>NZ_LGTC01000001.1:0-1407500 GCF_001262605.1 Pseudobacteroides cellulosolvens ATCC 35603 = DSM 2933
GACGAATATGCAGCTCAAGTTGTCCGTGACATTTTCAAGTGGAAACTTGAGGGGATGAGCCAGCAGGGATAGCCAACCGACTAAATGAAATGGGCATCCTGTCCCCTATGGAATATAAACGCTCATTGGGAGAAAGGTACAAACAACCTTTAAAGTAAAACAGCAGGCTCTCTGGTCTGCCGTTGCAGTCAGACGAATCTTAACAAATGAATTGTATATCGTGTGTTGGAGCAGGGAAAAGAACCACTCCGAATTACAAAATAAAACGAGAGTTGAACGTCCTAAAGAAGAGTGGGTGCGAGTGGAAAATGCACATGAGCCTATAATATCAAAAGAGCTATTTACCACAGTAAATGGTTTATTGCTCCATGACACTCGGATTGCCCCTGCTGAGGAAACCGTATATCTTTTTTCAGGTATTATTGTCTGCGGGGATTGTAAAGAAAAATATGATCCGCAAGACGGTTCCTGCTAATGGGAAAAATATTACTACTACACTTGTTCTACCAACCGAAATGATAAAATAGTTGCACTACCCATAATATCAGTGAAAAGGCATTTGAAGAAGCTTTTGGTGGCTTTAAATGTACATATACGCAGTATTCTTGATATTGAACGTATTCTAACATATATCGATACACTACCTTACAAGCAAGAAGAAATATTGAAATTGGATGCTCAAATTGTCAAGGCACAAGAGGAAATAGAAAAGATTCAAAAGTATAAGCTGACATCATACGAACACTTTGTAGATAAAGTAATCACCAAAGAAGAATACCGAAACCATGTCAGCAGATATAATGCTAAAATTCAAAAGGCAGAAAAGCTTATACTAAAGCGTAAACAAGAGATTGAAGATATTATAAACAATAAGACGCCAACTAACTTATGGATTGAGAATTTTAAGCAGTACCAAACATTGAGCAGCTTACACGAAAGTAGTTGTGTCATTGATGGGAGAAATATATGTATATGAAAATGGGAAAATCGATATTCATTTTAAACATCAAGCGGAATATGAAAGTGCTATTCGTTTTATAGAAAGCGCCAGCAAATCAGACTCCTTTGATGCGAGTGTTGCGTTTTAAGGAGGCGATTTAATCATGGCAAGAAAAAGCAGAAGACAGTCTGTGATCGCACAAAAAGAAACGGTAACACAGGAGAAGGTTTTTAAAACAGGACTGTATGTCCGTCTTTCTATTGAGGATGTGCGTGACAGAAAAGATAGTGATTCCATTGAAAATCAGACATATTTGTTGAAACAATTCGTTGAGGAAAGGCCATTTTTGCAGATTTACTCAATATATACGGACAACGGAGAAAAAGGAACGAATTTTGACCGTCCTGAATTTAACAGGCTTATGGACGATGTTAAAGCAGGCAGAGTGAACTGCATTGTGGTAAAAGACCTCTCGCGCTTTGGCAGAGATTATCTTGAAACCGGAAACTATCTTGAAAAGATTTTTCCGTTTCTTGGAGTCCGTTTTATATCTATCAATGATAATTATGACAGCTTTAACCCTGAAAACAGTAATGAAGCTTGATTATTTCTTTGAAAAATCTTTGAATGATGTTTATACAAAGGACATATCCAAGAAATCATCTCTACCTTCAGGAGAAAGACAGTCGAAGGGTGAATTTTTAGGTGCACACGTGCCTTATGGATACAGCAGGCCGGATGACGGCACTTATAAACTTGTAGTTGACGAGGAAGCTGCTTTAGTCATTCGGCAAATCTACCAGTGGAAAGTAGAAGGGCTGAGCGATACTGCAATAGCTCGTCGCTTAAATGATATGGGAATACCTTCTCCAAGCAGTACAAATATTTAAAGGCGAGTGGAAAAATGCCCGTTATAATAACAATATCTGGCAGCGTCAGGCAATTAAAGCTATAACAGAGAATGAAGTATATTTAGGACACAAGATATATGGCAAAATTCAGGCATCCCTTTATGAAGGCAAGCGAAAATCAAGAGTGCCAAGAGATGAATGGACAATTATTGAAAACGACCATGAACCGATTATCGATCAAGAAACTTTTGATATTGTCCATGCTAGACGATTGGAAGTATATAAAGAATTTACTGAACGCTTAGAGCAAAACAAGCATTTTGAAAATACTGAGAATATTTTTAAGGATATTGCTATTTGCGGAGATTGCAAATGTAAACTTGTTCGCAGGAGAAGGATTAAAAATGATGAGCTTTATTATTATTTTTCATGCACTACTTACGAAACAAATAGTGGTTATAAATGCACGAGAAAGCATATAGTAGAAACTGATATGATTAAAGCAGTATATGCTGCTATTCGCAGTCAAATAGATATGGTTGCATCGGTGGATGATATTCTGAGAAAAGTAAATTCCGATGCGAGTTATGAGAATAGGAAAGACAACTTGGCTAATGAAATCAGAAAGGTTAAAGCACAAATTGAAAGGCTGCCTTCCTTGCGAAGTTCTCTTTATGATGATTATATTGAACAACTGCTTACTGAACAGGAGTATCTATATGCAAAAATTAAGTATGAGAAAGATGAAGTTGCATTAAAAGACAGACTAAATGAATTGTTGTTACAACAGAAGAAGTATGATCAAACATATTCCTATGAAAACCAGTGGTTATCTTCTTTTAGAGCATTCCGAGATGAAAAAGAATTAACTAAAGAAATGGTTGCAGCCCTCATAGAAACTGTGGAACTGTATGCCGATAGGAGTATACAGATCAATTTTAAGTTTAAAGACGAATATGAGGAATTACTTGATTATCTTAACACTATAGAAGATGAGGTGAAGCCTGATGAACAAGAATGTCTCAGTAGCTATGTACATTAGGCTTTCCAATGAGGATGCGGACATTTCAAAAAATGATGCAAAAATTGAAAGCAACAGCGTTAGTAATCAGCGTGATCTGTTGATGGATTTTATAAGTCGCCATCCTGATTTGGCAGATTCAAACATCTTGGAGTTTTGCGATGACGGCTACAGCGGTACGAATTTTGAACGTCCGGCAGTACAGCAGTTGTTAACCAAAGTAAGGCAAGGAGAAATTAACTGTATTGTGGTAAAAGATTTTTCACGATTTGGCAGAAACTACTTGGAGTTAGGGGATTATCTGGAGCAAGTATTTCCGTTTTTAGGAGTTCGATTTATATCTGTAAATGACGGATATGACAGTGCAAAAGATAATGGTATAACGGCAGGCCTTGATATTGGGTTGAAGAACCTTATCTACGACCTTTACAGTAAAGACCTATCAAAGAAAGTAAAGACAGCTAAAACAGCTAAAATGAAAAAGGGCGAGTATATTGGTTCTTTCGCTCCATTTGGGTATCTCAAAGCGAAGGATAAGAAAAATGCAATTGTTGTTGATGAGGAAGCTGCAGTTGTTGTTAAGCGAATCTTTCAATTGGCAGCCGAGGGGAACAATACAAGTGCGATCGCTAAAATACTCAATGCAGATGGAGTACCTTCACCTGCAAGGCACTACCAAAAAAATCATAATAACAAAAAGTGGAGAAAAGCCAAAGGAGATTTGGTTTGGCAAACTATGGCTGTCTTAAAAATCCTTAAAGATGAAACTTACACAGGAAAGACAATCAACCATAAGAGGGAAAAGCCTGACGTTAACAGTATGAGTACGGTGGCTGTTCCGAGGGAACAATGGATAGTGGTTCCAGATACGCATGAGGCTATAATAAGCGAAGAATTGTATTTGGAAGCTCAGAAGGTGATTCGTAAGATATCCAAACGTAAAGAGTACAAGATTGATAATACAAGAGTTCTTTATGGTAAAGTAAAATGCGGTATTTGTAAGAAGAACCTTCAACGCTCACATACAAAGGTGCCTTATTATATTTGTAAGAGCAACTATTTTGATGAAAACAGCCTTTGCTATCATGGAAGAACAGAGGAGCCAATGATTCTGGAAGTGCTATTGGAAGCAATACGGCAACAGGCTCAAATAGCCAACAAAGCAGAAAAGCTTGTACTTAAGGAAAAAGAAAAATCAGAAAGTGAAGTGGCTGATTTATTACAATCTGCAAGGAAAGCTCAGCAACATCTTGAAAGGCTAAATGCTTTAAAAATTGAAGAGTATGAGAAATATTTGGATGGGAAGATCGGAAAAGATGACTATCTGAAGCAGAGAGAAATGTACAATCAAGAGATTGAACAAACATCCTCGCAGATTAGCAAACTGGAAGCCGATTACGAACTTCAAAAACTAAAGAATAAGGAGTCGGAAAACCAATTTATCGAACACTTCAAAAGAAAACAGGAAATCAAAGAACTAAGCAGGGATTTAGTGAAAGAACTTGTTGATTCAATATACGTGTTCGGTGAAAATCAGATTGAGATTGTGTGGAACTTTGCTGATGATTATAAAAAAATATTGGAGATGTTATAATGAAGAAAGTATGGATCTACAGCAGGATTGCTAATGCTGAAAATTTAAATGATGTTTATCTGATTGGGCAAGAAAGATCGTTAAAGAAATTGGCCGAGCAACATTGTTTTAGCATAGTTGGATATTCAAAAGATATTGGCAGTGGGCTGAATCTCAATAGGAAAGGACTCAAGGAAATTGAGAATGCCATATCTGTAAATGCGATTGATACCGTTATTGTAAAAGATATGAGCAGGATTGGCAGAAATGTTTTTGATGTTCTTTCTCTTTTAAGAGAATGGAAGGAGCAAGGTATTGAATTGCTTACGGCAGATGAATTATAGAAATATCAATAAACCAAAGCAAAGGACGGATGATTCTTAATAATCTTAAACCGGGTGGTTTCGTTGAAGAAATCGCTCGGTTCTATTTTTTTATGTGAAAAATTTAAAAATTTTTTAGTTTTTACTTGACACAGGCTGATGAATGCCATCACGTTTCAGCATTTAGCTTTGAAAAGGTACTAAAGACTGCAACATCAAAGTATGTTTATGGATTATCTGCTACACCTAATCGGAAAGATGGTCACCATCCAATAATATTCATGCAGTGTGGATCAATACGTTTTAGGGATGATGCAAAGAAACAAGCTGAAAAAAGACCGTTCGAGCATTATGTTATTCCAAGATTTACGTCTTTAAGAGTTCCACTTTTTGAGGATGAGAAGAATGTTACCATACAAGAACTTTATTCTGAAATTGTTATAAATGAAGTTCGAAACCAAATGATTGTTGATGATGTAGTTAACTGCTATGAAAGTGGAAGAAATTGTATAGTGTTAACTGAAAGGACTGCTCATGTTGAATGGTTTGTAAAAAAACTAAATGAAAAAATACCAAATGTTATTTCACTTACAGGCGGTATGGGGGTTAAAGAGACAAGAGAAACTATGAAAAGAATAGAAGATATTCCTACTGATATAAACTTGGTTCTGGTGGCTACTGGAAAATATATCGGAGAAGGATTTGATGAACCACGCCTGGATACATTGTTTTTGGCAATGCCTATATCTTGGAAGGGTACATTGCAGCAATATGCAGGAAGGCTCCATAGATTATACAAAAATAAAAGCGAAGTTCAAATATATGATTATGTAGATATTCATATAAAAATGCTTGAAAGAATGTATCACAAGAGAGTTACAGGTTATGCATCCATTGGTTATAAGGCTAAGGGTGAAAACATAGAAACTGAAGCCATAAATATCATATTTAACAAGAGTAATTTCTTGCCAGTATATACTAACGATATTTTGAACTCAACAAGGGAAATATTAATTATTAGTCCCTTTATTTCAAAGAAGAGAACAATAGATATGCTTCAATACTTGGAAATAGCAATTAAAAATAATGTAAAAGTATTTTTAGTAACAAGGCCTGTAGATGACTTTAAATGGAAGGATTGTGCATTACTTCAGGAAGTGCTTAATTTACTAATTAATGCAGGAATAAATGTTGTTTTTAGGTCAAATATTCATCAGAAATTTGCAGTTATGGATCAAAAAATTGTTTGGTATGGCAGTATAAATCTGATGAGTTTTGGTAGTGCTGAAGAGAGCATAATGAGACTTGAAAATTCAAATATTGCATTTGAATTAATAAAAAGTATGGAAGAAAATTAGGAACGAATATTGTCAAATAGTGAAAGAAGGTTGTGCTTAATGGGGGCTGAAAATCTAAGATTTAATAAAATTATAGAGTTAATACATAGTGCAAGGGAAAATGCACTTCGTAAGGTTAATGAGGAGCTAATCATACTTTACTGGAATGTGGGAGAATATATATCAAAGGAACTTGAGACAAAAAGTTGGGGTGCCTCATATATAGATGAAATTGCTAAGTATATTTCAGAAAATTGTCCGGAAATCAAAGGCTTTAATCGCCGTGGGCTATATAGAATGAAACAATTTTATGAAACTTATAAGGACAATGAATTTGTGACAACAGTGTTGACACAAATTAGCTGGTCAAATCATTTAGAAATTATGTCAAATGCAAAAACAGATGAAGAGCGTGAGTTTTATATCCGGCTTTGCATTAAAGAAAAATATTCAGTGAGAGAACTGCAAAGGCAGATTGATAGTGGATATTTTGAACGATATATGCTTTCAAAGGTTACTCTTGCACCAGAATCAGTGCCGAGTAAAATTAAATCAAAATTCTTAGATACTTATGTTCTAGAGTTTTTGAATTTGCCAGATAAATTTTCTGAATTGGAATTCAAGAAAGCCATTATCGGAAATTTAAAGAATTTTATATTGGAGGTTGGTAAAGATTTTACATTTATAGGAGAGGAATATCGTGTTCAGGCTGGTGGTAGTGATTATTATATAGACTTGTTATTTTATCACAGAGGACTTGCCTGTTTAGTTGCTTTTGAACTAAAAATTGGTGCATTTAAGCCTGAGCATTTAGGTAAAATGAATTTTTACTTGGAGTGCCTCGATAGAGATCATAAGAATCCAAAGGAAAATCCAAGTGTAGGTATTATACTTTGTGCAAATAAAGATGACGAAATAGTGGAATTTGCATTATCGCGAAGTTTATCTCCAACAATGATTTCTGAATATACTCTTAAATTAATAGATAAGAAACTACTAAAACAAAAGTTGCATGAATTAACTGAAATTGCAAGCTTCGAAGATAAGGGGTAAAATGTGGGAACATACAGTAATTTATGTAAATGCAATAGACTGTATCCAAGTTAATTTGCGTTAATTCCTGTCTAGTGTGATTTTTATTACCCTAAAGCCAATTATAGGATAAAATAAATCGCACTACTCCAAAATGCAATTTTAAAATAATATTAATATGAAGAGAAGCTCAACAAATTATCCAACGGATATTCCACTAACCACCGTTCATTGAAAACATAATATTTATTATTTTAGGTACTCTCCACAAATGTGAGAAAAAGGCTTAAAGCCGTTAGGACACTTGGAGCACAAGTGGTTTTGGCAACAAAAATAAATTAGCCTTGGTTGACTAAATCTCCCAAGGCTATACTATCCATTACTACTTCTTATTTGCCATACAATCCGGTTTTTTAACAAAACATTTCTTTTCAGCCAGCTTTCTCTGAACAATATCCAATGCCTCTCCAAACCTCTGGAAGTGTACAACTTCTCTTTCTCTTAAGAATCTTAAGGGGTCTATAACATCAGGGTCATCGCACATATTTATGAGATTTTCATAAGTAGCTCTAGCTTTTTGTTCTGCCGCCAAGTCTTCTACCAGATCAGCAATTGGGTCGCCCTTTGACTGGATGTAAGCTGCTGTAAAGGGGTTACCTGCTGCACTCATAGGATATATTGCGTGGTCGTGGTCAGCATAGTAATCACCCAGACCTTCTGCTTCCATTATCTTTGCAGGAACACATTTGGTTAGTTGGTGTACGATTGAGCCCACTATTTCAAGGTGTGCAAGTTCTTCGGTACCTATATCATTAAGTATTGCCTTTGACATATTAACGAAATGTATGTAGACAAATTAACTAAATCCTTTTGCATCTTTCATTTTTTCATCTTTTACTTCACTACAACCTTATAGAAGTAAAAGTATGCCAAGTATCAATGAAATAATACTGTTTTTTTGAAACATCACATCTGCTCCGTTCTTTAATCTCATCATTTATATATGTAAGACTATAAAAATAATCTCCAACTTTTTTCTCTTCCAAGCTGGACAGGAGCTGTGGGTTCATCTGGCGTTCCAACAAACCAACCTGCTTACCTTTATCCAGTCTATCTTTTACATTTATATTTTTCAATAGCAGTATAGTCATATGGAAAGCAATCTAACACTTCTGGACTACTTACAAAACACCGATTTTTAAGTAATTCCATTTGTTGTTCTTGAGAAAGCTCATCATCTTCTATATTAATAATATCATCTTTGTCTTTTACATTATAATACAAAATATCGTCACTCCAATAATCGAGTCGAAACCTTGTTCTACATTGGGAGCTACTACCCCAACCGTCAGCTAAATCAGCCCTAGGCCTATTATTTCGACAATGGCTCCAATACAATGTTGAGTTCTCGGCTGTACTTTTATCAATTAAATTTGGACTTGATTTAATAAAAACACCCGAACGTGAAAAAAGTAAATCCCCAAACATCAAATAAGGCCATTTTGTGTTAACAATTTCAGGATGATGATCGTGGGCTAAATATTCTTCTACTTGGTATATCTCACAAAAAAATGGGTGGTATTCTATTGGGTCAACTATATTCAATCCTATCTTTTGCCAGAATTCAACATATTGTTCCAATGTGATTTTTGCAACATCATTGCCTTGCCTGCGTTTTTCTTGAAAGCTTAGGAGTAAAACATCATTTATCCTGCTTAATGCATATAACTTAAATTCTGCACCAATATCAGGTGCAGTTTTGCTAAATAAGCTATAATCATTATAATTGCTTAAACTTTTGAATACATCTGAAAGAAAGGGGATGCTTTTTACAAGTTCATCGTGATATAAGTTATATCCAGTATACTCCCAGATTCGATAATATATCTGTATTTCTGACTCTACCCAATCAGTTTGGCTTATACAAGTTGTTTTAAAAGATTATCTAGGGTTTGCTCCATTTCTGATTAGAATTTGAGTAGTTCTAATTCTATTTTCTGAAGTACAATTCCATGCCCGAACTGCATGCATCAACGGAGTATATCCATTAGTATGAACGCAATTTACATCTGCACCTTTGCATAATAATTCATTAACTTTTCATAGTTACCGGTTTCTACAGCATTATGCAAATCTCTATCAATATCTCTCACAATAAACAGCCTCCATAATCTATCTATCCAGATGATCAATATAGTTTCGTTTAGTCAAAACCATATACCCTGGCATAAAAACCATATTTCAACCAATATTAATAAATGTATTTGCTTTTTCTCCACGAAGAACTGATGGATTTAAGGCGTAGTATTTTTCCTTTAACCCTATCCATTCTTCCAGTGATTTTTTATATCTTATCAATGAACTTCTTTTTATTCTATGACTTTTTAACCCAATATGCTATGAATCAGGCTCTGTCAAATTAAGGGAAAATGAAGTTGTAAAAAAATTATCACGAATTGCAAAAATTAATTGCATTCACAAGTTTAAATTGGCATCACAATTTGATATAATTGCAAATGGTAATAAAATAAGAGCAATGGAGTTATTATTGATGTGACGTAGTTGCTATTTTTATATGAAATTATCTTTTTTGATGTCTAGGAAATTATGGTGTCTTTGACACCATAATTTCTCACGACGAATTTTCAAGGAAACAAAAGCCGCTTTGCGGTTTTGTTTAGAAGGGATCCACAATGAATAACATTAGTTCGGAAAATATTATAGAGATAAAAGGCATCAAAAAGTGCTTTGATGCCTTTGTTGCTGTTGAAGATTTCAACCTTGAAGTGAAAAAGGGAGAGTTTGTAACATTTTTGGGTCCTTCTGGGTGTGGCAAAACAACAATGCTGCGAATGATAGCGGGATTTGAACTGCCAACAGAAGGTCATATTCTTTTAAATGGGAAAGACATAAGCAGCCTACCTCCTAACAAAAGACCTATTAATACAGTGTTTCAGCGATATGCCTTATTTCCACATCTGAATGTTTTTGAGAATATTGCATTTGGTTTAAAAATGAAAATTGTAGAGGTAACATATAAAAATAAAAACGGAGATACAATTATTCGAAAAGAAAAATTATCTCGGACGGTAATCAGGGAGAAAGTGAAACGTGCACTGGAAATAGTAGATTTGGAAGGTTTTGAAAAGCGAGATATTTCTACTCTTTCCGGTGGGCAGCAGCAGAGAATTGCTATTGCAAGAGCCATTGTAAATGAGCCGGAAATTTTGTTGTTGGATGAACCTCTTGGTGCTTTAGATTTAAAAATGCGTAAAGAAATGCAACTAGAACTAAAATCCATGCACGAAAAACTCGGCATTACTTTTATCTATGTAACCCATGATCAGGAAGAAGCACTTACCATGTCGGATAAGGTTGTAGTTATGTCCGATGGAATGATTCAGCAAGTTGGAACACCGGAAGCAATTTATAATGAACCGAATAATGTGTTTGTAGCGGACTTTATCGGGGAAAGTAATATTTTTGATGGAAAAATGTACGGTAATAAGATGGTTCATTTCTGTGGAGCTGAGTTTACATGCATGGATGATTTGCCTGTAGGCTCGGATGTTGATGTTGTTGTAAGACCTGAGGACGTAGAGATGACAACTATGGAGAAGGGACAGATTAAAGGAACGGTAAGATCTGTTATTTTCAAGGGAATGCATTATGAGATTGCCGTTCAATCAGGGGACAATGAAATTTTGATAAAAAGCACCAAGAGTGCCGTTATAGGGGAATTGATTGGACTAAATATAGAACCGGACGGAATTCATGTCATTCATTCACAAACCAATATTAATGTTTATGACGGGACCCTTACGGCAATCGATAAAGTGTCTTTTGCAGATGGGGAATTTGATTGCAATATTATGAAAATATTTCCAGGTGCTAAGATTGAAAATAATTCTTTAGTAGATAAGGATGGAAACAAGATCAATGTGAATGGAACTAAAGTGACGGTTAAGGTTTCTGTATCAGCACCTTCAATGAGTGATGATATTGATGCAGGTGGAACAAAGGGACATATTATATCTCTTATTTATAAAGGTGATCACTATCGTTACATAGCTCGTACAAAAAGTGGAGAAGACATTCATTTGCATGATCAAAGCTTGTGGAATGAAAATGATTATGTCAGTATCATTATTCCAAAAGATAGTATTGAGTTGTCATTGAAAGCAGTGGAGGTGTAGTGAATATGAAAGTTCATTTTTCACGTAAACAACTTTGTATTCCTTATGCAGTATTTCTGGCATGTTTTGTTATTGCTCCGCTTATTGTTATAGTTTATTATGCCTTTACAAACGGAGATGGCAGATTTACAATATCAAATTTAGCAGACTTTTTCACTAATAAAAATACAATTGGAACACTTTTTTACAGTGCTCTAATTTCAGTTACAACAACATGCATATGTCTTCTGATTGCATATCCTGTAGCGTACATACTTGCACGAAGCAAAATGAAGAAAAAAGCTGTATTACTAGCTATTTTTATAGTTCCTATGTGGATTAACTTTACATTGCGAATATTAGCGTTAAAGGAAGTTCTCACCATGCTGGAAGGGAACCTTGCCTTTCATCCATTTTTAAACACAATAATAGGAATGACATATGATTTTTTACCTTTTATGATACTACCCTTGTATACAACTTTAATAAAACTGGACCATCATCTCTTAGAAGCTGGATATGATCTTGGTGCGAACAAAATTACTGCATTTTTTAAAATTACACTTCCTCTATCAATTCCTGGAATTGTAAGTGGAGTTATGATGGTATTTCTTCCGGCAATGACCAATTACGTAATTCTAGACATGTTGTACAACAGCACATTTAACATGGGAAGTATGATTGGAAGCTATTTCAATGCATACAACTGGAATAGCGGAGCTATGATATCCATCGTGTTACTGATGATCATTTTTGTCATAACCTGGGCGACGAAAGGTTTTGCTGAAAAGGAACCAGATAGAGAGGCAGTGCTATGATGAAGAAGATATTGAGTTCTGCTTGGCTTGGAATTGTTTTGCTGTTTATCTATTTTCCCATATTGGTACTCGTCGTTTATAGCTTTTTGGATACTCCTACAATTGGAGCATCAGGTAATTTTTCTATTCAAAATTATGTAAGGCTTTTTACCACACCAGAGTTAATTGAGATGATTTGGGGAACAATGTCACTGGCTTTGAAATGTGCTGTTATTTCTACAATTTTAGGAACCATGGGAGCAATTGGCAGTTTTTATTCTAAAAAAATGATGAAAGGATTTGTGGCTGCATCCAATCAGATTCCTATTGTGAATGCGGATGTAGTAACCGGATTTTCTATCTGTGTTCTACTGATTGTTGTTTTTGGTATGGATAAAGACACATCCATTCCTTTACTAATAGGTCATGTTGTTTTGGCTACTCCATTTGTTTATCTTTCTGTTATGCCTAAATTGAAGCAAATGGATCATTCTCTTTATGAAGCAGCACTGGATTTAGGTGCAAGTGCTGCAAAGGCCCTTAGAAAAATTGTAATTCCACAGATTATTCCTGGGATTGTTTCAGGTTTTCTATTGGCTGTAACACTTTCTTTGGATGATTATTTCATTACTACCTATACAAAACCTGCAACATTTAATACTATCAGTACTTATGTGGTTAATGCCACAAAAGGCTCCCAGACAGATATAAAAACCGCACTTTGGGCATTATCTACAGTGATATTTGTCGTTATACTTATTGCAGTACTGATTAGTAATTTTACTATCAATAGAAAGGCTGGTGAGAAGGATGGTAGAAATGAAATCTAATAGAAAAATATGGGGACATCCTTTGCTTTTCATATTATTAATTTCTTTGACAGTATTATTATCCGGAATGATACAAGTATCAATAGTGAATGCGGAAAGTAGCGATACTATTGTTCTGAAAATAGGCAATTGGGAAGAATACATTGATCAAGGTGGCTGGGAAAGTGACGAAAACATAGACCTGGAAAATGAGACGATTACCAGTGAAAATGGGATGATTTCGGATTTCGAGGATTGGTATTATGCAACCTATAAAAAACATGTGAAAGTCGAATACTCCACTTTTGGTACCAATGAGGATTTATACAGCAAGCTTATTTTAGGAGAAACCTATGATCTTGTATGTCCCTCTGAATATATGTTTTCAAAGTTGATGAAAGAAGACATGCTTCAGCCTCTGTCAGCGGATTTTTTTGATTTATCAAATGAGTATAATTATTACTCTAAAGGAGTATCTCCTTATATTAAAGGTATCTTTAACAGAAATAAAATGGACGGAAAAACCTGGAGTTCCTATGCTGCCGGATATATGTGGGGAACAATTGGGATAGTTTATAATCCTAAAAAGGTAAGCGAAGAAGATGCATCAACATGGTCGATTCTTGCAAATCCTAAATACGCAAAACGAGTAACTATTAAAGACAGTGCGAGAGAATCCTATTTCCCTACACTTGCTGTTTTAAATAAAAAATTATTGCTAAGTAAGGAGTTTAAAAGCAGTGTGGATTATTCGGAAAACTTAGCAAAGGTTCTAAATGATACCAGTCACCAAACTATTGCAAAAGCACAAGAACTATTGCGGGAAATCAAACAAAATGTATATTCTTTTGAAACTGACAGCGGTAAATCAGATATGGTTACAGGAAAAATTGTTGCTAATCTACAGTGGTCAGGAGACGCAGCGTATGCAATGGATCAAGCAGAAGATGACGGTTATTACCTGAATTATTCTGTTCCAAGGGAATGTACAAATCTATGGCTTGATGGGTGGGTAATGCTGAAGTCAGGAATCAAGGGTGATCCTGTGAAACAGAAAGTGGCAGAAGCATTTATTAATTTTATATCAAGACCGGATAACGTAATTAGAAATATGAATTTTATCGGATATACTTCCAGTATTTCCGGTGGAGATAACACCTTGATTTATGAATATGTCAAATGGAAATTTGAAGCGGAAGATGAAAAAGACACAGTAGAATACCCATTGGGCTATTTCTTTAGTGGTGATAATAATGATCGAAAATATGTACTTACGGCATCAGCTGATCAGGTTAAGCGGCAACTGTTTGCTCAATATCCGCCTAAGGTTGTTATTGATCGGAGTGCAGTAATGGGGTATTTCCCAGATGATATTAATGAGAAACTGAATCAAATGTGGATTAATGTAAGGTGCTTTAATTTTGATCAGGTACCGAAGGCCATCTGGCTAAAAGTACTTGCTGTCATTTCTATAGTTTTAATACTGACTTTTGCTCTTATTTATCGGGATAGAATATTCAGGAAACCTATATAATCTGGATATTTTAGAGTCGATTGATACTATATGAAAAGTGTTAGTAATCTTACATTTGTCAGAGCAAATAACGAACGCTTTTACGGGATTTGCGATAGACAAATGTAAAAGATTATTCACTTTTCATATAGTCATGAATTCTGGTTAATGTATTGCTATTGTAAATGCAATAAAGTAAGGAAGGAGTGGTTTGGAATGGCTCTTGAGATTAAGCTTCCTGCTACTAAACCTAAAGATGTTTCAGAATTAACAGAATCTGAACTGGATGCGGAGTTAGAGAAAGGGTTTACAGATTTGGTGAAAGGTAATATAAAACCTGCTTCGAAAGTATTTTCGGATATCCATAAGGATTACGGGATATGAAATATAATATATTTTTAACCCCCCGAAGGCTTTATTTTAGTTATCATTTTCTTTATATTGATTCACAAGTTTTTCAAACTTTTCTGTATATGATTTTATCTTTTCAGCATCTTTTATTGATGATAGGAACGGTTTCCTTTTCCCGCAAATAAGCACATCTTTGCCATCCATCAAACCATCTTCAAACTTTATGTAAGGTCTTAGTGCCCAGCCCTGAACATTAGGTAGTTTTGCGGTTAACCATGCTAATTGTTCTGTTGTGTATAAATTACTCCTAAAATCAAGTATTTCTAAACAAGCATTTTCGTATAAACGCTTATGTCTTCTTGTTTTACAGCTTTGCCGCCAAAATGGAATTCTTTTAGTTGTGAATTCTCTAAAGGATTTAAATCATCCAACATGCATGTATTCCATATGGCATTTCCAAAATAAAATCTTTCAAGATTTGTAACTGTGATTGATATATTCATATATTCTCCTTGCTTTTATAATCTTGTACATGCTTCAGTTTAAAATCCAAGCCCTCATATGCCCTGATATGTAGGCCTATTTGAAGGACTACCCCAAAAATGGGTATAAAAATACCGTGATATAGCAACCACGGACGTCTTTGGGGATCGAAATCCAATTGTTGAAAAATGGCAAAAACAAATCATGAAATTGCGGTGTTGTAAACACCATAATTTCCTAGACAATAAAAAAACACGATAACGTATCGCACTTATATAGCAAAATTTAATATTGCTATCGGGAGACGGTTACTTTTCTGTATGGCCATAAGAACAGATACAGGCTCTTTTGGCCCAATATTAAATTATAAACTAAACACCTCAAAATTTATTGTTAGCCGCATTTCCAACACTCCTCTTCAGGTTGCATGGACGAACAGTTGACAAAGACAACGACCAGTCACCTGATTATTTAGGTTTAAAATGTAAGTACTATATTATGATATTATGGTATTAGCATGAATATCAATATGCGTAATATTATTGTTTTCATTTAAAATATTTGGTTAATTGAAACATATACTATTTGTTTCATCATATTGCAATATATTGCAATAATGACAAATGACATGGCTTCTTAAATAGTATATACTTAGATATTGGGGATTTAAATATTATTTTATGGAGTAGCTTAAAGATAAATAATTATGGAAATAAAAATTGTTTTAAACCTCAGGTCTGAGCTTTTATTGATTTCAATATTAACTACGCTGATTGGTATTCTGTTCCTAGCAATTAATGCCAAACGGAATCGAGTTACTTATCTTTTTGGTGTTTTTCAATTTGCTGCTTTATTATGGTCCATTTTTGAATTTTTAGAAGTGTACTCAGGTGATACCAAAAGTAAATGGCTTGTGACACAGTTAAAATTTTTCCCTATATCTTTTGTTGGGGCAATTTGGTTAATATTTTCTTTATATTATTCTGAACAAAAGATATTAAAAAACAAGAAGACAATACCTGTTCTTTTATTTACTCCAATTATATTTTATATTTTTTGTGTAACAAACAATTATCATTATCTTTATTTTAATGTTTTTAACTTTAATGTTACCGGTTTTGGGTACATATTTTGGATGCATGTTATTGAAAGTTATATTTATGTGCTGATTGGTATAGTTCTTCTTATCAAACAAAATTTCAAATTAAGTAAAGATACCAAGCAGATATTTATATCTATAGCAATGATTGTTCCATTAATAATAAATATATTGCATGTTATAAAAGTTATTTATACTCCTTTTGATGTAACGCCTCTATTTTTTCCTTTATCTATGACAATATTTGCTATAGCCACATATCGCATGAATTTTCTCAATATATTGCCTTTTGCATACAAAAGAATTTTTGAAAACTTGGAGGAGGCTGTTATTGTTGTTGACAATCAGAATAAAATTATAAATTTTAATGAAATCTTTAAAAATACATTTTCTAAGAAGTACGAATTTAATATTGATACGGATTTTAATATTTTTACACAAAGTATGAGATTAAATACAAAAAATAACCATGCTATTGAAAAGAGTTTGCGTATTTTGGAAGGTCATGAAGGTTTATTATTTGATGGCGAAATCGAGCTGGATATTCCGCAAAAAAGAGTTTTCCAATTGAAAGTTAGACGTATATTTGATAACAATAAGGAATTAGCTGGAAGGTGTATTTTATTTCAAGACATTACTGAGTATAAGGAATTGATTGAAGACGTGGAATATAAAAATGAGGAATTAACGGCCATCAACGAGGAACTTACAACTGTTAATGAAGAACTGAACAAATACCTTTCCATTGTTGAAGAGCTTACTCTATCCAAAGAAAGAAACCGGATTGCACGGGAAGTTCACGATACGCTGGGCCACTCATTGACTATGATAATGATGATTACCAAAATTATTAAAGCCAATTTATCCGAAGATAAAAGGGTTGATGCTGTAAAACGGCTGGTTGATGTTGAAGAAATATCTCAGAATGCATTGTCTGAAATCAGAAATTCTATAAAAGGCTTGAGGCAGGAAGAAGAAAATAGCAGAGATATTGTTTATGCCATTGAAAAGATAATAAAATATTCTTCCAGCTCCAATGTTAAAATTGGCCTGGCGATTATGGGTCAGGAGTATTATCCGGATGTATTGAATTCAAGAAATATTGAAAAGCTTGTAGAAATAAGTTCCAAGGTTTGCAGAGAGGCTGTCACTAATGCCATTCGTCATGGTAAAGCTGGAGAAATAAGCATTTTTCTAAAGTTTTGTAATGATAAAATTAAAATTTATATTTTGGATAATGGTAACGGCTGCCAATCAATTAAAAAGGGATATGGTCTTATGGGTATGGAAGAAAGAGTAAAGGAAGCTGCAGGCACCATTGCATTTGGAGCAGGGGGAGAAATGGGTTTTAATATACATATTGAATTGCCATTGGAGGGCTAAAAGTGATAAAGGTTGTTTTGGTAGATGATCAGGAGATTTTCCTAAATGCACTGAAAATAATGATTGAGTCGGATGATGAGATAGTTGTTGCAGGCACTGCAAAAAATGGCTATGAGGGAGCGGAGATTTGCCGAAGACTAGATCCGGATGTTATTTTAATGGACATAATGATGCCGATTTATGATGGAGTAAAAGGTGTTGAACTTATTAAAGAGTTTAATAGTAAAGCAAAAGTAATTATGTTAACTACCCTGGATGATGATGCACATGTTTATCAGTCATTAAAAAAAGGTGCTGATGGGTATGTCTTAAAAAATACAGGCGATAAAGAATTAATTAAAGTAATCAAAGCTGCTGCTGCTGGTTTTAGCATAATACAGCAAAAGATCTTTGAACAATATAAGGAAAAGCAGCACATACCTGAAAAATATATTTTAAAAACGGAAGAATCCAATATTAAGCTCACTGAAAGAGAAAAAGAGGTACTAAGTCTTATTGTGGATGGTATGTCAAACAGAGATATTGCTGCGAAACTTTTTCTGGTTGAAGGCCGAGTAAAAAATATAGTTTCTTCATTGCTTTCAAAATTGGACGTTGTAGACCGTACCCAATTGGCTGTTTATGCCATAAAACATAATATTGTATAATATCAAAATCAGTATAGTTAATAATAATTATTATTAATGATATTTTATAGCGGATTAAGGGTGCTGTTGCACTACAATAGTGAAACAACTCCCTTAAACCTTTCTTTGAGTAATAACAGACATTTAAGTGTGATAATAAAATTACTTCCAATATACATTCTGTTAAAATTTAAGTTCCTATGTTGAATTAACTCGTCAACGCCTGCACAAAAGCGGAAGTAATCTTATATTCGTGCCTGAATCTACATCAATTTACTGTAAAGGAAATTTTTTCGGAGTACCCAATGTAAATTGTATTTGAGTTAACTTTTTTATAATTTGAAATACAATCTAGTATGTAAGTACCTTTTGGTATTCGAAGTGCGGCTAAATCGATATCAGCTGTACCTATATATTTATATTTATCCTGATAAGTAATCGTTGGTAAAACTGTATAACCGGAGCTACGGCTATTGGGATTATAAATTCTGATCTTGAGAGATTTTAAATCTATAGATGGATTAGTATTAAAAGAGGTATGTACCTTAAATGATGAATTTTCACTGATTGAACTTATTGGCGATGAAGTAAGTAAATTGTCAAAATAACAGGACGTAGCCGTTGGGGCATTATTTAATGTATAATTATCCATTATCCCAGCTTCACCCCATGTTACTCTACCTCCATAAAGTGTAAATGCCATACCACTAATCGTTCTTCCGCCAAGTCCTACTGATTGCACTGGAACTTCAAGTCTTATCCACATTCCGGTTTTAGGCAATGGCCCCATATAACGTCTGCTAACTGATCCGTTTGTTCCAAAGTTAATTTTATCCTCACCCCAATAAGCTCTATGCTCCCATGAGCCATCATTCCATTGAAGCATTAATTCTTTCGGAGGATTCGCTGGATCTATGAATACATTACAGTATAAAACTTGAGAATCATATGGTAGTATTTTATTACTGCTATTGTAAAAATAATGCTGATGCATTCCGTCATATAAACTTGACTGATGAGAGTATCTGTTTTTCAGAGCTTTTGGATTTTCATCTACCCAATTCCACGAATCGTAATCTGCTCCTGTGGATGCTGATGAAGGAATTGATCCTGATATCCAAGCATAACCCTTATTACTTTTTGCTTTTATTGTTTCAATAATCTGAATAATTATTTCTGGAGTTTTAGGTAAATCCATATGCATTACGTTTTTATAGGTAGTAATATTACTTACAAGTCCACCAGCTCTGGCACTGCCTGAAGGTATTGTACCATCACAGTCTGAGGTAGTAGTAAAACTATCATAAATAGGTGTCCTATATCCTAATAGGGTTGAGTGACCATCACTTTTGTATGTATATTTACGTTTCAAAAAGTTTAATGTACTTACTGCAAATGTTTTGCCGTCGCTTCCGCCTTCTATCAGGTGAGTATCTACCATATTGAGAACGTATGTACCATTGATAAACAAACTATCCTGGAACCTTATAGCATCATCAAAAATAGCTCCTATAGCACTATTCGCACTAATAAAACTTTCTTTTTTAATTTGTTCCGTGGTTTCATTAAAATCCAGAAAAGTTGTTTCTGTAATTTCACTAGTTCCATTTGGATAAACTGCTTTATTAATATGAGACATATATTTTCCTACATAGTCAATATACTTTCTGCTTGGAAGTAGATAATAAGTTGAAGGGGTATATCTGGAAAATTCCTTAAACTGACTACGAAAAATATCATCCAATTCATTACCAAAATAGTTACCACTTTGCATTACTTCAAATGGTTTGGGTATCCCAAAATTTGGAGTGCCTAAGTTAAAAAGTGTTTCAACCTTTTTTCTGTTATCTTCAGATAGTGCTAAGTATCCAGCTGCTACAAGTCCTCCAGCACTATGAGCAACTAATGTTACACTATCAAAACCTTTATTATTAATAAATTCCTGTAATTTTTTTGCTGTTTCTTCAAATGATAATCTCCAGTCATAGGGGAAAAAGCAAACTTCGCAGCTTGTCGACTCAAATACTTGCTTTAATTTCGTCATTATTGGACCGTATGTGTTTATGGTTCCATATATACCGTCTTTAGATACAGATGGCTCTGTTGTAATGTTATATTTAGGGTTTCCATTTGTATCAAACTCTAATCTTGAAAATTGATTACGTGCTGAAGAATATACTTCCTGAGTTTTCTTTTCAACTAATCTGTTTACAATCAATGTCCCAAGTCCAGGTAATAAAAGGTTAGCAGCAATATACTTGCCAGTTAAGCTTTGTTCTGTAGGATTTCCATTAGAATCAATATATGGATCCATAGCTTGAGGCGGCCAAACCTTAGTAGAACCTTCATATAATCTGGTACCAATATGACCAGGTATAACAATAATTCCCTTTTTATAATAATTATCAGCTCTGACAATAGTAAAATTGGATATCATAACTGTTAATAAAACTAAAAAGGCTATTATTTGTCTTACTCCCTTAATATTTATAATTCTACTCATACTTCTACCTCCTAAAATATTGTTTTTATCTACATTTAATAATTAATAAATTGTCTGGCCAGATAATATTAATTTAGATTTATTATAGCAATTAAGTAAAATATTGAGTAGTGCCTAAAGTCACGGTTTGTCTAAAGAATATATAGAAGGAAATCTAATATAATGTTATTGAGGGAGGAGATTAATTATGTCAAACTTTGCAAAAAATGAAACCTTAAAAACTATTTTAAAGAGAAGAAGCATCAGGAATTTTAAACTCGAGCAAATTAAAGATGAAGAACTTCTGTCAATTCTGGAAGCAGCAAAATATGCTCCAAGTGCAATGGGTCAACAGCCTTGGCATTTTACCGTAATTCAGAGTAAAGAAGTAATTGCTAAGCTCAACGAATTTGGAAAAAAAGTTTTTTTAAACTCAGGAGTTGAGAGGTTTGTGGAATGGGGAAAAGCAGCAAATTTCAGCCTTATCTATCATGCCCCAACATACATAATTGTATCAGGGGATGTTAATGCTATAGCACCCGTAAATGATATATCCCTTGCCATTGGTAATATGTTTATAGCAGCTGAGTCTTTAGGACTTGGTACTGTTTGGATTCATGCGGTAAATCATCTTAAGGCAATAGATGAAGGAAGGAAACTATTTAAGGAACTTAGAATACCCGAAGGATATGAACCGTTCGGGTCTTTAGCTCTAGGATACAATGGGGGAGATATACCAGAACCTGCACCAAGAAGAGAAGGAACTGTAAACATTATTAAATGATTTGTCAGTGTAAAAACGGGTTGATGCATACTTTAATTTGTATATAATATTGACATTTATTAAGGAATATAGAGGTGGTAATACCTTTGCTATTCCTTATTTATTTCGGTAAACAATGCATATATACAGATCATTCTGCCATTTTGAAAGAGGAGTTGAATATTATGAAGAAAAAGAAGATCAGAAGAAAGAAATATCAGAGTAGATATCGTCGGCTGGGAAAAGATATGAAGATGCAGATTTTATAGATGTGGTAAATGAGCCTATTAATTCGAAGCCTTTATATATTGACGCAATAGGGGGGAAAGGAGACACAGGATGGGATTGGGTTATTTGGTCATTTGAGCAGGCTAGGATACATTTTCCAAAATCAAGATTAACAACAGCTACAATGTTAACTGTTTTGGATATGCTGGCTGAAACTGGCTTGCCAATTTATATTTCAGAGCTTGATATTACAGGAGACGATGCAACCCAGCTTGCAAGATATAAAGAAAAATTTCCGATTTTATATGAGTATTCACTTGTTAAAGGTATTATGCTGTGGGAATGGATTAAGGGCCAGACTTGGCAGGCAGGTACTGAGCTTATAACAAAAGATGGTGAAGAACGCCCTGCCCTTACCTGGCTTAGAAAGTATTTGAGCCAAGTTGAGACAACCCTGACAGTAACAGCTGCAACTACTCCAACACCAACAGAACTAAAGCTTTCTGGAGATGCAAATTATGATAATGTAATAAATATGTTGGATGTGATTGTTATAGCGGGAAATTTTAATGATCAACTTATCTTTATTAAGAAGAAAACTTAAAAAATAGACTTAAAATTAAAATTCAAGTCATTGGGGTCCAGGTCGAAACAAGTGTGAATCAGGAGGGTTGTAGTAAAACAGCCTAATATTATTGCACTCTCCTTTTATTTTATGCTTTAAAAAATATAAAAAATGTGATATATTGGAAGTGAATACTAGAAAAAAGTTACTAAGAAGTGATTTAGTTAAACAATACGTTCACACTTGGGGCAGCGATCGTAATTACCTTATTTTATTTTAAAGTAAAGAATTATATAGAGGTATATGATTAATGATATATTTTTGGGGTTGTTTCAAAACTAAATTTTTAAGCCGCCATTTTTTGTGGAACGACAACACGATCCTTATCTATCTGGCTTTAGCAAAGTTAATAATTCATTTGTTGACCAGCAACGGCTATGGGTATTTTGGGGATGAACTGTATTGGCAGGCTCTGTCTAAACATCTTGATTTCGGTTATGTTGATGTTCCACCATTGGTGGCATATTTAACAGCTTTATCACGCTTTTTAATCGGCACATCATTATTTGCTATTCATATTTTACCTGCTATTGCTGGAGCAGTAATGGTCTATTTCACTGGATTGGTAACCCGGGAACTTGGTGGGAAGCGTTTCGCACAATGGTTTTCCGCCTTGACGGTGTTAGTGTCTCCCTTTTTTTTATGGGTCAATTCCGTTTCAACTTATGATCCCATTGATCAACTTTGTACTATCATTCTTTTTTATTTTGTGATCTGCATCATTAACCAAGAAACATCGGCCAGCAGTAGTATACGTCCATGGTTGCTACTTGGGGTTGTTGCAGGACTTGGTACTATGACCAAACTGTCAATGATATTTACGGTTGGGGCTATCATCTTCGCAGTACTTTTAACTTCAAGGCGAAAAAGTTTTCTCACAATCCGACCATGGCTGGCACTCATAATCGCGGCACTAATCTGCACACCATATCTGGTATGGCAATCGGTTCATGGCTGGCCTTTACTTACTTATTTTAATAATTATGCTCAAAGCTCTATCAAACCGCACCCACAACCCGTAGAATTTTTTAAGGGAGTAATTTTCTTTTTAAATCCATTCCTTCTCCCGGTTTGGCTATTTGGGTTATGTTATTTTATGTTTCACCCAAAAGGGAAAAAGCACCGAATTTTAGGCTTTACATTCATTATTTTAGCAATATTCTTTACCGGTTTGGAGAAGTTAGAGCAGAGGCAGATAGTATCCGCATGCCTACCCTTATTGGCGGGGGGGGCAATTTGGATTGAAAGGATCCTTACAGTTTCCGCTGTCAGAAACAAAAGAATTTTCTGGATCAAGCGGATTTATATTGGGATTACATTAGTTTATAGTGCTTTAGTTGCTCCGTTTTTTCTTCCCATTCTGCACATTCCAATCTTGGAAAAATATTTGGCAGTCACTCCCGCTTTTATAGAAAAAAGCATCTCTGATATACCGACCAAACTACCGTTCCAGTTTTCATTCCAGTTGGGATGGCCGGAGATGGTCAAAGAAGTCGCCGAAGTTTACCATAGCTTACCTGAAGCTGACAGAAAGAAGTGTGCAGTATGGGGCGGTTATTATTGGGATGCGGGTGCTATTGACTTATTAGGGAAGAAATATGATCTTCCCTATGCGATTAGCAATTGTCAATCCTATCAAATATGGGGATCAGAACAACTAAACTCCGGCAATGCCCCTGAAGTTGCAATTATGCTAAGGACAGCTCCCGATTTTCCTGCATATGATTATTTCGACGAAGTGACTTTGGTTAAATCATTTAATATAAGCATATATAGCGTATATTCGTCCACTAATTTGCAGGTTTATATCTGCCGTAAGCCAAAATCCAATTATAAAGATTCTTGGAAAAAACATTATCTATACTTTTGAATTAATTGGACTAATATTCATAATGACGAAGAATAAGGAATATTCTCACTTTTTTGATAGAAGAATATGATGTTGAACTGTATTTTGAAACTAATGTATCTTGGCAAAAGGAAATTTTATTTGGAGAATGGTAATGCCATTATGACACTTGGAAACCACAAGTGGCTTGAGATAATTAAATAAAACTTTTGTGTAATGATAGATCTAATACCTAAATTGACAAATGATTAGGTATTAGATCTGTCATTAACATTTATTGTGGTTTAGATTTTTATATACAGATATCTTTTCGTGGAATAACAATCTTAACAAATACCTATCAGAATAACATTAAATCAATTTTTGCAAGGCAAGTCAACAGATAGAGAAAATTAGCCCAATCTAAATTAAAAGTGCTATAAATCTTACATTTGGTATAGAAAAATAACGAACGCTTTAACGTTATTTTGTCATAGACAAATGAAAAAGATTAGTCACTTTTAATTCATTATGTTATTTCAAGAAATATGTTAAAGACTATTCAATATCAATCAACTCGTTTTAAAACATATTAATTGGCAATCCAATCATATTATCAATCTACAATTCAATTACTTAATAGTCAATAGCTTATCACGAAATCAATTATAAAAATGTCATTTCCTATTTCAAAACAATATAATAATTTAGGTTAGTAGTGTGGAGGATCAATAAGAATGTTAACAGGCAGGCAGTTTTATCTTTTAAGAACCATTGATAAAAAGATAACCAGGGAAGAATTATCGGAACTATTAGAGATTACTTATAACGATGTAGTTCTATTTGAAAACGAGAAAAAAACAATTCCTGATGAACTTTATGATAAATGGCTAAAAATTGTTAAATAATTATTGATTCTATTTAACTAATAGTATAATATTAAACACAAGGTTAGTATTGTTTAATGACATAGGAGATGTTTCCATGAAATGTGTTGCTTACTGCAGAGTTTCAAAAGATACGTCAGATCAGTTGAATTCACTGGAAAACCAGATAAGGCATTATAGTGAGTTATTTAAGAAAAAAGGGTTTGAAGGTGCTGAATGCGGCATGTATTATGCAAAAGAGGGGAAAGAAGAGATAGTCAAATATATTCCAGCTATATTTGCAGATGAAGGCATATCCGGAACCAAGTTAAAAAACAGGGAAGCTTTTAAGTATATGCTTGAGTGTGCATACAGGAAAGAATTTGACATTATTTATGTAAAGAATACTCAAAGATGGGCTAGAAGCGTCGAAGACGGTGCAGGTATATTAAAAAAGTTGAAAGTCATCGGGGTAAAAGTAATATTTGAGGATGGTAATATAAATAACTTTGATCATGAAATGACCATCAATATTCTCCTTTCAACTGCACAGGAAGAATCAAGGGCCAAAAGTGCGGCTGTCCAATTCGGGATAAAAAAAGCCCAGGAACAGGGCAAGTTTACAAGTGCTATTCCATATGGTTATAGAAAGGAAAATGGTTTTTTAAAACCCATTTCAGAGCAACTGGAGATTGTTAAAACTATTTTTAATCTGTATTTGCAAGGATGGGGAGGCACAAAGATATCCAGGCACCTTAATAACCAGAATATTCCCACTCAGAAGGGGAAAAGGTGGACTCAGGTTCAAATACATGATGTAATAACAAACCCTATATATAAAGGCATGCAGGTAACGCATACTGTTCAGAATACCGATATCAACGTTTCAGAGACATCTTATTCTGATGGAGAAAAGGAATATAAGTATAAGAGTATTAAAAAATTGGATGAAAGCGATTGGATAGTCAATCAAATTGAAGAATTACGGGCTGTATCTGATGAAGTATTCAATGAAGTTCAGGAAGAGAATGAAAAAAGAAAAGAATTGAATAAAAGAGGAAATAGGCAAAGCAATGAAAATATATTCAGTAACTTATTGTATTGCCAGCACTGCGGACGAGCTATGAGGCGGAAGAAGCTATGGGGATGGAAACGTAAGGATGGAACAAGGAATTTTGGAATAGAGTGGGTATGTGTCAGCCATGATACATATCACAATGATATTTGCAGGTTCAGAAACTCATGGCATGAAGATGTTCTGGCAAATAGAATTAAAGAAGAAATTGATAGCATAAGAAATAACCAGGAAAAGCTTGATAATACATTTTCTGAATATATGGTTCAATTCTTAAGCTCAGAAGATGTTTCGGACAGAATGACCTACCTTGAAGTAAATTTGGAAGAAATTAATGCTGAAATAAAAGCCAATTTGAAGCTGTACACAAAGAATATCATCGATGATGAGCAATATAAGGAGCAGAACGATGAACTTCAAACTCAGAAAAAAGAACTCGAATCCGAACTTGCAAAGCTAAAAAGAATTGACGAAGCAAGGGAAGAAGCGAAGAGGAAATTTCATAACTATATAAAGTTTATTAATAAAATAGATTTGGAAAATCTGGATAACTCTTTATTAAAAAGGATTATCAAAAAGATAGAAGCATACACCTATATCAATGATAAAGGTGCTGAGGAAAAGGATATTATGATAATATGGAATATGTTAGAGAAGTCTTTTGATGATATATTCTATAAGAAAGCAAAAAATCTATAGTCATTAAGTAAATATGCCCTTTGCTTCGTTGGTGGGCATGCTAAATCGCTGACTCAAATACCTTAATGAAGCTGCAAGCTCACCGTCCGGTCCGCCCGATTTCACGTTTTTATAATATGTAAAACTTAGTATTGTTAGGGCTTTACGGCTCTTCGATGATTTTTAAAACCTGTATTATTTTCCTGATCTTATCTTCAGGATAATCTTGCACTTGCATCAGTAATTTTTTTAACTCAGTACTTATCAATAATTTATTTATGCTTTCTCTCAAGTTGGCATCCGAATCAAATCCATTTAGTATGGCAGCTGTAATCTTCTTAAGATCTTCAGGATTTCTTGTGTCGGATAAGCCAGCAATATAATCCAGTGATACTTTAAAAAATTCTGCCAGTTTAATAGCTGTGAAAAGGTCAGGTGACCTATTGTCATATTCCCAGGACGAAATTGTTGTTCTGGGGATATTCATTTCCACACCTAAACGATTCTGAGATAGCCCTTTTTCCTTTCGAAGTATTCTGATACGTTCCGAAAAATAAGCCATTTCATCACTCCCAGTATTCATTTGTCTCGAATTAGTATTAGCAACATTTATGGTTTATATAGATCAAAGATTTATCCATTAACTTCCGTTGATTTGACTATATGAATGTCAATATAATTAATTTAGACGATGTTATGTCAACTGAATGAAGGTTAATTATCTGCGGGGGATTATAACCTTAGTATTTATGCCTAATATGCTGAATTCCATAATATAATTTAAAGGAGAACCAATGGCAGAAGAGCAAAAGATTACAATTATCAGCGTTAAATATAAGGATGATGAGGATGCAAGGCAAAGATTTATGGATTTTATAATTGATTTTCTCTTAAAAGATAAATCGGAGGAAAAAGAAAGTGGAAGTAAAGAGCCTGGAGACGAAACTTAAACCTGAAGATTATGCAGCCATATACGCAAGAAAGTCTATAAAGAGTGAAAATAATTCTATTCTTTCACAGCTGGCATTGGCAAGAGATGTTTTGTATAAAAATAATCTGATATTGTATAAAGAGTACTGGGATGAGGAATCTGCGACTAAGCTGCCTCCAAGTAAGAGACAAGGCTTTAGCAGGCTCCTTAAAGATGCAAAGGCAGGCAAGTTTAAAACAGTAATTGTGTTTAGAAGGGACAGATTAGCAAGACGGGTTCATGATCTGATAGAAATAAAAAATACCTTCAAAAAGTACAGGATAAAAATTATCTATTCAAATGATGGTGAATATCAACCTTCAGAAAGCTATTTATCAGACTTTATTGAAAACATAATAATGGCAGTAGATGAGCTGGAACCACAAATTGTAGCAGAAAGAACTAATACTGGTAGAGTCAAGAAAAGAGAGAGGAAGGAATATTCTGGAGCAGGAAAACTTCCATTTGGCTTTGAACGTATCAGTCAAAATGAGAAAACTTTTTACAGGTGCAACTATCAAACGGTACCTTTAATAAGGGAGTTGTTTGAAATGTATTCAAAGAACAATGATAGTAAAAGCATGATGGATATAGTTAAGGCATTAAATAATTTCTATGAAAATAAGCTGCCAACTACTTCTAACCAAGTTGGTAAAATTATTCGAAATCCTATTTATGCAGGCTATCAATTTATTAGTAGTAAATATACTGTTTTCGACTTATTTCAGTCAGACGATGTGCAAAACAACTTTAATCCGGATTTACTGCAGAAGTGTGTAAACGTACAGCCTGTGATTGATTTCGATTTGTGGGCAAAATGTATTACTGTCTGGAGAGTAAATTATAAGGCTTTCAAAAGAAAGAAGAATCAGGAATATTTATTTAAGGGATTGCTATTATGCGGCGTATGTAAAAAGCCAATAAAACTGATTAATAATAAATACAGGTGTATTTCAAAGGGTTGTTCAAGCTTTAATGCAGACTATTTCAAAAAGGAATTAATAAAGTATCTTCTTGATAATATTATACAAACTATGGGATTAGAGTCGTTTATATCCCATAAAATTACTCAACTTAAAAGAGGAATCCAAACTTATAACCGGCAGCTTAAAACAGTCGGTAATGACTTGGAGAAATATACTTTGGATTATGTAAATAATTTTAAAGATAAATACATTGCAAAGGGCTGCAAAGAACTTATATCAGATACCATGACACGAAGAGAAGATGTAAAAGCTAGAATATATGAGCTTGAAGCCAGAATCTACAGACTTCAGGAAGAAAAAGAGAAGCTGAATGGTTCTATAAACAGAAAAGGACTAACAAGGTATTTTCTTAGCAATCAGGAAAGGGCACATCATTTAATATCTACTTTAGTTGATCAGGTGATAGTTAATGGAAAAGAAAACGAGCTCAAAATCGAAATCCGCTGAACCTAATAATATTGCTGCAGCTTATATCAGAGTGTCAACAAAGAATCAGGAAGAGAAAGGTTTTTCCATTGAGGTTCAGAGAGAGAAAGCTATATCTTATGCTAAAGAAAAAAACTTGGTACTTTCAAATGATATGATTTATGAGGAGACTAAGCCAGTATCCAAAACTTCAAAGGATGACGATGAAGGCGATGGTTTTTATGAGAGGTTAAAAAGAAGACCAGCCTTAAATGAAATTATTCAGCTTATTAATGAAAATAAGATTAGCCATTTGATAATTTATACAAGGGACCGCTTAACGAGGAACTTCCAGGATTTTATTACTTTAAAGTCTTTCTTTAATAAGGCAGGAGTTACTATCCATTACAGCAGGCCCGGAGAAATATATAAAATTGAGGACACAAAAATCAATAATTTTCTGGAATTAATATTGGCCAGCGTAGCAGAACTTGAGGCTAATACTATAGGGATAAGGGTAAAGGGTGGAAATCGTTCCTGTATAAAAAAAGGATTTTGGGCCGGAGGCAAAGTTCCTTTTGGCTTTCATTCTATTCATGATCCACAAAACAAGAAAAATTCTATTTTGCGAGCAGACAAATATGAGAAGGCAATAATTGAAGAGATATTTAATATGTATTCAGAATATGGTTTTGGATATAGAAAGATATCTGATTTTATGAACGAAAAATATCCATTTATTAAATGGACTAAAAGTAAGATAGAATCAATTATTAAGAATGAAACTTATACAGGATATATTGTTTGGGACCGGAGAGGGGGAAGAAGATCTCCAGGAAAACATCAGGAGCACGATAAGTCACCATTTTTAAGTGAAGCATGTATCATATCTGCGAATCAATGGGATAAGGTAACTTCATTGAGAAAGAAAAAGGAGATTTTAAAAGATGCAAAATATTTTAATACTCCTTTTATTCTTAGAGGCAAGCTTGTTTGTGGTATTTGTGGGTCGGTTATGAAATGCAAGAATTATGGTAAGGGTAAAAAGAGTGTATATAAATGTCCTACACTCAACACAAAGGGAATAGCTGAAATGATTATTGAGAAAGAAGAAATCGAGCAATATTTTATTCAGGAACTTAAAAAACTTTTTACATATAATATGGATAAACTCTGGGATTTATATAGTGCTAGGCTTAAAGAGCAAGAAAACAATAATATGCAAATGATGAAATTAATCAATAAAAAGCTTAAGGAAATCGGTGTGCTAAAAGGCAGAATTGATTCTGTAATAGATAAGAATATAGAGGAACCTGTAAAATCAAGTATTCTCGAGCAGCGTGTTATGTTGAATAAGAAGGAACAAAGCCTTAGGAAACATTATGATGAAGTGGTTAATTTTTCGTATGAGAAATATAATAGTAAGAGTGAATTTTGTAGTGCATTAATAGGGATTAATGATAAAGTTAATATGTCTACGGATAGCAATAAACGGATGCTATTTGATATTCTTGTTGAAAGAATAGTAACTATGGAAAAGGCGGGAGGATTTAATATTGATATAATTCTAAATCCGCCGAAGGAGATATAGGCACATTAAAATGATAGTTGCATTTCTTGTTAATAGATTTGAGGTGCAAACTATTAAACCACAGACTTTATAAAAACAGTCTCATTAGTAATATTATAAAAGTAAAAACAGTTTTGCGTTTATGACATACCTTTGGATTTGAATATTTTTTTAACCTCAAGAGATATCATTTCTTTTAATTTTTTCTCATCCCAAACTAAACCCTGTTCTCGGTTCATTTTTTCCTTAATGGCTTCAGATATATAATGGCCTTTACTTCTGACTGGTAATTCTTCTAGTTTTTTAATAACAGTTTCATCATTTATAAGAACCGTAAATTTTTTTGTCACTCTAGGCATTTTTTCACATCCTTTGTAATAAATTATACTACTTATTGCGTAGTATTACAACAAATGATATAATTATTATTGTAATATAAATATAAAAATAGTAGAATTGAATTGTTTAAAATTAAAGAGTTAAGAGGATAATAAATATATGAAAACTCGTGACATTGATATAAGAGCACAATTGCATTTAAATTTAAAACACGAGCATGCAGGTGAACACGACACGCTAATAATTGATGAACTTGGACTATGTCAAGGTGATGCTAGAATAGATGTTGCTGTTGTAAACGGTTCTATACACGGATTTGAAATAAAAAGTGAAAGTGATACTCTAGAAAGGTTACCAGGACAAATAGATATTTATAACAAAGTTTTAGATTCCATAACAATAATAACTGGAAAATGTCATAACGAAGGTATTCTTAAGCTTATTCCTGAATGGTGGGGAATAGTTATTGCTGAGAAAATAAATGATGACGAAGTTTCATTTTTGGTTTCGAGGCAAAGTAATCCAAATCCTCAAATCGACCCATATTCCGTGGTTCAATTACTTTGGAGAGACGAAGCGTTAGAACTTTTAAGAAGGTTTGAATTGGAAAAGGGCTATATTAGTAAGCCAAGAAATAAAATATGGGAAAAACTTGTTGAAAGTTTTTCCCTTGAGGAATTAAAATATCATGTAAGAGAGCAACTTAAACTTCGGAAAAACTGGCGAGTTGATTAACAATAAAAGTTATGTGATGATTTGTACCGACCTTTCGCCATGTTTCTGCATTTCCGGTTGAACATTTTTCAGTAGCACAAATATAGATATAACTATCACCCCAACTGAAGTCTTTTCCACAATATAGAGGGTGATTTATCAACTTTTCTGATATAGAACAAACTTGTTTCCAGCCATTTTTCTTTATTGCCTTGCCTTTAAAAATTAAATAGTCATCATTTGTTGTGTAACGAATGTTTGCACTCATTCTCATCAAGCGTGGGTCTATTTCATTATATAATGGATTTGCTATTACATAATCACTGAAGGCTGGAATTCTTTTAATAGATTTCTTTCTATTTATTAATTCCTTCCAAATTTTCCACTCAGATCTGGGGATAACGCCAGTACTGTCAGCAGACACAGCGGAAAGTGTTTCGGGAAATGTAGTAAAAGCTAGTGTGATAGATCTCCATTCATTTACATGAGGTATGGAATTGATTATGCTTATTATTGTAAGGATATTCTTCTTTTCGTCATCAGGAGAAATTTCTTTTAAATCAATTAATATATCTACCTGTGATTGAATAACCTCAAGATATTCCATTAAGGAATTCAATCTGCTATCAATGTCTAAGAAGTCCTCATCTTCAAGTCGTATACATACTCCTAACCCGTCTTCTTTGATAGCATCTTTAACTTCGCATTTGTAATCATCATCTCTTTCATAACCGATTACAGGGATTGCAAGACACTTTTTTTTTCTAACTTCATTCATTATGAAATATATTGGATGACTGCCGTCTTCCATTCTATCATCTTCATCAAGCCAACATAAATCAATAAATAACGGTTTTTTTGGCAACCAAGAGTCCCTAATTTGTTCCCCTATGTTTGCTAAGTGTTGGTCGATTGTTTTAGCAGGAGTATCATTTACAAAATCGTATGGAACAGGAACAATTTCGATTAAGGGAGTGAATTTATCTTTTATTGAGTTTGGTAATTCTTGAAGTGCCCTTTGTTCACCCCTTTTCCATTTCAAAATTGGAATATAATGATTGCTATTAAACATTTTATTACCCCCAAATCATTCATGTATTTTAAGTAACATTATTCAACAAATAATATGTAAATTCCTGCCTGGGTGACTAATATTTAACGACGTAATTCGACATTTATAGTTATGTTGTTTTTTATTTGATTGTTTGGGGTTGCCTTGTATTGCTGACATGATAACTATAGCTACTGTTTGGGAAAATGTGCAATGATTAGTTGTGTAAAATTATTATAATTAGACAAAGTTTTTGGAAAAGCATGTAGTTGTATAATTATATTTTTTAAGGGTACTCCGAGATTGAACAAATAAGGGGATATTGGAGATGCATAAATTACAATTAAATAAGTATTTTTTTACATAAAAATTCGAAAAACTATGTACAAAAACAAAAAAATGTATTAAAATAATTACAGAACAGTCGTTTGTAATACAAAAGTGCGTGAAAGTGGCTGAAATCAATAATGAAAAATGTATTAATAAATAATGATTATGCGAAAGGATAGTACAAAATGGAAAAGGAAAGTTTTTTTCCTAAGTTAATAAGAGCAGGATTAGATAATGATCAACGTACTATACGTTCTCTATCGATGAAGTTAATAAGAAGGTTCAAACAAACTAATCCAGCAGTTGCAGAGGAGATTGCAAATGCATTAAGTTATAATGGTGTTGGGATAGAGGCAAAAAGATCAATTGGGATTGAAAGTTCTCCTTTAGATAGTGATTCGAGGCTTAATTTAATCACAGTTGAAGAGCCTTACAATACAAAGAGGCCGATTTTATCAGAGAAATTAAATATTGCTATTGATGACTTTATAAACGAAAGACAACAGTTATCAAAACTGATATCTGCTGGTCTTAATCCATCTTCTTCAATAATAGTTTATGGACCTCCTGGTGTAGGAAAGACTTATTTGGCAAGATATTTGTCAGGAGTTTTTAATTTGAAATTTGCTACTTTGAATCTTGCAACATCAATATCAAGTTATTTAGGTAAGACAGGACAGAATTTGAAAAGTGTTTTAGATTATGCTCGCAAAGAGCCGACCTTGTTGTTGTTAGACGAATTTGATGCCATAGCAAAAAAAAGAGACGATGCATCAGACCTAGGAGAATTAAAGCGTATTGTAAATGTACTATTAAAGGAATTGGAAGATTGGCCGCATTTTTCAATTATAATAGCTGCTACAAACCATCCAGATTTACTAGATAAAGCAATTTGGAGAAGGTTTGATATTAATCTAGAAATAACTTTGCCGGCCAAAGAACAGAGGTATCAAATTTTAAAGAGGCAGTTCGAGTCTGAAGAAATAAATATTAAAGACTCTGTTTTAAATGTTATAGCAGAAATGATTGAAAACTTATCCGCCGCAGATATTTGTAAATTAGCTGAACGCTCCAAAAGAAAAGCGTTAATTAATAACCAAGATTTAGTTAAAGTGTTAATTATTGAGCTTCTTGGCTTGTATGAATCTGATAATGTTGGATTTAATAAGAAATTCTGTAAATTGGTTAGACAAGAGGCAAAAGTCCCAATAAGAACTCTAGCCAGTTGGCTTGATAAAAGTCATTCTACAATTCAATACTATTTAAAAGAAAGTGAGAGTGAAGAGAATGGATGATATCAAAAGACCTATATTAGGAAATGGGCAAGAATATATCGCTCCTTATGATAAGGATTCAGGACAACTAAAAGAAGACAAACGACCTTCTTTTGATGAGGCTAAGAGTAGATTGCTTAGTGAATTAGGAAGAATTAAGGGAGATATAAAACGAATTTCTGAAGATTATAAATTGGATGAGATTATTATCAATTTAAGAATGAATGTTGATTATTCTTCAAAGTCCTATTATCCTGAGGCACTTATAACACGTTCAGCAGCAGAAGAAGTGGGATCAAAAAAATGGTCTAAGACAGTAGTTAATAAAAAAAGTCAGCGAAAAGTAAAGTTTGGTAAAGATATTTTTCTTAAAATATCTGAAGATAAGTTATCTGAATTTGAATCCTTATTATTACAGAATGATGTAAATTTTTCAAAGAAGTTTGCAGAAGATATAAGAAATGTTGAGGAAATGTATTTTGATGACCATTCAACGATTATTAATATTTTTGGCACGGATTGGACTGAAGGACGTATCGAAATTGTCATTCATCCGTTTGGCAAAAAGGAAAAAGATGTGATTAATAAATTGCTGGATTTGATTAAGAAGAATGGAGGTGATACAAATAAAGTAAGTATAAGGAGCTATTATCCTGGACCTATATTTATAAGTGCATATTTAAGGAGAACGACATTAGAGAAGATACTACCATTTAATCCGATTAGGACTGCTCATCCGTTAGAATTTAAGGGATTACCTAAGATAAGAGGTGGATTGACGAACTTTACACTACCAAGACAATCCAATAGTAATATGAAATCCAATATAATTCTTGGTGTTTTTGATGGTGGGATAAACCCAGATATACCTCATCTTGAAAGCTATGTTTCTGAATTTGAGACTATTAAAACACAAAAGGATAAAGATTATTTACAACATGGTATTGGTGTTGTTGGAGCTGCATTATACGGAGATTTAAAAAAATATTCTTCAAATGATATTCTTCCAACTCCGCCAATATCAGTGCATAGTTTTAGAGTATTCCCATTGTCTGATCCGAAAGATTACGATTTATATGAGGTTATTGATATTATAGAAAAGGAGGTTCCTAAGAATCCTAATATCAAAGTTTATAATTTATCATTAGGCCCATATGGACCAATTGAAGATGATTATATATCTAGATTTACCTATGTTATTGACGAATTGTCAAAGGATAACAAAAGGTGGTTTGCAATAGCAGTTGGTAATGATGGCGATTTGCCTAATGACGATGATAAACGTATACAAGCTCCTGCTGATGCAGTTAACAACCTTGGTGTTGGAGCATTTACATATGATAATTGTAATAATATTATAAGAGCTCCCTATAGCTGTATTGGTGATGGTAGAGAGGGATGTAAAGTGAAACCTGATATTGTTGCATTTGGTGGTTGTGATAAAAATCCATTTCAATTAATTGGAGTAGATGGAGCTTGTAAATATTTTGCACAGGGAACAAGTTTTGCATCACCTTTAGTTGCGAGAAAAGCTGCTGAAATAATAGGAAGATGTAATATGGTAGACCCATTATTGGCTAGAGCATTACTTATACATACAGCAAAACATCCTAACGGGAAGCATGACAAATTTTTAGGATATGGAGCACTCTGTGAAGATACAAGTGAAATTTTAGGCTGTAACAGCAATAAAGTAACTGTTGTATACCAAAGTACAATATTACCTTCAAAATATGCGAAACTTAATATTCCTTTTCTAAATAATTTAGACTACAGTGGTAAAGTTGAAATAGAATATACAATTGCAATTATGACACCTATAAACCCAAAGGATACAGAGGACTATACTTTATCATGTATTGAAGATACTTTTTATCCTAACATAAATATTTATACTTATTCATATAAGGACCCAAACACTGGGAAAGTGGGTAATAAAAAACGCCATAAAATTAATCAGAGGGATGATATTGAAAGACTTTTAAGTGAAGGATGGTCAGAAAGTAAGGCACCTGCATCAGATTCAAAAAATAGTAATAAGTATAAAACAGAGCAAGAAAGAAGAGCAAATTTTAAATGGGATACAGTGGTTAAAAGGAGATTACCTTATGCAAGATATAGTGCACTAGAATATCCATACTTAGTTATTCACGCTATGGAACGTCAAAATGGAGTTGTTGAAAAATTACATTATGCTGCTGTAATAACAATTAATTATTGTGATTATGATGGCAATTCTTATGAAGAAACGCAACAAATTTATAACAAGTTAGAAGCAGCTAGAGTGCGTGGAGTTAATGAAATTATGATACATTTATAAAAAATAAAAATATTTTGTAAATAAATATAAGTTTGAAGGGAGGTGATGATATGGCTAAAGATGCTCCAGGAATGAAGGGTTATCGTTCTAGAAATCAGAACGGAGAGCTAAGACAGAAAAGAGGAGATACTCATGTCTCGACAATAGAAAAAAAGTATAACAAAGACTTTGATGTAAGATCGGACATGCATTTACAAACTCTTCTTGAGAAGGAGAATGTAAGTTCTCTGGATCAATTGCTAAGAAAGTAAAATTAAAAGATTCCTTTCAAAATATTTTTGACTACCACCAAAGTATAGTGAGAGGGATTGAAAATTGAAAGAGGTGTGTTTATGTGGGAGATAAAATAAAAAAGAGCTTAATATTTAGCCCTTTTTCTGAATTGTATTGACACTAAAAATGAGATTCGAACTTAATATGAAGATATACTTACCGGCTACCACCCCAAGTAAATGTATCTTTATTTAAGCATTACTCTTTTCATAATATAATTATACATTATATTATGGTAACTTGCAAGATAGAACTTACATTTTAAATTTATAAAACAAGGAGGCAGAATTTATGTTTAAAATAAATTTTCAAGATCTTACAGCTATCATAAATAATACTTCAGCTCATGGACTTCCATATGATATGGTTCATGTAGAAACTATGCTTATTACAGATGAACCACTGCCAAATGATGCTTGTTGGTATGTTCCAGCAGGTGTCTCTGTTCCACCAGAGGTATCACAATTTTTTAATGCTGCAAATATGGGAAATTTACCAATGTATCCCATAAAGGAAGAAAACTTACTTGCAGGAACCGATGATATAAGACAACAAGCAGAAGCAGGAAATCTCCAGGAAGTAATGTCTGATGCTGCAAGATATCTTATAAGAGCTATTATGAAAAAAACATCTATATTACCTATAGCTGGTTCAACTAATAAATACATAGTTAATTATGATTATAAACTTTACCCAACTACCCAAAACACCTTCGAGTTTAAGTTTGTACTTCCTTTTGATGGTCTTGAACTAAATCCACAAGGTGGGAGAGTTCAAGCATCAATAATAACTCCAATAGGAGCTGTTATTGATCCGAATGGTACTAGAGGTAAAGCACAAGACGGTCAAGAAATAACTGAGTTTATTGCCCAAATTCAAAACACAGGCAGGAATATAATAAGCTTCTATTATCAGCTTGATCCAGAATTTATCATTCAATATAGGTATTAATTTCAGAAATTCAAACATTAAGGGATATAATTCCCTTAATGTTTGAGCAATTCTTTTATCTAATAGCTAATATTTCTTATTTAAAGTTCAATATATTCATAAAAATAAAGCAATTATTTGTAAAGGAGAGATAAATTATGTCTTCAAGTGATATTATTGCAATTATTGGAATATTGATAACAATGGCGTTTGGAATTCCAGCATTATTTATTAATTCAAATAAAGGCAATGTTTATAAAACAAGTGTAAAAGGTAACAACAATAGAATAAATAATAGTAATACTATTGTTAATAAAAAAACAAACTCCCATGATCTAGAAAGCCATAATAATAAAGGCGAAATTATTAATAATAGTAAGATATCCGGCAGCATTTATATAGACAAGTCGAAAAAAGAAACTCATATAAATTATTATAACCAAAGAATAAAAGATGAACAAAATGATGATGGCTTATTTTGGATGATTTTGATTGTAGGTATAATCAGCATCGGTTTGGCTATTACATATTATACTAAATATAAAGAGGTTATTTTGAATATATTACAATTGCCTTCTCTTGTAGGATTTATTTGTGCTTTTGTGTGGGCATCTAAAGTAATTAAACATCAATCTTATATGGAAAATAAAGTATTCAATCCATACACATTATTCTCATTACCAATGTTGTTTTTAGGTACATATGCATGTATAATGTTTCAAAAGTATTCTTTTTGTACACCACCGTTGTTAGAGGAATTTATTGCAAAATTCAAAAAAGAGGGTATATTTTCTTATCTATTTGATACTAAATATAAAATTGAAAGTATGTATTTGATATTCCAGATACTATCTACTATTTTCATTGCTATCTTCATTTTCTTATTGGTTGGTGCATTATTATATACTCTATCAAAGTGGAAAATTAATACTTCTGAACAAGAATCAAAATGGTTTAAAATATGGAAAAAGGTAGATTCATTAAAAGTTATTTCATTTGACAAAAAAATATCGGTTATTTATACTGTGGTTTTGTTTATGGTAATATTTCCTATTTCAAGTGGAATTTGGACTTTATTATTTAATAATAAATAAAACCATGCTCTCTAAGTAAAAAAAATTTTATTCAATGAGTTTTTCATTAAAAGCATATTAAAAAGGATATCTTAATTCATTTCTTAAATATAATCATGGAGCTTTAAATCCTAAAATATAAAATCATTTATAAGTACAAGTAGGCAATAAGTCTGTCACGGTATACCGTGACAGACTTATTGCCTACTTGTACGTTTCTCCAAGATGGTAGTATAAATATCCTTGTTTTATCCTACTTTTATCCTACCAAAATATTTTAAAAATGAAAATTATAAATTAAGAACATGTTTCGTAATAAAACGGTTAATTCTCTCGTATGCTGTATCATGAACATTTTTAAAGAAGTTGATTTAATTGAGAGGACATATAACAATTGATCCTGAAACTTTAAGTATTATAGAAAAAATGATTAATCAGAATTTTAATTTAAATAAAATCACGAATGTTTTAAAAAAAGATAGAAATATATCACTTTCAAATACTACTGTTGGAGGAATAGTAAAAAGAAATTTTCAAAAGGTTTGGGATAAAGAACTTAAACTATGGGTTGAGCTGAGGATAGATCCGAAAGGTTTCACATCTAATTCCCAGATAGGCATTGATGATATATTCCAATTTACATCTTCGCCAGAAAAGAAAGATAACAACATGTTACTCATTAAAAGTGAACCAAGTTCAGGACATTCAAAAGAAACACAAGTTAACTCAAACCCAAAGCTTGAAGATTTAATAAATACTATTCTTCAAAAAACTTACCGGCTGGAAAAAGGAGTAGAAGATATTAAAAAAGCACTTTCTCGCATTGAGGTTGATAACCCGAAAGAAAAACTTATTAACTTAAACAACGACTTTGTAAAAATCTTCGCCAGCGAAAAAAGCAAGGCTTCGGTCTCTATAAATTCCGAGCTTAAGGAAAAGACTAAAAAGTTCATAGAAGAGGCATATGGAATTAAGGATAATGACTCTCTAGCCATTAATATAGCATTACTGTTGGCACTTTACAACAGAAACCGTTAAATCCAAATTTTACCACTGGATTAAAGTGAAATTCTTTGCTATTATTGAAATTCTTATCGATATTTTGCAATATGTATAGGCAATATTTGCCATATTTCTGTGAAGCTCTGACGCTTAGTCCACTTTTTCGTAATTTTCCAATCTCTTCTAAAATTTAAATCTCTATTAGGCATTAGAAAACCTCCTGTCTGATATTTATTATTTCTAATAATATCAAGCACAGGAGGCTTTTACACTGTGGTATTTGTTCCACCGCTTACTCAATAGTCGCGTAGGTCGCCAGTGTCAAATGCTCCGCCATGTTCCATCCAATGTCGGGGATTTCAGTCGTTCTAATTTCACAGTGTCGACAAAGTATTATTTTTTCACAAAGCCTTTTATGAGGTCTATCATCGCTTTTTCGACCTCAAACCGCTTTGCAAGGATATCGCTTGCCTTATCACCATCTAATATGGCTTGTATAATATTCATCACTTTTCCGACAGTAATGTTCTTTTTGAACTGGGGGTTGCTGAGTAATGCAGCAATGGCGTTACTGTCCAAGACAAACTGCCGTTTCGCATTTTGCGAAGCAAGCATCTCCTGCACAGGTTCTTGTGCAGGTATTTTTGTCTGATACTGAGTCGCTGGTTGTTGTTCAGCTTTGAGTTTCGACTGGTCTGCCAAATCGTATAAGGTGGGCTGATGAGGTTGCTTCATCTCCACACCAGGTTGACTGGTTTGTTGTTTCCGCGTATCGTTAGGCTTGAAATCCTTTGTGTATAAGGTTTGCCCAAGCATGGTCTGCCACTTTTCGATTATCACGATGCCGTACTTGCCATTTGGTACGCTTTTTGAATCGACAAGCCTCATCTTACCAATTGGCGTAGTTCTCCATCGATTGTCTTGAGCTTTCGCTTCTGCGACTTCCTCCTTGGTGGCTTCTTTTTTGTTGTCCGTCAAAAGCAACTCTGTCATTTGAATAAGGCAATCATAATCCTGAACTGCCTTCCATTCTGTTGGAATCCAGTTCGTGCCACTGAGCATTCCCAATAATCCGCCAGTTATAGAAGCAATAGTATCGGTATCTGCGCCAAACGAAAACGCCGGAACTTTAATTCCGAGAGATGGATTATTGGCGTATCTTGAAGTTAAATAGATGGCGGCTAATGCAGCAACGTCTCCGGCACCGTTTGCCTTCCCGAAGCACTCTAAATCGGTCAGTACTTTTGTGTCGTCAAGGATTAAGCCCTTCTTTAGCGAAACCCTTATAAACTCAAGTTGACTTACCATGCGGGCACGGGTGTTTTCCCATTCCGTGTAAAAGTCGTATTCACGGTGTTGTTGGGCGATGCTAAGCCACTTTCCGAAAACATCAGGATTAAGGTTCGCACCCCAGTCATTCTGACCATTAATTACGGCAGTAACTAGTTCTCCATATTCCAGAACCGTCTCTTTCCTCAAAAGATAATCCAGTGCATAAGCATAACAAGTTGCACCTAAAAATGCACGTGGGTGGCCGTGAGTTATAAGGGTATCCTTAACGACGTCCATCATTACTTTAGTGATATTGGGTGTTTTCGCTGCCGCTATAACATGCGGTAGAATGCGCATTGTAGCACCGTTACCACCTGCATTAAAGTAGTCTCGAGTATAGTTGGATTGCCATAGCAAGAATCCATCTTTACAGGACTTGGCTGCCTTCAGTATAGCACTTCCACCACCACGTTCATAATTCAGCCAGAAGGGAAGTTCCTTTTCAGCGAGAAACTTCTCCCAGTCGCCTGTAATGATGCTTCGTGCCACAGATAATGTCAACTGAGTATCATCACTGTACTCGCCGGATAGAATCTTCTCGTCATGCCAACGCGGACTTTTAGAACTACGCGTCCACTCAACAAAGTAGTCGACGACCTTTGGATTTTTCGCTCTGTTTTTAGATCGCGGCTCATTAGGCCATCCCAGAGCGTCACCAATGGCGGTGGACAGCATTGCTCCTTTACATTTTTCTATTTGGGTTGGTATCACCGTACACATAGTTTAATCCTCCTCTGACCAGTCGCACTGGATCTCGTCTGGTCGACGACCATTCTTAATCATATTGCTCCAATTCGTAGTCAGCACATCTGGAGCAATGTAAAGGGGTATATGCCCCATACCATACATTGTAAGTATCGCATAGACTCGTTTTGCAACGTCCTCATTTCCAACAGCGAGTCCGTTTATATATTCTCGCGGGATGCTATCTTCTATCAGTATTTCCGCTTGCCCGTCTGTCGGGCAGGAAGAGAGCATCTTCGGCGACCTTGGATAAGCAAAAGTGGAAACAGAAGTAGCGAAAATAGAGTCGATGTTATCCATATTTCCATTTATATAAGCTCCACTTGATTTGCTCGCATTGCAAGGACAGAATTTTGCGTTTTTATATTTTAGTATGCTCAAGTCGACATACAGAACAACCCAATCTTTAAAAATTTTATCCAGATTATTCTGCATAGCCTTTTTTAAGAACCACGAGTTCGGGTACTGCACGGAGCAGCACACAAAATTCAATTCGCCGTCATAACGAGCTGTGTCGTTCACGTTTTTCGTATCTTGGCGTATTGAACTGCTCGCCAAAACACCATTCTCAGAAGTGACGATATGTGTTAGGCTCTGAAGTTTCGTAAAGTGGCATAAGCGGGTGACTCCGCGTGCTGTCAAGACATCATATGCACTCATACCACATCCTCCTCATCATGGAAATCGTAGCTGTCAGAATCCTCTGGGAACAACGGCGACAACGTCCCGCTGTAAGTCATATAAAGCCCATATTTGGATCTGGTTGCGGCAACGTAAAGAAGTTTTATCTCGTCGGCATATGCATCCTCTTCTGAGACTGCACTTGAAACCGTATCAGGGTCAGGAAGTTTGTCCACTGTCAGATATGGAATAAACACATTGTCGAATTCCAGCCCCTTTGCGGCGTGATAGGTTGTAAGGTAGACCTTCTTCAAATGAGCAAAACCAGGAGTGTCCTTGTTAATCTCAGTTGCATCACAGCCCTTGTTTTTAAGAACAGGTAAAAAAGTATCAATATCAGCCCTATTTCTGCAGACAATTACAGTGGACGATGTCTTCCCAGTAGCAATTGCTCGTTCAACGACCCAAGCCATTTCACGCTGCTTGCGTGAGAACTTCACCAGTATAGGCTTTGGCCCTTCAGCAATCTGAGCAGTTGCCTCGACCATATCTCCATCTTGCCGCCAGTATTCACTTTCGGTTATGGCTTTCGTAAATGCTGTGATGGTCGCAGGATTACGGTAGTTCACATCAAACCGCCATATTTTGTTTGCGTCCACACCTGAATCACGCCAAGACAAACGGCTGCCGTAAATCTGTTGTGCCACATCCCCAAAGAACGTAAACGAGCCACCGTCGGCTACAGCCTCTACCAATGACTTGATCATCATCGGCGAGAAGTCTTGCCCCTCGTCTACAATGATATGGGTGTATCTACGTTCACCATCATCATCCTGCAACTCGTTGAAGACGTAGAATGCCAAGTCATCCCAGTCATATTTCCGGCCAACGGCTTCGCGCAGTTCCATGTATTTTTCATATACTGCAAAAATCCACTTTCGGTTTTCGCGCTTAATGTTGGAGGAGGCACGACCGATACGCTCAGTTTCTCTGTATTCGGCGAGATTAGCAAAGCCAAATTTTTCTATAAAGGTAATCTCTTCAATAAAGAACTCCTTGGGACGTTTAAAAGTTGACTCTGTCTGGTATTTCGTTTTCAAAGCTTCTATGGCTTGCTCTATGTAGTAAGCTTTTTCTTCGGGACTCAGAATTCCATTCCAGCGCGGCATTTTCCCGCGGCTATTTAAATAGCCACGTGCGAATTTGTGGTAATTTTCGACAACGAGCTTTGTTGATTGAGAGCTACTTATCCCACGCATATATTCGACCAAAGCACCATTAAATGTGACTAGCAGCACTTTACCGCCATTTGGAATATTGGCAAGGTGGTGAGCACGCAGCAAAGCAATGGTCGTTTTGCCGCTACCGGCAGTTCCCAAAACAACGATATGTCCTTTTGCGGGAAGAGCCATGACCTCTTCCTGCTTTCCTTTTGGCGTAATTCCAAACATCACTATATCCCCCTTAGATTGTCCTCATCGACATTACAATATTTTTTCAGCAACCGAAGAATTTCTTCTTTTTTAACATTTGCCTTGTAGAGTGCAGTGGCTATGGTTGATTTTTCTCTGTGTTCTCTCTTTCAATGAACTTATGAACATATGTCACCACTTCTAAAATGTTAATTTCAAGAATATTTTATTATCTTATGGAAAAGTATACAAGTAAAATTTTTAACTGATAGTGCCATATCGAGTTCCTATTCTTTATGCCTAAATTTTGTAATCAAAAGTGTAACTGTATTGGTAATCTCAAATAGAACTTGAACTTTGTTCTATCATTTTTAAGATTTTATTCCAACCTTCCTTACTAATTATACAATTAACTGCACAATTATTTATATAATCCGACTTCACATCGTCAAAATCATATAAATTAAGAATTTTTAAGCTTAGCACGGTAACTGACAAGGATAGCCTCATCAATTGATCAATACTTTCATAATATTTATTCAAAATTTCTAATATTTGTTTATTATCAGATATTGTACTTGTTATCATATAAGAATAATTTTCTGATACAATTACTTCGGACGTAAAACAAGATATTGATTTTAATGAAGGGTGCGTAATTTCACATAATAAAGAATATAGTTCCTTCGTTTTTAAATCACTGTACATATCAAATAGTTCGATATATTTGGCACTTTTAAGTGCTTTTTTTACGTTTTCATATTTGTCTTTACTCTGAGCTGCGAATTGAAAGTGTAGTAATTTATTTTCAAGTTCATTAGATAGTAATGGCTGATTCAATTCTCCTTTTATTGCTTGATTTATATTTCTAAAGTTCAATGATAAACTTGTTGGAACTGATTCCAATGAGTAATAACTATCAGTAACAGCTTCTAAAAAACCACGAAGTGATGAAGCAAAAATCATAAGATTTTCACTTTTAATACCATATATAACACCACTAAACCATTTTTTATTTCGAATAATGCTAGTAACTGATGCAAAGTGGACTCTTAATAACATTTCCTTCCAATACACCTGCATGCTTTGATTTATTTTTCCATCGAATAATTCTTTTACATATAATTGTGAGTAGGATCCGGCTTCCATATAGTAGTATTTTTTATGATCCATATTATTTGTAAGGTCTGTAAAGTAGTAGTGAAATACGTGGATATTATCTAATTTGTTCTCCATCTAATCCCTCTCTTTTTATAATCAGACTGAAATGATCGAAAATTCTATAACCTAATTCTCTTATTAGCACCGCTGGTATCGAATTCAATGACATTTTCGGGTGTAATCTTAATGCTAAAGTCATTCAAGCTATCACCTTCTTTTTTAAATTATACCATATAAGTGTATAAAATAACCGACAAAAAGGTTGCAATTTAAAAGCAGGTATTTATCTTTGAGTTAAAAGAAATATATTTTTCGCCAAATAGTTTTTAGATGATTTTATATTCAAGGATTTATGATCCATGATTATATTTCAAGAAATGAATTACTTGAGAGTTAAAAGTTCTTAACAGAACTCATATATAATAAGCTTTATGTATTTGATTGCCCGTGTATTCTAGGTAGAAAAAAATCAAGATGTTTTTATTCCTGATTTCTTAGAGTATAAAATACGTTTTGCTGCTAGTCCTTACATATAAGGATTAGTTATAGTATTTTTTACAAATACTCTTTTTGCCTTTGATTAGCAGAATATGCTTTTTAACCGAAGCTATCATGAAGACTATAATATTTACTAAAATAACTGATAGTATTATATTAAGCCAATTTATACTAATTGGGTATTCCCAAATAGATTTAATTCCAGTATAGTAAGGAAATTTTGGTGGGTCTAGTGTAAATTGTTGTGTAACAAAATGAAACGGTTAACCCATTTTTAATCCCCTTAATTCACTTATATTACTTGCTTTAGAGGGAATAAATAAAGTTGCTATTACTAAATTAAAGCTGATTAGAAATGTGATACTAGAAAACTTTTTTTATCCATTCAATCACCATCTTAAACCTTTTTGTAATATGTTTTAATGCAGAATTCAGAGAAATTGTCCCAAAATCCGTGGAATTTGAAGTGGCGTTCCTGACGACAGTTTGATAAACTGTTGTTTGGGAAAAACAAATAACAAGAGGAGACGCCACTAATGGAATTATATCACGGAAATGAAACGAAAGTAAGAAATGGATTGAATTTATCAGTAGATTTATCAGTACTTTAGGGAATAGCAAGTAAAGGATAAAGGATAATGACTCTCTGGCGATCAATATAGCATTGCTGCTGGCACTTTACAATAGAAATGGCTAAAACAAAATTTTACCACTGGATTAAAATGAAATTATTTGCTATTTTATAAATATCCCGCAAATATAATTAACCTCATTCTGTAATCATACAAGCCATATTTTGAATATTATGGCCTAGACGATATTATGAAATGGGGTTTAAATTATGTCTAAAATTGAAATTCTTGATGATGTTATTGAAATTCTTATCAAACAAATACTTCTGGAAGAAATTAATTCAAATGAAGATAGAAGTGTGTCGGTATGGACAGAGAAATAAAATATGTTCCTCCTCTTGTCAGCGGCAACAGGTTTAAAGAATATAATGACCAGCATAAAACACTGGGGAAGTGTAATCTGGATGTTGGCGGCTATATAAGAGTATCAACTGCTAAGGAGTCCCAGAAGTCTTCTATTGAAAACCAAAAGAAGATATTAAAAGAATGGGCAAGCATAAACGGATATAACCTGGTGCGTTTTTATATCGATGTTAAAAGCGGTGCATATTCATATCTGAGGAATGAAATGCAGCAACTCAGAGAAGATATAAAAAAAGGGATAATAAACGGTGTTATTTCTAAAGAAATTGCCAGAACTTCCAGGGATATAATGGATATTCTTGAGCTTAAGAGAAGCCTCGGTGATTATGGTGCATTTTTTATTTCTCTTAAGGAGAACTATGACAGCCGGACTGATGACGATGAATTTTTGCTGGTCATTCATGCAGGGCTTGCCCAGAAGGAGCGGAAAACTACAGCCAGCAGAGTTAAGGTAACTCAGCTTTTAAAGGCCAAGGAAGGTAAAACCAATGTAGCCTCGCCAGCTTTTGGCTATATGCTGACTCCAGATAAACAGTACCTTATGGTTAATGACGAGACATCAAAAATATACAGGCTAATTGTTGAGAAGTTTCTGGAGGGGTGGGGACAGCTTAAAATATGCAAATATCTAAATAGTCAGGGGATACCCTCTAAAAGAGGCGAGAAATGGCATACAAATTCAATTAGGACAATACTAACGAATCCTGTATATTTGGGGATTACTATTTACAATGCTACAACCATGGTCAGAGACAGTACAGGCAGGCAAAAGAGGCTAGTAAGACCTGAATCGGAATGGATAATAAGACATAATACCCATGAGCCATTGATTACTAATGAAGAATATGAAAAGGTTCAGCAAATCATAAATGAAAGAAAAGAAAAAGATAGCAAGGAATGGAGCTGTGAAAAGAAATACTTGCTATCCGGATTTCTCTATTGCAGCGTTTGCAATGGTAAGATATATGGTGGCAAGCAACCAAGTAAAGCCAAAAATCCAAAAGAACCGTATTACTTCTATTATGTAGATCAGAACCGCTATGGGATTTGTGATACAAAGTCCAAGTATTGGGATATGGGAAAGGTAGACAGCCTTGTTATGGAGCACTTAAAGAATTTCTTTAAGGATAGGGAATTGCTTGAGGAGAGCATCAGGGCCAAGCAATACCTTTTTGATAAAAAACTTATACAGGAGAAAAAACTTCGTGAGGAATTGCAAAAAAGTCTTGATAAAATAAATGTAGCTATAAGGAAACAGCAGGAGGCATTTGAAAGTGAAGTCATATTAATAGACGAATACAAAGTTAGAATGTCTGAGCTGCGGGAAAAAAAGAATGAACTGATTCAAAAAATTGATGTTTTGAATAAAAAGCTTGAGAAAAGTGACAGCATAGATATAAAGCTTAATACTATACTTGATAAAGTAATTGGGTTAATTGAAAATTTAGACAAGCTGGATTATAATTTAAAAGAGGTCGTTCTTAAAAAACTTGTAAAGCGTATTTTTATTTCTGCTGATTATTCACTTAAGTTTGATTATACTTTTGAGGAAGATTAAGACTTAGAATGAATTTCATATGTAGGAAATTTGTTTATAAAAACCTTAAATCCGGCCCGCCGTATTGAGTAATAATATATTTTGCCATTCTTGGATTGGGGGTTACTATCTTAACTGGATACTCCAATTTTTTTTCATAAATCCACATTGATAAGCCTCCTTTTTGATTCTACATTCAAATACACACTATTTCTCCCATGGCCATGGACTGTCAATCCACTTCCAGGTGTTACCGTAGTTAGGACTTTGCTGGGTTAGGGGACCGTACATCTTTTCATATTTATCCCTCAGCATTCTTGACTTTAAAACACTTGAGTTAAAAAGCATTATTGCCCGCTGATCCCAAGGGTGTGTGTTTAGATATAAGCCAAGTTCAATAGATGTAAAATCTACGCTCATAATTTCTTTCAATAGACAATCACGGTTTGTATCCATATCAATACCTCCAATCAAGCATCAACCGTATATTCAGGATCTACACCATAGGGCCTGTCGAGCTCAGGGAAAATAGTTCCTCTCTTTAATCCCACTTCAGGTGTATATAAGCAGGATAGATACTGGAAAGGAACATAGGCATGAGCAAGCTTGGGCATTTCCATTGAAACCGGATATAAATCATTAGGACCATTGTAATTGTTGTTATTCATTATGTTCATTCTATTCCCTCCGAAATCTTAGTTTAATTAATGTCTAAGAAATTATGGTATATGTTATACCATAATTTCTTAGACAACCATTAAGGTTGACAAAATCATTTCATGATTTTGTATTTTAGGTTATAGGATTAATATCAGTATATGATTGTTTACATAAAGCTGTTACAAAAGATGACAATAGTGATTTTTTGAATGTTTAGGAATTATGGTGTTTTATGAATTTTGAAATATAGAGATAGCGATTTTGTTATTTGCAAACTGGAAGCTTATTCTTTATAATTAAAAGACCGATATAAATAGTAATAAATGAAGTTTGCTTTTAATACTGATAAAATATTAGGCATTCAAAGGGGTGTATTAATTGACTAAAACATATGTACTTGATACCAATGTATTGCTTCAAACTCCCTATGCATTATATTCTTTTGGTGATAATACCATAGTTATACCGGAGATTGTTTTGGAGGAACTTGACAAGTTTAAGAAAGAAAATTCAGAATTAGGAGCAAATGCAAGGCACACTGCAAGGCTTATTGATTCGCTTAGAAGTAAAGGTAATTTGAATGAAGGAATTGAACTGGAAAATGGCGGTACTCTTAAGGTTTATATGAATGACTTGGGAGGCAGGCTCCCTGAAGGTTGGGAAGATAATAATGACAACAGGATCCTTAGACTCTGCAAAGGACTTAAGGAGAAGGGTGACAATGTATTTCTTGTAACCAAGGATGTATTTGAAAGGATTAAGGCCGATGTAATTGGCATTGTAGCTCAGGATTTTTTTGCTGAGCAGGTTGCGGGATCCGAAGAGCAGTATAAGGGCAGGCTTAAGGTCTATGCCTCAGAGGAGAATATAAATGAATTTTATAAAAAGGGAAGAATGAGTATAGATGACGTTTTTTGCTATTCTCCCGATTACTGTAAAAAAGATCTTGATGAGAAGATTTGCAACCAGTTTTTTATTATTCATTCTACTACAAATGAAAAGCAAACGGCATTAGGCCGTTTTGACGGGAAGGAAATAGTTGCTTTAAAGTACCTTCAGGAGAGGCCTTTTGGAGTTACGCCAAGGAATGCAGGACAGAAGTTCATGCAGGAAGCATTGATGATGGATGCAGATAAAGCACCTCTTGTTATAATAAAAGGGCCTGCCGGTACAGCAAAAACTTTTTACTCTCTTGCAGTTGGGCTTCAAAAAATAATGCTTGATAGAAGCAAGCTATATAGAAAGATACTGGTTTGCAGGCCAAATGTCAAACTTGATGAGGACATAGGCTTTCTTCCCGGCACAGAACAGGAAAAGATAGCACCTTATTTAAGGCCAATTGTAGATAATCTGGAAGTGTTAATTGATAATGATGAAGAAGAGCGTTATAAAAGTGAGAAAGAACTTAAAGATAAAGTAGATGAACTTTTCGACAGAAAAATCATAAATACTGAAGCCATAGCATTTATAAGGGGAAGATCAATTGTTAAGCAGTGGGTTATAATTGACGAAGCACAGAACCTTACACCAAAGCAGGTTAAGGGAATAATAACAAGGGCTGGGATGGGCACAAAAATAATTCTTTTAGGCGACCCGGAACAAATAGATCATCCCTTCCTTGACATAAGGACAAACGGCTTGTGTTATGCATCTGAGAAAATGAAAGGAAGTCCTTTGTGCTATCAAGTAACTCTTACCGATGAAGAGTGCGAACGTTCTGAGCTTGCTTATGAAGGTGCAAAGAGAATGCTATAGGGCAAGGATATGATAAGATTCTGCTGCCAAGTCATGATCAAAAAATTAACTTCCGCTATAAATTTCGCTTATGTGTTGACTTAGCTCGTCAACACTTGCGAAGAAAGCGGAAGTTATTTTTTCATTCAGGCTTTACATTGTCTTATAAATTCTATAATCGATCTCAGGAAAAATATTATCCTTATTCTTCATATCCATAAGCCATTCTTCATCAATATTGTTTTCCTTGATATCATGATAGAGCCTTAAAAATCTTCCAATATGGTCAGTTGTCCTTTTGACAGCATATTGCACCATTGTGCCTGTCTTCATTATGAAAGCCCAATCACTGCTTTGAGCCAGAAGAAGCTCACGGGCTGCCTGGTTTAGTGCTTCTTTTTTTATACCTTCGGCGATCTTATTTTCATTGGCCAATTCAGTCATTCGTTCAGCACCCTTGTGGAGGTGCTTGTAAATCCAGTCATTGGAACTGTTTAGCCAAACTTCATTGTAACCATTATAGCCCCAGCTTGATGCACATGGAACAGATACTTGCATTATGGGGTTGTTGTTCATGTACTCCTTTAATGTAGTGAGATTGAAAGCACTTTGATTGGTATGAATCTTTTTAAACATTGAATATAGCCAATGGGGACCTTCATACCACCAGTGACCTAAGAGCTCAGCATCATAGGGACACACTACAATGGGTGGCCTGTCCATGATCTTTGACAGGCAAAGAATTTGTTTTTCTCTGTTTTCGATAAAATTTTCAGCATGGAAGACTGCTTTTTCTTTTGCAGCATCAGGGTTGTAGGGAGATTTATCATTGGTTTTACCGGTTATGCTGTAGTATTTTATACCTGTTTGTATCCTGTGACCATCAGGAGATATATGATCCTTAATGTATTCGTAATCCAGGTCATATCCAATATCCCTGTAAAAGTCTCTGTAGCACTTGTCGCCGGGATAGCCGTCATGAGAGCTCCAAACCTGTTTTGAAGATTCAATATCCCTGGCGAATGCTACAATACCGTTTGTAGTTACAATTGGAGCAAATGTTCCATATACTGGCTTGGGATTTGCAAAAAGCAGTCCATGGGATTCAGTGATAAAGTATTCTATTCCGTTTCGTTTTAGAGAATTTTCGACCATAGGAGTATAACCGCATTCCGGTAGCCACATTCCCTTTGGCTTAACTTTGAAAAACTTTTCATAAGTGTCAACACCTATTGTTATTTGGGCGTTTACAGCTTCAGGTGAATTGCTGAGAATTGGAAGATATCCATGGGTAGCAGCACATGCTATAATCTCTAATTTACCTGTATCCTGAAGTTTTTTAAAAGCTTGTACAATGTCACATTTACATTTGTCCCTGAACATAATCAAATCGCTTTTAAACTTATTATTGTACATTTTAGCCAAATGATTGAATTCTGGTTGGCTTTTTGTTCTATGTATTTCTTTTTCAGTCAAGTCAATAAGTTTTAAAAGGTGATCGATATACCTGTTTTGAAGTAATGTATCTGTAAGCATAGTCAATAGGGGAGGAGTAAGGGACATGGTTATACGGAAGTCTACTCCTTCATTTAATAGAGACTCAAAACATTGGATTAATGGTAAATAAGTTTCAGAAATAGCTTCAAACAACCATCTTTCTTCCAGGAAATCTTTGTGTTCCGGGTGTCTTACAAATGGAAGATGTGCATGGAGTACTATTGCAACATGACCTTTATGCAAAGTTATCATTCCTTTCCAAACAACTCAAGGGAGCTTATTCCAAAGCATTGTTCAAATTTTGAATTGAATGCAAATTCCATTGAGCTGATTCCAATATTTTTATAATAAGATTCCATGTCCAGCATTTCATAAATATACCTGCTTTCTTTTTCCAAGCCGGATTTGGAGAAATTCCTGTAATCCATAAAATAACAGGAAGCACTACTACTGACTGAATTACTTGGCGTCAGAACATAGTTGGAAGAAACTATAGGTATAAAGAATCGTTCAGAAATTTTTCTTCCATATTCAACCTCATAAAAACTGTTAATATTATCAACATGAATATACCAGTTGTTAGCATAATCATTAATTACTATTATAAAATTGCTGCCATTGGATAGATTTTTAACTTTTAATGCTGGTGATGATTTTTGCCAGAACTCAATCCCCAGCTCATCAATGAAACGTCTTGTTTCTATTCCGGATATTTCCCAATATGCAAAAAGGCAATTGGGATCCCTGGCTACAAGTACAATTTTGGTTTCACCGTAGCTTTCAGGCAGCTTATATGTATTTGGAGTGTTCGAATGATCCATATCTTTATTCCTCCTTTGTCTATTAAATGGTTTGCATTTTATTTACATTTTATTCATAAGCTAATCGAATTTTAGTATTATTTTAATAAGACTTATTTTACTATATTAATTTTTATTGTATAATGTATATGAACAAAATCGCTTGCGATTTTGCAACCTTGGTAGTTGTCGTGAGAAATTGTGGTGTAGAATACACCATAATTTCCTAGACATTAAAAAAGCAATTTTATCTTACATAATATAAGTATTGTATTTTAAAAGAAGGATTTTTTCTATATTTACAGAATATATCCGTATAAATTCAATAAATATAAAACATTATATATCTTTTCCTTGGTTAAATACTTACGGACTAAATGTGTAATAGATCAATTGTTTTAATTAAAACATATATTAAATAAAGTTATACACATAAATTGAAATAAAATACGCAAAATATTTATAAAGGAATTTTAATTATATTAAAAAGTTTATTTTAATATAACATTTTATTCTCATAAATATAATTGAAGATTTTCCGGCTAGTTTTGAAAGGAGCCGATTATGAAGATATTAATGCTTTCTTGGGAATACCCTCCAAGGATAGTTGGTGGAATTTCAAGAGTTGTTTATGATCTTGCACAAAAACTGGGAGAAAGAGATAATGAGGTTCACGTAGTAACCTTTTGTGAACCTGGAACTAAAGAATTGGAAAAGGACAAAAATGTTATAGTTCACAGAGTTCATTCATATGATGTAGGAACATACAATTTTGTCGATTGGGTTTTGCATTTGAACTTTGCTTTGACAGAAAGAGCTGTAGCTCTTATTAATGACATTGGAAAGTTTGATATAATACATGCTCATGATTGGATAGTTGCTTTTGCAGCTAAGACTATAAAGAATGCATATTCAATTCCTTTGGTTTGTACAATTCATGCTACTGAGTCGGGTAGAAACTGGGGAATACATAATGATATCCAAAGGTATATCAGTGGTGTTGAGTGGTGGCTTGGATACGAATCATGGAGGGCAATAGTAAACAGCAACTATATGAGAAACGAGGTTAAGAGCGTATTTTCTCTTCCTGATGATAAAATAAGGATAATTCCTAACGGAGTTGACTTAAATAAGTTTAATGGCTATACAAAGAATCTGGAAGTTAGAAGAAAATATGCAATGGACCATGAAAAAATAGTATTCTTTGTAGGCAGACTTGTTAATGAAAAGGGTGCTCATGTATTGTTGGATGCCGTACCTAAGGTACTCCATCATTATTATGATACCAAGTTCATCATTGCAGGGAGAGGTCCTCAGTTGGATCACTTGAAATGGATTACTGCTTCAAAAAATTTATCACACAAAGTATACTTTACCGGGTATATAAGTGATGAGGATTTGCTGCAGTTGTATAAAGTTGCTGATATTGCAGTGTTTCCAAGCCTTTATGAGCCGTTTGGCATAGTGGCATTGGAAGGTATGGTGGCTGATGTACCTGTAGTAGTTTCGGATACTGGCGGATTGGGTGAAATAGTCCATCATGGAGTAGACGGCATGAAGGCATACACCGGAAATGCAAATTCTCTGGCTGACTGTATACTTGAGCTTCTTTTTAATCCTGATAAGGCAGAGGAGATGGGAAGAAGAGCACTTGAAAAGGTTAGAAGAGTATACAATTGGGAATATATAGCGGATCAGACTATGGATGTTTATAAGGAAATAGTTGAAAGCTGTAAGCAATCATCATGGAATGTAAAAAGTATTAAGGAACAATTGGACATATTATAGCAATATTTGGATGTATTTTGTCTTTAAAGCATTAAATATATTATAAAAATCATATAGTATTGGTGTATTTATAAAATAAAACTTAGATTTATAAATACTAATTATGCTATAATATTAAAAGTTATTAATTATTTGGAGGTTAAATTGTGGCAAAAAACAGAAAGAAACTAAAGATAATTCCTCTTGGGGGTTTAGGGGAAATTGGTAAAAATATTACTGCCTTTGAATACGGCGAGGATATTATTGTAATTGACTGCGGTTTGGCATTTCCCGAAGATGAAATGCTCGGAATTGACCTAGTTATACCTGATGTTTCATATTTGGTTAAAAATAAAGACAAGGTGAAGGGTTTTGTCATAACCCACGGCCATGAAGACCATATTGGAGCACTTCCTTATGTACTTAGGGATATTAATGTACCAGTTTTTGGTACAAAGCTTACTTTAGGACTTATCCAGTACAAACTTGAAGAACATGGTATGATAAATGATGTAGTGCTGCAGAATGTAATGCAGGGGCAAACAATTGAACTTGGTGCATTTAGGGTTGAATTCATCAGATCAACTCACAGTATTGCTGATTCTGTAGCAGTTGCTGTTCATACTCCTGTAGGGGTTATTGTTCATACCTCGGACTTTAAAATAGATTACACGCCAATTGAAGGTGAGCCTATGGATTTTGCAAGGCTTGCAGAGCTTGGTAAAAGTGGCGTGCTGCTTCTTATGGCAGATAGTACCAATGTTGAACGTCCTGGATATACCATGTCTGAAAGGACTGTAGGAGATACTTTTGAAGAGATATTTATGAATGCCAGAAGCAGAATACTTGTAGCTACATTTGCATCTAACGTTCACAGGGTACAACAGGTAATCAATGCCTCAGTTAAGTTTGGAAGGAAAGTTGCTATTTGCGGAAGAAGTATGGTTAATGTTGTTAAGGTTGCTATGACTCTGGGGTATCTAAATGTGCCTGAAGGAGTCATGGTGGATATAGACAATATCGATAAGTACCCATCGGAAAAACTGGTTATAATAACTACAGGCAGTCAAGGTGAGCCAATGTCCGCACTTTCAAGGATGGCTGCATCAGAGCATAAGAAGGTTGAAATCGTGCCGGGAGACCTTGTTATTATATCTGCTAACCCAATTCCCGGTAATGAAAAGTTTATTTCGAAAGTAATAAATGACCTGTTTAAAAAAGGTGCGGAAGTAATTTATGAATCCCTTGCGGATATACATGTATCAGGTCATGCATGTCAGGAGGAATTGAAGCTTATACATAGTCTTGTAAAACCGAAATTCTTTTTTCCTGTGCATGGCGAATACAGGCATTTGAAACAGCATGCAAACCTGGCCCATAAACTAGGTATGCCTATGGAGAGGATTTTTATCATGGATATAGGCAAGGTTTTGGAGCTTACTGAGGATTCTGCAAAAATAAATGGCAATGTAGCATCGGGCAAGGTTCTTGTTGACGGACTTGGCGTTGGAGATGTAGGCAATATTGTACTTCGTGACAGAAAGCATCTTTCACAGGATGGATTGATTGTAGTAGTCATAACCTTGGAAGGTGATTCTGGAAATGTAGTTGCAGGGCCGGATATTATTTCAAGAGGCTTTGTGTATGTAAGAGAGTCTGAAAACCTTATGGAAGAGGTTAAGGAAGTTACAAAACAGGCACTTGTAAAATGTGAAGAGAAGAAGAAAAATGACTGGGCTTCTAAGAAGAATATTATAAAAGATACATTAAGAGATTACCTTTACGAAAAAACAAAGAGAAAGCCTATGATTCTGCCGATTATAATGGAAGTTTAAGAATATAATTAAGAATATAACAGGTTTTTATAAACCCTGGGAGACTAGCTCTCCCAGGGTTTTATATATGCCAAGTCAAATATGGTGTATATTGCACAACAATTTCTCATTGACCGATTAATTATTTGATAATACTTTATCAATTATAATGACTGGATTTTGGGTATAGTCCTGTCCGCCTTTCTTAAAAATGGGATTACTATATCCTAGCACATACAAGTCGGTTGATACTGCTTCTAGTTGCAGCATTTTCCTTAATAGTGGGTTGCACGAGTTTTTGTATTGTGAAGTCTTAGTTATTACAGGAAGCATACAGCTTGATTTCAACTTCTTTAAAAGCATTCTGCCGTTATCATTAAATCCCAATATCCTTACATACTGAGGCCCGCCGTAACTGTTGAAAGTTTCGAACATTTCCCTATTAAGACCTGTAAGTACACTGAAGGCAATCCTTTGTATTCTCGTGCGTGTAAACCTTTTGGTAGCTATTTCATCGATGAGTTTTTCAATGGAACCTGACTCATCTGCAGCCTTTTTGATTCTGTTTTCAAGTCCTTCGCTTACATATGGGAGATTTTTGATATTTTCCAGGCTCATTTTACGTAATTGACCTATTATATAGTTTTCAAAATGCTGAGAAAAAACCGGACCCCTTCCGGCAGAAAATTCGTCCATCAGTACATTTAAGCTTGCTGGAGGTACAAAGTTCCCCAAATCTTCCAATGAATTTGTGTTATGGTTGATATCTATAAATTTTCTAACGGCTGTTGCACTTGATATACTGCCTGTAACCTCTTCGTTATTGTAATTATTGCTCACTCTTTTGATAGTATGAAATTCTATACTGCTGTTTAGCCTTTTAACTGCTTTTATATACTCTATTCCCAGTATATTATTGGAAGACGATAGTGTGTTTAAGATTATGTCAGGTTTGTATAGGTGATTCTTAAAGTAATTTTCCAATGCGTTTTCACGGGATAGGGGATATGAATATCCTTTACTAAGGTTTTCCTGCAGATAACTCTTAAATTCTTCAGGTTCCTTAATAAGAACATCTGCGATTATTTCCAAATCACCTACATTGCCGTTTTCACTTCCAAAACAAATATAATCAACACATCCAAGGCTGTCCAGCAATTTTACCGCACCATATGCAAAATATTCAGCACTGGCCATGGAATATGCCACAGGGAGCTCTATAACCAGGTCTGCACCAGACATAAGGGCTATTTTTGTGCGTGCCCATTTATTAATAATTGCAGGTTCACCTCTTTGTATGAAATTACCGCTCATTATACATACAGTATAATCTGCACCAGTCAATCTTTTTGCTTCTTCCAAATGGTATAGATGCCCGTTGTGAAATGGGTTATACTCTACTATTAAACCTAGAACTGTCATTTAAGGTACTCCTGTAAATTTGTTAATGTCTTACCCTATCAATAATAATATTATTATAACTTAAAAATCTGTTTTTAAGAAATAATTTGTACAGCTTATGGATATATTACAACTATAACATAAACACATTAGTTTAAATAATGGACAGGAGGTTTATTTAATGCCTGTTAAAATGGTTGAGGTCCTAAGATCAGGAGTTATTGAAAGCATTCATTATGGAGATGCAGTTGTAGTAAGGGCTGATGGGCAAGTTATCTGTAGTATTGGAGATCATAATAGACTTACATTTTTCAGATCCACATCAAAACCACTGCAAACACTATATTTTCTAGAGACTGGGATTGCTGACAAATACGGCCTGGATTTAAAGGAAATTGCTGTCATAACTTCTTCCCACATTGGTGAGGATACACATATAAGTGCCTTAAGAGGTATATTAGGCAAGATAGGTGAAAGTGAAAGTGCTCTTAAGTGCGGTATCCACGAGCCTATAAGCAAGGAGGCCAGCAGCAAAATAGCAGCCGCGGGAGAGAAATTAACAGTTTTACATAATAACTGTTCGGGAAAACATATAGGCTTTATAGCAGCAGCAAAAGCAAAAAAATATGGGATTGAGAATTATTACAAAGAAAGTCATATGGTACAGAAAGAGGCATTAAATACTGTTACTGAGTTTGCAAATATGGAGCCATCCATGGTTCACAAAGGATTTGATGGCTGTGGTGTACCTGTTATTGCAGCACCTCTTAAAAATCTGGCATTGGCATATGCTAATTTATGCAATGAAGGATTTAAGGATGGAAAATATATAAAGTCCCAAAATTATTTGATAAGTGCTATGACTATGTATCCTGAAATGGTAGGAGGTAAGGGCAGAACCGATACAGAACTGATGAGACAATTTGGCAGCAGAATTATTTGTAAATTGGGGGATGAAGGTGTCTTTTGTGTAGGTATAATCGGTAAAGCAACGGGAATAGCATTAAAGATTGAAGATGGAAGTATGAGGGCTTTAGGGCCTGCGGTACTGAATTTGCTTATAAATCTTGGCATTATTGGTGCTGGAGAGATTGATGAGATAGAAGGCCTCTGGAAACCGCCGTTAATTAACCACATAGGTGACGTAGTTGGGGAGATCCACCCCATATAAAATAAAAGTGTTATATAGTAATGGGCGTTTCAAGGATTGATAAAACGCCCATTTGCTTTATGTGGTGGGAAATTACTTCTCAGAAGCTTTTTCCAAGGCATTTATGTTTGTTAGTACTACTCTTCCTTTTATATCTATGAGAGGCTGATTTTTGTCTTTGATAACCTTTTCGAGCTCACTAATAGAATAATCCAACTTGCTGACATCCTCATTAAGCTTCTTATCAGTAGTGTTTTTAAATGTAGACAAGGAAGATTTGAGGCTTGTGATATCTGCTTCTGCCACAGACCAGTTGGGTGTTAATGAATTTAAAACAGCATCCCTTGTATAATACTTAACCCTTTTAAGTTCGGGAGAAGTTTTGCTTTTATATAGGTACAAAATGTCAGGAATATAAGAGTAAAGCTTGTTTGAAGCCATGAGAGTGCCTTCTTTGTTTTTGGTAATTATGGTATTTGTAAGATTGTTGAGCGAATTGCTAAAGTTGTCTGTAAGTTCTCTTGAAGCACCTTTGCTTGATGCATCTGGCCTAAGTTCATTCCATTGATAATGAAGGCGATTAACTAATGGTGTTATTTTTGTCCATGGGTCCTGCTGTGGGGATTTTCCAGGGGATGACTGGGGTTTGTTGCCGGTATCACCCTCTTTAGGAGAAGGAGTGTTTTGAGCAGGGCTTGGGCTTTCTGAATCTTTGCTTTCACCGCCTTGGTCACTTCCTTCACCGCTTTTTTTGTCTCCCTCCTGATTGTTTTTATTGCCGGACTCATCTGTTGGAGAGTTTTTCTCCTTATCTTCCTCATTGGGGTTGGCGGTGTTTTTGGAGCCTTCATCATCCTTTGGCACAGAAGGACCTTTAAGGGCAGTAATAATGCTCTCTATACTTTCTTCAATATCTGTTAGTTGTTTTGGTACTTCTTCGTTATTTTGCCCGTTTTGGGCTGATTGCTGTTGTCCTGTCTGTCCGTTATTTTTACTTCCACAGCCAGTTATAGGTAATGAAATAATTAGTGATACAGCAAATATTCGAATTAATGTTGTTTTTAATCGTAGCATTTCGTATTCCTCCGGTTTGATCTGTAATTTCTCACAATGACATTAAGGCAAAAAAGTCACTTTGTTACTTATAGTATTTATCAATAATACTGACTTATACAAGCCATGAAAAAATTACATAAAGGGTTTTTCATCGATTATGTTTAATATTACTTAAGACATGATTATTTTTTGATCATGACTTATCATGCTATGCCCAATTAATTGATTATTTGTTATTGAAAACTACCCTTTGTTTATGTCCGACAAATTATGGTATATTTTGCACTGCAATTTTTTAAATTTTTATAATCAGGGAGGCTATTTTTTTATGTCAATAACCGTTAGCATGTGGTCAGGTAAATCCGGAGAAATTAAAAGATTTTTAAAGAGTTTTTTCCAAAAAGAAGTAAAATCAGAGGATGATATTTCTCAATGGATTTATGTATATAATAAGCCTCTTGAGGCAATAGATATAATAAGTGCACTTATGGATAACAAAGATAAGTATAAAATTTCTATGTTTATACAAATTGACAGAGGAGATTTATACCTTGTTAATGAATATAATCATAATGATATAATAAAAAGTTTAATTCAACTTGTCCATTCAAAATATATTGTATAATAATTAATAATATAATTAAAATATTTAATTAAATCATCAAAAAAATTAATATACATATTGATTTTTTTAAACAAATATTATAAAATAATAACAAGGGTAGTTGTTAAAATAATCATTTGTAATTAAAGGAGGCATATACATGTCAATGTTAGAAAGTTTTACAAGGAAAGTAACTGATACTGCAAAAGCTGCAGCAAAAAAATCCAGTGAGCTTGTTGAAGTCACAAAACTCAATATGAGTATAAGTTCTGAAGAGGATAAAATTGAAAAGTTATATTTGGAAATAGGAAAAACAATTTATGAATCCTATGCAAAAGGTGAAACTACTAGTGATTTGTTTGTGGAAAAGTGCAAGCAGATAGATTCATATAACAGCAATATTAAGGAAATGAGAAGGAAAATTCTTGAGCTGAAGAATGAAAAAATTTGTCCTAGCTGTCGGGAAGAGTTGGATATAAGTGCTCTTTACTGTTCGAAATGTGGAGCAAAACAAGAGGTTATTGAGCCTCCGGTTGCTGAAGTACAGGAAATCGTAGAAAAGAAATGTTCTGGCTGCGGTTCAGTAGTGGAAGAGGATTCATTATTCTGCACAAAATGCGGAACTAAATTAGAAGAAATAGAATAACTTAGATTGATAATTGTACTTAATTATTCAAATAATTTTACAATATTACTTATAGCAAAATCACAATTAATCCTTGTATAAGAAGACACCATTATAATGATGGTGTTTTTTTGTTTGCCAAATACAATGTTTTTATCTATAATATCTATATGAAAAGTGCTGTCTTTCTTTTGTATGTATTTGTAATAAATAACGTTTAATAACGGTTTAATAATATAAGGTATTAACAAATAATTAACTGGTCAATGGGACATTTCAAAAGTCTGAATTAATGAAATTATAAAAAATGCTTGAATAATGTATTTTTTGAAATGCCCTAAATCCTATATTTGGGAGGAATAAAAGTTGAATAATAATAGTTTAAGAATATGCGAACACTGTAAAGAGGAAATTTCATATAATGCAAGAAGGTGTCCTTATTGCGGTAGCTTGCTTGGGAACCCGGTTCAGACCGGATATTACGGGCAGCAGGGTACAGCTAAACAGTACGAGAATGATAGTAATACATTTAGTCAGGATACTGTCAAGCCGGATAATACTGATTATAACGATTATCAAAACACCAATAATAACACAAACACCAATACTAGTATAAGCACTGACACTAATATAAACACCGATATACAAAGAATTTCGCTGGATAAGCCCGACTTGTCCAAGGATAACGGACAAGCTTATACTGAGCATAACTATCAAAATAATGTACCTGATAATAATGAAGCTCATCCGGTTAAAACAAATGATACCGGGGATTCATCGGGATATAAATATTATTATAGCCATATTAATGAGATGGATTCTTATGACATAAGGCCTTTGAGCAATAGAACGAAAGTGTTTCTTACAACGTTCAGCTCTTTTATTCCATGGTTAGGCCAGCTTGTCGGTATTATTGCAGCTATTGTTTATATGAACTCGGAAGAGGATGATGATAGAAGATCATTTGGACGCTCACTGCTTGTGGCATCACTTATTACTTTTGTGATTGCAACATTTTTAATACTTTTCACAATATCAGCATTTATAAATAACTAAGGAATGACATGATCAATATAAGCTGTGGAGGTTTGAGTGGAGCTGAATAAGGAAGTTCTAAGAAAAAGTGTTTTAGAAATAAGAAAATCCATAGGACAAGAGGATAGGATACAAAAGAGCCAAAGAATTATAAGTAAACTTATAAACCTTAAAGAATATAAAAACGCAGCAACCATAATGTGTTATGTTGATTTTAAGGGTGAGGTTATTACAAGCGATATACTAAATTCAGATATTAACCGGAATAAGACAATGTGTGTACCTGTTGTTTCGGATGCAGAAGATGGAAGCAGGCATATTATTGCTTCTGTCTTAACAGATACCAAATCTGAATTGTGCAAGGGATGTTTTGGAATTATGGAGCCTAAAAGTGAATATATAAGATTATTGGATCCTAAAAAAATAGATCTTGTAATTGTTCCGGGAGTTGTGTTTGATGAAAACAGAAACAGGATTGGGTTTGGTGCCGGATTCTATGACAGGTTTTTAAGGAATGTAAGGAATGACTGTATTAAGGTAGGCTTGGCTTATGAATTTCAAATTGTTGATGATGTGCCGGTAGATGATTTTGATATTCCTATGGATATAATAATAACCGAGAAAAGGGTAATACAAAGTTAGTATATTTTATAGTCTTGAAAGGAACGTATTATGAAGAACAAAATAACAGTAACAGGTGCAAACATAACATTTTTCTCATTTACTATGGCATATATACTATTTTCCGTTGTGGCTGTTTTATTTGAAACCATATTTGGCGGTAATAGTTTAAATGCTAACTTTATATTAATTACTTTAGTCACTCAATACGTGGTTATTTTAGGCCCTGTGTTTGTCTATATGCTTATCGGTGGCATTAACATCAAGGATGTTTTTAGACTTAATAGCCCAGGACTGGCTCCAATGGTTATTATTTTGTTTGCTGCTATTCCAGCAAGTTTTGTAGGTAATGCTCTCAACATGCTTATAATTTATCCCTTGAGCCTTATAGGGAAGCTGCCTGAAACACCAATACCTGTTCCGCAGAATTTAACGGATGTTTTGCTTATGATTTTTGTGATAGCTGTTACGCCAGGTATATGTGAAGAAATACTCAACAGGGGTGTAATTTTAAAGGCATATGAGAAAAGAGGAACATATAAAGCTATTGTAATTTCGGGGATACTTTTTGGTATATTCCATTTTGATATGCAAAATCTTCTAGGTCCCATTTTCTTGGGAATTCTGTTTTCTTATTATGTTATAAGAACCAATTCCATATTTTCAAGTATGTTTGCCCATTTTCTGAATAATACTTATGCTGTAGTGATTATGTATTTAGCAAGGAATCAAGAAATTTCAGGCGGTTCCCAAATAACATTCCAGCAATTCGGATTTTCCATGTTACAAGGCATGATAGCTTTTGCACTGCTGGTTGTACTTCTGTTAATATTTACAAAGATAACTGATAATAAATCAAGATTAATTCCTCCAATAAGTAATGCGAAAAGAGATTTTATTTCTATTATTTCTCATTGGCCAATAATAGTAATATTAAGTGTTTATATTTTTATTAATGGTTTATTGCTGCTTACTATATTGGCTTCAAACCTAGGATAGAGATGAATATAGGTAATGAACCGTAAAAATTAAAGTTCATTACCTATATGTGTATATGTATAGAATTTTTGGTATTTCTAGAAAGGCCAACGAGCTGCTGGGAATGAAGGGGAAGTATGATCGGACAGGAACCCAAGGACACCTCGGCTGCCGAAAATTTCATGTTCAATTTCCTTAATCCTGGCTTCGGTATAATAATTGATTTCTCCTACCTTTTTTACTTTTTCTGCATAATCTCGGAGCGTCTCAATTTCCATATCATTAAGTGATAGTTGGCAGTCGTCGGAGTTTAATATTCGGTTGAGCTCTGTTGCATATTCATAACCATCTTCCATGTCCTTTGCCATGTCTTTGAAAAATCTGACTAGTTTTTCTGGAACATTTTTAGCCATATTTCTTCACCTCGTTTTTGTATATATAAGTTATGAGTAAATTCTTTTTAAAAGTAATCGCATATATTTTTTCGGACAAATTTAAATAAAGTTTAATATGAATATATTTATTACAGCTAATATTTTATGGAAAAAAAGCAAAATGGGTAAGAAGAAAGCTAGAAACATAATAAAAATTTATAAAAGTAGAATAAAATGCGAAAAAGTGCTGTATAGTCTATTAAAACAAAAATTGAGCCATTTAGGATGTGATATGGATGATGGGATACAAAGTGGGGATTTATGTAAGAGAAAGCAGAGATGATAATGATGAAAATTATGAAACTATTGAAACCCAGAGAGATATGCTTGTTGATTTTGTATCAAAGAATGGATTAGGAGAAGTGGCTGCAGTCTATATCGATAATAATGTTTCCGGGACAGGATTTGAAAGAGAAGGGTTAAAAAAGTTGGAGGATGATGTAAAAACTAGAAATATCAATTTGCTGTTGTTGAAAGATTTATCAAGGCTTGGAAGGAACAATGCAAAAACCTTGCTGTTTCTTGATTTTCTTGAAGAGTATGGAATAAGGGTTTTAACAACTGATGGCAGATATGATAGTACAAAGGATAATGACATGGTGGGAATAGAAACCTGGTTTAACGAGCGATATGCTATATGAGGGACGTATTGTAATTAGGGTAGATTTCTAAGCTGAAATTATCTTCTCTTTGGCCTTTGACCTTGGTATATACTGCTTTTTCGAGAACCTCTTTTAACAACGTGTTCTTTTTTACAGGATCATCTATATCATAATAAGCAGCAACGATATTTTTAATCTTATCTAACATATTAACTTCTATATTTGATTTTTCTATTTCAAGTTTAATTTTTTCCTGAGTTTGCTTTATTGCCTCATTTGTAGATAATAATCTATCTGCAATGTTTTTTGAACGTTCCAAAAAGGTGTCAATATCATATACACCCTGTTCAAGCAGATCGTGGAGCCTCTCTCTTTGGACACCCAAATCTTTCATTTCTTTCTCTAATACACTTAAATTATAAGTTAATGCACTTATTGATTTTTCTCTATCTTTATTAGAATCCATATCCAGATTGGCACTTATTTGATCGGCATACTCATCAAGGAGTTTGATTATCCTTGCTTCAATATATTTATATTTGCTGCTTTTATTTCCGCACTTTCTTTCACATATAAGATGAGCGTCCACATTAGGGTATGGCCTATATTTCATTTTGTAGCCGCATACACCACATACAACCAATCCGGCTAGACAATTACTTAATTTATTTGATGGTTTGACAGGGGGAATATACTTACTTTTATTAATAATCTGAGCCTTCTCAAAAGTGTCTGCATCAATTAATGCTTCGTGCTTTCCATCAACAACAATCCAATCTGATTCAGGGCGTGTTCTTGTCTTTTTCAATTTGCCTGGTGTTGTGGACCTGGAAGTAATGACTTTCTTCCAGCTGATTTTCCCAATGTAAACAGGATTTTTGATTATGTAGGATACAGCTCCTGTAGTCCAAGCTTGGTTCCTTAGTGTTTTCAATCCCATGGAATTGAGGTTGTTTGCAATAGTATTGAATCCTACTTTATCATTTACATACCAGTCAAAGATCAGCTTGATTATATGTGATTGCTCCGGATGCTGCACAAGAGTCCTGGAAAACTTATCTTCTTTAATCAGGTAACCGTATGGTGGCCTGGCAGGAAGATAATTTCCTTCATGAACAGATCTTATAACACCTCTTTGAAGTCTCTTGTTAATCATCTTATATTCTTTGCGGCTCATAAACGCTTCAAATTCGCTATATTCTTCATCAAATTCATTATTAAGGTCATAAGTCTTGTCAGGCGTAATGATCTTTGTATTAGCCTTTTTGAATGTTTTTAGTATGATGCCCTGCTCTTCCATATCACCACGGCCTAACCTTTGCTGATCCATAACAATAACACCGGCATACAATCCCTGTTCAACTTCCTTGAGAAGTTCCAGCATGGCAGGACGGTATAAAAGACTTTCACCGGATACAAGTTCCTCGTGAATTTTAACAATATTGAACTGCATTTTTTTAGAAAATTCAAGCAAGGTTTTTCTGTGCTTGGCAAGGGTTTCACCTTCTCCAAGTGTTTTTTCAATTTCCTCGTCAGCTCTGGATTTTCTCAAGTAGATACAGTAATTTTCCAACAGAAACACACCTTTCTACGTACGTCTAATAATAAAATGAGCATATGTAAAGAATAAAAGTAACAATAACTAACGGAATAATAAAATGAATAATTCTTTGTCTTCTTCTTAGGCTTGAACCCTTTTGAGAAGCTGGTTTCACTAATTTTCTAAAATACCAATCCCAATTCAGGATTGATGCGAGTATACATATCGGAGCAATTATAAATATAACAAGTGAGTAAAGCATAAAATCCATAATATAATTCACTCTCCTAATAAGTTTGCCTATCAGTCTCTTGAAATATTAAATTCCTTTACTTTACCATTGTCAAACTCAATTACAAGCCATTCACTATCTATTTTTAAACCTCGTTCTGGACCTAAATAATACACATAATTATTTGGAGTTTTAAAGTATTCAGTGTTTGTAGGCTCGCCTAATAAACCTTTAATTTCCTCTTTGCTCATTCCTTTCAGGTTATATTCCTTTAACATATTATCAACCATATATACTCTTTTATTAGGCTTGTTGCTCCATCTTTTCTTGTCAAAAAATGTATTTGAATAGTTTGTTAACATATTTGAGCCAAAGTATATACAAGGTACAAGCATTACTAATGAACAAATAGTAAGTAGCACTTTTCTTTCTTTTTTGCTGGCATCAAATGAATTCAATATAGACCATACACTTAAAAGTACTAAAAAAATAGAAAAAGAGAGAATTCCTATTATAGCGATGTCTGGTAAAAGCTGGTCGATAAATAAACGCATAAATAAGCAAACAATTAACATAATACCTAAGGCAATTAAAAGAAATAAAATTGATACTATTTGACTGATTATCATTTGATACACCTCTTTTTAAACACTTAAAAGACAGATTACTCCACCAATAACAAAGGCTATACCTACAAACCTAATATACTTTAGGAGATATGGATTTGTAGGCGGTTTAAATCTAAATCCATCAAACATTCCTATAACATGTGGCTTGAATATACATAGCAATCCTATAATTATAAATAATGAAGCTGTAGCATATATCATTTTAGCACTTCCTTCTAAGAAATATTCAATTTCTCTTAGGTGAAACAAGTGTAACTCATGCGAAAATTTCTTGTTGAAAATAGTCGTACTTTGTCATATAATATTTTTAGAACTAATGTTCGTTTTTTGTTTTACATAGGGGAGGCTTTACTCATGGATGATAAATACAAACAATTAATAATCGATATGGTAAAAAAAATAAATGATGTAGAATTATTAAAAAGAATCTATAACCTGGTATCCTACATCTACTTAAATAAAGCTGATAGATAGTCAGCTTTATTTTTTTGCTACCTCATCAATTATCTTTTCTATTGTCTTCCATTCATCTTCATCCAACTTGGAGAATGCCTTAAATATTTTTTTTGCAGTTTCATTATCACTTGCCATTATACGATCAAACATAGCTGTAGTATCATCAAAAGAAGTATCGAACATTTCACCTTCACCAGTCTTTAGCCATGCATAGGATACGTTAAACTCACGGCAAATTAATTTTATAAAATGTTCTTTTACTTCAACTAAATTCAACTCCATATTTTTTATAACATCTCTGCTTACACCTAATCTATCACCAAATTTTTCTTGAGATAATTTAAAATGATCTTTTCTTAAAAATCTTATTCTCTCATATATTTCAGTCAACATTATCACCTCATAAACAGTATAATTTATCCTTTTGTACATGTCAACCCAAAAAATAATCAAAAAGTATTGACAAGTACAAAATGGGAGTTTAAAATGTACATATCAACACAAAATACTATTAAAAGGAGGCAATTTTATATGCAGGATAAAACAAAACTTATGGAAACAGTCGCTGAAAAGTTCAGCAAGCTAGCTACTGATGATAAAGCTTATGTAATGGGAATCATGCAAGGCATTTTATTGACAAAGGAAAAAGCGGATAACCATTATAAAAAAACAGGGTAAACGAAGCATAGGACGGGCATAAAAACAAATAAGCTATAAGAAGGGGGGATGTTGTGTGAAAGGGGATATATACCCAGATAAACCCACAAAGGAAATGAAAATAGGAAATACAACAATCAAAATTTATGAACCTCAAATCACGAGAGAAGAAAATATAAGGCGATTAAAATCCCTTGAAGATACGATCGGTAGGATTTATGGGTGTAAATGTACGTTATATGTAGGTGGAAAGAAGTTGCCATAATTTTTTTAATAGAGGAATGGACAAGCATTTCAATATGCGAAAGGAAAGGATGGTGATAGATATGGAAGAAAACAAGGCAACCAATCTAAAAAACGTTTCAACAAACGATTTAATAAAAGAACTTGAATCAAGAGAGGGTATAGAAAAAACTACAACTGGATTATATCAGCCATATCGATTAACAAGAAAATATTGTAAGGATAGAAACGAAATTTCAGCTGATTTATTGATTATTAATCTACAGTTAAGAGAAAAAGAAAGCCTAGCTAATAGCCAGGCAGAGCAAGATTTATTTAGACGATTTACTCCAAATAAAGATACTCATGAACTTGAAACATTATGTAGAGAAAAAAATATTACACGCGATGATCTTTTGTTAATATGCGGAACGTTAAGTCTTAATGATTTTGAGTAGAATACTTGTCAGTTGCTTTCTGTAAGTGATTCTTCAGATCATCAGACACCTCCGCTTAAGAAGGTTTTACCAGAGAGGATGAATTTGCACAGGAAAGGAGGACAACCAGTTGAAAACTACTTACTACACTAAATGCGGTAAAGTTGCATTTGAAAAGAATAGTACTTCTGTGGTAACACGCTTTGAAGATGTAAATGAGCATTGTGGGCAATGTCCATTTATCCAGCATACCAATACAACTAGGAAGGGCGAAGAAGTCCACATTACATATTGTCAGGCTGGCAGCAAGAAGCCAAATCACAAGACAGAATATCATACATGTAGTGAAAATGATTCAACAACACTTGATATCATAAGCCTTGACTGGGAGTTACTCAAGGAAATTTATGAATATGCTACCAGCGTAGCCGGATGTACAGCAACAGCAGAGTCTTTCAAAAATGCATTTCATGCAACTGATAAAGCAGATTGCAGGAAAAGCCTACCTATATATTTTGAAAATAATAAAAAAGGCAAAGCAGCAAAGAAGACAATCATTGATAAGTATTTCAAAAAAACTGAATCAGATCCAGAGATCACATGTAAAGAATGCAAATCCTTTATACCGGATAAAGCATTTTCTAAAATTGGTAAATGTGAGGCAAAACATTCAATAGTTGAAATAATTCAGGCAGACAAATGTGGGAAATTTGAACCAATAAGGGAGGAGGTTAAAGAAGTGAATTGTAAAAAAGATAAATGTAGTTTTAACAATGGGGAAGGAGCGTGTGGCTTTGATGACAACGATGCAAATAATGCAATGTTTGCCCAATTGGCTCAGGAAGCAATCAAGCTTGGATGCAAAAACGCTAAGCTAAAGAAAGCCTTTCATGATCAGCCATGCATAATACAAGATGCTCCAGAGGATAAGTTTAAAGAAGAATCTGTTGATACATCTAATTTTGATAGTGAACATGTGGAACAAAACATTCCTGATACTATAAATGAAGTGTCCAACAATGTCCAAACCTTTGACTATTCCAGTGTTGATAATGATACTGCAGCTTTCCTTCAGGATAAAGCAAACAGGATTACTGAAATAAGAATCAAATCGGTTATTGCTATCGGTAAGGAGCTCAAAGAAGCTCAGGAAAAGCTTGCAAATAATAAGACGGGAACATTTCAGTCATGGGTTGAAAGTCTGGGAATTACTCCTAAAACCGCATATAACTATATAAATGGTTTTGATTATATTGTGAAAAATTTTCACAATATAGAAGATGCACAAAACATTCAACCATCTTTATTATTTGCCATATCAAAGCCTTCCTCACCAGTAGAGCTTCAAGAAAAGGTGCTTGACGGTACCGTTAAAACTCATAAGGAATACAAAGAACTTGAAGCACAATTAAAGGCTGCTAATGAACTAGCTGAAACATATAAAGCTAATTGGGAAAATGAGCGTTCTGAAAATGATGAATTAGAAGATAAGCTTTACCAAAAGAAAGAAAAGATTGATAAGTACATAAAAGAAGTCGAACTTTTAAAATCCCAATTATCCGAAGCAAAAGCATCTGGCAATGACGAGGAAGTCCACATGCTACGGGAGGAGCTGGAAGAAGCAGAGAAAAAAATATCTGACCTGGAGCAACAGCTCAAAGATACACCTATCGAAGTTCCAGCAGTTCAAGAAGTTATTCCAGATCATGTCCAACAGGAGCTGCAGCAGCTCAGGAACAATAATCAAAAAAATGCAGATTACAACCTGGTAAGCAATTTAATGGCTGGATTCAATGCCCTTCACTTTGGACAACTCCAAAATTACGCAGTTGTGCTTAGATCAAATAACAGCCGAATGGGAATTGACCGAGTTAAGGAAATGATTAAGGATTTTCGCATGAAGATTGAAAGCCTTGATGATTATCTTGATGAAGAGTCTGACCCATCTTTAAATTATCTTGAAGATACTGATCAAATAAGCATTGATAATTATGGGCATAGCTTTTGTTCTATGTGCCAGCACACGGATCCTGACCAGGTAAGTGATGAGGACCTTGATAATAACAAAGTTTATTGCTTAATTTCCTGCACATCTGTGGGCATGGACGATAAGGCTTGCAGTAATTTTGAACAAATTAATTTTTAAAACTATAACACACACGAAAGGAGATAGATCAAATGTTAAAGTGCGTTGAATGCGGTAAACCAACATGGAATTTGACTCAAATATATTGTGAATGTGGAGGTTTGGTAGAAGTAATACCTCAAAAGAAAAAGCCGGTTGCAAATCCAAAAACTAAAAAGAAATAAGTCAGGAAGGACTAAAGGTGATGAACTATGAAACAGCTACTATTTTGGATGTTGTTAATGTTAGTTGGAGGAGTATTAGAAAACTGTAGAGCAGATGCGGCAAGAACATATAGAGAATCAAGGCAGCCTTTAATAAAGAAAAACCCGGCCAACGAGGACCAGGGCAATTAAAAAAATACTTATCAAATCAAATATATCACGAAAAGGGGGCTTTTGACAATGGGTTTAATAGTTGGCGATCAAGTAGTAATGCATACATGCCTTGAAGCAGAAAAATATAAAAACAAAATATGGACAGTCAGAACGGATCCTTGGAAGTTAGAAGGCCATACAGAGGTTGTTATGTTGGAAGGTTATAGCGGATGTTTTGCGACAGAGTTTTTAACGAAATTGGATGACCCTTGAATTGATAGGGTCATCAATAGACAATGGGTGGACTCATTTGAGGATCGAAGGTGGTGGTGATTATCAATAGGCCACAGAATATCCCCGAATGTTAACTTCTTCAAAACACTCAAAGAATTGGAGGGAGATAAATGCCAATCAAAGGAATCTCAGACAAAAGAAGAATTCCAAGAGACGGAAAAATCAAACTTGGAACAAAGAAAGTAAGTCAAAGAACCGGTAAGGAATATCCGGTTCAGACCGATTACTTGGTAGTCCCTGATCCTATTAAGGAACTTTATGGGGAAAGGCCTAAAGAAATAGACATCATGTTTGCTTCAGATGATGAAGAGCAGATATTTCCACAGTATTACAAGTGTTATGGGGCCACAGGCTTAAAATGCAAAGGTGATGGAATTACAGCCATGGTTATGGCCCAGGGCGAACTTATACATAAAGATTGCACTCCGGAGGATGAGAGGTGCAGGAAGGAAGGATGCAAGCCAGTCGCAACATTAAAAGTATTACTTCCTAAAATCCCAGGCTTTGGAGTATGGGAGATAAACACAAGCAGCTGGAATAGCATTGTTAATCTAAACAGCTGCATAGAGACAATTAAGACAATGACCAACGGCCGGATATCATTTATTCCTTTAAAGCTTAAGTACGAACCCCATACCGGGCAGATCTACGATAAAAAGACAGATAAGCACATTAAAAAGGAAGTATATGTTTTATCTATCACTGTTGATGAAACTATTGAAAGCTTTTATAAGCGTTATAGACTTCCTTCACCGGAGGAAATTCCAGAGTTGGCACACATGCTTGAAGTAAATAAGAAATTCCAAATGATGCTTGAATCAAAAAATAAAGTTGAAAAGCCTGATGCATGTGCTGAGTGTGGGAATGAAATTGTTTCAACAGAAAGATCAACAGCGGACCAGCTTATTGATTATAGTGTTAAACATTATGGCTGCGAATTGTGCGAGGCCTGCTTGATGAAACGATACCAGGGGGAGAATGGAGGGGCTGCACAATGAGTTTTTCGCAGAAAGATAAGCAAGAGCGTGGTGCCAAAGGTGAGGCAGATATAACTGCCTCCCTGAAAAAAGCAAACCTCTGGAATCATAAATTTATTAATGCTGGTTACGGTACCGTATTTGATAAGTTGGTTATTCCTCCAGGTGGTGGATATGCTTTAGAAATTAAGGTAAGAGAAAAGCCAAACATTGCGTACAACAAAGGCAGCATAACCCTAAATGAGAGGAAAGGGTTAACTAAATTTATGAATCAAGTCGGACAGGACCATGCTTTTATATTGGGGATCTGGAAAACTAAAGAGTTTGAGAGAGCTTTCTTGATTCCCTGGTACATGGTTAAAGATGAGGTTTGTTCCGGGATAAGAGGCAGCATAAATATGCTGGATTATCCTGAGGTTTATAAGAAAGACGGAGTTTGGGACCTTTATTGGTTTGCAAAGACGAAGGAGGCTTAGTAAATGTCATTGTGCAAGGATTGTAAAGCAAAAATCAACTGGATATTGGGCGAATCAGGAAATTCAATACCAGTTGATACAGAAGAGATATGTATCATGCCAGACAACGAAGGTCATGTGGTTATAGTTAAGTTAGACGGCCAAGTTGTTAAAGGAAACTTGACAATGAAGGGAAGCCCTGGGAGCGTAATCGGTTACACAAACCATTATGATACTTGCCGAGCTTCCAGGAGGTGAATCATGAAGGTAACTATTGATAGCGTTCTTAGGATGAAAGAAGTTCCTCCAGATATACTGGAAAAAATCAAATCGGAGCTTACTTTGAAAAATCCTCAATACATAAAAAAGAAGCAACTTGGATTGCCTGTCTGGAATGAGCCAGAATTAATAAAACTATGGAATGAAGTGGATATTGATAATCAAAAAATATACACATTGCCAAGGGGTTATTATGCTAGGCTTTGGGAAATTGCCAGTACCAGGATGAAAATTTTTGACGAGAGAGTTGGATTTGCTAACCATATTGAATTTACATCAAAGCCAAACCTCAGAGATTATCAAAAGCCAGCAATAGACAGAGCTTTTAACTGGCAGCAAGGGACAATAATAATGCCATGTGGAGCCGGCAAGACTGAAACAGCATTGGGAGTTGTTACAGAGCTGAAGCAGCCAACCTTATGGATAACCCACACAATGGACTTACTCAAACAAAGTATGGACAGAGCAATAGAACGCTGCGGCTTAACCGGTGACCAAATAGGAGTTATCCAAGGGAAAAAATTTAAAGTAGGATCCCATATAACATTCGCAACCGTTCAGACATTAGCCAAAAGAGACTTAAAAGAAATACACAACATATTTGGCTGTATTGTTATTGATGAATGCCATCTTACTTTTAAAGACCAGGTAAAGGCAAGATTATTTGAATCGGTTATATCTCAATTTCCTGCTTTTTATCGCATCGGTATTACTGCATCAGAAAATAGAAGTGATGGGCTGATTGAAACGATGTTTCATGTAATAGGGCCAAAGATTTACGAAGTGAAACAGGAAACACTTAATGAGCTTGGAAATGTTGTGGTGCCTAGGGTTGAATTTATTGATACATATTTTATATATAATCCAGATCAGGAGTCTGACGGCGAAGAAAAAAAGGATGAGGATCCCGATGATAAAGAAAAGACTCTGCTTAATGTCAAACAAATGGTTTGTGAAATGAAGATGGACCCAGAAAGAAATGATCTTATAATGAGCTACCTCAGGAAATGCACAAATCAGGATTTTGTAATAGTTCTTGGGGATAGTCTGGAGCAGCTTGAAACACTTAGGAACATAGTTCACAGTGATGCAACACCTTCGGCCTTCGTTTGTGGAGAGACTCCAAAAAAGAAACGTGAAAAAATTATGGAGGATATGAGAAACGGCAAGTATACATATTTATTTGCAACATACCAACTGGCCAAATTGGGATTAGACATACCTCGGTTAAATAAGTTGTTTCTTATCACTCCAAAGAAGGATAAAACCAGCATACAGCAAGGTGTCGGAAGAATAATGAGAATGTGGGAAGGTAAAGAAACACCGGTTGTATATGATTTCTTTGATTACCAGGTCAAACAGTGTGTTTATTGGGCAAAAGAAAGACGGAAAGTTTACAAGAATTTAGGATGCCAGATATTTGGCGGTCCAAAGATAAGGGGGATTTAATATATGAATAAGGTTACTTTGATGGGGAGATTGGTTAGGGATCCTGAGCTTAGGTATACAACAGTAAATAATGTACCGGTTTGCAGCTTCACCCTTGCGGTTGATAAATATGTTAAGCAGGGAGAGGAAAAACAAGCTGATTTCATCCCATGTATAGCATGGCAAAAGTTAGCTGAAACAATTAGTAATTACCTTGAGAAAGGCAGAAGAATTGTTATTCATGGAAGGATCCAAACAAGGTCATGGGATGACAATGAGGGTAAAAAACACTGGGTTACTGAGGTTGTTGCTGATGAAATGCATTTTGCAGATGATAAAAAGAAAGGCGATAACCAGTCCCAATATCAGGGACAACCCCAGAGCGGAGATAATCCTCCCTGGATGAATAGTGATGAAGACTTAGACCTTCCATTTTAAGGGGTGATTACCTATGAAAATAGATATTAATACGCGTTTTGGAATTGAAATTATTGTGAATAAAGATGAAAAGCAAAAAATGCTTAATGACTTTATTGGAGTTTATAAAAAAGCAGTTCCGTTTTTAAAGTGGTATAAGGATCCTGCAAGAACTAAGGCCGAAAAAGACAAGTATAGGCAGCAAAATAAAAATGCAACCTGGTCAATTACTTGGGCATATAAGATTTTAAAAATTGCAGGATATACAGATGATGAATTAAAGAAACAATTAAAAGTTTAGGATGTTGCGTATGTCATTTAATAATATACCTAGTGAGTTAAAGCAACTGAATAGATGGGTTTGCTGGAGGATAGAAGAGAGAAACGGTAAACCCACCAAAGTTCCTAAAAACCCTATTACAGGAAATAACGCTATGTCAAGTAATCCAAGTACCTGGTCAAGTTTTTCAACAGCTATAGCAGCTGTTCAAAAATTTGGCTTTCTTGGTATAGGGTTTATGTTTAACGGTGACGGGCTTGTTGGGGTTGATATAGATCACTGTTTGGATCCTGATACCGGGATACTGAATGATACAGCTAGAGACATAATAACGACCATGGACAGTTACACGGAATATAGCCAAAGTGGTGAAGGTATTCATATTATCTGCAGAGGAAAGCTTCCGGAAGGTAAAAAACGCAAAGGACCTGTTGAAATGTACGAAACCCTCAGGTTTTTTGTCATGACTGGAAAGATTCTTGATGATGCCCATACCGACATTGAGGAAAGAACAGAGCAGCTGCAACAAGTTCATAAAACTTATCTCTTTACTGAGGAAAAGAAAAAGCCGGCTGCAGCTCCTGTGGAAATTAACCTGTCAGATGATGAACTTATACGAAAAGCCTCCGATGCTAAAAACGGCAGGCTTTTTAAGTCACTTTTTGATGGAGATTGGAAGGGCTTATATAATAGCCAATCCGAGGCTGATATGGCATTGTGTAACATGTTGGCATTTTGGGGCGGTAATGATTATAACACCATAGACAGGATGTTCCGCAGATCTGGGTTATTCCGTGATAAGTGGGATGAAAGACATGGGCCTGATACATATGGAAATATGACTATAGCCGAGGCGATTTCCAAGTCTAGCAAAGTGTATACTCCAAGGGAAAACAAAAAGCCGGCTGTAGCTCCTGAACCTCCCCAAATAGATACCGGTATTGATTATTTGGTTAATCAAGAAGAGTCACTTCCTGACTGGATAACAGGTCCTTATAATGACATGTGGAATGCGGAAAGGCTTGCAAGCAAGTATGGGAAGATACTCAAATATAATAACAATATGGGCTGGTTAATCTGGAAGGGGAAGTATTGGGAAGAGGATAGACAAGCACGAATAAGGATTCTTGCTGATGAGGCAATTAAAGACCTTTATCAATTTCAGGATCAGGTTATTAGAAAATATGGATTTGAGTCTAAACAAAATAAAAGCTTCTATGACTGGTTATGCAAGAGCCGGAATACTGGAAGAAAAGACAATATGATCAAAGAAACTCAAAACTGGGAGGGGATTTGTATGTTACCTGAAAAATTTAACAGTAATATATGGCTGCTTAATTGCAGAAATGGGACTGTGGACCTTAAGACTGGCCGTATTTATGCCCACAGCAAGGACGATCTTATTACAAAGATGATAGACATAAATTATGATAGCAAAGCAAAGGCTCCGACCTGGGATAAGTTTATGGACAGGATTTTTGATGGAAACAAAGCACTTATATCATTCCTGCAGCGTTCAATAGGTTACAGCCTAACCGGCAGCATAAAGGAGCAGTGCATATTTATCCTTCATGGAGTAGGAAAAAACGGAAAGAGTACATTTCTGGACACAATCAGGGCAATGATTGGAGGAGGTTACTCCAAGAATGCCAATTCATCTGTATTTATGAAAAGTCAAGGACAACAAAACCTGGAGGAAGTTGCACGGCTCCAGGGAGCAAGATTTGTTACAACGACAGAACCGGAGGAAGGGGAGAAACTTGCTGAAAGTTTTATCAAACAGGCAACCGGAGGCGAACCATTGACAGCAAGGCACTTGTACAAATCATCATTTGAGTACGTTCCTGAATTTAAGGTCTGGATGGGTACCAATCACAAGCCGAAAATTTCAGGATCCGACCTTGGTATTTGGCGAAGGATTAGGCTGGTACCATTCTCGGTAATTATACCGGAGGAAGAACGGGATCCTGACTTAGTTGATAAACTTAAGAATGAATTGCCTGGGATCCTGAATTGGGCAATTGAAGGTTGCCGGCTCTGGCAGGAATCAGGATTGAAGGAACCTAAGGAAGTTCTGGCAGCAACATCGGAATATAGAGGTGAAATGGACTCACTGCAAGTTTTCCTTGATGAATGTACAGAAAAAGTTGAGGGAAAGACAACTAAATCCGGGGAGCTTTATACTGTATATGAAAAGTGGTGTACCATCAATGGCGAATATCAATTAAGCTCCACTAAATTCTCCTTAAAGCTGAAGGAAAGAGGAATTAATAAGGGAAGAACAAGGACAATGCGTACATGGGAAGATATACAGCTTTCACCAACAGGAAGAAGGATGCTTTATGGAGGAACAGATAAAGAAGAACATTATGAACAGACTTCATTGCCTTGGGAAGAATTAAAATAATTATGTTAACATAAACATATGTTTTGTTTTGGTGTTGAAAGTTAGAAAAACCTATGTTAAAAATTATGTTAACTTAAACAGTGATATATTATAGGTGTAAAAATGAGTAAATAAATGGTACAAACTGGACTGACTTGTCATGCTTTTTGAAACCTGACACGCCTTACATACTCTAAGCTTTAATATACTTTTTGTGACAAGTTTATTTACTTTACTATAACTTTTTCAAAAATAAAAAAAATTATAGAAAAGTTATATGAAATCGAAAAAACCTGTCATCAAAACCCATTCAAATATAGATAGCTGTAAGGTGTGTCAGGTTTAAAATGTGTGACAGAATTAAAAAATGGAGATGATAACCATGGATAAGTATTTTGTTATAAAAAAAGATGAACTTTCAAGATATACGCATCGATTTTCAAGGGAAGCGGTTGAAACAGCAGCTAAGTTGATTGAGTTGTCAAGAAATGAAAAAGGTAAAAAGCCTAACTCATATATAGTTATTAACCGAGACGAACCCTATGCGGATCAGGTTATTGAAATTATGAAACAGCATGGCCATGATATTAACGATTGATTGGAGGTGCAGGATGAACAAAGAAGAATTATTAAAAATATCTGCAATACAACGTGAAATCGAAATAATTAAAATACAGATTAGCAGTGCAGATTACAGGTATACAGCTGATAGTGTTAGAGGATCTGAAAATGTGTTTCCGTATGTTGAAAGATCATTTTCTGTTAAGGGCTATGATTACGATTCTTACTATGCAAAACTGAATCGATTGCAAAGTAAACTTAAAAGAAAACTTGAAGAGCTTATGGATGAGCGTGACAAAGTCTTGGAGTACATTGAGACTGTACCCGATAGCATTATGAGGCAGATATTAATGCTTAAGTATATAAATGGCATGACATGGGAGCAGATCGGTATGAAAATTGGGTATTCTGCAAGATCTGTAAGACGTAAACATACATGGTTCTTTACTAAAAATTGAAAGGATGATATTTAATGAAAATATGGGAAGTTAAAATGCCAGTAGCAGGATATGTAAAATTAGAGATTGAAGCAGACGATTATCAAGAGGCCATACAAAAAGCATGGAATAAAATGAGTGATACAAGCAATGACGAATTTATGGAGCATGTTGAAACATTGAGCGTTTTGGACAAATTAGCAGATAGTGATAGTAAGATTTTATCAGATGAGGTTGAGGTTTATAAAATTGAAACACATTGCATTGAAGATCCTGACAATTTTTAAAAAGTTGGCCACCCATGGCCACTTTAAATATGTTATATTAGTATTGTCAGAAGTATGACAAAATGAATAATACCTTTTAAAAACACACAAGCAGAAAACCGCTTTAGAACAGAGACTAAGGCGGTTTTTTATTTTATCAGAAAGGAGGCAATTACAATGGTTAGATGTAAAGTAACAATTGGACCTAAAACTGAGTACGTAGCAGGCATGGTTAAGATTACAGCAACTCCAAAATCAGGTGATCCTGTGTATGGTAAGTATACCCCATCTGGCTCTGTTACTTTAGACATGGTTAAAGAAGCTGCTGATCAACTAATAGTTGGTAAAGAATATTTCTTGGATTTCAATGAAGTACCAGCAGTGACTCAGGAAGTAAAGCCTGAAGCAACATGCCAGAATACATGTAAATAGTTTTATATTGTTTTGTACAATATTTAGTGTAGATTTAACAGGCATCCTGAGTGCAATCAGGGTGCTTTTTAAGTTTATACGATGGGTGATTTATTATGGAAGACATGGTTAAAGAAGCAAACAAAGTTGTAAGCAGATATGCAGCAGATCAAATACTGATTAAGCAATGGTTTAAAAATGTATTGGGCTTTCTGGTACTTGAGATTGTTGTAACATTGGTCGTTATTAGTGCAGTAACGTTGATAAGGATGTGATTATATGATTACGAGATTTAAATTTATTCGTGAAAGTGAATTTGAGGCTTTCGAAAGAAAGCTATGGGAAGTAGTAAAAGAGGCGGATAAAGCGGGGTATGAGGTTGATATAAAATATCAGATGGCTCCAGTTGGAACAACACTTATTTATACAGCAATAGTCATTGGTAGAGGTGAGACATATGAACCTATACAAGACACCTAAATGGATCCGTAAAAGGATTGTAATTCTTAAGCGTGATGAGTACATGTGCAGAGAATGCAAGCGATATGGTAAGACTACTGCTGCAACAACAGTACACCATGTCATACCAGTCGAGAAGGATCTTAAGCTAGCCTTTGTAAATAACAACTTGCTAAGCTTATGTGCTTCGTGCCATGATGCAATGCATGACAGGATAACAAACGAGTTAACAGCACTCGGATCACTGTGGGTTACTAGGCTGGGGTTATCCCCCCACCTTGAAAAATAATTGGCACACGCCTACAGACCGGAGGGTGCCGCCTTTTCCAACTCTGAAGAAATTTTAGAAAAAGGGGGGAACAAATAGAGTAATCCTTCTACAAGGACTTTTTATTTCAGAGTTACTATTGTTGAATCAGATTAGTTTATATGGTAATATTGAATTGTAAAAATATTACTGGATGGATACTTATTTAAATAAGGAAGAACGGCATTTCCATAAACGACGCTTGTCAGAAATGCAAAGTTAGGCAAAAGATGGTGCAGTTAATATATATGTGCCGTCCATGGGTGCGAAAAAAGATTTTGGATATGTTTTTATAGTATTTATAAGTAAAGGCTGTGATTTTTATGGAAGATGTTATTAAAGAAAAAATCGATGAATTAATTTATAATTTAGGTTCGCTTTTTAGTGAGTTATTATCTGCTAAAACATTATATGATATTGGAAGAGTGAATATAGATAGCATTTCAAATGATATTTGTATTTCTCCAATTGTAGGTCCAGATTTACAAATTGAACCTATTCATATTTCAGTAGTTAAAAAATACAAAGAAAAATATCCTCACTTTATTTTTGAGGTTTATCACGGTAAAGTGGTTCAATTATTAAATAATCTTTTAGATGATATATTTGAGCAGTTAGTTAAATTTCATTTCTCTGGACAAAGGGTCTTTTCCGAATTAAAAAAGCAAGATGTAAAAATTGATTTTGCTACAGATACTGATCATAATATACAAATTAAAGATAATTTGCAGAAAGATTATTCTTTTAAAGACTTTACAGAAAGAGTAAGAATAATAAATAAAGTCCTTAATCCAAGCAATAACGGAAATACTGAGTTGGATAATGTTAAAATGAATGTAATTCTTCGTAATACTGTTCAGCATAGAAATAATATATTGGATGAATATATTTTTAGTAAATTGGGACGCTCAGAGATTCATTTACAAAATGATCAAGGTGAAAAAGTATCTTATAAAAAGGGGGATCAAATCAGTATATCTATTCCTGATATACATTTATTCATTAGATCTTTATTATTAATTATTCAGATATGGAGGAAGGGAAATGAGCAATTATTCACTGGAAGTGGTTTCTGAACCTAAACCTGGCACAGCTACAGTCTTTGTTCATACAAAGAAAGGTAAGTATTCTTTTATACAAGGTTATGGAAATGACAATTATCAATGTGGTGTATGTAAAAATATCCTTGCGGAGAAAGTTGATAGAGGACAAATTACTAGCATAGTATTCAAATGTCCTAACTGTGATAGTTTCAATGTATTAAAAGGAACCTAAAAATGAGGCACAGACGTTCGTGTCTGTTTGGCTATGTGGCACATACTTCGCATAATGCCTTGGAGCCATTGCGATATTGGGCAAAGCATTTAGAACTTTCTTAGGAGTATCGCCTCTCAGAGTTTTTGGTTCAATATCAAGTTTACCTATTAAATTACCTAATACTTAACCAAGTACTAGTTTACAAACATACGAACATTGGAGAAAATATAGGAGTAGAAAGCAAAAGATACCTTATAGGAGGGGGAACAGATGGAAGCGTCGAATAGCTTAAAGCTCATTCATGAAGATAAATTTTCTGAAATATTTTCTCAGACTGTTGAGGACATGAAAAAGCTTGGAACTTACAAACAAGAATTTTCCCCCGCAATTACCAGGTATGCAGAAATGCGATTGCAGTTTGAAATATTAATGTCCCAATGGTATTCGGAAGGGTGTAAAATTACTGAGAAATACACAAACAAAGCTGGAGCTACAAATAACAGAAAAACAGCATTATACCAGTCGATTGAAACATTGAGAAAAGAAATAACAGATTTAGAAAATATCTTTGGCCTAACTCCTGCGGGACTGAAGAAAATTAAAAATTCTGGGCTTGATGATAAAAAAACAAGTCTATTGGCAGAGGCATTAAAGAGTCTTGAATAAATTTAAAAACTTTGACATTGTAATGAAATATGCTAACGATATTGTAAGCGGGAGAAAAGTTGCATGTAAGAATCAAATTCTTTGTTGTAAAAGGTTTTTGAAGGACTTAGAAAATCCGGAATATGAATTCAATCCCAAAAATGCTGAGTTCGTTATTGGAATAATTGAAAAGACATTTTGTCACCAACAAGGCGAGAAACTTGACGGAACACCGTTAAGAGGAACGCCTTTTTTATTGGAACCGTTTCATAAGTTTATAGTATATAACCTTGTGGGCTTTTACCATAAAGGCACTGATATTGTAAGATTTCATGAGGCCCTTATTTATATACCTCGAAAGAATATTAAAACTTCTTTTGCTGGTGCTCTAGCATATGCTCTTGGTTTACTGTACCGGAAAAGCGGATCCAAGATATATATAACTGCTGCTGCATTAGCTCAGACCTTGGAAAGTTTTAATTTTATAAAATACAACATTGTAAGGATGGGCGAAGAGGATAGCTTCAGGATTATTGATAATAACAATGAGCATTCAATAAGCACTGAGTTTGAGGACGGGTTATTTTTTGTTAGGGCATTGGCAGCCAACCCAGATGCCCAGGATTCATTTAACTGCAATATTGCAATTGCAGATGAGATACATGCTTTCAAAAAACCTAAACAATACAATTTGTTCAAGGAGGCAATGAAAGCATATACAAATAAACTGATGATTGGTATAACTACTGCTGGCGATGATATGAACAGCTTTTGTTATCATCGCTTGACATATTGTAAGAAGGTCCTCAATGGTACTGTTAAAGACGAGCAGTATTTTATTTTTATCTGTGAAGCTGATCCGGATGAGAGTGGGGATATTGATTATACAAATCCTATAGTACATGAAATGGCCAATCCTGCTTATGGTGTATCAATAAGGCCAAATGAGATACTTAATGATTCGCTTCAGGCTCAGAATGATCCGCAGCAGAGAAAAGACTTTTATGCAAAGTCTCTCAATGTTTATACTTCAGCACTTAAAGCTTATTTTGATTTATATGAATTCCAAGTAAGCAACCATGAAGCAGAAAAAGCACTTGGAATTGATCCATTATGGCCTCTGCAGAAAAAGATTGAGTTTGTGAGAAAGTTGTTAATATCATTTTATGGAGGATCCGACCTGTCCAAGTTGCACGATCTAACAGCCGGATCCTTGTATGGCAGTTACAAAGACATTGATATTATATTGCCTCACTGCTGGTTTCCGATTGTTGCAGCTCATAGAAAAGCGGATGAGGATAATATCCCGCTATTCGGTTGGAAGGATGATGGCTGGTTAACAATGAGTAATTATCCAACTGTTAACCATGCAGAAATAATTAACTGGTATAAAGACCTGAAAAAGCAGGGCTTTAAAATAAAGCAGATTGGCCATGATAGAAAGTTTTGTCGTGAATATTTTATCGGTATGCAGGCAGCTGGATTTAAGATAGTTGACCAGCCTCAATACTTTTATAAAAAGTCTGAGGGCTTCCGGAGGATTGAGAAAAAAGCCAAAAACAAACAGCTGTATTACTTTGGTGCTGAGCCTTTTGAGTATTGTGTCCAGAATGTCCTGGCGATTGAAAAGACTGATGACATGATACAGTATGAAAAGGTTGAAGAAAAAAGCCGTATAGATGTATTTGATGCGGCTGTTTTTGCATGTGTAAGAATGTTAGAAGATTTAGAGCGAAGTCAAAATGCAAAGGGGTGGCTTGATTAATGAGTAAAAACAAAAAGCTTAATAACAACACAAGGGATGCACCGCAAAAGAGAAATTTTGTTGGTCTGTGTACTATGGATGCTTACAACATACTTACTACTTCGGGGTATACGAGGTTATCTAATTGCCCTGAAGTAAAAATGTGTGTGGACATATACGCTGATCTTATTAGCAGTATGACTCTGTATCTTATGCAGAATACGGATAAAGAGGGAGACATAAGGGTTAAAAATGCATTATCCAGAAAGCTTGACATTGAACCTAATAACCTTATGACACGTAAAGCTTGGATGTATAACATAGTATGGACAATGATGCTTGAGGGTAATGGAAATCAAGTTACATATGTTAGGTATTCTCCAGATGGCTATATAGAAAACCTTGAACCACTAAAACCTTCACAGGTTTGTTTCGAAGATATACCAGGAGGATATCAAATAAGATACGGTGGTGTTACATTCAGTCCCGACGAGGTTTTGCACTTTGCTATCAATCCAGATCCTGAAAAGCCCTGGATAGGTACTGGATATAAAACAGTGTTGAAGGATGTTGTAAAAGGATTGAAGCAGGCAAGTACAACAAAGCAAGCTCTAATGGAAAGTCCCAGTCCATCAATAATTGTTAAGGTTGACGGTCTTACAGAAGAGTTTTCAAGCAAAGAGGGAAGAAAAAAACTTTCTGAACAGTACCTTGATGCAAGCGAAAATGGCCGACCTTGGTTTATACCAGCAGATATGTTTCAAGTGAACCAGGTTAAGCCTCTTACACTTAATGATTTGGCTATAAGCTCAAATTTGGAAATAGACAAAAGGACGGTTGCCGGTATATTCGGAGTACCGCCTTTTTTAGTTGGTGTGGGTGACTTCAACGCTGAAGAATATAACAACTTCATAGGCTCAAAGATTTTGGGGAAAGCCAAGGTAATTGAGCAGGAGCTTACAAGAAAGCTTTTGTATGCTCCAGATCTATACTGGCGATTCAATCCTAGGAGCTTATACTCATACAGCTTACCCGACATTGTTTCTGCCGGCTCCGCTATGGTTGATAGGATGGCCATGAGGCGTAATGAGTGGCGTGATTGGATTGGAATGTCTCCTGATCCTGAAATGGATAAGTTACTGGCATTAGAAAATTATTTGCCGGCTGACAGATTGGGGGATCAGAAAAAATTAAATGGGGGAGGTGGTGATGATGAATAGAGGCGTAAGGCAAGCCCGAAGCCAAGCGACTCAGTTTAGGGCAGCTGAGGATAACGGAGAGAAGTATATTGAAGGTTATTTTTCCGTGTTTGGATCCACATATGAACTTTGGCCAGGAGCAACAGAGAGCATTGACACTCATGCATTTGACGGTGCACTGAACGATGATATAAGGGCCTTGATCGATCATGAAACAAGATTGGTCCTTGGCCGTAATAAATCCGGTACCCTTGAATTGAAAGTTGACTCAAGAGGGTTATGGGGAAAGATCAGGCTCAATCAAAATGATACCGATGCGATGAATTTATATGCCCGTGTGGAAAGAGGGGATGTAGACCAATGCTCTTTTGGGTTCGACATTCTGGAAGAGGACACAGAGTACCGTGATGATGGATCCGTTCACTGGACCATTAAAAAAGTAAAGTTGTATGAGGTAAGTTGTGTAACCTTCCCAGCATACAAGGACACTTCAATTTCCGCAAGAAAGCAGGATTTTGAAGCAATTAAAAAACGAAAGACTGATGAATGGAAAAAGAGGATGAAAGAGAGGTTGAAGAAAGAATGTTAAAACAATTGATATTAACCAGGAAGCTTAATGAGCTTAGAAAAAAGCTTGATGCACTCAGGACCAAAGATGCTGATTTTGAGACACGAAAAGCAGCTATGAAAAAGAGAGAGGAAGAACTGGAAGCTGCAATAAACGAGATCACAGATGAAACTCCTAAAGAGGATCAGGAAGTAGTTGATCAGTCTGTAACAGAGTTTGAAAATGATAAGACAGCTCTTGAGACAGAGGAGGGCGAGCATGATAAAGCAAAGAAGGACCTTGAGAAGGAGATCCAGGACCTCCAAAAAGAACTCGATGAGGTCAACAGCAGAGCAGCAGATCCAGACAAAAATAAAAGGCAGGACTACAAAAACGATGAGCAAAGAAAGGACAGTGAAAAGTATATGAGAAATAGAAATATTTTTGGCGAAAACCTTAGAAGCGTTGTCACTCAGGATGATGTAAAAGACTTTTTACAGCGTACCAGGGATTTAAGGGGACAGAAAAGAGCAGTAACAGGAGCTGAGCTTACAATCCCTATAGTAATGCTGGACCTGTTAAGAGATAACCTTCACAGGTATAGCAAATTGATAACAAAAGTAAGACTTAAACCAGTTAAAGGTAAGGCTCGTCAGAATGTAGCCGGAACAATTCCTGAGGGTATATGGACTGAGGCTATTGGAAAACTCAATGAATTAGCCCTTGATTTCAGCCAGATTGAAGTTGACGGTTATAAAGTTGGTGGATATATTCCGATTCCAAATTCAACTCTTGAGGATAGTGACTTAAATCTTGCCAGTGAAATCATGGATGCCCTTGGTCAGGCCATTGGTTTAGCAGTAGATAAGGCAATATTATATGGTACCGGCACAAAAATGCCTTTAGGTATTGCAAAAAGATTAGCACAGACTGCCAAACCAGCGGATTGGGATGCTGATGCACCTGATTGGGTAGATCTACACTTAACTAACTTGATTAAGATTGATACAACAGATTTGGTTGCAGAGGAATTCTTCGCAGCTTTGCTTCTTAAGCTTGGTGTTGCAAAACCAAATTACAGCGATGGCAAAAGTTTCTGGTGCATGAATAGAAAAACAAGAATGAAGATACTTTCAAATGCACTTACAATCAATGCTGCTGGGGCTATTGTGGCAGGAGTAAATGGTACAATGCCAATAGAAGGCGGAGAAATTGTAGAACTTGATTTCATACCTGATGGGGATATAATCGGAGGTTTTGGGTCTCTATACTTGCTGGCAGAAAGGGAAGGGTCACAATTGGCCGTATCTGAACATGTGAAGTTCATCGAGGATCAAACAGTATTCAAAGGTACTGCAAGATATGACGGAGCTCCCGCAAAAGGCGAAGGATTTGTGATTATCAACATTGATAATGCAGCACCTACAACGGCGGTTACATTTGCAGCTGATACAGCAAATGCAGGCTAATAACTTCCTATACATGAAAGGAGGAACACAAGATGCATGATACACTGGCTCGCAGAAAAACGAGCAAAAATAAAAAAGAAATTGATTTGCAAAAGGCTGATACGAAGAACTTGCAAACTAATTTAATACAGCAAATATCTAGTGTAGCACTAACAAATTTAGTTAGTAACGGCAATTTTGCTAGTGACACTACGGGATGGACATTTTCAGGTTGTGCAGGAAATGCTAATAATGGTTTTGTTGGGACAGTTAGTGCTTCGCCAGCTAAAGTTATACAGGTTACTACAAAATCACCAGTTTCCCCACATGTACTTTATATAAGTGGAGAAGCCACTGTCAATGGACCAAATTGCACAAAAATTACACTATACCTATGGAATGATGCTTTTGCTGGAACTACAAAATTATATTATGTAAATAACCCAGTACAAGGCACAACATACAAGCTTGGAGGATATTTTACAATTCCTTCTACTTGGAATGCTGGGAAAATTAGGGTAAGCATGCAGTATGATTTTAGTAACTCCGGTGCAGGCGTTGAAATTAGAACCAACAATATGATGTGCATTGATTTAACGGATGCATTTGGTGCGGATAACGAATATCGTTATAATCTTGATGCTTTACTTGCACAGTATCCAAATAAATATTTTTCAGACACAGTAAATACGCCAACAATACCAGTAGTAAATGTATTTAAAAAGGAGACTACAATTGACCCAACACATTTGCAATGGTCAGACGATATTTTTAGCAAAGGGTTTTTGCCGGCTATTACCAATGTGTTAAATAAACATTTTGGCAGTGTGTATATTGAAGGTGTTTATATGGCCCATTGCAGTCCGTTAAGTCGTTGGAATAAAGCTAATTATAATAATGGTGGTCATGTTTTTGAGGGTTTTGCGAAAGACAGGACACACAGAATAACGTTATTGGTTGTGAATAATTCTAATGAAGATAACCTTTACAGATCAGCAATTCAAGATTTTGACATAATCAATGGTACTTATGGTTGGTTAATGGTTGGATCAGATGGAGATAACCAAGCGTGGGAATTTCACAAAGATATGGCAAGGGCAAATGTGCCTTTATACATGAGGCCAGGTGCTCTACCAACAAAAATGCCTGGTAAGGATGCTAGCGGAAATGATATACCTATCAAAGACGGAGTCTTAGCGTTTGATGGAACTGGTTTAAAATTCCGGATTGGTGGAGTTTGGAAAACAGTAACCCTTTCATAAATGCGAGGTAAGGTGATGTTAGGTTAGGGGTATGGAATTATTATGGTGTATTTCCATACTTATACACAAAGCCTTACTAAAGCTGTGTAGTATATGTATACTTATTTGGATTAAAATGTTATTATAGTTAAAAATAACATTTTAAGGGAGTGGTTGTGTGGACAGGGATTTGTTTTTTGAAAATTTGCGAGGTATAGCAATACTTTGTGTAATTGCTATACATGTAATCAGTAGTGGTAATATTAATGGTTATTATGGATTGACAGTAAGGCAATTAATAGCTTTTGCGGTTCCAGTATTTGTATTTATATCAGGATACTGGATGGGCAAAAAAGAAATAGAGACAACAAATCAATACTTTGAGTTTATAAAAAAAAGATTGAGTAAAATATTAGTGCCGTATATTATATGGTCTATTATCGCAATTGCATTTAAAATGCTAATGGGTGAAAGCTTTAATCTAGTAGACATAATAAAAATATTTGTATTTGCAGAAGGTATGGGGCCGTTTTACTTTATAATAGTTATTATGCAATTATACATATTATTACCATTACTTAAAAAAATGTCTTTATGGTTAGCATTAACTATAAATTTAATGTCGATAAGTGTTCTGTACATTATGCATTATAACGGTTATGAATTTCAATCGATACGCTATGCATTGCCTTGTACTATGTGGATATTCTTTTTTGTATTAGGTATATGGTTCAATAAAAAGAATAGTTTTAATAATGCTTTTGTTTGTATATTTTTAATTGCAACTTTTGCATTATCGATGATTGAAAGTTTAGTATTAAAATATTTTGCGTTTAGTACAATAAAATTAAGTTCATTTTTGTACTCAATAGCAATAATAATTGCATTTTTTACATTAAAAGATAGGTTTAGATCCAAAACGATACTAACGAGTATTGGAGAATTTTCGTTTGGGATATATTTTACACATATGTTTGTATTAATACCTATACTTAAAGTTTTGGGGAAAGTGAGTTTTATACGTAACATAGAACCATTATACCATGTAATAGCTATTATGATTGTTGGAGCAATTTGTTATATTGCTATATTTGTAAGCAAAAAAACTATTCCTGGAAGAATTAATCAATCTGTTGGGTTTAATTTGTAGGAGGTGATAACAGAAAATGATTGTGGTATCATAACACGAAAAAGACGGCTGGTAATTAGTTCACATAAGGAAAATTTAACGATAGAGACTATCTTCCAAGGTAGTCTCTTTTATTTATCAGAAAGGTTGGTGTGTATCTATGGACAATAATTTAGTTTTGTCACTTGTAAAGGAACGCCTGGGAATCAGATCAATAGTCCGAGACACCTACTTGACAGCAATCATTAACGGAGTAGTAAAAGAGCTTGAAGATGAAAAAGGGCTTACCCTTGACAGTGCAAACAGCAGTCATCTTATGTTCCTTGTGGACTATGTCACTTGGAGGTACCAAAGCAGGGATTCTGAAATCGGTATGCCAAGACACTTACAATTCCGCTTACACAATTTAATACTTCACAAAGAAGTGGCGGTGGAAGGATGACAAAGGATTATGAGCTGGTATTGATTGATAATTCGGCATCAACGGTTAATGACATAGGTAATGTAATAACTACTGAGGTTCGCACACCGGTGCTGTGTGGGATTAGATCAGTCACACGGTCTGAACATTATGCAGCAGCAGCCAATGACCTAAAACCTGAAATTGTATTTATTATTAACAAATATGAATATACAGGTCAAAAAGAGGCCGAATTTGAGAATGCAAGGTACCGTATAATAAGGACATTTGTTCCCGATAAAAACAAAGATATTAGTGATTTTGAAGATATGGAGCTTGTTTGCAGTGGGGTGATGGAATAATGGCACGACAACAAATATCATATGAATCCAGGGTGGAACTTGTAAAACAAAAGATAAAAGAAAAGCCTGAAAATGCTCTCAAGGAGATAGGCAAATTTCTTACAAAAGAAATAAGGGCCAATACACCACGAGGCATCAAGCGAAAAATTAAACTTAAAAGTGGTAGTACTATTGAGATTAAGCCAGGACGGTTAAGGAAATCAGTTGGGTATTGGTACCGCAAAAAAGAAGGTGATCTTCAGATAGGCCTCAAGGCTTTTTATGCGGCTATGATTGAATTAGGAACATCAACACACAGAGCACACCCGTTTTTCATGAAAACTGTTGAGGCGAATATAGGGGTTATCCAGAGTATGATAGAAGAGGCACTGAGGGAGTTGAATAAAGAATGAATACTATAGAATTTTCTAAGGCAATTCGGTCATATCTGCTTACAAAACATCCTAGAGTCTACAAAGAAAAAGCACCTGCGACAGCAACATTTCCGTATATAACTTTTAATCTGCCATCAAGCTCCAATACCTACCCCAGCGAGGATTTCACCCTTGAAATAGACATTTGGGATGATAAAGAGGACACAACATCACTGGAAACATTAACAGATAGTATTGATGGTGATGGGGACGCACTTAATCCAACCGGACTAAATATAAAAACTATAGTTTCAAACGGGTTAACAGCGACTTTCTACCGGGAAACCAGGGGAGAAGTCATTGACGATGACCCGAGAATCAACCGCAGACAGCTGCGGTACAGAGTAAGAACATACTATAAAGGAGTGTGAGATATATGGCACAAGGAGATATTTTACTTGGTGAAGGCGTATTTTCTATAGGTGGTGTTGATATAGCTCTCGTTAGAGGTGGGGGATCCTTTGTTATTGAAAGAGAATACCGCCCGATTGAAGCCGATGGAGACTACGGACCTGTAAAAGGAAGAATAAGAAAAACAAAATCAGTAGCAAAACTGGCCTTGAAAGCTCTTGAATTATTACCGGCAAACTTGCCGAAGTTTTATCCTGCCATGAACCTGAATACATCAGATACTGCAAAGGATGTATTAACAGCTGCTGCAGATGTATCTGCTACAGATTATAATACAGTTTCATTTACTGGCCGGAATCTTGAAGGTAAACAGGTGTATATAGAAGTCAAGGATGCAATAAACCTTGAAAACATCAACTGGGAATTGGTTGATAAAGAAGAGGTTATATCAGAGCTTAATTACACAGGAACTTATGATCCTGCAGCCAGGACAACAGAACCTTGGAAAGTTGAATTCGCTAAAGGCACCACTTATACAGTTACATTTACAGTAACATCAAACGGCTCTGCAGCTATTTCCGGGGCCTCAGTTACATTTAATAACCGGACATTAACCACTAATGCCTCAGGGGTTGCGACTTTTGCTGGTGTTTCTGTTGGCACTAATAAACCATTTAGTGTAACAAAAGGCGGTTATAAACTGTATCAAGGAGCTGTGGATGTTGATAGTGCTGAATCCGTTGCAGTTACTATGACAGTCATATAATGGAGGGATATAGATGGAAATCAGACAGCTAAAGACAAATGATTTATTTAAAATGTCAAAGATCCTCAAGAAAATGGGTTTAAAGCTTGATACAAAGGGAAAATCCCAGGAGCAATTAGGGGCTGAACTAGTTATGTCGGCCATTGAAAATATTCATTTGGCCCAGGATGAAGTCAATGAGTTTCTTGGGGATCTTGTTGGAATGACTGGACCTGAATTTGGCGAGCTGCCAATTGATAATAGTTTTGAGATTATTCAAAAATTCAAGAGCATTCCTGGCATCGCAAATTTTTTCAAGAAAGCCGGTCAGTTGATGAAGTAGAAACACTAGATTTGTTACTGAGCCGGTACAACAATATAGATTTTATTATGCAGCTTTATTGGGTTGATGGTATTAAAATAATCAATAAAGCAGAAGAGAAACGGGAAGAGGAAAAGGCCTGGCAGATGTGGTTAACTAAGTTTCCACATATGACAAGCAAAACCTTTATCCCGTTTTCTAGTTTTTTTAAAAAAGCAAGAGAGCCTCAGGAGCTTATAAAAAGATCTGCAGAGGAAATATTGCAGGAAGCCAAAGAAATCCGGAAGGAGCTGGGGAAAGGTTGGTGATAATTAATGGAGCTTTTTAGGCTGTTTGGATCTATTTTTATACAATCAAATCAGGCGAACCAGCAACTTGATGAAGTAGACAAAAAGGCTTCCGGAGTTGGTTCAACACTTGGAGGATTGGTAGAAAAGGCTGGTAAAGTCGCACTTGGTTTTGCTGCTGCAGGTGCAGCTGCCGTAGCAGGGTTTGCAATTAAGGGTGTTAGTGCATCCGAAGAATTGCGAAAAGCCTTAAATAGTGTGCAGGCATCTACAGGGGCTGCCGATGAAGAAATGGATAACCTTAAAGGCAACATGCTCAATATTTATAATAATAACTTTGGGGAATCCTTCGATGATATTGCAAGATCCATTTCAACTGTTAAACAGCAAACTGGACAAACAGGAGTGCAACTTGAGAAATTAACTCAAAATGCTTTAATGCTTAGAGATACATTTGAATACGAGGTTAATGAGTCAACTAGGGCAGCAAATTCCTTAATGAAGAATTTTGGAGTTACCGGAGAGGAAGCAATGAACTTAATAGCTCAGGCTACTCAAAACGGTGCAAACAAAAATGATGACCTCCTGGATACTTTCAATGAATATTCAGTACAGTTCAAAAGCCTTGGTTTTTCTGCAGAACAGTTTGCAAATGTGCTTGTTGATGGTGCCAAGAATGGAGCATTTTCAATTGACAAAGTAGGGGATGCAATTAAAGAGTTTAACATCAGGGCGAAGGATGGAAGCGACAGTTCTAAGGCAGCATTTGAACAGTTAGGGCTTGATGCTGATAAGTTAACAGCCAGCTTTGCAAAAGGAGGTCCGGAAGCACAAAAGTCATTCCAGCAAGTTATACAGGCTTTGGATGCTGTCAAGGATCCTGTTGCTCAGAATACAATTGGAGTAAGTCTTTTCGGTACTCAGTTTGAGGATTTGGAAAAGCAAGGCGTGCTTGCATTTGCTAATATCGGAAGCCAAGTAAGTCTCTCCAAGTCAGCTCTTGAAGATATAAACACCGTAAAGTATGACACGTTTGGCGAGGCTTTAGCCGGATTAGGGAGAAATTTCGAAGTAGGAATATTAATACCATTAGGCGAAAAAATACTTCCTATTTTGGGTGTTTTCTCAGGCTGGATTAGCTCAAATATGCCAGCCATTCAAGGAGCGGTTGAAAAAGCGTTTAATGTAATAAGCTCTGTTATGGATAAGGTATCAATTGTGGTTATCCCATTGTTACAAACGGCATTTGATAACATATCTAATAATACGATGCCATTTTTATCAGAGGCATTAAGCTTTATAACAAATACTATCATGCCGCCTTTAATTGAAATATTCAATTTTGTTGCTACCAGCATTGTTCCGTTATTCGCCCAAAAATTCAAAGAATGGATTCCACAGGTGGGGCAGATTATGAAAGGCCTTTGGGATATAATCAAGCCAGTCATTGATAACATTGTTAAGGCATTTCAAATCGCATGGCCGCTTATCCGTGATATTGTTTCTTCATCCGTAAAAGTTATAGGGGATGTTATTTCAGGGGTGCTCAAAGCATTAAAAGGTGTAACTGATTTTGTGGCTGGTGTTTTTACGGGTGATTGGAGAAGGGCTTGGGACGGTGTCAAACAAATATTTAGCGGTGTTTGGGACGGTATAAAAGGTATTCTAAAAGGTGCTGTAAATATAATTATTGATGTTGTAAACAGCATGATTAGAGGCTTAAACAAAATACACGTATCAATACCTGATTGGATACCCGGTGTAGGAGGGAAAGATTTTGGAATAAACCTTGCCGAGATACCCCATCTTGCCGAAGGCGGAAATATTACAAAAGGTGGGAGAGTTCTTGTAGGGGAAAAAGCACCTGAAATACTTGATCTGCCGAGAGGTGCCAGAGTAACACCTTTAGACAAGGCTAATAGCGGTATAAGCATAACAATTAACGATCCGATTGTTACAGATGATTACGGACTTGACAGGCTTATGGATAGAATAACCCAGCGGATGGGAATTCTGGGGGTGTAAATAATGGGAAGAACTTGTGCAATTTACACTGAAGATTCAAGGTTGATAACTCCCAACTGGACCATAACAGATAAGTTAAATGCCAGAACAACGTTAAGTTTTACGCTTATTTCAATTGACAATGTGAATATAGGAGATACAGTGTTTTTTGAGATAACTCAAAACAGCATCTCGGTGTATAAAACATATTGCAAGATACTTACTATAGACAAATATGAGGCTATGCCTGGAAGAGTATTTTATAATGTTTCTGCTGTAGATGATTCCAGTATTGCAGATAAGCGGCTAATCGCAGCTGTTGCTGAAAACATGACAGCAGGTGACATTGTTAGAAATATTATTTTGCCTGTGCTATCTGCAGATGGGGTAATTGCTGGAAATGTACAGGATGGCCCTATAATTAAAAAAGCTGTATTTAACTATATAAAATGTTCCGAGGCACTGGATTATCTTAAGGATATCACCCAGTTTAATTGGAATATCATCCAGGAAGATGCAATTAGCTTAAACTTTTACGAAAGAAGTACCAACAAATCACCATGGATATTGTTCGATTCGGTACAACACAGTAACTTCAAACAAAAATCAGACATGACTAAATACAGAAATACTCAATATATCCGAGGTGGGAAATGTAAAACAGCTACCCAAACAAATGAAACTCCATCACCGAAGCCTGATGGTGATTCTAGAAATTTTATTTTGCGGTATCCTTTAGCAGAAAAACCTGTTATAGAAATTAATTTGAACGGAACTGGATGGACTGCTATTAACCCAGCATATATAGGAGTAAACGGAATAGACAAGAATAAAAAGTGGTATTTTGCATATAACAGCAACACAATAACTCAAGACTCAACCGAGGCTGTTTTAACTCCTAATGATGCTGTAAGAATAACATACAAAGGGCTGCGTGATCTGTTTGTCAAAATAGATAACCCTAGCGAAATTAATAATAGAAAAATGATTGAAAGCAGCTCAGGTATCTACGAAAACATCATAAAGGAAACCAGTATTAATGATACAGATCAAGCCATACAGTACGCTCAGGCTCTACTTGAAAAATACGGTGAAATAAAAGACACAATTGACTTCAATACTAACGTTCCAGGCTTGCAAGTTGGCCAATTACTTACAGTACAAAAGCCTTTATATGGTATCAACTCGGATTTTTTAATTGAGTCAATAACAATTAGGCCTGACGGTCCAGAAGAGGTTATTTACTCCGTACATGCTTTGGACGGGGCAGCAGTTGGGGGATGGGAAGAATTTTTTAAAGGACTGCTTAAAACTGACAAAGAGTTTGTTATTGCAGAAAATGAAGTTATTATATTACTGCAAAACCAGTCAGAAATCAGTTCGTTTGCAGGGCAGACCAATATAAAAGTTTTTTCTGCTCTGTATCCTTCCGAAAGTTTATATCCTTCCGAGAACTTATATCCAAATACCGCAGTTAGTGAGGTGATTATTAATGATTGATAAAGTAGGATGGGATGGTACTTGGTATATAACAACTAAAAACAAAATAACTGGTGCTATTACAGAAGAGAAAATAAAAAATAGAATCATGAATGCAGCACTTAATGCTTTTGCTGATTGCTTACTTGGTATTACACCAAATTATGAAATTAAGTATATGGCTGTTGGGACCAGTTCGGCTCCAATTACTGATACTGATACAAAATTAGGTTCAGAAATATTTAGGGTTCAGCCTGTAGCAGCCCCAACACGGACTAATACCGGCGAAATCACAACGGAATTTCAGATACTTGACAGTGAGGCTGTTGCGACCATAGAGGAAATAGGGATATTTTGCGGAAGTACTGCAACATCCTCTGCAGATACGGGAAACCTTTTAAGCCGGATATTATGGCATAAAGTAAAGAGTAGCAGCGAAGAATTAACATTCAAAAGGGTTGATAAAATCCAAAGGGGGTAATGTAAATGGCTTATGAAAAAACGATTTGGACAAATGGAGGCACACCATCCATTAATGCAACAAATCTAAATAAAATTGAGCAAGGCATACATGAAATACATAGTAGGCCAAACGCAAAACTAGTGGTTCCGCAAGACATACCAGTATTAAATTTTTCAGGAAAGAAAGTAGTATGGGGGCATGCAAATTCTGCAGATTATGGAACTCATAGAATGTCTTATGACACTCATGGGATGTTTAATGCATCAATACCAGATGAACTTGAATGCAAAGTATCCGGTAAGTATATGATTACGGTTTTCTTGACCTTTCATGGGTTGACTATTGGAGGTGGTTTACAAGCAGAGTTCTTTTATTCTAATTATCCAGACAATGAACTAGAAACACCCTTTGATCAATCATATACTTATATTCACAAGATAGTTATGCCGCTTCGCTTACAATCCAGCGTTGAACTGCATCAGGGCGATAAATTAAGATTATATGTTTATGGGTTAAATGCAGGAGAAAATGCTGTTATTATGCAAAATGGTATTTTATCTTCTTGGATAGCAATTGAATGTTTTGAACTGATTTAGTTATAAGGGGAGCCGGTTGTAATACTCAATCAACTGAATAAGAAAGGACTGAGTACAATGCCACCAGGGAATGAAGTATGTAATGAAAAACACAAGAGAGTTGACGAACAATTGAAGCACCATGAAGCATGGTTGGGAGAGCATGAAAACAAAATAGATAGGCTTGATAGGTCAGATGCAGCAAATACTGCAAGTATCAATAACTTATGTACTAAAATTAGTGACTTGGTAACAACCCTAAAATGGCTGATTGGCTTTGTAGTAGCACCATTAGCAGGAGGCTTGATAGGTCTCTTTTTTTATGCTCTGCAAAAAGGAATGTTTAGATAATATGAAGGGAGGACGATTAACTTGCGAAACGACATCCAAATAATTATCGATCCAGGACATGGTGGGACCGAAACTGGAGCTGTGGCCAATGGATACAAAGAAAAGGACCTGAATTTAGAAATTAGCCTTGAGCTTGCAAGAGTGCTTCGAGGCTATTTTTCTGGGGTTCTAATGACCAGGACAAAAGATGAATACTTTGATCTGTCCCGGAGAGCTGCTTGGGTAGCAAAAAAGGCTGCAGAGTTTTCCGGAAAAACGATATGCCCTTGTGTTCATCTTAATGCCTATAACGGTCAGGCTAGAGGGGCAGAGGTTATATACTCAATCCATTCCGATGCAAAATTAGCTACTTGTATTGTAGAAAAGATTTGTTCCTTGGGTTTGCCTTTCAGGAGAGTATTTAGCAAGGAATCTAGTGTTAACAAAGGCCAGGATTATTATTGCATGCACAGGGCAACCGGATCGGCTCAAACAGTTATTATCGAAAGTCTCTTCTTGGATAACGCATATGATGTGGCATTTTTGAAACAACCTGAATTCATTCCGAAGTTGGCCCAGAAGATAGGCGAAGGACTCCTTACTTATCTGCAAATTCCGGAAGAAAAACCAAAGCCAGCAACTCTGCAACTACAACAACCACCAAAGATCCATCAATTCAAAAAGGACAATGATGAGTTGATGGCTGCCGGGATCCTGAAGAGCGATCACACATTAACACTTGATAACCAAGCCACCGAAGGCTTTGTTATAGCACTTGTAAACAGATTAAGAAAGGATGGTAAATAATCATGAATCAATTTTTAACGCCTGAGGTTGTGAGCCTCATTATTACAGCCGTAATCGTGCCGGCACTGGTTAAAGGAATTAAGCTTGCAGGGAAGGCACTGGAAAACAAAATAGGTAATGATAAGTTTGATAAGTACATAGTTATCGCAGAGGATGCAGTGGAAACAGCGGTTGTTTCTGTGGGCCAAACGGTGGTTGATACGCTAAAGAAAAACGGTGAGTTTGACCAGGCAGCCAAGGAAGAGGTATTTACTCAAGCTAAACAATTGGCTGTTAATATAATGGGTTATGCAGCAAGAAATGAGTTAGCTAAGTTATATGGGGACTTGGACGCATGGCTTGATAATAAAATAGAGTATTATGTAAAAAAGACAAAATAACAATAGCAGGGGAAACCCTGCTTCTAATTTTAATTTAAAACATAGGGGGATACTAATTATGAAAAGCTTTATTAGTTGGATAGGTGGTAAGAACTATCTTAAGAAAACTATTTGCGACAGAATGCCAGCACACTTTGGACGATACATTGAAGTATTCGGTGGTGCTGCATGGGTACTATTTCATAAGGATAGACATGCAGAAATAGAGATTTATAATGATTATAACAGCGACCTGGTTAATTTATTCCGGTGCGTTAAATTTCATTGTGAGGAGCTGCAGAGGGAGCTTTCCTTTATGCTTAATTCCAGGGAGCTATTTGAGGATTTCAAAGCTCAGTACAATACAAGAGGTTTAACAGATATACAGAGAGCTGCAAGGTTCTTCATAGTTTTAAGAATTTCTTATGGCTCAAACGGCAGGAACTATGGATGCGTTAAAAAGGATATCCAGGTAATGGCTCAATATCTTAACAGCATATCAAAGCGGCTTTCCAAGGTTGTTGTGGAAAACAAGGATTTTGAGGACCTTATAACAGTATATGACCGTCCTGATGCACTGATCTATTGCGATCCACCTTACTATGGCACTGAAAAATATTATCAGGCTCAGTTTACCCATGAAGATCATGTAAGGTTGGGCCAGAGGCTGGAAAATATAAAAGGCAAGTTTATTCTTTCATATAATGATCATGGGTACATAAGGGAGCTTTATAGAAATTATCATATTGAAGAGGTCGAGAGACTTCATAATTTGGTTAGTCGATACGATCAGGATCGGAGCTATAAGGAATTGTTGATAAGAAATTATTGAAATTTCCAAGCGTTTGAAAATATGAAAACTTTATATGATACAAATTAAAGTTTTACAGAAAAATCTATTGTTTTTGCAACTACATTGTCAATATTTATTTATATATATATTGCTGCTGCTATATAAGTGTAATATAATTATGGTGGATTATGTACTATCTGGTAGAGAGTATTTTGTTTAATAGATATTGTTTGGAGGTATAAATGGATTCAGTTACTAAATTTCTTAATAATCAGTGGATATCAGGAGTATGTGCTTCATTAATAGCAGCAGCTATCGTATCATTGTTAAGCCGAAAATTTTTAGGTAAGAAAGCATCAGATACTGGTTATAGTATTTATTGCCTGTTCTTAGGTATGATGGGTTTTATATCAGTTGCATTTATATTTATCCTAAGTAGCGATGTATTTAAGTCTCAAACGCTAAAAATGGAAAGTGAAGGGTTTTTTGCTTTTGTTAAAATTTATATGAGTTTATTCTTTCCCATAATTTTAGGTGTGGTTTTTGTTACTCTCTTTATTATTTATAAAGATTTTTCTGTTAGATCCTTGGATTCGATAGACAAGATGGTTAAAGGAAATACAGATATTATAAAAAAATCTCTAAACAAACAAAAGGATGCTTCAAAAGGCAATTAAATAGCAGTTGTTGGGGTGTTTATATGAAGAAAATGTTTATTATAGGCAGCACCGTTATATTACTTATTGGCTCTGTAATAGGTTTTAGGCTGTACAAGTATTACAACTATTCTGGCGAGCTTATAGGCATAAGAGGTACTTACACATATCACAGGGATAATTGTGCCTTTGTTAAAAAGGCTAGTGCCGATAAGCTGATATTTATTGATAGCCTGAAAGAAGCTGCAGAACATGAATACAGGTCATGCAAAAGCTGTAATCCTCCAGCCAATGATAAGTATGTTGCAGAAATTGAAAAGCAAAAGCAATTAGTAGAAAAAGAAAGATTATCTAAAGTTAGACAAGATTTATTAGATGGTAAGTCTTTAAAAGCAGCAGATGTAATTGAACTATATGAAAAGGGATTTATAACAAAGGAAGAATATGATAAATATGAATCAAAATTTTCTGTGACTACATCAAGGTATTCCTTACCTGAATGAAGAATTTACATGCCTTAATATTTTAGATAAAATAAGGAATAAGGGAGATTTATGGATATTCAACCAACAGCTAATAAAGAAAAAATAACATCCAAAATAAAGAATTTCTTCTCGAATCCTTGGGTTGGAATTATTACTTCAATTTGTACAATTCTAGGTTTTATTTTAGCCTTTTATTTTTATTATTCATCAATAAGTAATAGGGAACTGTCTTATGCAGTCTATCCTTTAAAGGTATCAGCACTAAAGAGTGGGCAAGTATCTGACCTGAGAGTATCCTATAAAGGCAAAAATATAGATGGTGATATTAGTATTGCTCAAATAGAGATATGGAATAAAGGTAAACTATCAATAAGGCCAGGTGATATACTTGAAAATCTTAAAATAAGTACTGTTCCAACTGTTCCGATTTTAGAAGCATCAATTAGGAAAAAGAGTAGGGATATTATTGATTTAAAGCTTGATGATAGGTATTATGATAAAGGCTATGTTCCATTCAATTTCAAAATCATGGAGAAAAATGACGGTGCGGTTATTCAGCTTATTTATGTGGGAAAAGACGATGTTGAATTTAAAGTTCAAGGTATTATTGAAGGACAGCCAACTTTAAAATCAATTGAACTTACTAATAGATCTAATAAAAAAGCAAGTCCAATCCTTGAATTTTTAGGAATGCTTTTTATTGAATTTTTTATTTTTGCGATTTATATCATTATTTGTATAGTAAAAAAAGTGAAAATTGACAATGTCATTACAAGGATCATTTTATTTGCTGCTGGGATATTCGGAGTACTATGCTTACTAATTGCATTTATATCTTACACTCAAATACCTTTGAATTTTGAATAAAAATATATAGGTTCTAAATAAAGGAGATTTCACTATGAGATATGGACTTTTAGTAATTATAAGCTTAGGGGTATTATATTTTATATTTGGTTTTATTTTAGTCAAGATTGGTTGGCTTGATGCAAATACCTATAATTCATTCTCAACAATTGTTGGTGGTGTAGCCACCTTATGTGGATTATTTACATTTGCATTGCCTAAATTAACACCAAAAGATATTGAAAAATTAGAGATAGACTCCTTTCGCCGAATGTCCAAGGTAGGTGAAGAGTTGATCTCTAAGAATAAAGAAATAGATTTAAAAACCACTCCTAAAGAAATCAAAACATTAAGAATTCCAATGTAAGTGTTGATGTACATAGCTGATGTATTTTCTGGTTGTCCCTTGTATAAGCTTTCTAAAAAGTTGTATATGTTAACCAAATCTTTTTTGTCTTCATATAATTTTTTTATAAAGTAAAGGAGCAATTTCAAATTGTAAGAAAAGTCTTGTCGCAAATTACAAATCATATAATTTAATAATTCTTTCATGTTGCTTATGCCATTTGATGTGATAATGTCATCATCGTTTGAATTTACAATGAAAGCTTGTATTGTATAATCCATGTTTTCTATTTTGGTTGTAACACTTTCTTCGAGCGAGGCTAACACCAAAGATCCATCAATTTAAAAAGGACAATGATGAGTTGATGGCTGCCGGGATCCTGGAGAGCGATCATACATCAACACTTGATAACCAAGCCAATTATTTTGTTTGGTTATAATCATCATTAAAATTTATGATAATACTGGAAAATTGGTTTCAGCAAAATAAGGTGACGGGTATTGCTTTTTTTGCTATAATTAATTAAAATAGCTTGGAGGATAACTCCAAGCTATTTACTAAGTAGTATAACAATATGTACATAGCTAACAGGTAGCTAACAAACAGCTTTTGAAATGGCTTGTTATCAACGAGGACAGTTCTCAAAGAGATAATTGAAAGTCTTCGAATTGAAGAAATCTCCAAACGTTTGGAAATTTGATGTTAAGTTATACCATCTTTAACCGATATACATATTGCCATTAGTTTATTAGTAATATCAATATACATAGTATATCCTTTTCAACCCTCATTGAGGGTTATTTTTTTAATATGATATTGTAGTATTAATATAGGTATACTATAATATAAATGAGGAAATATTTTTGACTTTTCCTCCCCTTAATATATAGCTCCCAAATCGGGAGCTTTTTTTATATGTCCTTCATATAGCATATAACGAACGATACGCAAGAGACATATCGCGAAAGATCAGGGCAAATCTGAGATTTAAAATATCCAAGGGTGAATATATTGGTCATGCTCCATACGGCTATAAAAAGTCGGCCAGCACTAAAAACAAGCTAGTTGTCGATGCAGGCCAGGCTCCAATTGTAAAGAAGATATTTGAGATGTACAAGCAAGGTTACGGTTATTCATATATTGCAAGGTATCTTGATTTGCAAGGCTGTTCTCCGCCATCAGCAAAAAGCAGTTTACAAAATGGTAAGTCAGGCTGGAATGCTGTGGCTGTTCAGAGGATACTTTTAAATAGGGTTTATATTGGTAACACTGTCCAGGGTGTAAGTGAAAAGGTGAGTTTTAAGAGCAAGAAGACTAGACGGCTGCCCAGCATAGATGGGTAATAACTGAAAATACACATGAAGCTATAATAGATAGAAATGATTTTGAAGAGGTTCAGAAAATACGTGAAGGAAAATTGGTTAGGAGCCAGAGGCACAAAGGCAGGCCTAACCTTTTTGCTTCTGTTTTGTATTGTGGTAAATGTGGAAGCATTATGTACGCTAGAAGAAGAAATGGTACTCCAACAGCTTATGTTTGCAGCATCTATGCTAAATACGGAGCACAGAAGTGCAAAAGCCATCACGTTTATGAAGAAGATCTGTTAAATATTTTGTATGAAGAATTGAAATATGCTTCAAATGATAGAGAGATAGTGGAAAAAGTAAAAGTACTTATCAAAGACTATGTTACAAGAGAGTCAAACCTAACTAGAATTGACGAATTGGAGGGGATTATTGAGGAAAAGATTAGGCAGCAGGATATAATGTATCTTGATAGACTAAATGGAAAAATAAGTGAACAGCAATTTATAAGAATTAATAATGAGATTGAATCCCAAATTAATGCTGTTAAAAATGACATAATTGCCTGCAAAAACAGATTTGATACTTTTAAATTAAATGATATTGATAATTTAATTAAAAGTATTGATGTTAAAGATATTAATGTTGAAATAGTAAAATTACTTGTGGAAAAAATAATTGTGTTTGATAAAGAAGATGAGGCCGATAAAATATATGACAAAAATAAGTTATATTTTAATGATTTGGAAAATGGCAAAAATGATGGCCTCATAGTTGTCTATTTTAATCATACCTAAGGGTTTGGTAATTCATAACTGGGTTAGTGAATCTATAAAGCCAAGGAGATAAGGCATATGATTAGAAATATCTATATTGTCTTTGTTGTTGTAGTGCTGATGCTATTCCATATGGATGTCAATGCACAAGATGCCTCAAAGGATATTAGGGTTATGGTAAGGGGAGATTTCCTCACAATGGAAGACACGCCATGCATGGAAAATGGAAACACGCTGGTTCCTATGCGTGATATATTTGAGAGTCTTGATGCTTACTTGATATGGGATAACAAGTCGCAGTCAATAACAGCCTTTAAAGGTAAAAAGACTATAAAATTAAAGGTAGGCAGTAGAGCAGCATCGGTAAACGGCAATGATTTTCCATTGGATATTCCGGTTAAGGTTATAGGTGGCAGAACAATGGTGCCGCTGAGGTTTGTTGCTGAAGTTTTGGGTGCACAGGTGGAATGGGATGATGAGGATAGGATAATTAAAATTGAAAGTGGCAAAGAAGCAACGGGAAACTCTTCCGGAAATATCTTGAACTATGGATTTGCCGCCCAAGAGGGTGAGTATACTTATATTTCTGTAATTGGCAAAGGGTTATATAGAATTAGCAAGGATGGACAGGAGAAAGAAAAGATTTTAGGTGATGAGGTAATCAATATTAATGTCATTGATGGGTGGATCTATTTTACATATCCTGAAGATCATCTTTCAAAGGGTGAAAGAGGGCTGCTTTATAAAATGACAACAAAAGGGGAGAACATTACAAAACTTACAGCTTTTGCAGTTCAAAGTGTACATATCATTGGAGACTGGATTTATTACATAAATAGTGAAGACAGCAAGTTATATAAAGTCAGGATTGATGGGAAAGGAATGGAATCAATATATGATAAAAATCCTATAGGAAGTTTTACAGTCAGTGACGGCTGGATATATTTCAAGGAACAGTATGATAATGCTTTATATAAAATTAGGACAAATGGAAGTGATAAGAAGTTTTTATGTAAAGGGTTGGGGCTTGATGCACGAATAGTTGCCGAAGGAAATTGGGTTTATTATGATTCATATGGAAATATAGATGGAGTTTGTAAAGTAGATATAGATGGAAAAGAACAGCAGCAGATTATATTTGAGGTTGTAGATTCATACAATGTAGATAACGGGTATGTTTACTATAATGATTCATTTAATAATTTATATAAGGTTAGAAGTGATGGAGGCAGTAAGGTTAAGGTTGGCAGCAACATAGATCTGGATATAAATATTGCGTGTAACTGGATTTATTATAAGAATTGGGATTCAAAAGACAATGATGGCAAGGATTATAGAATAAAGTCAGACTCTACGTTAAAACAAAAGGTTATAATGGATGGACCGTTCATTGATTTAAAGGTAAATTACCTGTCAGACAAGCCAACACCAAACCCCATTACCTTGCCTTCTCATGAGTCTAAGAAGAGTAACCTTAGTACAAGGGAAGTTGCACGTGAAAAAGATGCTGTGGCTTATATAAAAACCTTTGATGAAAATGGTAATCCTATTGCCTTTGGCAGTGGATTCAATATAGACAGCACTGGCGTAATAGTTACTAATTTTGGGATATTAAAGGGAGCCGCATCTATTAAGTGTACGCTGGCAAATAACTTAACCTTTGATGTAAAGTACATTTTAAATTATAATCCTGTAAGGGACATAGCAATTCTGCAGCTTAGCGATGCGGACAATCTGCCGGCTGCGAAGTTGGGGCTTCGGCTAAAACAGAATTGGGAGAAAAAGTTGTTGCTATTGGCAATCCTATGGAATTTCACAACACTGTTTCAACAGGGGATATCAGCGGTTTTAGAAATCTATTAGGTATAGATTATATACAAACAACAGCTTTTATCGGTTCAGGAAGCGGGGGGGGGCCTCTTTTCAACATGAAGGGTGAGGTAGTAGGTATAATGGCTTTTATGTTATCAGGTACTCAAAATATTAATTTTGCAATACCAGTAGATGATCTTAAGGAGTTGTTTCCTTCGTCTGTTTTGATGCCTGTTGAAGGTATAGGTGAGCTTGAGAGTTCTATTTTTGAAAGTGAGCCTGATGATTTCTATGACAACGCGAGTGCTGCAAGATTGGAAATGGATATGGAAGGTATGTTAAGAGATAAAAAAGATGAGGATTTTTACAAGATTGAAATTAATAAACCTTGTAAAATAATAATTACCGGAACAACAAATGTATATGATGATAGAGCAAAAGATATCAGCATGATTTTGACGGACCAGGATGGCAATGAAATATGTAAAAGCCAGCTTCAGAATGAATTGGGTCAGGATTTTTTGGATATAAAAGCAGATATAAATAATGGAATATATTATCTCATTGTGAAAGCAGCTGATTCATTGGATGACACGGTGAGAAATGTTTATTATAAAGTGAGAATAACAGAAGGATACGAAAGCACCGGCGAATGATAAAACCGGTGCTTTTTCATGATGCCAATCAAAGTTTGCAAGATCACAAGTGATCTTTTATAGATCACTAAGATTTTTTAGCTTTATAAAGCTATCCATCAGGGTATAACCTTCGTCTACCATTATGCCTGTCTTTGCTGCCTGAAACTCATCATAACCATTGCTGCCTGAATCTATCTGATCACTTTTTTGGTATATGAGAAATGGCACAGGTTCTGATGTATGAGTCCTTAAGGATAATGGAGTGGGGTGATCCGGAAGAACCATAATCCTGTAATCGGGGTATTTTTCCAGTCCTTTTAAAAGTGTTCCCACTACCAATTCATCAATTAGTTCGATAGACTTGACTTTATTCTCAATTTCATGTCTGTGACCACATTCATCAGGTGCTTCCAGATGAACATAAACAAAGTCCTTTCCACTGTCAATTTCCTTTAATGCAGCCTCTGCCTTGCCGAGGAAGTTTGTGTGAACATTGCCGGTTGCTCCTTCAACATCAATGGAATCAAGACCTGCACATATTCCTATACCCTTAATTAGGTCAACTGCAGATATCACTGACCCGGTTATTTTGTACTTGTCATTGAAACTTGAAAGAGCAGGTTTTTTACCTTCGCCCCATATCCAGATTGAATTGGCTGGTCTTAGTCCTTTAGCAATTCTCTCCAAATTCACAGGATGGTCTTTTAAAATGTTGTAGCTTTCAACCATCATTTTTTCAACCATTTTACTGTACGGCCCTTGTGGCATGTACTCGGTTATTTTCCTGTCTAATATGTCATGAGGAGGAGTCAATTTAAACTCCAATGAGCCGTTATTCCAAACCATACAATGACGATAGCTTATACCGCCAAAAAATGTAATGTCTGATGTACCGAAATGACGTTGAATTTCCGCTATCAGTTCATGAGCTTCTTTGGTTGAAATTTCGTCAGAACTGTAGTCTATCATTGTTTTTTCAGAATACTCTTCCCCGTCGGAAAGCGTAACAAGGTTGCATCTGAATGTAACATCAGTATCCTTTAACTGAATACCCATGCTTACAGCTTCTAGCGGTGAACGTCCTGAGTAGTAAATCTTTGGATTATATCCCATAACAGAGAGGTTTGCTGCATCACTTCCCGGAGGTATTCCGTCAGGTACTGTCTTAACCATTCCAAGTCTTCCTTTTTGTGCAAGCTTGTCAATGTTGGGTTTCTTAGCCTTTTCCAAAGGTGTCAAATTATCCAATTCAGGCATGCGGTAGTCTGCCATACCATCTCCAAGTACAACAATATATTTCATAAAAATCGTTCCTTTTCGTTATTTATTTATATTCTTATATTGCGTTAAATCTGTAGTAATATATAATATAAGGCTTACAGAAAATAATTATATATCATAATTTTAAAAAATTCCATATTTAAATATGAATGAACTTTATTAATCTTGAAGTCAGGTTGAGAGATTGGGAATAATATCATATAATAATACATAATATAAAAATTCATAAGGCTGAGGTGCGAGAATATGTTGATTTTAGGTTTAAACGGGAGTCCGAATAAAGATGGTAATACAAAATTTCTGCTTGGGAAGGTTTTGGAAAAGGCAGCTGAATTAGGTGCAAAGACGGAAATACTTGAAGTGCCGGAGCTGTTACAGTCTGCAAAACACAGTTTTTGCAGTGTTTGCTCAAATCCATGCTCAGGAGCTTGCTATAAAGGTACAAAGCTGGAAGAAGCTTTTGAACTTATGAAAAAGGCAGACGGATTGGTTTTGGGAAGCCCTGTTTATTTTGGAACAGTAACCGGACAATTGAAAGCTTTTTTTGATAAGACAAGAAAATTAAGGGGCGAAAAGGCCTTTTACAATAAAATTGCGGCAGGGGTAACGGTTGCTACATCAAAATATGGTGGACAGGAAACTACAATGAAGGCTTTGCATGACATTATGCTGGTTCATGGAATGACTATTGTAGCTGATGGTTATTGTGAGGATGACTGCGGTCATCATGGTGTTTGTGCCCATAGGCCTGCCAGGATGATGATTTTGCCATTAAAAGAGCATCCATACTTGCAAAACGTATTGTAGAGGTTTGCGGAGCTACAAAGGTATTAAGGAAAGGATAGTTTAAATAAATGTTACATGAGTTTTCAAGAACAGAGTTATTGATCGGGAAGGAAGCATTAAAAAAGCTTGCTGATTCAAAGGTGGCGATTTTTGGCATAGGCGGAGTAGGTACTTATGCTGTTGAAGGTTTGGCTCGGGCAGGAGTTGGAAAGTTTGTGCTTGTGGATGATGATTGTATTTGTCTTACAAATATAAACAGGCAGCTTCATGCAACAAGAAAAACAGTGGGAAAGCCTAAAGTTGATGTCATGAAGGAAAGGATACTGGATATTAATCCAAAAGCCGAGGTTATTACACACCAGATGTTTTATCTTCCCGAAAGCTCTGATAAACTGATATTTGATGACTATGATTATATCGTAGATGCCATTGACACTGTTTCTGGAAAGATAGATCTTGTTGTAAAGGCTAAAAAAACGGGTATACCTATAATAAGCAGTATGGGTGCAGGTAACAAGATGGATCCTACAAGATTTGAAGTGACTGATTTATTCAGCACTTCAGTCTGCCCCCTTGCAAAGGTTATGAGATATGAACTTAAAAGGCGGGATGTATCTTCACTTAAAGTTGTTTATTCCAGGGAAGTACCGATTAAACCACAAGAAACAGAAGAATCAAGCTGTGCTGTGGGCTGTATATGCCCAAAAGGAACTACCAGAAAGTGTACAAGCCGTCACCAGATACCTGGAAGCATATCCTTTGTGCCTTCTGTGGTAGGGCTTATTATAGCAGGGGAAGTAATTAAGGATCTTATAGGCTATACTTATTCCAATTAATAATTTTAGGAAGTGGTAATTTATGTTTGATAAAAGAGTGCTAATATTTACAGGTCATTTTGGCAGCGGCAAAACCGAGGTGGCTGTTAACTGTGCAATGAAGCTGGCAGAACAATATAAAACTGCTATTATGGATTTTGATATAGTTAACCCATATTTCAGGACTGCGGATGCTAAAGAAGTATTAAAAGAAAATGGAATCAATATTGTTACTTCTGTTTATGCCAATACAAATGTCGATGTTCCTGCTGTACCAGCAGAGGTTAATTCGCTTTTTATAAATAAGGACCAGAAGGTGGTTTTGGACGTTGGTGGTGACGATATTGGAGCAAGGGCACTATCCGCCTTTAAGGAGCAAATACAAAATGATGAGCATGAAATGTATTTTGTAATTAATGTTAGAAGGCCTATGACGGACAGTGCAGAGAAAATAGAGGAAGTTATAAATGAAATACAGTTAAGCTCAAGGCTTAAGGTAACATCACTTATCAATAATACAAATATATTAAAAAGCTCTACAGGTGATGAAATCATTGAGGGCCAAAAAATAATTCAAAAAGTTTCGTCAAAGCTTGGAATTCCTATTGCTTTTACGTCAGGTTTTTACGATATATTAAATAGAGTAAGAGGAAAAATAGCAGGTGAAGTTCTGGAGATGGAAAAGTTTATTAAGCTGCCTTGGGACTAAACTTTCTTATTATCCGGAAATTATGAAAGGTATGGTTATATCTTATGAATAAAGAATTGCTTGGAAAGTATTTGAAGGTAGGTAGTATAATCAAGACAAAAATAGATGCCAGTCCTGCATGGATTACTAATATTGTATATTCAATAAGCGATGACTTTATTCAAGTTAATATAGGTTTGGAAAAAAATTATATAGAAAACTTAATCATGATTGGTGACACGGTTAAGTGTAAGTATACATCTAATGAGATTGAAATTATGTTTATAGGCTGGGTAACAAAGATTCATATGGATAATCCCCAAAGAATAACAATAAAGGTCCACCAGTTGAATGTTTTTGATAATAAGAGGGATTATGCCAGGTATGATGTATATTTAAGTGCTGTTATAAGAAAAGACAGAGAGAATAAAAATGGGGTATTTGCCATACTGACCAATATCAGTAAAGCAGGTGCAGCCTTTATCGTGAGGGAAAGTATAGATTTAGATCAGGATTATTTAAAAGATAGTATCTTATATTTTGAGGTTAATTTAACCCGGGAAAGGACTTTTACTTTTGAGGGTAGTTTTGTAAGATGCGATATAAAAGAAAAAGGCATAGAATATGGTGTTAAGTATGATTATATTGAACCCCTGAGCATAATATTACTGGAAGAGTTCTTAACTGAGCTTGCAAATGAGGATAAAGAGTTTTATAATAAACGGAGTGGATTTTGGTCTAAAAATAGTAAAATGAAGTAGGGGGGTATTATGGCTAAGGTAAAATTTAATGAAGAAAAATGTAAGGGATGCAAGTTGTGCGTTGAAGTGTGTCCCAAAAAAATAATTGTAATTAACAGCGATAAACTAAATACCAAAGGGTTTCATCCTGCAGGCGTAAAAGAAATGGATAAATGTATCGGATGTGCATTTTGTGCTACCATTTGTCCTGATGTAGTTATCGAGGTGGAAAAGTAAAAGGTTATCAAAATTGCCTTGATATTTTTTATTTTTAGAAAGGGGGATATATTTAATGGGAGAAAAAATTCTAATGAAAGGAAACGAAGTAATAGGCGAAGCAGCGTTAAGAGCCGGATGCAGACATTACTTCGGTTATCCGATTACTCCACAGACAGAAATAGCTCACTATATGGCAAAGAGAATGCCGCAGGAAGGCGGAACTTTTTTGCAGGCTGAGAGTGAGGTTGCTGCTATAAATATGGTTTACGGTGCTGCAAGTGCAGGTGTGAGGGTTATGACCTCATCATCAAGTCCAGGTATAAGTCTCAAGCAGGAAGGGATTTCATATGCATCGTGTGCGGAGCTGCCTGCTGTTGTAGTAAATATAGTTCGTACCGGACCAGGTCTTGGAGGAATATTACCGGCACAGTGTGATTACTTTCAAGCTGTTAAGGGGGGCGGACACGGCGACTATAAGATGGTAGTTCTGGCACCATGCAGCGTTCAGGAGCTTTACGAGCTTACAGTTGAAGCTTTTAACATAGCCGATAGGTACAGAATTCTGGCCATGATAATGGGAGACGGTATACTTGGCCAGATGATGGAACCTGTGGAGTTTAGAGACAGTGAAGAAATAATAAAAGTTGATAAGAATTGGGCTACTAACGGGACCAATATGTCTAGGGAGAACAATGTTATCACTTCAATTTATATTGATCCTGAGAAGATGGAGAATCATAATTTAAAGCTTCAGGCCAAGTATAAAGAAATAGAATCAAAAGAGATCAGAGTTGAAACTTATAATTGCGAAAATGCAGATATAATTGTTTCAGCTTTCGGAACAGTTGCCAGAATTATAAAAAATGTTATTACAATGGCAGAGAAAGAAGGAATTAAAGTAGGCCTCATAAGACCTATTACACTGTGGCCTTTCCCTGTCAGCGAATTCCAGAAATATGCGGAAGTACCAAAAGCTTTCCTGACAGTAGAAATGAACGCAGGGCAGATGGTAGAGGACGTGCGTATGGCGGTAAATGGTAAGAGAGAGGTTCATTTTTACGGAAGAATGGGTGGTATGATACCAACTCAGCAGGATATTCTAAATAAGATTAAGGAAATATTAAAGGGTTGATTTGAATTTTGGGAGGGAAATTAAGATGCCTATAGTTTTTGAAAGACCTCATGCATTAAAAGACGTATCGATGCATTATTGTCCCGGATGTACTCACGGTATCGTTCATAGACTTATTGCAGAAGTTATAGATGAGCTTCAAATAGAGGGAAAAACCATTGGAATTTCGCCTGTTGGGTGTACCTACAATAATTATGAATATTTTAATTGCGATATGGTACAGGCGGCACATGGACGTGCTCCTGCAGTTGGAACAGGGGTTAAGAGAGCTAACCCGGAAAATGTTGTTTTTACCTATCAGGGAGATGGAGATTTAGCAGCAATTGGTACTGCGGAGATAGTACATGCTGCAGCAAGAGGAGAAAAGATTACTACTATATTTGTTAATAATGCCATTTATGGAATGACATCTGGCCAAATGGCCCCAACTACCCTTATTAATCAGGTAACAATGACTACACCATTTGGAAGAAGTGCAGAAGCACACGGTTTTCCGATAAAAGTGTGTGAAATGCTGTCAAGCCTTGAAGGTGCAGTATATTTGGAAAGAGTAGCTGTAAATGACATAAAAAACATAAAGAATGCTAAACAGGCAATTAAAAAAGCATTTCAGGTCCAGATTGCAAAGAAGGGTTTTTCACTTGTTGAGATCCTTTCAACTTGTCCTACAAACTGGGGACTAAACCCCATTGAGGCTATAAAATGGCTTCAGGATAATATGATGCCGCATTATCCTTTGGGTAATTTCAAGGGAAAGGATCTGGAGGTGTAGGATAATGATAAAAGAGGAAATTATTATAGCAGGTTTTGGCGGACAAGGAATCTTATCTGCCGGAAGAGTGTTGGCAAATGCAGGATTGATTGAGAAAAGGAATGTTTCATGGCTGCCATCATATGGGCCTGAAATGAGAGGCGGAACAGCCAACTGCAGTGTGGTAATATCCGATGAGCCAGTAGCATCTCCAATATTAAACAGTGCTTCATCACTTATTGTTATGAACGGTCCATCACTTACAAAGTTTGAAAATTCAGTCTTAGAGGGTGGCGTTATCATTATAGACAGCTCTTTGGTAGATGTAGAGGTAAAGAGAAAAGATGTCAAAGTTTACAAGATCCCTGCCAGCAAAATGGCTGATGAGATGGGTAATGTAACATATGCCAACATAATCCTTCTTGGAAAACTCATTGCCCACACAGGTGTAATATCGACAGAGAGCTTTGAAGAATCATTAAAGAAGGTTTTGCCGGCTAGAAAACATCACATGATACCTGAAGAAATGGAAGCGTTAAAAATGGGTATAAATTTCTAATATAATAAGATAATTTATATGAAAAAGGAATTCAAACATAATAAAAAAGGGCTAAAAGCCCTTTTTTGATTTGGAAAATTACTGTGAGTGAATACTACACTATTTATTATATGTTAAAGAGTAAGTCACTGTATGTGGGTATTGGCCATAAATCTGAATCAACCAATGTTTCAAGCTTGTCAGCATCAGCTCTTACTGCAGTCATCTGTGTAAATACAGTGTCTCTGTAGTAGCAGGCTTGATTGTATGAGTCTCCATGCATGCTGGCAGCTTTTTCTGTAACCTCCTGAAGGATCTTTATATTCTTTTTCAGGGAGGACAATGAAGAAGAAACTTCAGTTAACAGTTCTGTCTGGGCTGAAATATCAGCCTGGATACCAGTATTCTTTATAGCGATTATTGAATTGGCAAGATCGGTTGTGAAAGCAATAACTGCCGGTACAATCTGACGATTAGCCATTTCAAGTGCTGTTAAAGCTTCAATATTTATTGTTTTGATATAATTTTCGAGGTTTATTTCATAACGTGATTCACATTCAGCTTTGCTAAGTACTCCATGCTTGCTCAATACTGACATGTTCTTCTCTGCAATAAGAACAGGAATAGCAGCCACAGTTGAACGAATATTTGGAAGGCCTCTTTTTTCAGCTTCTGTAACCCATTCATCAGAGTATCCGTTACCATTGAAGATAACCCTCTTATGGCTCTTGACCATTTCCTTAAGCAGTGATTGAACATCTTTGTTGAGGTCTTGTGAACCTTCAAGTTTGTCAGCAACCTGGCTTAGTATTTCAGCAACAATTGTATTCAATATAAAGTTAGCACCGGCAATTGACTGTGATGAACCCACCATTCTGAATTCAAACTTGTTTCCTGTGAAAGCAAAAGGTGATGTTCTGTTTCTATCTGTGGTATCTTTTGGAAGTGGTGGAAGAGTAGTAACACCAATTGTCAATTCTCCGCCGGATTTTGAGCTTTTAGCTCCGCCGTTCTCAATCTGATCAAGTATGTCTGTAAGCTGCTCACCGAGGAATATTGAAATTATGGCAGGAGGTGCTTCGTTTGCTCCAAGGCGGTGGTCGTTTCCAGGATTTGCAGCCGAAAGCCTCAATAAATCTGCATATTCATCTACCGCTCTTATTACTGAGCAGAGGAATACCAAGAATTGTGCATTATCATGTGGAGTGCTTCCGGGTTCTAAAAGGTTCTGGCCGTCGTTTGTAGCCATTGACCAGTTGTTGTGTTTACCGGAACCGTTAACGCCTGCAAAAGGTTTTTCATGTTGCAAGCATACCAAACCATGTCTTAATGCTACTTTTTTCATAAGATCCATAGTAAGCTGATTGTGGTCTGTAGCTATATTTGTAGTTGAGAAAATTGGTGCCAATTCATGCTGTGCAGGAGCAACTTCGTTGTGTTTAGTCTTTGCAGATATTCCAAGTGCCCACAGCTCTTCATCCAATTCTTTCATGTAATTGGAGATTCTTTCTTTTAGTGAACCAAAGTAATGATCTTCCATTTCCTGACCTTTAGGAGGCATAGCTCCAAAAAGCGTACGGCCTGTAAAGATAAGGTCCTTACGTGCATCATATAAACTCTTATCAACAAGGAAGTACTCCTGTTCAGGACCTACAGTGGTTATAACGTTTTGTGCTGTTGTGTTTCCAAATATTTTTAAAATACGCATTGCCTGTTTGTTAAGAGCTTCCATTGAACGGAGCAGAGGCGTTTTCTTATCCAATGCTTCTCCAGTGTAAGAACAGAATGCTGTAGGTATATATAAAGAGTCATCTTTTATGAAAGCAGGTGAAGTACAATCCCAAGCAGTGTATCCTCTAGCTTCGAATGTTGCTCTTAGGCCGCCGGATGGGAAAGATGATGCATCAGGCTCACCTTTAATCAATTCTTTGCCTGAAAACTCAAGTATAACCTTTCCGTCTGAAGTTGGTGAAATAAAGGAATCATGCTTTTCGGCAGTTATTCCTGTCATTGGCTGGAACCAGTGAGTAAAGTGAGTTGCACCGTTTTCTATTGCCCAATCCTTCATGGCACTTGCAACAACTTCAGCTACAGCTGGATCTAGCGGAAGACCCTCATCAATTGTCTTTTTCAAAGCTTTATATGTTGCTTTCGGAAGACGCTCCCTCATAGTTGCATCATTGAATACTTTTGAACCAAAAATTTCTGATGGACTCATGTTTTTAACCCCTTTCTGAATATACAATATGATAATATACTTAAGAGCAAAATAAAAAGAGCGAATTAAAGTAATTCAAAACGCCCTCGTTTACTCATTAATTAAGCTTCAGTAAATAATTGACATCTTTGCCTATTATTGTGAAGACTATTGTTATAAAATTTTCTTAGCTTTAATAATACCCTGTTTTTAATCAAAATGCAAGATAAAAATTTTGATCATATACAAAAATCACATATTCGTAGTATTATATAAGTATGTTACGTTAATGCTCTATGAAAGGTGTTAATAATTTTTCATTGACAGAGCAGTGATAGTGACTAAATGGATTTGTCATAAGCAAATGTAAGGGAATATTTATTCTTTATATATAGTATGGTACGGAATGGAGATTTATTAATGGATATAAACTTTGTGACAATTGCATTTGTATTGATATTCTTATTACCGATTATATCAGGTGCTTTAAGACCGTTTACAAGGGAGAGAATCTATTACTCACTTGAATCACTGTTTGAAAATATGGAGCTTATTCTTTTATTGTTGGTATCGGTATATTTAACTAAAAATATATACTTTGAACATGGGAACGGTATTTTCTACAAAGTATATGAAATGATACCACCAGGCCTTAAAAATGTTTTTACCGGAAGGGACATACTTGTGTATGTTTTTAATGTCCCAATCGTACTGGCTATTCTTCTTATTTTAATGTGGCCAATAAAGGAATTGATTTACAAATTGTTAATTGCACCTGTATCTGAAGCAGTTTATGAATTGCTCAATCCTTTAGGCAACGGGATTAAAGTATTTATTGGCGGTATGGTGCAGATTCCGAGATCAATATTGATAACTCTCATAATTGGACTGGGATTGAATTTCTTCAACTATTATTATCAGCATCCCCAGTTATCTAATCTAATGAAGGAATCTCTAGCCTATAACTTAATATATGACAAAGGGCTTACTCCTATTTTGGATTCAAGTATAGCAAAGAAAATTCCGGTACTCCTAAATGACTCTTTTGGAAATGCCAGCAGCACAGGGAACTTTATTCCTGTTCCAAACGGTAAACAGGGGGATATGGCAGATCTGGCTAAAAAAATAGCAGGACAAAATGTGAGGGTAATAGAGTACTTTAACGGAGTTACATTAGATCAGGCAATTAAATCAAATAGTGAAATTGATGATACTGCAAAGAGTATTACAAAAGGTGCTAAAAGTGATTATGAGAAGGCACAAAAAATATATAAATGGATTACAAGAAATCTCACATATGATTATGATAAGGCTGAAAGAGTAGGCATTAATCCAAGAGGAATAGAGTCTGGTTCCATAATAGCATTTAAAACCAGAGAAGGAATATGCTTTGATTATTCCTGCCTGTATATTTCCATGTGTCGGGCAACAGGATTAAAGGTCCGGATGGTTACTGGGCTTGGTTACAGTGGTGTAGCATGGGGTGACCATGCATGGAATCAGGTTTATTCAGTTGATAAGAAAAAGTGGATCAACGTAGATACCACTTTTGGAACTATGGCAAACTATTTTGACAGATCTAATTTTGATACAGACCATAAAAATGCAGAAATTCAGGGGGAATGGCAGTAATAATAGTAATAATAGTAATAATAGTAATAATAGTAATAATAGGCACAATTCTATATGAAAGCACCCTTTAATTTTGGCCTGTTTATATAGGCTATATCCTCATAGGTATAGCCTGACAATAAATGTTCATGCAAATTATTTGTTTCTAAAATATCCTCAATCTTATGAACATGACCATTGGCAGTTTTAATCGGGAACCCTGTGAACCCGGAAAAATAATGTGTATGGTTGCTGTATGAAGATACACCATAAAAGAAGTGTATATGGAATGAGTTTATTCCAAGCATACTGTCGGTATACCCTTTTACTTTGTGTTTATGCCCCTTTGAAGTTTTGGAATCTATTTTGTATTCATGTATATGAGGATTCATAAGTACCTCCATATTAATACTGTTTATCTACAGATATCGAACTGTAAAATAGTTATATCTATTTTATCTATATTAAATTGTGCAATTTATCAAAATTTATTATTATTATTTTCTGCCATGTTTTTATGCACCTTGTCTCATTTAAAATAATATGGTATAATTTCTTGCACGTAATTTATAGTATATAAATTACATTAGGTAACAATTGTATGCCATATCTTAGATTAATCACTTTTAATCTATTGTGAATATAATTGAAATTTTTTATGATAGAAAGGGATTTTTGTGAATAGTATTAGAGAAAATTTAAGAAATATTGCAATTATTGCACACGTTGATCACGGTAAGACTACGCTTGTTGATGTTATGCTGAGACAAAGCGGTATATTCAGAGAAAATGAGCAGGTTCAGGAAAGGGTTATGGACTCGAATGACCTTGAAAGGGAGAGGGGAATAACCATTCTTGCCAAGAATACGGCAGTATGTTACAAGGATACAAAGATAAACATAGTGGATACACCTGGACATGCGGACTTCGGCGGTGAAGTGGAACGTATATTAAAGATGGTTGATGGTGTATTGCTCTTGGTTGATGCTTTTGACGGGCCAATGCCCCAGACTAGATTTGTTCTTAGAAAAGCTCTGCAGCTGAACCTAAAGCCTATAGTGGTCATCAATAAGATTGATAGGCCTGAAGCAAGACCAATGGAAGTTATTGATGAAGTTTTGGAATTGTTTATAGAACTCGGTGCTGATGATGAGCAGTTGGAATTTCCGGTTGTATATGCATCTGCAAGAGATGGTTATGCTAATTTGGAATTGAATGATGGAGGCACAAATTTGGAGCCTTTGTTTGAGACCATACTAAAAAATGTTCCAGCCCCTAAGGGATCTTCAGATGAGCCTCTTCAGCTTCTGGTATCAAGCATAGACTATGACGAATATGTTGGAAGGATTGCCATAGGAAGAGTTGAGAGAGGAACAATCAAGGTTGGACAGCAGGCAGTTACATGTAGGATAGACGGATCTCTTTTTAATATGAGAATAAGCAGATTATATATGTTTGAAGGGTTAAGAAGGGCTGAGGCAAACGAGGCGACATTTGGCGACATTGTTGCGGTTTCAGGGGTTGGAGATATAACAATCGGTGAGACAATTTGTGATGTAGATTGCCCTGAAGCACTTCCGTTTATCGAGATAGACGAACCAACCATAAATATGACATTCAGTGTTAACAACAGTCCGTTTGCAGGACGTGAAGGTACTTTCGTCACATCCAGGCATTTGAGGGACAGGCTTTTTAAGGAACTTGAGACAAATTTAAGCTTAAGGGTTGAAGAAACAGAATCGGCCGACTCCTTCAAGGTGTCTGGAAGAGGAGAACTGCATCTTTCAATACTCATTGAAACAATGAGAAGACAGGGATATGAGTTTCAGGTTTCCAAGCCAAAAGTTATTTTCAAGGAGATTGACGGGGTTGAGCAAGAGCCTATTGAGCATTTGACAATAGATGTACCAGAAGATTTTATGGGTGTTGTTATGGAGAAGCTTGGAACAAGAAGAGCTGAGATGATAAACATGCACTCATCCAATCAGGGGTATATGAGGCTTGAATTCAAGATTCCGGCTAGAGGTCTTATAGGGTATAGATCGGAGTTTATGACAGACACAAAAGGAAACGGTATTATGAATCACATTTTCCATGGATATGAACCATTTAAGGGAGAGATATTTGGAAGACAAAGAGGTTCCATAATAGCATGGGAAGATGGGGAAGCTGTAACATACGGGCTTTACAATGCTCAGGATAGGGGAACATTATTTATCGAACCTGGTCTAAAGGTATATGAGGGTATGGTTGTTGGAGAAAATGCAAGAGCCGAGGATATAGTAATAAATGTTTGCAAAAAGAAACATGTAACAAACATGAGAGCATCCGGTTCAGATGAAGCATTAAGGCTTACACCGCCTCGCCAGATGAGTCTTGAACAATGCCTTGAATTTATAGCTGATGACGAACTTGTTGAGATAACTCCAAAGAATATAAGAATCAGAAAGAGAATTTTAGATACAGAAATGAGAGCAAAATACAAAAGTAAGCTAGGTTAGATTAAAAGCTTTTAAAAAGCGATTATTGTGTAAAGTGGTGGTTGATTTGGGTAATTCTAAAAAAGCAGTTAAAAAGAAAAAGTTCATAATAAGATTTGTAATAATTTTATCTCTTATTTGTGTGTTTTTTACTAGTGCTGCGTTTTCATACAACTATGTATTGAGAAACCAGGATGATAGTCTTGATAAACCATTACCCGTCATTCCTGAAAGCAAGGGGATACAATTTGAGGTTCCAAGAGGGGCTACATCAGCTCAGATTACTGATAAGCTTGCTGAAGAGGGGATAATTAAAAATACCTTTATGTTTAAGATGATATCAAAGATAAACGGATTTGATGGAACATATAAGTCCGGGACCCATATACTAAGCAAAGACTTGGATTATGATTCCTTGATGAGAATTTTATCCAGCGATCCTGTTACTTCAAAGGTATTAATACCTGAAGGATATACCTTAAATCAGATTACTGACAAGCTTTACAAGGATAAGCTTATTGATAAGGCTAAATTTGCAAATGTAGCATTAAATGAGAAGTTCGATTACAAGTTTTTAAAGGGCATACCTCAAAGAGAGAAAAGGTTGGAAGGTTACTTATTTCCCGATACTTACAATTTTGATGTGAAGAGCGGAGAAAAAGCCATCATAGACCGGATGCTATCAAGATTTGATGAAGTTTTCAAACCTGAGTATTATGAAAAGGCAAAAGCATTAGGTTTAACAGTTCATGAAGTGATAATTCTAGCATCAATAATTGAGAGGGAAGCTAAAGAATATGAGGAGAGAAGGCTTATATCGGGAGTTTTCTATAACAGGCTTAAAAGCAAGAATCCGATACATAAAAAGCTTCAATCCTGTGCAACAATACAATATATATTATTAAACAAGACTGGCGAGGTTAAACCAAAATTGACAGACGCCGATACAAAGATAAACGACCCCTATAACACATATTTGCATGAAGGGTTGCCGCCTGGTCCCATATGCTGTCCTGGTAAGGAATCTATTGAAGCAGCTTTAGAGCCTGAAACAACAGATTATTACTACTTCGTGTCAAAAGGGGACGGTACCCATGAATTTTCCACAACTTTAAGCCAGCATCAAGCAGCTGTGAAAAAGTATGGTTTGTTCAACTGATTGCTTATTAGAGTTATATGCTTAAATATAACAAAATTGTTGTGAGGCCATGTGCCTCACAATTTTTATAGAATTAAAGCCGGAGACATATGTTATTATGATTATTTATGACTATATCAATGATTATATCAGGAATACTATTAAGGAAAATGATATCATACTAAAAGAACTTGAGATGTTTGCAAAGGAAAATCATGTTCCCATTATCCAGCCGGAAGTTGCAAAGCTGCTTTTGGTTACAGGCAAACTTCTTAAGCCTAAGAGAATACTTGAAGTTGGAACTGCTATAGGTTATTCGGCCATTATTCTATCAAAGGTTTTGGATAAAGGTGGAAAAATAGATACAGTGGACAGGTATGAGCTCATGATAGACCGTGCCAGGGTAAATATAAAAAGGGCGGGTCTTGAGGATACGGTAAATATCATAGTAGGTGATGCTGTTGATGTCCTTAAGTGCCTTGATAAAAAATACGATATGATATTTTTAGACGCAGCAAAGGGGCAGTATCCCGAGTTTTTGCCTGAATGTATGAGGATGCTTAATAAAGGCGGGCTTTTGTTTTCTGATAATGTTCTTTACAAGGGCATGGTAGCAAATGATGATCTTGTTGTAAGGAGAAAGAAAACAATTGTAAAAAGGCTCAGGGATTTTCTAAGCACAATATGTGAAAGTGAAGAGCTCGATACCAGCATACTGCCTGTAGGCGACGGAGTTGCTTTAAGTTATAAAAAGTAAGCATGGGAGATGTAAGTATGAAAAAAGTAGAATTGCTGGCACCGGCGGGCAGCCTTGAAAAACTCAAAATGGCTGTTCTTTATGGGGCTGATGCTGTTTATATAGGAGGGGAAGAATTCGGCCTTAGAGCTTCAGCTGAGAATTTCAGCAGGGAAGAAATGATGGAGGGTATTAAATTTGCCCATGAAAGAGGTAAGAAGGTTTACCTGACCATGAACATAATTCCCCATAATGAAGATCTGGCCAATATGCCTCAGTTTGTTAATGAAGCTAATAATATGGGTGTTGATGCAGTTATACTATCAGATCCGGGTACATTTTCCATTGTGAAGGAAAACGCATCTGGCATGGAAGTTCACTTGAGTACCCAGGCAAACAACACCAACTGGATGAGCGCAAAGTTTTGGTATGATCATGGTGTAAGAAGAATTATTTTGGCAAGGGAGCTCTCTCTTTCTGAAATACAGGAAATCCGCCATAAGCTGCCAGAGGACCTTGAGTTGGAGATATTTGTGCATGGTGCAATGTGTATATCATACTCCGGAAGGTGTCTATTAAGTAATTATATGACAGGCCGTGATTCCAACAAAGGATATTGTGCACACCCATGCAGGTGGAAGTATCATCTGGTTGAAGAAAAACGACCTGGTGAGTATATGCCAGTTTTCGAGAATGAAAGAGGAACCTTTATATACAATTCTAAGGATCTGTGTATGATAGAATATATTCCGGACATTATAAGAACAGGTGTCACAAGTTTAAAGATAGAAGGCCGTATGAAAAGCTCTTACTATGTTGCAACTATTGTAAAAGCTTACAGGGATGCCATTGATGCATATTATGAGAATCCTTCAAATTATAGTTTTGACCCACATTGGATGGAGGAGCTTTCAAAAGCAAGCCATAGGGAGTATTCAACAGGTTTTTATCTTGGCAAACCTACAGGTAAGGGACAGATATACCACACCAGCTCATATATAAGGGAGTATGAATTTATTGGAATTGTACTGGAATATGACAAAAATACCGGTATAGCTAAAATAGAACAGAGAAACAGGATGTTTGTGGGAGATGAAATTGAAGTAGTAAGGCCATTGGGAAAATACTTTACACAGAAAATCAAAGCCATGAAGGATGAGGAAGGCAATGACATAGATGTAGCACCACATCCGCAGATGATCCTATACATGCACATGGAGGAGCCTGTTGAAGAATTTACCATGCTCCGAAAAAAAGCCTAATAAAACAATATGAATACACATCCTCTTTCCAGGTAAAAATAAGAGAAATTACCTGGAAAGAGGATTTTTATGCCTTTAAATAAAAGATTCAGTTTAGTTGTTAATTTTTTTATAATTATATTCGTATTACTTGTATCAAGAATATTTTATATACAGTTTTTTCAGGGAGAAAAGCTGGATTCTGATGCGTCTGCACAAAGAATTTCTGCTGCTACTATTGAAAAACCAAGGGGAAGTATTGTTGATAGAAATTTTATTCCTTTTACAAACAGAGCGGTGGAGAGTTCTCTTGTACTTGAACCATTACTGTTAAGGGGCAAGAATGAATATATTCAAAAGCTGTCTGGAGCTTTAGGTATAAATGTTGAAAAGTTAAAAGGAGAGATCGCTTGTAAAAAGGTGCCTATAATTATGGAAATTCAACCGGAAAAGATAGATGAAGCCCATAGCCTTAAAGGAAGAGGAGTTTCGGTCTTAAATAAATTAAAAAGGTATGGCGAATATTCGTTACTGGCTCATGTTTTGGGTTACCTGAATAAGACAGATCATGTTGGGGCAGCTGGATTGGAAAAATTCTACGATAATGACTTGAAAGCTTCAAATGAAAACTCTATAAGGATTGTAACCAATGCAAACGACAAAATTTTACAAGGAATTGGATGCAGGATAAAAAGAGCTGGGACCGATGGTGGGATGCTTGGTGTAAAGCTTACTGTTGATTACCATATACAGAAAATAACTGAGGATATAATGGCTAAGTATAGCATGAATGGTGCTGTAGTAGTGGAAGATGTAAATACAGGGGATATAGTTGCTATGGCAAGCAGCCCTGAGTTTAATCAGAATGATGTGGGAAGGTATCTTAAAAGTCCACTGAATGAGCTTTTTAACAGGGCGGTTGCATCCTACAATATTGGATCTGTCTTCAAAGTGGTTAGTGCTGCAGCAGCTTTAGAGTCCAATATTTCGTTAGGCGATGACTATATTTGTAATGGAATTATAAAGCTTGGAGACAGGGAATTTAGATGTTCCTCATATGATAGGGGAGGACATGGGAAAATTGGTTTTAGTGAGGCATTTGCAAATTCATGCAATACATATTTTATTGATCTTGGAATAAAAGTAGGTTCAAAGAGACTTATAACAATGGCAGAAAAGTTTGGATTCGGTAAGGTGACAGGGATTGGATCTCAAGGTGTTGATGAGGCAGGCGGCAATATACCGTCTGTAAAAGACAGTTATACAGACGGAGATATAGCCAATATGTCCATAGGTCAGGGAGGTATAATGGCAACGCCTGTTCAGGTTGCGGATATGATTGCGACAGTAGCAAATGGAGGTATTAAGAATCAGGTTAATATTATTGATTCAATTATTGATGCAGATGGAAAAGAGGTAAGAAAGGTCCGGAGATCGGGCTGGAATAGAGTTATTTCTAAAAATACGGCACAAAAGCTAAGTGAAATGATGGCTGCTACGGTTGAGCATGGAACCGGTACAAAAGCCAAACCGGAGGAGAATTTTATTGCATGCGGAAAGACGGGCAGTGCTGAAACCGGTGTTTATATAAATGGCGAAAAGGTTGTGCATGGATGGTTTGCGGGTTATTTTCCGGGAAATAATCCTAAATATTCGGTTGCTGTTTTTGTAGAAAACGGGAAAAGTGGAGGACAAGCGGCAGGACCCATATTCAAGGAAATAGCAGAAGGTATTTTTCGAAGTCAATCGATACCGAATTGAAAAATTCATTAAAAAAAATTATAAAAAAATGATGATAAGAATATGCACACATTCAATACTCAATATCATATATTTATAGAGTAACCTATTTTTAGGAGGTGCCCAGCTTGTTATCTGTCTTATTTCCAATGGTTGCTAATACCCTAAATAGTATGATTTTTTTGATAGGCTATGTCTCAAATGGGAACTCTTTTCCACAACCATTATCTCATGAAGAGGAACTTGAATATCTGGGTAAATTTAAGAATGGAAGCGAAGAGGCCAGAAATATCCTAATAGAGAGGAACTTAAGGCTTGTTGCCCATATTGTAAAAAAATACAATTCTTCAGGTTATGACAGCGATGACCTTATATCAATAGGAACCATAGGGCTTATCAAGGCAATTTCCACTTTTGATCAGACTAAAGGAGCACGTCTTGCAACATATGCTGTACGTTGTATTGAAAATGCTATACATATGTAGAGGAAACATATATAATATCTAAAGAAATAACTTCCTCTACAAGCTCGTAAGGGGAAGTTTATTTCTTTAACATTAGTTATTTCATATTGACGGTTTTAACGTTGACTCCCTTTAGGGATTCCAATTCTTTAGAGAGACTTTCGATTTTTTCTTCTCTGTCACGTATGTTTAATGTTATAAGGCCATGATCTTCTTCACCTGGGTCATGTATACCCACTCTGGATAAAATGCTGTCTCCAAACTTGGTCAGTATCTCCTGAACCTTTGGAGCAGATTCGGTTCTTCTGTCAACCAAAATTCCCATAATAGTAAGGCTCATACAAACTCTCCTTCATAAAAGATTTTGTTAATGTCTCTGAAATTACGGCGTATTCTACACAACAATTTCATTCTTAAAATGTACAAGTTAGGTTTTATTTATACTTGTATTTAAGCAAATGAGTGCTACGCATAATAAAAACTTCAATACAAATAATAAGAAAAACTAAAACTTAATGATAATCAATTTGGTTATCTATAAGTATTTTTAAATACGGAGGTGTTTCCTTGAAGAAAATAAGATTAGGTGTTATTGGGACTGGATATGCGTGGGAACGACTTCACTACCCGGCACTTAGTGAATTAAATGATAAGTATGAAATTGCGGCACTTGTAAATCGCACTAGAAGCGATGCAGAGCAATTCGCTCAAAAGATAAATCTTGATACAAAAAATGTATATGATGATTATAATGAGATGTTAAAGAGGGATGACATTGATGCAGTGGACATTTTAGTTCCCATAGAGGAAAACTATATTGTATCGGAGGCTGTTGCAAAAGCTGGGAAAGACTTTATCTGCGAGAAGCCGCAAGCACCCAATATGGATCAGGCAAAAAAGTATCTTGACCTTTCCAAAAAGTATAAAGTTAAAATTATGATAGCCGAGAATTTCAGATATAATGAAGAAAATAACAAAATCAGGGATATGGTTGCAAATGGAAAAATTGGAGAGGTGGTATATTTCATTAGGAATAACATAAGCTGTTTTCCTTGTGAGATGACAAAAGATACCTTTGCAGCTACTGAATGGAGGCAGCATCCCAAGTATTACGGAGGTGCCTTTCTAGATGCAGCTATTCACGATCTTGCCGGATTACGTCATATCTTTGGTGCTGTTGAGTGTGTTCAGGCGTTTGGAAAACCGCAGAGAGAGGATTTTAATCCTTTTGTTTCAGTAAATGCAAACATTTTGTTTAAAAACGGAGTAATCGGACAATACACTTATTTCCCCTCAGGACAGGAGCCTCAAAGACCTCTTGTGGGGTTTAGAATTTTCGGCACCAAAGGCGAAATATATCTGGAGGAGAAGAGCTGCGGAGTTATCAATGTTGCATATAATGACAATACCTCCGAGCAAATCAAATATACACCTGAGAGAGGTTTTTACAACGAGCTGCTGAACTTCTACAATACGTTAAATGGTACTGAAGCAATATCCGTAACACCTGAAATAGAGTATGGTGATGTTAAGATGGTCTTTGATATTTTAGAGTCCATTAATAGTAGAAATATCGTTTTTGTTGATGGTTCCAGAAAGGAATTGGAGTTTTTACACCAAAAGACAATGAGTAACCAAACACCAAAGTTTATTCAATAAATAATAGGGCTGCTAAGTTCAACTTTAGCAGCTCTTCTGCTGTTACCACATTCTCATGCTGTCTTAATTTTTGTTAACAATCGCTCGAAATCGGAAGTAATATTTTAGTCATTCCTTACTAAATACCGCATATACATTTGATAGATAGGTCAGCATCAGGAGGAGTCTAATGGCCAGGCCAAAAGATTCTTACATAATAGAAGTTCATTATCCAAAAAGCCAGGGAGGGCTTATTGAATTAAGACGGAGACTAGGGAAGGCCTATATTGAGTTTATCAAGGGTTATATAATGGGGTTGCCCATATGTGGTGAAGAAAAAGACGAATTGTATATAAAAATTATAGAGCGAATAAGGCTAAACGGTGAGAATTGTGACTAGGCGTGTTGAAAATATAACTTCCTGTATAATTTCGCTTTCTAAGTTAGCTTAACTCGCGAACAAACGCTCAAAACGGGAAGTAGTATTTCAACCATGCCTTAGTAAAAGTTTGATGAAGGAATGCTTAGCATGAAGGCAGCTATATATTCAAGGAAAAGTAAGTTTACCGGAAAAGGTGAAAGTGTTGAAAATCAAATTCAGCTTTGTAAGGAATATGCGATAAAGTACCTTAACTTTGATGAAAGTAGTTTCCTTATATATGAAGATGAGGGCTTTTCAGGGGGGAACACTAAAAGGCCGGAGTTTCAAAGGCTTTTAAAGGACGCAAAAACAAATAAATTTCAGATTTTAATATGCTACAGGCTTGACCGTATAAGTAGAAATGTTTCTGACTTTTCACAACTGATTAATGACTTAAATAAGTATAATGTAAACTTTGTATCAATAAGGGAACAATTTGATACAACTACACCTATGGGACGTGCAATGATGTACATTGCTTCTGTTTTTGCACAGCTTGAGCGGGAAACCATAGCTGAAAGAATCAGGGATAATATGATTCAGTTGGCCAAAACGGGACGTTGGCTTGGCGGGATAACACCTACCGGATATAAATCGGAGCCGGTTATTACCATTGACCAAAGTGGAAAGCAGCACAAGATGTACAGGCTTTCACCGGTTATAGAAGAGATAGGCATAATTAAGCTGATCTATGATAAGTACATAAGCTTAAAATCTATTACAGGAGTCGAAAAGTATCTGGTGGAATATAATTTTTCAACTAAAAATGGTGCAGACTTCCATACTGGCTCCATAAGACCCATATTGTCGAATCCTGTATATGCTGTTGCGGACAAAGCTTTGTACGAATATATGCTTACGAAAAATTATGATGTGTATTCCCAAATTGATGAATTTAATGGTGTTAACGGACTTATAGCATACAATAAAACCAGACAGCAGGGTAAAGATTGCAAGGACAGGTATAGAGACACCAGTGAGTGGATAGTAGCAGTGGGGCTGCATGAAGGAATTATTCCAAGTGGTAAGTGGATAAAAGCTCAAGAACTGCTAAGGTCGAACAAACAAAAGTGCTATCGCAAAGTAAAAAGCACTCAATCACTGCTCTCAGGCGTTTTGGTATGCTCAAATTGCGGCTCCTTCATGAGGCCTAAAACTGTACAGAGGAAAAATGAAATCGGGCAACAGGTTTTTTATTATATATGTGAGATGAAGGAAAAGAGCAAGAAAATCCGCTGTGATGTGCACAATATTAGTGGTAACATACTGGATAATCTTGTATTTAATGAGCTTATAAAAATTGCATGGAAAAATCCGCCTTTTATTGATGATATAAGGGTAAGCAAAAATTTGTTTTCAACTGGTCATATGTCACTTGAACTGGAAAAAGAGACACTTCAAAAAAGAATAGGTGAAATTGACCTGGGGATTCAAAATCTGGTTTTAGCTATATCAAAAGGCCAAAAAGGTGAGGTGGTGGAAGCACTCACAAAAAACATGGAGGATTTAACCGGGAAAAAGGAAAAATTGAAAAGGAAATTATTAGACCTTCAGGAAAGAGAAAATGAAGAAGGAGATGGAGATTATAATTTTGAACAGATGGCAGATAGATTGGGAGATTCAAAGATAAAGCATGGGACCTTATGAAGGTTGAGGATAAAAGAAGGATGATAAAAAGTGTTGTTGACAAAATATCCTGGGATGGTGAAAAAATTGATATGATTTTATACTAAGGAATACTTATTAGACTATATGAATTTGTTTCCGTAATGAAAGGATTGCAAATGAAATACTTATGCATATAAGATCAACTAAGAAAAATCAGAGTGAGGTTTCTCTTCAGGATCCTATCGGGTAGACCGTGAGGGTAATGAAATAACGTCTACAGGAGTGATGTATAATAATATATTATAAGATTACTTTATTTTATCAATGGATAAATTAACTCTGTAATTACCGTATTTAAGTACACCATCCAAAAATGTAAGAAGCTCCTTCTGGCTGGTTGTATTAACTTGAAGTAAGTAACAGCCCTCACCGCTTATTCTGTATGCTTCATTTATTAAATCAGACTGCATGAGGTATTTTTTAAAAGATGCATGATCTGTCGTTTTCATAAATACAGTTACAAATGCTTTTATTTCCATACCTAATTTATCCTGATTTAACTTCACGGTATATCCCTCAATAACTCCAAGTTTTTCTAACCTGTCCACCCTGTTTTTCACAGCCTGACCTGTGAGATGAACTTTTTCACCAATATCCTGCCACTGCATTCTGGAATTTTGAGTAAGAAGTTTTATAATTTCCATATCTGTCTGGTCAATCATGCTTAAAAAAATCCTTTCATCATTCAAGTAAAATGGATGTTTATCTTTCTCTTTTCAATAACTTAAAGGGGTATAATAAATATATCACAAAATGTGGGAGTGAAAAACTATGAAAATTCATTTTATACGACATGCAACTATGATATTACACTTTAAAAGTAAAAAAATATTGGTTGATCCAATGCTAAGCTCTAAAAATACTTTGTCAGCTGTAGAAAATGTTCCAAATCAAAATGATAATCCTCTAAATGACCTTCCTGTTAGTTTAGATTCACTTATGGATTGCGATGCTGTATTAGTTACCCATACCCATAGAGACCATTTTGATGATATGGCTGCAAACTTAATTCAAAAAAGTCTGCCGGTTTTATGCCAGCCGGAAGACGAGGCGAAATTTAAAGAACTTGGTTTTACCAGTGTTATACCTGTAACAGATCATTTTGAATGGGAAAATATCAAAATTATCCGCACAAAGGGTAGACACGGCCATGGTGCTATAGCTGTTAAAATGGCACCGGTATCAGGCTATGTAATTTCAGCACCTGATGAGCCCGTTGTTTATTTATCGGGAGACACTGTATGGTACTCATGTACAAAAAAGGTTATGGAAAAATATCAGCCTGAAATTGTGATAAGCTTCTGCGGTGAGGCAAGATTCGCTTATGGTAAAGCCATTACAATGGATGCACAGGATATTCTATCAATTTGTAAAATATCTCCAAAAGCTAAAGTTGTTGCCGTACACATGGATGCCTGGAACCACTGCAGATTGACAAGAAGCAATCTTCGCAATTTTTTGGAGAGCAATAATATTTCAGATCAGGTATTTGTACCGCAAGACGGTGAAGTTTTATCTTTTTAGTCATAATCAAGGGAGTTTAGGATATACAATCAGTGTAAAATTATCATTTCTTTGTTCCTTTGATTTTATATATTCCACCTTTTCAATGATATTCTTTAATAGCTTGTTTTTTGACGGAATATCATCAGTATTCCTGTATATATCCAGCAGGTGATTAAGCTTAGTTGGGGATTGCTGGATGCTGATGTTTTTTTCTTCCTCTTGAGCTTTGGACGTGACATAGCTTATGTTTTGGTTTAGCTCATCAAGGCTCTTGGCAAGGCTCTCTAATCTGCTGGTAAAAGTTTCGAAATTGTAAATGCCTTGTTCAAATAAGTCATGTATTTTGGCTTTTTGCTTATGTAAGGCAGTTAGCTGAGATTCAAGGGCAATGAGATTCTTTTTAAGTATGTTTAATCTATCGCTTACATATGATGTATTCTCCTTTGGGAGTAATTCATATTTCTTAAAATATTCATCCATAGACTTTAGTAATGACTCCTCAAGATACTTTAATTTACTGCTTTTACAGCCGCATTTCTTTGTACAGGCTATATGTGTGGCTTTATTACCATAGGGCCGCATTTTCATCTTTGAGCCGCATTGTTTGCATATCACCAAGCTTGCTAACGGGTTGCTGAGTCCACTTGTCACATGGTATGGTGCATGATATTTTCCTTTCAGTATATTCTGGGCAGCATTAAAGATATCCTCACTTACTAGTGCAGGATGCTTTCCCTGTGAGATAATCCATTCGTTTTGAGGACGCGTGTATGTTTCCTTTGATTTATCAGGTGATGCTGATTTCCTGATGCATTTTTTTTTCCAAACAATTTTTCCAACATATACAGGATTTTTGAGTATGCTGGATATGACTGAGCGATCCCATCTGACACCTGTATATGTGTTGTAGCCGAGTTTGGTCAATTCTTCGGCAATTCTTGTTGTGCCTATATTATCATTTACATATAAATCAAATATCAACTTTACGGCTTCAGCTTGGTGCGGATTAGGGAGAAGGGTGCGTGTATGTTTTTCTTCATGGATCAAATAGCCATATGGAGGGTAAGTGCCTAAATAATTTCCTTCTTCAGCAGAGCGGACTCGTCCTCCCTGAAGTCTTCTGTTGATCATTTTAAACTCTTTGCGGGACATAAAGGCCTCAAATTCTGAATATTCTTCATCAAAGTCATTAGTTAAATCATAGGTCTTTCTTAAAGTAATTATCTTGGTTTTAGACTTTTTAAAGGTATCAAGTATGAGTCCCTGCTCCTGCATGTTACCTCTGCCCAGTCTTTCCATATCCATAACAAGCACAGCTTCATAATCACTTTGACCTACTTCCTTAAGGAGCTGGAGCATTTGAGGTCTATGTATAAGGCTTTCGCCGGAGACTATTTCTTCTCGGATTTTAACTATGTTGAGATTCTTATCGTTGGCAAACTTTAATAATGCTTTCCTGTGTTTAGATAGGGTTTCGCCTTCTCCAAGCTCCTTTTCAAGCTCCTCATCAGCTCTGGATTTTCTAAGATAAATACAAACTCGGTTCATAAATTTCACTCTATATAAATACCATTCTATATATAAGTTATATTGATAACTTACAAAATAGTACTAATTATATCTATATTAATAACAACATAATTATTTTGGAAGGGGTGGTTTTGTGGGAGATAATAACCTTTATGATAAGGAATTAAATTTGTATTATGAAAGTGAAACCAGAATTGGAGATACAAGAATACTTATTGTTAAACCTGAAATAACAAAAGAGGAGACTGGGAAGCGATTAGAGCAGTTAAGCAATGCAATCTCATCAATCGTAGGGTACAGAACAGGCTTAGATGTTAAGGAATAAAGGCTGAAGCATTTGCAGTGCTGATGTAAACAAGCATATTGCCGAAATAACCCCAATAGCCGAAATATAAGTGTCACTCATGTGAGTGGTAATGAAATAACTCTGATTGATGTAATTGGTGACAATTCCGAGTCTGTAGTTGATGAAGTGGATTTAAAGATGCAGGTTGTTAGATTATATAATAAGATGAAAGCTGTGCTGAAAAACAGAGAAAAAATAGTGCTGGAGCTGCGGTACGGACTTTTAAGCGGTGTGGGAAAAACACAGAGGGAGGTAGCTTCCATGTTAGGCATCTCCAGGTCATATGTATCAAGAATTGAGAAAAAGGCAATAAAGAAGCTAAATAAAGAATTAAAGGTTGAAAATTAAAGGAAAAGTACTTAAAACCCCAAAAGCATCGGTTAGCCAAAGCTTTTGGGTTGTTCATGTTTATGATTTCAGAAAACCAAATACACTTTGTGGTTTTCTACAGCCTTGATTGTATTTCAAATGTATAATTCCGTCCGCCGTTATTGTCCCAATTGTCAGCACAATCTTTAAATGCCAGTTTGAGAGGTTTGTCATCCGATATAGGTAAATTGGCTTCGAAGCCTTCTTCGGTCTTTTGCATTTTTATGTCTTTAGTATTTTCCCAATTATCACCATATCCTACGTGCATATATACTGAATGAGCTCCTGAGTCGCTTAATATGCCTTTGTAAGTTACTGATGCATCATCACCTTTGACAACGACATTCGGGGTTATATAAACACCGTTTTTATAGTACATGTTATACAAATTTATTCGCCTCCAACTATATAGAATTTGCAAATATTAAATGAAATTAATATAAGAATCAATTGGTCCTTATATTAAAGCATGAATGAAAAATTACTTTCGCTTTCTACGAAGGTGCTGACGAGATAAGTCGACACATGAGTAAAATTTATAGCGGAAGTTATTTTTTGATCATGATTAATTTATAAAAGTGCTTAATGGCACTTATCATTTAGTATTGGTCATAAAAAAATAATTATTCTTTGTATCATAATGGTTGTTATGTAAATATAATATATAAAACATAGTTTAAGGTGGTTAAGATGGCATATTCAGAAAGAGAGTTATTTGCAAGGCTCATTAAATGTGAGGCTGGTGGGGAAGGCCTTAACGGCATGAAAGCAGTTGCTACTGTTGTCATGAATAGAGTACATGTTGCCTACGGCGAGTATCTGAGAACCGGTCAGGGGAACTTAAGGAGAGTCATTGAGCAGCCGTATCAGTTTACATGTCTTATGCCGGAGGCTTATGGGGAAGTAAATCCCCAAACAGTCTGGTCCAACGAGCCTGAGCAAATTCATTATGAGGTTGCAGACTGGGCTCTTGCCGGTAACCAACACTTTGGAGCCGGAGATTGTCTTTGGTATTATAATCCTTATAGCCCCACTTGTTCCAATTACTTTCCTTTCAACAGAACAGGAAGTTACTATAACAGGGTAGGAGAGCATTGTTTCTATTTACCGACCCCACGATATGCAGAAACATAAATTTTTATATAAAAAACAATTAGGAATATACTTCAAAAGATAATGAGTAAAAAGGAATACATTTCTTGAAAGTATCATTAAAATCAAAAATATATTAAACGAGGAGGAATTTTTGTGATATATCCACCTTTTATGCGTCCATGCGGTAATACTTACAGCAATGGCACAGCTGGCATGCAAAATTTTAGTACCAACGGAACAGAACAAATGCAAGGTATGGTGCCGGCTGGCACAATGTCTGCAGGTGCACTTCCTGCATTACCAACAGGCATGGGTACCGGCTATACACCGGGACCAGTTCCAGCACCTACAAATCAACAGGTACAGGGAATGGGCCAATCTGTTCCGATACCCCCGACTGTTCAAAGCACAATGTACACACCGGGTTTTCTTGCAACGCAGATAGGAAAATTGATGCGTGTGGAGTTTTTGATAGGGACTAACGGGCCTCTCATTGACAGAGTCGGAATTTTGATATCTGTTGGAGCAAGTTATATTCTATTAAGACCTACAGGCTCTGATGATGTTTTATTGTGTGATATCTACTCAATAAAATTTGTAACCATATTGCTTTAATGATAAACAAAAGAGTTGAATATTAAATTTGTAAAAATAATTGTTTACAAGCACCAATTAATAAAAAAAGAATAATATATAGTATCATAAATTTATGGAGGTAATCAATAATGTCTAATGGTTTATTTAAAGGATTTTTAGGTGACAACAGCGAAATATTATTCTTCATACTCATTTTCTTGTTATTGTTCTTCAATGGAAGAAACTATGATGTCTGCGATTGATAATGTAATATCTCGTAGTACTTAAAAAGTTAAGGAGATAGAATTGACTATCTCCTTGGCTTTTTTTTTATGCTTAGGTAATTATGGCACCTATATTTTGTTCTTTATTTCAAGTATTGCATGATGTTATCCCAAAATCCCTTACCCGAATTGAGTTCATTCTTGAATGATTCCAATTCATTGGCAACAATCTCATCCAATACTTTTTGCCCCATGATTTCAACCGGTGCCACTTCATCTGTAAAAACCAGTTTGGATTCTTGTATCTCTGAAAGATTTGATTTAACATATTCGCAAACCGATTTTAAAGGGCTTTGATTTTCCATTTTTTCTGAGTTATCAATAAAATAGTTTAGGGAATTAGTATCTCTTGAAGCAAATACTATTGTGTTAGTACTGTTTTTTAGTTCACATTTATATACCTTTTCCATTTGACTCTTAATGGTTTGGCAAATGTAGTCGTTAATCTGGGAGTCTTTTTTTGAGCGGATATTGATATTTACAACAATAACACCCCCAGGTTTTAAAGTTTCTTTCACAAGTCCGAAAAATTCTTTGGTAGACATATGGAATGGTATTGTTATGTCATGATATGCATCTACCATTATGAGGTCATATTTCTTGTCTTTATGGGTGTTTAAAAATGTCCTTCCGTCATTTATATAGATATTGGCCTCATCTTCCTTCAAACTAAAATATCTTTTCGAAAGGTCAACTATTGTTGGGTCTATTTCAACACCATCTGTCTTGGTGTTAGGAAAGAAGTGTTTAAGCTGTTTTGCATAAGTACCTGTTCCAAGTCCAAGTATTAAAACATCTTTGCCGGATTTAAAGTCGGTATCTTTCATAAACAGGGGAGCCATAAGAGCATAGTCATAGTATAAACCTGTTACGGTACTGTTTTTTTTGTAAATAGATTGAACACCGAAGGCTACGTTGGTGGAAAGTATGACGGACTTTGAATCCTCCGATACCTGCAGGTAATTATACAATGACTCACCCTCATAAATAATGTTTTGCTTCCAAAATGCATATGAATCATGAAAAGGTGTGACAGTCAGTACTAATACTATAAAACTCGTTATAACAGACTTTGCAAGCCTTGTTTTCTTGGAAACAAAGTAGTAAAGGCAGATTAAATTTAGGATCAAAGAAAATATTAGGAATGTTTTACTTGTTCCAACTAATGGTATAGTTATAAATGTTGGTATAAATGTTCCTATGATGCTTCCGATGGTTGAAAGGGCATAAATTTCGCCTGCTGTTTTACCGCTTTTATTAATATCGGTAATACCTAGTTTTACCAGGTATGGAGTCACCATGCCAAGTATGACAAGAGGTATGGAAAATATAATGAGGCATGATAGTATTGATCCTGAAACAACAAGGTTGTTAGGAGAAATCCACATAAAAATTGTAACTGATAGAATAATTATATATTTTCCAACAAAGGGAATAAGTGCTATATAAATAGCAGCAGTCCATATAAGTGCATAAAGCCTGTCCATGCTATTATGTTTATCTGCAGACCTTCCGCCTAGTATGTTACCGAGACTTAAGGATATCATAATAAGACCTATTACTATAGTCCATATTATGCTTGATGTACCGAAGGTAGGTGCAAGAAGTCTTGTTGCACTAAGTTCTACAGCCATTACTGACATTCCGCAAAAGAATGAAGTAAGATAAATGTAAATATTTTTACTCATGATAACCCCCATAATTTTTACTTTTATTATTTGTATAATTTTAACGCATTATTAAACTTTAGTCATGATCAATCAGTTACAAAAATAAGTTGATAGTCGCTAAAAGAATTGTTTTTATACTGGGCTGAGGGTTTGACTAAAACCTTATAATCGCCTGGATTTAACTCAATGGTTATGTTTTGAGTGGTATATTCGCTTTCATCCTTAATTATGCTTTTTGCGATATCATTACCACTTTTATCAATTAGTGAAAGATCCAAGGCTGCAATGGTACTTGTTGTATAAATTGATATTTCATTTAATCCTATAATTGTAACCTTGGTTTTAGTGTTTAATGTGAAATTAAAATAGTCAAGATCCTTTGCATCTTTAAATGTTCCTATCATATTAGTGTTTGGAAAGAAATCATTGGCTTTTAAAATTGTATTGTTGGGTTCTGATTCCTCATAAGCTTCATCAACGCTGCTTGCAGCCGAAAGTGGGATTATTGATGCAGTCGGAAATAACTTTTTTACACTGTTTATTGGAACCGCAAAGTTAATATTCTGTGAGTCTGATATGGACATGGTTGTTATGCCGATAACTTCACCATATGAATTTATCAGAGGACCGCCGCTGTTGCCGGGTGATATTGAAGCATCGGTTTGTATATAGCTTACACCGAAAATTGTTCTTAGTTCACCGCTCACGATACCTGTTGTAACTGAGTTTTGGAGCTGAAGGGGATTTCCTATAGCCACAACTTCTTCACCAAGCTCAAGCTTGTCGGAATCCCCAAGGTCTAAAACAGGCAGGTTGGAAGCATTCTTCACCTTTAATACTGCAATATCTCTTAATGTATTATAATTTAAAACATAATCAACATCATATGTTTTTGTTTTATCTATGCTGCATTTTATCGTAAAGGCTCCTTTTATTACATGGTAATTTGTTACTATAATTCCGCTGCTTTCAATGTTAAATCCTGTGCCTGAACCAATTGGTTCGCCGTTTTCATCAAAGGTTTTTATAAGGAAGATAGCTCCTGTATTTTTTGCAATGTCCTTTGGAGATAAGGTCGTTTCTGGACGTAGAGTTGATGTTATTGCTATAGGCTTTGGAGTAGTGAAGGTGGTTCCTGGCATATAGATGGGTATTGCCAGAAAAGGACCTTCATTATCCATGTTTTGCCTGACAGAGCCATCGGTCATTACTCTGAATTCCTTTGTTTTGAGGTTCGCCCTAATGTCGGTATCCATATCACTGATTGATTCTATCGGTGTTTCAAATATATTGCTATCTGATGAACTCTTTGGCAATATATAATTTGTATAATATATCCAGTGGCCTGATACATTCAAGCCGCCTTTTACTTGATTAGCTATCTTTTTCTTTCCGCTTCCATCCTCGTTTGTTTTATAGAGATTTCCTTCAAAATCATTATAATATAGTAAACCGTCTGAGGGATTGATGCAATTTACCTCAGTACTTATAAGCTTGTTTTTATTGGTTCCGTCAGTTTTAATTACATAAATTCCACTATTACTATAGCTGTCCATGCTAAAATAAATCTTGTCTTTATCATCGTTAAAACTCATGTATCCCGTCGATTCTTCGCACAAGACAGAATAATCCTTACCGTTAGTTCGCATGCGACAAATATTGCCATCATTTATAAAATAAATCCATCCATTTGAAACCATTAAATTTGAGGCGGTATAATTACTGATTTTCTGTCTACCTTTACCATCGAGCCTTATTTTATATGGTCTGCTGCTATCTGTGTTATTGATGTAATAGATCCAATCATCTACAATCAAGGCACATGAAGTAGTATCTGAGGCCAGCTTTTCAGCTGATGTTCCGTCGGTTTTCATTCTGTAAAGTGTTTTTCTTTCAGATTTTACAGGATATTTGTCCGAGTTAACAAAATAAATCCAATCTCCTATAACATTTATAAAGGATACAGGATTCACATTGATCTTTATTTTTTCAGATGTTCCATGTTTTATCTTATAGGTACCAAGATTGTAAAAGGATATGTAATCATATTCACCGCTTGAACATACGAATCCGCCATTAACAATATTTCCGGTGGTATTGTATGTCTTCTCAACCCAACTATCGGTGGAAATGGTAATGGTGCTGGTAGAATTGTCCCATTCTACTTTTGAACCCAAGGCTTCTCCAACAAACCTCAAAGGAACCATTGCTTTGCCATTTATCATGCGAGGACTTGCATCCAACATTACCTTGGCATCATTGATAAATCCTGCATTATCTCCGATTTTAAGCTTAATGACCTTGCCGCATCTTGTTGCTGTTATGGACTTTGTTTTGGCGTTCCATTCAACATACGCATCCAGGCTTTCAAATATATCTCTCACAGGAATAAGTGTCCTTCCTGATGAAACTACAGGTGCAACATCCATAGTGAGGGCTTTTCCCCTTACTATGACTTTAATTTTTGCCGGGGCAGAGTAGGAGCTGAATGAAACTATCGACTGCAATAACAAAAAAGCAAAGACTATAATGATTTTTTTCATTCTACACCTCAAAATAGGTTTATTTTATGTAAATATCATCAACATAGGTTTTGACTTGATCTTTAAATATTCTTATAGCTTCATCTCTGGATTTGATTTTTCCTGCCAGATAAGACCGCATAATGTTAATATATACATTTTCTATTATAGTATCGTATTGAGTCAGTAGTTTCCCATTCACCTTTGGAGTTAAGGATAAGAATATTTTGTAGTTATTTTGGCCTGTTATTTTGGAAATATTTTTTGAGTCAGATGAAAGCTGGTTCATCAAGCTTTTGTGATTGGGATGATCCTGATTTTCAATGCTCCACTTCTTCATAAGCTCCTGATTGGAGGTAAAAGCTTTAATGAAGTCAAAAGTGTTTTGCTTATTAGGGCTCTTTGAATTAATTCCAAACCACGTACCACCCCAGAATCCTTGATAAGGCGGATTTGCCAGTGCCCATCTTCCTCCATTGGCAGATTTCTTGTCGTTACAACCAATAATCCAGGGAATACCCCATGTTGGTATAAGCCAGCACATGGATGTTGCATCATTTGCTATGGCCACGGACCAATTAGGAGACCACCTCTCAAGGCCGGATTCATATTTATTATCACGCATTTTTTTTGCAAGATCCATAAAATCAAGCATCTTTTGGTCCATTACAAAATTATTGTTGCTTGAGACCCAGCCTTGTGATCGTGAACCCAGAAAGGAAATTAACAGTTCTTCAAATGTGGGGAAGAGGGTAACTTTTCCACCGCTTTTTGACTTTAACTTTGCAGCAGTTTCAAGAATCTTGTCAGGGGTAGAAATCATATTGGATATTTTTGCAGGATCATTTGTACCTAAATATTTTAGAGCCAATTGTTTTTTAAATCCAATTGCTATAGAAGTTATTTGATGGCTTAAAGCTCTTAATACACCATTTTTGTCTTTTCCTACATCAATGGTGTATTGATACATATTACTTGTAATGTTCTTGGATTTCTCGGTAAGATTGTCCAAAGCACCTGGCATATCAACAAATTGTTTTACAAAGGCAGACTCAAGTCCTACTACATCAGGTGTACCCGACCCGGATTTGAAGGCTGCAGTAAGTTTATTCTGATACTGCTGATCTTTATCGGGAATTAGTGTAAGGTTAACCTTTTTGTTAGGGAATAGGCTATTATATGCATCTACTATGTAAGGTCCTTCATCCTTATTGAAGTACCAGAATTCAATAGGGGAATCAGGTTCTGTATTAGTTGGATTTGTTGCTTCTATGTAGCTGTTATCCAATGAAGTATCAATTTTGTCACTTAATAGGACTACAGTGCTTGAGGCTTTGTTCCAATATACCCGCACACCAAGATTTTCAGCTACAAATCTGGTAGGAACAAATGTCCTTCCGTTTTTTACCTGAGGTGCTGTGTCAAGCCCAACGTTTTCACCGCTTACTGTTGCTTGCGGGCTATTAATAGTAAGTACAATATTTAATTCACCCTTTGTACCAGTGACAGTATTTGAATCTGCATTCCACTCGACTGTAGCTCCAAGAGCTTCAAAAATTGCTCTAAAAGGTACCATAGTCCGGCTGTTGCTTATAAATGGGTCGGCATCAAATGCCAAAGTTGTACCGTCGAGTGCAACCTTTATTTCCGATTCAGCTAAAGAGGGAGCAATAGATGAGAAAATTAAAATCAGTGAAACTGCGATGGATATTAATCTTTTCATTTCAAGTAATCCTTTCTTGAAAACATATAAGTGTATTAGGGAATGATTAAATATTAATAATCATATAAACAAAAAGGGGACATCTGCAATAAAGCTTGTCCCCTTTGTATCAAATCAATATTATTTTTTGTTGAGTTTAGTATCTATCTCTGTGGAATATACTTTCTTTGCATTTTTGCCATCAACCTTAAAAATTTCAATTGTGGAGGTATTTAAATTCTTACCTTCAACTATTATTTCCATATTATTGTCATTGTCTATATCAAGAACCATTGGTGCTAAATAAATGCATTCTTTAGCAGGCTTGGACTTTGAATATTGTTCGCGTATAACAATATTCTCTTCTTTACCGTCTATAACTTTGTTAAGTACAACCATTGAGTACGTTCCCTGACCTTCTTTACCTTCACTTTTAAACCAGGTCGCTGTGTTATAATCATATGCACTTACAAGCTTTTCAACAATTCCGTCTCCATCAAGATCTATTTCAGCTGATTTTTTAATGGATATATTGCTATCAGATAATTTGTTTTTATCAAGAACGTCTTTAACAATTTTTCCATAGGTTATGAGGTTTGATCCTGACGAATTTGGAACTCTTGGCAATGCATTCCAAGGACCGCTGATTCCAAGCTGATATATGAAAACTTTTGCGTTAAGTTCATCATTGTTGGAGTATGGGAAGTCCTGAGCAATATCAATGGATTTGTCTTCTTTGATCTTGGGTTTTATACCTGTTCCCAAAACTGAGTCATATGAGTAGTAGGTAAAAACTTCATCACCTTTTAGAAGTTTTTGAGAATCAGCTGCTTTAACCCATTTTTTGTTCTTTAAATCAAATGCACCAAGTATGTTCCCTCTGTTTACTACAATTGAAATATCACTTTCCGGTTTTTTGATACTCAAAGGATCAATTGGAGTTGGTGTGGGCTGGGCAGCAGAAGCTGACGGCTCAGGGCTGTTGGTGTTAGCATTATTGTTATCAGAGCTGCAAGAGGTAGTTACAGCTGAGAGTAATACTAACAGTGATATAAGTAGTAAGTTTTTTTTCATTTTTGGTTGCCTCCTGTAATATATTATTATGAGATAATACTAATTTGCAGTATTATTTAAAAAGCAAATATTGCCAACCATAAAGCAAATTAGGGTAACATTAAAATTATATACCTAATAAAAGTACATTACAATCCCCTTATTAAAACTATTATTTGTTTGCTTGCGGCTAACTGTCAGAATTATACTAATGAATATTTAAAAAATGGGACCTTACAATTTGACATAATTGCGAATATGTATTTAGTTCAGGGCTTTCTATCACCATATCCAGCAGCTTGTTTAAAATAAAGCCAATATCTTTGCCTTGTTTAATGCCAAGTTCAATAAGATCATTACCTTTAACTGCCAAAGCATTCAAGGTGTAGCATTCATTTGATTTAATTATTCTTTCCGATAAACATCTTATATTGTCTAATTCAACAAGCCTTGGTTCAAGATAAATTAAATTTTGTGCCCGCATATCTGCTTCTTTAACCTTTAACAGCATGAAAAATATTTCTTTTCCCATTATTCTTAATGCACTTTTTATTGATTTAATGTCACAATCAATTTTCATATCATGATACTGAACTAGTTTTAGTATAAGGTCGATTGACTTATTATCAAACCTAAGTCTTTTTAATATATCAAGTGATAAATCCATACTGACTTTCTGGTGACCGTAAAAATGGTCTGTTCCTTCCAAATCGGTGCTTTTTGTAATTGGTTTGCCAATATCATGAAGCAGCATTGCCCATCTGAGAACTTTATCATTCTCAATGCTTAATACAGCATTAATTGTATGCTCGGAAACGCTATACATATGATAAGGATTGTTTTGCCGCACTCCAATACAGTTTTCAAATTCAGGCAGAATGAATTTCAGAAGACCTGTATCATGGAGTAAAAGAAGCTTATGTGGATTTGGAGATACAAGCATCTTGGTAAGTTCTTCCCTAATCCTTTCGGGACTTATATTATTAATAAGTTCCTTGTTTTCTGATATAGCTTTTAATGTTTTTGATTCTATTTGAAAGTCAAGCTGAGCAGAAAAACGAATTGCTCTTAGCATTCTAAGTGCATCTTCCTTAAATCTTTCGTCAGCGTTTCTTACAGCACGGATGATTTGGTTATCAAGGTCTTCCATGCCTCCAAAATAATCCATTATTCCCGAGGCTGGATTATATGCAAGAGCATTTATGGTAAAATCCCTGCGGCTTAAATCGTCCTTCAATGAAGTAGTGAACTCAACCTTATCAGGCCTTCTGTTATCAGAATACTCACCATCAATCCTGTAAGTGGTTATCTCATAGTTTTCATTATTGATAACGACAATAACTGTGCCGTGTTTCAGACCAGTGTCTATGGTTTTGACAAACAGTGCTTTCGTGTCATGGGGGAGAGAATTTGTCGTTATATCCCAATCTTTAGGTTCCTTGCCGAGGAGACTGTCCCTAACACAGCCGCCTACTACGTATGCTTCATAACCTTTATTGTTAAGTTTTGCTATAATATTTTGTACATCTTCCGGTATAAATAAATCCTTTTTCATAACATCCTTTCCTTGGCTGCTTGTTTTAATGAATTAATTATACCATAAGAAAACAGTGCGGCAAAGACAGAGCAAAATCCCCTGCAATTATCCAACCTTGATTGTTGCGGTGAGAAATTGTGGATTAGAATACCCCATAATTTCCTGGACATAGAAAAAAAGCTATCGGGGTGACCGACAGCTTTAACATATTTATAATTTCTCTTCCTTATCGCTATTCTTATCACAGTTTATATGTGAAACTATATCAGGTACCATTTCAATGAGCTTATCAAGACCGCCTGTTTTTTTGATTGGCAGAAGCTGCACATCATCGCCTTTTATTACCAGCACTGCTGTAGGGGCTACTCTTGCACCCATGCCGGAACCGCCGCCAGTGCCGTTTGCTCCCTTGGGATCTTTTCCGTCACCGCCGCCTGCACCTAATCCGAAGGTGACTGTCAGAAATGGAATTATTGTTGTTTCACCGATTTTGATAGATTCACCTACAACTGTTTTGGATTTTAAGAAGTTCTCCAACTTTTCAAAAATCATGTTTATGTTTTCGTTTACATTTAAATCAATTGACATATGCTTTTTCCTCCTTGGAAAATAATATTTTTCTTACATTTTTATTGAAAATTGTTTTTAACCCGATAAATACTATTGCGATCAATATCAGTCGTCCCTTTATAAGAAAGTTACCCTCTAATATTTCTTCTTCGAATACTGCATTCACATTAACATCATATTTCATAAAAAGCGGCCGCATTATGTTAAAGGATGCAAGGGCTACTCCTGTATAAAATGGGTCTTCAAAACCATACCTCCCTTCAAGTTTGAATTTTTGTGGTTTTATATGATAAAAAAGCTCTTTTACAGCTTTCATCATGTGTTTTAAAAAGTTCTTGTCCAAAAACCTGCCGTTATTTTTTCCTGGTTTCTTATCTTTTTGCGGATTATCCGATTCTATCTTTAATGATTGCTTATCTTTTTTCCTTTTGTTAATTCCAAAACGAATATTTAGTAATCTTACATATAACATACTTTTTCTGCCGTATCTTTTGGAAAATACAAATCCCAGTAACCCGCAAAGCCAACTTCCGCTTGCCTTTATAAAGATATCTTCGTGTTTTCTGGCAATTACAGAATACCTAAATGGGATGAATAAAATTAAGAGTATAAAAATCAAAATTAATATGCAAATAACTTTTAGTACAAATAAAATAATCATGTTTATGACCTCGATTGTATAATTTTGATACTTTTTTTTATAGCCTTTCCTGAAGCACTATATATGAATGAGGAGGACTTCCTTATGCCTTTTTCCAGGAACTTCTTTCCTGGAAGATAGTTCATATACATATTTGAGTTTTCTATGTTCTTTTTCTGAAGTTCAAGAAGCTTTTTTATGCCGAAGTCACTATTATCATCAACCATGATATTGTCAATAGTTTTTTCCCGTATTGATTCCAGCTCAACAGGAAGCTCAATTTCATCAGCATTAATTTCATTAAGTTCCCAGAAAAGAAGCTTTAACATAGTTAGCTCCTTTTTGCATTTTTTACACACTTTAATATGTTCGTCAACAAATATTCTGTCTAAATCATCTATTGTTCCTTCCAAATAGTCATGCAGTAAAGCTGTATCAAACTTACAGTCCATCTTATACCTCCCAGATCCCTTTTTTAATAAGGTTTTCCTTAAGAATATTTCTTCCCCTATGTATATAGGTTTTTACAGTACCTTCGGGACAAGACATCAACTCGCCTATGGCTTTGTAGCTGTAGCCCTTTATATGCCTTAGTATTATTGCCATTCTCATTTCATAAGGCAGCTCTCTAATGGAGTTTTCCACAATAATTTTTGTGTCCTGATATATGAGCCGGCTTTCTGTATTATCTGACGAAGCCAGCTTTAGTTCTAAAGGCTCATCTTCAGGAATGATACTCTCATTGAGCGATATGTTATCGGTATTATTTTTCTTTAAAAAGTTTATACAAGTATTGACTGTGATTTTCTTTATCCAAGGAAGCAATGCCCTATCTTCATCAAAGCTATCAAGAGATTTAATAATTTTCATGTATATTTCCTGCACAAGATCCAAGGAATCATCTCTAGACGGTGCGTAAAAGTAACATATTTTATATATGTAGCGTTCATATTTTTGGATTAAGAGATCATAGCCTTCTCGATTTTTTCTCTTGCAAAGATTAACAAGTTCCTTATCTGTTACCTCCAAAGCTACACCCATCCTTTGTAATAATTTGTTTAATTTTGCTTATGTATATAAATACAATCCAAAATTAAAAAAGTTTCAAAAAAAATTAAAAAAATTAATTTTTATATTAAAAAAATTATTTAGGTATAAAAAAACGGAGAAAATCTCCGATTAGAATTAAAGACATAAATCTTCCAGGCAGCAAGGCTCCAATAGTACATGTGAAATTATATTAAAGAAGCTTATAGAGACAATTATATAGTTCCTGAAAGCTTTAGGATTATTCCTGTAATAATTCCTAAAACGAGGATACATAGGCTAATTGAAAATATAACACCTGTTAGCTTAAAAAATATATTAAGATTGTCAATTGCATTAGTTAAATTATAATAACTGTTAGATTGTGAGAAGTTCTTCATATTATCATATGCCCTAATTATTTGGCGTCCTGCAATTATAAGAGGTATGCCTGCAATTGCTGTTATAATACCTACACATAGTATTGAGCCGAAAACTATATATAGAATTCCCACATTTCTGACCCAGCTGCATAAAGGCTTACCCTGTACCACTGAAAAATCTGCTGAACTTTTTAGGAAATTAATATCTTCCATAAAATCCTCCCAATAAAAAATATTAATTGTAATATAATAGTAGTCCATACTTGATATAATTTCAAGTATGCATCAATTTATAAGTTTTGCAATAGGCTAGGAGATTTTAAAAAATAAATTATTATTTGTTTGAAATGGTTGATAATATAATTTTCTTGTGTTATACTATTTAACGGTAAAAATACGCACACCGACTGATTTCTGGAAAAGTGCTCCTAAATGAGTGTTCCTGAAAGATGAAGAGGTGGAGGTATAACTAAAAGGAGGATTATAAAATGTCAGTAATTTCTATGAAACAGTTATTGGAAGCAGGGGTTCACTTTGGTCATCAGACAAGAAGATGGAATCCTAAAATGGCGGAGTTTATCTTTACAGAGCGTAACGGTATTTACATCATCGATTTACAGAAGACTGTAAAAAAGGTAGAAGAAGCTTATTACTTCATTAGAGAAGTAGCAATGAACGGACAAGATATATTGTTTGTAGGAACAAAGAAACAGGCACAGGATTCAATCAAGGAAGAAGCTTTAAGAAGCGGACAGTACTTTGTTAATGCAAGGTGGCTCGGCGGAATGCTTACAAACTTCAATACTATCAAGAAGAGAATTGATAGATTGAACAAATTGGAAAGCATGGAAAAAGATGGGGTATTTGACGTTCTTCCTAAGAAAGAAGTTATAAAGCTTAAGAAGGAAATGGTTGATCTTGAGAAGAATCTTGGCGGAATAAAGAACATGAAGAGATTGCCTGGAGCTATGTTTATAGTGGATCCTAGAAAAGAAAGAAATGCTATTTTAGAAGCAAAGAGACTTGGAGTTCCTGTTGTTGCTATTGTAGATACCAACTGTGATCCTGATGAAGTTGATTTCCCAATCCCAGGTAATGATGATGCTATAAGAGCTGTCAAATTGATCACAGCTAAAATAGCAGATGCTATTCTTGAAGGCAGACAGGGTGAACAATTAACAGATACTGCAGCGGCAGCTGTTGAAGCTGAGGAAACTGTTGAAGTAGCAGTTGAAGCTGAATAATATTGATTAGATTAATCAATTTTGATAAAAATAAAATAAAAATAAATCATATTAAAATAAATATTATATTAATATTTTTATGGAGGATTTACTATGGTTACTGCAGAATTGGTAAAGCAGCTCCGTGAAAGAACTGGAGCCGGAATGATGGATTGTAAAAAGGCTCTTACGGAAGCTAACGGAGATATGGAAAAAGCAATAGAAGTTTTGAGAGAAAAGGGTTTGGCAGCAGCAGCAAAGAAATCTGGAAGAATAGCAGCAGAAGGATTGGTAGAAGCTTATATACATGGCGACGGAAGAATCGGTGTACTTGTTGAAGTTAATATAGAAACAGACTTTGCAGCAAAGAACGAAGAGTTCAAAGCATTTGTAAAAGACGTAGCAATGCAGATCGCAGCTGCAAAACCTGAATATGTTAGACGTGAAGAAGTGCCTACAGCAACATTGGAAAAAGAAAAAGAAATTTTAAAGGCTCAAGCTTTGAATGAAGGTAAGCCTGAGAAAATAGTTGAGAAAATGGTTGAAGGAAGAATAGATAAGTATTATAAAGAAGTATGTCTCTTAGAGCAGCCATGGATAAAGGATAATGACAAAACAATTCAACAGCTAATGACAGAAAAAATTGCTACAATCGGAGAAAACATAAACATCAGAAGGTTTGTAAGATTTGAAAGAGGCGAAGGTATTGAAAAGAAACAGGAAAACTTTGCTGACGAAGTTATGAAACAAATCGGTGGCTAATATTAAAGCAAATAATAATATCAAAATATGGGAACATAATAAATGTTCCCATATTCATATATAAAAATATTGTATATTAAATTTATTTAGTCATGATTAAAAAATAACTTACGCTATAAATTTCGCTTATGTGTTGACTTAACTCGTCAACACCCGCTTAAAAGCGTAAGTAATTTTTCACTTATGCCTTATATAATGACAATTGCTTTTAATATAAGAATCGGAGGAATTTTTGATGCTGACACCTAAGTATAAAAGGGTTATGTTAAAAATCAGCGGGGAAGCTTTAGCTGGAAATAATAAGGTTGGGATTGATACTGATACTATTAATGGAGTTTGTGACAAAATAAGTGAGATTTATAAGCTGGGAGTTGATGTAGCAATTGTTGTTGGCGGGGGAAACTTCTGGAGAGGCAGAAGCGGCAAAGGAATGGATCGTACAACCGCTGATCATATGGGAATGCTGGCAACAGTTATAAATTCTCTGGCATTGCAGGATGCATTGGAATCGAGGAATATACCTACCAGGGTTCAAACAGCTATCGAAATGAGGCAGATTGCTGAGCCTTACATAAGGAGAAAAGCTGTAAGGCATCTTGAAAAAAGAAGGATTGTTATATTTGCCTGTGGTACAGGGAATCCATATTTTTCTACAGATACAACAGCGGCATTGAGGGCAGCTGAGATCGACGCAGAAGTAATTCTTTTGGCAAAAAAGGTTGATGGAGTATATGACAGTGATCCAAATATTAATCCCGAGGCTAAGAAATTTGATAAGCTTACATATTTGGATTTGCTTCATAAAGAGCTAGGTGTAATGGACTCAACAGCAGCATCACTATGTAAGGACAATAACATACCTATAATTGTATTTGGTCTTGATCATCCGGACAATATTATTAAGGTAATTCTTGGAGAAGAAATAGGAACATCTATTAGGTAATCAGGAGGTTATAAGTATGAATAAGGAAGATTACAAACCGTTTGAGGAGAAAATGAAAAAGACAATAAACGTCCTCAGGGATGATTTGGGAGGACTCAGAGCAGGCAGAGCAAACCCGTCCATATTGGATAAGATTACAGTGGATTATTACGGTGTACCTACTCCAATAACACAGTTAGGAAGTGTTACAATACCTGAGGCAAGAATAATATCAATTCAGCCCTGGGATGCAAAAGTCCTAAAGGAGATTGAGAAGGCTATTCAAAAATCCGATATTGGCTTAAATCCAAATAGTGACGGAAAAATGATCAGATTGGTATTTCCGCCTCTTACCGAAGAAAGAAGAAAAGAGCTTACAAAGACTGTTAAGAAATATGGCGAGGATGCAAAGGTTGCTGTCAGGGCTATAAGAAGAGACGCAATTGAGCATTTTAAAGCTCAAAAAAAGAATAATGCCATAACAGAAGACGACCTTAAGACAGCAGAAAAAGACATTCAAAACATAACAGATAAAAGGATTGCTGAAATAGAAAAGGTTGTTGAAGAAAAGGATAAAGAAATTTTAGAGGTATAAGATATTGAGTTTACCCGATTTAACAGGATATGTTTTGAAAGACGGCTTGGAAATAATAAAAAAATTTTCATGTGAAGTAGATGAAATTAAGGTAACAAGTGAACCTAGAAAAACTTCAGCTGAGTACGATATGAGTTACAGGATACTTAGGTGTGATGTTATCGATAATAAAGTAAAACTGCTGTTAGCAAAACCCCTCATATAGAGGGGTTAATTATTATATGGGGATTAGTTTGTTATTGTTTTATTAGGTAAATTAATGTATTATATATATTGGCAATGACAATTAACAGATTTTATTAATAAAAATTAATGTATTTGGGTATATAAAAAGCAAATAATGTTTTACATTTGCATATGGCAAAATAAAGCTAAATCGTTCGTTATTTGCTCAGTCAAATGTAATATTATTAGTGTGTTTATTGATTAATTGCAGTGATATTTTTGGAGGAATGATGAGTTTATTTAACAGATTGTTAAAAAAAAGGGGAATTGAAGGGGAAAGTACTGGGATTGACCCTCAAAATGTACCAAACCATATAGCTATTATTATGGATGGTAATGGAAGATGGGCAAAGAAAAGAAAGCTTCCCAAGATTTTGGGGCATAGAGAGGGAAGCAATGTTCTGAAAAAGATTGTTAAGTATTGTGATAAAATTGGAGTTAAATATCTTACTGTTTATGCCTTTTCCACAGAGAATTGGAAAAGGCCTGAAAAGGAAGTTGATGAGCTTATGGATCTGCTTCTAGAAAAACTTAAAAATGCAGAAAAGGAATTAGGTGGAGACCAGGCTCAAATAAAAGTTATAGGAAATATTAAAGGACTTTCAACGGAAATCCAAAAAGAGATAAAGAGGGTCGAAGAGTCTACCGGCAAGAATTCTGGAATCTGCCTTAACATAGCATTAAACTATGGGGGAAGGGATGAAATTGTAAATGCCGTAAAGGACCTTATCACTGATGTAGAAAAGGGTATAATAAAAAAGGCTGAAATAACAGAAGAATATTTTTCAAAAAAACTCTACACATGGTATTTGCCCGATCCTGATCTTCTTATACGTACGAGTGGTGAGAAAAGGCATAGCAATTATTTGTTATGGCAGATGGCTTATACTGAATTCTGGTACACGGAAGTGCTGTGGCCTGATATAAACGAGTCATATATTGATGAGGCCATTATAGAATATCAAAAGAGAAATAGACGTTATGGAGGAGTGTAACTTTTGAAGACTAGGATAATAAGTGGGATTGTTGGTATAATAATACTTTTTGTTGTTGTTTTTTCAGGCAGTTTTTTTGTTTCTTTATCGGTTTTCCTTTTATCCCTAATAGGGATATTTGAATTTTATAATGCTGTATCTAATGTCGGATATAAACCTGTCAGGATCTTTGGATATATAGCCTGTCTGCCTGTTATTGTTATAGGACTTAAAACAGAAAACAGGGTTGTGACTGACTATCTGGATATCATAAAGTCAGCAAATTATATATCATTAGTATTATTCTTAATTATAGTATTTCTGTTTTTAGTGATAATTTTCTTTCATGAAAAGTATAACATTATTAATATAGCACTTACTGTGTTTGGAATGCTTTATGTACCATTTTTGTTTGCATTTGTTGTTTTGACAAGAAAGCTGGATAACGGCTTTTACTATATTTGGCTTATTTTTATAGGTGCTTTTGCTACCGATATATTTGCATATTTTACAGGTAAGTTCTTGGGAAAAAGAAAAATTTTACCGATAATAAGTCCAAAGAAGACAATTGAGGGTTCTTTAGGAGGAATATTGGGCAGTATGGTTCTAACCTTTGCTTTCGGGTTATTCGTGAATTATCAGCTTGAAAATGAGTTGGGCCAAACCATGCCATACTATCATTTAATTGTACTGGGAGGAATTAATGGTGTCGTTTCCCAGGTAGGTGACTGGGGGGCTTCAGCTATAAAAAGGTTTTCCCGCATAAAAGACTATGGAAATCTAATGCCTGGTCATGGTGGTGTTTTGGATAGGTTTGACAGTATCTTGTTTGTTGCACCAACTGTTTACTTTTACATAACAGTGGTTTTGTCCATTTAGAAATAAGCAAATAAAGGCATTTATCAAGGTTGCAAAATTGTCGGCGATTTTGAATTTAGCAGCAAGGAGTTGAAGTTATGGCTAAAAACATATCAATATTGGGCTCAACCGGTTCCATCGGCATACAATCACTGGATGTTGCAAGAAATTTGAAAATAAAGGTTTCAGGTTTATCAGCAAATAGTAATGTAGATTTGCTAGAAAAGCAAGCCAGAGAGTTCATGCCCAGGGTTGTGGCAATAAATAACGATTCTTTAAGATCAGATTTGGAATCAAGATTAAAGGGATTGCCAATAGAGGTTTTAAGCGGTCTGGATGGTTTAAAGGCGGTTGCTGCAATGGACGAAATAGATACTGTGGTAACATCTATAGTTGGAATTGCAGGACTTATACCTACATTGGAAGCTGTAAAGAAGGGTAAGGATATAGCTCTTGCAAATAAGGAAACCCTTGTTACAGCAGGCAATATTGTTATGTCTGAAGCAAAGAAGTATAATGTGAAAATTTTACCTGTTGACAGTGAACATTCTGCAATTTTTCAATGTTTAATGGGTAATAATTTAAATAGAGTATCAAAATTGATACTAACAGCATCTGGAGGACCTTTCAGAGGCAGATTCTATGAAGAACTTAAAGAAGTGACATTAAAAGATGCATTAAATCACCCTAATTGGGTTATGGGAAGTAAAATAACCATAGATTCGGCGTCTCTTATGAATAAAGGGCTTGAAGTAATCGAGGCCAAATGGCTTTTTGACATCCCAATAGAACGGATTGATGTCCTGATACACCCTCAAAGTGTAATTCACTCCATGGTTGAATACAGCGATGGTTCTGTGTTGGCACAGCTTGGTTCACCGGATATGCGTATACCCATACAGTTTGCACTTACATATCCCGACCGATGTCATAATGATTTTTCAAAGCTTGATCTTTTAAAGACAAGAAACCTTACATTTGAAGAGCCTGATATAAAGTCATTTCCATGTTTAGGGCTTGCTTTCTACGCATTAAAGGAAGGCGGCACAATGCCAGCTGTTTTAAATGCAGCCAATGAAGTAGCTGTTCGTTTGTTCCTTGAAGAAAAGATTAGATTTATTGATATTCCGGTTATAATAGAAGAAGCTATGGGAAAACATCAAAAGAATAATAATCCAAGCCTTGAAGATATAATAGAAGTAGATAATGATACGAGAATCATGATTTTAAACAAATCATGATTTCCTATAATAAAGCATAACTAAAATAACCGTCTGATGTTTAAATGACAGGAGGTAAAGTATGACATTACTATTATCAATAATTGCATTCAACATTATTATTATCGTTCATGAATTAGGGCATTTTATTGTAGCAAAGCTTTGTAAAATTCAAGTTCTTGAATTTTCCCTCTTCTTTGGACCCAAGATTTTCAGCATTAAAATAGGCGAAACAATGTATTCATTAAGGCTTATTCCGGCTCTAGCATATGTGAAGCTTGAGGGGGAGGAAGAGGAATCGGATAGTGAAAGATCCTTCGGAAATAAGTCTGTATTTACCAGGATGGCAGTTATTGCTGCAGGTCCTATAGCTAATATTCTTTTAGCTACAGTTCTTTTGATGGTTATTATATCCACAAGTGGTTATGAGACTACAAAAGTTGGCAAGGTTCTGGAGGGATCTCCTGCATATGAGGCAGGTTTAAGAGAAGGCGATATAATTAAGTCTTATGATGGCAAAAAGGTTTATGCTCCTGCTGAGGAAATGTTATTCTTAATGGCATCCAAGGGAAAAGAAGCTAACGTTACAATAGAGAGAAACGGTAATGAAGAAGAACTTTCTGTAAAGCCATTGGTGATTCCGGCAAATAGATTATTATTAGGCTTTAGAGCAAAGGAGTCTTATGGAAAGGAATCCAATGTTGTCAGCAGCGTTATAAGTAAGCAGGCTGATGAAAATAATAACCTGAAACCAGGAGATAAGATACTAAAGATAGATAATCAGGAAATTAAATCTATGCCTGATATTTTGAATTATTTAAAGAATGTATATGATCAAAAGCTGAAAGATGAACAGGCCGATAGAAATAAAGATGATAAAAGCAAGGAGAGTAACATTGTTCTTAATGTCAATGTTTTAAGGGATGGCAACATTGTGCCATTACAAATTAAACCATTCTTTGAACAAGGCCGGTCAGATAGCTATGATATAGGAATGGCATTTGCTCCAAGTGTAAAGGGTGGGGCTGGTGATATCGTGAGGGAAGCTTTTATAAGCACCTATTCATACACCAGGGTATCCATCTATTCTATAATATACCTTTTCCAGGGCAAATTCTCGTTTGCAGAGGTTACAGGACCTGTTGGTATGGTAGCAACTATGAATGAAGTGGTTCAGATGGTTCCAAGCATGATGGATAAGATTCTTAGCATCTTGAACTTAATGGTGTTTATATCAATAGCACTTGGTATAGCAAATCTTCTTCCGATACCGCCTGCAGACGGAAGCAGACTCATTTTATTAGCATTGGAGGCTGTAAGAAGAAAACCTCTTCCTGTAGAAAAGGAGAGGATGATTATGGCTGCAGGATTTGTATTTATGATGATATTGTTTGTTGTAGTATTGTTTAGTGATATATTCAAGATATTTAACGGAATTGGAGTATAATAATATGGGGAATTTTTCAATAAGCCGAAAGAAAACCAGAAAAATACCTATAGGCTCTTTGTATATTGGGGGAGATGCTCCTATACTTGTCCAATCTATGACAAATACCGACACAAGGGATGTCAAGGGAACTACCGAGCAGATCAAAAGGCTGGAGGCGGCAGGTTGTGATATTATAAGGGTTGCTGTTTTGGATATGGAAGCAGCTGAGGCTGTTGGCGAAATTAAGAAGGCAATTAAAATGCCTTTGGTTGCGGATATACATTTTGATTATAGGCTTGCCCTTAGGTGTATGGAAAAAGGTGTAGACAAGATAAGGATTAATCCAGGAAACATAGGCGGTATGGAGAGAGTCAGAAAGGTCGCCCAAATGGCAAAGGAAAGAAATATACCCATAAGGATCGGTGTTAATTCCGGCTCTGTTGAAAAGGATATACTTGAAAGGTATAACGGAGTTACAGCTGAAGGGATGGTGGAGAGTGCACTTTATCATGCTTCACTTTTGGAGGAGTGTAATTTCCAGAACATTGCTATCTCAATTAAGGCATCCAATGTGCCCCTTACATTAGCTTCCTACCGTATGATGTCTCAGAAAGCCGATTATCCGCTTCATTTAGGAGTTACGGAGGCGGGAACGGTCTATAAGGGAACTGTAAAATCTTCAGTGGGTATTGGTGCACTTTTAGCAGAAGGGATTGGGGATACAATTAGGGTATCCCTTACAGGAGATCCATTAGAGGAGATCAGGGCTGGCATAGAGATACTCAAGTCTTTGGAGCTTAGAAAAGGCGGAATAGAGTTCATATCATGTCCGACATGCGGTCGGTGTAGGATTGATTTAATAGAAATTGCCAACAGTATTGAGGAAAAGCTCCAGGGTGTAGAGGCGAACTTGAAAATAGCTATCATGGGGTGTGCTGTGAATGGACCGGGGGAGGCCAGGCATGCTGATATTGGTATAGCAGGTGGAGAAGGAGAAGCACTACTGTTTAAAAAGGGTGAAATAGTTCGTAAGATCCCTCAGGAGAGGGTAGTTGAAGAGTTTTTGAGCGAAGTCATGAAGATGTGTTAAAATATCTGATAATATTAATTTGCTTATAAAAGGCCCTTAAATATTGTAATATTGTAATAAATCTGTTGCTTAATGCACATAATAGTGATATAATACTCTTGGGCAAAATTTTAAAGTTTCTTTAAAAGTAGAGAAGAGTGGGAAAATCCCACTCTTTCGCATTGTTTTTCGAAAAGTTTTGAGAATTACTTGGAAAATAATTGTGGGGGCGTATGCCCTTAGCTTTTAGTGATGTTAAAAAAATAGCACTTGGTGTTAATTTTTATAGATTAAGATCGGAGGTAAATATGGCCAGGCGAAAAATTGAGGATATTGTAACGGAAATGGTTTCACCGATTACAGAAAAGAACCATTTCGAATTGGTGGATGTAGAGTTTCTTAAGGAAGGAGCCAATTGGTACCTCAGAGTTTACATAGACAAAGAGGGTGGGATATCAATAGATGACTGCCAATTAGTGAGTGAGGCACTTGGGGAGGAACTTGACAAAACTGATCCTATTTCCCAGCATTATTTTCTGGAGGTATCATCACCTGGAATTGAAAGACCTTTAAAAAGAGATAAAGATTATATAAAGTATAAGGGTGAACAGGTAGAAGTGAAGCTTTTTCAACCTATAGACGGCAAGAAAATTTTCGAGGGTAAATTAGAAGGACTGTTGGACGGTAAAATATCAATTATTGGGTCAAACAATGAGACACTCGAATTCGACAGGGAAACGGTAGCAGTTGTAAAAAGGACAATAAAATTTTAAGATTTATTTTAGGGAGGTTTAGGAATAAATGAGTGCGGAATTAATCCATGCATTGGATCAACTTGAGAAAGAAAGAGGAATAAATAAGAATATACTGATCGAAGCCATAGAGGCTGCTTTGATATCTGCATATAAACGTAACTTTGGTTCTTCACAGAGTGTTAAGGTTACATTTAATGCTGATTCTGGTGATGTTAAGGTTTATGCCTTAAAAAGAGTAAGCTCGTTGCCTGCTAACGACAACATGGAGATATCACTCGATGAAGCAAAGAGGCTGGATGGTATGCTGACTGATGGCGATGTGGCTGAAATAGAGGTTACACCAAAGGATTTTGGCAGAATAGCTGCACAGACTGCCAAGCAGGTTGTTGTTCAAAGAATAAGAGAAGCTGAAAGAGAAATAGTATATGATGAATTTTCAAACAAAGAGAGCGATATAGTAACAGGTATAATTCAAAGGTTTGAGAGAAAGAACGTAATAATAGATATGGGAAAGGCTGAGGCTATTCTTGCTTCAACAGAGCAAACCCCTGGCGAGGATTATAGATTTAACGACAGGATAAAAACTTATATTCTCGAAGTTAAAAAGACAACAAAAGGGCCTCAGATTGCAGTTTCAAGAACACATCCAGGTCTCGTTAAGAGGCTCTTTGAATTGGAAGTTCCTGAGATACATGAGGGAATTGTTGAAATTAAAGGTATAGCAAGAGAACCGGGATCAAGAACAAAAATTGCTGTTTTTTCCAAAGACCCTAACGTAGACCCTGTTGGTGCCTGTGTTGGTCAAAAAGGTACGAGGGTTCAAGCAATAGTTGATGAACTTAGAGGTGAAAAAATAGATATAATAAAATGGAGCAGTGATCCGGAAGTTTTTATATCTGCAAGTTTAAGTCCTGCAAAAGTAATAAGGGTTAATGTAAATGAAGCCGAGAAAAGTGCAAAGGTAACGGTTCCGGACTTCCAGCTTTCCCTGGCTATTGGAAAGGAAGGACAAAATGCCAGGCTTGCGGCAAAAATGACCGGATGGAAAATAGATATAAAAAGTGAATCCCAGCTTAGGGCTACAATAGAGCAGCAGCTTCTAAATTATAGTGATGGGGTGCAGGAGCAACAGTACAGTCACTTTGATCTCTTTAAACCTGTGGAAGATGAGTATAACGGGTATGATGATTCGGAAGACGAACAGGGTGAAGAACTTGAGCCTACAGAGTTTGATAACTATGATGATGAAAATAAATAATAATGTTAATTGAATGATTTTCAAGTATTAATGTTATTTCAAATAAGAAGGGAAAGGGATAAATAAGTGAAGCAAAGAAAAATACCTCTTCGGATGTGTATTGGGTGTCAGGAAATGAAGCCTAAAAAAGAGCTCATGAGAGTTGTTAAAAATAAAGAAAATGAAATATCTTTGGACCCAATAGGAAAAAAGCCGGGAAGAGGGGCATATATTTGCAACAGCCTATCTTGTTTTGAGAAAGCTAAAAAAGGTAAAAAATTAGAACGTGCATTTGAAGCAGCTATAAGTGAAGAAGTTTATAATCAACTAAGAGATCAATTGGAGGGTTTGGATGGATCATAACATATACTCATTCATGGGTTTAGCCGTAAAGGCAGGTAAGTTATTATCGGGGGAAGAAGCTTGTGAAAGAGCGATAAAAGGCAATAATGTTAGTCTTATAGTGGTAGCGGCAGATGCGTCTTTAAATACAAAAAAGAAATTTACAGATAAGTGTAAGTACAGGAATGTGGAAATTCGTTTTTTCGGTACTAAGGAACTTATGGGGAGGTATGTCGGAAAAGATATCCGTTCTGTAGTTGCGATAGTAGATGAAGGATTTGCAAGGAAGTTGGCTGAAAAGATTGACAGCTATACTGATGAATTTGGGGGTGAGCATATTGGAAAAAGTCAGAGTATATGAGCTGGCGAAAGAACTCAATACAACAAGCAAGAGACTTACTGAAAAGTTAGCAGAAATCGATATACATGTAAAGAACCATATGAGCCTTTTAAGTGATGAGGAGATTGAGGCTTTATATAACCATATAGGAATTATTAAGCAGGACAAAGCAAAGAAATTAGAAGTAGAAGAGAAAAAGGCAGTACACGCTTCAAACCCTATATTAAATTCAAACCCTGTCCCTTATGCGGCGGCAGGTGCTGACTTAAAGGATAAATCGAAGAAGGTTGCCAAGCAGGCACCTAGAATAATCAGAAAGACTGAAATAATTATCGATACAAACAATGAGACAGTAGATGAGAAGGTTGTATCAGCACCGAATACTGTTAAGACAAATGCACCTAGGGAGTCCAACAAAGATGGGAAAAATCAGAGATCATCATTTGTAAGGACTGCAGAGGCAAATTCGGGGTTAAGGGCAGGATTTGTCAGAAATACAGGTTCTGATTATATTAAAAACCAAAGCTTTAAAAATAATTACAATGTTGATAATGATAAGAGCGATAACACAAAGCACAATATAAACAAGGATAATAGAAGTAACTTAATACAGGAGTCAAAGGCTTCTTTAAACCCTGTTGAAAGTACCTCGACTGTAAAAAGTCCTACGATAAACCAAAATGAAGATATATCGCCTGAAAATGAAAAAATTGAAACAAAGAGTATTGAAAAACAGTCTGGTAATGATGGGGTGAGTAGTATAGTCGAGAAAAGTAATTTGCATGGAGCAGAAAAAGGTAAGTTGGAAGTTAATGTTTTGCATAATATTGATGTTAAAGAAACTGCTGATATTATGAAGGATGGAAGAACAGCAGATAAGGATAATGTCATTTTAGACAGACAGTCTGGTGGTGATATTAAACCTGAAGCTAAAAATCAAGAGGTTAGGGAAAAGCCTGTTAATAACGCAAATACTGATAGAAGACAGGGACAGTCATCATTTAATAGAACAGATGGGCACCATAACCAAAATCAAAATCAAAATCAAAATCAAAATCAAAATAGAAACTTCAGGTCTGATAACAGAAATGACAATAGATCGGACAACAGAAATTTTAACAGGCAAAACGATAGGCCGTATAACAACAGGCCATATGACAAGAACGCAAATACAAATAGAAATAATGACAGAAATACAGCTGCTGGTACTGGTGACAATAGAAATACAGTTGACAGGTCCGGAAACAGGCAGAATGACAGGCCATATTTCAGGCAGAATGACAACAGACAAAACGACAACAGGAATAATAACAATAACAGGCAGGGTGACAGGCCATTTAACAGACCTAATGATGGTAACAGACCATATAACAGGCCAAATGACAGACCAGCTGCAAAGCATGGTGACAGACAATTCCCTGAAATCCCTAAAGCTGATTTGACAGCTGTCCAAAAGGAAGAATTATCCTCTGCGAAGAACGAATTAAAACGTGAGTTTTCGAGCAAGGATAATGATAAGGATATAAAAAGAGATCAAAAGAAGGACACTGCAAAACCTCATGCTAATAATAAAAATGAGAGATTTAAGCCAAGCACAGTTAAGCTTACTGAAAAGAAGGGTATTTCAGAGGTTTTATCAGAGGATTTCATATTGCAGGAATTCTATGACACTGATGATTTTAAGAGGACTAAGAAGTCTTCAAGGCCAAGAAAAGATGGCAGGGGTTCAACGGAAAACAAGCATATACCGCCTAAGGCTGTTCTCACTCAGGTAAAAATAAGAGAGAGCATTACAGTTAAAGATTTGGCAGAGACTCTTAAAAAGACAGCAACAGAAGTTATTAAAAAGCTTATGGCACTTGGTGTTATGGCAACATTAAATCATGAATTGGACTTTGATACCGCAGCCATAGTATCTGAGGAATTTGGTATTAAGGCTGAGAAAGAAGTAGAAGTTAGTGAAGAAGAAATTCTCTTTGATGATGCAGAAACCAATGATGATGAAGAATTAGAACCAAGACCGCCGGTTGTTGTTGTTATGGGTCACGTTGACCACGGTAAAACATCACTTTTGGATGCTATCAGAGAAGCTGATGTTGTTAAAGGAGAAGCAGGAGGAATAACACAGCATATCGGTGCTTACTCGGTAAAAATAAACAACAGGAATATTACATTCCTTGATACTCCTGGCCATGAGGCTTTCACTGCAATGAGAGCAAGAGGTGCTCAGGTTACCGATATTGCTATTTTGGTGGTAGCTGCCGATGACGGTGTGATGCCTCAAACGGTTGAAGCAATAAACCATGCAAAGGCCGCTAACGTATCAATAATAGTTGCTGTAAATAAGATAGATAAGCCTGGTGCGAATCCTGAGAGGGTTAAGCAGGAATTGACTGAATATGGTCTTGTAGCAGAGGAATGGGGCGGAGACGTTATATGTGTAAATGTATCTGCCAAGAAGAGGGAAAATATAGACGGACTTTTGGAAATGGTTCTTCTTACTGCTGATATGTTGGAGCTTAAAGCTGATCCTAATAGGCAGGCAAAGGGTACTGTAATAGAGGCAAAACTTGATAAAGATAGAGGTCCTACGGCTACAATGCTTGTACAAAGAGGTACTTTGCAGCTTGGCGATTCAATTGTTACAGGTACCACAGTAGGTAGAATTAGAGCCATGGTGGACGATAAAGGCAACAATATTAAAAAGGCAGGTCCTTCAACACCGGTTGAGATATTGGGATTGCCTGAAGTGCCTGAAGCAGGCGAGACGTTCTATGCTATTACTGATGAAAAGGTTGCAAAACAGCTTGCTGAAAAGAGAAAGTTCAAAATTAGAGAGCAGCAGCTAAAATCAAGTGCAAAGGTAACATTGGAAGATCTCTTCAGTCAGATTAAAGAAGGTAAGGTAAAAGACCTTAACATAATAGTTAAAGCTGATGTGCAGGGTTCTGTAGAGGCTGTTAAGCAGTCTCTTGAAAAGCTCAGCAATGAAGAAGTAAGGGTAAGGATAATACATGGTGGAGTTGGAGCAATTTCCGAGTCTGACGTGACCCTGGCTCAGGTTTCAAATGCTATAATAATCGGATTTAATGTTAGACCTGGTACTAATGTTGCTGAGAAGGCAAAGGATGAAGGCGTTGATCTAAGATTGTACAGGGTTATTTACAATGCGATTGAGGACGTTAAGGCTGCCATGAAGGGTATGCTTGAGCCTACATTTAAGGAAGTAATCCAGGGGCATGCTGAAATTAGGCAGATATTCAAGGTTTCCGGCATAGGTACAATTGCAGGATGCTATGTGACTGACGGCAAATTTACTAGAAACTCTGAAGTAAGGGTGATAAGGGATGGAATAGTCGCATTTGAAGGTAAACTTGCTTCTTTAAAGAGGTTCAAGGATGATGCCAAGGAAGTTATGCAAGGCTTTGAATGTGGTATGTCCTTTGAAAAATTTAATGATCTGAAAGAAACTGATGTCATTGAGGCATATATAATGGAAGAAGTGGCAAGATAAAAGTACATTAAGTAAGATAATTTGGAATGACTAAAATTTGTTAGCTTCCGCTATTGATTTGGAAGTGATATTTTAGTCATTCCTTGATATCTGGGAAATTATGGTGTGTAATACACCGCGAATTTGAGGAGTGTTTTTATGGGAGATAGAACAAGCAGGATCTCAGAGGAAATGAGAAAAGAAATCAGCGGTATAATTATGAGTGAATTGAAGGATCCACGCCTTCCAAGCATGATTAGTGTTGTTTCTGTTAATGTTACGAAGGATTTAAGGCATGCTAAGGTTTATATAAGCGTTTTAGGCAGTGCAGAAGATAAAAAGAATGCTCAGGAAGGATTAAGGAGTGCTGCCGGGTTTATAAGACGTGAGGTAGGACATAGGATGCAGCTTCGCTATACACCTGAGATGCATTTTGAGATTGACGATTCAATTGAGCATGGTGTTTACATGACAAAGCTTATAAATGAAACTGTAAAAGGTGATAGCGAGTAAGGCGATAAGGAATAAGGCGGTGTATTGAAATGAATTTAGTTGAGATTATATCTGTTATTAAAGATTGTAATAGTATTGCCATTCTTCCACATGTCCAGGCAGATGGGGATGCATGGGGGTCTTGCCTTGCTCTCGGCACTGCATTGAAAAAGCTTAATAAGAGTGTAAAAATTATATCTGAGGAGATAATACCGCGGATTTATAATTTTCTGCCGTTAGAAGATTCTTTGATTTATGACGAAAATGCCCATTATCACTTTGATCTTGTGATAGCATTGGATACAGGGGATACCGGCAGGCTAGGAAACAGAATTAAAGTGTTTGGCAGTACAGAAAACACTGTCAATATAGATCACCATGGTACAAATACAGGGTTTGCTCGCTATAATTATTTGGATGCAGAAGCAGCAGCTACAGGTGAAATTGTATATGAACTTATAAATATTTTAAATGTTGAGATTGATACCAATATGGCTACATGCTTGTATGTTGCGATTGCTACCGATACAGGGTGCTTTAAGTTTAATAACACAACTTCCAAAACCCATGAAATTGTATCGGCTTTAGTAAAAAAAGGAGTCAATGTAGCTGAGGTGGCACAAAGAGTTTTTGATTCAACAACAAAGGAAAGAGTAATGTTAATGGGATATGCCATTAATACATTGGAACTTTTCGAAGAAGGCAGGCTTGCTTTCATAAGTATTACCAATGAAATGATCAAAGCTGCCAGTGCAAAGGAAGAAGACTGCGACGGTATAGTGAATATAGGTAGAAATATAGAAGGTGTTGAATCTTCGGTAGTCATTAGAGAAAAATCCCAGGGTGAGTATAAGGTTAATTTAAGATCCAAGTCTTATCTTGATGTTGGGCAGGTTGCCTTTAAGTTTGGTGGCGGAGGCCACAAAATGGCTGCAGGCTGCACAATAAAAGGGGATATGGATAGTGTCAAGAAATCTGTATATGAAGAATTGAAGAGGTTATTATAGGTGGATGGAATAATAAATGTATTAAAGCCTCCAGGCATGACATCTTTTGATGTTGTAGGTTACTTAAGAGGAGTGCTGAAGACTTCAAAAATTGGTCATACGGGAACATTGGACCCGGCTGCTGTTGGTGTTCTTCCTGTATGTATAGGTAAGGCTACAAAGATTATTGAGTATATGACTGATAAGGATAAGGTATACAGGGCGGAAATGACCCTTGGAATAGAAACTGATACACAGGATGGCTTGGGGAATATTATTGCTGAAAGACCTGTGAATGTTACTGGAGATGAAATAATCCGTGTATTTAATGATTTTACAGGAAAACAGCAGCAAATTCCTCCAATGTACTCAGCTGTGAAAATTAACGGCAAAAAGCTCTATGAACTGGCACGTAAAGGAATTACAGTTGAACGTAAGGCCAGAGACATTGAAATATACTTCTTAAAAATAATAAATGTTTTTGGGGATAACAGGATTTTATTTGATGTTGGCTGCTCTAAGGGGACATATATAAGGACCTTATGCTCCGACATTGGACAAAGGCTTGGAACAGGTGCACATATGTCTTTTCTTGTACGGTTGGATGCGGGCGACTTCAAAATTAAAAATGCACTGACAATTGAAGAAATAGATGAATATGCAAATAAGGGGACTCTGGATCAATATATAACTCCTATCGATAAGGCTTTCTATGGCTATAAGTATAAAATGCTGGACGAACAGCAGGAAAAAAAGCTAATGAACGGCTGTATAATTGAAAGTACTGGAGATAATTTTACTGATGGGGATCTTATAAGGCTATATAACAGGGATAAAGTATTTATTGCCATAGGTATGGTTAATATAAAAAATGGAAGGGTACTTTTAAAGTCAAAAAAGTGTTTTTAGGTGAGTAGAATGCAGGTTATTTATGGGGATCAGGATAATACAAAAGTAAAAAGAGATTCAGGAGTAGGTCTTGGGAACTTTGACGGTTTGCATATAGGTCATATGACACTGATTAATACACTTATAAACGAGTCGAAGAAACTTGGAATTGATTCGGTGGTATATACTTTTTCGAAGCATCCTGAGAATATATTAAGAAAAAAATTGAATACCCCTATCATTACAACCACAAAGAAGAAAATTGAGCTTCTCCAAAATACCGGACTTGACTACCTGTATTTTGATGATTTTGATGAGGCTTTTTCTAGAATGAAGCCTGAAGACTTTATAAAGGATATACTTTTTAACAAGCTGAAGGTTAAACTTGCTGTAACAGGCTTTGATTACAGGTTTGGGTATAAAGGGCAGGGTGATGTAAGACTACTTAAAGGTGCTGGAGAGGAATACGGTTTTGGTGTTATAGTCGTACCGCCTGTAAAAATTGATGAACATGTAATAAGCAGTACATCCATAAGACAATCTGTAACAAAGGGAAATATTGAAAAGGCTAATAGATTTCTGGGAAGACACTTTTCCATTTCAGGAACTGTAACAAAAGGAAGGCGAGTAGGAAACACAATAGGGTTTCCTACTGCAAATATTTCTTATTATGATAAAATTATATTGCCTCATACCGGAGTTTACATAACTAGTACACTTGTGGAAAACAAAATATATAATAGTGTTACAAGCATAGGATAAATCCTACGTTTAAAGAAAACCTTCCTATAAGCATTGAAACCCATATTTTGGACTTCAATGAAGAAATATATGGCAAGGAAATTGAAGTTGCTTTTATAAAACGCTTAAGGAATGAAAAGGATTTTGGAAGCGTTGATGAACTTATAAGACAGATAAAAACTGATGTATCCGATGCCAGAAAATATTTTGACAGCATGAAACCAACTAAATAGTTTAAATTATTTATCAAATTGTTTTTTGCTTTTCAAATTTTTTACAGACTGCCTTTCTATAATTTCTGCAGAAAGAAGTATTTTTTCCTTCGGGCCACTAGGTAAATTTATTCTCTCAATAAGCTTTTGAACAGCCTTTGTACCCATAAATTCCTTGTGAACATTTAAAGTGGTAAGTCGTGGTGTAATGCTGTGGGATAAATCAATATTGTCAAAACTGATTATTGAAATATCATTAGGAACCTTATATCCTAAAATGTTAAGGACTTTAATTACGGAAATGGCCTCATGATCGCAACAGCAGAAAAAAGCTGTTGGCATGGAAGGCAGTTTTTTCATCTCATTAACAGCATTTTCAACGCTTTCGTTAGCCACTACTCCAATACATTTATCAGTTATAAGGTAATTGGGGTTAAGCTTTAAATTATTAATGTCCAGTGCCTTTAAAAATCCAACATACCTGTCGTAAAAACTTACTGCCGCTTTTATATCACCAGTAAAACCCAATTCAGTATGTCCGTGATTTATAAGATATTCGGTAGCTATGTAGCCGCAGTTTTGGTTGTCGCTTAATACATAATCTATATAGATATCCTCATAGTAGTGATCTACCATAACCATAGGTATATTTAAAGAATTAAGTGTTTGAGCAGTACTCTTTCTAACGCGTCCAATTGTAATTACACCTGACACAAGCCCTTCTGTTATGCACATCGGAACTTGGAAATTTTCTTCACTGTCATCATATACATGCAGCATCAGATTAAGACTGTTCTTTTTTGCTTCAGATTCGATTCCAAGCTGAATAAAAGCAAAAAAGCCTGTTGTGTCATAAGTACTTTTTGATTGTAAAAGGCATATATTTCTTAATGGAGTTTTTTTAACATCAAAATTTTCAAATCTTTTTATATTTATAACCTAACTGTTTTGCGGTTTCCAAAACAGATTTTCTTGTTTTCTCACTTATTCCGGCATGTTTCTAAATACCAGTGAAACGGTATTTTTTGTAATACCTAGCTTTTCGGCAATATCCTCCATGCTTACCTTATCTTGCATAATTCCTCCAGATAAATAAATAATTCCATAATAGTATACAGTTAGTTAAATAATTTGTATGTATTAATGGTTAAAGTAAATGTTATTGTTATAATGGTATTATACTCTATTAATTTAATTTTAGAAAGAACTATATGTTTTGCAATAATCATTTTACATATTTAATTATTGCAAAACATTTTCCTACATAAAAATCAGTAATAATGTATTAATCTACATTTGGTAGAACCAAATAACAAAAGCTTTAATGTTATTTGTATTTTTTGAAATGCCCTTATTGAAACTTTTTCATCAGAAATATATACTTATACTAATTGCTTCAATATAATTGGAAATGCGGGAAAGGGGCAGTATGGAAAGGGATATTGTTTGTGTTAAAATTAAAATTTCAGGTATTGTTCAAGGAGTGGGGTTTAGGCCTTTTGTACGGAGGCTTGCTAAGGCTCTTTCCATAAATGGACTTGTAAAAAATACAGATAGCAGTGTAGAAGTTACTGCAGAAGGGAGCAAGTCACATATTGATAAATTTTGCAGTAGGATTAGGGAGGATGCACCTAAAAACTCATGGATTAAGGAAGTTATTATAAACGATCATGACATATGTGGATTTGAGAATTTTGATATTATAGAAAGCAATACTATAGGGGAAAGAAACACCTATATATCCCCTGATTTATCCATTTGCAATGAATGCAGGGAGGAATTTTTTGAAAAAAAAATAAAAGATACCTCTACCCTTTTATTAACTGCACCAATTGCGGTCCTAGATTTACAATTATTGAGGGTATACCTTACGACAGGGACAAAACAACAATGAAAAAGTTTAATATGTGTCCTTCGTGCAAGAGGGAGTATGATGATTATGGTGATAGAAGGTACCATGCACAGCCAGTATCATGCCGGGATTGTGGACCTACCATAAAGCTGTGTGACAGTACGGAAGAATGTATGGATGATAGGAACATATTTACGTATTGCGGTCAAATTATTTCGGAAGGTAAAATTTTGGCAATTAAGGGTATTGGAGGATATCATCTTGCTTGTGATGCTATGAATACTGAGGCCGTTAGGAGACTTAGACAAAGAAAAATTAGAGATGATAAACCCTTTGCAGTTATGGTAAAGGATTATGAAACAGCTAATAAATATTGCCATATAAGTCCCTTTGAAAGAAAGCTATTAGAATCAAAGGAAGCACCTATTGTGCTTCTTAAATTAAGAGATAGAGGCATGCTTCCATGTATGGTAGCACCTGGCAACCCATACCTAGGAGTAATGCTTCCATATACACCTATACATTTAGGGCTTATAAATGCCATTGACTCCCATATGCTGGTTATGACAAGCGGGAATAAAAGCAGTGAACCTATTTATTATAGGGATCAGGATGCTATTTCTAATCTTCAGGATATAGCAGACTTAATTCTTATCCATGATAGGGAAATTTATATCAGAACTGATGACTCTGTAACTAGAGAAGTCCTAGGGAAAGAATATATGATAAGAAGGTCGCGAGGATATGTTCCTTTGCCTCTTACCATAAATTTAGAAGGTAAGGTTTTACCAAGAGTTCTAGCTTGCGGAGGTGAACTTAAAAATACGTTTTGCATAACAAAGGGTGATGACTTTTATATAAGCCATCATATTGGAGATCTTGAAAATATGGAAACCAATAAATCCTTTGAAGAGGGTATAGAGCATTTTAAAAATATATTAAATACAGACTTTGATATAGTTGCCTGTGATATGCATCCGGAATATCTATCTACCAAATACGCACTTACTCTTAATAAGAAAGTATATTTTGTTCAGCATCATCATGCACATATAGCTTCATGTATGGTGGATAATAATTTGTCCGGTGAAGTTATTGGTGTTGCTTTTGATGGAACGGGGTATGGTGAGGATGGCAATATATGGGGTGGAGAGTTCTTTACCGGTGGTTACAGGGGTTTTAAAAGGGCAGCACACCTTGAATATATCAAAATGCCTGGTGGGGATATGGCAGTAAAAGAGCCCTGGAGAATGGCATTAAGCTATATTGGCAACAGTATAAAGGATAACTATGGTAAAAATCAAGACGATGATGGAATAAATATAGAGGGAGATACATTCTTAAGGGATATTGACTATAAGGCCATCAGAACCATTGAACTTATGATGGAACGCAATATAAACTGCCCAGTGACTTCAAGTATGGGCAGGCTTTTCGATGCGGTTTCTGCAATTTTAGGATTGAGAAATACTATAAGCTATGAGGGACAGGCTGCTATAGAGCTTGAATATCTGGCCTTAGACAGTACTTTGGAAGTTGTGGAGCCTTACAGTATTTCAATTGAGCATAAAAATAATGTTTATATTATAAGCACAAAAGAGTTAATTAGTGATATAATCAGGTCAGTTGTAAATGGTGAGAAAAAGGCTGATATTTCATTAAGGTTCCATGAAAGCATAGCAGAAATGGTGCTTTGCTGCTGCAGTAGAATAAGGGAGGCCTCAGGATTAAATAGAGTGGTTTTAAGCGGTGGTGTGTTTCAAAATATTACACTTTTGAAAAGTTGCATTAAACTTCTTAAGAATAATGACTTTGAGGTTTTCTACCATGAAAAGGTGCCGTCAAATGACGGTGGTATATCTTTAGGTCAGGCTATGATGGCTTGCATGGACAATATCGATTGAAGATAGAGGCTTAAAAGGAGGAGTTTATATGTGTCTGGCTTTGCCGGGTAAAATTATAGAGATTAAAGGGAAAACAGGTCTAGTTGAAATGCTAGGAGTAAGCAGAGAGGTTTCATTGGAGCTTATAAAGGATTATAAGCCGGGGGATTATGTGCTGGTACATGCAGGCTGTGCTATTTCCAAAGTTGACGAGGAGGAAGCAATAAAAACCATTGAGCTTTTCAACGAGTTAAAGGAGATGGACAATGGATAATTTATCTACAGCTTTCAGAGACCCCAAAATGGCATCTTTGATATCTGAGAAGCTTTCAAAGTACAAGGAAGGAAAAATAAATATTATGGAGGTATGTGGCACACATACAATGTCCATTTCCAGGTATGGTATAAGATCTCTTCTCCCTGAAGGTATTAATCTTATTTCCGGGCCGGGCTGTCCTGTATGTGTTACACCATTGTATTATATAAATTCTGCGATAGAGTTATCAGAAGCAGAAGATGTTATAATTACTACGTTCGGAGATTTGATGAAGGTACCGGGAACCAGCTCAAGCCTTCTTAAGGAAAAAGCAAAGGGAAAAGATATAAGAATAGTATATTCGCCTTTGGATTCATTAAAAATTGCTTTGGAAAACAAAAGTAAAAGGGTTGTCTTTTTATCAGTGGGATTTGAAACCACAACACCAGTAGCGGCACTTACCGTACTGAAGGCCAGTGAGGAAGGTATCGGCAATTTTTCTGTTCTATCTGCCAATAAAACCATTCCAAATGCTCTAAAAATATTAGCATTGGATGAGGATGTAAAAGTCCACGGCTACTTGTATCCTGGACATGTCAGTGCCATTACAGGAACAAAGCTATACCATGAGCTTGCTTTGCAGTATGGCATTCCAGGTGTTGTAGCTGGGTTTGAACCGCTGGATATTTTACATGGTATATTAACCCTTACTGAGATGATAAATGATAATAAAAAAGCGGTTGTCAATGAGTATAAAAGGGCTGTTAACGAAGAAGGAAATCCAGAGGCATTAAAAGTTACCGATCGGGTATTTAGTGCATGTGATTCTGTTTGGAGGGGCATTGGCAATATACCTCTTTCAGGCCTTGTTATAAGGGATGAATTTCAAGCTTTTGATGCATGGAAGGTTTATGATCTGAAGCCTTGCATTACAGAAGAAACACCAGGATGTAAATGCGGGGAAATATTGAAGGGAAGACTTAAACCGACAGACTGCAAATTATATGGTAAGAAATGCACACCGGAAAATCCTGTGGGAGCTTGCATGGTTTCCTCAGAAGGAACTTGTGCTGCTTATTACAGGTATCAGGGGGTATAATATGTCGGATATAATTACACTTGCTCACGGCAGTGGTGGCAAAACTACCGGAGACCTAATAAAGAATATTTTTGTAAAACATTTTAATAATGATATATTGATGAAAAATGATGATGCGGCATCCTTTATGCTCTCAGGTAAAGTCGCATTTACAACCGATTCTTTTGTAATAACCCCTGTTTTTTTTAATGGAGGGAATATTGGAAAACTGGCTATATGCGGTACTGTTAACGACCTTGCTGCCCTTGGGGCAACTCCTTTATTCTTAAGCTGTGGATTTATAATAGAAGAGGGTTTACCTATAAAGGAGCTGGAAGCTATAGTGGAGTCCATGGGAAACACAGCAAAAGAAGCAGGGGTTAAAATAGTCACTGGAGACACAAAGGTAGTACAAAAAAATGCTGCAGACAAAATATTTATAAACACGTCGGGTATTGGAATTATTCCTGACGGAATAGATATATCGGGAAATAATGCAAAACCTGGCGACAAGGTAATAGTTACCGGGACTGTTGGTGATCATGGATGTTCCATATTACTGGAGAGGGAAAGGCTTGACATATTCACAGACCTAAGTAGTGACTGTGCACCGCTTAATAAGATGGTTGGAGAGGTTATGGCAAAGACGGGCAATATACATGTTATGAGGGACCCTACAAGAGGGGGAGTTGCAGCTACTTTAAATGAAATTGCAGTCCAAAGTAAAGTAGGTATAAAGCTGTATGAAAACAGAATACCTGTCAAAGATCAGGTAAGAGGTGTTTGCGAGCTTTTAGGCATGGACCCTCTATATATGGCTAACGAGGGCAAAATGCTTATAATAGCACCCGATGACTCTGTAGATACTATAATGAGTGTATTAAGAAATTCGGCATACGGTGCCCAAGCCTGCATCATAGGTGAAGTAACAGATGATCATAAAGGCAGGGTTGTAATGAATACACTTGCTGGTGGTAACAGGATAGTTGATATGCCTGTTGGGGATCAATTGCCGAGAATATGTTAGATAAAATCAATAAATAAAAAATAAAAACCAATAATTGAATATTATAGCAATAATTTATTATACTATATATGTTGTGAAAAAGATTTTACTTTAGCAAATGCAGCGAATATATTACTTAAGAAAGGTAGGTTTAGTATGGATTATATAAGTTCTGAAGAAAAGGTAGATAAGATTGATTCTTTCAATGGCATAGAAGTATACAGGGTAACAGTAGATAAGTTCAAAACAAATTCCATAAACATATTTTTTCAAGATAATCTCTCTAGGGAAAATGCAACAAAAAATGCATTGGTCCCAGCTGTTTTAAGAAGGGGAACCAATAAACACAAATCCTTTAAGGAAATTGCCCTGTACCTTGAAGAGCTGTATGGTGCTTCATTTGACTGTGCCGTTTCTAAAAAGGGCGAATATCAGATAATGCAGTATTATATAGATCATGTATCTGATAAGTATACAGGTACCGATACAAACCTTTTTGAGGACTGCATGAACCTGCTGCTGGAAATAATAACTGAGCCTTTATTGGAGAATGGGGTTTTCAGGAAGGATTATTTGGGCCAGGAAAAGGATAACCTTAAAAAGATAATCGAAGGAAGAATGAATGACAAGGTTCAATATGCAGTTGAAAGATGTTTTGAAGAAATGTGCAAGGTGAGCCTTTTGAAATATATGAAAATGGTTTTATAGAGGATTTAAATAAAATACAGGAGGCGGATCTTTTCAATCATTATAAATACATATTGGAAAGCCTGCCTATGAAAGTATTCATATCCGGTGATGTAGATGATTCCAAAGTCCAATCGGCTATAGCCAAACTGAAAAATTTAAAAAGAAGTAATATAAAAGATTTATCCCAACCTGTAATAAATAAACCTAAAAAGGATACCAACTTTGTTACTGAGAAGCTTGATGTTTCTCAAGGCAAGCTTTCAATTGGCTTTCGGACAAATACGGCACCTAACGAAAAGGATTATTACAGCCTGGTAGTTTGCAACAGTATATTAGGAGGCGGTATCCATTCAAAGCTTTTCCAGAATGTAAGAGAAAAGGAAAGCCTGGCCTACTATGCTTTTTCCAGGCTGGAGAAGTTCAAGGGCCTGATGATGATAAGCTGTGGTATTGAAATAAGCAAGAAGGATAAGGCACATGAGCTGATTCTAAAACAGTTGGAGGAAATAAGACAGGGAAATATTTCTGACTATGAATATGACTCCAGCATTAAGTCCATAAAAACCGGTCTGGAGTCCTTAAAAGACAGTCAGTTGGCCATAGTTGATTTTTATCTCAGTCAGAAAATATCCAATACAAACGATACATTAAAGAGTTTGTATGAAAAGTTTGAAGCTGTGACCAGGGGTGAGATAGTTAATGCTGCCAAGAAGGTTGAGATTGACACAGTTTACTTTCTTACATCTGAAAACCAATAATAATGGGTAAAGTTGTGACTAATTTGAGCCATTCATAAATATTTCAAACAAGGAAGGGATGACTAAATATGGAAATCAAAAAAGTAAAATATTCAAAAATAAATGAAGAACTTTATATATATGAGCATGAAAGCGGTTTAAAAGCCTTTGTAATACCCAAAAAGGGATACTCAAAAAAACATGCATCTTTTGCTACTTACTATGGGTCCATTAATAACAAGTTTATAGCACCTTACGAAAATGATGAAACTTCAGTGCCTGACGGCATAGCACACTTTTTGGAACATAAGCTGTTTGAACAGAAGGATGGCAGTGTCATGGACAAATTTTCAATGACAGGTGCAAGTCCTAATGCTTATACAAGTTTTACCCATACTGTTTATTTGTTTTCCTGTACAGATAAGTTCGATGAGAATTTCGACATGCTTTTAGATTATGTCCAGAATCCTTATATTACTGAAGAGAGTGTTGAGAAGGAAAAGGGCATAATAGGTCAGGAAATAAGAATGTATGACGATGACCCAAACTGGAGGGCGTTTTTCAATCTTTTAGGAGCATTTTACAAAGATCATCCTGTGAGAATCGATATCGCAGGAACCGTTGAAAGCATAAGCAAAATCAATAGGAGCAACCTGATGAAATGTTATGATACATTTTATCACCCATCAAACATGGTAATTGTTGTTGTCGGGGATGTTGATCCGCAGAAAACACTTAAAAAGGTGGCTGATGGAATCAAGAGTACAGAGCATAAGCCTGAGATAAAAAGAATTTTTCCGGAAAGTCATAAAGGAATCAACAAGGATTATGTTGAACAGAACCTTTCTGTATCCATTCCTATTTTCCAGATGGGCTTTAAGGATGAATTGCATGGAGAAAAGGGCTTTGATTCGTTGAAAAGGGAAGTTGTTATGAAGCTGCTATTGGAGATGATAATGGGCAGAAGCTCTTCACTATACAATGAATTATATGAAGAAGGCCTTATAAACAGCAGTTTTGATTCTGATTATACAATAGAGGAAGACTATGCTTTTTCAATGTTCGGTGGTGAATCTACGGAGCCTTTAACAGTAAAAAACAAAATTTTGCAGGAAATAAAGGCAACTAAAGAAAAAGGCCTTGATAAAAGAAATTTCGACAGAATAAAAAATGCCATGAAGGGTAGGTTTATCAAACAGTTAAACTCTGTAGAGAAGATATCCCATCTCTTTATACCTGCATATTTCAAGGGAGCTACAATGTTTGATTATTTTGAAGTATATGATAAAATAACTTTTGAAGATGCAGTAGATGTATTTTTAAAACATTTTGATGAGGAAAATTTTGCTTTGTCAGTAATAAAACCGATTAAGGGGGATTAGGGATGAACACTATTAGCTTTCCCGGGCTAGGAGATATTAGTTTTCACATTAACAGGGTTGCATTTAATTTGTTTGGCTTTCCACTTCACTGGTACGGCATAATAATTGCAACAGGATTTTTGCTGGCGGTACTGCTTGGAATGAGGGTCTCCAAAAAACTAGGAATTAACCCGGATGATATTATTGATCTGGTGCTTTATGCAGCACCAATTTCTATAATATGTGCAAGGCTTTATTATGTAATATTTAGCGGGGATAGTATGTACCTGGAAGATCCCATGGAAATAGTGAGAATTTGGCATGGCGGACTTGCCATATATGGTGGTATAATTGGAGCAATCGGTACAACTTTTGTATTTTGCAAAATAAAAAAGATCAATGCTCTCAATGTTTTGGATTTTGGTTTGCCATATTTTGCGTTGGCACAGGCTATCGGCAGGTGGGGTAATTTTGTAAACCAGGAAGCATTTGGAGGTCAAACTGACCTTCCTTGGGGATGACAGGAAATGTTATACAAGAGTATTTAAGCGTAAATTTTCCGAACTTAGACCCTAAAATACCTGTGCATCCTACGTTTTTGTATGAGTCATTGTGGAATTTTGGAGTGTTTGCATTTCTTATATGGTTTAGAAAAAGGAAAAAGAGTAATGGGGAAGTTTTCTTCCTATATCTGATTTTGTATGGTGTAGGCAGAATGTGGATCGAGGGTCTCAGGCTTGACAGCCTTATGTTGGGTTCTACGAGAATTTCCCAGATAATATCAATATGTTGTATAATACTTGGAATTGCAGCCTTTATTGGACTTAGGAAAATGAAAAATGATGCTGTTTTGGAAGCTGCAAACGAACCTAGTAGTTATAGCACTATATTGGAGGAGCTCAAAAATAGGGATAATGATTCTGATGAGCATGGCATTGAACTTAATGAAGAACAAAATGATAAAAATGATGATGAAAATAATGAGGGCACTGAAGCTTCAAGTAAAAATAATATAAATGATTAGTAGTTTAAAATAAGGGTGACATGTATGTATTTTGTCGAAAAAACGAAAGGTTTAAACATAGTAAAGAACTTTGATTACCTTCTCTTTTCAGCAGTTTTGCTCCTTTCGACATTAGGATTTTTAGTTGTTAGAAGTGCTACTCTTACAAGGGCTGACGGCGGTTTTAGAATTGCTGTAAGCCAATTGGCTGGGCTTGTTATCGGAATAACTCTTGCAGTGATAATGAGTTATATTGATTACAAAGACTTCAAATTATTTGGAAGTGGCCTTTATATTGTAAGTGTAATACTGCTTATAGTCGTTTTGAAATTCGGTTCGGGTGAAGAACTGGGGAGCAGGAGTTGGCTGGATTTAGGGTTTGTGACTTTGCAGCCTTCGGAGGTTGCAAAGGTGGCATTTATAATGGTCGCTTCAATATTCCTGGAAAGGATACTGGAGGGACAGCGAAGAGGCAGCTTTATTAAATTGATTTTATACTCTTCAATTATTATAGGACTTGTTGTTATACAGAAAGATTTTGGGACAAGTATGGTATTTATGGCCATATTTTTGATTATGTTATTTATCTGCAGGGTACCGATAAAATATTTTGTATCAATGGTTGCAGCAATAATACCTGTAGGTCTAATTATGTGGTTCTTTGTTTTAAATGAAAAGAGAAAGGGAAGGATAATTTCATTTCTTTATCCGGAGCTCGATCCCCAAGGTGCGGGGTTTAACGTTTTAAGATCAAAGTATGCCATAGGATCAGGGCAGTTATGGGGAAAAGGGCTTTTTGAGGGAATACAGACACAGAATAACATGGTCCCTGTTAAAGAATCGGATTTTATATTTTCGGTAATAGGTGAGGAATTAGGATTCATAGGTGCGGTTGTCATAGTGTTTTTACTTTTTTTTATACTGATAAGATGCATCTATATTGCAAAGAATTCACGGGATAAATATGGATCGATAATGGTAATAGGTGTTGCAGGCATGATTGCGGTCCACACCTTTGAGAATATCGGGATGTCAATAGGTATTCTTCCGTGTACCGGTATCCCTCTACCGTTTGTAAGTCAGGGAGCTACAAATCTGGTTACCAATTTCATGGCTATAGGTATAGTTTTAAGTGTTTCTGCAAGGAGAAAGAAAGTAATATTTAATTCATCACAATAAAGTGATTTTATTATGGGCAATAAAATCACTTTAATTCTTAACGGAAGATTTTATTGCAAAGCCAGAAATGTCAATAGCAAAAGATAGGACTAAAGTCCTATCTTTTTATTTTTTTGAATTTTTTTTTGTAATATGACTTGATTATTATAAAAAATTAGAATAAAATTAAATACAAGTGGAGGAAAGTGGTGAAAAGTGGTGAGCGTTCCCAAAATGTGAGGTGAAATTATTGTTTTCAGGTGAATACCAACACTCGGTTGATCCCAAGGGGCGTTTGATAATGCCCTCGAAGTTCAGAGAAGGCCTTGGGGATAAATTTATGATAACCAGAGGACTGGATGACTGTTTGTTTGTGTATTCCATGGCAGATTGGGAAAGCTTTGAAGCCAAGCTTAAATCACTTCCGATGACAGACAACAATGCGAGGGCATTTGTAAGGTTTTTCCTTTCAGGTGCGACAGAATGTGAATTGGACAAGCAGGGAAGAATATTAGTACCACAGAATTTAAGGGATTATGCAGGAATTGATAAGGATGTTGCAGTAGTAGGCGTATCTTCCAGAGTAGAAATCTGGGATAAGGACAAGTGGCAGAAGTATATTTCCGATGTCAACGATAATCCGAATGAACTTGCAAAGAACTTAACTTCAATTGGTCTGGTATTTTAAAAAATTTGAGCTATAGTGAAATAATTTAAGGTGCAAAATGGAATTTAATCATAAGCCTGTAATGCTAAATGAGTGCATTGAATATCTGAATATTAAGTCCGATGGCATATATGTTGACGGTACTCTTGGAGGTGCTGGACACTCATCCCATATTTATAAAAGACTAAATGAATATGGCGTATTAATCGGCTTGGATCAGGATTATTTTGCTATAGAGGTGTCCTCCAAACGCATAAAAGAGTTGGGTGGACAAGGTAAGGTTTACCTAATTAACAGTAACTTCAAAAATCTTAAGGATATTTGTATTGATCTCAAAATCAGTGGTGTTGACGGGGTTCTTTTGGATCTTGGGGTATCATCACATCAACTGGATGAAGCTGAGAGAGGTTTTGGATACCAGCATGATGCGCCATTGGATATGAGAATGGATAGAAGTAATGAATTAAATGCTGAAATTGTTGTTAATGAATATGATGAAAAAAGAATCAAGGAAATTATAAGGGATTACGGTGAAGAAAAGTGGGCTTCACGAATTGCCGAGTTCATAGTAAGAGAAAGAAAAAAGAAAAGAATTGGTACCACTCATGAGCTTGTGGAAATTATTAAGGCAGCTATACCGAGTGCAGCAAGAAGAGAAGGGCCTCATCCGGCAAAACGAACCTTTCAGGCAATAAGGATTGAGGTCAATAATGAACTTGGAATACTTGAAAAGACCATAGATGATATAGTATCTGTCTTGAATCCGGGAGGAAGGCTTCTTATAATAACTTTCCATTCCCTAGAAGACAGGATTGTAAAAAATGAATTCTTAAAAAAAGCAAAGCCTTGCACATGCCCTAACAGTTTTCCGGTGTGTGTATGCGGGAAGAAACCAGAGGTGGAATTGTTAACAAGAAAGCCTATAGTTGCTTCAGAGGCTGAATTGGAGGAAAATCCCAGAGCTCGCAGTGCTAAATTAAGGGTATTAAAAAAATTAACATAAATACTATCAGCAAAATACTAATGATAAAAAGTACCAATGAACAAAAGAAAAGGAATAGAAGTTAGCTAAACACAAAAGAAAAGTTTAATAAGAAAACACAAAGGATAAAATTGAAAGCATCGCTAAAAGTACAAAAGAAAAAGATTTTAAATTACACAAAAGAAAAAAATTAATTACAAAAGAAAAAAGATTTTAATTACACAAAAGAAAAAGATTTTAATTACACAAAAGAAAAAGATTTTAAATTACACAAAAGAAAAAAATTAATTACACAAAAGAAAAAAGATTTTAACTACACAAAAGACAAAAATGAATTTTTACTAAAGACAAGGGTTAAATAATTAATCTAAATTACAAATGAGAAGCATTACAAAGATTTAAAGAATTAATAAGGGAAATGGATGAAACAATCATTATTTCATTTACATTTCTTGGTGCCTAGGGGATTATGGTGTCTTATTGCATTAACTTATTGACACCAAGATTTACAGATATCGTATTTCTCCTGGCAGGTTTTGTTAATTACATTTCCGGGAGAGGCATTGTTAGTCAACTCTCGGATTTATTGTCCCCTTAAATGTGTTATTAATTTGAGAGGATAAATTTAGGTGGGTAATTCTGTGAATATTTCGAAAAAGAGGTGAATAAAATTGTTAGCGGAGAAAGAAAAATACTATTACGGAACAGCTGCTCCCAAGATCGACTATGATGTTTATGAGAACAACAAAGTACTAAAAGCTAAAAAAAGATATAAGAAAAACAACAAAGTTAAGCTGAAAGCTGTTTTCTGTATATTGATATTTTTTGTATCCTTTACCCATATTATTTACATGTATGCACAGATTACCGAAATGGATTATAAGCTCAATAAAGATAATAAGGAATTAAACGAGCAGAAGAATGACAATATCAGATTGAGTCTTGAAATACAAAAGCATCTTGATTTAAACAGGATAAGGGATGTTGCACAAGCACGCCTCGATATGCAAAAGCCTGATAAACATCAAATAATATACGTTAATGTACCTAAGACCGATTTTACTGAAATTCCAGAAAAAGAAGGCGGCATAAATAAAGGAAGTTTGTTTTCTTATGTAGAAGACATGTTCAGTAATCTAGATTAAAAGATTAATCTAGTAGGTTAAGATATACAACTGATAAACCTTGCGAATTTTCAGTGCAAGGGACAAAAATGCCAGCAAGTTTTTGAAGGATAAGGATAAGTAACGATGCTAAGTAATGCCTTAGAAATAATTCGTATTCTCAAGGACGAAATCCCGACAATTTAACGGGGTTTTGGACGATGAGAATCGGATATTATTTCTTAGCCATTACTAATCGTAACTTAGTAGTTTATCCTTTTTTTGCAGGAGAGTTTTTTCAGTGGAGGTATAATCTTGACAGGAATAGGGTTAATCATAAAAAAAAGACTTTTGATTGTTTTAATGTTCTTTTTGACAGTAATAGTGCTTCTATTGATAAGGCTTGTGTTTATACAGGTAATTGATGGTGAATGGTACCAACAGCAAGCCTACGAGCAGCAGAATTCCGGTATAGAAATAGGTGCTGGAAGAGGAACTATATTTGACAGGAATGGAAAAGAGCTTGCCGTAAGTGCGAGTGTTGAAACGGTATCCATAAACCCACAAGAGGTAAGAAAATCCAAAAAAGACAAGTATATGATAGCCAAAGGGCTTGCGGATATAGTGTCAATGAAGGAAGAAGATATAATTAAAAAACTTGATAGAAAAAGCCGATATGAAAGGATTATAAGGAAAGTTGATAAAGATGTCGGTGATAGGATAAGAAAATGGATTAAGGATGAACAGTTAAGCGGAATATATGTAGTTGAAGATACTAAGCGGTTCTATCCCAACAGAAACCTGGCTGCACATGTTATTGGCTTTACAGGAACCGATAACCAAGGACTTGATGGAATAGAAGCTACAATGGATAAATACCTGAAAGGAAAATCAGGAAAAATACTCAGTGAGGTTGATGCAGGTGGCAGGGAAATACCTTTCAGTGAGCAAAAGCATGTTGCTCCTAAAAAGGGAAATAATGTAGTATTAACAATAGACGAAACTATACAGTATTTGGCTGAAAAGGCATTAGAAAAAGCAATTAAGGATTATAAGATTTTAAGAGGGGCAACAGCCATAGTAATGGATCCTAGGAATGGAGATATCCTGGCTCTTACATCAAAGCCTGATTTTGATTTGAATGCACCATTTGCAGCACCGATTGGTATTGATAAAAGTACATGGAAGGGAACAACAAAAAAGGATATTGAAACCCTCCAAAAAACTGTTTGGAGGAATAAGGCAGTTGTTGATACATATGAGCCAGGGTCAACATTCAAGGCGGTAACTTCAGCAGCAGGGCTCCAGGAAGGTGTTGTAAGACCTGATAGTCCTGTAACTGATGCTACAGTTAGGGTAGGAGGCTGGAACATTAATTGCTGGAGGCCAAATGCCCATGGCAACGAAACTTTTACCGAGGGAGTATACAATTCATGCAACCCGGTTTTTGTAAGGGTATCCCAAGCTCTTGGGATAGAGAAGTTTTATAGCTATGTAAGGAAGTTTGGATTTTTTGATAAGACCAATATTGATTTGCCTGGTGAAGCAAAAAGCGTTATACATAAGAAGCCAACTGAGGTTGATATGGCTGCTGCATCATTCGGCCAAAGGTTTCAGATATCTCCCATACAGCTCATTACTGCCTATGGGGCTATTGCCAATGGGGGAACTTTGTATAAACCCAGGCTGGTCAAGGAGCTAACTGATGATGATGGCAATGTAGTAAAAACATTCCAGCCTGAGAGCGTCAGAACAGTCATAACAAAAGAGACAGCCCAGACTCTGAGAACTATCTTGGAGGGGGTTGTAGCAGATGGTACCGGAGGAAATGCTTACATAAAAGGATATAGGCTGGCAGGTAAGACAGGTACTTCGGAAACCCTCCAGACCAAGAAATATGGAAGATATATTGCATCATTTATGTCCTTTGCACCGGCAGATGATCCGGTTATTTGTGCCCTTGTGGTACTGGACCACCCGGACGTTTACCCCCACACAGGAGGTATGGTGGCGGCTCCTGTAGCAGGCAAACTGGTTGAAGATATTTTAAATTATCTTGAGGTGCCAAGAAGATATACTGAGAAAGACAAGGATGCACTGCAGGTTGATACAACAGTGCCTGAGGTTACAGGACTTACATTTGAGAATGCAAAAAAGCTATTAAATGAAAAAGGTCTTACATATGAAATAGTAAATAAGGGAAATACTAATGCTACAGTTGTGATGGAACAAATGCCAAAACCTGATGCTATTGTTCCAGAAAAAACAGTTGTGCTATTATATAAATATAAACCGGAAAATGAACCGACAGTTATTATGCCGGACATTTCAAACCAAACGATTGATGAAGCAGCAAAAACACTGCAAGCTGCAGGACTTAATATAAAGGCGGTTGGTCTGGGCAATGCGGTAAAACAGTCGCATCCTCCTGGAACAAAGGTGATAAAAGGCCAGTTGGTTGAAGTTGTTTTTAGAAAGCTTGATACGGAATAAGAGCTAAGAGATTTGATAAAATGGAGGTTTCGGATATGATACTTAAAGAGCTTGTTGAAGGATTGGATATTTTGGAGATATGTGGGGATATAAACGCTAATATTACCAATATTGCTTATGATTCAAGAAAGGTAAGAAATGATACTTTGTTTGTGTGTATTGAGGGCTTTAAAGTGGATGGACATCAATTTGTAGCAGCTGCAATTGAAAATGGAGTTAAAGCTTTGCTGGTACAGAAGAATGTAAGCGTGCCTGAAGGTATAACAGTTATACGAGTTGCTGATACCAGGCTGGCACTGGCACATGTATCAAATGCCTTTTTTGAAAACCCGTCCGATAAGTTTACCCTGTTTGGCATTACAGGCACAAAAGGTAAGACTACCACTACATTTATGATCAAGTCAATCCTTGAAAAAGTGGGTCAAAAGGTTGGGCTTATAGGTACTGTTGCAAATTTTATCGGAAATGAAACAATACCCACAGAAAGAACTACTCCTGAGTCCTATGATCTGCAAGCTCTTTTTGGTGACATGGTGGAAAAAAACGTTAACAGCGTTGTCATGGAAGTATCATCTCACGCATTGGAGCTCCATAGAGTAAGCTGCTGTAATTATGACATAGGGGTGTTTACCAACCTTACTCAGGATCATCTTGATTTTCATGAAACCTTTGAAAATTATTTCAATGCTAAAATGAAGCTGTTTAAAATGTGCAGCAAGGCCCTTATCAACATAGACAGCGATTATGGAGAAAGGGCATGGGAAGCTGCATCAGCAGCATCGGGAAAGGTGTATACATTTGGGATTCACAAGGAAGCGGACTTTAAGGCTGTCAATATTGTGACCAATCCTGATAGTGTAGAATTTGATCTTGTTTCCATGTGGGGAAACGGACATCTGAAGGTGAATATACCAGGGGTGTTTACAGTATACAACGCTTTGGCTGCTATTGGCTGTTGTATTTTAGGCGGAATATCTCTTGATGATATCAGAGAAGGACTTCTAAATACACGGGTTCCCGGCAGAGCAGAGGTGGTATATACCAATGATAAATTCACTGTTATAATTGATTATGCACATAGCCCTGACAGTTTGGAAAACATACTTAAAACCATAAAGGATTATTCAGTGGGAAGGGTGGTTTGCCTGTTTGGCTGCGGCGGTGACAGGGATAGAACCAAAAGACCTATAATGGGCGAGATTTCCGGGAGGTTAGCCGATTTAACCATAATTACATCTGATAATCCGAGGACTGAAGAACCTGAAAGCATAGTTAGGGATATTGAAGAAGGCATCAAAAGGACAGATGGAGCATATATAACTATTGTGGACCGGAGGGAAGCAATAAAATATTCCTTGGAAAATGCTCAAAAAGGGGATATAATTTTGCTAGCAGGAAAGGGACATGAGACTTACCAGATATTCAAGGACAAGACAATTCATTTTGACGAAAGGGAAGTAGTTCTGGAGTTGCTTGATCTATGTTAACAAAAAATAAACTGGTGAGAGAGGTAATTATATTATATGCAGACACTTGGATTGAAAGAAATAATTGAGGCAACAAAGGGCGAATTGATTTTTGGTGAATTAGAAAAGGGAATTAACGGGATTTGTACAGATTCCAGGAAAGTTGTTGAAGGAAGTCTTTTCATTCCCATAAAGGGCGAAAACTTTGACGGTCATGCATTTATTAAGGACTGTCTTATGAAAGGGGCCGCAGCTTCTTTGACTTCAGAAGATGTGCAAGGTTTGGATGTCATGAATGGAAAGGCTGTCATTAAGGTTCAGGATACTTTGGCTGCATTAGGTGATATTGCAAGGTATTACAGAGCTTTGTTTAATATACCCCTGGTTGGTATAACAGGCAGTGTTGGCAAAACAAGCACAAAAGACATGATTGCCTGTGTACTTCAGCAAAAATTTAATATACTAAAAACATCGGGCAATTTCAACAACCATATAGGACTGCCTCTTACAGTGATGAATATGGAAAGAGATTATGAGGCAGCAGTTTTGGAAATGGGTATGAGCGGCTTGGGCGAGATCAGCTACCTTACAAAAATAGCAAAGCCCAGTATTGCTGTTATTACCAATATTGGAATGTCACATATAGAGAAGCTTGGTTCAAAACAAAATATTTTAAAGGCCAAGATGGAAATAATGGAAGGACTGCCTGACGACGGCATTGTTATATTAAACGGTGATGACAGTCTTTTATACGGATTAAAGGGGTATTTGAAGTATAAGACCGTTTATTATGGAACAGAAGATGGACTTGATTTGCAAGCTTATAATATTAAAACGATGGGTGAAAGCGGTACCTGTTTCGAAGTAACAATCGGTAATAATGATTATAAGGTACATATTCCGGTACCGGGAACACACAATGTTTATAACGCATTAGCAGCAATAGCAGTTGGGCTTCATATGGGTATTTCCATTGAGAGTATTATAAAAGGGATTGCTTCATACAGTCCGGCTAATATGAGATTGAATATAGTTGGACATAAAGGCTACAAGATTATTAACGATGCCTATAATGCAAGTCCTCAATCAATGGAATCGGCATTGGATGTCTTAAAGGATACAAGTGAAGGCAACAGAACAATAGCTGTGCTTGGAGACATGCTGGAAATGGGAGAGTGGGCTTACAAAGCACATGTGGGAGTAGGTAAATATGTTGCTTCAAAGGAGATAAACTATCTGGTTACTGTTGGTGAAAATGGCAGGAACATTGCACATGGAGCGTTGGAGGCAGGTATTCCTGCAAAGAGAGTTTTCTCATTCCGGAAAAATGATGAGGTTAAAGAATTTTTAAAAAACTTTGTGGAAGAAGGAGATTTTATCCTTATAAAAGGTTCCAGGGGAATGAAAATGGAGGAAATAGCACAAGGTTTAATGGAATGATTGAAGAAATAACAGGATGAAATACGGGGTGAAGTATTAAAATGCAATTATCAATTCAAGTTGTGGTATTTATTATATCATTTGCTATGGCTCTTATTGCAGGGCCTATTTTAATTCCAGCTTTGACAAGGCTTAAATTCGGTCAGACAGTTCGCGATGACGGACCTGCTACTCATTTGAAAAAAACAGGCACTCCAAATATTGGCGGATTGATTTTTTTAATACCAATTCTTTTGCTTTCCATTTATTTTGGAAGGATTTATTCAGAAATTATACCTATGGCTATAGCCACTATTGGGTTTGGATTGATTGGTTTTATAGATGATTTTATCAAGGTTAAGAAAAGAAGGAAGGATGGACTTTATCCAAAGCAGAAAACAGTTGGCCTTTTGCTGGTAGCTGCAGTTTTTGCAATATATACAGCATACTTTACCGATCTCGGTGTAGATATAACCATTCCTTTCTTGGGAACAATAAATGAAAAATGGTTTTATGTTTTATTTGTAATATTCGTGTTGTATAGCATCACAAATGCTGTCAATATTACCGACGGGTTGGACGGTCTTGCAGCAGGAACGACCCTTATAGTAATGGTGTTCTTTACACTTATTGCGATGACTAATGCCGAATGGGAATATAGTATGGTATTCTCAGCTTTTGTAGCTGGAGGATGCCTTGGGTTTCTTACATTTAACATTCATCCTGCTAAGGTTTTTATGGGGGATACAGGGTCATTGGCATTAGGCGGTGCGGTTGGCACCCTTGCAATTATGATGAAGATGCCGTTTATAATACTTTTGGTTGGTGCTGTGTATGTTACTGAGATACTTTCGGTAGCAATACAGGTTGTATCCTTTAAGACCAGAGGAAAAAGAGTTTTTAAAATGGCACCGCTGCATCATCATTTTGAACTTTCAGGCTGGAAAGAGACCAAGGTGGTATACTCTTTCTGGGCTGTTACATTGGTGTTATGCGGGATTGGTATTGTAATATACACAGGCTTTTAGTCAGTATGCTGTTTTAGGGTTTTATTATGTTTTTTTGGAGGGTATTCAATGAAGGGGAAGAGACCGTTTGATTTTTGGATATTCATATCAGTACTGATGCTGCTTTCCATAGGCTTAATTATGCTTTTTAGTGCCAGTTACCCTAGTGCTTATAGTTATCATAAAGGAAATGCCTACTACTTTGTTGAAAGACAAATACTCTTTGCGATTGTTGGTGTAATAGGAATGCTTATTATATCAAGGATTGACTACCATAAGCTTGGCAAAATATCCCCCATTTTGTTTGTTGCAAGTTTGGTTTTGCTTGTATTGGTAAGGATACCTGGTATAGGAACAAAACTTAACGGTGCTTACAGGTGGATTTTTATAGGACCTCTCTCTTTCCAGCCTTCGGAGCTTCTAAAAATATCTATGATTTTATTTTTTTCATATAGTTTATCCAAGAGAAAGGATGACCTTAAATATTTCTTTAAGGGCTTATTTCCTTATCTCATTTTAATAGGTTTATTCTCCGGGCTTCTTCTTATCGAGCCTCATCTTAGCTGTACAGTTCTGGTTGTTATTGTTGCTACTATTATTTTATTTTGTGCCGGTGCTAAGATAAAACATTTTGTGTTGTTGGGAATGCCTGCTATAGGTGCTTTTATAGTAGCTATAACGACTATGGAACATGCAAGAAAAAGGCTTACTACTTTTTTACACCCCATGGAGGATAAACAGGGGGATAGTTGGCAGATTATCCAATCTCTCTATGCAATAGGTTCCGGCAAATTGTTCGGTAAGGGGTTGGGAAAGGGTATGCAAAAGCATCTCTATTTGCCTGAACCATACAATGATTTTATTTTTGCTGTTATAGCTGAAGAATTGGGATTTATCGGTGTTGTTGCAATATTGATGCTATTCTTTGTATTTATATGGAGAGGTATAAAGGTAGCAATCAATACGCCTGATGTTTTTGGAAGCCTTGTTGCAATTGGGTTGACTTCTCTTATTGGAATGCAGGTGGTTATTAATGTAGCTGTTGTTACATCTTCTATTCCTGCTACAGGGATTGCGTTGCCGTTTTTCAGCTCAGGAGGAACATCGCTTACTTTTATGCTCTGCAGCATCGGGATTCTTTTAAATATATCAAAACAGGCAAACTATGAGAGAATATGAGGTGAATAAAATTGAAGGTATTAATAGCTGGTGGAGGCACTGCGGGTCATATTAATCCAGGGCTTGCCATTGCCAAGTATATAAAATCAAAAAGTACTGATACTAAAATAATTTTTGTGGGTACCGAAAGAGGGCTTGAAACTAAACTAGTACCAAGGGAAGGTTTTGAGCTTAAACTCATAAAAGTAAGGGGTTTTCGAAGAAAGCTTTCAAAAGAAACATTTATTTCAGTAAAGGAGATGTTTCAGGGATTTCATGAGGCACGCAGTATAGTAAAAGAATTTAAGCCTGATATAGTAATCGGTACAGGGGGCTACGTTTGTGGTCCTGTTGTTTTTTCAGCGGCTATGAGAAAGATTCCAACTCTCATACATGAACAAAATGCGTTTCCTGGTGTTACCAACAGAATACTTTCCAGGTTTTCCAATATAACAGCCATCAGTTTTAAGGAATCGGAGAAATTCTTTAAGGGTGCAAAAAAAATAGTACTTACCGGTAATCCCATAAGGAAAGAAATGCTGGAGATTGACCGTGCCAAAGCAAGAGAAAGCCTTAAGGTTGACAGCAGCAATCCCCTTGTGGTGATTTTTGGGGGAAGCCTGGGTGCTGAAAAAATTAATCAGTCAGTTGTTGATATGCTTAAAACACATTATCGAGAAGGAACATTTAAGCTTATTTATGCAACAGGAGAGAAACAGTATAAAAATGTTATGGAAAAATTGGAAGGTCTCTCCTATAAGTCGGTTCAGGTGCTTCCGTATATATTTGACATGGCTGGGGTAATGGCTGCCGCAGATCTGGCTGTCTGCAGGGCAGGGGCTATAACAATTAGTGAACTTACAGCACTGTCTGTTCCTTCAATCATGATACCTTCACCCTATGTTACGGCAAATCATCAGGAGCATAATGCCAAAGCACTTGAGAAACATGGTGCGGCATTGGTGATTTTGGAGAAGGACTTAAATGGGGAGGTTCTCCATAAAAAAATTATTGATACTATAAAAAATAAAGCAAAGCTTAAGGAGATGTCAAAGAACGCGAGTATGATAGGTGTCAGAGACGCAGCAGATAAGATATACAGCCTTGCTATGGGTATAAAGGTATGATTAAAAAATTGCTAACGCTGTTTCGCGGCTGGTCGTTTAGCTTCGCTAAACTGCTCGCCATGTATCCTGAGTGTTGAAGAATTAAGTCAACGCATATCTCGTCCTTTTTTTGTAAAAATAAAAAAGTAACATTTTTGTAAACCCAGCATAATATGTAACATAAATAAAAAGGATTAAAGTCTTCTTTAATCCTTATATAATTATAATTATTTCCACCGGGTTTTCGGAGGTGTTGTAAAAATGAGTAAACTTGTTATTAGCGGTGGACAGAAATTAAAAGGCGAAATAGTAGTCGAAGGTGCAAAAAATGCTGTTTTACCCATACTTGCAGCGACTGTATTAAACGAGGGTCTTAGCGTCATAAAGAATTGTCCCAGATTGAAAGATGTTGAAGTAATGGTAAATATATTAAAGAGCCTAGGCTGTAAGGTTAATATGGAAGATAATATTATCCTTATTGATTCTTCAACAATAAACAATACCTTCATTCCCGAAGAACTGGCTGTCGAAATGAGGTGCTCAATTATCTTTATGGGTGCAATCCTATCAAAGTATGGGAAAGTTACTATAAGTTACCCAGGTGATTGTGTTACTTTATGGGTATAAAGTTAATGTATATGAAAAATGTTAAAATGTTATTATATAAAAATCAAATAAAATTATTATATTAAAAGTGAATAATCTTTACACTTTTAATTTTGTTAAACATGTAAAGCTGGTTTAACAGTATGTCTTAAAGAAGTTTTTTAATCTATTGGTATCCATTGCTTTTATTATTTCTGCATCTATTTCAAGTGCTGATGTTAAAATATATGTTATATCCTTATGCAATTGGATAAATCTTTCTTCCAATGGCAAAACCTTTTTAAAGGAATCGGCAAAAACTATTATCATAGCTATTGCGATTTTTAGTCTAAGTATGCCAGTGTAAACATCTGCCGATTTTGCTGCGGTTTTTCGTTTTATTCTTATTCTTTTCCCATCTTGCAAATCTGCCAGCTTCTGAGCCATCTTATAAAGCTTTAGCCTATTGCTGTCCGATAAAATCCAGGGATTAGACTCGCCTGCTCTTCCGAAAAGCTTTCGTGTCTCACTGTTTACCTCCAAAAGCTCTTTATGAATTAGCGGTATAACATCGCTGGACTCACGCATGTAGAGGCCAAATTCATTTATGGATGCCAATCTTGCAACAGTTTCCCAGAGTGGAATTTTTGTATTCTGAAAGGGTTCATAAGATATTAAGGCACTATAGTCTTCACTATTTATATTACTGCTAAATACGTCCAATTAGAAAACCTCCTTTAATATATGAAAATAATAATGGTAGAAAATAACTTTAAGAGAAATGCAAGTATTTTATCGGCAATAATATCTTATAACATTATGCCTAAAAAAGCTATTTGTTTCAGCTTATTCAATTTATTAAATTTTTATAAATAACTATAAGCTTTTATAAAATTTTCATAAACGACCTAAAAATTATTTTCATTCGAATATTTATATAGAAGTTATTTGAATTAATATGCCGATAAATATATTGATTTCTTGTTAAAAAAGTAAATAATTTACCTTATATTTAACGGCAGTATTTGTGGCTCTTATATTGATATGATATAATTCAAAATAAAATGAACGTAAAATTTGATAATTTTAATCATTTTTAACTTTTCATTACAATTTAATACAAAATCACAAAGCGATTTTGTTTACATAAATTCCTGCTTATAAAAGGGGTGCTTTATTTTGATTTTTACTTTTACTGTCTATAATTCTGACAAAGAGCATGCCGGACACTTGATTGACAGAATTAAAGAAGGAGATGAAGAGCTTAGGGATAAGTTTATAAACGATTACATACCTTTTATTTTAAAGGTTATTTCCAATGCAGTACCAAACAAGGAAGGTCTTAGGAATTGTGATGAATACAGTATTGGGCTTATTGCTTTTAATGAAGCTATCGATAAATTTGACAGCGACAAAAGTTTCAAAACATTCAACTTTTTTAGTTTTGCTGAACAGATTATAAAGCGTAGGATAATTGATTATATAAGAATTGTATCAAAAAGGAGTAAGGAAATACCTTTTTCGTATCTGGAAGAAAAAGAAACTCAATTTGATGAAAAATATATCAATGAGCCTGCAATATCAAAGTATGACAGGATAGAGCTTTTTCAAGAGATTAAAAGTTTTGATGAAGAATTAAAAGCATTTGGAATAAAGTTAAGTGATCTGCATAAGTATACACCTAAGCACAGTGACTCAAGAGAGATGTGTGTTAAAGTCGGCAAAAAGATTGCACAGAATAAGGAAATATTTAAGAAAATAATAAATAAAAAATATTTTCCAATGAAAGAACTGACCAAGATTGTTGATGTACATCCAAGGACTATTGAAAGAAATCGAGAATTTATTATATCTGTTTCAATAATATATGGAAATGACTTTGAGCATCTACAGTCCTATCTTGGCCGTACGTTAGGGGGAAGGGGTAAAAATGGGTAAGAAAGGTATAATAATAGATGTTGAAAAACATTTTGTTACTGTATTAACTGAGGATAATGGATATTACAAATTGGCTAGAAAGCCTACCATGTATGTAAGTCAGGAGATATACTTCAATAAGAGTGATGTCATAAATACGGCTTATATTATAAGAAGGGCTTCATTAGCAGCAGCTATAGTATTTATTATAGGAATATCCATATTTGTAAGTATGATGTTAAACAAAAATACTTATAACGACAAGATTTTGGCATATGTCAGTCTTGATATAAATCCCAGTATTCAGTTTGCTATTGACAAAGATTATAAGGTTATGGATGCTGATTATATTAACAAAGATGCCATGGAACTGATGGCGGATTTAGAACCTGAGGGTATGAAAATAAGTGAGGCTTTCTATATAATAATTAATAGATGTGTTGAAAAAGGTATAGTCAAAGAGGATACTAAAAATTATTATTTAATATCAGGTGCTGTTAAATCAAATAAGAATTCAGATAGAGATGTAGCTAAAACAAATGAGAATAAGCTAAACAGCCTTCTTTACAGTTTAAAGAAAAATGTATCAGCAATGCATGGAAAAAACAATGAGGTAGATGTCTTCCAGCTTGATAGAAATGATATTGAAGCTGCAAAAAAGAGTGGAATCTCATTAGGAAGATATGCTTTATATAAAGAAATAGTAAAGACAGGCAGCAAAATATCACTTAATGATGCTAAAAATTTTGAAGTTTCGGATTTGATGATAACTTATCAGAAAAACAAGGGTAATATGGCATATAACACACCAACTATGGATAATATGGAGACAGCTGCCAATAGTCCGTCAACCGATATTATTAGGACACCTTTTCCATCAGGTTTGGAAAGTAGTTCAATACCCGGCAACACACAAAACATATTGAGCACCCCTGATAATTTAAATACAAAAAGTATATTAAGTACTCCAATAAAGGGCTCAAATAATAATTCAAACAGTATAAGACCATCAGCTGATGTATCAAAGAGTGCTGCTGCAGCAACCCCAAAGCCTGAAACAGGTACAGGGTTATTGGCAGAGTACTATGATAATATAGACCTGACAAAACTTGTAACGACTCGAGTCGACAAGCATATTAACTTCTTCTGGTTTTCAGGCATGGAACCGGCGCCTGGGGTAAAGAAAGATGACTCATACAGTGTCCGATGGACAGGGTATATTAAGCCTCCATATACAGGGGAATACAAGTTTTATGTTAATCGTGATAACGGAGTTAGGCTTTGGATAAACAATGAGCTGGTTATAGACAAATGGAATGAGCAATGGAATGTGATTGATACAGGAAAAATAATACTAGTAGGAAATCAAAAATATGATATAAAAGTTGAGTTTTACAACAATACCGGTAATGGGATAATTTCCTTATGGTGGACCAGCATTTTAGTGGAAAAATCTGTTGTTCCTGCTTCATGTCTATATCCTGCTGCAAAACAGCCTGAACAAGCTGTATTGCCCGGTGAAGGCAAGGGGTTAAGCTATGAATATTATGATAATACCGATTTAACTGTACTTAAAGCAACAGGCACTGATAAGGAAATCAATTTTAACTGGGGAACCGGTTCACCGGACCAAAGAGTTCATCAGGATCAAAAGTACAGTATAAGATGGACAGGCTATGTAGAGCCTCTTTATGATGAGAGTTATAAATTTCACATTGATTATGACGGCGGCATTAAGCTTTGGGTAGATGATAAACTGGAAATAAACGAATGGGTTGATTCTGACAAATCCTCAGCAGCAACCAGAGAAATAAAACTAAAAGCTGGAAATAAGCATAAAATAAAGCTTGAGTATTTTAATGGAAATATGTATGGAAGGGTTAAACTTATGTGGAGCAGTCCTTCTACTGAAAAGTCGATAATTCCTATGACCAGGCTATTCGCTAAGGAATGATTAAAGAATTTAAGGACCTTATAGATAACTTAAAGTTTAGTTTCTATAAGGTCCTTTTGACCTCTTGGGAAATTATAGCATTTTATAAATCAGGCAATAAGGGCATTTCAAAAAATACCTAACTAATCTGTCACAATCATTGTTAATGTTCCGCTGGAACTTGATCCGAAATCATTAACAAGTTTCCATTTATAATTGAAAATACCTTTTCTTTCAGCGATAACAGCTACACTTCTTGATTGTGGTTCAGGGCTTTTATCGTCCATTGAGCTTGTTGATATAACTTCATTGTTTTCATATAGTATAAGAGTAGTTCCATTATTTCCTCCAAACATGTTCATTGTCAATGTGAAATATTCTCCTACTTTTGTTGTATATGTATCTGACGATATTTGAACTGTTCCTGGAACTCCCTGTGCTTTTGCCACAATAGGAACTACAGTTGAAGGTTTTGGCTTCGTTGAAGGCTTTGAAGAAGGCCTTGAGGATTGAACTGTCTTTTTCGGAGTTGCCTTTCTTACTGTTGGCGTAGGCCTTGGTGCCTTGGTACTTGTAGGCTTCAGCTTTGTAGTTTGAACAGGTGCAACTGTAGAAACTGCAGAAGACGAAGTGTTTTCAACATTTACAGAACTGCTGCCATCATTTGAGTCTAGTGGGGAACCAGCTTTAGGAGACAGTGTTTGTTCTACTACAGCAGGGGTGGGGATTGTTTCTGGAGACTCAGTAACTTCAATAACTTCTGTAGCTTCCGGTTGTTCAATATCTCCAGTATCATCACTATCTTCATTTTCTATATCTGCTTCTTCTGCCTGCATATCATCCAGCACAATTACCTTGCTTGAAGGAGAAGGGGATGATGTTTCAGCAGATTTATTCAAGAATGCTTTGCCCCAAATAAGATAACTAATATAACTGCAGCAGAGCCTATCGCAATAGCACCAAATCTTATGAACTTACTGTAATATAGCTTGGAACCGTCTTTGTTCAACTGAACCTGTTTACCTATACTCCTATTATTACTCCTGTCAACTTTTATAATAACGAATTGTCCTGAAAAGTTCATAACAATTGCGTCTTTTTTGAATAACTCAAGAATGATACCGATATTCTCTGTAGTTTTACCCTGTTCAATATTTATAAGGTAGCTTTTTAAAACCTTCAGATCACTTTTTAAAATAATAGAAATGGCAATTATGTACTCCTTATTCTTTTCTACTAATTTTTTTTGAATTTTAAACTTTTCATCCAGATCATCTATAGGGATGGCTTTAATACTAAACATATTTTTGTATAGGATTTTACTGCCAGCAATGGATTTAGCAACATTTAATGAAAACATGATTTGGTCTACTTCTCTTGGACCTAAAAAATACAAATCCCTCAATGTTATTCCAAACTCCCAAAGCTTTTGCTTGAATACAATGATCTCATCCTTATTTTCAAAATTACGGTACAGATACTCTTTAGAATTATCATTGGAAGAATCATCAACGGACATGCTTTTGGAATTTTCCTCCCATAAAAAGTGGTATATCCATTCCTTAATGATTTTTTCAGAATATGCAGCAAAAGATTCATTATCGTTAAAGTCATAATGATCAATGCAGTAGTTGAAAGCGGTAATAGCAGCATCGTATTCCTTACTATTTGTAGGAATGGCAGATTTGCCTAATACTTGGGACACAACCTTCATTATCATATTCTTGTTTTCTTCAATAAAGCGTTCTCTCAGGGCAATATCTCCCTGTCTTATTTTATTAATGTAAGCACTGAAACTATCATTATTAAAAACATCATTATTTTGAAAATCCGAGCTCATCTTATCATCTCCAAGGTAAAATTTGTTTAGGAATGGATTTATTCTGTTATATTTAAAAATGATTAAATATATTTTTAATCATCCCTATTATTCGTTCGTTAGTAAAGAATTACCTAATTTACTGCTATAGCAATAGTTTCGCTGCTTGCTGATCCTTTGGCATTAAGCAGCTTATACCTATATTTGAATGTTCCTTTCGATTTTGCCTTAAATGACATGGACTCAGTTTGTTGGTTTGGTGAGTTGTCTTTATGTCTTTTATAAAGCACTATTTTATCGTTTTCATAAAGAACGATAACTGTGCCGTTATTTCCACCAGCCATGTTCATTGAAATGTTATAAGAATCACCAACATTGACACTTTCTATATCACAACTGATTACCGGAGTATCCGGCGGGCCTACAGCTTTATCTGTTGGCGGTGTTGGCTCAGGTACTTTTTTAGTTGCTTTTGGTTTTTGGTGTCCGTTGGTTTTATTGGTGTACTTGTGTATAAAGGTTCTGATGTTGGTACTGCAGGTACAAAGCTTGGGCTTTGTGTACTTACCTTTGGGGTAGGACTAAGTAATGCTGATGCAGTAGCAGTAACCACCGGAACCGTAGGATTTTTATCCATGCTGCCATCACTTACGGCAACATTTTTACCATCCGGATCTTTTGGTGAATATACTGTGGTTGAATCGTCCCTTAACAGGTAAGTAAAACCTACAAGAAGAGTAAGGGTTATAATAAAAAAGCTGGCAGCAAATACCGAATATTTGGTGATATTTGACGGCCTTTTTATGTAATCGCTGTTTATGAGCATTTGCTTACCAATATATAGGGTCGGGTTGCTTTTTATATTGTTAATGGTAAATTTGCCCTCTAAAGTAAAAAATAAAGCCTTATCTTTAAAAAGTTCAAGAATTATACCTACATTATCGGAGGGTCTATTGCCCGATTCGGTATTCTTAAGGTAGCTTTTAAATATCCCCAGGTTACTGTTTAATATAAGTGCTAGGGCAATAATGTAATCCTTATGTTTTTCAATAAATTTTTTATTATTTTTAGTATCCTTGTCAAGCATATCATATGGAATGCCTGACTTTGATGTAATCTTCTGGAAAACCTCATGGTTTGACAAAAACTTTCGCACAATAGAGAGTGAAGTATTGATAGACTCTTTATCAACAGGGGTAACTTTAACCAACGAATCTAAAGTGATACCCAATTCCCATAATTTAAGTTTGAATCTGGAGATTTCGTCCTTGTTTTCATAATCTCTGTATAGGTACTCGCTTTCAATTTGTGCATTATAAGTTGTTGAATTAGAGCTCTCAAATTTTATAAAATCATAAATGGAGTTTTTAATAACCTTTTCTGCATAAGTTAAAAAGTCATCATTACTTTCTAAATCATATGTATCAATGGCATAATTAAATGATGACAAGCCTATTTCAAATTCCTTGCTGTTTTGAGGTATTGTCGACCTTTTTAAGGCATTGGACACGACCTTAAGAATAAAACTTTTGTTTTCATCAATAAAATCGCTTCTAGATTCATTATCTCCTAATCGTAAACCCTCAATAAATGTTTTCAGGTTTTCTCTGGATAATTTATCCCTACTAAAAAAATTTGAACTGCTCAATTGACTTCCTCCATATGATATTAAACAATGTTGATTATATTAATTATAATTATTAATGATATAATCAACATCGTGCTAAATTTTCCTCTACATGAATTATATATTAATTATCTGTATTCTTCAATAATTGATATAAAAAATAAAATACATAGCAAGCATTAATATGTAAAAAGTTGTCGTTTTATTATATCTGATGTAAAAATGAGTTAAGTAAGATTAAAGAAATATCTGGAAGTAATATTTTAGCCATTCCTTAAATTAAATCTATTAATTAAATAAAAAAATTATTATAATTAGATATATAAAAATTAATTAATTTTTTATATAAAAAGTGTTTTTAATTTAAAAATCAAAAGATAAGGGTTATTGGAGAGCAGTATGAATCTTGAACAGATTTTAGAAAATTTTAAAAATTCTGAAGAGTTGATGAAAAATATAACAGCTTGGATTGAAATACCTCCTAAAGATGCTGTTTATTCAGATTTTCCCGAATGTATGGATATAAGGCTAAAGGAAGCCCTCAAAAGGAGGGGGATAACAAGGCTTTATTCTCATCAGGCTTGTGCAGTCAGGGAAGTGGAAAACAATAAAAACGTTGTAGTAGTTACCCCGACGGCATCGGGTAAAACAATGTGCTACAACATACCTGTTATAAATAATATTTTAAAGGATCCTGAATCAAGGGCAATTTTTCTGTTTCCGACAAAAGCACTTTCTCAGGACCAGACAACCGAGCTGCATGAGCTTATCACAGAGGTAGGTGTAGATATAAAAACCTATACATATGACGGTGATACTCCACAATCAGCTAGAAAGGCTATAAGGCAGGCGGGACATATAGTTGTCACAAATCCCGATATGCTCCACAGCGGTATACTTCCCCATCATACAAAATGGAACAAGCTGTTTGAGAACCTGAAGTTTATAGTGATTGATGAGGTACACCATTATAGGGGCGTTTTTGGCAGCCATCTTGCAAATGTAATAAGAAGGCTGAAGCGAATATGTAATTTTTACGGCTCCAACCCTAGGTTTATTTGCTGTTCGGCTACAATAGCCAACCCGGATGAATTGGCTTGCGGAATTACAGGAGAGGATGTTGTGCTGATTGATAATAACGGGGCACCAATGGGTAAAAAGCATTTTATTTTTTATAATCCGCCAGTTGTCAATAAAGAACTGGGAATCAGGAAAAGCAGCACTATAGAAGCCAAGATAATGGCTCAGAACCTCATAAGAAACAATATACAGACAATAGTATTTACCAGAAGCAGGTTAAATGTTGAAGTTTTAGTAACCTACCTTAAGGATGTTTACTCAAGTAAATTCGAGGGTGAGCAAAGAGTAAGGGGATATAGAGGTGGATATCTTCCAAGCCTTAGGCGTGAAATAGAAAGAGGACTTAGAAACGGCAGTGTTACAGGCGTAGTAAGCACTAATGCCCTTGAACTGGGTATTGATATAGGTAATCTGGAGGCATGTGTCATATGCGGGTATCCGGGAAATATTTCCAGTACATGGCAGCAGGCGGGAAGGGCCGGCAGAAGGAACAGTGTCTCAGCTACATTCCTTATCGCCAGCAGCAGTCCCCTTGACCAGTACATTGTGAGCAACAGCGATTATTTTTTCGAGAAGAGTCCCGAATATGGACTTATTAATCCGGATAATCTAGCCATACTTTATAATCATATAAAATGTGCGGCATTTGAGCTTCCATTTACAGAAGATGAGAAGTTTGGAGTTGAAACAACAGGAGAAATACTGTCATTTATGGAAGATGCCAAGATTTTAAGGCATGTAGGCTCAAGATGGTATTGGATGAATGATGTTTTTCCTGCAGGTGATATATCCCTTAGAAGTGCTTCAAATGAGAATTTTATAATAATTGACATATCGGAACCAAAACACAGGGTTATAGGGGAAACAGACAGATTCAGTGCACCTATGCTCCTTCATGAGGAAGCCATATATATGCATGAAGGTCAGCAATATCAAGTTGAGGAACTTGATTTTGACAATAAAAAAGCATATGTGAGGAAGGTTGATGTGGATTACTATACAGATGCCAACCTGGCAGTTGACATGAAGGTTATTGATGTATTCAGAAGCGAGGAAGGAAAACTTACAGACAGGTTCAGCGGGGAGGTAATGGTTTCTGCCATTGTAACCATGTTCAAGAAGATCAAGTTATATACCCATGAAAACATAGGTTCAGGTCCTGTTAATCTTCCTGAGCTTGAAATGCATACAACTTCCTATTGGATAAGCTTTTCCGAAGAAGCAACAAAAGGCCTGTCCCAATTGGAAATACAGAATGGTCTTTTTGGTCTTTCAAACATCATCGCAAATTGTGCACCTATTTATCTGATGTGTGACCCTGGAGATATAAGGGTAGTATATCAGGTAAAGGCACCTTTTACAGTTAAGCCTACACTTTATATCTATGACAGCTATCCTGGGGGAGTAGGATTTAGTGAAAAACTATACAATATTCACCAGGAATTGTTTATTGCTGCAGGTAAAATGATTGAGCAGTGTGAATGTGAATGCGGCTGCCCGTCATGCGTCGGACCGCTGAACGAGTTTTCAGGCAGTGGAAACCCCAAACTTTTAACCTTAAAGCTTATAGGATATACTTTAAGTAATGATTAACTATGAGTTTTTAAATGTCTAGGAAATTATGCTGTATACTACACCGCAATTTCTCACGACAACGATTAATGTTGACAAAGTCACCAACGATTTTGTTTTGGGAGCATGGATATGTATTCTGATTTAAGAAGCAAACTGAAGGAATTTGCTGAGAAACAAAAAATTAAAGAGGCTGTGATTGAGAGTAACTCTGACATTGAAAGCACCTGTGAAAATGCCTCTGAAATAGACAAGCTTATGGATGGAACTATTGAAACGGGCCATTTAGGAACATTTTTCATACATAAAAATCAATTTTCCCTAGACTATGCCCATGGGAATTGCATATTGGGGGAATTTACAAAGCTGGATTTTGAGTATCTTTTAAGGGCTTTTAACAGTAATAGCAAATTGGACCTTAAAGATATGATATTCCTTGACACTGAGACAACAGGACTTGGCGGGGCGGGAACAGTAGCTTTTCTAGTGGGGATAGGATATTTCGAAAAAGAAAATTTTGTTGTAAAACAGCTTTTTATGAGAGACTATGATGAAGAGCCTGCCATGCTTTGCTATTTAGAAAATGAACTCGCTTCTAGGAAAGCACTTATAACTTTCAACGGTAAGGCATTTGACTGGAACCTCTTAAATTCAAGATTTATATTTAACAAAATTAAATGTCGGCAAAAGGATCCTGTACATCTGGATTTATTGCACATATCCAGGGCAATATGGAAAAGGAAGCTTGAAAGCTGCAGGTTGATATCACTTGAAGAAAATTTGCTTGGACTAACAAGGAATGATGATATACCGGGTTACCTTATACCAGCGGCTTATTTCAAATATCTTAACGACAGAGATGCAAAGGATATGAAGAGGGTGCTGGAACATAACAAATCAGATATCATTTCAATGGTATCTCTATTTGTAAAAATCGGAAGGCTATTAAATAATCCTATGGAAGAAGCATCTGATTATAATGAATTATTTGGTGCTGCCAGGATTTATAATAAAGCTATGGATTATATGAAGGCTGAGAACTGTTATAAGCATTGCTCCATCTCAAACAACAATATTATAAGGACCCAAGCATTAAAAGAGCTTATTGTATTGTACAAAAGCGGTAAGGATTATGACAGCATAACCAAATGCCTTGAGCTCATCATTAACTCGTCAAAAACTCCCAATATTCCCATAATGATACAACTTGCAAAGCATTATGAGCATAGGGTCAAAGATTTTTCCAGGGCAAAGGAGATAACTGAAAAAGCTTTTGATATATGCTTAGGCAGTGGTATGTTAAGACATGCATATTATAAGGAGCTTAAGCACAGATTGGAACGTTTGGTAAGAAAGACAGCTAAAGTAGCTAAGTAATAATAATACATTTGAACTGGAAATGCAAAAAAATGTATTAACTTCTTGGAGAAATATGCAAATTAAAACCATAAATAGTAAGAAATGCGTGCAAAAAGTTTGACTGTTGGGAAAAATATGGTATAATTGGTTTATAATATTTTTTCAAGGGGGAAATGTTATGGAACGATGGAAAGGTAAACTCAGAGCAAGGGAGTTTGAAGCTAATGTGGAAGTTTTTTACGAAATGCCTACTTATTATAGCTTAGGTGAGTGGTACGGGTACGGAACTGCAGCCAAATCCATTGAAGCAAAGGAATACGATACAAACCTTGGAAGTATTATAGTAAATAATATCAAGGACATTAACTACAGTAAATCATTATTTGGTTTTATAGGAAATGGAGATTTAAATTTACCGAAAGAAGAATAAATTAATTATTAGCTATTTTGTTTAATTATGTAATTTTGTGGGTAAATTAAATTACGATAGACTTTGCAAATTATCCTAAAAAGGGGAACCGGATTTCATATGAATGGTTCTCTTTTTTAGTGTCGTATTATAATTTACAAACTATTCACACTTTTTTAAAACTTAAAGAATAGAATATTTTTAAAAGATAATATAGGTGAAACATTATAGAGAGATATATCTGTTTCATAGTACATCGATTTCTCCCTAAAAGAGCTGTTAATAGCTCTTTTTTTTTACACTGCTTTTGAACAGGATTATGAAATGTTTTTTTCCGAGACATTAAAAAACTTATTTAATAGGTTCTAGGATTTATAAGAATTTAATATATAATAATGCTGCAGCATTTTAAAAAATTTTTTTATAATTGCAGGAATTTACCTTCAAATGGAGAATTAGGAAATTGGGAGGGTGATATTATGTATAATGAAGATATTAAAGAGACTTTAATTAAAGCAATAAGTCAGAGAAAGCCTATCAAATTCCGTTATAATAGCCCGGATGATGATGTAACCGGGGAGAGAATCGGCTACTCACATGCGATGTACATAAACTATTATACGGGAAATATTCTTGTAGATATATATCAAACTGCTGGTGATTCAAATGAAAAGAAAGTCATTCCTGAGTGGAGGCAATTTAAATTAAGCTGCATTGATAATATTGAGATACTTGCTGACAAACAGTTTGAAGTACAGAAAGACTATAAGCCCAACTCTCCGAAATACAAAAATTGTATTGCTAAAATATAGTGTATAAATAAGTTTATAAGCCTCTTAGAAATAGGAGGCTTTTTTGACGAGAGTTAGAAGTAGGCATATATTAAGTAAGAACAAGGCAATATCTTTGTAAATAAGTCCTAAAGTTTAATGTAAAAATTACCGATGATTACCTTAGTGTTTTATATTTAATTTTTGGAGGTGGAATTTATGAACATTATTAATGCTGTTGATAAGGCATATGAGACAAAGAGTCTTAAGGAATTGGTAAATGCTCCTGTAGATGCTTTAAAAGGTGTATCGGAGAATGATGCAAAATTACTCAAAGATGCATTTAATGTAAAAACTATAGGTGATTTAGCTCAACTTAAATATGTAAAATGGGCACAGGCTATTGTAACTCTTGCTGAAACTGAAGGATAGCATATATTATATATTGTGAACCTCTGGCTTAATGTCAGGGGTTTTTTATCTTTCCAAGTATGAGTGTGATAAATTCATTGATTCTTAAAATATGATATAGTATAATAGAAACATTAGGCAATACAATTTCTTGAAATTCCATTCCAAACAATTTCCACATGGGTTAAGCCACAAATTATATGAGTTAAATAATCGTAGTTTAAAATGCTATTTTTAAACGTTGAAGTAGGTAGGATTTATATGTGCTGAATACAGATAGATAATCTGGAAAATGTCTTACACCTCGGGGGAATTTATCAGAAGAAAGGAATAAAGGTGATTGAATGAGTGATTTAAAGGTCAGATATAGTGTGAAAGAAAGCAAAGAAGAGTATCCATGCATAGAGGGAAAAGATACTTATAACACTATAGAGGAAGCGAGTATTGCCGTAGATTACATCTTAAAGAATATTATGCAGAAAAATTCTAAAAGTATAAAACATACTGGACTGCTGATGGTTGATACTATCTGTGAAGATGGCACTGTTGTTATTGGAAGGCTTGATGGAACTTTTGACGGTGAAGATTTCTTTATTGAAATAATAGAGCTGCAGAGAAGTATAGTATGATGATGCAGCTTTCAAGGCTTTTATTGCAGTATAGTTGAATTATTGGAAGTGAATCCAATTGATTCTTATATAAGTAGCAGTCAGACTATACTTGGTTGTATTTTACTATAATACATCAATAGAAATTACCACATTTAATTTTGAGTAGTTCCTGGTAACATGTCTCATGGATGGCTCCTTTACTAAGATTAGGTATGTATATTGCTTAACACAAACCTAATCTTAGCTAAAGGAGTTTTATTTTTCTTCTCAAATGTTTTCCTATAATTTTAATGCAGCTGCATCCTTGTATTTTTTTGGCGATATTCCTTTGGATTTTTTAAATATCTTTGAAAATTGAAGAGGATCATTATATCCTACCGCATTTGAGATATAACTGATAGTATTGCTTGGGTTTGTTAGCAACTCACATGCTTTTTCTATTCTGTATTTGATAATAAATTCTTTTGGAGTAGTATTTAGGATTTCGTGAAATATTTTTGACAGATATTTCCTATCTAAGCTTAAATATTTAGCAATATCATGAACTGTAATTTTCTTGCTGTAATTTGAGTATATAAATTGGGTTGCTTGATTGATATATGAATATCTTGTATTATTGCTTCTTTTGTTAGTGTTTATTATTTTTGCGTTTTCAATAAGGAATAAGAGAAGCAAATATAGCAAACTATGTAATTTAATCTCTCTATTATCATCATTTGACTGAGTTTTCAACATTTCATTAAAGCAACTTTTCACAAACTCGGTTTTTTCAAATGTAAAAATAGGGTTTTGCTGATCAATGTATGCACGTTTAAGATAATAAGAAGCATTTATGCCGTCGAATCCAATCCAATAATATGTTAAAGGAGTTTCAATACTTGACTTCAAATATGAAAGACAATCTGGGGGAATAAGAAAACCAGAGCCTTTTTCTAAGGAATAGTTCTGGTTATTTATATTACATGATCCCGTCCCATCAAGAATAAAGTATATGGAAAACTGGTCCATGATATCTTGTGTCCCAAAATACCCAGGCTTGCAATGTTCTAATCCGTAGTTATATAAGCTTAAATCAATATTTGAATTCATATAGTTTGAACAAACATTAAACTGAGCCATGTTTAAACCTCTTCAAATGCTATTACCAAAAATATATATAATATATAAAACTTGGTTTGATTAATAAATCTAAAATAATGTGCATTTTTTACAAAAATTATGAAGAAAATCAATTTAACGACATTATAACATAAGATTGTGACAAATGTCTATTTATTGTTATTTTATTATAATTTATAATTAATTGTTAAAATAAGGTAATGATTCGGATGTGGAGAAGGGTATATCCGGTAATGACCTGATGTTCATGAAACTAAAGTATATTAAGGGGAGTTTGGTTTATGAAGAGAGAACTCAGTGAAAATGTGAAGTTGTATCCATTGACGCATCCGCAGAAGAGGGTGTGGTATATAGAGAAAATCAACTCAAGTACTCCCTTGCATAATATCGGGGGCATAGTAAGAATAAAAGGGAAAGTTCGTCCGGATCTTCTTGTGGAAGCTATAAATATTTTTGTCAAAAAAAATGACGGAATAAGATTGTGCTTTGTGGAAAAAGAAGGTGATGTATGGCAATATGTAGGAGAATATAAAAGAAATACAATAGATATTATGGATTTTTGCATATATGAGGATACTGAAAAAGAACTCAATCTTTGGATGGAAATGCAAGCTTGCAAGATTTTTGACATATATAATGATGAACTTTACTATTTTTCTTTATTTAAAATGGGTAACGATGAATACGGAGTTTTTGCAAGATTTCATCATATAATTTCAGATGGATGGTCTGTTTATCTTTACCTAAACAGGGTTTGCAAGCACTATATGAGCCTGGAAAGAGGGGAGGAGATTGGAGACGAAAACCAATCTTCATATATAAACTATATTTTTCAGGAACAACAGTACTTGTCATCTCAAAAATTAAAAAAATACCAAGAATACTGGAAACAAAAATTTAGTGTGTTACCTGAAACATTTATGCATAAAAGCATGCAAAATACAAAGGGACAAAGAAAAAGCCGTATATTGGATTCTTTAAGGCTACAAGCTATCAAAGAGTTTTGCAATTTCCAGCATTGTTCACTGAATACATTTTTTATTATGATTATATTACTTTACATATATAAAACTACAGGTGAAAAAGACATTGTTATAGGTACCCCGGTACTGAATCGGTCGGGTAGGAAGGAGAAGGGGATTTTTGGAATGTTCACCAGTACCATGCCATTTAGAATAAAATTGGAAGGTGAGTATTCATGTATCCAACTCTTAGGTGAGGTCGGAAAAGAGTTAAAAAACTGCTACTTAAATCAAAAGTATCCCTATGATTTCCTTGTACAGGATCTAGAATTGAGAAAAAAGGGATATGACGGACTATTCAATATCAGTGTCAATTATTATAATACAAAAATGGAAACGCAACTAAATGGAATGCCGACGGAAATTGTTGAGTTTTACAGTGGAAATCAGGCTTATCCGCTTCAAGTTGTCATTAAGGAATGGTCAAGTGACGGATTGACAGTTTATCTTGATTATCAGACCGAATCCTATAAAGAGTACCAGATAGAATATATGATGCAGTGTATATTTACATTGGTGGAAAGGGTTTTAGCCAAACCTGAAACAATACTTGGAAATATCAGTTGTCTAACCCTGGATGAGGTGCGGAAAAATATCTATGAATATAATTTTACTACTTCCATATACCCAAAAGAGAAAACCATTATCCAATTATTCGAGGAACAAGTAGATAGGACACCGCAAAACATTGCAATAGAATTTGGGGAACAGCAGTTAACTTTTACCGAGCTGAATCAAAAATCTAATCAACTTGCCAGGTGGCTCAGGGACAAAGGAATCGGACGGAATGATATTGTAGGAATCATATCAGTCCATTCTATCGAAGCTATTGTAGGAGTATTAGGAGTATTAAAAGCAGGAGGTGCGTATTTGCCTATAGACCCGGAATGCCCTGCCGAAAGAATGGAGTATTTGCTTAGAGATTCACAGGCAAATGTTTTATTTGTACATTGTAATATGAGTAGTATTCCGGATTTTCAAGGAGAAATTGTTTTCCTGAACGACACGAACATTTTTACCGGAGAGGGAGCAAATTTGCAAGCGGTAAATAATACAAGGGATCTTGCTTATATTATTTACACATCAGGATCGACCGGTAAACCAAAAGGTGTTATGGTTGAACATCAGGGAGTTGTCAACTACATATGGTGGGCGAGGATGGTGTATATAAAAGAAGACAGAGATGTGTTTGCCATGTACTCTTCATTAGCTTTTGACTTAACGGTAACGTCCATTTTTACCCCGCTTATAAGCGGCAATAAAATGGTAGTGTATTATGACGATAAATCTGAATTCATACTGGATAAAATTATGCGTGAAAATAAGTGCAGTATTATCAAATTAACACCGGCTCATTTGTCCTTGTTAAAAGATAGAGACAATAAAGGTTCGTCAGTAAAACGCTTTATTGTTGGAGGAGAAGATTTAAAAGTAAATCTGGCAGAGGCTATTTATCAAAGTTTTGCCGGAAATATTGAAATTTATAATGAGTATGGGCCTACCGAAACGGTAGTAGGTTGTATGGTACATCGGTATGAGTCTGGAAAAGACACAGGAATATCAGTACCGATTGGAGTACCTGCCGATAATGTTCAAATATATATTCTGGATACCTACCTCAACCCTGTACCCACAGAAAGTATTGGTGAAATGTATATATCAGGAGATGGTGTAGCTAGAGGGTACTTGAACAGGGAGGATTTGACACGGGAGAAATTTATAGAAAACCCTTTTGTAATGGGAAAAAAGATGTATAAAACCGGTGATCTGGCTAGATTTTTAACCAATGGCAAAATAGAATATGCAGGAAGAATTGACCAGCAGGTAAAAATCAAGGGATATCGTATTGAGTTGGGCGAAATAGAAAAGCATTTGTTACAGCACGAAAGCATTCAGGAGGCTGTTGTTATAGACCGTGAGAATGAAAGTGGTATGAAATACCTTTGTGCATACCTTGTTGTGATTGAACCTGTAGAAGAAAGTGAGATTAGGAAATACCTCTTAAAGATGCTTCCCGAGTATATGATACCTCAAAATTACTGCTACCTTAAGGATATTCCATTGACCGGCAACGGAAAAGTAAACAGGGCGTTATTGCCTGAACCTGATAGAAAAATAAAGACTGTAACGAAGTATGTTGGACCTGCAAATGAATTGGAGGAAAAACTGCTGGATACAATTAAAAGTATTGTAAACATGGAAAAAATAAGTATGAAGGATGCTTTTTATGAGCTGGGCGGTGACTCTATAAAAGCAATTCAACTTGCAGCTAAAATGAGTGATGCAGGATTTAAATTAAAGGTGAAAGATATTTTGTCTCATCCTGTGATTGAGGATATGGTATTATATGTAAAGTATAGACAAGAAATGTATATGATCCAAAAGGAATGTAAAGGTCATATACAGCCTACGCCAATATCGGAATGGTTTTTTTCCCAGAGATTAAAGAATGTAAACCATTATAATCAATCTGTGGTGCTTGCACTAAAAGAAGAGCTTAGTGTTCAAATCCTTGAACAGGCTTTTCAAAAGGTTATCAGTGTACATGATTCTTTAAGGATCAATTATAATATCGAGGAGCGGCAATTATTTTATAATGAGTTCCATCTGGAAAAAACTCATACAATTGAGGTGCTGGACTTGTCTGGCTTGAACCGTTTTCAACAGAAAGCTGAGATGATTAAAAAGGGCGGGGAATTAAAAGCGTGTTTTAATATAGAGAATGACATTCTTATAAAACTCTGTATCTTTAATCTGGGACCAAACGGGAAGAGGCTCTTGCTTACAGCTCATCATCTTGTTGTAGATGGGGTTTCATGGAGGATCATTATAGATGATTTGGCTTGGTTTTACAAGCAATTATTACATGGAAATGATGTGAAAATTCCGTCAAAGACCAATTCAGTGCAAGACTGGGCAAGTGTATTGGCGGCTTCAGGTAAAAGTATGGTGAAGGAAGAGATAGACTTTTGGAACTCTGCCTTAAGGGACAACCGGAACTTTCCTATTGACTTTGATATGGGCGAGGATACTATCCAGTTTTGTCAAACTGTTGAAGAATGGCTTGATGAAAAGTATACGACGGATTTATTATTTAATGCTGTCCAGACTTATAAAACCGAACCCTTTGATTTACTTATCGTTGCGTTGGCTCTGACTATCCGCGATTTTACGCAAAGTGACAATGTGACTATCGAATTGGAGGGACATGGAAGAGAAGAAGTGTTTGATCAAATTGATATCTCCAGAACCGTCGGGTGGTTTACAACTATATATCCTGTAAAACTGAAGGTTGATAATGAGCTTTCTGTCAGTATAAAGTCCATTAAGGAACAAATCCGAAAAATACCGAACAGAGGATTGGGGTTTGGGATACTAAAGTACCTGTCGGGAGAAATTGAAGATGAAAGAGGCAATTCAAGGATTCGCTTTAACTATATGGGGGATACGGTAATTTCCGGTGATAATGAATTGTTTTCGTTTTCATGGGATGATTCCGGAGACGAATGCAGCAAGATGAACAATATGACATGCTTAATAGACATTACTGCCATGATTATCGAAGGTAGAATGAAAATAAATCTGGCTTACAGCATAAACAAGTTTAAACATGAAACAATAAAAGAGTTTATGGAAAGATATACAGGGTATCTAAAGGAAATTATCCGTTACTGTTGCGAAAAGGAAGAGAGTGAATTTACTTCATCTGATTTCGATACGTTAAACCTTTCGGAATTTGATCTTGATACTCTATTTAACTAAACCAGAAAACACTTGTGTATTATTTAATTCCTTCAAAAAAAGTTTGCTAATGAAAATACTTTTGAGGAATTAAACCTTGAAAGCCCACCATATCGGTCTGGGTTTCATGGGTAATCAACGCTATAATTATTTGTTTGATTGGGGAGTATGTTATGGAAATATGTAAATTGAAAATTCTGATGTTTTTAGTCGGTTTGATATTAATGCTTCCGATTTACTCGGCAGCGGCAGAACAACAAGCGTTCCAGAATGAGAGTTTAAAATTAAAAGATTCTGAAATAAACCTGATAGAATCATACATTGATAAACAAATGAAATCAGGTAATATTCCGGGAATGTCAGTTGTAATAGTAAAGGGAGACAGTACTGTTTATGAAAAAGGGTTTGGGTATGCTGACACAAAGCTAAAGAAACCTATAACCAAAGATACACTATTCGAGCTTGGTTCAAACAGTAAAGCCTTCACAGCATTAGGGATATTGCAGCTTCAGAAAAAAGGATTGCTTCATCTTGATGATCCGGTTGATAAATATCTTCCATGGTTACACATGAAATATCAAGGGAAAATAGCGAAATTGACAATAGAGCAGCTTCTTTACCATACCAGTGGAGTTCCGTTTAAAACTATCGGATATATTGATGCAGATGATGGGGAGAATGCTTTAGAAGCTGCAATCAAAAAACTGGTTGGTCAGGAACTGGATTTTAGGCCTGGAGAGCGTTTTTCATATGCTACAATAAATTATGATGTCTTGGGTTTGATAGTACAAAAGGTTTCAGGACAGCAATTTGAAGCATATATCAAGAATAATGTCATAAAACTCCTTCGAATGGATAATACATACCTGTTCAGAAGCGAGGCTGCTTCTCACGAAATGGCGTTTGGATACAAGATAGGTTTTACAAGGGCACTAAGGTATGATGCACCGATGTACAGAGGGAATACTCCTGCCGGGTATTATATTACCAATGCTGAGGATTTAAGCAGGTGGCTGAAAGTTCAGCTGGGATATTTACAACCAGAAGGGATGGATGACGGCATAATTCTTCAAAGCCATATTCCGAACAGGACTGTAGGTCCGTGTGCGGATGGTTCCTCCTATGCATTGGGATGGTTTGTTTTTCAAAGCGGAGAAGGCGATTTGTGGCATGGGGGAGAAAATCCCAATTATTCTTCATTTATTGCGTTTAGGCCAGGTGAAAATTTTGGAGTTGCTGTACTTGCCAATATGAATTCCAGCTATGCAAGAGATACGGGAAGAGGAATCGTTGATATTTTAATGGGCAAAGAACCCCCTACAACAGAATCGGATATGTACAAGAATCTGGATAAAGTTGCTACTGCTGTAATATGTAGTGCAATTTTTATCATCATTCTGATATTGTGTTTGACAATAGTCGCTTTGATAGAGACTTTTAAAGGAGTACGGAGATATCAACGTTTTAGAATAAAGCATTTGTTGCACATTGTCACAGCAGTTACGAGTTTAAGTGTTTTTGGATACTGTTTGTATATTGTCCCTGATATATTATATGGTGGGCTGCCATGGAAATTTGTGTGCGTATGGGCACCGGTCAGCTTGGTCATCGCTTTGATTCTTTTAGTAGCAGTTGTCCTGCTATTTTTTATATACCTCATTTTGACATCATTATTTCCTAAAGACAAAGACAAATCACTGTTTACTATTGCAGCATTAAGTATTGCCAGCGGTTTTGGCAATTCACTTGTCATTTTTACTGTAAATGAGGTGTTAAACAGGAGCAATGATGTTTTTGAAAGTGGCCTCTTCCTTTATTTTCTATTGGGAATGCTGCTTTATGTATATGGACAGCGCTTGGTCAGAACACGATTGATAACAATTACAAACGATCTGGTATATGCCAGAAGAATGGAGATTGTAAACCGGATTCTAGGAACGTCCTACCAAAAAATTGAGGAAATCGAAGATGGTAGAATACAGGCGGGTTTAAATAATGATACTGAGACTATAAGCGGTTTTGCAAATATTTTTATAACTGGAATCACTAGCATGATTACATTGTTATGCTGTTTTATATATCTCGGTTTTATAAGTTTTTACGGATTATGCCTTTCTATAGCAGTGGCACTGATAGCCGCTTCGTTGTATTTTTTTGTTGGAAGGTCGGCAAATCGGTTATGGGAGAGCACGAGAGACATTCAAAATATATTTTTCAGTTTTATCAATCATATTACCGCAGGATTTAAAGAGTTATCTCTGAACAGAGCAAAGAGAAGCGAGTTTAAGAACGACATGCTGTATAGCTGTGCTCTTTACAGGGACAAGCGTGTTCTGGCTGATATGAAGTTTGCTAATGTTTTTGTTATTGGAGAACTTTTATTTACGTTTGTGGTAGGAATTGTTGCATTCTTTTTCCCGATACTGTTCAAGGATATCGGAAATTCTTCACTCAGGACTTATATCTTTGTGTATCTTTACATGACAGGACCTGTTCATGGAGTTTTGAATATAATTCCCAATTTAATCCAGATGAAGATAAGTTGGAAAAGAATTAATGAACTTATTGAGCAGATTTCTATTTATGAGCCTGATAAAAAAACACCGGATGAAATAACTGTCAACAAGGAAAATATCAAGTTGGAACTAAAAGGGGTAAAGTACAGCTATGGGGATGTGAATGGAGATACATTTTCAGTAGGACCTATAGATTTTGATTTCCATTCAGGTGAGATTACTTTTATCACTGGGGGAAACGGAAGCGGCAAATCTACATTGGCAAAGCTGCTGACAGGCTTATATATTCCCCAACAAGGTGAGATCAGAATTAATGGATGCAAAGTCAATGCTCAGGGGTTGGGCCAGCGATACTCAGCAATATTCAGCGATTTTCACCTTTTTGATAAGCTCTACGGGCTTGATTATGCTAAAAAAGGTGAAGACATAGTCAAGTATCTCAGACTATTAAAAATGGAAGATAAGGTTGAAATACAGGATGGAATATTTAGTACGACCAGACTCTCTACAGGGCAGAGGAAAAGGCTTGCACTGTTGATCAGCTATCTGGAGGATAAACCCATATGTCTGTTTGATGAATGGGCTGCAGATCAGGATCCGGAATTCAGACGTTTTTTCTACCAAGTATTACTGCAGGATATGAAAAAAAGGGGAAAATGTATTATTGCCATAACGCATGATGATAGATACTTTGATGTCGCAGATAAAGTTTTAAAGATGGAAACAGGAAGGATTGCAGAAAAAGAGATTCATCCTATTCTGGAATTAACTAATGCCTAAGTATATATAAAATTACACTGATAGAAAGTAATTAATCAATCAAGGTGGTCGATAGAGTGGAAAAGATAATGTTATTTTGTCTTCCTTATGCAGGTGGGTCGGCAATGGTGTATAACCGTTGGAAAGATCATTTGAACAATAAAATTAAGGTGATGCCGATTGAGTTGGCAGGTAGAGGAAAACGGTTTTGCGATCCTTTTTACAAATGTTTTGATGAAGCTGTAGTGGATGTTTTCAATCAGGTGAAAATGGTGTTGACCGATTCTCCCTATGCTTTTTTTGGACATAGCATGGGAAGTCTTCTTGTGTATGAAACAATAAAAAAAATTAAGGATGCAGGTTTGAACTTGCCGCAGCATGTATTTTTCTCGGGACGCTATCCTCCTCATATTATCAAGCGGGAAAAGATTCTTCACACAATGTCAACAGCCAATTTTATTGAAGAAATTAATAGGTATGGAGGAATGCCTAAAGAGATTTATGAAAACAGGGAAATGTTGTCTGTGTTTCTTCCAATCCTTAGAGCTGATTATACTATTTTGGAGCAGTATGAATTCAGAGATGCATGCTGTCAATTTGATTATGATATTACTGTATTTACAGGGCTTGAAGATAAGGATGTTACATTAAAAGATTTGGAAGAGTGGAAAAAGCATGCTCTGAGGGAGTGTACAGTTTATTCTTTCAAAGGCGGACATTTTTTCATCAACAGCGAAACCAAAAATCTGGTTCAAATTGTGAATAAAACGCTTTTAAAATGTTATGAATCAAGTGATGAACTGGATATCGAAAGGCTATTTGAAATACTTTGTGAATAAATAAAACATGGGGGGGTAAATTTATGAGTACATCTAAAAAGCTGGATAAACAGAATGTTGAGGATATACTTGCTCTTACACCGGTCCAGGAAGGAATGCTGTTTCATTACTTAAGCAATCCTGAGAGTGAGTTGTATTTTGAACAGATGAGTTTTGGCCTTTTGGGAGAAATTGAAATTAATTTATTCAAGAAGGCATGGAGTTTTGTGGTGGAAACAAATGAAATGCTGCGTACGGTTTATCGCTGGGAAGGGATTGAAATGCCTGTACAGGTAGTGTTGAAAAAGCAGGAGCTTTTGATCAGGGAATATGACGTTTCCTCTGCCAGTGAAGAAAAAAGGCAGGAATTATTGGATGAAATCCGGATAAAGGATAGAAAAGAAAGGGTTGATATAAGCACAGAGCCTTTCAGAATTACCATTTGCAAGGTGGATAAAAACATTTATGAAATGATAGTAAGCAGTTATCATATTATATATGACGGATGGAGCAACGGAATTCTATTAAAGGAGTTTCTAAAAGCATATAATGAATTGTATTTTGGTTTACAGCCGCAAAAACAGGTAAAGACAAGGTATAAGGAATATATAAAGTGGTATGGAAAACAGGACAAAGAAGAAAGAGCAAAGTACTGGAAACGTTATCTCGAGGGTTTCCAAAGTAAAACCATACTTCCTGTAGACCGCAAAAAGCTGGACAAAACTGTTATAGCACAAAACTATACCAAGGTAATTAATAAAACATTATCCGATAAGGTCAAAAGTTTTGCAAAAAGCCAGGGTATAACTTTAGCGTCGCTGCTATATTGTGCATGGGGAATATTGCTTAAAAAATATAATGATTCATACGATGTTGTATTTGGGACAACAGTATCGGGCAGAACACCTGAGGTCAAAGGGATAGGAGATATTGTTGGTTTATTTATCAATACACCTCCTATTAGAATTCAATCGAGCCCCAATGAAGCTGTTTCAAACCTCATCTCAAAAGTGGATACAATGCTGAGGGAACGGGATGATTTTGAATACACTCCGCTCACAGAGATTAAACCATTACTTGAGATTGACAGTATGGAAGAACTTTTCGATTCCATTGTAGTCATAGAAAACTACCCTCTTGACAGTTCCTATAATGAAAACGACAGCAAAATAAAAATCAGGTTAAACTCTATATTTGAAATGACAAATTATGATTTGACCTTTGTAATATCTACTTTTGACAATATAGGAATCAGAATCATTTATGATGCAAAAATATTTGATCATGAAACAATGGAAAGACTGTCGGATCAGTATATTAAGATTTTGAAAGAGATGCTTGAAAAGCCTTGGCAGAGCATTAGTGAAATAGATATTTTGACTGAAGCTGATAAACAGCAAATTCTCTTTGATTTTAACAACACCGGAGCCCTCTATAACATAGACAAAACGATGCATGAATTGTTTGAGGAACAGGTCATCAATTCACCTGATCGTATTGCAGCTGTTTTTGAAAATCAATCCATTACTTACAGCGAGTTGAATGAAAAGTCCAACCAGTTGGCTAGATTGCTTCAGAAAAAGGGTGTCAAAAATGAAACTATTGTAGGAGTTATGGTTGAGCCTTCGCTGGATATGATTATAAGCGTTTTAGCAGTATTGAAGGCAGGGGGTGCTTATTTACCCATAGACCTGCATGTTCCTGCAGATAGAATTACTTATATTCTGGAGGATTCAGGTGCAAAGGTTTTGATAACTACCAGTCATGCCGTACAGAATATTCATTATACGACTCTCCAGAATTTTGAGTCCAAAGACGGCAGTAACATTGTTGTGACCAGTCCCAGGAGCCACATTCAGGAATTTGATGCACTGCCTGTGCCTGACAGGTCACTGATTGATATCGGCAGTTATAAGGGTAAAATCGGCATGGCGAGTGTAAATAATTGTATTTCTCTGCAGACTACCAGAGGATGTCCATATAAATGTTTATACTGTCACAAGGTTTGGTCCAAGCACCATGTTCGGAGATCGGCTGAAAATATATATGAAGAAATAGAATATTATTATAAAAACGGGGTTAGAAACTTTGCTGTTATAGATGACTGTTTCAATCTAGATATGAAAAATAGTGCGGAACTATTCAAGCTGATTGTGAAGAATGATCTTAAGATACAGATTTTCTTTCCCAATGGCTTGCGGGGAGATATCCTGACGCCGGAATACATAGATTTGATGGTTGAAGCCGGTACGAGAGGAATAAACTTATCGCTTGAAACAGCCTCTCCAAGGCTTCAGCAGTTGCTTATGAAAAACCTTGACCTTGATAAATTCAAAAATGTAGTTGATTATATTGCAACAAAACATTCAAATATTATTTTGGAAATGGCCACCATGCATGGTTTTCCTACCGAGACAGAGGAAGAGGCTATGATGACGCTGAACTTCATCAAGGATATCAAATGGCTTCATTTTCCTTATGTCCATATTTTGAAAATATTCCCCAACACTGAGATGGAGGCTTTTGCTCTGGAAAACGGGATCTCAAAGGCCGACATATTAAAGTCTAAAGACAGAGCGTTTCATGAACTGCCCGAAACACTTCCCTTTCCAAAGAGTTTTACCCGAAGATACCAGGCCAGTTTTATGAATGAATACTTCCTGTCCAAGGAACGTCTAAAGCATGTTCTTCCTGTGCAAATGCGGATTCTTGACGAAGGGGCACTTATACAAAAATATAATGCATATTTACCGGTTGAAATCAATAGTATTGCGGATATTATAAAATTTACAGAATTGAATGACTTTATTCTGCCTGAAGATTGCAGAGAAACAATTGAGATTCCGTATTCGGTTTTTGATAAGCCAAAGCAAGAAAGAAAAGAAATTATCGGAGCTAAGAAAATTATGTTTTTGGACTTATCGCAGCATTTCAGTTCAAGTAATATGCTTTATAAGGTTGCTGAACAACCCATAGGACAGATTTATCTGTTAACTTATTTAAAAAAGATATTTGGAGAAAAGATTGACGGCAGAATATATAAATCGGGAAATGATTTTGACAGCTTTGAGGAGCTGAAAAATCTGGTTAATGAGTATAAGCCAGATATGATAGGTATAAGAACCCTGACATATTTTAAAGAGTTTTTTCATGAGACCGTTTCACTGCTAAGACAATGGGGGATTAATGTTCCCATAATAACGGGGGGACCTTATGCATCAAGTGACTATGATACCATACTAAAGGATAGGAATGTAAACCTTGTGGTTTTTGGGGAGGGTGAGTATACATTAGCCGAACTTGTGAGCAAAATGCTTGAGAACAGTTTTAAACTGCCTGAAAGCATAGTCTTAAGGAATATTAACGGAATTGCTTTTGCAGAAGAATCGCAGCATTTTACCGATACAAGTTGTCAGATATTTATGATAGACAGAATCAAGGATATTTTGGCTGAGGAAGAAAAGGAGAATCTTTGCTTAAGTGTAAGTTCGAAAAACATGGCTTATGTAATGTACACTTCCGGTTCCACAGGAAAGCCAAAAGGGGTAATGGTCGAGCATAGACAAGTGAATAATTGCATATCCTGGATGCAGAATGAATTCGGACTAAAAAGCAGCGATATAATTGTACAAAGGACTAATCTTACTTTTGACCCTTCAGTTTGGGAAATCTTCTGGCCGCTTTATTCAGGTGCGTGTGTCAGACTTATTACTCAGGAACAAAGCAGGGATGCTGAATTCCTGTTGAATTTAATGAGTGAGGAAAACGGACCGACCATGATGTACTGCCCTGCATCTCTGGTAACCGGAATGTTGTACATGCTAAATAACAGGGCTGAGAGTCCAAAGCTAAAAATGCCTTGGCTTATAATAGGTGCAGAGCCTATCGGTATTGAAACGGTAAGAGGATTCTATGATTACTATGATGGTAAAATTGTGAATACTTATGGACCAACCGAATGTACCATAAATAATACTTATTATCATATTGACAGGGATGACAAAAGATCTGTTGTTCCTATTGGTAAACCCATTGCCAATAATATGATTTATATTCTTTCCAGAGACAAGCAGTTATTACCAGTAAAAGCTCCGGGGGAAATATATATTGCCGGAGACAGTGTGGCAAGGGGGTATATTCACAATCCTGAAAAGACGACAGAGTGTTTCATTGAGAACCCTTATGGAGAGGGACGGCTTTATAAGACAGGAGATATAGGAAGATGGCTAAGGGACGGTAATATTGAGATCATGGGAAGAGTGGATGAGCAGGTTAAAGTCAGAGGCTACAGGATTGAACTGGGAGAGATAGAATCTGCGTTATCCAGGCACAAATCGATAAAAGACTGCGTTGTGGTTGTTAAGGGAGGAATAAAGGCTCAAACAGTAGTAAAAGAGTGTAAAAGCTGCGGAATTACTTCGAAATACCCGGGAATAAAAATCAGCGAAGAGGGTTTATGCGATATTTGTCAGGATTCTAGCATCTACAAGAGCTACATGAATAAATATTTCAAGACCCTGGATGATCTGAATATGCTTCTAAAAGAAAACTCCATGTCCCAAAAGGGAAAATACGATTGCCTGCTTCTATACAGTGGAGGAAAGGGCTCGGCTTATGCCCTGTACCGACTGGTAGAAATGGGATATAAGGTTCTTGCTTTGACTTATAACAATGGTTATTTTACAAAGTCCGACATGGAAAATATCAGGATGATTACAAGCAAATTAGGGGTAGATCATGTTGTATTGACTCACAAGAATACTGATGAAATCCTTAAAGAAAGCTTAATTGCTGCACATACAGTCTGCCGGGGATGCTTCCATATTTCATCTTCCCTTGCAGGAGATTATGCATATAGAAACAACATTTCTCTTGTAGTAGGAGCAACGTTATCAAGAGGACAAATTTTGGAAAACAAGCTTTTGATGTTTTATAAGCAGGGGATTTCGGATGTAAGTGAAATTGAGAGGGAACTTCTCAACATCCAGAAAGGTGCAAGGCAAATGGATAAGAGCATTTTTGACCACATGGACATTGAGAGTATCAGCAGCGGGGCAGTATATGATCAAGTGAAATTTGTAGATTTCTATCGGTATTGCGATATAACGAATCAGGAAATGATTTCGTTCCTTAACCAGAAGGACGAATATTGGATTGGCCGGAAAAACTATGCCATATATTCAACCAATTGTCCCGTCAAACAGATTGGAGATTATGGTCATTTGCATGAAAGAGGTTTCCACTATTATGGAAGTGCAACAAGCTGGGAGAAGCGTTTGAACCATATCACTATAGAAAATGTGAAAGAAGATTTAAAGTGTTATCCAACGGAAAAGGCCTTTAAGAACTTCTCGAAAAGGGTAGGATATGAACCGGTTCGGCAGGAACAAAAAATTGATACCAGCTATATATGTGCATATTATGTTTCGGAGTCTGAAATATCAGCAACAGAGCTAAGGGAATTTCTGACGGACAAGCTGCCGGGTTATATGATTCCAACTTATTTTGTTGAAATGGAAAAGATTCCTTTTACATCAAATAACAAAATTGACAAAAAGGCTCTTCCTGAGCCTGAAGAAAACATAAACTCGGGTGTAGAGTATGTGGCTCCCGAAAGTGAGACTGAAGAAATTTTAACAGAAATTTGGCATAGGATTCTTGATGTAGACAAAGTTGGTGTAAAAGATAATTTTTTTGACATTGGCGGTAACTCAATCCTTTTGATACAGATGCATTCCCAGGTGGACAGAAGATTTCCGGGTAAGACAATGATGATGGATCTTTTCGCATATCCCACGGTATCAAAACTTGCCAATTTTATAGATTCAAAAAATGAGAAAATATGTAAATACATATCAGTGGAGCCGGTCGACCTTCCCGTTTCATATTTTTGCGGAGGGGAGAAGGACTTGAAAGCAGCTTCTTACAGCTTTACATTAAATAAACAGATGTCAGAGAAAGCAAAGCTGATGTCAAAAACTGAAAATATTACGACTGATGATATATGGGTTGCCGTGTACTCGTATCTTTTTGCCCAAATGGCCGGAAAAAAGGAAATTGCGGTTCAGAGCATTACTGGTGATGTCAACCGGGTTGTTTCTGTAAAAAATGATTTTGATGCAATGAAGGACTTTATCCAGTTGTTTAAGAATGTAAATCGGCAACATAGGGATGAGAATCAGGCTGAAGCATATGAAATAGAAGAAATTAAATCTATTGTTATGAACAAAGGAAATGAATCTGTCATACCTCTGATTTTTAAAAAAGGGCTGACAAATGTAAAAGGAAACCTCATGGATATTTACGATATTTCTCTAGAATATGATGATGGTGAGGAAGAAATGCAATTTCAGTTTGAATACAACGGAAAAGTGCTTAAAAGTGACAAAATGAAAGAATTGGTTAACAGTTACTATAAAATCACCAAAATGATTATAGACCAGTATGAGCCAAAAGGAGTTGTTTTATAATGAAAAAGATTGTTTGGTTGTTTCCCGGACAAGGTTCGCAGTATGTCGGGATGGGAAAGAAACTCGCAGAACAGTTCCATGCGGTGCGAGAGGTTTTTGAAGAGGCCAATGATGTTATGGGGTTTGACTTGAAAAGGCTATGTTTTGAAGGCAGTATGGACGAACTTACAAGAACGGAGAATACTCAACCGGCTATTTTGACGGTCAGTGTAGCTGCTTGCAGGGTGTACATGCAGGAAATAGGCATAGAGCCTTATTATTGTGCCGGACATAGTCTGGGAGAGATATCTGCATTAACATGTGCATATGCAATAGAATTTCATGATGCTTTGAAAATAGTAAGGCGAAGAGGTGAATTGATGAAGGAAGCAGCCGCGGCAGGCTTGGGTTCTATGGCTGCCGTTAGCGGAATAGATAAGGCTGAACTCCAGAAAATTTGTGATAGATATACTTTTAGAGAAAATGTGGCAGTTATTTCTAATTACAACTCTCCGGATCAAACAGTCATATCCGGACATAAGGCTGCAATTTATGAGATAAATGAACATCTTCAGGGTTTGGGTGCAAAAGTAGTACCTTTAAAAGTAAGTGCACCCTTCCACAGTCCATTGATGCAGAAAGCAGCAGACAAGTTTGAAATGGAACTTGCCGGATATAAATTTGGAGATTTAAAATACCCGGTAATATCAAATACAAATGCTTTACCTTATGAGGGAAAAGCCAGTATCGCCAGCCTTTTAAAAGCTCAGATAACAAGACCTGTACAATGGGTAGAATCTATGGAGTATTTGAGGCAACATGAGATGGAAATCGCTGTAGAATTAGGACCCGGAACGGTACTGAGAAATCTGATGAGTAAAAATACTCCTGGTATCAAAACATTTTCTTTTGACAAAGAAGATGATACTGAGGAATTGAAAAAGGTCTTGTCTGAAAATCAAATATCTTTCGAAAATCAGATTAAACGTTTTGAGCACACCGTTGTTACAAAGTGTATTGCAGTTGCTGTGTGTACCAGAAACAGAAACTGGAATTATGATGAATACCTTAGAGGTGTCATTGAACCTTATAAAAAGGTTCAGAAAAGACAGGAAGAGCTGGAGAAGGAAGGAATACAACCGACATTGTTCGATATGCAGGAAGCACTGGATATGCTTAGTTCGGTATTTGTTACTAAAAAGGTTCCGGTGAAAGAGTGCATTGAGAGGTTTAACGAGGTATTCCATGAAACAGGGACTCGGCACTTGTTTCCTGACTTTAAAATGCAGTATAAAGATGAACTGTGATCTGGAAGGGGGATTCGTGTGCTTGATTTTAGTATGTTCAAATTGACGGAAGATTACTCTGGACAGGACAAAATAGAAATAAAAGAGGTTTCTGCAAAAGAGATTGCTATAATTGGAGTTGCTTTGAAGTTTCCGGGTGCAGAGAACACTGATGAATTCTGGAAACTACTTGAGAATGCAGAAGACTGTATTAGGAGCATTCCTGAGAAAAGGAGGAAGGATACCGATGCGTTCTTGAAGGCTGTACAAATGGAACAAAAGAACGCGGAGTATTTCCAATGTGCATATCTGGATGAAATAGACAAGTTTGACTATTCTTTCTTTCGTATATCTCCAAGAGAAGCAAGCTTAATGAGCCCAAACCAAAGGTTGTTTTTGGAGACAGCATGGAAAAGCATCGAAGATGCAGGATACGGCGGCAATAAACTGAGAGGAACCAAAACAGGAGTGTATGTTGGGTTTGGATCGGATAGCCCTTACGATTATAAAAATTATGTTGCACAAATGGAGCCTTCATTCGCATCCGAGGCTGTTACAGGAAATTTATCTCCTGTAATTGCAAGCCGCATATCTTATCTGCTTGATCTGAGAGGTCCTAGCATGTCGATAGATACGGCATGTTCTTCTGCCCTGGTTGCTGTACATACAGCATGTATGGCACTGAGAAATGGGGAGTGTGACATGGCTATCGCAGGAAGCATCAGAGTCAACTTCTTGCCGGTAAAGGGCCAATTTGATTTGGGTGTGAATTCATCTGACGGGAGAGCACGGACTTTTGATGAAAGTTCGGACGGAACCGGAAGCGGGGAAGGGGTTGCAGCTGTGATGCTTAAACCCTTGAACAAGGCGTTTAGGGACGGAGACAATATCTATGCAGTTATCAAGGGAAGTGCAATCAATCAGGACGGAAGCTCTATAGGGATTACTGCTCCGAATGTTTTAGCACAGGAGGATGTTATTATTGCAGCATGGAGAGATGCAGGAATTGAACCGGACACTGTGTCATATATAGAAGCTCACGGTACGGGGACAAAACTAGGCGACCCTATTGAAATAGATGGGATTCGAAGGGCTTTTGCCAGGTACACTGACAAAAAGCAGTTTTGTGCAATCGGATCGGTAAAAACCAATATGGGACATCTGGACAATGCAGCAGGAATGGCTGGGTTACTTAAGGCAGTAGAGGCATTGCGACGCAAAAAAATTCCGCCAAGTCTTCATTTTAACAAGCCTAATAGAAGAATTCCGTTTGAAATGTCACCGGTTTATGTTAATGATCGTTTGAACGAGTGGGAAACTGATGGGTTTCCAAGGAGGTGTGGTGTTAGTTCTTTTGGTTTCAGTGGAACCAATTGCCATATGATACTCGAAGAAGCACCTGAACCGGGAAAAAAAACACCGCAGAAATCCTTTGATGTACATCTTTGGACATTATCTGCAAAAAGTGAAGAAGGCCTGAAGGCTTTGATATGTCAATATAAGTTGAATCTGGATGGAGACTTGGATATTGATCTTGCTGATATATGCTTTACAGCGAATACCGGAAGAGGGCATTATAATTACCGATTGGCAGTGATATGCAGGGACTTGAAAGAATTAAAAAACACTGTTTCCAGATTGGATATCACAAATATGGATGAAGCACTGCCTACTAATGTATATTTTGGTGAACATAGACTTGTTTCACAGGATAAAGCGAAAATTAAGCGGGTGGAGATTACTGATAGTGAAATAAAGCAGCTAAATGAAAAAGCAAGCCGTAAAATAAAGGAATTAAAAAAGGGTACTTTTGAGTCTTGCTGTATACTGGATGAGATATCCCGCCTCTATATTGCAGGAGCTGACATAGACTGGGAGGAAATGTACCGGAATATGGAGGTAAAAAGGGTAAGTTTGCCGTCTTATTGCTTTGAAAGAAATAGATGCTGGGTGGGAGTGCCAGATAAATGCAGCAACAGAGGTTCCGGGAATATAAAGGATCTTTTGGGATTCGAGGATATACCACACAATTTGAAAAATGAAATTGAAGAGCAGATAAAAAAATGGAAGATGCAACTGGCGGTTTCTTTACCTTCAGATAGTATCATGCTGCCAAAGATAGTAGAGATTAAAGGAAGAGATACTGAGATATATACCGATAGTGAAAAAAGGATTGCCGAAATTTGGGGAGAAGTCTTGGGCTTTCAGGAATTAAATATTCATGATAATTTTTATGAACTGGGAGGGGATTCCATTCTTGCAGCAAAAATTGTCAATAGAATCAATTCTCGTATCGGTACTGAAATAAGTGTGGCAGATTTGTTGATTTCTCAGACTGTTGCAGAACTTGCAGTGAACCTGGATATAAAACATACAGCACAGGATAATGGAAACCAATTATATTCCATAGCCGATAAAAGGGATTTCAAAGAGTATTTTGCAATATCACCAAGCCAGAAAAGGATTTATATCCTCCAAAAGATGGATGAAGGCAGTACTATCTATAATTTGCCTGTATTCCTGTCAATAGAGGGAAATATGGATATCGAGTGCTTGGAGACTGCTATCCGTGAGTTGGTGGGAAGACATGAATCTTTGAGGACTTTTTTTGAACTCAAAGAAGGTAACATATATCAAAAAGTGAGCACCACAGTAGAAGTTCAGGTTGAATGGCCGCCATTTGACGGAAAAAACCTTAATGACACTCTACAAAAGTTCATAAGGCCTTTCGATCTTTCAAAGGCTCCGTTATTCAGAGTCGGGATAATCAGATTAAGTGAAAAAGAGTATATTTTTATGTTTGATATGCATCATATTATATCTGATGCTACTTCTCTGGACATTTTAGTAAGTGAATTGATCAGGCTTTACAAGGGCTACATTCTGCCTGAATTGAAAATCCAATACAAGGATTTTGCAGAGTGGCAGCTTCAATTCATAGATTCAGGTACTGTCCAGAAACAAAAGGAATACTGGTTGAACCTATATAGAGGGGATTTACCTGTACTGACAATTCCGACAGATTTCTTGAGACCTGCAGTACAAACTTTTGAAGGTGATAAGCTGCATTTGACTGTTAGCAAAGAGCTTGGAGCTGATATTATTAAGTATGCCTCGGCCAATGGAGTCACACTGTTCATGCTGTTGCTAGCTGCATACAGCATACTGCTGTCGAGGTACTCAGGGCAGGAGGATATTATCGTAGGTACTCCTGTGGCCGGAAGAAACAAAGCAGATGTCGAAAATATAATCGGAGTATTTTTAAACACCCTTGCAGTCAGAAATTATCCTTGTGGAGAAAAGACCTTCGAGGAATTTTTAGTGGAAGTCAGGGATAACACTTTAAAAGCTTTTGCAAATCAGGACTATCCGTTTGAGGAACTCGTTGAAAGTGTTGCAGCAAAGAGGGATTTAAGCCGGAATCCGTTATTTGATACCATGCTGATTCTGCAGAACACCGGTAAGATTAAATTTGACATTGACGGTTTAAAGGTAAAAGCGTATGAGCATACGCATATGGTATCCAAATTCGATATAACGGTAGAAGCTATTGAAATACATGGCAGCATACGTTTCAGCGTGGAATATAACACCAGGCTTTTTAAGAAAGACACTATTCAAAGGTTTTTGGACCATTATGTCAATATTCTGAAGGAAGTAGTAATGAATCCAGGATTAAAACTGTGCGAGATTGAAATGTTGTGCAGTGAGGAGAAAAATCAAATCCTTTTTGAGTTTAATGACACAAAACGCCACTACCCGAAAAATACAACCATTGATAAATTATTTACCGAGCAGGTTAACAGGACACCGGAGTCTATTGCTTTAGTATTTGGAAAAAAGAAAATGACTTACCGGGAGATGGAAGACCGGGCTAACTCTCTTGCAAGAACATTAAGGGAACGAGGAATCGGAAGAGATGATATTGTTGGAATCATGGCAGAGAGGTCTCTGACAATGATGATTGGAATTTTCGGAGTATTGAAAGCAGGAGGGGCTTATTTGCCGATAGATCCTCAATACCCAAAAGAGCGGATCGGTTATATGTTGGAAGATAGCAATGCAAAAATGCTGCTGACAATGGGGCACCTTATGGAGCAAGTACAATTTAAAGGTTTAATGCTGGATTTGGAGTCGGAAGATGTTTATAGTCCTGACCGATCTGCAATACAAGCAGAAAATACTTCGGAAGATCTAGCATATGTTATTTATACTTCCGGGTCAACGGGCAAGCCAAAGGGGGTCATGATTGAGCACAGGGAAGTTCTTAATTTTATATATGGGGTGGCTGAAAAGATAGAATTTTCCTCAGATAAAACCATTCTTGCATTAACTACTATTTCTTTTGATATTTTTGTACTGGAAACGCTGCTTCCTCTAACGAGAGGGCTTAAGGTAGTTATTGCGGATGAGAACCAACAAAGGAATTCAGCTTTGTTAAATGATTTGATTGAGAGTAAAAATGTCGATATGCTTCAAATCACACCGTCACGTCTGCAACTTCTCATGACAGGTGGGGTAGAACTTACCTGCTTTCAGAGTCTGAAAGAAATTATGGTGGGTGGAGAACCGTTCCCTAAGAAGTTACTCGGAGACCTTAGAAAAATGACAAACGCAAATATCTACAATATGTATGGACCTACAGAGACAACGGTGTGGTCTACAATTAAGAAATTTGAACTAGAAGAAGACATCAATATAGGTAAGCCTATTGCCAATACCCAGGTATATATACTGGACAAATACCTAAGACAGCAGCCTGTAGGTGTAGCGGGAGAGTTGTTCATCGCAGGGTATGGCCTGGCAAGAGGGTATTTAAACAGAATGGATTTGACTAAGGAGAAATTTGTATGCAATCCTTTTGATGAAGGAAGACGTATGTATCGAACGGGTGATCTCGCCAGGTGGCTTTCGGATGGAAATATTGAGTGTATGGGAAGGAATGACCATCAGGTTAAAGTAAGAGGTTACAGGATTGAGTTGGGAGAGATAGAAGAGGTTTTGCTAAGATATCCGGGAATTGAAGGATGTACTGTGGAAGTGAGAGAAAGTTCAGAAGGTAATAATATTCTGGTGGGATATTATATTTCCCAAGGCAATATACCGGTTTCAAAACTGATGAACTATCTGGCAATGGAATTACCGGATTATATGGTTCCGGGAATCTATGTCCATATGGATAAGTTTCCTATGACACCTAACGGCAAGGTCGATAGAAAAGCTTTGCCTGAGCCTGATGCAAGTCGCCCGGAACTGGAAACACAATTTGTAGCTGCCGGAACAGAAACCGAAAAAGTACTTTCGGATATTTGGAGAGAAGTACTTAAAAAAGATTTGGTAGGTGTTCGCGATAACTTTTTCGAATTAGGCGGAAACTCTCTGCTGCTTGTCCAGATGAATGCCGCAATCAATGAAAGGTATCCCGGCAAGGTAGATGTCGCAGACATTTTCTCACATCCTACAATAGAAAAACTGGCACAGATGATTGAGAAAGAAAAGGCTTTTGATATAAACTGTCTAAATCTTGGTTTTATGCCATTTCCGCCTGAATTCTTCAGTGAAAGAAAAGGCATAGGAGAAGAAAGTGTGCTGAGATTCAAAATAGAAGAACCTGTTTATCGGGCCATGGAAACGGTGACAGCCAAGAGAGAACTTGAGTTTGAGGATATACTGCTTGGAGCATATATATATTTACTTTCTGAGGTTTCTGGTGAACAACTTGTTCATGTAAATACAGTTTGTGATAATAAAGGCTACTTGAATACCATTACAGTAAATATGAATGATGCTAGGAACCTATGGACATTTTTCCAGGATGTCCACAGTCATATTGAAGAACTTCGGCATAAGGTTGGATTTACTGTTGAAGAAGTGACAAGGGTCCAAGTGGACAGAAAGGAAAATTCCATTATTCCATTGTTTATTACCAAATATAACAACTCCGGCTCCATGGATAATTTTGACATGGTTCTTAAAATGGATTCGGGATCTGGTGCCATAGATATTGTATGCGAATATAACGGCTCCAGGATTGGAAATGAAAAGGTAAAGGAATTCATTTTGAATTATTCAAGATTAGTTGAGATGATGGTCAGTCAAATGGAACAAATTGCTTTTCAGCAGTTATAGAAAACAAAGCAGGAGGAAAAACAGATGGCATCTTTATATTGTAAAAAGTGCATTATGAAAAGTGAAAATTCGGGTATAACATTCAACGAAGAGGGGATTTGCAATATTTGCACCGGAAATACCATGTCAAACCCTGTGAGCCATTACAGGAAAGCCATGAAGGACTATATGGAATTCGATATCAATTCAAAGAAAAATAAAGGTAAATACTTTTTTGATTGCATGCTGATGTTAAGTGGAGGCAAAGACAGCACATATATGCTGTACAACCTGATAACAAAAAGGAAGCTTAAGACTTTAGCCTTTACAGTAAACCATCCTTTCGAGAGCAGAAATGCTATCGGTAATATTCAACGGGCAGTAAAAAGACTGGATATTGAACACATCAATTATACTCCGAAAATTGGTCCATACAGGAAACTCATGAAGCATGTCTTTACGACAAATTACCGAGAGACTTCACTTAATATTGAACGGGCGGAAAAAATCCCATGTATAATCTGTACTCAGTTTATGCAGTTGCTTTCGTTTCTGGTAGCTTTTAAGATGAGAATACCATATATACTTTACTGTGCAGATCCCATGCAAGCTGCGGCCATATTTACCGATGTGGAGGAAATCACTAATAACATGATAAAATTTTGCGGTAGTGAGCTGCTAGGTGAACTTTTAGGGGATGATATTGAAATCTTATTGAATTTGAATAAAGAAGAATTCAAGCCCAAATTTGTACTTCCATATGTTGCTGACAACAATTATGACATAGAAAGGATTATTTCAGAATTAAAAGAGCTGGGGCTTTACAAGAAAAACCCTACTGAGACACATTGTTCATTATATTCCTTATTAAGCTATTATTCATTTTCCAACTTCGATAATCATTTCTATGCTGCAGAAGTCTCTTCAAATGTCCGGTCAGGAAATCTGGACAGGGAGAAAACCATTGAATTTATGGAAAAATACAAGGATATACTGTTGAATATCGCTGTAAAAAAGGAGATTAGCGATAAGGAAAAGGAGTATGTGAGAGAGACGCTAAAAAGCTGCTATCCTGATGCGGATACCCGTTTGGAATGGGAGTATGACAATATTTTGTCTTTTAGAAAAACTGCAGAGGATCTTGGGGTTGAGTTTTATGAGATATAGTAACTATTTTTTGGGCTTTGGGGGGTATTTATGGAAAATAAACTTTTGAATTTCAAAAGTATAAAAATAGGAGATATGGATAAAGACTATCTATCAAGAATAAATGACATATCTAAAAGAGATGTTGCGGTTATTGGTGTTTCTGGCAGGTTCGGATGTACTAACAGTGTAGATGAGTTCTGGGAAGCATTAAAGACAGGTAAGGACTTAATAGGAGAATTTGGCGGCTTAAGGAAAGAAGACAGTGATGCCTATCTGAAATTCTGGATGCAAACGGGTTTGCTTGCTATGAACCCCCAATATAACGTGGGTGCATTTCTTGAGGAAATTGATAAATTTGACTGCGGCTTCTTTAATATTTCTCCTAAAGAAGCTAATGGAATGGACCCGAATCAGAGGATATTTCTTGAAACAGCATGGGAAGCAATTGAAGATGCGGGATATGGCGGTCAAAGAATTAAAGGTTCCAGAACAGGAGTTTATGTTGGTTTTAGCAATGATTCGGGAGATGAATACAAAAGATACATACAGATGCTTGCACCTAACCAGACAGCTTTAAATGATCCGGGAAATATTAAATCAATCATCGGAAGCAGAATAGCATATTTGCTGGATCTTAAAGGACCCAGTATGATGATCGACACAGCCTGCTCCTCGTCTTTAATTGCTGTACATCTGGCATGTCAGGGAATTAGAAATGGTGATTGTGATATGGCTATTGCCGGGGGGATAAAGGTGTTCATAACTCCGTTAAAAACAATACATGAAAATGACCGTATCGGAATTGAATCCTCTGATGGCAGGGCTAAAACCTTTGATGACAGTTCTGACGGCACTGGAGTTGGCGAAGGTGTTGGAGCGGTACTGTTAAAGCCCTTGAACAAAGCGGTAGAGGATGGCGATCATATATATGCAGTTGTTAAAGGAACAGCCATCAATCAGGACGGGGCCTCAGTGGGGTTGACGGCTCCTAATGCGGCCGCTCAGGAAGATGTAATACTTAGAGCGTGGAAAGATTCAGGTATAGACCCCCAGACTATTTCCTATATTGAAGCTCATGGTACGGGGACTAAACTCGGGGATCCCATAGAAATTAAAGGTATAGAGAAAGCATTCAAGTGTTATACAGATAAAAGACAATTTTGTGCAATCACTTCTGTAAAGACCAATATCGGACACTTGGATAATGCAGCTGGAATTGCAGGATTCATCAAAGCAGTGATGGCATTAAAACATGCACAGCTGCCTCCTTCTTTGCATTTTGCAAAGCCGAATAGAAAAATAAGTTTTGAGGATTCTTCGGTATATATTAATGATAGACTTGTTCAATGGGACACTAAACCTTTTCCTAAAAGGTGTGGGATCAGTTCATTCGGTCTTAGCGGGACCAATTGTCATGTGGTTCTGGAAGAAGCACCTGAAATAAAAAACGATACATGGTCCATTGAAAATAAGATTTATGTTTTGCTAATATCGGCAAAAAGTGAAACTTCATTAAAAGAGAGTATAAGAAGATATGCCGAACTGCTCAAGTCCGGGAAAAGCCCTGAGTTGGCAGAATTATGCTATACTGCCAATACAGGAAGGGGACATTATAGTTATAGGCTGGCAGTCATAACAAAGGACAAACTTGAATTACAGGAAAAGCTATATAAACTAAGTGATATGCACTCCGGTTCAAATGACGAAGGGGTTTATTACGGAATTCATAAGTTGGTTTCATCCCGAAGAGAAGTAAAGGAAGCTTATGAGTACACGGATGAGGAAATAAAAGAACTGAGTATTCTGGCAGAGAATATGGTTGAAACCTTTCTGAAAAGTGGAAAAACCAGCATGGGAGCATTGGAAAAGGTTTGCAGCTTGTATGTTAAAGGTGCGGAAATAAATTGGCAGGATTTTTACCGTGACGAAAAGAGGAAAAAAGTCAGATTGCCTGTATATCCTTTTGAGAGAACGAGATGCTGGATTGACCTGCCCAAATCGGAAAACCTGATGCTTCCACACCACTTTCAGAACTTATATTATTCTGCTGTCTGGAGAAAACGCAAACCACAACAGGCAAAGAACGAAGCAAAGGAAGGAAGTACCATTGTTTTAAAGGGTGTGGGAGAAAAAATTGAGGAGATTGTAAAAAGATTGAGACAATGCAGGAAAGACATCATTGAAGTGAAACTTGGGGAAGGATTTCAAAGCCTTAATGACGGTAACTTTATCATTGACGGCAGCCTGGAGAGCTTTAAAAGGCTTCTGAGTAAACTTAAAGACAGGAATATATCTCAGGTAATCCATCTATGTACAGCACAAGGCTCTGTTGAAATAAAGGATGTTATTGAAATAGACGAAAGTCAGAAAAAAGGTGTTTACAATCTTCTGTATTTAAGTCAGGCGATTTCAAGCCGTGAAATAAAAGAACCTATAGACTTGGTCGTGATATCGGAAAAGGTCTATGAAATTACCGGTATGGAGCAGATGATATACCCCCAAAATGCAACTTTATTCGGGTTGGGAAAAGTGGTAAGATTGGAAAATCCTATGTTGAAATGCAGATGTATTGATATTGACAGAGAAACTGGGATTGATACAATTCTCATAGAAATCAATTATCCATCAGACGAGTATTTGACAGCCTACCGAAATGGAGATAGATACACACAGGAAATTGGACATGCAGATCTTTCACGTTTGGATGATGATGAAATTGAGGTTAAAAATGACGGCGTTTATATAATTACCGGGGGTACGGGAAGGTTAGGCTTGAAGATTGCCCAGTGGCTTGCTTCTCAAAATAAAGTCAACATAGCGTTATTGAATCGTACCCATTTCCCTGATAGAAACGTATGGGAAAGAATCATAGTTGAGGGAAAAGACCCGGAATTATGTCAAAGGATAGAAGCAATACAAAAAATAGAAAGTACAGGCACAGCCATTACACTTTGCAGTACTGATGTCACTGAAATAACTGAGTTAAACAGTACATTGAGTAAATTGAGAGAATGCTATGGAAAAATTAACGGCATTATACACTGTGCAGGTATCGGTGTGGGAAGTAAGGGCATTTTACTGAAGGATGAGCAAAGGGAAACATTTGAAAACATATTGGCTCCAAAAGTTTATGGAACATGGCTTCTTGAAAACCTTACGAAAGATGACAATCCGGACTTTCTTATATTGTTCTCATCTGCTATTACAATAACAGGCGGAGTAGGGGCCGGCAGTTACACAACTGCCAATACCTACTTGGATTCTTTTGTTTTAAAGGCAAAGAAATATTTTAAGAAGGTTCTTTCTATAAACTGGACTACATGGGAGAGTGTTTTAAGGTTTGCAGGAGTGAAAATCGACAAAGATAGACTAATATTCAAGATAATACCTGATGACACGGCGCTCAAGGCATTTGACATTGTGGTGCACAAGAAAATCAATAATGTTATTATTGGAGAAATGAATATAGGTAGCTCGATTTTTGATATAAAACCATATATGCCATTTACACTGTCTCAAGATACCCAATCGGAAATAAAGCAAAACCGGACACAGATAAAGTTAGATTCTTTTTCAGATGCATTACCCGAGGTAACGCTTACGGGAAAGGCTGAAAATGAGAGCTACACTGAAATGGAAGACCGGATAGCAAGGGTCTGGGGAAAGGTACTTGGGATTGGAGAAATCAATATATATGATAGTTTCTTTGACCTGGGAGGGCACTCTGTTCTTGCGGTAAAACTGGAAGTTGAAATGGGAAAAGCAGGAATGCCTGTGGAAGGTGCTGACATTTACAAGTATCAAACAATAAAGGATATGGCATCTTATTTAGGCACAAAGGAAGCTTGCCCCAATGTACAAAAATGCATATTGGATAATATAGAGCCTTTTAATGAACTCTACTACAAGAGCTGTTTTTACAATGCACTTTTTCCAGTTGTTCGACATTTCAACAAAAGTCTAATACCTGTTTTGATAAATGATATGATTTTATATTGCATGAACAGGGATAAAGAGAATCCGGATATCGAATACAGAGCTGTTAAAAATGTTGAATCGGTTCTGGATGAACAAGGAATTACTGTTGTTAAAAAGCATCAAAGTTTGGATGTTATCGGCGATATCTGCAAATCGGTCTCTGGCGGAAGGCCTGTAATCTTATGGGTGGATTGCTTTTACGCATCCATTAGGCCAGATACATATGAAAAAGTTCATTGGGCTCATACATGGCTTGTTTATGGCTATGATGATAACAAAAGGGAATTTCATATTTTAGAACACAAGCATCGTGATAGCCTGACTTATGAAAAGCGTGCTATTAGTTTTCAGGGTGTTGTGGATTCCTATAATGGGTTTATCAATTTCTTCCAGCCAGACAAAAACACGTCAACCTATTATGAATTCTATCCGGACTCAACAAGCAGTGAAGACGATTTGGGAATATACTTGCGTATTTTTAAAAAGAATATGTTGGATTATAAAAAGACAATTGCTGAGGGCTTGCAGGAGTTTGCATCTTTTATTGATTTTTTCAAACTAACCGTGGCCGACAGGGAAATACTTGCAAAATACAGCATTGAAGATTGTATTCAAGGTATTAACAATATTATTAATGCTAAATTAGTAGAAAGATTTAGAGCTGAAAGATTGATAAGTGATAATTCCGGAATCCTTGAAATACTGGACAAAATCATAAATTATTGGAATTCTGTCCGAAGTGTGTTGGCCAAGGTTTTATATTCAAATACTTACAAGGATGATGATTTTGATTATATATGTGATCAACTTGAATTGATTTTAAGAGATGAATTAAATCTTCAGAAGATACTTGTTACAAGTATTTCTTATTAAAATTCCAGGAGGGATATAAATGTATAGTGATATTGAAGCAAGGGTAAGGAATATTTTAAAAGAGGAATTGAGTCAGTTAGCTTCGAGTGAAGCTATTGGCCCGGAAGAGGATATTTCTGTTCTAGGAATTACCTCTGTAAGTTATATAAAGTTACTGGTTCTTATCGAAGCTGAATTTGGGTTTGAGATTAATAATGAAGATTTGTCTTATGAAAATTTCAATACCATTCAAAAAATAGTTGTATACATCGAAAAGCGGTTGAAAGTTGCTTGAAATCCAGAAATAAAACCGGTGATGGTTTTGTTTTCAACTATTTGAATTTAGGGGGATAAATTCCTATGCATGATGGTTTTGAAATAAATGAATTTAGTCAGAATAAAAAAAATGAATTAAAAGTAAAGTTACATAATGAGATTACAACTTATTTATATCGTTCATTACCTATAGCAATTATTCTTTCCGAAAGCAGGTTACTTCCATGGTTTAACCAACATTACATACAAATCTGTTCTCAAATAAATCGAAACGGGTATATTATGGTGGATTATATGGAGCTTGGCTTAAATTTTGACGATATACTTGAGCATTCGTATATAGGCTATGATGCAATGGATCATACAGTGAATATAATCGATTTTGTAAGGGAACAGATAGAACATGGTTATTATGTTATTGCTTGCCTAGATGAATTTTATCTTAGCGAAAAAGAGTTTTATAACAAGAGGCATTTTGTGCATGAATCCCTTATATATGGTTATGACAATGTAAATAAGAAGTTTATGGGGATTGGATTTAACCGTTCTCATTCTTTCAGTAAGCTTAATTTTGACTATGATATGTTTTATAATGCATTTGAAAGTGGAAGAGGGTGCTATATGGAGACAGCTCCCTATGCAACAGACCAGGCTTTACAGCTTATACATATTAAGCCTTCAGGACTTAAATGTCGGTTTGATTTGAGTAATTTTCTGAAAGAAATCAAAAGTTTGATTGACTCAACCGGAAATATTAAAAGGGTAAATTATATTTCACCCCCGAACCATGAAAAAGATCAGTGGGATAACAATAATGCTTTTGTTTTAAAAAACCGGGTCATATACGGAATAGATACCTACGATGTAATTATAGGCGGTCTTGATTGCATACTTGAAGGTAAACAAGTTATGGATTATAGGGCATTTCACTTATTATTTGAGCATTCTAGTGGGATTTCCAAAAGGCTTGAGTATATCAGGTCAAATTTTAAGAAAGCAAATAATATTGAGAGTAGTTGTAGAATGTATGACTATGAGGTGAAAAAACTGGATTCGCTAAGGCTGGATGCACTAAAAACCCCCTATATTTCACAACCTAAATTAGAAAAGACTATTATTGATATGAAAAATTCGTTATACTCAGTTAAAGAAAATTCAAAAGTTATTTTATCAGAAGTATATGAATATTTATTGCGTATTTTGTAATGACATCGAATAGTTGGACAAAACCGGAAAGACTCGAAAACCCGCAGCATATAATAAAACTCAGACTTGTGGACACAATGTCCACAAGTCAAAAAACCACTGAAATCTGTTAAATTTCAATGGTTTCAAGTTATTTTCTATAATGCACCATCAGGGATTCGAACCCGGGACACCCTGATTAAGAGAAATATGTTCCAAAAGTCTGAAATGCCATTACTGTAAGGGATTTAAGGTGATTGATTATAAAAATACTACAATAATACTACATGGTAAATTATTGAAATAATCTTAAAATTAAATTGAGTATATAAAACTTATATGTTGAATTGAATTTTAAGGAAAAATTTGATAAAATAAAACCTAATACAAATAAAGGAGTTTAAATATGATAAGTAAAATTATTGCAGGAGATTATTTAAACCAAACTTTAATGATACATCAACCTATGTTTAAAAAAGAAATATTATATATAGTTAAAGGTTTTACCAAAAAGAACTGGATTGAAATAAATAAAGATACAGTTGAAGCATATGAAGTATTAAATAAAGAACATCAAAAAAGTGCTACAAGTGCTATAGGAAGAGCTTTTATTGGATCAGCTTTATTAGGTGGTATTGGTTTATTTGCTGGATTATCAGCTAAAAATAAAGGCATATATATAATTGCAATACAATTTAAAGATGGAAAGAAAAGTCTTTTAGAAACTGATGAAAAAATGTATAAGAAAATAATGCAAATTCTTTTTTAGTATATTTTAAAATTAAATAATTAAAGGAATAACATCAATTAAGTGTTATTCCTTTTTTTTTTACGATTTTTATAAAATAAAATTTATATTAATTTTCATTATAATATTGTTTCAATATAAAAATTATTTGAGCTGATGTACTTCTTAAACTTTCATCTGCATCTTTATTTATTTTTTCTAATAATTCTTTAGGACATGCAAATGTTACATTTTTATGTGTATTTGGATTAATAGCCATAATAAAACCACCCTTTATAAAATTTATTATTAATAGTATACAACTATTAAAATTTTTTTGCAACTATTATATGAAATTAAAAGTAAAAAATAACCATTAATAATAATTAAAAATATATTTTATTTTTTAAAAAAAGTTATTGACAGTCTGTAACTATTCGTATATAATTTAAACATAAGATAAATCAATCAAGGGGAGGAACAAAAAATGTTTATAGTTAATGAACAAAGTCAAATAGCAACAAATTTAATGTTTAAAGCAAGATATGGTTTAAGTTCTTACACAAACGAAAAGGTATTAATAGAAGAAAGAATTACTGAAGATAATTGTTGGGATTGCGGTGAAGATTTAAGTTCATTAAGAAAGTTTCAACCTAATATGTTAAGTGAAGAAGAAGTACAACAAATAGTTAAATTATTAAATAAGTCTGCTAAAATAGCAAGTGCTAAAGTTGAAAGTAATAGAGTACATATAATGTTAAAACTAAAAAACGGTAACCAAACAGGAATGTCACATGCAGTTATAAGAGAAGCAATAAGAAACAATTCTTTAAAATATTTTTTCCAAAGATATTCTAATCTACACTAGAGGGATAGGAAAGCTATCTATCCCTTATTCAAAGCAAGGTAATATAATTCTATTAGTAATTATTAAAATGTCTTAAAACTAATCCTAGGCTTTAATAAACAGGAGGATTTAAAAATGCTATTATACATTATTCTTTTACTGCTTTTCCAATCAATTGTAAATCCTGTACTTAGTTACATACTTATATCAGATATCAAGAAAAATTATATTCAGGAGGGTATTTAAATGGAATTTTATATTATGGATGAAAATGGTAATTACACTTTTAAAGATGGAATCAAAAAAGTAGGCAAAGACTTCTATTACAATCCTACTAAACAACCAGAAAGAGGATATTTGACAGAAGATATAGCAACAGAAGCTGTAAGTAAATTGGAATTGCATAACCAAGCAGGAAATTTAGGTCATACATTTAAAATTATTAAAAGCACAAGTCAATATGTAATTATGGAAGGTAATAGTAATACAATTGTAGATGAAAATTGCTTTGTTAAAGAATCGAAAGATAAATGGAAATTTGTTGGTGTTACTGGATACAACAAAGAAAGATCTGTAACAACTTATATAATAGATAGGGCAGAAGAAGTATTAAATAAGTTACAGGGCATAGGAGCAGGATTAAACTTTTACATTAGAGAAGTAAAAGATATACCATTCAACGGTCAAGTAATAACTATGGAGGTATGAATGTTATGGATATTAATATAAATCAAATAAGAATACCTAAATTATTTAGAACAAGTACACCAAATCAGAAAAAAATAAATAAAGTTAAAGAGTTTTATATTAAAAATGGATGTTTAAACAAACCTATAGTTATTTTAAGTAATAAAACAATACAAATAAGAAAACTAAAAATGTGGACATTCTGAAAACCATTGATATTATTATGTTTCAGACATTTAATAATTTATATAAATTTTAGAATCCTTTGATATCAACACTTTCAAGGTTTATATAAATTTTGCTTAATGGTATTTAAGGGAAGCATAACTATGTACATTGATAAATTCGGACGAAATAGAAAAGTCTGAAAAAACCTAATATAACTATATTATTTAACATTCTCGACAAATAGAAAATTATATAAAAATGTACTTCAAATCTAGTTATATCAATGCTTTCAAGTAATATTTTCAAAATTGTCTACTAGGGAAAGAGTATACTGATATACAAAGTGAAGAGATATAACTATCCCTTTTTATGAATAAGGGTATAAATATTATACCCTTATTTTTATAAACTATTAAAATAAAATTTATGGGTGATGACCGACATCAAGGAAAAATAAAGTAGTTATAAGAAAGAAGAGAGATAGAGAAAGAAAACGTAAAAATCGAGTTTTAGAAAATGATTAAAAATCCTTAAAGTTATTGCTATTACTATGCTTGGTTTGATTTTCATTATTTACTATAAAGGAATAGATAATAAATATTGTGGCAAAAAAATAGCTAAATTGAACGAAAAATTTTATTTGATATGCTTTAAATATAGATATATCAATAGTTTCAAAAAGCGTCATCTTTCTTGTATATGATATATATTTAATTTTTTAATATAGTAATCTGATTTAAAATCCAATGAAAATGGCTAAATGTATATTAGAGTTGGAAAGGATTTATGGAATTAGACAAGGTAGTGAAGGTAAAAGAAGTTTAGAGTCGAATAATTCTACTCTAAAAAATCAAAAGGAACTAGCAGAACAAATAGGTATAGATAGAACACAATTAATAAACTACAAAAAACTCCTTACACTTATACCAGAACTCCAATCTCTAATTGAAGATGGCGAACTATAAATATGCAAGAAATAAATTATAAACTTGTATTAATAATTCGCTTATAAAAAGTTAATAAATCTTGAAACTATATCAAAATCAACCTTTGTTAAATTATACCATTGACTTTTTATAAAAAATATGTTATAATTAAATTATAGGGTGGGTATGAATTTTGCAAGAGATTCTTGACAAAACTTGCAAATTTAAAATCATGATTATAAAAATAAAATATTTTTAAAAAGTGTTGACTTATTTTATTAAGGGTGATATAATATAATTAGAGGGGAAAAGTAATCTTTTCTCATAAGTGTATTTAAATAAGTTTTTTGATATGGTATATGAAAATGGTAATTTTAAAATAGTATTCTTTTTTAATGTCATTTTTCATATTCCCAATAATTATTAAAACAAAATTCTACCGATAAGCCAGAAATCTGCCAAACGGATAAATCTTTTCATACACGTAATGAGCGGTGGAAAAAACACCCACCGACCTAAAACAGAATGCTTCGATGGGAGAAAACACCCCATCGGTAAGAACATCAGAAAAACTAGCAGAAATACATAAAGTTAATGAACGTACTATAAGAGAAGATGGTAAATATGCTAAAGCTGTAGATAAAATTGGACGAAATAGAAAAGTTTTAAAACACTTGACATTATTATATCATAATTTAAAATTATATTTTTTAACTTATGATTATTAATATAAAATTATACGAAACTAACAAAAAGGAGGTATTACTGATGCAAGAGTTTAACCCACAAGAATTTAAATGCACTAGCAACAAACTAAAGAATTTTTTAATGGATAAAGGATTAAGGTATGAAAAATGTTATGTAGATGATAATGGCTGGACTATTTGGACATTTTCAAAAACTAACGAATTTTACAAAGTGTTAAGAGAATGGGAAAGAAATAAAAAAGCTTCGATATAGTAAAGGACGGTTAATATGGATAAAACAAATATAACAAAAGGACAGGTAATTAAGAATTATAAAGTTTTATGTGAAATTTTAGGTCATAAAGTTAAAGCAGGTAAATCTAAAATATTACATATGAAAGACTTAGAAAGATATTTTAAATTTCATTTTGATAAGCAAAAAATAATTATTGATGAAGTATATGATACTCCTAAAGAAAAAGTAGATGGTAGAATTACTAATGGTAAATCAAAATATGATAATTTAATGGATAATATTATTACAAATAGAGTACTTACTTATAATACAATAGAAGCTTCAAAAAATGATTTATTTAAAAATTACATTGAATTATTTACACCACAATATAATGATTTATTTTTAGATACTGAAGGATTTGCAGAAAGTAATAAATTAGGAATTGGAATAACAAACGAATACTTAAGCAAATTAAATAATATAGTAATGAATTGTACTACTTCAGCACTTAATAGACTACAAAAAAAAGGAGTAATTAAATGGTCATTGGATATGTTTATTAAGGATAACCCTGAAGAATATTATGCAGATCCTGAATTATTTCAATTGCTTAAAGTAAAAGAAAAGTTAGCTTATGAAGAAATGCAAATTAAACCTTTTGCCAGAGCAAACATTAGTATAAACAAAAAGTTTAAAAGACTTGTATGTGATTTTATTAATGAAGATATTAATCGTAGTATTTATAATTATTGGAAAGTTTATAATATTTCTTTGATTAAAGAAGATATTGAAGAACAAATAGAAGATATTGAAGAACTTAAAAAAAGATTATCTATATCTATTTGTGAAAGTGTTAAAAATAGAAAAATGTTTAATAAAGAAGTAGGTATATTTTATCCTTATGTAGCTGATAAATACAAAGAACAATTAGAAAAACTTAATCAATTAGTATTTGGAGTAAATGAAATTATAAATATAAAAGATAATACAAATATCATTAACATTGAAAATTATCTTAATATTGAAAATGAAAATAATAATGAAGATATGTTTTATGAAAATGAAGAAATGTTTCCATTTTAATTTTGACACCAATCAGCTCCTATATTATGTGCTGACGCACAATGTAAAAATTATTAAAATAAAATATATAAAAATTGACACAAATCAACTATAAGAATATAATATATATATATTATATATAATGTAGTATATTAGTGACAACTTTATTAATATAATATTATTTATATTTATTATTAATAATTAATAATATAGTTGATTAGTGACAAAAAATAAAATATTTTTAATGTAAGCTTCAGCTTACTCATATAAAAGCTAATAAGTGACAAAAAATAGTAACCAAATAAACAAATAAACGATTAACTAGCGGAGGTTGATATAGTATGGAAAAAGTAAATAACAAAAATATTGATTTAACAAAAGGTATATATATACCATCTATAGAATGTAATTGGTTGTATAAGGCTTATAAAGATTATATAGATTATGAGAATAAAAAGAAAAAAGAAGGTTTTAAAGAAGATATTAAAGATAAAAAAGATAATAATTATATTGTGGAGGAAAAGTATTTAGATAAATTATTAAATTGCAAAATTGATTGGTCATTTGAACTAATGGAAAATAATATATTACTAGATAAAATAAATATTATAGAAGTTAAAGAGACAAAGAAAAATAAAGAAGGTATAGAAGAAGAAGTTGTGGTTAAATTGTATACATTAGATATTGTTAATGTTAAATATACAAAAAAATATAAAAATAAAACTAAAAAAATGAAGAAAAATAAAAAAGGCATAGAAAAAGAAGTTATAGTTAATTATTCTAAATCTACAAAACAATTAAGGGATTGGTCATATGAATCTGGATTTGTTTTTAATGGTAAGAAAATGACTAATTGGAAAAGGTCTGGTGGAAAAGCTAGAATTGGAGAAGATTTGTTCATATTAGATTCTATTGTTAGTGAATGTTTAGATTGGTCAAGGATGGATTTAAAGTTTAATAATCCATTATCTATTGCAGCTATAAGAGCTTATGAAAGCTTACCTTTGTCTAGTGCTTTTACAAGTATAGATATTCCTGAACCACATAAATCAATTTTGGTTATTGATGATTTTAATAGTAAATTTAGTTTAAATATGTCTCAAACTTGGTTAGAAAATAAGGAGTTACATACAGCAACAAAATTAACAGAAGAATCTAATAGTATATGGGATGGTCAAGGCTTATTAAGTAATGAAATATTTAATAGTAATGAATTAACTATTGGTCATGGTAATATGTTGTTAAGAAATAGATTAACCAAAATCAATGGCATATCATGCAAAATAGAATTATATTACAGAGATTATTGTGAAGCCAATGGATTAGATTATGATACATTTACTGTTAAGGATATTGCAGGAAGAACAATATATGTTAAGGATATATTATTAATAACTACTCCTAGTGCATTAAAAATAGAAAAGTTTAATGACAGAGTTCTTGAAGAAGAAGGATATAAACAATATGGAAAACATGCATGGTTATATTACTATTTAGATAATTGCGGTAATAGATATGCAGTATGTAAAGTAGATAAGCCATCTAAATATGAAGATGGTAAGAATGTTTTGTCGTATCAGATGGTTAATACAATACCTTTTAGCAAAGAACAATTATCTGAACTTGTTAAACCAGAAATAGCTTATGTGGAAAAATTAAAAGATGATTTAAATTTCTTCTTAGCTGAAGTTAATAAAAATATAGAAGATGATGAAGATACTTTAAATTTTGAAAAAATAGAAAATCTTATTAATGATGATGATAACAAAATAAGAATAAGTAAAAATACTGATGTTACTGGAGCATTTACAGTTATGTGTAAACATAATCCTAATTTTGCTAATACATCTGTATTCAAAGAGTTTAGAAGAAGTTTTATTAAGGCTTATGTGGAAGAATTAAGACAGGGCAAAATTAAAATTTCTGGAGATTATTGTATTGCTAATGGAAATGTTATTGAAATGCTTAAAGCTACTACAGGAGATTTTGATGGTAAAACAAGTACATTGAAATGTAATCAAATATTTTGCAGTAGATTTAAAGAAAATGAATTAGTTGTAGGATTTAGAAACCCACATGTGAATATTTCAAATATTGGTACACATATAGTTGTGAATGTGCCTGAGATTAGAAGATATTTTGCATGTACAGCTAATCAAGTATTTTTGAATTCTATAGATTATCCTACATTAAGCTTATATCAGGGTGAAGATTTTGATATAGACAGTAATTTAATAACCAACGAACCATGTATTATTGATGCTTGTTTAAATGTAGATAAGACTGTTACAGCTATTAGTGTTAATAAGATAAAAGAAAGTGACAGTAATAAACAAGAATTAACACCTGAAAATATGTCAAAAGTAGATCATATAATAAGCAAAAATTATATTGGTGATGTTATTAATTTGTCACAAGAAATAAATAGTAAGTTTAATCATTATAAATATAATAAAATTAATACAGATAAATTAGGTTTATTGTTTGATTTGTCTAGTAGATGTAGTTCAATGTCATGTTGTGAAATTGATAAAGCAAAGAAAAGTTTTGAGGATTTAAATATTAATAAAGAGATTAAAAAAATTAAGAATACTGAAGGTTTATTTGATTTAGTTGATAAAGAATTAGATACAAGAAGAATTAAACCATATTTCTTTAAATTCATTGGAGATAATAAAGCAAAAAAGCAAAGACGAATCTCGAATAGAAAACATAGAGAAAAAATAGATTTGCCTATAATAATCAATTATTGCAAAGAGAATAAAATAGAGATTATTAAAGAAATAAAGGATAATGGTAAGATTAAATATAATATTGACAAAATAAAAGAACTAAAGAAAAATGATATTAAATTAAAGAAATTATTAAAAGATAATGATAAGATCCAAGAAGAATGGGAAGATAAAATGTATGACAAATTAATTGATACTCCTATGAATTGGTTAGAACTTGAATTAGATAATATTAAAGATGCAGAATCTATACCAACAATGCAAGTTATACAATTAATTAAGAAATCACACAAGGTAGCAAATGAACAAAAGGTTAATAAAGTGATTGAAGCTATTAAAGCATTAAATGATAATATAAAAAATTATAAGACTAATGATAATTTAGTTTGGATGGAAAAAGTTAATAAGATTAAACAATCCAAATTAAACACTTGTAAAGAAATTAAAAAGATTAAACTAAATAAAGCTGATTTATCTGGAATATTGATAGAAGGACTTAATAGTATAAAGAAAAACAAAAAAATTGATACTAAATCAAGCATAGAATCAATATTGTTAGAAATTTTGTTTCAAGTTTATGGAATTGGTTTGTTGACTATGTTTAAAAATGGGGGAGATTCTCAAGAAGAAAAAGAGGTTAAAACCAAGTAATAAGTAATGTTACAAGATTTTTAACTGTGTGGGTTAATATGGAGAGAAAGTAGATAATAAGTCGAAATCTCTTCCATCTAATAAATAGATGGCTATAGTAAAATAGATTAAGGGGTTGTTAATTGCAATCCCTTTTAATCATTTTTTGTGTTAAATTAAAGCTATAATGGGGTAAATTTCGATTTAAATCAATTGGTAATATAAATTATCATTAAAAAAATTAAATAGAAATTTAAGGCATATATGACTATCAGTTTATATGTCTTTTATTTTTAAGCTTTTTAATGTATATCACTTTAATAATAACATGATTAGATAACAATGTCAATATATTTTGAAAAATATTTAAAGGAGAATTAATATGAATTATAAATACATAGATTTTAAGAAACGAGAAGTTGTAATAGGAACTATAGATGTAAATGGTGATATAGATATAGATACTACAGTGCCATATGTAAACATTAATGATGTTTTTGATATTATATCTGATAAATTATTTCCCATTTATAATAAAAATAAATATGCTATTCCATTAAGAAATATGGGATATAGAATTGTTTGTACTAGAGCTAATAGGAAAGATCCTTCCAAGGATGTATATTTCTTTTTAAACACTCCTAAATTCCAATATTCTTTTAACATGCTTAGAGAAAAATATCTAGCTGATCAAGTTTGAATAATTCTAATTTGAATTTATGGAATTAGAGCCGACAAGAATAATTCTTGTGGGGTATTATAAAAAATCAGATGAAAATAATTTTAATCTGAAAACTCAATAAGTTTAGAGTGGAATTATTCGACTCTAAAAAATCAAACAAGAATTATTCTTCTTTGTAAGGTTGCCGAATTATTCGGTAAGCTAATCAAGGTAATCAATGGGTAGAGAATAATTCCTTACCCAAAAAGCTATTTATTTTTTTATTGCTAAAAATGGGCATACTATGCACTTCTGTATTTAGTATACCCTTATTATAACTAAAAGTCAAGAACTTTATACATTTTTTTAAACAAAGGGAAACGGTGATTATTATGAAACAAATAGGTGTATATCAAATTGTGAGAAAAGATACTTTTGAAAGTTATGTAGGTCATTCTAAGGATATTAAGAAAAGATTTTCTACACATAAATCTAATCTTAAAAAGGGTAAATTTAAGTATTATAATACCTTTAACGAAGGTTGGAAGATAAGTCCAAATAATATTGGTTTTGAAACATTAGATGAATGTACTGTAGAAGAATTAACACAAGTAGAAAATGATTGGATTGAACATTTAAAGCAAGCTGGATTTATTGTTGTTAACAAAAATAAGGCAGGTAAAGTTCAATATAATTCTGAAGAAGTAAAGAAACATAAATCTATTGCACAAACAGGAAGTAAAAATGGTAATGCTAGATTAAAAGATGAAGATGTTATAGAAATGAGAAGGAAATTTGATAATAATGAAGCTAGTTTAAACGAATTAGTGGAATTATATAAAATGTCTTATTCACAAGTACATAAAATTTGTGTTTCTAAAACTACATGGAAACATTTATTATAATTATAAAAATAATTTAATTAATATAAATTATTTAGAACAACAATTTATTTTTTTGTTCATAATATGGCGAAGGTTGTCGTTATCCCTATGGTTCGATTCCATCCTCCTATTTAAAAAAAGTAAAGCGACTGTAGTTATCGAGGAATTATAACAAGAGTAGGTACTAATTTAAAGTACCTACTTATTATTTTTTATTAAGGAGGTTAATTAAATGGATACTAATATGGAACTTTTTGCAAAACCAAATAATAAAGTTATTGTTGTATCAAGTAAGTTTATTGAGGATAGAAAAAAGAATAAAATTGATCCTGAATTTTTAGCACAATGTTTAAAATATAAAGATATGCTTAACAAAACAAAAGGAGATAACAAATGATTGCGAGGTAATGATATATGAGAATAGAAGAATTATGTGAAATATATGGCTTTACTTTTGAAGAAATGGCAAATCATATAAAAATTAGAAGTAAATTTGATACTTGGTATATAGATAAATGGATAGAAGATTTTAATAAACGTGAAATAATTTTATATCATGAGAATTCAAATACATTTAGTGTATCTATGTTTAAAGGTTTTAAGAAGTCTTTTAAAAATACTTTCAATATAAATAACAATAAAATATGGCATAAACAAACAAATAGAAAATTCAATTTAAATGAAGTTTTCAAGTACATAGCAAAACATGATAGAAAATATAATGTGAAATGTGAGGTAACAATATGAAAATAGTTAATAAGGTTAAAATAGGCTATAAGGATTATGATATTAATTTAGTTGATCGTGATATTTATGTTGATGGTAAAGAATGTTATGGACAGATCAATTATGATAATGAGTACATAAATATAAATAATAAATTTAATGATAATCAGAAAAAAGCTACCTTTATTCATGAAATAGTACATGGTATTGATGAAATGTGGGGTAGTGATATGACAGAAAAACAAGTTGAATTGTTTAGTAATGGACTGTATAAGTTTTTATTAGATAATCCTGAAATATTTAATGGTAAAGAGGTAGGGAATAACGAATGTGTTAATATACATATTCCTGAATTTAGTTATGAATTTTCAAAAGATATAATTGATAATGTTACTAAATCAATAAAAGATAAATTAATGCAAGAAGTAGCTGTTTATATATATAAATAAGATTATTAAAATAAAATTTAAAACAAATAAAACGGAGGAAATATTATATGGAAAATAACTTTAAAAATTTTATAAATTTCATTGAAGCTTCTCATGAAGTATTTAGTACTTATTTAAATAAATCTACAATAACATCAAAATTAAATGATATTTATATTGATAATTTTGAAAAAAACAAAGAAGAAAATTGTGAATGATTATCTTAGTTGGGTTACTGATTAAGATTATGAATTACATACTTTTATCAACTTTGTTAATTGTTAACAAAGTTATACTTATCACTATGGAACTTAAGGTTCAAGTTAATAAAGATTGGTTGCTAAATTTAGTACACCAGTAAAATGATTATATACTCATAAGGTATGTAATTAAATAAGTCGGAATGAAGACATTAAACTCATTTCCATTGGTCAATAAGATAAAGAAATAAAGGGTCTTTGTTAACTTTGTTTTATTGACCTAAATTATCTAGTTTATTATATAAATATTCAATTTTCATTAATTAGGGAGTGCTGATTAATGATATTACAACTAATAATGTATTCTAGTGCTATGCATTAGATATGGTGAATCTCTACCATAAATGAGAAGTTTTAAATTAACCTTATATTTATATAAGGCAATAGCAAATTTAGACAATATTGTTTAGAAAACAACTTTTTTAGAAAACAAGCAAGGTTTCACAATGTACCTTAAACATTGTTGATACAAAGCAACCCACAAGGGATATGTGGAATTCCTGTAGATATTAATAAATATGAACATGGTTAAATTTACCTATACATTTATTAATATCTTATCCCACAGGAAATTGGATTACAACTTGGTTTAATTGCTAACTAGGATTAAATAAAGGGAAACTATTTAGATAGTTTTCATGATTAAATATTAAAGTAGTCGTAGACCTTATGGTATAACTACTTAGATACCTTAGATTTAATTGCTAAGGTTTTTCTATTAATTATTAATATAAAACTATAAACAATAAGAACAAATAAAGGATGATAATTATATGGATAATATAGAACAGGTAAGAAAAGAATTATATGATTATATTTATAAAATAGGTGCTTTGGAATTGTTAGAAGAAAATAAAAAAAAGACTTCAGAACAGTTATTAGCAGAGGTTAAGGAAGATATAAAAAAATGGGAAAGTAGAAAGTAATACTTTAGTCATACTTATTTAAGAAGGTAATACAAAGGTAATACTTTTTTATGATTGTTAATATAAAAATAGAAAGCAGAGGAAAATAATATGTTAATTAAAAGAGTATATAGAAATGATAAGTTTTTTAACTTAATAGAAATATTAGAATATTATAAAGATAATGATAAATTTTATGAGGTAGTAATTGATTATAATGATTATATTAAAAAGGTTAAGATTGATAAAGAATGTGTAAAACCTATTATTGATTTAATGGATTTTATAAAGACTCGTTCTCAATTAGTTTTATATCTTAATATGTTTGATATATTATTTAGTCCAATTTATAGACATGAAAAAGAAATGTTAGATAAAGATAAAATAAATGGTTTAATAAAATGCAATGTAAGTGTTGGAACATTAAAATAAATTGTTGATAGGTTGGAGTGATAAAAATGCTAGATGATAGACACTATAAAGCTATAGAAATGTTACTTGATGGAAGTTATAAAATTAATGAAATAGCTACTATTTGTGGTGTTGATAGAACTACTATTTGGGATTGGAGAAAGAAGAATAGAGAATTTATCGCAGAACTCGACAGGAGGACACAAGAGCATAAAAGTTTTCTAAAGAATAGTAGCGAAAAGAAGTTTGAAAATAAGCTTGATGTTGCTATAAATACCATAATAAATATAGCTGAAACAGGTAAAAATGAAGCAACTAAGCTTGAAGCAGCACGTTATATATATGAAGTTCTTAATGGTAAGATACCGTCAAAAGTTACCGTTACAGACAATACAGAAGATACAGATAACACAGGTAATATCATAGAAGATATAGATGATTGGGATACAGAGGATACAATAAAAGATTAATTTTATGCAGATATATTATAATTATACATTAGTTTGTATATTTATTAATGGAAATATAATTAACATAATATCATTGTTAAGTCTTTAACATTAAACAAAATATTATTTTTGCTTAATCATGTATCATTGAATATATCTATGTTTGATGCCTATAATGCATAATATTCATATATTTTATGTGGTAAATATATATGGTTTACAATAATATTATTGGTCATAAAAGTATTAACTACAATATATAGTTATTATTTTTCTAGTGGCTATATATTATGTTGTTGTATAATTACCATTAATTCGTATGAAATTCATAGGGTTATTGCATGAATATACATACATGATACCCTACCCATACCCTTCTTTTTGGAAATCTCAAAAATCAGGGGTGATTACCTCTACAGTTTTTATAATATTTTTTAAGGATTTGAACCCTAAGAAACAGGTGAATTAAATGATAGACAATAATTTTGATAATGATAGATATAACCAAATTACACTTCACAAATATCTTACATTTCAATTAATACAAGAAAAAAATTATCCTAAAGCTGAAGCAAAGAAAAAGGCAACTGAATTAATAAGAACAAGTACTAATTTATGGGGAAAAAATGGATTAGCTTATTATTTAGGTCAAAAGTCTTTTGAATTCTTTTGTTTATATTACTTACAGGATATATTTGTTGCAAAACCAACTAATAAACAAAGAGGATTAGCACCAGTTCATTATGAAATGTGGAATTTCATAGATGAAATGTTTATTAAAGATTACTTTGATAAAGGTAATATGGTTATTCCAAGAGGTTGTGCAAAAACAACCGTGTGTGATTTAGCTTTGACAATATGGCTTCATTGCTATAAACAATCTATATTCACTATAATTGGAGCAAAAAAAGAAAGAGATGCTAAACAATTTATGGATAATATTAGAACTGTATTTGAAAACAATCCAAATATAATTAAAACATTTGGCAAATTGATTGATACTAAAAAGTTTACTGTAAATAGTGAAGAAATTGAATTGGCTAATGGTACAGATATTCAAATAGTATCTTCAGGAGCAAGTGTTAGAGGTATGAACTATAGGGGAATAAGGCCAACTTGCTTCATTGGAGATGATTTTCAAGATGAAGCAGATGTTTTAACAGAAGAAGCGAGTTTAAAGAAATGGGATAAGTGGTGTAAAGAGATTGAAGAATTTGGTGATACAGCAACATATAGAGATGGTATTAAGGTAGGTAAAGCAACAAAGATTTTATCTATTGGTACTATAATGAAAAATAATTGTCTTATAAGTAGATTATGTAGGCAAAAAGATTATAAGACATTATTAAAAAGAGCAATTATTCTAGAAGGTGGACAAAAAATTGAAGATATATTTGATAAAGACTTATGGTTAGAATGTAAAAGGATTTATTTTGATAATAAACGTGATAATCCTTATCAAGAAGCAAAGGATTTTTATATAGAAAATAAAGAAGCAATGTATTTTCCTATACTTTGGGAAGATAAGTGGGATAGGTTTGAGGATTTAGCTGTTAAGTATTGGAAGAATCGTGAAGCATTCATGACTGAAAAAATGAATGATGCAGCTACTATTGGAGAAAAGAAATTTAAATCTAATAGAACTGAATCACCAGAAGAAATTAATAAACATAATTTCTTAAAGACTATGCTTTGTATTGACCCAGCAGGTACAAATACAAAAGTAAAAGGTAAAAAGAAGGACTATTTTGCATTTCTTGTTGGTTCATTATCTGATAATGGTTTCAAATATTGTCGCAAAGGTGAATTACTTAAATTTGAACACTCAAACGGAAAAGAATATGATGCTTATATTAAACATACTTTAGACCTTTTAAAAAAGTATAAAGATATTACCCACATATGGATTGAAAAAAATACCTATGGTGGAGCAGATGCAATTAGAATTCGTGAAGAATTATGTAAAGATCATGAATTAAGATGTAGAGATATAGAAATTATTAACACTTCTCAAAATAAAAACAAGGACGATAAAATTTCAACTATTGTTGGTGATGTTAACAATGGAAGAATTATATTTAATTCTGAAGATACTGAATTCATTGAACAAATAATGGAATTTCAAGGGTGTAATTATTCTGCCCATGACGATGCAGCAGATATAACATCTGAATTTAATAATAGGATAGATGAAATTGAAGTTCTTGAACCTATAGATATATATAAGATAAGTGACTTATTTAGAAGAAGGTAAGGTGGTGAGAGATTTTGGAACAGATGCAATTAATAAAGAAATGTTTTGAACAGTTAAATATAAATATTGCTGCAAAAATGATATATCAAAAATATTATATTGGTTTGCATGATATATATGAAGATTATAAAAGGATTGATTCGAGAAGTAATGATATTCTTGTAAAGAATTTTAATAAAGAGTTTATAGAAAAATATGTAAGTTATTTATTATCTAATCCAGTAAATTATATACATAAAAATGCTGATAAAACTGTTACAGATATAATAGATTTAAATTTCTCTACTTGGGAAACATTACATAATCAAGAGTTATTAAGGTATTGTTTAATATTTGGTGAAAGTTATGAATTGAATTATATCAATTCTGATATGGAATTTGGTTCTTTGGCTTTAAACCCTTTAAATGCTTTTATTTTGGAAGATGGAACAGCAGATAAGAATGTATTACTTGGATTGCACTTTTATGAAGATGCTATAGATAGTATTGGTACAGCTTCAAGTATTGTTAAAAAGTACCTTGATGTTTATACTGATACTGAAGTAATAACTTATAATGTAACTAATTTACAGATTGGTGAAGAAAAGAGCAGGAAGAAGCACAATTTTAGTAAAGTTCCTTTGCGTGTATTAAGATTAAATGATTATGCTATAGCAAATATAGAAGATTACAAGACAGAACAAGATGCTTACAATACTTCTATTAGCAATTACCAAAATGAAATAAATGATAATAGAAATGCAATTTTATTTTCTAAAGGCATGTCTATTAAACCAGATTCTGATGGTTCAGGAAATACAGATGAATTTTATAAAGATGTTGTTAATAATGGGTGGGTAAATTGTAAAAATAAAGATGCTAGTATGGAATTTGTTACTAAAGAAATTGGTGAATTTGTAAGTAATCATATAAATAATTTAAAAGAAGATGTATATGGTGCTGCATCTATGATTGATGAAGTTAAAACACCTACAAGTAATACAAGTGGAGATGCATTAAGACAACGTTTACATGCTTTGGAATGTAAAGTAAGTTTAATGAAATCTGCAATAGAAAAAGTATTAAAACAAAGATTAAAATTGTTCTTTGATTATTATTATAAATTAACTGGAACAAAGTTTGATTATAGATTAGTAAATGTTAAATTCACATTAAATATACCAAAAGAGATTACAACATTATCCAATGCTATACCAAATCTATTACAAATATATCCTAGAACTCATATATTATCAAAATTTGGTGATGTAGATAATCCAGAATTAATATATCAACAATGGCTTAAAGAACAAGAGATGGAAATAAATCCAGATACTAATAATCAATTTGGATTTAATCAAAATACTGGTGGTGGTCAATAATGACCAATAAAGAATATTGGATTAAACGTACAGAGCAAAATTTAATATTACAGGAAAAGAAAGCAGAAGAATATGGTTTATTATTGTTAAAGTCTTATGAAAATGTAAAAGACAATATAGATAAAGAACTATCTGTTTTCTATCAAAAATATGCAATAAATAATAATATAAATTATGTAGAAGCACAAAAGCTTTTAAGTAAATCAGAATTGAGTAAATTTAAGGATTCATTAGATGAATATATTAAACAAGCTAAATTATATTCAGATAATCCAGAATATATAAAAAAACTGGAAAATATGAGTATAAGAGCTAGAGTTAGAAGAATTGAAGCTTTAAAAATTGAAATAGAACATCAAATTGAAATATTAACTTCTAACAATAATATAGAAACTGGTAATTTACTTAATAATATTTATTCTGATGGTTACTATAGAAGTATTTGGACAGTACAAACAGGTTTATCAATTGGATTAAATTTTGATAAATTAAATACTGATGCTATTGAAAAAGTTGTTAAAACTAAATGGTTAGGTGAAAATTATTCAGATAGGATTTATAAAGATAAGGAAAAATTAATTCGCACACTTGAAACTGAATTGACACAAAGTTTTATTCGTGGTGATAGTGGACAAAATACAGCAAAACGATTATCTAAGAGATTAGATATATCATATAACAATGCTATAAGGTTAGTAAGAACTGAAAGTAATCATATTTCCAATGAAAGCTTTGGAGATGGTTTAATTGCTTCTGGTGTAGTATCACAGTATGAATATGTAGCTACATTAGACAATTTAACTTCTGAAATTTGTCAGGGTTTAGATGGATTAGTATTTAAACTATCTGATAGACAGGTTGGTGTAAATTATCCTCCTGTACATCCAAATTGTAGGTCAACAGTTATTCCATACTTTAAAGATGAAATAGCACCTGAAAGAATTGCTAGAAATAAAGAAGGTAAAACATATTATGTTGAAGGTGATATGACTTATGAAAAGTGGAAAGAAAAATATGTTGATTGACCTGGACTAAACTACCTATATTTTATTAATTAAATAACTTTAAACCTTAGATATATAAGGCTTTAAGGTGCAGGACTTACTAAAGGGTTTACCCCGATTGAATTTAAAGTATAACCACTTTGTTTATAGCAAGGTGGTTTTTTATATTAACTAAAAAATATCAAAATAATTTTTATTGCGTTCTTAGGGATTTAATCGTTAAGAGGGCAGAAAGGGATGGATTTAATATGGATTTTAATGAAGTAAAAACATTTATAGAAAGTAATAAGGATTCTAACGAGGAATTAAAAACATATCTTCAGGGGTTCAATAAAATAACCGTTGATGGTGTGCAGAAATTTCTTAATGAAGATAAAGATGCTAAAAGTTGGTTTGATTCTGAAAAGGATAAACATGGTTCAAAGTCTTTGGAAACTTGGAAGACTAACAATTTACAAAAAGAAATTGATGCAGAAATAAAGAAACGTTTTCCAGAAGCTGATCCCAAAGATATAAAGATGAAGGAACTTGAATTAAAGTTAGAACAGATGCAGAAAGAGACTTTTAAAAAAGAGTTAACTAATTCTGCTATTAAGACAGCAACAGAAAAACAACTTCCTGTATCTATTATAGATTTTCTTTTAGGTGCTGATTTAGAGAGCACTAATAAAAATATAGAAACTTTTGAAGCTATTTTCAATGATCATATACAAAAGCAAGTAGAAGCAAGAATAGCAGGAAATTCATATGTGCCACCAAATGGTGGAGGAAGTAATAACAATTCTGAATTACAAGCATTGCAAGCAGAATACGCAACGGCAATGAGTAGTGGAAATATGCCTTTAGCAATAGCAATTAAAAATAAAATATTTGCATTGCAAAATAAAAAATAATTAATTTAAAAAATAAGAGGAGAATGATAAATATGGCAAACGTAGCAGCAGGAACAGTATGGAATCTTCCAAATTATACAGGTGAGCTTTTTACAGCAGATGCAATTAACACACCTTTTCTTTCAATGATTGGTGGTTTGACAGGTGGAATGATGACAGAAAACTTTGAGTTTCCAGTAGATTCATTGTATTCGCATCAATCAGCTAGTCAACCTGCAATAACTGAAACAGCAAGTTTAACAGCACCTACAGCAATATCTTATGTGAAAACACAGGATAAAAACGTAACACAGATTTTCCAAGAACAGGTATCACTTTCTTATGTGAAAATAAGCAATGCTGGTAGACTTTCTGGTATAAATACAGCAGGAGCATCAAATAATGCACCTTCAGAAAGAGATTTTCAGATAGCTAGAGCATTAGAAAAGATTGCTAGAGATGTTAACTATACATTCTTGAATGGTACATATCAAATTGCAACAAATGCAGGTGTAGCAAATAAGACAAGAGGTATGATAGAACTTTGTTCTACAGGAAATACAGTTGATGCAGCAAGTGCAGAATTAACTAAAGCATTGATAGATTCTTTGTTGCTTGAAATGCATACTAATGGAGCATATTTTAAAAATATGGTTCTTTTCTGTAATGGTTATCAAAAGCAAAGAATATCTAATGCTTATGGTTATGCACCCTCGGACAGGTCTATAGGTGGATTAAACATTAAACAGATTGAAACTGATTTTGGAAATATAGGTGTCCAACTTGATAGATTTATGCCAGCAGGAACAATTGGTATTTTTGATATGTCTGTAATTGCTCCTGTATTCCAACCAGTACCTAACAAAGGTAATCTATTCTATGAAGAACTTGCTAAAACAGGTGCAGCAGAATCAGGTCAGATTTTTGGACAGATTGGATTAGCTCATGGGGCTTCTTTTATGCATGGTACTATCACTAATTTAAAAGTTTAATAATTTAAATTATTAGTTAAGGGAATTGAAATATATTCCCTTTTTTATTTGATAATAGAAAGATAAGGTGAATTTAAAATGCAAGATACATTAATTGGAATACAACCAAAATTAAGAGAAAAATTAGCCAATTTGCAAAAAATTATTATATTAACCCAAGCAGAATATGATGCACTTCCTGAAACTAAAAATACAGATGGTATTGTATATATGATTAAGGAGTGATAACAAACGATGATATTTAATAGTAGTAGTATTGCAGATGTAAAATATAATAGTAATACAATCACAGATGTTTATTTTAATGGTCAAAGTTGTTATTCTAGCAGTTTAATCAAGCCTAACACTAAGATATTACTGGATGATTTTGCATCAGTAAACAGTTATCATCCTTCCACTGTACCTACTTTAATAACAAATCCAACATATTCACACCAAGCAGATGGAAAAGCTTTAGCTATTACTACACCAGTTGATAGTACATTAGCGATTATAGATAAGTATATACAAAAAGATTTAAGTGACCTCAATTGCCTTGATGTATGGTGTTATATATCTGATATCTCACAAGTTGATAAAATAGGTATTATATTAAGGACTTCAAATTCTGCTTACCCACAGCTTGAAATGCTTTATCGCAGTTATTATGCAGATAGCACAAAACCAAATTTATCCAATGGGTGGAATCACTTGAAAATAACAAAAAGTATGTTTAAGAACATAGACGAGGCAACATGGAATTGGATTGAAATATTATCTTACAGAGTATGGGCGATTGGAGAAAACAAACCAACAGTATATTTTTCTGATTGTAGTTATAATGAATATGTTAAACCAGCAGTTTTAATTCACTCAGACGATGGATATAGGAACAATGTAACTGTAACTCATGCTTTAGCAAAGCAATATGGAATCAAGTGGAATTTGTGGATACCACATTCTAGCATAATCGGTGGTAATGAAAACTTACTTACTGAACCAGAATTAGATGCTTTAGCACTTGATAGTGGCACTGTACAGTTATGTAATCATAGTTGGACGCATAAGGATAATTTACACTTGGAATTACCTCAAACGCAAATTGATGAATTTGCTTTAATGCGTGACTACATGCTGGCACGTGGTTGGGGTGATGGTGCATATTATTTCGCAACTCCTGGTGCAGGAGAATGTTGGGATGAACCTATGATGCAAAGATTGCGTGATAATGGATGTAAGTTAGCAAGGGTTAATAGAACAGGAATACCATTGGCATTACCAATTGCAGATAAATGGGAATTATGCAATATAGCATTAGAAGCATCATCTAGTTGGGAAGATGATATTAAACCATATTTAGATTGGTGTTTGGAAGGTGGGGTAACTCCTATGTTTTATTGGCATGATGTTAGCCCTATAGGAGTTGAACCAGTAGGATGGCAATTCCCAGGTGATTTAGTACAGCAAATGTTCCAGTACATTCATGACAAAGGAATAAAGACTTTGTTCATGAAAGATTTATTAAAAATGGTATAAAGAAAATTAAACTAAAAGAGGTTGTTAATTCAGCCTCTTTTATTATTTTTATTTGAGGTGAAATAAATGAAATTTTATGGTCATGGTGTAATTTGGGATAAACAAAATGATGAAGTTTTATGTAAATTTGTTAATGGAGAATTTGTAACTGAAGATATTGCTATTATAGAAAAATTAAAAAGGCTTAATTATTCTTGTGATGAACAATATAATCAAGAAATTAATTCAGATAATGATGAATCTTGTGATAATAATGTAAATAAGGAACCTGATAACAATGAAAATAAAGATATAAATTATTCAGAATTATCTTTTCAAGACTTAAAAAAAATTGCTAAAGAAAAAGGTGTTAAGCTTGAAAGAAGCATGAAACAGGAAGATATATTAGAAGCATTAACGAAAGTTGGTGAATAGATATTATGACTAATTCAGAAATATTATCCACAGTTAAATTACTGCTTGATATTTCAGATACCAGTCAGGATGCAATAATTAACTATTATATTTCTGCTTTGCAAAGAAGGATAGTTAATATATGTTGTCTATCGTCATTTCCTACAGAGTTATCAGATTTAGTTGTAGATATTATAGTTAGGAAAATACAGGATGATAGAATAGATGGCTTGGATTCTGTTAATATGGGTGACACAAATATAAAAATAAAAAGTAGTAAAGATTCTAAAAATATAATTGGTTACTTGGAAGAAAACATGTCTGAATTACAAAATTTTCAATATACAGAGGTGATTTAACATGTTAAATTCAAGTACTATTGATTACATTAAAAAGCAATATAAAAAACTATATACTGATACTGCTAATGTATATAGGTATAGCAAAACAACTACTTCAGCAGGAGCAACAAGAGTAAATGTTGGTTTAACACCAAGTATTCAAAACATGCCTTGTAGAATAAGTCAAAAAGAATTAAACAGTCCTATTCAAAGTCAAACACCAACTGAAAACAATATATCTTATGAAATTAAATTGTTTTGTTCTATTGATTATGAACTTAAAACAGGTGATAGAATTGAGATAACAAGAAATGGTAAAGTAATTAAAACTTATGAAGCAGGAGAACCATTTTTATATCCTACACACCAAGAATTGTTGTTACATAGGCTTGATAGAGGATAGGAAGTGTTATTATGCCATTAGATGTACAAGGATTTAAGGATTTTATACAAAATTTTGAAAAATTATCACAAACAATAGATATAGAAATTGAAAAGTTTTTTTATGAAATAGCTTTGAAAGCTTTAGCAAGAACTAAAAAACGAACTCCTGTATTAACAGGTGATTTAAGAAAACAATGGGTATTATCAAACATTCAAAGAAATGGGAATAGTTTAACTGTTATTTTATCAAATCCATTGGATTATGCTAGTTATGTAGAATTTGGACATAGAGTTGATAAACATTATGTGCCTGGGGAATGGAAAGGCAAAAGATTTGTTTATAACCCAAACTCAAATAAAGGTGTAGTAATGGGAACAAAAACAGCATGGATAGAAGGTAAGTTTATGGCAACTATTTCTTTAAAAGAAATTGAAGATATTATACCCAACGAATGGAATAAACGATTTAAACAATTATTAGGGGGTATGGTATGATAATTACAAATATAAAAGATTCAATTGTTAAAGCACTTAAAACATCATATCCAACCTATGAAATATATGACGAAATAATTAAACAAGGATTCCAAGAACCTTGTTTTTTTGTAAAAATAATAGAACAAGATACAAAGAAAGAATGTAAAAATAGATTTAAATTTAATATTATGTTTGATATTCATTGTTTTTTAGATGAAAATACAGTTAATATGGATGAACAATATCATATGATTGCTGAAGATTTATATGAAAAGCTAGAATTATTTTCTGATTTATCAGGTGGTAATTTAAGGGGATTAAATAAAAGACATAATATTGAAGATAAAATTTTACATTTCTTTTTGGATATAAATGTTAGTGTAACAATACCAGTTGAAAGTGTTAATATGGGAACACTTGATACTAATTCATATATAAAGGATTGATGATCATGTCAAAAAAAGAAATTGAAAAAGAAGTAGAATTTGTTAGTAAGTATACAAAAGATCAGATTTTAAATAGTAAAAAATTTTCTACTTATAACAAAGATGTAATCATGGCAATTTTGAAAGATGATTGTACTTATAGTATAGAAGAAGCAGAAAATTTAATTAAGGCATTTTTGGAAAGGGTGGTATAAAGTATGGCTGGAGGAACTTGGGTAACACAGAATAAAGTAAGACCTGGAGTTTATGTTAATTTTAAATCAATTCCAGACAGTTTAGGGAATGTATCAGATAGAGGTGTTTGTGCTTTACCGTTAATAATGGATTGGGGTGCTGAAGCAACAGTTACAGAAGTTGATATTGAATCAAACTTCTTTAAATTATTTGGATATGATTTATTTAATTCTAATTTATATTCATATGCAACATTAGCTACACCTACTAGTGAATTATTCTATGTTAGAGAAGCATTGAGAAATTCAAAAAAAGTTTATGTATATAGACTTAATACAGGTACTAAAGCAACAAAAACATTTGGAACTTTAGTTGTTACAGCAAAATATTCTGGATTGCGTGGTAATAGTATTTCTATTGCAATACAGCAAAATATTGATGATAATACCAAATTTGATGTTATAACCTATGTTGATTCTGTAGAACAAGATAGACAATCATTAATTACTACTGTATCAAGTTTAAAAGCTAATGATTGGGTTGTATTTAGTGGTACTGGTAATGTTACAGCTTCAGCAGGAACTTTGTTGGCAGGTGGAGCAAATGGAAGTGTAACAAGCACAAACCATACTAATTTTACTACTGCTATTGAAGTTGTAGATTTTAATACAGTTGGATATATTGGTGATGATTCTGATATTAAAGCTGTATATAAAGCTTTTGTTGCTCGTTTAAGAGATACAGAAGGAAGAAAAATACAGGCAGTTCTTTATAATTATGCTTCTGCAAATTATGAAGGTGTTATATCAGTTAAAAATGATGCTAAATTAGTACCTTGGACAGTAGGAGCAGTAGCAGGAGCAAATGTAAATCAGTCTCTTACATATAGAAAATATGATGGTGATGTTGTTGTAAATCCTACTTATACAAATAGTCAAATTATAACTGCACTCAATGCAGGAGAGTTTGTATTTAGTAAAAATGCAAGTGGAGAAGTTATAGTTGAACAGGATATAAATACATTTGTTTCGTTTACTTCTGAAAAAGGTAAAGAGTTTAGGAAAAATAAAGTTATTCGTACACTTGATGCTATCGCAGTTGATGCGAAAAAGATTTATGAAAATTTCTATATTGGTAAAGTTGCTAATAATGCTAATGGTAGAAATCTTTTGAAGAATGAACTTATAACTTACATGAAGAATTTACAGAGTTTAAATGCAATTCAAAATTTTGATGCAAAAACTGATATAGAAGTTCTTGCAGGTGAAGAATCTGATTCAGTTGTATTAAATCTTTATGCTCAGCCTGTAGATGCTGTAGAAAAGATATATGTAACTGTGAATATAGCATAAGGGGGTAAATAAACTATGGCTTTTAATAATGTAAAAGATACCGTTAGTGGTGCTGAAGGTATAGCATTTGCAACTATTAATGGAAATATTGAAGAATTAGCATATCTTAAAAAAGTAGAATTTAAGGTAGAAAAAAATAAAGAAGAAGTAAAAACACTTGGTAAACGTGGTACAGGTTCAAAAACTAGAGGTTGGAAAGGTACTGGTTCAATGACCATTTACTACATGACTTCAATCTTTAGAAATTTAATGTCAGATTATAATAAAACAGGAAAAGATACCTATTTTGATATTCAGGTTACAAATGAAGACTCTGCTTCAGAAACAGGTAAACAAACAACTGTATTAAAGAATTGTAATATTGATGGTGTAATAATTGCAAAACTTGATATTGATGCTACAGCAATGGATGAAGAAATTTCATTTACATTTGATGATTTTGAAATACTAGATAGTTTCAATAATCTGTAAAATAAACATATAGGAGTATATATTAAATTATATACTCCTAATTATTATAACAAAATAAACTAAAATTAGATAAATTAAAAGGAGATATTAATTATGTCAAAATTACAAGCGTTTTTAAATAAGAATATAATTGAGGAAATAACAGAAGATGTTTTTGTTTCTAATAGATTTAAAGATGAAGAAACTGGAGAAATATTAAAATTTAAGATAAGATCAGTTCCTTTATCTGAATATAAAAAAATTCAAAAGGCTTGCACTAAAATAACTAAAACTGGTGCAGAGTTTGATAATGTAACCTTTGCAGAAAAAATTGTTATAGAAGGAACGGTTGATCCTAATTTTAAAGATGCTGAAAGTGCTAAATTAGCAAATTGTGTAGGAGCAAACGCACCAACTCAGTATTTATATAAAGTTTTAAAAAGTGGTGAAGTTATTTCACTTTCAGAAAAGATACTTATATTATCTGGATTTGGTGAAGATATGGAAGATTTAGTTGAAGAAGCAAAAAACTAATAGAGCAAGGCGATACTGAAGCCAATATGGCTCATTATGCCTTGCATAAACTTCATATATTACCTAGTCAATTTGTTGATTTACCTGATCCTGAAAAAGCATTTATATATGCAAGTATACTTCGTAAAATTGAAGATGAAAAAAAATATGAAAAAAATTAAAATAGATTATATAAAAACCACCTGTTTAATTATGGGTGGTTTAATTTTATTATAGTGGAGGTGTGAAGAATGTCAACGTATTCATCAACTCTAAGATTAAATGATCAATTTTCAAAACCTTTGCAATCAATTGTGAAAGCAATGCATATGACATTAAATGTAATGGAACAACTTAATTCTGCCTCTGCAAGAGATATAAGATTGAGTAACACAATTGCATCTGCAAGAGCAGAAGTAACTAGTGCAAATAGAGCAATACAGAGAATGACACAAAGTATAAACGATACTAATAATGGTATTAATCATACAACAGAAGCACAAAGAAGATATAATAGTGAAGCACAAAAATCAACAGGTATATTTTCTAATTTGAAAAATATTGTAAGTGGTTTGATTGGCTTATATGCTATTAAAAAATCTATGGAAACATTAGATAATTTATCAAATATAAGTGCAAGATTAAACTTAATAAATGATGGAAGTCAAACACTTGCCCAACTTCAAGATAAAATATATCGTGCTGCACAAGAATCTAGGGGAGAATATGCTTTAATGGCTTCAAGTGTTGGTAAACTTGGTATATTGGCTAAAGATGCATTTAAAACTAATGATGAAGCTATTTATTTTGTAGAACAGATGAATAAACAATTTAAAATTGGTGGTGCATCTATTCAGGAACAATCTTCAGCAATGTATCAGTTAACACAAGCTATGGCAGCAGGTAAATTACAAGGTGATGAATTTAGATCAATAATGGAAAATGCACCTTTGTTAGCTAAAGCAATTTCAAAAGAAATGAATGTGCCAATGGGTGACTTAAAGAAAATGGGTTCTGAAGGTAAAATTACAGCACAAATTATTAAAAATGCTATGATAAATTCAGCTAAAGAAACAGATGCCCAATTTAAGAAAATACCAATGACATTTGGAGATATAGGTAATTTAATTAAAAATAAATTTATGATTGGTTTAATTCCTATTCAGCAAAGTATAACAAATTTATTTAATTCAGAAGGTGGTATGGCTTTTGTTAATGCTTTGGCAAGTGGTTTAAAAATAGTTGTAATGGTTCTTAGTGGATTGTTAAATTTAATTGTATCAATAGGAACATTCTTTCAGCAAAATTGGAATATAATTCAGCCTATTTTGATAGGTATTGGATCAGCATTTTTATTATGGGGAGTAACACAAATTCCAATGTTAATTACTAAGCTATGGTTAATGGTAACTCCTATATTAGCACAAGCAGCAGCATGGGCAGCAGTAAATTGGCCTATATTATTAATTGGTGCTGCAATAGGATTATTATTATTTACGATAATAAAGTTTGGTAATATTGTTGTAAAAGTTGTTGGTGTAGTTGGTGGAATATTTGGTACATTATTTGCATTTTTATTTAATAATTTTGCATATTTCGCCAATATAGCTTTATCTGTAGCAGAATTTTTCATTAATGTTTGGAAAGATCCTATTTATACAGTAAAGAAATTGTTCTTTGATTTGGCTATAAATGCATTAAGTTTTTTAACTAATATAGCAAAAGGTATTGAAAATATAATCAATAAAATTCCAGGCTTAAATGTCAATATGACAGGTGGAATGACAGGGTTATTAGACAAACTTAAAACTGAAAGAGATAATCTAAAAAGTGATAAAGATGTTGTTAAACTTACTAGATTAAATCAAGTTAGTTATGGAGATGCATTTAATAAAGGTCAACAAATTGGTGAAAAAGTAGGACAGTTTGCAGTAAATGGTGTTCAAAATATTGCAGGTGCTATAGGAGATAAATTTAATAAATTAATTGATAATCAAGATGACTTATTTGGAAAAGGTAATTCACAAATAGGAAGTATTAAAAGTGATGTTAAAATTAATGCAGAAGATATTAAGCTTTTGCGTGATGTAGCTGAAAGAGAAGCTATTAACAAGATTTCAACTTTAGCACCAAATATAACTGTTAAATTTGGTGATGTTCGTGAAACAGCAGATGTAAACGTTGTTGCTAATAGAATAAAAGAAATGTTAGAACAGCAAATTGCATTATCAGCAGAGGGGGCGTATAGATAATGATAGAAGAATATGGTATATTTTTTGATTTTGAGGGTGAAACTATACGTCTTCCTCAAAATCCTTCTGAATTTCAAATAAAAGTAAAAAGTTCAAATAAAACATATGAATTAGTTAAATTAGGTGAAATATCTGTAATTAAAGATATACCTTTAAGAGAAATAAGTTTTAAAAGTACTTTACCTAATAATAAAGATTATCCATGGGTATTAACCAAAAATCTATTTAAATATCCAATATTTTATTTGGTAAAATTTAGACAATATAAGGAAAGTAAAAAACCTGTTAGGCTTGTAGTAACAAGAAAAACATATGAAGGTATTTCAGATGTTCAGACAAATATACTTGTTACAATAGAAGATTATACTGCTACGGAAGTTGCAGGTTCTTTAGGAGATTGGGATTATTCATTAAATTTAAAAGAGTATCGTGAATATGGTACTAAAAAATTAAGTTTTCAAAAATCTACATCTACAAGTACTTCAAAAGTTGTAAATGTACAATCTAATAGACCAATTACTAAAAATATACCTAAAACATATACAGTCAAAACAGGTGATACATTATGGTTAATAGCGAAAAATCAATTAAATGATGGCTCTAAGTATATTAATTTATATAATTTAAATAAAACGGAAATAGATAAAAAGAATAAAAATACATCAAATTCAAAATATACTGTATATGTTGGGCAGGTGTTAAAACTTGGATAATATAGAATTATTAATACAAGATAATACCAATAGTGATATATATGATATTTCGGATATAGTAGAAGGTACAATTACTTGGAGTACAGAAAGATTAGGAGAAGCAAGTAATCTTGAATTTAGTATTATTCCAAATGGAGAACTATCATTTTATGAAGGTTCAATTGTTAGATTTAAATACCATGGGAATAACATATTTTATGGATTTGTTTTTTCTAAAAGTAGAAATAAAGATAATGTAATAAAAGTTGTAGCTTGTGATCAATTAAGATATCTAAAAAATAAAGAAACATATGTATTTCAAAACAAAAAAGCAAGTGAAGTTTTAATTAAAATTGCTAATGATTGGGAATTGAAAACAGGTAATATAGATGATACAGGTTATGTAATTCCTTCTATGGTAGAAGATAATCAATCCTTATTAGATATCATATATAAAGCAAATGATTTAACATTATTATCTACGAAAAAATTATATGTTTTATTTGATAATTTTGGAAAGCTGGATTTAAGAAATGTTGAAAATCTTAAAACAGATTTAATTATAGATGGTCAAACAAATTTAATTGATTTTGATTATTCAAGTTCAATTAATGATACATATAATCAGATTAAACTTGTGAAAAAAGATAAATCTGGTGGTAGTAGAGAGGTTTATATTGTTAAGGATAGTAGCACTATAGCAAAATGGGGTAAGTTACAATATTATGAAAATGTAGATGATAGTTTAAATGAAGCACAAATTATTGAAAGAGCAAATAAATCATTGGCTTTATATAATAGAGTTAATAGAAAATTATCAATCCCTGTTATTGGAGATGTTAGAGCTAGAGCAGGTTTTTCTATTTTTATAAACAATTTAAATTTAGGTGACATTATTTTAAATCAATTCATGCTTATAGAAAAAGCAACTCATTCATTCTCAAACAATGACTATACTATGGATTTAGAATTAAGGGTTATTTAAGGATGGTGGTGATTAAATGTTTTTACCAGAAATACAATTGTCAATAAAAAATTATTTGGAAACTATAAAATTAACAGATTATGTATATGGCGAAATTACAAGTCTTTCACCATTAAGGATTAAAATAGACCAAAAATTAGAATTACCTGATAGTGTTATTATTCTTACATCTAATGTAATTGAAAAGAAAATTATAGTAGGTGTTGAAGAGATTACAATAAATGAAGGTTTACAAATTAATGATAAAGTTATTTTGTTGCGAGTAGAAAAAGGACAAAAATTTATTGTATTGTCAAAGGTGGTGTAATTATGGCATTAATACCTAGTAGCGAAATTAATATTGGAGAAGACATAGAAGTAGTTAGCCAACCTACTTTAACATATTATTGGGATACTGCAAATAAAAGAATAATTGGTTATGTTGATGGAAAGCAAGCTATGAAGCAAGCAATATATAAAATAATTCAAACAGAAAGATTCCAGTATGCAATTTATGATTGGAACTATGGGATTGAATTAGATGGGTTAATGGGTAAAGACCCTTTGTTTGTTTCAGCAGAATTAGAAAGAGTATTTACAGAAGCTTTAACAGCAGATGATAGAATAATATCATTATCAGATTTTAATATAAATGAATCAGAATCAAGCATATTTGTTGTATCTTTTACTGCGAATACAACTGAAGGTGATATTACTATAGAGGGAGTGGTTGTAAATGTTTGAGGGGAAATCATATGAAGTAATATTAGCTAATATGCTTGCTAGAGTACCTAATACAATAGATAAAAGACAAGGAAGTATAATATATGATGCACTTGCACCAGCAGCAGCAGAATTAGCACAGTCTTACATAGATTTAGATACAATTTTAAATAGTGCTTTTGCAGATACAGCAGAAAATACAGATTTAGACAAAAAGTGTTCTGAAATTGGGCTGGTAAGGATTCCAGCCAGTAAAACTATTCAAAAGGGTATTTTTACAGGTTCAGGTGGAGTAGCATTAGATATTGAAATTGGAAGTAGATTTACAGTAGTAAATTCAAATGTAAATTTTATAGCTATAGAAAAAATAGCAAATGGACAATATAAAATGCAATGTGAAACAGCAGGCTCTATAGGAAATACTGTAACAGGTCAAATGATTCCAATTTCATATATTGAAGGATTACAAACAGCAAATCTTACTGAGATATTAATATTAGGTGAAGATATAGAAGATGATGATAGTTTAAGACAAAGATATTTTACTAAGGTAAAAAATATTGAAAAAGATGGAAATGTTGCTCAATATATAGAATGGGCAAATGAATATGCTGGAATTGGTAAAGCTAAAGTTTTTCCATTATGGGATGGAAATAATACAGTAAAAGTATCTATTTTAAATTCAAACAATGATATTGCATCTACAGAATTAATTAATTCATTTCAACAATATTTAGACCCAAACAGTCAAGGACTTGGCGAAGGTGCAGCACCTATTGGAGCAATCGTAACAGTAACAACAGCAACTTACAAAAATATTAGTGTGAATGCTACTGTTAATGTTGCTGAAGGTTATACATTAACACAAGCTCAACTTGCTACACAATTAGCAATAGAAAACTATTTTAGAAATGAAATTTCTTATGAAAAAAATATGGTTAGTTATTTTACTATTGGTACAGTATTGACAAATTTAAATGAAATAGAAAGTATCATTTCTTTAACTTTAAATGGTGGAAATTCAGATATAACATTATTAACAGAAGAAATACCAAATTTAAACAATTTAGTATTAACTGAATCTACATAAGGGGTGATTTACTTGTCAGTTCAATATGAAAAAATGAAAAAATATTTACCTAATGAATTTAATGAAATTTTGGAGATTGATTCCATATTACAAGCAGAATCACTAGAATTTGAAGATATTAATAATAGTAAACAAGATATCAAAAATGAAATGTTTATTGATTCTGCAACAGATTATGGGTTGAATAGATGGGAAAAAAATATTCTCAAAATTAGTCCTAAAAGTGGTGCAACATTAAATGATAGACGAGGAACTATAAAAAGCTATTTAATAGGTTTAAATAAATTAAATGCTACTCGTATCCAAGAATTAGCACAAGCTTTTAATTATGGAAGAATTAATGTTGAACTATTAGATTCAAAATTGATTATTACATTTTTGGATTACTATTCTCCACCTTCAGAGTATAGCAATTTTTATAATTATATTATTACAAGAAAACCTGCACATTTAGGATTGGATATACAGTTTAAAACAATTGATTGGAATAGTGTGGAATATTTGAATTTAACATGGAATCAAATCGAAAATTTAAATTTAACATGGACTGAAATAGAAGAAGGGAGTTGGACAAATAATGTCTAGTTTAACAACAAATTTAGGATTAATAAAGCCTGATGGCACTGATTTATTTTTTAAAAGGGAAGATTATAATAGTAATTTAGATATAATTGATGAAGCTATAAATAATATAACTACTTTACCAAATGTAAGATTAAAGGCCATTGGAACAACTGTACTTATACCTTATAATAGTGGCCTAGGATTATATGTGCCATGGACTGGAACAGATTATGATACACATGGAATGTTTAACATATCTCAACCTGATAGGCTTACATGTAAGGTTGCAGGTAAATATAGAATAAGTGCTAGTACCAATATAGACATAGCAGTTACAAACAGTAGCTATAGGATAAAAACACAGTTAATTTTGACTAGAGGTACAAACGATATATCATTAAATGTTGATTATGACCCTGAATTTAACTCTTCACTATATCAAAATGTGTCAACAAGTGTTCAGATGAATGTAAACGACATCATCAGGGTCAGGGTTAGCCCTGAAAGAGATTACAATGGCTTTATGTTATTTAGGGGGACGAATAACACAATGTCTTTTTGTGCTGAATGTTTTGAATTGATTTAGTTATTTATTATGGAAAAATTAACATTAGTGTAGAAAGAGGTTTAAATATATGAAAGACAATAATTTAATAAATGTAATTATAGGAGCAATAGGTGGTCTTGGATCATACTTATGTGGCTTAAATTGGGAAGTAATTATAATTTGGATAGTACTAATGATTTTGGATATTTTAACAGGCTTGATAAAGAGTAGCAAGAAAGGCAATTTTACAAGCAAAGAAATGAAAGCAGGACTCTTCAAGAAGGTTGGAGAGTTCTTTTTAATGTTTGCCTTAATACTTGGTCAAAGAGTTGCTATGATAAATGGAATCAATGTACCCGTAGGAAGTATTTTTGTGGGTTGCTTCTGCATTAAGGAGCTTGGTTCAATTATAGAAAATAGTATACAAATGGATATTCAAATACCAGAAGTTGTTTCAAAGTGGTTTAAAGTAGCTAAAGACCAGATTGAAAACTCTAAGGATGGTGATAAGAATGGCTAAACTGAAGGAATTTATTGATATAGCAAATACAAAATTAGGTTGTGGATATGCTTGGGGTGGAATCTTCGATAAAATATTGACCAAAGAGGAATTACAAAGATTAGTTAATGTATTTGGTAAAGAACATTACTATTTTAATGGTTATTCAGTTGAAAAACACTTAGGAAAATACAGTGGAGATTGTTCAGACCTTATTCTTTACTCTCTTAGAAAACTTGGACTTATTAAACCTACAGAGGATTATACTGCTCAAGGAATATTCGACAAATTTTGCAGACCTGTTACAAAATCAGAATTAAAAGCAGGAGATTTGGTATTTACTAAAGGTACAAAAGAAATTGTACATATTGGAATATGCCTGGGTGCAAACAGGGTATTACATGCTCGTAGTACCTTCTATGGAGTCTGCAATACTCAGTTATTTGATTCTTTCAATGTATTTGGAAGATTGAAATTCTTTGAGAATGAAGCAGAAGTAATCAATCCAACAATCGAGGAATCAATAAACTTACTGATGGAAAAGACAGTTAACATAATAACTGATAAGCAAAAGTGGATTGATAAAGCAAGTAAAGACAAGGATGTTTATTGGTTGATAGTAAAGGCTGCAAGCAAATTCAAAAAAGTAATTTAAGGAGATGTTTTAATCAATATTCCAATGGACAAAATCAATGTTAAATCTAGACACTCCAATAATCAAAGATGATCAACACAGTATGACAGTAACATATGACTATACAATATTATAAATGTAAATAATTACAAAAATAAAATAAAATCCATATCTAATAACAAAGACAGCTAATAAGTTTAAGAAGTAACAAATAGATATTAACATATATTCTTCCAAAACTATTCACAATTCTACATAATATGGTATAATAGATCATATGTAAAAATACTTTAGTGAGGAATTGATAATGGAAGAATCTTTAAATAATGCAAAGAAATCATTAGATAAATTCTATGAGAAGTATTGCACAACAGATGATAATAAAAGAAAATTACTTGCTTGTGATTATTTAAAATGGATTACAATTAAAACAAAAATTATATATAATGAAAAAGATTTTAGAATACCTGAAAATATTCAAATAAAAAGAGGAATGGTTTTTTGGATTAATTTTGGATATAATATTGATGAAGAATTAGGTGGTAAACATCCAGGTTTAGTATTAAGAATCGGTGGGAAAACTGCAATAGTTATTCCTTTATCTACTCAAGAACCAACACAAGAACAACTTAAAAGTGGTACATATGTAGAGATTATGAAAGTTTATAATTTTAAAAATGTAAGACGTTGGGTAAATGTATTGAATACAATACCTATAAGTGTTCAAAGATTTGATTTTAATTCATCAATTGGGAATGTTAAAGGTACAGAATTAGATAATATTAATGCAGGTATGAAAAAATCAGGACTTTGGAAATTTTAAAAAAATAATTTAAAAAAGTATTGCAATAATATGTAAGTAAGTGTATAATCAAATTGTATGAACGTGAAGGAGCTTATGCTCAGAGAAGAACGTGAAGGAAGTCTGCTTATAATAAGCAGACTTCAGTTGTTGTATCAAAGTTATATTTTTTGCATATAATAAATTATGAAAGTGAAGAACCAATTTGGTTAGGAATGAAAGTGAAGATAGAAAGACCATCTCAAAAAGGTGGTCTTTTTCGTTGTTTATTTTTTAAGATTTAAGTTAAAACAAGTATTTTATGTAAAATGTAGCCTTACAGACTGTAGGTGTTTAAGACTTAAAAAATCTTGAACCTTATGATTTTGTAAGGCTATAAGTAATTTAGTAAGAAATATAAGTAAGTAATTAGTAATATAAAATTTTAGAGGTGATTTTAATATGCAAGTAAATAAACAATTTATACTAATGAATAGAGATGAGTTTAAAAATTGGTTATTTAAGCAAACATTTAATAGAAAAATATCAATAATTCAGCAACATCATACATATGAACCTAGTTATAATGATTTTAATGGTAAGAATCATTTTGAATTAGCAATAGGAATGGATAATTATCATGAGGATAATTTAAACTATAATGATATTGCACAGAATATAACAATATTTCCTGATGGTATGATAATGATATGTAGACCATTTGATACTGTACCAGCAGGAATTTTAGGAGCTAATCAAAATGCATTATGTATAGAAAATATAGGTAACTTTGACATAAATAAAGACATTATGACAATGGAACAAAAAGAGTCAATTATATTTGTTACAGCTACATTATGCTTAAAATTTAATATAGTTCCTTCTATTGATACTATTACTTATCATCATTGGTGGGATCTTTCAAGTGGAAAAAGAATATTAGATAAATCAGGTAATACTAAAACTTGTCCAGGAACTAATTTCTTTGGAGGAAACACAACTATTTCTGCAAAAACTAATTTTATCCCTTTGGTTTTAAATAAAATAGGAGATGATAATATAATGATTAATAATATAAATTCAAAATCTCTAATTGGATACAGAAAAATAAGAATGTATGATTCAGATGTTCATGTTTATGAAACAAATAAAGATGAGGATGTAGATGTTACATTGGGTCAAGCTGGAAAACTAGAACAGTTAAGTAATATAACTGATCCTAATAAATATATAGTAGCTAAAACTAATGGAGGATTTTTTAATCTTAATGGAAGTTGTGAGCATTTGGGAACATTCGTTGATGAGGGTAAATACTACACTCCTAGCAATCCTATATTTATAGATTTTATATATTACAAAGATGGTCATACTGAAGTAAAATTTTTGAAAGATATTAATGAAGTTGCCTATGTCCAAGGGAATTCTAAATGGACAATAGGAACAAGTTGGTCGTTAGTAATCAATGGAGAAATTAATATAATTAATGCAGATAAAATTGACCATAGCTGCCAAAAACATCCAAGAACATTATTAGGACAGAAAAAAGATGGTACATTTATATTAGTTGTAGTGCAAGGAAGAACATCAAATAGTTTAGGTGTAAATGCACAACAATCAGCAGATATAATGTATAAATTAGGTTGCTATAATGCAGTAAATCTTGATGGTGGTGGTTCTTCAGAAATGATAGTAAGTGATCAGATAAAGAACATACCTACTGATGGAACTGAGAGAAAAATTGGGTCAGCTATTCTAGTTTATAACAAAAATAAAAAGGTTGATAATACTATTTATAAAATAACACCTACCATTAAAAAAGGCAATAAAGGAGATAATGTAGTTAATTTGCAAAAGAGTCTTAATAAATTGGGTTATAGCTTAGTGACAGATGGAGATTTTGGAAATAAAACTGATATGGCAGTTCGTGATTTTCAAAAGAGAAAAGGATTAGTTGTTGATGGCGTTGTAGGATCAAATACAATAAATACAATTTTAAAATGTTTATAAATTTTAAGGAGATGTTACATAATGCAAAATAAAATTAAATCAAAAGCTTTATGGATAGCAATAGCAGCTTTTATATCATTTACTCAACTTTCCCACTTGAAAAAGTGAACTGAACCTTGAAAAATTAACACAGAAAGCACAAAAAAATATAAAGAACCGTGCCTTTTTTGATATAATAAATCTGCGAAAAAACCATATCGAAAGGACGATTCTTTATGAGAAATATTATACCAGAACAAGTGATAGATGATAATACAATTTCAACAAAAGTTGATTGCTTTTTTAAAATCAATAAAATTTATAAAGCACTGAGCAAATGTGGATTCTACAAGGAAAAAGGCTTCTCTTGTATTCAAATTTGCAAATCGCTTTTTAGTCTTGTCTTCCAGGGCAAAAACCTTTATAGAGTTCTTACAATGGAAACTGGGCAGGTAGACTTCAAGAAAAATACTGCGTATAGATTTCTTAACAACCCAAGCTACAATTGGCGAAAGCTTCTTTTAATTCTGGTGACTCAGATCATCTATACCATAAACAAGCTAACCTCTGAGGACAGAAAGAACGTAATCATAGTTGATGATACACTATTTGATCGTAACAGAAGTAAGTCTGTTGAACTTCTAGCAAGGGTCTTTGATCACACCACCCACAGGTTTGTTAAGGGTCTTAAAATGCTTACATTAGGTTGGTCAGATGGTAATACCTTTTTACCAGTAGCCTTCTCAATGTTAAGTTCACAAAGAAGTAAAAATAGACTATGTGACATTAACCAAAAGATAGTAAAGGGACTTCCTGCACAGTATATTCTTTTTGATAGCTGGTATGCTTTTCCGGCCACTATTGCAAGGATTATTGAGGATTTTAAGAAACATGTTGTTTGTATGCTTAAGAAAAGCTCAAGAATACACTTTTTCTATAATGGTCAATGGATGCCTCTTAAGGAGTTATACAAACAGTTACCTCAAAGTACTGATAAAAACATTAGAGGTGAACTAGTTGTTGGTATCAGGAGAAACAAAAAGTCTGACCCTATTAACGTTAAAATTGTATTTGTCAGTGACCGTCGTTCTGATGACTGGCTTGCTATATTATCAACAGATTTGGATATTCCTGCTGACGAAATCATAAGGCTATATGGCAAGAGATGGGATATTGAAGTGTTCTTTAAAATGTCCAAATCCAATCTAGCCCTAGCGAAAGAATTCCAAGGCAGTCCTATGATATGATGATTGCTCATACAACAATAGTATTCTTAAGATACATCATGCTTGCAGTTGAATCTAGAAACTCAAAAGACATGCGAACAGTAGAACTATTTTACTATGTTTGTGATGAGCTTACTGACATCAAATATGCAGAGGCTTTGTTATTACTACTGGAACTTCTTAAGAATCTTCTTTCTGGTGTCGCCTTACTTCCAGAAAAGCAAGTCAATGAAATAATGGACTTATTTATATCATCATTACCAAAGGTCTTTAAGCAGCGGTTAAAACTTTGTGCTTGATTTGTATTAATTTTTCAAGGTTCATACCCATATTTTAATGTGGGAAAGTTGAGTCATTTATATTAAAGACATATTTTAATATAGAAATACCTAAATTTGATATAGCTATAGATATGCTTTTAGGTATTCTTGTTATGTTTGGTATAATTAATGATTATAAATAAAGTAAGTTTATAAAAATAAAATAAACCTTAATTAGTGGCTAATGCCATCTTTAATCCATAAAGGAGTATTGCTAATATAGAATACTCCTTTTTTATTGCTAATATTACAAATTTAATGTACAATGGAGGTCTATTATGAACCTTGAAAATAAAATAACATCAGTTGATCAATTACCACTTTCCCTTACAGTTAGTGATATTTCACACATTTTAGGAATAAGTAAACAAAATGCATATAATTTGTGTCATTCAGAAAGTTTTCCATCAATACAAATAGGCAAAAGAATAATAATAACAAAACTTGCCTTTATTGAGTGGATGAAGAAACCAAAAAATAATATAGGAGTGTGAAATATATGGCTAAACGTGGAAATGGAGAAGGCAGTATATATAAACGCAAAGATGGTAAATGGATGGGTAGTTTAACAATTGGAAGAGATTCTTCAGGAAAAATTATAAGAAAAACTATTTATGGTAAAACAAGACAAGAAGTTTTAATTAAAATGGATACAATTAAACATGATATCAAAACATCTAATTATGTTGAACCTGATAAAATAACAGTTGAAGAATGGTTATTATATTGGCTTAAAAGCTATAAAAAGAATAAATTAAAGCCAAGAACCTATGATTCATATGAATCTTTATCTAACATAAACATAATACCATATATAGGTCAAATTAAGCTTCAAAAACTAAAAACAAAAGATATTCAAGATACTTATAATAAAAGATATGAAGAAGGATTATCAGCAAGTACCATAAGTAAAATCAATATTGTTTTAAAATCAGCTTTAAAAAAGGCAATTACAGAGAATTACATTGTGAAAAATCCAGCAGATTTTGTTGAATTACCAAATATAGAAAAGAAAGATATTAAAGCGTTTACATTAGAAGAACAAAATATTTTTGAGAAAGTAGCAAAAGATTATAGTTTATTTCCTGCATTTATAGTAAATCTTGATACAGGCTTAAGGAAATCAGAAATACTTGCCTTAACATGGAATGATATTGATTTTGATAAAGGTGAAATATCAGTTAACAAAAATCTTGTAGTAGTAAAAGATAGAGATCGAGAAAAAGGAATTAAAACATTAATACAACAAAATAATGGAAAGACCAAAAACAGTGTTAGAATCATTCCATTAACTAAAAGATGTATTAATATATTAAAACAACTAAAAGTAAAACAACAATCATTAAGTAATATCGTATTTTGTTCTAAAGTAGGAACACATGTATCACCAAGAAATTACTCAAGAGCATTTCAAAAAGTATTAAAGAAAGCAAATATTGATATGTGCAATGTTCATACTATGAGACATACTTTTGCTACAAGATTATTTGAAGCAGGTGCAGCAGCAAAACAATATCACAATTACTTGGTCATTCAAGTGTATCATTTACATTAGATACTTATACACATATTTTACCTTCAACTAAAAAACAGGCAATTGATTTATTAGAATCATGTAGCAATAATAATTAAATTTATTATCTGAAGCTTAGTATTAATAATACTTTCAAGGTCATAATGTAGTACTACAATAAATACTACAACTACGATAATTTTAAACGATTTTATAAGAGATTAGAAGGGAAATAACACCATGATTTTCCATATTATTATTTGTTATATAAAACAAAAAAACTATCGAAATCAGCCAATTTCAATAGTTTCAAACTTAAATACCTAATGCACCATCAGGGATTCGAACCCGGGACACCCTGATTAAGAGTCAGGTGCTCTACCAACTGAGCTAATGGTGCGTGTCTTGTGTTCAACGACCTTTATTAATATAGCAGATATTATTATTAAATGCAAGAGTTTTTTTGAATTTTTTTAAAAATTTATGTTCACCTTATATTTTGCCTTGAATATTCCGATATTTAAAGAGGTTGATGTTATAGATGCCGAACTGAAAAGTTATTTATCAGTTCGGTACCTATAGTTTAATATTGGAGAAGCAAACAAGAAGGTGAAGATAATGGATGAACAAACAAATGCTGCACCACAGAAATCAATAATTGAAACTATATACATTGGTGTGTTATTTTTGCTCTCTTGCCTTATACTTTATGTACCAGCTATGCAAAATGATACGTACTGGCTTATCAACATAGGTAAGTACATGATTGAAAAGGGTTTACCCCATACAGAGAGTTTTACAATTCATGAAGACCTTGTGTTTAATGCACAGCAGTGGGTGACTGAAATTGTTTTTTACAAGATATATAGCTTATATGGTGATATTGGTATTCATATATTAGGCATTTTAATATACATCTTTATATCGATGTTAATATTTAAACTCGCAATGCTGCTAAGTGACAGTAATAAACTTGTCTCAATGGGGGTTTCTCTTTTCTCCTGTATATTTTTAAGCTTTTATATGGTTCCGAGACCGCAAATATTTTCTATACTGATTTTTATTCTAATTATATATGTACTTGAACTGCATATTAAAAGTAAAAAACAAATTTTTCTGTTTTTTATACCGATTCTTTCAGTATTACTGGTTAATATACATGCTGCAATGTGGATATTCCTATTTTTGATAATGGTTCCATATATAATTGACGGTATAGGTTTTAAGCTATTGATATTTAAAGGGCATGGCTATAGGATTATTCCTTTTATTGCAGTATTTCTGACTTCTTTTGCGGTGGGTTTTATTAACCCATACGGCATCAGGAACATGATTTATGTATTATATTCATATGGAAATAAAATGGTAAGCGACAGTATAAGTGAAATGCAATCACCGGATTTTAAAGGTATCCTTGGTATTATAATATTTGTGGTTCTACTTGTATTTGTACTGCTTCATATAATAGTCAGAGGTAAAACCAGGCTTAGATATGTGCTTTTGACAATTGGAACAATATATATGGGCCTATCGTCATTAAGAAGCTTTGCATTGTTTTTGGCATGCGGGCTTCCGTTTTTAGCCTATTATTTGAAGGATATCAGATTGTCTCCTGTAGAAGGTGTAAATAGCAGGCTAAAGCATATTATTTTAGCTGCAATTGTTGGGATACTCATAATTACAGTGGTCTTGAAAAAATATGATTATACCGACAGTATGAATGAATTCAGGCCTATTGGAGCTGTTGAATATATCAAGAAAAACGTCAGGACAAATGAAATGAGATTGTATAATGATTTTAATACAGGCGGGTACATTGAATTTGCAGGACTTAGAGCTTTTATAGATTCAAGGGCTGAAATATTTCTCAAGTCCTTTAATAAGAAGGATGATATAATTATAGATTTTTTTAACATGAGGAAGGGCAGTATGCATTATAGGAAGTTTATAGAAAAGTATAAATTTACTCATTTTCTCATGTCGAAAAATGATCCGCTGTATGTTTTATTAAGCGAAGATATGAGCTATAAAAAGTCTTATGAAGATAAAAGGTTCGTTGTATATGAAAAAATTTATTAAAGTAAATATTAATTCTCTAAAACTGGCTAGGTTTTAATATTTATTGTAAATTCTTAATTAATTGGTAACTATTTCTTAAAGATTCCATAAATTATACCAATATATATTATTATAAAATTGTAATATTAATATATAAACTAATGATATAGATACCGAACTGATATATAACTTTACAGTTCGGTATCTAACAATTAATAATGGGGAGAAAGATGATGAAAAAAATATTGGGTAAAACAAGGAAAATACTTTTAGGAATGGTGCTAGCAGTAAGTTTGGTAACAGGTACAGTATTTGCAAATACAATACAGAAGCAAATTACAGCCACTTCTGATCCTGACAAGAGCTATCAATTAGTAGAAGAAACTTACACAGATAAAAATGAGAAAATAAATGTGAAAATAAAATATCCACAAATTGTTAACCTAGGAGATGCTGTAAAACAAAAAAACATTAATCAAATAATAAAAGATGATGCTATAGCTCTGTATGAAGAAACACTCAACGAATTAGAGGATTCATCATCTTATGAAGCTGATGTAAGCTATGAAATAAAGCTGAAAAATGATAATATACTCAGCATAGCATATTCAAGCTATAACAACATTGTACCATCAGCACATCCATACTTTTTATTCCACACAACAAACATTGATCTTACAAACGGGAAAAAAATGACTTTAGCCGATATTGTACCCAAAATGAATGAAGATTTTGTAAAGGCTTTAAGAAATGCAAAATATGTTGGAATGTTTTCTAGCGATCCTCAGGCAGTAAAATATGCTATATCATATTCATTTGGTGAAATAAGTGATAGTGAACTTTTGAAATTGCTTTCGAATAAAGCAGCTAATATGGAAATCTATGGCTACCTGACGAAAGATGGAGTAGGAATAAGCGTACCTGTAGGGCATCCATTAGGAGACCATGCGGAGTTTGAAATAAGTAATAGTGAACTTCCAAAATAATAGCGTTATGATACCTGAATATTATCATTTTTACACATAAAATGAGGGAGCGAGACTGTCTTATAGCCTTACTCCCTCTAGTCTTTTAGTGGTTTAAAGTATTACTTCTTTACCGCTTTAAAAGCATTCTTTCTTATCATTAAATCCGACAGTTTTCCAAGATGCATTATTTTTTCAATCTCATTTTTATACTCATCTATGTTCAATGGGCTTCCGTCTTTTATATTGTATACTTTGCTTTCAGATGCATCATAGAGATATTTGTCTGTTACAACTGAATAATCCCTAAGAAGAGCAAAACCATCCTTTTTGTTGAACATGTCCTGACCCATTGCATATGGAAAATCAATATCCATTAAGTTTGCTATTGTAGGCAGCAAATCAACCTGAGCAGATGCAGTACTTATGGTTTGGCCTCCTTCTACACCAGGGATGTGTATGATAAGAGGAACTTTTTGAAGCCTCAGCCAGTTGAAGTTATTTGGCTCAACATTTTCAAGCTTGTAAAGATCGCTTGCCTGAGTCTTTGGCAATGCATAATGGTCACCATAGATTACTACAACCGTATTGTCATATAAGTTGCGTTTTTTTAGGTCTTCAATAAGCTTTCCGATGCAACTGTCAACATAATTTATAGCACCTAAATAGTTACCAAGTACTGTTTTCTCATATGGTTTTACATCAAGGTTGGTCTTTTCACCAAAATAATCATATGGGTGATGGCTTGACAGCGTTATGAGCATGCTGCAAAAAGGTTTTGTTGTATCAATTTTCTCCAGAGACTGTCTGAAAAAGGACTCATCGCTTAATGCATATCCGCCCCATCCTGCAAATTCATCCAGATTAAAGTCTTCATAGCTTATAAAATTCTGGATGCCAAGACTCTGGTACATGATAGACCTGTTCCAAAAGCTTGGATTGTAAGCATGGAAGGATGAGGTAGTGTAGCCTCTTTCTTTAAGTGCCTTCGGAAGTGTATTATATACGTTGGTTGGATACCTTAAAAATACTGCTCCCTCATTAATGGGGTACAGGGAAGTATTGGTAAGAAACTCAGCATCTGAGGTATTACCACCCTTGACCTGATAAAAGTAATTGTCGAAATAGAAGTTTTCCTTTGCCAGCTTGTTTAAGTTTGGTGTTACTTCTTTTCCGTTTATAGTTTTATTCATTGCAAAACCTTGAAGCGACTCTACCTGAACTATGAGTAGGTTCTTGCCCTTTGCAACTCCCTTGAATTTATCTCCTAATACCTGCTTGTTTTTGTAGAAGTCTTCCATTTGTTTCTTTTCTTCAGCAGTCATGGTTTTGCTTTGTAAAAGATCATCCTTCACAAAATGGAATATGTCATTGGCATGGAAATAGAGTATTCCCATATTCTTAATGACTTGGTTGTTATCAAATACTCCATTTTTAAGGTCCGATTTATTAAAGGATATAAACATTGCAGGTACAGATAAGACAAGAACCACTGCAAATATAATTAGTCTTTTTGCAAAGTTTGCTTTTAAATGAATTCTTTGTTTAAAAACAAACAGAAGGGCTATGAGGAATGGAAAATCAAGAAAGAGAAATATGTCTTTCTTGCTAAAAAGACTAACAACGCTTCCTTCAACGGAATCGAGAAATTTAAGTGCAAGAAGTACAGGAACTGTTATAGCAGTTGTATAGTATCGTATATATAATATATCAGCAACAAATAATATGGTAAGGACAACATCAACAATTATAAGTACACCGAAGGTTCTTTTGCCTGAAAGGAGAAAAACCAGGGAGAATATCAAAAAAATAGCGGCAATTGAAGATACCAGCATGGATAAATTGCTGGACCCTAAAACAGGCCTTCCATTAATATGTGTTATAAATTGAAAATAAATAAGTTTAAGAAAAATTCCGCCAAAAACTGCAAGCATTAGAATTACTTCCATAAAGGGTTTTTTAATTAAATTTTGTATTGTATTTGATTTAACACTGGGTACTTCCATTTAATTACCTCCTAAAAAGTATTAAGTTTTAAAATTATAGTATTCTTTTTATCATGGAATCATGGGCACGGGATTCAATGACATCGTCTAAAGGCTGCAGAGAAACAAAGTCCTTGTACTTTTGCTTTAGAGCAAGGGTCAGAAGGTGATCGGTAAATGCAGGGTTTTTAGGAAGTAAGCTTCCATGAGAATATGAGCAGTGGACATTTTTATATAAGGCACCCTCACAATCGTCTTCTCCATTATTTCCGTTTCCTCTAAGTACCCTTCCTAATGGTTTTACATCAACGCCAAGGTAGGTTCTGCCTGAGTGGTTTTCAAAGCCTATTACCTTTCCGTCACATGATTCGCTTTTTAAAAAATCGCATTCAAAGGCGATGTTGCCTATCATTCTCTTCTGACCTCCTATGGTCCATAGATCAAGAATTCCTAAAAATTCTATTTCCTTGCCGTCCCAGGTCTTGTAGTACTTGCCCAGAAGCTGGTATCCTCCGCAAATGCACAGAAATATCTTATCGTTCATGATGGCATTTTTAATCTCTCCGCCTTTTTTCTTTAAAAGATCATCTTGAATTATTGTTTGTTCGTAATCCTGGCCTCCTCCTAAAAAAATAATATCATAGTTTTCGGGAATAAAGTTGTCTCCGAGTGTTATGTTTGAAACGGTTATCTTTATTCCTCTCCACTCGGAACGCCTTTTTAATGCAATAATATTTCCCCTGTCCCCATAAAGGTTTAAGAGATCGGGGTATAGATGGCATATATTTAATTCATACATAAAAAGATGTTCCTTTCATTGGTTTTTATTATTTATTATAATTATTTCCAGAATTCCTTTAGACCGAACTTTTTTCTCAAGAACTTTCTCAGTTCTGTCATAGCCGTATAGGTTGGCAGAATATATAAGTTTTGGCCTTCAGGGGTATTCTGGAGAGCATTTTCTATGAGTTCTTTATAATCCTTGATTATACATATTTTATTTGTATATATCCCGGCATATTTGAGTCTGAGGGCCATATCCTCGGCACGTATGCCTGAAGCATATACATTGCCGATATTATGTTGGATTTTTTCAAGCTTTTCAAAGTCAACATCCCAAACCCAGGATATATCAGTACCATCTGCCAGATTATCATTGAGGAGAAAAGCAAGCTGCATTTGCTTGTCCTCTGTAAGCAGATAATTAAGTACCTGGTTAAAACCGGTGGGGTTTTTAACAAGTATCAGCCTTATCTTTTTACTTCCAACCTTGATGGTTTCCATTCTTCCAAATCCGCATTCAAACTTGCCCATAGCTTTTATTGTATTTTCAACAGGCAGGTTTAAAAGGCTTCCGCAGGCAGCTGCAGCAAGTGCATTGTATACATTATAAAGGCCTGGAAGATTTATACGGGCATCCAATATTTTGTTTTTATCATCGCTGTTTATGGAAAAATGCATATTGGAGTACTCTGCATTAAGCTCCAACACTTTAACACAATTTACAGATGAAGGAGGCCTTCTATATCCGCACTTGGGACATGAAAAGTCACCTAAATGACCATATATATGACTTTGGTATTCATATCTTGTCTGGCAGTATAAACAGAATGAAGCATCATTATTTATGTTTTCTTCTATACTGTCGCAGGCATTGTTGTTTACACCATAATAAACAACCTCTTTATTGGTTTCTTTACCTATGGATGCACAAAGAGAGTCGTCTGCATTTAAAACAAGTTTAGTTTTCTTATGCTTTGCAATACCGGCTTTAACTCCATTTAATGTGGTATAGAGCTCACCGTATCTATCCAGCTGATCTCTGAAAAAATTTGTAACGACCAGAATATCGGGCTCTACAAAATTACTTAATGACTTAAAAGCTGCCTCATCAATTTCCAGCAATGCATGAGAGCAAGGGAAGTTACCCTTTATATCGATAGCATCAAGAAAAGTAGTTGCAATTCCGCTGACAAGGTTTGCACCGGATTTGTTTGAAATAAACTCTATTTTGTTTTCATTAAGTATCTGGCTGATAATTCTTGATGTTGTGGTTTTACCATTTGTTCCGGTCACCATAATGATCTTAAAATTCTGGGTTATTTTTTTTATAAAATCCGGGTACAACTTTAGGGCGATTTTTCCGGGAAGAGTTGTCCCGCCACGCCTTAGAAGCCGTAACCCCTTTATTGTAACCTTTGATACAGCAATTGTTATAGAAAGTCTTAGATCCATGTCACTATCCCTTTTTATAGTATAGTAAGGTTGCAAAATCGCAAGTGATTTTGTTCATTAAATTATAACACAATAGTTTGATTATAACACAAAAAAATTATTGGTATTTATTACCTGATATTGAGAGGAAATAATTGAGTAATAAAAATATTGCAAATGGTTACTAATTAAGGAATGATGTTTTAAGTTGATTGATGACTAACTCAGTGATAAAATAGATGGTGTTATTGAAAAAAGGCATGCATAGAAAATTACCCATGAAATAACACAACCAGGTGGTTGTGAAATAGGCCCCAGACCTATAGACCTTCACCTCAAGGCAATAAAAAAGATGGGTGCAAAGGTACATTTTATGCAAAAGGGCTTTGTTTATTGCGAAGCAGAAAGACTTAAGGGATGCGACATTCACCTTGATTATCCAAGTGTGGGAGCCACAGAAAACATAATGCTTGCAGCGGTATTTGCCGAGGGGGAAACCTGTATAAGAAATGCAGCCAAAGAGCCGGAAATAATTGATTTGCAAAATTTCCTCATAGGCTTGGGTGTTAATATATGGGGAGCGGGCACCAGCATAATACGCATTTCGGGTAATAATACCAAGCTAAGGAGTATAGTACATAATGTAATTCCTGACAGGATTGTGGCAGGTACATATATGGTGGCTTCAGCAATAACAGGTGGAGATATACTTTTAAAAAATGTGGTTCCAGAGCATATAAGTTCAATGATATCAAATCTGAGAGATTGCGGATGCAGTGTAAATGTAAAAAGAAATCTCATCAGAGTCAGTGGACCTGCAAGACCAAGGTCCATAGATATTATAAGAACATTGCCTTACCCTGGGTTCCCTACAGATATGCAGGCACAAATGGTTTCTCTTCTTTCTATAGCCAGAGGAGAAAGCATAATAGTAGAAACGGTTTTCGAAAACAGGTATAAACATGTTGAAGAGCTTATCAGGATGGGAGCTAACATAAAGATTGAAGGTAGAATTGCCGTTATTAAGGGAGTGAAAAGACTTGTAGGAGCCAATATAACTTCCAAGGACTTAAGAGGCGGTGCTGCACTTGTTCTGGCAGGCCTTATTGCAGAGGGAGAAACAAGGATAGATGGACTTAAACATATTGACAGGGGATATGAAGATATAGAAGGAAAGCTCAGAGGCGTTGGAGCTTCCATTGTTAGAATTGATGATGAATAATATTTTTTATACCAATATTATTTCAATCAGGCTTTAGAATACAATTATGCAGTAAGGGGTATGAGCCTTGAAACTACGAAGGATTAAGAGAGACAATGAGATTACCAATAAGAAACAAAAGAAACTTAAAAAGAGTAATAAGAAAAGGATCAAGACTATTAGAAGGATTATTCTTTTTATTCTCTTTATAGTATCATTGGTAATACTTGCCTTATCTCCCTTGTTTAATATAATTACTATTGAGGTTTATGGAAACAATAAAATTGATTCAGATGCATTGATTTCAGTTACCAAAATTCAAATAGGGAGCAATGGGTTTAAAAAGGTTGGAAAAAGTTTTAAAAATTATTTTTTCTTTAGATATGGAAATGAAGAAAACAGTATTTTAAATAGCTTCTCGTATGCTAAGAAGGCAAAGGTAATGTTTTGCCTTCCTAATACTGTTAGGATAAATGTTCAAGAAAGAAGCCCCATGTTTTACATATATCATAAAGGGCTATATATTCTTCTTGACGAGGGTGGCTATGTTCTTGAAGAGTCGGACAAGCCATACAAGGATGCTATTTTAGTGGAAGGTGTAACATTTAAGAATTATAAAAAAGGACAGGCTTTAATAGCAGGGGATCCGGATTATATTAAATATATAAAGAAGCTTAAGACTGAAATTCCAAAGTATGATGAAAATAATCATGTCAAAATTAATCCCCTTGTGACAAAAATAGATGTGGGTGATCCGTTCAGAATTAAAGTAGAACTTGATGGGAGGATCATGGCTGACCTTGGGGACCTTAGTGAAATTGGTTACAGATTGGATTTTATTAGGGATATTTATTTTAATAAACTTAAGAAAACAGATAAAGGTTATCTGGAATATAATGAAGACCGTAAGTATAATTTTAAGATGAAGTAATGCATTACTGAGCGAAATTTATAACTAAAGTTATTTTATCATCATGACTAAGAAATGATTAAGGAACAACTAAAACAAGGAGGAGAAATATGCTGCCACTTATTGGTATATTAGTAGGAATAATTATAGGAGTAATTTTGCCATTTCAAATTCCATATCAGTATTCGACTTATGTTGCTGTGGCAATATTAGCAGCACTTGATTCTGTTTTTGGAGGAATAGCAGCTTCAATGCAAGGCAGGTTTGATATGAAGGTTTTCCTTTCAGGCTTCTTCATGAATGCGCTGTTGGCAGCTGCATTGGCGTACATTGGTGATCAACTTGGAATACAACTTTATCTGGCGGCATTATTTGCTTTTGGTAACAGGCTGTTTTTAAATTTTGCAATTATTCGTAGAATTCTATTGAATAAATATTCAAAAAAAGATAATATATAAAATGAATTAAAATTGTATTCTTCGACATTTCCATATAAGTTATAAGATGAAAAGAGTAATAATCTTATATTTGGCAGAGCAAATAACGAACGGTTTAACGGGATTTGCGATAGACAAATATAAAAGATTATTAACTTTTCATCAAGATGAAAAGTGCAACTGATCTTATATTTGGCAGAGCAGATAACGAACCGTTTTAACGGGATTTGCGATGGACAAATATAAAAGATTATTCACTTTTCATCAAGATGAAAAGTGTTATATAAATAAAACTGTTCTTTTTATTATAATAGGAGGTTTTCATTAGTGGGAAACATTATCGTTGGCATAGATATCGGAACCTCAAAAGTGAGTACTGTTATTGGCCAAGTCGGCAAAGCAGGTGAATTGGAAGTTTTAGGCCACGGAATGGAGCAATGTAATGGCATAAAAAAGGGTGTTATTGTAGATATAGAAAGCACATGTTCCAGCATCAAATCCGCAGTTCAAAAAGCAGAAACAGTTGCAGGTCTAAAAATCAGTTCTGCATATGTAAGTATAAATGGTGTTCATACTTCAATAATTAAAAGCAGAGGAAGACTTGCAATTTCAAATGAGAACCGTGAAATAACCAGTAAGGATGTTGATAAGGTTCTTCTTGCCGCAAGAAGCATTAATATTTCAGATGATAGAGAGATTATTGACATCATACCCCAACAGTTTATTGTGGATGGCTATGATGAAATCATTGATCCTGTAGGAATGGCTGGATTGACTCTTGAGGTTGATGCAGATATAATTACAGGAAAAATAACTTCTGTTCAGAACATAGTTAAAAGTATGGAAAGAGCTAATTTAAAGACAGACGGTCTAATAGTGGAAGCACTTGCAACCAGTCAATTAGCTCCTACGCAGGATGAAAAGGAAATGGGAGTTATTCTTATAGACATTGGCGGCGGTACAACAGATATATCGGTATTTAAGAATAAAAATATGATTTTTAACGAGTGCATAACAGTAGGTGGAGATCATATTACCAATGATGTGGCAATTGGTCTAAAGATTCCGTATTCTGAAGCTGAAAAATTAAAAAGAGAATTTGAGTTGGCTCTTAGTTCACTTATTAAAAATGATCAAGAAGTTACTGTAATAGACATTAATGAAAATAAAAAGAAATCTGTTAAAGTATCTGAGATAGTAGAAATTATAGAAGCGAGAGTGTTTGAAATATTTTCACTGTGCAAGGAATTGCTGGAAAAGAGTCAGATTAAAGGGGAATTCCCAGCTGGAATTGTACTTACAGGTGGAGGAATATCCTATGTAGATGGTGGCAGGGAGCTGGCTACCGAAGTATTTGATTTACCTTCTAGAGTTGCTCTGCAAAAAACTGATAGTGTTTCTAAAATAGAATATTATACAGCAGCAGGGATTGTAAAGTATGTTGGATCCCACAGCAAAGGAAACGCTTATGGAAGTGAAGTGAAGCATCATAAACAAAAAACTCAGAAAAAGGAAAAAAATATCTTAAAAAGAATTCTCAAATTTTTTGCATGAATATTATTACAATTGAGTTCTTATTTACGATATACATAATAGAAAAATTGTTATATAATATAAAAATAAAAAAATGGTTATATTGCGTTATGTACAATAATGAGGTATTATTATTCTGTGTGATTTTGTGAGTTGTTTTAATCGACGAAAATTTACAATTGTACGATATAGATAAGGGCCAGTTGTTTTATGCATTCTGTAATGCTCATTAGTTTGTTTTTTTAAGTGTTACAAAGTGATGCAAAACGTTTAGCAGTATGATTATTTGTAAGTGGATTGTTTGTAAACGAGTTCTTATTTATTAACCAATGAAAAAAGAAGGGGGACTGAAAATTGCTGGAGTTTGATATTGATCTCGAACAATTTGCTCAGATAAAAGTTATTGGAGTGGGTGGTGGAGGAAATAATGCCGTAAATAGAATGATAACCGCCGGACTCCGTGGGGTTGAGTTTTATTCAATTAATACAGACAAGCAGGCATTGTTTTTGTCAAAATCAAATACAAAGATACAAATCGGTGATAAGCTGACTAAGGGCTTGGGAGCGGGTGCCAATCCTGAGATCGGTGAAAAGGCTGCAAATGAAAGCAAGGATGAAATAGCTCAAGCTATAAAAGGTGCAGATATGGTATTTGTTACAGCAGGTATGGGTGGTGGAACCGGTACAGGTGCAGCACCTGTTGTAGCACAGATAGCCAAAGAAATGGGAATTCTTACAGTTGGAGTCGTTACCAAGCCTTTTATGTTTGAAGGAAGAAAGAGAATGCAGCATGCAGAAAGGGGTATTGAAACCCTCAAATCTACAGTGGATACTTTGGTTACCATTCCCAATGATAGACTTTTACAGGTAGCGGAGAAAAAGACATCCATAGTTGATGCATTCAGAATTGCAGATGATGTTTTAAGACAGGGTGTGCAGGGTATTTCAGACCTTATTGCAGTACCGGGTCTTGTTAACCTTGACTTTGCTGATGTTAAGACAATTATGTTTAACACAGGTATAGCACACATGGGCATTGGTAGGGCAGCTGGTGAAAACAGGGCTGAGGAAGCAGCAAGACAGGCAATACACAGTCCTTTGCTGGAGACATCCATAGACGGGGCAAGAGGTGTTCTTCTCAATATTACCGGAGGTGCCGACCTTGGTCTGTTTGAAGTGAATACTGCAGCAGAGTTGGTTCAGCAATCTGCTGATCCGGATGCCAATATCATTTTCGGTGCTGTTATTGATGAAAATCTGAAGGATGAAATTCTTATAACTGTGATTGCTACAGGATTTGATAAAGGACCTATTATTAACAAGATGGAAAAACCTTCATTTGATAGGAGCAATGAAAGACCACAGGAAAGAAATGTGCCCAATCAACCGGCAAACGAAAAGCAGCAGCCGGCAGCAAACAATTATAACAATGCAAATCAGAGCGATGAGCTTGATATTCCTACTTTCTTAAGAAGGAACAGGTTTAAATAATACCTGATTATAAAATATTATGACTAAAAAAATAATGCATGATCCTAAGAACTGAGGGAAAATATACCATCAGTTCTTTTTGGTGTGAAAAAATTTTGTGTATTACACGCCATAATTTTTTGACTATAATCGAGATAGGACAATTATTATTAATTAAAGCCAATCACAGCAATTGACTCTAAAGAATAACAGACATATGATTAAATTAAAGCATGAATGAAAAATTACTTCCGCTTTCTAAGCGGGTGTTGACAAGTAGATCCTGTGTCTGCATTTGCATTGAAAAATAGAGGGGGGAAGATTTATATAAATAGTTTAATATGCAAATTTTAAATAATTTTAGGGGGATCGAATTTATATGTCGAAGAATGTTTTTTTTAAGAGAAGCTTAATTGTACTTCTTAGCTTTAGTTTTTTCATAAGTACAGTTATCTCTTTTCCAGCAACAGTTAATGCTGAACCCGAGTACAATTTTGCTAAAGCACTTCAACTTTCCCTTTATTTCTATGATGCAAATAAATGTGGACCGGGTATAACAGGCGGGCGTCTTGAATGGCGTGGGGATTGTCATGTGGAGGATAAGGAGTTACCATTGATTCCCTTGACAGAAGGATTTAGAGGAACAAATCTTTCTCAGAGTTTTATAGACAAATACAGGTCGGTACTCGACCCGGATGGGAACGGTTCATTGGATTTAAGCGGCGGTATGCATGATGCAGGGGATCATGTTAAATTTGGTCTTCCTCAATCTTATGCAGCATCTACTGTAGGTTGGGGATACTATGAGTTTCGGGATGCATACATAAAAATTGGTGAGAAGGAACATGTAGAAGATATCCTCAGATGGTTTAACGATTATTTTCTTAGGTCCACATTCAGGGATAAAGACGGTAATGTTATTGCTTTCTGCTATGTGGTAGGAGAAGGGGATATAGATCACGACTGGTGGAATCCACCAGAACTTCAAAATTCAAAAATGATTAAGGACTTTGAAAGACCTGCATATTTTGCTACTGCTGAGAAACCTGCAAGTGACCAGTGTGCCGGTGCAGCAGCTTCCCTTGCAATTAATTACCTCAATTTTAAAGATGAGGATCCGGAATATGCAAAAAAATGTCTTGATACGGCTATAGCACTATATGATTTTGCTAGGAAGTATAGAGGACTTGGGTATTCCGATGAATACTATATGTCATCCTATGATTATGATGAAATGTCCTGGGCTGCAGTTTGGCTCAATATAGCAACAGGAGAAAAGGAATATATAGATCATATAGTAGCTACTGATGCAAGTGGAAAATATACCGGCTACATGCAGAGAATAATTGTTGATACAGGTAATGACTGGCAGAATATTTGGGTCCACTGCTGGGATACTGTATGGGGCGGAGTGTTTGCAAAGCTTGCACCCATAACAAATACTGAAAGAGACTGGTATATTTTTAGATGGAATTTGGAATATTGGTCGGGAGTTGCCCACGAAGATCCCAAGGACACGAATTTCCTTTCGAAGACTCCTGCAGGGTTTAGTATGTTAAATCCATACGGTTCTGCAAGGTACAATACAGCTGCCCAGCTTTGTGCTATGGTATACAGGAAGTGTAAGGGAAACACTGCTTTTACCGATTGGGCCAAGAATCAAATGGAATATATAATGGGAAACAATCCAATGAAAAGAGCATATATTGTGGGTTATGCACCTGATGGTGCCTCACATCCGCACCACCGTGCGTCTCATGGCTCCAAAACCCTTAACATGGATAATCCTAAAGACCAGGTACATACTTTATGGGGTGCTTTAGTAGGGGGACCGGATGCAGAAGATTTTCATAAGGATATAACATCTGATTTTATTTACAATGAAGTTGCTGTTGACTACAATGCAGCTTTTGTTGGGGCTTGTGCAGGCCTTTATACATATTATGGAGAAGGCCATGAGCCAGTACCGAATTTTCCACCGAAAGAAACCAAACCGCTGGAATTTTTTGTGGAAGCTAAAGTCAGCACCAGCCAGGAAAACAATGAAAGATCACAAATTACCCTTCGTATCCATAATGAAAGTGCATATCCTCCTCATTATGAGACCCGCATGAAGGTACGGTATTATTTTAATATCAGTGAGATATTGGATGCAGGTCAAACCATTAATGATGTACATATGGAAGTATATTATGATGAAAATGAAAAGTGTTATGACGGAAAGGCAAAATATTCAGAGATTATGAAGTATGATGACAAGGGTACATATTATGTTGAATTTGATTGGGAGGGAAAACAAATATATGCTGCCCGTGAAATACAGTTTGCCCTTATTGCAGATCAGGATAAAACAACTTACAAGGGAAATTGGAATGCTAAAAATGATTACAGCAGGGAAGGCTTAGGAGACGAATATGTAATAACTAAAAAGTGCCCGTTATATATAGGCAACGAGATAGTGTTTGGTGAAGGACCGGAAGGGCCAATTCCCACAGTGACAACTATACCTGCGACACCTACACCGGATTCAAATAATTTCATAGAAGGTTATATCAAACCCGACTTTACATATACAGATACGAGTATAAATTCGGGATTTAAAGTAGAAATAGAAGGCTCTGGTAAATCTGTATTAACAGATAGCAAAGGTTATTTTAAGCTGACTGATGTGAAATTTTCCTCAAGCTCTCAAACTATAAAGATAAGCAAAGAAAACTACCTTTATAGAGAAATAAAGAATATAGTTATTAATAAAAATGTACAACTTAGTACTGCTCAAAGCCCTATAATGATGTGGGCCGGTGACATTGTAAAGAATGGAGTACAGGACAATTCTATTAACATGAAAGATGTTTTGGAAATTGCCAAATCATTTAATTCAATATCCGGCAATGCACTTTATAACATTAACGCAGATTTGAATTTGGATGGTGCTATTAATATGAGTGATGTAATTATTGTTTCAAAGCATTTCTCAAAGACTTCAGCTGATTATATGTAATGGTAATAATAAGTTGTTTTTTCAGTAATACTTAACATTATTAGTTTTAAATGAGTATTTTATAGAGTCTAGATAAGCACTTTAGATCGTAATGGTCTAGAGTGTTTTTTATGTCTAGAAAATTACTGTGGCCTCACCACAATTTCTCATGGTCACATAAAGATTAGCAATCTTTTTTGAATATAGGAGGATTTTTATAATTTTAATAGAATAATATTTATATATAAAAAATCATTTCACTATTCATCCAACTTAGTATTTGTAATTATGTAAATTATTTCAAAGACCATAGTGCCTTTGTATTCTGTTGTTGATTTCCTGGAAATTTAATTAAAGGAGGAATAAAATGTTTAAGAACTTATCTGTTAGGTCAAAGTTGTTTATAGCAGTATCAATACCTTTATTAGCTATGATCCTTATCTCAATAATCGCATTTATAAGCTTGAACTCTATGTTTCATAATATGGATAATAAGATTAAAAAACAGAATTATGAAGCCATATCATTGGTTCTGAATGCGGATCGCGATATGTATCAAGCTATGGTGGCTTCAAAGCAGTTTTTATATGAGAGTCCTAAAGCGGAAGACAAGAAACAAAATAAGGAATCCTTTGAGCAAAACACTCAGGAAGCATCAGACAGAATAAATAATGCAAGAAGCAAATTTCCTCTTGATGATAGCTTTTGGAGTACATATAAGGATAAAAGCGGTAAGCTTATATACCAGTATTTTGATAATTATTCAAAAAGCTTCAATATGTGGAGAGAAAGCACAATTGATTCTATGAAGTCAGGGACAATAGCTGTAACTGGTGATGATTTCTCCATATCAAGGGAATGCTTGAATCTGATAGGAGAGATGATAGATTCAGGTACTGAAGAAATAATAAAAATCAGTGAGAATGATAAAAATAAAATTATTAGTGCTATGCTTATCGTAGACTTAGTCATATTTCTAGGACTTATTGTTTTTACATTTTTACTTGTCAATAGAATCTCAAAACCTATAAATGAGCTTACTATTGCAGCAGAAAGGATATCTATGGGGGATACTGAAATCAGTTTTAACTTAGATTCAAAGGATGAGATAGGACGGCTCAAAAAAGCATTTATGGAAATGATTAATGATATAAGGCTAAAGACTGATGCAGCTTGGGAGATTGCAAAGGGTAATCTGGATGTAAAAATCATTGTAAGATCGGATAAAGATAATTTATCAAAAAGTATGGATAAATTAAGACATACGTTATATGATATGGTTCAAGATACAAAAACTCTGACTGATGCAGCTATGTCCGGTTCGTTAGGTACCAGGGCTGACAGTCAAAAGCATCATGGGGAATTCAGGAAAATAGTAGAAGGAATAAATTCTACCCTTGATGCTATAATAGAACCGATTAATGAAATATCCGATGTAATGAGTAAAGTTTCAGAAGGAAACTTAAATGTGTCCATGAGAAACCATTATAAGGGTGATTATTTGAAGCTTTCTAATTCATTTAACACGACAGTCTTTAACCTTAAAAGTATAATTGATGAGATATCACATGTATTAAAGCAGATTTCAGAATGTAATATGGATCTGAATGAGGTCAGGGAGTACGATGGCGATTTTAAGCTTATTTCAGATTCCTTAAATTCAATAATAAAAGAATTAAATAATTTAATTGGTGATATCAGAAATGCGTCAGAGAGGGTGGCAAGAGGATCAGCCCATGTATCGGAGGGCAGCATGCATTTGTCACAAGGTGCATCAGAACAAGCCAGCTCAACAGAACAGCTGTCATCAAGTATAACTCAGATAGCCCATCAGACAAAGATGAATGCTACAAATGCGGCACTTGCAAACCAACTGGCACTTGAAGCAAAAGAAAATGCTGTCAAGGGAAATCAAAGAATGGGTGATATGCTAAAGGCTATGGAAGAGATAAATGATGCTTCCGAGAATATTTCAAAAATAATTAAGGTTATTGATGAAATTGCGTTCCAAACAAATATATTAGCTTTGAATGCAGCGGTTGAGGCTGCAAGAGCAGGTCAGCATGGAAAAGGCTTTGCCGTTGTGGCCGAGGAGGTCAGAAATTTAGCGGCAAGAAGTGCCCGTGCTGCTCATGAAACTACAGAGTACATAGAGGGCAGTGTAAAGAAGGTTGAAAGCGGTACAATGATTGCAAATGAAACTGCAGCATCTTTGGTCAGTATAGTTGAAAGTTCATCTAAGGTTGCAGGCCTTGTAGGAGATATTGCATCTGCATCAAATGAACAGGCAAGCGGTATTGCTCAAATTAACATTGGTATAGACCAGGTTTCAAAGGTAATACAGGTTAATTCTGCAACATCTGAAGAAAGTGCCGCAGCAAGTGAGGAACTTATGATGCAAGCAAAGCTTCTGAATGAAAATATGGCAAGGTTCAAGCTGAGGGGAAGTCATAGTTCAAATACATTAACTGAAACTGTACAGCATAAAAAGCAAGGAAATGTACAAGAAGAGTCAGCAAAGGGATTGAGTAGAAATGGAAAAAAGATGTTGACGCTGAGTGATTTGGATTTTGACAAATATTAATATAGTTTAAGTTATGTAAAGAGACTATCCCTAAAGATAGTCTCTTTATCTTGTATTTTCCCTATACAAAGTAAATTAAAGATTTTTAATCCCCAAATAAAAAATTATGACAACAAGTATTAGGAAAAAAACTGGAGTTAAATACATATAACTTCTAATTGCCTGTTTTAGGTTGTACATGACATAACCTCCCCACACATTACTAAAATAACCTTTTTACATAGTTCGTTGAAAAGCTAATAATGAAGCATATTTCTTTGTATTTTGTTGCTGACTAAATTTGAAAACTGGTAATGTTTAAGGAATAATTTAGAATTTTTGCAACTCTGAAGTAGCCAATAATGTAACCATATACATTATATACCATAATGTGTATTTTGTAAATTACTTGCATCAAATTTCCTTATGTAAATATTTAACCTACTATAATTTAAATAATCCATTTGTTTTTGTATTTTTTCTTTAACTTCCATCCCATATCAGTTTCATTATTTTATTTCTGCCAGGAATAAAGATGTAGTCATGAAAAAATGCAAAAAATAAAAAGTCCCGAGGGTAAAAACCCTTGGGACTTTTGGCAGGGGAGACAGGACTCGAACCCGCAGCCGACGGTTTTGGAGACCGCTACTCTACCAATTGCGCTACTCCCCTTCAAGTGACGTATCTTATTATAAAACAGGTTTGATATTATGTCAATGGGGAATAATAATAATTTTATAATATTTATTAATTCTATCTGGATTTTAAAAAAATTTGTGATATTATAGTAAAGTAATAAATCATAACAAATATAGTAATAGATTATATTGCTTAAGGAGGAGCTTATGGATATAAGTTTGGGATTTGTAGGTGCTGGAAATATGGGCACTGCAATGGTAAAAAGTGTAGTTAGTTCAGGAATAGTAAAGCCTGAGAATATATATATATACGATGTTGATACGGAGAAGATGGGTTTACTAAAAAAGGAGATAGGCATAAGTATAGTAGGTTCTTCAAAGGAAGTATTCCAGAAGTCTAATATTATTATTCTGGCTGTTAAACCCAATATGGTTAAAACAGTTCTTGAAGAATGTAAGGCAAGTTTTAGCCAGGATAAAATACTTGTTTCTATAGCTGTGGGTTTGCCAATAAGCTTGTATAAAGGAATAGTAGGCAGTGACAAAAAGGTTATTAGAACAATGCCAAACACGCCAGCCCTTGTTGGAGAAGGTATGACCTTGGTTTCTTTTGATAATAATATTAATGAGGATGATTTGAAACTGGTTCGTCCTTTGTTTGAAACAATGGGAAAGGTGGAGGTGTTGGATGAAAAGCTTATGAGCGAAGTTACAGCTCTAACTGGCAGCAGCCCTGCATATGTTTTTATGTTTATTGAGGCAATGGCTGATGCGGCAGTACTTTCAGGTATTCCAAGAAATCTTGCATACAAGCTGGCTGCACAGGCTGTGCTTGGTTCCGCAAAAATGGTTCTTGAAACTGGAAAGCACCCCGGAGAACTAAAGGATCAAGTATGCTCTCCAGCAGGAACTACAATTGAAGCTGTAAGTGCTCTAGAGAAAAACGGATTCAGGTATGCTGTTATTGATGCTATGAATGAATGCACGAAAAGAGCCAGGGAAATTGGAAAACAGTATTCAAAAGACTGATCATATAAATGTTCTTTTATATATGTTGTGAAAAAGGTATAATAAGGAGTTTAAATGAAAAAGGTTATAATTTATACTGATGGTGCATGCTCTGGAAACCCTGGAAACGGAGGTTGGGGAGCAATACTTAAGTATGGCGAAAAGGAAATGGAAATATCGGGGTATGAGGTAGATACCACCAACAATAAAATGGAATTGACAGCAGCTATAGAGGCCTTGAAAAAATTAAAAGAACCGTGTGAAGTTGAGCTGTATAGTGATAGTGCGTATCTTATCAATGGTTTTGAAAAGAAATGGCTTATAATATGGAAAAAGAACGGCTGGGTGAACTCAAGCAAGGAACAGGTTAAGAATATAGAACTATGGAAGGAATTGGACAGGCTTAATTATATCCATAAAATTACATGGATTAAAGTAAAAGGCCATTCTGATAATGTATACAATAACAGATGTGATAAGCTTGCAACAGATGAAATTAAAAAGAACAAAAATAAACTAAGCTAAACGGGGTGGATATTATGAATTTTGATGAAAAGACCATTGGAAGAGAACATACATATAAAGGAAGTATTATTGATGTTGAAACTTTAGAAGTACTTTTGCCGGATGGAAAGAAAGCAACAAGGGATGTTGTTTTGCATCCGGGTGCTTCTGTGGTAATACCTATTTCAGATAATGGGGAAATTTATATGGTAAGGCAGTACAGGAAGCCTATTGAAAGAACTACCATCGAGTTGCCTGCGGGAAAACTGGATGCCGGGGAAGATCCAAAGGTATGTGCTGTAAGAGAATTAAGTGAAGAAACAGGTCTTGTTGCTGAGAATGTAAAACATCTTATAAGTATTCACAGTACTCCAGGATTCAGTAATGAGGTACTTCACTTGTATGTAGCAATTGGCCTTAAAGAAGGAGAAGCACATTCTGACGAAGATGAATTTGTGGATTGTGAAAAGTATGAAATCAAAAAGCTTATAGATATGATACTAAACCATGAAATAACAGATGCGAAAACAATCATCGGTATTTTAATGGCAGATAGGATAATCAAAGGAGATATTAAATTTTAAATTCTTGTTTTAATTATAAAAAAAGAGCTTCTAGTCCGTTTGGCGGGTTGAAGCTCTTTTGATATGGAAGTATTAACCGTATATTATATACAATATTAAACCTATGAGTAAACTTGGCAAAAAGAATAACAATAGAATCCAAATTCTGCGATTCCTTATTTTTATGTATTCTTTATTAGCTTCTATTAGTTCTTTTTCTTCCTCGTCTATTTTGCTGTTATTCTCAAAATCTTTAAGTATATTCTTTGCATCATCCAATAAGTTTGAGGGTACATACAAATCTATACCGAAGGATGTCATACCCATATAAATGTCAAGGTAAGCACCGGCCTCCTTGAATTTTTTCAATACAGGGATGCCACAGGCTTTTAAATCAGCTTCTATCAATTGCGCTTGAATTTCACCATGTACTGAGGTGAGAAAAGCAGTTTCGCCAGAATTGACATCCTTATTATCATTCATGTCATATCCCTCCTAAATACTACCTATTATATAATAGTATAACATAGAAAAATATTTTCCAAAACATACAGTTTACATTATATGCTGATTGTAATTTTTTCGATTTGAGTTGCATAAAATTCATTATAAGGATTAGAAAGCCAAGGAATTGTAGAAGGAGGCGAAGATTTGTTTTCTAATGCAAAATGTGCTTTTGTAAAACACATAAAATCAAACTCAAGCATTTACTTATTGCTTTTGCTTGCTTTTATAATTGGAGTGACAATAGGTGCTTTTACAGTAAATGGATTGACAGCGATGCAAAGAGAAGAGCTAAAGAACTATTTTCAAGGATTTCTGGAGCTGTTTGATAAACAGGATATTAATAGTGCCGAATTATTCAAGGTTTCTCTAATGGAAAACATAAAACAAATCACAGTTATCTGGCTTCTTGGTGTGTGCATAATAGGTATACCATTTATATTTGTTTTTGTTGGAATAAGAGGATTTTTGACTGGATTTGGTTCAGGACTTTTAATACAGACATTTGGCGTAAAGGGTGTTGTTTTTATTTTAAGTTCACTTTTACTAAAGGAAATTATCATACTGCCATGCATAATAATTTTAGGGGTCAATGGCATTAAATTTTCTCTTGGTATTATAAAGAATAAATCTATTAAAAGAATTTCAAAGGAAAGTTTGAAGAGCAACCTAATATCATACTGCTTGTCTACAGCTTTCATTGCTTTAGTAATGATAGGAGGTATATTCATGGAAGTTTATATATCACCTGTATTAATTAGAGTGATTTCACCAATATTTTAAAACTAATGTTTACAATGGGTTTTATCTGTCAATAATTAAATTGTAAGATAAATAATATTGATAACATGAAATACATGTAAAAAGAAGTATTAATAATAAGATAGTTTTTTTTGGATTATTAACAAATATTGCTTTAAAAATATTACGAAATGTATTAAAATCTAATAGTAGGTTATTTATGAAAATTTATTAAATTTTATTAAAATGCATAAATTTTTACATTAATTATGCCATGTTGTGCTATTTTAGTAATAATCCGGCTGGATTATTTAAATGTCTAGGGAATTATAGTGCATACACACCACAATTTCTCACGACAACATTAAGTTTGACAAAATCATTTCATGACTTTGTTCAAAACTAAGTGTGAGTAATTAAGAGGTATTTAAATGAAATTATTTTAAAAGAAAAGAAGGGGAAGTTTTAATGGAAGGAATAATTCAAAAGTTTATTCTGTTTTTGGAAAAGGATAAGCGACTGTCACTAAATACTCTACAGTCATATAAGAGAGATATTGAACAGTACATATCCTATTTGAAAGAAATCAACTTGCTTAACATAACCAATACCAATAAGACTACGGTAATAACCTATCTTTTGCATTTGCAGAAGAAAGGAAGAGCGGTTTCGACTATTTCAAGGAATCTGGCTTCAATAAGGTCTTTATATCAATATATGTATAAAAACACATTGATTGATGCTGATCCAACAGTTGATCTTGATTCTCCGAAAGTGGAAAAAAAGCTTCCTCAGATTCTATCAACAAGTGAAGTGGAGCTGCTGCTTGATCAACCAAAGTGCGTAGATCTAAAAGGCTACAGAGATAAAGCAATGCTTGAGCTTCTTTATGCAACAGGTATACGGGTATCGGAACTTATTAATCTTAACTTGTCTGAGGTTAATCTGGAGATGGGATTTATAAAATGCAACAAGGGTTTGCGAGAGCGGGTAATACCTATAGGTTCAATAGCTGTAAACGCACTTGTAGAGTATCTTAATAAGTCGAGAAACCTGCTGATACAAAAGCCTGATGAGAAAGCCTTGTTTGTTAATATTAACGGAGGAAGACTTACAAGACAGGGCTTTTGGAAAATAATTAAGCAGTACAAGAATCAGGCAAAGATAAATAAGGATATAACACCTCATACATTACGTCACTCTTTTGCAGCACATTTACTTGAAAATGGTGCAGATCTAAGATCAATACAAGAAATGCTAGGACATTCAGATATATCTTCAACTCAAGTGTATGCCCAGATTGCAAAAAATAAGATTAAGGAAGTATATAAAAAGACTCACCCAAGGGCTTAGGAATTGGGATAAAGTATCTCTTTTATTAATTTGGTCATGAGAATGATTTCCAATCAAAAGTGTAGTATAATATAATATAGATTAATGTAGATGTTGATATGAGCTGTAAGAAGTATTCTTATGGTTCTTTTTATTTTACTATTGTCAAGGAGGCATTAGAATGAGAAGAATTGTACTTATTGTATTAGACAGTGTGGGTATGGGTGAATTGCCGGATGCAGCCATTTATGGTGATGTCGGCAGTGATACATTAGGAAATATATCAACGGCCATGGGAGGCTTGAGGCTGCCTAACTTAGAAAGGCTTGGCCTTGGAAATATCGATAATATAAGAGGTTTCAATAAATATAAATCTCCAGACGGCTGTTATGGTCGTATGGCTGAACAGTCATTAGGGAAGGATACAACTACCGGGCATTGGGAAATTGCAGGGCTTATCCTGGATAAGGCATTTCCTGTCTATCCTTCAGGATTTCCCAGGGAAATAATTGAGGAATTTGAAAGCAGGATAGGAATAAAGACTATTGGTAATTTTGCTGCATCAGGAACACAAATTATAGATATGCTTGGAAAAGAACATGTTGAAACAGGATATCCTATAGTCTATACATCAGCGGACAGTGTTTTCCAAATCGCTGCCCATGAGGATATTGTACCCGTTGAAAAACTATATGAAATGTGCAGTATTGCAAGAACACTTCTAACAGGGGATCATGCTGTTGGAAGAGTGATAGCCAGACCTTTTACAGGTGTACAGGGGAGTTTTAAGAGGACAGATAGACGAAGGGATTTTTCTTTAAAACCATTAAGAAAAACTGTTCTGGATTATGCTAAAGAATCAGGATTCATGGTTAAGGCAGTGGGTAAGATAGAGGATATTTATGGCGGACAGGGAATAACCCATGCTGTACACACCCACGATAACATGGATGGTATTAACAGAACTCTCCAATATATGAGTGAAAGTTTTGAAGGTATTATATTTACCAACCTGGTTGACTTTGATATGGTGTATGGACATCGCAATGATGCAGCAGGTTATGCTAAGGCATTAATTGCATTTGATGACATGGTTCCTGAGATAATTGGGAAATTAAAAGACGAGGATATACTGATTATTACGGCAGATCACGGGTGTGACCCGACAACTCAAGGAACTGATCATACAAGGGAGTACGTGCCATTGCTTATATATGGAAAAGGTGTTAAAAGCAATATAAACCTTGGTACAAGAAATACATTTTCAGATATTGCTGCAACTGTGTCCGAATATTTAGGCCTTAATGCTCAGGTTCCAGGAATAAGCTTTTTATCGGATATAAGGCATGAATAAAAAATTACTTCCGCTTTTGAGCGGGTGTTGACGAGTTAAGTCAACACATGAGCGAAATTTATAGCGGAAGTTATTTTTTGATCATGACTAAGGCATGAATAAAAAATTACTAACAGAGGAGGGATGAAAATGAGGATGTATGACATCATTGAGAAAAAAAGGGATGGTCATGAACTGATAATTGATGAAATTAAATTTTTTATAGATGGGTACTGCTCGGGGAATATACCAGATTATCAAGCATCTGCATTATTAATGGCTATATTTATTAGAGGCTTAAACAAAAGGGAGACAGCGGATCTTACAAATATTATGGCAGATTCGGGAGATAAGGTGGACCTTTCAAGTATTTCAGGTGTTAAGGTAGATAAACACAGCACCGGTGGGGTGGGTGACAAGACAACTTTGGTGGTTGCACCTGTTGCTGCAGCTTGCGGAGTTCCTGTAGCCAAAATGTCAGGAAAGGGTCTTGGCCATACAGGTGGCACTATTGATAAATTGGAATCAATCCCGGGCTTTAGAACATCCCTTGGAATAGATGAATTTTTAGCTAATGTCAGGGAAATTGGGCTGTCCATAGCGAGCCAGACAGGAAACCTGGCTCCTGCAGACAAGAAACTTTATGCATTGAGGGATGTTACGGCAACTGTAAATAATATTTCGCTGATAGCCAGCAGTATTATGAGTAAGAAGATTGCTTCAGGTGCAGATAGTATAGTGCTGGATGTTAAAACCGGAAGCGGTGCCTTTATGAAGACTTTTGAAGATTCCGTGGCTCTTGCTAAGACTATGATTGATATAGGAGAAAGTCTTGGAAGGAGAACTTCAGCATTAATCACCGATATGGACCTGCCCCTTGGAAATGCTGTCGGAAATTCCATGGAGGTTATAGAGGCCATAGATACGTTAAAAGGAAAAGGTCCTAGTGATCTTAGAAAGTTATCTGTAGAGTTGGCGGCGAGAATGTTGCAAGGTGCAGGAAAAGGGAGTTACGACAGATGTGTGGAAATGGCAGAGAAGTCTATTATTGATGGAAGTGCACTTAAGAAACTTACTGAGTTGATAGAAAGGCAAAATGGCAATACTAATGTTATAGATGATTATAGTATATTTGGTGAAAGTAAACATGTTTATGAATATAAGGCTAACTGCGACGGTTATATAGCAAGTATAAGAACAGACAGTTTGGGCATTGCATCTATGATACTTGGTGCAGGCAGGGAGAATAAAGATAGTATTATAGACTACTCAGCCGGGATAATGCTTGAGAAAAAAACTTATGACAAAGTATCTAAAGGCGATGTGGTTGCACGCTTTTATACTAATAATAAGAAGAGTATAGATAATGCTGCTCAGATTTTAGACAGTTCTATTACCATTTCCAATGACAATTTGCAAATGAGGCCTTTAATCCTTGCTTATATAGATTCATCAGGTGTAAATAAGTACATTCCTTAGGATGACTAAGAATCAACTTTCGCTATAAATTTTACCCAAGTGTTGACTTTACTTGTCAACATTTGGATAGAAATTGGAAAAAATATTTTAGTCGTTCCTTACATACTGTTTAATTTTAATATTCAGATGTAATATATTCCATTACTGTATTGAGATATGTAAAGAACTGCCTTAAAAAGGCAGTTCTTTAACATTCTATGAATTTTATTGTATGGGATTGCAACGAATGTCCATAAATTGATTAATGTTGTTCGAAATAATACCTGACTTGGAAGGAAAATGAAGCTATTATATGGCTTTTGAGTAACAAATTACACTTTAACTTATAACAATCAGAATTTATAATAACATTGAAAATATTATTTCGTGTACTTATTATATTACAAGTGATTAATTTTTACATTTGTCTATCGTAAATTTATTAAAATCAATTTATCTTATTATTTGTCAATTACAAAATAACGTATAAAACGTTCGTTATTTTTTGATGCCAAATAAAGATTAATGCTTATTTTAATCATGTTGAAACGTTTGTTATATGCTCTGTCAAATGTAAGGTCATTAACACTTTTAATATAGTGCAGGCACTTAGTGAAAATTGTTATAGCAGAATATATTGGGTTCATATCGCATAGTAATACATTAGGAACATTTACTAAAGATACAAAATTACGATGTGATTTTGCAACCTTGATGGTTGTGGTGAGAAATTATGGTGTAGACATAAAATAGTTCTGCCCTACTTATAAAATAAAAATCGGGGGGATTTTAGTGATTAAGAGGTTGAGTGTTATCTTCATACTAATTGTGTCATTGTTTGCCAACACAGCAATAATGCCGGTGGTAGCGGCACCTCAAAAGAATACCAGTCAAACATCAGAAAATACTGCAGCTAAGAAGGAAGAAGCGAATAAAACACTGGAATTAAAAGCGAAGGCAGCAATACTGATTGATGCTGAGACGGGAACTGTAATGTTTGAAAAAAACAGCCATGAAGAGCTTCCTTTAGCGAGTGTTACAAAGGTTATGTCAATGCTTCTCATAATGGAGGCTATTGACTCAGGTAAGGTTACCTATGAAGATATGGTACCTGTATCGGAACATGCATATAATATGGGTGGGTCACAAGTCTATTTAAAGCCTGGAGAAGAGTTTACGGTATTGGAAATGTTAAAGGCAGTTGCTATACATTCAGCTAACGATGCAGTGGTAGCTTTAGCTGAAAAGATCAGCGGCAGCGAGGAAATCTTTGTTAGTGCCATGAATGAGAAGGCCAAGCAATTAGGTATGAATAATACAAACTTTTTGGATTGCAACGGTTTAACAGATGATGGGCATTACAGCTCTGCTTCAGACATTGGCAAAATGTCGGCAGAACTTATTCGTAAACATCCCAAAGTACTTGAAATAACTAAAATTTGGCAGGATAAGTTTAGAAACGGACAGTTTTCTTTGGATAATACAAACAGGCTTATACACACATATAACGGTGCAACTGGTTTAAAAACCGGGTTTACTACAAAAGCAGGCTATTGCCTTTCCGCATCAGCAGATAGGAATGATATGCAGCTGATTGCTGTTGTTCTGGGTGAGCCGGATTCCAACACAAGATTTGCTGAGGCTAAAAAACTTTTAGATTACGGATATGCAAATTATCAAATGGTTAAGATAAAAAATAAAGGCGAAGAGTTAGGCACTGTAGAAGTTAAAAAAGGTGTAGGTACAAGTGTTAAAGGTGCTTTAAAGGCAGATGTGAGCTTAATGATTAAAAAAGGTAAGAAAGATACTATAAAGCAAAATGTAAAAATGACCGAATCAATTGAAGCACCCGTTAAATCTGGCCAGAAAATTGGTGAGATAACCTTTGAGGACAATGGCCAAATAATTGCTAAAGAAGATGTTGTAGCTGTTGAAGAAGTAAAGAAGGCTTCCTTTGTTCGTCTGTTTTTCAGGATGGTTGTCGGATGGTTTGGGATTGGGCGTAAATAATTAAGATTAGAAAATAAAAGATATATTTAAAATAAAGATTAATTAAGGCTGCCTCAATTAGAGATCACACATTGTTTTTATGTGCAATATCTAAGAATGGCAGCTTTTTAAAGTTTATGGAAATCTGCTTTTTGAATGTCTGTAGAATTATGGTGTATCACATGCCACAATTTCTCATGACAACCATCAAGTTTTACTCATTTCATGTTTTTGTTTTTAATAGTATTGAGTATCGCCATGAAAAATAGTAAAATGTTTTATAGTGTCACAATATTTTCTTTTTTTATTAATAGATATTTTCTCTTTCAAAAATAATAGATTTATCACTTTTAATATAGTAGAAATAATTGTTTTTTAATAAAATAATTCCATGAAAAGAGGTCTAAATGAGAGATATTGAAACCAGGCTGAAAAAAATGTCGGCAGTTGATATAGTTGATTATTCAATTGAAGTATATAAAAGAAATATAAAAAAGCTTACCATTTTGACACTTATTATGTATGTTCCTTTTGCTCTTTTATATGTGTTCCTATCAGGTAGTATATCTAAAGATCTCAATAGGCTGACAAATGAAAGTGGAGCAAGTTTTTCATTGGCAATGGCTTTTCTTCTGGTTAGCATAGTTTTATTTATTGTTTATATATGCTATTTTTTAACGGTAAACGGTGTTTTGCAAGCAGCGATTTCTAAAGTTGTATATAATGACGTTGTTTATGGCAGGAGTCTTGGACTAAAAGAAGTTATTAAAGAAAGTTTCAAGAAAATATTTAGAATTTTAGGATACAGAGCATTGTTTTACCTAATTATGGCGGGTGTAATAATTGGTACACTCATTGCAGTAATTATATTCCTTTGGGCGGTTTTATTCTTATTTGGAATAGGAATGACTTTGTTTTCGGGTGGAGGTCGCTTTATTGAAGGGTTCACTATATTTTTTGGTGCTATAATAATGATCGCTATAGTCTTAGGTGCCATAATGAGTCTGGGGTTTTTCTACATCAAATTCGGCTTTGGTGTTCAAGCCATCTCCATCGAGAATAAAGGTGCAACAGATGGAATTTCAAGAAGCTCGGAATTATCTAGAAAAATGTTCTGGAATTCGTTTATTGCATTGTTTACCGGTGGGCTTATTTATTTTTTTATACCATCCATATCAATAGGAATAACTGTAATATTGTCATTTGCCGATAATGAATTGTACAGGCAGGTGCAGCTTGCAGCTACTGCATTTGTACAGTTGGGGTATGCACTTTTATACCCGTTTTTGGCTACTCTGACTACAAACATTTTTATAAATTGGAAAATATGTAATGAAGGTCTTGATCTTGAAGTTAAAGTTGATAAACTGTTAGAGGGCAATGACTAAATTATTAAAACTGAGGTTTCATAATAATGCATGATATTATATTTATGAATTACAGATTTAAAAATAGAAAAATAGCTCAAACGATATTATTTGTTCTGATATGTTTAATAACAATGAACCTGTTTTTTCCATGCTTTTCCTTTGCTATGTCTAAGGATAGGGAGCAGCAAGTGGAAGACAGCCTGAATGATATATTCTCCTCAAAGGAGTTTCAGGAAGCAAATAAGGAGAAAACATTATTGGAAAGGTTATCTGATGTTATTGAAGACATACTGGATAAAATAAAACGGGCTTTGGGCCAAATTAATCCTCCTTCAATAGATGATATCCCCATAAAGCCTCGGGTTAACACAGCGGGACACGGGATTATTTTCTATATTATTATCTTTATCCTGTTGATTTTAATGGCTGCATCAGTAATCTATTTAATTGTAAAATACAAAAGAAATAACAGAAAGATTAAAGAGGAGGAAGACTCCGAGCTTTTAAGCCAGCTTAAAGATCCTGAGGAAGTAAGGCTTCAAGCTATGGAATTTTATAAAAACGGTGATTTCAGGCAGGGAATACGTTTTTTATATCTGTCATTAATCCTTAAACTCAATGAGCAGAACCTTTTAGTGATAAACAAAGCCAAGACCAATAAAGAATACATGAACGAATTAAGAACAAAGGAGTATATCCACTTTGACAAGGTTATGGAGTTTACAGGGGTTTTTAACAGATGTTGGTATGGTAACAGGAATTTGAGCAGGGATATATTTGATAAGTGGTTTTCCGAGTATTCCTCTATTGTAGGGGAGGTAAATTCATGAGAGGCAAAAACATAATTAAAAAAATAATAATATTTGTGCTGATAGCTGCCTTTGTTGTGCTGGTTGGAGTTGTTATGGCAAGTATGAGGGACAGTAGAAAATATGAAAAATATACTTCTTATAGCGTAGATGAAGATGGAGAAAAAGCGTTATATCTTTTAACTGAAAAGATGGGGTACGAGGCGGTAAGGTATAAGAAAACAGTAAGGTTTATGCCCGATTCCGTAACTATGGTAGTTGTGCAGCCTGATTATTACAGGTTTTTTGATGAAACAGAGCTTAAGTACATGAAAAAGTGGATTGAAAAAGGAAATTCACTTATTCTCATATATGATGATCCTGAGGGAAATAGTAATATTATTGAGAAACTTGGTGCAGTGTACGACGGAAAATTCCAATCATATAATGAGTGGGCAACATACAAAGCAGGCGATGGAAGGATGTATGTATGCAATGAAATTGAAATTTTTGCCAATGAGGGTTTGAAGGATAAAATAGGTGCCGTTTCATTTGTAGATGTTATTGATAGTATTGGAAATAGTACAGTATATTTTAACGAATACTATCACAATATGGGTGAAGGAGTTACTGTAAGTGATATTATTGGTTTTAATGGGGTGCTTGTTTTCATTCAGATAATATTAGGCATTGGTGTTTTATTCCTTGCAATGTCAAAAAGGCTTGGAAAGCCTGTTGTTGTTTTTGAGACTGTCAAAAGGGCGGAAAATGAAAATATTTATGCGTTATCCAATATTTATAAGGTTTCAAAAGCAAATCCATATGTTCTTGATGTAATGTTCAAAAGACTTAAAACAGATCTGGCAAAATACCTTGGTATAGATACGGTCCATGACAACAATGAACTTATTAGGGCTGCATCCTTTGATGGTAGGACCAGGAATTTGGAGATTGCAACAGGGTTTAGCAGATGTGAGCAATATATCAATTCCGATAACCGGGATATAAATGAGTTTATATACCTTGCAAAGTGGATAGAGATAATAAGGGAGGAGATAAAGTAATGGAAGGAAATTTCGATACTGGAAGCTTGGGATTTACACAAATAAAAGCAAAAGAAATAATTGATGAAGTTTCAAAGGTCGTTGTTGGCCAGTATGCATTGATTGAACAAATGGTAGTGGTTATACTGTCAGGAGGACATATTCTTGTAGAGGGTGTTCCGGGACTTGCAAAAACCCTCGCTGCCAAGGTTATAGCAAAGACTATAAAGGCGGATTTTAAAAGGGTGCAGTTTACACCTGATCTCATGCCGGCAGATATTACCGGTACAAAAGTATATGATGCCAAATCCGGTGAGTTCTATCTTAGAAAAGGCCCTTTGTTTACCAATATATTCCTAGCAGATGAAATTAACAGGACGCCTCCTAAAACCCAGGCTGCACTGCTAGAATCAATGGAGGAGAGGGCTATAACAATTGATGGTGAGACCCATATGTTAGGTGAGCCGTTTGTTGTAGTGGCAACACAGAATCCTGTTGAGTATGAAGGAACGTATCCTCTGCCGGAGGCACAGCTTGACAGATTTATGATGAAGCTTACAGTTGATTATATGCCTCAAAAGTTCGAAAATATGATGCTGGATAAATTTAAAATTGGCTTTAGCAGCTCTCAGATTGACAAAGCCAATATAAATGCGGTATGCAATTTCGATGATATCAAAAGGTGCAGGGAAGAAATATTAAAGGTTGAAGTGAATGATGGAATTATAAACTATATTACTTCAATCGTCAGGGCTACAAGAAATTCGCCCAGCCTGGTGCTGGGAGCAAGCCCGAGGGCATCAATTTCCATTTTACTTGCTGCAAAAACACTGGCTGCCATGCAGGGGCGTAATTTTGTAATACCCGAAGACATTAAGGATATTACTGTTCCGGTACTAAGGCATAGGGTAATATTGAAGCCTGAAGCCAGCATAGACGGTTTAAAAAGCGATGATGTATTGAGAAGCATTTTAGGCAAGGTTGAAGTGCCTAGATAATATTTAGTTACTAAGAGATCATTACTAATACTAAAAGTGATCAGATTTAAAAGGAGAATTAATATGCCTTTTAGCAAAACCTTTGCGGGTTTTATAATACTGGGGATGATACCTATTGTTTTAGGTGCTTTCTTCGGATTATCGTTTTATATATTTATACTATATAACCTTATACTGTCAGCTCTTCTTATTATTGATTTTATAATAACTCCCGGTATAGATAAGCTTGAAATACGGCGTGAATGCGACAGGAAGCTGTCTATGGGATCGGAGAATATTATAAAAATTTTTGTAAGGAATAACGGAAGCCATGTTTTGAACATTGAAGCAAGGGATGAGGTTCCAAGCTATATGGACGTTGTGGGCGGTACTTTAAATATCAAGTCGGTGCCTCATTATGAAAACCCAGGGTCATATACCGTTGTGCCGCAAAAACGCGGCGAATATACCTTTGGAGATATTCATATAAGATATAGAGGTGTTTTAAAGCTTTGCATGAAATATGGAAGGTTTGATACAAAAGAGAATTTGAAGGTTTTTCCAAATCTTAGAGACTTGAAAAGGTACAGCTTTGCTTCCTTAAGAAAAAACTTGGTGCTTATAGGTAATAAAAAAATGAAAACCTACGGAATAGGTACTGAGTTCGAGAGCCTCAGGGAATATTCCGAGGGCGATGATTACAGGAAAGTCAACTGGCTGGCTACAGCAAGGTCAAGCAAGCTTATTGTAAACAACTATGAGCCTGAAAGGAACCAGCAGGTATATATAATGCTTGATTCGAGCAGGGTAATGAATGCTGAGATCAACTATATAAAGAAGCTTGACTATGCTATAAACTCTGCATTTTTACTTGCAGAGATAGCTGGGAAAAAGGGAGACAATATAGGCCTTCTGGTTTTTGACAAGGATGTAAAACGTTTTGTTAAATCGGGGAAGGGTATGACCCATTTCAGTACAATAGCAGATAATCTATATAATGTCGAAGAAAATTTTGTTACTGCCGATTACGACAATGCACTTTTTCACTTGTGCAAATACCAGAGGAGAAGAAGTCTTTTATGCATATTTACAGACCTTTTTAACTCGCAGGAGGCACTGGCTTTGGTTAGGGCTTTAAAGACCACAGGCAGAAACCACATACCTCTTGTGATAACAATAAAGGATATGAGGGTTTACGAAATGGCAGCTAACAAAATAAGCACTGTCACCAATATTTATGATAAATGTGCGGCAGTTAAGGATATTGATGAAAGGGAAAAAATACAAAGGATATTTGAGAGTGCAGGCATAGCTTCCATAGATATACCTCCTGACAAGCTTTCCATGGAGGTAATTAACAAATATTTAAATATGAAGGCAATGATGCAGCTTAGTTAAAGATACCTAACTGTAAAGCTAGTTATACTTCTTTCTTCTTATAAATGGTAATGCCAAATACAAGCTAAGCAGGATAAAGGAAAGAAGAGAAAATATTAATTTAGCTTCTACAGAGACCTCTGACGGTGTGAAGTAGCCTTCAATTATACCTGCTACAATAAATAATGGTATTGTGCCGCAAGCAAGATATACAGCTGTTTTACCACCTTTTATCAGGGAATCCTTCCTTGAGTAAACCCCAGGGTTAATTATTGACTTGCCTATTATGAGGCCCGCAGCACCGCATACAAAAATACAGAAGAGCTCTAAAACTCCATGGGGAAGTATTAAGGACCAGAAAATAAAAAATACGTTGTAATTTAAAGCAAGTCCAGCTGCACTGCCTAATATAAAGCCATTGAAAATAAGTATATAAGTTGTGCCAAGCCCTAATGTTATTCCCAAAGCAAATGCCCTGAGACCTACACCTATATTATTTGTAAAAATGGATGCTGACTGTGTGGCACTGTCCCAGGCACTCCTGCCTGATTTAAGAGTCTTTATGCCTTCGATCAATTCTGGCGGTATAAAAGCAGGTGCATTATCGGAATTTAATATTGTAATTATAAAACTGAAAATAACGCCAACCATGAACAAAGCTGTTGATAAAATCATGTAGGAAGTGTTATCTTTCAACAACTCAGGGAAGCCTTTAATATAAAATGAAAATATCTTCTTAAACCCTGAAGATTTGGTCGAGTAAATATGGCTGTGAGCTGATGAAGCAAGGCTGTTAAGATATTCCGTTGTCTTGGATTCTCCAAAAAAGGTCTTGCTATATGATAAGTGGCTGCAAACAATCCTGTAGGATGTTATGAAGCTATCCAATTCGGATTTGCTCAAAGATTTAAGCTTTTTTGATTTAAGCTTATCGAGTAATGATTCCAAATTGGACCAAATATATGAATTATCATTAATAAATTTTTCTTCTCTCATGGTAAACACCCTGATTTTGTTTTATAATATTTGTGACAGGATTAATTGTATCAGATTTAGACCATTGTTACAATCTAAATTAAAAGTGTTAATAATCTTACATTTGACGGAGCAAATAACGAACGGTTTTGGCGGGATTTGCGACAGACAAATGTAATAGATTTATCACTTTTAATCTAAATTAAAAGTTTTATAAGAGGAAGGTAAAACTTACTTTATGAGAAAGATAAAAAACATAATTACTCCAGAAAATGTTTTTATAGATTTTGAATTAGCAGGCTTAGGGTCAAGATTTTTAGCATTTTTGATAGATTTTATGATACAGTGTTTTTCTATATTTTTAATAATTATTATGATTTTCTCATCCGGGTTTTCTATGTATCAAGGTGAAGAAATAGATTCTTATATTACTGCATTAGGTATTGTTGTGGTCTTTGTGATATATAATGGATATTTTATTTTCTTTGAAATGTTAATGAACGGACAGTCACCTGGAAAGAGGCTTTTAAATTTAATGGTCATAAAAGAAACAGGTGAAGCAATAACATTTTTTGACTCGGCACTAAGAAACATAATAAGAGTTATTGATTTTTTGCCGTCTTTTTATCTTGCAGGTTCATTAATTATGGTTTTTAACAAAAATTACAAGAGAATTGGTGATATGGCTGCAAATACCATAGTGGTGAAAAAACTGAAGAATGAGAAGCCTTTAACAGCAAAGGATATTCTGGCAGGTTTTAGCATGGAAATTAAAAGTAACGGTACAAATATCTATCCTGTTAATGAATATGAGTTTAACGTTTTAAAGGAATTTATGGAAAGGAAAGAGCAGCTAGGTGAAAAGAAAAGCCTTTTTACCTTCTACCTTAACAGGTATTTTCATTCAAAGTTTAATATGGAAATCAAGGGTAAAAATCCTTATGAATTCTTCAATGAAATATTGTTTATGAATAAGGATAGAGGAAAATGAAATGAAGCAAAAATGCAGGATTATATATTGACGCCTGCATTTTTAAATGCTAACATTTAGTCATAATCAATTAATTTAATGGATGGTGAAAATATGTTTGTATCAGAAGCTTTAAAGACCAATAGTTTGAATCATTTGGAAATTGGGGGATGTGATGCTGTAGAATTGGTAGAAAAGTATGGAACTCCCTTATATGTAATGGATGAAGGATTGATAAGAAAAAATTGTCGAATATACAAAAATTCAATGGACAAGTATTATAACGGTAATGGGATGGTCCTGTATGCAAGTAAGGCTTTTAGTGCAATGGCAATATACAAAATTGTTGACAGCGAGGGCCTTGGTATAGATGTAGTTTCGGGCGGAGAGCTTTATACAGCTTATAAAGCAGGATTTCCAATGGACAAGGTTTATTTCCATGGGAACAATAAAACCATAGCTGAAATTGAGCTTGCTATTGACAAGGATGTAAGAAGAATTGTAGTAGATAACTTGGAAGAACTCAAAAATATAGATAGAATTGCAGGAGAAAAAGGTAAAAAAGCTTGTATTTCTTTTAGAATAAAGCCTGGAATAGATGCACATACACATGATTTTGTTCAGACCGGCCAGATCGATTCTAAATTTGGTGTTGCACTTGAGAATGGCGAAGCTTTAGATATAATAAAGTTTGCATCCACTCTTAAAAATGTATCTGTGGTAGGTGTTCACTGTCATATAGGCTCCCAGATTTTCGACCTGGCACCATTTGAATTGGCAGCAAAGGTAATGCTGGAGTTTATCAGCCAAATCAAAAATGAAACAGGAATTGTGATTGAAGAGCTTAACTTGGGCGGTGGATTTGGAATCAAATACATCCCTGCACATGATCCAATTGAGTATGATAGTTATATTGAGTCTGTTTCAAAAGTTGTAAAAGGGATCTGTGAGGACAAGAGAATTAAATTGCCTTTTATTGTTATGGAACCGGGCAGATCGATAGTTGCATCAGCAGGTATAACACTTTATAAGGTAGGTGCGGTAAAAGAAATTAAGAATGTTAGAACCTATGTGTCTGTTGATGGGGGTATGGCAGACAATCCGAGATATGCTCTTTACCAGTCGCCTTATGATGCTGTGCTTGCAAACAGACTTAATGCACCTAAGGAAAATGTTATTACCATTGCAGGCAAGTGCTGTGAATCTGGTGATATTCTCATAAAGGATATCAATTTTCCAAAGGTTACAGCAGGGGATATAATAGCTGTTATGGCTACAGGTGCGTATAACTACTCAATGTCAAGCAATTACAATAGAATTCCTCGTCCACCTGTTGTATTGGTTCATGAAGGAAAGTCAAGGCTCATTGTTAAAGGCGAGGACTATGAAGATATAATAAGAAACGATATAATCCCTGAGGATTTAGGCTAGGAGTGCATTGCAATGCAGTGCGATGAAAGGATGTAAAACTATGTTTAAAAAACGAGTGCCAAGTCTGCTTCTTGCAGCAATTTTCAGCCTGTCTTTAGCTGTTAATACCAATGCAGCTACTGGCGAAAACGGTACATGGAAAACTGATGGACAGGCAGTAACCCTGGATTCTAAGGAAAAGTCAGTTACAGAGGATGTTTATAGTACCAATAAGTCTGTACAGGAAGATGTGTATAGTACCAATACAGAAGTGGTGACGCCTCAAGAGGAAGATTATGCACCTACTGTTATTCCAACACCTATGCCAACACCTGTAAAGGATCAAATAGGTTCTATATCAAATGTATCTGTCGAACTGGATAAGAAGGCATTAAACATTAGAACCATAAACATAAATGGCAGATATTATGCAGCTTTAGCTGACCTTTGCTATTATCTAAATGTGGATTACAAAGCAGATGTTAACACAAAGATAGTAAACATTTTTAAGGATAAAAAAACTACCATAAAGAGTGCGGAAAAATTTATTAAAAGGAGCCGTATAGACCTTGTAAAAGTTCTTCCTGGACAATACAGTATTAAGATTGATAACATAGACACATGCCTCGAGTCTTATATTTATGCTGGGAGGTCATATGTTCCGGTTAGATATTTTATGGAGATGTTCGATAAAACAATAGATTATTTAGCTGCCAGAAACACTATATCAATCTCCAAAGCTCAAGACCAGGTTATAGGAGCTGTAAATGGCGTATCATTATATAAAAGTGATTTTGATTTTTTCTATAATGGGCAGAGTAAAAATGTAGCAGAATCTGCAACTAAAGAAAATTTGGACAGCGAGCTGAAAAAGCTAAAGCAGACGGTTTTTGATTATATTGTAGAAGAAGCTCTTATAAAGATGAATATGCCTAAAAGCCATACAGTTCTTACAGACAGTGGTTACAATGAAATTAATTCATATATAAGCAGAATGGTTGAAAGATATGGCGGAATTGAAAAGCTAAGAAGCGTTTTGGCTCAAGACAAGGTATCCTTCAACCAGTTTATACAATATACAAAATCAAGCTATTTAAGCACAAACTATTTAAATTCACTGATTAAGGATGTCAAGGCAACTGATGAAGAGATAGAGAAGTATTATCAGGATAATAAAAAATCATTTGTTCAGCCTGAAAAGGTAAAAGCAAAGCATATATTATTTTTTACAGTAGATCAGGCAACAGGCGGGGATTATCCAAAAGAAAAAATAGAAGAAATAGAAAAGAAAGCAAAAGAGGTCTTAAAGAGCATAAGAGATGGAGCCGATTTTGATGAGATGATGAAGAAATACGGTGAGGACCCCGGTGCCAAGCAGATGCCTGAAGGGTACACATTCAGCAGGGGTGAAATGGTAAAGGAATTTGAGGAATCGGCGTTTGCCATGAAGGTAGGAGAAGTAAGCGATCTAGTTAAGACTGAATATGGGTATCATATTATAAAAGTTGTTGATAAGACACCTGAGAAACAAATTCAGCTTAATGAAGTAACAGAAAGCATAAAACCTGAATTGGACCAGAAGGCTCAAAGCGATTATTTACAAGGTTTGCTCGATAAATGGAAGGCTGCAAGCAATATAGTGAATAATATGAAATGACAACTAAGACATGAATAAAAAGATAAGAGGTGGCATTAGCCACCTCTTATTTACTCTTTATTTTATATAAAAGATACTAAGTATTGTTCTATAAATATAGATGATTGGGGGAGATATAATTCTTGATAATATATTTGTTGCAACAAGAAACAAGAAAACTATAAAACTATATCTTTGAAGTATCGTGTAAAATTCATATTTCTCTATATTAGTAAGGTTTTCAAGTATCCTTGAACCAGGGAAAGGAGGAATTGGAAGAATACCTAAAACAAAGAATACTACATTAAAATATATTCCAAACAATAAAATTTGCAGTAAATTGCCTCCGATAACTGTGCCTAAAAGGATATCTATCTTAAGGACCAGCATTATTTTCATTATTATAGCAAAAAGTATTGCCATAAGAAGATTTCCAATAAAGCCTGCTGCTGAAACAAGGGAATCGTCAATTCTAATATTTTTAAAGTTTCGACGGTTTATATTCACAGGCTTAGACCATCCGAATCCTATAACAACAAAAATTAAAAAGCCTAATGGATCAATATGTTCTTTGGGGTTAAGGGATAGTTTTCCCTGATATCTTGGGGTCTTATCGCCAAGTTTGTCTGCCATATAGGCTTGAGCAAACCCACTAATTACTAAGGCAATTAGAATACCTGGAATGCTCATTATCATTTCCTGAACAGTTCTGCCAAACATTTATAATCTCCTCGCATTATGAAATTTATTATATAAATAATACTAATTATTCTATCAGTTGGAATTAAAAAAGTCCATATCAAAATCCATTGTATAACTTACCATTAATAATAGTTTCCCTATTATATGAAAAGTAAACGGTTAGAGTGAAACTTATAATTGTAAATTGTACATACAATATGCTAATATATAAAGAGCATATTTGAACGGAGCGTGGATTCATGAAGAAAGGTAAGATATTAAGCGGGATGAGGCCCACAGGGGCACTTCATTTGGGAAACTACTTCGGAGCCCTGGAAAATTGGGTTAAGCTTCAAAATGATTATGACTGTTATTTCTTTGTAGCTGATTGGCATGCATTGACTACAGGGTATGAGAATACAGACGACATTAAAAATAATATTAACAATCTTGTTATAGATTTCTTAAGTGCAGGACTTGATCCTGAAAAGTGCAGCATATTTTTACAGTCAAGTGTTGTAGAGCATGCTGAGCTGCATTTGCTCTTTTCCATGGTAACTCCTTTACCATGGCTGACAAGGTGTCCAACATATAAGGATCAACTGGCACAGATGAAGGACAAGAACATTACTACGTACGGCTTTTTAGGATATCCTTGCCTGCAGGCAGCAGATATACTTATTTATAAAGCAAATTTCGTACCCGTTGGTGAAGATCAGCTTCCTCACCTTGAGCTTACAAGGGAAATAGCCAGAAGATTTAATTTCCTTTATAGAGAAGTATTTCCAGAGCCCCAGCCTTTGCTTACAAAGGCCAAAGTTTTACCTGGACTTGATGGAAGGAAGATGAGCAAAAGCTATAACAATACTATTGCTCTTTCAGACAGTCCAGAGGATATAAAGAAAAAGGTAATGACCATGATCACAGATCCTCAAAGGATTAAAAAGGATGATCCGGGTCATCCGGATGTATGTGCCGTGTACGCTTTCCATAAGGTATTTAATGAGGATGAGGTGCCGGAAATAGAAGAGAACTGTAAAGGCGGTAAAATTGGTTGTGTTCAGTGTAAGCGTAATTTGGCTGAAAAAATGAATGCTTACATGACTCCGATATATGAAAGAAGGCAGGATATTTTAAGTAAACCAGCCTATATCAAGGAAGTAGTAATGAAGGGTAATGAGAATGCCAGGAAAATTGCAAGAAGTACAATGGAAGATGTAAGGAATGCATTAAAAATAGACTGGGAATAATGAATGAATTAAGATGCGGAGTTGGATTTTGTGGAGAGTGCGTTAACTAATGCCTGTAAAATAAAGGTTCAAAACTTTGAAGGTCCTTTTGACCTTCTATTCCATCTTATTGAGAAAAACCAGATAAATATTTATGACATACCTATAAATGAAATTACAGACCAATATATGGAATATCTGTTTGCCATGAAAGAGCTTGATTTGGAGATTGCCAGTGAGTTTCTGGTAATGGCAGCTACCTTGCTCCATATAAAGTCAAAGCTTTTGCTTCCGGACAAAAAGGAAAAAAATGCTCCGGAAGAGATTGACCCAAGAGAAGAGCTTGTATTAAAGCTAATTGAATATAAAAAGTATAAGGATTTTTCTTTGCAGTTAAGACTTAATGAGGCACAATGGGAAAGCATTTATTATAAGTTTCCCGAATGTTTGGAGTTTGAGAAGGAAGAAGAGATATTGGAACTGTCACCTGATGAAATAAGAAGAGTTTATATAAGGCTTCTTGAGAGAAACAGGAAAAAAATGAACAATACAGTGACTAAAATGGCAACAATCATGCAGCATGAGAAGGTATCGCTGAAGTCAAAGATGAGAGAGGTATTGCTGCTTCTTTTCAGGAAAACCAAGCTTGTTTTTTCTGACATCTTTACATTGGACAAAAGGTCAAGGACTGAAGTCGTTACAGGGTTTCTTGCTATTTTGGAGCTCTCAAAGCTTAAAAAGGTTAAGCTTGAGCAGCAAAGGCAGTTTTCAGATATTGAAATATATCACTGTGGTGGAGTAGAAGACCTGAAGCTTTATGAAGAAAAAGAGGAACAATAATATATAATCCTATAACCGGAGGAGCTTATGGAAGAGAAGGATATAGAGGCTATTATTGAGGGAATGCTTTTTGCAGCAGGTGATCCTTTATCATTGGACAGAATATCGGAAGTACTTGAAATAGATAAAAAGACTGTTAAAGTAATTTTAAATAATATGATTATAAACTATCAAAATTCAAAGCGTGGAATAATGCTTCGCGAGATAAATTCAAAGTATCAGCTTTGTACAAGGTTTGAGCATCATGATTATATTAAAAAGCTTTTTGAACCAAGACAGAAGCAGGGACTGTCCTCAGCAGCTTTTGAAGCACTTTCAATTATAGCCTACAATCAGCCCATCACAAGGTCAAAAGTTGAGCAAGTGAGAGGTGTCAATTCAGATAGTGCAATATCAAAGTTGTTGGACAAGAATCTCATAAAAGAGGCTGGAAGGCTGGACGCACCGGGTAAACCAGTGTTATATGAGACTACTGAAGAATTTTTAAGAAGCTTTGGCTTTAGGTCCATTACTGATCTACCAAGACTTGAGCTAAATGAAGTTCAAGGTATTAGCGAAGCAGCCGCGATGAGCGAGCCGAACGCAATTGAGTAAATAAAATAACTGGTGGATTTTGTTATAATTCAATAAATTTGTGGCAAAAATAGCTAAGTGAGGTGATTTATGCTCTATTTAGCTATTTTTATATGTGTATTTATACTAATTACCATAATATATTTTCTTAACACTGAAATCGTAGTGGAATATGTGAGGAATGGTTGGGATGACCATGCCCTTATTTCATTTTCCCCTTTTAGAGGAGTCAAATTTAAATACGAAGTTTCTCTTATGGGAATAAGAAACAGCGGCTTTAAAATGAAAAGAGTAAAGAAAAAAAGTAAAAAACAAAATAATGAAGAAGTGGAGCAGAGGAAAGCTTCTAAAGATGTGAAACATGATGATAGAATAGGTAAAGGAATAGAGGACATTTTCGGAAGGATAGACTACTTTAAGAACAAGTATGATAAGTTAAACTTTTTTATTAACTACGCTATAAAGAAGCTTAAATCTAAAATAAAACTTAAGAAATTCAATGTAGAAATGACTATAGGTACTGGAGATGCTTCTCTAACCGGAATTATGACAGGAGTAGCATGGATGGTTACAGGCATCATTTATTCCAATCTGTCAATGGCCTTTCCAATACATAACAAACATATAAAAATCAATAGCGATTTTTCAAAAACGGTTTTTGATGCAAATATTTTATGTATATTTAATATAAGAATGGGGCATATTATTAAAGTGGTATTTTTACTTATATTAAAATTATTGGAAGGCGGTGGTTTGTTTGGCAGAACATCCAATACAAGGTCTTATGAGTACTGCAATGAACAGCATTAAGGAAATGGTAGATGTTAACACCATTGTGGGTGATGCAGTTCAAGCACCGGACGGAACAGTTATTATCCCTATATCAAAAGTAAGTTTTGGATTTGCGGCAGGTGGTGGAGAATACAATAACTGCTGTGAAGTGGACATAAAAAAGGATGATGATGAGGATGAATCAGAAGAGAAAAAGGCATCTAAATTTCCTTTTGCAGGAGGTAGTGGGGCTGGAGTCAGCATAGTGCCTGTGGGTTTCATGGTGGTTGGGAATGAGCAAATAAAGCTGTTACCTGTTGACACCAACTCATCACTTGACAAGGTTCTCGATATGATACCTGAGATTGTCAATAAAACAACTGAAGCTATCAAGAAAAAGATGGACGATAAAAAGAACTCTAAAAATAATAAAAACAGTAACAGCGAAAATAATGGTTCACAGAAAACAGTAACCATTATAACAGATACAAGTGAAACATGATAAAATAAAAAGCATTATTAATTTTACATCTGGAATAACAAATATAAAGCATGTACGGGTATTTGGTTATGTACAAATGTAAAAAATTAATTGCTTTTTACATATATTAAGATTCCAGCACTTAAAGAGCATATAAAATGGCTGTTTTCGTGCTGGTTTTAGGTCATTTCAAAAAAACTTTAATTGCTAATACCTTATCAATTTTATATCTTTACCCGTTGATATTTTCTTTTTCAGCTTTTGTCAAAGATTTGTAAACCAAATCATAAGAATGGTCTATCATCCAGATAATTTCGTGTTCGGGAATAGTTTCATCTACTGCTATAGTGTTCCAATGCTGTTTATTAAGGTGATTACCTGGAGTTATACTGGAGTACTGTTCTCTGAGGCTTTGTGCTACAAAGGGATCACATTTTAATGATATAAAAATTTTGTCAGAACGATTTGAAATAAGAGCAAACATTTTAGATCCGACTTTAATGGTCGTAGGTTCAGGTCCAAAGGGAAAATCCTCATGAGCACCTTTTTTAGAAAGGCAATATTTTAAAACATCCATAAATTTAAAAACCTCACTATTTAATATGGCCAAATAAGCAAATATTAGATTTTTATTGATTTTAATCCACTATTATAATAACATAAAACAAAAACTTTGTTAAGGAATGATTAAAATATTATGGAACATATGAGACTTCAAAAGTATTTAGCCCAAGTGGGAATAGCGTCAAGAAGGAAAGCAGAGGAGTTAATCAGGGATGGAGCTGTTAAGGTTAATGGCAATACCGTTACTGAAATGGGGTATAAGGTTTCAGACCAGGATGTAATTGAGGTTAACGGTAAAATTGTCGCAGGTGCACAAAACAAAGTGTATGTTTTACTAAATAAGCCTGCGGGCTATATATCCACAGCAAAGGATCAATTTGGAAGGCCTAGTGTAGTTGAACTTATTAGCGGTGTTAAAGAAAGAATATACCCTGTTGGAAGATTAGATTATGATACATCTGGGCTTATTATACTTACAAATGATGGTGAATTTACATATAAAATGACTCATCCCAAACATGAAATAAAAAAAGTTTACATGGCTTTGATCCATGGAATACCTACCCAGGAAGAAATAAAAGCATTTAAAAACGGTTTGAGAATTGAAGATTATACTACATCAAAAGCAAACTTAAAAATAATTGAGAGTGAAGTTGATAAATCCTGGGTTGAAATTACCATCCACGAAGGTAGAAACAGGCAAGTAAGAAAGATGTGTGATGCCATAGGCCATCCTGTAATTAAGCTGAAAAGAACAGCTATAGGTTCATTGACCCTTGGTGGTTTAAGTGAAGGTCATTGGAGGACTTTAAGTAAAAAAGAAATTGAAGCTTTAAATATTTAATATTTGATAAAAACATACTATTGAAACTGCACTACATGCCGATATATATTATTAGGTTACCTTGTATAGATAATTCTTTTTGTTTTATTTAAAGGATTCTTGTCTCAATTTTATGGAGGATATAAGATGAGAAAAAAAGCTGGTGTGGTTTCTAATGGCTATAGGATAATGATTGTAGATGATGAGATTGGAATTGTCGATTCATTATCTATTGTTCTAAAAAAAGCCGGATATGATACAGTTGGTTTTACTGATCCGCATGAAGCCGTTGAGACTCTTTCCAATGGAGTATTTGATATACTTATACTGGATTTTCTTATGAATACTATACATGGGGATGAGATTGTAAGGCGTATTAGGGAATTTAACAGTGATATATATATAATTATTCTTACAGGGCATAAGGATTTGGCACCGCCTGTTGAGACCCTAAGAGCATTGGATATTCAAGGTTACTGTGAAAAAAATGATAGGTTTGATCAATTGATACTGTTGGTAGAGTCTGCTGTAAAATCTATTGAGCAAAGAACAACCATTTTCAGGTTTAAAGAAGGACTTAATAAAATTTTAGATGCTGTACCAAGAATATATAGTTTAAAACCAATAGGAGATATTCTTGAAGATGTCTTAAGAGAGATAATGAACTTTATAGACAGTACTGACGGGTTTATATTGATTGATGATATAATAAATGACAATAATGGCCATAAAACTTTATTTAAAGGATTGGGCAACTATCTGGGAAGTATTGAGGAATTTACAACTAAATTGAGCCCGCAATTGATGGAAAGTGTTGGACAAGCCAGAATGGATAAAAAGGTTATAAGCTTGCCCAATGGAATAATTCTTCCTTTGGTCAAAGAATACCACAATATTATGGGTGTTATATATATTGAAAGCAGCAACTATCATGAGAGGATAAAGCTTTTGGAAATATTCGTTAGTCAAGCTGCTGCTGCACTTAATAATGCCTTACTTCACTCTATCATTAACAATAAAAACGAAGAGCTTATAAAAACGTATGATGAACTGAAAGAAAGGTATATGGATACTATAGAGGTTCTGCGGCTGGCAGTAGACGCCAAGGATGTTTATACGAGAGGGCATTCCGAGAGGGTAGGCTATTATGCAAGGAAAATTGGAGAGCTTTTCAATCTTAGTGAAGATGAATTGGAAATACTGAATGTCGGCGGTGTGTTTCACGATATCGGAAAAATAGGTACAACTGATGATATTCTTTTAAAAACTGACAAGTTGGATACAAGAGAATATGAGGAAATAAAAAAACATCCTTTAAAGGGAGCTCATATATTATCAGCTGTTTCAATGTTTAAAGATGTAGTTCCCCTGGTTAAGCACCACCACGAAAGAATAGACGGAAAGGGTTATCCTTCAGGTCTAAAGGGTGAGGAAATTCCATTTTTTGCGAGAATATTGTCGGTGGCAGATGCTTTTGATGCAATGACATCTGACAGATTATACAGGCATAAATTAGGAATAAGTGAAGCCAGAAAACAGCTAATAGATGGTGCGGGGATTCAGTTTGACGCAAATGTGGTAAAAGCCTTTGTAGGACTTATTGATAGCGGCTTTGACAGGATGAAAGAGGAATTGGAGTTTTCCTTTATGGAAATTTAGAACTGTAATAATTTTAATATGTGCAAACAAAAACATGCTGATAGGGGCATGTTTTTTTAGTTTCTAACTGTAATAATCAAGGTTGCAAAGTCGCAAGCAATTTTGTTAAGTATAGGAACGTAGTTTGTAAATTTGCAATATTCAGGAAATAATTGATAATAAAAAAACATTAAGTTATTATATATTTACTTAGAAATGATTAAAATATGCTAAAAGCTTATGGTTTTGTTTTATTATATAAAAAACTTATATTGACTTTGGAGGGACAGATGAAAAGAACACTTTCCTGTTTATTAATTATTATATTATTTTTTTTACAAGCAGCCTGTACAAATGAAGAAAGTTTGGATCTAGGACCAAAGAAAGAGGTCTCGGAATTTATCAGTAAGACCTATAAGGCAGCAAAAAACAGCACGCTCAGTGTTGACAGTGATTATGGGAATATATACATATATTGCTGGGATAATAGCGAGATTAAGTTTGATGTAAAGAAAAAAATAAGAGGGATTGGAGATAGAAATAAGCTGGAAAGAAAGCTTAAAGACTTAAAAATAGAAACAAACAGTAGTGAAAGCGTTACTTCATTAATATCAAGGTATGAAGGCGATAAAAATAATCCAATTGATAACAGTATTGATGTAAATATATATGTTCCTAGGAACTCTGGGGATATTAGCTTAAGACTTAATACCGGTACTATAAAAGTTATTGACAGTATAAAATGCAATTTAAAAACTGATGTTAAAATGGCCAATGTGGATATTTCAGGCATGGAAGGTGAAATTCATGCTTTGGCTCAAATGGGTAACGTTAGAGTCGGCAGTGGTAAAATCATCAATGGATCAAATATTAAATTAGAGCAAGGAAATATAAGTGTTAAAGCTGACTTAAGTAATATGAGAGATGGACAGTTTGAAACCGGTTTGGGGAATATTGAACTGCAAGTTGAAAAGAATTCACAGGTAGAATTTGAAACTATAGGTGAAGTTGAAACTAACGAATTTAAAAATAGGGTGATGGAAGAATTTTCAGGAAAAATCAGGCTAAGTACTTCCATGGGCAAAATATCTATAAGAAAATATTAATAACTTATAATTAATTTTATCAAACTTTTTGTTTAGTTTTAGAAGGAATACAAAGGTTTTTATAGAATATAATATATACATTCATTTTTTTATGTCTAAGAAATTATGATTTTTGCCATACCGCATTTCATAGTATATAATGCATTTCTCAAGGCACACTATGTTTGATATCAGTTATCCAAAACGGAGTGTTAATATGAATAAAATCAAATGTTTTTTTTGCCAAAACGTTGCTTCTATACAGCGTAAGACGCTTCACAAAAATATTAATGGAAAAAAGATAACACTTTCAGATGCACCTGTTTACTATTGTGAAAAATGCAAGGAGTATTTCCAGTCAATAGAAGCACAAGAGGCTTTCAGATTTATTAAAGAAAGCAACATGATTGATAAAGGACTTTTGTTTAATTATGATGATGTTGCCGTTAAAATAAAGAGAATGAAATAAAAATAATTTTTTGTGTGGTGTTTATTATGTCTAAACTTAATCTGGTAATAGCAGACAGTGATGAAGAATACTTGAATGGAGTAGTTGGGTTTCTGTCTGAGAAATACTTGGAAAGGTTCAAAATATTGAGCTTCTCCGATAAGGAAAGCTTAATTAATTTTATAAGCACATATACTGAAAAATTGGACATTTTACTTATCTCTCCCGAACTATATTTTGAGGAAATTTCGAAAAAAAGAATTACCCTTGTTGGAATACTGTCTACAGGCAGGCTTTCAAAGGAGTTTAAAGGTTGTGAAATCGTACACAAATATCAGTTGGGAGAAAATCTCGTAAAAAACATAATAAACCTTTATTCAGATAAAAGCAGTGATATAATAATTACTAAAGGTCAAAAAGAAACAAAGGTTGTCGCTGTGTATTCATCTAATGGAGGAAGCGGTAAAACAACTATCTCCTACGGGTGTTCATTAAAATCAGTGCAACTAGGTAGGACTACTTTCTATATGAATCTGGAAGAGTCTGCATCTACACCCATCTTGTTTGGAACCAGCGGACAATATAATCTATCTCATGTTTTATATTACTTAAAATCCAGAAACAAAAGCCTTTCATTAAAAATAGAGGGCATAAAAGTTACCGATCAGGACACTGGCGTTCATTATTTCAATCCCCCTGAAAACCATTTAGAGCTCTTGGATATTGAACCTTCTGAGTATTTCAATCTTTTAAACCATATGAAAGAAATGAATCAATATGAAGTTATATATGTTGATATGCCTTGTTTTATTGAAAAGAGGATGATGGCTGTCCTTGATGTTTCAGATATCATATTTTATATACTAAATCCCAATCACATTTCAAAGATTAAGCTTCACAATTTTTTAAGCGAGCTGGATACTTTGGATAGATCCTATAAGCAAAAAACATTGTCTAAAACGGTGTTTATCCTTAATAAGGCTTTTAATGAGGAACAAGGGATAGAAATATTTAATGATATATTAGGAAGTATTGAAAAAAACATATCTCATACCATACCTGAATCGTCAAAGCTTTTTACACATCAGAACGGCAGAATTGTACTGGATTTGTCAGGTAAATTTGGAAGTGCCCTTGGTGAAGTGATTGAAAGAAATACATGATGGAGGTGAGATGCCTTGATCCTTGAGGAAAAGCTTGCACTTACGGCAGAACTGAAGGAGTTGGCAAGGTTAAAATTAAACTCCCTTAATACAGAATTAAGCGATGAAGAAATTGAAGAAAAAATTGAAGAAATAGTGCTTCAAAAACATACTGATATATATATATCGCCCATAGAGAAAAGAGAAATAGTAGAAAACATATTCAATTCAATAAGAAGGCTGGATGTACTCCAACCTCTCATCGATGACAAATCAATTACAGAAATAATGGTAAATGGTCCCGACAATATTTTTATTGAACGAGACGGCAAAGTCTCAAAGCTTGAGACCAGGTTTGAAAGCAGCGAAAAGCTTGAGAATGTTATAAGAAATATTGTTTCGGCAGTTGACAGAACCGTCAATGAAGCAGTGCCAATAGTAGATGCAAGGCTTCAAGACGGGTCGCGTATCAATGTAGTTATGTCTCCCATCGCATTAAACGGTCCCATTATTACCATCCGTAAGTTTCCTGAGAAACCGTTTACAGTAGATCAACTTGTAAAACTTGGATCTTTAACTGATGAGACAGCAAGGCTTTTAGAGAATATGGTTAAGGCAAAGTACAACATATTTATAAGCGGTGGGACAGGAAGCGGAAAAACGACATTTCTTAATGCACTATCAAATTTTATTCCCAAAGATGAAAGAATTATAACCATTGAAGATTCAGCAGAGCTTCAGATAAAAGGTGTTGAAAACATTGTCAGGATGGAGACCAGAAACGCCAATACTGAAGGGAAAGGTGCCATAACTATCAGGGAACTTATCAAGACGTCTCTAAGAATGAGGCCTGAGAGAATTATTGTTGGCGAGGTCAGGGGAGGGGAAGCTTTAGATATGCTTCAAGCAATGAATACCGGACATGACGGCTCATTATCTACAGGTCATGCCAATTCCGCAGCAGATATGCTTTCAAGGCTTGAAACGATGGTGCTGACCGGAGCCGAGATACCTCTTGAGGCAATAAGAAAGCAGATAGCCTCTGCTATAGATATTATAGTCCATTTGTCCAGGCTAAGGGATAAATCCAGAAGGACAGTGGAAATATCGGAAGTGTCAGGCTATAAAGACGGAGAAATTATCTTAAATCCAATCTATGTTTTTGAAGAAGAAAAGGAATTGGAAGATGGTCGGATTTGCGGGTGCCTTAAAAGAACCAAAAACAGCATGATACATATGGAAAAATTCAGGCTTGCAGGCTTAAACCAAGAAGTTTAAAGCGGAGGTATTATGAATACTGAAGATTTAAATATAAAATATGAAAAGGACAGCCCTATACCATCATATGGTGCTATTGATTATAGTGTTTATAATATGTCACGAAAAGAGAAGCTTATATATGTTTTATTGGCAGCAATATTTCTTTTCGGGCTGGGGTTTATATTTTACCAGAATGTCATTGTATCCTTGTTGATAACCCCTTTTGCCTTATTATATCCTAAAATTCGGACAAGAGAAATTATTGAGAAAAGGCAAAATGAGCTAAACCTGCAATTTAAGGATCTGCTCTATTCAATTTCATCCTCTCTTGGGTCCGGCAAGGCACTTGAAACCGCATTTAAGGAATCCTTAAAAGAGCTCAGTATAATTTATCCCAACGAAGAAACATTGATAATTAAAGAAATTCAATATATGCAAAGAAAGCTTGATATGAATGAGCAGATTGAAAACGTATTAGCTGATTTTGCCGACCGTTCAAAACTGGAGGATGTCAGAAGCTTCGCAACAATTCTTCAGACCTGCAATAAAAGAGGCGGAAACGTTATTGAGATAATTAGAAACACATCAAATGTTATAAATGACAAAATAGAGGTTAAACAGGAGATAACAACAATCCTTGCACAGAAAAAATTTGAGCAGAAAGTACTTTCTATAATGCCGATAGCCTTGATCCTATTTCTTTCCGCAACACAAAAGGAATACATGGAACCTGTATTTACAACTGTATTAGGCAGAGTTGTAATGACAATAGCTATTATTTTTATTATCTCAGGATACATGATAATGAAAAAAATAATGGATATAAAAATTTAGGGGCGTAAGGATGATAATAGTTTTTATTGCATCTCTACTATTGTTTGCATCTCTTTTTATGGTATCAAGAAATAAATACAGTGAATTCATAGAGCCTTTAGATGAAAAGGAATTCAGATTGAAAAAGTTTCTTTCAATAGGCTTTTGGGTTATGGATAAATTCAACTACAAGTATGGAACAAAGTATGACAGGAATCTCTTAAACAAAACAGCAGAGCTTAATGGCGGGGTTTATGCTCATTATTACCTAAGGGTGCACTGGGCAAATAAAATAACCTTCGAACTTATGCTTTTAGTATTTATGCTTTTTATAAATGCAGCAATGGGTGAAATAAATGTTGAACTGCTTATTTTTTCGTTATTTATTCTGGCTGCTGTTGCTTATGCCTTTGATAAGGATTTGGATAAGAAGGTAGATAAGAGAAGGCTTTCCATGCAGATTGATTTTCCCGATTTTCTAAACTCCCTTACACTTTTAATTAATGCAGGTATGACAGTAACAAACGCATGGACAAGAATTGTTACCGATATAAAAAAAGATACGCCACTTTATGTTGAGCTAAGGAACGTTATGCTGGATATTTCAAATGGGAAGTCTGAGATAGGTGCTTATGAAGAGTTCGCCAAAAGATGCAGGCTTCCTGAGGTAACAAAGTTTGTGTCTGTAATTACGCAGAATCTTAAAAAGGGAAATTCAGAATTGGTAGACATATTGAAATTCCAGTCAAGAGAGTGCTGGGAGCTCAGGAAACACGCTGCAAAAAGGCTCGGGGAAGAGGCTTCGTCAAAGGCGTTATTTCCTATGATGTTTATGTTTTTAGCTGTAGTTCTTGTGGTTGTTACACCGGCAATCCTTGGACTTCTAGATAGTGTGTAAAACAAGATAGAGTAAAACCAAAAGTATGTTAAGTAAGTACTAACTAGAGTTTTTTGAAGGGAGGTGAAGTAAACATGAAATCCCTTATTAAAAGCTTTCTTAAAGAGGAAGAAGGATTAGGAACAGTTGAGATAGTAATCATTATAGCTGTATTGGTAGGATTGGCTATTATTTTTAGAGGAGCCATATTCAGCTTCCTTGATCAGCTTTTGAAAAAATTATTTGAAGGCAGTGACAAGGCAGTTGAAAAACCAACAGGTACACCGAGTTATAACATATCTTCTTCAGCAAATCCCAACTAAACTGTTAGACTTGGCATCGGATTTTACTGCAATAGTATATTTATTGCAGTAAAATCCAGGATTAATTAGAATTTGCGAATATTACATTTGTCAATTAAAAATCTTGATAAAATCGGTTATTTGCTTCTTCAATTAAAAGATTAATAACATATTAATATAACTATTTAAAAGGATTGATGAAAAGTTGAATCTATTTCGTAAGCTTGATTTAAAACCGAATAGGGGCAGCATGACGGTTGAAGCAGCACTAATAGTTCCTGCTGTGATTATTAGCCTTATTGTGCTTGTTTATATATGTTTTATGCTGTACCAGCAAGCTTACATAAAATCCTTGGCGAACACTGCTGCAGAGAGGGGAGCTGCTGTTTGGGCCAACCCGTCAAAAGATATGTACTTGGAATTTATCGATAGAGAAAGTCTTGGCAATACATCACTTTACTGGAGGATTGGAGAGTTCCTTTCTGGTAAGGAAAAGCAAAAGAAGTATGAAATGGTGAATAGTTTTGTTTTGAGTAATATTTCAAAGTATTCGGTTTTTGATAAAGACAGGGGTAAAATGACTTTGAAATATACAGATAACAAGTTAAATGTAAAATGCGACCTAGCCGACTATGTCATCTACAAAAAGCTAAAAGTAACCATAGAAGAGGAATATACTCTTCCGATTTCCAATATGCTCAATTCATTTGGATTTAATTTGGAGTTTAAAATATCTGCAAGTTCGGAGTCTGTAGTAAATGATCCTGTTGAGTTTGTGAGAAATACCGATTTTGTTATAGATAGTGTTAGGGAAATTGATCAAAAGACAGGGGGAAAACTTGAAGGTATTGTTGAGAAGGTTACCGGTACCTTTGATAAACTCTCGGGCAAGTTAAAAAGCTTTTTGGAATAGGGTGAGGTCTTATGATGCGTTTTATTAGGGAGACTCGTGGGGCAATATCAATATTTTTATGCATAGTGCTGCTGGCACTTGTGGCTTTATCAGGGGCGTTGGTGGATGGAAGCAGAATGAGGGTTGCCGAGGAGGAGACGAAGACAGCTATTGATTCTGCTGCCATGTCACAGCTTACCTATTATAATAATGTTTTGAAAGAGTTGTATGGACTTTTTGCAATTGCCGACAACGACCCAGCTGCAATCAAAGAGGCCATTGCTAAGGATCTTGATGAGAAGCTTCTTTCTACGACATTGACTGATGAAAAAGATAAGAAAAACAGCAAGCCGTTAAACTTTTTTGATTATAAGGTTGATGATATTAAAGTAAACCCTTTATATAACCTCTCTGAAGGAGCTGTATTTAAACAACAGATTCTCGAGTTTATGAAATACAGGGCTCCTAAGGAGGTTGCGGACCAGTTCCTAGATAAGTTTTTGGCTTTTAAGGATTTAGGAGAGCAAACCAAGATACTAGAGAGGAAGCTGGACATTGATGAAAAATTGTCCGAGGCGGGAGAAGGTACAGAAACCTTATCAAATAAGGCTTTAGAGATAAATTTTCTCGTTAAAAACAACAGTATATCAGTAAAGATTGATGCTCTTGCTGCAAGCATATCCAATAGAATTAAGGAACAAAAGCTTTTGTCGGATAAGAAAAAACAACTTAGCAATATGACTCCTCCTGTAAATAATTCAACAGATCCGAAAGCAATAAAAGAATATGAGGAAAGACTTAAATACTATACAAAATCCGTTGATGCACTAAAAGATGAGATAGATGAGCTTGAAAACAAAACAATTCCTGGACTTAATAGGAATGCAGCAAAAATAAAAGAGGATTTATTAAGCCATATTGAAAATGACCTAATCGAAAATAAGGCCTATAATGAAGCTAAAAAAGCTATAAAAGATATAAAGGACAAGTCGAAAGAAGCAGCCAGCATGGCTAATGAGCTTGGTACAGCTATAAAAGAAGATTCCAGTTCATTCGGTGAGTCCATGAGGACTGATCTTAAGAGTAAAAAGCAGGCAATTGATACAAGTGTTCTTGATCAAAGGGAGCAGGAAATTGAGGAATGCAGAAACATATATAGAGAAATAAAAAAAACTGTAACAGAAATAAACCCGGAATCTGTATCATTTGATACAACAAGCAGCCTGCCTTCCGATTTGGAAGCCAGGGTGAAGGGCATGCTGTCATTTGAAAAGATAAAAAAGCTCCTTGAAGGTGTACCGAAAGTTAATTATTATATCAAAAAAACAGATGATACAGGAAGTAAGGATAATGACCCTAGAACGGCTTTAAAGGCTGTTAAGGATGACATAGAAAAGGAAGGAAATGCTCTTTTGGAGGAGGTTAAAAAAGGCGATGAAAAGTCAAAAAATAGCTTTCCTAAAAATGGACTTCCTTCTCAAGATGGTGTTAAGGATAGTATAAAGGATATAAAAGATCTGATAAATATTGATACCAAGCTTATATCGGATCAAATTAAAATAATATCAGAGAAAAGCAAATTTAATCCTGATTATGAGGGCAAGTCAGACTTTGATATGGACTTTAAAGCAAAGAAAGCAAATAAATCAAAGGAAGCATTATCTGTTATAAAAAATTTGACAAACATTATCTCTTCAGGGCTTAGAAGCATGAGGGATGAACTGTACGTAGGTGAATATTCCCTTGGTATTTTTAAGAATGCAGTTACTGGGAAGCTTGATTCTAAAGGGAATTTTCAATATGACTTGACAGGATACAAAATGTCAACCCGCGATGAAACTTTTTTTGACAAGGCAGAATTGGAATATATTCTTCACGGAAGCAGTTCACAAACAGAAAACCTTATATGGGTGAAGGGCCAGATACTATTGGTAAGATGGGCACTTAATTCTGTATCAATTTACACTGATCCTAAAAAGGTTGCAACAGCACTGGAATTTGCTACTGCTGTTGCAGGCTGGACGATATTCGGAGTACCTTTGGTACAGACCCTAATACTTTTAGCCTGGTCTTTTACAGAATCCATGATAGATGTCTACAAGCTTTTGCAGGGTGAAGAGATAGCCATATTCAAGTTGAGTGGTGATTGGGTTTTAAGTATTGACTCAGGCGGAAAAGGTGTTGCAAAGGCATTGACCGGAATATTAACAGGTGACGTAAAGAAGCAGGTTATTGATAAGGCAAAGGCTGCGGTCAAGGATAAAGCCTTTGAAGCTATAGATTATACATCCGACAAGGTGGCTGAATCAATAGAGAAGGGAATAACAGACCAGGTTAAAGATGTATCAGGTAATATTACAGATTCAATAACTAAATCCATAAATCAAAAGGTGGATGAGGTATTGGATTCGGCTTTCAAACCTTTTGAAAATGCAATTTTTACTGAAATTGGGAAAACAGAGGGTAAATTTGATGAATTAAGGGATTCCATAGAGGCATTAAACAACGATGTTTCAGAGAAGTATGAAGATGCGGCTGACGGACTAATGGACCATATCAATAAATACATTTATGATACCGTAAAAAATAATTTTCCGGAGATTGAAAAGGAACTGCAAAAGAATGGTTATAAATTCCTTATTGATAAACTAAGGAATGAGGAAAAGAAATATTTTGAAGAATTAAAAAGTACAGGGATAGATTTTTTAGGCAGGAAGGAAAAGGAGTTAAAGGCCAATCTTGACAAGATTGAAGAAGAGACAATTGGAAAGATAAAGAAATCCATTGAAACAGCTAAGGAAGATTTAAGAAAAAAGCTATTGGCAGGTATAGACAATTTGCTACTGGATAAATTCAAGTCAACAGGTGCAAACCTTACAGAGAAAATAAACGGTTTGGTATCAAAGAAGATTGATAGCATCAAGAATTCAGGAAAGGCAAAAATAAAAGAAAAGTTGGGCTCTTTTATTGATAACATAGGTGGCAAGTCCAAAGGTTCAACACTTAAAAAATCAACTTCTACCGGAGATTACACTGCAAAGGTAAATGTTAAAGGCAATATTTTGAAGATGGGTTATACAGGCTATTTAAGGCTGTTTCTCCTTCTTGTAAACCCTGATAAGAAAATAAAGAGAATTCAGGATCTTGTTCAGCTTAATATGGAGAAGGAGACAGGAAAAGAATTTAAGCTTTCTGATTGTAATACCTATTTGAGAGTTGAAACAGCCTTTTCCGTTAAGTATTTATTTATGACATCAGCGTTTATGCCTAGAACGTATAAGGACAGATATAAAATATCTCATATAGTTTATAAGGGGTATTAGGAGGTATTTTATGATAATGCCAGCAAAAAAAAGAGGTTCTCTTACAATTGAAGCTGCATGTGCACTGCCTGTTGTAATTCTTGTAGTTCTTACAATAGCTTATTTTATCAGGGTGGCATATATCCATTCCATAATTCAGCATGCACTTGACGAGTCAGCTAAAGAAATTTCATCATATAGTTATCTTTATTCAGTCAGTAAGCTTCAGTCGTTAAATGACAGTACAGAGGACCTTTTAACTGAGAATGAAGCAACCGCGGCATCCCGTATCGATACTGTTTTAGAGACTGTAAACTCAGTAAATGATAAAATAGGCAAACTTGGGAATTTGTCAAATGATGTGGATAAGTTCAATTTTGAAGAGGTAAAGGGGTTATACAACGATGGAAAGGTAGATGTTGAGAAAATTAAAGGTATATACAACGAGATTAGAGGGCATCCGAATGGATGGAAGGGAGGAATTAAGAAAGAAGTTGCAAGTATTTCTGCACTTGTAGCCCATGGACTTTTAGAGAGCGGTAGGGAGGAATTGTCTGAAATAATTGTAAGAATTATGATGAGAAAACATATTGCAACCGATATTTATGATGAGGACATTGTCTTAAAAAAGCTAAATATAATAGGTGGATATGATGGCTTGGATTTTACAGGGACAACCCTGTTTAAGGATAAAAAGACAATAAAAATCGTTGTAAGCTACACAATAGAGCCAATAACACCGCTGCCAATAATTCCTGAACTAAGAATAGAGCAAAAGGCACTTGTTGTTGGTTGGCTTGATGGTGACGGACAACATTCCAAGAGGCTTCAAAATAAGGATGAAGATTCAAAGAATGAAGATGGGGAAGAAGATAATCTATGGGATCTGGGTGCACTTGCCAGAGGAAATGAGATAATCAGAAGGTTTGGCGGAAATGTAATAAATAGAACAGGTGGAGCTGTTGATATATTTGATGTTAATACTGGAACCGCTACCAACATGCGAAGTATTGATGTAACACTATCTTCATACAGTGATATAAATAAGCTGAAAAAGGAAATTGTATCGGAAGTGAACCTGACTAAAGATTATAACAGCAAGGTAGTGGTAATCCAAAATGGGAAAAAAACAGAGTTTTCCATAAAGAACAGGAATGTTAGAATTATTATCCCAAAAGGTACAAAAACTGCTGAAATAACTGGTTTGGAAACTGAGCTTAATTCCGGTAAACCAGGAGTCAAACTAACCATTGAGGAATATATTGAAAAGAGAGCAAAGGAATCCTAGGAGGACTTATGTATTACATGTTGATGGTACTTGTAGGTATAATTGCTGGAAATATTCTGAATATTTATGTTAGCAGAAAGGCACTGTCCGGTGATATTTTAGAAGATTACAAAAGTGTTTTTTTTAAGGACGCAAGCTATTATTTGATGCAAATTTTTATTGTAGCCATGTACCTGTTTATCTATTACAAGGCAGCAAATTTTAATGAGCTTGTAAAGTTTTGTTTATACTCAGTATTTATGTTAGCTGTTGCAATGGAGGATTTTAGTAGTAAGCAGATACCTAATATGCTAATAGCTGCATTCATGATTATTGGGCTGATTATTAACTTGTTTATACAAACAACTGATGCATTTATTGGAATGCTGATAATGCTTTTATTGGTTACAGGAGTATTTTGTGTTATTTATAAGACCTCAAGAGGCGGAATAGGTGCTGGAGATGTAAAACTTTTGGCATGCTCGGCACTTTTTTTAGAGCCTGGTGATCTATTGACTACAATAATTATTGCATTTTTGTTTACTTTTCTTGCAGGCATTATACTGATAGTTATAAGGCACATGGACAAAAAAGTATTATTGCCGTTCAGCCCATTTATATTGGCCGGGTTTCTGGTGTCTATATTTTGAGGGAACTAAGGAATAATTGAAATATAACATAAGTTATATTTTGGTAATTACTAATTAAAAGGTGGGGTCATATATGAGCTATCTAAAGGACCTTTTCAGGTTTGAATTTGAAAGTGATTCTTCATCAAGCTATTTGGTACTTAGAAATTTAGAGGAGGATAAGCTACAAAAACTTCAGATTGAAATGATTGAACAAAACCCTCATGTAAACATTGTACCGCTGTCATTAAGAGTTAAGAATAACGAATATATGATTTTCTACAATATAACCTCAAAAATTACATTAAGTAAACTGCTTAAAAGAAAAAATCTTAAGAAGGATGAGTTTTTAGACCTCCTGATTTCTATATGCAAAACTATATTGGACTGTAAAAACTATTATGCACATGATAAAAATTTTGCAATTGATGAAGACATGATATATGTAAATCCTGCGAATTTGGATGCATCCCTGATTTATATACCTGTAAACTTCCAGGTAAGCTTTAAAGATGTGTTTGTACAATTTGTAAAGAAATTGATTGATGATCTTGTGAGGATAGATGAATGTGAGGATCTGGGATTTCTTCAGAGAATAAGAATTCAGTTACGGGAAGATATATTCAGCATAAAGGAGTTTATAAATTTTTTAACAGGGTTTCGATATAAGACGGAATCAAAGTTTGATTCAAACAGAAGCATTTCAGAGGAGTTTGCTCCGGAAAATGATACCAAAAATAAAATTGTGCAGCAAAAATGTACTCTAATTAAGGAAAGGGATAATTCCCAGGAGATTAAGCTTCCAAAGGCAGCTGCAGGTGATCAAAAGGCTGCCATAAATATACCTCCCTCTGCAGGTACAAACAAGCTGAAAGATCAAAAGCCAAATAATACATTCATTCCGGTAGGAGTTAATTCAAGCAGTAGTCGAGACACAGCATTGATTTATCCAAAGAAGTCCATATATGCTGCAATTGGACTGCAGGCATTAGTTATAATTATAATTGCGATTTCTATAATTGGTGTATTAAAAAGCAAGGGTCAGGATTTTAGCATTATACTGGGTGTTGCAATAGTATTAGCTGCTGTTGATTTTCTCATTATGAGAAATTTATTTGATAAGAACAAAATGATACCGGCAAATATAACGGAAAGCAGATCTTTTTACATAAGTTCAAAGGACAATCAAAATGAAACAAGAACTAAGGAAGATGGTAAAGGTCACAAAGAAAAACATACAGGAAACAAAGAGATATATACAGGACTGGGAGAAATTGAATGTGATGCAGTTGGAAGAATGCTGGCTAATGATTTAGGTACTGAAATCCTTTATGATAATTGTAAGGATGATACAGTGATTTTGAAGGAAAGTCAAAATCACCCATACTTGATTGGCAAAAACGATGGAAAGAATATGAAAATAATAATAAATAAGGACAGCTTTTTGATTGGGAGGCTCAAATCTGAGGTTGATTGTGAGATTAACAATACAAGTATCAGTAAAATTCACACTGAAATCATAAAAAGAGATGGTCATTTCTTTATTAAGGATTTAAACTCAAGCAACGGCACATATGTCAATTCCGAAAGGATCAAGAGCAATTTTGAAATTGAGATAAAAAATCACGATATAATAGGGATTGCCAATTTGGAGTTTGAATTTTTAGTGTTTAGGAGTTAGTTATGTCAGATATGACTTTGTATTATTCTTCATCAACTGATGCTGGCATTGTTAAAACTGTAAACCAGGACAGCATTTTTATAAGGATAGGGAAAAACAAATATTCTACATATGGAATATTCGCGATTGCCGATGGAATGGGAGGGCTATCCCATGGAGAAGTGGCAAGCAGGATGACGTGTGACGCTCTTAATGTATGGTGGGATGATTATCTTCCGGATATTCTTAATAGTAATAGCAAAAATCTTTTTGAAGATTTGGATGTTTCTTTAAAGGAGCTTTTTAATAAAGTTAATAGTGAGATATATTGCTATGCTTCTCAAGTAGGAGATAAAGCAGGTACTACACTAACTGTTCTTTTTATATATAATTCTGAGTTTCTGATAAAGCATATTGGTGACAGCAGAGTTTATAGAATTGGGAAGGAAGTTGAGCAGTTGACTTATGATCATACATGGGTAGCGTGTCAGGTGCTTTCAGGATATATTACCCATGAAGAAGCTAAAAACCATCCCAAAAGGAATATATTAACCCAGTGTTTAGGAGTGTTTACTGAGGTAGACGTATATACAAATAGGGGTATTATAGAAAAAGAAGATGTATTTCTCATTTGCAGTGATGGATTTTATGATAAATTAAATGAAAATGATTTGCGAAAGGGAGCAGTGTTATTAAGAGAAAAACCGTCATATAGTGAAGAGCTTGCCGGGGATCTCATATCATTTGTAAAAAGGAGAGGAGAGAGGGATAATATCTCACTGATCTTGGTATACCCACAATCAAAGAGTTTTGCAAAAACTCTATTGGAAATGATTAAGGGCATTTCAAAAAGGAGATGACGATTTAATGGAAGTAAAGATTGCATTACTTTTTATGGTTATAGCTTTAGCTGTTTATAATGACATAAGGTCGTTTAAAATAAAAAATCTAATAACATACCCAGCAGTAATATTTGGAATTGTCATAAACACATATTTTTACGGCATACATGGGTTAAAAGATACAATTATCGCAGTTTTTATACCGATAATTGTTCTTTTTATTTTTTTTACATTAAGGATGTTAGGTGCAGGTGATATTAAACTCTACTGTGCCATAGGTGCCATTATGGGATGTAAATTTGTTGCAGTATGTCTTGTTTATTCATTTCTAGTTGGAGGATTTATATCTGTAACAATTTTATTATTAAGAAAAAATGTATTACAAAGATTTAAGATTCTATTTAATTACATTAAAGCTACTATTGTGTTAATGAAAGTTGATAAATATCAGGATTTTACTAATGACAAAAATGGACTTTTCAGGTTTTCTTATGCTGTTTTGGGAGGCACTATAATATCACTAGTAGACATGTTTCTTTTTAGTTTTAGTTTTTGGGGTAAATAACGTTATGGACAGGAAGCTTAATTGCTGGTAAACTAAATAATGTTAGGTGCTTTATATAATATGAATTTAGGAATTAAAATGTTAATACCGATTTCTACACGAGTGTTGACGAGTTAGGTCAACTTATGTGGCGAAAATTATAGCGGAAGTTATATATTAATAATTCCTAAAATAGATGAAAAGGTGGGGTATTGTGGCTAAAAAAATTTTATTAACTGTAGTTTCGCTGCTATGCATCATGGTGTTATTCACTTCATGCAGCGACAAAAGCAAAAAAGAGAGTAATTCACCTGCTAATAATAGTAAGTTGCCTGCACATGTTGGTATGTACACGAATTACAACTCATCAATACTTTTGAAAAGTAACGGAACATTTGTTACTACCATTGAAGACGGTAACACGTCCAAGATGGTTTTTACAGGCAGATATTCATTAAATGGTGAGGAGATCGTATTTAACACTGAAAAAATGAATGGTCAAGAAATGACAAATACTTTAAATGGAACTTTAAAGGATGGGACTATAAATTACGATGGAGGAAAACCATTCTATAAAGATAAGGACTATGTGGTAAAAGAAGATGAGATGGAAGTAAAGGAAGAGCCTAGAGGCTTGGTTTCAGCAAGTTCCAGTACTCCAACGCCAAATGCAGAAAATTCTTCCCCAGTCCCTTCGAAATAATGACCAAAAGTAAAATATTTGTTGTATAATATAATATACAGAGGTTGCGAATTTCATAATGATTATTAATGCTTAGTTATTCATTTATAAAAGGTTATTTATGAGTTTGCATAAAAGAAAATTTTTTATGCCTAATTATAAATAACTTATTATTTTTGAATGGGGGAAAAATATTATAAAAAATTAGTTGAATAAAAATTTACAATTATTATTTATTATGGTATTCTAGTGAAGGCCTATTTATATACATGCTGTCATTTTTAATGCTTAACTATTGTCGAGAGACATTAAAAATCTAATATTAAATTTTAAAAGGGAGTGGTTAAGAAAATGAGAAAGGTGTTATCAATTTTTATTACACTGTGCATACTTATAAGCGGTGTTTTAAATGTCTTTGCAGCCGGTGATACTTTAGAATCCATTTTAGATGGACAGGCACCGACAATCGAAGTTGTGAAGGCAAAACTTGACAGGTTGGTTACATACACGACTAAAAAGTTTTCTGACGTTAAATCGTCACACTGGTATGTGAAAAGTTTGTCAAAATTGGTAGGAATGCAGGGTATAGACGGCTATAAAGATGGAACCTTTAGGCCCCAAACGCAGATTAAGGTAGCAGAATTTACAAAGCTATTATTAGCTGCTGCAGGATATAAGGAAGAGCTTGCGAAGGGACAATGGTATGCAAATTATGTAACAAGGGCAAAGGAATTAGGAGTGATTGAGGAAGGAGACAACTACAATTATAATAGCGGCATGAAAAGAAAAGATATGGCAAAAATGATATGCAAGCTATTAAAAATTGAGCCTTCGACTTCAGGTACTTCAGTTTTTTCCGATGCTCAGAACATCGATTCAAAATGGATAGATGCAGCCTTCAATGAGTATCTTATAAGAGGATATGGTAAGGAAGGGGCAAGGACATTTAAGCCAATGCAGACAGCAACGAGGGCAGAGGTTAGTGAGATGGTAATTCGTGCATTGGAATATAGAGAAAACCCTGAAGAGTTTAAGCGGGCAAATGGAGGCGGCGAGGCTCCAAGTACTTCCACTTCCTATACAGAAGTAAAAGGTTATAAGATCCCTAACAATCTGACTGTTAATGTTAAAACAGATTTTGAAATAGCTGAAATAATGATTAGCATTGACTTAAAGAAGGGTTTGGATATTCAAAATAAAGAAACTGAAAGCATACTAAAGAGTAAGTTCTCTAGTACTGACATAAATCCTGTTATTGATTATGTAAAACAATATAGTGATGCTTCAACGGTTTTACCCAAGAGAGACTTTACCATAGCTGGTAGGGTAGTTTCTGTAGGGGGACAAGCTGGAGTTGCTACTATTACTGTATTTGCAAACTAGATGACTTCAGTTTAAATCAAAATATGTAAATATATTGTAATTTTTTATTGTAATTATTTATTGGTTTATGTTACAATGTGTATTGTGTTTGTGAGTTTTAATGAAAGACAGTTCACTCTATTGTTAAACATTAAGTTAAAGTGACTAGAACAATAGGGTATTTGGAAGTTACTTTCGGAAATGCCTTGTATTACATAAGTAAAGGGTTTTGTACATATTACATTTCTGATTTTCCGAGATAATTTTATGTCTTCAAAAACCAATGCAAAGTCAATGGTGATTTGCCTTATTTTGCTATGGTTTTTTATATAAATATTTAATCTAAAGAGAATAATAGGAGGAATTACAAATGAAGTTAAGAAGTAAGTTAAGCAAGTTACTTGTATTTTGTTTGATCTTCATGATTTTAGGTAACAGTTCATTAGTTGCCTTTTCAGCAGATCAAACTGCAGGAGGACTCAAAATAGTTGTTGGACAAGTAAGTGGCAATGTAGGGGATACAATTACGGTGCCTGTTACTTTTGAAAATGTATCAATGAGTGTAAATAACTGCGATTTTCTTGTGGATTTTGATGATAATGTATTAGAGTATGTTAGTGTTGAAGCTGGAGGGATAGTACAATTTCCTGCATTTAACTTTTCGTGTAATTACGCTGTGAAAGATTTTGCGGATAATAAAACTATAAACTTCCTATTTAGTGATCTAACCCAAGGTACTATGAACATTATTGCTTCAGGGGTATTTGCAAACATTATGTTTAAGATTAAAGCTAATGCTAAAGAAGTTATTTCACCTATAGAAGTTGTAAAAATAGGTGCATTTTCTGGAAAACCATCTAAACCAGGTCAAAATCCTCCAATACATGTTGGGCCTTTTGCAAATGGTTATGTAGCTGTGGGTAATGCTACACCAGAACCTTCAGATATTCCTTCAAGTACACCAACTTTGGAACCAACAAATACGCCAACATCAACTAATACAGCAACACCAACAAACACAGCAACACCAATACCAACACCAACAAATACAGCAACGCCAATACCAACACCAACAAATACAGCAACACCAATACCAACACCAACAAATACAGCAACACCAATACCAACACCAACAAATACAGCAACACCAATACCAACACCAACAAATACGGCAACACCAATACCAACACCAACAAACACAGCAACACCAATACCAACACCAACGAACACAGCAACACCAATACCAACACCAACAAATACAGCAACACCAATACCAACACCAACAAATACAGCAACACCAATACCAACACCAACAAATACGGCAACACCAATACCAACACCAACAAACACAGCAACACCAATACCAACACCAACGAACACAGCAACACCAATACCAACACCAACAAATACAGCAACACCAATACCAACACCAACAAATACAGCAACACCAATACCAACACCAACAAATACAGCAACACCGATACCAACACCAACAAATACAGCAACACCAAAGCCAAATACACCAACAGCAACACACACAGCAACTAAGGCACCAAATACATTAACACCAACACCAACAGGTACAACAGCACCAACACAAACACCAACAGGAACAGCTGCAGTTACGCCAACAGCTGCAACACCAACACCTACAGGAACAGCAGCACCAACACAGACACCAACAGGTACAGCTGCAGTTACGCCAACAGTAGCAGCTACAGATGCAACAACACCAACAGCGACAGATGCAGGTTCGACTACACCAACTTCAACAGATACATCAGCAACACCAGCACCAACAGATGCAGGTTCAGCTACACCAACAGGTACATCTGCAACTACACCAACGGTTACACCGACACAGACAGCAACATCAACTCAAGGATCATCAGGTTCCGGTAGCGGTGGTGGATACGTTGCATCAACATCAACACCAACGGCTACACCAACAGCGACACCTACAGCTACTGCGACTGTAACACCTACTGCAACACCAAAAGCAACAGCGACTGCTATAAAAATACAGACACCGACTTCAAAGACTACACCAACACCAGTAGTGATTCAACCTACTAATAAGTATCCGGGAGCTTCTGATATCAGCGGTCATTGGGCTGAGCAGTATATAATTAAGTTAATCCAGAAAGGTATCGTTACAGGGTATAAGGATGGAACAATAAAACCTAATGGAGTGTTAACAAGAGCTGAGATAGCTGTAGTTTTCGTTAAAATGAAAGGTCTAAAGCTGGTTGATAAACCAGATGTTAAGTTTAAAGATGACAGCAATATACCATCCTGGGCAAAACCATATGTATATGCTGCATACAAGGCTGGAATAATTGAGGGCTATAATGATAAGACATTCAGGGCATCCAATATTCTGACCAGAACTGAGATGGCAGCAATGCTGGTGAGATCCATTGGTTATAAGGAATCTACAAATAAACTTGGATTTACCGACGCTAAGAGCATTCCTAAATGGGCAGTAGGGTATGTTACAACAGCTTATGATATTAAATTGATTAATGGCTATAAGGGAAACATGTTTGTACCAAATGGAAAGGTAACAAGAGCAGAGGCATTTACTATGATTTCTAAAAGCCTTGACTTGAAGAAATAAAATTAATTGAATAAGAAGAAAGTATTTGGCACAATAGCTGTCAGATGCTTTCTTCTTTTATTTCTAGGACTTCATGATGTATCCACATTACGATTTCTCATGACGACCATCAAATTGGACTTAATCACAAGTGATATAGTTATGTCAATTATTGTTATTTATATGGTTAAAGGATAAATAAAAAGGGTTTCTTAGAAAAATGTCGAATAAATTAGTATATTAAATGCCATTCTTAATTTATAAATTTCATTTTTATATAACTATCCGGAGGAATTATGCTTTCAATGAATATACGAGGTGAATATGTATATTTAAGGGACATATCTTTTGATGATCTTGAAAAAATCCTAACATGGTATAGCAAGGTAGAGCATTTTAAGTATGCAACGGGAAGAGATATGCCGGTTGAGATTAGTGATTTGGTTTCAATATATGAAGAGTCAGTTAAATCGGAAAGCGAATTTTTTGCAGGTATATATAAGAAAAAAGATAGTGAAATGATAGGAATCATAAAGGGTAAATTGGAGATTCAAAACAAAAGAAAAGTCTTTGTTAGGATGGTAGTAATAGATCAGCAATACCAAAGGAAAGGTTATGGTAGGGAAACTATAAATTTAGGGCTTTCATATCTAAAAAACTGTAAAAATGTTTCGGAGGCATATTTGGCAGTTATAGAAGAAAATGTTAAAGGTAGGTGCTTTTGGAAAGCACTTGGGTTTAATATGTATATAAGAAAGAAGAAGTGTGTAAAAATTTCCAATAAACAGTGTAATGTAATTATTATGAAGAAAAATCTATAAAATTTTTACATGATTTAGGCAATAATAACATTAAAACAAGGTTTGATTTGACAAACCATGTCAAGATGTATATAATATCATTGAAGTAAAAAACTTAATAAATAGCTGAATCTTCCCTTGGGATAGGGAGGTACGGAGGAACCAATATTTTGGGGTTAATCTATCGAAAGATAGTAGGGGTGATCCTATTACCCGAACCCGACAGCTAACTTCGGAAGCTATAAATAGGAGGAAAATATGTTTGGTTTCAAAAAGGCACTTATTTGTTTAAGTGTGTCTATGGCGTTGTCTTGTGCAGTAGCTGCTTATGCTAATGCAGAAGGTAGCAAAACAGGTGTTGTTAAGGGTGACATATTAAATATCAGAAAGTCACCAAGTACTTCTGCAGATGTTCTCGAACAGTTGGAAAAAGGAATGAGTGTTACTGTTGTAAGCAGTAAGGATGGCTGGTACAAAATATCTTACAAAGGTATTACAGGATGGGTTAGCAGCGAGTTCGTTACTGTTAAACAGGTTTCATCCCAATCAGCAACAATTAACGAAGATCGTGTCAACTTAAGAGAAAATGCAAGTACTGACTCACTAGTACTTAGGACCTTCAACAAAGGTACCAGTGTCAGTGTTTTAAGTTCTTCCGGTAATTGGTATAAGGTTCGTACTTCTGATGGGAAAGTGGGTTGGGTTTTCAGTGATTTTATCAATGCTAAATCAACTGGATCCTCTACTTCTAGTTCTACAAAATCAACTTCAACTAAAAAGACTACATCAAGAGGTTCTGAAGGACAGCAAAGAGATAACTCCGATGACGGTAAGGAAGAAGTAACGAGTAATGCTACTTCTGACGTCCGTCAAAATCTTGTTGCTTATGCAAAGAAGTTTTTAGGCGTGAGGTATGTCTATGGAGGTAGCTCACCTAGGGGGTTTGATTGTTCAGGTTTTGTTTCATATGTTTATAACCATTTTGGTATTAGCTTGGAACGTGTTGCTGCTGACCAGGCTCGACAAGGGGCAAAGGTAAGCAGAGCAAACTTAAAGCCTGGAGATGTTGTTTTCTATGATACCAACGGTGGAAGAAATTATATCAACCATGCAGGAATCTATATTGGAGATGGTATGTTTATTCATGCTTCATCAGGTTCAAATGCACATAAAGTTGTTATAAGCAGTCTTAGTGAAGGCTTTTATTCTAATGCTTATATGAGTGCAAGAAGATTTTTGAAATAACAACACCAAATTTAAAGCTCCTTTTTAAGGAGCTTTTTTTTCGATATTTAGCCATTTCTTAATGTGTATAAGGGTATTTTTGACGAAGCATCAATGTTGAAAAATTACTTAGTGATTTTTATATGGAGGCATGGTAACTACTATGAAAAGGCCGTTATTGTTGTTTTCGTTGTTCCTTATTGCTGGTATATACATTGCACATATTGGCGTTATAGCTTTGTATATCGCTACTGCAGTAATTATGCTAATCTCTATCCCAGTTATTTTCCATTGTAAAGATAAAAAATATACAATAGCCTTATCCAGTATTCTGATTTTCTTTATAGTAGGTGCAGCAGAATTTACAATTATAAATAAAATCAATTCAGATAAGTTTATGGAATTTTGTGGAGAAGAAGTTCGGGTAACGGGATTCATATGTTCCGAACCTGACTTCAAACAATCAAAGACAATTTATACCATTAAAACAGATGATATAATAGCCAAAGGTAAGAGTTACAAAGTAAATGGAAAGCTTCTCCTTACAGTTCCGTTTAAAGCAGGAACCCGGGTTTTTGTTTACGGAATGAGCATTATCGTTAATGGAAAAATCAATATTCCTGATGGAAAAAGAGTACCGGGAGGATTTGATTATAAAAGTCATCTTCTTAAATCCGGTATTTCAGCAACCATGTATGCCCAAAGTGATAGTATTGAGATTGGGAATTCATCAAGTGTTAATCCCCTGATAAAGGTTGGAATAAGCTTAAGGAAACGTATAACCAATACGGTGAAATTATGTCTTCCAAAGGAGCAGGCGTCTTTACTAAATGGTATGCTCATAGGCTATACACAGGATATGAGCGAGGAGATGGCAAATGCATTCAGTGATGCCGGATTATCTCATTTGACAGCGGTTTCAGGAATGAATATCGCATTTATTGTATTTCCCCTTCTTTTTGTATTTAAAAAGATGAGGCTGTCGCAAAAATTATCCAATATTACAATAATTGGAATACTCATTATGTTTCTTTTCATAACAGGGTTTTCGCCTTCAGTAGCAAGGGCAGTTATAATGGCTGTTATAATTCTTATGGGGCAACTCTTGAAAAGAGAAACGGACATTTTTACAAGCATATCATTTGCAGTAATACTTTTGCTCATTTATAACCCATATACGCTATTTGACATAGGGTTTCAGCTTTCGTTTGGAGCAACACTTTCGTTAGTGCTGTTTTATAAATATTTAAAAGGAAAGCTGGATTTTAAGTTTTTGCCCTCTTTTATTTCTGATATCCTGGCTGCTACCATTTCTGCACAGATGGGTGTTGTCCTTATAAGTGCCATGTATTTTAACAAAATATCAATTATATCGTTGCTTTCAAACCTTTTAGTAGTTCCGCTGGTTGAGGTTCTAACAATACTTGGTATAGTCATGGTTATAATAGGACAAATAAGCATTGTTCCCGCAGAGCTTTTAGGGCTTGTATGCAATTCATTTCTATCCTTCATACTTTATGTAACCAAAATATCATCACAAATACCTTTTGCAGTAATAAAAATAGCTACTCCTTCCATACCGGGCTTCGTAATCTACCATACTGCAATTCTATATTTATTTTGGCTTAGGCCTACGTATAATATAAAGTTAAAGCCCAGATACTATGTTATATCCATATTTGCAATATTACTTCTATTTGTAGGATCGTATTTTTTCCCGAAGGATATGAGATTGGTGTTTATAGATGTTGGGGAGGGGATTCACATCTTGTAGTGACCAGCAAAGGAAAAAGCATACTGATAGATGGAGGAGGGTTTGCTTCCAGAACAGATTTTAAGCATAACATGGGTGATTATACTGTTGTTCCATTTTTATATGACTATGGGATTACAAAGCTGGATTTAGTTGTTTCAACCCATGGGGATGATGACCACTTACAGGGGCTATTGACTGTTTTAAAGGATATTAGGGTAGATAACCTGATTATACCTCATAATATGGATTTAAAGCCATATGCAAGCCTCTTGGGCCTTGCCGGCCATCAAAAGACTATAACAAGGACGTGCAAGGCTGGGGATGTTATTGGACTTGATAATGATACAAGCCTTAAGATTCTAAATCCTGTAGAAGGCATCAAAATTAACAAATCACCTGAGAATAACGGTGCTCTTGTATTTAAGCTCAATTATAAAGACATATTTGTTCTTTTTACAGGGGATATCGAAAAAGAGACTGAAAATATATTATTAGAAAATAAATCAGATCTAAAGGCTGATGTATTAAAGGTTGCACATCATGGATCAGCTACCTCTACCACTGAGGAATTTCTAAAAGCTGTAGATCCTAAAATAGCAGTTATAAGTGTAGGAAAGAATAACAGTTTCGGACACCCAGCGAATGTTGTAATAGAAAGGCTAAAGAATCGGAATGTGAAAGTTTTAAGGACCGATATCCACGGAACGTTATTGATGAGGACTAACGGTAAAGATGTTAAGGTGTGGAAGACTCTGGGAGATTAATTTCCTTTATGAAATGAAAAAGTATCACATTATGTTAATTTCGCATATTCTAAAATATATAATTAATCACTTATAATTTATATTGTCATGTGATTATGTAAAGTTGAATGGTTATTTACATTTTCTACTCATAAAGTCAGCAATTTTTAATATATATAGATAGGTTAAGATATACCGAAATATATTTGAATTGCACATAAATTAGAGAATAATCACATTTAATATAGATTTCATTTGTCAGAATTCACATAAGGTTGGTGGAAATGATGTGGGTTAAATTTAAACTGGAACAATCGGATAAGGATATTATCTTCTTACCGTTATCAATGATGGGCATGTATCCTAATAGAGTCTTTGTATGTTTTGGGGGAAAGACAGTCAATGCTGTGGTAAAGTATTCGGAATTTTTTGATCTGAGTATAAACAGTACATATGAAGACCCCGGAATTATTGGGATATCCATTGGATTAAGAAATAAACTGCTTGTTCCTGAGATGATAACGTACAGGATCTGTGTTGAGAGGAATGCAATTTCCATAGGGCCTGTTATAGGACTTTTATTGGGCAATAATATTTATAGATATAGCCCCAGGCATATGGAAAAATATTCGGATAGATTTGGAATTTATGATAAGGTTGGAGGGCTTATCTATGCGTTTTCTCCAAGGACTGTTAATTGGAAGAAACGTATAGCATTCGGGCTATATTATGACAACCTGTCACATAGTTGGGATTATGGCTATTTCCCACTTCCGGAGGTTATATACAGAAGGGATTTTCACTCAAATTCCAATGATATAAAAAGGCTTATAAAAGAAACGGGTGGAAGACTTTTCAATTCCTGTAGATTTACAAAGTTTGAAATGTATAAATATATGAATAAAAATGAAGAACTACGTGATTTTCTTCCCCCAACGCAGCTAACACAAGATTTTGGTCAGATTATAAGTTTTATAGACAAACATGTGAGGGTAATATTAAAGCCAATTGATTTGTCACGAGGAAGAGGAATTCTTATTATTGAAAAAGATGGGTATAATTACAAGGTAACTGATTACAGAATGGTGTTACCTGTCGTTACAACCTATAGAATCAATGAGCTTAGAGAATTTTTTAATCAAAACAATAGTCTATTTAATAAATACCTGCTGCAACAATTTTTATCATTGGCTACCATAGATGGTTGTCCTTTTGATATAAGGGTTGTTATGCAAAAAAGAGCAGACAGAATATGGAGATGTTCAGGGATTGAGTGCCGGGTTTCAAAAAACGGCAGCCACCTGACCAATATTTCCAGAGGAGGCTATGCTTTGTCTTTTGATAAAGCGATTCAGAGGTCTTTTGGAGAGCAAGCAACAACATTTTATGAAGGGATTGTTCTTTTTTGTCGAAAGTTTTGCAATTATATGGATAAATCGGGAGAGCATTTTTCAGAATTTGGTATTGATGTTGCTATAGATGTAAACCAAAATCTGTGGTTAATTGAAGCTAACGTATTTCCGAGTTTTAAGGGCTTTAAGAAAATTGATTTGCAGTCTTACTTTAATATAAGATATGCACCATTTTTATACGCACTATCTCTTACAAAGTATGGCGATTGTGAAGAATTGACATAATTTTCATGATAAGTGACATTTTTATATTTTTTTCTCTTTAATTAGTATAATTTTAATGGTACAATTACCATTGTAGAATAAATAATGAGCAAAAAAGATAAAACAGGTGAAAAAATGAGTTTGGATATACTAAAGGAACATATAAAGTCGAATAAGTTTAAAAATCTATATCTTTTTTATGGCCATGAGGAGTATTTAAAGAAGTTATACTTGGAGTCAATTGAGAACAAAATAATTGGTGGCAATATGAGAGATATGAATAAAATTGTTATGGAGGGCAAGGTTGACATAGGTAAGCTTGCTGACAATTGTGAGACAGTCCCATTGTTTTCAGAGAGAAAGCTTGTTTTAGTAAAAAACTCAGGAATATTCAAGGCATCAAAAAAGTCCGACAGCGAAAAGACAGATGGGAAGAAGGACAATCTCGCTATGCTTATTCAAAGTGTTCCATCTTACACTTGTCTAATATTTATAGAGGAGGAAATTGATAAAAGGCTCAAGGTAATTGATATAATTAAAAAGAATGGACTAATTGTTGAATTCGCATTTCAAAAGCCGCCTGAATTGGTAAAATGGGTTATAAAATTGTTTAGGGCTAAAAACAAAAATATTAGTAATGAATTAGCTTCTGTGATTGTAAACAACTGTGACCAGGGAATGGTTGAAATTCATAATGAGGTTGAAAAACTAATTCTTTTTCTGGGTAATAAAGAAACAGTTTCTCCACAAGATGTTGAAAAGGTATGTACTAAATCCATAAAAAGCCGCATTTTCGATTTGACTGATGCCATAGCAGCAAAAGATAGGACAAAGGCTTATATTATTCTTGAAGAAATGGTTGTTTTAAAGGAACCAATGCCCAAAATTTTATACATGATTGCAAGACAGTTTAATCAGCTATTATCTATAAAGCTTTTAACCCAAGTAGGTGCAAATATAAATGATGCAGCAGCAAAAATAGGTGTATCTCCATATATAGCAGGTAAAATAATGAAGCAGTCAAAGGAATTTGAGTTAAACCTACTTAAGAAGGTTGTAGAAGAAAGTCTTGAATTGGATGTTGCAGTAAAGACCGGTAGGATTAATGACAGAGTAGCTGTTGAAATGCTCCTGGCAGGAATAAATTAATATAATTCAATAGGATTTTTAGCATTTAATATTTTTTCTTGATTTGGAGGGGGATATTTTGGCTTTTATTGTTCAAAATGCTGTGCAATTTGTGTATTTTATAGTACAGGGGTTTTTGGTATTAAATATTTTTATTAAGACTATTGATTTTAAAAAATTAATTGTTTTTTCATTGGTAAATACAGCTGCACAAACTTTATTTACAGCAATAGTAGGAAATAACAACCCTGTAAACGTTTTTCTTTACATAATAATCATGATATTAACTTTAAAATTTATATTGGGCTTAGGTGTTGTGCATTCTATAGCTGCAACATCCTTATTGGTTGTTATAAGTACATTGTTTGATTACTTGGGTTCTGCCATATTAAAAATATCATTCGGTAGTGAGTTTGATGTTACTACATGGGCTAACTCCTATCAAAAGATGATTTTGTTGAGAATAATAGGTACGGTGCTTTATTTAGCAATGGCTATTGCTGTATACTATATGAGATTAAAGGTCAATATACCCGAAGATATTAATAAAAAAAGATCTTTTAGCATACTCGCCAACTCAATTATAAGTGCAATATTGATTGTACCGAATATTTTATATTATTTGAACAATTCCAAAGATATTGATACCAATATGGTGTATTTTAATGTATTTGCGGTATTTGTTCTTCTAATACTATGCTTTTATAACTCCATAAAGTCATCAGAGCTAGAGGTTAAAAGCAGAGAAGTTGAGTTCCAGAAAGATTATATAAAAACACTTGATGATATTATTGACGGTTTAAGGGGATTTAAGCATGATTTCAACAATAATGTTCAGGCAATAGGCGGATACATTGCATTAAATGACATAAACGGGCTGAAAAAGTATTACCATCAGCTGCAAAGCGATACCAGGAGGATAAACAATACTCTTCCCCTTAGCAAATATGTAAAAAATAATCCTGCATTATATGGATTGCTGCTTTCAAAACTATCATTCGCAGAGCTTAAGGATATCCAATTTGTAATAAATATCATGGATGAATACAATATAGAAAAAGTAAAAATTTACGATTTGTGCAAAATCTTAGGCATACTTTTGGATAATGCACTTGAAGCCGCATTTGAATCCCCTAATAAATACGTAGAGTTATCCATCAACAAAAATTCTCAGAACATTATTGTGATAGAAATAATAAATTCTTATGCAGGCAAATTGAATAAAGACAAAATATTTGAGAATGGCTATACTACAAAGTCTGGACATAGCGGGTTTGGCCTTTGGGAGGTCAACAAGATTATTTCGAGGAATCAGAATTGTTCGCTAGAAACGTCAGTAACGGATACATTGTTTTCTCAAAGACTTGAAATTTCATAGCAGATTAGTGGTTTTTACTGGAAAATCAAAACACTTTAAACTTAAATATCCAATTACAAATAATTACCGATTGACCAGCTAGATATGTTACGAAAAAATTTTACATTAGCAAATGCAGTTGAAACGTATTCATTTGCATTATAGAAATGCATTTTTCGAATCATATGAATCAAGGAAAATGTTTTACAAAAATTAAAAATGTAAAATAATTATTGCAAAATATATAGATTATTTGTCAATGTCTAAATTATGGGATGGATAAAAAGAATAAAGTGTTTTGTTTTAGCTTTTAATGGCTTTTTCTTAAAGCTTTGGGTGCTTTAGGCTGATAGAAAGCAAAAGGCCAGCATTTTGAAGCAACATTTGATGTTAAGCCTGTAATAATATTTGATACTACATCCTTCAATACCTTTTTCATGATACCACATCCTTTCGTTAATTTATTTATTTATTTTGTACTGCTTTTTAACGTGTTATTTTAGCATCTTTTACATCCTAAAATTATGTAGCCTAAAGGTGTTAGAAATATAATTGGAATAAATGATGAGATAATAATTATGTAGTATGCCTGCAAATCGATATTTTTCACAAATAAGCCTATACAAAAAGTTATTGTTTCTATGGTTATCCCTGCTGTTTTCTGACTCCTCTTCTGGCTATTGCTATATAAGGGCCCGTTAATTGTTTCGCCAGGTGCATATTTTAAGATGACAAATATACTAATTAAAAGCAAAAATATTGCAGGATAATAACTATTAAATTTTATATAGTTTGAAAGTATTATGGTGCCAAATATAGAGAAGGAATGCATAAGAGTACACTGAAGTCGTGTGTGTGAGTGTGAACCTCCTACAGTTGATCTTAGCAACCCGACTATGATAAAGGATATAAATGCATAGGTAAAGACACCAAGAAAAAATGCAATTATCATTATTAATGCTGTAATAATTGTTTGAAATATTATTATATTTGCACCATAAGTAATTATTTCGGCTTTCTCGTCAGTTATTTCTTTATTATTCTCTCTTATTTTTTTTGTAATAGTATCACTAAGTTTATCAATCATATTACACCCCTATAATTAAATTATATACTAATTATACAAAAAATGCAAATATAGTTTACATCTTCATTACAAAATATGTATGCAATTCAAGAAAATATATTATAGTTTAATAAAAAACTAAACAAAAAAACTAAACAAAAAAACGCACTTATAAAGTACGTTTATATTTGTTTAGTTTTTTACTAATTTAATTTAAGCCATCTTATTCAATGCTTTAGCCAATTTTGATTTCCTTCTCGCAGCGGTGTTCTTATGTAACAACTTTCTTGCTGCTGCTTTATCTATAGCCTTTATTGCTTCAGTATAAGAAACTTTAACATTAGCGTCCTTACTTTCAATTGCTTCCTTACATTTCTTAATTGAAGTTTTAAGCGTAGATTTCTTCATTGAATTTATTAATGTCTTTTTCTGAGTTACCTTCACTCTTTTTATTGCAGACTTAATATTCGGCAAACCTTTCACCTCCTGCGAGTTAATAATCATGAAGTATTGTACCATGAAAAAAATATAATTGCAAGGGTATTTAAAAAACTTTTAAATAATTATCTTAGGGAATAAGTATTGAAACCACTATGCAAGGAAAAAATATTTTGTAATGATAGATAAAGGAAGGGGTTTGATTATGAATAGAAGTATTAGGACAGATTTGGCTTTAGAAGCAAATGAATTATTTATCAAGCAGTCAGCCGTAAATGCTGATCAATCGTCGGGACATCCGCCGGGAGTAGAAGTTGAAAACGATGGAACTGAGGATATCAAAATAACCAGGGTAAGAGTTACAACTCTTATGGGTGAAGATTCAATAGGAAAGCCAATGGGAAATTATATCACACTTGAGATACCAAGGCTTAGAGAGAATGATCAGGACCTTGTTGAAGACTCTAGCCGGGAGTTTGCAAAGGAACTTCAAAAGCTTGTGAATTTGGGGAAAAATTCAACTGTCCTTGTAGTAGGTTTGGGAAATTGGAATGTAACACCAGATGCATTAGGACCAAAGGTGGTATCAAGCCTTATGGTTACAAGACACTTATTGGAGTATGTACCTGAACAGGTTGATGACGGTGTCAGGCCTGTATGTGCTGTAGCTCCTGGGGTGCTGGGTATTACAGGGATAGAAACGGGTGAGATAATAAAGGGAATTGTCGATAAAATAAAGCCAGAGCTTATAATAGCAATTGATGCTCTTGCATCCAGAAAAACAGAGCGTATGAGCACAACAATTCAGATTGCTGATACGGGAATATCGCCCGGTTCAGGTGTTGGGAATAAAAGAATGGAACTTTCCAAGACTACTATGGGCGTTCCTGTTATAGCTGTCGGAGTCCCTACAGTTGTTGAAGCTGCAACTATAGCTAATGATGCTATAGATCTTGCTATGGACAGCCTAATAAAACATGCAACTAAGGGTACTGAGTTTTATAATATGCTAAATGAGATTGATAGAAATGAAAAACATATGCTGATTAGGGAAGTATTGGAGCCATATGTAGGCAATCTTATTGTGACACCAAAGGAGATTGACGACATCATTGAAAGAATATCAAAGGTTATAGCTAACGGTATCAATATAGCACTCCACGAAGGTATTACATTGAATGATGTAAACAGATATGTTCATTAAGGAAATTACGTATTAATTCCTCCTAAAGGGGTTACTGCAAATCGATATAAAATCATATTAAATTGTACAGCTTTAAAAGGCTAAGGACAATATGAAGTGGTAAATGCATTTTGCAACACCCCTTTGAGGATTTAAATGCCTTTAAGGCTAAATATCAATTTATTTTACATAAAATTTGAACCGTTATAAAATTTAGGAATGTAAGGCACTTAATTCAGCTAGATATTATAACTAAAATAGCCGATAATTATATATAAAACCTAGTCATAATTTCTCTGAAAATAAATATCAACAAAAATAAATTAACAAAAATAAATACTAATCCATAAAGGTGGAGCTTATGAGAAAGAAAATTAAGATGGATTCCTTATTTGTAAGATCACTGGTAATATTACTATCGGTATTGTTTGTAATTTTAAATACTGCCTTTTTTTTCAACAAGTATATTATGAATGCGGGATCTCCAACATTTAATGATAAAAACGACAAAATACAATCTGGGACTGTTACTGAAAAAATTACTAATGTTATGCCAACACCCACACCTGTTAAAAAGGAGGTGCTTTTATTGATAGATCCTGGGCATGGAGGGGAGGATCTGGGAACATACTTTGATAATATTTATGAGAAAGTATTAAATTTAGATATATCTTTAAAATTAGGAAAGCTATTGGAGAATGATGGTTTTAAAGTTCTTTTTACTAGAAAAGAGGATGTGTTTGTTGGACTTAAAGAAAGGTCTGATTTGGCAAATGAAAAAGATGCTACGCTGTTTTTGAGTATTCACAATAATAATATGCCGGATAGCCCTAATTATAAAGGAACTGAAACCCTGTACTGTCCGGGAAGTAGTGGAAATGGAAAAATAAATGGAGAAAGATTTGCACAAATTGTCCAGGAGGAGCTTGTTAAAAGGCTTGGTACAATAGATAACGGTATTATAGCAAGGCCTAACCTATCGGTTTTGCGGAGAACCCAAATGGCAGCAGTAATTGCTGAGATTGGATATATATCAAATTATAGCGATAGAATTAAGCTGAATACGGAATACTTCAGGCAGGAAGCGGCAGTGGCATTGCATAAAGCGGTGAAAAGAACACTGGATGAGATGAACGTAAAAAAACAACCGGATAACAGATGGATTATCAGTGGTTAGTTAAAGGGATTATCTTGTGAATGTAGAATATTATTAATATTCTGAATTTAAATCATTTCTTATTCATTTCAAAATCCTTAAATATATAGGAGGATTTTTATGGCTAATTACAAATTTGATGCTTCAAAGATGGATGAAATAATTAAAAAAGTTGTTGATGCTATTAACGGAAGTAAAAAAGAGATTTGTGAGATAGCCGAAGGTGCTCGGAAAGAGCATAAAAACCTTGTTGCTGAGCTCGAATTATTAAAAACTGAGGCTGCCGAGCTAATAAAAGAGGTAGATGAAATTGAAAAGGAACTCCAAAACAGTAGAAAAAAGTTAATGGTGGTAAATAAGAATTTTGAAAAATTCTCACAAGAAGAACTAAAGCAGGCTTATGAAAAAGCCGATAATCTACGTATAGAGCTTGTAATAAAAAGGGAAAAAGAAAAGTATTTCATAAAAAGAAGGAATGATTTGGAGGTAAGGATCAAAGAAGTCCTAAAAACAGTTCAAAGGGCTGACAATTTGATGGCTCATGTTGGTGTTGCAATGGAATATCTGTGTGGTGATCTTATTAATCTGGGAAATCAAATAGAAGACATGCAGCAGAGGCAAGTCTGGGGTTTCAGGATTATCAAGGCACAGGAGGATGAACGACAGAGAGTTGCAAGAGAGATTCATGATGGTCCTGCCCAGTCCATGTCAAACGTTGTATTAAAAGCAGAAATATGCGAAAAACTCATTGATGTAGATATTGAGAAAGCCAGGTTTGAGCTGCAGAATCTAAAAAGGATTGTAAGAGAGAGTTTGGTTGATGTGAGAAAAATTATATATAATTTAAGGCCTATGTCTCTTGATGACTTAGGCCTTGTACCTACTCTTCAAAGGTATATATCAACTTTTCAGGAAGAAAATAAAATAGATGTCCTGTTTAAGTCCAGGGGAAGCATAAGTGATATTAGGTCTGTAATTTCTCTGACTGTTTTCAGAATTGTTCAGGAAGCATTGAATAATATCAGAAAACATGCTAAAGCCAATAGCGTTAGCGTTAATATTGAATTTATTGAAGATAAGCTGAGACTCTCTATTAATGATGACGGTGTTGGGTTTGATGTGGAAAGTCTTAAAGTTAAGCATGAGGATATTGAAAGCGGCTTTGGACTTTTCAGTATGAAGGAAAGGGTTGAGCTTTTGGATGGTGAGTTTAATATAAGTTCTCGAACTGGTTCTGGTACTAGATTAAGCATTATGATACCTTTAAAGCAAAATGAGGGGGATGCAGATGAAAATAATTAAGGTCCTAATTGCAGATGATCATCATATGGTAAGGCAGGGAATTAAGCAGATACTGGAACTTGAAAATGATATTGAGGTTGTATCGCAGGCTTCAAACGGTGAAGAAGCTGTAAAGCTTGCCAGGGAATATAAGCCTGATGTAATCCTGATGGATATTAATATGCCTGGTATGAATGGATTACAGGCTATTGAGGAATTGAAAAAGGATGAGGATGATCACAGGATTGTTGTGCTTACGATACATCAGGACAGAGAGTATTTGTTTAAAACCATACAGCTTGGAGCGGAAGGATATGTTTTGAAGGACGCTGAATCATCTGTATTGGTAGAGGCAATTCGCACAGTATCAAATGGAAATACATACGTACAGCCTAATATGACAAGTGAATTAGTTAAGGAGTTCAGCAGGATGTCAACCCATGCAAAGGGAAAAGAGGAAGAAAATATTTTGACATCAAGAGAAATTGAAGTTATTGAATTGATTGCGGAAGGGCTCATTAATAAGGAAATAGCCAAAAAGCTTTATATCAGCGAAAAAACAGTTAAGAATCATGTTTCGAATATATTCAAAAAACTGAATGTATCGGATAGGACACAGGCGGCAATCTATGCTTTCAAGCATAATATTAAGTCTTAAAAGATTTTGTTATATAGTCATAAAGTACTAGAGAATAGGAATATCCTATTCTTTTTTTGTAGGCATAATTGCTGTGAAATTAAGTCCTAATGGCGTATGGAAGGTGCAGCATGTTAGCTTTATAATTAAATTAAAGGTGAACGAAACAAGGAAAAATAAATTGGTTATAAAATTTGAAAGGTGGAATTTTCTATGATTAAAATGTATATCGATTATTTAAAGGCTTACACACATAGCAAAAAAGGACAGGGCATGGTAGAGTATGGACTTATTATATCACTTATAGCGGTAGCAGTAATTGCAGCACTTGTAGTACTTGGACCAAAGATTGCAAATATGTTTAACAATGTATCAAATAATATGAACTGATCATATATACTTGCTTAAAGTAAAATAAATTATGGTGTCTAAATTAGACACCATAATTTATTGCAACATACACTATATGAAAAGCGTAAATGATCTTTATATGTCAGAACAAATAAGACAATAAGTTTTCTAAGGGATGGTTTTATGGGTGTAAAAATTACTTCATTCAAAAGAGGGCAGGCAGTTGTTGAGACAGCATTGGTACTTCCTATAGTTGTTTTGATTCTTATGGGGATTATAGACTTTGGTATTATGTTCAATAATTATATAGTGTTAAGTAACGCTTCAAGGGAATGTGCAAGAAAAGCTGCTGTAGGCGGAACGGATACGGATATTGTAACATTAGCTAATGATTTAACAAATACAATGGATTCTGGTAAACGATCTATAACCATATATCCATCTGAAAGCTATAGAAAAAAAGGCGAGCAGGTCACTATAACTGTTGAATACGACAATGTGCTGATTACTCCTGTAATTAGTGCCATTTTAAATAAATCAGTTCATCTTAAGGCTAAAACAGTGATGAGGGTTGAGTAATCAAGGAGGGGACATTATGGAAACCGTAAACAGGAAAATTATATTAGTTGCATTATTTATGGCTTTCATTACTACATTTTTAATTTATTTTTACATAAAAGATGCATCTACAAAAACCCAGATTGTTAAAGAAGACAAGGTCAGGGTTTTTGTTGCTTCTAAGGATCTGGCAGTAAAGCAGAAGATAACCGAAGGCGACCTGAGGGCTGAAGATATTCCTGCTAAATTGACAAATAAAAAAGCAATAAAGGATAAGAAGGATATAATCGGGAAAATGACCAGGGATGCAATTCTTGAAGGAGAGCAGATACTTAGTGACAGACTGGTAAGTGATGACAAGACTGACCTTGTTTACAATGTACCGGAGGGAAAAAGGGCTTTGAGCATCAATATTAATGAACAGATTGCTGTATCTAACCTTATTAGGCCGGGTGATTATGTAGATATTATAGCAAACTTTGAGAAAGAAGAGATGGAAGACAAGAATGATATAATAATTTACCCGAGAATGACAAAGACTGCATTAGAGAATATACTGGTTCTTGCTCTAGGACAGGAACAGATTATTGAAAAGGACGATAAAACTTCTCAAAGTGCCAAAACCGTAACATTTGCTTTGACACCTGAAGAAGCTGAGCGGTTGGTATATGTTAGTGAATTTGCAACCATACGCCTTGCTTTAAGGTCAGTTGGAGATAACAACACTAAAAAAACTCAGGGAGTGACAAGGATTGATGTGACAAGCGAAAGAAACTCCAAAGTTGTACCATATAGCCGCAGGGAGACTGGTAATCAGATTCAGGATACTGCGAAGGCTAAATAAGTGGAAAGGAGGCAGGTGCATGGATAAAATAAGGGTTGTAATAGTTGACGATTCAGAAGAAACCAGGAGTAATATAAAAACCATTCTGGCTTTCGAAAAGCGATTTGAGGTGATAGGTGAAGCTGAGAACGGTAATGAAGCTGTCAATGTTGCAAAAGAGTTAAGACCTGATGTGATTCTAATGGATATAAACATGCCGATAATGGATGGAATTAAGGCTACTTCCCAGATTAGTATAGAAGTTCCTGAAACCAGTGTTATTATAATGTCGGTCCAAGGAGAACAGGAATATTTGAGGAAAGCTATGTCTGCAGGTGCCCGTGAATTTATAACAAAACCCTTTTCAAGTGACGATCTGATAGTGAGTATAATGAATACTTATGAAGCAGAAGCGAAAAGAAAGGAAAATATCGGGATCAGCCGGGTTCATGAAGACATAAAGTCTAAGGTGATAACTGTATTCAGTACCAAAGGCGGTGTAGGAAAAACAACAATATCATCAAATCTGGCAGTTTGTATTGCTAGAAATACTAAAAAGAGGGTTGCACTTATAGATCTTGATTTACAGTTCGGAGACGTTGCAATAATGCTGAATGTTACAGTTAAAAATACCATTAGTGATCTTATTAAAGAAATAAATATGCTTGATGCCAATCTTTTAGATGATTATCTTGTGACTCATTTCTCAGGTGTAAAGGTACTGCCTGCACCTCTAAAACCTGAGTATGCAGAATACATAACTTCTTCACATGTAGAGAAAATCATAAAAACTCTTAAGGAAAGTTATCATTATGTAATTGTTGATACATCAGCAAGTTTCCATGAAACAGTATTAACGTCTTTAGACATGTCTGACAAGATTCTTATGGTTTCTACCCTTGATTTGCCCACTATAAAGAATGTGAAGTCCGGTCTTGACATTATGGAATCCCTGCATTATTCAAAAGAAAAGACAAAGATTGTATTGAATAAAGCTTCGGAACAGTTCGGAATAAAATATAAGGACTTTGAGGATACCTTAAAGTATACTATTTGGTCCTATTTGCCTGAGGATAGTGCTACAGTAGTAACTTCTGCAAATAAGGGTTTTCCATTCGTAATGACCCGTACCGAAACAAAGGTTGCAAAGGCCATAGCAGGCATGGCTGATGAGTTAACCATGGAAAAAGCTGCAGAACAAAAGGAAAAGAGTACAATAAAAAGGCTGTTGGGAATTTATTAATGTTATATTCTTATAAATAATATTGGGGTGGAGGAATTACAATGTCATTATTGGAAAGGCTTCAAAAAGAAAAAAATATTGATGTAACTGATAATAAAAGCATAAAATCAAAAAAGCCTCAGAATGAAAAGGAAGATCCCTTTGCAGAGGTTAAGGCTAAAATACACAGCAAAATTATTGAACAAATTAAGACAGAAGCCTTTAAGAACATGGAACCGGATGAAGATGATGAAGGGCTTAAAAATGAAATAACTGCCATTGCTGAGGAAATTTTGGAGCAGGAGACAAGCTACTTTTCCAAAAATGACAGGCAGAAGATCATCTCTGAGGTCATTGATGAGACTATAGGCTTTGGGCCAATAAACCCGTTGATACATGATTCTTCAGTTTCGGAAATTATGGTAAATGGTCCGGATCAGGTGTATGTTGAGAAAAAAGGAAGGCTTACCCTAAGTGATGTAACTTTCAAGGATGAGCAGCATGTAATGCATGTTATAGAAAAGATAGTAGCACCTCTTGGAAGAAGGATTGATGAAAGTTCGCCTATGGTAGATGCAAGGCTTCCTAACGGTTCACGTGTCAATGTAATAATACCTCCATTAGCATTGAATGGCCCAACAATCACTATAAGAAAGTTTTCGGAAAAGCCTTATACAGTGAAGGATTTGATAAACTTCGGCACTATTACACCTAATATCGCCATGTTTTTAAAGGCATGTGTCGAATCCAGGTTGAACATAGTCGTTTCAGGTGGTACAGGAAGCGGTAAGACCACAACTCTTAATGTAATATCATCCTTTATACCTGATGATGAAAGAATCGTGACTATTGAGGATGCGGCAGAAATACAGCTAAGGCAGGAGCATGTAGTTAGGCTTGAAACAAGACCGCCCAATATAGAGGGAAAAGGTGCCATAACAATAAGGGATCTTGTGAGAAACTCCCTTCGTATGAGGCCGGATAGAATAGTTGTCGGCGAGGTTAGAAGCGGAGAGGCACTCGACATGCTTCAGGCAATGAATACAGGACATGACGGCTCCCTTACAACGGGGCATGCCAATACTCCGAGAGATATGGTGGCAAGGCTTGAAACCATGGTACTTATGGCAGGAATGGAGTTGCCGGTAAGAGCTATTAGAGAACAGATTGCATCTGCAGTTGACCTTATTGTTCAGCAATCCCGTCTGAAGGATGGAAGCAGAAAAATTACCCATATAACGGAAGTTGTAGGAATGGAAGGTGATATTATCACCCTGCAGGATATTTTTGTTTATAAACAGAAGGGCAAGGATGAAAATGGAAAGATGATTGGGGATGTAGTGCCCACCGGGATAAAGCCCAAATTTTTTGATAAGTTTGATAAGGCAGGTGTTATACTGCCGCAGGATTTGTTTAGTCATGATTAAAAAATAACTTCCGCTATAAATTTCGCTCATGTGTTGACTTAGCTCGTCAACACCCGCTCAAAAGCGGAAGTAATTTTTCATTCATGCCTTAGTGTATAGGAAAAGGAGGGGTGAACAGTGTTTTATCTGGTAATCCTATCAACCTTCATAACAGTATTTCTGTTAACCTACGTAATTATAAGGTTTATAAAAAGCAAGCAAAAAGCTGTTTCAAGAATTAAACAATATATAAATACCGATCAAATCCATGAGGATAAAAGAAAAGCACCAAACAGGGAATACAAAGTGGGACTTGGTATTATATCCCGCGGTATTGGCCATGCAAGATTTCTTGACAACTACAAAAAGGAAACCCAAAGAAAATTGATAAGGGCTCATTTGCTTCTAAAAGCAGAAGAATTTATGACAATATCATTGATACTTATGGTTGTATTTGGATTCTTGACATTTTTAGCTTCCAATTCAATACTGCTTTCAATATTTGTGTCCATACTCGGATGGCTGTTTCCCTCAATATTCCTAAAAGCTCGAATTAAGAAAAGGTTAAAAACACTAAATGAGCAGTTATCAGATGCCATAGTGCTCATGTCAAATTCTCTTAAGGCAGGTTATAGCTTTTTCCAGTCAGTAGATATCATATCGAAGGAAATGACAGGTCCAATAGCTGAGGAGTTTGCATTTATGCAAAAGGAAGTAAATCTTGGGCTTACCACTGAAAAAGCATTGGAAAATCTTGTTGCCAGGATAAAAAGCGATGATTTGGAACTTGTGGTTACAGCTGTGCTAATACAGAGACAGGTTGGAGGAAACCTTTCAGAAGTTCTGGATAATATATCTACCACTATACGTGAAAGGGTAAAAATAAAGGGTGAAGTAAAGACTGTAACTGCACAGGGAAGAGCATCAGGGTTTATTATTTCAATATTACCTTTAGTTTTAGGGCTTATATTGTTTGTAATAAATCGCGAATACATGATACTATTATTTACTAATCCCCTTGGAATAGCGATACTAGGTTTTTCAGTGCTGATGGAGCTGATAGGCATATACTTTATCAGCAGGATTGTTAAAATTGAAATTTAGGAGTGCTTTATTATGATGGCTATAGTTCTTATTATGGTTTTTCTGTCTTCATACATGATGGTATATGCCGTATTCGGTGGATTTTTTAGAAAGAAGCAGATTATTTTGATAAGACTTGACAAGATATCAAAGGAAGAACAAAAGGATATGGACAGCGAGCTGAATCAGCCTATTTTTGTCAGGGTTGTTCGCCCTATTCTTTTTAGCTTGAGTAGAGCCGTTTTGAAGTATACTCCAAAGGAGATTATTTCAAACTTTGAAAGGAAGGTGGTAATAGCAGGTAATCCCTATAATCTTACAGTTAACGACTGGATAAATATTCAGTTGGTTATTATGGTGTGTTTGCTGGTTTTAACAGCTGCCATAGGATACATAAGGAGCTTTCAAATATCGTCAATAGTGCTTTTAGTAATTATAGAAGTGATTATGTCAATACTTCTGCCGAGGTTTATTCTAAACAGGAAGACCCTTGAAAGACAGCGGCAAATAAGAAACTCAATGCCAGATGTCCTTGACCTCTTAACTGTAAGCGTCGAAGCTGGTCTTGGTTTTGATGGAGCACTTGCCAAGGTAATTGACAAAATGCCTGGTGCATTGGCAAATGAATTTGAAAATGTTTTGCAGGAAATAAAAGTTGGAAAACAAAAGAAGGATGCTTTAAAGGATATGGCACAAAGGGTAAATCTTCCCGATCTTACAACTTTCATAGGATCGATAATACAAGCTGATCAATTAGGTGTAAGCATAGGCAATGTACTAAGAATTCAATCTGAGCAGATGAGGCAGAAGAGAAGGCAGAGGGCACAGGAAAAAGCGATGAAGGCACCTGTTAAAATGCTGATACCAATGGTTTTGTTCATTTTTCCTACACTGTTTTCGGTTCTTATCGGCCCTGTACTAATAAAGGTTATTGATGAGTTTTCGAAATAAATTTAAACTGTGCACCATAAATAACCAGTAAAAAAAGTAGAAATAGCTATTGCAATGGTAATTTTATTATGCTATAATACCCTTTGTCACGAATGATGCGGATTTGTGTAATGGTAGCACAACTGACTCTGGATCAGTCTGTCAGGGTTCGAATCCTTGATCCGCAGCCAACAAAATAAAATTTCCAGAAACAATAAAACCTCTTGATGAAAGAGGTTTTATTGTTTTTTAATATCTAGGTTAGATGAATTTGCTATGAAGTATATTTATTACATAGTAATATATTTATCCCACATACAATGCTCTAATTCCCTGTAATTATGCAGGGTTAAATGGACAGGGGTAACAGGTTGGAACAAGCTTAATAAGGTATTATTATAACTTATCAATCCTTATCGATTAATTGATTCTTGACATAAATTTTAAAAAGTTTACAATGAGGTTATGCTAATGGGTATGTTTATGCATTGGCAACTGTCCATTGAAAACTGAATAACAAGGAGGTGTGTATCATAGACTTAGTAATAGGTTTATTAATTGGTTTGGTAATTGCAGGAATTGCTTCATTCATATTTTTCAAGTTGGGAATTAAGTATAGAAAAAAACAAGCTGAGGAAAAAATAGGCGGTGCTGAAAACGAAGCAGTTAAGATACTTAACGAAGCGGTAAAGCAAGCTGAAAGCAAAAAAAGAGAAGTTCTCCTTGAAGCTAAAGAAGAGATCCACAGAAGTAAAGAAACACTTGAAAAAGAAATCAGAGACAGAAGAAATGAGGTTCAAAGACTGGAAAGAAGGCTTTTGCAGAAAGAAGAGACTCTGGATCGTAAAATGGAGACCCTTGAGCAGAAGGATGAACAGCTCAACAAAAAGACAAAAGATGTTCAATCCCTTCAGGATAAGACGCTTGAGATTCAGAAAAAACAGATTGAAGAGTTGGAGAGAATATCTGGACTTTCAGTTGAAGATGCAAAGGATTATTTGCTTAAGAATATTGAAAGTGAAGTTAAGCATGAAGCTGCTATTCTTATAAAAGAGATTGAAGCAAAAGCAAAAGAGGAAGCGGATAAGAAGGCAAAGGATATAATTGCCTGCTCAATACAGAAATGTGCTGCAGACCATGTCTCAGAAATCACAGTATCTGTAGTTCCACTGCCAAATGACGAAATGAAGGGAAGAATCATCGGTCGTGAAGGACGTAATATCAGGACTCTTGAAACATTAACAGGTATTGATCTTATCATCGATGACACACCCGAAGCAGTTATCCTATCAGGCTTCGATCCAATAAAGAGAGAAGTGGCAAGGATAACATTGGAAAAACTTATTTTGGACGGAAGAATTCATCCAGCCAGGATAGAAGAAATGGTTGAAAAGGCCAAGAAGGAAGTTGAGAACACAATCCGTCAGGAAGGTGACCGTGCTACATTTGAGACAGGAGTACACGGATTGCACCCTGAAGTTATTAAGCTGTTAGGTAAGCTTAGATTCAGGACAAGCTACGGACAGAATGTGCTTAATCATTCTATAGAAGTAGCACAGTTGGCAGGATTGATGGCATCCGAGCTTGGTGTTGATGTAACTCTTGCGAAGAGAGCAGGTTTGCTGCATGATATTGGAAAAGCGGTAGACCATGAAATCGAAGGCTCACATGTTACTATAGGAGCTGATCTAGCAAAGAAATACAAAGAAAACAATGATGTAGTAAGTGCAATTTTATCTCACCATGGAGATATAGAAGCTACTTCAATAGTAGCGGTGCTTGTCCAGGCAGCAGATTCAATTTCTGCGGCAAGACCTGGTGCAAGAAGAGAAACTTTGGAATCATACATTAAACGTCTGGAAAAACTTGAAGAAATCGCAAATTCTTTCAATGGGGTAGAAAAGTCTTTTGCGATTCAAGCAGGTAGGGAAGTCAGGATTATGGTTAAGCCTGAAGATGTTTCTGACGAAGGTATGGTAATGATGACTCGTGAGATAGTCAAGAAGATTGAAAATGAGCTTGAGTATCCGGGTCAGATAAAAGTGAATGTTATAAGAGAAGTCAGAGCTATTGAATATGCAAAATAGTAAAGATTAATATACATAAAAAGCGTGGAGACACGCTTTTTGTGCTTTAAAGAATGTTTTAATATAGATTTGGATTTTTGATATTGAAATGGAGGATTAAGTTTGAGGGTTTTGTTTATTGGTGATATTGTAGGCAGTCCTGGAAGAAAAGCAGCAAAAGAAATGATAAGCAAATTAAAAAAAGAAGAAGAAATCGATTTTTGTATTGCTAATGGTGAAAATGCTGCCGGGGGAAGCGGAATAACGTATGTAATTGCCCAGGAATTGTATAACAGCGGTGTAGACGGCATAACAATGGGTAATCATACCTGGTCAAAAAATGAGATATTAAACTTCATAGAGAGTGATAATAGGCTTGCAAGACCTGCGAATTATCCTCAGGATTTGCCCGGAAAGGGTTATGCCATACTAAATGGCAAGAATGGAAAATTAGCAATTATGAACCTCTTAGGCAGAATATATATGGATAATATAGACTGCCCGTTTAAAGCTGCCGATAGGGAGTTAGAGCATATAAAAAAGGAGGTCAAGGCTGTTGTTGTGGATTTTCATGCAGAAGCTACCTCTGAAAAAACAGCACTGGCATGGTATTTAGACGGAAGGGTGAGCTGTGTATTGGGTACACACACCCATGTTCAGACAGCAGATGAGAGAATTTTTCCTTTTGGTACCGCATATATAACCGATGTGGGTATGACAGGGCCTTGTGATGGTGTTATTGGCGTTAATAAGGATATTATTATCAAAAAGTTCCTTACCGGCATGCCGCAGAGATTTGAAGTTGCAAAGGGTAGGATTATCTTTAATGCAGTTCTGCTGGATATTGAAGAAAAAAGTGGAAAAACTGCTAATATAAGAAGAATAAGTATGATAATGGAGCCTAAATAGCGATAATTTGTCTAATCTCATTAAAAAAAAGGATTTTCGATTTTTTTGTAGAATATTTTAATTACGAAAAAGTTTAGGGGGTACGAGTATGGACGTATTAAAAGTCTCATCAAAATCCAATCCAAATTCTATTGCTGGTGCGTTAGCAGGTGTTATTCGCGAAAAGGGTTCTGCAGAAATACAAGCTATAGGAGCTGGAGCTTTGAATCAAGCTGTTAAAGCTATCGCAATTGCCCGCGGCTTTGTTGCCCCATCTGGAATTGAACTTATATGCATACCGGCTTTTACTGATATTGTGATCGACGGTGAAGAGAGGACTGCAATCAAATTGTTGGTAGAACCGAGAAGGTAATAATCATTTCTTGATTGTTAGCACTAAATGTTTACATAAGTTTTATTGATATGGTAAAATTGTAAAACAGTCTAATTTAGTGCACTTAATAATTTTCTTGATGTCTAGGAGATTATAGTGTATTCTACACCACAATTTCTAACGACAACAGCTAAGTAAACAAAATCATTTGTAGATTTTGTTTAAATTCTCTTATACTTCCTTTTATAGTTTATACATGTGTTTTACTGCTGCTTTAGCCAGTAAATATGTATGGATTGTGGGAAGTTTTTTTTTTGAATTAAAAGCTTTAATAAATATAATATTAATGGTGTAAATTATAGCACTATTATCATAAACATTAATAGCTTAGATTTACATTATACTTTTCTTTTAATAATATCCCTTAATGACTTTGCATTATTTTCGTTTATTTTTGGAATAAAAACTATTGAAATTACAAGTCTTGTTATGAAGGTAAGAATAAACAATGCATGATAGTGATTAAGGGTTTGTCCGATAAAGAATGGGGCTTGAAGTTCCTTTAGATAGGGAGTGGCAAACTTCATAAAATAAGAGCCTAAAAGATAAGACAGACCTATGCCGACAACTGATGTAAACATAGTATAATTGGCTATATATGATGTACGGTACTTTTTAGGAGCCAGCCAGATTGAAAGGTTCATAAAGCTCATTTCAAAGCCGGGCCAGAATATACCTGTTATTAGGCTTGCTATGGGCATAATTACATAGTAATTGTAAGGGGTTGCGAAGCACCATAAAAACGGAATAGTGGATATTATAAATGACGACACAATAGCAACCGGCCTGTTTCCGTATTTATCTATTGCTTTGCCTATAAACCTGACAGATAAAATGGTAGCAGCATTAGATACAAATTGGGAAAGAAGGTAAATTGAAAAAAGGCTCATATTTAGCTGCTTTATCATAAACATAAACAAAAACGGTGTTGGAAGGTTTATTCCGAAATTCCATAGAGATACTGATATTATAAGCTTTAAATAATTCCTATCCTTAAAGGGTTCCTTTAAGGTTTTTATGCTTTGTTTTTCAGTACTTTCAACAGGAGGGTCTTTCAAAAATATGAAGCAAAATATGTCTGCTGCACCAAACAAAGCAACCACTATAAATAATATTGAATAGTTTGTAAGGCTGTTAAACCTGTCTATATACTGACCTATAGCCAAACCGCTCAATGCACCTGAAATGGTATAAATCATCATTCTTTTGCTAAAATACCTTCCCCTGATCCTTAAAGGCACAAGGGAACCCATCCATGAAGAAAAAGCAACACCTACTATTGAATTAGCTGCTGATGATATCATTATCAGAAATGCTATCGAGATAAATATAAGGTTTTTATTTGTTGATGGTATGAACAAAGGTATAAGAGCTATTGGTATATAAAGCAGCCTATGTATAAAGCCTGCTATCAGAAAAATAATTTTGCGTTTTCCCGAGTTTTCTATGTTGAATGAAAATGGCAACTGTATGATACTTCCCATTATTGCCAAGGTTAATATTATACCATATTTGAAATCATCTATTCCAAGTTTTACAGCAAATTTTGTAAATGCTGCACCTCCAACTGGAGATCCGACGGTAATGAAAAATACATTACCAAGAGTAACTGCTATAATGACATAAGTAAGGCTTTTACGAAGATCTTTGCCTTTTAACCTGTTTTCCATTAACACCTCTTATGGATTTTCACGTTTTAAATTATTATGTCCAAAAAATCTTTATTTTTATGTAAATTTAAAGTGTTCTGCACAACAATTTCTAATGACAATACTAATGTTGAAAAATGACTTTTTGATTTTATTTCCCATAGCGTACATGTGAATTATAACAAACAGTATATTAGATTTGCAACTTTAGCACCAAAATTTTTAGAAAAATAAATTTAGTAATGGCATATGTGTTAAAATAATATTATAATAAACGATGTTATATAAAAATTATATTAATTTCGCATTTGGCGGAGCAAATATCGAACGCTTATACGGGATTTGCGACAAACAAATGTAATAAATTAATTGATTTTTATACTGCATTTTTGCTGCAATAAATTTATACAATGTTTGGACAGGTGTATAACATGACAAATCTTATTATAGTGGTTATTATATATATATTGGTTTTTGGAAATGACAAGTTTAAGGAAAAAGCGAGATCACTGCTTCCTGTTATCTTGGGAATTCTGCTGGTTCTATTTACTGCAGCTGCATTGATTTTAAGGTCGTATAATTATCTCCTCAGCAATTCAACAGACTTTTTGCTTATTGTAGTAATCTTTATTCTGGTATTTGATGTCCAAAAGTTTTCTGCAAAGAATAAGATAGCTGTCGTTGGAATTGTTGGAGGTATATTGCTGTGTTATCTTTTGCAAAAGCTCTATTATTTAAAAGTTTACCTTGCTATTTCAGACTGGAAAAATATTATTGACGGTGTTGGTCTTGTACTTGGGATATTCCTTGTATTATTTATGATTAATTCATTTATTCGAAAAAACAAATAGGAAAATTCAATTATTTTGTGGGGAAATGTATATGAAACTTATTGGAAGATACTTAATTATTCTATCGTTCATACTTGTTTTATGGAATACCGTTATAATTAAGCCGTTAAAGCTGTTCACAGTATTTCTGCATGAGTTGGGGCATTCATTGATGGCATTTGCTTTCGGTTATGGTATCAGCGGAATAAGGATAAACTTTAATGAAAGCGGATATGCACTTGTTAAGACAAAAGGATGGCTTTCCCAGATTCTTATATTAAATGGAGGATACTTGGGAAGCTTGTTCTTTGGTTTGCTTATATTGTTGTTAAAAAGAACTTCAGTTAAAAAATACCTTCCTGGCATAATTGCCATAATATTCCTTGGGGTTTCCATAAAGTATGGAAGTTTTAGCCTTATCTTATTGTATTCTGTAATATTTGCAGCAGCTGTAATAATTATATATATGATACAAAATGATAAAGTTATTGACTGGGCATTAGACATTATAGGAGTTTCAAGTGTTGCTTATGCTGTATACGATACATTTGTAGACACATTGCTTGTAAAATTAAAATTTCCGCTTCAGATGATAGGCGGCAGGGCAAATGGAAGTGATGCAGACCAACTTGCACAAATTTGGCCTTATATACCCTCGGTTATTTGGGGATTATTCTGGCTGGTGCTTTCACTATTAGCCATATATATGTTTCTTGTTAAATCGGGAGGAGGTTCAAAGCCTTCCAAGAGTAAAAAGTAATAAACTAGGAATGACTTAAGGAATGACTAAAATATTTAATCAATATTACATTAAAAGTGTTGACAATCTCACATTTGGCGAGGCAATTAACAAACAATTCATTATAATTAAAACTGATTTTATAGATTTGCTTAAGGCAAATGTAATAGATTTATCACTTTTAATATAATCGAGGAAAGGGTTGGATACATGGAAGTCAAGAAGAGAATTGAGGAACTTAGAAAGCTTATTGAGTATCATAATGAACGCTATTATAATCAGGATGACCCGGAAATTACCGATTACGAATATGACCAAATCTCTTTGGAGCTTAGAAGGCTTGAAAAGGAGTATCCCGAATTTGCTGTTGCAGATTCACCAACACAGAAGGTAGGAGGAAGCAGCAAGAGGGAGTTGAGAAAGGTTCAGCATGATGTGCCTGTTGTGAGTTTACAGGATGTATTTAGCAAGGAAGATGTGTATAGCTTTGTTAATAAAATGATTCAGGAGCTTTCTGAGCCAACTTTTATTGTAGAAAAAAAGATTGATGGACTTTCTGTTGTACTAAGATATAATGATGGTTCTTTTGTTGAGGGTATTACGAGAGGTGATGGTATTATTGGAGAGTCAGTTTATGAGAACCTTTTGGAAATACAAAATGTCCCCAAAAGCATACCCCAAAAGTATCCGTATCTTGAGGTTCGTGGTGAGGTTTATATGACTAATGAGACCTTTGAAAGAATTAACCGCAAGCAGGAGGAAGTTGGAGGTAAAATATACCAGACTGCAAGAAACCTTGCGGCAGGCACATTGAGGCAGTTGGACTCAGCCATTGTCAAGGAGAGGAACCTGGATATATTTGTTTTTAACTTGGAAATCTGCCAAGGCAGAGAATTTGCATCCCATTCAGAGTCCCTTAATTGGTTGAAGTCTCAAGGCTTTCATGTAAGTCCGGATTTTTGTGTGTGTAAAACAGCGGATGAAGTATGGGAGGCTATTTCAAATATTGGAAATTCAAGATGGAGTTTACCATTCGGGATAGATGGAGCAGTAGTTAAGGTTGACAGTCTTAGTGACAGAGCAAGGCTGGGTATGACCAGCAAGGTTCCCAGATGGGCTGTAGCATACAAATATCCCCCTGAGCAGAAGGAAACCACAGTTGAAAATATTGAGGTGCAGGTTGGTCGTACAGGAAGGTTGACGCCACTTGCAATATTAAAGTCAGTTAGATTAGCAGGAACTACCGTTTCGAGGGCAACACTGCATAACCAGGATTACATAGACATGAAGGACATTAGAATAGGTGATACGGTAATTATTCAAAAAGCAGGGGACATAATTCCGGAGGTTTTAAGGAGTATTCCTGAAAAGAGGCCTCCAGAAGCACAAAAATATATGATACCCAATGTCTGTCCTAAATGCGGTGCACCTGCCGCCAGGGAAGAGAACGGTGTTGAAATACGCTGTACAGGGACTGATTGCTTTGCTCAAGCTATAAGAGGAGTTATATATTTTGCATCGAAGGATGCCATGAACATTGAAGGGTTAGGACCAAGTTCCGTTGAGGCTTTGATGACTGATGGATATATAAAAGATATTGCTGATTTATACAGTCTTAAAAACTATAGAGAAGAGCTGATAAATAAGGGGATAATAGGAAAAGAGAAGTCCGTTGATAACCTGATCAAGGCTATTGATAAGTCTAAAGAAAACGATATCGATAAGCTTATAACAGGCTTTGGAATAAGAAATGTTGGCAAACAGACAGCCAGAGTGCTAGCAGCAAATTTCCGAGATTTGGATTCTATTATGGAGGCAAAGTATGATCAGCTTATTACACTGCCTGATTTTGGAGATATCATGGTACAGGATATTCTAAGCTTCTTTGCAAGGCCGACGGTTCATACACTGATTGATAGACTTAAGGAATCAGGCGTAAATATGGTTTCGAGGGCTTTGGATAAAAAGAAGGATGACCGTTTTAGCGGCAAAACTTTCGTACTTACAGGAACGCTTCCTTCCATGACAAGGGATGAGGCTACAGAAATTATTCAAATGTATGGAGGTAAGGTTTCCGGCAGTGTATCTAAAAAAACTTCCTATGTGCTTGCAGGAGAGGATGCAGGAAGCAAACTGGTTAAGGCTAGGGAGCTTGGTGTTGCCATTATTTCTGAGGAAGATTTAAAGAGCATGGTTGAAAATTAAAAGCTTAATTGAGAATGATAAATAAGTAACAAATATTAATTATTTATTAAAAAAATATTAAAAAATTATTAATAATTAGATATCTTTTTTTGAAATTTATGATAAAATATTAGTATATAGAGAAAAAAAGTATCAAATTTATTAAAATAGTACTAAAATATGGTATTGTTTAATAAAGAATGATTCTTTTAAGGTTTATTTTATCTGTAAGCGATTAGATTATTTTGAAAAGAGGTATGTTATGGCTATTGTGATTTTCGTTATTTTTGACATCATTGTTGTCGCAATTGTTTTAGGTTTGTTGTTTAAGTTTTTGGACATTAGGATTCCAGATAAGTTTAAGGATAAAATCAACAAGAATCCTAAATTAAAAGCTACACTGGACAAGGCAATAGTTTTTATTAAAGATTTGGATCTTAAAAACAAGATATCAAATATTAAACTTCCCAAAATAGAATTTCCGAAGAAAACAGTAAAAACAAAGCCTTTGAGTCCAAGTAACAGTGATGTGAGGCAGGATATTGCCAACTATTTTAGGAAAAGGAATGAAAATATTTCGGTAAATCCTGATACGAACCATCATCCTAGATTTGGAAGAGTTGGCGTTGATACTGAACCTGTAAAAAATGATAATCAAAGTGATTATACACAAGGTAACAATGTTGCAGCAATGAATCAAAGACTTGTTCCTGCTGAAAGTATGAGCTATTCAGGCAGCTTCTCAATGGAAGCAAATCAGAATCATGATGATAACATAGGTCCAGTCACCCACAGGTTTACGCCCTGGGCAAGGTCCAATGATTCCGATAATGACAATAGTCAGGAAATACTTAACAAAAAAATGTTTGAGCAAAACAGGTCTATTGAGCAAAATAGACCTGCCGATCAAAGCAGATATATAGAGCAAAACAGACCTGTTGAGAGGATATCCGATGAGAGATTGGGTTCTGATAGAGGCAGAGAAGTTGACCAGCCTAAGCTATTTAAGAGAAATTTAAATGAAGACATCAGTAATTATAAAAAAGAAGACGTTAAGAAAGAAAAAGTAAAAAAAGAAAAGACCTTATTTGGAAATAATAAAAATCAAAATAAGAAATATAAGATTGTTCAAACTGGCTTTGCAAGTATATTTTTTGGAAGGAATAACAGTATTGTTATAATTCCTTATGCAAAAGATATTGAAGGAAAGGGAAGAGCTATGGACAATATTATATATATTGATAGTCCAATTCCTCCCCATCAGCTAGGAGAAGCTATAAGACAGACAATAGAAGTGGACAGCGATGTGCATCCTTTTACTGATAAAGAGCTCATTAAGGAATTACAGGTTAAAGAATGGAGCGAATTTACACAGGGAAAAAGATATATATCTATAAGGTATGATGATGAATGCGGTTATATATTAAATACTACGACTAGAAACCCTGATGGTTCGTACAGGCTAAATTGTCCTGGTGGAATAGAAAAAATAGTGAATAAGGATGCTACTCTTACAGATTTGGGAGACACTGTATATCATTTGGTGGAGAAATGTAAAGCTTAATTCCCTTCGATTTTGTAACTATGATTTATTAAACATAAAAAAAGGCATATTAATATATGTCTTTTTATTTTGTTCACATATGTAAAAGATTAATTGATTTTTATATAGTCATTTAATATAATAAACATTATGAATGGAGGTAGTTTTATGAAGATAACAAGAGAGATTATTGAAAACGTTGCTCAACTTGCCAGATTAAACCTAACAGAGGCAGAAAAAGTAAAATTAACTTCTGAAATGGGAAATATTATTTCATATGTGGACAAGCTAAATGAGCTTGACACATCAAACATACAGCCAACTGCACATGTTATGCCACTTAAGAATGTATTCAGAGACGACGTGGTTAAAGAATCATTTGACAGGGAAAAACTTTTGGCTAACGCACCTTCAAAGGAGAATGGATGTGTTCAGGTACCAAAGGTTGTTGAATAAGGCATATCTAATTAAAAACATTCCTTAATAATGGCTCAAATATAACTTTCGCCCATGTGTCGATTTAACTCGTCAAAAACAGCGTAGAAATCGGAAGTAGGATTTTAGTCATTACTTAATTGGTAACATTGAATTTCAGGAGGTAGAATTGTGGAACTTTTTGAACTAACAGCCCATGAATTGAAGGATTTGCTAGATGGCAAAAAGGCAAGTGCCGTTGAAATTGCACAGTCGGTGCTTGCTAGAATAGAAAGTGTTGAAGAAAAAGTAGGCAGTTATATTACCGTTTGCAAGGATGAAGCTTTAAAGAGAGCTAAAGAGATTCAAGACAAAATTGATAAAGGTGAATCTGTATCATTGCTTGGCGGTATCCCTATGGCACTGAAGGACAATATGTGCACTGAGGGGATAAAAACCACCTGTGCATCAAAGATGTTAAATAACTTTGTACCGCCCTATAATGCAACCGTTACAAGAAAGCTTTTCGATGCAGATACTGTTTTAGTTGGAAAGCTCAATATGGATGAGTTTGCAATGGGTGGATCTACGGAGAACTCGTATTTTAAAAAGACATGCAATCCATGGAATTTGCAAAGAGTACCGGGAGGATCGAGCGGAGGTTCTGCTGCGTGTGTAGCTGCAGGTGAAGCTGTGTTTTCATTAGGGTCAGATACAGGAGGCTCTATTAGGCAGCCTGCATCATTCTGCGGTGTTGTTGGCTTGAAGCCTACATATGGATCTGTATCAAGGTATGGACTTGTTGCATTCGCATCATCTTTGGACCAGATAGGGCCACTGACAAAGGATGTAACCGACTGTGCACTTGTAATGAATGCAATATGCGGTCATGACCCTATGGATTCAACATCAATAAATGAGAGCTATCCTGATTTTACAAAGGCTTTGATAAATGATGTAAAGGGTATGAAGATTGGAATACCGAAGGAATACATTTATGGAGAAGGCTTAAACAGCGAAGTCAAGAAGGCTGTCTTAGATGCTGTTGAAGTATTAAAAAAGCTTGGTGCACAGTGTGAAGAGTTTTCGCTGCCTATTACCGAGTATGCAATACCGGCTTATTATATTATTTCATCTGCAGAAGCAAGCTCCAATCTTGCACGGTATGATGGGGTAAAATACGGCTACAGAGCAGAAAAATTCACTGATTTACTGGACCTGTACAAGCAGTCAAGGAGCGAAGGCTTTGGTACTGAGGTAAAAAGAAGGATAATGCTTGGCACTTATGCATTAAGCTCAGGTTATTATGATGCTTACTATAAAAAAGCCCTTCAAGTAAGGACTCTTATCAAAAATGGTTTTGATGAAGCTTTTTCAAAGTATGATTTGGTTTTAGGACCTACAGCACCATCCACTGCATACAAAATTGGAGAGAAGGTAGACGATCCGCTTGAAATGTATCTGGGGGATATTTTTACGGTATCTGTTAATATTGCCGGACTGCCTGGATTGGTAATTCCTTGCGGCTTTGATGGAAATAAGCTTCCGATCGGTTTGCAGCTTATTGGAAAGCCATTGGATGAAAGTACACTCATAAGGGTTGGATATACTTTTGAGCAAAATACAGAATATCATAAGCTGAGGGCGAAAATATAGGAATACAAAAGAAGGGTGATGACAATGGATTACGAGTTGGTAATAGGTTTGGAAGTTCATGCGGAGCTTTCAACTAAATCAAAGATATACTGCTCATGCACAACTGAGTTCGGCGGTGATGAAAATACTCATTGCTGTCCCATATGTACAGGAATGCCAGGAGTTTTGCCTGTTTTAAATAAAAAGGTCATAGAATATGCAGTGAAAGCAGGGCTTGCAACAAATTGTGAAATTGCCAATTTCAGCAAGCAGGATAGAAAGAATTACTTTTATCCTGACCTACCTAAGGCGTATCAGGTTTCGCAATATGATCTGCCAATATGCAAGAACGGATATATCGACATAGAAGTAAACGGTGTACAAAAAAGGATAGGACTTACTAGAATTCACATAGAAGAAGATGCGGGAAAGCTTATACATGATGAATGGGGCAGAGGTACACTTGTTGATTATAATAGGTGCGGTGTACCACTTATAGAGATTGTATCGGAGCCTGATATCAGATCGGCTGAAGAGGCTAAGGCATTTCTGGAAAACTTAAAAGCTATTTTGGAGTATATTGACGTTTCCGACTGCAAAATGCAGGAAGGCTCCTTAAGGGCAGATGTTAACCTGTCAATAAGACCGGTGGGTCAAAAGGAATTCGGTACAAGGACTGAAATGAAAAACCTCAACTCCTTCAAAGCAATTTTAAGGGCGATTGAAGGTGAGTTTAAGCGGCAGAAAACTGAGATTGAGTATGGCGGGGTTATTGTACAGGAAACAAGGCGTTGGGACGATAATAAAGGTGAAAGCTATGCCATGAGAAGCAAGGAAGAGGCTCACGACTACAGGTATTTTCCTGAGCCGGACCTTGTGCCTATTGTTCTTGAAGATAGTTATATAAATGATATTAGGTCCTCGCTGCCTGAACTTCCTGAAGCAAGAAAGAAGAGGTACATTGAAGAATTTGGATTACCTGAGTATGATTCATCCGTCCTTACTTCATCAAAATACTTTGCTGATTTCTTTGAAGAGGCTGTTAAGATGAGCAATAACGCAAAGGCTGTAAGCAACTGGATTATGGGTGATCTTATGAGGATTCTCAAGGAAAAGGAAATGGAAGCAAGTGATATACCTTTCCCCGCAGAGTACTTGGCAAAGCTTGTGAAATTGATAGATGGCGGAAAAATCAGCGGAACAATTGCCAAAAGGTTTTTGAAAAGATGTTCCAGACCCAAAAAGATCCTGAAGTGATAGTGAAGGAGGAAGGTCTTGAGGTTGTTAATGATGAGGGAGCACTAGTTGGCATTGTTAAGAAGATATTGGAAGCTAATCCCCAGTCTATTACCGATTACAAGAGCGGTAAAGAAAAGGCCTTCGGTTTCCTTGTAGGGCAATGTATGAAGGAAAGCAGAGGTAAGGGTAATCCTCAGATAATCAACAAAATACTTAAAGAAGAGCTTGAAAAGCTCTAATAAAGATTATATGAATTTATTTTGTAAATTCATATAATCATATAATAAAAATTCTGAAAAACGCAATACATTAGGAATTTACAATAATTAACTGGTCAACGGGGCATTTCAAAAAGCTGAATTAATTATGTAGAACAAAAATACATGAATAATGTATTTTTTGAAATGCCCTTAATTATGTCAGGAGAGTGTGAGATGCGTTTTTTATTGACAACCCACGGTATTTTGCCTGTCATATCAGCAGTTCTATCATTTATAATGGTTATGTACTTTATATTTAAAGCAAAGAAATCCGGGCTTTTTATATGCTACGTATTGTGCCAGACGTTGGTTTTTGTATGGTCTTTAGGATATGCCTTTGAGCTTATGGCACAGGAATATTCAAGTAAGATAATCTTCATGAAAATTAATTATTTTTCCATATGTTTTCTAAGCCTCGGATGGTTGGTATTTTGTAACCTTTTTGTTGAAAATCGAAGCTTTTTCAAGAAAAAAAACATCATACCAGCTGTTGCTATACCCATAATTAACTATTTGGTTGTATTGACAAACGATTATCATAAAATATTTAAGTCCAGTATAGATGACAGTGGCGGAAGACAGGTTTACTTTTGGATTATTGTATTTGTTACCTATGTATATATTTTTTTAGGTGTTCTGGCTCTTACCAGGAAATATAGCAAACTAAGCAGAAATGTGAAGGTTCAGACTATTGTTCTAATTTTGGCAGTAACAATACCTATTATTTCTAATTTTTTGTCAGTAACTCATATTGTAAGACTAAACTATGACCTCACTCCTGTGAGCTTTTCTCTGACAATGCTCTTAGTTGCTATAGCGACATTCAGATACAGGTTTCTTGATCTTGTACCTATTGCAAGAAGAGATATTGTAGAAAAGATGAATGATGCTGTCCTGGTTTTCAATATAAATAATAAGGTAATCGATTGGAATTCAGCCTTTTTAAGCAATATTCTTATAGATGGTGATATTATAAAGGATATGGATATAAATGATGTACTTGTAAAGATAGAGAGAATTTCGTCAGGTGCAATTTATGGTAAGTTTATGGAAGAAGTTGCGGGAGGAAAACCTTCAATAATTTCAACCGAAATAACATTACTTAAGCCATCGAGGAAAACTTACCACGTGAAACTTCATTCTGTTTTGGACAAGCATGGTGAAATGCTGGCTAAAGCACTGACCTTTACTGATATCACCTTATACAAAGGTATGATGGATGAACTTAATGACAAAAATATTGAGCTTAATGCAATGAATGATGAACTGGCAAAGTATGCTGCAACAGTTGAGGAACTGGCAATTGCAAAAGAACGCAACAGGTTTGCTCATGATGTACATGACACATTAGGGCATACTATGACCCTTCTGATTTCAATACTTGAGGTGGCCAATATAACATATCGGAGTGATATGGATACTACGGGAGATAAACTTAGGGAAGCCTTAAAGATATCCAAAGAGGGGTTAAAGGAGTTAAGAAGGTCGATAAATGGTTTGAGGCCTGAGATGCTTAGCTCCAACAGCATTATAACATCACTTAAAAATTTGTTTTCCGATTTCAGGTTATCGGGTGTGGAAATAGATTTCACTTCTGAAGGTATTGAACCTAATGACATTAGCAGGTATTCCGATATCATATACAGAGTATGCCAGGAAGCATTGACAAACTCTGTAAAGCATGGAAAAGCAAAAAATGTTAATATTATTTTGCGTTTTGATATTAAAATGATTAAGCTTTTTATACTTGATGATGGTGTTGGTTGTGGTAAAATTATAAAAGGATTCGGCCTTACGGGTATGGAAGAGAGACTGAAACCTGTAAATGGCAAAATTATGTATGGCTCTGACGGTGAGAGCGGTTTTAACTTAAGGGTAGAAATTCCTCTAAATTGATATAAGATTCAATTTAAGAAATGATTGAAATATTACTCCGATTCTTAGTCGATAATCACTATATTTTTAAGGGGTGTCTTTGTGATAAAGGTATTGATTGTAGATGACCAGGCAATGCTCCGGCAAAGCCTGAAATTTATTATTGAACAGGATTTGGGCATTAAGGTTGAGGCTACAGCAGGAAATGGAGAAGATGCATTTAAGCTTTGCGGTGAATTGAAGCCAGATGTAGTACTGATGGACATTATGATGCCTGTATGTGATGGAATTGAAGGAACAAGACTGATAAAATCAAAATACCCCAACATAAAGGTTATAATTCTCACTACTTTTAACAACGACGAAAATATAAAAAATGCATTACAAAACGGTGCTGCAGGATACCTTTTAAAGGATGCAGATCCTGAAGACCTGATTCTTGCAATAAAAAGTGTTGCAAAGGGAATGAGCATTATACATCATGATGTTTTTGACAATGTGGTAAAGAAGGTCGGTGATATTGAATCTGATAAACCGGCTATAAATAACAATCCTTCCATACATTTTACCGACAGAGAGCTTGATGTAATAAGGCTTATAATTGATGGTAAAAGCAACAAGGAAATTGGAGCAGAGCTTTTTATCACAGAGGGCAGTGTTAAAAATATTATTACAGGTACTTTGGATAAAGCAGGACTTAAGGACAGGACTCAATTGGCTGTATATGCAATAAAAAATCATATTGTATAAAGATAAAGTTTTTTTATGTTGCACATATGACTAAAGTCATATGTGTTTTTTAGTAGGGTGACTTGCGGTTGGTAATTAGTGACTTGGGATATCTAGGAAGACATACTGAATCCATCTATAATTAGATTATGGAAAACAAATTACTTAGTTGAAATTAAAGGTAATCAATTTATCTTTTAATCTAATTTGAAAGGATGGTATATATGAACAATTTGTTCAAAAAACACTGGATAACCCTATTAGGTGCGGTATTTATGTTTCTTACCTTCTCGTATCTGTTTAGGTTCGCAGTCGACAATGGATGGATATCAAACCAATTAAAAATCATGATGGGTATTGTAGCAGGAACTGGTTTTGCGGTTGGTGGAGCAGCAGCAGGACAAAAAGGTAAGACAATATTGAACGAAATTTTATCAGGCCTGGGAACTTCTCTAATTTATACAACATTTGCTTTTGCGGGTATATATTACTCAATGTGGAGTCCTATGACGGTGTTTCTGCTAATGGTTGCTGTGACACTTGTAATCAGCATATATTCTTTCAAGTTTGACTTGAGAATTCTTATGAATGTTGGACTTTTAGGCGGCCTTATAGCACCCCTGGTCATGAAATCCGAAAGTGCCATATTTACGCTTTTTCTATATCTCCTTGTTATAAATTCTGCTGCCTTTTATGTCAGTGTTAATAAAAAATGGTCAGAATTAAGGCTGATTCCCTTTTTAACAACATGGATGTTGTTTTCAACCTACTATTTGTATTATCAGCCTGATACCTGGCAGTTCCCGTTTAAATATGCAGCAGCGGCTTTCATATTCTATGTTATAGGCTTTGTGGTATCTTCTTGGAAGGATGGCAAGAACTTTAACGGTCTTAACTTGTACCTTGGGATATCAAACGGAATAATCTTTGGAATATGGTCCCTAATTATAATGAACGACATAACTCCATTCTCAACAATACTTGGAGCTATAGGATTGGTTTATGTAGGTGCAGCACTTGTAGTATACGGAATGCTTAGAAAATTCACTGCAGCGGTAATAAGCAAATTTTTTGGAGGGTTGCTTCTCATTCTTATTGCGGTAAACGATATTGGAACAGGCCTTGACATAAAACCGATGATCTCTGTGTATATATGGGCATCTATGGCTGTGTTGGTACTGATTGTAGGTCAGATAAAGAGATTGGATTATCTTAAATTAGCAGCTATTACAATATGGGTTATAACAGCGGTATACTGGTATTATACAACATGGGCAACACCAATTGGGAACTGGTTTGGAACATTCATACCAATATTGAACTTCTCAGGAATGGCATGGGTATTGCTTGCAGCATTTGGCTTTTATGTATCAGTCAAGCTTAAACTCAATGTATTTAATAAACAGGAAGACAATGATTTATTTAACTATTATATTAACAACACATTTTCATTAATAAGCCATGTTATTGTTGGCGGACTTTTAACCTTCCAGATTGATAACCTCTGGGAAAATTACAAAATAACATTTATAGACCTTAACCTAACATATTCAATAACCTGGGGAATATATGCACTGTTCCTTTTTATATGGGGTGCATACAGCAAGCAGGCAGTATTTAGGTGGTTCGGTTCGGGAGTACTTATTTTGGTAGCTGCAAAAACAATATTCATTGATCTTTCAAGTGCGGATACCATAGCTAAAATACTTGTACTGTTTATATTAAGCGTAATAACATTTGCAATATCATATATCAATAATATATGGAAAGATGAAAAAGAGGAGTTGCCAAAAAAAGAATACATCTTGCCATTGGATAATAATAGTCGATAGATGATGAATATAAAACTAAACATTGAAAAAAGTGAGTAATTATAGTTAATTACAAAAAAGTGATATTATACATTAATATCACTTTTTTGTTTATTTAGATAATTTTTCAATAAAATTTATTTATATCTATAAATTATGCGGAGTTTTAATCAAGAATGCACTGATATCAAGTGATACAGGCACAATAATTTCTTGTTACTGCCTAAGTTGGGATAATCACTTCATGATTTTTTAAAATTAAATCTTGTATACAATAAACAATTTATATTATAATATCTATGGCTGAAAACACTAGTCATATCAGGTGTTATGACCTGGTGATAATAATAACACATATCTAAAAATTATACATATTTATATTGAGAGGAGTTTAAAAATGAATTTCTTAGAACAAATAAGTCTTAGGGCAAAATCCGATCTAAAAACAATAGTATTACCTGAAAGTTCCGACATCAGAACACTAAAGGCAGCGGCTTTAGTGCAGGAGAAGGGTATAGCGAATATAGTTCTTGTGGGTAATCCCGAAGAAATAAAAAAATTATCAGGGGATCTGGATATCTCGAAGGCGAGAATAGTAGATCCCTTAAATTCTGACAAATTTGACGAATATGCTAATGCATTTTATGAGCTTAGAAAAGCTAAAGGGATGACTATTGAAAAGGCAAGAGAGGTAATGAAGGATAGCCTCTACTATGGAGTTATGATGGTAAAAATGGGAGAAGCAGACGGAATGGTTTCCGGTGCTATACACTCTACAGCAGATACATTGAGACCTGCACTTCAGATATTGAAGACAGCACCTGGTACAAAGCTAGTATCAGCGTTCTTTGTAATGGTTGTTCCAGATTGCGAATATGGTGAAAAAGGTACGTTTATATATTCAGACAGCGGACTTGTTGAAAATCCTAATGCTGATGAGTTGTCAGAAATTGCTATCGCATCAGCAGGTTCATTTAAAGCTCTTGTTCAAGCGGAACCAATAGTTGCGATGCTTTCATATTCTACTTATGGAAGTGCAAAGAGTGAACTGGTTGATAAGGTGATAAAAGCAACTGCATTAGCTAAGGAAAAGGCACCTCATTTAGCACTTGATGGAGAACTACAAGCAGATGCAGCAATTGTTCCTTCTGTTGGAAGCTCAAAGGCACCTGGAAGTAAAATAGCTGGTAAGGCTAATGTTTTGATATTCCCTGACCTCAATGTAGGTAATATCGCTTACAAATTGACCCAGAGGCTTGCAAAAGCTGAAGCTTATGGGCCTATTACACAAGGTTTGGCAAGGCCTGTGAACGATTTGTCAAGAGGATGCAGTGCTGAGGATATTGTTGGTGTTGTTGCAATAACTGCAGTACAAGCACAGAATATGTCAAAATAGAAATATAGAGAAAATAATATTATGTAAGATGGGAGAATAAAAATGAAAATATTAGTTATTAATACAGGAAGTTCTTCATTGAAATATCAATTGATAGATACCATGAATGAAGCAGTACTGGCAAAGGGAAACTGTGACAGGATAGGTATTGAAAATTCATTTATAAAACATACAAAAATGGGATCTGACGCTGTAGTAATCGAGAAGGATATGGCTAACCATAAGGTTGCTATTCAGCAGGTTCTTAATGTTTTGACAGATAAAGATATCGGGGTTATTTCAAACATGTCTGAGATAGCAGCTGTTGGACATAGGGTTGTACACGGCGGAGAAAGATTCCATGATTCAGTAATAATTGATGATGAGGTTATGAAGGCATTGAGAGAATGTATTGAGCTGGCACCTTTGCATAATCCGCCAAATATTATTGGTATTGAGGCGTGCAAGGAAGTTATGCCGAATACTCCTATGGTAGCGGTTTTTGATACAGCATTCCATCAGACTATGCCAAAGCATGCATATCTATATGCATTACCATATGAGATTTATGAGAAATATGGAGTAAGAAAGTATGGTTTCCATGGAACTTCTCATAAATATGTTGCAAATAGAGCAGCAGAGATACTTGGTAAATCCATTGAAGATTTAAATATCATCACTTGCCATCTTGGTAATGGTGCAAGTATATGTGCAGTAAGAAAAGGAAAATCAGTAGAAACAAGTATGGGATTTACTCCCCTTGCAGGTCTTGCTATGGGAACAAGATGCGGTACAATAGACCCTGCTGTTATTTCTTATCTTATGGACAAGGAAAAAATGTCAGTTAAAGATATAAACGATTATTTGAATAAAAAATCAGGGGTACTTGGTATATCAGGCGTAAGCAGTGATTTCAGAGATATTGAAGCTGCTGCAGACGAAGGAAATGAAAGGGCTTCTTTAGCAATAGAAATCTTCTGTTACAGGGTTAAAAAGTATATCGGAGAATATGCTGCAGTTATGGATGGTGTTGATTTACTTATCTTTACTGCCGGTATAGGTGAAAATAATCCTCTAGTAAGAAAGAAAGTTCTTAGCGGTATGGATTATATGGGAATTGATGTTGATTGGGAAAAGAATGAAGTAAAGGGCAAGGAATTGGATATAAGTGCCCCAGGTTCAAAGGTTAAGACAATGGTTATTCCAACTAACGAAGAGCTTGCCATAGCAAGAGAAACATTAAAACTGCTAAAGTAATAAGATTTAATATATAAATTATACAGGAAGTTATATTTTCAACATGTTTAAAAAAGAGCTGTACCTGATTTTGTATTTAGGGCAGCTCTTTTATATTAAGGAAATTAGTCCTGTGATATTAATTTAGGCATGAATGAAATTTAGCGGAAGTTATTTTTTTGATCATGACATATTGAAGGATTTTTTAAAAAAAAGTAGTATAGATATAAATGAAGTTTTTTGACGTTTGGGAAATTGTGGTGTGTGCTACACTGCAATTTCTTTGGTAATACTTATTATATAAAAAAACTTAAAGATGTAATTGGGAGATTTAATATGCAAATTATAATTATAGGATGTGGAAAGGTTGGCTCCAAATTTGCACAGATGATGTCAGATGAAGGTCATGATGTAGTAATTGTTGACAGTGACAGCGGTGCCTTTAAATCTTTAGGACTGGCTTTTAACGGTTTGACAATTACAGGTGTTCCCATTGATCAGGACATTTTAAAGCAAGCTGGTATTGAGACAGCTGACATTTTAATTGCATTAACCCCTGACGATAATATCAATATTATGGCCTGTCAGGTTGCAAAGGAAATATTTAATGTTCCAAAAGTACTTGCGAGAATTTTTAACCCGGAACGAGAAGATGTATTTCATCAATTCGGTCTAGATACCATTTGTCCTACCAATGTTACAGTAGATGTAATAAAATCCTTTGTTTTCGAGGATAAGGATGTAACAAAATTTAATATAGGGAGCAATTTAATTTCTTTTAAGAGGGAAAAGGTACAAGAAAAATATGAAGGTAAAAGAATTTCCTCGATTAAATTGAAATCAGGGCTTTTTGTATTTGGGATTATCAGAAATGGAACATTCAATTTTGCATATCCCTCACTGAGGCTAAATAAGGATGACACATTGCTTATTTCAGAAAAGATTGATTAGGAGGAATCGAATGTTTATTGTTATTGTAGGTGGAGGTAAAGTGGGGTATTATCTTATTAAAAGCTTAATTCCCCATAATCATAAGATTGTTGTATTTGACCCAGTAGCTGAAATATGTCATAAAATCGCAAATGAGTTAAACATACCTGTCATAAATGGAGACGGTACTGATATTGATAAGCTTACTAAAATTGGTTTGTCTGATGCAGATATATTTATTGCGGTTACAGGTAAGGATGAAGATAATCTTATTGCGTGCCAGCTGGCAAAGAAAAACTTTGGAGTAAAAAGAACCATTGCAAGAGTTAATAACCCCAAGAATATTACTGTTTTTGAACGATTGGGTGTTGATATTGCAGTAAGCAGCACATCCATAATTACAGACCTTATTGAACAGGAAGTTGATGACTCGGGCATTAAAACTATAATGAAGCTGAAAAAAGGAAAGATTGTTCTGACAGAGATAGATGTTAGAAGTACCCATGCAATATGCGATAAGTTATTGAAAGATATTCAACTTCCAAGGGATTGTATACTTATATCAATTATAAGAGATGATGAGATAATAATACCAAATGGTTACACTATGATAAAAAGCGGTGATTGTATCATAGCTGCAACATCAAAAGAAAAGCAGCAGGAATTAAAGGAATATTTTCTTAAATCCAGAAAGCTATAAGAGGATTGGTGCTATTTTATGATGAAATTAACTATTAAATATAAAGATAAAAAAATATTTTATATGAATCCAACCAGGCTTATCGTTCTTAGCTTTATTTTACTGATTGTGTTAGGGGCATTTTTTCTAAACCTCCCTATAGCATCAAAAGACGGTAAAAGTATTGGAGTATTAGGTGCTTTGTTTACCTCAACATCTGCCTCATGTGTTACCGGACTTATTTACAGGGATACTCTGTCTCAATGGACTACCTTCGGACAGCTGGTTATTTTGTCCCTGATTCAGGTTGGCGGTTTGGGTATAATTACATTAACCATGTTCTTCTCAATAATTTTAGGAAGAAAGATAAGTTTAAAGGGTAGGGCTCTTGTTCAGGAATCCCTTAATTCGTTTAGTATTGATGGAGCGTTGAAGCTTCTTAAAAGGGTACTCTTAGTTACAGTACTAATAGAATTTATAGGTGCTGTTTTACTGTCAATAAACTTTATTCCCCGATTTGGTCTGCGTGGAATTTATATGGGAATTTTTCATTCCATAAGTGCTTTTTGTAATGCAGGTTTTGATATAATGGGAAATCAAAAAAGTTTCACAGACTATAATGGGAATCCGCTGATTCTTTTCACAATGGCTTTCCTAATAATAACAGGCGGTCTAGGGTTTATCGTTTGGGAAGATATATTGGAATATAAGAGAAAGAGATCTTTTTTACTACATACGAAAATTGTTTTTGCAACAACTGCATTATTACTGGTACTGGGTACTATCTTATTCTTTTATTTGAATATAATAATTCCTATACAACAGGAGGCTTAAATCTTTTTGAAAAGATAAACGCTTCTATTTTTCACTCTGTTGTCACAAGAACTGCTGGTTTTAATTCCCTTCCCCTTGATAACATGACGGAACTATCAAAGGTAACAACAACCATACTTATGTTTATTGGGGGTGCTCCCGGTTCTACTGCAGGAGGAATAAAGGTAACAACCTTCAGTATAATTCTTATTGCAATAATTTCGCAAATAAGAGGTTCAAACCCTGTAGTCTTCAATAACAGTATTTCTTTTACAGCACTTAGCAGGGCAATTGCAATTATCGGTTTGGCGGCTATTTGGGTCATTGTTGTCACTACTCTTATTTTAGTAGTTGAAGGGGATAAGCATCGATTTTTAAATATTTTTTATGAGGTCACTTCAGCTTTTGGTACTGTTGGACTTTCAGCAGCAAATACTCCTGACCTTCATATATTTAGTAAGATTTTATTGATGATTACCATGTTCATAGGTAGAGTTGGGCCTGTTTCATTTGCAATTGCAATTACAATAAATAACAATATGGATAAAGATAGAATTTACCCTGAGGGAAAAGTTATTGTAGGGTAAATGTATCTTTATGGAGTCGGAATCCATTCAGATTAACCCTAGGGAGTGAAGAATAGAATGACATACCGAAAGAAAATATAGTATATTTAAAAAGGTGCTTAAAAGAAGCCTAGGTATAGAAAAGCCGGATCATGCTCCTGGTATTTATCATTCTTTGCAGTGGGGAAATTACTTTAATCCTGGTGTTGAAGTACAAAATAGGTTTATGATACTATATGTACTGACGGCAATAGAATTTTTGTTATATAGTATCCACTTTAACCAATACATAGGAGGATTAAGTGAAGGATAAGATAATTGAAAGTTTTGATAGGATTTCATCATTTGAAGACAAATGGGACCATAACAGATTCTATTCCAAGCTTGTCTTAAAAGAAATTGGAAGGGATAATGACAGTATATTAGATATCGGGTGTGGTACCGGTGAATTTACACAAAAGGTTGCACAAAGGGCAAAGCGTGTTGTTGGGATAGATATTTCCCCCAAGATGGTTAATGAAGCTAAGAAGAGGCATTCTGCCAACAATATTACTTATATAGTTAAGGACTTTGATGCTATTGATGTAAAAGAGCAATATGATTGCATTGTAAGCATAGCAACATTTCATCATTTATCTTTAGAAAGTATTCTTTCCAAAATAGATAAAATGTTAAAACCAGGCGGGGTGCTAGTAGTACTTGATTTGTATGATAGAAAGGGTTTATTGGATTTTTTGTTGGATATTATTGCTGTGCCTACAAATCTCATTATAAATAGAATAAAAAACGGGTCTAAAAGAATTAATAAAGATGAGATTAACGTATGGAATGAACATATAAAGCTTGATAAATATATGACTATAGAGGAATTACGAAAAGTATACCATGAGAACTATGGATGGGATGTAATGGTTAATAGACTTCTTTTTTGGAGATATATGGCCGTTTATAGGAAAATGGAGATTACATAGTTGGAAAAAATGATATTAATAGTATTAATAGAATCAATACTTATAAGTATATATTAATTTGTTTTAAAATGATTAATCCATTATATTTGGCACAGAATAATAATGAGATGCTTTTTTTATGTTTAGTAATTTCCAAAAAAATAATTGGCAAACTGGAGATTTCAAAAATATTGATTTTGCTGTTCTACACCGTAAAAACTAACCAAGGAAATTTTTGAAATCTTTTTGATAAGGGAGAATATATGAGTTTTTTACCTGTTAACAGAAAAGATATGGAAGAAAGAGGCTGGGATGAGCTGGACTTTCTGTTTATAAGCGGAGATGCTTATGTTGATCATCCAAGCTTCGGACATGCTATAATTACCCGGATTTTAGAAAGTGAAGGCTACAGAGTGGGAATAATAGCACAGCCTGACTGGAACAAGGCTGAAGACTTCCTAAGGATGGGTAAGCCAAAGTTGGGTGTATTAATTGCATCAGGGGTTATTGATTCAATGGTAAATCATTATACTGCCAGTAAAAAGCCAAGATCGGACGATGACTATTCACCGGGCGGTAAAGCTGGGAAAAGACCCGACAGAGCAGTAATAGTGTATGCAAACAAAGTAAAGCAGGTTATGAAGGATGTGCCTGTCATTATAGGCGGATTGGAGGCTAGCCTTCGAAGGTTTGCCCATTATGACTATTGGGATGATAAAGTGAGAAGATCAATTCTGGTTGACTCCAAGGCGGATTTACTTATTTACGGTATGGGTGAGAAGCCGATTTTGGAAGTGGCGGAAATGCTTAATAAGGGAATACCTGTTCATAAGATAAAAAACATTCGTGGAAGTGCTTATATATCTGGGAGGGAAGAGCTGCCGGGCTCACTTAAAAGCTATATTGAGAAAACAGGAGAAAGGGACAATTCATCCCTGCTTACTCTTGTTCCTTCATATGAAGAGGTTTCAAAGGATAAAAGAAAGTATGCAGAGGCTTTTAAAGTACAGTATGATGAGCAGGATGCCATTACAGGAAAAACAATTATACAAAAGCATGGTGACAGGTATCTTGTTCAAAATCCTCCTGCTTATCCCGTTGAAACGAAAACGATGGACAAGATATATTCCCTTCCTTATGAGAGAACATATCACCCGTCATATATTGAGGCTGGTGGAATACCTGCCATTGAAGAGGTTGAATTCAGCGTAACAAGCCATCGCGGATGCTATGGAGGATGTTCTTTTTGTGCTCTTAACTTTCATCAGGGAAGGGCAATACAGATGAGAAGCAAAGCATCTCTTGTAAACGAAGCTAAAAAGCTTACATGGCTTCCAGGGTTCAAAGGTTATATTCATGATGTGGGAGGACCTACCGCCAATTTTAGGATAAAGGCCTGCAATAAACAGGTTAAAAGCGGTGTATGTAAAGGGAAACAATGCTTGTTTCCAGAGCCGTGCAAGAATATAATCGTGGACCACAGCGAATATTTGGATATTCTAAGGGATATAAGGCAGCTTCCCGGAATCAAGAAGGTTTTTATAAGATCGGGTGTAAGATATGACTATCTTATGCTGGATAAAAACGATAAATTTTTCAATGAACTTTGCACACATCATGTTAGCGGACAGCTTAAGGTTGCTCCTGAACATGTTGTTGACAGGGTGCTTGAAAAAATGGGAAAGCCGGGAAGAAAGGTTTATGACAAATTTACAAAAAAGTTTTATGAGATTAATAAAAATATAAATAAAGAGCAGTATCTTGTTCCATATTTCATTTCCAGCCATCCTGGAAGTGACCTTGAAGCTGCTATAGAACTAGCGGAATATTTAAGGGATTTAGGCTACAATCCTGAACAGGTTCAGGATTTCTATCCTACACCAGGGACTCTTTCAACCTGCATGTACTATACAGGGCTTGATCCAAGGAATATGAAGCCAGTTTATGTACCTAAGAGTCCAAAAGAGAAAGCTATGCAGAGGGCACTGCTCCAGTTTAGAAAGCCCCAGAACTATGATTTGGTATATGAGGCATTAAAAAAGGCTGGAAGGGATGATCTTATCGGTTTTGGCAAAAGTTGCCTTATAAGGCCAAGGCGTGTAGCAAGATTAATTTCAGGAGAGACAAAAAAAGTTGGAAAGAATGTGGAAAAGTCAGGTTTGAAAGGAAATAGTGAAAGAAAATCAAGAGCAAAAGTAAATGAATTAGTGACAAGGAAAAAAAGAGGGGACAGGGATGTCGTTTCTAATGATAAAAGAGGCAAAAGAACAAATATTGAGAAGCCTGCTGTAAAGATGAAAACAAGAAAAAGGCATTAACCAAAATAAGATAATTATGGGGGGAATACATATGGAACAGAACAGCATTAAAGCCGTTACAAGGCATGATATTGATAGAATTGCAGCTTTACGTACAAGCATATTTAAAGGCATTGGGAAAATTGAAACAGCTGAGGAAGAAGAGTCTTTAATAGCAGTAAACAAACAATATATGTTAGAGCTTTTTGATAAAAATTGTTTTTGCGGTTTTTATGATGAGGTTGAGGGAAGAATAATCTCAATTGCTTTGGGAGTAATACTGGCTTTTCCTCCAATCAATATGGAAAATCAGGGCTTACGGGGTTACATATATAACGTATATACAGATAAAGGGTTCAGAAACCATGGTAAAGCTACAATGCTGACCCAAATGCTTGTTGATGAGTTAAAAAGCAGGGGTGCAGTAAAGATAGAATTGGATGCAAATGAGAATTCAATAGAAATTTATGAGAAAATAGGGTTTAAAATATCTGAAAATCATATGGTTTTGTGATTTTAAAATTGACATAAGTATATTGATTAAATACAATATACAATGGGTTGATTAATGAGATGAATTAATCACATGTATAAAATATTCGGATAATGTATTTTTTAAAATGCCCTTGCTAATGATTAAATTAAAAATTTATCATATTAATGAAAGGAAATAATAAAGATATGGCTGCTACAGTTATTAGTGGAAAAGATTTGGCGAAAAAGGTAAAGGACAACCTTAAAAATGATGTGGAGGCACTTAAAGCTAAAGGTATTGAGACATGCCTTGTTGTTATAATTGTAGGTGATGATCCTGCATCAAGGGTTTATGTAAATAATAAGAAAAAGGCATGCGAGGAAGTAGGAATAAAGTCAATTGAATATGCATTAGGTGCTGATACAAGTGAACAAGAGCTACTTACACTAATAGACAAGCTTAATAAGGACAATAGTGTAAACGGAATATTGGTACAGCTTCCGCTTCCTAAGCAAATAAGTGAAGACAAGGTCATAATGGCTATAAATCCTCAGAAGGATGTTGATGCGTTCCACCCTATCAACGTAGGTAAGATAATGACAGGCAATCCTGATTTTATGCCTTGTACGCCGGCTGGGGTTATAAAGCTTATAGAAGAAACAGGAATAGACATTGCAGGTAAGGAATGTGTAGTTGTAGGAAGAAGCAATATAGTAGGTAAGCCCCAGGCCATGCTGCTTTTGGCTAAAAATGGAACGGTAACTATATGCCATTCGAGAACCAAAGACCTTGAGGATGTTATAAGAAGGGCAGATATTCTAGTAGCCGCAGTTGGAAGGCCTGAGATGATAAAAGGCAGTGCCATAAAGCCTGGAGCGGTAGTAATAGATGTAGGAACTAACAGAACAGAATCTAAGAAGCTGGTTGGAGACGTAGAATTTTCATCTGCTTGTGAGGTGGCTTCATACATAACTCCTGTTCCTGGAGGGGTTGGTCCGATGACAATAGCAATGCTTATGGAGAATACGGTTAAGGCTGCCAAGATTCAGGCCGGACTATAATTAGAATTTATATTGAGACGAAATGAGATGGCCTTTATGGATCATGATGCAGAATTGGAACAGTTAAAAATTAAATATGACAGTATACGTAAAGTTTTTTTCAATATGAAAGGCAAGGAAGAACAGCTTCAGCAAAGAAAATCCGAGTTGGAAGTGCAGCTTCAGAAAATTTTAGATAATATTGATTTGCTGGAAAAGGTCAGTGTTCTTTTGAAAAAAGCCTCTGAGTATGCAAGGGAGCAATCAAGGCTGCAGATAGAGTCTCTTGTCACCAATTGCCTTCAGTTTATTTTTAATTCTGCTCTTGAGTTTAAAATAGAAATAAATGAGGTAAGGGGCAGGCCGGAAGCCGAGTTTTATGTGCTGAGCAACATAAATGACCAGATTATAAAAACCAGGCCTCAAGATTCAAGGGGCGGCGGTGTTGTGGATGTTGTTTCACTTGCTATTAGAATAGCAATGATAGAATATGGAAGTATGAATATAAACGGTCCTATTATACTAGACGAACCGGCAAAACATGTGAGTGACGATTATATTATACAGGTAGCTGAATTTTTAAAGCAGATAAGTACCATGTTTCGAAGACAAGTTATTATAATAACTCATAACAAGCACTTAAATGAAATTGCAGATAAATGGTTTTATGTGGATATGGTGGATGGTGTAAGCAAGGTAACTTTTAATGATGAACTATAAACCATATAAGGTATTAAGGAATAATTAATTGGTCAATGGGGTGTTTTAAAAAGCTGGAAATAGTTGAATTAATATTTCCAGCTTTTTATTTTAATATTTAAAATTTTCACATTAAAACTTATTATTCCTGGATTTGGCCATCAATTATAATAACTGTACTTCCGGCAGGCTCAAAATCGTTGTCCACAGCAAGGTAAAATGTTATAGAGTGTTCACCAGGCATGGTAAAATGAAGGTTATTCCAAATCAGAACGTTAAAAAAGGTGTTATCCTTTACCTCTACAGCGCTAATTGCTGTCTCGTGCATAATTTCATTTAATGGATTTACCAGCCTGAATTTAAAATTGCTGATTCCATTTGGTACATTTGCTACCATGGTATAAGTCACAAAGGATAAAGTTGCCTGTGGAGCCTTGTAAAAAGGATTAAAAAGAAGATCCCTGCCATGTAGCCTTGTGATTTCATCAAAAACAAGTATATTAACAATCGCTGGCGATATGTTTTTTATATTAATCCCACCTTTTAGTTATTTGAGATGCCCTATAATAAAATTATTGTACTAGAATATGAAACTTACTTCAATAATATTTAAAAATTAATTGTTTTAATATAGAATGTTATTAAGACAATTAAAATTTTTAAGGAGGAAATGAATGTATGATTAGTCGCGGTAGTGAAATGTTTAAGGAAATAAAGGAACAAATGAGGGGCGGCAAGGGTTCTGTAGAAATAACTCATATTTTAAAACAGGATGAGATAAATGGAAAAGCAAGGCTTATAGCTAAGGTATCACTGAATCCGGGATGCTCAATCGGATGGCATGAACATGTGAATGAAGAGGAAATTTATTATATCATTAGGGGAAAAGCATTGGTTGATGATAATGGAGAGAAACATGAACTAAATCCAGGAGATGCATCTTTGACCGTTGGAGGAAAGTTTCACTCAATAGAAAATATAGGTGATGATGTTCTGGAATTTGTAGCAATAATATTGCTGTATGTTTAATCCTTTGTGCTATACTTTTTGATAAAATTAAATAAATTTAATCTCAAAAATGAATCAAGGGCTCCAAAATTGGAGCCCTGTCATTTTTGGGTCTTTTTGTTTTTTATCCGGGAAAACAAAAGAGAACCGTTCAATAACGATAATTAATTATATTATACAGTATTTGTCATAGTTTAGCAAGTCTAATGTTTATATTTTTACATTAATCCCCCTTAATATATTTAAATAACAAATAGGTATACCTTTTAAGAATTAATCCAATATGATAAAATATGTAATATATAATAATTCATTGTTAATTTGTGTTAGTAGCCGAACTTATTTCAAACCACATTCACTGCAAGCCTAACAATCCTTCCTGCTTAAAATATATATAACGTTCCATTTATCATAACGGGGAAGGTAACAAATTATATGGGGGGTATTAAAATGAGAAAAAAAGTGTACAAAATCGTAAGTGTTACAATGCTGGTAATCATTATGGTTTCCGCATGCCTTGTGGGAAACATTAATATTGCATCAGCAAGCGGGCCTTATTCAGGAAGGCTGACCGGAGTTAACTGGTTTGGGTTTGAGACAAGCAATTATGTTGTTCACGGCATATGGGCGAGGGATTACAAATCGGTACTGCAGCAGATTAAAGACTTGGGATTTAATTGCGTAAGAATACCATGGTGCAACGACATGATAGGTAAAAAACCGAATAGTGTTCAAATTAACGCAGTTGGGGTTGATCCATACACAAAAAAGACTGGCTTGAATCTTGATTTGGAAGGACTCGACAGTTTGGGCATACTGGATAAAATTATCGGAGAAGCGGGAAGATTGGGACTAATGATTGTGTTGGACAATCATTCACGTCAGGCTGGCGGTTATATGACCGAAACTTTATGGTATACTGCAAAGACATCTGAAGAAAAATGGATTAGTGATTGGGTGATGATGGCTAAAAGATATAAGGATTATGAAAATGTTGTAGGTTATGACTTAAATAATGAGCCTCACGGTAACCTTACTCAGGGAATGAAGCCCCCGGCAACCTGGGGTTATGACGAAGAGGGTTACGGAAACACTGACTGGAAGGCAGCTGCTGAAAAATGCGGAGTTGAGCTTCTGAAAGTAAATCCTAATGCACTTATTATAGTTGAGGGCGTTGAAAATTACAAAGGTGCAAATTACTGGTGGGGTGGTAACTTAAAAGGGGTTCGTGATTATCCTATAACAAAGATTCCAAAAGCTAATCTTATGTATTCACCTCACGAATACGGACCTGAAGTTTATCCACAGTCATGGTTTACCTCACCCGATTTTCCCAACAACCTGCCTCAAATTTGGGATGAAAATTTCTGGTTTGTTCAAAAGGAAAATATTGCACCGCTATTTATAGGCGAATTCGGTATAAAAGATCCTACACCAGGAAAGACGCCTGCAATTTGGTTAAAGACATTTATGGAGTATGCAGGTAAAAAATGCTCATGGACATACTGGAGTATGAATCCTAATTCTGGTGATACAGGCGGTATATTAAAGGATGATTGGGCAACAGTTGAACAAGCTAAAGTTGATGCCATCAAAGCATATTTGGCTCCTCAAATGCCTCCGTTTAAAGTACCTCAAGATACTTCCAACCCACCTTCAAGTACTCCTTCTGAATCAAATACGCCTCCAGCTACTCCAACACCAACAAAGCCTTCAAATTCGACAGTGCTAGTGGCAGAGGATATTAATGGGGATAGTACTGTTAATATGACTGATATCATGGAAATTGCTAAGCGTTTTGGTGCGGTTGCCGGTGATGCCAGGTATAAAATTAACTGTGACTTGAATAGTGATGGGGCGATTAACATGACAGATGTTATAATGATTGCTAAAAAGTTTGGCTTTACATATTAGTAATATTTTAGCTATTCCTTAATTCAAACTTTACATTTCAGAAATATTATGTTAAAATATCAGTTGCAGTTATCAACCATTTGCTCGGTTGTTGGAAGACTCCGACCAATTACCTGGCTGATGGCGATTATTAAACAGGAGGAAATAAAATGTTAAAAGAAAAGAAAACCGAAATTATCAACAAATTTAAACTCAGTGAGAACGATACCGGATCGCCTGAAGTACAGATCGCGATTCTTACAGAAAGAATCAACCATCTTACAGACCATCTTAGAACTCACAAGAAGGACCATCACTCAAGAAGAGGATTGTTCAAAATGATAGGTGCTAGAAGAGGCCTTTTAGACTATCTTCAAGATAATAGCATTGAAAGGTATCGTGCAATTATCGAAAAATTGTCAATAAGAAAATAATTATAATGAGCGGAGAAGCCGCTCATTATTTAATTATCGGAAAATGCTGAATTATGAAAATTTGTTATGCTAAATAATAACTTTAATAATTAAAATGTTAAAGTCAAAAAATAATAAGGATCAAAAATGATTAATAAAAAATAAATTAAGAATAAAGCTTCAGGCGGTAGAAGGTAGATTGTGTGCCAAAATAAAGACATTCCTAAGTTTGACACAGAATCTACATGCTACAGTCTGTGGTTTATAATAAAGGAGGAATATTATGCTAAATGTTTTTACTATGGATTTGGCAGGTAGGAAACTTGTAATTGAAACAGGAGTTATGGCACAGTTTGCAAATGGTTCCGCACTTATAAGGTATGGCGATACTGTTGTTCTTTCATCAGCAACATCATCTTCAAAGCCTAGGGATGGTATAGACTTTTTCCCTTTAAGCGTTGACTATGAAGAAAGATTGTATGCTGTAGGAAAGATTCCTGGCGGCTTTATAAAAAGGGAAGGTAAGCCTTCCGAAAAGGCAGTACTTACATCAAGGGTTATTGATAGACCTATAAGACCGCTTTTTCCCAAGGACTTAAGAAATGATGTAACAGTTGTAAATACTGTTATGTCTGTCGAGCAGGATAACTCACCTGAAATTGCTGCTATGATAGGAGCATCTATTGCTTTGAGCATATCCGACATCCCTTTTAAAGGACCTATCGGTGGTGTTGTGTTAGGATTGGTTGATGGTGAGATTATAGTAAACCCTAATACCGAACAACGGGAAAAGAGCCAGATGTATGTTACCCTTGCAGGAACCAAGGACAAGGTTACTATGATTGAGGCAGGTGCCAATGAAGTTTCCGAAGAGCTTATGTTAAAGGCCATTAGAATCGGTCATGATGAGATAAGAAAGATCGTTACATTTATTGAAAGTATAGTTGAAAAGGTTGGAAAACCTAAATTTGAATATATATCAGCTGACGTTCCGAAGGAAGTATTTGAGGCAGTTTATGAAGTTGGCTATGAAAAGATGAGACAAGCAGTATTGACAGATGACAAGTCAGTTAGGGACCAAAATGTTACTGCTCTTACAGAGGAGATACTAGCTGAGCTAGCTGAAAAATTTCCTGAGATGGAGACTTCAATAAAGGAATCTGTATATAAGCTTCAGAAAAAGGTTGTAAGGGAATATATATTAAAGGAAGGCAAAAGGGTGGATGGAAGAAGCTTGGATGCTATAAGGCCATTATCAGCTCAGGTTGGCATTCTTCCAAGAACACATGGATCAGGGCTTTTCCAGAGAGGACAAACTCAGGTTCTTACAATAGTAACACTAGGAGCTATGGGCGAAGTTCAAATGCTTGATGGAATAGAGCTTGACGAAACGAAAAGATATATGCATCACTATAATTTCCCAGGATACTCGGTAGGAGAAGCAAAGCCTACAAGAGGACCAGGAAGAAGAGAGATCGGTCATGGCGCTCTTGCTGAAAGGGCCCTGGAGCCAGTTATTCCAAACGATGTTGATTTTCCATATGCTATAAGACTAGTTTCAGAAGTTCTTATGTCAAACGGTTCTACATCACAGGGAAGTGTTTGCGGTAGTACTATAGCACTTATGGATGCAGGAGTTCCTATTAAGAGTCCTGTAGCAGGTATATCGGCAGGTCTTGTAATTGATGAAAATAATCCTGAGAAGTTTGTAACATTTATGGATATTCAGGGTATTGAGGACTTCTTTGGAGATATGGACTTTAAGGTTGCAGGTACTAAGGAAGGTATAACTGCAATACAGATGGATATAAAAGTTGATGGTTTGACTGAGGAAATAATAAAGCAGGCCTTTGAACTTACAAGAAAAGGACGTATACAGATAATAGATGATGTAATATTAAAAGCTATTCCGGAGCCTAGAAAAGAGCTTTCCGAATATGCTCCGAAAATACTTACAACTAGTATAGATCCTGATAAAATAAGAGAAGTTATCGGACCAGGTGGGAAGATGATAAACAAGATAATAGCTGAAACAGGCGTTAAGATTGATATCGAGGATGACGGTAAGGTATACGTTTCATGTTCCGATGTCAACGCCGGAAGAAAGGCTATAGGTATTATAGAAGGTATCGGAAGGGATGTTGAGCCAGGTCAGATATTTATGGGCAAGGTTATGAGGATTATGCCTTTTGGTGCATTTGTAGAATTCCTGCCGGGCAAGGAAGGACTTGTGCACATATCCAAGCTGGATACCAAGAGAGTTGAAAAAGTTGAGGATGTAGTAAAAATCGGCGATGAGATTATGGTTAAGGTTATGGAAGTTGATAAACAGGGAAGAATTAATCTCTCAAGGAAAGATGCTATGGCTGAGACTGCACCAAAAGAATAAGATTTATCAAAGAGTCACTAAATATTTATAGAAATAGTATAGTATTATATAAGGCATGAATGAAAAATTACTTCCGCTTATCGTAGCGGCTGGTCGTTTAGCTTCGCTAAACTGCTCGCCATGCATCCTAGGTGTTAACGAGTTAAGTCAACACATGAGCGAAATTTATAGCGGAAGTTATTTTTTAACCATGACTAAACCATGCAACCGGAGGAATAATGTTCAAGAGAACAATACTTGAAAATGGGGTTAGAATAGTATGTGAAAAAATTCCTTACGTTAGGTCTGTTTCAATAGGTATATGGGTTGGAACAGGATCGAGAAACGAAAACAGGGATAATAACGGTATTTCACACTTTATTGAGCATATGCTTTTTAAAGGAACAAATACCAGAAGTGCCAAGGATATTGCAGAAAGTATTGATAACATTGGTGGGCAGTTAAATGCCTTTACAGGAAAAGAATGTACCTGTTATTATACCAAAACCCTTGATACACACATAGATATCGCTCTGGATGTATTATCCGATATGTTCTTTAATTCCAAGTTCGATCAAAAGGACATTGAGGTTGAAAGAAAAGTAATAATCGAAGAAATAGGTATGTATCAGGATTCTCCAGAAGAACTTGTCCATGATGTTTTGTCTGAGACAATCTGGCAGGATGATACATTGGGATATCCTATTTTGGGAACGCAGGATAGCCTTAAGGGAATAACTCGTGAAAGTATCGTGGACTATATAGGCAAAAACTATGTGACAGGAAATTCGGTTATTTCTGTTGCTGGGAATTATGATGATGATGCTCTTATAGGCATGATTAATGAAAGGTTTTCCAAATGGCCCAAAACAGACACAAGTAATAATGAATATAATACCGCAAAATTTAAACCAAATTCCATATTTATGGAAAAAGATACTGAACAGGTTCATATGTGCATTGGGTTTAACGGCATCAGCCACGGCAGGGATGATATATATACCTTGCTGGCCGTTAATAATATTTTCGGAGGCGGAATGAGTTCGAGGCTGTTTCAGAAGATAAGGGAAGAGAAAGGATTGGTATATTCTATTTATTCTTACCCTGCTTCATATAAAAACAATGGACTTTATACCATTTATGCGGGAATGAACCCTGAGCACATGGAAAAAGTGATTGAACTTGTTGTCGCTGAAATAAAGGAAATTAAGAAAAGCGGTATCAGTAAAGAGGATTTGGAAAAATCAAAGGAACAGTTAAAGGGAAATTATATTTTGGGCTTGGAGAGCACTAGCAGCAGGATGAACAGCATAGGTAAATCAGAACTGATGTTAGGAAGAATATATTCACCTGATGAGATTTTGAAGAAGATTGATGATATTAGCATGGATAATGCTTCAAGGATCATTGATCAGATATTTGATTTTGACTTAATGGGTTTTTCAGCTGTAGGAAGCATTAAGAACAAGATAGAAGTGAAGAACTTTATATAAGTCTCACAATAAGAGTTTAAATAGTAGTCTCGTAATCTTTTGGTAAAGGTTATGGGACTTTATTTATGGGGCAATTTATATTACATTACCTTTTTTCCTTGCATTGGAATCCATTATTGAACCTGTAGAGATGCCAATGCTCATTCCAAAGCACATTCCCAAACTCATACCAATAGGTAGAAATTCTCCTTTATTTGATGTTAATCCAACAACCATTCCACATAACATACCCAATGATGTTCCCATAGACATATATAATCCCATATAGTGACCTGCTGTTATCAGCTTATGCTTTTTACACAAATGTGAAACAATTTTTTTAAGGTTAATCATGTAATTTCTTAAATGAGATTTATCAATATAACTTAAATTATCCAATAATTCATTTTCAAATATACTTAGTAAATATTTGCAGTGCCTTAACATTTTTTGCACCAAGGTTTGATTTTAACACATTTATCTTCTCAACAATTTTCTGATTAGTTTCCATTAGAGACCTCTACCTTTAATATATTTGCAACTATTATATTATAGCATTTAGAATATGTTATTGGTATAGCTGGATATGATTCTATAAATGAAAGTGTATGGGACTTTTCATATCTATACTCCCAGTGATATAATTTAATGATTGAGGTTTAGGCAGTGAACTGTATAATTAAGATCGGGTGAATTTTATGGGGAGTAAGGTAATTACCAAACAAAAAGTATCAAAATTAATACCCTTTGCGATGCCAATTATATTCATAACAGTTGTTGCAATAATAAATCAGGCTTTCTATTGGCCAATTATGGTGCAGCTTTATTTATTGTATTCATCCTTGGTATTAGCAATATATTGGATATCAAAAAGCGAAAATAGAAAAAGAGTAGTGCATATAATCATTTTCTTTATTATTGTACTTGTTTTTTCACTTGTATCAATAAGCCATTTTCATAAAGTAACAAATTCAATTATTACTACTGGGACAATTGATTATATTGATCTATCAAGAGCTTGGAAAGGAGATGCACATGAATTAACAATATCTTTTACTGATAAAAATAATAAAAAGATTTCTTTTAGAGATATTGTGGGATATAGCAGTAAGTATAAAACAGGCGATTCTATTTGGGTAATTTGTGATAAAAAGGATAATAACATTGCTGAAGTTTATGATTCAGGTGACATGTGGCTTCCGCTCTTTGGAGTATTATTTTTTTTATTAATCTTAATTGGTAACCTTTTAACTAAAGATAACAAGACTAATAAAAGAATTATTCATAAAAGAAAACATTAGAAATATTTATTGGGGGATTTGAAATGAAAAAAAGAATAAGAATGGTAAACCTGTTAACATTGGTGGCAGTAGTATTAGCCATAATTGTGACTAATGTAACCAATTGCTGTGCTGCTCAAAGCGATGCTTACGGCTTTATAAAGGTGGCAGGTGCAATAGGTTTAAAATCAGATGGATCTTTATGGTCAATACCGCAGGATGATGGACAAAAATATAGCAGAATAGCAGATGGCTATTTGGATATTGACACAGATAAATATGAACACTCGTACATAGCATTAAAAAAGGATGGAACTCTTTGGGTTTGGGGCAAAAATTCCATGGGTCAGTTTGCTCTAAATAATATAAAAGAAAGTGAAAAACCAATAAAAATACTTGATAATGTTAAAGCAATATCAGGTTTGTCTGCATTAAAAAAAGATGGTTCATTGTGGGCCTGGGGCGGAGATGTTTTTTACGAAAAGGAATCAAAGGTTAACAAGCCTGTATTTCTTTATGGAGGTGTAAAATCAATTGCATATGGCAGCAATTGTATTTATGTTATTGACAATAAGTCTACACTATACGCTATCAGAAACTATTACTGCGGTTCTGAGCTCAGTAAGGGCAATAAGGTTAAGATTGCTGAAAATGTTAAGTTTGCAGCTAATAATTGTTATATTACAAATGATAATAAACTTTGGGAAATAATGCTTACTCAAAAAGATATTGATGATAATCCTTCAGTCATTAATTACAGTTATGATTTTCATCCAAGATTGGTTCTCACAAATGTAGTTTACACCGATTCAAATGATGATACATCTTTTGAGGAAGTTAACGGTACAAGTTGTGCAATAAAGGACGACGGCAGCTTATGGGTATGGAATATGCATGATATGCCATATGGCACTAAATGTAATAGTCTGCTGCCTCAAAAATTAATGACTGGAATAAAATATGCAAAATGTGGAGTCGATAATGTCAAGATTATAAAAAATGACGGTTCAGTTTGTTTTTATGGGTTTATGTGTCCTAAAAGCATTTACTCTATCCCCAAACTTTTGGATAGGAATATCATTAAAGTATATGATGATTTTTCATGGGTACTTACAAAGGATGATACTTTAATTGGGGGCCTATTTTCTGGGTATGAAAGCAAAGGGAGTATTGTTTGTAAAGATGCTTCCAAAAATGTAAAATGGGATTCAAGCAGTGCTGTAATAAATAAACCTGATGGAGGCAAGATTGAATATACGTTTGAAAACGGTGGATTTTATGTTAAGGAATATGATTTCGATTTTAAGAAGAGATTTGGCGAAATAATAATAAAGAATGACAATACTATGTGGGAAGAAGTGCATCAAGAATTCGGCGGACCGATTTATAAAAAAATTGATATTGATGGATCAAACATTAAATGGATTTATTCAAATTTTGATTATAATATGTACATTCTCAATAATGATGCTACCTTATGGGTAAGTTTTGGTAAGTATATTCCCGATGAGGATGCGGGCAGTGTTGAATATCAACCTCCTGTTAAGTTGTTGGATGATGTTAAGGATTTGGAATTTAAAAATAACCATACATTTGCAATAACAAACAGCGGTGACTTGTATGGATGGAACTACAGGTCTTATTTTCCGGGAATGAATATTAAGCCGGTAAAGAAGTTTATGAATGGCGTTGATTCTTTTGATAGAAAAACAGAAATATTTGATATTATAAAAAAAGACAAATCCCACTGGAATCTTAGATTACCTGTAATGGAAAACAATGTTAATGATATTGAAATTGATGAAAACGATGTAAAGAAAGAAAATGAGGATTTTTATGAGAAAATCGCTCAAAATGCTTATAAAGACATTGATAATATGGAGGGCTTAATTAGTTACAGCCAATACTACTACATAAAGGAAAACGGAGAGCTTTGGGTCAGAGGATTTGGTGATATTTCTTCCTTAAGTGACTTTAACCAAAATGTTCATTTGGATTTTGGAAAGGTTATGGATAACGTAGTCTCTGCAGATCATGATGCGAGTCATTACCGGGGATTAGCACTTTGTAAGGATGGCTCATTGTGGGAATATGGAATGGTTTTGACAAACGAGCACATAATGGTGAATCAAGACATAGCACCAAGGAAAGTTATGGAAGATGTAAAGGAATTTAAAATAAATTGCAACTCATGTGCTGCGGTAAAAAAGGATGGGAGTTTGTATGTATGGGGTGACAACCAATTAGGGCAAATGGGAAATGGAACAACCCAATTTGTAGAAAAGCCCCAAAAGATTCTTGATAATGTGGATAATATTTTTATAGGTTACTATTCAATGACTGCATTAAAGAAAGATGGAGTTCTTATGGGGTGGGGACGTGGATTTTATGAAATATATCAAAAGGCATTTGTTAATAACCCGATAAGGATTGAGGCCGCAGGCAACAAAATATACCATACAGGATATGAAGCTGTTGGTGTAGGTGAGGATATAGACGTTCAAGTAAAGATTAACGATGCAGGTTATACCAAAAGCGTAAAACTGGTTTTAGCAGGAGGCCAGAATATTTTACTTGATAAATGTTATTCCGGTTATTTTATTGGTAGAATACCTGAAATTAAAAAGGCAGGCAGTTTAAAATATCATATAGTTGCATCGGATGATAGTGGCAATGAAATTAAATCAAAGGAATACAATATTGGTATTGTGAAAAATGATAATGTATTGATGGATTCTCAAAATGGTGAGTTTATAGCTAAAGCTTTTAGGTTTGTTATAGATGGGAAAAAAGTTGTTAATGAGTATAGTCCATTAATCTTGATAAAAAATGGCAGAACATTGGTACCTGTAAGTGCTATGGCAAGTTTATTGAAAGCAGAAATCAAATGGGATGAAGCGACAAAAACCGTAAATATAAGCAAAAATGAAAAAAATATTTCCATAAGAATCGGAAGCAGGGAAGTAGCTGTTGGCAAAGAAAAAGTAAATATCGATATGCCTGCAATAATTGTTTATAACCAAACTATGCTGCCCCTAAGATCGGTGTGTGAATTGCTTGGAGCAGAGGTTTCACTGGATGCAGAAAATCAAGAAATAAATATAAAATTAATTAATTGAAAAGTGACTAATGGATTTTGTGAATGTACTTAAAAAATGTAAAACAAAATTGACAATATGTGTGCTTGGTATTATAATAATATCAAGCATATTGTATATCTAGATTTACGTATCGGACACAGAAAAAATCAATTATACATATTTTTGCTCAGCAACATAAGGAGATAGTTGATTTTAGCAGTTCTCAAATTTTCAAGGAGGGATTTACTATGAAGTCTAAAAAATTAGTTATTTTTGTGTTAACAATAGTGTACGGAGTATCTTTAGCATTCTCTTATTCGCATGTTAACTTCAGTGAAAAAAGCTTCGCAGAATCTTTTACTACAATTGATGTGGCTGTAATTTCGGCACCAACCCCAACCCCTACACAATCGAAATTAACAGCTATTGATAATTCAGTTCCAGCATACTTTTCACAAAAAGGGGAGTGGAGTATAGAGAATTTTGGTTACGGAGGCTCCTGTATATCCACTACAAAAATAGGTAGTACTGCAATGTGGAAGTTCAGAGTTCCCGTAAATGGTTATTATGATATTACAGCATTAATCCCGGATGGAATTGAAAATGCTTTAGCAAAATATACCGTTTTTTGCGATGATCAATATATTGATAGTTTTTATAATGTAAATTCAAAAGGGAATTTTAAATTAAATAAAAATTATGGAAAGTTCATGCAATTTATGAAGGACAGCGTAATTAAAGTAGTTATCAAGTCTGTATCTGATGGAAAATGTATTGCCGATGCCATGTCCTTTAATAGGCTGGAATACGCACCGACACCACTTCCAACATCACCTGCCGGGTATTCAAGACCTATAATGGTTGAGGCTGAAAATTGCAGTTCTACAGGAACTGTAATAGAAAATGGATATATAAGTTCTTGTAATGACGGAGATTATATTGTCATGGAGAATGTATTATTGAGTGGTTATTCAGGTTATGACAGTGCTGATATATTCTCAGTAAACGCAGCTGTTGCAGCAACAGAGGGAAAGACCGGAAAACTGGAGATAAGGATGGACGGTTTGGATGGAACTCTTATAGGTACAGTTCAGTTAAAAGATACTGGTGATGGATTAACAAAGTTTAGTGAACAAGCTTATATGTTAGATCGTATGAATGCTGATTTTAAGGCAAAGGATGTATATATAATTTACAAGGGAGATGGAACCTGCAATCTTGATTGGGTAAAATTTTCCAGGCATTCAAAACCTGAACCGGCACAAAGTGAATTCCTTGATCTAGATCCTTTGGGTAAAAAGATATGCGGTTATATTAAAGCAGGTTTTGATTCAACAAACTCATTAATAAATGCCGGATTCATTGTTGAGACATTGATGGGATCATATGTACTTACTGATTCTAAAGGATATTTTGAGTTGAATTCATTTAATAGTTCGCCTGTTTCGTTGAAGGTAAGCAAAAAAGGTTATCTTGATAGAAAGATAATCAATATTGATATCACTGATACAACCATTATTTCTACAGAGGATAAGCCTATTGAAATGTGGCCGGGTGATATTGTTAAGGATAATGCAATCAACATGGTAGATGTTATTGATTTGGCTAAAGCTTTTAATAGCAAAGAGGGAGACGAACTTTACAACACTGCATGTGATATAAATATGGATAAAGTGATAAATATTGCAGATATAGTAATAATTGCCAAGTATTTCGGTAAAACGATTAATGACTATAAATGATTTATATTAAAATAAAATAGAATAAAAAATGCACTGGAATTTCCGGTGCATTTTTATTCTATTTTAAGCAAGTATAAGAGATTTCTTAACCATTCCTAAATAACAGTTTCATTTCCAAGTCTGTCAAGGGCCTATAGTGACCTTCTTTCAGAGACTTGTCTAACAATAATCCTCCAATGGAAATCCTTTTTAAATATATCACATGACAACCAACCGCCTTTAGCATACGTTTAACTTGGTGCTTACGGCCTTCGGTAATTGTAAGATATCCTGATATAACTGTCTGATTATTAAGGTATGAATTTATATTGTTTAAATTCTCAATAGAAATTTCATGCCTAAAATCTTTATATATTCCATATTTGTGTATTTCTATTTTTGCAGGTTTTGTTAGAACCGCATCTTTTCCGATAGAAATTCCATGCTCCAATCGCTTTTTATCCTCATCATCTAAAGAGCCTAAAGCCCAAAAACAATACGTTTTTTCAATATGCTTTTGTGGATGCATTAGTTTATGTTCAAACTCACCATCATTAGTAAGCAGCAGCAATCCCTCAGTATCTTTGTCCAATCTGCCAACATGAAACACTCCCCTCATTTGGGCGTTGTCTAAATAATCAAATATTGTTTTATTAACAGTATCTTTTTTGGCTGTAATACAGCCGGAAGGTTTATTAAACATGTAATATACTTTTTCAGTATAATCAACTATTTTACCATCATACTCAACAATATCAGAATTTTCATCAATTTCTTTCGCAGGTACTGTTATAACTTTTCCATTTACATTAACCATACCTTCTTTTATATAAATACGAACATTTTTTCTTCTTCCAATGGATGATTGTGCTAAAAATTTATCTAACCTCATATTTGATATTCGCTTTCTAAGTGTATGTGAGAATATAACTGCAGTCATTTTTTTACAGCAGGGATTATATTCGATTTACACCATCTTGTTTTCTGCTAACACATTATGGATGACATTATATCATTTACATCATTCCGTTGGAATAATAGGTTCAAAGTATTTGTAGTTTAAAAATTTCATGAGAATTGAAAGTGATTTTGTTATATGCAGGTACAAGCACTTAAACTACGTAAGTCACATAACATATACTAGTCACCATAATACCACAGGGGGATAAAAATGGGCAGCACAAAATTCACCATTATCGGAGGGGATATAAGAAGCATTAAACTTGCTAATTTAATCGCACTTGAAGGTTACAAGGTTAACATATATGGCTTTAACAATGCAAGCTTTAATACAGGTCTGTCGGAAAGCCCGGATATGAATACAGCTGTTGGGGAAGCAGATATTGTTATAGGTCCTCTTCCTTGCTCTAACGATAATGAAACTATTAATGCACCCTTTCATCAAGGAAAAATATACATAAACGAGGTATTCCAAATAATGAAAAAAAACCAGATTTTCATTGCTGGAAGAGTAAGCGGAAAGGTACAGCATTTAGCACAAATCTATAACGTTAATACAATTGATATACTTGAAAGAGAGGATATGGCTATTCTAAATGCAATTCCTACTGCGGAAGGAGCAATACAGATTGCGATGGAGGAAATGCCTATAACTCTCCATGACAGCAAATGTGTTATACTTGGGTTTGGAAGAATTGGCAAGATACTTGCAAAAATGCTTTATGCACTCGGGGCAGATGTATATGTTGAGGCAAGAAAGTTCTCAGATATAGCATGGATTAAAAGTTATGGTTATAAACCTGTATTATTGAACAATATTGACAGCATTATTCCTCAGGCAGATGCTATTTTTAATACAATACCAAGTATTATTTTAGATGAGAGTAAATTAAAGCTTGTAAATAAAGACTGTTTAATCATAGATTTAGCCTCTAAGCCTGGGGGAGTAGACTTTGATAAGGCCAAGGGAATTGGTGTAAAAGCTATATGGGCTTTATCCCTTCCTGGTAAGGTTGCTCCCATAACTGCTGCTAAGTTTATAAAAGAAACTGTTTTTAATATTATAGGCGAGTTGGGGGTATAGGATATGTTGCTTCAAGGAATAAAGGTTGGCCTTGCCATGACAGGGTCTTTTTGTACAATTGGAAAAATTGTTCCTGAAATTGAAAAGTTGGTTTCAGAAGGAGCAGAGGTTTTCCCAATATTATCGAATATTGTTGATGAAATTGATACCAGATTCGGTACAGCCAAGGATCTGAAAGACAAATTAAAGGCTATTACAGGAAAGGATCCTATGACAACAATAAAAGAAGTTGAACCTATAGGGCCAAAAGGCTATCTGGATGTTTTGGTTATTGCTCCGTGTACAGGGAATACACATTAAGTGCAAAAATTAATTATAATCTTATATAAAAAGCATTGACAATTTAGTGGGTAAAGTAATATAATGATATTAACAAATTGATAATAACAAAAAACGAATATTAATAAAGGTGATACTAATGAGTGAAGATACAGTGTTGAATAAACAAGGGCTTACAGAAGAACAGTTTTTAAATAGTTATGATGCTGCTAAGTATGAGAGACCATCAGTTACCGTTGATATGCTTATTTTTACAGTTACTGACGAAGAAAAGAAGAACTACAGGAAATTACCTGAAAAAGTTTTAAGGCTTTTGATGATTAAGAGGGGAGATCATCCTTTCATTGGACAATGGGCACTTCCCGGAGGTTTTATCAATATGGATGAAAATATAGATGAAGGGGCCTTGAGGGAGCTAAAAGAGGAGACGAACATTGACAATATATATATGGAACAGTTGTATACATGGGGGGATGTAGGAAGAGATCCGAGGACCAGAGTTATAAGTGTTTCATATATGTCGTTGGTAGATAGTAAAACTCTTGATATCAAAGCAAGTGATGACGCAGACGATGCTAAGTGGTTCACAGTAAAAAGCAAACTTATTAAAGAACAGAAAACTATGACTGAAAATGGATATATACTTCACAGGTTAAACAAGCTAAGCCTCAATAGTGATGAAGAAAACTTAACAGCTATTGTAAAAAACATAATAACGGTCCAGGGGAAAATAACAAAAGTAGAGAGTGAAGTAGTAGAATCCCACGGAATTGCATTTGATCATCCCAAAATAATTCAATACGCAATTGAAAGGTTAAGGAACAAAATTGAGTATACAGGTATTGCATTTAACCTTATGCCTGAAAAATTTACACTAACCGAGCTCCAGCAAGTTTATGAGGTTATTTTGGATACTGAGCTTCTTAAAGCCAACTTCAGAAGAAAAATTTCAGATATGGTAGTAGAAACAGACGAGTATACAAAGGACGCAGGCCACAGGCCTTCAAAGCTTTTTAAGTTTAACCCTGACTGGGTGGGAATAGGTTAGATCATTGTAAATGGTAGCTGAGATTATTGTGTTTATCAAATAGAAGGGAGATGTATTTTATGAAAAATTTAAATAAGGACGATTTTATAAAAAGGAGCACAGACACATTAGGAGAGATGTTTGATATGCTGACAAAGCTTCCGGTTATAAGATTTAAAGATTTGCAGATAGAAAAAACTGCACTTGTTATTGTGGATATGATTAATGGATTTGCCAGGGAAGGTGCATTAAAAAGCCCAAGAGTTGAGGGAGTTATACCTGAGATTGAAAAAATGTCAAAGGCTTGTGATGAAATGGGGATTAAAAAGCTTGCATTTGCAGACTGTCATACCGATGAGTCACCTGAGTTCGGTTCGTATCCAGTCCACTGCATGGCAGGAACCAGCGAATGGGAAATAGTTGATGAGCTTAAGGAAATCGGTGGGTATAAACTTATACCAAAGAATTCCACTAATGGATTTATTGAAGATGAGTTCCAAAGCTGGCTGGAAGAAAACAAAGACATAGATACATTTGTAGTTACAGGCGATTGTACAGATATATGTGTTCAGCAGTTTGCAACAACATTAAAGACATGGTTTAACAAACAAAACAAGAAGTCCAGGGTTATAATTCCCGTAAACGCAGTACAAACCTATGACTTAGGCATGCACAATGGTGATTTGATGCAGGTTATGGCACTTTATAATATGACAATAAACGGGGTAGAAATTGTAGGAGGTATAGAATAATGAATAAAATGAATTTGACAATGCTTACGGATTTTTATGAGCTCACTATGGCCAACGGTTATTTTGAAAATGGATTGAAGGATAAATGTGCTTATTTCGACATGTTTTTCAGGAAAATTCCTGATAACGGCGGCTTTGCCATAATGGCTGGAGTCCAGCAATTAATTGAGTATATAAAAAGTATCAGGTTTGAAGAAAAGGACATTGAGTACTTAAGAAGTAAAAACATCTTTAATGAACAATTTCTGGAGTATCTTAAAAACTTTAAGTTCAGCTGTGATGTATGGGCTATTCCTGAAGGGACCCCTATATTTCCGAATGAACCTATTTTGACAATAAGAGGTCCTGTAATAGAAGCACAGTTTATTGAAACAATGGTGCTCCTTACAATAAATCATCAGAGCCTTATTGCTACAAAGTCCAACAGAATTGTGAGAGCTGCTGCGGGCAGGGAAGTTATGGAGTTTGGCTCGCGAAGGGCACAGGGTTATGACGGTGCGATATATGGAGCAAGAGCTGCGTACATCGGCGGTTGTGTTGGTACAGCATGTACCATAGGTGATAGTGAATTTGGAATTCCTGCAATAGGAACTATGGCTCACAGCTGGATTCAGATGTTTCCAAATGAGATTGAGGCTTTCAGAGCTTATGCAAGAACATATCCAGACAATTGCACCTTGCTTGTAGATACATACAATGTGCTAAAGTCGGGCGTACCTAATGCAATTAAGGTATTTAATGAAGAAATTGTTTCTAAGGGTTTCAGGCCTAAAGGAATAAGGATAGACTCAGGTGATATAACATACTTATCCAGGGAAGCAAGAAAGATGCTGGATGAAGCGGGTTTTACAGATTGTAAAATTGTGGCTTCCAATTCACTTGATGAGTACATTATTCGGGACATATTAACGCAGGGAGCACAGGTGGACCTCTTTGGAGTAGGCGAAAGGCTTATAACTTCAAAATCCGAGCCTGTATTTGGAGGAGTTTACAAGCTTGTTGCTGTAAATGAAAACGGTAAACTATTGCCTAAAATAAAACTGAGTGAGAATGTGGGTAAGATTACTAATCCAGGATTTAAGCAAACATGGAGACTGTATGACAAGGCGTCGGGAAAGGCGATAGCAGATGTCTTAACAGAGTTTGACGAGATCATAGATGAAAACAAGCCTTATGAATTATTTGATCCCGAATATACCTGGAAAAGAAAAACGGTTACCAATTTTGAGGCGAAAAAGCTCCTTACCAGGATATTTGATAAAGGTGAATGTGTTTATGAAAGTCCTAACCTTAAAGACATTAAGGATTACTGTAAAGAACAGGTAGATACCTTGTGGGATGAGGTTAAGAGATTTGAAAATCCTCACAAGTACTATGTTGATTTATCAGTATCTATATGGCAAATGAAGGAAAGACTTCTTAAGGAGTTTTCAGTTTAGTCATGCTGCAGATGTGGCATTTTGAAAGAAGGGATAATAATGAATTATGTTGGATTAAGTAAGGAAATATCATATGCTTTAAGGCATGCACCATGGGAGTATGAACTTGAGCTGGATGAAAACGGAGCTGTAGATGTTCAGCAGCTTATTGACTCGTTAAGAGAAGATACAAAATGGCAGTTTGTAACCATTAAAGATATTTTGAAGTCTATGGAGTTATCGGATAAAAAACGATTTGAAATAAAAGATGGAAAGATCAGAGCTCTTTACGGGCATTCAATACCTCAAAAATTAATTAAAGAACCCCAGGAGCCGCCTGAGATCTTATATCATGGAACTGCAAGACGTTTTGTTGAATCCATAATGAAAGATGGGCTTTTGCCAAGGGGGAGGCAGTATGTACATTTGTCCTCGGATACCGCTACAGCATCAATTGTTGGAAAGAGAAGGGATTCTTCCCCGGTACTTTTAAAAATTTATGCTAAAAAAGCATGGGATGATGGTGCTAAGTTTTACTATGGAAATGAAACCATTTGGCTTGCAGATAACGTGGATAGCAAATACATAGAGGATTAATCTGAAAATTATCCACTTTAAAAGTATTAATAGTTTTTTTCTTTGAGCTGTTGCTTTGACATGCATGCTACGTTTTCCCAATCTTTAATAAAAATATTATAAAGATTAGGTCTTCTTCTTAATTATAATTTCGCACTGGTTTGTACTTTAGAATGTAAGTTATGTACAAATCATTATCGTTTAAGCCAACAGTGCTAGCTGCGAGCTGCAATGTGTGCCTGGTACCGCAAAGATAGGCATTTCCATCCTTATCCTCTCTGCATCCAGGGTTGTCTAAAATGACTATAATATTAGCCTTTGGGTTTCCCTCACCCCATATAATCCTGGACCTTTTTATGGTGTATTATACTTTAAATAAAGTTTGATTTATGAGTAAATAATAATGCATATTAAGATATAATACTTTTTATAGAAAGGGTTATTTGATGGAAAAATACTTTGTTGACCTGCATGTACATATAGGTCGTTCGTCAAATGGAAAAGAGATAAAAAAAGCAACAGCCAATAACTTAACTTTTGAAAACATTGCTCATGACTCATTAACAAAAGGCATCAACATAATAGGCGTGGTGGACTGTATTTCTCCTTATGTCCTTGAGGATATTGATGAAATGATCGAAAGAAAAGAACTGGTTGAGCTGTCAGAAGGAGGACTTAAGTATAGGGAAAAGCAGTGTATTATACCCGGTGCTGAGATAGAGACCCATGAGAAACATGGATGTAGTGCACATTCCTTATGCTTTTTTTCTACATTAAACAAAATAAAAGCTTTTTCAACAGAAATGAGCAAGCATATGAGGGATATTAGGCAATCAAGCCTTATGAGCAGGCTTACGGGGCAGGGGCTATTTGACATTGTTGATGGCCTTGGAGGGATTTTGATTCCAGCTCATGCATTTACACCCCATAAGAGTTTTTACGGAAATTGCTGCAGCTCTCTACATGAAATATTTAATGACAGATCCTTTTCTAAAATATTCACAGTAGAGCTAGGCCTGAGTGCAGATACAGCCATGGCTAGCCACTTAAGTGAACTGGATGGGAAAACCTTTATAAGCAATTCCGATGCTCACTCAATTCCTAAAATGGGAAGAGAATATAACATATTTGAGATGGAGAATGCCAACTATAATGAGGTTTTAAAGACATTGAAAAATGAGGGTGGAAGAAGGATTGCTGCAAATTATGGATTAAATCCGCTGCTCGGAAAATATCACCGTACATTTTGTGATGTTTGCAATAGGGTAGTGGAGGGAACTCCGCCTGTTTTAAAGTGTCCTGTATCGGATAGACATGCCGTAGTAGTAGGTGTGAGGGATAGGTTGGAACTCATTAGAGATAGGGATGAGCCCGATATTGATAGTAGGCCGCCATACATATATCAAGTACCATTGGAATTTTTGCCAAAGGTTGGTCCAAAAACAATTGAAAAACTGGTTGACAGCTTTGGCAGCGAGATGAATGTTTTGCATGATGTTAGCTTTGAAGAACTTGCAAAAGTGGTCAAGGAGGATATAGCGAGGAACATTGTATTGGCAAGGGAAGGCAAGCTTGGAATCGAGGTTGGCGGAGGCGGTGTTTATGGGAAAATTGAGTTGTAAATTATTGTTTGAGGTTACAAAACCCCACAGATGGTCAACGTCTGCGGGATTTTATATGTCTAGAATGTTGTTGGATTTTAGTAATTATTGTAGAAAAATAGTAGTTAGTATGGTACTATATTAAGGAAGTGAAATGCTATATAAACTTATGTTTTACAAAACATACAATGTTTTGAAGGGGTCTAGAGATGAAAGAAAAAAAAGAATCTGATTATGAAAAACAATTAAATACAAAGATTGAAGAGCGGCTAAGCAAGATGGAAAATTCAGATTATGTATTTGCAAAGCCTTTTAGTAAGAAAGATTATTTAATTACATTTGCAGTTGCTTTTTTCTGCCTTGTACTTATAATTATTGGTGCATATCTATAGTTAAAGATTATATAAAAAGTGATAAATCTATAAGATTATGAACACTTTTAATACAGAAAGAGAGATGTCAAAGTGGGGAATAATGTTAATCAAGAAGTAGAAAAAGAGGCAGTCTTCGGAATCGCACCTATACTACAAAACGAGAAAATATATAGTTTTTTTGATGCGTTTTTGGTGCTGTCAGGCTATTGTATTGCCACATGGAGTTATACTCAGGGGTCGTATCTGGCCACATTGGTAGGTTTTAAACAGTTATTAATCGGGGCTTTTCTGGGAGCCATTCTTATGCTGGTTATTTACCAGCTTCCAGTTATTTTGTCTGTCAGATATGGTATTGATATATGGATATGGCTGCGGTCTGTTTTTGGACAATTTGGAGTTAAAGTCATGACAGTCATTATTATTATCATAAATTTTCCATGGTATGCTGTTTGTGCAGACCTCTTTTCATCTTCAATGACAAATCTGGGGACACTTTTTGGAATAAAAATACCGGATTCATGGCATTCTCTTTTAGGAATTCTATGTGTATTGATTGGAACTTTTATTGCGTATAAAGGAATTGGTGCAATTACATGGACTACACGCATTTTAGTGCCTTTGCTTTTAGGGGTAGGGGTTATAGTGGTTATAGTAGGGTTTAACGCAGTACCCTTTGATGCAATATGGAATTATAAACCTACTAATACGGGATATTCAAAAAATATTATTCCTTATATTATTTCTATAGAAGCCAATTTTGCATTTGTTATCACATTGGTAGGAGGTATGTCAGGAGTACCAAGGCTTACAAAAAATGAGAATTCAGGGTTTTGGGCAGGAGTACTTGGACAAGGCCTATCAGGTTCCTTTTTCGTTGTTGTTGGTGCAGTGATGTCAATTGCTATGCAATATGTAACCGGTAAGATGGTAGATGATCCTACAATGATGCTTGCTACTTTATCAGTTCCGGCACTGGCCCTTGCTTCATTGCTGCTGGTTGCATTTGCAAATATCGGTACACAGGCTGTTGGTTCGTATCTATATGGTGTTATGTTGAAGTCTTCTTTTAAAAAACTGGATTACCGAGTACTTATCATGATATTAGCCTTGTACGTAGGCATTCTTTGCCTTTGGGGCAAGATTATTAAATATTTTGGCTCTTTTCTTACAATCAGTGCATGTATCTATGCACCTTTGGCTGCACTTTTGGTTGTAGATTTCTTCTTTGTTCGCAAACAGAAACTGGCACTTCGTTCGGCATTTGGCATGCCGGGATATCACGCTTATGATTATACACGAGGCATCAACTGGATTGGTTTTCTGTGTGTAGGAGCGGGTATCACAATGTCACTTCTTATTTATAACCCGATTAAGGCAGAGGTACATAATATGTTTCTATTTCGTTTTACACCTACAGGTTTTTCTTTCTTAGGAACCGGAATATTGTATTTCGTTCTTAGCAGGATACCAATTATACGCAAATATCTGCTTCGTGACAGGGAAGAACTTACTGTCTAATTGTAGAGTTGAAAAGAAAAAGGTTTGATAAGGGTACATTATGAAAAAGAATAAAAAGAACAAAAAGATTTTGATCGTTTTATGACGCCACCTAGGCAAAATGTTTTTTTCATGCCTATTATATGGCTTTATTGCTGGTGGGTAACAAGAAAAGCAAAACTTAGAATAAACAAGGTCCGAATGAATGGATTAAAGCCTCCATATTTAGTCCTTGGAACCCATCATGCCTTTATGGATTTTTGTGTAACACCATTAGCTTTATTTCCGTACAGGGCTAATTATGTTTCAGAATTAGAAGGCTTTGAGGCATATGGTGAATGGTTATATCGGCGGATTGGATGCCTTGGAACCAGGAAATTTGTTAATGATCTGGCTTTAGTTAAGAATATCAAAAGAGTGATTGACCGCAAGGGAATTTTGGTATTATATCCTGAAGCACGTTATGCCAATGTCGGAACATATTCTAAATTACCTGAATCTGTTGGCAAATTGGCAAAGATGCTAAAGGTTCCTGTTGTAGTGATAAATATGAGGGGAAATTACTTGCAGTCTCCAATATGGAATTTAACTATTCGAAAGGAAGCAATATTGGATGCTACCATTACCCAAGTATTTACCAAGGAAGAACTGGCTAAAGCAACTGTATCTGAAATAAACGATAAACTGCAGGAATTTTTGGTATATGATGAATATGCATGGCAGTATTTAACGAAACAGGCTATTACATATAAAAAACGTGCAGAAGGAATTGAACTGGCATTGTACCAATGTCCTGTTTGCAAGTGCGAATTCCAGATGGCGTCAGAAGGTGTAGAGTTATTCTGTAAGTATTGTGGTCAACGCTGGTATATGACGGAGTATGGAAAAATGGAGCATTTGCCTCTTAATCAGCATACAAAAAAACACACGATACACACGTTTTATTATGAAACAGGGGAAAGTGCTGTAGATTTTACCCATATACCGAATTGGTATGAATGGCAGCGAAATCAGGTTATTAAAGAAATTGAGAATGGTACATATTTTCTGGATGTGGAAGTGCATATTGAAGCATTACCTAACGCAGTGAATTTTATCGATCTTGGAGAAGGAAGATTGGTACATGATAAAAATGGGTTCAAATTGACATTTAAGAAATATGGGAGTAGCGAAGAGAAAACGCTGCACTTTTTACCAATTACCATGACTTCTATTCATACGGAATATAATTATCGTGGCAATGGGCAGTGTGTAACATTATCAACATTGGATGACACTTATTTTTTGTTTCCTAGGGGTGAAGGGTTTAATGCTACAAAAATTCAATTTGCAACAGAGTATTTATATGAAGTTGAGAAGGCAAAACAAGGCATCAAAATTGTGTAAACAATAGAATGTATTTAATTATTTTTAGTAATTTTGATAATATTTGTTGACAAAATTGGGAATAAACAATAAAATAATATTGTATATAAAAATCATCGTTATTAGATTATTAACACTTTTAATATAGATTGATTTTTATAAAATAAATTCGAAAGGAGTTGTTTTAATGTCTGTAAAAAATGTTGAGGTGGTTTTTAACTAATTGAATATCGGCAGAGGTTAACGTGATTGCCTTGTTAGTTAGGGCTGTTTACTGTTACCTGTGCAGCTTCTTTCGAGCAACCTAAATCGTGTAATAAAAATATCAGCACGCAATTGGTAGCGTGTTTTTTTAATGTTTTTATAACTTTGCCAATAATTGGTAGTGTGCCGTTTAAATCCCGCAGGTGGTCGATATCTGCGGGATTTTTATATTCTTTTTTGAGGAGTGATGAATTATGAAAAGAGCAAAAAGTACTTTTGAATATATGAGGGAAATACGCGGGAGCTGGGTGATAAACCCAAGAACCAGAGTACAGGACAACAATACAAAAAACAAAAAGAAACGCAGGCAGGAAGAAAAGAGAATGATAAAGGATGGGTTAGATTGATGAGTATAATAGATTATGGATGGGACGAGAATTTTTACAGTGAATGTAAAGAAAAGCAGGAGCAAGGCATGTTTCCTGCAAGGGTGATTGCCGATTACGGTCAAATTTTACGGGTAATTGCAGACTCTGGTGAACTGCTTGTTAACAGGCCGATTAATAAAAATGGGGATGGCATACAAATTGCTGTTGGTGACTGGATACTGCTGCAGTATGATGATGAAATCAGGTCGGAACGCATCTGTACAGTCTTAAAAAGGAAAACAAAGTTTTCCAGGGCTGCTGCAGGGATAGAGGTTAAGGAACAGATTGTAGCATCCAATGTTGATACTGTTTTTATTATACAGTCATTAAACAGGGATTTTAATATGAAAAGGCTTGAGAGATATTTGATAGCAGCGTGGAACAGCGGTGCTATGCCTGTCGTTGTTCTTACGAAGGCTGACTTGTGTGATGATGTGGAAAGTAAAAAGTCACTGGCATTTGAAACTGCACCAGGGGTGGAGGTTCATGCTATTAGCTGTGTAACAGGCGAAGGAATTGAAGAAATTAGAAAATACTTTGGAAGGGGAAAAACAGTAGCATTATTAGGATCCTCGGGGGTCGGCAAGTCAACCTTTGTCAATCTCCTTGCAGGAGGTGAGGTGCTTAAAACTCAAGATATAAGAGAGGATGACAGCAGGGGAAGGCACACAACTACTCATAGAGAATTGGTTCTTTTGCCTGGGGGAGGAGTCGTAATGGACACTCCCGGAATGAGGACGTTACTTCCTTGGAAGCAGATGAGGGAATGGAGATAATGTTTGGAGATGTGGAAGAGATCGTCAGGTCTTGCCGATTTTATGATTGCGGTCATGGAAATGAACCGGGTTGTGCGGTGAGGGAGGCTTTAGAATCAGGCAAGCTTGAGGAGAAAAGGTGGAATTCTTGGCTTAAGCTCCAAAAGGAAATGGCTCATCTTGAAGCAAAAAAGGAAGGCAAGTTAAGGCTTAAGGAGAAGCAATGGGAAGGCAGATAGCAAAGATTCAAAAGGAAAATAAGAAGTATTGAAGTTTCTGTATCCTTATAGAAAAGTGGTGTTTATATAAAGGCAAGATTGAAATATTACTTCCCGTTTTGAGCGTTTGTTCACGAGTTAAGTTAACTTAGAAAGCGAAATTATACGGGAAGTTATATTTTCAACATGATTAAGGAGTAGACACTATTTTTCAAAAAAGTTTTGTGTAAATATAAAATTATGATATAATTATAACAGTGTTATGTTGAAAATATATGTTTTTAGCATTAACAATAGATTAAAGTAAATGTTTTGGAATGTTCATTATGTGGTAAGTATTAAGTAAAGTTTTGATTAGATTTAACATGTCTCAATGCAGAGAACCTTAGTTTGAGGTTTTTTTAATGTCTGAGTAATTTTAGTGGTATATATTTCATATTGCTTCTTTGTAATTTTAGCATTGCTATGCTTTACTATATAATATCAAGAAAGGGTGGCAAAAAATGAAGGTGAATATTACGGAAACGGTGCTAAGGGATGCCAATCAATCTCTTATAGCTACAAGGATGCCATATAGTGATTTTGAAGGTATTCTTGAGAAAATGGATGACGTTGGGTATTACTCAATAGAATGTTGGGGAGGGGCAACTTTTGATTCTTGTCTGAGATATTTGAGTGAAGACCCATGGGAGAGGCTGAGGAAGCTTAAATCCAAGCTTAAGAAAACAAAGCTGCAGATGCTTTTAAGAGGTCAGAATATTTTAGGATATAAGCATTATCCGGATGACGTTGTAAGAAAGTTTGTGTCCTATTCAATAAAAAACGGAATGGACATATTAAGAATTTTTGATGCTTTAAATGACTTCAGGAATATTGAAGTAGCTGTCGATGAGACATTAAAATGCGGAGGTCATGCCCAGGGTACAATTTGTTATACAACAAGTCCTATTCATAATATGGATAATTATGCACAACTTGGAAAGCAATTAGAAGGCATGGGAGTCAATTCTATATGTGTTAAGGATATGGCAGGAATAATGGGACCTCAGGAAGCTTATGATCTCATTAAGGCATTAAAGGGCAAGGTAAAGGTACCGATTTTTCTCCATACACATTCTACAACAGGCCTTGGTCCAATCACTTATATGAAAGCTATAGAAGCTGGATGTAACGGTATTGATACTGCTATTTCCACTTTTTCAGGAGGTACTTCACAGCCGGCGACTGAAACACTTAACTATGCATTGAATCAAATGAGATACCAGACAGGCCTAAAAAGTGAGTTGTTAAAAACAATAAATGATTTCTTCAGGCCGGTTAAGGATAAATTCCTTTCTTCAGGGGTTCTGGATCCATATGTTCTTGGAACAGAAACCGATGCTTTGGTTTACCAGATACCTGGAGGAATGCTGTCAAATCTTATAGCACAATTAAAGCAGCAAAATGCCTTGGATAGACTGGATGAGGTTTTACAGGAAACTCCAAGAGTGAGAAAGGACCTTGGTTATCCTCCTCTTGTTACACCTATGAGTCAAATGGTAGGAGTACAGGCAGCTACAAATGTACTGCTGGGAGAGAGATATAAGGCAATATCCAAGGAAGTTAAATCATATGTAAGAGGTGAATATGGTAAAGCACCGGGTGAAGTGGATCCTGATCTTATCAAGAAAGTTTTGGGTGATGAAAAGCCCATAACTAAGAGATTTGCAGATACACTATCGCCTGAATTCGACAAGATGAAGAAAGAACTTAAGGGTATGTGCAAAACAGATGAAGATGTGCTTTCGTATATACTTTTCCCTCAGATTGCTGAGAAGTTCTTTAAGGAAAAGGAAGAGAAAACTGCAACCAAAGTTTCTTATTCAATTATGAAGGTATAAAAGGTGGTGTCGTGAATGACTTTATTAGATAGTTTATTAGTTTCAGTCTTCGGAATAACTGTTGTATTTACCGTTCTGATAGCATTAAGTTTTTTTATCAAGCTTCAGTCTGCTGTTGTAAGTGCTATTTCAAATGACAGTACCAAGGCAGTCAAAGAAGAAATAAAAACACATGATGCTTTAAAGGAGCAGGCTGCTGTTGATACAGGCTGGACTTCAGGAGAATTAAAGCTAATAGGTGTTGACGAAAAGACTGCGGCTATGATTATGGCTATTGTCAGTGATGAGTCAAAAATACCTTTATTAGAGCTTCAGTTTAAATCTATTCGTGCACTTGACTAATAAGGGATGATTTAAAGATTACTAATTGAATTATTATAATGGGAGAGTTGAATAAAATGAAATATATAGTAACCATTAATGGAAAAAATTATGAGGTTAAAGTTGAAAAGGGCCAGGCTACTATTGTAAAGACCACTGAAACAGCTGAAAAAGCATATGTATCTCAGACTGTTTCAGCATCTGCACAACCTGCAGTATCTTCACAGCCAGCAGCAGCAACTTCTGTTGTTTCAGGGGACGGGGAGCCGATTAAATCTCCAATGCCTGGTGTAATCCTTGACGTGAGAGTGTCAGCAGGTGCAACTGTTAAAAAGGGAGATATCTTATTTATACTTGAGGCTATGAAAATGGAAAATGAAATTGCGGCACCGGAAAATGGTGTTATTACAGCTGTTTCAATTGCTAAAGGCACTTCTGTTTCCACAGGTGATGTTCTTGCATTATTGAAAACATAAAGGAGGGGGAAAAAGTGTCTTTTTCATTTGTTGATACATTAGTTAAGATATGGAACGATTCAGGTTTTTCTGCTATTACATTGCAGCAGGGCATCATGGTATTAGTTGCTTGCGTGCTGGTATATCTGGCAATTGCAAAAAAGTTTGAACCTTTACTGTTACTACCTATAGCATTCGGTGTATTACTTGCCAATTTGCCCCTGGCCGGGCTTATGAGTCCTGAAGCCGACGGACAGCCAGGCGGTTTGTTATATTATTTGTATATGGGTGTCAAAAAGGGGATTTATCCTTCCCTTATTTTCCTTGGTATTGGTGCAATGACAGATTTTGGCCCATTGCTTGCCAGACCATCCAGCTTATTGCTGGGAGCCGCAGCCCAGCTTGGTATTTATATTGCTTTTGTAATAGCAATATTACTGGGATTTTCTCCTGAAGAAGCTGCATCAATAGGTATTATAGGAGGAGCAGATGGACCTACAGCTATATTCCTTACCACAAAGCTTGCTCCGCATTTATTACCTGCTATTGCTATTGCAGCGTATTCATATATGGCTTTGATCCCTATGATCCAGCCTCCGCTTATGAGACTTCTTACCACTAAAAAGGAGAGAGAAGTTAAAATGGAGCAGTTGAGAGAAGTATCAAAACTGGAAAAAATAATATTCCCAATTGCTGTAACCATTCTGGTTGTTATGCTTCTTCCATCAGTTGCACCCCTTATCGGTATGCTTATGTTGGGAAATTTATTCAGAGAGTCAGGTGTTGTTGAAAGGCTTTCTAGTACTGTTCAGAATGCACTTATAAACATTGTAACTATATTCCTTGGTACTACAGTTGGAGCTACTGCAGTTGCTGAAAACTTTTTGAAGCCATCAACGTTAAAAATAATTGCATTAGGGCTCATGGCATTTATGTTCAGCACAATAGGAGGATTGCTTTTAGGGAAACTTATGTGCTTTGTAACGAGAGGAAAGATAAATCCTCTGATAGGTTCTGCAGGCGTGTCTGCTGTACCTATGGCAGCAAGGGTATCACAGGTTGAGGGACAAAAAGCAAACCCATCAAACTTCCTTTTAATGCATGCAATGGGACCGAATGTTGCAGGAGTTATCGGATCTGCTGTTGCCGCAGGTTTTCTCCTGGCTGTGTTTGGTTAAGTAAAAAATAAATATATAGAATAAATATATATAGAATAAATATATAGAATTAATATAAAATGAAGGTAACCTTGAATGGGGTTATCTTTTATTTATGTCTAAAAAATTATGTTATAATATGTCTATAAATTAAGGGTTAGGGAGGGAGTTATGGATATAAGAGTATTGGGAAAAAATGATCTACCTCTGGCATCAAGCTTGGTTTGGAATGTGTTTAGCGATTTTGTAGCACCTGGATATGCAGAGGAAGGCATCGAAACTTTTAAAAAGTTTATTCAGCCGGAGGAGCTTGAGAAGTCTATTAACAGCGGTCGTTTTTTTATGCTGGGAGGTTTTGAGGAAGGAATACTTGCAGGGGTTTTGGCTATGAGGGATAACAATCATGTTAGTCTGTTTTTTGTAGATAAGGCATTCCACTGTCAAGGAATTGGAAGAAAATTATTTAATGATGCAGTAAGGATATGTATTAAGAAAGACCCAGAGCTAAATGAGATATCAGTAAACTCTTCTCCATATGCGGTTAGTATATACGGCAAGCTTGGCTTCCATAAAGAGGGCGAGGAAAACATTCAGAATGGGATTACTTACATACCTATGAAAATGGAAATTCAAAAGAATGATAAAAAGAATGTATCGTCTGAAGAAGTTAGACATATTAAGAAAAATGAATTAAGAGACCTGCTGTTGCTTTATAAAGACTTGAATAAGGATGATCGTGAGCTGAAAATTGATGAGTCGTTGATGAATTTATGGGATGAGATATTGAAGGATCCAAGTCAGAATTATCTTGTGTTTTATTTGGGAGATGTATTGGTTGCATCATGTGTGCTTGTTATTGTAAAAAATCTTACAAGAGGAGCCAGGCCATATGGTTTAATTGAAAATGTTGTTACACACAGAGATTGCCGAAGAAAAGGTTATGGTACCAGACTAATAAAAAGGGCAATTGATATGGCAAAGGAAAAAGGATGCTATAAGGTAATGCTTATGTCGGGAAGAGGCGAAGATACCCTCAAATTCTATGAACATATAGGGTTTGAAAGAGGTAAAAAAACTGGCTTTATAATCAGGTTTGATTAGTCGGTTAGCTGCTGTGCACCTTAGAATTTCTTAAATGCAAAGAAAACTGCACCTAAAATACAGATGAATGATAAAACATAATTTAATTTAAAGCTTTCCTTTAGGAAAAATACAGAGAAAAATCCAAAAACTACTAAAGTTATAGCTTCCTGAACAATTTTTAACTGTGCCGTATCAAAATTTTTTGATGCTATCCTATTGGCAGGGATCATCAGGCAATATTCAAAAAAGGCTATACCCCAGCTTAGAAGAATTATAAAGAAAATCGGCATTGAATTATTTTTATATTTAAGGTTTCCGTACCATGCAAAGGTCATGAAAACATTAGAGGCAACTAAAAGAAGAAAGGGCCAGTACTTACTTACAATTGACATCATAAACTACTCCTTGGTTTATCATAGGTTTACATTATGTATACAAAATACTCACAAATATGATAATACCACAAACCCCTAATAGATTTCAATACAAGTGAGTTTATGGGCAAATATGCTAATGCTATGCTGTTATTATATTGGACATATATATATGAAGTAATAGGCATTTTGCGTTTTTTATCGGATGATGCAAAATAATGGGTTTATTTGATAGTAAACGCTGGATTGTTTTTACTGCATTTTTTGGCGTCTAGTATAGAAGAAAACAACTTTGACTTCCATGTTTAGTTGTTATATATTTAACAATGATACTAAATTGTGAGGGGATGAAAGATGATTGAGCTTCTTAAAACGAGTATTGCAGGTGCAAATTTTATTCCCACCTCCATGCTTGTACTAATACTTTTGTATTGGCTAGCGGTTATTATAGGGGCATTGGATGTGCATTTATTCCATATACATATAGATACCGATATAGATACACACATAGATACACACATAGATACCGACTTAGATACTCATGTAGATACTCATGATGGAGGATTGTTTTACACAATATTGGCATTCTTAAAAGTGAAAGATATACCGTTTATGGTAATTGTAAGTATTATTGTGGTTGTCTTCTGGAGTGGAGCAATGTTTTTGCATTTACTGCCCATAAGGACAGGGGGACTATTAAATGCGGTTTTATTAATTCCAGTTTTTATATTTAGTGTAATATCATGCAGATATATTGCTATACCATTAAAGGGATTGTTTGGAAACAACGATAATCTATCTGACAGAGAAGTGATAATCGGAAAGGTTTGTATAGTTTTGTGCAATGTATTCGACGAAAGATTGGGGCAGGCTGAGGTAGCAAGTGATAATAAATCCTATGTTATAAATATTAAGTCAGCAGATGGAGCAAAGATTAATAAAGGTGAAAAAGCCTTTGTAATAAAGAAAGACAATGAAAAAAACTTTTATTTAGTTAAAAAATTTGAAGGGGTGGATTAGTTATGGATTATACAATTCAACTTATTGCAGTAATTGTGGTAGTGGTAATTATAATAGTTTTTGGGATTCTTGCATTATTTTCAAGGTTTTACAGGAAGGTTGACCAGGGTAAGGCTATTGTAAGAAATGGTGTTGGAGGTCCAGTTGTATCATTTGGAGGTATATGGGCCTAAAGAACAGCGTTTTATTGTCCGATGTTTTTTCGGTATATGAGTACAAGGATAAAACATTTACAAAGCTTGACTTGAGTCTTATTGATGATAAGCAGTTTATTGCTGATTTTAATGACCTATATAAATATTATAAAAATACATTTTTTTCCAAGTTTACTTTTAGGGGACCAACCCTTTACATGATTTTTCAGATTGGAAAGAATCCAACTGATATAAAGGTTTTCAAATGGGTGCTGAATGGGTCTAGCCTCACTTATGTGGATTCTCGGAGTGAGCATGAAGTAAGATTTGCTTACCCTAGTGATATAAATTGGGAGAGAACCAGAAGAGAAGATCATCGAGATGGTTTACACCCTCATATTTCTCTTAAAGATAAAGTTTTTGTAGAGACTCTTGATGGTGACCTGACAATTAAGATTGAAAATAATACCAATGTCGGCAAGGGTATTTATTCTGAACCCGTTGAAGACAAAGATCAGACGCTTGATGATGCGGAAGTTTATTATTCTGTAGTGGGATATCTTGTCCTTATTAAGATAAAACCATACAAAGAAGATGAGTTTAGATACTTTGTTTTCAATGAGAAGATTAAAAGTATTGAAAGAATAGATGCTATAAAAGATTCCTGTATACTTTTACCTGATGATCATGGACTTATTTTTCCAAAGGGCTATTATCTTAAAAGCGGAGAAAACAAAATCTTTGATGTGGCGTTGGATAAATGTATTTTTGATAGGAAAGTAGACTCAACTAATGGCGAAGATTTTCAGTATGTTTTCTATAATATGGAAAGCGGAACATATGTTATCTATACTTATAATATAATTGAGCAAAAGATTGAAACGCCTATATGTTGCTCAGGATATTCCTATTTTAAGAATGGTGAATTGATAGTTTTTAAGCATAATGATAGTCCTTGTAAAAACCACATGCTTCAAATATGGCAGACTCCTTTTGTAGGTAAAAACTTTGTCTTAGAGTCAAAGAGCGATTCTATGCTCTATAAGATCGGTAATAAAGAAATTGTAAGAGCTATGGCTGATTGTAGAAATGTTTACAACCTTATCCAAAAAGGTGAAGGTTATCAAGAGATATATATTGATATTGTAAAGGAATCAGAGCATATCGTAGATTCGTACTTTTGGCTGGATAAGGAAGAAGCTTTTAGTATTAAAACCGTTTTAAATGAGATAAAAACTACGGCTTCTTCAACAATTGCTGAATTTGAAAAAGTTATAAGTATAAAGACAAATACTAAAAAGCAAATTGATGATGCTTCTGATAAAACCAAAAAGCTATTAAATGATGTTGAGTTTGGGCATTTTAACTCTATTGATGAGTTTGTAAATATATTAGCAGCCTTAAGAACCCTAAGAGGTGAAGTTGTATCACTAAAAGACCTCAAATATGCAGACGTTATATGCATTGAAGCAATGGAGAAAGATATAGTAGAACAGAATGAATTGTTTTCCCAAAAGTGCATTGAATTTTTGCTAAGGGATGAGGGCTTAAAACCATATGTTGGCAAGGTACAGACTCTTTCGGAAAAAATTATTTCCATATCTAAATCATCTGATGGTAAATTGCTGTATGAGGAAATGAATAATACTTCATTGGATCTTGAGCTGTTAATTGATATTGTAAGTAACTTTAACATAGAGGACCCAACAAAAACTACTGAAATAATTGAAAAGATATCCGCCGTTTATGCTGCATTAAATCAATGGAAATCCAAAGTAAAATCAAAAGTGGATGAATTATTGAGGGGGGAAAGTCAGGCTCAATTTGCTTCACAAATGAAACTCTTAAGCCAATCGGTGGTAAATTTCATTGATTTATCCGATACTCCTGAAAAGTGTGAAACGTACTTAAATAAAGCAATGGTGAGCATCCAGGAATTAGAGAGCAAGTTTTCTGAATTTGATGAATATGTTTCAAAATTAACTCAAAAGCGGGAAGAAATTTATAATGCTTTTGAGGTAAGAAAACAGGCTATTATTGAAAATAAAAATAAAAAATTATTAGCTTTGTTTTCTTCATGTGACAGGATGTTAAAAGGTATTGAGCAAAGGCTTCAAGGTTTTGATACCGTAAATGAAATAAATGCGTATTTTGCTTCGGATATAATGATCCAGAAAGTAAGAGATATTATTGAAGAACTTTCAAAGCTCGGTGACAGTGTTAAGGCTGATGAACTTGCAGCGAGGCTGAAAACTGTCAAGGAAGAAGCTCTAAGGCAGCTAAAAGATAAAAAAGAATTGTATGTCGATAACAAAAATGTTATTAAATTTGGAAAACATCATTTTGCTGTAAATACCCAAAAAATAGATTTAGCATTGATTCCGAAAGAGGGATCGCTGAATATCCATATTACTGGGACTGATTACTGGGAGAAGGTAAGTCATGAGGAATTTAACAAGTTCAAGGGTATTTGGGAACAGACTTTAGTATCTGAAAATAGTGAAATTTATAGGGCAGAGTATTTGGCATACAGGATTTATGAATCATCAAAAAATGGGGTGATAGAAAACTTTGATACTTTAAGCAGATATTCTGATGAAGAACTATCGGATTTTATCAGAAAGTTTATGGAGCCGAGATATAATGATGGTTATACAAAAGGTGTTCATGATGTAGATTGCTTTAAGATATTAAAAGTACTTTTTGAACTTCGAAGAGAAATTGATCTTGTGGTTTTCGCTCCAAAAGCCAGAGCTTTGGCATTTCTGTTTTGGAGTAGTTACGAGGATGTTCAATTTAAGAAGATAATTAAAACCAGGCTTTCAGAATTGTCAAAAATATTTTTATACTTTAATACAAAACCTTCATTAGATGAGATTTGTGATGAACTTGCAGTAAAAATAAAGGATGCTTTAAGCAAGTACTCGTTTGTTGATGAGGCATATGTAAAAGAAGCTTCAGAATATTTGTGTTTGGAGCTTTTAAGGGGAGATTGCTTCGCAAAAAGCTTTGAGGTGCAGGAAATGCAAAAAGGTTTTATTGAAAATTTAAAAACTAAAAATGCTTTTGATGTTTTTAATGATTCACTAAAAGCCGTTTCCTGTGATTTGGAAGGTGCTTATTACCTTGTCAGGCAGTGGTACTATGCGTACATAGATGAAACAAAAAATAAAGATGGAATAGAGTTCTTAGACGAGTTTATCATATCTTTTATATTAAGTGGCAATATAAGATATAGAGAAATAAAAACAGGAACAAAGATTAACATAAAAGGGTTAATCGGTGTGCATCCCAATATTGTAAATGGCGAATATATGTTATCCTATAACAGCTTTATCAATAAGCTTGAATATTATTGCGAAAACACTGCACAAGACTTTGGCAAGTACCAAGAACTAAAAAATATTTATATTAAGAAGATAAGGGGAGAATTGCGTCTTGACGAGTTCAAACCAGCTGTACTATCATCATTTGTAAGAAATAAACTGATTGATGAAGTCTATATTCCGCTTATTGGAGACAATCTTGCAAAGCAAATAGGGGTAGCAGGTGATAATAAAAGAACTGACCTTATGGGAATGCTTTTACTTATTTCGCCTCCCGGATATGGTAAAACAACATTGATGGAGTATATTGCAAACAGGCTCGGCGTGATTTTAGTAAAAATAAACGGGCCTGCAATCGGAAATAGTGTAGTATCATTGGATCCCGATATGGCTAACAGTGCAAGTGCAAAAGCTGAACTAAGAAAGCTCAATATGGCTTTTAAAATGGGAAACAATGTCATGATTTATGTTGATGATATACAACATTGCAATCCTGAATTTTTGCAAAAGTTCATACCTCTTTGTGACGGTCAGCGTAAAATAGAAGGTGTTTATAATGGTGTTGGGCAATCATTTGATCTTCGCGGCAAAAAAGTGATTGTAGTAATGGCAGGTAACCCATATACTGAAAGCGGAGATATGTTTCAGATTCCTGATATGCTGGCTAATAGGGCAGATGTTTACAACCTAGGGGATATGCTTAGGGAAAATGAAAAAGCATTTAAATTAAGCTATTTAGAAAACAGCATCACATCCAATCCGGTACTTGGCAAGCTTTCCGGAAAGGGGCAAAAAGATATATATACACTTATAGACATCGCTGAAAATGGAATGAGAGAGGGCCTGGATTTTGAAGGAAGCTACTCAGCGGAGGAGATTAACGAATGTGTAGAAGTAATTAAAAAGCTAAACAGGGTAAGGGATATTGTATTAAAAATCAATATGGAGTACATACATTCAGCAGCTCAAGCTGATGAATACCGGAAAGAGCCGCCATTCAAGCTTCAGGGCTCCTATAGAAATATGAACAAGATTTCGGAAAGAGTCTTGGCCGTTATGAATGATGAAGAGCTAAACGGGGTTATTCTCGGTTCTTATGAAAATGATGCACAGACACTAACCACAGGGGCTGAAGCCAATTTGCTAAAGTGGAAGGAACTTGTTTTCGGTCTTGAGGAAAAAGAAGAGCTGCGTTGGAATGAGATTAAGGACATTTATAATAAAAACAGAATGGCAAAGAGCAGTAATAAGATTGACCAGGCTGTGATAAAATTGGGTGACTTTTCAGATAAGCTTGAATTGATTAGAGATGTGTTGGAAAAAGGATTTGGAAAGTAAGGGTTAGTATTAGGGGCGGATTGGTAAAATAATCCTCCCTTAATATATTACCAATATGTAGATTTAATTAATTAATAATTAATAATATTAAAAGGCAGCCTGCTGCATTATGTTTAATTAAATGCAGCAGAATGCCTTTTTCATTTTAATTTCTATGAAGCTCTGGTGAATATCAACGCCATCATAAGTTTGACCATTATTCCAAAGCAATTCTATTTGAACCATCTGTTTTTATCCTGTAAAGCTTTCCTGCATCTGATGCATTTTTATAGTAAATATACTCACCAAAAACTTGCATATCAACACCTGTAACTTCGGCAACACTGTCTGCAGTAAGCTTTGTTCTTTCTGTGCCATCTATTTTATTCTTGTATATGCTTTTTTGATCTGAACTATTTATATAATAAATCCAGTCATTTATTATATGTTCATCATGAACATAGTAGTAATTCACTCTTCCGTTATCTTTTGGAAATATACCAGTAAGTTCATCAGAAGGTATATGTGTTTTGTTGTAACCACTTAAGTCTGATTTTACAAGCCTTGCTCCTAAACCATAGTTAAATGCCTTATAATATATAGCATCGCCTATAACATCAACCCATATAACTCCGTTATCTGTATTAAATACCGTATTGTTTGAGCCATCCAAATTCATTCTATTTACTTTAAAGTCTTTTGTATAATAAATACTTTCCCCTGCTGCTTCAATTTCCCATACTTTTCCTTCACAAAGCTTGGTTCTTGATGTACCGTCTGTTTTTATTTTATAAACACTACTTCCGTCTGTCTCATTGATATAATAGATCCAGTCACCATAAAGTAAAATCTGGATTGCCTTATCGTCGCATAGATTCATCTTTTTCTTTGTGTCAAAAGGCATTTTAACTATATTTTTATTACTGTTTATAAAGAAGTATTGGTTATCAGATACAATGACATTTCTTTTCTCTCTATTTTGTAAGTCAAATACTGCTCCATCAGTACTGCACACAGGATATGCCTCTCTATCCCATGTATACTCAATACCCATCTGCTTATCGGAAATGTTGAAATGATAATAACTTATGTCACTCTTTCCATTATCAAGGTCTTTATCATTAGATGTTGGATCAACTTGGTAATAAACTCCATCTATCTTAACTATATTCCATGCATGTAAATTTGAAGTGTTTTTAGACGCTACTTTGCCACTTAAAAATTCAGCATTTCCAGTTACCATAATACACTCGATTCCAACGGCATTTAAGAGTATCTGAAGTGACCTTGCATATCCGTCACAAACTGCTACATTCTCCATCAGTGCTCCATATGCGGTATGACTCTTGGATGGAATTGTATCATTTTTGAAGTTTTCCATATCATATCTTACATGCATAGCAATATAATCATGTAATGCAATTTCTTTTTCCAATTCTTTCATTTCAGGCTTAATTACGTTTGCTATTATTTCTTTAACCTTCTTATCAAACTTATTATATTTGTCAATTAATTGCTGATCTATTTTGCTGGGCTTGTCATACTCTTCTATGTAAATTGCCTTTGTATTCTTTATTTCTTTTAACACACTTATGTCTGTAAACGGATTGTGTCTAATATGAAGATAATCCATCTTCTTCAGATTTTTAAGGGGCGAAAGGTCAAAAATCTGGTTATAACGCAGATCAAGCCCTGCTATATCTTTTAATTCTTTGAGCGGTCCTATATCCTTCACTTGGTTTTCCATAAGCCAAAGCATCCATAGTTTGGTTAAATTCTCTAAAGGATAAATATCGGATATTCTGTTTAGGCTCAATTTAAGGGTTTTAAGTTCGGTAAGACATCCAAGCCTTTTAATATCCTTAATGTTGTTCTTCATTAAATTAAGCTCTGTAAGCCCTCTAAAGTATTGCAGGCCTTCAATATTTGCTATACCTTTATTCTCAAGATTCAGGGTTTTAATTTTTTTAGCATCGGTTGTTGTTATACTTCCAGTTGTCTTTTTCAATGCTGATCTTATTGCTGCTTCCAGCTTGGCATCTGAAAACTTTATTGCTTGAGGTGGTATTATACTTACTATTTTAGCTTTTGCTTCCCAATAAACATCCGTTCCAAGACTCTCGGCAATAAACCTTGTAGGTACCAATGTCCTACCGCTTATTACCTTGGGAGGTACATCTATTTTAATAAGCTTACCATTTATATAGGCATTTTTGTTATTTATTGTAAGTTTAATGGTTTTCCCTTGTTTTTTTCCAATTACTGTTTTGGTCTTTTCGTCCCATGTTACTGATGCACCAAGTCCCTCAAATATAACCCTTAAAGGAACCATTGTTCTTCCTGATATAATACTGGGCGGTACATCAAATGTCAAAAATTTGTCATCAATTGCCACTTTAATGCTATTATCATCAGATTCTGCTGCAAAAGCCTGTGACTTAAGCAATATTAAGCTTGAGCAGAGAAATACTGCCAGAATAGCACTTAAAATTATTTTGATCCTAAAACTTCTCATTAATTTCTCCCCTTCATATAAATTAAAAACTGCAAAACATTTATCCTCAAAACGCTAAAGGATATATACTTATACAGTTTATCATTTTCATCTGCTGCCTTCAATGTAGAAAATTATTTAATATAACGTATTTATATATGTATGTATTGACCCAGTATGTATCTAAACAGATATAATTTTCAGTTAAGCTTTGCACACCATAATTTCTCACGACAACAATCAAAGTTCCTAGCCTTTAATTGTAAGTATTGGTTCTATCCGTGCAACTACTTTTGCAAGTCCATTATCCACATGTGTCTTAATAATAGGGGTTATTTCCTTGTATGCGTAAGGTGCTTCCGACTTAATTTCATCTTCCCACTTTTTAAGTATATCAGGTCTGCTTTTTATATCCTGTTTATTTGGGTCAATTGGTGTAATAACCTTAAAGTGGTTAATAAAATCTCTAAAAAGTTCATTACTTGCTTTTTTAGCATTACCTCGAGAGAGACTTCTTCCTGCACCATGGCTCGAACTAAAGAGGCTTTCCCTGTTACCCAGGCCTGCAAGTATAAAACTAGAGGAGCCCATGGAACCTGGGATAAAAACAGGTTCTCCATAATATTCATAATTGGTCCCTGACATTTGGCTCATTCCTCTGGAGGGGCAGGCACCTTTCCTGTGAAGAAAGTAGTTTTTTCCACCTAACTCTTCTTTCCACACAAGGTTGTGGGGAGAGTCATACAGCAGCTTAAAGTCAAATTCTCCTATTATTCCGTTTAATGCTTTATAGACCATCAAACCTAAAAAGAGCCTATTGGCAAAGGCGAAATTGGCGGCATTTGATAACAGTGACCAAAACATGTTATATTCGTTCATGTACTTTTCTGAATAGGGCAGAATGTAAATATCATTATCTGGTGCCTTGATATCTTTAGGATAGATTCCTTTTACCAGTTGCCTAAAAAGCATACCGCTGTGGTGCCCGATTGAAATTGAACCTGTATGTATCATTATAACAACTTGACCCTTTTTGATTTTCCAGGCATTAGCAATTTGATTATCCAAAATCTCAGAAACCTTCTGTATTTCTACAAAGTGATTACCGCCTCCGATTGAACCAATTTGCTCATCATAAGACAAATCCCTGCTGCCCATAAAATCCTGAAGGCCAATAACCTGGTCGGTTATCATTGAGCCAAGACTACTTATATTCAGAATATCCAACTCTTGCTGTTTTGGATCGTAGAATTTCCATATACCTTTTGATTTAGCTATATGGGAGGTCTCTAAAAGACCTATGATTCCCTCCCTAAGGGTTGACTCCCGTTGTATACTGTTCATTGGTATATCCCTGCCGCCTTCAAAAAATATATGGCGGATTCTTCTTTCAAGGTCAGGAAGGTTTGACTTTATACAATCCTCCTTAAGGTCAGTTGTATAAAGCCGCATGCCGCAATTTACATCATTTCCGATGGCTTGGGGGACAATAAAACCATTGGTAAGCATTACTGTACCAATAGGTATGCCAGCACCCTTATGAAAATCAGGGGTTATGGCAACTTCGCTGATATCTGCCTTTGTATCCATGAAAAAATCCTTATCTACTGCTTTGATTCTTTCTATCGTATCTGATAAGTTCAGTAGATTGTTAAGCTCTTCCAATGCATTGTTTTCAAATCTTACATCAGCATTTTTGAAGAATCTAACAGGAAATTTCTGTTTGCTGAATTCATCAATATTATGGTTCATTATAGATCTCCTTCAATTTAAAGCTGCTGCCCTCATAAACCCTTACAGGATTGCCTCTTTCAAGGGTATTATGCTGCATCCATACGTCTTTTTTGTGTTTTTCATTTTCTTCGTTATTTCTAGTTCTAACAAGTGCGGAAAGCCTTGCAAGTGCCAGTTTCTTATTCATGTATTGTGATCTTTCCTCGCTGGCAGTTACAGTAAAACCCGTTGGAAGGTGGAATGCCCTTACGGCAGTTTCCACTTTATTTACATTTTGCCCCCCGGGGCCTGAACTCCTCATGGATTCAAACTTTACATCCTTTTCGTGAAATTCAAGATTTTGGGGTGGCTTTAAAACCTCAATATTTATAAACCAGTTTTTCCGTTTGTGATTGGGTCTGTATGGACTTTTACAAATCCATAGCATTGTGCCGCTCACTATATTGATATCGTCCATGTTGTTTGCACTATCATCAATGTCTAACGAAAGTAGGGCTGATTTGAAATTTCCCTTAATGTTTCCGGGTTCTGCATCGGTTACTCTTGATTTAATGCCTTTATCGGCACATTCTTTTTGAAACTCTTTTATAAAAAGGCTTACTGCCAATTCGCATTCATCAGGACCTCTTCCTGAACTGATTTGTATCCACATATATCCTCCAATTATGCTTTATAGGTTATTATAGGTTTAAAGGTTGCAATAATGTCTATAAGTTCAAAATCCAAAAGACTTTGAATAACAGTGTCAACGTTTTTATAAGCTTCAGGTGCTTCTTCGAAAAGCAGACTGTTATCGCTACAAATTACACGGCTCTTTAGGGCTGTTGATTTTATGCTTTCTCTGGTATATTTACCTTGTAGCCTCGACTTGCAAAGGCTGCGTTCCCACTTGCGACCTGCACCATGTGCAAGAGAATAACACGAGGTTTCAGTATTATCTTTTGGCATTACCAGATAAGAAAGCGATCCTCTGGAACCTGGAATAATAACAGCACCTGTATCAGAAGGTGAAGCACCTTTCCTGTGAATATAGTGCTGTTTTTGATCAAGTTCCTTCATAGTTATACTATTGTGGCAGGAGTCTAGCAGCCTTTCATTTTCAGTGCCTGCTCCAACAGCCTTTAAAATACGGTATGATATCATATCTCTATTAATAAGGGCCCATTTCACAGCATCATCATGCTTGGAAAGATAATTGCGGGCTGCATCGGAGCTAATAGGAAGACCTTTTTGTGCTTCATAAAGCCTGATGCTTTCATCCAAAACAGCCTGACCAAATCCCCTTGAACCGCTGTGGACAAGAAGTGTTATATGACCTTTATCAAAACCCAGGCTTTTGAATCTATCTTCATCAAATATTTCATTGACTTCCTGAAATTCTGCAAAGTGGTTTCCGCCGCCTATAGTACCAAGGCTTTGACCTAATGGGGAAGAAGTGGGGTCTAACCCTGAGTCATCCGGTAATTCTATTTCCTTAAGGCTAGCAATCGACTCAAGTTTTTTAATAATCTTATCGGTTTTAATTTTCCTCTTTTCAATTGAAGTGGTATAAATGCTCATACCGCAGCCGATATCATTACCAATAAGATGGGGGTATATCATATCTTCAGTGATTATTGTGCAGCCTACAGGTGTCTTGCCGGGATGAAGGTCAGGTAATCCGGCAGCCTTAACGACTCCTTCTAGAGTGCAGAGCTTTTTAAGATGAATGACTGCATCCTGCTCAAGCCAATTCTTTTGTGATGAAATAATAGTTAAATTGTTCATATATATTTGTTTCTCCTTTTATTCTCAAATGTTGATCAACATTACCTGTAAAAAAAGCATAAAAAACCGTGATTATAGTAAACAGCGTCTACAAACACGGTTTTTATAGGGAAGCAGATTAGGCATTTGTAATAACAAATACCATAATTTTGCAACAGTTTTTTGGCAATAAAAAAACACGATAACCCATCGTGAATTTAAATAGCATTTATACTACCAGGTGACGGTTACTTATAGTTTGACCTTAAAAAGCATAACAAAAAGGATAGTCCCTTAACGTATAGCTCTTAGGTCGGGTATTAAATTATATTTTAAGCACCTCTAAATTTATTGTTGTCATTTTCAACACTCCTTTCACCTAGTAAACCTTAAATTACTATTTAATTATATAATAGTATAATGCTAATAGTCAATATTTGTAATGATATTGAAATAATCCTTTATAAAAAGGTTTTTGAATAGTTTATTTAAAGAAGAAGGCTTTTGTAAATTGTTAGCATCATCTCTTCAACAGTTTTGTAATCAGGTTCATCAGGAAGGACTGTGTTTGATGCAGCATATTTAAATTGTTTTTCGTAATCGTTCACCATTTCAAATATTTCATCATAGCTGTATTTTCCATTGCGAATATTGAGAAAAAGCTCATGTTCCTTATCTCTATATGTATTAACTCCTTTACCTTCCAATATCTCAGTCCCTGTAACCAAAAGGCGTATTAGATGCATTGCATGCTTATTAAGGTGCAGTTCATCCTTTTTACTATTTCGGTGGTTAAGTTTTGCGTATTCCTTAACAATATTGTGCATATCGGAATAAATGTTTTTGAAGTCACGCAGGGGATAGTGGCTTAGGTTTATATCAATAAATATCTCGGTTTCCACATCTTCCTTATCCGATTTATCTATATATAATTGGATTTCACTGTCTGTAAATGATTTATAGGTTCTCTTCAGGTGGTCCATCTGCCCTAATATGCTGTTTAAAATATGCTGTTCCTTTTCCTTTTGGGGATAGTTATCCCGGGCAAGGGCATTTTGAAGCCTTCGTAACTGTGCTGTTGCATAGTTGCCAAAGCTTACTATGGCTCTTTTTGATAGAAATAATCCCACATTGTCCCTTATAAGCTTACCTTCTTTTGTAATAACAAGGAGATGATCATCTCGAGTGCCCAATATCTCAAGTACATTGGGGTTACTGTTTAAGCAGAGGTTTATAAATTTCTTAAGACCATAAATAACAGTATCGGTTATTCTATCCTCAAATTGTTCAAAGTTGGATAATCCCATTATAACCTGTCTGGTTTCCAAAGTGACGCCTCTTATGTCAATATCACTGGTTTCAACATTTGTGCCATATGCTATTGATCCTGCAGTGGTTAGTATCAATATATTGGTTCCAAGGTTTGGGTCTGTCCTTATAAAGTTATACTCTTCATTAGAAAGTTTTTCCTTTATCGAATTTATATCCATTGTTCTCTCCTTTGATTACATCTTCATATATAAATTATATAACTTTATCAGGATGTATCAAGTAAGGAATGATTAAAATATTACTTCCGATTTCTATGTGAGTGTTGACGAATTAAGAAAACACATGTGCCAAGTTGCTAAAATTTAAAAAAACATTGACAAAGTCATAGAAATGGTAATATAATGATATTAACAAAATGATAATAACAAAGAATGATTGATAGAAGGGGGAGGAACTATGGCAGGAATAAACAATAGAGAGAAAAGAGTAGAAATTGCAAAGGAAACACTTGAAATTCTGGATAATGGCTTTTATATAAATAGTGACGGTGATAAGATTAGCTTTAAGGATGATCTTGATTATGCTGTTTCAAACTCGACATTATATAAGCCAGATATACCTGAAAGTATTGAGAAATCTGTAAAAGATCTGCTGAATCTAAATAAAGGAAGGAAATGCAGCATTGAAGTAACAGGTGAAACAACGATAACAGCATCATTGAGGCTTATAAATCAGCAAGGAATTAATGAGACAGTTTGTCTTAATTTCGCTTCAGCCAAGAATCCTGGAGGAGGGTTTCTAACTGGAAGCCAGGCACAGGAAGAAAGCCTTGCAAGGTCCTCCGGACTCTATCCTTGTATCTCACATATGAGTGAAATGTATGAATATAACCGGAGTCGCAGGACTTGCCTCTATTCAGACTATATGATCCATTCTCCAAAAGTTCCCTTTATAAGATATGATAGCGGAAAGCTTATGGATAAACCGGTTCTAATATCTGTTATTACTGCTCCAGCTGTAAACGCAGGGGTTGTAATGCAAAGGGACAAGGAAGATCAGGATAAAATTGGAGAAGTAATGATAGAAAGAATCAGGAAGATACTGGCTGTAGCGGCAATCAACAACAGCAGAGCAATAGTTTTAGGGGCTTTTGGTTGTGGCGTATTTAAAAATAAACCCGAAGATGTGGCAGAATATTTCGAAAGAGTACTTATAAAAGAAGGATACAAGGTTTTGTTTGATAAAATTGTTTTTGCTGTATATGAGAAGGCGGAGGATAAAAGGAATTTTAATGCCTTCAATAAAATGCTTGGGGGGAGTTAACAATGAATATAAAAGGATGGAATTTGTTTGAGATTATATGGCTAACTGTATTTTCAGCCATAATGCTGGTGCTTTCATTTTTTTGGAAGACTGATGTTCTGGGTATTACAGTTTATCTTACAGGAGTTATGTGTGTTGTTCTTGCTGCTAAAGGAAATGTATGGAACTATATTTTCGGAATATACAATTCAATTGGATATGCATGGATAAGCTATCAGAATAAACTATTCGGAGAAGTTATGTTAAACCTTTTGTTTTATGTTCCAACCGGAATAATCGGATGGTTTATGTGGAAAAGGCAAATTGATAATGGAAATACTGTAATTATGAGAAAAATGAGTTGGAAGGGTATTGTGGGACTGATAAGTTTATGTATAGCTGCAACTATAGGTTACGGGATTTGGCTTACCACCTTTAAAGGACAAAACACACCATACCTCGATGCTTTTATTGTGGTGACATCTATAATTGCAACTCTTGCTATGATGTTTCGGTTCAGAGAGCAGTGGTTTTTATATATAACTATAAATATTGCTCAAATAGTAATGTGGGGCATTAGGCTTTCAAACGAGGGAATTGGAGCTGCTGCAATGACACTTATGTGGATTGCATATCTTGTAAACAGTGTATATGGTTTGTATAGATGGAGCAAGGGTACGAGCGATACTAATTTATCAAAAGAAGATGACAAAGCATGGATTGCATGAGAGGTGGTAAAATATGAAGAAAACAGGTTTGGTACTAGGCAAATTCGCTCCCTTACATAAGGGGCATCAGTATATAATTGAAACGGCATTAAGAGAAATGGATGAGCTCTATGTGATGATATATGATACTGATCTGATTGAGGTTCCATTACATGTAAGGAGCAGGTGGATACGCACCCTTTATCCTAAAGCTAAAGTAATAGAGGCTTGGGACGGACCTCAGGAGGTTGGGGATACACCTGAGATCAAAAAGCTTAATGAGGATTATATACTTCAAAGGATGAAGGACATAAATATAACCCATTTTTACTCAAATGAATTTTATGGGGATCATGTAAGTAAAGCATTAGGGGCACAGAATAGGCAAATTGACTTAAATAGGGATACATTCCCCATATCTGCAACAATGATCAGAGAAAACGCATTTAAGCATAGGGCATTTATTAATCCATTAGTATATAATGATTTGATAATCAAAGTGGTTTTTGTAGGAGCGATGTCAACCGGGAAAACCACCATATGCAGTCAATTGGCAGATAAATATAATACGGTATGGATGCCTGAATATGGCAGGGAATACTGGGAAAAGCACCAAGTCAATAGGAGGATAACAGCTGAACAGATGGTTGAAATTGCAAAGGGACATATTGAGAGGGAAGATAAACTCTTTTATGAATCAAATAAATATTTCTTTGTTGACACAAATGCAATAACAACCTACATGTTTGGAATGGACTACCAGGGATATGTACTTGACGAGCTTCAAATGATGGCACTTAAAGCACAATCAAGGTATGATTTATATTTTCTGTGCTGTGACGATATTCCCTATGATGATACATGGGACCGTTCGGGGGATCAGAAAAGGCAAGTGTTTCAAAAACAGATAATTGCCGATTTGAAGGAACGGAAAATTCCCTATGTTGAGCTTAGAGGGTCTTTGGAAGAACGCATGAGTGTGGTGGACAGGGTTTTAAATAGGTTCAGGAAGTATGACAACCCTGCATATCTTGGTGTCTAGAAAACTATAGTGTATGTTGATATACATGTTTAGAAAAATGTTTTGCATTAAAAACGTAAAATGATTATTGCAAAATATAAATCAAATAGAATTATTAATAAATTAATAAAATGGAAAGAGGTCTTGGATATGATCAGGCAAATGGATAGAATACTTGGGGGATTATGGGGATTATTAATAGGAGATGCTTTGGGGGTGCCATACGAGTTCAATGACCCTTCAGATCTTCCGCCAAAAGATAAGATTGAATTTAATCCGCCTGATGGATTTGTTAGGTCACATAGGGGAGTATTGCCGGGAACATGGTCTGATGACGGAGCACAGGCTTTGTGCCTTCTTGATTCGCTGCTTGAATGTAAAACAATGGATATCCATAACTTTGCATCAAAGCTTCTTGCTTGGTATGAAAATGGCTTATGGGCGGTTGATAATAAGGTTTTTGATGTTGGAAACCAGACTGCAGCTTCATTAAGAGAATACAAAAATGGAATGCCGCCGAACAAATCAGGCTTTATAATACCTGATGGCAAGGGTAACGGCTCACTTATGAGGGTATTACCCCTTGCACTATGGCATAAAGGTGATAATGAAGAGCTGGTATACTTTGCCCATCTCCAATCTCTTGTGACTCATGGGCACGAGATAAATCAAGTATGTTGTGCATTATACTGTCTATGGGCTAAAGGAATGATGAATGATCTGCTTGTTGATGAAGCCTACAAGGGAGCAGTAAAGGAATTAAGGGAAATATATAGGAAGGATTCTCAGTATTATAATGAACTGGAATACTGCTTAAGGCCGGATGATGAACCCTTTGGCAAGGGGGGAGGATATGTAGTTGACTCCTTTAGAAGTGTCAGAATGGTTCTAAATAATGAAGATTCATATGAAGCTGTTGTCAAGGCTGCTGTCAGTTTAGGCCATGATACTGATACAACTGCTGCAATTGCAGGAGGATTGGCAGGGATAGCATACGGTTTTGACAGCATGCCGGATCGCTGGGTTGCTTCATTAAGGGGGAGGGAAGAGTTACACACTCTTATTAATGGACTACTTTTGCATCATGGGGTTATATGAGGGATAAAAATAAATGCAATACTTTCAACATTTTTTATGTTTCCGCAACGATTTGACCGATTTCTGTCAGATCATATCCACCTATTCCTTCTAGTTCCATTTTTAATTCCTGAGAACGGAGAATTTCAAGGACAGCTTTAAAGGGGGCTTTTTCCATGTCCTCTTTTTTTATTACCATTTCATACCTTTCTGTTTGCAGTGGTATAAATTCAATTCCTTTTACCTGCAATCCTGACTTCTCATTACCGAGACCCAAATCTGCACCGCCGCGTGCAACTGTACTTGCGATGGCAAGATGGGATGTGCTTTCACGATTATATCCCTTTATATTATATGACGGTATACACAGCTTTCTGATATGTTCATCTAAAAGTACTCTGGTTCCGCTGCCTTTTTCACGATTTATTATAGTTATATCCTTTCTTTTTAAATCTTCCCATCCTTTTATATTTTTAGGATTGCCGTACGCAACATAAAAGCCTTGAAGGCGGCATGCAAGGTGAATTATAACTGCTGGTATTCCAGGCAGCATTCTTCTTACATAAGGAATGTTGTACTGTCCGGTATCTCCATCCCATAGATGTGCGGTAGCCAGTTGGACATTGCCCTGATATAATTCATAGAGGCCGTTATAGCTTCCGACATATGAGCGTAAAGCCTGTATTCCGTTTGGATGTAACTGCAGGTATCTAGACAGAATATCCAATAAAATATCCTGCCCACAGATAACAAAACCATTAATTTTAGGTAATTCGTCATTTAACGGATTATAAGATTTTAACCTCTCTGAAATGAGACCGGATTGGTCTTCGTTTTTGATGCTCTTTGATTTATTTTTATATGATTCTACGTCTTTTGAATCAACCCTTACTTTTTTTCCAACTCTATAAGAGTTTAACTCTCCACGTTTAATCAGTTCATAGACTGTGTTCTTTGAAATTTTTAATATGTCAGCCACTTCTTGAGGCGTTAAGGCTGAATTGTCATTCATAATCATCTTCCTCACTTTGGTTTAATGTTAATTCACAAGTGATATAAAAGTGTAAAACGTTATATAACTAAACAAAAATATACTAAAGGTTATATTTGGATATATTATATCTTATAATTGAGATAAAAGCAATAATACAGGTATAACTGGAAGGTAGTGCTGCAATTAAACCTATTGTTTTATGCATAAGAATATCAAAAATGTTACGAGTTTAATTTCGAAGATGATGAAATGTTCGAGTTTTGTGGATGTGTATTGTTTATTGGAAGTGAGAGAATGAAAAATTTTACAATATTTTATTCATTGCTATTGATTTTTTTAAAATGCAGATATATAATAAAACATGATAAAACATAATAAAACATTACAAAAAGTTATATCCAAGTTAATAAGTGTTATGCCATGTCTTGAATTGCCATGTCAGCAATTAGGACAGCATGTACATGTGTAACTCAATGATGAGATTATGACTCCTGAATAGGCGTTATGGTTTTGTCGTTTTTTATATTTGCAGAAACTCTAATTTGTTGTGGTTATTGTAATGAAGAAGCGTCTTTTGCTGATTATCTTTTGGAAGCTTATCATTATTTTAGTATGACCAACGAATACTTTGTAAATAAATCTCCAGGACGAGATAGTTATGCGATAATAAGCAGAATATAGTCGTCACTGGGGATTTTTTGATGTGTGGGAAATTGAGCTAGTTTTGTGTGTATTAACTCTGAGAAATGCAAGAAAGGAGACGGTTAAATGAATTATTTATTGAAATTTTTCAAATTTAGAAAAATGGCATATGGTTTTATGTTGGCAGTATTTATTGCAGGAGGTTTTACTGCTTGTGGTGGCAAAGTTGATAATATGCCCCAAGAACTGAATCAAAACAAAACTGAGTATAAGGCTGCCGGTGCCGATAGTCAGTCATTTGAAACAAAAAGCTTTACAGATACAGTTGGCAGAACAATAACAGTCCCTGTAAACATTAAGAAGGTTTATTCATTGAGTCCTGTAGGTAATATAATAATGTATTCACTGGCTCCGGACAAAATTGTTGGTTTAAGCAGCAAGGTTGAAGAGGATGATAAAAAGTTTCTTTCGGAAAGCTATATAAATCTTCCTGTTCTAAGCGGCAATTTCGGAATGAATAACAAAATGAATGCAGAAGAAATTCTAAAGGTAAAGCCTGATGTTATTATCAATATGGGGAATGTTGATCATACATCAGTGGATGGATCCCAAAAGATTCAGGAACAGCTTGGTATACCTGTTGCATATATCGGATTTGATATTAAATCCATGGACATAGCTTATAAAAAGCTTGGAGAACTTTTAGGAGAAAACGACAAAGCGGCAAATCTTGCTGATTACTGTAAAAAAGTTATTGAAGATACAGCTGATACTGCAGCAAAAATTCCAGAGGACAAGAAAGTAAGGGTATATTATGCCGAGGGTGAAAAAGGAATGCAGACAGACCCCAAGGGTTCACCCCATACAGAGGTTATAGACCTTATCGGTGCATTAAATGTTGCTGATGTAAAGATGCAAAAGGGGTATGGCCGGTCATCCGTATCAATGGAACAACTACTTAAATGGAACCCTGAAATTATTCTGGTTTGTGCAGATGCAGGAACTACAAATGAAAAGAATCCCTATAACTATATAATGAGTGATAGTACAATGAAAAACCTTAGTGCTGTAAAAAATAAAAAGGTGTATCAAGTGCCGTATCACCCATTTAACTGGATTGACAGACCGCCTTCAGTAAATCGCATTATAGGAATCAAGTGGCTTTCAAAACTTCTTTATCCAGATTATTTCAAATATGATATTAAGAAAGAAGTAAAAGAGTTTTACGATTTGTTTTATCATAAAAAACTTACTGATGATGAAGTGAATTACATACTGAACAAAGCGATATAAGAAATGTGGTGGAGGTGTTATTTATGAAAAGCAAGGCATATGAATTTGATGAAATTGCAAATGGCACATTCTTGCCAATCTATCCAATTATTGCACAGCAGATTAAAGAAAAGACTGGAATTGACACAGGAAAATGCCTTGATATAGGAAGCGGCGGAGGACACTTGGGTCTATCAATGGCACAGATTACAAAAATGAATATTATTTTTTTAGACAAACTTAATGATGCTTTGGAAATTGCGTCAAAACGTGCCCACAATTGGGGTCTTGCAAAAAGAACTACAACTCTTCTTGGTGATGTATTAAATATTCCTTTGGAAGATAGGTCTGTAGACTTGTGCATAAGCAGAGGATCGGTATGGTTCTGGCAAGATCAGAAAAAAGGTTTCGAAGAAATTTACAGAATTTTGGTGGATGGTGGTATGGCTTATATAGGAGGAGGGTTTGGTAATAAGGAACTAAAAGAAGAGATAGATAGGAAGATGAAGTTAAGGGATAGTGAGTGGCCAAGAAGCAGGGAAAAGTATGTTGAAGGTAATACGGTGCAGCACTTTACGACAATTTTAAATGGCTTAGGAATTTCCAACTTTGAGGTAAGCGATGATGAAAAGGGGATATGGGTTATATTCAGAAAGGTAAAAAATTAAATGAAAGAGGTGTCGTCATGAAAATAAACAGTCAAAGCAATGTAAAAGAAATTATAAATAAGTATCCACAAACCTTACCGATCTTTTCAACAGTTGGTTTTAATGGCTCCAGTATAGATGATCTTATGGATGAAGTTGGCGAAACCTCCATGTTAAAGACTATACTCGAAGTTAAGGATATAAACCAGGATCAGTGAGGAATTTCAAACTGGGAACCTTAAAAAGATGGATTTTGGGGATGTGATTGTATGAGAGAATATATATTGTCGGTATCATTGGATGAGTGGCACCGGGAGAAATTATTTGTATTGTAGGTTCTACTGGTTCGGGAAAAAGCAGGCTTTTAGCAGATATAGAATGCCTTGCCCAGAAGGATACTCAAACAGGAAGACAGGTACTTATAAATGGAGAGGTGCCGCTTGTGGATAAGCGATTTTCCATTGGCAACAGGCTTGTGGCTCAATTATCTCAAAACATGAATTTTATTATGGATCTTATGGTAGAAGAATTTGTGGCAATGGAAGCTGAGAGCCGTATGATGCAAAATGTTGATGAAGCTGTGAATAGGATTATAAAATGTGCTACTGAACTGGCTGGAGAAAAGTTTACTTTGAGTACACCTGTAACCTCGTTAAGCGGAGGCCAGTCGAGGGCGTTGATGATTGCAGATACGGCACTATTATCCGCTTCGCCCATTGTGCTAATAGATGAGATAGAAAATGCAGGGGTGGATAGGAAAATGGCATTGGAACTTCTTGTAAAAAAAGAAAAAATTGTTTTAATGTCTACTCATGACCCCATCCTTGCCCTGATGGGTGATAAAAGGATTGTTATAAAAAATGGGGGTATCAGTAAAATTATTGAAACAAGCAGCAAGGAAAGAGTAAATTTGGAGTTTTTGCATAAGTTGGACAACAAACTTTTAGAGCTTAGAAACAAGCTAAGAAACGGTGAAAAAATAGAGTTTAATATGTTTGGGTTTTGAATAGAGGAGGGGTTTTTATGCAGCAGGCAAATGATATCACATTAAAAACAAATATAAAAACAAATATAAAAACAAATATAAAAACAATTGACACAACAAGGAATAAGGAAAGAAGAAATGTAAATACAGTTATGATGATACTGGTACTGATGCCTGTTGCTGTTTTCTTCTTATCCTTTACCTTGGGACGATATAATATAACCATATCTGAAATAATCAATACATTGGTTTCAAAAATACTTGGAATTGGTGATGTTTCCTCCGAAACAGTAGAAACTGTTATTTTAAAAGTGCGAATCCCTAGAATTCTTGCTGCTATGATTATCGGTGCAGCACTATCGGTTTCAGGTGCTTGCTATCAGGGGCTTTTTAAAAACCCCATGGTTTCTCCAGATATACTTGGTGCTTCTGCGGGAGCTGGTTTTGGTGCGGCATTGGCGATACTGTTGTCATTTGGAATTGTGGGAATCCAGGTTTCCTCATTTCTTTTCGGATTAGGTGCTGTGGTGTTGACCTTACTAATAAGTTCTATTATTGGAAAAGGAAATAATGCAGTATTGGTTTTGGTGCTTACAGGTATGGTGGTTTCCACATTGTTTTCGTCCTTTATATCCCTTACAAAATACCTGGCAGATCCCAATAGCAAGCTTCCGGAAATTACATTCTGGCTTATGGGAGGTCTGAGTACAGTGGTAATAAAGGATGTGCTTATGATTTTGGTTCCGATCCTTTTAGGAACTATACCTCTTATACTTTTGAGATGGAAATTAAATGTGCTGTCCTTTGGTGAAGAGGAGGCGAAAGCCCTTGGTATAGATACCTCCAAAATAAGAATGACAATCATAATATGTTCTACCCTCCTAACAGCTTCCTCTGTTTCGGTATGCGGTATGATAGGATGGATAGGGCTTATAATACCGCATTTGGCAAGAATGTTGGTTGGTCCCAACTACAAGGTTTTACTGCCTGCTTCTCTTCTTATCGGAAGCACATTTTTGCTATTGGTAGATGATATAGCAAGAAGTGCCTTTCCGCTGGAGATCCCACTTGGTATACTTACTTCAATTATTGGTGCACCGTTTTTTATTTATTTACTTGTAAAAGGAAAGAAGGGATGGATATGATGTTGGAAGTTAGAGATGTGTCTTGCGGCTATGGAAAGAAAATGGTGGTCGAAAAAATAACTTTAAATGTGGTAAAAGGAGAAATACTATGCCTTTTAGGGCCTAACGGTGTTGGAAAGACCACTTTTTTTAAAAGTATTCTGGGATTTTTGAAGCTAATGGGAGGAGAAATACTCTTGGATGGAGAAAATATCTCCCAAATCCCCAAAAGCCGTTTTGCAAAGGTAGTGGGGTATGTTCCTCAAGCTCATACGCCTCCATTTCCCTTTTCTGTTTTGGATGTGGTTTTAATGGGAAGGACTGCCCATCTTGGCTTGTTTGCATTGCCATCCCAAAAAGATGTGAAGATTGCTGAAAATGCACTTGAAATGTTGGGAGTATCCTATCTTAAAGACAGGGTCTATACGGAGATAAGCGGTGGAGAAAGGCAAATGGTGCTAATTGCCCGTGCTTTGACCCAGGAGCCCAAGGTTCTTATAATGGATGAACCAACATCCAATCTGGATTTTGGAAATCAGATAAGAGTGCTGGAAAGGATAAAAAGACTTTCGGAAAAAGGTCTTGCTGTCATAATGACTTCCCATTTTCCAAATCATGTTTTCCTTTGCTCCTCAAAAGTTGCATTGATGCAGCATAGGAGTTTTTTAGTTGGAAATGCCGATGAAATCGTGACGGAAAAAAATTTAAAATCTGCTTATGGAATAGATGTAAAGATAACAAGTGCAATGGATCAAAAAGGAAATATTATTAAGGCATGTATTCCTTTGATCAATTAATTGCTAAGTTAGAGAGGTCAAAATATACGGAGAATATTTGATGATTTAATAAATAAGATACCATTATTATATTAAAAGAGGGCGGTTTATTATGTATATAAAAGATGAAATGATTGAAAGATTTCTTAGTGAGGATATACCTTATTTTGATTTGACAACACATGTTTTAGGAATTGGAAACTACATGGGAGAGATAAGTTTTACGGCAAGAGAAGATATGGTTTTATCCTGTGTTGAGGAAGTGACTAAAATCTTTGAAAAGCTTCAAATAACAGTTGTTAAAGCACTTCCTTCAGGTACTGAGATTGGAAATGGTGATATTTTTTTAATCGGAAAAGGTTTGGTTTCCAATCTTCACATGGCCTGGAAAGTTTCCTTAAACATTTTGGAATATTACTGCAGTGTTGCAACCAGAACAAAATCGCTAGTTGATAAAACCAGAAGCGTAAATCGTGATATTTCAATAGTGACGACCAGAAAGTCTATCCCAGGTACAAAGGAGCTTGCCATAAAAGCAATAATTGCAGGTGGTGCTCTTCCTCACAGGCTTGGACTTTCGGAAACTATTCTGATTTTTAAGCATCATTTAGCTTTTCTTGGAGGATATAAAGGACTATCTGAAATGATAAATCAAATAAAGGTAAAATCCTGTGAAAAGAAAATTATTGCTGAGGTTGAAAATGAGTGGGATGCTATTCTTCTTGCTGGGTCGGGTATAGATAGCTTGCAATTTGACAAGCTAAAGCCGGATATACTGGCTTCCATTGTGGAAAAAGTAAGGAAAATAAACCCTAAAGTCACATTGATTGCCACAGGGGGAATAAACGAGAAAAATATTTTGGAATATGCATCCACTGGGGTTGATGCAATTTCCACTTCATCTGTTTATTATGGAAAGCCTTCTGATATCAAGGTTTTGATAGAAAGATTACCAGACCTCCTTTAATGTCTCTTGAAATAGTGTATTCAAAATACTATAATCAGAAACGTTTGTCTTTTTAACTGATTTGAGGTGGTTCTCATAATAACTGATCTTACTCCTTAAAAATTCAATTAATAGAGGACTTTTGGGCTCGATATCAATTTCCAGCCCGGAAGTCTTTTTATTAAGCAATTTTTCTATCTCATTTATCAAGGCACCATCGAGAACCTGATCTGTCATCAGCTTAACAAATTCCATAGGTGGCATGGTATTGTTTTTCTCAATCCACATACAGGCAAGAAGAGGTCTTAAAATATAAAAATATCTCTTGATTTTTACCTGATCGGTACTCATTATCTCCTGGTATTTGTTTCTAGCAATGTGAAGGTAGTGGTAAATAGTAGGTACAGCAGAAAAGAAGTCAGGTAAAAGATCCCTCATTTTTTGAGCCAAGCTGTAATTTTCCATATAGACAATAGGTGAACTAAGCCATTCTAAAAGCGGTGGGTTTGACTTCTTATATAGCTGCAATGCCTTCTTTAAGTCCCAGCCGTTTATATCAAGCAACTCATCTATAGGGTATTCTAGGTAATCCTTTTTTTCATCGATTGACAAATACCAGTCAATTGGTCTTATGTATATAAAACGTGCATCATAGTCGCTGTCTTTTGAAGCAAAACCCCAGCCCCTACTGCCCGATTCAACAGCATAAAGGATTTTTATGTTGTTTTCTTTTTCCATCTCATTAAGTTTTGATAATATAATGTCCCTCATTTTTACCTCCATCTTGAAAATATTATATAACATATAATCACAATGTACAAAGCTTTAAATTATTTTATAAAACACTAGAATAATGCATATTGGCAATAATATAAAGCGTTATGCATGGATAACGATAATAGTGCTGAATTAAGATGGTACAGTAAAGCAAAATTGACAAAAATATCTAGATGCTATAAGATGTTAATATAAATATTTAATTAATTATACTTAGGGGGTATGTACATGAAAAGAGTATTTGCTTATATTTTGTTCCTAGTTTTAGTTTCAACTATTTCGTCGGTGTGCTTAACTTATGCTGAAGAACAAACGCCTGTTTTTGAAACCCAAAAGGTTAGTGGTTATTTGAAAGCAGACGGCTCTTTAAGTAATGCCGGTGGAAACTCTGGTTTTAAAGTTTACATTCTAGGGTGTACAATTGAAGCAATATCAGATGATAATGGATATTTTGAGGTGGTTGGTCAATTTGGAAGCAGTGATGATTTAGTTGTAAGTATAAAAAAAGATAATTACCTTACAAGATATGTGAATATCAATCCTATAAACAAGTATGTCTTGTTAGGATCGGCAGAGACACCTATTGAAATGTGGGCAGGAGATATAAACCAGGATAATTCGGTAAATATGTCCGATATAGTGGCTATTGCTGCTTGCTTCAGTACTTCAAAAGGTGAAAGTAAATATAAAGGAAGTATAGATATCAATGGTGATGGTGCTGTAAATATGTCAGATGTAGTCATAATAGCAAGGAATTTTAACAGAACTTCAAACGACTACATAAAACCTCAAATTAATATTGATGGAAGCCAGCCAATTATGACACCAACACCAACTGCTCCAATCATACAATATAATTCCTTGATGATTCCTTATGCAGACTATAATATTACACCAGGAAGGAATATAGTGTTTTGTTCTACTTTCCAAATAGCTTGGGATCAGCTTAAAAAGGAGGTTGGCGAAGATGTGATTTTAACCGGAAAACCATTAACTGCTGATTTTTTAAATAAAGGTTTTGACTGGTCGAACTCCATATCCAAGAATAGTTATCTAGCTGCAGGAGGTAAAGGAAATATAGTAGATGGCATCAATAGTAATTTGAAGGCAATGTTTGGTGAAGATGCTCCAATTGTTGAAAAAGTAGATCCGGGCAAATATATATTCTACGCTTTCTTATTAAAGGAAATGAAATTTGCTACAGCTTTTGTAGATACAGACCCGATATATTTTAAGGACTCAAGTGGCAAAACCGAACAGGTAAAGTCTTTCGGAATAAGGAAGGATGGCTATACTAAATACAAAGATCTTGTGAAGCAGGTTCAACTATTTGATTATAAAAACAATGATGATTATATTGTTAAACTATTGCCAGAAGACACAAATGAAGAAATTATTCTTGCCAAGGTTAAACCTGATGATACTCTTAATAATACATATAAAGCAGTAATGGATAGAATCAATAATTCAACCCCGTCAAACTTAGGTTTGACAGATACAATAAGAATACCTGAGGTAGACCTTTATATGGAAAAAGATTATGAAGAGCTAAAGAGCACTATTACCAATGGAACATTAAAATACTGCAGAATTGAAAAAGCATATCAGAATGTAAAGTTCAATCTTGACAAAGAAGGGGCAAAGCTTGCTTCGGAAGCAATAATAGTAGTTGCGACACCAGGAATGGGACCACATGTGGATACATCAAAGCATTTGGTGTTTGACAAGCAGTATATGATATGCCTTAAGCAGAAAGATGCACAGAATCCATATCTTTTAATCTGGGTTGATAATCCCGATATATTGGTAAACCCAAATGTTTCAAGCAAATAAATTAAGATTAAATGTATTAAGCATAAAAAAGAAATAACAAGCATTATATTGATTAGCTTGTTATTTCTTTTTGTTTTCAATTTTTCACAACAACAATTAAGATTGCAAACTTTTTGTCTGTAACTGTATTTATAGGTGATTTATACTAATAAAGTAGTTTGAATTTATTAGAGAGGTGATACATATGATGCTTGCTGAGGCTTTGGTACTTCGGGCGGATTGTCAAAAGAGAATGGCTCAGTTAAAGGTGAGGCTGGAAAGGTGTGCAAAGGTTCAGGAAGGAGAAGATGCACCTGAAAATGCACAAGAGCTTTTTACGGAATTTAAAAGCGTAATAAACAATCTTGCTTCATTAGTTAAGAAAATAAACAAAACCAACAGTGTAACAAGTTTTAATGACAATAAGACATTGGCTGATGCTTTGGCAGATAGGGATGCAATAGCCCTGGAAAGGGATGCATTGGAAGAACTCATTGAGTACGCCACTATCAAGTTTGACAGGTATGCAAGGTCTGAAATCAAATATATAAGCAAGATAAATATAGCTGATACACAGAAAGCAAAGGATGAGCTTTCAAAGAAGTACAGGGAACTGGACTTTAAAATACAGCAAAGGAACTATAATGTTGAATTGGTAGATTAGTAAAAATTTTAACCTGGGTAGTATTCTTTATAAAAGCGAGCATTACCCGCCAACTGGGTTAGTTGGAAGTAGAAGTCTTAGCCGATGGGGCCGGTCCTAAGCATTTAACAAATCAGCCTCAGTATAAATTATTGGATTGATAGTCCTTTATATTTAATGATGTAACGTCACTACCACATGCTGGTTTATAAAGAATATGAGGGTGGGATTGGGGATTTTAAGGGGGATTCTTATGAGAAATTGGACTGAAACTAAGGCTTTGGAAGTTATTTTAGAAGCCGGTGCCGAAATAACAGGTGCAAAATTTATCTTGGTTAAAGGTGGATTAAATGGTCTTGCAAGCTGTTCAGCAATGGATTACCTCAAGAGACTGAACTATAAATTTAAGATGATGAGGGCTTCAAGGCCCACAGCAACCAGAAAATCCGGGGATAGTATCGCCGGTATTTCTGGTTTGTCACAAAAAAAATTCAAGGCTGCAAAGCAGCCGGGAGGTTTTGTTACAAATAAAAAATTATGGTACAATATTGATGATAAACCATTGAATAAGCAGGTGAATGGGAGAACAAAACTAACTGCTTAAGGAGCAATGTATGTTTAGTGATTTCATCAAACATTATAATATAATCAGAGATATTCTAAGAGACTGCTTTCTTTATGGCTGCTTTTCCAGGGATGGGCTTGAGAATAAAAGAAATGTGAGCTCCAGGAAGGTAAGCTATGAAATGCGTCGCATTCAGCAGTATGTTGAAGATGAGTATATAAAAGCCGATAAGGATGGCAGGTATAAGCTTTTAAACCTTACATATGATTTTATGAAACACTCCAACAACTTTCTTGTTAATACATATATGACAAAAAGCTTTACTCGAAGTGACCTTCTATTATACTTTTATGCTTTGCTGTTTATCCAATCAAGGAATGAGGCCTGTTCCTTGGAAATGATAGAGGATGGGCTAATTGACCAAGGGCTTTTGTCAATTGAAAAAATAAGCAGCAAAACTATCGAAAGAAAGCTCAACGAAATGTGCAAAAGCATTGGAGTTTTGGATTGTGAAGTTGTTAAGAGAACCAAGTATTACTCGGTCTCCAAAGACATTCTCTCGGGATTTAACGATGAAGAGATAAAAGAAATTCTTATCACTGTTTGCCTGTATAAAAATATAATATTTCCTGTTACCTTCGGTTATTATGTGGAACAGACCCTTAAGGATTATTTGAACTATGAAAGAAACGACAAGACGGATAGTGTGAAAATTTTTAATTTCAGAAACCTGCACTTTCATCCTGTTATAGAGGAGCTGGTGTTGTGGGATCTGTTAAAAGCCATTCACGGTGGAAAGAAGATTAAACTTAATTATCATGTACCGAAAAGGCAGGATACAGGTTTTGTTAATAATATATTAAGCCCTTATAAAATTAGATATGATGTAAGACATGGAAGGTTTTACCTTGTTTCTTTTGATGAGAGCAAGAAATGCGTTGTTTCAAGGCTTGACAGAGTTGAATGTGTTGAAGTTATGGAGGAAACATTTAATAGAAATGAGTTTCTAGACGAGTTTGAGAGTCAGATGTGTCTAAGTTGGTCAAGTATATCGTTAGATCGTGGTAAAGTACCTGAAACTGTGAAGCTGGAAGTTATTATAGATGAGGAAACTGAAGGCTTTATAGTAGATAGAATAATTAACGAGGCACCAAATGCAGTTATGGAAAAACTGGGAACTGGAAATTATCACATAACATTTAATGTTAATGACAGTAGTGAAATCATACCGTGGATAAGAGGATATGCAGGGTATGTCAGGGTTCTTGAGAGCAGGGAACTGGCAGAAAAGCTTCGCAAAGACTGGGAGGAGATGCTTTTATCATATGGAATTGTTTAGTGAGGTTAAAAACAGATATTTTCAGCTGGTACAAAGAATAATAAATGAGTGTGCAGATGGCAAAGTCAAGGCTGAAATACTTAAAATAATTGATGAAGGTGAATTTGAGCAAAAGGTTATAGGCAAAAACCAGCAATCTTTTGCGGATATAATGCTAAATAGGTGCGATGAGGGGGAAAACTTAAACCTGCTGACCCAAAAGGAGGGTAGGTTTTATCCAGCGATGGAGGGAGCAGGAAGTCCGCCTGTGCCTGTTAGGTTTACCATTCTGGAAAAGTTCTGGCTTAAAGCATTATTGGATAGTGAAGGTGTCAGGATGATTTTGAGCCGGCAAACTTATGAGAAATTGAAAAAGGAACTGGAAGAAATAGACACTCCAATAAAGGATCAGTACATAGAAATGACAAATACCATAAAACTACCGGAAATAGCCGATCAGGAGGCGTATTCAAAAAATTTCGGAGTTATTTTAAGGGCACTTGTTGATGAGAGACCAATAAGGTATACCAATACTGATAAAAAGGGAAATGTTTACAGAGATAAGCTTGCACTGCCTGTTGGTATTGAATACTCTATGAGGGATGGACGGTTCAGGGTCTCAATGTACTCCATAGACGATAACCGACCCATAATGGCTAATATTTTTACCCTCACAGACTTGAGAATTGTAAACGAAGATGTGGGAATAGACAGAGAAACCGCCAAGAAGCTGCTCTTTGAGCAAAAATACTCCAGTGAACCTATAATATTGGAGGTAACAGATCAAAAGGCAGCCATGGAAAGGTGTTTTATGTGCTTTTCCGGAATGGAAAGGACTGCACGGGACTTAGGGAATAATAAGTACGAGATGAGGCTTAATTATTATCTATTTGAGGAGGAGAACCTGATTCGCAATATAATTTCATTGGGGCCTTATGTTAAAGTGATTTCACCACAAAGGATGGTTGATGAAATTGTTAAAAGGGTTAGAAAGTCATTGAGTTTGTATAAGGAATAAGATGTTAAGAATGGTTAAAATTTTATTGAGGTATTTGTTCAGTATAAAGGTTGTCATAGAGACTAAGGTAATGATTATCATGTTCACTTGTTGTAGAACTCAAGGTATTTTTCCATGTTTGTCTCCCAGTATTCGGATGAGTGATCTCCTTTACTAATAATACATGTTGAATTAATACCTCTTTTTATTAAAGCCTCATGTATCTTTTTTGTATCGTCTACAATCCCATAATCATTCTCACCGCAGTCCAAGAATACTTTTATGTCGGAAAGCTCTTTCTCACGTGCAAATTTAACAGAATCCATACTGCTATTTCCTGATTTACCAGAATACAGCCAACTGTCAAAAGAGCTTTCCGAATAGTCATATATCCATGATGCAGGACTGTGACCCCCAACTTTTCCGAAGATTTGAGGATGATGAAGTCCGATTTGAAGTGCGATAAAGCCTCCCATGGATACACCTCCAATGTATCTGGACTTGCTGGAGTTGATAGTGTCGTATTGTGAATCTATATATGGAACCAGTTCTTGGCAAACATATTTCTCAAACAAATCACTTTCTCTATTTTGACCGCTTGAATCAGTCAAAGTCAAGCTGTTTAAAGTCTTGGTGCATACTATTATCATTGGCTTGATCCTGTTTTGGCTTATTAATCTATCTGCACAACTGTCGGCATTAAGATCATCAAACCATGACCATTCACTGCCTGAAGCACCATGCAGTGCATACAAGACAGGATATTTTTGACCATTACCATATCCGCTTGGAAGGTAAACCGTTATATTTAAATTACCGTCAAGTATCTTGCTGTTAATCAAATTTTGAACTACTTCTGAATTTATTGATACAGTATTTTCAGAAGAACATCCAAAAAGTATAATAAATAAAGTTACTGATAATATGAATTTTGAAAGTTTCATAGAACCCACCCAGATTTAGATTTATAAACTTATTATACAGTTAAAATTATAGTTATGTAAAATGTAATGAGGACGTGTGAGAGAAAACTAGGTGCAATAAAGGTAATGTGAATAGAGAGTTTGATAAATTGTGGTGCGTTACGCACCACAATTTATCATGACAATAAACAAGGCTGAAAAATCGCAAGTGATTTTTCAGCCTTTTGATTTAAGTTTGGCTCAATTAATAAATATGAGCTGGAAATGAAGGTGAAACTACAGACACACTTGATACTGATTTGTTATCCAAGCCAGTTAGGCTAAAATAATCAACTGTGGCTCTGCTCTGTGAACTTCCGTAGTGTAAAAATGCGTATACTGCATTATATGTACTGTCATATCCTTTAGGTGTAAGAGTGAATGTCTTACTTCCTTGAATTATTTTTGGAGTAACAACGGTAGTCCCGTTTGAATTTTTGTAGCTGAAAACTGGTATCTGATATCCAGTTGCAACACTGGATTTAGTGGAAATATATGTAAGTTATTGATAGTCATCAGAATATCCTGCTGGCTTTACATATGAAAAAATTGCACGTGTTACACAAGCCCATGAATAAACACAATCTCCACCATCAATTTCAGTTGTTTTTCCTATCGAAGTTATTGTACCAACAATAGCATCATAGAAAGTCATTGCTGTTCCATATACAGGAACTTCACCAGCACCTATTTTTATCAGATTCATTAATCCTGCTTGCCACTTGTAATTTGTGCTTATTGCTCGTGAGCCACTTTCTTTCAAATTTGAATTCTTAGTATTTGCATCTGCAATGAGCCTTTGAACTTCATATGATTTTCCGTTATAAGTATATGTAACTGTGTAAGTAGACCAGTCTACATTTGATGCATAAGGTTTAGCAACACTGGGAGTAATAATATTTTTATCTGATGTCTTTGATTTTTAAATTTTTTCACAACTTCACTTGATGATAGCTTTTCCACTCCAAGATTTTCAAGCTCTTTTTCAATCTTAGTTATCTTATTAACATCGACTTTCTTTTCCAATAATAGCTTGTCCTTAGTATCAAATAATTATTCGATTTTAGTCTGCCTATCTACTTCTACATTAGTTTTAGCTGCAAAAATACCTGTGTTAAATGATACAGCTAATCCAATTGATAAAGTTTATCCTGTATGTTAGAAATGGGATTTTTTCTATTCTGATTAACAAGTGATATAAAAGCTCCCCAGGCTTGAGTTCCAAAGCTTGTACCACATAAGGTGGTCCATCCGGTTTTACTTGAATAGATGGATACTCCTTTTTCAGGATCAGCGAAAAACGAAACATCAGGAACAGCCCTATGACTATTTGAAATGATACCACATTTTTTCTGATATTCCGGTTGGAATACATAATTGCTTATTCCACCACCAGAACTGGACCAGGCAATTTCATCTTTTATTAAATTTCTATGGCGATTTAATTCGATTGTTGTTCCACCAACAGCCATAACATTATTTAATACTGCTGGCCATTGCTATAAAAAAAGTGAGTGCAGGATTGATGCAAATTTAGTGAAAAAAGTTGAAAGTTAGTGTGCAGTGATATTGAAAGCTAGCATAACAATGTTGAATGATAATTTTAAGCTGTACTTTCAAATATCGACATAAATATATTCTTTTTACGTATTTTGAATTATGAGAGATTTTTATATTAGTTTTATTTAATTTTTTAAAGGAGGATTGTACTAAATGAGAATGAAAAAATCGATTATTTGGGTACTAGTATGCAGCATAATAGCTTCGTATTTTGTTCAATCAAGCATCACTACAAGAGCTGCGACACCTGATGTTCCTTCCGTAGGAGTATATGAATCAGGGGTATATAGGAACCTGTTTAAAGAGATGGGAAAAACTGATGCTGAAATTCAAGCAAAATTGGATCAAGCATGGAGTTCGCTTTTTGAAGGAGACAGTAACCATACTATTTATTATCCAGTAGGTAGTGATGAGGCATTTATTAAGGATGTCAATAATAATGATTGTCGTAGTGAAGGTCAATCATATGGAATGATGATATGTGTTCAAATGGACAAGCAGACAGAGTTCAATAAACTTTGGAAGTTTGCCAAAAATCATATGTATCATAGTAGTGGACAATATAAAGGATTTTTCGGTTGGCAATGTAATGTAACCTCTCCATATAATCTTAAAGATAATACCCCTGCTTCCGACGGAGAAGAATACTTTGCAACAGCTCTTTTATTTGCTGCAAGACGCTGGGGTAATGGTACAGGAATTTTCAACTATGAAGCTGAAGCTCAAGCATTATTAGATGCCATGCTCCATCAAGCCGATGATGGACAAGGCTATAATATGTTTAATAACAACTCAAATCAGGTAGTTTTTTGCCCAAGTGCCGGTAATTATGATTTTACTGATCCATCATACCATCTTCCCGGTTTCTATGAATTATGGTCTTTATGGGGACCTGAAAGGGACAGAGCAAAATGGAAAACAATTGCAGCAACAAGTAGAAGTTTTATGCAAAAGACAACCCATCCAACAACAGGCTTGGGACCTGATTATGCAAATTTTGATGGTTCGCCAAAGAGTGTATCATGGGGTGGAAATCATCAAGATTTTATGTATGATGCTCATCGTATAGCGAATAATATTGCTTTTGACTATGCATGGTGGGCAAAAGACTCTTGGGCAATAACTCATGCAAACAGGATACAAGATTTCTTTATGAAACAGGGTTTAACAACCTATACCAACACTTATACCATAAGTGGTAAGCCGACAGGTAATGAACATCAAATGGCTCTTATAGCTATGAATGCAGTTGCAAGCTTAGCGGCTACAAAATCACAAGCATATGACTTTGTTAATGAATTGTGGAAATTGAATCCCCCAGGGGGCACAAAAAGGTACTATGATGGATGTTTATTATTCTTTGCCTTACTTCATTGCAGTGGTAACTTCAAGATTTGGGGTGGGCCAGAAGCACCGCAAAATACTCCAACCAATACTCCAACTCCTACAAAATATTCTCCAGTGCCTACTATATTGGGAGATATAAATAATGATGGTGTTATAAATATGGCAGATGTTCTCCTTTTGGCGATTAAATTCAATTCAACAGCTGGTGATGGTAAATATTTAGCATCTTATGATTTGAATAACGACAATACAATAAACATGGCTGATATTTTGGTAATTGCAATTAATTTTGGAGCCATTGTCCCTGTAGCTACAGCTACTCCAACAAAAGCTCCAACAAAAGCTCCAGCAACTCCAACCAGCACAAAGATTCCATATACTTCAACACCTACACCTGTTCCTTATACTAAAGTTGTAGCTTTGACATTTGATGATGGGCCAAGCAGTCAAACGACTCTAGTGCTTGATAAATTAAAAAAATATAACGCTAAAGCTACTTTTATGCTTATTGGAAGTAAAATTAGTTCTGCAGATGCAGTGATGAAAAGAATTGTAAGTGAAGGTCATGAATGTGGAAACCATTCATGGAGTCACCAAAGCATGAATGGAATGGGAGCTTCATCCATAAGCCAGGAGATTAGTCAGACTAATTCTGCAATTAATAAGTATACAGGTTCGGATCCGAAATTTTTCCGTGCACCAAATCTTGCAGTTGGAGGGTCCATGGCTTCTACTATAAAATTACCATTTGTAGTAGGGGTTATAGCACAGGATTGGAATGGAGGATCAGCAACAACAGCACAAGCAAGAGCAGATAAGGTAACAAGTGGTGTTAGAGACGGATCTATTGTTTTAATGCATTGTACTCAACCAGGATTCCATCCCACACCTGAAGCCCTGGATATTATAATTCCAAAACTTCAATCACAGGGGTACAGTTTTGTTACTTTAAGTGAATTATTTAAAGCAAAAGGTAAAACACCTCAAGCAGGTGTGTCATATGACGGTGCTTGGTAATTCAAAATACATATAACTGCCAAGCAATAAAGGTCAACGGGTAGGTTTTAGGAGGCTTCAAAAATATTGATATTACTGTTTTCCTCTATAAAAATTGACCAAGGTAATTTTTCAAATCTCCTAATTATTTAGGATGTATGCTCTCGGAAATTCCGAGAGCTTTATTTTTATTTAGTTATATGATTGTTGAGACTCAACTTTTTTGTTTCATCCACGCAAATTAGCAAAATTCGCAGGATCAATGATGTACAAGATGCTATTTTGCAAACTTTTTGTCTTTAAATGACCTATATATTTTATTATACTTAAATTGTTCCTTAGCTAAGATTTCATATATGGTCTTGCGGTACCTTTTACAGATATAGTAAAAGGTATGCCTGAAGAAAACAAAAATTATTGAAGTTAATGGTTGACAATTGATTGGGTTATATAATAAAATTGAGCGACAAGTTTTTGGGTTAATGTCTCGAAATGATGATGTGTTTTTAAATTCAAATTTATAAGAGAGGAGATTTTTCAATGTATAAAACATGTTTGTATTCAATATTTGAAAGTATTTTATCGCATCTATCTATACGCATTGATGTCATGGAAACTAATATACATTGGCTTGATCCTCTATTATTAAATTATCAATATGAAAATTGATTTTCATTAAATAAATTTATGATTGATAGAGTGGTTAAGTCTTTAAGAGATTTAACCACTTTTTATTTTGGTGAGGTGTTAAAAATGCAAGATTATACTTGGAATCCGATATTTAACCTGGTTATAAAAATTAAAAACGATTACATAAATACATTCGGATCACTTGATACATATGAGTTTAATGAATGGATGGAAAGGCTTGATAAAAGGCAATACAATGATATATTCAGCCATCTTAAGGTTAAGCAGGTTAATAACAATATATTGATTAGATACGATACGGAAGATATGGATAGGGATATGTGGAAGGATCCTGACAGTATTTTCAGGGAATGCAGGAGTATTGTAATAGATTTGGTTAATGAAGAACTGGTAATTGTACCGTTTAAGAAATTCTTCAATCTTAATGAGGTTCAGGAAAACAGGATAGAAAATATTGAAAAAGAATTGACAAATGCCAAATCCATTGAGATTACCGATAAGCTCGATGGCTCAATGCAGTGTGCAAGGTATTATAAGGGTGAAGTATTTATTACAGGAAGTATGGCATTAGATAGGAAAAACTCATGGCGTTTAGAGGATGGGTTTAGTAAACTTTCTCAAAACCATTTGCAAATGATAACTCAAAATCCGGACTTTACATTTATTTTTGAATATATAAGCATCAGAGATTCACATGTGGTTACATATAAGCCTCATCAGGAAGGGATGTACCTTATAGGTATACGGAATGTTTTTGACGGAAGGCAGCTTTCATATAAGGAAATAAAGGACTATTCATGTAAATACGGAGTTCCAATGACTCAAATAGAAGGCTGCAGCTTTGAGAAAATAATGCAGGATGCCAAAAAATTAAAATCCGGTGAAAAGGAAGGTTGGGTAATTAATATTGACGGACACATGGTTAAGCTTAAGTGTGATGATTATGTAGACCTGCACCGCGTTTTGAACAGGTTTTCATCAGTTAATACAATAATAAAGTGTATAGCCGATAATACATATGATGACCTAATAAGCAAAGTTCCTGATAACTATAGAGATAGAATAAATAAAATAGCCAAATACATATATGGATATTTGAATTCCATGAATGAGAAAGTTGAGATGTATTATAAAAAAGCACCAATAGATGATAGGAAGGAATACATGATATGGGTAACCGTCAACTGTCCGGTAGAAATACAGGGGTACATGAGGCAGAAGTACCTTGGGGCTGAGTATCATGTTCTAAAAACCTGTTATCAAAAAAGCACAAAGTACAAAAAACTTCATGAGATGGGTCTGGAAGAAGAATTATTCGCATTTTCAGATGAGTTGGAGGCGATATAATGAACCAATTTATAATGATAACAGGGCTTCCCGGCAGCGGTAAGTCTACTATTGCAAAGGAGTTGGCGAAAGCACGCAATGCAGTGCTGCATTCATCAGATGATGTAAGGCAAGAACTGTTTGGTGATGCAAATAATCAGGAGATGAATGACCTTGTTTTTAGGGAATTAAATACAAGGATTTTAAGTGACCTGAAGGATGGCAAAAGCGTTGTTTATGATGCAACAAATCTTAATTATAAAAAGAGAAAAGCATTTTTAGACCGGATGAAAATAGAATGCCGCAAAGAATGTGTACTGGTTGCAACACCTTATGAAATATGTTTGGAAAGGAATAACGGGAGAGAAAGAAAAGTGCCTGATGATGTAATAGAAAAAATGTATAGAAGCATCTTTATTCCACAGTATTACGAAGGCTGGGACCATATTGATATAGTATTTAATGACACAGGTGTTTATAATCTTGATGAGTTTATAAAGGAACTTATATCCATTGAACAGCATAATCAACATCATACATTGACAATAGGCAAACACTGTGAAAAATGCATGGAGAATATAAAGGAGCAAAGTACAGAAGAAAGCTTGGTTACGGCGGCATTACTTCATGACATAGGTAAAAAATTTACTAAAGCCTTTAGCGATCTAAAGGGTAATCCTACTTCTGAAGCACATTACTATGGTCATCAGCATGTTTCTGCATATTTGAGCTTGTTCTATTTAAGGCATTTGCCGATAGAAAAGGTATTGGAGATAACAAACTATATTCAATGGCATATGAGACCATTTGATCTGCATTCAGGTAAGTCAAAACTAAAAGCTACAAGGCTTCTGGGTAAAGATTTTTATGATAATTTGCTGCTTTTGCATGAGGCTGATACCAAGGCAAAATGAAGCTATAAAATATATATAATGAGGAGTTGAGAAAATGATACTTACAATTACATATAAACAATCTCCGGCAACGGATTTGGGATACCTTTTATATAAAAATCCATACAGGCCGCAGACCTTTGAGCTAAGCCACGGTAAAGCCCATGTGTTCTATCCTGAAGTGACAGATGAAAGGTGCACCATAGCACTGATCCTAGATATTGATCCCATTGACCTGGCTAGGGGGAAGAAGGGTTCGAGCGGTGAAGGCGGCTTGTTTGATTATGTAAATGACAGGCCATATGTGGCATCTTCATTTTTAAGCGTTGCCATATCAAGGGTTTTCGGTACTGCCATGGGTGGAAAGTGTAAGGATAGACCTGAGCTTGCCCAAAAACCTTTGCCTTTGGAAGCCAAGATTGTAATGCTTCCGTTAAGGGGTGAGGAAGGGGTTTTTAAAAGGCTTTTTGAGCCTTTAGGTTATGAGGTTATATATGAGGGAATTGATCTTGATGAAAAATTTCCGGAGTGGGGAAAAAGCAGGTACTACAATCTGACTATTAAAGGAGAGGTCCGGATTCAAGAACTATTAAACCATATATATGTGCTGATACCGGTTCTTGATACCGATAAGCACTATTGGGTCGGTGATGATGAGATAGAAAAGCTTCTTCTTCATGGAGAGGGATGGCTTAATAAACATCCAGAAAAGGGATTTATTGCAGGTAGGTATCTTAAAAGAAAAAGAAGCCTTATAAATAAAGCTTTTGAGAGGCTTATGGAGGGAGTAATTGCAGCAGAAGATGATGGCGAGGGTTTGGATGATACCAGCTCAAATAATGATTTATTGGAAAATGAGTCCAAAAGTCAAATGTTGGAGAATCAATCCAAAGATGAGAGCATAGTTGATGATAAGCCTGAAAGGAAGCTCAATTTGAACCAGCAGAGGCTTGGTACCGTAATATCGGTTTTGAAAAGTGCAAATGCCAGGAGGGTTATAGATATTGGATGCGGAGAAGGCAAACTTCTGTCACTGCTTCTTAAGGATAGAAGCTTTGAAGAGATAGCTGGTGTGGATGTTTCATACAGCGTACTTGAAAGAGCTATGGATAGACTGAAAATGGAAAGGCTGCCGCAGATGCAGAAAAACAGGATAAAACTCTTCCAGGGCTCGCTGACATACAGGGATAAAAGATTTCAAGGGTATGATGCTGCAACTGTAATTGAGGTTATAGAACACCTTGACATAGGAAGGCTGAAGGCTTTTGAAAAGGTGCTTTTCCAGTTTGCAAGGCCAAAGACAGTTATAGTGTCTACACCCAATAAGGAGTACAATTTAAACTATCAAAAACTCCCGGAAGGGGATTTGCGTCACAGGGATCATAGATTTGAATGGACACGCAGTGAGTTTTTGGAGTGGGCTGACGGAATTACAAATAGATATGGGTACAAAGTTAGGTTTATTGAGATAGGTGAGGTGGACGAAGCATACGGCAGTCCTACTCAAATGGGGGTGTTTACATTATGAAATTGACAGTACCTGAACTTAGTTTAATTGTATTGGTAGGTGCCTCTGGAAGTGGCAAGTCAACCTTTGCAGCAAAGCATTTTAAGGCTACTGAAGTGATATCATCGGATTTTTGCAGAGGTCTTGTATCGGATGATGAAAATGACCAGAGCGTTACAGATACTGCATTTGAAGTATTGCACCATATAGCTTCCCAAAGGCTTAAGCTTGGTAAGATGACGGTAGTAGATGCTACAAATGTACAGGGGTCTGCAAGAAAGCCCCTTGTGAAGCTGGCCAGAGACTACAACTGCCTTCCTGTAGCTATTGTATTTAACATGCCTGAAAAGGTGTGTCTTGATAGAGATAAGAACAGGGGTGACAGGCAGGTTGGCGAGCATGTCATAAGAAGGCACAGCATGCAACTTCGAAAGTCCATAAGAGGCCTTCAGAAGGAAGGATTCAGATATGTTTATGTTTTAAACTCACCTGAAGAAGTGGAAGAAGTGGTATTTGAAAGGCAGCCCTTATGGAACAACTTAAAGCATGAACATGGACCTTTTGATATTGTAGGGGATATTCATGGCTGCTATGATGAACTTAAGCTGCTGCTGGAAAAACTGGGGTATACAAATGTTGATGCACACGAAAAAGGATTATTCAACAAAGATTATGGTCTTATGCACCCTGATAACAGAAAGATCGTGTTTTTGGGCGACCTTGTTGACAGAGGGCCCCGGGTTGTTGATGTGCTCAAACTTGTTATGGGTGCGATAAAGTCGGGAAAAGCACTGTGTGTACCTGGAAACCACGATATCAAGTTATTAAAGAAGCTTAAGGGAGGAAATGTCCAAATAACACATGGATTGGATAAAACATTGGAACAGCTTCAAAAGGAACCTCCTGAATTTATAGAGGAAGTTAAGAAATTCATAGACGGTCTGGTTAGCCATTATGTACTTGATGATGGAAAGCTTGTTGCAGCCCATGCAGGAATGAAGGAGGAATTTCAAGGAAGGGGCTCGGGTAGAGTGCGGGAATTTGCACTATACGGAGAAACCACAGGAGAAACTGACGAATATGGTCTTCCTGTAAGGTATGACTGGGCATCGGATTACCGCGCAAAGGCTACTGTTGTATATGGTCATACTCCTCAAGTTGAAGCACAAATGATCAATAACACTATAAATATTGATACTGGCTGTGTTTTCGGGGGAAAGCTTACAGCATTCAGGTACCCAGAAAGAGAATTGGTAGAGGTTAAAGCATTAAATGCATATTATGAATGCCCCAAACCCTTTTTGAAAGAAGGCGAAGATGCTAAGGAATTTCAACCTGAGCGTGATGATGTACTGGATATAAATGATGTTCTCGGTAAAAAGATTATAGGAACAAGACTTTACGGCAACGTTACAATACAGGATGAAAATTCAATAGCTGCACTTGAGGTGATGAGCAGATTTGCAGCTGATCCCCATTGGCTGATCTATCTTCCTCCAACAATGTCACCTAGTGAAACAAGCAGTCAAGAAGGCATTTTGGAGCATCCTTATGAAAGCTTTGAATATTTTAAGACACGAGGAGTCGCAAAGGTTGTATGTGAACAAAAACATATGGGCTCCAGGGCGGTTTTTGTTGTATGCAAGGATAATGAGGCAGCAGTAAAACGGTTTGGAGTCACCGATGGTACAAGCGGAATTTGTTATACTCGTACCGGAAGGCACTTTTTTGAAGATATGGAACTTGAGTCATCACTTGTGGACAGGATAAGAAAGGCCCTTGATAAGTCTGGATTCTGGAATGATTTTGATACCGACTGGGTATGTCTTGATTGTGAATTGATGCCGTGGTCTGCAAAAGCACAAGCACTGTTAAAAGATCAATACTCTGCTGTGGGTATTTCCGGAAGGGTAAGCCTTAATGAAGCGGTTAAACTCTTAGAAGAAGCTGTTATGAATAAAAATATATCCTTTGATGTTGATAAACAAACATCGGGACAAAATGCTGATCTTAATGTACTTTTAAACAGGTTCAAGGAAAGAAACGAATATCTTCACAGGTATGTTGATGCTTACAGGGTATACTGCTGGAACGTAGAATCAATAAATGATTTGAGGCTTGCACCATTCCATATACTAGCCACTGAAGGAAAGGTACACTCTGATAAGGACCATTTATGGCATATGGAAAATATAAAGAAATATTGTGCCAGCGAAGATAAGCTTATTATGGCTACAAACAATATAGTTGTTGATGTTACCGATAGTGACAGCATAGCAATGGGAGCTAAATGGTGGGAAGATCTTACAGCTTCCGGTGGAGAGGGTATGGTGGTTAAGCCTTTTGAGTTTATTTCAAAAAACGGCAGGGAGCTTTTGCAGCCTGCTGTAAAATGCCGTGGGAAGGAATACTTGAGGATTATATACGGACCTGAGTATACCTTGAAAGAGAACATAGAAAGGCTTAAGAAAAGATCTCTTGGAAAAAAGCGTTCACTGGCATTAAGAGAGTTTGCACTAGGTATGGAGGCTTTGGAAAGGTTTGTAAAAAATGAACCTTTATACAGGGTACATGAATGTGTATTTGGGGTTTTAGCACTTGAAAGTGAGCCTGTTGACCCAAGGTTGTAAACTTAAATATTAATATTGGTTGGAATCCATTTTTTATTAAATTATTATTAATAATTTAGCCTCAATTGTCGATATGTTATATAACCCTTTGTTTTATGTAAAGTATAACATAAAAAATAATTGAGGCGGTATTATTTATGAAGAAAAAAGTTGAGAAAAAAAATGATAGTAAGATGTTTGGGAATAAACCAAACAAAATACTGGACGTTTTGAGGTTTATTAATGACTTTTTGGAAGATAATTGGATTACAAGGAGATTCTTAAGAAATACCAAGATTAAAGTACGATTAATGGTGTCTTTTATAGCTTTATCAATAATCCCTCTCACCCTAATAGGTATTTTTTCGTATTCATTGTCAAGCAATACCATCGACTCAAAGATCAGAACATACTCCAAGCAATTAATAAGGGAAACAGGCATAAAAACAGAGGATGTACTTGTGAAGTATAAAAACTACGCTATTGAAATGTCACTTTCTGCTGATGTTCAAAAGAAAATAGAAACAGTTTTATCTGGAGACGATTATAGCGGCTTCCAGGCTGTAAGTGAGCTAAATAATATTTTGCTTACAAAATTCTCATCACATAAGGAAGTATCCTTTGCTGCTATTTTGCTGGATAATGGGGAGATGGTAAAATATAACACTTCTGATTCTTTGAATAATGATGATACAGTAAAAAGGTTAAAAAAATTGGCCGATGATAATACTGAAGATTTTGCGTGGACAACTGAAACCTTGGATTCAAAACATAATTTAATTTGTCTAAGAAAAATCAAAGGAGTGTCATGGAGCAAGAATTTAGGGTATTTGCTTATTGGAATAAACAATGAAAATTTTTTGAATATATATAAGGACATAAATATCGGTGAAGGGTCAGAGTTGTTTGTATTGGACAAGAAAGGTAAAGTTATATCGTGTTCAAATAGCAGCCATCTTGGTAAGTTGTATGAAGACAAAGGCCTTATTGGAGAAATTGAAAAAGACAAACATGCTGAGCACATTTTTGATTATAACGATAGTATGGTTTCGTACAAGGAAATAAATGGAACGAATTGGTTTTTGGTTGGTAAGGTACCTATATCATTTATCAATGCAGAACCGAACAGGATAAAAAGTTCTTTGATTGTTTTTGTTATGGCTTGTCTCGGACTTTCACTATTCTTAGCTTACCTAATCTCGGGAAGTATATCAAGACCATTGGACAAGATGGTTAATATTATAAAAGAAGCGAAAAACGGAAACCTTGCTGTTGACATTAGAGACAACTATAAGGATGAAATCGCAATTGTTTCAGAAAATTTTAATGAAATGGCTGCAAATATCAGAAAGTTAATAGAACAGGTTCGTTTTTTATCAGTAAATAATGTTTTAAAGAGCTCGGAATTAATAGCTGAATCTTCTAAACAATCTCATGTTGTATCAGAACAGATAGCAAAAGCTATTCAGGAGGTTGCAAGCGGTTCAGCCAATCAGGTTGAAGAGATTAACAGCACTGTATCCAATATGAATCAACTTGACGAGAGCTTTAATAAAGTTGAAGAAAATATGGTATCTGTATTTAATATGGTAACTAATACAAAAGAATTGAGTCATTATTCTTTAGATACTGTCAAAATGTTGAATGATAAGACTAATGAAACCTGTACTGCATCTAAAGAAGTAATTGATGACATTGTTGACCTGAATCAATATATGAGGCAAATTAAAAAAATTGTGGAGACAATCGTTGGTATTGCCAGCCAAACAAAACTTCTTGCACTTAATGCATCTATTGAAGCAGCAAGGGCGGGTGAAACAGGAAGAGGATTTGCAGTGGTCGCAGGTGATGTAAATAAGCTTGCACATAGATCAGAAGAAGCATCTACAGCAATAAACAATATTATTAATAATATTCAGGAGAAAACTCAGCATACAGTAGATATGGCGTATAAGGCAAATCGTATTCTCGATGAACAGATGGGAGTAGTACGTGAAACAGACGACTCATTCCGTAAGATATATGATGCAATGTCAAGTATTTCCCTTTGCGTTGAAAATGTATCTCAGTCACTTAATAAAGCAATAACTTCAAAGGACAAGGCAGTCAATTCAATAGAAAGCATTTCTGCACTGGCTAATCAAGCAGCTGTTTCAGCTGAGGAAGTAGCCGCTAGTACCCAGGAACAAATAGCAAGTTCGGAAGAGCTGGCACATTTCTCACAAGAATTAAATAACATGGCTCTTAAACTTGAAGAGGCAGTCGAAAAGTTTACGCTTAAATAAGGTAAATTCTATAGCTTATTATATTCTGCTAATTGCTGAAAAAAATTAAAAGTGATGAATCCAAGCACTTTTAATATAGCTATTGTGGAATATTTTAAATAAACCCAAAAAACCAGGAGGCTAAAATATGAAAAAGTTTTTTTCAAAAGCAATTTGCTTTACTATTATGTTAATGTTGTTAAGTTCAACTGTTGGCTGCGGCTCGGGAACCTCAAATGAAGGTGATAATGGTGCAAAAGTTAATGATAGTACAGAACAAGATGTTTCTAAAAAGAATAAAGGACCGCAAGTAGAACTTAAAGTTGCTGTTTTTGACAGAGGGACTAAGGGTTATGTAGCAGATAACAATTTTCAAACAAAATGGATACAGGAAAAGTTCGGCGATCCCAACAACATAAAGGTAACATTTGTACCCATCCCAAGGGCACAGGAAGTTGACAAGCTAAAGGTGCTTATGGCTTCAAACCAGGCTCCAGATATATGTTTTACATATACCGATAGTGTAGTTGTGGACTTTGCCAAGAATGGCGGACTTACCGATTTAACAGAATTAATTGATAAGAATGCACCTAACTTAAAGAAATTCCTAGGCGAAGATTTGCTTAGCTACGGAAGATGGGATAATATTCAATATGCTGTTCCTGCAAAAAGAGTAATGGTAGCAGCTGAGTCAACTTTTATAAGAAAAGACTGGTTGGACAAGGTTGGTTTGCCTGTTCCGAAAACAACAGATGAATTCTATAATGCAATGAAGGCATTCAAGGAAAAGGATCCTGGAAAGCTGGGAGGCAAAGTAATACCTTATACATTTGCTGTTGATCCTAATAATTTAATGTGGGGCGTCAGTCCTTTGTTAGATTCGTTTAAGGAGAAAATATCCGAGGAAGATACTTACAGCCTCCCAAACTGGTTAGTGCCAGGATTTAAGGAAGGTATGAGATTTTTAAACAAGATGTATAATGAAGGACTTTTAGATCCTAAGTTTGCTACAGATGACGGAAAACATAATGATGATAATATAAGCAAAGGGCTGGCAGGAGCATTCATACATACATTTGATTTGACTTATAGGGCAGGAAGCTTTTCAGACAAGATAAAAACCGTTGCTCCAGAAGGCCAGTATATTCCTATTGACCCATTTGTAAATAAAGAAGGAAAACACTTGAAATTTAAATTTAATCCTAACGGCTTATTTATAATAGTACCAAAGACAAGTCAAAGAGCAGCTGAAGCGATAAAATATCTTGAGTGGATGGCGGATCCTGAAGTTTTATTCTATTTGCAAAATGGAGAAAAAGGTGTCCATTATTTAGATGAAAAAAATGGAATACCTGTAAATATTATTCCGAATGATAAGCTTGCTGATGATAATAAGGCGAACTTTATCGATTTGTCAATTATCGTTAACGGTAAGGAATTTGGAAGTGAGGATAAGAATGTAGAAGCTGCTTCTTATGGTTTCCCAGGATATGAAGAGCTTTACAAACAAGCATATAGTGCTGCCATGAATGATGCAAGTTTTATGCCGCACTTAGACAGGGCTATCGAATCAAAAGCAAAATACAGTAAAGTATTGGGAGAAAAGGAAGTAGAAACATTCATAAAAACAATAACTTGTAAGCCTGCAGAGTTTGACAAAACTTACGATACTCTTATACAGGAATACTTAAAAGCAGGTGGTCAGCAAGTAATTGATGAAACAAGAGCCGCATATAAGGCGATGAAAAAATAATAAAGATAAATTGTTTTTTGGTTAATAATAGCATAAATTGAGTGAAATTCCTCAAGTATTAATCATAAAACTACATAAAATATCTTTGTAAAAGTATTTTGCTTTTACAAAGATATTTTATTGGAAATTTTAGTATATGATTAAAGGAGGAGCTAAAATGGCTAGCTGTCAAAGAATACTTTGCTCTGTAGGAAGCTGTATTTATAATAAAGATAAGGATAACCTTTGTACTTTAGATGCAATTCAGGTTAGTGCTGCTGCAAAGTCAGACAGTGGTGCACCTTATGATGAAACATTATGTGCAAGCTATAAAGCTCAAGTAGAGAAGAAATAGAATAAGTATTAAGTAAAGAAGTCTGGTTTCATATTTATTTATGGAATCAGACTTCTTTTATTTTTTAACAAATGAAAATCTCTCCAATAAATGATAAAATTATATTAAGATTTTACATTTGTTTTAGGGGGATATGTATGAAAAGGGTAACAATTATTATAATCTTTATATTTTGTATAAACCTGCTGGCATTGCCATCAACTATTGCCTCAGCAGGTACACCGGGAACTGTAGAAGGCGAAATCCATTATGGCTATGCAACCTATTACGGGGGAGGATATGAGGGCGGATGCTGCATGCTTGATCCTGTTTCAAAGGATTACTTTGTTACTGCACTAAATATATTTGATTTTGATACTGCTCGGATGAGCGGAGCCTATCTCGAAGTTACCGGACCGTTGGGAAAGATCAACGTATTGGTCACAGACCTATTACCTGAAGGCCAAAAAGGTGATTTGGATCTTAATATAGATGCATTTCCCCATGTAGCCAACCCTATAGACGGAAAAGTACCAATATCATGGAGGATAATACCTCTTGATACCGATGGACCTGTGCAATATAAGTACAAGGAAGGCAGTTCTGCGTTTTGGATTGGGGTTCAGATCAGAAATCATAGATACCCTGTTGATAAATTTGAATACATGGACAAAGATGGCAAATTTGTTGAAATTCCACGCAGAAATTATAACTATTTTGAAACTAGAGATATGGGGCCGGGCCTTATACATTCAGGGTTACAGACATATATGGGCAGGAATTTACAGATAAGGACATTCCATTTACAGGAAGTGAGACGATTGTGTCAGGTACAAAACAATTCCCAATCCGTCAAGATAATATGAATAAATATTATTCAATAAACGGGTCAATAAAGCCGAGTGTTGATGTTTCCAATACAGCACTTAATGAAGGATTTAAGGTAAGTATACGTGGTACCTCTTTATCTGCCACAACAGACAGCAATGGAAATTTTACAATTGATAGTATTCCCGAAGGTACAAATACAGACATTATAATAACCAAATCCTCATTCCTTACAAGAAATATAGCATTGGGAAAGATAACATCAACTATATCGGTTAAAAGTCCCATAGTTATGTGGGCTGGAGATATAGAAGTCAATAATGTTCAGGATGGTGCCATAAATATGTTGGATGTTATTGAGGTTGCAAAATTATATAATGCTGTGCAAAATGACTTGAAATATAATCAAAAGGCTGACCTCAATAGAGATGGAAGAATCAACCTTGCAGATATTGTTTTGATTGCAAAAAACTTTAATAAAACCTCAAAAGATTATTTAGATATACAGTAGTATATTAAAAGTGCTAATAATCTTAAATTTATCACTTTTAATACTGTATTATTGAAATACATGGGATTAGGGGGTATAACCGACGCACAGGGTTTTTCCTTCTTTGACCCATTCTGTTTTCATACCTAGAGCCTTTAAGAGTGTGTCTATTTCCACATTCATTGTATCGCCGTTCATATAAGGCGGATTTGTAAATTTATACAGTTTTCCGTCAAAGGTGAAGTCGGTGCTGCCATTGTGCAAGGTACAGGACTTCCCATTCCATTTTATAAGAGCTGATTTGTTGTTAGCATCCAATGTAATTTCCCCGCCAAAAGCATTTCCTATTGATGTTATTAGAGGCACCGTAAGTTTACCGTTTAAAATCCTTGAATATTCATTTGTCATATCATAATCAGGTTTTTTCTCAAATATGTTAAAATCCCAGCTACCAAGCTTATTTCTTATCCTGGTAAGTTGTAATTTTGATGGCTTCATTTCAATTAATGCCACTCCATCGGGGAAGAAATTATCGTATTGGCTTATGGTTTCTTCATGATTATCGGCAAAGACAGCTTTAACTATGTATGAAAAAGCTCTAAGAGATGGGATTCCTGCATCAACATATTCATTGTTATTAAGAGGAGCTTCATTGATTTTTATAAAGTCTGATGAACCCGGTATTATTTTTCTATAAATATTGTAGCCTGTAATATCTTTGGAGTCTATGTAATTCCATGAAATCCTGTTACCGTTATCAATCTCGTCAATTTTTGGGGTAAAGGAAAGGTTGGCAAAATCCCCTAGATCGCACCAACTTCCAGGACCTTTGCTTGAAAGCCAGTTTTTTGAATCAGATCTTCGCCATTTCATTTCACATTCCTCGGAATCACTTGATATGCGAACTTCAATTTCTCCGGATATAGAAGTTCCTGTTTTTATGGTTTCTATAAATTTACCATTAATAACGTATCCATAAGTGTCTTCATATTTTATAACGCCTTCAAAGCTGCCGTTGTTAAATTCGTATAATCCCTTTACATTATTTCCCTGTCTTATAAGGTTGAAACTTCCAACGGGTGTTAAATAAGCTCTATCTAACACGTTCAGGTGGTCATCAATAGTATTGTCATGAATCTCTTGTGTTACTATCAGTTCGTTGCTTTTTGCAAGAACTGATTTTGATGCTTCATCAACCAATTCAAAATGCCAGCTTGCCTTTTGGTTAGGCGTAAGGAATTTAAAAGAGCCGCTGCTTTTATACCAAATGCACCTTCTGGAAATTGGATATGTATCAGATGATTTTTTCAATAGAAGATAGCACCTTTTATCGGTTGGTATATTTTCTAGACTTACTTCTATGATATCACCTGGTTTATAATTGCCTTGGGCATACTCCAGCTTTATTGCTAAATCTTTAGCAGTATTTGTAGCGGTACTAGCTGGTATGTTTTTTGCAGCATCTGTAGCTGTATAATTAACCGCTGATTTAACAGAATTATTAACTGTATTAGGAGATGTTTTACCCCAAATCAGTAAAATTCCTGCTAAAATAACTAATGAAAATATCAAGATGGTATTATATTTTTTATTATCCATAGATAGTTCTCCTGTATATTTAAAGTCTGGTATGCCATATATTGGCCGTTGTATCCCAAGTTTTGATATCAAACCCAATTAATTAAATTATAACAGTATTTCTATCAAATTAATAGTCAGTAGAGGGACAATTTACTTTGTCTTTCGGCTTTTAAGCAAAAAGAAATGATGGAGATATAATTTCAAATAAAAAACATATATTTATTTTAGTATGCTGCCATTAGTCTCCTTATGAACTTTGATTATGATTTCAGACAAATGTTTTATGAATCTCTTTAAAGCTTTTTTTTGCTCGTTATTCATGATAGATGATTCCTTATAATAACTTCTACTAAAGTATATTTGGTAATGACTCAAATATAACTTCTGATACAAATTTCCCGCATGTGTTGGCTTCACTCATCAACACCCGCATAAAAATTGGAAGGAATACTTTAGTCATTCCTTAATAAAACGAAAGTCCAATAAACAGTGTTAATATTATTTTCATAGAAGAACATCCATATATAGGGAGGGATATTACCTGAAATCCGATAATAATCAGCTAGCAGCTTTATACGTGCGTGTCAGCACAGAAGAACAAGCCAAAGAGGGGTACTCAATATCGGCTCAGACAGATGTTTTGACTGCGTATTGCAAGCTATACAGCATGAATATTTACAAGGTGTATAGTGACTTAGGCATGTCAGGAAAAAGTATCGAAGAGAGAGCTGGGCTCAATGAGCTTTTGGATGATGCTGAAAAAGGTTGCTTTGTATATGTAATTGTGTGGAAAATAAGCAGGCTTTCAAGGAGCTTGAAAGACCTTTTGCTCCTGGTCGACAGGTTTGAAAACAAAGGTATATCATTTATAAGTTATTCAGAGAAGTTTGATACATCAACTCCGGTAGGGAGAATGACACTACAAATTCTGGGGAGTATTGCGGAATTTGAGAGAAATACCATTGTTGAGAATGTTAAGCTTGGATTAAGGCAGAGAGCAAAGGAAGGAAAATGGACAGGGAACCATGTTTTTGGGTATGATAATGTGGATAAGGAAATTGTAATAAATGAGAATGAAGCTGAATTGGTAAAAAGGATATACGAAATGTATGTGGAAGAAAATTTGGGTTTCAGGAAAATTGCTGACACATTGAACACTCAAGGATACAGGACTAAAAGAAACGGGATGTTCGGCCATGATTATATAAGAAGAATACTTACCAATCCGGTTTATATTGGGCGTGTAAGGCACCAGATGAAGGATGGAAAGGAATATTATGAAGTTAAGGGAATTCATGAGCCCATCATTTCAAAGGAGCTATTTGAGAGAGTCAAGGATAAAATAAATAAACACACAAGGACCCGATTAAAAGTAAGAAACATCCATGCTTTGGCAGGATTGTTGAGATGCTGCAATTGCGGTTCTAATATGATAGGCAGCTTTAGTAATGCTAACGGCAGGGTGTACAGGTATTATAAATGCAGCAAATACCACAGACAGGGAGGGACTGCCTGTACTTCATATATGATAAATGCAGACAGGATTGAAGAGGAAGTTTTAAAAAGGGTAGGTGAAATAGTTAAAAAAACAGTGATTATAGATATGGTAGCAGAAGAAATATGTAACGTGACTTATGATAGGGGAGAGATGAATGTTAAAGAATTGGAAAAGATAGATAATGAACTGGGGAGATTGACAATCCTAAAAAACAAATATTTTAAACTGTTTGAAAATGATAAGGTTGACCCTGTAATGTTTGCCGACAGGTTGGATGAAATACGAGAACAGATGGAAGACTTAAAAAAAAGGAAAATAGAAGTCAAAAATCAAAGAGACAAAACTCATTTGGATATAACGAGTACCGAGATTGAAGGATATATTAGATCTTTTGACAAGGTTTTGGAATATGTTTCTTCTGAAGAAAAAAAGGAATTACTGCATTATATGATTAAATCAATTGAGCTTGATGAAGAGAAAAAAATCAGGAATATAGACCTGCGATTTCCAATTTAAAAGCCTGTTCCATTAAAAGCCTGTCACCATAAAGATATCCAACTATAAAGTTAAATATGCTGCAGTCAGATATATTTATGCAACAAGGACATGGTCAATTGATCTCTATTTATTAACGAATATTATATTACTATATACACCGTTATTAGGCATAACTACTCTTTTGTTGTCATCAGTTTCGAGAATTGTATATAGTACCTGTATTTCTTTAACTTTTCCGTTTAAATCCTGGGATTTAATTCTGTCTCCAACATCAAATGGCCTGAACAAGAGTATGAGTACGCCTGCTGCAAAATTTGCAAGAGTTCCCTGGAAAGCAAGTCCGATAGCTAAGCCTGCCGCTCCAAACAATGCTATAAACGACGTCATTTCTATACCTATCAAAGCTAGAACAGAAATAACTAATATTAACTTTAGTGCAATGCTCAAAAGTGAAGATAGGAAAGTTATAAGGGTTGCATCATCATATGCTTTTGACAGGACTTTTTTTGATGCATTAACTAATAGTTTAATAAGGTACAGTCCTATTATTAAGACAGCAGCACCAATTAAAATCTTACTTCCAATAGAAATAAGTAAATTATATAAATATTCAGAAGTGATATACTTTTCTAAAAAGTTCATAAGGCTCCTCCTTTAATTATTTCTTTCTTTGCGATACAACAAGATTTGCAGTTGAAAGCATGCTGTTTGGAATAATAATCTTAGTACCATCATCTGTTAAACCCACAGTATGCATAATCTGAATCTCTTTTACTTCAGCAACAATTCCTTTAAACTCTAACACTTCACCAACTCTAAAGGGTTTAAAAAAGAGTATCAGTACTCCAGAGGAAAGGTTTGACAGATTTCCCTGCAATGCCAGGCCAATTGCTAGACCAGCGGCACCAAGAACAGCAATAAATGAGGCTACCTGTATTCCTAGAATTGAAATAACACTGATAAAAAGAACTATCTTTAAAAATATTCCTATAATGGATTTTAGAAAGCTGTTTAATGTTACGTCGTTGATGCTCTTTTTGAGTATTTTTTCCATGGACTTGGTCAAAAGTCCGATTAGCCATAGCCCTATGATAAGTGTTACTATTGCAGCAACAACTTTGCCGCCGTAGTACATTACATTAATAGCAATCAAATTAAGATTTGGCATATAAAATAAAAACCTCCTTCAAAATATTATTGTTTTGATTACAACTATGTATTATATACCAACTTTGTTTTATTATAAAGCAACAAAATATAAAATATTTAAATATTAAGATATTAAAATGTTAAGATGTAAAAAATACAAGAACAATGACTAGTGTTAATGCATGGAATAAGGCAATGTGTGGGATGCCTAAGAGGGGATAGACAGCATTTTCTTAATCAGATTTACATAATTATCTGACTTTTCCACAAAGGGTATCGCAAATAGTCATACCGGAATATATTTTGCTTTTTACATTGGAATGGTTTGGAAAAATTGAAGATGTTCCTTCTTTATATTGCGGCTGTAATTCTTCTTTCCTTCGATTTTAAAACAATGTCTTTATAATATGTCATGTTTTTTTCATCAAAATTATAAAGCTGCTTAGCTGTGCTTTGCTCTCCAGGGGTTATTTCAACCAGGTTTTGAGCTAATAACCTACCAGTTATTTTGGTAGCTTTTGGAGAACCTACAAAAGTTAAATTTTTTGAATCATCCTTGTAATACTTCATATCTATTGCTTTAAGAAGTTCTTCAAGATTGTTTAAATAAAACTGTTCCTTGTACTGATAAACATTTATAGATTTAACAAGGGTATTGTTTTTAAATACATCATACTGAACCTGTGGATAAGGTGTTTGGGCAAAATAATCAGCGATTTTACCTTTAACCTTAAATGTAAGCCTGACGTTGTTTTTTCAACGTAAAAAGATGATGGTACAAAATTTCCCTGATATTTATTCTCAGGCCCATTTTCATAGAAATGTCTGTCTTTAAGAGATGTATTAATATCAATCAGGTCACATACCTTAAATAGTTCAATTCCGCCAATAGACCCATAAAGCAAATTATGGTCCGATATAATTGTCATATACAATCACGTTTAATTGCTTGGAGAATTCTTCCTTTATTTTATTAGAAAAAGCACTTTTAGGAGCATTGGTTTCAGGTTTTAAATTATTTGCTTGCTTTATATTACTGTTACAACTTGTTATCAGTACACAAAATATTATCAATAATAAAATTAGTAAATTTGACCGTGAAGTTTTCATGAGTTTCCTTTCATTAATTACTTTAATATGAATATATCTCTTATTTAGATTATGAATGAAAAACATGAAATTATAGATTTTGGAAGCAATATTCCAATAAACTGATTTATATAGGGTCTGGGACATTCTGCAAGGCACTAATAGCATGGAGCTGCTAATTTTTATATAAACTTCACATTGCTAATATTATTAGAACAAAAATGATAAAAAATACAGAATATTGATAAAAAAATACAGAATATTGACAAAAAATCAATTGAGAGTATGTACTAGCTTATATATAATATAGTATATATAGGTTAATTTATAAAGAAGCTGTCATTTTATAATGTGTGGACATCAATTTAAGTTATGTTTTAAGCATTAAAAGGGGGTTGATAAAAAGTATAAGCGTAAGGGGGAGGCGGAATTAGGGGAGTGAATGTATAAAAGTAGAGTTTTGTATGATCATTTTATTTAATCTTTATTAGGTATTGGTATTTGCAAATATTTATTTTTGGAGACTACGTATGTTTAGAGAAAAAAGAAAATTTATAATTCCTTTTGTTATTACATCAGTTATTTTTAGCAACATCTTTTCAGTGGGCTTTGCGGCAGATACAAACCCACCGGCAGCAAAATTTGAGATTTCCAATGTTACGCCGGCATTAAATGAGGCTATTACATTTGATGCTTCTTCTTCGAGCGATGCAGAAGGTGCAGTAGTAAGCTATGAATGGGATTTTAAAGATGGTACCACAGCTACCGGTGCTCGAGTGACACATTCTTTTACTGAAATTGATGACTATAATGTAACATTAACAGTTAAAGACTCGGCTGGAAATACTGATATAAAAAAGAAGAGGGTGTTTATCGGAAGGCCTCAGGGGTGGACGGAAAAAACACATTCCAAAAGTGCAGATCCTGATTACAAACTTATTTTTCCTGATGATAAAGTATTAAGGATGGATATTAAAATAAGTTCGGCTGATTACCAGAAAATTAGAAACGATGTTCAAAAGATTACCATCAACAGCAATGTTGAGCCTATCTATGTACCTTCTACAGTCGAATTTGAAGGAAAAACGTGGTGGAATGTGGGATTCAGGTATAAGGGAAACAGCTCCCTTGCCAGTTTAAAAAGCAAAACCAAACTTCCATTCAGATTAAACTTTGATGAATATGAAGACCAGAAACCAGAGATTAATGATCAGCATTTTTTTGGCTTCTCCTGTATGACCTTTGCAAATAACTGGAATGACAATTCTTTTATGAAGGAAAAACTTACAGCTGAAATTTTTAGAGAAGGCGGCGTTCCTGCTGCAAAAAGTTCGTTTTGCAGGGTATATGTTGACACAGGAAACGGACCGAAATACTGGGGACTTTATACCATGACCGAGGACCCTTCTGATGCTATGTTAAAGGACCAATTCGGAGACGACAGCGGAAACTGTTATAAGCCGGAGGGCACGGGTGCAGATTGGACATCACCATTTAGGCAGACTGCTTTTGAAAAGAAAAACAATGAAGAGGCTGCTGACTGGAGCGATGTAATAGGTGCACACACAGCATTATGGGCTGCAAAGACTGATGCTGCTACATGGAGGGCAAATCTGGAAAAGTATTTTAATTCGAGAAGCTTTTTGAGGTGGTTAGCTATAAATACGGCTGTAGTAAACTGGGATTGTTATGGTCAAATGGCTCATAATTATTATTTATATAATGATGTTTTAAATAATGCAGGATTAGTATGGATAACGTGGGATCATGGCCTTTCAATGTCTCAAAGCATGATGGGAGGAGGATTTGGAGGAGGATTCGGGGGATCAAGGACAACCAGCTTGTCGTTAAATGAAGTTACCGATAGATGGCCTTTAATCAGAAAGCTCCTTGACGATCCGGTTTATAAGAATATTTATCATTATGAAATGCAGCAAGCTATTAACGGTTGTATGAATGCCAGCAAAATTACTACCAAGGTTAAGGCATATCAAGCTTTGATAAAGCCTTATATTGTAGGCCCGGAAGGAGAAACAAGTGATGTAACTCTATTGTCAGGGGGAGAAAATGCCTTTAATTCAGCTTGTGATGCAATTCTAACTCATATTAACAGCAGACAGACAGCTGTTAATGATTACCTTAAGACAGTTAGTATTTCACCAGTTCCGGTGCCGACTAAAGTGCCTTCTCCTACGCCTACTCAAAAGCCTTCATCTACACCGACAACTCCTGTAGTATCTGAGGACTTGAACAATGACGGTATAGTTAATATGGCGGATATTATACTTATTGCAACTACATTCAATTCAGTAACCGGAAACGAGAAATATAACAAAGCATATGATTTGAGCAATGACGGGTCTATAAACATGCTGGATGTTATTATAATGGCAAAAAAATTTAATACAGTAAGAAATTAAAAAAGCATAGTATATTGATTAAAGCTTTATCAATATGGTTTGAAATTTTATATTCAATAGTAAGATGATTAAAGGGATAACGTGAATTTAAGATATTCACATTATCACTTTAATAAAGATACCGAACTGTAAAGTTAAATATCAGTTCGGTATCTTTATTAATCACAAATCATAAATTATAGAAAAATATAAAGATCATTTTCCTAGGTCAGCTTTGATTGCATTAAACCAAACATCTGCCATCTTATTATAACCGGTAGCATTAGGATGGACTCCATCTGCAAGGTCGTTAGAAGTAAGGGCTTTATACATTTCTACAAAATATACAGGTTTGCCTGCACTAGCCTTTTGTTGAACAACTCCTGGAATTTTTGCATTATAGGCTGTCACATTTGATGCAGACATTGGAAAAGGAATAATGTCCGATACATAAAGCTTCCCACCTGTGGGTAATTTGGCACAGATCTTGTCAATTAATGTGCCCAACCTGTCAGGAGCACCTGATGGAGTCTGGTACATATCATTGGTACCAATATGTAAAAGCACAATTTGCGGTTTGTAGGTATCCATCCATGTATTGATATTTGTATCAATCTGGCTGATTGTCCATCCGCTGTGGCCTTCGTGGTTTTTATCGCCAAGCTCTGAAGGACCGTTTGACATAGAACCTACAAAATCAACCTTAAATCCATTACTGGTAATCTGCTGCCAAAGTTTAATCCTGTATCCTCCCGGCACAGTAAGCCCATCTGTTATGGAATCACCCAAAGGCATTACCTTTATAGTAGTTTTGGCACTTGGTATTGGCGTTGGTGTTGGTGTATTGGTTGGTGCAGATGCTTTTGTTGGATTTTCAGTTACAACCATTACGTTTTTGCCGAAGTATTTTCCAATAATTACTACATCAGCCATGTTTATTACCCCGTCATCGGTTAAGTCATATGCTGAAACATATTTTCCATCTCCATCTATTGCATTGAATTTGGTGGCTAAAAGGATAACATCAGCCATGTTTATAACTCCGTCGTTACTTAAATCACCCCTTATTGCTGCTGGTGTTAAAGGGCGTATTGTAGGTTTTGGAGTATTTGTTGGATCAACTGGATCAGTTGGATCGATTGGATCCGGACCGCCCCATATTCTGAAATTACCGCTGACATGTAGTAAACCAAACATAAAGAGACATCCGTCATAATACCTGTATTGTCCGCTAGGAGCAGATAACTTCCAAAGATCTTCAACAAAATCATATGCCTGAGCTTTAGTAGCTGCCAAGCTTGCAACAGCATTCATTGCAACAAGTCCAGGTGAATGGTCATTATTAGTTTGTGTACCATCGAGTTTATAACATCCTCCGTAAGTTGTACGACCCTTACTTACAAAGAAATCCTGTATTCTGTCTGCATAGGTATTTGCCCATGCATCTTTTTTAAACCATGCATAATCAAAAGCACTATTATTTACAGTACGCCAAGCATCATAGCGGAAGTCAACATGCTCTGTACCCCATGATACGCTCTTTGGTGATCCGTCAAAATTTGCATAGTCAGGTGCTAAGCCTGTTGTTGGATGAGTTGTCTTTTTGAAAAACTCTCTGCTTGTTGCAGCAACTTTTTTCCATGTTTCCCTGTCTTTTTCCGGCCCCATAAAGCAAACAGTTCATAGAATCCAGGGAGATGGTATGAAGGATCTGTAAAGTCATAGTTACCGGCACTAGGACAGAAAACTACCTGGTTTGAGTTTTTATTAATAAGGTTGTATCCTTGTCCATCATCAGACTGATGTAAGCATGCATCCAATATGGCATTAGCTTCAGCTTCATAGTTGAAAATTCCTGTACCGTTTCCCCAACGTTTTGAAGCAAACAAAAGTGCCATTGCAAAATATTCATCACCATCGGAAGCTGGTGTTTCATCCATATGGCTTCCGTCAGTTCTACATTGCCATGCAAAAAATCCTTTAAACTGACCGCTTTTTTGCTGCATATAGGTCTTAGCCCATTTCCAGAGCTTGTCAAATTCAGTCTTCTTATCCATCTGCACACAGTGCATCATTCCATATGACTGGCCCTCACTACGGATATCGTTATTATTGACATCGAGAATATACGCCATATCAGTACCTACTTCATACATGATCTTATGGTTACTATCGCCATGAAATAGTGACTGAAACTCTTTTTCCAACTTTGCCTTGATTTCTGCATCAGTATGTCCAGCCTCTTTAAACAGGTTCCTGTATACTCCGGTTTCAATTGCACCTTGTGCCGGTAATACAGGGGTTGCGGCATTAGACTGTACACCTGCCTGTACAAAATATGTAGCTATAATGCTGCATATCAGCACCAAACTCAGTAGTTTTTTGATTTTCATACTTATACTCCTCCAAAGAATGATATAATATTGATGAGATTAAATATTTACTTATCACTCCTTTCATTAATAATAAATAAACTGTAAGGTATTTGAACAATATGGGTACGACAATACGATTATACCTATATTATTGCTGCTTTAATTTATTTGAAATGCTACACAATAGTTTGGTAGTACAACTACTATCTAACTTCCATACAGTAATATTCGTAAACAGAAAAATTTTTTGACGATTTTTATGTTATTTTTTAACTATAATTTTAATGATATAGAGTATTCAATAAGTTTGTTATATAATTATATATGTTTTTAAAGGTACTTAAACAATCGGTGTATAAGGAAGATAGAAATGACGAGTGAAGAGTTGGCTAAAATAATTGGAGTATCGAGAAGTACTGTATCGAGAGTAATCAATAATTATCCTGACATACCCTTAGAGACCCGGGAAAAAGTTTTAGAAGCTATAAAGAAATATAATTATTATCCCAATTCCTCAGCAAGAAAACTTGCAGGTGTAAAGGATACTACTCTGGGATTATTTATTCTTGATATAAAAGATATGGAGCAGCCTCACCATGTAATTTTAAATGATGAAAATCTTTTGTATGACAACACTTTTTTTGCACCGTTTATAAGTGCATTTATTGACCATGCAAACAAGAAACTTTTTTATGTTTTTGTATCCACAATTTACAAAACGAGCGAATTATGGAAAATTGCAAGTGCATTTAATGAGAAAAGGATAGATGGAAGTGTAATAATAGGCAGTAACCACATAGATTATCTAAAAGTGCTGGAAACGATAAATAAAGATAATTTCATAGCCTTTATAGATGTTGAGGAAGATAAATCAAACATTGCAAATGCAATTTATGTTAATATAAACAATTACAAAGCAGCCTTTGATGTCGTGAAATACTTTGCAGAGCTTGGACATAAGGATATTGGCATGATAACTGGTAATTTAGATAAATTGTCAGGCAAAAAAAGGTTCGATGGATTTAAAGATGCAATTCTAAGTTTGAATTTGCCCCTTCGTGAGGAATGGATTTATTATGGAGATTTTATGGAAATGAGCGGCTATGAAGGAATGAAAAAGCTGTTATCTTCAATTAATACGCCGACAGCAGTATTTATATGTAATGATACCATGGTAATTGGTGCTTATAGAGCCATTGCAGAATTGGGTCTAAAAGTACCCGATGATATTTCTATAATTGGTTTTGACAATGCCCAATATTCTTCTCTCATGTCGCCTCCTCTTACAACGGTAAATGTTTCTTTGCCCAAGTTGCTAAAATTGCAGCAGATCTGCTCATAGAGTCAATTGAGAAAAATGAAATAGCTCCTGTCCATAAGCTGGTGGATGCTGCTATAATAGAAAGAAGTTCGTGCAGGAAGATATAAAAGGTAATATAAAAAAATAATAAAAAAAGTGATTTCACAAAAATAACAAATTTTATGTAAAAATCACTATTTAATGTCTGGGATATTATGGTGTATTCTATAACACAATTTCTCACAACAACAATCATTCCATATGTTTTACTGTATTAAAAACCTTGGCTATAATAACTACATCAGCCATATTTATAGAGCCATCAGTGTTTAAGTCATTAGCCTCAATATATTTCCTATCACCTTTTACACAATTGAAGGTTTTTGCCAAAATGATTACATCAGCCATATTTACTGAGAGATCTTCATTTAAATCCCCGTAAAGTATCGCAGGGGTTTTTGTAGGTGATGGAGGAATGGTTTCTCCGGTCTTAATGAGTTTAATATCATCGATTTTAACTGTCTGTGCAGTTCCTGTTCCTGCAATCCTTAAGAAAGTTGCTTTCGAAAGATTAATATTAAAATCGGAAAGGGGGATCAATATTTCCTTATATGAATCTGTTAAATTACCATAAGTTCTAAGCTTCAATGTGCCTGTTTTGCTGCCGTCATTTAAGGAAATGCCTATAGTTGATTCTTCACCGCCAAGGGCTCCTCTTATTGTAAGTGCCAAATAATCAAAGGCTGATATGTCTTTGTTTAAATATGTATCGAAGTATTCAGGGTTTGTTACGCCATTGTAGAAGAAATGCAGGTTTTTCTCCCCTTCAAGATTGTAAATTCCTCCTTGGATGTTTACGTTTTGGTTTAAATCGTTCTTTTTTGCCTGCCATTGTGCTGCACTGTTAAAATCGTCAATTACCAAAGTTTCAGTAATTGATGGAGTGGATGTCGGGGTAGAAGACTTGGCATTTGTTGGAGTGGGTGTGTTTTGCACCCCAGTCGGTGTTGGTTTTACAGGTGTAGGATCAGTGCTGGTGTCATTTGACATACCCATTGACTTTGGTGCCACATTTAATACTTTTCCATCTGAAAATACAACACTTTTAATTATGTCAGAAGCATTATAAGCAACATAGTTTCTTGTGGTGCCTTTTTTAAATACTGCATAAAAAGGTGTATTTGCTGATATGGTAAGATCCGGTGTTCCTAATTCCATTAAATTTCTGATCCAGTGAAAAGTATGAGCTCGTGTTTCACCATCTTCAACAGCACCATTCTCATTCCATTTATTAAGTGCTGCAGCGGGATCTGATAAAGCCATATACTCACATACGATATCCTGCCACATGGCGGGATTTTTGTCCGCACCAGTATACGCGTTTACTTCAGCCCACATTTCATCAAGATTTCTCTTTATATAGCTTGGATCTGTTGCAAGATATAATGATGCACCTGTAATTGGCATCCAGTTGATACCGTGAATTTCTATAGGATCTGCGGTCCACCAGGTTCCATGGGTGTATTTGCTTCCCCAAACCATTCCAACTGTATTGTATGGGCAGCTTTTATCGAAAACATCTCCATAGAGGTTAAACCAGTAGTTGTTTACTGCCTGTATTTCCGTTGTATAAAGGTAAACGCCAAGGTCTCTTATATAGGTATCTTTTATAGCTTCTCCAAGGAGTATCATGGACTGATATGCATTAAGTGCCTCGGAAGAAGACTCCTGATTATTTCCATCCCAAAACTTTGCGTGGCCTGATGCCCAGGAATGGCCAGCATATGGATCAAAATTTCTTAAGAAAGGAAATCTCAAATCATTCCTGTTTCCATTTGCGAAATCGCTGATAACGAGTTTTATCATTTTACCCCAACGGTTGTCGGATGCCCATGCGGGGTCACGTAGAGCAATTTGTGCAGCACCATTTATGAAGTAACCATAATGGAAGTGGTGGTCGTTAAGCTCGTTATTTGAGCCAAAGCTTGGGAGCCAGCCAACCAATGTTCCCCAGTTGTTGTTGTAATAGAAGTAGTTTTTAGATTCTCCGGGTGTATATGTAAAGAAATTTTCAAGTTTGCTCTTCATTTCATTGAGAAATTTTTGTGCTGCGGTAGTATCACCAATTTGTTCGGCAATTGGAATCAAATTACCAAGCCTTCCAAAGTCTTTACCTGCCCAGTATGTATCATCTGAGTCTATATAAGGAGTTTTGCTTTCTGCTTGATCCACAAAACCCTGTAATTTGCTTCTTATAGATGCATTGGAGGATATGGCATCGGGAAGGGAGGGAAGTATTCCATTATACTTGTATTGAGTTGTAAATTTGCTTCCCGTTATAGTTTTCATTGTTCCTCTGATTGTTTTATATGTATATGAAAGATGGGATATATTCGAATTGTTCCTCCACTGGTGAGGATATAGGGCTATAACGGTATCCTTGTTAGTGCCTTCCATTGTTGTAGTTGATATATTGAAGGTAGTTGTTACAGTGCTGTCAGATTCATTATATTTCCAATCAACCTTTGTATCTGTAATAAAGGCAAATGCATACTGCTTATAAAAATTAAATGTGTTTTCTGAATTATCCGGGAGCAGTGCAATGGAAAAATAGTTTTTCCCCGATGGTAAATTACAATTTAATGTATTTGTTCCTATTCCGGTCCAGTTAGATCCAACTGGGGCAAATAACCCGTAATAGTTATTGTTGATTTTGACAGCAAGGCAGTTTGATGATGCATTTCCGATATAAACTACCGGAAGAATGTTTTTAAATACAAGCCTTGGTTTTGCATCTGCAAAATAGAAATAGGCATAGGGGCTTCCGTGGGTAAATGTCGCCTTCATTTGCTTTGAACCGCTAGACATCATTATATCTATTGACCAATCTGTTTCTTTGTCAGCCTTGGCATCTTGTGGTGTAAATGTTGACGGCTCTACAATAAAGTCACTGTTTGCAGCTGTCATAGTAGTGTTTGGCTCATTTCCGGGAGCTAAAGCTGGATTACCTATTTGTATGCCTGTTGGTTCACAGCTGAATGCAAGTGGGTGTGGATACATCGGATCCGAGAACTGCTTCCAGTATACGGAGCTCGACCAGTTGTTGGTATGTACGGCACCTTGGTAATTCGAGGTTTTGTAGATTGTTGCCTGAACGTCACCCTCACTGCCTGGAACCGTTGATACACTGCCTGCACCAAGATCATTCACCCAGTTGTTGTCAGCACTGTAGGCAGGAAAAGAGGCAGTAAACCAGGTTGTGACCATTGCGAAAACGGTGATTAATGAAATGATTCTAATGTTTCTGTACATATGTATTCTCCTTTATTTTAAGTTATGTACTCACGTGTTGGTGGTTATTGTATATAATTGCTTCTTTAATGTCAATAATTTTACTTCAATTCATTTTTATGGAATATAAATCAATATTGATATAATAGATAACAATGTGTTAGTGAGTTTTCATACCAATATTCATTATCTATGGGAAATTACAAATTAAATTATGATAAGATATCAGACTTTTGATGTTTAGTGTCGTATAAGTAATATAGATTAATAATACTTTTAATCTATATTTATACTGTGATGGGAAATTATGTAGAATAGCGGTGTTAATAACTAATTTCAGTAGAACTAACATTATTTAAGCTAATTTGAAAAGTAATTGGGGGTAACAAGTATGAAAATAGAAAAGATAAGGTTTATTGAACCTGGAAATTTACCATACCGAAAGTCAATTAAAAACCTGTATATATATGATAAGTATATAAGAACACCATCTCATGGGTTGATGACTTTAGCCACTATTGCTAAAAAAGTTGTAGATGATACGTTAATGTATAGTGAGTCTATATCAGATATTATATGGAAGGATGTATTAGATGCGGATATCGTTTTTATTGGAATCTTTACATTCAGTGCTAATAGAGGGTATGAGCTTGCTAAGTTTATAAAACAAAACTCCAAAGCAATAGTTGTAATGGGCGGTTTGCATGCTTCAATGAATTATCCCGAGGCTGTTAATTATTGCGACTATGTTCTTTTAGGAGAAGGAGACGAGTCAATAGGTGAATTTATTGAGGCGGTTCAGAACTCTAGAGATATTGATTTTCCAGGTGTGGCTTATATGAGTGGTAATAAAATTGTCATACAGGAAACAGAAAACCGCCGGAGGACATTAATACTATTCCTGACAGGTATTTGCTGTACAATTATAAAAAAATGGCAGGACATAACACTATCTGGCCTCAGGTTCATGCCTCAAGAGGATGTCCCCATAACTGCGATTACTGTGCCCTTGTATGTCATTTTGGAAGGAATGTGCGAACAAGAACACCCGAAAATGTGGTGGAAGATATAAAACAGGCAATTGGATTTCACGATGAAAGAAAAATTCCACGTCTTAGTAAAATGCTTTGGATTACAGATGATAACTTTTTTGCTGACAGAGATTGGGCCATATCAGTTTTAAAAGCCATCATAGCAAGCGGTATAAAGTATTCCTTTACCATACAAGCAAGGTATGAAGTGGGTTTTGATGATGAAATGTTAAAACTATTAAAAAATGCCGGCTTTTTTGAAATTGCAATGGGAATAGAATTTTTAGAGGACGATGCGTTTAAAGAACATCATAAGAAAAGCAGTTATGATGAAATAGTACGCTCTGTAAGAAATATACAGGGACATGGTTTGAAGGTGAGAGGACTATTTATTGTTGGTGCAGATTGTCATGTGAAAGGTGTAGGTGACAGGCTTGCGGATTTTGTCATACAGCATGATATACATGGAGTTTTGATTCAATCCATGTACTTTGTACCTGGAACACCAGTATATGAGGCAAATAAGGATAGGCTTATACATAAGGATTGGAGCAGGTATAATGGGAATGTAGTGCATTATCCTGAGAGAATCAGTCCGTATGATTTGCAGAAGGAGATCATTCATGCAAGCAGGAAAATTTATTCGGTGAAACGGTTAATTAAGGCGGTATTTACGGGAAAAGGACTTAGCAGGGTGTTGTTTATTGGGGAGTTCTTCTGGCATAAACATGTGCGAGATAGTTTGAAACGGGAACTACTTTATTTGAAGAGTTTGGAGAAGGATATGAGGGTGCCTTCGGATGAGTTAAAAGAACACTATGTTCATGGAAGTTAGGGAAGGTGAAACTTTGAAAAAGATTTTAATTATTTTAAATAAGTATTAAACTCATCTTGCAAGAAAAGCAACAAATCTTAATTCACTCTGTAATTATCCTGCATACATCTCCATCACAGGATACAACAGGTGTATTGGCAGCCTTTTTTGCCGGAGGTGTTGATGTGGCTGCTATAGGCGTATTTGTGGCTGTATTGGTATTTTTAGGTGTGCTGCTTATAGTTGATTTTTTTGTTGCAGTAGAAGGTTTTGGACTTTTGTGAGCAGGTGCCGAAGGCTTACTTGTGAATGTATGGAAAGGGCTTACAACGACTGGAGTAATTATTTCAATGTTTGCAGTCGCAGTTGGACTAGGCATGTCCTGGGATTTTGATGAAGGTAAAGGTGTGGTGTGGGGCGTGGAAATCCCTGGCACTGTTGGAGTAGATGCAGGTTGGTTCTGCAATTCTCCTTTTTCACATCCCCCACATATTAATATAAAAAGCATGATTATAATCAAATGAATATGTTTTATATTAATTACCACACTAAACCTCCTATCTTATATTAAAAGTTTTATTAATCTTACATTTGGCGGAGTAAATAACGAACGGTTCAACGGGATTTGCGACAGACAAATGCAGGAGATTAATTACTTTTAATATAGTAACGATTTAAATATTACTTCCGGTTATTATTTAATATTTCCATTAACTTTTTATAGGTGGTTGCACCAACTATCTGATCTGCTATATTTCCATTCTTATCGATTACAATCGTTGTCGGTATTGCTGAAACACCATATTTATTAGCGATTTCCATTTTTGAGTCAAGAAGAAGATTCATATTATAGCCGTTATCCTTCATGAATTTAACCGCAACATCTTTTGTTTCACCAATGTTAACTGTCAATAGTACAGCATCTTTACTTTTGGCAATTTCACCAGCAGCCTTGTTGATATCAGGCATTTCATTTTTGCAAGGACCGCACCATGTAGCCCAGAAATTCAGCACTACAGTTTTACCTTTATAATCGGAAAGCTTGACTTTTTTTCCATCAGCATTTTCCAATTGGAAATCAGGGGCTTTTGTTTTTGCAGATGGATCAAAAGCACTTTTTTCAAAGACAATATTTTGTCCTTCATAACCCAATTTATAAGTCTGTACGGATAAAAGCTTTACATCGTCAACAGGCTTGTCGTTCACTCCAGTTTTTACAGCGGCTATCTTGTCAACAATATCCATGCCCTCATACACTTGACCGAAAACTGAGTGTCTTCCATCAAGCCATGGGGTACCTCCTACTTTGGAATACTCATCAATAAACTTTTGATCCATTCCTATGGATTTGCAATTTTCTTTTAGCTCGTCATTAAATAAGGGATTCTGGACTATAAAAAACTGGCTTCCGTTGGTGTTAGCACCGCTGTTTGCCATGGAGAGAGCACCTCGAATGTTGTATAGCCTTTTGCTGAACTCATCACTAAATGGCTTACCCCAAATACTTTCACCGCCTGTGCCATTTCCTTTAGGGTCACCGCCTTGAATCATAAAATTATTTATAACTCTATGGAAAATAAGGTTGTTATAGTAACCTTTCTGTGAAAGTTTTACAAAGTTTTCCACTGCTATTGGAGCATCTTCATAGAAAAGCTTTATCTTTATATCTCCAAAGTTTGTCTTCATAACAGCTACCATATCTCCCTTTATGGGCTTTGAAAGCTGGTAGGCAAAAGAGGAGGCAGAATTGTTAAACTTTGTGAAAAGTTCATTGATTTTTTGGGAATCAAGGCTCTTTTTAGTCTGGCTTATAACTATAAGCCCATTATCATAGAAAACATCTTTACCAAGGGCATTTTCAGCCAATGCTCTTAAAGGTACAAGCATTCTGCCATTTATTATTTGGGCAGGCTCGTCCATGAGTACTTTCTTATCACCGACCAGCATTGTTTTATTGTTTGAAGTAAGTTTGACTTTATTACCATTTGCAGTTATTGTTGCAGTGCTTGTTTTAGTGTCAAAGCTTACTTGGGCACCGAAATTTTCAGATACAAACCTTAAGGGAATTAAGGTTCTTCCGTTTTTAACCAGTGCTTTAACTTCCTTGTTGGAAGTGTCAATATATGTATCGGTATTGTTTGAGTATGCCATGTTGCTGTTTGCAAATAAAACAACTGAATCCTTTAAATCATTTTCCAGCTCGGTGGAAAGACCAAACACATTCATGCTGCTTGATATGAGTAATAACATAAGAGATTTGCTTAAAAGTTTTTTTGCCGTCATGATAACTACCGACCTCCAAAAATAAAGTATTTAGTGTTAAAAGTATAACACATGGTAGATTGTGGTGCAATTCTAATTAGGAATGGCTTTCACTGCTATATCATTATAGCTGTCGGTGGTTGCGTTGAAATGCTTTGCAACAATTATAATATCGGCAATATTTATAGTTTTATCTTTATTAATATCGTAGTCGGGTTTGAAGTTTTCATCATCCGAGTTGCTATTAAAGCACTGAGCAATTTTAATCACGTCTGCCATGTTTATTGAATTATCCTGGTTGATGTCACCAGCCCACAACGTAACAGGGGAGTCAGCAGAACCAATATTCATAAATGGGCTTTCAGCATCTACATTTTTAATATTCCTGCATAAATATCTTTAATTATATATTATTCGACAGAACATTTATATGTTTTATAGTATTAATTGAATAATGAATAATACATTTTGCACTTAATGGGTATTTCCTACAGGTAATACCATTGCAAAGATTTCCAACGCAATTACCGATACATCGGTTACAATGGCGTTCAAGGCTCATTTGCGTAATCAAAAACCTGTAGTAGTTGCAGTTTCAACTAATGATGGGTTGGGAGCTAATGCTCAAAATCTTGGTAAGCTTATGAACATGAAATATGTATTTATTGTTCCTTTCGGTCAGGATAGCCCTAAGGATAAACCAAATTCAATCATATCAAAAACTGAACTTATCATACCGACAATTTTGGAAGCACTTAATGGAAAACAAATTCAACCTATTATTGTATAAGTAAAAAGCTCGTAAGCAAAAAAGGCTGCCTTAATGGCAGCCTTTTATAAAGTGGGATTATTCGTTTATGTATGAACAACAGTAGTCGGCAAGCTCCTTAACCTTAAGTTTAAACTTTGAGTTTGCAGGGACTTCAAAGGACTGGCCTTCATTAACTGTCAACCATTCGCTGCTCTCCGGAAGCAAAACATCCATAGAGCCTCCTAAAATTTCCATTATCTCTTTTGCAGCAGTACCGAATTCATAATCACCAGGCAGCATTATTCCTAGTGTTTTCTTTTCTCCATCTTCGAATATAACAGTTCTGCTGGTAACCTTTCCATCAAAATATACATTTGCCTTTTTAACAACACTAACTTTAGTAAAAGTTTCCATAATAACCTCCGTTTAATATTAATATTGGGTATATCGTAATCCTAGTTGTTTTTTCAATTATATTATATTTTATGCTTAGAATAAACCATTGATTTTATCTCTAAATTTCTCTATAATTTCATTGTGGCTGGCATTAGGTAAAATATTAATATAATTAAGGCTTTCCATTGTTTTAGATACTTACTAAGGAATTAAACTAAATCCCGTCTAGGGGGGTGCAGGCTTGAGTGAAAATGAAAAATATCTCCTTGGGTTATCCAAAAAAGGAGATATTGAAGCTTTTGAATTGCTGATGGAAAAGTATCAAAAAAGGGTATTCAATATTGCACTAAGGCTTTTAGGTAACCATGATGATGCAAGTGAGGTTACCCAGGAAGTTTTTATTAGAATTTTCAAGTCCATGGGCAGCTTTAAAGGTGAATCCCAGATATCTACATGGATTTACAGGATTGCCACCAATGCCTGTCTTGATGAACTCAGAAAGCGTAAAAACAAGTGGGTCTTGTCTCTTGATGAGGAGTATCACAGGGAGAATGGAGACTATATAATACAGGTAGAGGATGATAAACCGACACCTGATGTTATAGTGGAACAGAAGAACTTAAAAAGTGCGGTAAATAATGCTATACACAAGTTGTCAGAAAAATATAAGCTCATTATTGTACTCAGGGATCTTCAGGGATTTAGCTATGAAGAGATATCGGAGATTGTCAAGACTCCTGTCGGAACGGTCAAATCAAGGATTAACAGGGCTAGATTACAGCTTAAAGAAATTCTTTTAAAAGAGAAGGAACTTTTTTCGGATAATTTCGTCAAAGATATTGAAAGGAGGGCTGGAGATGAAAAAATGTGAAGATATCAGGGAACTTATATCCCAATATATCGATGGTGATATGAACAGTGACCTGCTTTCTGAGTTTGAGGAACATATTTTGTCCTGCGAAGATTGCAGGAAAGAGCTCCATGACGTAAAAAACGTCATAGCCATGCTAAATAATACTCCAGAGGAAGACCTGCCTTTAAATTTCAAGGACGAACTTCATGAGAAGCTGTTAGAAGAGAAAGCCAAAAAGCAAAGTGCTATAACCCTGATTTTAGTGAGGTATTCCCATGTGTTTGCATCAGCAGCCGGGTTTCTTATTATATTCACAATTTGGTTGGTTTACAATAATAATATATCAATTAAAAATGACTTACCAAATACTACCTCGGTGCAATCTTACGACAGCAAGGAATATGGTTCTAATGAAAATATGCAATTCAATTATAATCATAATCCAAAGGAGAGTGTAAACAGCGAAACTCCCCAATATAATGACGGTTTGCATAAAATAAGCGGAGCTGCCGGGTATTCACAATCAACTCAGGATCAAAGCTCTATTGTCGCAATGGACGTGATACCGACATCAGCATTAAATAAATCACAGCCAGTAGAAAAATATGATTCTCCCGAAGTGAAGCAAACTGAAGATAAAAACATCACAACAAGATTTAGTGAAAATATTACAGGTAAAGCTGAATTAAAAGCTAAAACGGATACCAATTCAAAAAAGGAGATTACTGATAAGTCTACAGAATCCACTGTTATTGGAACGGTTTTTAGTGAAAACCTATATAAGTCAGCTGATTTTACGCTAAATACAAAAGATGCCAAATCAGGAAGAGATTCCATAAGAAGCATCGCAGCTTCATTAGGCGGCGAAGAATTTAGAGTATCTTTAATCACAGGAAGTGTTGAAGCTACTCAAAAATCTGTTAGTGCGATACCTAATGGTATGATAGCTGAATCTGAAAATGCTGACTTGCTTAATTTCAGGATTCCTGCAAACAACTATAACACATTTTTGCAAAAGGTAAATGACACCCTTGGTGCTTCTAATGTAATAACAAATACTGTTGTAAATAATGATTATGAAAGCCGGAAGAAGGAAATTGAAGCTGAGGTTTTTGAAATTGATAAAAAAATTGTAAGCAATGCAAATAACAGTTCATGGAACGGTTCAAGCGAATACAATACTTTAATTAATAATAAAAATAATCTGAACAGGGAACTGGATGAAATAAAATGGAATTCTCAATATGTTTTTGTCACTTTTAAAATTAAGAAAATATACTAAGGTGTAATATTTTTTATTTTTTTGAAAATAATTAATTACAGCTGTTTACCGCTGTAATTTTTTTGTGTAAAATATTATATGGCATAAGCACGATAGAAAAAAATCGATTATATATTGAAGATTAATCATTTTTAAAAATGATTTTTGATGATTTTTATATGTAGATTGCTTGTGAGAAGAGGGGAATTAATTAATGGAGATAAATGCGGTTGTAGACAGAATTGAGAATGGAAATGCGGTTTTATTATCTGAAGATATGGGAATTGAAATCAGCATTCCTGAAGAAAATATAATTAATACATACCATATGGGGGATAGGTTAACCCTTACAATTAACGGGGATTTTGACATAAGGAATGCCTAAAAAATCACTTCCCATTTTGAGCGATTGTTGGCAAGTTAAGTCAACACATGAGCCAAATTTATAGTGGAGGTTATATTTTAGTTATTACTAATAAATTTAAACGGGGAAATATATGAATAATAAAAAATTGATGCTGATTGACGGTAATAGTATTTTAAACAGGGCATTCTACGGACTTCAGGGAAAGGAAATACTTGCTACAAGTGATGGACTGTTTACAAATGCAGTGTTTGGCTTTATAAATATAATGAACAAATACCTGGATGAAGAAAATCCGGGTTATTTATGTGTAGCATTCGATCTTAAGGCTCCCACATTCAGACATAAGGAATTTGACGGATATAAGGCAAACAGGAAGGGAATGCCCAAGGAATTGGCTGTTCAGGTGCCGGTTATAAAAGAGGTACTGGATGCTATGAACATAAAAAGGCTTGAATATGAGGGATTTGAGGCAGACGATATCCTGGGTACAGTTTCATTATGTGCAGAAAAGGAAGGTTTTGAGGTAGTTATACTGACAGGGGATAGGGACTCGCTGCAGCTTGCTACTGACAGGACACGAATTAAGCTTCCGGTTACTAAGGGATGGAAGACAGAAACAGAAGAATATAATCATGATAAAGTTATTGAAAGGTACGGTGTTACTCCAGAACTTTTTATTGATGTAAAAGGGCTTATGGGGGATACATCTGACAATATTCCCGGTGTACCTGGAATTGGTGAAAAAACAGCTATTGATTTGGTGAAAAATTTTGGAACCATTGAAAATATATATGAGAGTCTTGATAAAGTAGAAAAAAAGAGTGTTAAACAAAAATTAGAAGACAACAGGGACCTGGCCTTCTTGAGCAAAAGGCTTGCAACAATTGATAGGAATGCGCCAGAAAGGTGTGGACTTAAAAGCTTGCAAGATCTTCAAAAGCAAGAGGTTGACAGGGAGAAACTGTATAATCTCTTTAAAAGACTTGAGTTCAAAAGCTTTATAGAAAAATATAACTTGAAAGAGGAAAGGTCAAAAAATCCTCTGAAACTGCGGGATGTAGAGGTTGTAAGAGATATCGGGGATTTGGAAAAAATAAAAAAGGAAATACTCGCTGAAAAAGGTGCACGGTTTATTATATTCTTGAAAAGACAGATGACTTCAATTCAAGTCTTAAAGGTACAGGAATTTCATGGGGACAAGAGAAGACTGTATATGTTAATATCACCGGAGATTTTACTGAAGATATATTTTTAAGCCAGTTTAAGGAAGTCTTTGAAGCAAATGATGTAAAAAAATATGGTCATGATCTAAAGAATCTTATTGTTTATCTCAAAAACAAGGGCATATCTTTAAACGGTCTTTCTTTTGATACAATGATAGGTGCATATATACTTAGTCCTTCAAGGGATACTTATACAGTGACCGAGCTTTCTGAGGATTATATGGGTTTAGATGTATCTTCCATTGAGGAAATGCTTGGGAAGGGGAAAAAGAAGCTGCAAATTAATGACATACCTGTAAATGAGCTGGCTCCTGTTATAGGTATGTATTCCGAGCTTATTTATAGCCTGTATGAGCTTATTCACAAAAAACTTGACGAAAATGATCAGCTAAAACTTTATTATGAGATTGAGCTGCCCCTTATTGAAGTGCTTGCCGATATGGAGCATTTGGGAATAAAGGTAAATATAGATACTCTTAAGAGTTTTTCTGTTGAGATGGAAGACAGAATAAACCAGCTTATTAAGGATATTTATGAGCTTGCAGGGGAAGAATTTAACATAAATTCTACAAAGCAGCTAGGGGTTATATTGTTTGACAGATTAAAGCTGCCTGTTATTAAGAAAACCAAGACTGGTTATTCCACCGATGTGGAGGTATTAGAGCAGCTTGAACCCATGCATGAGATAGTTGCCAAGCTGTTGGAGTACAGGCATTTGGTAAAGCTTAAGTCCACCTATGTGGAAGGGCTTATGAAGGTAATGAACCCAAGTACGGGAAGAATTCACTCCAGCTTCAACCAGACGGTGACGGTTACCGGAAGAATAAGCAGTACTGAGCCAAACCTTCAGAACATTCCAGTAAAACTGGAAATGGGCAGAAAGATAAGAAAGGTTTTTGTACCGGAAAATGAAGAATATCTTTTATCTGATGGAGATTACTCACAGATTGAGTTAAGAGTCTTGGCACATATTACCGGTGACGAAAATATGATAGCCGCCTTTATAAATAATGAGGATATTCATACGTCTACAGCGTCAAAGGTATTTAATATACCAAAGGAACAGGTTACACCATTTATGAGGTCAAGTGCAAAGGCTGTTAATTTTGGTATTGTTTATGGTATCGGAGATTTCAGCTTATCAAAAGATTTAGGTATAACCAGAAAAGAAGCCAGAAAATATATTGATGAATACCTTGGGGAATATCCTAAAGTTAAACAGTATATGCATGATATAGTGGTGCAGGGAAAAGAAATGGGCTTTGTATCAACTATTTACAATAGAAGAAGGTACCTTCCCGAGTTAAAATCCTCAAACTTCAACATAAGATCTTTTGGTGAGAGGATTGCAATGAACACGCCTATTCAGGGAAGTGCAGCAGACATTATTAAGATTGCAATGGTTAAGGTGTACAAGGCACTAAAGAATAGAAACCTTAGGTCAAGGCTTATTTTGCAGGTCCATGACGAACTTATAATTGAAACTCACAAGGATGAGCTGAAAGAAGTAGAGGAGCTTTTAAAAGAATGTATGGAAACTGTAGCAAGCCTTCTGGTGCCTCTTACTGTGGAAGTAAGATCGGGTGGAAGCTGGTACGATGTTAAGTAATGATTAAAGAATTACTTACCCTTGCGAGCGGGTGTTCACGAGTTAAGTGAACACGAAAGCGAGCATTTAGGGGAAGTTATTTCTTTAACATTACTAAGTAATGATTAAAGAATTACTTAGTAATGATTAAAAAGAGGAAAGTAATCAGCGGATGTTTGAGAAGCTTTGAACATCCGCTTAATTTTATGAGGGTACGATATATGAAAATAATTGGCGTTACCGGTCCTATAGGAAGCGGAAAAAGTACACTTTCCGATTATTTTGCAAAAAAGGGTGCAAAGGTGATTGATGCAGACCTTATATACAGAGAAGTGGTACATAAGGGAAAGCCTGCTTTAACTGAGATAGTCCGGGTATTTGGTAATGAGGTGCTTGATGGGGAAGGGCAGCTTGACAGGAAAAAACTGGCAAGCATTGTTTTTAATGATAAAGTTAAGCTTGAAGTATTAAATGGATTAACTCATAAATATATTATAGAGGAGATAATCGAAGAAATAAAAAAGGCAAGAGAAAGCCATGTGGAAGTATTGGTAATTGAATGCCCCATTCCGATAAAGCATGGGTTTATTGACCTGGTTGATGAGGTTTATGTTGTAGTTGCAGATGAAAAGGTTAGGGCAGAGAGGATTATGAAAAGAAATAACCTTTCATTTGATGATGCTTTGAAAAGAATTAGGTCACAAATGACTAACGATGAATATATAAGTATAGCTGATAAAGTAATTAGGAATGAATCTGATTTTGATAGTCTTATAGCACAGTTGGAAGGAAATATATGAGTAAAATTAAGAAAATAATAGTTTTTTTCATACTTTTGATTTTGATCGCTGGTATATCCGTAAGCGGGTTAATTATTGCGGCAAAGAGAGTATACCCTGTAAAATACAAGGATAGTGTAATAAAATACTCAACACAATATGGAATTGATCCATATATGGTACTATCTGTAATAAAGGCTGAGAGCAACTTTAGAAGTACTGCCGTTTCACCCAAAAAAGCGATGGGGCTTATGCAAATTACAGAGGACACTGGAAAATGGGCAGCAGGGAAAATGAAGATCGAAGGCTTTGAAATTGATGATTTGTTTGAACCAGATACCAATATCAGAATAGGATGCTGGTATCTACATTATCTTGAGGACCAATTTGAGGATTTTAATAATGCAACAGATGATGAAAAAATAGAGTATGTTTTAGCTTCGTACAATGGCGGCAAAACAAATGTTTTAAGATGGATAAAAAATGCTGAAAAAAGTGAAAATGGAATATTCAGTGAAAATATTACATTTAAAGAGACTAAGCATTATCTCAAAAAAGTTAAGGGAAACTATGATATATATAAAATGTTGTACAAGAATATATAATTTCTCAAAGAAGATTATATAAACAATTCTTAATTATGAATTATATGATATGTAGAGATTATGATGTTTAGAGATTATGATGTTTAGAGATTATGCTATTTAGAGATTATGATGTATTTTTGAAATGAGGGGAAGAATTGGGAATGTCATTAAAAAACGGTTATTTGTATGTGATAAATACAGTTTTGCTCTTTAGTACTTATGAAGTTGTAAGTAAAACTCTGGTTGGAAAAATTGATCCATTCCAAGTAAACTTTATCCGCTTTTTATTAGGCGGAATAATTTTGTTCTTATTTCTGCTTTACAAAGGTGATTTAAAGCTTGGAAGGAGAGAACTATTGGCAATTACAGCAGTAGGATTTATAAACGTTGTAGTCAGCATGAGTCTTATGCAGCTAAGCCTTTATATGAAAGGAGCACAAGCATCTTTATCCGCTGTAATATTCAGTAGTAATCCCATATTTGTGTGTGTTTTTGCCTATTTTTGGGACAAGGAGAAATTCAATCGGGTTAAAGCAGCCGGGCTGGCCCTGGGCATTTTAGGTATCGTGGTTATTTTCTATGAAAAGTTAAACATTGACTCAATGGATTTTAGAAGTCCCATATTTGCTTTATTGTCAGCAATTTTTTACGCACTTTACACAGTTCTTGGACGCAAACAGGCTGTAAAAATCGGCAGCCTTAAGATGAACGCATATTCATTCATAGCCGGAAGCCTGCTACTGCTGCCTATAATGTTGTTCATAAAGGGACCTAATGTTTTTCAATTCGACTATTCGGGTACATTACAGATAATTTACCTTTCCGTTTTTGTGACGGGTATTGCTTATCTAACATATTTTAAAGGTTTATCAATTATAGGGGCAGGGAAGGGGTCGATGGTGTTTTTTATAAAACCTGTACTTGCAAGTATCATTGCTATAGTGTTTTTAAAGGAGCAGCCTTCAGTATTTCTGGCTGCAGGTACGTTATTAATTCTGATATCCATAGTACTGGTATTAAATTCTGAAAAGCTTGTACGCAAGTAATATTTTAGTCATTACTAAGGCATGAATGAAAAATTACTTTTGCTTTCTACGAGTGTTGACGTGTTAACTCAACGCATGAGCGAAATTTATTGCGGAAGTTATTTTTTAAATCATGCTTAAATAATATATTGTGCGAAAAATTTGTGCTGGTAATGGATGGTAAAGTCTATGGGTTTGAATAACAGAAATAAACTTTAAGATGTCTGGAAATTACAGTGTCTTGGTGTATTGAAAGACAATGGAGATAGATTTATATTTCGACACCATAATTTCCCAGACTTAATCTCTTATCCTATAATGATCTTCCAACAGCTTCGGCTACCGGTCTTAATTCATTAACAAGTTGATCGAACTTTGAAGGCCTTAATGATTGTGGACCATCACATAATGCATTGCTGGGATCTGAATGAACTTCGATGATAAGTCCATCGGCACCGGTCGCTACAGCTCCCTTTGACAGGGCATTTACATACTTCCATGAGCCTGTTGCATGGCTTGGATCTACTACTATTGGCAGGTGGGACAATTCCTTGACAAGAGGAATTGCACTTATATCAATTGTATTTCTTGTAGCAGTTTCATAAGTACGAATGCCTCTTTCGCATAGTATAATATTAGAATTACCGGCAGCCATGATATATTCGGCAGCCATAAGCCATTCTTCAATTGTAGCAGCCAAACCTCTTTTTAATAAAATAGGTTTATTAGTGAGGCCTACTTCATGAAGCAGCTTGAAGTTTTGCATATTTCGTGCACCAATTTGAATTATGTCAGCATATGACGCAATAAGATCTACATCACGGGTATCTACTACTTCAGTTACCAGTACAAGTCCTGTTATATCTCTTGCTTTAGCCATTATTTTTAGACCGTCTTCTTCAAGGCCTTGAAATGCATAAGGAGATGTACGCGGCTTAAAGGCACCACCCCTTAAAATTTTTGCACCCGATTCCTTTACTTTTATTGCAGTTCCAATATATGTTTCTTCATTTTCTATGGCACAAGGTCCGGCCATTATAACTACTTCCTTACCGCCTATTTCAACATCTCCAACTTTAACAACCGTTGGCTCCTTCTTGAGCTCTTTACCTGCAAGTTTGTAAGGCTTCATAATAGGCACAAGACTCTCAACACCAGGCATATTGGAGATATCCTGGGTATTTAGCAATCTCTTGTCACCAATTGCACCAATAACTGTTTTGATCTCCCCAAATATAGGGTGAGTTTGAAAACCAAGATCTATAAGCCTTTTTTCCACTTCATCAATTTGATCCCTGGTTGCATTTGAATTCATAATTATAATCATATTTCATACCTCCTGTTTATTATAATTTCCAATAAAATAAAAAATTCCTGTAAAATAAAAAACTCTTCGTCCTTGAAAGGACGAAGAGTAGCTTCGCGGTACCACCTTAATTGGCAAAAATGCCCACTTAATATGTACGGGATAAACAACGTGTACTATCCGATACACTTTTCCCTTTAACGGAGGAATAACCGATCCAGCCTACAAGTAAACTAATACCTTCAACCGATAACTCAGAGGGGAACTTCAATTATTATGCATTTCCGGGCTCTCACCAGTTCCGGATCGCTGCTAATGCCTTTTATAATTTACTCATCCTCGTCACAGTATTTGACACAAACAATTTTAAAGCAATAATTGTAAATTATTTTTTATATACTATCATAAAATATTGTCCCATGTCAATGAGAATTTATAATAAAAAATTAATAATGGAATGAAATATATAGAAATTTTTTATTTTTGTACACTGAAATTATATGAAATGTACGAATTTTATATTATGATATATATAGAGAGAGAAATTAAGAGCAGTTATTTTATGCTTTTAATATAGATTATTTAGAGTAGGGGGTTATAACTTATGAGAAAAGAAATTGGACGAAAGGTTATGCTAAGTAAAAACCGAGTAGTTCTGTGGGCTTTATCTGCTTGCCTTGTTTTTGGACAGGCTTTAAGCGGGTTGGCAGCATCAGCAGCTGGTGCATCACCGGTACCTTTGCCATCGGCTGTTGGATGGGAAAAATGGGACTATTTCAATTATGCAGAAGCAACACAAAAATCGCTTTATTTCTATGATGCAGAAAAATGTGGGCCTGGTATTACAGGAGGAAAGATTGAATGGAGAGGTGACTGCCATTTGGAAGATCAAATGATTCCTCTCAAAAATACCACTCTCAGCAAGAGCTTTTTGGAAAAGTACGGCAGTATCATTGATCCGGATGGCGACGGCTTTATTGATGTGCATGGTGGTTACCATGATGCAGGCGACCATGTAAGGTTTGGACTTCCCCAAGCGTATGCAGCTTCTACAATTGGATGGAGTTATTATGAATTCAAGGATGTCTACAAGGAACTCGGAGAAGAAGAGCACATAATTGATTTAATTAAACTATTTACAGACACGTTTCTAAGAGCGTCATTCCTTGATAAAGACGGCAATATGATTGCTTTTTGCTTCCAGGTAGGCGATGGTGATCAGGACCATACATATTGGGGACCGCCTGAACTATATCCAAAGAATCTTATTGCTACAAGACCGGCAAGATTTGCTACTGCTGAAAAACCCGGCAGTGATGTATGTGCAGGAACGGCAGCGGCACTGGCAACTTCATATATGAATTTTAAGGATACTGAACCTGAGTATGCTGAAAAGTGTTTAAAATATGCAAAAGCTATGTATAAGTTTGCAAAAACATACAGAGGTATGGCAGATAGCGGTGGATATTACGGTTCTGCTTATGATGATGATGAACTTACATGGGCAGCTGCATGGCTTTATGAATGTACAAATGACATGAGCTACATTAATGATATTGAATCTGCAACAGCTGACGGACTTTATACAGGATACTTGAAAAAGATAGTACGTGATAACAATAACAACACATGGCAAAATATATGGACTCACAGCTGGGATGCTGTTTGGGGCGGAGCTTTCGTGAAACTTGCGTATTTGTTCCCTGAACATGAAAGATTTGATTACTTTGCAAGATGGAATACTGAGTATATGTCAGGCGGTGTGATAAAGCACGAGGATCCTAAAGATGGTACATATATTGAAACATCACCTACCGGATATACTATGTTAAACGGTTGGGGATCAGCCCGTTATAATACTGCTATGCAGTTATGTGCACTGGTATACCAAAAATATAACCCTGAGAGAACAGATTTTGGTGCATGGGCAAAGAGCCAAATGGATTATATCATGGGAAGAAATCCTATGGGGTATTCTTATATTGTAGGATACGGGCATGAAAAGGGGTTGCCTTTTGTACTGCATCCTCACCACAGAGCTGCTCACGGATCAAAGACACTCAATATGGATGATCCTCCTCAACACAGACATATATTATGGGGGGCACTTGCAGGAGGCCCAGATAAAAACGATTATCACTTGGATGTGACTACAGATTATGTGTATAATGAGGTTGCAGTAGATTATAATGCAGCTTTTGTAGGAGCGGCTGCCGGTTTGTATAAGCTATATGGTAAGGGACAGAAGCCCATACCGAATTTCCCTCCAAAGGAGCCGTCATTTGATCCATATTATTGTGATATTCAACTGATGCAGGAAAATAAAGAGAGGACCCAGGTAACATTAAAGCTGCACAATGAGTCCAGCCAACCTCCACACTTTGAAAAAGGTATGATGGTAAGGTATTTCTTTAATATCAGTGAGCTTATCCAAAGCGGACAGTCAATTGATTCTGTAAAATTTGAGCTTTCATATGATGAGCAGATGTCACTGCAGGATAATCCTGTAAAAGCATCAGGGCCTGTTAAATGGGATGATGCCGGTACTTATTATTATGAATTTGATTGGTCAGGATCTGATATTTATGGAGACAGAGATTACCAGTTTGCTATTATCGAAAAGCAGGATGCAAATTACCAGAACTACTGGGATCCAACAAATGACTGGAGCAGGCAGGGAGCAGAAAAAGATGAATTTAAGTTAACCAAATATGTTCCGGTTTATCTTGATGGTAAATTGGTATATGGAGAAGAGCCTCCTAAACTCAAGCCAACTCCAACACCAACAAAAAATCCAAATGCAACTCCTGCAAATGATGCAAACATAAAAATATCTTACAAATGCAGTGAGGCAAAGGACATTGCTACAACCATAAGAGCATCTATAAAAATTGATAACACAGGTAAATCACCAATAAACTTATCAGATATAAAGGTACGTTACTGGATGACATCAGACAATGCACAGGGGACATTCGTTTGTGAATGGGCACAGATCGGAGAAGGAAATGTAAAAGGTACTCTCAACAAGATTGATAATCCTGTAAGCAATGCAGATACATACTGTGAAATATCATTTTCAAAAGAAGCTGGTATTCTTGCTCCAGGAGGAACAACCAACATTATTCCTTTCAGGATAGAAACAGGCAGTTCCTTTACTCAGACAAACGATTATTCATATAATGATGATATGGCAACCGGATTAGGAGATAATACAAAAATATCCGGTTATGTCAACGGTGCTTTGAAGTATGGTACTGAGCCTGTTAAGATTAAACCTTCAGCACCTCCTGGTTATAAGATATCCGGCTACATCAATCCGGGGTTTGATTATTCCGTTGATGCATCAGATAAACTAAAAGCAGGTTTTAAGGTGGAAATACTGGATTCTCACAAATATGCGGTTACAGGCAGTAACGGGTATTTTGAAATAACCGGTGTAGAAGCAAATGATGATGGGTATACATTAGGAATCAGTAAGCTGAATTATCTTGCAAGACAGAATATCATTACTTCTTTGGAAGCTGATGTAGAAATAGGATCGGAAGAATCGCCTTTAGCAATGTGGCCAGGTGATATGGCTAAAAACGGTATACAGGACAATGCTATAAATATCAGCGATATAATAGAAATTTCAAAGGTGTTCAATTCAACACCTCAAGACACCAAATACAAAGAAGCATTGGATATAAATCTGGATAATGCTATAAACCTTAAGGATGTTATAATTATTGCAAAATATTTTAACAAGGTTTCAAGCGATTATCCCGTGTAATAGTGGGTTAAGGAAAAAAATAGCTTGCAGCATAAGGCTGCAGGCTATTTTTTATACCTATTAATCTGTTAAATTACGGTAAACGATCTGCTATAATTCAATGGCTTGAAATATTTAATTAACTATAGTATAATATATATGTAGGAATGCTTTTCAAATCAAAAATCAGTGTATCTCTCACTTCTTAATTTCATTAAAGTCTGGATTAAGAATCTATATTAATCACATTATTGAATTGCTTTTTGTTAACATAAGATTTAATCATTGTTATTTCATAATGCTTAAAAATCATTCCAGCTATTGCTGCCTATAATTAGATTTTGGCAAGCTATTTTGTCGTGAGGAGGAATTGTGAATGTTTACAAGAGATTTAAAAAGTATGGGTATATTTTTATTGGTATTTTTAGTTTTCATTTCCTGCACAACAATTGATGCATATGCAGATGATTCAAATAGCGTTTTTAAGACAGCCAAAACAATAAAAATTGGAGAAAGTATAAGTGCTCAATTAAGTAAAACCGCTGAAAAAGATTATTATGCATTTGTAACAAAGGCCGCCGGAAGCTATATTATAAGGTCTACAGGTGAAATTGATACTGTTGGTGTTCTTTATGACCAAAATTTTAAAGAGATTAAAATGAATGATGAGGGGGATTCAGGAACATCCAACTTCTGTATAGTTTCAAATCTTGAAGCAAATAGAACCTATTATGTATGTGTTTATAGTTATACAAAGGATGATACGGGCGATTATCAAATAAGTGTTGTTAAGAGCGACATGCTGATACATTCATTTAATGAGTATAGTAAAAATGATATTATAGCCAATGTAGTAGTTTTTAACACTACCAAGGTGCCTATTAAATTATCTGATATAAAATTAAGATATTATTATACAAGTGAGGGTAATGCAAATCAAACATTTAAATGTGATTATTCCAGCGTTGGAGAGGATAAGGTCATCGGTAAATTTGAAAATACTAATGTTAAGTCGGAAAATGCCGATACTTATGTTGAAATAATGTTCAATGATAAATCAACTGTTATTGAATCAGGCTATTATACAGAGATTAAGATTATAATTCATAACAGTGGAAGTGTAAAATATAAAATGGATAATGATTGGTCAGCTAATAGATATGCAGAAGAGTATACTATAAACAGCAATATTACCGGATATTTAAATGGGACTTTAAATTGGGGCAGTGAACCTGATCATGAATGAAAAATATAGTAAAATACAGTGTATTGGGAGGAAAAATAAATGAATGAAATGCAAGTTGTACTATTTAGCCTAAATGAAATTGCCTGTGGAACGGATTCCTCGCAGGTCCACGAGATTGTAAAGTTCCAGGAAATTAGCAGAGTTCCCAATATGCCCAGATTCATAGAAGGAATAATCAACTTAAGAGGTAAAGTTGTTCCAATAGTCAATTTGAATAGACGTTTTGAATTAGGTGAAACACCTGTAACTAAGAAAACAAAAATAATTATTACTAGAATAAATGAATCATTTATAGGGTATTTGGTTAATGAAGTTTCGGAAATAGCCAAATTTCCAGGTAAAGACTTAGAGGAGCCGTCAGAGATATTAAGGAAGATAAACAATACCTACATTAAATGTGTTGGAATAAAAGAAGAGAAGATAACAATAATTCTTGATCTTGCCGCTATTTTGAGCGACAATGAGTTGGAAATGATTAATGGCAGCACCTTGGTAACAGTATAAAGTGTAAAAAATACATAAAAAAATTCCTTACCAGCTGTCTGTAAGGAATTTTTCTTTTATTTCTAGAAAATTATACATTAAACCTGAAAAGTGTAACATCACCATCATTCATAATATATTCCTTTCCTTCGGAACGGACTAGTCCCTTTTCACGGGCAGCAGCATAAGAACCGCATTCTATTAGATCTTTGTATGCAACAATTTCTGCACGTATAAATCCTCTTTCAAAGTCACTGTGTATTTTACCTGCTGCCTGAGGTGCCTTTGTGCCCTTAATAATTGTCCATGCCCTTACTTCGGGCTGGCCTGCGGTCAAATATGAAATAAGGCCTAGAAGCTTGTAACTAGCTTTTATCAGCTTGTCCAAACCTGACTCCGCTATGCCGAGTTCATTTAAAAACTCTGCTTTTTCATCGTCTTCAAGCTGAGCAATTTCTTCTTCCACCTTTGCACTTATAACAATAACTTCAGCACCGTCTTTTTGAGCAAATTCCTTCAACTCATTGACAAATGGGTTGGTGTCAATGGTGGACAAACTGTCTTCTGCTACATTTGCTGCGTACAGCACAGGTTTTGATGTTAATAGAAATACATCATCCATCATTTGCAACTCTTCAGGCGTGAAGCTCATAGATCTAACGGACATGCCATTTTCGAGGCTTGTCTTTATTTTTTCATAAAGCTCAATTTCCAAAAGGTATTTTTTGTCTCCTGACTTTAGCATCTTTTTGGTTCTATCAATTCTTCTTTCTATAACTTCCAAATCAGCAAAAATCAATTCAAGGTTAATGGTTTCGATATCTCTCTTAGGTCCGATTGAGCCATCAACATGGACAATATTGCCATCTTCAAAACAGCGAACTACATGAACAATTGCGTCTACTTCGCGTATATGTGAAAGGAATTTGTTACCAAGACCTTCACCTTTGCTGGCACCCCTGACGAGACCTGCAATATCAACGAATTCTATTGTTGTAGGGGTTACTTTATCCGGATTATACATTTCGGCTAGTTTTTGCAGTCTTTCATCAGGCACTGGAACAATTCCTACATTTGGCTCTATTGTACAAAAGGGATAATTTGCACACTCGGCACCTGCCTTTGTAATTGCATTGAACAAAGTGCTTTTACCCACATTTGGCAAACCGACAATTCCTAATTTCATTTATATCTATCCTTTCATTTTAAATAAGTAAGTTCCACCATAGTATTATAACATGAATTTTCCTGCGGATACAACATTACCAATTCTTATGGAAATACATTTTTGAGAAAGGGAAGACCGTTTTTCCATTCAAGCTGTGCAAAAGGTATACCGAATTGTCCTATTGAACCCCAATATACCGAAGGTAACTTTGCTCCCATTACTATTGCTAATAATGAGTCGCTAACCGGCAAATACAAATACATTTTATTTGAATAATCACATACCATTATTCTAAATTCATTCTCAACTTCCCAGTCAATTGTTTTTGTAAATAATAGATCTTTAATATTCTGGTTAGTAAAATCTTCTAAAACTTTTGGGAGTCCATGATTTTCAATGTCTTCATACTTTATACCCAACTTTTCAATATGGTTTTCCAAGGCTACATAGTTTACTAGGTTATCGTTATAAACTTTATACTTTTCTCTTGAACCAAAATTACTTATCAAAGATTCAATAAGCTTATCTTTATCAAATATCAGGCATAGGCCTTTATGATTATCTGCATAATGTGACCATAATGTCGGTTTGTTAAAACCCCTGTATATCCCTTTGTAATGGTCAGGCACATTAAATATATTCTCTGAATCCCGGGAAAAACATATTACTTTATGATTGTTCCGAAACTTATCAAAATAATCGCGAATTTCATGTATCTTTTTTAAAGGCTCGGAGTTTTCAACTACTGTGTGATTATCAAAAGCAGGAAAGTAGGGATGCAGTATTTGGTATTCTCTAGGATCATTTACTTCAGAAAGGGGAGACAGTCTTAATTTCATATCTTTGAGTATACACTCCAGCCCTTTTTCAAGTGTAGTATAGTGGTAAACATATTGGTCAACTGATTTAATGTGATTATCAAAACATTCGTTCATAGGTACACCCATATAGCTTATTATTATATAAAATATAATAACCATTATATAGCTAAAAAATGTGGAAATAATCAACTAATAATTGGATCTATATGGAATTGTAGTGAAAATAAAGTCGAATAAATGATAATTGTGTCAGATTGGATATGTTATGTATTCTTATACTATAATAGAAATGTAAATGATGTTTAACTGATGTGTGTATAGTATATATTCCATTCAGTATATCTATAGAATATTGTAATACTACATTGATGTTATCCATAGGTACCATGGCTAATACGCTAGATCAAAATATTCTATTGATATAAATTAAATTTAACTTGGGGGTACGTATATGGTTAAAAAGATCAAGAGTTTATTTTTAGTAGCAGCCTTTATGACTACTTTGATTCCTAATTGTGCCATAGCAGCTTCTTCAGATGTAATCATTGATACAAATTTCAACGACAACAAGATAAGCGGCTGGCAATTGGATGTTTCTGGTGAATCTAAAGGCAGTGTAAAGGTTAAGAACAAAGCATTAATGGTAAATGTAGAAAGTAAGGGTGTTAATAAATGGGACTTGGCTTTAAAGCATTCAATAACACCTTTAGAAGTTGGAGGAACTTATAAAGTCGAGTTTTACGTATATTCCGACAAGCAGGAAAGCATTTATGCAAAGATAGGCGACTGTAATGATCCATTTAGAGAATACTGGAACAACAATTGGAGTCCTATAGAAATAAATAGACATAAGAAGTCTATATCTCAGACTTTTACAGTTACAAACTCATCTGATGCAGAAGAAATGGCATTTCATCTCGGCGGAGAATTAAAGGGAATAGCACCTTGCAAAATTTACTTTGATGACATAAAAATAATAAAATTATCTTCTAAAAATGATGTATTAAAATATAACTTTAATGACAATAAAATAGGGAACTGGAAGCTGGATTTGGTGGGTGATGCTAAAGCGTTTACCTACGTAAGAAACGGACAGTTAAAGGCACAAGTGTTTTCAAAAGGAACTAACAGATGGGACATAGCATTAAAGCATGCAATAACTCCTTTGGAAATTGGTGCAACATACAAGGTTGACTTTAAGTTAAATGCTAGGAAAGATACAAGCGTTTATGCCAAGATAGGTGATACTTTAGCTCCATACAAGGAATACTGGAATAACAATTGGAGCCCTATTAAGCTAACTGCCAATACACCAGTGGCAATTTCGCAGACTTTTGTTGTAACAGGTCAGTCAGATCAGGAAGAGATTGCGTTCCATTTGGGCGGTGATTTATGCCTATCTAGATTTTGTGAAATAAGCTTTGATGATATATGCATTACGAAAATCCAAAAGACTGTACCTACGCCAACACCTACACCAACTAACCCGCCAACACCTACATCTACTCCAAAAGATCCTTCAGATATTTTGTATTACAATTTTAATGATGATGCTATTGGTAACTGGGTTCTTGATGCAACCAACGGTGCAGTAGCAAGTTATAAGGTAGAGAAGGGTGAAATGAAGCTTCATGTTGATGCTGCAGGTGAGTCACCATGGGATGTAGCTCTTTATCACAAAATACCATCATTAAAAGCCGGATCAACATATAAAGTGCAATTTGCAATCAAAGCTTCAAATGATGCAAAGGTTTATCCCAAAATCGGTGATGTAGGCGAGCCATTTAGAGAAGTATGGCATCCTCAGGATTGGATGGCTCTAAATATATCTGCAAACAGATTGCTTGTAGTATCGGAATTGTTTGTACCTAATGCTACTTGCCCTGATGAGCTTATAGCTTTTCATTTTGGAGGAAGTAATTCACTGATTTTACCAAATGACTTTATACTGGATGATATATCAATAAGAGAGGTTGCACCTGTACTGACTGCTACACCAACTCCGACACCAACTGTTACACCAACTCAATCTACCGATATTTTGAATTGTAATTTTGATAATGGTGACATAACTGGATGGAATATTGATACAAATAATGGCGGAGAAGCAGGTTACAAGGTTGCAGGTGGAGCATTGCAGGTTAATGTTCAGGCACCCGGCGTAGAGCAATGGGATGTAGCTCTCACTCATAAAATACCTTCATTGATTGCAGGAACAGCATATAAAGTTGAATTTAAGATCAAATCTTCAAAGGATTCAAAGGTATATGCCAAGATTGGTGACGTTTCTCAACCATATAGGGAAGTGTGGAATAATAATTGGAGCCCGATGAACTTACCTGCAAACCAGACTTTAACAATTGTACAAACTTTTGTGCCAAGTGTTACATGTCCTGATGAGCATTTAGCATTCTTCTTTGGCGGAAGGAATGCAAACGCAGAGCCAAATAATATTGAACTGGATGATATAAAAATATCACAGGTAATCGCAACAAGTGCTCCTACTCCTACCCCAACTCCAGCAGCTCCTGCAGGAGTTATAAATTACAATTTTAATGACGGCTCCAATGGAGAGTGGATACTAGATACAGCTAACGGTGCTGCAGCCACTTATGCAGTAGAAAACGGAGAGATGAAAGTTCAAGTTAATGCAGCTGGTGAAAATAAATGGGATGTGGCTCTTTATCACAAATTACCTGCTTTTAAAGTTGGTAAAATATACGACATAAAGTTTAAGATGAGAGCTTCAAAAGATGCCAAGGTCTTTGTAAAAGTTGGAGATATTGGTGAACCATTCAGAGAAATATGGAATAACTCATTTAATGAATATACACTAACAGCAGATCAAAATGTTACAGTATCAAGCTATTTTATCCCGACATATGATTCTGCTGATCAATTGGTGGCTTTCCATATTGGCGGTAAATTAGCCGGTGAAGTACCATATAATCTTTTCTTTGACGATATTCAAATTACTGAAAAGTAATTTCAAGACAAATTTAGGCATGATTGAAATATAACTAAGCACTACATTACCCTATATTTTTACCTAGAAAATGTGGTGTATTCTGCACCACATTTTCTCATGTCAACAGCCAAGGTTCTAATTGTCAATAATATGTACAATTCCGCTGTTACCGTCAATCTCTATCATCTGCCCATTTTTGATGTGTTTGGTAGCAGGGCCCACATTCACAACTGCCGGATTCCATACTCCCTTGCAACGATGCTGCCATGACTTAGCATACCGCCCATATCCATTACAATACCTGCTGCATTTAGGAAATATGGAGTCCAACCTGGATCGGTGAAGGGGGCAACAAGAATTTCACCGGGCAGCAGCTTATCTTCACATTGACAATCCATTATAACCCTGGCAGCACCTCTTGCAATACCTGAGCTAACAGGTATGCCATTTAAGCATGAATCTACCTTTTGAAAGGAAGAATGTAACGCAGCATTAGCATCATATTTACCGATTACTATCGGAGGTGGTGTAAGGCTCTGGTTTTCCGTAAATTCCTGCCTGCGTAATGCAATGAGCTCATCAATCTTTTTGACAGCTTTACCTTTAAGCAGCATATCCAATTCTTCCAATGTTATAAAAAATATATCATCCTTTTCTCTTAAAGTTCCTTCATTGATAAAGCGTCTTTCCATTTCGTAGAGAGATTTGCGTGCAATTGATAACAAGCGGACCACTTCGCTTTTATAATTTTCTCTGGTTGAAAGTCCGCTTCGGGCTTTACTGAGGAAAAAGTTGAAAAGGATGCGTTTAATTGGATTTTTTAATTTTTTCATTACATCTTTATAAAGCTCATCTCTTAGTTTTTTATTCTCATTCTGCTGGGATATAAAATCATCAGCTTTTCCAATATATCCTTTGAGCATATCCAGAATATAATCAGGCTGTTCCGACCATCTTGGAACAAATAGATCTACTTCACCTCGTGCGTGGTGGCCGTGAAGCTCCATAAAAAAATTCCATCTTTCAATAAATTCCTTTCCAATATTTGATTCTGAAAGCTCTTTTCTTAATATTTCAAAGCTTCTACTTTCAAGGACAATTTTTTTTATCTTTTCATTTTTTTCTATCCAGGAAGCAAAATGAATAAGCTCTCTTCCGGAATCAGCAGAAGCCATATTTCCAACACCTGTTAGAAGTAGGTTTCCTGTTTTATTTTTATCATCATTTAGCCATTTTTTACATATTCCTAGAAATCCTGATGTAAATCCCATACCCGAACTTATGCCTATTCCAGCTGTAAAAATATTCTTCTTCCAAACCGTATACCAATGCAAACGATCAGCAAGATCATTAATACTGAGGCTTTGATAGTTAGCCTGCATCGACCTTACTGAATTGTTTCGCATAATATTAAACAACCGATCTGTATTGCTTTTTCTGCTAAGGAACAGGTATGCCATAAGTAAGAAGGGGGATGAGACTATAAATGCAAGTGTTTTGAACAATTGGTAAATAAAATTTTCTTTACCTTCTGCTTCGAAAACATTTGTGGGAACGCCTCCAAATACTTCAGATAAATCCATTTTGACCGGACCAGGCATGTTCTGAACCATCTTGCCGAATAGAGAAACGTTAACATATATCCTGCCTGCAACCATTCCAAAAATCAATCCTTTATCAAGGTTTATACCTAAAATTCTTAAAAAGGGTTTGAAAAGAGTTTTAGTCATATGTTGGAAGTAGGTATAGGTAAGAGGTGTAACCACATATGGCATTATCTCTCCCACATTAACATTGCTCCATACTGTTTGATCCTTTTCTTCAGATAAGGTGGTAATTGGCCGGGATTGTAGGATATATGGCTTCCCATTTATTGATGCCCATTCTATATCTTGAGGGCGGCCAAAGCTCAGTTCTATTTTTTTGCTAAAATAGAGAGTTTTTTTAATAGTTTGACTGTACTTTGTGATTCATTGCTATTACTTGATTCAATTATAGACAGATTATTCTTTGAAACTATTGTTCTTTGAGGTGTTACACGGCCTGAAACCAAAGCCTCGCCTAGTCCTTCAGTGTATTCAATGACTATTTGATTCCTGTTCCCGGATATGGGATTTGCAGTGAATATAACACCTGCAAGCCCCGCGTTCACCATTTTTTGAACTACGACAGCCATTAAAGCTTTTTTATGGTCAATCTTTTTGTGGGTGCGATAAAAAACTGCACGGTCATTAAACAAAGAAAGCCAGCAATTTTTTATACATTTAAGGATATCAGCCTTTCCATTTACATTAAGGTATGTATCCTGTTGGCCTGCAAATGATGCACCGTCAAGATCTTCAGTTGTTGCACTGGATCTTACAGCATAGAAACCTTCCTCACTAAGTGTGTTTAGCGATAGGAGTATTGACTTTTCTACACTAGCAGGTATAGAGGAGGCTGTAAGTAAACTGCGAATTATGGATGCTTCACTTTTTATCCCTTCAATATTATCGGGGGGAATAGCTTCAAGCCTTATAAAAGCATCATTTATGAGGGGTATTGAGTTGAGAAATTCTTCATAGGCATATGTTGTAACGCAGAATCCATCAGGTACCGGAAATCCTTTATTTAAAAGTAAAGCCAGGTTTTTTGCTTTTCCTCCTGCAGCTAGGTGATGAGTAGGTGTTATTTGCTTTAAAGGTATCACAAACGAATTATAATATTTAGTTTTCATATATTGTTATTCCTTTCTAAAAAAGATGGATAACCCACTTACTTTATGATTTTATGAAACACCCTTAATATTATTAAGGAACAGATTAACTAAAAAGTCAATAATGAATTTAATGCATTTTCCATATATGGATTACAAATACATAACAGTAATATGATTTTAATTTCATGAAGGTTTATCGTATGATGTAAATTTAATGGCAGTATGGTAATATAAAAAGCAGTTAATTAATGATTTATACATTAGGCACATCTTACTTAAGAAATTCTTAATAATTTCATTCGCCCTTTTGTAAGATTTAAGTTTTATACTTTAGATATAGTAAAAAAGTGAAAGGGTGATGGGATGAAAACTGGAATAGAGAGGGGAAAACATGAACATATTAGTCTGCGATGATGAAAAGGAAATAGTGGAAGCAATAGAAATTTACTTAAAGCATGAGGGATATGAAGTGTTTAAGGCATCAAACGGACTTGAGGCACTATCAATAATAGAAAATACAGAAATTCATCTCATAATAATGGACATAATGATGCCGAAGATGGATGGTATAAGGACAACAATGAAAATAAGGGATAAGAAAAATATTCCTGTTATCATGTTGTCTGCCAAATCTGAAGATACAGACAAAATTCTTGGACTTAACATTGGTGCAGACGATTATGTCACAAAGCCATTTAATGCACTTGAGCTAATGGCCAGGGTAAAGTCACAGCTTAGAAGGTATACAATGCTTGGAAGTATGGAAGTAAAGAGCGATATGTGGAGGAGTGGTGGCCTTGTTGTGGACGACATCCGCAAAGAGGTAACAGTAGATGGTGAAGCAGTTAAGCTCACGCCTGTTGAATACAAAATATTAAAGCTCCTTTGTGAAAATGCAGGAAGGGTTTATTCCATGGACCAGATATATGAGCAGGTTTGGAATGAGCCGTCCTTCAATCCTGAAAACACGGTGGCAGTCCATATCAGGAGAATCAGGGAGAAGATAGAGCTAAATCCTAAAGAACCGAAATATTTAAAGGTGGTGTGGGGAATTGGATACAAAATTGAGAAATATCAGTAGTACAATATGGTTTAAGCTTATAACAGGGGTGATTTGTATTGCCGGAATGCTTCTAGTATTATACAGTATTACCGGTTTCAATGACATAAGGTTTGTAAGAGAACCTAGAGACTATAATGAAAGCACCGAATTAAAGAATAAGATAGACAAAATATATTATAGCTTGGCTGAGTTAGCAATACTTAGAAGTGAGGATTATATAAAATCAGGAAAAACTGTTACTGAAGACAGACTGAGGAATCAAAAAAATAATATTTTACAGGAGAAATTTAATGCTGTAGAAGTTATTAAAAGTCAATATGACTCATTTATTGAACAGGCAAAAGCAAATAATGACAGTGATCAAACTCGGTTGATCAAAGAGCGGGATGACCTGATATCAAAGGAAAATGAGAATTATGATAAAAAAATAGCTCAGATTAATAACGATATAATAAATGAGGATTTATCCAGATATAACGATATAATCTTAAATTTATCGGCTAGTAAACTGTATTTCAGCATAATATCTGCTATTGATGGAAAAATAGCTGACAATACTGTAAATAAAAATGATTTAGAAAATTTCTTCAAAAGTCTTCCTTACCATATCAAGTCTCAGAATGGCTCCTATTATGGATATGATGGTCAATTTTATGGTAGAAGTGACAACTCGCTTGCTGGAATTACTATTTACGTAGGTGTATCGGAATCGGATTATGCAGAAGGTAAGAAAATATATGAATCTAACAGGAATCATGGTCTGGAATGTCTTTATATTGCTATTTTGGGCATGATAGTTTCTATCCTTGGATATATATTGTTTTTAATTTCGGCAGGCCGAAGGAAGAATTCTATAGATATTCATTTAACTTTTGTGGATGGACTATATCTGGATGTAGGTGCTTTTATTTTACTTTTACCGGTTATAGGATTGATTATATTTGTCGGTTTTGTTCCAAGCAGAATTATGGTCACTGACACAATGACATTTATGCTTGTGGCATCACCTGCTGTTATAGCTGGAGTCGTGTTAAGCCTTTTGTACTCTTCGATATTCATAAAACATCTAAAGAGAAGAACAGTACTAAAAAATACACTGGTATATGCTGTTCTACGCTATATCAAACGCTTTATAAAGGGGTCTGCCGATCAATACGGTAAGCTTGCACTTTCGGGACAAACTGCATTTTATATAACAGCATTTTTTATTGCTTATAATTTTGTAACAGCAGTAGCACTTTATATGTTTTATTATAGTTTAAGATGGTCCCGTGGTGCTGCAGTGCTTTTTGCACTTTTGATCTATGGTGGTGTAAACCTTCTGATGCTCATGTATATAATAAAGAGGATTTCATACTTCAAGGTAATTGCAGAAGGAGTGAAGAAAATAAAGGGCGGCCAGCTTGCGTGGAGGATTCCGGAAGGTCCTAATCTGGTAATGACAGAGCTTTCAGATGACATAAACAATATTGCACAAGGCCTTGGTGCATCAGTTGAAAATGAATTAAAGGCGGAAAGAATGAAGGCGGAGCTTATAACAAATGTTTCACATGATTTGAAAACACCGCTCACATCAATAATAACATATGTAGACTTACTTAAAAAGGAAGGCCTGGATTCTGAAAATGCACCTAAATATCTTGAAATACTGGACATAAAGTCTCTAAGGCTAAAAAACCTGACAGAGGACTTGTTTGAAGCTGCGAAAGCTTCAAGCGGTAATATAACTGTCAACATGGAACAATTGGATCTTGTATCCCTTATTAAGCAAGGCTTTGGAGAATTAGGCGATAAGGTGGAGGCATCAGGGCTTGACTTTATAACAAGCTTCCCTGGTGAAAAGATAATGATAAAGGCAGATGGAAAGCTTCTATGGCGTGTTGTAGATAACCTTCTGACAAATGTATTCAAATATGCAATGCCTTCTTCAAGGGTGTATGTATCGGTATTTAAAGAGGATGGTTTTTCTGGAATTGTTATTAAAAACATATCTGCATTCCCGCTTAATATTCCTGCCGAAGAGCTGATGGAGAGGTTTAAGCGAGGAGATGAGTCAAGAAACAGCGAAGGCTCGGGATTGGGGCTTGCAATTGCCAGGAGCCTCACAGAACTCCAAGGAGGAAAACTTACAATAGATATAGATGGAGATCTATTTAAAGCTACTGTAAAGCTGCCAGTGAAATGATAATCTATCGGTATATCATGGTTTTGCCAAGAAGCAAAAAAACGTAAAAATATCCCATTAAGCTATTTATTTTAGCTTAATGGGGTATTTTATGAATAAAATCTTATATTTTACTATTTAAAGATTGGGGGCTACATAATAGTGATAACCAGTGTTCGGCTGTCTGAAAGCTATTAAAGTAGGTAGCTTGTGCACCGGATTGTTTAAAAATAAATTCAATGGTAACTTTTAACATTGGGTTATCCCTTAATATAACTGCAGTCTTATTCAATCCAGCTGTTAAAGCGAGGGTTTGTGCCTCTACATGCAAGTGAATGAACTCAGAAGTGCTGCCTTTATAGAGGGTTAAATCTACAATAGCATTGAAGCCAGGGGTTAATTTATCTATGGCAATCATGATGTCTTCCAGATAATATTCTAATTGCGATGTCTTATCCCATAAACCTAAAAAAGTAATGATAAGTATATTACTTGATACATTTACTGATATCTCATAAGAACTGTTTTTTGCGATTTTGGTTAAATCCATCATATCCATAAAACTCACCTGAATCTTTCCTTTTATAGTTTGTCCATAAATCCAAGTATTGATTGTTCTTGTAATATATATCGGCATATTTGCATATTTAAATAACATTATGTATTATTACACATATGGGATTTGCAGGTGGTTTATGTTGTTTTATTATTGATAATCTAAATACGTTTTACCAAAGTTCTTAGCAAGCATTATAATATCGGACATATTGATTATTCCATCGTTATTAAAGTCCGCAGCAGCATTATACAATGTATGTGAAGATGTTAAGCTAAATACTTTGGCTATTATAATCACGTCTTCCATATTTATTACCTGATTGTTATTCATATCGCCTTCCATTAATCCTATGGGACTGTTTGGACCGGAAATAGATAAGCTTAAGCGATCTGATGGAATTTTAACATTTATGTTCCTGGTTAGAAATCCGGGCTTTGAAATTTTTAATGTAAATTCTGTTAAAGATGGTGTGATTCCATTAATCTCAAATAATCCTTTAAAGTCAGATGATGCCGAATAATTAGTTCCTTCAATTTCTGCCTTAAAACCTTCACCCTTTACATATCCATTTATTGACCTTAGTGATGCTGAAGGCGTACTGGTCGGGCTTGGTGTTACGGTAGGGGATGATGTTATGGTTGGCTTTAATGTAGGTGTAGATGAGGGCAGTCCCACATTAGCCTCTAAAAAGGCATCCATGGCAATTGTCGGCCTTCCGTTAAGGTTCCATGCACCTTTGCCATATCCGGCCCAGTTATAACACTGGGTTCCCAATAAAATACCCCAAGACCTTTTCCATTTGAGACTGATCTGACTTTTTTTATGAGGTCTGAAATCAAGCTCTTTGAGCTGCTTGCAGCAGTATTATCCATACCAACTTCGCATATCATTACTTCCTTTCCATACCTGGAAACCATATCATTCATGTTGGTGAGGCACTGGTTACTTAAGGTGGTAAAGTTATCCTGATTGGGATAAAGAGACATACCTATTATGTCGTATTTGCCGCCATTGTTCTTAAGGCCGTCGAAAATCCACTTGAATAAACTGTTATCATATCCATTTGATATATGTACTATCACCTTTGCCTCAGGAAAAACAGCCTTTACAGCATCATAACCCCGGGTAACAAGCTGGGCAAAATTTTTCATGCTTACTGATGCTTTTCCGTCATCCCAAAGCATACCATTGTTGGTCTCATTTCCAACCTGAACCCATTCAGGTGTTACTCCATTGTTTTTTAATGCATTTAATACGTCTAAGGTGTGATCATAAACATCAGTCTGTAACTGCGTGATTGTGTGGTTTTTCCAGGCTTCAGGCTTATACTGTTTTCCTGGGTCTGCCCAGGAATCGCTGTAATGAAAATCAATCATTATTCTAAACCCCATGTTGGCACAGCGCTTCGCAAGGGCAACAGTTTCAGCTTTGCTACAGTGGCCGCTGTATGGATCATTTGACGGATTTACCCATACTCTCAGTCTTATTGAATTTATCCCATGTTCCTTTAAAATTTGAAGGCAATCTTTTTGTACTCCGTTATCGTCATAAAACTTGTATCCTTTAGCTTCCATCTGAGGCAACCAACTAACATCGGCTCCGCATGAAAAAGCAGCGGCATGGGCTTCTATGAATGATAACATGTTGATAAGAATAACAGAAATAAATACCAGTGATAAGATTGCCGGAATTTTAAAAATATAATTTTTCATTTAGAAATTACTCCCTCCTATTTTGTAATTGAGAATCGGATATTATTTCTTAGCCATTACTAATGCGAAAAGAAACTGCGATTTTATGGGTATATTAGAAAAAAGTTTTATAATAATTTTTGTTTGTACAATAATTATTGTAAAATATATTAATATATAAGTATTATATCAAATGAAAAATTTTTGTCACAAAATTATAAGGTTAAGTGTTAACATTATAGATAACGTTATTAACCTGCTTAAGATTAACTTACAATGTTAACATAGTGTACACTAAAGTGATAGGAGTGGATTGTCATAAGCATGTCAATGGAAGGTCAGATTAACAGATTTAAAAATGTTTCTGATGATTTCAGACTAATTTATGAAAAATATTATCGCGTAATACTTCGCCATACAGCTTATATTACCGGAAGTATTCAAACCGCTGAGGATTTGACACAGGAAGCTTTTATAAAGCTCTATAATGCACCTCCGCAGCATTCAAATATTATAGCCTGGTTGTCAATGGTTGCAAATAACCTTGCTTACAACCATATAAGGAATGAAAACTCGAGAAGAAGCAAGGAACCAGTCATATATGAAGGTGAATCGGATAAGGTAATATCTATCGAGGATGCCGCTATCATGAATTATGATATAAGGCAGACCAAGAAAATACTTGATTCAATGCCGGAAAGAGACCGGATTTGCTTACTTATGAAGTTTTCAGGCTACAAATATGATGAAATTGCTGAAGTAATAAAAGTGGAAAAGTCTTCAGTTGGAACTATACTTGCCCGTGCACAGGCAAAGTTTAAGGAAAAGTACGTAAAGGGAGGTACATTAATATGAAATGTCAGGATAATGGATTCTTACAGGCATATATAGACGGAGAGCTGGAAATCGATGAAAAAAAGCAGCTTGAGGAGCATATTGTTAAATGCGACAGATGCAGAGATGCATTGAGCATTATAAAATCAAATGATGATTTTGCATATATGAAAATTAAGGAATATAGAGATAATATGTATGACAGGGTGAATGATGCAGATGAAATTATTCGGCCTGCAAATAACAAAAAGAAAGATAAAAACAACCAAACAAAAATTGAAAAAGGAGTGTATAAAATTATGTTAAAAAATAAAAGAATCGCTGCTGTTGCATGTGCTGCAGTAATAATGACTACATGCCTGGCTTTCCAGCCCGTTAGAGCTGCAATATCAAACACACTACTTATATTTAGAGCAAATGATGTAAAAAGTATTAATATTACCCTAGATGATATTGACAAAATCAAGGCTCAGCTTACAAAAACCGATGCTGAGATAGATCTTAAGAATATGGGTAAAATAAAGACTACAGGCAGCGTTGAAAACAAAACTTTAAGCATTGAGGAAGCCAAAGCATTAAAGGATTTTGAAGTTGCTTTTCCAGCCGAATCAATAGCTAATAATCCTCAAATTTCTACGGTAAATCCTTTTACAATGGAATTTACATTAAATGTTCCAAGCATAAACAAATTCTTAAAATCCTTCGGTACCCAAACACTATTGCCTGAAAGCCTGGACGGGAAAACATTTCAGGTTAATTTCCCAAGGGTAATTAATATAAATTATAATGACAGCACAAACGGCTATCTTCAGATGATACAGACAAAGAGCCCGGAAATCAATGCACCTGAAGGGGTTAATCCGGATGATATATACAATTCATTATTATCCATGCCGCTTTTGCCTGAAAACATAAAGAAGCAGTTAAGCAATGCTAAGGATTGGAAGGATACACTATATATCCCTGTTGTTGACTCCAAATCCCAGGAAGTAAGTGTTAATGGGGCAAAGGGATATATTATAAACTCAGGTTCCCAATACAATAATATTGTGTGGTATAATAATGAAGTGTTGTATTCTATTGGCGGTACGGTGAGCAAGGATGAATTAATAAAAATTGCTAACTCTGTGAGGTAATAATGGTTATTGAGACGAATAATATCACTAAATTTTATGGCAAAAAGCTGGGTTGTAAAGATATTTCCATATCGGTCAAGGAAGGTGAGATATTTGGGTTCCTTGGCCCTAATGGGGCAGGTAAAAGCACATTTATAAAAATTATGACAGGCCTGCTTTTTCCTACATCAGGCACAGCTATGATACTTGGAAAGCCCTTAAACGATATATCGGTAAGGAGGAGAATAGGCTTCCTGCCGGAAAATTTTAAATATGGGGAATGGATGACAGGGGAAGATCTCCTGTCTTTCCATGCGTCTTTATACAAGCTTGATAAGAACTTTGTTAAAGAAAGGATAAGGGAAGTCTTATCTTTGGTAAAACTTACAGGTCATGAAAAATACAAGCTCGGAACATACAGTAAAGGTATGCAGCAGCGATTAGGCCTGGCTAGTGCTCTCCTTCCCGATCCTGATCTTCTGTTTCTCGATGAACCTACTTCAGCACTTGATCCCATAGGAAGAAAAGAGGTTAGGGATATAATGACGGAGCTTAAAAGGAGAGGCAAAACAATTCTATTAAACAGTCACCTTTTAAGTGAAGTGGAAATGGTGTGCGACAGCCTTGTAATTATAAACAAAGGCTCGGTTGTTATTCAGGGTGATATGCAGGAGCTCTTAAAGGGTGAGGAAATTTTGCACATACATGCTGAGGATATAAGCGGGGAAATACTTAATATGCTCAAAAAAATCGATGAAAAATTGGTATTTGAAAACAACAGGATCAGTATGAAAGTTAACAGCAAGGATGATGTTCAAAAGACTGCTGCCATAATAGTAAATGGAGGCGGAAAACTATATGAACTTAAAACCCAGGGAACAAATCTGGAAAGTAAATTCATCAGCCTGATAGAAGGTGGTGATAAAAAATGATGACCATAGCTTTCACCACATTTAAAGAGGCCTTGAGGAAGAAACTGCTGCTGTTAATAGGAGCACTGTCGGTTATTTATATATTGTTGTTCACAATAATTACTTACTTTTATGCAAAGGATGTTAAAAACGGAACACTGATGGATACGGTTCAGATAGCCAGCATAGCGTCTCAGCTCATATCAGTTATGGGATTTTATTTTTCCAGTATGCTGGTTGCACTTCTTACAATAATGACATCATTAAGCTCAATATCCTCGGAGGTTGAGAATGGAACAATTCATTCAATAATAACAAAGCCATTAAAACGTTATGAATACATAATGGGTAAATATATAGGTCTTGGGATTATATCGGTATCATATGCTACAATTTTATTTCTGCTGGTAATTCTTATTCCTAAAATTAATGGGCTGCCTGTTACAAATATAATGGATCTGTCAGGAATTATAAAAGGGTGGGGGGTATTTATACTAGAGCCGCTGGCTATACTTTCATTATCTATATTTGGAAGCTCTATTTTCCATACCCTTACAAATGGTATAATTGTTATTGCAATATATATCCTTGGTCTTATAGGAAGCATGATGGAGCAAATAGGTTCCTTAATTTCAAACGACAATCTGTATAAATTCGGAATATTCTCGAGTCTTATATCTCCATTTGACTTGATTTATAGAAAGATGATTTCGCTGGTTTTTTCCGGTGCAGTCATTGCAAACCCCATGAGCGGGGGCTTAATTCCGGTGCCACATCTCCCAGCATATGGATGATGGTTTATATAGGTATTTATCTTGTAGGGTTGCTGGTTTGGGCTGTTGCAAAGTTTAACAAGAGGGACATAAGTTAAGGAGTGCCTTAGCCATTCCTAAAAAGGATTTATTAATGCTAAATGACAAAAAAGTACTAGGGGTGTCGCAAAACTAAACTGGTTTTGTAACGCCCCAATAAAATGTATGTAAAATTATGGATTAAATTCTAGCACTGTATTATTATCCTTTTCAGATGGATCGTTATACCCTGAATTCAATAGGAATCCCAAAGATTGGCTCATAGGGTCATCAGAAGCCATCATACCCTGAGAAATTGCTATTGCAAGTGGGTTCAATTCTTCGTCACCCTTATAGTGTGCTATCATTGCATCGCTTAATAAATCGTAAACAGTCATGGAAGTCACTGATGGTGCAGGCTGGGCATCAGCAGCTTGCTTACCTAGGAGATAAGCCTGCTCTTCAGGTATAGCCGGGTTCATCCTCATGATAAGTGTTTTAAACATTAATGGCAATACATCTTTTAAACCGGTTTTAAGATAATTGTATGCATAATCCTGAAATAGTGCACCTTTCGTATCATAGTCTATACTTGTTATATTTTTGGTTTCAACTGTCATTTTATCCTGTGTAATATCAACAATACGATAGGGGGATGGATAAGAAACGAGGGAACCAGTTTCAATATCGTATATTTTATTGCCTGTAGTAGTAGTCTTGCTTGATATATCCTGTGCATGATAATGCCCTGTAAACACCGCTTCCATTCCTAAATCTGCAAATTCTTCAGAAATCTTTTCCCAATTGTTTATTACAAATTCATCAAAGTATTGCTTCTGACCATTGAAGTGCTCAAGCAAGCCATGGTGCATAAGTCCTATAACAGTCTTACCCTTGGATTTTGCTTCTTTAATCTGCTTTTTTATCCAGTTGTATGTATCTTCACTAAACTCGCCACCTATGACAGGTGAAGTTTTTCTGGCATTATCATTGTATTTTGCCGAGTCCATTGCAATAATCCGTAAGCCAGGTACAGGCTCAACAACATAGGATAACGAGTGCCTATCTCTGGAAATAGCTTCGGAAAAACCGAAATGGTAGTATATTTTCTTGAATTGATCCGGGGTTACGTTTTCTACTGGTGTAGCAGTATCTCCTAAGTATGAATTGGATTCAGGGTTGTTTATATCATGATTTCCAGGAACTACATAAACTTTTTTGCCTGATTTTTCAAGATCCTTTAACAGCTTTGAAAACTGTAAATGTGATAGCTTTTCTCCATCTTTAGTCATATCTCCGCTTACAAGAACAATTTTAACATCGCTTTTCTTTAATTCATCAATAACAGCATTTGAAATAGCACTACTTTCAGCAATAAGCTTTCTGTCCTGTGCCAGATACGCTTCAAATGCTGAACCTGTAATACCAAGCTCAGGTGCAAAGTAATGGGCATCCGAAATTACTGCAATTTTGGCATTTTTCAGTTTAGGTGATTTTGTACATTTATGTACACTATGAGTCGTGGCATTGAGATTGCATTGGGCAGCTGCATTTACTCCTATAGGAATTAAACTTCCAATTATAGCTGATACAATAAATGTAGATACAATTCTTTTGGAAAAGCTGCTTTTCTTTCTACGAATGTTCATAAATTATGTCCTCCACAATGTAATTTTTGTATTATTTTATCACTTTAGGGCAAATGTAACAATTAAACTTATATTAAACTTTTGTAAAATTTCTATGAAGCCAACATTTTATCAATTATCAATTTATAATTTTCATATAGTCGCTGTATTGAATCATTTAATCTAAAATGGTAAAATTAACATAATTTCAACTGAGGAGATAATTATGATTAAAGTAGTTATAGCAGAGGATATGGACATGCTGAGGGAAAGCCTGAAGTATGTGATTGAAAGTGATGCGGACATGGAGGTTGTGGGTCTTGCTGCTAATGGTCGTATGGCTTACGAATTATGCAAAGCCCATAAGCCCGACATTGTATTGATGGATATTATAATGCCTGAATGTGATGGACTGGAAGGTACTAAGCTCATAAAATCAGCTTATCCTGATATAAAAGTCCTGATTCTGACAACATTTGAAGATGATAAAAGTATTATAGATGCTTTGGAGTGCGGCGTAGACGGTTATATAACAAAGGACATGATGCCCATGCAGCTTAAACAGTCTATCAAGAGTGTTATTGCAGGGCTTGGAATAATGAAAAAGAATATTATGTATTCCGTTGCTGACAGAAAGTATTTGGAGCCGGAAAAAAGTCCTTCAGCCCAAGTGCTTGATCTCACAAGCAAGGAAAAGAAGCTGATAAGCCTTATTGTTGAGGGAAAGAGCTATAAGGAAATGGGGCGGGAAGTAGGACTTTCGGAAGGTTATGTCCGAAATATGATTTCGGAGACGTTAATAAAACTAAATTTAAAGGATAGGGTCCAACTGGCTGTGTTTGCGGTGAAAAATAAAATTGTATGAAGTAACTATAACAGTGGGATACAGGCATTAATATTAAAACCATGCTCGCCATCTGAACCAAATGTGATTTTTCCACCCAATTCCAATATATGTTCTTCCATACTCTGAAGCCCTATATTCTTCTTTATTTCTTTACAACCTATTCCATCATCGAATATAAAAATTGAGATATTTACCTCTGTAAAGCGAAGTAGAATTTCAACCATGGATGCTTTTCCATGACGCAATGAATTGGTGAGGGCTTCGCGGCAAATTTTTCTTATTATCTTTTCATAAGCTGAGGCTTTGACGGTTTCTTCACCATCAATGGAAATACTTACTTTGACCCCTGTAATTTTAAAGTCATTGATTAATGATAGTATACTCTGCTTGATACTTAGACCGCCTTGATGGTTTGGCATAATTCCCTGAACCGAATTCTTAAGCTCTCGATGGCCATCTATAGCGACCTTCATCATTTCATCTAGTTTTAGGTTAACTGTTTCGTAATCCTTTTTTTTCGATGCTAATGAGCAAATGCCCAAAAGAGAAATGAGAATTGTCATTGTATGTCCTACAGAGTCATGTATTTCACCTGCAAGCCTGTTTCTTTCCTTAGTTACGGCTAATTCTTTAACTGCTGCTGCATATTCTTTGAGTTGGTTATTTGCTGCTTCAAGCTCTGAATTCTTGCAACTAACTTCTGAAAGAAGATTTCTATAATCTGTAACATCGTAAAAGGTAACTATTTTTCCTATTAAATCCTTTTTGTCATAGAGAGGTTGAATATTGACAGAAAAATGTTTTTTGGTAGAGTCAATGACAAGTTCACCCATTACCTCATCTTTGTGAATGCTTCCTAAAGCATTCATAATAGTGGTTTTGTCAGGACTAAAATGTGTCTCATTATTGAGGTGTTCTATAAAAGTGCTGGCTTTTTGATCCGGTTCAAGGCTATGGAAGTCTCTAAAGTTCTCCTTGAAAGCCCTGTTAAAATATGAAATCGTACCCTCAGAATCAATAAAAATAATGGATTCATTTACTTTATCCATCATTTTGGTAAATGGAATGGGGAACATGTTTAAAAATCGATATTTTATAAAAATTATATGCAGAAATATAGTAATTAGATCCACTGCAGCGGTCATATCGAAGTTATGTGTATATTGATATAAGTCTGATAAAAGATAAGCATAATTAATAATTCCAGGAACAAAGGATAATAAATTCAGTATAACAGCCTGTTTTCTATAATATCGGTATTTTATTGAAATATGCTTGACAACTATACATAAGCTGAGCAAATGGCACAAAAAGTCAAAAGTCAGTTTTATAATTAATGGTTTGCTGAAAAAAGTAAACCACACACCATCAATAGGACGGGTATAAAAAATTACTTCACTCCATGAGTTTGTAATTAGTCCGATATAAAAAGCAAATCCAATGGTGAAGAATATCCATAAATGCTTCATGATATATTTTTCAAAACTGTTTAATGTTGTACGTGCAAACTCAAGAACAAACATCAGCCATATGGGAGCAGTGAAGAATATGGCAATGAACTTATAGTATTGCACATAATTGAGCCAATGCATTTTATTATTATAATAAAGCCACGTCATATTAATTGTAAGTATGGATTCAATTACTTGTCCCGAGCTGTGAATAAAGAATATGGAGAGTGCTGCTATGTATTTATACGCAAGACGTACTTTTTTTCCATACAGGAAAACCAAGATTATCATGCAAGCTGAAAGTGCCGCACATAAGGTGGAAATAATCACCTGTATAATTGATGTCATACAAAGGGCTCCTAACGAAGTAAACTTTGTTAAAAATAATTGATAACACTTTAATATAAATATATGGTGATATTATATTATAATGTATGACTAAAGTAAACGAAATGGATTATTACCGCGAAATAAATTACAAACCGCACCTTCTCAATCTTACAATATGCATTAATTTATCTTACAATCTGCATCTATCCATATTATACAATGTTTTGTAAAATGTAAGCGAAATCTGTGATAGATTTGCTGTAAAAATAATTGGGGGGTAGGGTATATGAGAGAGGCAAAAAGTATAAGTGTATTGGAAAATAATAATTGGAAAGATGGGGAAAGGCGGCTGGACTTTTTAGATTCACTAAGGGCATTTATTGTCTTTCTTGTCATAATAATGCATACAGCAATGGCTTACATTATTCCCCCTTTTCCAGGCTGGGTTTATAATCCTAAGTCAAATAATAACATTTTCGGATCAATTGCATTGCTGCTGGAAGGCCCGTTTTTAATGTCGGTCATGTTCTTTATTGCTGGATATTTTACTATGCCATCGCTTGTTAAATATGGATCTACTGTAACAGACAACAATGGAGCAGAAGGAGCAGCTGCAGCCTGGATAACAGTTAATGACAGCAGGCCTGACCTTGTGGTATCGGAAATTAAATGGAATCCAACCGATCCTAAGGAAAACGATGTTGTAAACATTACAGCCACAATAGGCAACACAGGAAAAGGGCCAAGCACAGTAGGCTTCCTGGCAGGATTCTATATCGATAACCAGTATGTTGGGTACACAAGGGTAGACAAAAATATTGAAAAGGGTTCAAGTATTGATGTAACTTTCTCCTGGGTAGCAACACCTGGTATGCATATTGTTAAGGTAGTGGCTAATGATATTTTAGACAACCTTAAAGAAACATCAAAGGCTAACAATACTGCAACTTCTGTACTTACATCAAAACAGGTAAGCTTCCCAGATGTAAGAGTGGATAAAATAACATGGTCACCTGATAAGACAGATCTTACAAGTGAGAGTCCTTTTGTATACAGGACAACTATTTCCAATATAGGAAATGCCAATGCAGAGAAATTCTTTGTTTCACTTTATATTGACGGAAAGTGGATCGCAAAGCAGAATGTCAATCTTTTAGGCTCTGGGGCAAGCCAGGAGCTGGTATTTTCAGTTAAGCCTGTTTCCGGTAAGCACGAGGTCACAATAAAGGCAGATGATCCTTCACCTTTATTGGTCGAGCCCATAAGGGATAATAATATAAAAACTGTAACAACCTCAGAGTTTACAGTAACTTATCCTACCCTCTCGTTAAGCCCGATAACATGGCTACCAAAAGAGACTACACTTACAGACGGAACATCTCTGACATATGAAACAAAGCTTGTAAACACAAGCACCATAGATATTACCCATAAGTTTAAGGTAGATTTCAAGGTTGACGAACAGATTATAAAAAGTTTCAACATAGACAAACTAAATGCTGGTGAGGAGAAGGAACTTTGGACAAGGTGGTATGTACAGCCGGGACCTCATACTGTAAGCATAACAGCCGATCCTGACTCCACTGTTACAAACAGCGTTTATGGTGCACATGTTGAGGCTGCAGTTCCAAACCTTAATATAATATATCCTGATCTTAATATAACCGATGTCCAGTGGTCACCGCTCAATGTGAGGTATGGAGAACCTGTTTCATTTGTTGTTCGTGTCAGCAATCAAAGTGTAACATCAGTCTTTAACAAGTTTAATGTTGGGCTTTATGTTGATGGAAAAGCTGTGGCAGGAAGTGTCGTTGAAGGCTTAAGAGGACACAGCACGGCTATAGTGGGTATTAAATGGGAACCTAAGGACACGGGTATACACAATGTTAAAATAGTCGTAGACAACTTTAATGAGGTTAGGCAAGCACCTATTGGTGATGGAGTAAGACGAACATGGGAAAGAAGCTTTGATGTGGCGGACAGGCTTGTGATAGAGGCACATCCGAACGAGGAGGATATGAGCGAGGATCTTGGATACGTCTTATGCTCCCTGGTTGAAGATTATATGCCAATGACTGTATCCGCCAGAAAAGCAAGTGACAAAATGAAGCTTTTAGGCCCTGAGAGCGGTATATACGCAAGATATGAACTAAAACAGGACGAAAATGTTGTTTTATCAGACATAATAGGATTTGATCCTGTTACGAAAACTTATAAGGGCCAGCTGCCTCTTAAATCATTAAAGTCCGGAGTTTATAATCTTAGTATTGAAGCCGGGGATGCGGTTGAATCCTATACAACCACCTGCAACTTGGGAGTACTTTTACAAAAAGATCTGGACATAACAATAGAGACCGAAAAACAAAATTATAATGCCAACGATAAAGTGCATATATCAGGTTTCTTTAAATATAAAGATGGCAAGCCTCTTGCAAATTCCAAATTAGTATTGGATTTACAGCTTGAGCCTGAATCGGGTGATCCTAGAAAGCCTTGGAAAGCTGAACATATCTTGACTCTTGAAACAGATGAAAATGGGCACTTTAAACACGATTTCATACCTATTACAGCAGAAGCGGGGAAGTGGAACGCTTATATAATTGCCTTTGACAAGCTTTTGAGCGGGCAGGTTTTACCACCTTTACAGTATATGGTATGACTGCTTCACCTTCCAATCTTTCGGTTACTGCATCAAAGAACTCGCAGTTCTCAAGGGTTATAAGCATTAAGAATACTGCTGACTCAGGAGAGGCAAGCCTTACCGGCTTAAGTGCGGTTCTAAGAAATCTGACTCCCGATAGTAAGGTTAATGCCATAATAGATACATCAACACTTAAATCCACATTAAGTCCGGGAGAGTCCAGCAGTGTTGTTCTAAACGTCAACGCACCTCTTGATGTGGCTGATACAGCTGAGTATGAGATTATATTCAGCAGCTTGGAAGGTCCCAGCACCATATCAAGGATAAAGCTTAATTTAAGGCCGGCAGTGCCTATTCCTGTAACTGATCCAAAGGGAATTGATATAGGCGTTAACCCTGGTTCAAATATTATAAGGACTGTAAAGGTTATTAATAAAGGCCTTGGGACAATGAACAACATAAGGCTTGAGGCACCGACTTCAATACCGTGGATTAAACCATTTGATTTAGGAAAAACAAGCCTTGCCCCAGGTGAGGAAACCAGATTTAGTATTTCGATAAATCCGCCGCAGGGAACAGCACTTGGACAGTATCAGGATGTTATTACGGTGACAGATGGCAAATATAAGGCAGTTGTCACAGTGGCTGCAGAGGTTTCCACCATCAATACAGGCTCGGTATCGTTCCTTGTAACGGATGACTCAGGTGCACGTGTTGCAGGTGCAGAAATCAATCTTGTAGGCAAGGACCCATATATCCAGTCGAGAAACGGACAGGAAATAACGTATTATCAGCATTTCTACGGCAGAACAGATGCAAACGGACTTGTTACATTTGAAGACAAGCCCATAGGTGAGTATACATATTATGTGCAGGCACAGGGACGTATAAAGCTTTCAGGAACTGCACATATAATGCCTAAATCTGAGGCTTCTATGGTAGAAGTAAAGATGGAGGTTATGCCGGTTCAGATTGAATGGACAGTGGTTCCTACAACTATACAGGATAAATATGACATAAAGCTGGAAATGAACTTTACACCAGCAAATATTCCAACACCTAAGTTTGGACTTGTGCCGCCTTGGATTACCGTACCCAAACAGGTAACCGGTCCTGTATACCTGGAAGCTACAGTAATAAATACAGGTATGGTGCCTATAATAGATGCAGTAGCTACAGTAATCCGTGAAAGCTCCAAGGATACCGGTATAAGTATTGTTGGCGGTGGATATATTGGGGAAATTCCTGCACATGGAAGTGCAAAGATAAAGATTAAGGTTGATCCGGGATACTATAACCTTAAGTTTGGCATAAAGGATTTTGGACAGGAGGATAAGGCTCCTAACAGGATCCATATAATGGGTAACTATGTAAGCTTTGATAATGATACAGGGCTTCCAATGGATCCTCCGGGTAAGGTAGAGACAAACCTTGCACTCTGCAATCCTGGGGAACAGAAGGCCAAGGTGGAAATAACCATTCCAAGTCTCGGAGGTACTAAGGAAGAAGAAATTCAGATGCCTGAGGGCCAGATGGAGGAGCTTGACTATTTAAATTCAATGGATGGCTTTGGGGGTAGCGGAACTATTAATGGAATGATTGCTTTAAAGCTTGACCAGACTGCGACTTTGGAAAGGCAGGCATTTAACGCAACATTGAAGGTGACAAACGGTTACCCGGTTTATTCACTGCAGAATCTTAATGTCAGGGTACAGATAACCGACACTGAAGGAAATGATGTAACGAACAAGAACTTTATTATTCCAACAAGCCTGTCAGGAATATCAAGCTTAGATGGTGCTTCAAGCCTCGCTTCAGGCCAGGGAATGCTTTCCGCATGGCAGCTTATACCGGGTGAAGGCTTAGGGGGTACTGATCCTTCGGGTAAGGTGTATCTGGCAAAGGCTGTCATCTCATACTATCTCAATGGAAAGTATGTAGAAACTACTACAAAGGCAGAGGAGATAACAATATATCCGCAGCCTAAAATAAAGCTTCATTATTACATACCTCAGAAAATTACTGCAGGGGTTCCGTTTAGGCTGGGTATTGTCGCAGAGAATACAGGGGATGGAATTGCAAAAAACCTTACTGTTGAATCAGGCCAGATTGAAATAAGCTCAAACAGAATAGGCCTTGAGACAAACTTTAAAATAATAGGAACATCATTTGGCGTAAGCACCGATACAAGCTTTAAGATTAGTCTTGGCGACATCAAGCCACGAAGCAAGGTTAGCGGATACTGGATGGTCAGATGGGAAATGTATGATGAAGGGCCTGACGGAAAGCCATTAGAGGGAGAGTTTAAGAACTTCAGGGCAACCCTCCGTCACCAGGATTATAAAGGAGTGCAGTTGAACCCATTAATTACAGGGATCACAACTGAAATAATCGGTAAGGATAACGTATTGTCCGATCCCAATGATCATGATAACTCCCTTACACTTGTAAACGTTGGAGATACAGGCTTCCCAAGTTATCTGCTGAACCTAAAGACAGGAATGCAGATACCCATATACGTTCCGCAGAGCCTTAATACTTTAAGGCAGCCGGGAGAAGGTGAAAGCCTGCTTAAGTTTGAAGTTCCGGCTCTCATAGGAGATCCTGATGCACAGGGTGCTCCAAGGTACCAGGTGCTTATGCTGAAGGACCCGATGCCAAAAGCCAATGTGAGCAGTGTTACAAGAGAGGTATACGCAGAGAAAAATGAAATAGTTACTTTAAGTAAAGTCAATTGCTGGAAGGATAGTGGAAATATCTATATCGTAGATGAGATACCTGTATATAATGTTAAGCCGCAAGGCAACACAGAAAGCCAAGCAAGGTATTACCATAAACCTGTCTACACCGTAGACTTCAGATCCGGTGCCGTAATAAGTGCGGTAGAATACTCCCAGATCATTTATGACGTTGATCAGAAGGATTTGGATAAAATTAAGAAGAAGGTCTATTATGACGTGGGTCACTACCCTGATGAGGGTGATACCTTTACAATAAGGGCCAAGGTTGAGAACAAGGGCAATGATGTAGAAAGCGGTATTGTTGAGTTCTTTGCTGCAGGTGGTGACATTAAGGGTGAAATAAAAATAGGCCAGGCAAGTTTCAGCGATCTTCAGCCACTTTTCACAACATATGTGTATGTTGATTGGAACTACAATAAGGGCGGAAAATACAACGTAACTGCAAGAGTTTCGGGCAGTACTGCAAAAGAAGCTTCAAAAGATGCAGTAGTTTTAATAAACAGCAGGCCTTATGCTGATTCAGGTGTAGACTTTTCTGAGGATGTTTTGAAACCTGCTCACTTTGACGGGTCACGCTCATATGACAAGGATGGATATATACAAAGCTATATTTGGGAATTTGGCGATGGAGAAACGGCTTCAGGGTAACACCAAGCCATAAATACCTGCATTCAGGAACCTACAAGGTTAATCTGACCGTGATGGATAATAACGGTGCCGAAACTGTATCACAGATGCAGATTACCGTTAATGAAACAAGGGCTGACCTTAGAGTTACCGGAATTGCTCTTGACAGCGATTCACCCAAGGAAGATCAATTGCTGTCTGTTACAGGTTCGGTATATAATGCAGGATATATTGAAACCGATAAGCCGTTTTTGGTAGGATTTTATGTTGATGGTGTTTACAAAGACTATATAAAGATAACTGACAAGATAAAACCGGGAGAAACCAAGAAGGTTAGCTTTAGCTGGAAAAATACAGTAGGAAACCACATGCTAACAATTATAGCCAATGATATGGGTCACCCTGTGGATGAGGCAGACTTTGACAATAACCAGCTAAGTAGGCCCATAGATACCAAGACTGCTCTATTCCCTAATCTTAAGTTAGCAGAAGCTAAATGGTCTGGAAATGAGGAGGGTGTTCTTGACTGGAATGAGGAAGTAAATCTTACAGTTACTGTAGAAAACAACGGGTCTTCCAAGGCCGGCAAGTTCTCAGTTGCATTGTTTGAAGACGGTGAACTTATAAAAACCCAGACGGTTAACGGTTTGTCACAGTCTGAAGGAGCAAATAAAACAACTCTGACATTTAAATTTAATGTCGTTAAAGAAGGTGTCCATAAATACAAGGTTGTTGCAGACGGACCGATACCTCATATAGTTGAAGGTGATAGGACTGATAATATAAAAGAAATAACAACTCCTAAGATAAGATTCAGATACCCTGATCTAAAAGTGGAAAAACTGTCCTGCAATCCGGAAGACGGCAATTTACAGCCTGGACAGCCCATAGTAATAACCGCTTCCATACTAAATAGCGGCTATGCAGCAGTAAATAAAGGATTTAAGGTTAGCTTCTATGCCGATGATGCCTATATAGGCACAAAGGAATACACAGATCTTGCCTTGGGACAGAGTAGCTTCGTGTCCTTATCCTGGGACAGACCTGTTCCGGGAACTCAGTACATTGAAGCAGTAGTGGATGAGAGCAATGAAATAAATGAAGCAGATGAAGACAACAACAAAACAAGGTTTATATACTCCAAATTAAACGTACTTCTTCCGGATCTGGTCGTTGAAGGCATAGAAAACAGTCCTGAGAAAGGCTCAGTACGTTTTGGAGATACCGTTACAAGTACAATTAGACTTAAAAACAAGGGAAATGCTGCAATAAATAAGCCTTTTACTACTACTTTGTATATAAATGAAAAGCTTGTTGGTAGCTTTGTTTTATCAAAAGTGATGCAGCCTGGGGATACGGCATCTGGGGTAATAACCTGGAATGCTATATATACCCCCACTCTGGCGGCTTACAAAATGACAGCCTATGCAGACGCTTACAGCAGCATTTATCTTAAGGATAGAAACAACGCAAAATATACAACGGACTATAAGGTAAATGGAATTTTAAACCTTAAAGCAGATAAACTGAATGATGCTTATACTGTAGAGGAAAAACCTTCGATAAGTGTTGCTGTTACCTCTACCGACGAACCATGGAGGCCTCTTGGAAAAAAAGAAAGTGTTACAGCTTCGGTTTATATGTATGAGGTGACTGACGGAGAAGTAGGATTTAAACCGGAGGACCTTAAGTTTGTAAAGGTAATGAGTTATAACCTGACAGAAGGAAAATTCCAGTACAGGGTTAACTCCGAAGGCCCGGATAGCAAGCTTCCGTCAGGTATCTACAGTGCAGTTATATCTGTATCAAGTGATTCGGAGCAAAAGAGTGTCACAGTACCTTTAAGGTTTATTGAAGACTACAATGTAACAGTGAACGCATCCAAGAAGACTTTTGGCCCTGATGAGCCTATTTATATATCAGGCCGTGTAACCCATAAGGATGGAACTACACCAATTCAGGGTGCAGATGTGACTGTTACCATTGTGGGGGAAGAGGAATGGAAGGCTAATGTAAAAGCTGATGAAGGAGGAAAATTCAACTATCTCTTCCAGCTTGATGAAGGCTATGGCGGAAGCTATTCATTAAAGGCAGCAGCAAAGGTAAACGGTGCCGTAAAGGCAAGTGATCCTGAGGTATTCTATGTTGAAGGGCTTTTAGTAAAGGCAAGGAAAAAGACTGAGCTTACGGCAGGATATGATATTGAGATACCTGTTACAATAGGAAATGTAGGTACTCTTCCTCTAACAGGAGTAAAGATAAGTAAAAAGTGGCTTACTGACGGTGATGGAATGACAGCACAAATCATAGGAGATTTACCTGAGAAAATAGAAGCAGGTAATAGCTCTGATGTTATGCTTCATGTGGATTTCAACGAATCTGTTGCTCCTGGGGCTAAGTACCTGGAGTTTACAGTAAATAGTGACGAGGGCTACAGCAAGTCGGTAACCTTTGAAGTATACGCTGTTAAGGCAGTTGCAATTCAGAAGGTTGAAGTATTGGTGGGACAGGATGATAAAGACGGCGGCATAATCAAAAATGAAATAAATGCTTCGCTTAGGCCTGGAAATACTGTGACGCAGCTTATTCGAATCACAAACACAGGTACAGCATCAATTAAAAATATAGAGGTTATTGGACCTAAAAAACTGCCATGGGTATATATTACAACATCTGGGGCCGACTTGGTGCTTCCTTTGAATAAAGGTCTTTCACTAAGGGATAAAAACGGTCATGCAGTAGTTAACGTTAATATATCCCCTGATGAATATGTTCAAAACGGTGTATATAATGATGTAATTACCATTAAGTCCAATGGGGGAACTACCGAGATACCGATAAATGTTTATGTAGGAGCTTCAAGCATTGGAACGGTTGCAATACAGACACTTGATGAGGATTCATACCTTGTGGAGAATGCGAAGGTAGAGCTTGTAGGGCCTATGACAAATAAAGGGCTGCAAAAGGTAAAATCCGAGCTTTATTTGCCGGTACAGGGTAAGGACTCCACCTTCAAATTTGAGAACATTCCTGCAGGGGTTTATACACTAAAGGTTGAGGCTCCTTATTATAAAACCCTTGAGACCAGCTTTGAGGTACCTGCCGTAATAGACTTTGAGCCGCAGAAGGTAACGCTGGAAGCAATGCCGTTCTCCTTCCAGTGGAATGTAGAGACAATAAAAGAGGCTGAGAACACAAAGGGACAGCTTACAGAGCCTGTTATTGAAGCACTTTTAGGACCTGCACCGATAATACCGAAGCTTGTGAGCAATGTTCCCGGTTATGAGCTGTACACAAGTGAAGGATCGAGAAACATGTCCGCTTTTGTAGCTATAAAGAACCAATCTGTGTTTGAATCGGTCTATAATGTAGAGGCACAGCTTATATACAATGACGAAACACTGCCTGACGGCTATGTAGTGCTGGATAAGGGAGCGTTAAACAGCAAGACCCTTCAGCTTGGAGATTTTGAAGCAGGAGAAATAAAAGACTTCGAAATATACATAGATGATCCTAAGATATATAATATAGCGACTGTTGAAGCTACCGAAGAGGCTGGAATATACCTTGTCAAGGTGCCGGAAGGAGTTACTGAGAGACAATTTGATTACTGGATAAAAGGCCAAAACGATATTTCAGAAAGTCATATTTATAAGCTTTCATATGATGATATAAAACAGACATTTAAAATAAGATACAGTGACGGAGAGGACAATAAGTACCCGAGTACCAGCATATGGATTCCAAAGCTCTATGGCAAAAACTACAAGTTCAATCTTTCGTTGCTTCTTAAAGGAACAAGGACTAACGAATATGGATGTGAAGAATCTGTCACATTGAAAGTTCCTGTAAGGGTTTTCTTCAAGCCATACGACATGTGGTGCGAAGATTTCGATGATTATGATGAAGGTGGGGTACCGGTAAAAGCGGCATTTAACCCCGAAAGAATAAAGCATCGTGAGCCCCTTACTTATTACTTAAGCAAAAGCTTTATTGACTTTATAGGAATGAATACTCCGGATGAACCTGAAAAGATGGGTGAAGCCCTTGGAAGCTTTGAGTTCTCACAGGGTGCTGTTCAGTCTGATGAGGTTTTTGGAACCGATTTTGTACTCTTCAATCCATCTAAGTTGGATGAAATAAGGGATGCAAGCCTGGAGCTTATAATTACAGACAAGGAGCTCTCAAGTGACGGAAGACTGCCTGAGGGAGCAAAACTTCTCAATAAGTACTTTAATATTTACTGCAGCCAAAGCACGGAAGATGAAGAGGGAAATCCTGCCACGAGCACAAAGCAAACAGATGTGGTATCCATTGATTCATTAGATCCAAATTCGCGGGAAGAAGTAAGCTTCAAGTTCCAAAGGAAGACCGATGTAACTGACTATGACCAAGACCCGGGTAACGGTATGGGAAAGACGTACATATACGTAAGGTACAACTTTAAAAAGGGCAGTGATACTATAAGCGGAGTATCAAAGCCAAGAACTGTTGAAATTGAGCCGCCGTCAAAGATTTATCTGAGCTATGAGTTTGAAAAAGTTAAAGACACTACCTATGAGATAACTGCAAAGGCAACTAACACAGGCCTGGGTAAATCCCGGGGCTTAAAGCTGCTGCCTCCAAGAATAAGGAGCTCTGAAAATGTAAATATACTGGCAGGAAAGGTCGGAAACGAAGACTGGGATTATAGTGTAACATGCCTGCAGTTGGGAGATATATTGCCAGGTGAGACTGTTATTGCAAAATACAAGATTTCAACCACAGGTTCTATTGACCTTGCCCAAAGCACAAACTTTGAGGTCATAGAGCAAAAGTCATCAGGAAAAATTGTAATTACTCCTTTAAAGTTCGACAAAGTTACCGGTTCGGGTGAATTCATGGAGCTTGAAAGACAGCTGGAGCGGCTTAAGGGCAACATGGGCGTACTTATGGACAAAAATACAGATGACCTTGCAAGGGCTATGACTGAGACTATGGAGTATGTAAAAGACCTTGATGCCAACAGGAGATTCTCGGCAGTTCTAGATATTGTAAACACAGGAGTGAGTGCTATTTACAACACCGTTGATCTGTTCTTAAGCATCAATGATTTTGCCAAATCTACTTCAAAGATAAGTGATGCGGCTGACAGCGCCAGGGTTGCAAATAAACTTGGAGACAGCCTAATAAATGAAAATGTAAATAAGGCACTTAAGATAATCAACACTATTTCCGATGCTGCCAATAAAATCGGAACTGCAGCAAGTATTTACCAAAATATAAGGGGACTTCTGGATGAAGCGGAAAACGAATTATATAATGAGTATATCCAGGAGTCAATAACAAAGATATCGGATGTTACCAAGAACCTGTCAGATTTCGAAATAGTTTCGGAAAGTCAGACAGAAGACCTTTACAAGTATGTTATGGACAGGGTACAAGAGGATAGAACCATTGTACAACACTCTGGAGCAATATATGTACCGGAAAGGCTTGTGCAGAATTGGGAGAATGAAACCGGTAACACTCTAGGACATTCAGAAAGTGCTGCGCATTATGTTGTCATAGTGATCGATGATCTAAACGTTAGGAAGGCACTAGCAACAAGGACGAGATGTGGTGTGGCGAAAATTGGTTATACCGATTCGTATGACGGAAGTTCACAATTAGCCAGCTTAAGCGACAGTTTTAATGAGATAAGAAAAGGCATCAATAGCAGTGAGCCTGCCTTAAGTAGCATCAAAAAAAATGCAGGTGACTATACAGATGGAAACTTAGCTCTGAAATTGGATCTTGATGATGTCAGTCAGCCGGACTGGAAAAAACCTGAAATAACTGTTTCAAGCTATACGGGTGATGTTAAACAAATAAAGACCAGTATTAAACCCGAGCTAGATAAAGCAAAGTCAACTGTTATGGCCTTGGATGGAAGTGCTGAGACAAGGAAAAAAGTGTTTGAAGCCATTGATAGTTATATGGGACTCTTAGACAGCGCACTGTCGTTTTGCAACAGTCTTATTGATCTCAAAAAGGCCTTACAAAACATTGAAAACGTAAAGTACAACCTTGATGAGTTCATAGATGAAGCAGACAAGGCGTTGCAGCAAGCCATTGATTCGGCAACCGAAACTGAAGCTGAAACAGAAACCGAGCCTCAAGAGGGTGAAGAGGAAGAGGATAATTATGAAAAGGTATACTCCGTATTGTTTACAGGAGATGCACAGAGTGATGCTGAAGATGCATTAATAGAAAACCTTAAAGCAACCGGAAGCATTGATAAACTTGACAGCGATACCTTAAAGGTAGCACACCACGGAGGCAGGGATTCAACGCAAACGGAGTTTTTAGAAGAAGTAACTCCTGATGAATCTGTGATTTCTGTAGGGAAGGAAAATGACTATGATCATCCTCATAATGAAACACTTGATAGGCTTAAGAAGACAACCATTTATAGGACTGATAAGAACGGTAATGTTGAGACTTATATATACAATAATGCTACAAACCAATTGGCAGCCAAGGTTTCATTCCTTGATGTGGATCAGGGAGATTGTATACTGATAGAAGCCGGTGGAAACAGCATGCTTATAGATGCCGGTGCGGGGAAAGGGAAATATCCTTTGACAAAGGCTGACTTCAGCAGAATTGATGCTATAGACAACTTAAAATACCTTGTGGTTACACACCCGGATTCAGATCACTATAACTATTTAAACAAGAGGCTGTTCCTGCAGAATGTCAACCCTATAAATGTTACAGGTAATGTATTCATACCTATGGTTGATAATGCAATTACAACCGATACCTATAATCAGTTTGAAAGGAATATTAAAACCAGGTATGAAGACAAGTATGTAGTAGTTGGAAGTAATATGACAGGAAGAACATTTAGCCTTGACGACCAGGGAGAAATCAGCTTTGAGATACTTGGGCCTGTAAGAGACTTCTATGCTACACAATCAAATAAGGCAGAGAAGAGCAACAACTCATCCATTATTTTAAAAATGATTTATACTCCTAAAAGTCTAGGTACAGGAGATGATTCAAGCAACAAAATCAGGGTAGTTACCCACTATACTGTCATGGAAAACGGGAGAGCTGTCCAGAGAGAAAATATAAGGGATATTGTCAATACGGGAACAATCAGCAGTAAGGACATCAGCAATTCGGTAAGCAGGCAGCAGGAGAACAGCAGTATATTAATAAACAGAGATAATTTGCAAAGTATTATTGATAATGGATTAGGCAGTATGCAAAATTTGAATGTAAATAATAATGAAGCAGTAAGGCAGGTACTATCTAAAGCACTTGTAAGAATGGTTGAAAACAAAAGGAAAGTTTCATCAAGCGATGTATCGGATGGCACCTATGCAATGGAAGATTCAATTGATATACAGGGAAGATTGAACGAGATAATGAGTGGTATGCCGGAGAACACCTACCAGAGAACTAAATATTTAATAAAAGCCTTTTTGGAAATGGAGCTTTATAATGTTTTAACTACCAACAGTATGTATGAGGCATATGAGCAATATCTTAAAGGAGACCACAATTATGATGAGGCTTTTGAAGATATTAACGGCTATGATTTGAGTATAAGTCCTCATTTAAAGCTCAGAAAAGAATATATCAATAAGGATATAGGCAATTTAAAACAGCTTTCCGACGCTATGATCGAGCATTCAATTGATATCGTCAGAGGGTATGTTTCAGGAGGCGATACACCTTCGTACTATCCGACAGACGTGCTTGTAAAGTACTTTAAAGACCTTAACGATCAGATTGAGTCCATTGCAGGAACTGAAGATAATCCGTATACAGGCTTTGGAAGATACAAGAATGTAAATATAATAAACAGTAACGGAGATGAGGTGCACCCGGAGAATAAGGATTTGAGTGCTATGAACGAAAAATACCTGAAACTTTTAGAGGATACGGGAAAAGGATACGGGGTCATTTGTGAAAGGGCTAACTTAAATGTGTCAAAGTCTTATGTGTATACATTTAATGCATTAGTAATGCAGCCGTACAAACTTTTGATGGGCGCACATCCTGTCGGTGCACTTATATCAATGCTACCTTCTTATGGGTATGACAAATTAGTGGAAACAATGAACATCATTGAAAAGAGCATTTGCAACGAAGAGGTTACAGCTACTCAGAAGATTGCGGGAAGTCTTGCCAATATGGTGGTAGGAACCGGGATTTCCTATACAAGAAGTCTTGGAATTGCAGAGGCTGCAAACAATGTTATTACCAATGTAGATATCTGGAGAAAGATTGACCCGCCGTTGCCTGTTGATGTAGTGAGTATTTCAGTGCCTGATGTTACTGTTTCCGATAAGGAAAAGGAAGGAACAGGGGAAGCAGTTTTGGTACTTAAGAACTCTCATACAGGGGATGTGTCGGCACTTATAAATATGGATGTCTTTGGAGGGAAAATGCTTTATGGAAGCTTCGAATCAGAGACGGTATCCATTAAGCCCGGTGAGACATTTGAAATAAAAATACCGTTTACAGTACAGCGTTCAACACTTACGGATATTTCCGGTTATAGAAGCGTATTCTCAATAAAGCTGTCAGAGCCTGGGACCATGACTGTTGGAGATCCTAAAGGACCATACATAGCCCATTTCTTTGCAGGAAATGACAAGCAGGTGGCTTCGTTAAGAAAGAATATAAAGGTTGTACAACCAATGGGCAGAAGCATAAAAGCAGGGGAAGAGGATGTGAGAGAATATGTTCCCGGTGTAGGTGTCAAGGAGTTGAGGCTCTTGGTTGCAGCAAAGAATCCATCCAAGTTGGAGCTGCATGTGTATGATAAATTTGGAAAACATGTAGGAGTAAACGGAGAAAGCTATGAAAACAATATTTCCAACTGCGAAGTAAGTTCATTAAGAAATGATAATGACATGCTTGTTATAAGTAACCCGATTAACGGACCTTACAAGATTGTAGTAAGGCTTCCGGAGGGCCAATATGAGCAGGATTACTCCCTGGAGATTGTAGAACTTGGCAATATAGGCTCGGTGCCCGATGTGGATATTGCAAGGGTGATACTCAGTGATTCTAAAAAACCTCAATTTACTGTGAATGTATTTGAAAGCTCTTACCAGAACAGTATTGACAAGGTTCATTTTGAGGTTCTTGACTTTAAAGACGCTGAAGGTAAGGATATAGCGGTTGCAGCATCTTCCTTTAAAGGTCAGGACGGAACTGATGTTACAGGAGGAATAACAACAGGTATTCCAAAGGGTATGCAGGCTTTGGTAATGGCATCATTGGAATTTAAGGACAATATTCCTGATGGAATTTATGACGGTAAGGTCAGAGTGACTGTAAAGGGTAGGAACTTGAATCCTGATCTTGGAATGTTTATCGAAAACTTATCGGTTACCGACAGTGTATATGGGTGGAAGTATATCAATGGTGAAAACAATGAGCCTTATACATTGGGATATTCAGAATATTGTATTGATATTCCAGTATCCATAGTGATTGATACCAGAGCACCTGCTGATCCTAAAGTCAATAATGTCAGTAAGTTTATGGCAGATGATAAGTGCCAGGTACAAATTACAGGAACTGCAGATGCAGGTAACTTTGTTGAAGCTTATATAGACGGGAAGTTGGTTGCAAGTGTAGCTACAGATAAAGACGATAAATTTGATATTATATTTAGCCTTGAAGAAGGAAATCATAACCTGGAAATAATCAGCACCAATACATTCGGTGCAAGGAGTAATTCAAGTTATAAGTCTGTGATATCAGGCTCGGACATTGGAAACACAGATACAACACCGCCTGTATTAAAAGTACCTGCTGATATTACCGTTGAATCTCAAAATGCACTTACATCTGTAAATATAGGTAATGCTGAAGCTATTGATGCTTCAAAGGTGGTAATAACAAATGATGCACCTGCATTATTCCCTATAGGAACAACTGTAGTTACATGGACAGCTGTTGACGAGAGCGGTAATAAAACAACCGCTACACAAAAGGTAACTGTTAATCAAGTAATGAGAGAGTATACTATTACAGGATACATATCAACAGATATCAGGAACATAATGGAAAGCACAGGCATTAATGAGGGCTTCAAGGTAGAAATAGTTGGAACCGATGTTTATGCTACAACCCTAAAGGATGGATCCTTTACTCTTACTAATGTGGAGGAAAGCCTTTCAGGATATACCTTAAGGGTTAGCAAGCAGGGATATTTATCGAGGGATATTAAAATCACCAAGGTAACATCAAATGTAACCGTAAGTTCTAAGGAAAAGGCAATCACATTATGGGTAGGTGACATCAAGCCGGACAATATGATAAATATGGAGGATGTTGTTAAGATTGCGGTAGAATTCAATACAAATTTCAAGGAGGCAGGATTTAAATATGAGTACGATCTGAATAAGGATAATGTAATTAATATAATGGATTTTGCTGCTATCGCAAGAAACTTTAATACAAATTCCAGTGACTATCCGCAAATCAGTGTAAACTAGCATTAATTTAAGGCATGAACGAAAAAGAAAACAGGCACTTCATAACCGAAGTGCCTGTTTTTATTTATGGAAATTATTGTGTTGTATATACAATCGGGACTACCATTAGTGATTATCTATAGATTTTAAATAGGAACGAACTATTTCAGAAATATAGTCGTACTTATAATTATGAACAACATGACAAGATTTTATATGTTGGCTCAAAATGTATGCTCCAACAAATCTCAAAGGCATTTTTATATAATAAATATTTAAAATAGGTAAAAAATTGATTGTTATTTTAAGACTTAAAGACCATTATATAACTGTAGTTGTATAATGGAACAACTATATAAAATTATTAAGGATATATAAAAAACTGATGAACTTATAAATGAAATTGATGATTTATTACATCAATAAAAATTTTACAGATAATAATTCCAAAAATCATTTAAGGGGGCATAAAGTGTGAAAACAGTTTTTAGAAAATCAACTTCAATTCTATTAATTCTTGCTCTTGTACTAGGGCAAACAATAGTTTCCTGGTCCATTGACGATGCTGCCAATGTGCCGAAACAAATAACAATAAGTGCAACAACTATGCCTTCAAAAGTTTTAAATTTTACATGGACGGTAAAAGATACTAAACTTACAACAAAAAACGTTCTGCAGGTAATGGAAAAGTCACTATCTTCAGAATTTGATCCGATAAAAGCAGTAAAATTTCAGGCAACAGCAAGAAAAGGCTATAATATGCCTGGAAAACTGGTGATTAAAGCTACTGCAAAAAATCTTAAGCCTGATACCGAATATTTATACCGTGTTGGAAATGAAACAGCAAATGTTTGGAGTGAAGGCAGCTTTAAAACAATAGTTGATAGTTCAAAAGACAGTGAGATAAGTTTTGTATTTATTGCAGATCCCCAGATAGATGGAATTGACTCAAAGGCAGCATCAGTATCATTTGAAAAAGTATTTAACAAATATCCGGATTCAAGTTTTACATATGTAGCAGGAGATTTTACCGAGGAGGGGCCAAATGAAGTGCAGTGGGAAGGTTTATTCAATGGCGGAGGACTTTATCCAAACGCAGGACAAAAGCTTTTTGCAAATACAATAACAGTGGGAACCCAGGGTAACCATGATTGGGCAGGTCTTGACAATCACTTTTCATTTCCTGCTATAAACGGTCTTAGCAATGTATATTCATTTGATGCAGGTCCTGTACACTTTATTGTACTTAATACTAATTATTGTGATAATAATGTAAGTGCATTTCAAAAAGAGATGGAGTGGCTTGAACAGGATGTAAAAGGCACTCAAAAGCCGTGGAAAATTGTTTTGGCTCACAAACCGCCATATTCAGGTGGTTTAAACATCAACTATGAGCCTGATATGAAATTCTTAAGACAAAATTTGGTGCCTGTACTGACAAGATTAGGCATTGATGCTTTGCTTGGTGGGCATGATCATACATACTCCAGAGGATTTGTCGATTTGAAAGGATATAATGTAAAATCTTCAATGTTGGATAAGGAAACAGCTGTCCAACCCAAGACATTTGATAACAACGGCAAGGAGTATACGCCTGTTTTGTTTGTGGGGAATTGTACAAGCGGTGCTTCAAAATGGTATCCTGCAGGATATTATAATGCGGATCCTGATGATCCCATCGCAAAAAACTACGCTTTTCTTGAAAAAAGCTCAGCCGGATTTTCAAATAGATACCAGTACCAGGCATATACTAAAGTAAGTGTTTCAGACAATAAGTTGAGTTTTATTACAGAGATGTTCCATTATGATTTGAACACAGATAAAATAACAAAGGAACCTTTTGTATACGAAAAGTATTCAGTTGTAAAACGCAGTTCTTCTGCTTCACAAAATCCATCACCTATAATTACCTCTGCATCAACACCAACAAGGCCTCCTACCAAGACACCAACACCAACAAACACTCCTGCTATACCTACAGGTGATTTCAATAATGATGGCATTATCAATATGGCTGATGTAATCAATTTGGCACGTAGATTTAATAAAGTAAAAGGAGACCAGACATATAATCTGGCGTATGACTTGAAAAATGATGGTGTTATAAACATGGCAGATGTATTAATCATGGCTTCAAAATTTAATAAAACAATTTAATTTCAATCAGCCTAAAGGTATGCTGTACCCTACAAAAAACGCAAACCCCTAAATCATGTAAAAGTAGTGAGTTAGGGGTTTTTAATTTAAGATGTTTTTAACACATGCACTAAAGAATGTAATTCTTCATTGTTTTGAATTATAGTTTTTAATATCCGTACAATAACAAACATTTAAAGGGGCTGTATAATATTAACGTTTTATGTTACTTCACAATATTATGATATTAGTATGAAAGTAAGGGAGAATTCTCATAATGTGGTATACCGTACAGGAGGGAGACTCTTTATCCAAGATTGCAAGAAGATTTAATACAACAGTAGATGAAATAAAAAAGTTGAACAGTTTAACCAGCAATGATCTAAGTATCGGTCAAAAGCTTTTAATTAAGCCTGAGGCAGGAGACCAGCCATCAACTACAAGCCAAGGTCCTACTACATCACCAGGACCTTCACAGAGTACAATGCCACCAGCTCATGGAACAATAGAAAAAGCACAACATTTCGCCACTTTAACAGAAGAAAGAAAAGACTTGCCGGAAAAGGAATTAAAAATAATGATATATCATTTCCGGGCAGCTTATTTTTTTATGAGTAAAATGGCGTTAGATCTCCCAAGACAAGGAGAAAAAATGGCCTTATGTGCTTATGACCAGAATGGCAAGTGTATAAAACACGTACAAACGAGAGAAACACCATGCATAGTTATGCCACAGTATACAAACTGGGCTTTAATTGGGGACTATGCTATTGTTATTAATACTAATAACAATAAAATATCTTATGCAATAGTGGGAGATTGGGGACCTCAAAGAGTACCAGCGGATGAGACCATTTATATATCTCCATATAACTTAAGGGGAAGGCTTGGAGAAGGTTCATACGAATTAGGAAGGCGTCTTCAAATAAAAGATATAAATATTGGTGATGGAAGTAAGGCATTTCAACCTTCAGGTATCTTTTATGTGGTTATTCCTAACAGTGGAGAAGGGATGGGAACAATACCTTCCAATGAGGAAATTGATAAGAAGGGTGAGAAGCTGTTAAATAGGTTGGGCGGTATTAAGACAGTGAAGTATTTAATGAGCAAGTATTATAATATTAATATTCAAATATGAGAGGTGATAAAAATGTGGTATGTAGTACAGTGCTGTGATACTCTTTATTCTATAGCCTCAAGGTTTGGCATCGGCATAAGAGAATTGATGCAGGCCAATTGTATGAGAAACGGTAACATATTTATTGGAGATATTCTTTTTATCCCTCAAAATAGAGATGGGTTTGTTGCTTATACAGTAAGGCCGGGTGATAATTTAAGTTTGATTGCAGCTAGATTCAATACAGCATCTGAAAATATTATGTCGCTTAATAAACTGCAAGGAACGATGTTATTTGTGGGGCAAAAATTACTTTTAAAGCCGGATGAAAGCGATGTTCCGAATAGATATACATCAGCAGACATAAAGTATGCAGTAGAAAAACTTGATTTTGTATATGATGTAGGTCTTAGAAAAAACATAGATGTCTTGGATGTTCCAGGTAAAAGAAATGTTATTTTTTATATAAGCAAGATAAATGTTAGTGCAGATGGAGCTTTCAAGGCCTATCACGAAGATAATGAATTAGGCCTTAATTTTTTAGCAGTAGCAGGACACCCGGGCAATTGGTGGAGTCTTGTTACAGATCCAAATACGGGTGAACCGATTAAGCAGGGACCTGATGATCCTGCACCTGGATATTATATTTCACAAACTTACCTTTCCGATTGTAATCTAGATGAAACTGACCCATATAGGTATGTTAACTCCATAGAAATCCCGTATATCTTGATACCAAGGAAAAAGAGGCCTCAATGGGGGATTGAATTGGGGGATTTAGCGGCAGTATATAACATTAAAAATAGAAAACTAGCTTTTGCAGAAGTTGCTGATGAAGGACCGGACGATGAACTTGGAATGGGCTCTATCAAACTGGCCGAAGAATTAGGAATAGACTCTGATCCAAAAAGCGGCGGAGTACCTGAGGGGGTAATGTACATCGTGTTTAGAAAAACCGGAAAAGGCCCATGTCACCCATGGAACCTTAAGGAAATCAAAAACTTAGGCAAAATGTATTTTGAAGAATGGGGTGGACAGAGACAGATAGATGCAATAAAAACTGTATCTCCTGAGCTCTTTGAATTAAAATATTCTACATGGGATTAAGGTATAATTACCAAGTTTATGGAAACAGAGACTATTTAAGTCTATTAATATATAAATAAATGCCATAGTACAGTGTTAATCTGCATTATGGCATTTATGATTGTTTGTGTTTCCTAACCGATTACGTATCGATCCAGCGTTGCTGTACCATAGTATTGGGTTATCTGCAACAATTGCTCCACCTGGGTCTTTATAAGTCTCAATTATCCCTATTTTATTGCCGTTAAAAGGTTTCTTGTTTCCAACCAATTCTTTTATTAGAGTATATACCTGGTCTAAGTTGGATATCCAGTCAGCTTGTTTTACTTTTGAACTTTGAGGATTATAATCATCCTGTATATTATCAGTTAGGGAATATGTTTTAAGTGTTTAGGCTTGTTTTATAAAAATTTTGTTAGATTCTTCTCTGGTTTTGGTATAAAGCTTATCAAGTATGAAAGTATAAAAATACATGCTAAAAATGGATATTGAAGATGCAACAAAAAACCATCCCTCTTTGTATATTATTAAGTTGAATTTTGCTGCTATATAATGGCCTGCATAGAGCAAAAGTATTATTAAACCTTTCCAAAACCATTTGATTTTGGAAAAGTAGATTGTCATTATTGTGATGCCAACTATTAATAAATAAATTCCAGCAAGTACGGTAAAACTAACTTCCTTATCGGCCAGAAAATTTCCGCTGAGTTTGCGGATCCCGGTTAACCTTAGAACCCATATTATTGTATGCTGGTGTAAAGTTATGAGTCCTAAAAAAATGTATAGGTAGCGTAAAAAACGTCCGATATGATTTAAACTTCCGGCATATATTTTTTTTGCAACCCAAAACAACAAAAGAAGTCCCAAAAATGTCATCCATGTCTGGTACCAGTTATGTTCATATATACCTAATTTTATAAACAGCTCTTCAATTATACCGTAAACTGCTGCAAAGAAAAAATACCAGTAATATTTAAGGTTATAAACTGCAATTAATAAAGCAGTTGCAGATACAGAAAACTGTGAAAAAAGGTTTCCAGCTATGGAATCATCCGGCGGTGATTGGGGAATAAACAAGGGATGATATGCGTATGCCTTTAAAAGAGACAATACAACCATTTCAAAACAAAAGGTCAATGCACTTATTGTAAAATATAATCCAATTACAAGCTTTCGGGCTTTAGCTTTAAAAATGATAAATAATAATTCTATTATCGTCGAGATTCCAAGGAGTACGAACCAAATTGTATTACTCCAAAACTCAGGATTCATCAGCAGTTCCATCCTAATTTAAAAGTTCAATCAATTATTGTACAGATAATTAGTTTTAACAACAGAATAATTTATATACACTCCTTTTAAGGTCCTAGAACTTTATCAGTAAATTTATCAAGTAATTCTTTATCCAGGCCCGTATCATTTTCATTAATCACTTTCGACATCTCAACAATTTGTTTGAACCGGGAACTTAAAACCGGAAGATAGATGTCAATTTGCTTGAGCATATCCTTATAAGGGGCTAAGTATTGATATAACTTTTTAATAGATTGAATTTTATCAGGGTTATCCAAAAGTTCTTTGTATGCATGGTTTACTTGTTCCATAGCATCCTTATTAAAAGAGTCTTTGTCATGAAGGATTTGGTCAACATCATCCTTAAATTTCTGTTCATACTTATTTATTCGTTCTCCGTAGAGTTGATTGACAAAGTTATCAAATTCCTTACTATTTTCTATTTCATCAGCTGAGTCAAGTAGTTTAACTAGTTCATTCCAGGAGTTGATTTTTTCCAGACTGTCCAAGGGCTCATCCAGGAACTCTCCTATTTGTATATACATCAGCTTGCCAAAGGTTCCAGGAAAAATTCTCTCCAGTTCTCTTTGCATAAAACCTTTAAGTTCCATCTGATATGATGGTAGAGTTTCGTTGATAAATTTTAATTCCTCATAGATTGAATTTATAGTGCCGCTTTTTAACTTATCAACAAAGTTTACTAAAATTTCCCTGCTTTTTGTCATGGCATTGATTTTTGCTGACATAGCACTTATTTGGGATTTGAGGGCTGACTCAGCTTTTAGAGGATTATCCAGTATGTCACGGATGGCTTGAATTGAAATATCCAGCCTTCTAAGTGCACTTATTTGTACAAGTCTTTTAACATCATCATCTGAAAACTCTCTATAATTGTTATCAGGCATTTTTTCAGGCGTAATAAGGTTTTCAGCTTCATAATAATATATTGCCTTTTTAGTAAGGCCGGTTATTTTTACAACTTCATTTATTTTCACGTAGCATCTCCTCCTTAGCTTTACTATAAACTATCCTCCGGGGTAAGAGTCAATAGGGAATTGTTAATAAGTAAAATGGTTGGTATAATATGTAAAATGGTTTCTCAAAGGCTGGGCACCCAGTCACTATGAAACCAGGTACAGTGAAAAAGCTGCAAGAGAGTTTATTAACGGAGGTTTAATTATTCTATCGAAATTGATGGCAAAGAAGAAAAAAGCGAAAAACCCATACTAAATTAAGCTAAAAAAACAGTGACTGCCTTTTTATTGCAGTCACTGTAAAATTAATTTCTTAAACTTAAATATCTTATGGAGTAAACTCTTCAACTTTATTTAATACAGTAGTATTATTTATTCCACCTATAGCATAAATCTTCTGATTTACTGTTGATGTTGTAAGGCTTTCTCTAGCAGTGATCATGCTGGTCATTTCGGTCCATGCATTAGTTAACGGATTATATTCTTCAACTTTATTAATAGTACCCACACCAGGAGCAAATCCGCCAATTGCATATATTTTGCCATTTATTACTCCCGCAGAGAGTTCTCTTCTTACAGTTGGCATGGTTGCCTTTGCTGACCATGTGTTGGTTGCTGGGTTATACTCCTCTACAGTATTACAAGATATATTATTGCTTAATACTCCACCAATTACATATATTTTGCCATTTACAGTAACTGCTGCCATATCGCGTCTTGCAGTTGGCATACTTGCTTTTGTTGACCATGTGTTGGTAGTTGGGTTATATTCCTCAACAGTGCCAATAGTAGTGCCCCCAGAGTTTATTCCACCAATGGCATATAGCTTACCGTTAGCTTCAACTAATTCAAAACTGTGCCTTGCTGTAGGCATATTTGCTTTTGTTGTCCATGTATTGCTAGCAGGGTTGTACATTTCCATGCTGTTAAGGAAGCTGTTTCCAAAACCTCCTGCAACATATATATTACCCCACAATTCTGCTGCTCCCGCATCTTTCCTTGCAGTAATCAAATTAGCCTTAGTTGACCATATGTTTGTAGATGGATTATAAGTCTGTACAGTATTAGTCACTGCTAAAGTGCTGTCAATGCCTCCAATACTGTAAACAATGTTGTTTACTACTGCAGATGATTGGCTTGTCCTTGGTGACGGCATAGCGGTTTTAGATGTCCATGAACCCTGGAGTTTTACAGTGACAGAACCTTTATGTGGATTGAGGTCTTCCCCTGTAACAGTTACATACATGGTACCTGCTGTTGTAGGATTGATGCTGGCTGAAAATACCCCAGTGCTGTTGGTAAACCCTCTTGCATATACTTCATCACCTTTATAGAGACATACAAGTGCATTTGCTACACCAGTATTCACCTGGAATGTTTGCTGTCCAATATAAATAGAACTGGAATAAGTTGCGTTGATAGTAACAGGTGATTTTGTCCTCATCATCATCTCTGGATCACCGAAATAATGGTATGCATATATGTTGGACTGGGTATATACATCTCCACCAAAGTAAAGGTTCATATAGTATTTACCGAAATTCAATGCATTTGCAGGACGTTTGTTGTTTGAATAAGAACGATTGACATATGTCGAATCATAGGATGGCCAGAAACATGTGAAGATACCATTAGCCATTGAATCATTACGTGATGTATAGGTAGTTCTTGTAGCACCTATGCAACCAACACTTCCTCCGTTGCTTTTTTTCAAGAAAGCCTCGCAAAAGCTGTCGCCTCCAGTCCTTTGGAAGGATCCTGTTGAACAGTTAAGACTAAAGACTATGGGTTGTTTTGAACCATTTGTTAGAGCATTTATATTAGATACTGTATAATTGGGTATAGACCATGAGGTTTGACTACCATGATCTCTGTGTATTGCTATACTGACTCCACTATTGATTGCGGATGTGATGTTTGCAGTGGCGGTATCTTCAGTTGTAAATTTTTCTGTTATCCAAGAAGGTACAGGGTTGGTCACTGCAAAACGGTGTGGATATGTACTGCTGTTCCAGTTATAACTGGTGAAATTCCCTTCATTGCTCCAAGCATAATGTCCTGTTAATCCTACTGTATTGCTTAAGTAATTGGCAATATTGCTTGATGTTTCCAGATACCAATTGTCGGCAGTATTACTACTGGAATTTGTCTGAAAATAACTGGCTGTCAAAAAGTCGTCATACCAGGTGTCCGGTTGAGGAGACATATCGTATGAAAGGATTTTATCTACAACTGTGGTACACTCATCTTCAGTAGTAACCGGTAAACGTCCTATAGTCAAATCAGGGAAAAAGTCAGTTCCGTCTACACATGAATATCCGTGATCGGAATAACAGCTGTAATTGCTATAGTATTCAGCCGGAATATCCTGATGGTCGCCAACAAATAATACATATTCAGGCATAGGACTCCAAGTGTTAAAAGCGTTTTGGATATAGCTCTTAATGTCCGTTGTAGTGCTTCCAATTTCTGAAAGCTTTGTTACCTTGGTTTGAAAACCCTTGCGTTTTTTCCAGTCTGCCAGTGGCAGGGCTTCTTCATACAAGCTGTCCTTTACTATCATCAAGTATCTAGCACCGGTTACATTAGTTGCATCAAGATTTTGAGTTGTATCAACAGTTCCCACTTGTTGGTAATTGGAGATTATATTCTGTGATATACTGTCAAAATTGTTGCTGTAAGCCTTAGCTTTTTTTTCATTGTATTTTGATTTCTGCTCGTCTGTCAGTTTGGAAGATGTAATGCGGAATTTTATTGATGAAATGGCAGATACTTTCTTGTTGGATGGATTATAACTAAGTGGAAATACCTTTACTAATACAACCCTGGTTCCTCTAATGACACCTTCACTATCAATCAATACAGGATTTTGGGGGTATGATTTGGATTTTTTATAGCCATCTTGATTGATGTAAAATTCAGATTTTTCCGATTCTGTGGTAGTTTTTTGTTTGGGGTATATATTATATGATTTTCCCAGTACCTCTTCAGATTTATCAAGCACTTCCACAGATACAGGACCGGAACCTGGAACTTCCACGAAAAAGCCTTTAAAAGGAAGTTCGGGGTATCCATCTTTTTCTGCATATAAACCACAACCGGGGATAGTTAAGCTATCATACTGAACACCATTAACCTTGATTACTTGATGGTCCAAATCTGCAAAATCCAAAGTATATTCAATATTATTGTCTGATGATAAATCACTTAGTATGGGATTATTACTTACTATCGGTGCTCTTTGTCCTGATGAATTATCCCAAATATTAATCTTCTTCTCATTTGGATTTTTAGCAAATGCTGAAACTGATAGTCCACAAACCAGTACTGAAAAAGCTGTTACCATGGAAATACAACTTAATAATTTTTTCTTCATAGTAAATTCTCCTTTTTACTTGTTTTTCTTCTGCTGCAGTTTAACTTCTTATTAATTGCATAATTCACTTCTACTGCTTCAATACTGCCTAATAGTTTAAATGTTACTGCCTATATAAGTAATATCACCCCCCATCTCGGTTTGATTAATTAATAGTATACCATGGAAAATACAAAAAAAAATGCAAAATTATTGAAAAAATGATGAAAAAATGATGAAAATTGTTAAAAAAATAACGAATAAGGTTAAAAAACGAATTGAACTATATGTTTTTCAATAATCATTTTACATTTTTAATTATTGCAAAACATTTTTCTTGATTCATATGTTGGGAAAAATTCATTTTATAGCTGAAGTTATTCTTTGATCATGACTTAAAGTTAATAGGGAATTGTTAATTAGTAATATAGCTGATATAATTATCCATGGTTAACATCATATGAATTAAGGGAAAACATATAGAAATAGCAAATGGGAGACATTTTTATACTATGAATAAAAGTTTTGAGAAAGTCATTCTCAATAGAACCAAATCGAGAGAATTATATAAAATTGAAGAAATACAGGACCTTTGGGGAGGATATGGGAAAATACTGCGTTACGGACTTAATGGTTCAGATTTAAACAGAGTAGTGGTTAAAAACGTATGCCTGCCTAAAAATCCTAAGCAATCACGAGGCGGAAATATATCTTATGAGAGAAAACTGAAATCTTATAAAGTAGAAATGGCTTTTTATGAAAATTGGAGCGGAAAATGCGGAAATAATTGCAGAGTGCCAAAGTGGTATGCATTTGAATGGCAAAACGATGAGTTTATAATGGTACTTGAAGACCTTGACGAGGCTGGATTTAAAGGGAGAAGACGAAGTGTTGCATGGAACGATATTAAGGTATGCTTAAAATGGCTTGCTCATTTTCATGCAGCTTTTATGGGTGAAAAACCGGAAAATATATGGACTCAGGGAACTTACTGGCATTTGGATACCCGCCCTGATGAATTGAAAGCTTTAAATGATATATCTCTAAAGAATGCAGCTAAGGCAATAGACAGAAAGCTTAATAACTGCCGTTTTAAAACCTTTGTGCATGGTGATGCAAAGCTTCAAAACTTCTGTTTTTCCGAAGATGGAGAAAGTGTGGCAGCGGTGGACTTCCAATATGTCGGCGGCGGCTGTGGAATGAAGGATATTGCGTATTTTGTAGACAGCTGTCTTTATGAGGATGAGTGTGAAAGCTGGGAAAATGATATTTTAGAATTTTATTTTAAGGAATTGAAAGAAGCATTAGAATTGACACAAAATGATATTGATTTTGATGCTTTGGAAAAAGAATGGCGTGAATTATACCATGTAGCATGGACAGACTTTTATAGATTTCTTAAAGGCTGGGCTCCCGGACATTATGAAACCAGGTACAGTGAAAAAATTGCACGTAAAGTCATTAGCGGAGGTTTAATATGAAACGAATTTTAACCATTGAAATGGTTTTGTATTAAAACTGCATCTCCTGTTTATTGGAATTGTGATAAAAATAAAATTCAAGTTTCCATATCATTTCCTTATTTCGCTAATAATAATTCATATGATATTGATCAACCTATACATTTATCTTCGTAATGTATTTTTTAAGTGATCTTTTTTAAGTATAAGCATAAAGAATGCTGTAATATATGTTTTCCGTTACATCCAAATAGTTGTTGACAGGGCTTCCATAAATTATTATAATAATTTATCAACAATTTAGGTGGTTGTGAGATGGGCGAGGGAACAAATAAGATAAATAATCAAATAAAAAGGCAGCTTGATATACTTATAGCTACAGCTTTTACTACATACAAGGAATGGGCTGCTTACAGAAGCCATATGGCAGTATCAATTCTGGTGGGACCGGTTTTTTTTCTTGTACAGGTATTTATCTGGAATGCCATTTATTCAACGCAAAGCACAGTAACAGGACTCACTTTAAACCAAATGCTTGTGTACTTCGGTATTGTATCGGTTATAAATTACCTTACATATGATTCGAGCGATATGGATCTGCAAATGCTCATAAGGACAGGGAAGTTCATAACGTTTATGTTAAGGCCGGTTTCTTACTTTTACTATGCAATGTGCCAGAAAATTGGGCATAGGGTTTTGGCTTTATGGGTGGAGTTTATACCTGTTTATCTGCTGTTTTTGTTCGTATTTAAAATAAATTTGGTGCCTGCCAACCTGTTTTGGGCACTGATCTCAATAACGTTGAGCTTTATCCTTGTTTTCCTTACGAATTATTGTATCGGAATAACAGGATTTTGGCTTACCAAAACAGAAGGCTTAAGAAGAGCCTTTCAGGTTCTAAGGGATGTATGTGCGGGAACTTTGGTACCGCTGACACTTTTTCCGGATCTGATGCAAAAGATATTGTTCTTCATGCCTTTCCAGTTTATAACTTATGTTCCCATAAGAGTTTTTATCGGTTCATACGAGCTTGCGGGGATAAAGATGTCAATTCCTGAAATAGTAGGGCTGCAGGCTGTGTTTGTGGTTATAATGTTTTTTATCTATAGACTTTTATGGCATCTGGGTACTAAAAGATTCACGGGGGTGGGAGCATGATAAATGCAATGTATGTACACCTACAGGGTATTAAGACAGCTCTTGCAGTAAGAATGGCATACCGTGCCGATTTTTTTATCAGTATATTAATCATGCTTTTAGTTGAGGCATTAGTGCCTTTTGTAACTTATCTCATATATAAAAACGGTGCATCACTGCCTGGCTGGAGCATGTACGAGGTGCTGCTTATCCAGGGAATATTCCTTTTGTCGAGGGGAATTTCTTTTCCCTTTTTCTTCGGTATAGTGTGGAATACAATCCAAAGGGTGCAAGAAGGTACTTTTGACCTTCTTCTTATAAAACCAAGGTCTGTTCTTCATATGCTTATTGTGACAGGCTTTGACTCAGAGGACCTTGGCAAGCTATTGGGGGGAGTAATTCTTTTTACTGCTTCACTTTTTAATGTTCCTTTTCCAGGTTTAATTCTCTGGTTGAAGTTCCTGGTACTATTTATTATGTCTTTGGTTGTAATGTTCGGATTTGGACTTATATTATCGGGTTTGGGAATTGTATGGATAGGTAACTTCAGGGTTTACGAGATATTTTTCTCCATAGCCAATTTTGGAATGTATCCGGCCAATATTTTTTCCAAGTTTCTACAGACATTTATTACCTCAATAATACCTGTGGCAATGCTGGGGTTTATACCGGCCTCGGTACTGTTGGGCAAACCAGCTGAGGGAACATTATATGCTGTTATCGCAAGCTTCGTTTTTTTATTTGCCAGCCTTTTATTTTGGAAGGGAATGCTAAAAAGATATACTAGTGCAGGTGGTTGAATATGATAATTAATGTTGAAAATCTAACTAAGACATTTGAATCCTATGAACGGGGAAATTCTTTTAAAGAAGCTTTCAAGAGCCTCTTTGTGAGAAAAACAAAAGTAGTTGAAGCTTTAAAAGGAATATCCTTTAGTATTAAAAAGGGCGAACTGGTAGGATTCTTAGGCCCTAATGGTGCAGGGAAATCCACGACGCTGAAAGTTTTGACGGGAATTCTTTTTCCTACAGACGGGAAAGTTGATATTATGGGGTATACACCATGGAAGGACCGGAAAAAATATGTAGCCCATATCGGTGCGGTATTTGGACAGAAATCACAGCTTTTGTGGGATATACCTCCCCTTGATGCATTTAATCTTAACAAGGCTATATACTCCATTCCAGATAGTGAGTTTAATAAAAAACTCAACTATATGGTAGAAATGTTAAGTTTGCAGGATCTTGTTAAAAAGCCTACCAGGCTTTTGTCATTGGGGGAAAGAATGAAGTGTGAATTCATAATGGCAATGCTCCATAATCCTGAGATCGTATTCCTTGACGAACCCACAATAGGGCTTGATGTTATTGCAAAGGATAAAATACGGGAGTTCATTATTGAAATGAATAAACAGGGAGTAACCTTTATACTTACAACCCATGATCTTGAAGATGTAGAAAGGCTTGCCGAAAGGGTCATTGTGATAAATCACGGTGAAATGGTGTTTGACAATTCAATTGATGCCTTAAAAGGTCATCTCGGAACGAAAAAGATGGTATCGATAACAACCCATGGCCCGTTACCATTACTGGATATGCCTGGTGTGCTGGTTAAGAACAAACTATCGGAATATAATGTGGAGTTGGAGCTTGATGTTAGTGTAATGGATCTAAATAAGTTTATTGACTATATAAACAGGAACAGCACTCTAAGTGACATGTCTTTGCAGGAGCTTCCCATTGAAGAGGTTATAAAGGATCTTTATACTTAAGGTGTTTTAAAATGTGAAGTATAGCATTTCCCAGCATAGCTTTCACGTGGAGAAAGGTCGTGCAGTACCAATTATAGTAGCTCTGGCATCTGCATAACGGTCGAGTTTACAATTATGCTCAAAAGTTTAAACTCTTTGTTTAAACCCAAGGCAAAATATGATATAGTTTTTCTAGAGAGCTAATGGGATTGAGGTACGATAAAGGGGGTAAAGACCTTGTATATGAGAGTTAATTTTATTAGAAAAGCAATTTTATTTATTATTCTTTCAGTTTTTTTGTCGAGTTTTACAATAAGTTCTCTTGCTGAATCTATAACCGTAACAAACCCTATAGTAAAGCAGAGGGCAGACCCTTGGGTTTACAAGCATACCGACGGTTACTACCATATGACTGCATCAGTTCCGGAGTATGACAGAATCGAATTAAGAAGGGCAACAACAATCCAGGGCCTATCGACAGCTGCCCCTACAATAATATGGAAGAGACATTCCAGCGGAATTATGGGGGACATATCTGGGCACCTGAAATTCATTTTATAAATGGTAAATGGTATATTTATTTTTCAGCGGGAACATCCGAAAACAAATTTGCTATTCGTTTGTACATATTGGAATGCTCCGCAGAAAATCCCGTTTCAGGACAGTGGGTTGAGAAAGGGCAATTGAAGACTGGGTGGGAGTCCTTTACACTTGATGCTACTTCATTTGAACACAATGGTACAAGATATCTTGTTTGGGCTCAATCACAATCGGGCATAAACAGCAACAGTAATCTTTATATTGCAAAAATGAACGGGCCTCTTGCAATAACAGGCAATCCTGTTATGATTACAACACCTCAGTACTCATGGGAAAAGATAGGGTATTCGGTTAATGAGGGACCGGCAGTAATAAAGAAAAACGGAAAGATCTTTCTTACATATTCCGCTAGTGCCACTGATTTTAATTATTGCATTGGAATGTTGACTGCATCTGCATCAAGTGATTTGTTAAATCCGGCTTCCTGGAGCAAATCGCCCAACCCTGTATTTAAAACTAATGAAGCAAACAGCCAGTATGGTCCAGGGCATAATTGCTTTACAACATCTCAGGATGGAACTGTTGATATAATGATTTATCATTCACGAAATTATAAAAATATTACTGGTGATCCTTTATATGATCCAAACCGGCATATGCGTGCCCAGAGAGTTTTTTGGAATGCTGACGGAACACCTAATTTCGGAGTGCCTGCTCAAGATGGGGTAACCGTTATTTCCACTGCAGAGCCAACGATTACTCCAACAATTATCCCCACCAATACACCAACGCAAACTCCATCAATAACTAAATCTTTGAATGCGGAGGACATTAATGGAGATAAAGTGGTGAATATGGCTGATGTAATTATTATTGCCGGTTTCTTTAATCAACTTTCTTCACAAAGTAATATCAAGTGTGATTTAAATAGTGATGGTGTAATTAACATGAGCGATATTATAATTCTTGCTAAGAAATTCAATAAGATATTCTAAAATATGAATAAAATTTTAATGATAAAAGCAGTAAAATGCCGTAATACGAATATCCGTGTTACGGCATTTTACTGCATTTATATAAACTTTATACATAAACAAAATAAATCAAATTATTCAATTTATTTCACTCGAATTTTAGAGTACAATTATAGTAAGGCAAATTATGATTATAGATATTTAAATATATAAAATGCTTATTTTTAGGGGGTAAAAAAATGAAAAGGAAAATTGTACTTATCTTACTGGCTGTTTTTATGGTTGGAATAATTCCACAACCAGTTATGGCAGCAGAATCCGATTTTAACTATGTTGATGCGTTTGCAAAATCAATTCTTTTCTACGAGGCAAACTGGTGCGGGCCAGATGCCGGAAACAACAGGATAAAGTGGAGGGGACCTTGTCATTGCGATGACGGAAAAGATATAGGACTTGACTTGACAGGAGGATTCCATGACTGCGGGGACCATGTAAAATTCGGGCTTCCCCAGTGTGCATCTGCTTCCACACTTGCCTGGGCATATTATGAATTTGAAGATGTTTTCAAAGCCAAGGGACAGGATGGATATATGCTCAATATCTTAAAGCATTTTTGCGATTACTTCATTAAATGCTTTCCGGATAAAAAAACATTCTACTACCAGTGCGGAGACGGGGATGTAGATCATCAATACTGGGGACCTCCGGAACTACAGACATATGATAGGCCTACATATTATGCAGCAACGCCTGAAAATCCCGGTTCGGATGTTGCCGGTGATGCTGCAGCGGCATTGGCACTTATGTACATAAATTATAAAGACAGGGATTTGGAATACGCTGAAAAATGTTTGGCTTATGCAAAGGATCTTTATACCTTTGGTATGACATATAGGGGAAACAGTAAAGCACAAAGCTATTATCTTCCCAGAACATATCTTGATGAACTTATGTGGGGATCAATCTGGCTCTATGTTGCTACAAATGATAATACATATATGGAAAATGTTGACAAGCTTATGGTTGAAAAGGGAATTACCGGTGGAAACTCCTTTAATGACAATTGGACCCAATGCTGGGACTATGTTTTAACAGGAGTATTTACAAAGCTTGCTACACTTTCGACCAATCCTTTGTACAAAGAGATTGCCGAAGACCATTTGGATTACTGGCAGAATAGATTAAAATCTTCTCCCGGAGGAATAAAATTCTTAGATAGCTGGGGCGTTTGCAAGTATCCGGCGGCAGAGAGTATGGTTCAGCTTGTTTACTATAAATACACTGGTGACAAGAGTTGCCTGGACTTTGCAAAGAGCCAGATTGACTATATTCTTGGAGATAATCCAAATAATATGTCCTATGTTGTTGGTTTCGGGGACAATTACCCCAAAGAACCACACCACAGAGCTGCAAGTGGAGCACTCGAAGGCCCGCCTGCTGATGAAACGAAGAACTCGCCTTTCAGGCATATCCTCTATGGTGCTCTGGTTGGTGGAGCAGACATAAATGATGAATACCATGATGTAGTGGATGAATATGTATATAGCGAAACCGGGTTGGACTATAATGCAGGTTTTGTTGGTGCAATGGCAGGTATGTCCAAGTATTTTGGGCAGGATCAGGTACCTGGAGATACTCCGGGCATAGAAGGTGAACCGACTCAATATTATGCGGATGCTAAAATATACGAAGAAGACTCATGTGGTGTCACAGTTGATCTTAATATGTATAATATTATAACATCGCCTCCGCAATATGAACCAGGTTTATCCTGTAAGTATTTTGTTGATTTGTCGGAATATGCCGGTGTGGATATTGATATGAAAAAATTTGTTACAAAAGTGTACTATTCTCCTGCAGATGCCCAAATTTCTGAACTTAAACCATGGGACAAGGATAAGAACATCTATTATGTAGATATAACTTTCCCTAAACCGGTATATGCCAGAACTTATGTGCAGTTTGCCATTTACTATTATGAAAATAAACTGTGGGATTCTTCAAATGATTTTTCTCATGAAGGTATAGGAAGTGAATATAAAACATTGGAAAATATCCCGATTTACAAAGATGGTGTTCAGGTTTCAGGGAAGGATCCATCAGGAGGAAAACCTTCTGAAGAGCCATCACCAACACCGAAGCCATCATCTACTACAGGATATAAGGTTTCAGGCTATATTTTGCCGGATTTCTTAAAGAACACTGAAGCTGCATCTTCTGTAAAATCCGGGTTTAAGGTTGAAATCTCAGGAACATCCCTTTCGTCTTCTACAAATGATGATGGATATTTTGAGATAGCAAATGTTCCCCAAAATACAGCAGGTTATACCCTAAAGATAAGCAAACCGTCATACCTTTATCGCGAAATTAAGGGTATCACTGTTAAAGATAATGTTCAAGTGAGTACAGTGAATGCACCTTTAAATATGTGGGCCGGGGACATGGTGATAAAAGGTGTACAGGATAATGCAATTAACATGTCGGATGTAATCGAAGTTGCAAAGTGCTTTAGCAGCAAGTTGGGTGATGCCAAATATATAAAAACTGACGATTTAAATGAAGATGGTGCCATAAACATGAGCGACGTCATTATCATAGCAAGGCATTTTGGAAAAACAGCGGGAGAATATCAGGAATAATCATCCGCCTTTGAAGATATAAAACTCACATATTACATTATAGTTCGGTATCTTCAATTTGATTTGGGGAGGTTTAAAAATGAATAAACATAAAGAAAGTAAAAGATGCTTTTTCAAATATGGGAGAGGGCTCTCAACCTTTTTGCTTATTATATTTATAACATATAATATATTTGTTTCGTGTACAGCTGTTGAACAAACTACACCTGTACCATCCACTAAACCGGGCAATTTCACACCGGCTCCTGGGTGGGAGAATTATAACCACTTCAATTTTGCTGAAGCTCTTCAAAAGTCAATATATTTTTATGACGCTGAAAAGTGTGGTGCTGCAGCTGGAAACGGACCAATTGAGTGGAGAGGTGCTTGTCATGAAGGGGATGAGAAAATTCCTCTTTCCAACACATCACTGTCTAAAGCTTTTATAGAAAAATATAAAAGTATACTTGACCCTGATGGGGACGAAACGGTTGATGTTCACGGCGGCTTTCATGATGCCGGTGACCATGTAAGGTTCGGCCTTCCTCAAAGCTATGCGGCAGGGACTCTTGGATGGGGTTTTCTGGAATTCCGAGAAGAGTTCAAGAAATTAGACCAGGAAGAGCATATGCTAGAGATTTTAAAGTACTTTTCTGATACGTTTTTACGCTGCTCTTTCTTGGATAAAGATGGGAAACTCATTGCGTTTTGCTATATGGTAGGCGAGGGAGACTTGGATCATTCTTACTGGGGACCACCGGAACTATATCCTGCAAATATCCCAAGGCCTGCGGATTTTGCCACTGCCGAAACTCCTGGAAGTGATGTGTGTGCCAGTACTTCTGCGGCACTTTGTACAGCATACCTAATTTTTAAGGACTCCGACCCGGAATACGCTTCGAGGTGTCTTACTGTTGCTAAAGCTATGTATGATTTCGCAGTAAAATATAGAGGGAAACATAATGGTGACGGGTACTATACATCGGCTTATGATGAAGATGAACTTGCATGGGCGGCAGTATGGCTTTATGAATGCACAGGGGATATGAATTATGTAAGAGATATAGACTCAATTGACGATAAAGGCTACTATACCGGATATATAAAAAGGATAATTCCTGAGAATTTTAACACAAATACATGGTTTAATTCATGGACCCACTGCTGGGATGTAGTTTGGGCAGGAGTGTTTTTAAAGCTGAACGCTTTATTACCGGACGATGAGAGATGGGATTTCTTCGCTCGCTGGAATATAGAATATCATTCGGCAGGTCTTGCGAAACATGTTGACCCAAACGATCACAATTATGATACAACATCCCCTGCAGGATACATAATGATTAATGGCTGGGGCTCTGCCCGTTACAATACTGCAGCTCAATTATGCGCACTTGTTTATGAGAAATATCACCCGGAAAGGACGGATTTCGGGGATTGGGCCAAGGGCCAGATGGAATATATTATGGGAAGAAACCCTATGGGGTACTCGTATATTGTTGGCTACGGTTATGAGAAAGGTTTGCCTTTTGCAAGACATGTTCACCATAGAGCAGCTCACGGATCAAAAACATTAAGCATGCTCGATCCGCCGGAACACAAGCATATTTTATGGGGAGCTCTTGCCGGAGGGCCTGATAAACAGGATTACCATCAGGACGTAACAACTGATTTCGTATACAATGAAGTTGCCGTTGATTATAATGCCGCTTTTGTTGGAGCCTGTGCAGGACTTTATAAATATTACGGAGAAGGGCAGGAGCCAATACCCAATTTTCCTCCCAAGGAGCCAAAACAAGATGATTATTACTGCGAGTCACGTATAGAAAGAGAAAATACTGAAAGCACCCAGATTGTATTGAAATTGCACAATGAATCCAGCCAGCCTCCTCATTATGAAACAGGTATGATGGTAAGGTATTTCTTTAATATCAGTGAACTTTTAGAAAGCGGTCAAAGTATAGAGGACATAGTATTTGCTGTTGAATATGACGAACAGATTTCACTGCAGGATGACCCCATTGAATTTAGAGGGCCATTTAAATGGGATGATAGCGGAACATATTATTATGAATTTGACTGGAGCGGCAGAAAAATATACGGAGACAGGGAACTTCAAATTTCTATGAGGGCAAAACAGGATTCCAATTATACTACCCACTGGGATCCATCCAACGACTATAGCAGAAAAGATGTTACAAGCTCCTATGCTGTTAACAAAAATGTACCTGTGTATCTAAATGGCGTTAAGGTATATGGAGAAGAGCCTCCAAAGAATGCTTCCAAACCTACTCCAACAGTTGATCCAAGGGTGACACCGGACAATAACGCTTCCCTTAAAGTATTATACAAGGGAACAATAGATGGTTCTCTTAAAAATACAATAAGGGCCGCAATAAATATAAAGAATACAGGAACTGCCCCGGTAGATTTATCCGATGTGAAGGTTCGCTATTGGTTTACAAGTGATGGCGGGCAGAATTCATTTACCTGTGAATATGCACTAATAGGGACGGAAAAGGTGACGGGGAATTTCTTCACTATTGATAATGCAGTTCCCGACGCCGACACCTATTGTGAAATCGGATTTACAAAGGATGCCGGAAAAATTGCACCGGGTGGAAGCAGCGGGGATATACCTTTTAGAATAGAAAGTACGTCAAGTTATGACCAGACAAATGACTATTCTTTTGATTCGAATATTACAAAAGAATTTGGCGATAACAAAAAAATTACTGCTTATGTAAATAGTACACATAAATATGGTGTTGAACCTGTAACAACAATAAAGCCCACTCCTTCAGGATACAAGATATCGGGATATATTCAGCCCAACTTCACAATTTTGCCATCAAATGCTGAAAAGTTAAAGGAAGGCTTTAAGGTAGAACTGCTTGGTGACAGTAAATATGCAACTACCGATAAAAACGGCTATTTCGAGATAAACGGCGTTCCATCAGGTAAAAGCTATACTTTAAGAATCACTAAAGCTAGCTATTTGCAAAGGGAAATAAAGAATATTGTTGTAAATGATAATATTGTCATTGGAACTGCAAGTTCTCCAATAGCTATGTGGGCAGGCGATACGGCCAGGAAGGGAGTTCAGGATAATGCCATAAATATGGCGGACATAATAGAATTTGCAGCATGCTTTAATTTAACAAGAGATAATGCCAATTATAAGGCAGACATAGACATAAATAAAGATGGTGCAATAAACATGAGCGACATAATTATAGTTGCAAAGTGCTTTAATAAAGTATCAGCTGATTATCCAGCTGTTTAACAATTCAACTGTATTTGCTTATGTAAAATCTTTTTCGCAACATATCTCGCTTAATAGCTTATTAAATTTATTAATAATATTATTTTTTCTATGGAGGTTTAAAATGATTGCAATGAATGAAAGGAAAAGAAGCTTTTTTAAAAGTCGAGGCTGGATGTCAATCCTGTTGACGGTAGTATTTATTACAGGACAGATCTTTACATCCTCCACTGTATTTGCAGAGGCACCACCAGCTACTTTTACACCAGCTCCCGGTTGGGAGAATTATAATCACTTCAACTTTGCCGAAGCTCTGCAAAAGTCACTATATTTTTATGATGCAGAAAAGTGTGGTGTAGCTGCCGGCATTGACAAAGGCGGAAGGCTTGAGTGGAGAGGTTCCTGCCACGAGGTGGATGAAAAAATACCTCTTGAAAATACATCCCTTTCCGATGAATTTTTAGATAAGTACAAAAGCATTATTGATCCTGATGGAGACGGCACAGTTGATGTACATGGCGGTTTCCATGATGCAGGTGACCATGTAAGGTTTGGACTTCCCCAGAGTTATGCGGCAGGTACATTGGGATGGGGTTTTAATGAATTTAGGGAATCCTTTAAGGCAATTGGGGAAGAAGAGCATATGGTAGAGTTATTGAGGTATTTTACCGATACGTTTCTACGCTGTTCTTTTCTTGATAAGGATGGAAATCTTATTGCTTTTTGCTACATGGTAGGAGAAGGGGATGAGGACCATTGCTACTGGGGGCCACCGGAGCTATATCCTGAAAATTTTACCAAATCCAGGCCAGCGGATTTTGCAACTTATGATTCTCCCGGTAGCGATGTTTGTGCCAGCACTGCTGCGGCACTTTGTACCTCATATATGAACTTCAAGGATGAAGACCCGGCATATGCAAAAAAATGCCTTGATGTTGCCAAGGCAATGTATGATTTTGCAGTTAAATACAGGGGTAAACATAAAGGTGACGGATATTACACCTCTGATTATGATGAGGATGAACTGGCATGGGCTGCTGTATGGCTCTATGAGTGCACTGGAAATATGGATTATATTGATGATATAAACTCGGTAGACGAAACAGGAAACTATACCGGTTATATGAAAAGGATAATTCCCGATACCTTCAAACAGAATGTCTGGTACAATTCATGGGTACACTGTTGGGATGCAGTTTGGGGAGGAGCATTTTTGAAGCTCAACCAGCTGTTCCCTGAAAATCAATTGTATGACTTTATTGCAAGCTGGAACGTGGAACATTTGTCCGGCGGAGTAGCAAAACATAAAGACCCAAAGGACACCAATTATTACAAAACATCACCTGCCGGATATACAATGATTAACGGGTGGGGATCTGCACGGTACAATGCAGCTGCTCAGTTATCCGCACTTGTTTATATGAAGAACCATCCAGAAAGGACGGATTTCGGTCAGTGGGCAAAAGGTGCTATGGAATACATTATGGGAAGAAACCCAATGGGCTACTCCTATATAGTTGGTTATGGCTATGAGAAAGGGTTGCCTTTTGCAAAGCACCCTCACCATAGAGCAGCTCATGGATCAAAAACTAACAGTATGAATGACCCGGAAGAACACAGACACATCTTATGGGGTGCACTTGCGGGCGGACCTGATTTAAATGATTATCATATAGATTCAACCACAGAATATGCCTACAATGAAGTTGCTGTTGACTATAATGCTGCTTTTGTAGGTGCTTTGGCAGGATTGTATAAATTCTACGGTGAGGGGCATAAGCCTATTCCAGATTTCCCTCCTAAGGAACCAAGGACTGACGATTACTATTGTGAGGCAAAGGTGGCAAGGGAAACAGAAGACAGTACACAAGTTGTTTTAAAGATTCACAATGAATCCAGCCAGCCTCCCCATTATGAGACAGGAATGATGGCTAAATATTTCTTCAATATAAGCGAACTTATTGAAAACGGACAGTCAATAGATGATGTTATTTTTTCTGTAGAATATGACGAACAGATTTCCATGCAGCAGGACCCGATTGAATTAAGAGGACCTTTCAAATGGGATGATGCAGGAACGTACTATTATGAATTTGATTGGAGCGGAAATAAGATATATGGAGACAGGGAGCTCCAAATTTCCTTCAGAGTAAAACAGGACAAGAATTATATGACTCATTGGGATTCTTCAAATGACTATAGCAAAAAGAACCTTACAACTGAATATGTGATATACAAAAATGTGCCTGTATATTTAAATGGTGTAAAGGTATACGGAGAAGAACCGCCAAAGATGAATCCTACACCTACTCCTACAAATAATCCTAATGTGACTCCGGCAAATAATGCCTTAATCAAGGTATCTTACAAATGTGGAAAAGATGATTTGACCAAAAACACAATAAGGGCTACGATAAACATCAAAAATACCGGTACTGTCCCAGTGGATTTATCGGATGTGAAGGTTCGCTACTGGTTCACAAATGACACAAGCCAGGAAAATTCCTTTACATGTGAATATGCAGTTTGCGGAACAGATAAGGTTACAGGAAATATTATAAAAATAGATGATCCGGTTGCTGATGCGGATACATACTGCGAAATAGGATTCACCAAGGATGCAGGTAAACTTGCACCAAACGGAAGTACTGGAGATATTCCATTTAGAATTGAAAGTGCTACATCGGAATATGACCAGACAAATGACTATTCCATCAATTCAAATATGACAGTGTTTGGGGACAATAGTAAAATAACTGCTTATGTAAAGGATGTACTTAAATTCGGGATTGAACCTGTTATAGTTAAACCGACCACACCTGCAGGTTACAAGATTTCAGGATATGTTGCACCTAGCTTTTCGTTTACTCAGGCAAATAGCGGGAAGTTATTGGAAGGCTTTAAGGTAGAACTATCCGACGGTAAATTTACAACTACAGACAAAAACGGCTACTTTGAATTAAACGGTGGTTCTGCTGGTAAAAGCTATACTTTAAGAATTTCTAATGAAAGCTATTTATTAAGGGAAATAAAAAATATTAATGTAAACAATGATGTTGAAATTGGTTCGGCAAGTTCACCAGTAGCTATGTGGGCCGGTGATGTAGCAAGGAACGGCGTTCAGGATAATTCCATAAACATGGCGGATATAATTGAATTTGCAGCATATTTCAACACTACTGCCGGCAATGCTAAATATAAGGATAGTATAGACATAAATAAAGACGGTTCAATTAACATGAGTGACATTATTATAGTCGCAAAGAATTTTGGAAAAATATCATCAGACTATCAGGCTATTTATTAATGCTAAGCAAATAACTTCCCCATATTTAATTCTAAGCATGTGTTAATATTGTTCATCAACATATGCTTAGAAGGGGAGGTATTTTTTTAATGTTTAGAAATTATGGAAATGGGGGGAGTTATGAAAAAAACAAGTATATTCATGTTGATTGTTTGCATTATGATATGCAGTATTCCCAGGTTCGCGATATCAGCAGCAGAGGCAGATTCCGATACAAATTTCAATTATGTTGATGCATTTGCAAAATCCATTCTGTTTTACGAGGCAAGTTGGTGCGGACCGGATGCAGGAAACAACAGGATCAAGTGGCGCGGACCTTGTCATATTGAGGATGGTAAGGATGTGGGGCTTGACTTAACAGGGGGGTTCCATGACTGCGGTGACCATGTGAAATTCGGCTTGCCCCAATGTTATTCAGCTTCGGCTCTCGCATGGGATTATTATGAGTTTAAGGATGTTTTTGTTGATAAGGGACAGGACAAGTATATGTTAAATATACTAAAGCATTTCACTGATTATTTCCTTAGGTGTTTTCCAAACAAAACTACCTTCTATTACCAGATTGGTGAAGGGAATACAGACCATGCCTATTGGGGCCCTCCAGAGCTTCAGACATATGACAGGCCAACTTATTTTGTTGCTACGCCTGAGCATCCAGGGTCGGATGTAGCCGGTGATGCAGCGGCTGCTCTAGCTCTTATGTACTTAAATTACAAGGATATTGATCTAAAATATGCCGAGAAATGCCTCACGGCAGCAAAGGATTTATATGATTTCGGAATAACCTATAGGGGAAACAGTGAAGCACAAGGTTTTTATGTGCCTTCAGGGTATTACGATGAACTCATGTGGGGTGCCACATGGCTCTATATTATTACCAATGATAAGAAGTATATGGATGATATCTATAAGCTTATGGATGAAAAAGGCATGGGCGGAGATAATGAGTATCAGGACCACTGGACCAACTGCTGGGATTACGTATTTTCCAGTACATTCTTAAAGCTTTCTCAAATTTCAGACGATCCGAAATTTAAAAGAATAGCTCTAGAGCATATGGATTATTGGATGAACACAGTAAAGACTACTCCTGGTGGTCTTAAATGGCTAACCGGCTGGGGGGTATGTAAATATCCTGCAGCTGAAAGTATGATTATGCTTGTACATTATAAGAATACGGGGGAGAAAAAATACCTGGATTTTGCCAAGGAACAAATTGACTATATTCTGGGTGATAACCCAAATAAAATGTCATATATGGTAGGTTTTGGAGATAACTATCCTAAATTCCCTCATCACAGAGCGGCAAGCGGAATGCTTGAAGGATGGCCTGGGGATGAGACAAAGCAAGCACCTGAAAGGCATATTCTATATGGTGCTCTTGTAGGTGGTGCTGATGAAAACGACGAGTATATTGACAATGTGGAAAAGTATGTATATACCGAGACCGGGTTGGACTATAACGCAGGCCTTGTGGGGGCTCTTGCAGGATTAAGCAAATATTTCGGCCAAGGGCAGGTACCGGAAGAAACCCCAGGTCTTGAGGGTGAACCGCCTCAATATTATGCTGAAGCTAGAGTAACAAAGGAAGACAATCAGGTTTCTGAAGTTGAAATTTGGGTTCATAATATTATAACTGCACCTCCACAATATGAAACGGGTTTATCCGTCAGGTATTTTGTTGATTTGTCGGAGTTTGGTTCAGGAGATTTAAATCTATCCCAATTTATGTCAAATGCATATTGGTCTCCTAATGGGGCTAAAATGTCACCTCTTACACCATGGGACAAATCAAAAAACATTTATTATGTTGAAATAAGCTTCCCTGATCAGAGGCTATATGGAAAATCCTATTCTCAATTTTTCATAGCCAACTATAACGGTACATCATGGAATGGACTAAATGACTACTCAAGACAAGGATTGAATGAGAAAACATTTACTGTCACTGAAAATATACCCATATATAAAAATGGAGTGCAAGTATACGGAAAAGATCCTTCAGGTGGTACTCCTTCAATACCGCCTACTTCAACTGTTTCTCCCACAGAAGCAAAAGGGCATAAGATTTCCGGATATATCAGCCCTGATATGACTATAGGGGCAGATAATGCGGACAAATTGAGAAGCGGCTTTAAGATTGAGGTTACAGGTACGGGATTATCCGCTTTTACTGACAAGACAGGTTATTTTGAGATAGCTGATGTTCCTCAAAATGCAGAGAGCTATGCATTAAAGGTGAGTAAGGCAAATTATCTTTACAGGGATATTAACAATATTTCAGTAACTAAAGACATTGAGCTCAGCACCCAAACAGCACCTATTGTTATGTGGGCCGGAGACATAGTAATTAATGATAAACAGGATAATGCAATAAATATGTCGGATATAATTGAGCTGGCAAAGCATTTTAACAGTATTTCAGGGGATGGGAAATATAACCAAAATACTGACTTAAACCTTGACGGTACAATAAACATGAGCGATGTTATAATAATTGCAAGACATTTTAACAATGTACCCGGAGATTATAACAAGTAAAATGAGGTTTGCTTGAAATCTTACCTTCTGGGGTATAGCAGATGATAATACCTTAAGCCTAAGAAAGCATTCTATGCCGTTACTGATTTTAAAAGTAAAAAGGAATGTAAGTTCAAATGGAATTTTCATTTGTCTAAAGTAAAACAGATATATAAATAAGGAATCTGCCGGTAAAAGAATAATTAACTGGCAGGTTCCTTACTTATAAATCATGTATTTATATAAATAACAGTGTTAATTGTGTAGAGAAAAGCTTCCACAGGAATGTCACAACCGTTTCTAAACCACGTTTTTATTGATCCGACAATTCCAGATGTATAAAACTCAACCACATATTTGTTACTAAAATCCATATTCATTTCTGAATACTTTTTTAGCAAGCCTTTAAGACTATTCTGCAGTTTTTCCTCAAAACCCGTATCTCCATTTTCACCAAATAACTTTGAAAAAAATTCATGATATTCATTGCTCAATGATACCATATGCTCAGTGAAAGCATCAGTGCTTATACTTCCTGCATCACCGATGGATATTTGTATTTTTTGTTCAATCTCTGATAGTATTTTTATTTCAATGCAATGGAGTATATCATATATGTCTTCAAAATATTCATAAAATGTTATCCGACTGTATCCTGCCTTATCAGTTATTTTCTTTATGGTGATTTTATCTAAATCCTGGTATTTATACAATTGCCAAAATGCATCCATCAGTGCGTTTTTAGTAAATTCCCTTGTTATGGACATTTTCTTCATAGTGTACCTCGAAAAACATACATTTGCTAGTTTGTTGTAAGTTGAAAATTAATAGTTTTGTAGTTATTGTATTTATATAACATAATGTGAGGGATTTGTAAAATGAAAAATGAAAAAAAGAAGAATTATATTTTTATAATTATCGGTATGGCCCTTGTAATAGGGGCATTTTCCCTAATGTTTATAACAAGCAATTATAAAAGCAATAGATCAGGTGACGAGGCATCAAATAACTCAAACCACTTATCTGTTAACAGTATCAAATACCCCAAAACACTGTTTGATGATTCAAAAGTGCATACTATCGATATTAAGGTTGATAATAAGGAATGGGGAAATATGGTTAATAATGCTGAGAGAGAAGAATATATTGCCTGCTCACTGGTTATAGACGGGGTAAAGGTTGATAATGTAGGGATACGGCCTAAAGGTAACTCCTCTTTAAAGCAGATAAGTGTTATGAAATCAGAGAACTTTAGTTTTAAGGTGGAGTTTGACCACTACTTAAATCAGACATTTGACGGGTTGGACAAATTGATACTTAATAACTGTACCCAGGACACAACCTATATGAAGGATTATCTGGCACAGCATATGATGAATTATATGGGTGTTGCGGCTCCATTATCAAGCTTTGTTAATATTACATTAAACGGGAAGGCTTTTGGATTTTATCTGGCAGTTGAAGCAGTCGAGGAATCCTTCTGTTTAAGAAATTACGGAAATATTGATGGTAAGCTATATAAACCTGATTCACTTGCAATTTCCAATTTTGATTTTGCTGGGATTGGGAGTTATAAAATGAAAAATGGCAAACCTGCTATGGATTATTTTATGGATATTATGTCGGGAGAAGCGTATAAGGATGTTGACAAGAACACTAGGGTAGATGCACTTGGTGATCTTGTGAGTGTTCTTCTTGAAGCCAGCAAAATAAGTACTGATGTTTCAGGATTGGTTTACATTGATGATAATCCTGAAAGCTACAAGACAATATTTGATACAGAAGTATGTGATGCAAAAAAGGATGACAAAAAGAGGCTAATCAACTCAATTAAAAAACTAAATAACGGAGAAGATTTAGCCAATACTCTCGATATTGAATCGGTGATAAAATATTTTGTTGTACATAATTTTGTAGATAATTACGATGGCTATACAAGCATTTTCTCACACAATTATTATCTTTATGAACAAAACGGTAAATTATCAATGGTACCGTGGATTACAATCTGGCATTTGGCTGCTTTACAATGGATGCAGGCAGTTCGTCTTCTCAGAAATTCAGTGATTATTTAGTAACAAAAAAATCAGCTTATGGTATGAGTTATGAAAAAAGCATGGTAAATTATCCAATTGATACACCTGCATTTACAGTTGATATTAAGGAGAGGCCCATGATTCATCAAATATTGAGTAATGAAAAATATTGTGATTTATATCATAGGTATTTTGATGAATTTATATCAAGATACTTTGAGGGTGGGTATTTTGACACTTTTTACTCATCAACTGTTAAAATGATATCACCATATGTAATAAAAGATGCAAAAAGTTTTTATTCATTTAGGCAATTTGAGGAAGGTACAAGGGAACTTAATAAATTCTGCAGCCTAAGGGCTAAAAGTGTACGTGGACAGTTAAATAAGACCATTCCTTCTACGTTGGAGGGACAGAAGAAAAATCCTGAAACCCTTATAGATACAAAAGATTTAGATATAATGAAGACATTGGATTTTTCCACTATGATTTCAGTAATGGGTATTTCCGTTGAAGATATTAATGGTATTTTGAAAACAGCTGTAGAATATATTCCCAATAAATATTTGACAGATGGTAAAATAGATATTTCCAAATTTACAATAGATGAAATCAATGCATTGAAGAAAAATCTCGGCTTTATAATACCTGTTATGTTTCAGGTTATAAAGGATAACAGCGTGATAAGGAATAAGCTGATTAAAGCTTTCCTGCCCAAAATTTTATTGATATTGATGTTGCTGGCAGTAATAATATTTGCAATAAAGCAATTTAGAAGGTATTTACGTGCAAATGGTATGAAGAACAAAATCACGAAGTGATTTTGTAACTTTGATTGTTGGTGTGATAAATTTAAGAGGTACAGTATGATGCTGTACCCCTTTGAAAGTTAATAATATATATATCTGTTGTTTTTAATTTCATCATAGATTTTTCCAATAGCCGGATCTGTTGTTAATGGTGCAAGTACTTCCAAATAATCGGTATTGCATACTATTCCAGGAACGGGATCCCAGGTGCGATCCTGGGCAATTTGTTCATCTGTCAGATTGTAATAACCATAAAAATATGTATTACCATCACCATCATCCCAGGTACAGTCAAGGTGATACCATTTTCCATCTATTTTAACCAAATTCCATATATGGTCAATGGAGTTGATTAATCTGCATTCTATTCCGACTTTATTTAGCATTTTGTAGGTAAGCAAAGCGTAACCATGACATACAGCCTTACCTTCAAACATCGCAGTATATGCACTGTAACTGTTATTTTCCACAACACTCTCGTCATAATTTACTTTTAACATTATATAATCATGTATTGCTTTTTCTTTTTCATGAACAGTCATATAAGGATATATAATTTCTGAAAGTACCGATTCGATTTTTTTATCAAGCTGATCTTCTTGTTCTTTTGTTGTAAGATAGTTTATCTCGAAACTTATCCATGCAGTTGTAGCATTGTAAGATACTTTGTAATGGGATGAAACCATTGAATTTTTTAAGTACTCGTCGTTATCAAGGACTTTATTTAAACTATTTTCCACTTTGTCAAGAATATTTGTTGTGTCATTTTTATAAGTAATGGTAAAGGTATTAACCCTGTTGTTTAACTGCCACTTGACAGCAGTTTCCATTTCTTCAATTGTGGTTACTACATTACTTGGTGTAGAAGTTGGTGTAGGAGTATTGGTAGGAGTATTGGTAGGAGTATTAGTAGGAGTATTAGTAGATGTGTTTGTAGGAGTAGGAGAACTATCAATAACTACTTTAGGGTAGTTTGACGGAGTCTCATTAAAATGTTTTGCAATGATTATTACATCAGCTATGTTGATGGATGCATCCATGTTGATATCGGCATCCGTGATATAGGTCCCATCTCCTTTTACACTATTAAACAATTTTGCAAGCAAAATGAAATCTGAAAGGTTGATGACATCATCCTGAACTCCATTATTCATTAAATCTCCAGCCCACATTTTCACTGGTTGGCTTTTACTTCCAACTTCCAAATCTCTTGTTACCATAACATTTGTAATGAGTCTTTTTAAATAGTTTGCTTTACTTACTTTGATGGTGTAACCCGATGGGTTTGAAGGAATGCCGCTTATTTCAAAATACCCGTTATTATTCGATTCTGTAGTCGTTGAAAATCCACTCAACTCTACTGTGAAGCCAGACTTTAAGGCAGGATTTGCCGAGTCGAAATCCGGTGTAACATATCCGGAAATTTTGTACGTAACACCTGTGTCTGCATTTGCCTGGGCATAATTTGAGATAAATACGCCGCAAAGTGCTACAAGACATATCAGCAGTAGAAATATTTTCCTGCCTTTACAAGCTGAAAACATATAAAATCACCCTTTCCAATATTTGATATGAAAATTTTATCAAAGTATCCTTATTTAATCAATTGATTATGTAAGGATAATCTGAACTTATTTGGCCAAAATGCTTTGAGATAAGACATTATTATATACGTACGATATAATATCCTTATAAAGTATAATGGGAGCACGCTTTATGCATGCTCCCATTATACTGATCTTCCCAAGGGTATATAAAAGTGATTAATCTTTAAATGTATTAAACATTTAATTTAGACTTATAGTTTTGTTTTTTATTTAGTAAAAAGCGTAAGATCGATTATTTCTGCCATCTTTTTATATGCTTCTGCATTAGGATGCAATCCATCACCGCTGTTGTACATACCTAAAAGCTTCTTTTGATTGCTTGGATCTCTTAAAGCAGCATCAAAATCAATAACTGCATCAAATTCACCGCTGGTTCTGATCCAATTGTTAACTGTAGTTCTTGTTTGTTCATGAGCAGCACTGTAATATGAATTACCTTCAAACGGTAAAATTGTTGCACCGTAAATAAGGATATTTTTTGCACGTGCCTTAGTTATAAATTGCTTATAGGCATTTATGATATTTGTGGCATTGGCATTTCCACCAATATCATTAACACCTTCAAATACTATTGCATAACGAACTCCGCTTTGATTCAATATGTCTCGGTCAAATCTTATAAGTGCTGTAGGGCCTAATCCTCCACTTAAGATGGTGTTTCCGCCTATACCTTGATTAAGCACTGCAACCTTGGATGTAGCAGAATTTGCCAGTAAACGGGTAGCAAGATTATCGGTCCATCTATTCTGTTGGTTTGTTGTTGAACCTCTTCCATCAGTAATGGAATCACCTAAAATAGCCACTGCTTTGTAAGAATCTTCTGTAAGTACATCCATTCCTGTTATAACATACCAATGCTCAGTATTTACAGCTCCAGTCATGCTTGCACTGGCAGCTTTATTGCCGGTCAGTATGTAAGAGGTTGTCCTCGAGCCGGGATGGCCCGTAAGAGCAGATGGAACGCTGCCAAAATATATAGTAATGGCCATATTGGTAAGTTGGGTCAAATTATAATCAAGGGTATCGGAAATTACAGTTTTACCTTGTGCAATTGTTATCGATTCCTTGCCTCCAAATGTTACTACTTTATCAGTTTCAGATTTTATTGAATTTCCACCTGCCGATGCAGCCAGGTGAACTGAATTCATAACCATGGGAGAATTGCCGTATTCGTTGGAAAACTTCAATCTTATTTTATTTCCGCCGATTGATACACGGAAAATTTGACGCAATGTATTGTTGGAAAGGTTAGTTGGCGGCATGTTATTGCTTTCTACCAGTTGTGGTGCTGTTCCCCAGGTACCAACCCATTTATCCGCAACCAGAGGTGGTGTGGTCGGAGTGGGTGGTGCAGTTGTCACAGTAGGTGTAGCTGGAGGATTGGTTATTATGGTATTAAACTTGGATGCAATTACGATTACATCAGACATGTTGATTGCACCATCACTGTTTAGATCATATGATGCAACATATTTACCGTCTCCTATTACTGAATTGAATGTTTGTGCTAAACTAATTACATCCGACATGTTGATTACGCCGTCATTATTTAAATCTCCGGTGGATGCGGCATTAGCCGATAATGAACCGAAGGTAAATAAGGACGAAATAAGCAGCATTAAAACTAATGCACTTTTTGCAAATTTGCTCTTTGCAAGACTCTTCATGTACAACACTCCTAATCTAATTTTAGTTTTATGTCTAGAGAAATTATGTTGTATGCGGCACTATAATTTCTCACTATAACATCAAGGTTAAAAAAACACTTTATGATTTTTTAATGTCTAGGAAATATTAAACCCCTGATAGTTTCTATTTTAATACACATTTATCACTGTTAAAATATTTCGTTGGATAATAATTTTTATGTCGGAATTTGAATCTGAAAATATAAATTTTATTGGTACTGATATGGGAAGAAGACAAAAAAAAACACCGGATTTCTCCGGCATTTTTTAGGTCTAGGAAATTAAGGAGTAATTTCTTACAACATCAAGGTTTCAAAATTCCAAGGAACTTTGTTCTCTAGAGATTAATATTACTCAACAATTATGTAACTTAAATTGGTTTTAACTTTGTCCTTAAAAGTAAGAATCATTTCATCCTTTGTCTTAATCTTGCCTGCAAGATATGATCTCATACAATCCAAATAGCAATTTTCGATAGTATCATCATATTTAGTAAGTAGGTTACCATTTATATCTTTTATGAATGTCTCATAGAATTTGAATACGTTGGTACCCATGATTTTGCTGTCTTCTAATGAACCTTCAGATATAGCTTCAAGATTATTTGGGAAATCCTGATTATTATTTGCCCATTTCTTCATCGCATCTTTATTGGTAGTAAAGTACTTTAAGAATTTCCATGCTGTATCCTTGTTGTGTGATTTGCTGTAAATACCGAACCAAGTACCACCCCAGAAACTAGGGAAAGGTGGTCTAGCCAGCCCCCATCTTCCTCCTTCAGACGCTGATTTATCATTACTGCCCACAATCCATGGAATACCCCAGGTCGGGCATGCCCATACCAAAGCTTTTTCATCATCGGCTATTGCTGCGGACCAGCCTGGTGACCACTGATCCAAATAAGCTTCAAACTTGTTGTTTCTTAAGGTTTTTGCAAAATCAATAAAATCAAGCATTTTTTGGTCTAAGTTAAGCTTGTTGTCTGCAACCCATCCATAACTGCGGCCGCCAAGATAAAACTTCATAGGTTCTTCAAAGGTTGGAAATAAGGAAACCTTTCCGCCGCTTTTACCATATAAAGTTTTGGCAGTTTGAAGCATTTTCTCAGGAGTCGACATCATCTCTGCAATTTCTGATGGATCATCTGTGCCCAGGTATTTTTTAGAGACACCTTTCTTATATGCCAGTGCCATTGGAGTTGCTTGATGTGATAATGCTCTTAAAACTCCGTTTTTGTCTGTTCCTACATCTAGTGTATATGGGATCATATTTCCAACATAGTCTTTGCTAAGTTCAGTCAAGTCAGCAAAAGCATCAGGCATGTCAATAAATCTTTTTACAAAGGCAGATTCAACACCAAAAACATCAGGAACACCTGAACCTGCCCTTATGGCAGAGGTGAGTTTGTTCTGATATTGCTGATCCCTATCGGGAATAACCGAAAGATTGACTTTCACATTGGGATAGGCTTCATTAAATGCTTTTACTATGTTAGGAGCTTCATCTTTATTGAAATACCAGAATGAAAATTCACCTTTAATACCTTCATTATTTTGATTTGTAGGTTCTGTATCAATAATGGGTATATTATCTTTATAAGGTATACCTTCATTAGATGAAGAGATTTTTATAGACTGGCTTTCGCTGTCCCACTCAATACCTAGTCCGGCTAAATCGGCAACAGCCCTTACAGGCAAATATGTCCTTCCGTTTATTATGACAGGGGATATTTTTGAACCGTTTACCTCTTTTAAAACCTTTTCTTTGTTATCATAGTAAATCTTGATATTGTCATTGACTGTTGCTTCAATCTTCCTTATGGCATTATATCCACACACTGATGCTATGGAAATGGAACAGGTGAATACAGCAACAGGAATGACTACTTGTAGCTTGGAAACTTTTTTCATCTTTGCATCTCCTTTTATTTATATGATAGTATAATATATAAAAATCAGTATTAATTTTTATATATATCGTGGAAATTTACCACGATTTGATAATTTGTATTATAACATATATATACAATGGAAAAGTTAAGATTAGTTTAAAAAAAGTTACAAATTATTTAAAATATCATATTGATATTATTTATTGTGTGTGATTTTTAAAAATTCACCGATATACACCTGGGGGTATAAAACATATGGCTACATTTTTTCTAATAATTATCTATATGGCTTTCATCAGTTTAGGCTTGCCTGATTCTTTGCTTGGAACAGCATGGCCTCTTATGCAGCCGGAATATGGAGTTTCCTTTGATGCAGCAGGCATAGTTTCCATGTTTGTAGCGGGAGGGACAATTGTATCAAGCCTGGCAAGCGGATTTGTGATAAAACACCTGGGTACAGGAAAAGTAACATTTATAAGCTGCTTTATGACAGCTGTTTCATTACTGGGAGTTTCATTTTCTCACTCATTTATCTGGCTGCTATTTCTAGCCATACCTCTTGGTTTGGGGGCAGGTTCTGTTGATGCAGCACTGAATAATTATATTGCACTGCACTATAAGGCACATCATATGAGCTGGCTCCATTGCTTTTGGGGTGTTGGTGCTACATTAGGTCCTATTATTATGTCACAATTCATTGCAGGACAAAATTCATGGAGAAACGGATATCTTACAGTCTCCATGATACAGTTTTTATTGGTTATTATGCTTTTTTTCACACTACCGTTATGGAAGCGTATGGCAAAAGAATTTCATCATAGTCCGGAAAATATAAATAATTATGAAGATATAGATAATAAAGATAATTTAAATAAAATTGAAGAGAAATCCATAAATCCATTAAAAATAAGAGGTGTTAAATTCGCACTTGCTTCTTTTATGTTTTACTGTGGGGTGGAGTCTACTATGGGATTATGGGGAAGCAGCTTTCTTGTGGGTGTTAGAGGATTATCACCAGCTGCTGCAGCAAAAGCGGTATCACTTTTTTATGCAGGGATTACTGTTGGCAGGTTTATTACTGGATTTATTACCTTGAAGTTGAATAACATTACTTTGATTCGTACAGGTCAAACGACGGCACTGGTTGGCACTGTTCTCTTACTGTTGCCTTTGCCTACGATTGTTACAATTTCCAGTTTTGTTATTGTTGGTATAGGATGTGCACCGATTTTTCCATGCATGATTCATGAAACTCCGATAAGATTTGGGAAAGAGAACTCTCAGTCTATAATTGGCTATCAGATGGCATTAGCATATACAGGAGCCACATTCTTACCGCCAATTCTAGGGTTTATTGCAGCTCGGACAACAATAAGGCTTTACCCTTTTTTTATCCTGGCATACATTATTATTATGTTTTCCTGTTCAGAAAGGATAAACATTTTGGTAAAGGGGAAGAGGTAATTAAGGAATGACTAAAGTTATGATATGGCAAGCTCCTTGGTCAGGTGGTATTGATCCCTTGCATTTTCCAAAAGCATCTTGTTATTTTTTGCTTCCGGAGAGCTTATCAATTTACTGAACCAGGTGATGGCTTCATTATAGTTCCCAATCCTGCGGTTAAGCTCGGCAATCATGTACATGCATGTACATTCATCGAACTTTCCGATTGGGAATTTTTCTTTATCATATGATTCGGTGTAATTTTTCAATGCGGACTTTAAGAAATCCATTTCCTTATTATCCTGTTTTATTCTATAGAGCCATGCCAGCCTTATATTTAGCTTGGCAAAATCACTAGGTGGACCACCGATCTTTATAAGATTATAGAGTGCTAGCTTATATGCCTCAAGTGCAGCATCAACATTTCTTTCTCCTGTGAATTTTCTGCTTTTCCAAAAAGTAGTGATTGCTGTGCTAACTTTTTTTGCATCGTTTATGCCAAGTTTTTCAAATCGTTCACTTAGAGCAGCATAACCGCAGAATTCACATACCCATGCATCATAAAACATTGGATTAATACCTTTGTAAATAACAAAAAAATCTGTATCATGGGAAGAAACAATACAGGCTTTTGTTTTAACCTTCGTAACCTCAATTGTTTTTTTGCAGGCTGGACAGGTTAATGTTTTGTTATAAAGTGAATCATCCATAGCAATCCCTCTTTTTGATTAAGTATACTTGAAATGAACAAGACTTATAGCCATTGGAAATGAAGTGAAATTTATAAAGATACATTGGACTGTAATATAAAAATTATATATTACTCAATGTATCTTTGTCAAATCCAAGAGAGGAGCGTTTGTGACCGCATTTTAGCGATTTTGTTTGGGATACATTCCATTACTCGGTATCTTATACAATTGCGGAACTGAACATTGGAATGACTCAAGTAAAACATCTATTATAAATTTTAAATTTTATTTCCCGTATAATTTCGCTTTTGTGTTAACTTAACTCGTGAACACACGCTCAAAACGGGAAGTATTATTTCAATCATGCCTTAATTACTTGAGGTATGTCATTTTCAGCAGATCCTCAATTATTCTTATATTCCTTAAAGATTCATCCAACCCAACCAGAGGCTCTTTGTCTAATAATATGGAATCTGAAAAGTCTTCAACCTCCAAAAGGTATCTTTCACATGCATCAACTGTAATTTCCTCTGTGTATTCATTCTTACGCAATATTATTTTACCTTCATAATCAGAAAAGGTATCGGGTATGAGAATTGTTCCAAGGGTACCTGATATCTGAGTCAGCTGGTTGTAAAAACCATCAAAGCCGCAACTTATATCGGCTATAATATCGTTCTCATATTTTAATATGGCACTAAATCTTAAATCTATGCCATTTTTAAGAACATAGTCTGCTTTCATGGAAATTGGTGCAGATTTTAGTATCATGCCAATAAAATTCAGGGGATAGCAGCCAATATCAAATAAAGCACCTCCGCCTTGTGAAATGTCCCAGCGGTAATCATTATCCCTGCTTAATAAAAAACTAAATGTTGAGTAAATGTGTTTTATTTCTCCTATTACATTGCTTTTTATAAGCTCAATTACCTTTTTAGTCCTTGTAGTATACCTATACATGAAAGCTTCCATAAGCTTTACATTGCATTTTTTACATTCTTCAATCATTTCTATGCATTCTGATGAGCTTAATGAGATAGGTTTTTCGCAGAGGACATGTTTACCTTTTCGGGCAGCTTTTATGACCCATTCCTTATGAAGTCCATTGGGAAGAGGTATATAAACTGCCTGTACATTTGGATCGTTAAGGAGACTTTCATATTCATTATACGTTTTAACATCTTTGTAGCTTTTTTCACATTCCTCTAATTTTTCAGGATTACTGGATGCTATTGCATAGAGCATGGAATTGTTAGATTTTAATATTGCAGGTATAACATGGTTTTTTGCTATTCTTGCATAACCAAGAATTCCCCAATTTATTTTTCCATATGTCATAATGGTTCTCCTCCCAATATTTGATAAAATAACTTACATAAAATCCAATAGATTTATTATAATTCTCATTTTCTTAATTATCAATGATATTGAATAATACCATTAATGATCTCTGTTTATAATATATAATAACAAATGCTTTAGAAATGTAATATTATGTGGTAAGGTGTTCAGAGATTCCATTGCGTTACAGAAATGGTTCCACATTTCTTTACGTGCTTCTTCCAGCCCGAGAGCGGTTACAAATGTGGAATTTGAGTTCAAAATATCCTTGCCTGTAGGCTTGCCAAGCAAAGAAGCGTCACCTTCAGCATCTAGCAGATCATCCTTTATTTGAAAGGTTATTCCGGCAAAACGTGCAAACCTTTTTAATGCCTCGATTTCACAGTCCCTTGCTCCTGCTAAAATTGCAGGCATAACCAACGAGGCTTCAAATGCAATTCCAGTCTTATAAAAACAGATTGTATCCAGTTCCTCAAGGGTTAGATTTTTACCTTTAGACTGGAGGTCCATCAGTTGTCCTTTGCACATATCCTGGGTTACACAGCAGGAATAACGTACAATCCTTAAGATGGCTTCAGCACTAAAGTCATTGAGGTATGTCTGTTCCTCAATAGCCTTTTGAGTCAGATACAGACCTGTCAATTCAGCTGTTGCCAAATCATAGAGATTATGAAGGGTCTTACGGCCTCGTCTCGTATCTGCATTATCCTGGGATGGCAAATCATCATAGATCAGCGAAGCTGAGTGCATATATTCAATAGAGCGGAACAGGGGAAAGAGAGTTTTAGGCTCCAATCTGTAAATGTCTCTGGCTATGATCCATGCAATAAGCGGCCTTAGTCGTTTACCGGCTGCTTCAATGCTGTAGTTTGCTGCATCTACAACTGTTTGACTAAGGAGTGAATTGCTACCTGATTTTGCGATATTCAGGAAGCTATTTATTTCGTGACGTATATTTTCTATTGTATCCTTAAAGGTATTTCGCTGATTTCTTTCATTTTTAAAGCTTGTAAGCATATGGTCCCTAAGAAGTTTATCAAAGAAATCAACATCATCTGCTTTCATGACAAGTTCTTGTACAAGGTCATTAAATTCAGAAATATTGGAGGTCAGGAGGGACATAAGTTCATTGTATTTATATGCTCCCAAACGTTCCCTGCAACGCTTTAGCCCGTTAATGGCACGGTCTAGAATTACCTCGGAGGTTTTAGCATCATTATTGTAAACGTTGTGTATCAGATTTGAGATTACGGTCCAGTACAATTCAAAAGGGTTGATAAGATCTGGCCGCTCATCCCGATATTTCATCCAGTATGTATATGGAGTAACTGCACTTTCTTCCATGTCATCAAACATATCTGCAAAGTCGTCCGCCAATTGATTGTAAATGCCATAATAGAATGTTCTTTCATCAAATCCTCTGTCTTCATCTGCATCGGAAACAGAACGGGCAATAAGCCTTGAAGAGGATGATTTTAAAATTATGGGGATATAAAGATCCTCATTAGTATAGGTGCTGTTGGATAATTCCTTTATACGGTCTATTTCCTGGGAATTAAAAAATACATATGCTTGTTCAAAAAATGACTTCAAGTGCTCCTGACTTTGATGTGATTTAATGTAAAGGAAAGCTTCACGAAGCTCCGAATGCATATATGAAACCAGTTTTCTGTTCTTTTCAGGCCAAATACCCAATTCAGGCACTGAACCATTTAAAAGTGATGTGCGTATCAAGTTGGAATAACGGCTTTTTTCCTCCGGTGACAGAACATTTGCATCAAGAATGTCATCTATAAATGGATATGTAAGTCCATACGAATAGCCAAGGCGGATAGCCACATCAAGCTTTTGCATGCGTATTTTTGTGGGTGTGCTGTCGTTAATTCCCTCGAACTCATGCATGAGAACGCCTGCAATGATTTTAACCAGCTTTCGCTCAGCCTGTTCAGCATCCATTCCTTCAGGAAGATGAGCGGAAACCTCCTTGAGCTTATCCATTAACCATATCATGGTTGATTCTATGTGCTCTTCTTGTGCCTTCCTGTATAATGATGACAGATCTAATATTTGACTATTGCTTTTATGGTCAGAACCGGTGTAACGTATGAGATAATTCTTCAGCCTTTCCACAACACGCCTAATACGCTGATGAGTATCAGGTGAACTCAAGTCTTTGCCAAGATCACGCATAAAGATATATGAGATGCTGCGATCAAGATAATTTTCAAGCCTTCCTGAGTATTTTAACCATTGTATGTAACGATTATAGTCTTTAGGATCAGGCCTTATATGTTTACTTATATAGCCGGTTAGTGCAAAATGGCACATATGCCCTTTCTTCCAAGACTTGAATTCATTTACCAGAATGGGAATATATTCTTTGTAAGTAACCTGATGAAGGAGGGAATTAAAATAATCTCCAGCTCTTTTTACAGCAAACTCATAGCATTCATCAGCATTGATAAAGGGAGTATTGTCCTTATATGATGTTATATTTGAATGATTATATGACATTCAATTATCCTTTCATAGATTGTAAAAATTATGTACTTCTTAACACTTGATACACATTAGTAAGGTGATTGTAACAAAACTGATTAATATAATCAATTTATAATACTTAAATATTCATATGATTATTCATTAATTATATTAAAAGTGCTAATAATCTTACATTTGGCAGAGCAAATAACGAACGTTTTTAGCGGGATTTGAGATAGACAAATGTAAAAGATAATCACTTTTAATTAGTTGGAAAGATAGAAAACAATAAAAGCCAGATTGAAAATTTTATATTTTTCTTTTCCTGTGAAAAACTATAAGAAAAAATATAATAATATTTCAATAAGAAGGGTAGGACATTACATGGGTAAAAACAAGACAAAGGGTTTTAATTCAGATCCAATGAAGGAAAAAACACAGGAATTGGAAGAAACCAAAAGAATATCAAAGGCATTTGCGAAAAATACCCCAATAAGATCTAAATAATGGTATAAAAAGAGCCAGGTGACAAAAGACACACTGACTCTTTTTTTATAACAGTGCCAAATACTTATATAAGGTTAAACTATATTAGTTATAATGGAGAAACTAGTTAATTATTATTCTAAAGCAAGTTGGTATGGAATGTTATTGTCTTTTAACAAATAAAGAAAAGAAATAGCTTCATAAATGCTGCAAGTATCAAAGTATTTTGTATAATATGAAGTAAATGAATCAAAATCGCCATCAAAAGGCAAAGTGTTCATTGTTTGAAAAACTTCTGTTACACTTGATGTTACGAATGGATAGTTTTCCAAACGATTAAATTCAAATTTAGGAACAAGTAAGTTATTCAACTTAAGTGTTACTACATTTTCCTGATTTAATGAAGTAACAAGATTCTGGACTATTTTTAGTGATTTGATCATGAATTTTACACCACGGTCATCCTTGCTGTTTCCAGTGATATCTAAGTTTATCTTTGATTTTACTTTAAGTGATAAATCTGAAGGGATTACTACATCATTAATTCCTTCACTTATAATTTTTGTAAAACCAAGTTTAGCTTTCTGAGTAAAGAGAAGATACTTAACCAAAATACCCTTTACTTCGGCTTGGCCTTTTTTTGAATTCCATTTGCCTTTTAGAAGTTTTGAGATATTCTCAGTAGTAGCTGTAAGGTTTTTCTTAGTAACAGCAGCAATACTATTTGCAATTTCTTTATTATCCTTGCTAGCGATTGAGTCTAACAAAAAGGTCTGTATAGAGTCAACTTCCGCTTTAGCATTATAACTAATTTTTTCAGCGTTTTTAGGTGCTTTCAGATCGTTCTTATCTGCAAACACTATACCGGATGATGCCATAAATAATACAGTCGAACATATTGCAACAGATAACGCTTTTACTACATGATTACTTCTTTTGTTTCTCATTAATAAAACCTCCCTATAAACGTTTTTTTTAACATGGTTTCCCCCAAGTTTAAAATAATATAAGATATTTGGCACATGTTACAATTTAGATAATTTTATCACATAAATGATAAAAATGGAATTAAAATACCAAAAAAGTGATTAAATTATAGAAAAGTTATGATTTGATGAATAAATATGGCAATAAAAACAGGAAATAACCAAGAGACGTGAATAAAAAAATAAAATTAATTGCCCATTTAAAATAGTAAAATTTTTCAACATTATTGCACTAAAAAAATAAAAAATTTTGGTATAATTATAATAGCCATTGTTGTATGAAAATGTAATGAATAAATAATTAGAAATTTGTAACAAAAGTACATGGAGTACAGTTACAAAAATAAACAATTTGCGACTAAAGTTATTAAATTAATTTTTAATAATATATAGAAAAAATTTTAGGGAGGCTATGTATATGAAAAGAAAACGAAAGCTAGGCTCATTATTTATCAGCTTAATTTTAGTGGTTAATTTGCTTACGGTATGTTTTTATACTGAATTATCCACAGCTGCAGATATGAAGTCACCTGACTTGAATGGGGACAAGGTGGTAAACATGTCTGATGTTATTCTAATAGCAACTGTTTTTGGAGCTGTTTCTGGAGATGGAAAGTATAAATCATCATATGATATAAATGGTGATGGGGCAATAAACATGTCAGATGTAATAATAGTTGCAACCAGTTTTAATAAAACAGTAAATGACCCAACTCCGACAAATGGTCCTACACCAACACAAACCAAAAAGGATGAACCAAATTTAACTGGGGATATTATCTTCTCAGTACCTAGCAAAACTTTCCAGAATCAAATATCTGTAACATTAAGTACCAATATTGCCAATGCACAAATTCGTTATACTACCAATGGAAGTGTTCCAAATAACAGTTCAACATTATATAGTAGTGCATTGACATTTACAAAAACTACACAGCTTAGAGCCCAAGTTTTTGTAAATGGAGCAGCAAGCGGTAAGATGGGTACTGCACTCTATATTGCCAGTTCAATCAATACCAAACACGATGTTCCAGTAATAATTATAGATGATTACGGTGCAGGCAAGCCAGTCAAAGATACTTACAAAGACTGTGCTATTATGGTTATGGAACCAACAAATAATGAACTTTCATTATTACAAACTCCAACTATAGCTACTCGCGGAGGAATCCATCTACGTGGACAATCATCAGCAAATTTTGAGAAGGCACCATATAAAATTGAATTACGCGATAATGAGGACAATGATGCTAAGTATAAACTCCTTGGACTGGGTACTGATGGTGACTGGGCACTGCTTTCGCCTTACCCTGACAAAACCCTGATCCGTAACTCTCTTGCATATACTTTGGGAGAAGATATGGGCTTGCAGGCTCCAGGATGGAGACATTGTGAAGTCTACCTCAATACTGACAACCAACCATTGTCTGCTGATGATTATCAGGGTGTGTATCTTCTTGTAGAGACACCGGAAATACAAAAGAATCGTCTTGATATAGCAAAGCTTAAGCCGGAAGATATAACAGAGCCAAATATTACAGGGGGCTATCTCATGCAGTTTAATATGATGGCAGCTGAAGCACCGTTGATTAAGGGCAACGGTTGGAGTGATCTTGAGTTGACAGAACCTCAAGATGCTAATTCTCAACAGATTGCATGGATAACCAATTACATCCAAAAAACACATAATGCGATTCATAGTACAAATCCGTCCAACGCAACAACCGGTTATCCTGCATACATAGATGTTGATTCATTTGTTAATTTTATCATTACAAACGAGCTTGCTCGTGAAGCTGACTCATATATGCGCAGTACCCGTATATACAAAGACCGCGATAAAAAGCTCATGGCTGGTCCTTTGTGGGATTATGACCTTGGATATGACTGCTTTGTAATGGGCGGTTTTGGCGGTGGATTCGGCGGAGGAACAACGTCTACAATAGAAGGTTGGCAGTTCCAGCCAATGGCTATGTTCCCAGGAATGGGTGGTACTACATGTGACTGGTACTATACTTTGATGAAGGACACAAGTTTCCAAAGCAAAATCAGTGCACGCTGGCAGGAATTACGTCGTGGCCCATTATCTAACGCAAATTTATCTGCAAGGGTTAAACAGTTATCATCACCGTTAAACAATGCTGCAAAGCGTAACTTCCAGAAATGGAATATACTAAACACTTCACAAATAGGCGGCTTCGGAACTCAAACAACTCAGACATGGGAACAACAGTTAACAATTCTTGAAAACTTCCTGCTTAAGAGAGCTGCGTGGTTGGATACATCAGGATGGAAACCAACTACAACAACTAATCCCGGCGGCGGTTGGGGTGGCTTTTAAAAATTAGTTAAGACTAAATAGACAAAAAATCCTGTTCACATAAATTATGTTGAACAGGATTTTTAATAATATAATTTATAAATATTACAGTAAAATCAAAATTTAATTGCAATAGTGATTTGTATGTGATATTATATGTATATCTTTATATAATAAATGGAACAGACGAGAAGAGATTAGATAAGATTAGATGAGACGAGAATAGATAGGCATTTAACATATTATGATTATTCTGCCAGTCATTCTTGACTGGCTTTTTTGATACCATCATTTCTCTTGTCATTTTCCAGAACCGAAAGGGGGCAATTACATGTTCTATCCAGAACTATCTAAGGCTGTGAAATTATCCAAAGAATACAATATAATACCTGTAATTATGGAAGTCTATGCTGATATGGAAACACCAATCAGTTTGTTTAAGCGATTTGAGGACAGTCAATACTGTTTTTTACTTGAAAGTGTTGAGGGTGGAGAAAAATGGGCTAGATACTCTTTTATTGGAAGGAACCCATTTTTGATTGTAAAAAGTAGAAATGGAAGAAACTACATTGAAGACAGGAATGGAAATAAGACAATAGAAGATGGTAATCCTATAGAAGTAATTAAAGCCCTTATGGGAAAATACCGTGGTGCCGATATACCAAAGCTGCCTAGATTTAATGGTGGTGCAGTGGGTTTCTTTGGCTATGATCTTATTAGATATTACGAAAACCTTCCTAATATTCCTGAGGATGATCTTGACCTTCCGGAAAGTCATTTTATGTTTACCGATGAGGTTATAGTGTTTGATCATCTGAAGCAGAAGATTCATATCATTGTAAACATGCATGTTAACGGCAATATAGAAAGAGCTTACAATAGTACTACAGAAAGAATAAAAGCTATTTATAAAGAGATTTTATCTTCAAGGTGGAAGATAAATGAGAATATCAAGCCTGAACTAAGTACTTCAAATAAGGAATTCAATTTTACAAGTAATATAAGCAGGGAAAAATTCTGCGAGAATGTTGTTAGGGCAAAGCAGTATATTAAGGATGGAGACATATTTCAGGTAGTTCTTTCACAAAGACTGTGTGTTGAAACAGATCATGAACCGCTTGATATATACAGAGTTTTAAGAGTTCTAAATCCTTCACCGTACATGTATTACCTAAAGTTAGATGACTATAGGATTATAGGTTCATCACCTGAGATGCTTGTGAGGGTTGAAGACGGGGTTGCAGAAACGTGTCCAATAGCCGGTACGAGAAAGAGAGGGTCAACAAAAGAAGAAGATGAAGCTTTGGAAAAAGAGCTTTTAGCTGATAAAAAGGAATGTGCGGAGCATACCATGCTTGTTGATCTGGGAAGGAATGACATTGGCAAGGTTTCCAAGTATGGAACAGTAAAGGTTAATAACCTTATGCATATTGAAAGATACTCTCATGTTATGCATATAGTGACAAATGTTGTTGGTGAGCTTAATGAGGATAAAACTCCATTTGATGCACTTATGTCTGTTCTTCCGGCTGGTACCGTATCCGGTGCACCTAAGGTTAGAGCAATGGAAATAATAGATGAACTGGAAAATGTAAAAAGGGGACCCTATGCAGGTGCTATCGGATATCTGAGTTTTAACAGCAACCTTGACAGTTGTATTACCATAAGAACCATGGTAATAAAGGATAATAAGGCTTATATCCAGGCAGGTGCAGGAATTGTTGCAGATTCTGTCCCTGAAATGGAGTATGAGGAAACGCTCAATAAAGCTAAAGCACTTCTAAAAGCACTAGAGGAAGTAGGTGGTATAAGATGATAATAATAATTGATAACTATGACTCATTTACTTATAATCTTTATCAATTTATAGGAGAAATCAACCCTGATATTGAGGTATATAGGAACGATAAAATAACCATTGAAGATGTTATGGAAAAGAAGCCAAGCCACATAATAATATCGCCGGGGCCTGGATTTCCAAAGGATGCAGGTATTTGCACAGAGCTTATAAAAAGATTAGGTAAAAGTATACCGTTACTTGGTGTTTGCCTTGGGCATCAGTCTATAGGAGAGGCTTTTGGAGGAAGGGTAATTCATGCAAAGGAACTTATGCATGGAAAAGCATCTGAGATTGATGTAGATAGTGAAAGTCCGTTATTCAAAAATCTACCGGGTAAAATAATGGCAGGAAGATACCATTCTCTTATTGTTGAGAGATCATCACTTCCACAGGAACTTAAGATAACTGCAAATACGGAGGATGGAGAGATTATGGGTTTTATGCATAAGGAATATCCTATCTATGGTATTCAGTTTCACCCAGAGTCCATATTGACACCTGATGGAAAGGAAATCATCAGAAATTTTCTTTCTATATAATAGAAATAATTTATTAACATAGATAATTTATAGAGTGGAAAATTAATTAAGATTGGTAAAGAGGGGTGTGTCAGATGATACAAGAGGCTATTAAAAAATTAATTACTCCAATTAATTTGACAGAAGATGAAGTTGTCAAAACCATGAGTTCAATAATGGAAGGAAATGCTACTCCTGCACAGATTGGAAGCTTTATAACGGCTCTTCGTATAAAGGGGGAAACTGTTGAGGAAATAACTGGATGTGCCAGAGTGATGAGGGATAAAGCTGAAAGGTTTGTACCCGATCTTGATTTTTTCATAGACACTTGTGGTACGGGTGGGGATGGCTCAAATTCCTTCAATATATCTACAGCGGCAGCTATTGTCGCATCAGCAGGGGGAGTACCCGTTGCAAAGCATGGAAACAGGTCTGTTTCAAGTATGACAGGTTGTGCTGATGTGCTTGAAGCACTTGGCGTAAATATAAATATAACATCGGAGCAGGCAAAAAAGTGTATAGAGGATATAGGTATTTGTTTTATGTTTGCACCTATGTTTCATAAGTCTATGAAATACGCAGCAGGTCCCAGAAAAGAGCTTGGAATAAGGACAATATTCAATGTCTTAGGGCCGCTTACTAATCCGGCAGGTGCAAAAGGCCAGGTTATGGGAGTTTTTGACTGTAAATTGACTGAGACCCTGGCAAAAGTTCTATTAAAGCTTGGAACGGAAAGAGCTATGGTGGTTCATGGTATGGACGGTATGGATGAAATAACAACTACCACATCTACTCTTGTATCTGAGGTAATGGATGGCAAGGTCTTAAGTTATGAGATAAAGCCGGAAGACTTTGGAATCAAGGTTTGTTCAAAGAGCGAATTAACCGGAGGAGATGCTAAGGCTAACAGTCAGATAATAGTCTCAATATTTAATGGTGAAAAGGGACCAAAAAGAGATATTGTTCTGTTAAACTCTGCAGCAGCCCTTTATGTTGGTAAGAAAGTGCGTAGCTTGAAAGATGGTATAGAATTGGCTGGTGAATTGATTGATACAGGAAAAGCAAGTAACAAACTGGACCAACTGGTATCGTATACAACTAAATTATAATATATGATGAATAATGTTTAAGGTTAATTGTTATTCATAAAAACATCTTTTACTATTTGAAAGGAATTGTTTATATATGATTTTACAAAAAATCGTTGATGCAAAAAAGTTACAATTAAAAGAAGAGATGAGGCAGATAGGGATAGACGGCTGGAAACAGAGGCTTTCAAGGCCGGGGCTTCATAATACTATTGACTTCTATAAGGCTATTAAAAGAGAAGGCAAGGTCTCAATAATTTCAGAGGTTAAGAAGGCATCACCTTCAAAGGGAATTATAAAGGAGGACTTTGATCCTTTGGAAATTGCAAAGGAATACTATACATCGGAGGTTCAAGCATTATCCGTTCTGACCGAGAAAAATTTCTTTCATGGATCTGATGAATATCTTTGTAAGATAAGGCAATCAATACCTCTTCCAATTCTAAGGAAGGATTTTATAATTGACTTATGGCAGATTTATCAGGCCAGATTTTTAGGAGCAGATGCCATACTTCTTATCGTATCCATACTGTCGGATGATGAGCTTAAAAAATTTCAGGCTGTGGCAAGTATCTTAGGAATGCAATGCATAGTCGAGGTTCATGATAAGGAAGAGACATTAAGAGCAATTGATTCTGGAGCAAAGATAATAGGTATCAACAATAGAAATTTGAAGACTTTTGATGTGGATTTGAAAACCACCGAAATACTTATGAATTGTATACCTCATGATAAAGCAGTTGTAAGTGAAAGTGGTATAAAAAGCCGAGAAGATATGGTTTATCTTAAGGAAATTGGAGTTGATGCGGTGCTTATAGGCGAGACATTTATGAGGGCACCTTCCATTAAGGACAAAATCAATGAAATAAGGGTGTGATTTAATGTCTAAAATAAAGATTTGCGGAATAAGGCGAGAGGATGATATTATATATGTTAATAAATACCTCCCTGAGTTCATTGGATTTATATTTGCACCTAGCAAAAGAAGGATCAGTTTTGGTGAAGCGGCAGATTTGGCAAAAAATCTTGATCCTTCAATTAAAAAAGTAGGTGTATTTGTAAATGAGAGCTGTGAAAATATTGATGAGGCAATAAATAAATGTGACCTGGATGTTGTACAGATTCATGGAGATGAAGATCCTTGCTATTTTGAGAAGCTAAAGAATAAGACTTTGAGCTTATCTAAAGATAAGAGGGTAGAGGTATGGAAAGCCCTCAGGGTTAAGGACGAAATGTCATTATTAGAAATGGGAAATTATAAGGTTGACGGATTTGTTCTGGATACTTTTATTGAAGGCAGCTATGGTGGGGCTGGGAAGACATTTGACTGGACACTTGCCGTTAATGCAAAAAAGTATGGAAAAATAATCCTTGCAGGAGGATTAACATCTGAAAACCTTATTGATGCAATAAATATTGTAAATCCTATGGTGTTTGATGTCAGCAGTGGTGTTGAGACAGACGGATATAAGGATGAAAAGAAAATTTGTGATTTTATTAGAATAGCAAGGAGCTATTAGTAAGATTGGACTTTATATATAGATATAATAGATATAATATAAAATATCATCCACTAAACTCGACAAAAGGGAAATTTGTCTTTTTAATGGATTTTTTTGTGCTTTCATGATAAAATTAAATAGTATAGCTCTAATCATTTATAATTTTAGGTTTTATACATATCTTTAAAGTACTCTAATTTATCTGCTAAATATGTTTACTTTTCAATAATTCTAAATGGTGTTTATTAAAATTCCGATATAATAAGAAAGTGGAAGTGATTTTTCATTCACACATTAATAAATAGCAAGATAAAATATGGGAGGCAATATGGCAAACAATAAGTATGACATAGACTCCAAGGATAATATATTAAAGTCCGGCAAGAATAGACCAAGGATTTTTAAGAATAAAAACATCCGTGACTTAAGACACGCACCATTAAAAATATCTTTAATATATTTGATTTTGGGTTTTATGTGGATATTTTATTCTGATGACATCATAACCAAATATACGACCAGTGATATAGACGCATTAAGAAATCTGCAGACATTTAAAGGTTTGTTTTATGTGCTTATTACTGCTACTATCCTATATTTAATGTTTAATAATGTGATGAAAATTATTCGGATAAAAGAAGATTCCAGAGAAAAAAGTTATAGGAAGTTGGTTGAATCTAAAAGGAAGCTAAAGGCAAGTATGAATGAAATAAAAAAGTTTGAATACTATGATTTTTTAACATGTTTGCCCAATAGGGGATTTATGGCTGAAAAAATTGAAAACATGTTAAAGATAGCAGATGATAATACCAGGTTTTCATTGTTATTTCTGGATTTGGATAATTTTAAGATGGTCAATGATATTTTGGGGCATGATTACGGGGACCAACTTCTGAAAAACATTGCCTGGGATCTGAGAAAATGCATAGATGAAAGAGACATAGTTGCACGACTTGGAGGAGATGAGTTTATTATACTTCTTGCGGATGAAAGTGACAAAGAAAAAATTGAAAACAAAGCAAGAAGAATTTTAAATCTATTTTCCAGGCAGTGGAGTTTAAGCGGAAAGGAATTTTTCATAACTGCCAGTGCAGGCATAGTTATATATCCTTATGATGGAGCAGATTTACAAACATTATACAAAAATGCAGATACAGCAATGTACCAGGCAAAGGAAAGCGGGAAGAACTGCTTCTTATTCTTTAGACAGTATATGAACGAGAAGGTATCTGAAAAGCTGGAATTGGAAAATAAGTTAAGGAAAGCAATAAAGAATGAAGAATTTATAGTATACTATCAGCCTCAAATAGATATAGGAACAATGCAGGTGAAGGGAGTTGAGGCACTTGTAAGATGGAACCATCCTATAGAAGGGATTATTCAACCGGCTAAATTTATTCCAGTAGCTGAAGAGTCCGGCCTTATCGTTGAAATAGATGAGTTTGTGATGCGGACAGCATGCAAGCAATTAAAATCCTGGATTGATTCCGATATCGAGCCTGTTACCATTTCTGTCAATTTAACAAGTAAGGAATTTCAGCAAGCTAATTTCGTGGACTTATTGAAGGAAATTATTAATGATACAGGACTTAGGGCGGATTTCATAGAAATTGAAATAACCGAGAGTCTGGTTATGAAGGATATTGATGTTACTTTACCTGTATTGAAGGATTTAAAATCAATGGGGGTTAGGATATCTTTAGACGATTTTGGTACCGGGTACTCTTCGTTAAATTATTTAAAAAGGCTTCCTATAGATACTATTAAAATTGATAAGTCGTTTATAGATGAAATTACTGAAGATTCAAAGGAAGAAGCAATTGCTGAGTCAATAATAGCACTTGCTCACAAGATGAATCTATCTGTTGTCGCTGAGGGTATTGAAACCAAAAAACAATTGGAGTTTATAAAAGAGCAAAAATGTGATAAAGCACAAGGGTACTATTTCAGTAAGCCTTTGCCTGTCGATGAAATTGAAAGACTGCTGTCTGTCCCTTCAATTTATATAAATTGAATTGTGGAGAGTTTATTATTTATCGTTTTTGTATGAACAAAGAGGAATATATACTTAGAGAGCTCATTTCTGCGTATAAAAGAGTATAAAAAGTATATTTTACATTAATGGGCTTATACTAAATTTTAATGATATTGAGATATGTTTAATAAGGTGTTATATTATATAAGCTGTCACTGAGACACTGGTGAAAATATTGCAGAAAAAAGTAAAAACAAAAAAAAGTGTTGACAGTAAAAAAAGATTATGGTAGTATGTATAAGCTGCTTCGAACGCAGCAATGGACTTTGAAAAGTAAACAGTGTAAAAAGACGAAAGAAACTCGTTAATTTTAAGATGAAGCTTTTATAAGCTAAATCAGATTTGAGTAACTTGCGAACTTTATAAAAGTCAGTAAGTAGATTATTAAATGAGCTAATTAAATTTTCAAATATTAATTTGAGAGTTTGATCCTGGCTCAGGACGAACGCTGGCGGCGTGCCTAACACATGCAAGTCGAGCGGAGATATTTAGCAATAGATATCTTAGCGGCGGACGGGTGAGTAACGCGTGGGTAACCTGCCTTATACAGGGGGATAACACAGGGAAACTTGTGCTAATACCGCATAACACAATTTTGTGGCATCACAGAGTTGTCAAAGGAGCAATCCGGTATAAGATGGACCCGCGTCCAATTAGCTAGTTGGTGGTGTAACGGACCACCAAGGCGACGATTGGTAGCCGAACTGAGAGGTTGATCGGCCACATTGGGACTGAGACACGGCCCAGACTCCTACGGGAGGCAGCAGTGGGGAATATTGCACAATGGGGGAAACCCTGATGCAGCAACGCCGCGTGAAGGATGAAGGTTTTCGGATCGTAAACTTCTTTGATGAGGGACGAATAATGACGGTACCTCAAAAACAAGCCACGGCTAACTACGTGCCAGCAGCCGCGGTAATACGTAGGTGGCGAGCGTTGTCCGGATTTACTGGGTGTAAAGGGCGTGTAGGCGGGAATGTAAGTCAGATGTGAAACTCCGGGGCTCAACTTCGGAACTGCATCTGAAACTATGTTTCTTGAGTGCTGGAGAGGAAAGCGGAATTCCTAGTGTAGCGGTGAAATGCGTAGATATTAGGAGGAACACCAGTGGCGAAGGCGGCTTTCTGGACAGTAACTGACGCTGAGGCGCGAAAGCGTGGGGAGCAAACAGGATTAGATACCCTGGTAGTCCACGCTGTAAACGATGGATACTAGGTGTGGGAGGTATCGACCCCTTCCGTGCCGCAGTTAACACAATAAGTATCCCACCTGGGGAGTACGGCCGCAAGGTTGAAACTCAAAGGAATTGACGGGGGCCCGCACAAGCAGTGGAGTATGTGGTTTAATTCGAAGCAACGCGAAGAACCTTACCAGGGCTTGACATCCCTTGACGATGGTAGAGATATCATTTCCCTTCGGGGCAAGGAGACAGGTGGTGCATGGTTGTCGTCAGCTCGTGTCGTGAGATGTTGGGTTAAGTCCCGCAACGAGCGCAACCCCTGTTGTTAGTTGCCATCATTAAGTTGGGCACTCTAGCGAGACTGCCGGTGACAAATCGGAGGAAGGTGGGGACGACGTCAAATCATCATGCCCCTTATGTCCTGGGCTACACACGTACTACAATGGCTATTACAGAGGGAAGCTAAGCCGCAAGGTGGAGCAAATCCCCAAAAATAGTCCCAGTTCAGATTGTGGGCTGAAACTCGCCCACATGAAGTCGGAATTGCTAGTAATGGCAGGTCAGCATACTGCCGTGAATACGTTCCCGGGCCTTGTACACACCGCCCGTCACACCATGAGAGTCTGCAACACCCGAAGTCAGTAGTCTAACCGCAAGGAGGACGCTGCCGAAGGTGGGGCCGATGATTGGGGTGAAGTCGTAACAAGGTAGCCGTATCGGAAGGTGCGGCTGGATCACCTCCTTTCTAAGGAGAACTGAAGATTGAGATAAGTCTCAAACTTCTAAATTCCAGGTCGGTAACGAGTTCTTTCAATTACACTGTTTAGTTTCCAGAGCCCATTGGGTAATGGAAGTTTAATTTGGGGGTATAGCTCAGTTGGGAGAGCACCTGCCTTGCAAGCAGGGGGTCAAGAGTTCGACTCTCTTTATCTCCACCAGAACTGCAGAGACTAGAAATACACTTTAGGGTATATTACTGGGATCTAAGTTCAAATAGCTAAAATTAATATGTACCTTGAAAACTATATAATGAAGAAGTAAAGATGAGAAAAATAAGGGTAACAAGTATCAAGATAAAAAGTGTAAGTAATCTTACATTTGACGGAGCAAATACCGAATGCTTTAACGGGATTTGCGACAGACAAATGTATAGATTAGTCACTTTTAATCGAATTAAAGGTACAAGTGACTCTTAGGATGATCATAACGATGGTAAAAGACAATTACTTTATGAGAAACCATTATCGAGAGAAAATCGAGAATTATCTTTTTTGCAAACAGCAACTAGGTTTCGATAAAATCACCCAAAACGGTGATTTCATCTCAACAAGTTGCAGTATAATGCGAAAAAAGATAACATAGGTCAAGCTAATAAGAGCATAGGGTGAATGCCTAGGCACCAGAAGCCGATGAAGGACGCGATAAGCTGCGAAAAGCTACGGGCAGGAGCAAATATCCGTTTAATCCGTAGATGTCCGAATGGGGAAACCCACCTGAGATAAGCACTCAGGTACCTTAACATGAATTCATAGTGTTAAGGAGGGAGACGCGGGGAACTGAAACATCTAAGTACCCGCAGGAAAAGAAAACAAAAGTGATTCCGTAAGTAGTGGCGAGCGAACGCGGAGAAGCCCAAACCGGACTACAGCAATGTAGACCGGGGTTGTGGACTGGCATAATGATTCTTGAGACTTAGCAGAAGCAGTTTGGAAAACTGAACCAAAGAGGGTAAGAGTCCCGTACGCGAAAAGTTGAGAGACAGGCCAGTATCCAGAGTACCACGAGACACGTGAAACCTTGTGGGAAGCAGGGAGGACCACCTCCCAAGGCTAAATACTAACTGGTGACCGATAGTGAAGCAGTACCGTGAGGGAAAGGTGAAAAGAACCCCGGGAGGGGAGTGAAATAGAACCTGAAACCCTATGTTTACAAGCAGTTGTAGAGCATTAAGGCTCGACAGCGTACTTTTTGTAGAACGGTCCGGCGAGTTATTGTACGTAGCAAGGTTAAGTACTTAAGGTACGGAGCCGAAGGGAAACCGAGTCTTAATAGGGCGATAAGTTACGTGTAATAGACCCGAAACCGGGTGACCTATCCATGGACAGGTTGAAGCGGGAGTAAAATCTCGTGGAGGACCGAACCACATGACCGTTGAAAAGGTCTGGGATGAGCTGTGGATGGCGGAGAAATTCCAATCGAACTCGGAGATAGCTGGTTCTCCCCGAAATAGCTTTAGGGCTAGCCTCAAGGGAGTCTAACGGAGGTAAAGCACTGAATGGGCTAGGGGCCTTACCGGGTTACCGAACCCTATCAAACTCTGAATGCCGTATAGATGCTCCTTGGGAGTCAGACAGCGTGAGATAAGTTTCGTTGTCAAAAGGGAAACAGCCCAGACCATCAGCTAAGGTCCCAAAATCACAGTTAAGTGGAAAAGGATGTGGGTTTGCTAAGACAACTAGGATGTTGGCTTAGAAGCAGCCACTCATTCAAAGAGTGCGTAATAGCTCACTAGTCGAGTGAGCCTGCGCCGAAAATTACCGGGGCTAAAACTGTGTACCGAAGCTATGGCTTTGTGTGTGTTCAATGGTGTTACTTTAACAAGCAGTAAAGTGAAGGGAAGCTTCACGAAAAATATCCTTGTGAAACAAATAAGATATTTTTCGTTAAATTGTCCTCAAGCTAAAGCTGTGAATTAGGGAGCAGCATTGAGCACACACGAGGGGTAGGGGAGCTTACTGTTGTAGGCTGAAGCATGATCGTAAGGACATGTGGACGAAGCAGTAGTGAGAATGCCGGAATAAGTAGCGAGAGTAAAGTGAGAATCTTTACCGTCGAAAACCTAAGGTTTCCTGGGGAAGGTTCGTCCGCCCAGGGTAAGTCGGGACCTAAGCTGAGGCCGAGAGGCGTAGGCGATGGACAACAGGTTGAAATTCCTGTACTACCGTTAGCCGCTATTAGAGAAGTGGGGACGCAGGAGGATAAGTCAAGCGAGTGACTGGAAGAGCTCGTTCAAAGAAGGTAGACAGTTTGGTAGGCAAATCCGCCAGACGGTTCGAATATCTTATGAGGAGGGAAATTAGAGTACCGAAGTGACAGATTCCACGCTGACGAGAAAAGCCACTATCGAGGATGATGGTACCCGTACCGCAAACCGACACAGGTAGGTGAGGAGAGAATCCTAAGACGATCGGGAGAAGCGTTGTTAAGGAACTCGGCAAATTGACCCCGTAAGTTCGCAATAAGGGGTGCCTCAGCAATGAGGTCGCAGAGAATAGGCCCAAGCAACTGTTTATCAAAAACACAGGTCTCTGCTAAATCGAAAGATGAAGTATAGGGGCTGACGCCTGCCCGGTGCTGGAAGGTTACGGGAATCTGTAAGTCGCAAGGCGAAGCAGTGAACTTAAGCCCCAGTAAACGGCGGCCGTAACTATAACGGTCCTAAGGTAGCGAAATTCCTTGTCAGGTAAGTTCTGACCCGCACGAATGGCGTAATGACTTGGGCACTGTCTCAACAACGTACCCGGCGAAATTGTAGTACTTGTGAAGATGCAAGTTACCCGCGACTAGACGGAAAGACCCCATGGAGCTTTACTGTAGCCTGATACTGGGTTTCGGTATTCTTTGTACAGGATAGGTGGGAGGCTTGGAAGTAGTGGCGCTAGCCATTATGGAGCCAATGTTGGGATACCACTCTAAGAGTACTGGAACTCTAACCAGAGTCCGTAATCCGGACTTGGGACAATGTCAGGTGGGCAGTTTGACTGGGGCGGTCGCCTCCCAAAAGGTAACGGAGGCGTCCAAAGGTTACCTCAGCACGGTTGGAAATCGTGCATCGAGTGCAAAGGCATAAGGTAGCCTGACTGCGAGACAAACAAGTCGAGCAGGTACGAAAGTAGGGCTTAGTGATCCGGTGGTATGAAAGTGGAATTGCCATCGCTCAACGGATAAAAGCTACCCTGGGGATAACAGGCTTATCTCCCCCAAGAGTCCACATCGACGGGGAGGTTTGGCACCTCGATGTCGGCTCATCGCATCCTGGAGCTGTAGTAGGTTCCAAGGGTTTGGCTGTTCGCCAATTAAAGCGGTACGCGAGCTGGGTTCAGAACGTCGTGAGACAGTTCGGTCCCTATCTGTCGCGGGCGCAGGATATTTGAAGGGATCTGTCCTTAGTACGAGAGGACCGGGATGGACGAACCTCTAGTGCACCAGTTGTCACACCAGTGGCACAGCTGGGTAGCCAAGTTCGGCAGGGATAAACGCTGAAGGCATCTAAGCGTGAAACCCACCCTAAGATGAGATATCCCACCGTAAGGGTAAGACCCCATGTAGACTACATGGTTGATAGGTCAGGAGTGTAAGTGCAGTAATGCATTAAGCTGACTGATACTAATAGGTCGAGGGCTTGACCAATTAAAACAGGTATTTATAAAGAGAGTCTTTATCATAGTTAAATCATCAATTCTTGTCAATATTACTTCATTATATAGTTTTGAGGGTATATAAGAAATCATTTAGACATTACTTCCGATTCGAGCGGGTGTTGACGAAACTAAGTCGACACATGAGCGAGATTAGCGGAAGTTAGGATAAGGGATTTCAAGAAATCACTTAGACGCTACTTCCGGTTCGAGCGGGTGTTGACGGAATTAAGTCAACACATAAGCGAGATTAACGGAAGTTAGGATAAGAGATTTCAGAACCTGATAATTAAATAGTCAAAAGTTGATAGGCAAAAGCCTTATCAATTAAATTTTCTGGTGATGATTACGAGAAGGTCACACCCGTTCCCATCCCGAACACGGCAGTTAAGCTTCTTAGTGCCGACGATACTTAGACGGTTGCGTCTTGGTAAAATAGGTAGTCGCCAGATTTATATCAGAGCCTTATGCGAATAGCATAAGGCTCTGTTTGAGTTTAATTACATGTAAGTTTAACATACCCTGTAATGCAATTTATAGATCCCGTTTTTACCAATTAGGTTATTGACATTTACTATAATTCTGTGTATTATTAACTGTAAAACATGAGTTACAGTGCGGACGATTATTAAGGGAGGAATATTTATTTATGAAGAAAGTAATTTTTTTGATTTCAATTATTTCTTTACTTGCCTGTGTTTTCATCGGTGCATACGCAGAGACATCTGAAAATGCTTACAGGATTTCAGGGTATGTTAAACCGGATTTAATAGGCACCCAGGGTATTAGTAACGGTTTTATTGTTAAAGTATTAAGTAACAACAAGGAATTGCCTTATTCAGCTATTAGCTCCTCAGATGGGTACTTTGAAATTGAAAATATCCCTGAAAACCTTAGGGGTTATACACTTAAATTTTCCAGAGAAGGATATTTGGAAAGGGATCTTGTAATACATACTTTCAAGAGTGACATTGACCTTTCGTCCAAAAGTTTCTTTGTGGAAATGCTTGCTGGCGATATTTCCATAGATGGTGTTCAGGATGGTACAATAAATATTCTTGATGCTGTACAGATGGCTAAATGCTTTAATAGTACTTCAAGCGATACATCTTATAATATAAGTGTAGATTTTAATAAGGATAAAATCATCAATATGAGTGATTTAATGCCTATAGCATTGCACTTTAACTCAACAAAATCAAGTTATAATCCAAATAAAATTTTGGTTGGATCTATTAGAGATTTTTATATTCCTCAGGAGTATGAGCCTATACCGGAATTTAGATTTAAATTTGGTTCTGTTACAGAAATAACATCTAGCTCTGCAATACTCAATGCCTCAATATATGTACATGATTATACTTATACTGTGCACAGTGCATATTGGGAAAAAGATAATCCTTCACTAATTTTCCTTGGAGATTCAAGGAGCTTTTATGCCGGTGCATTTTTGTTGGGAACTAATAAGGACTTTTCAATAAAAATTAGTGGGCTTAAGAAAAACACTCAATATGGCTGCGCGTTGGTGCTTGATGGACCGGGTATAAGAGGTTCAGGGATATATACAAGTGAAATTACAACTTTGGACAAATAAATAATAAAGGAATATAAAATTATTGTCGAAATATATATTGGTGATTTTACGAACTGTTCTATAAATTAGGGCATTTCAAAATATTATTCAAGTATTTTTTATAATACAATTGTATATATTACGAAAAAATTTTACATTAGCAAATGCAGCTGAATCGTCTGTATTTGCATTATAAAAATGAACTTTTCGCAACATATGAATCAAGGAGAATGTTTTGCAATAATTAAAAGTGTAAAATGATTATTGCAAAACATATAGTTCAGCTTTTTGAAATGCTCTATTGGCGAGAGAATTATTTGCTAATACCTGAAACACATCAATTGAATCTTTAAATTTACATAATCCTTAAAGACCTTACGTACAAAAAAGGGAGGAAGAAGTTTATGGAAAATATGGAATACTTCAAACGTGGTACAGTTATTAGTATGAGCCACGCTTCTATGAGTGAACCGACCTTAACTGTAGTACAAAAAATTGAGGGGCATAATTTATACTTCAAATTACCAATGGAGTTTTTAAAAAGAAATGTTTTCAAGGGCGATAAGATAAATGCTCAGGTATTTGGAGATGAATATGAGTTGGTTATAAATGGAATAATAAGTGATATTGATTTCAAATATCCTAATTATGTTCAAGTATGTGTAGACAGGATTGATAAGTACAGAAATAAAAGAGAATTTAGAAGATATATGGTTAATATGATGGCAAATGTAACTCTGGCTAAAAGTGATTATAAAATTTATTCTGTTGTTAAAAACATTGGATTTAATGGTGCAGGAATAGTAATAAAAGATGAAATTCCAGAGAATGACAGTAAAAAATTAAAAATAATAACACAAGTTGGAGAAAAGGACTATCTTGAATTTACTGCAGATATAATAAGAGCTGAGTCAAGAGGATTATATAATGAATATGGTGTCAAGATCACATATATTGATGACATGAATAAAGATATTTTAGATAAGCTTATATATAAGATGGAAAAGGATGAAAGCCTTTATGTCAAGGAGTCATTGAAATAAAATTAGATATATTAAATAAGGTTAATGCAACGGACTGATCTAAAAGGTCCGTTTTTTATTCTAAAAATAATTATATAAAATTAACAATTTTGAGTTTTTAATAATTGGGTATTGTGGTATACTATATGCTGGTATAGAATGCTAAGGAGGTAATATATGGATACAAGGGAATTGTTTAATTTTTGGTTGACGGATGATTATTTTGATACAGATACAAAAAATGAACTGTCACAAATAAAGGATAATGAAAAAGAAATCGTTGAAAGGTTTTATAAAGAACTGGAATTTGGTACAGGTGGACTTAGAGGGATAATTGGTGCGGGAACTAATAGAATGAATATATATACAGTCAGGAAAGCAGCACAGGGAGTAGCCAACTATATCAAAAGTCTTGGTAAGGAAGCTATGGACAGGGGAGTTGTTATTTCCTTTGACTCAAGAAATAAATCACCTGAGTTTGCATTGGAATCTGCTAAAGTTTATACAGGAAATGGTATTAAGACGTATTTATTTAATGAATTAAGGCCTGTTCCTGTTTTATCATTTGCAGTAAGGTTCTTTAATACTGCTGTAGGTATAATGGTGACAGCCAGCCATAATCCAAAGGAATACAACGGGTATAAGGTTTATGGCGAAGATGGAGCACAGCTTTCATTAGAAGGCTCTAACATAGTGTTGGATGAGATAGGCAAAATTAAAGACATGTCCAGTATAGCATTAATGGACAAGGAAGAGGCCCTTAATAAAGGTTTGCTTAAAATTGTGGGCATTGAGATAGAAAATGCATTTATATCAGAAATCAAGAAGCAATGTATAAATCCTGATTTAGTCAAAGAAATAGGTAAGACTATGAAGATTGTATATACTCCTCTTCATGGTACCGGAAATAAACCGGTAAGAAGAGTGTTGAAGGAGAATGGCTTCGAGAATGTAATTGTGGTTAAGGAACAGGAAATAGCCGATCCAAATTTCTCCACTGTTAAGTCTCCAAATCCTGAGGACAAAGAAGCACTTACAATGGCCATAGAGCTTGCTGCAAAAGAGGACAGTGACCTTGTAATAGGTACTGATCCCGATTGTGACAGGGTTGGAATAGCTGTAAGAAATAAAAACGGTGAGTATGTTGTTTTTACAGGTAACCAGACTGGCTGCCTTCTAATGGAATACATGCTGTCACAGAAAAAAGCAAATGGAAACCTTCCTACAAACGGATTTGTAGCTAAGACTATTGTATCTTCAGAATTGTCAAGAAAGATTGCAAGTGCTTATGATATAGAAGTGATTGAGGTTTTAACAGGCTTTAAGTTCATAGGAGAAAAAATTAAAGAATTAGATGAATATGGAAATAAGAAATATATCTTCGGCTTTGAAGAAAGCTATGGCTACCTTGCTGGAACACATGCAAGGGATAAGGATGGAGTGGTAGCATCCATGTTAATTGCTGAGATGGCAGCCTACTTCAAGTCAAAGGGAATGACACTATATGATGCATTAGAAGAGCTTTTTAAGAAATATGGTTATACAATTGAGTCAATAACATCCTTTACACTTGCCGGCAAGGAAGGGCTTGAAAAATAAAGTTTACAATGGATGAATTAAGGAAGGCTAGACATTCAAGCTTTGGGACATCTGTCGTGTCTGCAATAAGGGATTACGCAAAAGGTGAGAGATATGATATAAAATCAGGCAGCGTAGAAAAGCTGACTCTTCCTGAATCAGATGTACTGTATTATGAAATGGAGGATGGTTCATGGTTTTGTGTAAGACCATCTGGAACAGAGCCCAAAATAAAGATATACTACGGAGTTACAGGAACAGGCCTTCATAATGCACAAGGTAAGCTTGATACACTAAGGGAAAATGTGCTTACAGTTGTAAAGAAGTTTTTATATGAGTAATAAACATCTATAATTCTTAATTTTTTAGACATTAAAGAATGATTGAGGGTCAGGTTAATTCCTGACTCTTTTTGTGTTTTGTGGTAATAATTATTATATATTAATGAAGTACTCCAATAACAAACTTGAAAAAGTGAAATCATTATATGCTATAATATTTAGGAATAACTAAAACATAACTTTCGCTATAAATTTCGCTTATGTGTTGAATTAACACGTTAGCAACTGTGTAGAAGCGGAAGTAATATTCCAATTATGCCTTAACTGAAAGAAGGGTTAATATGCCTGATTTTGTACATTTGCACGTCCATACCGAGTACAGTCTTTTGGATGGTGCCAACAGAATAAAGGATCTAATAAGACATACTGCAGAGCTTGGCATGAAGAGCATAGCAATAACCGATCATGGAGTTATGTATGGAGTGGTTGATTTTTACAAGGAAGCGGTAAAAAATGGTATTAAGCCTATTATTGGTTGTGAAATATATACTGCAAAAAGAACAAGGTTTGATAAAGAGGCTAACCTTGATTCGGAACAGGGGCATCTTGTGCTGTTAGCACGGGATATGACCGGTTATAAAAACCTTATGAAAATAGTATCAATAGGCTTTACTGAGGGCTTTTACTATAGGCCTAGGGTTGATATTGAAGTACTGGAAAAGTACAGTGAAGGTATAACAGCATTAAGTGCATGCCTTTCAGGAGATATTTCCAAGGCCATTATGCGTAATGATATTGACAAAGCAAAGAAAATAGCCTTAAAATACAATTCGATTTTTGGACAGGGGAACTTTTTTCTTGAATTACAAAGTAACGGAATTGAGGAGCAAAACCTTGTTAACCAACAGCTCATAAAAATGAGTAAAGAGCTGTCATTGCCCCTTATTGCAACCAATGATGCCCATTATTTAAGACGTGAGGACGCGAGGGCACAGGAAATTCTACTTTGCATACAAACAGGTAAGACTATGGATGACGAAGACAGGATGTCTTTTTCAGCCGATGAATTTTATATTAAATCAATTGACGAAATGTACAGGTTATTTAAAAATGTACCTGAAGCACTGGAAAACACTGTGAAGGTTGCGGAAAGCTGCAATGTGGAGTTGGAATTTGGAAAGCTCCATTTGCCCTCATATTCCGTTCCTGACACAACAAACCCATATGACTACCTTGAAAGTTTATGCTTTGAAGGGCTTGAACGTTTATATGGGGATGCAAGCGATCAGGAAAAGAGGTACAGGCTATCATATGAGCTTTCTGTCATAAAGCAAATGGGCTATGTGGATTATTTCCTTGTTGTTTGGGATTTTATTAAATATGCAAAGGATAACGGTATAATGGTAGGCCCTGGAAGGGGATCGGCTGCAGGAAGCCTTGTGGCCTATACTTTGGGAATTACCAATATTGATCCCATAAAGTACAATCTTCTTTTTGAAAGGTTCTTAAATCCCGAGAGGATAAGTATGCCAGATATAGATATTGATTTCTGCTTTGAAAGAAGGCAGGAGGTAATAGACTATGTTGTCAGAAAGTACGGAAAGGATAGGGTTGCACAGATAATAACCTTCGGAACAATGGCGGCTAGGGCTGCTATACGAGATGTTGGAAGGGCTCTGAACGTTCCATATGGTGATGTGGATATTGTTGCAAAGATGATTCCTTTTCAACCAGGAATGAATATAGAAAAGGCTTTAGAATTAAATCCTGAACTGAAAAAGCGGTATAATGAGGATGATCGGACAAGGGAATTAATCGAGATGGCAAGGCTTTTAGAAGGTATGCCAAGGCATGCTTCAACCCATGCAGCAGGGGTGGTTATTTCAAAGGACCCCATTGACGAATGTGTTCCCCTGCAAAGGAACGAGGATAGTATAACAACTCAGTTTACAATGGGAACGTTAGAAGAGCTGGGGCTTCTGAAAATGGATTTTCTGGGCCTTAGGACCCTTACCGTAATTAGGGATGCGGTTGAACTGGTATATAAAAATTACGGCAGAAAGATCAATATTGATAAGCTTGATATGGATGATAAAGCTGTTTTCAAGATGATAAGTGAAGGTAAAACATCTGGCGTATTCCAGCTTGAAAGCGGCGGAATGACTCAGTTTATGAAGGAACTTCAGCCATCAAGCCTTGAGGATATAATTGCAGGTATTTCGTTGTACCGTCCGGGGCCAATGGATCAGATACCCAGGTATTTAAAGAACAAAAACAATCCTGATGAAGTAAAATATGACCATCCAAAGCTTAAGCACATTATGGATGTTACTTACGGCTGTATGGTATACCAGGAGCAGGTTATGCAGATTGTAAGGGATTTGGCAGGCTACTCAATGGGTAGGTCCGACCTTGTAAGAAGGGCCATGTCCAAGAAGAAAATAAGCGTAATGGAGCAGGAAAGGCAGAATTTCATACATGGTATAGTAGATGCAAAAGGAGATATTGAAGTATCTGGTGCTGTGAGAAATGGTGTGGATGAGGCAACAGCAAATAAAATTTTCGATGAAATGATGGATTTTGCAAGTTATGCCTTCAATAAATCTCATGCTGCTGCTTACGCAGTGGTAGCATACCAGACTGCATGGCTTAAATACTACTATCCGGTAGAGTTTATGGCGGCGTCCCTAAACAGCTTTTTAGGGAGCAGTGAAAAGGTATCTCAGTATGTATCGGAATGCAAGGCGATGAATATTGAGGTGCTTCCGCCTGACATTAATGAGAGCAACGTAAAGTTTACAGTTGTTAACGGTAAGGTCAGGTTTGGTCTGGCTGCTGTTAAAAATGTAGGTGGGGGAGCAGTAGGAAGCATTATTATTGAACGGGAGAAGAGTGGAAGTTTTAAGGATTTCAGGGACTTTTGCGAAAGGATTGACGGTAAGGATATAAATAAAAGATGTATAGAAAGTCTTATAAAAAGCGGTGCATTTGATTCCTTTGGGGTATATCGCTCAAAGCTTCTGGCGGTTTTTGAAAAGCAGCTTGATACAATAGCCCAAACAAGAAAAAAGAATATGGAAGGGCAGCTGTCCATATTTGAATTTGGCTCAGTTAATAAAGAAAGAGTTAAAGCTTATATTGAGTATCCCGATATAAAGGAATATCCCCAGAAGATTCTTTTGGCAATGGAGAAGGAAATGCTAGGCCTTTATATTTCAGGACACCCGCTTTTAGAGTTTGAAAATGAGCTGAAGAGCCAGGTTACAATTTACAGCTCTGATCTTTACTCAATTCAATCTGAAAACGAAGCTGGAGAAATGCTGGAAATGCATAAAAACTTAACCGATGGAATGAATGTTACTGTTGGAGGAATTATAACAAGTAGAAAGAACAAATCTACAAAAAGCAATAACATGATGGCATTTTTAGGCCTGGAAGACTTCTTTGGAACTATGGAAGTTATAGTATTTCCAAAAATTCTCCAAAAATATGCATCTCAAATGGTAGAGGAAAATATTGTATTAATAAAGGGAAGAATAAGTTTGAAGGAAGAAGAGCAACCTAAGATAATATGTGAAGATATTAGTCCTATAAATAAGAAAAAGTTAAAAAAGGTATATATCCGAACAAATAAAAATATGGATAAGACAAATTACGAATCAATTTTATCCATGTTTAGATACTTTAATGGCATGACACCGGTATGTTTTTACGATGAGGATGACAAGTCTGTAAAGGTTCTCGGGAGGGAATACTGGGTAAGTCTCAACGACTGCCTCCTGGATGAGTTGAAAATTAGACTTGGAGAGGATAATGTCAGGATTGCAGGTGAATAAGGAACAACTGATTAGAAAAAAATATTGATTTTAAAATAAAATAATATATAGTTATGACGAGGTGATTTGTTTGGATTGGGAGCAGGATAAAATTCAGGACTATATTATAATAAAAGCTGAGGAAAGCGGAGTAAACATTATAGGCCTCACACGTGGAAGAGATACTAAATTTCATCACACTGAGAAGCTAGACAAGGGAGAAGTATTAATAGCCCAGTTTACTGAGAATACATCTGCCATTAAGGTTAGAGGAAAAGCAAAAATTCTTAGCCGTTATGGGGAAATTATTTCTGGTGAATAAAAGTCAAAAAGGGGCGTGTTTATATGTGGACTGTTGTGTATATGGCACAAAGCAAGGATATAGCAAACAAACTTCAGGAATTGCTCACTGTTGATGGTATACTTGTTAAGGTTAGACCGATTAGTAAAAACCATGAAAGCAACGACAATTATTTTGAAGTGCTTGTTCCCGAAGCTGAAGTTGAAGAAGCACACAGTGTAATTATTGAAAAGGGTTTTTAAGATTATTTACCACGAGTAATTTAATAGAACTAAAAATTTTCCCGTGTTAATTTTGATATATTTTCACGGGTTTAATATTTTATATGGAATAATACTAAATAGAGAGTTTATAATTGAAATAAGGCGGGTAATAAAATGATATCGGAGACACACTTAATTGTTAGATATGCGGAAACAGATAAAATGGGCATAGTCCATCATTCCAATTATGCTATTTGGTTTGAGGCAGGCAGGACGGATTTTATAAAAAAAGCAGGATTACCTTATTCACAGATAGAAGAGAAAGGCATAATGCTACCTCTTATTGAATTAAAGTGCAAATTTAAAATTGCCGCAAATTATGAGGATGAGATTATAATAAAAACAAGTATAGAGGAAATGACAAATACCAGGATTAGATTCCATTATGAAGTAGAAAGAATGGGTGATAAACCTGTAATACTATCAACAGGCGAAACTATGCATGTGTGGACTGATAAAAACTTGAAGCCGGTTAATCTTAAAAAATATTCACCTGAGCTATTTGAGTTATTTGGCAATATTTTAGGAGAATCTTAATATTATATAATTAAGGGCATTTTAAAAAATACATTATTCAAGTATTTTTTGTATAATATTATAGGTGCATTACAATCTGGTTTAGGCGGTGTATAGGTGAACGTTCCAAATATTTTGACTATAATAAGGTTTTTAGTAGTACCTGTTTTTTGCTATTTTATGATAATTGAAGATTACCATGTTTCGGTAGCTCTCTATGTATTTGCCGGAATAACAGATATTCTTGACGGTCAGATAGCAAGAAGATACAATTTGGTAACCTCATTTGGAAAACTTGCAGACCCGGTAGCTGATAAATCCATGCAGATTTCAGCACTTGTACTTTTGACTTTGAAAAATAAGATACCTCCAGTATTTTTAATAATAGTTATAGCTAAAGAGCTATTTATGATAGCTGGCAGTTTAATTCTTTATAAAAAGGCCAATTATGTTGTTTCAGCCAATTGGTATGGAAAAATGTCGACAGTTATATTTTTTATAGCAATAATATTGACACTTTTTGACATTCCCTATAATAACATATTTGTTCTTGTAGCTGTCTTAGCAAATTTATTTTCCTTTTTAATGTATACTATGGAATATAGGAAAATAAAACAACCAATTGAATAAAAATATAAAGGTTTTGTATGTCTAGGGAATTATGGTGCATTTAGCACCACAATTTCTTATGACAGATTTTTATCAAGGGGTATCGGATCACTGCCGATATACATGAAGAACGAAAACATAAATCCTAAATCAAAACCTGGTAGGAGGAAAAGATTAGCATGCTAAAGAAGAAAATAACAGGAATTTTTATATTAACTATAATAATTTTAATGGGGCAGGCAATTTTTGCTGAAGGTCAAATAAAGTGGAGGAAATCTCTTGAGACAGGTAAAATTAATTTAAAAGGAATAGCATATGATGGCGTAGGTTTATTTGCGGCTGTTGGTGAGGATGGAAGGATTAAAACATCTCAGGGAGGCATAAAATGGATTGGCAGGGAATCAGGAACAGTTGAGTCCCTAAACAGTATTACATATGGAAATGGAAAATTTATTGCAGTAGGTGAGGGTGTTATAGTTACTTCTTCCGACGGCATAGCCTGGACTACAAAATCATCACTAACTTTAAACAGTATTGTATGGCACATAGATAAATTTTATGCAGTTGGCAAATTTGGAACCGTTCTATCATCTGCTGATGGGGAAGCGTGGTCAAATGTTGAAATAGAAAGTGATGAATCTTTAAACGATATATATACATATGGAAATAAATTGACAGTTGTAGGTGATGACGGAGGATTTTACAGCACAGATGATGGTGTGAAATGGGCCAAAGTAAGAATAAGCAAGGATACTTCTATTAAGAACATCTGCTGGAATGGATCAAAATATGTAGCATCATCAGATGAAGGAAACATAGTTACTTCAATGGACGGAACAAACTGGGCATGGGTATCTCTTGAGGCTTCAATAGGAGGAAAACCAAGTGAGGTAAATGGCACATCAAAAGGCTTATTGCAACTCGGGAACGGAATAAAGGACATATGCTGGGATGGCAAATGTTTTATAGCAGTTGGGTTTAACGGTGCTATATATAGTTCCGATAGCGGTACCAAATGGGAAAAGATAAATTCATCTGCCAGCAGTAATTTGGAATCAGTTATATATACAGGAAAGGATTATTTTATTGTTGGAAATAACGGTACTTTATTAAAGTCAAAAGATTTGGAAAAATGGATATCAATTAACCTTAATGGAATTGAACAAAATTTAAATAGTGTTGTTTGGGGAAAAAATAAGTTTGTTACAGTGGGTGATGCTGGAATTATACTAACTTCCTATGATGGTGATTCATGGGTAAGACAGGATAATAATTTTGGCAAGGATTTGTTTAAAGTAATATATAACGGTAAAATGTTTGTGGCTGTTGGGGCTGAAGGGTACATAATTACTTCTGTAGATGGTATCAAGTGGATTAGGTCAAATACAGGAATTTTTAGTAAGTTAAATAGCATATCGTGGAACGGCAAAATGTTTGTGGCTGTTGGTGAATCGGGAGTGATACTGACATCTTCAAATTGCATAAAATGGAATATTACTAATTCAGGTTCTTATAGAAGTATATACTCCATAGTGTGGGACGGTGTAAACTTTATAGCTGATGAGGGTAAGGACGGTATGAGGTTATTATCCTCAGATGGAAAGGTATGGTCAAAGATCACACGATTAAAGGATGGAATTGTAAATAATAATATTGGGGATGCTCTTGTTTTTCCTGATTCAGATAATATTGGTAAAGATATACCTGATATTAAAGGTATAAAGCATATTATTTGGAATGGTACAGAATACATTGGAGTTGGAGATTTGACAGCTTCACATGTGGAAAACAAAAAAAATCAAGTTGATTCTCATGTTAGGGTTGGAAATTCTACTTTAACATCAAAAGATGGCATAAATTGGACAGATGAAACTCTTGGCAGTGTCAAGAATCTTAGAAGTGTGGCATGGAGTGGTGAATTTCTTGTTGCTTGTGGTGAGGAAGGTACCATTGTAAGTACAATCCCTTCATACATCAGTGTGGATATTGATGGTATGAGTTTGGAAGCTGATACACCGCCGCTTATTAGAAATGGTAAAACATTAGTTCCTTTAAGGGCAATTTGTGAGGCATTGGGTATGAATGTTGATTATAATGAGACTACAAAAACTATAACATGCACTCGCAACGAATCCACCATAATTTTAAAAGTCGGAGGGAAGGAAGCTGTGGTTGATGGAGTGATTGTTAAGCTCGATGAACCTGCAAATGTCATAAGAAATAGAACTATGGTGCCATTAAGGTTTTTGGCAGAGAATATCGGAGCAAAAGTAAGTTGGGACAAAGTAAAGAAAACTGTGTTCATAGTAAGTCAGAATTAATAATTTTTCTAAATTTCTCTTATTCTATTTATTTAACAATATAAATTCTTTTTTCAATCAAGTCATGAAAATACAGAAAAATTGAGGTGTTCTCATGAAGTTTAAAGTTACTTCTTCTCACCTGATTGCTATTATTGTGGTACAAGTTTTTGTAATAGGTATACTTTTCTTGATTTTAATTTCTAGTAAGCATAAAGCAAAAGCAGATAGTAAGAATTTTACATATGATATGGTAAAACCTAAATATGAAGTGTTAATGGATTACGATAATGCCGGGTTACCATATTCCGACATTGTTCCATTAACGGAATACCCTTTCTTTAAGTATCTTACCTCAAGCTATGGCAACGGGCAGGATATAAAGGAGTACAAGCTTCCTATAAAAGGAATGGCTCATGATGAGTTCATTGCTACAGCCTATGACTTATCCTTTGAGAGTTGCGGGAAATATCCGTCTCATCCAGAATACGGCATTACTTTCAGTGGCAAAAGGGCTGCTAGGGGAAGGACTGTAGCAGTTGATCCAAATGTGATTCCATTAGGAAGTAAAATACATATGACATTTCCAGGTGAATATAAGTATTTGAATGGTTGGTATGTGGCAGAGGACACAGGAAGATTGGTTAAGGGTAAGATTATAGATGTTTATCTCGGTGAATCTGCATTTTTTGAAATGGAGAGATTTGGAAGCATGAAAGTTAAGGTAAAAATAATTTATCCAGAGTATTATTAATGAAAAGGTTATTTACTTTAATTTGTGGATTAGGGAAATAAACAATTCTAACCATGGAAATAATTGTAATTATTGAACGTATATATTAAAATATAAAAAAGATTAACTATGTTACGAAAAAGATTTTACATTAGCAAATGCAGTTCAATCGTCTACATTTGCATTAGAGGAAATTATTTAAATTAAGAGAGTGAAGATAATGCCATATATTTTATCAATTTTCCTAATAGCTTTAGTTTCATGCTGTATTGTAAACCTTTTAAAACAACATTACATTATCCAACTGGCAGGTATTTCATTTCTTATCACCTATCTGGTACTAAGGCTTTATAGTCTTAGTAGGAGTGATGTAACCTTAAATGAGTTTTTAAACTGCTCCATACCTGCGATGACAGGTGTGGCAGCATGTTTGACCGGAATGGTATTAGGGTTCTGGGTTTTTCCTCCTATAAGGAGGAAAATCAATAGGGTATTAACAAAGAATTAACTGGTCGATGGGGCATTTCAAAAAGCTGCTGCCACAAATTACATACCTCATATCACTTGCCTATTCAACAAACATTATGTAAACTAAAATTATTAATCTTAATTTTACGCTATCGTCAATAGGAGGGGGATATGAAGAAGAGAGTATTTGCTTTAATAATTTCATTTATTATTTTAGTGGCAGCACTGCCGGCTTATTCATATAACATTAAAGATATTCAACTTGTAGTAAACGGTCAGAATATAAGTCTAAATGCACAACCCGTACTTATTAATGGAAGAATTCTCGTACCCGCAAGAATTGCCGTAGAAAGTATGGGAGGATACTTGGATTGGTATGCAAAAGAAGGAAGGATAGTAGCAAAAAGGGACAATTTGAAATTAACAATGTATTCCGGCGGTTATAAAGCTTATTGTGGAAATAGTACTATTAAAATGGATGTTCCTCCTGTTTTAAAAAATGGAACAGTTATGCTTCCCATTAGGTTTATAGCTGAGAATTTTGGATACCCTGTAAAATATGATGCAGTAAATGGTAGAGTCATAGTAGGCAATGGAGACAGTTCCTCTGGAAATTCAAGAGGAGACGATAGAGGTGGGAATATCAATTTTAGTAATTATAAGGTAGTTATTGATGCTGGACATGGGGGTTATGAAACAGGTGCCATAGTTTCAGGCGTATATGAAAAGGATCTTAACCTTGCAATTGCAAAGAAATTGAATACTTTACTAAAAAACAGCGGAGTAAAAACATATATGACCAGGACTACTGACAGGCGTGTGGGTTTATATGAGAGATCAGGACTCGCAAATTCCGTGAATGCAGATCTTTTTATAAGCATACACAACAATACCCAGTGGCAAAAGAGCATTAAAGGAAGCATGACGCTTTATTACCCTAATGGGGTTAGTAAAAATGGATTAAATGGTTATAAATTTGCCTCAATCGTGCAAAAAAACCTTAACTCAAAGCTTGGTACCGACAATAAAGGAGTTATACAGAGGCCAAATCTTGCTGTTTTAAGAACATCTAAAATGCCTGCAGTTTTGGTTGAAGTGGGATATATGACAAATAGAACCGAACTTGGCAAGCTTCTGACAGACAGTTACAAGGAAAAGGCTGCTGTGGTTTTAAAAGATTCAGTATTAGAGGCGTTGAAAAATATAAATAAGTAATTAAAATAAGTAATTAAAAAATAAGCTAATGGTATAAAAAATGATTTTACCGCTAAATGCAGTAAAGTCATTTTTTGTATTTAGTCATGGTCAAAAAATAACTTCTGCTATAAATTTAAGGTTTGCATTTAAATATGTCGATAAATATAAAAGAAAACTATATTCTAATGTTAACAAATGTTTGTGTCATTGTTTAGAGGCGGCTATAATGATGAAATACCATTATTACATATTAAAAACAAGGAGGCAACAAAATGATACTTGAATGGAAAGAAAATTTTAGTGTAAACAACAAGGATATAGATGAACAGCACAAAAAGCTATTTGAAATAGGACAGAGAATATACGATTCAATATCTACAATGAATAGCTATGACAGATATGATGAAATAATGGAAATATTTAGCGAATTGAATGAATATGTAAAGTTTCATTTTAAGTTTGAAGAAGAGTTGTTGGAAGAATGCGGCTATAGCAAACTGGAAACACATAAAATGGAACATCATTTTTTCATGAAGAAGTTGGAGAGAGAAGCGAATAGAGACATAGAGTCATCTCAGAAAGAAACTCTTGTACGGTTGATAAACTTCATTGCTGATTGGATTGTACAGCATATCCTAAAGGAAGATATGGCGTACAAGGAATCTTTAATGATGAAGAGGTAATGAATTGTGAAGTGGATAATGTAAAATCTTTTTCGTAAAATATATAATATGGTTGCGAGATGTTTTTTGTGTTATAATACATATTACAAATTACTATTATGCTTTTTTCAGGAGATGTATGTTTGAACTGGTATTTGACAATATGGTAAAGCCGATAAATATTGGCGTGGTAATTAGGCTTGCTTGCTCGGCAGGGGTTAGGGTATATTTTACAGGGAACAGTGTGGATTATAGAAACAGGAAAGCTCTTTTAGCTTCGGTTGGATATCATGAAATGGCAGATATATGCTATGAAAAGAACTTTGATGAGTTGATATTGAAACTTAAAAGTGAAGGGAAAACTATTATAGGTACATCCCCAAGAACGGAAACTGTTTATTCGGATATAAAGTATGAAATGCCAACGGTATTTGTATTTGGAAATGAGGTATATGGATTGTCAAAGAATCAGATATCACTAATGGATCGTATTGTGACAATACCTATGCCGGGACAAATAGAATCATTGAATGTTGTCAATTCTGCATCTATCATACTATATGAAGGGCTAAGGCAGAGAGGTTTCAAAAATTCGTAATAATTTCCTATACATAATCAATAAAAAACACCGTCATCGGTGTTTTTTATTGATTACCAGGAATATGAAATTCGTTATACATTGGGGTGGTGTATACGAATCGGGGATGCCTTTTAATGGATTTTACCATGAGTTTGTTTTTGGTATTTATATTATTTTTAGCGGATTGAGCTACCATATCCATGGGATTTTTTATTAAAATATCTTCATGCTTGTACGATGATTTTTCATTAAAAAGTAGCACAGTGTCACCCTCTTATAAGCAATGCCTAAAATATTGCTAAGCTAGTAAAACTAAATTGTAGTCTTATTAACAATATTATAATATAATTAAATATAATGGATGTAAATAGAATAATGAATGTCGATAAAATTCGACAAATTTAACCACTGATGTAAACGGATTGATATTAATCAAGATATAGTGTAAACAAACTGTTTTGTAATATATTAGTTATGTACGAGGTATTTAGTATGAACGAAAAAACATTAAGAGTATTGGAATTTGATAAGATCATAGATAAGCTTCTATCTAGAGCAGCAACATCTTTAGGTAAGGACATGGTAAGAGAGCTTAAGCCTGAAGCTGACAATATGAAAATAAGGGATATGCTTAAGGAAACTGATGATGGTGTTACCTATATATTAAGAAAAGGAAGTCCTCCATTAGGTGCCATACATGATATAAGAGCATCACTAAAGAGAGCTGAACTTGGGGCTACACTAGGACCCGGTGAACTCTTAAAAGTGGCTGATTTGCTAAGGGCGTGCAGAAACCTTAAGGGTTATGCAGGAGACAATATTGTTAAAGATGATGGCAATTGTGTTTCATCACTTATAAGTGCCCTTGAAGTCAATAAGAGAATAGAGGATAAAATAAGTATTGCCATTATTAGTGAAGAGGAGATTTCTGATGCAGCAAGTACTGCTCTTGCAACTATCAGAAGGCAGATAAGGGAAAAGCAAAACTCAATAAGAGATAAATTAAATGATATAGTTAAAAACTCCAGGTACCAGAAATTCATGCAGGAATCCATTGTAACCATGAGAGGAGACAGGTATGTTATACCTGTAAAACAGGAATACAGGAACGAGATTCAGGGATTGGTACATGATTCATCAGGAAGCGGTGCGACTATATTTATTGAACCTCTGTCAGTTGTTGAAGCAAATAACGGTATTAAGCAGCTCATGATAAAAGAGCAGGTTGAGATTGAGAGGATATTGCAGGAACTGACGGGAGAAGTGGCTGTTATAATTGAGCCTCTAAAGGCAAACATATCCATGCTTGCAACGCTGGATTTTATTTTTGCTAAAGCCAAGCTAAGTGCAGATTATAGGTGTGTAAGCCCAAAGATTAATTGCGAAGGTAATATTATTATAAAAAAGGGAAGGCATCCTCTTATAGACCAGAAGGCTGTTGTGCCAATTGATTTTTGGATTGGAAAGGAATTTAAGACATTGGTAGTGACTGGTCCAAATACGGGAGGAAAGACTGTTACGCTTAAAACTGTAGGCCTTTTTACTCTGATGGCTCAGGCTGGTTTGCATATTCCGGCAAATGAAGGCAGTGAAATAAGCGTATTTAAAAAGGTTTTTGCAGACATTGGTGATGAGCAGAGCATCGAACAAAGCTTAAGCACATTTTCGTCACATATGAAGAATATAGTAGGTATCCTTAAGGAAGCTGATGATAAATCTCTTGCACTTTTTGACGAGCTTGGTGCGGGAACAGATCCAACAGAGGGAGCAGCCCTTGCGATATCAATACTTGATCATTTGAGGAGTATTGGTACTGTGACGGTATCAACTACCCATTATAGCGAGCTTAAGGTCTACGCAATAACTACAGAAGATGTGGAAAACGCTTGCTGTGAGTTTAATGTTGAAACATTAAGGCCCACATACAATTTGCTCATTGGAGTCCCTGGAAAAAGTAATGCTTTTGCTATTTCCAAAAGGCTTGGACTTAGTGATGAAATTATTGATATGGCAAAAGAAAGGTTAACCACAGAGGAAGTCAAGTTCGAAGATATGCTCATAAGCATTGAGAAAAACAGAAGCCAGGCGGAGAAGGATAAAATGCAGACTGAAGCCTTAAAGCTTGAGATTGAAAAGCTCCGTAATGATCTGGCAAATCAGATAAAAAAGACAAATGACCAGAAGGAAAAGGTTATGAGAGAGGCCAGAGAAGAGGCCAGAAAAATATATCTGCAAGCAAAGAGAGATGCGGAGGATATATTGAGCGAAATGAGGAAGCTTGAAAGGGAAAGGGATACGGTGCAAAGGAATAAAGCCGTTGAAGAAATGAGGCTTAAGCTTAAGAAGAACGTTGATAATTTGGATGAAGCACTTACGGAATCCATTCTTCCAAAGCATGGATACGTTAAGCCTCCCCAGAATCTAAAACCTGGCGATAGTGTTGTTATTGTCAATTTAAATCAAAAGGGAACAATTATAACTCCGCCCGATAAAGACGGCCAGGCAGTGGTGCAGGCAGGTGTTATGAAAATAAACGTTCATGTAACCAATCTAAGGCTGGTTGATGAACAAAAGGCTGAAATAAAGAAAACCGGTTCAGGAAGGATCGGGGTGTCAAAGACAAAAACAATATCAACAGAGATTGATTTAAGGGGAATGAATCTGGAAGAAGCTTTGGAGGCTGTAGATAAATACTTGGATGATGCAAGTATAGCAGGTCTTAAAGAGGTCACGTTGATTCACGGTAAAGGAACAGGCGTTTTAAGAAGCGGAATTCAGCAGTATTTGAAGGTCAACTCACATGTCGCTTCATACAGGCTCGGCAAGTACGGCGAGGGTGAAGCGGGAGTTACTGTGGTTGAAGTAATATAGGATATCACTTGGAAATGCAATAATTTAAAACGATAATTGCAAAATGATAATAATTATAGTTGATATTCGAAAAAAATATTGCAAAAATGCAGGGAAGGTGCTATAATAATTTCATGAATTAAATATTTGAAAGGAAGGATTATTCCTAGGTAAGTTTTTTCTTTCAAATGGCCAGGATGCCAAAATCATAGCTGTGTTAGCTTATGGTTTTGGCTTTTTTAGTTTTAAGAAACTTGTAGAGGGGATGTTGTTATGAATAAGAGAATTATATCTTCAATTGTTTTGATTATTCTTATTATGATACCAATGACAGTATTTGGGGCGGATGAAGAAATAAACGGGGCAACAAAAATGGCTATAAATACTGTTTGGACGCTTATAGCCGCGTTTTTGGTGTTTTTTATGCAAGCAGGATTCGCGATGGTAGAAACCGGTTTGACAAGGTCAAAAAATGCAGGCAATATAATTATGAAAAACCTAATGGATTTTGCAATTGGGTCACTTGCATTTTTCACGGTAGGGTTCGGAATTATGTTTGGTGTTGATAAGATGGGGATTGTTGGTACGTCGGGATTTTTTGGAATGAGCTCTATGGAGCACCTTGGGCTTGGTATACCACTGGAGGCATTTATAATATTCCAGACTGTATTTGCAGCTACAGCAGCAACAATAGTGTCCGGGGCAATGGCTGAAAGAACAAAGTTTGTATCATATGTAATATATAGTGCTGTGATTACTCTTGTTATATATCCTGTAGTAGGTCATTGGATATGGGGAGGAGGATGGCTTTCACAAAAAGGATTTATAGACTTTGCCGGATCTACGGTTGTTCATTCGGTTGGTGGTTGGGCAGCATTGGTTGGAGCCTCAATAATTGGTCCTAGAATAGGTAAATACAATAAGGAAGGAAAACCGAATGCCATACCTGGACATAGTATAACATTAGCTGCTTTGGGAGTATTTATTCTATGGTTTGGATGGTTCGGATTTAATCCTGGCAGCACATTGGCAGGAACTGACATGAATATTGCAAAGATTGCGATGACAACAAATCTTTCTGCAGCTGCAGGGGCATGTGTCGTTATGATTATAACCTGGATCAGATATGGTAAACCCGATGTAAGTATGACATTAAATGGTGCTTTGGCAGGGCTTGTTGGTATAACTGCAGGTTGTGCTGCAGTAAGCATGGTAGGGTCCATATTTATTGGAATTATATCTGGGTTTGTAGTAGTATTTGGAATTGAGTTTGTGGAAAAAATATTGAAAGTAGATGATCCGGTAGGTGCAGTCGGTGTTCATGGGTTATGTGGCTCTGTTGGTACACTGTGCGTAGGTTTGTTTGCTACAGAAGGAGGACTTTTCTATGGAGGAGGATTTCATCAGCTTGGAGTTCAGGCTATTGGGGTAGGTTCTGTAGCTATATGGGTTATTGCGACAACGTTTATTCTCTTTAAAACTATCAAAGCAACAATTGGACTTAGGGTAGATAAGGAACATGAGGATACAGGCCTTGATATTAGTGAACACGGTTCTGAGGCTTATGGAGATTTTATGGTTAAATCAACAGACACACTGCTTACATGATAGAGTATTAACAAAAGGGTTAGGTCCTAAAGTATTAAGACTTAACCCTTTTGTTTATTCTTGAGTTGATCTTCACTTAATGAAATTTCTTCATCATCTAATGGATAATTTCGGACAATAAATATTTCCACTCTCCTGTTTTTTGATCTTCCTTCCACGGTGGAATTGTCAAACTTGGGCTTGTACTCTCCAAAGGCTTGAATGGAGAGTCTTTTAGAGCTCAATTTACCTTTGTCCATCATAAAATTCATTACGTTAATTGCACGGTAAGCACTTAAATCCCAATTCGAACGAAATTTGGAAGTACTTATAGGAACATTGTCAGTATGACCTACAATTCTAATGTTATTATCTAGACTCTTAATTATGTTTGAGATTTGCAGAAGCATGGGATAGATTTCATTTTTGATTTCTGCATCTCCTGAGTTGAACAAAACAACATCCTGTATTGACACTTCCAAGCCTTCATTATCAAGCACAAGTTTTACCTTGTCGGAATATCCTTTTTTTTCAATTTCTTTTTCAATGCTTTGTTTTATTTCATTCATCTGGTCATCTTCTATGGAAGCTTTGGATTTTTTGGGGTCTGTAGGTATGGATGTAGTGGTTGGTTTAGGGTTGTTGGAAACACCTTTTTTATCCATAGGAATAAATGAGTTGCCGTCTTTTTCCATAAACCCGCTGCCGCCGGTGAATATTACACTAAACTCTTCTGCCATTTTTTCCAGTTTTTCTTGATCCACCTTACTCATTGCAAACATAACAATAAAAAGTGCAAGTAATAGTGTAAGCATATCAGCATATGGAATTAGCCATGTTTCATCAGGATGTTCTTCATGATGTTGCTTCTTCTTATGCATAACTATTCTCCTTTACCTGATTTTTCACCGCTTGCTTGTGTAATTTTCAACCTTTCTTTAGGATCTAACATTCCAACAAGTTTTATTTCAATACTTTTAGGATTTTCACCGGCCTGGATAGATAATACGCCTTCTAATATAATTCTCATTACACTTATTTCTTCATGGGATTTTCTCTTTAATCTGGAGGCAAAAGGATGGCTTATAACATAGCCAAGGAATATTCCATAAAGTGTTGCAACAAAGGCAGCAGCTATCATATGACCAAGTTTTTCTGTATCTTCCAGGTTTCCAAGTGCTCCGATAAGTCCGATAACCGCACCTAAAACTCCCAGTGTGGGAGCTGCACCACCAGCTGCTGTAAAGATAGAAGCTCCTAAACGGTGTCTTTCTTCCATAGTTTCGATTTCAATATTAAGAACTTCTCTTATATAGTCTTGTTCAATACCATCAACAACCATGTTTAAACTTCTTTTCATAAAATCGTTATCTATTTTTTCTATCACCTGTTCAAGTGATAACAATCCTTCCTTACGGGCCGTTTGAGCCAAATCTTGTATTTGCTTAATGACTTCACAGGGATCCAAGCCTTTCTTTTCCCGGAAAAGAACACCAAATACCTTTGGGATTTTTAAGAATTCCTTTTTAGGGAAGGAGTTCATAACAGCAGCTATGGTACCGATGATAATTATAATTGCAGCTGCTGGATTTAAAAGAACACTTACATTTGCACCCTTAACGTACATACCTACAACAACAGCCAAAGCACCAGTTATAACGCCGATTATCAGAAATATATCCATGTTATCCTCCTAGAGTTATAGACACCGAACTATATAACTTTACAGTTCGATATCTATTGTATCGTTTTCTGATGTACTATATAAAATAAAATGTGCATTTACATGTTATTACTTATTACTATATCGGCATTTTAAGAAAATTTATGAAATATAATTTATTTAGAATTGTTTTACAGACAAAACAAAAACACTTTAGTATTTCATTTGTCCTAAAGTGTTTTATATCCTTTATAGGTGAAGATAATTTATAAGTGAATGTACTTTAATCAATGTTTACAAGTTCATAATTCTGAGTTCCCATTCCCAGTTCTTCTCCATGTTTAAGGCAGGATTCCCACTTAACACCCGGATAAATCTTTTCAAACTTGTTAAAAGGTTCATGGTTGTGGCAATCTCCCTTGTCATCCAATACGCTGCCTTTCATAACAGGTGCGGCATTAACCATGTCTATGCATGCCCTGTCCAAGGCTACCGCATCAAATGATGCAGCAATCCCCAAGTTTGGAACAACCGGAACGTCATTATTGCTCCAACAGTCACAGTTTGGCGATATGTCCATCAAGAAATTGATGTGGAAACAAGGTTTGTCTTTTACTGCTGCCCACGCATATTCTGCGATTTTTTCACTTGCTGTTTCAAAGGCTTCATTCCATTCCAGGTTGGCAGCACCATACATGCACATGGCTATACACTGGCCGCATCCGGTACACTTTGCATGATCAATTTGTGCTTTTTTATTAATATTAAATGAAATTGCATCTTGGGAGCAATTCTTTTTGCATATGCCGCAGCTAATACATGCAGCTTCAGATATTTCAGGCTTTGAGGCTGAATGCATTTCAAGTTTGCCGCCTCTTGACCCACATCCCATTGCTAGGTTTTTAAGTGCACCTCCGAAGCCTGCCAGTTCATGACCTTTAAAGTGGTTTATGGATATCAAAATATCTGCATCGGCTATAACAGTACCGATTTTTGCTGACTTCACGTGCTTTGCGTTTATGGGTATCTCTGTATAATCACTTCCTTTAAGACCATCTGCAATTATTACATTAACACCAGTTGTAATCTGATTAAAGCCATTTTCTGCAGCTGCTTCCAAATGACTAACAGCGTTAGCACGCCTTCCTACATATAACGTATTGGTATCGGTCAGGAAAGGCAACCCTCCCTGCTTCTTAACCAAATCTGCAATTCGTTTAACATAATTAGGTCGTATATACGCCATATTGCCGGGTTCACCGAAATGAATTTTTAATGCTGTAAACTTGTTTTTAAAATCAATGTTTTCTATGCCTGCCTTTTTAATGAGTTTTTCCAGCTTATCTAGTATATTCATGTCAGTTCTTGTTCTGAAGTTTATAAAATACACTTTTGACTTATTCATATTAGTACCTCCCCAAAATAGATCTTTTATTATAATACCATATAAAAAAGTAACTTTACAATTATATATTTAAATGAATTTGTAACGTTACAAAAATATATATAATGACCAAAATATTGCTTTCCCTTTGCCATTGATAAAATCTGTTGGCGATAATTTTATAAATATGATAAAATATGGATTATTGCAAATGAGGAGGTTTAGTTATGAATGAAGTTTTAAAAGCCATAAAAGAAAGAAGAAGTATAAGAGCATATGAACCAACACAAATATCCAAGGAAGAACTGGATATGATAATTGAAGCAGGAATATATGCACCAACAGGCCATAATAGTCAGCCATGGCATTTTACAGTTATACAAAACCGTGAAGTGATTGAGGAAATAAACAAAGCAGCAAAACAGGTTATGGCTACTTTTGAAGTTGACTTCATAAGAGAATTAGGCTTAAATCCTGAGTTTGATATTTCATACAAGGCACCTACAATAATAATAGTATCAGGGCGAAAAGATGCAGTATCTTCAAAATCAGATTGTGATGCTGCAACTCAAAACATGCTTCTTGCAGCTCAAAGCTTAAATATAGGTTCAGTATGGGTAGGATTCGCTGCTTTTGCATTTATGATTGAAGGTATGGCTCAAAAGCTAGGAATTCCTGAAGGCTATGAACCATATCATGGAATTATTTTTGGATACAAAAAGTCGGATTTGGAAGTAGCTATACCTAAAAGAAACTATAATGTGGTGAATTATATAAGATAACTTTATGGTTCATGGGTGATATGGGTAGTAAAAAAAGTTGAATATATTACCAAAAAAGCCATTGACAATATATCGGTCATCTATATATAATTATGAATGTGATTATATAGATGATCGATATATTATTATATGGGATGTGAGAAAATGAAAATTGACAAAAGCCTCATGACTGGCAGTACTACAATGCTGATTCTTAAGCTTCTGGAAAACTGTGATATGTATGGATACCAGATGATTGAAGAGCTTGAGAAACGATCTCAAAACATTTTTACGCTTAAGGCAGGGACACTCTATCCCATACTTCATTCATTAGAGCAGCAGGGAATGATAAATTCCTATGAAAAAGAGGAGGACAGCACTAGACCAAGAAAGTATTACAGCCTTAATAAAGGCGGGAGGAAACTTCTTGATGAAAAGAGAGTTGAATGGGAGGTCTATTCGTCTACAGTAAATAATATTTTGGGAGGGCTTAAAGGTGTCTGAGTACAATGGTCATGTCGGGGAATTTTTAGAGAAGGTAATGAGTCATATAAAGTACCGGAGTATTCATAAAACTATAGAAGATGAGCTTTTGGTACATATTGAAGAACAGAAGGCTGAATATATTAAAAGGGGAATAGATGAAAAAAACGCTGCAGTAAAGGCTATAGAGCAAATGGGTGATCCCGATGTGGTAGGTAAGCAGCTCAATAAGGCACATAGCCCTAGGACAGAATGGTCTATTCTAATAATTACATTTGTTATTGTTATATTGGGTGGTGCAGTGCAGTTTTTTCTTTCGGGAGAAGGCATCAGGAATGAGAACCTGTTTTTTAAGTATTTATTTTATGCTCCAATTGGGATATTGGTTTTTTCATGTGTATACTTCTTTGATTATACCTTATTGGGCAGGCATCCTAAATTAGTTGTCTGTATTTTACTCGGAGCAGCATTAGTTGGGTTTAATGTTCTAGAAAGAATTAATGGTACATTTTATCATGTGTATTATATATCCCTATTGGCTATTCCTGTATTTGGGATTGTAGTTTATAGCTTGAGGGGTAAAGGATATTTAGGTATTGTTGCATCAGGTGCTTTTTATGCTGCTATAGCTTTTTTATGTATAATAGGGCCAAGGATTTATGCATTAGGACTATTTTCTTTAGCTTGTATTGTAATAATTACTGTTGCTATATTGAAAGGATATTTTAACTGCAACAAACGGGTTGGAATTGCAATTGTATATATACCTACGATACTATTTGTCAGTTTATTAACGTATTATCTGATAATGTCATCCCCCAGGAGATTAATAAGAATATTAACAATATTTGTGCCGGAAATTGATCCAAATGGAGGAGGATGGCAGCACATGATGGTAAGAAGCCTCATTAAAGGCTCAAAGTCTATAGGAGAAGCTGTGCTTTACGGAAACTTATCAAATACTCAAATAAATCAGGTCCTACCAAGTTGGGATAGCAATTTTGCTCTTACGTATATAATAGCACGTTTGGGTTATATAGCCGGGTTGGTTATAATTTCAGTATTATCAATCCTAATAATACGAATGTTTATAACAATACTAAAACAAAAAAATGCATTGGGATTTTTGCTTTCTTTTAGTGCATTTATAGCTATATCAGGACAGTTTATGTTATATATTTTATCTAATTTTGGGGTGGTTATGACTTCGGTAACACTGCCATTTATCTCATATGGCGGATCGACATTTGTATTAAATATGATGCTTTTAGGCTTGGTCATGTCGGTATATAGAAGGTCGCATATTGTAGATGATAAGCTTCAAAAGGGCAGTGTGAATAACTATAAGCTGGTAACTATTGAAGATGGCAGGATTATAATTGATTTTGGGATAAGAAAATTAAAGAGAACTCACAAGTAGTTTAATTTAGATAGGGAATTTTTATGAAAGTGTTCAAAAAGCTTTTGGCAGTAATAGCATGTACATTGATGACAGCGAGCTTATTTACAGCATGTGATGGATCTAAAAAAGAAATAAATTCTCCAACCACACAAACTACTGTTACACCCAAAATTGAGGTTAAAGCTACACCTACACAGAATAGAGCAGATATAAAAGGTGAATTTTGATTCATTTTCTGATTTGACTGAAAGAGCAAAAGACTACATAGAAAATATGGTTCCTTACACTGTTGATATAGCAACTGATAAAAACGGTAAAGTTAGAGCTTTAGCTCATCAGGCTACTGTAGGGGCATTGGCTTACAAAAAGCTGGTAGCACAAAAATATCTTAGTACAGATGACTCGGAAAAGATAGCAGAAATGCGGCAAGGTTGCTTTATTTCCTACTTTTGAAGAACCAATGAAACTGTATCTTGGAGGACGCAGCGAAGGATGGGTCGTGGGTAACAAATTTAAAATAGATCAAAAAGTGTTAGACTTTATTGATTTTGCAAAGACTTTAAGAAATAACAAATATGAGGCTTCTCTCGATCAATGGTCACCTGGATGGTCCGATGCAATTGCTGAAGATGAAAAAGCTTTTATCTGGCTATGTCCCACTTGGGGGATTCCTTGGATAATAGGCTCTTATGATAAGAGAGCAGTAGATGGCGGAGAATGGGGATTGGCCAAACCTCCATTTCCATTCTTTTGGGGTGGCAGTTGGCTTAGTATTTATAGCAAGTCAAAGAATCAAGATTTAGCCTGGGAATTTATTAAGTTCATTACTACCGATAAGGATGTTATGAGGAAATGGGCTTCTCAAAACCGTGACTTACCCAACAACTTGCAGTTATTATCAGAAGGAACACAACAGAATAATAAGATTATTGGAACAGATATATTTAAGTTTTATGAACCCTTTGTAAAGGATATAAACGGCAAGTTAAGAACCAGTAAAGACTACACAATAGAATTGTATTATAATAGGTGTTTGAGATCGTATCTTGATGGTGAGATAAAAACCGAAGAAGAAATGCTTAGGAAATTTAAAGATGAAGTTAAGAATAGTGTGAAAGATATTTCTGTTGATTAAATATTAGTAAAGGCCTTTGTATATGCCGTATTTGGCTTGCTACAAAGGCCTTATTTATTAATTTAGAGATATATTAATAATTTGAATTCTACCATGGATCAAGGTTTTGCTCAAATGCGTCAGATTTTCAAGGTGTAACTCTTCCATAATCTTATTAAAACCAACTTTGTGAAAATAATTATAAATAGTTTAAAGATTTAATTCTTCGGATAATCGCTACTAGTCTGATTAAAGTGCTTTGCCATAATTACCACATCCATGATATTTATAACAGAATCTCCGTTTAAATCGGCACTTTCGTAGTAGACACCATCCCCTTTTACAGAATTGAATACTTTTGAAAGCGATATAACATCAGACATATTAATTTTATCATCATTAGGACTACTAATGTCTCCTGACCACATCAAAATAGGGGATTTGATTTGGGATATTGCAATATCTTTATCAACAATAACCCCTTTAATATCTCTTTTAAGATACCCTGCTTTGGATATAGACATTTCACATTCACTAGTTGAATTCATAGGTACATCTTTAATATCAAAATATCCATTTTCATCAGTAACAGCAGATAGGGAGGTACCGGTTAAAGATACGGTAAACCCGGCCCTGGATGGGCTCTCAGGGCTGGTAATATACTCAGGACTTATGTAGCCGCTGACTTTGCAGGTTGCATTTATCAAGTTTTCCAGCTTATCACTAACGCTAATTGTATAATCACCTGTAAGTGCACTATCATAACTTGAAACATCGATAGTAAAAAAGCTTTCATTAAGATTAACACTATAGACATTATCCTTTATATATGTATATTCCAGCAAGCTATTATTGTTATATATTTGAAAATAAAAGTAAGTAGGAGCATCAAACTTTATATAAATAGTATCTGTGGCTTTAGAAAAGAATTTGAACCTGTCGATATCTCCAGGAAAGTTTAAAGAACTGTTTAACGGAGTATTTACTTTAAGGGGTGGAGTACCTAAAGTTGTATTCGCATAGTCTTCAGGAAGAGGACCATCAATTTTGATATTATAAGTACCCAAAGAAGTATATGAATTACTTGTACAGATATAATATGTTTCATAAGACTTTAGATAATAACAGTTTTCAAAATTGCTGATAAAATCCGGATGTTCATTAATCTTTTTATTGGTACTGTCGAAAACACTTATTACCACATTTTCAGATTTTGATACATGGTACAAACCGTTACAACTAACTGCAAAACTGAAATAATCCGTATCTCTTATATAATCGAATTTACCTGAAATGTTATTTTTGGAACCCATAGAGCCTGAGTAGCTTGGAGTATTACCAAAGTCATCTGCAATAGGTCCTTTTAAAATAAAGGAGTAGCTGGCAAGATCTGATGAAGAGCCGCTTGATAAATAAATATAATAAGTATTGTCTTTTGAAAGTGTAAAACTTACTTTTGATCCATTTGAGTATTCTACTTGAGGATATATACTATTTCCAATTGAATCAGTAATACCAAGATTGCTAGCTGTATAGAGCTTATCTATTGGCAGATAATCCAAATAATAGGTTCCTGATATTGAAGGTGTGAACTTAAAATAATCCAGGTCAGTAGGATAATTGATTTCAGCTGATACTTTATTATTTAGTAGCATTTCACTTGATAATTCCTTGGTGTTTCCATGGTCATCATAAATAGGTCCAGTGATAACAAATGAATAGTCAAATGCATAAAAATTGGTGGTATTATTATTTGATATAGATAAATAATAAGCTTTATCTTTGTCCAATTGGAAGAATGCACTTGACTCTAAAAAGCTAACAGCTACTTTATTTCCTAAAGCATCAAAAATGCCGAAAACTAAAGGTAACCTGATACTTTGGTTAAAAATACCTGATGTTTTAAAATCCAATTTATACATTCCTGTATTTGGGCATATAAATGAGAAGAAGTCAATATCATCTCTAGAGTTTGAGAGTTCTTCAACATCAGCGGATAATTGTACTTGTTGTGCGGATTCCTTCGTGTTCCCACAATTGTCATTTACCGGACATGATATAATTAATGAATATTTATCAAAGTAATTATTGCCTAAAATTCTTATAAAGTATGTACTTTCCTTTAAGGTTATATACAATTTGGAATCCAGACGGGATGGGTAGATTTCAATACCATTGGAATCATATAAAGATAATAAGTTACATAAATTATTTGCATTTTTGTCGGAAGATATAGATATTTGGTATAAACCGTCTTCTGAAGCAGTAAAACTTATGTAGTCATTATCACCAAGATAGTTAGGAACAATTGTGATAGGTGTATTTAATTGACATTCCTTACTGGATTCTATTGAATCACCGAAATCATCTTCAAAAGGTCCTTCTATAAAGAATGAGTAATTTAAAGAAGAGTCATATATGTCTTTAATGATTTCTATATAGTATAATTCGCCTTTTTTAAGAGAAAAGCTATTTGGATAAAAGGTATTTGAAGATATTATGTTGCCATTACTGTTAGAGATAGACCAAATATTTGTAAAGCCATTCAAAAGATTCGGTTTAAAATTATAAACTCCATCTTTATCCGGTGTAAAGGAAAAATAATCGCTGTCATGGTAATAGTTAGCTTTTCCTTCAATCTCTTTTCCTACTTGAATTTGTGCTGAAGTATCTATTGTGTTTCCATAATCGTCTGCTACAGGGCCTTTAACTATAAGGGAGTAATCATAATTAGAGCATCCAGTACCGCCGGAAACAGAAATAAAATTTGCTGTTCCTTTTTTAAAATATATATAAGCCTTTGAATTGTCATTGTCACAGATATAATAACCGTTATCATGAATGTCAATTATATCGCTTATTTTGGGCTTGTTGTACATATTGCTATCAAAGGTCGGGGCTATTTCAACACAGTATATGCCATCTGAAACAGGTGTGAACTTAAAATAATCAACATCAAAGCGATTGCCTATTTTTCCTGTATTTAAAGTGTTTAATTGAATTTCTTTTGAATACTCAGAAGAATTACCAATATCATCAACAACAGGAGATTTTATTGTGAATGAATATTTATATATCAAATCCGTGCTTGTGACAGTTGAAAGAACTATGAAGTATGTCTTACCTTTTTCAAGGTTTAGGCAGGCTTCCCTTGCATATTTAAAAGTAAATTCAATTGGATTCTTGTTGGAATCATAAACCTTTATACATTTTTCAAGATTATAATCAAAGAATGGTGAAGGATTATAGCTGGTGGTATAATTATATATTTGATATATGCCGCTTAAAGGAGCAGTAAAACTGAAATAATCGTAATCGGTACTATGATCAATGCTGCCATTTACAGCAGTGTCAAGATCAATACGTTTTGCAGTTTCTGATGAATCACCAAAATCATCCTTTATAGGTACTGATACTTCAAAATTATAGAAGAAAGATGCTTTATTATCTACATGTTTTTGTACTGCTATGTAGCAAGGCTTGCCGCTCTTAAGGGATACATAGTTATTTGTATGGTATTGATAATTTAAATTTTCATCAACAACATTAATCGCACATTTATATTGTGGATAATCAATTTTATATATACCATCCACTTTTGGAGTAAACTTAAAAACATCAATATCATTATCATCAATAAAGTTTCCATTGATTTTTTGGCCGCAAGTTATGACAGAGGGAGAATCGTAAGTATCGGCGTAATCATCAATTAGTTGAGCGTATTTAATGGTATAAGATGCTGCATTGTTAAGGTAGTAGTTTAATTTGATAAAATACTTCATATTCTTTGAAGTGTAGAACTTTAGATATATTTTAAATTCATTAGAAGCAAAAGAGTCTTTAGTTTCCTCAAAAGAGATTGGTTTACCCCTGTAATCCAAAACTGATGGAGCCATTTCATAAGTATCGGTACTTATTTCAACAACTGTATATGTTTCAACTGCTGGTATGAAAGAAAATATATCAATATCGTTATAATGATCCAGATTGCCTGAAATAGATGATTTTTCAAATATTGGACATGCATCAAGTACGTTATTTCCAAAGTCATCCTTTGTTGGGACTTCACCTTTTGGCCATTCAGCAGGAGATGTAACAATTACAGGCGATCCTGAATAAACTGCTGAAGTTACAGAAGTTAGGAGACTTTCAAGATTTTCACTGGCAGTTATGGTATAATTACCCTTTAACAATACATCATAGCTTTCGACCTTTATATTTATATTGTTTAAATCTTTAAGATCCACTCTATAAGTATTATTGCCGATAGTTTCGTATTCCATAGTACGATCGCTGTAATCCAATATTTTCATAGCAAGATTTGAAGGTGCATCAAATTTAAGGTATATATTTCCTGTAAATTGTGGAATCACCTGAAGCATGTCAATATCTCCGGGATAATTGATTTTTCCTTTAGTTGGGGTATTGGTTTTTATAACGGTACCTTCACTTGAAGTATTATCATAATCATCATATACTGGTTCTTTCACAATTAATGTATAATCAGTAAACCAATTAGTATCGGATCCAACATAAAAGTAGAAGGTCTCATTTGCAGGCAGGTAATAATAATGATCATTGCTGTCAAGATTTATCGGACATGGTCTTATAAATTCATTATTACTATTACTAATATTAAAGTTGACATAATTGGATATTGATATGCAATATAAACCTTTTGTTGGAGTTGTAAATGTAAAAAAGTCTATGTCGGAGTTAAATTCAATTTTTCCTTCAACCTTTTCGCCTGGTACAATAGTTTTTGAATAGCTTATAGTATTACCAAAATCATCGGGTGTAGGACCTTTTAACTTGAAGGAATAGTCTAATAAGCACCCGGGTCCTTTTAAATAAATATAATATGTATTCCCCTTATATAGATAAAACCATATTTCAGATTCAATGGGGTTTTTCGCTTCAACCAAATGACTTTCTGTTCCTGTAATACCTACCAGTGAGTCAAATGCAGGATAATATGATCCGTCATCAGTATAGGTTGCCCTTATATCAGACAACCGATAAGCACCTGAAACTGATGGGGTGAATTTAAAATAATCACAATCAAAATAGTGATCCAGTTTACCCTTTATATCCAAATCCAATTTGATATCAGAAGCGGATTGAGAAAGGTTGCCGTAATCATCTGTACATAGATTTATAGTAAAAGAATATTTAAATAAGTAAGGATTGTTGTAAAAATTGGTGACTAAATAGTAAGTAGTATCCTTTTTTAAATCTATATAAGCTGATTTATTATTGTAAGATGCCTGTATTGACTTGCCGTTTGTGCTAATTGTAGTAAATAAGTTTGAATATTGCAGGTCTGACGAGTATTCACTGAGGAAAGTGTAATCAATCCTGTAAACTCCATCTTTTGTAGGACTGAAGCTGAAATAATCCTTATCATCTTGGGAATCAGAGAAGCCTTCAACTATTTTATTTAATTGGACAGAATAGGAAGAATCTTTGGAATTACCGAAATCATCGGGTAAAGGACCTCTATACACGAATGATAAGCTGTCAGGATAAGATTTTGCATATATACTGCCATCAATGCAAATATAGTATTTATTATTTTTACTTAAGCTGAAATACATTTTTGAGTCAATAAATGAGGGGTTGATAAGGTTGTTATTGGAATCAGCTATATAGATATAATTCTTGTAATCTTCAATGTTCTTTGAAGAGGTCATATCTAAATAATACAAACCGTCTTCAAGAGGGCTTAAGGATAGATAGTCTTTATCTCCATAATAATTTGAAACAACGGTAACAGAATCGTTAATATGCAATTCTTTAGCATAATTAATAGTATTTCCAATATCATCCTCCACAGGTCCTTTTAGTGTGAAAGAATATTCAGGTGTGGAATTATATGAATTTCTGTTTAAGGAGATGTAATATATATTATCTTTTGTAATGCTAAATGTTAATATACCGTTGTTTAACAAAGTGCTAACAGGATTGCCGTAAGCATCATAGAGCTGCCATGTATTATTCTGTCGATTGTTTTCATCAATTTGGGAGTAATCTTCTAAACAGTATGTACCGGTTATTGTAGGTTTGAAATAGAAGTAATCTACATCGTTGTAATAATCGCACTTACCGTTAACATTATTTCCTGCTTGTATTTCAGAGGAGGATTCTTTTGTGTTTCCAAAGTCATCGGTAATAGAACCTTCTATATTAAGTGAGTAATTGAAAATAGGATAGTAACGAATATTTGAAATAGAAATATAATAATTTTTATCCTTTTCAAAATAAAAATATGCCTTCCATTCATCATAATAGTTGCCATTTCCTAAAACCCCGCCATTTTCATCATAAACCCTCACTGCGTCTATAAAACGTGGATTTGGAAAACCATTTATTTCACTTTCAAGATCATATTTGCTATTAAAGCTAATTGAGTAGGTACCATCTTTCGTAACTCTAAAAATATAATAGTCAATATCGGAAGATGGATTTATCACACCATTAATTGGCTTATTTAAAAATATACCATTTGCTGTATTTATTGTATTATCATTATCATCCGGTAATTTATGCATTATTTTAAATGAATATTTGTATATGTTTCTGGACTCATCAGTAGAAAATAAAATATAGTACTTCACACCTTTATTTAATGTGTAAGCTAAACATTGGTTATAATAGGTAGTTTCAATCTTATTGCCGTCTGTATCAAAGATTTTTATGCCGTAATGATCAAATCTATCTATGATATCGTTGATATAGGAATTTTTAATAACTCCGTTAACAAAATATAGTCCATTTTCGGAGGGAGTAAAGCTGAAATAATCATTGTCAGTGCCGTAATCAATACTACCACTTATTGTGTTTTCCAATGTTATTTCTGCAGCATTGTCCATTGTATTTGAATAATCATCAGATATAGTGCCTGATATTTTGAAATTATAGTAATAACAATTTTGATAAATACTGCTTTTTCCTACTTTTATATAATAAACCTGGTTATTTTTTAATTGTACGCAGTCATTGCTGATATTTTGAATGTTATTGTTTTCATCAAAAATGCTTAAAGAGCACTCGGTTTTTGTATAGTTAAGGCTGTAAACACCGTCATTTGCTGCTTTAAACCTAAAAGTGTCCACATCATCGTCATTTATAATATTTCCGGTTATTGTTTCTCCTAAAGAAATGGCGTTGGCATCAGCAAAAGCATCGCTGTAATCGTCAATCAAATATTCATAATTAAAGGAATAGTTCTTAACATCATCAGAACAATTGGTAAGCTTCAAATAATACTTCATATCCTTTAGAGTATGAAACTTAATAAAGGTTTTGATACCGTCACCTTCATAAGTATTAAAGGTAGATTGGGGTTCTATTATATATCCCCTATAGTCCATTATGGCTTTACTTATGTTTTCTGTGTTGCTCAAGCTGATGACTATATCACAGTCTAATTTTGATGATATCGAAAACACATCAACATCGTAAGATGTTTCCATTACTCCTTCGATATTAGTTTTTTCTGCTGCAGGGTGCACACTTAGCATGTTGTTGCCATAATCGTCATTGGTTGATGATGGTGCCTGAGTTGGAGATGGCGTTGATGTTATAATTTTAGTCAAAGTTGTAGTTGGAGTCGAGGTTGGAGCATTAGTTGAAGTTGGAGTAATAGTTGATGTTGTAGAATTAGTTGATTTTAAAGAATTAGGTAAAGTTGAAGTACTAGTTGAGGTATTAGCTGAAGTAATATTAAATGCAGTTGGTGTATGGGTTGGTAAATAAGTGACAGTAGATGGTGGTGTTAAAAAATAAGTAGAAGAAGTAACATTTTGATTAGTGTGAGTGGCATAAGTTAATGCTGTTACTGATGAATTGCTTCCAAACAGGCTAATATCAGGTTGTTCAAACCTGTGGGAATCTTCTGTAGATCCTCCGTACCCAAAGCTAAAGTTCATAAGAACGACACAAAATAATAAGATATACGCTATTCTTTTTTTTATTCCCCGGTTATCATATCTCTCTCCTTTTAATATAGTTAGTCAAACTTGATTTACTTTATGTAAAGAATGTTTATGTTAGAATTCTATCATTTATATACGATTAATTCAATTGTTTGTTAGTTTTAGTAAGAGGATAAAATTGTTCTTATTACGGCTTCATTAAAGAATATGGAAAAAGAAGACAGCTTTAATATGTTTGACAAAATATTTAAAAGGTTGCATCATAATCTTTATTGTTTTATTTTAGTTAAATTGTGGTAAAATTGTAGTTGTAAGTTATCTTTGGGACGATGTAATTAATGAATATACAAATGGTGATTTTATACTTATATATTCTTATCCAAATTCGCAATATCCAGATGGTACACTAGGAGACGTGTTATTCTTTGAGAATAGGTAAGATGATGAGTGTATTATGCTCTAATAGATTATGAAGATTATTTATGGTTTGAACGGGGGAATGATTAATGTCAACATATGAGAAAAGCCTTGAAATTTTATCTGAACTGTTTAGCAAAGACTATCAATTTGCGTTAGCAACTTCAAATGAAAATGTACCGTCCGTCAGATTTATTGATACATATTATGAAGATTGTGCATTTTACATAGTCACTTATGAAAAGTCGCAAAAGGTTATTGAAATGCATGGTAATAAAAAAGTGGCATTGTGCAATAAATTATACCGATTTAGTGGAACAGCATATATTTTGGGACATCCTTTGAAAGATGAAAATAAAAATATAAGGAGTAAATTGATAGAGGTATTTTCATCTTGGTATTTTAAGCACAATAATGAGAATGATGAAAATATGTGCTATATAAAAATCCAACTTGATTCCGGATTTTTTTATAAAGATGGAATAGGGTATAAGGTGGATTTTCATGCAAAAACTGCGGAAGAATTTCCGTTTGAGTTTGACGTTTTTACTATTGATTGAAAAGTAAAGTTCACACTAAATATTAAACTTTTGAATTGTATTGCTCAGTTCATTAATCTTAAACTTAATTGTGTTTATAAAACCAAGATTCGGAAATATAGACTGTTTAGACCTGCATTTTGATATATGGTTACACAAATATATGATTTAAACAGTGATGGTGATATAAATATGAGTGATATAATTTTTATAGCTCTAAAGTTCTGTAAATTGGTAATGTAGAAAATATGACCTCCAGATTCATTTCTCATATATATGATATTAGTTCCTTAAAATCTATTATAAAAATATAATTTATATAAATATAATAGCATGGTAAAATTTAGATATATATATTATTGTGTGTTTATTAATGTCAGGTTTAATATATGGAGGAAAATATAATGAAACTGTCTAAAAAGCTTATAGCATTAGCAGCATGTATTTGATGATGCCCACCTTATTTACAGCATGTAACAGCACTAAAAAAAGAATAAATTCTCCAGTTGTACAAAACACTGCTACACCCAGTGCGAAGGTACCAGCTACCCATACACTGAAAAGAGAAGATATAAAAAGTGAAATTACGTTATGGCATTATGATGAAGAGGAAGGCATAAAAATAATTAAGGCATTCAATGCAGTTTATCCAAATGCAAAAGTTAAATTATTCCATCCGCGTGTTAAAGATCCCAATAACCGTAACCAACTTACATCATTAATTAGATCAGGCATTGATGTTCCAGATGTATTCTATTGTGAATTTGATTTTGTTAAGAGACTTGTAGAAACGCCGAATGTATGTGCTGATCTAACTGAAAGAGCAAGAGATTATGTTGGAAACATGGTTCCATATACCATTGATGTTGGAACCGATGAAAGTGGTGTACTTAGAGCTTTAGCTCACCAGGCTTGTGCAGGTGCTTTGACTTATAAAAAGCCGATTGCTCGAAAATATTTAGGCACTGATGATCCGGATAAAATATCGGAAATGATGTCAACACCGGAAAAGATGCTGGAAACTGCTAGAATTATAAAGAAAAAGAGTGGTGGGAAAGTTGCTTTGTTTCCGACTTATGAAGAGCCGCAGATTTTATACCTTGGTGGACGAAGTGCAGGATGGATTGTTGATAACAAACTTAATATAGACAAGAAGATGATAGACTTCATAGATTTTGCTAAAACTTTAAGAGATAACAAGTACGAAGCACGTCTCAACCAGTGGTCACCAGGTTGGTCTGCTGCTTTGGCTGATGATGAAAAAGCTCTTGTTTGGGCTTGCCCAATATGGGGAATTCCATGGATAGTGTGTTCAAACGATAAGAAGGCAGCTAATGGCGGCAGATGGGGTTTGGCTAAACCACCATACCCTTTCTTCTGGTGGGGAAACTGGTTTGGTATTTATGCAAAGTCAGAAAATCAAGATTTAGCCTGGGAATTCATTAAGTACTTTACAACTGATAAGAATGCTATGAAAGAATGGTCAGATTATAGTGAAGGTTTACCCAACAATTTAGAGGTAATATCCCAAGGTTCGGTTGAAGACAGTAAGATCATGGGTACAAATATATTTAAATTTTATGAGCCATTAATAAAGGATATCAATGGTAAGTTAATTACCCAGTATGACGATACAATCAATAATGCATATCAAGATTGTATGAGGTCATACCTTGCAGGTAAGACAAAATCAAAGGATGAAATGCTCAAGTCATTCAAGGATAAGGTTAAGACTTTGTTAAAAGATGTTACAGTTGAATAAGTAATCAATATAAAGGCCTTTGTATATGCTAAATTTAGCTTAATACAAAGGCCTTTAAAATGTGAATTATAAATCGGCACTTCCATAATAGTCTTCGTATATTATGAATATTAAAAAATCTTACAATATAATTACTAAAAATGATATAATGTGGTTAAATTTGATATATGTATATTTTTACCATGCTTTATTTTAGGCATGATAAAGAAATAACTTGCCCTTATTTACAACAAGTATAAGTTAATCATCTTTCTAAAAGATTCATGTATGAGAAACTATTGCTTTGAGCATAGTTTTGTTGTCTTTAAGTTTTTACTAAAAAGCTTTAATTCCAGGTTTTATCTGCATAAGTTAATACAACACATTAAGATTTATAATACTATAATAATGGTTTTATTAATAGTGACATATGATAAAAATTAACATTGTAATTGTATGCAGTAAACGACAAAAAATAACAAAAAATATATTAATAGTAAAAGTTGACAGTTGGTTGTATTTGTACTCACTTTATTATGAAAAGGAGGTGAGTGTAAATGCAGCTAAAAACGATTATTTTTTATGCTCAAAAAAGAAAAGGCAACTATTTGGAAGAAGTAATATCAAAATTTAGGTTTTTAGTAAAAAAATATGCAAGATTACTGAATTATGAAGATGCTGAATCTGACCTAATTCTTCATTTGATTGAATTAATCGACAAGATGCCTGCCTTAAGGCAAGATAACGCCTATGTCTCCTATATCCATAAGTCAATCGTTAACAAATATCTTTATCTTAAGAAGAGAATTTATAAAAATAAGTTATATGAAATTCCTTTAGAGGATATTGATTACTTATTAAACGAAGAAAAGAGCATGATGGATTTATTCATATGCACTGACTACGTAAATAAATTACCTCAAAAGCAGAAGAATATAATCTATAAACTATTTTTTCAACAGTACTCAGAAATAGAAATAGCCAAACAACTCCAAATTTCAAAGCAAGCAGTAAATAAGACAAAGAAAAAAGCACTATGTAATTTAAAAGAAGTTTTAGGTGCTTAAAGAAAATGGGTTGACTTAATCTTTTATAATTACTCTTTATTTTACAAGATGACTAAAACTTAAGCATGTCTTAACTAATTGTTATTAATCTTTAAAACTGTTTCAAATTGTAGTTCCTTATGTTTTATAATATATGCTTTTTTAAATCAGCAAACTCGGAGGTTAGATATGAGCTCATACCAAGTAATAGCTGAAACCGGGAAAACTATTATAAAGCTTTTAAGAGAAAATCTAGCACCAGAGCCTATACCAAAGCCTGAAATGATTGAATTATGTGCGCCATATGAAGAAAATGATTTCAGATTGACGGTGTATCTATACTCAATCCAGAGTAATGGTCTGTTTCCTGATAGTACAAGACAATCTCTGGATTTATACTATCTTTTTACAGCCTTTTCAAAAGCAGAATTAAAAACAAAAGCATATGACGAAAGCTATATTATGGGAAAGACGATGCAAATAATGAATCAGAATGCCATTTTAAGAGGCTCTTTATTGGAAGGTTCGCTTGCAGAGAATAATGAGGAGCTAAAAATTATATTACATAATCTATCCACCGATGATATATCTAAAATATGGAACTTTTCAAATATACAATATAAGTTATCGGTAGCATATATGGTAAGCCCGGTGTATATTGATTCGACCATCGCTGCCAATTCAAAGCGTGTTATGAAGTAAGGGCATTTATAATATTAATTTTCCATAGTCTGCTAAGCGGAGAGTGAATGAAAATGGATTATTCAAAAAAGCTTAGTTTAGGGTCTCCTGTGTCTTTTGTACTATATCCGATAGATGAATACACTGGAGAAACAGTGACAGAAGGTTCGGTAATGCTTTACTTTCCTTATTTTTGTGAATCACCAATTTATAAGCCCGATGGTTCAATTGTTTTTTGCAATTTTGATGATGGAGAATATAAGATTAATATACTTTCAGAAAAGTACTTTACTGAAGAACTATCGGTTCAGCTCCCAATTTCCAAGTATATGAATTTAATAATACGTAAGTCGTTAAAACCTTCACCTGCTTATCCTTTTCAAGCAGGAGCAACTTTGGTCAGGCTGTCAGTAATCGATAGAAATGGTTATCCCATTATCGGGATACCTATCAGATGTGAAATATCAAACTGCGATTTTTCAAGGGCTAAAACAGCAAGATCAGCCATTAAAAAGGGTGATAAAGATTTTTATGTGTCATCGATAACAGGAAAAATATCTGTTGGAGATTGCTACTTATTAAAGATGGGTGATGAAATAGCTGAAGAATGTGATATAGCAGAACAAACCGGAGACAATAGATATTTTTTAGTAAGTGAACCCTTTCAAAATGAGCACAGTCGAGGAAGTTCGCTAATTCCTGTAATTAAAACGCGAACAGACCAGAGGGGGATGCTGTGATTTATTTTCGTTCTCCTCCTGCAAAGAAATTTGATGTGTTAATTAATATTGGAAGTACCGAAATTGGATGCATCAAGGAAATAACTGTAGAAGAAGGAAAGACAAGTTATGTTGGATCTATAACAATCTAAAAATCTTCAGTGTAGTGTGTTTATATACTCAAGCTAGAGCAATGGTACAATGATTTTTTAACTTTGGTGTTGTCGAGAGAAATTATGTGCAATAGTTTATACCATAATTTCCTAAACATATAAAAAACGAGAGGAGGGAAACGGTCTAAAAAACAAGTGCTTCAGTTTTGAGGACCGGAAAGACTATGCCGGAATATTTATCACCAGGTGTATATGTAGAAGAGTTTGAAAGCGGCCCACGCCCTATGGAAGGGGTAAGTACCAGTACAGCAGGTTTTATAGGACTTGCAGAAAAGGGAGAAGTAGAAGGATTACCGTTACTTGTGACAAATGTAGCTGATTTTCAGAGAAAATTCGGAGGATACCTCTCACAGAATGAATTTGGAGATTATCGATATTTGGCTTATGCAGTTGAGCATTTCTTTATAAATGGAGGAGGACGCTGCTATGTAATGCGTGTTGCACCAAATGATGCAAAAGCTGCAGTATATGAGACACAGGATAAGATTCTTGTATTATCAGCGAAGAACCCAGGAATATGGGGAGACAAGCTCCGTGTCAAAATATATCCTTCGAGTAAGGCTAAAACACAGATATATCAAGTAACAAACGATCCTGTAACATCAGAAATTAAGTATAAGGTTAAAAATAGTGCAGGGTTTAATGGTGGAGATGTGGTTATGTATTCAGACGGAGAAAAATCTGAATATGTTGTAGTTAAAAGCTCTCAGGACAATATTTTGACATTTAAAACACCTTTAGCAGCAGGCGAAGGAGCAGTAGATGATGCTTTACTGCCAAAGAGGATATTAACCACCTGTGAATTTTCCATTCAAGTTGTATATAAGGATATTGTAGAGCTATTTGAGAATGTATCTTTGAATGTTTCCGAAGCTAATTATATTGAAAAGGCCGTTTCACGCTCCAACCTGATAAGAGTCACAGCTAATCCAACAGAACCAGCCCCTATACCTCCTTTTAAAGTCATAACAGGTAAGGAAGAGTTTGTAAAAGCAGAAGGCTCTGAAAAAATTGATCTGGTTTCAGAAATTTTTGCATTATCAGGAGGCAGCAATGGCTCAATAAAGAGTATAACTGCGGCAGACTTTATGGGGGTTGATAATGGACCTGGAAAACGTTCAGGTATAAAAGCCTTCATTGATAACGATGAAGTAAGTCTTATGTCAATTCCTGGTGTTACCGACCCGGATGTACAGCTCTCTTTGGTAGCTCATTGTGAATCTTTAGGAAGCCGTTTTGCAGTGCTGGATATTCCGAGAGAAAAGAAAACAGTGGCAGATGTTGAGACCCACAGAAATATATTCGACTCAAACTATTCTGCTATGTACAGCCCATGGCTTCAAGTCTTTGATCCACTGGAAAAACGTAATATATTTATCCCTCCTTCAGGATCAGTTTTAGGTGTTTATGCAAGGGTTGATACTCAACGAGGTGTACATAAGGCACCTGCCAATGAGGTAATAAGGGCATGCTCAGGCCTTGATTGTCAGTACAACAAGGGTGAGCAGGACATTCTAAATCCAAAGGGAGTAAACCTCATAAGGTATTTTACAGGTGAAGGAATCAGAGTGTGGGGTGCAAGAACAGCTTCTTCCAATTCGTTGTGGAAATATATAAATGTAAGGAGGCTATTTATATTCCTTGAGGAGTCAATCAAGAAAAATACCAACTGGGTCGTTTTTGAACCAAATGACGAAGCATTGTGGAGCAGGGTTCAGAGGACAATAGAAAATTTTCTTACATCTGTATGGAGAAGCGGGGCATTGATGGGCAGCAGTACTGCAGAAGCATTCTTTGTAAAAGTGGATAGAACAACCATGTCCCAGGATGATATTGATAATGGACGTTTAATTTGCGTTATTGGCGTGGCACCAGTAAAACCCGCTGAATTTGTGATATTCAGAATTACCCAGAAGACTGGCGATCAACAATAACTGATGAAGATTGGAGGATTTTAAAATGGCTAGAGAACCTCAAGATCCATATAGAAATTATAGGTTTGTCGTGCAATGTGATGGTTTAACCATTGGAGCCTTTGCTGAGGTTTCAGGTTTTGATATCCAGGTAAACTCAACTGACTATAGGGAAGGTGATGAAAAACTTCTCACAACAAGAAAGCTGCCTGGGTTGGCCAAATACGGAAATATTACGTTGAAAAAGGGCGTAATTACTGAAAAGAAAATGTATGACTGGGCAATTAAGATGGCTAAGGATGGGAAGATTGAGAGATATAATTTGACTATAAATCTAAATGATGAAGCAGGGACTGCAGCTGCATCATGGCAAGTAATAAATGCTTGGCCGGTAAAGTACACTGTTTCAGAGTTTAAAGCTCAAGGTAATGATGTTTTAATGGAAACCCTTGAATTAACTCATGAAGGAATGGAAAGAACGAAGTAAACTAAATAATCCAATCCGTTCTTTGGTCGTTACAAAATAAGTCTAAGGAACGGGTTGGGGTTATCTATAAAATAATTATTTTTCAGGAGGAAAATATGATGCCATTTACTACTGAATTTGAATTTACATTACCAAAAGGTTATGTCGATAAGGATGGAATTACCCATAAAAAGGGGATAATGAGGCTTTCAAGAGCTGAAGATGAAATACTTCCAATGAGAGATCCAAGGGTACAAAGCAATCCAGGCTACCTTACAGTAATTTTATTAGCAAGGGTCATAACAAAATTGGGTGATTTAAAAATGGTTGATACCCATACGGTGGAGAACCTTTTTACAACGGATTTTACTTATCTTCAAAGTTTTTACAAGGAGATAAACGAGATTGGAAAACCGGTTGTTACAGCGATATGCCCTGAATGCCATAAGAATATAGAGGTTGAAGCAAGTCTGGTGGGGGAGCTGGATCTGGGATAAAGTGTTTACCTATAGAGATTATTATGGAGGAGGCAGCATTTATTGCCTACTATTTTCACTGGTCCCATGATGAAATAATGTCAATGGAGCATAAGGATAGGAGAAAGTGGTGCAAGGAGATTTCGCGGATTAATAAGGAACTTAGTGATGAACCTGATAATGCTTTTGAAGTTTAGGAGAGTGATGCTGAATGCCGGGGCGGGAAGTACATGGAGATCCTATTGGAGTATATCGGTTTACTGTTGAGAAATCAGGATTACAAGTTGGAGGATTTTCTGAAGTGTCAGGATTGGAATCAGAGCTTGAAACAGAGCAGATTTATGAAGGTGGACTAAATAATGCTGTACATCATTTAATAAAAAAAGTGAAATATGGAAGGCTAGTTCTGAAGAAAGGAATTTGCTTAAGTGGAACTATGGAAAAGTGGTTTGAAGACTGCAAAGATGGAAACATTGAAAGGACAGATATAACAATTAATTTAAATGATTCATCCGAAATGCCTGTACTTGTTTGGAACTTTAAAAAAGCATATCCGGTAAAGTATTCAGGCCCTCGTCTAACAGCACAAAGTTCAACAGAAGTAGCTATAGAAACACTTGAATTGGTTTATGAAGAACTTTCATGTATTAAAGGGAAAAGATCCTGACTGATTTATAAGTCTTTTTGGAGGGTAAAATGTTCATTGCATCTAGGAATAATAATTTCATTAATTCAATAATACCTAAATATTTATACAATGAAGAAAATTATCTTGGGTATGTTTTATTATTCTTTAGACACAATCAAGTGAAGTTTAAAAAAGACATCAGTACTCCAATAAAGTTTGTAAAAAATAGCCAGGTGTTTATTACACGGCCAAATAATATAAATAAACTTTTTCATAACTATTTTACAAATAGAAGCATGATATTTAATAGCAAATATAAAAGTTGCTCCCTTCCCTTGAAATCTTCGGAGGGAAGGGAAAAAGGATATAAGTCTGAGCTTTTTAATGATATGGCATTAAATATATACAGGTATCTTAAGATTCTGCATACAAACAAAGAATATTTACAAAAAGTAAAGCAAAGAGTTGATAATACCAGTTTTACTTTGGAAGAAGAGCAACGGGTATATAAGCAAAAGTGGCTTGAAAAGTTGGAAGAAATACATAAAGCTCAGTTGACTTACCAAAGTTCAGAAGAATTAGGAAGTAAGTTTTATAAGAATAACAGATTAAAAGAACATAGATGGGAGAGTACTGAGAGCAATATATTATTTAACAGGAACATAGAGAAGTACGAGGTTCAAATACTAGAGAAAAATAGCATTGAAAAGATGATCTGCCAAAGAATATTGAATAGTACGGTAAGGTCTTTGGAAATTACCAGTAGTCTGATTGGAAGTGAATATAACAAAGAACTTAAGGAAATAAAAGAGCAGAAGTGGGAGCAAATTAAGATAAGGCTTAATAAGTTGTTTATTAGAAATTTAATACAAACTGAGGCACTAAGAATAGTCAGTAGCGGCATTGAAAAGAAAATTTACGAAATCCCATTATACAGTCTTATGAGGAGTTTGGATACTACGTGGAGCATAAAAATAGATGAACATAGTAGAGCACAAATGAAGATGACACTCGACATATACAAGCACCTTAAGGTTTTTTGTAGCAGTAAAGAATTAACACAAGAAATAAATAAAAAAGATAATATATTAAGTTTAGTGACTGAAGAAAAGCAACTTGGATGGAAGCAGAAATGGCTTGGAAAGCTGGAAGAAATACATATAGCCAATTTGACTTACCAAAGTTCAGAAGTATTAGGAAGTAAGTTCTATACGCTTAACAGACTAAAAGAACATAGATGGGAGAGTATTGAGAGCAATATATTATTTAACAGAAACGTAGAGAAGTACGAGGTTCAAAGGCTAGGGAAAAATAGCCTTGAAAAGATAATCTACAAAAGTATATTACTTAGTGAAGTAAGGACTTTGAAATTTACGAGTAGTTTGATAAGAAATCAATATATCAAAGAACAGTTGAAAACAGCACTTATAATATATAGGCATGTCAAGGCTGTAGATAACAATAAACAATTTATGCAAGAAGAAACTGCATTGGAGATCACAGAGCAAAGATATAAGGTGTTAAAAAATTTATTTTATAAGTATCATCATGAAAAAGGGCATAAGTGGGACCAAATTGAAACAAGGCTGAATAAGCTGTTTAATAAGAATTTATTAAAAATTGAATCACAAACATTAACCAATACCAATATAGAAAAGAGAAATTATGAAAGCCTGTTAAATAGTCTTGCAAGGAATCTTGAAACTATATGCAGCATAAAAGCAAATGAATATATCAATTTGACTTGTAAAAGTTTAGAAGTATTAGGATATAAGTTTTATAAGATTAACAGACTAAAAGAGCATAGATGGGAGGATATTGAGCACAGTCTAAATATATTATTAAGTAGAAACATAGAACGAGATGAAGTTCAGAGACTGGAGAAAGATAATATTGAAAATAGAATTTATAAAAACTTATTATATTGTGCAGTAAGAACTTTGGAAATTACCAGTAGTTTGATAAGAAGTCAATATAGCAAAGAACAGTTGAAAACAGCGTTTATAATATATAGGCATCTCAAGGCTTTAAATAACAATAAAAAATTAATACAAGAAGTAAAGAAAAAAGATAATAAATTAAGTTTAGCTATAGATGTAGAGCAAAGAGAATGGAATCAGAAATGGCTTGGAAAACTGGAAGAAAAGTATTTATATGATTTAACTTATCAAAGATCAGAAGTATTGGAAAAAAAGTTGTATAAATTAAAGCATCTACAGGAGAAAAAGTGGGAGCAAATTGAGGTAAGGCTTAATAAGCTGCTTAATAGGAATTTAATAAAAACTGAATCACAAAGATTAATCAGTAGAAATAATGAAAAGAGAATTTACGAAAGCGTTTTAGTGAGGCTTGCAAGGAATCTTGAAACTATATGCAGCATAAAAACAAATGAATATAGTAAAGCACAGCAGAAGAGGGTCCTCAACATATACAAGCATCTCAAAGCTTCTTATATTAATGAAAAATTAACACAAGAAATAAATAAAATAGATAATAAATTAAGTTTAGTACTTGAAGAGAAGAAACTGGAGCGAAAGCAAAAATGGATTGGAAAGCTGGAAGAAATACATAATATCAATTTGACTTATAAAAGTTTAGAAGTATTAGGATGTAAGTTTTATAAGATTAACAGACTAAAAGAGCATAGATGGGAGGATATTGAGCACAGTCTAAATGTGTTATTCAGTAGAAACATAGAACGAGATGAAGTTCAGAGACTGGAGAAAGATAATATTGAAAATAGAATTTATAAAAACTTATTATATTGTGCAGTAAGGACTTTGGAAATTACCAGGAGTTTGATAAGAAATCAATATAGCAAAGAACAGTTTAGAACAGCATTTGTAATATATAGGCATCTCAAGGCTTTAAACAACAATAAAGAATTAATACAAGAAGTAAAGAAAAAAAATAATAAATTAAGTTTAGCTATAGATGAAGAACAAAGAGAATGGAATCAATATGAACAGAATCAATGGAAATTGGATGGAAAAGAGCATAATTGGGACCAAATTGAAACCAATCTTAATAAGCTGTTTAATAAGAATTTATTAAAAACTGAATCACAAACATTAACCAATAGCAATATTAAAACAAGAATTTATGAAAGCATGTTAAATTGTCTTGTAAGGAATCTGGAAACTATATGCAGCATAAAAGCAAATGGATATAGTAAAGCAGCACAGCTGAAGAGGGTACTCAACATATACAAGCATCTCAAGGCTTTTTATAGTAGTGAAGAATTAAATAAAATAAATAATAAATTACGTTTAGTGCTAGAAGAAGAGAAATGGGAATGTAAGCAGAAATGGCTTGGAAAGCTGGAAGAAATACACGAAGTCGATTTGACCTGCCAAAGGTCAGAAGTACTGGAAAATAAACTTTATAAGGTTAAGAATCTAAAAGAGAAAAAGTCGGAGAAATTTGACACTAGGCTCAATAAGCTATTTATTAGCAGTTTAATACATACTGTAGCACAAAGAATAGTAGGAAGTTACATTGAAAAAAGTATCGCTAAAACCCCATTAATAAGTGAAGTAAAGAATCTAAAAATTATCGACAGTACTAGAAGACATGAATATAGCACTATACAGCTAATGGAACAACCTAAAAAATATATACAACAAGCCGCTTTGTATAAAAGCAAAGGATTCCTAAATTCAGTAATTAGGAAATGGTATGAAGAACGCCATCTAGTCAGTCGGATATATAAGAAACAGGAGCAAGAACCAGCTTTAATTACATATAAAAATAGCATTAAGATTCATGGTATAAACAGAAATATCGTTGAAACAAATGGAATAAGCACAACGGAAATTATTCATAAAGCTGTTATGGAATATAAAAAACAGATTAGCAGTAATGTGAATGTTGAAAAAAATATAGAAAAGAAAGTTGAACATATTAAAGAAAATAATAATGATATGGAAATAAGAAAGTTAACGAAGCAGCAAGTGGATAGTATTGCTGATGAATTGATAAGAAAAATAGAAAGAAAGTTAAAATTCGATCGCCAGAGAATGGGATATACATAGAAAGTTATGAGAATGGAGGTCAAAATTATGGGGCTTGAAAAAGCTAGAATAATAGTCATGAAATCAGATGGAGGAATTGAAGAGATACCTGTACAGTTTAATCCTGATAAATATTCTATAACAACAGATGCAACAATGTCGGATAAAAAAGGTGTATCAGGTGGTGTTATGAACCGTCCTCTGGCTAATTGCAGTGAGACTCTTAAAGTCAGCCTGATATTTGATACATTTGAAGAAAAGGTGTCTGTCAGAAAATATACCAACAAATTAGCAAAATTAGTTAATTCATACAGAAAGCCAAATGAAAGTGAAAGTACACCAAACTGTAAGTTTGTATGGGGAAGATTCATATTTAAAGGTTATGTAAATAATATTACACAGAATTTTACAATGTTTTTAACTGACGGAAAGCCAGTAAGGGCAAATGTTGATATTACAATAAAATCTGATGTTGCCATAGAACCTGAAAAAGAGGACTAAGCTATGAAGAAATAAAAAGAACAAGAAAATGAAAAGAAAATGAAAAGAAAGTGGGAGGACAAAATGGCCGTCAAAATCGATCCTAAGGACTACAAATTAGAGGATATCGAAAGCAAATATGCAAGTTTCTATGAGCCTAATTATGACATTCTCATAGAAGGAACCAGCATTAAAACCGTAGATGCCATGGTAGAACATCTGAATGTAGATACAAGCACTGCAAAAGCCGACTCTTTCACATTTCAGGTATTCAATGCATATGATTATGAAAAAAGTAAATTCAACTGGGTGGACAAGTTCTTCAGCCCAGGGAAATCAATTGAGATAAAAATGGGCTACGGGGAAACTTTAGAAACAGTATTTGAGGGAAATATAACCTCGGTTTCATTTCAATTCTCTGAGTCAGACTGTCCGATTATTGTTGTATCGGGAATGGATATTTCTTTTAAAATGATGAAGGGAACCAAGTCTTTTTCCTGGGACAAAAAGAAATACTCGGATGTGGTTAGAGAAATTGCTGCCAACTATACATCTCAAACAGTCATAGATAACACTGAAATAACCTATGAAGCAGTAGAACAAAGCAGAACTTCCGATTATCAATTCATTGCCTGGATGGCTGAAAGAAGCAATTTTGAATTCTTTGTTACAGGAAAGAACCTATTTTTCAGAAAACCACACAAAAACAAAAAGCCTGAAGTTGAACTTGAAATAGGAAAAAATATGATAGGCCTTGAAATCAATCAGGATATTGGGGAGCAGATCGGATCTGTAACTGTAAGGGGGTGGAACAGTAAGAAAAAGGAGGAGTTTCAGCAAAAGGTACAGGATGTGGACAAGCTTGGCTCCGGTAAGGACGGGGCTGCAATAATAAGAGAGTTGGTGGGAGCAGGTACTACAGAATATTATTACTCAAATGAAGAATCAGGGGACGATGCTCAAAAAATGGCAGGATTTATTTTAAATAAAGCAGGTATGAAATTGGTTGGCGGTAGAGGTGAATGGCTTGGTATACCTGAAATTATGGCAGGCAAGTACTTAAAATTAAGTGGTGCCGGGACAAATCTTGATAAGCTTTACTACATAACGTCAGCTACTCATATCTTGGATGAAGATGGCTACAGGACAAGTTTTGAGCTTGGAGGAAATGAAATATGAGTTTGATAAATTGTTTTGATAAAGAAACCAACTCAAATCATGTTAATTCCCGAATACTTGGAGTCAGTATTGGAGTAGTAACAAATAATAAAGATCCGGAGAAGTTGGGTAGAGTGAAGTTAAAGCTTCCTCTCAGGGAGTGCCAGAACGAGACAAACTGGGCAAGGGTAGCAACACTTATGGCAGGCAAAGAGATGGGATGCTTTTTCTTACCGGAGGTAGGCGATGAGGTGCTTGTTGCTTTTAACGAGGGAGATGTGAGCCAGCCATTTGTTATTGGCGGATTGTGGAATTCCAAGGAAATTCCTCCTCTCACCAATGATGATGGAAAAAACAATATCAGAAAAATAAAATCCAGGAACGGAAATGAGTTGATTTTAAATGATGATGAAGGTAAAGAAAGCATCCAGATTAAGACAAAAGCCGGCCAGGATATTACCATGGAGGATGCAGCCAATGGTAAAATTACCGTTAAAGATAAGAGCGGAAACAACCTTGTTGAGATAGATGGAGGCAATAATAAAATCACAGTAAAAGCAAATATGAAATTAGATCTTTTGACTGGCGGCTGTAAAATCAATATGGATGGAACTCAAAACAGTATCAATATTGAAAGCTCTATGAAGCTAAAAATTAAATCCCAGATGATTGACTTGGAAGCGGGTGTAATGAATATTAAGTCTGATGGTCCTCTTACATTAAAAGGTGCCATAGCAAAAATCAACTGACGGGAGGAATATTAAATGAGTGGAAGAATGCGGGGACAAGGATGGAAATTCCCTGTAAAGGTGGATAAGGCTACTGGAAAGTTCATGATGTCTGAGGGTGAGGAAGATATCCACGAAGCTATTATTCTAATACTCAAGACAGCAAAGAAGGAACGAATAATGAGGCCTGGATTTGGCAGCAACATACATCATTACGTTTTAGAGCAAAGTGACAGCAGCACCCTGGCTCTTCTTGAAGAAGAGGTAAAAACGGCAATAGAAAACTGGGAACCAAGGGTAACAGATGTTACGGTAGATGCATATAACGACGGAACGTACAACGAGAATGTAATAGTGGATGTAAGTTATAGAGTTATATCATTAGACAGGGCGTTTAAAAAATCCATTCTTTTAGAGTCCTAAAATATTAGAGATAAATTTCTTGCATTTAATAAAGAAATTATTAATACATTTCTTAATTTTCAGATACCAAGCTGTAAATTTATACAGTTTGATGTCTATACAGGAAAGGGGCATTATAATGATACCGCTTCTTGATAGTAGAGATTCTGAGACAATTCTTGATAAAATTAAAAAAATGGCACCTTCATATGTACCGGAATGGACATTTGATAGAGAAAACATGGATGCAGGAACTGCTTTATCGATAATTTTTGCTGAAATGTTGGAAGGAACTATCAAAAGATACAATCAGGTGCTTCATAGAAACAGAATGGCATTTTTGAATATGCTAAATGCCGGAATATTACCGGCTAACTCATCAGAAGCATATGTGACATTCTTTTTGAGTACAGGTGTAAAGGAAAGTACTTTGATTCAAAAGGGAACCAAGGTCACTGCAGAATCAAAGGATCAAAATGGGCAAGTAGTCTTTGAAACGGCACAAGATATGTTGGCTACTCCTTCTGTACCTGTTTGCGGGTATTGTATCGGTTATAATGCTAATGTTATAAATGAAATTGACCAAAGATTATTCTCTGTTAATGAGGTGGAGAAAAAGGGTTTCATTATATATGACAGAAAAGACCTTGAGGAAGACAATTTTAAAGATAATTTAACTGTTAATTTGCAGGAACACTGCATCTATTTCTCCCATTCCACCATATTTAACATAAAAGCTCCTGCAGAGATAACTCTAGAATTTCGCCATTCACAGAAAAAATATAGACAAAAAGAGATTTACAGCATCCTTTCAGATACAAAAAAATGCCTATGGGAGTTTTATAACAGCACTTTGCCGGATAATCCATGGATGCCTTTTAAGGAGCATTGCATCAGGGGTGATGAAGACAGATTGGTGCTTTTAAAGAAGGACAGCTTGGAAATTTCAAAGGCTCAAATACAAGGAATCGATGGCAATTACATTAGGTGTAAGCTCATCGAAAATGTGGATAATGATGTTTACGATCTGGAATTTGATGAAGTCTACGCCTCCAGTAAATCTGTGAATGATGATAAGACTTGCGGTATTGTACCCGATAAGCTTTTTATAAATGATATAGAGCTTAAAAAAAATGATTTTTATCCTTTTGGAGTGCATTTCTCTAATTATGATTGCTTTTATATTTGCTGCAATGAAGTGCTATCAAAGAAAAATTCCATTATATCATTACACTTAGTTGAAGACTATCAAATAAGTGTTACAGGCGATCCTGAGAGGAAGAAGATAAAATGGAAAAACATTATGAAGAAAACGGATATTGAAGAATCTGAAGATTCAACTGCAGAAGCACCAGAAACATATATTGAAGCTGTGATTTGGGAATATTGGAACGGAAATAGATGGGCACGGATTTCCATGGATGAACAATACGAAAAAATATTTAATGTAATGCAAGATAAGAAATATAAAAATGGAAAAGGGCTATATGAAAAAAATATGGTTTTCACGTGTCCTATAGACATTGAGCCGGCTCCTGTAAACGGGCAATTTGATTATTATATTCGGGGAAGAATCGAGAAGATATGGAATGCCTTTAGACCAAATGCTGTTTATCTCTCACCAAAAATCAAGAAAATATCTCTTCAGTATGAATATAAGGATAAAGTGCCTTTAAAAAATATAATAGCGAAAAACAATATGGATTGGAAAACATATTCAGGTTATGGAGTAAGTTGTGAAGGAAACGGAAGTAAAAAATTTATTAAGCCCTTTGAATCAATTGGTAACTCGTATCCCGCTCTTTATCTGGGTTTTGATATAGCACCATTGTATGGCCCCATACATCTCTATTTTTCAATGAAAAAGCTTTGTGAAGACAATGTTTGTTTCCAGCCTGTATGGGAATATTTCGGAAGCAATGGCTGGACACCCCTTAGAATAATAGATAATACCTCAAGTTTCAGTACAAGTGGAAGTGTGATATTTGCTGGACCTTCGGACTTTGTATGTTATGAGCTGTTTGAAAAAAGCAAGTACTGGATTAGGGTTTATGATAAAAGAACAGATTTAAAACCTTCAAACATAGAAATAGACGGTATTATTATTAATACAGTAAGAGTTGTGCAACAGGAGAGTATCAGAGATGAAATTCCCGAAGTAATTGCAGACGGTTTAAAGGTGGAATGCAGGTTATCCCGCAGCCCTATTGTATCGGAAGAGGTTTTTATAAATGAAGCCTTGACTCTATCTGATAATGAGCAAAAGGAAATTCAAAAGGAATATGAAGTGATTTCTTCAAAGGATGAATACGGTAATATCAAAGAGTTTTGGGTGAAATGGAAGCGGGTTGATGACTTTTTGCTTTCAGGTGTAAATGACAGGCATTATATATCTGACCCCTCTTCTGGAAGGTTTGTGCTAAAAGGTGCCAGGTATGGAAATGAATTTTTTAAAACCAGGGACAAGATAAGGGTAAATTACAAAGTCGGTGGAGGTGATAAAGGCAATGTGTCTCAATATTCAATCAGCGGGCTTAAAAACTCAATAGCATTTGTGGAAAAGGTAGTAAACTACAGATCCTCTTTTGGCGGATGTGAGATGGAGTTGCTTAGTGAAGCAATTGACAGGGAGACAAAGAGGTTAAAGCATAGGGATAGAGCAGTTACAGCAGAAGATTTTGAGGCTTTGGCATTGACTTCGTCAAGAAAAGTGGTAAAAGTAAGATGCATTTCAAATATGGATGCAAATCTACAGTATAAGCCAGGATACATTACACTGGTTATACTGCCCAAGGGAGACAGTCAAGGGGATAACTTTTTTGGAGCACTAAAGGATAAAGTGAAAAGGCATGTTCTGGACAAAACCTCATGTATAATGGCTTTTCACGACAAAATATCAGTTGTAGAGCCTGTTTTTGTTGAATATTCCATAAATGTAAGTGTTGCGATAGAAGATATGGACAGCATAGTAGAAGTTGAAAAAGAAATTAAGTCAGCACTTAATGATTATTTGGATTGCATGTCTGGAAATTTTGATAAAAAGGGATGGCAAATTGGTGATTATCCAAAAACATCAAGCTTTTTTACCTTATTAAAATCCGTTCCAAAAGTAAAATATATAGAAAACCTGATTGTAAATGTCTATGAATTAAGATATGGCAAAAGGATGCTTATTGGGCTGGAAAAATGCGAGAGTATGCCGTATATGATGGTTAAGAGCGGATTACATCAGGTCAATGTCAAAGTGATATAGGAGAAACAGGGATGCTAACATTAAAGGAATTAAATGACCGTACATACCAGGAAATCCTGAATCAATCAAAAGAATTGATCCCGCGTGTATTTCCTCAATGGACAGATTTACGGGCACACGATCCCGGCATCACTTTAGTAGAGCTTTTTGCATGGCTTACTGAGAGACTGGAGGATAATCTTAATAAGGTTACTTATAAGAACTATCTTAAGTTTTTAAAGATGCTTAATATAAGACCCAGGGAGCCTGAACGTGCGAGTACTACAGTGACCTTTGAAGGTGTTTGGGATAATGTTGTTATTCCAAGAGGGACAAGGATTTGTGGTGAAGGAGTTGTTTTTGAAACTGATGAAGCCGTTTGTTTTAAAAATATTGAGGATATTCAAGATGTTAAAGGTAATAAAGATATTAGAGAAAATGAAGATATTGAAGGTGCTCAAGCTGATAAAGCCACTCAAACCGTTAAAGTGACTCATGGCAAGACTTTAAGCTGTGTTTACTATTTTTCTTGCACTGGAGAAGACGATTGTGTTGAATTGGACGGATACTTGCCTTTTTACGGGGTTTGTGAGGTAAAGGTTAGGTGTGGTGACTATTGGAATTTGTGGAAGGAAAGGTTATGTAATGACTTCGATGACGGACTTGAGTTTTATCAAATAGAGAGAAATGATCTTAATAAGAAAACTATTATTAAATTTGGTAAGGACTTAAGGGAATGTGTTGATCAAAGTTCACCAAATATTATGGTTATAGCTTATGAAAAAGATTTTGAAGAAAATAGATATGTAGAGCTAAAAAGAGCTCTTCCAAACCAGGTCTTAAGACTTGACTGGGCAATGGATGAGGAGATTATCCATCCAGGCAGTTTCAAAATACAAGTAGGTGAGTGGTTATACGAAGAAAATGACTACAGATGGAAGGATTACGAAAGAGTTGACGACTTCTTAAATTCAAGGGGCAATGATCCCCACTATTTATTGGATTACCAAAACAGGGAATTACATTTTGGAAACAATGAAAACGGAACAACTCCAAAAGGTCATTTGGGCAATAGGCTAAAGATCATATCCTGTACATTAGGCTGTGGAGCTAAAGGAAACATTAGGGAAAACATACTTAATGAAGTAATAGAGGATCTTGGGGACAAGGTGAAAATAATAAAGCAAAGCACAGCTTCAAGTGGTTTTGACGGAGAAAGCTTAAATGAAACGGTTAAAAATTTGTTGTTGGATATGAAAAAACAGTACAGAGCCGTTACAGCAAAGGATTATGAAGATGCGGTGTTATCAACACCAGGAATAAAGGTAGCAAGGGCAAAAGCTTTACCGGAATTTGCAAAAGGGCAGAAAAACTATCCATATTCCAGAACTCCAGGTCAATTAACCATAGTGGCAGCACCTTACAGCACAGAAAAAACTCCAATGCCAGATGATGCTTTTCTGGATAGAATCAGGCAGCATATAGATTCTATGAGACTGGTTACTACTGAGGTACACGTAATGCATCCGGCTTATATTGGTGTTAAGGTAAGGTGTTCTGTGGTTGTCATGCCTCATATAAGGTTTGATGAAAGGGCTGTATTGGAGATGCTTGAGGAATACATCAGCCCTATGGGTGGAAAGAATTTTCCCGGGTGGGCATTTGGAGAAACGGTAAGAAAGGGAGACGTTATAAGTAAGATAAGTACTATTGATGGCGTTGAGTATATTAAGGATATTCAGATATATGCGGATGGAAATGATGTAAAGTTTGATAAAAGCGGCGATCTTTTGATACCGCCTTACGCACTGGTTTACTCACAAAAGCATGAGGTTGTTTTATTAAGAGATGAATGATGATATAGGAGAGATAGCCCATGTACAGTAAATGTATGTTCTTTTCAATAAACAATGAAGGCGGTTTCAATGAAGGCTTATTAAATAATACTTATATAAAGGATGAAGGACTATTCATTGATGCTTCAAAACGCGGAAGCTACTATTCATTTTCCTTTGACAGCCAGGAGAACGGGACAGTATGGCATATGATAAATATATGGTCAAATAAAATGGATTTTGAGGTGTACTATTATGCATCAGACAACAAGCAATGTATTAAGAAAAATGCGGATAAGAAAATTGATATCGACAAATTTATGCTGGATTCATCTTATGAACAGGATGAAAAGGAAAAATGTCTTGAAGAATTCTGGGAAAAGAAAAAGGATGTTAGGAAAATGAGTTTTACTATGTCTGATGATGGCTATTCCGGCAACATGAGCAGTCTTTTCGTGGATACGGCAGGCAGGTATCTATGGATAAGAATAAAAGTGCCGGAAGTAATGGGAGATGACATAAAAGATCTTATTATAAAGAAAATCAGACTGTATTATCCTAGAACGTCCTTTTTGAGCTATCTTCCGAGGGTATACCAGAACGATGCTGAAAGCAGAGACTTCCTTGATAGGTATCTATCAATATTCGGTACTATTTATGATGAATTTGAAGAGGAGATAGATAATATATCAAAATATTTTGATCCCGATGCCGTAGAAGATGAGTATTTGAAATGGCTTTCATCCTGGCTTGCGATTACATCGGATGATATATGGGATAAAAAACGAAGGGAGCTATTGAAAAAGGCACCGGAGATCTACAAGATAAGGGGCACAAAAAGGGCTATAGAGCAGATGATTGAGCTGTATACCGGTGAAAGGCCTAAAATTGTCGAGTACTTTGAGTACAAGGAGTTTTTAAAGGACCCGGATCAGAAGGACAGGCTTATAAATTTGTTTGGAAATGATCCGTATACCTTTTCAGTCTTGATAAGCTCTGAATGTGTTAAGGAAAATCACCAGAAAATAGCAGTGAGGAAGATTCTGATGGAGGAAAAGCCGGGATATACAGAAACAAGATTAATTTTACTTAAAAACAGCATTGAACTTGATGGACATACATATCTGGGAATTAATTCGATATTTATGGAAAATTCAAAACTGCTTTTGGATCCGGAGCAGTCGGTGCTTTACAATAACGAATTAAGGGATGAATGATGAATCGGGAGGCATACATATGGAAGATACAATGAGTTTTGTATTTGAAAGGAATAACTACTATACTGGAAAAATTCTATCGGCAAAAGATTTCAGCATGGAGCAGGAATATTTTAATCGTAAAAGGTGGCTCTTAAACCAATACAACTTAGGCAGCGGGATATTGTACGGACTGGATGTCATAAAATCGGGGGAAATGCGGCAGGAGGAATGTGTGACAGTAAAGCCGGGCATTGCTATAGATTCCTCCGGTAGGGAAATAGTTATAAGGGAACCGATAAATCAAGTACTCAGTGAGCTAGACAGCTTTTCAAAGTCTAAAACTGCCGGAGCCGTCTATCTTTGTCTTGAGCATGTACAGGAAGAAAGAGATGCGGCAATGTCGGTAGGTGATAAAAACAGCCCAAATTTTAACAAAGTCAAAGAGGGATACAGATTTGTTCTGGAAAGTGAGCCTCCGCCACTTTTAAACGAGGCAACAAAGTTTTTATACAATGTAAGCCAGGTTTATAAGGATGAGAATGTTATCATCTGGCATAAGTCTCCCAAGTTTGTGTGCGGTGAGAGGACCTTCGAGTGTTCTTTCATTGTGAGCAAGAGGGCCAGGAATGTGAGGGTAAAGCTGGAGTATGAGGTGGAGGTACAGAAGCTTAATAAGGTTACATCCAGTGTATGCTCTGATTGTTGTGACAGGAGCGGTAGGACTGAGTTTGAGGAGAAGTATAAGCTGCAAGCATACGGGGCTGATGGGGTAATAAGCTTTAAGAATTTGAAGGTTTGTGTAGAGGATGAGGTTTTTAGTCCTGAGTTTGAGGATGTTATCGTGAGGAATGAAAGTGTGGACTTTGCACAGAAACTTTTTATGGATTATTACCATGAGGAGATCAGCGATAGGATGGAGAGGGTAGGAAAGAATAAGATCTGCCTCGCGAAGATTTTGATGACAACTGTAGAGTGTGGATTGGGGACCAAGTATCATATTGATGCGGTGGAGGATACTATTTTTACAAATTATATATATCCACAGTTCTTGCAGAGGGTTATAGGTGAAGGAGGTGGTGATGTAGAGGTGCGTCAGTATGCTCCTGTTGAGGTGAAGGAAGAGATTAAAGGGAGTTATGTGAAAACGGGTGTTGTGGACATTTCTGTAAGCGATGCATATAAGAAGGCTTATTACACGGATGAGATTGAGCATGGATTAGGGCCTGGAAATGTTTTGATCACAACTATGCTGGAAGAGCAGGGGAAGGCATATACAGGGAATGTAGAGGTTTTTGATAAGAGTGAATATGAGCCTTTTTGCAGTAAGGTGGCAATAGGGGGAATTTTGAATCCCCAAAAAGGGACTCTTAGGATTGGGGTCAAGGTTCATGGAGGGTATAAGGCGAAGGAGAAGATTTTTGTGAGATGGTGGGTGAGAAAAGGATGATTTTGGGGGTATTATGAGCTGCAATGTTGGCATATACCATACTATGACAATTATAAGGAATATCTAGCTAAGAAATTTGGACAGAAAATTGAGATCCAGTTTGTTGAAAATGGTAGTTTAATAAAAAATCAAGCTTGTGTATCAATTAAATCACGTGTACCTCAGAGGTTTATTGAACAGCTTACAATTAAAAGATACAGTGAAAACACAAAAAATACTTATATATCCGTGTTTTCGAAATTTCTTGAATTTTATCCCGATATTGAGCCGGAAAATATCACAGATGAGCAGATCCGAAGATATCTTTTACACATCATTGAGAAACTGAAGGCTTCGACTTCACTTCAAAAGCAGGTTATAAATAGCATTAAATTTTATTATGAAACTGTATTAGGTCGTGAATTACATAAGGCATCGGTACAGCGACCTAGAAAAACAAAGGAATTACCTGTTGTTTTAAGCAGGGAAGAAGTAGCTGAGATATTAAAGAATGTAAAGAATTTGAAGCATAAAGCAATTTTACAAACAATATATTCGGCTGGACTTAGGAGATCAGAATTGATAAACCTTAAAGTAAATGATATTGAGATACCGAACTGTAAAGTTTTATATAAGTTCGCTTTGAATAGCCCAATTTCAGCTATTCAGCTCACTTTATAAAACTAGTTTTACAGTTCGATATCTCTGGATTCAAAACGGAATTGTATTGTAATAAGAGGTGCAAAAGGAAGCAAGGACAGAATGACACTGCTTTCACCGAGACTTTTGGAACTGCTTAGAGAATATTTTATACAGTACAAACCAAAGGTTTATCTTTTTGAAGGAGCAAACGGAGAGCAATATAGTATAACAAGCTTGAGGAATATTCTAAAGCGAGCAGTCGGAGCTGCAGGAATTACTAAGGATGTTCATTTACATACATTGCGGCATAGTTTTGCAACACATCTTCTGGAAGATGGAGTAGATATTCGATATATTCAAGCTTTGCTAGGTCATAGCAGCACAAAAACTACAGAAATTTATACACACCTTACTACACGAGGGTTTAGCAAAATTAGGTCACCTTTGGAAGATATGGAAATATGAATAAAGAGCAATTGCACATTATCTCCCTATATGGTGGTTATTGTGCAATACAAAGATAATGATGCAGTCAAAATAAAATTAATGGAGCTTTTGTGGTTGTTATAGGAATTGAGAAGAGATCTATAACGGACAATAGATACAATTAAGGTGGGTTGAGATATGTATGCACAAGTAGAGAAACAAAAAACATTAAAAAAAACCATCACCAATTCACAGCAAAAGAAAAGTAGTGGTTTGATTGAATCCAAATTATCAAAAACTTTTTTAAAGCCACTTGTACAATACAAATTTGATATAAGTAAAAACAATCAAATAGTTCAGAGAACAGAGACTGAAGATAGTGCAGCTCAAGAAATCAATGATGTTAACTGGAACGGTATTATTAAGTTTGTCAAAATATTAACTTCGAAATATGCTAAAGGAACCACATTGTATGTAGGTATTGGAAGTAGTCCAGAAATTGTAATTAATTTTTTAAAAGAACTTGGTGAGAAGGCTGTTATTATTAGAGTTGGTGGATTGAGTGTAGTAGACAGAGGTATGGCCGCTAAAGTTAGTAGTGAAGAGTCGTTGTTCTTAAAACACTGGTCTGCAGTTGAGATAGGAGAAGAAAACATGAAAGATGCTTCTATTAAAAAAATAATAATATTAGATGCTGTTTCTTCAGGAGATACTCTAGTTGCTATGAAGAAAGTAATTTCAGATGCTTTTCGCAGCTATGGCACTAATAAGAGTGTAGAAGTTGAACCAATAACCTTAAATAATAAAGGAGATATGCTCGTAGAACTTGGTATTACGAATGTTATGAAAGGAACTAGAGATAAAGATTTAATATCATTTTCTAATGCCATCAGCAACTCAGAACTAAAAGAATCTACTAGAACAACACCTCGTGACGCCACAAAGATTGATTTGTTAATGGAAAAAGTTAAAGAAACTGAAAAATGGATAGAGAAAGAATATCCATCATGGAAATATGATCAAAAAAGAAGATTTGCTTTAAGGCATATGCAAGGATTACTTAGTGATGAGAAATACCTATCTCTATTTGACGGAGAAAATGAAGAAAAGTATAAAGCAAGAAGAAAGTATTTGCCTGTAAAAATAAGAAAAATAGTTTTACATGAGCGTATTAGAGGCAAAATCAGGGAATTGCAAGACATGCGAAGAAAAAAATGGTAGTTGAATTTCTAGAAAGTCAAAAATATATTTTAATGGATTACGATTAATGATTTGAATTAAAAGCTGAATAGTAAAATTCATTTGATCCATAAACCTCATTTTAAATTGTATACAAACTCTAAAAAACGAGAGTTCGATGATGTGAAAGATAAATGTAATAAGAATGAAACAGAAAAATAAAATGAAGCCCTCATCCCAGGTTGTATAATTATGTGACCAAACAAATTAAACAGTAAAGGGTGAGAGCTTCATGGAAGATTTACTTATTAAAATTTTTTGCGATACAGGTGATTTTTGCATTAGGCTCGACAAACATTTAAAAAGCCATATACTGAAAGAATCACAAAAACATCAAAAAAAGCTTTGTAGTTCTAAAATGATGGAATTAAGCGAAGTTATGACAATAATTATATTTTTTCACCTTTCCAGTTATAGAACTTTCAAGCATTATTATAAAGAATATGTACTTAAAAGCTAACGAATTTTTTCCCAAGTCTTGTTAGTTATTCAAGGTTTGTAGAGTTAATGCCAGAAGCTCTGATCCCATTAATACTCTTTGCGAAAAAATACAGAGTTGGCAAACCTACAGGGATTTCATTCATTGATTCAACTACATTAGATGTATGTGATAACAGGAGAATTCATTCTTATAAAGTATTTAAAGATATAGCACATAGAGGTAAATCTTCTACAGGATGGTTCTATGGGTTCAAACTTCATCTTGTTATTAATGACATGGGAGAAATTCTATCATTCTTTTTAACAACTGGTGAAGTAGATGATAGAGAGGCAGAAGTAATAGATATCCTTACAAAAGACTTATTTGGTAAATTATTTGGAGATAAGGGATATATATCACAGCCTCTTTTTAAAAGGCTCTATGAAAAAGGCATAAAACTGATAACAAGGCTTAAGAAAAATATGAAAAACAAGCTCATGCTTATTGAAGAAAAGCTATTACTTAGGAAGCGGGCTCTTGTTGAAACGGTTAATGATTTTTTGAAAAACATTTGCTAAATAGAGCATACTCGACACAGAAGCTTTAATAACTTCTTAACAAATGTTGTAGCGGGTATTGTAGCATATAGTTTTCTACCTAAGAAACCAAGTTTAAATCTTAGAACAAGAGGCTTAATAGCTACACTATAAACTTATTTGTAGCTCAAGTAAAGCTTTAGGCAATTTTTACCTAAAACTTATGGTTAAGTGTGCATTATATATTTGGATAATTATGGATGCCAAGTCATCGAATTCACGTTATAAAGGTTTATATAAAACGGGAATGATATCTATAACGGAAAATTGAACAATTGAGGTGGAACAAGATATGTATGAACAAGTTAAGAAAATGAAAGAGAATAAAAGTAAAGTTGTTACTAATTCAGTTGCTCTAAAGAAACATAAAGAACCAGATGCTTTTGGTTTTTTTGATAATCGAAATGATAAAATTGTACAAAGAAAAGTGATTATAGAAGATAAGCCTGTAGCATTTATAGATGATAATAAAGCATTTGTTGAAGGAGCAGGAGAAATAAGTACTAATGGTAAAGCTGATTGGATCACTGATGATTATGTAAGATTTTATGAAAATAAGCAGGAGTTTGAAAACCATGCTGGAGAAAAACCAGTGGAATGTGGTTTAGCTCGAAAATATGGAAAGTGGTACAGATTAAAAAAGTTTTCTGAAAAAGAATTCTTTGTATTAGGTGAAAATCATGGAGTATTTGGCTACAGAGAACTTATTACCGAAAGCAATCAAACTGGTAAAGTATTAGGAGAAAGTGGGGCTAATTCATTGATGACATCTACACCAACCAGTAAACTGGAAGCTAATAATGCACACGAAGCACTTAAATTCCCTTCAGGCATATCAAGAGAATATACAATGGAAAACCTTGCCTCTAAAGCTTTATATAGTTTAGAAGCGTTCTACTTGTCGAATAAAAACAATACTGAAATACCAACTCATCCTCCAGCAAAAATTTTAGAAGATGAAAGCACTTGGTTATCTAATTATCAAAAGCCTTTAGTAGATAGAAAGGTAGATAATTATGGAGTGCCTTATTACATAAATTCCGCTGGAGAAGCTGTTTACGCAACATATGGAACAGCTGCAGAAAACTATAATCCAGGAAGCTCTGGGGCTAGCGTACTTCAAAAGCTATGGATGGAATTGGACAAAAAGACTGTCAGAACTAATGCTGAACCAGAAGCATGGACTTGCTTAAAGCATTTGATGACAAAATACAAATATAAAAAAGGTGCAAAATGGAGTGAAAATGAACAAAAACATTATACTAAGCTAAAGAGTATACTTATAGATTGGTCTACACAAGAAGCCACTAATATGGCTGGCGGTATTGATCCAACTCAACAATTTGAAGATGAATTGATAAAGAAAGACAAGCCAGGTAAAACTGCAAATGCGATAGATAAGGGATTTGCTCAAAGAGATTTTGCCATGTACAAGTCTGTACTTAAGGCAAAAGAAGCAGGAGATTTTATTATGGCTGGAATGGGAGATCGACATGCCGAACATCTTAAGAAATTTTTAGAAGGACAGGTCCCAGTAATTACTTTAACAGAATTTCTATCCTCAAGTTATTCGAAAGATGCAATAACGCTATTAACAGAACAAAATTCTCAATTCTCCAAAGATCTAGCCAAAACTGAAGTTAAGAGGGATGAATATCTTAAGGCTGCACTTCAATTGGCTGCTCAAGCATCTGTGCAACCAGTTCGATATGTGAATATCAGCCAGTCAAATCAAGCTGAAGTACAAGCTAAGCAGGGGCAAGTAATTATTAATGAAAAAATTAAAAACTATTTGAAGCTTCTAGGAGTATTTGTACCAATAGGAGTTAGTGTTGCAGTAGTTTTATTAATAAAAACCGGATATTTTGATAACATTAAATCATAGAACAATGAACAATTTTTAAATAAGCTCTTGCATACCATCAATCATAAAATCAGGAAGTAATTATTTGTAGTTTACTGTCACAAGTAATTAATAATTAATTTAAAAGAAATAAATATGAAAAGAATAAAATTAGGAAAACTGGGACTATTCTTTAATTTCATAATTTGAGTGAATAAAAAGTTGGAATAGCAATATATACCGAAATACTAAATATGAAAGCCTATAACAAAACCTAAAAGCAACTGAAGCAGCTTTTAGCCCTTTCGTTATAGGCAATTGGTGAAGGATGCCTATAACGGGCAAATAATCCAATAGGGGTGAGTTGAGGTATGTATACACAAGTAGAGAAACCGAAGGAAAACAAAGGCAGGGTGGTTGCAAACTCTGTTACTCAGAAGAAAAGCGTTGGAAAGCAAGGTTTTGGGTTTGTGGATAATCGATCTGAAACTGTTTCCCAAGGAAAACTGAAAAGGATGGCTAGAAATAGTTTACAAGATAAACAAATAACACAACTACAAGCAATACGTGTTTTACAAATGGCAGGCAGAAATGTCTTGTACAGAGGTCCGGAAATAATGGTAAAAATGTATAGGGGTTCCGATTACCCATGGGAGTTAAGAGCAATGCAAACAGGAAGAATTATGAGTAAAGGTTTAAGAGAATTCAAACTTAAAGCTCCTCTGGAAATGGCTAAACACACAATGGATGCTAACTCAGGCGAATTTGCTCCTCTTCCACCACGTGAAATTAGAAATAGACATGCAATTTCAAGCTCCCATGGTACGGGTGGAGAGACGCACACTCCAGCAAGTAATTACGCATCTCTGGTTAATGATCCTGCTAGGGCAATAGAATGGGGAACACGAATATTTCGTTTTGATGTCTGGCGTTCTGATTTATGGCAAGGTGGTGTAGATTATGATAGAGGTGGTCCAGAAGGTGAGTGGCTTATTGAGGGAGACACTAAAATATATAATGTTGAAACATCTACAGATAAAGGAACTACTTGGGTGCCAGTCAATCAGGTATTAGATCATGAGACCTCTACTTTATACGAAAGATTACAACATGTTAGATAAATACAAAGCACGTTAATACAATAATATGCAAATACTGAATACACAAAATTTGGAGTGCATGAATATAGCCAATAACAAAACCTAAAAGCCATTAAAAACGTCTTTTAGCCTTATCGTCAATGGTCAAATTTAATTACTTAAAAGTATTAATTAAAAATACTGAGAATAAGTACTTGTGTATACTTTTTGGAAAAGATTAACAAGGGGGTATTACAAATGACACCATTCCAAATATGGTTGAGAGATTTTACAGGATATTTTAATCGAGCAGCAGATGATGAATTACTGTTACATGGTAGAATAATTGAAGCGAACATTGTACAAGCTGCAAATGTCTTTGTAGCAAGGAATGGATTTGATCCGTTTTCAGCAAGAGGAAATTTTGGACAATATTGGAGCTTGGTACGATTTGGACTTATTAACTCAGGTATGCCCAAAAAAGACTATAAACAGCTAGAAGGATTAGTTGAATCGTTCAATTCGGGTACAAACTGGGAGTGAACTGACGTTTTGATGAAGACATGATGATTTTTACTTATTCGGTTAGCGAAAAACGCCTATAACAAAAGCTAAAAGCAACTGACCAAGCTTTTAGCCTTTTCAATAGAAGCATTGCACAATAGCCACCAAATTGGCAGTTATTGTGCAATTGCCTTTTGTCTTTCAATTTCCATCTCATAAAGTTCTCGTCTTTCGATAAAAATAAAACTAAGGAGTGATTGAAAATGGTAGTTGTGATTTGTACAGAAAAATGAAATAATAATAATGTACAGGAGGTGGTGATATGCCACAAATAAGACCAATAACTGACTTGCGAAATATAAATGAGATTTCAGATATTTGCAATGCCAAAATGGAACCGGTTTTTATAACTAAAAATGGGTATGGCGAATTAGTTGTGATGAGTATTGCGACGTATGAACAAATGCTTGAAGTCAATGAAATTGATACTAGTATTACAAAAGCAGAGAATGAAAATGCAAATTTAATAGATGCAAAAGAAGCCCTTTTGTCCTTAAGGAGGAAACACTTTGGATAAGTACGAAGTAAAATTGCTCCCAAAGGAATATAGATATATTGATCAAATTTATGAAAATATCTCGGCTGAACTTCAGTCGCCTGAAGTAGCTTTAAATTGGTAGTATCTTTTGAAGACGCAGTTTTATCATTAGAAAAGTTATCTCGCCGAGGGTCTGAACGAAAAATTGGTGTTTATGCAAATAGAGGATACCGTCAATTATTTATTAAGAATTTTACTATTGTCTATAGAATCAATGAAAAAATGAAAAATGTAATTATTGTTACAGTTAAATATTCACCAAGTAGTTTTTGAAATAGATTAACACTAAATGCCCATACAATGGCTAAAAGCATTGCTTTGAATGTATTTAAAAAGCTTGTATAAACCTGGAATGAATATAAAAAGTCATTGTCCTCTTGTTACTTCAATCTCAATTAACAAATTGAGATTGAAGTAACAAGAGGATTTTTATTGCTTTTTTAGAGTTGACCAATTGACATCAATATAATCATTTTAATATAGATACAACAATTCCCAAATCTACAATATATAATTTCGCATCAAGGACAAAAGCGAAAGGTGTGAACTGGATGCTTGATAGCATTTATTTAAAAAGTGAATTTATAAACCAGGAAATTGACGGGTATATCCTTGATTTACTTGTAATTTTGGATATTAAAATACTCAGGCTTCTCATAAAAATTCAAAATGCTTGTGTTGAATCTTCAAACCAAGGTTTTTCAATGAACTTTGTTGAAATTTTTAAGCTTTTTACAAATGAAGGTGAGATCCATAATACTGAAGAATTGCAGCAATTAAAGGGTGCATATATTTCAAGGGAGATGTCTATAGAGCATAAACGTCAAAAAAATAACCTGGATCTGTTGTGTGAGAAATTCTCACTATCATGGTTTGAAAGGCAGGTTATGATTATGAGCCTTGCAGCTGAACTGCACCCAAAATATGAAAAAGCATATGGTCTTATAGCTGATGACATTTCTGTAAAATACCCTACTATGGAAATTGTTTTAAAAATATTATTCGATGACCAGCTGGATTTTATCAAGCATAAACGGCAGTGGATAAATGGCGGTTCTTTGCAAAAATTCCTATTATCTGATTCCCCGTGGAACCAATATGGTCAAAATAGGGAAATGCGGCTGGATTCTAAAATTGTGTACTTTATATTAGGAATGGATAAACTACCCTATGAGCTTGAAAATCATATTGAAATTTTTCATCCCGATGAGATTCTTCCACCAATCCTTACAAAAATGGATCTTCAGGAAAGTCTGCGAAGCTATTATAACGCTGCTTTGCAGGACAATGAAACCATCCTGATAAATCTGGAAGGGGCATATGGAACAGGAAAAACCTTTCAGTTAAAGCATTTATGCTATGGTATTGGTAGAAAGCTGCTGCTCGTAGATATGAAATTGTTTCTATCCGATGCAAGCCCTGAAAAGATCATAAAATCCATACTATGTGAAAAGATTCTTCAAGATGCTGTCCTTGCGATAAAAATGCCTGAAACCATTGAAGATAAATTAATATCCATATTGCATCAGCTAAAAACTGAGTTTATTAAAGAATATCCGTTTGGTGAGGCATTATATATTATTTCAACAGATTCCTTAAAAAAATATCATACAGGGCAAAAGGATAAGATCCTTCATTATAAATTGGACTTGCCCTGTGAACAGGAGAGAAAGATAATCTGGCAAACCATTGGAAAGCAATATAAATTCAGCACCCAGATTAACTGGGGGGAATTTGCATCTAAGTTTCGGTTTACACCTGGACAAATAAAAGATACCTTCGAACTAGCTAATATGAACTCTGCTGGAAAAAGGAGTAAACCAGAAGGTATTGATCAAAGCAGCCTGATTTCAGCTTGTTATCAAAATGGTAAAAGCCACCTTATTACCAAAGCAAGAAAAATTGAAACAAAATTTCAATGGGAAGATATTATTCTTCCGGATGATGCAAAGAGTTTGTTAAAAGATGCCTGTAATCAGATGAAATTCAGGCAAACGGTATTTGGAGACTGGGGGTTTGAGAAAAAACTATCATACGGTAAAGGGCTAAGTATTCTTTTTTCCGGACCGCCAGGTACAGGAAAGACAATGTCGGCACAGGTTGTGGCAAATGAACTCCAATTGGAACTGTACAAGGTAGATATAGCAAATTTGGTAAGCAAATACATCGGTGAAACTGAAAAAAACCTGGAAGGGATATTTGATGAAGCACAACTTAGTAATGCAATACTCTTTTTTGATGAAGCCGATGCTATTTTCGGCAAACGCACCGAAGTTAAGGACTCCCATGATAGACATGCCAATGTTGAAACGTCTTATTTGCTTCAAAGAATAGAAGAGTATGAAGGAGTCACTATTCTGGCTACTAATTATGTAAAAAATATTGATGAGGCATTTCTGCGACGTATTAATTTTGTAATTGAATTTCCATTTCCTGATGCTGCTTATAGAGAAAAGATTTGGCGATCCATATTCCCTAAAGAAACCCCTTTACAGGAAGGTATTGAGTTTTCGTTGATTTCAAAAAAATTCGAAGTAAGCGGTGGAAACATTAAAAATATTGCAATTTCAGCTGCTTTTATTGCAGCAGAAAAAAATGAACCTGTGGGTACTTGTCACATTATTAAAGCAGCACGAAACGAATTAAACAAAATCGGAAAGATGATTAATTTGGATGACTTGGAAGAGTATTTATAGTGAATGGAACAAAATGTGGAAGGATGGTGGAAAAAATGTTTGAGAATAAGAGTTTAAAGAGAAATGAAGGAGATAAGCAGGTTAGTGCAAGTAATAAAAATATCCAACGAAAGTCTAATTCAACTAAGCTAATTCAAAGGGCTGTCTTATCTCAAAATAACTTGGTAACCGGTGATACCGCACAGTTTAAGAAATTGGTGGGAAACCATGGGTTGAACAATTTATTTAGCACTAAACCTTTGCAACGGGAAGTTAGTCCTGATGAAGAGGAAGAATCACTTCAGATGAAAAAGGATAGCAATGCAGGATATCAGACGTTTGTAAATTTAGAAAACACAAGACCCTTGCAAAGGGTAGCTGATCCAGAAGAAGAGGAAGAGCCCCTTCAGATGAAAAAAGAAAACAATACAGGTATGCCTGATCAGCTCAAGTCAGGGGTTGAAAGCATTTCTGGCATAGATATGAGTGATGTCAGGGTTCACTACAATTCTGACAAACCTGCCCAGGTTGGTGCATTGGCGTATACCCAGGGAACAGATATCCATGTTGCATCAGGTCAGGAGAAGCATCTGGCTCATGAAGCATGGCATGTGGTGCAGCAAGCCCAGGGTCGGGTTCAACCAACAATGCAGCTAAGGGATGTGGCAGTTAACGATGATCCTGGGTTGGAGCATGAAGCAGATGTAATGGGAAGCAGGGCTTTAAGTATATAGTCAAACGAGGAATAAAACTAGAAGATATGGAGGAAATATGGATAATTTATACTATGATTTTAATTTGCTAGGTGATTATATCGATGCACTAATGCCAAAACTTCGAATTGCTGTTATTTATGGAGGAGATAGTAAAGAGGCGGGCTCCGTACTCTACAGTACTTATAACACAAGATCGTGGAAAAGCTATAAAACTGTAGCATCTGAAATAAAAACTTCATTAGAACAAATTGGGTTTAAAAATGTATTCTTATTTCCTGATAATATGGAACTTACAAAGAATCTCAAAGATAACAGAATTCATATGGTATGGCTTAATACAGGAGGTGTTCAGGGGGACAACCCTATGTGCCATACGGCAGCTTTGCTTGAAATGCTCGGAATCCCTTATGTGGGCCATAGCCCTATGAATTATACAATTCTTGATAACAAGCATGTTTTTAAGTATTTTTCAAAAGGAATTGGAATAAATACTGCACCATTTGTTACATGGGATATGTCAAAAGGCTTGTTCATACCCGAAAGAAACAATCTTTTTAAGTCAGTATTCAAAGACTATGATGGACCTTTTATAGCAAAACCGATTTCAGGACGTGCTTCAAATCATGTTTTATTTGTTAAATCTGGTTTTGAGCTACAGGAAGCTATATCAGAAATTTTTGCTGCAACTCAAAATATTGTTTTAATAGAGAAGTACCTTCCGGGAAGGGAGTACTGTGTTGCTGTAAGCGGAAACGTTAAATATAGGGCAGGCTCTTTTGTAAAGATGTCTAAGCCATTTGTGTTTTCAGAAATCGAGAGGGTGTTGGATGAAGATGAATTGATATTTACATCAATGGATAAACGCAATATTACAGATAATAGAGCTATTCTTCTATCTGATGAAATCCAGAGTAAAGTAAAGTATAAGCTAGGTGAAATCGGAAGGTGGGTTCATGAGGCATATAGTTTGAATACTCTGGTTCGGATAGACATTAGGGAGGATAAAGATGGTTCGCTGAACGTTCTGGAGGTCAACCCAAAACCTGACTTGAAAAAGCCCCAGGATGGAGTTATCAGCCTGGTATGTAAAGGCTTGGAGGAACACAATATGTCTTATAACGATTTGATTTTAAGTATTTTTGCTAATCAAATGGACTATCTTTTAGTAAACCGTAAATCTTCAATGCAGCACATATACAACCTTTTACAGAAGGAAATTTGTTGATGGATATGAAGCGTAGGATTATGAAAAAGCTAATTAGAAGTATACCCATATTGAGCATATTAGCAATTGTACTGCTTATTCAGGTTTTAGTAGGCATGGGAGAGGCAGTCAGAACTTATTCGGAGTATTACTTTGATAGGATATATGCTGATGGAGAATCTTTAAAAAATTCTATTGAAAGCATATTGAATGCAGGCACACCTTTAAAATATGCAGATGTTGACACACTAGCAAACCTGTTGGATAAGGAACCCGCTGGTATAACCAAAATCGAGATATGGGATGGAAATGATATTGTTTACCCAAAATCCGAGGAAGAAACATATAAGAAAGTTATATATGAAAAATTCTTAGAAGTTACTGAAATAGGTGGTTTGAAACGGGATAAGAATAAAACTGATTCAAAACCATTGGAAATACTTTACAGAGTCCAAAAGAGCCTTCTTAATTATAAAGTAGATATTCCTTTAAAAAATAAAATTGATCAGGAGCAGTCGGGAACTATATCTATTATAATATCCAAAAAAGTAATATCACAAAAAATAGCTTATTACTTCAGAATTGTTTACACTTTTTTTATTGTTGCTATCATGATGTATGTCATTTTCCTTCTTAAAACCGAACATAAATGGAAGCACAGATGGAAGATGTGGGTTACATCTTCTTTCTGTATAGCTTTTATGATGATGATGGGATTGATCATTTTTACACTTATCAATATTTATCTTGATGGAATTACAGGAAAGACATATGGGGTTACCAATTCGCTTACCCATAGACTTAAATCAGCGTGTGAGCTCGGGTTGGATCTTGAAAAGTTTACAAATGATATAGATAACATGTTTAGTAAGTGCATATCTTCTAATAGTGAAATAAGACGTATTTTGTTAGAGAAAAATGGGAAAATAGTATCAAGTATTGATAAGGAAACAAAAGGAAGTACCTTGGATAGTCAAACACAACTACTAAAGACTGATTATATCAATACTTATGGAGATATCATTTGTAGTGAACATTCAAGCTATAAGATAAATATTTATGTTTATAAAAATGCTATATACAAAAAGCTTATAAGAAATATAAAAAACTTTTTGGTTCTTTTAATTGCTCTTTTCTTTGTGGCTGCACTTTTTATTAATTTAATAATTTCTTTAAGACAAAAGGTTGAAGAGGAAGATAATAATTTAATTGAAAATATAAGTGATTATAGTGATTATAAAATAAACCTAATAAAGCCCATTTATTTTATTGCTGCTTTTGGGGAAGGCTGTATAACTTCGTTTTTCCCTAACTATGTTAATGAAAGAGCAGCGGGTATAAATGGTGCAGCATCACTAATTATCACATTGTATTCAATCATATTTACTCTTTCTTTGTACCCTGCAGCTAAAGTTGTTTCAAGGAAAGGAGAAAAGTCAATACTTTGCCTGGGAATTGCAATTTACTCATTTTCCATGCTGATTTTAGTAATTGATATTCATTGGCAGCTGATTTTTGTTTCAAGATTACTGGCAGCCATAGGACAGGCTGTGATATTTGCAGGTGTGCAGTCCTATATTTTGAGAAATACAGGAGAGGGACAAAAGACCAAGAGTTCAGCAATAATTGTCTTTGGATTTAACGGAGGCATGATTGCAGGTACGTCTCTAGGTGCACTTGGTTTAAACTATTTAGGTAAGTCAGGTGTTTTTTTGGGGATAGTAGTGGTGTCTTTACCTTTAATCATTTATTCTATTTTACTATTGCCTAAAAAAGAGAATGACACAAACAATTTAAAGAAAGAAAAGTCAATGCAAAAAAGACATTGGATTGAAACATTAAAAATAGTGATCCTTGATATAGGGTTTTTAAAGAGTGTTTTCTTAGTGGGTATTTCAACAAAAATGATTCTTTCAGGTTTTGTCACTTTTGCACTTCCTTTAGCAATACTATCAGGCTATAAAAAAGATGATATTGGTCAGATAATAATGATTTACTATGCAGGTGTACTGCTTTCCAGTATTTATTCATCAAAGCTTTCAGATAAGCTGGGTAAAACCCGTAATATATTATTTTTCGGTATGTTGGGAAGTGGAGCAGGACTTGCATTGATAGGTGCAAATAGCAATTTATCACAAATAGAATTTCCATATTTCCTTATTGCCGGAGTAGCATTACTGGGAGTAGCTCATGGATTTATCAATGCTCCTATAAATACACACATAATAAACACGAACGCTGCTTTAAAAATTGGGCAAATGTCTATTGCATCCATATATAAGATGCTGGAACGGATTGGTCATATGGCAGGTCCTATTGTTTTCAGCCAGATTATTTATTTGAATAAGAAAACCCCACTTGCTTTTGTATATGTTGGTGTTGTGGTGATAGTTTTCGGATTGTTATTTAAAATAGGGTTAAAGAGTGAGGAAGTATACAAGTGATAATAATAATGGAAATTATGTTTTAATTGGGGGTAAGGACGATGAATTGCATAAACTCTAAAAGGGCATTTTTGCTATTTATTGCTGTTGTGTCTTTAATAGTTATATACCTTATATCAGGAAAATTTCAATCAACAGACAAAACACATACTTTGACGGATTGTTCTAATTCCACGGACAATATAAAAAAGGATGGCGTTGCCAATAAAAAAGGTGGCAATAGTTATGAATCTAGGGAGATTGACTGGTATAAATTTAAACCTGTTTCAAAGAGCTATTGGAATATTAGCTTCATTGATAATAACAAATGTGAAATAAAATCAAATAGATATAGACAAAGTGAAAAGAGAATTCTTGTTGTGTTGCAGGAAAAAATAGTTGATTCAACGGTAGGCTCCATTGATGGTATAAATCCTTTTGAAATCACATTAAATAAAATATTGGATGTTTTTGCAAAAGATAAAATAGGTTGTACATTAACGGTTTTTTGCCTGGATAATAAGAATATCCATAGGAAGATGGCATTATTAAACGAATTGAATGAGACAAATAAAAACAGTAATATATTTGATTTGATCATTTCAATAGGATCTGAATCGACAGATTTCTTATATAAACAATATAAAGGGAATATACCTGTTGTGACTGCATGTTCCAAAGATCCAGGTTTAATGGGGTATTTAGGAAACAATCAAACCCGAAAAAGTAACTTTGCATTTACTTCTCTCAATGTACCTGTTGATATACAAATAAATCAGTTAAAAATTATCTATTCGCCGGAAAATGGAAGGGAGGAATTGAAAAATATAGCGATAATTTATGATGTAGACAATGATAGTGCTATAAAAACCCAGGTAAAGCCTTTGGAGCAACAAGCCAAATGTAATAAAATAAAAACATTTAAAGTTGGGATTAAAGAAGAACAAGACTTAGAGACAAATATGAAAAAAGTATTGGGTGGCATGAAGGCAACAGATAAGTACTTGGAAAAAAGTTTATTCTGGATTACAGGCTGCACGAAATTATTTGACAAAATAAATTTGATTAACAAATATTCTGAGAAAGTACCTGTTTTAAGTGCTGTCCCTGATGTGGTAAGGGCGGGTGATGAGAGTGCAATTTTATCTATCGGAATCAGTTTTGAGAACAATGCATGTTTAGCTGCACAATACGCTGTGGATGTATTAAGAGGGTCTGATCCTGGGAGAATGGAAGTAGGTGTTATTTACCCGCCTGATATGGTTATTAATTTAAAAAAGGCCGAGGAAGCTAATTTTAAAATACCATTAGGTTTTATCGAAAGGGCAAATTTAATATTTGATTATACTGGTAAAAAGGTAAGGGAATTTGGAAAAAATATAAAAACAATAAAAGTGGAAGTTCATTAAATAGCAAAGATAGGAGGATCATCAGCAATGAATATCTCCAGTAAACCAATCTCAAAATACATTCTTAAAGATCCTAAAATTATTATTAAATCGGTGTTGCTTATATTGGTACTGGCTTTATCAGTTATTTTCATCTATCAAATAGATCAATATTTATCCAAAATTAAAGAAATTGAAGATAATGCTAAAGAAAAAATAGTTAAAGCCAAAACGCTGGATGCTATTTCCCAGCTTGATAACGAGTTTTCCCAATTAAAGGATATCGCTGAAGATCTAGCAAAAAAATTATCTGACAAACTGAATGATTCAAGTATAACAAATCAAAATGAAATTGATTATTTATTGAAGGAAAGCATTAAGGAGAAATTGGGTTCAAAGAGTAAATTCGCAAATGCCGTTGGTATAGCATATAAAGAGGGTTATGGCAATTTGTTTTCCCGAATATTGCGTAGAAGAAAAGGTGACATTATAACCATGAGGAAAGGCTATGAAGAAAGGCCGTTTTTTTTTGAACCTATAAAGGAAAGAAAGGGTGTATGGATTGAGCCGCATGTTGGTGTTGAGAGTGAGGATTTGATAATAGCCTACAGTACGCCATTTTATAAGAAGACAAGTAAGGGATTACAGGCAGAACCCATAGGCGTGGTTTTCGTCAATTATTCATGGAATGATATAAAGGAAATAATGCAAGAGATATCTCTTGGCAATACAGGTTATGGTTTTATTTTATCTCAAAAAGAAAAAGCATTTATTGCACATCCTCTTGATGAATATATAAGAAATCATATTAAAGTAGACAATATGAAGAATGATGGCAGTTTGAAGAAGGCTATAAAGAAATCTCTAAATAATAATGAAAAGGACAAAACAGAAATTATAGATTTTGATAATAATGGTAATGAAGCATGGCTGTTATGTGATAAAATTCCTTCTACCCAGTGGACTTTTGGTGCTGTTTTCATAAAGAATGAAATCATTGATGTTAAAATTGTCAGGCGATTACTTATAAATATAATTATATGTCTAATTATCTTTCTTACCATTTTGAACTTTTTAATATTTAAAATCTATATTTTTAATATTAAATATATATGGAGAATAGCTATTATAACAGGCGTTATTCTAGCTGCTGGAATTGGTGCCATATGGTTTTTGTCCTATACCAAACAGGATAACGAGATTTCTGTTGCCCCAATGAATAACGAAAAATTAGGAGAAATTCTGAATGATAATAAGGTTACTAAAATACCTGTTGGGTTGGATATTCAGTCAATTGAGTTTTCCAATGCAAATAATGTTGAAATTAAAGGGCTCATTTGGGAAAAAATTAATGATGAGAGTCAAACTGTAAAGTTTATTACAAATGATGATAAGAAAATTGAAGAGTGCAAAATTGAATTTTTGGATGCTGTTTCCGAGCCATTCGAATTTATCTTAAGAAAAAATAAATACATTTATTGGTCATTCAAGTGTAAATTAAGTCAGAATTATAATTATAAAAAGTATCCTCTGGACTCAAAGATGATAAGGCTTAGAATGATTTTTAAACAAAACATTGAGCAAAATAAAGTTATGCTTACTCCGGATATGAGTTCATATATGTATACAAACTCTTTATCTCTTCCCGGAATAAATCCCCATATAGTGCTTGCAGGAATGACTCCAACAAGGAGCTATTTTGAATACAATTTTGATTCATCTTATTTTAAGACTAATGATCAGATTCATGACCAGACTGATGATTTCCCAGAACTTGATTTTACCTTTTTTGTGCAGAGGAGTTTTTTAAACCCATTTATATCAAATTTATTACCTTTATTGATTATTGCTGGTATTATATTTACAACTCTTCTGATGCTCACAAGGAAAAGAGTCTCTAGAGATCTTCATGGTCAATTATCTACACAACTTATGGCATCTTGCGGTACGATGGCGTTCTCAGTCATTATGGCACATAGTCAATTGAGAGGCAGTCTAATTATAAAGGATATCATGTACCTTGATTGGTTTTATTTTGTAATATACATAATAATATTGTTTACTGTGATTGATGCATATTTGTTTTGGACAAGGCCTGAATCTTCATGGATAGTATATGAGAATAATATTGTTGCAAAGCTGATTTTCTGGCCGTTCTTATTAGCTTCATTCTTCATAGTTACTTTGTGTGTCTTGTATTGATGATACTAGTTAATATGAAAAGATATGAGAAAATTATACTAAAGTGGAGGCGTATTAAAGTGTAAGGAATAGAAAACAAATAATGTATAAGTTTGGGTCTTAATCCTCGTGTTTCTTCGATTTAACTATTAGATTAGATTGAAGGGGCATGAGGATTTTTGTTCTTTAAGGTTGACAAAGTATTATCGACTTAATCATTTTTTATTGTCTAAGAGATTATGGTTTATTATACCACTAAAATTTCTCATGACAACAATTAATATTGCAAAATTGCGAGCGATTATGTTCTTGAAAGTTCTAAAGCGTAGATTTATGAAAGGAATCCATTAACTATAACTTAGTAAAATAATGATGGTGAGGTAATTAATTATTAAAACATATACTTTTTTAATTCCATTTTAATTATTGTACCCTAATACCTCTCTTTCAGCATATATTAAGGCATGATTGAAAAATTACTTCTCGTTTTGAACGTGTGTTCACGAGTTAAGTGAACACGAAAGCGAAATTATACGGGAAGTTATATTTTCAACATGACTAAGTATCTGAATTTAGCATTATTTACTAATACTATAATAATCAAGGAGCTGAATTGGCAATGTGTGGAAGAAAGGTAGTATCAATAATTATATGCATTCTTTTTTTAATTTCCACGGTTACACTGAATATTGTACCAGTATCTGCAAATGATAATGTTCACGAAATAATCATCGATTCAGGAGATATTTTTAATAATTCAGAATGGAAAGGGAGTTATTCTCTGCCTGTAGGTGAAAAGGACATTTTTAGTGTTAAGTGTGAAATGGCAGAAGGAAGCATTGATGATGGTCAGTATAAAGAAGTATTGAAAGAATGGGATCTTAAAGGAAATACTGTTTCTTTTTCGGTGTATGGAGGTACCCCGGAAGAAGTTAAATTAAGTCATGTTGTAAAGAAAAATTTAATTGATGTATGGGTATTTCCTGAAACAATTATAGTGATGATTAACGGTAAAGAAACAGTATGCTATAAATACGGAGAACCTAAAGATGGAAAACAGCAATATAAAAGTGTTAATCAGGTAAATAAAGAGACAATAGTAGAAAGAACTATTGGAGAGGTGGGTGTTTTTCCTGAAGAGATAGCACAGCTTTATGAGGGAAAACTTGTAACTTATAAAATATCAGGAGAACGTGACGGAGCTTGGCAGGATTATGAATATATAATAGAAACCAAGTACAAGTATAATCATAAGATAAAAATTACTTATACAGACAATTTTGCACCTGAACTGGTTGAGATATCTACTCCCTCCTAAAAAGAATAATCCAAGTGAGCCTTTAAGGTTTAAGGGCATAGTTCCATTTAAAGGTCTTATAAACGATAAGAATATTGGAGATACAATAAAAATCAAGTATTCTATTAATGTTTTTAATGACAATATAGTCGGAAATTCTATTAATGGAACAATAACCTCTGACGGAATGAATAAGGAGTTTTCGGGAGAGATTGATTTCAGCAAGCTGGCATTGACTGAAGGACCATTGTATAACATATATATTTGGGCAGAAGATTCCAAATCTAAAAGGTCAGGTATTGATAATCTTAAAAATGTATTCACTTTTGTAATTGATAATACAAATCCTAATGCACCAATAATTATACAGAATCCACCAAACAATATACCAACCAATAAATCTGTATCTGTTACAATGGAAATATACGGGGAAGACGGCGACATTCAGTACAGGCTAGATTCTTTTGAGGATTGGAAACCTTATTCACCATTTAGTGTGGATAAAAATCAGTCTATACTAGGAAGAGTTATTGACAAAGCTGGTAATATTGGTCTTGAAGCAAAAATAATGGTTTCCAATATTGATACCCAAAAACCTTCCATAATAATTGAAACATATAAAGTTGACATTGGAGTTGTGGAGGCAGAAATTCTAACAAATGATAACTATGGATCAGGAATTGATACGGTTTTATATGCATTGTCAGATTCAATAAATTATATCCCTGAGGAAAAGAATTTTATTCCATATAACTTTAAATTTACGGTTAAGAAACAAGGTGTAACTGTTATTTGGGCAAAAGCTTTTGATAAAGCAGGAAATATTGCTGAGGCTAAAGAAATTTTAATGATTGAAACACCTACGCCTACTTCAACACCTACAAGCTCATATACACCAACCCCAACAGGATCTATGACGCCGACAGGATCTGTGACACCTACAAGCTCATATACACCAACCCCGACAGGATCTGTGACACCGACAGGATCTATAACACCGACAGGATCGGTAACGCCAACAGGGTCGGTAACGCCGACAGGATCTATAACACCGACAGGATCTGTAACACCAACAGGTTCTCCAGCAACACCAACCACTACAGCGACTTCAAGATCTGTGCCGCCATCACCAAATACACCAAATCCACCTATTTTTACATCTACCAGCACCCCTACCAATACCCCTACCAGTACAGTAACTGCTACACCAACGCCGACACAAAGTCATGTTATTTATGATTTAGCTGTGTATCTGACAGCCGATAAAAGAGTTTACAGCGAAGGTGAAGTAATTTCATTTACGATATATTATAAAAATAGAAGTGAAAAAGATGAAGTCAGTGATGTTTCATTAAAAGCTTTAATACCAAAATATACTACAGCTGAAAGCACTGATGGCGGTAAAGTAAATGGAACAACGATAGAATGGAATCTGGAAAAGCTAGGCAAAAATGCAACAGGTAAAAAAGAATACAAAGTTAAGGTAGGTACACTTGATGTCAAAGAGGTAAAACTTGAAAACATTGCATCAATTTCTGGATTTAATACTCCAATTAATAACTATGATGACCAATCGGTGTATAGTTTCATGTTATGTTCAGCCAAGCCACCACAACCTCCTACAGATAGTGAAAATTACCACCAGCACTATATTATAGGATATGAGGATAATACCTTCAGGCCTGAAAGAACATTGACAAGAGCTGAGTTTGCTACAATTCTTGTTAGAATTTTCGGCTTTAGAGAAGAGCTGCCGGGAGAATTTATATATAAAGATGTTTCTAAAACCCATTGGGCATACAGTATAATTTATTCTGCTACAAGGAATAATCTGTTCGAAGGTTATCCCGACGGAACCTTTAAACCTGAATCTCCAATATCACGAGCTGAGCTTAGTACAGTAATTGCAAGATATTTAAAGGTAAATGAAAAAGTTGAGCCATTTGAACTTCACTTTAATGATATATCAAAACATTGGGCAAAGAACTATATTGAAGAAGTATACAGACTTAAATTGATAGAAGGTTATGAAGACAGTACCTTTAGGCCGGATTTGAAAATAAACCGTGCTGAGACTGTTACCATAATAGACAGATTGTTGTTCCGCGGACCACTAAACGGTGCAACTGTACCATTTAAAGATGTTTTGATAAAGCATTGGGCATATGGATATATAGCTGAAGCAAGCCTTGATCACTATTATGTCAGAAATAAAGATGCCCTAGGCAGTGAACGTATCGTAGATAAGAAATAAATTTATGAAACTGTGAGAAGTTAGTGTAAAAACAGACCTTCTCACAGTTTTTTTATTTTTCGCGAAAACGATGAAGGTTGACAATTTAATGTTAGTACACTCATTTTGATATGACAGAATTATTTGATAATACCTAATACAAAATGATTGTGAGGTGATAGAGTGGGATTTAGTGTATGTGGAGGAGCAACTCTTCAATGCAGCTTTGGTTTGGCTCCTGGAACTTTGATAATAACACCGCAAAACAAAGTCCTTACAAGTATGCCCATTGCTAATATAATGGACAATAAACCGCTATTAAATATCATGCCATTCGGTATGTGCCAGTCCATAGCAAACCCTGTAGTAGCTTCCGCAACAGCAGCAAAGCTGGGTGTTTTGACACCAATGCCCTGTGTACCATGTACTGTTGCACCATGGACACCAGGTTCGCCCACAGTTATGGTAGGTAATATGCCTGCACTAAATAATTCTTCAAAGCTTATGTGCAACTGGGGTGGAGTCATTCAGATAATCAATCCGGGCCAATCAACAATTATGATACCGTAGTACTAAATAATCATATATACAATTCATGCAGTTGAGTTTAAGAATTGAAATGTGAGGATTGTAACTGGAAGTTCCTGCATAGAATCCTTGCGAATCAATTAGACAAGGAGAATTTTTATGAAACTGAATTCAAATCAAACATTAAAAGTTTTTCTTAGTATTGTACTTGTTAGTATATTGTGTTGCTGTATTATGTTGTGTATTTATACAGAAGTTCCTTTTAATGATAGAGGATGTATTGTTTTGGGTGGTATAGTATTGCCTTTTTTAATGTTAATGGGATTGGTTTTGGATTCATCCAATAGTATGTATAAAAAGTTAAAGAACCATATTACGAATTTGGAAAAGGTACAAAAGGCATATGAACGTTTTTTCCCAAAGCAATTCATGTACTATATGGATAAAAACGATATTACCGACCTTAAACGTAAGGATTATAAATCTAATGCAATGGGTGTTATGGTAACAAGCATATGCTCCTATTATACCTTTTCGAGAGATATGACAGATGAAGAGCGATTTGAATTTATTGATGAATATATTAATAATATTGGACCTGTCATTTATAAAAAAGGCGGTTTTATAAGCAAGTTTACAGGTTGTGGTGCAATGGTGCTGTTTCCTCAAAAGGATAAAACTGATAATATTCTGGATACTGCCCTATCTATACAAAAAAATATAAGAGCAGAAAATGATGATCGTATTAAATTAGGTGAAAAACCCTATCAAATTGGAGTAGGAATACATGTAAGTGATAGTGTGCTCCTTGGGATTGTGGGTTTTAAGAGCAAGGCTGCCAATGTAGACCGGCTGGAATTAGCAATTTTGGATGAACAGGTAGTGTTAACCGAATCTATTCAGAATGCTTCACAATTGCTTGGAGCATCAGTACTGGCTACAGAAAGTATTATAAAGAATCTGGAACATCCTGAAAACTATAAGTACCGTTATTTAGGACTGGCACTATTTGAAAGTATTCAACAAAAAATAGAAATCTATGACGTTTACCAGGAAGACGATGAAGAATTAAGAAAAGCAAAGGAAAGTACAAAGAAGCAATTTGAAGAGGCCGTATTATTATATCAGAAACAGGAGTTTAAGAAAGCAAAAAATATTTTTATTGAAATTGTCAGCAATAATGATAGGGATCTAGCTGCAAAAATGTATTATTTCCTTTGTGATGAGTACTCTTACATGGATAAATTGCCGCAAAATTGGGATAAGCAAATAAACTTATGATAACTATTCAAATTTTTAATTAAGGGGTGAGAACGTGACAGAAGTTAAAAAAGATATTAATAAAAGTCCTGAAGAAGAAAATAGCAATAATCAAAAAGGAAAAACTAAAGGGCCAAGTATCATAGATTACTACCAGTTTGGGAAATTTCTCATATCAAAAAAATTAGCAATCATTATTCTGATTATTTCTATTATTTTGCTCATTTTATGCTCCTTTCTAGTTTTTATATTTATTAAAGCAAAAAAAGATAACTCTCATAATAATATAAGTGATTACATTTCCATGTATGGTATGACTTATGGTGAAATAAAAAAGAATCTTAAAAGCAATTACAAAACCGATTTTACAACAGGTATAGAAGGTGATTGTTTATACTTAACATGTAAAGATAAAGGATTAACCTTTGTTTTCGATTGTGAACCATATTACAAGATTCTTAAGGATATAGAAAAAGTTAAGGCATCTAAAATTATATTGTGGAACTATGAAGAATTTGCTGGTGTACCTTATGGTAGTAAAAAGGAAATTTTTGAGGAAAAGATAGAAAAAACAAAAATTTCAGGTTTAACTCGTATTATGGATGAAGATCGAATAGCAATTTCCATGATTGAAAGCTTCACAAAAGAAAAGTTGTTGGATAACTTGAAAAATCATAGTTTATACATTATGCGTTTTAATTATTATGAATACTGTTTGGAAGCGGTATTTCAAGATAGAAATGGAAAAAGTTCATATCTTATCATATCAAAATAACATCATTTAGAAGCGAGGTATACTTAAAATGAAAAGAACAAAAAAAGTATTGATTTCCAATAGTAAGTTAATAGTCTTGCTTTGTACTGTTATAATTATATTTCAATTTACTTTGATTAGCCCGGGTAAGGTTTTTTCACTATTACCTGATGCAGAACAGAATGAGTCAACACCAAGACTAAATCAGCTGGGTACTCCTGCACCAAGTGGAAAGAATGAAAGTACCACTATACCAACTAATTCCATTGAGCCAACCGTTGATAAAACAGAATTAATAAACTATTTAATAAAACCATTTAGGTATATGGGTTGTGATGGTGAAGTGATAATAGTTTTGCTCAATAATAGGTTAGAGGATATTGAAAAACAGAAAGATACAGAAACAAACATTGATAATACTAAAAAGCTTGATAATGCCAAATATGAATTTACAATAATTAAAGAAAAAATAGTAGGGCTGGAGAAATGCAAAAAATCGGCACAGGATTTTATAACAAAAGCTAAAAAGGCGCAAGATGATTCATCACAGTTGCAATGCTTGTATCAAGGATTAAATATACTAAGTAAAATAGTGGATTTTGACAAGGAAGATAGAGTAATTAAAAAGGAGTGTTTGAATGAAGCTATAAAAGGTAACTATAGTTGTTATTTAGATAGTATAAACAATTTGGTAAATCAATATATTGATATGCTTGAAGAATGTAGAGGATATTATAAAGAGAAAATAATCGGAAGGCTAGTGGAAAACGGTAAGCATGAGTGTTTCCCAACGGAAGTCTTAATAACAGATAAAATAAGCCATAAATTCGAATATGATATAGTAGCCAGGAATAAAGAAAACTTTCTTATAGCATTACATACTGTTGCAGATATTATTAATGGGAGGGCGATATGGGAGGATAATAATAATCAATATAGTATTGTTAAAGGGTTGAGATCATTGACATTTACAAGAGTGACTGTATATAAAGAAAATAAAAAAGAGGAAGAAATCAAACACTCTGCTGTAATCATTGATGGTTATACATATGTTCCGATAGAGCATATAGCAAAAGAATTTAATTTATCTTATCTATGGATAGAAAAGGAGAAAATTTTGATTATATTTTAACATGCCTAAGTATACCGGCCCAAATATATGGTCGGTATATTTTTTTTGTCTTTATAGTAATAATTTGTAATTATTCTAAATATATCATATAATAAGCGTAGATGGTAATAGGAATCATTTGCAAAAACACAGATTATGAGGGAGAAATAATTATATGATAAAAATTGATGTGATTTCAGGCTTTTTAGGTGCTGGAAAAACAACACTGATTAAAAAAATGCTTCAGGAAAAGCTGCATAATGAAAAAATAGTTATTATTGAGAATGAGTTTGGGGAAATTGGAATTGACGGTTCTATTCTAAAAATCTCCGGGTTGGAAATAAAGGAAATAAATTCGGGTTGTATATGCTGCTCACTTGTAGGCGATTTTGGGAATGCAATTGAGGAGGTTGTTACAAGGTTGAAACCTGATCGGATCATTATTGAGCCTTCGGGTGTAGGAAAATTATCTGATGTAATTAAAGCATGCAGAACCCATAAACTTAAGTACCTATTTGAAATAAACATATTGGCAGCAGTTGTTGATGTACTTAAATTTCAGATCTATATTAATAATTTCGGAGAGTTCTTTGAAAACCAGATTAAACATGCCAGAACAATATTTTTAAGCAGGACTCAGAATATAGATGAAAAAAAGGTGGAATCAATAGCTGCCTCAATTCGTAAAATTAATAGCAGTTCCAATATTGTCACAACACCATGGGATAAGCTGACGGCTGAACAAATTGTAGCTGTATCGGAGCAGGATGCAAGAATTGCACTTGAAAATCAAATGCCCATTAGAAATGCAGTAGTATTAAAAAGACACAAAGACGGCTGTAATTGCGGATGTCACTGCAAAGAAAAGCATGAGCACAAGGCTGATGAGGTTTTTGATGTATGGGGAGTGGAAACACCAAAGGTGTTTGATGAAGGAAAGCTGAAGAAGCTTATATTAAGGCTGGAAAGCAAAAAAGACTTTGGAATGGTCTTAAGGGGTAAAGGTATTTTACAGGTTGGCTGTGATAAATGGATTCAGTTTGATTATGTTCATGGAGAGACGCAGATAAATGCTTCGAGTGCCGATTACACGGGACGGATTTGTATTATTGGAAGCGGCTTGAAAAAGGATGCTTTACATAAATTGTTTGAACTTTAGAAAATTATATTAAGGGGTTGTCAAAGTGAAGACTCAAATTGATATATATACAGGATTTCTCAGCTCTGGGAAAACATCTTTGATAAAGCAGGTTGTAGCTGGAAAACTCAAATCAAAGGAAAGGATATTGCTTATACTTAGTGAGGCAGGGGAGGAAGAGATTTGTGAAGACAGCTATCCCTATGGTAATGTCTACATAAAAAGAATTCTAAGGGATGAAGTGTTAGAAGCTGCTGTGGTAAGTGAAGTGTATAAGAAGTATTTACCAAATAGAATAATAATTGAGCAAAATGGAATGTCAAGCCTTAATGAGCTTCTTGATGAGTTGGAAAAAAAGGAGGTTCGCAGGCTCTGTGAGATTGGAAATATAATCAATGTGGTTGACTGCCGAATGTTTGACATGCTTATGAGCATTACTGGTGCAACGCTAATTGAGCAGGTAACAAACAGTGATATTGTTGTTCTAAACTATGTATCAAAGGTTTATGAAGATAGGGTCAATAATCTTCTTAGGACAATCAAGACCCTAAACAAATCAGCGGAAATATTGAAAATAGATTTACCGGATGACTATGGAAAATACTTGGAAGACACGGGTATTAAGAATAGCGAAGAAAGCTTCATGAAGAAAGCTTACAATATGGTTTTACCAATACTGTTTATAATAATTGCAGCATACTTTCTGAAAACTGTCTTAATTGTCAGTGAAATTGATATTATAAGTATGGATATGTCATGGCTTCAGGGGTTTAATACAATATTTATTAGCATACTGATGCAGGCTTTCCCATTCCTTTTAATTGGGGTATTGGTATCATCCGTTATTCAAGTTTTTGTATCAAGGGATATGATAGTTAAGTATTTTCCAAAAAGTAAAGCGTCATCTTTTATAGCTGCTATTATTGGAGGACTGTTTTTTCCTGTATGTGACTGTGCAATAGTACCTGTTGCTTCACGCCTGGTGAAAAAAGGTGTGCCTATCTATACGGCTGTGACTTTCATGCTTGCGGCTCCTATTGTGAACCCAATAGTAATTGCATCAACACTGTATGCTTTTCCGGGTCAGCCTATGTTAGTTGTATATAGACTGTTTCTTGGAATTACAATTGCAGTAGCATCAGGGTTTATGTTCTTGTTTTTTCCAGATGATGAGAAAAAGCTGATGACCGGCTATGAAAGTCTAATGTGCAACTGTATCTACTGTAACACTGCTGCTTCAACGGATGGGATAGTGAATAAAATTTCATCAGTATTCAAGCATGCAGGGGAAGAGTTTTTTGATGTGGGCAGATTTCTTATAACAGGTGCTTTGCTGACAACTATTTTTCAAACTGCAATTCCTAAAGACCTGCTGCTAGAGGTTTCAAATTCAGGCATTGTTTCCCTTGTACTGATGATGGCTGCTGCTGTTATACTTTCGGTATGTTCGTCATCTGATGCTTTTATTGCAAGAAGCTTTGCAAACCACTTTTCAATGGGATCAATTATGGGATTTTTGGTTTTGGGCCCTATGGTTGATATTAAAAATATACTGATAATGCTTGGAAGTTTTAACAGAAGGTTTGTAATGAAATTTATACTAATTGTTTGCACATTGGCATTTGCAATTCTTATGCTGTTTGCATCATTTTATGTCTAGGAAACTATCTTTGTGATTTATTTGAGGTATAAAGGTATGAAAAATATTAAGAATTTTAGCATAAACATAGAAGCAGTAATAAAAATAGCTACGTTATTAGGATATGCTTTACTGTTTTACATGGTAATCATATCAGGGAATGCCAAATATTATGTCCATCCTAGAATTGTACCATATATGGTATTTGGAATTTTAGTGTTTATTTTGATTTCATACTTCATCTCGGATGAGCTATTGCGGCCAAAGAGGCAAAGAAACGCCATATGGAGATATGTATTTTTTATTATTCCATTAATACTTGCTTTTTCCATACCTCCCAAAAACCTCGAGGTCGATTCCATCTCCCTAAGCGGAAATTATATACGGGACAACTCCCATAAGGAAGCAGAGCACTATAGCAGCCAAGGATCAAATGGCACTAATGAATCAGAAAATTATAATGATTATGATGATAAGAATGATGATAATGTACCCAGTGAAACGCCTTCTCCCAATGGATTGGTTATGAATAATAACACAGTTATTATGAAGAGTGAAAACTTTATTCCATGGATAGAGGAATTATATAATAACCTGGTTAGGTACGAAGGAAAAAATATTGAGGTAGTAGGATTTGTCTTTAGGGATAAGGAATTTAACCCAAGTGAGTTTGTGCCAGCAAGATTCACTATGAGCTGCTGTGCAGCAGATATGCAGCCTGTGGGTATTTTATGCAATTATGAAGGAACGGTAAACCTTAAAAAGGATTCATGGGTCAAAGTAACAGGGAAGATACTAAGGGGTGAATACAAAGGTCAAATAATGCCATACATAGATGCAGAAACTGTTGAACCTGCACAAAAGCCTGAAAATGAAATAGTTTATTGAGGATTTATCCCCTTATTTAATCCCCAATACAGCCTTAAGATCCTTTATCCTGAGCCTGCTTACAGGAATATCAAAGGTTACATCCTCAAGATTCAAAATGAAATTGTTATTAAACATTGGAGAGATCTTAGTTACATAACGCAAATTAACAAGATAACTTCTGTGACACCTGAAAAAGCCCATGGTTCCAAGCTTTGCTTCCAAATTATCCATCATTTCCTTTGTCTTAAATTTGCCGCTGGTTGATACAATGATGGTTTTGCCTAGTTGGGCTTCGAAGTAATATATATCTGATATTTTAATGAGGTTTATATCCTCGTCATCATATGCAGGAAACCTTTCTGAGTCTTGCTTTAAATTCTGGTCTATCCGATTAAGTTTGTCGATAATTGAACTATTCTTGCTGGTATTCTTAATATTAAAGCTCAAAAGTCGTTCTACAGCACGGTCAAGCCTGTCTCTATCAACAGGTTTTAAAATGTAGTCTATTGCATTTAAGTCAAATGCTTTTACAGCATAATCATCATAGGCTGTGACAAATATTATTTTTATATTGGAATGTAGTTCTATAAGTTCTCTTGCAACATTTAGTCCATTAATTACTGGCATATCTATGTCTAAAAATGCTGCATCGAATTTGATATTTTTAGCTTCCTCCAGTGCGGTAACAGGGTCATCGAAGGTTGCAGCGATTTCAATACCCTGATGTTTTTTTAGAAGGAACTCCAATTCATCTAATGCAAATCTTTCATCATCAACTAATATAACTTTAACCATATATTTTTCTCCCCTTATAGAAACTAACTTGTCAAAACAAATTTAAATCTTTATTCCCTTTGGAATTTTAAAGTAAATCTTTGTTCCCTTACCCATCTCGCTTTCTATATTAAGTCCGCTGCCAAAACATGTTATGAGCCTTTTATTAACGTTTACAAGACCAATACCTGTTGTCTTTGTATTTTCATTAAGCAGCACCGGTATTAGCTCATTTGGAATACCGTTTCCATCATCTTCTACAGATACAAATATATGATCCTCCATATCCTTTACCCTCATGAAGATAGTACCGCCTTCCCTTTTTGGGAGAATACCATGCTTGATTGAATTTTCAACAATAGGTTGTATGATAAGATGAGGTACATTTTGGTCTACATCGTCAATATCATATTCCGTAAGTATTTTAGTCGGATAACGTGCAGTCATTATGTATATGTATGATTTTACCATATTTATTTCCTTTTTTAAAGAGATTGATTTTTCTATGCCTTTAAATTTAAAGGTTTCACGAAGGAAGCTGCTGAGTTCAAATAAAAGCTCTCTTGACTTTTCTGGGTCTGTCCTTATAAGGGACATGATCACATTTAATGTGTTGTATAAAAAGTGAGGTTTTATCTGGGCTTGAAGGAAGTTCATTTCTGCTGCTACGGCTAAGTCAATTGATTTCTTGACCTCCAAAAGGTTCTGGATTCTGGCTTTAAGCTCCTTGTCGTTGAAGGGCTTTGTAAGGTAATCGTTTGCACCTGCCTCAAATCCGGCTAAAATGTCGGCAGGTTGGTTTTTAACAGTTACAAGGAGAATGGGAAGGTCATACATTTCATATTTTTCGCGAAGTTTTCTGCATACATCATAACCGGACATCCTAGGCATCATAACATCAAGAATAGCAATATCAGGTTTTGTGCTGCCGTCAATGGCTTCCAGTGCATTTTGACCGTTGGTAGCAGTGATGATATTATATTCCTCCTTGCGGAACATGTTTTGAAGTATTCGAAGATTTACCGGTTCATCATCGGCAACTAATATGTTAATTTCCTTTTCTTTACTATTCTTATTATTTACAACACTTGCTGCGGCAGTTTCCATAACAGTTTCAATATTGGCTGATGATTTTATAAATTTATTGTTTTCTGATTTTTCCAAGCTAAGCTGCAGCGTAAAGATAAATTTTGAACCGCTATTTGACTCTGTCTGGCAAGACTCTGCCCAAATGGTGCCGCCATGCAATTCAACAAGCTTTTTAGTTATACTAAGTCCCAGGCCGGTTCCAGTGTTAGTAATTGATTCAACGTCTTGGACCTGCTCAAAAGGAACAAAAATTTTTTCAAGCATATTATGAGGGATTCCGATACCGGTATCTGAAACGCTTATTTCCACAAAGCCGTCTTTTACTGAAGCTTCTGCTGTTATACTGCCCCTTTCGGTAAACTTAAGTGCATTACCTACAAGATTGTACATAATCTGAAAAAGTCGGTTTTCATCTGCATAAACATTTATTGATTCATCATTAACAGCATTTTTTAGAATAAGATCCTTCTCTCTGGAAACAGGCCTTAATACAGCAAAGACAAGGTCTACAATCTGCCAAAGATTGATGGTTTTAAGGTTTAATACAATATCGCTGTTTTTCATTTTTGCAAAGTCCATGATATTGTTAACAAGCTCGGTAAGTCTTCGTGCACATGAAACAATTAAAGACAGGTTTTCCGAGTCTTTAGAAGACTTTTGAATTGACTCATCAAGCATGGACTCCGCAATACCGATAATACCATGCATGGGCGTTTTTAATTCATGAGCGGTATTTACAAGAAAATCATCCTTCAGCTTGTCCAAAATGAGAAGCTTTTCAGACAAATGCTCAACCTTTGTAAAGGTTTTTGTAAAGTTAATTGCCAACCGCACAGATAAAATAGTTATGAAAATGAACCAGCCGAACTTGTTTAAGTTTGTATAAACCTTGTCAGCTTTGTATATAATATCCATTATATCTGTTATAAAAAGGATTGCAAGGCCAAAAAGTATCAAAAGTGCGTCTTTATTCTTTCTCTGTATTTTTAGGAGAAAGTAGACGACATACAGGGAAGAGATTACAAATATGATATTGTATGTTTTTATAAGTATACCTGCATAGCTCCATTTATTCAAAATATAAATTATGAATACTGAAGATATGAAAACCATAGATATAATCTTTGCTGACAAAACTATTTTTCTATGCATTATATTTGGATATAGAGCATCAAGATAAGTTATTATAAACAATAAAACCATGAAAGTATTGATTTCAAAAATCAAGTTATATACATTTTTATTTAGATTGGGGAACAAAAAAAATAAAGGAGGATCCTTTGGCAGGCAAGATGTATATACGGCTGCAGCAAAACTGTAAAGTGCTGTATATAGATAAGGCTTTTCCTTTCTTCTAAATAAAAATATCATTAAATGATAAAAGCCATAAAAAGTATTATGAATATTATTGGGAGGCTTAAAGTGAAATTCTTGTATTTAAAATTAAGTATTTGTTCTTTTGTTCCTAATAATATATCTTTAGGATTAAAATCATAAGCATGGACCACTATATCCACAGTACCACTTTTTATATCAATGAAGTCTGCAATATTAATGCTGTTAACGGTAAGTGTATCTTTAACCCAGTCTGTATCGGGCATTTTGTTAACACCGTTAATCCAAATGTTGTAATCCTGGAAGTTGGATACAAAAATTCCTAGGACTTTTTCACTATTATTGAGAAGGATTTTAAGCCTATAGGTTGATGGCGAATTAACGCCTCTTACACTAGGAACTTTGGCATATGTATGTAAAACACTTGAAGTTTCCAGTTCAGATGGTGACAAAATAACTGAATCAAAGAACTGCCAATTCCCATCAAGGCTGACATAGCCATCGTTTTGAAAATTCCAGCTCCTTAAATCATAAATCCCGCCCTTAATATCAGGTGAAGGCTTGATTTTTGTGCTGCAACCGCCTAAAAATAAACTTATTAATATTATTATAAAAAGTATATATGATTTTTAGTTTTCATAATTGTTATCATCTTTTAATTTATTTATGGGATTTTGAGCTTGCCAATATTCTATAATAATTTACCATGAATGTCTACGAATTTATATAACCAAGAGGTTATGTCAAAAAAAGCATAATCTTATATAATTTTATATAAATTATAAAGCCTTCTTCTATTTAATGTATTATTATTATATAATAAACAAAATCGCTTGCGATTTTGCAACCTTGATTATTGTCGTAAGAAATTGTGGTATAGAATACACTATAATTTCCTAGACATATTAAAAATTCTTGAGTTTAAAGAGGGGGATAACATGAGCACAGAAGCGGTAAACATTAATGTAGTTAAAGAAAAATCAGCTTCAAATTATGGTTTAATTACTTCTATAAAGTCATGCCAAGAGCCCGGTTCATCTGATGTGTTTATTGTATCGTTAGCTGTGAACGGAAAAGAAATGAGCATTCTTGAAGGCGTTAACCCAAAGGAACTTAAAGCTGCTGCAACAATACAAAGAACCATAGAAAATCCCGGCGGTATATGCAAGTACAATAAGGATTATTTTATTATTGACAGCAAAAAGAAGCTTTTATACAGGATGATTGAAGGCGGCAAAAAAATGGCATGTGAATTGTCACTTGTTACAAAAGGCAGTGATATGGCTCTTTCTCTGCTAAACACACCTGGAAGCACCATTAGTGATCTGGATATAAAAGGTGACAAAGTTTGGTTTATATGTAATGCGGGATATTCCAGTACTGTTTGCTCTTTGGACTTGAAAAACGAAAAGGAAGAAGTATATTTTAACTTTGACAATATTTTTCTTACAAGGGGGTCAAGGCCAAGCGGTATTTTGTTTTTTGAGGATAGGAAAAGGATTATGGTTATGGATTCATTTAAGTGTATTCTTACCACCTATGAAATTGATGGTAAAAGCCTTTATAATTATAAGGGACAGTTTAACAAGGATTCAAGTATAAAACTGGGTGTCAATACCGACTATGTTGCCAAAGGACTGGCAATAGATAAAAGTACCAATATATGGGTATTGGAAAGCAGGGTGGAAAACAAAAGGGTTGTTTATAGATAAAGAAAGGGGAGCACTATAATGAATATATATTCTCTATTAATATGCGGCGGTATTGCAGATGTGAACCATTATGATGAATTTTGGAATGATACAGCCTGTATGTGGGAGCTTCTTCAAAGGAAAGTTGAAAAAAACGGCCTTGGAGTAAAAGATGAAAACATAATTGTTTTTTATGGTAACGGAGTTGATTTTAGTGATTCCGAGGGTAATATGACAAAATATTGTTATAAAAGACCTTTAAATAGGAATATTGTAAAAGGCAGTCTCAGAGAACCGGTATCTGGAAAACTCACGGAAAAGCTGTCTGGAAAATTGGCAGGAAGATTGTCACAAAGATTGCCTGAAAGGCTGCCACTATTAAGAAGACCTCTGACTGATTATGCTGCAACCTCTGATAATATAGAAAGAGTGTTAAATTCATTAAGTTCAACCAATGATATTGATTTGCTCTTTATATGGACTTTCGGTCATGGCTTCAGGGATGAAAATAACTCATACCTTTTACTGGCGGATGGCAGCAAGTTATATGATTATAGATTGGCCGAGCTTTTAGAAAATATAAACTGTACAACCAGAATAATTTGCATGCAGCAGTGCTTTAGCGGAGGCTTTATTGATAATCTTAAGAAAGACGGCAATAGAAACACTAAGAATAGGAATATAATTTTGACTTCATGCTCCGATTTTGCTTCTGCTTATCCGACAAATGACAACGTTGAAGAAGATAGAGAAAACGGTGTATTATACAGCCATGGAGAGTTTAACTATCATTTATACAATGCGTTAAGCAGTAAAAAGTTCAATACCGAGGCTTTAATACCCGGCGATCACAGAAAAGCCTGCGAAATGATGTTTGAAGTTTATAAATATATAAGTGATAATGATAATATAGATGAGGAATCAACTCAATATTATGACTCGGAAAATGGATATTGGAATGAAGGTCCGGAATTGATAGATTATTTAAGGTCCCGCTGGACATTTAGCTGGAACGGGGGAAATAATGAAGAATGCGGACCAATAATTGAGTTTTCTTATCCATTGACAGAGATGTACAGAGCTGCTAAAAACAAACAAGTTTATCTGTCAATAGAAGGTAAAATGGTTCATAATTTTAATTTGAATAATTCAGAATACAGGGTAATTATAAAAAATCCCGATAAATTTAGCTTGGATGGTTACTTTACGGCGGATTTTGATAATAAAAAAATTACATACACAGGCAAAGTTTACTCAAGGTCATCTAGACCATATTGTATTGGGTATGAACCTGAGCCTACAGACAAAAGCTATTGTGAGAGTGATAAAGAATCTCATGAATGGAAGATTGTGGTATTTAATTGGTTTTAAGGAAGAATAATATATATCTAGGAGGATAAGAATGGGATTAAAGGATGGAAACTCAACCTTGCCTGTGAAGTTTATGGCGAGTTGTGAAGAGTATAATGATGCAGAAATAGTGTTAGTTGGGGTGCCTATGGATTTTACCTGCAGCTTCAGGCCAGGAACAAGGTTTGGGCCTCAGAAAATAAGAGAGGTATCCATTGGGATAGAAGAATATAGTGTATATATGGATAAAGACTTGACAGACAGCTCGTTTTTCGACTGCGGAGACCTTGATATGCCCTTTGGGAATGTGGAAGGAAGTCTTAAACTTATTGGGGATTCAGCACAAGAGATTTTGGATGACGGTAAATTTCCTATATTCATAGGTGGTGAGCATTTAATAAGCGTACCTGTTATCAAAGAGGTCCATAAAAAGTATGGAGATGAACTTATAGTTCTTCATTTTGATGCTCATGCCGATCTTAGGGAGGTTATCTGGGATGTCCTAACTCCCATGCATCTGCTATCAGAAGGCTCGTCGACTTTATGCCCGGAAAAAACATTTATCAGTTCGGCATTAGATCAGGAACAAAGGAAGAGTTCCAATTTGCAAAGGATAACACCCATATGTACAAGTTTGATGTTATTGAGCCATTGGAGGAAGTAATCAAAACATTAGGTAACAAACCGGTTTATATTACACTTGATATCGATGTGGTTGATCCTGCCTTTGCAAACGGTACTGGAACTCCCGAACCTGGAGGCATCACCTCAAGGGAAATGCTTAAAGCAGTTGGGATACTAAAAGGCCTTAATATTGTAGGATTTGATTTGGTTGAGGTTTCACCAATATTTGATCAATCGGATAGGACTGCACTTTTAGCGGCAAAAATAATAAGGGATATAATTTTAATGGTGAAGTAAGGAATGAGGGGAAATGCAATTAATTAAAAATTGTCTGGGTCAGTCCCATGAAATAGTTGATATGGTAGTCAAAGAAGGGGATACGGTGGTTGACGCAACTGCCGGAAACGGAAATGATACAGTTTTTTTAGCAAAGCTGGTAGGTGAGAAGGGTAAGGTTTACGCCTTTGATATTCAGGAAATGGCATTGCAGAAAACAAGAGAAAAGCTGGTTAGTCAAGGCTTAACTCAGCGTGTTGAGTTGATAAGAGACGGTCATGAAAACATGAGTAAATATATTAGTGAACCAGTCTCTGTTGTTATGTTTAATTTAGGGTACCTTCCGGGGGAAATCATAATATTTGTACCAGGTTTCAGACTACTAGTTGTGCCATTGAAGCTGCAATGAGGCTTTTAAAGAAAAACGGTCTTATAGTCATGGTAGTTTATTACGGTGGGGACAGCGGTTTTGAGGAAAAGGACACACTTATGGAGTATATCACAACAATTGACTGCAAAAAGTACTCGGTATTAAGGGCTGAATTTGTTAATCAGCCTAATTGTCCTCCGCTGCTTGTATTGATAGAAAAATTGTAAAAAATTTTAAAAAATTGCGACTCAATCTTTACCAATGTGTCGAATTATAGAACAGGGATAAACATTATGAAATTTTATAATGGGTATTTCTGAATTTTGCAAATGGTAATTGCAATACTTATACCTACCTAATTTTATATTATAAAGCTGCACTGATAGGGATCAATGCAGCTTTTTTTCTTGGTTTATCAATCCTTATATATCTATATAGACTGAAGCGGGAACTTCAGGGTGATTATACCTTTCTTTACCTTTAGTTGAATTTTTATACTCAATTGACCTTTTTGGGCAGTAATTTATACATGCAAGACAAGCTTGGCAATTGTTTTGCCATGCAGGCTTTCCGTTGGTTAATCTTATATTGTGGAATTTGCATACTTTTTCGCACAAGCCGCAGGAGTTGCAGTTATCATTCACATTAAATCCTTCATTATATTTATCCAATCCTCCAATAAACTTGTTGTGCATTATTGGCCTTAAGAAGGTAAGAAACTCACGGTCAAGTTTATTAACATTTGAATTAATGTAATCCGAAATTATTTTTAATTTTTGTTGTGCCTCATTAAAGATTTTTTCCTGTTCTTTTTTGGAATTAACCTTTAGCATGGGAATATAATTTTCAGGCATTCTCACATAAAAGCCGGCAGAGAGTTTTACACCTAAACTTTTGAGAGTCTTTTGAAGGTGGCCTAAGGCCCCGCCCTGATAAGCCTTTCCGCCCCTTGTTATGACAGCAAATATGTATTTGGGACTCTTTACATCCAATCTTTCAATAAAGTCCATAACAACTTTAGGCATGCTCTGAAAATATAGAGGAAAAACAATTCCAACCTTTTCTGAGCCTGAAGAAATCTTCGTTTCCTTATAAACCTCTGTTATGGCTTTTAGTTCGCAATCTTTTATTGTTTTTTGAAGTTCCTTTGCAATATGGTATGAGTTGCCTGTTCCTGAAAAATAGTAAAGCGTTGTATTCATATAAGAATTCCCCTTTCGATTTTATGTTTTCACAACTGTCGAAATGTTGTATATTATGTCACATTTACGCTGTTTGATGAAGTTAAGTATCTTTTTAAGATACCGAAATGCAAAGTTATATATCAGTTCGCCTGGAATAGCCCTTTTTCAGCGATTCCGCTCACTGTATATAACTAGTTTTACAGTTCGGTATCTTTGAACAAACTGCCAAGTTCATCTAATATTTCTTTATTAACTCTAGCAACTAAAAACTTTCCCTTTTTTTCGGTTATAATAAGTCCTACATTGGACAACTCCTTTAAATGGTGTGAAATGGTTGGAGCACCAATCTTAAAGCATTTTGTTATTTCCGAAATCAAACACTCACTATTCTCGAAGTCTTTTTCCTGACATTTTGCAATCTCAAGGAATAGCTCCAAACGATGAGGGTGGGAAAGGGCCTTCATTATATTTGAGTATCTTTTTGTATCCAAATCATGCACAACCTTTTTACATTTTTATAACTATCGAACTATTGCTTCTATAATATCATATATGGTGGGAATGTCAATAATTAGTTTTAGGCTAATGCTAATGATAATAATCCCGAAGTTTATTTGGGCCAGCCATTATATCCCTGTCAACAAACAGGGTGCCATCATTTCTAGTCTTTACATGCCATTTGACAAGTGCAATATTCCTACCAGTAATTTCTATTACAGTTATACCATGGGGGTGAACACAGCTTCCAGTGTTAAAATATGGGGGTTCGCCAACATCAGGAAATGTTGGCCTGTGTGTGTGTCCTGTTACAATTATTTTTTTATTTCTAATTGCCCATTCAATAAGCTTTTTGCCTACGGTCTTTTGTTTTCTGTAGTTTTTTGCTGTGCTTGTAGGATCTTTAAAACCTAAAAGTTCTAAATGTTTCCAAACATGCTCCACTAAAAAGCTGCTGAGCTTCCACAATGTATCATTTAAAAAATCGGCTTGATGGCCATGGGTTAAAAAAATTTCATCACTTGTAACTTTGTGTTTTAATATTATACCTTCATGTATCTTTATATTTTTAAATAAGGATATAAACCTTCCGTCAAGCTCATTGATATAGTAATATAAATATTTTTTAACAAAGCTGTCATTTTTCTTGGCCATATCATGATTACCATATATAAAATGAAGCCTGCCTTTTTTATAGAAAAGAGACAGCTTGTTGAAAACATCGCTGTGAATATGGATTATATCCTGCAGCTTGTTGTTCTCCCAGAGCTCATCACCGTCACCAAGCTCTATATAGGTATAATTGTTTTGGTAATAGAAGTTTAAGGCAGCAGAATAAATATTCTTATTGTTTAAAAAATTATCACCCCAGCTGCCGTCACCTCTATGACAATCACTCATAATGGCAATCTTTGAAGAATCATCAAAAGGAATCTCCTGTGCCGATGTATATACTTTAGATAATCTATAGAATTCGTACATAATAAAACCTCTGTAAAGTTAAATATAAAGTGTTATAACTTTTCACCAGTAATGCCTTAGAAATAACTTTGCATTCTCAAGGACAAAATCACGACGATTTAACGGGGTTTTGGACGATGAGAAGCGGATGTTATTTCTTAGCCATTACTAAGATATTTTTTAATTTTTTTATAGACATCAAATATAGCTGTTGATTTTCCAGGGTTTAGAACTTTTTTGTAGAGATCAGGTGATTGCTCCTTTAATACTTTCAACTTTTCAGACATACTCATACACCCCGCTGTCAACTCAATATACTTTTCACATAAAGCTTCATTTTTCCTTTGAATAATCCATTCCGCTTGTTTGATTCTTGATAATGGCTGTGATGTATGAGCAAATTCAAATTTGATATAAATGCTATTACCTTTTACAACGAATTCTTCATCAGAATAATTGGCATTTTTTAGGCCTTTGATAAATTCGTAGAGCATTTCCTCTTTATTAAATGTAATTGCTATATCCATGGATAATTCATATGTCTCTGAAAATTCACCCAGTTTAAAACCTGTCAGCCACCAGTGTTTTTCCCCTCGTTTAAACAGCACCTCGTCAAATTTTTTTAAGGTGAATTCCATATATAACTGATCATCATCATCAACACATTTGTAAAAAGCACCGTTGAAAACATTAGGAATAACAAAATCAGACTTATCGGTATAATAAATACCAATTTCGCATCCGGTACACATATCATACTGACCTTTCCAGAACTCAATAAGCCACTTTTTACCATCGTAATCAAAGTAAACAGGTTCGCAGTCTACAATCATACCAAACGGTACTGTTGCTTCATCATATAGTCGGCAATACCCGAACTTCCGCTGCCAGGAGTCTATATTTGAGTAAAACATATCCTGCTCAGGGTCATATGAAAAGCCGGCAACTTCAATGGTTTTGTCAATTTCGGGGGTAGTTTGCAGCTCGCCCTCGCCCAAACTTGAGAAAACCCCTTTAAAAAGCAACCTTAAAAAATTAAAGGGCCGGAGTATGTATGGATACATTTTGGATATTAAAATGTAAAGTAATAAAATACCCAGCACAATTGACAAAATTATTATCAGGTTTGATATAAAGGCAGTGTTGACATATAGCCATAAATACATATTGACAGTACTAATACTATCCGATAGATAATTTAACATAAGAGTTTCTCCCAATAATATGATTATATTACATAATATTATTGTGGTAACCTTATGTGTGACAAAAATCAAGTTAAATGTAAGATTATTAACACTTTATATAATTGATTTCATCAAAAAAGGACACCAAGCAGTAAATTGCAACTTTGTGTCCTTTTTATATGTTATATAAAATTACCCTAAGGGCATGTGAGATACAGTGTGTTGGAACTGATCTTTTTATCATTGTACACATAAGTTATACTGAAGTAATACTTTTGACCCGATTCCAGCTTACCGCCAAAATCCCCTCCGTTATATCCGGTTGAGCTGTATACAGAGTATGATGTTTCCTCATTTGAAAACCACATATAGCCATCCTCAGGATATATCGGATGAGGGTTTGATTTGGATATAACAACCTTGTAATATACAAAACCTTCTCGTTTATTAGGTGTCCAGGACAGTTTGATTGCATTATTTCCTATCGAAGCAGTAAGCTTTGGAGCCGTACTTTGAGCTGCACTTGGTTTTGGTGTAGGTGCCAAGGTACCGGGATATTTCATTGAAATTACGTTACTGTATATCTTTTTATTGTTGAAAACAGCTGTTATTCCAAAGTAATACTTTTCACCGGGAACAAGTTTACCTCCAAAGTCGCCGCCGTTATAGGAAGAGTCCTTGCTTAATGTAACACTTGATGTGTTTATATCCGGTAATGCATACATATAGCCTTCATCAGGGTATTTGGGTTTTGAATTTTTCTTTGAAATAACAATCTTATAGTATAAAAATTCTTTGCCTTCAAGTGGTGTCCATTTCAATACCACATTACCATTCTTGGTTGATGCTGTAACATGCAATGTGTTATTGCCATAAACAACCTTTTCAATGGTGGGTGTAGGCTTTGACTTGGTTGCTGTATTTTTGGGTGTGGGCTTTGGTGTAACCAAAGCTGATGATTTTGTTGACAATGAAGGCTCAGTATTAGCTTTATTTGTCGGCGTTATTCTTGCAGGAGAACTTGTATTGTCATTTTCTTCAGGTGTATATTTATATTCACTCAAATTCTCTATGATGGTAGAAATCTCTTCTTTTCTTGCATTATCAAGGGTTATTTCTTCACCGTTTTTTCTCATGTTGTCGTAATAAATCTGGCGTCCCATTGAAAGATTATTTTTTGATGCCTTTCTTTTAATTATGGGGGAAGTCTTTGTAACAAGATATTTATCTGCCTTGTCTTCTAAGGAAATATTAAGTTCCTTGACAAGGTTATCAATATATTCCTTCTGCTCCTGTGTATTTTTACCATAATATTTGTATGCATCATTTAAAGAAACAGATGCCAGTATATTGCTTTCTTCCACGTTAATATAACCTAGATCTTCCGATTTAGCGATTATATCGGTTATGGCTTTTTCAAGGTACATGTTTTTATAATCAATATCTTTTAAAAGCTTTTGTCCATCATTATTAAGAGGCACTGCTTTTTTAATTTTATTATCCTTATCAAGCATAAACTCAATACCTGGATTAATATCAATATCTACAAATGAATAGATCCCACTTAGATCATTGACGGAGGTTTTCTGGAAGAATATAAAATACAGGGATGCTATAAGTAATATGGCAGCAGCACTTACAGCTAACGGCAGGATATTAAAAGGCTTTTTTTCCTTCTTTATATCATCAGATGTAAACTGTATTTGCTGTCCGACAAACATGCCTGATTTTCTTTTCAAATGAATGAAATCACAGTCTCCTGTCATAACAAGAACAATGTCGTTTTCTATTTCAAGTATAGTTCCTTTATTCATATCTTCCACCTCCTTCTACATCACGTATGTAACCTTGAAGAATATTAAGGTTACTCTTAAGTATAAGTATCATTGCTATTATAAATTTTCTGTTGCGTTCAACAGTTCCATGGTAAACATTTGTAATTTTTGTCAACTCGGTTATTGGTATATTACCTGTTCGCATGAACCTGTCATACAACGCCTGATTGTCCGCAACTATTCTTGCAAGCTTTATACAGAGCTGCTTTGAATCCTTATGTTTTGGAGCACAAGATGCGAGGGATGACAAAGTTATATTAAATCTCATCAAATCTCTTTTGAATGAGATAATTTCCTCTTCCATCTCTACATTATCTGTGGACGTGCCATATTCAACCTTAAGGTATTTTTCCTCAAAGTTATTATTTTCCTCATTCTCAAAGTAAGTAAAGGGATACTCTACCTGTGATTTACTGCTCTTTCTTAAAAAATCGATCACTCTGCGTCTAATTACCTGGTCTGAAAAGTTGAGAAAATTTCTGTTCTGACTTTCATCATAACAGTTTATTGCCTCATCGAAGGCCATTAAGCCTATACTAAACTCTTCACTGTTAACAGGATCAATGTATTTGCCTGTAACCTTTGATATGGATTGAAGTATAAATGGACGGTAATCACTTATTAATTTATCTTTTAGTGTTTGGTCCCCATTGCGGATTTTTACTATTATATCTCTTAAAGGGTCGTTTTCCTGCCTTTGTTTTTTGAAGAACTTCAGGTTAAGCAATAATATCCTCCTCCCACAATATTGTTCGATAAGAAGTATGATTTTTAAGAGCAGCATATATATCATTTTTAAAAATATTTATGAAAAATAATAGTACCAGAACTGAGTGTAACAGATATAAGTTTTTTTTACAATAAATTTATATTACTGTATGGATAGCAGCTCAATTAAATGTTATTATATAAAATGAAGAATTTTAACTATATGAAAAGATTAATTGATTTGTGATATACAAATATATAAAATTAATTGCTTTTTATATAAGGATAACAAAAAATGAGGGAGAATATGAATAATGTTAATAAAAAAGCCGATCTTTCAGTTACAGTCGGCGGTCTTAAACTAAATAACCCAGTAATAGCTGCATCGGGAACATTCGGATTTGGCAGGGAATACTCCGATTATATGGACTTAAATGGCCTTGGGGGAGTATCTGTTAAAGGTCTTACCCTTAGGCCGAGACACGGCAACAAGCCTCCGAGGATTGCAGAGACGCCTGCCGGTATATTAAATAGTGTAGGACTTCAGAATCCTGGGGTTGAGCATTTTATTAAAGAGGAAATACCGTTTTTAAGAAAATTTAACACTGCAATAATAGCAAATATTGCAGGGAATACCATCGAAGATTATTGTAAAATGGCAGAAACTTTGCAGGATGCGGATATTGATGCCATTGAACTGAACGTTTCATGCCCTAATGTTAAGCAAGGCGGAGTTGCATTCGGAAACACATGTGCAGGAATTTCAGAGGTGACAAAAAGAGTCAGGGCATATTGTAAAAAGCCTCTTATAGTTAAGCTTACACCTAATGTTACAAATATAAAGGAAATTGCTAAAGCTGCCGAAGATGCAGGTGCCGATTCATTGTCGCTTATAAATACAATACTTGGAATGGCCATCGATATTCATAAGAGAAGGCCTATACTGGCTCAGAATTTCGGTGGACTTTCAGGACCGGCTGTTAAGCCTGTTGCGCTTCGCATGGTTTATGAGGTTGCCCATACAGTAAAGGTTCCGGTTATAGGGATGGGAGGCATATCCACAGGTGAGGATGCGGTGGAGTTCCTGTTGGCTGGAGCAAGTGCGGTTATGGTTGGAACCATGAACTTTGTAAATCCTGCTGCATGCATTGATGTTGTAAAGGGAATTGAGAAATATCTTGAACTGTATAATATTAGTAGTGTTATGGATATAATAGGAACACTGGAATTAAATGATACATCAACAGGATGTGGATGTAAGTAAGTAATGACTAAAATATTACTTACCATTTTGAGCGAGTGTTGACGAGTTAAGTCAACACATGAGCGAAATTTATAGGGGAAGTTATATGTTAGTCATTACTAATGAAGTAGGAGGAATCAATGAGGACAAGGCTTATTTTTGTAAGGCATGCAGAAGCTGAGGGAATTTGTACAGGGAGTTTCATGGATGGACAGACTCTCCCATTACTGAAAAGGGTCATAAGCAGGCAGAGTTGGCAGCAAAAAGGCTCAAGGATGTGAAAATTGATGTTATATATTCAAGCAGCCTGAAAAGAACTCTTCAAACAGCACAATATATAGCAAATATCAAGAACCTTCCCATTATAAGGACTGACAGGCTGAAGGAAATTAACGGAGGCGATTGGGAAGGGAAGAAATGGGATGAACTTGCAGATTTGTGGCCATTAGAGAATGAAACGTGGGAAAAAAGGCCCCATGTTCACAAAATGCCTAACGGTGAATCAATGGAAGAGTTTCAAGAGAGGCTTTTAAAGGAAGTTCAATATATTGCTGACAACAATAAAGGTAAGGATATATGTATTGTTACACACGGAACAGCTATTAAAGCTATGATGTGCAGATTCAAGGGTTGTGATTTGGAAGAAATGGTTAATATAAAGTGGTATGACAACACATCAGTTACTATTATTGATTACGAGAATGGTGAATATAATGTTGTACTAGAAGGTGATGCTTCACATTTAGGTCGGGAAATGAGCACCATTTATAATCAGGAATGGTGGAGCCAATACGAAAAGGAATTTGAAGAAAGACAAAGGTAGAATATCAGTTTTGGGAAACTTTTGAGATGCAAATAACGTCTAAATTAAAAGTGTTAATAATCTTACATTTGGCGGAGCAAATAACGAACGGTTCAACGGGATTTGCGAAAGACAAATGTAATAGATTAATCACTTTTAATCTAAATTAAAAGTGTTAATATGGAGGAGTAAATATGAATAATTTTAGAGACAAGCTGGTTTCATGGCTGTTTGAAACTGAAGCACTTAGAGTATGCCCCCAGGATAAGCCATTTTGGTATACATCGGGAGCAATAGGACCCTATTACATAAATACTCATTTTCTCTATGGAAGTGAGGAAAAGGCTAATAATTTGCTTAAAATAATTGATGAAGTAAAAAAAGATGTTATCGGATGTCCTGGGAAGGTACTGGAAAAAGTTCTGGAAAACTATAAAAGTGATAAAATTTTCAAAGAACTTATAGACGAAATGGTGGTATTTATAAAGGATAATCCAAAGCTTAAATCCTACGAGTACATATCAGGCGGTGAAAGAAGAGATTGGTTCTTTTCGATAATAATAGCTCATATATTGAATAAACCACATATAACAATATACAAGGATTTAAAAGCGGTTTTAACAGATGGGGGGGAAGTTATTACCGATTTCCTGCTAAATGGAAAAAAAGTTCTTCATATTGTTGATCTTATCAACGAGGCTTCAAGTTATGAGAGGGCTTGGATTCCTGCGATAAAGAACCTTGGCGGCGAAATATTGTGGAGTGTGGCAGTTGTAGACAGGATGCAGGGCGGCTCTGAGTTTCTTGAGAGCAACAGTATAGCACCCTTTTCAATGATCAATATTGATAAGGAATTGTTTAAAATGGCATTGGACTCCAACTATATAAATCAAAGCCAGTTTGATATGATTGCAGCTTATCTTGATAATCCTAAGGCCGCAATGACTAAATTTCTAAAGGAAAATCCACAGTTCATGAAAGAAGCACTCGAAGGTGATGAAAAAACAAGGGAAAGAGCAAAATTATGTCTCGATAAAGGGATATATGACTTAAATTCATAATAAATATTTTATTATATATTAGAGTGATTTTTCAAACTTGGTTGATGTCATGAGAAGTTTTGGTATATAATACATGATTTCCTAGACATAAAAAAGAAAATCATAATAAATTTTATTTTGTAAATTGATTTACAGGAGGATTGATTAAATGAGAAGAAGGGTTTTTTCAGTATTGCTATCTATGGTGATAGTGCTGGTATCAATTAATTTAACCGGTGCTGCACCAGTTCAGAACACTGATCTGGCAAACAAATTAAAAAGCCTAAACCTGTTTTTAGGTACAGATAAGGGTTTTGAACTTGATAAGGAATTGACAAGAGAACAGTCAATCGTTATGGTCTTAAGACTTTTAGGTCTTGAGCAAACAGCTAAAAATCAGAAGAACAAGTCAACATTTACAGATATTCCTTCTGGTCACTACGCTGAGTATTATGTTTCATATGCGTATTCAATAAAGCTGACTTCAGGTATTAGCAACAACAGGTTTGGTGCAGGTATGAATGTAACTGCAAACCAATATATTACATATCTATTAAGGTCATTGGGATACGATGACTCAAAGGGAGACTTTGTTTGGAGTGAATCAATCGACAAAGCATTAAGCATAGGTCTTATTTCCCCTGTTGAGTATAAATACTACAAATCAAGCCAGTCCATAATAAGGGACGATGTTGTAGCGGCCTCTTACAGTGCGTTAAAAACTAAGATGAAGGGATCGGAAAAAACGCTTATTAGAAAACTTGTAGATACAGGTGTTATCAAAATGGAGCAGGTAAATGCCCTTAATGATAAAGATCTGCTGCAGGCTGTTAACTCATACCATACTCCAACACCTACAGTAACACCAAAGCCTACAAGTACACCGACACCTACAGCAACGCCTACAATAGCAGCAAGAAGTGCTTTTACACAAATTGAAGCGGAAAGCTTTACCAGCAATAAAGGTGTTGAAATTGCAAGCTGTACTGAAGGCGGTAAGGATATTGAGTGGATAGAAAATGGCGATTACACATTTTATGACAATATTGACTTTTCGAATGGTGCCAGCAGCTTCGAAGTGAGATATGCCAATGGAACATCAAGCAGCGGTTATATTGAAATAAGACTGGACAGTATTAACGGCAAGCTTGTTGGAACATGTTCCATACCTTCTACAGGAGGTTGGCAAACATGGGCTTCAAAGAAAATCGATATCCAAAAAACAACAGATGTTCATAAACTTTATTTGAAATTTACTGGTGGAAATGGATATCTGTTCTCTGTAAACTGGTTCAGATTCTATCAAACAACTGTTGTACCTTCAGGCGTGGCTTTTTCAGATAACTTCAATGATGGAAACGCAACAGGATGGACCGCATATAATGGTACATGGAAAGTTGAAAGCAACAAATATAGCGTAAGTCCTAACGGTGAGGCAAAATCAATAGTTGTAGGAACCAACTATACCGATTTCACCTACACAGCAAGTTTGGCAATAGGAACATATGGAAATGCAGGAGTTATATTTAATGTAAGCAATCCCACTAATTCTGCTTACGGCTTCAGAGGTTATTATGTGGGAATAGATGCAAACAGCGACAAGCTTGAGTTGTTAAGGATAACAGACAATTCAGCAGTAACAATTGGTATTATGAGTGTTACAATTAATCCATACACAACATACAATCTTAAGGTTGTAAGACTTGGAAGTTCAATCAGGGTTTACCTTGATGATATCTCTTCGTCAATAATAGATGTTACTGACAGCATTTACACAGGTGGTTCAATAGGTGTAAGGGCAGTTGACACATATACAGAGTTTGACAACATATCTGTAAACTACAGTACTGCTACACCTACTCCTGCTTATACACCTACTCCAACATCCATATACAGGACACCTGATAACCCGGGATATACTGTTAACGGACTTGATTTTAAGTACTATGAAGGATATTGGAATGACCTGACTAATTTCTCTAATTTGTCTCCAGTAAGTCAGGGTGTTATTGATAATTTTAAAATATCATCCAATAGAGCAAACTATGGCTACACATTTACCGGATATGTAAATATAGCAACGAGTGGATATTATACATTCTATACAAAATCAGACGACGGAAGCAGGCTTTATATCGGAAGCAGATTGGTAGTTGATAATGACGGAAAACATTCAGCACAAGAAAAAAGCGGTTCTATTTACCTTGCTGCCGGAAAACATGAAATCAAAGTCAACTATTTTAACAGGGATGGAGAGGATGTCTTAGAAGTAAGGTATTCGGGTCAGGGCATAACAAAGCAACTAATACCTGACTCAGCACTTTTTAGAGCAACAGCATCACCTACACCAACAGCAACACCAAAGCCAACTCCAACAGCTACACCAACAGCGACAGCAACACCAACACATACACCAACAGCGACAGCAACAAATACACCAATAAATACACCAACACCGACACACTCTAATACGCCTACTCCAGTATATAGATAACGGTGAAGGAATGAAAGGGGCTGTTGCAATTACGATTTATAATCGTAGTACAACGCCCCATTTCTATAATGATAGTGAAATATTTTAACCAAAATATTATATTCTTTTTCTTTCTTTTGAAAAAAGAGTATAGCAAATAAAGCTTACTGATTTATGCTCTTTATTATAAACATTTTTATCTAAGCTGTTTTTAATGGATGTAAATAAGTAGAACATCGTTCTGACTGAATTTTGTTGTGCAGTTTGTTTACATTATGAGCTAAGCCAAGAAGAATACATTCTGCCAAGATATTCTTTTTCCCTTTACACAAAAAACGTCTGAATCCCATATCTTGTTTTATTTCTCCAAAAGCACCTTCAGACTGAATACTTCGGTTCATTCTGAGCTCTTTTCCCTCATCACTAAGGATTCTGGTTATCGCTGCCTCACGTTTTTGCTGAAATAGTTTTGAAACTTCAAGATGCTTGGTTCGTTCTTCCAATGGCTTTTTGCTGTTTCCCTTAATGCATTTTGATTTAATAGGGCATTGAGTGCAATCTTCACATGTATAACAGGTTTTCTCACTTCTATAGCCAGTCTTGCTTTTGCTGAATTTAATCCCTGTGGCTACAAGCTTTTTACCGCTGCTACATATATAAAAGTCGTTTTCTTTGTCATAGCTCATATTTTCCTTCCTACTGATATCAGTTTTATATTTCCGTGTCTTACTAATTTCATAATTGGAAGGTTTGATAAAAGCAAGCTGACCGTTCTCATCGAGATAGACGTAGTTTTCCTCACTTTCATAGCCTGAGTCTGCAACTATATTTCTGTAAGTATACTTCAAACGACTCTTTATGCTGTCTAAAAATGGTATTAGCGTGGTTGTATCTGTAGGCTGTGGTCCAGCACTAATCCATACTATATATTCAGCATCTACCCCAAACTGAATGTTGTAGCCGGGTTTTAGTTGCCCATTCTTCATAGCATCTTCTTTCATCCTCATGAAGGTTGCATCAGGGTCTGTCTTTGAATAGCTATTTCTATCCCCCATAAGATGCAGATGCTTATTATATTTCTTGAGCCTTGATATGTATTCATCCAGCTGTTCAAATATTTTTTGGAGAGGAGATTTTCTTTTTCCTATACCAGAGACAAATTGAATATCTTCATCGTTTTTTATTTTGCAAAGTTTACGTCTGAGCTTTTTCAAATGGTGCATCTTGATTTCTTCACCATATAAAATCTTAAATCCAAAATTCTCTTCTGTTTGTTTTAAAAAAGTTGGGAGCTTATCCATCAGTTTTTTCTGATTCTTAGTGACAGAACCTTTCCAGACAAAAGTATATTTATTTGATGCAGCTTCAAGCTTTGTCCCATCAATAAATAGATTTTTCATTGAAATTTCTTTGTTTTCAGCAAGCATCTGCGTAAACTGTGCCAAAAGATTTTCTGAAACAGGTGCAAAATGAATACTTCTGAATCTTGCAATTGTTGTATAATCCGGAGCAGGCGAGCCTTCAAGAAGGTACATATAATTAATGTCCCGCTTGCAGGCTCTTTCGATTTTCCTTGTAGAATAATTACTATTCATATAAGCATATAGCATGATCTTCAGCATCTGTGTTGGGGTTGCTTGTTTTTTCCTTAAACGGGAATAAGTCTTATATAATTCTGATAAATTCATCTCCTCTACAATTTGACCCAGCAACCTTACAGAATCATCATTCGGAATCATACATTCAACATTTAACGGCAATTTTAATTGATAGAAACCACCGTGCGTAGTATAATCTTTATGTGTTAAATTTTTTACTAGCATAAAAATATTTTACACCTTTTGCCGGACTTTGAATAGTCTGGCAATTGTTTTTTGCAAGTAAAAAGGGCTCCTACACTAATTTCTTAGTGCAACAGCCCCTTTTAATTGTGATAAAATATGTCTATTCAAGAAGTGGGCAAAACCCCAAACACAAAATCCACAGAATAAAAAAAGGTACTATTATAACCCAACTAGAAAAAATAGTACTTCAAAATTATTTTCAAGAAATATAAAATAAAAATATAAACTCCCGCTTGTCAAGAAGAATTATAATGTAGGCCTACATTTACAAATTTCAACACAATGGTGAGCGGATATGAATATTTTATTTTTAAATTATATACATTATATGCAATTTAAGCATTGCTAGGTAATCCAAGCAAATAAAGGCGTATATTGTATATGCTAAACAGTATTTTATGAAATGGAGGAAAAGTTATGAATAAATTAAACGTTAAAAAAAGGTTGACTATATTTGTGTTGGTTGCTGCAATAATAACTTGCTTAATACCTAATTTTTCATTTGCATATGTTGAAGATGCTACATGGGGTATAAGCACACCTTTCCCTTCAAACAGGACATTTTATAATGAAAACGGATCTGTAAAAACATTGTATACTTATAGTAATGAGTTTAATTTTTCAATAAAAGATAATCCGTCAAACAAAGTTTATTCGAATCTTACCCAAGTTTATTTAAGTAAAGAAACAAAAATTCGTTCTGGTGAATTTGGTCCTTGGCAAAATGCCAATGTTATTTGCTGGGGTACAGTAAGTGCCAGTAGTGTTGGAGGGATTTTTTTCAGCAGTCCATATTACAAAGTAAAACTTCCAGAAGAAGGCCGTTACAAAGTACTTGTATTCACATATGATCAAAACGGATCATACTTGTACTCTCAACAGTTTACTGTTCTATATTCAAGATCCATGGTAGCGGATTATCCAAGAAAGATTGTAAATGACGCATATGTAGATACCACCGCATTTACCAATACTCAAGGTAATTGGTCAAGATTAAGCTTCACTGTTCATGATTTGACAGGTAAAGGGCTGACTTTAAATCAAATCTATTTGAGATTATGCAACCTTCATTGGATGTCATCATCTTTCGGACATGCAGCATGTTACAAACCTACTGATGTTACAATAACAAAATCTACTATTAATCAGGATGAATATTTTGTTAGTGCAACTATTAGTGCCAGCATGTTTAACAACGAAAAAGGTGAATATTACATTGAATGTTCATTGGACGCTTCCTGGAGTGGTATGTTCCCGGCACTATTCATTAAATAAGAAATATATCGAGATTTTAAAGACTTAATATTAGATATCGAACAATAAAGTTTATATAAGTTTGATGAGGCTGTTGCACTAAGAAGTGTAGCGGCCTTTTTTACCAGGAAAAAGCAATTGATAGACTATGGAAAGTGCGGCAAAAGGTGTGAAATATTTCTATGTGGCTAAAAATTTAACTCCTAATGATTTATACCACTCACAGCCCCTTCTAATTTATAAAAAGGTCTAACTTTTCTAGTCATTTAAAGTAAATTATGATATACTTATAAAAAATAATAATAAATGTTAATAAAAGTAAATGTTGTTTTTGAATAAAGAATAATTAAGATTAAGATATAATCAGAACCCATGTATTGGTTAAATGAGGTACAGGAATGGGAATGCTTGTTGCATCTGTATTATTACTGGTAGAGGCAGTTTTGGTTTTTATTTCAACTACCAAAAAAATTATTAATCTAATAATGGCATTAGCAGTTTTTATAGCATCAGCAGGTTGTTTTGCGTCTTATTTGGAATTTGGTGTTTTACCGTCTCTTAGAGTTCAAAGCTATGTTGACAGTCTTTTTATATTGTCAATGGAGTGTTTTATAAGCTTCCTTTTATCTTTGAGCCACTATGTACCCTACTCAATTTTATTGATGTTCTCTATTTATTTTTCCGGATATATGGAAAATAAAAAGAGATGGCAACATGCTTTATATATTTTCCTGATTTCAATTCCAACATTAGTGTGTTTTATTATCTTTCCGGTAGGAAGACGTTTTAACCCCGATTTTAGGTTTCTTTCCATATGGTCAGGAATTTACATTATCATTTCATTGTTTATATTGTTATCTACATATAAAAGGGCACTGACCGGAACTGAAAAAAACAATAGGTTTTTCGTTATCATGGTTATTTTACCTACTGAAATTGCACATTATTTAATAGTAATTGTGACTCAGGCCTTTGGAAATAATATCATTTGGAAGTATTCATATATAATAGTTGCAGTTTTTTTTGTACTATATATGATTTTTATAATAAGATATGGGATTTTTGGGTTGAAAATAAAATTTGAAAAAGTTAGATTTGACGCAACGATCAAGACAATTAATTCAAGCACGGTTATTTTTAATCATGCTGTTAAAAACGAAGTATCCAAGATATCATTGTGTAATAACACCATAAAGGAGCTGCAGAAAAGTATTGAGTCTAAAGATATAAAAGATAAAATAGTTCTAAGCACCGAAATAATAGAAGACTCTTTAAATCATATGCTAAACCTTGTTGAAAGAATTAAAGACAATTCGAAACCAATAGTGCTGGATGAAAGTGAATTTAGTTTAAAAGAGTTAATAGAAAACACAGTTAAAAACCATAAAAAATTAATGTCTGGGAGTAATATCATAATACGAAATGACATTGAACGGGATTATCTTATCAAAGCTGACTATACACATCTAAGAGAGTGTCTAGGCAATATAATAAATAATTCTATTGAGGCTTTAGAAAGCAGTGGAGAAATATGTATATATTTAGTTAAACATAGGAACTTATTAGAACTTATGGTGCAAGATAACGGACCAGGTATTTTGGCTGAGAACCTGCCAAATCTGTATGATCCTTTCTATACAACAAGGAAAAATAATGCGAACTTTGGTTTGGGTTTGTTCTACTGCTATAATGTTATGAGAAAGCATGAAGGAAATATCGAAGTATCAAGCATAAAAGGTACTGGTACGATGGTAAGTCTTATATTCCCTGAAAAAAGGATTGTAAGTAAAATACGTACAGACTCAGGAATGAAAGTTAGTTTCAATAATAGTTTAAATTAATGGGTGATTGAAATAATCCTAGCGAAATATACAACGGCTGTTATATCTTGAATCATTGTTAATTTATGTATAGTTTGAGTATAGGAGATAATATGAACAAAATCAAAATGATTATTGTAGAAGATGATGAAAAGTGGGTCATGGCATTGAATCTGTTTCTGGAACTGGAACCGGACTTTGAGGTCACAGCAGTTGCCGGAGATTATGATAAAGCTATTGAAATATGTACATCTACAGATGCAGATATAATACTGATGGATATCAACCTTTCAGGCAACGAACTTGATGGAATATATGCCACAGCTGAAATACTATGTCATAAGGATGTTAAAGTCATTATGTTAACTGCTATGTCGGATCGGGAAATAATTCAGAATGCTTACATAGCAGGTGCCGTAAACTATATTTTAAAAAATAACTATAAGGATATACCCTCTATTATAAGAAGCACATTAAAAAGTTCCACTCCAAACGAGGTTTTGGCAAAGGATTATCAGAGGTTAAGGATTAATGAACTGCTTTATCCTTTAACCACTCAGGAAAAAGAAATATTCAAAATGTTCACTGAAGGTAAAAGCAAAAAAGATGTACTGGAATGTTTATACATTTCAGATAATACTCTGAAAAATCATATCCATAGCATAATTAGGAAGCTTGAAAGCAAAACAATTCATGATGCAGTTGAAAAAATAAAGAGGAAAGGTTTTTTAAAAAAGAGTACTTGTGTAAATCAAACTCACAAAAATAAAATTAGTGTACTAGCAAGGACTCTTATTTTCTTTCGGCCTTTTAATGAGTGAAATTATAAGCATCAACATTGGTAGAATGACTTGGAACGGAATTGTTAAAAGAATAATACCTAAACTTCCATTCCATCTTTTAAGTTCAAGTGCATTAGGAACAATCCAAAAAGAACATGCAATAATAAACACTGCGATTGGGCATGTTAAAAGTTTATTATCTTTTATTCCAAATAACTCAGCTGTTCCTTTCACTGCTGCATATAAAAATAGAGCAACCTTAAGTCCTCCGCCAAGAAGCAAATTTATATCAATAAGTGGGTCAATACTCACTCCTGGTATTAATTGAGCAGCAATGTGTGAAGCATACGATACGTTTTCAATTAGGACAGGTCCGATTACTTTTAGGTTTCTGACCACTATTATCATCGACAAAACACCAACGCCAGTATATGCTATCATCGACGCTTTAAATCTGCCCTTCTCATTATTTGTATGTAAGCGTCAAATACAAGCAGACATATAGGCATCTCAATTAAATAATATCAATATCTTTTCCTACCAAGCCATTCATCCAGAGCCTTAGATATTTCAACCCTAAACTCTTCATCTGGTAGACCAAGATCAGTTCCACGCTCATATGTCTGATCTATTGTATGGGCAAACCAGTCTGCAAATCTGGCGTCCTCAAGCTCCATATGAGGAAAATGCTCTATCACATAAGCAGAATAATCCAAATCAAAAAAATAACGGTCTATTTCACCATTTACAAAATCAGAGATGAAATCAATCATAAATGATGTGTGCTTTTTGTAGTTCATTTGTCTTCCTCCCAGGCATATTTTTCAGGTGCTGTTCCTTTTGGCTTTGGTACAAACACATTGGATGGTATTTTATCGCTGTCAGGCAATAAATCTTCAATTTTTGTTACATATCCCGATTTTCCAAGGTTAGGGGCGTTTGTAAGAATCCACGATAAATATTCAAATGGATTTAAGCCGTTTTCGATTGCTGTCACGATCAGGCTATAATAAATTGCACTTGCCTTCGCACCGTTAGGTGTATTGGAAAAAAGCCAATTTTTTCGCCCGATAACAAAAGGTTTTATACTACGTTCTGCACGGTTGTTTGAAATTTCCAACCTGCCATCAAGCAGATACCTTTCAAGATACTTTCGTTGGCTCTTTGCATAATATGCCGCTTTTCCAAGTAGTGTATTTGGTAATGCATTCAATTGTTCCATCCAGTTAAAAAATTCGTTTATCAGAGGTTTAGACTGCCTTTCACGCTCTTTATGCCTGTTTTCTGGGGACAACGAAGCAAATTGCTTCTCGAGATGAAACAGCTTGTCACAATATTCTACTCCTTTGGCTGCATTTGAACCAGGCTGTTTGTCCTTTGGCAAGATTTTCAACGCATCAAAAAGCTTCCTCCGCAGATGAGCCAGGCAGCCAACTACCATAATGTTTCCCGGTAATTTATGATACCCTTCGTATCCATCTGCGTGGATATAGCCAGAAAAATCTTTTAAAAATTTTTCTGGATGTATATGCTTCCTGTCTGGTTGGTATTCATAAAGCACAATCTGGTGCTTTGCCTCTCCACTGGTTCGGAACAGCCACATGTAACTCTTTGAGTGTGGCGTTTTCCCCGGTTCTTTTAGCACCTGTAGAGCACTCTCATCTGCATGAAGCACATCATGTTTGCACAATCTATGTTTCATTGCCAGATATATCGGCTCCAACCAGTCCTCAGAAGCCTTGATGAGCCAATTAGACATAGTTTGGCGTGAGAGCATGATTCCATTTTGCTTCCACTCCTGCTCTTGTCGGTATAATGGTGATGCCATCATGAATTTCTGTGATGCAATATGGGCAATTGTATCTGGCGAAGCAAATCCGCCTTTTATGACAGGCTCAGGCATATCCGCCTTAACAATCGGTACATGATCAGAGGTACTTTCACACTTCCGACATGAATAAACGTATCGTACATGGCGTATAATTACTGCTTTGGCAGGAATAATCTTTATTTCTTCACGTGTTTCTTTTCCCATTTCATGCAATTCACTGCTGCATTCCGGACAGAAACGCTCTGTTTTCGGCAATTCGTGTTCAATTATCTCTATAGGTAAATCATCAGGAAGTTTATCAGTTATTAAGCGGCTTTTTTTGCGGTGATAAGCCTTCACCTCAGTAAAACCAGGTTGTGGTATAGTCAAAACCCCAGTCGTTTCCGCTTCGTTGAAAAGACAAATCTGGTCTACAGAGTTATGTTCGCTGGATGCACAATATTTCTTATGCTTTGAAAGACGAAACTGCTCCATCAGCCACTGGTTTTGCTGCTTTAGTTGCTCGTTCTCTTTCTTTAATTCTTTTATTATTTTGATGAAATTTTCTGCTGGATTTTCTTTTGTTTTCATAAGATAATTATACCATAAACCCCCCATAATTCCAAGATCTTAGGCATATTTCAATAGAATATTTTTAAGTTATTTGTCTTTCAAAAACTTCGTTTCTCTTAAGCTTTTTTTCTAATCTGGCACCATCAATTAGGCAGGTCAATTCGTTAGCATTAAGAATCATGGTTTTGTCATTTCCTTCAGCAGGCCAGCGAAAACGCCCTCGTTCCAGACGCTTAAAGTACAACCAAAATCCATCGCCGTCCCATTCCAAGATCTTCAGTCTGTCTCTGCTTTTGTTACAAAAAACAAATAGTGCATCATCAAAAGGATCCAAGGAAAAACTCTCCTTTACCAGCATCGTCATACCGTTAATGGATTTTCTCATATCGGTATAACCACAACATAGATATACAGATTTATCACTCCATCTTATCATAGCGACCTCAGTGTACAACAAGCTTTTTTTAGAAGTTCAGTATTGGTCTCGGACGTAAAAGTTATATGAAAGCCATTAATTTCAATGTCCAAAGATTCTTTTATGTCTTGCATTTGTTTAGATTCCAGCTGCATCCATCCGCTTGGCACAATATTTCTTGACTCTTCAGCCTTAGCAAGCTCAGTGCAAGCCTCACTTCGTAACTTCTTTTGCCAGTAAAAGTATTTGTTTTTGCGTATGCCTGTAGACTCACAGAAATCCTTGATACTTTGCCCACTTTCCTGTTGTGCCTGAATTACTTGTGCCCATTGTGATAATCGATATTCTTCTGCAACTTTTTGTGTATTCATACAATCACTCCATTTCTGGTTGAAAAAGTTTCATTACTTTTTAGACTTTTTCAACCTAATCATTCGTGATTATATCAGCTTTGTACTTGTTATACTATGTGATGATGTAATTTACGCTTACATTTGTATATGGAAGTAGCATAAGAAAAACAATAAAATCGCCAGAAATTGTAGCAATGTAACTTGCAGCACTTTTTATTATTGGCATAACCTCCATCAGCATAGGCTGGAATCCGGAATAATTCTTCATTGTTATCATTGAACTAGCTACAACAAATATGGGAAAAGGTATTAGGGGAACTAATATTTCTGAAACCCTTCCCAAGCAAGCAAGTCCACTTCGGGCTACATATATAGCCCCTAAAATAAATACTCCCATTAATACTATCAATGGCGTTTCAGGATAACTTACCGTTGCCATAAACTCACCAAATGCTCTTGTATTTATAGTTGCTTTATATAAAAAGAAAATGATAAAAAAACCCATGAATATCTTTCCAAATACCTTGCCAAAGCAGCTTAACAGAATTTCAGACAAAGTTTTTCCCTTGTTAATTTTTGATATATATAGAACCATGAGTATGAGTATTGCTCCAATTGCCCACCCAAGAAGCACGGATATCCATGCGTCTCTTTTAGCTGCACTAGCAGGATTCACAATTGCTGTACTACCATATAAAAAGCCAAGTGCAAGCATACCCAATTGAATATTTGATAACTTAACTTCTTTCATTTCATCCTTCACCCCATCCAAAAGCTTTCACAAAATCCATAATCATGATAGTAAGGCTGGTTGGCTGTTTATCTATACTGATTAAGATCCCTAAAGCCAAACTAGCTCCCATAAAGGAAAAATATATTGCCATAATTTTTCCTTTTTCTTTTGATTGCAATAGCTCTCTTAAATTGAAAAGTACAATGATACATATTGCAGTAATAACTTTCACCAAATCAATCACCTCTTTACTTTACTTCTATGGATTTACCTATCAGTCCGGAACGTAGTATTTTTGTCTTAACTTCTATGTTTACCTTAAGTTCTGGAAAAATTTCAGGGTTCCATTTTTCTCGAACACTTTTCCAATAATCAGGTGCTACATCAAAAACTTTTGCACCGAAACCAAATATATCGCTCTTATATTCCTTTTGACATTTTGTAATGGTTTGTAAAATCTCATTTTTCACTTTTTTATTGCAACTTACAGCAATAAGCCTGGCAATCTCATCTTCTTTCATGCTTCCACCAGCATATTGCTCTCCAATATTTGCTTGTATTCCAATCTCTATATTAACTTCAGGTTTACCATGGGAATTAAATTCAATGCTCTGTTTTTTATTAGTTTTCTGAACTTCAATAGCAAGCTGCTTTTTTGATCCTTGTGGGTCTGCCACTTCTATGATAGTTCCTTCTAAACGCCCTGTTGCAAGCATATATCCTCGAGTCTCAAAGCTATCTAACCAGCCGGCCATTTTCCCTTTTAAGAAAACAGCCATGCCCTCAGCACTAGGAGTATTACCATCAATTTTTATTGCTCCAATAGAAAGCTCTTTGCCCTCAGTAGCCAATTCTCTTGCTACTTCGAGTAAAATCATATTCTTGTTAAAAGCCCGTGAATCAGCATTGTTTAATATATCTCTAATGTAGGCTCCAGGAACATTGGATAAATCAAATTCCTTTTCTAGTATTTCCTTTGCTGTTGTGCCTTTTGATACTGCCACTAATGTTTTAAACTGTGTCTCATGGTCTCTTAATGTAAAATCTATGTAATCTTCAATACCAGCTCTTGCAGCATCCTCTCCAATGATAATGACTTGAGCAGAGCTATAAAATATTCTCAAGCTTACTCTAGATAGCATCTCTCTCAAAGCACCAAAAATTGTATCTGCTGTATTGCTTACTACAACATAGCCCTTTTTATCTCCACCGCCACCATCTTTACCTCCAGCTTTTGCTGCAGAAGGTTGAAGAATTTGAACCGAAACCATTACTTTTCCATCTTCAGTTCTGTCAATTCCAAAAGCACTTGCAATAGCAAGCTCACTTAAATCGCGATTATTCCAGCATCCGGTAATAGTCAATAACATGTAAAAAGATAATATTAAGCATAAAAACCTTCTATTCATCAGTTTTCCCCTCCTTTGAAGAAAAGGATTTACCTGTTGTTCTTGTTGTGTCTTGTCCTTCAGTCAATGCACGGGGTCTGGAAAACATTGCCCAAATAGGCACAACAATGAGAGAGTCCTTAAGGTCAGCGGTATGTAGAGGCGAAAACGGAGTAAGGTACGGAATGCCAAATGACCTTTTATTACATAGGTAAGTAATTAAGACTATTGTTACAACACCTATACCCATTAATCCTAGTATTTCTGCTGCAACAAGTAACCCTATTCTTAAAATTGCTCCTGTTTTCATTAATGGAGGAACAATAAAACTACATATTCCAGCAAGAGCTGATACTATTACAAGGGGAGCAGATGCAATACCAGCATTTACTGCTGATTCTCCTATTACAATAGCTCCTACAATGCTAACCGCCTGACCAATCGCCCTTGGCATTCTGATTCCTGCTTCTCGAAGAACCTCAAATGTAAGAACCATCAAAAGGGCTTCTGTAAACGCAGAAAATGGTAACCCTTCTCTTGAAGCTGCCATTGTTAGCATTAGTTTAAAAGGTATAACCGTTTGATGGAATGTAGTCAGTGCTACGTATAAAGCTGGCAAATATAATGATATCAATAACGAAATGTACCTCAAAACCCTCACAAATGAAGCAAAATAGAACTCTCCGAAATAATCTTCCTGGGCTTGCAGAGTTTCAATAAATAAAAACGGCACTGTGAGTACTGTGGGCGTTCCATCTGCTATAATTGCTACTCTGCCCTCAAGAAGCTTTGCGGCAACCTTATCTGGCTTTTCACTATTTCCAACCATAGGGAAGAGAGGATACTTACCATCTTGAATAAACTGCTCTAAATATCCTGTAGCCAGAACTGCATCAATTTTAATTCGTTGGAGCCTTCTTCGTACTTCATCAATTATTTCCTTCTTTACTATTCCATCAATATAACAGATAGCAATATCCGTCTTGGTTTCTTCACCAAGCTTAATGCTTTCTATCTTGAATTGAGGGTTTTTAATTCTTCGCCGAAGTAAAATGGTATTGCTTCTTAAATTTTCGGTAAAACCCTCCCTTGAACCTTTAATAGAAACTTCTGTGTCTGGCTGTTCAACAGCTCTCTTTTCTGGTGATTTTACACCCACCTTAAATGCCTTGCTTTCACCCTCAATAAAAATAACAGCTTCACCGGACGATATTCCATCTATTGTATCTTCGTAGTTATTCAATTCTGATATTGTACAGCTACTAATGATATTTGTCTTAAGCAATTCGTGAATCTTATTCTTTTCATCATTACCTGAGTAATTAATAATTGGCTCAATAACATTTTGTGACAGAATTTGTCTATCTACAAACCCTTCAAAGAAAGCAACAATTATCTTTGTTTTGAGCTTTCCTATCTCTACTTCCCGAATGACAAAATCGCTACAATTGGTAAAATCCTTATTAAGTTTTTCTTTTATTTCAGCAATAGATTTTGGAATATTTTCATTTTTATACCTATTACTCTTACCTAAATGCTCTTTTTTAGTTTCTCTTTTTGTTTTTTTCATCATAAAAAAGTTTGATAGTCTTTTGAACATATAATCACCCACATAGAGTATTGACATAGAAGCTTATTCTAAACCATAAATTATTTTAGTTTTTATTTGATTTTAGGTTTATCAATTTATATATGTTACAAAAAAGATTTTACATTAGCAAATGCAGTCGAATTTTCTGCCTTTGCATTATAAAAATTAAGTATTTGACCATGTTGATGAAATAAGAAAGATTAACTTGATGTTCCAGATATGTCTAGGTTTCCTTAAAAAACCTTTGCCTATTACAGGCTGATTGTTGGTATTATAATGCTTTTGATATTAGGATATAGATCTAATTCCACCAATCCCAGCAGCCTAACTGTATTTGCTACGATAAAACAAATTATAATTCCTGTTACAGTTGGCACAAGAAATGCAGCCAGAGTCCATTTTAAACTTTGTGATTCCTTTTTTATTGTCCAGCATGTTGTTCCGCATGGCCAATGCATCCGAACCCCATGCACATGGTTAGTGTCTGTTTACCGTGAGCACGAGCTTTTTTGAAAAAGTTATCAAGATTGAATGCCACTCTAGGCAAATAGCCAATGTATTCCAGCAATGTAAACAACTGAAAGAATATAGCCGTTGGAGGCAACATAACTGAAACAACCCATGCTAAGGTTCTATATATTCCCATGACTAATAAACCATGTACCCATTGAGGTGTGCCTGCCCATATAAAAAAGCCGGTTAAATGGTCTTCAACCCAAAAAAGGAAAGATTTTAGAGGATATAATTTCATTGTTTGTATTTACATTAAGTGCAACAAAAATCTCATCATTTACGTTAAACCTAAAATTATAAGCTTGAGAGAATGTTACTGTATTGTTTAACTGAATTTCCTTCCCTTCATTAATACCATTCATTATAATAGCTTTTAGCTGCTGCTCGTATCTTTTTGTAGTATCGTTTTGCGTGTTGTTTAATTTTTTTCAGTTATAGATGTAATTTTTGCAATAGTATTTTTATAATGCTTTTCATTTGTTGAGACCAAATAAAAAGCAAAGATAGAAATACCTATGGAAAGGATTGCGATAATAAAAACATTTATGTTCTTTTTATTATTAAAAGTATTTTTAAGAAATGTTAACAAACTGAATATTTTTGTAATTCTATACATGTATTTCAAAGTCTCCTTTTTATAATCAATGTAATGTTATCACTTTGACGATACAAGTTGCAAAAATAACAAACCAAGGAAAGTTCTAAAAAATTAAGAGATTTACTCAGCAGGTCCAAAACATAAATAGTTTCTATAATTTACAAATTGAAAATGTATACACTTAAATATATAATTTTTCATGTAGGTATATAACGGTGAAAGGGTGATGGTAGTTTAAGTATGAAAAAGAAAATTTTTATCAGTATTCTTGGATTATTGTTATTACTAGGCAGTGCACAGGTTTATGCAGTAACCCTTCTTGATTCAAATATTATTAATCTGATCAACAACGGTATCAATTCAATTAAAGGTTATTACACCAATTCAACTAGTATAGAAACTGAAAATCTTAGCAAGCAATATAAGGAAAAGATAGGGCAATATGTTAATGATAAGACCGACAAAATCATAAATGAATTTGAAACACATAAGAGCAACGAGATAAACAGAGCAAATCAAGAATTAAACAACTATTTTGACGCAATGAAAAAAGAAACAGATGCTGTTGCAGATAATCAAGTTAAACAAGCTAAAGATTCGATAACAACTTCTGTAAATAATAATATTCAAGATGTTAAAATGCAAATGAATAAAGAACTTGAAAATCAAATAAAAGAAAAATTAAAAAAGAATTAAGGATTTATTATACTGTTGAATAAAGTTATAATGTAAATTGGTGTTGTAAACTACAAAATAGTTTTATGACACTACTTTTATATTATACCCATAGAACAGATTAACCATTCAATTTCACAGGTAGCACAGGTTGTTTAGACCAACTATGCAACAGCAGAAAAAATGCATCTGCAAGTGAAGAGTGCAGTCAGCAGACTTTGTCTTAGTAATGGGTAGTGGGAGCATCTTGAAAGCTACCCTTTTACCAGCCCCTATAGCAAAAGTATATAGGATTATAAAGGAGGTATTACAAAACTACTTTTAAGTAGTGAGTAATGCCCTTTTTTTGGTAATAAGTTTGAAGCGATATTTAATAAGAGTTTATAATCAACAATACGGAAATTTTAGTTAAGTGTAAGATTATATGTAGAATAGTTGCTAAGTTGTTTACCATCTCAGTTAAAAATCATTGTACCGTTTACCGGCTTTGTCAATAAGGCACAGTTTTCAAACTTAACGCTTGTTGGACTGTTTGACAGCACTTTAAAACAGATAACTCCAACAGTTCCTGTTGTTTCAGCAGCATTGCTGCTCTTGTATGGTTCCAGTCTCATATAATTATTCCCAAATTCAAGCATACCTTTGCTTGGAGTACAATATTCTATTTCTGCAGGATCATATGTTAAGTGAACTTGGCAACCTGCAAAACCAGCAAAATTTTTATATTCATATCGACTTTCAGAATTTCACTTACCCCAGGCCTTGGATTAGCGTTATCAAGTGAGATGTAGCTTGGCTGTGATTTTTAGCATATTTAAGTTGTGCTCAAAAAATAATTGTATATTTTAATAAAAAGTGATAATATTTAGGTGAAAAATTAAGTTTAAGGATAATCTTGAAATTATTCAAAGTCAGAATTATATAATGGCATTAAGATATAAAAATCTGGCTAGCTAAAGAAGAGCTAGCTTTATTTTGTAAGAAGTCCTCATACATGTCTAGGATTGTGCCGAAAATTTAGAATTTCTAAGCTCGAAACAGTTATTATACAAAAAGTAAATGCTGAAAATTAAATTTTCAAATATTTCATTTATTACTTTAAACAAATTTAATGGAAATGATATTTGATAAATTTTTATTATAATAAATTAAATTTATATAATTTATGTTGCATTATATTCATAAATAATTTGGGGGGAGAAAAGAATATGAAAAGGCCTAACAAAGCCATAGCTATGATTTTGGTTATGGTTATTGTACTATCGAGTATCTTTGTTTCAGGAGTTTCGGTATTTGCATACGAAAGAATTGATCAAAGTCAGGCATATGATATTGAAGACTTTTTATCATTTGATGATTACGGAATAAAAGCAAATGTTTTCTCCAGTAATCAGGGTACTGGGGTGAGTATTCAGCAATATGGTTTGTCTAGTGAACCAAGTACTGCACCAATGTCAGGGGTACAACCGGATTTACAATCAGCTTTGGCACCAGTTACACCAACAATTGAGCCAACAACAACTTCTACACCAACTTTCATAATAGCTAACGATGGATTATCAGCAGCACTGCCATCAGAATCTAAAACATCAAATGGAGCTTCATCTACAGAAAAAGAAACTACAACACCAAAAGAAAATACAACACCAAAAGAAACTACAACACCAAAAGAAACTACAACACCCACTAAAGAGGTAACTACAACGCCAATAGAAACGCCAACACCCACAAAAGTGATAACCGTAACACCAATAGAAACACCAACATCTACAACGGAGGCAACTGGGACCCCAACGGAATTACCTACACCTACATCAACTCAAGCACCAACAATGACACCAACTCCGGCCATTTCACCTACAGCAACACCGACGATTTTTATTGAACAGGTTGTAATAAGTCATCCGCCCTTGGAAGTTGTACTTAAATCTGAAACAACTGTAGTATATAAGGGTGAAACCGCCAATTACAGTGTAGAGATATCTAATAACACCCAATCGGCATTAAAAAATATTATTATTATTGTAAATAAAGACGGTAATTCTATGGGGCAGCTTGGCACAATAGATTATCTTGCTCCAAATGAAAAGAAGGTCTTCACATTCTCATATTCGGTTACAAATGAAGAGGTTCAATCAGGAAAACCAATTCTTTTTACATGTGTTGCAGCAGATGAGGGAGGAATTACAGGAGATGGTGAAATACCTCTTTTCCCAGCTTTAAATGCTGAATTAAAAATCACTAAAACTGCTGATAAGAATAAAGCAGTTGTAGGGGAGGATATCAATTATATTGTAAAGGTTACCAATACTGGGGATGTGGATGTAACAGGCATAAACTATGAAGACAATATAGGAGGCTCTGTTTTAAAACCTTATCCTGTGATTGATAAATTAAGCCCCGGACAGTCCGAAATATTTACATATTCATACAAGGTGACTTTGAAGGATTTAAGGACAATAAATAAGCTTACTGCCATTTCAAAAGCATCCGGAAGTGCTTCATTATATGCTCTTGATGATGGAACAATGGAGAGTACAGATGTAAATTGTGATACAAAATGCGAAACAGGCATATATTCATCCGCAAAACTTGAATACTGCGAAAACATTTCAGGAATATCACAAGGAAACTGGATTCCGGTTGAGAATATAACTGAAAAGTATTATATAAAGAATAACGGAAAAGACATTGAGGTTAGTGCAGTATATGAAGGGGATGCATTGAAAAGCTGGAAAGATGATAAAGGAAAAATATACAGCGAAAGTGAACTTGTAAAAACAGAGTATAATTTTATTCTTCCAAATGGAAAAGTATACGATGTAAGACTATATTCCAATGACAAGGTTTATTCATTTAATGTAGATACATCCGATGATTCGGAAGTTTTGGCGTCAGCGGCATTAGTAGATAAGAAAAGCAGTGTCAGTGCAGTTGTCTACAAAAATATAGATGCACCTATGGTGGAAAAGAGAGGGCAAGTCTATGATTTTGGTATAAATGATGTTGTTATAGGTTCAATAAAAACAGAAGACAAACATGTTGAAATATCAGCAAAAAATATTTCATTCTCTCAAGGAATAACTTTGGACACTATTTTAGATTCCCAAATTAGCCTTACAGCTATTGGTGACATCGATCTTTTTAACCTCAAGAAAATAAATTCAAATGACATTTTTGTTATTGGTACAAATGTACGCCTTTCAAGTATGGAAACAGATGGCGGCAACATGCGGGTTCTTGCTACAAATAAGATTAATATTGAAAAAGGTGCTGTAATAAATACCAAGAATAGAGATGATAATGGTGCAATAATTGGAAACTCAGGAGATGTTTCAATGATTGCAGGTGAAGAGATATTTGCACAGGATGTTAAAATACTTGCAGATACCGATTCTAAAGGCAAGTACAGTGATGGTGATGTTGAGCTTAAAGTAACAAATACTCCTGACAGTATGGATATTTTAAGCTATACCAAAACAGAGGGCATATCCAAAATTGATTTGTCAGGTGAAATAAAAGGCGGAGATGTCACAGTTTCAGGTGAGACAGAAATTCCTGTACTGTTTTTACCCTGGCTAAACTTTGATTCCGATATTATCGGTTCAGATCTAAAGGAAACAATAAAAGATGCCTTGCTTAGTAAGTTCATGTCAACTTTTGGTACGAGTGTTCCTTTTGCCTTTAAGTTTAACGACACCGAGACTACTGTAAATATGAATGCAAACATTTTTGCATCAGGTTATGTTAAGGTCTATGCCGAGTCGGATAACGGCGTGAGTGCCAGCAGCTCTTTTTATGGAGCGGCTATTGCAGTTGGGCATTCAAAGTCTTTTGCAAGTATCAATATAGGCGGCAGCATAAGTGCAAAGGACAAGGTTGAGGTTATAAGTGAATCACAGTCTGTTGCTGATGTTAATGCGGCTGCAAAAAATACCTTTAACAAATGGGCAACAGTAAATATAGTAGAATCTGATACCAATCTTGTTTCAAAAATTGATATAAGTTCAAATTCAGTGATTGAAGGAAGCGGCGTAGAGATTAATGCCAATGGTTTCTATAAAAATTCTGTTGCTGCAACAGGATCTGCGGCAGATGGCAAAGCTGCACCGACCATTACTGTTGAGAATGCCAAGAGTGATGTAGGGACGATAGTAAGCGGTACAATTAAGAGTAGCGGGAAGAACAATGTCTCAATAAATTCTGATCTTCAAAGTATAGATTATGTAACAGCAGGATCAGGTATCGGTCTTTCGTGGCTTAAGAGAAAAATGCAGGGGATATATAAGAATACAGCTTTATATAAAGCTGGCATGGAACAAGTAAGCGGTATTACTTCGGCCATTAAAAAAGGTATAACGGGAAAGGAATCTTCTAACGAACCAGCTACATCAAAGCTTAAGATTTCTGCTTCTGTAGCATATCAAAAGGTTGAAAACCAGATTAATACAGTGATAAATCCCACAGCGAAGATATATTCCGAGGGAGAAGTAATAATAGATTCAAATACAAGGCAGAAGATTGCAAACTCATCAAATGCAGCCATAAAGGAAAACTTTTATGAGGAATCAACTGATGTTGCTGTGGGTGGTGCGGGTGCAATTTCGTTTGTTAAAAATCACAGTAAATCGGATATATACGGCGAAATTAATTCAAAGGGTAAGCTAACAATAGATTCAAAAATTAGGTATCCATTGCTCTTTGAAAAAGTATTAAAGCTTGATGAGGAAATAAGTGGCATAAGTGATAAAGCAAAGGCAGCTAAAGATTTCCTAAATGATAAGCTTTCCAACTTAAATGAAAACACATTGTTGGAAGAACTGGGAAAAGCAGAAGATTATTCGGATGCTATTTATGATTTTACAAATGAGTATACGACCATTGGTCTTTTTAATTCGGATGTGGGTTCTAAAACAACATCTGTAAAAGCAGGTATTGCAGGTGCCATAAGATATGTTAAGTTTGACAATGAAGCTACATCCATAATTAAGGACGGAGCCAAGATAAATCAGGATGTAGCATACAAAACTGCCAATCAGGATGTGGAAATAAAATCCGATGTGGACACATCAAACCTACATAATGTTGGAATGTACAAACTTACAAGCATATTTGGAAGTAAATCAGGGGGTATACAGATAGGTGCTGTTCTTCTTCTGAAGTTTATGGAAAATAAGGCTAACTCCCTTATTGAAAAAGGAGCTTTTGTAAGCGGTAATAATATAAACCTATCTTCATTTAATAAAAGGCTTGATGTAGGCTTTGTTATGAGCGGAGCACAGGCAAAGGACTTTGGATTTACAGGCTCATCAGTATACAACAAAGTTGACAATGATACCAAGAGCCTTATTTCAGAAGGTGCTATGATAAATTCCAACAATTTGGGAATTAAAGCAGACGACAACCTTTTAGAGATTGACTTTGTCGGCGGCGTTATGAAGGCATCAAGTGCAGTTGGTGGTGCTGCTGGGTTAAATGAGATAACAAGGGATGTTGAAGCTGGAATTAAAAAAGAGGATGGAACAGTAACAAAATATGATGTAAATGTAAGGGGTAAAATTAAAATTGATTCCAATGCTAAAGGTAATATTTATCTTGCTGATGTTGCGGCAGCGGTAAGAACTAATAGTTCACCGGAAGTTACACCAATCGGTACCCATGAAAAGGCAATGATAGCTCCAAAGGATAATGAAAATAAGCTTACAAACATAACAAATCAGAATGGTGCAGGTGAAAAAGCCGGTAAGTTCGGCTTTGGAATTTCAGGCAGTGTTTCTTTCAATAATGTTAATGATAATGTCAAATCTTTCATTGATACATCCAAAAAGCTTTGGACTTCCGATATAGATATTGATTCAGGGAATAAAACAGGAGTTTATTCATTGTCCGGAGGACTTGCAATGTCAACAGCATCAGGTTCATCTTATGCAGGACTTGCAGGAGCAGTGAGCTATAACAAGCTTACAGGAACTACTGAAAGCTATATAGCAAATACTGATGTACAAGCGAATACTGTAAGTATAAACTCAGTAAGAGAAGGGCGGGTCTACACAGCAGCGGCAGGAGGATCCGGTTCAAGCATGGGTTCATCCAAGACAGGGGTTGCAATTGCAGGATCGGTTACCATAAATGATGTATCAAACAGTACCAAGGCATATATGTCAAATATCAAAGGAAAGATAGCAGGAAGTACTGATATCCTGGCAAAAAACATGTCTCAAGTAGCTTCTTTGGCTGGAGGCGTTGGAGTATCAAGCACTGTTGGTATTGGGGCTGCAGTAGCTTATAACAATATAGAGAATAATGTATATGCAAATGTTTTGAATTCAGATTATGAACAATGGGGGCAATTAAAAATAAATTCAGTAAATGGTCAGCATGATGATGATCTTGATACTGAAGAAGAGTTAAGAGAAGACATATCAAAGGAAAATTCAAAAGCTAAGGATAAAATGGATATCATAACTCTTGGTATTTCAGCAGGAGTATCGAAGACAGTATCTTTAGCAGGAACAGTATCTTACAACATAATTGACAACAATATTAATGCAACAGTAGAAAATACTCATTTTGTTGATAGTTATGGTAATGTTATTAAATCAAACGGACCTATAGAAGTAAAATCCTTAAATGAAGCGGATATAATATCATTATCAGGAGCTGTTGGGGTCTCCGGTACAGGAGGATTTGCCGCAGCAGTAGGCATTAATAAAATAACCGGAGGAACAAGGGCTAAAATAATAGACAGCAAAATTCCAAGTTACGGAAAGCTCAACAACCAGGCAAACACAAACTCATTTATAGTGGGTATTGGTGTCGGCGTTGCAGTTGTATCGGACAGTATCAAAAATATGAAGGATTCAACAAAAGATGTCAAGGTTGATGGACTTGGAAAAGGCATGGAAAATGGCAATGGAAACACAAATAGTTTAAATTCCAATGAAATGCCAAAGACTGGAGCATCACCGGGGCAAGGAACAGGCGGTAGTAGTGGTTCATCAGGAGGCTCATTCGGTATAGGTATCTCGGGAAGTGTATCCATAAACATCATTGAAACTGATGTCATTTCAAGTATAGAAAACACTTCTTCCAATGAATTGTCAATGGATGTGGGTTCCTTGGCAAACACTGCGCAAAGCAAGTCAGACATATATACATTGTCGGGTGCTGTTTCAGCCAATCTAAGTGCAAATGGCAATGGAGCAGTTTTGGCGGGAGCAGTAAGCTACAATAAGATAAAAGGAAACAATACTAGCTTTATTAAAAATATTAAAATAATTGATGTGGGAAATCTATACATTGATAACAAACGCAGCGGTAAAATCTATTCCCTGGCTATAGGGGGAGCAGGAGCGTCATTCCAGTCAAAGGGAGCGGTTATTGCAGGTTCGGTAACTATTAATGATATTGAAGGAGATACTTTAGCTTCAATAGATAAATCGTCAGGTACAATAACCGGAGACACTACAATAAAGGCAAATGATAGTTCTGTAATAAAAACTCTTTCAGGTGGATTAGCTGTTGGTTCATCGGTGGGAATCGGGCTTGCTACAAGTGTAAGTTTCCTTGATTGCGATACATCATCCCTTATAACGGATTCAAATCTGCAGCAATCAGGTTCAATAGGTATAGGTGCCTCAAATGGTTTAACTGGAAGCGGTAAGGATAACTATGATATACTTTCTCTTGCTCTAAGTGCTGGAGTAAGTGAATATGCAGGTATAGGTACCTGTGCTACGGTTAATATAATTGATAATGAAACTCAAGCAAAGATAGTGAGGTCAATAATAAAAGGATCCGATGATAAGCAAAAAACTGATATAACAGCCAATGACTATTCTGACATAGGCAGCCTTGCAGGTGGAGTAGCAGGGGCAACCGGCGGGGGAGCATTGGGAGCTGCAGTAGCATATAACGAGATTGACGGAAGTATTGAGGCTCTAGTTGAAGACTCGACATTGACATCGGATGGAGATCTAAACCTTATGTCAAATGCTGAGGGTGAGATCAAGTCTTTAGCAGCAGGTCTTGCGATGTCAAGATATGCATCGTTAGCAGGTTCAGCAACATTAAACCTGATAAATCGTGATGTGGTTTCAAGAATAACAGGCTCAGATATTAAAGGAACGAAAAATTATATAAAATCTGTTTCTTCCAAGGCAAATGAAAAATCCAATGTCTTATCCATCGCAGGATCCGCAGGTATATTGGGAGATGTGGCAGTTGGGGCTTCAACTGCATACAACGAACTTAAAAACAATGTAAAAGCGTATGTTGAAAAGTCAAAAGTATTGTCACAAGAAAAGATGGATATAAATGCTTCAACTTCGGGGGATATCAAATCATGTTCTGCAGGAGCTTCAGTTGCAGCAGCAATGGAAGGTGAAATTCCGGTAGGCCTTAGTATAGCTGCATCAGTATCACTTACTACAAACAAAAAGGTTGTTGAGGCATATATAAAAGATTGCCTTGACTTGGAAGCTCACAAAATAATGAGTTATGGTGATATAAATGTTAATGCATTACAAAACTCCAGCTTTATCGTAGTAGGAGGTATGCTGGATATTGGATTAACTGCAGGCTTTGGAGGCTCTGTTGAAATTACCGATATGAATAATGTTGTAAGAGCATACATAGATAATTCGGATGTTACAGCATTATCCAACCTTTCGGTTAACTCAACATCAAATGACAAGTTAAATCTTACAACAGGATCTGCAGGTTTTGGTTTATTTGCAGATTTAAAAGGCCAGGTTGGTGTTCATACTCTTAAAGAAACTACCGATGCCTATATAACGGATTCAGTTATAAATTCAGACAATGAAAATGGTAATGTAGCTGTAATAGGTAAACATACATCTGACATAACCTTTATAAGCGGCAGCTTAAGTACAAGTGCAGGAGCTGCAGCGGGTGCCACTGTTGATACGTCGGTTATTAACAATACTTCAAACGCATATATTTCAGATAATACTACTGTATATGCCAAGGACCTTAAGATAAACTCAGATGTAAATGATGAAATAAAGAAAACCTTAGCCGGTGCGGCAATAAGCTCCTTGTCTGTATCGGGTGTTGTAGCCGTAAATGATATATCAAAAGGATCAATGGCTTATATAGACAATTGCGGAGTATATGCAACAGGAGATGTAGAGGTCAAGGCATATAACAGAACCCATTCTGATACTGATGCAGGTAACGGAACATATGCAGGCATGGCAGCTTCCGGAACAACTACTGTAAATAATATTAGTAACAAGACAATAGCTAAAATAACCGGTTCAAGGGTAAACTCATTAAAAGAAATACGAGTTATTGGAGAAGGCGATGACAGGGCTGATAACCTTGGGGTTGGAGTTACTGTGGGTACTGCATCTGTATCAGGTGTTGTTATGGTCAATGTTGTAAAAAGCACTGTTGATGCATTTATAGGAGCAAATGATGCTTTGCTGACATTAATCAACCAGGAAGCCGGATATCAGGGCAGCCAGGATAAACAAAAACTTACTGTTAAGTCATTTAATCATGCCAAGGTGCAGGATGATTTGGGTAAAGGAGCTTTGAATTATGCCAATGCAGGTGCAGCAATAGATATATCAAAGCTTATAAATAGGTCTGTTGCCAAGATAGGAAAGACAACAACAGTTTATGCTGCAGGTGATATTGCAATAGAATCTGATTCAACAAAGAAACTTGGCTCAAATGTTATATCAGCCGCAGGCGGTGTCTTAAATATAAACGGATCAATATCGCTTTTGACAGTTGGTGAAAGTGATAATGAAAATGCAAGAAAAGAGATTAGCCAGGACTTGCTGACATCTTTGCAAGACGATACAGATAAGAAGGAATTGATTCCGTATAATGAGGACAGTCAGGTTGAGGATGCAAGAAGCAGCTATGATCAGTATGAGGCTCCTGATGTAGAAAATCTATTGGGCTTCTCAAATAATAAAGAGGCTGTTACAGGTGCTTTCATTGAGGATGGTACAAATTATGGTGATGCTCCATCAGTTACATGTGGAGGCACATTATCAATCAAGGTTAATGGCAGTATAGATGCAAAATCAAAATCCGGTGAAGCATCGGGTGTATTGGTACCTATAGGAGCATCTGTTTCGCTTATGGATGTAAAAGAAAATAGCGAAGCATATATTGGACAATATTCAAAAGTTACTGCACAGAACCTTGACATACAGAATGTATTAAAAGAAAATGCAGATGTTAAGGCATATGATGCAAAGCTTTATGGATTGGAAGCAAAATACAATCTGGCAAAGCTTGAAGTATTGCCTGCAATAAGAGCATATATTTCAGACAATGCAATTGTAAATGTAGATAAAAATATAAATATTAAAACACAGTTTAATCCTGAAAATATATCTGAAATAAAAGGTCTTGGAGTTGGAGTTGCTTCAGTAAATGTATCCAATGCTTTTTCAGATGTTAAGCCTTTGGAAGAATCATTTATAGGCAAAAATGCCAAAGTGTCAGCAGGAGCTAAGAAGCTCATTGGCGATCCCGAGATAATATTTAATGGCCAGGCCGAAGTAAAAGGAAATCCAGAGCTCAAATTTGAAAAAATGGAAGTTGCTGGAGAGCAGCTGGAATTTAAGAAAATTGATAATGAGGATAAAGTGGATGGAAGTATTACCCGTTCAACCGGTGACTTTGTGCAGGATGGATTCTATGCCGGGCAAATTATCACTGTAAGAAATAATCCTAATAATACAAACGGTAATACTACAGGCACAGATTTATCCGGGACAAATACAAATAGCAACTTAATAAGCATAACTGAAAATGTATACGGCACAAGCTATAAAATCGTTGAAGTTGATTCAAAAACCATAAAGGTTGCCTTAAACATCGGCGGTAATTTTGTTGATGAAATATCAGACAGCTATATAATTACAGGTGACAACAAAATCACAAGGTCCGAAGGAAGCTTCATAGATGATGGTTTTGGGGTAAATGGAATATCTATGGAAGAAGGCCAGGATATCAGTTACTATATGGTAAACAATATTTCAGGAGATGGTAAAATACTCTATGTCGATAAAGACTTCAAGATGACAAAAGACGGGAATAATGTTCCATACAGTTTCAATGGAGAAATAAGGGATAATGTAATATTAAAGAGTGCTGTAAAAGACAGCATAGTAAAAACATCAGGAACTTGGGAAGAAGAAGGAATAAAAATCGGTGATAAAATTGTTATCATGGGAACCAAGCTAAATGATGGCGAATATGTTGTGGCGGATATTGAAGATGGCAATAAAATAGTTTTAGATTCCATTGGAAGGGTTAAGGATGAGACGGTAAGGGATATTCGTATTGATAAACTTTCCGATGAAATAAGTACTGAAAATAGTATCCAAATATCCAGTAGATCAGATGTAGGTAATAATCCTTCAAATAAAGTATCAAAGATTGGAATAGCAGTAAATGGTGTATCAGCAAATGTTAGTGTTACTAAAGCTGTGTATGATGAAAAAATGAATTCATTTATTTCGTCGGATGCACTGGTATTTACAAAGGGCAGAATCGGTATAGGTTCATCATCCAATACAAATCAAAATGCAGGTGTAGAAGGATATGGTGCCAATGCAGTAGATATTACAAATCTATTTGCTGATTCACAGCTTACTTCAAAGGCCAAGTCATCAATAGGACAAAACGCAGAGGTATTTGCAGGAGCACTGGAGTTTATAAGCGAAGGCAGCGAAACAAGTAAGGTAAAAGCAGCTTCGGGAAGCGGAAGTGCAGCAGGTTCTGTGTATATGAAAGGCGGAAGTATTACTGATTCCCAGGCACAAGTGGAAATAATGGAAAATGCCAGAATAAAGGCTAAGAGGGTCATAATAAATACAACAGGCAAAAATGGCATAGATAACTTTGCAGATGCAATTACAGTTTCCGGTGTGGGTCTTGGAAATTCTGCATCCGATACAAATTCAAAAGTTAAGTCCAATATAAAAATTGATAATGGTGTCGTGATTGATGCAGATACTTATGAAATTGTTGCAAGGACAAATACTGATAAATCAGAGGTGAATTCAAGTAAATCAATTGATTCTGTTTTAGCAGGATTGATAATTGAAACAACAGCTTATACGGATCTTAATGTTGTGGCGGATGCAACAATAGATGTGGGGGATAATGTTACACTAAACGCCAATAAAAACACAAAGAACTGTGCTGTTTTGTATACTGAAAACAATGTAAATGCAAATGACAAGATAGGGTTAAAGATTGCAGCAGCAGTTACCATTCCTGTAATAGCGCAAACAAACTTTGATGTAAAGACCAACTCAAAGATCAATATTGGAGAAAATTCAAATATCCTCTCTTCAGGCGATGTTAGCATGGAATCGGTATCCAATGTAAATGCAAAGTCAAAGGTTGATGTCACTGTGATAGGTGCACTATCTGCATCCACAATGGGAGAAAGTAATGTGAAGACCTATGCTGATAATAACATAAACCTAAGCAAGAGCTCAAAAATAAAAGCAAATGGTTTTGTGAATATGTATACAGGTCTTAGTGGTTATAATGTTCCAACAGTGACAGGAATAGAAACAACAGGAAACGATTTTAATTACAAAAAAGGAAGGTTTGACATATCGGCAGATGCAATTATAAACAACTGGAATGCAGTACCTATACATACGGCAGGAAAAGGTTATGCAATGCTTGATGAGAAAAATACCATCACTGTGGATGGAGATATATTTGCATCCAGGGATGTCAAGATGTTTGCAAATCATGGAGTGACTCTTGTAAGAGGTATGGGTGAAGCCAATAATCCATATACCAAAGCTATTGGAGCAGACATAAGAAACAGTAATGGAGAGGCTTTTATAAACCAGAATAATGTATATGTTAACGGAATTATTGACGCCAGTATAAATGAAAAGGTTTTCTTTAATATAAAAGAAGATGGGACGTTATCTTCCGACTCAAGCAAAAAGGTAGATTATAAAATAACAGAAGAAAATATTCTTACCAATCTTCTTAATGAATACCAAAGGCTTGAAAAACTGGTGGCCGAGTATGGAAAAACTCAAGCAGAGCCCGGTATCAAACTGCAGTTGGAGCTTGTAAAAAATGAACTTAAGGAAATGGGTTATTGGGATAAGTCAACTGACATGATAAAAATTTCCCGTTTGTCAAAGTTTATAAACCTTTCTCCAATTACATCTGCACTTACAAGTGTATTTATTGAAGGTAATAAAGTATCTTATGATATAAATAAAATCAGAGTTTCAAAGGAAGCAAGCATAGACATAGAAAACGAAAGTCCATATAATCTAAGGCTAAGTGATGTCATTATACCGAACAATAATGGCGGTTATGTATATGTGAACGGCTTCCAGAAGAAAAAGAGTAATATAAAGCCTATTGCAGACATCATTATTCATAATAAATATACCAATGCCGGAAAGAATGATATTAAGGTTCTTGGTGACATAGAAATTAAGGGAAATATTGAAAACAAGGGCGGAAATGTTGATATCACCAGTACGGGAGGCATTATTGTAAGCGGAGAAATCTCAGCAGGGGAAAAACCAACATTAATGCGGGCGGCAAGTTTGTACAAAAATATGTTGATGCATTGATCCACTTAGGTGGGGAACCTATAGCAATATTTAACGCTAAAGAGAATATAAAAAATACTATTAAAGGCTCGTCGGTGTATATCGCAGCAAGAGAGCTTAATGTTAATGGTAATATTCGAGCTGGTGCAGATGCTCAACAGCTTATCGTAGATGATGAGATAAAGGCACAGATTAAGAGATATGAGGACAGCAATATAGTGACTACAAGTTATGAGGATTGTCCGCTCTATAATAGTGCGAGCAATATTAAAGCTTTCTGGGATCCTGTTTCTAAAAAGATAGTAGTAGATGATATAAATGCATCAGGCGGTAATGTGTTTTTATCAGGTCAGATCATGAGCACCATAAAGAATACAAATGGTGATTCTTCTGGTGCCATTGAAGCATTGGACGGGTTTTCAAATATAAATATAGTTAATAATTCCAACTATGCCATTGAATTTAATGATATTAAGGTAGGACAGGATTTTGAAGGTAAAATAAGAGTTACAGATACTGCACCTATGGTATATAATTCTAAAAATATTAGTGAGCCTGTTACGAAAGAATATACAAGAGTAAATGGCAAAGTATTTGAAAGGGTTGTTAATGATGGCAATGGAAACCAATTGTCTGAGAAAGAGGTTACAAATGCAAACTTCACTCCGTTAAGCGGATTGAGGTATACATGGGTAACGGGGGAAAGATCAGTTATTAAAGAAGATATAACATACTGTTCATCATCTTTCTGGGGTATAGATTGGTTGTCAAAGGACCCTGATGATATCATCAGTTATGAAAAAATCAAGCTTGATAAGGTACCTCTTTTAGAGGGTGAGTATGTGGAGTACCGTCCAGCGGTAACTGAACATTACAAATCAGAAGAGTCACCTAAGGATTTTCCGACGACAACATTAAAAGAAAGGGAGATCACCCACACATGTAACTGGTCGGAAGAATATCCATGGTACAAATTTAAATCCAACAAATATTATGCCCATGAAATTTACGAGACAGGTATTAAAGATATCAAGAGAAACAGTATTGAAGCGGATGCACCTATAAAAATAGGCTTTATTGGTTTTGAGGATCATGGAACCTTCAGCATTGATTCAAAGGCAGGAGAAATAAGCTTTAATAAAGGCTTTGGAAATGATTCTACAGATATTAAAATTGATGCAGCCAAAATTAGTTCGGCACCGGCAGTTGTCCTGTGGGCAAAAGGAGTTACACTAAGCTCAAAATCAGGTATTGGGGATGCGGCAAATCCTCTTTGTATTGAGACTAAGAACGGTGAAGCTATAAATATCAGTTCATCAAAAGGAAATGTTTATTTATTAAAGGATAACGGAAATCTAATACTTGATTCTGTAAAAGTTCCTGACGGAGATTTGGTGATAGTTGCTGATGGAGATATAGCATCAAAGGACATAGAAAGTATCATTGAGACCAAAGGAATAGATTTTACTTCAAGAAATGGAAAAATAACAGGTATCAATTTGTCCTCATCAACAAATCCTATTATGGCAAATGCATTGGAGGATATTGATATAAATGTATTAAAGGGTAATGCAATAATTGGAAATATTGATTCATTAAAAGGTGCTGTAAAAATTATAGTTACAAAGGGTTCGCTAATTTCCAAGGAAAGTACTTCTCCAGCACTTGCATTACTTGACTACAAAAAGGATAAACTGATTTTAGATACTGGTTATAATTCTTCATGGATAAAAGCCGGGGAAATTACGATCGAAGCTCAAAATGTAGGAAACACACCTACAATAACAGTAAACAAGAACTCATTAAGCGGACAGATTTTGAATGCATTAGAAGATAATCCTGATGTAAAGTATTTGGTACAAAAGACTTTGGTTCAGAATTATCCTCTTTCAGAAAAAGATATTAAGAAAGAATTTATAAAGCTATTTGATGAAGAAGATAAGACAGATATGACAAAATATTTAATAGACAAAATTAATGAAATTCCAAACAAGGTTAATATATCTAAAGATGAGCAGTTTGCACAAATACTAAACTCCATAGTATTCTTTGACTGCAATAAATTCTATGAAGATGTAAAAGGCTTCCTTGATGAGAAATCATTAACTGATGAAATTAAAGGTCTTATCAATAATTCTGCAAGGACAGAGATTGAGTCGCAAAAGCTTAACAGGTTGATCCTTGAAATTAGCTATCCAAAAGAAATTGTAAAGAGTGTACCTGTTGAAATTGAGGAAACATATGTTGAACTTCCATATATTAACGACATAAATATTGAAGCAGGAAAATTAAACATAAAATCAGGTCATGATGAATTTAGTGTTGATCAGGATGGAAATACTAATTCGAAATATGTACCTGGGAATATATATGTTGAGGGTAAGGAAGAGATATCCTTAGGTACTATAACAGGGGATAACGTTGTTATTACTTTCGATAAGGGTATTAAAGCAGCTGAAAGTGGCACTGCCGGAATAACTGCAAAAAATGTTTTCCTTACAGTTAACGGTAATGGTAGTATCGGAAATACAAAAGAGCCTCTGGAAATTTATGCAGATAAGATCAGTGGCAAAACTCAAGGAGTCATAGCTATAACTACCAAGGATATTGATGATGATGTTACAACTAAAGAAAATATTAATGTTGGTTATATTTATGGACTGGATACAGTATCATTAATTAGCAGTGGTTCTATCACAGCAGCATATACAGATATGGGATACAACATTGAATCAAGAAATCCGAATCTCAAATGGGCAGTTGATCTTGATAAGGATGAAAATTCTGTAAAAGTATATAAGATACCATTGCCAGTAACCAACATAGAATCTTTTTATGTAAAGGGTACGGATAACGGTTTAAAAAGTCTGGAGATATTTGGTGAAGATAATACTGTTATTCCTCTAAGCCCTCAATTTTCACCAAGTAATCTTGAATATACTGCAAAAGTTTCAAGTAAAACTGAAAACATAACAGTTAAGATTGAGAAGGATGAACATGCAGTAGCAGAGATATCAGGCAACAGAGGCCTAAAAGTAGGCAGGAACATTGTCACAGTTGTCATAACAGCAGAAAACGGATATAAGAGGACATATACAATCGAAGTCACACGTGACAAAGCTACAGAGCCAATAAAGGAAGAGGATAAAAAAGATATTCCAAGTGTTAAATTGACAGATATATCAAAGCATTGGGCCAATGAAGCAATCTTAAATCTTCTTGAGAAAGGAATTGTGTCAGGATATACTGATAATACATTTAAGCCAGATAACAAAATAACAAGGGCAGAGGTCGCAGTACTGTTGATAAAAGTAAAGGGAATTGTGCCTGGAACTTCCAAAGGATTGGATTTCAAAGATTGGAACAAAGTACCTTCCTGGGCTGCCGGATATCTTATGGAAGCAGTAAATAAAAAGATAATGGGCGGATATCCTGATAAAACTATAGGTGCAGAAAGAGAAATTACCCGTGCAGAAGCAATTGTAATGATATTGAAAGCCTTTGAAAAAGAACCTTCAGATTATAAGCTTGCTGGTTTTAAAGATTCTGCAAAACTTCCAAAATGGGCAAGTGGATATATATCAACTGCTTTTGGTCTTGGATTTATTAAGGGATATGCTGATGGGACAATCAAACCCAATAATAGAATTACAAGAGCTGAGGTGGCGTGGATAATATTTAAAGCTATGGAAAGTGCTAAAGCACCAAAATAGCGGCAAATGAATGTACAAATATTAAATATTTATCAAAACAATAATTAATAATCTAAACGCAAAAAGTACAGATTGAAGTTTCTCAATCTGTACTTTTTGTATGAATAATTATGACATAAAATTTATTCTATCAACAAGTAGTCAAGGTTTACTGAACCGCCATCCTCAATGTCTCTTTGAAGAGAAATGGTATTTGCACCGCTGTTTAAGTGTACCGAAGCCTGTACTTCTGACCAATTGCTCCAGCTAGTAAATCTGCTGAACTTAATTTGGCTGGTCTTTACAGCGTTAACGTAAAGGCTAAGGGATTTCTCAGCTTCGCTGGCGTTTGCGTATCTAACCTTGATGATATAATCTCCTTCTTTTGGAACATTTACAGTAAAAAGTGCTTTTGCACCAATATTACCATACCCGCATACAAATCCTGTTCCTGAATATCCGCTGTGATCGTTTGCCACAACTGCATTACCTGATAAACCAGCATTTTCCGCTTCATACTTAAATTTTGATGTTTCATCATCAGGAATGGTAACATCAGGTATTGTTCCAGGTTCTATCAACAAGTAGTCAAGATTAACTGAGCCACCATCCTCAATGTCTCTTTGAAGAGAAATTGTGTTCTCTCCGTTGTTTAAAGGAACAATTGCCTGTGCTTCCGACCAAGTGCTCCAACTGGAAAGTCTGGCAAATTTAATTTGACCAGTCTTTTTCCCATTAACATAAATACTAAGTGATTTCTCAGCTTCGCTGGCATTTGAATATCCAACCTTTATACTATAATTACCGCTTTCTGGAACATTTACAGTAAAGAGTGTTTTTGCACCATCATTACCATATCCGCATACAAATCCTGTTCCTGAATATCCGCTGTGATCATTTGCCACAAAAGCCTTGCCAGATAAATTAGCATTTTCAGCTTCATATTTCAATTGTGATGCATCATATGGAACATTCCCAGCAATTAGTTTTCCTGATTCAAACACTGCGATATATGGATTTTCAATATATTCTCTTGTAGCTATGGTGTATGAATGGTCATTGGATTGATCAAAATTTGACCAGTCCTTCCTTGCTACTCTGCCCTGAAAAATTACTTCAGATTGTTTAGGCCATATGGCACCGGAAGTTGAAATGGTTCCTGAAGACGGCTTGATCTCAAAATACGTGTCTGCTTTAGCTGACGCAGGTGAATGAGCATTAAATTTGGTACTCATTGAGCCCATGCTAACGTAATCAGTGTAATATACAAGTGGTTTGTCACTATCCTTTGTGAAGTAATATCTGATAGTTATTTTTGACAGATCTATATTACTTGTACCTAAATTCACAAGCTTAATGTTTGCATAGATCTGATTTGAATTGGCCGCTGTACCATTGTTGTTGTATAATACTTTCAACTTGCTAGGAGCTGCAGCGAATGATACATTTACAAAAATATTACTCATAAGCAAAAAGGCAGTTACTAAAACTGCAGAAAGTTTTTTGAGTTTCATTATTAAATTACCCCCTATAATTATCAAATATTATTTATCTATCTCTCTATATATACTAAGAACAATAAACCTCCTCACTTAACAAATTTGTGCATCAATAAGCACATAAAATAATATGAACTTATATAAAAATCAAGATTTTAACGACATATAAAAAATAGATTATTTTATAATTGATATTGTAAATAGGAATGAAAATTTGCAAACCAATACCAATTAATATAAACCAATATTTTAAGTATAAATATCTTATAAACCTTTGTCAATAGATTCCATTGCGTACATTTCTATTTGTCTTGAAAGATATAAACACTCAATAATGCTTTGGTAATTCAGTTGAGGACTTGAAGCTGAAATAATCATTATCGAAAGTGTAACAATGCAGATTGTTTCCATAATTAAATAAATTTGTATTTTTTAATATTTAATGATAATATTTAGACTAGAATTCAAAAAAATTTTTAATATATATTAAAAGTGATTAATCTTTTTCATTTGTCTATCGCAAATCTCGCTAAAACCGTTCGTTATTTGCTTTGCCAAATGCAAGATCATTAAGCTTTTAATATAGTAGGGGACTTATGAGTATTGGATATATAGTTCATCAGTTACTTCAGTACATTATACCGGCTACAATTGTAGTGTGTGTTTTATTTGCTTTTGCAGGTGCATGTTACTTCTTTGTCTATAAAAAATTACTTAAAGGCACTAAGGCGATTAACAAAACTAAGGTGATTTTTAGTATATTACTCATTGTCTACTTGTTAGTTGTATTCGGTTTAACCTGTAACAGAGGGGCAGGAATAGAGAGCACTGTTAATTTGGAATTATTCCGCAGCTACAAGGATGCTTGGTATACCTTTACAGTAAGAGCATGGCAGTTTATCATATTTAATATTGTGTTGCTTATACCTTTGGGGGTTATATTGCCTTTGATTAACTGTGCATTTACAAAAATCAGATGGGCTTTGGCGGCTGCTTTTTTATCGAGCCTTTTTATTGAAGTGATTCAATTTATGGCAAAATTAGGTATATTTGAGCTGGATGATTTGTTTCATAACACATTAGGTGGTATGATTGGATATTGCATATTTATGTTTGGTTACAGGATTATTAAAGGAACTGATAAAAGCGGTGAAAATGCTAATGATCATGTACGTGGAGCCTCTGCAGCTAAATTTCTTGTTTTACCGTTAATTGTAATAGGGGCCTTTTTAGGCATATTTATAAAATACAACTTACAGGAGTTCGGAAACATGCCTATAATGAAGGATACAGGTGCGGACATGTCCAAATATACAATAGAATTATTGGCTGACATTAGCAATGAAGAATCATTTGCTCCTATATATAAGTATGATCATAGCTGGGACGAGGAGTTTGCCATATCACAAGCACAAAAAGTAATGAAGGACTTGAATTTGCCTCCTTTTAAAAGTTATTTAATTCAAGGAGAAGATATATTTTTTGATTTTGATAATAGTTCGCATTGCAGTATTTGGTGGGATAGATCAAATGGAACATGGAATTATTCCAACCATGCGACCGAACCAGATAGTAGGAATGTCATTAAAAGTGAATATGAAAAGTATAAAATTGCACTTGATTTTGCAAAAAGTCATAATATTTCATTGACCAATGCTATATTGGATTCCATTAATAAATATAATATTACTTTTAATATAAATACAGATGAAAATAATAAAATAAAAAATGTGTCAGGAAGGATTGTATTTGATATCTCCGATGCTGGATTTGTAAGGAGCATCAGACATGGTGTATATGAAAACAGCTTTGTAAGAAATGTTGATATTATTAGCCCTCAAAGTGCCTATGAGAAAATTCTGAAAGGTAATTTTTATGATTGGGAAGATGTACCAGGTGGTAAAATTGAAATAAATGATATAAAAATATCTTATCTTTATGATACAAAAGGTTTTTATCAACCGGTTTATGAATTTAAAGGAATTCTTAATGGCAGAGAATGGAATACTTGTATTGCTGCCATGAAATAATTTATGGATTTTGTTGGGTTTTGCAAAAGAATGGAGGACAATGGAAAGGGTACTACAAAGGAGAATACAAAATTTTATAACTTGGAAGCTGTAATTACAGTAGGCTTCAGGAGCAAGGAAGAGTAAGGGAAAGCAGAGCTTGATTTTGTTGGAAATATGATGTACAATCAATGTGAAACATATGTTCTTGGAATCGGAGGGATATTCTTGAAAATTTTCAGTACAATAATTATAATTACAGTTGTTTTTGCTTTGATGAAGTATTTAGGGGAAAGCACTAAAAAACATGCTGCTGTTGTTAGTGAAGGTACTATTATTCTTAAAATGAATCAGGCTTATGGAGTAATAGGATATATTGGTATAGTTTGCTCTGCAGTAATTGGTGTAATTGCGAGCCTTGGAACTGTTAAGTCAGTTCAGGATTTAATTATAGTTATTGGACTTGTTTTATCTTTTCTAGCCCTAAGTATGCCTCTTGTACTAATTTCAAAGAAAATGAAAATAGAGGTTGATGAAGAAAAAATAAAGCACTTTGGGATAACAGGCAAAATTAAAACAATTTATTGGAATGAAATAAAAACAGTAAAATTTAGTAAGACTGCACTGGAATTATCTTTAATTACAGATAAAATAAAAGTTAAATTACATATGCATCTTATCGGTTTTAACGATATGGTCAACATAATGAAGGCAAAGATTGACTATTCTTTATACAGAGATGCTTTAATTGAAATCGAAAGTGTAAATAACAGAATTAATAAGGGATTTTGAGAAATTTTAAGTAAGTTAATACTAGAACTTTAATGAACACGTACAGAATATGTTAATGATCATGTTAATGATGTCCATAATGAGAGCTCCTATTCTCATTATGGCTTTAGTAATTCTCTATATCTCACATATCCTTTTTAAATCCTATTTGTCACTTTTAGACAAGCCGGAATACTTTTCTATCATATTATCATCCATGCCGTCCTGCAGCATCTTTTTTGCTACTTCAATACTATTCTTCTTTTTCCCTTGTTGCAAACCTTGCTGTAAGCCCTGCTGTAAACCTTCTTCTCTTGCACCTGTAATTCTGGTCACTTCATCGTGAATAGCCTTTTCTCTTAATTTATAATACCTTCTTTTTTCATCATTTGTACCAAGGTATTCCAATACCTTTTGTGACTTTTCTATAGCTGGCTCAGCCTTTATAGCCATATCCAACACCTCCTTGGGCCAATCATCCAAAAATAAAAGTCACCTGTCCAAAGGTTTACTCATACTCGCTGGTCTTAGTAACGCAAAATTATAACTCTTTTCAGCTTATAAAAAAATTGTTTACATGAAATAGAAAAGTGGTATAATTAAACATAGTTAAAAAAATAACGAAGGTGAATTATGTCAAACCAAAATAGAATTGCAGTAATAGGTATAGTAGTCAATAACCGAGAAGAAACCGCAAAGAGAGTTAATGACATTCTAAGCGATTATGGTAATATAATTGTAGGCAGGATGGGGCTTCCATATAAGGAAAGGGAGATATCTGTAATATCAATTATTGTAGACGGCACTAATGATGAAATAGGTGCTTTGACAGGCAAGCTTGGAAACATTCCTGGTATTAAGGTTAAAGTGGCATTGACCTACTGATTTAAGTGCTACTTATATATGATGGTAATATGGTTAATGCAGCAAGCATATATATTGCTATTGCTGATAAATAAAAATAACAATTGAATTCTTAAAATGGGTAATACCTGACGAGAAGGAGATATCTTATCGAAGGGGGATTAATTATGCTATTGTTTTATGCTGATTCTTCCTGACGTTTGGGAGGAATTTTTTAATGTGTGGGATATTATGGTGTGTTCTACACAACAATTTCTCACGACAACAATCAATGTTGCAAAATTGCAAGCGATTTTATTATGTCTAGAAAATTTTGAATAAATAGGGAGCTGATTGTATGGTTGATTATATAAATGAAGAGCTTATATTTTCTCTTCTTGAAAAATCCAAGAAAGTTGATGAATCGGAAATTAAGGAAATTATAAATAAAGCAAAAAATTGCAAGGGTCTTAGCCTTGAAGAGGTGGCAAAGCTTCTTTATGTTGAAGGCGGTGAGCTTCTAGACGAGATATTTGATGCAGCGAGATATGTTAAAAACAAGGTATATGGTAAAAGGGTTGTGCTGTTTGCTCCGCTCTATACCAGCAATGAGTGCACAAACAACTGCCTTTATTGCGGCTTCAGAAGGGATAATAAAGAGCTTCATAGAAAAACCCTTTCTCTCGATGAAATAGTTACTGAAGCGAAAGCCATAGAGGCACAGGGTCATAAAAGAATTTTGCTCATATGCGGGGAGTACCCTGGAAAAACAGGTGTGAAGCATTTGACAGATGCTATGGATGCAGTTTACAAATGTGGAGATATAAGAAGAATCAATGTTGAGGCAGCTCCCATGAAGATTGAGGAATACAGGCAGCTTAAGGAGCATGGGATAGGTACATATGTAATTTTCCAGGAAACATACAACAGAGATGTTTACAAAAAGATGCATCCAGTAGGGCTCAAAGCAGATTTTGATTGGCGTATAACAGCCATTGACCGTGCATTTGAAGCAGGCATTGACGATGTTGGGGTAGGTGCACTTTTAGGATTGTACGATTACAGGTTTGAGGTGCTGGGGCTTTTAATGCATATAGACGCATTTGAAAAGAAATATGGTGTTGGACCTCATACAATATCAGTTCCAAGACTTAGGCCGGCTTTGGGATGGGGGCTCGATGAAATTCCTTACCTTGTAAACGATGATGATTTCAGGAAAATTGTTGCTGTATACAGACTTGCAGTTCCTTATACGGGAATTATTTTGTCAACAAGAGAAAGTCCTAAGCTTAGAGATGAACTATTGTCACTTGGAGTTTCGCAAATTAGTGCAGGGTCTAAGACGAGCCCAGGCGGATATGCAGAGGAAGAGGAAAAAGCCGACCAGTTTGAGGTGAATGATCATAGGACACTTAACCAAATGCTTGAGACCATATGTGATAACGGATATATTCCAAGCTTTTGTACCGCATGCTATAGAAGGTGCCGTACAGGAGAAGCCTTTATGGAATATGCCAAAGAGGGAGAAATTCATGAGTTTTGCCAGCCCAATGCCATATTGACTTTCAAGGAAAACCTTATGGACTATGGAACTGATGGCCTTCGTACAAAAGGTCAGGAAATAATCAATAAGGCACTTGATGAAATTGAAGATGTAAATATTAGAAAGTCAACAGTGGAAAAGCTTAAGGAAATTGAAGGTGGCAAGAGGGACATTTACTTTTAGAATGGATGTGTTTAAATGGAGAATAAGGATTTTTTGATTGTTGCACATAATACAGCTGGTATGCTTTTAATCAATAAAACCCTGCAAAATGAAAATATAAATACCGATCTGGTTCCTGCACCACCGCAGACGGGCACTATTTGTGCCATAGTAGTTAAGATAAAAGGAAATGATCTGGAAGCGTCTAAAGGCATATTGGAAAAAGAAAATGTCCCTTATAGGGATATTATAGAGGATAGGAAATTAAAGCTTCAGGGATTGATTGATGAAAAGCTTGGTATTGCAGTATCAAATGAATTTTTAAGCGTTTTAAAAAAGATAGAAAACGGTGATGAACTGGAAAGGAACGATATAGTTTATCTCTTGAAGACTGATAAACCCAAAGAGGTAGATGTAATATTCTCTACAGCAGACAGGATAAGAAAAGAGATGGTTGGAGATGTGGTTGAAATTAGAGGTGCCATTGAATTTTCCAACTACTGCTGTAAAAGCTGCAGCTACTGTGGTATAAACGCAGGTAATAGGTCTGTTGCAAGATACAGAATGTCGGAAGAGGAGATATTGAAGGTTGTTGACAGCCTTCATGAGGCAGGCATAAAGACAGTTATTCTTCAATCGGGAGAGGACCCGCTATGGTCCACTGAAAGAATAATTAAACTTATCAGGGCTATAAAAGAAAGAACCGGAATGAGAATCACTTTAAGCGTTGGTGAAAGGACTAAAGCCGAATATGAAGAGCTAAAAGCAAATGGTGCCGACAACTTCCTTTTAAAAATAGAAACGACAAACAGGAAAATATTTAAGGAAGTCCATCCTGACGATGATTATGACAGGAGAATCCAATGCTCTAAATGGCTTAAAGAGCTTGGGTATATTAATGGTTCAGGTAATATTATAGGCCTGCCTGGGCAAGAGATTGAAGATATTGCAGGAGACATAATGTACTTTAAGGAAATGGGAATAAACATGATCGGTATAGGTCCTTTTATTCCTGCAAAGGGAACTCCTTTGGAACATTTGCCACATGGAGATATTAAGCTAACGGTAAGAACCGTTGCAGTTACCAGAATTGTTTGCAAAAAGGTTTATATCCCTTCAACCACTGCATTAGCTTCATTGGATAAAGATGCACAGGTTTGGGCTTTAAATGCAGGGGCAAACACCATTATGCTGATTAATACCCCTGAAATATACAGGGGCAGTTACAGAATATATGACAACAAAAATATGGTAGATATGGAATCTGCCATTTATGCAGTGAGAAAGACAGGGAGAAAGCTTCCCGCTTATTTACGGTATAGTTGAAGAATTACTTATCCTATGAGCGTGTGTTAACGAGTTAAGTTAACACGAAAGCGAAGAAGGGTAAGTTATTTCTTAAGTATACCAAAGACATAATTGAAGCGATAATTACTTGAAAATATAGAGGTTGATGATCGATGAGAAAAGAAAAGGATATGTTAGGCGAGATGTTGATACCGGATGAAGCCTACTATGGAATTCACACGGCCAGAGCTTTGGAAAACTTCCATATAACAGGAAGGCATATTCACCCTGAACTTATTAAGGCACTGGTTATGGTAAAAAAAGCAGCCGCCATCACAAATGCCGAAGTTGGACTTTTGGATAAGAATATGTCAAATGCCATATGTGGAGCTTGCGATGAAATAATATCAGGTAGTTTTATGGAGCAATTTGTAGTAGATCCGCTACAGGGCGGTGCTGGGACATCTGCCAATATGAATGTGAATGAGGTTATAGCAAACAGGGCAATAGAGCTTTTAGGCGGAAACAAAGGCGATTATTCCATTGTTGATCCCTTAGACCATGTTAACATGTCCCAATCTACAAATGATGTGTTCCCAACTGCTGTTCGAATAGCTTCAATTAAAATGTTAAAGCCTGTAAGCGAGCTTTTTTCACAGTTGCAAACGGCTTTGCAGGAAAAGGAAGAGGAATTTTCAACGGTTATTAAAGTTGGAAGGACCCAGCTTCAAGATGCGGTGCCTGTACTGTTAGGCCAGGAATTCGGTGCATGGGCACAGGCAATATCCAGGGACAGGTGGAGAATATACAAGGTTGAAGAAAGACTGAGGCAAGTGAACATAGGGGGTACAGCTGTCGGAACAGGTATGAATGCAGACAGGAAATACATATTCCTTATGGTTGAAAAGCTCAGGGCATTGACTGGAATAGGTCTTGCAAGAGCTGAGTACATGATGGATCCAACCCAAAACAATGATGTATTTGTTGAGGTGTCGGGACTTTTAAAGACCTCTTGCGTCAATCTTTCAAAGATTGCCAATGACCTGCGGCTAATGGCATCAGGGCCTAGGGCGGGCTTAGGTGAAATAGCACTTCCTCCTGTTCAGGCAGGATCATCAATAATGCCAGGAAAGGTTAATCCTGTAATTCCTGAGGCTATAAACCAAATTGCTTTTCAAGTAATGGGAAATGATTTGACAATTACTATGGCAGCCCAGTCGGGACAGCTTGAGCTAAACGCATTTTTGCCGGTAATTGCACACAATCTCCTTGAAATGTTGGATATATTGAGAAATGGTATTGAAATATTTATAAATAAATGCATAAAAGGAATAGCAGCTAATAGGAAAAGGTGCAGAGAGATGATGGAAGAGAGCTATGTACAGGTACCTGCCCTTATAAGGCATATAGGATATGGTGAAGCATCAAACCTTGCAAAGGAATGCGTGGCGGAAAACAAAAAATTAAGGGATATACTTATCGAAAAGGCAGTTTTAGATAGTGAAACAATTGACAAAATATTAAATCCGTTAGAACTTACAAAACCTGGTATACCAGGGATGGGAAAGAGGTAGGTGGTTTTTGTGAATAATACACCGGTTTCAGAGAGAATGCACATTGCAATATTCGGAAGGAGAAATGCAGGAAAATCGAGCCTAATTAATGCACTTACAGGTCAGGAGATTGCAGTTGTTTCAGATGTCCCGGGAACAACTACGGACCCTGTTTATAAAACAATGGAGCTTTTGCCCATAGGCCCGGTAGTCATAATTGATACGGCAGGAATGGATGATGAGGGTGATTTAGGAAACTTAAGGGTTGAAAAAACATATGATGTATTAAGAAAAACCAATTTTGCCATAGTTGTAGTAAACGCACAGGAAGGCATTACAGATTTTGAACTGGATTTTATAAAAAAGGTAAAAAGCAGGGATATTCCGGTTGTATGTGCAATGAATAAGGTAGATTTAAGACCTTTGTCAGGTGATGATATAATTGAAATAAGAAATAAGGTCGGGATACCTGTAATAGGTATTAGTTCCCTATTGAAAACAGGAATTGAAGAACTTAAAAAAAATATTTCGGAAAATGCAGTATATGATGATAAGGACTTAAGTATATGCGGGGATCTTATAAAGCCGGGAGATTTTGTAGTTCTTGTTACGCCAATAGATAAGGCGGCACCTAAGGGAAGATTGATCTTACCGCAGCAGCAGACAATAAGGGATATTATTGAAAACGATGCAATGGCCGTTGTTACTAAGGAATATGAGCTTAAGGAAACAATTGAGAACCTTAATAAAAGACCGTCTTTGGTAATAACAGACTCACAGGCTTTTTTGAAGGTTTCGGCAGATGTTCCTGAGGATATTCCTCTAACATCATTTTCCATACTGTTTGCAAGATATAAGGGTGAACTTATGGAAATGGTAAGAGGCCTCAAGAAGATAGAAAACCTTAAAAGCGGCAGCAAGGTCCTTGTTGTGGAGGGCTGTACTCACCACAGACAAGCGGATGATATCGGAAAAGTTAAAATTCCAAGGTGGGTTAGGCAGTTAAGCGGTGGAGAAGTTGAGTTTGAGTGGGCTTCAGGTAATTTTTTCCCAAAGGATATAGATAAATATGACTTGATTATTCATTGTGGAGGTTGTATGCTGAATAAGCAGGAAATGCAATACAGGATAAACTTCTCAAAAGCAAACAATGTAGCAATTACCAATTACGGCATGTTAATAGCATATGTCCAGGGCATACTGGAAAGGGCATTAGCTCCGTTTCCGCTGGCCTTGATGATATTGGAGGAATAGGTGAGTGTATGATTTATCTTGATAATGCAGCAACATCCTTTGTAAAGCCTGATGCTGTATATGAAGAAATGATGAAATGCATGAAGGAATATGGTGCGAACCCCGGAAGGGGAGGGCACTCTTTGTCTATAAAGGCTTCTATGGAGGTAATGCGAGTAAGGGAAATAATAGGTATGTTATTTAATATAAAAGATCCAATGAGAATTTGTTTTACCAAAAATGCAACAGAAGCTTTAAATGTAGGAATATCAGGGTATCTTAAGGAAGGGGATCATGTAATAACCACATCCATGGAGCATAATTCCGTTATAAGACCCTTAAATACATTAAAAAGAGATAGAAAAATAGAACTTACAGTAGTTCAGTGCAATGAATACGGAGAAATAGATGTTGAAGATATCAAAAGGGCAATTAAGCTAAATACCAAACTTTTGGTAAGTACCTTGTCGTCAAATGTAAACGGTATAATAATGCCCGTAAAAGAAATGGGGAAAATTGCTAAAGAAAAAGGAATATGCTTTTTGTTGGATGCTTCACAGGGAGCTGGCTCCATAAAAATAGATGTTGAAGAGATGTGCATTGACATAATGGCATTTCCTGGTCATAAAGGCCTCTTAGGTCCGCAGGGAACAGGTGCAATATACATAAGAGACGGGCTGAAGCTGTCGCCAATTATATATGGTGGTACAGGAAGTTATTCTGAAATTATATACCAGCCGGAAATGCTGCCGGACAATATGGAAAGCGGAACACTAAACACTGCTGGTATTATTGGATTAGGAGCTGGTATTGAATATATCGAAAAAGTTGGAATTGAAAAAATTAAAAAAATTAAATATAATTTGGTTAAAACCTTGCATGAAGGTATAGAGGAAATTAGCAAGATAAAAATTTACAGTAAAAACGATATAGATTCTAATTCAGGTATTGTAGCCATAAACTTTATTGATATTGATTCCACTGAAGTAAGCTACGTACTTGACAGGGTTTATAAAATTGCAACCCGTGCAGGACTGCATTGCTCATTATTTGCACATCAGACGTTAGGTACTGTTAAAACCGGTATTGTAAGATTCAGTCCCGGTCCGTTCAATACTATAGATGAAATTGATATAACTCTGAATGCTTTGAGAGAAATTTCGTGTAATATATGAAAAATTAATTAGTGTTTTGAAATTAATTAATAATTTTATGAAAAATATTAATTATATCTAGAAAAATGTTAAAATATTGTGTATAATGAATTAAAATAATGAATTTTAAAAGACAAAAAACCAAAGCAGGAGGAAGAGTATATGGATAATAGAACAAAAGGCATTATAGGAATTATATTGGCTGTTGTAGTAGTTATAATTGTATTGAGGGTTCTGGGCTTTCTTGTAAAACTTTTAATGCCCCTTATAATTCTTGCAGCAATAGGATTCGGAATATATTATTTCATTAGTAAAAGAAGATAAGGTATTATCAAATAATTAACTGGTCAATGGGGCATTTCAAAAAGCTGAATTAATGATATTATACAAAAAACATTTTTTGAAATGCCCTAATAAGTTCATAGAAGTTGCTGTTAAGCCAGCATTTAGCTGATCATAAAATGAACGATAAAGCAAATTATAGACCTTAATAAGCAATTCATTAAAATGTAAGTTTGTTAAATGGATTGTTTTATTAAGGTTATAGTTTTTTAACCTGATTTATAATGAATGCTTTTTTCTTAAAACATATGTCAAAAATAGTTTTATAAATGTCGAAAGTATGATAAAATTTATTTTATCTTGATATATTTTTTTGTATATTTATAAAAGGGGTTAAAAATGACTAAAATTCTGTTGATTTCATTTGATGATACTGCAGGTTATTACAGTGAAAGATGGTTTAAAAAAATTTCTTGTGAAATTTTAGAAGCAAAAAACAAAAGTGAAGTAATTAAGCTGATGAATCAAAATATTGATATCAAGCTTATAATGCTTAGCATGGATATGGATTCAAAAAAAGCATTAAGTATTATTTCCTATCTAAAAAGTATTGATATTAGAGTATTTATGATTGCTGTGTCTCAAAGTTCCGATTTTAACTTGGCCAGGGAAGCATTCAGGCATGGTGTTTCAGATTACATGCTCTATTCGGAATTAAATAGCGGATATTTTAAGAAGCTGCAAGCACGATTTAGTGATATTGAAAATAAAAAGTCACAGGAGGCAACAACCTCAAGTACGGATTTAAGCACTTCCAAAGATAGATTACTTAAGCACATGCTTGAAGTAGAAAAAAATTATGATATGGAAGACGCAATGAATAAATTTGGCATCAAATTAAAGTTGAATAATTTGATTTTGTGCTATTTATGGGTTGACGACTTTCAGTCTATAAGTGAAAAATACGATGGCAATACAATAGGAGATTTTTCTGATAATGTAAAAAGGCATATTGATACGACAATACGGGATATATGCTGTGGAGAAAGTGTTGTCCTGTCACCCCAGGAATATCTTCTATTTATGTCTTTAGAGTACAATAATATGGAAGATCTGATGGACAGAGTATATGATATTATAACTGTTATAAATACCAATCTTCATGATTCCATGGAAATCAGTGTATCGACAGGTATCAGCTCCCTTGGTACAGGAGATAAAAATATCAGAGAGCTTTATGAGGAAGCAAGATATAATGTTAAGCTCAGGTTTGTGTTTGGTAAAGGTACAATTATTACTCCCGAGATATCAAAGAAGATTACACCGAAAAAGATTGACAGCATATTTGGTAAAGAAGAAAAGTTTATACGAACATTGATAGAAGCGGATAAAGAGAAGGCACAATATGAGCTTGAAGTACTCCTTAAGCTTATCAGGAATTCAGATCCTGGAAGACTTGATAAAATCTATGCAAGCTATATGGAGATAATCTATATTATTATAAAGTTCATTAATGAAAAATGCTACGATACGGTTGAGGTTTTTGGACAAAATCTAGATTTCTACGATATAATAGCCAAATTTGAGACCCAGGAAGAGATTAATGAATGGATAAAGGATATAACTGATATTGTTGTCAGTTATCTAAAGGAAAAACGTGATGTTAAGGTTAACAGGGCTATACTAAGGGTTCAGGAATTTATTCGCAACAACTACCATAATGATCTGACTCTTAAGATGGCAAGTGATTTTGTTGGTTTGAGTGAAAGCCACTTAAGCAATATATTTACTAAAAAAACAGGGCAAACTTTTACCGACTACCTTACTTCGGTAAGGATAGAAAAGGCCAAAGAACTTCTAGAAACCACCAATTTGAAGGTTTATGAGGTAGGTGTTAGCATAGGCTATGCCAATGTGGAGCATTTCAGCAGGGTTTTCAAAAAATTCACAGGTTTAAGCCCAAATAATTATAAAAACTCATAATATAAGGAATGACTAAAATATTACTAAACCTTTTTCCATGCCTAAAACAATTTAGTGCATATTATGCCAAAAAAGAGCATTGAAACGACAACCGATCTAAACTAAAATAAATATAGAAACATTTTGTAAAATTAAATTATGATTTTACTTATTTTGGGAGCATAAACTCCCATTTTCGTTTTAATTTATCATTTTCTGATCAATTCTTATCTTCAATTTAGCCAAATATAAAAAAAGATTTGCAAATCTTTGGAAATAAGGATAGAAATGTAGAAAAAGGTTTACACATTTTTGCCTTATTTGATATAATATTCTTAGTGTTTCATATAATAAAGATGATTACAGCTAAAGATGCTTATTTAAGGCTTCGGCATGTTTGGGTTGGTGATCTTTAAATATTTATTTTTTTGGGGAGGATGATTATTTTTATGTTATTAAAGGATGGGAAAAGATATTCTAATGTAAAAAAGATAATTTGTTTAATGCTTGTGCTGTTCAATATGCTGGTTTATTTGCCGGTAATTTCATTTGGAGCAGACGGCCCTAGTTTAAATGTTGGTTCAGCAACTGGTAAAAAATTGGATATTATTGATATACCTATTAAATACTCAAATATACCTAGTAGTGGAGTAGGGTATTTCAGTTTTACCCTTAAATTCGATAAGTATTGTTTAAAGAAAAAAGAAATTATAAAAAATTCAAGAATAATAAATAATTTAGCAGCAATAGATTTAAAAGATGAAGATGGAGATGTATGCGGAATTGAGTTTTCGTTTTTTTCACTACAAGAGGATGTATTAAATAATAATGAAGAATTTGCTAAAATTCGGTATGAGATTATAGATAATTCTAATAGCGATTTAACTATTGAAGATTTAAAGGTATGGACTTACATTTATAATAGTTCTAAAAGAAGATATGAGCTTTCTAAAATAGATTGTGTAGGGAATAGTGGGAAAGTTAGTATATCTGCATCTAATTCGCCTACACCAACAAATACGCCCAAAAACACACCAACAAATACACCAACAAGCACACCTAAAAATACACCAACAAACACACTAACAAACACGCCAACAAACACACCTACCATAAGTACAACATCAACTCCGACACCAACACCAAGTAAGAATCTTGAAAACGGTCTGTTAGGAGAGTACTATCAGTGGGATGATGTGGATACCAAGCCTTTTGATAAAAATCTCAAACGCTTTGAAAGGGTAGATAAAGAAATTAATTTTGATTGGGGTACTTTAGGAATAAAAAATGCTGATGGTATTAGTACGCCGAGTGATTATTTTTCAGTAAGGTGGACAGGTTACTTTGTTCCAGAATACAGTGGAAATTATAAATTCCAGACAAAATCTGATGATGGAGTCAGATTGTATTTTGATCAAGATGGTGACGGAGATGTTACCTGCTTGTTTGAAGATTGGAAGAATCATTCGGTTACAAAAAATGAAAGCACTGCAATGAGTTTGAATAAAGATAAAGCATATAAGATAGTTTTGGAGTATTATGAAAATGATGGAGAAGCTAGTGTTCAGCTTTTATATTCGCTAAACAATTATGGTTATGTTATAGTTCCAGCAGGGCAGTTAAAAACTGTTGATCCATCCAAATTAAATCCAACATCGACAACAAAAGTAACACCGACACCTACATCAACTGCGGCAAAAACATCAGCAACGCCAACAAAGGCATCAACAACAGCAATACCAACACCTACAGCGACTTCAGCACCGTATATTCCACCTTCATCAGGAGGGACAACAATAACTTTACCAACTGCAGTACAGCCTTTACCAACTGCAGTACCACAGGTTATACCAAGCGACTTGTCCCTAGCGTTAAGTTCAGACAAGACAGCATACGATGCTGGCCAGAATATTTTGTTTTCAATTCATTACAGAAATAGATTAAGTACTGAGGTGGGCAATGTAAAGCTTTCGGCAGATATACCGCCTAACACTACATTTGTAGATAGTTCAGGGGGGGTTATAGCAGGAAATAAAATTACATGGGATTTAGGTACTCTGCAAGGAAATAATGAAGGCACTGTAAAGTATACCGTCAAGGCTAATTCATTTGACGGTGCGGATAAAGAAACAACTGTTACCGCCAACATCAGCAGTACAAATTCTACTGACAATACGGTGGATGATAACAAATCAGTATTGAAGATAATGTTATATGCTAAGAAAGCAATTCTTGGCAGTCATAAAAAATACATTAACGGTTATAAAGACGGTACATTTAAGCCGGATAAACCAATTACAAGGGCAGAGATATCAGCTTTAATAGTAAGGGTTTCGGGACTAAGTCCAGTTTCAGACAAGCAGATCTTTAAGGACGTAAGTAAAGATCACTGGGCATTTAAGGAAGTTAATGCTGCAGTCAGCAACGGGTACTTCAAAGGGGCGACAGCTACACTGTTTAAGCCAGATTCAAATATTACAAAGGGAGAGCTTGCTGCGGTTATATGTAGATGCCTTGGTATGGAAGAGTCATCTATTGATGAGGCAGACTTCTTCTTTAGCGATACAAAGAATTATTGGGCAGGTAAGTACATTGAAGAATTGTACAGATGTAAAATAGTAGTTGGAAGTGCTGGAAAGTTTTATCCTAAAAATCAGGTAACAAGAGCGGAAGCAGTTACAATGATTAACAGGTGGCTTTACAGAGGGCCTTTAAATGGAAAAACACTACCGTTTAAGGATGTGCCGACAAGCCACTGGGGATACGGCCATATTGCAGAGGCTGTATTTGATCACAAATACTCCAGAGATCCAAAAGGCGGAGAAAAATATGAGGATTAAAAAGTAAAAAATAGTGATAAATAAAAGATTGGTGAAGCTACCAATCTTTTATTTATCACTGAGAAATTATTGTGTATTCACATCGCAATTTCTCACAAAAATAATTATTACAAAACATATTAAATTATTTCAACTTTTCCTTGACAAATTTAAATTGGTAAACTAAAATTAGGTGTAAAGTATTTTTACTTTACACTGAGGATTGAATAATATGAATGATGTATTTGAAATAGGGTTGCTGATGGATTTCTATGGACAGCTTCTTACAGAAAAGCAAATGGAAATTCTGGATTTACATTACAATAATGACTACTCCCTTGGGGAGATTGCTGAGGAACTTGGTGTAAGCAGACAGGCAATTCATGATAACATAAAACGTGGAAAAGCAATACTTTACGAATTTGAGCAAAAGCTTGGGCTTCTTCAAAAGTTTACCGAGCAAAAAAGAAAAGCAGTGGAAATATTGGAATTATTAAAGGGAATAAACATAGATAAGCTTGATAATAGTGGTAAGGAAAGTATTGGCAAGATACAAGAAGGTGTTGAATTCATTATCAACAGAATCTAGAGGAGTTTTGATATATGGTATTCGAAGGGTTGTCAGGAAAGTTACAGGAAGCTGTTAATAAGCTTCGTGGAAAAGGAAGAGTAAGTGAAAAAGACGTTAAGGAAATGATGAGGGAGATAAAGTTAGCCCTCTTGGAAGCAGACGTCAATTTTAAAGTGGTAAAGGACTTTATAGGAAAGGTATCCGAAAGATCTGTAGGTCAGGATGTCTTGGAAAGTCTTACACCAGGCCAGCAAATAATTAAGATTGTTCATGAAGAGTTGATAGAGCTTTTAGGCCGCGAATCAAGCAAGGTTACCTTTTCACCCAAGTCTCCCACAGTTTTTATGATGGTGGGTTTGCAGGGGTCCGGTAAAACAACTACATCTGGAAAGCTGGCAAGTCTCCTTAGAAAGCAGAATGCAAAAAAGCCTTTATTGGTTGCATGTGATGTTTACAGACCTGCGGCTATTAAGCAGTTGGAGGTTGTAGGAGGACAGCTTAACATTCCCGTATTTAACATGGGCGATAAGGTTAATCCGGTGGAAATTGCCAAAGCAGCAATAGAACATGCAAGATTGAAATTATATGATCTGGTTATAATAGATACAGCAGGACGTCTTCACATAGACGAAGAGCTTATGAATGAGCTTGTTGGCATTAAGAAAGCTGTTATGCCTCAGGAAATCTTGCTGGTAATCGATGCAATGACAGGCCAGGATGCGGTAAATGTTTCCCAGAGCTTTGATGAAAAGCTTGGGGTGGACGGTATTATCCTTACCAAGCTTGATGGTGACACAAGAGGTGGGGCAGCATTATCTGTCAAAGCAGTTACAGGAAAGCCTATAAAGTTTGCCGGTATGGGCGAGAAGTTGAGCGATTTGGAGCCGTTTTTCCCTGATAGAATGGCATCAAGAATTCTCGGTATGGGTGATGTGTTAAGCCTTATTGAGAAGGCACAGGATGCTTTTGATGAAAAGAAAGCCCTTGAATTAGAAAAGAAAATGCGTACCATGCAGTTTACTTTTGAGGATTTTCTTGACCAAATGCAGCAGATTAAGAAAATGGGGCCTCTTACACAGATATTAGGCATGCTGCCTGGTGTAAACACCAAGGCATTGGAAGGTGCCGGTCTTGATGAAAAGAAAATGGGCAGAGTAGAGGCTATTATTAAATCAATGACCAGACAGGAAAGAAATGATCCTGCTATAATAAACGGAAGCAGAAGAAAAAGAATAGCATTTGGAAGCGGTACAACTATTCAGGAAGTAAACAAGCTTTTAAAGGAATTTGAAGAAATGAAAAAGCTCATGAAAGCTATGGGAGATATGAGCAAGTTTGGTAAAAAGGGCAAAGGAAGATTCCGCATGCCGTTTTAGATGGATAGTGATTGAAAATTAATTTTGTTCATAAAAAACATTATTCTTTAAAGGAGGTGAAAAACGTGGCAGTTAAAATGAGATTAAAGAGGATGGGTGCAAAGAAAAGTCCTTTCTACAGAGTAGTTGTTGCTGACTCAAGATATCCTAGAGATGGTAGGTTTATTGAAGAGATTGGTACTTATAACCCTATAACTGATCCAGCTCAGATTAACATTGACAGTGAAAAAGCTCAGAAATGGTTAAAAAATGGAGCTCAACCCACTGATACTGTTAAATCATTGCTGAAGAAAACAGGTGTTATATAAGTTCTATAAATTATTAGCCAGTGGTTGCTGCTACATATAAGGGGCTACTCCATATATGTGCACATGTGTAGGATATTTGGAGGTCGTACAATGAAAGAACTACTTGAATTCATAGCAAAATCCCTAGTTGATGAGCCGGATATGGTTTCAGTTAATGAGGTTGAAGGCGAACAGTCAATTATCCTTGAGCTCAAGGTGGCTAAGGATGACATGGGAAAAGTCATCGGAAAACAGGGAAGGATTGCCAAGGCAATACGAACTGTTGTAAAATCGGCAGCAGTGAAAGAAAATAAAAGAGTTGAAGTTGACATAATCCAATAAGTAGCCTTTGTATACTGCTATCGGATTTACTTCACATATTCTAGTACAGATAAACACTTTAGACATTTTAAATAGTCTAAAGTGTTTTATGTATTATGTTTTACTAAGTCACGGCTTTATAATATTTTGAGGTGAAGATTTATGAGTGAATTTATACAGGTTGGAAAAATAGTAAATACCCATGGGATAAAGGGTGAGGTAAAGGTTATACCTCTAACGGATGATCCAAGAAGATATGATGAATTGAATGAGGTTTTTGTAGGCACTGATAATAAAAAAGAAGTATTTAATATAGAAAATGTCAAGTATTTTAAAAATACTGTTATTATAAAATTCAAAGAGTCAAGCGATATGAACTATGCAGAAAAGCTCAAAGAGATGTTTATATACGTTGACAGAAAAAATGCGGTGAAGCTTCCTGAGGGCAGGTACTTTATATTTGACCTTATCGGCATTGAGGTTTCAGAGGTCGACGGTAATAAGCTTGGGGTGCTTGTAGATGTACTTCAGACCGGAAGCAATGATGTTTATGTGGTTAAAAACGATGAAAATAAGGAAATTCTTATACCTGCACTAAAGAGTGTCTTAAAGGAAGTATCCATAGAAAACAAAACTATGAAAGTAGAGCTGCCAGAAGGTCTTCTTGACATATACCTGAAATAAGTAATGACTAGAATGTTACTAAGTAATGACTAAATTCACAATGTAAAAAGGAACAATATGCTATGAGATTTGATGTATTGACCCTGTTTCCCGAATCATTCAACCTGGTTATGTCCGACAGTATAATCGGAAATGCAAGGGAAAATGGATTAATAGAAATTAATACAATTAATATACGTGATTTTTCAACCAACAAGCACAAAAAAGTTGACGATTACCCATATGGCGGAGGAAGCGGAATGGTTATGACGGTTCAGCCTATATATGATGCTTTTATGTCCATAGTAAGCAGTGTTGGATATAAGCCCAGGACCATATATATGTCGCCCCAGGGTAAGGTTTTTAACCAGAAAATGGCCCAGGAAATTAAGTGCTATGATCATGTGGTGTTGCTATGCGGTCATTATGAGGGAATTGATGAAAGGATCATAGAAGAAATTGTTGATGAGGAGATTTCAATCGGTGACTATGTTTTGACTGGGGGAGAACTGCCGGCTATGGTTGTAATTGATTGTGTCAGCCGCCTGGTACCTGGTGTGCTTTCAAGTGAAGATTCTTACACCGAAGAGTCCCATTACAATGGTCTCTTGGAATATCCCCAATATACAAGGCCTTATGAGTTTATGGGAAGAAAGGTTCCAGATATACTGTTATCCGGTCATCATGCAAATATAGAAAAATGGCGAAGAGAACAATCAATTGAAAGGACCCTACGAAAGAGACCTGATTTGATGAATAAAGGATAAAAATAATTAGTTGGTAAATTTATCACAAAAATTTAAAATAGTTATTTACATAAAAAAAACATTGTGTTATAATACATCAGTGTGTATTACGGGCGGTCCTCTGCATTGTAGTGCAAGAACGTCTAGGCAAGGGAGGAGGACGAAAAAATGGATATAATTAAAGCAATTGAAAATGAACAATTAAAAACTAACCTTCCACAATTAAATGTTGGAGATACAGTAAGAGTTCATGTAAAGGTTAAAGAAGGAAATAAGGAAAGACTTCAGGCTTTCGAAGGTACCATAATTGGTAAAAAAGGCGAAGGCTTAAAGGAAACTTTCACTGTAAGAAGAATATCTTATGGTGTAGGAGTTGAAAGAATCTTCCCTGTTCATTCACCTAAGCTTGACCATATCGACATAGTTAGAAAAGGTAAGGTAAGAAGAGCAAAACTTTACTATCTCCGTGAAAGATTAGGAAAAGCTGCGAAAGTTAAAGAAAGAATTGATTCTAAGGCTTAATGAGAAAATAAAAAAGGGACGAAAGTCCTTTTTTTTGTATTTATCAAGGCTGAAATATATTTAGTATAGTCATTACTAATTTTATATGTTGTACACAAATAATGACTTAGCAATATATTAATCATTTCTAAGGATAGGGTGTCTAAATGGAAAATAATCACAACTATAATGAAGAGAAAATAAAATGTGATGAACATGGTAAAAATATGCCTGTTATGAAAAATATAATCCAATGGGTTGGAATTATTATTCTTGCATTGTTTATATCGCTTCTGATTAGAGGTTTAGTATTTGAATTCGTTACAGTTGACGGACCTTCAATGCAAAATACCATGTTTTCAGAGCAGCGGCTTATGGTTTATAAGCTGGGTTATGCCATATCCTTTCCTAAAAGAGGCGATATTATTGTGTTTAAGTACAAGGAGGGGACTAACCCTGTTTTGCCTTTGGTTGACAAAATACCGCTTATTAATGATATTATTCCTAATAAGGATGAAGAGGACTACATAAAAAGAGTAATAGCAGTACCAGGTGATAACGTTGATATAAGGGACGGGGCTATTTATGTTAATAAGGTAAAACTCGTGGAACCCTATGCCATTGGAAGGACAGATGTGTTTTCAGGGCTTAAGTTCCCTATAGATAGTATACCTAGCGATAAGTTGTTTGTGGTAGGGGATAACAGGGAAATGAGCTCCGATTCCAGAATGATTGGTCTGATTGATATTAGTCAGGTAAAGGGAAAGGCTGTATACAGGATATACCCATTAGACCAGTTGGGAGTACTTGAATGAGGGATGACTAAAAAAACTAAAAAATAGTTGAAAAAATTAAATTAAGTAATAATTAAATTAAATAATAATTGATTATAAGATTATTTAATATTAAATATAAAAAAATATATAAAATAAATATATTAAAAAAGCAATTACGGAGGAAATAATGAATATACAATGGTTTCCGGGGCATATGGCAAAGACCAGAAGGCTCCTTGCAGAAAACTTAAAAATGATAGATGTGGTAATAGAACTTTTAGATGCAAGAATACCCAGAAGCAGTAAGAATCCTGAAATAGATGAGATCATCAAGGACAAGCCCCGTGTAATGGCATTTAACAAATCGGATTTAGCAGACGACAAAGTGTCTAAGGATTGGCAAAAGCATTACAAATCTATTGGTTATTCATGCATATTTATAGATTCTATAAAAGGAACAGGTATTAATGAGTTGAAAGCAATGGTTAATGATGCCGTTAAGGATAAAATAGACAGGCAAAAGCAAAAAGGTTATGTTTTCAGGCCTGTCAGGACAATGGTTGTTGGTGTTCCTAATGTAGGCAAATCATCCTTCATAAATAAAATTGCAGGAAAGGCTAGTGCCGTAACAGGGACAGGCCAGGAGTAACAAGGGGAAAGCAGTGGATAAGGATAAATGAAAAAATTGAGCTTTTAGATACTCCGGGTATTTTATGGCCAAAGTTTGATGATATGGAAGTAGGCTCAAACCTTGCATTCACAGGAGCAATAAAAGACGATATATATGATATAGCTGAGGTAGCGGCTACATTAATGGAAAGGCTAAAAAATACCTATGCTGACAAATTAGCGGCAAGATACAAGCTGGAAGGAATAGACGATATGTCCGGTTTGGATCTGCTTACCGCTGCCGGAAAGAAAAGAGGGTGTCTTGTTTCGGGCGGGGAGATCGATTTGTACAGGATTGCCGCTATAGTTCTGGATGAGTTTAGAGGGGAAAGATTGGAAGAATTTCCCTTGAAAGACCCGACGATATACTAACTGTCAAGGCTGATAAAGGTGCAAAGGAGATGGAAGTTAAGGAGGATTTTGAAAATGGCAACCAAGATGAAAATTAAGGATATAGAGCTTTCTATTAAGGAGCTTGATGCTAAAGAGGCCCTTGATAAGCTTTACAGTATAAGGGAAGAAACAGGTTTGTCCCTTGATAAGCTTATAGCTAAATACCTTAAAAAGAAGGATGCATTTGATAAGGAAAAGGCAAGATATGATAAAATGTGTGCTTATGAAAAGGATGCCTTAAAAAGCGGTATCGAGTTTATTGCGGGAGTGGATGAAGCGGGGAGGGGCCCGTTGGCAGGACCTGTTGTAGCAGCGGCGGTAATACTTCCTAAGGGTATTTTTATAGAAGGTCTCAATGATTCTAAAAAGCTTTCTCATGAAAAAAGAGAAAAGCTATTTGAGATAATAACAAAAAATGCATTGGCATATGGAATTGGTATGGCAGATGAGAAATGCATTGATGACATAAATATTTTAAATGCCACCATTAAAGCAATGGAAGAGGCTATAGCAAAGCTTACTCCTTTACCGGAACTGATTTTAACTGATGCAGTTAAGCTAAGAAACGTAGCTATAAGACAGTTAAATATTATCCGTGGGGATAGCTTAAGTGTTTCCATTGCAGCTGCATCGGTTCTGGCGAAAGTCACTAGGGACAGGCTGATTTGCGAAATGGACAACAAATATCCTGATTATGGATTTGCAAATCATAAGGGTTATGGAACAAAAGATCATATAGAAGCTATAAAGAAATTTGGAATTTGTCCGATACATAGAGTGAGCTTTACTAAAAATTTTGTAGTGACTTAAAGCATATCTGCCTATTCAGAGGCAGGTATGGCTTTGGTCATTACTTACCTGATAGGTGAATTATGAAGGTTACTCATTTTAATGATAGTCTGTTAGCTGGGATTTCCAATATTGACGATGTTCTTTCAAAGCTCGATGTTGGTGATTCATTAAAGGCAAGGGTTATTGGTATATCGGAAAATGAGCTTGTACTGAAACTGACAGACGGCTCTTTATTAAAGGCTGCCTCAATGGTTCCGCTGGATTTAAAGCAGGGACAATTGGTGGATTTTATAGTGAAAAATAAAACTGATAATCAGCTTTTTATTGAGACAGTAAAAGAAGGCGTTCAAAAGGCTGAGACTGATAATATAAAGACAGCACTTCTTTCCATGGATGTCAAACCTGACGATAAAAGCATGGATATAGCAAATGCAATCAAATCCAACAACATTTCATTAGATAAAGATACTTTCAATAATATAGCACAGTCCTTAAAGTTTTTTAAAAACCTGTCTCCTTTAAAGGCGGCTTTTCTTGCTGCTAATAATTTAAGTATAGAAGAAAAAAATATATCTGCCTTAAACTCACTACTTGGTAATGGCACCAAGATCGGTAAAAGCCTTAACAGTTTAAATGACATATTTGAAAGTATGGATGATATTGGGCTTTTGGTGAAAATTGAGGTTAATCTTAAGAAAGCCGGTTTTAATTTGGAAAAACAGGGTGACAATTCTCCCTTGAATGATAAAAGTCAGGATAATTTGAAAGGGAGCATACTGAAAGAAGTAACTAAATTGGTGGATGAAAGCACTAAGGCATCCGTCAACACCTCCTTAAAAAGCATATTAGGTAAGCTCACCGATGATGGAGTTGAGGGAGTATCCCAATTGATTAAAGGATCAACGGATGGGGATTTTGAATCTCTCTCAAATAAGGTTAAGGATTTTATAAATAAAAACATATCCAACATTGAAAGTTCAGATAAACCTTTTAGTGATAAATTGAATACATGGCTTAAAGATACTTCGTCCATAAATGGAAAAAGCAATGGTATTTATAACAGTACCGATGAGTTTGTTGAAGATATAAAAAATCTTCTGGAAAAAATAAAAAATGCAAGGGCTAAAAACGATAGTCATGAAGAGGGGATGAGTTCATCCCAATCTAACACAAATGAAAAGGAAGCACGGCATATAAGCAAAGTTTTAAACTCATTATTTGTAAGGATTGATTCTGATACATTAAAGGACGATCTTCATGCTAAAAACCTTTATAAGGATATAAACAGCGTTCTGGATATTATAAGGGATACGGTTTCTTTATCCGATAATGCCATGAGGGATCAACTCCTAAATAAAACCGACAGCATGCAAAACATGATTAGATTTATAAACGATCTTAACAGTCACAGCACATTTCTACAATTACCTTTGAAAATACTTGATCAGAACACTAACTGTGAAATATATGTTTTAAAGAAGAATGGAGGGAAAAAGAGAATTGATCCCGGAAATGCGACTGCATATATCTCACTTGAGACTACCAATATTGGAAAAGTTGATACACTTATAAGTATGAACAAGAAAAACATAAGCGTCAATATGATTGTGGAAAATGACAGTGTTCGAGATTTTGTAAAGATAAGCCACAACCTGCTGTATAAAAGCCTAAGAGAGAAAGGGTATAACCTGGCTGACTTAAAATGCAGGGTTGCTTGTGAGGATATAAACTTTATAAATGCAAACAGTGTAATGAATAAAGAAATTGTTAAACGGGGTTCCATCGATTTTAAAATATAAGCCATTATACTAGGGGAGGAAGTCATGGATAAGGAGAAAAAGAAAATCAAGGAAGCTGCTGCACTTAAGTATACTCCAGGAGAAAATAGTGCACCTAAAATTGTAGCATTGGCAAAGGGCGAAACAGCAGAAAAAATAGTTGAGAAGGCAGTGGAGAATGATGTGCCTGTGTATGAGAATGCACAACTGGCACATACATTAAATGCTCTTGGCATAGGAGATGAAATACCTCCCGAGCTTTATGAGGTAGTGGCCGAAATTTTGGTATTTGTAGGTTCTATAGATAACGGATATGGTGAAGCAAATGGAAAAAGAAAATAAAAGAAAGATTGGCAGTGCAAATGAAAAAATTGCAGCAAGTTATCTTGAAACTTGTGGATACTCAATTATTATTATAAATTTTAGAGCTGGAAAATATGGAGAAATAGATATTATTGCCCGGGAAAAGGAATTTATCTGCTTTGTAGAGGTTAAGTCCAGAGGTAGCCTTATATTTGGCACTCCGGCAGAAGCGGTAAACAAAAGGAAGCAGGATAGGATTAGAAAGGTTGCATATATTTACATAAATCAACATAAGCTGCACAATGAGAATATAAGATTCGACATAGTTGAGATGATAATGGAAGATAGAAGCCATAAAGTCAGTGATATCAATCTAATCAGGAATGCCTTTTGAAAGGAAATATAAATATGAATAGAAAACGTTTGAATATTGGTGTTATTACTAAATATGTCGAGAATTTCTATTTCGGATCTCTGTTAAAGGGTATACAAAGTATTGTTAAACAAAAGGACGCAAGAATGGTTGTTTTCAATACATATATGCTGGACAGGTTCAGATCGAATGAAAAAGAAGGTGGAGCTTATTTCCCGATATCATTTAATCATATAGATGGATGGATAATTCTAACAGAAGGTATCAGCGAGGAGTATAAAGTAAAACTGTTAGGAAAAGGAAAGCCTGTTGTTCTTGTGGGACATAGGCCAAATAACTATAATTGCAGTGTTTTGCTTGAAGACAATTTTTGGGGTGCAAAACAGGTTGTAGAGCATCTGATATCTCATGGGCACAAAAGAATTGCATATTTGGGATGCAGCAATGTGTATGACATAACGGAGAGATTTGAAGGATACAAGAAAACACTTGAAGGTTATGGTCTTTATGATGAAAGTATTGTTTTTAATACCAAAGAACCAATGCCAAATCTTGGGAGAGAGGTTGCACTTTCATTGGCTGAAAAAGGAATTGACTTTACTGCCATATTTTCAGCTAATGACTATCTGGCTTTTGGGTTTATAGACGGTCTTAGGGAAATGAATATTAATGTGCCTGAAGATATAGCAGTTGTCGGTTATGATAACACCGATAAGAGCAAAATATCTAAACCGGCTTTAAGCAGCGTAAACCAGGATACATATGGTAAAGGTATTGAGGCAGCTAAAATAATATTCAGAATTATAGAGAGTAAAGTTTTACGCAGTGAAACTATACTATTCAAATCAGATTTGGTACTGCGGGAATCATGTGGTTGCAAACTGGAACAAAAGACGGATGAGAATGATATCATACAAAATATTATTGGCCTAAAAAGGTCTATGATCGAAAGGCTTGAAGATGTATTGTATAAAAATTCCGACTTGGGAACCATGTTTTTTAGTATGAACGTAAATGATATAATAAAACTCATTCCCGAAATTGTTGATGAATATACATGGTTCTGTTTCGGGTTATTGGATAATGACAATGAAGCAGCAGATAATTTGATTATTCAAACTGTTGTGGATAATATAAAGAAAAGCAGATCGGATAACGAGTTTATGTGCAGTCTGGAAAATTTCCCGCCTTTGGAATTATTGACTGATTATGAATTGGATTATGATGATGTATTATGGATAGTCCCTGTTTCCACTGAGAAGAAGAACATAGGTGTTATGGCATACATATCTAAAATTTATGAAGAAACCAGTTTCTTTGCATATGACATGCATATGGTTCTGTTCAACCTTTTTGGTATTTCCGTTGACAGAGGACTGGCTATGGATAAGTTGAAGGAAACACTTGCTTCTCTCAAAAAAACACAGGAACAGCTGATAGAATCCGAAAAACTTGTGTCTCTTGGCAGTCTGGTAGCCGGTGTTGCACATGAAATAAATAACCCTATTGGTGTAAGCGTAACTGCTACAACATACATGGAAAGCAATACCGCTCAGTTAAAAGAGTTGTTTGAAACAAATAAATTAACTAAATCAGATCTTACAAGGTTTCTTAATAAAAATAACGAATCGGTAAAAATACTGCTTATGAATTTACAAAGAGCTTCCGACCTTATTAGAAGCTTTAAACAAATTGCAGTGGATAATACAATTGACGAAAAAAGAATATTCAAAGTAAAAGATTATGTTAATGATGTTATATTAAGCCTTAATCCTAAGTTAAGGAAAAAGAGAATAAAGGTGAATTTAGAATGTCCTGAAGATTTGGAGCTTCATTGTAATCCTGGCGAGCTATCCCAAATTTTGACCAATCTGATATTAAACTCAATTATTCATGGCTATGATGAAGAAGAACATGGTGAAATATCTATTTTATTCAAAAAGCATGGTACAGAGCTGATAATTGAATATAATGATTTTGGAAAGGGAATGAAAAAAGATGTTCTGGAAAAGATTTTTGAACCCTTTTTTACAACCCAAAGTGGAAGTGACGGCTCAGGATTAGGACTTATAATAATCAGCAATATTATAAAACAAAAGTTTGGCGGGACTATAAAATGCGATAGTGAATACAAAAAAGGGACTAAGTTTATCATAAGTATTCCGTTATCGTCTGTCTTATAATGAAAAGGTATAAAATAAATATATATTAAATATGTAAATGTGCCGATATATTTTAATGTATTAGTAATGTCCAAAATATAACTTCCGCTATAAATTTCGCTCATGTGTTGACTTAACTCGTCAACACCCGCTCATAATCGGAAGTAATATTTTAGCCATTCCTTTAGTAATGACTCAATATGAGAAAGGATTCAAATATGCACGAGAAATTACGTATTGGAGTAATTACAAAGTATGCAGAAGGCTTATATCATGGTAAGCTTTTATATGGCATTCATGAGTATGTAAAAAGGCAAAATTCCAACTTATTTGTGCTGAATACTTTTATGATTAACAGGTTTTACTCTGATATAAAGAAGGTTGAAAGTTATTATCCTTTAGCCATTAATAATATAGATGGATGGATCATACTTACAGAAGGTGCGAGTGATGATTATTTAAATATAATTATGAAAACAGGTAAGCCTGTTGTGCTGATAGGTATTGATAAAGGACAAAACAATTGCACTGTTATTAAAAGTGATAATATTAGTGGTGCCCAAAACGCTGTTGAACATCTGATACATCATGGACATAGAAAAATAGGCTTCTTAGGCTGGATGGGGCTCAGAGACATGAAAGAGCGTCTGGAAGGTTATAAAAATATCCTTAGTAAGAATGGTATACCATATGATGATAACCTTGTTTACAGTACGGAATCATCTTTACCACGAGAGGGGAAAGCCGCAGTTCAATATTGGCTAAATAACGGTATTGATTTTACAGCTGTTTTTGCCGGTTGTGATGCACTTGCGGGAGGTGTTATTGAAGAACTTAAAAATTCAGGATTGTCTGTACCGCAAGATATAGCTGTTGTAGGATATGATAACAATACGTTTGCAAAAAACTGTAAACCAGGTATCACAACAATAAATCAGGATATTTTTGATTTAGGATTTACTGCCGCGAGGGCATTATTTGAAGAGATAAATAAAGAATCCGATAGGGCAGAGAAGTTTTTGCAACTGCTGACATTGTACTTAGAAAATCCTGCGGATGCAGCTGTGAAGCTGCTGCTGATGATAATATGGAACCTACAAAGGAAAATATTAAAATAAAGAATTCAATTATCAAGTTTCTTGAAGATACACTTTTAAAAAATTCAGATGTAGGCACAAAACTGCTTACAACAAATATCGAGGGAATTAATGAACTTCTTCCTCAAATTGTTGATGATTATAGGTGGGAATGTATAGGATATTGGGATGAAGATCAAACAGGAAAAAGCAGCTTAAAAATTGACAGAATATATAATTCATCAAAGGACTCAGATGTCATTAATTTCTCGTGTGATGTAGAAAATTTTCCTCCTTTGGAACTTATACCGGACATAAACAAGTTAAGTAAAGATGATGTTGTATGGATATTGCCCATATCATCAACAAACAGAAACTGGGGTGTAATGTCATATATAAGTCCTTTTAATGAAGCTTCAGCATTTATAAAATATAATATTTCCATAGTGATTGTTACACTGCTAGGTATAGCTATGGACCGTGAAATTGCAAAAACAGAACTGGAAAATGCATTGGAAACACTTAAACAAACTCAGAATCAACTTATTCAATCGGAGAAAATGGCTGCTTTAGGAGGACTGGTTGCAGGAGTAGCACATGAGATTAATACACCTATAGGCGTTAGTGTTACTGCAGCCTCCTATATGGATGAGAAAAACAATGAAATCATAAACTTGTTTGAATCAGGCAAGCTAAAAAAAGTTGATATGGATAAATATATAAATACTACTATGGAATCAATTAAAATACTTGTCATTAACCTGGAAAGAGCTTCAAATCTGGTAAAGAGTTTTAAGCAAATAGCAGTAGATCAGACAAGGGAAGAAAAAAGAACTTTTAGACTAAAAGAATATATCGATGAAGTTTTGCTCAGCTTACATCCAAAGATTAAAAAGACAAAGCACAAGATAATAGTTAATTGTATGGATGATATATGGATACATGCTTCTCCTGGAGGCATATCTCAGGTAATAACCAATCTTGTGGTAAACTCCCTGGTACATGCCTTCGATGATGGAGACGAAGGAATAATGACCATAAATATAATAAATGAAAACGATGAAATAATTATAGAATACAGCGATAATGGCAAAGGGATAAGTGAAAGTGATATCAAAAAGATATATGAACCTTTTTTTACAACTAAAAGGGGCAGCGGTGGAACCGGATTAGGGCTTAATATAGTATACAACATTGTTACAAATGAATATAAAGGGAAAATAAAATGTAATAGCACGCCTGGAAATGGTACGGCATTTATTATCAGAATACCTGAAAAAGAGGTGATTAAATCCAATGGCAAGTAACGATATTATAATTGATAGTGAATACATGGATTTTTTCGATGATGCGACTGATGATATAGTATTGGAGGATAGGACCAAAAGATGGAAGATAATGATAATAGATGATGATTATGAGGTACATACTATTACAAAGCTTGTGCTTAGTGATTTTGCGTTTAATAATGTCAGCTTGGAATTCATAGATGCTTATTCCGCAAAGGAAGCACGTGAGCTGTTAAACAAAACGCAGGATATAGCAATAATCCTTTTAGATGTTGTAATGGAAGAGGAGGATTCCGGTCTAAAGCTTGTACGTTTTATCAGGGAGGAAGTTAAAAACTATGAAGTAAGGATAATTTTAAGGACAGGCCAGCCTGGTCAAGCACCGGAAAAGAGGGTTATTGTTGATTATGATATAAATGATTATAAGGAGAAGACGGAGTTGACGGCACAAAAGCTGTTTACAACTATCGTTGCGTCTCTAAGGGCATATGAAAGCATACATCTTACCAACATTAATAAAAAAGGTCTGGAGAAGGTTATAGAAGCATCATCATATCTTTTTGAAGTTCAATCAATAACAAAGCTATCGGGAATTGTTTTAGAACAAATCAATTCCATGCTCTGCTTCTATAAAAATATACCCTTAAAGGAACAATCCAGCTTTGTTGCATTTAAAAATTCCGGTAATTATTATATTACTGCAGCTTCAGGGAATTTTGTCAAGAATGTCAATATGGATATAAGAGATGTTATTAACGAAAGCTTATACACAACAATAATTGAAGGGATAATTGAGAAAAGAATATTTACAATAGGCACAAATATTGTACTCCATTTTAAAAGTGTTACAGATCTTGAGTACGTTTTATTCTTTGAAGGTGCCGATGAATTCAGAGAATTTGATAAAAGTCTTTTGGAAATTTTTAGTCACAACATATCAAATGCTTTTGAAAACGCTGCATTAAATCTCAAACTTCAGGATACACAAAAGGAAATTATTTATACACTGGGTGAAATAGCAGAAGCACGCTCCAAGGAAACCGGTAATCATGTAAAAAGGGTTTCTGAATTTACACGGCTACTGGCTTTAAAGTACGGTATGACTGAAACTGATGCAGAAACTATTTCTCTTGCTTCTGCCATGCATGATATTGGCAAGCTTGGTGTTCCCGCAAGCATATTAAATAAGCCAGGCAAGCTGACAGAAGATGAATTTGAGGTTATTAAGACCCATACAACAATAGGTTATGATATGCTTAAAAATTCAACAAAGGAAATTATTAGAACAGCGAGCATTATAGCATACCACCACCATGAAAAGTATAATGGCAAAGGCTATCCTAATGGGCTAAAGGGTGAAGAAATTCATATATATGGTAGAATAACAGCAATTGCAGATGTTTTCGATGCTCTAGGAACAATCAGAGTTTATAAGCCGGCATGGGAATTGGATAAGATATTGGAATACTTTAAAACTCAGAGAGGAGAACATTTTGATCCGCATTTAATAGATTTATTCTTTGAAAATATTGATGAGTTCCTTGCTATTAGAGATTCCTTCAAGGATCAGACATAGGGAGTATATAATTACTCCGATTCCAGCCTTTTATCCAAAAAATTAAGGAAAATTGTTTTTAGTAGTGCCATAACAGGTACTGAAAGAAACATACCGACAACTCCATACAATGCTCCTCCTATGGTTATGGATATCATAATTAGTATAGGATTTAAGCCTATTTTGTCACCTATTATTTTTGGTGCAATAACCGATCCGTCAATTTGACCGAGAATAAGCAGGAAAATAAGGAGCCAGACAGCCTTAACAGGGCTGATAAATAGAGTAATAATAACACTTGGTATAATACCGATTAATGAACCGAAATACGGTACAAGATTAAAAATTCCAACAAAAAGGCTTATAAGTATGGGATAGGGCATACCAGTAACAATACAAAAAACAAAACATATTATGCAAATTACAATGGCATCTATAATTTTACCAATAATATACCTGGAGAAAATATCATTTGCATTTTTAGCAAAATTAACAAGTTTATTGCCGTTATCCCTTTTCATAACTACATATACTGTCTTTTTAATGGTTGATAATATAGCCTCCTTATCATAAAGAAGATATATTGAAATGGTAATGCCCAAAACAAGCTTCAAAATAGTTGACGTAATATTGATGATATTGCTGAAGAGATAATTGATTAATGCAACTAAAAGGTTTTGTGATTCTCCAATTATCTTCTCCATATTGTTTTTCAGATAGTTGCTCAAATTGTATTGATCATCCATCAGCTTAAAGTCAGCAATTTTAGATTCAGCCCAGGTAGTTGTCTTTTTTACGTATTCGGAAAAATTTTCATTTAACTGGGTTATACTGTTGATTACAATAGGTGCAAGTATTGTAACTGCAAAAATGATGAGACCTGAAAATAATACATATATTATGGATATGCTTAAATATCTACGCACCTTAAGTTTCTTTTCAATAAATACCATCAATGGATTTAAGGTATATGCTATGGCAAAAGCCCAGAATAGGTAACTTAGTACTGAGAGTACGAATTTTATACCGTTAATCAAATGTTCAGCGTTATCAACAAGTTTGTATACAACTATAGCTATTATAATTATAGGTATGTATTTCCAATAAGGTATTTTTCTGTATTTAAAAGACATGTTACCCACCTTAATACGAAAATTATATTAGGATTATATCATAAAGGTCAATATAGTCAAAGAAGTTTTTATAGATAAAGATATATAAATTGATTTCTATTAATTTTAGAGGATATTTAAATTATAATGTGGAATTATTATATAATAAAATATTATTTTGCATTTGCCCATTGAAATCTTTACACGTCGCAAAGTCTTATAAGTTATAACTCCAAAATAACTTCCGCTATAAATTTCGCTCATTTCTTAGTGCAATTTTCCTATAAGGACCATCCCTTATTTTGAAAGGCAGGGATATTATATAAATAGCATTTTATCATTAAAGCAATACAAAAATTTAATTATGTTTAGTGTTCTTGCAGCATTAAGTATGATTGCAAGGATTTTTGAGCTGAATTTTTCCTATGGCATCAGCTTTGCTTTTGGAAATGTGTTTACCATTATCATTTTGAGCTATTATGGGAAATTTAAAGCTTTGAGTGTAGCAGTTGTTTCAAATGTTCTGGATATATGTTTTTTTAATGGAAGCATATATACAGTCTTTTTCACTTTTGAAATTTTAGTCCTATCAATATTTTGGAAAAATAAGATACGCAAATTACTATTTATTGATATATTATACTGGATTATGGTTGGAATACCGTTTTCATTTCTTATTTATTATTTAAACAACAGAACATTTGGTTTGGAAGTATACTTGCTTGTTATAAATAATTGGATATGCGGAAATATAAATGTACTAATTGCAGATTTAATTATTTCATATGTTCCCATACAATTAATTTTGGGCAGGAAAGAAAAAATTTTAACCGATCTAAATAGATTGATGTTTCATCTGACAATTGCAGCTGTTATTGGACCGTTTCTGGTTTATATAATGATTGACGGTTGGCTGACACAGGATAGGGTAAGTTCTGAAATAAGTCAGATTCTAAACACATCACGGCTGAATATAATTGACCAGATAAATAGCTGGGATACAAATGACCTAAGAAAAATTCGATTGAGGTCGCCGGTACATTTAAAGGATTTAAAAGAAATAATTGCTAGCAATCCATTAAATGATAAGGTTGAAGTATTTGTTGTTGATAGAAAGAATTCTCTATATTCAGCAAACCGTAATTTAGAAAAGCCAAATATGATTTATGACTGGAAAGATGGAGGAAATATTATAAATGTTTCCGATAATATATATTGCTGGATGCCTGAAAGTAAAAGACTGGGATTTGACATTAAAAAATGGAGTAAGGCATTTTACATTATGGTTTATCAATTTGAAGACATAGACTTGCAGCTTCAGATAAAAGTTCCATTGTCAAATTATACTGTAAGTATATGGGAAAATTATCGCAACAAATTCCATATACTTATAGTGTTTTGTTTTATTTCAATATTTATATCTATTATGATGGGTCGGGTTTTATCCAGAGATTTGTCAAAACTTACACAAAGTACAACAGACCTTCCGGACAAGCTAAAGCGACAGGAAATAATTGAATGGCCCGATACATCCATGGTGCAGGTAAATAACCTGGTATCAAATTTCAAAGTGATGTCAAATAATTTGGTTACTCTATTTAATGATATCAATATTATGAATGACAAGCTCTTATCTCAAACAATAGAACTTGAAAATTCAAGAGAAGAAATGAAAAGATTGGCATACAACGATGCCCTTACCGGATTACCTAACAGGTATTATTTTACAAATTACTTGGAGGAGCTTCTATCCAGTGGATATGAAAGGAAAATTGCTGTAATGTTTATTGACTTGAACAGGTTTAAACATATTAATGATAAATTAGGTCATGATATTGGCGACATGCTGCTAAAGGAAGTTGCAAATAGGTTTAAATATGTACTTGGTCATGATGATTTTGTTGCCCGTCTTGGTGGAGATGAATTTGTTATCATACTAAGGGATATAGATTATGAAAAGGCATCAGTGACTGCCGAACAAATTAATAATGTATTATGTGAGACGGTCATTGTACTACAAAAAGATAAGAAATATGAGCTCAATATATCCGGAAGTATAGGAATAAGCTTGTACCCTGATGATGCCGTTGATAAAACGACATTACTCAAAATGGCGGATATGGCAATGTACGCTTCCAAGGAAACAGGTGAGAAAGAATTTAAATTTTATTCTGATCTGAATAAGATTGTGTTAAGTTAAAATGGTAAAAATGAAAGGAGAACTACATTATGAGCAAAATGCGTAAATTAATTTTGATTATTATGATTGTTTGTTTGGGTATTACAGCAGGATGTGGCGAGCAGGCGGAAAAGTCGGTTAACAACATAGAGGATGAGGCAAAAGTTCAGAAAAAGGAATCTACTGAAAAAAGTAAAGGTACTGTGGAACTGAAGTTGTGGAGCTGGTTTAGCCAAGCTGGAATAATTAAGCAATTTGAAGCTGAAAATAAAGGAATAACAGTAAAGGAAGAGCTTTTTAGTTTTGACAAATGTGCCGAAGAGTATATGAAGGCTCTTTCCAGCGGCGTAGGACCTGATTTTTATATTTGACAGCGGTTTTTTCGGGCAGTATACAGTTAACAATGTTTTGCAGGACTTATATGAGGAGCCGTTTTCAGCGGGCAAGTACAAAGATGATTTTTTAGGTTTTGAAAGTGGATTGTCTGTTGATAAAAAACAATTATTGTCACTTTCCATATCAACTGCACCGTACGTTACAATGTACAGAGAAGATATAATGAAAGCAAATGGATTTCCATATGAGCCTGCTGAGTTCGGCAAATTTATAGAAAACCCCGACAATCTTATAAAAATTGCAAAAAAACTAAAAGAGAATAACAAATACATCTTTTCCTATCCTACTGATCTAACTGATGTGGTTGGAAATTCTTTAGGTTATTTTGATGATAAGCTGGATTATGTACGTTATGGAAATTTATTTGAAAAATCATTGGATATAATGATGCAGTCATCTAAAAATGGATGGTTATTGGATGAAAATTTCTGGGGAGAAGGCGGAAAAACTGCACTTAAGGAAGATAAGCTTGCTATGTGTTTTTACGGCTCTTATATTATGGGGACATTGGAAAGATATGTGCCGGAGCAAAAGGGTAAGTGGAGAATTACAACACCGCCTTTGGGTTTAGCTTCCTGGGCGTCGGATTCTCGTGCGGCCATAAATATACAAAGCGATCACAAGGAAGAGGCATGGAAATTGATTGAGTACATAGTAACTCAAAAAAATAAGGGTGGAGTGGATTATACAAATACTATACCTTCTTATAAACCTTATATTAATTTTGAAAAAAACTTAAATAAAAAATTGCAATTCTACGGAGATCAAAATGTATATCCAATTATAAAAAAACTCGCAGAAAATACCAAGTATTTCAAATTAACTCCTATGGACCATAAAGCTCTTGAAATATACAGGAATAGCGTGTGGACAGTAATGAAGCAAAAATCAAAGCCTGATGAAGCTGTTGACAAGATGAAAAAAATATTGAAAAGGAATTAAGTAAAGATAAAAAAGCTTTGATAGGTGAGTAGGTGAATGTGTTAAGTCAAGAAGAATATTTTGATATATTTATTAAATAACTGATTTTTTAAAAAACAATAAAAAGGGCAGCAGGGAAATTGTATAAAAAAGTTCTCTGCTGCCCTTTTTTTAATACAAGGGGAATAATGGTTATGTTAGCCATAAATAGAAACAGAGGTATTTAATGATAATCCATTTAAGAAGATTTCGAAATAATGCAATAAGATATTTACTTGATAGGTTTACATATTAAATTCATAATTAAAGTAATATAATATTTTAGTTAGATATCCATAATTTTCCTGATTCTTATATCTTTAAAAAAAATCTTTATAACAGAAAATATGCTGAAATCAACTTGAGGAATCTAACAATTTGTAACACAGGTTAATATGTAAGAGCAGAGGATAATTTAGTAGAGGAGGGGATAAGTAAGGCTGTAATTTAAAAAATGATTTTTAGAGAGAGAATATAATGGTATAAGATAGAGATTATTATTTGCTTATGATTAACATAATAATAATTAAACGGGGAATTAAGTATGAGAAAGAATAAAGCTTATTTAAGCATGTTTCTTTTAGTTATGTTTGTAACATCATTGTTCACTTTTGGTTCAGGAACAGCCAATGCGTTAATAGCACCGGGTATAACAGTTCCTTCATTCTCACAGTTAAAGGATAATCCTAAATATCCTGATCCATTTAAGTTTTTGGATGGCACAAGATTAAAAGATAGAGGAGATTGGCCAAAACTCCGTAATGAAATAAGTGCTTTGGCACAGACTTTTGAATACGGTATAATTCCAGGAAAACCGGAAAGTGTTAAAGGATCAGTGAGCGGCAGCACTATAACAGTCACAGTAACTGACAAAGGAAAAACTGTATCATTTACAGCTAAAGTTACTTATCCTAGTGCAGGTACAGCACCATATCCGGCAATGATAGGATGTGGAATGAATTCACTTAATCAGCAGGAAATACTTAAACTGGGAGTGGCTTGTATTGATCTTGATACTGAAAGTATTGCCAGTCAGACTAATAATAACAGAGGAAAAGGTAAGTTTTATGACTTATACGGAAGTAACCACAGCTGTGGTGATATAGCAGCATGGGCATGGGGTGCCGGCCGTTTGATTGATGCCCTTGAGTTGACTCCAGCTGCAAAAATCAACCCTAAAAAGCTCGGTGTAACAGGTGGTTCACGTAATGGTAAAGGAGCACTTGGAATTGGTGCCTTTGAAGAAAGAATTGCTCTTACCATACCTCAGGAATCAGGCAGCGGCGGAACAGGAAATTATCGTTTTGCAGAGTCCAAAGGTTCAGCTGTTCAGCGTATACAATCCACAGTTGGAGAACAGGCATGGTTTTCTAAAGCATTGGATCAATTTTCATATGCTGTTAACAAACTTCCATATGACCACCATCAAATTTTAGCACTGTGTGCACCTCGCGGACTGTTGCTGATCGAGAATCCTGATTATGAATGGTTGTGTAATGAAGGTTGTTGGAATAATGGTAAATGTGTACAAATGGTATATCAGGCATTAGGCATAGGCGATAGAATGGGATATTCATCAGTTGGCGGTCATATGCATTGTTCATTGCCAGCATCGCAGTATGGTGATGTAAATGCTTTCATAAAGAAGTTCCTTCTTGATGATAAAACTGCTAACACTAATATCTTTAAGTCAGATAAAAACTATACATTAAACACATCAAAATGGATAGATTGGACTGTTCCTACATTAACAGGAACTGTACCTGAAGTTGGATCAGATACACCAGCAAGTACTCCAACACCAACAAAACCATCATATACACCAACACCAACAAAGCCTGCAAATGTTGAAGACGTAAATGGTGATGGCGTTGTTAATATGGCAGATGCTTTAATAATCGCAACTGCTTTTAACAGTACAACAGGAGAACCTAAATTCAAAGCAAACTGCGATTTGGATAGAAATGGTGTTATAAATATGGCTGATATTTTGTTAATTGCAGCTAAGTTTGGAAAGACCTTTTAGTCTTGCCTTAATTAACTTTTCTTTTAATTAATTTAAAGATAGTTTAAAAGATATTGATCTTGCAGTTGTCTGTTGCAAATTACATTAAACTTTTTGTTTTTTGCTTCCGGCAATTGTAAGATCAATATCACTTTATTTATATAATTTAAAGATTGTTTATTAAAATTAGGAGGAAAATTATGAAGAAAAGCAAGGCTTATTTAAGCAAAATTCTTGTGATCACATTTATTATTTCTCTATTCACATTTAGCTCAGGGACAGCTAATGCTTTAATATCACCAGGTATTACAGTACCTTCATTTTCACAATTGAAAGAAAATGCTAAGTTTCCTGATCCCTTCAAGATGATGGATGGTACACGTATGACAAGCAAGGATCAGTGGGAAAAACGTCGCGAAGAAGTCAAAGCATTGGCACAGACCTTTGAATACGGTGTAATCCCAGGTAAACCACAAAGTGTTAAAGGTTCTGTTAGCGGTAACACAATAACAGTAACAGTAACCGATAACGGAAAAACTGTATCGTTTACAGCTAAAGTTACCTATCCTACTACCGGTACAGCACCATACCCTGCCATGATAGGATGTGGAGCAAATACACTCAACCAGCAGGAAATTCTTAAATTGGGAGTAGCTTGCATTGAGCTTGATACTGAAAGTATTGGAAGCCAGACTAATAATGTCAGGGGAAAAGGTAAGTTCTTTGATTTGTACGGAAGTAACCACAGCTGTGGATCAATCGGTGCATGGATTTGGGGTACAAGCCGCTTGATTGACGCCCTTGAGACTACTCCTGCAGCAAAAATTGATCCTAAGCATCTTGGTGTAACAGGCGGATCACGTAATGGTAAAGGAGCTCTCGGTATTGGAGCTTTTGAAGAGAGAATTGCCCTTACTATACCTCAGGAATCAGGCTGCGGTGGAGCAGGAAATTACCGATTTGCAGAGGCAGTAGGTTCATCTGTACAGCGTATACAATCGTTAGTTGGAGAGCAAGCATGGTTTTCCAAAGCATTGGATCAATTTTCATATGCTGTAAATAAGCTTCCATATGATCATCATCAGATTTTGGCATTGTGTGCACCACGTGGACTATTGTTAATCGAGAATCCCGATTACACATGGCTGCATAATGAAGGTGCATGGGCAAATGGAAAGGTTACAGAAATGATATATGATGCTTTGGGTATATCTGATAGGTTTGGATATTCATCAGTTGGTAACCATATGCACTGTTCATTGCCGGCATCACAGTATGGTGATGTAAATGCCTTCATAAAAAAATTCCTTCTGGAAGACAAGAGTGCCAGCACTGATTTCTTTAAGTCGGATAAAAACTATACTCTTGATAAAGCAAAATGGATAGATTGGACAGTACCTACATTGACAGGAACACTTCCTTCATCAAATCCGTCGTCAAATCCTTCAACAGAACCATCTTCAGTTAACACTCCTACACCGACAATACCTGCAGGTCCAAAAAGTGCATTCGCTAAATTGGAAGCGGAGAACTATGACAGTGTAGAGTCATCAACCCTGAAAAAGATAGATACCCCAACTGGCGGAGGCGGTATAGGATATATTGAAAATGGAAACTATGTTGTGTACAACAATGTTGATTTTGGAACAGGTGCCACATCCTTCAAAGCATCAGTTGCTGCTTCAGGTACATCAAGTATTCAGTTAAGGTTAAACAGTCCGTCAGGTACCCTCTTAGGTACATTGGATGTAGCATCAACTGGCGACTGGGATGGTTATCAGGAACAGACCTGTGATATAAGCAAGGTTACAGGAAAAAATGACTTGTATCTGATATTTTCAGCTGCTGTAAATGTTGACTGGTTTACTTTTGAAGGCGGTAGTGTTAATTCACCTAGCCCTACAAATCCGGTCAGTTCAGCTAATCCAACTAATCCTTCCGGCACAAAAACAGCAGATTTGAATAACGATGGAATTATAAACATGGCGGATGTAATTCTGCTAGCAACAACATTTAATTCTGTGGCTGGGGACGGCAAATATATCGGTTCATATGACTTGAACAGCGATGGGGCAATAAATATGACAGATGTTATTACTCTTGCTACTCAATTCAATAAACCACCTGTAATTATAAATACACCAGCAAGTGAAAAACCCACAAACACACCAACGGCCACACCATCAGATACACTAAGCAGGCCATGGGATTGGGCTGGTATAGTTGGAACAGGCCAGAGCCTTTCTGTTGGTGCTTCAGCAAACCCTGTTAAGACAACAGCACAGCCATATAACAACTTAAAATTATCACTTGGAAGTTTAAAAGTACCTCCGTATGACCCAAATAACAGTCAGCTAAAAATGGTACCGCTGGTTGAGCCTATACGTAATTTCGCATCAGGTTATCCGGCTCCATATCCAGGTAACATATACGGGGAAACACCTCACACAGCAATGGGTAATCAGATAACTTCCATGGTTAAGTCCACAGGAGGAACTGATTATATCACAGCTCATACGGTTGTTGGTGAATCCGGACAGGGTTATGCTCAAATCAAAAAGGGAGCAACCGATACAGGTTCAACAGGACGTGCTTTTGCAGCGTCGATGTTTGAAGTTCAAGCCATCAACCGTCTTGCTAAAGCTTCCGGGAAGACATACGGCGTAGGTGCTATAACATTAGTGCACGGTGAAACCGATAATGGAAGTGCAACTTATGGGAATGATATCCGTCAGTTATGGTCTGATTATAATAAGGACATCAAGGCGGTAACAGGTCAAACTCAGAGCATACCTATGCTTGTAGTACAGCAGCATTCATATCCTCAGACAGCGGGATCAACTGCAGTTGGAACAAACATACAATGGAAGGTAGGAGTAGATTATCCTGAAGATATAATCTGTATAGGACCTAATTACCAGCGTTATTATGGGGGTGACCATGTACATAGTAATGCAGACGGATATAGGCTAATGGGAGAGAAGTTCGGACAGGTATATTTTGAAAAAGTAGTTATGGGACGTGATTGGAAGCCTCTGCAACCAACAGGCGCTACAAAGAGCGGTAATGTAATTACAGTAAACTTCCATGTACCTGTTGCTCCTTTGACATGGGACACTACCATGCAGGCACCGAATCAAAGTGTTAACGAATGGAAGAACGGAAAAGGTTTTGAGGTAACTGCCAATGGCTCAAAAATAACTATAAGCTCTATTGAAATATCGGGCAGTTCCGTAAAAATTACGTGTTCAGGTACACTTCCTGCTTCAGGTGTTAAAGTAGCATATGCTTATACTGCTCAGTCAACTAACAGGACTAACGGAACATGCCGTTGGGGCCTATTACGTGACTCTGATCCATTTAAAGGCAGTGTAACAGGAACAGCTCAGCCAAACTACTGCGTTGCTTTTGAAATGTCGGTTCAGTAATCATCGTAATGTAGCAAAGTGTAACAATGGATATGATCATATCTAAATAATATGGTCATATCCGTTGAATCAGCTAATAGCAAATAATTGTATTTTTGAAATTGCCTTATTTAAATTTATGCGGAAAAATATAAAAACACAATATTTCGAAAAAAAACAGAAGATATTGACTTGAGAGGCTTCTTCGGTACATTCATAATATAAATTAAGCATATATTTAATGTCCAGAAAATTATGGTGTATTCTGCACCACAATTTTTCATGACAACAATTAGGATTGCAAAATCTCAAGCGGTTTTGTTCTTATATTGTTTATTTAATATATAAATTAATTTATGCCGCTTATTATCTCCAGAAATCTTAACATAACTGTTTAACACTAAAAAGGATAAATATAGAAAATTATAATAAAGGGAATTATCAGATATAAAAGAGATTACTAAACATGTTTCTGTTGTTTTAAATTCGCTTAAATATGACTTTTAAGTAATTTAGCCAGCGAAAGGAGTGATAAAAAAATAAAATAACAGAAACAAAAAAACAAGTAATCAATTATTCTAAGGAGGAGTACAAGTATGAAAATCAAAAAACTACTGAGTTTGGTACTGATATGCAGCATTATAGCTACATATTTTGTACAGGCAGGTGTACAGTCTAATGCCGCAACTCCTGTAATACCGGCACAAGGTGCATTTGAAACAGGGGTATACAGGAACCTGTTTAAAGAGGCTGGACATACTGATGCAGAAATCAAGGCAAAGTTGGAAAAAGAGTTTCAGTCATTATTTCATGGCGACAGCAACCATAAAATCATGTATGAAGTAGGTTCAGATATGGCATATATTCTGGATGTCAATAATAATGACATCCGTAGTGAAGGCCAGTCATATGGAATGATGCACTGTGTTCAGATGGATAAGAAGACTGAATTTGACAAGCTCTGGAAATGGGCTAAGACCTATATGCAACAAAAAAGCGGTCAGTTTAAAGGATTTTTTGCATGGCAATGTAGAACTGACGGAAGCCATATGGATGAAACACCAGCTTCCGATGGTGATGAATATTTTGCAATGGCACTTTTGTTTGCTTCAAAACGTTGGGGTAATGGTACAGGAATTTTCAACTATGAAGCTGAAGCTAATGCCATATTGGATGCATGCTTGCATCAGTCTGATGATGGACAAGGATACAACCTTATTAACAAAAACTCAAACCAGGTAGTTTTCTGTCCTAGTGCCGGTAACTATGACTTTACAGATCCTTCATACCATCTTCCTGGATTCTATGAACTGTTTGCTTTATGGGGACCGGAAAAAGATAGGGAAACATGGAAGAAAGTTGCAGCAACAAGCAGAGAGTTTTTCAAAAAGACAACTCATCCAACAACAGGCTTAGCACCTGATTATGCAAATTTTGATGGATCACCAAAGAGCGTATCATGGGGTACAGAGCATGTTGACTTCCGCTATGATGCTTGGCGTACTGTTAACAATAGTGCTTTTGACTTTGCATGGTTTAAAAAAGATGCATGGGCAAGTACATATGCAGACAGAATACAGGATTTCTTTGTAAGTAAGGGTCGTACAACTTATGGAGGATGTTATAAACTCGATGGTACACAATTAAATACTGACCATTCACCTGGACTTGTAGCAATGAATGCTGTTGCAAGCTTGGCAGCTACTAAAGCTCAGGCATATGATTTTGTTGAAGACTTGTGGAAACTATCTGCACCAAGCGGACAATACAGGTATTATGACGGATGTCTCTTTATGTTTGGTTTACTACATGTCAGCGGTAACTTCAGAATATGGGGTGCAGCAGAACCAACTGAATTACCATCAGATACTCCAACACCTACTAAAGATACTTCAGGTCCAGCAGTTAAAGGTGATCTCAACAATGACGGTGTTATAAATATGGCTGATGTTATACTTATAGCAACTGCTTTCAACGCAACAAGCGGATCTGAAAAATATAAAGCAGCATACGATCTTAACAATGATGGTGCAATAAACATGGCTGATGTTCTTACTATTGCACAGAATTTTAATAAATCAGTCACTCAGGTATCAACAAATCCACCTACGGCAACAGCAACATCAACAAAAGCACCTACACCTACTCCAACAAAGCCATCATCAAACCCTAACGCTAAGCTTATAGCTCTTACATTTGATGATGGTCCGGATAACACTAAAACAGCTAGGGTGCTTGACAAACTTGATAAGTATAAAGTTCCTGCAACATTTATGATGATAGGACAAAATATAAGCAGTGGCACAGCTAATATAATTAAGAGAGTTGTAAGTTCAGGACATGAAATAGGAAATCACTCATGGGATTATTCAAGCATGAACAACATGTCCTCAACACAAGTTAAAGATTATATCAGCAGGACAAATGCTGCTATTTCGCAATATGCAGGTGTAACACCTAAGTTCTTCCGTGCACCGAACCTTGCATATAGCCAGACTATGTATGATGCTATAGATTTGACATTTGTACAGGGTGTTACATGCAATGACTGGGTTCAATCTTCCTCTGCAACTGACAGAGCTAATGCTGTTATAGCTGGGGCTAAAGACGGTACAATTATTCTGATGCATGACAATCAGCCTGACCCGCATCCAACACCAGAAGCTCTTGATATAATAATTCCTAGGCTTCAGAGTCAGGGTTATGAATTTGTGACACTTTCTGAATTGTTCCAGAGAAAAGGCGTTACATTAAGAGCAAATGACAATATAGCTCATACTACATTGCCTAACTAATAGAGGCATACTTAGCTTTATATTCCCTCCAAATTCAATAGGGGGCAGAGTGGTTTTTACCTCGATCTGCCCTTTACTCATTACTTTATTTATTGTAACAAAAGTAGTATAATTTATAAAACAGTATTATAAAATTGATTGATTTGTTTAATTGAATAATGAATATTTCTAAAGCGGAGGCAACGAACATGACAAAACAAGACATCAATGATTCAATCCAAAGGGTTGACGAGCATCATATTGAAAGACATGAGCATTTTTTGAATTTTAAGATAAATAACAAAATTGATTTGCTATTTATAGGTGATTCTATTACTAGAAGGTGGTTAGAAGTACCACATCTGTGGGAAGCATATTTCTCAAAATATAATTCAGCAAATTTTGGTGTGGGAGCGGATACAATACAAAATTTAAAATGGCGTATATTGAATGGTGAATTGGACGATATACAGCCCAAAGTTGTAGTGGTGCTTATAGGTACCAATAATTTGGCTCATTATAGTGCAGAAGAAGTTTTTCAAGGGATAGAAGGGATACTCGACATTTTCAAGGAAAAGCTTCCCAACTCCAAAATTATATTAATGGGATTATTGCCGAGAGATCCGGATGAAGAATGCAGCGACTACATTAGTAAAGTTACAGATGTTAATAAAAAACTTCACAAACTATCCAAAGAACGCAATCTAATATTTTTAGATATAGGAAAAGAATTTATTATTGAAAATAATAAGGTTAACAGATCTTTGATGGAAGACGGCTTACATTTGATAGAGCCAGGCTATGTAATATGGGGCGACATAATAGGTCCTATAATAAGGGATAATTTTTAATATGCTAAAACTATAATCCCTTTACTCAGTTAATGTCGGAGCATCAAAAATGTGCTTTTTCTTATATTCCAGTGGAGTCAGAGAATTGTATTTTTTAAATACATAGCTGAAATAAGGAGCGTTTTCAAACCCACATAATACAGCGATTTCTGCCACAGAGTAGCTTGTCCTTGTAAGAAGGGTTTTGGCCTTATCTAATCTGGATCTTGTAATAAATTCATTAGGAGTGATACCGACAGCATTTGTGAAAATCTTATGAAAATGATGCGGACTTATATTGGCAACCTTGGATAAATCATTCAACACCATCTTTTGCTCCAAATTATTATTTATATATTCTATAACTTTTTTCAACGCACAGTAATGAGGTGATAAATACATGGTATTATTCACCAACGACTCGGTTGAATCCTGATACAGGTAGTACATCAGATTTAGAATATTGGCTTTTAGTGACAAATCTGCTGCGGGAGATGGTGTAATAAATTCTTTTAATATGGAATCAAAAATATAAAGACTTCTTTCCATATTTAGAGGATGAAATATTGTAGGGATTTTTTCAAGTATAGGATTCACACAGTAATTTTGGTAGTCCTGATCGTTATATACATAATAGCTCTTAGGGCTTTTACCGGTATTGCTGAGAATATCTACGCATATAAGGTAACAACTGTAAGGCATGATTCCTTGTGTGTATTGCCCTGGCTTTCTGAATATTATATCTCCCTGTTTTACATTGTAACATTTATCATCAATAATTTGAGATCCATTACTATAAACAATTAATTCAAATTCATAGTCATATGTAACACGTTCTTGAAGCTTGTATCCTTTAGGCATATTGGCACCTTGATAAAATAAAGCAGCTGTTAGAACTCTAGGTGCAATTTCTTCATTTTTCACATTGATTTTCTTTAACATAACACTCATACTTCAAACACCCCTTATCTAATTTTAACACAAGATTTTGAAATAATAAAATAATATATTTACTTGAATGGAGAAAAATGTTAGAAAATAATATATTCAAAATAAAGTTTACTGTAAAATAAATGTTGTATTTACGCAAGCCTTCTAGTAGATATAATATAAATAGTAATACCAATAAAACACTTTAGGTATTAACAAATAATTAATTAGTCAATGGGGCATATATATTATGCAAAAAATACTTGAATAATGTATTTTTTGAAATGCCCTTAAATAAACTTTAAAGTGTTTTATTTTTTATGTCTAGGAAATTATGTTGTATTCTACACCACAATTTCTCTCGATAACCATCAAGGTTGACAAAATCCATTTGAGATTTTGTCATATTATATTTTGTAGAAAGGATTTTTAAAATGATTATTGTAGATGCACACTGTGATACAATCACAAAAATAATGGAAACAGGGGAAGAACTGTTTAACAACAACTGTCATATTGATTTGGAACGCATGGTTAAAGCCGGAAAGTATGTTCAATTCTTTGCAGCTTTTATTGATCCGTCATACGGCCAAGCGTATGCAATGAAGAGGGCCATTCAGATCATAGATCGGTTCTATGGGGAAATTGAAAAAAATATCAGCTATGTTTCCCACTGCAAGAGCCATGATGACATAATAGAAGCATTAAATAATAATAAGATTGCAGCAATTCTCTCAATCGAAGGAGGCGATGCACTGCAAGGTGACCTCTCTGCACTCAGAATGTTTTATAAATTAGGCGTAAGAAGTATATGCCTCACATGGAACCATAGAAATGAAATCGCTGATGGAGTATTAGACGGTGCTTCTGGTGGGGGATTAACACCTTTTGGAAAAAAGGTTATAGAAGAAATGAATAGGCTTGGCATGATTATAGATTTATCTCACATATCTGAAAAAGGTTTTTGGGACTGTATTGAACTAACAAAAAAGCCGCTTATTGTATCCCACTCGAATGCTAAAAAGTTATGCGGGCACGTGAGAAATTTGACAGATGAACAGCTTTATGCTGTAAAGAAAAACGGCGGTGTTGTCGGTATAAACTTTTATTCAAGATTTTTAAGGGATGATGGGGCAGCCTCTCAAAAGGATATATTGCATCATATTGAGTATATGTGCTCAATTATTGGAACGGATCACATAGGTTTTGGAAGTGATTTTGACGGCATCGAATCAATGCCTGAAGATATGGGTGGTATTCAAGATATTGAAAAGATAATTAATGACCTTGTGAAGTTAAACTACAGTAGTGATGATGTGGAAAAGATAGCAGGTTTAAATTTTTTAAGAGTAATTAAGGCATGATTTAAAAATTACTTCCTCTTTTGAGCGGGTGTTGACGAGTTAAGTCAACAAAGGAGCGAAATCTATAGCGGAAGTTATTTTTGAGTCATGACTAAAAATAATATGGTTTAATTATTGCTGCTAATTTAGCAAAAAAATGTAAAAATATGTGGAAAATTTCTTAATTTAGGTATACAATATTTATGCCGATCAAAAATAATATAACAAAATATAAAATTTATGTAAATATCACCATAATAAACATGTAAATTTTCAAAATTAAAGTGAGGGATTTATATTGTTACGTCTAGAAGAAGCCATTGATGAAAAGATAGTGGATAATATACGAATGATGTCTTCACAATTTCTGCTAAGTTCCACTGCAATAATAGAAGCAGACGGATCATATTTATATTATCAGCATGATGGGCCATATTGCAAATATTTAAGTGAAATTTTCTGTAAAAGTGGTAAAAGCACAAGAAGTGTATGCAAGGAAGAATGCTTGAGAATATCTACGGAATCAATGGATAGGAAAGAGCCTGTAGAGATACAATGTTGTGGGGGAATAAATATATATGCAGTTCCAATAATATATAAAGAGCAAGTAATAGGCAGCATTAGTGCCGGAATAACAAATCCTCCTTTAGAAAGATCAAAGCTTATGGATATTTCAAAAAAATATTGTATAGACGTATATGACTTGGTGCAAAGGGCTTACAGCACTAAAAGAATAACCAAGAAAGAAAGTGAAATGGCTAGATTGCAATTAAGAATGACAGCTTTATTAATTTCCTCATTATATGAAAACAAAATAAAACAAATTGAAGATGATGAGTTATTAAAACGTCAAAATCGTTTATTAAAAGAAAAGTCAATTCTTGTAGAACAGCAAAAAGAAGAATTAGAGGCAATAATTAATAACATGTCGGATGTGCTTATGGTCTTTGATGAAGACGGTAAGTATATACTTTTAAACAAGGCGGCTGATAGCTCAAATTTTGCAAGCAGTTGTAAATGTGTAGGGGACAGCTATAAGCCAGGAATATACTATGATACGGATGGTAAGGAGCTTCAATATGAAGATTTACCGGCGGTACGCGTTTATAATGGAGAGAGTATAAAAGAACAAATTGTAATTATTAAGACTCCTGAAGGTGAAAAATCAATTGGAGTTAGCGGTACTCCGCTACTTGATGAAAGTGGCAAGATGCGTCTAGGAATAATGTGTGTACGTGATATAACGGAAACAATTAATCAGTATAAGACAATAAAACTGCAAAGGAATCAATTGGAAGCAATATTCGAAACCTTACAAGATAGAATAAGTATTTTTGATAAAGAAGGAAGATTTTTGTTAAAAAGCGATTTACACCCTGTAAAATATAAAACACTGGACTACAATGTTCGGGATTCGGCAAAATACATAGTTTTTTCCGATGTTGAAGGCAATCCATTGCCTGATGAGGAGATGTGCCATTACAAGCTGTTTAAAGGTGAAAAAGTAAAAAGCGGCAAAATAAGAACCTTTAATGACAAAATAGAAAGATACTTTGATATAAGCGGTGTTCCGATATTTGATGAAAATAACCAATTTCATTTAGGCGTGATGCTTACAACAGATATAACTGAAACTATTAAATTGGCTAATGAAATAAAGCAGCAGAAAGAACGTCTTGAAGCAATTGTTAACAGTATGTCAAATGGATTAGTGATATTAGACAGCGAGTTTAAAGTCGAGCTTTTAAACAAATCAGCACGGGAAATTTTTATTGGTTCTGATGAAAATGGAAAAGACAGTGGGTTCCAAAAAAGTAATAAATATTATATTGGAATTGATGGGAAAAAAGTTGAAAAAAGTGAACTTAACATCCAAAAAATCATTGATATAGGCAGCTTTCAAAACGTTATAATGACAATATTAAGGCCTGATAAAAAGATATATGTCAGCATGAACGGTGGCCCAATATATGACAATGATGGTGTGGTGAGGGAGGTAATACTTTGCGTAAGAGATATAACAGAACAGGTTATGCTTGATAATGCAGTTAAATATCAACAAGATGAATTACTGAAAGTAGAAAGGGAAAAAAATGCTGCTTTAGAGAATTCTATTAATATCAAGGATGAATTTTTGACTACTATCAGTCATGAGTTTAAAACGCCGCTTACAGTTATAAATTCTGCAATTCAGGCTATGGAGCTGATATGTAAGGATGACCTTTCAGATAAGGCAAAAAACTTTCTGAATAAAATAAGACAGAATACATTCAGGCAGTTAAGACTGGTAAATAACCTGTTAGATGTTACGAAGATAGGTGCAGGGGGAATAAAATTAAATAAAAGGAATCATGACATTATACTCTTAACTCGGTCTATCACTGAATCGGTTAATCTTTATGCCTTACAAAAGGGAATAAAACTTTCATTTGTTACTTCATTGAAGAAAAAGGTTATTGGATTAGATGAAGAAAACTATGAGCGGATTATGTTAAATCTTTTATCAAATGCAATAAAATATACTTCTTCCGGTGGTAAGATTGAAGTAAGTATTAAAGCGAGGAAGGGAAATGTAATTATCTCGGTTAAAGATACCGGCTTTGGTATTCCAAGGGATAAGCAGGAAATGGTTTTTGAAAGGTTTACCCAGGTTGATAATTCTTTTACAAGGCAAGCTGAAGGGACGGGAATAGGATTAGCACTTGTAAAAATGCTGGTAGAAGCCTTAGATGGATGCATTCATTTAAAAAGCCGGGAATATAAAGGTAGTGTTTTTACAATTATTCTTCCTTCTGCTAAGGTGGAAGGCGGGGATGTATGCATCAACCGGACTAATACAGTTGAAAGTAGGCTGATAAATGCTATAGCAGTTGAATTTTCCGATATTTATCATGTAAATAACCCTAAGGCTTATAATATTAGCAACAATCATCAAAAAGTTCAAAAACTATTGGAGCGAGATGCTATAACAAAAGCAATCTGTTCGGAACTAAATAGCTGCATTGATCTTAAAACAACATTACGCACGATTATGTATAATATAAAGCAAATGATAAAATGTGAAGCAATAGCTATAAGACTGTATAACGGAGGAGATTATCCATACTATGTGTACAAGGGTTTTCCAGAACAGTTTATAAAATTAGACAGCAGCTTGTGTGGTGTGGATAAACATGGAAAAAGACAAAAGTCAATGGATGGAAAACATTACATTTTGGAATGCGTATGCGGGAAGGTGCTTAATGGTGATACCGACTCTGCATTCAGCTTTTTTACAAATGGAGGCAGCTTTTGGACAAACAGTGCATCTTCATTAACAGATACAGAAATGGAAGCTATTAACTCATGTAAAATAAGAAAGTATTGTATTGAACGTGGATATGAATCTATTGCACTGATCCCAATTCGTTCAAAAGAGAGAATAATTGGGTTGATTCAAATGAATGATACAAGGAAAAATATATACTCTGAGGACATGGTGGAATACCTTGAAATACTTGGAGAAAATATAGGTCTTGCAGTGGAGAATTCTCTCATCAATGATAAGTTAAAAAAGTTGGTATAAAATTATAAGGGGCTTTTGCAAAGCCCCCTTTTTAATTGTTTATGCTGTTATTCTATTTGGAATTCCTTTTTAGTAGCAGATAAAGCCGTATCTACATCCTTTTCGTATATAAGGAACGAAATGTCTACCTCGGAGGTTGTTACCAGTTTTACATCAATACCGTTTTGTGCGAGTATTGTAAATAGCTTTGCTGCAACACCGGGTAAATTTTTCATCCCTTCACCAAAAACAGAAAGCTTTGTATTCTGAGCATCAACTTCTATTTTTAAGCCAGGTGCATTCTTTTTGAAGGTGTTTAATGTACTAATAGCCCGGACTAAGTCATCTGAAGGAATAGTAAATGATATATTTACCCTTCCCCTGTATGGCGGAGCTTGATTAATCATATCAATATTGATGTTCTGCCCGGCTATGGAATTAAATATGTCAGATACCAACTTCATATCAACAGGCAGGTTGTCAACAGTAACCAGGGCTACATTATAGGTTACACTAATATCAGTTACGGGCGTTCCAGCCATTATAACCCCTCCTCGCTTTTGCTAATTTGTTTCACTTATAAGGTCATTCATATTATAAAAACCAGGTTTTTTGTTGTATAAAAATCTTGCAGCACTAAGTGCACCGGTAGCAAATATTTCCTTTGAGGTTGCGATGTGATTGATTTCAATAATCTCATCGGTTCCTGCAAATACTACTGAATGTTCACCTACAATTGTGCCGCCTCTTACTGCATGAATGCCTATTTCTTTCTTGCTTCTCTTCTTACGGCGTGAATGCCTGTCGTATACATATTCCTGCTTTTCCGACAGGGCTGAATTAATCTCATCCGCAATCGCTAAAGCAGTTCCGCTGGGGGCATCAATTTTCTGATTGTGGTGTTTTTCGATTATTTCAATATCAAAGTTATATTCAAGAACTTTTGCGGCCTTTTTAACAAGATCCATTAAGAGGTTAACGCCTAGAGACATATTTGCTGAAAAGAAAACCGGTATGGCCTCGGATACCTCTCTTAGCTTGTTAACCTGATTTGGCGATAATCCTGTTGTTGCAACAATCAATGGTGTCTTGTTTTTTACTGAATAGCTCAAAAGTCCATCAAGGGCATCAGGGTTGGAAAAGTCTATAATAACATCCACCTTGACGTCACATTTTTCAAGATCATCAAAAACCGGGTAAGTATTATTGATTTTCGTGTATTTATCATATCCTGCGGCTATCATAAGGTCTTCACTTTCGGCTGCCATTCTAGAAATTACCTGACCCATTTTACCGTTACAGCCGCTCATCAATATATTTATCATTGGAAATCACATCCTTAATTTTTAAAGTAAACCATATTCCTTCATGCTGTTTTTTAGCACATCAAGGTTTTTATCAGTCATGTCTATAAGTGGCATTCTGCAGCTTCCAACATTCATACCCATAAGGTTCATAGCTGCTTTTACAGGAATAGGGCTTACATCAATGAAAAGTGCCTTAATAAGGTTAAGCGTCTTTAACTGTAAATTTTTGCTACCTTCAATATCTCCTGAAAGGAATTTGGCAACCATGTCATGAGTATCTTTAGGTATAATATTCGCCATTACCGAAATAACTCCTTTTCCTCCCATTGCAAGGAGAGGAACAACCAGGTCATCATTACCTGAATAAACGGTAATTTTATCTCCGCACAGGTTTACAATATCTCCAACCTGGTTTAAATTACATTCCTTAATAGCAACTATATTGTCAATCTCTGAAAGGGTTTTAACTGTTTCAGGACTGATATTGAGGTTGGTCCTTGAAGGAACATTGTATAATATTATGGGAATTTTAATGCTGTTGGCAATAGCTTTAAAATGCTCTACAAGGCCCCTTTGTGAAGTCTTGTTATAGTACGGGGTAACACTTAAAATAGCATCAACACCCACTTCTTCAGCATATTTACTGAGTTCGATGGCATGACGTGTATCATTACTACCAGTACCAGCAATAACAGGAATTCTATTGTGTACTTTTTCAACTGCAAATTTAATTGCAGCCTTATGTTCGTCATCAGGCATGGTTGATGCTTCACCAGTGGTTCCGCATATGACTATAGCGTCTGTACCTTCACTGATTTGAAACTCAATAAGTTCAGCAAGTTTATCAAAATCTATTCCATCATTTGTAAAAGGCGTGACGATTGCGACTCCTGATCCTGTGAAAATTGGTTTCGTCATAACAAATACCTTCCTTTACCTTATTTGTTCCACATTTTTATAAGCTCTTGTGCAATTTGAACAGCATTAGTTGCCGCACCTTTTCTTATGTTGTCTGCTACTACCCAGAGATTTACTCCGCTTTCAACGCTATCATCACGACGGATTCTTCCTACGAAGGTTTCGTCTTTACCTGATGCATAGATAGGGAGGGGGTAAACATTGTTTTTAGGATCATCCTGTACAATTACGCCGGGAGCATTCCTTAAAACTTCCTTAAGTTCTTCCAGGTCATAAGGTTTTTCAAATTCAACGTTTATAGATTCACTGTGACCATTAAATACAGGAACCCTTACAGTTGTTGCAGTAATCTTGAGGCTGTCGTCGCCCATGATTTTTCTAGTTTCCTTGATCATTTTTTCTTCTTCTTTAGTGTATCCGTTATCTAGAAATACATCTATATGTGGTAATACATTGTTTGCAATTGGGTGTGGGAACTTTTTAGGAGCTTCTCCCTTAAGACCATCTTCAAGGTCGGAATAACCCTTCATACCTGCACCGGAAACTGCCTGGAATGTGGTATATACTATTCTTTTAATTTTATATTTTTCATGTAAAGGCTTTAATGCAACAACAGCCTGGATAGTTGAGCAGTTGGGGTTAGCAATTATTCCTTTGTTCCATGCAATATCGTGTGAATTAACTTCTGGTACAACCAGCGGAACTGTAGGGTCCATTCTCCATGCACTGCTGTTATCAACAACTATGCAGCCTTTTGAAGCAGCTATTGGTGAGAATTTTTCACTTGTGCTTCCACCTGCTGAAAACAGTGCAATATCAATACCTCTATCAAAGGATGTTTCTGTGAGTTCTTCAACAGTATAATCCTTTCCGTTAAATGTTATAGTTGATCCTGCTGATCTTGCTGATGAAAAGAAATATATTTCTTCTATTGGTAAATTCCTTTCTTCAAGAACCTTCAAAAATGTTCTTCCAACCATTCCAGTTGCACCGCATACCGCTAATTTTACTTTTTTCATATTAATATCCTCCTAAAAATTTTATTATCCTATAGTGAATTTGTTAATATTCCAGAAATTAAAAAAGCCGGTCTAATGAGCACCAGCAGTTCTTTTTTATTAAATCAATTACCATTTGGAATTGTTTAAACATAAAAGACAGATAGCGCTCCATCATTACTGATGACAGTTATACAGTTATTTACTGTATAACCAGGATATAAATCAAGGGAGTCATATCCTTCGGCATTTTTTCCTTTTAACCCACATCATAGATCCCCTCAGATCTCCGTAGGTTTACTAATAAAAAATGCACCTCTACTGTACATTAACTATTCAGATGTTTTTACTTATAATATCATTATGAATCTATATTGTCAATTGTGAATTATTTATTTAAAATAATTTATATGAAAAGTTAATATTTTTTACATTTATCTATTGAATAATTGCCAAAAAATTGATTGGCACAATATTATTATATGTATTAAAATAATATTGTTGACTACTCAATGAAAAGAGATTAATTACTTAGTCATGATAAAAAAATAACTATCGCTACAAATTTTGCCCATGTGCTGACTAAATCGTCAATACTCGGTTGAAAGCGGAAGTAATTTTTCGTTCATGCCTTTTACAAAAGATAATCGGAGGAAATAAATAATGTCAAATAAGCTGGCATCAAGATGCTTTAATTATTTCAAGCATTACAAATTCAAAGAATTATCATTGAGAAAAATTAAATATACTTTACTTATAATGATAATAATTATATCCAATACATATTTCGAAAATAACAATATAATAAGTGCTGGAATTACTGTGCCTGAAAAGGTAAGGATAGGCCTTTATTTTGAAACTACAGCCCTTTCAAGTTTTACCATTAGTGCTGAGAGAGGCCTTAAAATTGGCAGCAGTAATAATAATACTTTTACTCCTATATACGAAGAGCCTTCAAATGGCATTGTTACAGTAAGAAAGGATTCTTATTTTTATTTGAAAAGCAATAAGCTGACAGAATTTAAAATAACAGATAAAAATATTCCAGAAGGTGAAAAGTTTGGACCTGTACATATTCAGATAGGGAGTTCATACCCAGATCAAGCTGCTGCAAAGGAAGCACTGACAGCGATAAAATCGTTAGGAGTTGCTGCTTATCTTGCTTTTGTGGATAACTGGCAGATATGGTATGGTTTTTATACCGATCAAAATGCTGCTCAAGCTGATTTAGATAGTGTTTTAAAGCAGAAGCTGCAAGGATATGCATTTACCCCTATACTTCCGGCTTCAAATAGAATAGTGGTATCAAATCCAACAGGAGAAACTGCATTTATAATGGGCAGTGATACCAATACTTTTAAGATATGTCCCAACCAGGAAAATAACCCTTACATATTCAAAATTAATAACAGTGATTCATTAAGGTACAGAGGGGAACTTGAAGTTAAGAGGATTACAGGAAGTGATATGACCCTTATAAATGTCCTTTCGCCAGAGCATTACCTTTATGGGGTTGTACCTGCGGAAATAGGCTCAAGTTCTGATCCGGAGGCTTTAAAGGCACAAGCTGTTGCAGCAAGAACATACCTTATCGGAAACCTGAATAAGCATAAAAAGCAGTTCTTTGATTTGTGTACCACTACTTCATGCCAGGTTTATAAAGGTTTTGCGGGTGAATATGCTTCAACAAACAAGGCTATTGACGATACTGCAGGCAAGAAGCTGACCTATCAGGGGAAAATTGCCGAAGTATTCTACTTCAGTTCCTGCGGCGGCCGTACCGAGGATGTAAAAAATGTTTGGGGTAGTGATATACCTTATTTAAGGAGTGTAGAGGATAAGTATGAATCAGGCAAGTCGTATAATTATAATTGGGAAACAACATTAACAGCAAGTAAGATAAAGGAAATAATGATAGGCAGAGGATACAATTTGGGGGATATAACAGGGGTAAACATAACAAAAACCTCTGAGGCAGGAAGGGTTACAGAGCTTGTCATAAGCGGTACTAAAGGACAAAGGGTATACAAACTTGATGGCTGCAGGACTGTTTTCGGGTTTAACAGCCAATGGTATACTATTGTAAGTGATGCTGTTGTACCAATGAAAAAAGTCGATAACACTGTGGTGCAAACACAGCTTGCAACAAAAAAGGTTATGACAGCCGGAGGCCTTAAGGATTTGGCTGTAAAAAACGGTCAGATAACTGTAATTGGTGCGGAAGGGGTAAAAAATACAGTATCGGCAGCACCACAAAGTTACAAATTTGTAGGTAAGGGATGGGGTCATGCAGTAGGTATGAGTCAGACCGGTGCAATGGGAATGGCTAAAGCAGGGTTTAAGTATGATCAGATACTTACCCATTATTTCCAGGGCACAGTAATTGAGTAGAATATGGAGAAAATCATTTTAGTATGAAATCATTATTTTGCCCCCTTGTAAACATTGTTAAATTAATGTATTATTTAAATTCATATGGGTTATATTTCTAATGAATTAAATTTTACAGAGATTTAAGAAAAGGAAAAGTATGAAGGTTACAGACTTTTATTATGATTTACCGGAAGAATTGATTGCACAGGAGCCTGTTTTAAACAGAGATATGTCAAGGTTGATGGTTCTTCACAAAGATTCCGGCAATATTGAACATAAAATATTTAAAGATGTTAAGGATTATTTAAAAGAAGGCGACTGCCTTGTATTAAATGATACCAGGGTTATTCCTGCCAGACTTTACGGTGAAAAGGAAGGAACAGGATCAAAAATAGAGTTTGTCCTTTTAAAGAGGATTAACGGTGATGTCTGGGAGGTTATTTTAAAGCCAGGAAGAAAAGCCAAGGTAGGAAGCAGATTCAGCTTTGGTGAAGGTATTTTAAGGGCTGAAGTAATAGAAATTGTTGAAGAGGGAAATAGATTAGTAAGATTTGAATACGATGGAATTTTTGAGCATATATTAGACAAGGTAGGCCTTATGCCTTTGCCGCCTTATATTACAAAGAGGCTTACGGATAAAGAGCGTTATCAGACTGTATATTCCAAAAATAAAGGCTCTGCAGCAGCACCTACAGCCGGTTTGCATTTTACCAGAGAGTTGATACAGCAAATAACAGAAATGGGAGTTAACATTGTATATGTTACTCTTCACGTTGGATTAGGAACATTCAGACCTGTCAAGGTTGAAAATATTACTGAGCATCATATGCATTCCGAGTTTTATACCATTAGTGAGGATACCTGCAGTGTGATAAACAATACCAGGGAAAAAGGCAAGAATGTAATAGCTGTTGGTACAACCAGTGTGAGGGTCCTAGAGACAGTTGGAGATTCAGCAGGAAAGGTATCGCCTGGAAGCGGCAATACCAATATTTTTATCTATCCCGGTTATAAGTTTAAAGTTGTTGATAAAATAATTACAAATTTCCATCTTCCGGAATCAACTCTGATTATGCTTATCAGTGCTTTTGCAGGCAAAGAAAAGGTTTTAAATGCATATAACGAAGCAATAAAGGAAAAATACAGGTTTTTCAGCTTTGGTGATGCTATGATTATTATATAAAGATTATACTTTAAAGATTATATATTTTATAAATAAAAAATTTTTGGAATGTTAATCATTCCGTAAAATAGATTTTAGGCGGTGTAATATGTCAGCAGTAAGATACGAATTGATAAAAAAGTGCGGCCAAACAGGTGCACGGTTAGGAAAGGTACATACCCCTCATGGGTCTTTTGATACACCTGCTTTTATGCCTGTAGGTACCCAGGCCACAGTTAAGGGAATGTCTCCTGAAGAGCTTAAGGGAATAAATGCTCAGATAATATTAAGTAACACATATCATTTATATATGAGACCTGGAGAGGATATAGTAAAGGAAGCAGGCGGTCTTCACAGTTTTATGAACTGGAACAGGCCTATACTTACAGACAGCGGAGGGTTTCAGGTATTCAGCTTAAGTGATTTGAGAGATATCAAGGAAGAAGGAGTTACATTCAAATCCCATATAGATGGATCTAAGCACTTTATAACACCAGAAAAAGCCATTGAGATTCAAAATGACCTTGGAGCAGATATAATAATGGCGTTTGATGAATGCATACCGTATCCATGTGAATTCGAATACGCAAAAAAGTCCCTTGAAAGGACAACAAGGTGGGCTAAAAGATGCAAAGAGGCCCATAAAAACACTGAAAAACAGGCTCTTTTCGGAATAGTTCAGGGTGGTATTTATAAAGAATTGAGAGAGCAAAGTGCAAAAGAGCTTTTGGAGTTGGATTTTCCCGGCTATGCTATAGGGGGATTAAGTGTCGGCGAGCCTGCACAGGACATGTATGACATGCTCGAATGTACTGTTCCGCTGCTCCCTGAAGACAAACCGAGATACCTTATGGGGGTTGGAAGTCCCGATTACCTTATAGAGGGTGCGCTAAGAGGTATAGATATGTTTGACTGTGTACTTCCCACAAGGATAGGGAGAAACGGTACCGTTCTTACTTCACAGGGCAAAATGATTATAAGGGATGCAAAATATGCAAGGGATTTTACGCCAATGGACCCTGAATGTGACTGCTATGCCTGCCAAAACTTTTCAAGGGCGTATATAAGGCATCTTTTAAAAGCAGGAGAAGTACTTGGCATAAGGCTTACAACATGGCATAACCTGAGGTTTTTATTAAAGCTTATGGAAAATGTAAGAAAGGCAATTATGGATGACAGGCTCCAAGATTTCAGAAATGAATTTTTTGAGGCTTTTGGATATAACAAAATCACAAAGTGATTTTTAAACGTTGATGTAGTCGTGAGAAATCATGATGTAGAATACAGCATGATTTCCTGGACATAAATAAACACACAAAATTTACTTAAGGAGGTTTAAGATGGAAGCGTATTCAAGTTTGATTATGATCATTCCTATGATTGCGGTTTTTTACTTCATGATAATTTTGCCGCAAAAGAAAAGGGATAAAAAGACAAGAGAAATGCTGAATGCTTTGAACGTGGGAGAAAACATAATTACAATCGGTGGTGTTGTAGGTAAGATAATAAACATTAAGGATGATGAACTTACAATTGAAACAAGTATAAAGAGAACAGAGATTGTAATTATGAGATGGGCTGTAAAGGAAGTATTAAAATCAGCTGATATATAAGAAAATCAAAAAGTCTGTATCTCATGTACATTTAAAAAACAGTTCTAATATAATGTGCTTTCAAATAAATTATTATATAAGAGTAAACAAATGGAACTTTTTATATATAAAACATTTGGAGGTATATTATGTCGAGGATTAACAGACAGAACATCAAGGAAGCTTTAAACGATCACATGACTTTAGTGTCAATAATAAAGGGTATTGTAATTTCATTTTTAATAACGATACCTTTTTTTGCTGCCTTTTCGTTAGCACTAACCTATACTGATTTTCCGGAAAAGTATATCTCATCTTCGGTAATTATAACTACAGTGATAAGTATAGTAGTTGCCGGATCAACTGCAACAAGCAGGATTAATAAAAAGGGATGGATTAATGGGGCTGCAGTCGGTGCCGTTTATATGCTCATACTGTATCTTTTAAGCAGCATTTCATTCAATGATTTTACAATAACAAGGCATGCCGTTACCATGTTTATTATAGGTATTCTTTCCGGTTCTATCGGTGGAATAGCAGGTGTAAACTTAAAGCACAACAGGAGCAGGAAGAAAGTAAAAGCGTGATAAATAGCATTAATATTTATTAAGAAATTATGATTACAAGTTCCTTTATATGCTATAATAGTAATGTTTAGTATAATTGGTTTAAATGCCAATTTTTTTTTATTTACTGATGAAAATCATATTTAATTTGAGGGGGACTTTATGAGAATAAAATTTAAGGTATTATTGATAATGCTCATTGGAATACTAGCTTTTAATGGTTGCACAAACCAAGCTACTAAAAATAATAATACAAATGCTGTGGTTGAGAATACACCGGCAGCTGCGGTTGTTAACTCAATTACTAACAAAACCTCAGTTACTGATAAAATCTCGGCTGCCGATAAAGCTTCAGCCATATCAACAGAGGGATTTGTAAATACTCCTATTCCAACTTTTTCATTTGATAAAAACAAAATTAAATTAAAGGATTTGTCCTTGCTTGATCCGGTTACCAATAAAACGATTTATATAGGCATGTCAAGGAAGGAAGTTGAAGAGATTTTCAAAAACTCCAACAAAGTAAATAGGGGCATATCTTTTTGCGTTTATAATGGAATAGAAGTTCATTACATGAATGATAAGGTTATATCTTTAAAATACGACGATGATAAATGGGATTATAACAGGAGGTTTAAGTTTGTTTACAATATTGATTTGAAATCCCCAATTAATAATATTACAGACCTGTTGGGAGAGCCGAGTAAAACAATTATACCCACAGAAGATGAGTATTTCGGTGTAGTTAGAGTGTATGCATACGAATTAAAGGATGGGTACTTGAAAAAGCTTAAAACCTTACCTTTTTCCCAAAATATGAAGGGGAGAAATTTATACTATATAGAGATAGGCAGGGATGATACGTTAAGGTATGTTAATATAAGGGATTTTGATAGCATTCTTAAATTTTTTACATCATCCAAATCGGTACAGAAAACAGTAAAAGGCGGTAATTTCAATAGCAATATGATTTTGCCCGCAGAATTAAGCTTTTATGATATCATTACAGACAATAAGGTAAATCTGGAAATGGAAAAGGAAAGGATGGATAAGTTATTAGGACAACCAGGTTATGAGAGTAATACTATAGGATATTATTATGAAAAACTGCATGTGGTTACAGATATAAGCGGCAAAAGCAATTGCATGGCTCTTAATACATCATCAGATATTACTACTTACAATGAAAGATATATATTTGCCAATGATATCACATTAGGCTGTGATACTAAGAAAATAATTAAGAAGTTGGGAACACCTACAATAAAAAATGAAGATAAAGAATATGGGTATGTATTAGGATACGCTTATGAGCTTAAAAACAACAAGTTAGTCAAGCTGAAAAAACATCCGAAAGATGCAAAGGAACTCACTAAGAGATATTACTTTTTATCATTCTGCTTCGGTGAAAAACAGCTTCCTTCCGGCAAAGCAGCTCTAGTGCTTACCAGTATAATTCTTTTTGATAATACATCAGAAAAGTGTCAAAGTTTTAACCCTGATTCCATAGATTGGTCATTTTACTTGTGAGAATTTAATAAAATTAATAGTGTTAGTAATCTTACCTTTATCACTTTTAATAAAGATTTATAAAAAAAACTTCTCAACAAAATTAAAATATGTTAGAATACTATAGAGTAAAAAAGTCATAGGAGGAATACAGATGAAACACATTAAGACGCTAAACGGTTCTAACCTGAAAGACAGTGTTAAAAATGGCGGTTGTGGAGAATGTCAGACATCATGCCAGTCCGCATGCAAGACATCCTGTACAGTAGCAAATCAAAGCTGCCAGAAGCAATAAGAAAAATATAGCTTCCATAAAGGAAGTGGTATTTTAGGTGATTCTAAGTACATAGCATGCCGATTATTTAAGATAAGAATGAGTCACATCGGTATGTTCAGTTTAAAGTGGAAGGTGATATATTATCTCACTTTCCACTTTTTGAATGTCTAGATGTATTAAAAAGAAGTTGAGGCGGGAGTTGAATTTATTTTTATGATTCACAGGTTTAAAATGTTTGGAACAAATATTGTCGCAGATGTGAACAGCGGGTCTGTTCATGTTTTTGATGATATATCTTATGATGTACTTGACTATTACAGGGATTTTCCAAAGGAAGAAATTGTGGACAAGCTGTCTTCAAAATATCCAAAGGAAGCCATTGGGGAAGCCATTTTAGAAATAGATGAACTGTGTAAAAAGGAGCTATTGTTCTGTCCTGATATTTACGAGGAATATATACCTCTATGGGACAAGGAGCCTGTAGTTAAAGCATTATGCATTCACATTTCACATGACTGCAATTTAAGGTGCAAATATTGCTTTGCTTCCACAGGAGATTTTGGCGGTAAGAGAACAATGATGAGCCCTGAAATAGGTAAGAAGGCCATAGACTTCCTGGTTAGAGAATCGGGCAGCAGAAGAAATCTTGAACTGGATTTCTTTGGAGGAGAGCCTATGATGAATTTTAATACCATCAAGGAAATAGTCGAGTATGCCAAAAGCATTTCTTCCAAACATAATAAGAATTTCAAATTCACACTTACTACAAATGCTCTTCTTTTAAAGGAAGAACATAAGGAATTCATCAATAATAATATTCAAAACATAGTTTTAAGTATTGACGGCAGAGAAGAAACCAATGACAGGATGAGATACAAAGTTGATGGAAGCGGCTCATACAAGGATATTATCGGCAAGATAAAGGATATGGCTGATTCGAGAAAACAGGAAAACTATTATGTAAGGGGTACCTTTACAAGAGAGAATCTTGATTTTTCAAATGATGTTATTCACCTGGCAGATGAGGGCTTTAAGCAGATATCGGTTGAACCGGTAGTAGCAGCAAAGGGTACCGGCTATGATATACGTGAGGAAGACCTTAACACATTATACGACCAGTACGAAAAACTAGCTTATGAATATGTAAAGCGCAGCAAGGAAGGAAATTGGTTTAACTTTTTCCATTTCATGATAGATTTGGAACAGGGGCCTTGCATTGCCAAAAGGTTAAGGGGATGCGGCTCAGGACATGAGTACATGTCTATAACTCCTGAGGGAGATATTTACCCTTGTCACCAGTTTGTGGGAATGGAAGAATTCAAAATGGGTAATGTAAATGATGAATCCACTTTTAAGGATACCCAGAAGAAGTTTATGAAATCCAATGTATATACTAAGGAAGATTGTAAAAAGTGCTGGGCTAAGTTTTACTGCAGCGGCGGATGTGCAGCTAATGCATACCAGTTTAACGGTGATATCAATCTGCCTTACAGAATTGGATGTGAGCTTGAGAAAAAGAGGGTTGAATGTGCACTTTGGATCAAGACTCAGGTTTAAAAAATATATATAAAAGTGAAGATTAATAACACTTTTCATTTAGTAATTACACTAAATGAAGGGTGTATATGTATAAATATTAATCACTTTTTGTTTGAATTGACAGTTAATATATCCTAGAAATTTTTGTTAATCCTATAATTACATGGTCGAATAACTCAAAAAGTATTGACGAGAAGGCTTTTAAAATTATATAATATCGTCATGCGGACAAGTTCAAAAGGGGGAATTTTACAGATGAGAGGTAAGGATGCGGTCAAGTTCTTTACAGTTATAGCTGTAATAGCAATTTTGACCTATTTAGCTTTTGCACCTAATGGTACGGAGATTCCTGGAATAGGAACCATACCAAGTGCATACGACATACGTCAGGCTGCAGATTTAAAAGGTGGAATTGATGCAGTGCTTGCTCCAAAGGATAAAGATGGAAAAGCTTATGCAGCAAAGAATGATGAACTAAATCAGGCCAAATCAGTTATCGAGCACAGGCTTGATGCAAAAGGTGTAATGGACAGGGTTGTTACAGTTGACCAAGTCAAAAAAAGAATTACCGTTCAGATTCCTTTGAAAAAAGGTACAACTATCGAAGATCCGGGCAGTACAATAGATGACCTTGGAAAAATGGCATTGCTTACATTTAGAGAAATAGATGAAACCAAGTCTGCAACTGGTCAGATTGCTCCTGTAAGCGGTGATCCAATATTAGAAGGAAAAAACGTTAAGAGTGCGAAGTATCAACAGGATCCGCAGGATGGAAGCCATGATGTTGCACTTAAATTAGATGGCGAAGGTACAAAGAAGTTTGCAGAAGCTACTGCAAGGCTTATAAATAAAAGAATAGGCGTATTTATGGATGACATGCTTTTATCGGCACCAAACGTTAAAGTTGCTATAACTGATGGAGAGTGTGTTATTGAAGGACAGGATTCTCTTGAAGAAGCGGTAAGACTGGCACAAGACATTCAATCAGGTGCTATGCCATTCAAGCTTGAAGCTGAGAGCACAAGCTCAATAAGCCCAATCCTTGGATCAAATGCACTTAGTGTTGGTATAACATCAGGTATTGTAGCATTTATTCTTGTTTGTCTGTTTATGCTTATTTTCTACAGGTTACCTGGAACACTTGCATGTATAGCTCTTTTAGGTCACACTGTTATACAGCTGTTGTTTATATCCTGGTTCAATCTTACAATGTCACTGCCTGGTATTGCAGGTCTTATACTTTCAATAGGTATGGGCGTTGACGCCAACGTTATCATATTTGAGAGGGTTAAGGAAGAGCTTAGAAATGGAAAGACTTTACGTTCTGCAATTGATGTAGGTTTTAAAAGAGCATTCAGTGCAGTTTTAGACAGTAATATAACTACTTTGATTTCAGCCTTTGTACTTCTTTACTTTGGTACAGGGCCGATAAAATCATTTGCATATACTCTGATTGTTGGAGTAATTCTTAACTTCCTAACAGCCGTAACTGCTTCAAGAATTATGCTTAAGTCCGTAGCTGGCTTGAATATTGCAAAGCACAGATGGTTGTACGGTGTGAAAGGAGTGAAAGAACAGAATGGTTGATTTATTTGGTAAAAGATTTTACTTCTTTGGATTATCTATTTTAATAATAATAGCAGGTATAGTCGGCTATTTTGTACATGGCGGTTTTAACCTCGATATCCAATTTGAAGGTGGAGCTATTGTATCTTTACAGATGGAAGATAATAAATTCGATGCTGGAAAAGCAGCAGAGGAAGTATCTAAGGCAATAAATAAAAAGGTATCTGCTCAAAAGTCTGAAAGGGTTGATCCTAACGGTAAGGGCAGGATATACATGCTGGTATTGAACGTTGCTGAGAAGTCCCAGAGCTTATCAAGCCAGGAAGTTTCAAAGGTGCTTGATGCAGTTAAAGATAATTTCAAGGTTAAGAAGGATACTCAGCCTGAAATAAGAAATGTATCAGCGTTCATAGGACAGGAATTGTTAAGAAATGCAATGATGGCAGCTGTAATAGTTTGTATACTGATAGTATTATATCTGTGGTTCAGGTTCAGAACCATGTCAGGACCATCAGCAGGAGTTATGGGTATTGTAGGCCTATTGCATGACGCTGCAGTTATGATTTCGGTATACACAATATTCAATATACCTATGAATGAATCCTTTATTGCTGCAATATTGACAATACTTGGTTATTCAATGTGTGATACAATCATTATTTATGACAGAATAAGAGAAAATACAAAGCTCCTTAGAAAAGTTCCTATAGCTGAGCTTGTAAATAAGAGTATACTTCAAACACTTGGAAGATCAATTAATACAGTTTTAACTGTTTTAATAAGTATTGCTACCGTTTACGGTTTTGCAGTTTACTATCAGATTGAATCAGTACAAGAATTTACATTACCACTCTTAATAGGTATCGCAAGCGGATGTTATTCATCAATATTCATAGCGAGTCCATTATGGGTAATGTGGAAGCAATATAAGGCTAAACAGCCCACAGTTTCTAAAGCTTAATGATTATTATTTTTAATTATAAAATGCCGGTCATATGATCGGCATTTTTTGATGTTAATCTTTAATTATAGACTTGCCAGCATGAAATATTTGTGTTATTGTAATTATTATATTCGGCGGTATCTATATTAAAAGTGTTAATTGAACTGCACGGATAAATAAACATTATTTTTGCAAACTGCTTTGAGCCCTAAGGGACAGAGACAGGTCAAATTTAAAACTATGCTTTATTTGGCCATTCTGTTTTTTAGGATGGCTTTTATAGTTTGTAGAAATACTTGGGAGACATACTATGAACAACAATTTTACTACTAAGGATTTTTTGAAGGCCAAAATGGACGGAAGAAAAATAACAATGCTTACCGCTTATGACTATCCTACCTCCAAGATAATTGACCAAGCTGGTATTGACTGTATACTGGTAGGAGATTCCCTTGGGATGGTTGTACTTGGCTATGAAGATACAACTAAAGTTACAGTTGAGGATATGATACACCATACAAAAGCCGTTGTAAGAGGTGCAAAACGTGCTATGGTAGTTAGTGATTTGCCATTTACCTCGTATCACACCGGTGTATATGACAGTGTTAGAAATGCTGCAAGGTTGGTATCTGAAGGAGGCTGCAAGGCTGTTAAGCTTGAAGGCGGAGAAGATTTTAAGGATGAAATAAAGGCGATTATTAGGGCTGGTATACCGGTAATGGGACATTTAGGGTATACACCTCAGTCTATAAATATATTTGGCGGGCACAAGGTGCAAGGTAAGACCATAGAAGGTGCAAGAAAGCTATTGAAGGATGCATTGGCCCTCCAGGAGGCAGGAGTGTTTTCAATTGTACTTGAATGTATTCCGATGAGGCTTGCTGCCTTGATAAGTGAGAAACTTAGTATTCCAACCATTGGTATAGGCTCCGGTGTGGAATGTGATGGGCAGGTAATTGTAATACATGATGCTGTAGGATTATACAGGGATTTTAGCCCCAAACATGTTAAAAAGTACGCTTGTGTAGGTGATATTATAGAGCAGTCTGCAAAAGACTATATTAATGACGTAACCAATAAGTATTTTCCACAAGCATGCAATTCATATAAGATAGAGGATGAAGTTATTGACATATTAAGGGGAGAATTTTAAATGAGAGTTATAGAGAAAATAAGCGATTTAAAAGCTATTATAAGGTCACAAAAGTCTTCAGGCAAGACAATTGGATTTGTTCCTACAATGGGTTATCTCCATCAGGGGCATATGTCATTGGTTAAAGCATCAAAGGACGAAAACGATTTTACAATCATGAGTATTTTTGTTAACCCTACCCAGTTTGGGCCTAATGAAGACTTTGACAAGTATCCGAGAGATATGGCAAGAGACACAAAGATGGCCGAGGCAGCTGGAGTTGATGTGATATTTGCACCTTTAAAAGATGAAATGTATCCAGCAAGATATAAAACCTATGTTGATGTTGAGGATATTACAAATGTATTATGCGGGAAATCACGTCCCAGTCATTTTAAAGGGGTAACAACTGTTGTGACAAAGCTTTTTAATATAGTTGAACCGGACAAGGCCTATTTTGGTCAAAAGGATGCTCAGCAAGTCATCGTTTTAAAGAAGATGGTGAGAGACTTAAATATGAACCTGGAGATAGTAACATGCCCTATAGTAAGAGAAAGCGATGGGCTTGCCATGAGCTCTAGAAATACTTATCTTACGCCAGAACAACGCATTGGGGCATTGGTTCTGTCCAAATCACTTTTTGAGGCGGAACAGCTAATAAAAGATGGAGAAAGAGATGCCGCCAAATTAATAGGGCATATAAGTGAGAGAATATCTGAAGTAAGCTTTGCAGAAATTGATTATATTGAGATTACAGATATAATTAATCTGGAAAAAGTTGATACTATAAATGGAAAAGTTTTAATTGCGTTAGCTGTAAGGTTTGGTAAGACAAGACTTATAGATAATGTGATTGTGGAGGTGTAAAATATGTTTATAACTTTGATGAAATCAAAAATACACCGGGCAAAGGTGACTGAGGCAAATCTTGACTATGTAGGCAGCATAACAATTGATGAAGATCTTATGGAAGCGGCAGATTTAATGAAAAATGAGAAGGTGCAAATTGTAAATAATAACAATGGACATAGGTTTGAAACTTATGTTATTCCCGGCAGCCGAGGGAGCGGAATGATTTGTTTAAACGGTGCTGCAGCAAGGCTTGTACATCCTGGTGATATTATAATAATCATTTCATACGGTATGTTTGAAAGGAAAGAAGCTTCGGAGTTTACTCCTAAAATAATTTTTGTTGATGAAAACAATAGTGTTAAAGAGATAAAGGGAGAAGAAAAACATGGGCATATTTACCAATCATAAGGATTGGTAAATATGCCTTCATAAATGTCTAATAAATTATAGTGTATTCACATCACAATTTATCAATTCTTTTTGAATAAATAATCTAAAACCAGACTTCCAATTACAGCTTCTGCCAGTATTGTAAAGCTGTTTTTTACTAAAGTTCTGGCTACGAGTTCGTAGAATAAATCCTTATTTAGAAAAAAGTGGTTGCAGACTATAAGTAAGGCACCTAAAATAAGTAATATGAAGGATATTATGGAACCCGCTTTGATAATAATTTTATTTGGTTTTCCTAAATTGTTAAATTCAGATCTTATTTTTTCTATATTTTTTGTCAAATTAAAGTACATTGGACTAACCCCCATATAAAATATCTACTTTATGTTAACATAATATCACAATAACCTTCAATGATTAATATTTTCCTATGTTTGATGAGTTGCCAATTTAAATATATAGGCCAGGCTGCGAAAGTTATGTATTTTATTAATGGGAATTATTATTAATAATGGTAACAGAATCTTTTCAGATACCATAACTTTTGTCGAAATCTAAGGGTAAAAGTTGCGTAAAGTGTTGAAATTAGTGGCTTTTGAGCGAAATGTTTTTGTTTAAAATATACTGAAAATAATATATAATTTATTCAGAAGTTTTAATAATTACTGTAATCCATGTTGTATATTTTACAAAGGAGGAACACAAATGATTAAAAAATATTTGCAGAGGAAAATCAACATTAATGCTGATGATACAAATGATGAAAGAAATGAAAAAATGGAAATAGAATACTATTTGCTAGAAAGTGACAGCTTTGGTTCGGATGCAGCATATGGGCAAAAGGTATACGGAATAGAAATTATTAAAAAAACAGAAGAAGATGACATCGAATCAGAATTCGTGAGAAATCTATCAACAAGTGTTGACAGTGTTAGCAGCATATTGGATAAGATGGTGAAGAACTCAGTAACGCCTGTTGCATTGCCATTTGTTCTCGATGACTTGATTGGAGTATGACATTTTTTGAGTAACATAAATAATAATAATCACATTAAGATCACTATTAATCTTACACATTATTTTTTAGACATAAAAAGGAGCGGCCTTAAAATTAGGGGCCGTTTTTTATTTCAGACCTAAAAATAATATAAAAAAGTTTCTCAGATTGCTGTAAAATGCCAAAAAACTTGAATATTTAATCTGTTAATGATATAGTATATAATAATTTTATCGTAATATTACAATTTAGCATTGTAAAGGAGATGTATGCTTTATGTCAATCCGAGAAGATTACGAATCCTTTGAAGAAAAATTTTTATCTGAGTTTGCTATAAAGAGCAATAAAACAAAAGGTCGAGAAAAGGAAGAAGTGAAGTGTACGGTCAGGACTGACTTCCAGAGGGATAGGGACAGAATAGTATACAGCAAGGCATTTAGACGACTGAAACATAAGACACAAGTTTTTATATCTCCTGAAGGGGATCATTACAGGACAAGATTAACTCATACACTTGAGGTTTCACAGATTGCTCGTACATTGGCAAGAAGCCTAAGGTTAAATGAAGACCTTACAGAGGCTATAGCACTAGGACACGATCTAGGGCATACACCCTTTGGGCACTCAGGGGAAATGGTTTTGGACAGGGTTTGCCCCCATGGGTTTAAGCATAATGAGCAAAGCCTGCGTGTGGTGGATATTTTAGAAAGAGAAGAGGGCCTTAATCTTACATGGGAGGTTAGGGACGGTATAAGGAATCATACAGGGAAAAATATAGCTTCCACATTGGAAGGGCAGCTGGTAAAATTTGCAGATAGAATAGCTTATATAAATCACGACATAGAAGATGCAATTCGCGGAAAAGTCCTTACGGAAGACATGTTGCCTAAGGAATGCGTAAATGTGTTGGGCAAAAGCTCAAGTAAAAGAATAAACAACATGATTATAAATATCATTGAAAACAGCACCAATAAAGAAAGAATTTCAATGAGTGAAGAGTTTCAAAAGGCCAAGGATGAGCTGAGGCAGTATATGTTTGAAAATGTCTACGTTGGATCCATTGTTAAAAAGGATGAGATTAAGGCACAAAATATAGTGGCTGAATTGTATCGATATCTTGTAAAAACACCTGAGCTTATACCTAAGGAAACGGCAAAATGGCTTGACAGATATGGGATTGACAGAGTAGTATGCGACTATGTAGCGGGAATGACAGATAGATATGCAGTAAAAAAATTCCATGACATATTTATTCCAGAGTCATGGAGATTTTGATAATATTAGTAATTGATATATTAATATAACAATCCCCTAATATTTATTGTTAGCAATGTTAAAAAATAAATATTAGGGGATTCTATTGATATTTTTAAATAAATTTGGATGAAAGGTATATGATTGTAAAAATAAAGAAAAATATAATTAATTGATCACTAAGATATTTGTAAAAACAATGAAATATAAATAGCTTTTAATATATAATAGCAACTATTTAATAAAATTCTTTTATTTATTTTAATAAATAGTTGTGAAAATATAAATAATTATATTAAAATATATAAAATAATGAAAAAAAGAAGGAATATTTATAAATATGTCGAAGAAATACTTATAATTAAGACTTTTATTAAATGTTTAGGAAATTAGGACTTGAAAAATTAGTGTTTTTTATATATGGTATATATGGTTGTTGAGGTTGTTAAATGCGTTTAAGTGATGAACAGATTGAAGAAATAAGAATTAATAATGATATTGTTGATGTAATAGGTGAATACGTGAGATTGGAACGAAAGGGGCAATACCTTTTTGGTTTGTGTCCTTTCCATAAAGAAAAAACGCCTTCATTTAGTGTAACACCATCCAGACAGATGTTCAGATGTTTTGGATGCGGAAAAGGCGGGAATGTATTTCATTTTATTATGAACGCTGAAAACCTTGATTTTATAGAAGCAGTTAGGCTACTAGCCGATAGGGCTAGAATACAGTTACCGGAAGGTGATAGTGAAGAAGAAAAAAGAACTCAGAAGCTTAAGCAAGAGATTTTGAAAATTAATGTCGAAACTGCACGTTTTTTTCATAAGCAATTGAATTCGCCAAAAGGTGAGATAGCATTAAAGTATTTAAATAACCGAAAAATTAGTGAAAATACAATAAGAAAATTTGGAATCGGTTATTCCCTGGATGATTGGGACTTACTGCACAAACATTTAAGCACTTTGGGGTTTTCGTATGAAGCTTTAAAAGAAAGCGGCTTATTGATTCCCAATAAAAACGGCGGGTATTTTGACAGATTTAGAGGAAGGGTTATATTTCCTATATTTGATTTAAGAGGAAATGTAATCGGTTTTGGCGGAAGGATTATAGGGGATGCAAAAACTGATAATATGGGTTATAAAGAACCTAAGTATATGAACTCTCCCGAAACCTTAGTTTATAATAAGGGAAGAAATCTGTATGCATTAAATTATGCTAAAAACTCAGGTGATAATACTCTCATTATTGTTGAGGGTTATATGGATGTAATATCTTTACACCAGAATGGCATAATAAATACTGTAGCTTCTCTTGGTACAGCACTGACGGAAAGTCAGGGCAGAATATTAAAAAAATATGCTGAAGAAATAATTATCTGTTATGATGCGGATATGGCTGGTCAATCAGCAGCAATGCGAGGTCTTGACCTGTTGAACGATATTGGATGTAATGTTAAAGTACTGACGGTACCGGATGGAAAAGATCCGGATGAGTTCATCAAAAAAAATGGCCAAGCCGCCTTTAGAAAGCTTATTGAAGGCTCACTGTCACTTATTGAATACAAGATTAAGTATCTAAAGAACCAAATAGATGTGGAAACAACTGACGGAAAATTAAAATTTTTAAACAAGACTGCAGATGTTCTCACAAAAGTTGACAATAGGCTTGAAAGAGAAATAAATATTAAAAAGCTTTCTAAAGATTATGGTATATCTGAGGAATCTCTGTATGCTGAGGTTATGAAAAGAACCAAGCCGAAAGGTGAAATAAAAAAATCTATTATTGATATGAAAGGTTTTAAAGACAATAAAAGCGTTAATAATAGTGAAAATAGAGATTTGGATAAGCTAATACACTTGGAAAGAATGCTTATAATGCTCTTTTCAATTGACAATAGTGTTTACAAACTAATTAAAGACAGGATAAACAGGGATTATTTCATTGATGAAAACAGGCAAATTGCTTCAATTGTATTGGATAAGCTTGAGAATAATAAGGGCATTGTAGCTGCAGAACTATTTAGTGTCATAGGGACAGAGGCAGCAAATGAGTATTCAAGAATAATTCAAGATGAATGCAATTTTGAAGACAATAAAAAGGCTGTTTTAGATATATTAAAAAAGATTGAAATTATCAAACTTGAAAAAAGACGCAAGGAAATCTTAGAACTTTTAAGTGGTAAAAATGATTTAATAGAAGGAGATGTTGAACAATTAAAAGAGGAACTGAAGCTGTTATTACAGAAGCAAAAAAGCCTTTAAATATGAGTTGTGTTGAAGGGAGGGTAACTGTTGAAACCAAACAATGAGAGCAGGAAAGCAGTATTAAAAGAGTTGGTCGACAGAGGTAAGGCTAAAGGAATGCTGACATATAAAGAAATTATGGATGCATTTGAAGAGATTGATCTTGAGCCTGATCAAATAGAGAAAATATATGAAACATTAGAAAATGTAGGTATAGATGTAGTTGGAGATATAGATGCTGAGATAGAAGACATTCAATTGACTGAAGAGGATCTTGATATTTCCATTCCGGAGGGCATCAGCATAGATGACCCTGTCAGGATGTATTTGAAGGAAATTGGAAAGGTGCCCCTATTATCGGCTGATGAGGAAATAGATCTTGCAAGAAGGATGGAAAAAGGCGATGCGGAAGCAAAACGCCGTTTAGCTGAAGCAAATTTAAGACTTGTTGTCAGCATAGCCAAGAGATATGTAGGAAGAGGAATGCTATTTCTGGACTTGATCCAGGAAGGTAATCTGGGACTTATTAAAGCAGTTGAAAAGTTTGATTATACAAAGGGTTATAAATTCAGTACCTATGCAACCTGGTGGATAAGACAAGCCATAACCAGAGCAATAGCGGATCAGGCACGTACAATAAGGATACCTGTTCATATGGTTGAAACCATAAACAAGCTTATTAGGGTGTCGAGACAGCTATTACAAGAGCTTGGAAGAGAGCCTGCACCTGAAGAAATTGCTAAGGAAATGGGAATGTCTGTTGACAAGGTCAGGGAGATTATGAAGATATCTCAGGAGCCTGTTTCTTTGGAAACACCTATTGGTGAAGAAGAAGACAGTCATTTGGGAGATTTTATCCCGGATGATGATGCTCCGGCACCTGCTGAAGCTGCTGCATTTACTTTATTAAAAGAGCAGCTTATAGATGTACTTGATACTCTTACAGCAAGGGAAGAAAAGGTATTAAGACTTCGTTTCGGCTTGGATGACGGAAGAGCCCGCACCCTTGAAGAAGTTGGTAAGGAATTTAACGTTACCAGGGAAAGAATTCGTCAGATCGAAGCAAAGGCGTTAAGAAAACTAAGGCATCCCAGCAGGAGCAAAAAGTTAAAAGATTACTTGGATTAAACTCGATTAAATCGAGTTTTTTCTATGTAAGTCATTTTTCATTCATACCTAATTACATAATGATTGATGATTGCTATACTGCTATATTGCTATACTGAACGGTTCCTCCAGTTACCTGAATCTTATATCCGAATTTTTCTGTAGTGTCCCAACCGTAAGATTTGGCATTCTTGTATCCACCCATTGTTACATTGCTTATGACTACCGTTACAACACCATTCTTGGGTGCTTTGGCCAGTTTAAGAGTGGTTTTGCCGCTTGATACAGGTGAACTGAATACTGTAGTGCCGTCTGCAGCTCGGTAAACTATTTGAGCTCTCATATCGGCTGTAGTTCCATTGCTTCCTTGTAGATCAGGTGCAAAATCTACGGTAACTTCTGTTGCTCCCGAGTTGACCGAAATAGGTATATTATTTCTTCCTGTATATCTTGGAAGCTTGTTTTTGTCTGGAATCAGTTTCAACAAATGGATATGAACCCTCCCATTTTAGGTCTTCATTAATACGATTAAGGATGGAGATTTGTGTATCTTTTGATACCTGTGATGTTCCGTTAGATCTCTCATTTAATAGAATATAACCATTTGGAATTGTCAGAGAAGGTTTTCCATATGGATTAATGTTAATTGGTGTGAGGGGTGGGTTATCTTTCCACACTTCTTTTGTATTGTATTAGTTGGAGCTATTGAAGGATAATTTCCTGGAACTGCATTAAAATGTGCAGCAATGATCAAAACATCAGACATATTTATAGTCTTGTCATTATTTAAATCACACTCTTCCAAATAATTCGCATCCCCTGACACAGAGTTGAACACTTTGGCGATTTTAATTACTTCAGTCATGTTAAAGAGGTTGTGTATTGGAAGTTCCACCAATTTTCGCCGCAAATGGTCACTGGATTGGCGTAGTAATACCATGCAGGTTGTACACCCCGGCAGGCTCTTGTCTTATCGTTGATTTTTGACATCATGGTTTTGTTATTATTCATTTTTGCAAGTGTGTAGACTGCTTCCTCGCCTGTATTGTCATAACTGTATTCTGAACCGTAAGGATATTTGGTGTTTTAGAAGTTGTTATACTTTGTAGCCATCTTTTTAACAATGTCGTTGGCCTCAGTTGTATAACCCTCATCCTTTAAAGCTTGTATGATTTCAGGCGTGGTCAGCTCACCCATAAGGCCGGTATTCCATTTGCCATAGGAGGTAGTCATTAACCAGGGAGTAGGTTTCTGTTAGCTGGAAATTCTTAATTCCCTGGGAATTGCCCGAGTTCTGATAACTAACCGTCACAGTGCTGCCGCTCTGGCTTTGCTGCCTCACATCTCCGGATTGGTTTGTAAATGCTTTAGTCCAAGCCCCCGTGCCAAGTCTATAGGTGAACATAAGCTCTCCAAGCCATTGATGGTCGGAAGTATATCAATTATATCTTTCTTGTAATATTCTACCATATTTTGAGCATTTCGTCCGTTTATGTACTTTAATTGCATTTGATTTTTAAATATTGAATCACTATAGACTTGCTTGAATAAATACCTAAAATATAGTACTATGTAGTTAACATAATAAATTTTTGTCGATAACTTTAAAAAAATCAAAGTGATAAATCTTTAAACTAAGCCTTTAAATATAGATAATATTAGCTCTTGAACTTTAGGGAGCTAATTAACTTTTAATATAAATTAATTTATAGGGGGATGAAAAAATTGAATAAAAGGTTAATCAAAAGGATCGCGTTATTGATTGTTGTGCCTTTATTGGCCAATATGTTAGTAACTGGTGGGAGTGTTTCTGCAAACACCAGCGATTTTCTCCAAAACGTAGCGGCAACTACGACTGCTACAGAAGCATTAGATGAAAATGCATCTGAAACAACTCCTAAAACAACTCCTAAAACAACTCTAGAAATGAATTCTGAAAAAGCATCAGGAGAGGCAGCTGAACCTATCATAGACAACATCAAAACCAATACCAATATGCCTTATGAATCTTCGGTTCAACAAAACGGTATTGTACTGCCTCTCATTGATAAAAAAGAGGGAACGGATAGTGATGCCAGCCTTAAAAAGTCCACTACCGCTAAGGCAGACATATTAAGGCAGGTATTACCCAAAGAGGTAAAGACTGGTGGTATTTTATCAAAAAGTAGAACACTAAAGTCACTTTCCTCAATGGATATACCTGATGATGCCATCAATGTTAATGAAAATGAAGTGAAAATTCTAAATGAAAACAGCAGTGAGTATAAATCATACTATACGTTTGTATTTACCCTGATACCACGGATTATTATAAAATAACTGCATCAAGTATAAAGATTCCATACATATACGTAAACGATAGTCAGAATAACACTATAGGATGGAACAGGACTTATCCCCAAATGAGCGATTCCATTGCGTGTAAGATGTATAAGGGGCAGCAGTATTTGATTAATCTCTCTTCGGTTAGCTCAGACGATGCAACGGAGTTTTCCGTCAAAAAGTATAGATCAAATGCAAATTCTTTTACATATACATTTGTTGATAATACATATACGGGTGATGAAAACGCTTCAATTGTTGTTACCCTTCCTAACATTTCGGCTGATAAGCTTTATGGAATATTGGATAGAGACATACTTATAAGGGCAGAGCTGTTTAAGGGCGATGAATTGATAGATAAAATATCTGAAATTCCTGCACAATCCATAAGAGGAGCTATGGGAACACCTGATGATAACATACTGCAGTTTGTTTGTGAGTTTGGTAGGGCTGTGGAACATGATGAATATACAATAAAAATTACCTGCTATGATAATGAAGGCAATATAGTAATAGATACATGTGAAAGTATAATTGAAGTTGGAAGTTCCACTTTCTTGTATGTTCCTTCGCAAAGCATAGTGTTTAAGTCTAATTCTTATAATGGTCAGCAAAGGGTCTATTTCAAAGGAGTAAATACTGATAAAGGCAAGTTTATTGTATTTGACGGTGATAGAATAATCGGCACAAGTGCCGATACCAGTACAGGAAGTACATATACGCAGCATGAAGATTTGTTTGAAAATTATTATTCAATAAACCATTATGAATACGACACATCAAAATTTGTTAAAAAATTATACTATGCAGATATTCCAGATTTATCCTTTGTAGAGCCTCTACAAGAGGGCAAGGATTATAAACTGAAAATGGTTGCAGGTGTCGGTGAGTTTGGCACCAATGCAAAAATTATTCCAACAAAAGGACTTGTGCTTAACAATATTTCTTATGATTCACTTTATAACAGCAGCTCCAAGCTCACTGTTTATGCCGAGTTTTACAACTTCGGCAGCATTAAACCCAATGATATTTCAGTAGAGCTTATAGACTTAGCAGGAGAGATTGTAGCTTCACAGGTTGATTATGCATATGATTCCTATTACTCAGGAACAGATAATATAACATATATTCGTTATAATTTACGCATAAATAAACCGCTTGAAGCTACAAAAAAGTATAGTGTAAGAATCAACTACCTGGGGAAGTTATATTTAAATACAGCAGGAACTTACATAGAAGCTTATCCAAATGGTGATTACCTGAACTTAAAATCCCCCACTGTATTGGATGCTGAAAAATTAAAAATAAGTATTCCAACATATCAATGTGATAACAAACTGGATTATGATGTAATTCTTTATAGAGAAAGCCAATCGTTAAGTGTGCCAATTTCCCAGGTTACAGGGGCTAAACCGGATAACAACGGCACCTTTGTGATAGATTTCCCTCAGGATAATGGTCTGCCAATTCTTATTCCCGGTGCATCATACTATATTGAATTTAAATACAAAAGGCCTTCATATAACAATGAAGTAGTTACTTCGAGCATTGGTTTTAGCATGCCGCAGACAACTGTTTCAAATGTATCAAAAAATATTACTTTTTATCCTCCTGCATTACCTGCAGAAGGGGAGATTGAATTTACCATAAGCGGCTACGAAATAGAAAACGGAATAATGGGAACTGATAACAGCAAAATAAATATTGAGCTTGTTGCAAATAATGAGATTTATGGATCGGTAATTAAAGACACCATAAAAAAGAGTGCATCCCTTTATGATGTTAATTCCCATTATAGCATGAGTCAGATAATGATATCAGGAAAGCTGCAGTTACAAAAAGCATTAGTTGATGATGTCCAATACTTTATAAGAATTAACGGCAGTGATTATGAATATTTTTACAAATCATCAAAACCATATATTGACGAAAACTCATTAAACATACAGCATTATTGTTCCTATTCTACATATAAAAATTCTTTGGGAACTGATTGTCTGCTGTATGATTTGTCCTTCAAGGAACCGTTAGAGTTAAATTATGGTTTTATAAAGAACGTACCTGAAGATTACAAGCTAGTGCTAAAAGATGCAGAAAATAATCAGGAGATTGAATTAGGCACATGGAAAACTGAAAAAACTTACTTTGATGGGGAATATAAAGATATTTCCATAGAGGTTGATTTGTCACAAGTTGCACAAGACAGAGTTTTTGAATTGTGCTTAAAAGCCGGCGAAAATTTTTACAGTCTTAATAAATTCATCAAATTGATTAAGCCCTATGAGGCACCTTCCTTTAGTGTACACGAGGCTGTATACGGAAGTGATAGGGTTACATTGTCATTGCCTTTATGTTATGATATTGATTCACTATCTTTTGATGTAAAAGATTCTTTTGATATGGTTTATGACTTAAGTGTGGTTCCTGGTAGTTTGAAAAGAGATTCAGATGCTATTTACATGGATGTGAAAACAGATATCCCTTTAAGTTATGGGGGATATACATTACGCATGTATGGTGCCGACAATACAATTAAATATACTGTGCAGTATACAGTTTCCCAAAAAAGCAGCAGTCCTTTTATAGATCATATTAAAAATGGGGTGCCATATCTTATCTATGGTAAAGACCTTAGTGATGAAGGGGTTTATACTGCGGATATTACTGATTATAATAATGTAACAAGGGTTAAAGGTGATATTACACTTACAAAGAAACATGGAGAAAATGTTTTGGAGCTGGATGAAAACAGTCTTCAAGGTTTGCCAATCGGAAACTATAATGTTGCAGTAAAACTCAATGGAAGCACTATAGGGGTTGCCTACTTTTATTACTCAGGTCCCATGATGTTAAAGCCCTTAATATCAGCAAAGGAATGGATAGATTCACCTGAAAAAAGTCCATTAATAGCAAGTAATAATGTAGAATTAATTATAAAGACCATGTATTATAACAAGGTTCGGTTTGCCGAAAGCCTGGAAAAGCTAAAAGAAATGAGTTACCAACCTGTAACAAACAGCATCAATTACAAGTTTGAAAATGCAGGAAGGATTAAGCTGCTTTATTTCCAGTTTGCTGATGACAATGAAAAGGAAAGTGAAATATTAACTTTTAAGGCGTACCTGGCATCAGATAAAAACGAGATAAAAGTAATTTCTCCAGAGAAGGATAAAACATATGAGAATGGTTTGCCTATTTACGCCAGTGTCTCAAATAATCCACACTCGGTATGGCTTGTATTGTACTGGCAAGGTGCTGTAGCATCTATGGCAAAAGCCACAGCTAATTCACTATACTCTTCAACCGACATTCAATATGTGAAACTGTCAAAGGATGATGCAAATGATTTTTATTCTTATGAAATACCGCAAGATTCAGCAGGTAATCTTATAAAGTTTGAGATTTATTCAGCAGATGTATTTGGAAATATAACAGATACTAAAACAGTAGATTTCAGGGAAATTGTAGACCCTGAGCCTGTAACAGCAATTCAAATCTCAAATCTGGCTCCGGCGTATAAAAAACAAAATATAACTATTTCAGGTAGTAATGCAACTACCGGAAGCAATGTTACCATTTATGCATATCCCCTCAAAGATAACGGATCTTCTACAGGAGGATATCCTTACTTAATCACTGTAATTGCAAATGAGGAAGGTAAATTTGAAGGCTCGTTGAATATTCCAAAGGATGGCTATTATAGGATTTACATAACCGATAATATGGGAAGAACAAGTTATAACTATCACCAAACTTGGGTTGATACAATGGCACCTGTGTTAAGAGACTATAACACAATAGCTCAGGGGGTCAACAGCGTAAGAATTTCATGGGATGTAAATGACCGCAGCAATTGCAATTATACATTGTGGAGAGACGGTAAGATTATTGAAAACCAATATAGGGAAAAGTATTATGTGGCAACAGGACTTACAAAAGGCCAAACTTATACATATAAGGTTATGGCAACGGACTTAGCTGGAAATCAGTCGGAAGCCGCCCAAATAATTGTAACTGTCGGAGATACCATCGCTCCTGAAACACCAAAATATCTTCATATAAGCTCCAATGCTGGTAGAAGCATCACCTTGTCATGGGAACCATCAACAGATAACAGCTATGTTGCCGGATATGAGATATACAGAAATGATGAAAAAATCGGGGTTTCTTATACAACAAGCTATACAGATTCCAATCTTGTAAAAGGTATAGAATACAGCTACAGAATAAAAGCCTTTGATCCATCAATGAACTATTCCGGGTTAAGTGAGCCTGTTGTTCATTCAATTCAAACTGTAACTGTAAAGGATGCCTATGACGGCAGCTATAACGTAGTAGCTTCAACAAACAAGACTTTGGTATTGAAAGCTATAACAAGTGATATTTTGAATAACACCAATATAAGAGTAGTTTTTGCATATTCAAATGATAAAGGGGCAAATTGGACTCGTATTGCTACAGTTTCACAATACACTACTACTCCTGATGGCCTCTTGTTCAGCACGATATGGAGTATTGATGGATACGAAAGCGGTGAATACATTATAAGATATACTGTAATTGACGTTGACAGCTTTACTAATCAGGACTTCTCCAAGCCCATAACCATACAAAAAACAGATGACTTTATAAACCCTACTATTAAATCTATCTGGCCTTATCCCTCATGTTATGCCAATTCCATACCACTTTGCATTACAGCAGAGGATAATGTGGGAGTAAAAAGCATAACAATACAGGAATCTATGGACGGGGCAGTGTGGGAGGATGTAACCTCAGTATCCATGAGTTATATCAATAAGATAAGCACCGTAAACTATAATCTTGATGTTTCTGAGATCAGGGAAGGACCCTACTATATTAGGGCTATAGCTGCAGATACAAGCGGCAATAACAGTAACAGTACAGGGGCTGCTTCTTATAACCAGTATATAATAGACAGGACTGCACCACAAAAGGTATCTGATGTATCGGTATCAAGTACTGTTGACTATATTGAACTTAAATGGGGCATGAACTCTGAGCCCTATGTAAAAGGATTTGATGTGCTAAGAGCCGAGAGTATTAACGGTGAATACATAACATTAGCTGCAAATTCCAATACCTTGAATTTTATAGACCAAAGTGCCAAGACAGGAGTTACTTATTATTACAAGGTGTCCTGTACCGATATAGCAGGAAATACAGGTGAAACCAGTGAGCCTGTGAAGGCAGTAAGACTTAGTATAGATGATATAACCGATGATTTGCCTCCGCAGATCACAAGCATATACCCAAATAACAATGCTGTCATAGGCAATAAGCTGAATTTGGCTGTAACTGCAATGGACAATATAAGGCTTTCAAAGATAGCAGCACAATTTAAAACAGGAGAAAATGATTGGACAGATTTAATGGTATTTGACACGGCATATTCCTCTGATGGGTTTTCAGCCGAATTGGATACTTCAAAGTACCCTGCAGGAACTGTTATAAAGGTTAGAGCATATGCGGTAGACGCAAAGGGAAATAAAAGCAGCTTTGAATATGCTGACTACACTGTTGATAATGTGCCTCCAAAGACTCCTGTAGTAGATGTGGTTGCACGTAACATGGGGATTTATGTATCCTGGTCATGTGAAGATGAAGACATAGCGGTTTACAAGGTTTACCGCAGAATATCAGGCTCAAGTTTCTATACACTTATAGGGGAATACTCCAAATCAGCAAATAATGTTTTGGATACAAGCCTCGATCCTTCATGCCAGTACGTATACAAGGTTATAGCAATAGATGGGCTGGGTAACACATCTTTTAAAGAGAGTAGGGCTATTTCTCCATTAGATGTGGATGATATAATGCCTCAAGCTGTTATAAACTGTATTTCATCTGCTGAAATGGACGCAGTTGTAGAGTTTGACGGTACTTCATCATATGACAATGTAAAGATAGCAAAATATGAATGGGATTTCGGTGACGGAAAAACAATGGAAGGCAGCACTGTAAAGCACCAGTTTAGCAATGTTGGGACTTACAGCGTGGTGCTTAAAGTAACTGATACTTCTGGAAACCAAAGCCTTACATCAAGGTTGGTTACAATTATAAAAAAGGGAGTTGCGGGTACTGTTGAAGTTTCAATAATAGATGATCAGGGAAATAGACTTCCCTTTACCGATGTTTTTGTAAATTTGGGTGAAGCTGATCAATACAAGAGTACATCTGATTCTACAGGAAGTTTGTCACTTAATATGGAGCCGGGCACATACAAAATAGGTGCCTATAAATCCGGATATGCTCCATCGCAGCAGGAAGTACTTGTTATAGCTGGAAAATCCAATACTTTAAAGCTGGTTCTTAAAAAGTCGGAAGTGGTTATTGGAAGTATGACAGCAACAAAGATGACTCTCGATGAGATTAAGAAGGCAGGTATAGATGTTACGGCACCTGGAAATCAGAATGTATTTAGGTACCAGATTAATCTTGTATATCAAAACAAGCCATATACAATAACGCATATAGCAAACACATCAAATTCTTCTTATGTGAGCTCTTCTTCAATCGGTGACAGGACTTTATATGTCAGCACAGTACCAAGGAGCGGAAGTTCCGGAAGTGCACCGGTGACAGTACTTCTTGATGTACCGGGAGGAACTTCCTGGCTTAAGGATTTCTTTGATGTTAAGCTCCATTTGGTTAATACCCAGGGAGCGTATGATATAGAAAACTGTGTTGTTAACTTAAATATACCATCCGGGCTTTCCATAGCAGGAGGCAGTGCAAAAACTACAGAAATAGGCACTCTGCCTGCCAATAGCGGCAAGGTTTTAAACTGGATAATACGTGGAGATAATCCAGGCAGCTATAACATATCTGCAGATTTCAGCGGGATTTTAGAATCGTTTAATGAGACAATATCAGCAAGGTTTGCTCCTGCTGAGCCAATTAAAGTGGAAGACAGCTCAAGGCTAAAGCTTTTTATAGAGGTTGAGGAAGTAAAATATCCAAATGATAAGCTTCTATACAGGGTGGGTTTTAAAAATGAAAGAAATTCTGATTTGTACAGACCTAAAATAAGCATGCAGGATTCCGAATATATAAGAAGCTATAAGACAAGCACCAGCATGGCTCTTATAAACACTTCCCATGAGGTTTTAAAACCGGGTGAGATATTATGGTCTGAGTACTCTATAGACCCTGCAAAATTTGAAGGTAACAACAATGTAGGACTTAAACTTACCGAGTATGCATCTACGGCTTTAGGAGGAATGAAAATACCAATAGAGATAAGGCCTGTGGAATATGGAACCTTTGGAAGGGTGAAACCCACAATATATGTCATTGACCCTCATACAGGAAGAGAAACAGAGACGGATTCTATTGACCTTATTAGATACAGATCCAGGGCAAACGATGTAATGCCTGATTTAAAGATTAAGACCGGCAGAGGAATTTCAAAAGATGTAGTGGTAAAGGAAGCTTGCAAACTTACCATAGGTGATGGCCTTTTTGATGTAACACAGGAAATAACTACAGACAAAAACGGGGAATACATATATAAAGGCGGAAGTATAGATGCTGTAAAGATAAACGATTCAGGTAAAGGCTATTTCAGCATAAAGGTTACATCCGATACCAAAATCTCCGATACATTAGGGATAAGGGTTTTGGACCAGAATCTTTTATCAGAAACGGAGTTTGGAAGCGTTTCGGGTAGGGTTTGGAACAAGGATGAAAGTAAACCTGTATCGGGAGCAACGGTAATAATAGGTTCAAATACACGTACTACTGATGCAAACGGTAATTTCAGTTTTAATGATATTATGTTTGACGGTGACACAATAACAGTAAAGGCAGCGGGTTTTCCAGAGAAAAATATAGACAGGGATCTTAGAGATGGAAGTTATGTTACTGTTTATTTAAGCAAAGTACCTGAAATAACCAAGGTTGTCTCGTGGTGTTCAAGCAGCAGCAACTATAGAAGTTCAATTGTTCCTTTAAATCTTATTGGAAGCTCTGTTAACTTTAGAATTGATACAGATTTAAAGGGCAATGGAGAAGTTACCGAATACATATATAAAATAGTGGATAAAAACGGCAATGAAAAGTACAGCGGATCTGAAACAGACCAAATAGTAACTATTTGGGATATAAAAAATAGGATGGCAATTGGAGATAGATTGAAGTTTGCAATCAAAACAAGCGGTCCATATGGTGATTTTACATCGAATTATGTGGATGCCAAGCTGGTTATGGCACCGGAATTGAAAATATTAGATACTGTTGATTGGCTTTTTGATAGTGGGGTAATACCAAATGAATTATCATTCAATCCTGAAATTGAGGGTATAAATGATGCTAATGAATTTTTAAACGGTAGTGACTCAAATGTACCATTCCCTGGAGATAGCGGCATATTCTGTTCCACGAAGCTGATACCTATAAATCCTTCTATTGATATGGATGTTGAATATGATTTTTTAAATGCTAAAGTAACTATTACCAATAAGGGAGGAGTTTCAGGAGAATTTTTGGGCGGACTTGCAGAGTGGGATCATGGATCTGACGGTGAAGGAAGCCGCAGGATTAATATTGGCGGAGAATTAAGTGCAACCTTTGATACAGTGCTTACATATAATGATGCTGCTTTGAGATGGGAATTGGAAAGAATGGATGTAAATGTCGTTACCGGGGCTAGCTTCACAGTAGAGTTCAAATATAGTGTTCCGCTGGATGTGTATTTTGGAGGTGCTTTATTATCAGGTTATGCAGCTGTAGAGCTGGAGGGAGGAGTTCAGCTTATTGTTAACGCCTCAATCCCGGATGTATCGAGCTTTGACAGTATAAGTGACCTGGTAACTGAAGTACAGGCAAACTTGCACCTGGGAATAAAAGGGGCTATAGGAGCAGAGGTAGGATATGGACTTTTATCAGGAGAGTTTTTTGTCAAGGGAGAGCTTGATGTAAATGTTCCAACCTGGAGGACAGAGCTCACATTATCTTATGGTGTAGGCTATGGTTATCTCTGGTTTTTCTCAGATGAGAATACCCTTGGAGAAAAAACTTGGGTTTTATATCAAGGTAATCAAAATAGAAGAATGTCAGGAATGCTTGCTGCACCACCGAATGTTGCAAATGAAGGTATAGTTTACAAAAGTGCTCCTAGAGGCTATTTGCAAAATCAAAAATGGGTTGGAAAAGAAGAAATTATAAAGGATGCTTACCCTGATTCGAGTGCTAAAATATCAGCTGTGGATAAAAAAATCGGTGACATGTTAATGGTTTATATAGGTGATGACAGTAAAAGAACTGATAATAACAGAACTTCAGTATACTCATCTGTATATAGGGATGGAACATGGTCACAGCCTGTACAAATAGATATTGACGGAACAGGGGATGCTTATCCAAGTCTAGCAGCAGATGGCGAAAATATATATGCATCATGGCTGGATATGGAGGAAGAAATGGGTGCATCCGCTGCCATGTCAGAGGATGACATTACAAAGAATGTCCTAGGAAAAATGGGAATATCCATTGCAAAGTTTGATGCAGGCACAAAATCATGGAAGGAACAAATTAGTAAAAAAACAGAAGGTATAATTAAGCTTCCTGAAATTGCGGCAAATGACGGCAAAGTCATGGCAGTGTGGGTAAATAACGGGAAGGGCAGTTTAAAAGGCAATTTGGAACAGCCGGATGATTTATACTATGTATATAATGATGGAAGCGGATGGAGTGAACCTAAGGCTTTTGTTACAGGTGCGGCTAACGTTACGGAAGGCAAATTATATATGTATAACGGTAAGGCATATTATGTTTTTGTTACAAATGCATATTCGGATGAAGGAATAAACAAGGCATATGTTACACGCTTTGACGGCAAGAGCTGGTCTAACCCTACAGAACTTATTGATAACAGTAATGAGGACAGTCATACTACTATAGCTCTTTACAATGAAGAACCTACTGCATTCTGGCAAAATGACGGAACCATATATAAGGTTTCTCTTGAAAGGCCTTACGGTGCTCAGATAATAATCAATTCAACACAGGTTGAGGGTGTTTTGGAGCTTAGTGCAGCCAACACAGAAAAAGGAGTTGCTTTGGCGTGGACAAGTGCATCAGCAGGAGAGAAAAAACTTTATATAAGTACTTTTGATGAAGAAAGCTCTTCCTGGACAGAAGGAACAATGAATAAGTTTAATACCATGGAAATACCAAAGGGTATAACACTGGCTGGCCTGGGAGATTCGGTAACGGCTGTATACAATAAATCCCAATATAAGTTTGATGAGGACAAAAAGATTTACTACAGGGATAATACATCATTAACTTCTACCAACTATATCAGAAAAGCCGATCTGGCTATTTTGGAAAATGGAGTGTATTTTGAAAACGGCAAGCCTCTTCCGGGAGAAGATACAACTGTTATAGCTACTGTTAAAAATGTAGGAGATATTACTGTAAAAGGTATAAAAGTTTCTTTATATGAAAGTGATAAGCTGGTTGCAGTAAAAGATATGCCGGAAGCGATATTAAGCCCTGGAAATTCAGTTTTGGCAAGTTTTCCATGGAAGGTACAGCAAAATGCATCAGGCTTTAAGTTAAAGGCGGTTGTAGAAGCAGCCGATGACAGCGATCCTATAAATAATGCTGCAACACTGGAGAAATCATATACTGATGTGGAAATTACAGGCGTTTATAATGAATTATATTCTAAAAATAGCGGCACAGTTTTCGTTGATGTAAAAAATTCAGGATACAGCAGTTTGGATAAAGTGAAAGTTTACATATCAACCGATAAGGAATTTAAAAACATTATTGCAGAAAAAGAAATTAAAGATATTAACCCTCTTATGGATAAAAAAGTTGCATTCCAATTCAAACCAACTGATGAGCAGATAGAAAACAGAGTTAAGTTATATGCAAAGGTTGAAGCCCTGCAAAGTGAATATGATTATTCAAATAACATCGATTTTACTGTTATAAGACCAATGGAGGACCCGGATGGAACAGGAATTATAGAGGATGACGGTCCTTCACCAACGCCAACACCAACCCCGACACCAACTCCAGGGCAGAATCAGAATAATACAACTATACCGGTTCAAACTCCTGGTACATCTGATAAAGGTAATGGTGATAACGGAAATAATCAGACAGATAAAAACAATCCAACGGATGAGCCAAAAGATAACGGTACAAAACCATCAGATAAGCCTGTAATTGTTGTACCGACTCCTGATGTGCCTTCAACCGGAGGAGAAAATAAAAAGAATGTTCCTTACATGAAAGGTTTTACTGATAAAACATTCAGACCGGATAAAGGGCTTACAAGAGCTGAAATGGCAGTGATTCTGGCTAACTTGGACGGTGTGTCACAGAAGCAAACAGAAAGTTTAATATTTAAAGATGTCAAGAATAATCATTGGGCAGCTTGGGCTATCAGTTATGTGACCGAAAAGGGAATTTTCAACGGCTACAGTGACAAGACATATAGACCGGATAATTTTATAACAAGAGCAGAGCTTTCGGTTGTATTGTCCAAATACATAAGTATTAAAGCTATTGATAAAGGTGATACAAAATTAAATGATATTGATAAGCACTGGGCAAAAGGGTATATAATGGGACTTGTTTCAGGGGGATATATTAAAGGGTATCCCGATGGTACATTTAAACCTGCAAACAATGTTAAACGTTCAGAATGTGTTTCCATTATTAACAGGATTTTAGGAATTGCACCATTAAAGAGTTCAGAACCAAGTTTCATAGATGTTGCAAAAAAACATTGGGCATATGGAGATATAATGGCTGCAACTTCTCCAAAAGTAAAGTAATGTAATAAAATGCCTCACAAAGCTTGTTTGAAAAAACTTTGTGAGGCATTTTATAATCCCTAATTGTGCTTGAAATAAAATACAACTTATAAATATATAGTATATCAAAATAATCTCCAGGAAAAAATAAAGAAAAATAAACAGAAGAGGGAGATTAATGATGGGATTTAACAGTGAAAATAAAAATGAAGTGGAAATGACCACCTACGATAGACTTTTAAGAGCTTGGGAAAACTCAAAGGAGCTAGTTAGAGACTTTGAGATGTATTCAAAAAGGATTGAAGATGAAGAGATTAAAAATGTTTTCAAGCAGTTTGCTGAAGATGAAGGAATGCATGCTACAAAGCTAAGAGAAATTATATTGAATTATAAAAGCGAAGGTGATAACCAGTAGTAAAAGTACGATTAGTAATGGCTAAGAAATAACATCCGCATAATTTGCTATAAATAAAAATTGATTTTACTGTAAGAGAAATTTACAGTAAAATCAATTTTATTTATGTGTGAGAAATGAAATTGTATGCTATAAAGCTATAAAAAGTAATTACCATCCAAGCTTAATCTTTATTTCTTTAGTAAGCTGATCAGCCATTAATTGGTGAGTTTTAAGGCTTGGGTGCCAATCTTCACCGTATCCGTTGCTTTCAGATTGTTGTGGATATTCAAGGAAGTATACTTTAGTATCTCCCTTTGTTTTAAAACCATTAACAACTTCATTCATGTAGTTGTAAGATGATTCCAGGCCTGTACCCCAAAGCATTGGACCCATTGTGCAGAATATATGTGCATTTGGATAGTTAGTGCGAACTGTAGTTATAAGATTGTTATATGAAGTTATAAATTTTGTCTTTTCTGCAGCAGTAGTTGAAAAATCATTTGTACCAAGATTGATAACAACTACCTGAGGTACATAGTTTTTAAAATCCCATTTAACTCCGCTATTTGGAAGTGTAAGAGGGTAACGGTCCCCTATAATTGGGCCTGCTTGACCTCCATAGTTCATTGTAAGGCCAATTCCTGACCAGGCAATAATATTTGCACTAGCGTTCAATGAACGTGCTGTAATGGCAGCATATGATAAATAACTGTTTTCATTCTTTGCTGTAAAGTGCTCTTCTTTTGCTTTTCCTTCATTTCCATATGCACAGGTGATAGAGTCGCCGATAAATTCAATCTTTCTTTCTAAAGGAGCTGGAGCAGCAAGGAGTTTACCTTGTCCGAAATCAAAGCCTAAGAACTGTGCTTCACCCTGGGAAGCTTCAGTTCTTTTCCATAAAACAAGCTTGTGGGTTCCATTTGTAAGATCGCTTGCTAAAGTTACAGTAGATGTTGTGCCGTTAACAGAGAAAGGAGTGAGTTCTTTACCGTCTATAATAGCTTGAAACCAGTTTTCCCCTGTAGATTTTATTGTTGCACTGACCTGTGTTCCGGAGAAGTTTAACTCTGCATTACTGCCTGACCAAGCACATTTTGGGCCCTTAGGGTCTGAAAAATCGAATCTTCCGTTATATAGTACTGCCGGAGAGGATGATGGAACAGGTGTTGGTGAAGTGTCTTCTATTACTTTATTAAACACTAAAGCGACCAAAATAACATCACTCATGTTTATAGATCCGTCATTATTTATATCGCATCTTTTGTCATAATCGGTTGTGCCAATGTTGCGTTAAAGTGGGAAGCTATCAATACCACATCGGCCATATTTACTGCTTTATCCCCATTGATATCTTCAGGATATGAAGATGGATTGGACGAATTTGTAGTTGTTACTTTAGTAGGTGTTGGAGTGTTTGTGGGTGTGGCAGTTGCAGCTGGTGTATTTTGAGTTCCGCCGGAACCCTTTACAAGTGCATTGGCTATATCAGGATAATACCATGTAAGTGCAGACCTATTTAACAAAGCATATGTTTCTGCCTTACCCGGTGCATAATAACCGTTATCCCACCAAAATAAAGCAATACCCTTAGCTCTTGCTTCCTGAGCATAATATTCGGCATGGGCTGTTCTGGAAGAGAGGTTGTTTTTATCTATGGTACCGAATTCACCGATAATTACAGCTCGTCCTTTACTTATAAACCTATTATAAAGTGCATTGAATTCTGAAGTAAGTGAAGATTTATCAGAAGAAGTTCCCCAAGTTGAAGTTCCGTTTATATCCATAGCAAAGAAATATGGGGAGTAAGCATGTATTGATACAATGACTTTATTATCGTCGTTTGGTATTTTAAAATCGTTTAGAGTAACATCCATAGCAGCTGCTGCATGGGGAGGAACCATTATGAACCTTTTGGCATTATTTCCGCCTGTAGCTCTTATAGTGTTTACTGCTGCCAAATTGAAATTGTTTATTACATCACGGTTTTCAGCTGTTCCGCCTGTCCACTCATTAGCCGAACCTTCTACCCTTGGTTCGTTCATTGTTTCAAATATAAGATAGTCACTGTAGTTTTTAAAACGGTTTGCAATTTGTTCCCAAAGCTTGGTAAGCTGTGTTTTGCTTGCTGCTTCCTTTGCATATGTAGGAACAAGCCATTTGTTTTCGTGGTGAAGATTTAAAATAACGTACATATCGCTATCAAGAGCATAATTTACTACTTCCTCAACCCTGTTAAGCCATGTTTGATCAATATTATAATCAGGGGCTGCTCCAACATGAGTATCCCATGTTACTGGTAATCTCACTGCGTTAAAACCCATTTCCTTTACCTTGTCTATCATTGCCTTGGTTGTTCTGGGATTTCCCCAGCCTGTTTCGGTAGGTGCATCAAGTGTATTACCCAAATTCCAGCCAAGCCTTATATCCTTTACAAGATCAATAGCTGTTATATCCCGCATACCCGTGTTAGCAGTAGATGCCGTAACATTCATACTGCCAAGAATCGTGACAAGAAGAAAAACAATCGCCAATAGTGAGGCTTTTCCCCTAACGAAAAACTTTTTACTCATTATACCAACCTCCATAAAATTTAAATATTTAGAAATGACCCATATTTTATCATTCCTTTATGTATCTATGGTTATCGAACTGATATATAACTTTACAGTTCGACACCTATTATAATAATTCGAAAAAACAAACTTATTTGAGTAGGGGGAACAAAATGGTTTGTAATTTTCTTTCATACCCTATACTGAAAAATTTGAATTTTATCGAAATATATAAGAGGGGAGGAAATCAAATTGGCAAAATTGAGTATTTTTAAGAAGCTAAAACCTGAAATCGATTACACTAATGACATAATAATTAAAATTCAAGATGGAGACAAGCTTTTAAAAGAAAGATTTATAAGTGATTATACTCCTTTTATTTTAAAGACAGTTGCCAGAATAACCAATAAATATGTTGATGTTCAAAACAGCGAAGAATATAGTATTGCACTGATGGCATTTGATGAAGCAATAAATTGCTTTAATATAGACAAAAACAAGAGCTTTTTGGCATTCAGCGACCTTGTTATCAACAGAAGACTTATAGACTACATTAGGAAGAACAGAAAAGATAATAATGTATTTCCTTTTACATACTTTGATTGTGAATCATATGAGGAACTTAAAGAAAAGTATTTGCTTGAATACTCTGTTACAAGGCTTGATAACATTGAAATAAAGGAAGAAATTATTCTCTTTAAGGAAAAACTGGCAACATTCGGTATAACCCTTGAAAACTTGGCTAAAAGCATACCAAAACACAAAGACTCGAAACTAATGTGCATTAGAATAGCAAGGATTATAGCCAGCGACAAGGAACTTAATTATAAATTAAATAAAACAAAGAATATTCCAATGACTGACTTGATGAAATTAGTTGATGTACACCATGCAACGATAGAAAGAAACCGCAAGTTTATAATTGCAGTAAGTCTTGTAATAAATAGTGGCCTTGATGTTATAAAGAGTTATCTTCAGTTTACTGAGGAGGGGGGTGTGAGTGGTGATTAACATGGGGACTATTATGGAGGTATATAAAAATGAAGTATTGGTTATGACTGTGGACTTTGAACTGGTACGTGTGAAAAGAAAGCCGGAAATGTATTTAGGACAGCAGGTTTATTTTGGTGATAGTGAGGTTATTAAATCCCAAAGAAAAAGTAATTTTTTTGTTGCTTCAGCAATAGCAGCGATAATGATGTTTGCAATTATAATTATTTATGTTGTTTTACAAAAAGGAAATTTTAAAAATGATAATAACTTTTATGCTTATGTTGATTTAGATATCAATCCAAGCATTGAGTTTTTAATAAACGATAACGATATTGTTAAAAAAGTTATTCCATTAAACAATGACGGAAAAAAGGCGATATCTGATACTTTGTTAAAAGAATTGCCTATAAAAGAAGCTGTGGAAAAAGTTATGGGCAAATTTCAAAAAGAGGGTATAAAGAATGCTAAAAATAATATTGTTATGATTTCAGCATCATTAAACCCGGAAATTAAAAGTTATAAGGAAAATAAAGATAATGCGGAGCTTAAGCTAAACAAGCTTATTGCTTCATTAAAATCTATCGATGGTACCGAGATAAATAAGGAGTATACTGTAAATGTAGTCAAGGTAGAACCGGAGGTTAAGAAGCAGGCGGTGGAAAACGGTTTGTCTGCCGGAAGACAGTTTATATTGAAAGAAGCTCAGAATAATGGTGTTGATATGACGCTAAATGAGGCAAAAACAGGCAATCTGGCAGTGCTTATGAAAAAGTTGGATTTGTATAATAAAAGTACTGATAAAGAGACTTTAAGTACACCGACCGTTAAATCTATAAAAAATACTACACCTGAAGCTAAACCAACTTTTACAAAAGGAGCTGCATTAGTGGGTTCTACTCCGAAAAATTCGTATAATCCTATAAATCTAAAAAATGATAAGGAAACACCAACAAAATTAAATATTCCAACGCAATTAGATATACCGACTCAATTAGATATACCACCAAAATTAAATACACCAACACCTAAGAATATATCTGAAAGTAAAAAACCAGTTGAAAGCAAAACGTCTGATTCATCAGCAGGTACAATTAAGATACAGTATTATAATGTTTCAAAGAAAGTAAGTAAAGTCATTCAGATAAACACTGTTATAAATGTTATTAATACAGGCAGTGAGGCAATTGATTTAAAAGACCTGACTGTTAGATATTATTACACAATTAATGGGGAGAGGCCCCAGTCGGCAGATTGTTGGGCTCAAACAGACAAATCCAATATTATTCACAGATTTGTTAAAATGAATAGGCCTTCCGGTAAAGCGGACTACTACCTTGAAATAGGATTTAAAAGCGGTTTGGTGGAACCGGGGAAAAGTACTATGGTTATAACATGGTTTAATAAAGACAATTGGTCAAATTATGAGCAGGACGACGACCATTCATATAATTCATCCGGAATTGAGGAATTGTATGATTGGAAGTATGTAACGGGTTATATAAAAGGTGCCTTAAAATGGGGAATCGAGCCTAAGTAAGTTTTCTTAAATTTTTTGGTTTATAGAAAAGTTAAAAGCTTTATAATATCTATTCACAAATTTGTTGTAATGAAAAATGTGAAATTTTAAGAAATTAGTAGATAATGCATGAAATGAGTAGTAATAGAAATGTAAATATCAATAATTGGCGATATTGGTTAAATAACGTCTTGACCAAACAGCTATCCGTCAGTATAATATAATACGTGTCTGAGACATGACAACGACATTCCTCAATAGCTCAGTCGGTAGAGCATGCGGCTGTTAACCGCAGGGTCGTAGGTTCGAGTCCTACTTGAGGAGCTATAAGGGCCTTTAGCTCAGTTGGTTAGAGCAACCGGCTCATAACCGGTTGGTCCGGGGTTCGAGTCCCTGAAGGCCCACTTAAAAATAGGAAGCTTGCAAAAGCTTCTTATTTTATTTTGTCTGGAAATTATTTTGTGTCTAGGGAATTATGGTGTTTGCATAATCATAATTTCTCACGACAACAATCAAGGTTAACAAAATCATTTCGTGATTTTGTTATTAATCGGTGGAGTGTTATGGAGTTAAAAGGAAGATTGAAGCTTATTGCCTCAAAAGTTGTCAAGAGTGATACGGTGTGCGATATTGGGACTGACCATGCATATATTCCAATATATCTTGTTAATAACAACATTTGCAAAAGAGCAATAGCTTGCGATGTTAAAAAAGGTCCTATTGTGTTTGCAAAAAAGCATATTGGATGCTCTGGGCTTTCAAATTACATAGAAACCCGTTTAGGTGACGGTCTCGATCCATTAGGTGAGAACGAGGCTAATGTGGTTATTATTGCAGGAATGGGTGGTTACCTTATAAGTAGGATTATCAGCGATGGTTTATATAAGGTTACCAATTGTGAAAATATAGTCTTACAGCCTATGAACGAGATAGAATGTTTAAGGAAATGGCTTTATGAAACCGGGTTTGATATTGTTGATGAAGAGCTTACAAGTGAAGGTGAAAAGATATATAATGTCATTGTGGCAAAATGGACTGGAAAACCTTCAGTAAAGGATGCGGTATACCACCATTTTGGAGAAAAGCTTTTTGAAAGGAATGATCCGCTTCTGAAAGCTCATATCGAAAAGAAAATAAAAACATACAAAAAAATAGTTATGGAAATGGTAAATATAGATCAAAATAGGGATGAATTAAGGCAGCATTACATATCTTTGATTGAAAGCTTTGAAAAGCTGGCTGAGGGACTAAAGTAAATTCTGTTATTTTGGTCATGATCAAAAAATAACTTCCGCTATAAATTTCGCTCATGTGTTGACTTAACTCGTCAACACCCGCTTAGAAAGCGGAAGTAATTTTTTATTCATGCCTGAAGCAAAGTTACTCATTTGGTAGGAGCAAACATTAAATGGAGGTAAGATAGCTATGAGCATTATTTGCAGGCATGTTGTAAACTTTATGGAAGAACTGGCACCACCCCATTTATGTGAGGAGTGGGACAATATAGGGTTATTGATAGGAAGTAAGAACAAAAAAGTTCAGAAGATACTTATATGTCTTGATATAACAAGAAATGTTGTAAAAGAGGCCATAGAACAAAAAGCAGATATGATCATATCTCACCATCCCTTTTTGTTTAAGGGGATAAAAAGAATTATTCCTGAGGATCCAAAGGGAGAATTGATTTACAGTCTTATCAGGGAAGATATATGTGTTTATTGTGCTCATACCAATCTTGATTTTGCAGAAAACGGTCTAAACTATACACTTGCTAAAACTCTAGGACTAAAGAACATAAAAAACCTTAAGACTTATACAAAAGAAAAATTGTATAAAATTGTAGTTTTTGTACCGTGTGAATATGGTGAAAAAGTGACAGGTGCCATGACTGCTGCAGGTGCCGGATGGTTAGGAAATTACAGCGATTGTTCCTTTACATTGGAGGGAACAGGTGCTTTCAGACCATTAGAAGGTAGTAACCCCTTTATTGGGGATACCGGTAAACTGGAAAAAGTAAGTGAGTTCCGGGTAGAAACTATTGTAAGGGAAGAGTTGTTAAATAGAGTTGTAGAATCCATGCTTGAGGCTCATCCATATGAGGAACCTGCATATGACATATATTCTTTAGTGCAGGGTGGAAAAGAGTACGGTTTTGGTAAAGAAGGAGAACTGGATAAGGCATTAAGTCTTGATGAATTGGTGTCCAGAATAAAAAACAGCTTAAATATAAAAAGCTTGAGAGTTATAGGAGACAGAAGCGAGGATATAAAGAGGGTGGGAGTCTTTTGCGGAAGCTTTGATGGCGATGTGATTCCATCATTGGGTAAGCTGGATATATTGGTGACAGGAGATATAAAGTACCACACAGCACTTGACATTGCAGAAATGGGATTGTGTGTTATTGATGCAGGTCATTTCGGAACCGAAAAAATTATTGTAAATGAATTAAGCCGTTTGCTGAGCGGCAAATTCTCAGATCTAACAATAGTACCAAGCAAAGTGGAAAAGGACCCAATAAAAGTTACTTGACTTTTTTGACTTTGGATATTAGTATATAATATGTTGCTTATTTTTGATAAGTAAGAATTTTAAAATTAAAACTTAATATGAGTAAGCCAGATGATCGCGTGTAAAGTGCCGAAAGGCCTTATACGAGGAAAGTCCGGGCTCCATAGGGCAGGGTGCCGGGTAACTCCCGGTGAAGGTGACTTCAAGGAAAGTGCAACAGAGATATACCGCCTCATTTATGAGGTAAGGGTGGAAAGGTGAGGTAAGAGCTCACCAGCGGCATGGCGACTTGTCGGTCTATGTAAACCCCATCTGGAGCAACACCGCAGAGGGACGTTAAGGTTGCCCGCTAGTCCCGGGTAGGTGGCTTGAGCTATACAGAAATGTATGGCCTAGATAGATGATCATCAAATACAGAACCCGGCTTATAGACTTACTCATTCAAATACGCATTAGCACCAGCTTATATGGCTGGTGTTTTTGCTTATACGCTGTTTTTGCAAGTATTATTGTTCGTTGGATCAGTTTTAGGGATAATAACGTCGGCTTCATTCGCTTTTGGGCTAAGGTAGTGTTTAGTACCATCAGGGAGCTCAATAAATTCATCACCATAATCACGTATTAAATGAAACTCTTGAAATACTTTTTCTTGAGCTATCTTAGCATCTTCCTCATAACCTTCCCTTGTTATATAAATAGTGGAAACTTTATCTCTATGAGAAAATAATGAAATGCAGGATTTACATGACCTGTAGATGCCAACATTAAGTGTACTGTCTGGGAATATATTTTTAAACAAGGTATGAGCTTTTTGATTATCAATGCCCAAGAATTTAATATCATATAAGTAGGCTTCAGCTTCAGGCATAAATTCAATAGTGCCACATACATGAATGTTATTTTCGTCAGGCTCATAATGTATATTTGAACTCCTGCATTGTGTGGATTGTTGAAAACGGAAAGTTGCATATAACAGTGTCGTATCGTTGTTGTAGTAATATTTTATGGTTAAAACAATAATTACACTTATCATATCCACAGCCTCAAATCCTTGTTCAGCGAGCATCCTGACATGGTCCCTATATCGTTTTTTTATTATAACTAAGCCTTTTACCCTGAAATATTTGGCAAAATAAATAATTGCGGTATATAATAATGTTGTCAGATTATTGCCGTATTTAACTTTGGGGATGAGGTGCATAAGTATAGGGAGAAGTGTTAAGAAGCAGGTGAGAGGTGAATTGAATAGAAATAAAGAAGTGTTGTTGATTGATATTTGTATAGGCTTTATCTTTATATTAATTGTTTTACCTTTAGTATATTCTTTTTATGGGTCACTTGAGGTCTATCCTAATGATGAACAGAACAGCAAAGTGAGAATAGTAATGGGGGCTATAGTACTTATATTAGTAATAATAGAACTATTCTTTCTTAGTATTCGATATAAAATAGTTTCTAAAAGGAATAGAGAAAAATAAAAGCACTTTATCAACCCCTACAGTTCTTATTGCCTATAAGCAAATATGAAACATCAGAAAGGATGAACTATAAAATTGAAATTACTTGAAAGACACATATTTGAATTGGAAAAAGAATTATTAAAACCTGAAACAAGGCAATCAGCAGAAAAAATAAGTGAACTGCTATCAGATGATTTTATGGAATTCCGTAGTTCAGGGTCCATATACCATTATAGTATGGGTGATGTTTTTAGTAAGGAGATAGATATATCAGTTGAGAATTGCGAAGTGCGGGATTTTACAATCAAAGAACTATCTAATGGCTGTGTACTGGCTACTTATAAGGTGATTAAGCATAGTGAATTGAGTCAAGATGTAAAGTATTCATTGCGAAGTTCAATATGGAAGGTATTCAATGGTTCATGGAAAATAGTTTTTCATCAAGGTACTTTAACTTCTAAAATACAATAGGTAAAACAATGAAAGAATTATTGAAGTTATTATGGTTATGAGGTGTATCGTGTGAAAATAATGTGGTGCTGGCGATGCAAACAAGAAGTCGGGATGCTTGATGAAGAAGAATATAACAGAGTTCATGAAATTTTCATAGATTGTACAAAAAGGACAAAGGTTTATAGAGAAACAACAGGAAGTCCACTTGATAAGACAACTTTATGTAACTTATTTAAACCTGTAGTTGAAGAATATGAGAAGATAACTGGATTTAAGGGTTTTCATCATAATGTAGTAATGCATCATAGAGTTTCGATTTATGGACACCCATGCAAAAATTGTGGGAAGCCATTAAGGACTCCAAGAGCAAAAATGTGTACAGCATGTGGGGCAAAAGTTTAGAAGAATTGATAGTCACGCTCCTCATGTGTTTGAAAATTGGAAGAAAAGGTTTGAAACAGGAACTTTCCCTTTTTGAAATTTATAGGCTAAATATCAGTCAAAAAATGGAGTGATTTCAATGCTTGATAAAGATGAATATTATTGCAAAGTATTTGTAAATAAGGATATTGAAAGATTTCAATTAAATAGAATTATTATGGATATTGTATCTGGAGCCTTTGATGGATTTGATATTGAGGCTTGGTGGGGGAATATTTATCTTAAGGAAAATGAGGCTACAAAGCCACCTTGGGGCAAAGTCAATGGAGATGACTTTATTTACTGGCTTTATTTTATGGATATAGAGCCAAGTGATGAAGTTGAAAGGGAAGATTATATTGAATCCATAGCAAAACTTATGACTGAATTATATAATAATGGCTGCCAGGTTATCGCTGCATGTGACTTTGAGGATGAGGTGCCGAAGTATAGGGAAAAGTTGTAGGAGATAAGTAGTAGGGCGTTGATATAAAATTAAGTAGAGAACGGGGAAAACATGTATATGAGTTGGAAATATAAAACTGCTTTGAATTCTATGAGGAAGGTACTATATAGTGGAAAATAAAATAGTAGTTGCTGTTAAAGGCGTAATAGTAAATGACGGGAGAGTATTAATAGTAAAACGTGCAAGTAATGATGAAATCGGTGCAGGCACTTGGGAATGTGTAGGTGGTAAAATTGAGTTTGGTGAGGAATTGGAAACTGCACTTATACGAGAAATTAAGGAAGAGGTTGGGTTGAATGTTACAGTTGAGAAACTTTTATATGCTACCACTTTTAAAACATCCCCGACAAGACAGGTAGTTATCCTTACATATCTATGTAGAAGTGAAGTGACTGATGTCAGGCTATCAGTGGAACACTTGGAATATCTTTGGGCTACCAAAGACCAATTAAAGCAACTTTTGCATCAAGGTATTCTTGAGGATTTTGAAAAGAACAATGTATTTTCAATACAAGAATTGTTATGATATGGTATAAATAAAATTATTTATTGGTGTTACACTTAAGTCTTTATTTGTAACGGACAGGAGGTAATAAAGTGAAAAAAACATATGATATGAAAAATCCGATGGCCCCTCCATGGCTAATGTGTCCCAGTATCAGCAGATATAGTATTGGCTGGAGAATGGGATATGGAGAAAATTATATATACAGATTCGGAGAATGGTTCGGTGCTCTGACAAAAGAGGAACAGAAGAAGTTTGAGCAGATGTTTCCTGCACCTAAAGGCTGGCTTGGTTGGTATGAAGATAATGAGGAAGATTTTTATGATGATGTAGGATATCTTCTTTGGAACAAAGATGGAGATATGAAATATTCCATTGACTCTTTACAAAAGGATTTTCGTGCAGGTAAAGAAAATAAGTACTTGTTTTTCTGGGGCCATCAGCCGTCCGCTGATGGAAGTATTACAAAAACCTGCCTAAGCCAATGGTGGGAATCCGACTTTACAATTGATATAAATACTTACTGCTGTATGGAACAGTATATGATGGCAGAAAAAGCACGGCTCTTTGGAGATGAAGAAATATTAGAGGAGATATTGAAAAGCAAACACCCCAAGCAGATTAAGGAGTTGGGAAGAAAAGTCAGGAATTTTGATGAAGAGGTATGGAAGATAAAACGGTACGCCATAATTCTCAACGGTAATTATGCAAAATTTATACAAAATGATGGGTTAAGGGAGTTTTTAATTGGGACCAAAAATCGAGTACTTGTTGAAGCCAGTCCTTATGATAAGATTTGGGGAATAGGAATGGCGGCTGATGATAAGCATATAGAAAATCCTTTGGAATGGAAAGGGTTAAACTTTTTGGGGTTTGCGTTAATGGAAGTACGAGATGAACTTATCCGTGTTTGTAAGAACTATGATAAATTGAATTTAAAAGTATTACATGAAGATAATACTTAATGAATCAATTCTTAAGGTAAGGGAGAGGTGCTTTGGAAAACATCAAAAACATTATTTTAAATGCAGGTGAAGTCTTAAAAAAACAGTATAATGGATTAAAAACCTGCGAAACTAAAGAAAAGTTTGATTTGGTTACGCAAAGTGATTATTTAATTGAAAAGATATTGATAAATGAGATTAAATTAATTTACCCTGATTATTCAATATATTCTGAAGAAGTTGGAAGCATAAGTAATAAGCCAGATAAGTGTTGGATTATTGACCCTATTGATGGAACTGCAAATTTTGTATTTGGAGTACCATATTTTTGCATATCGGTATGCCTCGAAAATCAGGGAGAGATTACTGAGGCTTATGTTTATAATCCTGTCTCAGAAGAATTTTTTTATTCAACAAAAGACGAAGGGAAATCTTTTTTAGATGGGAAAGAGATAAATGTCTCTCAAAACAATGAAATTGGTGATTGCTTGGCAGTCTTCGGATTTAGTGCAAATTATAATAATATACAGAGATACTACAAAGACTGGAGTTGCATTTTTGAAAATGCTAAAAAGGGAATGCCACTTTTATCACCTGCCCTGAATATTTGTAATGTGGCGAGAGGAAGAACAGATTTTTTTATAGATTTGAGCAGTAATATGGAAGGTCATTCAGCGGCAGCATTAATTCTGAAAAATGCAGGTGGGAAAGTATATAATTATGATTTTACAGAGTGGGATTATAAGAGTAAAGGGATAATTGTTACAAACGGCAAGGTATGCTTGGAGCAGTATAAAGATAAATATAGCAGTTGATTGAAGAAATACTTTGTGGATTATGACTATTATATATGACTAAATATGTGTTCATAATTTTGTAGTTAGAAAAATACTAAGCAGGAAATGGTATTTTAATATTGACTGCCACATCTTGTTGAATTAGAATATAATAAAATGACAATATTATTAATGCTATGAAGAGAAGAGTAAACTATTGATGTCTTTTACAGAGAACTCCTAAATGCTGAGAAGGAGTAAAGAATAAGTAGTTGAACATGGTCTTGGAGCGTTCGTACCAAATATTCTATAAAAGTTTATAGATATAGGCTACGACGGGTGCACCCGTTACAGTGCCAGAGTATAATTAGAATCCATTTATTCTAACGTACTTGTTGAGGCTGATGTCGTGAGTCATCGGTGAATCGGGGTGGTAACACGGAGTATAATGCTCTCGTCCCCAGGATGATACCTGGGGGTGGGAGTTTTTTATTTGCATTTATTGTTTCATAAAACCACAAAATTTAGGAGGTGCTAACAATGAACATATTTATTGGAGGAGCGTGGCCATATGCAAATGGGTCACTCCACATCGGGCACATTGCGGCTTTATTGCCAGGAGATGTACTGGCAAGATATTATAGGTTGAAAGGGCATTCAGTGTGCTATGTTTCTGGAAGTGACTGCCATGGTACACCTATTCAAATTAGAGCAAATAAGGAAGGTGTTTCACCAAAAGAAATTTCTAACTATTATCACAATGAATTCAAAAGTTGTTTTGATAAACTGGGCTTCACATTTGACTTATATAATCAAACAAATGATTATTTTCATAGCAGTTTTGTTCAAGAGTTCTTTGCAAAACTATTAGATAGTGGATACATTTATAAGAAAACTGTAGAACAGGCCTTCTGCCAAAAATGTAATCAGTTTTTACCCGACAGGTTTGTGGTTGGCAAATGTCCTAACTGCGGAAGTATTGCAAAAGGCGACCAATGTGATTCCTGTGGTTCCCTTTTAGACCCGTCCAACTTAAATGACAGGAGATGTGGAATTTGTGGTGAATCCCCTATATGTAAGCCATCAGAACACTTTTTTCTGGCTTTGTCCAAACTTGAGCCGTTTATTAAGAAATATATTAACTGTTCAAGTGGATGGAGAGCAAATGCTATTAGTTTATCGCAAAGATATATTGATGAAGGACTTCGTGACAGGGCAGTGACAAGAGATTTGGAGTGGGGTATTCCTATACCTGTTGAAGGATTTGAAACTAAGAAGATATATGTATGGGTGGAAGCGGTTTTAGGATATCTCTCTGCAAGTAAGAAATGGGTTTTCGCTAATAATTTAAACTGGGAATCCCTGTGGGCTGATAATTCTCTACACTACTATATACATGGCAAAGATAACATTCCATTTCACACAATTATTCTTCCAGCATTGCTAAAAGCACATGGAAACCTTCATTTGCCTGATAAGATAATATCAAGCGAATATGTAACCCTTGAGGGTAGAAAGATATCCACAAGTCAAAACTGGGCGGTTTGGATACCATATCTTCTTGAAAGTTACAATCCAGATACTATCCGCTACTTTTTTATATCCAATGGACCTGAAAAGCGGGATATTGACTTCTCATGGAGAGAATTTATAAATAGCCATAATGGTGAATTGCTTGGTGCATATGGAAATCTTGTTAATAGAAGCCTTGTTTTTATAAATAAGTCTTTTGACAGCAAAGTACCAGAGGGTCAATGCAATCCTAATATCAGAAAATTATTAACTGAACTCTATTTAGGCGTTGGAAATCTGATTGAACAAGGTAATTTTAAGGATGCTTTAGAAACTATATTTTCGTTTATACGGTCAGCAAACAAATACTTCGATGAGGAACAACCATGGGTTACAGTAAAAGATAACATTGTAAAATGTAAAGAAACACTTCATACATGTGTACAAATTATCGCTAACCTCTCAATACTACTGAACCCTTTCTTACCAGTTTCGTCAGATAAAGTTAAGAATATGTTAAAAATAGAGACAAATGGCTGGGAGTATATTGAAGTGCCATCAGATTCAAGAATAGGAAATGTAACGATTTTGTTTGAACGTATTGATAAAAATAGAATAGACGAGGAACTTGAAAAACTCAAGAAATTATAGGTGTTGTGACTGCTCTTGCTGAATATTAGGTGGGAGCAGTTAATTCTTGAACTATGCGTATTACAACCACAATAGTGCTTACTGATTTTACTTTTATATAAACTCATATTGGAAAGGCTTTAAGGATGATATAGGATAAAACAAAGAACCTGTAAATATTTTTTAAGTTTGGTATAATTTAAAATAAGATAGAAGAAAAAATTATGTGTTATGGTAAAGAAACCTAAATTATTCAATATTACATCAAATATCTTTGAAAGTGAGATGTTAAGATGATTTCATCAATAACTAAATCAAAAATACCAATTGACTTTTCGTATGTGCTTAAAACATCACAACTTGAAGAGATACTTGGAAGAGAAAATATTATTACCGATGTAACTCTGGAATACTGGAAACCACAAATAATTGGTTCAATTTTTGAAGTGCATTATTGGTTGCCTAATGAAAATAACCCCTTTAATAGATTATATATCAGGGCTGGAGCAATATTAAAAAAGGATGTTTATAACGCCAGAGAGGGCTTGCAGAAAGAAGTATTACCTGAGTTTGTGAAATGGATAAAAAATATTGAGCAATTAGAAAAGTCATCACCGCTGAATACCGAACGATTATTCTCAGGATATTATCGAAATAATAAGGTTTTTATTGTGAAAGATTGATTTATGTAAGTATAGGTATGAGACTTCAAGCAATGAACATATTGTCTATTATATTCAAGAACTTGACTTATGGGTTACCATAATATAACATTGAATTACAAAACCTATATCACATACTTTAATATAAAACAGAGGATGTTTTCATGATTTCAATAATTGTAGCAGTATCGAATAATAACGTGATAGGTAATAATGGTATTATACCTTGGAAAGTTAAAGGTGAACAAAATAGATTCAAGGAGTTAACTATAGGTAAAACCATTATTATGGGCAGAAAATCTTTTGAAGAAATAGGAAAACCACTCCCTAACAGAAAAACCATACTAATTTCAAATACTCAGAGTATAAACAATGAGAACTGTATCACAGTAAAATCCCTAATTGAAGCAATTAACTTAGTAAAAGATGAGGATGAAATATTTATTGCAGGCGGAGGTCAAGTATATAGGGATGCATTGCCATACACAGATAGGATATATATTACTGTAATTGATAAAACTATTAATGGTGATATATATTTCCCTCAAATTTCTAAAACAGAATTCGAAAAAATCTATGAAGAACATGTGGATGGAGAAATTCCATACACATACTATACATATGTAAGAAAACGCAGAGTTTATAATGAAAAACAACTGTAACAAACCCATAATACCTTCATTCCCATTTATACAGAGGAAATAAAAGAATGAAAAAATAAATTTTTTTTAATGGACCTGCAGGTGTAGGAAAAACAGCAAATTGAAAGAGTTTACTTGAGAAAATGAATAATGTAGCATGGCTTGAAAGCGACTGGTGTAGAACAATAAATATGTCTCCCTCTACTTTTAATCCAGAAACAGATGAGATTGCAGTCAGAAATATTTCTTTTGTTTTAAGAAACTACTTAAAATGTAATATGCTGGATTATGTAATTTTTTATTGGGTATTACACAGGAAACATTTATTTGGTAGGGTTCTTAACAATATAAGTGACATGGTAATCCAGTTATTGATACGACAATGTTATCTGCGGATGAAACGGTCGAAAAGATTTTAGAGGTTATTAAGAATGCAACTTTATAAAATCTATATTGAATTGTTATGACAGGGAGGGACTTAGGTGAAGGGTGCTACCCATGTTTATGCAATTATTAGGATTGACAAGTTTATAGATGATTATAAAAATGCTGTTACAGTGAAAGAGGTTGTTTTGTCACTTGAAGACGCTGAAAAGGAAGTAGAACGGCTAAATAGAATTAATAGTGACAAAGATTGTTTGTATTTTTGGCAGACAACACGGCTGATAAGTAATATTTAATACGTACAAACTTACATAAAGTAACTTCAATAAACCCATAATTTACTCGCTTAAGGAACCGATTGAAAATTGTTAATGCGCAAGGATGCAGAAGTACTTAACTGATTAAAAGGACGAAAAGGAATTCTATAGAATAACTTTTTTGTTCTTTTTAATTTTACTCTTGACACTCACGTAACGTTATAGTATAGGCTGGATATATAAAAGGAGGGAATATAAAAATGAGGACTGTAAACGATGTTTCCAAATTAACTGGTATTAGCATACGCACGCTCCATTATTATGATGAAATAGGAATACTAAAGCCTACAACATATAATGAAGCAGGATATCGGATTTATGACGATAAAGCAATGGAAACATTGCAACAGATATTATTTTTTAAAGAGTTTGATAAAGAGAAAACGCTTATAAACCAGAAGAAGATACTGTTGTTGAAAAAGGAACGCCTAAATGGCCTGATAAAACTGATTGATGATAAATTAAAGGGAAAAATAAAATGAGTTTTCATGAGTTTAGCAAAGAAGAAATTGAAGATTTGTTTCATTCAATGCTTGTTAATATGGGCAGAAAACAAGTAGAAGGTTGTGAACGAAATTATGGATATATGGAGAATTTCAAAGACAAGTTCATGGCTAATGCAGGCAGTGAGGAAGCACAGGGTAATTTTAGAAAGATTATAGAATGGTATGGGAGTAAAGAGGCTGTATTGGATGTTGTAAAAAATCCAAATCCGCCTGAGATTATGCAGTCGTATCAGGTTCGGATTTCGGAGATTCTTAAGAAGTTATCGTTATTTAAGGAAGAAGATGCAACGCTATTTCAGGTAGAGAAAAATTGCATCAACAATTTCTTGGTTGGGCTTTTCACCAAACCAATCCATTTCAATACATTCACCACAATGCTTGCAGTGATATGATGCATATGTATTAACCATTAAATTTATAAAACTTTGTCCAACGTGCATTTCAATTTGCTTTCCGCATTTCGGACATTTGATTAAAATTATTGCCATGTGATACCTCAAACCAATTCTATCAATGATTGGCTTCTAAAATCTCACTTTTAATATCAGCAGTTATTATGTTAAATTATAACCGATTTGCATTTTTCATTTACAGGTAAATTCTCTTACAGACTTAACCTGATTTAAGTATATCTTACCTGTAACACCTTGAATATCCAACATACCCCAATCAGGATGCTTTCGCAAGTATTCTAAATCGAATATCCTTTCCCAACTTAATTCCATGTCGATAATTTCATCATCATAATCCAAAATCGGATAATCATTTAAAACGCAGTGCCATGCTTGAAAATCAGATAATAGTACTTTACTATCTGGTAGTTCTACCTCAATAAGAATAGCCTTTTTACCTCTTTCCATATGACCACTTCGCCTTAAGTCGGGCTTTTCAGGCCAAAGCCATATAGGATACTCCTCATTATATTCGGGAATTCTTTTAAGCATTTGGGACATCATCCAGTGATAGGGACGTAAAAATTCTTCCCAAACATACTTTTCATTACCAATTAAATAACCTCGGTGCTGTGCTTCAGTCCAAGCATTTAAATCTTGTATAGAATAATATATTCCCATATCAATACCTCAAATCTATTTTAATTCAATAACTTCAGGTTCATCTTTTACTATACCACCAATAATATCATAAAAATATACATTCTTGTTTTCAAAATCAACTATAGTGAGAGAGGGATTATGTTCCCGAAATAATGTACCAACATTAATAATGGTTTTATCTTGTATTTGCTTAACCATCTTTCTGTGGGTATGCCCATTAATCATAATAGATGGATACGAACCATTAATAAACATCTGCAAATCATCATTTGATTCGATTGCGTACCCATAATCATCAGAACATACCCTTGCCATTTCATTGTCCAAAATTCCGTGGCAAAGAAGGACTGAGCCAGTAGAAGTCGTAATTTCACGGGTTTTAGGCAAACTTTTAAGAAAATCAATTGAATCATTTGATAAATCGGCTAAGGTCATTGAATCTGGCATGTTTCTCATAATACCTCCCAAACACCAAATATCATGATTACCTTTAACTGATATTATTCCTTCATTACGAGCCCTTGAAATTATTCTATCTACATTACCGTAACCATCACAAAAATCCCCAAGGCAATAAATATCCTTGATACCTTGGCGTTTAAAAAACATTATTGATGTTTCAAATATAATATCCTCTGCATGAACATCACTGATAAACCCAGCAACTTTAACCATTTGTTTAATTGCATCCATATCAGATTCCTCTTTAATCTTTTTCAATGAACTCAAGTATAATTCCCAAATCTTTTGCAGTTTTATCTATTTCAAAATAGTCAGCATAATCAAACTTTTTCTCTAATAGCAGTTTTTTATCAGACCTAATATAATCTATTAACGCTTTTGTTGATAAGTCATATAATCCGCCAAATTGCCTGAAAAACTTTAATACTGCTGAATTTACTTTGAATTCGGAAGGAATTAACCACAATTCACCATCAAATCCAGGAGTTAGAAAGGTTTTCTGAGTTTTTGCAAATTCTTTTACCTCTTCACTGCTCTCAATATACTGACTATATGTTTCAGTATGAATCAGATGTTTTCTGTTTAAAATATGTGTAATAACTTCAGAAGGCAATTTAATGTAGTGCGACTCAATATAATGTAAATCAATATTCGACCACCTGTAAAAGCCATCGTCAAAGAAATACGGACCGCCAATTCTTTTTTGTCTGCAACGAAATCGGCACCAGACAATACCAGGAGACCAGAGTACGCATTCAAATGATTTTAAGTAACTGATAACTGTTTTTCTTTCAGACTCATTCCAAGTCAAATCAACAAATCCTGATAGGTCAAAACCATCTGGATTATCCTGACTGATACAATTATTTTCAAAAAGACTTTTTCTATTTATCATTTTACACCTTCTTATAAATAAATGTTTATAAAATAGTAAAAATTAGTCTGAGTACTATGAAATATCAATTCTTACAAGATGTATTTTCCCTATATGGCACTTAGGGCAGTCGCTTTCAAAAGGACGATATGGCACTAAAAAAAGTAAATTAGTTATATCACAGTGAGGGCAACGGATTTTTTTATCAGGATTATTTTTAGGGGCTTTAAGTTTAAAATCATATTTTCCCCATTTTAGAAACTGTTTATATTCTTCATGAGAGTAGCCTGGTTTTAGTTCAGTATGTTTACCCCAGACTTCAAGGTTGGTAAAAACTCTTTTCTTATATTCCAATAAAATGATTTCGGACACAGTATCACAGTTTACGCAAAACAAGTGGCCACTAAGACCGTCTACGCCTTGTTTTACTCTATTTCCTAATAGATGACCGCAATATTCTATTTTACCGCTTTTGTTCCATCTGAATTCCCATGGCCCTGATGTGAAAAATTTGTGTTCACAGTTATTGCATTCAAAACAATAGGATGAACCCATATAAATCTCCAGTAGAAGCCATAATAATTGCACCTTGGCTCCAACAAAATTTATTGTCTGTAATTTCCTCAATATCACTTACGAACCCGTATAGGTAATCCCATCCATGTTTATAACCGTCATCGGGAAAAATATGTTTTTTATTTTCGGTATTATCATTAATAATTATTTCATACCTTACGTTACAAAAATCCTGCTTTTTCTCGAATGAGATAGGATTTATAGGGCTTTTCATTATTTGCTCTATAGATTTATTTATAAATTCCTCTCTTAAAACGCTGCTTTTACATGTTATGGTTGGAAAAATGACTTTTGGGTATTTAAGCCTTTCAACAGGGTTTCTGAATTTTTCTGAGTCTGTTTCAAAGTACCACTTGGTACGGCAAATATAATAAGTACCACCTAAATCGAAAATTTCCCAATGTATATAAAGGTGAGTAAAATTGTACTTGAAAATTTGAATTAAACGTCTTCGGTTATTAAAATATTTTAAATGCTCCCTACAACCTTTTAAGATAATCATTCCTGCATTTTGCTCAAGTTCTCTATATTCATAAAATAATTGTGGACAATCTGCTGCCATACTTATTCCTTTCGTAAGCCTATAATCATTAATATTACGTTCCATATACCGCTAAATGGTCTCCCTGCTTCCATCTGAATTTCAAACTCCTTATTTTCTTTTGTTATAATACCTAACCTGAATATATCACACTTAGGATTCATGTATTTAATTTGTGTTCTTGTCTCAATAATGTTTTCCAAGTCAACAAATAAAGTATTATTGTCGAGATTGGACCACCATAACTTATGTGTTGTAAGCAGTACGCAATAATAACCCTTTTATATGAAGCAATTAGTGGTTTTTCTTCTTCAGTTGATACTCCTAATAGGGTTAATATTTCAGCCTGCGTTTGATATGGAAAATTACAAAAAATCTTTGTAAAGTTGCCTTCTCCCCCACGTGATTCAAAATATTTATTTATTCTTGAAATAAATGAATTTTTAATTTGCCACATATTTACCATCCTAAATAGTCTATTGTCTTATTCCGCTTATTTTTCAAATAGTATATCTTCTATTGATATCTTTCCCGAACACACTTCCCGAAATGAGTGGGCAATTAATTTACAGTCATCATATCCTAAGTTACCTGAACTTGCAGCAAGTATTGGGTATTCGCCATTTATGGGGTTATGCCTCATATCAAATAAATAGTGATTACCATTCTCATCCATTGCAAATGATACGGCATACTCCATGTACTTGGGAATATGGTAGGCTATATTAAATTCTCGAATCTCAAAAATATTAAAAAACTGGAAGTACCTATCACCATTTTCAAACTCTCCACCGTTAGAGTATTGAAGGAAACTAATATAACTATCTGGAAAATTTATCTTGGGGAATCTCCAACTGCAAGCGTTGCTTTGATGGCTTCCGACAATCTCTTCAAGTTCTTTATCTGTTATATCATCATTCCAAGTGTTCAAAAATGCCTGGAATTCATGCTGAGTTGCAACAGGATTTTTTCTGTATTCTTTTTCAAATGCCTTACCCCAAATCATTTTCCTCCAAAGTCTTTACTTAAAATATCTTAATAGTAGAAATCAGCCAGTTTTTTATAGTCTACTTCAAGGGTTTCTCCGATTTCAAACCAAGCAAATGTTTTAATATAGAGGCTTTTACCTATTAATGCAGAAACTTCGTTTAGAAGGTTGCCAATGGTCTTGCTTTTATCCTTTATCCAACGCTGCTCCAGTAGACAGACATCCCTGATAAAGAACTTATTTAACCAGCCATTAACTGCTTTTTCGATTATATCAGCAGATTTACTCGTACATAATAAAACTGCTTTGTTTCTATGGAAATCTTTTATGTCAGTTAAAACGTCCAGAGGAATGTCATTTTTACTTAAATATAACGGTCTTACTGCTGCAATATGGAAAGATAATTCACTTATAAATGCTTTTATCCTATCTATATTGGATGTTGACAATAAATGTGTATTGCAGTCAGTACATTTAATTTCTATAAGTACACCTATTTTTCTGTTATTATGAACTCTTGCATCAATTATTCCTTGAAAACTCATATGTCACCTATTGCTTTACGAAAATATACTGTTAATAAATATATTATCATGTAAGGGTATGGTAATTCAAATACTATGATAATTGATATACTTATAATTAATAAGGATGTAAAGAGACATCTTAAAATAAGTAAAGACATATATATTTATCTTATTGTCTATTATCTAATGTACCAGTATATGTAAAATATATAAGACTACAAGAATCCTAAAAATATTATTTTCAGTTTAGTTGGCAATTTACAGATGCGTGTTATGCTTAAAATGTAGAGATAAGAAAACAATTGCAGTGTGCATATCTACTATATTCACGACATTAAATCTACTTGAAAAACAATCCGATGTAAATTTGACTTTTGAGGTAATACCCCCTATAATGTCATAAATTTTAAAGTACTGAACTGTGTTTGACACAATAAAATTATTAATAATACAAGAAAGGAAGATGTATGATGGTTAAAAAAGAAGATAATCAAAAAGAGATTAAAGTAAACCAATTCATTATGGAAAACTTAATAAGGGTGTGTGAGGCATGTAAATCAGCCGCACTAACTGATGAGGAAGAAGCAGAGATAATAAGAAGGAAAGAAGAAATGTATAAGCAAAGGGGAATAAAGTTTCCTGTAAACAAGAAATAAAGAAAGGATGATGAAAATGTCTCCATTTAAATTTGAATACGAATTAGCAGTTAAACATGCAAGAAACAAGTTGGATAGAGAATATGCTCAAATGTTTGACAATTTAATTATTCAATTATCTATTGAAGCCCTGATAAAGACAGATATAACTCAACAATATTATTTCTTTGAGGACGATGGATTTTATATAGACCATGGGGCAGAAATAACTGTTGAAGAAGCGATGGAAGAAGCAAAAGTTCATTAAATTGAACATGACAAAAATGAAGAAGATGAGGATGAAATTAAATATGAAATTTTTCAAAAGATTTGCAAAAAATTTAATAATGAGTATCTGAGTAATTTGGGTGAATTGCTTGAAAATATTACAGAAGAACAACTTGAAGAGTACGATTATTAAAATATTATCGATAGTTTTAAGCCTGCCTTTGCTGTCTAAAGATTTTACACTTCTGATTCAATACTTTCACAAATAAAAATCTGGTAAAAATAAGGGAATTAAATAATTTATATTGCGACTAAAAAAGACTTGAATGCTCTTTTTATCTTTCTTTATACTTTTCACTGAAACTTAGTACTGGAAAATAAACTAAGGAGGCATTCAATATGGAAAAATCGAACATGGAAGTTTATACCATGTTTAAAACTGAATATGTGACTATTGTAATACCCCGCAGTATAAAGTGTTTAGTAATAAGTGAACTAAAGAAGTATATTATGGTGTTGCAGACGGAATTTAAAATGACTGGGGAAATGTGTGTGTTGGAGGACATTGAAGATTCAAAGACTTTGTTTCTGCGTTTAGCCCTTACTACTATAAAAGAAAACGAAAAGGTTGAAGTTACGATTAGCGAGTTTTTACTACTTATGAGCATGTTATACTGTAGCCTTTCAGCATTAGAGCGGTTTGGGAAAGTAAGTAACACTAAAATGGATGAGTATCGGAAACTGTATGAGAGTTTAGATGTAATTAGGAAAATGCTTGGGGAGAGCAGGATAGATGAGTATATTAAGTTTCAGCGACACTACAAGCAGGCAAATACAAATAGGATGCAATAAGTTGAAAGGGTATTAAGTTAAGGTGTTAATAATATCGAATAGGTGCAAATACATCAAAATGAAGGTCTACAAAGTCCTTAGTAAATGTTAAGGAATGGTGATAGTTGTGAAGGATTATAAGGTTATTATTTCGGATGATGATAAAAAAGCGATTGAAGGTCTTGGGATAAAACTTGAGACAATAATAGTAGCAACACAAAGGGCAATTTGGAGGATAAAAAGTGTCCGGGCTGATAGAGTAGATTTTATGGAGCGGTTTGAGGAAGATGGTAAGCCTTTCATTCTTCATGGGAACATTAGATATTACAGGAAAAAGGGTTATATATTAGAATTCCAAGGAATAGGTGAAATAAAGGCATTTTATAATCGAAAGACGGGTGAGGTACAATACTTTGGGGAGCAAGAGATAAGTGATGTAAGTGATAAGGAATAAGTTAAAAGTTTAATATATGTTTTAAAGGGCTATGAAAGTAGTCCTTTTTCTTTTATTAAATTTAATAGCAGAAAGAATTAAAATATAAGAATTTGGACCTGATTTTTCTTTTGCGGCCCGATAAAATGATTCTAAAAGTATAACATACATATGGTAGGTTCCCAAAAATGGATTGACACATTTTTGTCTATAAAATAAACGTATGTATGAGGAGTGCTAAATTGTGAACATTTTAGTCTGTAAGGAGTGAAGTAAATGGGTCAAAGGAATTATGCTTATTTGAGGGTTAGTTGAGAGCCAGAGTTTAGCCAGACAGCAGGATACTTTTAAAGGTATGGGGCCCTTAGATGAGAGAGATATTTATATCGACAAAGCATAGTGGAAAGGACTTTAGTAGACCTGAGTACCAAGCATTAAAGCGTTCTATTCAGCGAGGAGATATCCACTTTTTATTTTGGTCAACATGGCATAGACGGATTTGAAAAATTGAAAAACCGTAATGAAAAGGCTTTGTACAAAATGCAAAGCCTTTATTATTAGTCATATTTAATTATCTTGTATATAAAATCTTTAGATAGATTTTGGAAACAAAACTGATATTTTAAGAGAATAGCAGGGGCTTATTGATAATGACATTAACATGGTAGTTTTGGATATGCCTATATTGGATACAAGGAAGTATAAGCAGTTAGATGGTATTGGAGAGTGAGTTACAAGTCTTGTTCTACAAATACTGTCTTGGTTGGCTAAAAAAGAATTTCAGGAGCAGGTTTAATAGGGTAAGAATACGAGGAATAAATAGCAAGTGTTATTTCTAAATTAACTTAGTAATTAGTAATTAGTAATTAGTAAATAACTAAATTTTACTGTATAATTAAAGAAGAGATATCAAGGTGTAGACTTTAAATAATTGGGATTGTTTTTGTGAAAGGGCTATTTGCAACTATCAGGAGTATTTTAAACAGGAAAAAACATGAATATGAGAACTGGGCTATGGATTATATTGGTGCGTATTCAATAATTATTCCAAAAACAGACTTAAATTACTGGATTAATAAGGGGTGGATAGAATCTCCTATGTTTAGGAACTATCATTATGCTCCTGGTCCTGAAGAAACGGTTATACTAAACAAACCTAAAACAATTACCTTAATATCAAAAAGGATGAAGTCGTAACGATAAGAATAGAGTAGGTGGGATGAAATGTATATTTATAAGTATCATTTAGGTGGATATTATATTGTTAAACCTACACAGAGGGCAGAATACATGAATAGTAGAGTAATACCTGAAACTATTCTATCAGTAAGTAACTGCATATGCGACGTTTACCCTGATATATCTTCTGTTTGGAGCACTTCTGAAAAAGAAAAAGATAAATACAGGCAGAACTTAAACACTTCAAACACTACGTTTAATAATTTAATAGAATGGATAAATGATAAGAATATCTCTGGGGATTTTGGTTTTCCCCATGTTTTTAATAATTTAGAATCGGCCAGGGAGTTCTATTTGAATTTTCTTTATAACGTTCAGGACTTACTCCTTGTGGGAATAGGTTTGCCAGAAGAATATAATAATGAATTTATAGAGGACACAGGAATATCAAAAGAGACATATTACAGTGTCGAGAAAAACGTATTCAATAAGTGCCTAATGGAAAGTAATGGTTCAGTTTTAGGTTTTGAAATCTTAGGTTATGAGATGGGAACATTTCATTCATACATATGCAATAGCCTTGAGGATGATTATGATAGGGAATTTGGTTTCAGGTTGAACAGCAGCGGGTTTATATCAACGATTGATGAAGCAAAAAAGTTGGCTGAATATACAAATCAGGACACTGTAGGTGCTGAACCAGTACTTTGGCTTCCATGGGTTATTGTTAAGTATAATTTTAAAACAGTTTAAATGTTCGAAATTGTTATCAGTCTTAGATTCGGCATGATTAAGTAAGGTAGGAGTTAAGAGTTATGAGTGAAACTATTGAAGAAAGGTTATATTCTTTTAGAGTTGATGGAAAAACTGGGTTTATAAATAGAGCAGGAAAAATTATTATTGAGCCTAAATATGAAGGTGCTTGTGAGTTTTGTGATAATGAGGATTACACTTTTTTTATTTCAAGTGAAAAGTTGGGCTGTATCGACAGAAAGGGAAATGTAATTATCCAGGCTCTGTATGATGAAATAAAACTATTTTCGGAGGAGGGACTTGCTGCATTTTTAATTGATGGCAAGTGGGGCTTTATAAGTAAAGATGGGAATGTAATAATTAATCCTATATATAACAAAGTAGATAGTTTTGTTAATGGATTAGCAGGTGTTGAATTTGAAAAAGGTAAATGGGGATATATTGACTGCTCTGGGACTACTGTTATAGAGCCTGTCTTTGAACAGGTGTCTGAATTCTGGGACAAACTTGCAAGGGTCAAATTAGGCGGGAAATTTGGGTTTATTGATAGGTCTGGGAAGTTTATTTTTGAGCCTATATTTGATTCTGCCAATTGTTTTACAGGTGAGGATGACCTTTCAGTAGTTGAAATAGACGGTAAGTATGGTTATATCAACATAAATGGCAATTGGGTTTGGAAACCATCAAAGTAACAAGTTGGCTAATTAAAATTTTAATTGAGGGAGAAAAAATTATTACTTAATAAAAAACAAGAAGCATTTTTAAAAGCATTAAAGCAAATAAAGGATTTTAATATTGAGGCATTTTCATCATATCTACATCCGAAATCTAAATGTGAATCAACTTTGTTAAAAAATGAATATAAAAATCTTCAAGGTAAGTTTATTACAGATGAGGATGTTGAAGTTTCAAAAAAGTACAGAATGAGTTAATCAAGAACGTATTATATGATATTATGGTGTTAATTGATGGATATGGAAGAATAGATTTTAAGGTAGATTTAATTGATATGGAAAGTAAAGAATCTTTAAAAAAGAATATTCAATTACATGATGAATTTGCTGATTTTTTGAGTGAAGTTGAAGAATAGTTGGCAATACACAAACAAGGGTTGTATAGGCGATGTTTTGATTTAATCAATATATATCTTTACTTTGCATGTGAGGTGTATGATGGATATACAGTTAAACAAGGAGTTTGCACAGAAATTGAGTATTATGTTGCAATCACATTTGATATGGCATAAACACTATTATTTATGGTGTGATAAAATAATTGAAAAGTTTGAAAAGCCTCCATATTGGATAATTGAACTATCTGTTACAAGATTTATTGGTGATGCAATAGACATTGTAGGCAGTTATGCAAATTCTGAACCATTTGAAAAATATAATAGTACGAATTTAAGTGACCTTTATATTGCTTGCCTATTTTTACGATATGAAAGAAGAGAAATTTCTTGGGCCACATTTCTAAAGGAAGCAGGTGAACATTCTGATGGTTCTGGTCAGTGTTCACAAGAGTGTGAGTATTTCTACCAGATGCTAAATGAATATGAAAATGTAGAATTTGACGAGAAAACTGAAAAAAAACAGAAAGTTGAAGTGAATAATCAATTTGAGATGGTCATTAGTGAGGTTCAAGAGTTATATAATTACTTTAAAGTATGATGTGCTTAATACAAAACATGAGATTCGAAAACAGCAAAATAGCAAAATAGACAGAATCACATGAGGGATTTCAAATAAAGAGAATTTATGGGATATATTTATGAATAGCGGAATTTATCTTAATCAGCACGATTATTGCCATCGGAGTAACAAAAATTGTACATATTCGAAATGTAGAAAATAGTCTTCCGGCACCGAACCGATACTGATACATGGGGATTAGATGGCTTCGGCATAAGAAGGAGATAATAAATATGCTTTCACTAAAGAATGAAGCAGAGATATACCGTATAGGGTTAATTGTTGGTTATTTTTTAAAGGATGATGTTATAAGTTGGGCTGACAAGATTATTGAAACACAGGAAAAAATTGATTATGAAATTATAGAAGTATCCTTACTCTCAAGTTCCAGTAAAACTAATATTGTTTCAAAATTAAGTGATATTGATGGGATAGTAGACGAACAACTTGTTATTAATGTTTTACTTGGTTTATGCTCAGTAGGTTATATTAGTAATAAGTTTTCTGATGATGAAATATGTACTATGCTATATCGATTAGTTTCAAATAAAACTGATATATCAATAAATTATGAGATAGAAAAAAAGATACATTATCTTTCAGATGGTTATTATTTAACGTGAGTTCGATATAACAAGTGCCATAATTAACCATATCTATAGATTATAATTAAGTAAGGCTTTAGTATCTTGAATTTTAGAGCCTTTTTTATTATGAAAAGCAGCCTTAAAGTGTGGCAACAAGAACGCTTTTACTAAACTTTAAGCTTGGTTTATTCGGTAAGAAGCTATAAGAAGCAATACCAGCTACGACATTAGTTAAAAAGTTTGTAAAGCTTCTATGCCTAGTATGGTCAATCTGGCAAGTATTTTTCAGAAAATCATTTATTGTCTCAATAAGAGCTCTCTTTCTGAGAAGAAGCTTTTCTTCTATATCAATTATCAATTAGCTTATTTTTCATGTTCTTTTTTAACTTGGTTATTAGTTTTATCCCTCGGTTATACAACTTTTTAAATAAAGGCTGTGATAAATAACCCTTATCTCCAAAAAGTTTTCCAAACAGGTTTTTTGTAAGTATATCTATTACCTTTGAGTCTCTATCATCTATATCACCCGGTGTTAAAAAGAATGATAAAATTTCTCCTATTTCATTTACTACAATGTGCAGCTTAAACCCATAGAACCAACCTGTAGAAGATTTACCTCTCTGAGCAATCTCTTTAAAAACTTTGTGAGAGTGAATTCTTCTGTTATCACAAACATCTAATGTCGTAGAGTCAATAAAGGAAATTCCTGTTGTCTTGCCTAGTCTATATTTTTGTGTGTATAATATTAATGGAATTAGTGCTTGTTGCATTAACTCTACAAACCTTGTATAACTTACAAGGCTCGGAAAGTATCCATTTAATCTTTTACAGACAAATTCTTTATAATAATGCTTAAAGTTTCTATAACTCGAATGATGAAAATATATTGTTATTGTCATTACTTCACTTAATGTCATCATTCTTGAAATGTTAATGTTTTCGGTAAAATAAAAGTACACAAATCGGCGGCGTAAAAGTGCACAGGTTACAAGAAGAAAAAAGTGCCATTGCTAGCACACTTTAAATAAACTACCCTTTAGTTTGACAAGAACTTAAGGGGGTATGAAAGGATGCTGAAAATGGCACAAATAGAGTATATCAAACATTTGTATGAAGTTGAAGGAAAATCAATTTCATATATAGCCAAAACTTTACAATTAAATCGCAGAACAGTAACAAAATATGCCGAAAAGTATAATTGGACTCCTTTAGAGAAACCACTTGAGGAAAGGCGATATCCAGTGCTAGGTATGTTTAGCTCGATGACATTTATAAGATACACATTTATAGAAAAATTAAAGATTTCATTAACATATAAGGCATTATTAGTAGGGATATCAACACTTATAATAGGGTATTTTATTTATTTCTTATTGAATGTAATCTTACCTAAACAATTTAATATTGAGGAATCAGAAGGCGAAAGTTTTAATTAATTTGTTACATATGATATGAAGAATAACAATCCTCACAGTAGAAAACTTTGAAGGATTTGGGGCTCGGACATCCGTGTTCTCGTCTGGCTTCGCGGGGCAGGGAACTCCACATATCAACACATGCCCGTAAAAGTGCGGAAAGAAGTTCATGAAGAATTGCTACGAGGGTCATTCCATGTAGAAAATCCGCACTACACCACTTCACCGACGCAAGCGTGCCAAAGAAGAAGGGCTTCGTGGGTCCGGTTCAGTGGCGTCGGGCATGTACACGATATATGAAATTCTTTTTCCCTTTTATCTTAGGTATGAGAGGGGCTATCGAGAGTAAGTTTTTGTGGTATAATATTAGTAGATCTATTTTAGGGAAGGTGGTTTATATGAAGTGGAGTGAAGTGAGAAGTATATACCCCAATCAATTTGTAAAGTTTGAAGTGTTGAAATGTCATATAAAAGAGGATAAAGAATTTGTTGATGAGATGGCTGTTATAGGTCCTGTTGCAGATGATGAAGCAACAAAGGAACTTTTGCATGCAAAGGACAAGATACTAGTTTATCATACATCCAGAGATAATGTTGTTTTAAAGATCCGGTCAAGAATTGGGTTGAGGAGAGTATACAAAGAATGAATATTGAGTATAGGGATGGCTTACTTTTTACTGACATTGAGATTTCATTTAAGGGCAAATCCAAGATAATAAATAACGTTGTGGTTGATACAGGAGCAGCACAAACTTTGATTTCTCAGGATGCTGTAGATGATATTTGTATAAAAGTTAGCGGCGATGATGAGGTAGTCACGTCTTATGGAATAGGTGGAAAAGAGCATGCTTTTGTAAAGACCATTGATAGAGTAAAACTGGGTGAGTTTGTCTTAGATAATTGTTCATTAGATTTTACAAGTTTTCAGTATGATGATATAAATGGTCTGATAGGATTGGATTTATTAATAGAAGCTGGATTTATAATTGATTTAAAGAAACTAAAAATGTACCTGCAAGAATGACTTGCGGGATTTTTTATAAAAAAGGAAGGGAAAAAGAACTTCATATATCAACGCATACAAGGGTAGTAATGAATTACGGGTCGCTCAGCAAACCTTTTCGGGGACATAGGAGCTATGTTACCCCTCAAAGGCTTCTTGTATGCAGACGTTATCTGGAATCCATTAATGTTGGATGCTGGATTAAAGTGTTTAATTTGTTGAAATGAGTGGGTTAAAAGTTGTTTTAATATATACTTAAGTAGTGGTATTGAACTAAATTATATTAAAGGGGATGTATAAATGGTACGTCTAAGATTCAAACAAAAATTGATAATAACAGCTTTGTGTTTAATAATTTTCTTTAGTCTTAATAGCTGTACAAACATATCGAATAATAAAACTACAGATAATTACCAAAAGAAGTATGAACAATTACTTCAAGAACAACCTCCTCAAATTGAGGAAATTAGGTTTGAAACACTAGATGGTCAAATACTTAATAAAAATGCTAATTGGATTGAGCTTAAAGATAAAGTCAAAATATTGGTTACTTTAAGTGGTAATTCTACTGAGGTTGAGTTTTATATTACACCAACAGGAACAGAAACTTACAAATTACAACAATTAATAAATCTTGTTGAAGTAAAGAATGGCATAGCTGAATACATCTGGGATGTTCCGCAAAGTACTATGGGGCATTTTTGGATTGTTGCCTACAATAAGAATGTAGGACGAAAGTCAGATTTAATTAATGTTATTCGTCAAAATTAGTTTCAGGCTTAAGTATTCTTTAAATTTAAGAAGGGTTTTATAAATGTACTAACCTTAAAGTAGTACCGATGGACTCCAGATAACAAGTCCATTTGAGTAAAGGGCATGCTTAAGGGTCATCCTGCCCGCATCGCCTCATCGGGTGCAAGCACCGCCAAGGGGTATTCCTTACGGGTACGATTCGGCGACAGCCGCAAATGGCGAACGTTGGACTAAGCCGCAGGGCGGCAGCTGGTGCCAATCAGATTTTTAAAAATTTCATCAAGAATATAGCCAATTTAATAGTGAAAAATAAAACCTTCTTTTGTGATAAAATTTCCAAAAACACACAAGGAGGCATTTTTATGTCAGTACTAAGAGAGCAAATGATACGGGATATGAACCTAAAAGGTTTATCTCAAAAAACTATTCAATCCTATGTGAGGTATATTGTAGATTATGCACGATATTACAAAACAACGCCCGAAAAACTAGGTCCAAATGAAATTAAGGAATATCTATCTTATCTAATTAGCCAAAGAAAACTAAGCAATGAGTATGTTCGAGGATGTTATTGTGCCATGAGATTTCTATATGAAACAACACTGGCAAGGAATTGGGAAAGCTTTAAAATTCCACAACTCAAAAGAAAACGCAAAACATCTGAAATACCAACAGATCAAGAGATTCAAAAAATATTTGACAATGCACCTCAAGAAAAATATAGAACAATGTTCACATTAATGTTTGCGACCGGTATGAGGATTGGTGAGGCTATAAGACTTCAAATAAAGGATATCCAGCCTGAACGTAGTCTTATTCAAATTTGGAATGGAAAAGGTCAAAAAGATAGAGTTACATTGCTATCTCCATCTCTTTTGAAAGAACTTGAAGAACACCTGGAAAAGAACAAACCAATCAAATGGGTTTTTGCTGGTGGTAAACCTGGAACTCACATTACTGCAAGGTCTGTACAAAGGGCATTTAAAAACTCACTGGTAAAGGCTTCAATAACAAAGCAATTTACAGTTCACACCCTTAGGCATAAGTTTGCAACAAGTGTAGTCTAAATGGGAAACGACATCTATAGACTGCAACAGTTAATGGGACATAGTTACGTAAGAACAACATCGAGATATATCCACATCAGTAATCTCCATGCTCTGACTGTAGAAAGCCCTCTTGAAAAATTGGTGAAAGATAAAAACAAGGGCAATGATAACACCTAAGAACAAAAATAATACTGTGGAGAATGTTAGAAATGCTACAAAAGATATATCGGATATATTTAGAAAACATTTTTACAAAATAAAAAGCAAGTATAGATACCCATATCATGTTTTGAGAGCAGTAGAAAGTATTTGCCAGTGCCGGACGAATTCGCTGGGAACGCAAATATATAAATGTGATAGTTGTGGTGAAGAACATGAAATAGCAATGTCTTGCGGAAACAGACATTGCCCAAAGTGCCAGCATGAAAAAAGAAAAGATTGGCTAGATAAGCAAATAGATAGAATGCTGCCTATTGACTATTTTCATGTTGTTTTTACACTTCCGGATTCTCTTAATGATTTAATTTTACATAATCAAAAAATATTGTATGGAGTGCTATTAAAATGCGTTAAAGAAACACTTATTGAGCTTGGCAGAGACAGGATGAGGGCTGACATTGGTGCGATTGCAATACTACATACCTGGGGGCAAAATCTATCATATCATCCCCATGTTCATTGTGTAGTAACAGGCGGAGGAATTAATGTTGATTCTAAAAAATGGATTAGTAGCAAAAAAGGATATTTGTTGCCAGTTGAGGTGATGTCAACGCTATTTAAGGGCAAATTTCTATCTTATACCAAAGAACTACAACAAAAATCGACAAAAAGGCAAGGAAAAGATATCCCATGAAGAATTAAAGGACTTGTTAAAACCCTTGTATAAAAAGGATTGGGTGGTATATAGCAAAAAGCCTTTTGCCAATTCGGAAGAAGTTTTTAAATATATAGGGAATTACACACACAGGGTTGCAATAAGCAATAACAGAATAGAAAATATTGATGAAGATGAGGTAACTTTCAGATACCGAGATTACAAGGATAAAAGTACTATAAAAAGTATGACATTACCTGTTACCGAATTTATGAGAAGATTTTTACTGCATATATTACCTCCGAATTTTGTGAAAATAAGGTATTTTGGTATACTTGCAAACTCGTCAGTTAAGATGCGAGAACTATGTATGGGAGTTTTTGAGGATTGGAATTTTCAAAAGAATAAAGCATCGGAACCATGCATTAAAGAATCGAAAAAGTGTGTGAAATGCAATATGGGGAATATGATGCTTATATCTTTAATGTATAGAAGCCGTGATAGGCCTTATACAAGAGTTTCATAAAAAATGAAAGATTTCAGTACCTCTATTTTGTTATGCAGTAAAATATTTTATGATTACAAATTAGTGAAAATCCTGTGAAAAACAATAAAATTGAAGGATATATCAAGTATGATTAACTGGTGTAATATTGAAAATTATTGATAAAATGATACAATTGTAGATGTTAGGGGAAATTATTTGAATAGATGAAAATACATCTTTAACTAATACAAAAAACAGCAAAAAGTCAAAATCCAAATTTGTAATGCGTGGTTGCAGCTTAGTCCAACGAAAGCCATTGCGACATTGGGCAATTAGATTATAGAGCATGTTTTGGAGTTCAGCATTGCCCAATATCGTAATGGCTCCAAGGCATTCTACGACATGGGAGGAGGGCGACGCATCCATGCGTCGGTTTTGAAAGCAAGGCTTTGGAGATTTGTATAATTCATGTTAAGCTTTATAGTATGCATCATTACTATATTGCAAAATGAAGATTATTTTAATTATACACTGTAGAGCAGGTTTAAGAATGGAATGGGGGGAAAAGTTTGAAAAAAGTTATTTTTGGTTCGGCATTGATGATATGTGGAATGATTGGAATTATAACAGAATACTTAAGAGAGGCTATTTTCTTTGCGTCACCAAATAACATTTCTTATGGAGGTGGGAATTATCTTTTTAATCCTGGTGGTTTAATAGTTTTTGCAATAGGATTAGCATTGTGCTTATTTTCAATTTTTAATAAAAATGATGCTAAATAAATTTATCTTATCTTAATTCTTTGCATGAACTCGAGATTATAAGCATATTAGTTTACATCATTTGGTATTAGACGAACTAAGTGCAAAACTATACTTTTTACTTTTTTAAAGGCCGCATAATCCTTGATGCTCTTGCTGCGCGGGCCCTCCCACGACGTAGAACAATCCATCTAGTGCAAGGGGCACGGAGGGAAAAGCATGAAGAATTGCTACGCGGGATTATCATGAAGCGTGCGTGCCCACAGTGTTTCTCGGATGCAGTCGCATGCTGACGCGGGTCATCCCAAAGAAGCCCGAGAAACACCGTCTCAGATGGTGACGATTCTCTGAAATGCGGCGGAAATTGTGTCCATCCGTGGGCGCAGGTGTTAGGGAAAGGCTTTGAAGGATTATATATTTAAAATTAAGGAAGTGTATTTTATGTCAATGATAGGTAATTATTTATTGGTTGATGAAGGATTAATTCATGGAATTATTTCGGGAAAGATTGGTATATCAGAGATTCTTTATAATACTGAACATAGTGATGATGAGTATCTTGATATAGATAAATCTTGGCATGCTATACATTACATACTTTGTGGACAATGTTGGGATGGTGAACTTCCATATTTTAATGCTGTTCTAGGTGGAACTATTATAAATGATGAAGATATAGGTTATGGTCCGGCAAGATATTTAACACCTTCTGAAATAAAAGAAGTGCACGAAGCAATAAAAAATATTACAGAGGATGAATTCAAAAATAAATTTGACTGTAAAGAACTTGTCGCGAATGATATTTATCCTCAGTTTAGTAGTAATGATGATGTTGATTATGTTTGGAGTTATTTTACTATGGTTCAAAATATATTTGAAAAAGCTTCACAAAATGGAAAGTACATGCTACTGTATATAAATTAAAATTAAGTGCAGCATCCGTGCTGCTCTGGCTTCGCGGGCCCGCCGCACATCAGAGAACAATAGATGGCTGTAAAGGTGTGGTGTAGTAAAATCATGTAGAAAATTCTCTGGAGAACGAGCATGAAGTATTCCGCACCACATTCCATCGTCGGGCAGACAAGCTGCCACTTACGGGTCTTTCTGATGGGTCCGACTCTGGAACGTCAGCCATCTGAGACGATATACGCCATGCTTCTGAATAATAAGAGCCTTCGAAGTATTCGTGGCAAAGATAAGATTCGAAGAGAAAAGGGAAATATTATGATTAAGAGTAGTATTAAAGATAGAATTAAAGTAGTTAAAGGCGATATAACAAAATTGGAAGTGGATGCAATAGTAAACGCCGCTAATAGCAGTTTACTTGGTGGTGGAGGAGTAGATGGTGCTATACATAAAGCAGGTGGAAAAGAGATATTGGATGAATGTATAAAAATTAGGAATAAACAGGGTGGTTGTAGTACAGGCGAGGCAGTCGTTACAACAGCAGGTAAGTTAAAAGCAAAATATGTTATACACACAGTCGGGCCTGTATGGAGTGGAGGACAAAAGAACGAAAAGGAACTTCTCGAAAAATGCTACTATAATAGTTTGAGATTAGCTGTTGAGAATAAAGTTGAAAGAATTTCTTTTCCGAACATTAGCACTGGTATATATAGATTTCCAAAAGATTTAGCAACTGAGATTGCTATTAACGAGGTGTCAAAGTTTTTACAAGATGATACAATTATAACTGAGGTTGTATTTGTTTGTTTTGATGATGAAAATTATAGAGGCTATTTGGAGTATATAGGCAAAAATTGAATTGCGTAGTTTGATGAAAGTTTTTTTGTTTTTTAAGGAGCACGGCGTATATCAACACATGCCCGTAAAAGTGCGGTTAGAAGGTTATGAAGAATTGCTTTGCGGGTCATCCCATGTAGAATGTCCGCACTACACTGTTTCGCCGACCGCACAGCGGCACTTACGGGTCTTTCTTTTGGGTCCGGTTCGGACGTCGTGCATGTACACGTTGGACTAAGCCGCACAGCGGCAGCTGGTGCCAATCAGATTTTCAAACAATTTCATCAAGAATATAGCCAATTTAATAGTGAAAAATAAAACCTTCTTTTGTGATAAAATTTCCAAAAACACACAAGGAGGCATTTTTATGTCAGTACTAAGAGAACAAATGATACGGGATATGGGCCTAAAAGGTTTATCTCAAAAAACTATTCAATCCTATGTCAGGTATATTGTGGATTATGCACGATATTACAAAATATCGCCTGACAAACTGGGTCCAAATGAAATTAAGGAATATCTATCTTATCTAATTAGCCAAAGAAAACTAAGCAATGAGTATGTCCGAGGATGTTATTGTGCCATGAGATTTCTATATGAAACAACACTCGCAAGGAATTGGGAAAGTTTTAAAATTCCACAACTCAAAAGAAAACGCAAAACACCTGAGATACCAACAGATCAAGAGATTCAAAAAATATTTGACAATGCACCTCAAGAAAAATATAGAACAATGTTCACATTAATGTTTGCGACCGGTATGAGGATTGGTGAGGCTATACGGCTTCAAATAAAGGATATCCAGCCTGAACATAGTCTTATTCAAATTTGGAATGGAAAAGGTCAAAAAGATAGAGTTACATTGCTATCTCCGTCTCTTTTGAAAGAACTTGAAGAACATGAAATAGCAATGTCTTACGGAAACAGACATTGCCCAAAGTGCCAGCTTGAAAAAGAAAAGATAGGCTCGATAAGCAAGTAGATAGAATGCTGCCTATTGACTATTTTCATGTTGTTTTTACACTCCCGGATTCTCTTAATGATTTGATTTTACATAATCAAAAAATATTGTATGGAGTGCTATAAAAATGCGTTAAAGAAACACTTATGGAACTTGGCAGAAATAAGCTTAAGGCGGATATTGGTGCAATTGCAATCCTTCATACCTGGGGCAAAATCTATCATATAATCCCCATGTTCATTATGTAGTAACAGACGGAGGAATTAATGTTGATTCTAAAAAATGGATTAGTAGCAAAAAAGGATATTTGTTGCCAGTTAAATATTAAATACTTCTATTTGGCATGCTATAAAATATTTTACGGCCATAAATTAGATGAATTTTTTTAGAAAATTATGAAATCAAAGTGTTTTTAATTGTTAGAATATTGAAAAGTATTCATATAATGATACAATTGTAGTTGTAAGCAGAAATTAATCAGATAAAGGAAAATACATCTTTAACTAATGCAAAAACAGCTAAGAAAAAGTCAAAACCCAAATTCTTAATGAGTGCGTGTGGCTTAGTCCAACGAAAGCCATTAGTTGAAATTGTTTTTGGCCTTTTAATTAGGTGCATGTAATTCTTTTTAGAAAGGGGGCTTTAAGATGGGTTTTGAAGAAATTGCAAGTGCAAATGAGAATAGGATTAAACATAATAATTACCCTGGAAGAGGGATAGTTATTGGAAAAACTCCTGACAGCAAAAGTTATGTTCAAATATATTGGATTATGGGAAGAAGTAGTAATAGTAGAAATAGAGTGTTTGTAATTGAAGGAGATTGTGTTAAAACAAAAGCATTTGACGAGAATAAAATGGAAGATCCAAGTCTGATTATATACTACCCAATAAAAAGTTATTTGAATTTTCATATAGTTGGGAATGGGGATCAAACTGATACTGTTTTTGACTATATAAGACGAGGAAAGGATTTTGAAAGTGCTTTGAATACTAGAGATTTTGAACCTGATTTCCCAAACTACACCCCAAGAATTTCAGGAATAGTAGATTTGAACGAAAGGAGATATGTCCTATCAATACTAAAGACAATTAATAATGCTCCTGAGCTAGCTCAAAAAAATTATTATAATTATAATAAAGGAATAGATGGATATGGACATTGTATTCATACATATAGGGAAGATGGACACCCAATTCCTTCCTTTGAGGGAGAACCATTTATAGTTAAACTGCATGATAAAATTGAACAAAATGCTAACTACTATTGGAATTTGTTAAATGAAGATAATCGAATTTCTTTGTTAATTAAATACATAGAAATAGAGAGTAGAAATGTAGTGTTTAAAATCATCAATAAAAACATCTAATTATAATAAAAAGGGGAGAATTAAAATGACAAAACAAGAACAAATAATAGAATGTGAAAAAAGACTTTTGACAGCATTCAAAAACAATGATATAGAGGTTGTTGAAGAACTTTTGCATGACAATTTGCTTTTCAATATTCCAAGTGGACAGACTGTAACTAAAGAAATGGATATTGCAAATATTCGTTCAGGTGTTATGGAAATCATTGAAATAAGTACGAGTGAACAACAAATTTGTGTAACTGATGATATTGCAACTGTTGCGGTTACAATGTATGTAAGAGCAAACCTTTCAAACAATTTAATGGAAGGTAAATTTCGATATTTAAGAGTCTGGAAATTTGATAACAACTCGTGGAAAGTAATCGCAGGTAGTCGTTTTCAAATATGAATAAGGACATATAAAAAAGCTATAGTGAAAATTTATACATTGTACTTAAAGATATGTAAATTATCTACTCAAGCTTTAATAAGGAATTCACGTCCATGGGAATTCTGAGGCTAGGGTCAGGATACGTCGGAGATCAAGTCCATTACTGCAAGGGCATTGATAGGTATTTCACGAAGAAAGACGTTGGAGCAGGAGCATGAAGCATGCCATGCCACATCGTCAAAGCAACCGAGTCGGTCAGTGCATTAGCCCGCCAAGTCTGGCTGGGCATGAGCACTGACTTGTAAGCTTTGACGACGTCAGTAATGGCAACGTTTGGTGAAATTGGTCGCTTGCTGAGCCATCCATGGCTCGGGTTTTTAGGGTTAGGCTTTGAAGAATAATATACCATAAAAACGCACAAGGAGGCGTTTTTATGTCAGCACTAAGAGAACAAATGATACGGGATATGAACCTAAAAGGTTTATCTCAAAATTCTTATGGCACATACTACCCCCGAATTTTGCCAAAATACAATATTTGGGTATTGTGGCAAATTCAGCAGTTAAGATGCGGAAACTTTGTATGGAAGTCTTTGCCGATTGGAATTATCGAAAAGATAAAGTGATAGAAACATGCAATAAAGAAGCGAAAAAATGTGTTAAATGCAATATAGGGAATATGATGCTGATATATTTAATGTATAAAAGCAGGGATAGGCCTTATACAAGAGTTTCATAAATTAGCGAAAATCTTGTGAAAAATATTGTTATCCAAAGATATATCAAGGGTGTTTAGCTGGTGTAATATTGAAAATTATTGATAAAATGATACAATTGTAGTTGTAAGTGGAAATTAATCAGATAAATGAAAATACATCTTTAATTAATATAGAAAACAGCAAAAAGTCAAAACCCAAATTTGTAATGCTTGGTTGCAGCTTAGAGCTCCAAGGTATTAGATGACATAGTCTGCAAAAGACCGCATGTCCCGTGTGGTTTAAAGGCAGGAAAAGCTTTGAAGTAGATACATATATGTAATTTATTGTTCTTTACTATGATAGTATGAATGAGTTATACATAATAGGAATAACAATAGGAGGGTTCAATGAACTTATTAAATATTAATATTCAGTATTTTATGATAGGTATAATAATTACCTACATTCCTTTTCACTTATTAGAGGAAGCACTGGGTGACTTTCCTACTTGGATGAAGGAACATAAGTGGATTCCAGAAAAAATAACATATGGGCATTGGATGGCAAATAACTTGTTTTTTTATTTACCATTATTATTAATAGGACTTATTAGTTTTCATTTTGGAGGAGACAGGCTGTTATTTTTAGGCGTAGGAATAATAGTTTGGGGACTTATTAATTGTTTTGACCATATAATATATACAATTAAAGACCGAAGAATATCACCTGGATTATTTACTGGATTAATATTTGGCGTGATATCAGTTTTAGCATTGTTTAAGATATACATGGATAGTATGCTAACAATAGGTATTTTAGCGTTATCAATTATAATAGGATTAATATACGCATTTTTACCAATTGTACTTAGTGTGATATTTCATAAAGAATTTAATAAAAAATTTGTTTGATTATAATGTTTAAGTAACAGAATATGTATATCTAAATTATAGTTAAATATAAGTAAATCAGTAATTGTATTGAACATCATTTCTAGGTTGTGTATAAATAAAGAAGGACTATGCAGAGGAATTTTGAGGAGCCGCCGTCCATGGAGGTTTCCGGGTCATAGGGCAACCTACAACATCTAACACAGCATTTCTGCTTAATAGATATCCTGAAGCCAGAATAATACTTATAGATATTTCTGAAAAAATGCTTGAAGTTGCAAGGCAAAGATTTAGTGGAAATGAAAATATAAAGTATGTAGTAGGTGATTATACGAAGCTTAATCTATCTGAAGAGTTTAATATGGTTGTTTCTGCACTTTCAATTCATCATTTAGAAGATTCAGATAAAAAAGAATTACTCAGAAAATGCTATTCAGTTTTAAAACCAAACGGTATTTTTATAAATGCAGATCAAGTAATCGGAGAAACGCCTTATATAGATAGCCTTAACAAAAAAAGATGGAAGGAAAGTATAGAGAAAAGTAGTTTGCTAGAGGAAGAGATACTATCAGCATATGAAAGAATGAAGCTAGACAAAGAAGCAACATTAAAGCAGCAATTAGAATGGCTTACTGAAATAGGATTAGAGGATGTTAGCTGTATCTATAAGTATTATACATTTGCGGTTATGTTTGGCAGAAAGGCATCCTAAAAAACGAAGAACTAAAAGAATAAAGTATGGGGAAACAAAAAATAAGATTAAATGCCGCCGCGTCCGTGCGTCCTGCATGGAGGGATTGAGAAGGGCTTTGAAGATTAAAGATTAAAGTAAAGGATGGGGTATGATGTCAGATTATGATAAGTTATTTATTAGTGCCATTGAGAATAGAGATATACAAACTTTAAAATTGATTCCTAAAGCAGACTTACATAACCATTTTTTCCTCGGTGGAAGAAGAGAATATATTAATAAGCGTTTAGGCATTACAATACCTCACCTAAGTAATAAATTGCATAGCATGGATGAAATGCACACATGGGTTGAAAAAAATATTGGTGATATTTTTGGTACTACTGATAAAAGAAGATTAGCGATTGAAGCTACTTTTGTTCAGGCAAATGATGATGGTGTCACCGTTTTGGAAATTGGTGATGATGTTTGGGCAAATGGACATTTTTATGGGGGTAACGTAAATCTGCTAATTGAAACATTTCAGGAAATGCAAGAAATGTTTGCTCCAAAAATAGAATTTCGATTTCAAATTGGTCTATCTAGGCATTGTCCGGTAAACATGCTTGAGGAATGGATTGTACCATTTCTCGATAAGGATTGTTTCTTTTCAATTGATTTGTATGGAGATGAAATGGCTCAGCCAATCAAAAATTTTAAACCAATTTACCGAAAAGCCAAAGAAAAAGGGCTTTTACTAAAAGCTCATGTAGGTGAATGGGGATGTGCAGATTCTGTTAAAGAAGCAGTTGAAGAGCTAGAGTTAAATGAAGTACAACATGGCATTTCTGCTTACAAGTCTCCAGCAATAATGAACTGGCTTGCAGATAATAAAATTCAGTTAAATATTTGTCCTACAAGTAATGTTATGTTAAATCGAGTGGAAAGTATAAAAGTTCATCCAATTAAAACTTTGTTTGATCATGGTATAAAAGTTACAGTTAATTCTGATGATATTTTAGTTTTTGGTCAAAGTGTTTCACAAGAATTTATTAATTTGTATGATGCAGGATTATTTAATGCTAAAGAATTAAATATTATACGGAAATATGGCTTAGGAATTCAATAGAAGGTTTATATGAGGGTCTATCATCCGTGATAGACTCTGAAGTTCGCGAGGCGTGGCAAATAATATATCAACACATGACCGTAAAGGTACGGTTAGAAGATCAAGAAGAATTGCTTCATGGGTCATCTCGTAGAAGAGCCATACCACACTGTTTCGCCGGCCGAACAGCGGCTCTCACGGGTATTTCTTTGGGGTCCGGCTCAAACGGTGTCGGGCATGTACACGATATATGGAATTCCATGCGTTACCTCGACATCATGTCTCGGATTTGTTTGGGTTATTCTCTGGAGATTTCTTATTATACTTGGTAAAGATATGAGGAGTGTGAATGATACTTGGGTGAGCAACTTAACAATCAAAAATTGATTCAGCAATATAACAGAATAAAGGATTTAATTTCTCAAACGGCCATCACTGAAACAGGACAAAAAATTTATGGTGCACATTATAGTTTTGATAAGTTTGGTTAAGAATAAGCATGAAGAAAAAATCCCAACTGAAATACTAATTCAATCAGGATTTTGTGTACGTCTAGGAAATTATGGTGCATGCTGCACCACAATTGTCAAATAAAAAGGCTAATATTCCAAAATACTTTCATCCGCTCGTACTAAAACAGAATTGCTTTCTTTGTTTAATCCTACAAAAGATACTTGTTTATTAAGGCTTGAGTATTTCTGTTTGATTTTTGATATTGCAGTAGCTGCTGAATGATCCCATATATGAGAATTCTTAAAATCAATTATTACTTCGTTTGGATCTTCTGAATAATTAAAGCTCTCAATAAACTTAGAAGTTGATGCAAAGAAAATTTGTCCGTGTACCCTATATATTTTATATTTATTCCCATCATAATTAACAGTATGTACTTTCGTCCTAACTTCAGTTATCTTCCATGCAAACATTATTGCACTAATGGCTATACCAGCTAAAACTCCTGTTGCCAAATTATGAGTCATAACAACTACAACCATAGTTGTAATCATTCCAATAGCACAGCTTACAGGCATTTTCCTTATTTCTGTTATTGATTTCCATTCGAAGGTACTTATAGATACCATTATCATAACTCCGACTAAAGCAGCCATTGGTATTACTTTTACAACATCGCCCAAACATATTATGAGGAACAACAAAAATACTCCTGCAACAAATGTTGATAACCTGGCTCTTCCACCGGATTTAACATTTATAACAGACTGTCCTATCATAGCACATCCTGCCATACCCCCGAAGAAACCAGCTACAACATTTGAAATGCCCTGTCCTTCAACTTCCTTGCTGTTATTGCTTTTTGAATCAGTCATTTCATCCAGAATAGTTGCTGTCAACAAGGACTCCAAGATTCCCACAAGAGACAATGTAACTGCATATGGAAAAATGATTGTTATAGTTTCCAAAGAAAAAGGTATATTGGGAATATGGAAAACTGGTAAAGCACGAGTGATATTTCCCATATCTCCTACAGTTCTGATATCAAACCTCAAATATACTGTAATAATTGTAACCATAATAATTGCCACCAGTGGAGATGGCACTTTCTTCGTAATTTTAGGGAACAAATACACTATACCAAGTGTTACGGCAACAAGTGCATACATTATCCATGATTCACCCTTGAAATGAGGAATTTGAGCCATAAAAATAAGTATTGCCAAAGCATTTACAAATCCTAAAACAACCGGGTGAGGAACAAAATCAATAAGTTTGCCGAATTTTAACTTACCTAAAATAAATTGAATAATACCTGTAAGTATAGTCGCAGCAAACATATACTCTACTCCGTGATTTTTCACAAGGGTAACCATTACCAAAGCCATGGCTCCTGTAGCTGCTGATATCATTGCCGGTCTTCCTCCAAATATGGAAATAGTTACGGCTATACAAAAAGATGCATACAGTCCAACCATTGGATCTACTCCGCAAATGATTGCAAAAGATATTGCCTCAGGAATAAGTGCCAATGCAACTGTAATTCCTGACAGAATATCCCCTCTTACATTACCAAACCAAGATTTCTTGATACTTTTAAGCCTCAAAACAAAAACTCCTTCTTAATAATTCTATGAGTGTTTTACGCACAAGGATGAATTATAAACTACTTTACATATTAATGCAAGTATAAGATTATAATTAAATATATTTGGTTTGACTATATTATTATATTTAGAGTAATATTATAGTTAATTATAAAAGATTATATTTAAAACTAATAAATATTAATATTTATAGATAAACGAAAGGAATCTGATACAATGTCATTGAAAGAACATCCTGATTATATTGAGGAGATAGAAAGACTTGAGTATACAATGAAATATATAATTGAAGGAACTTGATTTAAAATTACTATATGTAGCAATGACGAGAGCTTTACATAGCCTTGATATATATGCTTAGATAAAACTATGGGGTTACTTGAGCAAATATCAAAAGACTTTTGTTCAAAAAACGATTAGTTCAAAATAAAGGAGAAGAAAGCAATGGAAAATAATCATGACAAGGAAATAATGACTGTAAGTCAGGTGGCTGAATATCTTCAACTTAGTGAAATGACTACATATAAGCTTGTACAGGAAGGCAAAATTCCAGCTTTTAAAATAGGTCGTCACTGGAGAGTGCTAAAAAGCGATTTGGCTTCCCTTATTGAAAGGTTGAAAAAAGGCGAAAGAATATAAGAGTATAAGATTAAGATAAGGAGAATTAAATGAAAAGAACACGAAAAAAGTTAAAAATTATTCCCCTAGGAGGTTTAGGAGAGATTGGCAAGAACATTACGGTATTTGAATATGGTGATGATATTATAGTTGTTGACTGTGGTATAGCATTCCCAGACGATGACATGTTTGGTATAGATCTTGTATTGCCCGACACTACATACTTAATAAAAAATAAGGATCGAGTTAAAGGCATTATATTGACTCATGGTCATGAGGATCATATTGGAGCATTACCTTATGTATTGAAAAATATTAATGTTCCTGTTTATGGAACTAGGCTGACACTTGGGTTATTGGAGTATAAGCTTGAAGAGCATAGGATTCTTTCAGACTGTGACATTCAAACAGTATCTCAAGGCCAGACAATTGAAGTTGGCATTTTCAAGGTGGAGTTTATCCGAACAAACCATAGTATAGCAGATTCTGTAGCCTTAGCAATACATACGCCTGTGGGGGTAGTTGTCCACACATCGGATTTCAAGGTTGATTATACACCTATTTCGGGTGAACCTATTGATTTGCAACGTTTTGCAGAACTGGGAAAAAAGGGTGTTTTGCTTCTTATGTGCGATAGCACAAATGTTGAACGACCCGGTTATACTATGTCCGAAAAAACTGTTGGAAAAGCCTTTGAAGAAATCTTTATGAATGCAAGGAATAGAATTATCCTTGCAACTTTTGCTTCTAATATTCACAGGATTCAACAGGTTTTTGATGCAGCTGTAAAGTATAACCGCAAAGTAGCAATCAGTGGCAGAAGTATGGTTAATGTTTGCAAAAAAGCAATTGAATTAGGGTATCTTAATATACCTGAAGGAACGCTTGTAGAAATTGAACGCATCAACAGTTACAACCCAAAGAATCTTGTTATTATTACCACAGGAAGTCAGGGTGAAACAATGTCTGGACTATCAAGAATTGCCTCAGGTGATCATAGACAAGTTGAAATAAATAACGGAGATTTAGTAGTAATTTCAGCAACTCCTATACCTGGAAATGAAAAATCTGTATCAGGTGTGATAAACGAGCTTTTTAAAAAAGGTGCAGAGGTAATATATGAATCACTGGCGGATATACATGTTTCAGGTCATGCGTGTCAGGAAGAGCTTAAACTGATTCATAAGCTTGTAAACGCAAAATACTTTCTTCCCGTACACGGTGAATACAGACACCTTATAAAGCATGCAAACCTTGCTCAAAATCTTGGAATGAATCCAGAAAGAACGATAGTTATGAAAATTGGGCAGGTACTTGAAATAAATTCTGATGAAGCACGAATAAATGGTAATGTTCAATCGGGTAAAGTTCTTGTAGATGGTCTTGGAGTCGGAGATGTAGGTACTGTTGTGCTAAGAGACAGAAAGCATTTATCTGAAGATGGACTTATTATTGTAGTTCTTACGGTACAAAAAGAAACAGGTGCCGTTATAACTGGACCTGATGTCATTTCCAGAGGATTTGTATATGTAAGAGAAGCAGAAGGGTTTATGAATGACTTAAAACAAGTATGCCAAGAAGCGGTTTCAAAATGTGAAGGTAGAAACTGGAGTTTGAAAAAAAGCACTATTAAAGACACCTTAAAGAATTATGTATATCAAAAAACTAAAAGAAGACCAATGATTTTACCAATTATTATGGATATTTAATTGTTCTTAAGACAAACTAGGTCCAAATGAAATTAAGGAATATCTATCTTATCTAATTAGCCAAAGAAAACTAAGCAATGAATATTTTCGAGGATGTTATTGTGCCATGAGATTTGTAAATGAAACAACATATTTTACGGCCATAAATTGGATGAATTTTTTAGAAAATTATGAAATCAAAGTGTTTTTAATTGTTAGAATATTGAAAATTATTCATATAATGATACAATTGTAGTTGTAAGCGGAAATTAATCAGATAGAATGGAGAGCATGTTTTGGGGTTCAGCATTGCCCAATATCTCAATGGCTCCAAGGCATTCTTTGAAATGGGGGGCAAGAGTAGGTGCATCCGTATGCCGATTTATCAATTATGTCTTTGGAGGTTTTGTTTCCAAGGTAGGGGTGAAGAATTATTGTTTGAGAATAGAAGTACAATTAAGATATTGAATGCATTATTAGAGGCTTTATTTGTATTTTTTGGGGAGGCAAAGATGGTACGTAAATTATTAAGTATTTTTATTGCATTATGCATATTGGCTTCAGGTGTTCCCAATATGTCGGGAAATCAGGTAAAAGCTCATGAAAATTCAATTCAAAACCAGGGGGCTCCGGAGCTGGATTTTGCGAAAACTGTATATGCTCCGGTAGACGGCAGCTTATGGGCAGTAAAGACTTTTCAAACACCCCAGAATACCTATATACAGGTCATCCAGACAACCCAATTAACTGGAACTTCTCCAAACAAGTCCCATGTTCCAGGTCCAAATTATATATATGAGTTTGGTTCAAAAGGAGAAGTAAAAAGATCCATCAAATTTGAAAATTTCTACAGTAAGGGTTTAAGTGCTACTGCTGCAACGATGACAAAGGACGGCGGGATCCTTATAGTTGGTAGTTATCTTGGTGGTAATGCAAACCAAAGAGAAATAAAGCTGTTAAAATTTGATAAAGATTTCAAGCTGCTTTGGGAAAAGGATCAAATGTTTGAACAGGACTTCGGTTATGGTTTTAATTGTATTTATTTTACGGATATTGTTGAAACCGGTAATGGTAAATTTATTGCAACAGGCTTGGAATGGGCAATGTACAAGGCAAAAAGAACCAAAGTATCTGCACACCGCAGCAGTACTACCGGTATACTTGACCATGGGACTTATCAAGACGAACAGGTGTATGCGGTAAATCTGGCTATAAAGCTGGTTTTTGACGGTGATGGTACAAAGCTTTCGGAAGAATGGGTTGATGACATAACTACACGTTTAGCTGAAAACGAAGATGTATACCAAAATATTACAAACCTTGCGGTTGACACCGACGGAAATGTGTTAGCGGTTGTTTCCACTGTTGAAAGAACTTTAATAAGATATGAAGTTGACACAAGTGATATAAAAGTAAGCCCTGAAATAAATGGAATTTACGATTTCGAGACTACGTTTACAGTTGTAAAAATGGACCATGATGGACAAATAATCGATTGGAGTTACATTTCACCGTCTAACCTCGGTATGGTTACAGGTACCCAAATTATAAAAGAAGTGAATAAGGATATAGAAAAACCCAGCCGGGACTTTACAAGGTATGATCATAGAATAAACGCCGGTGATATTAAAGGCATTAGTGCCATAGAGGGAGGAAAGCTTCTTTTATACGGCTCTACATGTACCGATCGTAAAGTAGATGGAATAAGCTGTTATGTGGATATTGAAGCTTTTACCACAGTTCTTGATTCAAACCTGATGCCAGCGAAAGTAATGACTTACAAAAACATGCTTTCGCGTACACGGATAACATCAGGTCCTGCCAGATCACTTGGGATTTGCATCTATTCAGCTATACAGACGCCTGATGAAGGTTTTATGCTGTCAGGTCAGATAAAAATAGCTGGGGAACAGGATATAGTGGCAGAGGACTACTTGTGGATCGCAAGGGTCAACAAGTCAGGAACTGTGTTGTGGGAGAATACAGTCAAAAACAAAAACGACAGGCATTATGCCATAGACCTTTTCAAAAAAAGCCAAATATTCAGAGGAGATGCCGGAGAATATGTCATATTCAATGAAAGGTTGATTGAGGGTAATATTAATATAATGTCTGAGATCATGGTGAAGACCAAAGCTGAACAGGATATGAAAATAAGTGCTTCAGCACCATATGATATGCAGAAGAAACTATTATATATTCAGGCAGAAGCTGAATGTCCGTATCATGGGATGCTTACTCCTCTAAATACCGATATGGCAAAATACCAGCTGCTTGATAAGAATGGCAACAGCCTGAGCAATGAAAAGGATCTTACATATAATAATGAGAGAAAAAGGTGGGAAGCTGCCGACATAAAAATTGAAGCAGGTGAGGCTGTGCCTTACCAGGTAAAAGTAAAGTTCGCCGACAAGGAAGACGACACCGGTGTTTTTTTCGCACAGACTTGTGTATTTGATCTATTTGCCTCAAGCCCTGCTACCCTTGGTGAAATGGATGTTTATTTCTTTTCACCTGCCCGGGATATAAACGGAAAAGCTATCGGATCCATAAATCCGCTTATTGACATCCGTTATGGAGATAAGATTATAAAAATGACTGATAAAAAGGATGATGGCGATATAAATGACGACGATGGCACACCTGGAGCTTTCGTAAGGCTAAAGGGAGATAAAAATGAAAAAATAGAACTTATAGCATGCGGTAAGGTTATTGCTTCTGTTGATGTGGCTTCAAGAAACAATGCTGATCTTGTAGTCCTGACAAACTTTGCAAATATGTACGAGGGTTTCATAGATAATGGATTAATGAAAGACGCCGATGAAGACAGCAGTTTTATATTCGATTTTTATGATGCACTATTAAGGATATCTTCTTACGCAAATTCAAATAATGGTGTGGTGGTTGATAATGGACGTGAAATTAAACAAAGGTTTGGGATGAAACCTCACTATAAAGACGGCTACAATAGCCGTGAGAGTATCATGTCGGGTACCGATGCAGTACTGGAATTTCTCAGTATGATAAACCCGTATAAGAATGTAGCAATAATCGGTGACGATTATGTAATTCCCTTCTACAGGAGAAGTGACCCCATAAAAACTGTTTTTCCGGGTTTAATGGATGAAAGTACGTACGATAACGATGTTACTGCCGCTTATGGAAGTACCGGTGATAATATTACTGTTGAAGATACTGCTTCCAATTATATAATGTCGGATATACCCTATGCCATATATGGTACCGAGCCGGTAGCCGTAGCGTCAAATCCTGCACCTGATGCAGGCATAGGAAGGATATTTTCCGATTCGCCGTTAAAACTTATAAAGACCATTGATTTTTACAGTAATCCCATAAATGCAGATCCAAAGGGCATAAGTGGTTCTCAGCTCTATTTAAAAAAGGACTCCATAGATTGGCCGGATTGTTTTGAACGTACATTCAAGCCGGTTTGGATAGGGCATTTTATCCAGGGAAATACCAATGAGCCAACTTTGTATGAACAGGGAAAGTACTATGCTTTTTCACAGGATGCTGCACCTTGGAATGCAGAGAAAGTTTCAGAGGCTTTGACAAAGAGCGGGTTAACAGTACTTTCAAGCCATGCATCTCATTTCAGTGAGAATACAGGCACTGCTGGTGGAACAATAAATATATCAGATTATAAAAAGCTGCCTGATTTACCGGGACATGTTTTACTTAATGAAGGATGTCATTCGGGCTATACACTGTCAAAAACCGGAGATGAAACAGGAAGGATCATATATGAGGATGCTTTTGCAAAAACATTGATGGAAAAAGGAGTCACATATGTAGCCCCTTCAACTTACGGATGGAGGCATACCGACGTAATAGCCCTTCATGAAAAGCTTATTCAAAGCGTTCTTGGCAACGTTTTAAGAAATGATATTACCAATATGGGTCAGGCCACTGTTGAATCCTATAAGAATTACTGGGCATCGGTACCTCCGGAAAAAATCGGGGTTTTGTCCGAATATACGACATCGGCGTATGGAACTGTATTTTACGGATTACCTACACAACAGATAATCCACGATTCAGCTGTTAAAAATTTACGTTTTGCTAAACCGGATTCTGTGCTTTCTGAAGAACCAGTTCTGGCTGCACCTGTTCCTTCTGCACCTCAGGCTGAAACACTAAAGGTGGATTTCCAGTTTCCATACTTTAAAGTTGAGAAAACTGCTGACGGCTCTCATATATTAAAGATTCCTAACAGCAGCGGTATGATGGGATTAACAGGTATGCCGGTGTTGCCTTTAGCTGCAAAAACCATATCCCTGCCCAAAGGCACAGTCATAAACAGTGTAAAATTAACTGATTCAAAAACTCATGTTTGTCCTGAAAAGTTGAATTTACAAAGAAATCAGCTTATAAACGGTACAAAAGGGATAATTTATGAATACAAAGATATTCCAGAGGTTTATCCCAATAAAAATTACTGGTGGCAAAGCTTTGATGACGCCAGTGGATTGAAGCTGATCATCAATACAGTGCCTGCAAGCTATAGTGGAATGGAATCCGACATAACAATTTATGACAGTATGAGTTTTGAGGTAGAGTATACCCTGCCAAATGAGCCGGTAGTAAAAATAATCGCTACACAGATTAATGGCAGCAGCCCAGTTTTAGAGGGAAGCGGAAAGGTAAATACGAGCCTGGAAGTTGAGGCGTTAAAAGGCGGGACATATGATATACGCTGGTATATGAGCGATCAAGGTGGATTGTGCATCAAGTCGGGCAGTTCTTCTATTGTTCTGGCACCCGGCAAACAAACTGTGTTCTTTAGTGCAGACACAGTTTCGGGAAGCAGAGGACAGCGTGTATTGAGGATAGATATAGTAGATTTGGGGATTGGTGAGGTTATTGCCTCAAATACTGTTGATTATACCATTTTAGGACAGGATTTTACATTAAAGCCTGTAAGCAAAGTTTTCTACACACCGGAAAATTACTTCAGGTTTGATATTGAAGCGTATGATGAAAAGGAAGAGTTTATTTCAGGGCTTGTTTTGGGTAAGGAATTGACTGTTAAAATTGACGGTAAGGATGTATCTGGTGCAGTTTTAACAGAGGACAGCGAAAAAACAAAGTACAGCCTTAAAATACCAGGTTCAGCATATTTGACAGGTTCTCACAGTATCGAGGTTAACTATAAAGGTGATGCAGAAAGAACTGGTGTTGCAAATGCAAATTTTGAGGTCATGAAAGCTGATTTATTCAGCAATGTCAAGAAAACAGCCGGAAGTACTGCACTTAGGAATGACGGGACTGTCTGGACATGGGGAAATGGACGCTATGGTCAGCTCGGAAACGAAAAGAAGGGGATAATATTTTCAGCAGTTCTCCTTCAAAGGTAGAAGGCTTAAGTGATATTGTGGATATTTCTGAAGGAAATGGGTTTGTACTTGCACTTTCAAGGAACGGTAAAGTTTGGGGATGGGGAAAGAACTCAGATTATCAACTTGCTGACCAATCGTGCCGGAATATGAGTAAACCGATTATGATTTCTGGCTTGTCGGATATTATCGCCATTGATGCTGGAGGATCTCAATCTGTTGCAGTGGATAAGGACGGAAAAGTATATCACTGGGGTGTGTATGAAGGTCCATGGTTATATGTAAAAATGCCACAGCATGTTTCCTCCATATCAGAAGTGGTGCAGGCAGCAGCAGGCTTTAACTTCAACCTTGTACTTAAGGATGACGGTTCGGTATGGGGATGGGGTTGTTCAGGGGCAGGCGGTCTAGGCAACAAGGCGGCTGCCAGGGAATTTATGATATATGCTGACAGTCCTGTAAAAGCTGAATTAGATGTAAAAATCAAAAGTTTATCGGCAAACCAGAATTATGTATTTGCTGTTGATGAAAACGGGGAAGTATGGATGTGGGGGACAGATGAAAGAAATAATAAAGTACCTGTACCAACAAAAATCAATGGTTTGACTGCAATAACTCAAGTTTCTTCCGGCGGAGGTTATGGAGCGGCCGTTGATGATAAAGGAGAAATATGGGTTTGGGGCGATAATAATTATGGACAGTTTGGTAATGGCAAGACAGGGTATGAAAATATGCCTGTGAAGAATGGTATTGCTAATACAGCAAGTGTTTCGTGTTCGGGTGATTTAATGCTTGCGGTTAACAAGTCCGGAAGTGTTCAGGCAATGGGCAATAATGAGTACGGACAATTGGGTAATCTGACGACTTTGAAAAGTACTGAGCCGGTTTATGTATTGGTAGAGGAAATTCTTCAGCCGTCAACTACACCTACACAGACACCAGTACCGGTGGAAACATCAACACCGGAAGCTACGGCTGTTGTGACACCGACAGCAACTGAAAAAACAGTTGAGACACCGACGCCAACACAAGAACCTGTACCAACCGAGACGGCTACACCGACACCAAAAGGTCCGGTTATTATACCTGATTCGGGAACAACACAATTACCGGTGATTACAACAACACCAACCGTGACGTCAACAGTTACACCGACAGCAACGCGTACGGCAACGCCAACACCAACACCAACACCAACACCAACACCAACACCAACACCAACACCAACACCAACACCAACAGCTGTGGTGGAACCTACAGTTAAAGTACCTGCATTTATTGAGTTTAAGGACATAAAAGGCCATTGGGCAGAAAACTATGTGCTGAACCTTGTTGAAAAAGGTATCATCACCGGATACAAGGACGGTACAGTAAGACCAAATGCATTTATAACAAGGGGTGAAATGGCAAAGATTTTGGTTCTTGCTCGAGGGTATAAAATCATTGGTAATTCCGAATCAAGTTTTTCAGATAACGATAAAATACCAGAATGGGCTAGAGGGTACATAGTCACAGCATACGAGAATGGAATAATCAAGGGTTATCAGGACGGCAGCTTCAGGGCTACCAGTCTTGTAACAAGAGCGGAAATGGTGGTTATGGTCATGAGGGCTTTTGGATACAGCGAGACGGATGATGTCATAGTTGAATTTAAAGATGCCCGCAAAATACCCTCATGGGCGGTAGGTTATGTTAATAAGGCATATGAAGTCGGTATAATAAAAGGGTATATTGATAACGAAATCAAACCCAATGAAAGTATTACAAGAGGAGAGGCATTTACAATTCTGTCCAGATGCTACATCGCCCGACGCCACTGAGCCGGACCCTCAGAGACATTCTACTTTGGTGCACTAGCCGGTGAATTAGTGTGGTGCGGCTATCATTGTAGTTTTCATAAAAAGTTTTTTTATTGTATTATTGTTGAGAAAACTAAAATATTTTTGAATGTTATTACTTTTAGAAATTAAAGGAGATTTTTTATGGGTTACTATGTGCGGGCATTTTGTACTTCAGATCGAGTTCCAACTATTAAGGAAATATTTGATTGGGCAGCATCTCAAGGTTATAAATTAGGGGTTTCAGATAATTTTAAGGATATTGATATGAAATCTAATAATTGGGAGCGAGTTGATATTTTATATAAAGCAGGCAAGTTACCAATCTTATCCGAAATAAATCGAGATGAAGGTACTGATAATTGTTTAATGAGAGAAGAAATTGAGGAATTTAAGGAGCGTTTATCAGAGGTCAGGGGTTTATTAAACATAAAAAAGAAAAAAGTTGAAACTCACCTTGCAAACACCAGGTATATAGTAGCAAATGAATTACCAATAAGCAATATAGATGATGATGGCTATAATGCAAATTATATCTTCTTGAAATATTTTGTTGTTCATTGTGGTGGTATGATTCAAGCAAATGGTGAAGGTTTTTATGAAGGTGATAAATTGATAATAAAAATTGATTAGATCAAATTAGGCAGGATTATAAGGGTGCAACATCATTGTTACACTCTGAGTAACGGTACACCATGCAAGTCCGATTCATCGACGCCGGAAATGGCAAGGGTTGTGTGAAATACCACGCTATGCCACCCATCCAGGGTGGATTAATAAGGTGTTTCGATGGAGTGAAGTCTATAACTGATATAAAAGAAGGGTTAAAAATATGAATGAAAATGAGTTTAAAGTTTCTAAATATAAAACATGGTTATGAGCTTGGGCGAACGATAGTTTTCCAGTTGAAATAAGAAAAGAATCAGAATGCTTAAAAGATATTTTCAAAAAGACAGGATTTGATATTTTTATAGAACCATCAATAGAAGGTGATATGGATATAGCTATTGGCTTCACAGCATTAAGTGTAAATCAATTAAATGCTTTAGGAAGTTATAAAGTACCCGAAAAGGATATGGCTTTGTTTTTGGCACTAATACGGGAAAAGAAACAATTTGTTTAAAGATATCTATTTGGCACAATATAATTAAAGGCCGCCACATCCCTGTGTACGCCTTGTTGGGCTATAACCCCTGTGTAACAAACAGGAATAAAGCCTTCGGGCTATTTAATATAGAAATTGCACCAAACTGTTTCGTTGAATTCAAGGGGTGAAATTCCCCTTGCTGCCTGGAGTTAACATCGATAATACCACCTGTTAAGTGGGAGATGAGGCAAGTACTAATCCTCTACTATGCGTCTTGAACCTGCCAGTTGAAGATGTATAAAGTGTAGTGAAGCCGTAACCTAGGTTGCATAGGCGAGCAGTGCAGCGAAGCGGAACGGCCAGCCTGAAAAGCCTAAACTGCAAGGCATGGCATAATAATGGTGCGGGTATCCCAGAGGCATGGTTAATTAAAACTGAACATGTGTCGTAAAGCTTCGTCAGGCGGTGGCCGGTGAAAGTCGGAAGTTTGAAGGTCGAGCAATTCTCATGCCACGGTAGCATTGCTCGTTGCAGCCTGAAATGACTGCAAACTTAATTGTGAAACTGTAACTCAAACAATATAAAGCACCTTCCGGAGCACAGCAGGACCTAAACCTCTTAATTGATAAGGATAGATGGCAGCAGGATGAACAAGTACCTGCAAATGGACAAAAATAAGCTGATAGGACTGATACAAAAATCAATAAAGGACTATAGACCCAAACCTGTCAGGCGAACATACATAAAGAAGGAAAACGGCAAGTTAAGACCCTTGGGAATAACAACGGTCATTGACAAAATAATTCAAGAATGCATAAGAATAATAATTGAACAAATATGCGAAGCAACCAAGTTAATACAAGAGTGAAATCTAAAGCAATAGTTGTTTTTTGATCATGCATTAATGATAATTAGTAACATATAAGCAAATTGCCACAATTTTGCGGAGATTTACGTTTTTATTTTATATAAAATATTCTTAGGTTATCTGTAAAACAAATACATAGTTATGAAAGGAGCGATTTTGATGTCTTATAAGTATATAATTACTATAATTTTAGTATTTATATTATTGAGTGGATGCAGTTCCAAAGAGCCAGCTTCAGATATCCATGAAAGCGGCACTAACATAGCTGCAAATGAAGATACAGCATCAGCCCAGCCAAACAACGAATCAGATTATTCATCCTCGGGAGATTCAGTATCTAATATGACTCCTAGTCCTTCTTACTCAACCTCGACAGTGATGGCTAAAACATCTGATACACAAAAGACATCTAGTCCACCCAAATCAACAGATTCTCAGAAAACAACTCGGGCTCCAAAAGATTCTGCAAAACCTGGAGCTAAATTGTCCCAGAATTCCACATCAAATCAGTCGCAAAAACCTTCAGTATCAGGAGATCCAAAAGCCAATCGCCAGAATGCAGATGTTATGGGAGAAATAGAATCCGTATCTGCAGATACAATAAAAGTCAAGCTTATTGAAATGCCGCAATTTAATCGAAATAGGGACAATTTGCCAATATTAACACCAGTACCTGATGGAAATGGGCAAATTAAGGAGATGCCATCTGGCGGAAATGTGGGTGATAGACCTAAAAGACAGGAACAGACAGTAAAGTATACTGGGGAAACAAAGACTTTGAAGTTATCGTCACAAGTAGATATTTCTTCAATGCAAAGAGTTAATCAGGAGATGGCAGAAACAAAGCTCCTATTGAAGGATTTAAAAGCAGGTGACATTATTTCTGCATGGTATTCTGATAATTCAACAGATACGGTTTCAAAGATAAGTATTAGATCTAAAAGATAATAGAATATTTGGTAAAGCAGAAAAACGAATTGTATAATTACAGTTGGTTTTTTTTGTTAAATTTAAATTTATCATTACAATTTCCATTCTTTTATATAGAATTTAATTAATGCTGTAAAACATTGTTTGTGCAATGTTTCACTTAGAAATAATGATTATACCTAAAATACATATTCATTGGGGGACTGTGGCAACATAAAGACTTAAAAAGGGATTGGCATTAATTGTTATGATGCTTGTACATTTAGTAGTGTCAGCTGGGGGAAGTGTTACAGCAGATAAAATTACAACTGTTATTACATGGACAAATCCTTTTTTAGGACCAATGGGACCTACCTTATCATGAGGATATATTTTAAAAGTATCACTTACAGATGCAAATGGGAGTCCATTAAGTGACAAATCTATTACCTGGAGTATACAATCAGTAGGCGTTTCAAATCAAACAACAATGAAAGATATTAATGGGGTGTCACAGAATATTCTTTATATTGCACATCTTGATAAAAATGAAACCTATACCGCAAAAGTATATGTTTATTTTGCTGGTGATGAAAAATATGAAAGATCCACGTATACTATTAATATTAAGTGCTATGATTATGGACCAACTGGAGCACCAACCTTCTTTCCAGGGTCAACCACACCAACCCTAACTCCGGTAGTTACACCAAAACATTCATATATGGGAAGTAAACAAATAAAGGCTGCACAAATTGAAAAGATTAATTCAATGATAGTAGGAGTAGCAGAATACAAAAAAACATTCATATGAAGAAAAGCATTTAATTACATAGACTATATCAAGATCAAAATACCAAAATCGGGTGCAAGCACCGCCTACGCAGAAGGGGTCTGTAGGTTCGATTCTTCGACGACGCAAATGACAGGCATTATCGGTAAGAAGAGGCGAGCCGTGCCATCCGTGGGTATGACTTATTGGGATATAACCTCTGTGTAACAAGGAGGAATAAAGCCTTCGGGCAATTTATTGAAATTGTACCAAACTGTTTGTCAAATTGAAAGGGTGAATTTACCTTTGATACAAAGAGGTAACGTCGCTAATACCACCTGATAAGTGGGAGATGGGGTAAGTACTAATCCTCTACTATGCGTCTTAAACCTGCTAGTTTAAGGAGAATATGTAGTGAAGTCGTAGCCTGTATAACCTAAACCGAAAGGCATGGCTTAATATATGGAGCGGGTATCCAAGAGGCATGGTTAATTAAAACTGAACATGTGTCGTAAAGCTTCGGTAGGTGCAACGAAAGTCGAAAATTTGAAGGTGGGGCAATCCTTATGCCACGGTAGTTTCTTTTATTATGTGTTAAAGTTCGTTATCTATAGGTAAAATTATTAAATAGTGACTTTTAGCACCATGCCCATATAAATTTATATGTTACAATCACAAATAAAAAGTATATGTGTATTACAAAAACAAAGTTTATCATGATTTACAATAATTTTGCACTATTTTAAACTTATATAGTTATATAGGAGGGGTTTTATATGAGGAAGAGAATCATGGATTTAAAAGTATTATTGATTTTTGCAATTACACTATCAGTTGTTTATTCATTGGCACTTTTTTCATTTGCTTATACCCCGCCATCAACACAAGATTCGGTATCGATAGCTTCTGATGAATTTTTATTTATTAAAACCCATACGGATAAAGAAGGAGTAGGAGAAGTCGACGGCTTTCATATATTGATTTTCCAACCTCTGTGTGTATATCTGGCAACATATCTTACTACATGCCATGGTGACTTGAAAGGTTTTTTACTATGGACAACCCAATTCAAGTGGTATAAACTGTTAATGAGTGAATTGAAGTTGTCACCAGAGTAAAGTTCCTGAGAATCACCAAAAAGCTTGATCTGATTTTTCTTCCAGGCTTGCTGGAGATGCTCAAGGAACTTTCCTCTGAACTTCTTCGATAATGCTTTAACAGGAAGAAAGAATTTTTTACTGGAGCGGATGAAGTTAAGTCCATTGTTTGACAGGCCTCCACCGGGTGCGGTTCGCCGTGTTGCGGCATAAGTTCGACATAGCAACCCGAACGAAAAGCAAGCCAGTCTAAAAGACTGAACTGTTCTGATAAATTCAAGGGTGAAAGTCCCTTGCAGTGTAGAGTCACACTACACATTTAATATATATACAAAAAACATCATAAGAAATATAGAGTAAAGCTTGAAGAACTAACCAATAGGCCCCAAAGGCATAAAAGATACAAATCTAGGACATATGCAATAAGAGTTGGAGAAATGAACATAGGAATAACAAAAGCATTCATAACACATAGTCAATAGGTAAGACGCTCATATAATCAGAAAACATCGCCATATACAGAGGAAGGGAGAGATCTTTATTTGAAGCAGACAAATAAGAAACTTCCTTTAAACAGGCCACCATTATATGATGTCGTAGAACTGGAGCAATGTAAAGAAGATAAAGTAAACTTTGAATTTTACATGAATAGAGAATATGCGTATAATAGAGATTTATATAAAAGTAATCAAAATAATTCTAAATGAGGTGTAGTTGTGAAAAGTATAATAGAAATTAGAGAAGAGCACTTAAAAAATGTGCTGAATTATATGCAAGAGTATTCAACGCAGAACCATGGAATGATAAGTGGTCAACAGAAACAGCTTTTAGAAGATTGTTAGATATTTATAACTCACCTAGTTTTGTTGGCATCCTTTATTTCAAAGAAGAGGAGATTAAAGGTGCTATATTTGGCAATTGTGAACAATGGTATGAAGGGTTTCATTTTAATTTGAAAGAAATGTTTGTGTCAAACGAGCTACAAGGAATGGGAATGGGTAGAGAATTGCTTAAATCATTGGAAGAGAAATTAAGAGTAATGCAAGTGGGTACAATTATTCTTTTTACATCCAAAGGAAATTTGACAAGTGAGTTTTACATAAAAAATGGTTTTAAAGAACTAGGTTTTATGGCTATGATGGATAAAAATATTTAGGCCTATTAGTTTCTTTATAAATTTACTTCTGAGAACATGTTTTTTTGGGGGGGTGGCCATCCGTAGCCTCTTCTAGCTATGCAGGGCAGGGAACTCTACATATCAACACATGCCCGTAAAAGTGCGGATAGAAAGGTCATGAAGAATAGCTTCGCAGGTCATCCCATATAGAAGATTCGCACCACACCGTTTCGCCGACCGCACATCGGCACTCATGGGTATTTCTTTGGGGTCCGGCTCAAACGGCGTCGGCATAAAACATTTTACGCCATTCCCTTTACGAGTCGCTCAATGAAGTATTTTGAAAATGAACAAGAATTAAGAACGGAGTGATAAATTTTGAGGAAAATAGTTTTATTAATTGTTTTAAGTTTTCTTTTGTCTTTTACAGTTGGTTGTTTTGCTAATACTCAAAAAGACCATAAAACGTTGAAAAAAAAGGGAGTAGAATTATTTTTACTACAACTAAAGAATCAATATAATTCCGTATATGAGCATTGGGATGAACTGAAATTGAACACAGTAAAAATCATGGATAAGCCTTTGTTTGTGGAAAATGAAATAGAAATTATGACCGATGGAATCTTGAAAGTAAACAAGGAATTTTTTGTCGCAAAAGGAGAAGGAATTGACACAGGGCTTTTGAGTGAAGACAATACAAACAAAACTTTAAAATATGAAATTGATGGCAAGAGGTTCGAGGTGAATCAAAGTTCAAATAATTTTCTTTATAACTACTACATTCATGGTGTTTGTGTTGTTAGTGATGGAAATAGGATTATTTTTGTAAAACAGAATGATTTCAATAAAGCATATGCCGTAGGTGGAGTTTCTGGTGTAGAAAGGAAAACTAAGAAAGGTGCCATAGGAATTCCATATGTTTTGGTAGTTGATGGCAAACGAAATGAATTAGGTGTCATTAAGATTGGAGAAGGTGATTTTGCAGTTCCTGAAATCTTTGATTCATGGACTTATATGGGGTTTCCAGATAATTTGCCCAATCTTATACCTAATGCTTCAACATTAAGCAAAGAACAAACTGATTAATTTGTTATGGGAAAGTTTTGAAGTAGTGGAACGGCATATAACAAATTAGAGATTTATGATGTTCAGAATGGAAAGAAAAACCCCAAAGATTACAAACCTTTGAGTGGCAAGGTATTTCTTAATTATTCGAATAAGAACATCATGAATCTCTTGTTGTACTGAACCGCTACCAGTACTAAGGGAAATTAAAAATGTCTTTTACTTTAAAATTGCTATTTAGGGCGATAAATTTTATGCTAGAAGCCATAATATAACAACAAAATAGCTAAAAATAAGCATAGTTAAGAAGACCGTTCGAGGACGTCCAAGATAGGAGACGTTCAATAAATACCACGCAAAGACCGCACATCGTGTGCGGATCAATGAAGAAGTGTGTTGTAGATATAGGATTTTCTGTTTATTATGAATGTTTCATGGTATTAATATTATTCATATGAGGTGCTAATAATGAAATTTGCTAGAAAGATGCCATCTACCAATAATGAACTAAGCATCCAATTAAAGTCGGAAGGATGGAAAAAAATCAAAGAGCCTTCCAATTTGTTTACAACAATATTGTTTGCATTGCCATTTGCTTTTTTGACTGGTGGAATTGTTATTGCCATTACATATTTGCTCTCACCTTCATTATATAATTTTATTAACGATGAGCATGGTCTGAGATTAACTATTCGTATTGATGGTTTATTTATAATATTTATATTTGCAATACTGATTTTTATGCTGTTACACGAACTTATCCATGCTTTATTGATACCAAATGTATTTCAATCAAATAACACTTTCTGGGGAATTAATGGCGTTTTTGGATTTGTATTTACTACAGAAGCAATAAAAAAAGGTAGATTTTTAGTCATCTCAATAATGCCATATTTAATTCTATCAATATGTTTACCTATATTACTTGCAACTTTTGGTTTACTAAATAGTTTTATTATACTCTTGTGCTTGATAAATGGCATGGGGTCATGTGTAGATTTTATGAATATCTGTCTAATAGCATTTCAAGTACCAAACGGTTGTTATATTAAGAATAATGGGTTTGAAACTTATTATAAAGGATAACAACCTAACAGAAAGTACCAAATTTGCATATAAAGACATATAAACAAGTGGGGATCGGTATTTTAGGAGGTTTTAGTTTGAAGAATAGTTTAGTAGTAACAGCAGATTTAATAAATGACAAGGTAAAATTTTCAGGGGTATCACGGGATAATCATGAGATAATGATAGATTATGTATCACCTATAGGTGATGATAATGGATATACTCCACTTGAACTGTTTCTCTTAAGTTTAGCAACCTGCAGTGGAATGACTATAATTTTATTGCTTAGGAAGATGCATAAAGAGGTATTGGGGCTAAGAGTAATGGCTTCAGGCAATAGAAGGGATACTAATCCGACATATTTTGAAAGCATTTTTCTAACATTTGAAATTGAATCAAAGGATGTGCAGCTTGATGATATGGAAAAGGTCTTAAGGCTGTCGGAAGAATCTATATGCCCAGTTTGGAATATGGTAAGAAATAATGTTGAAATTACAAAACTGTTTTGAAAATTTTCCAGGAATTACTTGACATTCACTATTGGAATGATTAGCATAATATTATATTTAACAATTTTATTATTTAAAGTTAATACATCAATTAATTGTAAATAATTGAGTTAAATTTTATTAAAATTGCTATCAAATAAAATATAAATTCTGGGGAATAAATTATGTATAGAAAAATGGTTTGTATCCTGATTTTAAGCCTGGCTATAGTATCACAGATGGTAAATACTCTGAAATTGGTGTCAGAGTCTTCCGCTTCATCAGCAATACCAGCCTTCCATGCAACAATCCGAATTGATGGGGATGCTAATGAATGGAGTTCACTTCCTTCACAACAATTCCAAATTGCTGAAGGTACTGGCACCATTAAATCCCTTCATGCTATTCAGGATACATCAAGTCTGTTTTTATGTGCCAAAGTATCACAAGCACCGATAAGCAAAACCTATTTCTATATAGACAGTGACAATAATTCTGACACCGGATATCACCATTCTGAATGGTTACACTGTGGTGCCGATTATCTTTATATTGCAGAGGACAATGCTTTGTTTAAACATACCGGCAGTGGTTATGACGATACATTCAAATCAGTTGAACACCAAAACCCTATATGTATGTCCTCCATCGGTACCCATGCAGTAGAAGTTATGATAGATCTGTCGGTATTAGTAAAATCGGCAAACGGCAATATGAAAATATCTGCTGTATTTGATAGTGAAAACTTTGCTCCTTGCGAAGGAACTGAACAAGCTTTATCTACATACACAAGTCAAAACCAATTGCATCCACGCATTAATATACAACCTACACCAGTTCCTCTATATAATGTGCCATTTAGGATCGACACCGGGAGCAATTGGGACTATATCGACTCACAAGACAATTTATGGATGGCAGATCAAGGTAATACAGGTGGAGACGTCACAGACCGCGGTGCAATTGAAATCAGCTCCTCTGGCAATGACCGAATTTATCAAACCGAACGATATGGTATGAAGTCCTATAATTTTAATGTTACAAACGGATGGTATGAAGTCCATCTACATTTTGCCGAGACTTTTTCCTATATTGAAGAAAAAGGCAAACGTCTATTTGATGTGACTGTTGAGGATAAGACTTTATCAGGACTGGATGTTTTCAACGAAGCTGGTGGCAGAAATATAGCACTGATGAAAAAATTCTGTGTTAACGTCACAGATAATCAACTGAACATTATGTTTACTCCTCTTATAGAAAACGCCATGATTAATGGTATAGAAGTGCTGAACTACACTCCAACTCCATGTCCTACCCAAACACCCACGCAAACTGTAACTCAAACGCCTACACAAATCGCTACATCTACGCCAACCGTGATTCCAACAGCTACATCAACCGCTACATCTACGCCAACCATGATTCCAACAGCTACATCGACTGCTACATCTACACCAACAGCGATTCCAACACCTACATCGACCGCTACATCCACGCCAACCGTGATACGGACAAACACAACAACGTCTTCATCTTCTTCAATATGGACTGAAACACAATATTCAAAAACAACATCTACACCAACAACATCTACACCAACAACATCTACACCAACAACAACACCTATACCAACAACAACACTTATACCAACAACAATGCCAACTATAACTAAAATGACAGCTTTACCTACTGCAAAGCCAACACCTATACCTGCAATAATTTCAGAACCCATGCAATCAAAAAAACCATATACAGCTATTTCAGATATTGAAAACCACTGGGCAAAAGAACATATATTAAAGTTATTTAATAAAGGATATATTAGAGGATATGAAGATAAAACATTTAGACCTGATAATTATATTACTCGCAATGAAACCGCAGTTATAATTGCCAAGGCAGCAAAATTAGATTCTATTGAAGATTCAGAGATATACTTTAGGGATAGAGATACAATACCTGTATGGGTAAAGCCCTTCTTAAGCATCATTGTTGATGTCAAGTTTTTAAAAGGTTATGAAGATAATACTTTTAGAGGTGACAATAATCTTACAAGGGCCGAAGCCGCTACTATATTTACTAATATGATATGCACAAAAAAGAAAATACCGTTTCCTAAAGAATCCCAAAATAACATGTCTGCTAAATTAATCAAATTCAAAGATTTCAATGCTGCTCATTGGGCAAATCCATACTTAAATACATTAATTGAAAATGGAATGTTGACAGGTTACCCTGATGGAACTATTAGGCCTGAGAAAAAAGTTACACGTGCTGAATTTTCTACTATGTGTTCCTTACTTATCAATCTATTGGAATACAAAGAATAGTTTTATGCATATGTAATTAAGGATAAATGCAAAGGTTACGTATATAAAAGGTATCTTCCATTACTTCATCATCTTTAGCTCCAAAAGTAGTAGTAACATACAACTGTATTGTAATTAGATCATGTATGTTTATATTTTTAATCTCTTTCCAACTATTGTAAATAGCTATGTTGTCGGCAACTCTGTTACTATAAATTATTTTTAAATCTTCTGTATTTTCTTCTGACTGACGTTTATATGAAAAACCCAGTTTTTTATATCCAGGTGAGTCTTTAAAAATATCTGGCTTGGTTTTAATTTTAACATAACCATCCCCCTTAATAATAAAATGAATTTTGATAGCATCAAGGTCTTCATCATATGTCATATTAACCGTTGCATTTTTTGTTTTACTCTCCCAATTCTCTACTTTAAGCATTTTTATTGGTTCTAGCGAAGGAATTGGTAAGATTACCGGCGAAACAGCTACAGTTGGATTTTGTGTAAAGGTAATCACAGCATTTGGTATAGGCGTTGGAGATATTGATGGAAAAGGAGTTACAGTTGAACTTGCAGTAACCATAGGTGCTATTAAAGGTGTAATAGATTTAATGGAATTAGGTTTTGGAGAATTGGTAGTTTCGATTTTTATATCTGGCTGTGTGGTACTACGTGTGGTACTAATAGAAGCTTTATCTTTCAAAAAATAAACTGAAGCAAATATTATTAAAGTTGTAGCTAATAATTTAATACCATTTTTATTTATAAAATTCAAAACTACGTTAATGTCTTTTTGTTCAGCTTTATATTGCTTTTGTGAAGTATCATCTCCGGAATTCTCTTCTGAATCGACACCTCCTCTGTTTTCCGAAATACCAAACAATGTAAGTATATCCGCTAGTGCCTTAACAGGTATAAGTTTTGGAAGATTTTCTATACTTCGGATTTCCTCATCTTCATTTATTAAATCCTCAACTTCGTCACGATCTTTTGAAGGGTATAACAATAATTCTATGTTGGAATTTACAGCAGCAAGTATTTTTTCCTTCAGACTGCTTACTGATCCTATTTCCAAACGATCGTTTATAGCACCGGTAGCCGCAATATTAAGAGGTATCTCCTCACCAGCTTTTAGTATGCCTTTATTTACTAAGTACAAAATAAAGGCTAAAGAAAAAGAAAGTTCTGCACTTTTTCCAACTATAGTACCGCCGGAAAAGCCAAAAATGCATATAGGAATAGGTGATAAAAGAATAGGGTTATTTGGAAATCTTGTTAATAGAAAATTATATGTATTTGTAATACTACACTGGACTGATTCTTTTAAATTATTCCCGCTAATTGTAGAACGGAACAATAATCCACTTTCACCCTCTTTACAGGGAATGGTAGAAATAATTACTTTTTCTGCTGTCTTATCAGAAAACAAAGCCCATACGTTCATTGTCAACACCTTTACAGTATTTAAAATTTAAAAAGTTTAATCAGTTTTCATCTTTTTAAATAAATAATAGAAGTAATCTTGAAGTATTTAACATGTTTCTTTTGGTTATACTTTACAAATTATCATTACGAATAATCAATTGACTTAAATCTACGTTACTGGATAAAATCAAGCAGGCTAATCCGTCTTTGTCAATCTCTACTTTTTCTCGAAATTTTCCTGTATAAACAATTAAATTACCTTGGATCGATGGATCAAGTACTTTTATTTCCATTAAAGACAATTCCTTGTTTTCCTCAATAGGACGCAAGGTGATATGATATTTCTTATTTGCAGTTTTAAATTCTTTTATAGATTTATTTCCATCATCAGCACATTTATAATCCATAACATAATCACTGCTTGTTTTCCAAGCAAGGCCTAAAATAGGATTTGCTTTGATAATTTGATGTCTTTCTATAACTGAAGATACTCTTCTTGCTTTATCAATACATTTTTCACAATTACAAAGATGTTCTTCAATTTTACCTCGATGTACTAGATCGAGCTTTTGTAAATAATAATCTTCCAAAATATTTTGATCTATGCATTCAAAGGTATCGCAATTCATACCTATATCCTACTTTCTATGCTTTTAATTTTGAATCAAAAACATTGATTATCCTGTTTTTAGCCCGCTCGTTCCACTTATCAATCAATTTAACTCTATTTAATTTAATCTTTTCCAAGTATATTTTTTGAGAGTCTTTTATTAAAGCAAAAAATTTCTTCAAGTTAATTGAAGGAAAATAATCATTTAATTTATGATTGAATAAATTATTTTCATATAAAAATTCTTCAAACGGCATAAAATTTATTAGGGTGACTGGGTATGGAATTTCGCTATTTTTCGAATATTCTGTAATAAACCCTGACAATAACTCATCAAGCCGTTTTTTCCTAAGTTTGCTCAGAATTTTTTTTGTAACCCAACCATCCAAAAAATTTTTATAGCAAAAAATTAATTTTTCATGAGGACGACATTTTATTACAACTACGACCATTAATTCTCTTCTTATAATATCATCATAAACGGAAAATACGTCACATAGTACTCTTTTGTATTCATTTCCGTCAAATTTAATTGAATTTAAATAAGGCTCGTATACTTTTTTATAGGCAAATTCACTACTCATAAGCCTTTTAAATAAATACACATATTTTTTACGCAAGCACTTATAATATTCCAATTCATCCGGCTGGGGTATTTTACTTTTGAATTCTTTTTTGTATTTTTTTGCCTTGTCGTAATAGTATTTATACAAGGCAAAATCGCATTGGAAATATAGCCATTCAAGTTCATCTGTATTTTTGGGAATATTCAAGTCAATCTTTTTAAAGATCTCAAGAACTTCATCCCTGTCCTCATCATTTAATGTATTAGCTCTGATATAACCTAAAATTCTTTTTTCATATTCTTTAAAACTGATTATTAAGCTTATGTTAACAACCCCTTAAAAATAAAATATTTTTTATATTAATTAGCTAATTAGTTATAGTTTGGTAATTTCACTTTTCTTAATTATTATATATCGTCATACTTAATAAAACAATGATATCTTACTTTAAAATTCAAAATTTATAATTTAATTCCTAATTTTTGTCGGAAAATGAAAATCATATGATATATTTTTTGAAGATTAGAACAGTAACTTAAGCAATCAACGTTGAAGGGAGTTGTGAGCATGTCGATAATAAAAAAATTAGAAGAAAACTATTATTCAAAAGCAATTGAAGAAAAGGCAAGGGACTATTTTGAAAACAAAACAGATGTCAATCTTGAGGAGGTAATTAATTCAATCAAGCCTATCATCAAACACTTTGCCTTTAAGTATAGGAGAAATGAACTTGTAAGCGATTTGATACAAGAAGGTTATATAGGGTTTTTAAAAGCGTTAAAAGCCTATTCATATGTTGAGGGAGCAAAATTCACAACCTTTGCATGCCACTACATTCACGGAGAAATAAGGCATTTTTTAAGAAAAGAAAATTCATATTATAAGCCTGGCGATTCACTCAACCTCGACAGCAAGATAAAGAGCTTTATTGAGAATAAAAGGACTCCTACAGTCACTGAAATATCAAAGGAATTCAATATTACATATAATTATGTAGTAAGAATATTGAACACAGGTCTTATATCTCTAGATGATCTGGAAACAACATCTCATCATATTCCATATAATGATGAAAATGGTATAATTGAAAACAGGTTGCTTTTAAAACAATTAATTAACAATCTTGAACCAACGTTTAAACAAGTGCTAATTATGACATATTATAAGGATTTTTCACAGGTAAAGGTTGGGAAAGAGTTAGGAATGAATCAAAGAAAAGTGTCACGTATATTACACAAGTGTTTAGTAACACTTAGAAACGAGATGTGTATAAGTTGAATATAAATAACAACTAATAACTTAGGGGTTTATTGTTAAAAGACTTTAAACCCCTTTATAAATTAAGAATAGGTAATTTGGCAGTTAATTACAGTCTGTTACAGTGCATATAAAGTTTTTATTCTCACTTAGTATGAAGAAATTTGAGGATTTATCATTATCTAATATATTATAAAGTATTGGTTTTCCAAGTTCATCTGAAGCTTTAAGAAGGTCATCAAAAGAATGTACTCGTATACTATTATCCAAGGTTAAATATCTCTCGTCACAGATATTGACAATACGCATATTATATTTTCTTAGAATATATTGTACTTTTTTATTCTGCTCACTAGTCTCCTTGCCTCTGACATATAAAAAAAGTATAAATAGGCCTAGAACACATATACCCACTATAATTGAAAAGAATATGACCTGATTGCTTTTTATTATAACAACGGGTTTTATGTTTTCTATTATACAATTTTCTTTTATCTCTTTGTCACCTGTAATAACAAAATAATCCTCTGAAAGTGGTATTATTAAATTGGGTGCTATAGAATTCCGGTAAATTCCATTAACACTGTCATGAGCTTCAACAGAAATATTAAAATTTATTATTAAATTAGCTTTGGAGTTTATTTTATATTCTTCCAAAACATTTTTCACAAAAGAATTATACTTTTCCAGTTCCAAGATTAGTTTCCTATTTATAGATATATTCCCCTTGGACTTTTCTCTTACTTTGGGTTCCAGCAAGTAACTTTTTGACCAAAGCCTTTCTTTCTCACCATTTTGCTCGTAAGCTTCAATAGTCGCACTTATACTGTAATCGACAGCAACATCTCCTCCTGTATTTCCTGTAAAATTGTAATCGAAGTTCATATTTATATTTTCAATCATTCCAGTAATATATTTTTCCCCTGAATTGGGAATTTCGCTGTTGTAAATGGGATTTGGCTTTAAGTTCACGTCATAACTGATAATGCCTTTATGATTTCCCACATCTTTTTTTTCAGTAATTTCAACCGTTTTTCTTTGTAGAAGTGAATAAACCAGCAAAGTTGAAGAAAAAATCGAAAAGCCCAGGAATATTATTATTAATCTTAATTTAATAGGTTTACTTAATTCCATAGCCATTTTTTAATACCCCCTTTTATATTCATTCAATATTAGTATTCAAATTTACCAGATTTTTCGCCATGGCTTTTAAGAAGCATGGAAATCCATCCTAATTTAGGTATAACAAACAAAACCTTACCCTTAATTTGTTCAGGATAAACCAAGTCTATATCAGGAATGGAATTGTTGTCACCCTTTGTTCTATATACTGTTTTATCAGATTTTATAATCTCTGTGACACGATGGGTAACAGTCACCTTATCTTTGCATGTAAAATGTATAATGTCACCTTTACAAATATCTTTAATTTTAATTTTTTGATAGATTACCATATCACCTGGATAACATATGGGAATCATGCTGCCGGTAGCTATTATTGAAGGATAAACAGGGAAAATGCCTACTGTAAACCAAACAATGATTACTGAAAGTACACATGCAACAGTCCAACTGAAAGGGTTTTTGCTCTTTACCATTCTGTTTTCCTTTATTCTTATGTGCTTTAAATATAAATGCTGAATCAAAATAATTGCTAAAAACGGTACAAAAACTCCGAGCAGTGATTTTGTTATGAAGCTTAAGTTTGGAAGTATAGGGCAATACCAGTGAAAGGCCTTTTGTATTCCTATAAATCCTAAAGACGCTTTAAATCCTGCAAGGTATGAAAGGTAAGAAGCCAATACATTCTCACAAAAAATTGGCAATAATGTAGAACCAATAAAGTTAACAGCTTTTAGATTAGTGTCTATAGTTGATACTTGACTTATTTGAATTTCCATCAATGTCATAACCAGTGATGTAATGAAAATAGGTATATAAAAATTTTTTCTATGATAAAAATGTCCCATAATATTTTGCCTTATCAATTCCTTACAAAGAAGGCTAGTCAATAGTATCCATGTATTTCCTGCTAAACCTATGATAGTAAATGAGTAAGGACTTTTTCCAAATCCATCAATAAATCCCCCCATTACCTGGAGCATTATATAGAAGAAGGAAATAACAACTCCAAATAAAATTATATCCGTTTTTATTCTTAGCTTACCCATTGGCCTTTTTGTAGTGAATGTAAATAAGACTACTGCTGCACAAGTAAACCAAAGTAAAGGTTTCCCAAAGTATAAGTATACAGGACTACTCCTTACACTTGATAATTGAAAGTTATCAATAAAGTAGATAAATATAAGCAGCAATATAATTGTTATAAGTTCAAAGTTTTTTCTGCTCCAATGCATAATATCTTCCTCCCTGATTTATTTAACCAGGATATATGTAGATTTAGACATCTGAAAATAAACAACATGGTCAATACAAAGGTTGACCATGTCGTTAAAAGAAAATATGATTAGTGCGGCAATATTTATAACTTTGTGTTTGTTATGGCACTGCCTGAACCCAATCAAATGTAAGCTTGAATTTTAGTGTTTTACCTTCAGTTGTTGTATTTGGGGCTTTATCGCTCATTCTGATATGAATGCATTTTCCATGATCAAATTGAAGCCAACCTTTTGGATCAAGCTTTATACTCATAAAATCTTTGTTGGCTTTTAAGTCGTTGGCTATACCACTTAGGGGTTTCCAGTCACAGCCTGATATATCTTTGACATTACTATTTGGAGAACCGTCCTGTGACCAGGCGTAATATCCATGGTATTCCATATATGGCAAAATATTATCAGGATCATTGGTAGTAACCATTGTAACATTGCTTATTTTTGCAGGTATTGTTCCGACATTCAATGCTTTAGGATCGAAATGGAACTCTCCTCCAGGATAAATGTTGTTTACTGTAAGAATAAGAGTGTGCAGGTCTGAAGGATCCTGTTCTATTGATGCTTTGACAAAAGGATCTGCTGGACAGGATGCCTTATCTGGTTTTTCCCATACAACATCAAAGTTACCTGTTGTTATTGTGGAGTTAATTTGTATATTCTGACTCCATGCCGCATAACCTATTCCTGTCAACATAACTGAAATTACAAGCAAGACTGCAATAAAATTGAATTTTCTCATATTAAAACTCCCCTTTCAAATAAATTAATGATTTATTGGTAACATTCTTATAAAACTACAGAGATTCCAGGGTATTATTTCAACTTTCCAATTCATTTTTTTGAGACCATTTATGCAATATTTCCAAGATGTTTAGAAGTCAGTTTCTATAGGAAAATTGATATGTCGATCTCTGCCAAGTAGAAATACAAAAGTAAAATCACCTCCTTTTTGTTCACCCAATTAGGTTTAACCAGAAAAAAATGAATTTAGACACAAAAAAGAAAAAAATTAGTATTTTCAAAAAATATAGACGTCTATATGGCTTTCATAAACTCTAAGACCTGCAAAGTAATCTCTGCTGAGAACATCCTTTTTGTCGTCTCAAAGCATGTTGAGAGTATATTGATAAAATGATAAAATTGTAGTTGTAAATGGAGATTATTCTTATGAATAAAAATAGTTGGAAGGATTAAAAGGAAGATGAAAAATACAATTAATATATTAGGAACAGATTTATATTATGAAGTTTATGGAGAAGGCATACCATTCATAATAATTCATGGATGGGGAGTCAATCATCATATCATGTCTGGCTGCTTGGAACCTATTTTCGAGGAAGATAAGTATGGTGTTAAGAGAATCTATATTGATTTGCCGGGAATGGGCCAATCAAAAGCAAGCAGTAGAATTAAAAAATCTGATGACATTTTGGATGTAATACTAGAATTTATTGATGAAATAATACCAAATCAAAAATTTATATTAGCTGGAGAATCATACGGAGGATATCTAAGCAGAGCTTTAATACAAAAAAGAAGTAATCAAATACTTGGATTATTATTGCTATGCCCTCTTATATACCCAGGGTATAGACAAGGGGATGTTCCACCACTCACAGTTATAGAAAAAGACAGCGAATTCCTTGAAAGATTAAGTGAAAATGAAAGAGCTAGCTTTGAAAGTATGTCTATAGTACAAAACAGAAAGGTTTGGGGAAAATATAAAAGAGATATCTTAGATGTCATGAATAATGATAGTTACTTCTTAAATGAAGTATTAGATGGAGCTTTTTCATATGATATTGATAGTCTAGAAAAGCCTTTTGGTAAGCCGAGTTTAATATTAGTAGGCAGACAAGATACAGAAGTTGGTTATAAGGATCAATTTAAGTTGTTAGATAATTATCCAAGAGCATCATTTGTTGTACTGGATAAGGCTGGACATAATTTACAAATTGAGCAGGAAGTATTATTTAACTGTCTTATTAGTGAATGGGTAGATAGAATGATTGCAGAATTATAATCTCTCCAAAGGCTAATTTTTCATACGACTATGAGATATAATTTATAGACTTAAAAAACTAAAGGAGTAATTTAATATGGGAATTTGCAGTAGATGATTTAGTGGTAAAGAAAAAAGGTAATTGGATTAAAAGATTGTTTGGTAAGTAATGATTTTTTCTGTTGTATGGACAAGTAAATAGATGATGAAAAAGGGTACTGGATTGGTACTAAAATGTTTGTATAATCTGTTATTTACATTAACATAAGTACTGCAATACACTGGGACCTGACCCGCAATTTTTCTTAATTTATATCTCCTGGATTTACTCCCAAAGTCTGTATTTCCACTTGTGCATCCTTAAAACTTATGCGGAGGTTAAAATTAGCCTTTAGAAAATGGAAGAACGAGACGATATACTAATGTATATTTTTTTTACAACAAACTATGAACAATTTTAATAAAAATAAATAAAGTAATGTTGGGAGAGGTTTGTAATGCTTAGTAAATTTAATATTTCATTAAGAATGAAACTTTCCGGTAGCTTTATTATCCTTATATTAGTATCGTCTATAGCTATAGGTTTTTGTGCCATTAATAATGCTAAATCTACAATTGTGGAAGCGGTAGGAAAAACGGCTCTGAATATATGTAATTCTATGGTGATTTCAATTGATATAGAAAAGATTAATGAGCTTAAGACCAAAGAAGATATGGAGAGCAGTTATTACAAGGAGCTTCACGATAAGCTTCTTACAATGAAAGATTCTGTAGGGTTGAAATATCTTTATACACTTAGGAAGAATGAAAACGGTAAGTACATATATGTTGTTGATGGTACCCCTTATGACAGCGAAAATTTTTCGCAGTTAGGTGATGAGGAAGATGAAATTGATTCTGCTTTGAGGGCCAGCTTTGAAGGAACTGCGGGGTACTTATTACAGTATTCGGAGGAATGGGGTAATCTAATTTCTGCATATGTACCTATAAAAGACAAGAACGGTAAAATATCTACGATATTGGCAGCTGATTTTGAGGCTAAATCTGTGTATGAAGCTATAAATATGGTAAAAACCCGTATTATGATAGTAGCTCTTTTAGTAGTGTTGATTGGAATACTTTTTAGTAGTATTTTATCACACTTTTTAGTTCGTTCTATAAAGATGTTGGAACGTAAGGCAAAACTTGCCAAAGAGGGTGACTTAACCGTAGAAATTGAGTGTAAAAACAATGATGAAGTTGGTCGCCTGACTCAAACATTTAATGATGTAATAGCAAGTATGGGTGCTATTACAAAGAATATAAGATATAACACTAAAAAAATTTTAACACATACTGATGAGTTAAGCAGCAGTGCCAGTGATACAAGCAAAGCTACTGAAGAAATAACAAAAGCAGTAAATAATATAGCAGAGGGTACTTTAAAACAAGTTAAGAGTGTTGAAGAAGTTTCTAAATCTATTGATGAAACCTTTAGCCAGATTGAAAAGGTTATAATTCAGGCAGATTTATTATCCAACTCCTCAAACAGTGCAATGAATGATATACAGCAGGTATCAGGCATATTCAAAGATGCAATGCAAATGGTAAGTCTTGTAAATAACACTGTTAAGAATACCGCTGAAATTGTACAAAAGTTAGGAGAAAGATCAAAGGAAATAGAGTCTTTTAGTGAAGCTATTTCACATATCGCTAAGCAGACCAATCTCTTGGCATTAAATGCAGCTATTGAAGCAGCGAGGGCTGGTGAAAACGGAAGGGGCTTTGCTGTTGTGTCGGATGAGGTTAAAATATTAGCTGAACAATCAAACCAGGCAAGTATGCAAATAAACCATATTATAAATATGATGCAGGAAGAAATTGACGGTGCGGTCACATATATTCAAAAGGGTGTAGTTCAGGCACAGGAGGGAGTAAATTCTGTTTCGAAGGTTGAATTGGTCCTTGGTAATATGGAGGAATCAAGCAGACATGCTTATTCAGGGATTGAGGGTGTTATTAAGGCTATTCAGGTAATAGAAAAATCAAGCAAGATTGTATATGACAGAATTAATTATCTTGCAGATATTTCAAAGGGCTTCAGCTTGAACAGTCAGCAGGTAGCTGCTTCAACACAGGAACAGCTGGCAGTAATGCTGGATATGGAGTCTCATATCGATGGATTAAAGCTCATGGCATTTCATCTGGAAAAGGAGGTTGACAAATTTAAGGTCAACTAGGTACTTGAAAATGACCTTTGAGACATGATTTCACCATGCATTGGCCAAAAAGGGTACCGGATTAGTATTAAATCCGGCACCTCTAATACATGTAATAAATATACTAGTTTACGGTGATAAGTATGTCACTTCTTTCTTCTTCTACTCCATTTTCATCATTTATAATTAAGGTATCTGTTACATTTCCCTGATCATCAATTGCCTTTAATGTGCATACAGTTTTAGAATATGGATTAACTGTGGTTGAACCATTTAGGAGACATTCTATTTTATTTGTTCCATCATTTAAAGTTACCCTTTTAAGGCTATGGTTGGTAATCCAGGTGAGTGTAATAGCCTCCTCGGGATTTACGACTGACTTATCAGCCTTAAAGGATGAGAATGTAGCTGCCATAGCAAATACTAACATGAGCATAACGGAAAAAACAATCCTTATGGAATTAATAAATTCTTCTTTGACATTTTGAAAGATTAAACAAATTACGGCGTAAAGAAAAAAACCTCTTTCCAAATGAGATAGGATAGCAAAATTTTGGATTACTATCTTCCAGCAAAAAATTTTCAACATAAGAAATACCAACTTCTACAAAGGAATTTAAGTCTATTTGTGTTGTCGAGGATAATGCCTTATTAAAATTACTTTTCATAGTTAATATAAGCTGCTCTGCTTTTATCAGTAATTCATCAAATATCTCTTTTTTGTTTGTGAAATGATAATATATTGAGCTTTATTTTATGCCAATTGCTTTACTGATATCTCGTATTGAAACTGAATTGTATCCCCTGATAGAAAACATATCAAGAGCAACAGTAAGAATTTTTTTCTTTTGTAGTTGCCTCTAATTTATTCATAATACTTCTCCCAACCTAACAAATGTTAGATGAATTTTACCTAACGCCTGTTAGGTTGTCAAGAACAAAATGTTCTCTGGATACGGTAAAAGTCTAAATTTAACTTCAAAAAAACCTTGAAGCAAATTTATATTTTTATGTATATTACTCTTAAATTATAGAATATTCCATGATATCATCCTTGCCTTTTATAATTGTCCTACACCTGTTCCAACAGGCTATGTTTCCACAGTTCCTATCACTATCCTGGGAACAACATTAGGCGGTGGCAATTCATTTGCCCAGGCAATAAATAATAAGGTGGAAATTGTTGGATTTGCTGAAGATTTGTTTTTAGAAAAGCCTACAGTTCTCTGTCAGAATGGTATTATGACTGATCTGGGAACCCTGGGTGGTAAGTATTCCGATGCTACCGGAATTAATGACAAAGGCCAAATTGTAGGATGTGCTACTACTTCAGATGGAAACTCTCATGCATTTCTTTGGCAGAATGGTGTTATGAATGACATTGGAAACTTAGGTCCCGATGCTTCACGTATTAAAGCAATAAATAACAATGGTCAAATTGTAAGGTGTTTTCGCTTTCCAAATGAAGAAGTAAATCATGCGTGTTTATGTGATTTATCTAAAATTTTAGAAAATCCCGCACCAGAAGATATTAATGGGGATATGGTGGTTAACGTGAAGGATGTCATTTTGGCGGCTACTCATTTTAACACTATATCTTCTGGCAATAATTATGATATTAAATGCGATTTAAATGATGACGGGTACATCAACATGATTGATATTATGATGATTGTAGAGAAATTCAATCATACATACTAAAATTCGTATAAATTAAAACTACATCTGAATTTTTTGTGTTATGTGAAAAAGTATGATAAAAATTAAGGTGATCAACAAAAAGTAAACAGAACTTAAGTCGCAATGTATAAATGTGAGGGGGCATTTATTTGTGTATCATGCCAGCAGAGCATGCATTTAAAGGTTGCAGTAGCCTGACAGATATAATAATGCAAAAGGGTGTAACCAGCATAGAAAAAGATGCAATTTGTAATTGTATTTAGAAAAACAGGGTTAAGCTGTTATCAATGTTTGTCATGTAAAAAAATAGTGATAGACATGAACTGATAATCATATTGGTATTAATATAGCTCTTGCCATGCTATAATTATAGATGTAAATGAAGAATAACCCAAAAATAAAAGGAGGTTCGTGAATGACTGCAAAATTATCAGCAGGAAGCAAAATATTTATTTTTCTCTCTCAAATAATACCATGGATGATATTGTTTGCTATTTATTTTACAAAAAATTTAGCATTAGAAGCATTAGAGCCGTTTTTAAATAATAAACCAGCAGCATTAGTAATTTCTATTTTGTTGGCTTTAATTATTGGACTTATTGTATTTTTTGATTCGTTAATAAGTGGGATATTTTTAAAAAAGATTAATAGCACCAAAATAAAAGTAAATTTATTGGTGTCAGGTTTACATATTGTTATTGTTTTTATTGCAATAGTAGCTGTTTATGGTAATGAGGATTTGTAAAAAGATGTACACATATTTTTCTAATATTGTATGGTAATAAAACATTTGCAAGTGTTTTATTGTTATTATATTGAAAAGCAGTGATAAAATGATACAATTGTAATTGTAAGTCCAATTAATGGCAATGGGTACAAAAGTCAGGCTATGAATTTCATAAAACTTTAAATGGTATTTAGTATGAATAATGGAGCGGCATGATTATGTTATGTGAGTAGGTTATTTGGGTGAAGGCTGAAAGCCTTTAGAGAGAAATTGAGGAGGGAGTTTTATGGGTAAGATAATTTTTATAGTTCTTTTGATTGTATTTCTATTTGTTGGATGTAATAATACATCACAAATTACAAATGAAACCCCAAAGAATGACTTAATTACCGGGGTACCAGAAGATATAAGACCAACACCAAGTAAGGAAAATTTATATGAGCCAAATTACAAAGATATTAGCCTAAAAACTGATGTTTCAGATTTAAAAGAGATATCAGAAGAATTATTTGATATGTATTTAAAGTCATTTACAGAAAGCAAAGTTATTGAATATGCTAGAATTAGTGACTACAAAGTAGAAGATATAAAAATAGAACATGGGAATATTGATAAATTTCAATTTTATGTTAGATATTCTATTAAGCCTGCTTCAGAAAAATATGTAATAGCAGGAAACGGCATATATGAATCTGATGGCTGGATAGGGCATAGAGTTTATTTTATAAATGTAAAGAAGGAAGAAGATGGGTTTAAAATATTAAGTATTGGAACAGGGCCTTAAGGGAATTTTGGGGAGGTTATTATATGTTTGTTTATGAAAAAATTGAGGATAACTGGCTGCAAAAGATTAAAGAATATAATTTCAAAAAGCCTTTGGATGATGGGTGCCCTCCTGAATCTTACTGGTATATAAACCGTGAAAAGAATGAATCACTATATTATATTGGTTGGGTTTCAAGTTCAATCTTAAGGTGTGATGGTGAATCAATGTATGAATTTGCATATATTTACAAAGATAAATGTATGCATGTAACTGCATATGTTTTTCCTCTAACAGATGGCAAACAGTGGAATGATAAAAATAAACTCATTTATAATAGCAAAATTATTCCTGAACTGAACAATGAAATTTTGAATCAGAACGTAAAGGAAGCCATAATTTTTTACCTTGATAATATATATAAAGACAGAATGAATAAACCAAAATTTAAAGATATTGAAATGTCGGATGGAAAAAATCATTCTATGTTTGCATACAAAAAAATGTCGGAGGAAGAACGTAAAACAGCTCTTGAAGTGTATGCAACTATTGACTTTTTACACTTTGGATTTGAAACAGACAAATGGGTAATTAATGAAAATGAAAATATATACCTTATATATATTTCTTGTTCAGATGGTACCCATGCTCCTAAGAACTTTGTTGAAACTCGAAAGTTTTTCTTAAATTGGAAAGGTACTCCTATGGATATATATTTAGCAGATAGCCTTAAGGGCACGGTGCTAAGCTATAAAATACATTATTTTAAAATACCTGATCATCTAAAGGAAAACAGCAAAAAAATTATTGAAGACGTCAAAGAAGCATTAACGGTATATGAAGTGGCAAAAAATTCTAATATTAAAGTTGACTTCGATTTTTAATACACTATGCACATGATGCACATATGGTTAAATGCGGAAGGACTTTCTGGGTAATAAAGTCACTAATAACAGGCTCTATCAGAGGGCAGACACTTACTCAAACAATTACACTGAAAAATAACTATCCAAGCTACCAGGAGGGTATAATATGTATGTGCTAATTCATCCGGACAATGATTTTGCCGTAACTTTAAAATCAAATAGCTATATAAAAAAGTGGGATATACGTAGTGATATCCCTATAGAAATACAATGCGTACCAATAGCATATCCCGTTTATAACCCAGATTGTAACTGTGATTCTATTGTCACAGTACATATGAGAAGCAAAATAGCACAAAGAGACAATTGCCTGCTCAATATCTATAGCTGGGATGACTTGAAATTAATAGCTCAGAACGAAATAACTGATCTGAAAAATGAGCTTTTCTGGTTTCAAAGTCTATCCATTTCACAGGATGGAAAAACAATTGCTTTAGCAAGCTTCAATGAATGCTTGGCATTTATCAACCAATCCGATTTTAAATGCAAGAAAGTGATAGATGGGGGAGAATGGACTAGTGGTCTTGTATTTGACAATAATTCAAAATATATTGCTGCAGCCCACACTTTTCAAGGAGGGGGATATATAAGCATCTATGAAAACTTTGATGAAGATATCCAAGTATTGCATGAATCTCTCTTTCGGAATCCGGAATTAGGAGACTTTAGTGACTCAGTTGCAAAAATGGCCTTTACCAGCAATGGTAAATATCTAGTAGTTTGCGAGGTTTCGGTTAATGGCACGGGATATGATGACAAAGGAAAACTCATTTTGTACGAAACTTTTACCGGTAAATTGGTTTGGGCAGTAGATTTGAAATCAGATGGAGAAGAAAACGTTTATCCAGATATATTAATAGGTTCTAATGATAATCTGATATTATGTGGTATGGGCGTGGAAAAATATATTGTTATCAATTGACTAATGGAAATCATATCGGAACTTACAATACTGGGTATAATAATGCAGTCCAATCTTTTGGTATAGATCGAAAAAGGAATCGTTTATGGCTAGTGAATGAAGATGAAAGCTTGATTTACATACCGGTTTAAATATATTAAAAGAAATGTATACGATTTATCACCTTTATATGTATCAAATTGGATAAATTTATTGCACAATTGGAAAACATATGATAAAATTTTGTTAAGCATGAATGACATTTTCGTGTTTAATATGGATTTACAGATGTTTTCTTAAAAAGCAGTTGTGCTAGATTTATAATCTTAGGAGGGGATTTTCATGAAAAAAGTGATTATGTGTGTAAGTGTACTTATTCTGTTCCTTTTTGCCGGTATTTCAGTTTTTGCCGATTTAGGACCAAAACCTACCCTTGATATTGTAGTTAATGGTGTCCCGGAAGGTAAGTATTACCTGGATCTTTTATCTAAAAGCGATAACATTACTTATGATGAGTTAAACAGTAAGTATTCGGAAGAATACAAGAGTATGCCGTTATATAAGTATAATGAAGACGGATGGCTTGCTACTCACATTAGAGACTATCTTTTATTTGGGACATTGGAAGGGAAATCTGATGGAGTTACTCAAAAACCCCATAACTTTACATACTTTGGAGTTCCTAAACTGTTTAAGGTAATTATACAGCTTGAATCGGGAGAACTTTATGTAAGCAGTCAGAAATATGAATTCACAGAATTTAATCAGGTTACATATATCAATTTCGACAAGGATATGGTTAAAGTAGCTGTCCCAACACAGCCCAACGTTACTCCATGCAAAATTAACGGATATATCAAATCGGAGCTGTGTGATAAAAACGTTATGGAATCGGATTTTAACAAGGATTTTTATATAACTGTTGATGGATTGTACTCTTACGCAACTACTGATAAATATGGTTATTTTGAAATAAGAGTTCCTAAAAATTTATCCGGATATAAGATCAGAATAAAAAAGCAGGGCTATTTAACAAGAGCTGTTGAAATTAAAGAGGTTGCAAATGATACAAACCTTAATACAATTAATAAAGCTATAGAGATGTGGGCAGGGGATTCAGTCAAATATCAAAATGGAAGGTATGAACAAGACAGTGTAATAAATATGACCGATATTGTTAACCTGGCTGTTTCATTTAACACAACATCCAATGAATCAGGTTATGTAGCCGGTAATGATTTTAATAATGATGGTGTTATTAACATGGCTGATGTTGTAATAGTTTCCAAGCACTTTAACACCTTTTACGAAGATGTATCACTTCCAGGTACTGCACCTGTTACAATTACAGGCATTCTCGTGAAGAATACAATTGAAGGCGGCTTCTACGGGATCATTGCGGAAGGCGGCAAATATGATATAGGTAGCGGTAAAGGTTTAACAGGTATTGAAAACTACATAAATCAAGTTGTAACAGTAACAGGGTATATTTCTGAAAATTCTTATTCCACTCATCAGTGGGGTACAGGTTTTGATGCCAAGTCTATTAAGTCTGCAAATGCATTTTAGGAATTTACTCGAACATTGAAGCATAAAGCCCATTATTAGCAAGTAGTTCATCATGGGTGCCAGATTCGGATATTCTGCCGTTTTCCAGAACAAATATCCTCTGGCACCTTTTTATTGTGGACAAGCGATGTGCTATAACAATCCTTGTAACCTTTCCCTCAAACAGGTCCAGGGTGTTTGAGATAGCTTCCTCAGTTATTGTGTCAAGGTTACTTGTAGCTTCGTCCATGATAAGAACATCGGGATGCAGTAAAAATGCCCTGGCAATAGCAATTCGCTGTCTCTGACCACCTGAAAGGTTTGAACCGTTTTCTTCTATGTGAGTCTCGTATTTTAAATGTAATTTTTCAATAAATTCATGGCAGTTGGAGAGCTTGGAAGCCTCAATCACTTCTTCCATAGATGCATCAGGATTACCTAATGCTATATTTTCTTTTACAGTACCGCTTAAAAGAAACACATCCTGTGAGATAAACGCTATTTTTTTTCTGATTAGTTCAAGAGGTATTTTCCTAAGGTTATTTCCTCCAATACTTATTGTGCCTTTCTCAGGCAGGTAGTAATTCATAATAAGCCGTGCAAGAGTGGTTTTTCCAGATCCACTGCCGCCAACTATGGCTATCTTCTCACCGGCTTTAATTTGAAGTGAGAGGTTTTCGATTACTGGCCTTTTATAGCCATACCTGAAGGTTATGTTATCTATATTCAAATTACCGCATAAATTATCCGGAACAACATTTCTTTCAGGGTCGACATACTTTTCTCCTTCAATTTCAAGTATCTCACCAAGCCTGTTTGAAGCTGCCACCGCTGTCTGTATTTCGGATGAAAGATCAATAAGGTTACGTACAGGCGTCAGAAAATATTGGAGCAGGGAGTTGAATGCAAGAAGGTCACCGGTAGACATTTTTCCGGCAGATATTTCAATTATTCCAAACCACAGAATCAATATTGTTCCAAGGCCATTGATCGCTGATGTAATGGATGTAAGGGCAGAATATAATATACTGCCTTTATATACTTTTTTAATTAAATCGTTAAAGTTTGTATCTGCAACAATATCAGTTTTTCTTAAGGCGTTAAATGATTTTAAGGTTTCAACGCCGTTAAGGCTTTCAACCAAATGGGAGGTTAGGACTGCATTGCTTTCCATCTGCAAAGTGTTGATTTTTCTTAAAGGCCGTATAAAACATAATACTGTTATTGCGTATAGAACTAAAATACATAGTGTTATATAAAAAAGAAATCTGTTTGCCATAAAAAGAATAACCCCACCAGCTATTGCAATGACAGTGTCGATAGAAAGGGTGAGGGTAATGCCGGAAATGGCTTCGCGGATTTTGGATGCATCCATGAACCTGGATATTATCTCACCGTCTTTCCTCGATATAAAAAAGCTCATGGGCAGCCTTAAAACATGCTTGAAATAGCTCAGCATAAGCTCTTTATCAATCTTAAGTGCCAATTTGGTTACCATAAGGCTTCTTATAACACCTAAAAGAAGCTGTATTATAAAAATCCCTATAAAGAAAAGGGAGACATAAGTAAGCTGGTTAAACATTCTTTTTTCAATTACCGTATCAAAAAGGTACTTCATGTAGTATGTACTTAAGATTCCAAGGCCTGAAAAGATAAAAGATATTAAAACTATAATAAAAATAGGAAGTTTAAGCACTTTCACAATTGATATTATTAGATCAAAAAGTGCCTTATTGTTTTCCGTTTTTATATTAAGAAGCTCTCCAGGTTTAAATGAAAGGATTCTTCCTGTATAAATATCCCGAAAAAGGGACAGTTTAGCCTTTACTATCCCTTTAGCAGGGTCCATATATGTAATAATATCATTTTCAATCTTGTACACAACAACATAGTGCTCAAGCTTTTTACCTGAATGATCGGCTATTACATGAGCTATTAAAGGAAATTCTTCTTTTTTAAGCTGTTCAATATCAATTCTGAGGCCTCTTGCAGTAAAACCAAGTCTTTGTAATGCCTTTACAATTCCGTAGCCGGTAGTGCCTTCCTTGCCAGTGCCGGAATAATCTCTTAGCTTCGCTATTGATATATTGCCACCGTGATATTTGACTATAGAAGCTAAGCAAGCAGCACCGCAATCCGTAATATCATGTTGTCGTACTACCGGGTATCTTCCGGCAAAATTTAAAATCTTTTTTAGAATCATGCCTGTCCTTCCTTAGTCATGTTGAAAATATAACTTCCCGTATAATTTCGCTTTCGTGTTAACTTAACTCGTGAACACACGCTCAAAACGGGAAGTAATATTTCAATCATGCCTTAATAATATTATAAAAAGCCTGGTTGTTATTCTTAAACTCTTCGGATAACTTAAAACCCTCCTCAAGGGACTTAATAGCTTCCACAAGTCTTCCGTTCTCGTAATAGACCACAGCAAGATCATAGTAGGGATCAAGATATGTTCCGTTTGACAAATCTATTGCTTTTTTCAAATAACTGATACCCTCATCAACCATTCCAAGCCTTGCTATGGAAAGGCCGTATCCTTTATTGGCATAGACGTTGCTGCTGTCTTTTGAAAGGAGCTTTTTATTCGCCTGGGCAGCGTCATTATAATTTTCCAGCATGAAAGAAGTATAACCGTAGAGGGAAAGTGCTTCTTCATTTTCCGGGTCAATGGATAATACCCTTTCAAGCAATATCCCGGTAAGCTGGTGCTGGTTTAGAGGTGCAAATTTATTGGCCTTTTTCATAAGCTCATCAATATCATTTAGGCCTTCAAACTGCTTCTCAGCCTTTTGTACAGCAAGGTTATATGAGCAGTACCTGTTCTGACCATAAATTGTTCCTTCCATTGTAAGCCTTGTGTTACCGCATCCGCCGTGGCATCGATTGCCATACTGGCACTTTTTACAGGTACCCTGAAGCATATCCTTTGTAATATTCCTGTTCCAAGAAAACTTTTCAGGATTGTTCCATAGCTCCAAAATTGGAGTTTCCTTAATATTACCTTCTATAAAATTTCTGTCCCTTATAGATGTGCATCCAACTATATCACCGTTATGGAGTACTCCCATAACATATTTCCCAGCACCGCAGCCGTTCCAATCATATCTGTCTGTTGAATCGGATTTATTCCTGACAGCTATTTCCTTTTTGTTGAAATATCCCATACAGTCAGCAAGTTGTATATCAATATCGCTCTTTTGCATGGCATTGTATGCAAAATTGATAACGTCATCCATGTGGTGAGGCTGTGACACAAGATCACTGTTTTTTGCCATATTACCCATAGGAAGGCCTAGCTGGAATTGCCAGCCGTAAATACCCTTACCTGATAGGATACTGTGCATTTCTTCCAGTTCACCAAGGTTCATTTTGTTTACAGTGGTTATAATTGAACAGTTTACACCATTTTCAACAAGAATGTCTATAGCATTCATTATCCTTTTGAATGAACCCTCACGACGAATAAAATCATGAGTTTTTTCAAGACCGTCAAGACTTATGGCTACCGTATTGATTCCTGCAGATTTGGCCCTTTTTGCAATTTCTTCATCCATAAGCCAGCCGTTAGTGATCATGTTGGGAATGATACCGTTATCGTTGAGTCTTTTTGCAATTATATCCCAATCTTTCCTTGTAGTCGGCTCGCCGCCGGAAAGAGTAAGCCATTGGAATCCAAGCTTTGCCAAGTCATCACAAAGATTTAATGCCTCATCCGTTGTCAGTTCTCCGCTTAACTGATTTTCACAGGAAGACCCACAGTGCTTGCACCTCATGTTGCATCCCATTGTTATCTCCCATACGCCTGTTATAGGCCTGAAATCTATACTCATAAAACTCCTCCTTGTGGAAAATGAATAATTATGCGGGGATGGTGAATGGAAAAATATTATAAGTTTAATAATGATTCTTCCATTCACCTTTTTATCTAAATAACTGGAAAGTTTGTTCTTATTTTATGTATCTGCGTTGCATAAGTTTATACAATCGCGTATTATAATTTGAAAATGTAACAATTAGTATTTGGTAGGATCAATTCCATACAGTGGTCTGTTTTTGATTCCGTATAAAGGTTTGATTCCATACAGTGGAAGAATTTTGATGCCGTACAAAGGCTTAACAACAATCGGCGGTTCTATTCCGTATAATGGCTTAACATCTATTGGTTCTTCAACAATATTAGTTGAAGCGGATTGAGCATTTTCAAATCCACCAAACATGTCCATTAATTCTTCGTCAGTCATTTCAAATGAAGATTTTATTTCTTTATCCATAATATATAAACCTCCTCGTATAAAAAGTTAATATCCAGTAATTTAGGCTCCCCATATAATTATATAATCTTTTCCATTAAGTTAAAATAAGTATTTCAAAAAATGACAATTTTTGACCAACCGATTGAATTGTCGATGATAATAAAATATGGTAAGATTATCTTAAGTCGTAGGTAATTTTAGATAGGGGGAATTATATGTGAGGAAAAAGTGTATTATTTTTACTTTGCTTGTGATGTATATTACAAGCATAATCCCAAAACCTGCATCAGCTGCTGCGGGTGACCTCAATTATGTTGATGCATTTGCAAAATCCATTCTTTTCTATGAGGCAAACTGGTGTGGACCTGATGCTGGTGAAAACAGGATCAAATGGCGTGGACCTTGCCATATAGAAGACGGCAAGGATGTTGGGCTTGATCTTACAGGTGGATTTCATGACTGCGGTGACCATGTAAAATTCGGTCTGCCTCAGTGTACTTCTGCTTCAGCGTTGGCATGGGCATATTACGAGTTCAAGGACACCTTTATTGAAAAGGGGCAGGACAAGTACATGCTTAATATTGTGAAACATTTTGCTGATTATTTTATGAAATGTTTCCCAAACAAGACAACATTCTATTATCAATTGGGCGATGGTGATGAAGACCATAAATTCTGGGGTCCGCCAGAGCTTCAAACTTATAACAGACCAGCATATTATGCTGCAACTCCATCAAACCCAGGTTCTGACGTAGCTGGTTCAGCTGCTGCTACATTGGCACTTACATATCTTAACATGAAGGATAGTGATCCTACATATGCGGCAAAATGCCTTACATATGCTAAGGATTTATATGCATTCGGTCAGGCTTATAGAGGGAACAGCAAAGGCCAGAGCTACTATCTTCCTAGAAGCTACTATGATGAACTCATGTGGGGTGGAATTTGGCTCTACATTGCTACAAATGAACAGAAATACATGGATGACATAGAAAAGCTCATGGCTGAAAAAGGTCTGGGTGGAGATAACACTTATCAGAACCATTGGACAAACTGCTGGGATGATATATTTGGCGGGGTTGCTTTAAAGATGGCAGAGATAACTAAAAAACCCAAGTATATAACAATAGTTGAAGAAAATCTTGATTACTTTATGAATAGTCTATCAAAAGTTCCAGGCGGTTTAAGCTATCTTGACAGTTGGGGTGTAGCTAAATACCCAGCGGCAGAATCAATGCTTGCACTCACATACTATAAGATCAAACCTGATCAGAAATATCTTGATTATGCAAAAAGCCAGATAGACTTTATTCTCGGTAAGAATCCTAACAACATGTCATACATGGTAGGCTTTGGTGATAAATATCCCAAATTCCCACATCACAGGGCTGCGAGCGGCATGCTTGAAGGACCGCCGGCAGATGAAAAGAAGGTAGCACCTGAAAGACACATTCTATATGGTGCTTTAGTAGGCGGACCTGATAAATCCGGCGTTTATTATGACGATATAGACCAATATGTTTATACCGAAACAGGTCTTGACTATAATGCAGGTCTTGTAGGTGCTCTTGCTGGTATGTCAAAATATTTCGGTGATGGCCAGAAACCTGAACCGACACCTGGAATTGAGGGCGATCCTGACCTTTATTACGCAGAAGCTAAAATTTACAAGCAGGATGCTCAAAGTACAGTAATAGATTTGAATATGTATAACATTTTAACAGCACCACCAAGGTACGAAACAGGATTGTCCTTCAGATATTTCATGGATTTGTCGGAGTTAGTAAGTGCAAATGTTGACCCGGCATCTACAAAGGCAGACATTTATTATTCACCGATAAAAGGGGCCAAGTATGGGGATGTAAAAGTCTTTGACAAGGCAAAGAATATCTATTACATAGAGTTTTCTTTCCCTAATGAAAAATTATACTCAAGAAGCTATATTCAGTTCTGTTTGGCAAACTACAGCGGTAAATGGAATGCAGCAAATGACTATTCAATTGCTGATCTGTCTGCAACCAAGTATACAAGAACCGATAAAATAGCAATATACAAGGATGGTGTCAAGGTGGCAGGTCTTGAGCCTGGTGAAACTCCTATTCCAAGTACTACAAAGCCAACAAACACTCCAGTGCCTTCAAGCACTGTTCCTAAAACAAAGGGTTATATAGCACCAGATTTCACATATTCAGCATCAGCTGCTTCAAAAGTAAAGGAAGGATTTGAAATTCATGTTACAGGTAATGTCTCAATATCTGCGACAACAGATGAAAACGGTTACTTTGAAATAACAAATCCAATACTAAATTCTTTAACCTTCGATCTTATAATAAGTAAACCAGGGTATTTGACTAGAATAATCAAAGACATTCCTACAAATAAAAATACAACCATCGGAACATCATCATCTCCAGCAGCAGTTTGGGCTGGTGACATTACAAAGGGTGATGTGCAGGATGGAGCAATAAACATGGCTGATGTTATAGAAATTGCAAAAGCATTTAACGCCACATCGGATACAGCCAAGTATGTGGCTGAGCAAGATTTTAACGCTGACGGATCAATTAATATGAGCGACATACTTATAATTGCAAAACATTTTAGCATGACATCATCCAATTATCCTGAAATAGTTATTCAGTAATATTAATATATTTGACATTTAAAAAGACTGTGAGAGGGCAAATACCTTCTTACAGTCTTTTTTATGTTAAGAAAAAAGAGTACAGAAAAGGAAAATAACATTTGAAAGATTAGATGACCTATTTGAAGCTATCCAACCACTTTTGAAGCATTCCTATATTGCAAAAAAATGTTGGAGTTATTCCCGACATTTGAAATATAAACTCTACAGAGGCTCTTAAAAGTTCGTTTTCACTAATCAGAACTGCTGCTTTATCCATACCTGCACCTAGCAATAAATTCTGTGCTTCAACATGAAGGCTCACTAACTGGTTTATGCAGCCTTTATACTGCGTAAAGTCATAGATTATGTCAAATCCTGGTCTGGAATGTGCAACCATTGTTTTTACATCTTCTATATAATAATCCAACTGCGACATTTTATCCCACAGTCCAAAAAAGGCTACAAATAAACAGTTTGAAGATTCATCGTAAGATAATTCATAGGAATTATTTTTACTTACTTTAGTAAAACGCAACATATCCATAATCGTTACCCCTTCAATAATATATATTATATTTATCGGTAAGTATTTATGTTTACTAAACCCCTTCTTTTTAAAGGAATACCTAAAATATAAAGTCTGTTTTTTGTTTATATTTATTTGAACACATTTAAATAATCTGCATAATATGTTGGTAGAGAATCTATTTTCGAGGTGTATTTATGGGCGTTTTGTTTTTTTTAGTAAATTTATTTGTAGGAGGCGTATTTGCTGCAGCAACCTTTGAACTTGTCTGTTGCCATAAGTCAAAATGCTGGCACCGGTTCACTTTCACAGCTATAATGTTTTCATTATTTGTACTTCTTGCTAACTTATCATGGCTAAGACTTTGTCACCTTAAATATAATTTTATCGATGTAATGATCTATTTAAACTTTTTGAGTATTATAGCAAAGACAGCTTTATTAAGTTTTGCTTCCGGTGTTGTATTTGGACTTTTTGCAGGTCTTGTTTGCCGCTTGTTAAGACACAAATTCCATTGTTTTAGAGACTAGTTTTTTATTAATTAAAGGAAGTGTAATTTTGTTCTTATAAAATCTTATATCTGGCAGGGCAAAATAACATAAACAGCTGGTTATTTTGCCTTTCCAAATGTAAGACTGATAACAATAACTATAAAATTATGAATAAATGACAAGGGTGATACAATTTGGACATAAAGCAAATAACATATATGCTTTTAAAAAAAATAAAATTTATTATCATAATACCAATTATAGTTGCAATTATAACATATTTTGTAAGCATAGAAATTCTTAAACCTGTATACCAGTCTTATACTACACTCTATGTAATAAATAAGCCTGATGGGGGCAAACCGATAAATTACAACGATTTACTGACAAATCAGCAGTTGGTTAAAGACTATAGAGAGCTTATTGAGAGCAAAACTGTAACGAGGTCGGTTCTAAACGAGCTAGGTATTAAGAATGTGAGTCCCGATGATCTGGCAAGCAAAATAAGTGTTAACCTAAAGCCTGACACAAGAGTGCTGCAGATTATTGTTAATGACAAAAATCCTTATAGAGCAAGGGATTTAGCTAATAAGACAAGTGAAAAATTTATTGAGAAGTCTATGGAATTAATGAGTGTAGCCAATATAAATATTGTTGATAGAGCAGAGCTTCCGCTAAAACCTGCAAAGCCAAAGCCAGTAGTAAATTTTATATTGGCATTGATGATTAGTTTTGTATTGACCACAGGATTAATATATCTTATTGAGTATTTTAGTGATACCATAAAAAGTAAGGAAGATATTGAAGAATACTTATCATTAAGCATTCTCAGCACAATACCACTTGTAAAAAACAAGTAATTCCTTATTCTGTTTATTCAAAATAATGCAAAATGGTCCTTGGGGGAGTTTATGACAACAATAAATTATGAACATGAATTTAAGATAAATGAATCCTTAGAGGAAGCTTTTAAAGTTTTAAGAGCTAATATACATTTTTGTGATCCGGAAAATAAGCTAAAAACAATCGCTATTACCAGCTACAGTTCTGGAGATGGAAAAAGCTGTGTTTCAGCCAACCTTTCATATACAATTGCAAAATCAGGTATGAAAGTGCTTTTTGTTGATGCAGATTTAAGAAAACCTATACTTTATAAAAAGCTTGTGAGCAAAGACTTTAAAGGACTCTCTAATTACTTGTTGGGTAATTCAACTTTAGAACAGATAATAAATAAAACCCAGATTGAGGGCTTTGATTTTGTATCCTGCGGGATTAAAACATTGAGTCCGGGAGAGCTTATAGCCTCTCCTCGATTAGGAGAATTTCTTATAAAAACAAGAGAAATATATGATTTTGTTATTATAGACACACCACCGCTAGGCAGTGTTATTGACGGTGCACTTATATCATCACAAAGTGATGCTGCAATAATAGTAGTATCACAATACAAAACAAAGTGCAATAACGCTATTATGATGAAAGAACAATTGCAAAAGGCTAATGCCAATATTCTTGGAGTTGTATTTAACAAAGTGAATAAATTGGATTTTCGAAATTATTATGGCGGATATGACTACGATAACAAAAAAACGAAATATTCCAGAAAATTACTCAAGGAAATCAAAAATGTAAAGAGGGATAATTTATGATTGATATTCACAGCCATCTGATTTTTGATACAGACGATGGCCCTTCTACCATTAAAGAGTCAATTAGAATGGTTCTTGAAGCAGAAAAAATTGGTATCAAGACAATTATCGCAACTCCTCACTACAAAAAAAATGTCTTTAATATTGATAATGCCGAAAAAAACTTTAAGGAATTATTGATTAGGCTTGCTGATTGTGATATTGAACTTAGATTGGGGTATGAGGTTTTTGTGGAATCATTGTTATTGGATTGTATTGATAATAAAAGAATTTTTACATTAAATAATTCCCAGTATCTTCTATTTGAACTTCCGTTTGATGTATACCCGGCTAACACAGTAGATATTATATTGAATTTGCATTTAGAGAATATTATTCCTATAATCGCTCACCCTGAAAGGCATATATATTTCCAAAGGGATTTTGGCAAGTTTTTAGGTCTTATAGAAGCAGGATGCATGGTACAGCTTGATGCAGGAAGTATAATGGGAATACATGGCAGAAAGTCTAAAGCATTTTGCAAAAAAGTATTAAAGCTTGGATTAGCTCAATTCATTGCATCTGATGCACACTCAGCAAAGGATTATACCAACCTGTTTCTGCCTTCATATCATAAGGTTGTAAAATGGGTAGGCACTGACTATGCAGAATCGTTATACCGCAGAAACCAGGAACTGATATTTAGATGAAAATAAAGTGCAAAATATCCGGAAAGGAATTGGTGGATTTAGATTCTACATAAGGAATGACTAAAATAGGTTTATTGGGGAGAATTAAAAATGAAATGGAATGGTAAAAAAGTATTATTCTTTATAGGTGATCTTATAATTTTAAATATAGGAATATGTGCTGCATTTTTCATAAGATTTGAAGGTTCAATTCCAGCAAAATATATAGATTTGTTTCCAAAATTACTTGTTATTATTTCTTTGGCAAATGTAAGTTGCTTTTATGTTTGTGAATTATATAAGAAGCTTTGGAGATATGCAAGCATAGGAGAACTTGTTCAAATCCTGCTTGCAACTGTAACAGGTGCCTTTATGTCTTTGCTTATTGAACTGGCATTAGATATATATTTACCTAAATCCGTATTACTGATCTTCTGGTTGATAACCTTTGTTTTTGTCGGAGCCTTAAGGATAAGCATTCGTTTTAAAAACGACATAAAAAAATATTTGTTTGAAGATCATTATAAAAAGAACACAATGATTATTGGTGCGGGAGAGGCAGGTTCAATTATTATTAAGGAGATGAAGAGCAATATTAATTGTAAATACAAGCCTGTTGCAGCAATTGATGATGACAAAAAAAAGCATAAAACCAAAATTAACGGTGTTCCGATCATAGGCGGTAGGGATAAGATATTATGGGCAGTAAAAAAATTTGGAATTGAAGAGATTATTGTAACTATGCCATCTGTACAAAAAAAGGAAATGCAAATTATTATTAATGTCTGTAAAAATTCTCGATGTAAAGTTAAAGTGCTTCCTGAGGTATTTGGATTAATGGGAGAAGGGGTTAGCTTTAAAAAGCTAAGGGGCTTTAATATAGAAGATTTGCTTTCAAGAAATGAAATATGTATTAATACAGAAGAGATAAGCCACTATATTGAAAATGAGGTGGTTATGGTGACTGGAGGCGGTGGGTCAATAGGATCGGAACTTTCCAGACAAATAGCAAGGTTTAGGCCCTCAAAATTATTGATACTTGATTTTTATGAAAACAGTGCTTTTGACATAAACAATGAGCTTGTAAAAAAACATGATAAAGATCTGGATATAAAAATAATCATAGCTTCCATAAGAGAAAAGGAAAAGATGGAGTATATTTTTGACACATATAAACCAACCGTCGTTTTCCACGCAGCAGCACACAAGCATGTGCCTTTAATGGAAGGAAATCCTGATGAGGCTGTAAAAAACAACATATTCGGTACCCTAAATCTACTTGAATGTGCTGATAAATATAGTTGCAAAAAGTTTGTTTTCATATCAACGGATAAAGCCGTTAATCCTGCTTGTATAATGGGTGCTACTAAAAGAGTTTCAGAAATTCTAATCCGTTATATGAATAAAAAAAGCAGTACAATTTTCTCTGCAGTAAGGTTCGGAAACGTATTAGGAAGTAACGGCAGTGTTGTTCCTCTTTTTAAGAAACAGATTGAAGAGGGTGGCCCGGTAACAGTGACCCATCCTGATACAACAAGGTACTTTATGACAATATCCGAAGCCGCAAGCCTGGTTATACAAGCTGGTGCTATGGCTAGTGGAGGCGAAATATTTGTTCTTGACATGGGTAAGCCTGTAAAGATACTTGATCTTGCCAATATTATGATTTCACAAGCAGGTATGAGACCTGGGGAAGATATTGAAATAGAGTTTACCGGCCTTCGGCCGGGTGAAAAACTGCATGAGGAACTTCTGATGTTTAAGGATGGGATCAATATTACAAAAAACAATAATATATTTATTGAAAAACAATATGATTTGGATTTCGCGGCGATAATTGAAGAAATTAATAAAGCTAGAAACAACGGTTTGATCGGAATAAACGAGGTGAAAGACTTCTTAAAAAAGATTATCCCTGATTATAAATAGAAACTCATTGATGAGTTTACCAAAATTGGTAAATTATCCAGAAAACCAACATGTGAAAATTGTTTGGTAAATTGTATTCATTGCCATAATAAGGTTGTGTGTGATAAAATATGGTGTAAGATGTCATAAATATTGCACTTGTCTATCACAAGCTTGTTAAAATCACTTAATCTTATTATTTGTATATCATAAAATAATGGTTATTAGCTTCACCAAATGTAAGATAATTAACACTTTTAATATGGATAGGGTCTAATTTTGTTGGAAATAGAGTAAGGACAAGTACAATAAAGGACTTTGGACAAGCTAAGCTAGTAGGCCTATTGGGTCAAGGAGGAAAAACATTTTGGATGAATTATATACTGTTATGTATGATGGAGAAAACTATTTTAAACATATAATGTCCGATTATGAAAAAGAAGCAGCATCTAAGCTGATTTCTAAACTGGAAATCTCACTTTCAAGTGATTGGGGACTTAACGGATTATACATTAAGTATAGTATAAAAATAGGGTATTATGTAATAGAGGATAATGATAGAGGACATTATTCCATGCTTTCCGGATTTCCAACTAAAGATGGGGATGAAGCCTTTGTAATATTATTAGCTTATGGAACCAATTGTCAAGGATTTAGCTTTGAATCTAAAAATCGAACACAATTTAAAAAAGAGTGGGAAAAGTGCTATAAATTAAAATATGAGGGACGTAAATTCGCATTTGAGTATTCACTAAGAAGGATGGATGAAGTTTTAGGGTATATTCCTGATAAGTTTATAGTCAAGTATGAGAATTATTTAAACATTTGCGGGTTGAAGTGGAAATTTGATAATGCCTTAAAAAGTTTTGTTGAAATATAAGATTCACGATTGACCAGTTAATTATTTGTTAATACATAAAGGAATTTAAAGAATATATATTCCGGAAGTCATGGGTTAAATGGAGGCACTTGATATGAATGAATACCAAAGTATTCTAACCGGTTTAATTGAGCTCAGTAAATTAACAGACCAGATAAAAACAGGTATTATTATAGGTTCAAGATCAAGAACACAACATCCTGCCGATGAGTACTCGGATATAGATATTATAATGCTGGTTGATGATATAGAGCATTTCATAAAATCCGATGAATGGCTGGATAGTTTGGGTAAATACCATATTTCCTTTAGTGAAAATACAATTGCTAATGGAAAAGAACGGCGTGTAGTTTTTGATAATGCACTGGATGCGGATTTTCTCTTTTTGAAGGCAAATGACATTGATAAAATTGAAAAAGATAAAGACTTCAAGGAAATAATTGCAAGATCATATTGCATATTATTTGATAAAATTGGGTTTGATGATGTTTTGAGGAGGATAGCGTTATCACCTGAACAGTATTTCTTGCTATCGGAGAGTGAATTTGTAAATATTGTTAATGACTTTTGGTTTCACTCAATATGGGCTGCAAAAAAAGTGCTGCGTGGCGAACTTTGGGTTGCAAAAAACTGTGTGGATAACTATATGAAAAATATCCTATTACAGATGATAGAACTTTTTACTCATGCTGTTAACGGCTCTTCTTATGACACCTGGCATTGCGGGCGTTTCATAGAACAGTGGGCAGAACCTTGGATAGTGAAGGAATTTCCTAATATATTTGCAGGGTATTCAGCTAATGATATTTTTCGTGCACTATCTAAAAGCATGGATTTATTTCGTAAATTATCTGTCAAAACAGCTGAGAAACTAAATTATATATATCCCAATGAAGCAGATATGTATGCTGCAAATTTTCTGGAAAGCGTTAAGAAATTTCGATAACATATAAAAACATTATTTGCGGTTTAATATCGTGAATCAATATATTAGAGTCGGATAATTTTATTAAGGGGTGATTTTATGGGTAAGTATAAATCATTAAGAATAAAAGCATTGTTTATTGGGGTTTTGATTATTACTCAGTCTATGATATACACTGGCTGTGACAAAAATAGGAATTTGGAAGTAGAAGCTTCATATACTCCTCAAGTTACAGCAGCAAAGGATATTCAGGTGAAAGTAGGGGAGAAAGATGAGTACGGTGGGACAGTAATTGCCATTGACAAATTTGACAATAATTTTAACATAGGGACTCTCACAAGTATATCAAAGGACGGAAGGCATTACTTGTTTCAACTTGATCCGTATGATTTTAAAACTCATGAACCCAGTGATAAGGCCAGACTTGTTATATGGGACAGTGTCGACAAAAAGGTTATTGCCAGCATTGAAGGTAAAATAGCCGCCGCGTATATGAGAAATTCCGTGCTTGATATGGAAAACAAAAGAGTATACTACGGAGATATGAATAGTATTAATTATATTGATTTTAATCAAAAAGAGAAAGTTGATATCCTTAGTAAATACAAAATCCAACCTGGCGATGAATTTATGGACAAGTCTGGAAATCTCCAATACAATGTAGGATTTTTAGCCTTTGACAAGGGAACTTTATTTGTAAACATCAGAACTCAAAAAGATCCGGATAATACAGATTACAGCCTTTATCAGATTAAGGATGAAAAATGTAAAAAGATTAACATAGAAATTAAAGAAAAAATTAGCTTTATGGAAGTTCTCGGGGTTATTGAAGGAAGTAGATTGATGTGTCAAATAAATTCCAAATTTTACATAACCGATCTTGATGGGAATGTAATTGAAGAAAGACCGTTAATAGAAAATAAGGATTTTAAGGTATTGGGATCATCATATATGTATCCTTCATATGACGGTAAAAAGCTGCTTTACAGTCTGGGTAAAACTCCAACGGATTTATATATGTATGACTTTGAAACCAAAGAATTTAAAGTGCTTTGCCCAAGCGGGTTAAATGATTTAGGGGTAAATATACCTTCTATTAGAGAAAAGTATGGTGATTGCGAAGGTTGTTTTTGGGCTGGAAACGATAGGGTTATTGCAAAAATTGGATTGGGAGAAATTTTATTTGGCGGTATGAGAACAGTTATTGCAAAGGAGTATAAAATCGATTAAAAGAAGTAGGTATATATAATTCGTTATTTATTGGAGGATTTAGTAAATCTTGTTTATAACAAATAGAGAAATTTCCTGGTTATGAATACTCAGCAACAAAGTATTCATAACTCTATACGTAGTGTATTCAGCTATTTAAATAGGGGGTACTGGATATGAAAAGGTTAATTTCATTTATTTTGTTTATGGCAATTATTTCTTCGTTTTATCCTTGTAAAGCACTTGCACCCGATTCTGATTTCATATTCGATGAATCAACAAAAACAATAACCGATTATAAAGGATCTGGCGGAGATATAATAATACCAAGCAAAATTAACGGTATATGTGTAGAAAACATTGGTGATGAAGTCTTCTATGGTTGCAAAGGGCTAACAGGTATAACAATACCTTATGGTATAAAAAGTATTGGAAGTTCTGCATTCTGTTACTGTGATGGATTAACAGGTATAACCATACCGGACAGTGTAACAAGTATTGGGGACAAGGCATTTTATGACTGCTATAGATTAACAGGTATAACTATATCAAGTAGTATAACAAGTATTGGAAGTTATACGTTCTATGACTGCCAAGGTTTAACTTATATAACAATACCGGACGGCGTTACAAGTATTGGTGAAGGTGCATTTTACGGCTGCTATGGATTAAAGGAAATAACTATACCAAGCAGTGTAACAAGTATTGGGGATGAGGCATTCTATTACTGCCATGGGTTAACAAGTATAACAATACCAGATAGCGTAACAAACATTGGGAATTCTGCATTCTATTACTGCTATGGATTAACAAGTATAGCAATACCAAACAGTGTAAAAAGTATTGGAGAAGAAGCGTTCTTTTGGTGTACAGGTTTAAAAAATATAACTCTGTCAGACAATGTAACAAGTATAAATAAGGGAACATTCAAGTGCACTGGATTAACAGATATAACAATACCAAGCAGTGTAACAAGCATTGAGGATACTGCATTTATGTATTCCAGTTTAACAGACATAACAATACCAAACAGCGTGACAAGTATTGGGAATAAGGTGTTCAGAGAATGCCCCAATTTAAAAAGTATAACATTGCCAGGAGGTATAACAAGTATTGGTAACGAAGTGTTTTTCCAGTGTGTCGGACTAACAGATATAACAATACCAAGCAGTGTAACAAGTATTGGGAACGCTGCATTTAATTATTGTACCAGTTTAAAAAGCATAACAATACCCAAAAGTGTTTCAAATATTGGAAATGAAGCTTTTAGAAACTGTTATACACTTCAAAATGCTTACTTTAATGGAAATGCTCCGAGCATGGGAACTAATGCATTTGATGATGCAGATTCCCAATTTACCATACATTACTTAAATAGTGCTCCCGGGTTTACAGCACCTACATGGATGGGATATAAATCTGAGCCTTATGATGTACCGACTTCATCGCCATTAACAGTAAATCCTCCGGAACAAACACCGGCAGCAATAGTAACAGCGACATTAACAGCAACACCAACGGCAACACCAACACCAACACAAACAGAAACACAAACAGCAACACCAATGGCAACACCAACACCAAATCAAACAGACAAAAATTCAAGTGTTTCAAATAATGTATCATTACAATCAAATTCAACAACAACACAAAATACATATGCAGCAACGGCAACTGCAACAGCGACAGTAACACCAACCCCTGTACAAACTCCAGCATCTACTGCTATAACCCAAACTCCAACACTCCAAACTCCAACACCCAAAATTACAGAAATACCAACTCCTTTATTACCCAAAGCAATAGTTTTTAGAGATATAGAAGGACATTGGTCAGAGGAATACATAATAGAGATACATAGAAAAGGATTGGTAAACGGATACCCGGATAATACCTTTAATCCTGACGGTAACACAACCCGTGAGGAAATAGCCAAAATAATTGTTCTATATATGGGGTATAAACTTGATGATAAAATTCAGTTGAATTTTTCAGATACTGATAAGATTTCAAATTGGTCTAAAAAATATGTAAGTACAGCAGTCCGCGAAAAAATTATAAACGGCTATAAAGATAATACATTTAAAGGTTCCAGGGAAATAACAAGGGCTGAATTGGCAGTAATACTTATAGAAGCTTTAAAAGAAGACATAGATAAGGGCAGGGAAGAAAAAAAATTTACAGACGAGAAAGACATACCGACATGGGCATTTACAAGTATGAAAAAAGCGGCTCAAAAAGGGATACTTAACGGATATGGCGATGGAACTTTAAGACCGAAGCAAAATATAACCAGAGCCGAAGTATGTTCTGTATTACATAATATTTTGGCGAAGGTTAAAAATTAAACCAATACCATTTATAGCCACTAATTTGTTGTATAAGAATGGCTTGCCAATAGCTTATGAAAATGTAAGGTCACTTATGTAAATATCTCCGGTTCCTCCTTCATCATGCCGTGAAAATTCATTTGTGATTATAAAGTGGATTTCTTCCAAGTTTAAAACATCTTTAATATCAATACGAGGACTAAAACTATTAAAATCCAATATTTTTTGTCCCCATTCTTTTTTACCGTCATATTTTAGTTTATCGTTACTTCCGGGCTTTGTTTTTATATCATTAAATACGTAGTAAGCTTTTTCTTTTCCATTTTTAAAGATAAACAATATATGCATAGTATTAGCTGTGTTATTAATATTTCTTTTAAGCCGAAAAGATATTTGGTTATTTTTTAATAAAACATTATTTATATTGATATAGTTTTCTTTCAGATTGTAAATAAATATGCTGGAACCCTTATTTGTTAGGTCATAATGCAGCTTTACAGCTTTTTTTGAATTATTGTCATATTCTGTTGTTACATTATCCGTATTATAATCCCATTTGAAGACATCTTTATTTGTACTATTAAAGAGTATAAGTGAGGATGGCTTTTTAATAACTCTTGTTGGTACGGGAGTATTGGTGGACATAATGCCGGAAACAGGACTTGCAGGCACAGTTACTGTTGGTATGCGTGAATAAGTGTATATTTTGGTAGGAGTAGGATCTATAGTAGAAATAGTGGCTGAAATACCAGTATTTTTATAAGGAGTATGAATCGGTTCCTGAGTTGGTGCTGAGGAAGTATAAGTAAAAGCAGAATTTGAATTTTTGTTAATGCTATTAACAGGGTAAATATACTTAAATATTATAATTACGGATATTATAAAAGCTAGGGCAGAGCCAAATTGGAATACGTAGTTTTTTTTAACTTTCTTATTAACAGATTTTGATTTTTCTTTTTTAATATCACTTTGGAGATTTTGATGCTTAATTTCATCCCCAACTTTTAAGTTATTATTTAAAGGGGTTACATCATTGTTATTGGTTTTAACATTTTTAAATATACCAATTTCACATAGCACCTGTCTGATAGTTGAGACAGGAATTAACTTTAAATTGCTTTTAATAAGCAGCTCATCAAATTGCGGTTCTTCATTTCTTATCTGTGATAATTCTTGAAGGTTTTGGCTTGGAAAAAAAACAACGTCAAATTTTTCGTTGATAGCTGCTGTGATTTTTTGTTTAATGGAGCTTATTGCGATTACATTACCATATATATCAATTTCTCCTGTAGCAGATATTTTGTCCCATGAAGGAGTATCGCACTGGATATATCCATTGTCAATTATAGATAAGACAAAAGATATGGCATAAGGTAAAGCGGCACTACTGCCGCATACTTGCTGCTCAAAAGGTTTTGGAGAAATAGTAATATACTTTTTCTGTTGATACTTAAGCTCTCCTGAGAATATTTCCATATATGCAGCATTTATAGCTCGTTCAATGGATTGTTTAATATTATTTTGTTTTTGAATAAAGTATATATGGATAGGTGAACCTGAATCATATTCTATAAAATCTATCTTAACAATTTCTGCTGTTGCATTATCAAAAAGTGCATAAACATTCATAATTTTGCCTCATTATTTTGTATTAAAGTGATTAATTTTTTCATTTGTATCACAAAATAAAGTTATAGTCGCTATATTCGCTGGTTATTTTGCTTTGCAAAATGTAAGATTAACAGCACATTTTAGTTAATTATTGACAATATCAATAATTAACTCTTTTAAAACAATATCCGAACTGACACTAAAGCAAAATTCATTTAATCCATCAATATCTTCCTCTCCAATTGGTATTGTTTTACCATTTTTTATATGGCTCACCCTTAGTTTTCCTTTACTGTCAATTAGAACATTGATGACAAGTAAATTTATACATGGATCACTTGCGTATTGTAACAACTTGGCTATATATTTACCTTTTGAAGAAGTCAGTTCAAAATCTTTATTATTGTGACTATCAGCAGCAGCATATTCAAAAGTATCGATATCGGAATCTTTCCATATCTCCTTTATAACATTGGACGATAGTGCTCTTGTGCTGATATAATCATCAAAGTAGTTGTATTGGTTAAGACACTTATCGCAGAAAGCAAAATGTTTATTCAAACTCAATAATTGCTCGTTATCAAGTTCCATTCTGAAATACTTGTAAATAGTGTCCTTGTCAGGACACTTTAAATTTAAATTTTCCATAATTTTATCTCCATTAAACTTCAAAATAATTATTTTTATCTTTAAGAAAAGCTAAAGTCTTGTTAATAATTCTTTCTTTTACTCTTTTGCACCACATAACAATAATTTGAGGTTTATTTTTCTGATCTATGGAGAAATAGTTTTCGAGCAATGTAGAACCTGTCCGAGTACTTAAAATCTTTTCTACAATTTTGGTAAAATCCTCATTGTAATTGCCATATTTATAAACTAAGTCATTAAGCTCACTATCTAAGTCATCCCTTACCGTTTCAAACAGGTATGCTACATATAGCAGAGGAATTTCTGTCTCATATGAATAATTATCTATAAATAAATCAAGCAATATGTCAAGATTTTTTGAAAGCAATTCATTTGCTATTTTGGCTGGTGGATAGTCCTCCAGTAAATTTTTAAAACAGTAACAAATTACCCTGTGCGGATATCCGCCTTCTGCGGCTAATATTTTTAAAGAAGTTAAAACTGAATTACTTATTATAGAAATTTGCTCCGAATAATACTTTTTAAAATGATTCTTTTCTGCTATATAAAAATATTTATAATTATCAATAAATTCAATATATAAATTATTGAAAATATTTATATTACTCTTAAAATAATCCAATAGAAAAATATGAGTTTGGTAATAAATCCATTTATCTAAATCTTTTGACATATGGTCAGGAACATGAAATCTATAACGTTTAAATTCTTTTAAGGCAATTTCCAAGTCCTGCAAATATCTGAATGTTCTTATACGAATGTAGCCAATACATGATGTTTCATACTCAGGGTAATCCATTATGGTAACATAAGCTTTTGAATTGTTTGGCATGATTACCTCCAAATGGTTTAATAATCATTATATATCATATTGTAAAAACAATAACAATATATTTTTAAAGATTTTTTTACTGTTAGTGATTTTAAAATTGGATGCATAATGAAATTGTCAGATGAGTACCGGCCGGTGTGAATTATATGAATTTAAACAACAAAAAAAGATTGATTTTAAAGGAGGATAAGATTATGAAAAGATTTATCGTATTTTTAGTAATGTTAAGCTTTATTATTGCAAGTTCAATCCAATCTTTCGCTTTACCCCTTGGTCAGTATTCTATAGATGGGCCGGATATTATATACTACAATGGTAAAATGTATATTGCCTGGGCGGGTACAGACAACCCAAAGTACCCGCATTATGTTAATTTCATGTCTTCAACGAATGGCGGTAAAACATTTGGTTTGCATGGGGTGCTTCCTTGGGCAGAAACCCGCAGTAAACCTTCGTTAGCACAAGCAAATGGTAAATTTTTTATAGCTTATACAGAACTGGATGGTGCTATTAGCATAACCTGGAATGACGATACTTACATGAATTTTTCGTATAAATACACAATACCAGATGAATATGCACTCCAGGGTACATCACCGTCTATTGCCAGTTCAGGAAATACACTTTTTTTAGCCTGGACAGGCACAGATAAGAGACTGAATACATTATCCATGGATGTAAGCCAATGCAATAAAAGAATATTCTCAGTGTACTCAAAAACCACTCTTTATGAATACAGCAATTATGGACCTAGCATAAGTTTTGGAGCTGCTACACTTTGTCTGGCCTGGACAGACTATAACAAAAGAATTAATGTTATGACCAAAAACGTAAATTACTCCACATGGACAAATAAGAATGTACTAAATGAATATGCAAAAAGATCTCCAACTTGTAAATTCAAATATCGCTTAATTTCATCCGGGAATTTTCAATTATGCTGGACAGGTACGGATAATTGTTTAAATTCTGTAGTTTCTTTAGATGGTTTATCATATACAGGAAAAAAGACATCTGATCAAACGAGCTATTATGCACCTTCAGTGTGGCCTTTGATTTACTCCAACAACAGTAATTATTCTGCATATTATGTTTGGACAGGTACAGACAGTCAACTCAACTTTTCCAGCACATTTTAATTATTGTCAGATGAGTGTCGACCGGGATGAATTACCTTACATTCATATATCAAGATTAATTTAAAAAACAAAATGGGAGGTTATTTTATGAGAAATTATAAAAATTTAATTTTTGCAACACTTTTTCTTATAGTAATAATGTTGGCATCAAGTCAGGCAAGTGCTGCAATTCCTGATAAGGTAGATTGGTCAGGTAAGCAGACAAGTATCAAGAATCAGTATGACAGGCGAACATGTTTTGATTTTGCCATTATTGCAGCTTTAGAAGCCAGATACAATCGTGATTATAATATGACACTTGATTTATCTGAACAGTATTTACACCACCTGATAAAATCCTCATGGCTTGATGTTATTCCGCCAAACTATACACCCAATTATTTGTACGAAAATCAGGTATCATATTGGGGAGGAGGAAGCTCCGATTGTGTATCTTTCACAAGAGATTATGATATCTGTGCTGAAAATGATATAAATTACAACTCTACACTGGGAATAAACAGAGGTTATTTGGGTCAAAGTGAAATGGAATCCCTTAAAAATTATATAAATGCACGGACCAACAACGCATGCGGAGATTTTGCCTGGTTGCCTGACCCAAAGGATAACAAAGTAACTCAAGCTCAGGTAGATGCTTTTGAATATTCCCCATACTACATTCCCACAAGTGCAAGGACTGGAGCGATTTATGGTGTGGAAAGCTTTGCAAGGCTCAATTCTCCAAATGTGAGTGCAAATATTGAACAGGTTATAGCAAATGGATATGATGTTATTCTTGATTTCAATACAAACTGGTATAGGGATCGGTACGGAGTATACCAATATTCAGGTACTAGCGGAGGGGAAAGTCACTGTGTTCTTGTTGTTGGATATGACAGGCCAAACAGAATATTTATTGTCAAAAACTCATGGGGTGAAAGTTCCATGATCCGTGTTAAATATGATGTTTTCGAAAAAAACGCAACGGGTGCACACTACATAACAAAAGTTAAAGCTCCTGTATCGTACAGCAATCAGAAAAGCAGACTTTTAGGTGTGTTTAACCTTAACAATGACAGTTTAAGGGGTAAACTTGTTATCCGCAGGTTACCTAATTATTCAAATGTACCAGCCAGATTGGGCCACTTTATTGATGCAAATGGGAATTATAAGGCAATAAACGGATATTTTTCAACTGAGACAAAGGGTATTACATTTTCGATTGCAGACAGCAGGTATACAGAACCGGGAATCATGACAGGCAAGTATTTTTATACGGATGATTATTCATGGAACACTATTCATGCAGCTCCTGACTTTATTGTAAGAGATTCTTCAGGAAAAATGATACTTTATCCTTTTCATAATGGAACATTTTACGGCAATACACCAATACAGGTTGGTAATGATTGGAGTTTTACACACTACCTTGTTGGTAATTGGACTGGTGACGGAACACATGATTTGATTGTAAGAAACAGTCTTGGAGAATTGTACCTGTATCCTTTCCGAAACAATACCTTCTACGGAAATACTCCCATAAAGCTGGGAAGCGGCTTCAATTATACTGATTATTTGGTTGGCAATTGGACCGGTGATGGAACTGACGATCTTATTGTAAGAACGGCTTCAGGAGACTTATATCTTATAATTATTCGAAATAATTCCATTTCCGCAAGCCCAATAAAAGTAGGAAACGGTTTTATCAATATGACTGATTACTTGGTTGGCAATTGGACCGGTGACGGAACTTCAGACTTGATAATAAGAAATGCTAATGGTGAATTGTATTTGTACCAGTTCCGAAACAATACTTTCTATGGAAATGTTTCTGGAAAAGTTGGAGAAGGTTTCAATGGTGTAGTAAATTATTTGGTCGGTAACTGGACAAATGATGGTACTGATGATCTGATAGTAAGATTTTCTTCAGGAGACCTGTGGCTTTATACCTTCAGAAACAATACATTTTATGGCAATTACTCTGCTAAGGTAGGCAATGAATTTAATAGTTTTACTGATATTTATGTTGGAAACTGGTTCTGTGACGGTACTTCCGATATTATAGCAAGAACCGGTTCCGGGGATATGATGCTTTACCAATTTAAAAACAATACACTTTATGGAAATAATTCGTATAAGGTTGGAAACGATTTTAATTTTTCGAATTATCTTGTTGGAAATTGGTCAGGTAAATAATATCTTTCTCTCAACGAGCTACAAAATTTATCGTTGAACCAATAAAAAAATAAACCCTCAAGTTAAAACTTGGAGGTTTATTTTTTTATCTAGGAAATTATGGTGCATTCAATACAAGGTAAAGATGTGATCTAGAAATACCCTGTAAATAGAAGCCCTCCAATATTTGCAGGATTGCCATTCAACATGATGTACATGCCTCTATAACTCAAGTGCTTTTCATATACAATGACTTCTTCGGTACTTCCATCCTTAAACGTGAATTTAAACTCAATTACCTTGTTTTCAATTCTCTTATTCTTGCCAGGAGCCAATTTTTCTCTAGCAAAAGCATTCAGTACCCTTGCTGCCTTATATACCTGCTGGGGCTGATCACTCTGTTCGCCGTTAACCTCTACCTTTACTGCATTAAGAAGATAATTCAAACTGTTTTTATCAATGTTAGCCGTTACCGGAATTAATGTTTTCAAGTGTTGTATGAATTCTTTATTTACCTTTATAAATTTAATGGGCGGCCCTTCACGTTTTAGACCATATGAAACTAGCTTTTCATCGGGAATTTGTATCATAAGTGTATCATCTCCGGTAACTATGAAGTTAAATTTGCAGAATGAAGACTTGTAATATTTATAAGGCGGTTCAGTGTCTTCGTTCATATAGAAATCACCATTTCCGTCTAAAAACTGCAGTGTATAGAAGGGATATACAGCTTCCCTGAAAGTTGTGAGTCCGCCATCAAACACTTGATAACCTGTTACTGCGGTAAGTTTATCAGAAAGCTCATTTCTTTGCTTTGAAGTAAGCTTAATTTGTTTGCCTAAGTCCAATGCACAAAGATTTAAATCTTCCCATTCTTCTATTTCCTTTTTAATTTTTTGTGTCAGCGATTTCAGATCTATCTCTGGGTTTGCCAGCTTCTGAGCTTCCTCAGAAGTAAAAGAGGATTTTATATCCTTTAACTTAACCCAACCAATAAACCCGTTAAATCCACCTGCTACCTTAGTCCAGCCAAATGTGCCTGTGGTACGGTCTAGAAGAATGGTAACTGGTGCAACATTACTCTTTAATATATTGTCTAACGGCGGATAGTCTGAATTTGGATTGGTTGTATCATATATCCTGAAAGGCCTGGTAATAAATCCCTGGTTTACTTTTATCCCAGGTTTGTATGCCGCATAATCTTCGTTTTTGATCCATCCGACATCGGAATAGTCTGTCATTGCTCTTCCTGAAATAATCTTTATGAGGCTCCATTGTCCATCTTTCCGTATAACACTTATTAGATTTCCCTGTGATGCTATTGAAACGGTAGAGCTATTTTCATCAGGCAGCTGTTTTAGGTGGTATGTACCATCACTCCTGTTTTTTCCTGTTATCACACTATTAAACTGAACTGCATCGTTAACTGTACATTCATCGAAATTAACAGCATGATCAAATCCTGTAGAAATTGAATCCAAGTTAAGCCAGAATTCAGTTTGATTTTCAGGAAGCAGAACTTCCGTACGCTCGTTTGAAAGCTCAGGTGTCAGCTTTGCAAGATACCAACCTGCATCTTTATTATACCTTCCGATTACACTTATAACCCTGCCATAGGGTATTTTTACTACATTATCATAGTTTTCACCAGGTCCTTGCTTTCCCCAAACTTCTTTTGTAACAAAGGTGTTGAAAGCCGCATTTGTTATATTATTCTTCTCAAGCACATTTTTAGTAAGCAAAGTTTCGATAAGCTCACCGTTTTTATATGAATAGTAGTGTTTACCGTTTTTATTTCCACTTTCAAATACTATATTTTCTGTTCCTCTGTTTATAAGGTTAGCATACTCATTTCCTGTAGCCTCGGCAACATCCAGCTTTTCAAAACGGTCGCCATACCACTCGTATATTAAGACAAATGGCGGCAAGCTTCCAACGGATGTGGTGACCAATTCGATATCACCATCCAAATCAACATCCATGACTTCGGTATGGTTTGTATCTAAAAGCTGCAGCCATCTCCCAGATGCCCTTTCCAAACCGATTACTTTATACAATGATGAAGACGCACCCGATTGGCCTTTTATTACAATTTCATTAATTCCGTCTTTATTTAAATCCTGGGATATAATTTCTGTTTTTATTATGCCATAGTTGCTTATATTTCCTATTTCATACAAATCCTTTCCGTCATCAAGAAAGGCTAGAACTTCCCCGGTTGCAGTTTTGGAAGATATTGGACTGGTGTCGGGTTTTACATATAGTTTTATAATGATTTGCTCCCTGTTTCCAGCATCCTTTACAACCACATCTTCTGATAAACTCCAGCCCTCAGGAGGTGTAGCTTTTTTTAATCCTACTGTTGGTTCAGCCTTGAAGAATTTGCTCTTTTTAACTTCTTTTTTATTATCATCTTTATCTGTTTCATCATGCTTCAATACCATTTGTTCAAGAGATGACAATACATCTGAAATTTGCTCCCGATTATTTAAAGCCGCAGCAGCAATAATTATTACAAGAACAACTGCAGCCATTGGCTTTAAAACAGGTGCCAGCTTAAATAGAACCGCTCCAACTTTATATTTTGATTTTTTTTCATTATATCTACTCTTATCAATTGATTCCATTACCTTTAAATATGTGGTGCCGTCATTTTTAACATCTTCTTTTATATAACCATCTGTTAATTTTAGTGCTGCAAGATGATTCCGGCAGTCCTCGCATATTTCAAGGTGCTTTTGAAGTTGTTCTTTTTCCTGGTCACACATGCGGCCATCCAGGTATCCTATCAGTTCTTCCAAACTATATGTGCACTTCATTATAAACACCCCTTCCTTTCATTTCATTATACTTCTTGCAAATAAACTGTTTGGCACGCTGGACCTTCATTTTTGCAGCTTCAGGTGTAACCTCCAAAATATCTGCAATCTCTTTATACGAAAAACCCTGTACATGTTTTAATACAAGTGCAATTTTTTGGTCGTCTTTCAACCCGTTTATTAGCTTGATTATAAGAAGCCTCTGTTCTTTGACTTCGTAAGCAACATCGGGATAATCCAATATACTGCATGAAATATCGTCAATCGCTTCATTGTTAACATTTTCCGGGTTTTTCTTTTTCTTCTTATAATGCGTTTTAAAGACATTCACTGCAATATTATAAAGCCATGTAGAGAAATTCCACCTGTTGTTATATTTGTAAAGGTTGTTATAAACTCGTATAAAAACTTCCTGCAAAATATCCTCGGTATCTTCTTTTGATACCGTCAATTTATATATGAACTTGTATAACTGATCCTGATAACATTGAACCAGTATAGAAAAAGAGTCGGTATTTCCATCGAGAACATTTTCTATCAATACATTGTCTCTGTTCAAAATTCATCCCCACCATCCCATTAAAATCTTAATTCCATAACCGGTTATTTTTGCTTTCACCTAATTATACTTAAAATATTGAAATAAGTAACAAAAATTTAAAAGGCTGTTGGTTGTTTCATTAATTTCACATTTTAAAATTAAACAATATATCATATTGGCATTGGTTTGGTATAATTATAAATATGTATAAGTTGAATATATTTACCAATACTTAGGATATAAAGGTTGCAGGGAAAGATTTAAGTGGAGATTATTGAGGGAGGGTAAAACTATGTATGGTCTTGCTTTAGAAGGCGGAGGAGCAAAGGGAGCTTACCATATGGGAGTATTAAAAGCATTTCTCGAATGTGGGTACAAATTCGGAGGGATTACAGGTACTTCGATAGGTGCATTAAATGCTGCTATAATTGCTCAAGGTGATTTTGAAACAGGCTATAAACTGTGGGAAAATTTAGATCCAACTCAACTTTTTGATATCAGCAAAGAAGATTATGAAAAATTATCAAATAAAGAGATAAGTAAAGAAGTTATTACTAAGTTGTTTTCAAAATTCAGAAACGTTGTAAAAAATAAAGGTATCAATAGAAATAAAATGAGGCAGGTAATATCCAATAATATTGATGAAGAAAAGCTGAGAAAATCAATGACAGACTTTGGTTTGGTTACTGTTTCTCTTACGGATAGAAAGCCTGTAGAAGTTTATAAAGAGGATATTCCAAATGGTAAAGTAGTGGATTACCTTATGGCTAGTTCCGGTTTGCCGGGGTTTAAATTAGAACCCTTGGAAGGTAAATATTATATTGATGGTGCTTTTTATGATAATTGCCCGATAAACTTGTTGGCAGGGAAGGGATATACCGATATAATCGCTGTAAGGACAGGGGCTATTGGATTAACTCAAAAAATAAAATATAACAATCTTAATGTTATAGAAATAATTCCATCTGAAAACCTGGGAAGCATGATGAATTTCAATAATAAATTGATACGACGAAACCTTAAAATGGGATATTTTGATGCAATGAGATATATTAAATCATTGTGTGGTAAAAAGTATTATGTAATTCCTACAAAAGATGAAATAGTTTTCAAGATGCTCTCTCAATTATCTGATGAGTTAATTATTCACATTGGAGAATTGTGGGGCATATCTGATATTTCGCCAAAAAGGATGCTATTTGAAAGGATTATTCCTATTTTAGCCAATCGGCTCAAAATTCAGCCTTGTGAAACATATCAGGATTTACTAATAAAACTTCTTGAAGTAACAGCACAAAAATACGAAATAGAACGGTTTAGGATTTATTCATTTGAAGATTTTCTGAATCAGGTAAGTAATATTTCTATTACAAACAGTACAAATAGAAGAAAGTTTTCAAAAACTGAAATAATAAATGAATTGGGGAAGATAAACTTACTTAGTGAAACTGCTGTAAAAATCATTAATTCTATAAAGAGTACTGCAAATAATTGATGCAGAAAGATTAATAAGATGCAAAAAGGATTATGGCTAATCCTTTTTGCATCTCTAATTCTAATACTTTAATGATCTAACTATTAAATTTGTGGACAAACAGGAAAATGATCTTCAATGTTTAAAATATGTCTGTTAATTAATGTTAAGTCACCAGAGTTTACAACCTGATCTCCATTAACATCTGCTGCTGCGAATTCTCTGCTGGTTAAGTAAACTGAACCAAGTATGTAGTTGCTAACCTTTGTCTTATCAGCATCTGTAACTAACTGATCTCCGGTTACATCACCATAATATACTGTATATGAAGAACCTGCAGGGAAAGATGTTATATTTCCCAGCAGATAGTCCTTAAGCATATTATAGTCAGCCATTGTTATTGCAGCATTATAATCTACATCAGCAGCTATACACTGTAAGTTATCAAAATATACCAAACAATCTATTTCCTGCTTTAATAATAATAGATCTATTGCGTTTACTGAACCATCAAGATTTACATCACCGATTGTTACTGTTTCAGTACATGAATGTGCTGCAAAAGCAGGTAAACTAGTACCCATTACAGTTACAAATAAACCAAGTCCTACAAGTAATGATCCAATTCTTTTTTTCATAATTCTTCTCCTCCTGAAATTAACAATTTGGGAATTATTATTGAAGCCGGCCGGCTAACAATCTAAAACCTGATCTAATATTACCTAAAATGTTTATTAATGTAAATATATCGTTCGTAATAACCTTTTGTTACATATGTAAATGACTGGTGTATATGACAATTGTAATTTACACTAATAATATTATGTCTACAAACAATATGCAAAAAATGATTTTTATGATATAATAACCTAAAATTCTCTATAAATTAGTGCTATATTACATTATAATTAATTATCTAAGATATGGAGTAACTTGTTATGTTAATGATTTTACAGCAATATAAAGAGCAAATATTTAATATAGTTGAGTCTGTCTATATGCTTTTATTTTTTACAATTATTGTTGGGCGGAGAGATTTCTTTTACAAAAACAAAGTTGGGACAATAATTTATATTTCTATATATACTATATGTGGATATTTGATAGACACTTACATTCCAAAGGGGTACAGTACTTTAATGTATAGTTTATTCCTTTATGTTATATTTCTCTGTTTGGTTAAAACAAAGCTTCTTCAGACCTTGTATGCATTATTTATATGTTTCACAATATTTTTTTCAACCGAAATTTTAGTTTCCATGTTTTTTTCCTTATATATATTTGAAAAGAATTTGTTATCAGTAAAAGATGATATTAAGAACTTTGTAATTATTGGAATATCTTTTTCTGTATTAAGACTCATTATTATTTGTTTTCTTTATAAATACAAAATTAGTATAAGCAGCTTTAGTTTCTTCAGAAAGTTAAATCCTTTTTTTGTGGCAATTATTATCCATTTAGTTATAATATTTGCATTTATAAACTTTACAATTTTAGGAAAATACGAGAAATCTCCGATTTTATATGAGTATTTTAGTTATATTATTATGGTAAGTAGTATTTTTATGAGTTTTTTTCTTTTTAGATCAAAAGAAAAGCAATTAAAATTACAGTATGAATTGGAATATAAAGAAAAGCTGGCAATAGCCAATGAAAGAAACCGTATCTCCAGAGAGCTCCATGACACACTGGGACATACTTTAACATTGCTGGTTACATTGATTAAATCAAGTAGAATTAATATAAAAAAAGATCCAGAGGAAACTGAGAATAAGTTAATTCAAGCTGCCGATATTGCTTCAGAAGGTTTAAAACAAATAAGAACTTCAATATCAGGGTGGTTACCAGAAAAATTAAATTCAGGCCAAATTACCTATGAAATTAGAAAACTAATTGAATTTGCTAAAGATACTGGTATAGATATTGACTTTAGTGTATATGGGAAAGAAAGAATAAACGCCCCAGTTTATTCTGAAGTTTTATATAAAATATGCAGGGAGGCCATAACCAACTCACTTCGGCATGGTAAAGCCACTAAAATTATAGTAATACTAAAGTTTAAGCAAAAGGAGATACAACTGTTTGTAAATGATGATGGAATTGGATGTAGAAATATTAAAAAGGGCTTTGGTTTGATTGGACTTGAAGAAAGAGTCAAGGATATAAATGGAACTTTATCTTATGGGACAAGCGGCAATAGAGGATTTAATATTCATGCAAAAATTCCAAATAAGGTGATTTCTTAAAAATAATTGATCAACTGGAGATTTTGAAAAATATTCATTTTAATGCTCTACAATATAAAAATTGACCAAGGAAATTTTTGAAATCTCTTAAGCAAGGAGGGTTAAGATGATTAAAGTTATTATAGCAGACGACAGCGTAATTGTAAGAAGCGGATTAAAGGATATTATTGAACAAGATAGTGAAATAGAGGTTATTGGACTTGCAACAAACGGGAACGAAGCTTTGGATCTATGTGAAAAAAATCAACCCGACCTAATTCTTATGGATATAAAAATGCCAGTATGTGACGGGGTTGAGGGAACTAAACTTATAAAAGATAAGTACTCCTCTGTAAAGGTTATAATAGTTACTACCTTTGATGATGATTCATATATTAATGATGCTTTAAAAAACGGTGCTGATGGATATGTTTTAAAAGATATCAGCGATGAGGACCTTATAAGGACTATCAAAAATACAATAAACGGATTTAGTACTGTTCCTGGAAAGATATTTCATAATTTTATTGTTAAAAATTTAACGAATAATAAATCCTTAAACTCTATAGGTTGCCCATACGCAGGAAACCTTACAACGAGGGAAAAAGAAATAATCAAATTAATAGTAGATGGAAAAGACAATAGGGAAATTGCTAAAAACCTTTATCTTGTTGAGGGAACAGTTAGAAATATGGTTCATACAATATTAAGTAAGCTTAAACTTAAAGACCGTACACAATTGGCGGTCTACGCAATTAAAAATGATATCGCTTAATGAATAAATAATAATATATTATGGAGTATTTTTATGTTAATGTTTTTACAGCAATACAAAGAACAAATATTTAATATAGTTGAATCTATACATATACTGTTATTTTTTACAATAATAGTTGGTCGTAAAGATTTCTTTTATAAAAACAAAATTGGTACAGTAACCTTTATTTTGCTATTTACAATCTGTGGGTTTTTGATAGATGTGAATATTCCTAAAGGCTACAATACTTTGGTTTACGCATTGTATCTTTATGCCGTATTTGCTCTTTTAATCAATGAAACACTTTTTGACATTTTTTAGCATTGTTCTTATGCATTGCTTTTATCGTTATAAGTGAAATTGTTGTTTCAATGTTTTTTTCAACCTTCATAATAAAAAAGGGCATTAAAATCATGTTATATGATTTAAAGTACTTTTCAATCGTGGCATCATTTCTCTCCGTCATCAGGTTTTTTATAATTTATTTTCTGTACAAAAGTAGTTTTAATTTAAAAAAATCATTTTTTTTTAAAAGGTTAACTCCGTTTTTACTTGCAATTATAGCTCAGATGTTTGTATTCTCTATTTTTGGATCGCTTACATATTTAAGGATATACGAACACAGTCCCATATTATATGAGCAATTTTGTTTCATCATTATATTAATCAGTTTTATTCTAAGCTTTATTATATTCAAGTCAAAAGAAAGGCAATTAAAATTGCAATATGAATTGAAATACAAAGAAAAATTGGCAATTGTAAATGAGAGGAACCGTATATCTAGAGAGTTACATGACACATTAGGACATACTTTGACATTGTTGATCACTTTGATAAAATCAAGCAGAATTAATATTAAAAAAGATACGGAGGGAACCGAAAAAAAGTTAGTCCAAGCTGCCAGTATTGCATCTGAAGGATTAAAGCAAATAAGAACTACGATTTCAGGGTGGTTACCGGATAAATTAAATTCAAGCCCAATTACAACAGAAATTAATAAGCTCATTGAATTTGCTAAAGATATTGGAATTGAAATTGATTTTAGTGTTTATGGGGAAGAAAGAATAGTTGCTACAGGTTATTCTGACGTTTTATATAAAATATGCAGGGAGGCTATAACCAACTCTCTCCGTCATGGTAAGGCCAAGAAAGTTACAATTGTACTTAAGTTTTTTCAAGAAAAAATACAGCTCTTTATTACTGATGATGGAATTGGATGTAATAATATTAAAAAGGGCTTTGGTTTGATTGGTATTGAAGAAAGAGTCAACGATATGAATGGAACCTTAACTTATGGCACAACAGGGGATAGAGGATTTAATATTCACGCAAAATTTCCAATCAGTAAAGAGGGTTTTAGATGATTGAAGTTATTGTAGTAGACAGCAGCTTGATTGTAAGAAGCGGATTAAACTTCAAGGTGAATGAAATTAAGACTTTTATTCTTCCAGGCAGGATATTTTGAAAATAACTTCTTTTAATTTTCAGTATTTTTTGATAGAATAATCATAGGAATATCCACTTTTTTTTATTTTTTATTATTTGGGTTATTGATTTTCTTCCAACATTTACTATGCTATAATTTTAATTTTTCAAATTTCAACATTACTTTCTTGATATGTAGGAAATTTTGATGTAGGCTACACCACAATTTCTCACGACAACATCAAGAAAATTTGTGCTACAATCAATCTGGAAAGGGGGAGTAATATGGGTAGCATTCCATTAGCGGTTTGGTGGTTGATACTTGCTGTAGTACTTGGTATTATTGAAGCATCATCCTTTAATCTTATAACAATTTGGTTTTCAATAGGTGCGGTAGCGGCAATGATTTCTTCACTTTTTGGCGTTCCATTTATTTACCAGGTTGTTATATTTATCATGATGTCGGCTCTTTTACTGTATTTTACAAAACCCTTAATTAAAAAGTTTCTTAATGTTAGAAAAGAAAAAACCAATGCAGATAGGATAATTGGAGAAAAGGGTATTGTTGTGGAGAAAATTGATCCTGTAAACGGCACCGGGCAGGTAAAGATTGGAGGTCAGATCTGGACTGCACGTTCAACCAACGATGAAGTAATAGACTTGAATGAATTAGTAGAAATTCAAGAAATATTAGGCGTTAAAGTATTTGTAAAAAAGTTATAAAATAGAACTACCAATAATATTAATATGTTAGATAAATAAAAAAAGGGGGATTTAAAAATGGAATGGGTAATTATAGCTTTTGCCGTTATTTTATTGATACTTGTGGTTTCAAACGTTAGAATTGTACCTCAGGCTAATGCTTATGTTATAGAAAGATTAGGAGCATATATGACTACCTGGCAGGTTGGTCTTCATGTAAAAATTCCTTTAATAGACAAGGTTGCTAAAACTGTTTCTTTAAAGGAGAATGTTGTAGACTTTGCACCTCAACCTGTAATTACAAAGGATAATGTAACTATGCAAATTGATACTGTAGTATATTTTCAAATTACTGACCCTAAAATGTATGCATATGGTGTAAACAATCCAATGTCAGCAATTGAAAATCTTACTGCTACATCGTTGAGAAATATTATCGGTGAACTTGAACTTGACCAGACATTGACATCACGTGATACAATCAACACAAAGATGAGGTCCATTCTTGATGAAGCTACTGACCCTTGGGGTATAAAAATCAACCGTGTTGAGTTAAAAAACATTATTCCTCCAAGAGAAATACAGGATGCAATGGAAAAGCAGATGAAGGCTGAAAGAGAAAGAAGAGAATCAATACTTCGTGCAGAGGGTGAAAAGAGGTCTGCAGTACTTGTTGCAGAAGGTCAAAAGGAATCTACAATACTAAATGCTGAAGCTGCCAAGCAATCAGCAATTCTAAAAGCTGAAGCACAGAAGGAAGCACAAATTAGAGAAGCGGAAGGTGAAGCTGAAGCAATTCTCAAAGTCCAAAAGGCTACAGCAGAAGGCTTGAAAATGTTAAATGAAGCAAATCCAATTCAAACTGTTATAGCATTAAAAAGCCTTGAGGCTTTTGCAAAAGCCGCAGACGGCAAGGCAACCAAGATTATTATACCTTCAGAGATACAGGGATTGGCCGGGTTGGCTGCTTCCTTAACTGAATTATTAGACAAAAAGGATATTAACGATGCTCAGTAAAAATGATTAGTAGCGGTTGTTATTTTTTATTCATACATTAACTCAAACTTTAGATATTCATTAGGCAATCCTCTTGATTCGGTAGTTATATATTGTATTGTGATTACACTATTTACCGTCTAAAAGAGGATTTTGCCATATTTATGACCTGAATTCAAGATTTGATTATTGTTATTGTTATCATTATATTTATTTGATGCAGTTTGATATTGGTGGTTATTTTTGATAAAATCTAATATATATAATGGTTAATATATAAAAACCTATTAATTTTAATTATCAGGGGGTTAAAAATATGTGCAGGTTTATGCGTAAGTGTACAAATTATTTATTTGCCACAGCCCTTACTATTTTGGTTATCGCAGCAGTGTTCTTTCAAACCGGTATATGCGGGTTTGCGGCAGGTACATACAAGATATCGGGTTATATAATTCCTGATATATCCACTTCATCATCCTCAAGTTTAAATTCAGGAATTTCAGTCAGCATTTATGGTACAAGCTACAAAACTTCTACTGATGCAAACGGGTTCTTTGAACTTAGCAATATTCCTGAAAGCCAATATGTACTTAAAATATCCAAAACAGGCTTTTTAACAAGAACAATCCCAGGAGTAAAACTTTCCGGAAATATAGTCTTAGGTTCCGCAACAGCTCCCATAGCAATTTGGGCTGGTGACGTTCCTGTAAACGGACAGCAGGACAATACAGTTAACATGGCTGATGTTATAGAAATTGCAAAAAAGTTCAGTTCGGTATCCGGTGACAGCAAATACTCAGCTGACCTTGACATTAATAAGGACAACAGCATAAATATTGCAGATATTGTGATTATAGCAAAGAATTTTAATAAAGTAGATACCAGTTATCCTGCAGTAGAAATACCTGTTCCATCTGTATCTCCAACCCCTACTCCCAAGCCATCTGGGGCACCATATAAAATTTTTCTCCTTGCCGGCCAATCCAACATGGCCGGGATTGGTATGAATCATGAATTGACTCCTGAGTACAAGGAACCTATAGAAAACGTAAAAATATATGCTTCAGGTACAGTAGACAATGGAATTGCAGGTACTTGGGGTACATTAAAGATCGGTTACGGTAGCGGCATAGGTTGTTTTGGTCCTGAATTGATATTTGGAAGGGATATTGCAAAACTCATGCCTGACAGTAAAATTCTTTTAATCAAAGAAGGATGGTCCGGAACATCCTTGTGCGGAGATTGGCGTCCGCCAAGTGCAGGAGGAACGACAGGAAAGTTATATACCAGCTTCATTACAAACACCAAAAAAGCACTTGCTGCATTAAGTCCGGGAACACAATATGAAATTGCAGGTATGTGCTGGATGCAGGGTGAATCGGATGCTTGTGCACCAAACATAGCCAGTGATTATGAGGGAAATCTTACAGCGTTTATAAACGATGTCCGCAAAGAGCTGAACGTGCCAAATATGCCCTTTATAATAGCAATGATTGATGATTCCAGCAGCTGGCCTTATTATGAGACGGTACGTCAAGGCGAAATTAATGTGTCGGAAAAAGTTCCCCATGTAGGAATTTTCGATACAAAGGACCTTGATACAGACGGAATGCACTATAAAACCCCAGGAATGCTTGAAATGGGAGCATTATTTGCTAAAACTATGTATGATGAAATTCAAAAATAGGATTATTTGATCTAAAAATGTAAATTTTATATATCATATAAAAGCGGATGAAGAAGATTCATCCGCTTTTAGTATGTGTGACAATATCCATTAAGAGCATATGTTACAATGCTTGCGTAATTCAGTAGTATTTCATTATTGATCCAACTTTATAGATTCGTCTTCAGCCTGTATCGGATGTGCCTTGAAGTACTCAAGCACGTTATAGATTTGTGCCGCAGCTTCTGCACGGGTCATTTTAGCTTTTGGATTGAATTTTCCCCTTTCGTCAAGCTTATCAATACCATATACAAGTGCTCTTTGAATTGCTCCTTCATATTCCGGTGTAATTTTATCCCCGTCAGTAATATTAGCAGGAATAATTTTTATCATAGGCATATTTCTATTTGCTTCCATTGCTGTAATGAGATAATATGTAAATTCTTCCCTTGTCCATACCTTTTTGGGATCAGTGTCGGCAGGGATGTTAAGCCCTTTTACTGCAGCAATGATAAGGGCGTTGGAATACCAGGCATCATTTTTGGCTTTTGGAAAATAGTCAGTGGCCTTTGGTTCTTTAATAAATCTTACATTATCAATATTAAGATCCAGTACATTAACAATCATTTGTATACCTTCTGCTGCTGTAATTATACCCTTTGGAGAAAAAAGTCCTTTGCCCAATCCGTTAATATAGCCTTTCTCATGAAGTACTATTATTTTTTCTTTATGGGCTTCGTTTGAAATGTCTGTAAATGAGCTGGCTGCAAAACTATATCCTATTAATGTAAATGTAAGTATGGCAGTTGTGGAAATACAAATCAATTTTGATTTAATATTCATTATATTCACCTTCCTGATTTTTATTTGTTTATTGTTTAGACGTGCCACTTAAATAAAAGTTCCTAACCTTTTTAAAGCTGTTCATTGTGATGGGATTTTGCATCTATTTGCAATAGCCCCTTTCATAGATATAAATAAAACTAAAGGAAAATAAGCCTGTGCCTGCTTTCCTTTAGTTTATAAAGATAATCTTTTATTTATTATCTTTTATCGTGGTACTTCCAAATATACAGCATTTCCAGGTATTTTTTCATTTCCATACACATTGGTAACGCTAAAATAATACTTTTTACCGGGTATTAGATAACCGCCAATATCTCCGCCATTATAGGCTGTTGATACGTCTATTGTATATGAAGTGTGGTCCTTTTCTGTTATATATGTAAGATAACCATCTTCTGGATATTTAGGTGCTGAGTTGCTTTTAGATACCACAATCTTATAATAGTTAAAGTCTGATGAGTTGGTAGCTTGCCACTTCAAAGTGATTTTACCGTTTGCTACGCTTGCCGATACTTTTGGTTTAATATGGGAAGAACCACTGTAGGTTTCAGTTTCCTTTTTGGGTACTGTAAGCAATACCGCATTACCGGCCACTTTCTCATCTGAATATACACTTGTTATGCTGAAATAATATTTTTGTCCTGCTGCAAGTTTTCCGCCGAAATCCCCGCCATTATATCCGTTTGAAACATCAATGGTTTGTGAAGTTTTGTTCCTGTCACTTATGACAAACATATATCCATCTTGAGGATATCTTGGATATGGATTGCTTTTTGAAACAACAACTTTATAATATGTAAATCCATTGCTATCTGCCGGAGTCCAGTTTAAAACTATCCTGTTTCCGTCAATCTTACCTGTTACAACCGGTTTTTTATGTGCTGTTACGGTTTCTGTCTCATTCATTTCAGGTTTTTCCGGTTCGATGCTTGTTTTGTCTTCAGAACTTGAGTTATCATATGTTATTTTCTTTTCCTTGACAATGTTATATAAAAGTACTGCAGCTTCAGCTCTTGTAAGAGGATTTTGAGGCCTGAAGGCTTTTTCATCGCTGTTTGCAACAGCATTGCCCTTCATGATTCCGTTTTTAACCGCTATGACAACATATTTCTTAAGTGCGGTGGAGATGCTGTCGCTATCATTGAAAGTATTCAATACGCTTTCATCAGCAGTCTCACTTGAAAGCTTCAAGGCTTTTACCAGAGCAACCGCCATGTCCTCTCTTACCGCTTCATTGCCTGACTTAAAATAATCTCCTTTTGATGTTCTGAAGCCTGTAAGATAATACTTTGCTGTCTCAACATAGTCAAATTCCCAGCTATCCTTGGATATGTCTACAAAAGTAGGTTCATCAGTGTCTTTTAGCGGAAGTTCAAGGGTTAGGACCATAATCTTTGCAAATTCAGCCCTGGTAATAGTCTTAGACGGCTTAAATGACCCATCATTATAGCCTGCCAATATTTTTTTATCAACCATCCATGAAATCGCTTCGTAAGCCCAATTATCACTGTCTACATCGGAGAACGTCTGTGTCACCTTGGTTTCAGTTGTGTTTTCTTCTGATAATGCAAAGAATGGTACTTGGATTATCAGCATCAATAACGTTAAAAATAATATAGCCTTTTTTGTTACCTTCATAATTTTTCCTCCTCATGATCAGGAATGACAAAAATAATTGTATATTTAGGTCATTCCTTTTTTACATATATAAATTATTCGACATAAAAAGTTTTTTTCATAAGGAGGAGAGGAAAATTTTAAAAATAATTGATAAATGATATTACTTGCATTGATTAAAATATTTTGCCACTACTATAACATCATTCATATTAATAAATCGAAAAGTGCCGCCTAAATAGAACAGGCAGCACTTTTTTGCAACATATATTAACTAATTCTTATAAATAGAATCTAAGCATAATTTACAGCAGCATAGTCACAAATATTGCTGTAACAAGGGTGAAAAGTGCAGCATAATCAGCCTTTCTCATCACTATCTTCCTGTAATATGACCTCGGCCCTGAAGCGAAACCTCTTGCTTCCATCGAGATTGCCATCTTTTCAGTCTTTTTTATAGATGAAACCAGAAGAGGTATGGCAAGGGGGATAACTATAATCATTTTTTTAAAAGGATTTTTAGTGTCGGAATTATAGCCTCTGGACATCTGTGCCTGCAGTATTTGTTCGATTTCACCCAAAAGAGTAGGTATGAACCTAAGGGCGGTGATAAACATGAATGCATACTTAAATGGTATCTTAAGCTTTTCTACAAGGACTACAACCAGATCTGTCATTGGAGTTGTCATCATAAGTATCGGAATCGTAGACACTGTAGCCACCATCCTGAAGGACATTACAAGGCTAAGGTTAAGACCTATGTCTGTTATCCTTCCAATATCAGTAAAAGGTATTGCGTAAAATAAAGTATTTCCGTCAGATACAAAGAATATCTGGAAGGCTATTAAGAGAAGAGAGAATAGGAATAATGCCTTGATAGCAGGGAAAACCTCTTTAATAATTCCGCTGGCAGCAGCTATTAGTATATTTGACAGTAAAATAATAAAAATGGGTAGGGGACTTGAAAAAACAAAGCTTATGATGAGCACTCCAAAAGTCCACAATATTTTAGTAATGGGATGGAGTCTGTGAAAAAATGAGTCTTTTTGTATATATTCAATCATTGCAGGCATTTTGTTCACCCCTTAAATAAGAAATAATTTCATCAAACATATCCTCTACAGTATAGGTATCCTTAAAGAAGCCCTGCTTGTGAAACTTCCTTGCAAGTAAATATGCTTGAGGCGGCTTAAGGTTTGATAGTGCCAGGCTTTCTTCCTTGCTTAGTACTTCTTCTGTGGAACCGTCCTCAAGGACTGTTCCCTTCATTAAAACAATAACTCTGTTTGCATATTGGGCAACCAATTCCATGTCATGGGTAACCATGACAATGGTTTTGCCCTTTTTATGAAGTTCCTTGACTATCTCCATAATTTCCAGACCTTCACTGTAATCCTGTCCTGTAGTGGGCTCATCCAAAACAAGTATATCGGTTTCCATAGCCAGAACAGAGGCAAGTGCAACCCTTTGACGCTGACCCTTGCTCAAAGAAAATGGATCATGCTTTAAGTACTGTTCCAATCCCACCTTCATTGCAGCATTATAAACGAGATTCTCAATTTCACCATGTGAAATGCCTATGTTTTTCAAACCAAAAGCAATTTCATTGAAAACAGTGGAACAGAAAATCTGATGGTCGGGATTCTGAAAAAGGAATCCGATTTTTTTAGCCAGTACACTGGTTTTGGTTTTTGAAGTATCAAGTCCGCAAATTGAGATATTACCATGGGTAGGCTTTAGAAGTCCGTTCAGGTTTTTTAATAGAGTAGTTTTTCCAGCACCGTTTTGACCGATTATTGCTGTAAATTCACCACTCTTTATATTAATATTAAGATTTTTGAGCACTTGGTTACCGTTTTTGTACCGGTAACTTAAATTATTAATCCTGATCATATGTTTACCACCTTTTTATTTACACTTTTCATGTAATACCTTGCTAACCATCAAATGAGCTTCGTCAACATTTATGGGGAATTCGCCCTGATATAATCCTTGTTTTTTTAACATATATGCAAGCCTTGTTACAGGTGGTGCACTAACTCCAATTCTCTGTAGTGTCTCTTGATCGGCAAGTACAGACCTTGTTGCACCGTCTAAGAGTATATTTCCTTTTTCCATTATTACAAGCCTCGAACAATATTCAGATAGAAGCTGAATTTTCTGTTCAACAACTACTATGGTGATATTGTATTCCTGATTAAGTCTTCTTAATGTATTAAATATGTCCAGGCTGCCCTTTGGGTCCAATTCGGAAGTCGGTTCGTCCAGAACAAGTATTTTGGGACGAAGTGCAATGGCGGAAGCAATTGCAACCCTTTGTTTCTGACCACCGGAAAGCTGTGAGGTAGAGTAGTGCCTTAGTTCGGAAATCCCGGTCATTTCAAGGCTTTCTTTTATCCTTTGGGCAATTTCAATTCTTGGTATATTTAAATTCTCAAGTCCAAAAGCAATTTCATCTTCTACACCAGTTGAAACTATCTGTGCTTCAGGATCCTGAAAAACGCTTCCTACTGAATAGGCAATCTTGGCACAGCCATTATCAACAGTATCTTTACCATCCACCTTGACCTCGCCATAAAAGTCCCCATGTAGAAAGTGGGGGATAACACCATTAAGGCATAAGGTAAGAGTGGATTTACCAGCTCCCGTAGGGCCGGCAATACCAACAAACTCACCTTCATTTATTTGAATATTAATATTGTTTAGAGCAGGTTCCTTTGTGTCGTTGTATATGAAGGACAACCCTTTTATATTGATCATTCCAGTTCCTTCTTTCCCGTTGCCATTTTTACCGGATAATAGATTAACTGTGCAATAATTGTGTTTGCAGCAGCTGTTACGATAACAACCATGAAGAGTCCCATTAAGGCAGGATTCTTAGGAGTCTTTACAAATAGTATGAGGAATTTTAAAATTGCCACATAAACCAAACCGCTGGTGAGGGTGCCAAATAAGGCAATTATAGCAGGTTTTAATGTTATTTTGTTGATCATAGCCTTAAAAGGAAGCTTAATCATTCCAAAAACAACTAATGCTGCAACAGGTTCGCTTATAAAGTTGATGTAGGGGATCATTGATTTTGTAGTGAAGTGACATACAGCAGCAGCGACAAGACCGATAAAGATTACCTCAAGAAATTTTGGCCTTATGAGAAATATGGCCATGCAATACATACCGATTATAAAGTTTGGCGTTATACCGAATATAGGCGGTGTAATAAGCCTTAATACCGCACCTGCTGCAAGTAATACAGCAACTAAAACAACGTCTGTTGCACTTAAACCTTTTTTTACTACCTCTCTTTTAATAGCAGTTTCCATAAAAAACAACCTCCATAAATTTGATTGAAGGTTGAGTATAGAGAACGACGCAAAATAACTTAATCCGCATAATTTTCTGTAAATTAAAAATAGCCAGGGATTAACCTGGCTATGTAATTATACACTTTTCAGGCTCATCTCATCTCGTCTAGTCTATATATTCTCTTCTCAACTCATCTATTATTAATATTAACATGTAAATAATCCAAAGTCAATTATGGCATGAATGAAAAATTACTATGAGCTTTTTGGTTTTTAGGACTAATTTGGTTGCTTGCTTAGGCATCTATTGGTATCTGAAATCTATAATCCTTTTGCTCTTCTTTTCACTTCTTGGTAATTCACCTATAGCTAAAACTTCAGCTTCTATATGTATTCCAACCTTTTTCTTAAATTGATCGACTATTTTCTCTCTAACATCCTTGTCATCAGAGCTTAGCTCCTTTTCAACCCTTAAGGTCATTTCATCCTTGCCGTTTATGTGTTTTATAACAACCTGGTATTCGCTGCTTGCACCCTCAATATTTCTAAGGAGTTCATCAATCTGACCGGGATAAATATTTACACCTTTCACCTTTACCATGTCGTCTGTTCTTCCGATGATAACATCATGTCTCGGGTATGTAGAACCGCAAGGACAGTTACCTGGAATAAGGCGGGTGAGATCACGGGTTCTGTACCTTAGAAGCGGAGCACCTTCTTTTTTCAAGGTGGTAATAACAAGCTCACCGTATTCACCTTCTTTAAGCGGTTGGCATGTTATCGGATCTATTATTTCAAAATAGAGGAAATCATCCCAATAATGAAGGCCAGTATGGTAATCACAATCTAAGGATATACCAGGACCATAAATCTCTGTAAGACCGTAAATATCATAAATATCTACTCCAAGCTCATTTTTAATCCTGTTTCGCATTTTTTCTCCCCAGCGTTCAGAACCGATTATACCTTTTTTTAAGTGAATCTGGGAGCGGATACCTCTTTTCTCAACCTCTTCGGCTAATACCAGTGCATAGGAAGATGTTGATGCAAATACTGTAGATTTCAAATCCATCATCATCTGAAGCTGTTTGTCGGTGTTCCCAGGGCCCATAGGAATAGCCATGGCACCAACTTTTTCAACTCCAGCCTGAAAACCTATTCCTGCTGTCCAAAGTCCGTATCCCGGGGTGATCTGCACCCTGTCCAAAGGAGTGATTCCTGCGAGCTTGAAGCATCTTGCCATCATAATTGCCCAATCATCAACATCCTTACTGGTATATGGTATTATTACCGGTTTACCTGTAGTACCCGAGGAAGAATGGATTCTAACAACCTTTTCATCAGGAACAGCTTGAAGTCCTAATGGATAAGCATCCCTCAATTCCTCCTTTGTAGTAAATGGCAGCTGACTTATGTCTTCTGGTGACATAATGTCACTTATGTTTACTCCTGATGTATTGAATTTGCTTTTGTAGAAAGGACTATCCTGGGACAATCTTTCCAATAGTTCCTTAAAAGACTCAAACTGTTCTCTTCTCATCTTATCTGACTCCCTGTTTTATATTTCTGAAATATATATAAAATTTTATAGTTATACAAATTCTACGCCTATATTAAATGCCTTTTTATTCAGCTCTATATATTTTGATGAAACATTTTCGCTGATTGCATTTAATATATCCTCCTTGGAAAAGGGAAGGAACCCTGCAGCTGCAGTTACTCCAAGAAGTACGGTGTTTAAAGCTTTTACCGAGCCTGATTTTTCAGCTAAAGCATATCCATCCACCATTATTTTATTAGATGAATTTTTATTAATATATTCCAAAATTGGTTCAACCTCATAGGATAAAGTGTTTAGTGAAGCAGTAACAGGCTTAATTATCCTTGTATTGACTACACATTTACCCTCAGGACTTAGCCTGGCAATATTCCTGGCCGCTTCCGCCGGCTCAAAGCCTATCAACAAATCAGCAGCACCATAGGGGATTACGGGGCTTAATATTTCATCGCCAATCCTTACATGGCTTACAACACAGCCTCCTCTTTGAGCCATACCGATTGTCTCAGAGGTTCGTACAAAATAACCTGCTTCTATGGCTGAAGCTGCAAGCAGCCTTGATGCAAGAACTGTTCCTTGACCACCGACTCCTGCAATTAATATATCAAATTTCATTTATTAGCACCTCCTATAGCACCTACAGGGCAAATTTGAGAACAAAGTGTACAGCCATAGCATAAGGACTTTTCGATTACTACTTTGCCGTCAATGATACTCATACCGGGGCAACCTGCCTCACGAATACACTTCTTACATAAGGTGCATTTTTCATTCACTGCTTGTATGTTGGACTGTTTTTGTAATGCAATGCATGGAGCTTCAAAAATAACTACAGAAGGTCCATTATAAGAAACATTTTCTTTAACAGCATCAATGGCCTCTTTTTGATTTAGGGGATTGGCTTTTGTAATTTTCTTTACACCGCAAGCTTTTACCATACCATAAATATCAACCTTTTCAGAAATGCTTCTCATCATGGTTTTACCTGTCCCGGGATGGGGCTGGTTACCGGTCATGGCTGTTGTGCTGTTATCTAAAATTACTACAGTAATATCTGTATTGTTGTAAACCGCATTTATTATTCCTGGAATTCCTGTATGGAAGAATGTGGAGTCTCCGATAAATGCTATATGCTTAACATCCGGCTCTACTCTTTGCAAGCCTTGAGCGATTGTTATGCCGGCACCCATACAAAGGCATGTGTCAACCATATCAAGAGGCTTGGCATTTCCAAGGGTATAGCAGCCTATGTCGCCTGAAAAAACAGCCTTTTGGTTTTTCAATGCAGTTTTGACAGCATAAAATGAAGCTCTATGGGGACAACCTGCACATAATACAGGCGGTCTTACCGGAAGCTCGGGAGGGGAGAGAGGTTTTACCTCGTCAGCATCGATCCCAATAAATTTTGCTACAGCAGTTTTTACCAGTTCATAGCTGTATTCACCGGCATAGGGAAGATGCCCTGTTTTTTTACCCAGTACTGAAATTTTATATCCATTTGATGCTTTTAGCTCAAGAAGGCTTTCTTCTATAACGGGATCAAGCTCTTCAAATACCAGTATTTCATCAAGCCCGTCAATGAAATCCATACCCAGCTTTTGCGGGAATGGATAGGGGGTACCAATCTTCATTAACTTTATATCCTTATTAAAAGATGAAAGAACATCCTTTATATATGCATAGGCAATACCTGAAGCAGCTATGCCTTTATTTCCTTGACCGGTTATCTTATTGTATTTAAGGTTTGAAAATATATCACTTATCTTTTTCTGAGTTTCTTCAAGTTGAACATGTTTTCTATATGAAAGGCTGGGGAATATAACCCAACGTGGATCTTTTACAAAACCGTCCGCCTTGTGCCTTTCTCCCAATTCAGGGATTTCCAATGTGCTGCATGAATGACATATTCTTGTGGTAGGTCTGAAAAAAACCGGCAGCCCTACTTGCTCCGAATGTTGAAAAGCTGCTTGTATCATCTCGAAAGCCTCTTCAGGGGAGGAAGGATCGAAAACAGGAAGGTTTGAAAACCGTGCAAAGTGTCGTGTGTCCTGCTCTGTCTGTGATGAAAAAGGACCTGGATCATCCGCTACAAGGACAACCATTCCTCCTTTTATACCAATATATGAAAGGCTCATCAACGGGTCTGATGCTACATTAAGCCCAACCTGCTTCATTGTTACAAGGGACCTTGCTCCTGCATATGCTGCTCCTGCTGCTACCTCAAGTGCAACCTTTTCGTTTACCGACCATTCTACATAAATATGTCCGGGATTGTTTTCTGCAATACTCTCAAGCACTTCGGTGGAAGGTGTTCCTGGATATCCTGAAACGAGATTTACACCGGCTTTTATTGCACCAAGGGCAATGGCTTCATTACCCATAATTACTTTTTTATACATGTTGATGACCTCCAAAATGCTTCTAAATAGCTCAATATAAAAATTATAAGCCAAAATTTAAAGGAAGTAAAGCTTGGTTTAGAATTATGTTAAGTAAATTAATAGTGTCTAAAAAAACTGAAACTCGGTGAAATGAAGTAATGCAGGCACTACTAATTCCTCATTAAAACATAAACTTTGAAAATCATTAAGATTACCACAAAAATCCCAGTGAGAAAGACCCCACCGGGATTTAGTTTAAAAGCCAATTAGTATTTAACAATAAAAACCCTTGCAATTTTGCAAACCTAGACATCTATAGGGGTTTTTACTTGATTTCCAGATAATCCAAGAAAGCATCCCATTGTCCATTATCAGATGTACAAACGAGCTGGATTTCTTGATTTCCGGTTCCATGGCTGACATTGTTTATGGTATATACTGCGGGATAACTACCGCCGAAGTAGAAGGTACCCTTAGTCACACCGCCAATTTTCAAGTCGACTCTGGCCATGTTGGAGTTATTCGAACAACCGCGAAGTGAAAAACTATGGGTGCCGGTTGAAAAATACTTTGTGAATTTCACCAAGTCATTATTGCCGTATAAAGCAACTCCGGAGAACGGAGAACTGATATTTCCTGTATACTGGCCGCCTTTTGCCATGCTCTCGCATTCTGTTCTGGCAGTTGTACTGCTATAAGATGTTGGGGCTGGGGTAGCTGTATAGGTATTTGTATTAGTAGCACTTGATCCGCCTATAGTAAGTGTATTGGTTGTAACATTTGCACTACCACTGCTTTGGTAGCCTTCTACAGTAAAGGCAACTTCATACAGCTTGCCCATTGGCATTCCTAAGCTTTCCCACTTTTTAAAGTGTTCGCTGACAGAAATGGTTCCGCTTGTGCGTTTTGATTGACGTACACTCCAATACTGATAAAAGGTTGTATTACCTATAATGGAAGGTTGGTTGACACGAGTGGTCTGATATATATCATATGTGCCACCGTCAACGGTAATTGTACCCTTAAACGTTCCGGTAGGACGATAGGTACCCCAGTTATCTACTATATAAAATTCTATAAGTGAGGATTTCGTCCACCCATATACACACAAATAGGAGTTGCCACCTGGATTAAAGGTAGAGGCATAGTTTATTGACATGTTTCCGATCTGTTGATGTGTCTTGGTTGCATCGAATTTTTTACCTTTACGGAACAAAGCATTTCCAATGTTACTCCACTGGCAGTTAAATGTACCGCCGCTGTTGAGTGTCATGCTTGTTGTTCCATAATCCTTCCAAAGCTCATAGTTGTAATTGTCCTGAGTACCTGTTTGATTTGAGGTTAGAGTTGTTGCTGCTTGCACATTTATTGTGCACAAAGCAAATACGAGGGAAAAAGTTAATAACCTAACAAAATTCACCAATGTTTTTTGTTTCATTTTACATTCTCCTTACTTTTTACTTTTACTTATAATTACTGTTTTGCAATGCATAAATACAAGGCCAAGTCAGGAAAAAAGGCTAACAAAAGTCACCCCCCTTATCGATCTTCCTGATTAAGACCTTAAGGAATGATTAAAATCAGGTACAATTATTGCATAAATAAAGAAAAGCTACGGAAGTACAAACCAGAGACACAATTTTAAGATACTGTAATGTGAAAATATCCTTACATAAATAAGTAGTTATTCAGTGGGATTAAATAAGAATTTAAATGTAATACGAGAACTACCAGTTGAAAGGTTGGTTATTAACCTAAGCAGAATGTAGAGTGTAAATATGGAAAAAATACACTCATAAAAATATTATAATATACAGAAATTCTTCCGTCAAGATATGAATTTTTCACAATAAATATCTCATGAAATGCACCTAGCAACTTTGATCATTACCTTTTTGTATATATTATTTTTTAAGTTTAAAAGATTAATTCTTTGTAAATAATTAAATTAAGGGATGACTAAAAGATTACTTTCGATTTCTAAACTCGTGTTCACTAGTTAAGTCAAAATGTGAGCGGAATTTATAGAGGAAGTTATATTTTAGTTATTAATACGAATAGCTCTTTTATAAAGTCAGCCTAAATTGATAATTTAGCAAATTTATGGAGGAAAAATGTTCAAACACTTGAAAAGAATTTTTACATACACAAAACTAAATGCTATTAATCAAAATTTGAATAATGAAAAGCAAAATAGCAAAAAAGATAATAAAATACCGAAATCAATAAATAAAATTAAGGATATGCTGGAAGAGCGGTTTTCCGAATGCAGCGATTTTGTTATCAGGGAACTCCTGATCGGGAAAGATGGCTCAACTCAAGTGGTTATTGCTTATATTGACGGTATGGTGAATAAGCAATTGATTAACTCAGACATATTGAAACCAATAATGATTGAGAGTGATTTTATAAATCTGAATCAGAGTTCTAAAGGCAAATCAACATTAAGTCTGTTTAAAGAAAAACTTATTTGTACCAGTGATATTCAGGAAGAAAACAGCTTCGATGAGAGTATTTCCTCCATACTTTCGGGCGATACTATGATTTTCATGGACGATTGTGATTCAGCTTTAAAAGTTTCACTTCGATACTGGGATAAAAGAAGTGTTGAGGAACCGGCTACTGATGCGGTAATTCGTGGTCCGAGAGAAGGGTTTACAGAAACTCTTCGTACAAATACTACTTTATTAAGAAGAAAAATTAAAAACACAAAATTAAAATTTGAGACAATGAAAGTAGGAGAACATACCAATACAGATGTCTGCATATGCTATATAAAAGGAATTGCAAACAATGAAGTAATTAAAATGGTAAAAGAAAGGATTGGAAGGATTAAAACTGATGCCATACTTGATTCAGGATATATTGAAGAATTTATTCAAGACTCCAAATTAGGGTTATTCCCTACGGTAGGAAACAGTGAGAAGCCTGATATCGTGGCTGGAAAAATATTAGAAGGGCGTGTTGCCATACTATGTGATGGAACTCCTTTCGTCCTTACTGTCCCATACCTTTTTGTTGAAGCTATACAATCAAGCGAGGATTATTATACCAGATCCATTTATGCAACAATGAGTAGATTTGTTAGATTAATGGCACTTGTAATTACTATCTTTTTACCAGCACTTTATGTAGCACTGGTTACATTTCACCATGATATTATTCCCTATAAGCTTTTGTTAACTATGACAGCTGCCCGGGAGGGAATTCCATTTAGTGCACTGACGGAGGCATTAATAATGGTAATCACATTTGAGCTTCTCCGTGAAGCTGGAATAAGGATGCCTAGAGCAATTGGACAGGCAGTAAGTATAGTAGGAGCATTAGTTATAGGAGATGCTGCCGTAAAAGCAGGGCTTGTAAGTACACCTATGGTCATAGTAATAGCTGTAACTGCTATATCAAGTTTTATAGTATCATCCATAGCAGGAACTCTTTTGTTTATGCGAGTAGTTTTAATGTTAGCAGGTAACATTATAGGAATTCTTGGTATCTTACTGGTGTTCGTTGCGTTTTTTATTCATATGTGCAAGTTAAAGTCTTTTGGCGTAAATTATTTAACTCCTTTTACACCGTTAAGCGGCTCTGATCTGAAGGATGCTTTTGTACGTGTTCCTCTATGGGCTATGTTTACAAGGCCAAAGGAATTAACCTGGGAGCATGGAGGAAATGCAAAATTCAAAAATAGGCATAAGAAGGAAGGTAGATAGAATTTATGAGAGGCATTGGCAAATTGCTTTTTATACTAAGTATTATATTAGTACTGACAAGCTGCTGGAATAATCGGGATTTGACGGATTTGGCCATTATGACAGGGATTGCCTTTGATAAGGGTGAGGATGGGAAATTTGAAATTACTTTTCAGATTGTAAAGCCAGAAGCTATGAAAACTTCTGGAGAAGGTGGGGGAAATGAAAAAAAGGCTTTTAATAATGTTAGCAGTACGGGAGAAACTGTTTTTGAGTGTGCAAGAAATTTAATAGCAAAGATAAATAAAAAGGTATATTTTGGACAGGTACAATTAATGGTCATTTCGGAGGAATTTGCAAGAGATGGGATAAGTAAGATATTTGATTTATTTGAAAGAGATACTGAAACAAGAAGACGTGCAGATTTAATAATAGCAAAGGGTATGGAGGCCAAAACTGTTTTGGAAAGTGAAAGCCGCATGTCCAAACTTCCAGCAACACACGAGACAGAGGCTTTGGAGGCCAGTCGACATTTTGGTAAAACTTTAAAGGTAACTTTTATTGATGCATTAAAATTTCTTAATAAGGAAGAATACAGCTTTGTACTGCCAACAATAAATAAAAGCAATAATACAGGCAAAGTATTTCAGGAAGACCTTTTAACAGAAGGTTCAGCTGTTATCAAAAAGGATAAATTGGTGGGTTTTCTTGGCCCTTTAGAGACAAGAGGTTATTTACTTGCAGATGATAAAATAAAAAACACTATTATTAACATACCAAGCCCGCTGCATTCTAAAAAAATTATTTCAATTGAAGTTGTTCGTAATAAAGGAAAAACCATTTCAAAAATTGTGGATGGAAAGCCTGTTTTAAGCATTGAGGTTACAGCAGAAGGGAATATTGGTGAGCAGCAGGAAAAAGCAGACTTAACAAAACCAGATATGGTTAAAGCTTTGGAAGATACAGTAGAAAAAGAAATGAAAGACAAAATTGAAGCTGCTGTTAAAATTACACAAAAAGAATTTAAAAGTGATGTTTTTGGTTTTATAGATGAAATTTATAGAAATTATTACTCTGATTGGACAAAAACATTTCGTAATTGGAGCAAAATTTACAGCCAAACACCAGTTAATATAGAAGTGAAATTCAAAATAAGAAGGTCGGGTCTTATAAGAGAGCCTGCCGAACCCAAATAAAGGATGGACATGGATGGATATATTAGGTGTAATTGTAATGTTTGGTACAATAGCTTTAATTGATATACCAAGTATTGTTAAAAAATCAAAGCATAGAGTAAAATATGTCGGGTTTTATGCATTTATTATTGGAATTGGTTTTGCTATAAGCCTTCTGCAAGTGAGTGGTAAAGCTCCTGCAAGCCCTGCAAAAGTCATAGAATCAGTAATTAAAGGTATAATAGGTGAAGTGTGATGTATAAAAATTCGAAGATATCAAATTATCAGTTATTTACTCTTTTGTGCGGCTTTATGATAGGAAGTTCACTGATAGTAAGTCCTGCAGCAGGGGCAAAGCAAGAAGCGTGGCTGGCATTTCTTATTGGCTGTATCATTGGTACAATTTTAATAGCAATGTATGCATCAATATACAGATTGAATCCTTCATGTACACTGATAGAAGCTTTGGAGAAAAATTTCGGCAAGATATTGGGTAAAGTGTTCGGAGTATTGTATATCTGGTACTTTATTCACCTGACCTCTTTGGTATTAAGGAATTTTGGCGAATATTCTGTTGTAACGGGTTATCCTGAAACACCCATTCTGTTTATAATTGTATGTTTTTCTCTAATCATTGCCTTTTCGGTAAGGGCAGGTATCGAAGTTATGGGTAGGATCAGTGAGATATTTCTTGTAATATTGACTGCCATTCTTGTTTTTGTGTTTTTTTCATTAATCACTTCATTTGATTTGGAAAATCTGAAACCCTTTATGACACAAGGTATAAAACCAATAATAAATACCGCATTCGGGATAGTAACTTTCCCATTCGGAGAGACAATTGCATTTTTAATGGTTTTTCCTCATGTTATTAAACAAGAGAAAATTATGAAAACATCAATATTTTCTTCGCTGTTTGTGGGTTTGGTTCTTATTGAAGTTATACTCAGAAATACTTTAGTTTTAGGGAGCAATATGGCCTCAAGGGATATATTTCCGTCACATATAGTATTCAGACTTATTCCCAATCTGGATGTAGATCCGCTTCTTGATGTTAACCTTACAGTAGCAGGAATTATTAAAGCAGGGATTTGTATTTATGCAGCATCTGCAGGTATAGTACAACTCTTAAACCTTGATGATTATAAGCCGTTTGTACTTCCTTTTACTGCATTGGCAGTTTCGTTATCTATTTGGATATATGGAAGTATTATGGAGATGCTGCAATGGGCTTCAGATATATGGCCATATTATTCTATTCCATTTCAAATTGTAATACCATGTATATTGCTTATTTTATCGTTTGTAAGGCACAAGCGGTCTGGAAAAGTGAAAAATGATAAATCTGCCAGGACAATATAAGCATTTCTTTACAAATTTTAAATAATTAATATATATATAATGTTTTTAAAGTCATATTATAAAGTTTTATAAAAACTATAGATTAATTTAAAAAAGGGTGGTATAATTAATTATAGTTAATAATATGATATTATAAAGTCAACAAAACAGTATGGGGAGGGATTATGCTTGTCATTTTTATTGGGAATTGACATTGGTACATCCGGGACAAAGACGGTGTTATTTGATGAAATGGGTAATACCATAGCAAGCAGTGTTGGAGAATATCCGCTATACCAGCCGAATATAGGGTGGGCAGAGCAGGACCCTGAAGATTGGTGGATGGCAACATTCACAACAATCAAAGAAGTTATTTACAAAAGCGGTATTGATGCATCTGAGATCAAGGGCGTAGGCTTGTCAGGACAAATGCATGGTGCAGTTCTTCTAGACAAGGACTATAAAGTGTTGAGAAAATCCATCATATGGTGTGACCAGAGAAGCTCGGCTGAATGCGATCAGATCACTTCAATCATAGGTAAGGAAAGACTCATAGAAATTACTGCAAACCCGGCTTTGACTGGTTTTACAGCATCAAAAATTCTTTGGGTTAAGAATAACGAGCCTGAAGTTTATGCTAAAGTAACCAAGATACTTCTTCCTAAAGACTATATAAGATTTAGATTAACAGGGGAATTTGCTACCGAAGTTTCCGATGCCAGTGGAATGCAGCTTATGGACATACCTGGACGTAAGTGGAGCAATGAAGTTTTAGATAAGCTTGGTATAGAAAAGAGCATGCTTGGAAAGCTTTATGAGTCTCAGGAGGTTACAGGTAAAGTAAATAAGGAAGCTTCATCACTTACAGGCCTTAAAGAAGGAACTATAGTGGTAGGCGGAGCAGGGGATCAGGCTGCAGGTGCTATTGGAAACGGAATAGTAAAATCTGGGGTAGTATCTTCCACAATAGGTACATCAGGAGTTGTTTTTGCATTCTCGGAAAATGTAAGCATAGATCCAAAAGGCAGAGTACATACTTTCTGTCATGCAGTTCCAAATACATGGCACATAATGGGTGTAACTCAGGGTGCCGGACTTTCATTAAAGTGGTTCCGTGATAACTTCTGTATAGAAGAAAAGAGAACTGCCGAGCTTATGGGTGTTGATCCATACATGCTTATGGATAAGGAAGCAGAAAGAGTTGCTGCAGGATGCAGCGGTTTAATATATTTACCGTATCTTATGGGTGAAAGAACACCACACCTTGACCCTAACGCAAAAGGGGTGTTCTTCGGATTATCTGCAAAGCATGAAAAGCCAGATATGGTAAGAGCAGTAATGGAAGGCGTAGTTTATAGCCTTAAGGACTGTCTGGAAATTATCAAGGAAATGGGAGTAAATGTTTCTGAAGTAAGAGCATCAGGAGGCGGTGGAAAGAGCCCTCTATGGAGACAGATGCAGGCGGACGTATTCGGCACTGAGATAACTACCATAAACTCAAGTGAAGGCCCGGCTCTTGGCGTAGCAATTCTTGCAGGCGTTGGTGCAGGCGTTTACAGCAGTGTTATGGAAGCATGCGATAAGGTAATAAGTGTAAAGACAAAACAACAGGCGGATATGGTAATAAACAGCAAATACAATAAGTATTACGACATATATAAACGCCTTTACACCTCATTGAAAAAGGATTTTGCGGATGTTTCATCCATATTGTAAGGTGCTTTTACTCAATGATTTAAAAAGGAGCAGATAATGACAGGGAAGATAGTGGGTAATAACAGATTTCTCAAGGAGTTTAACCAAACAGCAATCTTGGACATGATAAGGGTTCACAGAGCAATTTCAAGAGCTGAATTGTCTAAACTCACGGGATTGTCACCTACAGCAATCGGAAGCATCGTATCTGAGCTTTTGGAAATTGGTTATATTTCCGAAACCGGTATCGGAGAATCCAAGGGTGGCAGGAGGCCGGTTTTAATCGAAATTAAACCTGAATCCTTATACACCATTGGAATTGACATGGATGTAAATTATATAAGCTTTGTTTTAATGGATACTACCAGCCGGATAATTGAAGAAAAGATGCTGACCATGCCTAAGACTATTATTTTCGAAAATGTTATGAAAGTCATTCAAAAAGAAATCAAAAGAATTTTGAAAGACCATTCCATAACACTTGAAAGACTTTTAGGGATTGGTTTGTCAGTACCTGGTATGGTGGATAGTTTGGAGGGCAAAGTGATATTTGCCCCAAATATGGGGTGGGAGAATGTTGATATAAGAGGTCAATTCCCAGATCTTAAAGGTGTAAATGTATATGTTGAAAATGAAGCTATGGCTTCAGCAATAAGTGAAAATTGGATAGGCACTTGTCAAGGAATAAGTAATTTTGTTTGTGTAAATATTAAATCAGGTATAGGTTCCGGTATTTTTATAGATGGAAAACCATACCGTGGAACAAGTGGAATTACCGGAGAACTCGGCCATATGGTTGTCGATTCAAATGGTTCAAAATGCAGGTGCGGAAATTACGGATGCCTTGAGACAATAGCTTCAACTACTCATATGGTGGAACAGGCAAAGCGGCTGGTAAAGTCGGGTATTGCTTCAAAACTTAATGATATTGAAGATGTTGAGGAAATAGATGCCAAATCAATAATAGACTGTGCAAGAGAGGGAGACGAGGTATCAAGGAATATACTGCTTGAATCAGCAAGGTTCCTTGGACTGGCAGTCTCAAGTATTGTCAACATATTAAGCCCTCAAAAAATAGTCTTGGGAAAAGATTTTGTAAATTATTCCGATATTGTTTTGGACAGTTTGAAAGAAATTGTTATGTGTAAGGCATTAAAACAAACTTCAAAAGATATTGAAATAACTGAATCCAAGCTGGGGGAAAGGGCTTCAGTGCTCGGCTCAGCCATAATACCGTTAAAAGTTTTCTTTGGGAAATAAACATTAGTGTTTAATTCAATAAATTTTAAGGAGGCAAAAAGATGTCAGAATTTTTTAGTAATGTTTCAAAGATTCAATATGAAGGTAAGAACTCTGATAATCCATTGGCTTTTAAGTATTATAACCCAGATGAGGTTATAGGCGGAAAGACAATGAAGGATCATTTGAGATTCGCAGTTGCTTACTGGCATACATTCCAGGGAACAGGCGGAGATCCATTCGGACCTGGTACAGCAGTAAGACCATGGGACAATATAACAGATCCAATGGAACTTGCTAAAGCAAAAGTAGCTGCAAACTTCGAGTTCTGTGAAAAATTAGGTGTACCGTTCTACTGTTTCCATGACAGGGATATAGCACCTGAAGCTTCAACTCTTAGAGAAACAAATAAGAGACTTGATGAAATAGTTGCTCTTATGAAGGAATATATGAAAACCAGCAGTGTTAAGCTCCTCTGGGGAACTACAAATGCATTCGGTAACCCAAGATTTGTACACGGTGCTTCAACATCACCAAATGCCGATGTTTTTGCATTTGCAGCAGCTCAGGTTAAAAAAGCAATGGAAATAACTTTAGAGCTTGGCGGACAGAACTATGTATTCTGGGGTGGAAGAGAAGGTTATGAGACCCTATTAAACACAGACATGAAGCTTGAGCTTGACAACATGGGAAGATTCTTAAGAATGGCTGTTGATTACGCAAAAGAAATAGGCTTTAAAGGACAATTCCTCATTGAACCAAAGCCGAAGGAACCTACAAAACACCAGTATGATTTCGATACAGCTACAGTTGTTGGTTTCTTAAGAGCTCATGGTCTTGAAAACGATTTCAAGATGAACATAGAAGCAAACCATGCTACCCTTGCTGCTCATACCTTCCAGCATGAAGTATATACTGCAAGAGTAAACAATGTATTCGGAAGTATTGATGCAAATCAGGGAGACTTGCTCTTAGGATGGGATACAGACCAATTCCCAACTAATATTTATGATACAACACTTTGCATGTATGAAGTTCTTAAAGCAGGCGGTTTCACAACCGGCGGATTAAACTTCGACTCTAAAGTAAGAAGAGGTTCATTTGAGCCAATCGATCTTTTCTATGCACATATTGCAGGAATGGATGCTTTTGCTAAGGGTCTTAAGATTGCTTACAAGATGGTTTCAGAAGGCAAGTTCGATAAAGTTATTGAAGACCGTTATGCAAGCTACAAAAGCGGTATTGGTAGCGATATAGTTAATGGAAAAGTTGGATTTAAAGAATTGGAAAAATATGCATTGGAGCATGATCAGGTTAAGAACGTATCAGGAAGACAGGAAGTTCTTGAAAGCATGCTGAACAAGTATATTTTAGAAGATTAATATTTTTAAGAAGGTACATCCAATGAGTATTATAAGAGAGAAATTTGTTGATGGATATGACCGAAATGATATAGATATTTTTACCCTGTCCAACAGTAATGGCATAAAAGTAAAGATAACCAACTTTGGAGGAATCATAATTTCCATTTTTGTACCAGACAAAAATGGAAATTATGAGGATGTTGTACTGGGATATGATAAGCTAGAAGATTATTTGGAAGACGATCTGTATTTTGGTGCCCTCGTTGGAAGGCATGCAAATAGGATTGAGGATTCGTGCTTTGAAATTAATGGTGTAGAATATCAGCTTGAAAAAAATGATGGAGAGAACCATATCCATGGTGGAATCAAGGGATTTAACAAAGTTATCTGGAATGCTTATATAGTGAAGGAAGGCAATCAAGAGTGCTTAAAGCTGACGTATTTGAGTAAAGACGGTGAAGAAAATTATCCTGGTAACTTGAAGGTTACGGTAATTTATTCCCTTACAGATGATAATGCACTTAAGATTGATTATCATGCAGTTTCGGACAAGGACACTGTTATAAACCTTACAAACCATGCGTACTTCAATCTATCAGGACATGGTGCAGGAGATATTTCAAAACATCATGTCAAAATTTACGCTGATAAGTTTACTCCTATAAACGAAGAGTGCTTAACTACCGGAGAAATCAGGGATGTATATGACACTCCAATGAATTTTACTACAATGAAGCCCATTGGTACAGAGATAAATGTTGATGATCCCCAGATCATAAATGGTGAAGGGTATGATCACAACTTTATACTAAATGAACCAGGGGCAAAGCTCAAGATGGCGGCTGAGGTATATGATCCTGCGAGTGGAAGGTTTATGGAAGTTTATACTACTAAACCTGGGATTCAATTATACACAGGAAACCATATTGAAGGCTCCTATGAAGGAAAAGGTAATGTGCAATACACAAGAAGGAGTGGGTTTTGTCTTGAAACTCAATACTTTCCAAATTCGTTAAAGCACAAGAATTTTCCGTCACCGATATTTAAAGCTGGTGAGGAGTACATACATACAACAGTTTATAAATTTACAAAAATATAAAAATAAAAAAATAAAATATAAAAATAAAAAATAAAAATATAAAAATATAGAGATATAAAATCAATAATTTAATTTTATTATTTAATAGATTATCAAATTCTAAGGCGCTTAAGAAAAACAGCAGGCTACGATATAGTCTGCTGTTTTTAAATGCCTGGAATTTTACATTGCAATTTATAGTGCTAAAGAATAACTCCCTGTATTCTTGGAAAATTCTTTGCGATAATCACTATGTCTGCCATATTAACGGTGTTATCCTTATTTATATCACAATTTGCAATAAATTTAACTTCACCTGAAGTGGCATTAAAACTTTTCGCCATTTCAATAACATCTGCCATATTGATGGTGTTATCACTATTTATATCGCCAGCCCACAATATAACAGGGGAACCAGTTGAACCAAAGCTTATATCGGAACTGTCAATTTTGACATTCCCAATATCCCTGTATAAATAGCCTGCTTTGCTGATTCTTACGGTATATCCTGAAGCATTTGCAGGAACATTTGTTAAACTGAAATACCCATTGTTATCAGTTGCAGAAGATAATCCTGTACCCAAAATTTCCACTTTAAATCCGCTCTTTATTGAAGCTAATGATGATGCAAAATCCTGGGATACATAACCTGAAATTGTATGTCCCTTTGGTGTTGGTGTGGGTGTTGATGTAGGTTTAGCAGAAACAGACGGTATAACCGAATCCACTGGTTTGAAATAAATATGGAAAGAATCTACAGCACCTTTAAATAGAGGCTGTTCCGGAAGAATTCCTCTTCCGATATAGTTGCTATTGCTTTGTGAGTTAACATTAGGAGCATTGAGATCTTCAGGGTTTATATTGATGTCATTTTGAACCGCTGCAGGTGTATTGTTGATATACAAAATTCCTGTATCACCGGTTAATACAAGCCTTAAATCAACCCAGCTTCCAACTGGCAAAGAGGCATCTGCTACCATAGTCTTTACATTGTTACCGTTTCTTATTTCAAACTTCACTTTTCCATTTTCATCAGATGGTGTTAGGTACATATATTTATCTTGTGAAGAACCGAAATTGAAAAGCCTTTGATTTGCTGTACCGCCGTCCCAACGAACTGTTGCCCTTATTTCAATATCCTTTAGATCAGATACCGAGTTTTCCAATACAACATACTGATTATCTCCATTTAACTGTAAAATACCTGAATGGCCTTCGGAGGAGGCTGACCACAAGGGATTGCCTCTTATTATACCATGGGTTACGCCATATTTATCCCTTGCAAAAACACTGCTGGAAGTGCCAAACTCGTAGCCTGCATAGAGTGAGGGAGTATAGGGACGTGAGGAAGCATAATCCTGGCCTCTTGTCCATCCGAATGCAACACCTTTTGTTATATTTGTGCTGTCAATATAGTCGCCGTCCACCATTCCTTCACCTGTAATGCTTGCTTCTCCTGCTGCAATTGCCATTCCTTTTGCAACACCGTTATCGGTTATTTTTCTTTTTTCTTTAACAGTTGCACTTTCCAGAACCCTTGCATTTCCACTAGCTTCTGCGTTTCCCATCATAACTGCAAAATCTCTTATTTTTGCATTGTCCTTAACAATTGCACTATCCTTTATAATTGCATGGCCGCTTACAATTGCATTCCCAGAAACTACTGCATTACCCTTTACAACGGCATAATCCTCGATTCTGGCTTTACCTTGTACCTTTGCACTTCCTAAAACTGCCGCATTTGGTCCCACATATGCTGTCGAGTCCACTTTTGCTGTGTTTTGTACAAATCCGCCGCCGTTAGGGTGCTTGCTTCCTGTTATACCTGTGATAGAGTTTACTGCCTCATAAGGTACTGCACCTGTTATTTGAACTTCATATGGCATTTTTTGCTTTTCCGGTGCCGACATAAACGGTGATTTGGTTTCATCAGCAAATGCGTCCAATGGTATTAATTTATCAGGTGTAGCTACAACTACTAGAAATACCTTATTTTCGGTGTTTGAAAGAGTTATGGAGTTTTCTCCTTTATTCCATAAGGTAGAGTACCTTGTATTGCCCGAGTCGTCCTGCACAACAATACATGCCCTCCAGTCAGTTCCCCTTGATGAATCTATAAGACCATTGAAATTTACCTTAACGGTACGTCCGTTACCTGTCCCGTTAGGAGTGAGGGGGATTATATTAAAGCCGGTTTGCTGTGGAGCTCTTTCACTTGGAACCCTCCACCAATCACTTTTATCATTAACCTTTACAAGCTGGGTATAGACCATTTGCTTGTTGCTGTCTGTTGCAATAAGCTGATTAAACCTTTTACGATACACTGTTTTTTGTTGGAAATCCTGGGTTACCATTCTTTTAGCGTAATTGCCCAGTGTATCCTTTATGGATACCCCAGGTGCAAGCCTAATAATTGTATCATAGGGATATTCATGCATTTTGGCCTTTTGCATCATATCTCTCATAAAATCTCTGCCGTAGTATGGATAATTGTCAGGGTTCTCTGCTATGTACTGCAGAATGGGCCATGCATCATAATAGGTTCTGCCGTGAGGAGAGCAGAGGCTCCCATTCATGTACATAGGGTCAAAAAAGTTTGTATCCGGTGAATAAATCTTACCATTATATTGGTAATTGGGACTTGTTAGATATTGCTCTCTCAGCCAGTCAGCAACAGCCTCCCACCAGGCTCCGGTAATTGTGCTGTCAACCCAGCTTGCCTGGTGATATGTAATGACATGTCCCAATTCGTGGGGAATCACCCATGAAGGGACATCAACTCTCATTGCTACAGGATCTACAATTATATATGCGAAGCCGTCTGAATCGTTAGACATGAACCCCCAGCCTTCCGCATGTTTTGAAAGTCCTGTACGGGTTACATAAACATTGGTTTTATACTTTTTTGATTGATTTGCGGGTTTTATAGACACTCCAGGTTCCTTATATCCCATATCGGTGACATAGGTTGTCCATTGACCTTCCAGATTTTTTAAATTCCCTTGAATGAATGCATCATTAACGGTTCCGGTTTGATCGTTTTTACCCCAGATTATTTGGAAATGAGTTGAGGTTGCTCTGTTAACATTAGGATCAGACATTGAATAGATGGAATCTCTTGCAAGATATTCGTCTGCAGCCATTACATGACTTGGGCCAGCAGGCAGCATGGAAGTAATAAAAACTACCAGCAGGGTAATGATTTTAAAGGTTTTCATTCTCATGACAATTCCCCCTATAAGAGCTATTTTTTCATATTTTGGTTATCTGTGTTAATAAATTTATTATACTAAATATGTAATTGGTACTTCAATATTGGATTGCAAATACCCATTTTTTAATAACTGTTGTTAATGCTATTACATTAACCATATAGATACAACCAGTGTTGGAATGTGCATAAGTGTAAGCTTATTACACTAAATCGCAACAATAAACTTTGTTAATGCTATTAATAAATAACCCGATATCTATTTTAAATCCCTTATTACTATTTGAAAGCTGGGTGAAATGTTGATAATACACCTTATTATACTTGCATCATCTTTGTTCATGGCAGCATTATTGCGAAACATGGTCAAGATTACCAACAAAGGTCAGATTCATTATTTGTTTATTGGCATTGTATCTCTGATACTTTTCTGGAATATTTGTTCGGGATTTGAGAAGTGGTTCTATGATAATAAATGGGAAAATATTATTTTTGTAAATTTAATCTATATAAGCGTATGCTTTGTCCCTGTGGTGGTTCTTCTTTTAGGAATAGTATTTAAGGTGAACAGCATAAAGTTTAATTTTAAATATTTTTTACTTTTTATAATACCTACAGTTTCCATAATTTTATTTTGGACTAATGAGTATCATCATCTTTTTTATATAAGTTATTCATTTTGGATCACCAACATGATTTTTGGCAAATATTTCATAATACACGCAATTTACTCTTATACATGTATATTCGTAGGGATGAGTTTTCTTATTTATTCAGCATTTAAAATCTCAGGTTTTTTTTCAAGGCAAATGATGTTTATACTGGTAGGTTTCTCGCTGCCATTGATAACTAATTTATTGTATACCATAAAGGTAATAACGGTAACTCAGGATGTGAATGCATTAACATTTTCTTTTACCACAGTATGTTTTTATATTGCAATATTCAAGTACGATTTTTTACGAGTAATGCCTATAGCTTTGCAGATAGTAGTAGACAGAATATCAAACGGTTTTATTGTTGTTGATTTAGATTTAAGAGTTGTAAATTTCAATAAAACAATGACTGATATATTCAGAAATGTAGCTTCATTGAAGGCAAAAGAGAATATTTTTAAATTATGTGAAAACATAATAATTGATATAGAACTTTTTAAAAAGTATATTAAAACTGCCCACGAAACAAATAAATCCATAGAAGTTGAAAAACAATTCATAATTAAGGACAAGTTGGAAGGTTTCTTTACTATAGAAATAACACCTCTCATTAACAAAAACAAGCATTTAGGTACTGTAATAATGTTTACTGACATTACACAGCAAAAGGAAGACCTTAAAATAATAAAAAAACAGCAGGAGCAGATTACTGAAAAAGAGCGGCTGGCTTCTCTCGGTACTCTTATGGGTGGCATTTCTCACAATCTGAAAACTCCTATTATGTCTATAACTGGCTGTATAACTGCTCTGGAGGAACTTGCAAGCGAATACAGTGAATCAATAGGAAATACTATAGTAAATGACAATGATCATTTGGCAATAGCAAATGATATGAAAGTAAATATTTGTGATTTAAAAGAACATATATCTTATATAAACAATGCATTGACAGCTATTAAAAATCAGGTTGTAAATCCTGATGCCCGAGATAATTCCAGCTTTAGTCTGGAAGAATTGATTATAAACATTAATTTTCTTATGAAGTACGAGCTTAAATCAAACAGATGCAGCTTAGAGATAATAAACGAAGCTGAAGAGGACTATTCTATAAATGGGGATATTGGAACCTTGGTTCAAATTTTAAATAACCTCATATCAAATTCAATACAGGCATATGATAAAATTTCAGAAGTTGGTGAATTAAAGGATCAAGATCGAAAAATCATACTTCGTATTAGTAATGAAGACAATCAAATCATATTCATGGTAAGAGACTATGGTAAAGGTATTCCCCAGCATATAAGAAACAAACTTTTTAAAGAAATGGTCACATCAAAAGGAAAAGAAGGTCATGGTATTGGTTTATATTTAAGCTATTCAAAAGTTAAGCTGATGTTTAATGGTGATATGTGGCTTGAATCTGAAGAGGGAAAAGGTACAAGCTTCTTTGTAAAGATACATTCAACTAATATTGCTTTTAGTAGAAGGGTGATTCTATGAGACTCTCAGAATTAAAAAGAAGTAATGTTGATAGCTCCAAATCAAATTTTAAAATAATTGGTTTGGATGATGAAATAGGTATTATTAAGACATTGAATGTACTTCTCGATAGGGAGGGCTATTATTTTAAGGGATATACAGATCATGTAGAGGCTATAGAAGATATTAAAAATAATGATTACGGCCTCCTGATTCTGGACTATCTTTTACTTAATATCAATGCGAAAGAAGTAGTTGAAATTATTAGAAGCTTTAACAAGGAGCTTTATATTTTGCTGCTGACAGGTCATTCTGAGTGTGCACCTCCTATGGAAACCCTAGATAAAAATGATATACAAGGATATTGTACAAAGTCCGATGATCCTAGACAGCTGTTACTTATGGTAAAGTCAGCATTTAAATCTATTTCCATGATGAATGATATAAGGCTTACTCGCAATGGTTTGGACAGTATTTTGAAGTCAGTTCCAAGGATTTATCAGCTTCAGCCTATTGATATAATACTGGAGGAAATCCTGTCAAACATTCTTAATATCGTTCATTCAGCAGATGCATTTATACTTGTAGATAGATTGGAAGGAACTGAAGAAAATTCAAAAGAAAGCATTTACAGGGGTATTGGCAAATATAATATCGATATAGAAACATTTACAACATTATTTAACCCTCTTCAAATGATGTTTGCAGGCTCTGCCAGGATGAACAGCCAGGTAGTAAAACATGAGGGAGGCGTATTTTTTCCACTGCTTAATGATAAAAGGGAATCTATAGGAGTTATTTTTGTAGATGCGTTGGACGAAAAATACATAAGTCTCCTGGAAGTATTCTCAAATCAAGCAGCAAGCTCAATCAATAACGCTTTTTTACATTCAATGATTAATATAAAAAACAGTGAGCTAAAAATGACCTACGAGATAATTAGAACAAGATATGAAGAAACAGTAGACACTTTAAGACTTGCTGTTGATGCAAAGGATGAGTATACTCGCGGTCATTCCGACAGGGTCTCAAAATATGCAGTTGAGATAGCAAAATGCTTCAGCCATTTAACTGAACATGACTATAACTTATTAAGGGTAGGCGGTACTTTCCATGACATAGGAAAAATAGGTACTGCTGACGATATACTTTTATCTGATAGAAAACTAAGTGATTCAGAATTCCACGAAATTCAAAAGCACCCATTGACAGGTGCAAAAATACTTTCAGCATTATCAATGTTTCAGGACACAGTTCCCCTTGTTCTATGCCATCATGAACGTGTAGACGGAAGCGGTTATCCCAATAGGCTAAAAGGTGATGAAATACCTTTTCTGGCCAGAATTCTTTCTGTTGCAGATGCTTTTGATGCAATGACTACCAATAGAGTCTACAGGAGTAAACTTCCTCTTGAGGCTGCAATGGCACAGTTGCAAAAGGGAGCCGGAACACAGTTTGATCCTGATATTGTAGAAAAGTTTGTCGATTTATTGAGATCAGGTGCAATAAAATTAGATGAATAGAATATATAAATTCTGTTTAACAAAAGCTGATACACTCAAATAAGTATCAGCTTTAATTAATTATTGCGGCATTTGAAAGCTTATTCAAATGGTTTGCATAACTAAATACTGGCTATATCACTTGGAGCAAAGCACTCTCCAGCCAGATTAAGCAAACCGTTTCCCTCAATTCTTTTATCATATCCTAAATCAGATGTATACTTAACAAGCTGTGCATATATCTCAGGTTCTGTCAAAGTCCTTCCAAATTCTTTTTCACATTTGTTAATAAGAAGAGCAGCTGCACCTGAAACGTGGGGAGCGGCCATTGAGGTCCCTGAAAGTGTTGCATAGCCTCCCTGCATACTTTGAGGAAATGTTGACAGAATATTTACGCCAGGAGCAACCAAGTCTACTTCCTTATTTGTATTTGTAAAGCAAGGGAATTTCCTATCAAGGCCTATAGCCCCTATCTCCACAACTTCATTATAAGCACCCGGATAGGAAAATTCGTCTTTTTTAGGACTGCAATCTCCGCCTTCCCATGGATCTCCTTCATTTCCAGCAGCACATACCACCAAAATATCATTGCTTACAGCATTCTTGACTGCATCATGTAATCTAGGATCATCATAGCGTCCTCCAAGAGACATGTTAATAACTCTTACCTTCTGCCCGTTAGTACCTTTCCAGGAAACAGCATAATTTATTGCATCGATAATTCCTTGGGTAGTACCATTTCCTTCAGAATCCAGGACTTTTAAAATAAGAAGATTTGCTTCAGGTGCTACACCTACCACACCAGAATGATTTACAGCGGCAGCTATAGTTCCAGCTACATGTGTGCCATGACCGTTCTGGTCGGAGAAATCATTGTCATTTCCCTGATTTGTAAAATTTTTACCGCCAATAATACGGTCTTTAAGATCTGGGTGATCAGGTTGGCATCCGGTATCTATTATAGCAACTACAACTCCAGATCCTTTCCTGCTTTCCTCCCAAATTTCCTGAGCCTTTATCATTTTTACGCCTTCTGGTATTTTTTCTGCATGATTGGTAACAGACTCGACTTTATATGGTATTAATCTGAATTCTCCCATTTCTGCTCCTCCATATTAATAATTTTTTTAATACATATCTAGTATTATCAAATAATTATCTGTATGTCTGGATATATCTTATTGGTAGAATTCAAATATTCATTGAAATATATCTATAACTTCAACTTGAAATTAGTATAAATCCTTAATATTAAGAAAAAATTAGATAATGATAAAAATTAAGTGAATGGATGCTAATTAACGCTTTACAGCATCAATTGGTATAAAGAGGTGATAAATTGAAAACAGAAATAGAAAACTTAAAAACATCCTCCCAATTTTTAAAAACAGATGGAAAAACCAAGTCAAATGCAATTGAGATTCCTTCTATTTCTTTACCAAAAGGCGGCGGGGCAATTAAAGGAATTGATGAGAAGTTTTCTGTAAACTCTGTAAATGGAACAGCTTCCTTTTCCATACCACTGCCCTTATCTCCAACTAGGGGCAGTGCTTCACCTGCATTGAACCTAGATTATAATTCAGGAGCAGGAAATGGAATTTTCGGTTTGGGATGGACTTTAAGCCTGCCGTCTATAAAACGCAAAACTGATAAAGGACTTCCTCAATATCTGGATGATATTGACTCAGATACTTTCCTTTTTTCCGGTGCCGAAGACCTTGTTCCAGAATTTGCAAAAGAGTCAGATAGCAGTTTCAGTAAAGATTCGGATGGAAATTATATTATTAAGGAAAAAGACTCTCAAGACGGATTATTCACCATCAAGTTTTACAGACCTCGCATTGAAGGTTTATTTGCCAGGATAGAGAGGTGGTCCTGTAAAAAATCACAGGAAATCAAATGGCGGGTAATTTCAAAAGAAAACATAACAACTCTTTTTGGATGGAGTAATGCATCTAGAATTTCTGACCCCGAGGATCCATATAAAATTTTCGAATGGCTTCCTGAATTCACCTTTGATGACAAAGGTAATTGTACCCATTACATTTATAAGAAGGAAGACGACACAGGATATGATACTAATCTTCTGCACAATAGAAATCGCACTAAAAATGGAAGAATCACATATACCAATATGTATTTAGAGAGGATATTATACGGTAATAAAACGCCATATGGTACTCTGAATGATACCTACCCTAATGAGACAGAATACATGTTCCGGATGGTATTTGATTACGGAGAGTATGACTTAAATTCCCCATATACGAAAATAAAGGATTGGGATTTTAGATTAGACGCGTTTTCAGAATACAAGGCAGGTTTTGAGATAAGAACTACTAGACTATGTAAACGTGTTCTGCTGTTTCATAATTTTACTGAACTTACTGGAGGCTCCGCTTTGGTAAAATCCATAAATTTTGGATATGATACAAATGACGGAACATATTTTACCTTCCTAAACTCCATAACTTCTTATGGATACATTAAAAAGCCTGATGGCTCATATACTTCCAAAAATTTGCCGCCTATTGAGTTTGAATACCAGAAACACCAATGGAACAAAACTATAAAATCCGTTTCACAGGATTCTCTTATCCATGCACCTGAAGGACTTAATGAACCACTTTATCAATTTATCGATTTGTTCAGTGAAGGTCTTCCAGGCATACTTACTGATCAAGGAGGTGGCTTGTTTTATAAACGCAGTTTAGGATGTGGTTTGTTTGAAGAGGCAAAATTGGTTTCACAAAAACCTTCTTTTTACGGCTTTGGTTCAAGATTGCAGTTATTGGATCTGGATGCGGATGGAAGTAAACAGCTAGTAAGCTATGATAAAGATCCAAAAGGGTATTTTGAATTAAGTGACAATGAAGATTGGCAGACTTTTCGGACTTTTAAAAGCATTCCTAATATAGATATATATAATGGAAATACCAGGATGATCGACTTGAATGGCGATGGTAAACCTGAAATTTTAATTACAGAAGATCACATTTTCACCTGGTATGAGTCGGTAGGCAGAAGAGGCTTTGAAAGTTCTCATAAGACATATCTGCCCTTTGATGAAGAGGAAGGGCCGTACATCTTATTCGCAGATCCCAAGCAAACAGTTTTTCTTGCAGATATGTCGGGTGACGGTCTAGCGGATATAGTAAGGATAAGAAACAAAGAAATCTGTTACTGGCCCAATCTTGGCTACGGACGGTTTGGGGCTAAGGTGAGCATGGATCATGCCCCTGACTTTGACCATCCCGATGCATTCAATCCGGCATTTCTACGTTTGGCCGATATTGACGGTTCAGGTACTACCGATATTATTTATCTTGGTAAAAACAAATTCACCTGCTACTTAAATCAAAGTGGAAATGCATTTAGTGATGATCCATTTGAAATAGATGCCTTCCAGGAAATTCATAATCATGCAAAAATCATGGTTACCGATTTATTGGGAAATGGTATTCCCTGTATTGTATGGTCAAGTCCTTTATCCAAAGACGCCCAGAGCCCATTGAAATATATTGACCTAATGGACAGCAAGAAACCTCACATCATGGTTTCTTACAAAAATAATCTGGGTAAGGAAATTAAACTGGAATATGAGGCATCAACCATGTTTTATATTAAAGACAGGATTTCAGGAAGGCCGTGTACCACCAAGCTCCACTTTCCAGTACACTGTATTTCAAAAATTGAGACGCGTGACAGGATTTCAGGTTATAGATTTGTCAGCTCTTACAAATATCATCATGGTTATTATGATCATGAGGAAAGAGAATTCAGGGGCTTCGGCATGGTGGAACAGACAGATACCGAAGATTTTGAACACTGGATAAAAGGAAACTCAAGCAATATCGTAGATAAAACACTACATCAAGAGACTGTGATTACTAAAAGCTGGTTTCATACCGGGGCCTTTTTTAGTAGAGAAAATATTCTAAATCAGTTTGCACATGAGTATTGGTATGAAGAAATGGCAAAGCATGGCTTTACCGTAACAAACCATGAAATTCCTTTATCAGATGCACAGGTCATTGCTGCTCCTGGATTAGATCCAACCATTATTGAACATCTCGAAGCCCATGAGTGGAGGGAGGCCTTGCGTGCATGTAAAGGTGCTAGCCTGCATCAGGAAACCTTCTCAAATGATGCTCCATCAAAAGGTGCGACACCTGAAGAAATTAAAAAACAGCTTACACCATATCTTTCAGCAATGCGTAACTATATTGTGGAACTTTTGCAGCCAAAAGGGCAAAACAAACATGCCATATTTGTTGTTAAAGAAAAGGAATCTATAAGCTACAGCTATGAGAGAAATACCGAAGATCCACGCATTAGCCATACCCTCAACATCAAAATTGATCAATATGGCAATGTTTTAGAATCTGCTTCGGTGGTTTATCCAAGAATAAAGGCAGATTATACTCTTCCGTTAGAAACACAGGAAGTTCAGAGCCAAATGAATATAACCTATATACAAAACAAGTTTACCAATGATATTGATACCGATGCTTCATATAGATTAAGACTTCCATCAGAAGTGAAAACTTATGAGTTAAAGGGTGTTGAAAAAAACAATCCATTATATTCTGTGAAGGATTTTAATAACATCCTTACTAATGCCGTTGAAGCGGATTATCATGAAGTTGATAAAACTCCTCTAACTGGGACTTCACAGAAAAGATTAATTGAATATATGCAAAGCATTTATCGGAGCAACAATCTAAAAGACCCTTTGCCGTTATATCATTTGGAATCATTGGCATTGCCTTTTGAAAGCTATCAATTGGCTTACACGTCAGCTCTTCTGGAAAACACTTTTGGCACAAAGGTTAATGAGGCCCTGATGCTGAAAGGAAAATTCACACGTAGGGGGGGAGATGGCAGCTGGTGGATTCCTTCAGGAAGTGTTCAATTTATGGATATTGGGGAAGCCGCAGCTGATGCTAAAAACCGTTTTTATCTTCCTGTATTCTATACCGATCCTTATGGTACTAAGAAAAAGGTAAAATACGACAATTATAAACTTTTTATTGAAGAAACCGAAGATGCATTAGGCAATAAAACAAAGGTGGAGCTCTTTAATTTCAGGACACTTTCACCCCAAAGAATGAATGACCCAAATAACAATATATCTGAAGCAATAAAGGATGAACTGGGTCTTTTAAAGGCTTTTGCGGTATTTGGGAAAGGTAATGAAGCTGATGATCTTAATGATATTAATGAGTTTTCTTCTATGGCAGAAAATACACTGATTGATGATTTCTTTCATGCATCTGCTTCAGATGTTTTGGTTATTCATGGAAAAAAACTATTGCAGCATGCCACTAAAAGATTTGTATATGACTTAGAAGCTTATAAAAATTGGGGCAAGCCAGTGGCTGTCACCTCCATTGTAAGGGAAGAGCACTACATTAAAAACAATGATTCTTCGGTTCAAATAAGCTTTGAATATTCAAGCGGCTTGGGTCATGTGGTTATGAAAAAGGTGCAGGCTGAACCTGGGCCGGCTAAGAAAGTGACAGTTAATTCCGATGACTCTTATTTAGTTTCCGAAATAGATACTGATTCTCTAACCCCCAAGCAGCTTAGGTGGATTGGCAGCGGCAGAACTGTACTAAACAACAAAGGCAATGCCGTAAAACAGTATGAGCCTTACTTTTCGGTAACTCATAAGTACGAAGACCTTAAGGAATTGGTGGAAATCGGTGTTACACCCATTATGTATTATGATGCACAAGGAAGGCTTATCAAAACCCAAATGCCTGACGGAACTTTATCATGCACGGAATTTGATTCCTGGAAGCAGATTATATATGACCTCAACGATACAATTTTAACATCCTCCTGGTATGAAAACCGTACTAATCGACTGATAGATGCCGAGCTTCTTGCAGCAGGCAAAGACCCGGAAAAAGAAAAATCAGCTGCCGATAAAGCATCCAAACATGCCAATACCCCCACATTACTGCACTTTGATACATTAGGCAGACCGGTATTGTATATTGACCATAATAAACATTTACAAACTCAAGATGATGAATTTTACCACACCAGAGTCATCCTCGATATTGAAGGCAATTTGCGAAAGGTTATCGACGCCCGAGGTAATATGGTTATGCAATACAAATATGATATGCTGGGAAACAAGATATATCAGCACAGCATGGATGCCGGACAACGGTGGATGCTTTCTAATATCCTCGGCAACCCGCTGCGTGCCTGGGATGAGAAAGACCATGAATTCCAATATTTTTATGACATCCTTCATAGGCCAACCCATAATAAAGTTATAGGCGGCGATGGCGATATGCCTCTTAACCATATTTTTGAGAGGGTATTTTATGGTGAATTAGAGACCAATCCAGAATTGAAAAACCTCAGGGGCCAGGTAATAAAGCTCTATGACACCGGCGGAATTTTGCTGATGCCTGAATATGACTTTAAAGGACAGCCAAAATCAACTACCCGTAAGCTATGTAAAAATTATAAAGACGTTGTCAACTGGATAGACGTAAACCTTTTATCAGATCTTGAATCCGACAGCTATACATTTATTACAGAGACAGATGCACTTGGAAGGATAGCTAAGCAAACCGCACCTGACGGCAGCGTCATTACGCCCATATATAACGAAACCGGTTTATTAAGAAGCGAAAACGTAGCCCATGCTGCACCAAACATTACCACTCGATTTATAAAAGACATAGGCTACAACGAAAAAGGTCAGCGGAATAAAATCATATATGGGAATGATGTAGTTACTCGCTTCTTTTATGACAAGGAAACATTCAGGCTGACGAGGCTGCAAACCAAAAGGCAAAATGGTGATCCCCTTCAGGATTGGCATTACACCTATGATCCGGTAGGTAACATCACTCATATTGAAGACCAGAATGTTCCTATTGTATTTTTTGATAACCAAAAAATCACCGGAATCTCTACCTATACCTATGATGCCCTCTATCGTTTGGCAGAAGCTACAGGTAGAGAGAACACTACACCTCTAGCTTTTGACAACAAAGACAATTGGAATGACATCCCTTTCATTAAGCAGCTAAACCCCGGGGATCCCATGACAATGCGAAATTTCACCCAGAGCTACCTGTATGACTCAGTTGGAAATATTTTAAAAATGCGTCATCTGGCAGCAGGTAACAACTGGACAAGGGATTATAACTATAATGCTGCGAATAACCGCCTTTTAAGCACGCAGACAGGTACAAACAATTACAGCTACCAATACCATCCACAGCATGGTTATATTATCTCCATGCCACATTTGGAAGATATGGAGTGGAACTTTAAAGAGCTGCTAGTAAGAACTGTACGCCAAAGAAGGATAGACGGCGGAACACCTGAAACCACATACTACCAATATGATGGACAAGGACAACGAATAAGGAAAATAACCGAGAATCAGGCTAATTCAGGTGATATACCTGACAAAAAAGATGAGCGGATTTATATTGAAGGCTATGAGATTTATAAACAGCACAGTGGTGTAGAAGCAGGACTGGAACGTATAAGCCTTAGTCTTATGGACAAGGGGCACCGTTTTGTGATGATTGACACTGAAACAAAACCCAAAGTTGAATTTGGCATAACTATGGGCAGAACCGCACCCTCTAAGACAGTACGTTATCAACTGCACAATCATCTTGGCTCGGCTGCATTGGAACTGGATGATACAGCCAGAGTCATCAGCTACGAAGAGTACCACCCCTATGGCACAACTGCATACCAGGCAAAAAATGCAGATATACAGTGTGCCGCCAAACGATATAGATATACGGGAATGGAGCGAGATGAGGAGAGTGGACTAGAATATCATTCTGCAAGATACTATTTACCATGGTTAGGGAGGTGGACCACAGTAGACCCGATTTTGAACAGTTTGACAAAATCGCATTCAAATTTGAAAAATGATTTTGACGAAAAGTCTTCCGAATTGGAAGAGGAAGAGAGTGATACTTCAATGCACCATGGCGAAAGATCTCAAACTGATGATAAGGAAACAGAGAGCCTTCTAATAATAAGCCCATATGCCTATTCACTATCTAATCCTATAAATAATGTGGATATTGATGGAAAGCAGCCTGTAAGAATTGGATATATTTACACACTCCGAACTACAATTGACGGTAAAACATATGTTTATTCCGGTCAGACGGCACGACAACTGGCACAACGTTTGTACAGAGATAAACATAAATGGAGAGAAATTATCAGATCAAAAACTACAACAATCGAAGCCCATGAAATAACGGCTCAAATAAGAAGATTGCCCAACCAAACTGCAAGAAGTGCAGTAAGAGAGGCATTGAGTGCAGGTGAGCAAGTCGTAATAAAACGTAGACGTGCTGAGCCTGGAGTGACTGAGCTAAACGAAATCAATGCCGCAAGGGAAGCCAATATTGAAAGATGGGCAGAACAGCATTCAGTTAGATTGGGAGCTAGATTCACATTCAAAACAGGTGTTAAAGTTGGTGCTTTTGCTGGATTCATGCTGCTAGACGCATTTCTGATGTATCGTGATGAAAAAATATCCAAATACGTAATGTCACCTTATGTTTTAGAAGACGAGCAGGGAATCTTTACATTACAGGTAAAAGACAGAGGAATTTTTCGCTCTGATTATTATTTTAAGAATTATAAAACCGGAAGTCTTGTAGGTCAAAGTGTACAGATCTCAAAGGAAGAATTTCTTGAGCTACAAGAAGAGGCTGAATTACTTTGGGGAAAGTTGGATTGGAAGGGCGATTGGGTACCGGGATTACTCAGACAGGAATTGCCTGAGATAGACTATTGCACTGCACATCCGGATTCATGTGCATAAAACTTTGAAGAAAAGGTGAGTAAATATATGGAAGACCGAACCAATTACGAAAATAAAAATAATTTTGAATTTTTTCATCGGCTAGACGAGTGTTGCAAAAAAAAACAAGACCCTATATCATTTTTAAAACAAGACGAACAAATCAACTCAAGGCGAGATATTGCACAGAAGTTTACTAAATCAGCATTTATTGAGAAAGTAAAGGATATTGTCCCTGCACAATCTGATGAAGACAAAAAGGCTTATGCTTTAAGCCTTCATAGAGAGCTTTTTCGCTTAGAACCCACCTCCATGATTATAAACATGATCAAAGACCCTAAGGTACCTATGCTAAACGATGCAATAGGTGCCAATGTAGCGGCAGTTTTATCAAAACAACCCGATTTCAATATAAAAACTACATCTATATATGAGGTTATCAAAAATAAAGAGGCCTTGAAGGAAATAGCTCCTGAAAACCATGAATCAGTTATAAATCAGCTTAAAACTCTGCAGCGTATCACGGCGGTCAGCCCGGACACTGATGCATTGCAGGTGCTGTACAACGCCAATTTGCATTCAGCCATGCAAATTTCATCAATACCCAAAACTCAATTTGTCTCTGCTATGAGTAAGAGCGGTTTGGATGTTGAAACCATCACTAAGATTCATAGCAATGCACAGAAGCTGCGTGTTCGTAATGAACAGACAATAATGGCCTTAAGGGATGCATATAAGGGAACAGGCGTAGCCATGATCGATAAGAGCTTAAAAAATAACAACACAGATTTCTCCATCATGGAAGAAGTAGAATCAAAGCATGGCCTTTCCTGGGATTTGCTTTTTGGTGATGCAGATTTCTGCCAGTGCGACGAATGCAATTCTGTATATAGTGCGGCAGCATACTTTGTAGAACTTCTGCAATACCTACGAAACAACAATCTTGATCCTGATCCTAATAACCCTATTCCCATTAAATCCAATCCCAAAGACATAAAGAACACACCTTTGGAAAAACTCTTTAAAAGAAGGCCTGATTTGGGCTGCCTGGAACTAACATGCGAAAACACAAACACATTGCTGCCTTATATCGATTTGGTAAATGAGGTCATGGAAAATCATGTGGCTTTTAAGCATCTCAAATCATTTAACGTTGAGGATGAAACCAGTAGTGAACTTTTAGCTGAACCTCAGCATACAGAATACCAGGCATACTGCATTCTGAAAAAACAGGTTTATCCATTCACATTACCTTATCACCAGCCCATTGACGCTCAGAGAATTTACTTAAAGCATTTGGATACCAGCCGCTATGAACTATTAAAAACCTTTAGAAAAAATAATTCATCCAGTGATGCTGAGCTCACCCGTTTAAAGGACGAAGCACTTACAAGAGCCTCTGATGCGGAATTTTTAGGATTAACAATGGAGGAATATGTGATTCTTACCAAAGAGTGCTTTGAAAGCAAAGGCTTAATGGATAAGCTTAAAGACAAGATCCACACCGATGATGAGTATCAGCAATTGATTGGCGTAAAACCTGTCTGCAAGTATTATGGATATGATGATGACAGCACCATGCTTGGTGAAAAAGGACTTACACTTATTAAAAAAGAGTTTTTACGTCGTACAGGTATAGAGTACGTAAATCTGGTGGACCTTTTAAAAACCGAGTATATCAACCCATGCATGCCCAAAGGTAAGTCAAAAACAATTATGGAAAGCCTGCACTTTAGCTATAGGTTTTTACAGAACTACGCAAGGATTCATGGCATTGATAAAATGGCTGAAGACCTGGTTACGGCTGAAAAACTGGCTGAAATTGCACCTTTACTCAAAGAGCGGGTTGATTTACTTAACCAAAAAGAATCTCTAAGCTGTCCCAGTTCAAACCGGAATGAAATTGAGATATGTGATAAAGACATCGTTCACTGGGTAAAATGCAACTTTGAAAAAGTTGGCAGGATAATAGTTGTTGAGAGTGGAAAGGCTTGTATAAACGGCAAGATTTTTTATGTAAACCGTGAATATGCTGTTGTTGAGGATTGCAGGATTTTTATTATATATGATGATGGAAAAAAAGAAATAGGAAGAATCGATAAAGAAACCGGGGAAGTATTTCTGAATGATTCAGATGGCCCAATAGATGAAAGTTCTTTGAAGGATTTTTCGTTTATTAGTGATAAAGGTGAAAAAAGTTCATTTTTTCTAAAAGTGGTAAGGTGTATCTCTCCATTTCACAGCAAAAGGAGAGCTGCAATCTTGATACAGCATTACTGCAGCATTTGGATGGTTCGCCTGTGACATTGGAAGAGTATGACAGAATTCACCGTTTCATCCGCTTATGGCGAAAGCTTGGCTGGACCATTGATGAAACCGATCGGGCTATTGCCGGACTTGGAAACCTCCTAAAAGAGGAAAGTACCCTGCCAGAAAGTATATGCATCAGTTGTGTTGAAGATGATTGTGATAGTGCGGATTGCGATGATTGTGATGGAGAAAATTGCACCACTAAGGCTCTCGATATCAACCCTAATCTCATTCACCAGCTTGCAGCAGTAAAGGAGCTTTTGGATAAGACAGGTCTTGAACTCATAAAGCTTCTGTCTTTTTGGAATAATATAAGTACATTTGGGGAAAAGTCACTTTATCATACGCTATTTTTAACCCACAATGTACTTAAAATGGACAAAATATTTAGGCCTGACGACAAAGGAAATGTTCTTACTACTGATACCAAATTACTTGAACATGTGACCGCAGTAATGGCTGCCCTAAACCTGACTTCCGATGATATACAATCGATAATGAATACTGCCGGTTTGGAAGATAAGCTTACATTAAGTAACTTGTCCATGCTTTATCGTTATCGCCTGTTATCAAAAGTGCTTGGTATAAGGGTCTCCGACTTTGCAATTATTTTACCTTTGTTCGGAAATATCTTTCAGAATGCCCATGTTACCTTGGAATTTATGAGTCGTTGGGATAAAATGGAGGAGGCAGGATTTACTCACCAGCAACTAAATTATATTATCAGGGATGTGGATGATGAAAAGAGACCGTTTTCTCCCACAAAGAAGGACATTTTGAAGCTATCCAAAACATTATATGACGGCTTAAATGCAATTGATGACGAGCATAAGGACTTGAAGGCCGACATCACAATCACTGATCCTGCATTGCAAAAAATAAACATACAGCATAAAGCTACAGGTGAATTGGTACGTACAAAAGCAAGCTTGCTTTATGAAACCGGCACTGTAGAAAAAATTATCGGTATACTGGAAGGCACAAACGTATTTACCACCAACGGACCCCAAAATTTGGACTTTACTTTGCCTGATACCAGTACACTTAAAAATAAGCTAAAATATGACAAAGCTCAAGGAATAGTTCAGATTACTGGTATTTTGACCGAGTCGGAATCCATACAGTATAAAGCCATAAACAGCAGCACTGACTGGCTTAAGTCACTTACACGTATTGAAAAGCAGCAGGACAAATTATTTAAAGAACTTTTGTCAGGAGTATTTGAAAACGAAAAAACAAAAACAGAAGTTGAAAAAACACAGCTGGAAGAGATTTTAAAATTGGGAGACATAATTATTACTTTGGATAAAATCCCAGAAGGGGAGGAAGACATAAATACTGCCCCCAAAAAGCGAGCAGCCTTTCTTGAAATATTTTTACCTTATTTACGCAAGGAGCTATCCTATCGTTTTGTGATAGACAACTTATCCAATTATGTGGGTCTCGATGCAAAAACCATCGATGTTTTGGTTTCGGAAGTTTTAAAACTAGGTTCTCCAGCTGCACCAATTTACAACATTTTTGAAAGCATAAAGGAAAGCACTAAGCCGGTTGAAAATAATTGGAGCGGGTATCTTATACCTTCTGCTGATACGATCTATACATTTGTTGTTAAAAAAAGCGACACTAAGCCTAGTGTAAGTGTAGATGGAGAAACTATTGATTTTACAGCCCAGGATGATCCGACTAATGAATGGTGGAGCATATCTATACCATTGCTTGGTGGAAAACTATATAAACTCACTACAACAGATGTAGAGTTTAAAAATATTTTCTGGAAAACGCCTGCTTCATTAATTTCACCGATACCTTCATCAGCCTTGATACCTGATTTTGCTTCCACGCTATGCGAACCTGCCTTAATTTCCTTGAAAAAGGCTGCAATGCTTGTATCAACCTTTGATTTAAGTGCTGATGAAGTAAAGTTTTTAGTCCTTCACAAAACCGAATTTGACAATCTGGATTTTAATGCACTAACACCTATGCAATTGTTGCGTTTAGGAGCTTATGTCACGCTAAGAAACTCATTGCCTCAAGGTAAAATTAATATCCTGGACTTTTTGAACTGGGTATATAAAGCTTCAGATGAGACTATGCTTATCCAGAAGATTACCGATCTAACCACTTGGAAAATAGAACATATTGAGAAACTGATAGCTCCAAATCATTATAATATCACTAAATTAGAAGATTACCACAACGAAAAAAAACTTCTTAAACTACAGGAGGCCTTAAGCGTTGCCGACAAAATCGGCATAGACATTGACTTGCTTTTCGATTGGGCAGTGCCTGGTTCAAAGTTTAGTACCTGCCGCAAAATAGCGGACAGCATCAAAAACGCCATTCGGGCTAAGTACAACCAAACTGATTGGGAGCAAGTAATTAAGCCTCTTCACGATCAGCTTAGAAATAATCAGAAGAATGCTTTAATCGATTACCTGCTGCAGCAAAAGGAACTTATAGACTGGAACGTAACCGATTCTAACGGACTATTTGAATATTTTCTGATAGATGTTGAAATGGATGCCTGTATGGAAACTTCCCGTATAAAGCAAGCCATATCATCTGTTCAGCTATTTATTCAACGCTGCTTTTTAGGACTGGAGGAGGAGCCAAGCGGCATAAAACCCGATATCCTAGATAGACTGCGTTGGGATTGGATGCAGCGTTACAGAGTTTGGGAAGCCAACCGCAAAGTATTTCTGTATCCTGAAAACTGGATTGAAAGCAATCTCCGGGATGATAAAAGTCCGTTTTTCAAGGAACTTGAAAGTGAACTGCTTCAAAAGGACATAAATAAACAAAATGTTACTGATGCTCTTAAGTCCTATCTTTATAAAGTTGATGAAGTAGCCAATATGGAAGTGGTTGGTTTATATATCCATGGGACAAAGGGTGAGAGTGGGTGGAGTAAAGACTCAAAGCTTCATGTTTTCTCTCGCACACGCAATGCACCCTATGTCTTTTATTACCGTTACCTGGCTCTGGATGAGATGAACTGGTATCCCTGGGAGAAGATGCAGGTTGATATACCGGGCTATGATGTGGAAGATGCTGGTACACATGAAGTAAAGGATAATGGATGTTACCTTACGCCGGTAGTTTGGAACGAACGCTTATTGGTATTCTTTCCACAGATAATGAAGAAAACCAAACCTAATCCTGCATCGAGCACCGGAAGCTTTAATTCCCTTGGAAATGATAGCACTGGAATCAGCAAATCAAAGCCCATAGATTACTATGAAATCAAAATGGCTTGGAGTGAGCATAGAAATGGTAAATGGACCCAGAAGCAATTAAGTAAAAGTGCGGTTTTCTCGTATTCGGCAAACCTGCAATATTTTAAGTTTGTCCCAATAGTATATGAAAACAAGGTATTGATAGACTTTGATGATAACCTCGATAGTGATGGAAGATTCAAAGAAGCCTTCGAGTTTAATGGAACTGCTTTAAATGTTGTTGGAGCAGTACATTTGAACTCAATTCCTATTGACTATTTCAGCGAAGATAATGGGAATCTTTATTCATGGCAAATAGATTCTTCCAGTTTGGAGAGAGAAAACACAGATATTTATTTTTATGAATACAATAAAAGAGAGCAAATTAAAGGCATTGATACAGTTCAAACTGAATTTAATCATCCCGATACCGGAAATCTGTTGGGTAAAATAAATCTTGGTCAATTGGAGCTTTTCTTCAAAGAAAATTTGTCTATGCCGAAAACTATTTCGGTCCATTCGATCATGATGACAATTCCGCTACCCCTATGATTTTTCATGAACTTAAACAGCCTTACTCACTTTATAACTGGGAGCTGTTTTTCCATACACCGGTACTACTGGCGGATACACTGAGCAAAGCCCAGCAATTTGAAGATGCCATGAAGTGGTTTCACTTTGTGTTTAACCCCATTGCAGATGGAAATGAGGACAATAGATTTTGGCAATTTACTCCCTTTAAAAATATAAACAGCAAAAGGATTCTGGACAGCATATTTAACAATCTAAAGCCAAATGCGGCGGATAAGACCATCAACGAATGGCGAAACAAACCTTTTATGCCGCATGTGATAGCACGAAGTAGGCCTGTTGCTTATATGAAATGGGTTGTTATGAAGTATATTGATAACCTTCTTTCATGGGGTGACTATCTTTTCCGTCAAGACACCATTGAAACCATCAACCAGGCAACTCAAATCTATGTTTTGGCTGGACATATATTAGGCCCAAGGCCGATGATGATACCAAAACGAGGTGAAATCAAACCCCAGACTTATCTTGGTTTACTGGATAAATGGGATGCCTTTGGAAACGCCATGGTTGAGTTGGAATTGGAGGCACCATTTAGCAATCAAACGGATTTGCCTTATGGAACAGCGAATAATGAGATTGCTTTTGCCAATATCTTCGGTTTGGCCTCGACTCCATATTTCTGCATTCCAAATAACCCTAAACTTATGGGTTACTGGGATACCCTGGCAGACAGGTTATACAAGATACGTAATTGTCAAAACATTGAAGGAATCTTTAGAAAACTTCCATTATTTGAACTGCCTATTGATCCAGCTTTGCTGGTTAGAGCCGCAGCACAGGGCTTAAGCATAGCCGCTGTATTAAATGAGCTTAATACCCCAATGCCTAATTATCGCTTTTACTATTTACTGCAGAAGGCTCTTGAATTATGTAACGAATTAAAATCATTGGGTGGAGCCATGCTTTCAGCTATTGAGAAAAAAGATAATGAGGCCATCTCCCTTATTCGTGCAAAGCATGAGGGAGTTATGCAGAACCTTTTGATGGAAATCAAGAAGAAACAAGTTGAGGAAGCAGAAAAAAATATTGATAGTCTTATGCAAAACCGAAAGACAATGGAAGATCGTATGAGATATTATCTTAAGCTCAGCGGCCTCGATAACAAATGGTGCCTAAGGTTTCAGATGATTTTAACGGTATACCCAATGATATTGTAAACGTAGAAGGTGAAAGCGGACTAAAATTAATAAGATTTGAAAAAGAAGATCTGGAAAAGTCAAGTGAGGCTGCAGATTGGCAAATAGCTATAGGAGTTACTGAAACAATTGCAAGCGTATTCAATATAATTCCTGCCCTGGGAGGTTACGTGACACCAATCGGAGTAGGAGCAACCGTTACATGGGGAGGATCCAATTTGGGGTCAGCTGCTTCCGCTGTTGCCAGGGAATGCAAACTCATTCCAATAACCTATCCTTTCAATCTTCTCAAGCCGGCAAAAAAGGTGTATTTACCCATGCCTTGCAAGAACGAGTTTTTCAGGCTAATGCTGCCGGTTTCGAAATAAAACAGATAGATAAGCAGATTACCTCACAGCAAATACGAATGGAAATTGCCAACCAGGAAATAACAAACCAACAAAAGATGATTGACAATGCAAATGAAGTTGAAGAATTTATAAAAAACAAGTACACCAACGAAGAGTTATACACATGGATGAGGGGAAGCTTAAAAACCTTATATCATCAGGTTTACAGCCTTGCTTATGAACTTGCAAAAAAAGCTGAGAAAACATATTGCTTTGAAAGAGGAATAAGCAGCAGTAATTTTATTCATTCGGGTTATTTTGATGCAGGAAGAGATGGATTATTGGCTGGGGAGAAACTCTATGTAGGACTAAAGCAGTTAGAATCAGCTTATCAAAATGAACAGGGATATGAATACGAGATAGTAAAGCAGATATCTCTCCATCAACTTAATCCTTTGGCAATAATAAAGTTAAGAGAAATTGGCAAGTGTGAATTTGTAATACCGGAGGTATTATTTGAGATGGATTATCCAGGTCATTACAAACGCCGCATAAAATCGGTGTCTGTTTCAATACCATGTATTGCAGGCCCTTATACAGGCGTAAATGCCACGCTCAGTCTATTGGAAAATAAATTCAGAAATACTGCTATAGGCGGTAAAACATATGAAGAAAATACTGAAGAAACTGATGAGAGGTTCAGCTCTTATAATATACCCATAAATGTAATAGCGGCAAGTACCTCTCTTAATGACAGCGGTATGTTTGAACTTAACTTCAAGGACGAGCGATATTTGCCCTTTGAAGGAGCTGGTGTAATAAGTAAGTGGCGTCTGGAATTACCTACATTCAGACAATTTGACTATCATACCATTACAGATGTGATAATTCAATTAAGATACACAGCATGTGAAGGCGGTGAACGGCTAAAATCCGCTGCAACCAAGTCGTTATTAAAGAGGCTTGAAAGTATACAACATGAACTAAATGAAAAAGGGCTTCACCAAGCTTTTAGTATAAAGCATGACATGCCCAATGAGTGGCACTTACTTAATAAGATTGGTGCTGTTGATTTAAAGATTGACAAATCAAGGCTGCCTTATATGGCTCAAATCATAGATGCTGATATAGAAAATGTAATGTTTATTGCAAAGGTTTTGGATAATCCTGTATCATTTTCAGTCAAGGTTGACGGTAGTACTACAGCTCTCGACAGGATAGATGAATGGAAGCTTTGCAAGGGAAGCAGCTCAGATATAAAACTGGGTAAGGTATTTACATTATCAGTTGATCCTGCTGAACTTGATAAGCTTGAGGAATTGGTGATGGTAGTGAAGTATAGTATTAAATAGTTTCTACCAAAACGCACCTTGCTGCTATAGAAAACACATCGGATATCGGTGTGTTTTCTTATTTTTAACTTTTGGCAAGATTGAGGTTTCTTGAATAAACATTTTTTCTAAAAAATAAGAGATACTAAAAGCTGTATTTATTACAACAATTATTAAATAAGGTTTATGTGATGATCTTGTATCTGCACAATACTCTTGACGATCTGATGCCTAATCTATGGCAAGTGGGAGGAGTAGTAGTCAATTCCAAGGTCTATTCAGCGTTTGCCCAAGGCGATATATTTTGGATAGGGATTTCATCCGGTTGGACAGATATTGCACTACACGAACTTGGTCATGCCGCTTTTAAGCTTGGCGATGAATACGAATCTTGGATGGGCTGTAAAAGTTCAGAAACAAGTCAAAATTATGCTCCAACCGATGAGCCAGATTGGTGGTCAAATGTCACAACAAAGACTGACAAAAGAATACTTAAATGGCGACACTTGTTAACCCCTGGCGTTGAAGTTCCTACCATGATTAATAAAAACTGCAATGAATGTGATCCTAGACCCTGAAGTTATTTGAAGGTTACATAAAATATCTCTCAGTGCATTCCATCCATTGGGTTTATTAATAATCTCAGTTGTAACATCAAAACGAAGTCCGTCAAAGTGTAACTCAGAGAGGTAATACCTGCAGGTATCCTCAACATATCTTATGACTTCATTTCTTTCCCAATTTGGATCAGGTCCCCATGGGGTTTGATAGCCGCTTAAATAGATTCCGCCTTTTCCATAAAAATCATCACCATTGTAGGCCCAAATAAATTTAACAACACCTGTTCTATCTGTAAAATGGTTGAACACCACATCAACTATAACAGTAAGCTCCTTTTTATGGGCAGCATTGACAAACTCTTTCAATTCATCGTAGGATTTTCCTACATCTGAGCCATATGACGATTCAACGGGAAAAAACGAAGCTGGGGCATAACCTAAGTAACTGTCCCCAGCATATTCATGTATCGGTAAAATTTCTATGGCATTAAAGCCAAGGCTTTTAATATAGTCTAATTTGGTAAGCAAGCTTTTAAAGTTGCCGGGATATTTTTGTCCATCATTTTTTCCTATGAAAGTAGGAACATGTAGTTCATATATTACCATCTGGGCGTTCCAAGTCTACAGGATTCCATTCCGGGCCTTTTATAAAAAACTTATACATCTGGTATTGCAGCATTTTACGACATCAATATTTTTACATTACGGATAAATTTTAGTAATAGTTTGCTTTCTGTTTAATGTCAGGAGTGACCAATGTAGCGATTTAAAATCCCACTGACCGTTTGCAACGTGAGGCCTGTTAGCTTCAGATCATTTTTAATTGGAGCCTAAAAAACCTGTAACAATCCAGTAATAAAACATGTCTTTACAAGTCGAATACTGATAGTATAAAATGAATCTATGAATTAAATAAAGAATTTTGCCTTAAATGAAGCAAGGGGGAACATACAAATGACAGGTTGGACAAAAAATGCACTGAAGATAAGACTGCTGTTTTTGGCAATAGGTTTTGTTTTAGGTATTGGATTGCTTTTACTTATAAACAGTTTAACAGCACCAAAGGAAAATATTGTAGCTGTTGTTGACGGAAAAAACATAATGGAGTCGGAAATTAATGATTTGTTAGTTAAAAAATCAGGTATTTATACCCTGGAAAGATATATTGACAATATGGTAATTGAAAATGCCGCAAAAAGTTATGGTATTTCTGTAACAACTGATGAGGTTGATAGAGAGTTAAAAAGAAAAATTTCAATGGAGTATAATTCTGAAAGTGCATACTTAGAAAGCCTTTCTCTTTTAAAAAAGACTATTGAAGAGGCAAAGGAAGATTTAAGGCTTTCCATGCTTTTTGATAAGATTGCTTCAAAAGATGTAAAAGTAAGCAGTGATGAAATTAATAAATACTATAAAGCCAATAAGGATAAATTCACTGTGCCTGAAAAAAGAAGATTCAGCGAGATAGTGCTTAAAACTGAATCAGATGCAACTATGGTAAGGGAGCAATTATTAAACGGTGCAGACTTCAAAAGTCTTGCTATGGAGAAGTCAGTTGGTGCAGGCAAGGAAAAAGGCGGTGACAAGGGATTTATAATAAAGGGTACATTAAATTCCATACAACCTGATGTTGAAAAGGTGGTTTTTCAGTCAAATCAAGGTGATATAAGCCGGTAATAAAAGCATCCGATGGATTTCATATTTTAATGGTAAATGAGGTCGTTCCAAAGTACGAACCTGATTTTGAGACAATAAAAGATGCCGTTACTTTAAAAACAAAGCTTGAAAAATGCAAACCTTTTTCAGAAATATTAAGCGACTTGAGAAAAGCAGGAAAGATTGAAATTAAAGATCAAAGGTTTAATAAAAAGTGATTTTAGGTTTAAAATGTATAACTAAAATGGTGCCTTTAGTAATGATAGGCACCATAATCTTTGTAATTGGAATTTGAGTTTCTAAAGGATTTATAACCCTTATGTTTTAGATAGTCATCCAGATCCGATTCACTTATTGGTTCGCTGAAATGGAAACCTTGAGCAAAATCACAATTGAACTTTCTAACGCTAAACAGCTGGTCTCTCGTCTCGACACCCTCTGCAATTACATCAAGACCAAGCTTGTGGGCTAAAATTATAATAGATTCAAGCATTGTTTCCTTAAAAATTCCCTTGGAAACATCACTAACAAATGTTCTGTCAATTTTTAATGAGTCAATGGGCAGGTTATTTAAATATGAAAGAGAAGAGTAGCCGGTACCGAAATCATCTAGGGAAATTTTAATTCCCATTTTCTTTATTTTCTCAAGATTTATACGTGCCTGATCATATGACTCTATAAAAACACTTTCTGTAATTTCAAACTCCAACATTTCAGGCAATATACTGTACTGGGAGATTATTGACTCTATCAAATCGATAAAATTATGCTGCATAAGCTGAATTGGAGATATATTAACTGAAATAATAAAATCGTCAAAATAATTGTTCCATAGATATTCTAATTTCTTGCAAGCCGACCTTATTACCCATTCGCCGATTTCGTTAATGAATCCGCTATTTTCAGCAACCCTTATAAATTCAACAGGCTCAACGTTTCCACCCAATTCGTCATTATCCCACCTCAATAAAACCTCAAAACCTCTCATCTTGTTTGTAATTGTATGAAATTGAGGCTGATATGACAGTGAAAACTCATTGCGATCGATTGCCTTTCTTAAATATCTCTCAACGTTGAGATTCCTTTCAACAATTTCTTTCATTTTTGAATCGAATATTTGCCATTTGTTTTTTCCATTTTCCTTGGCAAAGTACATAGCCATATCTGCACATTTTAATAGTTCCTCGACAGTCTGGGCATCCTTGGGATATGCAGATATTCCTATACTTGCACCTATAAAAAGTTGATTGTCTTCAAATACAAACGGTTCTTCCAAAGCTTTAAGTATTCTGTTAGAAAAATCCGCCATTTCCCATATATCAACCATACAGGAATTTATTACAACAAATTCATCTCCGCCAATCCTCGCAATAATATAAGAATCATTATTTATAGCAATTAACCTTTTGGATACTTCGCTTAGAAGCATGTCACCATAACTATGCCCGTAAGTGTCGTTTATTGTTTTAAAATTGTCAAGATCAAAGTAAATTATTCCCACACTTTTATTTCCATTGTTTTTATCTAGTAAGACCTCCAAATGATTCAACAAAAAGCTTCTATTTTTAAGGCCGGTTAATGTATCGTTATAGGCAATCCACTTAAGCTTTTCTTCTCGTGATTGAAGTTTTTCTATCATCAAATTGAACTTCTCTTCTAGGTTACTGAATTCAGAAAAACTGTCAATTTTTATTTTTTCGCTGGAGTTTCCACTGGCAATTGCTTGAGTCTGTATGTCAAACTTTTCGAATAACCTTGACATACTGTTCGCTCTTAATAAAGATACTATAAAAAACAGCACAATAGAAACTATGGCACTGATTATAAATATCATGTTTGCCTTGCTTTTAGCTTCAAAAGCAGAATCATATGATTGATAAACAAGAACATACCATCCTGTTACAGGAATTAATGATGTACTTACAATTTTCTTTTCATTATTGCTATATACTATATCAATTGGGTTCTTTGATGATACTAAAGTTTTAATCTTTTGAAAGTTAGGATCGATTTCTCGCTTAAACAGCTGTTTAAGGCTGCTATTTGATACATATGTTCCATTTTCATCGAGTACGACTACATCAATATCCTTTCCATAGGCTTCGATTATATTATATGATGTATTGCTGAAGTTTTTTAGGTTAAGATAAGCGGTAATTAAATATTTATATCCTGAAACAGCTGTGTTTACTGTCAATTGCCCGGTTTTTTTGCTAATATAGGGAAGGGACCAATAAGTTTTCATGGCCTTTACTTCTTTAAAATATTCTTCTTTTGACACATCTTTTCCAATTAAACTTCTATCACGTGGATATGTACTTATCACCTTTCCATCTATGCTTATAAGTTCAACATTATCAAACAGATCATATTGCTTTAAAAGTAGTGAAATCTGTGCATTAAAGTCATAATTTTCATCGTGCTCAGCTTCAGCTATAACATGCTTTAAAATATTTGACGGTGCAATGAGTAACTGATTCAACTGATTTGATATGGTTGAAGCAATTATATGATTTTTCTTGGTTATCTCATTTTCCAGATATCCGTTTATTATGTTATTGATTATAAATCCGGTTAAGCACACAGGCAATAGTATTGTAAATATATTAGTAACAACAATATAAATACGAAGACTTTTCTTGGCAAACTTTGCAAGCATAGTTGGTTTCCTTTGTGATTTTTTATTGGATTTCAAATAATTAATAATTATAATAACAATATATAAAAATTAATAATTAACTTAGAGTAGAAAATTCTATATATTAAATATAATAATACATTAGTAGCAAAAAGTCGATATTAATGAATATTATTCCATTTTATATTATTCTACAGAAATTTAAAAATTCCTTTACAATAAAATAAATAATACCAGTAATTTTAATATTATACAATAGTGTCTTATAGATACCAAACTTTAAAGTTATAGATAAGATCGATATATAATAATACTTTTAATTTAACTGCTGATATTATAGAATGATTATATAAAACTTATGTGTTATATAGAGAATGGAAAGCAATAATCTTTAATGCTTTTCAAATGAATTAGGAGGATATAAGTGTATGAAGCAGATCAAAATGAAAGCAAAAAGACTATTTTCATTACTCCTTGTTTTAGTGATGACATCTGGAGTTATTCCTATTCATCAATCTGCAGCCTTAGTTTCGGCTGCAGGGAGCTACAATTATGGAGAGGCTTTACAAAAGGCAATCATGTTCTATGAATTCCAACTGGCTGGAAAGCAGCCTGATTGGATAAGAAACAACTGGAGGGGAGACGCTGTTTTAAACGACGGCAAAGATGTTGGTGCGGATTTAAGTAAAGGCTGGTTTGATGCAGGTGATCATGTCAAGTTCAACCTGCCAATGTCTTATTCGGTTGCAATGCTGGCTTGGTCAATATACGAATATAAGGATGCATTCAAAAAAAGCGGTCAGCTGGATTATTTGCTAAGGGAAATGAAATGGGCAACAGACTATTTCATTAACTGCCATCCCGAGCCCAATGTTTACTACTTTGAGGTGGGGCATGGAGGAGGCATGTATGATCACAAGTATTGGGGAGCTGCCGAGACTGTTGAGCAGGCTATGAAAGACCTCAAGCTTGAAAGAGTTACATACAAGGCAGATCTAAACAAAACAGCAACAACTTGCGTTGCTTCAACTTCAGCAGCTATGGCTGCAGCATCAATAGTATTTAAAGAAAGTGATCCCCAATATGCAGCTACACTTCTAGAGCATGCAAAGGAACTATTAGATTTTGCAGATCAGACAAAGAGCACTGATCAAACAAAATCAGAATCTGCGTATGCTCCTGTGGCCAATGATTTTTATAAATCATGGAGCGGCTGTTATGATCAGCTTTCATGGGCAGCGACCTGGTTATACTTGGCTACGGGTGATCAGAGTTACATAGAAAAGGCCGAGTCATATGTACCTAACTGGGAAAAAACCCAGGACGGGACAATAGCATATAAATGGGGACATAACTGGGATAACGTTCTTTTCGGAACCCAGATCCTGCTTGCAAGAATAACAAATAAAGCTATTTATAAAGAGTCCACAGAAAGAAACCTTGATTGGTGGACTGTAGGTTATAAGGGAGAAAGAATACAATATACCCCAAAGGTCTGGCATGGCTTGATACATGGGGGTGTCTAAGGTACGCTACAACTACAGCCTTCCTTGCAGAGGTATATTCAGACTGGGCTGAGTGTTCTTCCGAAAAAGCCGGCATATACAGAGAATTTGCTAAAGCACAGGTTGATTATTGTCTTGGAAGCTCCGGAAGAAGCTATGTAATAGGCTATGGCACAGGTTATCCGGAACACCCGCACCACAGAACAGCACAGGGTTCATGGTCCGATGACAAGACTGTTCCCGGATATACACGTCACACAATTGTAGGTGCCCTTATTGGAGGACCTGACAAGACAGATAAGTTTACAGATGACGCGGGCAAATATGAGTTTACAGAGGTTGCTTGCGATTATAACGCAGGATTTGTCGGTGTTCTGGCAAAGATGTACCAGAAGTATGGTGGAGATCCGATACCCAATTTTAATGCCATAGAAGAAGTAAGGGAAGATGAGTATTTTGTTGAAGCTTCTGTAAGTTCAGGATCGAATTTTGCAGCAGTCAAGTCAACTTTGAGAAATCGCAGTGCATGGCCTGCAAAGGTATTGTATGATGCTTCCTTCAGGTATTTTGTGGACCTTACTGAGCTTGTTGAAAAGGGCATAAAACCTGAAGATATTAAAGTAACATTAGGCTATAGTGAGGGTGCGCAGATATCAGGATTATTGCCATGGGATTCATCCAAAAATATTTATTATGCCAACATAACATTTGTACCGGGTTCGGCAGTATATCCAGGAGGTCAGTCGGCACACAGGAGAGAGGTACAGTTTAGGATTGAAGCCCCAATCGGCACTACTGGATGGGATAATACAAACGATTTTTCGTTCAATGGAATTTCATCTTCCGGTACAACACTTTCAAAAGCACCTAATATTCCTGTCTATAACGAAGGTAAGCTTTTGGCAGGTAATGAGCCTAAAGGGAACTCAACAGCTACACCTACTCCAAAAGTTACGATTCCACCAGTATCCGGGTATATTGATGCAGATTTTTCCTATTTAGCTGCAAACTCATCTAAAATAAAGTCCGGATTTAAAGTTGAGATAAAAGGAAGTGATTTATCTGCTATAACCGATGAAAATGGATATTTTAAAATAAATAATATACCATTGGAAGTTTATAATAAAGGAACTTACGAACTTGTCATAAGTAAAAAGAATTATTTAACTAGAACGTATAGACTACCAATAGTTGATTTGCCTCTTGGTTCTGATAATGATCTAGAAAGAATATTTGATGCAATAGCACCAGAGAATCCCATAAAAATTTGGGTAGGTGATATGGAAAAGAATGGGATACAGGACGGAGCTATAAATATGTCTGATATTATAGAAATTGCAAAGGTTTTCAATTCGATATCAGGGGATAGTAAATATGATGGGGATAGTGATTTTACAAAGGATGGTTCAATCAATATGGCTGATGTCATAGTTGTAGCAAAGCACTTTAATGCAACTAATTCAAGCTACCCTCAGTAATTTTTCATTCATGCCTTAGTACAAATTGCAAACTATAGAAAATTACCATAATATAATTATGGTAATTTTCTTTTCGAAGTGAGTGAGCGTTTATGGCACTAAAAGTTGTTTTTGACTACATACCATTAGGCCACCCAAACAGGCCTGGAAAAAAACTTATATCACAGGATGCTAGAATATGGCATGGAACTGCAAACACTTCGCCTACTGCTACTGATGAGATGCATAGAAAATATGCCGGAAGGCCCTATGTCAAGAAATGGAATCCTCAAAAGAATAGATATTCATTCTATGAAATAGATGGAGTGACTCCTTTTGTATATGGTGCAACCCACAATTACATTGATAAGGATTCAGTTACAATTATTATACCCCATGATGAATATGCACCTGGGGCAGGAGACAAGGGACTTGATATTAATAATGGATACAACGGACAGACAAAGTTAGCGAAAGAAGTGTTCAACCACCAGCAAAACTATAGAACCATCCAGACTGAACTTTGTATGAATGATATGAAATCCTGGGATAAGGTATTAGCAAATGCAGTTGAATTTACAAAGCTATATATGCCCCAAATAAAGACGGATTACAGGCATTTTGATCTTACTGGGAAGCCTTGCCCTATGCCCTTGGTTAACACAAGTATTAAAGAAGTTGACCCAAGATGGCTTGATTTCGTGAAAAGGATTAATGATGCCATAGCATCACTTAATTATCCTGTCAACACGCCCAAGATACGTATAAATGGGGAGATTGTAAATGGGAAAATGGATGTACAGCCATTTATTAAGGATGGAAGAACATTAGCCCCGGTTAGATTTATAGCTGAGACACTAGGGAAAAAAGTTGTATGGATACCCGAGGAAAATATGGTAGATATTTTTAGCATTTCTATTGCAAAATAAATAACCACCTGAATATTGACTTAGTTATACTCAGGTGGTTGTTAAGGCATGATTAAAAAAATACTTACGCTTTTGAGCGGGTGTTGACGAGTAAAGTCAACACATAAGCGAAATTTATAGCGGAAGTTATTTTTTGATTATGACAATAATTAATCTCCATTTACTATAGAGTCATAAAAATTGGTATAATCCGAGCGGTTGTTTGATAAAAAGCTTATTGCAGTCCTTGGATGCTGATTAAGTTGGCCTGTCAGCATATATGGTATATCAAATCCCCAGTTGCAGGACTTCCTTAACTCGGGAAAACTATTTTGAATACACTCAAGTATTGGTCTTAAATGAAACTTGGGATTCTTTAAAAAGCCAAGAATCAATTCCATGGGACAATTACCTGCACCACGACCAAGTCCGGCTATCGTGGCATCTACGAAACTCGTACCTCTTATGATAGCTTCAATTGTGTTTGCATATGCTAATTGCTGATTGTTATGTGCGTGTATTCCTACCTTTTTTCCGACTGCCTCAGCATAGCCGAGATATTTGGCTGTCAAGTCCTGTATATCTTCAGAGTACATTGAACCAAAGCTATCCACTACATATATAACATCAACCTCAGTTTGTGAAAGAATCTCTAATGCTTCATCCAAATCGCTTTCCTTAAGCTGGGATGCTGCCATTATGTTGATGGTTGTTTCATAACCCTTATCATGAGCATCCTTGATCATATCAACAGCTGTAGGAATCTGGTGAACATAGGTTGCAACGCGTACCATATCAATAACACTCTGGTTTCTTGGAAGAATATCTACATGATAATCTGTTCTTTCAGCATCAGCCATAACTGATATTTTCAATTCGGTATCATTATCGCCGATAATTTTTCTTATATCCTCTTCATCACAAAATTTCCATACACCTAATCCATCTCTTGCAAATATCTTTTTAGAAGCCTTATAGCCCATTTCCATATAATCGACACCTGCTTCAACACAAGCATTATAAACAGCTTTTACAAATCTGTCTTCAAAATTAAAATTGTTAACCAGGCCTCCATCTCTAATTGTACAGTCCAACACCTTGACGTCAGGACGATAAGTCATCCAAGTTCCTTTTTTTCCTTCCGTTCTAATTCTTTCCTCAATCATTTAAAAACACCCTTTCCATTTTCGTAAGTAATAATGATTTTTACATTTTTCTATCGCAAATCCCAATGATGCGTTCGTTATTTGCTCAGCCAAATGTAAAATTAATAATGATTTTTATATAGGTATAACAATTAGAGCTTTAGGAATGGCATAAACATCCCTTAAAGCATGCATAAAACAATAATGCAAATTAAAAGCTATACCAATAAAAATTTTGGTTTGTATCGTTGGAAACGGAGAATTGTAATTAAAAGAATAAGGTTTTTTCCTTTTGAATCTGCCGTCCCTACCATACTTCCATTCTACAATTTAAATAATAACAAATTTTTTACCAAATTTCAAATAAAAATTTGTATTGAATTTTTTACCAGATTTCTATATATGTTATGAAAAAAATTGCATATTCATAAAAGGTTCCATAAGAAATGGATATTGCAAAACATTTTTTTTAATATATAATCCTTAATATGACAAGATTAGGATTTGTTAAACTTTTAATCCAAATTAACGATATACATTTATAGAAGAAGGAGAATTTTTATGTTTAGAGATAAACTTGAAGCACTGGATATGATAAAAAGGAACAAGATAATTTCCATAATCAGAACCGATAATTTTGAAAAAGCACTGAAGTCAGCCGTCGCAATTATTGAGGGGGGAATAAGAGTATTGGAATTTTCATATACCATGAGCTTTGCAGGAGAACTTATAAAAGAGCTTACAGAAAGGTATAAAAACACTGATGTGCTTATAGGTGCAGGAACAGTTCTCGACCCTGAGACAGCTAAAATAGCCTTTTCACTGGGTTCCCAATTCATAATAAGTCCCTGCCTTAATATTGAAACAGCAAAAATGTGCCTTCGTTATCAAATACCCTACATACCTGGAGCAATGACGGTAAAGGAGACTGTTGAATGCATTGAGGCAGGTGCCGATATAGTAAAGATATTTCCGTCAGAACTGTTTGGGCCTTCAATTATCAGAGCAATTAAAGGTCCGCTTCCACAGGCCTCATTGATGCCTACAGGAGGTGTTAATGTTGATAACATACATACATGGTTTGAAGCCGGATCAATAGCTGTTGGAATTGGGAAGAATCTATATGCAGCAGCAGATTACGATGATTATGAATCGGTGACATCATTAGCAAAAAGTTATGTAAACAAAATTACCTGCATATAATTGAGGTTTTATAATTTGACATAATAATTTTGTTTTCTATTTGTATAATCTTGTTACCAAACTTCAATATTCAATATAAAATTAACATAATATAACTTATTATACTTAGAAAGATAAGTTTATAATAAATTTGTATACATATTTTAATCCTATGTTCAAAATTATGTCACAATTCAATAAGACAAAAAAAATCCCTTGATATAAAGGATTCAAAGGAATAACATTTTAATATAATATCATTTATTCAGCTTATTGAAATACCCCATTGACCAGCTAATTATTTGTTAATATCTAATTATTTGTTAATATTTAATTATTTATGATTGGAGGAATACCTTTTGAAAAATTTATTAAAAGGACATATTAATTCCGTAATTCGAAAGGGGATTTGCCTGGGCAGTATTATAATAGTTATCTTGTCTTTTTCAGGATGCTTTCTTATTCCTAAAGAAGAAGTAGTAATAGCCCGCCTCTCAAGGAGCCTCCAAAGGTCAAATATGATTATATTGAGGCTAAAAAAGGTACAATTGAAAGGAAAATTACATGTACGGGATACTTTGTTTCGATTAAACAAAGTGATTTAAGTTTTAAAGCAAAAGGCGGATATTTGAAAAAAGTTTATGTTAAGTCCGGTGATATTGTTAAAAAGGGTGATCTTTTGGCAGAAATAGATCCCGGTGAGATTGAGAACCAGATAAAATTACAGGAAATAAATCTTAAGAAAGCTCAAATAGTCTATAATGAAAAATTAAAATCAGAAGGAAATGCAGTACAAAACAATAAAAATGGGAAACAAATGGCAGCACTTGATCTTGAAGCAGAACGGTTGAAGCTCAATGGCTTGCGATCGGACTATGAAAAGACAAAATTATATGCACCTATCGATGGAACTGTAGATTATGTGCTTTCTCTTAACGAGGGGCAGTTTATAGATGCATATAAGACACTAATACGTATAGCCGATACAACAAATCTTCAATTACAGTATTCTGAAGACAAAATATTCAGCTTTCAATCAGGAATGAAAGTGGAAGTAACCATAGGCATAAAAACTTATGACGGTGAAGTTGTGCGTACACCTTCGGACTTACCTGCTGATGCAGATGAAGATTCTAAGAAAAGTATAAGGATAAGTGTTAAAAATATGCCACAAGACGTTAAAATTGGAGAAAAAGCATTAATTACACTTAGATTGGATAAAAAGGAAAACGCTATTGTTTTACCTAAGAATTTGATTCATAATCTTGGCTCAAGAAATTTTGTGCAGGTGTTAGCAAATGGTATTAGAGAAGAATGCGATGTTGAACTGGGGTTGGAAACCGATACTGAAGTTGAGATAGTAAAGGGACTTGCTGAGGGTGATAAGATTATAAAATAAATGGGGTGTTTACTGTGTTTCAAGTTGTTATTAGAAAAATGCTCAAAAATAAATGGATGATCTTATGCCTTCTATTAGGTTTAATTTTAACGGTAGCACTAGTCAGCTGTATTCCGGTTTATACCGATGGTGTTCTTCAAAGAATGTTAATAAAAGATATGGAAGCATATCACGAATCATCTGGAGTCTTTCCGGGAAAATACTTTGTTGGAGCTAATTTCACTTATGACGATGCAGCAGATATTCAGAAGAAGTATGAGGCAATTGATAAGAAAGTAACTAAAACATTGATTCCAAGTGTTTACTTGCCTGTTTTAACACAAACACAGCACCTAAGTACCATACCATTACCCATTATAAACTCAGGTGAAAAAAACAAACAACCAACAGCTCAATTAGAGGCATTTTCTGATTTTCAGAACCATACAAAAATTACCCATGGAAAAGCTTTTACAAGCGGTATGGATGGTGATACATATGAGGCTGTTGTATCGGAAGAAGCTTTTAAAACCCTAAATTTGATACTGGATCGTACTTACCTTATTTCAGATACTTTAATTTATAAAGAAAATGACAATCCCAAATTAAAGGTCAAAGTTGTTGGAATTTTTGCACCTAAAGACTTAAATGACCCTTATTGGTTTATAAATATGGACTCACTAAAAAATAGTGTGATTATCAATTTTGATCTTCTTAAAAATAACTTTGTTAAAAACGGTATGAATGTCATTAATAAAGCAGAGTGGTATTATGCATTTGATTATCATATAATGAGATTGGATAAAAACTCATTGCTAACACACACTTTTAATTCTCATATAGAATGGATCAATAAAAACAGTAGATTATTAAAAATTGACTTACCAATTATTTCAATCAGCAAACAATACTCTCAAAGGGAAAGCCAGCTGAAAACCACATTATTAGTGCTGCAAGTGCCTGTTTTACTTATGTTGGCTTTATATACCTTTATGATATCCAAATTAAAAATTGATTATGAAAGCAATGAAATTGCTGTTTTGAAAAGCCGTGGTGCAAGCATGAAACAAGTTTTTCGCGGATACCTTATTGAAAGTTGTATGCTTGCATTTATTGCTTTATTGCTGGGCCCTCCGTTAGGTTTGATACTATGTAAAGTAATAGGGGCTTCAAACGGTTTTCTTGAATTTGTCAATCGTGGATCACTGCCGGCTTATTTAAATATAAAAACATATTTATATGCATTAGGTACCGTTGCTTTTTTCATGATAACCATGTTGGTGCCGTCTTTTCTGGCATCCCGTATCAGTATTGTTATATACAAACATGAAAAATCGAGAATTAACAAGAAAGTCTTTTGGAAAAATTCTTTCTGGATGTAATACTGGTCGCTGTATCTATATACGGTATCTATGGCTATTATAAGCATCAAAAAGTTTTATTTTTAAGTGGTGCTAAGGGAACGGATATTTCAATTGATCCTTTATTATTTATTGTATCTTTTACATTCATTTTAGGATTTGGACTATTCTTTCTAAGGTTATATCCATATTTTGTAAAATTCCTGTTTTGGCTTGGTAAAAACAAATGGTCTCCTGTTTTTTATTCCACATTTATTCAAGTTGGGAGAACTGCAGGGCAGCAGCAATTTTTGATGATTTTTTTAATTCTGACATTGTCAATTGGTATTTTTAGTGCTAATACCGCACGTACAATAAATAAAAACGTTGAGGAAAAAATACTATACGCTACAGGTGCTGATATTGTTGTTAAAGAACATTGGGAAAGCAATAAACTCTATCTCAATAAGCCAAGTATGTTAGCAGGGAATGCATCGAAAATCGGCGGCAACAAGGAACTTATTTATTACGAGCCCTCCTTCGAAACTTATAAAAAGCTTACGGGAGTAAAAGCAGCCACCAAAGTATTCAGGCAGGATGATGCAGGTGCTTCAATAAATAATCAATGGCTTAATGACGTATCCGTTATGGGGATTATACCTTATGAGTTTGGGAAAGTTGCATGGTTTAGGGATGATCTTTTAAAAGCACATTGGTATAATTATCTCAATCTAATATCGGATACTCCCAATGCGGTACTTATGTCGCGATCAGTCAAAGATAAGTACAATATCAAAGAGGGGGATACCATCTACATTAAATGGGAACTCATAACTATTTTGAGGCTGTAGTTTATGCTTTTATTGATTATTGGCCAACATATAATCCAAATATAAAAAACAAAAGCGGGACTACATCATATTTCATAGTTGCCAATTTAGACTATATTCATGCAAGATATTCGGTTGAGCCCTATGAGGTTTGGCTAAAGAAAAAAAATAATGCTACCAGCAATCAAATCTATAACGATTTAGCCGGAAAAAATATTAATATAGAAGAAAGAAAAGATTCAACGGAGCAGATAATCAATATGAAAAATGATCCTATATTTCAAGGAACAAATGGTGCATTAACCCTTGATTTTCTTGTAACACTTATAGTATGCATTATTGGATTTTTGATTTACTGGATTATGTCAATTCAAAAGAGAATATTGCAATTCGGAATATTCAGGGCAATGGGCCTAACCTTAAAAAAGGTATTAGGCATGCTCCTTTGTGAACAAATTCTTATTACAGGTTCTTCAGTATTATTCGGAATTATTTTGGGAAATTTTGTGAGCAAAATTTTTATTCCAATGCTGCAATTAGTGTATAGCTCAGAAGAACAGCTTCCTCCTTTTAAAGTGATCTTTGATCAATCAGATTATATAAGGCTTTATATTTTTGTAGGTATTATGATAAGTATCGGATTTATTGTTTTAGGAGCAATAATTTCAAAAATTAAGATCAACCAAGCTTTAAAACTTGGTGAAGACTAAAAGATTCTGTTGTTTTGGAACATTATACGAGTTCAGCTATATTAAAAGTGTTAACAGGCAAATGTACTAGATTTATCACTTTTAATATATTAGGGAGGTGGGGGACAATGCCAATTATCAGAACAGAGCATTTAGGACGGGATTTTCGTATAGGAGAAGAGGTTATAAGCATCATTAAACAAGTAAATTTATCAATTGAAAAAGGTAAACTTACAATTTTAAGAGGGCGTTCCGGATCAGGTAAAACCACACTTATGAATTTGCTCGGAACACTTGATAAACCCAGTAGGGGAAAGATTTTCTTTGATAATGAGGACATGACGGCAATACCGGAAAAAAAGCTTGATAATTTGCGTCGATTAAACATGGGGTTTGTATTTCAATCAGTAGCACTTATTTCATTAATGTCTGCATATGAAAATGTTGAATTCGGCTTAAGAATTGCAGGATATGAAGCAAGCCAGAGGAAGAATAGGGCAGAAGAATGTTTGAACATTGTAGGGCTTGGAAAAAGAATGCACCATATGCCTGCCCAATTGTCAGGGGGGGAGCAGCAGCGTGTAGCCATTGCAAGAGCAATTGCTCATAAACCAAAGATAATATTTGCCGATGAACCAACCGCTGAATTGGATACCAATACCGGTTTACAGGTTGTAAAATTATTTAAAGAGCTGGTTGAACATGAAGGTATTACAATATTAATGACAACCCATGATCCCAATATTATAGAAGTTGCCGACAATGTTATAACCATTGAGGATGGTGAGGTAGTTTATGAATAATTCAGGAGAAGAAATAATTTCATGTGAAAATCTGGTCAAAATATACAAAACAAATGATATAGAGGTACTGGCACTTCAGGGGTTGGATCTGACAATTATGGAAGGTGAATTAACTGCAATTATAGGAAACAGCGGGAGCGGCAAATCAACCTTTTTAAATATGCTTGGCGGTCTTGACAGGCCTACTGCGGGTAGATTAGTGGTTTGCGGAAAAGATCTTCTAAAATTGACAGAGAGCCAATTGGAAAAGTATAAGTTGGAAACAGTAGGTTTTGTTTGGCAAAATAATGCAAGAAACCTTATTCCATATCTGACGGCTTTGGAAAATATTGAGCTGCCAATGATATTAAGCAAAAGATCTCAAAGAAAAGACCATGCATTGGAAATACTTGAGCTCATGGGTATGTCCCACAGAAAGAACAATAAATTACACCAGCTTTCAGGTGGAGAACAGCAAAGAATAGCTATTGGCATAGCTCTGGCTAATAATCCAAAGCTTTTACTTGCAGATGAACCGACAGGTTCGGTGGATAGTAGGACAGCTGATAAAATCCTGGATATATTTCGTGAAATTAATAAGAACTTAGGTATTACCATAGTTATTGTGACTCATGATAGACAGCTATCCCGTAAGGTAGAACGTGTTATAGCAATAAGAGACGGCAGAACCAGCAGCGAATTTATAAAAATGAAATCTTATACCGAAGAATTTGCCAACTTAAAAGGAGAGATAGGGGGAGACGGTAAAAGGGATGAACAGGTTGAGCTGGCTGTTGTTGATAGGGCAGGCAGGCTGCAGATTCCAAAAGAATATCTGGAAGCTATAGGAGTTTTAGGCAAAGGTAAAGTAAGGGTAGAATTGGAAAATGATAAAATTACCATATACTCCCCAGAAAATTAAGAGAAATTTCAGCACCAATAGCCAGTAAAACTCCAAATCTTAAAATAACTTTTATCCATTTGATGGTGCCATGCTAGTGATATGAAGGTCTAGACATAAAGAAAGTGTGGATTGGATTATGAGAAAAAAATTTTTTCTAATTGCCTCAGTATTTTTATTTATAGCTCTAATAGTGGGCGGTGTTATATATTTTTCGAAATACAAAGGAGTTATGAATATCGGGGATGATATAATAAGTCCAAGCCTTGATGAGAAAACTCTTACTTTTTACTTTCCCAGTAATGGCGGCCTTGAGCCCCCAGGTATGAATGCAGTTTTAGAAGAAATACAAAAGAGAACTAAAAGCGAGTTGAATGTAAAACTTGTATTTAAGTTTCTGGATTCATATACATCAGAGTATGCTTATGGTATTAAAGATATTGCTGCTGCCGATGACTGCGATGCGTTCTTCTATACAAACCAGTTTAATATCAGTTTGGCTGATTTGGAAAGAGAAGGGGTTATTATGGACTTATCTGAGGTTTTCCCACGGTATGCTCCGAAATATTTCAGTAAATTTAGCAAAGAGGAATTAAAAGCTGTAAGTATAAATGATAAGCTTTTAGCCGTACCGAACCGTCTACCTACGGCTCAAAGAAAGCATGCACTGGTACGTGAAGATTTAATGAAAAAATACAACATATCGGATATTAAAAGCTACTCGGATTATGAATCATATTTAAAAACTGTAAAAAGCATTGAAACCGATGTCATTCCAGGGATGTTTTTTGATACAAGTATAGGATTATTTGCAGAAGCAAATGGATATGCCATATTGAACAAGAATTTAGGGTTGGTATATAAATGGAATGACCCTAATATGAAAATTATGCCATGGGAGCAAACCCTGGAATTCAAAAATTCAATTAATACTATTATTAACTGGTTTGGCAAAGGATATGTTCAGCCGGGAGATTTTGTAGATATATCAGCTCCCATTGGAGAAGGCAGGTTTTCATCAATTATAGGTGCTACAGGATCGGATATTACGTATAATAGACTTTTACAATCTAAAGGTATTAACTTAAGATACAAACCTTATTCTTTATATAAAGACAAACCCTCCGAAAGATCATCGCCATTAACAAATGCACTTGTACTGAACTCTCGAACTAAAAATGCCGGCGTATTTTTAAGTTTATTGAATGGCTGGAATCCAGTCAAGAAAACTATGATCTATTTATGTATGGGATTGAAGGTAAAGATTATGTATTAAATACAGATGAAGAACCTGTAGGTATAAATTCAGCTAATGCTTATGAGAATTGGACAGGTCAAAGTGTATTTAGCAATATGGAATATGAACGTACAATTCAAAATTCTTCTGATCATTCAATGAATTATTATATGAATGAAATTGAAAAAACAACGAAATATCCGCCTCATACTGGTTTTTTTCCCAGTTATCAAGCATTATATTCTGAGGTTGGGTTCAGACAGTTTTCATATGCAGATTTTGAAATGAAAATGTTAAAAGGTGAATTGAAAAGTGATGATGTGGATGATTTTGTTAATTTACAAAAACAAAATGCTATTGATAAAATCGTGAATGATTTACAGAGTCAGTTAAATAATTGGAAATCATCAAATACAAAATAGATGCTATTATATGAATTATCTGATATAATTATAATTAACAAATGTTGTTATAGATGCCGAAAAGTAAAGCTAGATTTACTATATATCCGAAAAAGAGATTTTCATGGCGGACTGAAGTATAACTTTACAGCTTGGTATCTATATTTTATACCATTATTTTATAAGGAGGGGAAGTACTAATGTTTAAAAAGACAAGAAAGTATGTATCAATTGCTTTGTGTACATTTATGACAGTAAGTACCCTAGCAGCTCCTATCCTAGGGAGCAATTCATATGCAACTTCTTTTAGTTCAGGTATGACATATGAAGATGCGTTCATTGATTTGCATGAAAAATTAAATGATCCAGCAAATGGATACTTTAGTCAGGAAGGCGTTCCATACCATTCTATTGAAACGATGATGGTTGAAGCACCTGATTATGGGCATGAAACTGCTTCAGAAACTGCCAGCTATTATGTATGGTTTGAAGCCATGTATGGGAAACTTACTGGGGACTGGTCAGGATACAACAAGGCTTGGGACATAACTGAAAAGTATTATATTCCTTCAGATAAGGATCAGCCAAATTTGGGTGATTATGATCAAAGCAAGTGTGCTTCATTTGTTCCTGGTGGTGCCGAGCCTAGCGATTATCCCGGGCAGTTGAACCTCAATGCTCCAACAGGTAAGGATAATCTTCATGCTGCACTAAAATCTGCATACGGAAAAGACTCAATGTACCTCATGCACTGGATTTTGGACGTTGATAACTGGTATAAATACGGCAACCATGGTGATGGAACCAGTAGAGTATCTCAGATAAATACCTACCAGAGAGGTGAACAGGAGTCGTGTTGGGAAACTGTTCCATTCCCATGCTGGGAAACATATAAATGGGGTAATACATCAAAAGGTGGTTTCGGATCATTGTTTGTGGCACAGGATTCATATGCACAGCAATGGCGTTATTCTGTTGCCGGTGATGCTGATGCACGTTCTGTACAAGCTGCGTACTGGGCTGTTAAGTGGGCAAAAGAGCAAGGGAAGTTGAGTTCAATCTCAAAGCAGAATGATAGAGCTGCTAAAATGGGTGATTATTTAAGATATATAATGTATGACAAGTACATGAAGCCTATTGCAAAGGATACTTCTGTTACAAGTACTGCAGGAGATGGTAAAAATTCAATGCATTACCTGATTTCATGGTATTGTGCATGGGGTGCTCCTACAACTTCACAAGGTTGGGCATGGAAAGAAGGAAGTAGTGCAAGCCATCAAGGATATCAGAATCCTATGACTGCATATGCTTTATCTACAATATCTGAATTAAAACCAAAGGCTTCAGGTGCTGTTTCAGACTGGGCAAAGAGTTTGGACAGGCAGTTGGAAATGATCCAATGGCTGCAGTCATCTGAAGGGCCTATAGCGGGTGGATGTAACAACTCATGGAATGACAAATATGATCCATATCCAGACGGTATTTCAACATTCTATGATATGGCTTATGACTGGCAGCCGGTATGGCATGATCCGCCGAGTAACAGATGGTATGGTTTCCAGGTTTGGGGGCTCCAGCGTACAGCTGAGTACTATTATGAAACTGGTGATGAAAGAGCATATCAGATAATGAAGAAATGGGTAGATTGGGTAAAACCGTACATAAAAGTTAACGGACCTGGTGATTTCGAGATTCCATCAGATCTTGAGTGGGATGGCCAGCCGGATACTTGGGACGGAACATACACAGGTAACCCAGACCTCCACTGTGAAGTTACTTCGATGGGATCAGACATAGGTGTTGCCGGCTCAACAGCAAACTTGCTGGCTTACTATGCAGCAGGTACCCAGAAACATCATACCTTCGATGAGGAAGCATATGATTTGGGCAAACAGCTTCTTGATTGTATAATATTAGGTTGTGCGGACGAAAAAGGTTATACTAAGGAAGAGCAGAGAGGAGACTATTCACGTTTCTTCGATCAGGAGGTTTATATTCCATCAGGATGGACCGGAAAGAACGCACAAGGTGCCACTTTAAAGAGCGGTATGAAGTTTATAGACATGCGTCCGGCATACAAGCAGGATCCTAACTGGGATAATCTTCAAACAGCATATGATGCAGGTGTAGGTCCTAAATTCAAATATCATCGATTCTGGCATCAGGTTGAATTAGGTATGGCTATGGGTGCATTCGCAATATTGTTCCCTAATGATGTTCCACCACCACCGATAACTCCAACTCCATTTGTTAAATTAAAAGGTGACTTAAATGGTGATGGAGTAATTAACATGGCTGATGTTATGATTCTAGCTCAATCTTTTGGAAAAGCTATCGGAAATCCAGGCGTTAATGAAAAAGCAGATTTAAATAATGATGGAGTTATAAACATGGCTGACGCGATAATACTTGCTCAGTACTTTGGTAAAACAAAATCAGCAGAGGTCGTAATGTTTTAAATTCTTTAGGAGGAGTAAGAGGCTTCACCACCTCTTACTCCTCCTGCTAAGTTCCATGTTATTTATACAAATATATGCAGCTGAAATAATGTGAAAAATGAAATTATAAAGCTTTGTTAATGAGAAAAATACGAAGTTTAAATCGGAAAATAGAGGTTTTATGAAGAATCGTTGGCTTATCTATATTATAGTCGGAATACTTTTTGGAGTTTTCGATTTTTATTATCAAGAATTTACTGCAAGCGTTATCACTTCAAAGTTGAAGTGGTTTATAGTGGCATGGGGAATTTGGTTAATCCCAGTTACCCCAATAGCTATATATGAAGCAAAAGTTACCCAATCAAGATTGAAATCAGCTTATGCTTGTGCTATTACATGGAGTATTTCAATACTTTCTTATTATCTATTCTTAATTGTTAAGATTGTTTTTATAGGACAATCATCTCTAAAAGAACTACATATATCCAATTACAAAAGTGAGTTTTATTGGAGTAATTTAAAGAGTTTATTTACAGGAGATTTTTTTAGTGGCGTAACCGAATGGATTGGTATTGCTATAGCTGGCGGGTTTATTATTGGATTTTCAGCGAGCTTTATATATCTTCGTTTAAGTACAAATATAAAGGAAAGATCAATACAATAAATAAGTATACATAGTATTCTATACTTACCGCAATAAAAGTGTATTTTGCATAATAGTTGTGGGTTTTATTGAATAATTTTATCTTGTCTAATGGAAAGCCATCTAAGTTCAAATAATATTTAACAAAATGTAGCTGTTTCAATTTTCTGCAATAAAAAGTTCTCATATTGGCTAAAATGAATTATGTAAATAAAAAAAGGAGTAATAAACTATGGCACAAACAATAATTAGTTCAATATTGCGGGCTACGATAGCTTATCTACTGCTTTTAATTATTGCAAGATTTATGGGAAGAAAATCGCTCTCTCAGATGACATTTTTTGATTTTGCAATAATTATAACTTTAGGTTCTGTTACAGCAAACCTTGCAATGGGGCCGGAAAGTACGCCAACTACTGCTGCAACTACCCTTATAACTCTTGGTGGACTTGCTATTATAACAGGTTATTTGCATATTAAAAGCTTATGGGTTAGAAAATTAACAAACAGTGAACCTGTAACTGCTATAGAAAATGGAAGAATAGTTGATAAGAACTTAAAAAAGGTACGTTTTACTGTAAATGAGCTTAGCAGTATGCTGAGAAAAAAGAATGTGTTTAATTACGCTGATGTTGAGTTTGCCATTATTGAGAATGATGGTCAGCTATCTGTTTTACCAAAATCACAAAAAGCTCCTTTGACACCTTCTGACCTGAAAATATCAACAAACTACACTGGGCTAACAAAGGATTTGATTATAGATGGCAAGGTCCTTACAGAAAATCTAAAATCAGTTAAACTTGATGGTAACTGGCTTGATACCCAGCTATCCAATCAAGGTATTTCTAGTGTAGACCAGGTTTTCTATGCAGGCTTAGATTCTTCAGGAAACATCTATGTATCTGTAAAACAGCCAGATACAGAGGAGTATCATGGACAATATGGAATAGAATAATTACCTCATGAGGCATAACACTATAAAATAATTAATATGGTTATGCCTTATGCATTTATATACTTACTCTATAAACTGTAATGCTTGATGACAGTGCACATTAACACATGTGAATACATATATTAACATAAACAATCATTTTAAATTAAGAGGGTGTTTTTGTGAACCCAAATACATTTAATGAACCGATGAACAAATGTTTTATATATGGAAAATCAGGCTATTCATCAAAATGGGAGAATCAAGTGAGTGCTCCGGATATGGAAATCGCCGATTACCGACAGGAAGGCAACATAAGACACTTTTATCTTGTTGCAGAACCGATCAAACACAATATATTGTCTAACCTCACCATTGAAGCTCTTGGGTATAATAAAACAACCCCAGGACCGTTGATAATTATGAAACAAGGGGAATGGATCTACCTTACTGTGGAGAACAGAATGGAACACCCTACATCCCTGCATGTTCATGGTTTGTCGAAACCAAATTCTCAAGACGGTGCACCAGACATAGAACCAACTACTCCTAGGATAGAACCTGGTAAATCTTACACATATAAGTTCCTTTGTTGGCAGGCAGGTACATTCTTCTACCACTCTCCTGAGGCATTTCAGGTAGCTCAAGGCCTGATAGGTGCATTTATCGTGTTGCCCAGAGATGAATATATTTCACCATACTTGATACCACACCATGATTATGTTTTACTGATACAGCAGTGGGAGATTCCTCAGCCGGAACTGGGAAAGGTGTTTCCAGGAACCTATAAACCTAATAAATTTGATCGGAATCCAAACTTCTTTACAATTAACGGCAAGTCTTTTCCTGACACATCACCTATCTACTTCAGGTTAGGTGAAAAGATCCGTATAAGATTTATTACTAAAACAAGTCAGTCTCATTCCATGCATTTACATGGTCATGATTTCAGGGTTGTTTCTATCAATGGGTTCCCAAGACCTGGGTTCTGGGATGATACAATAGACGTTGCATCAGGTCGGAGGGTTGATGTTGAATTAATAGCAAATAATCCAGGAATATGGCCGCTAAACGGAACAAAAACATTCCACCAGTCAAATAACGGGGAGTCACCTGGTGGTATGATTACTAAAATAGTATATGTAAAATAACATTTTTAAAAAGGAGGTGTTAAGCCTCCTTTTGTACTTGTGTAATATTGAAATGTTAAATTCCAGCAAATACTCTGCATTCTCTTGCACAATGCATACATACTCTTGCACAGTTCTGTGACATCTGGTCAGGGAACCTAGCACACTCAGCCCCACAAGCTTCACAGATGCATGCACATAATGCTGCAGCCTGTCTTGCAAATATTGCACCACGAGCAACGAATTTAGCAGTCAGCCCGCAAATATCTGCACAATCACGCAGCAACATAGCCTGCTTAACTCTCATTTGGAAATCTGGCAGCTTCTTTAGATGATTAGTCATGTGCTCACAAGTTGCCTCACAGTCCTGGATGGTCTTTACCAAGTGCTCATTCATATAGTGTCCAGCTACAGGGTATCCTGAATTCATAACATTTTCATAGCCCATTGGACATGCCATCATTTGGTTTTCTTGCATCATTTGGTATTCTGGAAACATTTCGTTCATATCTAAGAACTCCTTTCGGACAATAGAACTTGTTGTCTATTGATAATATTATAATATGCAGATCTTGATATTATGTTAACTGTGTTGTGCAGCAAAACTTATTAGTAGAATATATCATGTGAAAATCGGGAAAATTAGACTTATAAGGAGGTTATAATATGCAATGGTTATCACTAATTCCCGCATTGACAACAATTTTTCTGACATTTAAAACTAAAAAGCTCATTCCTTCATTGCTTGCAGGAGTTGTAATTGGCTCATTTATTAGTACCCGTTCAATATTTAATGGTATTACTTCTATTGGAGAGTTTATTATAGATGTTTTAACAGATAAGGACAGTGCTTACACTTTGGGTTTTCTTATTGCATTTGGTGCCCTTGCCGAATTGATCGAAATGGCTGGTGGAATTTCAGGATTTAGTCAGAAAGTAGAAAAATGGGCTAAAAGTGAAAGAGGAGTATTAGGCTGGGGCTGGCTTTTAAGCATTATTACCTTTTTTGACAGCTCATTTCACACTATCGCTGTAGGTACTGTTCTAAATCCACTATTGGATAAAGTAAAAGCTTCAAGAGAGAAATTTGCTTTTATCCTATCTGTAACAAGCTTGCAACTCATACTCCTGATTCCTATAGCTACAGGTTATTTAGGCTATATGGTTACACTTGTTACCAATAATATTAAAGATACTGGAATAAAAGAAAATGCTTATTTAATAGTCGCCAAAAGTGTCATTTGGAACTTCTTCTCATGGTCAATGCTGTTGATTGCACTCGGAGTTACCATATTCGGATTTGGATTTGGAAAACTTAAGATAGGAACAGCAAAAAATGAATCTGAAGAGCTGACTGAAGGGCATGTAAAAAAGGAACAGAAAGCAAATGAAGCAGTTCAGGAATATCCTGGGAAAGCACGAAACCTAATTATACCTATATTAATTTTACTATCAAGTACAATATTCTTTTTCTGGTGGACAGGGAAAGAAAAGGCTCCTACCTTTTTTGGAGCATTAAGCAGTGCCGATTTTAATGTTTCTATTTTTGCCGGAGCACTTCTTACTATACTCGTAGCAGGTGTTTATTTTCTATTCCAGAAAATCAGCTTGGCAGAAATTGAAGCTCATATTATTAAAGGTGGAGAGAAGGTTCTATCTCTTATCATCATTCTGGTTTTAAGCTGGGCACTCACCAGTGTTACCCAGGAACTTGGATTTAACAACCTAGTTAGTGAAGGATTTATAAGAAGCATTCCGAGGTTTTTAATTCCAGCAGCATTATTTCTGATTTCAGGTATTATCTCATATACCATCGGCTCGTCCTGGGCAACGTGGGCTTTAATGATGCCTTTAGCCGTAGCTTTTTCTATAAACACTGGGGTTAATATCACAACAATGATTGGAACGGTTTGGGCTGGTGGAGCTGTCACAGATGTTGTCTCTCCTTTATCCGCAGATATGGCAAAAACATCCTTTGGGGAGCACATGGTCACTTCACTTCCCTATGTGATTGCAGGTGCCGTTATTTCAGTTATTGGATATATAACTGTAGGTTTGCTTTTTTGAAGGCTATGATTATTTTTACTTTAAATTATTTTAGTCATTCTGATTTCAAAGTAGAATTATAAGATTACCCTGCTCACCTATCTTTATTAACATGCATATTATAAAACTGGAGGTGATTTTTATGTCTCAGATTACACTTATTCAGTCCAGCCAAAATAATTCAATAGCATTTTCGGGTTACCTTGTATTGGCGTTAGGGTATCTTATACTAGCTTTCTCATTTACTCAATCCTCGAGTAAATGTATAGAAAACAGGCCATAATCCCAAGCCGAGGTTAACTTTCAAATTACAAAGTGCTTCTGTCTAAAGCATTCTTCAAATTGCAAAAAAGGCTAACGTTCTTCGAAGAATTACCTTGTCATAATTAAAATTAGGTAATTCGGCGTATTGACGCCAATACTTAAAAAATGCTAAAATTTAATGATGAATACATTTTATTTTCTGGAAGGAATAAAAAAATGTTATGTCCTAATTGCAATTCAGAAGTTAATAATGATTACCATAAGTGTAATTATTGTGGCTGTGATTTAAGCTCCAGTTTAGAAAATGACAATTCCTACAACCAGGATACCACAAACGAATCCTACTATTCCAAATATTTTGTTAATACACAGCAAATAAAAACACAATCGCGAAAATCAAAAAAAATGATAATAGCTATTGTATCTGTTGTTTTGTTTTTTTTAGCTGCAATTCCGTTGACATATTACTTGTATAATTATGTGTACCTTTACAACAAGCAAGTTTCTTCTGTTACGGAAAAAGTTGAGGTTAAAAACTTTAATGCTGCAAAAATATCTTATGATAAAATTAAAAATAGTAAGCCTTATGCCGTTAAAACTAAGGTTTTATCCACTGTTGAAAAAAATCTAAAGGATAGGGTGGAGGTATTAAGTAAAAGCTTTATTGATGACAAAGTAAGCTATGATGAGCTTGAAAAGTGGTTTGAAGGGCTTTCCAAACTAGTTTTTTTAAAACCTTTAATAAGCGAAAAGAAAAGAGTCTTACAAAAATAAAAGATTCAAAGGATAATATGGCTGCTGCAGAAGAAGCACTTAAAGAAAAAGAATATTTAGAGGCTATTTCAAAATATAAGCTTGTAATAAAGGATGACAGCACTAATTATAAAAAGTCCCAGAACAAGATAAATGTCTGTGTAAAGGATATGTATGACTATTATATTGATGAAGCAGAAAAAATGAGCAGTGACGGTAAATATGAGGATGCATACAAAACTGTACATTCAATAGAGAGCTATTATAAGGAAGATACCAGATTAAAGTCAATAGAAGACGGTTATTTAAAAAAGCTTTTGAATGATTCATTTAAGAAAGCTGATGCTTTAAATTCTAAAAAGAAGTTTGATGATGCAATTAGTGAATTGGAGAAAATAAGCAGTTATTTCCCTAATAATGCCGCCATTACTAAAAAGGTCAGTACATATAGAAAAAATAAAATTGATGCAAAAGTTGCAGAACAAGAGAGGCAGGAAAAAAGAAAAAAAGAAATTATTTCAAAGTTAACTAAGGGTCATGACAGTCAATATGGCTTCAATATTTATTCTCCAAAGGGCTACAGCACTAAAAGCGTCAATATAACTGAAAATATAAATATAGAGCCCAGGCTATATGTTGGAGTGGATGACTATGCAGCACTTATGCTGATTGCAGGATTTATTAGAGACTCACACATTGATTTCAACAAAATAAATTTTGATGTAGATGGAGAAATTATCGAATGGCCGATTGGTATAGAAAATAAAAAATCTCAGACAGGTTATGATAAAGTGGCTGAGTGGTGCTTGTTATATTATATCCATAATACTGAAATGTTTGATACAGTGAAGAAAATAGCAAAAGCAAAGAAAGTTACAATGATTTTTGAAGGTAAAAAGCTGCACAAACATATTCTAACCGCCAAAGAAATGGAAAATCTAAAGCTATTTGTGGAATTATACGGCTATTACAACCATTTAGATGATTTAAACCATAATGGAGATTATGATGTTACTGAAGCAATATGATCTTGATTTTTGAATGGTATGACTAATTAGACAAAACAAATCATGGAGTGATTTTTTAACCTTGATGATGTCGTAAGAAATTATGACATCTGCAGTACCATAATTTTGGTGCTGGATATGTAAAAATATAGGTTGAAAAATCACTTTATTATTTTCTGCCACACTCTACTGCCTATATATTCCAAGCTTAGGAAATAAGCCGTTTGTAGTATATTTATAGCTTGACAAAAGCATCTAATTACCTTATTATAAACTAGATGTTGCAATCTCAAAATTCCATTTAATTTAATATAAATAAAAGGCATAATTTATCATACATTTGACAACATTTAATCAAAAAATTTTCAGGAGGTAAAATTATGAAGTACGGTTATTTTGATCGTCAAGCACGTGAGTATGTTATTGTAAGACCTGATACTCCAACACCGTGGATTAATTATATTGGAAGCGGTAAATATGGAGGTATTGTTTCAAACACAGCAGGAGGTTACAGTTTCCATAAGGATCCTCAAAACAGAAGGGTTCTTAGGTATAGATACAACAATATACCAATGGACAGACCTGGAAGATACATATATGTAAGGGATTCTGTTACAGGTGAGTACTGGAATCCGGGATTCCAGCCTACAATGAAGAAGCTCGATTCATACTGCTGCAGACACGGTATGGGTTATACCACAATTGAAGGTGAGTATAAGGGTATAAATGCGGATGTAACATACTTTGTACCCGATGACAGAGACTTTGAAATATGGATTGTAAAAGTTAAAAACAATCTTAATATAACTAAAAAGATGCAAATTTTCACATATGCAGAGTTCTGTTTCTGGGATGCTATTGCAGACCAGCAAAACGTTGACTGGGTTCAGCAAATAAATCAAGGCCGCTATAATGACGGAATAATTACTTGGCACCCACACCACGTAGCAAAAAGTGCCGCTTTTATAGCTACAGGTGAAAAGGTTTCCAGCTTCGATACAAATCTCGAATCATTCATTGGAAAATATAGATCTGAAGCAAATCCTATAGCTGTTGAGCAGGGAGCGTGCTCTAACTCAATTTCACTTCGCCAGAACGGTGTAGGTGCCTTCTGTATTGATGTTGAACTTCAAAAAGGCGAAGAAAAGGAAATAGTTTTTGTACTGGGTTATGCTGAAGACAAAACTGTATTAAAGGATGAACTTAAAGATTACCTCGATCCAAAGGGTGCACATGCAGCACTTGAAAGACTCAATCTGTATTGGAAAAAATACACTGAAAATCTCTTTGTAGAAACTCCTGATGAAGAAATGAATCTTTTCCTTAACACATGGAACCAATACCAGTGTAAAACAACCTTCAACTGGTCAAGGTTTGTATCCTTGTATCAGCTTGGTCTTGCAAGGGGTATGGGTATCAGGGACAGTGCACAGGATACATTGGGCGTTATGCACACAATTCCGGAAGAAGCAAAAGGTCTTATCATTAAGCTTTTGAAATGCCAGTACACAGACGGAAGGGCATATCACTTATTCTTCCCGCTTACAGGTGAAGGCGGATCGGGTGATGCTCCGGTTAAGAAATTCGACTGGTACTCAGATGATCATTTGTGGCTTATATTGGCTGTTAACGCATATATCAAGGAAACTGGGGATTACGCATTCCTTAATGAAAAAGTATTGTATAATGACAAGAAAACAGAAGCAACTGTTATTGAACACTTAAATAAGGCACTTGATTTTACAGCAAACAATTTAGGACCTCATAAAATAGCACTTGCAGGTCGTGCAGACTGGAACGACACTCTTAATCTTGATGTAGGTCTTGGAGTTGCAGAGAGCGTATTCACATCAATGCTTTACTGCAGAGCTGCAATGGAAATGAAGGAAATAGCTGAATTCCTCGGTAAAAAGGAAGATGCAGCAAATTATATAAAATTGTTCGAAACTATGAAAAATGCCATTAACGAAACCTGCTGGGATGGAGAATGGTACAAGAGAGCATTCGATGACTACGGCAATGCCCTTGGAACCAAGGATGCCGCATTCGGTAAGATATTTATAAATTCACAGTCATGGGCTGTTTTAGGCGGAGTAGCAGAAGGTGAATATGCTAGAAAATGCCTTGATTCCGTTGAAACTCACCTCAATACAAAATACGGTATAGTTGCAATGTACCCTGCATATACCGAGTTTGATGAAACTAAGGGAGGTATAACAACATATCCTCCAGGAGCAAAGGAAAACGGCGGTATATTCCTCCACACAAACCCGTGGGTAATGATTGCAGAAATAATGATGGGCAATGGGGATAAGGCATACCAGTACTATAAGCAGATTATGCCTGCTGCACGTAACAATGAAGCAGATCACCTTGAGGTTGAACCCTATGTTTACCCACAGAACATACTCGGTAAAGAGCATCCTCAGTTCGGTATAGGAAGAAACTCATGGCTCAGCGGTACAGCAGCATGGAACCTGGTTGCAGCAAGCCAGTATATACTTGGTGTAAGGGCAGGATATGACTGTCTCATTGTTGATCCATGCATACCTGCGTCATGGGAAACTTACAAAGTTAAGAGAGTATTCAGGGGTGCAACATACTTAATTGAAGTACAAAACCCTGATAAAGTTAATAAAGGTGTCAAGAAAATTGTAGTAGACGGCAAAGCTGTTGATAAGATACCTGTATTTGAAAGCGGTTCAACACATACTGTACAGGTTATAATGGGGTAAATAATATAATGGATAAGAATTGGACTATTGAAACTTTAAACAGGATGAGCCTTGAAGAAAAAGTTGGTCAGCTTTTGATGGTATTTTTCTATGATATTGATAGCATTGAAAGCCACAATAGGATAATCAGCGAAGTCCAAAAATATAATTTAGGAGGAGTTTTTCACTCCTCCCTTACAAAAGAGAGTCTTGTGAGCTTTTCAAGCAGTGTTCAAAAAGCTGCAAAGATTCCTGTTCTGATAGCCGGCGATTATGAATGTGGTCCAGGCTGGGTTGTGGATGGGGCCTTAAGGGTTTCACGTCCAATGACAAGGGGAAATGCAGGAGATACCGAGCTTGAGTATAACATTGGAAAATGTATTGCAAAGCAGGGAAGAGCTATAGGTTCAACAGTGACATTCAGTCCTGTAATTGATTTGAACACCAACAGGCTTAATCCTGATGTCAACATTAGAGCCTATGGCGAAGATGTTGATACTGTTTGCAATTTAGCAGTTCCTTATATAAAAGGAATCCAGGAAAATGGTATGTTGGGTTGCGTAAAGCATTTTCCAGGTAATGGTGCTACTGATATGGACCAGCATATTTGTACTGCAATCATAAACTGCAGCAGAGAAGAGATGTATGAAAACTTCCTTGAAGCTTATAAAAGGACCTTTAAGGAAGCTGATCCTGCTTTTGTTATGGTTGCACACCTTGAAGTGCCATCACTTACAACGGAAATCAACCCTAAGAATGGCAGGGTTGTACCTTCGTCAGTTTCAAAGGAAATAGTTACCGACATTCTTAAAAAAGAGCTGGGCTTTAAAGGAGTTGCCATTTCAGACGCCTTAAACATGGGTGGAATTACTACTCATTATTCAAGGCAGGAAGTTGCTGTTAAGTCCATTTTAGCAGGTATTGATATGCTGTTGGTTTTCAATCCGGATGATTTCTATTTGGAATACGATGCTTTATTAAATGCCGCTAAAGAAGGAATAATTCCAATTGAACGTATAGACGATGCTGTTACCAATATTTTAAATGCTAAAGTTAAGGCTGGTCTTAATGTTGATATGGGACTTCCATTTGAGGATAGTGTAATAAATGAGCTCTTTACACCGGGAAAATACGACAAATTAAGCGTTGACGCTATTTCCAGGGGAATAACTTTATTGAGAAACAGGGATAATGTTTTACCAATTAAAGATATAAAAGGTAAGAAGGTAATTGTATTATCCACCTTCAATCCTGACGAGGAAACTTTGACGGTCCAGGGTCAGGAGCTTATAGTTATGAGGGATAAAACCCCTGAGCTTTTAAGAAAAAGGGGAGCAGAGGTCCAGGAATACAACATTCCTCTTCATATGACTGTAGCAGATATCTATGAAATAATCGGCAAGGCAAAAGAGGCTGATTATGTGTTCTTTAATTTCTTTATAGCTCCAAGCTGGGGAATAGGCACACTTATACCAAATAAAAGCTCACTGAGATTTTTATGTTCGGACTATTAAACATAGATACGCCTGTTATAATAACGGCCTTCGGAGATCCTTATGTTATGTATCACTGCCCAAATGCTGGTGTTTATATGTGCACCTATGATGAAACTCCACCTGCCCAGCAGGCAGCTGTCAAGGCATGGCTTGGTGAAGAAAAGGTTGCAGGTAAATCACCTGTGGCATTAAAAGGGATTTTTGATAGAGGCGACGGTATAACATTATAGATTCAAATTTATTAAAAAATTTTTAAAGTAATGCGACTTAAAACGGCTTTTATTTTTGTTATTTATAGCATGCAAGACTAATTCCCTAAGTTATAATTTTTGAGGCTTAATAAAGCCTTCTTTTTTTGCCTTTTTTTAATTTGTGCACTATTTACTTTCTGGTGAAATTGGAAAGCGGATTTTTTCAACGGCATCTTTTAGTTGCTCCTTGTCAAGATGTGTATAGATTTCTGTTGTGGCTATGCTTTCATGGCCCAACAGCTCTTGAAGAGCTCTAATATCAACATTTCCGTATTTGTACATAAGTGTTGCAGCTGTATGTCTTAGTTTATGGGTAGAGTATCTGCTTGGGTCAAGTCCGGACATTCTAATAAACTTTTTAACTATATGCTGAACAGTGACCTTGCTGATACGCTGTTTTCTTTCGCTTAAAAACAGAGCATTTTTGTCCTTTACACCATCAACCTTACGAACATACATATATGATTCGATGGCATCAATACATGCCTTATTTAAAGGAATCATACGTTCTTTATCACCCTTGCCTATGACGGTAAGGGTGTTGTTTTTTATATTATTCAAGTTTATTCCAACAAGCTCTGAAAGTCGCAGCCCGCAGTTCAAAAATAGTGTGATTATGGCAAAATCACGCTCTGAGTATTCTCCGCTGACAGAATCTAGAAGCTGCTTGCTTTCCTGGACATTCAGGTAGCGGGGAAGACGCTTTACTATTTTGGGCGATTCCAACTCACTGGCAGGATTAACTTCCAATAGCTTGGCTTTGTTTGTCAGGTAATTAAAAAACGACTTAAGGCTTGCGACTTTTCTGGCCCTGGCATGGGCAGAATTATCCCGGCTGTTGCTAACAAAGGACATAAAGGAATACAAATCACTTAATATGACAGTCTTAATAATATCAATATCAATATCTGTAATAATTATTTTATCAAACTCATCCTTATTTTTTTCTATATTTCTATGAACCTTCAAAAATCGGAAAAAAACCCTTAAGTCATAAAAGTACACTTGAATGGTATTGACGGATTTTCCTTTGATTGTCTGCATGTAATTTAAAAAATCGCGAAGGATATTTGGCATTTCATAATCGTTAATATTTTTCATTTGTATACCTCAAAAGTTTAGTTATTATTTATCTTATAATTATTTTATAATTTTTTAAATATAAAAGCAAAGTCAATTTAAAATGGATTGCTCTATTGTTTTTTTTGTGTACTCTGCATATAATTAGAAATGGAATTTACCTAAGAGACATAAAAGGTAACTCAATTCCAGAACTAATTTTTTATAGGAGGGTATAAGATGAAACAAAAAAAGTTAATGGTAGTTTTATTTACCATGGTGTACGTTGTCCAAATTTTCATGAGTAGTATTGCTTTTGCCGCAAGCAATACCGATAGTAAAATTGGACAAGCAAAGCAGGAAACAGTATTTAATGACCTTATTGGACACTGGGCTCAAAAGCCTATCCAATTTCTGTCCGATAAAGGTTACATTAAAGGTTATGCTGCAAATGGCGGTTATGTTATAAAGCCTGATGCCAATATTACAAGAGCTGAATATCTATCAGTACTGGTTAAGACAAAAAATTTATCAGTAATTAGTAAGAAAACAAAGTCCTTCAAAGATGTCAATACCACTGATTGGTATAAGGAAGTTGTTGATATCGCATCAAGTAATGGTATTTTATCCGGTTATCCGGATGGAAGCTTTAAGCCAAATGGTCCCATTACAAGGGCTGAAATCTGTGCTTTATTGGTCCGTATTAATGAGTGGGATGCAAAAGATGCTTTAAATGTGAAAGAAAAGTTCAGCGATATAAAGGAAAACGCATGGTACTATCAAGCCGCAATGATTTGTAAATTTAAGAAAATTATAAGCGGTTATCCGGATGGAAGTTTTAAACCTGAAAATAAAGCTAAAAGAGCAGAAGCATTTGCCATTATAGCAAAATTTTTAGAACAGATTACAGTTGTTAAACCAACTGAGAAAATTCCAGGAGTCGGTGGTGCAACACCAGTTCCAACTGTTAATTCTACAGCGACTCCAACAGCTAAATCCACATCAATTGCTACACCTACAAGTCCTACTCCTACATATTCACCTGTATCAAATTCCGGTGGAGGCAGTTCTTCGGGCTCAAACTCCTCAACATCTACTCCGATTGCTACAGCTACAGCAACTGCAACATCGACTGCAACTACAATAGCAACAGCTACAGCAACGCCAACAGCAACATCTATAGAAGCACAAACACCGGCTGCAACTGCAACATCAATACCGACTGCTACAGCTACAGCAACAGTATCGGTTACAGCTACAGCAACTGTTGCAGCAACGCCAACATCTATAGCAACACCAGCAGCGACTGCTACTGAGGTTTCTACTGCAACTCCAGCTCCTACAGAAACGTCAACAGATGCAGCAACACCGACTGCTACAGCTCCAGCAACTATAGCTCCAGCAACTGCTACTCCAGTTGTTCTGTCAGAACAAACCACTAAATTAGGTGACTGGAATCTTTATACTGTATCTACCGCTTCTGTAGCAAGTGCTACATCCGTTACAAGTTCAGTGTATGAATTTGTCTATGCCGCAGCTGTTACGATATCAGATACAGGTACTTCAGAGGATGATATACAGCTTATACATATAGATCCATATACTTTAAAAAGCGGTGAATACGAATTAGTATTTGGAGTGAGATCGGATATTAATCGCAGCATCCGTATAGTGCTAGAAAAATCCAATGAAAAAGTGGAATCAGTTTTAGATAAGGAAGTTAAATTAAACATTGGATGGAACACTAATAAAATTAAATTTTCTCTAAAGGATGACACTGCTGTTAATTTATCAGTTCGTTTAGGTTATTTTAATAATGATAAAGACCTTAATATTCATAGAGTTGGTTTGGATAATGCTTACTTTACTCGTTTAGGAGATTATGTGGATCCGAATAAACCAGTTGAAGATCCCAATCGATTCAAAAATAAAGTAACAAATGGTGACTTCAGTGATGCTACAAATGGTTGGTGGCCAGGTGCTAATATAAGTCTTACCGCAGAAAACGGTGTAGGAGTACTGACTGTACCTGGAGGTACTGCTAATCCTTGGGATGTTATGGCTGGTAATTATCTTGCTTTCCAGCTTAATAAGGGAAGGAATTATTCTGTAACCTTTGATGTATATTCAGAAGTTAGCCAGAAGGGGATATTGCAATTAGTTAATTCAGAGGAAAAAGATAAAGAAATGTCAATTAAATCCTTTGAAACATCAGACGGTTTTACAAAAATTACTCATGAATTTACTGTTTCAGATGATTGTCTTGCCAAGTTTGCCTTCCAACTCGGTGGTGCTGGTACAAAAGGACAAAACTATAGGATTAGCATAGATAATGTTGAAGTCAAAGAAGTGCCAAAAATGATAGATGTAGCAGTAAATGGCAGCTTAGCAGCGGAAAAGGAGGATGTTGGGCTAACAAATCAACCTTTGATGTTGTTGATGGTGTAGGTGTAATCACCACTAACGGCGGTACTCAGTACCCATGGGATGTGATGGTTGGAAACCCGTCTCTTTTACACTGGAAAAAGGAAGAACTTATAGTGTTACATTTGATGTTTATTCAGAGATAGCTCAAGACTTGAAATTCCAGATTGTTGATAGTGCGGATAAGCAAATTTTAATAAAATCGGTTTCTGTTCAGGCTAATACAACGAAGACATTTACATTTGAAAATGATTTTGAAGTTTCCGATACATGCCAGGCGAAATGGGCTTTCCAGGTAGGTGGCTATGGAACGGCTGGAGAAACTTATAAAATTATGATTGATAATATTAAAATCATGCATCCTGATCTTACTGTTACAGTAGAAAAGGAAGATCCCCTCGCTAACATGGTTAAAAACCCCGGATTTGAGCAGGGAATTAAAAATTGGGGAATCTATACTATGGTTGGCGGTTCAGCCACTTTCAACGCATCAAGCGGTGAAGGCAGATTAAACATTAAAAATACCGGAACAGAGGATTATGCAGTACAATTCTTCCAGGATGGTATGAAACTTTACAAGGGTAACAAATACAAGCTTAAATTCCGTTACAAAGCTGATACTGAACGCAGTGCCGAGGTTCGTATACAGCAAAACGGCGGTACTTACATAGGATATTTGGATGATAAATCATTGACATTTAAAAATGATTGGCAGACTTACGAGAAAGAGTTTACAATGGATTATGACAGTGATACTGCAGCTCGCCTTTGTTTTAACCTTGGCAAGGCAGGGACTGCTTCCGATGTAAATCAAAATATATGTTTTGATGATTTTAGTCTGGTAATGACTCAAGGATCGTTGCCTGAGGAGCAAAAAGCAAATCCAATTCGTTTAAATCAGGTGGGCTATCGTCCTGATGATTCCAAAGTGGCTTTTGTGGTTTCACAAGATCGTACTTTTAAGCTTTACACAGCTGATGACAAGCTTTTTATGACTGGTAATCTACCGGTTTATAAAGCAGATGAAAAAGGTGAAGTTTTAGTAGATGAAAAAAGCGGCGATATAACACGTTCGGCAGATTTTACAAACTTTAACCTTGAAGGAAGTTTCTACATAAAGGTTCGTGCAGACAAGTCACCTGTATTTAAAATAGAACCAAATGTTTATGATGGCTTAACAGCTGGTGTTCTAAAGGTATTTTATTATCAACGCTGCGGCGGAAACGGTATAACCGAAGAATATGCAGGTGAAAAGTTTGCCCACGACCCATGTCATACTGGAAAAGCAAAATATTATGATCCTACAAATGAAATTTACGGAAGTGTAGAAATTGATGTGTCCGGAGGCTGGCATGACGCAGGGGATTATGGAAGGTACGTAACGCCTGCATCAAAAGCAGTAGCAGATTTGCTTTTGACTGCTGAGCATTTTCCAGCTATGGCTGATCTAGACTTTGGCGGGCCGGATAAAATTTTGGCAGAAACTCGCTATGAAATTGAATGGATGCTTAAAATGCAAAATCCAATTACAGGCGGAGTATATCACAAAGTAACAACAAAGAATCATGCGTCTATGACAGCACTTCCTGAGGCTGATAAAGACCAGTTGTATTTATCACCTGTTTCAGCACAAGCTACTGCTGACTTTGCTGCTGTAATGGCTTATGCATACCGCATGTATAATAAAATCGATCCTGCATTTGCACAAGAATGTATGGTTGCTGCAAAAAAAGCATGGGAATGGCTTACAGCAAATCCTGATGCGAATGCATATGTTGATCCTTCATTCTTCGGAACAGGTACATATAATGACGGAAATGCCAAAGATGAACTTTTCTGGGCAGCAGCTGAACTTTTTAAGACCACTAAAGAAGAAAAATATTTGGATTATTTAACTTCATATGTTGCAGGAAAATCCAATTTGGATAACGGTTTCGGTTGGGCTGACATGGGTTCCTATGCCCAGGTTGCATACCTGACAACAGAATCTGTAGACAAAAATGATGAGCTTTACAAGAAGATTAAACAAAACTTCATAGATCATGCAGCCAGCATTATTGAAACATGGAAAAAAGATGGATATAAAGTGGCATTGGATGATTATGTATGGGGAAGCAACAAGGATTTATCCGACCGTGCTATGATATTAATTATTGCAAACATGTTGGAAGAAAAACATGAATACAAAGCAGCTGTTTTAGACCAACTTAATTATCTTTTAGGACGAAATGCAATGGATATCAGCTATGTGACAGGTTATGGAGAAAAGGCAGCCAAACATCCGCATCATCGTCAATCAGTCATAAATGAACAAGCTGTCCCTGGTATGCTTGTAGGAGGACCAAACGGATATATAATGGATGTTAATGGTGATCCTGTTGCAAAAATGGTAGATGAAAAAACACCGCCTGCCAAATGTTATGCTGACGTAGATGGCAGCTACGCAACAAACGAGATCTGTATTTACTGGAATTCACCTTTGGTTTATATCTTAGGCTATTTATATCAGAAATAATAAAAAACAAGTTAGAAAATCCCTTTGCTATATTTTAAGCAGAGGGATTTTCTATCCAAAAAACTTTTGTATTTCATAACATAATTTCTTATTGCAGCGATTAATAAACTAAATTCACATTATTAAAACTAAAAAGATTGGAGAATGATTTATGCCATCAACAATGATTCATCTGCTTGCAGCATATGAAATAAACCCAGAAGCATCGGATTTATTCTGGGTTGGTAATTTTGTACCTGATTATACAAATGATAGAAAATTTAAAGATGAAATTCATTTTAGAAATACATCAAACCGTATGGAAGCACTTAGGCAATTAAGAAAAAAGATTGATAATAACAATCCCTTTGAAACCGGATGGTTGGTGCATTTATTTGTAGATGCTTGTTGGGATGAAATAATGATACCGGCATTTAAGGAGAAATATATAAATAACAGTGCCTGTGAGAATTGGTTTGTTAAATATAGAGAAGAAACAGGTTTAGCAAGTTATTACCTTTATCATCATATTGACTGGGCACCTCGAATATGGGCTCAAATTATAAATGCCGATTTGTCAGTTATTAAGACAGAACTGCCAATAACCCAATATGATATGGATTCGTATAGAGAAAGAGTTTATAAAAGACACTCGGAAAGCAATATTAATTCAATTTCCCTAGAGTATAATGAAGAAAAAATATTTAATTTTTGTAAAAATACTGCCCGAAAATATATGGAGTGGCTGTGAATGTGAGTAAAACAAGGAGAACAAGTTTAAGGTATGTAAAATGTAAATATATATGCAGAATATGAACGTAATGAACAGACATTGTATGAATTGTAATAATATTAAAACAAGTGCCGCATATATGCAGCACTCGTTTCATATCTGAATTATTTTACAATACCGGTTTTAAGTATAATCATAACAAGTGCTGAAGAAATTGTAGTAAGAATGAGTGCAAATACAAATGCAGTCCTTATAACCTTGGTTTCTTCTCCCATTCTGTCAATAGAAGCTGCAGCATTCTGAAGCTTGGCAGGGGATATTACACTTGCAAGGCCTCCGCCAAAAGCAAGGCCTGCTCCGATTATCAGAAGACTGTTTAAATCCATGTTAAGACCTTGAGCTGTTTTTAATGCATAGTTACCGAACATTCCGATTGTAGAAGCCTCACTGCCTGTTATAAATCCGCCTAATAGCCCGACAAATCCTACAACACCACCATAGATGCTTTCAAAGGTTTTAGCCGAAAAATTGGCAAGAACCTGAACCATACTTTCAGTCTCAAACTTTTTTGTGACCATGTTAAAGCCAGCTGTATTCATGATCTCGCCAATAACAAAAATATGGCTGCTGCAAAAACAGGTCTCGGTGCTCTTTTCTTCCATACAACAAAGGCTTCCTTAACCTGTGATGCCTTTGGTCTTAAAATCAGCATTGAAAGGAATATGCTCACAAATATCCATGTGTATGCATTCCATAATGCCCTGGTGAGTATTGGTTTTCCGTTTGCAGCAATTCCTTCGATGGGCACCGGATGAGTTTTATAAAGGAATTCAAATGATTCTTTAGGTATGTTTAATGCAAGTATTAGTATGATGAGCAGCCCCCAGGGTGCTAGAGCCTTCCATAGAGGGAAAGACTTTTCATATTCAAGCTCATCTCTTGTCAATTTGCTTTTATCTATAACTTTCTTGCCTGTTGCAACTAGATATATTATCATTGCTGCAATAACTGCAACTCCACAGAATATACCGGTAAGTACAACAAGTCTGTCAACCTTGTTTGTAAAATAGGATACTATTGTAATAACCAATCCTGATATGGCACATGGCAGCCATCCTTCCTTTATTGCCTTCCATTTGCCAACAATCCAAAGCATTGAAAAACCTATCAAAGTTGATACTACAGGGAGGAACATAAAAAATATACTTCCTACCTGGGATAAGGTAACTTCATGGCCTTTTCCAAGGAATTGATTAACAGTATCCACAAAGACAACCAAAGGTGCTCCCAATAATGCATAGGTGCATAATGAGTCATAGCCTATGGAAGGAAGAGCAATAGATATGAATGCGGAGTAACCTATAGCCATCATGATAGGAGGCAATACTGATCCGGGAGTTGCACCTACAGCAACCATCAAGGTACCGAATCCAATGTTAATAATCATGATCTGCACTGCTTTGTTATCGGCCGCTATGGTTTTTAAAAATATGACCACTCTTTTTAATGCACCCGTTTTTTCCATATAAGCCATCTGAAGCATTGAAGCAGCAACAACTAGTGATACTGTAAATGACCTTATAAATCCTGCAGCTGTCGACCTAGCTATAACCTCAAAGCTTGTTTTAAAAAATAAAACAGCTACAACCGATACAACTAACCAGCCGACAATACCACTAATATCTGCCGGCTTCTTTAGTCCAACCAGCATAACCAATAAGACAACAATAGGTAACAATGTTAATAAAAGCTCAGACACAAAAACACTCCCCTTGTAATTTTTTAGTGAACAGAAAAGAAAATACATTAAGCTTTCAATGTTATTTGGGAAGCATTAACAATAATTTTAATTGGCATTATTAATAATGTTTTTTATAGAATTAGATAAATATATAATATTAATTGGATTTTTACTGAAAAATAGTGAGATTTTTGATTATAAAATATCTTGCTCCCAAATAAGTATTAAAAATTAATACATTGACCATTATGAAGCAAGTTATTTCCGAAACAGACAACCTTTTGCCCGTCTCAAACTACATGACCAGGAATGGCTATGAATTGTGGCTTTTGAATATAATTTGACTTATAAATTTAAAAATATAATAATTTTAATTATACTATAAATAACCAACCCCCTCAATTGATTATAACACTGGTAATTTACACAAACTCGTTCTCCGAAGTTTGAAAATTCCACATGTAATAGTATTTTATTCGAATTCAAAATAATTGGCAATATGAATATTTTGTTATTTTATGATGTTTATAAATAATAAGGGCAATAAGATAATAATATAAAGGGTCTGTGATGATGAGAATATAAAAGAAAATGCCACAATACAGAAGTCAATCCGTACTATGGCATTTAATGACGTTTGTTATCCGCTATTTGGATTAAATTAAAAGATATTAACAATTATAATGGATTTTTATAATAATTAATACGGCTTCCGTAAACATCAAATATAATTTTGCTCCCTCTTGAAAACAACACCATGTCATAATCGCCTGCATAACTTCCATGAGCCATGGTTGTAATCAAATAGTGGTTCTCTACATTAAAAAGCAAAAGATTTGATCCGTTTGAAGCTACAAAATATTTTCCGTCACTTGAAAAGGCACCTGAAGTCGGATATGCACCTGTATTAAACTCACCGAATTTTTTTGTAATATCGGTAGTATCAACATCAAATATTGTATATCCACCGCCGTTACCGCCTCCGCAGCATAATACCAGGTGTTTTCCATCATTTGATATGCTCATGTCGATTCCGTTTCCACCCATATCCTTAATATACTGCTCAGATTTCAATTCTTTTATGTTTTCATCAAAGGAATATCTGCTCAGACTGCTTGAGCTTAGTCCTTTGTCTGCAAAAAACAGATTGTTGTTATTTTTATCATATTCTATTAATCCAGCTCCATAGACATTAACAATAGCGGAACTTAAGATTGTTTTTTGTTCAATATTGATTACACTGATATAACCCTGAGGCCAGGCTTCCGAAATGGCAAAAGCAATATTTTGTTCACCGTATACTATCCCTCTGTAGGAGTAAGGTGTATTAATATATTCTACTGTATTTTTTCCGATATCAATTACTGCAATTTTATTTGCGTTGGTAAGGGAAGCAATAATTCTTTTCTTTTCACAATCAAAACTTATTTTGTTAGGTGCAGCAGATACTTGATATTCGCTTGCAATTTCACCTGTCAAGACATTTACAATTTTTATTATATTTTTTGTGTCGGCAGCAATTATCCACCCGCTTGATAAAGCAACTGGTTTTATTGCAAGATATCCATCAAGATAGCCGTTTTCAACAATTTCAACATCATCAGTAGTATCAAGCATATCTTTGGCTATAACATTTACATATACAATTTCACTTTCACCAACTTCATTATATACAGACAATGATACACAGTATTGACCTGTCACATCAGGCACAAAACTGGGATTTGAAGTGTTTGCACCGTTTATATCGCATTTACTGTTTTCCGGTTTTGAAACCATTTCCCACTTATATTCCAGGTAGGTTCCCGAACCCATGTCACTTGGACTTCCGTCCAGGCTTACCTTAAAGCCTGTAAGAGCAGTCCTGTTTCCTGTGGTATAGGCTGTGGGTTTCCTTATTAATTGAGGAGGAGCAACAGGAGATTGTGTAATGCCGCTTTTATAAAAACATAGTTTTCCTTCCCCTTCATCAAATATGATTTTACCGCCTCTTGAGAAACGGGCGTCATCATAATAGCATGCTACTTTGCCGATTGTAGATATTTCCAAATGATTATCAACATCAAATATTTTCAACACTGAGCCGTTTGAAGCAACAATATATTTGTTATCAAGAGAAAAATCCGCCGAATTGGGATATGCTCCTATATTCCATTCACCAAATTTTTTGGAAATATCGGAACTATCGATGTCAAAAATAGTATAATTGCCATTTCCCGAGCCACAGCAGAATGCAACATGTTTCCCATCGCTGGATATAGCTAAATCCAGTCCATTTGACCCCAAATCACGACTATTCTGTTGTGCCTTTAATTGATTTGTGATTTCATTGAATGAATATCTTCCCAATGCACTTGGACTATAACCGGAAACACCTGTAATCAAGTTGTTTTTTAACTTGTCATAAGCCATAAAACTATAACCTTCGTTATCTGAAATACTACTGAGAGTAATTCCTTTCACTGCATCAACAACATGTATTGCTCCTCTATAGTCCATATAAGTCCTAACGAAAACAATTCCACGTTCGCCCAGAGCCATTTCCCTTATTGGACCATTTATATCAATATATGATATAACACCGGTTTTCATATTTATTTTTGCAATCCTGTTGAAATCACTCAAACTCACCAGAAGAAGCTCTCTTTCGAAATCGAATTCCATCTTATTGGGTTTTCCGTTTACTACAAACTCCTTACCATGTTCGCCTGTTAAAACATTTTTAAATATGACTTTATTCTGGGTTTGATCTTTTACAATAATCCATCCGTCTGAAAGCGGAATATAATCATCGAAATTATAACCTGTTATAGTAGCATTGGAAATAGCACTATCTAAGATATCATCTGTTGTCGCTCCAAAGTCTTTAACTTTTACGTTTACAACCTTCGGGTCGCTGATATATGTACCGTCGCTGACTGTTAGAGAAAAAGCATAATCCCCAGCAACATCTGCAGTAAAGTCCGGTTTTGCAGCAGACGCGTTATTTAAAACAGCGGTGCTTTCAGAGGGTTTGGAGACTATTTTCCAGTCATACTTAATGGTCTTACCTGTAGGCACTGTGCTGAGTGAACCATCCAATGCTACTTTGAAGGACTTAAATGTTACCGAATCCTGTCCCGGATTTGCCACCAATGGAATTGGTAAAGCTTTAACCGTCAGAGTATTGGATTTGAAATTATTAATCAATGCATAAACACTGCAGATTCCTGTAACATCTGTAGTAAACCTGGAACCAGTTATAGGTTGTCCGTTTACATAGTATTGAGGTTGGTAGTAATTTGTTTTTTCATTATTTTCTGCATCAAAAACTCTAACACTCAGATCTATATAATCCCTACCATTTCCGATTAATTCTGTTTTGCTTATATTCAGCTCAAGACGCAAAAACTCGGTAGCATTGATATAAATCGAATCACTTCTGTAATTTTCTACTGAAGCGTAAATACTATAATATCCAACCCGTCTGGATGTAAATTCAGCGTTTTTACTTTCATAAGCTCCGTTAGAAGAATTGATTACAAACTTTAATCCAGCCGGTACTACTTCTTTACCGTTTTTATCTAAAACCGTTGCTGTCAACCGGGCTTTGTCAACTCCGTCCGCAACAATATCCGTCTTATCTGAAGTAATACTTACGTTATACTTGGGTACAACAGATAATTCTAATTTGTTACTCTTAAGGCTGCCTGCCTGAACTGTTATAGTGTATTTTCCACAATCAGTAAAGCTAAAAGTATTTTTTTGTGTTAATACATCATTTATAAAATAATATGTATCAATATTGGGATTGGTTATCCTTTGATTGTATTTGTTGTAAAAAACAGGAGTAATTACTGCAGCATCAATGCCGTCATTGGCAAGAACGTATTGATCCGCTACTATTACGAGGCCGGTAGCTATATCCGAGTCACTTAATCCGGTAGGAGTCGGTAAAGCAGACTGGGAAGGGGATAAGGTTGATGTGGGAATTGGTGTAGAAGTACTTGGCATCGGATAATCCGAGGGAATGCTAAGAAAGTATTTTGCAACTATAATTACATCCGAAATATTGATTGCATTGTCCCTGTTTATATCATAGTCTACATTATATGCGGTTTGATTGCTTGAAGTGTTAAATGCTGAAGCCATACATATAACATCCTTAATATTAACGGCTCTATCTTGTGCCCCAATATCTCCTGGCCACATGATAAGAGGTGATGAATTTTCCGATAAAACAACATCCGATGGAAGGGTTATATCTTTAATAGTTCTCTCCAAATAAGATTTTTTACTGATTTTAATATCGCAGATTTTTTGGGATACAGGAACTTCGGATAGTTTAAAATATCCCTGTGAATCTGTGAAAGTTGAAAATGATGTGCCTTCAATTTCAACTTTAAAACCGGACTTAATCTCAGATTCACTAGCTCTGTTATAAGCAAAATCAACTGAAATAAAACCGGATATGCTTTTGAATTCCTGTTGTTCCTGAGCGTTTACAGTAATTATTCCAAACGAACTCAGTATAACCGAAATCATTAATAAAAATGATAGTGTTCTTTTAAAAATGCAATAGTTCATGTGTTTTACCTCCCCATAAAATAAACTGACTTTTTATAAAAAAGTATATCAAATACCTGCAAGTTATACAACAATAGGTGCCAAAATAATGTAAAAATACATTATATCTCTTTCTGATGTTTTTAATAGTTCTTACTTTGAAATGATGTAATGAGTAATCATAGGTGTTTTAAAAGTAACAACATTTTTATGTATACCATAATATATATTACAGATGAGGTATAAACTGTAATTTTACTTGTAATATATTAGGAGTGATATTGTGAATCAGCAAAATACATCAAAAGGTTATTTAGAGTTTACTGTTAACATAGGTGATACTTTAGCTCCTATTGATGGAGCAACTGTCGAAATCTTTTCTAAAAATGGGACCAAGATCGAAACACTTAGTACAGATATGAATGGTAAAACCGAAACAATTTCCTTGCCGGCTCCCAAAAAAGAACTTGCTTCTGATCCGAATGCAACTGTACGTCCTTACGCTTTATATGATGCTATAATAACTAAACCGGGATACATGCCCCAAAAAGTTGAGGTACAAATATTAGGGGATTCCAAAGCAGTTCCAGAAACGGGACTTAAAGAAAACTCACATAGGTTCAATCAGGGAATGGAAGTAGTCAGAGTAGGAGACCATGCACTTTTTTCAGGCCAAAACACCTCCAATAACACTGAAAATCCATATAATATTGCTGCTCCTTTAGATATACGTTCATTTTACAAACCATTAGCCGATCAATCCCCTTATTTTCTTACAACTATACAAGGAATAGTAATTCCAGAGTTTGTCCGGGTGAATATGGTAACCGGACCGGAGGATACCGTAGGTACATCAATTGATGTAAGATTTCCGGAGTATATAAAAACAGTTTTGGCAGGTGAAATATATGGGAACTGGGAACCTGAGGCAATCAAAGCAAATGTAGTCGCAGCAGTCTCATATACACTCAATAGAATTTATACAAAGTGGTACCTGTTGGAAGGACAGGGGGACTTTGATGTATATAACAATACAAAAGATCACTGTTACAAATGCAAAACAGGTGTAACGCTGCAAGAGTCTATAAATAATATAGTTGATGAATTTTTTACTGAATACATCGGATATCCGCAAGATCAATTCAGATATATGCCATTTTTATCTCAATATTGCAGTGGTAGGGAAACCAGGTGTGCTGCCAGCAATAAGATGGAACAATGGGGAAGCCAGGAATTAGCTCTATCAGGTATGAAATATACAGATATTCTAAAAAAATACTATGGTTCTAATACTGAAGTTCAAAATGCAAGCTTTTTTACAGTTGATGACAGAATGCATTTTTCAGATAGAGAGCTTCGCCCTGGTGAAAGCAGTCAAAAAATCAAGACAATTAAGCATCAATTGAATATAATTAGGACAAAATACCCAGGCATACCCCAACTGGAAGAAACAGAAATATTTGATGATAATCTTTTAAACGCAGTACACATATTTCAAAGAGAAGTTGAACATATTCCCGTAACAGATGTTATTGATAAGAAAACATTATATAGGATTACCAGAAAATTTATAAGTATTAGTAAATTGGTATATACTGATAGAAATAATGCTTATAAAAGCAATAAATACTATAAAGTCATACTATATAACGGCACAAGTTTTTGTATGTCCAATATTGCGTACAATCCAAACGTAAGTATTTCCGGTTTTACCTATCCTAATAATATTTTTGTAAATATACTGGTATGCAACATTTATTCTATTGTGCAAATTTAACTGACTCCCGAATAAAATAAATATAGTAGGTGCTTGGGATATCTCCCAGGCACCCACTAAATGCATTGTTTTATTTGTTTTTAAGATATTATTTAATGATGATTACTAATACCAAGGTTCTTCCTCAACAGCACTTTCCTTAACATCTTCAGGTACATTAATTTCAAAATCCTTATTGTAATCGGAGTATTCTGCTGTAATATCAATACTTGCAGGAACTTTAGTTTTGCCTAATTCGGTAATGGCTTCCATTTTCATATGTATTTGAGTCACTAAAAATGTGTTTTTATCTAAGTATATGCTCATATTAAATTTTGATACCATGTCTGAATCTTCATTGGAGCCTAAGGAATTACTTTCCATAAAGCTTTTAAAGAGATCATTAGAATAGATATCTCCTTCCAATAGAAGTTCATTTTCGTTATATCCATCCTTAATAACAAGTCCAGCACATAAAGACTCCGAGATGCTAATAAAATTGTCATTAATTCCAGCATCTAATTCCTTTAAGTATTCTTCTTTTGATACACTCTTCTTCTCCCAGCTAGAATCAAATGACATGAAACCACCGTTAGAATATATAATGTTGTTGTCATAATAGTTTTCAATATTAACAGTCATACCTACCATATTTGTTTTGGTCAAGGAATGAAGTTTTCTATTTTGCTGATCTATTTCGCTGGCAAGATTTATATTGCCATTAATGCTAAAACTACTATTTCCCATTTCAATTTTTACATTTCCAGCTACTTTGAACCGATTTAGTTTAATTAAAGCATCCTTTGCCTTTGTAAGAATGGTTTTTGTTTCATCAAAACCATTTTGGCTCCTAATTAATACAGTACTGAGTGATCCGTCCCAAAGGACTTTCTTTCCAAGGCTCTTTGCAACAAAGGCCACTGGTATGTAAGTTCTGTTATTTTTTGAATATATCATTGGAGCTACATCAATTGAGAAAGCAGTGTCATTTACATAAGCAGTTTTAACTCCGATTTTTAAATTAATTTTTGTTGTATCAGTTGAAATTGTTATGCTTCTTTCTTTTCCATTCCAGACAATACTTTCTCCGTCATTAGCAATCCCTAGATTATTAAGGATCTCTACGAGAGGAAGCATTGTCCTTCCATCAATATTGAGAGGCACGTCTTTGTATTGGCCAATTTTACCATCAATAACAATTTTAACTTTAGAATTCTCTGTAATAACAGTTTTTGCAGATGATACAGAAAAAATTGATACTGCTAAAATCAAACTAAGAATTGTAGTAAATAAAACCTTTTTCATTTTAATCTCCCCATTTTTATTTATATTCTGCTTTATCCTAACACAGACTTTATTAGGAATCAATAACATAATTGATAATAAGATATCAACAAAATAGCAATATTTACAGACAAAAAGTTTGCAATCTTTTAATAACATTATAAAGCTAATTTAAATCTATTTTGCTTAAATATTTAAAATAAAATGTTATAATTAATTAAAAATGTAAAATGACTATTGCAAAACATATAGGAGGAATTATGAAATACAAAGAAACTAAGCTTATTTTAAAATTCTTGCTTTACATATCTGTCATATGTTCGGTTCTAACACTTCCAGTTCACTTTACATACTGTGAACAGCCGAACAATACCCAATATATTGTCCAATTTGCATCTACAAGTCCTATAATAGACGGCATGAGATCGGACAAGTGCTGGGAAAAGGGAGAATGGGCTCCTATAGAAAGCCTTTGGCTGGGTGAGCAGCCTTCTAAAACAGATTTTAACGGCCGGTATAAAATATTATGGTCAAAAGAAAGATTGTATTTCCTATTAGAAATTGTTGACGATGTGGTTTCCGATACTCATGATGATCCACTAAAAGACTATTATAAGGATGATACCTTGGAGATATTTATTGATGAGGATTGCTCAGGTGGTGACCACAGGTTTAATTATAATGCTTTTGCATACCATATATCAGTTAAGGATTTCAATGCAGTTGATTTGAACATAAACCAGTCACCCATGCTGTATAATGATCATTTAAACATAAAAAGGACAAATGTCGGCAATACATATACATGGGAAATTGAATTAAAGGTGTTTTCCGATAAATATAAAGAAAATTTTAAAGGCAATGAACAAGTATTATTGACAAAAAATAAGGTTGTGGGATTTGGAGTAGCTTATTGTGATAACGACGGCGGGGAAGACAGGGAAAGCTTTATTGGCTCCTTTGATATTCCCGGCAATGATAAAAACCTTGCATGGCAGAATGCAAGCGTATTTTCGCAATTAAAGCTTGTTGATGAAGAAAAAATTATACAAAAATATTATATTGATAAATCCTATTATTATGTGAATGACTATAAAAAGTTGTTGGATACCCTTCCGATAATTAAAAACGGTCGCACTTTTCTTCCCATAAGATACATTACTGAGGCAATAGGAGCAAAGGTTGATTGGAATAGCAGGGAGAGAAAGACAACGATAGATATAGGGGATAAAAAAGTTGAACTTTGGGTTGGAAAGAATTTGGCACTTGTGAATGGCAATACTATAACAATTGATTCAACCAGTAGGGAAGTGGTACCATTTATATCCAATAATAGAACGTATCTTCCAATTAGGTTTGTAAGCGAGTGTCTTGGTTTTAAAGTAAACTGGAGGCCGGAATTAAAAGAAATAGAAATCTATTAGTTGCTGTGTAAAATACAATGAGTTAAGGAAAAAAGATTATTGCACCCCCAAACTTAGAATTTAATTCCTTTAATTAATTACCATGTGTTATAATTATAATAAAAGAAGAAAGAGTTTTTACAAGGGGTGTATTTAAACTATGAAGAAAATTTTTAAAAGAGCATTGTCTATGTTGACAGCCATTACAATGGCATGTTCCGTTCTTTTAACCATGCCTGCTTCGGTACAGGCTGCCAATTCAGTGCCTGTAGATGTTGAAGCGGAAGCTTGTACTCTCAGTAACGGTGCTGTTGTTGCTACCAATGTTTATGGCACTAATTATCCTGGGTATTCAGGTGATGGATTTGTATGGGCAACCAATGCAGGTACAATAACGCTGGAGGTCAAAATTCCTAAAGATGCTATGTATGAGCTTAAAACAAGATGTTGGATGTATTTGGGGAAAGAAAATGAAACCAGGCTTCAGGCTGTTACTGTCAACGGCGTTTCATATAGCGATTTCTATATTCCAAATAAAAATGGATGGATTGATTATAGTTTTGGATTCTTCTTTCTTAAAGCAGGTACAGCAAAAATTGAAATTGGTACTTCCGGAAGCTGGGGCTATATACTATATGATAAAGTGAAATTTGACTATGCAGATATGCCTGATCTTAAAATTGACCCGGCTACATGTGATACAAAAGCTACTTCCGAAACAAAAGCCCTTAAAAAGTATCTTACCAACGTTTATGGCAATAGTGTCATTTCCGGCCAGCAGGAAATTTACGGCGGGGGAAATAACGGTGATATGGAACTTGAGTTTGAATATATTTACGGTAAGACAGGCAAATATCCTGCAATTAGAGGCTTCGATCTGATGAATTATAACCCATTGTATGGATGGGAAGACGGTACAACAGAACGTATGATCAAGTGGGTAAAAGAGAAGGGCGGTATTGCAACAGCATCTTGGCATATCAATGTACCATCTGATTTTACATCCTATAAACTCGGTGATAAATTGGATTGGACAAAATGTACATATAAGCCGACTAAAAGTTTTAATACAGCCAACTGTCTTGATAAAACAACAAAGGAATATGCCTACCTGATGAGTGCGATAGATGATCTCGCCGAGCAACTCCTCATTCTCCAGGATGCAAATGTTCCTGTACTTCTGCGTCCTTTCCATGAAGCTGAAGGTAACAACAACACTGACGGTTCAGGTGCATGGTTCTGGTGGGGTTCTGCAGGTGCAAACGTGTACAAGCAGCTCTGGAAACTCCTTTATACAACTCTAACTGAAAAGTATGGCATTCATAATGCAATATGGGAAGTAAATCTTTATTTAAATGCAAATTCATATGAATGGTATCCCGGAGATGACTGTGTAGATATCGTTGCATATGATAAGTATGAAGGTTCACCTTATACATGGAAAACAAGTGCTGCAACAACAGCATTTCTTAAACTTGTAAATTACACAAAGGATACAAAGATGGTTGCAATGACTGAAAATGACGTTATTCCTGACATTCAGAACATAGTGAATGAAGGAGCTTGGTGGCTGTATTTCTGCCCATGGTATGGTGAGTTTATTACTAGTCCAAGTAAAAATGATCCTACACTTTTAAACACTATATACAACAGTAAATACGTAATTACACTAGATGAACTGCCGGAAAACTTATATGAATTTACACAAACCGGTGAACCATCTATTACACCAACTGTTACTCCAGTGCCAACACATGTAAACAATCTTGATATAAACCATGACGGTGCTATAAACATGGCAGATGTAATTATTTTGGCGAAAGTATTTAATTCAGTCCGTGGTGATTCCAAATATGTGGATGCATACGACCTTAATAAAGACGGAGCCATAAATATGTCGGATGTAATAATGCTTGCATCCAAATTCAATACGGTTGTTTAAGGTCCGGTACAAGTAATGATAGGGAAGTGGGTATTGAAATCAATTTATACATTTCAATACCCACTTTTATAATCTTAGGTCATTTATTATAATGCTTTCTTCAAAAGCCTTACAAACACCCAATTGGAAAATATAAATCACATTCACAATACTGCTTGCTGCACCGTGCATAGTTTATGTATTGCAGCCAGAATGACTCTTTTAAACAAAACTCTACAGTTGGCATCCATTTTATGTTGATGAAGTCCAATAATTCCTTAAGATTCCTGGAGGAAATCTCTTCAGGCCTATGAAGTCCCATATATGTAAAAACTCCATATTTATGTGCGGGTATTTGTTTTTTGGCCATTCCTGGGGGAATGATACTTGATCCATCAACTTGTATTGACGGCTGATAATAAGCATATTTCAAACCATCATTCATTACTGAAGTATATCCGACATAAATGTCTTTTTCAACGGGATTTAGCACTTTTGTACGGTGTTGGTGGAAAAATTCAACGCCCAATCGATTGGCTGTTTGATTATACATATTATCTTCAAAATCCAATTCATGAGTAATGCCAGCTATAGAAAAAGCAGGAAGCACCGTCACGGATTTTAGAAAGATTAATCCGCTGCCTGCCTGATTCATAAAATCCGCATTGAAACGGTCAAGTATATTGAGAGGAGCAGGGGTTTTACGCCATTTTGCCGGAGTAATGCCAAACTCATCCTTGAAGGCTCGATTGAATGTTCGTTCCGAACCGAATCCATACTTGTCTGCAATAAAATTAATTGTATTGATATGACTTAAAAGATCAGACAGGGTAGAGGCGATACGGCGTCTTCTCACATACTCCATAAGACCTGTTCCTGTTGCACCTTTCCATATCCGCAGCAAGTGAAATTTTGACATATTAACATTTTCAGATATGGAATCAAGTGTCATTTCATTGCAAAGGTGGTCTTCAATATATTCTGTGGTATCATTAAGTATTTTTAAAAGATAATGTTCCATAATCAGCCTCAAATGTAAAAGATATTACATACTATTGTACTACAACCCAATAGACAAGTTCAAATAATGATTTTTCTGATATAATGAAAGTATTATGTAATTTTAGTTATTACTAAACATCCGGGTGGTTATATGGTTATCAATAATTTATACGAACGATATATAAAGCGAAAATTATTCAATAAAATATTTATTATATTTTCATCAGTTGCTGTTATTTGTTTTTTTCTCTTTGCATATATGGCATCTGTAAATATAAAGCTTTATTTTAAGAGCAAGTTGAAAGAAGCAAATGAAATGGCAGCGGTAAGTATACATTCATATATTGAAGAAAAAACAAATGAATCAAGGGACATCATTGATAACATATATACCAACAAAGTTTTGTATACCGAAATACTCTACCTCATGGAAAATGGTTATAACAAACATATAGAGTACAAGATGAATAAGCTCTTTGAGAGTCAGGATAACAAATATAACGGATTTGAGAACTATTTCAACTCATGCCTGTTAAGAGACGCCGGAATAACAGGAATCAGCATATATAGCAGTAAACAAGTCGAAGCATTTGTTTATTCTCTAAATTGTGGCGTCACATTTCCAAAAGACAGCTATGTAATTAAATCTCTGGAAAAATGGAACGAAAGCTTTGAAAGCATAAGAATACTGCCTAGTCATAATGCTCATTATCTTAGTAACCCAAAAAATGTTTTTTCCATGGTCTATATAGTGAAAGAAAGATTCACTTCAAATAATCTTGGGTTTATAGTTATCGATTATGCAGTAGATGGTATAAAGAGCAAGCTTCCGATATCAGCTAAAGGATATCATGTTGAAATTGCAGTCTTTACACCTCAGGGCACAAGTATATATGTTTCATCAGGCAAGCTGGAATATCAACATCTTTTTAGTGATTTGAAAAATAACAATACTTCATCAGTAATACATAAGAATAATATGATATATACTATGACTTCAGGAAACATGGGTATTATAACTGTAGCCGTTCTTCCAAATCAGTATGTTTTATCACATTCATCGGTGTTTACAAAAACTATCTTTTTAATTGCGTGTATTTTTATTGTAGCTATTTTATTGTTTACAGCCTTTTCTATCAATAGGTTTTCTTCAAGGATTGCTTCACTTGTTCATGGCATCAAAATTATAAAGCAGGGAAATCTTTCTTACAGGATTGATACTGCAAAATCCGGAGATGAGCTAAGTGAAATTGCAGTGAGTTTTAATGGTATGTGCGAGGATTTGAAGAATTATATCGATAGGGCATATATGTCGGAAATAAATCAGAAAAATGCACAGATAAAAGAACTGCAAGCACAGATCAATCCTCATTTTTTGTATAATACCCTGGAATCCATAAGGATGAGGGTTTTAGCAGGGGAGAATAAGGAAGCTGGAGATATGATTTATCTTTTGGCATCGTATTACCGCAGTACCGTAAAGGGAAAAATGGTAATTGGCATATGGGAAGAAATAAAACATGCCAAAATGTATGTGGAACTTCATAATATCAAATCCACCTATATGGTTTTTGTTGAATTCCATACAGATGAAGAGCTATCGGACTATGGGATTCTTAAGCATACTCTTCAGCCTCTCATTGAAAACTATATCTGCCACGGTATAAATTGGGAGAAGGATGATAATCAGTTGGTAATAAGTGTATATAAAAAAGAAAAAGACATATTTATATCTCTTGAAGACAACGGAAACGGAATCGCAAAAGAAAAGCTTGATGACATAAAGGAAACTTTGGAAAGAGGAAGTAAAAAAACACAAAATGGAATTGGCATAAAAAATGTGCATGATAGAACTGTATTGTTTTTTGGAGATGGATATGGGCTCACAATAAAAAGCAGTGCAGGGCAGGGAACTTCTATAACCATAAGGATTCCTGCAATACCAAAGGAGGAAATGGAAGTATATGTACAAAGTTTTCATAGCGGATGATGATCCTGCTATTGTCAGAGGTCTAATGAATATAATTGATTGGGAAGAGTATGGATTGGATACTCCTGAGACAGCATGCAACGGACTGGAGGCATGGAAACTTATTGAAAGCAGCACTCCGGATATACTTATTACCGATATTAAAATGCCTTATATGAATGGACTTGAGCTTATCAGTAGAGTTAAACAAATAAAGCCTTATACTCATTTTATAGTACTTAGCGGCTATGATGATTTTGAATATTTGAAGAAATCAATCAAGCTTGGTATTGAGAACTATATATTAAAACCTGTAAATGTAGAGGAATTGTCATCAACCCTGGTAAATGTCCTTGAAAAGCTTCAAAACAGCAGATTATGCCCTACTCATTTTGAAAGGGATAAGGATATCATTAGGAATAATGTCCTCTATCGCCTTGTTGCAGGTTCTATCAGTGAGGAAGAGTTAAATGAAAGACTATTACATCTAAACATCAAACTTAATGGACCTTATACAGTTTGTGTTTTTAGGGCTATAGAAAGTAAGACAGGGCAGACGGTATCCGGTGAAATTATGTCAGGTGTTGAAAAAGTATGCAGCAGAATTATTGAAAAGCATGGATTAGGGCTAACTTTCCGTTCGCCTGAAGGAGGTACCCTGTTATTGATTTGCAGTAATAAGGAGCCTCTAGAGTCAATTATGCTAAGAGATGTGCTTCATGAGTGTATGATGGAGGTAAAAAATTCGTACTGTATCAACCTTTTTATTACTGTTGGAAGCTATGAAAACAACTGGAGGCTTCTTGAGAAAAGTTATAAAAAAGCGATGGAACTTCAGCAATATTCAATAATACTGCCTCTTGACAGTATACTGGACAGTGAAATCGAAAAAGACATTTGTGAAATAGAAATAAAGGAAATTCTTTCTTTTAATGAAATGATTAGGTTTATAGCTTCAAAAGATATAGAAGGTCTACTATCTTATATTGATGGCATATTCGGAAGGATAGCAAACATGAAAGGCATTACGCCGCACTTTGTTCAGAATACTTCAGTGGAAATTCTTTTTTCCATAATTAACATAGTCATGAATACTCCGGAGGGAAGCAATGTACTGGATCAGGAATTTAACAAGCCTGTTTCGGATATCTTCAATCTTCAAAGTCTGGAAGATATAGTTGTATTCACTAAGGACAAAGCTAAAAGGATTGTTCAGCATCTATTTTATAAGCAGGAAAATCTGCATCCAATCATAAAGAGGGCAATGGAGCATATAAAAATAAACTATTCCAAGGATATCTCGCTAAAGTGCATGGCGCATGATTTCAATATCAATGCCAATTATTTGGGGCGGCTTTTTAAAGAAGAACTGGGAGTGTATTTTACCGATTATGTCAATACAATTAGAGTTGAAAAAGCAAAGGAGCTTTTGCTAACCACAAATAAAAGCACCCGAGAGATTTCAATGGAGGTTGGCTATTCTGATCCAAACTATTTTTACAGCTTATTTAAAAAATACACAGGTATTTCACCATCTGAATTTAAAAACCAATAAAAAGGGGAAATGCTACTTTTTTATTCTCTTTTTATCTTGCCACGAATTAAGCCACGCATCAAGCTGCTTTTGCTGCTGGGCCATCACTTTATCAAGTCCTGCAGATTTGTACTTTTGAATAATTTTCGGCAGATATATTTCAGGGTCTACAGCACCAACAAAGAGCGGTCCTTCAAATTCTTCGGTGACCTCGGTTATCTTCTCAATTTCGTTTTTAACAGGTTCAGGATCAAAATTAAATTCAAGTAATGGAGAAATTATCGGAGAAGCATTAAAATTCTCAATTTCCTTTGATATGCTTTTAGAATAAGAGGAAAGCTGATATGAAAGCTTCATGTTTCCAAATGAAAATGGCTCTATATGATATGAATTATCCAGCAGCTTAAGTGTATATTCACCTGTTTTTTGGTAATGGATTTCCTCTATTCCGTAAGCTATCAAATTGAAGAGATACTTGTCTGTGTTAAGCAGTTCCAAAAACATGACAGCCCTTTCAGGGTCTTGGGAAGTAGATGATACGGCGTGCATGAAGAATACCGTGTCCTTTTTTGTTATAAACGGACTGTTGATAGGAATAATTGCAACATCATAACCTAATTTTTCCTTTAATCTACTTTGTACCAATGGATTATAGGACGCTGAACCTGAAAACCAGTTTCCTGTATTTTCAAAGTTACTGATATTTTTTAATGATGCTGCATCCTTTAAAATATACCCGGCTTTATACCACTTGTGCATAAGGGACAAATACTTTTTAAATTCAGGAATCTCCATGGCACTAACAATCTTGTAGCGTGTCCTGTTATCCAAATACAGACCGCTTGGTACCTGCTCTTCAATTCTCTCCATAGGCATGGAAAATGCATGACAGGAATAAGGATAAATGAGGTAGGGAACAACACCTTTTTCTTTTTCTTTAATCACTTTAAGCATAGGCTCAATATCTTCTATTTTTTTAATACAAGACACATCAAACCCATACTTATCGACATATTTTTTATTTAAAGAAATTCCCCATTGATGTGCAAGATCCTTGTTTGCCGGAAGGGTATAAAGTTTATCTTTGACCCGTGCTCCGTTAAGAAGTTCTTTGGGGAGCACATCCAATGTGCCCTTGCCATATTTTTCAAGGAGAGGATCAAGCTCAATAAAAGCCCCCCTCAGAGCATTAGAAGTGTAGCTATTCATCCAAACAGACGTAAAGCAAATATCAAATTTCTCACCTGAGGAAATGGCTGACTTAAGCTTGCTATCATAATCAGCTTCTGGAATCAGCCTCATTTCCAAAGTTGCATTTATTTTTTTCGTTAAATATTCATTGACTTTTTTAAGTACAAGCTGCATATCCTTTTGGGGGGGATAAGCGTGATACCATATAATTTTATATGGCCGGAGTGACTTGCCGTTTTTATTACTTTCAGACACCACAACGTCTCTATTGAAATCAATGCTGCAAGTGCTTCCTTTAATATTGGAGAATAGCATAATTATAATAAAAAATGTTAGTAATGCTTTTTTAGTATTCTTCATGCAATATCCTCCGTAATTTCCTTAACATAAATAAAAGCCTGCACACTTTGAATATATCAAAATGGGCAGGTTTTTTCAATGTCTAAGAAATTATGGTAATACATTAGTCATTTATTGTTTTATTGAAATTTAAAGCAATAATAACTGCATCAGCCATATTAATTGAACCGTCATTATTCAAATCACAAGAAGCTTTATAATCGCCGTCTCCTATAACCGAATTGAATACGGCTGCCATAAGAACCACATCAGACATGTTAACAGCACCGTTTCCGTCTATATCACCTATAAGTACTTTTGTTGCAGATTTTTTTACAAGACTTAAGTTGTCAAAAGTAACAACTGTACCGTTAAAAGTGTCTTCGCCAAGGCTAAATGCTAGAGCACAGTTTGAGTCATTTGCCGATGCTGTAAAAGCAGCCTGGTAATGTTGAAGTTCACTAGTAATATTTAAGTTACCTGAATGAAGTGGTGACCAAGGTGCGTGATTTAGCTGAACAGCGAACGGAAGTGTGCGTTCATCGGTGCATTTGTAATCGAAAGAAAGAACATATTCTTCTCCCTTTTCCAGCATGAAACCGGAGGCAATCGCCTGGGTAGCCCAGCTTTCTGAACCACCGTTTTGAACTGCCACAGCAATTCCTGTGTTGGGTAAAATTTCATAGGTCATTTCGTTTCCAAATGCCAGAATTGAACTTAATTCCAGTAAATTGGATTTGGCAGATAATTCTTTGCCGTCTTCCTTTACAAATATTCCATTTTTAAAATCTTCGTTATTAAAATGTTCTGTTAGCCAGCTTACACGCTTGGACAGCCAATTACTAAGGTACATATAATGGTCTTTATATGTTGGAAGTTTAACTATTTCCTCTGGAGAGATATTTGTCTGCTTACCTAATATATTCCATTTGTCAAAATTTCTGCAATAAGACTTATAATTGGATTCAGCTTCACTAATAACTATATTTGGCAGGTCATTTAGGTCGTTTTGAAGTTCATTCCAACGTTCTTTTACCAATTCGCGAAACCATTTATTAGTAAGTGCATTGCAGAACCATGGATTTGAGTTTGCATTGACATTTAAGACAGTATATGGACTAAATCCTACCCAAGAGTCAAATCCTTTAACGCAATTTGCATTTCCCATAGCAAGATCAAAATCCCACATAGGACCAAAGCAAAGTTTTCCATTAATATCTTTGTACATATAGAAGCTGTCCCAGCCGGCATCAACATTTTTTACAATTTCATTGCCTATGTATATATCAACTAATGAGTCTAGGTCAATATACTTTTTTGCATTTTCCTGATTGCCATTTTTTAATGCGTCATAAGATTCTTTAATGTAATTGGATATGTAATTAATCTGCTGTTCTTTTATTGCTGCAGTTTCAGATAATTCACTTTTAATTACATAGCTCTCAGTATCGACGTCAAACTTATTTTCTCCCTCATACCTGGACATTTCAACTAAATAACCGTTGTTTTCAACTTCATCCGGTGATTCTTCGATTGCTACACGATTTTTATTAACGTTATTGTCCTCACAAAGCAGATAAACACCTTGATACTCACCGTTAAGATACAATTCTATAGAGCGGCAGTTCGGTGAATAAGACATTCCGGTAAGTTTCTCTGCAAAACGATAGGCTGTAAGGTTTCTTAAAAGAGAGTGGTCGGAATGATTAGCTATTAAAAGCCAGGGCTTTCCTTTACCGTCGCCAATACCTAATAAATTTTGTTTTTCTTCAAATTTCATTTTATAGCTTTTCTTTTCAGCATACATGGAACTGCTGCCGCGAAGTCTTACCGATGTAGTCATATCAGTTATTTCATAATTACCCTTATCATTAATTATGCTGACTTTCGCACCGGCATATTCTTCATCGGAATTGATTTGGCTTCCCGAATCGGTGTTGATTGCAAGTATTGGCATTTCAAGCTGATTATATTTAGTATTTAAGGAAGCTATTGTGGTACTTCCTGTTTCAGACGCATACACTTTTTCTTTATATCCCCATCCAAACATACTTATAGCTAAAACCATAACCGTTAATGATACTGTTAAAGCGGGTAATTTTACTTTCATAGCTATAATCCTCCTATTCTAAACTTATAAAGGAATGATTAAAGAATTACTTCCCCTTGCGAGTGCGAGTTCACGAAATTAGGTGAACTTGAAAACTAGCATATAGTAGAAGTTATTTCTTTAATATGCCTAACGATTTTGCCCGGGCGTTTTACTACAAGAACTTTACGCTTCTAAATATAACATTTAAATACATATATGGATACTTTAATAATTGTAAATTTACTTTAAAAAAAATACATTTTCTTAAATATCTTTAAAGCTATAAAAAACTTAAACAACCAAGAAGTTTTTTACTACTAACAGGTAATTATATTCTCAGTTGTAAAATTAGTCTAACTTTGATACAGTAAAATAGTAGATGTAAATAATATTTTACATTATAACTAACAGTATGTTGATTAATTTATAAGGGGAGGGTATTACATGAAAATGAAAAAAGTGTTATTTTATTATGTACTCTTATGCAGTATTATTGCCACATTTTTTGTGCAGGCCAGTGTAATGTACGCTGCTACACCATTAACAGAACTATCGATTTCTTCTGTGGACTTTAATGATGATGGGGCGGTAAACATGCTCGATGTTATTGTTTTAGCATCAGCATTTAATTCTAAATCTGGAGACACCAGATATCTTGTCAAGATTGACATAAACCATGATGGTGTAATAAATATGAGTGATGTAATTTATATAGCCAAATATTTTGGAAGAATAATAGAAAAACCGACATCAACCCAGATGCCAACTCCAACCAGCACTGATCCTTCATTGATAGACACAGGTGATTTTATAATAGATACTGATACAGGAACAATTGTAAAGTATAAAGGAAGCAGCAGAAATGTTACAGTACCGGAAGGGGTAAACGCAACTAAAGTAACTCGCATAGGAACCAATGCATTCTATTATTGCAGCAAATTAACAAGCATATCTATACCGGATGGTGTTACCAGCATAGGTGATTCTGCTTTCTATGAGTGCAGCAGCCTTAAGGATATTAAATTACCAAAGAATTTAACATATTTAGGCTGTGATGCATTTTATGGCTGTGAAGCATTAACAAATATAGTGATACCTGAAGGTGTGAGCATGATAAATGATGGTGCATTTTCCGGCTGCAGATCCCTTGCAAATATAACCATACCAAGTAGAGTATCAAGGATAGGCATGTCAGCATTCAGCGGCTGTACAAATCTAAGTAATGCTTATTTCGTGGGTGACCAGCCGGATTTTGGAAGTTATGCCTTTTCCAACACAAAACTTGGTTTCAAAATTGTAATTTTACCCACTGCACAAGGCTTTGGCAAGCCTGAGCCATACAATAATGAAACTTCCTGGGTTTGGTTTCTCAGTTGTTCAGAAAGCTATGATGTTGTTATGGCTGATAGCATTTATACTTTTGATGCAGCTACAGGAACAATTCTGAAGTACAATGGGCAGGGTGGAGATGTGGTGATACCAAGTACGATAGATGGAGTAAAAGTGACAGCTATAGGTGATATGGCATTCGGAGATACCGGTTATAGTATAAAAAGTGTAATAATACCGGATGGTGTCACCAGCTTGGGAAACTGTGCGTTCCATGAGTGTGCAATAAGTGATATTACAATACCAGCTAGTATTACCAGCATGGGGCCTGCTGTATTTATGGAATGTCCGTTAAAAAATGTTACTTTTCTAGGAAATGAACCGTCATTTTCGGGGTTTATTCCTTTCTGGGAAATTTATAACGAGAATTTCAAAATTACTGTTATGCCAAATTCAAAAGGCTTTGGTAAGCCTGTGCCATACAATAGCGAAACGTCCTGGAATTGGACTCTGGCGGTTCCAACGGTGGGCAATGTTACATTAAGGGTATGTTTATTTGATTCGTCAGTAGTAGAGAAAGGTGATTATGTTATCAGTGCTAAAACTGGAACAATTATAAAATATAAAGGTAAGGGCGGAGATGTTATAATACCCGGCGAAATAGACGGAATTAAAGTGATCTATATAGGCGAAGATGCGTTTGCCGGATGCAAAGAACTGACAAGTATATCTATCCCTCAAGGTGTTAAAGAAATATATTATGGTGCGTTTACAGACTGTACAGGACTAAAAAGTGTGAGCATGCCAAAAGATATGACAAAAATAGGTGCACGTGCATTTGAAAGATGCAATAATCTTACTGATATAACAATACCCTATGGGGTATCAAGTATAGAGAGATATGCATTTGCAGGATGCTGGAAACTAGAAACAATATCACTGCCTGATAGTTTGATCAGTATAGGAGAATATGCTTTTTCCTATTGCATTAGCCTAAGCGAAATAATAATACCTGAAAATGTTTACAGCATAGGAGATAATGCATTTTATGGTTGTACGGAACTAAGTAATGCATCATTTCGGGGTGATCAACCACAAAACTTTGGTAGGAGTATTTTTAGTAATGCAAAAGAAAGCTTCAAGATTACTGTATTTCCAAATGCATATGGTTTTGGTAAGCCTGAACCGTACAATAATCAGACGGAATGGATTTGGGATTTAAGTTCCAATAATAGCGAAATATATAAAGTAGTTTTAGATAGTAACTATTATGATTTTGATGCAGCAACAGGAACAATTTTGAAGTACCGTGGGCCAGACGGGGATGTTGTAATACCAAATACCATTAATGGAGTAAAAGTGACAGGTATAGGTACAGTGGCATTTGGTGATCGTTGTAATAATATAAAAAGTGTAACTATACCGGATGGTGTAACCAGTATTGGTAATTGTGCTTTTCATGAGACTTCAATTACAAGCATAACAATACCAGCCAGTGTAACCAGAATGGATGGAGCCGTATTTGCGGAAACTCCATTAAGAAAAATAACATTCCTTGGTAATCAACCGTCATTTGAAGAATTTGACCCGTTTTATGCTGTGGGTAGTCTTGCAATCACGGTTTTACCAACTGCAAAAGGTTTTGGCAAACCTGATCCATATTATAATGAAATTTCATGGAATTGGATCCCTGACCCGGAAAATTGGGATGGTGTCAATATACACAGAGTTTTTTTACAGGAACCATCTGTGATAGATACAGATGATTATGTTTTTGGTGCTTCAACAGGAACAATTATTAAATATAAAGGCAAGAGTGAAGATGTAATAATACCAGACAAGATAAACGGAGTTAGTGTGAAAGGCATAGGGGATGATGCATTCTCAGAGTGTAAAGAACTGACAAGTATAACTATCCCTCAGGGTGTGACTGCCATACATTATGGAGTTTTTAAAGACTGTACAAAGTTAAAAAGTGTGTCAATGCCGGAAAGTTTGATACGTATAGGAGTGTGTGCATTTTCAGGATGCACAGGCCTGACCAATATATCAATTCCAAAGGGTGTGACCAGCATAGGATTGTGTGCATTTGAAGGATGTACAGGCCTCACAGGTATTGAAATTCCAGATGGTGTAACTTTTATTGATGCCTACACCTTTAGAAATTGCAGCAGTCTGGCTAGTATTAAACTGCCTGAAAGTTTGAAGAGTATAGGAAGTCTTGCTTTTAGCGGTTGCCATAGTTTGACTGATATAAAAATTCCAGAGGGTGTGACCAGCATAGAAAATGGTGCTTTTTCTGATTGCCCATACCTTGAAAATATAACATTACCTAATGGTTTAAAGCAAATAGGGGAACATGCTTTCGGTAAAGTTTGAATAAAATAAACTCTTATGCATTCAAAAATTGCAGTAACCTAAGTGTCCGACAAAGAATATCTCTAAAGATCGGGACTTACATAAAGTGGTGATTAGTGATATGGATTTTTATTACGGCATTTAATCAATAATTAAAATAAATAACAGGTACAGGTATTTAAATCAATTCCTGTCCCTGTTATTTTTATTTGTTTACAAACTCAATAAACTTTTTCAAAAGCAATTTTTGTCCTGTATAATATTAAATTTACTAGTATAATGATTATGAAAAAGGGGTCTTATGAGGTATGAGACAAGATTCGCCTATATGGAAAGGACGCTGACTATGAATAAAATAGAACAGGCAGAGCTTAGAATTCGCTATCAAAGTGCAATTGATCAATTTATCGATAAGATAAGGGATGATATCAATGTAATTGCAGTTATAGTAAGCGGTAGTGTTGCCTATGATGTTATATGGGAAAAAAGTGATGTTGATATAACAATAGTTGTTAGGGATCAGAAACTTATGAGTGAAAGCCTGAGCATAGTTGAAGACGGCATTACCTTTAATGTGTACATGAAACAGAGAAGTTTATTTAAAAGAGGTATGGAACAAGCTGTAGGAGGTTCTATTTTACAATCCTACTTATCAAATGGGAAGATTGTATACACAACTGATGAGAGTTTGTACGATTTTTTTGAAGATATAAAACAAATCGGTGAGGATGATATGGCATTAACTGCATTAAATATTGCCAATGAGTTGATTTCAATAATGCACAAAGTGCAGAAATGGATGACAGCAAGAAATGATCTGATATATTCCCAGTATTTCTTATTGAAAGCAGCGGAACCTATTGCCAATATGGAATTATGTATCCGGGGAATTCCTACTTCCCGCAGTGCCATACAGAAGGCTATAGATTTAAACCCGGAGATCATGAGAGTTTTTTACCAGGAACCGATGGAGCATCTTCTTACGGAGGCAGAATTGAATAATGGAGTTAAGTTGTTGGACTCATATATAGAGGATAAGATGGACATATTCAAGAAGCCCATTATAGAATACCTCTCAGACCAGGAAATTAGAACAACCTCTATGATTGCAAATCACCTTCGTTCAGACAGCCACTTTATAATAGAGTCACTTGACTATTTGTCTGAAAAAGGTGTTATAGAAAAGGTGTCTCAAATCATCAAGCTAACGCCAAAAAGCCGTTTGTCCATTGAAGAAATTGGGTTTTTATACATTCCGTTGTAATAAAGCAAATGAATTTGAGAAAGGGGAATAGAGGATGTCCATTCGTACAACCATTGAAGTTTCGGGTGCAAAACAAAACAACCTTAAAAACATTTCGGTAGAAATCCCAAGGGACAAGTTAACCGTCATAACCGGAGTTTCCGGTTCTGGCAAGTCTTCTTTGGCATTTGATGTCATTTATGGAGAGGGGCAACGCCGTTTTTTAGACTCAATCTCGACATTTGCCAAGAGTCGTATCAGCCAATTGAAGAAGGCAAAGGTGGACTATGTACGAGGGCTTTCACCTGTTATAGCAATAGAGCAGAAAAAAAGCAACAATAACCCTCGTTCAACTGTTGGTACGGTAACTGATATTAACGATTATATGAGACTTCTATTTTCAACTGCAGGTATTGGACGATGTCCCGAATGCGGCTATCCACTAAAACAGTTGTCAGCTGCACAAATCGCTGAGCATATCATGACTTTGCCTGTCGGGACAAAGGTAGAACTAAGGGCACCGGTCTATAAAATCTTCGGTGAGGACTATGTTTATACATTCCATGAACTGCGTGAAAAAGGGTATAAGAATTTACTTGTAGACGGTGAAGCATTTTCTTTGGCACAAAAGCGGGAATTGGACGAGAGCAGGGATTATCACATAGAACTGATCATTGACCAGTTTACGCTTAGAAAGGATTCCTACATACAATTAACCAAGTCAATAGAAGCTGCAATGTTGTCATTAGATGAAGATATCATGATTAAAGTAGAGGTGTTAGGTGAGGTTGATCCAATGTTTTATACTGGATTTGCCTGCCCTGAACATCATTATTCTTTATGTGAAATGCAGCCTTTCCATTTTTCGTTTAATACGCCTGCCAGCAGCTGCCATACCTGTATGGGTGTGGGAATGTCATATGTAGTAGAGCCGCGATTTTTAATTGTTGCACCTGAAAAGAGTATTAACCAGGGGGCATTTAAAAATACAATATTTAATCCCTCAGGCAAGGATAGCTATAGAACGGTAATGATGTACAGTTTATCACAAAAGTACAATTTCAGTCTAGATAGACCATTCAATGAGTTACCAAAGGAAATTGTTGAAATCCTGCTATATGGAACCAAGGGTGAAACAGTTGAAATGGTTCAACCGCCGTTTTCTCAAAAGCGTAATTGGATGGTTGGACGGGATCGGCCGTTTCCTGGATTTGTGCATGAGTTTGAAAATTGGTACAAGCATTATATTCGTAAATCAGCTACATCAGAAGCATTTGAACCGACATTTATAAAGGATTGCATGATCGAGAAAGTTTGTCCCGAATGCCATGGGGCAAGGCTTAAGCCACAACGCTTACAGGTAAAAGTTGGTGATAAAAATTTCGACGAGCTCAGCCGAATGCAGTTACCGGAGCTCCTTGAATTCCTGGAAAGTCTAAGCTTTGATGCTGACATTGAGGATGTAGCAAGAACCATTGTACGCGAAATCAGTACACGTATCAAGCTGCTAGTTGATATAGGCTTGCATTACATAAACTTAGGACGCAGGAGTGACAGCATCTCCGGCGGTGAAATGCAGAGAATAAAGATGTCAACCCAGATAAGCAGTGAATTGATGGGCATGCTCTATGTTATGGATGAACCAAGCATTGGACTTCACCCAAGAGATTCAGGCCGAGTTATTGAAACAATGAAAAAGCTAAGGGATATAGGTAATACAGTCATTGTTGTGGAACATGACTTGGAAACCATTATGAATGCCGACCATGTGATTGAAGTGGGCCCCGGTCCAGGAGTCCATGGAGGTCAAATTGTTGCTTCAGGCCAGCTTGAAGATATTATGAAATCACCGGATTCCGTCACAGGAAAATATATTTCAGGCAATGCAAAAATTCCAGTGCCAAAGAAGCGTCGTTCACTAGGGGATTTGTTTCTATCAATACAAGGTGCAAGAGAGAACAATCTTAAAAATGTGGATCTGGATATACCTCTTGGAGTTTTCGTCTGCATTACCGGAGTTTCCGGCTCAGGCAAAAGTTCACTCATTAACGAAATATTGTATAAACAATTAAAAATAAATAAAACCGGTGCAAGGATTGTATCTGGAGAACATGATTTCCTGTTCGGTTCGGAACTAATAAATAATGTAATAAACATTGATCAGACACCTATAGGAAGAAATAGTAAATCAAATCCTGCAACGTATATAGGGATTTATGATAAAATCCGTCAAGTTTTTGCAATGGAACCTGATGCTATCGCCAGGGGATATAAGGAAATAGACTTCAGCCTTACACATGCCAATGGTACACGATGCGAACACTGTGCAGGGGACGGTATTATAGTTACCAATCTTCAGTTTATGGCAGATATCGAAACAATCTGTCCCGTTTGTAAGGGTATGCGTTTTTCAGACGAAGGGTTGGAGATTAAGTATAGAGGTAAGAATATTGCCGAAGTCTTGGAAATGACAGTTGAAGAAGCTCTTGTGTTCTTTAAGGATAATCGGTACTTGAAGCATAAACTAGGCATCATGAATGAACTAGGGCTTGGTTATATATGCCTTGGGCAAAGCTCAACAACACTATCCGGCGGTGAAGCACAAAGGGTTAAGCTTGCCTATGAACTCTCAAAGATTAAAAGAGGAGCACACAACTTGTACATATTGGATGAACCGACAACAGGGCTCCATTTATCGGATATTCAAAAATTGTTGGACTGCCTAGGTAGACTTGTTGAAATGGGGCACTCTGTTCTTGTGATTGAGCATCATATAGATGTCATAAAATCAGCGGATTATATAATCGATATGGGACCTGAAGGAGGCAACGGAGGAGGCTATGTAGTGGCAGAAGGTACGCCTGAACAAGTTGCGAAGGTGGAAGCATCCCATACTGGAAGGTACTTGAAGGATGTTCTTTAATCATCTAAGTGTTAAATCCCGATTGGCTATTGCCTTAAATCGGGATTTTTTTATACACTGCTTAGCATTAATTGTTTTTTTGTCTATTTTTTGATATAATTTTAAAAACAAGAGACAAGCTTGATAGTAAAACAGATAAAAGTGGTGTAGTTATATAGAATTAGTGAGATTCTTCTATTATTTGATTATTTAGTTTTCATAGGGGGAAATATGTTGAACAAGAAAGTTAAAAACTATATTTCATATCTTGTGTTGTTATTGATAGTATTGTTAAGCTGCAAGGTATGTTTCTCAATCAATAATCAATACCAATCAGAGGCTACATTAAAAAATCATTTAGTATCAAATCAAATATACTCGTCTTCATTGGCTGATATATTTGAGAAGTCGGTTGCACTTAGTAGAGGTATACAGGTTGACGGAAAAGTAAGTGTTCCATATATGGATTGTTATACCATAATGCCTGAAATGGACTCAAACATTGTTGTTCGAATTTCTCAAGCAACTCCTTTAAGTATTTATTTATATGATGAAAATGAAGAGTTAATCAAAGAAGAGACAAACAGTGATAGAAAGGTTACATTAAGATTTTATGGACTGAAAGATAAGAAATATTTTTTGATTATTTTAGGTTTGGAAAGTGGTAATTGTGAATATTCAGTTAAATTTGACTATTTTAGTACTGAAGATGATTATGGCAATACTATGGAAAATGCTTATCCAATCTTTATTAATGACGAAATAAAGGGAAGTACAAATTTCAATAATGATTGTGACTACTTTAGTTTTACACCTTCCTCTGATGGAAAATATTTTATAGAAAACCTTTCTTTTATCACCGATACTTCTTATACCCCACATTATTATCTTGTATTTAATATTTATGACTCAGATGGTAAAATGGTATATACTTCTACAGATTACCATAAATACGTTTACTTTGATCTAATAAAAAATAACACTTATTATGTATTAATTACAAATAAAAATTATTCTAGTTATATGGATTATTCATTTAGTTTAAAAGGGCCTGTTATTGACGACTGCGGCAATTCATTTGAAACTGCAAAGGAAATCAAACCAGGAGAGAAACTTTCGGGATCATTGGATTATTTTTTTGATTCAGATTACTTTAAGTTTGTGCCTTCAGAAAGCGGCAGGTACTATTTGAAAAATTATAAAGTCGATAACGGAAATGACATAAGTAAAATTCCTGAATTAGGTTCAATTATAGAGTTGTTTGATGGAAATGGAAACGGATTAAGAAACATTTATTTTGGCTCAGAAAACATAATTTTTGACATAATAAAGGATCATGAATGTTATATTAAAATTTCAGATGGTTATGAATTATTTAACTATTCCTTGGATTTTGAAGGACCTTTTGAGGATGATTATGGAAATTTTATAGAAACAGCAACTGAAATAAGCTTAAATAAAGAAGTTCATGGAAAGGTGAATTATTATGATGATTTAGATTATTTAAGTTTCACTCCTTCAACATCAGGTAAATATTATTTTAAACTTGATTGTAACTTTAATTATTATTTGACAGTTCGTGAAAATAATTATTCTTATGAAACATATGAAAAAATCAATAATAATATAATGATGTTTAAACTTTTAGCTGATACTAAATATTATATTATAATAGGTGATTATGATACAGAAGAAGGAGGAATTTATAAATTAGCTATTAGTGATAAAGTTGAAAACCTTTTGCCTGAAACAGTTATAATAAGTGGATATGTAAAACCTGAATTTTCAAATGAAAAAACCTATCCATCACGAACAGGATTTCTAGTTTCATTAAAAGATACTGATCTTTTTGCATATACAGATGAAAATGGATATTTCCAGCTTCCAAATGTACCAGTCTCTGATCAAGGCTATGTGATTGAAGTCTCAAAAAACGGTTATTTAAGTAGAATGATACATAATGTTATTGCAGATAGAGATATTTTAATAGCACAACCCATAGAAGTTTGGGCAGGGGATATTGATTCTTCAAGAGATGGAATTATTAATATGCTTGATGTTTTAGTTCTTGCAAAGACTTTTAACACAATTAAAAATGATCCGGATTTTATGGAAAGTGCTGATATCAATGGAGATTTTGTTATTAATATACTTGATGTATTCTTAATGGCAAAGCATTTTAACCAAACTATCAATTGTTACCCCAAATATTTTAGGTGTTATTCTATAAGCTTTCCGAATTAATTAATTTGTATTTATTAAAATTAAAGCTGGTTTACATATTATATATCATGTTATAATATTAAAATGAGCACAATTGGTGATTTTATCTTTATAATTATTAATAAGGTTATCTTACCCTTATTTTAATAAGTTCATTAACATAAAAAAACAAAGATTGATATATTATTTAAAATATATTTTTATTTAAATATAGAAAGTAATTTTATTTTATAGGAGACAATTGGATAATGGAAACCAACAAAAAGATCGCTATTATAATTGGAGCTGGTCCAGCAGGTTTAACTGCCGCACATGAAATTTTAAAACAAAACACTGGTATTCATCCTATCATACTTGAAGAAAGCAATGAAATAGGCGGTATTTCTCGGACAGTAAAGTACAATAATCATCGAATTGATATTGGAGGTCACCGTTTTTTTTCAAAAGATGATAAAGTAATGGATTGGTGGATGAACTTAATGCCAGTTCAGGGTGCACCTTCAAAGGATGATATATTGCTTAATAAACAAAAAGATTTGGTATCAGGCGGACCTAATCCGGAAACAGAGGATAGGGTAATGCTGATCAGGGAACGTGTTTCCAGGATATTTTATTTAAGAAAATTCTTTGATTATCCTATATCATTAAAACTTCAGACTTTTACAAACATGGGGCTTTTTAGAACCATTGCTGCCGGTTTTGGTTATATTTCAGCAAGATTTCACAAACGTGAGGAAAAATCACTTGAAGACTTTATGATAAACCGTTTTGGTGTTGCACTTTATAGAATGTTCTTTGAGGATTACACCGAAAAATTGTGGGGAGTTCACCCTTCAAAAATAGCTGCTGACTGGGGGGCTCAAAGAATCAAGGGTTTATCTTTAAAAAAGGCGGTATTAGCGGCTATAAGTAAGATATTCAGTTCAAAAGGAAATAAAAATGGAATTAAACAAAAAAATGTGGAAACATCATTAATAGAACAATTTATTTATCCCAAGCTTGGCCCTGGCCAGTTATGGGAAACTGCTGCAGCTGACATTCAGTCAATGGGCGGCGAAGTTCGCTTAAATAATAGAGTTGTAGAAGTAAAAATGCAAAATGGAAAAGTTACATCTGTTATAGTTGAAAAAAATGATGGTCAAAAGGAAGAGGTTTTTGGAGATTATTTTATATCATCAATGCCTATTAAGGATCTTGTTACTTCTATAAAAGGAACACAAATATCTTCAGAAATTAAGGACGCAGCTGATAAACTACCTTATCGTGATTTTATCACAGTAGGCCTTTTGGTAAATAAATTAAAAATAAAAAATAAAACTAAAATCAAAACAGTAGGGGACATAGTACCAGATACTTGGATATATATTCAGGAAAGAGACGTAAAAATTGGTCGTCTTCAAATCTTTAACAACTGGTCTCCATATCTTTTAAAGAACTTTAAAGACACCGCATGGATAGGTTTGGAGTACTTCTGCAATGAAGGTGACAACATGTGGAACATGTCAGATAAGGACTTTATAGAATTTGCAAAAAAAGAATTAGCTAAAATTGATATTATTGATGAAAAAGATGTTCTTGATCAAGTGAGGATCAGAGTTAAAAAAGCTTATCCAGCCTACTTCGGAACATACAGTAAATTCCCGCAAATAAAAGAGTGGCTGGATGCAATTCCTAACTTATATTGTGTTGGCAGGAACGGCCAGCATAGATATAATAATATGGACCACTCAATGCTGACAGCTATGGAGGCTGTAAATTGTATTACTAAAAATATTAGTTCAAAAGATTCAATTTGGGCTGTAAATAGTGAGGAAGAATATCACGAAACAAAGAAGTAATATAATTACTTTATATTTAATATTTTATATTATTTTGAAAAGGGGATAAAAAATGTTTTCTAAAAAAATTTTAATGACATTAGTAGCAATAACAATGTTGGTGGTAATGAGTTTATGTACACAATATGCTTTTGCATCCATGAGTGATGAGGCTAAGCCAATATCAGTCAATGAGGTATTTACTGATAATTTACTTAAACAAGATTCTGTTAAATATTACAAAGTAGAATTACCATCATCAGGCAAAGTAAACATAAGTTTTAACCATAGTAATATTGAAAGCTCAGGTATATATTGGAAGATTAATATGTTTGATAATGTAGAAAATGAGGTTCTATATCTTGAGTCTACTGGAAATAACACAACGGGAAAATCAATAAATGCTTATTTAGACAAGGGAACACACTATATTCGCGTTACTACCAAATATGGTAGTCTTTATCACAGCGACACAGATTATAACCTTACTGTAAATTATACCGAAAATAAAGGCGAATTCGAAGTTGAACAAAACAATGAAAAGGAACAAGCAACGGTTATTTCAGAAGTGAATAAGCCCATTATTGGTAATCTTAGATTAGAATCTGACGTTGACTATTACAAATTTAATTTGCAAAACCCCGGCAAAGTAAACATAGGTTTTAACCATGGTAATGTTGAATCCTCAGGTGAATATTGGAAGATCAATATGTTTGATATTAATGAAAATGAGGTTCTTAATTTTGATTCAACAGGAACTAATACAACTGGAAAATCAATAAATGCTTATCTTGACAAGGGTACATATTACATAAGAATTACTGCAAAATATAGTAGTCTTTATCACAGTAATGCTGATTATAATCTTACAGTAATTTATGAGGAAAATAAAGGTCAATTTGAAATTGAACAAAACAACCAAAAGGAACAGGCAACAGTTATTTCCGAAACAAATAAGCCAATTACCGGTAATCTTAGATTAAACTCTGATGTTGATTATTACAAATTCACATTGCAAAGTTCTGATAAAATAAATATAGGTTTTAACCATGGCAATGTAGAATCTTCAGGTGAATATTGGAAAATTGCTTTGTTTGACAGTAATGACAAGGAGCTGTTACAGCTAAATTCGACAGGTACTAATACTACAGGAAAATCAGATGATATTTCTCTTAACAAAGGTACATATTATATTATAGTTACAACAAAATATAGTAGCCTCTATCATAGCAATACCGATTATAAGATCTCTTTAAATTCTCGTCAAATTAAAGTTATGTTAAATGATAAACAAATACAATTTGACCAGCATCCTATTATTCAGAATGGACGCACACTTGTTCCTCTTCGTGCAATATTTGAAGCAATCGGTGCTAATGTTACATGGAATGAAAAACTTAAAACTATAACAGCAGTATATAAGAATACTACAATAATTATGAAAGTAGGAGATAGGACAATAACCAAAAACGGATCAAAAATTACACTTGATGTTTCTCCGCAAATTATCAACGGAAGAACATTAGTTCCTGCTCGTGCCGTTGCTGAAAGCTTTGGTGCAAAGGTGGACTGGAACAGCGATATACAAACAATTACAATTACTCAGTAACTATAACTTGAGTTTAATAATTTATATAATAATAATGCTGTAGCCTTCAAATAACTGTAGGGCTACAGCATTATCATTATATAGTTTTACTGGTTGTATGAATATGAAGAAGATGTTAAAAGAAAATGTAATCATTTTTATGATTATAAAACAAAAAAAACATTTACTTAACGTGAGTTCGATATAACAAGTGCCATAATTAACCATATCTATAGATTATAATTAAGTAAGGCTTTAGTATCTTGAAATTTAGAGCCTTTTTTATTATGAAAAGCAGCCTTAAAGTGTGGCAACAAGAACGCTTTTACTAAACTTTAAGCTTGGTTTATTCGGTAAGAAGCTATAAGCAGCAATACCAGCTACGACATTAGTTAAAAAGTTTGTAAAGCTTCTATGCCTAGTATGTTCAATCTGGCAAGTATTTTTCAGAAAATCATTTATTGTCTCAATAAGAGCTCTCTTTCTGAGAAGAAGCTTTTCTTCTATATCAATTAGCTTATTTTTCATGTTCTTTTTTAACTTGGTTATTAGTTTTATCCCTCGGTTATACAACTTTTTAAATAAAGGCTGTGATAAATAACCCTTATCTCCAAAAAGTTTTCCAAACAGGTCTTTTGTAAGTATATCTATTACCTTTGAGTCTCTATCATCTATATCACCCGGTGTTAAAAAGAATGATAAAATTTCTCCTATTTCATTTACTACAATGTGCAGCTTAAACCCATAGAACCAACCTGTAGAAGATTTACCTCTCTGAGCAATCTCTTTAAAAACTTTGTGAGAGTGAATTCTTCTGTTATCACAAACATCTAATGTCGTAGAGTCAATAAAGGAAATTCCTGTTGTCTTGCCTAGTCTATATTTTTGTGTGTATAATATTAATGGAATTAGTGCTTGTTGCATTAACTCTACAAACCTTGTATAACTTACAAGGCTCGGAAAGTACCCATTTAATCTTTTACAGACAAATTCTTTATAATAATGCTTAAAGTTTCTATAACTCGAATGATGAAAATATATTGTTATTGTCATTACTTCACTTAATGTCATCATTCTTGAAATGTTAAAGAGGTTAGGTTCCTGCAGTCTATTATCAGTAACCAAATGATGCTTTAAATAGTTGTCGAGCCTAATGCAAAAATCATCAGTATCGCAGAAAATTTTAATAAGTAAATCTTCCATGAAGCTCCATCCCCTCTGTTAAATTTGTTGCCAACATTGATTATACAGATTTGGACAGGAGCTTCATTTTTCATTTCTGTTTCATTCTTATTACAACCATATTATCGAACTCACGTTACTTACTGTAATAAGATGCAATATTAAAAACACAATTTATTCACATAATTCTACAAGTTACTTGTAAATTATATGTTATAATGTTTATGGAAATGGTTTTAACACATGTTTAAATTATGCAAGGAGAAATATCATGAATAAGAAGCCAATAATCGCTGTAATAACAGCATTAATAGCATTAACAGTGTCAACAAGTATTTTATTGGCACAACCAAGATTATCAAAAGAAAAAAAGGATTTTTACGATAATAAACGTATAGAACACAATAAAGAAAATGAAGAAATAGGTAAAGAAAAATTAAAAGTTGCTAACATGCCTGAGGGATTAGAACGGGAACAAAAGATTAAGGAGCTTGAACAAAGAGAAATTAAATATAAAAAAGATTCAACTGAAACTTTAGAAGAAATGAAACAAGATGGTTATGTTAATGATGAAGATATTATAGATAATAATGCTAAACTAATTAAGCAATTAGAAAATATGAGAAAACTAACTGAGTGGGATATTAAAAACTATACCGATAAGGAGAAGGAACTAGCAGATTATGATACTCAACAACTTAATAAAGTGAAAAATCTATTAGATAAAGTGAAAAAGTCTGATGAATCAAACTTTGCTAACTTGTATAGTGAGTTCGATAAAATGGTCAAAGGGTTCCAAGAGGATAGACCAAAGTTTGAGGAACAGTACAGGCAGAAGAATAAGGAATCTATTGGACGAGCTCTTTAATGATTGTTATTTGAGTGCATTAAATAATTCCAGGCTTATGATCAGGTGATTCTTTATACAAATCAATATTCAGTTTCCCGCTGGTATCCAATTCTGCTAAAAATATATCTTCAGCTTTTGAAGCACCGGATTTCAGTATTTCCTGTTTTAGCCATGCCTTATCTAACTTAGCAAATTTGAGGTTATTGTATTGAATTTCTCCATCGATGATTAGCGGCAATGTAATTCCTTCATATGGAGTGTCTATCTTCAAGTCATTTGGTGTAACTGGACGACTTTGGGATGTTGGGATTACGGAAAGATTACCATCAGGCTCTATTATTGCAAATTCTACATCAGATACCTTTGTGTATCCTTGCAGCCTTAATAAGGATAGTAAGAATGGTAAATTCATTCTATTTCGTTTTAAAGCATTTTTGTCTATTTTCCCGTTTACAATAATAATATCCGGTTTTGCATCGATGTTATAGAATATCTTATTTAAAGATATTCTACCTATGATGACAGCTACAACAGCTATTGTTACTGAACCCAAAAATGCTTTTGAACTTACCTTGAACACCAATGGCTCTGCTGCCACATTCGCCAAAATCATTAAAGCGGTGAAGTCGTAAGAAGTTAATTGTGAGATAGACTTCTTTCCGATTACTCTTACGCAAAACCATGAAAACAATAGAACAAGAACACAACGGAAAATATATATTATTGCTTCCATATATCGCCCTCCTTATGGCTCTGGTATAAACTTCTTGAAGTTTTCCCATAGTTTTAAAGTTGATAATGATTGATTGACAGTTTCGGCTACATCTTTAGTTTGGATTCCACCCTTGATTCTAGAAATATTATCCAAAAAAAGAGAATAATCAGCTTCCGCATAATTCAATGCAAGGAGATATTTACCTTTTTCCCATGATTCTAGCAGCTTATTGACAGATTGTTCAGCCTCTTCCCATTTATCATGTTGTGCATATTCTATTATATAGTTCAAGTGGCTGACTATTGGCTGACCGGAAGGAAAAACTATTCTTTGAGCAGCAAAATAAATGATGAAAATTAGGAGAATAATACCAAGGAGACCGTAGGTTATTGTTCTGTTTCTCAAGTGTTTGGCCTCCCTATTCTATCCCAAATTTCCAATGGTTTTCTTCAGCATTATGTTTCTTCACGGATTCATAAAGACTTCCTGCAGAATAAATTTCAGCATATAAAATTTGATACATTAAAATATCCCCTTGGTTTTTTGTTTACTTAATCTATTTTAACCAAAGGAGATAATATTTATCATAGCAAATTTAGGGGTACACATAAATTTACCTAAAATATTATTTGGTATGTGTCTCGCAGTTACCAGCCATTTTTATAAATGCATCATTAATTTTAGACACCTTATCCTCATTTGTAAGTACAATTAAATAATCACCTGCATTGATAATAGTATCTCCTTTAGGAATTATCTCTTGCTCCCCGCGTTTGACTGCTACTAGCAAACAATGAGCCGGCCATTTCACATGTTTAATTTCTTTGCCATCCAACATAGAGCCCATACAAATAGCAAATTCTAAGATTGCTTTGTGTTTTTTATTTCCAATAACGATCCCATCATCCTGCTTATGCAACACTCTATCAAGTAAAGATTCATATATAGGTTTTGAGCCTAGAATATCGGCAACTATATAGGCTGTGATTGATACTATGGCTAGAGAGAGAAGATGATTAAAAGAACCTGTCATTTCTGTAATAAGAATAATCCCAGTAATTGGTGCTCTGACAACAGCAGTAAAATAGCCAGCCATAGCTAAAATTATAAAGCTATAAATATGTGTATTGTCAAAATGAAAATAATATACCAGAACAAATCCATACAGATTTCCTATTAAGGCTCCAATAGCGAGTAGAGGTAGAAAAATTCCCCCAGGGGCACCTGAGCCATAACTTATCATAGTAAACAAAAATTTTACAAGCAATAGAACTAGAAGGGCAGCTATTGAAAAATTGCTTGTTGTAAAAAGTCTAACTATAAGCTCATGACCGCCGCCTAAGACTTCTGGTAATAAAAGGCCCATAGCTACTGAAACTAACAAAGGTACTATAATCCATAGTTTCTTTGGTATCCAATTTAACCTGGAATAAAGGCCTTGAGTTTTTAAAAGTGTTTTATTAAAAACAACTCCAAAGATTCCTATAATAATCCCTAAAATGATGATGTGAAAATAATAATCCAATGGTAAGATAGATAAACTTTTAAAATTTAGTACTGGCTTTAATCCAAAAAATTTACTGCTTACATAATCTGCAGATAAAGCTGCTGATAAAGATGAAAGAAGTACCAGAGGCGAAAAGTTTTTGTGAACCTCTTCTAAAGCGAACATAACACCTGCTAGTGGAGCATTAAATGCAGCAGAAAGACCAGCACTGGCACCACTTGTAATAAGATATTTTTCTTCAACCTTTATTCTTTTAAATACTTTGCTAAAGCCTTGCCCAACAGCTGCACCCAATTGAACTGAAGGTCCTTCCCGTCCAAGTGAAAGTCCTGATCCTATGGTTAAAATTCCTCCTACAAATTTGCCAAAAATGACTTTCCACCATTTCATCTTAAGTTTCCCAAGGAGTACACCTTTAACTTGGGGGATACCGCTTCCACTAATCATAGGTTCATGTTTGACCAATACTCCAACTATATAGCCTATAAATATCAATGCTCCTATCCAAAAAGGAATAAGAAAAGGTCTTATTGCTAGAATAATATAAATTTCTAACAGTATTTCCAGTGCTTTTTCAAGTGCGTAACGATACATAACAATTAAAAAGCCGGTGATAATTCCTATAGCTATTCCCTCAAAGACAAGCTTCAGTCTAAAGCTTTGCCAATGGAATAGTGAATTATATGTATTATGTTTATTTTGCACATCCATTAAATATCCTCCGTCTAAATCAATTCATATCTATGAAGTATATCTTTAACAAGAATTTCACGATTTCCGATATCAAACCCCAAAATAATTTGAATCATAAAGCCATCAAGTAGAGCAACAAAGTTCCTGGCTTTTAGTTCTGGATTAGCAGCACCTGCTTCCCTAAATAACAATTCAAGTTCACTATAAAGCTCATTGTACACATTAATGATATCTATTGATAATATCTGTTGCATATCGGTATTTGAAAGCATCTGAAGTATAAGCATACACCCTTCCTTGCGTTCGTAGTAAACCTTAATCATTTCAGAAATAAGCTTTCTCAATCTTTCTAAAGGAGTAAAGGAAGAATCCTGGATAACATTTGCGGCTGCAAGCTTTATAACTTTAAATTCATACAAAAAAGCTGCTTGAAATAGCCTTTCTTTTGTTTCAAAATACCAAAAGATCATTCCTTGACTTACACCCAGTTCTTTCGCTATTTCTGAAACATTAGTACCTTGGTAGCCTTTTTCAGAAAACTTTTTTATTGCTGTACGCAAGATCTCTTCTTTACGTGTTTTGGTTAAATTTTCATTTTTCTCTTTATTTCTTGGCATTCTATAACCTCTTTCATATAATTGACTGAGCAATTAGTCAATTATATCATATTCCTTATTTTATTGTAATGTTAAAATTAGTTTTAAAATAAAACATTTTAGGAAGACAGCAAATATTAAGAACTGTTTTCATAATTAAAATGAAATGATTACACATATTACATAGGGGATATTTTGATTCTTAAGATATACCTATTGACTACTATGCTATTCTGTGATACTATATACCTGTAGTAAGTAATACAGAATACTAGTAATACAGAATAGTGAGGAGGGGGTTACACTGGAAAATCTTACGGAAATGTTGAAAGGTGTGCTGGAGGGCTGCGTACTTGAAATCATCAGCCATGAGGAAATCTATGGTTACGAAATCACACGGCGGCTGAACGCTCTGGGATTTTCGGATGTTGTGGATGGGACAGTATATACCATCTTGGTGCGGCTTGAGAAAAATAAGTTGGTGGAAATTACGAAAAAACCATCCGATATGGGGCCGCCGCGAAAGTTTTTCGCACTCAATGACGCAGGACACAAGGAACTACAGAAGTTCTGGCAAAAATGGGAGTTCGTATCATCAAAAATAAATGAGTTAAAGGAGGGGAAATGATGAATTTCTGGGAGAAAGTAACTGGAAGTGACATGACTAAAGAATTGAAAACTTTTGAATCACGAGCCAAAAAGCTGCCGACTGATTATCAAGCAGCATGGGAAAAAATTAAAACCAACCTTTGGTCGCATTCAAATTTCACTGGTCGCAACCTCATGCCAATTCTTGACGGTGTGCTTAGCTTGCTCGAAGAAACGGCGGCGGACGGTCAGAGTGTCCAAGAGGTTTTGGGTGACGATATCAAAGGCTTCTGTTCAGCATTGGCTGACATCGATGGGGCAAAGTCTTATCGGGACAAGTGGCGCGAGCAACTCAACAATAATATCGCTAAAAAATTAGGTAAATAGGAGGGTAAAATGAGAATAGAAGATATCATAAAAGGCAAAAAAGAGTGGCGAGCACACGTGGCACGTGTCAAAGCACTCCCGCGAGATTATCAGATTGTTTATAAAGAGATTCAAAAATATCTCTTTAAGGTCGGCCCAGTTGAATTAAACGACGGGACGGGTTTACTCTCGGGGATTATTGATCTTTTTGAAGAGGGTGCGGCCTTGGGAAAAGGCGTATTAGAAGTGACAGGCAGTGACGTAGCGGCTTTCTGCGACGATCTAATCAAAGATTCAAAAACTTATGCTGATATCTATCAAGAATCTGTTGACCAAGAAGTTTACAAGGCCATAAAAAAAGTTACGGATAAAACAAAGTAAAGGGGGGCTATCGGCATGGAAAAAGCAATTGAAGTGAAAGGCCTGAGAAAATCTTTCAAGGATGCTGAAGTCCTAAAGGGCGTCGATTTTGAAGTGAAGCGAAGCGAGATTTTCGCATTGCTCGGCTCCAACGGTGCGGGCAAGACCACAGTGGTCAACATCCTTTCCACACTTCTGAAATCTGACGGAGGAACCGCAAGCGTCTGCGGCTTTGACGTTTCACGTCAGCCGGAAAAGGTACGGGAAAATATCAGCCTGACAGGGCAATTTGCTGCTGTGGATGAGATACTGACCGGGCAGGAAAACATGATGCTGATCGCAAAGCTAAGGGGTGTGCCCAAACCAGCCCAAGTTGCCCACGATCTGCTCAAACACTTCGGTCTTACTGACGCGGCAAACAAACGGGCGGGTACGTATTCCGGAGGCATGAAGCGCAGGCTGGATATAGCGATGAGCCTTGTGGGAACGCCATCCGTCATCTTTCTTGACGAGCCGACAACCGGACTTGACCCAGAGGGGCGGATTGAGGTCTGGAAAACCGTTAAAGAGCTTGCTGGTAGCGGAGTGACGATTCTTCTCACAACGCAGTATCTGGATGAAGCGGAACAACTTGCTGACAAAATTGCAATCCTGAACGAGGGCAAAATTATCGCTAACGGGACGCTTGAAGAACTCAAAAAGCTGTTCCCGCCAGTAAAAAAAGAATATATCGAAAAACAGTTGACACTCGAGGAGATTTTCCTCGCAATCATAGGTAAAGGAGGTCAAACAAAATGAAAAACAATACAAGCGTACTGACCGGGCGTTTATTAAAGCACATATTGCACAGCCCAGACACGATTATCACTGTGGCACTAACACCGATTGCGATGATGCTGATGTTTGTCTATGTATTCGGCGGTGCAGTAAAAATGAGTATGGGTGCTGATGTGAATTATATTAATTACCAACTGCCGGGCATACTGTTGATGGCTATTGCGTCCGGCATAGCCTACACCGCCTTTCGACTGTTTATGGATATGCAGAAAGGGCTTTTCTCGCGGTTCAATTCAATGCCTATCGGCCGCTCGTCAATGCTGTGGAGTCATGTGCTGACCTCGCTTGTGTCCAACATGCTTACCGTCGTTATTATAATCCTTGTCGCACTTATTATGGGCTTCCGTTCAAGTGCGGGAATACTTAACTGGCTTGCGGCAGCGGGAATACTAGTGCTATACACGCTTGCACTGACATGGATCGCAGTCATTCCGGGACTCACGGCTAAATCTATGGAGGGTGCGTCCTCGTTCTCATATCCGCTGATCTTCCTGCCATTTCTCAGTTCAGCTTTTGTTCCCACAGAAACAATGCCAACCGTCATCCGCGTATTCGCTGAGAATCAGCCTGTAACGTCAATTGTTGAGTCGATTCGCTCACTGCTGAACTCTAAACCCGTTGGAAACGATATTTGGATAGCCCTTGCGTGGTGTGTTGGTATCATGGTTGTTGCTTACCTATTCGCGATGAAGGTATATCGACGCAGGATATGAAAACACGAGGTAAGGGATGTACCTAACATCCGTAAAGATCTGTGATATAGTCATAGCAGAAATCTATTACCAATATTTATACAACACAAATAGAATAATAATACTAATAATAATTGTTAATGCAATTTCAAAGAAATCAAATATATCTTTTATAAACTTTTTCTTTGTTAATTTGTTTCTATTAATAAGTTTATTTTTCATATTTAACATCACTTAAGGTAAGCACACCTTTATTACAAATAATATCGAATAAACATCCAATTTGTAAAGAATCCCAATATAGATCCGAAAAAGATGTAAAAAATCCTAGATAGCAATTTGTTTATTTTACTACTAAATTTAAATAAAATATATACAAGAACTAAAGAAAAAACAATATGCATATAAAATGAAAATTCATTTACTATTAAGTGGTCATTTGCAGAATATACACCCATTGGAAACTTTTGAGTAAAGTCCATAAGATTGAAGGCAATATTTATTAATAAGTTAATAATAAATGGGCTTGCATAATACGACAATTTATATCTGTTTTTAGCTTCAAAACAAAGGAACATATATCCTCCATCTGATTACACGAAATCTTTATTTCGTGTAATCTATTGTAAATCTTTTTACCCCATACCCCTATTATCTATTAATATTCAAAACAGACTATTTATTTAAAAATAATAACTTTTCTAAACTTTCTTCAAATCATTTAATTTAAGAGTACCTAAAAACTGAGTTAATCCTTCATCGTCACAAATCTCAATTTCACAATCAACATCACTATAAATTTCAAGAATGGTACCTTTTTGTCCTTTTATAAGACTATGTTCTGGTATGTCACATAATAATTCTACCACATCAAATTCTTTCATTATTTTCAATGCCCCCATATATAAAATTTAATTTTATTTTACACTTCAAATATATTATTGTAAAAGCTTTTCCAAGCTTTTCTTAATTTTATCAAGTTCTTTCTTATATTTGCAAGTTTCACATTCAAAAAGTCTATCTTTAATACGGCGATTGCTTGAATGATCTTCAATAAAGTTTTCACAATATTGTGGTATGTAATGTCGATTATAATTGTTTCTGATGTTAATGCATCTAATACAATGATCTAAACATTCAGCACTATTAAGACAATAACCGCATCGACACCAGTAACAATTATATAAAGGTATTTTATAAGGCATTTTATATATCCTTTTTGCAATTTTTTAATTATTAAATTTCATATTTTAGTCGATTTTGGGTACGATCCGAACAGAATCTGCACAAAAACATGAAATTTAGACTATCGTTGACTGCATCACATATTAAGCAACTGCATCTATTTCAGCCATAATTTTTTGTACCTCTTCGCTAACAGAATCATCAACATATTTATTATCAGCAAAAGTAAAGTCATCAGGAACAATAGAAAATTGCTTGAGGTTAACAACTGATGTTGTCCATGATATTCCTGATTCAATTAATATCTTTTTATATTTGTAGAATGTAGCTTTTTTATAATTTTGCTTTGTTTGTTCTTCTCCAAACTGTACCATTTGTGTCCACATTGAATATAAACTATTAGATAATCTTGTATCAAATAATTCATTTAATTTTTCTAATACTAAGTCACTACGCCTTACGATATCCATTTGGTCGTCCTCCTTAATTATCTTTTTTAACTCTGAATCTCTGAATGATTCTAAGGTTTTATCATCAATCATATATACAAATACCTTCTCTGAATCATATAATTCTTTGAGTTTTCTTATTTTTATTGAACATTCAAAACGGATAGTTCTCATTGCTCTTTCTAATATTTTATCAAACTTAATTTTTAATAATGCTAGTTTATGACCAATATTATAATCACCATGAACTACAGAACAACTTTTATCTAATTCCCTTTTTATATATTTATCAATTCTCTTCCAGTCATGTTTTTTAAATTCAGGGCCCTTCCAGTAAAATTTATCAGTACATGTTGAACCAGAAAACATTAATGAAGTATCAAATATTATAGGTTTTCTTCTAGTATAATAAGCATTCTTTAAATTTTCCATAATTTTCTTACATATGGAATGATGCTTAAAAACAAATATTTTTGACACATCAATTTTTTCTACTTCCCACCAATGATAAGGTGGTAAATTAACATTCATTGCATTTTCTAAAAACTTTATTAAATACTTGACTGATTGTTGTATCTTTGTAGGACCACCGAAACAATTATGATTCATCATTAACTTATGTAAACTACATTCAACCTTTATATACCAAGGCACTTTTATTTTTTCAGGTATACCATTTTCATTAATCCAATCGGTATTATCTACTGTTAACCTTATTCTATAATCATAACTGCCTTCAAGTTCACCAGAAGTAAATTGATATAATATTTCTCCTGTTTCAAAATTTAGACCCTCATAAATATTGCAAAAAGTTATTATTTTATCTTTAGTAATATCATCTATTTCAGGAGATTTAATAATTATTGTATCGTACATTTTTGTTTAACCTCCATTAAAATTTTTTATTTTGTCTATGTACGTAGACTCTCGTCGGGTGTTACATAGACCCGACGTGTTTTTCTCTTCAAACTATCTACTGCTTTTGTAGGGGTTTTTCTTAAAGTCTGTAGCGAATGGGTACCCCCTCCACACAGTGGAGCCTCCCCCATTCACTACAGACTAAAATCCAAAGACCTGTCAAAAGCTGAATAGCTATCATAAAGATTAGAATACATTTTTTTGAATGTAAAAAATTGTATTCCACACTTTTCATTTACACCATACCAATAGGTAACAACGACAAATGCCTTAAGCTGTAAAAGTGATATTATCATTCCTACAGTTCCAAAATTGTTAATTTTACGGTGCTTACAGTTATACTCAATAAATGCCCTAATCTGTCTATCAATAAGCCTATCATTCTGAGCAATTAATATAACGTTATATCCAAGATGCCTATGCAACTGAAAAAACTTTATCCAGTTTGGGCGGTCTTTTCTGGAATATTCCCTGGGATTAAATATTACAGGACATTCATCAATAATTAAAAGTGTCTGCCCTTCCCTACCCTTTTTATGATTATGTTTAGCAAAACATACAAGCAAAGTAGGATTAAGCTTAGAATTATCTATGTAAAGGAATTTTCCTATTTTATACTCTAACTTGCCCTGAAGCTTTTCTTTTACCTTTTCTTCTTTCTTAAATAGTCTTGCAATTTTTAATATAATATTCTTTATAGGCTTAAATTTAACTATTTCAAGATTAATAGGAAAATTAGATATTACATTATGTCCACGTCTTAATTTGAACATTATATCCCTTGCAACATTAAGACTTTTCCCACTTCCTGGTGTTCCTGAATTAAGATAAATCATATTTTAACACCCCTTATTTAATCATTCTTGCCCATCTCAAAATGAGCTGATAAGTATAATAGACAGCCACTACAATTAACCATGCTTCTAATATGCTAATCATTTGGGCTATAGGTAACACCCAATTTAGTCCACCAAGAAATGAATTTACATCGGCATTATTTACAGTGTGAAATGGTGAATCAGGCAAAAGATTTATAATCCTTGCAACTAATTCAATTAACTTTTGTGTAATGCCTCCAAAAATATCACCAAATATATCCATATTAATCACCTATAAACCTTCTTGAATTAATAATTAAAATAAAAGTGAAAATTAAAAGAGTTCCCCACCTTACAATTTTTGCCCATGCTTCAAACTGTGAAAAGTCTATAGTAAATTTACCTCCGCCCTTAAAAACAGAGTTTGAAAGGTCAATTTCCCATACGGGTGCTTTTGGTGTTGATTTTAATGCAACTACTGAATTATAAATGTCATATGGTATACAAAATGGAAACTTTCTTTTCATGAAATCACTTGGAATTGTTGGTGTATCTGTTCCCCATGTATTTGTTTCATTTGGGTCTGTCCATTCAAGCAAAACAAACTTTTTTGTAAATACAATTTTTCCAGTTGCATCCTTTATTTCAACTATGTTTTGTCCAATTTTATAAGGATTATTATATTTACCTTGCTCAACATTATAAAAATGATCATCGTAATAAGTTATTTGTTGATTTATAGGACAATCATTATATTTAACACCATTAACATATATAGAATGCAATTGTTTGTTATATGTACCAGTACGTAAAACATACCATGTTGGAGCATATTGATATGTCTTTTCATTGTCAAATCCTATTATGTCTATTTTATTTGCATTAGTTTGCACTATTTCGAATTGTACTTCTGCTAATATTTCTCCAAATCCCGGTTCTCCTGGTGCAAGTCCTGTATTTTCTATGGTTATGCGATTTATACCTGGTACATATGGAATAATTTTTCCGGGAACATAAAAACCACTTAATGATTCGGTTAAATCCCATATATAAGTCATATTCATTTCCCAATTACCATTTTTATCTTTTCCATATAAAATTACATCATAAGAAGAACCGTTGGTATCTGTAATTATTTGTATATTTGGATTTTCATCTATATATTTTTTTGAACCTATAGGACTAATAAATTCAAATGTTGGTATATGTTCGTTACTTATTTTGTGTATTGTGCCATCATCATATACTACATCATAATTAGTATATACAAATGTTTGCCACGTGCCACCATGATAAAAATTTGCTGTTTGAAACCATTGTGAAATTTGCCCATTGTACAATTCAACTTCTATATAATTTCCTGAATTCTGTTTCCATAGTTGTTCAGTTTTATTATTCATTATTAACTTATCTTGCGAGTATATTGTTGTAGATACTAATTTACCATTATTTATATGTTCAATTACTGTTATATAAGGATAGTCAATTGCATTATATTGCGTTAATGTTGTTGGTGATATTGTGTATGCAAAACAATTTATATAAAATCCTAAAGAAACAACTAATAAAATCATAACATATAGTATTTTTTTCATAACCTCACCGTCCCTTCAAAAAAAGGGACAGCCGAAGCCATCCCCATTCCCTTTGGCAAAATTATTTTGCCAGGCTTGCAAAAAACCTTTTGCCATACTTCCAAACCAAAAATGCACCAAATACAGCCAAACCATATGGAGCAACTTTGGCAAGACCTGCTAATACATCCGATTTGATAGCAGTAAAATCAGTATCCATAGCAGTTGCTGTTCCTTCATCAAGTGCAGCAAATGACTGTATTGATACCATTGCAACTGCTAAACAAGTAAAAATAACTGATAAAAGTTTCTTTTTGTTTAATCTTTTCATAAAAGACCCTCCTTAAATATGTAATTAGATTATCTAAACAGTCTTAAACAGACCGTAAAGCCAAAACTTAAAAGAAATGCACTACCTGTAATTACTAAACCCCATTTCAAACCCATAAACACTAAACTAAAATCCATATCAGCACCACCTAAGAATTACGATTAAAGCATGATACAAATACCAAAACAACAACTGTTGCAATAAAGAAACCAAAAAATATATTAATTAAAGATATTGCATCGTTTACTGCTTTTAATGTCTGATATTCGTAATATGTACCATAAACCGCTTCATAAACTGCCATGACACTATACCTCTGAAAGTAATTCAAGTGAATCCAGTTTAACCTGGAGTTTACCTTTAACATTCTTAAATGCAAAGGTCATTGTGTAAAATGCTGGCACAACTGTAACTGAGCCGATTTTTTCAGTTGGAAGACTTTCTTTAACAACCTTTGTTCCTAAAGTGCCATCTTCATTTAATAAAGGTTTAAGAGAATCTACCGGAATATACTCAATTGTATTCCCTTCCCTTACTTCCCCTGTTCTTTCATCAACCATTGACCACTTGTTAGGATTGGCGAACGTTACAAGTCCGATTACTTTATTTTCCATGCTCATTCCTCCTCATCATCTTTATAATTACATTGTGTACAATGCCAAAATGCGTCTTCATAAATTCCCATTGCGTTACATCCGATGTCAACCATTTCTGCCCCACAGTTAGGACAATTCATAACAACCCCCTCCACATCGAACAATCGTTCTAATATTATTGTACTACTTGTGTAACCTATTAGCAAAACAGTTATTCCTACTTCTGTAACCTATTAGTAAAACGAAAATATTTTTAAAAATCATATAACTGACAACATCAAACGTATTACACTTTTAATTATATATCTGTATAACATTCAATGTCAATAGTATGATATATTATATCTTAGGCAATATGTTATAATACTTTTAAAATATACTTAGAAAGGATGTTTTTAATGGCAAAAGATATTTTCACACTAAGAATTACACCTGAAATTTTGAATAAAATTAAAGCTATAGCAGGAATAGAAAAAAGAACAACAGCAACACAAATAGAGTATGCATTAGAAATATATATAAAAGACTATGAAAAATTACATGGTAAAGTTGAAGTAAAAGATAATGATGAATAAAAGGTGAATTATGCAAAATAAAAGCTTAATTAAACATAAAAAAGAAATTTTATTATATTATAAATTATTGTCTATTTTATCTATAATATGTCTTGGTATCATATTTCCTTTTATATTTAGCTTTTTGCATAAAGCAGATTTAATATCTCCATATATTATTAACATACCATTAAAATATTTTTATATATTTTATAGTGTTTTAGGAATGGTTGTAGGGTTTACAATTAGCTATATTAAAATATTAAAACTAAAGTTGTTTTTAGAAAGTTGTTTACGTATAGAAAAAATTGAAGAAGATATATCAAAAATATTATATGAAAAGAATGATATTTATCAATCTTCCTAATAAATAGCCCTAAAATGGGCTTTATTTTATGTCGAAAATGCGTAAGGGTGAAGAATGAAGAATTCACTGGATTATCGAAATTTGGGTAGTTTTCCCCGCAAAAATTCGCCTTAAATCGTAATATCTTACCGCCCTTTACGTGCCTGTCAAAATTTATTCTGGGAACCCCGAAGTAATTAGTTCCTAATTGTCTATACCTGCCCGCGTTCGAACTCTCACCCCAAGAAAGTACAGAGATATTTTATAATGCAGTGTCGGGGTTCAACAAGCTTTAAGAGTGCATTAGGTCACTCGTTGAAGTAATGCTAATTTGTTTGAACTCACCCCCCGCCCCTTGAAGGGGAGGCAATTACCTTTCATTCTTGGCTTTTGATTTTACCTCCCCTTTTTGTCAAGGGATGACGGCATAAGTAGTAATAATAACGGGTCGCTCAACTTATACGTCATTAACCCTTGACATGGTCATCCTATTGGGTCGGCGGTCTTCGAAGCCAACAAGAATGAAAGGATGATGAATTATGAATATCGAATTTAATGGAAAATCAATTGCAAATTACAAACTTGAAGTTAGCCAAATAGAACTTTGGGAAATCAAGAACGCAATCAAAAGAAAATTGAAAAAAGAAAGAGAATTTATTGATGAGATGTACACTGAAAATCAAGATGAAGAATTTGAGAAATCAAACAGAACATTAATACTTATGCTTGAATCTATCGAAAAAATAATATAAGCCGGAGAAATCCGGCTTTTTTCCATTTCAAAAAACATTCTCTTTATTTCGTGTAATCTATTGTAAATCTTTTTACCCCATACCCCTATTATCTATTAATATTCAAAACAGACTATTTATTTAAAAATAATAACTTTTCTAAACTTTCTTCAAATCATTTAATTTAAGAGTACCTAAAAACTGAGTTAATCCTTCATCGTCACAAATCTCAATTTCACAATCAACATCACTATAAATTTCAAGAATGGTACCTTTTTGTCCTTTTATAAGACTATGTTCTGGTATGTCACATAATAATTCTACCACATCAAATTCTTTCATTATTTTCAATGCCCCCATATATAAAAATTTAATTTTATTTTACACTTCAAATATATTATTGTAAAAGCTTTTCCAAGCTTTTCTTAATTTTATCAAGTTCTTTCTTATATTTGCAAGTTTCACATTCAAAAAGTCTATCTTTAATACGGCGATTGCTTGAATGATCTTCAATAAAGTTTTCACAATATTGTGGTATGTAATGTCGATTATAATTGTTTCTGATGTTAATGCATCTAATACAATGATCTAAACATTCAGCACTATTAAGACAATAACCGCATCGACACCAGTAACAATTATATAAAGGTATTTTATAAGGCATTTTATATATCCTTTTTGCAATTTTTTAATTATTAAATTTCATATTTTAGTCGATTTTGGGTACGATCCGAACAGAATCTGCACAAAAACATGAAATTTAGACTATCGTTGACTGCATCACATATTAAGCAACTGCATCTATTTCAGCCATAATTTTTTGTACCTCTTCGCTAACAGAATCATCAACATATTTATTATCAGCAAAAGTAAAGTCATCAGGAACAATAGAAAATTGCTTGAGGTTAACAACTGATGTTGTCCATGATATTCCTGATTCAATTAATATCTTTTTATATTTGTAGAATGTAGCTTTTTTATAATTTTGCTTTGTTTGTTCTTCTCCAAACTGTACCATTTGTGTCCACATTGAATATAAACTATTAGATAATCTTGTATCAAATAATTCATTTAATTTTTCTAATACTAAGTCACTACGCCTTACGATATCCATTTGGTCGTCCTCCTTAATTATCTTTTTTAACTCTGAATCTCTGAATGATTCTAAGGTTTTATCATCAATCATATATACAAATACCTTCTCTGAATCATATAATTCTTTGAGTTTTCTTATTTTTATTGAACATTCAAAACGGATAGTTCTCATTGCTCTTTCTAATATTTTATCAAACTTAATTTTTAATAATGCTAGTTTATGACCAATATTATAATCACCATGAACTACAGAACAACTTTTATCTAATTCCCTTTTTATATATTTATCAATTCTCTTCCAGTCATGTTTTTTAAATTCAGGGCCCTTCCAGTAAAATTTATCAGTACATGTTGAACCAGAAAACATTAATGAAGTATCAAATATTATAGGTTTTCTTCTAGTATAATAAGCATTCTTTAAATTTTCCATAATTTTCTTACATATGGAATGATGCTTAAAAACAAATATTTTTGACACATCAATTTTTTCTACTTCCCACCAATGATAAGGTGGTAAATTAACATTCATTGCATTTTCTAAAAACTTTATTAAATACTTGACTGATTGTTGTATCTTTGTAGGACCACCGAAACAATTATGATTCATCATTAACTTATGTAAACTACATTCAACCTTTATATACCAAGGCACTTTTATTTTTTCAGGTATACCATTTTCATTAATCCAATCGGTATTATCTACTGTTAACCTTATTCTATAATCATAACTGCCTTCAAGTTCACCAGAAGTAAATTGATATAATATTTCTCCTGTTTCAAAATTTAGACCCTCATAAATATTGCAAAAAGTTATTATTTTATCTTTAGTAATATCATCTATTTCAGGAGATTTAATAATTATTGTATCGTACATTTTTGTTTAACCTCCATTAAAATTTTTTATTTTGTCTATGTACGTAGACTCTCGTCGGGTGTTACATAGACCCGACGTGTTTTTCTCTTCAAACTATCTACTGCTTTTGTAGGGGTTTTTCTTAAAGTCTGTAGCGAATGGGTACCCCCTCCACACAGTGGAGCCTCCCCCATTCACTACAGACTAAAATCCAAAGACCTGTCAAAAGCTGAATAGCTATCATAAAGATTAGAATACATTTTTTTGAATGTAAAAATTGTATTCCACACTTTTCATTTACACCATACCAATAGGTAACAACGACAAATGCCTTAAGCTGTAAAAGTGATATTATCATTCCTACAGTTCCAAAATTGTTAATTTTACGGTGCTTACAGTTATACTCAATAAATGCCCTAATCTGTCTATCAATAAGCCTATCATTCTGAGCAATTAATATAACGTTATATCCAAGATGCCTATGCAACTGAAAAAACTTTATCCAGTTTGGGCGGTCTTTTCTGGAATATTCCCTGGGATTAAATATTACAGGACATTCATCAATAATTAAAAGTGTCTGCCCTTCCCTACCCTTTTTATGATTATGTTTAGCAAAACATACAAGCAAAGTAGGATTAAGCTTAGAATTATCTATGTAAAGGAATTTTCCTATTTTATACTCTAACTTGCCCTGAAGCTTTTCTTTTACCTTTTCTTCTTTCTTAAATAGTCTTGCAATTTTTAATATAATATTCTTTATAGGCTTAAATTTAACTATTTCAAGATTAATAGGAAAATTAGATATTACATTATGTCCACGTCTTAATTTGAACATTATATCCCTTGCAACATTAAGACTTTTCCCACTTCCTGGTGTTCCTGAATTAAGATAAATCATATTTTAACACCCCTTATTTAATCATTCTTGCCCATCTCAAAATGAGCTGATAAGTATAATAGACAGCCACTACAATTAACCATGCTTCTAATATGCTAATCATTTGGGCTATAGGTAACACCCAATTTAGTCCACCAAGAAATGAATTTACATCGGCATTATTTACAGTGTGAAATGGTGAATCAGGCAAAAGATTTATAATCCTTGCAACTAATTCAATTAACTTTTGTGTAATGCCTCCAAAAATATCACCAAATATATCCATATTAATCACCTATAAACCTTCTTGAATTAATAATTAAAATAAAAGTGAAAATTAAAAGAGTTCCCCACCTTACAATTTTTGCCCATGCTTCAAACTGTGAAAAGTCTATAGTAAATTTACCTCCGCCCTTAAAAACAGAGTTTGAAAGGTCAATTTCCCATACGGGTGCTTTTGGTGTTGATTTTAATGCAACTACTGAATTATAAATGTCATATGGTATACAAAATGGAAACTTTCTTTTCATGAAATCACTTGGAATTGTTGGTGTATCTGTTCCCCATGTATTTGTTTCATTTGGGTCTGTCCATTCAAGCAAAACAAACTTTTTTGTAAATACAATTTTTCCAGTTGCATCCTTTATTTCAACTATGTTTTGTCCAATTTTATAAGGATTATTATATTTACCTTGCTCAACATTATAAAAATGATCATCGTAATAAGTTATTTGTTGATTTATAGGACAATCATTATATTTAACACCATTAACATATATAGAATGCAATTGTTTGTTATATGTACCAGTACGTAAAACATACCATGTTGGAGCATATTGATATGTCTTTTCATTGTCAAATCCTATTATGTCTATTTTATTTGCATTAGTTTGCACTATTTCGAATTGTACTTCTGCTAATATTTCTCCAAATCCCGGTTCTCCTGGTGCAAGTCCTGTATTTTCTATGGTTATGCGATTTATACCTGGTACATATGGAATAATTTTTCCGGGAACATAAAAACCACTTAATGATTCGGTTAAATCCCATATATAAGTCATATTCATTTCCCAATTACCATTTTTATCTTTTCCATATAAAATTACATCATAAGAAGAACCGTTGGTATCTGTAATTATTTGTATATTTGGATTTTCATCTATATATTTTTTTGAACCTATAGGACTAATAAATTCAAATGTTGGTATATGTTCGTTACTTATTTTGTGTATTGTGCCATCATCATATACTACATCATAATTAGTATATACAAATGTTTGCCACGTGCCACCATGATAAAAATTTGCTGTTTGAAACCATTGTGAAATTTGCCCATTGTACAATTCAACTTCTATATAATTTCCTGAATTCTGTTTCCATAGTTGTTCAGTTTTATTATTCATTATTAACTTATCTTGCGAGTATATTGTTGTAGATACTAATTTACCATTATTTATATGTTCAATTACTGTTATATAAGGATAGTCAATTGCATTATATTGCGTTAATGTTGTTGGTGATATTGTGTATGCAAAACAATTTATATAAAATCCTAAAGAAACAACTAATAAAATCATAACATATAGTATTTTTTTCATAACCTCACCGTCCCTTCAAAAAAAGGGACAGCCGAAGCCATCCCCATTCCCTTTGGCAAAATTATTTTGCCAGGCTTGCAAAAAACCTTTTGCCATACTTCCAAACCAAAAATGCACCAAATACAGCCAAACCATATGGAGCAACTTTGGCAAGACCTGCTAATACATCCGATTTGATAGCAGTAAAACCAGTATCCATAGCAGTTGCTGTTCCTTCATCAAGTGCAGCAAATGACTGTATTGATACCATTGCAACTGCTAAACAAGTAAAAATAACTGATAAAAGTTTCTTTTTGTTTAATCTTTTCATAAAAGACCCTCCCTCAATAATCTTCCCTCCCTCAATAATCTTTAAATTTCTTCATTTTCCTTTACCTATCATAGAATTTGATTTTATTTTTCACGACCATCATGGATAAATCACTTATAAAAGTGTTTTTCTGGAATGCAATGGTGAATCTCATTAAGCCTAACGCATTTTTTATTATGGCCTATTGGGATTCCACATAGTCTCCGGCGGCTACCCTCCCATGTCTCACAGGGTCAAATTGCCCTTAATTCCTTCGTTCAGCCTTTCCATGAGGTGGAATGTCAGTCATGCTCCAAAACTGGGTCTATGCCCTTAGGGAAAAATTCAATCCGACTATCCCGGCTCGTGTTTTTATTTCTATTCTGCCTTTATCTCCGCCGTTTTTAGGCATTTACGGCATCATCGAATATGTAGTTACATCTTATGCTGCTTTTGGTTCTATACGCTTAATATCTCTGATCATCTTCTCTCCGTCATAAGGAGTCCCTTTAGTTAACAATGTATAAAATACCCTTATCAACTTACAGCTGATTGCCATAATGGACTGCTTCTTTTTCAATGGATTTTTAATCCTGTTTGTATAATATAAATGTAGTTGCCTGAACTCAGCATTCTTGGCCACAAGTATCATAACCGCTTGGAATAAAAGCCTGCGAAGCCTCTTTCGACCTCTTTTACTTAAGGTGGTTTTTCCCTTATGCTTTCCAGAACTATTTTCTTTAAGGTTAAGTCCCGCAAGCTTTTGTATCTGTTTGGGATGCTCAAACCTTGATATATTTCCAACTTCTGCAATAAATCCAGCTACCGTGACAACTCCAATTCCTTTGATTGCAAGTAATTCTGTAATGTTAGGAACCTGTTGGAGTAGTTCTTCTATCAGACTAAGAGTGGCTTCCAGCTTTTTTGTTACAAATTCATACTCTTCTATTAAACTTAACAAGTCGTATTCAGCAGCTCTAAGGCCTTCCTTAATGCCTACACTCGTTTCTGCTGCCTTCATTAGTCTTACTGCATGTTTTGTTCCTACAGCACGCTTAATCTGAGATTTCCATTCATTCGCAATAGCTTCTATTCCTTTTGCAATAACCTTTTCAGGTGTTGCGAAGCTCTTTAACGCAATCATAGCTCCTTGTCCGCTCCAGTCCTTGAAAACAGTCTTGAATTCTGGAAAGTATATGGAAAGCCATCTTTGCACCTTGTTATTAATTACTGTCATATGCTTGATATAGCGTTCCCTGGTTTCCATTGATATCCTTAATTCTCTGAACACACCTTCAGGCATATACGGCTCCAGGTATCTTCCGTCTTTGACCAACATTGCAATTGTCTTTGGATCTTTGCGGTCATTTTTAGTAGGATTGTTGTCATCAAATTCCTTGCTTCTCTTTACATGCATAGGGTTTACTAAAACAACCTTTCTATTGTTTTCCTTTAGTGAGTATCCGAAATTGAACCAATAGTGCCCTGTAGGCTCCATTCCCACTATTAATTTTGATTTGTCATGCTTCATCATCAACTCGTGCGACCATTTTTCGAAGGCTTCAAAACCTACAGCATCATTGCTAATTTTGAATACTCCTGACAATTCTATTCCTCTGTAATCAAAGGCTCTGGCATAGTGAAATTCACTACCTACATCAACTCCAACCACCATTGTTGAAAAATCTAATTGATTAAGCTTTTCATTTTGTGTATACTTCATATTACATACCTCCGTTTTGGTTAGTCTTATTAAATTAGGAGTAAGTTACAAACCTTACATCCCGTATTCTAACCCGGAGGTATTTATTTTTCAAAGGTCATTTTATTTCATTACAGGAATGCTCCTTAAATATGTAATTAGATTATCTAAACAGTCTTAAACAGACCGTAAAGCCAAAACTTAAAAGAAATGCACTACCTGTAATTACTAAACCCCATTTCAAACCCATAAACACTAAACTAAAATCCATATCAGCACCACCTAAGAATTACGATTAAAGCATGATACAAATATCAAAACAACAACTGTTGCAATAAAGAAACCAAAAAATATATTAATTAAAGATATTGCATCGTTTACTGCTTTTAATGTCTGATATTCGTAATATGTACCATAAACCGCTTCATAAACTGCCATGACACTATACCTCTGAAAGTAATTCAAGTGAATCCAGTTTAACCTGGAGTTTACCTTTAACATTCTTAAATGCAAAGGTCATTGTGTAAAATGCTGGCACAACTGTAACTGAGCCGATTTTTTCAGTTGGAAGACTTTCTTTAACAACCTTTGTTCCTAAAGTGCCATCTTCATTTAATAAAGGTTTAAGAGAATCTACCGGAATATACTCAATTGTATTCCCTTCCCTTACTTCCCCTGTTCTTTCATCAACCATTGACCACTTGTTAGGATTGGCGAACGTTACAAGTCCGATTACTTTATTTTCCATGCTCATTCCTCCTCATCATCTTTATAATTACATTGTGTACAATGCCAAAATGCGTCTTCATAAATTCCCATTGCGTTACATCCGATGTCAACCATTTCTGCCCCACAGTTAGGACAATTCATAACAACCCCCTCCACATCGAACAATCGTTCTAATATTATTGTACTACTTGTGTAACCTATTAGCAAAACAGTTATTCCTACTTCTGTAACCTATTAGTAAAACGAAAATATTTTTAAAAATCATATAACTGACAACATCAAACGTATTACACTTTTAATTATATATCTGTATAACATTCAATGTCAATAGTATGATATATTATATCTTAGGCAATATGTTATAATACTTTTAAAATATACTTAGAAAGGATGTTTTTAATGGCAAAAGATATTTTCACACTAAGAATTACACCTGAAATTTTGAATAAAATTAAAGCTATAGCAGGAATAGAAAAAAGAACAACAGCAACACAAATAGAGTATGCATTAGAAATATATATAAAAGACTATGAAAAATTACATGGTAAAGTTGAAGTAAAAGATAATGATGAATAAAAGGTGAATTATGCAAAATAAAAGCTTAATTAAACATAAAAAAGAAATTTTATTATATTATAAATTATTGTCTATTTTATCTATAATATGTCTTGGTATCATATTTCCTTTTATATTTAGCTTTTTGCATAAAGCAGATTTAATATCTCCATATATTATTAACATACCATTAAAATATTTTTATATATTTTATAGTGTTTTAGGAATGGTTGTAGGGTTTACAATTAGCTATATTAAAATATTAAAACTAAAGTTGTTTTTAGAAAGTTGTTTACGTATAGAAAAAATTGAAGAAGATATATCAAAAATATTATATGAAAAGAATGATATTTATCAATCTTCCTAATAAATAGCCCTAAAATGGGCTTTATTTTATGTCGAAAATGCGTAAGGGTGAAGAATGAAGAATTCACTGGATTATCGAAATTTGGGTAGTTTTCCCGCAAAAATTCGCCTTAAATCGTAATATCTTACCGCCCTTTACGTGCCTGTCAAAATTTATTCTGGGAACCCCGAAGTAATTAGTTCCTAATTGTCTATACCTGCCCGCGTTCGAACTCTCACCCCAAGAAAGTACAGAGATATTTTATAATGCAGTGTCGGGGTTCAACAAGCTTTAAGAGTGCATTAGGTCACTCGTTGAAGTAATGCTAATTTGTTTGAACTCACCCCCGCCCCTTGAAGGGGAGGCAATTACCTTTCATTCTTGGCTTTTGATTTTACCTCCCCTTTTTGTCAAGGGATGACGGCATAAGTAGTAATAATAACGGGTCGCTCAACTTATACGTCATTAACCCTTGACATGGTCATCCTATTGGGTCGGCGGTCTTCGAAGCCAACAAGAATGAAAGGATGATGAATTATGAATATCGAATTTAATGGAAAATCAATTGCAAATTACAAACTTGAAGTTAGCCAAATAGAACTTTGGGAAATCAAGAACGCAATCAAAAGAAAATTGAAAAAAGAAAGAGAATTTATTGATGAGATGTACACTGAAAATCAAGATGAAGAATTTGAGAAATCAAACAGAACATTAATACTTATGCTTGAATCTATCGAAAAAATAATATAAGCCGGAGAAATCCGGCTTTTTTCCATTTCAAAAAACATTCTTTTTATTTCGTGTAATCAGATATTAATCTTTTCCCTTATATCCTATTATAAATAAATAAATTATCTATACATAGTTAACTCAAATCATCTCTATACATTAATATTATAAAAAAACTCAATAAACATGAAACCATTATCTTCTTTGTATATTTATCATCTTTAAATGCAAAAAATCATCATCAATATTATGTGATGAGTAATTTCTCATTACATAAGTTACAAGCAAACATATAGTTTGTTTTTTATAAATATCTATTGTGGATTCTTGCAATTCAATAAGGTTTTTTAGTACTAAAATACTATTATCTCTAGCATTAGTTTTAAACTCTTTTGTAAATAATTGATTATAAGACTCTTTAATAATCTTGAGTACTCATATGCAATATTCATTATTAATTCATAATGAGATAATATTTTTTCCTCAAGCATTTCATTCATAAGCATATCAATCTCATTATAATAGTTATATTTTTCTATTCTTGTTCCAATATAATTATCTGCATCAAAAATTTTATTATTTGTATCTCTTTCAATAAATAAACATATCATTTTACTTTAACCTCTTTTTTAATCAAATTATCCTACCTTTACTAAATAACGTATATAAACTATTATAATATATTTTTTTATATTAAAAAGACAAATTCTTTGCATAAATAAAAAAGCCTAAAATTAGGCTTTATGTATAACACAAAATTATAATTATTAAAAAATCAATTCAATATCATTTTTGCCATCTCATCAGAAACTATCTTATTTCCTTTGCTGTTTATATGGCATGCATCTATAAATATATTATCCTTTTTATTCAAAAATAGCTCTGACCAGTCAAAAGCTGCAACATTCTGCTTTTTTAAACTTTCTATTGAATTTCTAAGTGCAGCATAGCCTTCATCACAAGCTAAAAAGATTTTAGGCATGTACTTCTTTGCCCAATTGTGCACTCTTTTTGCATCCTCATAACTATCAGGATAATTCCCATAGACTCCTACAGGTTGGACAATACAATAATACTTAAAGCCGTACTGAACCGAAAGATTGTACATTTTTAGATTGTTGTCGGTAAATACTTCGCCTGTTTTTACAGCCAGCTTTTTGACCTTGGAAATATCGTTCATATGCTCTGATACAGACCTTATATTATCGCTATTTTTATCAGATTCAAGCCTAATGCGTTTGTATATATTGCTTGGTACTACTTTTGATATAAACTCTTTAACTTTGTTACGGCTTTCGTAATCGAACATTACACCTTCAGGCTCATTGAAGTAAATTCCGTTAACAATATCGTTATAAGCATGATAACCAATTACTATATCTGGCTTTAACCCTGCTTTCAGCTCAAACTCGAGCCTTTCAAGTTCCTGGCTCGAATTTGCCGAGTCTACCCCTGCATTAATTACAAAATACTTGTTTTTTCCTGAAGAATTCAGAATTTCGGAAAGCTGGCTGCTTATGGTAAGATTATCCGGGACATCATTACAATACATTGTGGAGCCGCCCAACATTAGCACCTTTATAACATCATTGTCATCATAGTTGTATTTGTTTATGGTTCTACGTACAACATTTTTTGATCCAAAAGCTGCCGGTTCGGCATTTATGTACTTTCCGTAAAACTCCTTTTTAAATATAAGCCTTGTTCCTTCAGGTGTATTCCACTCTCCGGGCTTCATTGCTGCATATTTTTCCAATAAAAACTCATGAGAGTAAAATGGTTCAGTTTCATAGGCTGCTTTAGCAGCTATCTCAAGTTCTGACTCCCAAGGTTTTATTGGATTAATGTACCCATAGATTACATCTACCAAAAAGAAAAGTATATATGACACCAGTACGATAATTACTGTTGTCTTAATATAATACATAATCTTTTTGTAATGCTTTTCTATTTTTCCCTTAAATATAATCATCAATAACCCTAAAAAGAACAGGAATATATCAAAACCCCAAATAGCATATCTTCCTGAAGAATCTCCGATTATTCCATCTGATGTAAACAGCCTTGCAATGGTATATTCATTTACTAACAGTACTGAAATCAGGAATATAATTCCTACTAACTTTATATGTTTCTTCATTGTTTTTCTCCTTAAAACAGTGAATATATAAATGGTGCAAGAGCAGAACCTGGAACAACAACTACAAGTACACCTATGACTAAAAGTACAATTATTATAGGCATTAGCCAGAATTTCTTTCTTACTTTCATAAAGCCCCATAAATCTTTAAGCAAGTCCAACATTAAAAAGGCACCTCCATTCTTTCAACAGGTATTTGGTTACTTTTCTTACGATATGTATTTGCCGTAGCATCAAATTTATCATCTAAAGGCCTGTATCCAAATAGTTTCATAACAATTCCTATCGGTGTGATAACAATAAAAAACACTACAATAAGAAGTATTGTTGTGTTTATACGGCCTAAAAACATACCTATCTTCATCCACACTTTATAGAAATTTTTAAGGGTGGATGGCATAATTAATGCCCACATAAATAATATAGCTGCTACTATCCAAGGCCATATTCCATAAGGCTTATGTCTTAAAAATGGAATTAGTAAGCCAAATAGTAAACCTATTGCAATACTTAAGGTGAAACCAAACCGTCTTAATTCCTTTAAATCCATACCTTTGTTATCTATATCTTTATTAGATTGCATTTTAAATCCCCCTAATCCAGCTCAAATTCAGTTTTCCATGATTCATCTTTTTGAACCTTTGGCTGATCATTTTTGGCCAATATAAAATTTTCAAGTACAAGATAATCCATATCGGTACGCATAAAGCAGCGGTATGCATCCTCAGCAGTACAAACTATAGGTTCTCCACGGACATTGAAGGAAGTGTTCACAATAACGCTGCAACCGGATAACTTCCCAAACTCTTTAATAAGTCTATAATATCTTGGATTTGTTTCTTCATGAACTGTTTGTACCCTGGCAGAATAATCAACATGTGTAACGGCGGGGATTGAAGAACGTGCAACATTGAGTTTTTCAATACCAAAAAGCTCATCCTGCTCTTTAGTCATGTTAACCCGTATGTCTTGTACAACCGGAGCTACCAGAAGCATGTATGGGCTTTCATGATCCAGCTGAAAATAGTCTCCTGCTTTTTCATGAAGAACAGAAGGTGCAAATGGCCTGAAGGATTCACGATACTTTATTTTAAGGTTCATTACAGATTGCATTTTTGAGTTTCTGGGATCGCCTATAATAGAACGGCCACCAAGAGCCCTCGGACCAAATTCCATACGCCCTTGAAACCAACCTATGACCTTGCCTTCCACAAGTATTTTTGCCAGATTTGCATACAATTCGTCATCATTGAGATTCTTGTATTTAGCTTTTACAGAATCCAAGTAATCTTTTATACTCTCTGGTTTTTGTGAAGGACCTAAATATGAACCTTTCATGCTATCGCCTTTAGCAGAATTTCGTGGCTGCTTTAAGTATTGATGCCATACTGAAAGGGCAGCTCCCAGTGCCCCGCCCGAGTCTCCAGATGCAGGCTGTATCCATATATCTTTGAAAATACCTTCACTTAATACTCGTCCGTTTGCAACACAGTTAAGTGCAACTCCGCCTGCTAAACATAGGTTCTCTGCTCCTGTTTCTTTTTTTATTGTGCGGGAAAGCCTTAATATGATTTCTTCTGTAACTTGCTGTATAGAGCGAGCTATGTCCATTTCACGCTGTGTAATAACTGATTCAGACTTTCTTGGAGGTCCGCCAAAAAGTTTGTGAAATTCATTGCTTGTCATTGTAAGACCTGTAGTATAGTTGAAGTACTTCATATTTAATCTAAAAGTACCATCGTCTTTAAGATCAATTATATTATCAAGAATCAAATCAACATAGGTTGGGTTACCGTAAGGAGCTAGTCCCATTAATTTATATTCTCCGGAATTTACTTTAAAGCCGGTATAGTATGTAAAGGCAGAATATAAAAGACCTAATGAGTGTGGGAAATCCATTTGCCAAAGAGGAGTCAAACTATTATCTTCACCCATCCATACAGATGTTGTAGCCCATTCCCCAACACCATCAACACATAAAACAGCAGCTTTTTTAAATGGGCTTGGATAAAATGCAGATGCTGCATGGGACATGTGATGCTCGGTAAAGAGCAGCTGCGGGAGCTCATTAACCTTGCAATTACCTAAAGAAGCCAGCTCTGTTTTTAAGAGTTTTTTAAGGAACAACTTTTCCTTAAGCCATATCGGCATTGATTTAATATAGGAAGCAAATCCTCGAGGAGAGCATGATATATATGTCTCAAGTAATCTTTCAAACTTTAATAAAGGCTTTTCGTAATAAACTATCTTATCTACATCACGAATACTTATTTTTGCTTCGGACAGACAATAATTTACAGCGTTTACCGGGAACCTTTCATCTTGCTTTTTCCTTGTAAATCTTTCTTCCTGGGCTGCCGCTATTATTACGCCATCAACTAATAGTGCAGCGGCACTATCATGATAATATGCGGATATCCCAAGTATTTTTTCCATCCTAACACCTCCCCCATATAATTAAAAAAATAAATTTGTATTTGATTACTTCTAAAAAATATATATATAAAATTATATGTTAATTTTGTATCATAGACAATAAAAAAATTAAAAACACCCTAATTTAGACAAAAAAAGTGGAGAGAATTTTCATCCTCTCCACTTATGTTGAATATTATCCATTAATATTTCCCAAATTCATTATTACTTAAAGAAATCTTCTTTATACCTGAAGCTCCACCTATTGCAGATGGCTTTTTATTTGTAGACATATTCTCAATCATTTTCAACACTTCAGGATTAAGATCATTACTGCTATCAGTTTTCTTAAGATTAAATTTATTTACCATTTCCTTGAGGACTTCTGCCTGACTGGAAAGCTCTTCACTTGCAGCTGCACTTTCTTCTGACGTAGCAGAGTTTGTTTGAGTAACTTGTGATACCTGCATTATACCTTGATTAACCTGTGCAATACCTGAGGCCTGCTCATTAGAAGCAGAAGCAATATCTCCTACCAGGTTTGCAGCTTTTGCTACACCGTCAACTATTTTATTGAGGGCTTCTGCTGTATCATTAGCAATCCTGGTTCCACCCTCAACCTTCTTAATAGAACCTTCAATAAGCACCGTTGTTTCTTTAGCAGCATTAGCAGACCTTGCAGCGAGATTTCTTACTTCCTCTGCTACCACTGCAAAACCCTTGCCGTGCTGTCCTGCTCTTGCAGCTTCTACAGCAGCATTAAGTGCGAGTATGTTTGTTTGGAATGCGATTTCATCAATGACTTTTATAATCTTTGAAATGTTTGCTGAAGATTCATTAATATCACCCATTGCCTTTAACATTCCAGCCATTTGTTCATTTCCTTTGACTGCATCCTGTTTAGCCGATAGAGCCAATTCATTCGCCTGATTTGCATTAACGGCATTCTGCTTGGTTTGAGAAGCAATTTCATCCATTGAAGCTGTTAATTCTTCAATTGAACTGGCTTGTTCCGTAGATCCCTGTGATAAAGCCTGTGCAGAATCAGATATCTGTCTGGAGCCTGAAGCCACCTGTATAGCAGCAATGTTTATATCATTTAAAACATCATTAAAGGATTTTAATGTGAAATTAAGATCATTTTTTATTTTAGCATATTCGCCTTTATAATCGCCGGTCATGCTAACTGTAAGATTACCTTTAGCCATTTCCTGCATGACAGATGTAGCCTCTTGTATTGGTTCGGCAAAAGCTTCCATTGTCTTATTCATACCCTCAATGATTTCTTTATACCCACCTTTAAATTTACTCTCATTCCCTCTTACATCCAATTCACCATCTATTGCAGCTTTGGCAAGAATACCTGCCTCGCTTACCAAATCACGTATTGATCTCATGGCTTCGATACAGGCAGGCATAATCTTATCATTTTCGGATCTTTTTCCTATCTTTTCAAAATCTTCCAACTTGCTTGAATCACCTTTACCAACGCGTTCAAAAGCATCCTGTATACTTATTAATCTGGTATGGACTTGATTTATAGCTTCTGCAAACTCTTTAAATGTACCTTTATATTGGCCGGTCATTTGTGTAGTAAAATCATTGACAGAAATCTTTTCAAGTACTTTCTTTGCTTCTGTTAAAGGTATTTCTATTGCATCAATGGTATCGTTTACACCTTTAACGATTGTTGCATATCCACCCTTTAGCTTATTAACATCGCTTCGAACAGAAATTTTACCCTCCGTGGCAGCTTTTGCAAGCATAGTCGTCTCATCAATAAGTGTATAAAGTGAGGCCCTTACTTTATTAAGGTTATCAATTAATACCCTGAAATCACCCTTATACTTATTTTCTATTATTTCCAACTCTTCACCTTTTGACATTTTTTCTATGTACCCTGCTGCAAAATTTAGTGGTTCCATGACAGCATCAAGCGTATTATTAATGCCCTCGACGATTTTTCTATACTCCCCATTGTGCTGCGAAGCATTTGCTCTTGATTCAAGATTGCCGTTAATTGCAGAAGATACAAGAGTTTCTGCATCACTGATCATTAGGTTAAGTGCTGATTTAACTTTAGTGAGACTATTATTGATCTTTACAAAGTTTTCTCTGGCTTCTTTGGTAAATTGGTCTGCTTCTTTTACACTAAGATCCATATCCAGTCTTCCTTCAGCCAGCATATCTAAATTTGCAGCAAGACGTTCAACTTCTTCTTTTGTGTAGGAATTTACTTTAAGAATTGATGTTAGGTCGGTAACAACCTCAACAAACCCAATACTTTCACCCTTCCTATTTCTAAGATATGAAGTGTCCTGTTTGCAGCTCATTCCGCACCAGTCAAAATAGCTTTCGGCTTTACCCTTTAAAAGTTGCTTTATACCACAGTTTTGCGTATTACAAATATTGGCTCCAGCATTACTGCATTGTCTGCCATATCCATCCTTTCGTTCCCTCACTACGCCCTGTTCAATCATCAATTTCTCAAAGGATTTATTCATATAAGTCCAGTTCATATCATTATCAGTTACATGTATTGGGAAAGGCACTGCATCAATAATCGCCTCATACCATGCATTCCTATCGTTTACCGTATCCAATGTCTGGTTTACACCTTCTACTATCTTCCTGTATTGCCCATCATGTTTTTGAGCATCCGCTCTTACTGAAAACTTACCTGCAATTGCTGAATCGGAAAGCATGGATACATCTCCAATCAGCTTTCCTATTGCTTCCTTTGTTTTCTCCAAGGAGTTGTTTATTTTTATAAAGTCCTCTCTTGCTTCTTCTGTAAATTGGTTGCTTTCAGCTACTTGCATATTCAGATTGAGATCGCCTTTTGAAAGTAAATCAAGGTTAGATGCCAAACGATCTACTTCTTTTTTTGTGTATTCATTAACACTTAATATGGAAGACAAGTCAGTTACTACTTCAACATATCCTACTACCTCTCCTTTTGCATTTCTTAAATGTGAAGTATCTTGTTTGCAATTCATACCGCACCAATCAAAATAGCTTTCCGGAACCCCTTTTTGAAGTTGCTTGATACCACATTTCTGAGTATTGCAAATATTAGCCCCAGCATGGCTGCAAGCTTTTCCATATCCAGACCTGCGGTTTTTAATTACACCCTGTTCAATCATTAATTTTTCAAAGGCTTTATTCATGTAAGTCCAGTTCATATCTCCATCAGTAACATGAATAGGAAAAGGAACAGCGTCGATAATTTCTTCATACCAGGCCATTCTTTCTGCAATTTTTTTTAGCAGCGATATTATTCCTTCCGAATCTTTTGAATCTGATTCAATAGTAATGTTTGTCTCACCAGCAGCTATTTTTTCAGCCATTACCACAATCTTATTAAATGCTTTATCGCTAAACCATTTCATAACTCGCTCTCCTTTTTATAAGTTTTATAAAGTAAAACATTCTGGGCTATATATTTATCGGACATTATGTAAACAATATTAATAATTAGCATCTGATTATCCAAGCAACAAAAAAATGAGAGGATTTGATCCCCTCATTTATATTGAAAAATAGAATATTATGTAAGAGCATTGATAATTTTCATACCTTTAACCGCATAACCTGCAGGTGCCAAAAGAAACACATGCCTTTAACTGCTCGCATATATATTTATACTCGCTTATACTGATACCATACTTGTCAAGTATCTGCTGTGTAGGCATAGCGGGTTTAAATGCCATGTTGCCGCACATATTAGGTCTGCGTTTATCAGGTGAGATATCATACTTATCGCCAAAATCCTTATAATTTGCCTTAATACCGTTAATTTTAAACATTTTAGTCTCGCATATTGTGCTGTATACGTCTAATTCCAATTTCATTTAAAACCACTCCTTCTATAGACATTTTCATTATTCATAAGGTTAAAATTTTGTTAATTGTTTGACAATTTAATTTTACTGCAATCAAAACTACCCAACAATTATAATTTTTCAGCCTGTCAAATGGTCTTTTCAGCTACCTGATTGTTAGATACGGTATAGAGATTCGTGGTTTTAATCTCCATTAAAAAACGCAAAATACCCCCATGAAGATTAATCCTCATGAGGGTATTGCTAGATAGCTGCTCTTTCACATCAAAACGTTCTTGTATTGATGTCTTACTCGGTAAGATTTCCATTTAATTATGGAAGTGGTGCGGCAGCAAAAGCACATATTGGTCAGTAATATTAATTTATTATATATTAAATATACTCTATCAAATCCATGAAATTTTCAACGCTTTCTAATTTCCTTATAAGGCTTATTCTGGCAGAATGAGCTTTTTTATCTTGAGTCTTAACTATAAGTTTCGTATCTTCAATTATCTTTTGGATTTCATTCTTAAGCCGCAATAGTTGGTCCTCTTTGTAACTTGTAAAACAATCCAGACCAAGGATTTTATTGGAAAATACTACTCCACTGTCAACTCTCTTTATATTGATTTTAATTTTTGAAGTATTGTAATCAATAAGCTTTCTTGCTAGATTAAGGCTTCCCAGCTTGTCTATATCCATTGTGGTTCCACAGCTTGAGCATATTAGCAAATCCTTGTTGAACCTGTTCTTTTTGGAATTCCGCCCACAACTGCAGCATGTATAATAAATACCTATAGGGCTTACCTTAATAGGCTTGGGAAGTCCTTTCCATTGAAGCTTGTACTCTAGAAGGCTTACCATTCGGTTATAGTCCTTCCTCTTAAATCGAGGCAGGTATTGATCCAGATCATTATCACTCCACCCCAACCCATCTCCTCTTTGTGAAAGGTTTTGAACTATTATCTGTGCTTTATGAGAAATGGCTATATCGGTAATTATATTAGCTGCTTTATGCAGCTTATTTAAAGGTATTCCTGATGAATCATCATTTTTTTCCAGAGTATCAATCTCACCGGATATTATTATTTCCCCGTGAGAATTCACAACAGTATAATGAAGGTTGCTTTTTAGCCCTCTGCTAACACCCATATACGCCATAGTGCTTATGCTCTTTGACTCACCCGCTTCTATTGATATGGCCAGATAATATTCATTATCCCTTACTAAAAGTCTCGCAGTCTTGAAACACTCGGGTGCTTTAGACGCCTCCTTTATAATCCTCTCCTGCCATTTACCGAAAGAAAGCGGTACAATAATATGAGTTTCCTTCCTTCTCTTTCTTTCCAGCATCTTATTGTCTTTATGAACATGAACCAGGCCTTCCCTTATATTAGCCTCCGCCGCTGTCCTTGCATTAGGACCGTTAAGCAGATAAAGTTTAACATAATACCTGTCCTTTTCCTTGTCATAAAGCAGGCAGTAACCTCTTTTGGTATCGTACCTGCAAAAATAAATAGGACGGAAATAACTGAAGGCTGCTTCTTTATTCACATTTTCCTGGCATACGCTTCCAGTTCTCAAACAGTCGGCCATGGCATATGCAAATTCAAGTCTCAAAGAATCTTTAAACGGCTGTACATCGAATTTGTTCAGCTCCTGACTTAAGTTGCTGTCAATCCATTTTGAAAGTGCCAGTATATTATATTGACCGGCCTTCACTTTAAACCTTTGTTCAAGTTCAGGTAAGCAGTTGCCTGCTTTGTTTATGAGAAATTCAAAGGCCTTGTTATAGCCAAGTAAAGCATCATTAATAATTTGCTGCTTTGCTTTACTTGGCTTATGAAGTTTTAAAACAATTGTCCTCATCCCCATAGGTCAAGACCCTTTCACTTCACACAATTTCCTTATTTTCCGCCGTTATAAGCGGTTAGGTATATCTTTTCCAACTCAGACACCAATGGGAGTCTTGGGTTAGCAGTTGTACACTGATCTTCAAATGCCTTATCTGCAAGCTCAGCAACCTTGGCATTGAACTTTTTGCTGTCAACCTTGCATTCTGCTATTGTGGAAGGCATATTAAGCTCTTTCATAAGATCCTTGATGGCTTTTATCAAGCTTTTTACCCCTTCCTCATTGGTTGATGCAGGAAGTCCCAGTGCTTTTGCTATTTCAGCATATTTTTTGTCTGCAATGAATGTTTCATATTTAGGGAAAGACACAAACTTAGTAGGCTTTTGTGCATTGTACTCTATAACATAAGGTAGAAGTACTGCATTTGCCCTTCCGTGAGGTATATGGAATTCTCCACCCAGTTTGTGAGCAAGGCTGTGGTTTATTCCCAGGAATGCATTTGTAAATGCCATACCTGCTATACATGAAGCGTTATGCATTTTTTCTCTTGCCAACGCATCATTGCCATTCTTGTAGGCCCTTGGCAAGTATTCGAACACCAACTGAATAGCCTTTATTGCCAAGCCGTCAGTAAAATCGGATGCCAGGATGGATACATAGGCTTCAATAGCGTGGGTAAGAACATCCATACCTGTGTCGGCAGTTACTGAAGGCGGTACAGACATTACGTAATCAGCATCTATTATTGCAACATCAGGAGTCAATTCATAATCCGCCAGAGGATATTTCACATTTCTTTCTTTATCGGTAATAACCGCAAAGGATGTAACCTCTGAACCTGTACCCGAAGTGGTGGGAATTGCTACCATCTTTGACTTTTTGCCCAGTTTAGGGAACTTGTAAACTCTCTTTCTTATGTCCATAAACTTAAGCCTTAATGAATTAAAGTCAGTTTCAGGATGCTCATAGAAAAGCCACATTCCTTTAGCCGCATCCATGGCCGATCCGCCGCCTAAAGCTATTATAACATCTGGCTGAAACTTGTTCATAAGCTCGCAGCCCTTCATAACAGTCTCAACAGATGGGTCCGGTTCAACATCTGAGAATATCTCACAGTGAACATACTGCTGTCTTTTTCTAAGGTAGTAAAGAATTTTATCTACATATCCAAGCTTAACCATATATGGGTCGGTTACTATAAATGCTTTTGATATATTAGGCATCTTCTCTAGGTACTGAGTTGAGCCAAATTCAAAGTATATTTTTTCAGGTATCTTAAACCATTGCATATTCACTCTTCTCCTTGACACTCTTTTTTTGTTGATAAGATTTGCTGCAGAAACATTCTGAGTTGTTGAATTTTTTCCGTATGTTCCGCATCCTAATGTAAGAGATGGAGTGTTTGTATTGTAAATATCACCGATAGCACCATGTGTTGAAGGTGAATTGACTATTAACCTTCCCGATTTTAGCCTCTTTGAAAACTCCTCGATTATTTTCTCGTCGTTGGAGTGTATGACGGATGAGTGTCCCAAACCTCCGAATTCAACCATCTGTTCAGCTTTCCTTATTCCTTCCTCAGAAGAATCCACAATATAGTATGCAAGGATTGGGCTGAGCTTTTCCCTTGAAAGAGGGTACTCCGGACCTACATCTTCCTGCTTTGCTATTAGAATTTTTGTATTTTCAGGCACATTTAAACCTGCCATATTTGCTATGGTATAAGCAGATTGTCCTACAACATTTGGATTCATGGCACACTTTACTTCATCTATGGCCAGCTTTGCCAACTTTTTAGTTTCATCTTCATTTAAGAAATAGCATGAATTGTCCTTCATAAATTTTTCAAACTCCGCAGAAACCTCACGATCTACGATAACAGCCTGTTCAGATGCACAGATCATCCCGTTGTCGAAGGTCTTTGACAATATAAGGTCTGTTGCAGCTCTCTTTATATTGGCAGTTTTTTCAATATAACACGGTACATTACCCGGTCCAACACCAAGGGCAGGTTTGCCTGTGCTGTATGCTGCCTGAACCATTCCTGCTCCTCCGGTTGCAAGTATCAGAGATACACCGCTGTGGTTCATAAGAAGTTGAGTCGCTTCAATTGAGGGTTTTTCTACCCAAAGTATGCAGTCTTCAGGAGCACCTGCTTCTATAGCAGCGTCCCTCAATACCCTTGCAGCTTCAGCACTGCATTTTTGTGCAGATGGATGGAATGCAAATATAATGGGGTTCCTTGCCTTAATTGCTATTATTGCTTTAAACATGGTTGTGGATGTAGGATTTGTGACAGGTGTTACAGCAGCTATTACGCCTACCGGTTCCGCTACTTCAAAGAAATCTTCATTTTCATTATCGTTTATTATTCCAACAGTTTTCTCGTACTTGATGCTATGGTAAATGTACTCTGTAGAAAATAAATTTTTTGTGATTTTGTCTTCATAAACACCCCTGCCTGTTTCCTCAACAGCCATTTTAGCAAGTCGCATGTGGTCATCTATTCCGCTTAATGCCATAGCTTTAACGATGGCATCGATCTTTTCCTGATCGTATGTCATGAATTTTTCCAATGCTTTTTGTGCCCTTGAAACAAGTTCACCTATTTCCTTATTAACATTAACCTGCTCATTAACTTGATTGTTTTTAATTTTTTCTGTCATAATGATCACTCCTCTAATCTCTTTATCTTTTTGTCACTTTGTTAATTATTTAACACTCTATTTTAAAAAATCACATGGTGATTTTGTACCTTTATGTTAATGGTACTCCAAGGTAACTTGTTTACCCAGTTTCCTCAAATATATCACTATCTCTTCTACAAGTTTCAGCTTAAGGCTTAAATTAAAAGGAAATTCAGGGTTCTGATGTGCCGGATTCATGGCACGCCCTACTATAAAATGAATATTTGTGCTCTCCTCCAGAAGAATTTTTGCTAGTCTCGATGCTCCATCCTTTTTATTTAGGTTTAGAAAATCCTTCATGGTGCTTTCGGATGAATCACAGGCTTTTATATAATCAAGAGTCTTCCTTAATGTAAGTACACCTTCAGTAGCAAGATCAATTCCATCTATATCAGCTGTTGGTGGTACACTGGGATTGTAGTAGTCAAAGTTTGTCTTTATTTCTTTTTTTAGAACCCTTGCCACTATTTGCGAGGTAGTACCGCCGCAAACTACCTTTTTTCCTTCCAATGCAGTAAAATCATATATGATCTCTCTATCTTCCTGTGAATCTATTGGTGGCCCCACCATTACGTTGAGCCTAACGGGCTTTCGTATATTGACGGTTACCACAGTTGTATCGTCACCGGGCTCCTGGGCATACAGGTTGTCACACACCGAAAGCAGCAGCTTTGTAATTGCTTTTGCAGAAATATCGTTTTTATATGTCCTTTGAATGTACTCTGAAACATTGTTCCACTGCCATCCAAGGTTCAAGGTTTGACCGATTCCGGCATGTATTACTCCATCACTTACTATAATAAACATGTCATCAGGAGTTACCGTAAACCTGGCTTCCTTGATTTTCTTACCGCTAATTAACCTTATTGTTGTTTCTATGTTAAAAGGTTTCCCTTTTCTTAGCCTGAACACAGATGGATTATCGAATTCAACCAGATACCCTTCACCGGAGTTGAAAACCTGAAGTATTGAAAAGGTGGAATACGCAATTCCTCTTTCCCGGCAAACCGGCAGTGTATTTGCAATTGTTTCAACTGCTTCATCGATACTTGAACCGTTTGCCATAATTGTTCCAATAATTTTGGCAGTAAGGGTAGCAAGGATATTTGCCTTAACCCCGCTCCCAAGCCCATCTGCAAGCACTACTACAACGGAATTTTCATCTCTTATGATCTCAACCTTATCTCCGCACAGTTCCTCATTATGCTTGTTAAGGCTTTCAAAACTTGTATCTATATATAAGCTCACTTAACATCACCCATTTCCGACATGATCGACTTTTTGAGCTTGGTTAGTGCAACCTTCGTTTCAGCTGTTGTTTCTCCTAAGAGGCTGGCAATCTCTTGTGCAACTCTCATTTGCTTTTCTATTACCTTTTGTGCAAGCTCCACATTCTCTTCACGGATTTTATGCATCTTTTGTATTTGTCTTTCCTCATCCGTTATATCCTTTATAACTACAACTACTATGTTTTGGTCGGGTACGTAAATTATGGACTGAGTGACAGTCATGTCGTACTTTTCATAATAGTATTTTTCATCATATATATTTTTCTTACTGTCAATAACAAACTGGAAATCTCCGCATTCCAATACCTCAAAAATACTTTTACCTTCAAGGGATGATTTATTTAGTCCAAATATCTTCTGAGCCGAGTAATTGGCTTCCTGTATGCACAGCTTCTCATTAAGGGCAAAAATAGCATTTGGTGTAGTGTTAATAATTAGGTTGGACATGGACTCGGCTCTTTCTCTCATATATGGCAAACACATATGGAGTTGGGCTCTGTTGTTATAAACGGCAATTGCTTTGTCCCTGCAGCTTGAATAACCGCATGCCCCGCAATTTAATTCCTTATCCGCTGTAAACTTCCCTATACTGTTCAATATACCTTGTATAGCCGACTCTGAGGGTACTGCACCTTTCTTTTGCATGTCAAAGAAATTTCTTTTTAAATCAACCTTCGAATCTCTCGTACTTACAAGTTTTTCTTCTTTTAATCCACGTTTTAAATAGGTTAGCAACCTTCTTCTTGCCTCTAAAAATCCACCCTTTATATGCTTCATGCATGGACCGCCAATGCATCCGCCTGAACAGCTGTTCATTTCAATAAAGTAATTTTCAAGGCCGTCATTTTTTATAGAATCCAGTATCTTTATGCATCTTTCTACTCCATCCACACTGAGACACTGGTAATTTTTATTGTTTCTGCTTTCAAGCGTTTTAATAATTCCTCCGGGAACTGGATAAATTCTTGCTCTAAGCTCCCTTACTCCCTTTATTTCATCAGTTAAATCGATATCATCGGTAATACCTTCCTCTAAAAGCCATGCATCCAATTCTTCAAATGTTATTGCTGCATCTATTACTCCTCTGGTTTGAAGATCATTACACTCATCCTTTTTAGAAAGGCATGGTCCAATAAATACTACCTTTATCCTCGGCCCATACATTTCACGAAGCATCTTTCCATGGGCTATCATTGGAGATACAACTGGAGCCAACTGGTCTACCAGCTCAGGATAATATTTTTGAACAAGCAGTGTAATTGATGGACAGGCAGAAGTTATAATATTTTTCATCTTCTTTTCTTTGATCAATTGATCATACTTCTTGGAAACCTGTGCAGCACCTACCGCTGTTTCTTCTATATAAGTAAATCCTAACTTTTTCAAAGCTGCGTATAACCAAACCTCGTCGGCATTTTCAAAAGCGGATACGAAAGAAGGTGCAAGGCTCACATATACCTTTTCCTTTTTCCTAATAAATCCCTTTACCGTGTCCACTTCACTTTTTACAATCTTGGCATTTTGTGGGCATACCGTAAGGCAATTTCCACAAAGCATGCAATCCTCTTCCACAATACGTGCCTGATCATTAATAAAAGCAATGGCTTTCACGGGGCAGCTTCTTATGCACTTGTAACAGTTTTTACAGTTTGCTTCTTTAAATTGAATAATGCTCATATCATAACCTTCTTACTATATACTCTTGGAATTTTTCTGCCGCATTGCCTATCGTAAGTTCGTCAATAAATTCATCTTCAACTTTTACAGAAACACCTTTTGTACACCGTTCCAGGCAAAAGGATGCTTTTAGTTCAACCTTATCCTGAAGCTTGTTGTTTTTAATAATTTCCTGAAATATTTGTATTATCTGGTATGATCCTTTTAAGTGACAGGAACTGCCAACACATATGCTCACCTGAATCATTCGCAATCCCCCCAAGCTATAGTGTTAAAATTAGTTTGTTAACTATTTAACAATTTAATTATACTACTTTGATAAATATTTGTCAATGTGAGATTGATAATTTTTTATCAATCATTAATCATTGCATTATAAAGCATTTCTTGATCTGATGGTTTCGCCAACAGGGTGTTTGCTTTTATAGGTGAGCTTCCAATCCTCCGGTTTGAGCCTTGAAACACTTACAGTTGTTTTTTTGCGATCTAAGTACTGCTGATAAGTTATGTGTCTGCATGGGTACTCCCCTTCTGGACTTTCGAAAAAGTCTTTAAATAGTATAACATCTGCGAAAGAACATACCGCTGTCGCATAATTATCCTTAATTCCATTTCCGCTGATATGCTTGTAGTAGTCACAGTATTCACAATTATTCATAATCAACACTCCTTTTATGGCCATTTCTTTTACAGTCTTTTTATTACAACCGTTTCAAAGAAGTCTCTGACATTATCTGCAGATAATGATACAACCTCTTCACCATCTATCTTCACTGATACGGCATTTGAACAGTGCCCCAAGCAAAGGGCCGGCTTTATACTCACTTTCTCATCAAGCTGTTTTTCTTCAATAATCTGCTGTAGTTGATTTATAATGTTGTAGGCCCCCTTAATGTGACAGGCACTACCAATACAAACAGTAATACTTAACAACTTAACCACCACCTATCATTTATTACTCCTATGAAGAAGTTTATGGTTTCTTTTGAGAATGCCATTATATAATGCTACTATTGTCGGATTTTCCTCAGATCTCTTTATAGCTGATGCACTATCTGCATTATATATTCCTTTTGTCCTTTGTATCCTATCATTTAACGAATGTGGAATAGGTTGACCTGCACCGCCGATACACCCTCCGGGGCACGCCATAACCTCAATGAAGTTATAGGATTTTTCACCATTTATAACAGACTTTATAAGATTATCTGCATTTTTAAGTCCATGGACAACAGCAATTCTAATGGTTTTGCCGTTTAATTCAACTTCCGCTTCCTTTACACCCTTCATCCCTCTGATTCCTGTAAATGCAAGGTTCTTAAGGCTTGAAGATGATTTATCCATATAACAATGCCTTAATACAGCCTCCGCCACACCACCTGTTACACCAAAAATTATTCCGGCTCCGCTTGCAAGCCCAAAGGGCATATCAAGTGCTTCATCTTCCAGCTCGTTAAATACTATTCCCTGCTCCTTTATCATCATGGCCAGCTCTTGAGTGGTAATGACCATATCAACATCATACTCGCCATTATTGAAATTTTCAGGTCGCACAGCCTCATACTTCTTTGCAGTACACGGCATAATAGCTATTACAACATTGTCTTTTCCATCTGTTTCCTTTAAGCTTCTGAACTGCTCTTTTATCACGGCACCAAACATCTGCTGGGGTGAGCGGCAGGATGAAATGTTTTCGGTAAGCTCAGGATACTTTTGTTCAGCAAACTTGACCCATGCAGGACAGCATGAGGTAAATAGTGGCAATTTGCTTTCGGAATCCAGATGCTTTTTAAATTCCTCGCTTTCTTCTATTACTGTCAAGTCAGCTGCCAGTGCCGTATCGTATACCTGGTCAAATCCCATTTTTCTTAATGCTGCTACAATCTTACCCATGGTTACTTCGCCTGCTTTAAGTCCAAATTCCTCGCCCATTGCAACCCTAACTGCAGGGGCAATCTGTGCGATAACTCTCTTATTTTTATCGTGCAGCACGTTCCAAGCCCTGTCTATATCCTTTTTGATAACAAGTGCACCTGTCGGACATACTGTCCTGCACTGTCCGCAGTTGACACAGTCAACCTTATTCATTGCTTTGTTAAACGCAGTGGTCACCTGTATTTTAGCACCTCTGTATGCAAAACCCAATACGCCAACTCCCTGAACCTCTTCACACATTCTTACACAGTCACCGCACATTATGCATTTATTAGGATTTCTTACTATTGAAACACTGCTGTCGTCTACATGAAGGTCTTTCTTCTCTTCCTCAAACCTAACCTTTTTTACACCAAGGCGTATGGCAAGTTCCTGCAACTTGCATCTTCCGTTCTTCTCACAGACAGTACAATCCCTGTCGTGGTTTGCCAGAATAAGCTCAAGAATCATTTTTCTGTGCTTTTTCAGCTTTGCTGTATTGGTATATATCTCCATACCGTCTTTTGGCGGTGTAGAACATGATGCAATAGTTCCTCCCCATTTATCTTCAACCATGCACATCCTGCAAGCCCCATAAACACTAAGTTCTGAGTGATAGCAGAATGTGGGAAGGTCGATCCCGCATTTTCTCACTATCTCCAAAAGATTTTTTTCATTACTAAACTCCACTCTTTGACCATCTATTAACATGCTTCCCATAAATTTATTCCTCCTTTACCGCTGAAAACGGACAAGCCTCAATACATGCACCGCACTTGATACAAGTATTCTGATTGATCACATAAGGATTTTTAATTTTACCTTCAATGGCACCTACAGGACATACCCTCGAACACTTGCTGCAGCCTTTGCAAAGATTTTCAACTATTACTATGGAATTTAGTGCCTTACAGGTATGTGTTGGGCACTTCTTATCAACAACATGTGCCATATACTCATCCCGGAAGTATTTCAAAGTACTGGTTACCGGACCTGCTGCACTCTTACCCAGTCCGCAAAGGGCAGTGCTGCTTATGGTATCAGCCAGTTCTTCCAGCATATCAAGGTCTTCTGTAGTTCCCTTTCCTGCAACAATTCTTTCAAGTATCTCCAGCATTCTTTTTGTGCCTTCCCTACAAGGAACGCACTTACCGCAGGATTCATTCTGTGTAAAATTCATAAAATACCTTGCGACTTCAACCATACAGGTGTCTTCATCCATTACCACAAGTCCGCCAGACCCTATCATTGCACCAACTTTTTTTAATGAATCAAAGTCCAGAGGAAGATCAAGATGTTCTTCAGTGAGGCAGCCTCCAGAAGGTCCTCCGATTTGTACGGCTTTAAACTTTTTGCCGTCCCTAATTCCACCGCCGGTATCAAATATGATTTCCTTTAGCGTTGTGCCCATAGGAACTTCTATAAGTCCGGTATTGTTCACATTACCAGTTAGTGCAAAAGCTTTTGTCCCCGGGCTTTTCTCAGGTCCTATGGATTTGTACCATTCACTGCCGTTTTTTACAATCAGCGGTATATTTGCAAATGTCTCAACGTTATTTAACACTGTGGGTTTTTCCCAAAGTCCTTTTTCAACTGTTCTTGGAGGTTTAACCCTCGGCATGCCCCTTTCGCCTTCAATTGAGGCGGTTAGAGCACTTCCCTCCCCGCATACAAAGGCTCCTGCTCCCTTATTTATGTGTATATCAAATGAAAATCCCGAGCCCATGATGTTCTCACCAAGTAAGCCGTATTCCCTTGCTTGTTCAATTGCAATTCTAAGTCTTTCAACCGCCAGAGGATACTCTGCCCTCACATATATATAACCATCGGTGCTTTTAGTTGCAAATGCAGCAATAAGCATTCCTTCAATCACACGGTGGGGATCACCCTCCATAATACTTCTATCCATAAAGGCACCAGGGTCACCTTCATCACCGTTGCATACCACATACTTAACATCGCTTTGCTGTGATAGCACCTGCTGCCACTTACGTCCCGTTGGGTAACCTCCGCCCCCTCTACCTCTAAGGTTTGAGTCGGATACTATCCTGCATACATTATCAGGATTCATCTCTAAGAGCATTTTTACAAAGGTCTCATATCCGCCTTTTGCAACATATTCCCTAAAAGATTCGGCATCAATGCTACCACAGTGATCAAGAACCAATCTGGTCTGCTTTTTATAAAATGGAATTTCTTCCTGTGTTTCATAAATTCTTCCATCAAAGCTGTACAGAAGCCGCTCAACCGGCTTGTTTTCTATCAATGTTGTTTCAACAATTTCCTTACAATCTTCTATGGATACCTTAACATATAGATAATTGAAAGGTTCTATCTTAATTAACGGGCCCATTTCGCAAAATCCATGACATCCGCTTTTTTTGACTCCTATACCTTCTTTTTCCTCTTGCAGTTCCAGATCAACTAAAAGTCCTCTTTCTTCAACCATTGCCTTGATTGTTTTGTATATTTCAATGGAGCCGCCCGCAACGCAGCCGGTCCCGGCACAAACAAGCACTTTTTTCTTTTGATTTTCCAAAAGACCCGATACTGCTGCAGAGAATTCTTCAAATTTATATTTATCCTTAATTTTCATCTGAATTCTCCTTTCTTATCTCATTAATTACATCTATAGCCGACTCAGGCGTCATCTTTGCATATACCTTATCGTTTATTGTTATAACCGGAGCTAGCCCACAGGCACCAAGACAGGACACAGTTTCAAGGGTAAAAAGCATATCATCAGTCGAGTGCTTTTTATCACTTAATCCCAGCTCTTTTCTCAATGCATTTAAGATGGGTATCGACTTTCTTACATGGCAAGCCGTGCCATCACAGATTTTTATAATGTATTTTCCTTTGGGATCAAGAGAAAAGTTTTCGTAAAAAGTAGCTACACTAAATATCTTTGAAAGAGTAATCTCCATCTTCTTAGATACATACTCCAGCACATCCTCAGGCAGGTATTTATATTCACTTTGAATTTCCTGAAGCACAGCTATTAATGAAGATTTTTTATTTTGGTATCTTTCCAATATCTCATCAACATTGGAATATTGATTAATCTTACACATCAGTAACACCCCACATCCATTTTGTACATTGTATACATACCAAAACGAATTCGTTAATTATTTATCAATCTAATATTAACGCAGATATGACTTTGTAACAACGAAAAAATTATCTATATGCTGGTGTGTTTTTAGGGGTTGATATTAATAGATACGGTATGAAAATTTGATGTTCAGAAAATGAAATGGACAAAATCACTTACAGTTTTGCTTACTACTTGCTTTTTGTCATAACAAATGTTATGTTAATACTATATTAGCTAATGTAGGAGTGATTTACATTGCAATACAGCTTTATCAAAGAAAATATCTCAAGGTGCAACAGAAACTTTCTTATAATAAACCTCATATTTACATTATTAATTATTTTAATATCTAAAAATACTGTAAATGACTATTACAACATGATTTTTGGCCCTTTTTCAGTTGATAAGTATGTGTTTATTAATAAACCAGATGATCAGAAAAGCAATGGCTTATGGTCTAAAAAAGTTTATCTGGATGAAAAAACGTCAATAAAAAGATTTTATATTGATAATAAATACTACTTGAAGTTTGATGATCCTAACACGTTTCATTCTGGAGTAGAACAAGTTTATGAAAACAGCCTTAACTATAAATTGTATATTAATCCCTTAAAGCCTATTTATGGTACTTCCGGTGAGTATATAATTTCAAGCATTGGTGATAAATATATGATCATAAAGGTCAAAAAATATGATGAAAACATGACGTCCTTTAAAGGTGTTGTCGTCGAAACTGGAGACGATTTCCCTCCTAGCATAATCAATGAGTCTGATCTTGATATTGATAAGAAAAAGGTGTTGCCTTTTATTTTTGATACAACAAGAGGTATTGAAAAATTCTACTACGTATGGGCACTAATTATATTAAGTATTTTTTCTGTAAACATATATAATTACATAAAAATTATAAAAATAAAAATAGACTATAGAAAACATCCCATTTATAACAAGCTTGCCTTTTTTGGTGATAATGCTTGTATTATGGACCAAATTGATAGTGAAATACAGGGTTCTCAGCACTCAAAACAGAAGACTATATACACCGATTCATGGGTCATTTGGAGAAAATTATTGACTATAGGTATTTATAAAAGCTCAAAACTCAATAAGGAATAACAACAATATAACGTTATGCTGTTATAGTAATTATATTTTTTTAACCTTCCGATTTCCTCATCTGTCATGCTTTTATCAATACGATCAAAAAGTATACAATATTACATTTGATGCTACCTTTTTATAATATAATATAAAATTATAAACTTACATATAAAAATAAGGGTGTTGTCTTTATGACAACACCCTTATTTTTCAAATATTACTCAACAGTAATATCCTTTAAGTTAATCTTAACTTTATCTTTGAATGTCTTGAGCATATCATCTTTGGACTTAATCTTACCAGCGAGGTATGATCTCATAACATCGATAAATGCATTTTCAATTGTATCATCATACTTGGTAAGAATCTTACCATTGATTTTTTGTACGAATGGCTCATAGAATTTGAATACGTTAGTACCCATGATCTTACTATCTTCTGGTGAGCCTTCACCTATTGCCTGCAAGTTGTTCGGGAAGTCCTGATTGTTAGCTGCCCATTTCTTCATAAATTCTTTATCAGTTGTAAAGTACTTAATCAACTCCCAAGCAACATCTTGATTTGTTGACTTGCTGTACATACCAAACCAAGTTCCACCCCAGAAGAATGGGAATGGTGGTTGAGCTAAGCCCCATCTTCCGCCATCAGCAGCTTTTTTGTCGTTTGAACCAACTATCCATGGAATACCCCATGTTGGGCATGCCCATACGAGAGCTTTTTCATCATCAGCAATAGCAGCTGACCATCCTGGTGACCACTGGTCGAGGGATGCTTCATATTTGTTATCTCTTAATTGTTTAGCAAAGTCGATGAAGTCTATCATCTTCTGGTCTATATTAAGTTTGTTATCTACAACCCATCCTGCACTACGTCCACCGAGGTATAACTTCTGTGGCTCTTCAAAAGTTGGGAACAATGAAGCTTTTCCACCGCTCTTTTCCTTCAATGTCTTAGCAGTATCTAACATTTTCTCAGGAGTAGAAAGCATATCAGCAATCTGAGCAGCATCATCAGTTCCGAGGTATTTCTTGGCTAATGGTTTTTTATAAGCCAAAGCACCTGCTGCAGCCTGGTGAGCAATAGCTCTAAGAACACCGCTCTTGTCAGTTCCTACATCAATAGTATATGGAACCATGTTACCAACATAATCTTTTGCTCTTTCAGTTATGTCTGCAAATGCATCTGGCATATCAATAAATCTCTTAACAAATGCAGATTCAACACCAAATAAGTCTGGTGCGCCTGAACCAGCTCTTATAGCTGATGTAAGTTTGTTCTGATACTGTTGGTCTTTATCAGGAATAACTGATAAATTAACTTTAACATTTGGGAAAGCTGCATTGAATTCTTTAAGAATGTTTGGAGCTTCATCCTTGTTGAAGTACCAGAATGAAACTTCGCCTTTAACATCTGCCTTGTTTACAGCTGAAGGAGCCGCTGAAGGAGCATCTGAAGGAGCTGCTGAAGCTTCAGTTGAAGGACTTGGTGCTGGGGATTCGTCTGTTCCACCTGTTTCACCGCCACAAGCAAACAATGTGGACATCATGGAAACGCATGCTACCACTGCCAATAGTTTTTTGAACCTTTTCATTAATTTTCCTCCTTGTATTTATTATATTTATATCAGTCCATATAAATATATGGAGTAATACCTACAATAATAAGGATATAGAGTATTTTGATATTTAGAACAAAGAAATCAGTATATTGTTATGTAATTTCTATATTTATCAACTAAACTGAACTGAACCCTATTTTCTACTTACTTTTATATTATAACAAAATATTTTTTAGAAGACCATATATTTTTAATAATTTTATTAAAAAATATTAAATTTTTTTTAAAAATATGTGAATTTTTTAACGCATGCAGACTACTACTCTTATTCATATAATTCATATAATTCATATAATTCATTGGTATACCTCCTGCAGAAGCAAAGTTAAAAAATTAGCGGTTAAGAATAAAATTATGCAGTAACATTTAATTCTATACTAAATTAAAAGTGTTATAAAACTTACATTTGTCAGAGCAAATAAAAAACTGATTTATTGGGATAAATGTAAATGATTTCACTTTTAATATAAATATAGAAAACATAAAAAAAACAGGTATTTCGTTATTAAGAAATACCTTAAGCTTAATAGATTATTTATTCTAAGGAGCGAATGTTATGTATTCGTCAACTTGTACACTTATCTTTTATCTCATCCTTATTTGTAATACCATTTTGTAATATTACAAACGATGTTTTTTTCTATCTCTCTAATAGCATTATAGCATAGCTTATATAGAATTCCAAGGATAATTTTTAAAAAAAATTATTTTTTCTGGAGATTGTAATGTTACAAAATACTAAAATCCGCATTATTCTTCATTTTACAGAAGAAAATAATGGATGAGTTACTTTCAAAAAAGCAAAGGATTTTCTACAATAAAAGATCATTAACTTTACATTTGGCAAAACGTGTAATAAAAGTATGTGCAAACAATGGCGAATACTCTTTGCTGAAATCCGCCAAAAAATAATCGCTATAAAAATCAATTAATTTTTATAGCGATTATTTTTATATTTTTAAATTTAAATTACTATCCTATTACGTATTTAATAATCTGCTGATGTCTTGTTAAAGTTTTTTGCAACTATCATAACATCATTCATATTAATACTTCCATCACCATTTAAGTCATTAATATCATCATAATTGGAACTTTCTTTAGTAGCATTGAATGACTTGGCAAGCAGAAGTATATCAGACATGTTTATGCTATTATCTCCGTTCAAATCACCTGCAAAAAGTGCTAACGGCTCTGCCTGTGAACTTATGACCGTATTGGCAGCATTACTTATATGGCTTATTGTTCTTGAAACATATCCTGCTTTACTGATTTTTATACTATATGAATCAAGTGCTTTGAGAATATTGCCAATTTCAAAATATCCTTTCGAATCACTCGTTGTACTACTAGAGGATTGTCCAGTAACTTCAACCTTGAAACCATTTTTTAGTGCTGTATCGGTAAAGTCAGGTTTAACATAGCCTGACGCCTTATTACCTGCTCCACTCGTCGGTACTGTTGGTGTTGGAGTGTTGCTTGGTTTTGTACTTGTTGGTGTCGGCTTTGAAGTTGATGGTGATGTTGAAACTATAGGTCCATCATTATACTGGGATAAGCTGATACCGTTAGCTCCAAGAGGAACCTGATGGTCCAGACCTACAAATTTACCTGCCTTGTTTTGCCATAATGCAGGCTTTAACAATGCATACTTTTCTTCATCCCATGTTATAAAATCATGGGTTACAAGTCCGCCAGTATCTCCTGAGTTGGCATTGTAGCACCAGAATGTGTGATGGATTTTATTTTCAATCATAAAATCTCTTAAAGCTTCCATCCATTTTTCATTAGGTCCGCCGTCCATGAATCCGCCCCATTCACCCATAAGGAGTGGAGCAATATTCTCCTCATTTATAAAAGCCCAGTTATCTCTCCAGCAGTCATTATATAATGTTTCCTTTGTAAAACCTTCATAAAACCATTTTTGCTGATATACCAATGGACCATAGTCATGTGGAGAGTATACCAGCTGGCTGTTGCCAGCACCTAAATCCACAGGATAATCCTTCACACCTCTAAGACTTCCGCCCCACCAGGTAAAGTAATATTTGCTTTCCGCTCCCCATGCATCCTTTGCAGTATAATCATAATCAGGCTTTGGATAAGCTTCAACACCTTCAACCATTATTAAAAGGTTTGGGTTTATGGCCAATACTTTTTTACCTGCTTCTTCAGCAACATATTTCCAGTTTGTTTTGTCTTTTGAGTTATCCCATTTTGCAAATTCTGCCGACTGGTTGGGATTACCGTGAGGCTCGTTCTTTAAATCAATAGCAAGAATTGTATCATCATTCTTGTATCTTTTTGCTATCCATTCCAATGATTTGTAAAAATCTTCAGTTGTGAACGACCCATCATACCATAAAGGTATTGTATGTCCCATAGCTGCTGATGGAGCACTGTGTATATCCACCATTACTTTTATACCATATTCCTTACAATTGGACAGAGCTATGTCAAAAAGCTCCAAGCTGTTTTTTCCTTTTAACTCAGGATTTACAAAGTCATTAACCTGTGACTTGGGATAGATTCCTGCAGCCCACTCGTTTATTATCTGAACAGACATTGGTATTCTTAAAAAGTTGATACCCCTGTCAGCCATGTTTTTGAAAGCTGCCTTCATATTACAGCTCCATACTCCGTCGAAAACTCCTGATCCTGTATTAAAACCAAACCAGTTTGTACCTGTCAGCCAAACTTCTTTGCCATCCTTATCAAGGATCTTGTTACCTTTTACATGAAGCCAGTCGTCATTACCTGGAGCACTTAAAGGATCTGCTGCATCCGCAGCGTTGACAACAAAAGATACCGGTAATAGGGATACTAACATTGAGACAACCATGATGAATGTGATGATTTTTTTTGTACACAAGACTTTTTTCATAAACTTATACCTCCAAATTTTTTAGGATGCTGCAAAACAATATTTTGCAGCAATCCATTTTTCTCTATATATTTATTATATTTTAAAATACTACTTCAGAATAATCTGCTGTAGTCTTATTAAAACGCATAGCTGCTATAACAACATCACTCATATTAACAGTGCCGTCCAGATTAATATCTGCATCTTTGTTATAATTTGCTGCTTCAGATGTACTGTTGAATGCTTTTGCAACAACTATAATATCCGACATGTTAATTGTGCCGTCCTGATTGCTGTCTCCACCCCAAATAAGTATTGGTGACTCTTGAGTTGATAATTCAATGTTGCTGTTTTCAACAATGATATCACTTATTGTCCTGGAAAGCATTCCACTTTTCTTTATAGTAAGAGTGTATCCGGAAGCATTGGGTGCTATATTTTTCAACTCAAAGTAACCCTTTGTGTCTGTTGTCGCTGAAATTGCTGTACCGTTTAATTTTACTGTAAAACCGGTTAATAACCCGGCAGATGTTGCTGTAAAATCAGGCTTTATATATCCTGATATTGTCTTTCCTGTTTGAGGGCTTGTAGGTGTGTTGGATGGCTTGATTGGTGTGCTTGAAGGTTTCGTAGGCGTAGGCTTTGGATTATCTCCAGGCTCTGGACCGTAAACCAATACTCCATCGTCATAAACCGGTATAAACTTGGTCAGTGAACCTTCCCAACTTGATGAAGTTTCAAGATCCTGTGCAGAAAAATCATTTTTCGCATCCCATGCATTAGAACCATATGGGAATTTAACATTAAAGCTGATTGTCTTTTTGTAATTATTAACTCCGCCAGGATACATTGTAAATCCTGTAAAGTCAATATCAATATAGTAAATATTTTTTGATTCATCCCAGGGAATCAAGCCTGTTACCTTTGCGGCACTAGTTCCACTAACAGAAATCTTGTAATCCTCAGGCTTAAGCCCTGCTTTTAATCCTTCAGAAATATCTATAAAATATTTACACGAAAGCTTATTGCTGGATCTTGCAGGCCAAGCAGTCTGGTTTCCAAGTGTAATTGTTATCATGGCAGCATCACCCTGGATAGCTACAGCTGACATTGTCAGGTATTCATCAATAGGTTCTTCTATAGCTTTAAAATCAGGAATAGGATTTCCACCGTATTTATTGTACATTCTCGCCAATATTCCTACAAAACCTGCATTATAGTCACAGGCTACTTCGTTGTTTTCATAGTTTTTAACATCATCCATATAACCGTCTGTGTTGCCAGGTCCGCCTACAAGTGCACCATACAGTACATGCCTGTGATAATTGGGTATGTCACAGTCCAGGTAACCCATCCAGGAACCGTGTGCAGTTCTGTGATGAGGTCTTTTTGGTGGATTTACGCCAAATCCGCAAACATAACTTCTTCCGGTGCTTCCTAATGCATAATCAATCTGGCTCTTTGCAAAGGCTTTGTACGAAGTTACCTTGTCTGCACTGCATACCTTTGAATCAGCATATACATCAGCAAGGAATGCCTCTGTTGTTGCATATCTTAATGATCCCCATCTATCAAGCCAGGCAAGGCCTTTTGGAGTATATGTTATCTTTTCGGATCCATTACCTGCCCACCAATCCAAATGTCTTTCAATGGATTCTTTGTATAATGGCTTGTCTGTTTCTCTTGCAAGGAGCAGCAAAGCACCAAATAGCTTCTGATCCCAACAATGTGCCCACTTATACTTGATTAAAGTTGTGATTCCTTCCTTTTCCCAATTGGATTCGAAGGATTGAGCTTTTTCAAGATACGTTTTATCATCTGACGCATAGTAAAGCCACATAGCAGCCCAGGTAAGTTCATCATAAAAACCGCTCCATGAAGCGTAGAAACCATCTGCAGCAGTATAACCCTTATCGCTTCTCGTTTTATCCGCAAATGCATAAAGCTCTTTTGCATGCTTCAAACACTCTGCAGCATATGTAGGATTTGTAGGCTTGAAGATGGCAGCAGCTGAAGCTAATGCAGCAGCAGTCTCAGCTACAACAGCTGATCCGGGGTTAGCTTCTGTCAAAACATATGATGGTCTCTTCATAACCTCAAGTACTACCTCGGCAGGTCCCCACCAGGAATGGTCAGCCTGACCGTCACCAACCTGATAGTAATAAACATTTGGTGAAGGATGGCATTTAATAAAGTAGTCTGTTGCCCACTTTATGTTGTCCAAAATGTATGGGAGCTGACCGCTTTTTTCATAAGCATCCCTGTTCTCATAAACACTCCATGCAAGCATTGTTGAAGTATAAGCCATAGGTAAATTGAATTTTACATGGTCTCCTGCATCATACCAGCCGCCTGTCAGATCAACATTATGATCAGCTCCGTCAGTCATACCTGAGTCACCACGCCAGTTGTTACGACTGTCTTCAGGAATATCACCTGCACGTTGGAACTCATAAAACATGATTGCTTTCTGCAATGCTTCGCCATAATTGTAACTTGCAGCAGCATTTAAAGTTGGTCCTGAGACAGTAAATACCGTTGTAAGCAAAAACATAGCTGAGAGAACAGAAACTTTTTTTAGGAAACTTCTTTTCATAGTACACATATACCTCCTATTTTTTTATATGTCTTTAGGATACAAAATAAGTAATGAGTAAAATATTACTTCCGCTTTTGAGCGGGTGTTGACGAGTTAAGTCAACACATGAGCGAAATTTATAGCGGAAGTTATATTTTAGTTATTACAAAAAAGCAAAATTTTGCATACTTATTCACAGTAAGTATAACATTTTGCTTTTTGTTTCTTCAATTGCACAGCTTGGCATATTATAAACATATTTGCATTTTAAATGCGTAAGTAATATTTGAGTCCTTCCTCATGGTCTGTCACTTTTGTTATTTAATTCTCTATATTCGGTAGGGGTCATATTTGAATACTTTTTAAATGTTTTTGAGAAATACTGGGAGTCTGAAAAACCCACCAATTGTGCTATTTCATAAGTTTTATACTTTCCGTCCTTCAATAGTTCCTTTGATTTTTCCACCCTTATTTCATTTAGAAAATCAATAAAGTTTTTCCCAAGCTCCTTTTTAAACATCCTGCTTAGATAAAATGAGCTTACATATATGTTTTCCGCAACCCTTCCAAGGGTTATAGGCTCGTTATAGTGGTTATTCAGGTAATCTACTGCCTTCTGAACCATCAACTTTATCCTCTTGTTGTTAAAGTTATTGATTTTTGAAGCAACATCTATTGCAACCTCCTCCAATAACGAGTTTAGGTCCTTTATGTTATCACAGTTTTCTGCATATATATAGAAACTGCTGATCTTACTGGAGCCTGATTGGCCTCTGTCATCGTCTGCTGCATTTATGGACAGCCGTATATTGTTTATGGAAGATGTTACGTTTACAAAATATATTTTCAAATATGCCATATTTCTTTCATTCTCTTCTAATGAAGATATGAATTCTCTAATACTCTGCAGCTTGGTTCTGACTTCACTAAGATCACCTGACTTTATACCTGCTAAAAGCTCATTACTGTATATCTCAAGCATTGAGTAGTTCTCATACTTGAAGAAAGAATTAAGATCTTTATAGAAAATAACAAGGTTATTACCTAAATAATATTTAAACCTTAATGCCTCATGGCATTCGCTTAATTTAGCCGGCAATTCCAGTGCACCCACACCCTCGGAGCTAACAGAAACTGAAATATTAAAATCGTAATAGTTTTGAATTATTTGTTGAAGGCTCAGACACTTCTCTTCCACCAATTCTGCATAACCGTCATTATATTCTCTCATATGCAGTATAAAAGCTGTCCACTTGCTTTCAAGAGAAATGCTTATTACATCAAAAGTATCCTGAAAAAGATCCTTGAAAGTATTAATTATACCCAATTGATGAAGAGGCTTATACCTGTCAAAGCTGCTTTCATTACCTTCCTTGACTTCATTTTCAACAAGTATCAGAAAGAAATTGCTTATTTCAAGATTGAAAAGCTCCATTTTGGCCTTGATATCCTTAGGGTCCTTATTAATAGCATATATTATGTCATATAAAAACTTTTCCCTTAAAATAGGAATATTCTGCTCAAACAAAACTTTTAATTTATTAATTTCTTCATTTTTGTCTCTGGCACTTTTGAGTTCAGAAACAGCTTTTTCAACCACCTCATTTAAAACCTCAATTTTTGATGGTTTTAATAAGAATTCAAAAACCCCGTATTTAATGGCATCCCTTGCAAACTCAAAGTCTCTGTGGCCTGTTAGAATTATTATTTTGCTCTCAGGCACAAGATCAATTATTTCACTTATCATTGTAATTCCATCCATACCGGGCATTTTAATATCAGTAAAAATTATATCCGGCTTTACTTCCTTTATGACATCTATAGCAGTCAAGCCGTCTCCCGCTTCAGCACATACCTCGCAATCGTACTTATGCCAATCAATAACATTTTTTAATCCTCTTCTGATTATTGGTTCGTCATCAACTATTATAACTTTGAACATAATTCCCCCACCTCAATAAAATATGAATTAACTGTTTACACATTAATACAGCAATTTTGCTTTTTCTATTTTTATTAATCTTTTATCGGCCCTTTAACCGGTATTGAAACAGTTACCTTTGTAAATTCGTCTTTTTCACTGGTTATACTAAGGCCGTACTTTTCGCCATAAAACAGCTTTATTCGCCTGTTGACATTTTCTAATCCTATACTTTTTCGCTCTTCGTTTACCCGCACTCTAAAATATGTATCGTTATCAAGTTCCAGGATTTCATTAAGTGCTTTCAAACTTTCCTTATCCATTCCTATTCCGTTATCAATAACCTCTATTACAAGAATACCATAGCTGATAAAAGTATTAAGCCTTATGACCCCAACATCATTTATATTTCCAATTCCATGGTAGACAGCATTTTCAATTATTGGTTGTATCAACAGCCTGGGTATGTTTATTTCGAGGATGTCGTTGTTTTCAACATATACATTTAGCTGTATCCTATCTTCAAAGCGTTTTTTTAATATGGAGATATAATGGTCAATATATTTAAATTCATCCCTTAACGGTATAAGTTTATCATCTCTGCCGATGCTTGCCTCCATCAATGAAGACAGAGCTGTAACAGTCTCACTTATTTCAGGGACATTCTTTAACATAGCCATCCAATTTATAGATTCCAAGGTGTTAAACAGGAAGTGCGGGTTAATTTGAGACTGAAGTGCCTTCAGCTGAGCTTCCTTTCTAGTAATTTGCTCCCTGTAGATCCATGTAATAAGATGGCTGATTTCCTTAGACATTTCATTAAATGTCTTGGTAATAAAACCGAGCTCATCATCTCTATCCACCTCTACATCAACATGTGTTCCTTTTTGAATTTCCTTCATACCTGTAACAAGCCGTTTTATTGGAATAATAAAATCATTTGATACTTTTCTGTTCAATAATGTGAATAATAAAGCTGTAACAAGGCATATGCAGATAATTATTATCCTGAAACTGTATATATCTTTGTACAGTATATCCAGTGGTATATATGAAATAATCTTCCAGGCTGGATCTATCATTTTTACATAAGTAATCAGTGCCTCCTCACCCTTATCAACAAAAGACCCTTCCCTCTTTTTTATATCTTTTGAAATATTTTTAGTAAAATTTTGAGGAAAATCATTATTCCGGCTTACAATAGACTCGTTCTCGGCAGAAACTACAATTACATCCTTCATGTCATTGTTAGCAAGACCTTTATACACTGATTCGAAAAAGGCCCGGTTTATGCGAATAACCATAAGACCTATTTCTTTAAAGTTATCTCTGTCGTATACAGTTCTCACCAGAAAAATCTGTTCTGCCTTGCTTGTATTCCTGGTAAAATACCATCTTACCTTGCCATGACCTTGCCTGGCCTTCACAATCATTTCATCGAACTTAACAAGTTTTTCTATACTTTCTTTTGAACTACTGCTATCTTTGAAAAATTTCACTTTTCTGTCTGCAGACTCAAAGTATATTCCTTGTATCTCATTCCTTGTATTTGTATATTTTTTCAATGTGTCCATTGTTGAGATATTTCTTTTATACTTATCAAGGCTTGAAGCACTGTTTTTATCCTTATCCTTCAATCTTTCATAAATATTATTGTCGTAGAGTAATTCCTGGGACATACTTGTAAGACTGTTTATACAGTCAGAAAGCCTTAGCTCAATAGTTCTCATTATATATAAGGAGTAATCAATGGATTTACTCTGAATAATTTTTTCAGATATCATACAGCTTGCAAGGCCAATAATAATTACAGGTATAAGAATTTGAAAATATGATATCAAAAGCATTTTATGTTTGATCGGAAGATTTTTGTATAATTGCCTAAGTTTTGTCAAAGGATTTTTCATTTATTTGCCCCCGTGCTGAACTATCATAAGAATGACTAAAATATTACAAAGCTTAATTTATAAGGCCTCGCGTTCTTAAATTTTTCATATATTCCACCCATACTTCATCTGCTTTAGCCTTATCTTCAAGAATATATGGAAATTTAGTAACAATAACTTCTTCCCAGGCTGTTCTGTCAACATAGCTGTCAGGCGGACCCACCAACTCATTGGCACTGTTAATAAGATCAAGACCTCTTAATGTCAAATAGTTATAATTAAGCCCTTTTATGTCAATATCTATGTTGCTAATCATACCTGTCTTGAATGAAAATATTTGTGCAGATCTTTTTGATGTCAGTGCCTTAAGAAGTTTGATTGCTGCTTCTTTCTTATCTTTGTTTTCCCATGCATTCCGACTTATATAAAAAGTACCGCACCCTAACCCATTTATCATTGTAGGACTTTTAGATACCCCCTCTTTTATCTGAGGAAATGGTATGATGTCATATGTTTTCTGATTTTCCTTTATCTTTCCTATAAACCAAGAGCCTTGTGCAATCATTGCAGCATTTTTTTTAAGGAACATATCATCCCTTGCCTTGTTGTCCATAACACTGGCTTCATCATAAGGCGGAAAAGCGTTCAAATCATGAAGTTCCTTCATATATTTCATTGCATCAATATAGCAATCTTTGATTGCTCCTCCAAAAACAGGATATTCAAGAACATATTTTCCACCTAATGCGGCAAGTATGTTCTGGTATAAATATGTCCCCTCTGAGCTGTAATTAAGTGCTATTGGTGTTATACCATTGGCCCTGAATTTAATAACTGCTTCTTTTAACTCTTCATAATCTTTTGGCACATTAACATTGAATTTTTCAAACAAATCCTTATTAATGAAAAGACCCTCAAATATTCTTTCAAAAGGTAATCCGTATATCGACCCTAAATCGGTGGTATAGTCCCATCCGCTATCTTTAAAAGTTTTTTTCCACTCGGGATCATTATTTAAAAGCTCAGTTAAGTCAGCTACCTTACCTGCTTTTATCAATGCCTTAATATCTGATCCTGGCCATAATCCGAATACATCAGGGTCATAGCCGGACGCAAAATCGGCTTTGATTTTTGGCAGGAAATCATCACCCGATACAGAATCGTTTATTATTTCAATGTCTTTATTACTTTCCATAAATTCAGTAAAAATATCATTTAAAGGCTCTGCCTGTGGATCAATGCCTCCCCAACTACTGATAAACCTTAATGTTGTCTTCTCCTTTTCAGAGCTTGTATCAATATTATCGGCAGGCCTTGAATAAAGATCACATGAAGTGGAAAGTAACACAAATGATAAAATTAAAATGCAGAAAAGTCCGCACCTAAAGTATTTATTAATATTAAACCGCCTCCCCTATGATTTAATATTATAACATGTATAACTGCATATCCTACATAAAAATACTATTAATTTTTACATATTATAATTATATAAAATATATTCTAAAAATGTAATAAGTATGGTGTATATTTTATTGTCATATTTTGCTTGATATTGTTAAAATAATTGTCATCTTTTGAACAATTATCGCAACGATGCTCAGGAATCTTTAAAGTACCCGATCTGTCAAATTTTAACATTATAGACTTTTAAGTTTTTCTATTTCTGCAGTTTTTATTTGAAGAATTTTCTGAATCTTTTCTGATAAAATGGTAAGAAGGGATTTAGCAATATTGAAAAGTTAGCAATAATTTGATTTTAATAGGCGTGCCATGACATTAAAAAGCCCTTACTTTACCAGTCAATATACAATTTCTCTTAAAGCGACTTTAAAAAGTCCAGTTTCTTGTAATCCTTGTCAAATCTATCCTTGATAAATCGTTTGGTCACCCTTGAAAGTTCTTCTAATACGCTGTCAGAAACCTCAAAGCTAAAAAGATCCTTGATATTGCAGTGTATTATGTAATAAATTGCCTTTGCTGCTCCTATAGACAATGCCTGAGCGTTTATATCTTCTATAGTACATGAATTGCACAGGAAACCGCATTTTTTAAAGCTGAAACTCATTTTATCCGTTTCAAGGCTTCCGCAGTTAATACAACCGCCTACATATGGTGCATAACCTAGAATTGACAAAAAACGCAGCTCAAAAATTCTTGTAAAAAGTTCACTGCTTCTATCTGTCTTATCTATAAAATGCAGAGTATTTAGAAGAAGTTGAAGGGTTTTCACCGCAGGCTGTTCCTCTTGAATTATATCATTGACAAGCTCTAGGATATGAGCCGAATATGTAAGTTTAAACACATCACATCTTAATCCGTAAAAAGGCTCCAAAACGTCACAGGAACTTATGGTATACATATCCCTTCCCTTAAACAGCACAAAGTTGCTGTAACACATAATCTGAGTTCCAGCAACAAGGTTGCTTCTGGGACGTCTGGAATTCTTTGCAAAAGCCGATATTTTCCCCCTGTTTTTTGTCAGAATGGTAACAATTCTATCGGCTTCACCTGTATTAACTTCTTTAATAATTATTCCATCGGTCTTAACGTAACTCATTTTTTTCCTTTATTCTTAATGGAAGCAATACGAGCTGTCTTCTCATTCACTTGCTGATTGCCACCTCTTCTTTAGTTGTAACAATTTCATTTTTAATATAGCCTTTTTCACTTACTTCCTTGTAAAATATATACTTATCTATTTCTCCTGTTTTTTCAAAGGCTTTCCATATTAAATCCCTTAACATAATATCCAATCCCCCTCATTCTTTTGTGCCTGGGAAATTATGTTGTGTTCTACATCACAATTTCTCACGACAGCGGCTATGATGCAAAATCACTTTGTGATTTTGTTGTATGGTTTAATAGTATTATGTTTCTCCATATTTTTTTTTGTATACTTGAAAAATTATCATACTAGGGAAAACTGCTACCTTTTATAATTTATTGGCTGTCCTTATAACCCAAGGTTTTAAGCATATTGTTATTGTTTCTCCAATCATCCTTTACCTTAACCCAAACCTCAAGAAAAACTTTTGTCCCAAGTAAATTCTCAACATCTTTCCTTGCCATCATTCCTATCTTTTTAAGCATCTTACCTTCTCTGCCTATAAGTATACCTTTATGAGAATCCTTTTCGCAATAGATATTGGCTTGTATATCTATTATATCCCTACCTGGCCTTTCCTTGAAGGATATAATATCAACACCGGTTCCATGAGGTACCTCATCCTTTGTAAGATATAATATCTTTTCCCTGATTATTTCTGCAACAATTTGCTTTTCAGGTTGATCGGTAATCTGGTCGTCAGGATAATACATGGGACCTTCCGGCAGCACCTTTTTGATTTCCCTTATTACAATATCTGTACCCTCGTTATTTAACGCTGAAACAGGAATTATAGAATCAAATTCCAATTTTTCAGAATATGCTGCAATTAAGGAAAGAATTTTTTCTTTAGGCACCAGATCTATTTTATTGATTACCAGAAAAATAGGTGTCTTTATGTGGGAAAGCTGTTCCATTATGTACTCATCCCCTGGTCCTATACCCTCACTATCAGCTTCAATAATAAATATTACCGCTTCAACGGTACTTATTGTGCCTTGTGCACTATTGACCATAAATTCGCCAAGCTTATTTTTAGGCTTGTGAATGCCAGGGGTATCAATGAATATGATTTGACTGTCTTTATCCGTTATGATAGCCCTTATGGCGTTTCTAGTCGTTTGAGGTTTGTCTGAGGTGATGGCGATTTTTTCACCTGTAATCCTGTTTAAAAGGGTTGATTTACCAACATTGGGTCTTCCAACGATGGTAACAAATCCTGATTTGAATTTCATTAATGTCTTACCTCCGTAAAGTATACTTTTTTATATAACTATCGATGCAACAATATCATCAGTTATCCTTGAGCTAATTACAATTCAAACATGCAGGGCATTATCTCACTAAGTGAAAAGCTTCTATACTGACCGGATTTATTGCTGCAAATAACCTTCATTTCACCCTTGTCAAACTCACTTAGAACTTGCCTGCATATCCCGCATGGGTATATAAAGCTGTCTGCATCTGATGAAATTGCAATGGCTTTATATTTAATATCTCCCTCTGAGACGGCTTTTATGACTGCTGTTCTTTCTGCACAAATAGTTGCACCAAAGGAGGCGTTTTCAATATTTACACCTGTATACACTTTACCTTCAGCAGTAAGAAGTGCAGCACCCACCCTGAATTTTGAATATGGCGAATAGGATTTTTCCATTGCCTTTTTCGCTATTTCAATAAGTTTTTTTTCCAATTCATCTTGAGATAAATTAAGTAAATTTATTGTATCCAAATTCTACTCTCCCTTGGGTTTACATTATTATAAAAATTATTAACTATTAATTATTAATTAAAACTTTTTTATATAGTCATACCATATCACACTCTATCAAAAAAGCTTGATTATATCTCCTGATACCCTGTCGAAAAATACTAAAAAGCCAATAACTATAGAAAATACAGCTGATACCAACACTGCACCTGCTGCCACATCCTTTGCTATCTTGGCTTTTTCATTGTACTCGGATGTAGCAAGATCAACGACAGCTTCTATCGCAGTGTTGATCATCTCAGCTGTAATAACAGCCGAAATGGTAAGGATAACTGCAATAAATTCCAATTTGCTTATTCTGTAATAAATGCTAAGTGGAATTATAAGACAGGTCGCAAAAACATGGAACTTCATATGCCGTTCATTCTTAACAGCTGTTACTATACCTCTTATGGCATTTAAAAAGTTGTCCCAAAAGTGCTTATTTTTCATTTCTTACAAGCCCCAGCTTTCTTAAAACCAATTCCTGTTTTCCTAGCATTTTTTCCTCTTCTTCCTTTTCCATATGGTCATACCCAAGGAGGTGAAAAACTCCATGCGTGGTAAGAAAAGCTATTTCACGTTCAAATGAGTGACCATATTCAGCTGCCTGGCTTTTGGCTGTTTCCAAAGAAATAATTATGTCTCCAAGCAAAAGGAGGTCTTCATCAAGGTCAAAATCACCTTCGTTTGATAATATCTCTCCTTCATGCATATCGACAACAGGAAATGACAATACGTCGGTAGCTTTATCAATATGCCTGTGCTCATTATTTATCTCACGTATTTTTTCATCATCAACAAGAAGAATGCTGACTTCAGACTGTATATCAAACTCTTCAATCTCCATGCTTGTTTTAACTGCATCATTTATAATCTTTTCCAAATTTGGGGTTACCTCTATTTTATCCTGTATGTTTTCAATGTAAATCTCCAACTACTTCGCCTCTTTCAATTGTTTTTAAATAAATGCAAAATCACATGGTGATTTTGTTATGTCTAGGAAATTATGGTGCTTCCATCACCATAATTTCTCACGACAACAATCAAGGTTGCAAAATCACATGGTGATTTTGTTATTAACGGGTTTTATTTCAGGATACTTCTCCCTGGCATGGAAAAAGCCGCTTAATACCTTCATAAAAGCTACTGCTATAGTATCAAGATCCTTCAGCGTAAGATTACACTGGTCCAGCTGTCCATCATCCAGCTTATCCTTTATTATTTTCCGCACAAACCCTTCTATCTTTCCCTCTGTCTTATCGGTCATGGATCTTACAGCAGCCTCTACAGAATCTGCAAGAAGTACTACGGCTGATTCCTTGGTTTTTGGCTTTGGCCCTTGATATCTAAAATTTTCTGTCTTTACATCTTCAGCTTTTTCAACCGTTTTTGCCTTATGGTAAAAGTATGCAACCAATGTTTCTCCGTGATGCTGCCTTATTATATCCTTTATTATATTAGGCAGCTTGTATTTATCAGCAAGTTCTATTCCATCACTTATATGTGATGTTATTATAAGGGTGCTTAAATTAGCAGTTATCTTATCATGAGGATTTTCACCCATTTGGTTTTCTGTAAAAAAGTGAGGTCTTTTAAGCTTTCCGACATCGTGGAAATAAGCACCAACCCTAGCTAAAATAGGGTTACCGCCAATCGCTTCGGTAGCCACCTCTGCAAGATTTCCAACCATGAGACTGTGATGGTACGTTCCAGGAGCCTCAAGGAGAAGCCTTTTTATCAACGGATGGTTTGGATTTGCCAGCTCTATAAGCTTTAATGGTGTGACTATATTAAAAATACTTTCCAGAAAAGGAGCAATACCAATAGTCAGTACCATAGACCCAAGGCCATTCATGAACACAATAAGGCTGTTTTTTATTATATTATTCCAGTCCTGCTTATATATCAACCCAAAGCACAGCATTATAATCACATTAACGGCACCAATAACTACACCAGCTAATGAAAGCCTGCTTCTCTGGGTTGAGTTTGATACAAAATAGGCAGCAAAAGTTCCGCTTATGGTAGACATATATATGAATGAGATATCACCTTTTACAATTATTGCAACTGCAATGGTTAAAACCAGGTTTATAACTATAGCCAGCTTAAGATCCAAGAGTATGGATATAAGCATTGCTGCAACACAAACAGGTATAGTCATAGGAGAATATGTGGGTGATATTTCATAAAGTCCCCTTGCAATAAGTATAACTATGGATATGACAATGCATATAATAGCAATATCCCTTCTGCTGTATAAGGATTTTCGGTTAAAATGCCTCATATAGAGAATAAGAAAAAAAGCCAAAAAGATAACCAGAACTAAAATGCCTCCCACAAATGCAAAATCAAATCTGCTTTTTGTTCTAAGAAGGTTTAAATCCTCAAGAATCTTAAGCTTGTCCTCGGTAACTTTTTCTCCAATTGCCAGTATCCTTGCTCCCTTTTCAATTGTCACAATGTTTTTTATGTCATCATATGCTTCTTTTTTTAACTTGCTTGTAGCCACCTCGTCAATGATCCAGTTAGGCTTTATTATTGACTTTATGATTGAAGAGGCAACAAATTTAAGTTCTTGAGGCATATTGGAACTATTGATGCTTGCTTCAATTTTTGATATCTCAAGTGAAAGCTTTTCCTTGCTAACGCTTTTACTGATTATTTCATCAATATGTCCTTCAACGATATCCTTAAAGTTATCAAGTTCCTTGTCTTTGCAGCTGTTTTCCGAAACGACGTATAAGAGAAGGTCATTAGTAAGGCTGATATCCAATTCTTTTAGCTTTGTATCCAAATTAAGAGCCTCTTTTTGCAATATTTCCTTAATGCTGTCCTCAATGACACTTCCATCTGTTTCAAAAGCTTCAATGTCTTTAATGCTTTCTCTTGAATTTTTTCTTGACTTTTCTACTGCAAGTACAAAATCTACCCATTTTTTTAAAGCTTCTGCAGAGGCTTTAACATCCTTAATCATAACGGAAGCAATTGCTGCTTCTGCTTCTTTTCTGTTTTTGGTAGTATTTACCTCATCAACTATATTTCCAGGTGAAATAATATCATAACTGGAAATTTCGCCCACTGATAGACTGTATTTTTTTGGAGACGCTCCATCAACTACAACAATAAAAAACAATATTATTGTGAATATAGCAATTAAATATCTGTGTACCGTTTTACTTTTTAGAAATATCTTTAGTAATCCGTGGGTATGCAACTCCTTTTCTTTAATCAAAAATGCTCTACCCCCTCTTTTGTATAAAAACTTTTTATTAATTCTTTTTTGTATGCTTATTCGGAATATCCTTACCTTTATCGCTGTCATATTTTTCATATGCTTTTATGATTTTTTGTACCAGCTCATGTCTTACTACGTCCTTATCTGAAAGATGAACAAACTCAATTCCGTTTATACCCTTCAAAACCTTCATAACCTCTCTAAGGCCTGATTTTTTATCTCCCGGAAGGTCAATCTGGGTTATATCTCCCGTTATTACAGACTTTGAACCAAACCCAATTCTGGTAAGAAACATTTTCATCTGCTCAGGAGTGGTATTTTGTGCTTCATCCAGTATAATGAACGAGTCATCAAGAGTCCTACCCCTCATATATGCCAGCGGTGCAACCTCGATCATTCCCTTTTCAAGAAACTTTTGATATGTTTCCGCACCCATTATCTCATAAAGTGAATCATATAACGGTCTTAAGTATGGATCAACCTTGTTTTGCAAATCCCCAGGCAAAAATCCCAGTTTTTCACCGGCTTCTACTGCAGGTCTTGTGAGAATTATCCTGTTTACTTCCTTGTTCCTAAAGGCAGTAACAGCCATTGCCACTGCAAGAAACGTCTTACCCGTACCGGCAGGTCCAATACCAAAAACAATATCGTTATTCTTTATAGCATCAACATAAGATTTTTGACCCAATGTCTTAGCCTTTATCTGCTTTCCTCTTGCTGTAAGGCATACATAGTCAACAAGCTCTTTTACCTTGTCCAACTGATCCTCAGCTGCAAGCTGAACATAATACCTTACATTTTGCTTGGTAATTAAATCACCTTTTACAGCTATGCCTTTCAAGTGCTGAATAATGGACTCTGCCTTTTCAACACCTTCCTGAAGGCCTACTATTTTAATCTCATCATCTCTTGATAATATCTTTACATTAAAGGCATCTTCAATTATGCCCACATTTTCATCATAACTCCCAAACAAGTTAATTGCATGCTCTATCCTGTCAAATTCTATGGTTCTTTCTATTAAGCTATCCAATCAATTATCTCCTCCAATCTCTTTGCTTACACCAATGTTCTCTATACACTCTATTATAACCTTAACTGATTTTGTTCCATCATCATTACTTAATATTTTTGTATCTTTTTTAATAATTTCAGCATCCTCAGGAATAGTTTCACTTGCCATATCATATGCCTTATGTGTTGCTATATCCTCGGCTTCCTTTGAAGATATTTCCTTCTCCACCTCATGGGTTTCATAATATATATCGTCAATAAATTCAAATGGAAATACCAGATCTTCCCCTAATGATAGTGCTTTTTTTATTTCTATTTTATCATATTTGCTGTAAGAAACCTTCCCCCATGGTAAACTTATTCTTTTTCCAAAGAGGACCAAGGTGTATTTATTGGTTTTGTTCCCTGTTCTCTCCTTTACAGTTGGCTTAATTACAACAGGGCTTATACCCTCGTACCACGTTCTAGCCTTAACAGTGCTAATAGCATGTAATGGTGTTACTTCACTGTTTTCTTCCTTGCCTGGGACATTTCCTGTAACAAGAATTTGTCCCTCTACAACAGTATCTCCTGGTTTTACAAGATCAAAACCTGTTTTTGAAATAACGGATTTTATTATTCCATCTTTTTTAGCAACAATATCACATGGCTTATCTTTTTCAATCAATACGGGAGGCATTATCCTCTCATCAATCTGTACCTTTAATTTGGTTCCTTTTACAGATACCCCAACCCATCCTAATTTATCTATTTTAAGCATTAAATCACTAACCACTTTTTTTGTATCGACTTTATATTTCAAAGTACCTTGCTTAACACCTGACTCACTGAGTTTTTCCATTATAAAATCACTGTTTATTTTTTTATTACCGCTTATCTCAATTGACCATATAAATGATGTCATTATATAAAATAAAACAATACATGCTACTGCACCTATTAAAAAGGTTTTCCTTTTTTTGTACCTGTTTTTTACAAAAGGCAAGCCGACCCTTTTAGCTATTCTTACCCTGCACTTGGTTTTTAATGCAATAGGCCGTAACATTTTGAAGCCGTTTATGCTTATTTTCAAGGTCATTTTTCTTGAACCGTGCCTTTTTATATCCCATAAAAATATCTCTCTATGAATACATATATTGATAAACTTTTCAAGGAAATAGCCTTCAATAGTTATAATAACATATCCCCTGAAATAATTCCACAATTTCAAGATTAACATAACTCCACCTTTATTCATGCATTTTTATTTGAGTAATGATTAGGAATTAAGTACAAAATTCCAAGCTTTCAATTTTACCATATACCATTATATCTTCAGATGTTATTTCCTTTATGACAAGTTCCTTGCCTCCTATTCTTATAATACCTATACCGGTATTTAAGCGAATCTTTTCTACATCATACTCAATAACACCTTTATAATTTTCTACTACAAGGTTAGTATTACCAATCATTGTTAGTTTTGGTATATCCAATATAACTTCTTTAGGAAGGTCCAATACCTCTGTTACCTTCTCCTTAAGCCTGGGCTTTGGAATCTCTTCCTTCTTCTTTTTTGATCTTCTATTTGATGACATACGAATCTCCAGTTATATAAAAATTTTGCTCCGCCAAATGTTAGATTATTAGCACTTTTAATATATATTATTTATATTACCGAATTCATAACCCAGTTCACGTGCACCCTTTATAATACTGTCAAGTGCCTCTGCATTATCCTTTGACACTGCATGCAGCAGGATTATTTCGCCATTATGCAGGTTTCTCATTACAATATTTTTTGCATACTCCGGCCCTTTTTCTCTATTGGTGTACCAATCTTCATAGGCAAAGCTCCAGAACAGGTTTGTATAGCCTAATTTTTGGCTTATAGATAATGTCCTTTCGCTGAATTCTCCCTTTGGCGGCCTCAAATAAGTCATATGCTTTCCATACCGTTCATAAAAAACCCTGTCAAGTCCTAGTATCTCTTCCTCAAGCCTTTCATCATCAACTTCCGGCAAACTTGGATGATTCAGTGTATGGTTGCCTACCTCATGGCCTTCCTCAACCATTCTCCTTATTAAATCCTGATTTTCTTTCAAGTAGGGACCTGTAATAAAAAAACTGATTTTACATTGTTATCCCTTAGTACATCTAGAATTTTTGAAGTATAACCATTTTCATATCCCTCATCAAATGTAAGATAAATTTCTTTTTTATTGGTATCACCTATGTAGAATCCACCATACTTTTTTAATAACTTCGGTGTTCCCGGATTGACTGAGGGAGGCTTATTGCCCGGATTTCTCTTCAGTCCCCAACTAATAGTTTTGTTATCTAATGACGATTTGCTGCTATCTTCTTCTGATAATATATTGGTTAAAACTTTACTCCCAGTACTCATATCTTCAGGCAGACTGCCTGTTATCTCTTTTTCAAAATCTATCGGTTCCCTGTTTTCAGAATATACTCCGCCTAAATCGCTTAATTTTGTGGTATCTAGTGTCTTTGTGCAGCTTGCAAATATAGTTATGGACAATAAGGCTAAAGCACCTAAGTACAGCAATTTACTCACTCTTTCACCTCCTGTAAAAATAAAACCCCAAGAAAAATGTACCTGTCAATAATTCATTAGTACTTTTCCTGGGGTATTATTATTATATTTTAATTGTTCTTAAATATAACAAATATTTATTTGTTATTATCATCAAGGGTGCAAAATCGTTTTGTGATTTTTTAAGCTTATTTACCCACTATGGGAGTTAGCAAATCTGTTTTAATAACAGACCCATCATCCCTAACCTTATTTATTATTATATTGTCTTGTTTTTTCAGTTCCACCTTAAGTTCTTCAAGTGAATCCAAAACCCCTCCTAAAAGCATCAGTGCCCTATCGAGCTTCTCAGGGTTGGCAATAGCCTTTATAACAAAAGGCGCCCTCATCTGCTTTCCATTTATCATAATAAACTTTCTTCCTGCTTCTCTAATTTCGCTTGATCCTACAATCCTTTCATCATTTATCGATATGGCTTGTGCATCTGAAGCCCTAAGCTCATTTACAACATTTAAAAGGTTGCTTTCTGTAACATCCACCAGGTCATTATCAATTGTTATAACAACCCCCTTACCCTTTACATCAACTAGTCCCGCAATAATCCTGGCACGCTCAAGTTCATGCTTTAAAATCTGTGTTTCCTTGGTGACATCACCTTTTGAATTCTCATATTCTTTATTCTCTTTTTCAAGCTCAGCATTTCTAACCGATAGATTTTCATTGTTACGCTGTTCTCTGATAAGCTCATCTTTAAGCTCTTCTATAGACTTCCTCTCAAGGCTTTTTTCTCTCTCGTTATAATCTATGCTTTTGTACTGCCATGCCATTATCATTCCCAGCAAAACACATATTGCAGTAATTGCGATACTTCTACCGTATTTCATTATCCACGACCTCCAAATCAGAAAATAAGCTATCAATTTTTATACTATCATACTTCGGAATTGTTATGTCACTGACTTTACTAATACTGATTTTAATCATATCCCTTGTCAACAAGTATGCTATTTTGCTGTTATTCACCGTATCATATAGTATATCCGGATCACCTATAGCCTTAATTTCAAATGGCGTCGTGTACTTCCTTCCATTTATCATTATCGTTGGTCCTGCACATACAGTTTCGGTCAATGCAGTAACCCTCTCATCATTGATGGATATTGCCTGTGCATTAGCTTTTTTTAGCTCATTCACCACTCTTAGTATATCCCTGTCATGAAGAATCAAAGTGCTTTCATCCTCAGTAATCCTGGCATCAGCATCATCAAGGGTTATTATCACTCCAGCACCCTTTACAGACACCATACCTGATTTGATTTTTAATGAGTCAAGCTCCTCTTTAAGCTTTTTTAAATTAACGTCTTTTCTAATGGCTATTGAATTTTTTAAATTTTCTTCCTTTATTCTTTCATTTTCTGAAACTTTCTTGGATAGCACTTTACCTATTTCCTGCTCTTTTTGTATTTCATTTTTTAATTTTTCGATATCATTAACCATCTTGGCTTCCAAGTTTCTATTTGCATAAATTATGCTTTTTACCTGAAGAGAAATAACTATTCCCAATATTGCAAATATTAAAACCAATACGAAACTTTTGTTTTGCTGCATAAAAACAGCTCCTTATATATGTGAAATTGAAAATCACAAACTGATAATCCGCACTTTAAATCTATATAAAAATATATTAATCTAGATATTTCCGTGAGAAATTGTGATGTAAAAGACATCATAAATATATTCTACTTTTAAATCATCATTAATTCAAGAACAAAATAATGAAGTGGTATAAGCATAAAAAAATATTACCCTTAAATAAGGTAATATTTTTTTAATTTGTGATCGCACATTTATGTTAATAGTGTTAATATTGCATATATTTAACCACGACTTATTTCTCTGATTTTGTTTATATATATGCTTGTCAGTTCTTCGGCAAATTCTGCTGAGTAGCTCTCGCTTATCACGTTGCATACAGGCTTTTCGGCATCAGGAAGAACAAGAACCCATCCGCCATCCTTGTAGATTTTAACTCCTTCAAGGGTTTCAATGCTATCTCCGTTGTTTTCCTGCATAATATGCCTGATTACCTTTCCCTTAGCTTCCCAAGGGCATTCTACTTCTTTTTTATCTATATAAAAGTTTGGAATCATGTCCACAAGCTCAGATAATTTGTAATTATTTTTTTGCATGAAATCCAATATTTTAACAAGACCCGCCATTGCGTCAAAATGCATTGTAAACTGATCCAACATCTCCTCTTTCAATTCACTGCCCAATATCTTTTCCATTATATCCTGAGTTGAAGTTTTTGATCTAATTACCTTACCATTGCATTCATCTGCAATCCTATCTACAACCTGGCTTGCTGAAATTGGTACAACTACTGTACCACCCTGCACATTTTTGAAGAATATCAGAGATATAAGTGCAATAAACATATCCTCTGTTATAATTCTGCCTTTATTGTCAACAAGCATCATTTTCTCGGAAGTATCCTCAATTGAAACTCCCAGATCAAATTTCCCCATTTTTATATGGCTTGTAAAGTATTTTACATCATTTGAAGTCATGCTTTTGCTCATGGTTTTTATGTTCATTAGCTTTACATTGACTACCTCAACTTCACAGCCTAAACCTGTCAGCAGCTCATTCATGGTTGATAGAATAAATCCTGATCTGGAGTTTAATGCTATCTTGTACTTCATTTTACTTGATTCTACATTATTTATAATATTTCTAAGGTAAAATTTACTGTAATCGGGAATTTGCTTAATTTCTTTAATACAATCGCCTTCACATCTGCTGAAGTCTTCCCTTACAAATGCATTTTCTATTTTCCTCTCAGTGCCCCTGTCCACATTGCTGCCGTTTTTATCGAGAAAATCAACAAATAATCTGGCTACATCTTCGGTAGAGGTACTTATATGAATTCCACCATCATTTTTGTAAAACCTTATTGCGGACCTTGTAATTGGTAAAAGCATTTTTCCAAAATCAAAAACTTCAATACCTGCTGACAGAAGGCCAGAAATAAAAGAAACCTTCAGCATCTGGGCAGGTGTTGAGTCATCACAGCTAACACCTATTTTCGCCTTTCCCTTGAAAGTAGCACCATAAGCAGCACCAAGCTTGGAAGCATATTCAGGTGTAATATCAACATTTATTTCGCCTGCAACGCCTCTGTTGCCGAATATGGAACGGGTAAACTTTGAACCCCATACAAGGTTGGAGTTAACCTCAGCACCTTCCTCTATCAGCTTATTTGGCCAAATTTTTATATTTGGCTTTATAAGTGCATTGTTCATAATTATTGTGTCATCACCTATGACAGAGTTTTCAAATGTTGATGCGTTACTCCTTAAATGAACCTTGTTGCATATTACGCTTCCTCTAACCTGAACATTCTTTTCAACCAGGTTATTTTTCCATAAAATACTGCGTTTAATCCCGCTTCTTTCATCAATAATATTATAATGACCTATTACGGAAAAGCTGCCTATATTTGCTGTTTTCTTTATTTTGGTATTCTTTCCTATTACACATGGAGCTTCAAGCTTTGCACCTTCTTCAATTTCGCATCCATCATCTATCCATATACCCGGTTCTATTTCCTTACCCGGTATATTTACCTTGACCTTTTTTTCAAGGATATCCATGTGTACACGGCTGTAAGCCCTTAAGTCACCTATGTCGCACCAGTAGTCATCTGTAACGAAACCATACAAAGGCTTTTTTTCCTTCAATAGTATAGGAAAAAGGTCCTTGCTGAAATCGAACATTTCATTTTTATTAAAATATCCGAGTATTTCTGGGGAAAGTATATATATACCGGTATTTACCGTGTCACTAAACACTTCTCCCCAACTGGGCTTTTCAAGAAACCTGGAAATCCTTGATTCCTCATCTGTAACTACAACTCCGTATTCTAATGGAACATCTACTTTTTTTAGTATTATTGTTGCAATTGAGCCTTTTTGGAAGTGAAAGTCAATTGCCTTTTTAAGATCAATATCTGTCAAAGCATCACCACTTATTACAACAAATACGTCATCCAAAAAATCCTCTGCATTTTTAACGCTTCCTGCTGTACCTAGCGGTGTCTGTTCCACATAATATCTTATATTAACACCAAAATCACTACCATTCCCGAAATAATCCTTGATCAATTCAGGCATATATTGTAGTGTAACAGCAATATCAGTCAAATTGTATTTTTTGAGTAGTTCTATTATATGTTCCATAACAGGCTTATTTATAATCGGTACCATGGGTTTTGGTCGATTACATGTTAGCGGTCTTAATCTTGTGCCTTCACCCCCCGCCATTATAACAGCTTTCATTTAATCATCCTTTCCTTCCTATCGTTATTATATGTTAAGCCTTTAAAAATATTATTAAAAATTATATTTTTTTAATAATTATTTGGAGCGAAGCTTTTTTATTATGCTCTATATTTAAAAATATATTCCCACATAATTACATGTGCTTTATTTTAACAGTTGAATTATTTTAATAATATTTGAAAATAATAAATTAGATTAGGCATATTGAAAATATAATTTTTCGTTTAAAGGAGGATGTTGACATGGCAAGAGCTTCAAAGAATAATGAATATCTTCAAAACGGCCTTACCATAAGCCCCGCGGTGCCTACAGCCGGGGAAAAGGTAAAAGTGCAATATGATGGGCTTCTATCAAAGAGCGGTGCAAGCGATCTTTATGTTCATATAGGATATGGCAGCAACTGGCAAAAATCATCGTTTTTCAAGATGAACAAGTCACTTACCGGATTCGAGGCTTCTTTACCTGTAGAATACGGAGACACTATGAACTTATGCTTTAAAGACAGTGCAGACAACTGGGATAACAACTCAGGAAGGAATTATAGCTTTGATGTAAGCCAATAATAATATAAATAATAAATAAGTTAAAGGCTTTAAGGATTGGAAGTTTTTTATCCTTAAGGCCTTTATTATGGCATGAATAAAAATACATTTACATATTTTCTTTCATTGTGTCTTTATAAAATCTCATCAAACAGCCTGCAGATGTTCGTTGAGCCAATGGAAGTATATACCTTGTAAGTTTGTAAAAACGCTCATTTTCATTCTCTATTTCTTTTAGCTTATTATATATATTAATGGCATTTCTGGAATTATATTTTACAAACTCATCTATGTTATCAAAATAATATCCTCCGTCTTCAGCTACAAAATCTTTATAGCTTTGGTAATTTCTTCTTACAAAGTTTTCGTATTGCCTGTGGCTGTCAAGAAGCCTTATGTTTGCATGCTGTGGTATAGTCATATCCTGAATAATGTGAACTGTTGCACCAAGATAAAATACTGAATCCTGTAGGTTATTCTTTTTCCAACATTCTATTGTATTGTTATAATATTCCTTTGCAAGTGAAAGTGCATCACGGTTACCATATAAACCTCTTTCTTTATATGGATTGTAAAAATGGCCGGAGCTCTTAAAATCCTGATCTGCCCATACTACTCCATCGTTTAGAGATACCAGGTTATCAGTGAAAAAGTTAAATGCATCCAAGTAGTTATCATTTTTTAATATTTCCAGAGACTGCAAATTTATAAACTTGTGAATGCTGCATGGAGTATCAATAATTTGTTTTTTTATTGGGTTTATTGAGTAGAGAAAATAGTAAAACACTTTTCCGTAAATTTTTTCCAATACCATAAACTATACCTCAAACATGATATTTTTTAATGCTCATAAAAAATTAGTTGTTTAAATATTATAAGGAGAATGCAATAAGATTATGCTTTTTGAATCGTCATATTGAGTAGTTTTTATTAATCCTTATATTCAATTTTACTATCAAGAGGATAAATTAAACAACTATATTATGCTCACTTACAACTCCTTTGTGCGGAAGTTTTCCTAATCCTTGGCAATATTTCTTTCAATGAATTAACAGTAGTTATGATTTGTTCCTCGGTGTTATAGGAAGAAAAGCTTATTCGTATAGCACCGTCAATATATTTAGGAGGAATTCCCATAGCTTTGAGTACTCTGCTGTGAATTTTTTTGCGTGAAGAACATGCAGATCCTGTTGAAATATATATATTCTTCTCTTCAAGATGATGCAGCAGAACTTCTGATTTTATCCCGCCAAAAGCTATATTCAAAATATAGGGAATGGATTCATCGGGTGAAATAATCCTATAGTCCTCTATATTGTTATTTAATTCTTTTACTAGAGTGTTTTTCAAAGCTTCAACTAATTTATAATTTTCCTTTAACTTGCTGAAGGTTATTTCGGCAGCTTTTCCAAAACCGCAGATACCCGGTACATTTTCAGTTCCTGACCTTAATAAGGACTCTTGTCCTCCACCTAAAATCATCGAGTTTAATTTAATGGATTTATTAACATATAAAGCACCAACGCCTTTTGGACCGTGTATTTTATGTGAACTCATTGACATCATATCAATTCCGGCACTTTTAGGAAAAATGTCAATCTTACCAAATGCCTGTACAGCATCTACATGTATAACGGTATTCTTGTTTATGGAATCCTTAATTTTGATTATTTCATTTATTGGCTGTATTGCTCCAACTTCATTATTTACAAGTATTATGCTTATTAAAGCCGTTTCATTTGTAATTTTTGACTTCAATTCATCCAAATTAACCATACCGTTACTGTCAACATTAAGGTAATCAACAGTATAACCAGTACTTTTTAAATATTCATAAACTTCCATTACAGAAGGATGTTCTACAGAGGTGGTTATTATATGCTTGCCTTTTCTTTGATTACCATAGAGGTATCCCATAATGGCTAAATTATTTGACTCGGTGCCTCCTGAAGTAAAGTATATTTCATTTAAATTTACCCTTAGGCTGTCAGAAATTATTTGTCTGGACTTCTTTACTTCACGTTCCGCCTCAATGCCTTTTCTATGCAGAGATGATGGGTTACCATATACTTCCTTGCTTATATATCCCATTAAATCTATTACTTCATCATAGGGTTTGGTTGTTGAACTGTTATCTAAAAAAATTTCGCTATTCATCATTTTCCTCAATAAATATATTATTTTTAGTATTCCTTAGGCATTACTTACTTACGCTTCTTAATAAAATCTTCTACTTTTACTGATCTATACTCTTCATTCTGTTCTAAACACTTCTCACAATTATTGCATCTTTTTGTGCTGTCTAAATCACATTTCTCACAATCATAGCATTTAATGCAAGCTCTATCATATAACAAACATTCTTTTTCCATAAGCTTCAGTCCTTTTTGCAAAAGATTAATTTTAAATACAAACCATTATTAAACACTTTTAATATAACACAAATTATATTAAAAGTGTTATTAATATTGCCTTAAAAAAAAACAAAATCATGAAATAATTTTGCAATGCTTGATTGTTGTCATGAGAAATTGCTGTGTAGAATACACCATAATTTCCCTGACATAATTAAATTTGGCTAAGCAAAACATCGTATCAACGGTATTTTGCTTAGCCAAACTTAATTTGTTGTTATTAACTTGTATCTAAAAAATTATGTTTATGGATTATCAAATTTAAAAGTATTAACATAATGATGCAGATTTCTTCTGTTGACTTCAGATATCTCATAAATCTCGAATCCATACTCATATAAATCCATAATCTTATTCTTTCTTACTATTTTACCTCTGAAAACAATTTTTTGATTCTTATCAATCATAACAGTAAGTTCCATAACGTCTTCCATCAATAAATTGATGTTGCAAACTATTTTAATCCCACTTGTGCTTATATTGGTAGCTATACCGAATATAGGTTCCATTATTCCTTGAACCTTGATATATGCTGCATTGCTTATAAAGAATCTTTCTGCTTTGCGCAGATCCTTTAGCTTTTCAATTTTTAGAGATGATACTGTAAACTGATAGGGTTCATCATCTTCAATAGATATAATACTGGCACTTAAGAGATATACATCATTGTCACTGTTATAGCTTAAAACAATAATATCACGGGGTGCCAGTGCCAAATCTTTCATACCCTCTTTTATTGTAAGCTTTATTATTGGATCATTAACTAACTCTACAGTTGCTACCAAATTATTATAGACATTATAATGCTTCATGCCTATATCGCTGCTTACCTTAATAACTTTAAGGCTGGCTTTGTTAAATACACTTAGCAATCCAGTCTTATCATCAAGATTATATCCTGCCATAGTATCACATCCCTTAATATAGTTAGAGTTGCTATTTATCCAATTATAATACTCAATTTTTCAATAATAATTAATAACTATTTATCCTGAAACAGGAATTCTCAACATGTCTCCTATGTATATATCACTTGTATCTAGTCTATTAACTTTTTTAATTTCATATAGAAATTTTCTTATTTCAGTGTCACCCTTATAACGATCTGCAATATCCCACAAAGTATCTCCTAATTGTATTTCCACCATCTTATATTCTTTTTTCTTATAACCATATGATATATCGGCAAAAACGAAAGTAATCATAATACCAAAAATCAAAAATATTAATGTAAAAAATCTTTTTTTATTCTTCAAAGTATATTTCCTTTTCATAAGCAACCTCCTGCGAACATTTGTTCTTTTACATAATTATACCCAAACGTGCGTTCTTTGTCAATTAATTTTCGAACGTTAGTTTGATTTTTCAAAATAATATGTTATAATAAAATAAATATATTAAAAGTGTTAATTTTTATATTAAAGGATGTAAACATACTTATAATTCATTAAATATAGACGGGGTGTATTGTATGCATGAGAAACAAAATGAGAATCAAAAGAAAATTTTAGAATTTATAAACAAAGAAGTTGCTGAAAAGGGTTATCCGCCATCTGTTCGAGAAATATGCAAAGCAGTTGGCTTAAAGTCAACCTCTACCGTGCATGGGTATTTGGAAAAGCTCAGTAAGACTGGTCAAATTAAAAAGGACCCCACTAAACCACGTGCTTTAAGTATTGTTGGCTCAAAATCTTTCAACGCCCAAAGGAATGATAAGGGATATTATTCTGTAAAAGAGATGGTTGATGTTCCAATCGTGGGTAAAGTAACAGCAGGACAGCCAATTCTAGCTGTTGAAAATGTAGAAGATACTTTTCCTTTACCTGTAGACTTTGTGCAGAATTCAACTGCTTTTATGCTAAAGGTGCAAGGGGACAGTATGATTGAAGCAGGTATATTCGACAGAGACCTTGTTCTTGTTAAGCAGCAGGCAACGGCTAATAATGGAGATATAGTTGTTGCTTTGATAGGTGATGAAGCTACAGTAAAAACATTTTACAAGGAAAATGGTTATGTACGGCTCCAGCCGGAGAATAAATACTTAGAGCCTATAATTGTCAGAGAAAATCTGAGTATTTTAGGAAAGGTTATTGGTGTTTTCAGAAAACTTTAGATTTTTTTTAGGTATAACCAAAATATAACTTACACTATAAATTTGCTGGAAATTAAAAAAGCCGCTAAGCGGCTTTTTTTACTGTTCTCTGTTATCATTAAATATAAGATTTACAAGTTTCATTGGGCTTATAGTGGATATTGCATGCTTATAAACAAGCTGCTGTCTTCCATCACTGTCCAATACAACTGTAAAATTATCAAAACCTTTTACCATACCTTTCAACTGAAATCCATTTGTAAGGTAAATTGTTACTGCGATATGTTCTTTCCTTACCTGATTTAAAAAAACATCTTGTAAATTAATATTATTCTTGTTCACGGGACTCCTCCTCTATCTATCTATTTTTATCCATGCCAAAACTTAACACTTACCCGAAACTATACAATTATTCTATAGGAAATTACCATTTGTTGCAATATCATTTTTAATATTTTTTGCAATTTTATTAATATCCATTTCTAAATCCAAATCAATCCATTTAACACCCTCAGTCTTTTTAAACCAGGTGATTTGACGTTTGGCATACCTTCTTGAACCCATTTTAATTATTTCCTTTGCGTCATCCAAAGAAATCTCATCTCTAAGGTACAAAAGTAATTCCTTATATCCTAAAGCTTGCATTGCTACTGAATGTTTGTCATAGCCCATATTAATAAGGCCTTTTACTTCTTCAATCAATCCCCTTTCAAACATTATATCTACTCTTTGGTTTATCCTGTTGTACAATCTTTCCCTATCCATTTTGAGACCGTAGGCATAAAATTCATATTTGGAAGGGATTTGCCTGGACACCTCCTGATGCTCTGTTATTGTCTTTTTCGAATACTCATATACTTCTAAAGCCCTTATAATGCGCTTTAAGTCATTTTTATGAATCTTCCCGGCAGCAATTGGGTCAACAGATTTTAACTTATCATGCAGATATTCATTTCCCATCTCAAGAGCTTCTTTTTTGAGCTCTTCTCTTAGCTCCCAGTCACTTACAGTCTCTGAAAAATCTATGTTATAAAGCAGGGAATTTATATAAAGCCCTGTCCCTCCAACAACTATTGGTTGTTTTCCTTTATCCAGTATCTCATCTATATATTTTGTTACAAGTTCTTTGAACCGTGCAACACTGAACTCTTCATCAGGATTAACTTCATCAATAAGATAATGCTTGATACCTGACATCTCTTCCAAATCAGGCTTTGCTGTGCCTATGTCCATATATTTATAAATCTGCATTGAATCTGCGGATACTATTTCTCCATTCATTTCCTTTGCCAAACTTATGGACAAAGCTGTTTTACCTGATGCTGTCGGCCCAACTATTACTATAACCTTATTCATATTCACCCCTACAAAACCCTTTTAAACATTTTTTCCAGTTCATATTTGGTAAGCTTGACTATAACCGGCCTTCCATGAGGGCAGGTATAGGGATTTACTGTATCTCCAAGCTTTTCCATAACGCTTGTTATTTCTTTTACATCAAGCTTTCTGTTTGCCTTTACAGCTGCTTTGCATGCAATTGTATATATGGCTTCATCGGCCATAATATCGATGTCATCCACATTTGACTTTTTTATCTTATCAAGTATTTCTAAAAACAGCTCCTTTATGGAATTTATATCATTTATAAATGGAACTGATCTTATAATAATTGAATTATTTCCAAAACTCTCAAAAATAAAACCTAAATTATAAAAAATTTCCTTCTTATCCTCCATAAATTTGATTTCGTTATATGGAATCTCCACAACCACAGGCGTTAGAAGCATTTGAGAAAAAGGTTCCTTTTTACTGAACTTATCCCTGTAATGCTCATACATTATTCTTTCATGTGCCGCATGCTGGTCTATCAAAAGAAGTTCATTTTCCCTTTGCAACAGGATATATGTAGAAAAAACCTGCCCGATTATACTTGCATTTTCAAATATGGATGCATTATCCTTATTTTTTATCTCATTTTTTGCACTATCATGTGATTTATCAAGGACTTCTTCATTTATATTGTCCCCAGTTAAGTATTTATCAGTATCAAAAATCTCTTTACATATATTGTCTGTAAATTCAACTTTATTACCTTTATTTTCAGCGGCTATATTTTCTAAAGCTTTGTATTCTAAAGCTCTGTTTTCAATAGTATTATTTTCAATAGCATTGTTTTCAATAGCATTAGTTTCAACAGTATTGCTTTCAATAGCTATGTCTTCAGTAGGCATGTTTTCAACAGTACTGTTTTCAGCAGTTTCTTTTAAACTGTCACATGACATGCTATCTTTTTCTGGAACCTTTTTTTCAAAGCTGTTCTGAATCTTATTATAATCTGTGCTCGCACCAGCATTTTGAGTAGGTACATCAGCTTTATTTTTAAATATATCAGTTTTGGCAGTTTCAATATTTTGTTGTACATAATCAGCCTTACGTATCTCAGGATCTTGAATTTTAAAAATATTATCGGCTTTTTCCTGAAAATGTGCATCTCTTATTAGAGGTGCACTTAAAAGTGCATTATTTACTGCATGATAAACGCTTCTAAATACCTCCTGTTCCTTAGAAAACCGTATCTCCATTTTTGTTGGGTGGACATTCACATCTACAAGAAGAGGGTTAATCTCAATGTTTAGAACAGTGAAGGGGTGCTTGTTTTTCATAACAAACGTTTTATAAGCTTCCTCTATTGCTGCAGAAATGAGCTTGCTTTTTATATAACGGCCATTTATAAAAATTGATTGGTACTCCCTGGTAGAGCGGGATATTTCAGGCTTACCGGCATAACCTTTTATCTTAAGGATTGAATCCTCATAATCGATGGGTAACAGATTTCTGCTTACTTCTTTTCCATAAATACTGAAAATAACACTTAAAAGGTCATTATTACCTGGGGAATGAAGAGCAACTGAACTGTTACCGGTCAATTTAAATGAAATGCCTGGCTTAGCTAATGCTATCCTGTTTACAATCTCAGATATATATCCAAACTCAGTACTATCTTTCTTGAGAAATTTATACCTGGCAGGGGTATTATAGAACAGACTGCTTACAACAAAGCTTGTTCCAACAGGACATCCCACCTGTTTCAATTCTTTAACAGTGCCGCCCTCTACCCTTGCATAAATACCATATTCCTTATTTATGGTCCTTGTTGTAAGTTCTACAACAGAAACAGATGCAATACTTGCCAGTGCCTCTCCCCTAAACCCTAATGAATTTATGGACTCCAAGTCATTTGCACTTCGTATTTTGCTGGTTGCATGGCGTTCAAAAGCAATTTCCACATCATCATCATCTATTCCAGAGCCATTGTCGGTAACTCGCATTAAGCTTACTCCACCGTTTTTTGCTTCAATGGATATACTATCAGCACCGGCATCAATTGAATTTTCAATAAGCTCCTTTATTACAGAAGCGGGCCTTTCAACAACCTCTCCTGCTGCAATCTTATTAGAAGTATTTTCATCCAGTAGTACAATCTTTCCCATAGCGTCCCTTCTTCATATATGTTTTGCAATAATCATTTTACTTTTTAATTATTGTAAAACATTTTCCTTGATTCATATGTTTGAAATGCCCTTAAATATATCAGGAATTTCTGAGCTTTTGCTGGAGTTTATAAATTACATTAAGTGCATCTAATGGGGTAAGAGCACTTATGTCAACAGTCTTTAATTCATCAATAACCTCCTGGCAGCCCTTGTTTTCAGGTTTAATAGAAAACAAATTCATTTGCCCGTCAATTGGTAATTTGCTTTTTCTGAGCTTTGTTTCCTTCTTGTTTATATCAGCGTCTTCAAGATCTTTCAGTATCTCCTTTGCACGGCTCAACACAGCCTGAGGCAAGCCTGCAAGCCTTGCTACTTCAATACCATAGCTGCCGTCGGCACCTCCCCTTATAATCTTTCTTAAAAATACTATATCCTCGCCTTTTTCCATAACTGAGATACAGTAGTTTTTAACGCCCCCGCTCTTACCCTCCAGTTCTGTAAGTTCGTGGTAGTGGGTTGCAAAAAGAGTTCTGCTTCCAATCTTGTCACTTATATATTCAACAACCGACCAAGCTATGGAAAGTCCATCAAAGGTACTTGTTCCTCTGCCGATCTCATCAAGTACAAGAAGGCTTTTATTGGTTGCATTTAACAATATGTTTGCCATTTCCGACATTTCCACCATAAACGTACTCTGTCCTGCTGCCAGATCATCAGATGCACCAACCCTAGTAAAAATCCTGTCTACTACTCCTATTTTGGCACTTTTAGCCGGAACAAAACTTCCTATCTGAGCCATAAGAACAATTAATGCAGTTTGCCTCATATATGTTGATTTACCTGCCATATTTGGGCCTGTAATGATGGCCAGCCTGTTATCCGACATATCGAGATTAACATCGTTAGGAACAAAAGAACCTTCATCCAACATTTTTTCAACCACAGGATGCCTGCCATCAATTACTTGTATCTCATCTCCATTGTCAACAACAGGCATGCAGTAAGAATCCCTGTCTGCAACCTCTGCAAAGGAACATAATACATCCATCTCAGCAATTCCATTGGCTGTTCTTTTTATTCTTTCAATCTCAAAAGCTATTTTATCCTTAATCTCAATAAAAAGCTTGTACTCAAGGTCTACAACCTTTTCCTCCGCACCTAATATGGTATCCTCAATTTCCTTTAGCTCGGGTGTTATAAATCTCTCACAGTTTGCAAGGGTTTGTTTTCTTATGTAGGTTTCAGGAACCAATGAAAAATAGGACTTTGTAATTTCTATGTAATAACCGAAAACCTTGTTAAAGCCAACCTTAAGGTTTTTAATACCGGTCTTCTCCCTTTCACTTGTTTCTAAAGCCGCAATCCATGTCTTTCCTTCGGTAGTTGCATTTCTGTATCTGTCAACCTCTTCATTATAGCCAGTTTTAATTATTCCGCCTTCCTTTACCGAAACAGGAGGCTCATCTGCTATTGACTTATCTATTAATTCATAAACATCATTTAATGAATCAATCTCATTGTTTTTTCTCACAATAAGGGATGTACTTAAGTTATTTAAAAGCTCCTTTATGTATGGGATCTGCCCCATTGAATTCTTTAATGAAACCAGGTCTCTGCAGTTTACATTTCCCAATATAACCTTTCCCATAAGCCTTTCAATGTCATAAACTCTTCTCAAAAGCTCTCTTATTTCCACCCTTATCATGAACTTGTCTTTTAACTCATTCACAGCTTCAAGACGGTCGTTGATATCGGAAATATTCAAAAGAGGCTGTTCAATCCATCTTCGTATTGTTCTGCCTCCCATGGACGTCATAGTTTTATCTAAAGCCCATAAAAGAGTACCTTTTTTGGACTTTTCCCTCATGGTTTCGGAAAGCTCAAGGTTACGCCTTGTAGACATATCCAGTACCATAAATTCTTCAATCCTGTATAATTTTATGTCCTGTATATGATGAAGGCTAACCTTTTGTGTCTGTTCAATATACTTTATTAGTGCCCCGAAGCCTCAAGGGCTAGATTATAAGAAGATTCTTCTTCAATGTTTTCTCCCAACTTTCCGGCAAATTTGTCAATTGCCTTTTCCTTGGAAAAACTATCGTCATCAAGGCAGGTAATAAAGGAATTAAACCTGTTCTTTATATTGGAAACAATAGAACTATCCTCACATAGTTCCCTGTTTGTTATAATTTCAGAAGGTGAAAATTTGGCTATTTCATCTATGGTTTTTTGAATGGTATTACCCCAGCTTACAGATGTTGCTGAAAATTCTCCTGTTGTTATGTCGACTGCAGCAATACCAAAGTAATTATTACTCTTATAGATGGACATGAGATAATTATTCTTTCTTTCATCAAGCATTGATGAATCGATTACAGTTCCAGGAGTAACCACCCTAACAACATCTCTTTTAACTATACCCTTTGCAACAGATGGATCTTCAACCTGTTCACATATTGCTACCTTATACCCCTTATTTACAAGTCTTGCAATATAGCCTTCAGCAGAATGAAAAGGCACTCCGCACATCGGTGCCTTTTCTTCTTGTCCACAATCTCTTCCCGTAAGGGTTATTTCCAGCTCCCTTGAGGCTGTTTGGGCATCCTTGAAAAACATTTCATAAAAGTCTCCCAAACGGAAAAACAGGATGCAGTCATCGTACTTTTCCTTTATATCAAGGTATTGCTGCATCATTGGTGTAAGTGTTGCCATTGCTACAATCTACCTCACTTCAATATAAACTATATTAAGGCATTCCTAATCTCACATTAATGATCGCAGCCGCATCCGCAGGATGAACAATTATCATCGGAACATGGTTCCTGCCCAGTGAGGCTATACATAATCACATCGTTTATTTGTTTCATAAGCTTATCAAAGTTTCCCTTTGCTTCAAAATATGAACGAGTTACTTCATAAGATAAAACTTCATTTTGCTTTAGGGAATATCTATTATTTATATCCTCTATAACACTCTTATCTGTTGTCTCACTCATAGCATCAGACATTTCCTGCTGCAACATGTACAAATCATTCAAAAATCCCTTACCTTTATCATCCTGCATCAATGTTTCTTCAGCCTTTTTTAAATTTGCCATTTGCTGCGATTCCTTAAGCATGTTTCCTAGTTCTTTAGCCTTATCGATAATATCCATAATTACTCTCCTTAAATATATTTAAAAACGCATTAACGTAATTTTATCATAAATTTCAAAAAAAAACCAATAATTTATGTTGTTTTTAAAAAAATCAAAAAATATTATAAAATATCATGATTATTATGTTCCATTTAATATAAATACATCCAAAATATTATAAACAGTAAAATTATAAAAACAACTTCACAATACCCTTTTTAAGCTGGAAAGGTAATGTGAAGCTTTTAAAATAAATTAATAAATAATAATATTACATTAAGAGGTTTATATTAAGATTTTATTAGTCTTCATTAAAAATATAATTGTAGAATTCTTTGTATTTCCCATTTGAATCCCGAGTTATATATTCACCTTTTATTTCAGGATTATCTATTATACCTTGGAGGTTATAACCGTCTTTAAATACTGCAAACTTAAACAATGTGGGTTTAATTGAACCTTGAGGGCATCGGTATATGCATCTAAGACATGCCATACATCTCATACCGAACTTAACCTTCAAACCTTCCATCCTTATGTTGCCGCGAGGACAATTTTTAACGCATTTGTTGCAGCTTGCACAATTATCATTTACTTTGAGATCTTTCCCGAATAAAGGTGCACCAATTCCTTCAAAAAAGCTGACTATCCTTGTAAAAAGAGTAAGCATGGCTGAATTTTTCTGCCTTCTCATTTTACCGTTCAATATTTCCCGAACAACTCTGTTAACTTTCTTTATAGAAGTCAAATACAATTGCTTTGACAGCTCATCAGGATATTTGGTAAATATATTGCTAGGCATTAAAATTAGGCTTTCGTTAAAGAGATCATATCCCTTTGCAATTAACTTATTTTTAATGATTGTTGTTGATCCGCCTTTTAGGAAATTAGATCCGGCATTTTTTATAATGAATGTATATTTATCTTTAACCCTTGGAAGCTTTTTTATAAAATCAAATACTATACCAGGTGCGTTAAAAGCATGTATAGGGTAGCATATGCCTATCAAATCATAACTGTTTACATCAAAATATACATTGTCCTTCAAAATATCTTCTATCCTGATTATTTCGATTTTATTTCCGCTTTTTATAAGCTCATTTCCCAGAGCATTAACAATTATCTCAGTATTTCCAGTACCAGAAAAATAGAATACACCTACTTTTTTCTGCACATTAGTCCCCCCCAAAAAAGCTATATGAGAATATTATCATTTACATAGATTAAACTGATTAAATTAGTGTTTATTATTATAAAAATATTAAAGCTTTGCAATAGATCAATTGTTTTTATAATTATATATCTTCATAATAATTATAATACTTATTTATTTAAATTCCAATTAAAAATACATTAAAGATTTATAAACAATATTAAAAGTTATTATAGCCTTACATTTTACATTTTTTATAGAAATAATTAATTTCGAATAAAATATCATTAAATTAAAATAAATATCATTAATATTTTTGCTCAAAAAAAATATAATTGAATTGTAAGAAAATTAAGTTTTTAAATGTGTTTTAAGATTTGTTGTTAGGGGAGTCTAAAAATTGCTAATATCTTTATTTTTATAGATTCCATACTTTCCTGAAATAATTACTGAGTAAAAAGGCTGTTAAAACATAACAGCCTTTTTACTTTTTATGAAATTAAATAGTGCTACTACTACTCCAGGTAGTTTGCAGCACTATTTCCAATTAATCAATATTTTTAACCAATTATTTCAACACCGTTAATGTCCCTGGTGCTTGAATGATCGTTTGCAGCTTCTTCAATATGGCCTATTGCCCAATAATCATAACCAACATCGTCAAAGGTAGACGTCCCTCCCATTAGGGGGCCTCTGAACAGCATATTGTTAAACATTACAATTGCCTCAGCTCTTTTGATTTTTTTATTAGGTAAGAAACTCCCATCCTTATATCCGCTTGTAATCTTCACCCTATATATTTCTTCAATATACTTTACTGCCCAATGATTGGCGATATCTTTGAAATGTACGGAAATAGGCTCTGCTTCACTTAGTCCTAAGAATCTTGAAATAGCGGTTGCCATTTCTGCTCTTGTTATAAATCCGTTAGGTAGAAATCTTCCGTCACTAAAGCCCTTAAAAATGCCTTCTTTATTAACAACATTGATGTATGGAGCTGCCCAATGATTGACACCCACATCGGAAAAAACCTGTTCCTTACTTTTGGGTACATCTATGCCCAGTATGTTGCAGAACATAACAGCAGCTTCCGCCCTGGTAATTTCCTTATTCGGCAAAAACAAATTACCTTTATATCCTTGAACGTACTTTTTATGCGAAACTTTACCAAACTTATTGGATACAGCCAGTACTTTTATGGTTGAATCTGCAGTTTCTCCCGTACCTTCTGAGGCACTGATGCTCACAGTATTTGATATTTCCACTTCCGCTTCACTAAGTGGTAATACCTTTACAGAATACTTGATTTCACCTGATTCGCCCGAATCGATATTACCTATATTCCATTTAATTCTACCGCCTTCACTAATTGAGTCAGATTCGTCTATAATTATTGTATTATCCAAAATATCTGCTGTAATTTCAACACCTATTGCAAGTTCATTTGTTCTGTTTTTATATTTAATAGTATAAGTAATAGTATTTCCTTCATTGTATATCCTCTTATCAGCACTTATTGATATTGCCAAATCCTCAATAGCCGTTTCAGGTTCATATGGAGTTACATTAGTTCCTTGAGATGGTTCAGGCGTACTTGAAGACGATGAAGGTGTTACAGTTGTATTAGTTTTAGTAGGAGTGCTTGTAGGAGTCGCACGCTTTGTAGGAGTCACTCGCTTTGTGGGAGTTGCATCACCCGAAGTTGGAGTGGCATCAATCGTTGGGGTAGGTGACTGTTCCTGTGCTTGTCCGATCAATTCTACAGTTCCTACTACCGTATAATTACTTTGCTGTGCTCCATCCCAGTCAAACGCCATAGTTCCACTCACAGCATTGGTTAAGGATGCTGAATCTTGCAGCTCTATTTTTGTATTTTTTGACTCTAGGACTTCAAAATAAATATACGCTATAGTGCCCGTTGATTCAGGAGTATTATTAGCTTTGTAGCCTGTCAAATTCATATAAGTTCTTCCGAATGTGAGAGTACCCTTAGCAAGATCATTAGCTGCCATATCTGTCGGCGAATATCTCTTTAATAACAATTCACCTGTTTCAGGAGCAGAATTATTGTCAAAAGGTGTAGCATCGGAGTAAATAGGCCTAAGAACTTTCGGGTCAAATTTAATATTAGCCTGATAGCCGGCAAAGTTAGGCATATCTTTTACACTTAGAGATACTTCAATGACATCTTTTTTTGCTATATTGGTTTGGTCCGCCTCAAGTATAAACTGTGAGTTGACTGCATTTACATTGACATATGATATTGCAAGACTACTAAAGATGATTAAAAGCGAAAGAATTGCAGATAAATTTCTTTTATACACCATTTAAATATAATCCCCTTCCAAATAAAAATAACAAGGCTTGTACTTTTTATATGAAAAGTGATTAGTCTTATTAATTGTACTACAAACTGCCTGCCCAATAAACTTTTCATATAGCACAAGAATGACAAAAGTCGCCATGTCCAAAATAATTAATGTTTCTTATATAGATATTTTCTTATACTAAACTTGAATGAAATAACTCTATTGACAACCCCTCCTCATAAAAATTTGATAAGTTAGAATTAGTAATACATAGCTTAAATATAGTAATATTATACAACACTTTTCCGCTTTTTGCATTAGCTGTTTAGACTTAAGCAAAATAAAATGGGAGCTGATGCCTTAGTTCTGCAACAGCTCCGTCGTTTATTCATAATGTCTTTATAAAAAACAATTTTTTAGCAATTATTGCTTAATTTCAACCTGTCCATTTAGTATTGTATTATGATCTGTTGTGCTTTCAATAATATGTCCAAATGCCCAGTGTTTCTTGCTAAGATCCTTGAACGGACTTGCCTCGTCGGTTGATACCGGACCTCTGAAGGACATTCTGTTTAACATTACCAAAACTTCTGCCCTCTTTATTTTATTGTTAGGAAGGAATTTTGCATTGCTATATCCGCTTACAATATTAAGCCTATATGCCTCTTCAACATATTTCATGGACCAGTGCCCAACTATGTCTGAAAAATGCACTTCTAGTGGAGTCCGATTTTCACCAAGCTCCAAATATCTTGATATTGCAGTAGCAAGTTCTGCCCTTGTAATAAAATTATTTGGGTTGAATAATGATACACCCTTAACTGTAGATCCTTTAAATATTCCTGCTTTCGAAACCGCATTTATGTATTTTAATGCCCAATGTCCCTTTTTAACATCCTGATATGCTACTGTTGTATTATCAGATGTATCCAGGGCTAAAAGATTTGCAAACAATACAGCTACTTCAGCTCTTGTTATTTCCTTGTCAGGCTTGATTGTACCGTCAGGATATCCGTTCATATATTTCTTATGACTTAGAACAGTATTGTTTTTTAGCAGAAGGAATCTGGCAAGTGATTTATTGTCATCATTTTTAAGTATATTGTCATTGCTGTCAATTGTAACAACAGCGGTTGTAGTTGTCATAGCTATTGGTAGCTTACTTACCTGTAGCTGATATTCTATCTCGCCAACTTTCCCTATCCCAAGGCTGTCAATTTCCCATTCCATGCCATTATCCTTTAATTTTCCCATGGGCTTTATTGAACTTAATATAGGGACTGTTCCTGCAGGGAATTCTGCACTTATTACAACATTCGATGCTTCCTTGTCCAATCTGTTTAGATATTTAATTTTAAAACTGATTATCTCATCTTCCTTGTAAATATTCTTGTCTGTCTTAACAGTTATAGCTAAATCAGCAGGTATGCCTTTGGGAATCAGCTTCTTATTCTCATTTACAAGAACTATTGGAGTAGCCTTAATAGCAGAAGTTGGTGTAACCCTTGATTCTGAAGAAATTGGTGTATTTACCGGATTGCTATTAGAAACCACTGAAGATGGAGCTGTTGAAGACTTAGCTGAAGGCGACACTTTTACTGGAGTAGGAGTTACAGTTGCGGTAGGAGTTGGAACCTGTCCAGATGGAGTAGGTGTTGGCGTTGCTGCATTTGTAACCGTTATGGCACCATCATTAAAATTAACATTTACTGGTACAAGCTTCTTATTAGCCGAATCAATTGAAGAACATGAACCGATTTCGTACTTTTGAATTTTATAAACACCTTGAACAGCGGATTTCTTAACTTTGAAGTTTAATTCAACCATAACACCTTCTTTTTTCAATGGTTGGCTGCCCTGGGTGGTATCGCTGAATAAAAATTTTATTTTACCTACACCATTTTCAGATGTATTAAAGTAAGAAAAATCCGTAGGAACATCATATATAGCACCCGGAATAGCACTTATAAATTCAAGGTTATTGCTATCATAACTCAATTCAAAATCTATGTTATTTATTCCTAAAGACGGGATACCTGATATATTTACCGGTATTTTTACAGAAGCTTCAGGATCTCCAGTCCCTGAACCTATGCTTATACTTACTCCCCCTTCTGCTGATGCCTCGGAAGGTGTGAACAACAGGTTTGTCCCTACTACCGATAAAATCACTGAAAATAGAAAAAGTTTTTTGATTAGTTGCTTAAAAACAGCTCTTTTCAATGTTAATCGCTCCTCTCAATTAAGAAACTGGATTAGCCCATTTTCTTTGTAATTATCAAATTGACATGTACATTCTTAGAAGATATTGACATGTACATTCTTAGAAGATAAATGATTTGAAAAATTGAAATGTAGATTAATAATGCTTTAGATTAACTATAAATAAAAGTGCCTAATCTTACATTTTATGCCGCAAATATCAGTGAAGAAAATGTAAGATTAGTGTCACTTTTATTTTGAATCACTTACGTATTATCTTTATCGTTCGTCTCGTCATACTCACTGCTCTGACCTTCGTCATCATATTCATCCTGGCCTTCTTCATTATCCAGATTATCATCACCGGAAGATTTGTTTTTACCTGCAAATATAAATACAAAAAGCAATAGAACAACAATTGCAATAACAGCTACAAGTATTATTATGTAAATATTATTATTCTTTTCAGCTGTTGGCTGTTCAACTGGACGAGAAATGGGCTTAACAGTATATTTGGGCAAAGGAGCAGGGCTTGAATTTGGATTGATTTTAGTGGAATCATTTACACTGTACTCTTTAATAGTATTCCCATCCCAGTCAAACAGTAATGTACCCTTATTTGAGCCTGGCATTGTTCCAAGTTCTTCAAAAACTATTTCTGTTGCTGCATCCTTAATTACTTTAAAATATAATACTGCCAGAGAACCTGTACTTTCCGGCTTGTTACTCTGTCTATAAGACCCCATATCTATGTAGGTTCTACCGAAGTTCAACACTCCTGCTGAAATAATATTTTCTGCCGCAGGGAAAAGTGAATAGTTCTTATTCATGATCAATTCACCATTCTCAGGACATGTTTTATCATCAAAACTTTCTGATCCGTCTTCCGATACTATCTTCAGAACTTCCTGGTTGAATCTCATGTTTAGCTGAAAGCCATTGAGGTTTTTAATATCATTAGCTTTGATAGTAGCTTTGATTATATCTCCTACCTTTGCTTCTGTCTTGTCAAGCTCGATACCGATACTAGGAAGTGAATCTGCAAAAACAGATGTTAAAGATAGACTGCTAAAAACCAATACAAGTGCCAAAACCAACAGAATTCGACTTTTCTTCATATGACATCCCCTTTTGAAAAATTATTTTTATAATATGGAAATGTACTTTTTATATCGGCGATCCCTAACGTTGGTTATTGCGATCAGCCAGTCGAGCTTGATGCCTGGCATAAAATAACGTTTAAAAGAAATGAAAAGAAAAAATTTGGAATAGCATACAAGCATATTAACATATTAATGTTTAAAGTCCATTGTCCATATAATATGATTATACATCGAAAAAAGGAAAGTCGCAATTTAAAAATTAATTAAGGCATAATTAAAATAATAATTATGTCATATTGAATATATTAGTCATTGATGAATTGTTCTAAATTAGATATAATTACTTAAAAGGAGTAAAGGAGTAGATATGTTTCAAATTCTTTACCAAATATTCTTTAGAAAAACAAATTCTCAAGAATATGTCGATCATAGCAAAAAAAGTTGTCGAACCTGCGGAAAAAAAATTAAAGCTGAATTTAGTTTTTGCCCTTATTGCGGATCCAAGCAGGATAAACAGACACATAATGATAAAGAGAAATAATGTATGCAATAGATGGAGGAAAGAAACGTTTTGAATAGATTATTAACATTTTTATTGCTGTTAGCTTTTAATGTTAATGCATTGTTCCTTCCGTTTTGTTTTGATGTTTCCGACCAAATACAAGACACGAATACTGTTATATTAACTCATTCTTATCATGGTAGTATTGTATCGGTTAATGATGCTAAAAAACCAGTCTTTAAGCAGCTTACATCAAAGCTTTTCTTTTCATATGATCCTTTTGCCTTACTGTCAAATATTCCTCAATCCTATGAGGAAAAGAAAAATCCGTTCAATTTTCGCAAACAAATAAAAATTTTTCTCTCTAGTTATTTCCACGGGACCAAATACAAGTATATTTCATCTTCAATATTATAAATACTAATTGTATTGGAGGTGAAGAAATGAATCCTGTTTCCATAATAATACTTGTACTTGTTGCAATTTTTATCGTTGGCGGAGCTATAGCTGGTCATTATGCTACCAAGATAAGTGAAAACGATACCGATACTATGAATAAAAATCAGAAATAATTTAGTCATGAGCGGAAGTAATTATTCATTCATGCCTTAATATAAATATACAAGGGCAGGTATACCTGCCCTTACATACCTACTACACACACCAAAGGAGGTCAACCTATGACTAAAAAAAAACGTGCATTAAAGGTATTATACAGATACTTTTTCCTATTATCCGGATCAATTATGGCAGCAGCAGGTTTGGAATTCTTTTTAATACCAAATAAAATAATAGATGGCGGTATCGTAGGTATATCAATTATTTTGAGTTATTTATCACAAATTCCCCTAGGACTTTTTACATTTTTCCTGAACATTCCTTTTCTTGTGTTTGGTTATAAACAAATCGGTAAGTCCTTTGTGCTGCAGTCAATTTTTTCAATTACTTGTTTTTCATTCTTTGTGTCCGTATTCCACCCTATACCCGGACTAACTGATGATATTTTATTGGCTACAGTTTTTGGAGGAATAATTTTAGGAATCGGTGTTGGATTTATTATTCGTTATGGAGGATCATTGGACGGTACCGAAATGATTGCTATTGTATTAAACAAAAGAATGACATTCTCAGTGGGTCAAATTGTTATGTTTTTTAACATATTCATTTTAAGCAGTGCAGGCTTGGTTTTTGGATGGGATAGAGCCATGTACTCATTAATTGCATACTTTATTGCATATAAGGCAATAGATATTATAAACGAAGGAATAGATGAAGCCAAGGCAGCAATGATTATTTCAGAAAAAGCAGAAGAAATTGCTGAGAATATTATGGCCCGTTTAGGAAGAAGTGTAACTTATCTAGATGGTATGGGTGCTTATGCTGAAAGGCAGCAAACTATCATTTACTCTGTCATAACACGTTTGGAAGTTGCAAAATTAAAAGCTATTATTAACGATACTGATGAAAATGCATTCGTTACTATACATGATGTATCCGATGTCATGGGAAGAAAACACAAAAAGAGATCAATACATTAATTTCAATAATCAAAAAGGCCAGCTTCGAACCTTCGTAAAACATTACATCTATCATTTTACAAAGGTTCGAAGCTGGCCTTTTTAGCTGTTAATCATGCCTTAGGGAATTATGATCTCCCTATCTTAAATCTTGCATAAGTTTATCAAGTTCATCCATCTGCTTCTTAAGTACATCATATTTTGAAAGAATCTGGTCAATTACCTGCTGCTTGTCGCCAACATTTTGTGAAGGCTTATCTTCATTATCATTTCCAGCATCTTTATTATCCGTAGTTGTATCTGTCTTGTCATCAGTTACAGTGGCTGGGTTTGCTGAAAACATATTATTAAGTGCACTTCTTAAGTCAGTACCAATTCCATATCTGAACTCATTTCCCTCCTGATACCCTGTAATAATCCTTCTTACTTCGGGTATTGCGTTACCGGTTGATCTTATATAAATTGGTTCAACGTAAAGAATACTATTTTCAATAGGTATAACCAGGAGATTTCCTTTAAATACAGCCGAACCGCTCTGACTCCATAGTGTAATATCCTTTGATATGGAATCTATCTGGTTTATTTTTACTTCTACCTGATATGGGCCGAAAATATTCTGTGCTTCATTTGGGAAAGTAAACTGTATCAGCTGCCCGTAGTTCTCCATTGAGTTTCTTACAGAGAGCCATGAACCTAAGTTATGTCTTTCACCGGATGGAGTAAACGGTCTCATCAAAATAAGTTCTTCATTTTTACCGAATTTACCCGGAAGCTTTATCATATTATAATAAGGCTCAAGTACTTCTTCTCCTGATTCCTTGTCAGGTATAGAAGCTAATTTCCATAAGTCCTGACCGCCGTAAAAATTAGTTATATTCTGCTCACTGTCAGGGTTTATATGATATTTCTTTAATACCTCAGTCTGAAGCTTAAAAAGATACTCAGGATATCTCATGTGCTGTTTTAGAAATTCAGGCAATTTATCCATGCTGTTAAAAATACCTGGATATATCTTGTTGTATACCTTTATTATAGGATCATTATTATCGATGATATAATAATCAGTTGCTCCTGTATATGCATCAATAATTATTTTAACCGAGTTTCTTATATAGTTGAATCCGCCAAAGTCCTGAGAATATGGAAATAGATTGGTAGTAGTATATGCATCTAAAATCCACTTCAGTTTTCCGTCATCCGTCAGCAGTATATATGGATCGTTATCTACCCTTAAAAACGGCACAGCCTTTTGGGCTCTTTCCACAACCTGCCTGTTTAGTAGAAGCTTTGAATTGGAAGAAATATTGCTTGAAACAAGGAAATTGTAATCATGGAACCTTAATGCAAAAAGTACCTTGTTTAAAAATCCCAGCTTAATTCCTCCGCCATTTTGGGTATCATAGCTCACCTCAGTTTTCCCGTCATAATCGGTTTCCTTTAACTTACCTTCTTGAGCAGGATTGACAACAACATAGTCCTTAGTGAGCTCTCCATAATATATCCTTGGTTCATTTATTTTAAGTTCAGTCTCTTCATTCTGAAGTCCGCTTATTATAAAGTCAGACTGTCCTTCTCTTGTAAACCTGTTGATGGGGTTCATAACAATACCATAGCCATGAGTATACTTAAACATCATATTGGTGTATGACTTGGATTGAAGTAAATCCTTGTTGATTTCCCTGGCAGATATGAAAACAGGAGTTTCTTTTCCATTTATATTGTAATTTATTATATCTCCTTCATGAAAACTGTAGAAGTTTGTCAATCCCTGAAGCTGTTTATTACTGTCAAGGGTTGCCTTATAGTCAACAACTCTTATGTTGTCTACAGTTTCCTTATTCCTTGCAATTATTTCCGGCTTTAATGGTTCAAGTTTGAAAGGATAGCTTTCTATATTGTCAATATTATATGCTTTTCTTGTCATAGTCATATTGTTTTTTAGATACTTTCCTTCTGCATTTATTTCATCAGGTTTAACATAAGCAACTTGGGTTATGGCTGCTATTATGCTTACTACAATCCATACAGCCGGATAAATGGCTATTGAAAACCCAGCGGACTTAAGCTTGCCGCGCCATACAAAGAAAAATGTTACAGCCACAATTGCCAAAAGCAGAAATGGTGCTATTGTAAAATACAATTTCCATATGTTATTGGCAATATACCCGGCTCCAAGAACAGATCCCACACCTCGTACATTTGCAAAACTCCCAAAGAGAAGTCCCTCTTTTTCAAATGTATAGGAAACCGCCTTAATGAGGAAGAATATTGAAACATTAATGATATTATGCCTTATAAGACTTTTAAACTTTAGATCTTCAAGGCTTACATTACTATATACCAATATGAGGGATATAAGATAATAAGCTATGGTATAAAATATTACGAAAATCCATAAGTATAATATAAAATCATAAATGGATATTAAGAAGGGCCTTTGAAATATATAGTAACCCACATCTTTACTAAAAAGCGGGTCCTTAAGGTTAAAGGCTTCAGAGTTAAAAAATGTAAGTGCTTTCTGGAAGAAGAAATTTCTTGTGATAAATGCTCCTAAAAGTCCAATCACAGCAGCTATGGAATAATTAGGAAACTTTATATTGCTTTGGGTACCATTCTTCTTAAGAAATTTAAAAAGAACCCTCTTTATAAATATATTGGTTACACTGATGGCAGCAAATATCAATATAAAGGTAAATACGCTGAAAATCAATTTGTATTGAATGTTCTTAATATAAATACTTGAAAGTTTTTTGCCTATTTCATTTAACTGAATGATATCAAGATAAATGCCGGCAGCTACAATTAGTCCTACTACAACAGCGAAGACTGCTATAACTGCAATTAACCTTCCCTTAAGCTTTTTTGCAGTATTCCTAAACTCATTCCTGTCATAAAAATTGTTAAATTCATTAATGTCCATCCAGTCTAAGACCTCCCTTTTAAAATTTGAGTCATTCCTTAATATCTATTCGATCATTGCATTTATTATTATTAATCAATCCTTCAAGCCTTAGCATATCATTGTAACATGGAATAAATTTACGCACCTCATCTCTTTTATCCATAGATATACAGCACTTTATAATTCCTTCACTTTCATTATCAAGAGTTTCTAAAACATTTCCCCAAGGATCTATTATACTGCTGTTTCCCGCAAATTCAAGACCATCCAAACTTCCAACCCTGTTTGATGCAATTATATATAACTGATTTTCAATAGCTCTTGCCTTTAAAAGAGTATTCCAATGCTCTTGTCTCTGTTTGGGAAATGCTGATGAAATTATGATGACACTACATCCATCCTTTAAATAATATCTTCCCAGTTCAGGAAATCTTAAATCATAGCATATCATAACGCCAACTTTAATATTCTTTATAACAAACGACTGGGGATTTATGCCTGGTGTAAAATAATCATTTTCCTTACTCAATGAAAACAGGTTGATTTTTCTGTATTTCAAAACTGTTTCGCCTATATTGTTAAAAACATATAAGGTATTGTAAAATGTCCCATAGCCCTTCTCAGTCAATCCCGCAGCTATAAACATGTTGTTGTCTTTAGCAATGGCAGCTAACTCATCAACTGCTATATGCTCATCAATATCCAATTTTACTAATGAGGAAAGGTCATATCCTATATCAAACAGCTCAGGAAAAACCAGAATTTCAGTGCCGTTTTTCACAGCCTTATCGGCAAATTCCCTGGCCTTTTTAAGGTTATACTTAATATCTCCCGGTTTACAGTTCATTTGTACGCAAGAAACATCTAATCTATCGCACATAGCTCCACCTTATGAAAACAAGGCTTCAACAAATTCCCTTGCATCAAACTTCTGAAGGTCATCCATCTTTTCGCCAACGCCAATTAGCTTAACAGGAATATCCAATTCTGATTTTATGGCTATAATTATTCCACCTTTGGCAGTTCCGTCTAGTTTTGTCAAAACAATGCCTGTTATGTCGGAAATCTCATTAAAGGTCTTAGCTTGTGAAACGGCATTCTGACCCGTTGTAGCATCTAGAACCAGAAGGGTTTCACGTGAAATTCCTGGTAATTCCCTGTCTATAACTTTATATATTTTTTTCAATTCGTCCATAAGGTTCTTTTTTGTGTGGAGCCTTCCAGCCGTATCACATATCAGAACATCTGCTTTCCTGGACTTTGCAGCTTGAATTGCATCAAATATAACCGCAGCAGGGTCCGAGTTTTCTGCCTGTCTTATAATGTCTACACCAACCCTGTTTGCCCATATATCCAGTTGATCTATTGCAGCAGCCCTGAAAGTATCTCCGGCAGCCAAAATAACTTTTTTTCCCTGTTGTTTTAATAGATTTGCTATTTTACCTATTGAGGTAGTTTTTCCTACTCCATTAACGCCCACAACAAGTATTACAGACGGCTTGCTTTCAAGATTGAGCTCGGAATTTTCCTCTGCAAGCAGTTCTGCAAGTGATTCCTTTAAGAGATCTTTAACCTTCATGGCATCAGTGACCCTGTTTTCTCTAACCTTCTTTTTAAGATCCTCTATTACCTTCAGCGAAGTATCGACACCAATGTCGGAAGTAACAAGTATTTCTTCAAGTTCATCAAATAACTCGTCATCAACCTTACCAAATGCAACCAAAACCTGATCGATCTTTTCTGTTATACTCTTTCTTGTTTTTGTTAATCCTTCTTTTAGTCTGTCAAAAAAACCCATACGTAATCTCCTTTTGTAATTCTTTGTATATTGTTATATTTGTACTTTTTTGTCATGCTTTAACTTGCTTTCTCTCCCATTCTCATGGACACTATCTTTGATACGCCATGCTCCTGCATTGTTACACCGTAGAGGGTATTTGCAGCCTCCATGGTACCTTTTCTGTGAGTAACCATTATAAACTGGGTGTTGATGGTGTACCTTTTAAGGTACTCTGCAAACCTGTAAACATTGGCATCATCAAGGGCAGCCTCAATTTCGTCAAGTATGCAGAAAGGTGTCGGTCTAAGCCTTAATATTGAAAACAGCAGAGCAATTGCGGTAAACGCCCTTTCACCCCGGAGAGCAGCATCATATTCTGCAGTTTTTTCCCTGGAGGCTGTACCTCTATTTCTATACCGCTTTCAAGGACATTTTCCATATCCACCAGTATAAGTTCAGCTCTTCCGCCTTCAAACAATTCACGAAACACTATATTGAAATTATCATTGATAAGCTTGAATTGCTCTAAAAACTGTCTCTTCATTATGCTTATCATTTCACTTATTACCTTTTTTAATTTTTCCTTGGCCTGCTCCATGTCATTCCTTTGGCCTGACATAAATTCATAACGTTCCTTTGTTTTTATATATTCCTCAATTGCAGCAATATTAACAGGTCCTAATGCTTTAATATCATTTTTAATTTCATTTATTCTTTTTTGTGCCTGAGGTATGCTTCCAATATCCTTTTTAAATTCCATGGCATTGGTAAATGTAAGCTCGTATTCATCCCACATCCTGTTTTGTATTACCTCAAGCTCCGCTTCAACCTTGGCCTTTTTAACCTCTACCCTGTTATAATCCTCTTGAAGGAGTATAATATTTTTGTTGGTATTTTGTATCTGGTTTATAGTATCGGATAATTCCTCCTCCAACACCTTTTTTTCCTCCACAGTCTTATCAATGGAGAATACCTTTCCTGTCTTTTCCTCTTCAAGTGCCTTAACTCTCTTTGAAAGTCCCGTATTTTCTGCCTTTAAGTTATCTATTTCAGTCAGGTACTTTTCTTTCTCACCTGATTTTCTGTTAAAACTCTTTTCTAAATGTTGTCTTTCTTCTATTATTCTGGCTAAAGTCTCTTTTACAGCTTCAAGACTTTCCATGACTGAATTTACCGATATTTTAAAATTCATAATATCATTATGGAGATTATCCCTTAATGATTGGTCTTCTTTGTACTTTTCCTGATGCTTCGAAATTATTTCCTTTGTATTGTTTATGTCATTTTCAATATCTAAAAGCTCCTTGTTGTATTTTTGAAGCTCAATGTCTGTATCCGACTCCTGCTTTATAAGCTGTGCCTTTTCATCTCTTAACATATCAGCCTTTGCATCAGCTTTTTTAATTGTTTCCTCTATTTGTGCCAGATGGCTCTCGTCTCTCATCTTAACCAGTTCATTTGTGTTAATATTTTTTTCCTCATTTGAAATATCCGTCAATATTTCCTGAAGCATATTAGCTGCCTCATTTATTTTTGTATCAAGGGATTGCTGTATTGCGGCAAGCTTTGATATCTCTGTTTTCAATTCTGTAATTTCCCTGTTCCTGCTTAATATTCCAGGGCCTGCATTATCAGTGCTTCCGCCTGACATGGAACCGCTTGTGCTTAATATATCTCCTTCTAATGTAACTATCCTGAAGCTGTAACCAAACCTTTTGGCAATTCTGATTCCTGCATCAAGGTTTTCTACAACAACAACTTTACCTAAAAGGTTTAATATTATACCGTTAAATTCGCTGTTACATCGTATAAGATCCGATGCAACACCTATAAAACCCTGTTGGTTTTTGACTTCATTTAGTATATGGTTATCCAAATACCTTCCTTTAACAGAAGTTATTGGAAGAAAGGTAGCTCTTCCAAGCTTGTTCTTTTTAAGGTACTCAATTGCTCTTTTGGCATCTTCTTCAGTTGATGTTACTATGTTTTGCAGTGCACCCCCAAGAGTCATCTCAATTGCGGTTTCATATCTCTTATCAACTGTAATAAGCTGTGCAAGAGCACCATGTATGCCATGTCCGAATTCTTTGGACTGCTGGCATGCTTGAAGAACGACCTTAACACTTCTATTGTATCCTTCAAGCTTATTTTCCATATCCTGAAGCATTTTATGCCTTGAGGATTTGAATTGGTAGTCATTTACCACTTCATTATGTTTTCTTCTAAGGTCTGAAAGAGCAGTTTCACATTCCTTCTTTTGCTCTGTAAGTCCGTTAATTTCTGCCCTGGCTTTATCAATTGCAGCCTTAGCTTTGTTGATGTTTTCCTGGATATCTTCTTTTTTAATTAATTCCCTATCCTTATCCAGGGTAATCTGGTAAATTTCCATGTCAATGCTGTGCTGCCTCTTTTTGAGGTTCTCAACATGAATCTTGATATTTCCTATTTGCGACTTTTTGTCGGACAAAAGGTCCAGCTTGTCCATTATGCTGTCTTTCAGGTTTTCAATATATCGTTCATTTTCATCCAATGTCTCATTTAATGAAGCCATTTTGCTTTCATGCTCAGAAAGCTTTTGGGAGTACTCTTCAAGCTGTTTGGACAAATAATCTATTTTTTGATTTTTAATGGTCTCATCTTTATTAAGTTGCTCTTTCTTCTCGTTTATTTCTAATACTTCCAAGTCCAGTCTTTCTATATTCTGGTTAAAGTTATTTGTTTTTTCATCATTAAGCTTAATTTCAGAACTGCATTTCTCCAAATTGTTTTCAATGTTGTAAAACTCCTGTCTTGTAATCTCTAGAGCTTCTTCCATTGCTTTCATTCTGTCGGTCTTTTCTTTGTTCTGTCTTGTAATATTTTCAAGGTTTAAGTTTTCGTTATCAATACTTTCTTTTATCTTTAAATACTGTTCCTCATGTTCTTTTATTTTTTCCTTGAATTTGGCAATATTATCGATATACACGTTAATTTCGAGCTCTTTCAAGGAATCTCTATATGAGAGATACTTTTTTGCTGTTTCAGATTGTGCCTTTAATGGCTCAAGCTGAGTTTCCAGTTCGCTTATTATATCATTAATTCTTACCAGATTTTGCTCTGTTAAATCAAGCTTTTTTTCTGCTTCCTGCTTTCTTACCTTATATTTCATAATACCGGAGGCTTCCTCAAAAATATGCCTTCTTTCCTCCGATTTGGTGCTTAAAATCTCATCAACTCTGCCCTGTCCAATAATTGAGTATCCGTCTTTACCGATTCCTGTATCTAGGAAAAGCTCATGTATATCCTTAAGGCGGCACAGGGTCTTGTTTATAAAGTACTCACTTTCACCTGAACGGTAAACTCTTCTTGTTACAGTAACCTCATCAAACTCAATCGGCAGTGTATGGGTGGAATTATCAATGGTAAGGGAAACTTCAGCAAGGCCCATTGCCTTTCTGTGTTCAGTTCCTGCAAATATGACATCCTCCATTTTTGTTCCCCTTAAGGTTTTAGCACTCTGCTCACCTAAAACCCATCTTACAGCATCTGCTACATTGCTTTTGCCGCTACCATTCGGGCCTACTACAGATGTTATTCCTGAATTGAATTCCAGATTTATTTTGTCTGCGAAGGACTTAAAGCCTTGAATTTCCAACCTTTTAAGGTACAATTATCAACACCTCGGCCTTTGGTATTTGTCTATAACTATGAAATTATGATGAATTCACACCACAATTTTGTTCTATATTCCTAATAATTTTAACATAAATTTATATTTAATCAATTATAAAATGATATTTTGCATAATTCCATTGAAAGTTAAATAATACACTTTCAATAAAATAATTGTTGATACACTTTCTTTTGATTTGTGATTAGGAGTTTCTTTTCAAGTTTTTTTATTAGGAAATAATTTTCAATTCTTTTGCTTTTGAAATGGCTTGAATCCTTCTGTTTACACCAAGTTTTCCGAATATGTTCAAGATATGTGTCTTAACTGTACTTATTGTAAGACATAATATTTCAGCAATTTCCCTGTTTGATTTCCCTTTATCAATCAATGTCAAAACATCAATTTCTCGGCTGGTTAGACAAGATAATAAATCATTGGAGTGAGCATCGTATTTAAATTTATTGATAGGATTTTGCTCAATAAATTCTACTTCTAAAGAGTCTGGCAATATTAGAATTTTGCATGAATAAATGCTTTTGTTACCAGATACCCTGCTATGAAAATCTGAAATAATATGTGCCAATTGAAGTTCGTTTATATTGAAATTTTTATTTATTGTAGACTTACATAATTTATGAAAACAATCATCTATTTTAATAGAATATTTTTGAGACATAGCAGATTCCTCCTTCAATCAATTATTATTAAATAAATATTATAAATGTTATTAATCTTACATTTGTCAGAGCAAATAACGAACGGTTTTAGTGGGATTTACGATAGACAAATGTAAAAATTTATCACTTTTAATATAATGTCACTATCGATAGCATTATTTACAATAAGTATATGTCATTATTAATGACGTGTCAATATGTTCAATTATATAATTACATCATTATTATCACGGATAATAAAAAGTTTGCATTGTATTTATAGTGCGTTATAATGGCAATAATCTTTTGCGTGAACTTTTACAATTGTCACGTATAATGAATTTATAGATTGATTTTTTATAAATATTTTGCTAAAATACAAATATTAGAAAAGTTAGTACGGAGGAATAATAATGAAGGAACTATTTAAAATTGCTGTAATAGATGATGAAGATGGCATAATAAAGTCAATTCAGGCAAACCTATGCCCCAAATATAATATAATAGGTTATACAAGTTCAAAAGAAGGTCTTGATGCTTTAAAAGAAGAAGTTTTCGATATGCTTATATTGGATTATTTCATCGATAATATGAACGGGCGGCAAGTTGTAGAGAGAATCAGGAAATTTAATGATGAAATCTATATTATGCTCTTAACTGGCAGGGCTGAAGAAGCACCTGGCCTTGAAATTCTTAATACAATGGATGTTCAAATGTATTGTGAAAAATCTGCTGATTTCGAAAAAATATTGATTATTATTGAGTCCGCAATTAAATCCATTGAACACTCAAGGAAAGATGGAAGTTTTGGTTTAAGGATTAAAAAACTCAGGAAAATTAACAACATGAGCCAGGATGATCTTGGAAAACTTCTTGGTTTAGGTAGAACGGCCATTGCGAATTGGGAAGCAAACCAAACTGAACCGACAGGTGAAAATATAAAAAAACTTGCAGAAATTTTCAAGGTAACAACAGATTATTTATTAGGATTTAAAGCTAATTTCAGCTAAGTCATGATCTAAAAATAAATTCCGCCATAAATTTCGCTCATGTGTCGACTTAAATCGTCAACACTCACGCAGGTAAACAAAGCACAGTTCAAAGGGATTTGCTATAGATAAATTTAATAGATTTATCACTTAAATATATATTAATTAAGGAGAGAATCAATGAACGAAAAAACTATTAAAATTGATGATTTAAAGCAAGCTGATGTTTTATTATTCTCAGCATCTGAAGATGCAGTGTCTCAGTTGATATCCAAGATTACCGAGTCTCCCGTAAGCCATTCAGCTTTGTCATACTATGATTGTAATAAGATTGCCGAAGAAACTCCACCCTATGCTAAGATTAATGACATCAAAGAAAGAATAGTTAACCGTGAAATCACTGTGATGCGGCTGACTCCCTGGAAGGATGACATGTCTAAAGTTCTAGATATAGCTGCAAATTATATAGATTCAAAAGTGCCTTACTCAAAATTAAATCTGGCATTTGTTGGCATGTACATGTTGTTAAAAAAATCATTAGTCAACTTAAAGCTTCAGAGATTGGTTGGCCTCTTATTAAAACACATTACATATGAATTGATAAAAATTGTTGATGGTGCTGTTTATGGAAGCGTACAGCCAATGGTATGTTCCCAATTTGTTTATAATTGTTATGAAAATGCAGGAAAGGATTATAAATTAATTATCAAGAATGAATCTACCAATAAAAGCTTGCTCAAATACATCCAGGAATATATCGACAAAAACAAATCTAACTTAGAACCCAAGCTTTTTACAGATATTCTTAAACTATTTGAAAATAAAGTTAATTCAGATGGTAGTATGCCAAGCTCAAATTATGAAGAAGATTTGCTCAAAGAAATATACTCAGAATTAGAAGCAGATAAACTTCAAACATCACCAACTGATAACATTTCTTTAGATGAAGAACTTGTAGTCGCCGCTCATGAGTTTTGTTCAGTTATCCAGCATATTTACGGCAGCACCAACAATACCGCCCTAGTAATCAAAGGCGAAAATAAGCTTGAATCCAAACCAATTAATGAAATGGTTGATATCGAACAGTATTTCGTTACTCCAGGCGATCTGTTGACTAATTGTATAAATCTTACTATAATAGGTACATTAGATAATAATTCCGGTGAATTAAGTAGTAATGAACTGTGTTTTACCGACTAAATTAGAAAAGAACAAGTGAATTTTATGGCTATAGTAAAAACTTTGGTATATTTTGTTTCGTGTTGTATTCTTATTGTCTTTATAAAATCAATATGGTTTAATAAAAACCAAAAACAAATATACAAGTTTTGTTTATTAAATGTTCTGCTTGCATTTTTTTGGACTATTTTATCTTTTATAAACGAGTCTATAAGATACCTGACAGGACATTATATTTTTGCTGTTTTTTTCTTAAGTACAACCTGTACCTACTTTTTGCCATCCGCTGCTCTTATTCTCTCCATTATTATTGCAAAAGACAGAATATCCTTAAAAAGCATGTTTTTATTTTCATTTCCCCCAATTGTATTTACATTACTGCATGCTGCCAACAGCTATCACAGCCTTATATATAAAAGCTATGACAATCTCAATAATACCATGACAGGTATGGGTCCCTTATTTATTATTTATGCAGCATATCAATTTGTATATACTATGTTTTCGGTTATATATATCATGAAATTCAGCTTGAAGCATACAAATGGCCTGTCAAAGCAAATTTTGCTTTTCGTAGCCGGTATATTAGCTCCGATTGTATTTTCAAGCTTTTCGCTTTTAAAACGTTATTTACCGGAAACAAGTCCATTCCCATCATATTATGTTGTCTTTATATACCTGTTTTTTGCATTTTGTATAACTTACAGTATAAAAAAATACAGGTTTCTAGATATAATCCCCATAGCTTTGCAAAATGTGGTTGACAACATGAGCGACCCTTTCATTGTAACCGACCTTAACGGAAATATAATAGATAAAAACAAAATATTTGTAGATCTATTCGGAAAGGAGGCTATTAAAAAAAAATCAAATCACTTTTTTGATTACCTGAAAAACATGAATATCACAAACATCCATCATTCAAATCCTAATATTATGGAAAAACAATTTTTCAATTTGATAGATAAAATGGAATATTATTTTAGTTTAACAAAAACCAAAAAAATAATAATAAATATGGAATGTGCCGTTACAATAGGTACTCAAAATAAGGACTTCAAAATTGAAATAAAGCCCATTCTAGTACAAGATCGTTTTTTGGCAATATTGATAATGTTTAAAGACATTACTGAACACAAACAAATCCTGAAACTTATGGAGGAAAATACTAATCAATTAATCGAAAAGGCTCGGCTTTTATCGTTAAATCAATTAATCGGAGGTATTGCCCATAATATCAAAACACCCCTCATGTCCTCTTCAGGCGGTATTCTTGCACTAACCAGATACACTGAAAGATTAGACGAACTTTTGAAAGATGAGGATATATATATAAAACATCCTGAATTTAATAATGTTTTAAAAGATATGTTGCAGTGGGAAAAGATGATAAAGCAGTACCTTCTTTACATATCCGACGTTATTACGGCTGTAAAGGATCAATCTGTAAGCCTTAACAGCAGTAAAACCAATAAATTTACAATTGCAGAAGTTGTTGAAAAGATAAACCTGTTAATGTCTTACGAATTTAAGAGGAAAAACTGTAAATTCAACGTTTATTTCAGTATTGATCCCCAAACCCAAATAATAGGTGATATTGTTGTTTTAACCCAGATTCTCAATAATGTTATTATGAACTCAATTCAAGCATATGAGGATGGAGGAGAAATTCAATTGACAGTTTGCAAGGATAAAAATGATATTGTTTTTGTTGTCAGAGATTATGGAAAAGGTATATCTGATGATGTCAAACAAAAACTCTTCAACCAGATGGTCACAACAAAAGGCAAGGATGGGACAGGCTTAGGTCTGTACATTTCAAATATTGCATTGCACGGAAGTTTTAATGGAACAATGGGTTTACAGCCCAATATAGACAGGGGAACTGGCATTTTTATTTCTATACCCATAAAAATATAAAAATCATCTCTATTTCTTTAAATACAAAACTGTAAAGTTATATCATTGATAACGTAAAACTTATTTAAGACATATAGCGTTTATAAATTAATTTCCTTTAATTTCTTTAAATATAAAAATCATACTTTTGGTTGATGTGCGAAACTGAATATTCTTGTATTATATTCTTGTAAAGAACTTGCAAGCAATTTACAAAAGTAATACCAATATTACTTTACCAATTTTCATGGAAACCAGTAATTATTCAGGAGGTGGGCTATATGAACTTCAGGGTTACTTTAGCAGAGAATTTATCAATTGCTACACCTAATGCACTGTGGATGGAGTATAAGTATAGGAATGGACATGAATAAAAATAAATATTTTAGAAATGGAGAGATCAAATTATGAATAACTTAAAAATAAAAACAATGGATTTTTTAAAAGCATTAAATGATGTTCAAAAATCAGTAAAGGTCTCAATAGACATAAATGATTTGCAAAATCTTAAAGCGGCCAACTACTGCCTGTGCTTCGCAAAGAAAGTCAATAATGCTTATACTGTAGTATGGCAATCCTATGATAAATATTTAGTTGACAATACATTTTCGTGGACTCCTCAATATCAGCTCTTCGGTACTAACACTTTTCAAGATAATATCACTGTAAATGTAAATACAAACATTGTAAATATCGGATTAAGTGAGACCAGTATATTAAATCAATATGGTGTATTGGGAAATCCGGTAACCGGTGGTGCGGATACTGGATTTACTATGGATAACCAGTATGGTTCAATCCATCCTGGAGTAAATCAAGTTTCAACAGGCATAAACGGTCAAATAACCGCTACGCCTATTTATGTGGCTGAAGCCCCCATTATGCAAGGCACCTGTTTTCTACAGCCTGTTGAAAAAGCACTTATCTGGTTTGAGCAGGACATACAGACCGGTACAATGTTCAGTACTGCCAGATCAAGAGATATTGAAGTTGACCTAACACAAACTAACAGTGTACATATTCAATATAAAAACCAGCAGTGGTCAATAATTTGATAAACACAAGCAATCGGTCGGCTGTTCATAAGTTGAATAGCCGACCTTCCATTCAATACATACTAACATTTCTATATTTTCAAGCTGGTTCTCTTTTCTTCATCTGAGAGAACCAGCTTTCTACTTAAATATTTACCAAAAATATTTTACAAATTAAAGGACGCCACCTATAAATAATATTAGGTTCTCCTATTAATTCTTTCAACAACTATATATAATTTCCTTTTATCTATGGAATAACGTCTTGAATTAATGAGATAAACATGGTCATCAAGCATGATTTCGTTAACTTTTAACAATATATCAATAACACCCTCATCCTCAACCGGCCTTAAACTTAATTCACCATCCGAAAAAGCATCATGTTCAATAAATTCATGTGTATTCTTATCAATAAATACCACATTTACATTGTATTTCATTATTTGCCCTCCTGTATTCTTTTGTAAAATATTCTTTGCATATAATCCATATTTTATCAGATTATATCTGTTTTGGCTCATTATTTTTCTGTATAAATACTAACGATTATGAAAAATTTAGCAAATGGCTGTTGACTGACTAACAGTCAGTGAGTTATAATATAATTAATCGATTGACAGTCAGTCAGTCGCAAAAAACTTACATATAAGAGGAGATTGATTAATATATGGTAAGGATATCAAAGGACCCTGAAGAAAGAAAAAATGAAATAGTTGACGCCGCTGAAGAGCTGTTTTATTCAAAGGGATACGAAAAGACATCAGTAAGTGATATCGTTAAGAAGGTAGGTGTTGCCCAAGGACTCTTTTATTATTATTTCAAATGTAAGGATGAAATCTTAAATGCCCTGGCAGAAAAGTACCTGAACTCTCTAATGAAAAAAACTAAAAAGGTAACAGATAGCCCTCAGTATGATGCAGTAGAAAAAATACATAAACTTATTGAAGAAATGCTTGATGTATTCGGAATTAGAAAAAAAGGAATTATGAGCTTGGCCAAGCACTTTCATAATGATGATAACATGGTAATGCATCAAAAGGTGTCTAAAAAATATGTAGAATTAATGACTCCTGTTATTTCAGAGGTTGTCAGGCAAGGAGTCATTGAAAAAAGCTTTGATACAGAGTATCCGTATGAAGTAACACAAACACTTTTGATGTGGGCCGGAATGCTCCATATAAATATTAAATTTCCGTTGGAATACTCAGAAGTTTTAGAGAAAAGAATTATGGCCATCGAGGACTTTGTAGAAAGACTACTCGGTGCTAAAAAAGGCACAATGAACTTTGTGCAATATGGAAGGTGGTTAAAACATGACTAATACAATTTTTAAGCTTGATAGTGTAATGAAGGAATATAAAACAGGTGATGTTTCGGTTATGGCCCTTAGAAACACAACCTTTGAAATAAAAAAAGGCGATCTGGTAGTAGTTTTAGGACCCAGTGGATCTGGAAAAAGCACACTTCTAAACATAATTGGCGGCATGGACCTCCCTACAGGCGGCAAAGTTATTTTTGAGGGTGAAAACATTTCCTCCTATGATAGTAAAAAGCTGGCTTTATTTAGAAGAAATAAAATCGGTTTCGTATTCCAGTTCTATAACCTTATGCCTAATCTTACTGCAAGAGAAAATGTAGAAATCTCTACAGAAATTTCAAAAAACTCATTAAACATTGATGAAGTACTTGATAAAGTTGGTCTTAAAGACAGAGCTAGTCACTTCCCTGCTCAAATGAGCGGCGGTGAACAGCAAAGAGTGGCAATAGCCCGTGCTGTTGCCAAAAATCCCGATATCCTGCTTTGTGATGAGCCTACAGGTGCACTTGATTATTCAACAGGCATCAAGGTGCTTGAACTTTTAAAGGACATTAATAGAACCATGGGAAAAACAGTTATAATAATAACCCACAATCAGCCCATAGCACAGATTGCAGACAAAGTTATTAAAATGCGAAGCGGAGAAATTACAAGCATTTATGATAACCCCAATCCTGTTGATCCACAAACCATAGAATGGTAAATAATGCTCAATAGTAATAACAAACGTTTATTAGAAAGAAGGTGATCTTAATGAGAAAGCTTGATAAAATGCTGTTTCGGGAAATTTTAAAAACAAAGTGGCAGTTTATAGCGGCTGCAGCAGTTATTTTTGCCGGAATTACCATATTTACTGCAACTATTATTTCATATAGAAATCTAAAAAATTCCATGGATTACAGCTACGAGAAATATGGCTTTTTGGATTATTATGCAAAAACTCTTGGAAATAATATATCTCCTGACCTTATTGAAAAGATCAGGATAATCGATGGAGTAGATAATGTCATGGGCAGGTTGACTGTCGATGCATCAAGCGATATAAAAGATAAGAAAAAGATTCCTGTAAGTATAATATCAGTTCCCGATAAAGGTATGCCATCTATAAATAACTTTTCAGTCATGTCAGGAAATTATATCGATGGTAACAATCAATGCCTCCTGTCAAACAGATTCGGTAAGTTCTATGATTTGAAAAATGGGGATAGTATAAATGTATCCATCAATAATAAAAATTACAGTTTTATGGTAGCAGGCCTTGCATTGGGCCCTGAATTCTTCAAGCTTATGAAGTCCCCCTCTTCCCTATCTAGTTCTGACGGAGATTTTGGGCTGGTTTTTGTCAGAGAATCTCAAATGTCAGCCATACTTGGTTCTAAAGGAAATTACAACGAGGTTCATGTACTATTTAAAAAAGGCAGCAAAAATCAAGCTATTATTAAAAATATTGAAAATCTCCTAGAGCCTGTAGGATTAATGTCTTCTACAGAACGCAATAAACAGCTTAGCCATATAATGGTAAGTGACGATATTGACCAGGTAAAAACCCTTGCATCCATTATTCCTGTTCTGTTCTTACTTGTAGCAGCAGCAATAATATACATAATGCAAAAAAGAATAATTACCAATCAGAGAGTAATAATCGGTTCTATGAAGGCATTTGGTTACTCGGACAATAGAATTCTTTTTCACTATATTAAATATTCCATTGTACTTTCACTTATGGGTTCCATTCCGGCCATCATTGCAGGCATACTATTAGGCAGGCTAATGACCTATGAAATGTATCTTAAAATGTATGAATTCCCCAAGGTAATCACAAGTTCAAGCTTTGACCTGTTTGCTTTTTCCATACTTTTAAGCCTTGTATTTTGTGTCGCTGGAAGCTTTAGTGCAGCTAAAAAGGTTCTTAGGATAGTACCTGCACAGGCAATGCGTCCTGAATCTCCTAAAGCAGGTAAACGTATTCTGATTGAAAGGCTGACCTTTATATGGAATAAGCTTGGCTTTGGCTGGAAGGTTACTTTAAGGAATGTTTTTAGAAGCCGTCAAAGATCACTTTTGACAATAATGGGATTTGTTTTCTCAATCATGCTTTTTTTAGTTGTGTTCTCCATTACAGATACAGTTGATGATCTTATTGATTTTCACTTTAACACCCTGCAGCTCCAAGATTATACAGCCGATTTTAAAAAACCTCTCCCCTATGACGATGCTGTTAAGTTAGTTTCAAAAGACAGCAAAGTAAAAGCTGAGCCAATACTGGAACTGCCAGTTGAAATAATCAAGGAAGATGAGAAAAAGGATACCAAGCTAATTGCAGTTAATAGCAATATGACGCTAAACAAGCTAATAGATGATGAAGGAAATGATGTAGCTGTGCCTGATGACGGAATTCTTATATCTAATGGCATTTCAAAAAAGTTGTCCATAAATAAGGGAGATACAATAAGTGTAAAGATTTACTTTAACGATGTAAAAGTAATAAAAATTAAGGTTCAAAGCATAATCAAGCAGGCAATCGGATTTAATTGCTATATAAATATGAATTCTGTCATTAAATACATGAATTTTCCCAGATATGCTACTGGCGTAATGGTAAAAACATCAGATGGCAATAAGGATTTTATGGAAAAAAGCCTTTTAAATACTCCAGAAATTGAATCGGTTGAAAACCGTGAGAAATCATTATCCTCCATAAGGGCACTTATTAAACTTATTTATTATTTCGCAGGATTTATGGCTGTATTTTGTGTTATTATGGGCTTTTCAATAATATTTATAACAACAATTATCAATCTTACTGAAAGAAACCGTGAGCTTGCTTCATTAAAGGTTTTGGGGTATTCAGACAAAGAAATCGGCAGAACCATATTTAGAGAAAACATCATTCTTGGGATAATTGCTCTTATTCCCGGTATCTTACTGGGTATAAGCATTAGTAATGTCATAATTCCCGAGCTAAACAGCAGGATGATGTATTTAGAGTCGGTCATTTCAGTAAGATCCTATATTGTAACCATATTAAGTGTTTTAATCTATATATCATTGGCACAGTTAACTATAAAAAGGAGCATAAGAAACCTTGATATGGTGGAAGTTTTAAAGAACAGAGAGGCATAAGATGGAAAACCGGAATTCATCATGAATTACGGTTTTCCAGTATTTTCACAGTCAAAGTATTACTATTTAAGTATGTTCTGATCATAATAGGATAACTACGATTATTGCTGAACCTGAAATCATATGCTCCGTAAGTAACAGTGGCATCTTTACCCTTAGGTACATATCCCACAGCCTTTGAGTGCTTATGCCGCTCAATTATTTTGAGCCCACATTGATCTATTGCATTGTACAATGTAGAAGATACCTGGCATATACCTCCTCCAACACCTGTACCTTTTTTGGGCATGCCGTCTTTTCTAGTAATAATTGTAGCTTTCTCATAACCTTTTTCTTCTGTTCTCCTTCCAACAATCTTATTGAAAGAAAACTGCTCACCAGGTGAAAGTTTAAGGCCATCTATCCTTTCAGAGGCTAATTCTATATTATTCACCCTCGACTCATCTTTGTCCAGTATGGAAGTAGTGTAACTACCTATAGTTACAATGTTTTCAATTAATATTTGTGATGTAACCAAAGGCAGTTCTTCATCAACTATAAGGTCAACCTTATTTCCTTCCGGTGCATTAAGAAGTGCTTCCATTGTCTTCTCTACGTTTACCTTTTTCCCTATCCTGCCTTGTTTTACCTTCCAGGTAGTATTGTCCATAGTAGCATTTGATGCCTGGGTATCAATTCCAGCAGCATATGCTCTAACTTTTGTCAGTACTTCCGATTCTTTCAGGTTTCCAACATTTTCGTTATTTAAATAAACGTTTTTCCTAATAGTTCGTTCCATTGTGCCAAACCCAATGAAATTAGCAGGAGGAGTTTCTTTTGACTGGTATTCAGCATCATTAATTTCACCCTTTGAACCGCAGGAGGTTAGTAGTAGTAATGATAATAAAATAAGCACAACATTAGGATACCTTATGAAATTGCGACTGTTGTAAGTTTTCATAATGTGAAATTGCACCTCCTCAACTTTATTATTAGTGACAGAACAGAAAAGTATGTCTTGCTATTTTTTCTATTATTGATTAAAGTACCAGGTTTTTTTCAAAACAATATGCAGATATTAATGATTAATCATTAATTTTGAATATGGAAAGGTGTATTGAAGTGTCTAAAATTAACAAGAGGAAGTACTTCTTAACAATATCAATAGTTTTAATTACTTTGCTCTTATTGGTATCTATACCTGCATGTGCTCATGCTGCACAAACTAAAAAGATAGTTATAGATCCGGGACATGGAGGAATAGACAGTGGATGCACAATAAAAAATATATATGAGAAGAATATCAATCTTGATATTTCTATGAAGGTTAAAAGCTATCTGGAACAAAATGGCTTTAATGTCGTTTTAACAAGAAACGGTGATGAATCATTATATAAATATTGCAAAACCGGTGATACCATTGAAAAAAGAGATCTCAATGCACGGGTAAATAAGATAAATGAAAGCAATGCCAGTATTTTTGTTAGCATCCATGCTGATAGTTATTATGACCATACCATCAACGGATCAATAGTATACTTTTTCAGTGAACAATGTTTGCAATCCAAAGCTCTGGCAAAAAGTATACAAAGGTCTTTAAATGGCCTTACTGCAGACGGAAAAAAGCGAATGTCCCATAATTCCCGGGCAGAGGATTATTACATTTTAAGAAATACATCTATACCGGGTGTATTGGTTGAAACCGGTTTTCTCACAAATCCCAGGGAACGTTCTTTGCTTGCTACAGACGAATTTAGACAAAAAATAGCAAACTCAATTGCTTCAGGGATTACACAATATATGAAAAACTAAATTTTGCTAAAATACCATATGATCCCAACCGGTTCCTGTTATATTACTTTGACCTCCATTTGAGGTCATTTTTATATCCTGGAAATCTCCTAAAAAAATTTTATAAGATTTATGGAGCGAAAAAACGTGTTGCTGCGTCAAATAGGTGTATGCATAATAAGGAAGGAGGCAGTTTATGTATTCCCTTTCGGTACCAAAGGAGAATTACTCAGGTGATAATCAGGATAAAGACAAATTAATGCATAGACTAATGGACACTTATGGTAAAGACGTGCTCAGAACCTCGTATATGTACTTGAAGGACATGCAAAAAGCCGAGGATGCTTTTCAGGAAGTATTTATTAAAGTTTTTAATAAGTATGAAAGCTTTAAAGGAGAAAGCAGTGAGAAAACCTGGATTATAAAAATAACAATCAATGTATGCAAGGATTTATTGCGTAGTTCATGGATAAAAAGAGTGCTGCTTACCGATAAATTCAAGGAGCGAAGCAAAGGAACGGGTATTGAGAACAGAATTATTAAAATGGATGAAAACAGGCTCCTGTTTGATGAAGTGCTATCCCTTTCCCAACCGTTCAAGGAAGTTATTTTACTTTACTACTACCAGAACTGCGATACCTCAGAAATAAGCAAAATTTTGAATATTGCAGAAGGAACTGTAAGGAGCAGGCTCCACAGGGCTCGTGAGATACTTAAAAACAAGTTGGGAGGGAGGATTGACTTGAATGAGTAAAATGAAGGACTTTAAAAACATAGCAGATGAAATTATGTGTGATATAAATGTTAGCAATGAGCTTAAGGAAAAAACATTAAATCAATGCAAAAAGAAGAGACAAGTTTCAAGTAGCAGAATTTTAATAGCAGCTGCGTGTTTTCTCTTGATTATCGGCTCTGTAAGTGTATCACATTTTCTCTCGTTAAAGATTCAAAAAGGAACAGATAAGAACCCGCAGGTAAATATAATGTCAGGTACTTCTGAGGGCACAAAAACCCTTCCAGGAGAAATTGGAATAAGCAGCAATCCTGAGGTTGGCAAAATTAAGGAGTGGACCCTTACTGCACTTGATGAGGCAAAAAAGGATTTTGGGAATCTTTTTCTTACACCCTCGTATATACCTGGAAACTTTAAACTGGATAAAGTTTATGCATCAGGAACCGAAGATCACGTAGCTTCTAAAATTACACTTACCTATTTTGCCGGAGATAAATCGTTTTTGATTATTGAAGAAAAAAGTGAGATGGATTATGGACTAACTAATTTTAACAAAATTGATATAAATGGTACTACCGGATATATAAAGCCAGTTCCATTAGATAACGGCGAAAATGCCGGTTTGGATACCGAAATTCATTGGTTTAAAAGCGGGGTTCACTACTCCGTTATGGGACTTATAACACAGGATGAGGCTACCAAGATAGCCGTGTCTATGAAGTGATTAAATATAAATTTATAGATGTAAAAAAAACAAATGGAGGAATTATTTATGATAATATCAAAATTAACCAAAGCTTTTATTCTCGGATCTTGTATAACAGTACTTTCATCAACTGCTGCTTTTGCTCAAACAGGAGGTGAAGTGTCTCAAGGAGTATCTTCAGTCCAGCAATCAGATATTGAAAGTCCTCTTTTTAAAAAAACAAACAGAAATCGATAAGTTTGTTTTTGAAACACACGCTAAAGAAATTGCAGAAAAGGGGTTCACAGTGACCAGTACCGCACCTGTAGGTAACTATGTTGAAATTGGCATTACACCATATAATGAAGCAAATGCCGAATATCTGTACAACGCATTTGGAAAGGACATGGTTAAGGTAATTGAAGGTCAGCAGGCTATGACTATGGATACCGCGACAACAAGTGTCAATACCGGAGATGAAATTTCCCAAACAACTGCTAGCGGTACAACTGGAGAGGAAATTTTCCAGACAACTGCTAGCGGCAATACCGGAGAGGAGATTTATCAAACGACTGCTTCAGGAGAAACTAAAGAAACCTCTCAAATGCTTTCACCAATGGTAATTGCTCTGTCCTGTACAGCCGGTGCAGGTATACTTGGGAGTGCCATTATTGTATTAAGAAGACGCAAAGCTGCAAATAGCTAAAAATATAGGACCCGTGACTTAACTTTTTTCACGGGTCCTTTTAATATAGCAATTTATGATGGCTTGTGTTGCTTGCATTTCAACAATTGAATTTCCAGAGTGCTTGGATATTTAGATATAGTTAAACATTAATAAAAGCTGGCGGATTTAGCTCCAGCCAGCTTATTTGTATGTCCAGGAAATTATGGTTTATGCACCACAATTACAGAACTTTTTGCAAAAATGATTTAGTTCTCTCATGTTTAGGGTTTGTAAAAATCTGTCCTGGTGTACCATCTTCCAGAATTTCACCTCTGTCCATAAATAATACTCTACTTGCTACCTCTTTGGCAAATCCCATCTCATGAGTCACAACAAGCATTGTCATCCCTTCTCTTGCAAGTTCTTTCATTACTTCTAAAACCTCGCCAACCAATTCAGGATCTAAAGCCGATGTAGGTTCATCAAAGAGCATGATTTTAGGCTTCATCGCAAGTGCCCTTGCAATAGCAACCCTTTGCTGTTGGCCTCCTGAAAGCCTGGAGGGAAATTCATCTTTTTTGTCCTCAAGACCAACCTTTCTAAGGAGTATTAAACCATATTCCGTAGCTTCCTTAACACTCAGCTTTTTAACTGTAACAGGAGCCTCAATAACATTCTGAAGTACAGTCATATGAGGAAAGAGATTAAACCTTTGAAAAACCATTCCAAGCTTTGTACATATTTCTGAAACCTTTTTCTGAGATATCTTTAACTGATCCCTTCCTGATACTCTTTGATCTATCAACTCCCCCTCAATATAAACACTTCCTGAGGTGATACGCTCCAAGTGGTTGAGACATCTTAGCATGGTGCTCTTACCTGAACCGCTGGGGCCGATTACGCACACAACCTCACCCTTTGAAATCTCGAAATTGATATTTTTTAATACCTCCAGATTCCCGAAGGATTTTGCCACTTTTTCCATTTTTACCATCATGCTAATCACCTCACTATTCATAAACCGAATACTTTTTCTCAAGTTTTTCAAATATAACTGTAAAAAATGTTGTCATTGCTAAAAACAATATAGCTGCAGGTATATATATAGCCGCATTTGACTCTCTTGTAGATATCTGGTTGGTAACTTTCATAAGCTCCGTCATTGCAATCATGGCAACTAATGAAGAATCCTTCAAAAGTGCAATGAGTTCATTTCCCACAGGGGGTATAAGACGCCTGTATGATTGAGGCACAATAACTCTTCTCATCGCCTGCCCATAACTCATACCCAAAGCCTTGGCCGCTTCCATCTGGCCTTTGTCGATTGATTGTATTGCAGCCCTTATAATTTCTGCAAGGTAGGCTGCAGAGTTTAAAGCAAGTGCCAAAAGAGCAGGAATCCATTGCCCTGGCAAAGTAAGAGAAGGATGGATATTCGGAAGTGCATAGTAGATGAAGAACAACTGCATTAATAATGGTGTACCCCTAAAAAGCCATATATAAAACCAACAAATTCTATCAATAAATTTATTCTTTGACAGCCTTCCCAATGCTAAAAACAGTCCCAATATGGCACCGAAAAAAACAGAGATAACAGTTAACAGTATTGTATTTCTTGCCCCCTCAAGCAGTGCGGGCATATATCCCATAAGTTTATCCAAGTCCAATTTTAACAACTCCCCCGAAAAAACGTTTATCATTTAAAAATGCGTTGAACAGAACAACAAACACAATCTGCTCAACGCATCTAGGTATGGCTAATTATTGTAAATTCTTCGTTACATCTTCACCGAACCATTTTTCAGATATCTTCTTCATGGTTCCATCAGCCTGCATATCATCCAATATTTTGTTTGCCTTGTCTCTCAATTCAGTATCCTTCTTTTTGAAGCACAATGCCATTGGCTCAGCATCAGGACTTTCCCAGGCAATGATATACTTATCCTTGTTGTTAGCTATGTAATATTTTGCAACAACTATATCACATATTACCGCATCTAGCCTTCCTGCATCGAGATCCATGAATGGTTGTGTTACCAGTGGGTATGTAGACATATCATTTTCAACCACTTTTTTGTTTTTTATAAGATCCCTACAGAAATCCTCAGATGTACTTCCTGCTTGTAAACCAACTTTCTTACCGTTAAGGTTATCGGTTGATTTTATATCAGTTGTTGATTTCTTGGTTACAATAACCTGTTTATTAGCTATGTAAGGCTTGGTAAGTGAATGCTCCTTTTGCCTTTCTTCATTGATGCTGACAGATGAAATAATGGCATCAAACTTGTTAATCTCTAGTGCCTGAAAAATACCTGTCCAATCGTTTGAAACAAACTGTACATCTGATTTTCCAAGTCTTTTACCCAATTCTTTTGCCACATCAACATCAAACCCGATTGTTGTTTTACCATCGGAATCTTTAAATTCCATAGGTGGATAGTTATCATCAACACCTACAAGCAAAACATCACTTTTAGTTCCGCTATCCGAGCTTTGATCTGTATTTGTACTTTCTGTACCGGTTCCGCAAGCAGTTAATGTTAGAATTAAAATGACCACTAAAGCTGTAACTCGAAGTAAATTTCTTTTTTTCAACCTCAACATAAAAAACCTCCTTTAAACTTCTTGTTATGTGTTTATGAATTTAACTTTTTAAATATGTTATCTTTAATCTTATTTCTTAAATGAATTGAATTAACACCTTCGTTGATAAGAGCCTGTCTTATGTACTCTATCTCAGCTTCGGTAAGGAGTATTGACCTGCCCCGGTTATCGGATTTAATATGTATCATTATTTCTGTAATAGTTTTTTTAGCACATTCCATATCATCAAAGAAGTAAACTTCATGCTGCTCATCATAAATTCCATTATTTTTCTTATAAATAGCAGCGAGATCCGGTGTATTGATTCCTGTACGTATTGAAATGTCATTTAATTTGTAAAGCCCAACATAGTCTACATAATATTTATTTTGGTGCAGACTGGAAGCTCTGACTAAAAAACTTTCTCCACTTATCATATTTTTCTCTCCCGGATTTTTTTGGAATTGTCATATTAATTATAACAGCATTAATATTATGGCACAATAAGGCTAACATCATTATTTTGTATATTGTTCAGGTGCTATTTTCCCAACTTTATAAGAATTATGCCGCATTAATCTTATTTGCTAATTAACGAAAACAACATGTTATGTAAAATTATTATGTTAATTTGTAGATTGTAAATTTAAATTGTGTTATATTAATTGTGTTGTTTTAATTTTAAACTCTGGAGTTTTTTTATGGATAAACTAAAACTAAAATCTAATCTATTGCTTCTTCTTACAGCTGCAATATGGGGATTTGCGTTTGTTGCCCAGAGAGTGGGTATAAAGTATGTCGGTACATTTACATTCAACGGAATCAGGTTTGCATTGGGCGGCCTTTCACTTATTCCGCTGATATTGTTTTTTGATTGTAGATCAAAAGCCAAAATACCTTCTGATAAAGATAATAATCACAACAGTAAGAAGGAACTTTACCTGGCAGGCCTTTTGGCCGGATTATGTCTATTTATTGCTGCAACATTGCAGCAAATTGGATTAGTTGAAACCACAGCCGGAAAAGCCGCTTTTATCACTGGTTTATATATAGTTTTAGTCCCTATGCTCGGCATGTTTTTCAAACATAAAGTGGGGATTTTTACCTGGATTGGAGCTGTAACAGCTGTTGTAGGGCTGTATTTCCTATCAGTAAATGAGAATTTTTCCCTGTCCAGGGGTGATCTTTTTGAACTGATTGGCACTTTTTTCTGGGCTGTTCATATTCTACTCATAGGATATTTTTCACGCAGGGCTGATGCTTTAAAGCTATCATGTTTGCAGTTCTTTGTCTGCTCCTTTCTCAGCCTGGTAACAGCCATATGTGTTGAAAAAATAACTCTTTCTGGTATAGTACAGGCAAGTACCCCTATTCTCTACGGAGGACTGCTTTCTGTAGGCGTTGCTTATACACTTCAGGTTATAGGTCAAAAAAATGCCAATCCTTCACATGCAGCTTTAATACTTAGCCTGGAGACTGTCTTTGCAGCTCTGGGAGGATTCATATTGTTAAATGAACGTTTAAGCACAATGGGTTTTATCGGGTGCATTTTAATGTTTTCAGGAATGATCTTTTCTCAAATGCAAAGTCTTTACAAAAAAGATTATTCATAGGATTGAACATAAGTTTATGCTGGTTCAAACTGACTTTTATATAGCATTGTGTAATGACCGTTCTTCTTTAAGAGCTGCTCGTGGGTTCCACTTTCCACTACATTACCCTTATCCATTACTAAGATCATGTCCGCTTCCCGTATTGTTGAGAGTCTGTGTGCTATAACAAAGCTTGTCCTCCCTGCAATCATTTTCATAAATGCCTTTTGTATATGTATTTCTGTTCTTGTATCTATGCTGCTTGTAGCTTCATCTAAAATCAAGATAGGCGGGTCGACAAGCATTACACGTGCAATAGTCAGAAGCTGTTTTTGTCCCTGGGATAGATTTTCTCCCGTATCATTTATTAATGTGTCATAGCCCTTAGGTAAACGCATAATAAAGCTGTGGGCTTCAGCAGCTTTAGCAGCTGCAATAATTTGTTCTTCCGTAGCATTTTCCCTGCCATATGCAATGTTATCCCTTATACTTCCGGCAAACAACCACGTATCCTGAAGCACCATGCCAAAATTCCGGCGAAGACTGGCCCGTGTGATAGCTTTGATATTTATGCCGTCAATGAGTATGGAACCGCTGTCTACATCATAAAACCTCATCAGAAGATTAACAAGAGTTGTTTTTCCAGCACCGGTTTGACCTACAATGGCTATTCTGTCCCCCTTTTTTACCTCCAGGTTAAAACCTCTTATTAGCGGGCACTCAGGCTCATATGAAAAATCAACATTTTTAAATAATATATTCCCCTCAGATTCTTTCATATCAAATGAATTTTTATCATCCATTGCTTCCGAAGGTAAATCCAGTACATAAAATATCCGCTGCAGTGAAGCGAATGCAGCCTGCCTCTGTGCCAAAACACCCGATATTTCATTAAAGGGTTTGCCAAACAGGCTTGCATAGATCAAAAAGCTGGATATGCCTCCCACAGATATGATTCCTGAAATAGCGGCAACGCTCCCAATTATTCCAATTCCCGCATAAGTGATGTTATTTACAAGGCGAGTAGATGGATTGGTGAGTGAAGAATAAAACTGTGCCTTTACCCCTACTTTGTAAAGAAGATTGTTGGTATCTTGAAATTTCCTGAATGACCGCTCCTCAAAGCCGAATGCCTTAACTACTTTTTGCCCTCCGATTATTTCTTCTGCATAACCGTTAAGCTGGCCCAAAATCTTAGCCTGTTCCTTAAAAAAATGCTGTGTACGTTTGGAAATAAAACGTGCTACAAAAAAGGCCCCTGGAGCCGACAAAAGTACAAATACCGTCATAAACGGATTGATATAAAGCATTAACCCCACTGCCCCAAAAACAGTTACAATACCTGTAAATAAAGTCATTATTCCTTGCTGCACCCCATCAGAGATCGAATCCATATCGTTTACAAACCTGTTGATTGTATCACCATAAGGTGTATTATCATAGAACTTCAACGGCAAAGTGCCGAGCTTTTCAAAAAGCTTCCCCCGCATATCGTTTACAGTCCGGTATGCTATTGTGTTGGTCAAATATGTAAGAAGCCATCCGAAAAGGTTGCCTCCGGCATAGATAAAGGCTAAAGCAATTAAAATATGTGATACAAAGCTAAAGTTTACCGCACCTTTTCCAACCATGTAATCAATAGCCCATCCAATGAGCATTGGTCCTAACAGGCTTGCTGTAACGCTCAAAAGTGCACATATCATTGATAATATTAAAAATCTCTTATATTTACCAATATGAGTTAAAAGCCTTGTCAATGATTTTCTGTTCATACGACTGCCTCCCCGTTTGAAAGCTGGGATATGCATATTTCATTATATACCTTACAATTTTCCATAAGCTCATCATGTGTTCCTATTCCCTCAATATATCCATCACCAAAAACAATTATTTTATCTGCATGTTTTACTGTGCTAACCCTTTGTGATACAATCAGAACAGTCATATTGCTGCAGTTTTGTTTAATTGCCTTTTTGAGTGCTGCCTCTGTGGCAAAGTCTAATGCACATGATGCATCATCAAGTATCAGTATCTCAGGCTGTACAACCAAAGCACGGGCTATAGCAAGCCGCTGCTTCTGCCCACCGGAAAAGTTTGCACCTCCCCTTGATACTTTTGTGCTATACCCTCCAGAAAAGCTCAAAATAAATTCCTCAGCCTGTGCAATTTTTGCAGCTGCCATAACCTCTTCATCGGTAGCATCTTGCTTCCCCCACCGGATGTTTTCTGCAATTGTCCCGGTAAAGAGTATGGATTTCTGAGGTACAACAGAAATTTTACTTTTTAATACACTTAATGGATATTTCTTAACATTTATACCATCTATATAGATTTCACCAGTTACTGCATCATAGAACCTTGGAATGAGGTTTACAAATGTGGATTTACCTGTGCCTGTACTTCCTATAAGCCCTACAGTTTCACCATGATTGATTTCTACTGATACATCCCTTAATGCCATATCACCGGTAACACTATAACCAAATGACACTTTATCAAACTTTATTGCGGGATTATCTTTATTAGTTATAAATGTATTACAATTTTCTGTGTTAATATTTTTTATGTTAATATTTTTTATGTTAATATTTTTTGTATTACTATCCTTTACAGTATTTTTTTCAACAATAGATGATTGTGTTTCCAACACCTCATTAACACGTCCTGCTGATGCAAATGCCCTGGTAAATATTATAACCAGGTTGGATACGACAACAAGGGCCAGCAATATCTGAGTAATATAGTTCACATATGCTATAATTTCTCCCTGGGATAGTCTTCCTGCATTGATACGCAGCCCACCGTACCACAAGACAGCAATGATAGCCCCATTCATTACAAGAGATGTCAGTGGGTTTAAAAGAGCGGATATCTTGCTTACATTAGTGACAATATCGGTTAAATCATCATTTGACTGATTAAATCGCTGCTTCTCACTGCTATTTTTTGCAAAGGCACGGATTACTCTCACTCCTGAAAGGTTCTCTCGAAGCACAAGAGCTATTTTGTCAAGGTATTGTTGAGACTTACGATAGAGCGGCGATGATCTGCTTATAATAAAATATAGTATAATTCCAAAAACAGGCGTAGCTGCTATAAGAATAAGCGAAAGCTTAAAATCCAGTATCATTGCCATAATAACCGCACCGATGCATATAAATGGGGCCCTTATAACTAGGCGTATGAGCATGGCTATTGCAAGTTGAAGCTGATTTACATCATTTGTGATCCGGTTTATCAATGATGGTGTGCCGAATTTATCAATCTGTGCATATGAAAGAGATGATATGTGCTCAAAAATTTTATTCCGCAGGGTTGTTCCAAAACCCTGTGATGCCCTGGCTGCATAATATTGGCATACTACTGAACTACCAAATCCCAATATTGCCATAAGTACCATAAGTCCGCCCATTTTTATTACATAATCCACATCACGTTTTATAACGCCATTATTAATTATAAGTGCCATGATTGTAGGCATAAGAAGCTCCAATATTGCTTCAAGCAGTTTAAAAGCCGGCCCGACAATGCATTCTTTTCTATAAGGTTTCAAGAAAATCGCAATTTTAAACAAAATTTACCATTCCTAACTTTTCTTTATTACTTATTTTTTCATTCTCCGGCTATGATTATAACATAATATTATGTAAAGTTAAATTTGTGATTTTATTTATATGTTTTGCAATAATCATTTTACATTTTTAATTATTGAAAAACATTTTCCTTGATTCATATGTTGCGAAAATTTATTTTTATAATGCAAATGCAGACGATTCAACTACATTTGCTAATGTAAGACCTTTTTCGTAACATATTTAATTCTTTTCTTAATATAAAGAAAAACGACAAGCTTAAATTTGCTCGCCGTTTTTATATAAGAATAAACTAAAATTAATAAGATGAACTGGATGTATTAAAATTCTTGATGATTATAAATATATCCGCCATATTAATAGCACCATCCCTGTTAATATCAAGATCAACTTCATATCCATCATCTGTTGATATGGTATTAAATGCCTTGGCTAATTGCATCAAATCCATTATATTGATAGCACCATTTTGAACACCGTTTATTGCTATGTCACCTGCCCATAGAATTATGGGAGTATCCTCGGATGAAACTAATACATTACCTGTTCCGGTAGCATTAACATTCCTTTTAAGATAACCCGGTTTGCTTATTTCAAGTGTGTATTCATTCATATCTTCCGGTATACCAGATAATATAAAGTGTCCATTAGCATCTGTCTTGGTGGATATATCAGTTCCAGCCAATTTAACTGTAAATCCTGACTTTATCTGTGCTTCAACATCAGGTAAATATTCAAAATCCACAGAGACATAACCTGATATTTTTGCCTTATCGCTATTTAGAGCAATTAATTGACTATTGTCACTTGTATACAGTTCTTCTTCATCTGCTGTTACGGTAAAATACAATAATTCTGTATCTTTACCCGCACACAGTTCATTTTTATCAAATTTGTATTCATACTTGACTATACCTTCAACATTGTCTATAACCTTAGTATCTATAACTTCGCCATCTTCACTGCCCTTTGTCACCTTTAACACCGCTCCTGAAGGTACATGGCTCAAGTTTAAAATATTAGCTGCAACATGTTCAATATTTCCTTCGTTGTACCTTTCAATTTGTAATGTTATGTCGGTATATCCTATAGTAAATTGTTTAGTGTTATCGTCTAAATTATATTCTTCATCTTCTGAAGCAGTAACCTTGATACTGTATGTTTTCTTGGTTATGGTATCGGGTAAATCCATGAGTGCAGTTATATTTTTAGTCTCACCCGGCTTAATACTTACCTTCACAGATGATGAATTGATGACTTCACCGTTTTCCATAATGTCAACAACCACTTCTTCAACGCCAATCTCACCATTATTGGTTACATCAACATCAATCCCAAGCTGTGTTCCAGGAATGACTTTACTGTGATCAAAGCTAATGCTGTCAACTGACAGATTGTATGATGGAGTTAATTTTATAACGCAAAGATCAGCCTGTTCATTTCCACCAGATAACTGTGTCAATTTATTGAAAGCTATTTTTAAGTTGCCGTTGCTGTCAAAAACACCCTCCGGAGTAAGAATTTCTTTTCCAATATTGGATATTTTCACAGCCTCGCTCCATTCACTGCTATCTGCATCATAGATTGCCGAATATATTTCAGTAGAACCATTTGCAGTGCTCGGCCAGATTATTGCCAGTTCATTATTATTACCTGTAAGAACCTTAAACTCATCCTTCAAGCCTGCTTTGGGCCCCTTGAAAACACTACTTGGCATTGTGCCAAGCCCATTTATATATGATATATTTCCTTCATTATACCAATACAAAGCATGTTTTCCATTAAAGACCGAGAAGGCAGGTGCTGAATCCAAAGTGTTGTTATTAGTAAGTCTTGTACTTGTACTGCCAGGTCTTACTGTATAGATTTCCCTGTCATTTATAGTATCAAGAACATTATCTCCATCCAAAACATACGCAACTGTAAATGAATTTTCTATAAAACCTGCACTTATAGATGGAACAGCATTTAAGCCTTCACTAAGCAATTTGGGGCTTGACCATTTATCATCTTCCAACTCGCAATAGTATATCGAGTTTTTACCTTTAACACCGAATATATCACTTTCATTATTGCTTGTCCATGTAATATAAGCCTTATTTCCTTCTGCCGCTATCTTAGGTAATGTATCAAGCAAATCATTTTGAGTCAGTTGAACTGCAGAACCAAAGGTATTGGTTTGTACATCAAATTTGCTTACAGCAATTTCACCGGAACTGGCAACCTGCTCCAGCGTAACATCGTCAGCAAACTTCTTGTTGCTGTTCTGCCAAACAACATAGATATTACTTCCGTCAGCTGCCAATTGAGGGTAAAAGTCTGCTGTGCCGTCATCAGCTACTGCCATAGGTTCACTCCATGAGTTACTTTCTTTATCGTATATGGAATATACCAACATTGTTCTGTTTGAAGATGTTCTCTCCTTATTATCAGAAACCCAAACCAGAATTTGCCCATCACCATAATTCACCAATTGCGGTTGTGCATTAGGATATATGTTGGTGCCCAATACTTTAACCTCTTTATTTGTATACTCAGGAGCCGCTGAATTTCCCATCGGAGGCTGTGTTTGACCATTTCCGTTCCATACTGAAGGCCTGTTTATGTAATCTCTTTGCATTAGTGAATATTCATTTAAATTGTACATATCGAATTTATCAAACTCAGGCGGCGGCAAAGCCATATAATTGTTTGTAGGGAGCGATTCATAGATGTTCCATGTGCCTTTTGCTATTGATTTTTTAGCTTCGAAAAATAAGGCTTTAACTTTTAAGTTCAAACCACCTGTCAATGTTATCTTTATATAGTCTCCATCATCACGAACCAGGAATTCAAGTTCTGCTTCGCCGGTACCGCCTATCGTTAAAACATTGGCTACTCCAATACCTCCGCCCACTTCAAATCTAGGCGTTATTTTCAGCTCCGAACTTGTCTTTATATTACTAAACCCTGATGATATTCCCTTTATATTACAAATAGACTCCAGCTTGATACCCCCGCCAATCTCAAAATAAACCGGAAAAGGTCCTATCATGTATTGTGTTTGACTGGTGTAATTTGCTTCCACCATTAGAGTTATTGAGCCATTAGTAACTGTGGGTACACCATTAACCATTACCCCTTCGATATAGCCATATACATCCAATTCTGGCTTCCATCCTTTTGTAACGCTAAACTTTCCTGTCTTAGCTCCGAATCCCGACATCACGGATTTTAATCTACTAACTGTATAAATGCCTTTTTTTGCATCTACTAAAGTATTTTTAAAATCTCTCCAATTTTCGCCGACGCTCTTCACATCATTTACACCCACGGCAATCTTAAATTCTTCTTTTCCAAAGTTTAGTGTAGCAGGTATAAAATCCAAACCAAATTCCAATTCATAACCACCTATAACCGGCAGATCTTCGGGGATTGTAATGCCGCCATTAGTTTTTCCTAAACTAAGTGGTTTTGTATCCACCTCAGACTCCATATCAACTTTAACACTGCAGGTTGCTGTCTTTCCTTCATAAGCTGCAGTTATTAGAGTAGTTCCTTCAGTTATCAGACCGCTTTTGATATACCCTTCATTATCTACATAAGCAATTTTACTGTTTCCTGATGTAAATGAAATGTTAGATGTAACATCATAAGCACCATTATCGAAAATCGCCATAACTTTTGCTTTTGAACCACGCTTATTGAATTCAGTTATGGTTTCACTTCCTGGAATTATAGTTAAGCTCCGCAATTTTGGAGCATTAGGAGATAGCACATTTACATTGCATACAGCTCTATACCCTTCATAGCTTGCAGTCATCGTCGCACTTCCAGCTTTTTCTCCACTAATAATGCGGCCGTTTGAAACTGTTGCAACACTGTTGTTGCTGCTTGAAATTACAGTTTTATTTGTCAGGTCCACATTACCGCATGATGAGCATGTGGCACTTACCCTAATAGTACTGCCCTCTTTATTGAATCCATTTATTGTTTCGATTGAAGGTGTGATTTTGAAAGTAGAATCTATTATCTTATGATGTGCCGGAATATCTTGTGATAAAATTACATCACCACACCTTATACATAATCCTTCTTGCTTTCCATCCTGAGAACATGTAGGTTTTTTTACAACAGTAAATGAGCCGTCAAATTTATGGCTACCTCCAAGTGGCGGAGTATCAACAGTCGATACGACTTCTTCACATACAGTACACATTCCCTTCATGGTTCCCTTTTCAGTGCATGTAGGCTTTTTATCAACAACATATGAACCGTTGAATGTATGTCCTGTTTTTCCAAGTGATGGAGTACTGATTTTTGATACAACTGTTTTACATTTGGTACATCTTCCAACTTTCGTGCCCTCGTCAATACATGTTGGCTTTTTATCTGTTTCATATATGCCATCGAAATCATGTCCTGTAGGAGGTATGGATTCTGTGGTTTTTTCTGAACATCTTGAACATGATCCTATTCTGCCTCCGGGATTGGTACAGGTTTCCTTCTGTACTATTGTCCATGAGTTAAAATCATGTCCTAATTTGGGAATTGAAACGGTCGAAACAACTGCATCACACCTTGTACATATGCCTTCCTTCTTCCCAGGCTCAGTACATGTAGGTTCTTTTGTCGTTGTATATGATCCGCTAAATGAGTGTGACCCATTTCCAAGTGATGGGATACTGACTGTTGATACCACCGTACCACATTTGGTACATTTTCCGACTTTAGTACCCTCATCAGTACATGTTGGCTCTTTATCTGTTTCGTATGAACCATCAAATTTATGTCCTGTAGGAGGTATGGATTGTGAGGTTCTTTCTGAGCATCTTGAACATGATCCTATTTTCCCTCCGGGATTTGTGCAGGTTTCCTTCTGTACTATTGTCCATGAGTTAAAATCATGTCCCAATGCAGGGATTGAAACTGTTGAAACAACCGCATCACATCTTGTACATATGCCTTCCTTCTTTCCAGGCTCAGTACATGTAGGTTCTTTTGTCGTTGTGTATGATCCATTAAATGAGTGTGACCCATTTCCAAGTGATGGGATACTGACTGTTGATACCACTGTACCACATTTGGTACATCTTCCAACTTTTGTGCCCTCATCAATACATGTCGGCTCTTTTTCTACCGCATATGAACCGTTGAATGTGTGTCCTGTTGCAGGTATGGATTGTGAGGTTCTTTCCGAACATCTCGAACATGATCCTATTTTACCTCCGGGATTTGTACAGGTTTCCTCCTGAACTACCGTCCATGAACTAAAATCATGTCCCAATGCAGGGATTGAAACTGTTGAAACAACCGCATTGCACCTTGTACATCTGCCTTCCTTCTTCCCAGGCTCAGTACATGTAGGTTCTTTTGTCGTTGTATATGATCCGCTAAATGAGTGTGACCCATTCCCAAGTGATGGGATACTGACTGTTGATACCACCGCATTACATTTGGTACATCTTCCGACTTTTGTACCCTCATCTGTGCATGTTGGCTCTTTTTCCACCGCATATGAACCGTTGAATGTATGTCCTGTTGCAGGTATGGATTGTGAGGTTCTTTCTGAACATCTCGAGCATGATCCTATTTTCCCTCCTGGATTTGTACAGGTTTCCTCTTGAACTACCGTCCATGAATTAAAATCATGACCCAATGCAGCAATGGAAACTGTTGAAACCACCGTATTGCACTTTGTACATCTGCCTTCCTTCGTTCCGTTCACTGTACATGTGGGTTCTTTTGAAGTTGTATATGATCCGTTGAATGTGTGTCCAGTAGCTGCTATTGTCTCTGTGTCAGTATCAGGACATCTCGAACATGTTCTCTTTCTGCTTCCTGCTGTAGTACAAGTTGCAGCATTGGTTGTCCATGCTCCATATGAGTGACCCAATGCTGCAATGGAAACTGTGGAAACAACCGCATCGCACTTTGTACATCTGCCTTCCTTCGTGCCAGTCGCTGTACATGTGGGTTCTTTTGAAGTTGTATATGAACCGTTGAATGAGTGTCCAGTAGCTGCTATCGTTTCTGTGTCAATATCAGAACATCTTGAACATGTTCTCTTCCTGCTTCCTGCTGTAGTACAAGTTGCAGCCTTGGTTGTCCATGCTCCATATGAATGTCCCAATGCAGCAATGGAAACTGTGGAAACAACTGCATCGCACTTTGTGCATTTGCCTACCTTTGTACCGGTCGCTGTACATGTAGGTTGTTTTGAAGTCGTATATGATCCATTAAATGTATGTCCCGTAGCTGCTATTGTATCTGTGTCAATATCAGAACATCTCGAACATGTTCTCTTTCTGCTTCCTGCTGTAGTACAAGTAGCAGACTTGGTTGTTGTCCATGATCCATATGAATGCCCCAATGCAGCAATGGAAACTGTCGAAAGAACTGCACCGCACTTTGTACATTTGCCTACCTTCGTGCCAGTCGCTGTACATGTAGGTTGTTTTGTAGTTGTATATGATCCATTAAATGTATGTGCACATGCTGCAGCATATAATATGCCATCAACTGAACCGTTTTGCTCAATATCATTTTTTATTTTTCCATTTGTGATATGTTCTCTGATTTCTTTTACAGATATAGAAGGATTGTTTTCTATTATTTTTGCCGCATCTGCAACTATGGATTGTGTTGAGTATGATGTCCCTTCATACAAGGGAATTGCATAAACATCAACATATTCTCCATAATTTGAATATTGTGTAATTTTTGAGTTTTCATTTACGGCACCTACTGATATTACAGTTGTATAAGCAGCAGGATATAAAGGTTTATCACTAGATTCATTACCAGCGGCAGCTATAACAAGGATATTATTATCCTCTGCTTTTTTGATAGCCTTTTCAAGAATACTTGATGCTTCAAAGCCAACAACACTTAAAGAAATAATGTCTATATCATTTTCAACCGCCCAATCAATTCCCTTTGCAAAGTTGCTGTAAGTACCCTCATTTTTGTTATTAAGAATTCTGACATCATACAGTTTAGAATTAGGAATCATGTTTCTTAAATTACTTGCTATAATATTCCCATGGGTGCTTAGAATTTCTTTATCTTCAACAAAAGAAACTCTTCCGGCTGTATCAATATTACTAATGCCTGAATCGAAAACGGCAATTTTTATATCCCCGCATGAAGCACAATCGCATATAGCCTCATGACTATGTCCATCACACTTATCATGACTGTAATCGCAAAAAGCTTCATGGCTATGTCCATCACACTCATCATGGCTGCAAACACATAGAGCCTCATGGCTGTGTCCATCGCATTCATCATGGCTGCAATCACTTAAAGCCTCATCACTATGTAATGAATGATCTGGAGATTTCTCTATGGTGTTTTGTTGAGCAATCACAGTGTTGGAAAAAATTGTTCCAGGATAGTTGATAAGCATCATTAAACAGACTAATACAGTTGCAATAATACTCTTAATTTTTTTTCATTTTACATATTTCCCCCTATTAATTTGATCTATGCTAATAACAGCATTTTAGATTAACTGATTTGAAGAACAAAACCACTTGGGATTTTGCAACCTTGATTGTTGTCGTGAGAACTTGCGGCACAACATATACCATAATTTCCTAGACAATAATTATTTCTTCAATATTCATACTTTTTATTTAATCTCTCTGAATAAATAACCTCAAATATTAATAGATGTGTATTTATATATAGATACCGAATTGTATTATCCTTATCACCTCCCCAAGTGACCAGTCAGCAAACCTGGTCTCAATACTTTTTACTAAACTCATTTATCATATTTCTCTCCAGTGTTTATCTTTATCAAATCCAGTTATGACAAAATACACATACTGATTTTGATATAAATAATATTAATATAAAATGCCACCTAGATTATATCAGATTAGAATAAAAAAGTGGGGAAAAATAGAAACTTTTTATGTGAACATATTTTGCTCAATAAAATTCTTCAAATCCTTCGTTATTTGTAAATAAAACATTTTGGTTTACCACAATTTTTGTTTTGAATATTAGCTTTTAGATAGCTGAGCATTTGTGTAAAAAGCACAAAACCCGCCTAAACGAGTGTTAAGCGGGTTTGTTTGACAATTACATATTAAATTTTTTATCTATATGTTTTGCAATAATTATTTTACGCTTTAATTATTGCAAAACATTTTTCTTGATTCATATGTTGCGAAAAATCCATTTTTATATTGCAAATTCAGACGATTCAACTGCATTTGCTAATTTAAATCTTTTTCGTAACATATATAAATAGTTTATTCAGTTATCTTTTTGAAGTCTTGAACATTTTTATCATTTTGTTCAGATCTTCTGCCATATTCGCCAGTTCACCGGAAGAATTCAATGTATTATACAACTTCTCTGAAATAGTGTTTAAGGCATTTATTTGGGTTTGTGACAATTCTTCTACAAGTACGCTCTTAGTAGCAATATTCTCCGCAGTACTCTTTATTTGTGTCATTGAATCTAGTTGTTTCTGGATTGATGTTGATATATTTTTTATTTCACCATATGTACTGTTTATATTATCTATTACATTCATTAATTTTAACTTTAAATCTGCCGAAATGGTTGTTCCAATCTCAACTTCTTTATAGCCCATTCTTGTAATATCATCTACAGTCTTTATCTCCTCTTGAATGCTTTTTACCAATTGTTTTATATCAACAGCAGACCTCTTTGAAGTATCAGCCAGCTTTCTTATTTCATCAGCAACAACAGCAAACCCTCTACCTGCTTCACCTGCCTTTGCAGCCTCAATTGCAGCATTTAGTGCTAAAAGGTTGGTTTGTTCCGAAATTGAAGACATAACATTTATGATCTTCCCTATAGCGTTTGATGATTCACCTAATTTTATTACTTTTTCTTCTATATCCTTAACTGTATCATTTATCCTTTTCATAGTTTCCAAGTTCTTTTCAACATATTTCCATCCGTTGTCAGCCTCTATGGAAGTTGTCTGAGATAGCTTCATTGTATGTTCTGCAATATCAGTAATACTGAAAACTGATTGAGTTATGCTGTTAATTTCTTCAGATGCTCTCTTTATTTCTTTCGATTGGGATTTTATGTTTTCAGTGGTATCCGAAGTGTTATTCCTTAATGTTTCTATGTTATATATATTATTGTTCTGTTTTTCATCCTCATTCAATATAAGCTTTATCTCAGTAAATTGATTTGATGAGAATTCAGTCAGGGAATTACTCATTTTATACATCTCACAAACCATGCCTTCAAGCTTATCAACAAACTCATTAAAGCATAAAGATAATTTCCCTATTTCGTCATTGCTTCTGACATTCATTCGTTTGGTTAAATCACCCTTACTTAAACTATCAAAGTGATATATCAAATCTTTAATTGAATTAATAAGCGTAAACTTTCCTATATAGTATGAAATAAGACCTACAACAATACCAGCTGTTACACAGGATAATGTAAACGGCAAAGAGTACGATTCTTTCCTGTAATATGTAAATAAGCCTGCAAACGGGGGAAATATCAATCCCATAGCAATACCCGTAACTATAGATAAAATAAAGTACCTTCTTATTACACTTTTGCGAAAAATCATTTAGCCCTCCTATCAAACTGCTGAAGATAATCTATGATAGTTATCGGCTAAATAGGAAAATTATTTACTTGTCATATAAGATTTATTTCCAAACTTTTTTACCAGCATTTCAACTTCATTAATCCCAACACTTTCATTGCTATAGCGAGCCTTGTTATAAGCAGAAGTAAGGTGAGAAACATCTTCTTTATAAAGCTCTTCCACCTCTTTACCCAATTCGCTTGGTGTAAGTATGTTTTTAAATTCATAACCTTTTTTTATAAAGGACCAAACCTTTTGCCTGTATATAAACCTGACTTTATCCCTGTTTGTAACAATATCCTTCCACGACAATCCTTTTTTGTTAAAAATTTTAAATATATTTTTTATATTAGGCCAGCGTCGTGAAGAGGATTTTAATAGTGTCTCTTTTTCATCTACATATCCGAGTTTATTTTCCTTAGTTACATTATTTTTAGATTTACCATAAAGCTCCAGAATCATTTTCACTACTCGTCTAAAAATAGCACAGACCGCAAACACTATTAAACCTATTATTATAACCACCATTACAATTTTAAATAAGATTATCAGCAGGGAATCATGTCCCATAGGTATTCCCCACCAACTCCCTCGATTGGAGGTGTTTTCTTCCAGTTTTTATTTACAAGAAAACTACTAACAGCTAATTTTATAATCTCTAACAGAGAGGTCCAAAGCTTAAGCTTTGCAAAAGCAATTATTAATGCCAATGCCGCAATCAACGAAGCTAAGTTAAACTTTAAAATTGTAGCAGGGATATAAATTTTGTTTCCTGACTTGAAAAAAGCAGCCTTTAGCTGGTCAAAGCTGCAGATTGAAAGAAATACAACTATCATTACCAATCCTGCTTTATTTAATAGACCTATGTGATGATAAAGGGTGTTTGACATAAAAAATAGTGCGTTGAAAATCAAGTATAATGCAAAAAGCATAGTAAAAACAGGCACAGGAGATTGTTTTACCCAATTGCTGCTATTTATGCGAATGCCTCTGAATGTTGAAAATGTTACCATACAAATATATATGATTGAAAAGGAATAAAAAAGACTTAAGGCAAATGAAACAATTAATCCTATTATAAAACTAATAATAACATATAAAGCATTTGTTTTATCTTTTAGAAAATAACCTATAAGTATACCTGTCAAGTAGTAAACTGATAGCCCTGATATAATCGGTAAAACCCAGCTTTCCGGAAATTCAGATGCCGTTAAAAAAAGCAGAATTGGGAATAAAATAAAATTTCAATAGCAGACTGTAAGAACTTTATTGTAATATGTTTTAAAAAATTAGACATTAAAAACCACCCTCTTTACCGCAAATTCAGTATTTCAACATTACATCTTAAATCTTTAATCCTTTGAATGCTTTTTTTCATCTGTTCGTCAATGTAAGACGTAACAATAAGGAAATCCGTATCTCTTACAAAATTATCGGGCAATTTGTCCAATAATAAATGGAACTGTACCGATCTTTTAAGATGCATTAAGGACATTGATTCAAGTATCAGGTTCATATGGCTGCTGCTGGCACTTGCAGGTATAAGTACTGGGTTCTCAATCCCTTCCGCTAAATAGCAGTTACAGCAAAATCCCGTTTCAATACTTTGTGACACCATGTGGTTGGCAATTGAAGCACAGTAAGATACTGCTTTTTCCATAAGATCAACATCGGTGGTATCATCCCAGCTATTTTCACTTGCTTGAATATTTAAAAGTATAACAATCTTCATATTTGATGTGCAGTCTGTATTATAAACCTTAATAATTCCGTTTCGGGCAGTTGATTTCCAGTTTATCCTGTTCATTGAATCACCATATCGGTAGTCTCTTATGCCTGAAATCATAAATGGGTCATCAATTATCCAGCGTCTTATTATGGTATCACCCATCCAACTGTGACAAGGAAGATTCAACTCATCAATGGGGAATATTTTAGGATATACGGTTATGCTGGCATATAAGGATAAATCTTTATATGTATGAACTATGTTAAATGCATCATTGCATGATAGTACTGCGGATTTTAGGATATAGAAGCCACGTTTACAGCATTTTACTGTATGTTTTCTTGTTATTTTGGTATATGGCATTAGACTAAAGAAGCTTCTATGGCATCGCTGGTGCTTGATGTCCAGATTGCCTTGTTTTTGAAACTGGAGGTAAGGTGTAATTTCCGATTCCAATTGCAGCAAAAGCATTGGAATCATCTTATTATTGGAAATCACTTCAATCATTTGAACCTCTTCTCCCTCAAAAACTCGGGATAAACTAAATGACCTTGAATATGTTAGATCCCTAAGTCCCCAGTTTTTGTAAATAAAAGCCTGGACATATACGATTATCAATGTTGCTATGATTAATAAACCGGCACTCATAATTCATCAGGATCCTTTCAAAATATTATCTTCAGTTGGTACTGGAGTACCCGAAACAATTTGATCCAGAACATTTTTAATATTACCATTATTTCTTCCAATAATAGAATTTCTTAATATCAACCTGTGACCAAGTACAGGATTCACAAGGTATTTAACATCGTCAGGAATTACGTAGCTGCGGCCCTTAAATATTGCATATACCTGACTGGCCTTTAAAAGTGCCTGGCTGGCTCTGGGGCTTGCTCCAAGAACTATATCGGGGTGGCTTCTTGTTTTTCTACAATTTCAAGGATATAATTTAAAATATCATCACTTACGTGAACGCTGCTATAGGACTTTTGAGCCGCAAGGATGTCATCAAATGATGCAACCGGTTCAATATTTTCTATAGGATTGCTTCCAATAAATCGCTTTAAAATTTCAAAACCTTCCTCATTTGATGGATAACCCATTGATACTTTAAACAGGAATCTATCCAGTTGTGCTTCGGGTAAAGGGAATGTTCCGTGAGTTTCAACAGGGTTTTGTGTTGCGATGACCATAAAAGTTTTGCCAAGCGAACGGGTTTCACCGTCAATAGTTACCTGCCTTTCCTCCATACATTCCAAAAGGCTTGATTGGGTTCTGGGGGTGGCTCTGTTAATTTCATCAGCCAGGAGAATATCGGAAAATATCGGCCCGGGACGAAATTGGAATTCACAGCTTTTCTGGTTGTAGTAGTTAATCCCGGTCAAGTCGGAAGGAAGTAAATCAGGAGTAAACTGTACCCTTTTGAAGGAACAGCTCAATGATTTGGCAAGAGTCTTTGCAAGCACTGTTTTACCCATGCCTGGAACATCTTCTAAAAGAATATGTCCTGAGGTAATTAGAGCAATAAGTGAAAGGTCAATTATTTCATCTTTTCCTACAATGACCTTGTTAATGTTTTGTTTAATCTTTAATGCCAGTTCTTTTATACATACAGTTTCCATGTCAACACCACCAAAGTTATTATTTTTGTGTTACTTGCTGTTGGCTTTCTTAAATATATGTTATTCCTTGTAAGCCTCTATTTCAACCGATTTTATTGCCTAATTACAATATGACATGATTTTTAATATTGTATTAATGTGTATACATAAAATTACTATGAGTTTATATTTTTTTGAGGCTAATCAGCAAGATTATACAAATATTTTTTGAAAATTCCCCGAAATAATGGAACAAAACTTTCCTTTTTTCGTCTATCATTTAAGGCATGATTGAAATAGTACTTCCCGTTTTGAGCGTGTGTTAACGAGTTAAGTCAACTCAGAAAGCGAAATTATACGGGAAGTTATATTTTCAACATGCCTAAATAAAAAAATAGGAGGTTTTAAAAAATGAAAAGAATTTTGCTGTTTCTAGTAACAATGCTGTTTTTTGTTTCATCTCTAACTGGCTTTGCAGCAAAACCAGCAACAAAAGGCATTATTGCAAAGACAGTCACAATCACAGGTGAGATCACCAAGTTAAATCCTGGTGTACCTTACAACAAAGAAATGCTGGCAGTAAAAACATCAGATCAATCCTACTTACTTGTAGGACAAACATCCGGTATGAATAAGTACATAGGCTACTCAGCTAATATTACCGGTACTATTACAAAGGGCCCTCAAGGAATAATGATGTTTAATGTAAAATCCTATAAGCTCATTGGTAAAACTACTCCTACACCCACTTTAAAGCCGACAGCAACAGCTGCAGCTACGGCTACATCTTCTCCTGTATCAAGATATGTTACTTTACAGGGTTATCTTTACAACCTTAACTCCGACATGAGCAAGTTTTATTTAAAAACAGAAACAGGAATTAGTGAGCTTATCGGTAATACAAAAGGCATGGAAACAGCCGTAGGCAATATGGTTGAAGTTGTCGGAAACTATGTACAAACATTAGTCGCAACTGAATATCCACCTTTTAATGTTGTTTCCTATAATGTTATTCCAGCACCTACAAGTACATCTGTTCCTCCAGTAAAGTATGTAACATTAAAGGGTAATATTTTCACACAAAACTCCGACATGAGCAAGTTTTATTTAAAGACTGAAAATGGCCCTTATGAACTAATTGGTAACACTAAGGGAATGGAAACAGCTGTGGGCAATTTTGTTGAGGTTAACGGAAACTATGTTGCAACCCTAGTAGCAACTGAATATCCACTTTTCAGTGTTATTTCGTATAAGGTTATAGCAACACCATCTCCATCTTCCGCCCCAGCTTATAAGGAAATTACAATAGAAGATAACGGCGGATATGCTTATGTAAAAAAAGGTGATGAGCTGAGGCTTACACTTGAAAGCAATGCTACCACCGGTTACAAATGGAGTTATGTTGAAAAACCTGACGCAAACGTTCTGGTTGAAACAAGTTACAACTATATTCCTGATCCAAGTAAACCCGACATGGTTGGAGTAGGCGGAAAAGAAGTATGGACATACAAAGCCATAGCTGATGGAATTGCTAAAATTGATATGGTATATTCAAGGCCATGGGAATCCGTCACACCTTATAAATCATTTGTTGTTAAAGTTATGGTTGGGTACCCTGCACCTACTCCAACACCTGAACTCCAATATATTCAGGGAACACTTTTTGTTAAAGAAACATATCCATTAACCTATGAGTTAAAAACACAGGATTGTCCATATACTTTAAAAGGTAATACCGACGGCATGGAAAAATATGCAAATATGCAGGTTGAGGTATGCGGTAATGTAAGTCCGCTTAAGATCTATCCTCCCATATTCAATGTTGTATCTTATAAGGTATTGCCGGAGCCTACTCCAATAACAGATCCAAAGGTTCATACAATAATCTCAGAAAAGCCTCTATTCTTTTCTGAAAAATCAGTAGGAAGCATTGGTAGTCCTGAAAGCTTATCAGGCTCTACAACTTTAAGCTGGAAAGAGGGCTCTAAAACTGCTTTTTTCAATTCAAGAATTACTGTATCTGCAAAAGAAATGAACATTAATTACGAGATTGAATTAATTGAGACAATTTCTTCAACAAGAGAATCAATTGCAGGCCTCTTTAACATAATAAAAGATGGAACGGTAATTGCCAAAGGTGTTAAAGGTGAAGTATATGGTTTGACATTAAACGTTGGTGATTATTTCAAATTCTATTCGCAAGAATGTAATTTAAATCTGGCGTCGTACATCACACAACGTTTGGATTTTTAATATTGTTTAAAAAATAAATATTATTCTCGGCCAAAAAGGTGAGTATCAATATGTGATGCTCACCTTTTTTCAAATCAATCACTTTTAATTTATTAAAAATTATTGTATAATATGTCGAAGTATATAATATGACCCAAAATCTTATGCACAAGGTTTGGTAGGATGAAAAAACAAACATATATATCGATACAAATAGTTTTAGGAATCTATTTTATTATATATTTTATTTCGGCAGTTTTTCAATCCGACTTTTGGGGTAATATATTATCCCCTATCGGTACTTTTGCTGCGTCGATCATTCTTTTTACAGTTTATCTACGACCAAGGAAAATTAGATTCCACTGGCTGTGTGCAAGCTTAGCCTGTTTTTTCTGGTTTTTAGCCGATATTCTTTGGGCTGTATATGATCTTGTACTTGGCCTGGATCCTGATGAAATTGATTTAATTACGTATATTTACATGCTACCTAATATTTTCTTAGCTATAGCATCAGGTATATTTTTTATATCTCAATGGCACAAATGGAATAAGGTGCAGTTAATTCTAGATGTTTTAGCTATCACGTCTTCAGGTATTACACTTGTCTGGATACTTCTTTTTCATAAGCAGTCCGAAATGATTTTATCAATAAGTGCAGATAGCTTTACAACATTCATATCAATAATTTGCGACTTTTTTGCAGGCTGTTGCATAGTCATCTGGTTTAATTCCAACCGTAACGGTAAAATTGCCAACAGCATCCATTTGGTTGTAATCGGAGTTTTTCTATATATCTGTTCAGACTTATACTATAGTCATCAGCTCTTTCGAGATGAATATATTCCAAACTCACTCATAGATTCAGCATATATGGCTTCCTTTCTTCTCATCGCATGGGGTGGATTAATCGACATATTTTACATGGAAAAAACAAATATTACAACTGATAATATTATGCACCAGAACACAGGTGCCAGCCGTAAAGCACTTATAATACTTTCTGTACCAATATTATTAATTTTAGTTAATAACTATGAATTTAAAGAAGTGCTCATCTTTGGCTGCATTATAGCAGTATATCAGATCCTCAGCAGTTATGTTCAATACACAATTAGAAATGAACAATTATTGCAACGGGAGAAGGAGTTAAATTCATTACTTGAAGAAAAAATAGCTGAACACACAAAAGACTTGCTGGATGCTAACAATAACCTTAAAATATTATCCCAGCGAGATCAAATAACAGGCCTTTTTAATAGACGATATTTTCTGGATTCACTTGATCAGATGCTAAATGATACTATGTCTGGTGAATCAGTTTATATAATATTTATGGATATGGACAGATTTAAATCAATAAATGACTCTTACGGCCATGATATTGGTGACAAGGTTTTGATGGAAATCGGAGACAGGCTTGAAAGCTGGAATACATATAATGCTTTACTTGCAAGGCTTGGCGGAGATGAATTTGTCATTGCCGTTCGGGGCCGGTTTCAACATTCTGAGATTAAAAAAATGGTATCTGAACTTATTAAATGCTGTAATAAGCCCATAAACATAAACAACTATGAATTCAACATTACTCTAAGTGCCGGTATAACGCAATATCCCAATGACGCAAACGAGCGAAGTTCACTTATGAAAAATGCGGATATAGCTATGTATAACTCTAAATCCCAAGGCTATAACCAATACTCATTTTTTAATTCTGAATTAAACAGTAAAATCCTAAGGAAGAACGAAATCGAGCTTCTATTAAAAAATGCAAATTTTGATAAAGAGTTTGAATTATATTACCAGCCTCAGATAAAAATTCCTGAGAACAATCTGATAGGAGTTGAAGCACTTCTAAGGTGGAAAGCTTTGGAGAGCGGCCATATATCTCCTGCTGAATTTATACCTATTGCTGAAGAAATCGGTATCATCGTTCCCCTTGGAGAATGGATAATTAAACAAGCCGTAATGCAAATTTCAAAGTGGAACAATCTTTATGATTCCGATTTAAAAGTAGGTATTAATATCTCACCCAAGCAATTGGACACACCAAACTTTATAGATTATGTTCTATCAATTATAAAAACATATTCTATAAAACCCTCATGGCTGGATATGGAAATTACCGAAAGTATCGCTATGAAAGGCGAATCAACTGTACAAAGTATTTTTGCAACCATTGCCAATCTTGGAATATCCATATCAATTGATGATTTTGGTACCGGCTACTCATCGCTAAGTTATATAAAAAAATTTTCCTTTAATAAACTTAAAATAGCCAAGCCTTTAGTGGATAATATTTCCACAGATAGCAGTGAAGCTCAGATTATAAAGGCTATTGTCATGATGGCAAAAACCCTTGGTATTAAGGCAATTGCAGAGGGTGTAGAATCGGAAGAGCAACTGAAGCTGTTAATTAGCCTTCAATGTGATGAGGTACAGGGTTATATATTTGGCCATCCTCTCCCTGCTTCCGAATTTGAAAGGATGCATATAAAACAATTTGCAAACAAATAATAATTATTAATTAAGCTGCTGCTCTCCTTTGTCATAAAGCTTTGCAGCTTTTTTTCTTGCAGTTTCTGCAGCAATATTCTTATTTCTTAATGAGTACACATTAGATTTTATCAAATAATTATAATAGTCATTCGGATCAATCCTTATTGCCATATCCATATAGTCATCAGAAAGTATTTCATGATCAAGCTTCTGTTCTGTAAAAGCTTTTGCAGCATAAGCTCTTGCAAAGTAAGGGTTATATTCAGTTGATAAACCGAAATAAATTGATGCATTTTTATAATCATTATTTTGCAAAAGGAAATTTCCTTTTATAAAGTATGCATAATAATCCGATTTGTTTAATTTAATTGCTATATTAACTATAGCCTCAACCTTGTTCTTATCTCCGCTGTCCAGCAATATAGCTGCTTTCAAGCTATAATACTCTGAAGTTCCGGGACTTCTTACAATAGCCGCATCTATAGCTTTAAGTGCCTCATCATAATTCTGAGTTTCTTTTAGAATATAGGCTTTCATAAAACACGCTTCAGGAACATTGCAATTGTCAGGTACTATGGCTTTAATATCATCCTTTGATTTTTTCAACTTTCCCTGTTTAAGTTCAATTAATGCCAAACCTGCTTTAGGGAGTATGAAATCCTGTTTTATTCTTATAGAAGAATTAAAACATTCTTTTGATTTATCCAGTACATTTTGGTTAAGAAGTATTATTCCCTTAAAATATAGGTATTCATAGCTTTTAGAGTCAATTTCCAAAGCCTTGCCTATGTTAAACAATGCACCATCAAAATTACCAAGCTTAAACTGAGCCTGTGCCTTATCAAAATAAAGGTTTGATATTCCAGGCTCCAATTCAATTGCTTTGCTGTAGGCACCTAATGCCTCACTAAAATTGCCCTTTTTCAAAAGTATATTGCCTTTTAAATGATAATTCCTATAATCGTTTTTATCGATGTTGAAAGCTTTTCCCAAAAGTTCATCAGCCTTTTCAACATACCCTTTCCTAAAGTAAATGCTTGCGGTTTCATTATAAGCAGGTGCATATTTTTTATTTATGTGAAACAACCTGTATAGCATATCAAGTGCTTTATCATCCTGCCCTTTTAAAGAATAGATACATGCCAGCCTGTAATAAGCCTGATGGCTGTCGGAATGTCCGGCTATGGCAAGAAGATATGCATTTTCAGCCTTTTCTATAAGCTTTGCTTTTTCATATAACATACCTTTTTTGAAATAAGATTCTTTATTTTGCGGGTCAAGGTTTATAGCAATATTATAGAAGTGCTCCTTATCCACATCTATTGAGAATTTTCCAAATAGATCCGGCAAAACACAATAAAATTCTGAAAGGGCCTTGCTTTTAAAAGATTTGTTGGCTATATCCGATATTGTGTAATATGCTGATACCAAAAAAATGGACAAAAAGCAGATCAATACAACAATCTTCGGATAAAAATCAACCCTCCGACGTTCTTTATTCATTATTCCCTTTACAATATATAATATAAAAGGCAATGAAACAAGAATGCATGTAATAAAATAATTTTTATCCAGTAAAGGAAGAATAGATATTATAAAATATGAAACCGATAAAATTCTATATGGTATTCCTCTTGTCCTTAAATCAGGCAATAGGGAAGCTTTAGGCTTAGGCACAAATGACAGGTACTCATCAAAGCCTGCTGTTGATTCTTCAGAAATCAAATTAACTTTCAGAGTCTCAGATGATTTTTTACCTTCTTTTCCTCCCATGCTTATTCTCCTGACCTAATGGTTTTATTAGTTTTTTCTGAATATATCCATCCAATCCTTGTCGCTTCCAAAGTTTTCATCCATAAAATCATATTCAGTTTTCTTAACTCCAGCTATCTCTTCCTTCGACAAATAAACCTTCAAATTTAAAACAACATCAAACTCCTTGTTTTCTAGGGGTTGAAAACTTATCCTTTCAATTGATATTTCACTATTTAGGTTCTCAACATCTTCAAGAAAGTTCTCAACATCTCCACTCTTTCCTGTTATTGCAAAGTTTATATTGAAATAGTTGTAAGTTTCTTTTTCAATAATACCTCCAAAATTAACTTTTCCAGACTTTAAAGCATTTTCATTAATAGCTTCATACAACTGGACTAAAATACCGGGAACATCCTTTTTATTTGTAAGTTTGCGATTAATGGAATTTAACCTCAAATTAACTTCGCCAAGCTTTTTTATAAATTCAGGCACTTTTTTTTCTGCTGCTTTTAATTTCTCCAACTTCTTATTATTGGTTTCGTATTCCGCTTTAAGTTGTTCTATAACTTTTTGCTGGGCACTATATACAAAAATATAGAATATTATGCTGATACCTACTACAATTACAGAAACGAGTGCTGCTAATTCTTTATTTTTTAATTTCACATTAAATCACCTGCTTAAGTTGATTTTTCCTTTAGGCATGTTGAAAATATAACTTCCCGCATAATTTCGCTTTCGTATTAACTTAACTCGTAAACACACGCTCAAAACGGGAATTAATATTTCAGTCATGCCTTAGTACAAGGGAAAATGTAAGTATTGTATTACCTTTTGTTAAAGGTAGAGATGCAGCATCAACATTTTCAAACAATCCTGATTCATTTAGCTTTATAATGAGCTTTGCAGCATCTATCGGATCTTTTACAACAAAACTTACATTTACAGCTTTGCCGTCACTTATAGTCATTGATGTAATATAAACATCCTGTGGCAAATAGGCAATTATCTTTTTTACCACTTCAGATATCTTTACTTTTTCTTCTTGAATCACTTTAATCAGATCACTTCTTACTTTATAATCATTTTCTTTTTGTTCCAGATTTCCTGTAAGTGCAGCTATATCGCCTAAAAGTGCTATCTTGGTCTTTAATTCCTTGTTCTCAAGCTTAAGATTGTTTATTAAACCCATAGGGATAAAATATGCCAGTATCAAAGCCCCAATTAATACTATTAAGGCAAAAATTAATGAGAAGGCTAATATCTTTTTTCTGTATAAACTCCTGCTTTCTTGCCAAATCAAGTTTATATCCTTTTGTGCCTTCAAATTAATCACCTCTCATAGCAAGTCCCAGCCCGCATGCATAAAGTGCAATTTTTGTCGATTCCTGCGTGTCTCCGGTATTTTTCAACCCCTTTGACAACTCAACCTTTACGATATCAGAGAGACCTGATTTTACCTCTATCTGAAGGAAACTTCCTATATAAGCATCAATATCTTTTATAAGTGCCAGCTCACCAATAATATACAGTCTGTCAACACTTGCTCCAAAATGCCTTGATGAAAAAAAGTTAAGGTATGTCTTCACATAATTTGTTATTTCACCTAAAGCTCTTTCAAAATTCTTATCCTCATATACTATATTTTCTGCCTTCCGGTCAATTAGACTCAAAAAATCAGGAGAGCTCTCAAGGTATATATTAGAATGCATAAAAAGATTATTATTTTTTAATATTATGAAATCCAAAGCATTGGAATTTACATCTAAAACAGCAATATTTTTATTTTGTATTTTGGAAAATACCCTTGCAATACAATTAGGGTACAAATCTACAACTGCAGGATTTAATCCGGTTTTCTTCAGTAAATCCACATATCTTCTAATCATCTGTTTTGGAGCAGCAATAAGCATTACATTCATCTGTTTCTTCCCATCTTCCTCAAAGCGATCAAGTACTTTGTAGTCAATTATAGATGAATTTGAATCAACAGGTATAAACTGGGAAATCTCTTCCTGTAAAAAAATCGAAAGGTCCTTTTCCTGCATATGTGGTAATTTCACAATCCTAAGCACTATTGGAGGACTTGAAATATTCATGTAAACATTCTTTGTTTTTATCTTTTCCTTTAGAATAAAGTTTGTTATAGCTTGCAATGTAGTTTCATTTTCACATATAACGCCTTGATCTACACAATCCTCAGGTATTATAAAAGTTCCGTATTTTAACACATCAATATTCTGCACCCTTTTGTTATACTTTGCCAGAATAAACCTGAATACCCTATCTCTTATATCCAAACATAAAAGCTCATCCTTGAATAAGTCAATAAACATTCCGACCTCCAATCTATTAATTATGGGTCTATTAATCTCCATTCAGTAACCTTTATCTTATTATCTTCATCAACTTCAAAGGCTGCCATAATCTTCCGGGTGTATTTACCATATACACCGGTAGAAATTATTCTGTATGTTAAGCTGCTGTTATTCTCCATTACTTCCCATTTGGATGTATAGCTTTTGACATAGTCCATAGTAGGAAAAATATTATCACTATTGCTCTTTACCTCACTATGCCCTAAGGGTACATCCCTGTGCTGTAAGATATAATCGTAAGCGAAATTGACCGAGCTATGACAAATATAGTATGCTTTTAACCCATCTGCATATGTTTGTGATAATTTGACTTCGGTAGTTATCAGTGCAAGCAATGTGCTTAAAATAATTAATATTATTGAAAGAACAATTGAAACAATAATGAATACTGCACCTTTTTTATTTTTAGTTTTCATAAATTCCATATACATATACATCATCTAAAAACCCATCATTCTTGTTTTTATTTAATTGACATGTAAACCTTATTTTAAAAAGCGGATTGTTAGCAGCCCCGTCAGGTAAATACCATTTAGATATTTTCCATGCACTGGTTCCGCTAAAAGACTCCAGTGTGTGCCATACAGCCCCATCAAACCACTCGCATTTAAACATATCATCAGTTTCACAACTCCTGGTCATTCTGGCGTATTGGATGCTTATACTCCTATATCCTGTTGTATCTAAACTTTTGACAAGGTAGCTGTTGAATGAAAATTGTGCAGCATATGTGCCGCTGTACTTAACACTTGCCTGTATATAGCAGCCGCTGTAAGTCCAACTGCCGAAAGAAAATGAATTATTTTCAAAACCCTCAGTAAAAATAGGTTGTGGTACAGGCGTTGGTGTTGCTGTTGGGGTTGACGTTGATGTTGGTGTCTGGGTTAATGTTGATGTTGGCGTTGATGTGGGTGTTGGAGTTGATGTGGGCATCGGTGTTAATATGGACGTTGGCGTTAATGATGCTGATGGCTTGGCTGTTGGTGTTGGTGTTATTGCAGGTGTCGGTGTGGCTGATGCCGGCGTAGGTGCCCTTGTTGGTGTAATTGTAGGTGTAGGTACATTTAATGTTCCGTTAATCAAAACATCATCCAGATATGATGCGGCACCGCCTGTTCCTTCAGTGTAAAATCTTATTGCAAACATATCATTATTTTCTGCTCCTTCAGGAAGAATCCACACTTTATTTTTCCAGACGTTATTACCATATATTCTTTCCAATGCATGCCACAAAACTCCATCATACCATTCACATAAAAAATAACCTGTTGATTTCATAGAATTTGTCATTCTTGAATAACTTAACTGAATTCCTGAAAATCCTTCAGTGCTTATATATTTAACTAATGAGTCATACCTTGCTATTTTGGCCGAATATACCCCATTCATTTTATAGCCCGTTTGAACAGTCGAATATGATTGAATCCAGTTTCCTTCAGTAAATCCACCGCTTTCAAACCCGTCAAAAAACGGCAGCAACCGTATAGGTGTAATAGTTGGTGTAGAAGTCATCGTCGGTGTCGGTGTTTGTGTTGATGTAGCTGTTGGCGTTGCTGTAAAAGCCGGTGTTACTGTATAAGTGGGTGTAACAGCTGGTAGTGTCGGAGTAGGGCTTACATTGGACTGATTGTTTACAGGCAGATACATAACAAATTCATTAAGTTCTTCAGATTCTTGTCCTGCCCTGATAACAAACTTTATGCATGATAAATCAGGTACATACTCAGGAGTTGATAGGCTTATATTTTTAACCAATACCTTGGGTACAGGAGAATCATCCCTCAATTCGCCCAACACATCTCCAAGCTTGCAATAATACCACAGCTTCACACCGCTCCCCGGATAATCTTCCTGGGGTTTGTAGTTTAGTATATTACCGTCTTTTGTCCTTATAACATTTTGATAAGTGTCATTTTCAACAAAAGATGAATTTCCTCTTTTTACAGTATTTAAAATGATGTTTGCAGCAAGCCTTGCATTTTGTGCATTATCCAAAGTCTTCTCTTCTTTTCTGGAAAAATTAAAACAAAAATTAAGAAGCTGACTCATAAATAATGAAATTAGGCTAAGAACACTAACAACTACCATTAATTCAATTAGAGTATAACCCTTTTTACCAGTTGAAAGCTTCATATATGATACCTCTGTATTCCTTAATAATGGCTAAGAAATTATTTCTAAGGCATTACTTACTACTGATAATTACTCCTGTTCAAGGAATAATAAACCATCTTGTATGGATTAACATATTGGGAAGGTGACTTTAACCCAACAGTGATTGTAATCTTTTTCAAGCTGCTGCCTGTCTGGGGCAGCACATCTACATTAATGCTATATTCTTCATAGTCCTTTGATATATTGTTAATAACCTTGGCAACATCTGAACATGCTTCATAGGATTCGGCAGTGTTTTGTGCTATAGCAGCCATGGTTGTATTTTCCTTGGCAATGATTTTATTGATATTGAAATACCTGAACATTACCATAAAAAAGGAAAATCCCAGAAGCAAAATACCCATACCCGTTACCAATTCTATATATGTAAAACCATGAATATCTTTAACCCTGGACTTAATGAAACTCATTTAATATCAATCGTCCCTCCTGAAGAAATTATTATGCTTATATAAGCAGCAATGCCATTTGACAAAACAATTTCTATGTCCTCACTGCTGTCAGACACCCCTTTAAATGCAAGAAATTCAAAATATTTTGATGTACCATCAACCTTTAAACCTGCAGATTTTCCACTGTCAAAAGTAATACCATAATCAAAATCTAGAAATCTTAATACATCTGCATCATCCCTAAACCTTACAATATAGCCGGTACCTTCAGAGTTAAACACCATCTGACATGTTTTACCTTCATTGACAGCAAGGAGTTTCATATATTTTAAGTTGGATACAATTTTTTTCGCCTCAGAATATAACTCATTATTATTTTTTGTGCCGGAAAATATGATAAATGAACTTACAGTAAGCACAGCGATTACACTAATAACTATCATCATTTCAATCAATGTATAGCCGCTGTTTCCGTGTTTAATTTTGTCTTTTGACAAAATATCACCCACTTTTAAAATTAGATATCATGCCAAACATTGGTAACATTAATGAAATTATTAGAATTGATATAAAAATACCAATGATTATTGTAAATATGGGTTCTAGTGAAGAAAGCAGCCTGTTTAATACAGCGTCGGTCTCCTTATCAAAAAAATCTGTCATCTTTTGAAGCACATTTTCAAGCTGTCCCGTTTCTTCACCGACTTCAATCATATTTATAACAAGAGGATCAAAAAAATTTGACCCTGCCAGGTTTTCGCTAAGCTTTTCCCCTCTTTTTACACCTTCCATACATGTGCGGATTGCATCTTCCGCAATGGTATTTCCTAAAGTTTTTTCTACCGATTCAAGTACTGCAATCAAAGTAATACCACCATTTAACATTATATACATGCTTCTTAAAAACCTTGTAGTAACCATATTTTGTATACATACATTTAATAGCGGAGCCTTTATCAGAAATTTATCCTTTGCCGCTCTGAACTTTTCCTTTGGAACAAGAACCCTGATTAAAACCACCATCAATATTATTGCGGCGGCAACTATAATTCCATATTTTTTAACGGCATCAATTGACCCGAGAACCATTGTTGTCAACACAGGAAGCTTTTGACCCGAATCCAAAAGTACACCTGTTATTTCAGGCAAAACAAATGTACTAAAGAAAATAAGCATTCCTACACCTACAACCGTAAGGATTACAGGATATATCATAGCCCCTTTTAATTTCTGCCTCATAAAATTTTCTTTTTCATAATAAATAGCCATTTGCCTTAAAATTTCATCAAGGTTTCCGCTCACTTCTCCAACCGCCACCATGTTAACCAGTAATTTAGGCAAAGGGCACTGATCATTATCCATGGCTTCCGACAAGGATTTCCCTTTCTGTACCTCACTTATTATGCTGGATACAATATCTTGCATCAGCTTGTTTTTATTTTGCTTGCCTAATATCTCAATACCTCTTAGTATATTTACACCGGAGCTTATTATTGAATAAAGCTGGGTGCAGAAAATAGAAACGGTGCTAAGATCTACTTTTTTTGTAAATCCCCTGTTCATTTTTGAGTATACTGAAATATCCGAGTCAACCTTAATAGGTATAAGATCATTATCTTTGATCTTGACCTTAGCCTCATCTATATCCTGTGCTTTTATTCTGCCCTTTATGGTTTTTCCTGTATGGTCAACTGCTCTATATCGAAAACTTTGTACACTGCCAGCATTTTTCGTTTGAATGTTATCCATGATACACCATTATTTCCTAGACATTTTAAAATACATCCTTAAGATATATATCGTCAAAAGTATCATTTTTCTACAATATATTCAGTTTATTTAATCATGCCTTAACAACTGAAGGCCACTCTTGAAAGTTCATCTACCGTTGTCTGCCCTCTAAGCACAAGCTGAATGCAACTGTCATACAGCGTTACCATTTGATTCGCTACAGCTGCATCCCTGAGCTCATCAGAAGTGGCAGCTTTATCTATAAGCATTCTTAAGTTTTTATTAGAAACCATTATTTCAAATATGGCAGTTCTTCCTTTATAGCCGCTTCCATTACACATGGGACACCCTTTACCTCTATAGACTGTTATGTTGTCATCGTGGGAAAGCCTTAGTATCTTGCTTTCCCTGTCATCAGGTTTATAACCTTCACGGCAAAAGGTGCATATTTTTCGGACCAGCCTCTGTGCAATTACTCCTATAACAGATGATGATATGAGAAAAGGATCTATTCCCATATCCATAATTCTTGAAACTGCACCTGGTGCATCGTTAGTGTGAAGTGTACTTAATACAAGATGTCCTGTCAAAGCAGACCTTATAGCAATTTCAGCTGTCTCTCTGTCTCTTATTTCACCAACCATAATAACATCAGGGTCCTGCCTCAATATTGCTCTTAGGCCTATAGCAAAGGTTAATCCTGATTTAGGGTTTAATTGAACCTGGTTGATTCCCTTTAAGTCGTACTCAACAGGGTCTTCCAAGGTGATAATATTCTTACTTTCATCATTAAGCTCGTTTAGCATTGCATATAAAGTAGATGATTTACCGCTTCCTGTTGGGCCTGTTACAAGAATAATTCCATGGGGTCTTCCAATCATACTCTCAAACTTTTCCATATCTGTTTTTGCAAAACCCAGCTTATCTTTGGATAATAGAAAGTTAGTTTTGTCCAACACCCTCATAACTATCTTTTCGCCATATGTAGTAGGAAGGGTAGATACACGCAAATCCACTCTGCGATTATCAAAAGTATAGGTTATTCTGCCGTCCTGAGGAAGCCTTCTCTCCGCAATATTTAAACCCGACATAATTTTAATCCTGCTTACTATTGCATTCATTGTTTCAAGACCGGTTACCATGGAAACTTGCAAAACACCATCAACCCTTATTCTTATTCTAACTCCGCTTTCTTCGGGCTCTATGTGAATATCGCTGGAATTATTTCTGACAGCGTTTTCTATTACTGAGTTTATAAGCCTTACAATGGGAGCATTATTTACATCATCGTTTGATTTTTCTTCATTTATGTTCTGTTTCGGATTTTGTTCCTTATATTGCTTGAAAAAATCCTTCACTGCTTTTTCAGCTATAGTTTTACTGTAAAAACGTTCAATTGCATCATTAATTGCTTTTTCGGTAGATATAGCCTGCTTTATAGGCATTTGAACAGCAAGCTTTATATCTTCAAGTGCAAAATAATCCAGAGGATCCTTCATCGCTAAAACAAGTTGTCCACCGGAAAACTCCACGCCCAATACACTATGCTTTCTCGATAAATTTTCAGGTACAAGCTTTACAGCCTCGGGATCAATGTAAAACTTTGACAGATCAAGGCTTTTAATACCTAGCTGGGATTCTAAAACTTTAATAATTTGCTCTTCTGTTACAAATCCTTCATTAACAAATACTTCACCCAGCTTGCCGCCTTTCTTCCTCTGTATTTCCAGTGCTTGGTGAAGCTGTTCTTCAGTTATTACACCACTTGTAACCAATAATTCTCCAAGCCTTTTCTTAGAGTTCATCTGCATAGGTATCATCCTCACAGTGTTTAATTTTTAATTAAGTTATGACTAAAAATCAAAAAAGAAGGTGTATTACTACACCCTACTTTTTTATGTAAACATATTTTTTTATATAAACATTTATACATTATTTTTTGATAGTATAGCTGTCTGCTTTTTCAACAGATGTCATTGTTTTACCATCAGCGTCTATTCCATAAATTGTTACACCTGATAATGTTGTATCTGTTCCCCATGGAACTACCACTACTGCACCAGGCATATTAAATACTGTCGCAGCCTCTGTAGACAGCACTAAATCGGCATCTGCCTTTGTTGGCAGAGCTACAGCAGGATTATATACCAAAACTGCACTTTCTGTTGCTTCTGCGGGAAATGTGGCACTAGTGGATGATGAATTTGATGAGTTAATTGGATTTTTTATTGATGTTCCGAGCTTTGCTGCAAGAGCTGTAGCAAACTTATCTTTTGCTGAATAGCCATCAATCATACTTTCAATGGTAGCCTGTACAGATCTTATGTTTGTGTCAACTCCAGCAACCTTTGCACTTTTCTTCATATTGAGTGCTGAAGGAATTAATACCGCTGCTAAAATACCAATAACAGCAACAACAATCATTAATTCCACAAGAGTAAAACCTTTCTTCTTGCCTAACCTCTTAACAAATAACGAGACCATTGCATTTCCTCCTCAAATTTTGACTTTTATTGGAATTTGATTTACATAAAAACCGTTATTAACTTAACATTTGACAGAGCAAATAACAAACTATTGAACGGGGTTTGCAAAAGACAAATGTAAAAATTAATAGATTTTTATTCAGAAAGATATAATTGAAGTGTTACTTTAATTGTAACATACTTATGTTCATTAATCAATACTATTTATTACTATTATGTCGTTTTGTGTTATATTATATCGGATAAAGAAACATCTATATTAATAGTAAAGTTACATTTATGTCACTAAACTTTTAGTACCCATAATAAAATAAATCGTTAAAAGCTGCATATAATAACACTATAATATGAAGTAAAGATTATATTTCTTTTTGGATAATAATTTCTAAAGAAAATTTAATGGAAATTTTCGAAAAGATAAGTATAGAACTGCACTAATATCATTATATCAGTTTTTTAAGTAAAAATCAATAATTTTAATATTAAAATATTAAGAATATAAAATATCACCATTCACTTAGATTGGCAGAATATGGGGCGGGTTCGTTAACATCATAACCGATCATAAATAACGCCGCCTCTAGTGCACGTAATTGAATACGTTTGTCCAGACTGTTAAATTTTGATTGGGTTGTATCAATAATCTCCTTTAGCAGCCAATTTGCTCTTAAATTATTTTCCAAATGTCTTTTAGGGTTACTCAGTAGTTCTGGAAATTTATATTTCTCACTGCTAGGATTTCTCTTATTACACTGGCTGGTTATATATGTAGTTTCCTTACCCCTGCCCCATGCAAATTCCAATTCACATGGTACTTTATCCAACTCAGTATCTTCGCAGTATTTCCTAACCAGCAGACCTAATGCTGCTCCAACCCTGCCATCATATATAATAAAATCATCTAAAAGAAGCGAATAAATCTTTGCAAATCCCGAATTCATTATAATAAAGTCTTCACTGTTTTCTATACAGAAATTATAGTCGTTAAGCTGAATTCTTACTTTCTTAAAGTACTTGCATATATCATTTCCAAGTCCTTTAACCTTTTTATCATTTTTACTGATAACCCCTCCCCACTCCAATATTGAGAGACAGCATTCAGTGCATTTTTCACAATCTTCAGATTCTATACTTATATTTAATAGTCTATATAGCTTTGAAAACAATTTAGTGCTTTCAGTAAAACTGCTTCCTGTAACTTTATTTCCCGACTCAGGATCAGTTGTTCTGAACTTCCAGTTGTAGTTCTCAAAAGCGGAATAGATTGAGTCACAAGACCAACCAACAGCAGGCTTTTTCATAGTATAATGATGATAAAAAGATCCAGGTGCATCAAGTATTTTTTGTATCCAAACAATAAACTCCTTTACTTGCCTGGAAATAAGAAAATCCATTTTATTGATATTAACCACTCCTCAGGGAAATCATTCACTTTATTATACATTATTACCCTTTGATTTACCACATTTTGAACAAAATAGCTTGGGATTTTGTCATCTTTGATTTTTTGTCGTGAGAAAAGGATAAAAAATACCCCCAAAGTTTTCTTCAGGGGCATTTCCATTAATTATTCCCAATATAATTTTCTCAATTCCGTACGTGCTTCTATCAAACACTCTATTAATTTCGGATTAAATACACCACATTCACCATTTAAGATCATAGCAAACACCTTATCTTCTTCGTATGCTTCCTTATAGCATCGCTTGCTGATAAGGGCATCATATACATCCACAATTGAAACCACTTGGGATATTATGGATATTTCTTCACCCTTAAGTCTATCAGGATACCCTCGTCCGTCATATCTCTCATGATGATGTCTACATATATCATAACAATACTTATAATATTCTTCATCCTGAATAACCGATGCACTGTTTATAATCTTACAACCGCGTATGGTATGTTCTTTCATAATTTCAAATTCGTCTACAGTAAGCCTTCCCGGTTTTAATAAAATATTGTCGGGTATAGCTATTTTCCCAATATCATGCATTGTTGCCGCAGAAGACATTATCTCGATTTTTTCTTCGCTCAAACCATATTCCTGATATTTTTCCATTATAGAAGTCAGGAGCACCTTAGTCATACTTTTTATCCTGTGAATATGATTACCCGATTCTACATCCCTGGACTCTACAACAGAACTTAATACCTCTATAAGATGATTATTGGTATTTCGGACTTCCTGCTGCCTTTTAAGTCTTATTATTTCGTCCATATCATAAAATGTCAGAATAATATCTTCGCTTAAACCGTCAATACTCTCCACATAGTATACATTTGCCTCGTACCATCTATATTTGCCGGGTTCAACTTTTATCCTAAGTTCATACAATTGGTGCTGTCCGTCCCTGTTAACCTCACTATTAGACATCAAAGCATCTACATAAATTTTTCTGTCATCCTCATGAATAAATTCTTTTACATATTCAGCAAGTAATTCCACATTTCCCTGATTAGAAATAGGACCTACAGGTTTACCTATACAGGTATACATTCTATTTTTCCTACTTATATAAAGTATGGTATCATATTTTTCTGCCATTATCTGGTACATTCTTCTTTTCATTGCGTTTATTGAAATTATCATTTCTTCCTGCTTTGCATCTAAACTGTTTAAATACAATAGAACTCCTATTGCACGGTTTTGATTCAATTTACTGTTTCTAATCCTTGTCAGGGTTAAAAAACCTGAATGCCAATTCTCATTATTGTCCATTATATCAAGGACAAGTACAGCTTCTGTTTCGCCGCTTGCGATTTTGTGAAACATCTTGGACACAGCCTGCTTAGATCTATCTTTTATCCTTCCGCTGTTTATAAAAAACTCTTCAAAACATTCATTACCATCAAATCCAATATCAAAATCTTCCATCTTTTTTAGTATAATAGCATTGCCAGTCTTAATATCATAATCAAACATAAAGCATTGTGAACCGTAATATGCCTCTACCTGTTCTTCAATTTCGGTATTCTTTTCATCTATATCCATCTCGGCAGGTGCTATAACGAGTCCAAGAATTCCCTCTACCTCTCTATCCTCATTAATTAGCGGTTCCTTATAAATATCATAGTATTTTATGGTATCTCCGCATAAAGTAGGAGATAAAGTTCTACTTCCCTGCCTTGTAGCCATTATTCTCTGGTCATCATCATAAAAGCTTTGGGCTATCTCATTTGAATTCTGAAGATCAAAATCAGATTTTCCTTTGATTCCGCCTCTCTCCACACCATTTATCATATCACAAACTCTGCTTGTAATCTGATACCTGCAGTATGTATCCTTTACAAAAAGGTTTATGGGAATTGCTTCGAGCACCATTCGAAACATCCTGTTTTCTTCTTCCAGTTCTTTAATTCTATCTTCCATGGACTTCTCTTTTACACTATTCAACTTTCATTCCTCCTTACCTGCCATATAAAACCATTATAGATTTTATCGGCAAATTTATTATTTTTTATAGCATAAGAATTAACTTTAAAATTTCGTAACCCTGTCTCTTCCATTTTCCTTAGATCTATATAGTGCTGTATCAGCAGCTTTGATTAAAGTAGCGAGACTTGCAGCATGTTTTGGGTATGAAGCTATTCCCGCACTTATTGTAATCATTATCTTTTTATCTTCATAATGAATTTCCTTTTTTCTGATAGCATCTACAAGTCTTTGTGCACAAATCAAAGTACTTGCCTCATCAGTTTCAGGAAGAATAATTGCCATCTCATCTCCTCCATATCGAGCAATTATATCGGCAATTCTGAACACCTCTTTCATAGTCGTTGCAACATTTGATAGTACCAAGTCTCCAGTTTGATGACCATATGTATCATTTATGGCTTTGAAATGATCTACGTCAAACATAATAAGGGAGAAGACTTTGTCATATCGTTTGCATCTTTCTATCTCCTTCTCAAGAATAAACTTGAAATGCCTGTGTGAAATTAATCCCGTGAGACCATCAGTAGTAGCTATTTTAAAGAGTTTTGCATTTTCTATGGAGATTGCCGCCTGTGCCAGGACAGAATTTAACATATCAATATCTTCAGGTGCAAAAACCGCACTTGAAAGCTTGTTTTCAAGATAACATATCCCAACTATTTCTTCATTTGACTTAATAGGTAAACACAATACCGATTTGACTCCATTTATTAGAACACTTCGGTATATTGAATATTTTTCTTCTTCAGAAACATTTGTACTAACCAATGCTTCTCCTTTTTCATATACCATCTGAATTATCTGATCCGATATGTCATTAATGCTTCCGCTTGTAATTTTTTGTGCTAATACTTCCAACCTACCGTTTTTTTCATTTTTTAGCATTAGACAGCCGTTTTGGGCACCTGAAACTTCAATAACAGTCATTAAAATTTTGTCTAAAAGCGTGTTCATCTCCAAAATAGAGCTTATATTTCTTATTAACGCCATGAATGATGACATTCTTTGATAGTTCCTGATTTCCTTTGATAACCCTTCTCCCAAATTGGTGTTTCGATAATCTATACCAAGAAAATCTGCAGCTTTCCTTTCATATGCTGTTGCTCCTATCTTATGAAACATATGATAAGCACATTCAAAATTTGACTTTGCCTCGTCTTCCCTTAATGTTAATTTTAATAACAGGGCATATTCATAATATCCCTTTGCAGCTTCAAATTTCCTATTATATTTGTTGCAATGATCTATACTTTTTATAAGAAGTTCTTCTGCATTTTTGAGATTTCCGACAAGACACTCATACCTGGCATTTACCCTTAATGCACCTCCATAATGAAGAACCCATGCTTTTGTTTCCTTCAAAGCTCTTTTGCACATATTTTTAATTTTTCTAATGCTCTTAAGCTGAGTAATTTTATCCATGCTGCCTTTGTTTTTTGCATAGTCCATAATGTAAGTATTTGCCAGATTGTGATAAATTAAAACTGTATATTGCTTTAAAAAATTACTCTTTTCATTGAGCTCTTTTGCTCTTTCAAGGTATACTAAAGCCTTGGAAATCTCATTACGTTCCATATACAAAATTCCCAGTTCAATACTTATGGAGCAGTAATTAAACCAATCCTTTATATCAAAAGAAAGTTTGCTGCACTCAAGCCCATATCTTTCCGCCTCTTTATAATCTCCCTTATCCCTGAAGTATTGTAAGAAAAAAATTTTTGAGGCACACAGGGTATAATTATCGCTGATTTTACATGCAATTTCCTCAAATTGACTGTTTATAACAAACATATTATCGTAATCACCCTGGTAGTAGTATCCTTGCAGAAGTGGGTTCAGGGACATATTAAACTCTTTTATATCTCCTATTTTTTTAAATAAGTCGGCACTTTTTTCAGCACATGTTATACCTTCAGTTAAATTTCCTATCCAATTATAATAATGACTCATAAACTGATAAATTTCTGCAATTGCCCATTGGTCGTCAATTTCTGCTGCATGGTCCAAAGCTCTCAGAAAATATTCTTTTGACCAGTTAAAGCGAGGAATTGCCATACACATACAGGCATATTTCATTTCACTCATAGGAAGATAGTTACCTTTATGACCTTTGTTTTCCGTTAAATTAAGTGTCTTTAATGTTACATAAATCATCTTATAGACATCTGTCATCGCATATGACCATGTTACAGCATGCATGGAAAAACAGACCTGCAGCAGTGTGTCATCAATTTCACAATTATTCTGGTGGGGCTTTTTATGAAACCTATGAATTATATGAACAAGAATTTCTTTTAAAATATCAATGAAAAGGGGAACTCTCTTATTTTTTATATTGTAACCGTAATACTCTAGAGATTTTTCAAAATATTTCTGGCAATTTTCATTATCACCATGTTTTGCATAAGCATTTCCAATCATGCTATAAATCTGGGATGTTTCATTGCCGTTTTTGGTATTGGAGATAGTATTTTTAAAAATATCAATTGCTTCATTTGTTTTTCCTGTTGTAGCATAAATATTCCCTACTTTTAACATACATGAATTCCAATGCTTGCTTCCTTTTTGCCCCATTTCCTCCATGTAATTTATAGCCTGCAATAAATAATTAACTGCATCTTCATTGGCACAATTCTCAAGTGATTTGTTTCCTGCAAGGTACATGCACTTTGCAGCATTTTTCCTATCATCAGCTTTTTCATAGTGATGAGCAAGATCAAATACAAACTTGTCAACTTGATCTTTATAAATATCCTCAATTATATGAGCAATTTTCAAGTGAAGTTCTCTTTTCTCTTTATCCTCAATATCTCTATAAAAGACTTCTTTAATTCTATCATGGACGAAGAAAACTTTACCTTTTTCATACAAATTTTGTTCCAAGAGCCGCATACCAACAGCTTTATCTATAACCCTCAATATATCGTTTCTATCATATTCCACCAGAAGAGAGAACAAGATTTGAATATCAAACTTATTTCCAATTGCACCAGCATGTGAAAGTATATTTTTTTCCTTATTATCAAGTTCAGATATTCTTTTTAAAATAATATCTATAATTGTCGAAGGAACTTCAAGATTTTCAATAGCTTCTTTATCTATTTGCCATTTGTCTTTTATACGGGTTATTACCTTCTCATCAATTAATCGTTTTAATATTTCTATGGAAAAAAACGGATTACCTTGTCCCTTCCTCAATATGAACCTGGCTATTTCCACAACGTTTTCTTCTCTGTCATATAAAAGGCTGGAAACAAATCTGGTCATTTTATTTATATCAAAGGGTTTAATAAAAAGCTGCTCAAGAGGAAATTTATTTACATTTGTGTAGTTTATAAATTTTTCAACAGAATGTCCTTCACTGATCTCATCATCTCTATAAGTACCTATTATGAGTAAATGCTGACTTTTTATATTGCTTGAAATCTCTTTTAACAGATCTGTACTTGCTTGATCAATCCACTGTAAATCATCAAGGAGAATTACCATTGCTTTATGTATCTGTCCTAATGCGGAGAAAAACTGAGTTAAACCCATCTGAAACCTGTCTTTTTCTCTGTCAGGTTCAAGTTCATTTAAAGGTGCATACTCACCTATTGCCTGTACCATGGATGGATTTATCTTCAAAACCACACTTCCTAAGTTTCCCACGAAACTTTTAACTCTTTGTTGCACGTTAACCTTTTCTTCTTCAGATAACTTATTAAAATATTCCATGTATGAATCCAATGCTTCTTTAAATGGAGAGTATGGAATTTTGCCATCGCCTGGACAGCTCTTTACATTTATGTATATACCCTGCTTTTCATACACATAATTTCTCAGCTCTTCTGCCAATCTGGTCTTTCCTTTGCCGGCCTCACCGCCTATAAGGCAAATAGAACCCTTGCCTGCTAGAGCCTCATCAAATTTTTCCTTTAGTATTTGAAATTCTTCTTCACGTCCTATAAGATTTGTCCTGTAGTTTAATTTGATCTGCCGGTCATGCATCCCCGGCTCAAAATCATTTAGTCCGTTTTTAAACTTTTTAATATCCTCAATCAAGCCTTGAACAGTTTGATACCTTTTTTCAGGTTCCTTTTCCAAAAGTTTAAATACTATCTTTTCCAATATTGGTGGTGTTTTAGAATTCTTTTCTACGATACTTAGAGGAATTTGGGCAACATGCTGGTGAATAACACTACTCGCACTTTCCCCATCATATGGAAGAGTGTTTGTCAGCAATTGATAAAATAATATACCCAATGAATAAAGATCTGACCGCTCATCTACGCTCTTTTTTATAGCACCGCTCAGCTCCGGTGATGAATAATAAAGCATATCAATAACTTTATTTGATCGATTTAAATTATATTTAAGGATATGCACAATACCAAAACTAATTAATGTAATTTCAAAATTCTTCTCATTTATTTCCCTCATGGTATTAACAATAATATTACCAGGTCTTAAATCCTTGTGAATAATATTTGCTTCATGAACATGGTTTAAGGCATTACAAACGCCATATATAATATCTACTGCCTCATCTATATTAAATACCCTTCCCTCCTGTATCATTTCCAGGAGGCTTTTTCCTTGAATAGGGTCCATGACAACGTAATGATAATCTTCACATTCACCAATATCCAATATTTTTTCGATGCCGGGTACAGATAGCTTGGCTACTTCAGAAGCCTCGTTTCTAAACCTTATTACATCCTCTATTCTTATTGATAAATCCTTTTTTATTAAATTTATAAACACGTTTGTGATATCATGCAAATTTTCAGCAATCCATACAGTACTCAATTCACCATCAACGATTTTTTTTATGATTCTATATTTATTGTTTATGGTTTTTCCTCCGATATCCATACATAGCCTCCAAAGGTGATATCTACGCACTATATTTATATATCGGAAAAAAGACCATAAAAAATAATGATAAAAATTCACATTTGCTTACGTACAATCTTATATTCATCGTTGAACTGGAAATATGGGCAATTATTAAAAGAATTGCTTATGAACTTTCCCATTTCATCTTCATCCAGATTAATCTCACATACATAATAGTTATAATCCTCATCATAGCTGTAATTAATACAACATTCACAGTTTGTTTTGCTGCTCACTTTCTTTCCTCCATTATCAATTTCTTAAGTCTATAGATACTAAGTTGTAAATTTATATAAGTTCGTTATCTATAATAATATTTTTACATCCCATAGCAGTACTGGCATCCATGCATGCAATGCTGTCCATTGTATGCCCCGATATCTTTTGACCTTGTACAGCCGCATCCTTCTCTTTGCCCTGAATCTTTAGCTTTGGACGTTCTTTTACCAAACAACTGCTCAAGATACACCCCATCAATACAATGACTCTTATTAACTCCTGGTATTCCCTCAAGCAGCGGACTTGCACATGTATAGATCCTTACTCCATATTTGTCAGCAATCTCAGTCATCTGTTTTACAAATTCAATTTGCTGCTTAAGTGTAGGTATGTGATATTTTATTTTCTTTGAATTTAATCTTTTCTCAACCTTTTTGTATAGCTGGAGAAAACTTATGGTACAGCGATTTACTCCAAAGGATGAAATATCTCTGCATAAACCATCAAAGGTCTTTAATCTAGCTGCCCCACAATTAACCGGCACATCCATTTCCTCACCCTCGCTGGAAAAAATAATGGGGTCAAATCTCCAGTTTATTTGCGAAGGTGAATACTTTTTAGCCAACTTCTCCATCTGCCTGACTGCTTCTAATGTATCAATCACATTGGATTCCAATATTTTGGTGTAGCCTGTAATTGTAAACTGGAAATAAAGGTTATATTGCGACAGATACCCTGGATTATTAAGAACATTCTTGTATGATTTTGACCATAAACATATAGAATGAACCTTTTGCGGAGACAGGTCAACCACATATGTTGACTGATTATAAGGGTTTTTAACTGCTGCATAATTATCTTTTAAGCATTCCTGCAGCCAATCATAATAAAAAGCAGGAATATCGGTTCTTCTACTGCAACTTATTATTTCTAGCATAAAAAAATTATTTCCTTATTTAAGAATTTTTATTTCCAGGAATAAATACTGTTTTGGAAATCCGCAGTATACCCTGAATGTGCAGTAAACATGGCTTTTACATTATTTATTCCTGCAAGTTTCTTTATTGAATATTTTTGGGTTTTCGTGTCCTTGTTTATAAAAAACGGAAATGTATGCACTTTGTTTCTTATGAGTGATAATGTATCTCCTACAAACAAATATGTATCATTTATGAGGTATGACATTGAACCAGGAGTATGCCCTGGTGTTGAAATGCCTTGTACTTTAATATTTCCCACCTTAACTATATCCCCATCTTGTAACAAATGATAAGGTCTTTTTATTCTGCTGTTATACCTTATTCCCATAGCCCTTGGAGTTGTACCGTTAATCATTTGCTCTTCATCTTTTGATAAGTGAATTTGAGCATCAGTGAATAATTTAATGCATCCCGCATGGTCATAGTCGGAATGTGTAAGAAAGATATTTGAAACAGATGATGGATCAATTCCAAACTTTCTCAATGCATACTTCACAGTCAACTTGCTAAACCCGGTATCTATGCATATGATATCGTTTCCGTCCTTAAACACAAACATATTTACCATCACAGTTCTTATTGAAAAAACATTATCATTAATTTTCATCGTTCTTATAGGTATAAAAATCATAATCATGACCTCCCTCAGACCAATTTCACATAAGAATTATATCATATTTTTCTATAAAGAATAAACGGAATAAAAGTGATATTTATAGAAAGTTTTTAGACTTTTTTCATTTTCTTTGCTTTGAATTCGATTATTATCCAAATGATAAGGGGTAGAATTACTTGGAAGGGAAAGGCATAGTATTGATAAACATTATAAGCCCAATATCTCATTTCCATTATATTTTTATATAGTGTATATGATAAGAAAATCATCAATAAACCGGTTTGTATTACAACTGACCTGTAGTCATTCAATTTAAATATTTTACCTATGCCTTTGCTTGCCACATACAGGCATACACTGGCTTTAGTAAATGCACAAACAACAAATACAAAGGCAACAGATACTTCTATCCTTTGTAAAAATTCAGAAACACTGATCCTGCTTACCGCAACATGTGAAGGAAAGTTCAAATGTCCGAGCAATTCTCCTAAAATAACAATATTTCTGATTGTTAGAAATACTATTACAATACCTGCAAACAAAATTCCGGTAAAATAAACTTTATAAGGTGATTTTTTTGTTTTTAATGAGAAGAGAACTCCTAATAAAATTACAGATTCAGCAAAAGGAAAGGCAAAAGCTGAAAATCCTCCTTTTATTACTGGAGCAAAACCTTGACTTAAAACAGGCTTAATATTTCTTATATCGAATTGGGGGATTGCTAAAACATTAACCGCTACGATTATAAAAAGTACAATAGGAAGAAAGTATGTACTTATTCTACCAATTACTTCCACACCCATTCTTGCTACATACAAGCAGACAACGCTTATAAAAAGCATGGGAACAAACATTGGCGTTTCAGGTAAAGAAACAGTATTTATAAATTCTCCAAAATTCCTAATAACCAATGCACCAAGATGAAATGCATACCAAATATAAAAAAGCGAAATAACTTTTCCAAATACCTTTCCAAATGCAATATTAATAATATCAAACAGGTCTTTGCCTGGAAATAAAGATAGAATCCTGGAATATAAAAATATAACAGGTAAAGACATAAAAATACCTACAATGCCGGCGATCCAAGCATCGTTTTTTGCACCACTGCCAACACCTATAATCAGAGAACTTCCCATGATAAAAAGTGTCGATAGACAAATTCCTTCTTTATCATTAATTTGCTCCTTGAACATCTGATACCTACCTTCCAAACAATGAAGTAATTGCTTCCCTTATAGGAGGTGCCGGGCTTGGTATATCTACATTTAATGCTATAAGTGAACCGATAGTAAATGAAAAAGTCCATAGTGCAGCATTAACCCAGAAGTCCTTCCACTGTTTCTGTTTATATAAAGGCACAAATTCATAAATTGCCAATGTTATATACAATATAATAACCAGTATTATCATATATTAGTCACCTATCTCTAACGGTTTTGAAAGCATCGCACTGTTCTTGATGTTTATTTTTGTTTCTACATTTACTTTCAATTGTTTAAAATTTTCTTCCCAATCCCCTGATATGGTTTTCCATTCTTTGTTTTTCTCTTCCTTCAGTTTTGTACCAAAACCGAATATGTCAACACCATATTCGGTCTGTACTTTTTTTATAATACCCTCAATATTTTTTTTAAGTGATTTTTCTGCCATTTCCTCCAATGCCATTCGCCCTTCATCCTCAATGAAATTTATTGTACTGCCTAATTCATCAATCGCAGTAGACACTTCTACCTCTATTTTCATTTCTACCTTTCCATCATTAATAGCGGGATTAACCTTTGTATGGCTCTTGAATATTTCAAGAGTAACTGCCGAAACTTTTCCTCCGTTACTATTTATTTCTTCAACCAGTACTCCGCCTTTTACTTCATCTTGTATAAATAACATGTATTTTGTTTCATCTCCATCAATAAATCCCATTAGTCTATCATCCTTAAAAATTGCAGTTCCCATAATATGCGGGCGACTTTGTCCATTTTCTTCCTTCAAGTCAACAGCTCCAGCAATTGTACCAACACCTTTAGCTGCTAAAGAATTGGTAAATCGCCACACCTCTATATGAGGAGCATTGGAAACACTTCTTTCATTTGTAATTACATCATCCAATAAAAAAGAAGTGACTTCTTCAGTCGGCCCCTTGGCATTCAATATTTCCCTGGCACTTTTTTCTTTTGATACGAGAATATGTATATCTGAACGAGTCTCTGCATCCCTGTTGAACCAGTCTATAACTTCCAAAATTCCATCCCTTGCTATTTCCTTGCTTATTATTACCACCTTTGCATGGCTCCAGTAAATTCTCTTTCCTATTAAAGATATTTCATGTCTAACTGCATCAAATATGGTTTTTCCCTCTATGGTTACTGTTTTAGACTTTGTTTGCTGCTCTTTCCCACTGGTGGTTTCTACGATTTCAACAGTAATGGTGAATTTTTCGTTTTTTCCTTTATCAATTGCAACTCCGGCAACAACTGCCAACTGGTCGATTTCTCTGTAGTTCCAGCATCCCGCAGCAAGAAATGAATTCAAGAAAAAAAACATTGAAATAAGTATTATTCTTATAGTTCGCATGTAGATTATTTCCTCCTTGATCTATCCCTTGACTGTCTGACTAAATTCTTTGCCCCTATGATTTTGGGCCTTAGTGTCATGGTCCACCATGGAGCACGCACCCAAACATCCTGTCCGTTATGGTTCTTTAAAGAGGTAATATTTAAAGTATAGGGAATACCAAAGGAACGAATACTCATTAGATGAATAAAAAGGGTAATGAAACCCAATACAAACCCATAAATGCCCAAAACAGAAGCTGCTATAATAAATAAATACCTTATTATCATGGTGGAGCTAATAAGGTTTTTATTCATTAGCGTTAATATTCCGGTTAACGCTGTTATTATAACAACTGGGGCACTTACCAGCCTTGCTTCAATAGCAGCTTGCCCCAATACCAGCGTACCGACAATATTTATTGCTTCACCTATCGGCGAGGGCATTCTTGTACCAGCTTCTCTTAAAGCATCAAAAATCAGAAGCATTACAATCAGTGATAATACTGTTGGAAACGGGACACCTTCACGGGATGCTGCTATGCTTAGAAGCAAATGTGTTGGCAGCATTTCCTGATGGTATGTTGTTACAGCAAGGAATAAAGCCGGAACACTTATACCCAGTATTGCACTTGAAGTTCTTAAAAACCTGTTAATCGTAGAAAAAATGTAGTTGTTATAGTAATCCTCATTTGACTGCGTGGTTTCCGCTAATATAAATGGGACTGTTAGGACGAATGGACTGCCGTCAACAAATAAAGCTACCCTTCCCTCTAAGAGCTTTGCTGCTATTACATCAGGTCTTTCACTGGTACCAATCGTTTCAAAAGGAGAAAATGGCTCATCCTTTATATATTCCTGTATATAACCCGAATCCAATATTGCATCAATTTCCATCTTATCAATACGCCGCTCCAATTCATTTACTATGCTTTCCAACGCCAATCCTTCTATATAGCATACACATGTTTTGGTCCGTGTTCTCTCTCCAAGCTCTTTAAATTTGTACTTTAGGTCAGGATTTTTAATTTTTCTTCGAATTAGAGACAGGTTATCATTTATTGATTCAGTAAACCCTTCTCTCGGTCCACGAACCACCCTTGCTGACTCTGGTTCACTTATCGGCCTTGACTTCCAGCCTTTAGAATTTATTATAATAGCTTTTTCATAACCTTCAAGTAAAAATATGGTTTCCCCTTCTATTACAGAGCTAACTATGTCACTTAAACCATCTGTTATTCTTACGTTGTTTGACACAATCACTTTATATTGCAACTCCTCTAGCAAATTCCTGATATTTATTTCTTCTGAAAGATTGTTGCTTAAAATGGGTTGAATTATATTTTCATTTAAGATTTCATTATTCACCATGCCTTCAAAGTATAAAACACAACACTTTGCTTCAGTTAAATGCTTATTTTGAAATCTCCTTATAACCATCATTTCATCGCCTGAAAAAATTTTTTTAATTAATGAAATATTATCCTCAAGGGATTTTTTCAAGCACATATCGCTATATTTATTTTTACTATTATCCACCAATTTATTATCAATTGTTTTATTCTTTTTATCAAACAAGCTTTATCACCCTTAAACGTTATTCCTTATTTTGTCCAAGTTGTTTGAAAATATTAATAATAGCTGTTTATTGTACTAATTATTTCTTATTGGATTTTCCTCTTGATTGCCTGACTAGATTCTTTGCCCCTATGATTTTCGGCCTTAGTGTCATAGTCCACCAGGGAGCACGTATCCATATATCCTGACCATTATGGTTTTTTAAAGAGGTAAGGCCTAAAGTATACGGAACACCAAAGGAACGAATACTCATTAAATGAATAAGCAGGGCTATAAACCCCAATATGAACCCATAAATACCCAAAACAGAAGTTGCTATTATGAATAAAAACCTGAATATCATAGCCATTGTGATAAGGTTTTTATTCATAAGTGTTAATATGCCAGTTAATGCTGTTATTATAACAACTGGTGCACTTACCAGTTTTGCTTCAACAGCAGCTTGCCCCAATACCAGCGTACCAACAATGTTCATTGCCTCACCTATAGTTGAAGGCATTCTTGCACCAGCTTCTCTTAATACATCAAAAATAAGAAGCATGCCAATAAGTGATAATACCGTTGGAAACGGAACTCCTTCACGTGAAGCAGCTATACTAAGAAGCAAATGAGTGGGCAGCATTTCCTGATGATATGTCGTTACCGCAAGGAATAAAGATGGAATACTTATTCCCAGTATTGTGCTTGATGTCCTAAAAATCCTGTTAATTGTAGAAAAAATATAATTGTTATAGTAATCCTCATTTGACTGGGTAGCCTCTGCCAATACAAACGGTACTGTAAGGACAAAAGGACTGCCGTCAACAAATAAAGCCACCCTTCCTTCCAACAGCTTTGCTGCTATTACATCTGGTCTTTCACTGGCACCTATAGTTTCAAAAGGAGAAAATGGCTCATCCCTTATATATTCCTGTATATAACCAGAATCCAGTATTGCATCAATTTCCATCTTGTCAAGTCGTCGCTCCAATTCATTAATTATGCTTTCCAACGCTAATCCTTCTATATAGCAGATACATATTTTTGTCCTTGTTCTCTCTCCAAGCTCTTTAAATCTGTACTTCATATCAGGATTTTTAATTTTTCGCCGAATTAAAGACAGGTTATCATTTATTGATTCAGTAAACCCTTCTCTCGGTCCACGAACCACCCTTGCTGATTGAGGTTCACTTATTGGCCTTGACTTCCAGCCTTTAGAATTTATTATCATGGCTATGTTATAGCCTTCAAGTAAAAATATGGTATCCCCATCTATTACAGAGCTGACTATGTTGTCTAAACCATCTGTTATTTTTACATTGTTTGATGCAATTACCTTACATTGCAATTCCTCCAGCAAATTTCCGGAATTTATTTCTTCTGCCAGGTTGTTGCTCAAAATGGGTTGAATTATATTTTCATTTAAGATTTCATTATTCACCATACCTTCAAAATATAAAACACAACACTTTGCTTCCTCTAAATGCTTATTTTGAAATCTCCTTGTAACCAGCATTTCATCACCTGAAAAGATATTTTGAATTAATGAAATATTATCTTCAAGAGATTTTTTCAGGCACATATTGCTATATTTATTTTTACTGTTATCCACCGATTTATTAGCTATTGTTTTATTCTTTTTTCCAAACAAGCTTTATCACCCTTAAATGTTATTCCTTATTTTGCCCAAGTTGTTTGAAAATATTAATTCTTATTGTTCTGCAAAATAATGCTCTACCGCAAACTTAAATGAATTCACCAAAAAAGCTGTAGCCTTCCTGCTTACCTCAGCTTTGGGACACATCTGATCAAAAGCATGATAACAGCCCTTATATATTTCAAACGCAACGGGAACGCCGGCTTTTTTTAAATTTTCTACATATTGAATGGTTTCATCCCTAAATGGCTCCAATTCGCCAACAAAGGTTAATGTCGGAGGGAGCTTGCTGTAATCCAGTGCTCTGGCAGGTGCTGCATAGCAAGGCACATCATGACTGCCGAATAATTTCCCAAGATATAGTTTCCAGGCATAATAGTTGGATTTGGAGTTCCATACAGGTGCGTTATTGTCCTTTGCAGATTCACTAGTCATTCGATCGTCCAACATTGGATATAATGGCATTTGAAATGCAACAGATACTTCCCCCTTATCCCTTGCATAAAGGGTGAGGGAAGCTGTTAATCCTCCTCCCGCACTGTCACCACCTACCATCAACTGGTTATCCTTGATTCCCAATTCTTTTACGTGGTTCTTCATCCATAAAAGTGCATCATAGCAGTCTTCTATGGCAGCTGGATATGGTGCTTCAATGGACATGCGATAATCTGGAGCTATAACTACACAATTGCTTACTTCAATCAGCTTTTTTGCAATTGTCTTTGCCTGCTCAGGAAAGCCAATTGCATACCCTCCTCCATGCAGCCAGAGAACTCCCGGAACATTTTCTTCGGGCTTAAGCGGCTTAAATACACAAACACGCATATTTGAACCGTCTTTACGAGGAATGTATTTTTCGGAGAATTGTATGGTATCATCTTTTACCTTAAATTTTATCTTACAAAGCTTACTAAATAGTCTCAATCTTGATTCAGTAAAAGTGCTGTTAAATATCTTAAAGATTCTTCCCATAGTTCTTAAATCCTTATCAATCATACTGCTTTTTATTTTCATATTCTCTTCCTCCAATTTTAATATGTTAAAAAACAAGCAGTAATAATCATTTAGGAATAAAAACCAGAAACACCTTTGAAAATTATTTTTGAAATAAGTTCAGACATTTTTTCGGTTGGTTCGGTAATACCGTCCTGTAGCCATTTTTGCACTATGCTTAAAGCACCTGTAACAGCAAAGCACTGTAAATACTTTGAAGTACTTTCATCAATACTGGGGTTGTTATGAATATCTGAGATCGTTTTTTGCTGTGCAAGGGACATGATTTCTCTATGAAAATTGGAATTGCCGTTTTCACTAAGTAAAGTTTTAAATAGGTCGGCATTCTTTGCTATATAATCAAGTATCTGGCTCATTGCTTGTGCTGTTTGTTCTGTATGTTTTGAAAAAGCATCATTGGAGAGGTGCTTCTTAAGTTCTGAAATCACTTCCTGTTCAAGCTGCTTAAGCAAATCATACTGGTCAGTATAATGAGCATAAAATGTACTTCTGTTGATATCAGCGGCTTCACATAACATTTTTACCGATATCTTTGAGATTGGATTTTCTCTCATTAACTCAACAAGGCTTTTCTTCAGCAACATTTTTGTAATTTTTACTCTTTGGTCAGCTTTTTCACTTTTCATGACGACTCCTTAATAATAAAATTGGTTTAAAGACCATGTTTAGATATTAACACAGGCACCCCCATGGTGGGAATGCCTGTGTGGTAACAAAACAATAATTTATTTTAGTTCAGGGGGTGCATCGGATATGAATAACATGTAAAATTAATAATAATTTTTGCATAATCCGACACCATTCTTTCCGGATTTTTTCACTTTATACATGGTTTCATCAGCTGCTTTTATTATATTCTCCCATGAGTCCCCATTGTCAGGAAAAACTGCAATTCCCATGCTAGCTCCCATCAAGATAGTATTATCCATTATTTCCAGAGGCTTTTTCAGTGATTCGAGAATTCTTAAGCCGAGACTGTGCACTAAAGATGCTTCGGCAATATCATTTATTACTATAACAAATTCATCCCCGCCAATACGACAAATGGTATCGTTAGCTCTTGTCAAGGAAGCTATTCTTTTTGCAATAGTGCACAAAACCTTATCCCCCAATTCATGCCATACTCATCATTGATTTCTTTAAAACCGTCAAGATCAATAAAAATAACTGAATATTTTAAATTGTTTGTTACTGCCATTTCATGAATTTTTTCAAGGTGCTCTTCCAATAGCATTCTATTTCCTACACCTGTCAGTCTATCTTTGTGAGCCAGTTCATAATTGCTGATGCTTTTTTCATATATTTCTCTTTGGTTTCTAAGAAGCCTTTCAACTGTGCCGGGTATAAATAACATCAAGAAGCCACACAAGAGAATATAAATGGTTCTATAAGCTTGACCAAAAATATTGCAACTGCTTAATTCCTTAGTTACTACAGGATCAAAATAAGGGGATGCAAATGCATATAATATGTCCATAGAGATAGCTGTCAGCAATGTTGAGTAAATAATAAGCCGACGGTCCAATCTTAAAGAAGCCAGAAATATAATGCAGGGATAAACCAAAATTGTTGCTGTGGTCACCGGAACAAGAGGTGTATGAAAGTATGTATCAATAGCATTATATAATGTAAGAGCCATTACATCAACTGTTGCCGAGGTATAACGAATCCACCCATAATAAAGTTTCTTTCTTATAAAATAAGTTATGATTAAATTATACAAAAGGGCACATAGGGATAAAATCATTCCAAAAAGCCCGCTGATTCCATCTTGAAAAAAATATACAATCGCAGCAAGAAAAAAAGCAAGACTATATAAAGCCCATCTAAAAATCCACGCAATTTTTTCTCCACGCCCAGCCTCATTTTGCAAAAGTGCTTTATAAATATCCATATCGTTTCCAATTCACCATAATCTATTATTTTTTTAATACATATAAATTTCAGACTTAAACTATTTCTTAAATTATATATCGGAACTTAAGCATAATAGATTAATCATTCCATATATGGATTTCAAAATTTAAAATTTTTAATTTTTGATTATAAACCAACACATCTGCAAAATGTGTTGTAGTACGCACAATATTAAACTATTCTGTTGGTTGTAACACATCACCATGTATATTATAATACATTTATGGGTTTTAAACAACATTGTGTTGTTTAAAATTATTTTTTAATATAAAGAAACTAAAAAGAGGAGTAGTGATGATGAGAAAAATTATTAAAGCTCGTTGGATAATTTTTTCACTTTGGCTTATTGCAACCATAGTGCTTACAGTAATTCAGCCTGATATTAATGCAATACTAAGGCATAGGGGTCAGCAAGGCCTGGATAAAAATAGTTCTTCAGTAATTGCAGATTCAATATTAAGTAAGATGGAGGTTTCTAAAGGTAACAATAACATTATCGTTTTTTATGATAAAGATAAAATTTCCGATGATGAAATGAAAAAAATCGGTGATGGCGTAAACGCAATCAGGGATAGCAGTTCTGAGCTGGGTCTTGATAAGATAATGGATCCTTTTAGTATACCAGAGGCTAAAAGTTCCTTAATTTCAAAAGATGGTACCACACTGATGGTAAGCTTTAAGCTTGACAAAGGATCAAAAGAAATAGATGATGTTAAAAAAGCCTTTGATAGTAAACTTAAAGATGTAGGTGTAGAGCACTACCTTACAGGAGAAGACTTTTTAGGTAATGATTATCTGAAAGCAGCTTTATCCGGGGTAGAAAAGAGTGCTGCATTGACGGTTATATTTATTTTAATAGTACTTATAATCATGTTTAGAGCAGTGGTTACCCCTTTGGTATCCTTGCTGGCAGTGGCGTTTTCCTACCTGTGTTCCATGGGAATTGCAGCACAGTTAATTGACAAAGCAAATTTCCCCATAACGAGCCTTACACAAGTACTCCTTGTGCTTATACTTTTTGGTATAGGAACAGACTATAACATACTCCTATTTAATCGATTCAGGGAAGAACTATCCCAAGGCTGCTCTATCGATGATGCTATAATAAACACATATAAAACTGCTGGAAAAACAATTGCATATAGTATACTTACTGTATTGATAGCCTTCTTCAGTCTTATATTTTCCGAATCACCCATTTATAAATCTGGTATAGTTGTTGTAATCGGTGCAGCAATTCTATTGCTTGAAATTATGACCTTGACACCTTTTATAATGAAGGTTTTAGGCAACAAGCTATTTTGGCCGTCAAAGAATGCTGCAGGCCACAAGGAAAGCAAAATGTGGCATAAAATATCCTCTGCTTCAATTAAACATCCGGCTATTTCCGTTTTTATCATAGCTCTGATTATCATACCAACGGTTTATTTCAATCAACAAAAGCTAAACTTTGACACCATTAAAGAGCTTGGGGATACTCAACCCTCATCTAAAGCCTTTAATATAGTTGCAGAGCATTTCGGCAAGGGCCAGGCAATGCCCGCTAATGTTGTTATTGAAAGTACTAAAGCCCTTGATAATAATGAGGCTCTTTCAGTAATTGATAACTTGACTGAGAGACTCAAGAAAATTAAGGGTGTACACCAGGTGTCTTCAGTAACTCAGCCAGAGGGTAAACAAATTGATAATTTTTATATTGGAAGTCAGGTAGAAACTGTCACTGGAGGCTTGTCAAAAACCAAGGACGGTGTCGGTCAAATATATGATGGATTGAAACTTGCTCAAGATAAGCTTGGCACAGCAGACTTTTCCCAGGTAAGTAAAATGATTGACGGTACCGCACAGCTTCAAAACGGTATGGCTTCTTTAACTAATGGACTAAAGCAGATTCAATCAGGTTTATCTGGCAGCTCAAGCAATTCAGAAACAATAGGTAACGGCATAGCTGCCATAGAAACCAATCTCTCAAAAATGAGCAGTGGAGTTAAGCTATTATCTGATAATTATAAAAAAATGCAGGCAGGTTTCAAAGAGATGGGTGCCCACTATCAAGGTTCTGCACAGGCTCTACTCGGTGTAAAAAGCACACTTTCTCAGATGAAATCTATGGTAGATACCTTAGGAATAAATTATTCAAATTCTGCATCTGATCCAAGTTATCTTGGATTAAAACAAACCATAGATAAGTTACTTGAATCACTAAGTCAAATTACGCCTGAAGGAATAAAAGCATTAAATGAAAATTACAACAATGCCACTTTAGGTTTTGACACAGCCAACAAGAGCTTGTCGGAAATAAGCAGCGGTTTATCCCAAATGGCTGCTGGATTAAAGAAGCTTGAAGGAGGCCTTGGTAAAGCATCTTCAGGAATCGGCACCATAGTTACCAATATGGATAATATAACAAATGGACTTGGAGAGATGAAATCTGGCCAGCAGCAGCTTGTTTCAGGGCTCAATGGATTTGGCACCTTTGGAAGCAAGCTATCCGATGTAAACAAAGGATTAAAACAAATTTCTGATGGAATTGGACAGACTAATGGATTCCTTTCACAGCTCAATACAAATAAAACATTCTACATTCCAAAGGAAGCTTTAACTGATGACGGATTTAAGAAATCTTTTGATATGTTCATGTCCAGTGATAGAACCATTACCAAGATGATGATTGTTCTAAATGACGACCCATATTCAGAGGAAGCTTTAAATACTGTAAAAGAAATAAATGAAGCATTAGCTACCGGACTTAAAGGATCAGTTCTTTCCAATGCAAAGTATGGAGTGTCCGGACCAAGTGCAATGACCGGCGATATGAATGATACACTAAAAAGGGACCTTAATAGAATGATAGTAATAGTACTTATCGGAGTATTCCTCGTACTACTTCTTGTCATAAGATCCTTATGGATACCGGTTTTCATAACAGCATCCCTTTTGGGCTCATACTATGCAGCAATGTTTGTGTTAAACAATGTGTTCTTAAATATGATGGGATTAGATGGTGTTTCCTCGTATGTTCCATTCTTCTCCTTCATAATAATTGTAGCTTTGGGTGTTGACTATAGTATATTCCTGATGATGCGTTATAAGGAATACCCTCATATGTCCCCAACAGAAGCAATAGTTATGGCTTCCAAGCATATAGGCGGAGTGGTAACATCAGCAGCCATAATTCTCGGAGGAACCTTTGCAACACTCATGCCTTCAGGATTAACACTTTTATCCCAATTGGCCATAGCCGTTATTGTCGGACTCATAGTACTTTGCTTCATAATGCTTCCGATTTTCCTTCCGGCTATGATTGCACTGCCAAATGCTATTAAAGATATATTTTCGAGGAATAAAGCTGGATTAATTTTAGAGGAATAATATACATTAAAATCCATTTAAATGAAGAAATACGCCCATTATTTCCTTAGCATTAAATTATTTTTATCAGGAAAAATAATTTTGAACTCTATATTAATGGGAGGTTGTGTGTATGAAGATACGTGAAGGATTGATACCTACTGTACTAGGAACAGTTGTTACAGCAACCGGATTGTCATTAAAACCAATGGCTTCAAGAAAAATGGTTTCAAAAAAATTATCTTCAAATATCGCATGGGGAGTTGCAGGATTTGGTTTAGCTCATGTGGTTCTTGGAGCAATAGATCTTATTGAACATCGTAACCGGCATTAGGAGTTGATTGAATAGATAAGGGATGTATTTCTCTTATCTATTTTAATGTCTAGGAAACTATATTTGATTTGAGGAACAAAATACAATGTTTAGTCGTCTATTATATAGACCTGAAAAAACTAAGGAGGATTTTTTATGAGAAAAAAATTACTTGGAAGTACCATTTTATTATTAACATTATCTTCATCTTTGATGTTTACGTCTTATGGACAGACTAAAAATATACAGCCAATATCTTCTGGGAATAAGGTAGTTGTATCTGGAAAACAAATTAAGCATTGGTCTCAAACATATATAGATCAATTATCAAAAAATCACGATGCACAGTCGCTGTTTAAGGGAAAAGATCTTAACTCAATTGTCAAAGCTGATACTTTTAAAAATATCGTAAGCCTAGTATTCGATGCGGAATATGATAGTACATCACAGACATTAACAAGAGAAGCTGTCGTTTATGAACTTATGAAAATATGGTCGCAAAAGACTGGGCAGGATCTCGATAAAATTCCGACTATAAAAATGATTTTGTATTCAGATATGGGAAAAATAAATGCTAAATACCACCAGGCCATTACTGCTGCATATATGAAAAATATAGCCAAAGGCCGAGGCGGAAGAATTTTTGATCCTAAAACAGGTATTACATATGGCGAATTAGCAGCCCTTGTATTTAACACATCCGAAGCCATACGTAAAGAAGTAAAGCCTGATGTTAAGCCCATAGCCAAGGGACGGTTTGAGACAAGAGGAAATTATGAAATAAAGGACGGAAATGTTGTATTTAACTTTGAATTAATGAGTCACTATACTGAGCCCCAAAAATTAATGTTTGGTTCCGGACAAATGTTTGAAGTATCTGTAACCGATGAAAAAGGCAAGGAAGTTTACAGGTTTTCTGATGGAAAATTCTTCACATTAGCACTTGTATCAAAAACAATTAACCCGGGAGAAGCGTTAAAATGGCAGAATAAATGGGATATGACCGATAAAGATGGCAAGAAGTTAACATCCGGTAAATATAGAGCAGAAATCATTGTTATGGCTTCACCAGAAGAAAATGGTGAAACAATTGATAAAAATCATCTAACAACTGTGATAGAATTTGAATTAACCGATGATGTTAACAAAGATATCATTAAACCGGAATTGGCTGAGAAAATTATTAAAGATACATCAGATAAGCTGATTAATGCAATAAGCACAAAAGACGCAGAATCTATATCCCAACTTACTCATCCTGTTAAAGGAGTTAGGTTTACTCCCTACACCAATGTATCTCTAAAAAATGATTTGGTTTTTAAAAAAGAGGATATTAAGAATTTCTTTAATGATGAAAAGGTATACTTATGGGGATCTTACGACGGATCAGGAGACGAAATTTCTTTAACCCCAGGCAAATACTATGAGAAGTTCATATATCCGGTCGATTATAAAAACGCCGAACAGGTTGGATATAATAAGGTATTAAGCAGCGGAAACATGATAGAAAACCAGTTTGAAGTTTATGATAATCCTATAGTAGTGGAGTATTATTTCTCTGGATTTAACCCAGATTATGAAGGTATGGACTGGAAGAGCCTTCGACTGGTCTTTGAACAGTACGAAGGTACATGGTATCTGTCAGGTATCATCCACAACCAATGGACCATTTAGTAAATCACATTCACTATAAACTATTATTAGAAGGAGGCAGCTCATATTTGGGCAGCCTCCTTTTTCGACATTTGAATATTTATTTTAAAACTAATTCAATTTTGAAACAATGAACGGCAGTGTTGATATAAATAAATTCCTTACATTTGATGACATATAACATGTAAAGTATTTATACAATTATCAATCATTGCATAAGAAAGATAATAGGTATAAAATTGAATTATAATTTGTATTATTTATATAATATGTAACTTTATCGCATATATAAATATTTATTATAAAGGAGCAAAAGCATGAAAGTATTAGCAATTAACGGAAGTCCCCGTAAAGACTGGAATACTGCAACTTTAATAAAAAGTGCCCTTGAAGGTGCTGCATCAGTCGGTGCTGAAACTGAGCTTATTCATCTATACGATTATAATTACAAAGGCTGCATAAGCTGTTTTGCTTGTAAATTGAAAAATAGAAAGAATTATGGAAAATGCGAAATTAAGGATGAATTGACAGATGTATTTAATAAAACAAGTGAAGCAGATGCACTTCTTTTAGGAGCTCCGATTTATCTTGGAGCAGTTAACAGCATGATGCAAGCTTTTTTTGAACGGCTAATATTCCCCATTTTTTCTTATGGTAGTAAGCCTACCATCGATCAAAAAAAGAAAATATACACAGGTTATATTTATACTTTAGGAGCAACTGAGGAGCGTATGAAATTGATGGGCTATGACCGTCCTGCCGGTCTTAATGAAATATTGATGAAGAATGCTTTTGGAAATTCGGAATATTTAATAGTTAATGATACATACCAATTTGACGATTACTCTAAATACGAAACAAGTGGAATAAATGTGGAACACAAAACAAAAAGACATAATGAGGTTTTTCCTGAAGATTGCATGAATGCATTCGATTTAGGAGTTCGACTTGTACAGTATAACAAATGAAAGCAGATTATTAATGTCTGCTTTCATTATTTTGATTCTTTTTATTTGTTTGTAAGCTGCTTTTCAGCCATTTCAATGAGTTTCTTTGTTATATTCCCGCCAACCTTACCTGCATCCCTGGCAGTTATATCTCCATTATATCCGTTTTTCAAATTTACTCCAACCTGTGAAGCAATCTCGTATTTCATCTTATCTATAGCATTTGCTGCTTGTGGTACTACTTTATGATTATTATTTGCCATTATATTAGCCTCCTTATTTAGAAAGGGTAGATATTGCAATAATATTTTGTGTTGGTATTTGATTTTTATGTATACCATATATTTTTAAAATGCACTGATGTATATACACTAAAAAATAGACAATGTATCAGATCATTGTCTATTTTTTATAGTTATTAAATAGTATTTCGTTATAAAAACAGTAACTTTACTCAGAAATCATACTTTCTGCCATTTGAATCATTCTCTTTACCATCTGACCGCCTATAGGGCCGCCTTCCAAACCGTTTACTTTGGCCGGAACATCTCCCTTGTAGTGGTCATTGTTTTCCTTTATATATTGAAGGTGTCCAATTTCTTGTGCACACTCTATTTTGAATCTTGTAAGTGCTTCTCTGCTTTCAGGTACCAGTGGTTTTCTTGGATTTGACATATTTTCACCTTCTTCCTTTAATGTATTTTACAATAATCATTCTATAGTATTTACGATTTTAATAATTATTTGTCAATGAAATTTTAGTTAAATTAGAAAAACCAAGAAACAGAATTTATATTTTTCTTGATAACAAATTATTAAGCATCTTTGAAAACTGGTTTACATATGGACTTCGGAAAATTGTAACATGCTCGCCAAAAACTTCGTAGATTTCTATTTTGTTTTCACAATAATTGTTCCAAATATTTTCATCATCTACTATATTATCATTAGTAGATTTAAAAAAATCCACACGAGCATTTACCTTGCCACATGGAAAATAGTTTGCTCTTAAAGTATGCAACGTTCTAATTGCATTCAAATAATAAACTATTTCCCTTATGTTTAATTCTTCAAATTTTGGTATTGCATATATTACACTTTTAGGAACCGTGTTTTTCAATATCTCTTTTAGCGTTGCAGCCATAAAATTAGTTTCAAAATATTCTATTGCCCATTCCCACAGATCTTTCATAGTCTTATGATTTGATGAATACATATCAGCCTTAATATTAAAGTATTTTTCTAAAAACAGCTTTTCTGACTGCAAATCAAAATATTCAATGTTTTCCCAATGCATAGGAGGTATGGTGTTTGCAAGAGCCAGAAAACTCACTTTATCCCCTTCTCTTTCAAGCTTCAGTGCCAATTCAAATGCTATAGTACCACCTATACACCAGCCAAAAAGATAATAGGGGCCCAGAGGTTGAACTTTTTTAATCATTTTAATATATTTATCAGAAAGATCATCAATTGTTATATTTATTGGAGACAAGTCTTCCAAGCCGTACATCTTTATACCCCAATAGTTGAATTCCTTGTTGAGCTTAAAACAAAGCTCCATATAGGTACTTATTTCACCGCTCCCCGAATGTATGAAAAAGACATGTTTATCAGGGTTTGTCCCCTTTGCAAGAGGAATCAAGTTTTCAGATATACTATTTTCCTTTTCTCTTTCCATTATATAATTTGATAAACCTTTGATGCTTGCGTCTTTGTGCACCTCTTCAAAGGAAATATTTATATTAAATTCTCTTTTTATAGATGTAACTAGAGTTACCATTTTAATTGAATCCAACCCAAGATCAAATAAATTATCGTGTGTACTTATATCCGAAACACCAAGCAGTTTTTCTGCTATTTTTGACAGTTTAACTTCTATATCATTCGAAGGTTTATAATGAGATTTTTCTATATTCTGTTCAAATGGGTTCGGTAACTTCTTTTTATCTATCTTTCCATTTGTATTTAAAGGAAACCTTTCCATTTCAACAAAATATTGAGGAACCATATAGCTTGGAAGTTTTTCAGCTAAATATTTTCTTAAATGGGACAGATCGGTTTTATCTTCCAAAACCACATAGGCACAAAGCTGCTTTTTTCTTGAACAGATATCTTCAACATCCATAATAAAAGTTTCTTTAACACCTTTGCATGCTGCTAAAGAGCTTTCTATTTCTCCTAATTCAATCCTTATGCCGTTTATTTTAACCTGTCTGTCTATTCTTCCAATGTACTCTATATTCCCATCAGGAAGCCATTTAGCCAGGTCTCCTGTTCTGTATGTTGTACTATTGGGATCTATGGGATTTTGAACAAACTTTTCATTTGTAAGTTCCGGAGCCTTTAAGTATCCTCTTGCAATTCCGTCACCTGAAAAACATAATTCTCCCGGAACCCCTACAGGGACCGGAAAATTGGAATTATCCAAAATCATTGCCGAATAATTATAAAGTGGTTTTCCAATAGGGATAATATTGGTATTTAAATCTCCAGGGCACTCATATAAGGTTGCATTTATTGTACATTCTGTAGGACCATAAATGTTTATTATATTTTCAACCTGGACTGTGCTTTTAATCTTATCAAAAAGCTTTTTCTTAAATATGTCTCCTCCAACCATCATATATTTAAAGACATGACTGCTGGAAATATTGATATTATCAAGCAAAGTATCAATATATGCAGGAACAGTATTGATAACACTTATCTTATTATCATATACAAATCTCCAGAATTTATCTGCATCCTTTAATATTTCACTATCAGGTATAAATAGTTTTGCACCGGTTGTGAGTGAAGCAAATATATGCTGTACAGAAACGTCAAAAGTAATTTTGGCTAACAGTATATGATTATAGGAACTGTCGAATTTTAGTTTTTCCCCAAGCCCCACAATCTGATTAACCAAATTTCTATGTTCTATCATAACTCCTTTGGGATTTCCTGTGGAACCTGATGTAAATATAATATATGCCAGATCGCTTGATGAGTTAATCTTACTTAAGTTTGAGCAATCTTTATCATAAGATTTTTCATCTTCAAGGTAAACAGTTTCGCATTTATAAAGAGGTGCAGGGCATAAATATTTTCTGCTCAACAAAAATTTCACATCACAGTTTTCCAGTAAGTAGGTTACCCTTTCATCAGGATAATCAGGGTCTATGGGAAGGTAGGCAGCTCCAGCTTTTAATATTGCCAGAATACCAACAATGAGTTCTATAGAAGGTTTATCCATTATTCCTACAAAAGTATCTGGGGTAACCCCAAGTTTTCTTAAGTTCCTTGCCAGGCTATTTGATTTTTCATTTAATTCTTTATAGGTTATAGAAGTTCTATTTGCTATCAATGCTGTCGAATATGGGGTTAAAGCAGCTTGCTCTTCAAACAGCTCATGTATGGTTTTCTCTTTCGGAAATTTAAATTTTGTGGAATTAAAACTTTCCAGCATATTAATAGCTTCTGACAATTCATCTTCTGAAAGTATATTAAAATTGCTTATTTTTTTATCAGGGCAGTTTATTACGTCCTTCATTAACTTTATTAAACGTTTACATAATTTATTTATGTCCTCTTTGGAAAACATATTTACAAGATAGTCAATATTTATTAAAAACTGTCCCTGTTCTTCCCTATCGTCTACATGTATTACCAGGGAGTCCGACTGATTTTTATTAAAGTGCCATCTGGCCTCATAATCAATATTCTCCGTTGAGTCGGCATACTTGGCATTTTGATATGAGAATACTACGTCATAAAGTTTACCTCTTGCAATATTGTGGGTTTTTCTATAATCATTTAAAATCATGTCATAGTTATATCTTTGATTTTTAAGGCATAAACTTAGTTCTTTTGTGACATATAAAAGATACGATCTAAAATCCATATCTTTGTCAGCATATAGCCTTACAGGTATAGAGCTTACAAACATTCCCACTGTATCCTTTTCCTTTGCCCCAGACCTATTTAATATAGGGGTTCCTAGTACAATATCATTAAAACCCGAAAGTTTGCTGAAATATAAAGATATAATAGACATAAACATTGAGAAAACTGAAATCTTTTTTTCTTTACAATAACAGGTTAAAAGGGAGGATAGCTCCTCTGATAACACTAAGGTTTTTCTCTTTGCTTCTGTACTCGGGACAAGGCCATCTTTCTCAAATTCTGTTAACTGAGGAATTGTACTAAACTTCTCATTCCAGAAAGCTTTATTTTTATCAAATTTATTTGAATATTTATATTCTTCTTCATCCATTATAAAATCCAAATAAGATGGTTTATTTTCAAACAAGGTGCTATTATTATTTTTAAGACAGTCGTATACCTCAATAAAATGGCTGCCTAAAAGATTTATAGTCCAGGCATCGGAGATTAAATGATGGGTTTTGAAATATAAGAGTGTATGTTGGGGTAATCTTATAATGGCAAAATAGTAGAGGGGTGAATCATATAAGTTAAAAGGTCTTTGAGCCTCTTTTTCATCCCACTCATAAAAGCTTTCTATTCCCGATTCTCTAAAATCAATAGTATCAACATTAAAGTATTTATATTGACTTACATACTGTTTTTGCTGTCCATCCTCATCAATAATTCTAAGTCTCATTCCTTCATTTTTCTCAACAATAATATTAAATGATTTTTCAACCAGAGAAAAATCCAGTTCATTTTTAGTTTTTATACTTCCGATTATATTACCTATACTGGTGCCTGGAAAAACCTTTTCAGTAAACCATATGGATTTTTGCGGCTGTGTCAGCGGATAATATTTTGAATAGGTTTCAAAATTCGAAGTTAAAAGCCTGGAAAACTCAGTTATTCCTTGTCTATTCATCATTACCTTTACAGCACTTCCCATAAATTCAAGTCCCTTTAAAGCAGGATAAAAAGTATCAAATGTATTTTCAGTTGAAGAATCGCTTAGAATTATGGTAAATTTGTTCTTGTTGTTTATTTCATAAAACAAGGATATTTCATCTGCCAGAGAACTGAGAAATTCATTAATATTAATTTTGTTCTCCTTTAGATATACTTTTACAGTGTCTAGATAATCTCTTTGATTTTCTCCATAGGAACAGGTTTCTGCAATTGCATATGCAATAATACAGTCATCTTCTTTTACATAAAAAAGTTTCCTTAAAAGTGTCATGTCCAACGAATTGTATACTTCTTTTATTTCATCTAAATAAAAACTGTTCTTTGTATAGTCAAAACATTGAATTTCCAACTGTGACATATTGTTTTTACAGTATTCCCAAAAATCTGAAGCTTCAACAGCTGCTTCAGTAGTGTATATATTTGCTGTAAGTCTCTTATTCATACCTTCTGATGTACATTCAAATACTTTTACTAAATGTAACTGATACAAATTTGTATCATCAATTATACAGCCTATTTTTTCAAAAATGCTTTTGTACCATTCAAGATTATCCATAAAATAAGAAATATAGTTTTCAAAATATGTGTGATTTAAAAGATTTTCAATAAGCCCTATATGTATGTCAGTTTTGGCCTTTGGACTAAGATAAGCCTCAGGTACAATATATGGAAGATACCCTAAAAATGTACGGCGGTATATCCGCAAAGAGGTACCTACACCTAAAAGCTTGCCGCTCTTTTGATAAATCAGATTTATTGCAAGGGTAGATTTGTCCTTAAAACTCTCCAGCTTTTTTATGTAATTTTCAAATTCATTGTCATCATTTAAATACAAATCTTTAGATAGATATTTGGCCTTGTGATATAGTTTCCATAATTCTTCCATATGATAGTAAGTAAGAGATTTAATCTGCGGATAGGTCTTTTCAAACAAATAGCCGAAGATTTTTTGGCTTGTAGACCATTCAAGGCTTACAATATTCAATCCGTATCTATATTCATTTTCCGTATGTTTAACATATTTGACTTCTCCATCGACATAAAGAGTAGTATTTTCATTTAAAATAAGACAGATATTCCTTACCAATGAACCCTGTGTTAATATCTCTTCTTTTGTACGAAAGGAAAAGCCTGAGGTACTTATATCAATAATTTCATATTTTGTATCACTGCCTCTTAAAACAATATATGCCTTTTCTTCAGCTGACAGCAGATATCTTGACCTGTTTCTTAGAAAACATATTTTAACTTCTTCAGGTATACTTATTCTAAAAGAACTTTCCAGAATCGAAGTGATTTTTGATTTGAAAGAAAAATAACACTCTTTATAAAAAAAGTCCATTTCTATGGTATCATCTATTTTTAAATCCCCTTGATTAATATAGCTGACTATAGGGTTGTTACCTGATTTATAGTTAAATATGATTTTTGTGTGAACTTGTTGATGGTCCAACTTCAGCAGAATAGGTATTTCTTTTATTTTCGCAAGGTTTGTGTACAGATTTAAAATATTTGATTGATCATTGATTATACGATATGTATACATAAATAGACACCGCCTAGTAACTTAGAATAATTTCTATAAACGTTTTAATATTGGTGTGAAAAATTCATTTGAACATTAGATAATGTTTGGTAAAGTTTTTATGTATACTTATTATCGGAAAAAATTATATTTAAGGTTAGAATTATTTTATGTGCTTTTTTGGGACTTAACTATTAATCAATTTTGCAATCCTTTATAATAATAGATGGTACTTTGCTCTTTATTTTATTCATTTCTTTTATGAAATAATCCATTTTCTCTCTATCAGATACAGCCCTGTAATATTGGAATGCATAATAATATCCATAGTAATTAATTCTTATTTCTTTTGACTTCAATAGTGGTTCAATGCTTTTTAAATCAATTTTTGAGAAATCACTACTTGTAATTTGATTTTCTATCAATTTAAATAATGCAATTTCTTCATCTTTCTCTTGTCCACCCTTATGTAATCGTCTCCATCTTCCCCCATCAGTATATAAAATACCTGTTTTTAGAGGAAGAGGAAGGATACAAATTACTCCCATTCCTAACGGCATTGCTCCTAATAGCAAAAGCACAGTACTTCCTGTAATAATTCCCAATGGTAGAAAAATAACTCCCATTACTATTGAAGCAACTGGTCCACCTAATAAAACCTTTGACCATATCTTTATGTTATCATTATTAGATTCATAAGGAGCAGTGCAACCAACACCGCCCCACATTACAATCTGCTTTTCAAGATAAAATTTAATGTTATTATTTTCATCTGACTTTATTCCTAATGGTCCAATGACCAATAAGTAAAATCGCCAACCATTAATTAATCCTACAATAACATGCCCTAATTCATGTATTACTCCAGAAATAAAATAACATAATATTGTAATCAATACAAAAGTAACAATCTCCACTTGTTCCCCCTCAAACTTAATATATTCATCAGAAGACAGGCTGCATTAAATTTTTTCAAATCTAAACACTATAAACAAACCCGAATTTTAAAGCTAATATCATGACATCCGCCATGTTAATCCCATTATCATTAGTAAGGTCACATCTTTTATCAAATATCTTATCACCCGGAACCGTTCCAAAAGCTTTTGCAATAATAACAACATCATGCATATTTACAGTACCGTCATTGTTTATATCTTCTACAACTCCTGGAATGGTAGGAATAGTAGTTACTGGATTTGTAGGAGTATTGCTTGGTCTTGGATCACTGCCGTCCAAATAATATGTAACCCATGCCAATGCAGCATTTAGGCTTATAGTTACACTATTTGTCATAAATGATTCAACATGATCAACATAGCATGTCTGAGCAGCAGGTCTGCCAGTTTTCGAACCTGCATAAGCCCATGGATCTAGCGTTCCTGAATTTGGTCCGCTTGCTACAAATCCTGGAGGAACAGATGGGTATAAAGGGTCAGCCTGTGGACAAAAGAACCTGTGGTGCGGATACTTCATGGGGTTTTCACCATATCCAGAAACATATACCTTTAACAGTGGATTACGTCCCATAAGATAATCCAAAGCCCTCGTTTTCCTGTATTGTCATAAATGTGTCAGCAGCTGTTTTAATACTATCTGCAACTTCCGGAAATTCATCTATTTTATGCAAAGCCAATGTCAGAGTTCCCAATCCACCTGTAGCACTCCAATCAAAACATCCTGCCAATCCGTTTGATGCACCTTTCAATGTAACAGGCATTTTCAAACTATATTCGTAAGCCTTCAAATCACTAAGATATTCTTCCTTTCCTGTTGTAACATATAATTCACATGCAGCCCAATAAAAATCATCTTCAAGATAATTATCCCCATATGTTTCACTGCCAGGCTCCTGTCCATACGGTGACATCACTGCGGGATGCTTTTTAGCAGCTTCATATGCAGTTTCTGCTGAAGTAAGGCACTTAGCTGAAAAAGATTTGTCTTTATCCTTCCATATGCGAGAAGCCTGTGCTGCACAAGCAGTAAGATTTAATGTAGCTGCTGTTGAGGGTGGATAATATATCCTTCTTTCCTTATCCTGATCAGGACGGGTTGGAAAGGATGTCCATTCCTGATCTGCCATCTTGTGTACTGCCATACCTGCTCTGTCAAAACCTTCAGGAATCTGCATTTTTAGCATCCATTCCATTTCCCATCTGGTTTCATCCATCAGATCATTTTTAGAATTCCCACCTTCTGGTATATTTAGTTTTCCGTCACCAAATTGTTCCTCTTTTGATGTTGCAACAGAGTGTTCATATTGGTTTTGGAGAATCCATAAAGCCAGTCCGCCATGGACAACATATTTACCATGATCTCCTGCATCATACCAGCCCCCTGTACTTTCTATAGACTCAGGACCACTGTAATTTCTACCGTTAATAAGTATTGCTGTATCATTAGCATGACCTGCTGCACGTGCCCATTTGGTTTCTACACAGTAAGGCATTTCAATATTTATACCGCTTCTTGCATGGTAGAAATATTTAAGTGCATCATATTTCATTTGTGAATACATGTCCGTTCCGATATCGAAGGGAAAGCTTACAGCACTTCCTGCAACAAGCTGATAGTTCTTACCAGGTTTTGTATAGTATGAAAAATCTATTATTTCTAAAGTTTCCCACGATGCATGATCTCGACCGTATGGCTTTGTTTTTCCGGAAGCAACAACAACACCTGAGCTGTTCTTTAGCTGCCATTCAATAGGTAGTGCACCATAAGACTTAACCTTTAATGTAGCTTTTTTAGCTGCATGTGGAAAATACCCTAACTGATTAACCCTTATATCCCTTGCTGGTGTTGATGTAGGTATAGGAGTAGGTATAAATTCAGGATCAACTAATGACATTGAAATAAATTGAATTTCACACGGTAGAGGACCAGGCAGATCTCCACCAAGGTAGAAAGCAAACTCTGCAGACTGGATGCTCTCATTTACTGTAAATGTGTCATTTATATTAAGAATCTGCATTGCTTTAACTGAAAACGGTTGATTGTTATTATTCCATACATCCCCAAAAGGCTCGCTACTACCACCGACTCTGGCATAAATTTTACAATCCTTATTTGCTCTGAGTGAAAACTTCACGTTGTATGTATGGCCTGCAACTATTGATATGTCTTTATGGCTCAATTGAACATCCTTACTATTTGTGCTTTTCTGGTCAATGTGAACAACAAGATTACCATCACTTATAAATGAGTAAGAATTGTGATTGTTGTTTTCAAACACTTTCCAAGGCAAAGTGATTTCATCCTTAAAATTAGTTTTTTGCAGCAGCTCACCCGCACTGGACGCCATGGAAACCCCAATTAAAACAAGCAGTATTATGCATATCAAACCTAATTTTTTAAACACGTTGATCACCCCTATAATTTTCATATCATATAATTTAATTATACAGTAACTTTCTATAAATATAGATAGTTAATATCAGATAATTTATGTATTATTTATAAGTTTTTTACTTATGTTTCTTATATTCATCCACCAATGTCATATTGAGATGCCCAGTCAATAATTACACCTTACCCACATAACAGCGAGTTCTATTGGGCAAAATCAGTACACTGTTATTACTGTATTTATGAAAAAGGCTAGTCAACCCATCTATAAAGCTCTTGTAGTTTTCATCCCTTTCCGATGGAGCATAAGATGCCGATAAGCTGCTTCCTATATAGCTTTCTAAAGTTAATAATCTATTGTTATCAAATTCACGATACTCACAATATCCGTCTTTAAAGAAATCACTATATAATAATGGGCTAAAACCGCTCCCACCAGAAAATCCAGAAAATTCAGGGCAAAGTGATCTGCATAATTCATCATTTTCCTTAATCAATTCGCTCTCAGGCACTCTACTGTTCCAAATAAGAATAGCCTTACCGTGAGGCTTAAGTATCCTTTGGAACTCAACCTTGGTTTTCTGTCTGTCAAACCAGTGAAAGGCTTGTGCTACAGTTACATAATCCACTGATTTGTCTGACAAGTTTGTATCCTCAGCACTTCCATCAACTGCAGCAAAATTGTTTAAATCAGAGCAATACTGAATACATGCTGTTCGCATATTAAAATTAGGTTCAACTGCATACACCTTACCAACCTTATTAGCAAGAAGCATTGTAAAGATTCCAGTACCTGCTCCGACATCAGCAACAATAGAATCATCAGCTAACCCTGCTTCAATTTCAATATAATCAATTAACTCCTTCGGATATGACGGGCGGTATTTTATGTAGTCTGTTACTTTGTTTGTAAACTTGTCTTTACTGTTCATAGACTTCATCCCTCTTCTATAAGTTTTACTTTAATGTAATTCCTCTTCATTAAAAGATGAGCATTTGGTTTTGGAATAATATTACTTAGAAAAACTTCTGAAGTAAATATGATTACCATCCGGATCACAGAAATGCATATTTCTTGCACCCCAAGGTCTTGTAATTGGCGGCTCAATAATATTGACTCCAAGGCGTTTAAGTCTTTCATATTCAATGTCAACATCTTCAACGGTAAATGAAATGCACATATTTTGATTAGAGTTATTTTTCTCTTTTCCATCATTATAAATTGTCAAAGTTGTACCTGTCCCACTTATTGGTATTACTTGGTGTATTTCATCATCACTATCTGATGTGGTATTGAGAACCGCTTTGTAAAACTCTGCCATCCTTAAAACATCGTTTGTCAACAAACACACTTCAGCTAAAAACATGTAGTAATCCTCCCATAAAAAAGCAATTTTCACTTCATGATATTAAATTTACTAAATATATTAGACTTACATAATATATTTAGAATATCAATATAACTATGTTCTGAAATATTTCTTTTTCTTAAGTATTGATTGCTTGATTTTAAATCCATCATTAATATGAACTATTTGGTGTCGCGTGATTGGCATGAGGATTATTCCTGCTACGTCTTTCTTGCCCCAAAAGTCCAAAAGCCAGATACTATCTGGGTGTTCCAAGATTCCTCCTTCATTAAAAATCTTGGTTAAACCTTCAGACTTTATTTTCCTTTTCATATCCTCAGACTTAAGTTTTGACAATATTTTTTGCGTCTGTAATCCAACAGCAATACGATAATCTTTCAATGCTTCAATATCAATTCTTTTACTAAAATCCATAATTTCATCATCGCTCATAGCATTACCAGTATCTGTTACATGAATATGTAGTCTAGAAAGCCATTCGTCACTTAGAACCTGATTAGTCTCATTGACCAGAATATTTATTGTCAAATCCTCAATTCTTGTAATATGCCAAATGTTCCATGCTATTGTCACAGCTTTTTCCGACGGCATAATTGCAAAATCATAATTTTGCATTCCATCCCACAACTGATCAATAAGCGTGGCCTCTTTTTGTCCGCTCATTTCGGCAAAATGTACAGATGAATGCATATCAACCAAAAGTCTCTTTGCCTCGGCAAACAAACTGGGATTTCGAATAGTCTCTGTTAGCCTCTTTTGCTTTAAGTTCCATTCTGACGTTATGCTCATATTTCACTCCTAATCACTCTAATAGTTGTGATTTAAACAGGTGCAGCTATATTTTATTCTGCTTCTTCTTTTCTTTTTCATGTTAAATTAGTTGAATGATCGTTTCCAAACACCCATACCATGGGTTCCTGCAAAAATATTTGTACCATCCATGTAAGACGAATATACATCAATATTATTCAATACTGAATCATCTGCTCTCCAGTTTTCGCCGTTGTCGGTTGAAATAAAAACTCCGCCGCCGTAAGTTCCCGCAAAGATAGTCTTATCTCTCACTGTAATAGTATTGACATTTTTGTTTGTCAGACCTTTATTAACCTGACGCCAACTTGTACCATAATCGGTGGAAATAAAAACGCCGTCCCCTGGAGTTGCTGCAAAGAGATTTGTGCCACTTACAGCAAGGGAGAATATCTGAGTGTTTATCAATCCTGTATTTACCTCAGTCCAGCTTGCACCGTTATTGGTGGAAAGTAAAACGCCATTGCCAAATGTTCCTGCAAATATGTTATTACCGATGACAGCAAGAGGCCCTATATTATAGTTTGTCATACCTGAGTTAACCGGGTTCCAGCTTGTGCCATTATCAGTAGAGTGAAAAACTCCTCCTCCTAAAGTACCGGCAAAGATATTGTTATCAATAACCGCAAGTGAATTGATGAATTTGTTTGTTAAACCTGAATTAACTTCCGTCCAGCTTGTACCGTTATTGGTGGAAAGAAAAACTCCCCCTCCGTTAGTCCCTGCGAAAATATTGGTTCCGCTAACTGCAAGGGAAAAAACATAAGGATTGTTTAAACCCGAATTTATCTCTTTCCAGCTTTCGCCGTTGTTATCGGAAATAAATGCACCAGCACCGCTGGTTCCGGCAAACATATACTTACCGCTTTTGGCAAAAGATCCAATATGAGTATTTATAAGACCTAAATTAACCGACATCCAACTTGTGCCGTTATCGTTTGATAGGAAAACACCCCCGCCATTTGTTCCGGCAAAGATATTTGTGCCATTTACCGCCAGCGAATAAACAAATGTATTTGTAAATCCTGAATCAATTCTATTCCAGCTTACACCTTTGTTGTTGGAAATAAAAATGCCATCTCCTGTTCCGGCCAATATATTTGTATCGCTGACAGCAAGAGAATATACATATTGGTTTGTCAAACCTGAATTAGCTGCATTCCAGCTTTTCCCGTTGTTATTTGAAAGAAAAACACCACCGTTGTAAGTTCCTGCAAAAATTGTTGAACCACTTGAAACAAGAGAAGTTATTTGTGGATTTGTCAAACCGCTATTAACTTGATTCCAGCTTTTGCCGTTATTTTCGGAAAGGAAAACGCCTCCATCCTCTGTTCCGGCAAATATGTTAGTGCCGCTTATTGCAACAGAATTGACACTGCTGCTTGTCAATCCTGAATTGACTGCACTCCAGTTTGTGCCATTGTCGGTGGAAAGAAAGACACCGCTGCTGGTTCCGGCGAATATATTCTCACCACTTACAGCAAGAGAGAGGACAATGGATTCTGCTAACGATGAATTAACCATCTTCCAACTCATTCCTTTATCATCTGAAGTAAAAATACCGCTGTTGGTTCCGGCAAATATACTAGTGCCCTTGATAGCCAGAGAATAAACATTTTTGTTTGTAAGGCCCGAATTTATTTCCTTCCAACTTGCACCATTGTCTGTGGAATGAAAAATACCTCTGCCTTCTGTCCCTGCAAAAATATCCTTCCCCTCAATTGCAAAGCAATGTATATAACCGCCCCATGGTCCATTAGTTTGTACCCATTGTGTAGATGGAGTTTCTTTAGGAATAAAAAGCAAAAGAATGATCACAAAAAAAGTTACGAGTACTAGAAAGGATACAATCATCACAGGTTTGGAAACCTTTTTCATATTTTCCTCCTTATACATAGTGATAAACTATATGGGTTATAAAATCTACACTTCTATAATAGCTATAGTTATCATTTGATGCAATGCTTTTTGCTAAATATAGGACTTTTAACTAAGACATTTTAAAAGCCGCTTGCTAAATAAAGCAGGCGGCTCCTAAAATCATTCTTCCTGTTTTTAATATTGAGCGAAACCGAGCCCTCGGCTTTTGAGGTTCTGAACAATGGTTGAAACAGCTTGATTTGTGGCTTGATACTGATCATGCATCAGTGGGTTACCACCAGCCTGTAAGCTGTTGCAAGCCGAAATTATTGACTGTGTGTTTGCACCATTCCAGTCCTTAGTATCAACCGTAGGACTAACGATGGATAGGCCAAGTGCTGAACATGCTTGTTGGATTGTAGAATTGCTCTCCAGGTATGGAAGACGTATCTTTGTTGGTTTGGGCTTTCCAGCATTCTGAATAGCATCGCTGCATTGCTTGAGGTCATTGTAAACCTGCTGGTAGCTCCAGCTGGTCATATGCTGGTGTGACCAGCTATGGTTCTGGAGGCTGAAACCTGAATTTTTATAAGCATCCCAACCTGTTGAGTTGCTACTGATCTTGTTGCCCCATACAAACATTGTGGCTTTATCACAGCCTGCACTCTTGAGGTTATTTATCAGTGTTTGAGAGTTACTATTATTTGGTCCGTCATCAAAGCAAAGATAAACATTGCCGTTGGCACCGTTTTGGTTTGAATTATTATTGTTGTTATTATTGGTATTGTTGTTTGTATTACTACCGGTATTACTACCTGAGAATACAAATGAATTAACATTTACTGGTCCTGAGAATACCAATACTAGATCCTGTACTCCTGTAACTCTATTGATGTTACAGGATTTATTTTGATAAGTGTCCCAGCCTCCTGTTGAGACATTTGACAATGTTCCTAAAAGAGTTCCGTTTGCACTTCCTACTCTAATCTGGATATTTGAATTTTGCTGTGAAGCAACAGCTGCACTAAATGAAGTTGCACCACTTCCAAAATCAATATTGCGATATGTTACAGTATTTCCGCTATTAATATATCCTATTGAACCTCCATTTACTTGGATAGTTGAGGAATTTGTAGCGTTATAACTTTCTGCTTCTATTGTAGAGAAAGCACTCTTTGCTGCCGTATTGTTATTATTATTGTTGTTATTGTTGTTATTGTTATTGTTGTTATTGTTATTGTTGTTGTTATTGTTTGTATTACCACCTGAGAATACAAAAGAATTAACATTTACAGGTCCTGAGAATACCAATACAAGATCCTGCACTCCAGTAACTCTATTAATGTTACAGGATTTATTCTGATAGGTGTCCCAGCCTCCTGTTGAGACATTTGACAATGTTCCTAAAAGGGTTCCGTTTGCACTTCCTACTCTAATCTGGATATTTGAATTTTGCTGTGAAGCAACAGCTGCACTAAATGAAGTTGCACCGCTTCCAAAATCTACATTGCGGTATGTTACAGTATTTCCGCTCTCAATATACCCTATTGAACCTCCATTTACTTGGATAGTTGAGGAATTTGTAGCGTTATAACTTTCTGCTTCTATTGTAGAGAAAGCACTTTTTGTTGCAGTGTTATTATTGTTGTTATTATTGTTATTATTGTTATTATTATTATTGTTGTTATTATTATTGTTATTGTTGTTTGGTGTTCCGCTACCTTCTGACACTGTTATATTTGCACTTCCGCTACTTTGATATCCTTCGGATTCCATTATTTGATAATCCCAAGTAGAACCCATATTCATGCCTTTACTTTTCCATGCATTAATATGGTTGCTAAAAGTGATTGTTCCGCTGGATCTCTTTGTTGTACGAACGCTAAAATACTGTGTAAAAGTAGCTGTTCCCTCGATGGAAGGTTGATTGACACGTTGCATCTTGTATAAATTATATGTACCGCCGTCAGAGTTAAATGTTCCTAATGATGTTCCTCCCGGAGGGGTCCATGCACCATAGTTTTCGATTACATAATATTCGATAAGTGGGTTTTTGGTCCATCCATAGAGTGCTAAATATCCATTGTTTCCACCATTAAAACTACCCGAAAAACTTACATTTCTATTCGGTGACCCAGTTTTCCATCCCTTACCGCAAGTAAAATTAGTACAATTGCTCCAAGTAACACTGTAATTGCCGCCACTTCCCAAAGTCATGGCAACTGAACCACCGCCTTGGTTCCAAAACGAATAGTAATAACCATCATGGGTTCCAGTTTGATTTGTAGTGACTGTTGTTGCTGCCTGTCCATTTATTGGACACATGGTGAACAAGATAGTAAAACACATCACAATTGAAAAAATTACCTTCATTTTCGTTTTCATTGTACACTCTACCTTCTTTCTTAAAATTATAATTATGTAAAATATATATATAATATACAATTTATAAAAAAATTATGTCCAAATATGTAAAAAACCGCGAAATGTTTTTACCCTTAATTGTTGTAGTGAGAAATTGTGGTGTAGAACTATTGATTATTATGCTGAATCTGTGTAGAATGTATCCATGCGTTACTCCCTTATCCTTATTTTCGAATGCTAATAACAGAGGACTAAAAACATATGAAGAAGAAAAGCTTATTATCAGATACAAGGAAAGAACTTAAAATATATTTTGCTATAATAGCATTAACGGCTCTAGCACTTGGGTTTAGCAATGATATCATATCAAACTACTTTAAAGATGCATATAACGCTTCAGCTTATCAACGGGGACTTATAGAATTTCCAAGAGAAATTCCAGGAGTTTTATGTATATTCTTGATAGCAGGATTAGGTTTTCTAAGAGACATAAAAATAGCAATTCTTGCTCAAATATTAAGTATTTTCGGAATAGCTGTTCTTGGCATATTAACACCATCTTTTTCTGTTATGCTGATATTTATATTTATAAATTCACTGGGTATGCATTTATTTATGCCGCTTCAGGACAGTATCGGCATATCTCTGACTGACCCCAAAAACACCGGAAGACTCATGGGGCAATTCAAAGGTATTACAACTGCTTTTCAGATGCTTGCTGCAATATTGGTACTTATCGGATTCAAAACTGGATACTTCAGTTTTACCAAACCCATAAAATCTGTTTTTTTGATTTCAGCAGGTCTTTTGATAATAGTATTAATGTTTCTTATTGTTCTCAATAAATATCATCACATCAACCAAAATGACAGGCAAAATAATAAGAAAAAGTTGAACTTTGTTTTCAGAAGAGAGTATAAGTATTATTATATACTGGTTATTATGTTTGGTGTGCAAAAACAAATCATGATTGTATACGGACCCTGGGTACTTATTGACCTGCTTAACAAAAAGGCCGATACTATTGCGTTATTGAATATAATCGGAGCGTTTATAGGTGTATTTTTCATCCCGGCCGTGGGCAGGTGGCTGGATAAGTTTGGCATAAAGAAACTCTTATATGCTGATGCCTTTTCATTTATAGGTGTTTATTTTCTTTATGGGCTTCTCAGTATGGGCTATTCAGGCGGAACTTTATCCAAGGTTGGACTGCCGGTATTTCTTGCATACATCCTGTTTATAATAGACAGAATGTCAACACAATTAGGCCTTGTAAGAACAGTTTATTTACGCACAATAGCAGTAGATAAATCAGACATAACACCCACATTGTCACTTGGTTTAAGTATGGACCATGTAGTATCAATAGCCAGTGCATTTGTGGGAGGAATCATTTGGGGTTCATGGGGCCCACAGTATATATTTTTCTTTGCATCATTCCTGTCATTAATCAACCTTTATGTGGCTGTTAAAGTAAAGTTAAAATGAACATATAGAAAAATAATTTACCGTAAAGGGAAATCAAATGTTAGAATTACTTGGTGGTATAATCGAAATTATTTTTGACAATAAAAAAGTTCCTAAATGGGTTAAATTATTAATAGGAACTTGTTTGCTTCTGCCTGCCATTATTTTACTTCTTTTAGGAAGTATCGTATCTTTATTCTCTAAAGAAATAATACGGGCATTTTTAGGTTTGATTTTTGCAATAGGGTTGTTTTTGTTATGGATATTCTTTTTATATAAATCTAAAAAAAACTAAAAAACCCTGTAGTTCATTGGACTCATTCCCTTCCTGGTAACTTTTTTACCAATCATTTAATATATATACCTTATATATTAGTATTTAAACAAGGTTTTTTAAAATTTTTCCCTGTTGTAAAAAATTAAGTATCTAATCATTTCAATCTTATGAACTTGGTTTTTCCAGCCTCAATATCATCTTTGCTTATGGCAAGAGATTCCATTTCCTGTCTTTCTGTAATACCAAGCTCTTTACATGCTGCGTCTATAACTTCCGGAGAATTGTGTGTAGGTATCACTATACTTGGTTTAAATTGTTTAAGAACAGTAATACACTTTTCTGTGGATGTACCATATTCGGGTGCATTTGTAAATATCATAAAGGCAATATCTATCTGCCCTAATTTTTGTAACTGTTCGTCAGTAAGCTTATCCTGACCCAAGTCGCCCATATGAGCTATGCGTAATCCATCTACTTCATATACATATATGGCATTAGTAGGATACTCCTTATTGATGTCACCTGAATAATGGGAAGCAGCTATACCTGTAACCTTAATATCATCTACAGTAAGGCTTTCCTCCTTCATCATGGACTGTTTGCAATCATTTTGGATATAGTTATAGTCTATATGATCTGGGTGATCATGGGTTATTGTAATGATAGAAGGCTTGATTTCTGTCACTTCTGGTGTAAGCATATAAGGGTCAAGAACAGCCGCAGTACCCTTTTTTGATACTATAAGATAGGATGTATTGCTTCCTTCCTTGTCGGTCGTAGCACTTTTTATAAGCACTTTTCCAGTATCGTTCTTATAAACGGAATTCTTCTCCTTCTCAACTGTTCCTGCCGCATTACTGGTATTGTTTTCTGTAGCAGCAGGTTTTGTTGGTGTATCCTTTACAGCAGCTTCCTTATTTTCTCCACAGCCCTGTAAAGATAGACATATGGCCAAACTTAGTATTAGAGTCAAAACTATTATTCTTCTTTTTCTCATATAGGTAACCTTCCTTTTTTGTTTTATTGAGAACATTTTACTACTTTGCAATCCGTTTAACAATTGTTTACAGCTTTTTTTAAATACTTATAATAACATGCTATTGCTTAAATACCTTTTTATCAAGCGATTATATTGCCTAGATGCAACATGACATAATTTTGAAGATGTTATTATTTTGCATACATAAAAATACTGTGAATTTATATTTTTTTGATGTAATGCAACAAAAATTTACAAAACTTAATCCTTTGAATCTATTAATTTAAAGTTTAGCAACAAAATAATACAAATTTACTGGCATCTCATGTTTCATATCTTTTACCATAATGTTTTCTTGCCATATTTGTATACTTTAAAATGAATTCTGTTTTTGCTTCAGTATAACCATCCCTATTATGCTCATATTGTTCTTTTAATGCTTTCTTCAGTATTCCATATTCATCCGCTGATTTCCTATGATCTAAAAGAAAAGTCTCTAAAATATAATTCATCCCAATCTCCCAAAAAACGAATATGTTAATAAAAAACTTTTTCGGCACTTACTTCCATTAAAATATCAATAATTGGTTTGGACATTAATCCCTTAACAGAGCTGCTTCCTATATGGTTTATCCTCTTAACAACATTTTTTCCTACAGCGTTTTCTATTTGGTCTTTCTCATCTATATGCCATTGTTTATAAGCTGGATTATGTTCTTTTAAGACAATAGGAAATAGTTGCCATAGTTCTTCTAATGACATTTCATTTAATGCTTTTCCCATAATAGTTCTCCTAAATTAATCTTATATTAATACTCGACCTCTTTACCTGCATATTTAGAATACTTTTCAGCAAGTATACATGTTTCAATGTGATGATTATTCCCTATCTGCTCTTCAGGCTCATTCCTCCATCCCGGCACTATGGTTTTCATATATATTGGCTGAAAAGAACTACCTATACTGACACCAGCATTGTATAAAATTGTTTCACGATATCCCTCTTTATAAGCAATTAAAGTAATAGTTCCTCTTATGTCTTCAGTACTTTCAAATTCAAGGTTTAAATACCTTTTATCTAAAGGAACTGTTATCTCTTTATGCACAATACCCTTTTCATTTGATACGGCAACCCCAATTACTTCTCCATCATCTTTAATCATTACAATTCTTACATTCCCAATAGGATTATCATTTTGGTAATTTTTCGTCATAAACCCCATCTTCACAGTTATACTTTTAGGAATATTCTTATGTACAAATGTGCCTAGAAATTGGCTTATACCACCGTTAAATACAGTCGTCAATACAGCAATAAGCACAATCATCAAAATTAGAACTATCATAGGACGTTTAAGACTTTCCATGCTCTTTAAGCCATTCCTTTAAGATAAATTTTTGATTTGGATAATTATGTTTAGTTATGAGTTAACTTTCTTTTGTTGCTTTAACATCCATTTTTCGCTTAATAATCTTTCCTTGTTAGGTCTGGTGTCATCCAGTAAAAATTCTGCCCATTCAACTTCGATTTTTTCGACATTCTCTTTCCAGTAAAGCAAACGGTTATAGTAGTAATTTATTTTTTCACTTACCGGTTTTGAAAAGTTATCTTTTCCGTATTTTAAGACTATTGCCGTTAATTCATAAAAAGGTAGCCCTAATGCATGTGTTTCCACATGAACGGTCGCTCCAGCATGACCAATTGCATGGCACAAATCACCATATTCACTGTCATCAATTGTCTTTGCTACTGCATGTGAATCTAAAATAGCCTGTTTTGCTATGGGCATTTTTATCTTGCCCCTTGCCCAAGCTTCACAAAGCTCTAAACAGGTTCTGGGCCTAGATTCATCAGAATACTTTGCTTCGAATTGTTCCAAAGGCAGTTTTGCACAATCTAAAGCCCACATCACAATAGTTCGGTGGTTTTGTAACTGGATTAGTTTTATCAACTCTTGCAAGCATTGACTGTCACGTGAAAACAATATTTTATTTCTTTTCTTTAACTTGATCTCCACATCTGAGAACATAGTATAAATCTCCCCCAAACTATAAATAAGCATTGATTAGACTTATTAAACATTATTGTATAGGATTTTAAACTACCTCTGCTGTATAACTTATTCTGAATACAGCAGAGCTACCCCCAACTCACCTGAAGCTTGCTACCAAAATTATACCCTTAGAAAGCCACGAAAACCTCTGGCAGTATAGTAGGATTCTGCTCCATTATGGTACACAAAGACAGTGTCATAACGACGATCACAAAAGATAGCCCCACCGAGCTTTCTAATATTAGCAGGTGTTTTCACCCAGCTCGATGTTTTTGTATCAAAATTCCCAAGTTTCTGCAGCTCCCGGTATTGTTCTTCTGTTAAAATCTCAATGCCCATAGAGGCTGCCATATCAATAGCGTTATTTTCTGGTTTGTTTTCTTTCCTTGACTCCCATGCTTCACAGTCGTAACAAACACTTCTGCGGCCTTTAGGACTTTCCGCTGAACAATCATAAAAAATGTATTCGTCTGTCTCTTTATCATGTCCAACAACATCCGGTTGACCACCAGTCCTTTCCATTTCGTTGAGCGACCACAGTTTTTCAGCATTAGATTCGAGCTTTGCTTGTACTTTAGCCCATTCAAGACCTTTATGGCAGTTTACATTTTTCTCAAAACGAGCTTTCAATGTTCTGAGTAGTTCTTCACTTTGTTCTGGTGACAACTCCTTTTTATCGCTGATCATATTACTATTTGTCATGTTAGTTTCCCCTCGTTTTTTCTCATAACTCTCTCACTATTTATTATGCCAATGATAAAGATTAACCCCAACACTTTTATAAGTGTTTTCATCCCAATCATAATGCACATGGGGAAAAAAATTGTAATAAACGTCCCCATACTCTGCCATATTACCAGCTCCATACGCCAGTGAAGAAAAACCATCTCTATTTGTTGAAATATGTAAATATCTTTTGTAGATTTTAACTGTAAGTCTTCTATCTGTTTTCCATCTTTCAATATATTTTGTGTTTATTATTGGAGAACGGTCAATAATTTGTTCCGAGCAAACCTTTGTTTTAAGGATTTTTTCAATATCTTTAAGTGAAATTTGTGTTTCACAGTAATTTGTACATACAATATTTAAATTGTAATCACAATTACCAAATACCTGGATAAATTCATCATTACCCTTGAATTTTGCCGGAAGATAAAGAATTTCATTTTTCTTAAGTTCTGATGCTACTGAAAAGCACTCAGCCAAAAATTTGTATCCACTCCCATTCCCCCAAATAAGGACATAACCCTTATTGTCATGACCCGATGTTATATTCGAATTTACCATAAGTGGAGTTAAAAGAAATATCTCATGTCCTCCATGAACTGTAATAGTTTTTTGGGTTATTTTCACAATCTCCTCCCATTATTGTAATTAAAATTTTAATAATTCTTCATCTATATACATATAGTCATCGTGAACATTAAGGTTAATCACCTTAAATTCAAACCTCCAGTTTCAGTAAATTCAAACTTCCAATTACCATCGGCATCTTTTGTACTGACACCTTCAACGGTTGTTTCTTTCATAACTTCAAACCCAAGTGATTTGTACAGTGCAATCGCATTTTTGTTACATTTCGTAATTAAATTTTTATACTGTTCATAATATTTCTCCTCAAATGGAATAGGTGATAAATTCGATTCCGCCGTGCTGCCTTTGTATTCCATTTGATACATGTTAAACCTTACTATCTGCTTGTTTTTCATTTTTTCCCCCCTTCTCTCACACATTCTAACATATGAATATTTTTTAAAGAATTAGCCAATTACTTGCAATTATAATATTTTTTTTACATATTATCATTATAAATTTAAATGGAGGTTTATTTTCCGCATTCTTATGCGGCTCAACAATTTCCGAAAATTCTACCAGTCCATATTTTCCAAATTCTTGTTTTATAGAATCAGAATCATAAAAAAACATTCTTACCCCTTCCATTATCTCGAAATAGTCTTTACCTAGTTGTTTACCCTTTCCAAACATTGGGGCTTCTTTTGAAATAGTAGTAAAAATCATATATCCGTTTGGCTTTAACTGATTATAGCAATCTTTAATAAACTTACCTCTCTCATTATTATTCAGTAAGTGAATAAGTGCATAACAAAATATACCATCATAAATTTTATTATCAAAAGGCATATCAATTACTGAACCATGAAAAATACTAATATTAAGCCCATTTTGCCTTGCCAGATCAATCGCTGTTTTCGAAATTTCAATACCTGTTACATTTATTCCGTTGTCAATGAAAATCTTCGCATTTCTACCATATCCAATTCCTGGTATCAATATATCCTTAACTTTCTTTTGAAGGAAAAAGTTCTTTGTGAAGATTGCTGAATCTGAGGGTTCATACCCCCACATCATTTGATTTTCTACAAAACTTGATTCCCAGAATTCTGTCATGCCTATATCTCCTATGCTTTCAATAGTTTACAGTTCTTAAATGATACGAATTTAAAACTCACCTATTATGCTCATAAGACTAAGAAAATATGTATGAAAAAAATTGTTTTTAGCATGGATTAATTAAACCATACAAGGCAATATCACATATTCCAGTGTTGTTTTTATCTGCCTGTATTCTCGTACCTTCATAAACCAGTCCACACTTCTCCATTACTTTACCTGATTTTGGATTCTTTGTATCATGTCGAGCCTCAATACGGTTTACTTGTACATCATTAAAAAAGAATTTTATTATTGCTTTCAAGGCTTCAGAAGTTATCCCTTTATTCCAAAAGTTATACCCTATACAATAACCAATCTCAACATAGTTTACTTCTTCGCTTAAATGAATAACTGATATACTTCCAATCGCTTGATTAATTTCTTTTAATTCAATACACCACTGATAAAATTTTTCATTAGAATAATCATTTGTCCAGGATCTTAAAACTTCTCTACTTATATCAACATTTGAATGTGCAGGCCATGTAAGAAATTTAGTTACTCTATCATCATTTGCCCAATTATTATACATATCTTCTGCATCGCTCATATTAAATCGTCTTAAAATCAACCTTTCTGTTTCAATCCTCACAGTCCCTAAATTTTTCATATTACACTCCCTTTCAGTTTGATTTACTACCTTCTTATCAAGATGATTCCATAATCTTTTATATAGCACCTAATAACATTATCCCATTTGTACTCATTATTAATATATTCCCTTGGGGTTTTTAGGTAATAATTATACAAATAATCCTTAGTTTGTAGTTTTACACTTGTATATATCTTTAAAGCCCTATGCCTACATAACCCACTTTATAACAATAATGGCACATAATGGTCATAGCAATAAAAGATACGTCTCTTTACAACTTTTACGGCTACAGATGCCCACAAACAACTCATGTAACTTAACCTTCTATGTCTCACTGGATTAACCTTGAATTTCATTTATCTGCACTGCAACCAGCCTTTCAAGATAAACCTTAATATCTTGTTGTTTAGCCCAATAAGAGACATTTTCAGGTCTTACATCATCTCTCTGAATCTCAAAATCACTGCCTGAATTCAAAATTAAAATTCTTTTTCCGGATTTAAGATTAATTATTATGCCCGACTCAGGTGTTGTTCCTGCAAAATCCTTGTTGATTCTTATATCACTCGCCTGATTAAACCATTTAATGATATTATCTACTAATACCCCATCTTCTATCTTTTTTGTTCCAGTACTCCCATAAACCTGAATATCTGAAATGTCTTGTTTAAAAATACTCTGATGCAATGGACTCTGCATTACCTTTGAATATAAAATACCCCAAGAAATTAAAAGCATAATCAATGTTATTGATACTATTATGAGTCTCTTCAATATGTACACACCTCAACCATTCATTTTATAATATTAAAGACTAACATCTCTTGCGTTCTTACTTAAGATAAATTAGTCTCCATTTTTCCCGAAGTACATTCTATAACCTGTTAAGCTATCAAATGCTTGCCAGGATGTTTCTTTACATAATTTGCAAATAATATCTATCACTTCTCCCCTTATATAAAGCACAATTGATTCAACAGGGTCTTTATCCCCAATACTAAACTCAATAGAGCCTTTTTCCGTACCAAGAATGCCCCAAGAAGGATTTGAAAAATCCACATCAGGTAATAGTTCCTTTAACATTTCTAATATATCATTTAGTGTACCAAGCGGTGGAGGACTATAATCCTTTGGTAATTCCGATAGAGTTCTAACCTCATCTGGCACCTTCACTAAGACAATTCCCCAACTCATATTCTCACTCCCTTACCACTTTAAACTACTTTTGAATGACAAATTTTATCACTAATACCATCCACTACTTACTATACCTTTTACCTCATCCTCAAGGTCATATACTGCAATAACCTGACATCCTTATTGACCATTTGGCAATTTACGCTATGGTATTAACTCAAAATAAGGACTTCCAGACTTTTTATCGTTTTTATCAATCGGTTCAATCTTTCCCCATAAAGTATTCAAATCGGACCCACTTTTTTCAAAACTCAATAGGATGTCTCCAACTTCATAAGGTTGGAATCTGTTGTCTGGCAAATACTTGTCAAACCTAAGTTTTATTGAATTTTTATCACCATCAACTTTTGCCCTTAATCTTTCAATTGTTTGAAATCCATCGATACTTATATCAGCATAATAATTTCCCTCTTCTTTGTATATGGAAATTCCATAAAACATGTTTTGGTCTGGAGGAACAAACTCTGAAAACGAATAATTACCAACCCACGTTTCCAATAAGGAATCATCAGACTTTTCAGCAATAGGAGTAACATTAATTAATTGTATCTCAATTGAATCTCTTTCAGCACCATATCCACTTCGATAATTTATCAATCCCTTATCTTTCTCCCAAATAAACGATTCATAATATCCTGTTCCAACCAAATTATTATAAGAGTAATACTCCCGTTTATTTCCATCCACTTTCAGATAGTGGTGCCATCCATGTTCTTCATTGCTTAAAGTATCTTTTATTTCTTTATCCTGACAAACAACAACGCTATCATTTGGCATTTCTTTATTCCTTATTAACTTATTTAGATTTTCTTTAGTTGGTTCTATTTTGTATATTTTATCTTTCTGAACACAAAAGTATCCTAAACTTAAACGCTCCGTAGAAACACCATCTATTGAATCAAGTTTCAATTCATATATTCTTCCGCTTTTTGCAGATGTCACCTCATTAATATGAAGTTTTACATCTTTTTCAACTGGTTCGTCAAATAGAAACCTTCCATTATAATTCAACTCCGAAACACTGTCTTTAAAGAAAAATGCATTATCTACATTTTCTTTATCAGAATTGTTATACTTTGAATCTGCTTTATTAGTATTTAAATCACTTTGTTCTGGCTCTAAACTACTTGAACTAGCATGTGGCTGAGATAAATTTGAAGAATCATTTGTTTTTCCGCACCCTGAAGCAACTATCAATCCAAGCATTAAAATAATAATTAGTATTTTTTTCATTAAATCACATCTCACTTTCAAAATATCTGCGGTAATATTCAATAATTTAAGTTTCTTTACCATAGCTTATTGAATAATACCAAGCAATTGTATTCACATCTAAAGCATACATTTGTTTATTCCATCGATTAGAATTGTAAGGAATCTTAATTATTCCATTTTGTCCAAGTTCGGCTAATTTGCAGTCCATCCATACAATTTCATCCGTTGAATCTGAAATTTCAATATTAATATAAATAGGAATATAACTTTGGTCTGATACCAACACACACATGCCTATAATACTAATTTTGTTCTTACCTGTCATTAATATTTGGCCTTCATATATTCCATCTAAACTCTCATATTCCCAATCATCGTATTTTTTCCTAAGTTCCAACGAAATAAAAGTCTCGAAAAGACTAAGAGCCTCTCTTAATTCCTCGGAATCATAAATATCAACTCCAGATTCGAATTTATTAATTATTATACCGATTAGTTTACTTAATGATTTTTCAATCTTTTGAGTCAATAAACAGCATCCCCATAAACTTATAATTAACTGAACTCTTCATGTAATGCTTTTAAATCAAGTTTATCAACATTATGGCAAACACGGATAAGTTCGTCTCGTACCTCCATCAAAGCAAACCCCAATAGGTTCTGTCCTTTCCACTCCAGAGGATTTTCAATATGTTCATCGTCAGCCGCCATTCCAATTCCCCATATTTTATCATAAGGGCTAGCTTCAACAAGCACTCGATTTTTTGTTTCTATCAAAAATCTCCTAAGACTTTCATTTTGGAGAAATTTTGCATAATTACCATTAAGAACTATGGAGTACCGCTTTTCCTTCCACACCTCTTCATCAAAACTTTTAACTTTCCTACCTAACTCCTTTATCTGCTTAGGATGTTTACTTTTCAGTATCTCCTGTAATGTTTCTTCATCTTCAAACAATCTTGCCTTTTCAGCCATCATATACTGCTCCATACAGCAGTAATCGTCTATGTCAATTGAAAAGTCAGACATCCACCATTGGCTTAAGCAGGTTTTTGTAATAATACCATCAGTAGACGGCTGGTGTCTCCAGAAAAACAGATACTTAATCTTTTTACCTTCACGGAAATCCTTTTGTAAACTATCAATTGAATACTTCATTTTACCGTCTTTATGCCAATAAAGATACCCATCATCATCATAAGAATCTTCCTCATTTTCTTCCCCTTCATAAAAATCGAGCCATCCCTTTGGTGGTGGAAACATTAGTTGAAACTGCCTCTGCTCATCAATAGAAAGAGCAGAATACCAGTCACCAAATTCATATCTGTATTCTTCTCCACTCCCCATTCTCCAACCTATACTTCCACTACTTATATGCGGATACATTAGCCACAGAGGAGCCATAGGATTGTTTATATCATATTTTTTCTTCATACTTTTTCTCCTTAAACTAATTTCAAATTTCCAAATCTTATTTAAACTAACATAAACATTTGCTATTCTATCTTTCAAATCTTAATAAAGTCTCATTTCTCATATTTAAGCTCTATATTTTAACATTTTTATTATGAAAAATACTATCAAAGCTAAAATCAAAACAGGTACTCCCAGGACCATTATAATGGCTTTAAACCATCTCAAATTCAACTTCTTGTCTATAGCTTCATATATTTTTTGAGCGGCATTAAGTGACTTATAAACTTGAAATTCAAGGTTCTTTTCTGGTAGAGTAGCAAAATGACCTGTATATATTCCTTTCTCACTTTTTACTTCATATAAATCGAGATTACTTTCTATAATTTTATAGCCTTTGGGAATCTTGACAGTTATATTTAAATCCCGAAAGCCCTTCCAGTACTTCGCAGGTTCTAGAAAATAGTTATAGATGTATGTATAGTCCCTGGTCTTATATCTGTCTTCTCCTCCAATCTGATTATATGAAACCTTAAGCTCACTTGTAGAATTAGCTGGTATTGTAATATCAAAAAGTATTAATACAACTAAATCACTTCGATAAGCTGTATTAATCAGTTCGCCACTAACAGGGTCTCTGTCAATATATTTTGTAATATCAAAGTCTTCTGCATTAATTGCTGATTTCATATGGTGCAGAATTTCTTCAAAAGTAAGATTTTTCATGCTGTTTTTTATATATATGCCTTTACCACCTGAACCATCAGAAGCATCAAAAAGAATATTAGGTATTAACTTAATTTTAGGTATGATTTGCTTTTCATCAAAAGACACCTTAGCATTGAAATATTTATCCTGCTTATCCCAGTTATTTAAATACCCACCTACGTAAGGAAAAGCAATTGAATATGTTTCCGATTTTTCAGCCCCATTTCTCAATGTATATTTAGCTGTAACATTAGCTTTGTATGGGTCTTCATCGGCAGTTAAATCAAAAGTCAAATCTTCTTTTAAAACTTCCACAGAATTGCTCTTTAAAGGAAGTACATTGAAACCTGGAGGCGGCTCACTTCTCCATGGTCCACTGTTAGCGTATGTATAATTACACACACATAATACCAGCAATATTACTAAAAATAATTTTTTCACACTTATCACCTTATTTAACAGTTTTAAGTTCTTTATTCCCTAATGCTCCAAGATTAATATTAATCTTTTCAACCAATTATTTATTTACTTTCGACTGTGGGGTGGATTGTCCCCACCACTCTCCAATTCACTAGAACTATTGGGCACCACCTTAAATCTCCAGTAATGCTTTCCAATGGGCTGTATACAACCATCATAACTGTAATCCTTTGTATTCCATGTCTCTGTTAGAGTAATTATATAGTTAAGTTTCTGAGGTTCCTCAACCTTAGTCTCAAGCTGAACAGGAATCCTCTTATCCTCCCTATTAACATAAGTTTCTATTTTTTCTACTGAGTGCGGAAAGTTAAGATTATCAAGCTTCTCCTTCACAAAATTGGGGTTAGTAAACAACATCGAAATTGCATCATCAGCATCATAGTCAATTCTTGTTGCCCTATGCCCGTCATAATTTCCATATCCCAGTATAATACCAATAGAACTATCTATTCCTGGAATTTCATACACAGTCCCACCTTCGTTGGTATTACCGATTTCATTTCCTACCATAGGTCCACACCTATCATCCACTCTATATACCTGATTATTCCATACAATCTGGCATGGGATACATTGATGCGAATGGGCAGGAATACTATCAGTTTTTGCGTCATACCAGCCACCAGTAACTGTTTTCTTCCATTCAATAAGCTTATCAGATTCTATTGGTTTCGGAGGATATTTATAATATTTAAGTTCATCATCTGATGCAGTAAGAGGATTCCACGACTCAGTCGGCAAATGTGCCTCTTTTGTGTAGTCATGTTTCTCCTTAGTTTGTGGCGTAGGAGTTTCATAATTATGTTGTGTTGCTATATCTGTTGATTCTATTCCACTATACTTTTGACAACCAGAAAGTAACAGAATAAATACTATAAAAATAAAAACTATTTTTTTCATAATCCTAATACCTCATTCTTTTTCTCAATTCTTCGCTTCCTTTGTATCTCGTAAGTAAATTACACAACTGGCTCCAGTTTGGTTTCCATCCGCATCTGCAATTATATCATATAGGTCATTTGCCAGAGTAACAGTTTTACCATCAATGGTTTTGCATTGCCTTGATATAATCCCTTTCCATTCCCATTGACCATATTGTGGTGTAACTTTGCCAACGTCATAAACCTCCTTGGGCTTCCCATTTCTCATGACACGAATAATAACTTCTTTTGCGGTACAGCCGTCTCCTGTCACAACAGCCTTATCACCACCTCTGAGAACCACATTATCTCCACCTGCACTAAATTCAGATTTTACATCAACCTCTTTAACAATCGGCATATCATCTTTCCAACTTTCCTTAAGATACTTTGCGACATCCCTGGAAAAAATGGTGTAGTATTCATCGAGACCGTCTTTCTGAATATTCAATACAAACCTGTCATCAAGAGTAGAAGCAGACCAACCATCCTTAAATGATTTGGTTGTGTAGTCAGTCCAAGCATATATCTTACTTCCATCTTTAAGCCCAAAATGGATTCCAATAGGTCTTGCTTCGGAATTGATTACACTTATTTCTGTTTTAGTTGATATAATCTTTCCAGTTCCAGCATTGATTAAGGCAACTATTTTACTGATTTTCTGGTCGTCATGTCTTGGAAACAAAGCCTTTGTGTGAATATGTAAACCGCCTTGCATTGTTACGTATTCAATATCACTGAGATTTATAAATGTATCAGCATTCTTATTATCTTGTTTTAGCTGGTTAGTCGGGAAAACTTTCTGGTTTCCATTAACAGACGAGGCATCTTTAGTCGTAGTAACAGTATTAGCCACAGAATGATTCTGTGCTGTTTTTGAATTTTTCTCAGAACATCCTGATAGTAATGTTAAAAATATAAATACAAGCAGAACAATATGTATTTTCATTTATTCCTCCGTCAAGGCTTATAATCCACTTTTCATCCCACTTTATGTGTCTTACATTGATTTCTAATATAAAGACGAATTATTAATACAAATTGTTCCATTAAATAAAAATTTATTGCCAACTTTACAGTTTTGTAATAACCAGTTATGTCATTTGTATTACATTACTGTTTTGCAATAAACCTAAAATTTAAAACCCATATACCCTACGTTACATTGACATTTCTTTTAACGTGCTAATATAAATCGATTAAAATTTACTGATTATTTATCCCAGGTAATGTCCCAGCCGTCAAGCAATCGCCAACAAAACATTTCACAAAAATCTGCAAAGAATTTCTCACAAATACAGCAGGAAACATCCTCTTCATCTGGGACAAACCAATAGATTCTATTGTTGTTTACTTCTTCATAACAAAATATGCAATGTTTAAGATGTGGTAAGTACTTTGTTATTTCCGCACCGTTAGTAGGGTTTATACCTTGCCCTTTCAGATACTCGACATTATTCAGTAGTCTCCAATCATCTTTTTCAAACATAAAACACACTCTTCCTAAAGTAAAGTTTAATGTTCGTTAATAAATCTCTCTGAATTACATATATTCTGCTATTACATCGGCAACAGTATTTTAATATTTTTCACCTGCCAATAATTGAAATTATACTACTCGCAACCTATTGCTCATTACAGATTATACACCCATGCCGATATTATAGTAACTCCTTTTGCTTATAATGAGTATAAAGAGTTAAGTGCCTCCGAAAAATCATCAAATATACCTGTTAGTTTTATTCTTTCTCCACTCATTGCATTAAGAATGTTCAATGCTTTTTTATCCTTCTCATTAGCAACAACAGAAAAATTATATTTTTTATTCTTTTTTATAAACATATTGTAAAACCCAAAGATTGAGTCACTCCACTCATAATCTAAATTACTTAAGTCCAATATAAAACATCGAACACTATTATCTATAAGTTCATTTGCCATAGTTTCAGATAGTACTTTCCCACAATGATTTCCAACAGTACCTATACCCCATAAACCAGATACTTTAAATATTGATATGGTTTTATTATCTATATGTTTTTGGCTAACATTGATTGTAATCAGTTTACTGCTTACCCTTTTATCCTCAAATAACCATCCTAATACTCCAGAACCATTGCATAAATCACATAGACTTGAATTTCCATCAGCGTCTTGAACATAAAGTTCACCATTACATTGTGGGCATTCTTTTTCAATATACTTCATAAACCCTCCATTGCCATTAAAACTCATGTTTTATTGCTTAAGAAACTTTCTTCCTCCCAAACTGCATTCTTGTTTTTTCTTAAGACACATTCTATAGCTTCTTCAAATGTATCGTACAAATTATCTTGTTGAACTTCATAATTTTCATCACAGAGAAAAACATAAAAATTATTATGTTTTTCATACTGGCATATGGCAAGGTATTTTACTGGAATTGGTGGCAAAGAGTCATCTGAATATCTAATAACTCCAAAATCATCTTTTTTTGTAATTGCAATTACTTTTGCACCATCTAAAATCATAAGCCCTCCTTTAAAGTATTTGTTTTAATTCTCCTGTAACTGCATTTCATATTCAGAAAACCACTTACTCTTTAGCTTCCCATCTACTAATACTTTGGAGCATCTTCTTTAAAATGCCATACTATATCGTTAACTACACATATAGCTTCTGGTCTATCCTTTAGCTTTAAATAGTCACCATAATCAAAAGTCGGCATTTTTACTCTATTATATAAGTCAGGCTTAACCCTGAAAAGCTCATCCTTGTATTTTAATACCAAATATTTCTCCACAATATCCTTACAGAAGAACACCTTGCCTCCAGAGTAAAGAAATCGTTCCTTAAATCTACATAAATCCAATGGATGGATTAAATCCTCGCCATCTTCGTAAAACCAAGGGTAAACACCCCAAGTGCCTGTTAAGTCATTCATATAAAGCCTTCAAATCTCCTTAAAGTAATCATCAACTATCTTTGTAATTTCAGGTCTTTTCTTATCATCATTAATTAGGAAATCAATAAAGAACTCCTCAACTTCTTGTGTTCTTATCGTAGCTAAAAACATATACGCAATATCCCATAGCGAACTCCATCTCTCTGATGATGCAATGCTTTTAGCAACCCTAAAAACTCGATTATCATTTAACGTTACCAATGCTAGAAGCACATAAGTCATATCTTCCTCTTCAATTTGGTTTGCCTGTTTTAAAAGATGCTCTATACGTTCATCAGACAATTCTCCTGCTCTTTCAACTGCTTCTAATCCCTTATAAGTAGGAAATTTCTTAGTGTTTTCAAGATATTCTTTATTAATAACGTTGTTTTCCCAGCCCATTGTTATCATATCAATGTACTTATCTGTATCAGAACAGTTAAGCTCATTTTTTATTTTCTCATGGAACTTTATGCTCATACTTTCAATAATATTTGAAGGAACTGTCGATACATCAATAGTCTGCCCTCCCATAAATAGCCCACTTACAACTTCATTTCCTCCGTTTCGATTACAATATATACTATCAACTTTACATATTGTTAAACAATCTAACGGTATTCCTTCTAGAAAAGATGCAGTAGCCCTATGATGCCCATCAAGCAGGGCACTTAAATACCCACCGAAATAGTATGCAATTCCACCTAATTGTGTCCCTTTTCTTATCTGCTCTCTATAATACTCCACTCTGTTCCTATCATATTTATTTAGAGGTTGTGTTGGCAACATGAAAGCAGGTATCCCATTAGAAAGCCAACTATCATGAAGGCTTTTGTAAACCTTCATCTCATTTGACATATGCCAGAAGTAGTTTCCCTCTCCATCTGTAGGATAGTGTGGGATGAAAGAAATCAAGTATAATCCTTCCTCAAGCAGTTCTAGTAATGGTCTTACAGGGGTTATATCTTTATCAGTCAGAATATTTACTTTAGTGCAACATTCTCTTATTTGCTCGACAGTAGTAATATCAATTTTATCCATGCCATACCCAGCAGTCAAAAACTGTTCACAGGTTGGGCAGTTGTTTTCATTATCATGCCATTTTACTAATGGAATATCATTTAGAAGTAAAAACGATTTGAAACGCCCTTTACTAGTTGTTCCATAAATTACTTTTAATGCACTTTTTGAATTTTGAACCCATACTAATATTGCTTCTCTTTTCCATGATAGTTTACTAGCAGGTATTGAAGCAACTATTTCAATATCATCATGCTTACCTTTTTCAAACCTCATACAACCTCCTATAATCCCTAGCTTAAGACTTCAAACAAACTTTCTCTACTCATAACGACTTCCCGTAAAAAGCACTGTTGCTACTAAGTTCCAGTTAATATCCTGCAAGGGGTTTTCTTCACTTTCACTAAATAACCCATCAGAATCTTCAACCCAAGATGCCATACCATTTAGATAATCTTCAAGAGAAGTATTAACCCAATCTTTTGTGTTTGTTTTAAAATCGCTTATCAAATGGTGTACAAAATTAACGAAATCATCCTTATTATTTACTTTTTCCAATATATCTACAATTTCCATAACTAATCTCCCTCGCCTTTTCTTATTTCAATAAGCTCCTCAATTAATATTTTAGAATAATTTTTCCCAAATCTCCCTTAAGAGGTTTTAATTTATAATGTGGTATCCTGCCTTTGATATATTCCTTTGCAAGTGCATTAAGCCACTCATCACTATAATTTAATATTAATGCATCAGAAATAAGACCAAAATCATCTGAAATATATCCTGCTAACTCTGGCGATTTTGTTGCATTATATGTAATTTTATATGATACCTCACGAATTGATTTAATGATTTCATTTTCAACTGAAGAAATAACTCCCTTCTTCTTTCTTATTTCATTATAAATTCGAATCCATTCATCACTGAAAGCATCATTGTCCCGTTTGTCTAATAGGTCATCAACATCAACACGAGAAAAACTATCGCTAGAAAGTAATATACCTGTAGTTAATAATTCTTTTATCTTCTCAAGTTTAATCATTATGGTTCTCCCTTTTGTAAAGAATTTCGAGTTCTTTTTCACAGTTATCCAGAGCACCAATACCGAAGTGTTTATGTTGTCCATCTTCCCTTGATAAAGCTAACTCAAGCAGGGAAGATGCAAGATTTATTAACCCTTCCGAATTGCCAATGACAATGACTGAATCTTCAGTTTCAACCATTTGAAGATAATAATTACTATTAAAATTTGAAGGCATATCCTCAGTAATATTATTCAATTCTTTACTTAATTTTTGCAATTGGTCTATGTGCTCACTTGTCATTGTATTACTCCCTCTGTAAAATTTTATATGATTCATTTTTTCATATTCCATATATATATAAATATTGACCTTTGTTAGCTGCATTTGAGACCAATTTGATAAGCTTTTTTGTAATTTCTATTAGCCGATTGAGTATAGACTTCCAACAAGCTTCAATATCATCAAATTCACGAATGAGCGTATGCAGAAACTTTGAATATTCAACATGTTTAAAGAAGTCTGCATAACTTGTAATATTGCTCAGTAATTTCAAATGCTCTTGAAAGTTTTCTACCAAAATGCTCAATTCACTTGGAGAATATTCATTATATCCATAAAAGGCAATCTCCTTGACTGTTGAAAATACCTGAAGGAACTCAATCATAATGCTATCCTCCAAATAATATGAATCAGGATGCCAATGACTATGTTTAAATAAATCTACTTCAAAATAAAATTCAAAGAATGGTCCTCTGTCGATATTTCTCAATAATTCAAATTTAAGCCTATTATTATAATGATACAGGTTTCTAAACTGCTTATAATCATCTATTGCCTTATCCCATTCTTTCAACTGAATAAATAATTCCGCTCGTCGGTTATAAAAAACCCAATCCTCAGGAGCCAATTCAATACCTTTAGAAAAATCAGCCATAGCATTTTCGCTCTGTTTTAAAAGGTCATAACACTCGCCTCTGGCAAGGTAATATTTTGTTTCATTGGGAGCTAAATCTATAGCTTTATTATAATAGTAAAGAGCCTCATCTCGTCTTGTATAAGGAAAATCGCAATATATTTCTCCTATATTGTAGAAAATATCATGGTTTTTATATCCTAGTTCAAGAGCTTTATTGAAATGATTTAAAGATTTTTCTTTATTCCTGTTATCCTGAAAATTTTCCATATGTATTAGAGCAAGTTTATAGTGTAATTCTGGGTTATCGCTATCATGCTCTATTAAATCAGAGTATACATTTATAGCTATATTCAAATCTTGATATTGATTGTCAAATTCTTCATAGATACCGTATATCAAAGCTCTTTTATAATAGGCGTATGCAAAACCTGGTTGCAACTTAATGGCTTCACTATAGTTTTTAATTGCTTTCTCTAAAAGTTCATCATTTTGAGTCTCTTCATATTCATGATAGTACTTTTCAGCTATCTCAAAGTGCTCTTTACTTGTCATTTTTCACCCTTTAACATAACAATGTTTATTTTTTAAAGTTCTCTTGACCATTAATCAGGTATGTCTATATATTCAGAAACTCTAGATTTTAAAACTTCAATCAATTCTTCGTCCATATACATATAATCATCAGGAATATCGAGGTTAATCACTTTCTTACCGTCTATACTCTCATTAAACTTTTCTCTCAGTCTCCTGAAATGTTTCTTTTCCATCACGAAAATTATATCCGCCCATCCAATATGACCAATCGTAACTTTTACCCGAGCTCCTTCTTCAGTTCCAGCCGACCTCACATCATAGTCATTATATCCATGAAATATTTTCTCGGCTGTAAGGCTTCTCCATTTATTCTTACTACATATAAATAGTATCTTAATATTACTCACCAATGTCCTTCCTTCTATATATTATTATTATTATCTGAGTTTATATACTTCTCCCATATACGTTCACATAATTTCATTTCATTAGACAGCATCAAAGCTTGATTTCAGAGAAGTGTAAGCAAAAATATTTTTTCAAAGATATTCCTCAAAAAGTTTTTTTAAGCAATTTTTTAGGAATTATGTGTATCTCTAATGTATTTTGGCACCAAAAGGTATAAGCCCCAGTTTCGCAAGTTTAAAATGCTGAAGCCCAAAGGGTATGCCTATAATTGTTATACAAAAAATCAATCCTGTTATAAAATGTGCTATGGCAAACTCCCATCCGAAAAGGATAAGCCAGATTATATTAAATAGTAATCCGCCTACTCCAAAATTACCAACATCAATTTCCTTTCCAAAAGGCCAAAGAACAAATGCAGATATTTTCATGCACTGAACACCAAATGGTATACCTATAATTGTTATACATAGGAGCAAGCCTGCTACAAACCATCCAACAGCTGCAATTATACCCCCAAACAACAGCCAAATTATGTTACCTAAAAATCTCATAGTTTTATCCCCACTCTTTCATTTTTTTCTATAAATAATCTACCCTTCAGCAATTTATCTGATAATATTACAATTTAATGATATATTATAATTCTCTACTTTTTCAACAATTTCTTTCATAATAAGAATCATTCCTATTCCACATTCCCTCACTAGAGCTTAAGACAACCTCATAGAAACATTAAAACGCTCATTAAAGTTATACAAAATCCTTTTTAATCCCGAATCAAGAATAAGCCAAACTCTATCTACAATAAATCCAGGTATTTCTTTATAGTAAGCTTGGGCAATACCTCCTGCAATACACGCTATTGTATCACTGTCTCCACCTATTGAAATAGCTTTTCTTATAGCATCTTCAAAACTTTCCGACTCAAGAAAAGCTATAATTGCTTGTGGCACAGACCCCTGGCATGATGAATCAAACTTATAATTTGGTCTTATATCATATCATCCAATCGCTGGCTAAGGTTATATCTAAACTTCTTCTCAATAAAGTCTTTTATTTGCTTTTTATTACTGCCTGTCCTGGCTAAGAAAACTGCACTGGCAACAGCTTCAGCACCCTTTATTCCTTCTCTGTGATTATGCGTTACAACTGCACTTCTCTTAGCCTCTTTTAGCACATCTTCTAATGAATCAAAGGCAAAGCCAATAGGACTAACCCGCATTGCAGAGCCATTCCCAAAACTTTTGTACGGCGTCAATTCCTGGCTCGATAGCCACTCATTAAACATTTGTCCATACCCAGCATCAGGATACTTTTTACCGTACTCTCTGAGCTTATAAGCATATGTTTTCTTTGACTCAATTGAATCAATTATAAAATTCTTATGCCGTTCTTTATTTAAGATGGCATCAGCTATAGCTATAGTCATAACTGTGTCATCAGTAAACCTGGACTGATTGCTGAATAATTGAAAATCAACTGATTTAACATTATGCCATTCAAATGTTGAACCGATAACATCACTTATAATTGCACCTAACATGAATTACTCCTTATTTATATTTTTTAACACTTCTTCATTTTCCCTCATCAACGCTTCCATAATTGTTACTGCTTTTATGGGATAACCAACATGCTCATAAGGAATAGAAAAAACCTTCTTGTCATTGAGAAAAAACGATAGCATATAAACGTCTGTACTTTCTCCAATGCGTTTCCATACTCTTCTGCTTTTACGAATGAACCTATCCACCATCTTATTTCTTTTTATTATCCATTGTGAGTTGTAATCGTCAATAATTAATGTATCAAACTCTTTAGGGAAATCTGGTGCAAAAGTTTCTGTTGCAGGTACTGTAAAAAAATAAAGGTAATGCTTTTCCAGCATTTCGCCAGATATAACTGCTTGGTCAAATTGTTTTTTAATCACAGACCCATCATGAAAATCAATCAAATTTTTATGATTCCACTTAATTTAGTTGGCAAGCTTCCAAGGGTCAATACCACACCATCTACTTCCAAATAGAAACCTAAAATCCCAATCAATAACATTTCCGTCTTTATTTAAAACCCTACAACCACTTCCGTGGAATATATACTTAATGCCATTAATGTTATATTCCATATCATAATGCGATTGACGATAATTAAACCAATCCTTCTTTGTTCTCAAATTAAGACCTTCAAGCATGAGAATGCATAGGCTCTCAACTTTATCAGTATATTCTTTTGCTAATGATTTCAATTTGTCATTCATGATTTTTAACTCTTTTAAACTCATGTTTAATAGATAATATGTTACTTAATGCTATTTTCTTTGTGATACATAATAATACCACCCATCACCTAAGCTTTTAGAATACATATATATATTAGATGGCTTACTTCCTCCTTTAGAAAATGCTATACCGTATTCATAACTCATACTTTTTTGTATAGGCATACCGAAAAATATCCATTCATAACTCTCATTTATATACTTAAAACCCAATCTATTAAATAAATATGACACATTTTCTTCCACCTCTGAATTTTCAATATTATGTATCTTATCCACAATGTTTACCAAATCATAGCCTTCAATTGTTTTACCAGTTATGTGTTCTTCAGATACCTTGCATATAATTCTGCTACTATTAGTTTTACGAATGCAAATTGTTCCATTTAATTTGATTGCATAATTAATAACACTTTGAAACTTATCCATATTATCAATAAGTATCTTTATTAATTCTTCCTTTTGGATAGATTTCTGTATAGTCATTCTTCTATAAGACTTAGCGATTATACCTAAGGTATTTTTTACATAATTCCCTTCATGCATATCAACAATATTTATAAATTCATGTTTGGGTTTGTATTCTTCATAACTTTCAGTTGAGTATATTAAACATACAGCATCTTCAAAATCGCTATCACTTTTTAGTACAACACAATCTATAAGCCAGTTATTAACTTTAATAATCCTTTCCATTTCATGTTTATTGTTAGCTTTGAGCCATATCATGTTGGGTTCTTCTTTGAAGGGGCACTTCCATGGGAAAACCCATTTGTTGTTTTCAATAATTACTCTTTGTTTCAAGAATAATATATCTCCTTTAAACGCCTCTGGTAAATTCTCTTCTAAAATATTATCCTTAAATATTCCAAATAAAATAGTTTGGCCATTTCTAGCAAACATTTCGAGTATATTCAACTTATCGTTTAAATCAATAGATGGGATACTTTCAATTGAATAAAAACCTGAAAACAAACTGACTTTCATTATTTTATATCCTCTCAAGCATATAGATTATACTTATAATCCTAATACATTGTTTCAACTTTAATCTCAATACCTAAATCTTTTGCTCTATGATATATTGATTTTGCCTCGCCATAGCTGATGTTATTTGCGAAAGTCCATTCGCTTTTTTCTTTTGCGATTTTCAAAATTTCTTGATTACTTATCCCCATTAAAGGGAAAAGCTTTTTTAAACACCCTATCTGCTTGACTATTGATAATTTATCGGTCCAGATTATAGTTAAATAAAAGAGCGGCTCGACATGTACATCCATTCTCTCTTGTTGTGTTGGAATCCTCATTTCTGGGGTAAAAGTAGTGTTTGTTTCAGAATCTCTATATAGTGCATTATGATTTGAATACCCTATAAAGCGATATTTTTGTTTTGTATCTGGATTTTCTATTTGCTCCTTTAATTGTCGCTTTTCTTTCAATGCTTTGTTTAATGTACCAATATTGAAACTATCAGTCTTATTACCTGCCAGAAAATAAAGCTTCAACCAATAAGCATCGTCTTCGATATATGATTCCAGAGCCTTTCTGATATTCTCCTCTGTCAAACTTCTCACAATAATGGCAGGTGGAGACGGCGGAATATAGTCCAATCCCCCTTTATCCATGTACCAAAGTATATTTTTAGGGGTTGATATTACAACTATATACCTATATCCATCATCCAGCTCAACAAATACATCAATATTATCATCTTCAATATCCTTTAATTGTGATAGAGGGATTGCATACTCAACTTTGTTAATATTCCGTTTATTCATTTGTTTCTGAAACTTTTCAAAGAGTCTTAATTTGACTTTTCTGAAAGGCTCATTCTTCTCGGGGCACTTAAGCTCAGTTAATGCTTCTTTTGAAACAGAGTTGGAATCCAAAGCCTTATCTATAAAATCAAATGCTTTAAAGTTGATTAATTTTAGAATTACATCTCTATCTAAAACCACCCCATCCTTTATCTTTCGACGAGCTTCAAATATATACGCCTGTTTATCAAACTCTTTAAGATTTATGTACTTCATAATGTATATTAATTGTTGCGGTGTAACCATATCCTTTTTTATAATATCGAGTAATAAACATTCGATATTATCAGAATGGTCATTATTATACGAATCAATAATTTTATGTAGGTCGCTATCGCTAATCATTCCTCCATTATCAGCTATACTTTGCATAAAATTATCCACTTTTGCAGATTCATTAACATGCCATTCCAAATCTTCAATTCTCTTCTGTAACCGTTCCTCAGTAAAACCATTCCATGTCATTTCCCAAATACAGTGAGCAACTATTTCTATGGGAGTGTATTTTGCAATGGAATCATCAGCAATATCATATCCAAGCCATTTATCCCAAGTTGTGTATGATATATTATATCTATCCATGACTTGATTTTGCTTTATTCCATAGACAGTATAAAAGGCCTCTTTCGAATCCAATTCGACTTTCTCAATCATAATCATAGTATTCTCAACATTTTCAGCACCTTCAAGTACTAATAACTTTTTGAATACATTGTGATACTGGTCGTGATTCTCACCAATATCTTTATAATTCTCAATGAGAACATCCCATATGTCTTTAAATGATGTTTTTACAATAACTTCCTTAAGTTTAGCCATTTTATTCCTCTATTTCATCTAACTTTTAAGAATATTATACCATATAGATTCAATCTATATATTCGTACTCTTTTCAAGCCCATACAAATCTTCCAGCTTTTCGCTTATATACTGATGTGAATCCCTAATACCTTGATTGTAAAAGAAAGGAGCTATTTTCTCTGTAATGAAATTAAGAAATAGTTCAGCAGATAAATCACCCATGTTTTCATCTCTTTCAGTGGAAAAGTATTTCTTTATTTCATTTAAGGCTGATATTTTTAGGTCTTTTGTTAATTCAATTTTTTGCATATATATCCTCCTGATTATAATGTTATGCCGATATTCTTTAGTTGTTTCTGAAACCTTGTAATTCGAGCTGTTTTATAATTTATAAAGTAAAGTTCTCACGGTCACTCATATCAATCCCAGGGATTCTTATAACCAGCCAACCCTAGAGAGCTCATTAGTACATTCTTATACTCATTCCAGTCAAAAACAAATGGTCCTAAATCAATAGTTTTAATTTCATCCGTATAACTATACTCAAGTCCAAAATCTTTCCATATTACAGTGTCATTATCTTTTTTTATATCTATCGTGATGGCACCACAACCTAAATCAGCACAGAGTGGACAAACATAAATTTCATACCGCATTCTGAGACTCTTCCGTACCCCATCCGAGAGTTGATATAAAATCATATTGCTTAAATTCCTGGTATAACGAATTTCCATCAATAGTTATATCTGCAAAATGCATGAATTTATTCTCAAACCTTTTTAACTGCTCATTGTCTATGTAATGACGAGTGTCAGGTCTTTTTCTAACTTGATTTCAATTTTATTCATAAACAAACCTCTTTGCCGATTTTGATGACGTTAAGTTGAATTGAACTTGCTTACTTTTATATTTACTTCATATTACACAAAAAGTAAGCCTTTTAAAAGACAAAAAGTTTGCACACTTCGATTATATTTCAAAAATAGTACAGATGAATGCTCCGATAAAATGTTAAAACTATTCATTTTATTGCATCCTCAAGTTAAACGGCCTCTTTTACCTGCACCCTGTCAGTTTCTATATCTTAGCGAAATCAACTGCTATGTTGCTTAGTCCATATGCCTATAATTACCCAACCCTATACTATCAAACTCGTCTTTGCCCTTTACTTTATATACGCCAAGCTCTTTCAGCACTACATTAATGGCTTTCTCTCCTTCTGGCTTATGATAATAATTATAAGTTTTTTCATCCCAAAGAGTTTCGGTTTCAATTGGTTGAATTTTAATTTTTGAGTTTTCAAATAAAATAGCTGACTGACTACCACAGCCCCCAAAATAATCTGTTTCAATATAGGCAAGTTTACCTTTTCTTGATTCTTGTACTAGGATTTCATAAATTGAAGGAGATAGGTACTCAAAAAACTGACTGTACTCAGTATCTATCTTACTATTAGCTAATTCTTCAATATCATCATATAATTTTCTTGTTAAAAAAATAATTGCTAACCCCTGATATAAGGTAACTGGCTTAGCCTCTACCCAATTATCTGTAAAAGCTTTTATTATTTCTTCTTTTCCGATAAAGCCTCTTATACAGTGCATAATGTCCTCCTAATTACTATCAGTAGTTAAAAGACTTGAATAGTCTTCTTCGTCTTGGATGAATCTTCGTGTACTGTAAGAATTATCCAATTCACCTACAGCCAAATGATATTCAAATTATTGAAGATTACTCTGACCGCTCAATAACTGTTAATTTGCCATCAGTTAAATTCCAGTATTGTTTTATGACACCTTCATCATCATCAACACTAAAGTGTCCTTCAATCTCATGGTTTGATTCAGCTATAGCTATCAGTTCTTTTATGAAATCCGAATGATACTGCCGTATATCTGCTCCATAAAACACATAATTTGTCCAATTAATAAATTCATTGGGGAAACACCAGCCTTTTTGGTATAGTTCCTTGGTTTGATATGTTATTTGGTAATTTGAATAATTCCATAAGAATTTTTTGTTTATTTCCTGTATTACAAAAATATCTCCTGCTTCACAACCTATCCAACCTCTAATTGATACATAATGACCCATGATTTTACTCCAATCAACATTATTGTCTCTTCTATTGCCGTAACCATCTTATCACATTTTCAGCAATACTTTCTGATTGTGGCATGGCATCCAAGTTAAAGTACTTTAATTCCTTGCTTTAGGCATCATTTATTTGTAAGTCACTTTTTTTTGCAATAACTTCATAAGAACCAATATCAGTATGTACTTAGTGGCCATTCGTGATATACAAAAAGAATTTTTGCTCCCATAAGAATCGGACTTTACATGCTTCTGTATGAAATCTAATAGTTAATACACCATTCTTGATATTTCCATATGGAATTCCATAGGGAAATATTATTTTTTTACATTATGATATAAACAACAAATACCTTTTGGGGATAATTCCTGTAAACAGCCTTCAACTTCACACTATAAATTATTATTTTATGTATTTTTCTTATATTATTATAGTTTAGCCTTTTACAATCATAGCAAATTTTATTCTATATCTTAAATATACCACTCTTTCATTTCCTTTGAGTTGCACTTCATTATCTACTTCGTCATTGATTGACCTTTGACTGGCACAAGCTACAGCATAAACCCCTCCCCAATCATTGTCTCCGTAGTTACCCGATGCTCTAACACCTTTATCTATTTCTTCTATTTCAATGGGAGAACCAACATCCATATTGAATGCATCCGCTAAGTCTTTAGCTTTGATTAATGCATTCTTACATGCCGCTTTCCTTGCGTTCAAGATTTCAGCATCATTTGCTTTAAAAAATGGTTTTCTTTCATCAATCTGGACAACAATTCTCTTTGATATTTTATTTAGTTCCTCAATCTTTTCAAGGGCATTATAAGCTTTATATCTGTCTTTTGTTCTTATTGTAACTTTATGTGAGGCATTTAAACCAACTCGGTTTTTCTTCCACCAAGGTGCATATAAATCAGTCCCTGCATAAAATAGTTCATCCTCTGTGATACCGTTACTCAAAAGGATGTTTACAAGCTTATTTTTATATTCCCTTGACTCTGCAATTAAAGCATCTTTATTTGCCGTTTGGATATTAAGAGTTACGTCAATAATCCATGTATCAGGCTCTTCCGAGTATTGTGCCTCTCCTATGACCTCAATATAATTATCTTGCATACTTATATTACCTCCTTTTAATAGCCCATTTGGGTGCCTCCTAAGTTTGAAGCTAATAAATTCTAGTATATTGGACTGCCAGGACATAACCACTGTTTTTAGCCATAAACGTCACCCTTGTTTATGTTTTGTGTCTTAAGGGATACCACATTTTATCCCCTATAATGCTTTCTATATCACTTTTATGTTTGTTACAAATTGCAATATTATGTTCAATATCGGGAACTAAAGTTGATAACCCATCTGTTTCATCTTCCGAAATATTTAAGATTACAAAATTTTCATAGTCAACGACTACTAACTCACCAACGCAAATATCATTATATAGAAAATAAACATGTGATACTCCAAGGTGTATATTAAATATGAGTTCCTCTAGGTAATAAAGAGTTTTGTCATTCTTAAATTTAATTCTATACCCCTTATAATCAGTCGTTTCATCAGTATTACTTTCAATTTCTAAAAACTCTAAATTACTTTTACTCACATGAGGTAATGATAAATTCGAATAGAGTAAAACATTATTACAGCTTTTAGCAAGCCAATTTGTTACTACTTTCCAATTATCATGGTTAAACTTACCGTTTTTATAAAAACCTATATAAAGTGCAAATAACATTTTACCATTCCTTTTTTATGATACAGTTTAGGAAACTTTTGCCCTTAGTTCTATGAATATATACATTCAGTGCTACCTTATATATTCAAATTCTACTTTCAAACCATATTTATCGAATTCCCTCATTAAATTTCTATAACGCATATAATCAAATTTTGATTCCAACAAAACTGGCTTTTCCGATTTAAATATTTCGGATATTTTTATTACATTAATATCACTAAATCCCCAAAATTGCTTCAAGAAATTAAATAAATCCTTTGTAATTTTAATATTTGAAGATGGTCCTAACCAAAGCTTCACATCAAAGCTAAGTGCATCAGAGTATTCTTCATCATTCAATAAATCATCAAATTCGCCCATTAATCTTTTTGTAAAATTATCAACAGCTTTCCATTGTTCTGTTCCATCTTCCCACCATTTGATTTTTATATTTGCCCAGTATCTACCAAGCTCTAATTCGTAATCTATTCCATCACAGCCAACCATATCACTTTTAGTATTAAGGGGTATTGATATGTTTGAAAGCTCCTTTACTATTAACTCTGAATAGCTTTTTTCAACCTTGTGAACTTTATATTTAATAGTCGGAGTTATGTAGTTTTGATACTTTTCTCTTTCAATTATACTACTAAACTTTTTGTAATCATCTTGACAAAACCAATCAATCCTTACTACTAAGTCCTCATAAAGCTCCCAGCGTCTAACACAATCCCAATATAAGGACGGGATTTCCATTATCTTCAGCATTCTGGTTTTATCAATTTTTCTTATATTAAGGTTATTTATAAGCTCCAACGACCTCTTCTCAAATAAACACCATTCATAATAAAGTTCTTGCTCCATATTGAGCCCTCCTGCATAAAATCAACTTCATCTTCTATTCCACCAAAATGTATTAACTTCAATCATGCTCGCTTACCCAACCGTTTTTCAAAACAAACGGCTTCAGGTCTATTAACATATTTTCCATAGTTAGGGATATGATAATAGCCTCTATTCACATAAAATGCTACTGCTCTTTGGTTTATTAATCTGGTTTCAAGTCTTAAAGCAGTATACCCAAGTTCCTGAGCCTTTGCCTCCAGGTATGATAATACTTTTGTACCTATTCCAACGCCTTTCTCCTTTGCATACATCCGTTTGACCTCTGCAGTATTATCGTCAATTGGTCGTATCGCACCGCAACCAACAGCTTCTCCATTCTCATTATATGCAATTACAAATATAGCCCGCTCTCCGCATATGTCGCTGGCACTGAATGAATTTCTTCCACTATTACCTGTTATTGATTCTAAATCGTCAGATAGCTCATCCATTAATTGAATAGCATTTGGTGTATTTGGGTCTTCTTCTTTGATTGTGATATATCTGCTCATATTAGCCTCTCATGTATAAATTGATAATCACTATATTTGAATATTTATCCAAATGAAATTTAATTGGTTATTGTTTCTCAAGATATTCAAGAAACTCCACAAATGTATTCCCAATCCTTTCAGCAACTTCAACAGACATTCCTATAAATGGTATATTTACAATAGGTAATTCATTATACCTTGTATCAAATGCATATGCTTCTCCACCGCCATCTGAACCAAATATAAACAACCCTTTTGCAAATTCTTCTACACTATAATCCTCATTTAAAGGAATTAGTTCTTCTACAGACCAAAGTGCGAGATAAGACTTGCCAACAAAGCCTTCTCAGCCATTTGAAGTTAGCATATACTCTTTGTACTGGTCTGGAAGCTTTAATCCGCTCAAATTTTCTACTTCCTTTAATCTTTCCAAGGTTGCAGGAAGTTCTTTTTCTATATTAGCCGTTAAATCGAAAATTCTATTTCCCATAAATCAGTCACCCATTTCCTGTTTTAACTCTTTTAGTTTCCTGTTCCACCAAGTAACTACCTCTGCATGTTGCTTTCTGGTTAATAGAGTTTTGTTTTCTGGGTCAGTAGGGTCACAGCCAAATAGTATTGGGTGTATTTCATGGATTTGCATACCTTTAATCCTATTAGATTGTTGCATTATTTTCTTCTTAAAGAACACTTCGTACTCCTTCTTTTACAACAATTTCTTTCCTCGTAAATCTACTTTATCAAATTTTACTTCATAGAGTCAACCAACTCTGCCAACATATTTAATGGCTTAGCATTGACTGTATCTTTAAGTTTTGATTCTGGTAAAATCTCAATTCCACCTATTTTAGTTACAACATCATACTCTCCAATTGAACTATCTAACATTAAGAAAACAGCATTTACTATTTCTGGAGGTATGTCATTAATACCTCGAACATAAATATCCAACGAAACCCTCGATTCTTTTTGTTTGGGAACAAAGCTAATATCATTGCCTCCAAGTGAAAAATCTCCACACTTTATTTCCATGCCGTCTATATGATTTACTCTTTGCCTAAAGGGAACAACAATCCATTTTGAAAGTAATTTGGGTTCATTTATTAGCTTCAATACATAAGGAAAAACCTCTCTCAGCCCATTAGCAGATATAGCAATTGTCCGTTTATCATCTATAATTCTACTGAATTCAAAAGTTAATCCCTCATTTATTTTTTTTAGCCTTGTTGACAACTCATTTACTATGGGGTCCTCAACACTTGTTGATTTAAAAAGCTCTTCTTCATTTATTGAAAACCATTCCCAGAATTCCTGTTCCTTATTTATGTTGTTACTTTTAAAAAGGCCTCTCAGAATTCCTCCCTTTTCAAATTCAATGAAATTCATATATCGGAATCTTTTTTCAGGAAATGCAGTACTTCCAATATAGATAGTCTTACTTCCCTTGAAAAGCTCATATACAGTGAATACCAACGGAGCAGTATACTCTTCAGGTATAGAAATATCAGAATCTTTGTTTTGAATAGTTTGAGCTTTTAAAAGAATACTTTTTAGTTTATTTAATTCTGCTCTCTTTTTTTGGTATTCTGACTTGCCAGCTTTCTCCCATCTTCCCAAACCTGAATTTGAATCGATGAGTGCAATAGTTTTTTCCCTTATATTTTGGAAGAGATTACTTCTCGATAATTGAATACATGATAAAGCCGAATAAACAATAATACCATCATCCTCATTATTGGCTGGTTCATTATAAAGTTTCATTACCATTGCTGATGCAATTGAATCAGAGTAACCTTTTTTAATTACATCATCATATAAATCCCTTATGTCAAGAGCTAAATCGTCATCAAATATTCCGACTCCCCAACATCCCATAATAGTATCCTCCTAATTTTAATTTATAGTTAATAAATAGCAGACTATTATCTTAAAGTCCTTTAGAATCAAAATAGAAATTACTCTCAGGTAAAGTGTAGATGCCCAATATTCAGGTGATTCATGAAAAATAATATCATCTTTCAGAATAGCATCAATGTGTTTCCATGAGTAATTAATTAACTCAATTCCCTCACTTTGGCTTAATGGGAATCTAGAAATTAGTTCAATTAATATATCTTTCAAAAACATACTTGATTCAATATCAGTATTAAAAATCCACAAATCTCTATTGAAATTCACTATATTCACCCCTCTATGCGGTACTTCTATATCAATATTCATTTTACAGATATTTAAGCAATTAGAACTTACTCTAAAATATTTGTCTTAATGCCAATTATATTTACACTTTAAACATTGCTTCGCTCTTGGTGTTCTTGTTAAGCTCCTACATTTCGGGCAATAGTTAAAAATAATTACATCTGAATGTTCCTTTAATATTCGATCTTTAACATAAGAATAAAATCCATCTTCTCCAAGTATTATTAATGCAGAAATATGTATATTACTTTCTAAACTTTTAGCTGAATCCATTTGTCCATTTGCTTTGAATAGAAAATATCTCCAGGCCATGTTTTCTTGGATTGTCATTAAATTACTATAGCTATTAAATATATATCTAGTTAGTTCATCCATAACAAAATCCTCTAAATGCTTTATTGAACTTCATTTCATCACTTCTGTTTTCAATATTACTTTGAAATAAGTAGTTCTTCCTATTCATGCCTCACAACCCAGCTTTCAGCACATTCTTTGACATATATCGGAGTTCTAGAATCAGATTTAATCTTGAATAATATACCCATTAAGCTTTGCCCTTCTATGTTACTTATATTGGCATTAAGTATCCTATTTATCATTAGAGTGTAAAAAATGATGGCTGTCGTTCAATTGATTTAAGAAGCTCATTTTCATAGTTTGGAATAGACTCAATCCCATGTAACATGCCCCATAGAATATCATTATCCTCACAAGGGTATCTTTCATAGATTCTGAACATTGAATTCAAACATTTTTCTTCTAAATTAGCCTCATAAATACTGTTTAGAATTTCCTCCAAACCTATCCAATCATCTTCTCCAAAGGAGTTTTTAATAGGTTTATAATCATCCAATTGATTAATATAGTTCTTTAAATCAATTTCCATATTTCTTTACTCTCCCATAATTTCTCGTCAAAAATATAAACCTCTAATATGTAAATTCATATTTATTTAGTTGTTTGTTATATGATACTCCTACATTAGGAGCTTCAAAATTAAAGGCTTTAGAAGCCCACTCTATTATTGCAGGAGTTAATCCCTCTTGTTGAAAGTCACATAGTGATATTTCTATTGCATGAATAACCACTAAAGTATCAGCATTGTACGGTGAACTCGTAATAATTTGTTCACTAACTTTTTTTAATCCATACCATAGGAAATATTTATCCTCTTCAACAGGTTTGCTTTCCATTGATAATGGTGCTTTTGTGTAAGCCCCCCATAAACCTTTACATATTTCTGAACATGAAAACTTATCTTCATATGTTGACATAGATGTATATTCGCCTAGTATTTTAATATAAATCCCCCATGAAGATTTAAAAATGCGATATACATGCTCATAACTGTTCATAACAAATATTTGACCTTTCTATTCTCATTAAAGAATTTGTTAAGTCATCTCATTTAAAGAATACATTTGATTATTACTATTATAGCAGTTTTTAACTGTCACGGTTTATATATCTTTATATTTTCGTTCATCCACTGTTCAATTTTATCTCTTATCTCAAATCTATTTTTTGAAGAAAATTCTTTTAATATGTCCCAACTATTATCTTCTCTAACAATCGCTAAAGACAGACCATAATTTCCGTCAGGGTCACCATCTGGATACCATCCTAAATCAATTATCATATAATCTTTAGACGGTACAGTATATACCATTTACCATTTTTTAAACCTATTTTAACTATCTGCAGAATATCTTGGGTAAAATATCCCCAGTTTTGAAGTATACCCTTATCAACTTCTGATTGCACAGGGTCAACGTCAAAAAATTTATTATAAGTAATTGCAAAACCTCCTGGGATTTTAATAGGCATTAATTTCATAGATACTTCATCTCCACACTTTCCAAACACTTTTGACTTGAATAAACACTTTCATGCTCTTTTGTGATAGTCTGCACATAAAAAAAGTAATGACTTAAACATACTTTGGATTATGTTCATAATATATATTTAAGAATGTCTGTTAAGTGATCAGTATCGATTGAATATATAGCACTCTTTCGGATTTTCGGGGAACTGTTTATAGCAATAGACTTTCCACAGTATTTAAAAACGGGAATATCTGTTGAACCGTCACCCACAGCGATACATTCTTCGGGGTTTATATTATTGATTTTACAAAATTCTTGTAAGCACGCAACTTTTTGTTCAGCTCTAATGTACTTAAGAATTTTTCCTGTAAATACTCCTTCAACCACTTCATAATCACTACCATAAAAACCATCAAATCCCCAAATATCACAAACTACTTTGGCTACTTGCTTCGGCCCTACTGTAATGACAATGCACTTAATACTTTGCTTATGTAATGCTTCAACTACACTTTTGATATTTTTTAAAGGTTTTGCAATCTCCAAAAAATATTGAGCAATTTTACTTTCTTCAAAACCTAAAAGTAACTCTGCTCTGAGATAATCTGCTGATATGTAGTCAATCACGCCTTTTTCTTCTTGCTCTTGTATTAAAGAATGTTCTTTTTCTTTTCCATTTAAAATGCATGGCAACATAACGGAATGGACTTCTCTAATCAAAGTATCATCCAAGTCAAAACAAACAAGTTTTATTTTCGCCATTTTATTACATCCCCATTAAAATATAATCAGTCCCAATATTTCAATCAAAAGGAACTAGTATATGAATAAAAATCTATATTATAAATACCTTAGTTTATTGATTCAAATAAATTATCTCGGATGTTTCTTTTTCCTCCGCACCTGATAAATAATCAATGTAAAGTTTATTACCCTCTTGAAACCTAGCTCCCAAAACAGCCGATGCTGGGTTTGCTGTGGGAGAGAAGTCTCTTATTATTTTCTTAAATATCTTGGTTTTATCAAATATATCCGATACGATTAACTCTCCTTCGTTCATGTAGACTATTTTTCCATTCTGAGCAAGAATGGGATTAAAATATACATCTGAAACCTTATTGCTTATTATATCAAAATAATGCACATAGCTTGCAGGACTCCCAGTACTTATTGTTACTTGCAGTATTCCGTCTTTTAAAAGATTTACTGAAGGTTCTTTGGGGTATTCCTCTTCTTTGATTACATTTTTCCCTTTTCCGTAAAGGATGAGCGAATATTCCCTGTCGCTATGTTTAGTTATTTTATAATATTCACCAATAGCAAAGGTCTTTTGCGGTGTTACCTGTAAATTTCCATCACTAATAACGGGCTTTTTATCACAAGAAACAAATCCCATATTCAGCATCAAAAGAATAATAATAAATATTCTTAATTTTATCACACACTTTCTCCTTAGAACGATTAGCACCATTATTTATGTTTTCTACCATAAGCTCCGCTTATATTATATACTAACATAAAAAGTTTAATCTAAAATATTATGGTCATACCATACATCTTCATCATCTCCTGCGACTAGAAATCTCCATCCAGGGGCTAACCCTAAATATTTGCTTATATTTGGCACCCAATCTTCAATATGCTTAACATGCAACGGTACAAAGAAATTTGGGTCTTCCCAAAATTTCTCACCGGACCATATAGCATCCTGTTGTATCACCCTCAGGATAAACTCGCAACCCATTAACTGGTAAGACATTCTTCTTAAAATTTTCAGAAATACCGACTTTAAAATCACTTCTTGCTTCAACAAAATTCGAATTGTATCTTACACAAATCAATTTCTGTAATTCTATTAAATTACTATCCACTCGTTTTTCCTTTCCTGAGCCTGTCGGCACACTCTTACCAAAAGATGCTATTTATTCTTCAGAGTATTTATTAGGTACTATAGGATAATGGTAAATTTCTATATCTTTATCTATAAAATCTCTTCTTTGTGCTCCCAGCAAGGTATTATACATATTTTCTCTTCCTACTGAATTATCAGTGTGAATATATATCTTCTCTGCTTTTAAACCCTTTTCACAGATATATTTGACTAAATCGTAGCCAGTTGGAAGCAAGTTTCCTTGTTTATCAATGCCTAAATCATGGTCAAGGGAAAGTATACCAATCTGAAAATTTTCGAGATAATATATTGCCTCTTCTACCGTTCTAGCTATAACAAATCCATCTGGACAACCACGCAAATCATCAAGATATAAATCTATTTTTTGGTTCATGACTTAATTCTCCTATAACCTTAATCTACAACATATAAAGATTGTAAAGTAAATATTTAGTCTAATCTCTTGCCTATTATGTGTTTTTTCCATCATCGCTTATTATTATATTTGCGATATGCCTTTACAGGTTACTTTGCCAGAACCAGCCCAGTGTCTATCTTCTCCATTTTTCTTAACTCCAGAAATCCAATACTCTTCACCAGTTTCTACATCGATATAATTACCAGATATTCCAGCATACTTTTGGAATCCTTTATTATTAAAATGTACTGTTTGCCCAGGGTTGGGATACTTTACCTCTCAATCCATGCAGGTCCGTCATCGGAATATCCTGATTTCAATTCAATATATAAAATGTTTTCAAAAGACATTTTCACGCTAATCATCATATCATAAATACCCTCACTGCTCTCCACAACCTGGAAGTTTGAGGCTTCCTTGCAACTATTTCTGTGAAGTTATTATTTAAAATTATTTAAGTTTAAGCAGTTTCATTAAAAAACACCGCCAAATCCTTTGAACTTTTCATTGCATTTACATCTTCGTAAGATGGAATATCATTTGTTTTATGACTGTAAACGATTGGTGCAACATCTATAGCATTCATATGGCGTAACAGCATACATGCTGTGTTAAATGCCTTTTCAACATTTCCATCTCCCCCACCTACTATAATAATCCCACCTTTTTTTACGTTCTTGATTGGTATCTCTTTTCGAAAAAACCTTGAGCAAAAATAGGTTTGCAATCTACTCATCACTGCTAATAATTGTCCTGTTAGTTCTGAAAAGTAAAGTGGTGATGCAATTAATATATTGTCACATTCTTGAATATAACTATATACTTCCTGCATTTCATCGTTTATACTACAGCCAGCATCCTTCCAACAGTACCTGCAATCAATACAAGGTCTAATATTGCAGGTATATGCATCTATAATTTTATACTCACCATTTAGGTGACCTATAAATTCATTTACCAAAGCCATAGTATCACCATTTTTCCTCGGTGTACCGCTAAAAATAAGTGTTTTCATTAACATTTTCCCCTTGAAATGATTAGATTTATCTAACTTATCTGTACATAGCAAAAATATAGAGTTAATTTTATTCTTCATACTACCTGTTTGAAAAAGTTAACCCATTCTCATTCAAGGTTTGCCTTATAATAGTCATGGCACTTTTCCCGATTCCATGAAGTTCTGAAACTTCTTTCTCGCTATACTTTGAAAGTTGCTCAATTGTTGATATGCCTGCATTTTGGATAGCTCTCTGTGCTGGTTTTGCAAGTTTATTAAGTAAGACTTCTATATGCATTTATTTACACTCCTAAGCCTTTTATAGTTGTGATTAAAACAAATACTACTATGATAACTCGGTTCTCTATGTACTGCAAAAAAACAACTATTTGCTTTCTCTCCATGATTCACAACAAATACTCATATCATACTCACCCCAAAAGCCATCATTAGCCTTATAAACATCACTCATATGCTTTACTATTATAAAACCAACTTTCTGGTAACATTTTATCGCATTTTCATTTCTATCAAAAACCTTGAGATGTAATTTTTTTAAACCAAAGTCTTCAAAGCCTATTCTTACTAATCCATTTAAAGCACTTTTTCCAAATCCTTTTCCCCTCATACCTTCAACGCCTATTATAAATCTTCCTACAACAGCACATAAATTCACTTTGTCAATTTTACACAATTGAATACTACCAATGAATTCATTTGAATCTGTTTCAATAATTTTGTACAAATATGTATCTGAGTCAGCTCCATTGAATCCATTCTTATAGTGTTCTTCCATTTGCTGTACTGTCAAAGGATATTGGTATGTTGGACCTGCCCATTGCACCAAGAAGTCTTCATTATTTGTTTCAAACCATTTAACAATATGACCAAAATCTGTCTTATCTAATAACTCAAGTCTCACCATATTAAATACTCCTATGTTTACTTACTCATTTTACATTACAAAACCGACTTCTACCATTATCTTTACTCATAAGATAATAATGACTTTAGTTTGCTTAATATTTTGACTTTTTCCAGAAAACATTAGCAAGAACAATACAAATAAAGATTCCAAAAACATATGGAATAGCAAGAAAAAATGCTATACTTGCTGGAGCACTGAAACTGTCGTATTTAATTCTCCATAGCATATTACAATATTCAAAAGCTATATTAGCACACATCATATATGAGAGCATAAATGCTATTACAATAAAACCACTGCTAAAATTTTAAACTTATTCATAATTATCACCCCACTGCACCTAATCTTTCTTTAACTTGAGTGTAAACTCTACCGAATTCTGTCAAGCTTTTTATTATCACTTAATAAGTCCAAAGCTTTATATATAAAATTAGCGAATTACTTTTTGAATATTTCCCACAATTATCAATTTTTGAGTAAGTCATTATTAATTATTTCTTTGTTGTAAATTCAAGAACTAACTCATTATTAATATTTCCTACATCATCGCTATATTGACCTTCTCCGATAGTTAGCTCATACCTTTGTCCTGCTTCAATTACTTCGTTAAATGATTTCATTTTATCATAATCAGGTAAGAATATTAACTTATTACCTTTTATTTTCACTTTCATTTCTACATGCCCATTATCTGAACCATTTTCAACATTGGCTTTTCTTATTGTTGCAGTTGCATATGTAGTTGAATATATTCTTCTGCCAAAATCTATTTCAATACCCTGCCCTAAATCGACTTCCGTGGCTCCATAATTAGGAGTTATATGAACTGCTTTAAACTCACTCACTTTATAATTAAAAACCGTTTTTCCTGGTTTTAAGATTGGTAAATCCGTTTTCTCAATAGTAACTATGATACTATTATTTACAAATTCTATTGTCCCACTTGTTTTATAATCACCGTTATCAACAAACTTTGCAATATTATTCTCTAATTTAATATTTGTACCATCATAATAATAAGTGCGACAAAAATATAAATGAAAACTTACAGACATATTGGACATATCTTTGATTTCTATAGTAGTACTATTCCCCCCTGTATCTGGCAAGGAAGTGTACCAATGCCCTATATATCCTCCACTTCTTTCCTGTATTTTAAAATATGTTCCATCTGCTTTATTATTTTCATTTGAAGGAACTATTTTACCCCAATGTGTGCTGATACCCGTATCTGTTTTCGTAAAACTCAGTAAATTATCACCTAAGCTATAAGGCTTATTTGTATTATCCTCGCCTGGTAAATAACTCAAAAATATGAAATCAATACAATTCTTGTCTTCATTGATTTTTGCCTGTATATAACTATAAACTCCAGCTCCCTCATCGTGTATCTTTATTTTTGCATTATAATCATTATTTTCTTTAGATATAAAGACCTCATAAAACTTAGTGTAATCTTTTGAATTAATATATTCTGTGAAAATATAATCACCAACCCATGAATCTAAGCGTAGATTATTATTTTTCGATGTATCCTGTGAGGACTCAAGCAATTCATTGCTAGACTTTTCGCTATTCACGGCTATATTTTTATCCACTGGCGTTATTTTTTTATTATTAGTACAGGCAGTGAATGCAGATATAAATGCAATTATAATTAATCCACATATACATTTTTTACATATTTGATTTAACATTACTATACCTCCATAAAAGGTTGATAGGAAATAGTTCCCATAGCTCTTCTAATGGCATTTGACATAATTCTTTTCCCATAATAAACTCCTAAATTAGCGAATTCATTAATTCACTCTATTAAACAAGCATCTACTTAATCCATCAACACCATTACCATTCACCTTTTGGAACACTACCAATCATTTTCTTATTTCCGCCGTCTAAGCACATTCTATAATATGGATAAATATCACCACAAAAAACTTTCACAATTATTTCATCTCCTGTTATTTCATACTCTAAAGTTAAGTACTCTAGATAATCATCAAGTATTTCATTCTTTATATAGTTCTTACGGTCAGCTTTAAAAACAACTTTTTTATCACTTCCGTCAAGATTCATGCTAACTAATTGCACGCCAACAATTTCAGACTTTTTTTTAACTTCTCCGTCTTTTCTAACATCGACCAACTTAGTAATTTCCTCTTGAAAATAAAGACGATTCTTATAAATCTTAAAGTCATTTCCTGAGATATTTATTCCATTATCATAAGCTGAATGTCGTGCTATCATCTGTAAATGCTTCTTTGCATAATTATAAATTCCCAAATAAGCTACTTCATTAGATTGATTAATCCAATAAACTATATAATCCTTATTATGAAATGAAATATTAGAAGTATGGAGTGTAGGAATATCCCCTTTAAAATGAGGAATCTCTTCATTATAACTAAGACTTTTAATTTCAGGAGCTTTTATTCTTTCTGTAAAGCAATTGTTATAAGCAAAATCCATAAGTAATGGTTGTGAATTTAACTTCACTGTAAATTCAAGTTTACCTCGATTTTCTTTATCTGGAGAGTTTTCTGTATACCTTCTTTTACCAAGTCCAACTTTATAATCATCATATGAATAAGATGTTTCATAAGGTCCATAACCATATGTATTTTCTTTATATAATAAAAACCATTCGCCATCCTTATAATTAAACGTATAATTTTCATTCCACTTCCATGCACTTCCCCCAAAAGCATGAGTTGTAAATGTGTTTTTATGGGCGGTTAATTCTTGATAAGGGTCGCCCATTACACCCCCCTCATCTCTATTCCTGATAATATATTGGTTTATAACATTTCGGTTAAATCCATTTCCATTATTCATATAAACGAATAAAATTCTTGGATACATTTCATCTTCTTTAAAAGTATGTTCTACAACTCCGACAATATCAAGCAAACCATCATTGTTAAAGTCATTTTCGAGTATGTCTAGCATGCTCCATCCAGTAGGAAGAATTTCATCTCTATTTTTAATTCTTTCGGGAAATTTGGGTAAATCAACAATTTTTCTTTCATCCACCACTTTTGGTTCTATTATAACAGTTTCTGTCACATTGCTTTTTGATGAAGATGCTGTTTGATTGCCTTTAGGGCTACTCTTCGTGTATGTAGTGTTGATTCTATTATTAAGCGTCGGTGTTGTATTGGCTCTATTTGAAGTGATATTAGAACAGGAAGTGAGCATTGTCAGTAACAATACTATTATCCAAATAATAAAAATCATATATATACTTAATAGAATATTTTTTTGTTTAATGATAAAACTGTACATTTTATGCCCTCTTTAATATGCTTATTTAATACAAGTTTATCATTAAAGCCAATATAAAAAGTTACAGATTGGTAAAGATGTATCTTTTTCAAACATAATTAAGAAAGTGTTGTCATAACTATTTCCAAAGAAATCATATCCCATATATAGATAAGTGCTAACCTTCTCTTATCGCACTTGAAATCAGTTCAATTAGCTTTTTTGCTACTTCTATTATCTGGTACAGTATAGACTTCCAACAAGCTTCAATATCATCAAATTCAATACCTTTCGAAAAATCCACCATTGCATTTTCATCCTGTTTCAATAGGTCATAACAATCCCCTCTGGCTACATAGTATTCTGCTTTATTGGAAGCTAAATCTATAGCTTTGTTATAATACGTAAGAGCATCATTTAAATTTATATATGGAGGCTGGCTGAAAGTTTCTCCAATGTTAAAGAAAATATCAGGGGTTTTATACCCCAGCTCTAGAGCTATATTAAAATGATTTAAAGCTTTTTCAGTATTCTTATTGTCCTGGTAATTAACCAAATGTCCCATAGCAATTTTGTAGTGTAACTCTGGATTATTACCACCTTGACTCAATAATTCTGTATATATGTTAATAGCTGTGTTTAGATCTTCATATTTACTGTCTTGTTCATCAAGAAGACCATTTACCAAAGCTCTTTTATAATAGGCGTCTGCAAAACCTGGTTGCAACTTAATTGCTTCACTATAGCTTTTAAGTGCTTTCTCTAAAAGTTCTTCATTTTGAGTCTCTTCATATTCATAATAGTGCTTTTCGGCTATCGCAAAGTGCTCTTTACTTGTCATTTTTCGCCCATTAACATAACAATGTTTATTTCCTTGGGATTATCAATATTAAAACTCCATTTTTCTTTTAAGTTGTTTATTGCGTATATAGTGTTGTCAGTAATCTCAATACTTATAAATGGATTAGCAGTTTCAAAAAAAGCTATCCACAAAATGCCAATTCCAACATTCGATTGGACTACCACAAATCCATCTCCACCATAGCTCCCTTCCCCACAATAAACAGTTATTTGTTTTTCTAAATGTATCACCTTATTGTTTACTGATATGTATGAAAAAACATACCAATAAATGTGGATACACTTCCATTAATTCTTTTATACATGTTCCAAATTATAACATTATTACATTTATGACAAACATACTTTTTGTCAATTCTACTAAAATACAGCCATTTATTTGATATCTTCTGCCCACATACTGGACAGCTATTCCATTTCATAATTATGCAACCCTTTCAACCTAACATTTTTTCTATAAGCAATCAATGTATTTAATATGAATAAATAGGCATTTCCACTTACAATAGCACAATATAATTCACTTCAAAGTCTAACCCTAAAACACCCGCATAGGAATAGGTAAGGTTTTGAAGTGATCGCCACCTTTTCCCCTCCTCCAAACCGTACAGGAAAGTTTCGCTTCATCCGGCTTTCAAACAAACCAACCTACTTGCCTCCCTCGGCTTTCGACCTCCTGCTATCTCATAATAACAGAGTGCTTCAGTTTAAAACTTTAAGCTTTTTACGGTATATAAGAATCTTTGATTTCATTTTCGAATTTACTCCTTGTGGCACATCTTGACTCTGTACCAACTTAAGACAATTATAACAAAACCATGCTAAATTAGGAACCTTGTTTATCTTATCGAGGGGTAATGTCCCGTCAATTCTTTGACAGTGTCTGTAGTTACTTTTCAAATTTTCTCTGCAGATTTTGAATCTCCCCTTATCTCTGTTGTAGGCGTATTCTCTGTTCATATAATATTCGAAATTGTTTAAACTCTTTTCATTACAATTGAACAGTTCTACATCCTCATAAATTGGAGAGCGGGCGAGGGGGGATATCATCGATCCCTTTTTCTCTATTATATAAAGTCTTCTTCCTTCTTGAGTATACGGTGTCGCTTTCTGATTGTAATTATATTTATCCCATTGACTGTGTGTTATATAGGATTTGGTTAATCCAATCCATTTATCTTCATATTGTACTGCAAATGTTTTATCTTTTCTTTTTTCATGCCTATGAGGTCTGTTATTAAGTTGTGATAGCTGTACCAAGTGTTGTCTGTATTTCTTGCCGTATATTTTCCTGAAGGTTCGATATGCTGTTTGCATAATTCTATGATCCATAAATTTGTATGTATTACTACATATCGCAACTTTATAATATTCCGCTGCTCCTGTAATAATTGAGTTTATTCTCTCAATTTGTGCTGCCATCGTCTTGCTATCCTGCATTGATTTGAGTTTCATGATTTCCTTACAAATGTTATCAACCTTAGCTATAACTTTTGCTTTAGCAGGATAAAATTTCCCAACCAATCCTTTACAGCCTTTATTATCTGGTCGAGCCCTTGGCTGGGCTGCCAGCAGTTCATATCCGAGAAATTTTACTCTGTTTTCTTCAAGGTTTGTTATTAATGTCTTTTCTTTGGAAAGGTTTAGTTTTAATCTATGCTTGTAATATTTTTGTAAAAATGATAAAATTCTTTTGGCTTCACTCAACATTGTTGTCATTATCAGCCAATCGTCACAATAACGGATTAAATACTTTGGAATAATGCCATTTCTTTTAAGGTTTGATCTGGCATAACATTCATTTTTGTATTTGGATTTTGGGTGATGATACATTCTTCCGATCATCCAGTCAAAATCATTCAAATACACATTTGCAAGCAATGGAGATATACAGCCGCCTTGAACTGTTCCTTTATCTGTTTGGAACTTTTCATTGCCATACACATATCCGGCAATCAGCATTTTCTTTATAATTTCGAGGATTCTTTTATCCTTGACACCAATCCTGTATAACTTTCTTAGAAGTATTCTGTGATTAATGTTGTCAAAATATCCTTCGATGTCTCCTTCTATTGCTATTATGGGTTTTTGTGGTATGTTAAGATTTACCAGTGTTTTTGCAAAAGTCATGGCGTGATTTGTTGCTCTATATGGTCTGAATCCGAAATTCTGTGGATAGAACTTTGCTTCACATATTGGTTCAATTATTATTCTTATGCACTCTTGAATTATTTTGTCTATGACCGTTGTTATTCCCAAAGGTCTCAACTTGCCGTTTGCCTTCTTTATGTATGTCCGTCTGACAGGTTTGGGTATATAGTCCTCTATTGATTTTTGTATCAATCCTATCAGCTTGTTTTTGTCCATTTGCAGGTACTTGTTCATCCTGCTGCCATCTATTCCTGGTGTGTTTGCACCTTTGTTGCTTTTTATATTGTGAATCGCTGTGACTATTGTGACTTCATTAAATGCAGCTTCAAGTATTCCGTTAAAACCTTTTCCAGATTTGCTCTTTTCATAAATGAAATCAAGTGTATCCTTTAATTCCTGTTCGCTCGTGAAGCTGTGCTTAATGTTCATAGTCTATGCTATGGCTCACAACCCATATTTCAGGGAGTTAGACTTCACTTTCGTTTTAAATCTGTAATCAGCCTGTCTGGTACCCTTCGCCATGTAAACGGCTTTCCCGTTCTCGGACTACTACGATACCTCTGTACAACAATTACCTTCTTTGCGACTGCCATGCTCCAGTTATTGTTGCATCCCTTGTTCCATTTCGTCTATCCTTATTAATTAAGAGGTTTAGGTCCTGCTGTGCTCCGGAAGGTGCTTTATATTGTTTGAGTTACAGTTTCACAATTAAGTTTGCAGTCATTTCAGGCTGCAACGAGCAATGCTACCGTGGCATGAGAATTGCTCGACCTTCAAACTTCCGACTTTCACCGGCCGCCGCCTGACGAAGCTTTACGACACATGTTCAGTTTTAATTAACCATGCCTCTCGGATACCCGCACCATTATTATGCCATGCCTTGCGGTTTAGGCTTTTCAGGTTACGACTTCACTACACTTTATACATCTTAAACTGGCAGGTTTAAGACGCATAGTAGAGGATTAGTACTTGCCTCATCTCCCACTTAACAGGTGGTATTATCGATGTTAACTCCAGGCAGCAAAGGAAATTTCACCCCTTGAATTCGACGAAACAGTTTGGTGCAATTTCTATATTAAATTGCCCGAAGGCTTTATTCCTGTTTGTTACACAGGGGTTATAGCCCAACAAGGCGTACCCCCGGATGGGGCGGAACGCAGGGAATTCCATATATCGTTTGTATCTGAGACGTCGATGAATCGGACCCGTAAGGAATACCCGTGAGCGGCGTAAGCCCGATGAATCGATGTGGGCAGGATGACCCGTAAGCATGCCCTTTACTCAGATACGTTGATATGTGAAGGCCAGGTGCCCCGCGAAGCCAGAGCCACACGGACGTGGCCCTGGAGGAAAACTACATCAGCCACACTGTTTTGCTTTATATAAATCTTATGATTTAATTGAAGTCAGATAACTTCTATACAATTCGTTAAAATCCTTATACTCTAATGCCTGATACCGATGAGATCGATGAGCAGGTAAATATAACAAACATTTCAAATTCAACAATTTATCCCAACTACTTTTTATATCTTCAGATACTTTTTTAGTGTCCTTTTAAATGGCTTATTGTCGAGTCCACTTAACGCATCACCTACAATTGCAATTTCATTATCGATAATAATGCTTACTGAGCCAGTAGAGTGACCTGGAGTATGTAAAATATAAGCATCTAAGTCGTAATTACACAAATCATATTTATCATCTGTTTGTATATCCCACATCACTGGCTCATAGTTCTTTATATATTTTTCATTATTACTTGTTATGTATATTGAACCGCCATCTTTTAAATACTCCGCTTCGCTTTTATGGACAATAATGTCTAATTTAAATGTATCCTTAAAACTCCTAGCATTTTGAACATGGTCATGATGAGTGTGGGTTAATATTACTGCAGATAACTTTAGTTTATTTGAAAGAATACAGTTAATTTTGTCTGAAAGTTTCATCCACTTCTTTCTGCTTCCAGTATCAATAAGAATACTTGTTGTTTTATTTGAAACAAGTAAAGGGTTATTTGAATCTAAAACCTGTTGAATAATATATCCATTTTTAGTTATCCATTTCTTTCCCAATATACATTCCTCTTTTAATTAATTTAAACTATTTACTATTTAATTGTTGCACATTTTAAAACTAACGTGAACTAAAACTTCAAAGCATTACCCGAAAACCGTGACAAGGATGTCACGGCAATTGCACCTGGCTTTCATATATCGTCGGCATTGCTGACGCCGTTCGAGCCGGACCCAATAGAAAGACCTGTGAGCGGCACTCCGTGCCCGGCGAGACGGTGTGGTGCGGTACGCTTCTTGCTCCTTCTCCAGAGGAATTACTTCATGCCCTTCTAAACCGTACCTTTACAGCCATGCATTGTTGAACGATGTGCCCCCTAAAAACTGAAATCTTTGAATATATAGACTAGCTTTCTTATTTAAAAATATATTTATTTTATCTGCACCACCTCTAACTCATTATTTCTAAAAACAACTTCTAATTTATACTGAATCTTTGGATTATACAAATGTTGAGGTTTTATATTCAATGATGGTCTCGTTTCACATATCATATTACCATCTTTATCATTAATTTTTATTTGAAGTTTATCAGATGAATTCGAACCATATACCACTTTGATTTGTGATTCCTTGTTTTTCTCCAAATACCCTTTAATAGGATTTTTATCCCCAATAAGGAAAGAATAATTGATGTATTGATTGCTGTCATTTTTAAGTTCAATTGTCATGTTGGGTATTTTGGTATTACCAATATAATTTAATGAGTTTATAACGTATGCAAAATATGTTACAAATAAAACAATAACGACCCCAATACAACCAAGTATAATTCGTGTTTTCCTTATATTTAATCTCATACAATTCTCCTAATTGTTTTACCTTTTGAATTTTGCAATCATTATTGTAGGGTATAGCACTCCAAAGACACTCCTTGTTCAGAGGCATTTCGTTCAACGTCTCGCATGGAAGACGTTCCAGAGTCGGACCCGCAGAGCTTTTCTTCGGAGGCGGTGCTTGTCACCCGACGATGGAATGTGGTGCGGCACGCTTCATGCTCCTTCTCCAGAGAAATTACTCCATGCCATTCTAATCCGTACCTTTACTGCCATGCATTGTTACATGATGGACTGGGTCCCTCAACACCAGACTCAGACACGGATGTCTGAGCCTTAAAACTCACTAAGCTCTAGCTATTACCTTTCTATTCTATAAGGCACTTTTCCAACTCAACACTTGCATATGTATTTTCAGTATATTCCTTATCTCCATATATGCCAATAATTTTGTCAAATCCAAGTTTAGTCCAAAATCTTAGAGAAGGCCAATTTTTCAAGTCTATGTTAATATAAACTCTGCTGTAACCTGCATCATATGCTTCATTAATAAAATTCTTTACAACTTCTTGTCCAAATCCTTTGTGTTGAAATTCCGGATTTATATACAAAAAGCCTACATACAAAACATCTTTTTTTGGATAACCATGATATATTTCAATATAACCAATAATATCTATACTCTCTTTTAAATATATTGATTGAATTTTATAAAATTCTTTATTGCCTCCATTTGGTAAATTACCTTCTTCAATACACTTTATGGGCTTTTTCCCCCTGTTCCATTGACAACTCTCATATATTTATTTGCTTTTGAATATAAAATCATTAATTTGTCTGATTCATCAATAATCGAATCTTTAATAACAAGTTTTGAAGTTTCCCAATAATTTTTAATCAACATCATTTGTATTCCACCATCTATTTTTTATTTATATTCTAAGCTTTGAATTCATGCCATCCAAAATCCCCGACATGATGTCGGGGCAATGCCCAGTCTTTCATGTAACGTGTACATGCCCGACGCCGTTTGAGCCGGACCCCAGAGAACTACCCGTGAGAGCCGCTGTGCGGCCGGCGAAACGGTGTAGTGCGGATCTTCCACGTGGGATGACCCTTGGAACAGTTCTTCATGATCTTTCTTACCGCACTTTTACGGGCATGTGTTGATATCTGAAGGGTCTATGCACTGGCTTCTGGTTTGTACTACCCCAATAAACACCCTGGAAATTCTCTATGTGACATATCAACTGCATACCAAGTAGATACATCATCTGGTTTCTTAGGTGTCCATGCAACAACAAAATGAACTTGACAAACCTGATTAAGAAAAACTCTTTCAATCGGTACTAATAGCCCTGTAGAACTACACTCCACTAAAGCCAATGGGTCAACACTCGAATTTAATATTGCTGGCATCATTTCGTTATTCATTGCACGTGAATGAAGCATTTCACCATCTTGTGTACCGATAGAAACTACATAATAATCATTCTCACAGGTCTGTGCTTCAAGATGTTCGCCACTATCCGGTCCACCATCTGTCCATAAATAATCAGAACACCAATTAGCCGAAAATTCACATGCAAGTTCCTTGTCATGTAGTAAGATTCTATAGATAGCTGCTCGACAACCTTCTACATGCATGTTATCCGCCAAATGCAACTTTGGACTGCATATAAGTAGCTCAACATCAAAACTATCTGAATACCACCCAAAAACGTAATCTCCTTTTTTATTAGTAAATGCAGATGTAAAATCAGCTAAATCTGTTTTACCAAGCTTTAAACTAAAACATACCTTGCCTAATGGTGTAACTACTTGGTTTTGAGGCCCTGCACAAGGTTTAAAATCTTTCAAATCAAAAACTTTCATTTGCACCTCTCTTACCTAGACCTTTCAGATATCGTGTGTATCTGAGATGTCGATGAATCGGACCCTCGAAGCCTTTCTTCCTTGGCGGCACTTGTGCCCGATGAATCGATATGAGCAGGATGACCCGTAAGCACGCTCTTTACTCAGATACGTTGATATGTGATGTTCCCTGTCCCGCAAAGCCAGACGAAGACAGGACGTCTGAGCCTCAAAAAACTATAGTTATTACTTTACCTTTATGGTATAAAAGTCTATCTAAAATCCATTTTTTCTGTTATTTTTCTCAAATCCTTCAAAGATTTAATTTCAACTCCATTAATCTCACATTTTTCTCCACACTCTAGCTTTTGAATAACCCTATTTTCAAATCTATTTCTTTTGCTTTCAATTCCGATGTATTCAACCCTTATATTCAAATCTTTTAAATCATTATCATAAATTATGTTTTCAATATCATCCTTATCTTTATCCTTATCATCAATAACCAATATTATCAATTCTTCTATTCTTGCTACCCAAAGAATAATATTTTTTGTTATTTTAATTCTATCTTCTTTTTGTATATTCAACCCAGAATCATACCATTCTAATAGGCTATATGTATATATCCTAAATCCATTAATATTGGTGGCTTGACAGTGTAATTCCTTTCCGTCATCACTATAAATCAGTGTTTCTGTTCTGAAATTAAATTGTATTGAAATACTTCTATTTTTTTTACTAAACAGTCTCATAATAACCTCTTTATCAATTCTCCGAAGCCCTTCTCACCAACCGACGCAGGACGCGTCGGCATACAGGGAATATCATATATCGTCGCCCATGACCGATGTTCCAGAGTCGGACCCGCAGAGCATTTCTTCGTAGGCGGTGCTTGTCACCCGACGATGGAATATGGTGCGGCATACTTCATGCTCCTTCTCCAGCGGCTTTCTTCATGAATTTTCTTACCCGCACCTTTACGGTCATGGATTGTTATGTAAAGTCGCGTGCCTTCGAAGCTCAGCGGCTGACACGATGTCAGCCCCTTAAATTTTCTTCGTTTGTTCAACTGCTTATTACAATTTAAACTGCTAACTTTATTATTCGTCAGATGAAGGCACCAGCTTAATAACCTCTCCAAGCTCTCCTAATTTTTCAATACGGTTCAATGCTTTCGCATAAGTTATATTCCTTATAATAGTAAAAGGAAGTTGTTTTGATCCTCTTAACAAATCCCCAATAGATATTTCCAAATCAAAAACTTTCTTTAATACAAGAAGATCTCTTGAACCATTTTTAGGAGTACTAACTAAAATTACATTATATGGTTCTATGTATGATACTGAAGAATCCCTATTCCCAATCATATCCATATACTCTTTAGATTCTGTTTCATCAAGGCACCCTTCTTCAACCCAATTTTTAAAGTTTAATATTTTCCCATTTGGGTCTTGAGCATTCATATAACCACAATCTGTAATAAGGACTTCATAAGCATTTCTATCTTGCTTCATTAGAAATACATCTGGTCTGCTATTGTCCCCAATACAAATATATCCCGATGAATACTTCTCAACTTGTAGTGTTTGATATCTTTCAAGTATCTCATTTGTACCATATATCACAATTGTCTCATTTGTATAAATACCATTAGCTTGAAGAAGTAGTTCCTTATAAATCTCAGGAAGAATTATTTTGGCTTCTGCTTCAACTTTCTCAATCTCAGATAATTTAGCAGGTTCATTTTTACAACAAGAATCAATTTTTGATAAGTCCATATGTATGCCTCCTAAGATAAAATCTACAAAGCCTTTCCCTAACAATCCCCGACACGATGTCGGGGTCTTGCGCGCGATTTTATATAACGTGAGCATGGCTGACGCCGTTCGAGCCGGACCCATTAGAAAGACCCGTAAGCGGCACTGCGTGCCCGGCGAGACGGTGTGGTGCGGCATTCTTCGTGCTCCCGCTCCAGAGAATTACTTCATGACCTTCTTAACCGCACCTTTACTGCCATGCATTGTTAGCTGGAGTCGGACGCCCCGTGACTAGGAGGCACACACGGACGTGTGCCCCTTTAATAACAATCCCAAGCCAAGAACCATTCTCCTTTATCTTTAGATTTACATATATAAAACTTTCCGTTATCAGCAATCATGAACCTTGGTTTTTCTTCTGATGAAATTTGAAAAATATATTCCAAACCACCTAAACAAGGAGATTGTATAAATGCAGCATACCCTCCAACCTTTGTAAAGGTATGACTATCAAACTCGTCAAAAAACTTATCTGATAACTCATCAGATTCATTTATTTCTGTCATATCAAGATAATTCCATGATTCTTCCCAACAAGGATAATCTGGTTTTAATGCCTTTGACCACTTAATCTGAAATTGTTTGTATATTTTACACTCATTAGGTGTCTCAACTTGTTGCATATCTTCAATAGTATCGTACTCTCTAAGTAGCCACCCTTCACCATTTTTGGCATGATTACATGGTATCTTTTTTGAATTTATATATATTTGAATTAACTGTTTATTGCCAAAATACTCTTCTCCGTTTGGAACTTCAGGCACATAGATTTGAATAATTGGTATCATATATCCATCTTTATCCTTTGGCCATTCTTCTGTTTTCTTTGAATAAAAACTTCCTCCAAAGCTACTCTTTATCCTTTTGTCAGGACGGAATCCACCAATTTGTGCAATAATAGGTACCCTACCAATCTCTTTTAACTTGTGAAATATATCCATATAACCTCCGATGTTTTTTAACTTACATGACGGACCACAACAACCCGCGACACGATGTCGCGGCCCGCGTCCGATTGCAGCTAACGTCGCCCGTCTCCGACGTCCTCGAACGGTCCCGTGAGGATGACCCGCGTTATCGTGCAACCGCACCCGTGAGAGGATGTGGCGGAGCCATGCTACCTGAATTTACTCCAGAGAAATACTTCTTGATCTTCCTTTCGTAGCCTTTACGGAGAAGGATTGTTATGTAAAGTCGCGTGCCCGCGAAGCCAGCGGCGGTCACGGATGACCGCCCCTTAAATTTCATCAACTCATTATAGTACCTACCAAAGAGCAATGCCTACCTTGTCTATTTCATTAATAGCAATCTTTATCATTTCCAATGCATTTTTCACTCTAAACTCTATAAACTCCTTATCGTAACCAGTAGCACTTTGTATAGTGTCTATATTATCAAGAATGTTTAATAATTCGCATTTCAATATATTGATATCTTCATCAAACACTATAATATCAAATTCCTTTAAGGAATATATCATTTCACAACCAATTAGTTGCATAACATCATGACCCCATAGAGTTTTCCTGCATGACTCAAACCCAAACAATTCATTATGGGGTGATGGTACTTGGTTTTCTAAGTCATTAGTATCTATGTTTGTATCTTTTTTCTTAATAATACTTACTATTAAGCTCATAAATCAGTTTATCCTTTTATTTTTTCTACAAAGCCCTTCTCTTTCAAACCCGCCACACGATGTGGCGGCCTGCACGCGATTTTATATAACGTGTGCATGCCCGACGTTCCTGAACCGGACCCGCTGAGCCTTTCTTCTTCGGCGGCCTTTGGCCGGTGAAGGAATGTGGCGAGGCCTTCTACATGTTCATGCTTCAGAGAGCTTCTTCATGCTCTTTCTTACGAGCCCTTGTGTGAATCTGTTGTTATGTAAAGTCGCGTGCCCGCGAAGCCAGAGCGGCCACGGATGGCCGCACCTTCGAGAAAAATATCCAATAATATTTTCTTTTTAAAATTGATTACAAAATGTATTATTCTGAAAAATAGTAGTGTATCAATTCATAGTTAATACCATATTGATTTAAAATTTTCTTAAATTTATCTTCTTCACTTCCATAAACATCCTTCAAATCTAAAACTGGACGTCTATAATAATCAGGACAATCACAATATTTATTATATAATTCATTAAGTGTTTTTAATATGAAATCTTTTGTTTTTGAAGCCTCTGAACTTAAGCATTGAACCACTATAGTTGATGCATCATAACCTACTTCTAACAATATGAGTATATTGTTATCTCTTTTATCTCTTAAAAGTACTAATTTCCTATGACTATAAGCATCGTTGCCACACCATGCTGCATTAGTAGCTGCTTTATATTTTGATTCATCCATAGAGATTGACATATAATCACATAGTTTTGCTAGTAGTTCATGTTGTTCTTCAGCAAAAACTATAGCATAAAACTGGGAATATGTATTTGTCTTCATGTTCTCACATCCTCACAGTTAAATTTTACACCTTTGATTATAATTAAATCTACAGAGTCTCACCCTAACAAACCCGCCACACGATGTGGCGGCTTGCACGCGATTTTATATAACGTGTACATGCCCGACGCCGTTTGAGCCGGACCCCAAAGAACTACCCGTGAGAGCCGCTCCGCGGCCGGCGAAACGGTGTAGTGCGGATATTCTACATGGGATGACCCCCGAAGCAATTCTTCATGACCTTCTAACCGCACTTTTACGGGCATGTGTTGATATGTGGAGTTCCCTGCCCCGCGAAGCCAGAAGCGACCATGGATGGGAGCCCTTAACAAACAAACATTCCTTTGGTATATAGTATTATAAAACATGTAAATCATATAAATAGACCTTAGTGTTTGTATCACTATAAAACTCAACATCACACTCAAGAGTCAAATCACTTTTTAGTCCATCTATCCATAAATCAAATATTACACTAAATTCTCTTACTGCTCTTGTCGGATTACTAATTTCAATAATATCCATTTTATTAAACTCTTCATCTGCTGGCATAGAAACTATTCCTTCGTGATCCCCAAACTCTAAAAACTCATTTAAGGATCTTACGAAATCATTAATATCTCTTTCTTTTGGTAAATACTTTCGGGACAAGGTATCGTAGTCTTTACTTACAAAAAGTCTTATAATATCTTTTATGCTGTTTTTAATAACCTGATCAATACTAATGAAATTACCCCCTTATAAACTGCCAACTTATTTATATATAATCTCCAAAGCCTATCCCTAACAAACCCGACGCAGGACGCGTCGGAACGCAGGGAATTCCATATATCGTCGCCCATTTGCGTCGTCGATGAATCGGACTTACAGAGCCCTTCTCCGTAGGCGGTGCTACGCACCCGATGAATCGATGAGGGCAGGATGACCTCATGCTCCTACTCCAGCGAACATTCTCCATGCTTTGCCCCTTTATGCAAATGGATTGTTCTGTGAAGTAGGCTGACCCACGGAGCAAGAGCGCCAAGGACGGCGCGGCCTTGAATCCCTTTTGCAAATTTAGGTATCTTATACCTAATAAGTTTCAAGTTCTAATCTATCAAAAAATTCTTTCATTTCGTTAAAATGTTCTTGATTGGAAGATGCGTAGAGCATGTCGTAATCACTATTTTCAATCATACAAATTACCTGATCATCATAATTGCTATAATATGAAACATTCATCCAATGATGTAATTCATAATCTATCTTTTTGTATCGATTTCTAATGATTTGAGCCTGTTCCTCGCTAATAATATATATACCTTCACTACAATATTCAAGACCCCAACTAGCAGCCTGAAAAAATGCCATTGCATATAAAAAGTCAAGTAAACTTTCACTTTCAAGTTTAAACTCATTTTCATCCGATGAACAATACACAGGTGGATTATCTTTGTTTAAATCACTCTTTTTTATAGCCCATTGAACAACATACTGATTTTCCTTATAAAATATAAGATATTCTTTTGTATCAATCAATTCACTTGGCCGGCATAAAATATTCTGCGTTTGATTTATCTGCCTGTAATTACCGAGTTGTCTGTAATACTCTTTCAATATAAAAGGCAAACTTCCATATTTTTCACAGGCTTTACTTATATCATTTTCTGAAAAGCCATCATTCTGTTCTATATTAAATAGTTTCCTTATAACTTCAAATTCCATGTGTTTCTTCCTTCCATATTACAATTATATAATCTTTACTTTACAGTTACCTACTAGATAAGAATCAAACAAAACTTCAGAGCCCTTCTTTCAAATATCGTGCCAAGGATGGCACGCCTTTCAGCCTATTTCACAGAACGTCGGGCATGGAAGAAGTTCCAGAGCCGGACCCCTTAGAAAGACCCGTGAGCGTGCTTGCACCGGCGATGGAATTTGGTGCGGCATTTCTTCATGCTCCTTCTCCAGAGAATTTACTTCATGAGCTTCTATCCCGCACCTTTACTTCCATGCATTGTTATGTAAAGTCGCACGCCTTCGAAGCTCAGAGCCCCACAGGACGTGGGGTCCTAATAAAAAACCCTATTTGTCTACTATTTTAATTTCTCCAGCAATTTAAAAAATCTAGATATAATAGCTAAAATAACTCATTTTTTCAATCCTCTAAATTTAGTAAATAATCCATAACCAACTCCCAAAATTGTAATTAATAAAAATATAATTGTAATTGGGAAAGAATTAGCTGATGTATGTGTTACATAAATTGCTGTTGGTCCATCTGCCCCTCCGATAATTGCTACTGAACTATTTTTATTTATACTTATATTATGTTTATAGGTAAGATACAATGGCAGTATGTATTCAAATATTCCACAAATAAGAGATAGTAAAGCACTTACAACAGTGATTATCAATATTATTTTCGATTTAACTCCCCCACACTTTTCTCTTTTTACAAACAACAATTCATCAACCTTTCCATAATTTAAGATCACTATCTACTAATACTCCAAAGCCTAGCCCTAAAAATACCGCCACACGATGTGGCGGCCTTGCGTGCGATTTTATATAACAACTGCATTTACGTAATAAATCTCGTCTACGCATAATCATCTTTTCATAGACGAATCTTCGTTCGTAAATGCAATCTATAATATCTCATCTAAAGGACTTTTAATCCTTCCAATGCATTTTTCACTCACATGTGTGTATATTTCAGTAGTTGCTGAATTTTCGTGGCCAAGTAGTTCTTGGATATACCGCAGGTCAGTTCCACTCTCAAGCAAGTGTGTAGCAAAAGAATGCCTTAATGTATGTACGGTTGCCTTCTTCTTTATACCTGATTTAGAAACAGCTTCCTCAAAAATCTTCTGAATTGTTCTCTCTGTAATGTGACATTCCCTATTTTGCCCTTGAAACAGCCAATTCTCAGGTTTATGCACCTCTAAGTATAGTTTAAGCACTTCTAATAATCTTTTAGATAAAACTGTATACCTGTCTTTTTTGCCTTTTGCATTTCTTATATGAATCATATTTCTGATATAGTCAATATCCTCAATTTTAAGCCTTGCAGCTTCACTCACTCTCAAACCTGACGAATAAATAAGCATTATAATAGTCCTATGTTTTAGATTATCAATTGATTCAATTATTCTGAATACTTCGTCCTTATTTAGAACTCTTGAAAGTTTTTGTTCCCTTTTAGGACGGCTTATATCAAATTCAAAATCAGGTGATTTATATACATCAACAAATAAAAATCTTAATGCACTTATGGTTTGATCAACATATACAGAAGATTTTTCTTCATCAATTTGTTTTAGTAGATATCTTTGAATATCATCTTTAGCTATGTTTTCAAAACTTTTACTACAATACAATAAAAACCTTTTTATATGAGCTAAATAAGCCTTTTGAGTTTTTGGGCTATAATTTCTTAATCTCAGTTCATTTTTTACTGCACAAATCATGCTTTCTACGTAATCTTCCATAAAACCATCACAGAAAACGATTTTATCCTTATCAAAAAGACTTACTAATTTTTTAATAGAATTATTATTGTTGGGTATACACCAAATTTTATCAGATTGTACCCATTTTCGTCCATTAACTTTTTTAATTTTTTCAATATTTTCTATAGAATAGGAAAATTTTACTGATAATAGAAGTTCAGAATAATTTTTTACAAAAACCATAAAACTAACACCTGCATCTCGTTCTAATTAAACCAACACCCCCAAACATCTGTTCGTTGGTGTTGGTTTAATTATATATCTTTTTAATAAGGATTACAATAAAAATATAATTGTACTTTAAATAAAATATAGTTGCATTTCTAAAATTTTATGATTTAAATCGTTTGAGTTTATTCGTTAAAAGCATTATTATCCACTGAATAGCAAGAAAAAAGACCACTCCAGCCATAAATGTTATGCAGTTAAAACTAAACTGTCTAGTTCTTCCAGTGTACTCTTCTCCGACTTTCATTAGAGGGTACCACTTTTCAACAGTAAATCCGATTCCATAATATTCTTCATATTCACCGCCTGAAAAGCCTAATGCAGGAAACGGCTTCCCCATGGCAGAGTATGTAATATAACCTAATCCTATAAACAGTATTACGGCAATAACCGATACAAAAAAGATATCTTACAATCTTTCCCATACTTATTCCTATCCATTTCTTATATATTTATAATGTAAATACAGACTCTTCAACTTAGGTTACATTCCTTAATTCAATGTAAAAGTCAAATTGTATATATTTGGTGAACTTGGTTTGGGACAGAACAATGTCAGTGTATTCTCTTCTGCTTTAAGCCTTCCATAATCTACGAGTGGGTCTGAAAAGAACTTATCCTGGTATTCGGTATTAACCATCTTCCAGTCACTCCAGTTAGAAGAAGCCGATGCTGCTGCAATACGAAGGTTAGGCAATATTGCATAAATGTTATTTGACTTTGAAAAAGCCAGCTTGCCTCTGAAATTCAAAACGGAAGGAAACCCTGTGTTGGTTCTGTGCCATGTTCCGCTTGAATCTCTCCAATAATGGAAGTATACTGTGCTTTTTCTTGCATTGGTAAAGTTGGAATTATCCGACACAGAATCAGGTAGATGAGATAAAAGAACATGTATATTTCCATTGTTATCAACCATTTGTGCTTCCTGGTTAATAAGTCCCCTGTTTTGATTGATTGTCCAAACCTTCACACCAGATGTATTTTTGTTTACAGAACTCGAGCCTGTCACTGCCACAGTAGTTCCAGCGTTATTCTTCCAGGTACGGCCATTGTCATCACTGTAAATATACATTAGATCATGGTTTGTGGTTGCATCAGGAGTTTCACGCCAGCACCAGGTTTCATGCAGCCTGCCGTTTTTATCGTAGGTTATGCCATGAGCATACGCATTATTGTTTTGTGATATTCCGTCAATATATTTTCCAAGTGAAATCCACTTCTTGGTTGAACCGTCATATTCTAATAGATACTGATCCCCACTGCCGCTTTCTCCGTATCTGTATTCGAAAAGCAGCTTGTTGGATGGCTCTGTTATAAACCTTGGATATGTAACCAGTGAAATTTTATTATTTCCTACAAGATTGCTGGTAACTGTCCCAAAATTTGAAGCATTCCATGTAAACTTTTCCGGGCTTGTAACAAGCCCAGCTGTCGATACACGGTAATGAAGGTCATTGCCGTGATGGTCAAAGGCAAGATGCATGGTTCCATCCTGAGGGCATATTCCGATGGATATGGTGTTATGTGCATCCTGTGCTGACAGTGGATAATCTGTAAATTCAAACTTTGCCCATTCTCCGGTTGGCAGCTTTCTTCTGCACATTACAACATGCTTGTTTGTATTCCAGAAAGCCGAATACTGGTATCCGTTGTAGGAAACTATTCCATCTTGCTGGAATGACTCCCCATTAAGATATCCTCCATATGAAACTGTTGTCAATCCTGAATAGGTCATAAGTGAATCCTCGGTTTTGGTAACAGAGGGTATTATATTTAATATTGTAGGTGTTGGAGACTTAATTGAAGTTGGAGTTGATGTTGAAGTTGATGTATTTGTCGAAGTATATGATGGCTTTGAAGTCACACAACTTAATTTGACAGTAGGATACTCGGATGAAACTTTGTTAAAATTAGCAGCTATAAGCACCAGGTCTGTCATATTGACTACATCATCCTTGTTTAAATCAAAATCAGCATTATACTTTACATCGCCTTTAACAGCATTGAAAACCTTTGCCATCAGTATTATATCTGACATATTTATAGAATTGTCACTATTAAAATCTCCCGGCCAAAGGTATAAGGCAGTATTTGGGGTTTCTATCTGCAAATCACTGTTAATCAATATATTTTGAGTAGATCGTGACAAGTATCCTGCCTTAGAAAAGTTAATCACATAGCCGTTTGAATTTGCAGGAATACCGGAAATAGAAAAGAAGCCATTCTCATCACTTAAAGAAAATAAGCCTGTTCCTGTTATCTCTACTTTTGTTCCGGTCATAATACTGCTATTTGATGTGCTATTACAGCAGTTTACATAGCCGTAAACTGTATATCCCTGTGCTTCTGCATTGACATAAGAAATAAAACTGAAAATCAATAATATTGCGGTAATACACAATAAGCTAAATACCCCTTTTTTATTGTTCATTATTACTCCTCCTAAGAATTAACTGAATAAAAATTGATTATTCATAACTAAACAAATTAAAATATAGTTATATTTTAACATATATCTTTATCCTAAAAGTAGTAATTATTTTATGTTTAAGGTAAAATAACGACTTTATGTATTTATTACTTTTCATATAATTGAAAAAAAGGATGCTGAATATTCTCAACATCCTCTTTTATTATTTCTAGTGAATTATGATGATTCTGCACCACAATTTACTACTACAACGATCAAGGTCGCAAAATCACTTCGAAATGTTTTATTATGCTTTTTTAGCAGCTGCAGCTGTGGTTTTGATGCTTTTAACTAAAGCCTCATAAGCTGTTTTCTTGTCTTTTAGCTCTTTATAAAGAGTTAAAAGCTGTTTACTTGTAGTTTTAATTGTTTCCTTATTTTTTGTTTTTTCTTTGAGTGCTGCTTTTAAATCAGCATTTGCTTTTTTAATTTTTTCATTTACAGCAGCAACATCCTTATTGTATGTTTCTTTAGCTGCCTCTAACTTAGCTACAGCATCAGCACCGTATTTAGCTGTTAATTTAATATTCTCTATAGAAGAAGCAAGTGCTTTTTTCTTGATAGATATATCATTGTTTACAGTTTTAATTTGGTCTTTTATGCTTTTAACCTTTTCCTTGTCAACAGTTGTTGCTTTAAGAGCTGCCTTCAAATCATTGTTTAAAGCAGTAAGTTTTTCCTTTAAAGGAGCAACATCCTTTTCAAATGCAGCTTTTGCAGAATCCATTTTAGCAACTGCATCAGCACCATATTCAGCTGTCAATTTAACCTTTTCAATAGCTTCATTCAAAGCTTTCTTCTTAGTTCCGATTTCCTTTTGTATTGATGTTACCAGATCTTTAATTGAATTCACCTTTGCAGTATCGACAGGTTTTGCTGCTTTAGCTGCCTTTAGGTCAGCAGTAACAGTTTTTAACTGTTCGTTTAAAGGTGCTACTTCCTTATTATAAGCATCCTTCAATGCCTTAATCTTGGCTTCTGTTGCTGCATCAAGAGCTTTAACAGTTTTAGAAGCAAGCTTCACGCCTTGAGTTTTTGTCTTTTGGGGAGCAGCATTTTTAACCTCAAAGTTTCCTTTGCAAGCTATGGCACCGGATGATATGGTAAGCATCATGGCTGCTGCTGTAATACCAGAAATAAACTTTTTCATTATTATTTCATCTCCTTAATTAAAATTTCGAATTACATTAAAAGCCTTTAACGTACAATAGAGTATACAATACGTATAAGTAATTTATGACGTATTAAAATTTTATCCTTTGTAGTCATGCTTTTATTTTGTCTTCGAAAATTCACTATCACTAAGGAGATTTCAAAAATTTCCTTGGTCTATTTTTGTGTTGGAGATCAGAAAGAACAATATTTTTTGAAATCTCCAGTTGACCAGTTATTTTTAGAAATCACTAAGGTATTCCTGGCTATTCATAAGCTTTCTTCCCTTACCATGATTTCGAGTGTAGCTGCCACTGCTTGTCAAAAGCCTTGCTTTGACATTGTCCTTCAAATATACATCAATAATTTCTTTTATCCTTCTAAAAGTATCCTTTTCCTCAACAGGGAACAACAGCTCAACCCTCCTGTCAAGATTTCTCGTCATCCAATCTGCACTTGCCAGATATATTTTCTCATCACCATCATTATAGAAATAAAATATCCTGCTGTGCTCTAAGTACCTGCCTACTATACTGCGAACACTGATGTTCTCGCTGATTCCCTCAACACCAGGTTTCAAGCAGCAAATCCCTCTCACTATAAGATCTATTTTTACACCTGCACATGAGGCTTCATATAGCTTTCTGATTATGCCTTCATCCACAAGAGAGTTTACCTTTGCTATTATATGTGCCTTTTTCCCTTCCTTGGCATTAAATATTTCATTATCAATGAGGTTTACAAATTTTGCTCTTATGCCTGTAGGAGATATGTATAACTTATGCATGTTAGGAAGCTTCGAATAACCTGATAACATATTAAACAGTGCGGAAGCATCGGCACCGAAGTATGGGTTTGAGGAAAATAGTCCCATATCGGTATAAAACCTTGCAGTTACATCATTATAGTTACCGGTGCCAAAATGCACATAACGCTTAACCCCATCCTGCTCCATTCTTATAATAAGGAGAACCTTGCAGTGGGTTTTTAATCCTACAAGCCCGTATATAACCTGACATCCAGCCATTTCCAAGCGTTTTGCCCATTGAATATTGTTTTGCTCATCAAATCTTGCTTTAAGCTCAACCAACACAGTAACCTGCTTTCCGTTTTCAGCAGCATTTATAAGAGCTTCAACTATTGGAGAGTTGCCGCTTACCCTGTAAAGTGTCTGCTTTATTGCAAGGACCTTTGGGTCTTCAGATGCTTCCCTAATAAGTCTTACAACCGGATCAAACGAATCATACGGGTGATGCAGCAGTATATCCTTTTTGCTTATAACATCAAAAATATCTTCTATATCTGTTAACTCTTCAGAAATAGCAGGTGTCAAGGAAGGATACCTTAAATTGTCGTAGCCGGAAATTGAGCTTAACTTCATCAGATAAGTAAGATCAAGAGGTCCGTTTATATAATATACGGCTTGATCATTAATCTCAAATTCCTCCATAAGGATTTCCAGAAGCCTTGGATCAGGTTTTTTCTTGATCTCAAGCCTTATTACTATCCCCCATTTTCTCTTTTTAATATATTCTTCAATTGCCTGCAGGAGGTCTTCCGCCTCTTCCTCATCCAAAGCCTGGTCTGTGTTTCTGGTAATTCTAAATTGTGTTAGTGTAAACTTGTTATACCCTGTAAAAAGCTTATCTATATATTTTTCAATTACATCTTCAAGAAAAACAAAGCACTGATTGGAGAGTTCATCTGAAGGAACTTTTATAAGCCTGTCAAGCACCGACGGTACCTGTACCATTCCGAATATAGGCTCATCCTCATCGTCATTTTCAAGTATCAGTGCAATATTAAGACTCTTATTTAATACAAGAGGAAACGGCCTGCTTTTATCAACAACCATCGGTGTTAGTACAGGATAAACAGTGTTGAAGTAGTAATCTTCAATGAATTTTTCCTGTCTCTTATCAAGCTCACTTAATTTTTTGATAAGTATTTTTTCTTTTTTAAGTGCAGGTATAAGGGACTTATTATAGCAGTCATACTGCTCTTTAACCATTACCTGAATCTTCTCTTCGATCCTCATAAGCTGTTCTTCAGGAGTTAAGCCTGAAAAATCCTTGCCATTAATGCCTGCAAGATATTGGTCCATAAGGGCTGCTACCCTGACCATAAAAAATTCGTCAAGATTGGAGCTAACTATTGATAAAAACTTCATCCGTTCCAAAACGGGGTTATTCCTCGTATCACAAGCCTCTTCCAAAACTCTCCCATTAAATTCAAGCCAGCTCAATTCCCTGTTTATAAAAACATTTTTATCTTGAGCTTTGTTTTTATTTTTAATCTGCACTTTACTTTTGGTTTCAGCCTTTTTGCTTACAGCTCCGCTTTGTGCTTTACCCGCTTCTTTACCCGCTGCTTTAACCCGAGTTCTACCTTGATTCTTAATGGGCTTATTTGTATTGCTCTTACTCTGAGACTTCATCACTTAACACTCCTAAATCCTTTTTAGAATTAATTTTGGTCTTACTCCCATTACATCTTCGAAAAATCCCGCAACTTGTGAAAAACTCCACTGTTCAAGCATTATATCCTCTTTCGAGGATACTTTGAATAACAGCTCGTTCTTGTTTACGGCTATTTCAAAAGCAGTTATTTTCTGTTTATGCGAAACGTCTAAAGCCTCTGCAAGCCTTAATATTGCAGCGAGCTTTGAAACAGTGAGCCTGTCTCTTTCATCAAGTTCGGAATATTGTTTATGATCAGGATCAGGCAAATCTTCCTCATGGTATCTCACAACATTAGCTATAAGTTTTAATTCTCTATCAGAAAACCCCATAATATCCTGATATTGAATTATGTTATATGAATGTATTTCATGACTGTTATAGTTAATGTATTTTCCTATGTCGTGCAAAATTGCTGAAACCCTGAAGCAAAACCTTTCACGATTACCAAGGTTATGCAACTTAAGTGTTTGGTCAAATATCGAAAGTGCTGTTTTTTCAATATAAGCACTGTGATGTTCATCAACAAAATATTTTTTCCCTATATTCCACACAAGATTTATTATATCGTCAATTATCTTTTTCTTCCTGGGAGTTTCATGCCATTGATCGGCAATTTCCGCAAGTATGCCGTTTCTAAGGGATAAAAACGGAGCATATATACCATCCGATTCAGTCATATGTAAAAAGCTTCTGAAAAGCACCATGGATGGCAGTAAAATTTCAGCTTTATTCTTTTGAAGATTAAACTTTTCCTGTATTTGTTCAGTTGTAAGGTGATTTATTTTATCAAACAGCCTTTCAAAGGTGTCTCTTCCTATTGTTCTTATACTGTCGGGAAGATTTTCTTCCATTACATTTTCCATCTCACAAAGCTTTAATATTGTTTTCAGCTCTCCGCCTATACCTATAAAGTTATCAATTCGAGTTCCTTTTATTATGGACTTTAGAAAGTCAACCTCACTTTTAATATACTCTTGAAGTACACTGGAAAAATGCAGGGACCTCTTTTGCAAATCAGCCAATACTTCCCTAAGTCTCAAAGAACCTATTTTCAAGTATTCTGTGAATTTAAGCCTGTTATCGGAATATACCGATACCTCAACACCACCGGACCTTATATCAACTATGAGGGAATCCTTTTTATTGATAAACTTGGTATTCAATAGATAATCCCTTAAGGCCTTATACATGTAATATCTCTCTTTTGCATTATTGATAACATCGATGCTGACACCTGTTTGAAGTTTTACCTGATCCAAAAGATAATCACGGTTTTTTGCCTCTCTTATAGCACTTGTAGCAACAACCCTATAGTTTTTAATTCTGTAGTCTTTCATTAGCTTGGTGTAGCCTTTTAGTGTTTCGCAAAGCTCCATTATGGTTTCATTTTGGATTTTCCCGTATGAAAATGAATCCCTGCCAAGATAAGTGCTTTTTTCAACATCTTCAAGTATTTCAATTTGTCCATTTGCATCAATTTGGGCAATAGACATACGTATTAGGTTGGAACCAATATCCAGTGCTGCAACAACTTCAATTTTGCGAACCATAAAATACACCCTTTTCTATAATTCATTAAAGCTTTCAGTCATTTCTATAAAGTCTTTCTCAGATTTAGCATATAAATTTACCGTAGTCCAGCCGATAAGCTGATAAAAGCTCTTGTTTGTCTCAACAAGAGTTATCATATATTTATACTTTTCACCATTTTGATTTATATTAACTAGTAATTGTTTCGCCTCATAGCCATTTACCAATGCTACGTCCTTAATGCTTTCCTCTTCAATTCCTTTATTGAGTTCAGCGTTCTCGCTCTTTACCGCATCAAAATAATCATCTAGTGTAACACTTTCGCCCAATTCACTTTTACCCTCACAAATAACAAGAAACCCCTTATTTCTATTCTTGCTTGATAATATCATACTTGCATCCTTATTGGTGGATGAATCAGCTTTTTCCCATTCCTTAGTAGTTACCAACCGAAATTTGGTATTTACATCTTCCTTTTTCTGCCCTTCAATGGTTATTTTTTTGTTATTTGCATATTTATTATTTATCATGTTTGATACAAAAACAAATGAATAAACAGACGTTAAAACAATACCTAATATTGCCAGAATCAAAAAGATTGTCGAAACTTTCTTTCTTTTCTTTTTGGTCGGTGCCGGTGCCACATATCTATATTTATTTAGAATATCCTCATCAGATTCTTTATATATTTCACTGCAAAATTTATTATATTCGGTTTCAAAATCATCAAATGAGCTTTCTACTAAGCTGTTATATCTGCTGCCATCAAAAAAATTTTTTTCAGAAGTCTCATGCTTCACTTCATCGCACATTTCGTTTTCATTTGTATAAGTGTCGGAATCCATAATCGTTCCAAGGTACTTTCACCTTGCTCCTCCTTAAATTTATCATAAAAATGTTATCGTCAAATTAGCAAAGATTAATAATAACTTTTAATAATCGGTTTGAAAATTGCAATAGATATTATAACAAAATTAGGCACAATTTTCAAGGAATCAGAACATTGGAAACTTCAATTGATATTATGCGTAAATGATTATATAATGGTTCTGTAACCCATTTATTACATATTAAAAATTTATTTTACTAAGTTTTTATGGCTGGAATTTGCTATATTCCAAAATATTCATGTATGGGAGGGGATTTTTAATGGATAAAGATTTAAAACCAAAAGTTGAATTGACAGACGAAGAACTTATGGATATGGTAGGCGGTTTTGATGTTGCTGCCGACGAAACTATAAGTGCCGATACTGTGACAGTTTCAGTTGATAAGTATTATAAACCTTTTATGAAATATGGTATAAAGCCTGTGGCTAAATATGGTGTAAAGCCTGTTACCAAATATGGCATTGTGGTAGCAAAATACGGTGTTCAACTTATGTATGGCATTATACCTGATGATCAGTATGGTACTATACTTAAATAGTTTTTATGAGTTTATTTAATTAACTGTATAGCAATTTCCAGCCATATACATAAGGTATTATCATTTACGTATTGACTTTCGGGGGGGATAATATGGATAATTTGTACAACCCTATAACAGCAGTATGGGAAATAACAATGGGCTGCAATATGAGATGCAAACATTGCGGCTCCTCATGTGAAAAACCACTTGAAGGCGAGCTCACTACAGAAGAAGCACTTAAGCTGTGTGATGATATGAAGGCTTTAGGCTTGCAATGGCTAACACTTTCAGGCGGGGAACCCACAACAAGAAAAGATTGGAACATTATTGCCAAAAGACTTAACAGCAATGGTATAATTCCCAATATGATAACAAACGGCTGGCTGATGGATGATGAAATTGCAGCAAAAGCCAAAGATGCCGGAATCAACACAATAGCCATGAGCCTTGACGGCTTGAAAAAAACTCATGACCATATTAGAAAAGAAGGATCATTTGATAGAATAATGAATTCCTTCGATATAATCACTGGTGCAGGAGTTAATTGCTCGGTAATAACAACAATAAACAGTGTTAACATCAATGAACTTGATGAACTGCACAGCATATTGGTAAAAAAGAACGTTGGCGGCTGGCAGATTCAGCTGGGACTTCCCATGGGCAATATGGCAAATAACAACCAATTGGTATCAACCCCTGAACACATCGACAAAGTCATCGAATTTGCATACAGAGCCACAAAAATAGGCGGTGTTGAGATCCAGCTTGCAGACTGCATAGGCTACTTCAACAACAAGGAAATCGAAGTTAGAAAGGCACAATACGGGTATGATGAGTATTCCTGGTATGGATGCGGTGCCGGAAAATATAACTTCGGCATACTGCATAACGGAGATATAGTGGGGTGCACTTCCATAAGGAGTAAAGACTTTATCGAAGGAAATATTAGAGAAACTTCCATAGTGGATATCTGGAATAATGAAAAGCTTTTTGCATGGAACAGAGAGCTTACAAAAGATAAACTAAAGGGGCTTTGCAGCAAGTGCATAAATGGCAGCAGATGCCTTGGCGGCTGTGCAAATACAAGACTCACAATGGATGGATCTGTCTATGGTGAAAACAGATACTGCTCATACAATTATGCAGTAAAAAATGCACAACAGCATTTAGACCAGGTGACAGATATAGATATGCTGCTTAAAAAGGCAAGAAAATTTATCGAGAATAAAAGCTACCAGCTGGCTGGCATTGTCCTTGAAAAGGTTATTGATGCACAAAATAACAATTGTGAAGCATTATCACACTATGGATTTGTATCATTTATGCTTGGAAATTATAATGATGCCTTAAAATCCAATGAAAAGCTTTTAACAATTAATCCATTGGACGCGTATGCGTTAAAGGGATATGGCCTTACGACAGCAAAGCTTGGGAATATTGAAGATGGTATCAATTATCTTCTTAAGGCTATTGAAAATTCAGATGAAAGATTTTTAGATCCATATCATGATCTGGCGGTGTTGTATTATGAGACTGGAAGAATAAATGATGCAATAAATATTCTTGAAAAGGGCAGATGCATATCTCAAAGCTTTAAAGATGAAACAGAAGATTTTTACATTATTTTAAATGACGCTAACCCAAAAGATAATAATTTAGAAACCTAAATAATAGGAGGTATTAAGTGTATATGAGAACTATAAAGAGAAAGTCCATGACATCAGTTTTATTGGTGTTAATACTCGTTTTATCAACGGTTTTTACATCTTCGGTTATAGAAGCAGCACAGGGTTTTAAAATTACCGGATATGTAAAAACAGATGTAACTTCAACACAAGCAGTATTGGAAGGAATTAAAGTGGAATTGGGATCGGGATATTTAGCTACTACAAATCAAAGCGGATATTTTGAACTTAACGGAGTTGCTTCCGGATCATACACAATGAAAATTTCCAAACCCGGTTTTCTTAAGAGATCAACAACATTTAATGTATCATCAGATGTAAAGGTATCTATTGAGACCAGTCCGGTTTTATTATGGGCTGGAGACTTTAATCTTGATGACAGCGTAAATATGTCGGATGTCATTGAAGTATCAAAAGCCTTTAATTCAAGAACTGGTGATTCTAAGTACAATTCAATCTGCGACATTGATAAGGATGGATCAATAAACATGAGTGAAGCAATATACATCGCAACAAGATTTAATAAAACAAGTGCGGACTACCCGGCAATTACTCCGGAATTTTTACCTACTCAGCCAGCAAGCACACCAACTCCTACAAGCACCCCCAAACCTACTTTGCCTCAGGTATCGATACCTGCCAATCTGCAGGTTAACAACAATATCCGTCTAAACTCAATCGGATATCTGCCTGATCAAGATAAGATTGCAACCATAGCAGTATCAGCCTCAAACTTTTACATAGTTAAGACTGGAGGAGCTGTGGTATTTGCAGGTACCGCAAAGCCTATGACAGATAGTGACTCAAGACAGCAGGTATGGCTTGCAGATTTTTCAGGCCTGACAGATCCCGGAACATATTACCTGGCTATTCCAAGCATCGGCAAAAGCGTTGATTTTAAGATAGCTGAAGACCTTTACAATGATCCATTTAAAACTGTTATGATGGGACTTTACCTTATGAGATGCGGCACCAGCGTATCTGCTACTTATAATGGTCAAACATTCTCACATGGTGCCTGCCATACAAATGACGGTACCCTAGACTCCAAAATCGGATCAGGTCGAAAGGATGGTACCGGCGGTTGGCATGATGCAGGTGATTACAACAAGTACATCGTCAATGCAGGTATATCGGTGGGTTCAATGGTTCTTGCATGGGAGCAGTTTGGTGACAAATTTAAGAATATGAAGCTTGTAATGCCTGAAAATTCAAATTCAATACCTGATTTTCTCGATGAGATTAAATATGAAATGGATTGGGTGCTTAAAATGCAGTATCCCGACAACAGCGGCAAAGTAAGCCATAAGCTTACTACAAAGGCTTTTGGCGGCTTTATACCACCAGAACAGGAAAACACAGAAAGATTCTTTACACCTTGGGGCAGTGCAGCAACAGCTGATTTTGTAGCTATGGCAGCTCAGACATCAAGGATATTCAAACCTTATGATTCAGCTTATGCAGAAAAATGCCTGCAGGCCGCTAAAAAAAGTTATGATTTCCTGAAGGCAAATCCATCAAATGTTGCTGCTGATTTAAACGGATATTCAACAGGCGGATACGGCACAACAGATGACGATGACAGGCTGTGGGCGGCTGTTGAAATGTGGGATACAACAGGTGACAGCACATACCTTACAGATTTTGAAAACAGGGCAAAAAATCAAACCAAAAAGGTTGATTTTGACTTTGACTGGAGTAATATTAAGAACCTTGCAATGTATAAATACCTGTTGTCAGAAAGAACCGGAAAAGACCAGGCTTTATACAATACTATAAAAAATGCACTTATAACACAGGCAAACACTGCAGTGTCAACCAGAAATTCACATGGTTACGGCAGACCCCTCGGAACAGAATACTACTGGGGATGCAACGGTTCTGTTGCAAGACAGACAATGCTCCTTCAGGTTGCAAACATATTATCACCTAACAAAGACTATGTGAATACTGCATTAGATGCTATAGGACACTTGTTTGGAAGAAATCAGTATGGCCGTTCCTATGTGACAGGAATGGGTGTAAATCCTCCAATGAACCCACATGACAGAAGGTCAGGCGGAGACAATATCAAGGATCCTTGGCCAGGTTGCCTTGTCGGCGGAAGACATGTTGACAGACAATGGACTGATGATCAGGAAGATTATTACACAAATGAAATTGCGATAAACTGGAGTACAGCTCTGATTTATGCACTTGCAGGTTTTACAAAATAATAACTCATGTTATTGAAAAAGGCTGTTGGATATTTTCCAGCAGCCTTTTTAAGTGTTTAAGTTAATCAATATATATGTCGGAAAACTCAATTGCTACTGATTGAGTTATTCTGTTATTGGTTTGATTTTGTATAACAGGTATACTTTCTGTTTTATTAATAGTTTTTGCATGAAGCGATAATGTAAATGTACTTCCCTGATTAATTTCACTCTCTACGGATACATTCCCCCCCATTGCACTTATTAGGGATTTTACAAGAGATAACCCAATACCAGTACCTTCAGCCTGCCTCGTTAATGAACTGTCAACCTGACCAAAACGCTCAAATATTATGTCCCTTTTATTCTCCGGTATGCCAACCCCCTCATCCTTTACTATTACAAATACTTTATTATCCTTACAAGTTACAAAGACATAAATCGATTTGCCTTTTGGTGTAAATTTTATAGCGTTTGATAATAGATTTAGTAGTATTCTTTCGTACTTTTCATCATCTATTGCAATTTCTTTAAACTCTATATCGGAACTAAATTGAAGATTTATTTCTTTTTGATTTGCAAAAACCTTAACTGATTGAGTAATGGCTTCAGTTAAAAATACAATATCTATGTTTTTATTATAAATTTTTATGTGTCCTGCGTTATATTTTGTTATATCAAGGAGATTATTCACAAGTCTAATCTGCCTTAATGAGTTTAATCGGATTCTTTGAATATGTTTTTTTATATTATCCGACATTTCTTTGCTGTAAAGTTCGTTTATAGCCTGAACTGCAGCATGAATAACACTAAGGGGCGTTTTAAATTCGTGTGTTATGGTTGTTAGAAATTCGTCTTTCATTTCTATCACATTTCGAAGAATTTCATTCTTTTCACGTTCAGCCTTTAGAAGCTTGGAGTTTTGACTCTTTAATGTATCTTCATATTCAATAATTTGAGTAATATCATGGTGTGATACCACTGCTGAAATTAAATTATTCTCACCATCAAAAACAGGAACTGCATTAACCTCTATAATAACATTCCTATCAGGATACTTAATTGTGAGTCTTTCATTACTTATTCTTTCACCTCTGATAACTCGTCTTGTCGGTAAGTTTTCTACCGGTATAGGATTATTATCCATGTCAAAACAATTTAAACCAGTATGAACATTTTCAATTTTAGTATTTGTATTAATATGGGGATAACGTTTTCGAGCTTCTGCATTTGCTAATATAACACTGCCAGCCTTGTCAAAAATAACAATGGCATCATTCATGTTTTCTATTGTTGCTTCAACAAGTTCTTTTTGCTTTATAATTTCTAGTTCCTTATTGACCAAATCGGTAATGTTGCGGCAGCATAATATGGACATTACAAAATTCCCGTTTTTATCAAAAATTGGCGTAGCATAGGAATCTATATAAATTTCTAAATCTGATATTTTTGTAATATATTTGAAATTGCTGATTTTTTCTCCCTTGGATACACGCTTATGCGGCATTTCATCTAAAGGTATCGGGTTATGATCCATATCCAAATACTGAATTACACCAAAGTTATATTCAAGATTTCCCTTTTCAATAGGCATGAAAAGGAACTTTTTTGCTATATAATCAGCTACAGGATTAGTGGCAATAATGTTACCGTCTTTATCTGAAACTATTAAAGAATCAGGAATTGTTTCAAAAACAGTCTCTAATTGATCCTTTTTTTCCTTTATTTCCTGTTCATGTTTATATTTTTCAGTTATATCACGAAAACAAAATATTGCTGATATTATTTGTCCATCGGCATTATAAATAGGGCTTCCATTAAAGTTGAAGTAAAAAGTATACTCAGGCCTTTCAACTCTAACCACAACATTTTGAATTTCTTCACCGCTTAATATTTTTGAGCTGGGTATGCCATCTTTTGTAATTTCTATTCCAGTTTGATCATAGTATATATAATCCAATACTAAATTACCATGGGCATCTATAATCCCTATTTGATTAGCTATTTTTACTGCATGATCGTTGTAATATTCGTAAGTACCATCTTTATTAACTATAAATAAAGCATCATTCATATTTTCAGTGATTAACCTTAACTGTTCTTCTTTATGCTTTAACAATTTATTTTGCTCTTCAATATGTATTCTGTTTAAAACCCTATCTGTCATATTAATAGAGTTGATGATAATATATTTGACTTTTCCATCCTCCTTCATTGGTACTGCGGAAAAATCCCAATAGGTATTACCTCTTTCACTATTAAAATGTGCAAATTCTTTGATATATAAAGCCTCACCGGAATTCATCATATCTTTCCAAATTTGTTCCATAGGACTACCGGTAAAGTCCTTGAGAAAATCACCAACACTTTTTCCGATACAACCTTCCTTATTATTGTATGGTTCTTTGATAAATTCGAAAAATGTTTTATTGGCTCTTAGTAGAGTCAAATCATCAGCAGAATAAATAGCAACTCCTGATTTATGCAGATATTCAATGTAGGAGAATTTTTCTTCAATTCGAGAATGTGGTTTTTCAATGAAAGTGATTAATTCTTTATTATTTTTCGTTGCTTTAGCTATTTCTACCTCTCTCGGATCGATACTCTTTGTAAATATAAAAAGACTCTTAGGAGTATTATTTATTGAATCAACATCTATATTCGCCTTTAAAAGATTTTTGAAAACTTGTTCAATATTCTTATTTATTATCTCCATACTGCAATATCCAGATAACTGAAGAAACGAATCACTTACATCTATAGCCTCATTCCCACATATCATAATGTAAGGTATTTCATTTAAATTATCTGTATCAAAACTACCGCTCACATTTAAGCCCCCAATACATAAAAATTAGCAAATATATAATTTTAAAGCAATATTGTGGTAATAAGTAGTATTTTACTTTAATTTAGATAAAAAATCCATAATTTTATGACAATTAAAAAAAGGAGCCTTAAATTAAGCCCCTTTCAATTGAATCATTTGATCTGATATCCTCATATATTTTTGTATCAAAATTAATTTATTATTTTGTTACCAAGATATAACTTCACCCTCTAACGACCAGGTCTGAATGTCTGTAATTTTCACCTTTACCAGCTTTCCAACCAGCTCTTTACTACCTTTAAAGTTAACAATTTTATTTGTACGTGTTCTTCCGGTGTAGTTCCAGATGCTGTTTTTACTTAAACCTTCAACAAGTATTTCTTCTGTTGTTCCTAAAAGTGTGTCATTTATTTCCTTGCTGATTTTGTTCTGTACACCTAAAAGTCTTTCAAATCGCGATTTTTTAACTTTCTCACTTACCTGATCTTCACTTTTTGCCGCAGGAGTCCCTGTTCTTCTTGAATAAAGAAAAGTATATGCAAAATCGAAGCGTACTTTTCTTAAAACATCCAGAGTTTCCTCAAAATCCTCTTCCGTTTCACCGGGATAACCTACTATAATATCTGTGGTCAGTGATATACCGGGTATTTTTTCTTTTATCCTGCCAATTAAATTCAAATAATCTTCCTTGGTGTATTTTCTGTTCATTTCACTAAGAATCCTGGTACTACCTGCCTGAATGGGAAGATGGAGATGCTCACACACCTTTTTAGAATCCCTCATTGCAAGGATAATATCCTCTGTGAGATCTTTCGGATGGGAAGTCATGAACCTTATACGCTCTATCCCCTCTACCTTGTTTATCTCACTAAGAAGCTCTGCAAAGCTTACATTACCGGCAAAATCCTTCCCGTAAGAATTCACATTCTGTCCTAATAGTGTTACTTCCATAAAATTATTTTGTCCAAGTTCTGCTATTTCATCCACAATATCTTCAATACTCCTGCTGCGTTCCCTTCCTCGTACATATGGAACAATACAGTATGAGCAGAAGTTATTGCAGCCATACATAACAGTTACCCAAGCCTTTATTGAATCTTTACGTTCAATTGGCAATCCCTCGACAATTGAACCTGCCGATTCATCTACATCTATCACTGCCGACCTTGTATTCACGGCCTTATTTAAAAGCTCTGGAAACCTATATAGATTATGGGTCCCAAATACTATATCAACATGACGGTATTTTTTCTTTATATGCTCAACTACATGGCCCTGCTGCATCATACATCCGCATATGGCAATTATCTTTTCCTGATTGTCCATTTTTTGCTTTTTAAGTGCACCTAAATGTCCATAAACCTTTTCTTCTGCATTCTCTCTAACACAACATGTATTAAAGATAATAACATCACTTTCTTCACTGTTTTTTCCTTCACCGTAGCCCATTTCCGAAAGCATACCCCAAAGCCTTTCAGAGTCGTTTTCATTCATTTGGCAACCAAAAGATTGTAAAAATGCCAGCTTTTTTCTTCCTGTTTGCATTTCACATTGAGCATTGGCCTCTTTAATTGAATTCATATATTGGTATTGCTTGGCTATTTCCTCTTCAGAAACATGTATTTCCTTTTTGTTTTCAGGGCCTTTATTCATTTTATTCCTCCATACTATGAACAAAATCTCTTATACAAGATTGTAGTCTTATTAAATTATTATCACCATATTATAGATGTTTTGCAATAACAAAAATGTAAAATGATTATTGAAAACATATAGCACAAAAATAGCAGGTTAAAACACCTACTATTTATTGTAATATTTAAAGTGATAAATCCTTTTTATATATAGTCACTTATTATATAATTCAATTTTTTAAATAATTATACTGTTTGCTAAATTAACACATTACTGTGAAGAGCCATATTCTTATAAACACCAAGCATCGCTGCACCGATTATTACAGCAGCACTTCCGGTTTGTGCAAGAGTAATCCCTGTCTGGCGAACTTGTTGGCAATATACCTTACTGTTTACCATCTCCTTTAAGGGTTTTAGGAAGTACTCCCCTTCTTTTGCAATCTGCCCGGCTATTACAATGACTTCAGGCTGCAGAATATTAACAATATTCACTAAACCTTCGGAAAGATAGAATAAGTATTTGTTTATAACTTCCTTGGCAGTGATGTCACCTTTTCTGGCAGCTTCAAATATTATGTTTTCAGTTAACTTGCCGTAATCATTCTCTACCAGCTTATTAATAAGGGACTCCGGACATTTTGCTGCCGCTTCAGAAGCTTGATTCATAAGTGCAGTTGCAGATGCATACGATTCCCAGCAACCATTTCTTCCGCAGGTACATTTTAACCCATCAAAACTAACTACCATGTGCCCCAGCTCGGCACCTGCATAGTTAAACCCGCTGTATACCTTATTGCTTATTATTATTCCCCCACCTATTCCTGTTCCAATTCTAACAGTAACTGAAAAGTCTATATCCTCAGCAGCCCCAGCAACACTTTCCGCCAGTGCAGCACAATTGGCATCGTTCTCTATATAGACAGGAAGATTTATATATTTTTCCAATTCAGCCCTTATAGGTGTATTATGGAAATTTAAAGTGTAGTTTCGCACAATAATTCCGTTTTTTGCATCTGGTGTACCGGGGCAGCCAACACCAATGTATTTAACACTTCTTATATCTATATCTTCTTTATCCAAAACTTCAGTAATTAACTTTGCAATATCTTCTACAATTTCTGTATACGGTCTTTCCTTTAATGTAGGAACTGATTCTTTTCTTATCAGTTTGCCGTATTTATCTACAACGCCTACTAAAATATTTTTTACCCCAAGTTCAACACCAACAAAATATTTCATTTTACAATCCTCCTATTAGGCATGATTAAAATATAACTTAGTGTTTTAATCATTCCTTTACATAAAACCTAATACTAAACGATTTATATATTATTGTTTTCTATATATTATTGTTTTCTATATATTATTTTTTTCTTATGATATAATACTAGTTTTCTATTAATATTACAACTACTAAATAAGTCATTACTTATGCTATTATATGGTAATTGTACATTACATATCCATCAAAATGGATTTAATATCTATGTTAACCTATATATTTGCATAAATCAACATATAATTTTAGAATATTTCAAAATAACTTAACATTTTATATTTTTATATCATCAATATCACTAAAATATTATTTTCTACAATATTAATTTTATATCTTTTCATGACGCTGCAATTATTGTAAAATGATAATTATAGGTCAAAAATATTATAAGGCTTAAATTATATATAGATATAAATTATAACGGGGGTATAAACATGAACAGGATTTTAAGATCTTCCTGCATTATTGCATTATCAACATTATTTTTAACTTCATGTAGCGGCAACAACAATGGTAATTCTCCAACACCTACTAAAAGCTCAACTCAAATAACAATGCCGCAATTATCTCCAACTCCATCGTCCAGTACTTCTCCAGACACTTCTCCAAGTGCATCTGCTGCTGCATCTCCAACATCATCTGCACCAAGAAGTGCAACACCTGGAAGTATAAATAAATTTACCGATCTATTTACAATCGAACATATTCTGGACATTAGAAAGGCGTCGGACAAAACTTTCTATAACACATCACAGTTACTTTTATACAGTATTGCCGATCTTTTATCAAAAGCTGACATCATTGATAATAATAATCCTCAAGACAGAGCAATTGCATCTAAATTTGATAAAAAGAAATATGACTATGTACTTCAATTTGATGGTGCAAAAGCCTTATATTTATCCGTGAAGGATGGTATTGTTTATTTTGACGGGGAAAATGAACTTTATAAGCTCTGGGCCGACAGCACAAATCTTTGGGAGAATATAACTTTCGATAGTACTAAAAAACTTGCCAACATTAAGGAAAAAGGCCTTGAAATCCAGCAGAAAAACTTCGACAGCGATATAAACGGTGACGGCAAAAAGGAAAAGGTAAGTCTGATATACAAAGGCGGTAAGGGTTTTGAATTTAAGGGTGACATTATATTAAGGGTGGAAAACAGTGATATGACTGTTTTAAGCCAAACCCAATGGCAGGTAAATCCAAAACGTACAATCAGCCAAACTCCAACTGTATACTTTATGCCTCAAAAAGGCAGCAATAATAAAATCATTATTGTGACACTAACCTGGCTCGCCGGTTCAACAGAAGCATCAGGAGACGTTTTTGCTTATTCATACAGCAATGGAAAGCTTTCCGACCTTGATTTGAAGGCACCGGAAACAATATTCAAATACAATAGCGGAAATACTATCAATATAGAGTTTCCACAAATAAAATCAAGCCAAACAGTAAAATTTGATAAGACTGGGTATGAGAGATTAATAGAAAAAGGCAAAACTTTAAAAGATTTTTTCAGTGATCCAAATTCCTTTATGAATAATCCGCTTTACTTTAAACTTGAAGATTTTGACGGTGATGGAACAAAAGAGCTGTGCAGTATGTCAACCCTTATGTTCGAGTCTTTAGGCAGAATGAGCATGGGTCTCCAATATACCTATTATAAAGGTGCTGATAACAAGCTTTCGCCTGTAAAAGTAATTGTTGCACCGCCTTATATAGACGATGACAAGGATGTTCGTATCGAAAGGTATGTTATGGGTCTTATGTTTGACTATGTCCATCTTACATTAGTTAACGATGAAATTAAGGATTCATGGTATAAGCCATCCAATGCATTTAAGAAGAACGAAATTGCTGCATGTATCAACAAAATGATAAGTGAAGGTAAGCTCTATAAAAAGGGCAATATTGTTTACGTAAAGACTAACTAATTTATTAAATATAAAGTGTCTAGAACTAATGAGAGTATAGCTATCACCAGAGCCAAAACAAAATTTAAAACTCAATCAATACTTAAAGCTTATATTAATATAAAAACCACAAAAAAGCCAATCTGTAAAATTGGCTTTTTTACTGACTTTAAATCTATTACCACAAATATTAAAAAATATATTGCAAATAATAAACTTGATTCTATATGCTTTAATAATATTGCAGCAAAAACTTATATATACAGATAGGAGATATGAATAACGAAATTAAATTAGATGCAATTATTGGGATCAATTTACTAACTGGTATTAAGGAGAGGGAATTATGAAGGTATTGGTAACCGGTGCATCAGGCAATGTAGGGAGTTATGTGGCAAAGGAATTGATGATAATGGGAGAGCATGTAGCCGCAGCAGGTACAGATATTCAGAAGCTCAAGAAGCTGTTTGGTGATGAAGTAGAAACGGTATACTTTGACTTTACAGATACGTCTACTTTTGATAAGGCTCTCCAAAATGTAGATAGAGTATTTCTTATGAGACCTCCACATCTTGGAAAACCAGAAGATTTATACCCTTTCGTTGATGCAATGAAAGTCCATAATATCAAACTCGTTTCATTTTTATCATTGATGGGAGTTGAGAACAACACAATACCTCCTCATCATAAAATTGAGAAATACATAGAAAAGGTTGGTATTCCTTATGCCCATGTTCGCCCAGGATTCTTTATGCAGAATTTATCTGGGATTCATTCTGTTGAAATCCGAGAAAAAAATCAAATATTTATTCCAGCAGGCAAAAGCAAAACCAGCTTTATTGATGCTGCTGATATTGGGCTTGCAACAGCAGTTTTACTTCACAATCCTCAAAATTTCAAAAACACTGCACACACGATAACAGGTCCAGAGGCATTAGACTATTATCAAGTAGCAGAAATTTTAAGTAAAGTAACTGGGAGAGAAATTATATATGCCAAACCAGGTTTTTTTAAATATAGAAGTTATTACATTAATATAAGAGGACTTGACAAGACATATGTCAACGTCACAGTGGCTCTTTACTTTATGACAAGAATGGGGACAGCAAAAGAGGTTACAAATGTTTTTTACAAGTTGACTGGCAAAAAGCCCGCACCTTAGAAGATTTTGCAAAGGATAATTTGAAATGCTTTGTTTAGTCCTCGAGACCATAGAAGGGAATCATTATCCTATATCACCACTTTAATAATATATATTTGATACTGATATAATTATTTCACCAAAATCAACCATGGTACTAAATATTGCTGCTTTGTTGAATTTTTTTAAATCCCACACTTTCAAGTCCTCCTCAAATATTGTTTTGCTTTGTAAAAGCATTTCTCGTTTAACACCTTTTAAAAGCGGATATGATGGTGTATACCACCTGTCATTGTCAAAAAAGGCAATATTAGCAGCTGAAGTATCTGTTAACCTATCGTCATCTTTCACTATCAAAATGTCATCACAATTTTCACGCAGTGTAAAAAGGCTATTGATATCTTTTCTGTTTTCATACTTATAACTATAGTCTATACTGGCATAAACCAGCTTTAAGAACTTAACCGGTCTGATAGCATAAGGAACAAACTCTATATTGTGTATATCCTGGCTATAGACTATTCTGCATTTAAATAGGCCTGATTTATCAAATCTGTGTATTTTAAGATAGTCCATTAAATCAATATGTTCTTTTATCTTAAATAGTGCTTCTCTTGTATTATTAAATCTTTTATTATGTAAATCCAAATTATAAAACTTACCGTCTTTTAACTTTATTGTTTCAACCAACCGGAACATAAATCTTGTTATTCAACTCCCTGTATTCAGATTCCACATCGCTATATATGGTAATGCCTCCACCGCTTTTGTAGTAATATTCTCCATCCATATTTTCAATAAACCTTATCATAACACCGCTATCCAGCCTATATCCGTCAAAGTATCCGCAAATCCCGCAATAATAACCTCTGTCATACTTTTCAGCATGTTTAATTATCTCTACCGTCTTTTTCTTTGGGGCACCTGTTATTGAACCGGCCGGAAGCAATTTCACTATAATATCTCCAAGCCTTTCATTATAATCCTCACTAAGCTTACCAACAATTTTAGAGCTAACCTGCAATAGGTTTCTTTGGTTGGAAATAATTCTATCGATATAGCGATATTTCTCAACATAAACATTACTTGCAACCATATTAAGGTCATTTCTAATCAAATCTACAATTGTTGCATGTTCGGCAGCCTCTTTTTCATTAGCTAATATTATTTCTTCTGCGTTTTTTATTGAAGCATCAATGGTCCCCTTCATTGGATAGGAAGAAATTAATCCTTTATCTATACGAACAAAAATTTCAGGCGAAAAAACAACAAATTCATCTTGGTACCATAATTTATATTTTGCAACACTGCAATAGAATATTTCCTTCAATGAAGCACCTAGCTCTACCCTTATTGGAAAAGTAAGATTTGCCAAATAAGAATTTCCAGAATATTGATTTTGATGTATGTATTTAAAAGCCTCTTCATATTTATTAAAATCCAGGGTATAAGATTTTATACAGATGCTTTTATTAAATGTATTATCCTTGTAATTACAATTTGTATAGCCATTAAAGTTGTATAACATTTGAGAACTATCTATGTCACTTACTTTTTCAATAAATGGCTTTGATAAGTTGAAATCAACCAAAAATACAAATGGGATATTATTTTTTCCAAAGTAATTGGCTTTTAATATCCAGTTTTCCATCCCACTACATTTCATGCTTTTATCCTTTCAAAGCAATTAAAACTTTACATAATTATCTGTAATTTCGTTAAAATGTTCAGCAATTTTACAATTTCAATCATATTGAAACATCTTTTTACAATAAAAATCTTTTGGGTTTCTCAGGCATAAATAAAGGCTACAGGAATTTAATCCAGCAGCCAGTTAAAGCATGATTGAAATAACTGATTATATTTATATTATATCATTGGGATAAATTTAACAACTAAAATTGAGGAAGATTATCCAGATTATCTTTTTCCGTTCCGTTTGGATTTGACCTGATATATTCCCTGCCGCTCTTCGAAACGCCAACATTAACTCCCTCAATTAAATTGTCTTTTGCCATCATAATTGCTTCATTTATTGAATAAACATTTCCGTTTTCCATCATTACATCAGTTATGTCGCCTGAATGGTCTTTTTTAACTTTAACAATTTTTGTCTGGTCACTCATAATATGATACCTCTTACTTTCTGTTTTTATTAAAAGTCATTAATCTATTAACACTTTAATTGTACAACTATGATAACCATTACTCTTAAATTTATTCCTTTATTAACTTGATTTAAATACACTCTTTTCAAATACTTTCAAATATATAAATGACATAGTTATGCAACCAAAAATGCATCCGTTTATAAATGTTACAACAGCTATACCTCTATTTGTAAAACTTAAATCAATAAATGAAAATAGCATACCAATAAGTACAAAAGTCACACCTGCCAAGAAAATTGCTAAAAGATAAACAAACTTGCTAATTGTCGATATACTGCTAACTCTTGCCTCTTTATCTCTCAAATGGATCATATAAATGATAATTGCGATACCAAATATAACTGTACTTCCATGCTGTAGAATTTTATAAACGGGGAGCGAATAGCCGAATATATGTATATTAGAAGATAGTACAGGTAACATCTCAACAAACCGGCCTGATTCATGGGTGAATGCATCCAAAAACACATGGGATATCATACCTATAAGTGAGGAATAGATGAAGATCAGTACTGCTTTAAATGAATTAATTTTCCATTCCTTTTGAGCCATGTAATAAAACCACCTGTCAAAAGGTGACGGCATGCTCAATATAAGCGGCTTCTTAATAAATTTGTGAAATAGAATCGCTGTCAAAAAACATATAGGCAGGTTTAACAGCAAAAATCCCAGAACACTATGTCCAATTACGGCACTTGGTTTAAATTTTAAAAAATATTCAAAATCCGGTGCCATACTCCCTAGCACTAAACCCGTTAGGTTAAAATACTTTTTCCATTTTCCCTTTAATGGTATGAAAACTGCCGGATGTACAAAAGTAAACGGCATGTAGCCCCTCCTGTCATTTTTATATGTATTGCTCTTTACTTCTTCATATATACATATAATATAGCAAATCCCTTGAAATGAAAAGAGTTCATCAGTAATTGCATGTCTATATATAATAGTGTAGAATAAAAATGTAAAATTAGTAATAATTAAAAGTGATAATAATAACTAGAATTATTCTAGTTGGAGGATTACATAATGCGTAATAATTTTATAAAAAAAACAATTTTCTATTTCACCATCATAGGAGTTTTATGTATATTTGGTGCTTTTGCAAGTATTTTAGTAATTATAAGATCAAGCTGGAAAAACTTACACCTGGAGAATATGAATTTTTATTAAAAACCAGTGGTGATTACCGTCCTCAAATATTTCTAAGGAGATTTAAATTCACTATTCCAGATACTTCAATCAATTCGCCTGAGAGTGACAATATTAAAATTGACCTCGATGTATATAAAAGAGGAAAGGAATATGATGATATAAAAAGAGAAATTGTGGACAATAGTGATAAAACCGTCATATGTGTCCCATTGGTATTTAAGGATAACGAAGTTTATAATAAGCAGGATCAGGAATTAAGCATATTCGTCTATGATGAAGAAGGCAATGAGGTATCAAAAATCACCGATTTTGAATCTACTGAATTTACCAATATTCCAAGTTCCGATGAAAAACTGAAGCAAAATACTTACAAATATTTAAGGATGAACTATGCAAGTTTAGTACTTCCCTTAAATAAGCTTTATCATATAAAAGCTGTATATAAGGCTAACGGAAAAGAATACATAAAGGATGTTAAATACCACAATATTGATGTTTTAAGCCTCAAAGAGGAAATAGGTACAAATACAGAGTATATTTGCGTGTTAAATAAAACCTATTCCGTTAAAAAATATACATATGACATTAAAGTAAATATCAATAAAAACGATTCATGTGATACATACGAATTGTACAGACAACCTTTTAATGGAAGCCCTGTTAATCGAGACCCTTTTGATGAAAAAAGTCCGCTAATTATGAAATCTCCTGACTTTATATATGGTATAAACGAGTTCATATCCGATCTGAATAGAGGAGAGAATTGTTATTATGTAGTTTTAGGCAAAAAAGGTGATAAATATGTATCCAGATCAAAAGTATTTCAAGTAGATAAAAAAATAAAAATTCTAAGAGATCATTCTTATATAAATACTGATACTGATCCTGTTATTGTCAATGATAGAGTCTTAATACCCATCAGGGTAGTTACAGAGTCTTTAGGCGGTGTTGTAAATTGGAATAATAAAACAAAGACTGTAAGCATTCAGATAAAAAGCAATGATGGAAGCAAAGCTTTGAATAAGATCGAGTTTAAAATCGGAAGTAAAGTTTCTAAAGTAAATGGGGTACAAAAGTCTATGGATGTCTCCCCTGCTATTATAAATAATCGTACATATATTCCTTTAAGGTTTTTAACAGAAAATATAAAATTACACATTAATTGGGACGAATATACTAAAACGGTTGAGCTCTTCTAGAGTCTCAACCGTTTTAATACTAATCTTATGATTATTTTATAAAAGTTATTTGCAAGAAAAAATTTACACACTACTTCTTATAGACCCTTATATTATAATAAAGATTTTTTAAATGTTTCAAACTCTCTTTGAATTTGCGTAGAATATTTTATAGCTTCCTTGAGATCTCCTCTCCTTGCAAACAGCTCTATCCTAAAAGCTGTACTTTTGAGGTCATCAGCATCTATCCTATTAAATAGATTTTTTAATTTATTTGCATGATTTTCGATAGCTGATAAGTCATTACTAATAATTACATCCTCGAATTCTTCAATCTTCTTTTCTATTTGTTCTAACAAAACATCATTGCAAGCTGCAGCCGGCTCATTATTTTTTGTTTTTATCAACTTTCCATCATCTGAAATTCTTACTTCAATTTCCGTTTCAATATTCTTATCTCTCTGGTCCATAACTTTATCTATAGTAACATACATCTCTTCCATTACTATTGGCTTGGATATATATTCATCCATACCTAATGCCAAAAATTTTTCTCGATCTCCATGTAGTGCATAAGCTGTCAGTGCAATAATAGGTATATTTCGTTGGTTTCCCGCTTCAATTTCCAATTGTCTTATGTGCTTTGTTGCTTCAACGCCATCCATCTCAGGCATTTGTATATCCATCAGTATTAAATCATATCGGCTTTCCTTATAAGCTTTCAGAGCCTCCAACCCATTGCAGGCAATATCTACTGTATAGCCTTTTTCATTTAACATATTGGACAATACGAACCTATTGACCTCATCATCTTCAACTATTAATATATTAAGTTTTTTTGCACATCTTTTTTCATCACTGCTTATTATTGGCTTTTCATATGGTTTACTGCCTACTCTAAATGGTAATGTAAAATAGAATGTACTGCCCTTTCCAGCTTCACTTTCTACCCATATTTTCCCTGACATCATTTCTACAAGCTGCCTGGATATTACAAGTCCTAACCCGGTTCCGCCATATCTGCGTGTATATGAACTGTCTACCTGACTGAAACTCTTAAATAATCGTTCCATACCTTCAGGTGAAATACCTATCCCTGTATCGGTGACAGAGAATTGCAGTTCAATATAATCATCTGAAATTGATTTTTTCCTAACTTCTATGGAAACATCCCCATTATCGGTGAATTTTATTGCATTGCTTATTAAATTATTGAGTACCTGTTGAAGTCTGTTAGGGTCCCCAACCAGGTATGGCGGAATATTGGAAGAAAAGGCATATAACAGCTCAAGACCTTTTTCATTTGCTCTGACTGAATGAGCTTTTGTTATTTCATCAAGTAAGTTTTTAATATCGAAATCAATCTTTTCAATTGTAAGTTTACCCGCTTCCATCTTTGAAAAATCAAGTATATCATTTATGATCCGTAAAAGTGACATTGCACATCCCTTTGCAGTGATTAGATTTTCTTTCTGGCTTTTATTAAGCTCTGTAAGCATCGTTAATTCCAACATTCCCATAATTCCATTTATGGGTGTACGTATTTCATGGCTCATGTTTGCTAAAAATTCACTTTTTGTCTTATTGGCAGTCTCGGCAATTTCCCTTTCATACTCAGCTTCTTCTTTTGCTTTCTTTAATTGTAATTTTGCACGTTTCTCATCGGTAATATCAGTGATAATACATGCGAAATAACCATTTTCAGGACTGTAAGTTGCCACTGTGAGCCATTTGCTGCATAGGTTAGAAAAGTATTCCGTCTCAATTCTTCCCTTTTGTGTCAAAGCAATTTCACCCCAACAGGCTATCCGATCCAAGTAGAAACGCATAAATTCAGGGAAAATTTCTGAAAGTCTCTTTCCAACCAATTCTTCTTTACTCTTTCCCATGATTGCTTCGTAAGCTTTATTGACTTCAATAAACTCAAAATCATCTGCCTTTCCATTGGGTTGAAATATTGGTTTACAATATATAAAACCGCTGTCCATATTCATAAATAGCGAATGGTATCTTTTTTCACTTTCAATAATAAGAGATTCTGCCTTTTTCCTCTCTGTAATATCCCGTGCAACAGACAATAAAACCTTTTCTCCATCAAGTTCAAAGGAGTGAATACTAACCTCTACAGGTATCTCCACGCCGTCTTTTGAGACATGCATACTTTCAACAGTTATATGGGATTGGTTCTGTATAACTTTTAAGTAATCCTGTGCCAAATTTTGATAATTCTGTGCAATTATATCTAATGCATTCATGCATAAAAGCTCTTCTCTCGTATATCCTAAACTCTTACATGCCGCGTCATTTACCTCAATAAAGCGGATGTTTTTATCCGAATCACCATTGAATGCTTGCAGAAAAACTGTGTCTGCAGCACTATTAAACAGATGCTTGTATTTTTCCTCACTTTTGCGTAATGCTTCTTCTACTTTCTTACGTTCTGAAATATTTCTTATGATGCTTACAACTATCTTTTTTTCGTCGATATCCATCCCTTGGGAACTTACCTCAACAGGGAATATACTTCCATCCTTGCAGCGATGTTCTGTTTCAAATGATATTCCACGGGTACTTGCTTCTTCAAATTGACTTTCAAAGAATTCAGAGTTTACTCTAAGATCACTTATATTCATGGAACACAGTTCATCTAATGTATATCCGTAGCTTTTAATTGCAGCTTGATTAGCATTTATTATATTCCCGTTCTTATCAATAAACAGTATTATTTCACCAGATATTTTAGATAGTAGTTCGTATAGATTTCTACCCATCTCAGCAATTTTTCTGTCTTGAATATCAATACCCATTCCGATATATCCTTCAAATTCATTATTATGATTATAGAATGGTCGATTATAAGAATGTGCCCATCTATATTCCCCACTGCTGGAAATATATCTAAATTCCATATCAAAGACTTTATTTTCAGCAAAAGCAGCTTTTTGAATTTTCAAATTACGTTCTCTATCATCAGGATGTATGAAGTTCAACCATCCATACCCTCTTCCCTCTTCCGGCCTACCCAATATCTTTGTCCATTTGTTGTCTATATATGTTATATTGCCTTCTTTATCTGTTTTCCATAATATAATTGGGAAATCCTCAAATATTCGAAAATAGAACTTACTCATATCTGCCAGAGTTTCCTCATATTCTTTCCTTTCTGTAATATCTTGAATAACGCCAATATAGCCCTGGTAGTTTCCATCAAGGTCATAAAACGGCTTTCCTGTATCCATAACCCACCGATATATACCATCATGCCTTTTTAGCCTATACTCAATTTGATATGGAATTCTATTCTCAACGCAAATATCATAATTTTCCTTACAACGTTCTACATCATCATGGTGTATATGCCTTTCCAACCTACCTTTAAGAGCCTCTTTATATGGTTCTCCCGTAAATTGGCACCATGCCTTGTTGACATATTCACATTCCTTATTTGCTTCATCCCTCCACAACAAGGCAGGAAACCCATCAAGAATGCTATTAAGATAGTCATTGGATTTAAGCAGCTTTTCCTCATTCTTTTTTTGTTCGGTGATATCTTCAACAACAAGCAATATACAAGCCTCTTCATCTATTTCAATAGGCACAAAGTCAAGTTTAAACCAAAAAATTTCTCCCGTTGTATTCACTATGAATTTATGGTTTAATGCAATAATAGATTCTCCTGATTCAAATACCTTTTCCGAATTAATTCTCACTGCACAGCTAGAACATTCCGGTCCATTTCCACAGCCATATTCCAGGCTATTTGGACAACCAACGCCGTCCCCGAACGTTTTACCTTCCACACCGCTTTCTTTTCCAAGTCTTTTAAGATATGCTTTATTTATCTGTTTAATGGTAAGTTGTTTATCAAGAATAACCTTACCAACAGGTGTGGATTCAAAAATTGTTTTGAAGTTGTTCCTCTCCACACGAAGTTTTTCTTCCATGCGTTTGATCTGAGTAATTTCACGAAAAACAACTATCACTCCAACAGTTCCATCATCACTAATAATGGGAGAGCAACTTGCAGAAACATAATTTAAATTTCCATTAACTGTACGAATAGCTGACTGATTTTGAAGCCCGATTGTAGCACCTTTTTTTAAAACCGTATCTATAGGACTTTCCATGGGTTCGTTTGTAGCAGCATTTATAAGGCGAAATACTTCACAGAATCCCATTCCGCAAGCTTCATGATATACCCACCCTGTCAACTTTTCAGCAGAGGGGTTCATATAAGTAATTTTCCCATGAAGATCTGTAGTTATGACGCCGTCTCCTATAGAAAAAAGTGCATCTGCCATTTGAGAGCAATTTGTATTTTGAGGTTTAAATTCCATAATGATCACCGATCTATTCCTTTCTATATACTGACGGCATAACATATTTGAATTTTGTAGTCTCTCTTTTAAGGGATTCGGAATGTCCGATAAAGAGGTAACCTCCATATTCCATTTGGTCATAGAACTTATTTATAAGTCTGGTTTTGGTATCATTATCAAAATATATCATTACATTCCTGCAAAAAATGGTATGGAACTTCTTCCTAAATGGAAATACTTCATCCATTAGATTAAATTTTCTATATATAACTTCATTCTTGATCTTATCGACCATGATAGATTTTTCACTGTCAAGTTTTTTAAAATAGTTAAGCTTCCAATGGGTAGGCAACGGAGAAATCCGTTCATTGTCATATACTCCCTTTTTAGCTATATTTAATACTTTTTCAGATATATCGGTGGCTAATACTTTAGTATCCCACAGCACCTTATCCGTACCGAAAAATTCATCCATTATCATAGCTAGTGTATAGGATTCTTCACCGGAAGAACTTGCTGCACACCATATTCTAAGATCCTTATCCCGAACTGTATTGCAAAGATAAGGAAGGACTTTGTCCCTAAAATAATAAAAATGGTCAGGCTCTCTCATAAAAAAAGTATGGTTGGTTGTAATCTTATCTAAAAGTGTGACTACTGCCTCTCCTGCCTTATTATCAACTATATATTTGTAGTATTGAGTGAAATTATGAAAGCCTGCTTGCTGGAGGACGTTTTGCAGTCTTCCGTTTACAAGAGCCATTTTCTCTTCTTTCAGGTTAATGCCATAATTAGATTTAATATAATTAGATAATTGTTTGAATTCTTGTTCTGTAATTGAAACCATACACTCTACACCCTGCCTTTATAGTAGTATAGGTAAGGTCTGGAGGTATTAATTTCCTCCAGACCCTGTATATTTGTTGCCTAATACTTTCCAAACTCTTTATCGCTCAGTGCGATTTTCTTTGTATTTCCAGGTATTTGGGAATTGGAATCTGGAGTTTGATTTATTTTCTTTGTGCCATTCATTTGCTCAAGTATATTTAAGACATTTGGACTTATTTCCTGCATCCCATTGTAGGAATGGACACCTCTATTATATGACCTTCTCAGTTTAAACCTTGAAACTTGTTCTTTTAATAGTTCTGCCTGACTTGAGAGTTCTTCACTGGCTGCTGCACTTTCTTCGGAAGTTGCAGAGTTGGTTTGTATTACTGAAGATACCTGCATAATACCTTGGTTGACTTGTGCAATAGCGGAAGCCTGTTCATTAGATGCAATGGCAATACTTCCCACAAGATTTGCAACCTTTGCCACATCCTCAACAATCTTATTTAGAGCTTCTGCTGTCTGATTTGCAATCTTAGTACCATCTTCAACTTTTTTAATTGATCCTTCAATCATATCAGTTGTCTCTTTTGCTGCATCAGCAGATCTTGCTGCAAGGTTTCTTACTTCCTCCGCTACAACTGCAAACCCTTTACCGTGCTGCCCTGCTCTTGCTGCTTCTACTGCAGCATTTAACGCAAGAATATTTGTCTGGAATGCAATTTCATCTATAACTTTGATAATTTTAGATATATTGCTTGAAGAGATATTTATTTCATCCATGGATTTTAACATATCCTTCATTTGACCATTTCCATGAACCGCATTGCTCTTTGCAGTCTCTGCAAGGGAATTGGCTTGATTTGCACTGTCTGCATTTTGCCTTGTTTGTGATGAGATTTCTTCAAGAGAAGCAGTTAACTCTTCAACAGAACTAGCCTGCTCAGTAGCACCTTGCGAAAGGGCCATACTGGAATCAGATACTTGTTTTGAACCTGAAGCAACCTGTTCAGCAGCAATGCTTATATTTGACATAACATCATTTAAGTTATCGGACATTTTCTTAAATGCAGTGGCAAGTGTTCCTATCTCATCCTTTGTATTTTCTTCAATCTCAACCTCAAGATTTCCATCAGCAATTCTCTCAGCAGCAAATACAAGCTTCTTTACAGGATTACTAATTATTCGGGAAATAAAAATACCTAATGCAAATGCCATTATCATAGCTACGACAATAACCGCTACCATCATCATAACTGTAGAATCAGTAGTTTTTCCATATTCGTTGGACCTTTCAAGTCCTCCTGATTTCTTCAACTCAAAAAGTTCGTCAACATACTTATTTGCTTCAAGTGCAGGAGCTGTACCTTCTCCATAGAAGAGAGCAATAGCTTGATCATTTTGGTTGTTAAGCGACATACTAATGGCTTTATCACGTACATCTTTATATTTTTTCATACTTTCCATTAAGGAATTGTATGCCTTTTTTCCCTCCTCAGTCTGAAGACTCTTATGAAACACGGCAAGTGAATCTTCCATATTCTTGTCTAAATCTTTAAGTTTATTTGCATATGTTTCTTTATCTTCCGTTTCTTTACTTAAAAAAACATCACGGGCAACTGCACGGGTATTTTGAAAATCTATGCTTGCCTGCCCTATATCACCGATTGCTATCCCAAAATTGGTATAAAGATCGGTATAGTTTTTATCTACTCCCTTAATGTTAATAATACCTATTACACCAACAACACCTGCTAATATAGCGATAAGAATAAAAGCAGCTATCAATTTCACGCTGATTTTTAAATTATAGAACCATTTCATTTTCCATTCCTCCCTAATTATTGGATATTGTTAAAGACTTTTGCGTTATCGTTACTAAGCAGCTTATTACTGTCGATTGGGATTCTACTGTTTCATTCATATCTTAATAAGTCCACCAATATCAAGGATTAAGCTGATGCTGCCGTCTCCAAGTAGTGTGCACCCGGCAAGGCCTTGTATCTTTCGGGTATTTTTTATGTAATTGGGAAGTGTCTTTACAACTACCTGCTGTTGCCCTAATAGTGCATCAGCAAATATGCAAATAGTTCTTTCATCCTGTTCAACCATAATAATGATTCCTTCAGTGAGATTTGTTATATCGGTTTTAATGTCATATTGTTGGTGCAAACGTAAGATTGGATAGCACTTTCCGCGAACCATGATCAATTCATTTCCATCAGGTTCTTTAATAAGATCAGATTCTTTAGGTCTAAAGGATTCTTTAATCGTTGTTATGGGAATGGTGTAACATGAACTTCCTACTTTAACATTCATACCGTCAATAATAGCTAACGTTAGCGGAAGTTTAAGGGTAATAGTTGAACCTATACCTTCTGTACTATCAATTAAGACTGTTCCACCTACCAATTCGATATTTCTTTTAACAACATCCATCCCAACCCCCCTGCCGCTGAACTCCGTTATTGTGTCCTTTGTTGAGAAACCTGGAAGTAATATAAGACTGTAAATCTCCCTATCTGTCATTTCCTGTTCAGATTTTATTAAAAGATCATTTTCTCTGGCACGCTTAAGAATCTTTTCTTTGTTTAGTCCTTTTCCATCATCCTTTATTATAATAAGAACATCACTTCCTGCATTCTTCGCTTCCAGTATAATCTTCCCTGTTTTAGGCTTTCCTCCTGCCTCTCTGTCTTTGGGATCTTCAATACCATGATCTACAGCATTGCGTACAAGATGCATGAGAGGGTCTGAAATATGCTCGATAATGTTTTTATCGACCTCTGTCTCCTCTCCGATTAGCTCCAAGTGTACTTCCTTTCCCAGCTTTTTGCTCATATCCCTTACAATACGGTTCATTTTCTGAAAGGTCATAGAAAGAGGTACCATTCTAACAGACATTATAATGTCCTGTAATTCCAATGTGATTTTATGGAGGTGATGGGAAGCTTTTCGAAAGTTTTTGAAATTGAAACCCTTGAGATCGGGATTTTGCGTAACCATAGCCTCTGCAATTACCATCTCACCGATGAGGTCCATAAGCTTGTCCAGCTTTGTAACATTTACGCTTATAATACTCTGATTTATAGATGTACCTACATCCTTTTCCTGAGGTTCCTTACTGGCTTGAGCCTGAGTTTGAGGTACTTTTATTGGACTTACCTCAACAACGATTTGACTTTTACTACCGAATTGTTCAAATTTCTCATCATTTTCTAATTGAATAAGTTCCAAGTCTTTTAGAAATATAGTTTGTTTTAAAGACTCATTTATTTCATCATATGACTTGCTGGTTTTTATAAAAATCTTAAAACCTTTTTCTCTTATAATTTCAATGCTTTCGTCACTATCAATAATGTTTTCTGGAATATAATATATCTCTTTAACTAATTCCTTGAGATTGTGTATTACAGAAAATGCCCTGATATTCTCCATTTCACAACCATTTTCAAAATATATTGTGGCTTCAAAGAAATTATTGTCTTGAATGGCTTGTGAATTATCCTTTTTAATATAATATCGCGGCTGATTAGTTGAAACAGGTTTATTAATCTCAACTTCTGAAGGATTTTCTTCTTTTAACCGAACAAGAAACCCCTTGATATTTGCTATAAGAATTGATGAGTCTCCGTCAACATTGCATTTATCTTTAATCTTCTGAAGCTCAGCCTTAATAAAATCTACACTTTCCAATACAAAATCTGAGAGAATTGAGCAATCAATATTCTGTGGTTTTAGTTCTCGAAGGAAATAAAAAAGATCTTCAATAGAGTGTGCTAAGTTTGAAATGTTGTCAAAAAGCATCATAGCCGAAGAACCTTTTATTGTATGCATGATTCGGAATATCTCATTGATTGCTTCCTGGGTGTAAAAGCTTGCCTTTTCATTATCTAAAATCAACATCTCAAGCTGCTCAATGTTTTGTGTAGTCTCAAATATGTACATATCAAGCATAGGTTCATTGGAATATTGACCCGACAATCCAACACCTTCTTTCATATATCAGCATATTAAGTATTTATAAGTCCTAACTTTTGCATAACCTCAATGAACTTTTCCGTATCGATAGGCTTTGCAGCATATGCCTCACAACCTATCTCAAAGGATTGCTTCACTAAGGATGTTTCTTGAAGTGCTGTAGTCATTACTACCTTGACACGCTTATCAGGCGTTAAACCTTTAGAAGTCTCATAATCCCGAATAGCTTTGAGCACCTTTACCCCATCCACCTTTGGCATCATTATATCCAGACAGATAAAGTCATATGGCGAATTGTCATTAACCGCCAACAAGTAAGCGTCCAAAGCCTCTAAGCCATCAACTGTTATATCGACTGTACCATATTGTGAAAGAAATTTTGATAAGAACTGCCTGCTTGCAAAATCATCCTCAACCACTAAGATCTTCATGATTTTTCCCTCCAACCTTATTTATATTAGTTCGTTGGACTTAAACCTTAAAGGCTTCTAATACCATTTCTAGTGTAGAAAGAATCTGTTTTCTTAAAGAAAAATTGTATCCCTGCATACGCCAATTTAAACAGCTTTCTCTTTGTAAGCCCATAATTACAGTTGCTAGATTTTGGCTATTTATATCAGGATTGATTTGTCCATTTTTTTGAGCTTGTGAGATCATCTCCGTTATAAAATTAATTCGAGTGAAAAAAATACTTTGAATCTTTTCCGAAAGATATGGATCACATCTTACAATATCATAAGATTGTGTTATTGCTGTAATAGCTGGATAATTTTCATAATAAGCAGCATATGTGTCAATAAAGTTTGTTATTGCCTTAATAGGATCGATTTTTTTTACTTGGATAGAAAGTATAATGTCAGAATCATATTGTGAGAAATGTTCTAGTACAGCAAGAAGTAAACCACCCTTTGATTTGAAATGTCTAAAGATAGCAGGCTCAGAAATACCTACTCTTTTGGCAACTTCCCTGGTAGAAAGTCCTTGTAGTCCAAATTCGTCAATTACATCAACAGTTGCCAGTATAATACTCAATTTTCTGTCCAGTAACTGATTATCCATTTGTTACCACCAACGTTAATTATCATTAACTAACACATTTTAATTGTATATAAAAATTTTCATTGTGTCAAACGCCGTATTATTATGTCGAAGCATGTCGTTTGCAATTAATACGTTGTTTAATTAATTTTTCTCCATATTCCTTGGTTTTATGTTTGTAATCAGTTTATTAATTTTGAAAAGGAGTATAAAAAGGTTGTTAATGCCTTTTTATACTCCTCATCGATTATTAATTCAGTATAACAATAGTTAAAAGTAATTAATCTTTGATACTACCTTGTAACGCCGGTAAAAGCAGGATAATTACTTGTAGTCATATTAAAGTGCTTTGCAAGTATAATTACATCGCTCATGTTTATAGAGTTGTCTTTATTGAGATCACAAGAAGCTATATATTTTGAATCTGTAGAAACAGCGTTGAATCCTTTTGCCAGTGCTATGACATCCGACATGTTTATCGATCCATCCTGAACCCCGTTTACTGCAATATCTCCAGCCCATATTTCCAAAGGAGAATTAATGCTTCCTATTTTGTCTCCAGCATTTATACCGTTAATTACTCTGGTAAGATAACCGTCCTTTGATACTTTTAATGGTTCTGCCACAATGGTCAGTGGAACATCATTTAATGTAAATGCACCATTTTGATCGGTAACAGCCGACAATGAACCAAACTCAACTTTAAATCCAGCCTTAACTGGTGATGAAGTAGTAGTTGAATCAAAATCAGGCCTAACATATCCTGATATAGTTTTCCCATTTGGCGTTGGCGTGGGAGTTGGTGTTGGCGTACCGACCGATTGGCCATACACCAGCACTTCCCAGATAGAATATCCCCATTCGGAGTTTACTTTCTGACTGCATTCCACCTTTACATAACGGGCACTATATGTCTTATCAAGCTTTATTTCGTCTAGTCCACCCTTACCGTTATATTGCTGGTATGCTGTTGTCCAGCTTGAACCATCGGCAGAGGTAAGTATTTTATATTGCGTAGCATATGCATCTTCCCAATATATAACAACTCTGTTTATATCACTAACTGATCCTAAATCAACCTTTATGTATTCAGTATCATACTTACCTGATACCGAAGCCCATCTTGTATCACCATTGCCATCAACAGCATTTTTAGCAGTAAATTCACTATCTTGATTGGTTGAAGACTCAATAGTCTTATTTAATGCCATGTTTCCAGCTGGGTAAGGTGTTGGTGTAGGCGGCGGCGGAACATCTTCCTGCATGAATTTAGGTCTTACCGCAATATTTTTTATACTGTGGGGGTTTGTAATACAAACCTCCTTTCCCCAACCCTGAAGGGTTGCAAATGTACTATCGGTTGTCATGTCAAGAAAAGTCTGAGGATTATTGCCGGGTCCCCATTCCCAGGGTAGATACCCTACCTCGTTTAAGTGGCACTGCTCTAATATTGTTTTATATGGAATTGCTCCCTGTGCAGTCTCATCCCATTGATGCCCGAACTCTCCTACAACTAAAGGCAGATTCATATCAACAGATTGCTTTATTTCGTCCTTTACTTTTTGATCGCTGTATCCCCATGATAAAGGCCACCACATATGTACTGAAAATAGAAGATTTTGATCCGGGTCATTTTCTATAAGATACGGGCCGTTTGCCTGCAGCGAATCAATTCCCTGTCCATAGCTTGGAGCATCGATCATAAGGGGAACATGTATTCCTGCGGTTCTCATCCTGCTTACCGCCAGTTTATAGCCTGCCCTGTAATCAGCATCTGAAACAGTTTGTCCACATTCGTTTGCTATGTTTACTATTAAATATTCCTGATGTTTTTTAAGCACCTCTAATATATCAGGTCTTACCCAATAATCAACAACTGTCTGAAGCTTGGACCACTCCCCGGTTGCATCATGGCATTCAATAATAGGAATCATGTGGTTAAGACGGCAGTTATAAATTGCTTTATCCAGTTTTTCAGGTGTGCCGCTTATGCCCCACACAATTCTAACACTATTCGCACCAGTTTTGGCAATTTCCTCATAAGACGGAACTCCATCGACATCCATCCATATGATCATCTTATTTACACCGTACAATATCGTTTTCTCTCCATTTTTGTCATAAAGGAAACGACCTTTGACCTTAAATCCCGGATACTGTTCATCTGCAGCAAATGAACTCGGGAAGCTGTAAAAAACAGCTGTCATCAAGAGTGTAATGATTAAGATTAATGAAACTTTTTTCATACAATTCCTCCTTGTAAAAAATGTTAATGAATGTAAAATTATTAATAATAGAGAACTTAATTATCCCCTTATTATAATAATTCGTATGTTTTTTTAAATTTATGTGGGTTAGTTTAACGTTTAGCTTGATTATATAATATTTTTGATATGTTGGTAAATATTTTTCTTTCTTCTGTAACCACACATAAAATAAAATAATAGAATATAATAGTTATTTTTCTTTTATGGAGCACTATGATGATTATCAATAAACTACGTTGTGTCAAAAGTTCATTACAAACAATACTAGTGACAAATGACAGATATAGCGATAAATCAGCCACTCTTGAAACCTTTGAGAAAACAGGAGACGTTTGGGAGAGGGTTTTTCCGCCAATGAATGCTGTGCTTGGAAAGAACGGTTTTACTTGCAACAAGATAGAAGGTGATGGAAAATCTCCAATAGGAGTTTATAAATTGCAAACATGTTTTGGAAAATACCCTAATCCCAGCACCTTACTTCCATATAGACAAACAACTGAGAATGATACTTGGGTTGATGATGTTGATTCCCTCTACTACAACACCTGGCAGGTTAATCCCGCTTACGGAAGGTGGAGTTCAGGAGAAGTATTAAGACCTGAAGACGGAGTTTACTATGATTATTCAATTGTTATAAACTATAACACAGCAGACAGGATTCCAGGTAGAGGGAGTGCTATATTCCTGCATATATGGGAAGGCCCTGATGTGCCAACCTTTGGATGTATAGCAGTTGAATATGACAACTTGCTGAAAATTATTCGTTGGTTAAATCCCTCCAGTAACCCAATAATAATTCAAGGTCCTATGAATGAAGTGTTAAGATGGTGATTCAGGCTTTAAATTTGATTTACTGCTAAGATAATTACCGTTTGTTGTAAACCTATAATTCTTATGATACAATCATTGTAAAGTCTGTATCACAACATTAAAGATCTGTTGTTTATACTTGATCCTTATGCCAAAGGAAGTGAATCATGTTATCTGCATTGCAATCATATTTGCCTGAAGCATTAAAATGCATGGCTTTAACTGTTATTATTGAATTATTATTAGCTTTAGCTTTTAAAATACGAAGTTTCAAGCTTATTGTGATAGTAAATATTTCTACTCAGATACTTTTACATATTGTATTACTTACAACTTTTTACACAACACTATACAGATATTCTGATATAATCTTCAAATGTACCGAAGTAGCAATACTTTTTATTGAGTTCTTAATATATTCGTTATTTATAAAAGATAGAAAAAAACTTTTTATATTTCTTTATACATTCACTGCAAACCTGACAACATTTTTGATTGGCTTGTTTATATAGATACCGAACTGTAAAGTTATATATCAGTTCGCCTGGAATAGCCCTTTTTCAGCGATTCTGCTCTCTTTATATAACTAATTTTACAGTTCGGTATCTATAATCTAAATGCACAAAAAATGCCTAAAAATCATCTTTCACAAGTTTTTCTATAGTGTTTACATCGTGCAAATCCAATGATCTTAGTGCCGGCCCTTCTATTACACCGCCTTCATAGGAAAACCTTGAGCCGTGGCATGGGCAATCCCAGGACTTTTCAGCAGGATTCCAGCTTAATTCGCAACCCATATGTGTACACGTTGTATCTACTACATGTAATGTGCCTTGTTCATCTCTATAAGCTCCGGCTTTTTGACCGTTTGCTTCAATTATCTTTCCTTCACCAGGTCTAATGATAATCAGAGTTATGTGTAGAGGCCATCCAGAATGATTGGGGCGGCTTTTTAAAATCTTTCTGTTCATCTATATTCATAATATTTCTCCTATAAAGCATCATAAAAAGAATACATATATATTATGCATATATAGAGTTTTTTATCCGTCCTCATCTCCTTTTAAAAGCACCCAACACATAGAATATCAACAACACAGCCTTAGGAGCTTAATTATCAAACTCTACTTGTATAATGGAAGTTCAACATTTATAGTAAGCTCATTCCCATTTAAGTTGGCACTTACCTTCCCTTCCATTTGCTCACACAGGAGCTTTATTATATGCAGGCCAAGGCCTGTACTTTTACTCCTTGCCTTATCCCCCGTATAGAAACGCTCAAAAATGCGTGCTGCATCAATGACAGCCGCATTCTTAACGGGATTTTTGAATGATATGACTGCATTTTCAGAAGCAGTAATAGCAACGTAGACATCACCAGCAGAATAAGCCACACAATTACGTATCAGATTTCGAACTATACGCACCGTCATACCTTGGTCCGCCATTGCAAATACCGTTGGTGCCTCATGAAGCTTTACTTCTATACAGTGCTCCTCAAAAGAAGATACTGACTCAGCAAGGCACTCTGTAACAAGATTTGTAATATTAATAGGTTCAGTATTAGCTTTGGGGTCTGCATTTATAAGATATGAGTACTCAAAAAATTGTTCAATTAAGTTCCCTAACTCCTCCGTATGCTTCCTGGCAACTTGTAGCTTTTTCTTCTGTTCTTTAGTCAGTTCACTGGTTTGAAGAAGCTGTTGATAGCCTTTGACGGCAGTAAGAGGGGTACGCAAATCATGTGATATATTTGCAATTAGCTCCTTAAACCGCTTTTCCTCACGAACGCTTTCAAGACGGAGGGTTTCCTCCGCCTTTAAGCACTTGTTGATATTTGAAGTTAATTTATTTAGCTCACCATTAATAAGTTGCAGACTTACAGGCTGTTTTGTATCCAATGTAAGCCTTTTTAAAAGCTGCCTGTTAATGTTTCGTATTTGCCTTTGGAGTATGACAATATATAAGACAAGCAGAAAGACTGCAGCAATTAGAATACCAGTTGTCCCTCCCACCTTTTCACAACCTTCCGTTATTTAATTTCGGATTTTCTAAACACACTCCATGTAACAGTCAACATTGCAATTATAAATACCATACTAACTAAGATTGCTTTAATGATATCTTCAGTTGCTGTATTAGTTGTCAAAAGGGTATAATCTCCTAAATATGGAGTACATGAAAAAATAATTTTTAACATCTCTATTCTTGCCAGCTGCGGGCAAAAAATTGTTAGGCCATAATAAACGGCAACCACAACAACCGACTTCTTAAATAAAAAGGCCATCGGAACACACAAGCTTAATTGTGCAATGTATACGATGAATAGGGTCAGCATAACAGTAAGTAATTTAAAAGCTTCCTGCATATTAAAGGATATACCGGACTCCTGAGTTACTATATTCAAAAATCCCAGTCCGATAGAGCCAATGCTAAACTTTAAACCTGTGTTTAGAGCAATAAATGTTATGATAGCATATGGAAGTAAAATGAATACTATGGCACAAAAAGCTGCAATAGCTTTGCTTACAACAATGGAAATCCTGCTGCATCCACTTGCTACAGCATCATGAATTATTTTATTATCAAAATCACCACAGATAGTAATACTTATGATAACAGCACCAAGAATACTTATAATGTTAATATCCGAGAACATGAAACCGATTCCGCTCATTCCAGGATCAATCTTCCCTTGAGAAATAAGATATGCTATTACTGCCATTGCTACAGCACATGATAATGTAATTCCAAATAAAACTTTTACAATAGATGATTTGAACATCTTATATAAATCAGCATAGATTAAATTATACATTGCGGTCACCTCCAATAACGGAAATAAAGTAGTTTTCGAGGGTATCTCCCTGAATACAGTAGTTTGTTATCACAATACCATTATCAAAGATAGTCCTTGCTACCAATTCCTTGTCATCTAAATAATCGTATAGTTTAACCGTTTTATCCGGCATAACCTTATAGTTGCTTGTACCTAGCTGCATTTCCAAAACACTTACCAACTTCTCCGGCTGATCACATCCTATTAGAATATGATGTTTGCAGTTTTCTTCAAGCTCTGTTTGGTTGATGGTTTTTTTAATTATTCCATGATGGATAATTATATAATTGGTAGCAACTTGATAAAGCTCCGGCAGATTGTGGCTGGATATAAGAATTGTCATATTTCTTTCTTCGCAAAGCTTATTTAACAAATTCCTTATCTCCACTACACCTAAAGGATCAAGACCATTGATAGGTTCGTCCAGAATAAGCAGTTCGGGATCTCCAAGTAAAGCTATGGCTATGCCTAATCGCTGTTTCATACCTAAAGAAAAGTTCTTGGCTTTCTTTTTTCCTGTATCTTTAAGTCCTACCAGCTCCAGCAGTTCGTTTTCTATCGATGTCCTTGGAATCCCCCTTATTACTCTGTGATATGTAAGGTTTTCCAGTGCAGTCATGTAGGGAATCAAGCTGGGGTACTCAATCATACATCCCAACCTTTTTCTTTCAGCCTGCAAGTCCCTTTCACCACATTTACCAAAAAGTTCAATGTCTCCCTTTGTGGGGAAAACAAGTCCTGCAGCAATACGCATAAATGTAGATTTTCCTGCACCGTTTTGTCCAATTAAGCCATATATTTTACCAGCCTCAAGACTTACCGACACATCCTGTAAAACATTTGTACTATTATAGGTTTTTGTCAGGTTACTGGTTTTCAAAACATAATCTTTCATTTTCTCACCTGCCCTTTCTTTATGAAAAGTGTAAAAGTTAATGACTTTTCATATAATTAAGTATAAAACCTAAAGGTTTAGAAAAGGTTAAGCTGCAAAATAAAATGTAAAGATTTCGATAAGATTATTCTTTATAAAGTCTATAACCAAGCCCCCATACTGTTTCTATATACTCATTGTCCGGGTTGGCTATTTTTAGTTTACTTCTTAAATTGCTCATGTGGGTCTTTACAGCATTGTCATCACCTAGATATGCATCCTGCCATATGATTTCATAAAGATTAGCTTTGGTAAATACCTTGTTTCTATTTTTGATGAGCTGTTCAATGATCAGATATTCTTTAGCTGTCAATTCAAGCTCTATGTTATTGACAGTTATGTGTTTTGAATTAATGTCAACTACCATATCCTTATATTTATACACCTTTTCCTCCAGCTTTTTAAAACGCCTAAGGCATGTCTGTACCCTTGCAACTGCTTCTCCCAAATCAAATGGTTTTGTTATATAATCATCAGCACCCATTTTCAAAAGCTCTATTTTTGTGCCTGTAATATCCTTAGCAGAAATAATTATAACAGGAACATCGGAAAATTTACGCACTTCTTTTAATATTTCATCCCCGCTTTTATAGGGCAGCATAATATCAAGGAGAATCAGATCATATTCCCCTTCACTTATTTCTTTAAGGCCATCTATGCCTGTATATACTGAACAAACCTGATATCCCTCTTCATTCAACACCTCTGCAAGCATTTTATTTACATCTTTGTTATCTTCAACGATCAGTATTTTATACATTATTATTCATCACTCACCAATCATCCGAAACATTTCAAATTTGCCCATAAATCCTTTATATATGGCCAATACTATAATTAATTATACTATATCATAATTCTGTATCATACAATAATAACCTTTTAGATTTCACATTTTTACCCTTTTCTTAACTACCCTAATTGTACTGAAAACGTGAAGTTATTCTTTCTTCGGTTTGTTTTTAGTGTTGAGCTTTTTCCTTACTAATGCAACGACCAGAAGCACTGCAGGCAAAATAAACCCGAAAGTAATGGCAGCAGAAGACCTTACCACCATGTCCCAGTTGACCTGATAAGGAACATCCTTATACACAATTCCTGAATAAACAGCCACTCTAGCTCTAGCTACTGCTTCCAAACCATATAGAAGAGCAATTGCCAAGACAGCTATAAATAAAATATTTATATGATACTTTGTAATTTCGGTCATATACACTGTTGTAAAAAAATCACCAAAATACCATATAACATCGGTACCTGCCAATAATTCTACCATAATTAAGCTAATAGACACAAAGCCTCCCAGCCATTTGCCAAGCAGCTGCTGCGCAAACTCTAAGAATCTCAACGCCTGTCATCACCGGGTTATCTCCGTCAGAAATAATCTTGTTGACAAGTTCAAAAATTTTAGTGGTTTTTGTTGGCGACCATACTTTCTCAGAAGTTTCAAGAGCATTGTATACTTCCATTTGCGATACTGTTTCTGTTTCCAAAGGCGTTATGACTTTCAAAATATTATGTGCTGTTGTTCCTTTTGCTATAAGAAAATAAAAGTCAGTACGGTATTCGTGTTCGCGGACAAAAAAGTCCAACATGTCTTTAATACCTTCTTTTGCGATTTCTTCACCAAAAATAACAGTTCTCACGTGCGAATGGTACATTTTTCTAGGAGAATGTTCTGTAATCTTCCTTATTATCTGAAACAAGTCTTTTCCGCTTTCTGTGTATAACACAATAGACGCCTCATTGGGAGCCTTTGCTGAAATTGCTTTTGGATTCATTACTTGATAAGTAACTAAATAGCCTTCTTCCGACTTATCAATTCCTACGGAAACGGCTATTCCAATATCAGTTAATTCTTCCGATAAACATCCGCCTAGAAACATGTTTGCCAGTATAATAAGTACTAATAATAACTTTTTCATTATATATCACCTGAATTCCGGATTTTCTTTTTCTTTTTTCGTTACTATATTATCCGCATCCACCCTTGGCGTGTTTAACCCACTGATTACTTTCGGCCTCGTTTTATTAAGCCACAAAGGATACCTGATAATGGTGTCTTTTGTGGCGTATTTTGCTTTTGGTTCAATGGGTGTCATATAGGGAATCCCGATTGATTTCAATTTGCACAAATGAAGAATTAATGCAATAAGTCCCATAAAAACACCATACAATCCAAATATCCCTGCTAACACCATTAGAACAAAACTTATTATCCTTGCAGCGTTAGCCAATGAGTAATTTGGTATTGCAAAGCTTGAAATAGCAGTTATTGACACTACTATTACCATAAACGCAGACACGATACCAGCCTCAACAGCAGCCTGACCTAAAACAAGAGCACCAACAATTGAAATAGCAGGGCCGATAACCCTTGGCATTCTTATTCCCGCCTCTCTTAGGATTTCAAATACACCTTCCATCAATATTGCTTCAATAAAGGCGGGGAACGGAATACCTTCACGCTGTGCTGCAATACTTATCAGCAATGGAGTTGGAATCATCTCCTGGTGAAATGTAATTAATGAAATATATGCTGCCGGAACAAAAAGCGTAAGAAAAGCAGCAACAGAATCGGGCTTTTCTGAGTTTAATAATTCCGGGAATAATTACTAAAATTTATTCTCATGCATATATACTATATGTTTTGCAATAATCATTTTACATTTTTAATTATTGCAAAAAATCCACTTCTTTCTCAAGGCTTATTTAGCCCTTGGAAAAGAGTGGATTTTTTCACCGTTACTAAGCAGTATATTACAATGCAGGATAACTTGTTGGAGTAGCACTAAAATGTCTTACCAATACTATAATGTCTGCCATGTTAACAACATTATCGTTATTCAAATCATTATCTGCTTTATATTTAGTATCACCCATAACTGCACTAAATCCCTGTGCTATTTGAATGACATCTGTCATATTTATTACATCGTCCTGAACGCCGCCTATTTTAATATCTCCAGCCCACATCATTATAGGAGAGCTTGAAGTAGATGATCCTAGAACAACGTTTTTATTAACTATAACATTCTTAATCTCCCTGTAGAGATAATTAGGCTTGCTTATTTTTATTGTATAGCCTGACGGGTTTAATGGTAAAGGAACATTATTTATTTCAAAGTACCCTGCTTGGTTTGTTGTAGCAGATAAATTTGCACCTACTACTTCTACTTTAAAGCCGGATAACAGATTCCCGCCTGGGGAGTTAGTAAAATCAGGTGCTACGTATCCTGAGATTTTATAACCGTTTGATGTTGGTGTCGGCGTAGGTGTTGGTGTAGAGCTTGGCTTTGTAGATACTACAGGTGTCGGAGAAATAGTAATTGGTGCCAAATAGGTACTTACAGCACTATGACGTCTGGAAATAAGATTTTTAAGGTCGGTAACCCCTTGATTAAATTGAGTTGCACCATTAGTCAGAAAACTATATGGGCTCTTTTCTCCTTCCGTTCCTACTACATATGGACGAATTAGTTCCTGCAGCTTGCTTATTTTCGAATTAATTGTGGATTGATTAAAACAAGTACTCATTGCATTTTTCATTTCATAATGATAAATGTTTTTGTAAACAGGATCATCTATTAGGAAACGGATTAATGGCCAGCTATTTCCAATTTCACTTAGTGAAAGAGTAGCTGGTATTGTATTACCAGGCATACCTGGAAAACCACCAAAACCGCCTCCCATGCCACCCATGCCCATCATAGTAAAAGGGTCATCTGAGAGCGATAAATTAAAATCCCATGGGACATATACCATACGCCCATTATCCCCTAAATCCTGGTACAAATAATGATTCTTAGTTACCCATCCGTATGTATCGAAGTTTGTAATTGCCGTATTGATTGCAAGCCATTTGAGGAAAAGATTAACATTAAATACTTTTTCCAGGTTTGCCCTCCATGTAGCAGCGTTTGACCGCGGAGCATTAAGTGCAGTAACAAGTGCCTGAAGGTCGGTCCAGTCATCTGCATCTTCATTGGTTTTCTTCTCGTAGCCTTCCTTTTTAAATACTGTCAAATCAGCTCCGTTTGAAGTTGTACCCATGCCAAAACTCGTTGGTGCTGACAGACCTTTGTACATATTTCCGTCACCATTTGTAAATTGGGTATCCAGCATCTTATTCGCAGGATCCTCAAATCCTGTATATAATCCCCAATACACAGGTCCGCTTCCTGAATCTATATACACCCTGTAAAACGCACCACAGGCTGCAGGGACTCCTGCTGAACGAAAAATATCACTGGTAAGCTTGTCTCTCATAAACGTAGGGTCATACCAACAATTGCTGAGTTTAAGATCCTTGAATCCATAAAATCTTTGATTGTCAATCTCAGGATATTGATCTTCAAATTTATCAAACTTTAAGTGTAAAGGAAGTTTATGCTTTTGACTTTGCAATGGAGTATATAATGTACTTGATCCTTTATACCTTACACCTACATTAGTCCATGTAAGGCCATTGAATTTTACTGTGGACGGTACATATATGGGATCTTCAGTACTCATCATATTAAGCGACTTTACATTAGTTTCCATTTTATTATAGTTTTCCGAACTAATAACAATATCAATTCTGTTGACCTTGTCCTCAGGGAAAATCAATGAATAGTTTGGATCTGCTTTTTTACCATGGCTTTCTTCAGTCCAACCTTGTGGCCTGGTTACATCAGCTGCATTGATCCCTATAGGGTTAATATTTACCAGCGAAAACACCAGACAGGTTGAAGCTGCCAGCATTTTTAAAAATTTTTTCATACCCTATTCCTCCAATTAATATCATATTAATATATATATACTATACAACTCCATACAGGATTTTCAGGCAACAATATGACGAGAATTATAGTACAATGTAAAATCATGTCGAATCCCGTATATTCCTTTTTAAATAATTCCACCCCTCCGCTTAGATTTTCATAAAACTTTATTATATAACGCTCCCTAAAAATAAAATAAAAATAAAAAAAATACCTCCTCTCTTAAATTTTATCATTTATATCCTCTATCTGACAATGTACAAAGCATAGTGACATATTTTGTCCTTTTATATCATGTTTTAAATTGATATATAATTTAAGTTGTATAAAATCTTTTAATATAATATTGTAACATTCATGACTTTCAAACGTTTATTAAGTAAAGGCGGGTGATGCTTAGTGGATGCCTTGACATCACTTTACAGTGAACTTGCGGAGCCGTTAACCAGATATGCAATGACCTTTATAAGAGATATATCACTAGTTGAAGATATAGTATCTGAAACATTTTTGAGGGCTACAAAGCATTGCATAGCCAATAACGAACTTCCAGCCAGGCTTGGTTTTATAAAGTAACAAGAAATATTGCACTTGATATTATTAGAAAGAACTCAAATATTGATTATGGTGAAGTACCAGAGACAGTAGACGATTCATGTGATGTAAATCCGGAGATTTCAGTACTTAATGCAGAGCGTATGGATATACTTACAAACAGTTTATCCAAGCTACCGGAGCCATATAAATCCGTATTGATGCTAAAAGAGTATGGCAATCTTACATATGCGGAAATTGCAAGCATTATTGGTGTAAGCCTCGATAATGTAAAAGTGCTTTTGTTTCGAGGAAGGCAAAAGTTAAAAAATCTATACAGGAGGGATTATTATAATGAAATGTAATGAAGTACTTAAATTGCTTCCTGAGTATCTCGCAGGAACTCTTGATGCAAGTGTTAAAATGCAGGTTGATAATCATATAAAAAACTGTGATGCTTGCAGCAAAGAGATGAAATTATTAAATGAAGATATAAAATTTGATTTCAAGCAGAATAGTATCATAGATCAAAGCAGGATATTGAAAAAAACCAGATTCAAATTTAACATGGCCATATTTCGAATAGTTTTGATAATACTAGGTGTTTTATTTTTAGTACTTATTACTCCGTTTATTGCATGGCAAATACGTGCTGGAATAGGCCGTGAAGATCAAATGAGAGCATTTATGGATATTATACAGTTTACTCAACCTAATAAAGTAAACATGTGGGGAAATAGTGCACTAGAATCACTTTCCTTTTCTGAATCTCTTAAAATCGGAGCACGGCCTGTTATTGGCCGAAATTATGGCGAGCAAAAGGAATATGTCGGAAAAATGTCCACAATAACCGGTAAAGTCACTGTTCCTGCATATATTGGTGCTGACTTTATCCATCCTAATCTCTTTATGGATACGAAGTTTGACAGAAGCAAAGATGTAAAAGTACAGTCTGGAATATTAAGTAAAAATTTAGACAATTCAGTAGCTACAGTAGATTATTCACTTAAGAAAATAATAAGCGTGCCTGAAGTGGAAAATTTAATTGGAAATTACGATGTGGAAGTAAGCTGGATGGCTGTTGAGGCTGGCATTGAAAATTTAAAGCCTAAAAATATTTCTTTTGAAAATCAGCAGGTGCTTCAATGGGGTATTCCAGGCAAATTATCCAATCCCGGCCGCTTCCACTTTGCGGAATTTAAAAAGGGAAATGTAATAGAATACGAAAAATTAGTACTGGAAGAACTAAAGTGGCTAAATGAAAATAAGAATATTTTAAAACCTGATCCATCCTTGTTAAAGGACAATGGAATTGATAGCTCTGTAGCTGAAAAGGCTTCTCATATTTTGAAGAATGGAATTAAAGTTTATGGACTCCGCATTACCGGACCATCTAGTGAGCTTGTAAAACTAACCTCAAATTTGGATCCACGCTTTATGACTGTAGTTGATATGGATTTCTGGAACTGGTAAGTTCAATAGTCATAATTAGCAAAAATGTGGTCTACCTAGTCCTTGGCAATAAAGATTTTTAACGTTGTTTACATGTAAACAACGTTAAAAATTATACCTAAGGAATATCCTTGTATTTCAAGCATCATTTATCCTCATTTGTGCATGTTTTGAATTCCTATTTCTGCCGGCACCATAAACCCTAAATGATTCAAGTCTTTATATTTTACATTAACTATTTTTCAAAGTAAACTTCCATATGCAATTATATTCTGTGGCAGTAATATCCGGATGGCAGCTTAACACCTCTGTTTCAAAGTGCTCATCTATAGTTTTGGCAAAAAGGCTGTATTCGACCATACCAACTGACTTGCAAGGAAAATCAAGCAAGCCTTTTTTTCTTCTTGCATGTTGAACCCTGCACGTTTTAACTCGATATAACAGCACATTACCGCCTTCAACCACAAATTCATCTTCATTAAGTGAAGCGTAAAGTCTGAAAGAAAGAGCCTTTTTCAGACCATCTATGCCCGAATTGCTTCCAAGCTGTAAAAAGTCTATTAGCCGCCTTGCTTCAATCACCGTGAATCTTCTCCATGCCTCCCTGTCCATATCAATAGCCATATCCATACCATACTTATCTTCTATGGATTGGAACCAAAGTCCGTCGTGGGCAAGCCAGTTTTTTGCATATATTTTATTGAGTTCCACCAATTCATCCTTTGATAAGTCCTCCATCTTTTCTGCCTTTATCATGAACCGACCTCCATTTCTTTCAATATCTCATCCATTTTTTTCTTTAAATCTTTACGAAAGCTAACCGACTGCGAACAATTTTGTCCAACATCCTACAAGCCTCAATCATAATGGCACACTCTATAGGCTTTTTCTGCATTTCACAAACTGTTTCGTCAGGCTTTAATATCCCTCTATTTGAGTAGTAGGAATTTGCATGGCAACCTCTTGAGCAATAAAGCTTTGCCCAGCAATCGAGACATTCTTCCTTATTGAATATGTTAGCTACGCCAAACCTATCTTTTATTTTGATATTTTCTATGCCTGAGAAGTTATTCTTTTATAGAGGCATGGACCTTCATATAAATTTATATTGAAGTGATAAAATCTGAATGACTTTCCTTCTTTTATTCTTGTAATATAATCACTTGCAAGCTTTTCATATTCTGACAGAATAGCAGGGAGGTTTTCTATATATATGAAATTCCTCCCCCTTGCCAACAACAGGTTCTATAGATATTTCGCTAAAACCAAGGTCTGTAAAATGAAATAACTGCTATATTAATTCCATTTTCAGAAAGCCCTCTACATTAATATGTCATTACCTACCATAAATCAGTCATGCCCGCCGCAGCTGTCACTATGCTGGTGTTCATGACATACACTGCCTGTGGATTTTAGATTTCCCGAAAGAAAACTATTTAATGTGTCTTCTGCTGTTCCTTTTGCTCCTGTAACCACCTGTATACCCTTTTCGTTGAAAATCTCAATGGCACCTCCACCCATTCCACCTGATATAATCACATTAACACCCATTTCATTCAGGTAATTCGGCAAGAATCCTGGTTTGTGACCGGGATTTTGAAAAAATTCGCTTTCTGTGACCTTACCACCCTGCACTGTAAACACGTTAAACCCTTCACAGTGTCCAAAATGTTGTGCCACCATTCTTCCTTCACTAGCAACTGCAATTTTCATAATTTTAAAACTCCTTTCAGTTTTTATTCAGCAGAATTGACGATACACTTTCCCATATTTGTATAACCGCATCTTTAGCAGGGCTGCATGAAATTAGAGTTATCGGCTTTCCAGCATTGACTGCTTCTATTACTCTGGGATCAAAAGGTATCCTGCCTGCCACCGGAATCCCCCTAAGTGTGCAGTACTCTTCAATTTTCTGCGTATTTTCCAAGTTTACATCAAACTTATTAATGCATACAACACAAGCTGCATCGAATTTACCTGCTGTTTCAATAATTCTCTCCATATCATGCATACCTGATAATGTCGGTTCAGTTACTACTAGAACCATATCAACCCCTGTCATCGATGCAATTACAGGACATCCGATACCCGGAGATCCATCTATTATGACAATCTCCTGACCATTCATGGAATTATACAGGTTCTTCCTAACCTGTGTGACTAATTTCCCAGAAGCACCATTTCCCATTTTTAGCTCTGCAGTTGAGAAAACATCGCCTTCGATCTTATACACCATTGTCTGGCCTGATATATTGTTTTCAAGCCGTATTGCTTTCTTTCCATATTCATCTGTCGAGGAACAGAAAGCTTCACAGACGCCGCATCCTTCACACTCAAAAGCATTTAATTTTCCATCTTTTATAGCCCCAAACTGGCACAATTCCTCACACTTTCCGCAGTTTGTACAGTATTTATCATATTTCACAGCCTTCTGATATCCATAAAAGTCTGCTATTTCAGATTCTGATCCTGATGCATATATAAGTTGCAGATTAGGTGCATCCACATCACAGTCGGAATATGCCTTATTGCTGGCAAGAGCAATGAAAGATGCTGCAACAGTTGTTTTTCCTGTACCGCCTTTACCGCTCAATATGACCAGTTGCTTCATAGCACACCTCCTGCTCAATTGTATCAAGTATTTCCTTGAAAATACCCCAGTATCTTTCATTCTCTTTGGCTGCAACAAACCCTTTTGAATTAATTAGTGCAAGTTCTGAATCATAAGGAATGGAAGCAATTATCCTGATATCATTGTCATCGCAATATTTTTCAATCAAACTTCTATCACCAATGTCTTTATTAACAACAAGTGCATGGGGTTTACCAAATAACTTGACCAGTTTATAAATCATATCAAAGTTATGTATTCCAAACACTGTTGGTTCAGCAACCATTAAGCAAAAATCCGCATCTTTAATGCTTTCCATTACACTACATGCACTCCCTGGAGGACAATCCAGTACTACAGTTCTGTCTTTTTGTACACTGGAAATAAGTTTCCTTATAATCGGTACTCCTGTGGCTTCACCTGTATTTAAAACTCCCGTAATAACTTCGACCTCTCCTGACACGCCGCGTTCAATATGCCCAATTTGCTTGCTGGATTCCGAAAGTGCTTTTTGCGGGCATAACATGACACATCCCTTGCAGGCATGACACAACTCTTGAAAAACGAGCAGCTTATTTTTTATATAGGCCAAAGCATTAAATTTGCACAGCTCCACACATTTTCGACATCCTGTGCATTTCTGGGCATCAACAGCAGGAATCATGGTATTGACCTTTTCCATCAGCTTTATCTGCGGTTTCAAAAACAATCTGCCATTAGGTTCTTCTACATCACAATCGATATATACGGATTTACCTTTTGCATAAACAAGGTTTACCGATACAAATGTTTTGCCCGTACCTCCCTTTCCACTTAAAACAGCTATCTGCATGGTTTAACCTCCATGCTGGTGGTATCCCGCATGTATCTCTGCTAATTCCAAAAGCTCTCCCGCCTTATACTTTTGAACTATTTCCGAGACTGTACCGGGAACTGCCTTCATTATTTTAATATCTGCCGCTTTTAGGACATCAGCTGCATTCTGACCACAATGAAAAGTTACCACTGCGTCTGCACCACTATCCACAACAGCTTGAGCAGCTTTAATTCCTGCTCCGCCCTGGCTGCTGACCGCCTGATTGTCGATTACTTTATATTCAAGTGTTTCTGAGTCGGCAACTACAAAGTAATAAGTACGCCCGAAAGACTGGCATACACTGCTCTCTATTGTATTTCCCTCTGATGGAACTGCAATTTTCATTTTTGATCACTCCATTTCTTTTTTATTGGACACTTATCCATTGTTGCTTTTTCAATATTCTCTACTGCACAATCCAGATAAGAATGGTTTAACTTTTCAATATCTCCATTATCGCAAAGCTCAGCAATTGATGGATCAATAGGCATCTTTCCGAGTACGGGCACTCCCAGCTTGGAAGCGACTTCTTCTATCTTACTTTTTCCGAATAACTGAATTTCTTTACCGCAGTCAGGGCACTTAAGCCAGCTCATGTTTTCAACAATACCCAATACAGGTATATTCATAGATTTAGCCATATTATAAGCTTTCCTCACTATCAGAGAAACCAAATCCTGGGGCGATGTAACAATAACTATACCGCTAAGGGGTATGGATTGAAATACAGTTAACGGAACATCTCCAGTTCCGGGAGGCATATCTAGAAATAAGTAATCAATATCCCCCCATATAACATCAGTCCAGAATTGTTTTACCGTACCTGAAATAATAGGCCCTCTCCAGATAACAGGCGAATCGTCCTTTTCAAGTAATAAGTTTATTGACATTACATTTATATTGTTATGTGTTCTCTGAGGGTAGATTCCAAGCTCACTTCCTTCGGCTTTTTTAGTGACACCGAACATTTTAGGTATGGAGGGTCCGGTGATATCTGCATCAAGAATACCAACTTTGTAGCCCTTTCTTCTCATTAGAACCGCCAAAGTTGATGTCACCAGTGATTTGCCGACACCGCCCTTTCCGCTAACTACTCCAATTACTTTTTTGATACGGTTAAGCTCATGTGACTTTTCAAGAAAATCCTGGGGGTTAACATTACAGCTTCCGGTAGAACATCCTTCACTTTTGCACTCTGTGCTTGTGCAATCGCAACTACACTCACTCATATCTCCATCTCCTATTTGATTATTTTGAATTTAATTCAATAAATTTATTGAAGTTTTAATTAAAATTTTTACTTACATCCCGTACATCCTGTGCACTTTTTAATCATATCGCAAGTACTGCACATTTCCGCCTTATCACTTGCCACAAGACAATAGGTTCCTTCAATCTTCCAGCAAGGCTTTGATTCATTCACCGGAGTTGGGCTGTTCTGTTCAGCCCCGCCCTTACAGTTTCGTTTATACCAACATGAATACATGGAAGTTAGCTGCTTTACCCCGGCAATATTCAATCCTTTTTTATCAATAAGATATTTTATAAATTTAAGCCTTTTCACATCATTGTTGGAATATCTTCTTTGGTACTTATCCCTATCAGGACGTAGGAGATCATTCCGCTCCCAAACTCTTAGCGTTTCCGGATGTTCTCCAATCAATTCCGCTACTGTCCCTATGGTATATATACCTTTATCTTCATCAAACATGAATTTCACCATCCAGATTATCTTGAGTTCAAAACATTTAACACTATGTCTAAGTATATTTTGAATAAATATTTTTGTCAATTTTGAGGTTTTCTAAATCCTCTGTCTTTCAAGATAATCCCAAATAGCTTTCTCAAAGGTTAATATTACACATCCATTCCAAATATTATATATATTTCTTTTTAATGATTTCCAATAATTTTATTGAAGTTTACAAAAACATCAGCATTGTTTCTACACCTCAATATTATTATGTGCATATGCACACAATAATATTACATCTATTTCTTATGTATGTCAACAAGGTTATTTTTTATTTAACAACTGGTAAGAATTCCAGTACAATGCATTAAGCCATAAAACGTCTGCCTTAACAATTACAAACTACCAGCCAGGCACCTTCCTGTGTAAGACCTGTCATTTAGCATAATATCCTGCGGGGTTCCCTGAGCAATAATTATGCCTCCCTCATCTCCCCCATCAGGTCCGAAATCAATAACGTGATCTGCCATAGCTATGATATCCAGGTTGTGTTCAATAATGATCATTGTATTTCCCATGGCTACAAGCTCATCAAGAACCTTTGAAAGCTTAAAAATATCATCAGGATGAAGTCCTGTTGTCGGTTCATCAAGAAGGTAGAGTGTGTTTCCGCAGTAGCTGCATCCAAGCTCTTTAGCAAGCTTAATTCGTTGAGCCTCTCCGCCAGAAAGGGTTGCAGAAGATTGTCCAAGCTTTAGATAAGACAGTCCCACCTTCTTTAAAAATTCAAGTTTTTCAAATATGTTTTTTTGCTCCTCGAATACTCCAAGAGCTCTTTCCACTGATAAATCAAGTATGTCTGAAATACTGTGTCCTTTATATGTTGCAGATAAAACATTTTTTCCAAAACGTTTACCCCGGCATACTGGACATATAACCTCGGCATCAGGCATGAAGTGCATTGGTATTGTCATAACTCCCATCCCCTCGCATTTTTCACATCTGCCTCCTGGAACATTAAAGGAAAAATGCCTTGGAGTAAGCTTTTGCTTTTTTGCTTCAGGTAATTGGGCAAAAAGATTGCGAATTTCGGTATATATATCGGTATAGGTGGCAACATTTGACCTGGAAGACCGGCCTATTTCATTCTGATCAAATGTAATTACCCTGGCAAAATGATTAAAGCCTTCCACCTTGGCATTTTCAGGTGCTTTCTTATTATTAAAGTAACTTTCTGCATGAAAGGCTATCACATCAAAAACCAGTGATGATTTTCCCGAACCAGAAACACCTGTTACAGCAGTCAATTTTCCAATAGGAAAATTCACACTGATATTCTTAAGGTTGTTTTCTACTGCGTTATGGACATAAAGAAATCCAGATAAATTCTTTCTTCTTCCTTTAGAACGATAAGCACAAAGACTTCCGGCTAAATATTTTCCTGTAAGTGATGTTGGGGTATTCATTACCTCGTCAACTGTGCCGCAAGCAACCACCTGGCCGCCGTATTCACCTGCTCCCGGACCGATATCAATTATATAATCGGCATTTTTCATAACATCAAGATCGTGTTCAATAACAAGCACAGTATTTCCAATGTCACGCAAATGACACAGAACTTTTAACAATTTTGAAGTATCCTTTGAATGAAGTCCTGTAGTAGGTTCATCCAATACATATAAGACTCCTGTTAATCCTGACCCTAATAACGAGGCTAAACGAAGCCTTTGTGCTTCACCGCCTGAAAGACTTACAGCACTTCTTTCAAGGCTCAGGTATCCGACTCCAACATCTAAAAACCTATTAAGCCTTTCTTTTAAAGCTTCAATTACAGGTGCAACAATTTGTAACTCTTCAAATGTAAATTCCTTTTGTATTTTGCACACGAAATCCAACACATTTATAAGAGATTCTTTGCTCAAATTAATAATATTAATTCCGCAAACCGTAACCTCAGCACTCTCACGTTTAAGTCTATTCCCCTTGCATTTAGGGCAAATATCCTCATGAAAAAACTTTTTTAGCTGCTCCTGTGCTTTGGGAGAATTGGAGCTTTCGGAATACCTGCGTTTGAGATTGGTTAGAAGTCCTTCATAACGTCCTAGAGGCACGGTTTTAGGAGGCTTCATTTCCGGAAAAAGCATTTTTATTTCATCGCTGAGTGCACCATTAAGTAAAAATGTTATAGCCACCTCATCCCATTCCTTAATGGGTTTGTTAAGATCCGCCTGAAAGCCATAGTGTTTACCGGCATTTGCAACGCTTTCACCATTTCTCTGCGTCAAAAAATCGTCCCATAAATGTATAGCTCCCTCATTTATAGATAAATCCATACTCATGATTTCTTTAAGGTTGGGAACTCTGGTAAGACCAATACCGTTACATTCTTCACAAGCCCCCTGAGGTTTATTAAAGGAAAAATGGCTCATTGTAAGAACCGGAATTGTTTTTCCGCAATGGGGACAGGGCATTCCTTCCTCAAAGTCGGATAGATCTGAATCATCTTCTGCCCCATTATAAATACTATCATTTAAAAAGTTGGGCATTACAGTGTTTCCACAATGCTTGCATCTTCTTAACCCTAGCTTTGAATATAGAATCCTGAGATAAGTAAAAATTTCAGTAACTGTACCTACAGTTGAGCGTGGATTCCTGTTTGAATTGCTTTGATTAACGCTAATTGCAGGTGATAAGCCTGTTATGGAATCTACCTTTGGCTTTACAAATTCATCTGTAACCATCCCGAGAGACTCTAAATACTGCCTTTGGCACTCTGTCTGAAGGGTTTCAAAAGCTATTGTGGATTTTCCTGAACCAGATACCCCTGTAAGCACCACCAGCTTATTTTTGGGAATGCTAAGTGAAATGTTTTTTAAGTTGTTTTCCTTGGCACCTTTAATCATAATTGCATCCTGCATTATAACACACTCCTTTATAAAAGTATTGAATTATCAGTAGTCAGAATCGAAAGTAATATTTCAATTATTCCTTAATATACAACACAAATAAAGTCTGGTGTTAAAGTGGAGGGTTTATTTGAATTTTCTTTTCATTTTTCCAAGCTGCTTAAGCATTAATAATGCTGTATTTTTTGAATTTAAAATTGAGGTTATGAGCCTGTCACAGCTCGTTATAATCTCCTCTGATTCATAAGGTGTATCTATAATTTTTTTAATGTTTTCAGTTCTATTTTCTGAAACTGCCTTGAGCATTCTAAGAATGGACATAAGGGAATAGTTTGCACAACGCAATGCCTTGATAATTTTTAGAAACCTTATCTCTTTATCTGTATAAATCCTATAACCGTTTTCCTTTCTTTCAACAGTTACAAGCCCGTTTAATTCCCAATTCCTCAAAGTATCAATTGTTACATCCAGATATTGGGCTGTCTCTTTTCTGGTTAAATTAAGTGTACTTTTTTCATTCTTAACGTTTGAAATTAAGTCTTTTGAAATATCAATTGCCTCTTCAGCATTATGCTGCTCCTTTTCGAGGTTACTTAAAAATTCTTGAGTCTTATTAATAGCATTTTCATAATCCCCTGCAGAAGAAGTCTTTATAATATCAATTGCCTGTTTTCTAAGTCCGTTTTGCAGCAGTTCACACTTAAGTGCCATTCTGGCAAGCCTGATTTGTTCTAAATGGATATCGTTAAATACCCGATATCCATTCTCCTTCCTTTCTGCCTTGGGAATGAAATTTATGTCTTCATATAATCTTACAGTGTTTGGATGTACACCTGCTAATTTTGCAATTTCTGATGTCTTATAGTATTTCATATCAAAAAACAGCATCCTTTTCCTATAGAATAATCATTCATTAGATATTAACAAGTATTTAATCGGGTCAATAGCCCTTAATCACATTTTAAATGTTATATATCCTTTTATCAATATTTCAACCAAACCAATTAGAATGACATTTTTTCACATAAATCACCATTTTTAATGTTTTACTTGATTTCCATTTGTAAAGCAATTATAATTTTATAGTTATGATAATTTTTAATTGGGGGTTAGTACTATGAAAAATAAGTTATTACTAGGACTTTTATGCACTTTTATGATAAGCTTATTAATTACATCAAATGTTTTTGCTGAGGAAGATCTTGGTGTTAATTGGATTGAAGGTCCAACAAATGTTTCAGTCGGTGATATGGCAAAACTGAACCTGGATAAAGATTTTTTATATGCCGATAAAGCGGATACTGTAAAACTAATGAAATACTTTGACAACGCTATCACAGGATCAGAAATAGGCAGTGTATTTTCCAGAGATGAAAGCCAAACATGGTATATACTTTTTGAGTATAAGGACGTAGGTCACATTAAAGATGATGACAAGGATGATATTGATGCTGACGATCTTTTGGAGAGCTACAAGGAAGGAACTAAGGCACAGAATAAAATAAACGCAAAATCCGGCATACCTCCTTTAAATGTTTTAGGCTGGCGTGAAGAGCCAAAGTATGATGAAGGCCTTCACAGCCTTGTTTGGAGTACTCTTTTAGAATCTAAAGGAAGTAAAATTATTAATTATGAAGCAAGGATATTAAGCCGTACAGGTTATGTTTCAGCCATTCTTGTTTGCTCGGAATCAGATTATGATAGTGTTAAACCAAACATGAAAAAAGTAGTCGATGCATTTAGTTTTGTTGAAGGTAAAAGATATTCAGATTATGACCCATCAAAAGACAAGACATCTGAATGGGGTCTGGCCGCACTTGTTGCAGGTGGTGTTGTTGCATCTAAAACAGGAATCCTTGCAGTAATATTATTAATATTCAAAAAGGGCTTTATATTGATAATCGCAGGAATAGTTGCACTTTTTACAAAGCTATTTAGAAGAGGTAAAAAGCAAACAAACAGCACTTCCTATGAAACTTCTTATGAAAATCCTCACGAAACACAAAATTTTACATCAAGCTCAGGCCAACTTGGCGGAACATACGGTATACAGGACAACACCAATAATTTCAACAATAACAACTTCAATAACAACTATAACAATGACTTTAACAATGATTACAATAATAACAATAGTAGCGATAACAATCAGAGTAATAATAATTCAGGTAGTTCTATTAATCTTAGCAAAATTAATTTAGACAAGGATAATAAAGATTAAACTGTTGATATATAAATGCTAGAAAAAAACCCATTGAAAATATTCAGCGGGTTTTTTTCTAATTCAGTGTATATTAAAACTCCTCATTTTTCTTGAATATCCGGTTTGACAGATTTTCCAACCCTTCATATATTACCGGTACAACAACCAGTGTTAGAAAAGTTGATGTTGTAAGTCCACCAATTACAATTACAGCAAGAGATTGGGACATGGTTGAACCCTTGGAAAAACCAAGTGCCAATGGAATGAGTGCTGCAATGGTCGCAATGGCTGTCATAAGTATCGGTCTCATTCGCACCCTTCCGGCTTCCAGTAGTGCCTCCCTTACAGGCATATCCTCATTACGTTTTTGTTTTACCCTGTCAATAAGAACTATGGCATTTGTTACAACAATTCCGATAAGCATCAGACCACCAATCATCGAAGGCATATCCAAAGGAAGTCCTGTTATAAATAGTGCAACCAGTCCTCCAATTGCAGCAAGCGGCAGGGAGAAAAGTATGGCAAATGGTGCTCTTGCAGTTCCCAAAGCAACCATCATGACTAAAAATACCAAAAATACTGCTACTACCATGGCAAGACCCATTTGTACAAAGGTATCGTCCATCATTTCTGTTATACCGCCCATTTTTATTTCTACACCTTCCGGCAGCTTAAGTTCCTTTATTTTTTGTTGAACACTTTTAGAGACTGCACCTGTATCCTTTTGGGCTATTTTCCCTGTTATTTTTGCGTATTCCTTACCGTTTAAACTGAATATACCTACAGGTCCGGGAACTTCCTTAACCTCTGCAATATCGCTTATTTTTACAGTTCCTCCGGTTTGTGCAGTAAGTTCAATTGCTTTTATATCATCAATTTTACTTACAGTATCCAATTTGACGCCCATAAGAACATCCATGCTTTTATTGTCAACAACCATTGTGGTAACCTTACTGTTGTTTAGAAATCCACTGACAGTCATTCCAACCTGAGCCGCCGAAAGTCCCTTTTCACTGGCCTTTTTCTGGTCAACACTTATGGATATTTCGGGTTTTGATTCAGTCAAGTTGTTAGTTACTCTCTCCAATCCCTTGATAGATGAAATTTCCTTGGTAAGAAGTTCTGCCGCTTCCTTTATTTTATCGGCACTAACTCCTATAACATGAACTTCGATATTATTAATGCTGCCCATACCACCACCGGACGAACTTGATTGTTCTATAGTAAATTGACCTTTACCTGTGCTGTCTGATATCTTGCCTTTTAATTCCTTAATCACTTTATCAACATTTGAGTCTTTATCAAGCTGAGCCATAATACTTCCTGAACCTTGATTCGACATAGCAGACATAAAACTTGTTGTTGATGATCCGATTGTTGTCTGGTATTTTTCTATATCTTTAATTCCTGCTAAAATCTTCTCAATCTCAAGAGCCTTATCATTAACTATTTTTACATCTGTCCCTGCCGGATAGTCCATTTTTATACTTACATACTGGTCTTTTTGTTCCTGAATAAAGCTAGTTCCTATAAACGGTAACAGACATAAACTTCCAGCAAATAACACAAAAGCGACCAGCAGAGTTATTGCTTTATGTTCAAGGGACCAATTAAGAAGACCTGCATATCCTTTCATAAGTTTGCCTTCATGGAAATCAGAGTGCTTTATTCTTTTAGATTTTAATAACATCAATTTGGACATTACCGGTATTACAGTAATTGCCACGAGCAGTGAAGAACCCATTGCTACAGCAAGAGTAAGTGCAAATGGCTTGAACATAACACCTGCTATGCCGCCGACAAAAGCTACAGGCAGAAAAACCGATACAGTGGTCAAAGTAGAAGATGTAATTGCAGATGCAACCTCTTTTGTCGCATGCTTTATCAAATCTACGCTGCGGATTTCATCACTTTGCAGCCGTCGGTATATGTTTTCAATAACCACTATAGAGTCATCCACAATTCTTCCTATTGCTACCGATAACCCACCAAGTGTGAGAATATTAAGGGTAACATTAAATTGCTTTAATGCTATAAGTGTTATCAATACCGATAATGGTATTGATATACAGGCAATTATTGTTGTCCTGAAATTTCTTAGAAACAAGAGGATTACCAGGAAGGCAAAAATTGCACCTGTTACCCCTTCACGAAGCATACCGCTGATTGATTCATTTACATAATCAGCCTGGTCGAGAATTATTGAAACATTAGTACCTCCCGGCAGCATGTCTTTTAGCGTATCCAACTTATCTTTTACGGCATCTGATACATCTACTGTATTTGATTCCTGAGTTTTAACCACTTGGAGTATAACACTTGGATTACCATTTGTCCTGCTGTAGGTTGTAGTTTTGTCAGTATCCACATTTACTTCAGCAATATCGCTTAATGATATCTGTTGAAGGGTCATATTGATCCCGGTTTGTTTTGTAGCTCCCGAATCAGCCATGCCAGCACTTTGAGCTTTATCTCCTGTATTGGCATTTACTGTTGCACCTGACTGCTGTGACATCTTTGATTGAATATCCTTAAGCTGCTTTTTCATTTGCTCAATAGCTGCCTCAGTTACCTTAACTACTGGTGTCATTTGCTGTATAGTTGCTGTAGCAATTTGCTTTTGAGCAGCTGTTGCATTTGGATTGGCCATTACTTGCTTTGCCTCATTAAGGGCAAACTGAGAAGCAACAAGTTTTGATTGTGTTTCCTGTATTGCAGACAGTAACTGAATCTGTCCGTTAAAAGCCTGATTCATTCCGGCCATACCTTGCCCTATCTGTCCTACGGCCTTTCCAAGCTCGGCAATTCCCTGCCCCATTTGGGTAAAAGTAGAGCTCATAATTGCTTGTGTATTTGGTATAACAGGCAATTTTATGTTTTTAAGTTCATCTAAGGAATTGAATTTCCCAGTAATCCTTATGGGTTCTACAGTGTCATTCAAACTGAGAGAACCTGCCGGGAACGACACATTGTTTGCCTGCAGTAATTGGGATACGGTTTGTGACGTCAGGTTGTATTGTTTTAATTTATCAGGCAACAGCTTTATGTATACGGCTTTTTGAGATTCACTGGCCAATTGAACCTGACCAACGCCTTCAATTCCTGTAAGACTCGGAAGAATGTCATCATGAACCTTTTGTTCCAGGTCCTCATGGCTTAACTTATCATTTGATACGCTTACACTTAGGACGGGCATTGAGTTCATATCAATTCGCATTATTTTTGGAGCAGCAACATTATCCGGAAGTTTAACATCCTTAATTGCAGATTCAACCTTCCTCTGCATATCATCCATATTTGCAGAATAGTCAAACTGAGCGACAATAGAAGAAAAATTTTCAGAGGATGTGGAATCAAGGCTTTTAATCCCATTAACGCTTGATACCATATTTTCCAGAGGCTTGGTTATTTTTTCCTGAACATCTCCGGGTGAAGCACCTGGATAAACTGTAATAACACACACTACAGGGATGCTTATGTCAGGCATGGTTTCTTTCTTCAGAGTAACCGATGAATATATCCCTCCGAATACAATAAGTAAACAAAGCACTAAAATAGCAGATACGTTTTTTAATGAAAATCGTGTAAAAATACCCATTTTAAATCTCCTTATTATTTTTATTATCCTTTTTTATATCCTGTAAATTATCGAAGTAGTTGAAAACTAACGATAATATATCGACAAATTCATTACTTTTCTTAAAGCCAAGATATTCTACAAGTCCTTCGAATATATTAAAGAATACCTTGATTACCTTATCAATGGTACTTGACCCCTTCTCTGTCAATTCTATTTCAATTACTCGTCTATCTGTTTTACTTATGTTGCGTATAAGATACCCTTTTTTCTCCAAACTTGTAATTAAAGGCGTTATTGTCGGCGGAGTTACTCCTGCAATTTTACTGATATCCGATACCTTAACAAGGGAATTGTTATTGTCCATAATCTTTTTAATGGTTAATAATGTAAATATTTCACTGCGGTTTAACTCGCAAACAGGACTTGGATTCCAATTTAATTTACTAAATTGGTCAAATGAAGCAAAAAGCTTTATAACAGTCTCATTTACTCGTTCATCCATTTACAATTTCTCCTTACATAAAAATTTGGTATACTAATAGTTTTTAATAATAACTATTAGTATACCAAATATTTATTCCTGCTTCAACTTTTTTATTTTGTGATAACTGAAAAGTCACATTCAAAAAGGCTGCTGACATCATTAAATGGCAGCAGCCTGAAGATATTTGTAAATTAAGCTTTCAATAATATTATAGGCATCAATAATCCATCGATGTAGCATTAAAACGTTTGGCTATGATAATAACGTCCAGCATATTAATGTTCTTATCTTTGTTAAAATCCACATCGGCTTTGTAATTGCCATCCCCTGAAACACTTCCAAAAATCTTTGCAAGTTGTATAACATCCGACATATTAATAGAGCCATCTGAATTCGAGTCTCCTGCCCACAAGATTAGTGGTGCTTCCTTGGGGAATATAACCGTTTCCTTTGATGCGGTGACATTTTTAACTTCTCTTGAAAGATATCCAGGCTTACTTACCTTTAATGCATATGCAGTTTCACTTGAAGGAAGTGACATTTCAAAATACCCTTTTTCATCTGTCATTGCATATATTTGCTGCCCCACAACTTCCACCTTGAACTGAGCTTTAAAATCTGATGCTATAGAATCCACCTCAGGATTTATATAGCCGGATACTTTATATTCCTGGCCAGCTGCCGCCTTAAATACTGCTTTTATTTTCATGTCCCCTGTTGGTGTAATTGTTATTGTGTCAGATACTTCTTCCACTCCTTCCCAGTGGTCAAAGACATACCCTTTTTGGGGAACAGCTTTTATTTTTACAGGTACTCCTTTAAAGTAGGCACCAGTCCATGATTGGGGCATTGTTACTCCAGGAGTTGTATTATTTATATCTACTGAATTTACCCTGACAAACCCTTTTTCAATATCTGTATCAAGTTTAATTGAGGCAGTTCCGGTGACACCATTAGTGCCAAATTTGTTAATCATATGGTTTATTACATAACCTGAACGCTCATTTGCAAAGTTTTTCATGACTCCTACATTGCCATCCCAATCTTCTATAGCTTGCCAACGGTTGTTATGTTCAGTCATGGAAGATGCTAAGTCAGCCTTCATCTTATCGATTGTCTGGTTAACAAATGATGAATTAAAACAGGTATTCATATAATCTGCCATTCGGTTTATAAATTCATTCCTGAATTCTGGATTTTGTAACAAAGTTCCAAAAAGAAAAACTGCCCACTCATTCTTTTGCGTTGAAGTAACCATTGAGGAATGTGCCAAGGTATCATGATTTAAACCGTTTGCACCTGCCATGCCTCCGCAAAAACCGAAATCCAAATCCTTTATAATCCATCTCCATCTACCGTCCTGTCCATAAGGTGCTTCAGGATGATAAAGGCCATCTTCCGTTTTATATTTCCACATAGTTACATTATTTTGAGGCCAGTCTGAGTTTGAAAAATAAATGTTGGCAACCTGGTAATCAATATAATTATCTACATCCATTTTTGTTTTTATATACTCATATGCATCCTTGCTGCTAATGTCTTGGGATTTTAAATAATTTGTTATGTCATTTGTATAAGCCGCTGCATCCTCTTCTGTCCCTTCATTCACAGTTAGCTTGTTTGAACTACCAAAAGTATATGGAACCTCAAGAAGTGCAACCCTGTCTTTGTCCAGTTTATAATGGGATGCAAAGTAGAATTTATCATAACGTTCACGTATATTATGTATACCCCAGTACTCACCGTCTATAAATACCACTGAAGGCCTGTATGCCTGGGTGTCTAATTTTAGATGGGAAACAAGGCTTTGCATCATAGCATCCCTGAACATGCTTCCCGACCAGTCGCTTCCGGAATTTCTCAATATAAGGCGTTTAAAATTGTCAATGCCTTCTCCATTTACTTCATCAGTAAGCCCAGGAAATATGTTATAGCTTATTTTGTCTTTTCCATCATACTCATTATCCGCATATAACCTGAGACTTTTTTGAGCAAACCCTTTTGATCCCCCACCATGAAGCCTCATATCGCAGTACTTTGAAAATCCGGGCGTTCCATCCTTTTCAAAAAACTCCATATGAACAGGCCTTTCCCAATCATCACCTACACGATTACTATTTACATAAATTCCCCTCATACTGTCAAATAAGTTTACCTTATCAGTAACAAGTGAAATAACAGGAAGGTCATATCTTGTCTTCATATTTGGATCAACAAAAAAAGACCCAGTCACTATCCTGCTTTTTTTACCATCTGCACTTACAGCAATCGCTTTAACTATAGAACATTTAAATACCTCTCCAACAGGAGGATTCCAAAAATAATCACCCGTTTTAATCATAGATAATACATTGGGTTCTCCTGCTCTGCTTTTTATACTAATCTTATCCAAATATTGAAATGTCCCTGATTTGCCAGGTACCGGATCAGACCCATTCGTTGTATAATATACTGTGACATCCTTCTGATTGACAGAAAGCATTAAATCAAATGCATCAGTATAAAACCCGGCTTTATGAGAGAATACCGGTTCATCTACAGCTACCAACCCATTAACATTAGCTGCATTAGGTGTAGACTTTGAGAAAGTGAAAAATTCCGTTCCCCCATCCGTATTTCTCCCATATGACTCATCATCTGCCAAACTTCCATAGGATACAGAATCCAATACAGCTCCATCCGGTGTTTTTAAAACTATTTTTTCACCTGAAGAACTCAGCTTAAAATTAACATGCAGTTGGCCGTCCTTTGCCACTTTATTTTTATCCGAAGCCCAAACCATCAGGTAACTCTTAGGTGGAATAAGAGCTTTTGGAAAAGTCCACGTCGCACCATCATCGGAAAGTGTATACCCTGTTAAGTCAACCGCATTATTGGAAGTATTATAAAGCTCAATCCAATCGGAGTAAGACCCGCCCACTGCACCATTTTTTGTGTCTTCAACATCTCCATCGCGAATAGTCATTGTGTTTGCTGCCATTATTTCATTGATACATAGGCTACTTCCCTCAGGATAAGCAGCTTCAACTTGCTGTAATGGCAGACTTACTGATGTTATCAGCATAGTAGATAAAATAAAGCATCCAAGCTTCTTCATAGAAACCCCCCTTAAAAAATTAAAATATTTACCCTTCAAATTTCAATTTTATACAAAATCTAATTGAAGGTAGTTATGAAAATACATTCTGTATACTATTTATTATATATTAACTGATATTAATATCCAACAATATTAATTATTATAATGAAAAGTAAATTTTTTCTTTCATGATTATATACTTATAGTTTTATTTTTATATAGGGACTTTTAGTTTTATGGTAAAATTATAGATAAAGCTATACGAAAAGTAATTATTTCAAGGGAGACAATACAATTTGGAAATAAAGGAATTAAGAATTGGCAATATTACAATACCAAATAATGTACTTATGGCACCTCTTGCTGGATATACCTGCTATCCTTTCAGGATTCTGTGTCAGGAGCTTGGTGCAGGGCTCTGCTTTACTGAGATGGTTAGCTGCAATGGCCTTAAATATAAGGACAAGGCAACTCAGAAGCTGCTTTTTACAACTCCTGATGAAAAGATCAAGGCTGCCCAATTATTAGGGTCTGATCCTAGGATAATGGAAAAAATGGCAAGAAGTGATTATTTAATCCCATTTGATATAATAGATATTAATATGGGCTGTCCTGTACCCAATGTGTTTAAAAGCGGTGAGGGCAGCAGTCTCATGGGTGATCTTAAAAGGGCATCCTCTATCATTAAAGGCTGTAAGAGAAGCGGAAAAGCAGTTACTGTTAAGTGCCGTACAGGATTAAAAGAAGATTCAATGATTGCAGCAGAGTTCGCAAAAATGTGCGAGGATTCGGGAGCTGATATGATCTCTATCCACGGTAGAAGCCGAAATATGATGTATGAAGGTGTCCCCTATTATGACCAGATAGAGCAGGCAAAATCAGTGGCCAAAATACCTGTAATTGCTAATGGCGGCATCTTTTCAAAGGAAGATGCGGATAAAATGATGAATCTCACAGGTGCAGACGGCGTCATGCTTGCCAGGTATGGGTTTGAAAACCCTTTTATATTCAGTGAGCTGACCAATAAAGAGATCAAAAAGGACAAATATACTGTTATTTCTGAGCAGATAGAATTGGCCTCTCGCTGTTATGACGAAACATATACAATTTACTATATAAGAAAGCTTGCTTCCTACTGCATGAAGAAGTTAAAAGGAACCAAGCAGTATAAAGCCGAGCTATATAAATGCGGAAATATAGAAGAGCTAAAAAGCATTGTTGAGAAAATTTTTAATGTCTTAGTAGATTAAAAGTGATAGATAAAGATTCACGCTTTTAATACAGAAAAGGAATTTTGATTTAAAGAAAGAGAGATTCGTTGATGACAGAAGGATTTATAATAAAAGATGGGATTTTAGTGTCATATACATTGAGGGAGACTGTAGTTGAGGTTCCTGAAGGAGTCAGCATAATAGGTGAAGATGCCTTCAAGGGATGTACATCCATAGAAGAGGTTATGTTGCCTGAAACTGTAACTAGCATTATGAGCCGAGCTTTTAAGGGTTGCAGGAATTTAAGAGAAATAAATTTTCCTTCAAAATTAAACAATATAGGTGAACATGCATTCCATCGCTGCCATTCTTTGCAGCGAGTCGAATTACCTGATTCGGTTAAAAGCTTGAGCCATAGTGTGTTCTTGTACTGTGACAGCCTTCAATACGCTTCTATCCCGGGAGTAATACACCTTAGCTGGCAGGTGTTTTTGAATGATGTAAATTTGAAGACACTGGTAATTTCCAAGGACCTTGATATATCCTGCATTTGTGACATCTTTACGGGCTGCGGCAATATATCAGAAATAAGATTTACTGATGGTAATGTTTATAATATTGAAAGTTTGGTTGAGGTCCTTTCTGATAGCTATGATGCACATCCTATAGTTAAAGCAATTGTCATAGATATATTCAGGATGATGGAAATTCGTGAAGGTAAACTGTTAAAATTCCTTACAAACCTGAAATATCTTGAAGTTCCCGATAGGATTACGGCTATTGGAAAAAGCTGCTTTTTTGATAAAAAAGGGTTGATATCGGTAAAGCTTCCCCCTTCCCTGACCGAAATCGGGAGCAGAGCTTTTAGAAACTGTATCAATCTTGAAAGAATAGAATTTGCCAATGATAATGTAAATATAAGCACAGATGCCTTTAAAAATTGCACAACGCTAAAATATATCACATTATCTGACGGTACAATGTATGAACTTAAGGGTATGCCTGATATGTCTGATGAGAGCGTTCCTAATGTAGTACGCACAATACATTCCCAGATCCTTAGCAACTTTTTTATAAGCGGAACTACTTTAATACAGTACAGAGGCTTTGAAGAAAGAGTTGTTGTGCCTGATGGGATAACTGTAATTGGAGAAAAAGCATTTGCCGGAAATCAAGTGGTTGGAAGAATAGTGCTGCCTGATTCCACAAGAGAAATCCAAGAAGGTGCTTTCTCCGACTGTATCGTAATGCAGACGATTCATATAAATGAAGGTCTTAAATACCTTGGAGCATCAGCATTTGAAAACTGTGTAAAGCTTATACGTGTTGAGCTTCCACACTCCCTTACAAAAGTGGAAAAGTCAGCTTTTAACAGGTGCAGAAAACTAAGCGAAGTAAATTTCGGAAGCGGTATAGAAGAAATTGGTGATCTGGCTTTCTATTTGTGTACATCTCTAAAGGATGTTCATCTGCCGGAAAATATTAAAATTATCGGAGACATGGCTTTTTATAAATGTTTAGCATTAAAGGAAATTACTTTGCCAAAATCTTTAACAAGGCTTGGCAATAATGTATTTACAGCATCAGGGCTAAAAACCGCAACAATTAGCTATGACCTGGAGGAATGCGGCACAGATATTTTCTCCCAGTGCAGCAAATTAACAAGGCTTAACTTTGATGAAGGAGTAAAGTCAATTGGTGATAAATTTGCATTCAGATGTAACTCCCTCAAATATGTGAACCTACCCTCTACAATTAAATACATAGGCAAAAATGCCTTCCATGATAGTATTTATTTAAAAGAAATTGTAGAAAAAGGGATTGCAGGAGGTATATTAGCGGATAACAGCATATTTTTAGACGGCAGCAAACTTTTCGGTGATGTTTTAATTCCTGATGGAATAACTACAATTGCAGGCGGTGCGTTCTATGGCAATAATAATATTACCTCTGTTAGCTTTCCTGACTCGCTAAAAACAATAGGTTCAAGGGCTTTTTGTGGATGTACTTGCCTTAAAAGCGTCACACTTCCTCATGGTGTTAAAGTAGTGGAAGAAGGCGTTTTTGCATATTGTACTTCATTGGAAAATGTTATATCCGAAGGGGAAATCAAACATATATCTGACAATGCCTTTTATGGCTGCATTAGCCTGGTTAAAGTCCCTTCGTCATATGATGTACACATTGGCAAGGATGCCTTTAGCGGCTGCGAAAGTCTTATAGATATTGATATAAAATGTTTAAGCATCAAAGAATTTGCCTTTAAAAATACGGCTTTTTTAGATAGATTAAGTAATGCTTCTCCCCTTGTAATAATATCTGATATAGTTGTTGACGGTACACGCTGCAAGGGTGAGGTTATTATTCCTGAAGGTGTTGTAAGCATTTCACCCTATGCCTTCTCCGCAAATGAAGATATAACTGATGTGATACTTCCAAATAGCCTTGTGGAAATTGGTGAAGATTCGTTCGGCGGATGCAGAAACTTAAGTGAGATCACCCTTCCCCACTCTTTAAAGCGTATCGGTAAAAAAGCATTTGAAAAGTGTGTTTCACTTACAAGTGTTTCGGGATATGCACAAGATATTGGTGAAGGTGCCTTTTCATATTGTACAGGCTTAAAGTATGTAAATCTGGAAGGTACTAAATTCTTTGACAAAGAAGCTTTTTGCGGCTGTAATCTACTTAAAACCTGTAAGTGCAATGAACAAACATTTATAGGTGATAGTTGTTTTAACGGATGTGAAAGTTTAGTTGAATTTGATTTTACCAATATTGAATGGATAGGTGTAAGTGCTTTTAGTTACTGCAATTCACTTAAATATATAAAACTCAATGCAGACACTTATGTTGCAGCTCATGCATTTTCTGACTGCGGCAGCGTAAAAGAAATATCCTTATCACATGATGGGCTTAAATTTCGAAGTTATGCTTTCTCAGGATGTACTGCCCTTAAGGTTGTAGAAATTGGTGACACAAAATATGCTGCAAATAAATATTCTGTTATTAGCGAGAGAAATATACCAAATATTGTTAGGTACATATATTTAAGTGCCGTCAGTTGTTTTGACATAGATGAAAACCTTTCCCTTCAAGGATACTTAAATAAAGGTAGTATTTTGCATATTCCCGAAGGTGTTGAAAGAATTGAACCTGAGGTTTTCAAGGATGCCATGAACCTTTCAGAAATATACATACCTGAGAGTGTTAAATATATCGGTGAACGAGCTTTTCACAGCACAATGTGGCTTAATAAACAAAGAGACAAATCTCCGATGGTAATTGTAAATAACATACTTATAGATGCGGTAAGGTGCCAGGGGGACGTTGTAATTCCAGATGATGTGAGGATAGTTTCAGGCTGGGCATTTGCTAATTGTTATGCTCTCACATCAGTTACCTATTCCTCACCTACAACGCTGACAGAAGAATATGCATTTAGAAACTGCATCAATCTTAAAAAGGTTATCTCATCAGACGGTAAAGAGTATAAGCTTACAGGAATACGAGATAGAAATGATGAAACCCTTCCTCAAACTGTAAAACAGATTTTTATGGACTGTTTAAACTGCTTTAAAACAGACGAAAATAACATTCTAATTGAATGTACAGGAAATATTCCAAGCCTTATCTTAGCTGAGGGAATAACCGGGATTGGCGATGAGGTGTTTAAAGACAGCAATTTACTGACACATATAACCCTGTCAAAGGATACTGCAACAATCGGCAAAAGTGCTTTTGAACTGTGCAAATGGCTTGGATCTGTACAAAACGCAAATTATGTAAAGAGGATAGAAAAGTTAGCTTTTTCAGGATGCTATTTATTAGAAAGCATAGAGCTTTCCGACATGCTGGAGTATATAGGAATAAGAGCCTTTGAGCACTGTACATCACTAAAAAGCATTGTAATTCCGGAAGGTATCACAGAAATACCTGAAAGGGCATTTTTCAGGTGCAAAATCCTTGAAAAGGTTGTACTCCCCTCTACCCTTAAAAAAATTGGAAAAGAAGCCTTTGCTTTTTGTTATGAGTTAAGTGCAATAAATTTTCCAGAAGGACTTGAAACGGTTGATGAATGTGCTTTTGCCTGGTGTGAAAAACTCTCTGGCATCAATATTCCGAAAGGTACTGTAAATGCTGACTCCATAGGTTCTGGTGGCGAACTATGAGATATAGAGATTTAGGCGTTACAGGACTTAAAGTATCGGAAATATCCTTCGGGACTATCCCCATACTAAGTGGAAATGTCCCTGTACTTCCCGATTATTTCAGCCCCGATGAGGAAACTGCAATAACTGTAATGGAGCATGCTTATAACCTTGGCTGTACCCTCTTTGATACTGCAATTGTTCCTGAATATGGTGACGCAGAGATAAAGCTTGGTAAATTCGCATCCCATATCGGCAGGGAAAGGATTATCATATCGGATAAAGCAAGGTTTTTCTATGGAAATGAGATGTACAATGCAGTTTATGAGTCATGCAGAAATCTTGGCACTTATGCGGATATATATTTTGTGCATCAGGTAGATGAAGGAAATGAAGATTTGACATTTGGTAAATATGGTGCTGTTGATGCATTAAATGATCTTAAGGCGGAAGGTAAAATTAAATTTGCAGGAATTGCCTCCCACTACTATGACATACTTTTAAGGGGTGCAAAAGATAAACGTGTTGATGTACTTCAGGGCAGCGGGAATATTCTTGAAAGGGGTATGCTTGACCGGATAGGAAATGAACCGCTATTTAAGGAAAAAGGACTTATGATAAACAAAGTCTATGCAGCAGGAATACTGCCTTCCTTCTTCCCTATCGATACCCTTTTATCTGCTGTACTTTCATATCCTGTCTCAACTGCTTTAATTGGTATTGGTACTATCGATCAAGTAGAAAAGGCAATGCTTAATGAACCTCATAGCTTTGATATACCAACTTTTTCACAGGTTATGTCGGTGCTGGAAAAAAGTTTTATGCCTATTCCCTGCCACAGATGTCAACGGTGCAGATGCAAATTCGGTACAGAAATACACATAATTTTCAGGCAGTATAATTACTATTTCCTAGGTAAGGACTACTGGGCCTTAAGAAAGCTGGATATGGGCATAAGTGAAAGTGCCATGCATTGTAAAAAATGCACTGACATGTCATGCATGAAACAATGTCCCCAAGGGATTAATATCCCCCACACTGTTCAGATGATAAAGCAGCTCGTAGATATCCATATAAGAAATTCACTTATATGAATGTTAAAATATGTTTTGGTTTTAAGAATACAAAATCCTCATAATATTTTAGTAACATTAAAAAGCTGTCATTGGGTATTAGTATAGATTATGACTAAACGAAGTGAATATTATTTATTTATTAACTTTTACGATATAATTATTATTGTCCCATTCAACACTTGCACCCAAGCTTTCTGAAATAAACCTGACAGGAACAAGAGTTCTCCCGTTTATGACTTTCGCAGGAACTTCCAAAACTTTATGGTTTAAATTTACAAAAGCATCCAAACTGTCAACCTTTAGCTCTACTTTTGTATCACCAAGGATTCCAGTAACAGTTCTTGTATTTCCATTCCATAAAACATTTGCTCCAAGCCCTTCAAAAATTGCCCTTAACGGAACCAAAACCCTATCTTTCTCAATTACTGGATATATATCTGTTTTGATTTCCCTACCGTTTATTAATAGCTTTATTTGCCTGTTTACACATTCAGTTGGACTTGAATTGAGATTTGAAACACAAGTATAAAACTCACCTTCAACTATTTGGGTACCAATAGCGACGTATTGATTCCCATCATATGCTAAAGCATATGCAGTAAAATTTTTATCTATTTCTTCAGGTTTATCCCATTTTATACCATCATTTGACTTTGAGAGAGAACAATGATAACTGTGGCCATCCTCATAAGATAGAGAAATAAATTGACTACCGTTCCATATTGTAACTGGGTGTATTATTTCATTATTGAGCGTTTGTTTATTCCATGATATCCCATCCAGGGAAGTTAAAATATAAGGCTTTTCAGGTACAAATGCTATAAAGTTATTACAGTACAAGATTTGTGAAATGAATTGATTATCCATTTCAATATATTTTTTGTTCCAATTTATGCAGTCATTTGATGTTAAAATAACAGACTTACCTCCGATTGCAACGGTATGGTTCCCATCGTAAGCAACACTACACAATACGTCATTGCTTTCAAGAACTTTATCCCACTCTTTTCCATCATACGATGTATACACAACACCCAAGATGTTCTCGAGACTTTCATATTTATGTGCAATAGCCAAAAAACGGTCTCCAATCCATGCTACTTTATTAAAACTTATTTTTAGATCCTCCACTTCATCAACTTCATTCCAGTTTTCGCCGTCTTCTGACTCAGTAATAAAAAATTCACTTCCAACTGCAATATACTTTTTACCGTTATAGGCTATGCTGTTTATTGATGGCGTATAGCTGGAACCGAATTTTACCCTTGGACCGATACAGTCAGCAGGTTTAAATGTCCAGTTTATACCATCATAAGATTCGGCAAATAGTCCATCTTTATAGCCTTTTACAAATCCGAGAAATTTCTTTCCATCCCATATCAAATCAGTAATTGGTGTAAAGTCCCCTGGTGCTTCTAAAAATACAATATCCTTTTGACCTTCATTTGTCATAGTTGTAATTGACCCATTAGTGCCAACAATTGCAATTTTGTCTTTGATTTTTATTATATCAAAGTAGGTTCTATCTGGTCCATGGTCATAAAGAGGAGTAAGAACCTCACCATAATATTCCTTTACATACCAAGTGATTCCATCATCTGATTCAACAACATCAGACAAGGTGATTCCTATATATTTTTTATCATTTTTCAATATTGAAAAAATTCCAAAGCCTATACTGTCTTTTATACTGGATTTTACCCAGTTAACTCCGTCAATTGATTTCATTATTAATCCATGAGGACGTTTTGCTATTTCTTCAACATAAGATTCTCCGTTTGGATAAATTCTATGAATCTCTGTATCGGTAAAATGAGCACAAGGGAGCAAAAATGAATCTCCATCCCAAAAAATACCGTTCAACCTCATGTCTTTCATTTCACTTTTAACCCACGATTTCCCATCAGGGGATGATAATATAAAGCCGTTTGTTGCACTTAAGGATATAGAGAATATAGAATCTTTTTCATTAGATTTAAGCCCTGAATTATTTGTTTTATTTCCTGTGACAATAAGTGTTTTACCGTTCCAAGCAATACCATTTAAATTTGCATTGGTACCACTGCTTACTTTTTGCCATATATCAGCATCCTTGGATTCCAGAATTGTCCCATTATCCCCTACTATAAAAAACATTGTGCCATTCCAGATAACTTTATTAAGATTTTCTGTAAAGTTGGTATGTACATTTTCCCATACAATACCATCTTTTGATCTTAGGATAGTTCCCTTAATACCTACTGCGATAAACTGATTATTACCCCACGATATACAATTAAGTTGGTTTTTTGTACCTGAGTTTTGGATAGTCCAGTTAATATTGTCATATGATAACCTAATACATCCGTTTGATTCTACTATAACGCTAACATTTTCGTTATAGGCTATTCCTGTAATGATATTATGGCCGACATATGGATTTTTTATAAAATTTGTTTTCTGGCCTGCATATATGCTATTCGAATTAAATAGGGTAAAAATTATACATATAAATAATGAAACAACAATCAATTTTTTATTCATAGAACACCTCAAATATAATGTTTTCAAACTATAAAAAAATAATTTATATCAAAGATATAAATATATTAGACTACGTTCTTTTATATAAACTATTCCATTATGTAAAGCCTTCCTGACGGATTGCTTTCAGTTCAATTATACCAATTTTATTTGCAATAAATAATACTTTTATATGAATTTTGAAAATATATTTTTAGTATTCTTTTTTGCAAAAGACCATACCACAAAAGTTGCCCTACTTAAAGAAAGATACAAAATGCTGAAATGTAATATTGAAGCAATCAGGGTTATTTAGTAAGCTCCCAATAGCATTATCAAGGTAACAATAAATGGAAAACCACAAAAATTAGACATTTCTCCAAAAATTCTGAACAATAGAACCATGATTCCTTTAAGAAGCATATTTGAAGCATGCGGGATAGTAGTAAAATGGGATGATAAGAAAAAAACTGTTTCAGATGTAAAAGGACGCAATAAATTGGTTCTAAAAGCTGATTCTAAAATAGCTTTAGTTAATAACAAAGAAAAAACCCTTTATGCATCTCCTATTATAATAAACAACCGCATGTATATTCCATTAAGGTTTGTCAGTGAATCATTCGGTTTTAAGGTGAAATGGTCAGGTGATACAAATACTGTAGAGATTAATACAAATTAGTGTTAACGGTTAATTCTATTTAATGAGTTATTCAAATTATTAAGAGCACTTTCAATTTTTTTATATAAAGTTTTTTCAATTTCAATTATAGTTCCATCAGTTCTTTGTATTGTATTGCATCCATCCTCTGCGATAATAAATTCTTTTTGTATAACTTGATTTTTGTAAATTGTAACTTTATTTCCAAATGGACAGCTTGTACCTGTTTTAATTACTTTCGGGGAATTCTCTACTATTTGAATAAGTTCCTCAGCTAATTTGCTATCTTTAATATGGATTTCTCCTTTAGAATTCTTTATGTGAATATTAACTCCTTCTTCCACAACTACTGGAGTATTTTTACTTTTGTTCACACTGCTAGATTGTTGAATAAAATTGTTTGTGCTTTTGCCCAATGTTTTTTCTTTTCCACAACTACAGAATGAGAAAAAAAAATGTACAAGCAAAAATCAAGTATAAATATTTTTTTATACAAATTTTCATAAATAGCACCCAGTTCCCCACACATTTACTTTTATGGTAATCGTAACATTTTGTATAATATATGTCAATTTGCAGTATTTGATGTGCTACTTTTTTATCCGCTATTCCATAATATACATGCTCTAATCCTGTTTATTTCTTTATGTAAACACTGTATTATGTAAACTAACAAGTGTTTAGCATTTCTTATTTAAAGTGAGTGAGATTATGAGTATGAAATTAGATTATGTAAAAAATTACAAATTAGGTTCTCTATTTAAAAGAAAATTCTATATTCCCGTTATAACTAAATTTTACTTAAGCCATTTATTTTCAATTATTTGGCTAGTAATTTCCATTATTGTTTCTAATGATTGGATATCGGACTTATCTAAATTAGTTTCTATGCCGGTTTCAATAGCAATAGTGGGAGGAATTGCACTTATACCTGGATATATAAATTCATTTTTAGTTTTAAGCCTGTTATTGGACAAACAGCCAAAGTTAAAGGATGATACCCCCAATAAGGATGTTACTATTCTTATTGCTGCAAGAAATGAGGAAACAAGAATTGAGGAAACATTAAGATATATTTCCAATCAAGACTATACAGGAAAAATTAAAGTTGTAATTATTGATAATGCTTCTAGCGACAATACTTCTATTAATGCAGCAAAAGCGGGAGAAAAATTAAACTTGGATTTAAAAGTAATAGAAGAGGCCTCACCTGGAAAATTTAATGCTCTAAATACTGGGCTTTACAATGTAACTACCGACTTAATAATTACAGTTGATGCAGATACGTTATTACACAAATCTGCTGTGAGGCACTTGATTTCAAGGATTGAGAGCAGTCCCCTTGAGGTATGCGCAGTTGCCGGCTCAGTCCTTGTTCGCAACAGTAGACATAATTTTTTAACAAGAATACAGGAATGGGATTATTTTTTGGGCATTGCATCCATAAAGAGGCTGCAAGGGCTCTACCAGGGAACTTTAGTGGTTCAGGGAGCTTATAGTGCTTACAAGACTGATGCTGTTAAAAAAGTTGGCGGATGGCCTGATGCAATAGGTGAAGATATAGTTTTAACATGGAATTTTTTAAAAAACGGCTGGAAAACATATTTTGAGCCGCTTGCTGTAGCATTTACAGATGTACCTACTACATTAAAATCCCTCTCAAGACAGCGTTCAAGATGGGCACGGGGTATGATAGAAGCCCTAAATAATATAAAACCCTGGCATCAGCCATCAAATTATACCAAGTATCTTACAGGTGTAAATCTAATTATGCCTTACATGGATATTGCCTATACTTTATTTTGGTTGCCCGGTTTAGTCCTTGCGTTTTTAGGTATCTTTTGGATAGTTGGCCCAATGACCCTGTTGGTTTTACCTATGACACTAATAAGCTATACAATTTTATTTCTACATCAGAGGGATGTTTTTGGAAAATTAAATTTAAAGATACGAAAAAACCGTACTGGCTTTATTTTTTTTGTCCTATGCTATCAGATGATTATGACTCCAATTTCAGTATTGGGATATATCCAGGAGTTATTTAAGCTTAAAAGATTATGGAAGTAAGCATGCTAGGGGCATTTCAGCTTTTTGAAATGCCCCCTTGACCAGTTAATTGCTTATTAATACCTTAATCGTTAACTTAAATTCAATTGCAAGGCAAAGAAAATTATAGTAAAATTGTTTATATAGAATCGATTATAGAATTATTTATAGAATTTATATACAAATACTTAAAGTTGTATCCATATTTTTTATTATATTATATTATTTCAAAGGAGGAGTTATCATGAATAAGAAACCTGTCTTAAAGGTTTTCTTAGTGTGGGTATTGGCAGCATTGATACCCATAACGTCACTTACTGGTGCATCATTTTCTGCAACAACTGAAGGAGTAAAGTATGAATTTGAGAAAGGTACGCATAATGGTGCTCAAATTTATACCGACTATGTGGGAACAACAGACGATGGCCAGGCAATAGACCTTACTGGTGCATCTTGCAGCTTTATTGGCCAAAAGGGTACAAGCACTTCTGTAGATGTTGATATTAGTGAAGCAGGGCTTTATGAATTAATTGTCCGCTATGCCCAGCCATATGACAAAAACAAAAAAGTACAATATCTCAATGTAAACGGTTCCAATCAGGGAGAGATAAGCTTTGGCTATACTCTTACCTGGAAGGAAATTTCCGCAGGTATAGTAAAGCTAAATAAAGGTAAAAACAACATACAATTCGAAAGCTACTGGGGATATACCTATTTTGATTATCTTATAGTTAAACCTGCAGATGAAAATATTAGAAATCTTAAAGTTCCCAAAACATTGGTAAATCCCAATGCTACAAAAGAAGCAAAATCACTTATGAGCTATCTTGTAGACACATACGGAAAGCATATTCTTTCAGGCCAGCAAGAGCTTTGCGGTTCTCATAACTACGAAGGTTCCGAGGCCGAATTCACTTACATAAAAGAAAAAACAGGAAAAATGCCTGCAGTTAGAGGTTTTGACTTTATGAATTTCAGAGGAAACGGTTTACTCTGGGATGACCTATGTGCTGAGCGAGTTATTGACTGGTACAATAATAAGAACGGCATACCTACAGTTTGCTGGCATTGGTTCTCACCTGGAAATATCGGTAAAAAAGCAGATAACAGCTTTTACACCGAAAGCACCACCTTCAGCATATCAAAGGCTTTGACTGCTGGAACAGCAGAAAACAAGGCACTTCTTAATGATATTGATTTTATGGCTGGAAAGCTAAAACAGGTTCAGGATGCAGGAGTTCCAATTCTTTTCAGACCTCTTCATGAAGCAGAAGGTGCTTGGTTCTGGTGGGGTGCCGAAGGACCTGAAAACTGTGTTAAGCTGTACAGACTTCTTTATGAAAAGTTTACAAAGGAATATGGGATCAATAACCTTATTTGGGTTTGGACCTCCTATACTTACAACACTTCTCCAAAATGGTATCCAGGTGATGATGTAGTTGATATAGTAGGTTATGATAAGTACAACGCCAAGGATGGAAAACCGAACGGAAGTGCAATATCCTCTACTTTCTATAACCTGGTACAGCTTACAGGCGGAAACAAGTTGGTCACAATGAGTGAAAATGATACAATTCCAAGGGTTGAAAACCTTAAAAATGAAATGGCCGGCTGGCTCTATTTCTGCCCTTGGTACGGATGGCATCTGACAGGAGAACAGAACAACCCTGTTGAGTGGCTTGCTGAAATGTATAAGAGTGAATATTGTATAACCTTGGATGAACTACCTAACCTTAAAACATACCCTGTTTCAGGCTATACTTCATCTCCATCTACTAAACCAACGCCAACTCCTACTTCGACAATAAAGCCGACAGGATCTTATTATGATATATGGGGATATATTTCAACGGATTTTAATGCCTCTTCCACATCTTCCATCAAAGCAGATTTTGTTGTACAAATAGGAGAACTTAAAGCCAAAACCGATGCTGACGGATATTTTAAAATACAAGATATTCCAGCATCAATCAAGCATACAATAAAAATAAGCAAACCCGGTTATTTGACTCTTGAAAAGAGTATTAATGTAACAAATAACAAAGGAATTTCTTCAGCTGATTCACCTCTTACTTTATGGGCTGGAGACTTAAATAATGATGGAACTGGAGACGGTGTTATAAACATGTCCGATATTGTACAGCTTGCCAAGTCTTTTGGTGCTGTAAAGGAAGATGCCAAATTTGTTTCAAGCTGCGACTTGAACATGGATTCTTCAATCAACATGAGTGATGTAATTATAATTGCAAAACACTTTAATTATACTTCTGTAAATTATTCAGAAATAAAATAGTATACTATCTAAATGATTGAAGAAATGCTCACATGTCTTAATTTACCGACATGTGGGCATTTTTTTCAACCAATTTTGGAATTAATATGTTTATCTTTAATAACTCTCTTCAGATACAAAATCGAAACAAAATGTAATAATAAATCAGCTTATGTAAACAATAAAACATATAGATTATATTTAAATAAAATGGGTATTAATCAATCATAGGATTTATCAAGTGTTTTATTTTGAAAAATAATTATCATACAATGATTAGATTAAAAGGAGTTTCTATGAAAGAAAATAGCACTAAAATTGAAATGGAAAAAACAGAAACAGGCTGGAACTTTGACAACAGTTATGTCAATTTACCTGAATTGTTTTTTACCAGCCTCCACCCCACCCCTGTACGTTCACCGAAGCTAGTTTTTCTTAATGGTCCACTGGCTGAGTCCCTTGGGTTGAATGTCCGGTCATTACAAAGTGAAGATGGAGTAGCTATGCTTGCCGGCAACAGGATTTCTGAAGGTGCTTTTCCTCTTGCCCAAGCCTATGCAGGGCATCAATTCGGGCATTTCACAATGCTAGGGGATGGACGGGCTCATTTGATTGGAGAACAAATTACACCAGCAGGTAAACGATTTGATATCCAGCTTAAGGGTTCTGGTAGAACGCCGTATTCAAGGGGCGGCGACGGCAGGGCAGCACTTGGGCCTATGCTTCGTGAATATATCATCAGTGAAGCAATGCATGCCCTCGGTATTCCTACTACCCGCAGTCTGGCTGTAGTCACAACAGGTGAAACAGTAATCCGTGAAACTGCCTTGCCTGGTGCCATTCTAACTCGCGTAGCTTCCAGCCATTTGCGTGTGGGAACCTTTCAATATGTTTCAAGATGGGGTACTGTTGAAGAACTCCGGACTTTGGCAGACTATACGATAAACCGCCATTTCTCAGGCATTAAGAACAGTGAGAATCGGTATCTTTCACTGCTTAATGAAGTAATCAAGAGACAGGCTGATTTGATTTCAAAATGGCAGATGGTTGGATTTATACATGGAGTGATGAATACCGATAACATGACAATTAGTGGGGAGACTATTGACTATGGCCCTTGTGCCTTTATGGATAATTATGATCCGTCAACTGTATTCAGTTCCATTGACACATATGGTCGCTATGCTTACGGTAATCAGCCTGACATAGGTGGCTGGAATCTTGCACGATTTGCTGAAACCCTATTGCCGCTTTTGGACGTAAATCAGGATAAAGCTTTAAAACTGGCTCAGGATGCAATATCAGACTTTGTTGAACTATATCACAGTAACTGGCTTAATGGAATGAGAGTGAAACTGGGAATATCTAATGAAGAACCTCAGGATCAATCCCTTATTGAAGAACTCCTAGGACTTATGCACAAATACAATGCAGACTATACCAATACTTTCGCTGCATTAACTTATGATATGCTTAAGGGAACGGCCTTGTTTGAATCCCAGGAATTTAATCAGTGGCACAAAAAGTGGCAGGAACGACTAACAAAGCAGCCGGAGTCCAAAGACGATTCAAAGCAGCTTATGAAAAACAACAATCCTACAGTGATACCTCGCAATCACCGGGTTGAGGAAGCACTTGAAGCCGCTGTTGAGCATGAGGACTACAGTGTGATGGAAAGACTTTTAAAAGTCCTTTCGGAACCATATTCCCAATCTCTCCAGCAAAATGACCACTATACTAATCCTCCTGCACCGTCAACCTGCCCTTACCGAACATTTTGCGGTACTTAATATGTAACATTAGATATAAATTTTACAAAAAGGGGCTGTTGCAATTACGATTTATAATCGTAGTACAACGCCCCATTTCTATAATGATAGTGAAATATTTTAACCAAAATATTATATTCTTTTTCTTTCTTTTGAAAAAAGAGTATAGCAAATAAAGCTTACTGATTTATGCTCTTTATTATAAACATTTTTATCTAAGCTGTTTTTAATGGATGTAAATAAGTAGAACATCGTTCTGACTGAATTTTGTTGTGCAGTTTGTTTACATTATGAGCTAAGCCAAGAAGAATACATTCTGCCAAGATATTCTTTTTCCCTTTACACAAAAAACGTCTGAATCCCATATCTTGTTTTATTTCTCCAAAAGCACCTTCAGACTGAATACTTCGGTTCATTCTGAGCTCTTTTCCCTCATCACTAAGGATTCTGGTTATCGCTGCCTCACGTTTTTGCTGAAATAGTTTTGAAACTTCAAGATGCTTGGTTCGTTCTTCCAATGGCTTTTTGCTGTTTCCCTTAATGCATTTTGATTTAATAGGGCATTGAGTGCAATCTTCACATGTATAACAGGTTTTCTCACTTCTATAGCCAGTCTTGCTTTTGCTGAATTTAATCCCTGTGGCTACAAGCTTTTTACCGCTGCTACATATATAAAAGTCGTTTTCTTTGTCATAGCTCATATTTTCCTTCCTACTGATATCAGTTTTATATTTCCGTGTCTTACTAATTTCATAATTGGAAGGTTTGATAAAAGCAAGCTGACCGTTCTCATCGAGATAGACGTAGTTTTCCTCACTTTCATAGCCTGAGTCTGCAACTATATTTCTGTAAGTATACTTCAAACGACTCTTTATGCTGTCTAAAAATGGTATTAGCGTGGTTGTATCTGTAGGCTGTGGTCCAGCACTAATCCATACTATATATTCAGCATCTACCCCAAACTGAATGTTGTAGCCGGGTTTTAGTTGCCCATTCTTCATAGCATCTTCTTTCATCCTCATGAAGGTTGCATCAGGGTCTGTCTTTGAATAGCTATTTCTATCCCCCATAAGATGCAGATGCTTATTATATTTCTTGAGCCTTGATATGTATTCATCCAGCTGTTCAAATATTTTTTGGAGAGGAGATTTTCTTTTTCCTATACCAGAGACAAATTGAATATCTTCATCGTTTTTTATTTTGCAAAGTTTACGTCTGAGCTTTTTCAAATGGTGCATCTTGATTTCTTCACCATATAAAATCTTAAATCCAAAATTCTCTTCTGTTTGTTTTAAAAAAGTTGGGAGCTTATCCATCAGTTTTTTCTGATTCTTAGTGACAGAACCTTTCCAGACAAAAGTATATTTATTTGATGCAGCTTCAAGCTTTGTCCCATCAATAAATAGATTTTTCATTGAAATTTCTTTGTTTTCAGCAAGCATCTGCGTAAACTGTGCCAAAAGATTTTCTGAAACAGGTGCAAAATGAATACTTCTGAATCTTGCAATTGTTGTATAATCCGGAGCAGGCGAGCCTTCAAGAAGGTACATATAATTAATGTCCCGCTTGCAGGCTCTTTCGATTTTCCTTGTAGAATAATTACTATTCATATAAGCATATAGCATGATCTTCAGCATCTGTGTTGGGGTTGCTTGTTTTTTCCTTAAACGGGAATAAGTCTTATATAATTCTGATAAATTCATCTCCTCTACAATTTGACCCAGCAACCTTACAGAATCATCATTCGGAATCATACATTCAACATTTAACGGCAATTTTAATTGATAGAAACCACCGTGCGTAGTATAATCTTTATGTGTTAAATTTTTTACTAGCATAAAAATATTTTACACCTTTTGCCGGACTTTGAATAGTCTGGCAATTGTTTTTTGCAAGTAAAAAGGGCTCCTACACTAATTTCTTAGTGCAACAGCCCCTTTTTAATTTTCTAGGAAATTATGGTATATGGTAAATAATCATTACTATTCTGGTTAAAATGTTTTGCCATAATAGTAATATCAAGCATATTTGTTATATTATCTCCATTTATGTCACAATTATATTTAAAATTTTCATCAGTAGCTGCTGTATTAAATACTTTAGCAAGTTCAACAATATCCAACATGTTAATCATATCATCTTGATTAACGTCACCACCCCATAAGGTAATTGGTAAATCTAATTTTCCAATGGACACATCTTCTAATCCATCTATTTTTATATCCCTGTGTAAATATCCAGCCTTACTGATTCTTAAGGTAGCATTCTTTATGCTTTCAGGAATATTTACAACTTCAAATAAACCGTTAGTATCGGTAATGGTATTTATTTTTGACCCAACAACTTCAACCTTGAATCCCTCTTTTAATTGGGAATTTTGTGACTCATTATTAAAATCAGGAGAAACATAACCTTTTATATCATATGTAGGTTTAATACTTGGTATAATATATTCATTTGTAGCTCCAAAGAAGCATAATATTGTACCGTCATTTTTTACTGCGACAATACGGTTTGTACCATAAGAAATACATTTTACATCACAAGATAGATTTTTATCAAGATCACTGGGATACCCCCATACAACAAGGGTTCCGTCTTCTTTTAATGCTATGGTTTGTCTGTTCCCTGCATCAATAGCTTTTACATTTGTTAATCCACTTGGAACATTACATTGACCATAGAAATTGAACCCCCAAACTACAACGGTGCCATCTTCCTTTAGGGCCACAGAATGATTTACCCCTGCACCAACAGCTTTAACATTTTTTAGACCACTTGGAACATCGCACTGTCCAAAATTATTATCTCCCCAAGTAATGACGGTTCCATCCTCTTTAAGTGCTACTACATGGTAGGCTCCAGCAGCAACTGCTTTGACCTTTGTCAATCCTTTTGGAATATCACACTGACCATTCGAATTACTTCCCCATGCTACAACAGTGCCATCTTCTTTTAATGCAAGGTTATGATTCATATCAGCTGAAATCCATATAACTTTAGTTAACCCCTTGGGAACATCACACTGTCCTTCATCATTTGCACCCCAAGCTACAACAGTGCCATCTTCCTTTAGTGCTACTGAATGATTTGCACCGACAGCAACGGCTTTAACATCTTTTAATTTTTCCGGAACATTACACTGTCCATAATAATTATTGCCCCATGCAATAACAGTACCATCTTCTTTTAATGCCAATATGAGCTTCTTATTATCATTAAAGTTGCCCCCAGCAACTATAGATTTAAAACTTAAATCTGTTGGGATGATTGATTCTCCAAAATTACTAGATCCCCAGACAATAATACTACCATCTTCTTTTAATGCAACATTATGACATGACAATGAACTTATACTTATAATATCTGATAATCCCTTTGGAACATTACATTCTCCTTCATTATTTCCTCCCCAAGCAGCAACAGTACCATCTTCTTTAAGTGCCACTGAATGCATATATCCCACAGCAACAGCTTTTACATTTGCCAAGCTTTTAGGGATATCACACTGTTCGTAAGTATTATCTCCCCAAGCAACAACAGTATCGTCTTCTTTTATAGCTAGGGAATGAGAGAATCCAGCAGCAATAGCCTTCACGTTTGTAAGCCCTTCGGGGATATTAAGCTGTCCAAAGCTGTTATTCCCCCATGCGACAACAGTACCATCTTCTTTAAGTGCTAAAATATGATTATATCCAGCCGAGATGGCTTTAACATTGTTTAATCCTGATGGAATACTCCAATCATCATTAAGATGCCATCCCCAGGTAGCAACAGTTCCATCTTCCTTTACAACTATTGTTTGCCCGGCACCGGCAGCAATCAGCTTTACATTAGTTAAACCTTCAGGTATGTTGCATTGTCCATAATCATTTCGTCCCCAAGCAATAACAGTCCCATCCTCTTTTAATGCAACAGCATGTTGTGAATCAGCAGCAATAGCCTTTACATTCTTAAGCCCCTCCTGAACATTGCACTGTCCGTATTCATTATTCCCCCAAGCAATAACAGTCCCATTTTCTTTTAATGCTAATGTATAACCACAACCGGCAGCAATAGCCTTAAACTTGATTTGGTCAGTATCCTGTCCGTCCATATGTTGAGAAAAACTTTTAAAAGGAATTTGAACAGCCATCGATATAATTAAGATAATAAATAAAATTTTGTTTTTCATCTCAGACTCCCAAAATTATTTTTATCCTTATTATACATTATTTTATCTAATTGTAAATGATAATTTACAATCATTATAATACATCTCGAAAACACTCAGTATATATCCATATATGTCACTTTATAAATATTTATTCAATTATTGGTAATGATGATTTATAATATTTAGTGGAAAGCAAAAATTATCGCTTTTAATTCTACTTTTAAGGAGGAATCACATGTTTAATTGTGAAAAGTACAATGTAACAAGTAAAAAACACAGAAGTTTTAAAAAGATGGGACTAAAAGTAGTATCACTGGCATTATCTGCTTCAATTGTTCTTTCGCAGGGGCTCCTTACCTTTGCAGAGGATGGTGTAAAAAAACACACTACTGGCGAAGAAAATTTAGTATGTGCCACTGGTGACAAGGAGTTAACGCCTGAAAGTAAGAAATGGATGGAAGAAAATATGATCAAAACTAACGGCAAATCCATCCGGCTGAATGAATTAGGGCTTAAACGTGTAAATGAGCATAGAAAATCAAAGAAGCAAAAACAGCTCGACAGAAAAGTAATAAAACAAATAGGAGATGAAGTTGCTGCGGAAATGCCTGACTCTGAAAGCACCTCCATCCCCACATCTCTCCGCTCAAATAATATAACAGTTGATCAGGAAGCAAATGAGATAACATTGCCAAACAGCGTTGACAATAGTGAGCTACAATATTTTCCTCCAATAAGAACACAAGGAGATATAGGTTCTTGTACAGCATTTTCATCTACATATTATCAAATGACACATATGGCAGCACTTGAAATGGGTTGGAATGTAAAAGACAACAATGATAATTCCAACAAGTTTTCCCCAAAGTGGTCATTCAATTTGGTTAACGGTTCAACAGATGGCGGATCAGAAATTGTGGATATATGCAAATTGCTTCAAAGACATGGTGCAGCATTCTGGAGCGATTTCCCATACATACCTAGCAAAAGCAATCCGTTAAATTACCGTGCATGGCCTACAGATGCTTCTACATGGGAAAAAGCTATAAATTACAGGCTTGATAAAATGGGGTATATTTCTCTGCTAGATGGTACCAACACTCCTATTACAAGCCCAGACTCAGCAATACTTAAGCCAGTCAAGGAGTTACTTAATAACGGTTATGTGTTAAATTACTCAACCCTTTTTAACTCTTGGAAATATACAACAATAAAGGACGGACCTTTTAATGGTGAAAGAGCAGCTTATTTAATGGATGGATATGAAGGCGGACATGCTATGACCCTTGTAGGCTATAATGATGATATTTGGATTGATGTTGATAATGACGGAGAACGTGATATCCCTCAAGAAATAGGGGCATTTAAAATAGCTAACTCACATGGTACTTCTTATGCTAACAACGGCTATTGCTGGGTTGCATATGATGCTTTAAACAAAATATCCTCCTTAGATCCAACAGGGACTAATACTGCAATAAATCCTGCTAAAAGAGGCGGCATATTTAAAGACAGGCTTGTTTGGTTTACAGTTAGAAAGAATTATACACCTAAGCTAGTTGCTGAGTTTACAGCCAATCACCCACATAGGAATGAATTGGCAGTAACTCTCGGATATTCTTCTGAAAGTGACTCAAGTTCCCCAATAAAATGGAGTCCATATAGCTTTTTTAAAGCTGGACCATATGCTTTTGATGGTACAGAAACTGCTTGCGATGCCTCTTTTGCTTTAGACTTTACAGACTTATACACGGGAACTGATAATAAAAACGGTAAATGGTATCTTAAATTGTCAGATACATCTGCATCAGCAAACGGGTTCAGTGGTGTATTAAAGGATTTTAAACTTATAGATAAACAGAAAGATCAGGTTATTTCTTTTACAGGGCAATATCCTCCTCCATTTGATAGAAGTTCTGTTGAGGTTGGAATTAGTCATTCAAAAGACATATTTAGAATGAGTGGATGGAATATTCTAAAAAATCTGCCTGCTAAAAGATTCGGTGCGGGAGTAATAGGTTTAAATGAATTGGTTTATGTTATTGGAGGAACTTCATATGTTAGTAACGGATATACTACATCTAAGGTTTACTCAGATGAAGTACTTGTCTATGATACATTAAGTAATACCTGGTATAACAGAACAAAACTTCCTGTACCTTTAGCTGAAGCTCAAGTTGTTACATTAAATGGTAAAATATATGCTATAGATTTGACCAGCGGCTGGTCTGCACCTAATACATTATATGAATACAATCCAGGTACAAGGTTATGGACTCAGAATTATGAAAATCTTCCTGTAAAGAAAAAGTCCTTTATGGTTTCTTTGAATAATAAAATCTACTTTATAGGTGGTTACAACCAGTATAGTGATATGATTGAATATGATCCTGTTACAAAGCAAATAAACTCTAAAGCAAATATCCCAGTACCTGTTAAGGATTTTGCGGCAATTGCAGCAAATGGTAAAATATACATATTGGGTGGGGATACTGCTGACGGCACACAGAAACGCATTCAAAATGTACAGGAGTTTAATCCTGTAGCAAACGTATGGAATCAGAAAGCCAACATGCCGAAAGGTAAAAACCTTTTTAAAGCTGCAACTTTAAACAATAAGATTTATACCTTTTCAAGCGACTCAGCCTATTCAAGTACAAACTTGAGTGATAATGGCTATCCAGATACAATTGAGGAATTTGATCCTGTTTCTAACAGCTGGGTTACAAAAGGCAATATGTTTTACAGACTCCAGAACTACAGTCTCGGAACACATAATGATAGGATATATTTTGCAGGAGGGGAAGAACCGGGTAGTCTTACAGACTTAAATGTCTTTGCATCTTATAATCCTGCACCAATCGTAAATGAAGTACCAGGCTTAGCTGAAGCTGAATCATTTGATTCAGCAAGTGATGTTTGTATTATTGAAAACTGTAATGAAGGCGGTAAGTATTTGGATTCAATGCTTGACGGTGACAGTATGGATTATTATTTTGATGTAAAAGAATCAGGCGTTTACTCGGTAAGCTTCAGGGTGTCATCCTCATTCACAGGAAATAAGCTGAGTATAATGGATGGAGCCAACACTCTGTGTACAGTCAACGTGCCTAATACAGGCGGCCGTCAAAATTGGACTACTGTCAGTACAAATATAACTTTAGGCAAAGGTCCTCAGGTTTTAAGAGTATTAAATTCAGGTAATGGAGCATGCTTCAATTGGATGAGTTTCCAATTGTCATCAAAGGTTATTACAGTCCCCGGAAAGATTGAAGCAGAGGCACTATCCAGTGCAAATCAATATTATCCCGAAAACTGCAGCGAAGGCGGTCAAAAATTATCCTGGATTTTGTCTGGAGATTGGATGGATTATAACGTTTATGTTCAGGAATCAGGAATACATACTGTAGCATTTAGGGTGGCAAGAGCTTATAGTTCTGCAGGCGGTCTGCAGTTGCAGAGGGATGGTGCAGTATTATGCTCTCTTGATATTCCTTCTACAGGTGGAGATGAGATATTCACAACGGTTTATGCTAATGTATACCTAAAAGCTGGCTTTCAGACATTAAGAGTTCTCAGCACCGGACATGATTGGAACTTTAACTGGATGGAAATAACAAAGTAACAATATTTCAAGGGGTTACTCATCAGTTGAGTAGCCTCTTTTTTTTAACTTATTTAATACCTCTTGAAATCGTACAGGAAACTATTAGTTAAACAAAAAGAATATAAGATAACGTGAGTTCGAAAAAACATGCACCATAATTATCCAAGTCGATATCGTATAAAATATCATAAAGCTTTAGGTAAAATAACCTAGAGCTTATCTTATGCTATAAACAGACTTAAAGTGTAGCAATTAAGCCTTTTCTACTAATATTTAAACTTGGCTTTTTAGGCAAAAAGCTATAAGCTACCCTTATCACCAAACAATTTCCCAAATAAGTCTTTTGTAAGAATATCTATTACTTTTTCCTCTCTATCATCTACATCACCAGTAGTTAAAAAGAATGATAGAATTTATATAACCTTATAATACCTGACAAAAAGACTAAAAATTTTAAATAATAACAAAAAAGAACCTAAAAGGTTCTTTTTTGTTAGCTCCTCAAGTAGGACTCGAACCTACGACCCTGCGGTTAACAGCCGCATGCTCTACCAACTGAGCTATTGAGGAATATAAATCTGGCGACTACCTATTTTACCAAGACGCAACCGTCTAAGTATCGTCGGCACTAAGAAGCTTAACTGCCGTGTTCGGGATGGGAACGGGTGTGACCTTCTCGTAATCATCACCAGAAAATTTAATTGATAAGGCTAGCCTATCAATTTTTGACTATTTAATTATCAAGGATGATTTCTAATGTACCCTCAAAACTATATAATGAAGTAATATTGACAAGAAATTGATCATAACTACTTTAAAAGACCTACTTTATATAAATACCTGTTTTAATTGGTCAAGCCCTCGACCTATTAGTATCAGTCAGCTTAATGCATTACTGCACTTACACTCCTGACCTATCAACCATGTAGTCTACATGGGGTCTTACCCTTACGGTGGGATATCTCATCTTAGGGTGGGTTTCACGCTTAGATGCCTTCAGCGTTTATCCCTGCCGAACTTGGCTACCCAGCTGTGCCACTGGTGTGACAACTGGTGCACTAGAGGTTCGTCCATCCCGGTCCTCTCGTACTAAGGACAGATCCCTTCAAATATCCTGCGCCCGCGACAGATAGGGACCGAACTGTCTCACGACGTTCTGAACCCAGCTCGCGTACCGCTTTAATTGGCGAACAGCCAAACCCTTGGAACCTACTACAGCTCCAGGATGCGATGAGCCGACATCGAGGTGCCAAACCTCCCCGTCGATGTGGACTCTTGGGGGAGATAAGCCTGTTATCCCCAGGGTAGCTTTTATCCGTTGAGCGATGGCAATTCCACTTTCATACCACCGGATCACTAAGCCCTACTTTCGTACCTGCTCGACTTGTTTGTCTCGCAGTCAGGCTACCTTATGCCTTTGCACTCGATGCACGATTTCCAACCGTGCTGAGGTAACCTTTGGACGCCTCCGTTACCTTTTGGGAGGCGACCGCCCAGTCAAACTGCCCACCTGACATTGTCCCAAGTCCGGATTACGGACTCTGGTTAGAGTTCCAGTACTCTTAGAGTGGTATCCCAACATTGGCTCCATAATGGCTAGCGCCACTACTTCCAAGCCTCCCACCTATCCTGTACAAAGAATACCGAAACCCAGTATCAGGCTACAGTAAAGCTCCATGGGGTCTTTCCGTCTAGTCGCGGGTAACTTGCATCTTCACAAGTACTACAATTTCGCCGGGTACGTTGTTGAGACAGTGCCCAAGTCATTACGCCATTCGTGCGGGTCAGAACTTACCTGACAAGGAATTTCGCTACCTTAGGACCGTTATAGTTACGGCCGCCGTTTACTGGGGCTTAAGTTCACTGCTTCGCCTTGCGACTTACAGATTCCCGTAACCTTCCAGCACCGGGCAGGCGTCAGCCCCTATACTTCATCTTTCGATTTAGCAGAGACCTGTGTTTTTGATAAACAGTTGCTTGGGCCTATTCTCTGCGACCTCATTGCTGAGGCACCCCTTATTGCGAACTTACGGGGTCAATTTGCCGAGTTCCTTAACAACGCTTCTCCCGATCGTCTTAGGATTCTCTCCTCACCTACCTGTGTCGGTTTGCGGTACGGGTACCATCATCCTCGATAGTGGCTTTTCTCGTCAGCGTGGAATCTGTCACTTCGGTACTCTAATTTCCCTCCTCATAAGATATTCGAACCGTCTGGCGGATTTGCCTACCAAACTGTCTACCTTCTTTGAACGAGCTCTTCCAGTCACTCGCTTGACTTATCCTCCTGCGTCCCCACTTCTCTAATAGCGGCTAACGGTAGTACAG
>NZ_LGTC01000001.1:1412500-2022500 GCF_001262605.1 Pseudobacteroides cellulosolvens ATCC 35603 = DSM 2933
GTTTTAACTGTGATGTAGTTAATGATCGATTTGCAGATAACAGAAGTGCCGCAGCACCCGCTACATGAGGTGCAGCCATAGAAGTACCGCTAAGGTAGCCATATTTTCCTCCTGGGATAGTACTATAAATTGAAGAACCAGGAGCTGCAAGATCAACTGAATTATTACCCCAATTAGAGCTGGAATCAAGTTTATCATTAACATCGGAATTCGCAACGACAATTATATTATCCAAATCATAGCATGCTGGATAGTTTGGGGATGTATCAAGGTTTGCACACCTATTACCAGCTGATGTAACAAACAAGCCTCCATCAGCTACTGCGGCTTCTAGTAACGGAGATAATTCATTCCACTCTGAATTCAAATTTAACATATCAACCCTGACTTTTTCAACGCCCCAGCTATTGCTTGTAATATCAAATCCCATAGCAGTTGCGTAATCTATTGCCTTAACAGCACTTGAATAATATGCTATATAGTTACTATTATTTTTTTTCGCAATTTTAAGAGCAGCAACTTTTGTATTCCATGTTACCCCAGTTACACCAATTCCGTTATTACCCTTTGCTGCAATTATTCCTGCACAGTGAGTTCCATGTCCGTCAATACTCTCATCCATTGGATCAGGATCATTTATAAACTCAGTTGTCTCACCAAAATCAAATCCATGTACATCATCAATATAGCCATTCCCGTCATTGTCTACACCGTCAGTTTCTTTTCTTTTTCCATCTGATGTAAATCCAGATTCTCCAGGATTTGTCCAAATATTGTCAATCAGATCAGGATGGTTATAGTCTATGCCGGTATCTATAACTCCTACTACTACTTCATTACTTCCTGTACATTTGTCCCAAGCTTGAGGTGCCCCAATTTTATTCATTCCATAAAGAGCATCATAATTTACATCATTAGGTGTAGTGCTTGAAAATTCTATTAAAAAATCCGGCACTGCATATACAACATTAGGCTGCTTATTTAACTCTTTAACCGCCTTTAAGACACCTTCCCTACTCTTATCTTCTAACGATAGAAGGAGTGTTTTCTTGCTTTTCTTTTCCTTAGAGCTATTTCTGTCAGTTTTGCCGGTTTCCTTTGCTTTTCTTAAATTTTGGAATGATTTAACTCCTATATTTTTTAATTCTTTACTATCAGCAGCAACATCATATCCTTCTTTAAATACTACAACCACCCTTCCTTCAGCAAATTTTACCGAACTTTTACTTTTGATATTACTTTCTGCTTCAGTACACTTACCATTTGCAAATACAAGCTGACTTCCGTAAAGCACGCCAGTTACTAATGTTGTTACAGCCAAGACTTTTGCCATATTCTTTTTGAAACTCATTTACATAACCTCCTTAATAAATACGTTTTCATACTAAAATCTTATGCTTGTGTTGTAGTTCTAAAGAAACTTTTCTTGACACCTATTATATAGCAAATGGAATTAGCAAATATTGAAATAAATTGAATAATTAGTGAAAAAAGTTGAAAGTTTATTGAGGTATAGTATATTTCATTGGTGTGCTTATCAAATCTTTAAATGTTGATACAAGATTAGAGATTTACTGGTAAATCTCTATGATATTTGACTGATATTTTTGATTTGTCAGGTGATCTGTACTTCATCTTTCTACGCGGGTGTTGACGAGTTAAGTCAACACATGAGCGAAATTTATAGCGGAAGTTATTTTTTGGTCATGAGTAAATAGAATTGCCTTTCATTTATTGGCTTTTATTCTTTTGATCAGGCGCAATATGTTTTCAACAGCAAACTCCATATTTTCCATACTTTTATAGCGAATTGTTTCAAAAGCTTCCGGCAGCCTGTTTATTGTAAAAATAGAGGTTACGCCAAAATTATATATTTCATCTATATCATAGTCAGCTCCACCAGCTATAACAACAAGTGGAACATTGTATTTTTGTGCCCTTTTTGCCACTCCAATTACAACCTTTCCCCTCAGGCTTTGGCAATCGATCCTACCTTCACCTGTAAATATCATATCTGCATCTGTAATCACAGAATTAAAATTCACTGTATCAAGAACAGTTTCTATTCCCAATTGAAGCTTTGAGCCAAAGAACGCCATCATTCCTGCTCCCATTGCACCAGCCGCCCCAGACCCCGGTACCTTACTCACATCTCTGTTTAAATCTTTTTTAATTTTTTGAGAAAGGCATTTTATACCTTCGTCCAGGAGCTTTACCATTTCATGATCTGCACCCTTCTGTGGTGCAAATACGTAGGCCGCACCCGTTGGTCCGTACATTGGATTGTCAATATCGCACATAGTGACTATTTCAATTCCATTTATAATATCAATTTTGCTTGACATATCAATTCTTTCAATTTCACAGAGCGTTTCACCAACAGGAATAAAATCCTCACCTTTATTATTGTAAAACTTAACTCCAATTGCTGATGCTGCTCCGCACCCGCCGTCATTTGTACTGCTTCCACCAAGTCCCACAATTATCTTCTTTACACCTTTAGCTGCAGCATCTAGAATTAATTGCCCAACACCATAAGTAGTAGTTTTCAGAGGATTCTTTCGCTCCTCAACCAGCGGTAATCCAGCACAAGCTGACATCTCTATTACTGCAGTGCTTCCATTTTCAATTAATCCGTAAAATGAATCTATGTCTTCAAAAAACGGGTTTTTAGCTTTGACATAAACCTTTTTACCGCCTAATGCATTCAAGAAGCACTCTACACTTCCCTCACCGCCATCAGCTACAGGTATCAAAACAACTTCACAGTCTGGAAAGTATTCTTTCACTTTTGCACCCACAACCTCACATATCTTTGTAGAACTAAGAGTGCCTTTAAATGAATCGGGAATTACCACAACTTTTTTCATTACACATCACTCTACCTTTATACTTCATTAATCCCACCAGAAATACCAGTACTTTGCCTAAAGGAGTGCACCTGCCAATGCTGATATACCTTCACGGCCTTGAGTTACAATATCCTCACAGCAAATAAACTGTTAAAATATGCCACACTTTTCTAAGCATTAAAAAGGGGTGTTGCATAAATCACATTTAATCACGATATTCTGTGCTTTATCTTAAAATTCTGCACTATATAATATGATTATATGCTATTTTGCAACAACCCACTTTGTTAAATTATATTAACTTTTACTAAACTTAACTGCAATCATTAATACATCTGCCATATTTATTGATCCATCTCTTGTTAAGTCATAATTATCAACAAACTTTGAATCGCCTTTTACACTATTAAATTTAGTAGCAAGTAAAATAACATCTGCCATGTTTACAACACCATCATTATTAATATCAGCACTTATCACAGGATTTGTTGGAACTTTTGTATTTGTAGGTGATACTTTAGTAGGTGTTGGTGGTACTTTAGTAGGTGTTGGTGGTACTTTAGTAGGCGTTGGTGCTTTAGTTGGAGTTGGATTCTGAGACGGAGTGCCGAAATTAATATTCATTTTAGTCATGTCGGCTTTACCCTGACTTTGCCATCCCTCTACCACCATGGAGACTTCATACATCTTCCCCATCTTCATACCTTTCTTTTCCCACTCTTCAAAGTGTTTGCTAACAGATATGACCCCGCTTGTCCTTTTCTGTGTACAAATACTCCAATACTGCTTGAAAGTTGTATTACCAATAATTGAAGGTCCTGTTCTAGTATTCTCATATACTTCATATGTACGACCGTCAACGGTAATGGTACCTTTTAACGGTATATTATTTCCCGGTGGCTTCCAAGTGCCATAGCTATCTATAATGTAATACTCTACAAGCGGATCTTTTGTCCAACCATAGACAGCCATATATGAATTACCATTTGGCTGATAGTTGCAGGCGTAGTCTATTGATATGCCTCCATAATCCTGCCATGCCTTGGTCGAGCCGAGTTTCTTTCCTGTACGGAATAATATATTATTGATGTTACTCCATGAACAGCTGAACGTACCACCACCATTGAGAGTCATGGTTCCGGTCCCGTTATCCTTCCAGTATTCATAGTCGTAGCCTTCAAAAGTGCCAGTCGCATTATTGGTTAACGTCGGTCCTGCATATACGTCTACTGCGAACAGGCTAAACATGATGGTCAAGCACATTAAAACTGAAAAAACTGCCTTCATTCTTTGTTTCATTTAACACTCTCCTTTCTAACGTTATTGTAATTTTTGTTTAATTAAAAAATTTCACCTTCCTTCTGTAAATTTTATATTATATTAAAAGTGATTAATATTTAAATTATTAACCCTCTTAATATAATGGAATATATTTATAATATATCATATTTCAAATTGTATTTACACGGATTAACTTTACTATAATTTTGGGACGAATTTATATCAAATGATCTGGTTAAAGAATCGGAACGGCTTTATATGAAAATAAACAATACAATAAATGGACAGATTAATCATTCGATCACTCTCTGCCCATTTATTTACATAAAGAAATATAAGCTATATGTTTTGCAATAATCATTTTACATTTTTATTTATTGCAAAACATCTTCCTTGATTCATTTTGAGTTTGACTTATAATATCGGAATTTGTGTCTGATTTAACCTGAATTATTTTTTCCATAAGAAGATGTGTATGGTAATCACTGCCCATGATTTTACCTAGTGTTTTTGTCTCAATGGCTTGGACAACCTCAAACCCAAACCTTTTATATAAGTGGATTGCCGGATTACCGTCATATACTATCAAGCTGATTTTATTATCCCCCTTATAATTCTTTTTTCAGTATATTATCAATATTATAATAAATATATTTACATATCAAGACAATTGTTTCCTTAGTCATATTGAAAATATAACTTGCTCAAAACGGGAATTAATATTTCAATCGTGCCTTATTACAAAGTAGAAAAGTAATTTTTAATAAACCAGCTTAAAAATTCAATTGATTTCGAATTTATATTATATAAAGATATTCAATAACAGAACAATTTCAATTTTATGAAGGGATGATTTTAATGGCTAGGAAGTTTAAAAATTTATCAGTAGTGATGGTAATCATTACAATCCTATCTACTGTTTCTGCTTTTCATAACAGTGTTTTTTCAGCAGAGATGCCAATCAAGATAATGCCTTTAGGTGACTCAATTACGGCATGTGGCAACTGGCGTGATTTACTTTTGTCAAACTTAACAAGCAGCAGTTATAATGTTGAATTTGTAGGGTCGCAATATTATTTAACCGCACATGAGGGGCATAGCGGAATTGGTGCCATTAACATGGCAAGTTCGGGAAATTTGAAAACTTGGCTGTCGGCTACAAATCCTGAAATAGTTATAATGCATTTAGGAACAAACGATAGTTGGGGCAACAACCTTGTACCTCAGATTATACCTGCTTTCACAACACTAGTCGGTCAAATGAGAGCAAATAACCCTAATATGAAAATCATGGTGGCAAAAATAATACCCATGCATCCATCTGGTTCTGGAGAATCAGCTAACAACAATGTACTCGATCTGAATTCCAGAATCGATGATTGGGCTAAAGGATTGTCTACAAGCCAATCTCCCATTATAGTAGTAGACCAATATACCGGATTTGATACAAAGACTGATACTTATGATGGTGTGCACCCAAATGACAATGGTTGTATAAAAATGGCTGATAAGTGGTTTGCCGCATTAAAAAATGTCATTAGCCCTTCTTCTTCAGCTACACCGACCAGTAAATCGGCAAGCACACCAACACCATATGTGAACAGTCTTGATGTAAATCATGACGGTGCTATAAACATGGCAGATGTAATAATTTTAGCAAAGGTATTTAATTCAGTAAGTGGTGATTCAAAATATGTTTATGCATACGATCTGAATAGAGACGGAGCTATAAACATTTCTGATATAGTGCTGATTGCATCTAAATTCAATACTGTTGTGTAGAAGATGTTATGTATATGGATATAACAGTTCGGTTTCAAACCTATCTCAACGCTCAAGTGTTTCTCAATTTAAATATCTAAAATCCATAGCACCAGTTAATTTTTATAAATCGGAATATTTAAATCGCCAATTTTAAGTATAGGCTTTTTTGTATAATCAATAGGCGAGCTAAACATAACACAATACCTGAATTCACCATTATTGACTTCAGGTGATGACATAATATCTGAAATTTTATTTATGGTTGTTCCGTCATCATAGCTAATTTGAATCTGTTTCTTTAAAAACATTTCATCTTCTTGGACTATACCATTTATTGGATTAACAAGTTCAATCATTACACTCATTTGGTAAACATTTACTGACTTAACTAAGGCCGATGACACATACAAATTTGAGGTGATCGGTACTTTCCTTGGTAGATCTTCAAACTTGGTATCAAATTTTACACTTAAAGGCTTGCTGAAATTATATACTTTTTCTGTATTTATAATTAATTCATAATCCTCTTTATTAGAAGTATCTAGAGGTCCATATGTCATTAAATATAAGTTAAAATTCTCCTGATCACTATTATGAATGCTATCTGATTGAGAAATATATTCTTTACCCGTAATTTTGTTTTTTATAATAGGGATATTTATAATGTGGTTTTTTGGCACTCTAATAGAAACTTTTACAAAATGATTTATAGTTTCGATCTTTTCAAGTTGCATTCCGGAGGTATTATCCAGAGTATAATTTGAAGTATCTAATGGCAGCATGTGTTTATTTGATCTTTCTGGTAAACGAAGGCTATTCACTTTAAATTCTAAATTTGCATTTTTACCTTTTTTCAAGCTGAGTGAATCGTAGTTGAAAACTATATAATTGGGGACACCGTTTTTAGTTTCATACATACTGCTTCTTCCAAAATTACTTTTACCATTTACATTTAATACACAATTACTTAAAAAAGCTCTATCTGTAAATATTTTTTTTTCCTTATCTGTAAGGGTATAAAATAGAATTATATTATCCTCTTCCCTCAGTAAAGCATTTACATTTAATTCTATTCCCTCCATTTCAGAAGCTTGATTAATGATATTTCCACTTACAATACTAGAATTATTGCCAAACACCAAGCTGATATAATAACCGATATTCCAATTACCAATTGCATATACACTAATAGATCCTATAAGAATAAACAACACTGTTATTACTACAAAGACTGGTCTCAAAACAAACTTACGATTATGGGATTCATCAATACCAATTTCTTTACTCAATCTTTCCCAGTATTCAGGTGTAATATCTTTTGCTTCTTTTTTCAAATTCCTTCTAAAAAAAAACAACATACATTTCATCTCTCTTCCAATATCATTTTAATATCACCTTAAGTTTATTAATTGATGTACGATATTTCCACGCAACTGTTCCAATTGGTTGATTCAACAACTCTCCTATTTCTCTAAACGTTAATCCGGCGATTACATGCATTACAACGATTTGTCTTTGTTCAAATTCAAGTGTATTTACAGCAGTAAATACTATTATTTTTTTATCATAATTCTCCTTATATATTAGTGCATTATCATTATTTGTTTCAAAGTCGGTAGTGATATCTCGTTTTTTTCTTAATTCGTCAATTGCAGTATTTCTGGTAATTTGCATTATCCAAGCTTTTGGACTTGTTCCTGTTTTGTATGATGAAGCACTTGAGAGTATTTTCAAAAAAACATTATGGGATACATCTTCTGCTAGATATTTATCTCCTAAGATAGTATAAGCCAAGCTATAAACGGCATGTTTAAAATCATTATAAATACTCTTAAGCCCGCTCTTATCTCCTCCTGCAATTCTATTTATGTTTTTTTCTAAATTATTAAATATAAGAAATCACCTCCCTACAATTATAAACGTTTAAAGAGTTCAATTTTATGGATATTTCAGAAATTTTTATTCTATTTTTATTTATTAAAATAAATTGTTTCACCATATTTCCAGTCCGTCAATTCTCCTGATCATATTAGTAAGATCTTCAGACTGTATACACAAATACAAGGTAATTATCGTACATTATTATTAAACTATATTAAAATTGATAAATTATTATATTTGTCTGTCGAAACTCTATTAAAGTCAATTAATCTTACTGTTTGTCAATCACAAAATAACGTTAAAACCGTTCGATATTTTGCTCTGTCAAATGAAGATTAATCCTGATTTTAATTATGTTGAACCGTTTGTTAATATCTATGAAGATTATTAACATTTTTAATATAGAAAGTAATCCTTGTGAAGGAGAGATTAAATTGAATACATCTCTATTTGATTTATTAAGATATGGAGGATTTATACTGTATGCTAGGCATGGGGAAGCAACAGTTGGAGAAGATCAACCTGACCTTGATTTTCTATATTGCTTTACTCAAAGAAATCTTTCTGAAATGGGAAGAAGACAAGCAATTTATTATGGGCATATTCTTCGTAATTTGAGAATTCCTATTAGCTATCCCATCTTGACGAGCCCATTTTGTAGAGCTATAGAAACGGCACAATTGGCTTTAGGAAGTGCAGGTATCCAAATCGATCCATTTTGGTTTGAAGTTTATAGACTAAGTGGAAATCTCTTTGATGTAGAGCGGCAAAGAATACTGAGTACTCTTAAGTCAAGACTGGAAGTTATACCTCCATATGGTAGTAATAAGGTTATTATTGCCCATAGTTTCCCGGAAGGGATTGGTTTGGGTCAAATTCCAAATATGGGAACGGTAGTTATTAGGCCATTAGGACAGAGAAATGGTTATGAAATTGTTGCTAAACTGTCTTTGACGGATTTAGTAAATTTGCCAAGACATTAATGAAGATATTATAACAAATATAAATTCTAACTACTAGGCTGTTTATAGTAATGAAAAAATGGTAATCTTATATAAATATTGCTGCTTAGGAGGTAAGTATGATCCCTGAAAACAAGAAAAATGTCATAGAGAACGCATTACAATCGGCTTTTGGAGTAAGTGGTTATGACGAGATTAAAGATATGACCAAAGGTCTGTCAAATGCACTCACATACAGGATAGTTGTAAAAGGCACTCCTTATTTATTGAAAGTAGCACGTACCGATGAACTTAGTGCTCCTGCGAAATATTATGAATATATGAAAGCAGGTGCAGAAGTCGGAATAGCACCAAAAATCCGGTATCTAAATTCACAGGACAAAATTTCTATCACTGATTTTATAGAGTATAAGACATTTCCCATAAACAAAGCAAGGGTGATAATTCCTAAACTTCTAAGCAAGCTGCACTCTCTGCCTCCATTTCATAAACTAAATAATAACGAAGTAATGGATGGAATGGTACAACTGTTTCAGACAGCAAAATTTACTCCCGACAAGTTGACTGACCAATTAATAAAAACTTATAACCTCATCAATAGTATCTATCCATATGATCCAAATAATTTAGTTTCGTGCCATAACACTTAAAGCCGGAAAACATAATATTTGATGGTGATAGTGCTGGCTTATTGATTGGGAGGCAGCATTCTTAAACGACCGTTATTTTGATTTAGCAATTATAGCTAATTTTGTTATCAGTAATAATGAAGATGAGGTTCAATATCTTAAAGCTTATTTGGGCGAAGAACCTGATGAGTATACAAGAGCCATATTTTTTCTTGCAAGGCAGTTGCTCCATATGCGTTATACTGCTGTATTCATGCTATTTGCTTCTAAAAGCGTACCGATCACAATAGATACTGATAATGATTTTAGAGGTTTTCATGACCGCATGTGGGCAGGAGAGATTGATTTAACCAATGATGAAAATAAATTGCAATATGCATTAGTTTATATGAATGAGTTCCTATCGAATATTAATACTGAACGGTTTGAAAATTCTTTGCGTATTGTTTCTCTTAACCAAGAAACGCCTGGTAGTTATTAACATATAATTTTAATAATAATCATAAGATCAGGTCATAATACAAAATAAAAAAGCTTCTTGATTTCGGGTTCTTAAGAAGCTTTTTTATTTTGCAACATAAATATTAAACTTTCAAATCTCTCTTTTTGTAAAACACATAGGTTACACAAACCATTCCGGCAATAATAATTAATGACAAAATCAAAAATACAGGATCAAATCCTCCACCCATAAGCTTTTCAGCATCAAAATACTTAAATGGCGTAATATATTTCAAAAATTCAATACTGTTAGTCATACTTATAGCCGATGAAAGAATAAATGAAACAAGAAGTATAACTGTAGCAATTGACCCAGCAGCTTTTGGCCGCTTGCTTGCAGCTGCAATACCTGTACCTATGGTCAAAAATATCAGTTGCAGTATAAACATACCGCCCATCAACATAAATATATCACCTGTTATAGACTCACCTTTAGCATATTTCCCCATTATTGCTATTGAAAGTACCAATGTAACAATATTAAACACTACAACATTAAAAAGCGATGCAAGAAGCTTTGCTGTTATAACTCCATATCTTGAAACTGGCTTAACCATTAAAAACTCTGTAGTTTTATCCCTCTCTTCCTTTGCAATAATGTTGGCCCCAAGCAGGCAGGCGTGAATGGCAGCCATTAAAATCAGATACAGATACAACATCCCATAAAATCCACTAACCGTTGTAAGATCAAAATTGCCCATTCCCAATACAGCTTTTATTGTTTTAGGAATTTTATCGAAAATCTCATTCATCGACTGGCCAGATTCTGAATATGCAGAATATTTGCCTACTGAAGAAATAATCATAAACAGTATAACTGCACTCCATATAATGAGCGATTTTCTATGTGCTCTTAATTCTCTTATAAAAATATTCATTAGCTGCCCCTCCCTAAACTGCATGAATGTCTTTTTTGATATATACCAGATAACTTCCGGCAATAGCAGCAATAATAAAAATTATAGCCACAGTAACATAAGGAACTTCATATGCAGCATTTTTTATAATGTAAGCCGTATCAAAAAACCTGAATGGTGATATAAACCTTACTTTATCGTCACCAATAATGGAACCTAGTGTACCTATAATGTAAAACCCAAATACCGTACTTAGGGATATCGAAATCACCGATTTTATCTTTCCCACAGCCACTGAAATGATAATTCCCATAGCCATAAACACCAACTGAACAAAGAAAAGTGTTAGAGAAATCATAATAAATAACTTCATATTAAAATCCCCAAGCACAACTATTGCAGATAATACAGTCAATCCCAGGTAGATAATATTGGTAGCAATCAGCGACAGCAACGACGCCATTAGCTTTGATGTCATGATCCTCATTCGGCTTACCGGCTTTGTCATAAGAAAGTCGGCAGTTTTGTCCCTTATCTCTTTTGATACAATTGCAGTTCCAAGATTCATAGCTTGAATAGCACCACACAGTACAACAAAGGAAAACACAAAGGAATAGAAGCCTTCAAGTGTTGAAATGCTCTCAATATATACATTAAAAGCCTTTTTCACTACATCCGGCATATTTTGCATAAAGACTTTAAACTGTTCTATATCACTTCCAAGAGCTTTAAATATAAATATATACATGACAGCCAGTGCAGTCATAGCCAGTGACCAAATAATCACCGATTTTCTGTATGACCTTATTTCATGCAGAAATATATTCATTACCATCAAGCCTCCTTTTCATAATAATGCATAAAGATCTCCTCAAGACTTGGTTCCTCAATCCATACATTAGATATTTCCACATCGGAAATCTTTTTCATAATAAGGTTGACGTTGCCCTTGTATAAAAAGCTGATCGTCTTTTCCTTTACCTCAAGATTACTCACACCACTTATATTAAAATAATTTTTATCCATTTCGGATATCATTTCAACCTTAAACTTCTTGTAGTTACTCTCGGTCAGCTTACTCATTTTTTCCACCTTAATTATCCTGCCGTCCTTTATAATTGCAACCCGGCTGCAAAGCCTCTGAACTTCGCTTAAAACATGAGAGGACATGAGAATTGTTGCACCCTTTTTGTTTTCTTCCAAAAGCAAATCAAAAAACTTCTGCTGCATAAGTGGGTCAAGGCCGCTTGTCGGTTCATCAAGTATTATCAGCTTAGGCTCATGAAGGAGACCCTGAACAATTCCAACCTTCTTTTTATTTCCAAAGGACAGATCGTCGATTCTTTTCTTCAGGTCTAGATCCATTGTTTCAGCCAAATCTCTGATCCTTTTACTGCAGTCCTTTTTATAAAAGCTTGCAGAATAATTCAAAAGGTCAATAACCTTCATTTTATCATAATAAAATACTTCTGAAGGTAAATAGCCTATTTCCATTGCAATTTCAGGAGCAAATTTTATACAATCCTTTCCAAAAATAGTAGCACTACCACTGGTTGGATATATAAGAGACAGCAAAGTTCTGATTGTGGTAGACTTGCCAGCTCCATTCGGCCCGATAAATCCAAATATTTCACCTTCTTCAACATTAAAGCTTATATCAATAATTCCCCTGGACTTGCCATAACTCTTTGTCAGGTTTTTAATTTCAATTACATTCATATCCAAAGCCTCCCTTGAGGTATTATTTTATTTTAAAAATGACTGACCATTCCTAATCATTTTTATAAAAGCACTTTTTCAAAGTATCCAGATAAATATCCAATTCTTTTATCAATTGTTCGAAATTCTGTTCATATAAAGAATAGCTTTTAGCCATTTCCATATGCTTTTTTGTAAATCCTTCAGTGGTCCAGTTTATAATTTCAATTGCTTTTTGTGGATCAATACCATCCTTGAATTTTGATGTATCAAGGCCTTCATTTAGTATACTTTGGCCATATGCAATCAATACCTTATTTCTGTCTTCAAGGTCACTTTTCACTTCATCGGATCCATCCATGTATGCTGCCAATATAAAATCATACATTTCAGGATGTTTTCTTAGTACTTCTAATTTAAGCAGTGCAGATTTCTTTCTTCTTTCAAAAACATCCATTTCTAATTTATTCAACTTCATAACAATTTCATTTTTTATAATATCCATTGCATAATCATATAAAAACAGGAACAACCCCTTTTTATTTTTGAAATAGTGGAATAATGCTCCTTTGGAAATAGCCGCCTCCTTTACAATTATATCAGTAGATGCATTCTTGTATCCCTTTTGTGCAAATTCCTTCATAGCCGCATTTAGAATTCGTTCACGTTTTTCATTTTTTAACTTTAAAAATTTTGAAAAAATAGTTTAACCACCTTTCAACAGGAAGTATTGTTACATTATTGACCCACTCAGTCAATAATATAATTATAATACCATTGACTCATATAGTCAATTATTTTTTAACAATTCAATAAGGAATGACTAGATTAACATTTCCTAAAATACAAAATGGTTTACAAGTGCCATGGTTGAGCACTTATAAACCATAATAAATAACAATGGAATTGCCTTCATAAAGATATAATTTCTAATTACTTACTTTTATTTTCTGTGCACAAATTTCTTTATAGTCAACACTTGGATGATGGTATCTTCCATTCTTCAGTAAATACTTTTTTTCAAGTAAAACTGACTGTGTTGGGCAAAAATTAAAACAAGCATAACAATAATAGCACTGTACAGATTTATCCCATATATTATTTCCATCCTTAATTTTAACTTTACCAGACAAACTTTTTCACAAATCATACATTTTATACAGCTGGTATCAGTATAAAATGGTATTGAAACATTAGAATTTCTAGTTAGTTTTGTCATCAAAGGTTCAAGGATATGTGATAGAAAAGACATAGAACCATTGGTATTCTATTCTGCAGTTCTTTAGCAACGTGCAACGAATTTCCAGTACCCGAAAAATAATATAACTCAGCCTTATTCACATCCATAATCACTCCTTTTTTAATATTTTATTTGCACAAAATATTCTGTAGTCCATGATTATATAAATTAGTATCCTGATGCATTAAAATGCTTCGCCAGAATTATGACATCTTTAATATTTACAGCATTATCCTTATTTATATCTGCATCAATATTATAGTTAACATCACCGGTTATAGCATTAAATGATTTGGCTATTTGTATAACATCGCTCATGTTTATACTGTTGTCCCCAACACCATTTACCGGTATATCTCCTGCCCACATAATCAAAGGCACTTCATTAGTAGCAATCTGTATGTCTTTTGATAAATCAATATTTTTTATTTCTCTTAAAAGGAATCCCTTCTTGCTTATCCTAATACTTAAAGCAGTGTTTTTAGGAACATTCGCAAGCTCAAAGTATCCATTTGCATCTGTTGTTGCAGATATATTACCGCCTGGAATTTCCACCAAAAATCCCAAATTAAGATTTACATTTGACTCAATATCTGTACCTACATAACCGGAAACTTTATATGAAGTCGGTGTAGGTGTTACAACATCATCAACCTTAAATACTGCTGTTAAGTTAAGGTTCGCTGAAGGCGTTACGGTAATTGTATCGGAAGATGCATCCACCCCGGCTGCTCCTTCCCAATGATCAAACTTATAGCCTGCCTGCGGTACTGCCTTGATGGTAACGGGAACGCCCTTAAAATATGTACCTGTCCAAGCTTCAGCATTTGTCACCCCCGGTGTATCTGATTTAACATCCAAGGAATTTATCCTTATAAAGCCCTGTTGTGCCACGGAATTTAATTTTATTGAGGCTGTCCCTGTCACACCGTTGGTACCAAACTTACTTACAATATGCTGTCTCACAATTGCAGGCCTGTTTGAAGCATAAGACTTTATTACCTCAATATCCTTGGACCATGTAGCATCTGTAGGCCTTGTTGCTGTCATCTTAATTTTATTCCAGCGTTTGCTGTGCTCAGGCATAGCAGCTTCGATGGCTGATTTAGCTTCGTCAACTATCGTATTGATTCTCACCGGATCGAATGTAGTATTTATATGGTCTGCAAACCTGTTTATAAACTCATTTCTGAATTCAGTATTTTGTAGAAGTGTTTTAAGAAGAAATACCGCCCATGGATAATTGCTTCTTCCTCCTTCAGCGTACTCTAAAGTGGCGTAATTTAATGTGTTATGGTTAACGCTGCTATTATATAACCCTAATCCGAAATCCATGTCTTTTACAAACCATCTCCACCTTCCGTCTTGTCCAATAGGTGCTTCAGGATGGTATTTTCCATCATCTGTTTTGTATTTCCACATACTCACATTATTACCTGGCCAATCGGTATTTCCAAAGAAAATTTCCGATATGTTGTAGTCTATAAAATTGCTTACATCCATTTTTGTTTTAATTTGCTCATAGGTAGCATTCTGGGTTATAGAGTTTGACTTAAGATAGTTGGTTATGTCATTCATGAATGCATCGGCATCAGCTTGTGTACCTTCCTGAACATCAATTTTTTCAGTAGTGTTTGCTACATAGTCCAGTATAGCCACATTGTCCTTTTCCAAGTTGAAATGAGATGCAAGGTAATGCTTATCGTACCTTTCACGTATGTTGTAAATTCCCCAATACTCTCCATTTAAGAACACAACCGACGGCCTGTAAGCCATTGTTTCAACATCCAAATGGGATACAATTTTGTGCATTACTTCGTCCCTCATCATAGTACTGGCCCAGTCATTTCCTGCATTTCGTATAAGCAGGGTTTTGAAGCTGTTCAGCTTCTTTCCGTTAGCTTCCTTTGTAAGGCCCGGGAATATATCATATTTGAAACTATCGGTGTCACCATAGCCTTCTGCATACATCCTGAATGTCTTCTGAGGATATTTTCTAGACCAGCCTCCGTGAAGCCTCACACCGCTGTCATGGGAAAATCCCAAAGTTCCATCCTTTTCAAAAAACTCCATATGCATAGGGCGTTCCCACTCCTGGCCTTCATTCAGGAAGTTACCGTTAACATAAATTCCCGTATTATTATCAAATAAATTTGCCTCATCCGTTACCAGTGATATAACAGGCAGATTATATCTGGTTTTCATATTGGGATCAACAAAATATGAATGGGTTATAATCTTACTCTTTTTACCGTCGGATTTTACAACAACTGCTTTAATGGTAGTGCACTTAAACACTTCTCCAGTGGGTGCAATCCAGGGAGCATTCTTGTCACCTGAAATATTTTGTATCATTGAAAGTACATTTGCTTCTCCTGCCCTGCTTTTAACATTTATACTTCCAGTATATTCAAATGTTCCTGCTGCACCTGGCACAGGATCTGACCCATTTTTGGTATAATATATTTTCGCATTAGTTTCTGTAGTAGTCAGCTCCAAGTTTATAGCATCGTTATAAAAGCCTCCCTTGTATGAAAATACAGGTTCTCCTATAACTGCTATAGGTTCGACGAAAACGTTTGCCGACTTTGGAGTTGATTTAGCCGATATGACCATTTCAGAAACACCGTCTATCTTTCGCTGATAGGATTGGTCATCTGCAGTACTTAAGGTTTTAACCATGTCTACAACTGTTCCATCAGGCATTTTTAATGTAATTGTTTCACCTGATGAACTGATTTTAAAATTGGTATGAAGCTGTCCGTCCATAGCTACTTTATCTTTGTCTGAAGCCCATACAAGCAAATAACCTTTTGCAGGAACAACTCCTTTTGGAAAAGTCCATGAAGCAGCGTCGTCAGATATTGTATACCCTGTAAGATCAATGGATTCCGAGCTGTTGTTGTAAATCTCAATCCAGTCTGAATAGGCACCGCCCTTAGCACCATCTTTGGTGTCTTCTACATCGCCATCTCTTATAACGGTAGCATTTGAAGCCATTACTTCATTGATAAATAGTGCTTGTGCCGAATCCGCTGTGGTATCAAGACCAACGCCTGAGGTAACTGCTGTCAAAATAAGTGAAGCAGTTAAAGAAAGTGATAAACCTCTTTTCATATAATCTCCCCTTAATAATAATAAAATGAAAGCACCATTTTTATTCAGGAGTTTTATATTTTATAAATCAAATGAGTATCTTATAATAGATTAAAATCAATAAATCTTTTACGTTTATCTATCGCAAAATACCGTTAAAGCATTCGTTATTTTACTCTGCTAAATGTAAGATTAATAGTGATTTTAATATAGATAAATCATTCACTATGCTGTTATATGTAATAATTCTCATACATATATAATTCGAAGTATGGTAGCAAAAATGTAGAATAAACAGTCAACAGATAATTTTATGGTTAAATGTGCCTTCTCAATATAATAATAAATTAAAATTTGAATTATTGAAACATATTTTTCAAAATTTCTTAAAATATTTTACCATTAGCATGTAAATATATTCCTTATTTTTCATACTACAAAAACAATGGATACAAATATTAAAATTTCTAACATCTGTACCCATAAATAACTTTACTTGTCATTTTAATTGTATTTTCAATAGCGTTATGGCACTCACGGAATGCTCCTTCTCCTACAACTTTTACAGCCAGCTTAGCCTATCACTTACCGGAGGAGAAGGTGCCCATGATTTTTCTTTTGAAAGTACCATTTTGTAAACCATCTCTTTACCGCCTTCTAACACTTTCAAGTAAACCTTGCAGTAATTTGAATGGTCAACATTGGTAGAAAGTGTCGGATCACTCATTTGCCAGAATTGTATCTGACCGATTCTAACATCCATTCCCTTAAATTTGCCTTCAAATAATTTTCCGTCCTCCATATCCTTAATAATTTTATCTACCTTGACTTTTAAATCCTTTGCTTTCTTAGAGTCCGGGAATGTGCTAAATCCCGTAACATACCAGGAGCTATCCTTTTTAATCATTTCGAGTGCACTTCCAACGCCTGAACCTGCTCCGGCAGAATTACGGCAGATACCGTTTACAACAACAGACGCTCTGTCGCCTTTTTGAGACATTTTACTAATAAAAATATCTGTTACATAGCAATCCGAACCAATAAAATGGCTCTTTCTATCATTAAATGTTGTAGTAATATCGAAAAAGCCCATTTGGGGAGGATTCTCTGAGTTTATATAATATTTCACTGCTGCATCATAATCCTTTATATCTGCCATTCTGAATTTTAAGTATGTGTCCATAGCTCCACGCAAAGCTTTAAAAAGTTTTACCTCCTCGTTCGCTGCATCGTAAATTCTGCCTATTTTCTCATTTTGTTCATGAATAACTTTCTCCACATTATTTAAAGTATACTCCAAATCAATTATTTCATTTAACGGTCCGCTTGTATATGCAGATCCACCATCAGGTGTTATGGATATGTATGGGCCCGTCACTGGTACTCTGGCCTTTTCATTCCCTTTATCATCGCAAATGCAAAGCATGAAAATATTTTTCTCAACATCATAAGATTTTACGGTATAAAGGAAGTAACCTCCTAATGCAAATTTCACATCATACACATATTCCTTTGTAATTTCCCTTGATTCCGGCTTTTCCAAATCCTCATAATATTGAAGGCCAAAGCCTGATTCACCTATTTGTAAAACTGCATTTTTATAATAGTCCCGAAATCTGCCGCAGGACAGTGATTTCAAAACATTTCCTGTGCTATCGGTGAGAACTGTTCTGCTTTCATTCAATCTGCCGCCGCTTTTTTTCTGTTCCACTTCATCTACTATAAGGTTTTCTGTTGCAAAATAACGATTATTGCCGTAAGTTCCTTTATAATAAAGTCTGATATCGGTTTCGTAGCAGTGAAGAGTTTTACCGTCTTTGAAATTGTATATGGTACCGTTTATAAGGTTGGAATGTTCTGTGTAAATTGAATTGCCATCGGGAGACCAGCCAAAGTAAGTAACCCTGTCATGTATAAGACTGTCCTCCAACAGCAGTTTATTTTTTTCAGTGTCATATACTGTCAGCCTTTCTCCTCCGCAAAAGGCAACCATATTCCCAATCGTGTTCCATTTGCAATAGGATATAAACGGTGTCCCTTCCGAAATGATATTCTTTTTGCCTGTTGAAATATTTAATGCGATAAGATTTATATTCTGGTGAGTATCACCTTTTAAAGCTTTTAAAATCTTGGTTTTATCATCTGTCTTTCCTACCTTGTCTGTCCTTTCCATGTAAAAGATTGTCGTATTATCAGGAGATTTCGTTAAAGGTATGGCAATTTTCGGCAGTGTTGTTGTATCAATATCCATAAATCTCGTATCGGTGTCATTCAAAATACTAACAGACGGTTTTACAGTTGATACATTCTTGGTCACTAAAGTATTGGTTGGACTTACTTTTTTCTCTTGTGTGCTGCTGCAGGAAGATAAAAGCATTAATGCTAATACACACAATATAAAGGTAAATTTTTTATTCATGATTGTTGTTCCTTTCTTATATCTATATACATTATTTTTCCTTATTATTATAAAAAATGAGATTTACAATATAATTAACAAGATGTAACAATCTTGTAAATTCGAACTGCAGCATCATATTTGCTGAGAATTTTGCCTGTCTCAATCTTTTATCTCTCAGTTTATTCTTTTGATAATGATCCAAACCTTCCATATAAGGAATTATTTTACCACAATGTTGAAATAGGTCATAAATTGAAAATAGACTTGTTTAATACTATAATATATAATTATTTTAGGGAAAATAATGGCTTTTGGAATAGCATATGCTTGGAGGAATGTATGGATATATTAGGCAATATAAGCCTTATCACTTCATTAGTAGCCGGGATCTTTAGCATTATACTGATAAAATGTAAAAATAACGCGAAATTTGCACTTAAGGCAGGTCTTTTATCCAGTTCTTTTATTATAGTTTCATCCTTTGTGCTTATTTATCTTTTAATAAGTGGCAACTTTTCCATTGAGTATGTATTCAAAAACACCGACCGTGATCTTCCTCTTATATACAAAATTTCTGCATTGTGGTCGAGTTCTTCAGGTTCTCTCCTCCTATGGGCTACCTGCATTTCCATTGTTTATATTTTTATCTATGGTTTATTTTATTTTAAAAAGAACCAAAACCATAAATATTTAATGTGCTTAACAGCCACAACAACCATCTTGAATCTAGCATTTCTAGTTGTTTTGATCTTTATAAATAACCCCTTTAAAATTGTTGGTGCAAATAGTGACGGATTTGGCCTCAACCCTTCCCTTCAAAGTATTGGTATGGTCTTTCATCCTCCGTTAGTCATGATTTCGTACTCCTGCCTTTTTGCTGCATTTGCTTCCAATCTATATGAAATACTTTATTCCAGGTCTATTGGACAAGCAGTACAGCAACATCAGAACGAACAGCCTGCAATTTCTGAATTACAATTTACAAGAAATGTTGCTCTTTTGGGATGGGTAATTCTAACAGCAGGTATTGTAAGCGGCGGGATATGGGCATATAGCGAACTTGGATGGGGTGGATACTGGAATTGGGACCCTATAGAAAATTCAGCTTTGGTTACATGGCTGCTTGCCACAGCATACCTACATTTATTTCATCTGAAAAAAAACAATACTATTAATGACCGTCCATTATTCATTTTAATATCTGCAACCGCTTTCTCAATTCTTTTTGGCACCTTTTTGGCAAGAAGCGGTATTCTCAACTCGGTTCATGCATACTCAAATCATGGCAGCAAAATATTCTTTTTAGTGATACTGGTAAGCTTGACTATCATATGCTTGTCTGTTTTTATTGCTGTTTTCAGAAAAAGAGAGAAAAATAAACTCTCCAAATTTGATTTTAATCGTTTTAAGCTATATATCCCACCATTTCTTATGGTAATATTGGCAATAATTATTATGTTGATGACTATATACCCAATGTTTTCTTCAGATGGTTCATCAATTTCAGAAAAAACCTATGATTTTCTTTTTGGTATTGTAGGGCTCATTATTGTACTTAGTTCAACAATTTTTTTCTCATTAAGGCATATAACAAACAAATTAAAGCTATTTATCATTTCAATTTCACTAATATCAGGAGCAGCTACTGTATTCCTTCCAGCCTTCGCATCATATCCTTTATTTACAAGGATTTCACTTGCAGTTTGTGCATTTTGTTTGGTTTCTATATTCTTAAGCTTCGCATTAAGTATAAATAATCTATTTAACAACACTAATTTTTTGACAACATTTATAATTCACCTTTCCATTGTAATAATTGCATTTGGTTTTATTGGCACCAGGAGCATGAAAGTAGAAACAAGCAGTGTAATTGATAAAAATGGAACAATCAGTATAGGAAATCACAAATTAAAGCTAATATCTTTATCCGTTGATGACGGACCAAAGATAAAGACTTGGACTGCAAGATTATCTTATTATAACGGAAAAATCACTAAGGATATAAACACATCACTTCAATTTTACAAAAAAAAGAAGGTTTATCACTCTGAAGCATTTATAATGCACTCATTTAAAGAAGATCTATATATTATCGTTGAGAATTCATCAGATGACGGAAGTGTGCTTTTTAAAGTATCATTATTCAAATGGATTTCACTTTTGTGGGCTGGTATTATTTTGATGGTTTTGGCCTCATTGCTCCTCTTTTGGAAGAAGTTATGCGGCAACGCATATTTTATATAAATTTTTACTTTATTTTATTTATTCTAAGTAAGGAGGAATGTATACTATGGCAAGACGTGTTTTAAAATCCATCATTTTTATTTGCATCCTGTCACTGCTTGTTTTCAGCAGTATACAAATCTTTTCCGAAGGGGTTGTAACCCCGATTAAGGGAGGCAAGGTAGCAGTTGATTACATGGAGCCTGATGCATACTCTGAAAAGAGACTTGCTGAAGGTAAAGCCATGTTTGAAGCTAAATGTGCAGTCTGTCATACCGATAGCGGAAGAGATATGGTATATTTTGGTGACCCTGATTTCAGTGCCACAAGAGTAGCAGGAAGTGTCAAAAAATTTGCCGGTTCATCAAGTGACCCTGAGATTGGAGAAAAAGTTTATGAATATCTCAGATACAATAATGACGGCCCTTTTATGAGTCAGGATGATCCGTTTTTACAGCCTGGCCCATTAAGTCTGGAGCCTGGCGGCGGAAACCCAGTGCTTTCAAGAGATCAAGATTTCTGGGGTTCACTTACAGGACATAAAATTCCGACACCTGATGACGTCAATATCGAAAATCTTTGGAATACATATGATATGAAAAAGGTAATTGTTCCATACCGTACTGCAAGTTGGATGGAATTCATGCCTCATGAGGTTCCTCTTAAAGCAGCTGTTAATGAAGTTAGAAGTCTTTTCAACAAACAGAGGTATAATCTAAACAGTTTGCCGCTGTCAAATAAGGGGTTGGGAAGTTATTTCGGCTATAGTGCAAACAGCATATACAAAAAATATCAATTTGCAAGTCATGATTTCTCAAAAACCGATCATTCAAAAGACTATTTGGAAGCTGTGTATAGTACTTCGCTGCTGTGTTGGTTGGGTGTCCTAGATTTTGAATACGGACTTCCACAACGTGTAAACAACAAATGGAACGGAGAATGGAAATGGGGTAACCAGGAAAACACAGTACTATGGGGACCAGGTTCCAATCTGGATTGGCTTGACTCCTATGGAATAAACAAACAAGAAAGAATACATTCCAGGGAGCTTTATAGAAACAAATGGACTCAATATTCCACAATGTTTGTTACAGGTAAGAATGGAAGTTTTCAGCCTAATAGTTATTTTTACTTTGCTACAATGCCTTGGGGCTGTAAAACTTATGATGCCGGAACTTTTGGCGGTAAGAATGTCCAAATGTTAACCGGACTTCAAGGTTTTACCGAATTGTGGAACCATTCCAAGACTTACACTGCTGCATCATATCCTGGTACACAATCTCTTGGAAATTACGGTAATACAACGAGATGGTATTTAATGGCCGTTTCTTGGCCATATGAAGGCTTTATGAATTATAGCGGTGATAAGAAGACAGCTATAAATCCTTTCCTCGAGCTTATATATAGACAGTGGATGGCATCTATTGGTGCACCAGATGAGGAATTGAGGGATCCATATAGCGATTCGTATAATTTACCAACAGGAAACAAGGATTCTGAAAGATATACATGGCTAATACAATCATATAACAGCTTGCAGAGTGCCATGACAACCAGCCAGAAAGATTTTGTAAAATCATATATAAGGAGGATTTATCCAACAAATCCAACAAGTTATGCAAAGCCGTTTAGTCCTTCTAATTGGAGTTTAGTCGATCCTGCTCCTACAAAACCTGTAATCCTTCCATTTGGATCAGACACTGCAGTTGCAGAAAAACCATATGTTCTAAGGATAATAAGAGCTCAAGCAAAGGATGGAGATATCAAAATTACTGCCTCAGACCTTCCTAGCGGAGCAAAGCTGGTTGAAACAAAAGGAAAATGGGCAGCAAACGATTATGAATACTCTATTAACTGGACACCTACTAAAGATCAAGCCGGAAAATCCTATACAATAAATTTAACAGGAACTAGCAGTATGGGAACTACCAGTGTATCAACCACAATAAACGTAGTTTCATCAGAAAGTCCCGTAGTTCTTGATGATATACCCAGTTATTCAGTTTATGAAGGCCAGGAATTGGCATTCCCTCTTACCGTTCAAAACTATAATGCGGAAAATCTTCAATTCTCCATGGAGGGAAGCTTTGGAAAAGTAATTAACAATGCATGGAACACTGCTGGTATTTACATGCTTAAACCAGAAAAGAAAGATGTAGGTGTTCATACAGTTACATTTACTGTTAAAGATAAGTTAGGCAATACATCAACAAAGAGTGCAAAAATAACCGTTACAGCAAACAGCAAGCCAGAGGTTCAGTTAACACCAACTGGTTCCGGCCCCGGTAAAAACAAGAATATATACAGGGTTAAGGCTGGTGACACTTTGAAGCTGACCTTTGATGCTACCGATGCTGATGGAGACAAGATTGAAATAAGCAAAAACCCTGAATTCCCAGGAACTATAAATAATAATGTATATACTTATACTGTAGAAGATGAAATGGCAAAGAACTTCCCTGGTCCAAACGTTCTGACATTTGAAATAAAGGATCTGGCATCTAGTGGAAGTGCTTTTTCCTACCCTAAATACAAGGGTAGCGTAACAAAAAAAGTATTATTAGTATACTTTGAACCAAGGGATGCAAGTTCAAACCATACACCATGGGCAGTAGCAGGCTCTCCACAAACTGTAAAGAGCGGTCAAAAAGTTACACTTGATGGAACAGGATCGGATGACACCGACAAAGATCAAATAAAATATAAATGGAGTCAGGCCAGCGGTCCGAAAGTTGAATTGTCCGATACTTCAATTGCTAATCCAACTTTTAACGCACCAAATGTCACTACACCGACAATTTTAAAGTTTTACCTTACTGTAACGGATCCAGGTGGACTTAGCGACAGCGGTGTCGTTAGGGTTAAAGTTGACAATGGTGCTTCTAACCCAACTTCTAGTCCTAGCCCTACATCAACTGCTACTGTTAGCTCACTGACTGGTGATATTAATCAGGATAATATAGTAAACATGGCGGATGTAATAATGATGGCAAAAGAGTTTAATGGCAATAAACCCGGATCACCATGCGATATTAATGGAGACAGCATTATAAATATGTCTGATATTATTATTGTGGCTAAAAACTTTAACAAATCTGCCATAGCATAGACACTGAAAAAAAAACCGAAGGCCATGTCCCTTCGGTTTTTTAGGTATAAAGGAAATTTTATAGTGAAAATTATTTTTAATCATGACTATATTGTATACAAATATATTTCAAGTAAGACACTCAAAGACTTTTTTAAGATTATAAAGGGAGGGTACCTATATGATATCAGTATTTAATGCAAATAATTGTACTGAATATTTTTTAATGTTGGAAATACCTGATAAGAATTATATGTTTAGCGATATAGTGGAAAATATATTCGAAAAGTATAATGAGATATGCAAAAATAATGGTTTGGAGCAAAAATTTTTGATTTATATTAGAATATATTTAAGCGATATATATAATCAGGCAAGTTATATAAAAGAGTATTTATCTAATAATTATAATTCAATGTTTTATATATTGGTAGGACAAGCACCTGCTTCAGGTGCTAAAATTTCTCTTGAAGCATATTTTTGTAAGCCTCTAAATGAAGCTGATATAGAAAAAAATGTAGAAGAAAATACGGTGTCAATTAAACATGGAGCATATTTAACAAAGTGGGGAAATATTACACCTGATATAATAGGAGATTCATGCAAACAGACCGATGACATATTTAATAAACTTTCTTCCCAGGTTAGTGATCTAGGTGGTAATATTAAGGATAACGTTTTACGTACATGGATTTATGTACGTGATATAGACAACAATTATAGCGGCATGGTTAAATGCAGAACTAAATGGTTTGAAAATGAAAACATGACAAAAGATACACATTATATTGCTTCAACAGGAATTGAAGGTAAAAGCATTCTACCTTCTTCATTAGTGCAATTAAGTTATGTTTCATCAATTGGTATCAATAGTGAACAAATAGTTTTTATGAGTGTTCCTGATTATATGAATCCTACACATGAGTATGGTGTTACTTTTGAGCGTGGAACGAAAGTTGTCTATGGCGACAGATCCCACTATTATATTTCCGGTACAGCAAGCATAGACAATAAGGGTTTGGTACTTTTTCCGACTGATGTATTAAAGCAGATAGAACGTGCTTTTATAAATATAGAAGCACTTTTATCTAAATACTCTGCAAGTTTAAATGATCTAAAAGTAATGATAGTTTACTTAAGGGATTATTCTGATTATCAAATTATTCAAAATTATATAGAAGAACGTTTTAATGATACAATTCCTTATGTTATGCTTACTGCTCCAGTATGCAGACCTCTTTGGTTAGTAGAGATTGAATGTGTTGCCATAAATAATAATGGTGATGAAAAGTTCAAGGCTTTTTTATAAACTAATATAGAAGTTAGCCTGTCGCAGATCCAATAAAAAAATTGTAACCCATATCAAATGTAAGATTATTAGCACTTTTAATATAGTAAAAAATCAAGAATTACTTACATTCAAAAAAGGGAGTGTTGCAAAACCATAATTAGTTTTGTAACGCCCTTTTTTATATAAAAACAGCAAAATGTATATTACTTCCCACTACTGCAGGTCACTTAACACATTTATTTGTTAACATAATTTGTAATTAATTTAATCTGTTCATTTGTATGATGTGATATTTATGCAACCCGAGATTATACCTCAGTTTAAAAATTGATGTAAAATCAGTAATTATGTTATTTTAATTACTGTTATACATATAGTTACTTAGGAACAGATTTAAATACAATAACATAAGATGTAACGTAATGGAAATTATTAGAGGAGGTAATAATATGTACCCAGCATGCCCGGTATACTTAATGTACTCAATATATCAAACATGCCCAATTTATCGACAGCAGTATATGCAAAACAATATATACAATCAACCTTTGAGGATAAATCCTACTAATAATCCAAATTCAATTTATGAAGTAAACAACGCCTTGCTGAATCCAGTAGTAATCTAAGATTCTTGAAACCGCAGCTGATATTCCATTATTAACTGCTGTTGAATTTTATTTTGATTATTGACAATTATTTAGATCAGGAAAGGTGTTAAAAAATGATCGAGCCTACAAACTTTGCATTTCAAGTTACATATAGTTGTCCACTTTCATGTGCACATTGCTGTTTTTCCGCAGGGCCACACAATAAAGATAGATTATCACTAAATGTCATCAAGGATACTATTAAGGCTCTTAAATCTTCAAATGTTAAGTTAATTGCTTTTACGGGCGGAGAGCCTTTCTTACTCGGAAAGGATTTAATAGATGCTGTTGCTTATGCAAAAGAGAATGGATTTTCAACAAGAGTCATTACAAGTGCATTTTTTGCTAAAGATTTAAATAAAACTCAAACAGCCTTAATCCCACTGAAAGAAAGCGGATTGGATGAACTTTCCATCAGTTGGGATGACTATCATGAAGAATTTGTATCATTCAATTGTATTTCAAATGCATATAAAGTTGCCAATCAATTGGGAATAATGACAGGCATTAATGTAGTTCAATCAGCAAAATCACGTTGGACCAAAGAAAGAGTAGAGAGAGAACTAGGACGAGACTTATCTCCAAATGATATTATTTTAGAAAGTCCATTAAATTTAACTGGAAGAGCTGGAGAAAAATTAAAAGATTCCACTCACCGTCCAGAGCGGGTAATAGATCCTTGTCCCTACGTACTGACAGGACCTTCACTTAATCCTCAGAATAAATTACTCGCCTGTTGCGGTGTATTGCCTGTTGTAGATGAACTAATTCTGGATCCAAAATATCATCCTGAAAATTTAATATTAACACTGGAAAGTGCTAAAACCTCAACCTTGTTAAATTGGTTGCACTTAAGAGGACCATACGAAATTATTAAATGGATATGCAATAGATATTTTATTTCATTAATAGATAAAAACGAACTTGGTGGAAACTGTGAAGCATGCCGGATTCTTTATGAAACAAAGAAATTTTCGGAAAAGCTGCCTTCTGCTCTGGTTGAAAATTCAAAAAAAGTTTTTGATGAAATGCAGTTATTGAGTATTTTAGGGTTGCACAAACCTGTTTCCATATTGAATTTATGGAAGGAAGATTCAATTATTATTGATCCACCCCACCCTAAGTAATTATTATAAAGTTTTGTAACCCATAATCTGTTATATAATAAAAGGCACAAGATACGGCAGGAATTCATATCCTGCTGCATCTTGTGCCTATGAAAGTATTATAATTATGCCTGTGTATTAAATTTTGCTGCAACCATTATTACATCCCCAATGTTTATTGCTCCATCAACATTCAGGTCACAATTAACATCATAATTTGAGTCTGTGCTGACAGCATTAAACTTCTTTGCAATAATTATTACATCGGCCATGTTAATTACCCCGTCACCATTAACATCCACCTTGGATTTTTTAGATGTCGGAGTAGGTGTATTAGAAGGTGGTTGTGTTGTAGGTGGCTGCGTAGTAGGTGTTGTTACTACAGGTTTGGTTCCATCAGGTTCAGTTCCTCCTACAAGAACACCGTTATCATAAACACAGATATTTTCAGTCTTTACAGGTGTTCCTGTCCAATTGTCCTTTTCAATACTCAAACCTTGATGACTCCAGTCGTCCTTAGGATTCCAATAATTTTGCCAAGCATATGTTCCTAATGCAAATTGGTATTTTTTGTTAGAATTAGCAACTACAAAGTTTGGCCATTTTATTTCCACATAGTAAATTTTGTCTTTATAGAGATGAGGACCTGAAAGCTCAGCTGCATAATCAGTTTCTGCTGCCGTCTGATCATATAACTGCCTCATTTCTATACTATTAGGCTCAAGAGATGTCATTCCTGTAGAATCAAAATAGTATCTTACTGAAATATTTTTTGAAGTCTTTTTAACATCAGAACATACATAAAGTGTTATTTCAGTAGCCTTTGGTCCATCATCCTGTGCTATATCAACGCCAAATGCTTCTACCCAGTATGAATTACCACCGCTGGTGTTTCCAGGATCTATTATAACTTTTGGTGGGAAATCCGGTGTAACTTTCATTGAAGAGTCTCCGAAATATCTGTAAAGACCTGCACACGCTCCAACAAATGCAGCATTATAGTCTATTGTAACTTCGTTGTAGATATAATCTGATGTTACATCGATATGTTGGTCACTAGCACCTGGTCCACCGACTAAAGCTCCATAAAGTACATATTTATGTGGATCAGGATCTTCACATTTGGACAAACCGGATGCAGCTCTATGGTGTGGGAATTTTGCAGAAATATCACTATATCCTACTATATAGCAACGATTAATCGGATTATCTCCCATTAAATATTGCATCTGGGATTTTGCCCATTCTCCATATTTTGATGGTGTATCACCGTGATGCTTGTCATAAACAAGAGCTACCATCTGAGTAGCTGTATTATATCTTGCAGAACCCCATTGATTAAGGAATGAGTATCCCCCTGGTGTTATTTTTGGAACTGTACCATTCATCCAGTTATCTACCAATTTGGCTATCTGACTCCAGAAATCTATAGTTTCATAAGGACTCTTATTAGCAGCTTTTCTGTATTTATCTTCAAATGTCTGTCCATCTTTATCATATTTGTCGTTTATTTCACCTAAAATACATGCTGTACCTGCCCATACATCATTCCAACAATGTGTCCAGCAGGAAGGTGCATAATAATCATAATATTTCCATACTTCATCTAAATAATGATCATCCTCAGTTGCTAAATAAAGCCATGAAGCAGCCCAACAGTAATCATCCTGCCATTTGGATGAAGCATAATATCCCTTAGGACCGTCATCATTGCATTTCCTTTTTGCAGGATCAATTCTCTCTGCAAACTCAAATAAAGCTTTTGCATATTTAAGATTTTTCTCTGCATACTCAGGATCTTCATCTTTAAAATTCAAGTAGTTAACCGCAAGAGAAGCTGCAGCTGCCGACACACAGTCAGTTGAAGGCAGTTCTTCAGTTGCAAACCAACCCCTTCTGAACATTTCATCTACTTCTGGTGCATTCCAGTAAGCATGGTCAATATCACCATCACCTACTTGGTAGCAAAAAGCTATAGCTTTACCTGAAGCATCTAAATATGTAGACTTCATAAAATAATCATTAAAATATCTTAATATTGTTTTAGTATGAGTATCTTGTCCGGTAGCTTCATATTGTTCTCTAAATTCGTAAAATCCCCATCCTACCGTAGATCCGGAATATGCTTCAGGCATGCCGAACTTTACATGGTCACCTGCATCGTGGAAGCCTCCTGAAACATCTAGTTTCCCATCTCCATCCGGATCAAGTATGCTTTTATTCTTGCTTATGAAACTATCTGACATATTAGTATTTTTTGAATCAAGCGGAAGCTCTGTATCATAAACATGACAATCACTTCTCCAATTGTATAGGTTGTTTTCATCAACACCGGCACCACACATGTTGGCATCATAGAAGAATTGAGAATACTGCAATGCTTTTGCATAGTTAAATTCTACATCTGCAGCATTAAGAGTAACAGGAGTAACTGATGTAGCAAGTATGAAAGCACTCAAAATTACAGCTCCGGCTTTTTTTGAAAAATTTTTCTTATTTTTCATCGTATCTCTTCCTTTCTAAAATTTAAATAAACAGGTAATAAATTTACTCTCTCTACACCTCCATAACATTGATATGATTACTTTTCTCTCTAAATTAATCTTACTATATTTTCATTCGCCATACAATTATAAAATTGCCATAAAAACCATGTTTTCAATAAGGTGCGTCACTTCCATCTAAAGGGCAGTATAATACACTAATATCTTATATAAAATTATAACATTATTTAGTTGTTGTATATTATATTAAGGTTGATTTTGTCCATATTAATTAGCAGTATATTATACAAAACCATACTAATGTATGACAGAATCATACTGTAAAATATATATTACAGCACCTAAACTGTCATTATTAAAAGGGGGAAAATTTTATGCTAAAGACTATGTTTAAGTTTCTTGTGTTAATGCTGATATTGGTAATCAGTATCAACATAGCATCTGTCCAGAGCGTTGCGTACATCACATTTTCAGACATTATAACCACTTCCGACGGATACACCTTTAATACACAAACAGGTATGATAACTGGTTATTCCGGAAATGGCGGAGATATTGAAATTCCGAGCCAGATAAATGACATAAAGGTTATTGGTCTTGACACTGGTGCATTTTATAACCGCACTAATTTAAAAAACGTGACAATTCCAGACAGCATTACAAGCCTTGGTTATGGTGTTTTTGCAAGTTGTGATCTTACAAGCTTAACCATCTCCAAAACACCAAAAGATTTTTTCAAATCCGACGAAGGCGGCCCTTTTGCCGATTGCAATATAAAAAACATCATACTTGAAGATGGAACTACCTCTATTGAAGATTTTGAATTTGCTCTTATTACTTCCCTACCAACTATAAACACATTGGCTTTTACATCAGAGGTACATGAGAATTTTCAGCAGAATGTTAATATGCACCTATGGGCGGCATTTTGGATGGAGCCAATCAGAACATATATGGAACACTTATGACTATGCAGCGTATTTGGGGCTGTTGCACTAAGAAATTAGTGTAGGAGCCTTTTTTACTTGCAAAAAACAATTGCCAGACTATTCAAAGTCCGGCAAAAGGTGTAAAATATTTTTATGCTAGTAAAAAATTTAACACATAAAGATTATACTACGCACGGTGGTTTCTATCAATTAAAATTGCCGTTAAATGTTGAATGTATGATTCCGAATGATGATTCTGTAAGGTTGCTGGGTCAAATTGTAGAGGAGATGAATTTATCAGAATTATATAAGACTTATTCCCGTTTAAGGAAAAAACAAGCAACCCCAACACAGATGCTGAAGATCATGCTATATGCTTATATGAATAGTAATTATTCTACAAGGAAAATCGAAAGAGCCTGCAAGCGGGACATTAATTATATGTACCTTCTTGAAGGCTCGCCTGCTCCGGATTATACAACAATTGCAAGATTCAGAAGTATTCATTTTGCACCTGTTTCAGAAAATCTTTTGGCACAGTTTACGCAGATGCTTGCTGAAAACAAAGAAATTTCAATGAAAAATCTATTTATTGATGGGACAAAGCTTGAAGCTGCATCAAATAAATATACTTTTGTCTGGAAAGGTTCTGTCACTAAGAATCAGAAAAAACTGATGGATAAGCTCCCAACTTTTTTAAAACAAACAGAAGAGAATTTTGGATTTAAGATTTTATATGGTGAAGAAATCAAGATGCACCATTTGAAAAAGCTCAGACGTAAACTTTGCAAAATAAAAAACGATGAAGATATTCAATTTGTCTCTGGTATAGGAAAAAGAAAATCTCCTCTCCAAAAAACATTTGAACAGCTGGATGAATACATATCAAGGCTCAAGAAATATAATAAGCATCTGCATCTTATGGGGGATAGAAATAGCTATTCAAAGACAGACCCTGATGCAACCTTCATGAGGATGAAAGAAGATGCTATGAAGAATGGGCAATTAAAACCCGGCTACAACATTCAGTTTGGGGTAGATGCTGAATATATAGTATGGATTAGTGCTGGACCACAGCCTACAGATACAACCACGCTAATACCATTTTTAGACAGCATAAAGAGTCGTTTGAAGTATACTTACAGAAATATAGTTGCAGACTCAGGCTATGAAAGTGAGGAAAACTACGTCTATCTCGATGAGAACGGTCAGCTTGCTTTTATCAAACCTTCCAATTATGAAATTAGTAAGACACGGAAATATAAAACTGATATCAGTAGGAAGGAAAATATGAGCTATGACAAAGAAAACGACTTTTATATATGTAGCAGCGGTAAAAAGCTTGTAGCCACAGGGATTAAATTCAGCAAAAGCAAGACTGGCTATAGAAGTGAGAAAACCTGTTATACATGTGAAGATTGCACTCAATGCCCTATTAAATCAAAATGCATTAAGGGAAACAGCAAAAAGCCATTGGAAGAACGAACCAAGCATCTTGAAGTTTCAAAACTATTTCAGCAAAAACGTGAGGCAGCGATAACCAGAATCCTTAGTGATGAGGGAAAAGAGCTCAGAATGAACCGAAGTATTCAGTCTGAAGGTGCTTTTGGAGAAATAAAACAAGATATGGGATTCAGACGTTTTTTGTGTAAAGGGAAAAAGAATATCTTGGCAGAATGTATTCTTCTTGGCTTAGCTCATAATGTAAACAAACTGCACAACAAAATTCAGTCAGAACGATGTTCTACATATTTACATCCATTAAAAACAGCTTAGATAAAAATGTTTATAATAAAGAGCATAAATCAGTAAGCTTTATTTGCTATACTCTTTTTTCAAAAGAAAGAAAAAGAATATAATATTTTGGTTAAAATATTTCACTATCATTATAGAAATGGGGCGTTGTACTACGATTATAAATCGTAATTGCAACAGCCCCTTTTATATTTAACATGTTTAGGAAATCGCCTATAATGACAAATTATTATGTACCCGATATATATTGAGGCATGAATAAAATCCATTAAAATCAGGTGAACATATTGTTTATTATATTGCTATATATGTCAATGGCATCATCAAGCTTTCTATTGGTAAATTCGATGCTAAAAAAGAATAAAACGCCTGTAGGTAAAATGTTTATTTACTTATTATCCGGATTGCTGTATAGCGGCTTAATGGATGCTTTAACACTGCGGGGATTTATATTTTCTCTTCCTGATGACAATAGTCTTTATAACATATTTTACAGATCAAAGGATATACCAATTTACTTTATCCCGGTAATATTTTTGGTAATGAGTCTTGTTTATATAAATCCCAATATTAATACCACAAACCCCAAATATTTATGGTTATGGGTTGTTCCCATCGTAAGTTCGGCCATGTGGGCTACTAATGATTGGCATGGCTTGCTCTGGAAAGTTTATGATATACATACCGGTAAAACTGTTATAGGCTTTTACGGTTATTTTCATGTCATTTACCTATATACATGTGTTGTTATTGGATTTTACAACTTCTTGCGATACGCATTAATAAATTCTGCAATATATTTTAAACAGTTGCTTTTTATTATATTAGGTATTATACCTCCTATGATACTAAGCATAACCAGTCTGTTCTTCAAACCTTTCACTCCTGATGATACAGTTATATCTTTTTCATTTACTGCGGTATTTTTCTGGATAGCCATTAATAAATATGGTTTTTGTGACATAACACCAATTGCATTAAAAACTATAATGGACCATATGTCTGAGGCTCTTATTATCATTGATAAGAATTTTGTTATTGTAGACTATAACAAAAAGTTCTTTGATTTATTCAGCAATTCTCTAAAGATAAACATAGGCAGCAGCTTTCTTAATATCGCAAAAGAACTGGAAATATCATATGTAGAAAGTGCAATAGATAATCCATGTTACTATAGCACCGATGAATATAGTAATATTAAGCCTCAGGAAAAAAGATACATTCTAAATGATATTGAAATGTTTTTTGAAATCGAACCAGCTGTGATTACCCTAAATAAAAAGAATATGGGGCAGATTATTCTGTTTAAGGATGTTACCAGACTACATGAAAGTATGACTGCATTAAAGGAATTAGCTGACAAGGACGGATTAACCGGCGTATTTAACAGAAGGGTATTTAGTGAACAGTATGCTGAAAGAGTCTCGAGAATATTAAATTATACCAAACATACTACAGATACCCGCAATATTGAGGACTTTGGCATAGCAATACTGGATATTGATGATTTTAAAAAGGTTAATGATAAATATGGACATGCGGCAGGTGACGAAATTTTAAATCAACTGGTAAAGGTACTTCTTGATAATATCCGTAATGGTGATATTGTATGCAGATATGGAGGAGAAGAATTTGTCATACTTTTTAGTAATACAGATAAAGAAACAATCATTACCATTGCTGAAAGAATCAGAAAAAAAGTCGAAGGTTATGAATTCGATTTTGGGAGTCGTTTACCAAAAGGTCACATCACTATAAGTATAGGAGTTGCCACATACATAAACGACTCATTGGAATCGAACAGAGATTTGTTTCAGATAGCAGATGAGAGAATGTATAAGGCTAAGACTAAAGGCAAAAATCAATTAGTATACAAATAGTATCATGCTGTAACATTTATAATGCTAAAGCCTCATAGTTTGAAGGTATCGCATTAAAGTGCTTGGCAACAATTATGACATCACCTATGAAGACAGCTGTTTATTGCTGTTGAAAATAACGTTTCTTACTTCACGGTACAAGTAATAGGACTTGCTGATTTTTACAGTATAGCTTTTGACTGTTTGACTATAAAATCTGGTTTTATTTATTGTCCCTTTCTACTTCTCGGCATCTTTCCAGAAGTTAATACCTATCATATTAAGGGTTTTTTGTTCAACAGTGGTACCCGGCAACCTATAAGAGTCAACCGTTGGCCAATAATTATCTGTAAACTGGGTTTTATCGGCATTTGCCAATTTCATCCAACCATCACCCTGATGCCATCCCTTTCTGTTATTTCCAGGACTGCCTACCGATTCATAGTTTTCAATTCTTGTTGAAAACATACTTATACCTAATCCATATGTTTGTCTAAGTAAATAAGCCCTGTCCATGGAATTGAATTGTTTGTACTTTTCAATATATTCCCTGCCAGTTATAGTTGAATCATTCATAATCTGCCCGGCCTTTAATGCATCATAAAGTGTGGTGGCAATCTCCCAATCCCACCAGTTGTTGCAATTGCCCTGTTTCCCTTGGGATTTGGTTGAGTTGTACCAATTATTAGTAATCAACCGCTTTAATGCTTCAATGATTTCGGTTTTCCAAACTGTATTGCCATATTGTGAGCACCCTTTGTTGAGACAGCCAATGCAAGGGACTTCAAACTTTGATGAGTGCCTGTTACATTGGAAGATACAGAAGGGTCTTTGTGGTTACTGAAGATGTATGTTCTGTCGGCGGCCAGGTTCAACCTGCTGTGTTTTGTATTGGCATCCGATTGAATTTGTTTGATCTTTGCTGCAAAATCAGTATCGCTGATATTGAAACCGTTTCCTCCGTTCAGCATTTCCAACCATTTATCCTTAAGCAAATCAAATTCATCTGCCGCACTTTCCGTCAATATACTGCTGAACATAAAATTATACTGACAACTTTTTTACTCATACGTACCCTCACATTTCATTGATTTTCCTAACTGATCGTAAGAGCCTCAGGTATTTGAAATTAATATACCTATGCATCTTCTTATTATGAATGTATTTTTAAAAACCCCTACTTCCTGATGCTTCAAGGAGTAGGGGCTTTTATCTACGTGTAATTCTTTAATTTTACTTTAAGCCAAGGGCTTGAATCATTTTTTCCGCATACCTCTTACCAAATGTAACCTGTGAATTATGATCAAAATGGAGATTATATATTGCATCACTGGAATCCTCAGTCAGTCCCTGTGCAGAAACTACATGACAGTTCTTAACTACGGTGGGCAGCTTATTTACCAAAGTATTATGACTTTTACAATCTCCGGTATAAAGAAGCTCACCCGCAAGAATAGGAATGTCACCCAAGCCAAGATCGTTTTTAAGTTTTGTCATCAGTGTATTAACCTTATTAGGCCAATCCGCTTGGTTACAATTTGTTTCTCCCTGATGCAAGAGAATGCCCTCTATAATTCCTCCCTTTTCCTTTGCTTTTTTAGCTTTTTCGAGAATCCAGCTATATTTTGAGCCAATTAAATCATCTATGCCTATACCGCTGACAGCACATGGTATCAAACCTATAGTATCATTAGCCGGTAGTTTCTGTATCAGAGTCTTGGCAAACCAGTCGCCAGGGCCTATGGAATCTCTATTTTCATGGAGAGGTGGAGCAGCAACAGCCCACTGATTATTATAATATCCCAATGAAAGTATCCGTGGGTCTTTTTCTCTATCAGAATTTTGAGCCTTAGGGTATCCTGCCATGTTGGATTGTCCTGTCAGAATGAAACAATGGAATTTACCGGCAGATGTTGGAGTTGGTGTTGATGTAGCCGGTACTTTTGTCGGAGTTGGTGTATTTGGTACTTTTGTTGAAGTTGGTGTGGCTTTTGGTACTGTTTTACCAAAATTCGCTGCAATTATTATAACATCAGCCATGTTTATAACGCCGTCATTATTGATGTCATATATCGGAGCATATCTGGGATCTCCGCTTACTGCATTAAAGGCACCAGCCAACAAAATAACATCAGCCATGTTTATAACGCTGTCATTGTTGATATCTCCTTTTATATCTGCTGCACTGGTAGTTACAACAGATTGTACAAAATATGTAGCAATAATACTGCAAATAAGTACCATACTTAATAGCTTTTTAATCTTCATACCGTACTTTTCCCCCTTAAAATAAATATTAAAACTCTTTTTCATAAAACAATCTTTACAGATTAAAAGTGATTACTCCTTTACATTTGTCTATCTAAAATCCCTCTAAAAATATTCATTATTTGCTCTGCCAAATGTAAGATTATTAACCCTTTTAATATAGATACCGAACTGTCACCCCTTTCTTTACTCTTATTGATGATCCTTCTCTTCCGGATTCAAAGAATCCTTAAGCATGCCTTAATTCACTATGGTAATTGCATTGTATAAATTACTATCTAAATATCTCTCTAAATATTACTGTATCAAATTTTGAGAATTTTTACAATTGTGAAATTAGTTGCTTGTATGATTATTCCATTCTTTAGAACATAATAACCAAGTGATTTTTCAACCTTAGTTGCTGATGTGAGAAATTGTGATGCAGCATAGACCACAATTTCACAGACACATAATAGGGCAGTTACAAAACCAAACTCACTCAATCGGTTTTATAACTGCCCCTCTTATCTTCATTATAGATTGTGCAATTTTATTGTACAATCTGCCTGTTTGATCCATCTGTCTTTATCCTGTAGACCTTATTTCCATCTAATGAATTTCTATAGTATATATAATTGTCATAAATCTCAATATCTTCATAACTGGTATCTGTAACACTGTCTGTTGTAACTTTTGTCCTTTCGGTACCATCCAGTTTTACTTTATATATCGTTCTTTGATCTGAGGCGTTTATATAATATAACCAATCGTTTATTATATGCTCACTATGATAATACCAGAATTTGAATGTCCCATCACTGTTGCGTATAAAGCCTGAAGGCTCATCAGTGCAGACGTCTCTTTTGTTATTTCCATTTAAATCTGCTTTTACAACCCTAGCTATGTAATTGTTATAACATTTAAAATATATTGTATCGCCTATAACGTCCACCCATGTAACAGCCCAATCATTACTTACAACAGTCTGATCGCTTCCATCGAGATACATCCTGTTAAGTTTATTGTCCTTAATATAATAAATACTCTCGCTTGATGCTTCTATTTCATAAACCTTTCCTTCACAGATTTTTGTCCTTTCCGAACCATCAGTTTTAACCCTAAAAACACTTCTGCCATCGAATTCATTGATATAATATATAAACTCACCTTGAAGTACAATTTGAGCTGCCTGTTCATTAACAAGATTTAATATTTTATTTCCATCAAAGGACTTTTTCACAATATTTTTCTTACTGTTAATAAAATAGTACTGATCATTTGCTATAATTACATTTCTTTTTCTTTAATAGTCATGTCAAAAAACTGACTATCGTTATTACAAGCCGGATATGCTTCCCTGTCCATTTATACTCAACCCCTAGCTGTTTGTCGGAAAGGTTGAAATGGAAATGGTTTATAAGATATCCGCCATCATTTAGATCATCATCATTAGATGTTGGATCAACATGGTAGTAAACACCGTTTATCTTTACCATATTCCATGCATGCCCCACTTTGTTCCATCTTTTCTGGTTGCTGAAAGAGAACCTGTTAAGAAATCGGTCTCCCCTCTAACCTTTATACATTCAATACCAACAGCATTTAGGAGCAATTGGAGAGCTTCCGCGTAACCGTCGCAAACTGCCGTACCGTTAATCAAGGCTCCATAAGCTTCATGTGTATCCGAAGGCAGTGTATCATTTATAAAATTGACCTTATCATACTTTACATATGTTACAACATAGTCATGCAATGCCATTTCCTTTTCCAATTCTGTCATTTCAGGCTTAATTACGCTTGCCACTACTTCCTTAACCTTTTTATCCATCTTTTCAAATCTGTCAAACAATTGTTGGTTTAATTTATCAGGAGTTTTGGGATTAACTACATATATCTTCTTTAAATTTTTGTATCCCTTAAGCACGCTTATATCCCTTAACGGATTATCCAGCAAATAAAAATACTCAAGCTTTTTCAAGTTTGAAAGGCAGGATATATCATTGATCTGGTTATAAGATATATCAAGTGCACTCATACCTGATAATTCTTTTATAGGCGAAATATCTGCTATTTGGTTTTCTGAAACTAATAGCCATATCAATTTTGTCAAATTCTTTAATATTGAAACATCCCTGACTTTGTTGTTTTTGAATTCCAATTTTGTAAGTTCTGTCAGAGATCCAAGACTTGTGATATCCTTAATATTATTTTTATTCAAATTCAGTTCCGTAAGCCCTCTAAAGTACTGCAACCCATCAATGTTGGATATGCCTTTATTCTCAAGATTCAATTTCTTAAGTTTTTTAGCATCAGTAGTCATTATGCTTCCGGTAGGCTTCTTCAAAGCTGTTCTTAATGCAGCTTCCAGCTTTGCATCTGGGAACTTTATTGCCTTAAGTGGTATGATAGTAACTGTCTTAGCTTTAGCTTCCCAATAAACATCTGTTCCAAGACTCTCAGCTATAAACCTGGTAGGTACTAGCGTCCTGCCATTTATCACCATAGGAGGAACATCAATTTTATGTACTTTACCGTTTATGTATGCATTTTTATTGTTTATTATGAGTTTTACAGTTTTCCCCTGCTTTTGTCCGATTACAGTTTTTGTTTTCGAATCCCATGTCACTGATGCACCAAGCCCTTCAAATATAACCCTTAAAGGGACCATTGTTCTTCCTGAAATAACAGCAGGCGGAACGTCGAAGGTCAAATAATTGCCGTCTATAGCTACTTTTATGCTATTATCATCAGATGCCGCTGCAAAGGCCTGGGACTTAGATATAGACAAGCCCGATAATAGTAAAATCGAAAAAACCGCAGCTATCAGCATTTTGTTTCTTATACTACTCATTTATTTCTCTCCTTAATACAAATCACAAAAGTGTCAATTTAGTTTACCATTTTCAACGAGTGCCATCAATATATAAAAAGATATAAAAATACACCAAACCCAAGTTTAGTGTATTTTTATATTTGTCAATTACTATTATCAAATTTTTAGAATTCCTCATTCGTTACTACTAACCACATTCTCAATCTTGGATATCTTAACCAAAAGCACCCTTTTATCCTCAACCTTTTCCATTTTAAAGACAAAGCCTCCAAACTCTATAACAGGCTTTTCCTCTTCAGAAGGTATTCTTCCGAGCTGTCCAATTAAAAAGCCGCTTAAAGTATCATATTCATCCACAGGAAGCTCTGCACCAGTCAAGTCGGCTACCTTATCCAAATCTACAATACCCTTTGCAACAAATGATTTTTCATCAATCACATCTATTTCTTTATCTTCCTCTTCATCATACTCATCGTTCAAATCGCCTACTATTTCTTCCAGGACATCCTCAATAGTAACCATACCTGCTGTTCCCCCATACTCATCAATTACTACTGCTATATTTTTCTTTTCTTTTTTAAACCTCTTAAGCATTTCATTTATGGGCATACTCTCAGGAACCGATATGATACTTCTTATAAAACCATCTATATTTTTAATATTTTTACGTATCTTCTGTTCGTATAAATCACGAATATGGATAAATCCTACTACATTATCCTTATCACCTTCACATACAGGATACCTTGTATATTTCTCATCCATTGCCATTTTTAATATGGTTTCAAATGAATCCTCCTTATAGACACATACCATATCCATACGGGGAATCATAATATCTTTTACTTGCTTATCAGTAAATTCAAATATATTATCAACATATGTGTACTCGGTTTTGTCTATCAATCCATGCTTATAACTTTCCTCAACAAGTATTTTAATTTCATCATCGGTATGAGCAGCTTCATGTTCTTCCACCATGGAATACCCCATAAGCTTTAGTATAAAGTTGGTGGTGTGGTTGAACAACCACATAATGGGATAAGTGGCTCTATAAAAAAGAAACAGCGGCAAACCTGTAGCAATTGAAAACTTTTCTGAGCTTATAATAGCCAGGGATTTTGGTACAAGCTCGCCCAATACAATATGCAAACCTGTAATTATAAAAAACCCTAGAAAAATGGAAATTGAATGGATGGTACTTTCAGATAGCCCAAACTGATGAAGTAACGGGCCTATCATTTTAGATACAGTAGGTTCGCCAATCCAACCAAGAGCCAATGATGCCAATGTAATACCCAATTGGCATGCAGACAGATATGAGTTCAGGTCGCTAACTACCTTATAAGCAAATTTTGCAGGTACACTTCCGGTTGAAACCAGTACTTCCAAACGTGATTTTCTAACCTTTACCAATGCAAACTCAGCACATACAAAAAAAGCATTCATAAGTACAAAGAATAACACCAGTAAAATGTTAATTACAATTATCATTTAAAATTTAATCCTCCAAGTCATTAATTAAAAGTCATACTTAATCTTAAATCAAATAGCTAACCTTTAATGCTATTGACAGCTTCCGTTTTTACATACCCTGATCTTTGATACCTTCTTCTCGTCAACCTCTTCAACCTTGAGCATCAAATCATTAAACTCTATAGTTGAAGTATCTCCTTTTTCCGGTATTCTTCCCATCTGGCCGATAACAAATCCGCTCAGTGTTTCATAGTCGTCAACCGGAAGATCTACTCCAAGTGCTTCCTGGACCTCATCCAAGCTGACAGCACCATTTATAAGATACGTATTATCATCTATTTTTTCCATTTCCTTCTCTTCTACATCATCTTCATCAAAAATATTTCCCACAATTTCTTCTATCAAGTCTTCCAATGTAACAATCCCGGCTGTTCCGCCATATTCATCTATAACTATGGCCATATGGGTCTTGTTTCTCTGAAGTTCCTTTAAAAGTTCATCTGTCTTTTTTGAAGAAGGCACAAAATATGGATGCCTGATTATATCCTTTAAGTTGAAACTCTTCTTGTCGCCTTCTTCAGCCAAATATTGAATAATATATTTAGCATGCATTATACCTATAATATTATCAATGTTATCCTCATATACTGGTATTCTGGAATACTTTTCAGAGTTTATAAATGAAGTTACCTCATTTAATCTTGCGTCAACAGGAAGAGCTTCAATTTCAGTTCTGTGAGTCATAATATCCGATACAACTTTATTATTAAAATCAAAAATATTATTGATCATTTCTTTCTCGGTCTCATCTATAGTACCTTTTTCTTCTCCTACATCCACCATCAGGCGGATTTCTTCTTCTGTCACCTTTTCATCATCTTCATTAGGATCTACTCCAAAAAGCCTTACCAAAAAACCGGTTGTCATGGTCAGTATTTTGATGAAAGGATATGCAAATATTGAAAAAAAGTACAAAGGCCCTGCAACAAACCTTGATACAGCCTCTGCTTTTCTTACAGCCAGTTTTTTAGGAACCATTTCTCCTAAAACAAGTGTAAAATAAAGGAGCACTAGTGAAATTATAATTATTGATATGTTTTTTAGCCATATATCAGCTACAGAAATATTTGTCATTTTGATCAATCCGACAAACTTTTCTGCAAAATGCTCTGCAACAAATGCACTGACTAGAAAGTAAGAAAATGCAACACCAATTTGAATTGTGGCAAGAAATCGTCCTGGTTCTTCCAATAGTTTTTTCAAAAGCCTGCCTTTTCCATTTTGCTCCTCAGGCATAGATTTGATTTTGCTATCATTTAATGAAATCAAAGCAGTTTCAGATAAATTAAAAAACGCACTTAACACTATCAGTACAACTAGTAATAGAATCTCGGGAAACAAATTTTTCATCCTCCATGTTAATTATTTACATACATAACTTAGACATTAAAAAAAGGCATAATAATCCTGTCTTTTTGGATTTAAAGCCTTTTGCTAAAACTTGTCATTAACCGATTTCTAATTTTTATAAATACCTGATTTAGTGCTTTACTACTTCGTATATCATCTGGAATATCTTCCATTTTAACAATCACTCCATATTTCTTCATTTTATTGTAATTTACTATATTATCTTCTATTATGTCAAGGATGCTTAAAGGTTTATACTCGAATTTATCTGCTTTATATGCATCATTGCACCCAATACCTTTATTTTTCGATAAATATACCTGAATTAGTGGAATAGTTTGGATTTAATCACTGTTATATTAATGGTGATAATAATCCTTCATATTTGATGAATACATATTTGGAAACTCTATACCAATAAGAGGCCAGAACACAATCATCGTACAAATATTTTCATCTGTAAAAAGGCCGCAAATACAGTACACAACGGTTATAGCCAATATTGAAACGTTTTTCTTCCTAAATGCTGAAAATAATATCCATAGAATGATAAGTATAAATATTAACATTGATAGCCCGCCTGTTTCAATTGCCTTTTGTAAAAACATGTTATGTGCCATATCAATATTCACATAAGCATTATACATAAACTTAAGCTTTCCAATATAATCATCCTGCTGGAATGCATAATAAAACGTATCAGGTCCGCTGCCTACTGCAATATAGTTTTTAACAAGAGGTATAGTTCGTGACCAGATATATCCCCTTCCTGATGCAAACCTTTCCTTGCCGGTAAAGAGGCCTGACAGTACCTCTTTCATTTTCGCTTCTTTTCCGTAAAGATCCGCAAGTAAAAAGGTATTTTCCTTTATAATAAACCTCAAAAGGGCATTTTGCTTTTTTATGTACAGGTTTTCCTTATCTGCAAAAACAATGAAATCTCGATAATTGTCCCTGTTTATAACATAACCTTCGTCATCAGGTGAATAATCAAGGGTCAGCTCCAAACCGTAAGTATCGGAAAATACAAGGTTACTGTACCTTTTCTCAATATTAAGGCTATTATTATTAAATCTGAGTGTCAGCTTATTTTTATTTACAGTAAAGTCATTTATCCTTTCTGTTATACCTGCAGCAGTATCCTGAGTATTTATGTAGACTGTAGATAATCTCTCCATAAATTTCCCATTTCCTAGAATCAAGGTTGTTCCCAAAACTATAGCCATACAAATAAAAACTGATATAAAACTTTTATAATAAATCTTAATTTTTTTCAAAGCCATTAAAACTATCACTATGGTTCCTACTGCCGCTCCAAGATATGCACCTCTTGAATAACAGTTTAACAATGAAAATAAAGACAGAGACATTGTAAAAAGCGGAAGTATCATTTGCTTTTTATTTTCTATAAAAATAGCTTTAGATAAGGTAAATACCATTATTATTGCTGAATATGTTCCAAATACATTTGAATTATAAAGGGTTGAGTAGATGGAATTTCTAAAGGAAGAGCTGTCCGGATATAGTATCCCATTAGCCAGTTCCTCATAGCTATTTGGTATTATGATGCTTTTAATAAATTCTGTTTTGAATGGATCTAAACCAAAAAACTGAAAAATGCCTAATATAAAGATAATATTGGCGGAAATATATATAATTTTATAAATCCAATCCCTTTTAAATTTGTCTGAATATAAAAGCCCGCATGCCATAATGATAAAGACCGACACTATTGTGAAGAGTCCTTCATTTTGGCATCTATAACCAAACAATGAAACACTAAGATTGCTTGATAAGATTGTGGATATGATGCATGTAATAATATAGATTCCCGTCAGAGCCAGTAAGACTATATTTTCTTTATTTTGACCTCTTTCAAGATGGCTTTTATTCTGAAAAAACTTTTTCAAGCCATAAAATAACGGAATTACTGCTACAATAGCTGCAATATAAAGGGCCCAGGATTTCCAAAAGGCAAAAAAGTCATATGCATCAGGTAAAGCGTTTGATGGATTTTCAATTATCCTTAATCTAACAACAAGTGGAATAAAAGCTATTGTAAAAATTACCATCGAAATTGCCGTTATATTTAATGCTCTATTCCTTACTTCTCTTTTTGCACATGCTTTTTTGTCTTTTTTCAATCACTACACTCCGATCTTTTTTAAGGAATGACAAAAATATTACAATTCTTATAACTGTTCAAACAGCATATAAACCATTTTAGCAACTTCAGCTCTTGTTGTATAGCCTTTAGGGTCAAATAAACCATTTGATTTACCGGACATTATTTTCTTACCCACAACAAACCTGATATGTTCTTCTGCATACATAGAAATTTTCTTTTTGTCCTTAAATGTCAATTCTCCTGTATTATCATCTATATGAGCATCAGTATATGTTAATGCCCTTGATATCATTACTGCCGCATCTTCCCTTGTAATTTTATCATTTGGGTTGAATTTTCCCTTCCAACCGGTTATTATCCTTGCTTCGGCCGCAGCAATTACAGCATTTCTATACCAGTCGCTTTCTTTGATATCTGAGAAAGATACATTTGAACCATTGGCCTCAAGCTTTAAAAGTCTTGTGATAATGGAAGCAAACTCTGCTCTTGTAATATTCAAATCAGGCTTGAATAGACCTTTTTCATATCCCTTCACAATACCTTTGGCAGACATTGCTTCTATATAAACCTGTGGCCAGCTTCCTTTTTTTACATCATTATATTTAGTGCTGTTATTTATTACACATACAGGTGCAAGTGCTCTTGTTTTTGCAGTAATAGTTTCTGAATCCTTGTGGTACTTTGCTCCTAGATTTTCGATTTCACCATCGAATCCTAAGCTTATAAGAGTTAAATATTCATTGCTGTCGGTTGATTCATAAGGCAGTGCAATTCTTACAGGGTTCTTTGATTTCTTTAATACAGCCTTATCACCGTTTATATCCTCAGTTATAAATGTAATCCTGACAACATCTGAAGAACCCGTTACGCCCTTTTGCTCTTTCGTCAAGCCTGACAACGGCATATTTCCAAGTGTTAAAGACAGCTGCTTAATATCCTTTGATATAAATTCTTTTATGCTAAAACTCAATGTAATACGTGGTGTAATCAATCGTATTTCATTACTGCCTTTTAGATCAAGGCTTTTTAAAAAACTATCAGGAATATTTACCACACAACTTTCAGTGTTGATTTCATTTGAAAGATCAATTTCGCAAATCTTATTCTTGATCATTTGAGCTATATAATCGTCTCCTGCATTTACATCAACTATTGTTTTATCATTTTCCAATTTGACTTCCATTCCTTTTCCATCTGATGCAGGCTTTTTACCATCACTAGGTTTTGTTACAGCTGCCTTTGTTGGTGTGACTGCAGCGGTAACTGTAGGCGTTGCAGTAGGTGTTGGCGTCGATGCTTGCTGAACCGGCAATGCTGCACCTCCACCTCCACCTTGACTTCCCTGACTAGCTTGGGTAGCTGCTGGTGTTGGCGTTGGTGTTGTATCTGCTGAAGGAGTTGGTGTTACATCTCCTTGTGCAGGCGTTTCATCTGGCATATTTGTTCCTGTTGGTGTTGGCGTTGATTCTGATATTGATGTTGGTGTCGATTCAGTTATTGTTGCTGTTGGTGCCGATTCAGTTGTTGTTGCTGTTGGTGTTGCAACTGCTGTATGTGTTGCTGTTGGTGTTGCTGTTGGTGTTGCTGTTGGCGTTGCTTCTACTGTCGGTGTTGTTTCTGCTATTGGTGTTCCTGTTGCTGTTGGAGTAGATTCTTCTGTCGGTGTTACCATTGGTGTTGCTGTAGGGGTTACTTCTACTGTCGGCGTTGCTGTAGGTGTTGGAGTTGATTCTGCTGTTGTCGGTGTTGCTTCTTCAACCACAGTTAGGTTCATTGTTGCTGCTGCATTTGTATTTCTTGACTCTGCTCCCCTGATAATACCTTTTACAGTATACACACCAGGCTTATCTAATGACAAAACTCCGTCTTTAACAGCTTTCTCATTTCCTTCGCTATCAATATAGGTGTAATCAACTAAACCATCAAGACCTTTGTCTTCTATTACTTCATTATTAATACTACATTTAATAAATTTATTTAAATCAATGATTGAAGATGTAGTTGTTTCAACCGACAAATCTGAGCTAAAGCAAAGCTGCTTTTGATCAATAATGTTTATAGAAAGCGGTAACCCCTCAATACCTTTAATATAGTTTTTTGAAAGATTGTATTGGCAATTCCGTTTTTTCGCATCGTTTATAATCACTTGAGGTATTTTTGTAAGATTATTCATGGACAAATCAACATACTGTGCTTTCGTATTACTTAGATCATAGTCAATAGGCACTTCATTGATTTTATTGCTAGATAACAATATAGATTCAAGTTGGCTATTTATGCTGAAATCGGGCATTGCTTTCAAGCCACAATTGGTTAAATCAATGTTACCTAAATTTGTTAGCCTCTCTATTCCATCTTTTCCACCAGGGACAGTATTAATTTTTTCATTGTCCCTTATTGTCAAATTTCTCAAGTAACCTATATTTAGAACTTCCTCTGGAAATTTTTCAAACCCGCAGGATGAAATATTTAATTCTTCCAGGCTATACATTAATTCGATATTCTCAGGCAATTTATTTATCAAGTTACCAGACATATCAAGGAAATATAATTTGTCAAGATTCAAAACATCTTCTGGAAATGATGAAAGTTCACATCTATCAAGCTTTAATATTCTTAACTCATTTAAAGAAGACAGACCGCTTTCTTTAGGTATATCTTTTAATCTATTACCCCCAAGTCCAAACGATAAAGTTCTTGCATCTTTGTTAAACATTCAGGAAGCAAGTCTAAATTACAGTTATATAACGACAGGCTATGTAAATCCTTGAATACAGTTCCAAAATAACTTGGAAGTGTATTTATAGGATTATATGACAAATCCAAGGTAGTAAGGTTTTCAAGTGCTTCAATACCCTTAGGAATTTCAATCAATCCGTTATCTGCAATACATAGTGAATAGAGGTTCTTAAGATTTGTATAATCTATGGAATCAGCTATCACTACATTTTCTTCTAAGTCCTTTGTTTTTGTCAAGTCCAGGATTCTCAAATTCTTCATCAAGTTTACTGACTTAATTGAATCTTTTGCTATTTTTTGACTACCACGTATTGCCTGGCCGGATACATTTCCACATACAAGGTTTGTGAGATTTGCAAACTCAGGTATCTTAATTGTATTCACATTCTCATTAAGACTTAAAACTCTTAATAGTGGAAGCTTATCTTCAATTCCTTTTGGAAAACCCTTAATCTTTGAATTGTTGACTATCAGCCAATATAAACCCGTAAGATTCTCAAGACCTGAAAGGTCTGAAATCTCAGGATTTGACATGTTTAATTCTTTTAATGAACATAAAGTAACATCAGTAACTCTATCCCATAGAACTTTATTGTAATCAATAATACCTGTATCTTCTGAATATGCCTTCAGAGCTTTTAACACTTCTTTTCCAAAAGCCTCATCAGGAAAGGCAGCTTTAAATTTTTCTTCATTATAATAAATATCTTTGTCAAAAACACTTATGGTTGCAGTCGCTTTGGCAAATGAATTGCTATTATCAGCATCCTTTAACTTTGCTGTAATAACGTAAGTTCCTTCTTTTTCAATTTTAAGCATTCCATTATCATCAACAAGTCCTTCCTTTTCCTCAATGCCCTCAGATACTGTAAACTCTACAGGAACTATACCCTTTATATTAGATATATTCTCAGGCTTTCCATAGTTGTATTGTACTGTCCTTGACAGGTAATCATAGATATCTATACTTTCTCCTGACATTATATATGATGGCATATTCTCAAGCATAAGACAATTTGGTGAAATATTGCTTATACAATCAGGTAATTGTAATGAAAAAAGGTCTGATAAATAATTATAGTATAAGTTAACTTTGCAATTAGATGCATTCAAACTTGAAAACACTTTTGGTATACTTGTAAAATAGTTAAAACCTAAGTCAATGTATAAGTCTTTAATTCCACTTAAATCAGTATCATCAGGAATGTGGCATATTAAATTATTCCTTAAATTTAATAACTCTAAATTGGGCAAGCATTTAATGTCTGGAAACTCAGTAAGTTTACAGCTTTCCAAGTAAAGAGCACTAAGATTATCAAATTTGCCCTTTAACATATCACTTTCAGGTAATTTTTTTATATCATTACCTGAAAGATGTAAGTAAGACAAATTGGGTAAATCACATATTTCAGTAGGAAAACTATCCAGATTGCAGTTACTTAAATGTAATTCAAAGAGATGGTTAAGTTTTTTTATGCCATCATCACCATCAGGAACTCTTTTTATAGGATTATTTGATATATCCAATCTATGTAGTTCTTGCAGATCTAACAAACTTTCAGGGAATTCATCGATAGAGCAATTTGACAAATTTATAAAGTATAAATTTTTAAGTTTAGCCACAAGACTTAATTGTTCTACATTCTTCCCCATTGGATTGCTGCCAATATCAAGATATTCCAGATTTTCTATATAGGTTACAAATTCAGGAAACTTGTCAAAGCCACAATCAGTGGCACTTAAATATTTAAGATTTGGAAATGCCTTGTAAAATTCATTTGAATAATCTGTAATTTTATTTCCTCTTATGTCAAGTGATTCACATAAGCCTACAAGACCGTCACTATAATGTAAAGAAGCTATATTATTATAAGAAACATCAAGAGTTTTTAAATTTGATAATGCAGCAACTTCTATTGGTATCGAGCTTAATTTACAATTATTCATTCTAAGTTTCTCAATATTTTTAAAATTCTCAAAAAAACCTGCAGGTATACTGCCTATATCATTTATTCCCATGTCCAGAAATTTTAAATTACTTAAGCTTTTAATACTTTCCGGCAGTGATTCAATATTATTACCGGAAATGTCTAGCTGTTCGAGATTTCCAAATTTAGAATAATCAATTACTTTTGCAATGGAACTATTATCCGAAACTTTTGATTTGCATAAATTTAATATTTTAAGATTGGCCATAGACTCAATTGAATCTCTTGAATTCATTGTCACAGCTTGGCCTGATAATGTGCTGAATTCATTTAAGTTAGCAAAAGCTGGTATTTTCAACGTCTTATTACCGCCTAATGAAAGAGACTTAAGGTTTGTAAGACTTTTTTCAATTTCGTCAGGAAACCTGTCAATTTTTGTATCGGATACAACCAATCTCTCTAGTCCTTCGAGCTTCTCCAACCCATTTAGACTTTCTATATTATTTAACACTTGAAATTCTTTTAAGCTGCTAATGCTATTATCATTAACCAAAGACCAATCAATATTATTAGTATCTACTCCAATAGCTTTTAATACTTGTTTCCCAAATTCCCTGTCGGTAAAGATATTGTAAAAGGACTCTTCGTCATAGGTTTGACCGCTCCCCACATCATCCGCCGCCAATGCTTGCGGGCTTAATATGGTTAATAACATAACAACTACTAAAAAATAAGATAAAATTCTTTTTTGGTTAAGCATAATTTTCCCCCTTAAAAATTAGAAATGTGCTGCTTCTATATCTGTATATATTACCTAAAGTATACAAAATTTTTTCTAAAAGTATAGCGGAACTTTCCAATATTTTAACATTATTGACAAAATGTTGGAAAGTCAAAAAGCCTGTCCATCAGTAATTACTGACGAACAGGCTATCATTATTTCTTTTACCTAGGTTGTATTAAGAATTTTATAGCTGTTCTTTCTTCTCCGTCAATGCTGACTTCTGAAAATGCAGGTACAGCTACCAGATCAATTCCATTTGGTGCCACAAAACCTCTAGTAATGGCAATAGCCTTAACTGCTTGATTTACTGCACCAGCACCAACTGCTTGAATTTCCGCACAATTGCGATCTCTCAACGCTGCTGCTAGAGCCCCAGCTACAGATTTAGGCTGTGAATTAGCCGATACTTTAAGAACCTCCATACACTTATCCCCCTACAAATAATCAAATATTTCTTCTATATATTAGTAATTAAGTAGTACATAATCAAGATTATACACTAGTTTTCAAATTGCTGCAATTTTTCTTAAAATTCATCAAAAATTTACTTATTTACAACCCCCTTATGAAAAATTCATCTTTGAGATCTTCAATAGATTTAATTGATATCCTTTTAAATTGGTACTTACTCTTTAGATATTCGATATTACCCCTCCTTTGTCCAATAATATCACAAATGTATTTTTTATCTGTATATATAATTATATCATGTTCTTTAAATAATGAATACTCTTTTATATAATTTTCTATCCTATCACGCCATAATCTGGATTCAACCAACTGCCTGAAGGCTGGATGAAAAGGTCCTCCTACAACATCAAAATTGTTATTAATATTGTCAGTTGGCTGTAGTCCGATTCTTATAACCTTAATGTCATTTTTGTTGTATAATTCCAAGAGCTTTGCACATAAGCTCACAGCCTCCTCCAACTCCAGAGGAGTATAACTTCCCTCATTAAACATTTTCTCAAGATAAGTATTTCTAACCACTAGTGTTGGATAAATCCTTACAATTTGAGGACTTAGCTCAACAACCTTCCTGGCTGTATCCAGATCTTTCTCATAATTAGAACCCGGAAGTCCTATCATAGTCTGGATTCCCAAACCTATTCCATTTTCCTTAATAAGACAACATGCCTTGTACACATCATCAGTACCATGTCCCCGCCCGCTGGTTTTGAGGACATCTTCATCGAGACTTTGAACTCCAAGCTCAACTGTCTTAACATTATACATTTTTAATCTGTTAAGAATTTGAGAATTAATATAATCAGGTCTCGTTGATAGTCGTATACCTTTAATTCTGCCCTGGGCCACATACTCATTTGCTGCTTCCAAAAACATTATCTGTTTGGTATCTTCAATACCAGTAAAACTACCGCCATAAAATCCTATTTCTATAAAGCTGTCTCCTTGTGCAGTAGATAGATGTGAATCAATAGTATCATACATCTTTTCAACTGTCATTTCCTCTGTCTGCCCGCTGATTGCTTTCTGGTTGCAGTAAATACAATCAAAGGGACAGCCCTTATGCGGAATAAAAACAGGAATAACCATATGTTTTTTACTCACGTTATCACCTTATTTTTAAGTTTAAAGATTCCAATGCTGCTTTTGCTGCAGCTTGTTCGGCTTCCTTTTTACTCTTTCCCTTACCTTTTCCAACAACTTTATTCATAATCTTTACCTGTGCAACAAATTCCTTGTCATGATCAGGTCCGTTTTCCTCTAATATTTCATAAATTATTTTCTTTTCTCCATCCTTTTGTACGATCTCCTGGAACTGGGTTTTGTAATCCAGAAAAATTATACCTAAAACTGCGTCTTTTATTAGATGATCCATCTGTTGAAGAACAAATGCCTTTACATTTTTCATACCTCCATCAAGATAAACAGCACCAATAATTGCTTCAAATGCATCAGACAAAATTGAGGTTCTTGTCCTGCCACCGCTCAGGTCCTCGCCCTTCCCCAGCAAAAGGAATTTACCTACCTCTATATTGTTGGAACACTTTACCAAAGACTGCTCACATACAATATTTGCCCTTACTTTAGTTAACTGACCCTCTGACAAATTGGGATAATTGCTGTATATTGTTTCACTTATTATAATATTTAATACTGCATCACCCAGAAATTCAAGCCTTTCATTGCTTGTAAGATTATCATTCCTATTCTCATTAGCATAGGAACTGTGAGTCAGTGCCAAAATAATATTTTTTCTGTTTTTAAACTTGTAGTTTATTTTCTCTTCAAATCCATTAAGATTTTCCAAAAGCGTTTCCAAATTAATCATAAAGCCTCCAAAATCTTCATAAAAAGTGATTAGTCTTTTAATTTAATAACACTTTCATATAATACCAAACTTTCCAGACATAAATGTCAATAGAGGACGTAAATTACGTCCCCTAATCTATAAATTACAATTTGCTTATCTATAATTATTCTGCTTTATACTTCTTTAATGTTATGGAAGCATTATGGCCTCCAAAACCTAATGAATTGGATATTGCATACTCAATATCAGTCTTGCGTCCAACATTAGGAACATAATCAAGATCACATTCAGGATCAGGAGTTTTATAATTTATTGTAGGTGGTAAAAACCCTTCCTTTAACGCCAATGAAGTAATTATTGCTTCAATGGCACCAGCAGCTCCCAAAAGGTGTCCTGTCATTGATTTTGTTGAACTTACTGCAAGTTTATTCGCATGTGCACCGAAAACTGTTTTAATTGCAGCTGTTTCAAATTTATCATTATACTCCGTTGATGTACCATGTGCATTTATATAATCCACATCTTCAGGTTTAATACCCGCATCCTTTACAGCAAGACTCATACATCTTGCTCCGCCTTCACCTTCTGGTGCAGGTGCAACTATGTCATAAGCATCATTCGTACAAGCATATCCAACAACTTCTACTATTATGTTTGCACCTCTTTTTACTGCATGTTCATACTCTTCCAATATGAGTATACCGGCACCTTCACCCATTATAAAACCATTTCTGTTTGCATCAAATGGCTTACATGCATCTAAAGGATCTTCAGTTGTTGACATTGCCTTCATTGAACAGAATCCTGCAATTGATAATGGAGTAATGGCAGCTTCTGAACCACCGGAAATCATTATATCTGCATCTCCGCGCTGTATTACCTTGAATGCATCTCCTAAAGCATTAGTAGACGTAGCACAAGCTGTTATAACGGTTTCATTAAATCCCTTCGCACCATACTGTATTGCAATACGGCCTGAAGCCATGTTTGCAATCATCATTGGAATAAAGAATGGACTTACCCTTCCAGGTCCCTTATTCATTAATGCGTCATGCTGATTCTCAAGGGTCTCAATTCCGCCTATACCAGAACCCACTATACATCCGAATCTAGTATGATCTATCTTTTCCAAATCCAAGCCTGACATTTCAACAGCCTGCTTTGATGCAGCCATTGCATATTGAGTATATCTGTCCATTCTCTTTGCTTCTTTTTTGTCAATATATAATGTTGGATCAAAATCTTTTATCTCAGCCGCAACCTTAGTACTATAATTAGTTATATCAAAACGTTCAATAGTGCTGATACCACATTTACCTTCCTTAATTGAATTCCAGAACTTTTCAACATCAAAGCCTAATGATGAGATAACACCTAGTCCGGTAATAACAACTCTCTTTTTCATATGATAGCCTCCTTATATATCTTCAATCAAAATTTTCAAAATAAGATCTTCAAGATTATACTTATTATTCTTTTAAGCAAAATATATTTCAATAAAGTTCTCATTCACTAACAAATGGTAACTTTAGTTATTGTTTCAAGTTTTCGTTTCATTTTGTAAAAAAAGCCCCTTTTATAGGGACTTTTTTTTAAGAGTTATTTTTAATAAATTCTACAGCGTCACCCACTGTTGCAATCTTTTCTGCCTCGCTGTCAGGAATTTCGATATCAAATTCTTCTTCAAGCGCCATAATAAGTTCAACTATATCAAGTGAATCCGCACCCAGATCATCAATAAATGAAGATTCCATGGCTATATCTTCTTCTTCAACACCTAACTGCTCTACGATTATTTTTTTAACTTTTTCAAACACTATTCATTCACCTCCTTCCACAGGGGGTTAATATTTAACATCTGTTTGTGAATGTGTTGGTAAAACTTTCACATAAAGATATTATTACATTACCAGCCCGCCGTCAATATCTATTACCTGACCAGTTACATAATTTGAATCATCAGAAGCCAAAAAAGCTACAACATTCGCCACATCTTCAGGTGTCCCGAACCTTCCGAGGGGAATATTTTTTAAATAATTGTTTCTGACTTCTTCGGGTAATACATCGGTCATATCACTCTCAATAAGCCCCGGTGTAACCACATTACAGGTAATACCACGTGACGCAAGTTCCTTAGCAACAGTTTTTGTCATACCAATAAGCCCAGCTTTTGACGCAGAATAGTTAATCTGTCCCTGATTACCGTATCTGCCTGCTACTGAAGCAATATTCACAATTTTTCCAGTTCTCTTTTTAATCATTACCTTGGAAACATATTTGGTACATAAGAATGAACCTTTAAGATTAACGTCCAAAACATCATCCCAATCCTCCACGGACATCATGGCTAAAGGCTTATCTTTAGTTATGCCTGCGTTGTTAACAAGGATATCAATACTTCCAAAGGCTTCTACTGCTGATTTGACCATTTGCTTAACATCTTCCTCATTTTTGACATTTCCTTTTGAAACAATCACATTATAGCCTGTTGCCTTAAATTCCTCTTCTGTTTTATAAATAACATCTGAAACACCATTTAAAACGATGTTAGCACCCATTTGGGCCAGTTTTAATGCGATTGCCTTTCCCAGTCCTCTGGAAGAACCAGTAACAACTGCAGTTTTCCCCTTTAGCTGCATAGTATTCATTCCTCCTTATATAAAAGTGATTAAGGTAATTTCCAAAAAATAACTGATCAACTGGCGATTTCAAAAATATTGAATTTAATACTTTTCACCATTAAAAATTGACCAAGGAAATTTTTGAAATCGCCTAATACATTGGAAATAGAATATTAATGACACTTTTAATCAAACTACATCTCTTGCAGTACCTTTTTAAGAGAATCCATGTCTTCCACATTAAAAACTCTTGCTTCTTTGCTTATTTTTTTAATAAATCCGGATAAAGCTTTTCCAGGACCTATTTCAACAAATGTATCAACACCGTCATTTAACATGGTCTTCACGCTTTCTTCCCAAAGAACAGGGCTTGAAACCTGTTTTATGAGTAAGTCCTTAACTACTGACGTATCATTTATGTATTTTGCAGTAACATTAGTAACTAATGGACATTTAAATTCGCTTAAGCTGATATTTGCAAGCTCTGCAGCCAATTTTTCACCGGCAGGCTTTAGCATGCTGCAGTGGAATGGTGCACTTACAGGCAATATCATTGAACGCTTTGCTCCCTTTTCCTTTGTAAGCTCAACGACTTTTTCAACAGCCTTTACCTCTCCTGCAACAACAATCTGCCCAGGGCAATTAAAGTTTGCAGGCTCCACTATACCATATGAAGCAGCTTCTTTACAACAATCAATAACGGTTTGACCTTCAAGGCCCAATATGGCAGCCATTGTACCAACACCAAGCGGAACAGCTTCCTGCATATATTTCCCCCTTTTCTTAACAAGGGATACAGCATCTTTAAAAAGCATTGTTGATGCAGCTACATGAGCTGAGTACTCACCAAGACTTAATCCTGCTACAACATCAGGCTTTTTACCGTTTTCCAATAATGGCATAAGGCATGCAATACTTGTTGTAAGTATTGTTGGCTGAGTATTTTCTGTTATTTTTAATGTTTCATCATCACCTTCAAATATCATTTTTTTGATATCAAAGCCTAGGCTTTCAGATGCTTCTTCAAAAATATCGGAGGAAGCTTTAAAGTTTTCACAGATTTCCTTCCCCATACCGACACTTTGTGCTCCCTGACCAACGAAAATAAAAGCTAATTTACCCATTATTACCTCCAAATAAACTATATTAATTAACTATATTAAAATCACTATTAATCTATCTATAAGAAATCTTTATTTATTCCACTTTAAAAGTACAGATCCCCAGGTAAGGCCTCCACCAAAACCAACCATTACAATGTTATCGCCCTTTTTAACCAAACCGTCCTGAATTGCTTCATAAAGTGCAATAGGAATTGATGCAGATGATGTGTTTCCATATTTGTTAAGGTTTGAATAAACTTTTTCATTTGGAACATTGAGCCTTTTTGCAGCACCTTCAATAATCCTTATATTGGCCTGATGAGGAACTATAAGGGATACATCATCCAATGAAATGTTTTTATCATCTAAAACCCAACGTGTCGACTGCTCCATAACCCTTACAGCAAATTTGAACACTTCAGATCCATTCATCCATAAAACATTTTTATTTTCATGCTCTCTTACACTTAAATCTGATTCATTTATGGAACAACATGGCATGGTAATATTATTGCCCAAGCTGCCGTCAGCTCCCATATAAGATGATAATATACCATAGCCTTCTTCAACTTTTCCAACAACCATTGCTCCTGCACCATCTCCAAAAAGTATGCAAGATGCTCTGTCGCTATAATCTACAATCTTCGATAGACCTTCACAGCCTATAACAAGAATGTTTTTATATCCATTAAAACCGTTCTCAAGGAATTGTTTAGCTACTGTCAAACCGTACATAAAACCCGAACAAGCGGCATTTAAATCAAAAGCAGCAGCTTTATTGGCACCAATTAGTTTATGGATAATACAAGACGTAGACGGTGTTAAATAGTCCGGTGTCTCGGTAGCAACTATTATAAGGTCAATATCTTCAGGAGTCAATCCTGAATCTTTAATTGCCATCTTTGCAGCCTCTGCACCTAGTTCAAATGCTGGCTGATCTTTATCTAAAATTCTTCTTTCAGATATTCCGGTTCTCTTCATTATCCATTCATCAGAAGTATCAACCATCTTCTCCAAATCGCTATTTGTAAGAACATTTTTTGGTATACTTATTCCCAACCCTAAAACGCCAATTCCAAATCTCTCGTTACTCAATCTCCTCAACCTCCATATTCTTAAAATCTTCTCTTATTTGTTCCAACACATCGCTCTTTACATAGCTTTTCGCACGTATTACCGCATTCTTGATAGCTTTGGCATTAGAGCTTCCATGTGCCTTAATAACCTTTCCATTAACTCCGAGTAATGGAACTCCTCCGTATTCCGTATAGTCCATGTGCTTTTTAAATTTCTTTAATTCCTTTTTTACCAGTGCAGCAGAAATTTTTGTAAGTAAATTTTTATTAAATATATTTTTTATGCTTCCGAACAAATAACCTGCAGCACCTTCCAAAGTTTTTATAAGCACATTTCCAACAAAGCCATCGCAGACTATTACATCTGCGTCACCATCCAATACCTGGCGACCTTCAATATTTCCTATAAAATTAATGTTAGCCTGTTTTAACATTGTGTATGCACTTTTAACAAGATCATTTCCCTTATTTTCTTCAGCTCCTACATTAACTATACCAACCCTTGGATTTTTAACGCCGAAAACTTCACTTATATATAAAGACCCCATAACACCAAACTGCAAAAGATTAACTGGTTTGCACATTGTATTCGCACCTGCATCAACAATGACAGATAATCCCTTGCTTGTCGGTAAAAAACTCATCAGGGCCGGTCTTTCTACACCCTCTATCATTCCTAGAATAATTTTTGACCCTGCCATTAAAGCACCAGTATTACCTGCTGATAGGAAAACATCTGCCTTTTTATCCTTTAACATTTCAAGCCCAACTACAATCGAAGAATCCTTTTTTCTTTTTATTGCTTTTACAGGGCTATCTTCATTTGTTATGGCCTCAGTCGTATGATAAACATCCAGCCTTTTATTACTAAAATCTTTTTCTTTTAATATGCTGGTTATCTTGTTTTTGTCTCCGGCTAATAGGATGTCAAAATCATCATGTTCATTAATAGCATCCATACAACCATGCACTATTTCACGTGGAGCATTATCCCCACCCATTGCATCTACCAGAATAAGCAATACCTTCACTCCCTAGAACTTTAATAATCGCAAAACATTTTCCCTATCCTTATAATATCCAAAAAACCCATATCATACTTTACTATTTTTTATCCACTTTTTCAAGGGATACCAATATAAATTTCCCTCTAAAAACTTCAACCTGCTTTTCGGTAATCTTAACCCATACTATATAGTTATTGGATTTTTGCCGTTTCACTTCAGCCTTTGCCACCAGCTTATTTCCCGAATATACAGGCATTTTATACTTGATATTTGCTACACCTACAAGAGCTACATGTGCATCGATAACGGCTATTGCAAGGGATTCTGCCATTGAATAAATAAAATGGCCGCGAATTATTTTTGTTTTTTCAAAAGCCATGCTATCATCAGTTTGCAATATGGATATTCCATACTTACCCAAGGTTATATCCAAAAGTTCCCCAAAAAAATCCTTTACCTGCAGTGATTTTACTTTTCCGTAACTTTCTTCTGCTACATTTTTCACTCTTTCTCTCAACTCAGGAATTCCAAGTTCCAACCTGTCGAGCCTTATTGTAGGTATACTAACACTAAACTTTTCGGCTAACTCCTCATCTGTTAAAAATGGATCTTGTTTGATCTTTTCTATCAGAGTCTTGTGCCGTTCCTTCTTATGCAGCGATGGCCTGCTCATTAACTACACCCCTAGGCTTTATAAAAATAAATTGATCTATATAACAATAATTATTACCTGATAATATTTCCTGATAATAAGAGTATATTATACAATCAGATTATATGCAATATTTAACTTAAAAATAAGTTAATTTTTTTTATTGCGATAAAAATATTAATTTCTCATGGCAACATCTATATTAAAATGTTAATTATATATCATTTTTGCACATATAAAAGGAATGACTAAAATATATCAGTCATTCCACAACAATCTAATTTTTTATATTATCATTCATGCCTTATCTATGCTCAAGTAACTTGCTGTTTTTTGCAATATAGTCATAGCCTGAATAAATAGTTACTATAACTGCAATAAACATTGCAACCCTGTCAAATGGGAAATGGATAATCAAAGATAATGGGTAATTATCCAAAAGGGATAATACTATTGCAACCATTTGTGTGGCAGTCTTTATCTTCCCCCAATTACTTGCAGCTATTACAACTCCTTCTCCTGCTGCGATGAGTCTTAATCCTGTAACTATAAACTCTCTTCCAATAATAAACATCGCAGCCCAACCGCTAAGCCTATCATTTTGAAGAAGTACAATAAGTGCAGCTGTTACTAAAAGCTTATCAGCAATGGGATCTAAAAACTTACCCATTTTTGTTACCTGTTTTGTTTTTCTGGCTATATAACCATCTACTCCATCTGTTAGAGAAGCAACTATAAATATGCCTGCAGCAATATATTTACCTGGACCCAAAATAAATTTATTAAGTGATTCCAACTGGGAATGTATAAAGGTTAAGTACTCACTGTTCACTACCCAGTCAGGAATAGGCAGAATAAAAATCATAAAAACAGGCACAAGCAAAATTCTTGACAAGGTTAACTTATTCGGTAAATTCATTGGTAACAGCTCCTATTAAATCGTAATTATCTATATTCATAATCTTAACTTTTACTATATCTCCAATTTGGACAGGTTCCTCACTTGTAAAGTAAATAAGACTATCAATATCAGGTGCTTCAGCGTATGTACGCCCTATGTAGAAGATTCCGTCATCTGCAACTCCTTCAACTATGGTTGGATAAATTTTATCCAGCCTGAAACTATTATTTAAGTCCATTGTTTCCTTTTGAAGGTCCATCATCAAATCAAACCTTTTTTTAATTGTCTTACTGCTGATTTGATTTTTATATTTTGATGCAGGAGTATTCTCTTCTCTAGAATATGAAAAAACTCCAAGTCTGTCAACCTTATATTCGCTAAAAAATTTATAAAGTTCATTAAAGTCTTCTTCAGTTTCTCCGGGAAAGCCCACAATTACTGATGTTCTTAGGACAATTCCAGGAATTCTGGATCTTAAATCCATTATAAGTTTTTTGTATTCATTTGAGGTACCTCTTCTGCCCATAGCTTTTAAAACTTTATCACTGGCATGTTGAAACGGTATGTCAAGATATTTTAAAACCTTATTGTTCTGTGATATTTCATTAACAAGTTCCTCATCAATTTCCTCAGGATAGCAGTATAAAAGCCTTATCCACTTTACATCATCTATGGAACTTAATTTTCTCAAAAGCTCAGACAGCATCTTTTTTCCATATATATCAAGTCCGTACCTGGTTGTATCCTGAGCTACAAGTATTATCTCCTTTGCCCCATTTTTTGAAAGGCTTTCTGCTTCTAACAAAACATCCTCCATATTTCTGCTTCTAAACCTTCCTCTAAGGCTCGGAATAATGCAATAGGTACAGCAGTTGTCACATCCCTCGGCAATTTTTAAATATGCAAACCCGTTTTTTGTGGAAACAACCCTCTCGGTGTTGAGATAGGAAGTATCGTCAAGCTTTCCGTATAGTACCTGTTTTTCACCTTTATACGCCTTCTCGATAACATCACATATAAGAGCTACATTACCTGTGCCTACACAAGCATCTACCTCGGGTATTTCGTTGATAATATCCCCTTTATACCTTTCTGCAAGACATCCTGTTACTATAAGCAGCTCACATCTATCTTTTTTGCACTCCGCCATTTCAAGAATGGTATTAATTGATTCCTGCTTTGCTGACTCAATAAATCCGCAGGTATTTACAATCAATATTTGTGCCTCTTCCTTTTCATTAACAATCTCATACTCACAATTTTTTATAAGTCCCAACATTATTTCACTGTCGATGAGATTCTTAGGACACCCCAGCGAAATAACACCTATTTTCTTTTTCATTTGTGCTCCCCTTACTTTATAAATAATATTTATTATAATTAAATTTTGTTCTCATTAATCAAATCCATAGGAAGCATATCATTAGCTTCCTTAATCATTTCCTCAATATTATTCTTAAGCTTCTCTATTTCAGATTCAAGCTCATCAGGCTTAACACCCATTTCTTCAATTTCCTTTAAGATTTCCTGCTTCTGTTTATTTAGCTGTTCCATCTTGGTCTCAGCACGAATTCTCATGTTTTTTGCATTATCCAGTTTTTCCTTAAGCTGGCTTATTGTCTTGCTGTAGTCTATTGATTTATCTAATTCATCAGCCATTTATATACCTCCATTAAAACTATAGCTTTTTATTATTTCATTTAATATGTCATTTCCAATTTTACTCCTGCATACAGGACACTTGCCTGCCTTCTTCAAAGTAACCGAATAGTCTTTTAAATCCTTGCTTATACCTGTATTTATGGAAACAAGATAATTTTTCCCATCTATTAACTTATTACTTACATATGACAGTTTTTCCATTAATCCTATAATCTTTTTAAGCTTTTCTATATCATCTTGAATATTATTATGGATGGTTAAAGCTTTGTCCACATTAGCTGCTGACTTTAATACAACGTCATGCTTCCCTTGTTCTTTATATAATTTATTAATTTCAGTGTTTAAGGAACGCATACCATTTAGCTTTAATATTAGACTATCAAGCTTTTTAATCTTCTCCTCCAAGGGTTTTACATTGGCAGTTGCATACAATTGTCCCTTAGCCTCGATTTCAGACCTATCAACCTTTGAAAAAGCTATTTTAAGGATTTTTGCCTTATCCATCACCCTTGTCTTTTTGCTAATCTCATGTAAAAGCTCTGCACAATAATTTATTCTTTCAGTATTTTTAATTATATAGGATGCTGAATTAATTTCAATATCTATTTCGTTTAAAGTTTTATAGACTCTTTTCAGCTTGGATAGCTTACCATTTATTATTTCGATATTTCTAAGGCAAAGCTCATACCTTTCCAATTTATCAAGGTTTTTTACAATGTTGCTTTGAATTGCATAATCAGCTTCAATGGATATGATACTCTTTAAATTTGTTTCAAGCCTTTTTGTTCTTGTTAATAACTCCGATACTCCCTGTATTATACTGTCGGATTTTTCTAATTTCACCTCAACGTCTTTTAAAAATTCATATTCCTTAAGAGAAGATTCCACTTCATTAAGCTCACTATTAGCCCTATCCTTGAACTGATTTTCACGCCTTAGATCCACATTTGTATTTTTTATAGCCCTGTCAATTATATGAAGCCCAATAAGCCGCCCAATAGCCTTTGCTCTTACCGAACCGGTCTCTGAAAGCAAAAACGGACTCTCAAGCTGCTCTGCTATATTTAAGCTTGAACTTAAGCTGCTGTCCAAATATGCCTTGGTAATGCCATGTGCCCCTACAACTTCCTGAGGTATCTCATTGCCAAAGCCCTCGAATATTACCGACTCACTGTCAGGATATTTAACTGTATACCTGTTTTTGCTGCTGGATCTCTCACGGATTATTGCATTGCCATTATCCATTTCTATAGTAACCCTGGCTGCGGAAGTTCCCTGTCTTATAAATTCCGTCCCTCTGGGCTCATTAAACAGAACCCATTTAATAGCTCTTATAATGGCAGACTTACCATTGTCGGAAGGCCCTGTTATAATATTTAATCCTCTGTCAAAATCAATGGTAGTATCTTCATGGGATTGAAAATTTTCTATTCTTACTCTTGTTATAATTGCCATATCTAATCCTCTTCATCATGCGTAAGTTCTTCTTTTGCAGTAGCAATCCTTTTTACTGTTTCGTATTTAACCTCACGGCTTATATTCTGGTTTGCCGTTATATCATCTATTATTTTATTAAGATCCGCTTTCTGGAATTTGCCGGTTTCCGACAACTCCTGATAAAATTTGTGAAGTTTCACATTACGGTCTTGGGCGTACTCAAGCTGCCTTCTGTCTAACACCTCATTTCCAGGTGCTGCAGACTTAAGCTCTCTTTCATAAACATTTATACCATCACCAAGTTCAATTATGACAACTTTGGGTATACGATTTATTTCACTAATGGCATTTGTTATTCTAACCAAACTTCCCGGATTCGAGAAATATTTCCCATCCTTCTCAACAATACCGAATCCTCCATGATAGTGGCCTGCAAGAGTTATATCCGCCTCAGTTTCTATTATATTGTCAACTAATGTATAGGGAATACCCTCAAAAAACGGCTTTTTTAACAGCATACCATGAACCATGTTTATAAGATAATCAACATCTTTACTTTTCTTCACAATATAATAAGCTGATGACGTTTCAGCATCATCAATATCAAACCTGTAAGGCTTTCCTAAAATCTGAACTTTTAATCCATCCTTTTCAACAACCACATCATCATTATAGTTTAAAAGGTTTAAAACTCCAACTCCTTCTAAGAGCCCTAACATAGTTCTGCCAACTGTATCAGGATTATGGCCATATATATCATGATTACCTGCTATTGTATAGATCGGTCTTTTATATGTCTGTATTATAAGAGCAAATTCCTTTACTATTGACGGGGAAATATCAGGCCTGTCAAACCAGTCTCCACCATGTAATATAAAATCTATTTCAAGCTCATCACATATATCTTTTATTTCCAAAAATTTTGTTTTGAGGGTTTCATAAAAGTTATCATTCCTGTTTTTTGGCTTAGTTCCTTTAATATGTGTATCTGTGAAAAAGATAAATTTCATAAAACAGTACTCTCTTTCATGGTTATATATTTATATTTATAAAATCACAAAGCGATTTTGAATCCTTGATTATTATAATGGAAAATTAAAATCTTCAAACCTCATTATACTCATATTATACCATGCTTTATCCCTTTTTTATCAAAATTCTAACAATTATAAACAAAAACAATCTTTGCTTTAATTCATAAAATATGATAAAAGTATATATGTAAATATTTATATATTTATTAGCTTATACAATAACTTTAATAAGGAGCTGCTATTAATGAGTCTTTCTGAATTGTTTGGTACTATCTTTAATATTATTTGGAACATTCCGATTTATGTACCAATAATTTCGTTATCCCTCATCCTGCTTACATACATTTTAAACAAGGATCGTCTATGGACCATACCAAAGCTTTCATTTTTATTTGCTATAGTAATTACAATATATGACATCACCACAAAAACACCTGGCGATAACATATTCATTCAATTTAAAAACTATATTTATGAATCAAAATATAATTATAATTTTCTCCACATCTATATTCCTATTTTTCTTTATTGTCTTCTTATAGCATCTATTTTTAGCTATATTGAAAAAATGAAAAACAAGATCTCCATAAAATGATTGCATATTAAATCATTATAAATTCATATACAGTCAAAAAGGGTGATTGTTGTGGTGGAAAATTGCGATGTAGGATACACCTTAATTTCCTAGACAAAAAATTTCGCAGATATTATGTGAATTCATAAGATCTGCGATTATTATTTAAATATATTTTACATCCTATTTTTTTGATTTCTTCTATTTTGCATCATTTCATCATCGCTTAACGAATCATCGCTGAATAAATTTTTATTTATGTTATAATTGGACTGATTCTGTCTTTCTTCAATAAGCATCCGTTCTATTTCCAACTGATTTTTAGCCCGGACTTCTTCAGACCTAACCATTGCATCAGCTTTTATTTGCTCGATTTTAATTCTATATCTCAGTACAAAAAATATTATTACACCAACTATTGCAACAAGGCCAATACCTCCGCCAATTAAAGCTTCTGTCACTTCTGTCGGATCATATGATGAAAACATTGTTACCTCCTATTGAAAGATATCTACTTAATAATACCATAATATCATAATTTTTCGCTGCTTAAAATACTTTTCAGGCAAATACATTTTCCCTTCAATCATCTTTTATAACGGTTGATCTCATATTTTCATCAAGTTTCAATTCTACATCTACTTTACCATTTGCATCATATCCTACAATTTTAAACCTATACATGCCCTCTGGAAGAATAATAGAATGACTGCCTTTCTTTTCACCTTCAAATATAGTGGTTATTTCATTTTTTTGTGAAATAATTACTCCTTTAAACTTTCCTTTATCCACTTCAGAATTAAGTTGAAATTTAAGCTCACCTTGTTTTTCTACATTGATGTTCCAAATCGTTTCAGCACCGTAAAACCTCGAATATTTGATGTTCAATTTAGAGTCATCTTGGTCCCCGATTCTATCAAAAAATGAATATGAGTCACCTTCTTTTTGAATCAGTTTATTATCGCCATAAGTATTTTTCTGTTCGGTACTTGCACTACTGCACCCGCTGATAAAAGTTACAAATGTCAGTGCTATTATTAATACTAACTTTTTCAAATGCTTTTCACCTCTTTACTTTAAATCAATTGATACAATAAAACTCCCTTATTGTGGCAACTTAAGCAAAAATCCAAAGTGTTACAATAACATTGATTTTTATAACCTGCTTAAGTCTCAAAATAAAGGAGTTTTTTGAAGTGTCATTATTATTTACACGTTCTCCAGCTTCTTATCCCTCATCATCAAATCAACTACCGCCTGCCGTGCATCCTTACCATTGAATAAAACCTCATATGCCTGATTTGTTATAGGCATCTCCACGTTCATCTTCTTTGCCATATGGTAAGCTGCTTTTGTTGTGTTTACTCCCTCTACAACCATTGCAACTTCCTTTAATGCTTCTTCCAGACTCTTTCCTTTGCCGATGAGTATTCCTGCTCGTCTATTTCTGCTATGCATGCTTGTACAGGTAACTATTAAGTCTCCAATTCCTGCAAGACCAGAAAAAGTCTTTGGCTTAGCTCCCATTATTTCACCAAGCCTGGACATTTCGGTTATTCCTCGAGTCATGAGAGCAGCTTTAGTGTTGTCGCCAAAACCCAGGCCATCAGAAATACCGGCACAAAGAGCTATAACATTTTTAATTGCTCCACCCAGCTCAACTCCTATTATATCGGAATTGGTATAAACCCTGAACATTGGTGACATGAATATATCCTGTACAAAGAGGGCTGCTTCATTATCCACTGATGCAGCTACAATTGCAGTTGGTATTGATCTTCCTACTTCTTCAGCGTGGCTTGGTCCTGATAATGCAACCACCCTTACATTTGGTGCTTCCTCTTTTATAATCTGTGACATTGTAAGGAAAGTTTCATCTTCCAGGCCCTTTGAGCATGATACTACTATTGTATTGTCCTTAAGAGCCCCCTTAATTGTTTTCATGGTACTTCTCATAAATTCCGAAGGAACTACCATTATGACAGCTTCTGCATCTTGTAATGCTTCATTGACATCATTTGTGCATGTAACTGTATCAGGAACCCAAACACCAGGTAATTTTGCAATATTCTCTCTATGAGTGTTTATGCCTTCCGCTTCTTCCTTAAAGAAGGACCACATCCTTACTTTATGTCCATTAGTAGCCAATAGCACAGATAATGCTGTTCCCCAGCTCCCTGCACCCATTATACAAATATTTTTACCCATAACTATCCTCCTAAATTCTCTATGCAGTCTTCTTCTTTCCGAATTTGGATTCGGTACCTTGAACTATTCTTTTTATATTTGATCTATGTCTTAAAATTATAAGAAAAGCAAAAATTACAGCGATTACTAAGTATAATTTATCGTCACTCTTATGTATATAGGCTGCTACTGGAAATAAAGCAGCACCTATAATGGAACCCAATGAAATATATTTGGAAATTGCCACAACAATTGCAAATATGGCAAATAATATCAATGCAACTTTCCAATCCATCATTAAGGCAACAGCAAAGCTTGTAAGAACTCCTTTTCCACCCTTAAACTTAAAATACAGAGGCCAGTTATGCCCTACAATAGAACCTATTCCGGCTACCATTAGCCCATTGTTTCCAACTAACAGACTGCCTATTAAACAAGCCAGTACACCTTTTAGTGCATCTCCTAAAATAACGAAAACAGCCGCCTTTTTTCCTAATGTTCGTAAGGTGTTTGTGGCACCTGCATTTCCACTGCCATGCTTTCTGACATCAACACCATATACTTTTCCAACCAAAAGGGAAGAATTGAGACTTCCCAAAAGATACCCCAAAATGAACATAGATAAAATTTTTAAATAATCCATTACCATACAAGTCCTTTCCCGCCCCTATAATTATGTTTCCTTGCTTTTTTCTCTAAGCAGGAATTTTATTGGTGTTCCTTCAAAACCAAAGCTTTTTCTCAGCTGGTTTTCAAGATATCTTTCGTATGAATAATGCATGAGTTCTTTATCATTTATGAATATTACAAATGTAGGTGGTTTAACTCCAGCCTGGGTCATGTAATATATTTTAAGCCTTTTTCCTTTGTCAGACGGAGGCTGAACCATTGCAATAGCTTCATTTACAAGATCGTTTAACATACCTGTTGATATCCTCAAAGATGCTTGATTTGCAACGTAATTTATAAGTTCAAAAAGTTTTTGAACTCTTTGCCCTGTCATAGCTGAAATAAACAGTACCGGTGCATAAGTCATGAATCCCAACTTTTCCAATACAGTTTTTCTATACTCTTCCAAAGTACCGGTTGTCTTCTCGATCAAATCCCACTTGTTTACAACAACTATGGAAGCCTTTCCGTTATCATGGGCATACCCTGCAATCTTAGTATCCTGCTCGGTTACGCCATCCTGGGCATCAATTATAATGACGCAAACATCTGCCCTCTCAACTGCTGTCCATGAACGGATAATACTGTATCTTTCTATGCTTTCATTAATCTTGCTTTTTCTTCTTATTCCTGCTGTGTCAATAAATACATATTTTTCATCATCCTTTTCAAAATATGTATCAATAGCATCCCTGGTAGTACCGGGTATATCGCTTACAATAACCCTGTCCTCTCCGAGAATTTTGTTAATCAGAGATGATTTACCCGCATTAGGCTTACCGATAACAGCAACCTTGATAACATCTTCTCCGTAGTCTTCACCTGTATCCTCAGGAAAATGCTCATAGACCGCATCTAAAAGGTCACCCATACCAAGACCATGGACAGAAGATATGGTTATCATGTCTCCCAAACCCAGGTTGTAGAATTCATACACTTCAGGCGGCGGTTCTCCAACCCTGTCAACCTTGTTTACAGCAAGAATTATAGGCTTATTGGCTTTTCTGAGCATACTTCCGACCTCCTTATCGGAGGCTGTCATCCCATCCTTGGCATCAACCATGAATATTATAACATCTGCAGTTTCAATCGCCAACTCTGCCTGCCTTTTCATCTGCTGCATTATTTTATCTTCGGTATATGGCTCTATACCACCTGTGTCTATAAGGGTAAATAACTTGCTTCTCCACTCAACATCAGTATAAATCCTGTCCCTCGTTACTCCTGGCGTGTCTTCGACTATGGAGATTCTTTTACCTGCTACATAGTTAAAAAACGTGGATTTACCTACGTTTGGCCTACCAACAACAGCTACTACCGGTTTTGCCACTTACTATCACTCCCAACTTGTTTCTTATACTCCCAAAACACTATTTATAAATGAAATTCCGCTGTTTTCAACAGGAGCTACTTTTACACCTAGAGCTTCTTCAAGCGTTCCTAACGTATAGTCATCAAGAAGCAGATCTGTATCAGCCTTTAACATGCTCTTACATATCAAAACCTCGTCTCCAAGGTCCCGGCCTCTTAATTGTGCTACAATATCTCTTCCTGTAAGAAGTCCTGTTACAGTTACATTTTCACCAAAAAACTCATTAATTATTTTATATACATTAACAGTTATACTGTACTTTTCTTCCAATCTCTTTGAAAGCAAACTAATATAATTATAAGCAGAAACGCCCGTTACAATACTTACTTTTCTATTTTTTTCTGGAACAAAGTCAACATGGTTTATATGCTGATCGAATTCATTGATTAAAGTGGATATAAGTCCAACCCCATTTTCTATCTGGGGAAAATCTTCATAATATTCGTAAGGCGGAATTTCTTTTCCAGCCATCATATAGAACTCGTCAGCAAGGTATACAACTCTTGATCCATGTTTTTTAAGAAAGTTTTCCTGAAGCTTTTCAACCTGCTCTATGACCTCCATGGAAGAAGCTTTGTCATAAGGCATCAGCTTGCAAAGGCCATCCCTGTGCTTTGTAATGCCTACAGGCACAACAGATATGCTGTTAACTGCAGGATACAGCTTGGTGAGATCCAAAAGAGATTTATTTAGCTCTTCTTTATCATTAATCCCTCTGCAGAGCACAATCTGGCAATTAAGGGTGATACCGCTTACTGAAAGCTTTCTTATTTTACTCATAACATTTGCTGCAAACCTGTTTTTGAGCATAAAAACTCTAAGATCAGGGTTTGTAGTATGAACAGAAATATTTATAGGAGACATTCTGTATTTTATTATTCTATCTATATGACTATCATCCATATTTGTCAATGTAACATAATTACCGGACAGAAATGACAGCCTCATGTCATCATCCTTAAAGTAAAGTGAATCTCTCATTCCTTTAGGCATCTGATCTATAAAGCAAAATATACATTTATTTGAGCAGCTTTTTGCCTCATCTATCAAATCATCGATAAACTCTATTCCCAAATCCTCATCTTCAAACTTTTCAATGTCTATTTCCCATATCTCTTCGTTTTCTTTCTTTATTTCAAGGGTAAGCTCCTCGTCAGATATTAGAAATCTATAGTCAAATATATCCTCAATATTTTCTCCGTTTATTGACAAAAGTACATCGCCTTTTTCTATTCCAGCTTCTTCTGCAATACTTCCAGGCAATACATTATTAATTATTATAGGTGTGTCTTTTTTCAAAACGGTTCCTCCTGCTATGCTTTATCCTATAGCATAATTTCCTAAACATAAACAAAAAACAGCAGTTTCAACTGCTGCTTTTCCATCATTTTTATTAGTCTTCAACCTTTATTACTTGAACTGATTTCTGACCTGATTTCGTCTTAACACTATAAGTGCCGCATTCTGTACAAACTCTATGTCTAAGCTTATATGCATGACATTTCGGACACTTATCCAAATTTGGTGCAGACAGTTTCCACTGTGATCTTCTTTTTCCTGTTCTAGCTTTCGACCATTTACGCTTTGGATTTGCCATTATAACACCTCCCGCCTATTAAACCCATTATATCTTAATTATCAAAAAATTTCTTAAGTGCTTCCATCTGTGGATTAATATAATCATCCTTGCAGTCACATGTCTTCTCATTGAGGTTTGTACCACATCTTGGACACAGGCCTTTACAATTATCATCACATACCTTTTTAACAGGTAAATTCAAAATTATATTATCCTTTAAAATACTGTCAAGTAATATATAGTTATCATTATATGTATAAGCATCCACATCTGCTGTTTCGCTGCCTTCAATAATGTCTTCCCTGACCTTCAATTCAAGGTTGTCCTCAATATCTTTCACGCATCTGCTGCATTTTACACTGTAGGATGCCTTCAAACTGCCATTTAATTTTAACACACCGCTGGCATTTGTCAGAACACCTTCGAATTTTACAACATCTGTGAAGACAAAACCCGATTCAAGATCATTCAACTCAGCTATCGCTTCATCGAACTTGACATCTAAGCTCGCACCATTAATTTTAACTATACTTGATACATCAATTTTCATATTGTCACCCCATAAAACCGACAAAAGATATTATACTAACTAATAATACCATTGTCAAGATAAATATTGATATTATTATGTGTATATTCTGATTGGTTTATGATAATTTAATTGATAATGTATTCAATAATACTTTATTTGTAAAAATTATTTGCAATAACTATAACACCTTTCATATTTATAACTCCATCATTATTTAGATCTCATCTTGCGTTAAAAAGATCATCTCCCGAAATACTGCCAAAAGATTTTGCCAATATTACAACATCAAGCATATTAACCTTTTTGTCATTATTTATATCGCCTGGAGCTCCATGAGAATTGGTATTGTCTAAAAACAATGTTACCCAAGCTAGTGATGAGTTTAGGCTTATATCAAAACTATTTGTTAAATACCTGAAACCATAGTCTTCGTCATCATAGCATTTTTGTGAAAATCTCTCAAAAGTACAATAAATGAATTTTCTTGCAGTTTAATTGATATTTATCAGTTTAGGCACGAATATTATTGTGTTAACTAAATACTAATTTTTGCCGATATATATCGTAACGCAAAAATTTGATTAAACTCTTTGATTAAATCTTTGTATTTGGGTTCATATGTTGACTTGCCATCACCTGCTTAAAACCTGAAGTAACATTCTTAATCAATTCTTAACCAAAATTTAACCTTTTTTATACCTCTTAAAGGTTTCTTTTTTCTCTTTAAGGGGTAAATTATAAACAAGCTGAATTTTATAACGTAAAAGGACCGAAAGGACCTTAACGGAAGGAGGTCTTGTTATGACAGACAACAAAAAATATCCAAGCTGCAATGTTATCGGAAATGGTAAGCTCGAAATTTTATCATCAGGTAAAACAATACCTTTTAAATTGCTGAGTATGTCTGCTGCAGGTGTATTAGTTCATATGGAAGAAGATTTAGACACATCTTTACAGGTTTTAATTCACATAGTGTTAAAAAGCGGATTCTTCGATGTGAGGATTAATGCTGAAGGAGTAACAGGAATAAGCAGCAAATTGGACAGCGGGTTTCAATGTGAAATAGCTTTCACAAATCTCTCCGAAGATGATCAAAATGAAATAAACGAGCTTATGATAAGCAGCTGTGATTTATCATACGTATAAAAAGTAATAGTTATATTTTTCCTTCCGACTCATCCTTCAATAGATTTTTCGCTTTTGACACTGCAAATTTATTAGGAATAGCTGCCTTATCCAGATTATAAGGCAGCTTTAATTTTTTCCATTTTGTTTCTCCATGCTTGTGAAAAGGAAGTATTTCCACATTCTCAATGTTTTTTAGACTATTTAAAAATTCCCTTAATTTAAACAAACTCAAAAAATCGTCTGTAAATCCCGGTATAACAACATACCTTATCCATAAAGGCTTTCCAATTTCACTCAAATAATTTGCAAATTCCAGTGTATTATGGTTTGAGCAGCCTGTAAGCTTAATGTGTGCATCAGGGTTTATATGCTTGATGCTCATCAGAACAAGATCGGTAAGTCCCATGAGCTCTTCAAGTTTTTTGACCTTTGAACCAACATAACCGTTAGTATCGATAGCCGTGTGAACATCAAGTTTTTTTAGCTCTTTAAAAAGCTCAATAATAAAATCCATCTGCATAAGAGGTTCTCCGCCAGTTACAGTTATTCCACCTCCTGAGGCCTTTATATACGGAAGGTATTTCTTTACTTTTGCAACAACTTCATCCACAGTATATAAAGTGCCGCCGTTAAAATCCCATGTATCCGGATTGTGGCAAAACATGCATTTAAAAGGACAGCCTTGCATAAATATTACAAACCTTATGCCAGGACCATCAACAGTACCGCAGCTCTCAAAAGAATGAATCCTTCCCTGTAAAGACATAATAACTACCTGCCTCTCATATTTCACCATGAAATGTTCTGTTCACTACCTCCAGCTGCTGCTTTTTAGATAACCTGTTGAAATTTACTGCATACCCGGAAACCCTTACAGTCATTTGAGGATATTTTGCAGGATCCTTCATAGCTTCTTCCAATATACTTCTCTCCATTATGTTTATATTCACATGATGTCCGCCTAATGCAAAATAACCGGCAAGTATTCCTGCCAGATTGGTTACCCTGGAGTTTGCTGACTTTCCAAGTGCATGAGGTATTATTGAAAGGGTGTAGGATATACCGTCAAGGCAGTATTCATACGGAATTTTTGCAAGTGTATTTAAAGATGCCAATATGCCGTTTGTATCCCTGCCATGCATTGGATTGGCACCTGGAGCAAAAGCCTCCCCTTTTATTCTTCCATCAGGGGTAGAGCCTGTTTTGCTTCCATAAACAACATTTGATGTTATTGTAAGCACTGAAAGGGTATGCTTTGCCCCCCTTAATGTTTTATGCTTTTCAAGGCTTTTGTAGAAATTCTTAACAATGCTTACTGCTATCTTATCAACCCTGTCATCATCATTTCCGTATTTAGGAAAATCTCCCTCAATCTCGAAATCAGTTATAATACCTCTTTCATCCCTTATAGCCTTGACCTTGCCGTACTTAATAGCACTCAATGAATCTGCTATTACAGAAAGACCGGCTATACCGAAGGCCATAAACCTTCTCACATCTGTATCATGAAGTGCCATCATGAGCCTTTCATATGCATATTTGTCGTGCATGTAATGGATGGCATTCATTGTATTTACATAAAGCCCTGCAAGCCATTCCTGCAGTTCTTCATATTTATTTAAAACAGTTTTATAGTCCAAATATTCTCCTTCATAAGGAGCCGACAATGGTGCCACCTGATCCCCTGTGACTTCATCCCTTCCACCGTTTAAAGCCATGAGAAGAAGCTTTGGAAGATTGCATCTTGCACCGAAGTACTGCATGTCACGCCCGATTCTCATAGCTGATACACAGCATGAGATACCATAATCATCACCAAAAGCAGGCCTCATTATGTCATCATTTTCATACTGCAAAGTACAAGTATCTATTGATACCTTTGCACAGAAATTTTTAAAGTTTGTAGGAAGACCATTTGACCACAATATAGTAAGATTTGGCTCCGGGGAAGATCCAATATTGTAAAGTGATTGCAAAAACCTGTATGAGGTCTTTGTGACCATATGCCTCCCATCTTCACACATTCCGCCGATTGACTCGGTTATCCAAACAGGATCTCCTGCAAAGAGTTCGTTGTATTCAGGAGTCCTAAGATGTCTTATCATCCTGAGCTTGATTATAAACTGATCAACAAGCTCCTGTGCCTCATCTTCCGTCAGCTTTCCTTCCTTTATATCCCTCTCAATGTATATATCAAAAAATGTGCTCATTCTTCCTAATGAGTTTGCAGCACCGTTTGTTTCCTTCATTGCACCCAAAAATGCCAGATAAGTCCACTGAAACGCTTCATATGCATTTTGGGCAGGCTTCGATATGTCAAACCCATATGAATTTGCCATGAGCTTTAACTCATTTAAAGATTTAATCTGCTCTTGAAGTTCTTCCCTTGAGCGTAATATACTTTCGTCAAATACCGATGGTACAAGTTCACTAAGCTCTTTTGACTTTTCTTCAATAAGCTTATCAACGCCATAAAGTGCCACCCTTCTGTAATCGCCAATCAAACGCCCTCTTCCGTATGCGTCTGGCAGTCCTGTTATAACTCCGGACTTTCTGGCTTTTTTCATTTCAGGTGTATATACATCAAAAACTCCATCATTATGGGTTTTGCTATAATTTGTAAATACCTCTTCAATTTTATCTGACAGTTTATATCCGTATTTTTCACATGCCTGTTTTGCCATTCTAATGCCGCCGTAAGGAACAACAGCACGCTTTAATGGTTTATCGGTCTGAATTCCCTTGATAACTTCAAGTCCTTGATCAATATAGCCTGGTGCAAAGCTGTTTATGCCTGATATAATATCAGTTTCAATGTCAAGCACTCCGCCCTTTTTTGACTCTTCGCCGATTAATTCCTTGCATCTGTCCCATAAACGCCTTGTCTTAAAAGTGGCTTTTGCCAAAAATGAATCATCACCATCATAGGGCTTATAGTTTTCTACAATAAACCCTCTTAAATCTATTCTTTGCTTCCAATCCAACCCCATAAATCCATTCCAATAATTCCAAGTCATAGCGAACATCCTCCTTACTGCAAAATCTCCCAGGCCTTAATTTTATAAATATTAAAAAACAGAAAACCGCCTGAATAACTTTTAATATCAGTCACCCAGGCGGTCGGCTTTTTAATAATCGTACTTCCATGTGGTAAACTCCACTTCCGCCAGTCATACGATATGTAATAACTCAAAATATATTAAGTTTACAATTAGATTTACCCATAAAAACAACTCTTTAATCAAAACCAGAAAAGCAGTACAAAAAAACAAACAAAAAACGCCTGAATAACTAAACTGTTACCCAGGCGGTCGGCTCTTTATCAATCATACTCCCTATGGTAAACTCCATTTCCGCCAGTCATATGATCTCCTGATTAAAAAACTAATTTATATAATAATTATACTTTTTTAAACCAATTCTGTCAAATAAATTTTATTACTTCATTACTTCTTTATTACACCTTAAGATCTACATTGATATCGTCTACTTTATTTCTTTCCAGAACAGGATTAACATGTTCATTTATAAAATCAACCACCTGCTGAGGAGCTCTTCCAATGTAGTTTTTAGGCTCCAATACTGAATTAATTTCATCAAGGGTCATACCAAAAATAGGATCAGCAGCAATTCTCTCTACCAAATCGTTTTTATTTCCATGAACCTTAACCTGCTTTCCTGCTTCCATAGAGTAGACACGAATCTTCTCGTGAAGCTCCTGCCTGTCTCCGCCGCGTTTAACAGCCTCCATCATGATGTTTTCTGTAGCCATGAAAGGAAGTTCTTCCATTATGTGCTTTTCTATTACCTTCGGATAAACTACCATTCCATCTGTAACATTTATATAAATATTAAGAATTGAATCTACCGCAAGGAATGCCTCTGGAATACTGATTCTCCTATTTGCAGAGTCATCCAATGTTCTCTCAAACCACTGGGTTGATGCCGTTATTGCAGGATTTAGTGCATTTATTATCACATATCTTGCAATTGATGAAATCCTTTCGGATCTCATTGGATTTCTTTTATATGCCATGGCTGAAGAACCTATCTGGCTTTTTTCAAATGGCTCTTCCATTTCCTTCATGCTTTGTAAAAGCCTCATATCGTTACTGAATTTGTATGCACTTTGTGCTATACCGCTAAGTACGTTGAGCACCTTAGAGTCAAGCTTTCTTGAATAGGTTTGTCCCGATACAGGAAATACGCTGTCAAATCCCAACTTATTTGCAATACGCTTTTCAAGTTCCTTAACCTTTTCATGATCATTGTCAAAGAGGTTTAAAAAGCTTGCCTGGGTTCCGGTTGTTCCCTTTGAACCAAGCATTCTCATGTTTGACAGTACATAATCAAGATCTTCCAAATCCATTAAAATATCCTGGAGCCATAAGCATGCTCTTTTACCCACTGTAACAAGCTGTGCAGGCTGATAATGTGTAAAGCCCAAGGTTGGTAAGTCTTTATTTTCCATGGCAAAACCGGAAAGCTTTTTGATAAGAACAATAAGTTTACTTTTTACAAGCTTCAATGCATCCCTCATTACAATTACATCTGTGTTGTCACCAACATAGCACGAAGTTGCACCTAAATGGATTATACCCTTGGCTTTCTGGCACTGCTCACCATATGCATGAATATGTGCCATAACATCATGCCTGAATTCCTTTTCCTTCTGCTGTGCTACTTCATAATTTATGGAATCCTTAAATTTTATAAGCTCCTGGATCTGTTCGTCTGTTATATTAAGTCCAAGCTCTTTTTCTGCTTCAGCCAATGCAATCCAAAGCCTTCTCCATGTTTTGAACTTGGTATCATTCGAAAAAAGCTCCTGCATTTCACTGCTGGCATACCTTGAATTAAAAGGGCTTTCATATACATTATTCAATTTATTTTCCTCCTACTGTTAATTAAAAACTAGTTTAAAATGATTTCTCACTTTTAATCTAATTATTTGACAATATTTTAACACACATAAAACATTATATAATTATTACTATATAAAATTCAATGCTTTTATTAAACAAAATCATGAAATGATTTTGTCAACTTCGAAAAACACAAAAAAATTGCGGGATTATTATCCCGCCCAGATATTTATGAATATGAGATTGATTATGTACATATATTAAAACTAGCAATTAATGTAAGATTAATTGATGCTTAACAATGCACAAGTTCCATTATATTATGTGTTTAAGAATTTTTCAATTCTATTTAATCCTTCTGTAATATTTTTTATTGATGTTGCATAGGATAATCTTACATGAATGTCAGTTCCGAAGCCTGATCCGGGAACTAATGCAACATTTGCTTTTTCTAAAAGAATATTTGCAAAATCATCTGATCCGTTAATTTTTTTGCCGTATAATTCTTTACCTATAATCTTTGAAATGTTCATCATAACATAAAATGCACCATTTGGCTTTATGCATGACAAACCTGGTATTGAGTTAATTCTTTCGACCATATAGTCTCTTCTTTTAATAAATTCACCAACCATCATGGTAACTTCATCCTGCGGGCCGTTAAGAGCTGCTTCAGCAGCCTTCTGTGCTATTGAATTGGGATTTGAAGTTGCATGGCTCTGAACATTACCCATTATCTCAGCGATTTTAGCATTTGATGCTGTATATCCTATTCTCCAGCCAGTCATTGAATATGATTTAGCCATACCGTTTACAACTATTGTAAGATCCTTTATTTTATCGTTAAATGAAGCTATGCTTACATGCTCATAACCGTCATATATAAGCTTTTCATAAATCTCGTCGGAAATTACGTAAATTTCTTTTTTAACAGCCAAATCTGCAATAGCTTGAAGCTCTTCCTTTGAATACACCATCCCTGTAGGATTGCTTGGGCTGTTAATAACAATTGCTCTTGTTTTTGGTGTAATAGCTGCTTCCAACTGTTCTATTGTGAACTTAAATCCACTTTCTTCAGTTGTATTAAGTACTACAGGTACACCGTCAGCCAGCTTTACCATTTCAGGATAACTAACCCAGTAAGGTGCCGGAATAATAACCTCATCCCCAACATTGCAAATCGCCTGAAAAGCATTAACCAATGAGTGCTTAGCACCATTGCTTATTACAATATTGGAAGGAGTGTAAATAAGACCGTTGTCTTTTTCGAATTTTTTGCAAACAGCCTGTTTTAACTCCAAAGTACCTGATGCAGGAGTATATTTTGTAAAACCATCATTTATAGCTTTAATTGCAGCTTCCTTTATATGGTTTGGAGTATCGAAATCAGGTTCCCCTGCCCCAAATCCGATAACATCTATACCGTCCGCTTTCATTTTTTTCGCTTTTGCATCTATGGCTAAAGTTGATGATGGACTAATTGACAACGCCTTTGTTGATAATTTCATAGACTTCCCTCCAAAATAATTTATATTAAAACTATTTTAATATATTATATTCTTTTTTGCAAGTTTATGTTATTAATTATTCAAAAAATAAATATTGAGTAATCCCATATTTATCATTTTAGGATATTTCCCAATATTCATTATAAAAATTTTGCAATTTTCAATTTATCATTATTTATTTTGGCTATCTATCATATGTTTTTTTATGACCCTGTTAGCGTAAAAATTAACAATAAGCCCCATAACACTTAATGTGAATGTCGGAAGCAAAATAAGAGCCACAATCATTTGCATCATAATAAACACCGAGAATACGGCACATAACAATATTATAAGAAGGTTTGGAAGAAACATTGCTATTGCAAATAGAAAAGCGTTTCTGTAAATATCCCTTATTCTAAGTTCAAAAGTAATCATTATCTGATAAGTATAAATTTGCATCATTGTGAAAATGATAAGAAATACTCCCTGAATAGCAACTGCTATGTTCATCAATAAAGACTTTTCACTCTGTCCTAAATACCAGGCGAAGCTCCCGGAAATTGCACTAAATACCGCAAGATTTATAACTGTTATTATAAGTGATTGTTTGAGGTTCTTCTTTGCTATTTGCAGGTAGTCATGCCATACGAATGCATGCTCTTCCCTGGAAAAGTTTCTTAAAACATATGTAAATCCGCTTTGGAAAGGTCCTGCAGCTACAAGATTAAAAGAAATCATAAAGGCTGCAAATGAAAGCCAAATATGAACCGGATAATTCTTAGATTCAAATAATGAACTAAGAAAATTGGCGGATATCAAAAGTGCTATTAGTATAGCAGGAAAGCTGCAAAGAAAATGAACCAAGTTCAACTGCAGCAATTTATAAAACTTTCTTGTATATACCCCGAAAAAGACCAATAAAACATTCTTTGGTGGTGCATCCTTCTCTACTCCAGGTCCTACCCTGTCCGGACTAAATCTGTCAAAAAAACCCATACTTAACTCCTTTTTATTTTTATTTGATTAAAAATTGATTTTACTTAATAATAAATTTACAGTAAAATCATTTATTCCAATTGACATTGAACTTATATAACTTTAATAAAGTTTATTTTACCATTTTGAAAGCTTTACATCTCCCCATACTCCCATCTTCTCGCCAACAATAATTATAACGCCTTCTATACCTTTAATGGAAGCTGCAAAAGAAATACCCTTTTCAATATCTCCCGCATCCTTTACCAGATTGCCTGTAGCAGTCGCTGCTGCATCAGCAAGAAATGTATCTTTTGACACAATCACTGCAGCATCAGCTCGTCCAAAACTTAATGAATGACCTACAGTTCCTGATGAAGTGCACACCCCTATCGGGGTATTTTCAGATTTTATCTCAAGTGCAATTTTTCCGCTTAATGGCGAGCTGCCGGCATATATGCCTATTTTTCTTGTTGAATTGGACTTGATAAACAAATCCCCTCCATTTTCAACAATAACCTCTTTTGATTCATCAAGGAGCTTTAGACCCACCAACTCACTAAAAGCACCTGCTACAGCTGCCATAGGCCCTACGCCTGCCTTACGGGCAGCATCACACATCCTATCAACAATATATGGATGAGACCCAATAGGGTTTATTGGCTCCAAGCTCTTTAAAAACACGGGATCCCTTTTAATATATTCTTCAAGCTGTCTTCTATACTCTTTGATCCATTTATATGCCAAGTCGCCAAGATCCTTGTCTGCTCCAATCTTAAGGTCGGTTTCCATCACTGCTGTATCAAAAAATACCAAGTTGCTCCCGGAAAAACTATCCCTGTAAATCCGCTTTTCATACATAATTAAGCACCTATATTTATAGTGAGGCATGCCCCAAATATAACTTCCCGTATAATTTCGCTTTCGTGTTAACTTAACTCGTGAACACACGCTCAAAACGGTAAGTAATATTTCAATCATGCCTGAGTTTAAATTGAAACACACATAACATTTAAAGGACATGATTTTACGCAAAGCTCGCACACCAGGCACTTTTCCTTATCAAAGGTCAGGCTCCAGTCAGCCTTGTCCATTGAAAGTGCATTTGATGGACATACCGCAGTACAAGCACCGCAATGTATACAATCATCTTCCTGCCATATTATAGTCTTTGTGAACAATTTATATTTAATACCCTGTTCCTCTACAAACTTCAGCCCGTTTTCTATATCTTCCTCTTCACCTTCAATATCAAGTACGAGCTTTCCCATTTTATTCAAGTTTATATCTGCGTGAAGTATATTTATAACCAGATTGAAATCCTTAACGAGGTGATATGTTATTGGTTTACCTACATCCCCTGCAGGATAAATCAGAGATACCTTAATCTTTTTCATTTGATTCCCCCCTAATGTCCAATGTGTTCATCCTGTTTTCTCTTGGGATATTTGAAACAGGCTGGGTTAGTAAAAACTCACCGGTTTTTATTTGCTGCTTCAGAAGCTCGGCAATTTCCCGTGCCTTTTTAAGGCTGGACATTGGTGCTGTTGGAATAATCCTGCCGTTAATCTCTACGCTGCCGCTCCTAAGCTCAGCATAACTAACACTTTTTATTACAGGTCTTGATCTTTTTTGAACACTGTAATCATATATATTTGTAAATATTTCACTATCCCTTATCGTAGTATACTTAAGAATTTCTTCATCCAGTATCGGAATTGGAATACCTATTCCTACAAACATACTTATACCATACTTTTCAAAAACCGCAGCCCTTATAAATCTCCTGTCCATTTTTTTGATATCACCAATTAATGTCAATGTTCCTGAAGATGCCAAAGGCACACCATTTTCCCCTCTGCTTTGCTCAGGGTTGTGCTGAGTACCTTCCCATGCTACATACCCTTGTGCTCCTCCTATGAAAACCCGAGTTCCTATTCCTATAGTCCTATAGTATGGGTCATTTAAGAGCGGACTTAACTGTCCTGCAGTACTATAAGTAACATTTCCCATCTGCGGAAGGAGAGTCCCCATATACGTGTATAGTATTTTTTCCGAAGTATTTGTTGCTGCATTATAGTTTTGATAAGCATTTCTCGGATTAAACATAAATGCCTGATTAATGTTGTCTTTATTTATATAAGTTGTAATTTCCTTTAACGGATAACAGTCAGTACCATAGCTTTCAGCATAGAGCTTAATATCCTTTCCGGATATCAAATCCTCTATAACATGTGCTCCGCCGTAATCCATTCCTTTTGTTTCTGATAGTTCCGTTGCTCCTATGTAAGCATCTACTGCTGCTATTCCTGCATAAGCCGGAACATCGTTTAACCATACCTTTCCCATTCTTATTGGTGGATCTGAGTGACCGAAATTTATAAACATGCCGCTTGAGCACATAGGTCCGAAAGTAGCTGTTGTAACAACATCAATTTCCTTTGCTGCTTTTTGAAGTCCCTTTTCCTCTACAATGCCAATAATTTCATCTGCTGTCACTACTACTGCTTTTCCTGATTTAATCTTTTCATTAATCTCATCAAAACTTTTATACCCCATTATTACATTCCTCTTTTTTAATATAATTATAATAAGTCATGCTTGAAAATACCCTCTATCAACTGATATAACGATATCGGTTCAATATCTTTATATATATTATAGGCATCTTATATTAATATTTCAAATTTTTTTTTAGTCAAGATCAAAAAATAACTTCTGCTATCAATTTGCTCATGTGTTGACTTAACTCATCAACACTCGCGTAGAAATCGAAAGTAATTTTTTAGTCATACTTATTATATACAAAAGCTTTACGCTAATAAGTTTCTATATTTCACAATCCAATACAAACGCAGAATATATACACCAGGTTTTGTTAATTCCATCTTTATAGATGTATATTTAATTATTGATGGATGTTGATGTACAATATTGACTCAACGCACTTTTTGGAGTAAAATTGGTATGTTAAGGGTATTTTTTCACTAACAATCGCTTCAGTAAATTCAATTTATATACAGATGATTCGTACAAATAAATATAATAATGTTTGGAACAAATAGATTTTAAAATAAAATGTGCTATAAAATATTATTATTCTATTTATAGCTTTATTTTTACAATAAGGGAGTTATTTGAATGGATATGCAATCTACACAGGAACAAATAAGTCTTATTTGGCCAAACGAAGGCAAGACACAAAACCATCACATGACTTATAGCCACGTTATGGTTGAAGACATGGCTTTAGAAGAGCTGGCAAAAGCCATTAACTTTAACAACAGATCTAAATTCAATGCTCCGGTCCTGATGTCCATGTTCACTGATGATGCTGAAATAATCAACTATCGTCTTGAAATAATAGAAGATTTTATCAATAATCCCGAGCTTGCTAGCGAGCTTGAAAACCTTCTACCTATGCTAACAGAGCTTTCCGACATATCACCAAGCAAGGGAATCGATGATTCACAGCTTTTAAGAGCTGTCAAACGGTTAGGAGAGCTTGACCTATATGTTAAATGCATACAACAGCTTCATTCAGTTTTATCAAGCACCAAAAAGAAGATTAAATCAAAAGGTCTTATTAAACTTCAGGAAATGCTTAAAGATATCATAGATGCGACTATATTCAGATCACTTGCTGAACGTCTTCCAAAGCTGCGTGCAAACTTTGAAGGGCTTTCCAGCGTAACTGTCGGTATCAACTTGGATGCACAGTTAAGACCTGTTGAGGCTACCCTGCTTTCAATTAACAAGCAAAAATTTAAAGGTGAGCCTTTCTTAGAAAAAATATTTAACAAAAAAAAGAATACTCAGGATTTTACAGGTATTGCAGAACTTCATAGCCTTGAAGACACTAATATCAACTGGGGTGTGAATAATGCCAGTGGCTCTGCCTTAAAATTATTTTCCCATAAAAATTCCTATTTAAAGGGCAAGGATCCCATAAGCAGCATAGCACTTACCCAGACTCTTTTCAATGATCTTAAACCTATACTTGAGAACACAATAAAGCCTATTTCCTCGGAAATAGCTTATTTTACAAAAATAAATTCAGGCTTTTTAGCCAAATTGGAACCTGAATTAAGATTCTTTATAGGTTCTGCCAAGTTTATCGCAAGAATCCAGGCTTTAGGGCTTCATATGTGCAGACCGGAAATTGTTTCAAAGGAACAGCGGATATTTAATGTTGAAGGAATATATAATATAAATCTGGCATTAAGTATGCATTATAAACAGCCCTCAGTATTTTTGACCAGCATGATTGTCACCAATGAAGTAAATTTTGATAATACTGGCCGAATATTTATACTCACTGGTCCTAACAGAGGTGGAAAAACCACCTACACCCAGGCAATCGGGCTTACTCAGATTATGGCTCAAATTGGTCTCTATATTCCTGCTTCCAAGGCTAAGATAAGCCCTGTCGATATGATATATACCCATTTTCCTACAGAAGAAAAACCAGATTCAAACTTAGGAAGGCTTGGTGAAGAGTCCAGACGATTGGAGGAAATATTTAAAAAGGCTACACGTTATAGTCTTGTTTTATTAAATGAATCCTTGTCCAGCACTAGTGCAGGTGAAAGCTTGTATATAGCAAAAGATATAGTTTGTGCACTAAAGCTATTAGGCGTAAGAGCAGTGTTTGCAACTCACTTACATGACCTTGCCCTCGATCTGGACTTTTTTAATAAAAACAAGCTTGGCGACAGCAGAGTTATCAGCCTTGTATCAGGTGTATACAATGTTGATGACACAATAAAGAACATCAATGAAATCGCCATAAGGACATACAAAATAATTCCTGGTCCTCCTCTTGGAAACAGCTACGCCAGGGATATTGCCTCCCGGTTTGGAATTAGCCTTGATAATCTTGTAAAAACTTTGAAGGAAAGAGATGTTATTGATAAAAATGTTGATATAAAAGACTTTAATAAAAAAAAGTAAGGCAATCATAATTAACATAAAAACTAGAAAATATTTTACCAAAAGTACTTACTTTTTATATTTGGATATGCTATAATAATATTGAGGTTAAATAATTCCCCTACTAACGGGTATAAGGAGATATAAGTAGAACCTTATGAAACAGGGCAAAGTCTTTGAAAGAAGATGACGCAAAGCCGTGGGTCTAAAGCTAAAAGCTATGATTGCCAGGTCGCCATTAAAAGCTTCTGTTTATACTCTTTAAAATAAATTAAAGGAAATTAGGTAATATGATATTTCCTTATACCACTTTTTTTTAGTAGAGAAAGTTTAAATTGTATTTAAAGCACATTTAGATGTGCTTTTTTTGATGTTTAGGAAATTATGGTGTATACTATACTACACCACAATTCATAATATATTTATATCATATCAGTATATCATGAGTATAATATCTCTCATTCACATTTTTTATTAAGTCAGATATGTTTTCAATGTAATATAAATAAAGTTCATGCAGTGCCCTAGTACATACTGTGTAAAGAAGCCTTCTATCCTCCTCTTTGGAATAATCACTATCCTCAATAGAATTTACTAAAACAGCATCAAATTCAAGCCCTTTGGCTAGATATGATGGTATTACCACAACACCTCCGCGGTATATCTCATTTTGATTGGAAATGAGGGTTATGTCCACATATGAATTTACAGATTTATACAATTCTTCGCATTGGCCGGCAGTTTTACAGATAACTGCTATCAGCTTAAAACCCTTTTCTTTTAGATTGATGATATCCTCAGCAATCCTTCTAGATGAATTACTTTTATCAACCTTTATAATCCTGGGTTTATCGCCATGTCGGTTTAACTGTTCCAAATTATTTTGGGTATTAAGAATTTCCCTGCAAAAATCCGCAATCTCTTTGCTTGATCGGTAACTTTTTGTTAATGATATGCTATTAGCATCTTGTGCATTGAACGTTTCAGAGATGGCACCAAAACTTCCTATGTTCATGTATCCGTTAACTGATTGATTCAGATCACCCAGTATAGTCATATTGGAATGTTCAAAGGCCTTTTTGATAATTTCATAATGTATGACTGTATAGTCCTGAGCCTCATCAATAATCACATGTTTTACTGATTTTGTATCACTTACCGTATCAAGTACGGTTTTTAGCAATATAATCGGTGCCACATCCTCATAATTGATTATATTCCTTTGCAATTGTCGAATTGTATAATTGGCAATACTTATGAAGCCATCACTTTCCTTTTCATCAACAGGCTTTGCAAAGTTCTCGATATTCCTGAATAAATCAATGTATAACAAATAAATATCAAAATATGTCATTTGCATTATATCCACTTTTAGAGGCTCAATTTCTTCCCTAGCTTTACGCTCTGCCAATTTTTTCTCTTCTTCTGGGAGTGCCTCTTCCTGCAAATTATTTTCCTTAATATAATTATCCAATAGTTCCTTAATTCGTTTTTCTTCATGCTGTTCTAATAGATAAAACAGCCTTTGACGCAGTTTTTCCAGCCTTTTTGCAAAGGAAAAATGAAAATAATCTTCCTTAAATGTTCTTAAAATCTCGTCGGCGGATATAATAAGAGTACCTTTGCAAATCAAGTTTTTAAATTTTGTGCTCATACCATCTTCAATATGTTGCATATATCTTTTTAAGATATTGAGAAACTGCGATGATGCTTTGAATTTAATAGAGCGTAGCCTTCTTTTATCAAGATTACGTGCCAATATATATTCCATTTGCTGATTCATGGTTTCTATCCTATATCTGGAGTCAAACATGTTCTCAAAAAAATCAATAAAAGTGCTCCTTCTTATGTTTTCTTCTCCTAATTCAGGTAGAACATTGGAAATATAATCCTCAAACACATGGTTTGGCGAAAAAACAAGAATATTATCCGATTTCATATTTTCCCTGTATTTATATAACAGATATGCTGCTCTATGAAGTGCAATGGAAGTCTTTCCGCTGCCGGCGGGGCCCTCTACAATAAGAATCTTGTTTTGACTATTCCTTATTACAGCATTTTGCTCCCTTTGAATACTGGTCACAATAGTCTTCATCCTATTATCCGTGCTTTTCCCCAAAATGTCTTTGAGCATTTCATCATTTATACTTAAACTGCTGTCAAACATGTAGACAATGTTCATATTTTCAATTTTGTATTGCCTTTTAAGCAGCAATTTCCCACCAATTGAGCCTGCAGGACAATCATAGCTGCATTCACCGATTTCATAGTCATAAAACATGCTGGATATTGGTGCCCTCCAGTCATAAACGAGAATGTCCATATTATTGTTTGTGCTTAATGTATATATTCCAATGTAAATTTTTTCTGCCTCTTCCTCCCCATTTTCAATGAAGTCTACTCTTCCAAAATACGGACTTTCATACATCTTTTCAAGCCGGCTTACCTTATCCGTTGATAATTTGTACTTCCGGGCTTGATTATTTAGATCCATTTGATATTGCCACATCTGAGCAGGTGCTTCGAGGTCAAAGGAATTAGTGGGTGCACATCTTACATCCTCCCACATATTCTTCTGCATTTCTATAGCTTCTTTTTTGTAATTACTTGCAGCATTAACCCCATTATTAAGCTGAATACTTATTTCGTTGATAACTCTCCTAAGGTAGTCCTTTTCTAATTCCCATGTGTTTTTATCGGTTATCATCGTATTCCTCCTGTTTCTATGATACTTCTATGATATACACAATCGCTTCTTAATATAAGTCTGTTATTTAAATTTATCGCATGATATAATTAAACTGGAAGGAACAAAATCGCAACACCATAATTTCTCAAATAGAAAAAGCTGCTGCAAAACAAACTTTGAAGTTGTGCAACAGCCTTTAGAAATAGACTATACCAAAGCACCCAATATCAATATTTCTTCATTCTGACGATATATTGTGGGAAATTGAGTAATAGGCACCGGATTGACCCCCAAACCAACCTCAATTGTAAATCCCGGTCTTCTAAAATCCTGAACAAACCAGTCCTTATAGCCTGCGTATGATGCCTCTGCCGGATTATTGGATATTGCATAACCGCTGACCCTTCCAAAAAGCTCTGCAATGGTTTGTGTTTCAGGAGGCTCGAGGTTTTGGAACCCATAGTAAATCACCTGCCCTTGGGTATGATAAGCAATAATCAGCCTGAAATTACGGTTCCTTGTAAAATTCACCATTGCAGTAGATTCCGGTTCCGATAAAGGTGCAGGTCCACCATAGTCTCTTGGTGCAGGCCCGGTGATCCCTGCTTCAATCTCAAGCTCATGCTCCTTTTCCCATTCCGCAGGGTAATTAAGATTAATATCAACACCCCTGATATTTGCTTTCCATACGCTCGGAAGCGGACGTCCTGTTCTATTTATCCTTGCTGCCTCTGCATATGCCGGATTGGTATAGTTCGGCCAGTAATTCACCAGGTCAACTCCATCAGGATTAACCATGGGTACAATATAGATACTTGTCTGCCTCCATATATTAGGAACATTATATCCTCCTAAAAACCCACCGACAGAAAATGCTCTTGAGAAATTTTCTACAAATTTCATCAACACAGGTGTAGTTATCCATTCATTTGCATGATGGGAGGCATTGTAGGAAACCTGCTTTGTGCCTCGTCCCAGTCTTATATAGTATAAATTCTTACCCATAACGCTTCTTCCAGCTACACCAATCTCTATGAATGGATACCTTACTCTAAGTCCACGAATCTGCCTTTCCAATATCTCATATGTGTAGTCTATGTCTGTAAAAACAACATCAATTCCATACGGTACAATTATCTGCTGACCTATCCTTAATGCATTTGGGTTGATTCCCGGATTGGCAGTCAATATGGCATTTAAGGTTGTATTATACCTTCTTGCAATATTATATAATGAATCACCCTGCCTTATTACATATGTGTCATAACCAAGCAAAAGGTTTTCCATAATCGCCCATGTTGCCGGGCCAACAATTCCATCAGGTGTAAGTCCGTTATTCCTTTGAAAGGCTATAACTGCCTGCCTTGTATTATTCCCAAAAACTCCGTCAACCGCATCAATGCCATAACCAATCCTTCTTAAAAGGCTTTGAATCAGTTTTACATTTGGCCCTGTCGAGCCTAATCTTAATATTTCCATTATAATTACCATAGAATTCAATTCCTATTATATTCTATTATAATGGACTATAAAATGTGGCTGTCTATATCTTACATCATCCCTGTGGAAGAGGAACATAAATAGGTGCATAGTCTGCTGAAGTTTTGCCGAAATTCTGTGCAATAATAATTATATCAGACATATTTATTACACCATCATTATTTAAGTCCATTTCATAATTTACAACAGCCAATTTGCTGAAGGAAGATGCAGCAATCAATATAGCGTCTCCAATATTTATAGCTTCATCATTGTTTAAGTCACCTGGTATTAAGCCTATTGGGTTGCTTTTACTTGATATTGAAATACTATAGTAATTTATCGGAATTTTGGTAGTAACCCTTCTGGCTAAACATCCAGATTTAGAAATTTTAACAGTATACCCTTCTGAATTGGGTGCAACATCATTTATTATAAAGTACCCGTTTGTGTCTGATGTAGCATAATACTGTGTTCCTTCGAGTTCAACCTTAAAGCCTGATCCGTTCACATACCCGCTAATTGGCCTGCTTGACACAGTAGGTGCTCCTGAAGGGACAGGAGTATTTGTAGGCAATGAAGTAGGTGAACCTGAAGGTTTAACAGATGATGACGGACTTGGGACCGTAGTACCGTTTGGTTCATCACCAAACACCTTCACACCGTTATCGTAAACAGTTATATACTTATTCAATTTAGGAGTCTCCCCTTGCGGTGCAACGCCCTGGAAGGAGAAATCATTTGTGTTATCCCAGAACTTGGTATCCTTTGGTCCGGCTATTCTTACCTGTACTTCCTTTTTGTAGTTGGACTGCCCTCCGGGGTAAATCTTGGTCCCTGTAAAGTCAACCTCAACATAGTATATATTCTTTTCTGCATCATAGGGCTTAAGACTTGATGCCTTTCCCCCATCATTATAATTTGTTGAAACAACAATATCTTCTGCTTTATACCCTGCATTAATAGCTTCAGTTATATCCAAATAATATCTATATGATAATTTGTCTGCAACTTTTGCAGGCCAACCAGACCTGTTATTGGTCAATGATTTTATTTCTATGTAATTGTCACCCTTGCCGTTAATTGATGTTTCAACGAAGAATTCTTCGTTTGTAGGCTTTTCGATTGCATTGAAATCCGGTATGGGGGTTCCGCCGTATTTACCGACCATATATGATAATAATGCAACAAATCCTGCATTGTAGTCACACGCAACCTCATTGGCAGTAAAATCCTTAACTTCATCCTTGTAACCGTCAGACGAATTTGGTCCTCCTACAAGTGCACCATATAAAACATGCCTGTGATAATCGGGCACTGTGTCCTGATCGGACCATGAACCGTGTGCTGTTCTATGGTGCGGATGCTCAGGAGGATTGGTGCCGAATCCCACAACAAAACTTCTTCCAGCACTCCCTAACGCATAATCAATCTGGCTTTTCGCGAAGCTTTTATATGTTGCTGCCTTTGAAGCATCCGCTCCTGACCACTCAGCATATACACTTCCTAAAAACCCTTCGGTTGTGGCATACCTTAATGATCCCCATGTATCAAGCCAGGCCAATCCTTTAGGAGTATATGTTATCCTGTTTGCCCCTGCTCCCGTTGTCCAGAAGTCAAGGTGTCTTTCAAAGCATTCCTTATATAAAGGTTTATCAGTAGCCCTTGCAAGAAGCAATAAGGCACCCATAAGCTTATCATCCCAGCAGTGAGCCCATTTGTATTTTATAGTAGTACTTTGATTTTCCCTTGCCCAGTTAGGCTCATAGCTTTCAGCCTTTTTAAGGTATGTTTCGTCATTAGTAGCCAGGTATATCCACATGGAAGCCCATGTAAGTTCATCATAGAATCCGCTCCATGATTTGTAGAAACTTGCTGCTGCAGTATATCCTGTATCACTCTTTGTTGTATCGGCAAAAGCAAAGAGTTCTTTGGCATGCTTAAGGCATAGTGCAGAATATGTGGGATCTGTAGCCTTAAATATGGCTGATGCTGCAGCCAATGCTGCCGCAGCTTCACCAGCAACTGCCGATCCCGGGCTTGCCGAATCAACCTTATATGATGGTCGCTTCATTTGCATACATTCTGCAGGTCCCCACCAATTATGGTCAGGTCCTCCATCACCAACCTGGTAATAATACACATTGGGACTTGGATGGCATTTTATCAAATAATCCGTTGCCCATTTAATGTTATCCAGTATGTAGGGAAGCTGCCCGCTCTTTTCATAGCTGCTCCGGTTTTCGTAAACGCTCCATGATAACATTGTAGCAGTATATGCCATGGGAAGATTAAACTTGACATGGTCTCCTGCATCATACCATCCGCCTGTTAAATCCAGGCCCGAATCTGCTCCATCGGTCATTCCTGAGTCCCCACGCCAGTTTGTACGCATATTGTCAGGAAGTTTACCTGAACGCTGGAATTCATAGAACATTATTCCTTTCTGAAGAGCCTCACCATAGTTGTAGTCTGCTGCACCTGAAACTGTCTGGGGTACAATGATAGTTGACACTGCAAAAGCAATTGATAAAAGAAATGCCACTTTTCTGTTTGTTCTGTTCCTCTTACTCATACTTACCTCCTATATTTTTTCTATATAAAATAAAATACTTCACAAATAGTATTAATTTGTGAAGTGATAAATTAACATAATAATTTTATATAAAAATTATATCAAATTGCCATATAAACCGACAATTCATTCCATTGTCAAATAATTAATTTTTTGTTTAATTTTATTCATTCTATAAATGCTTTAAACTATACCAGGGCAATAACCTCGATTTCAATGAGAACATCTTTAGGAAGCCTTGCCACTTCTACCAACGATCTCGCAGGATAAGGTTCCTTAAAATACTGTCCATAGATATTGTTAATTGCAGTAAAATCATTCATATCCTTAACAAAGACAGTTGATTTTATAACATTTTTAAAGCTGCTGCCTGCATTAACCAAAATAGCATTTATGTTTTCTAGAACCTGCTTTGTCTGTGCCTCAATGCCGCCCTGTACAACCTGACCAGTAGCGGGATCAATGGGGATCTGGCCTGAGGTATATATAATGTCCCCTACCTTAATAGCCTGTGAATATGGACCAATAGCTTCGGGAGCCTTTTTTGTTGTAAGTACTTCCTTCTTCATATTTAATCATCCTTTCAAAGCCCATAAACCTCTTTTGAAGAGATAACTTTTATACTGCTCTTTTCCATAGCTGCAACGGCCTTTTCAGAATCTTCCACTCTTAATATAACAAGTGCTTCATCCTTCGCCTTGCCTATGAAAGCATACATATATTCAATTCCTATTGACTGACTCTCAAGTATATCCAATGCAGCAGCCAAACCTCCCGGTTTATCCTCTACAGCAATGGCTATAACGTTTGTGCTGCTAACTGTAAAACCGTTATTCTTTAAAACTGCTTCTGCCTTTTCAGGCTGGTTTACAATGAGTCTTAATATTCCAAAGTCTGTAGTATCAGCAATAGACAAGGCACTTATGTCTATTTCCTCATTACCAAGAGTTTTAGTTACTTCTGCAAGCCTTCCCGACTTGTTTTCAAGAAAAACAGATATTTGTTTTATCAGCATACCAAACCCTCCTATATTTATATTCTACTACATTTTCCTTTTATCTATAACTCTTTTTGCTTTACCTTCACTTCTTTCAATAGTCTTAGGTTCAACAAGCCTTATTTTAGCATTTATCCCAAGTGTACTTTCTATACCTTTTCTTATTTTTCCTTCAATTTCCTCAATCTTTTTAACCTCATCGGAGAAAAGTCCAGGTGTCATTTCTACTTGAATCTCCAGTATGTCAAGGTTATCTTTTCTATCGACAATCAACATATAATGCGGTGCAGTTTCACCTATTTCTAAAAGAACGCTCTCAATCTGGGATGGGAAAACATTAACACCTCTTATAATAAGCATGTCGTCAGTTCTACCTGTTACTTTATTCATTCTGACAGTGGTCCTTCCGCATTCGCAAACCTCTGTTTTAAGGACTGTAAGATCCCTTGTTCTGTATCTTATGAGCGGAAGCCCTTCTTTGGTGACAGTTGTAAATACAAGTTCACCCTTTTCACCAGGAGGAAGAACCTCTTCAGTCTCAGGATTGATTATTTCAGGTATAAAATGATCCTCCTGTATATGCATACCTGTCTTGCAATGGCACTCACTTGCCACGCCAGGGCCGATTATTTCGCTTAATCCATATATGTCTATTGCTAAAATACCAAGCCTGTCTTCAATTTCTTTTCTCATGTTTTCCGACCATGGCTCTGCACCAAAAACCCCCGCCCGAAGCTTGAGATCACCCTTTTTAAATCCAGCCTCTTCCAGAGCCTCTGCAAGATAAAGGGCATATGATGGAGTACATGCCAAATGTGTTGTTCCAAAGTCTTTCATTATCTGAAGCTGTCTTGATGTATTACCACCGGAGATTGGAATAACGGATGCTCCTACTCTTTCAGCACCATAATGTGCACCTAGTCCGCCTGTAAAAAGGCCATACCCGTAAGCTATCTGAATAAATGACTCCCTGTCAGCACCTGCTGATGTCAGAGTCCTTGCCATTACTTCAGCCCATGTATCAAGGTCTCTTCTTGTGTACCCTACAACAGTCTGCTTTCCTGTAGTACCGGAAGAAGCATGAATCCTTACGATTTCACTCATAGGTACTGCAAACAAACCATAAGGATAATTATCTCTCAAATCCTGTTTATAGGTAAAGGGCAGTTTCTTTAAATCATCAATAGATTTAATGTCACCGGGTTCTATTCCCTGCTTCTGCATTTTTGCTCTGTAAAAAGGTACATTGTGATATATTCTCTTTACAGTACTTACGAGTCTCTCGCTCTGGACTCTTCTCATCTCTTCTCTAGGCATACACTCATAGGTGGAATTCCAGTATTGCATCCTAAAACCTCCTTGAAATATTGAATCTGTGGCTTTACATATCACTTACACTGCAAGTCCGTATCCTGCTTCAAAAGCTTTGAAATTGATTTCCTGAAGCTTTGGCGGAACTGTTTCCTTGATTGACTCCATCCATATTTCCTTGTCAATTCCAGTTTCCTTTGCTAAAACTCCCAAAAGAACAACGTTAACTGCCTTTATATTTCCACATTCTCTGGCTATTGGCAAGGCATCCACTGCTATAGTTTTATTTACAACTCCATTTATTTTTCCAATAATGCCCTCAGGATATTTTTCTTTACCTAAAATTACAGGTATTGGATCAATCCTTTGCTCATTTATTATATAGCTTCCTCCATTTTTAAGATACTCCATCCACCTCAAAGCTTCCAATTGCTCAAAGGCAAGAATTATATCCGCTTCTCCCTTTTCAATGATGGGAGAATAAACTTTCTTTGCAAACTTGACATAAGTTACAACGCTGCCGCCCCTCTGTGCCATCCCATGTACCTCAGAAACCTTAACGTCAAAATTCATCTTCATTGCAACATTTCCTAAAATCCTGCTGGCTAAAAGTGTGCCCTGTCCGCCAACTCCAACTATCATTATATTAAGTTTATCCATTGTTTTCACCAGCCTTTTCTATTGCACCGAAATTGCACAGTTTAGTACAAAGTTCGCAGCCTATACATAATGCATCGTTTATTTCTATGTGATCCCCAACATTAACAAGTGCCGGACAGCCTATTGTGAAGCACTGCTTGCACTTTTTGCACTTATCCATGTTTATCTTCAAAGGTCCGCTATATTTAACTCCCTTTAACAATGCACACGGTCTTTGTGCAATTATGACCGAAGGTTCATCTGCTGAAGTTTCTTCTTTTACAACCTTGTCTAATTCCTTTAAGTTAAATGGATCAACGACTCTTACTCTGTCAATTCCCACTGCATTTGCAAGTTTAACAAGGTCAACCTGCCTGGTAGGCTCATTTTTAATGGTATAACCTGTTGTTGGATTATGTTGATGTCCTGTCATACCTGTAATTGAATTATCAAGTATCAGAACAGTAGAATTACCTTTATTATAAACAATATCAATAAGTCCTGTTATACCGGAGTGCATAAATGTTGAATCACCTATTACGGCTACAGTCTTTTTGCCAAACTCCTTGCCTCTGGCCTTTTCAAATCCATGGGCACCGCTAACACTAGATCCCATACATACGCACATATCCATTGTCTCGGTTGGAGGCAATGCTCCTAATGTATAACAGCCTATATCACCGCTGACAGTAAGCTTTTGTTTTTTAAGAACATAGTATGTTCCTCTGTGAGGGCAACCCGGACACATTACCGGCGGCCTCATAGGAGCATTCTCTTCTACTACTGCACCTTTTTTAGCTTGAGTGCCAAGGATTTTTTCCTTAATTATTTGGGAGCTTAACTCTCCGATGACAGGCAGACATTCCTTGCCAATAACCTTTATTCCCAACTTTAATATATGGTCTTCAATAAAAGGCTCTAATTCTTCTATTACATAGAGGGTTTTAACTTCCTTAGCAAACTCTTTTATAAGTTTATCAGGAAGAGGATAAACCATGCCCAGCTTGAGATAGGATACATCCCGAAAGCTTCCCTTGCATATTGATATGCAACACCGCTGGTTATAATTCCGACATCCTTATTTCCCCACTCTATTTTATTTAAGGAAGATGTGTTTGAATCCTCCTTTAAAAGGCTCATTCTCTTTTCAACCTCAACATGCCTTTTTCTAGCCATAGCAGGCATCATTACATACTTGCCCGGATTTTTAACATAATCCTTAAGCTTATAGTCCACTTTTTCAGAAAGCTCAACTATGCTCTGTGAATGTGCAATCCTTGTTGAAAGCCTGACAATTACAGGACAGTCATACTTTTCGCTTATCTCGAAGGCTTGCCTCACATAATCCTTACATTCCTGGCTATCTGAAGGCTCAAGCATAGGCACCTTTGATGATCTTGCATAGAACCTGCTGTCCTGCTCATTCTGTGAACTGTGCATACCTGGATCATCGGCTACCATAATTACCAGTCCGCCGTTCACACCAGTATAGGATGCTGTAAACAAAGGATCCGCTGCCACATTAAGTCCAACATGCTTCATAGCACAAATGGAACGTGCACCTGCAACCGATGCACCTATAGCTACCTCTAAAGCAACCTTTTCATTAGGTGACCACTCGGCATAAATCTCATCATATTTCGCTATGTTCTCAGTTATTTCAGTACTTGGCGTACCGGGATAAGCTGCAGCAACAGTTACTCCAGCTTCATATGCACCCCTTGCAACCGCCTCATTACCAAGCATTAGTCTTTTCATTAAAATCCCCCATCTAAATAAATTCTTTTAAATAAATTCTTTTTAGTACTTCTCATCCTCAGAATATATTTCGTTGTCTTCACAGTATTCTATATGATCGTTTGGTTTATAATTTGGGTCCTTCAGGCTTATAAGCTTATCAATCCTTTCGATCAGCATTTTATCCAGGATTAATTTTTTTCTTAAAAGCATCAAAACCCCAATAGACGCTATTGGCAGAATTATTAAAAATGCAACAGCTAAAACAAATAAAAACATTTCCATGATTATCACCATATCTTATAGATATCCAACTGTAAAACTAGTTTTATAAAGTGAGTGAAATAGCCGAAATTGGGATATTTCAAGCGAGTTTATATAAACTTTACAGTTCGGTATCTTATCATGATGTCCAGGGAATTTATGGTGTATTTAACACCACAATTTCTCACGACAACTTAAAAATTTTAAAATTCATTTCGTGATTTTGTTTATTATTAATATATTTATAACATTAATTGTTTCTTAAATCAATAACTCTCTTTGCTTTACCGAGGGATCTCTCAATCGTTTTTGGCTCGACAAGCCTGATCTTAGCATCAATCTGCAAAGTAGTCTTAATCTTATGCCTTATCTGTTTTTCAAGGTTTTCCAACTCGCTGAACTTTTCTAGAAGGCTTCCGTCGATTAACTCAACCAAAACCTCTATTGCATCCATATAACCTTTTTTAGTAACTATTATCTGATAATGAGGTCCAATATGCTCCATTCCCACAAGAACACTTTCAATCTGAGATGGGAAAACATTAACACCTCTTATAATAAGCATATCGTCAGTTCTTCCGAGGACCTTGTTCATCCTAACAGAAGTTCGTCCGCACTTGCAGGTTTCAGGATTCAATACCGTTATGTCCTTAGTCCTGTAACGCAGCATTGGTATCCCTTCTTTTGTCAGAGTTGTAAGAACAAGCTCTCCTCTTTCACCGTATCCCAGTGTATCTCCTGTATCAGGATTAATTATTTCGGGATAAAAATGGTCTTCATTTATATGCATACCACATTGATGAATACATTCGCCAGCAACGCCCGGTCCAACTATTTCGCTTAAGCCATAATTCTCAGTTGCAAGAATCCCCCATCGTTTTTCTATTTCTGCTCTCATTTCAGGGGTGTGACCCTCTCCACCGAAAAGTCCAAGCTTTAGCCTGTGTTTTCCTTTTGTAACTCCCATCTCTTCAGCAATTTCCGATAAATGCAGCACATACGAAGGAGTACCAACTATGATGGTTGCACCAAAGTCCTGAAGAAGCATGAGTTGTCTTTCAGAGTTTCCGCTGGAAACCGGAATAACGCTTATCCCAACTTTCTCAAGGCCGTAATGGAGTCCAAATCCGCCTGTAAACAAGCCATACCCGAACACTACCTGTGCAATATCCTCATCGCTTCCACCTGCTGCCACAATGAGCCTTGCAACACATTCACTCCAATTATCCAGGTCCTTTTTGGTATATCCAACAACAATAGGCTTTCCTGTGGTACCCGATGAAGCATGTACTCTAACTATTTGCTTCATTGGAACAGCAAATAGGCTATAAGGATAATTATCCCTTAAGTCAAGCTTGGTTGTAAAAGGAATCTTTTCGATATCCTTGAGAGTAACAATATGCTCAGGCTTCAATCCTATCTCGTCAAACTTTCTTCTGTAAAACGGCACGTTTTCATATGCCCTTTTTACAATCTCCTTTAAATTTTCCAGCTGTAGGGCTTCCATGTCTTTTCTGGTTGAAACCTCTACTTCCCTATTCCAAATCATTATACACATCCCCTTTTAATCCTTAGTAATAACTAAAATATAACTTCCGCTATAAATTTCGCTCATGTGTTGACTTAACTCGTCAACACCCGCTCAAAAGCGGAAGTAATATTTTACTCATTTCTTATATTAACGACTTTACAGTACTTAATAAAATCAGTGCAAACACAGAAGTTACTGCGGTGAGTATTAGCGAGAATACAAATGCTACTTTTATAACACTGTTTTCTTCACCTAATTTATCTATCGACGCTGCAGCATTTTGCAGTTTGGCTGGAGATATAACACTAGCAAGACCTCCTCCAAATGCCAAAGCTGCTGTAATAATAACAAGCCCTGTTATTCCATGACCTAGATTTTTTGCCGTAGCCATTGTGTATTTGGCAAACATTCCTATGGTAGAAGCCTCACTTCCCGTTATGAATCCGCCAAACAGTCCAATAAAGCCTACTATAGCACCATATGCACCTTTAAAAACATCAGATGAGAAGTTTGCAAGTACTACAACCATACTATCAACTACATTTTTCTGTTCTGCAATGTTAAAACCGGACATATTCATAATTTCTCCAATTGCAAAGAATATGGCTGCTGAGAAAATCGGACGTGGTGCCCTTTTTTTCCACACTTGAAGTGTTTCTTTTATCTGCTTGCCTGTTGGCCTTATGAATATCATTGAAAGAATTGTGCTGACAAAAATCCAAGTATACGCATTCCATAATACCCTTGTCTTGATTTCTTCCTTGAAGTTTGCCGATAAACCTTTAATAGGCAAAGTCATTTCTTTATACAGATAATTAAACATATCCTTTGGCATGTTTAATGCCAGTATTAGGATTATAAGTAAAAACCATGGTGTTAAAGCTTTCCACAGAGGGAATTTCTTTTCGTAGTCCAATTCCTCCTTGGAAAGTTTGCTTCTATCTATAATCTTCTTGCCTGTAACAAGAAGATAAATTACCATTGCAACAATTACCGCCAAACCGCACAATACACCGGTTAAAGTAACCAAGTTTTCAAACTTGTTTGTAAAGAATGACACTACACCGATGACAAAACCTGTGATTAAGCATGGAAGCCATCCTTGCTTGATTGCATTCCACTTTCCAACTATCCAAAGCATACAAAAACCGATCATTGTTGAAACCACCGGCAGGAACATAAAAAATATGCTTCCTATCTGTGCCAGGGTCAACTCCGGCCCTAATTGGTTTTGCTTGATGAAACCGTTGGCCATATCATAAAAAACAACTACAGGAGCACCCAATAGTGCATATGTACATAACGAGTCATAGCCTATAGCAGGAAGTGCTATTGCAACATATGTGCTGTATCCCATTGCAATAAGAATCGGGGGTAATATCGATACCGGTGTTGCACCCACTGCAACCATTAGTGTACCAAACCCGATACTTATCATCATTATCTGCACAGCTTTATTTTCACTGGCTATGGTTTTGATGAAGATTATAACCCTTTTTAATGCACCTGTCTTTTCCATGAATGCCATTTGAAGAAGAGAAGTTGCTACTATAAGAGATACCGGAAAGGATTTAACAAAACCCGCTATGGTCGAACGACCAATGACTTCTAGTGAAGTCTTAAAAAAGAAAACTGCAATTACTGAAATTACCAACCAACCTACAATACCGCTTACATCTGCTGGTTTTTTCCAGATAATAAGCATACCCAAAATTACCGCAATCGGCAATAGGGTCAATAGGAGAGACCCCCATGTCCCAAGATCCATTTTCTACCATCCTCACTGTTCTAAATTTCAATACCTACCGTACTAACCAACCTTATGGATTTATACTAGGAAATTGATTTAATTATATAAGATTATTAAAAGTGTTTAATATATATAACACTTTTAGTCATGATTAAAATAACTTCCGCTATAAATTTCGCTCATGTGTTGACTTAACTCGTCAACACCCGCTCAAAAGCTGAAGTAATTTTTCATTCATGCCTTAATATAAACATTTTATAATAATACAAAAGAAAAATAAAGAAAAATATGAAAAAACGTCGATTAAGTTTTGTCTTCAATCATAGATATGAGTGGGAATACATCGTTATAGTGCTTTTGTATGAACATTCCGTTCCTTTTTTTGTATAATGTCTCAGCCAACCTGTCGGCAATAGGCATTACAATCCTTTCATGTGCACATAAAACAGGTGAAACCATATCAATATTTCCCGTTGTTTGTAGATTGAGACAGCCGCAATGATGGTTACACCTTTTTCTTACTGCACAATCTTTGCAGCTTTCTTTTTCCTCTTCATTTCTATAGAAAAGTTCCTGCCTCTTATTTTCGTCAATACCTGTCAAGACATTTCCAATGCTGTAAAAGGAATTTCCCACAAACTGTACACATGGGTAAAGCCTTCCATCAGGTGCTGCAGAAACCTGTTTTTTACCCAGCTCACACCTTTCACTACTGTAACTGTCACAATTAATATGGGAACTAATTTTAACCTCAAAGGGACTCAAATAAAATTTTTCTTCACTAATGGTCCTTTCATAGTAAAACTTTGAAAGTTTTTTATATTCTCTTTTTAAAATTTCCATGTGATCATCGGTCCATGCCCCAGAATAGTCTAATGAGCATATGATATACTTAAAACCTTTTTCATAAAGAAAAATGACCGATTCGCAATAGAACTTCACCGTATCGGGGCTTACAACCATCATAACCGGAGCATAGGGTCTGGCATCTATAAGCATGGGAAGTTTATCCACAAGCCTGTCATAGGTTCCCTTTCCTGCCTTATCAACTCTCATTTTATCATGCGCCTTTTGAACTCCATCAAAACTTAAGGCAATAAATAAATTCTCTTTTAATGAGTATTTTATAAATTCCTCATCAAGCAAAAGACCATTGGTTGTAATCTTGTAGTGAAATCCATAGTTCTGCCCCTTTTCCTTCCATTTGCAATAATCTATAATCTCATAAATAAGCTCTTTTTTTAGAAGTGGTTCTCCCCCGAAAAAAACTATTCCCAAGGACTCTCCTCCAATTTCGGCAGCCAAATCTACCGCTCTGCGAGCTGTTTCCAAACTCATTGTACTTATTGCATCGCCATTAACATAGCAATACTTGCATGCCATGTTGCAATCATTGGTTAGGTGAAATGTAAAATGCATCTATGCCTCTCCCTCCAAATGCATGATTAATAACACTTTTAATTAAAGGTGATTAATATTTATATAATCCCCTGAGCTTTTAGCCAGCTTAAAAAATCCCTAACCTGACCTCTTAGCTTGTCAGTGGCTTCTTTTCTCAACTCTTCCTCTGTGAAATCATAAATTTTATTATCTTTGAACTTTTCTGGACTAGGCTCCATCGGATCATAAAATACTCCTATTGCAGCATCAGCCTTCTTTTTTACCAATCCCTCTCTTAGTACCTCGGCAGCTTCATATGCAAGATACTCCTCCACCGAGCTTCTATAGCCCTGCTCAACTTTCCACCCTACATAATCTTCCTTAGATATAAATTCAAAACCTATTTTCTTGCCCTTATCATATCCGTCAAAAGTCATATCTCCATTTACCGAATTAACCTTCTTTTTGTTCTCACCATTAAAATCCAAGTAACAAAAAGTACTTGGTACTTCCATATCTTTTATAACTAGATCATTCTTTGTAAACTTTATGCCATATTTATCCGCTTCATCACTTACCACCTTAAACGCCTCTTCCTCAGATAAAAAGACCGGCGGCACTACAGATGAGCAGCCAAAGCTGCCCATACCGTCCCCATGCTTGAAAACAGGAGGTATGAGTCCATCTTCTTTATCTAATTTAATGTTTAATGGTGCCTCAGAGTAAATCGAGTCAACAATCGAACTTGTCTTATCATTATCGTTTTGCATCTTTTCACAGCCTGAAAAACTAATTGCCAGAAGTGTTGAGGCAGCAATACAGACATAAGCGTTCTTTTTCCACCTATTTGGTATATTCTTTAAAAGTTCTGGATTCTCCAGTATAATATATTTTTCAGGGTACTTAGGTTTTTGGTACTTCTTTACAGGCATTAATTCCACAGCATCCGCCTCCTTTTTAATACATAATACTTTTAATTTATATAATACTCTGAGCCTTGAGCCAACTAATAAAATCTTTAACCTGTTCCCTTAGCTCATCAGCTGAATCTTTTCCCGTTTCGTTACTTTGTGAGTATGATTTTATCGGATCATAAAACACTCCTATTGCAGCATCCGCCTTCTTTTTTTCAAGTCCTTCCCTCAATACCATTGCAGCATTATGAGTATTGTATGATATAGCTGTACCTCTTATCTTGTCCTTGGATTTCCAACTAACATAATCATCCTCCGATACAAATTCGAATCCTATTTTCTTAAGTTTATCATATCCATCGACCGATAGATTACCTTTTACTGAATCAGACTTTTTACTATTGTTGCCAGTAGGATTTAATTTGGTGCTTGGTATTTCCATATCCTTAATAACAAGGTCATCCTGTATAAATTTAATACCGTATTTCTTTGCTTCATCACTTATCACCATAAAAGCTTCTTCCTCTGTTAAAAACTCAGTATCTCCCATAGAAAAACCTCCAAAAACTCCAATACCGTCCCCATGTTCAAAAACGGGAGGTATAAGGCTTCTAACCGACTTAACCTTAGTCTTTTCCTTAGTCTTTTCCTTAATATTTTCCTTAGCCTTTTCCTTAGCCTTTTCCTTGGGAGTACTCGTCGGAATTTTCCCAGGGGTATTTGATTTTGTAATAGACAGTGTATGTAACGGTATATTAGACTTATTATCTAGCACAGTATTTATTGGCGTATTTATTGGCGTATTTATTGGCGTGTTTGAAGACATGGAACTATTCACAGCTACATTTTCTGTAGTTAGGGTTGACTCCAATGATGCAGAATATATGGAATCAACAACTAATTTGCGTTGTTCCGGGTTTTCACAACCCGAAAGACAAATTGCCAGAAGTGTTGAGGCTGCTATGCAGACATATGTATTCTTTTTCCACCTATTTGGTATATTCTTTAAAAGCTCAGGATCCTCCAGTATAATATATTTTTCAGGATACCAAGGCTTTCTATAGCTCTTCACAGGCTTTAGTTCCACAACATTCGCCTCCTTTTAAAGTATATATATGGTTATTATACTTTTTATTGACGAATCTCTCAATGCTTTTGTTCCAAACTATAAAACAAATTTGTCTTATCTGAAAAGTGTAGTGACAATAGGGAGAATGATGGACATCAACGCCATTATGACCGAACCTATACTTGAAGTTTTATTGTTCTTCCATGTAAATTTTGCGAAGCTTAAAAGATATGCAGCAGGAATTAATGTTAGAATTATAAAAATATATCGCATGACTTATTCCCCCTTCTGCCCCTCGGATGAGATTATTTCCGAGCTCTTTAGCATGGTTCCGGTTCGCCTTATTCTAAATTCAATCTCTGTATTGATTTTTACATTTTTAAAACGTTTGAGCCAATTATATTCCTCCCATTCTGAAATTGTAAGAAAATGCATAGCTGCATAAGAGCCGAATTTAAATACATCCGAATTTAGATTCTGACATTTTTTAATAGTCTTATCCAAATGTTCTTTTATGTGATTTTTGAACTCTGTTTCCAATATTGGCTTAAGCTCTTCATTTTCGTAATCAACCGTACTTTGAATGGCAACTATATCACCTTCTAAAAATATTTTTAAATTTACCGTAGGATTATTTTCTTTAAAACCAACACTTATTTGCGGTTTTTTTTGTCTCCTGACATCAAGAGTAACAGTAGTATCCTGCTTTTTGGGATCTTTTACAGCAAAATATCCCCTATTAAATTCATCCCTTACCATTAAAAGTGCACGGGTTTCATCCCCATTTAGTTCACCCACCATCCTACCTCCGTCAAATACAGCTGTGCCGAAGAACTCAACATTACTTGCCCCTTTTCTCATAAGCTCTCCGGCATAATAATCACCACTTGATTTAAAGGTTGTTTGTCCCTTTCCTTCACCCTCTTTAAATCTGTTATCATCATTTACCGCTGCAAGAATAGCAATAGGCTGTCCGTAATATGTCTTAACATCATTAAGCATATCCCCATAGGTAGCACCACTAAAAAAGCCTGTATCCTCTTGCCTAGTCAATAAGTTTTGTTGTTTCTTTGACAGCGAAGAACTTACTGTCAGGATATTTTTTTCCAAGAACTTGCTTGCTGATCCCTTTGAAACAATAACACTTATCTGTCTTCTTATTTGCCTAGATCTTATAAAGCCATTTATATAAGTATCTATACCTTCTCTAGCCAGTTCTTCGGAAAAAACCATATACTTGGTATGCATATAATTTAACTGTCTTGACAAAAATGAATTTATCATATTTACTCCTGAATAAAATGATGGACAGTCAATAACAATATTTTCTATTTCACCATGTGACTTAGCAGTGCCGCCCCCATTATCACCGCCTTTCATACTTGGTACTTGAACGGTTACTCTGAGCTTATCTGTTATGCCTTTTTCCATTCCAATGCTGTAAACATATCCCCACTCTGTAATCTCTTTAGCGTCATAACACCCTGTCAACGAAGAAAATACAATAATGCAAACTACCGCAAATAAAAGGTTCTTAGGCATTTTTTTGTACTCCTTTCTTTTTTCTAATAATGGATATAATAAGTGTTATTAAGGGTAACCCGAAAAATATAGTCCAACTATGCTGTCTTAAAATATTTACATATCCGATAACCTCTATAAAATCATCCGGCATCATGCTTATGGAAAACAATATAACGGCTGAAGGGATTATTACAGGCCTCATATCCTGAATTCGAAAAGATTTGCAATAAGTACTAATGGTGCAATATAAAAGAAAGCTTATACTCACCATAGTTCCTATGCACCAGGTAAACAGAAAAAATGGATCAAGCCTTTGAAAGAAGCCCCCTATTTGTATTATTCTGGCCAACTCATACATACGTGATGTAATTTCCTGAGATGTTGCATAGCTAAATGCCATCATGCTTGCTAATAGTGACAGGCTCGCAATCAATCCTGATATGATTATTGAAATATAACCGGATTTTTTAAGCTGTGATAAGCCTTGTAAAGAGCTGGCTATTATACCTAAGACAATAACTTCCCCATAAAATGAGCTTCTCATTATTCCATTTATAATTGTTTTATCCAAACCATTACCCATCATTGGAAAAAGGTTTTTTATATCATAATTGTTCCAAGCCATTACAATAACAACTAAAAATCCTGCCAAAAGAAAAATTGCAAACAACCTAGCAGCTCTTGCAATACTTTCCAATCCTAAAAAGCACACAATACTTGCTGCCGCAAGAAGCATTCCGATGACAAAACTCGGCGGTGTCAGAGGAAGTGAATAAACTTTTAAAACTTCAGCAAATTCCCTGAGAATTAAGGCTGTCATTATAAATAAAAAAATAGCAATTACAATTGAAAAAACAAAACCAATTACCCTGCCAAGTGATTTTTCAAATGCCCCAATCAGATCTTCTCCAGGATAACGCTTAAGAAGCATACACAAAATAGTAAAACCAACTAAAGTAACAGCAGCAGATATAATTGTAGCATACCAGGATGAGGTTCCTAAAAGCCTTGCAATATATGCAGGACTGGTAAAATATACCTTTACACCAATTGTAATGGCTATTAATGAAACTGACTCCTGCAAGCCAATCTTACCCTCTCTTATCATGAATTATTGTCCCCCTTGTTTCTTTTCTTCCAATCTCTAACCCTGTCACTCTGCCGCTTCCTGTTGGGTGAGTTAACATAATCCGGCCGCGATTTCTGTCGCCATACAGGCTGTCTTATAATAAGATCGGGAGATGATTTTAATTTTGGAGCTACAGGTGAAAAGAAAGGTACTCCAAATGATTTCATATTGCTTGAAATACAAGCAACTAAAAATAATCCCAGTGAAATACCGTAGAAACCGAGAATACCGGCTAAGAATATGAAAAAGAAACGTAGCATTCTAACTGCCAGTCCCAATGAATAATTTGGTATTGCAAAACTGCCCAATCCGGTTACTGCAACAATAATAATCAGTATAGGACTTACAAGGCCAGCTGCTACTGCTGCCTGTCCAAGTATCAATGCACCTATAATACCTAGAGTCTGGCCAATAATTCCAGGAATACGTATTCCACCTTCTCGGATAAGTTCAAAGGATACTTCAAGCAATATTATTTCCACTATTGTCGGAAAAGGAACCGCTTCCTTTGAGCTTGCAATATCAGCCAGAAGCTCAGTAGGTATCATCTCCTGGTGGAAGAGTGTAAGTGCAACATAAATTGCTGGAAGAAACATCGCAATCAACATGCCTAAAACACGAATAATACGCAGGAATGTGCCATATTGCCATCTTAGCATTGCATCTTCAGATGTGTGAAGAAGCTGGAAAAAAGTATTTGGTACAATTTCTGCAAAGGGCGTCCCTTCAGAGATAATTGCTACTTTACCTTCTGCGAGAAAGGATGCCACTCTGTCGGGTCTTTCAGTTGTTAGTGCCTGAGGAAAGATCATAAAAGGGTTTTCTTCTATAAATTGTCCAACCATACCATCACCAAGCACAAAATCAGTATCTATGCTGCTTACTCTTTTTTTAACTTCTTTAACAATTTCCTGGTTTACTATACCATTTATATACATTATACAAATATGTGACTGGTTAACCTTTCCAATCTTTAACTTTTCACATATCAAGCTTTTATTTTTTATTATTTTTCTTATTAGTGTTATATTTGTACTTAGGTTTTCAGTGAATCCTTCCTGAGAGCCCATTATAACATTTTCAGTTACAGGCTTTTCTACAGCACGTTTTTCATAACCTCGAGAGCTTATTACAAGGCATGTATCTTCCCCATCAATAAATAAGGCTGTATTACCGCTTAATATCTGAAAATATATAGAATTTAGATCATTTAATTTACTAACATCATGAGCAGCAACAACATTATCGGATATAAAGTCGGTAATGCTTGTAGAGCTTCCTGCCTCAAAATAGCAATTGAAATTTTGTTCTTCCATAAGCTTCTGTATAACAAATTCGCTTATTAAAACCTTATCAACCATACCATCAATATAAGCGATAAATGAATTTACTTTTCTTGCAATCTTAAACTGTCTGGTTATAATGCCAGTATTATAGGGAATGCAAAACTCCATTTTTACAGCTTCTATATTGGTATTTAGATCAGTTGAAACTTTACCATCCTTGGGATTCTCTGCAGCAACATGTTCCGCGTTTTTCTGTTTATTCCACTCATCTACACATAATGGAAGTCTTTTTGTATTTTTCTCTTTATAGCTTTGATTGTTATTGTCACTCTTAATGTTTGGAGTTGGGGGATTTGTATCACTTTCAACTCCTTCATTGCTTCCTTCTAAAAGCTCAAAAGTTTTGCTTTTCTTTGGTTCATATGTAATTAGTTTTTTTAAGGATTTTAAGAATCCAAACATTTCTGCACCTTCTTTCAAACTTTTATACCATTAAATTTTTGACATAAATTTCGATATTTAAACAATATATATAAAATTCATAACTCCCACAGCTAAATAGATATTGCCAAATGTATGTATTTTTTATATATTAAAGTGGTCAATATACTACATTTTTCTATAAGGAGAATCATATTGTGAAAAATTATCGCTCAATAAAAATGGTATTTGTTATAAATGTTTTATTATTGGCTTTTGTATTTACAGGATGCAACAACAGTAAAAAAGAGACCATTTCCCAAAACCAGTCACAGGATTACTGGCCTGATAGTGCTTGGAGAACGTCTTCACCTGAAGATCAGGGAATGGATTCAGAAATGTTATATAAAATGATAGATTTCATCCGTGAACAGCAAAAAGATATACACAGTTTACTTATAATACGAAATGGATACCTTGTTACAGAAGCAAACTTTTACCCATATAAAAATGATCATAAGCATGTAATTAATTCATGTACCAAGAGCATAATGTCTTCTCTTATAGGCATATCCATCGATGATGGAAAACTAAAAGGAATAGATGAAAAGGTTTTAAGCTATTTTAATGGTTACGATATAAAAAATTTGGATGAAAGAAAGAAATCACTTGAAATCAAGCACCTTCTCACTATGACAGCAGGGCTTGATTGGGTTGAGGAAGGAGATTACGGGTCCCCAACAGATTCATGTAAGCAAATGTGGGATAGTGATGATCAAATTGGATTTATTTTAAACAGACCAATGAAAAATAATCCTGGAACAGAATTTTACTACAACACAGGGGCATCCCACCTATTATCAGGAATTTTACATAATTCTTTAGGTAAAAGCACATTTGATTATTCAAAAGAAAAATTATTTGATCCCATAGGGATTAAGGATATATATTGGGAGTCGGATAAAAAGGGTATTAATATTGGGGGTGCTGGGATTTACATGACACCTTCCGATATGGCGAGATTCGGGTACCTGTATTTAAAAGAAGGAAAATGGAACGGAAAACAGATAGTACCCCAAAAATGGGTTGAAACAGCTACTAAAAAGCTGATGGATACCTCATCAGGATTAGCTGGCCGTCACGGTTACGGATACCAGTGGTGGCAAAACAGCTTCGGAGGGTATTCGGCAAGAGGCTATGGGGGACAATATATATTTGTAATACCTGAGCATGAAATGATAGTTGCTTTTACAAGCGGGCTTTCCGGTTATGATTTCTACCTTCCCGAGACCCTCGTAGAAAGTTTTATAATTCCCAGTATAAAATCCCAGTCAAAATTAAACTCTGATCCATCAAAAAAAGATCATCTTACAAAGTTGTTAAAGGAAATAAGCACTGAGCCTAAATCCAAACCAATACCTGAAATGCCTGTAACTGCATCACAAATATCGAGAAAAGTATTTGTTATGGAGGATAAAAGCTCATTTAAATTTGACTTTAAAGACAAGGAATGCACTTTGACGATTTATGATAATGATTATGAGCATAAAGTTCCTGTGAGCCTTGATGATGTTATGAGAGTAGTGGATATGGGAAATTTCGGCCCGCTGCCGACAAATAACAAAACTGCATTAAAAGGTTATTGGTCTGATGAAAAAACTTTTGTAATAGTGTCCAGGGAATTGCAAGATATTCATGTAATTGAGCATATGTATTCATTTGATAAAGACAGTGTAATATTGAAAACTTCTTCAAATATGTCACCAGGTAATTTGAAGGAAAGCAAAGGCAGTATAAAATAACAGCAATTAATCCAATATATAAATAATAAACAAAATCCCATGCAATAAGGAGATTTTCCATGAGCAAATTTAACAATGCGGAAAAAGTAGGTCTACGAGATAAGGAAACTAAAAAGATTGTAGCAGTTTATCCTCATAAGGCAGAAGGCTCCGATAGCGAAATAGAGGAAAAGGTAAAATTTTGGTTCTATCAGCAAAGCTGTTCGGCTGAGGATCAATTAAGAGATCTTTTCGTTGATGTCGTTAATAATGAGGAGAATAATAATGTAGGGCTATAAAGCCCTATTATATTATAAGTATTATTAAATTTAATAGATTTATCACTTTTATCATAGATGCCGGACTGTAATATGACTTTTCAATTTTTCAGTTTGGTATCTATATTATTCCGCCAAAGATATCAGCTTTACAAAATCACCATATCCCTCAAATTTACATTCTATCTCCTGCTTTTCTTTATATTTTTCATAAACACTCTTACTGACCTTTAGTGTAAAAATTCTTTCTTCATTCTTCAACTTAAAATAATAATTTCCGCTTTCAAATGCCTTCTTTTTCTCAATTGATGCAGGAGCATTGTATTTGCGGTAAGGGTTTTTGCTTTTCCCATCCTCTAGCGAATCATATATCTCATCAAAAGTCCAAACACTTTTTTCCAAAGCCATCTTGCTTCCAATGAGTTTTTCTTTGTAAATATCATAATTTCCAAATAATACCCCCACCTGGTCAAGATTATTGTGCTTGTAATAATAAGCTGAAGTTACCTCAATCCATAGATCATCATCGGCTATATTTAAATCCGGCCGTGAAGATATTTGTATGTAATACTTGCCGTCTTCTATAGCTTTGGTCCTAATGCTGGCACTAGCAACCTTGATATCCTTTAAATAATATTTCTTTGTAGCTGTAGCATTACTAATAGCTATTACTGCTATAACAATGATCAATAACACAAAAATCAGTTTTTTAGGTATGTTTTTCTTTTTTTTCCTGGCATCATATGCAGGCCTTGTTTTATAATTATTATTACTCAATCCCGGCCACCCCGTTTAATTTTCATTTTTGCTTTTACTTTCTTCCATTAATCTATATATGTAGGTATATATACAGCATTATGGTCAGTTACTCGACTTCCGCCCCTTGTATATATTCCTCCGAATTTTCCACTTAACATGTAAGTCCCAATAACAGGACAAACAGAATTTTGTGCCGAATAGACAGTTGTATGAAGATTTAGTTGTACTGTCTTTAGATCAACCCATTCCTGGAAAATAGAATTTACGGTTTTGCCATTTTCCATTGAAAAGCTAAATGTAATATCCTGCCCCTCTCTTCCAAAAAAGGGTTTAATAATATAATTTTCTATGCCTTTCATTTTCTTTGCTGTCAATGCAGTCTTAGGTATGTACTTTTCAATTAATTTACTATCTCTCTCTTCATAAAATCCCTGTTCATTAAGCTCCCATACCAGTGCTAAAAAAGCCTTGCTTTGACAAATAAAAGAAACCGGAGAGTTAATGCTTGGTGTATTCTCCATTAATGCGAGAGTGACACCGTCAAAATAAGGATCATTAGCCAGCCAGTCAAGAGGATAGTACCTGTATATAGCGTCAAGGGGTTCATCATATAGATAAAGCCTTTTATCCCTTGCACTAAGACCCGATATCTCACCTATAATAATGTTGTATGGTGTATCTGCTAATAGTTCACTTAAAAGTCTTGTATTATACCAATCCTCACTAAACGAATCTGTAACAAAACCTATGTTTCTTACAGGTCTAAATCTGCTGTAGTCGCTGACAATGCTCTCAAATACTTCACGTATGAGTTTAATAAGTTTCCTATTCGGGTCCCTTAACTCTATTTTAAGCTCATTTTTTATTACATTATTTAATGCTATGCTCTCCATTAAGCCTGCAGGTGTTTCTGAATTAATTTCAAGCATATGCCAATTACCCATTGGGTCCATTCCCCAATCCAAACGTGCAATAAAAGCCGTATGATCTGTAACGTTTTGGGTAATCAAATCCTGCAAACTGTCTTCTATACCTAAAACGGGACAGAATATGCTATGGTTCTCCCTTACAAGTTGAATTGTTTTTTCAATGACAGCCCATATTCCTTCTGATGCTTCTTCCAATTCATTAAAATACTGCTGCCTTATAACCAGTGCATCTAATGAAAAAGACTCGCAAGCTCCCGTATATCCCCCGGTATACCCATATTCAAAGGCTGTTTTCTCATTAATGTTGTTCCAAATGTCTTTTCTTCCTTCTGATGGAAGTTTCACTATGGAAAACGGCGAAACCCCAATTCCAACGGGACTACTCCATACCGTTTCATCAAGTGACAGATAATCCCGGCTCCATCTTACACAAACACCTGAAAAACTGCCGTTTGTAAGATATATTCCGTAATTGCCCATTGCCTGTGTCTCATCATAAAACCTGCCGTTATAATACATGGTATTCTGCTTTTGAACAGGGCAAAATTCCTGTAATATATGAAGTCTGGTAGAACTATTGACAGTTTTTATTGTCTCTAGCCATTCATTATCATTATGCATACAGCCGATATATACTTCATGGCTGTACCTGCCATAGGCTGCTTTTATCACATAGTCATTCTTGTTTTTTATTACCTCATCCATATGAGAAGGATCATATAATGTTGATTTAGGTATTGTCCTTACAATAACACTAACTTCTTCATCACTTAAAAATGGATCCCTTCTTTCAACCATTTCCCAAAGATATGCAAACAGGCTTTTGGTCTGGCCAAACACAACCCTCGGATCGTTCAGCAAAAGTATTTTTCCCTTTTGATATAAGTCTAAAATCCGTTCAGCGTCATTACACTCATAAAGGTGCTCAGTAGGAAACTGTCTTAAAATAATGTCAATCTTATTGCCGAATGAGTAGAGGCAATCCCCTTCCACTTCCAGGTTCTTTCCGCCTGCAATTATTGTTTCAAATCCCAAAGGCTTTAATAAATCCCTGTATAAAAAACCAAGGTGTGCCTCTTCATAATGCCCCGGATCCACAAGGATAGCTACATTAGGATTTTTAGCTCCGTTACCGAATTGGTCCCACAAATTTTTAAATGCCTTTTGAAAATCCTCAATAAAATGTAAATTAGGATTTTCTTCAAGGCTGCATTCCCCTGCTATTATGATTTCCCTCTGTGCACAGGGCTTGTCATAGTTAAACTCACTAAAGAATATTCCTCCATCTTCCCTTATAAAGGCATCAAACCTTGCCCAAAAAAACGGCGGTAACGGCAGCTTGAGGCTTTTAACCAGTTGGTGCAAAGGAAACTCTCCATAATGGAAAAACATATCATCCTTATGGTCTACAGTTCTTTCAATTATTCTCCGTACCAGCTTATCCAGCACCTCTGCCGAATAAACCATGTCCTCATAAACGCTCTTTTCCAGGTAAACAGGGAATTTTGAGTGAATAAGGTCCTCCCTGCTTGAACTGACCATATAATAATCAAACAATATATTCTCGGTATGTTTTCTTTGATTAAAGCGTGTTTGCCTGCTCATTTACTAATACCCTTCCATTCATTCAACTACCTATGCTTCCGCCTTTGCTCGAAGAATACCCGGATTTTGAAACAGTGCTTTTTTTGCCCCAGGTTCCTTGACTATATGTGCCACCGGATGAGAAATAATATCCTCCTGAATGGTATATTCCGCCGCCTGAGTAATAAAACTCATCCTCTTCATCCTCTTCTTCAGTATTGTGACAGCCACACCCTGTAAGCGAAGTACTTACAGCTAAGAAAACTGCAAGAGTGAGGGCTGCAGCTTTGTTATTTTTAGAAAGAAATCGTACTTTTTCCTTATCTTCCTCTTTCATACTTCCCCCTGTAACTTGTATTTAATTACTTCCAATCCATTTTCATTAATATAATTTATGTAATAATCCACGTCTTCCTTTATATCGTCTGTATAAAAATATATAATGCGTTCATATTTAAGGTCTTTTAACATTTCTGCAGGCGGCAAATCATCATAGGTAAGCTCATACTGGTTGTTAAAAAGCTTTCTTAGCACCTCTGGTCTCTCTTCTCCATATCTTCTGCTGTCAATGAAGAAAGCCCAACCTTTTGTATCTCCTCCAGTAATCTTTGCTCCTAACTCCATCAAAAGACTTATATCCATTTTTGTACCAATTATCCCATGGGCATGATAAATATGATTAAATGTAAAAACAGGCTTTAAGTCACATTGGTTATAAAGCCCATAAGCTGCCTCAATAGATCTTTCCATTGTAGTCTCAACAAGTATAAGTGATTTTTCCAGATCATAGTTTTTAATTAACCGTACTATTTGATTGTCTATCTTTGAAATATCATTCCGGTAATTTTCAATTGTAAAATCAGGATAGTGTTTAAGGGATACAAATGGAGTTGATCTGAAAAAACAGCTAAAATACCCCTGAACTCCATACCATTTTTTATAAATCTCGTAGGGGTTATAATCCCTAAGCCTTTTGTCCATATTATTTAAATCCATATTACTCAATTCCATATTATTCTACCAAACTCAATAAACAACAGCATATAACTTATTGAGATTTATTATCTGTGTGTAGCCGTTTTCATCTTGAATTTCCAGATGGCTTTCGCCTTTAAACTTTATTGCACCCTTAATTACGGCATCCGGTTCTTCTTTCATCCAGGAATCGAATGTTATATAAATATTGATTTCTTTAAACATAAATTATCTCCTTTTAAAAAATACTGGCACCAATAATAAAGCTGAAGGAAATGGAAAAAATCATCGAAATAAACCCTACAGCACGGTTTCCTTTACCAATTTCTTCACTCACGTTAAGCTTTGGTGTTAAAAGCTCAAATGCAAAATACACAATAAGAAGTGCTGCAGTTCCAATACCACCCCATATAGCTGTTTTAACAATCGAGTCATTTGATGATATGGCAAAATGCATAATGTTTGCAACACCTGCAACTATGCCGCCGGTTGCCATGGCTACTGCCATATTTCCCTTTTGAATTTCATCCCAGATCTTGTAACTTGTAATCAAGTTAAAAATGAATGTAGCAATTAACACAACTGCTGATGTTGCAAGGAAAAAAGTTCCCGCATTGATGTAATCACTCATATGGAATCTCCCTTTTCCAAAATATTTTTTACCATTTGTATTATAAATCCTATAGAATATATTGTCAAACTCATGACATCATGTACTAAAGCTCTTCATACAAAAATTAAAAATAACTATGATATATAGATACATTTTCTAAACCAATCATTCCTTATTCTTTATACGTAATTTCAAGTCATTTATAAATGAATCAGGTAATTCCTTACCAGTTAATTGTATTTTATTAATTATTATATTATCAGCTTTTTCAAAAATTTCATCTCTGTATATTTGATCACTGCATACTTTCAGCTTCCACCATTGGTCAAAAAACTCAATACTTATTGGTGAATCTTTTATAAAGCTGTCATCATATTCAGTATTCAAAAACATTAAAAACATTATTTTTACAGAAATCTCATAATCCTCATGTTTCCAGTCTGTCATCCCGCCCTGGGGATTAACAAGCATTACCGGCTCTGCTAATATATCTCTCAATTCCTTATCTATTGAATTGTTGTTTAATAGTTTATCGTTACCATATATACAATAGTATTGTTGATATTGCATAAGCAGCTAGCCTCCTTTATTTAACCAATTATTATCTACTCGGGTAAACCTTTTCGCAATATGTAGATGTTACCAACTATATCACTTACAATATTCATTTGGATAGAACGGAATAGATAGCTTTAGAACAGCATCAGATACAGAGCTTTGTGATTTGAACAAATTTATCAAAAGATTATTATAAATAGTATCCATAATTCTTTCGCCTAGCCGATTTTTTCCAGATATTCACAGCTTTTTTCAACACAATCAACACAGGACATCTTCCGACACCTTCTAATTTCATGGCATTTAACGCTTCCTGCTTGATCTAAAAAATAATTTTCCAGGTCAGCACTTATTTTTTCAGCATTATTCTTTCCCATAATATACTTTGCAGCATAAAATGCACCACATAATCCTTCCGGTGCTCTTCCTCCGCCACAAGCCTTAAATAACTCAACAGTTTCTGCACTTAAATTAAATTTATCTTTAAAGGCACTAATCACTGATTGTGCACAATTCATTCGTTCATATCCTTCTTTACCAAGATAATGATTTCTTGCTTTATTTATAGACATTTAAACCCTCCTGCTTTAACCAGACGGGATAGTTTTCAGAAACCATCCCCACCTGATCCATGCTCATTTCTTGCTAATACCTTCCACTTTATTAGTGATGTCCGCAATTACACCCGCTATCACCATTGCCATGTCCATGGGAATGGCCATGACCTGCACATCCTGTATTAGAGGATTTCAATCTCCCATTTAAAAATGAATTGATAACTTCATCAATATTTCCGCTTGCTCCAGTTATTATTTCAATGCCCTTAGAAACAAGGTTTTGTTTTGCACCTTCACCCATTCCTCCTGCTATAACAACACTCACATTATGTGATGCAAGGAAAGCAGGCAATAATCCATGTTGATTACCCTGTGTGTTTACAACAACTTTATTTTTAACTTCAGAATTTTCAATTTCGGCAATTGTAAAGTTCTCGCATTTTCCAAAATGTCCTGATACATTACTTCCTTCTGTAGCAACTGCAATTTTCATAACAGATTTCTCCTCTCCATTAATAGCCAGTATTTTTTCAATATGCAAAGCTGCATCTGCCAAATACTCATTATCAGTCTTTTCTATTTCACCTTTATCACATAATTGTGCAATTTCCGGATCAATTGGCATTTTTCCAAGAACCTTTATACCTAATTCTCCTGCGGCAGAATTAATTTTACTTTCACCAAAAAGCTTTATTTCCTTGCTGCAGTCTGGACACCTTAAATAGCTCATATTTTCCACGATGCCCAAAATTGGAATATTCATTGCTTTAGCCATATTATAAGCCTTCTTCACAATCAATGAAACTAAGTCCTGCGGTGAAGTGACAATTACTATACCATCTAGAGGTATTGATTGAAATACAGTCAGCGGAACATCCCCAGTACCGGGAGGCATATCCAGGAATAAGTAATCAATGTCACCCCATATGACATCTGTCCAGAACTGTTTTACCGTCCCTGCAATTACAGGTCCACGCCATATAACTGGAGAATCGTCTTTCTCAAGCAAAAGATTTATAGACATAACACTGATATCATTATGTGTTTTTTGGGGATAGATGCCAAACTCGCATCCTTCAGCCTTTTTTGTAATTCCGAACATTTTAGGTATGGAAGGTCCGGTAATATCAGCATCTAAAATTCCAACCTTATATCCTTTCCTACGCATTGTTATTGCTAGTGTTGATGTTATAAGTGACTTTCCTACACCACCTTTACCACTAACAACACCGATAACTCTTTTTATTGTGTTTAACTCGTGAGTCTTCTCAATAAAATCATGACAGGCATTTGAATTCCCAGAGCAGGAACTTCCACAGCCTGCACTACCACAACTACTTTCATTCATTTTTCTTCACCTCTAAAGCATTATTTGTTTTCATGACATTTATCACACTCTGTACGGCTGCATCTGCCATTATGCCTCCTGCAGCAAGGCTTAGTAGATGACATTTCATAATTTCCGCCATCAATTCTAATTGTCTTTCCATGGACAAGTGCATCTGCAGTCTTTTTTCTGGCAGAATTGATTATTCGCTGGAAAGTTCCTCTAGATACATTCATACTCTCTGCAGCACTGTCCTGCTCCAATCCAAGATAATCAGAAAGCCTAATGGATTCAACTTCCTCAATACTTAAAACTACTTCATCTTTATTGTGCAACTGTGGATGAAAGCATGGATTATCAGGTACAAAACCCACCATCCTGCATTTCTTTGGCCTTGGCATCTAACCACCCTTTCATTATGTGCATATGCACATAAACATATTACTACTATTTTACTTACAAGTCAACGGGATTTACCTATTTTCAACATGCTATTGCCGCCTTTCTGAAACTCATAATCAACATATACTTCCTGCACATAATAGCCATAATCCGAATATAGCTTCATAATATCGTATACATATGCCGACCTTGCCCCATTTATATCAAGGAGCGGAAAAATCCTCACTTCTTTTGAAACACGCAGCATCTCATTAATAGCCTTTTTATGAAACTCAAAAGACAAATTATCAGAGTATAAAAACAAAAAGTGAGATGAAAGAGCTATATCAAATTGGTTATCTTTAAACGGCAGAATGGGCAGCTGGGCAAATGCATACCTATTTTCTATTTTGCCAACATCATAATCCTGCAGGAATTCTTTCATGGCAGCCATTCTGATTTCACCTAAGTGCTCCACATCCTTAATATTAGTCCAAATAAATTTATCCATATTTTTACTTGTTCGATCCATTACTTCCTTATATGTTTCATCAATACGTTTTTCGATTTCTTCCTTGCTGAGTTGATATATCGGATCAATGGAAACTACCGTTCTGCCTTTCTTTTTCATAGTACTATTAAAACTTGCAGGACCATCTCCACAGCCCAATATTTCTTTTTCCAGCTCTGACTCCGTTAACTTAAACATTTCTACGTATTCATCAAATGATCTACCCCAGGGAACAATCGATTCATATTTTAATGACATTTTATTTTTCCCTTCCTCCCTTATTTTTCAACAAAAATACCCAGTACTAATTATTCGCACAATCAGTACCGGGTATCCTATAATCACTACCTATAGTGATAAAATCTTACTGAGCTCTATAAGATTATCGTCAATATCCTTCTTCATTTCCAATGCCTCATTAATCTCTATATCAACAACCTTGCCTTCCCTTAATGCAATTACACGGTTGCCTATACCATCCTTCAACAATTCAACAGCCCTGACTCCCATCATGCCTGCAGTAACCCTGTCACGCACAGTAGGACTTCCGCCCCTTTGTATATGTCCAAGTATAGTCGCTCTTGATTCAATTCCAGTTATCTTTTCTATCTCCGTTGCAACCTCTATAGCCCCGCCAACACCTTCTGCCACTATAACAATATAGTGCTTTTTACCGCGATTGCGGCCTTCGATTATGGGCTTTATTATGTCTTTGTCAAACTCAAATTTCTTTTCCGGTAGTAAAACCACTTCAGCACCGCAGGCAATACCCACATTTAAAGCTATATACCCCGCTTTACGTCCCATAACCTCCAAAACACTACAGCGTTCATGAGAATATGCCGTATCACGTATTTTGTCCAGTGCATCCTGAACGGTATTTAAAGCTGTATCATAACCAATTGTATATTCGGAGCACCCTATATCATTGTCAATTGTACCGGGAATACCCACAACCTTTATTCCATGGGCACTCAAATCTTTAGCTCCGCGAAACGATCCATCTCCCCCAATTACAACAAGAGAATCAAGTCCAAAAACTCTAGCCATAGCGGCACCTTGCTGTATCCCCTCTTCAGTCTTAAATGGAAGACAACGTGCTGTCTGCAGTACCGTACCTCCACGGTGGACAATATCCGATACGCTTCTTAATGACATTTCAAATATATCCCCATTAATAAGACCATTATAACCTTTGCGAATTCCCATTACCTTAAAGCCCCAATGGATACCCGATCTTACAACAGCTCTTATAGCCGCATTCATTCCTGGTGCATCTCCCCCGCTTGTCAGAACTCCTATACTTCTTGCATTATCCATAAAAATACCTCCTACCAAACTACTAACAAATTTATATTTTAAAGAACCATACATCTGTAGTTTTTATCTTTTTTGATATAATACCACATTATTCTTCATAAAACTATATTTTTTTATAATATAAATTGGGAATATTAATCGGCAAATCTGTTGACATTATTATCCATCACATGATGTTGTCTATGAAAAAACGATTGTAATGCCTACCAATGTTTTAGTACCTTATGTCTTTAAAACACTAATAAAAAACAAGAATTTAGGCAACTAAATTTGCCAAGTCCTCTGTTGATGCGGATAATATAGCATTTAAAGCAGAGGATATTTTTCGGCCTTTGTCAGTTAAGGCATACTTATGCTGCTTGGGTAGCTTCCTAATAATACCATGGGAGCGAAGTAATGAAATCTGGCGACTGATTTTCGAAGAAAGTTTTTTATCAGTCATTCCATTTGCCCATTCTGTGCCAACTAATTTTCCTTGCAATGTTTTATTCGTTATAGAACCTGCATTGAAAATAGGATCTGATATTGCCCTTAAAATTTCCTTGTCCTTTCCGGTTACATCTAAGCCTCTAAACTTTTTCCCATTACGGGTAATTGAAACTGTAATATCTTCAAACAGTTTGGCAACAGGTGTTTTATCAGAAACAGTTGCAAGCTGTTCTGCAAAACTTTTATTCCTTTCTGCTGAAATTTTTGATCCTTGTACCGTCATGCCAAGTACTGACCTTTGGCATTAGCTCTGGATTTGCAAGCGGATGTGGTTGACCATCTTTCCTTACAGGATGTCCCATATATTTTAATACTCTGTCATATGTGCCTGTAATTATTGAATGGCGAAGAAGGTTTTCCATCAAAGGAGCTAATGACCGAGTATCGTCGAATATGTAATCTTTAGCCATCTCACTCTGCCATAATGTCCAGTAGTATTTCATGTTGTCACCAAGTATTTCTGTCATTCCAAGAAAAACCTCATTGGCAAACCCTGAAAGCATTTGTTCCCAATTTGTATCCAACTGGCTATTTAATAACTTCTATTCTATTCTATTCTGAAACATACGGCAAATTTGGCACACAAGTAACCAAAGCGTATGTTTTTACGCCTTTAAGCTTTTGTTTTTAGTTTGGTTTTAAGATGCTTTGGGTTCCAGAGACACCTTAAATCCGAGTAACTCCAATCTTTTAACCGCACTTTTCATAACCACTTTTTCTCTTTGCTTGATGAAATACTCGTCACCAAGTTCTTTAAAGGGCTTATTATATTTTAAAATATGATATACAATAACTAAAATACTATGACCGACTGCTATTGCTGCCCGGTTTTTACCTCTTCTTGCTGCAATTCTTTTATACTGTGCTGAAAGATATGTATTCTTGATTTTAGCGGCGGCTCTTGCTGCCTCTGTAAGTGCACTTTTTAAATGTTTGTTTCCCTTGGTTGTTTTTCCAGTCTTTCTTTTCCCAGCACTTTCATTATTCCCAGGAGATATACCTGCCCATGAAGATAATTTTGATGAATCAGCAAACCTTTCCATATCTGTCCCTATTTCTGCTACAATCTCTTGTGCTACTCTTAGCCCAACACCAGGAATTCCATCCAGTAGTGTCAGGCTTTCTTTAAAAGGGATCATCCTTTCCTCCACTTCTTTGTCTATATCCTCAATTTTTTTAGTAAGAAAATCAACATGTTCAAGCTGGGCTGCAATTATCATTTTTTGATGTTTTCCTATAGTTCCATTCAATGCCTTAATTATTTGTGGAATTTTTTCCTGCATTCTTCCTCTTGCTAGTTGAGCAATTACCTCTAAATCTTTTTCATCTTTTTCTTTAATCAATTCCTCAACCATTTTTCTTCCTGAAACTCCAAGAACATTTGAAACTACATTTGACAACTTGATATTTGCTCCTTCAAGAACTTTCTGTAATCTATTTACTTCTCTTGATCTTTCTTGAACCAAACTCCTTCTATACCTTACCAATTCTCGCAGTTCCCGTTGATCTCTCTTTGGAATATAGCTTCCTTTTAATAATCCATGTTGCAACAATTCTGCTATCCATTCCGAATCTTTTACATCAGTTTTTCTCCCTGGAACAGCCTTAATATGTGCAGCGTTAACAACCAAAGTCTCAATATCTTCTGCTTCCAACAAATTGTATATTGGCTTCCAATAAACTCCTGTGCTCTCCATCGCTACATGGGTGCATCCTTTGTTTTTTATTTCTTCAATCATTTCAATAATATCCGCTGTCATAGTTCCATATGTCTTTATTTCTTTTCCTTCTGGCGTTATAATACATGCGGTTATACTTGCTTTGTGTACATCCAATCCACATACTTTCTCATACAATTTTAACATATATATCACCTACAATATTTTATTAAGGCAATCACATTTTTCATCCACAATTTCTTTATACATTGAAGGTTTCCCTCCAGAAGTTTCAGAACAGGTACGCCAAGCTTCCGTATTCTTATTTACACACTTTTCACAGTCTGATAACATGCCTTTAATGTCCCCTTACCAATTTTACAAGGGCATACTCAAGAATCTCTACATAACTATCATTTGCTTTAAGGGGCCCGTCTCAAGTTTCATTTTGAGACCGCCCCCTTTAATGATAATCAATTTATTGGAAATTTGATATAGTTTCCTGCCCTATTCAATTTTCTTCTGACAAAACGGCTGCTTAGCCTCCTGGAATGTCCACGAGTATTCAAATGCAAGAGCTTTGGCAACAATAGAGAAACTTTCACCGACTTCTCCCTCTGCTGATATTTTATCGTCATATTTAAATGTCGCACCTATTGAGCACTCCAAATTTACTCCAACGCTAAGTACATTTGCTATACCAACCCCTGCCTCGGCAGAAGGTTTTATAGCCGGACTAACCTCTATCAAAGGTTTTACTGAACCAGCATTCCCCTTAATATCAACTTTTAGGTCAACCCCGACTTCCAGCCCAAGAGATATATATACAGGAACATAACCTATTATAAATTGCCTTGTCATATCCCATGTTCCTGAGAAACTACCTATCATTCCACCATTGGTCTCACCCGTATTAAGATCAGTCTCGTAATAGCCCATTATTTTAAAGCTAGGGGTCCCCTTCTGATCGCTTACATCATAATAACAAGACTCAGCTTTTAAGGTATCCATAAGACCCTTGGCCTTGTTAAATCTTTCCATACTATCTGCCCATTCGCCTATATCATCTGCTATAGAACTTATCAACCCCTTTTCCTTTAATTTACTCACATCTACTCCCAAAACGACCTTCGTCTTGTTATCCTCTATCATTGACACGTAGCTTACTGGACCAAGCTCAAACTTAAACTCCATATCTGGGAATGATTGTGCTTTAAAAGGCATTTCCAGTTCTGGTGCCGCTGGGATAATCTTCATTCCGCCCTCCTTGCTGTAAGAGCGTCTCTTGAAGAAAAGGTTTATATGGAACATCTGCGATTTCTTTCCGTCTCCAGAAATTGCCAACAAATAAGTGTCATTACCTTCAGTAGAAAAAATCCCATCAAATGTTCCTGAAAATACTTCTCCGCTAAAAGACGTATATTCACTTCCGTTATAAAGGCGTATTTCGCCCGGCTGACATCCGCGCCAGTTGACTGAAGCTTCAATCCTTACTTGCTGAGAGTTACCAAGTTCAATAATTTTGTCCTGTATAGACAAATCACATTTTCCATCATTAAATGAATCTTCATAATAAGCAGCCTGAATGTATGGGTTCACGCTACTTTCCTCATTGTCCAGCACAACGGTGAATAATTGATCTCCGACATACTCAATATTCAAAGTATAGTCGTAATATCCTTCTTTTCTTACGTTTAAATTGTACATATCCTTCTTGACAAAAAACATCGCTACTCCAGATTGTTCTTTTCCAGTTTTTTGGGACATTTTTTTGCCCTTTTCGTTTGTAATGGTAACATCTGCGTTGTTTATAGCTGAAAGCCCATTTTTGTCCATAACATATATAATCAATCCGCCTTCCATGGTTAACACACCATTTTGGGTTACATTCTGGGCATTGTCGGCACTTACTATTACTTGATACTCTATTTTCGAGGAATTTGATTTAGGTTTGAATTTTATATCCCATGATGCTGTAACCTTTTTGCTGACAATACCAATATACTGTACAGTATCCGAAACAAGCTGCGTATACTGCACCTCACTTTCTGAGAGTATCTTTATTGATGCCTTTGCATTTTTCGCTATTCCTCCACTGTTTGATATACTTGCCTTTATTGTATAAGTACAATATCCGTCATCCGATACTCCTTTTTCCTCTGAATCAAGAGCAAGCTTGAATTTAGCATTCCCTGCATTGATAAAACCGCTTATTTTTTTGCTTCTTGCATTATCTCCACTCACTTTGATTATATAATCCAGTGAAGATGTTGCTGAAACAGCTTTAAATTTGATCCTCCATACGGCTGTCTTCGTCATACCCGGCTCAAGTGTGCCCAATTGTACTTTTAGCCGATCAGAGCCAATAAACTGTATATTCTGTATTCCTTCAAAGTCAGACAGTTCAATTTCTGCCGTGACATTTTCTGCAGTATCACGCCAATCTTTAATATCGGCAATAATGTCATAGGTATAATAATTATCCTGGTCTGCTTCAACAAAATTAGAATCGGTTTGCACCTGAAGAAGTGCCTTCGAAGCAGAAATAGACCCTAATGTTGTTTTTATGGTGGCATTTCCGTCGGTTTTCACAATAAATGATTTACTCAGATCAAGCTTCCCTGTAAAAGAAGGAATCAGCCATAGCTCAACCTCTTTCACCTCTCTAGGCTTTATTTTTTCAAAGACTGCTGGAGTCTGGCATTCAGGTGCTATGGTATAATTTTCACCTTGTTTTATGTCCAGACTTACATTGTAAAGCTCTGCATCGGATACATTTTCAAGATTCACCATTACAAGGTACGGCTCCCCTTCAAAAGTATAATCCTCCGCTTTGACATGCATAACAACAGCATCTTCACCCCATACCTTAACAGGATCTTTTGTTGTGTAAACAGCATTGATGTTCTCTCCGAAAGGCTGCAAAATACCGTTAAATTCAGCCCTAATGTTGTAGCTGCCTTTCTTGTCCCCTCTTAAAACCCACTTTGCCTCTTTCACCTCTTCAGGGGCTATATTCCCCATTTCCACCACAGTATTACTTGAAAAATCTGATGGTATAAATGTCAGCCCATCAGGAGCTTTCAGCTCGGCAGAGGAATTTGTTACAACAAACGGTGAGCCTGCTTCTGAGGTATTTTGCATTATCAAGGTCACCTCAAAGAATTCTTTTACCCAACTTACCTTTGCAGGAATAACCAGATAGTAAATGGTAGGGGCTACCTCAGGATGCTGCGGACAAGATACCGCATTGGGGTAAATGTAATACTCTCCATAACTGAAACAATATCCGTTCCAACCATATCCGTTCCAACCATATCCGCCGCCATATCCGCCAAGTATTCCGCCACTTCCGTTGACTGTGAATGTTACAGGAGTGAATCCCAAATGTATCTCGCATTCGTATACCCATTGATTCTGAGGATCATTAACGTCTATACCCGCATTCACTATCTCATCCAGAGTCATCCTTTTTACTTTCAGTTCACCAACCATAATTGACGATTTCTTTAAGCAAAGAGTTGTTTTCACACTCTTTCCCTTTTCAAGTATGGCCTCTCCTTCCACAGAACTATAATCGTTCTTATAGGCAAAAATTTTCAGCATACCTTCCTTACTTGACAATTTCACAATTCCCCGGCTGTTTGAAGCAAATTCTTTTACAGTGCCGTCATCAGACTGTACCAATACTTTTGCATTCGGTATGCAAGCTCCGTCTGACTCATCCACAATCTTTATTTCAACACCGCACGCCTTGTCATATGCAACTACATTTACTTTTGTCACGCTGCTGGCCTTGTTCCCAGCAGGATCATAGACAGTAAGAGTTGCATTGTATTCACCCTCTTTTGTGTAAATATGTACGGCTCTTGCTGTTTTTGCCGTATTTCCGTCACCAAAATCCCATTCGTAGCTCGCTATCCGGTCATTATCATAAGACCCTCTACCGTCAAGTTCGACCTCCGTTCCCACTATGGCTGTTTGCTCTTCTCCCGCAACAGCTACAGGCAAAACAGTGTCCTTACCGGTAGGAATAACTTGCGCCTTATTGCTCCAGCTTGAATTGCCCCTTATATCTACGGCTTTAACCATATAATAGTATGTTTTCTCTGGTTCAACACTGTCATCTGTGTATGAACGGTATTTTGTACTATTTATACACTCGTAGTCATTAAAGCTGTTCTGTACCATGCTTCGATATATAAGGAATCCTGCGAGGTCGCTCTCTTCCCCACATGTCCATGAAAGCACCGCCTTAAAGTCCCCGGCCGAAGCAGTAAGAACAGGTGCTGCCGGAGGCTCCACATTAAGCCGATAGTTTACTTCCTTTGCGTCACTCACATTTCCAGCCGTATCTTTTGCTGTTACTATCACAGTATAATTCCCGTCGGACATTCCCGATGTATTCCACTTGAATTCGACTATATCCCTGTATTTATCCACATCTGCTGTCCCGATAAGCTTCCATTCAGCAGCCTGGTCTGCTTGCACCCTGTACTCTGCCGTAACCGAAGCTACCTTATAGTTATCCTCGACAAGTATACCTATTGTTGGGTTTGCGGGAAGCATTGAGCCGGTAGGAGGAGATATTGTAATAATTTCGGGCTTTTCAGCGTCCGTTCCTGATTCCAGCAAAGCACCTTTCATCGGACCTGCAGCAAGGCTTTCATTATCTGCACAGTCAACAGCTGTTACCTTATAGTAATAAGTAGTATTTTCAGTTGCTCCACTGTCGATATAACCCAATGCCAATACATTATCTTTGAGGAGCGTATACGGTCCTGTCTCAGCTGTACTCCGGTATACCCTGTAAAAATTCAGGTCATCTTCCTTGCCTTTATCCCATATAAGGGTAATGTGTGAATAATCAAAAGTTGCTTTGAAGCCTTCCGGCTGTCCCGGAGGAGTATGGTCAATCCTGTACTCTACAAAAGATGAACCGCCAGTTGAGTTCCCTGACTCATCGGAAGCTATGCTGCGTATGTAAAAGTTTCCTTCTTTCATTCCGGAGATATCCATATCATAATTCACTGAAGCATATAATGGTGAACCCTCCTGTTCTAAAACTGCAACATCCTTCCACATCTTCATGTCGTAAGAAATCTGGAAAGTAAATGTTTTTACCCCTTCATTGTCCCTCGCATTGGCCTGAAGCCTTATCCTGTCACTGTAATATCCTGGTGCCGGACCTATATGCATTATTACAGGTGCATATACATCCTTTGTAGTAGTTACTTCTATTTCATCTGAGTATGTTCCTCTGTTGCCGAGAACATCATATGCAACTACCCTGAACCAGTAAGTCGAATTACAGCTAAGACCTGTAATCTGCATACCAAGCTTGTCGTTGACCCTTCCAGCACTTCTAAAACTTCCATCCGGAGAATCTTTTTGTTCTACTTCAAAGTATGAAAAATCTTCATCTTCTACATCATCCCATGACAGGACTATACTGTTCGCATATTCTGCCTTGCTGAGTCCCACAATTTTCCCCGGGCCTTGACGATCTATTATATATTGGCGTTGGAGCGTCCCGTCACTCTCATTTCCCGCTCTGTCAACAGCAATAGCCCTTACATATACCTCCCCATTAATTTCAGGAGTCCATTTAAACTCTGCTATATTTTTCCTTTAGTAAACACCGAGTCAATATCAGCCCATGTCTGCCCCTTGTCAAGAGAGTACTGCAGTTTTATGCTCATAACCATAACATTGTCCATAGCTTCAACAGTTATCATCATTTCCTGACGAAATCTTTCTTTGTTCGCAGGTTTTATAGAAATTACAGAAGGTTTTTCAATATCGCCTCCTACTATCACAGCAGATACGATATTGGACGAGCGACTCTCCTGACCGAATTTGTCTACTGCCGTGATCTTATAATAGTATGTATTCCCCTCTTTTACGGATGTATCTGTAAAACAGCCTGTCATACGTCCCTCAACTGCTTTAATGGGCAGGAATCTCCCTGATATGCTTTCTCCCCTGTAAACTCTATAGCCGGTAACATTAGCCTCGGGAGCACATTCCCATGACATCTGTGCTTCACCGTATACGGAGTCAATCTTGAGGTTTGAAGGGGTTGACGGAGCCTCCCTGTCTACCTCATAAACAACTTCCAGATGACTCTCTGCTTCTGCCTCATCATATACCGTATATCGCACACGATATTCTCCTGTCTTAATGGGGTATAAATCCCACTGGCAAGAAAAATACTTTGTAGATGGATCTTGTGCTACAGGTCCGGTTATCGTTCCAAGGATTGTTTTCCATTCTGAGCCATCAGTGGAATACTCAAATTTTGCCCGTACTCCCTCCCGTTCGTTGCTTACTGAAAAATAAACTCTTAGTTCAGATTTTGCCGCACCTCCTATAACCTCCAAATTAGAAGGGCTTACCTTTACAATTTCAGGTTTTAAAGGCATTGCACCAATGGTATCGCTTGCCTTAGACAAGTTTCCTGATGCATCAAAAGCTTTAATTGAATAAGTATATACAGTATCCACTGCCAATTTTGTATCTGTATAGGATGTCACCAATGATGCACCAACTTCTTTTTCATTTCTGTAAATTTTGTATCCTGCCACTCCTGTATCGTCTGTGGAAGCCGTCCAGTTTAAGGTAACAGTAGAGCCGGTCCTTCTGTGTATTTTCAAATCCGAAGGTGCAGACGGCAATTCATTGTCAAGTATTGTTTCCGCATCAATGCCGTCGCTTAAGCCCGAAACATTGTTTGCTTTGTCATAGGCCTTTACGGTATAACGGTATTTTTTATCCAATTCAAGCCCGGTATCTGTATAAAATGTATCCTTAACAGTACCTGCCTTAATACCGTTTCGGTATATCTCATAGCCTGCCACTGCAACATTGTCTGTCGAAGCACTCCAAGCAATGCTTATTACGTTTGACCCTCTTGATGCCACCTTAAGATTCAGAGGTACAGAAGGTGCAATACCATCAAGTACGGCAGGTTTACTGTTATCTGACACATTTCCCGAAGAATCAAATGCTCTTACCGTGTATACATAGTTCTTGCTTTTATCAATGCCCTCATCTGTATAGGCTGTGTTAACTGTGCTGCCGACCTTGCTTCCGTCCCGGTATATCTGGTAACCTGTAACCCTTATATTATCCGTAGAGGCTGTCCATGCCAATGTAACGCTGTTCGAAGCACCAGGCAAACAATTTAGGTTAAGCGGAACGGACGGCGGTTGGGTGTCGGGCTCTGTTTTTACTTTTAATTCTTTGCTCGGCTTTGAAATGTTACCGGCGGCATCAATGGCTTTTACCGTATAAGTATAGTCAGTTTCAGGCTGCAATAAGGTATCGGTGTATTCCGCATCAGCAGAAGTTCCCACTTTTACCCCATCCCTGTAAATCTCATATGAGATAGTCCCGACATTATCAAAGGGTTCTGCCCAATCCAATGTAACCGACAAATCAGATTTCAAAACCAACTGCACATCTTCAACGATATCGGGAGCCGTATTGTCACAAATTACTGCATTGCTTTCCTCTGAAATATTTCCCGATATGTCATATGCCTTTACAGAATAGCTGCAGCTCGTCGCTGTAACCGTAAAATTGTGCGTATAAGCCGTTGATTCAGTGGTTCCGATCTTTACTCCATCCCTGTAAATGATATATCCTGACACCCATGCATTATCGGAACTTGCATCCCAGCTTAATGAAACAGATGTAGGAAGCTTTTTCGTCACTCTCAGGTTTTGGGAAGCAACCGGAGCTTCTGTGTCACTGTCAGTGGTCACCGATATCTCATTGCTGTCTTCAGAAGTGTTGCCTGCCATATCATAGGCCCTCACGGTATAACGGTATGCTTTCCCAGGAACAAGATGAGCATCAGTATAGTTTGTTTTGTCACTTACTCCGCCAGTATTCCCTATACTGACCCCATCCCGGCAGATCTCATATCCTGCTATGCCTATATTATCCTGTGCCCCAGACCATTCTAGCTTAACAACAGCCTCAGATTTTGAAAGTACTGTCAGACCGGAAGGAGCGGCAGGCTTTTCAGTATCTGAAGGCAATGTCACCTTTACCGAATATTCACCTGAATATTTATATGTACCTCCTATATATCCATCAATCAATATATAATACGATTTGCTTGCAGATAGTTTGCTTTCTATTTTTATATTCTGCCCGGTCTGTTCTCTTGGATTCCCATCATACAGGCAAATTCTTTTGGAATTTAATGAACTTAGTGTAATGGTATATACACCATCAATAGGTGCGGTAAATACCAGAAAGTCGGTGTCACTTGCATAGTCTATATTGCCGGCAATTTCATTACCTAGTTGGACAGCAACTGCTGTATTACGAGTATTTCCGTAATCATCTGTTATAGTAACTCCTTCACTTTCCATTGATATATTCCCGGCATCATCATACGCCCTTACAGTATAAACATAAGTGTGTCCAACCTTAATCCCTGTATCATCGTAGTATACATAATCTGAGGAGGATCCGGCAATCTTCGTACCAATTTTAACCCCATCACGGTATATTTCATAACCAGCCACTTTTACATCGTCGACCGACTTTATCCATGCCAAGGTATAATGGGTGTCGTCCCCTTGGCTTATAGACAGATTCCCCGGTATTGTCGGAACAGTGGTATCCTTGCAGGTAGATATGGTCAATTCCGGAGAAGTCAGCGAATAATTACCTCCTGCATCAAATGCCTCTATTGAATATGTATATGACGTATCCGGCTTCAGCACTGTATCGGTGTAGCTTGTGCTATAGGATGTTCCGATGCATACTCCGTCCCTATAAACATTATAGCCCTTTACGGCAATATTATCGGCAGAAGCTGTCCAGACAAGTGTAATACTTGCTGCGGTTCTGGAAGCCACCGCCAAATCCGGCGGCGCAAACGGAGCCTGTGTATCGTTGATTACCTCGTTACTTGCTCCCGATATATTGCCTGCCCCATCAACAGCTTTGACCGTATACACATATGCCTTTCCTGTTTCGATACTGCGATCCCTATAATAGGTCTTATCATCTTCGGCTATTTTCTCACCATCACGGTATATCTCGTATTTTGATATCCCCGAATCATCACTGCAACACTGCCAATAAAGCACTACCTCTGTATCGGAAGACCTCGCCGTAAGGTTTAATGGTGCTGCCGGAGCACATACGTCTACTGAAGCTACTGGCGTAATTCTTGTGATATTTGTACCATCCCCCAGTTGTCCGTAGCTATTACGTCCCCATGCCCAAAACGTTCCGTCGCTTTTTTGTGCAATGCTGTGATATCCTCCTGCGGCTATACTTATCACATTAGTCAGTCCCAGTACCTGTACCGGTCTAGTTTTTTCTTCTGTAGTACCATCTCCAAGCTGTCCGTAATAATTATATCCCCATGTCCAGACCGTTCCGTCACTTTTCAAAGCAAAGCTATGATATCCTCCTGCAGCTATACTTATCACGTTAGTCAGTCCCAGTACCTGTACCGGCTTAGTTTTACCTACTGTAGTACCATCCCCAAGCTGTCCATATCCATTATATCCCCATGCCCAGACCGTTCCATCACTCTTCAAGACAAAGCCATGATATCCTCCTGCAGCTATACTTATCACGTTAGTCAGTTCCAGTACCTGTACCGGCTTAGTTTTATCTTCTGTAGTACCATCCCCAAGCTGTCCGTATCCATTATATCCCCATGCCCAGACCGTTCCATCACTTTTCAAGGCAAAACTATCAAATTCTCCTGCAGCTATACTTATCACATTAGTCAGTCCCAGTACCTGTATCGGCTTGGCTTCACCTACTGTAGTACCATCCCCAAGCTGTCCGTAGCTATTATGTCCCCATGCCCAGACCGTTCCGTCACTTTTCAAGGCAAAGCTATGACATTCTCCTGCGGCTATACTTATCACGTTAGTCAGTCCCAGTACCTGTACCGGCTTGGCGCCTTTATCTACTATAGTACCATCCCCAAGCTGTCCATATTCATTATATCCCCACGCCCAGACCGTTCCATCGCTTTTTAAGGCAAGGCTATGACCGTTTCCTGCAGCTACGGCCGTTACTTCACTAATTTCGAACTGCTTATAAACAGTACTTTTTGTATTGGACCAAGAACTTCTAAGCTGACCGGATTGCCATACCATTCCGTCGCTTTTCAAGGCAAGACTGTGGTAAGCTCCCGCTGCAAGAGAAACCGTCTTTATTGCATCGGTTTTTACACTTACCTTGTTGCTTTCGTCTGAAAGGTTAAAAGATTTGTCATAGGCTTTTATTGTGTATATATGAGTTGTATTGCTTGGCGCTGTCAAGTCAGTAAAGCTTGTGTCCTTTGTATCCCCTATCTTTACTCCGTTCCTGTATACTTCATAGCCTTCCACCCACACATTATCGACGGAAGCCTTCCATTCTAGCGAAACACTCGTTTCGGTCTTTGAAGTCACCTTCAATTCTGAAGGAACAGAAGGCCGTTCTGTGTCATTCAACACTATAACAGCTTCCTCCGACACATTGTTTTCACCGTCATAGGCTGTTACCTTATATACATATATTTTATCCGGCAATATACCCGTCTCTGTGTAAACAGTATCTGTTATCTCCCCTGCAGGGATTCCATTGCAATATATCTTATAACCTTTAACACTAACATTGTCGGTTGATGCTTTCCAAATAAGCTTCAACTTATCTCCGTCTATATATGCTGAAAGGCCCGTCGGTATTGTAGGAGGATAAACGTCTTTTAACAGCACAGGAGTGTTTCTGTCCATGGAAGTTCCGTCTCCAATCTGTTCATAGTAGTTATTTCCCCATGCCCATATTGTCCCGTCACTTTTCAAGGCAAGACTGTGATATTCTCCTGCTGCTATGGCTGTTACATCGCTTAATTCCTTCACTTGTACAGGTATTTCTCTTCTTGTAGTTGTTCCGTCTCCAAGCTGTCCATTGCTATTATATCCCCACGACCATACCGTCCCGTCACTTTTTAAGGCAAGGCTATGATTCCTTCCTGTAGCTACGGCTGTTACATCGCTCAATTCCTTTACTTGTACAGGTATTTCGCTTTTTGTAGTTGTCCCGTCTCCAAGCTGTCCATTATAATTCTCTCCCACGCCCAGACCGTTCCGTCACTTTTCAAGGCAAGACTGTGATATTCTCCTGCAGCTACGGCTATTATGCCGCTTAACTGCTTAATCTGCATAATTCTTAAATTATAGTCCCAAGTCCATACCGTCCCGTCACTTTTAAGGGCTGTTCCCGGAGCTATGGCAATTATATTGTCCAGCTCCTTCAACTGAACCGGTCTTAGTCCTATATTGCGGCTTCCCCATATCCATACCGTTCCATCGTTTTTTAACACAGCACTGCTGTCATTCGCAGCTACTACGGCAATTACTCCGTTTAATTCCTTTATCTGTACAGGCACGGAACTGCTAGCAATTGTCCCATCTCCGAACTGCCCATTACTGTTGTCGCCCCATGCCCAAACCGTGCCGTCATTCCTTAATGCAAGCCTATGATTGTATCCTGCTGCAACACCGACTACATTGCTTATTCCGTTTACCGTTACACTATAGCTGCTGTTTCCCCATTCCTGCACTGTCCCATCACTTTTTACAGCAAGGCTGTAATTAGATCCTCCTCCCAAAATAACAGATTTCAGCGAATCGGTTGTCACACTGACCGCAGAACTCTCTTCTGAAAGGTTCCCTGATCTGTCATATGCCTTGAGCGTATATTTATGGGCCGTACAGTGAGGTACTGTCATATCTGAATAGCTTGTACGGTCCGAAGTCCCTATCTTGATTCCATTCCTGTATATCTCATATCCCTCCACCCATAAATTATCAGTAGAGGCTTCCCATTCCAGAAAAACAGTAGTTGCCGTTTTTGAAACCACTTTCAGTCCTCCAGGTACAGATGGCTTTTCAGTATCGTTCAATACAGCACTTACAGTCTCAAGTACATTTCCGCCAGCATCACAAGCTTTTACGGTATATACACATATCTTACCTGTACCCACACTTGTATCTGTATAAGAAGTACCTGTTACTGTTCCAATTTTTATACCGTCACGGAATATATCATATTCAATGGTGCCAGCCATATTACCCGGCGTCCATGTCAGTGCCACAGAGTTTTCCTTTATAGAAACCGAAAGATGTATGGGTATTTTCTGAACATCCGTCTCCTTTAAAAGTACAGGCGTTTTCTTGTCCACAACCGTGCCATCTCCAAGTTGTCCATATTCATTATCTCCCCAAGCCCACAGGGTTCCATCGCTTTTTAACGCAAGGCTGTGACTCCATCCTGCGGATATAGATACTACATCTTTTAATTCCTTTACTTGTACAGGAACGGCACTGTCTGTGGTTGTCCCGTCACCAAGCTGTCCGCTGCTATTATCTCCCCAAGCCCATACTGTTCCGTCACTTTTTAGGGCAAGACTGTGACCGTTTCCTCCTGCGGATATAGATACTATATTTTTTAATTCCTTTACTTGTACAGGAACGGTGCTGTCTGCGGTTGTCCCGTTCCCCAACTGTCCATGGTAATTATCTCCCCAAGCCCATACTGTTCCATCACTTTTTAGGGCAAGACTGCGACTGTTTCCTCCTGCTATGGCTGTTACAGATATTCCACTCAATTCCTTTACTTGTACAGGAACGGTGCTGTTTGTGGTTGTCCCGTTCCCCAACTGTCCATTATAATTCTGTCCCCACGCCCAGACTGTTCCGTCACTTTTTAGGGCAAGACTGTGATCTCCTCCTGCGGCTACGGCTATTATGCCGCTCAACTCTTTCACCTGCACAGGAAGTAATCTATCCATATATGTGCTGTCACCAAGCTGTCCATATCCATTATCTCCCCAGGCCCATACTGTTCCGTCACTTTTCAAGGCAAGGCTGTGGCTGTATCCTCCTGCTACAGCCACAACACCGTTCAACCCGATCACTTGTACAGGAACAGTGCTGTCTGTGGTTGTCCCGTTCCCCAACTGTCCATCGTCATTATATCCCCATGCCCATACCGTCCCGTCACTTTTTAAGGCAAGGCTATTCACGCCTCCGGCCACTACCGAAACTACATCCTTTATTCCCTGAATCTTTGTAGAAGTAATCCTTGACGAGGTTGTCCCGTCTCCAAGGTTACCATTATAATTATACCCCCATGCCCATAAACTACCATCACATGCAACTCGAAAACTCCAGCTTGCTGCAGCAAGGATAGTCTTAAACTTATCAGTTGTCACACTTGCCGGTTCGCTCTCATCGGAGAAATTATGAGACTTGTCATACGCCCTTATCGTGTAGATACAGCTAGTATTATAAGGTGGAATATCAGCATAGCTTGTAGCCCTTACATCCCCACCTTCACACCGTTTCTATATACCTCATAGCCTTCCACACCAAAATTATCTTTGGAAGCTTTCCATTCCAGCCAAACCGCCGAAGCCGTTTTATACACCACCTTAAGTTCTGAGGGTGCAGAAGGTTTTTCATCGTCACCCCACACAGCAACTGCTGCTTCGGATATGTTCTTCTCATTATCAAAAGCTTTTACTTCATATATATACATTTTATTTGTATGTAATATATCTGCATCCGTATACTCCGTGCTGTAAGTTGTTCCTATCATTACCCCATCCCTGAAGATTTCATACCCTTTGACACCTGTATCATCAGTTGAAGCTGTCCAAGTTAGAAATAGACTGCTTTCCTTTTTTATTATTGAAAGGCCTGTAGGCGCAGCAGGCATATTGATATCCTTTAAAACTATAGGAATACTTTTATACTCTGTGGTTCCGTCACCCAGTTGTCCATTGCTGTTACTGCCCCACGTCCATACAGTTCCATCAGTTTTCAGTGCAAGACAATGGAAATATCCTGCCGTTACTACTGCTATATTGTTCAAACCCTTCACCCTTACGGGAACATTGCTACTTGTAGTTGTACCGTCACCCAATTGCCCACTGTAGTTACAGCCCCATGCCCATACTGTCCCATCATCTTTCAATGCATAACTGCTATAGTCTCCTGCCGCCATAGAGACCACACCGTTCAATTCCTTTACTTGCACAGGAACGATACTATCTTTAGTTGTACCGTTTCCGAGCTGCCCGTAGCCGTTATCTCCCAGCGCCCATACCGTACCGTCATTCTTCAGTGCAATAATATGTTCATATCCGGCCGCAATAGAGGCTACACCGCTAAGTCCCTTTATCTGCACTGGTTTAAGGCTTTTTTGTATACTCCACTGGCCGCAGGCCCACACTGTCCCATCTCTTCTCAATACAGCGGTTAAATCTTTATTGGCGGCTATGCCAATAACATCATATACTTCCTCCATCTGCACAGGCACGACGCTCTCTGTGGTTGTGCCGTTTCCAAGCTGTCCGTCATAATTCTCTCCCCATGCCCATACAGTACCGTCACTTTTTAAGGCAATGCTGTGAAAATCGCCTGCTGCTACAGCTACAATACCGTTTAATTCCTTCACTCGTACAGGTATATCGCTGCTTATAGTTGTGCCGTTTCCAAGCTGTCCGTCATAATTCTCTCCCCATGCCCATATGGTTCCGTCACTTTTTAAGGCAAGACTGTGATATTCTCCTGCTGCTGCTGAAACTACATTATTTAACCCTTTTACCTGTATCGGCACAGCACTATCTGTTGTTGTGCCGTCACCAAGTTGACCATAGCAATTCTCTCCCCATACCCATACAGTTCCGTCATTGGAGACTCGAAGGCTGTGGTTTACCCCTGCTGCCAGTGCAGCATGCTTTGTTGTAACACTCACAAGAGCACTGTCTTTCGATAGGTTATGCATGTTGTCATATGCTCTTACAGTATATATATATGTCTTGCCGTAGGATATTCCAAAATCCATGTAGTTTAAATCCTTTACATTCCCTATCCTGACTCCGTCCCTGTATATCTCATAGCCCTCTACACCCACATTATCGTCAGAGGCTTCCCATTCCAATGAAACCGCTGCTGTTTCTGAAATCACCCTCAGATTTACCGGGTCAGAAGGTGCTTCAGTATCATTCAATACAACAACAGCCGCTTTGGACAGGTTTCCTGAACCGTCATAAGCACTCACCCTATATATACATATATTATCCGGCTTATCACTATCTATATATGAAGTACCTGCTGCAGTGCCTATTTTTGTACCGTCACGGATTATTTCATACCCTTCCACTCCAGCCTCATCAGTTGATGCCATCCATGTCAGGGTAATCCCGTTTTCCTGAGAAATTGCCGAAAGATTACCGGGCATTGTAGGTGCATATACATCCTTTGAAATGACCGGAGCATTTCTGTCAGAAGCTGTCCCGTCTCCAAGCTGTCCACTGCTGTTACTGCCCCATGCCCACACAGTTCCATCATTTTTTAATGCAAGGCTGTGACTCCCTCCTGCAGCTATAAAAGTCATTCCGTTTAATTCCTTTATCTGCACCGGTACTCTGCTGTCCACGGCAGTACCACCTTCGCCCCATGTCCATACAGTTCCGTCACTTTTTAACGCAAGGCTGTGGCTTTCTCCTGACGCTATGGCAATTATGTCGGCCAGCCCCTGTGCCTGTACAGGCTTCATAATATTCATGGAATATGTACCGCATCCAAGCTGTCCATACCCATTGTATCCCCATGCCCATACGGTTCCGTCATTTTTCAATGCAAGACTGTGACTTTTTCCGGCTGCTATAAAGGATATTCCGTTTAAATCCTTCACCTGCACCGGTGTACTGATTTTTACAGCGGTACCATCTCCAAGCTGCCCGTTGCTGTTACTGCCCCATGCCCATACCGTCCCATCATTTTTTAACGCAAGACTGTGGCTTCCTCCCGCTGCAACAGCTGTTATCCCTTCTAAATTCTTTACCTGCACCGGTATGCTGCTGTCCGCCACAGTACCGTCTCCGAGCTGTCCACTGCTGTTACTGCCCCATGTCCATACCGTCCCGTCATTTTTCAATGCAAGACTGTGGCCTCCTCCTGCTGCAACAGCTGTTATTCCTTCCAAATTCTTCGCCTGCACCGGTATGCTGCTGTTCACAGCAGTACCGTCTCCAAGCTGTCCTTTATCATTGCTTCCCCATGTCCATACAGTTCCGTCATTTTTCAGCGCAAGGCTGTGACCTCCTCCTGCCGAGACTGCGGATACAGACTGTATTCCACTTACCTTTGTTGAAACTACCTTTTTTGTGGCTCCATCAATTCCAAGTTGTCCTTTATCGTTGTTTCCCCACGCCTGTACAGTTCCATCATTATTGACCCGTAGGGTGTGGCTTTCACCTGCTGCCAGCAGAACAGGTTTCAAAGAATTATTTGCCGGAATTACAGGAGTGCTTTCCTGTCCATATGTTTCGTCAATTACCGAAGTGTCACCAATTTCTTCCTGAGTTGGACTGATGTCCTTTGCCGTCGGAACCAATACGGGTTTTAGTTCTACCGTAGGGACTGGCTCGACAGTAACTGCACTCTCCTGCACGGGAACCGTCACATACGGAATCTGCCGGTCGGCTTCCATGGTAGGCAGAGCCGTCATTATCGGTTGCTGCTGCGGTTCATCCTTCTTACTGTCATCTACCTGAATCACATCTGGACTGCAGGAAGGCGCCGGTACCAGTACCGGCTCAGATTGTGCCGGTTGTCCTCCTGCCGCAGCGTACTGCGGGAACTGTCCAACCATAAACACAATGATCAAAAGAATTGCCAGGATACTCCTAATCTTTCTCACTTTCACTTTTCATCCCCCTAATCTACATAAACAACAGCAATATTTACACGATAAATGTGCAAATACTCACCGGTTTTCATATATTATTTTTACCGTCAAGATATTTTTTAGAAATAGCAGAAGCCTCCGCACGGGATATGTTTCCCTGACTTCTAAAGGTATTGTCGGGATATCCTGAGATTAACGACAGCTCAACTGCTTTTGCAACATAGCCTTTAGCCCAATCTGCTATTTTGCTGTCGTCCTTGAATGAAGTATTCTTAGCCTCCAGCTCACCATAATTCATCGCTCTCAAAAACATTACGGCAAATTCCTGTCTTGTTATGTTATCAGAGGCTTTAAAGGTATTGTCGGCATAGCCCTTTATTATGCCTCCATTAACAGCAGCCTTTATATATGAATACGCCCACTCAGGAATGCTCTTCTCATCTTTAAATGCAAGCCTCTGCCCTTCCACAGGCTGTATTTCAAAAAGCTTTACGAGCAGGACAGCTGCTTCAGCCCTGGTTATCTTGTTGTCAGGCCTGAATGTATTGTCTGTGTACCCTTTCAATTTACCCATTTGTACAAGGGCAATGATACTTTCCCTAGCCCAATGCCTGTCTATATCTGTCAATGTGATTACTGCACCCGGAATATTCGGGTCTTTTATATTAACAGACCTGACCAATTTTACGGTATATGTCTTCACCGTACCGTTTTCAGCAGTTACTTTGATTGTTATGCTTTCCTGCTTATCAGAGAACTTTATAATGTAGTCATTGGCATCTCCTTTAAGCTTAACGCCCTGAACCTCAAGAAATGCTTTTCCATCCTCAGCCGCGGCAGATAAGGCTATTTCCCGTAGATTTTCATCAATGACCAGTTCATAGACTGTGGTGTCCTTATTAAATTCAGGAGTCAGCTCACCTTCGTTAAAAGCAAGTTTTAAAAGACCTGCCTTGCTGCTTTTTCCAAGGTCATTAACCGGTATGGAGGCATCCACTGGAATACCTCCTGCCTGACCTCCCGTATGCAGGTCACTTGGAGTTCCCTCCTGATTTCCACCCGAAGATTCACCTCCTGCTGATTTTCCCTTAACATCCGCCGTCTGCACATTGCTTATCTCTTTAATACTGTCGGGTATACCGCTGTCGGTTGTCCTTTCCACTTTGGCAACAACATAATACTTTCCGTTGTACACCGAATCATTTTTAAAGGCTAAAGTAAAATATTCAAACTTTTGCGGTGCAACCTCTACTTTCTGTTTTTTGCTCATCAGAAGCTTTTTCGTACCCGCATCATATAATTCCAGCAATAAACTTCCTTTTACCGATGAATTATAATTATTTCCAACCGCCGTTTCAACACTGATCTCTTTTCCTTTGTTTTCCGCTTCTATTATAATTACCTTAAAAGGAACAACTAAACCTGCTTTTACAATGGAAGCATAGTCTTTGTTATTGGAAAGGTAATATTCCTCACTTGGTGTCTCAAGCCTTGCAAATATTTTTTTTATCCCATTGGAAAATGTCATTTTAGAAGTATCCAGCAATATAATTTCCTGTTTGGGTTTCCCCTTTTCCAATTTGGAATATGTTCTCTCAAAAAGGATGTTTCCCGTATTGGAATCCTCAGTAACAATAAGCTTAACGCTTTTAGCAGTAACAAAACTGTCATTTACCGCTGTCAACATCAAGTTCCTGACATCCCCGCTTCCGGCTGTATACATTGAAGAAATTTTCACATCACAGTAGCCGGTGTCTACTACAGCAACATTATCCGATTTATCCACATCCCTGTCATAATCAACTACAGCCTTCAAATACACATCGTACCTTCTTGCCTCCTCAGGGGTAAAACTGAAATCAATTCTCTTTATTTCTCCAGCTTTTATATAGCCATTAATTACTTTTGTATCCGGCAGCTTTTTCCCTCCCTTGTCGGGAGAGCCATCATAGGCTTCAATGATTACATTCCTGATAGTAACCGTACCCTTGTTTTTCAGATCAAAAGATATGGTCATAGGCTTCCCCGGAGAAAACTCATCATTATCCCAGTAAACCGAGTTTTTATCAATGCTGCCGTTTATTTCCCACAATACCTTTGTTACGAACAAATCGCTCAAGCCATTTACATAATATGTACCTATTTCTGAAGTCTTCCTGATTTTTTCCGCCTTATTGCATAGAACTACCAATTCTCCCTTAGCATTGTAAACACCGTCAAGTGAAACAATCCTGCCCCCGGTCTTTGTTACTTTCACAATATTACTCATTTCCCCGGTATACTCGTCATACAGGGCTGCGTATGCTTCAATGTCCCCCTCTTCTTCCTTGACCCACAAAAGACTTAAGCCTTTTTCATCATATACAACCTTGAAATTGTCATAAAAACCGGCTGTAGATCCAGTCAGCAAATTTTTTGCAGCAGGTTTTGATACATCATCTATGACCGCAATTGTGTTTCCCCTGTACCATATTACAGATACTTTATTGTTGCGGGATATTATAGTAGGCTGAGTATCCACTGTTTTATCATTTGTTAGCCTTACGGGAACCGCGGCCGCTTCTGCATCAGGACATGCGTAGTATATTTCACGGTCGTCCAACGTACTTAAATTATCATCTGTATCCACAGAATACGATATATATTGTTTCCCTCCGTACCCTACAGCCGACATGGTAATAATTTTCCCAATGTTCTTTATTGTTTCCTTCGGCTTACTCCATGAAGAACCGTCAAATTCACAGGATATCACATCGTTTTTTCCCGTGTAGCCAAAAAGGTCGTTCATATCATTTCTAATCCATGCAACCTGTGCTTTTTTATTGCTCACCGACACTACGGGGGTCTTGTCCAAAACATTATCATCAATCAGAGTCACGGCAGTCTTAAATTCCGCTTTTACTGGATCAAATTCTGCCGCTTTTATATCACTTGCCTGTGCCATTTTCTCCAAACTAGCTTCGTTTTCTCCAAAAGTCTTATTGATATTCTGCCACACTACAAAAAGCTTTTCTCCATCACATGCAATGCTAGGATAAAAATCGGCAGTACCATCATCAGCAATTGCTTTAGGAGCTGTCCACACACCGTTTTCCTCAGTCTGAACAGAATACACAAGCTCAGTTCTATTGACTGCATTCCTGCTCCTGTCGTCAGACAGCCATACCGCCACGTTGGTATTTCCAATCCTCCTAAGGCATGGTTCAGTGTCAGGATAAATATTGGTCTGCAATACGCCGTCCTTTGCTTCGTTCCCCGCCCATCCGGAAGGATAATTTATGTATTCCCTGCCGGAAATCTCGGAAAACCCTTCAGAACTATCAAAAACATTCCCCTCTGCAAAAGAACTCATGGAACACACCAGCAAAATGCCAACAACAATTACCCCTATTATTTTTGCTAATTTAAACCCCATTTTTTTCTCTCCTTCTGTGCATACTTCATTACACACTGAACTAAAATGAATTTCGTATTGATTTGCATACAAAATATGTCGGCAAAGCAACGACAAATTAAGCTTGAACAGCAGTCCCCAAGCTATAATCTTTATACAGCTTCACACATTTCTCTATTGTAAATCTGTATCCACATATAGTATTCTATCCTGAAAACTCCCATCTTCACAGTATAAATCAAAAAATATCCCCTATACATGAATCAGATGGTTTCAGGCTGTTATTTTTTGTATATGATACACGAATATGCTAGGCACCCATCTTTTCAACGGTTACCTTATACCCTAAGTCTTCAAGGCGTTTCAATGCTCTTCGGGCTATATCCTGTTTCTTTTTCTGTTCAAAATAATCTGATCCCAAATCGTAAAAAGACTTACTGTCTCCTAAAATATAGTATGCTATGGTTAGAATAGAGTGCCCAACTGCTACAGTTGCACGGTTTCTTCCTCGTCTTACAGCAAGTCTTTTATATAGTATTATCCCTCCCTTAAATGCAATTTTTTTCGAGAATGTCCGGAGTTCTCTAATATCCCTTTCAGTACAATTATATCCCTCCAAAAGTTTTAGTTTCAAGATATATTTATTCATTTATACAATGTCATCTGTCTAAAAAATAATGGTAACTTGTCGGTATAATGATATCAGAAATTTAGACAGACAAACAGACTAAAATAATAGAACTTACGCAGCAATTATATAAACAAGATATATCAGCACATTGAAAGATTAATAAAAGCAGAAAGGTTGTTGCGATAGCGGACAGCAGAATTATAGGATATGACACTAAAAATGTAACCTTTGTGTACGAAAGGGAAGGGAAGACAAATACCGTTATAATGGGGCTGTTGCACTAAGAAATTAGTGTAGGAGCCCTTTTTACTTGCAAAAAACAATTGCCAGACTATTCAAAGTCCGGCAAAAGGTGTAAAATATTTTTATGCTAGTAAAAAATTTAACACATAAAGATTATACCACGCACGGTGGTTTCTATCAATTAAAATTGCCGTTAAATGTTGAATGTATGATTCCGAATGATGATTCTGTAAGGTTGCTGGGTCAAATTGTAGAGGAGATGAATTTATCAAAATTATATAAGACTTATTCCCGTTTAAGGAAAAAACAAGCAACCCCAACACAGATGCTGAAGATCATGCTATATGCTTATATGAATAGTAATTATTCTACAAGGAAAATCGAAAGAGCCTGCAAGCGGGACATTAATTATATGTACCTTCTTGAAGGCTCGCCTGCTCCGGATTATACAACAATTGCAAGATTCAGAAGTATTCATTTTGCACCTGTTTCAGAAAATCTTTTGGCACAGTTTACGCAGATGCTTGCTGAAAACAAAGAAATTTCAATGAAAAATCTATTTATTGATGGGACAAAGCTTGAAGCTGCATCAAATAAATATACTTTTGTCTGGAAAGGTTCTGTCACTAAGAATCAGAAAAAACTGATGGATAAGCTCCCAACTTTTTTAAAACAAACAGAAGAGAATTTTGGATTTAAGATTTTATATGGTGAAGAAATCAAGATGCACCATTTGAAAAAGCTCAGACGTAAACTTTGCAAAATAAAAAACGATGAAGATATTCAATTTGTCTCTGGTATAGGAAAAAGAAAATCTCCTCTCCAAAAAACATTTGAACAGCTGGATGAATACATATCAAGGCTCAAGAAATATAATAAGCATCTGCATCTCATGGGGGATAGAAATAGCTATTCAAAGACAGACCCTGATGCAACCTTCATGAGGATGAAAGAAGATGCTATGAAGAATGGGCAACTAAAACCCGGCTACAACATTCAGTTTGGGGTAGATGCTGAATATATAGTATGGATTAGTGCTGGACCACAGCCTACAGATACAACCACGCTAATACCATTTTTAGACAGCATAAAGAGTCGTTTGAAGTATACTTACAGAAATATAGTTGCAGACTCAGGCTATGAAAGTGAGGAAAACTACGTCTATCTCGATGAGAACGGTCAGCTTGCTTTTATCAAACCTTCCAATTATGAAATTAGTAAGACACGGAAATATAAAACTGATATCAGTAGGAAGGAAAATATGAGCTATGACAAAGAAAACGACTTTTATATATGTAGCAGCGGTAAAAAGCTTGTAGCCACAGGGATTAAATTCAGCAAAAGCAAGACTGGCTATAGAAGTGAGAAAACCTGTTATACATGTGAAGATTGCACTCAATGCCCTATTAAATCAAAATGCATTAAGGGAAACAGCAAAAAGCCATTGGAAGAACGAACCAAGCATCTTGAAGTTTCAAAACTATTTCAGCAAAAACGTGAGGCAGCGATAACCAGAATCCTTAGTGATGAGGGAAAAGAGCTCAGAATGAACCGAAGTATTCAGTCTGAAGGTGCTTTTGGAGAAATAAAACAAGATATGGGATTCAGACGTTTTTTGTGTAAAGGGAAAAAGAATATCTTGGCAGAATGTATTCTTCTTGGCTTAGCTCATAATGTAAACAAACTGCACAACAAAATTCAGTCAGAACGATGTTCTACATATTTACATCCATTAAAAACAGCTTAGATAAAAATGTTTATAATAAAGAGCATAAATCAGTAAGCTTTATTTGCTATACTCTTTTTTCAAAAGAAAGAAAAAGAATATAATATTTTGGTTAAAATATTTCACTATCATTATAGAAATGGGGCGTTGTACTACGATTATAAATCGTAATTGCAACAGCCCCACAATGTAATCAAGCATATACCAGATAAAAACTTCAAGATGGTAAGATACTTTGGTATTCATGCCAGACATGCAAAAAAATCTGTACGTATTGTCATGGAGAAGTTAGAAGTTAGGTCTAGTTGTAAAATATATAATAAAGCCATTTTCGTGGAGAAATAACATAAAAGAGCATACGGGAAATGACCCATTGAAATGTAAGAAGTGTAATGGGGAAATGCTTTTATATAAAGTGGTTTACAGGAATAAAAATGGTGAGTTAAGGGAATATGGCGGTATAGATATGTTCGTGAAAAAGATAACTGGGAAAGGAACAGTTTTGGATGAAAAAGAAGAAAAACAGAAGGAAACCCCATATGAGAAAACAGCAGACACAAAACACTATCAAGTATGTTTGTACTAATTGTGGTGCAAAGGAAGAAATCCCTGTAGATGTAATTGGATACTTTGATGAAATAAATTGTACATGCATATTTGTCTTCAAATCCCTCCCGAACGCGTGAAGTACCATTATTATTCCAAGTTCTGCTTTTTTATCCTTTCATTACTTTTGCTGCTGTATCAAGCATCAGCTTTTGTAATGTTGAATTCCCCTCAAAATATGACCATAGTTTATCTGACACCGTCAATATTATATGTCTGTAAGGAACTGCATACATTTCCTTGTTTACTTTTTCAGCCCACTCGTCGGCATGTTTTTTTCCACAAACTGTACATATTCGGCTCTTGCAACTGTGGGGTAATATCTTTGCTTCCCCACAGTCGCAACACATATATACAGAATGACCCTTTTCAGGATCCATACATGACAGCATCTTTTCCACTTCTCTTCTCTCAACCTCTCTGACTGTGAAGATGCATTTTTTAAGTATGTCTCCCAGTTATCATTCAAGCACAATATCATTTTAAAAGTTAGCATCATTGCTGCTATTGTTTTTTGTACTGGATTTATCATAAATTCAGTTTACCATTTATCTACCTATTTTTCCACTCTTACATATTTTTGCTTTATTACCTCTTATCTGAATTTTTATAAATTCCTATACTCTGAAAAAGTTTCATTACTTTTTAGACTTTTTCAACCTAATCATTCGTGATTATATCAGCTTTGTACTTGTTATACTATGTGATGATGTAATTTACGCTTACGCATAAACCTACCATTTTTGGAGATACTATTATTATGATACTTTTATAAAAGTTATTTGCATGAAATTAATTTACACACTACTTCTTATAGACCCAAAACTTTCGGTTCCTGTGCTTGGTAATACAGCACATATCTTTGGTTTTATGAAACCAAGTAGTCATTTTTAACAAGGTATTCATTCGAATACAGTCTATCAGTATATCTATGTGTACTTGTTGCCTTTGGCGAAACGCTGTATCCGCTTGTTTGTGACTGCACTTTAAATGAAGCATCTACCAAAGTTCTAGTTAGGATAACATTTCTTTAATATGCACAATTCATTTTTAGACTATCGTAAGTAATTTTCAAATTTAGTATAGTGAAATCTGAAAGTATATTTACACCTAATCCATGTAAATTCTAACTGCATCAATTTCTTTACCTAAAACACCTGCATAGCCGTTGTTTGAATCTTTTTCATTATATCCTGTTACATATGGTAACCATCTATTTGAATTTTTAAGGTGAACTTGATAATGTATAGTTCTACCTGTATTTGTAGTCATCATCAATCCATCTATAGGTTTACTTAAGATTCCTGCATAATCACTTCTATTAGTTACTGCTGGCAACCAACTACCACCCTTATAATGTACTTTATATGTTATATTTCCACTTGATAAGTTTGCGTATATACCAGTAATGCAGTTTCCATATATGCCTGCATAATCCTGAGTGTTAGTTACATTCGGCAACCACTTTTTAAGAGTAATATCATAAGCTTGATATGTTACGTTTATTTTTACAGGATTATTTTGAGTCGGTGTTGAAGTTGGTTTTAAAGTCGGTGTTGAAGTTGGTTTTAAAGTTGGTTTTAAAGTCGGTGTTGAAGTCGGTTTTAAAGTTGGTGTTGAAGTTGGTTTTGAAGTCGGTTTTGAAGTTGGTTTTAAAGTTGGTTTTAAAGTTGGTTTTAAAGTTGGTTTTAAAGTTGGTTTTATAGTCGGTTTTGGAGCGGGCATTTTTGATGGTTCATTATACATAATGTTCATATCAACATTGCCATTTACGCCATTACAGCTACTAGTATATGAATATTGCCATATATCATAACTTGTATTTGTATAGCCACAATATCCACGATAGTCAGCAACCCATAGTGAGTATCCACAATTATATAATTTACTTGAATCTAAATAATTATTAAACCAATTCGTATTTGCATAGATCCCAACAGTATAACCTGAGCTTTTTAGTGCTTTACAAAACTTAACAGCATAATTTGTAAGAGTTGATTTGCCTAAATATGTTGTATTTGATTCTTCCATATCATAGTAAACACAAAATGGATTTTTCCCCTTCAGAAGTCTTTTAGCATGAGCTATTTCACTATCTACGCTTTCATTTCCAGTGCTATTTTTTGCGTAACTATAAAAATAAATTGCATAAGGAATCTTATTGTCTATACAACCTTTAACATTTTTCTCAAATTGCCTATCATCTTGGCTTGATATATTATCACCGTAACCACATCTTATGATTGCAAAATCTATACCTGCTGCTTTCACTTTAGCCCAATCAACTATACCATTTGAATGACTAACATCAATTCCTTTTTTTGTAACAGCAGATGTTGGTGTGCCTGAAGTACCTATTGAAGTTGGTTTTGAAGTCGGTGTTGATGCAACTGATCCGCTTCCTACATTAAAGCCTGAATTGACAAGTGTCTTACTTGTACTGCTTGCATCTCTTGCTATAACTTGATATCTGTAACTTCCTCTTGGTAATTTATCAAAAGTAATATATTGGTCTAAATTTGCAATTGAATATGATTTTGCATTAGGAGCTACTGTCTTGGATGTAAGTAATTTTCCTTCTGTGTTTACAACCCTAACTGTTAATGATGTAATATTATAGTTTGATGACACTTTTCCATTGATAGAAAATGTTTTTCCATAAGTTAGTGTAGAAGGTGGAGGGTTATTTTTTGAAATATCAAGTGTTGATGCTGTAGGTGTTGTTGGTGTGCCTGAATTACTTGATGCTTCCCACAAAAGTTCCCAATCAGTTTTTCCATTTGTGAAATTTTTTCCACCTTTTATCAATATATTGCCATTTTTCATCTTACCCTTTTTACATATAGATGTAGTCCTGTCTGTATTAACAATGAATGCATCATATGCAATAACATTTCCGTTTCCCAAATCATCTTTAAAATCATCCTCTTTAAAATCCTTACCAAATTCGCCTCTAAATACGGAAATATCAACATGTTCACCATATGCATCAGGAGTATAATAATATGTTTTAGTAACTTCATTATATTTTTTTCCCTGTCCGCCTGCTTGATAAAAAGGTGTTCCTTGCTCAATTTTTTTCCCCACTGGAAGATCCGAAATATCGGAATCATGCATAAATGCAACTGCCATGTGAGCAAAAGTCTTTCCATCTGCATAATGTACTTTATTTTTACTTTGTAATATTACATACCCCCAATGTGGATCACGATAAACAATCTCTCCAGTAAAAGGTGCAAATACGTTTCCTCCCGGTATGATATCAATTGCATTCTTATTATCATGCGATGCACTTTCATAAGCAATCTGCGACAAATTCAAAGTCGGTGCAGGAAACCACGCTGTTTCATCACTCGCTGCATTGACCTTAAAATTTTGTGGCATAAATGCTACAGCCATGCAAAACATCAAAACTATACTTAAAATTCGTTTTTTCATTTTTGCTCCTCCTCGTATAATAGTATTTGTAAGGATTTTATATAGGAATTTCCAGTTACAATCCTCACATACTGATACTTAAACTCACTGGAAATTATCTTAAAAGCTACTTCAAAGGCTACCTCAAAGCCAACCATAAGATATATGCTTAATACTTAGTATTAAGCGGCCTTGCGGCAATAGGTTTACACTGTACATTGATAATTTAATCATTTGCTATTGAACTTAACTAATGCTCGTGAAACAATATTATTAAGCTATTGAGGACGGTTCTGTCATCTCCTGTTGGACCTTTTGTGGCTGCTTCTGTTTAAGTCAGTTCCCCTGTCCTGATGTTAGCTTTATACCGCTGGGTGTTTTTCTCCCAAAGCCCTCTCCTGTATGGCAGTTCAAGGAGTCGTGCATAGAGCTTTCGGAGGTGTATTCTAATTGCGAGGATGTTGATGCATCAGGTAGCATGGGCATTAGTTAAGTTCAATAGCTCAAAAATTCAAATCAAGAAGGAGGTGATTTCATTGTCAAATTAATTATTGGTAGGCATTGATGTTAGTCTTAAAGACAACAAAGTTCGTATCCTTCATCCTGATGGAACCAGTCTTTCCAAGTTTGTTGTTTCAAACTCCGTTCCCGATGCAAAAACCCTTTCCTAGAGGGTCACAGGGATCGCAGAAAAGAATAATTTTGATTCCATTGTTATTGGTCTTGAATCTACTTCTGTCTATGGTGATCCTCTTGTTTACTTCTTGAAACAAGATGCTTCTGTTAATAGGTTCAATACCAAAATCCATGTACTTAATCCTACACAGGTCAATAAGTTTAAATTAATGTATCCTGACCTTCCAAAAACCGATGATATAGATGCATGGGTAATAGCAGAACACCTACGCTTTGGACGTATTAATAAGGAGGTCTACATGGATGACAAATATAAGGCTCTTCAAAAGCTTACAAGAGCCAGATTTCATACAGTTCAGAACCTTGCCAGGGAAAAGAACTGGTTCCTAAACAACCTATTCTTGAAATTTTCTTCACTTGCCCAAGAGAAGATTTTTTCAGACAGGTTTGGAGCTACATCCAGCAGTATCATAGAGGAATTCTTTTCTGTGGATGAAATATCTTACATGCCAATCGAAGAGTTGGTTGATTTCATAAACAAAAAAGGTAAAGGCCACTTCGAGAATACTGAAGACGTTGCAGCTGCTCTCCAAAAAGCAGCAAGAAGTTCATATCGTCTCCCAAAGACAGTTACAGACTCTGTCAATCAGGTTCTCGCTGTATCTTTTTTAGCTATAAAAGCTTATAAGGAACAGCTTAAAATCTTTGATAAGGCAATAGAGGAACAGGTCAAGCTTATTCCTAATACACTGACCTCAATCAAAGGAATTGGTCCTGTTTACTCTGCTGGAATAATAGCAGAAATTGGTGATATTCATCGTTTCAAGGATCAAGCTGCATTGGCTAATTTGCGGGTATTGCCTGGTCAAGACATCAGTCAGGCAATTTTACAGCTGCACATACTAACTTGATTAAATTCGGTAACAGGTATTTACGTTATTACATCATGGAAGCTACTAACAAAGTAAGATTGCACGATCACGAGTTAAAACGCTTCTATGAACTTAAGTACAGCCAAACCCCAAAAACCCCACACAAGAGAGCACTTGCATTAACTGCCAGAAAATTCGTCCGTATTGTCTATGCTCTGCTTAATAGCAATCGGCTTTATACACCACCAAAAGGAATTTAATTTCCAATTGGCCGTTCCATAACCTACCATATTTTACATGAAACTTTGGTAGGCTTATTAGCGTGTAGCTCTTTTGTGCTTTTTTACTAAAATTATACGTTTTCAGTCATTAGTGTTGCATAAAGTTTTTTAACAAAATTCAACCTACACTTTCTGGTTGAAGTAATAGTATTTACCTGTAGAAAATATGAAAGCCCCTTTGTTAATATCAAGTGGGTTCGCAAGCAAGCAGCCACATACATTAACAAAGGAGCTAACAAACACGGCTAATTGTACTACAGTTTTTGAAACATTAACAGGCTTTTTGCCAAAGAACATTCTGGAAAGAGCTATTAATGAAACAGGTGCTGAATATGGTACCAAAAAGTTTACTGTTCTTCGGCAACTTAATACGATGATGTATGCTCATCTGACTGAAACTACTGGTCTTAGGGATATTGAAGCAGCTATAATAGCTGACAAAAAACTTCAGGAATACACAGGAACTATCAGTGCTTCACAAATATCTCGTGCAAATAGATCACGTGACACAGTAATTTTTAAACAGATATTTGAGGCTTCTCTTGCTAAGCTGAAGAAGCATAACGGAATACGAATCATACCAGGAAGTTGGGGAATGCTTAAGGCACTCGACTCAACCACTGTAAGTCTTTGCATATCTTTATTTCCCTGGGCAGAATATCGAGATAAAACTGCGGCAGTTAAGATCCATACCCTCTACGATATACTTCTTGGGTGCCCTGAAAGTATTGTGATGACTGAAGGTATTATTCATGACAAAGAGAAAATGAAAAACTTTGTCAAAGAACCAGGCATAACATACCTTTTTGACCGAGCATACCTTGACTACAAAGAATTTGATAGATACTGCATGGAAGGAATCTTCTTTGTATCAAGGCTTAAGAAAAACGCCATCATGAAGGTTATGAATGAGAACGCTGTTCTTAAGGGTGAGTCTGTTTTATCTGACAAAGAAGTTATCCTTGGGGGTCAAAGTACTCAAATGCAGCATCCTATCAGGGCTATCCAAGTAATTGACTCATCAAACGGTGAATTATTTTATATAATTACAAACCGTTTTGATCTCACTGCGGAAGAAATCGCCCAGATATACCGTTTAAGGTGGACTATAGAAACCTTCTTCAAGTGGATCAAACAGCACCTTAAAATCAAGAAGTTCTTTGGAACCAGCTTTAATGCTGTACTTAACCAAGTTTACTCAGCACTTACGCTTTATTGTTTATTGCTACTAATGCATATCCTGGTAGGTACTAAACATAACTTCTTAAAGACAGTAAGGCTTATTGCCAAAGGTCCTTGGAACACCCTTTTACAGTTTCAAGAGGACTTGAGCCCTAAAAGCCTCCACCTAAAGTTGAGCAAAAGCGGTTCAATTGGAAACAAGAATTTGAAACTGTGCTACGCAGGTATAAAGTCAGTTAATTGTATTAAGTTTTTTAATTTTTTAGTGCTTAGGCTTAGGTGGTCACTCCCCTTTTCTCTAGCATGTGGCAGAATCTCCTTCTATGTGAAGGCTATGCCAGCAAATTATTTACATTGACTTTTTATTATAAATTTAATGCAACGCTAATGGTTTTCAGTCTTTACATTTTCCAATTTTTCTCTTGACATTTTACCGCTGGACTTATTCTTTACTCCCCTAAATCCCATTTTCTCATACAGATAATCTCTCTCCCAACTACTAGCACAATCAATATTTAAACTTAAAGTAATTTAAAACATTATGATTTTTCAAACAAATTTTCGTCCCTTCAAATTTTAGTTTAGTTGTTATTTTTAACTTAACTCGTTGTGTTAATTAATTAAGGACTGCTGAAGAATTATACAATGTATACACCGTACATTATTTAAAATACATGTAATATCGTATTATCCCTCCCTTAAATGCAATTTTTTTCGAGAATGTCCGGAGTTCTCTAATATCCCTTTCAGTACAATTATATCCCTCCAAAAGTTTTAGTTTCAAGATATATTTATTCATTTATACAATGTCATCTGTCTAAAAAATAATGGTAACTTGTCGGCTCTTCTATTGAAATTTTTTTCACAAATGAGTAAACTATTGTTATATAATATAAGTTTTTAAACAATTAATTTAGCATACAGAGGCGGATATAATGAAATCTGAGTCATTATTACTGAAAAATATTCTTCTGGATATAGAAGTCTTATCAGTTTTGATTTCCTTAATACTACTGGTGGTATATTGGAAAAGGTCGGAAAAGAATTGTTTTTTAATATGTTATACACTTTATCAGGTCACTGTTATATTTCATACTTCGTCACATGTTATGAAACATTTAAATCAGTTTCTGGATTTAAAAGAATTCTATTTTGCTTGTATCAAAAACATCTCTTTTACCTTTGCTGAGATTACATGCCTAATCCTTTTCTGGGTATTTGCTAATCCACAAAAAAAAATAAATAAGAAATTAGCACCGATATTCATACTCCCTATTATTTATTCCATACTTACTATTACCAATAGATGGAGCGGCATACTAGCACCAATTAGAGTAACACAAAATGATATAAGATTTGGAGATAAAACTAATTTCTGTCATGCGATTGAGTATACTATTTGGTTCACAGCAATACCACTTGTATTTATCAGTTTAAAAAAACTTGTTAAGATGAGAGGTTATAAGCTGATTCAAGGGATGCTGATTTTTTCGGCTCTTTTAATTCCAAGCATTCTGTACTTCATTAGAATGATACTAAATATAGATTTGCTACCGTCACTGGAATTTGATCCTGTTCCCGCTGCTATGTCTATATCAACTATTCTTTTAGCTATTGCAGCTATAAAATATAGGCTAATAAGCCTTGTTCCTGTAGCTTTTAAAGAATTTGCCGAAAGCATCAGTACTCCTTTTATAGTTCTGGATAACAATAACAGGGTTCAATATTACAATAATATGTTCTCCAGAGTATTTTCATTTGTATATATAAAAAGAGAATGTCATATACAGCAATTCTTTCAGCAGCTAAAAAATTATGCTAGAGATTATACGTATATAGATACAATAGAAGCATTAAGCAATACCAATAATTTTACAAATATTAATTTGGAAGTATGTCTGTTCATCCCTAAAGAAACCATATACAAGGTTTCTTTGCAGGAAATTAGAGCATATGGAAATGAGCGGGTAGGAAAGCTTATGGCTTTTAATGACATTACTTATTACAAAATTCTAGCTAGGGTACAGAGTGAATTGGCAGCAACAAAAACTCGCATTGAGATATCCACAGAGGCCCATGATGTCATCGGTTATGCTATGACACATATCATAATGTATCTTCAAGAGGAGCTTTCAAACTTATCCGAAGAAGAAATAAAACAAAGAGAAAATACAGTAAAAGCCTTGAAAATGGCAAAAGAGAAGAATGCAGAATTTAGGGAAATATTATACAAGGGTTTTAACCCGAACTCTGCAAATACAGAAGGTCAGCCCGAAAATTTCAAGGATAAGCTTATGTATAGATTGAAAAGCATAAAAGAAAAATTACCATCTGGAATTAATATGGTTTATAGTATTGATGGACAGCTTACAGCAATAGATGAAAAATACTTTAATGCATTAGATAGTATATGCCTTGAAGCTATAAACAATTCTTTAAAACATGGAAATGCTAGAAATATAGAAGTCATACTTAAGGGCAGTAATTCTGACCTTAGACTGAAAATCATTGATGACGGTAAAGGCTGTATGTCTGTCAACAAAGGAATAGGCTTAACTAGTATGACGGATAGGGTTAACAAGCTTGGAGGAACACTAAGATTTATAAATGAGCCAGAAGGCGGATTTGGAATTTTTGTAAATATACCAATAACTACAAAAAGGGGAAATATCAATGGAGGACTCAAAGTTATATAAAGTAGTAATTGCAGATGACCATCTGATAGTACTCAATGGAATTAAACGAATTTTAGAATGTGACTCGGAAATAGAAATTGTAGCATGTGCCCAAAATGGAACTCTTGCATACAATGCTTGCAGGGATTTTCAGGTGGATATTGTGCTGCTGGATCTTGTTATGCCTTTGTGTGATGGGATAGAAGCTGCGAAGATGATTAAATCCCTTGATAAAGACATAAAAATACTTATTCTTACATCAATTCCTGACAGCACAAAAGTAATTGAAGCTGTCAAAATTGGTATAAACGGCTATATTTTAAAAGATTCAGCTCCGGAGGATTTAATCTTTTCTGTAAAGAACGCTGTAAATGGGAAAAAAGTTTTTGATAAAATCATTTTTGATAAACTTATTGATAATATGGCAACACTAGATGTAACACATAATTTATTTGTTGATCTCTCCGAAACTGAGTATAAGGTATTGGATCTTATTGCAAACGGGCTGGAAAACAAAGAAATTGCAGATGCCCTCTTCATAAGCCCAAGCACTGTAAGAGGAGTAGTCTCAACCCTGTTGTTAAAATACAATGTTAAAAATAGAACCCAACTTGCCATATTTGCTACAAAGAATGGTTTAGGCTGATTATATAGTACCTGATAAAACCTATCAAGAAAATTCGCTTCGCTCATGACTTAAAACCCAAAACCTCTACTCATCACTAAATCCTGCATATAATCCGTATCCCCTTACAATGATCTCTGGTTCTTCATCTGGCTTCATAATACCAACAGCACACTTCTCACAAGTAAACTCATGAGAACCAAACAGTAATTGTTGTGGATTTATTTGTAAGCATCAAATACAAGCAGACATATAGGCATCTCAATTAAATAATATCAATATCTTTTCCTACCAAGCCATTCATCCAGAGCCTTAGATATTTCAACCCTAAACTCTTCATCTGGTAGACCAAGATCAGTTCCACGCTCATATGTCTGATCTATTGTATGGGCAAACCAGTCTGCAAATCTGGCGTCCTCAAGCTCCATATGAGGAAAATGCTCTATCACATAAGCAGAATAATCCAAATCAAAAAAATAACGGTCTATTTCACCATTTACAAAATCAGAGATGAAATCAATCATAAATGATGTGTGCTTTTTGTAGTTCATTTGTCTTCCTCCCAGGCATATTTTTCAGGTGCTGTTCCTTTTGGCTTTGGTACAAACACATTGGATGGTATTTTATCGCTGTCAGGCAATAAATCTTCAATTTTTGTTACATATCCCGATTTTCCAAGGTTAGGGGCGTTTGTAAGAATCCACGATAAATATTCAAATGGATTTAAGCCGTTTTCGATTGCTGTCACGATCAGGCTATAATAAATTGCACTTGCCTTCGCACCGTTAGGTGTATTGGAAAAAAGCCAATTTTTTCGCCCGATAACAAAAGGTTTTATACTACGTTCTGCACGGTTGTTTGAAATTTCCAACCTGCCATCAAGCAGATACCTTTCAAGATACTTTCGTTGGCTCTTTGCATAATATGCCGCTTTTCCAAGTAGTGTATTTGGTAATGCATTCAATTGTTCCATCCAGTTAAAAAATTCGTTTATCAGAGGTTTAGACTGCCTTTCACGCTCTTTATGCCTGTTTTCTGGGGACAACGAAGCAAATTGCTTCTCGAGATGAAACAGCTTGTCACAATATTCTACTCCTTTGGCTGCATTTGAACCAGGCTGTTTGTCCTTTGGCAAGATTTTCAACGCATCAAAAAGCTTCCTCCGCAGATGAGCCAGGGCAGCCAACTACCATAATGTTTCCCGGTAATTTATGACCCTGTCCCAAGTAGATAGACACTTAAAACATAGAGAAATCTTTTGTTTTTGTACAAATGCTTGAATTTTCTGTGTTACGCAAATTTTTGAATCGGAATGGAGCGTAGCGTAATGGAGATTCAAAAATTTGCGGCAGCGGCTGTAAACACCTCAGGTGTCATATATCCATTACTTGCATGTAACCTTTTCCTGCGGTAATAAATTTCTATGTACCAAAATATCGCAGCCCCTGGCTTCATCACGTGTCTTAAAATGTTGTTCATTTAGCCATTCCTGCTTCAATTTTCCCCAAAAGCTTTCCATTGGTGCATTGCCCCAGCAATTACCTTTCCTACTCATTGAACAAATAAAAGTATGCTTCTTTAAAAGTTGCTGGTAATCTTTGCTACAATACTGGGTACCCATATCTGAGTGTATTAGTACTCCCTTCGGGTTTGACCTTCTTCCTATAGCTTGATTTAGGCACCTAATAACAAGATCCTTTGTCATACGTTCATCCATTGCCCATCCAACTACCTCACGACCACACAAATCAACTATGCCAGCTAAATAAAGCCATCCTTCATCAGTTGGTATATATGTTATATCACTTACCCATTTCTCATTAGGATTTTTGGCAAAAAAATCTCTGTTAAGTACATTATCAGCCACAGGTAAATTGTGGTTAGAGTTTGTTGTAGCTTTGTACTTCTTCACTACTTTAGACTTCCAACCATTATTCCTCATTATCTTTGCAACTGTTTTTCGATTTACTGGTGCCTCTGGCGTGCTAAGCCTTTCTGCTATTTTTACAGACCCTGGAATCTGCTTGTTTTCATAAAACTCTTCCTTTACAAGCTCTGTAAGATTTCTTTCCCTAATACTTCTCTTGCTCTCTGGACGTTTATCCCATGCATAATAACCGCTTCTTTTAACTTCAAGCACTTTGCATAGCTTCGCTATCCTGTAATTTGAGGATTCAGCTTTGATAAACTTGTATATTTCTACTTTTGATTTTTGGCGAAGTAAGCTGCCGCCTTTTTTAATATCTCGTTTTCTTCCTTAAGCTCTTTTATTTCCCTTTGTAGTTTTTTAAATGCCTCATCTTCCGGTTTTATATGACCACTACCGACAAATGGCTTCTCACTGTTTTCACGGTATCTTGATACCCATCCATATATTGTTGTGTCTCTTATACCAACTTCTTTGGAAATAAAGGATACTGTTTCGCCACCTTCTACTATTCTTTTACATATCTCAGTCTTATATGCCTGATCATAAACTTTTCCCGTTACTGCTCAGGCATTGACAAAACAATAATGGTAAACTTTGAGGGATGCTGATTTGAAATATTCACCGCTATAATAATATCTAAGATCAAACGGAATATGGCGGTGAATTTAATGGATGAAGCATTCATCATAAAAAAATATAATGAAGGTATCAATGCAGTCATCGCATTAGTAAATAGCTTATTAATAGAGAACGCAGCCCTTAAAGAATCAGTAACTAACCTAACGTCAGAAAATCAAAAACTCAATCAGGGGATAACTGAAATAGAATCCCGGCTTAATAAAAACAGCAGCAACAGTGGTAAACCGCCTTCGTCCAGGCTGTCCGAAAATTAAATTTTTAGATATTTTACAACATTATGCAATTTTAAATATAGAATAATGATTGGAATCTGGAAAGTTTGAAAAATAACACTTATTAAATTACCCTACATTCACCTAAATCATCTTAAATTGAAGCGACTATTTCCTTTGTTCCTTTGATGTTTATTAACCTTTTCATATTATAACAAAAGAAAGCTAGGCCTGTTTCGCCTGAAACAAGCTTTTTGCCACGAAGTAAGAAATATTCAAAATTCATAACTCTTTTTAGTGTTCCAAATGGATGTTCCACAATCATTTGTCTTTTTTTGTACTTAGCACCATTAGCATTAAATCGTTCTATAGCATTTTCAACTATCTCTTCCTTTGGGTTGCGTTCAATGTGACGACCATATTTTGATGTTGTGCATTTATCCCGATATGGGCAATTTTGGCACTCTTCATAATTATAATAAATTTTCATCTTTACATCTTCACTTTTTGAACGCATATATAATTTTTTCCCAGCCGGGCAAATGTACATGTCATTATCCTTGTCATATATAAACTTTTCTTTTATATATCCAGAATCGATATTTGGTGTTACTACTTTTTGTTTTGGAACATATGGCACAATTCCGTTTTCTTCACACTTTATAATATCTTCACTTTTAAAATATGCTTTATCTGCTAATACTTCTATACTGTCAACTCCCAATTTCTCCTTTGCATTTTTAGCTACATCATATAACAACCCTTGATCAACTGCATCATTTCTCACTTCATAATCTATTATTAATTTGTTTTTCTCATCTACTGCTGTTTGTACATTGTAGCCAATTATTGTTCCTTTTGTATTACCAGTTTTCATTCTTTTTGCATCAGGATCAGTTAAGCTTATTCCTGAGGTATCGTTAAGCACTTCTTTAAGTTCATTGTAGAGCTCTTTCTTTTCTTCAAGGACTTTAATTCTATCGCTAATTTCTTTTGTTGCTTCTTTACAATCATTTTCTTCCAATGCTTTTAAATATTCCTTTAACTTTTCCTCTGTCAACTCTTCCATGAATTTAAGTTTCTTTAAAGTATAATATTTACTCTTGGCCGCATCTGCTCTTATTTTAGTCCCATCTATAGCAATTAATTCTTTTCCTATTAGGTTAAAATCATTACATATATTAATAAGGTTTTTAAATAGATTATCAAAACAGTCAATATGTTCTTTACGAAAATCAGATATTACTGAATGTTTTGGTTGTACTCCTTTCAATAACCATTTAACTTCCAAATTTATTTTTGCTTGTTTTTCTAGCTTTCTAGAACTTCTTATACCATTGAAATATCCATATACATACAGTTTAATTAAATCCATTGGTGAATACATTGATCTTCCAGAATTCTCATTATTCCCTTCTTTAAATCCCAGATCTTTAATATCCATTGATTCAATTAATGCATCAATTGCCCTAACTTCACTTTCTTCATCTATATGGTCTTCTAGGCTACTTAGCTCAACCTGTTTTCTACTAATGCCTTTTACATAATTCATAATTTTATAAACCTCAAAATTATTATTTGTTATATTATATCATATATGTTAATATAATGCATGATTTTCGGACAGCCTGGCGAAGGAACGCTGGTAAACACTGCAAACAAGCTGTACAACATACTGGAAGAGCCTGTAGAAGAGATTAAGCAACAGGTAACGGATGCGGATGTAGCAAGTTTCGATGAGACTGGAATGCGTTCCGAAGGTAAGACACAATGGTTACATGTAGCATCCACTGAACGGCTGACTTATTACGCCATCCATGATAAACGAGGGGAAAAGCTGCACGGGACATCGGTATTCTGCCAGATTTCAAGGGAACAGCCGTACATGACCACTGGAAGCCATACTATAGCTTCAGTAACGGGAATGCCAGAATGGTACCCCCTTATTTGGCGACCTGATTAGGACAATGGACGATATTTTACCTGATGGAACGTTTAAAAATATCTATTTTGAGGCAAGCTAAAAATATGAGTAAACGTAAACCTATTAAAAGAAAAATACCATTAAAACAACAGCTAATTGGTGACAGGACCTTAACTCTTGAAGAACGGCTTAAGGATAGTGAGACATTCCCTGAAGGGCCAATGAATCTTGTAAAAAATTCTGAAGAAAAAATGTCCGATATTCTTCTATCCTTTGCAACCCCACTTTTAAATGGAACTGAAAGCATAGAAGAAGCGGATCGCCTTATTGGCTTTGCAATGGCTGTCTGGAACATAAGTATGACTCCAAAGGTGGATAGAGCAGCTGCTATCCCTGCCATAGCAGGAGTTTTTTGCTCAGACACAGGCAAGGGAATTGAAGGTACACTATCGCTGCTTCGTACATTATTGCAAAGGAAAGACGATTATTTTTCTCATGTCAAAAAATATATCATTGATTATGAGATCAGCCTTAAAAATGGAGAGCCTTCGCTAAAAGTCATTTGGGCCCCTCTTATACCTGAAGCATGAATCCCATTCAGCTATTTCATTTAGTGATATCAGACTAATACCACTTGTTTAATGAATTGCGTGTGTATAAATGAGTTTTTTAAAGTATGTTTTAGACATGGGGTCAAAGACCATGTTTAAATGTTATCACAGGTACTCTTAAAATTGGAATGCCTGAGTAGTAACCTTTTCCCATCTCCGACACACCTTCCTTTTGTTTTATTATACTCTATGTTCTATGTGTCTACAAAATGGGGTATGGGTCAATTTACTCTTGGCTGCATCTGCTCTTACCTTGGTTCCATCTATAGCTATCAATTCGTTGCCTATTAGATTAAAATCATTGCATATGTTTATAAGATTTTTAAGCTTGCTTTGTTTTCCCTTCTATTCGTCTTTTTGCCTGTATGTTGAAACCATTTGTCCTTTCCTTGAAACACCAGTCAATAATCTTTGCCAATTCCTTGTTTCCAGGCATTGCCTTTCTTAATGCTGTTAATATATAATACTGCCACTTCTTTCGTATTATCTTGTAGTCTATATATGGCATTGCTACCCATTTGCCTTTAGGAGATAGTCCTCCTTCTGTCATAAGCATATGTACATGCATATTTGTCTTCAAATCCCTCCCGAACGCGTGAAGTACCATTATTATTCCAGGTTCTGCTTTTTTATCCTTTCCGTTATACTCTTTTACTATATCTTTCATTACTTTTGCTGCTGTATCAAGCATCAGCTTTTGTAATGTTGAATTCCCCTCAAAATATGACCATAGTTTATCTGACACCGTCAATATTATATGTCTGTAAGGAACTGCATACATTTCCTTGTTTACTTTTTCAGCCCACTCGTCGGCATGTTTTTTCCACAAACTGTACATATTCGGCTCTTGCAACTGTGGGGTAATATCTTTGCTTCCCCACAGTCGCAACACATATATACAGAATGACCCATACATGACAGCATCTTTTCCACTTCTCTTCTCTCAACCTCTCTGACTGTGAAGATGCATTTTTTTAAGTATGTCTCCCAGTTATCATTCAAGCACAATATCATTTTAAAAGTTAGCATCATTGCTGCTATTGTTTTTTGTACTGGATTTATCATAAATTCAGTTTACCATTTATCTACCTATTTTTCCACTCTTACATATTATTACTTTATTACCTCTTATCTGGATTTTATAAATTCCTATACTCCAAGAAAATTCGCTTCGCTCATGACTTAAAAACCTTAATCCTTTAGTACCTTATGTCTTTAAAACACTAATAAAAAGCAAGAATTTAGGCAACCAAATTTGCCAAGTCCTCTGTTGATGCGGATAATATAGCATTTAAAGCAGAGGATATTTTTCGGCCTTTGTCAGTTAAGGCATACTTATGCTGCTTGGGTAGCCTCCTAATAATACCATGGGAGCGAAGTAATGAAATCTGGCGACTGATTTTCGAAGAAATTTTTTATCAGTCATTCCATTTGCCCATTCTGTGCCAACTAATTTTCCTTGCAATGTTTTATTCGTTATAGAACCTGCATTGAAAATAGGATCTGATATTGCCCTTAAAATTTCCTTGTCCTTTCCGGTTACATCTAAGCCTCTAAACTTTTTCCCATTACGGGTAATTGAAACTGTAATATCTTCAAACAGTTTGGCAACAGGTGTTTTATCAGAAACAGTTGCAAGCTGTTCTGCAACACTTTTATTCCTTTCTGCTGAAATTTTTGATCCTTGTACCGTCATGCCAAGTACTGACCTTTGGCATTAGCTCTGGATTTGCAAGCGGATGTGGTTGACCATCTTTCCTTACAGGATGTCCCATATATTTTAATACTCTGTCATATGTGCCTGTAATTATTGAATGGCGAAGAAGGTTTTCCATCAAAGGAGCTAATGACCGAGTATCGTCGAATATGTAATCTTTAGCCATCTCACTCTGCCATAATGTCCAGTAGTATTTCATGTTGTCACCAAGTATTTCTGTCATTCCAGGAAAAACCTCATTGGCAAACCCTGAAAGCATTTGTTCCCAATTTGTATCCAACTGGCTATTTAATAACTTCTGTGCTAATTCATAGTCATCTATATGCAAAAATTTGTTCCCATCTACTATGTATCTGCATTTTTCTTTATCAACGAAACGATGTAACCACTCCCTTCCGTTGATTGCTATCTGAATACTATATGGAGCCCATGTCTGAAGTCTAATGCTCATGAATCCATATTCAACATGGTCATAATAAAAATAAAGATGTTTACACCTTGACTTTTCAATCCTTAAACTTGGATAGCCTGCAACTGCATCAAACGTGGATCTATATGTTGTGCAACTCTCGACACATGACCAAACTCCTATTAGACCAAATTTTACATTGGTTTCTTTTTGAAGATTGTGTGCCAGTTCTTCTTTTCTTGTGTTAATTGAAGGAATATATGTTATTCCAGTGCCACAATTCTTTTGTGAATATTTTTCTGCTGTTTCTATTATTGCGATCGATTTCTTTGTAACCCAGTCTTTATACTCTTTATTCAGAACTCCTTGGCTTTTCAAAAACGATTGCATTCCCAAAGCAAATGCTATTTGTTTAAGTGTTCCTTTAAATACCAGCCTGTCAACCCCTTCTATACTTCCCTTGATTATTGTACTGAATCTATGTAATAATGAATCCATGCGTTGCCTCTTTAACATTTATTTTTGGTTGTGGAAAATTAATTATAAGTGATTGACAACGCATTTTCAATTGTTTTTATTGGGTTGTGGGCATGGCCCACTTTAGCAGATACTTTAAAGTAAAAGACAACTGTACATCATGTGGCTGGTGTGCAAAAAATTGTCCAAGAGGAAATCTATATATTCAAAATAACAAACTCATATTTGGCAACGGCTGTGTTGGATGCTTTAGATGCATATATGGCTGCCCTAATAAGTCAATTTGTTTTCAAAAAGGAAAAAGAATAGTTTTGAAGAACGGATATAACATAGACGAAGTTGAGAAAAGAATGCAAGGTGTACCTCTCGAGCCCGTTAATAAATGCTGCAAAGGGTTATGGGCGATAGGTGTCAAAAAATATCTTCTGGAGAATGAATAGGATGATGACTAATGTCAAACAAACTGCATGGTGTTGTTTCAATTTCCCTTATGGGAATTTCAATGTTGATTGGCCCTCAACTTTTATCTTTTTTCTTTTAACAGATAATATCTCTTATATATTAAAAGGCTGCGACACTAATCTCTTAGTGCAGCAGCCTTGTTATATTCCCAAACTTATTAATAGTTCTTGTCAGCGTAATCTACCCATCCGCCTTCTCTTACCAGGGTTTTATCGAATTCTCCAACCTTAAAGTCAATTTCTTCAGTTTTGCCATTTGAAGAAACAACAATTTTATCCCTGTCCACATCAATACTCATGGAAACGTCTTGGCCCTTGTACGTATTGAATAGATAATCAATTTTCTCCTTAGGAAGTTCGATGGCAAATAAGCCGCAGTTGTACATATTTTGTCTGAATATTCTGGCAAAATTCTCAGCTATTACAACGTTTATGTTGTTTACTTCCAACGCCCAAGGTGCATGCTCTCTTGAAGATCCGCATCCAAAGTTTGCTCTTGTAACTATTGCAGCTTTACCTTCAATATCTTTTTTAGGATCAAATCCGTCAAGACTTAGGTCCTCAAGAACATAAGGCTTCAAGGCCTCTTTCGTAATCTCAGTAAGATATTTTGCAGGAATTATTTCGTCGGTATTAATATCACTTCTATCTAAAAACAATACTTTTCCACTGAATGTTTTCATTTAAGCCTACCCCCTTTTATACAAACATGCTTGAATTGACTATTTTTCCTTCTATTGCACTTGCCGCTGCAGTAGCCGGGCTCATGAGATGAACTGTGCCGCCTTTTCCCATACGTCCGTTGAAATTTCTGTTGGTTGTGGAAGCACATGATTCTCCGCTTGCCAATACCCCGTTACTCATGCCAAGACAAGCACCGCAGGTGGGGTTGGTGACACAAAATCCTGCATTCTGGAACACTTCAATAATACCTTCTTTTAAGGCAAGGCTATATATTTCAGGCGTTGCAGGACTGACTATTCCACGAACATCATCGCTTATTTTCTTACCTTCCAAAACCCTGGCAGCAATCCTCAAATCCTCAATACGTCCATTTGTGCAGCTTCCGATATAAATCTGGTTAATCTTTGTACCCGCCATTTCTCTTACGGGTTTAACCTGATCAGGTTTGTAGCCGAAAGTAACCATTGGCTCAAGATCTGACACATCATATTCATACACCTTTTCATAAACAGCATCTTTATCTGAAATCCATTTGGAATATTCATTAAGTGCATCTTCCTTTGTTTTAAACTCATCCTTAATATATTTCCAAAGGTAATTTACTGTTGTCATGTCAGGATAACAAACTCCGCAAGTTCCACCGGCTTCAATTGCCATATTGCATAATGTCATACGTGATTCCATTGACATTTCGTCTACAACCGGACCTGTAAATTCCATTACCATATTTGTTGCACCATTTACAGTCAATTCCTTAATCACAAAAAGTATTACATCCTTCGCAAATACGCCAGGTCTAAGCTTACCATTCAATACTATTTTAATGGTTTTTGGAAAGTGGAATGCACATACACCCTTTAATATACCAACTTCCAAATCTGTTGTACCAACCCCTGCGGCAAATGCTCCAAAAGCCCCATGGGTACAGGTATGTGAATCCCCCATTATAATTGTATACCCAGGTCTTGCAAACCCCTTTTCCGGGAATATAGCATGACATACACCGTTACGCCCAATATCAAAAAAATCCTTTATACCATTCCTTTTAGCCCATTCTCTGAGTATTCTTCCCTGCTCTGCTGTTTTACTGTCCTTTGCAGGTGTAACATGGTCTATTACCGCTTTAATTTTAGAAGGATCAAAAACTCTGTCTTTCCCTCTTGCCTGTAAATCTGTAATTGCTATTGGTGTAGTTATTTCATGGCAAAATACCGCATCCAGTTTCAGCACATGTGTATCAGGAAATGGCATATTCACCCTGTGGGCGTCAAATATCTTTTCAGCTAATGTTTTTCCCATTTAAATCGTCCTCCTTATTCTGGCTTAATGTGACTATATAAAAAACTATATAAAATACTTTTAGTTTTCTGTTAAATAACCAGGCTTTATTATACTACTGATTATATTACTTTCCAAGTCAATATTCTTCCTGAATTTTATCCAAATTGGCTCCTGTTTTTCATGATTTTTGACTTTAACCCCATAAAGGGCATTTCAAAATGTACAATTTAATGGTATCCTATTTGAAAGGAGTGTTTATATGAAGCTTTATTTGGCACCTTTACAGGGTATGACAACAGCATTCTACAGAAATGCGTTTGCAAAACATTTCGGAAGTATCGATGCATATTACGCACCGTTTATCGCTTCTTCTGATTTAACAAAGGTAAGTTATAAACTATTAAAAGATATTCTGCCCGAGTACAACGACAATTTCTTAAGACTTATACCTCAGATTCTTGGAAATGATGGAGATCAATTTAAGGGTTATGCCCTTGCAATCTCAGATATGGGTTACAGGGAGATTAACTGGAATATAGGCTGCCCATTTCCTATGGTAACAAATAAGAAAAGGGGATCAGGTTTGCTGCCTTATCCTGATATGATCGACAGTTTTCTCCACACAGCCTGTTCAGACAACTCTTATTCTGTTACTGTAAAAATGAGGCTGGGGCTTTGTGATACTGAAGAAGGCTTTAAGGTAATGAATGTGCTGAACCAATACCCTTTAGGAGGCGTTATAATACATGCCCGCACCGGCAAACAGATGTATGAAGGCAAGGTGGATATTGATAGTTTTGAACTGCTTGCTGCACAGTGTAGGCATGAAGTAACTTATAATGGAGATATATTCACATATGAGGATTTTTTAGCCATACACACTAGATTTCCTGCAATAAACAGCTTCATGCTCGGCAGAGGTGCTCTTAGAGACCCCTTTCTTCCGGCTGCCATAAAAGGGTATAAAGTCCCATCAGATAATAAAATAAGCATTGTCAGCCAGTTTCACGATGATATTTTTCATTATTATAAGGAAAAATTATCAGGGGATAAGCATTTATGTGACAAAATGAAGGAATTTTGGGATTACATGCATGTCCATTTGGATAATGACGGCAAGCTTATGAAAAAAATAAAAAAATGTCATCACAGTTCTGATTATTTGGAGTTAATGAGCCATGTGTTTGGGTCTGGTGCAACATGGACATAACAGAGCACCATCATCTCAGGATTATAAAAAAGGCTTATTTTATCTTATTGAAATCTTTCTTTTTGTATTTCTACTTTGCTTGATTTCAAATAGCGATCAAAGAATTGAAGTATATCCTGGTTCATTATCTCAATACAGTTCCTTGCATCTACATTTCCAGACCCTCCAAGGAGTTTTGCCAAAAAAGGTGAGATAATTGGTAAGTCTGTAAAATTCATATGACCTGAGCCCTTAATTACAACTTGATAGGAATCCAGGGCATTTTTATAGGCAACCATATTGGAATACTCGTTTTGCTTACTAAGAGCTTCATTATAATGGGATTCATTATAGAAATTTATAATGGGCTTTGGATAAGGTGTTTTATTTACAATATTCTTTCCGTTTTCAAAACCTGTAATTTCTCCTAACATTGTTCCGTCAATTACTGCAACTGCATCCACATCTTTATCATCTCTGCCTATTTGTGCTGCTGTAGCACCACCGAGTGAATGGCCAAACATACCTATATGTTCCAAATCTATACCCTGGTAAACTGGATCTGCGTTAGCAGTCACTGCCGCTTTCTTTATATAGTCCAAAACAAATTTCATGTCTCCTGTTCTTAGCTTCATCCAATCCTTCTCCAGCTTGTATATCTCTTCGGCACTAATGTCTCCGTTTTGTGCTTTCATGGCATCATTTATAAATTCCATATTGGCTATGACAGTTTTCCCGTCTTCCTGCTTTGTCATAAAAGCATGATAAGTATGATCAATACTGCAAACAATATAGCCGTGGCTTGCCAATTCCTGATATGTAGAATAATTACTCATGCGATATCCGAATGCTCCATGGGAAAAAACTGTCAATGGAAATTTACCTTTAGCTATAGCTTCCTGTCGTTGTTTGTCTAAAGGATACCAGAATTGTATTGTCACATTCCTATTATCCTCTTCCTTTGTAAAGTCTTCTTTTCTCGCTGCATCAGTCAAAGTATAGCTTTTTGTTCCTACTGAATATTCTCCTGTAGGCATAATCTCTTTGTATTGCGGAAATATAACTGCAGGAAGCACCGCCATTCCTATAAGTATCGCTCGGCCAAAGCATGTAAATAATACTTTGCTTTTCTTAGAAACAGAATTCCCCTTCTTTCGCACAATCACAATTACGCCCAAAAGAGCTTGGATCGCCAAAACAATTCCCAACACAGCCCACCTAAAGCTCCAATCGATTATTGGACTAATCACAAGTATAATAAATACCGCAAATATCGAAACTCTCACAATGGATTTTTCTTTCTTGAGATTTGATTTTTTTAACAAACCCATTACTCCAAAACCAATCTCGACAAAAATTAATACTGCCAAAAGAATACTTTCCACAATAAATTTCCCTCCTGATTTGTGTATTTGACTTGATTTTCATTACTTGTTGTATTGAAATGCAATAGATTCATATAATCATATAATTTAAATTATATCAGAAGGTAGACATAATGTAAAACATTAAAGTTATGTAGCCTATAAAAAGAAGAGTACTCCCAAAGCTGTATTAAAAGCGATTAATCTTTTAATATCAGTCTTAAGAATACTCTCTATAATTTGTCACTTTTAATATATTCAGTCAATTACTTGATCATTTTTCCTCAGCCGGAAACTTATCAATCATTCCTACCAGCCATCTTCTCATGTAAGCATAGTCATCTGAATCAATGTTTCCGTCGCCGTCAACATCAGCTGCCTTCAATCCATTTACAACACATGGGAAGTTTTCTATCATTCCAAGCAAATACTGTCTAATATAAGCATAGTCATCTGAATTAACACTTCCGCTGCAGTCTACATCTCCTATCACAAAGCTTTGTTCAGCTTCTGGATAAATACTTGCAGGAGATATAACTTTATAATTATCAGATGTTAATGGTTTACTATCAGCAGCAAAAACTAATGTTCCATTCACATCATTGCCCATTGTGTCTGAATGTTCAAACCAAGCTAGTTTTGCTCCTCCTTCAGGTATTTTATTAATGACCTTGAAAGTAATAACTACAGATTGATTTGAAGTCTCATCTCCTTTGTATGAAGAAATGTCCAAATAAGTCTTACCAAAGTTTAGAATACCACTTGCAATGTCATTAGCCGCAATACTTAGTGGTATATATTTTTCATTTGTAAGTATTGTACTAAGGTCAGGTATTGTGGCAGTTTTGTAAGGAGAATCTGACTGGGTATCCCATGGCTGTAAATAATTTTTATCATATTTGATATTAAACTGGAATCCTGTTAATTTATTTATACCGTCAATTGATACTGTTGCTTTTACCATGTCGCCGACTTTTACTTTTTCCTTGTCAAAAGTCATCTTTACAGATCCGTCAGGTATAACTGCCATGGACTGAATTACCCTGTATCCTAATATTTGATATCCATCCCAATCAAATATCATAGTACCTTCAACAGCATTTGGCATACTTGGCGACTTATAGAAAATTACATTTGCAGGTGATGCCTTTAACACTTTAAAGCATATTACAGCCAATGTGCCATTCTGCTCAGGTACCCCTGATTTCTTATATGCGTCAAGATTCATATAAGTTCTTCCAAAGCTTAGGATGCCCTTTTTCAAATCATTTGCACCCATATCTGTGGGACTATAACTCTTTTGCAACAGGTTTCCATATTCGGGTACAGATGAATTATCATATGGTGTTCCATCTGAATATACCGGCTGTAGTACTGTCGGATCATATTTAACACTTGCTTGATATCCTGCTACACAATCAAAATCTTTCACATCAATTGTGGCTTTTATAATATCACCAACTGCTGCATAAGATCTGTCAAGCTGTAGTGAAATAGAACCTTTGCATGCCTTAGGTGTAGGTGTTACCACAGGGCCTAATATATTAAGAGCTGGTGCCTGTAATACTTTATAACCGGATAATTGATAACCATCCCAGTCAAATACCATTGTTCCGGATATGGCATTTTGCATAAAGGATGTATTGTCTAAGAGTATATTTGTTTTTCCTGCTTTTAGCACTTTAAATCCTACTATTGCTAATTTACCTTCCCTTTCAGGTACTCCTGAATTTTTATATAAACTCAGTGCCATATATGATCTTCCAAAGTTAAGAATACCTTTATTTAAGTCATTTACTGCCATATCTATTGGGCTGTATCTCTTTTGCAGCAAATTTCCATATTCAGGTACAGAAGTTTCATCATATACGGTTCCATCAAAGTAAACCGGCTGCAGCATTGTGGGATCATATTTGATATTTGCCTGATATGCTGCTATACAATCAAAGTCTTTTACATTTACTGTGGCTTTAACAATATCACCAACAACCGCATTGGATTTGTCAAGTGTCAGATATATGGTACCTTTTTTGGGTATATAAGTTGGAGTAGGCGTCGGTGTCGCTGTTCCAATATTTATTGATTGTGGCTGGGATACTTTATATCCAGTTAACTGGTTACCATCCCAGTCAAATACCATGGTACCTGTTACTTGATTTGACATAGTAGATGAATCTTCAAACACTATTACTGGTTTATCCGCCTTTAATACCTTAAATCTGATTACTGCCAGTGAACCTGTTGTTTCAGCTGTTCCCGAATTTTTGTATTGGGACATTGACATATAAGCTCTTCCAAAGTTAAGGATTCCATTCTTCAAATCATTATTTACTATGTCTGTAGGACTGAATCTCTTTTGCAGCAATGTACCATATTCTGGTACAGACTTATTGTCATATGGTGTTCCATCTTCATATACAGGTTGGAATGCTGATGGATTATATTTTATGTTTACCTGATATGCTGCTAAACACGCAATGTCTTTTACACCTACAGTGGCTGTTATTATATCACCAACTGCTGCATTATTTTTGTCTAATGTCATGTATACTTCACCTTTGCTTAACTTAGCTGTCGGAGTTGGTGTTGTTTTTGGTGTTGTTGGCGTAAAATAATTATTAATTAAAGGTGCCTGGGTTACTTTGTATCCGGACAATTGTTTAGCATCCCAATCAAATACCATTGTTCCGGATATGGAATTTGTCATAGCTGCTGCATCTTCAAGTTTAATCGCTGTAGGACTGCTCTTTAACACCTTAAACCTAACTATTGCTACAGTACCGTCGTTCTCAGCATTTCCTGATTTTCTGTATGTAGAAATATCCATATATGATTTTCCAAATGTAAGTGTACCCTTTGAAAGATCATTATCTGCAGCATCTGAAGGCATGTATTTCTTATTATTAAATAATGTACCACTTTCCGGCATAGAAGCTGAATCATACGGTGTTCCATCACCATATACAGGCATCAACGCTGAAGGATCATATTTAATATTTGCCTCGAATCCTGCTATTGTCTTAAATCCTTTTAAATTAATAGATGCTGTTATTACATCACCAACAGACTGGTTGGTTTTGTCAAGTGTAACATAAACTTCGCCACTGCCCATAGTCGGTGTTGGTTTTACAGTAATTGTAGGAGTTGGTATTGATGGTGTTTGAATTGCAATAATCGGTTGATTGATTACTTTATATCCCTTTAACTGTGTAGAATTCCAGTCAAACATCATTGTTCCGCTTTCAGTATTTGGAAAACCTAGTGCATTCTCCAATGCTATATTTGTATATGCTGACTTTAATACTTTAAATTGAATTACAGCCAAAGAACCTTTATTCTCAGGTACCCCTGATTTTCTATAAGAAGCCATATCCATGTATGATCTTCCGAAGGTAAGTATCCCCTTTGAAACATTGTTCAAAGCCATATCTACAGGACTGAATCTTTTTTGTAACAGTGTTCCATATTCAGGCACTGAATATCCATCATATGATGATCCATCAGGGTAAACCGGCTGCAATACTGAAGGATCATATTTGACAGTAGCCTGATATCCTGCTATAATTTCAAATCCATCTGCATATATGGTTGCTTTTATTATATCACCAACTGATACATTTGTTTTGTCAAGCAACAAGTAAACTCCAGCATCTTTCATACCAACATCAGGAGTAGGTGTAGGCTTAATCAAATGTGAATTAATTGCAGGTGCCTGAGTTACAGTATAATCATTATTCCTTAAATTGTTTCTGCCAAATATCATAGTTCCCGATATAGCATCCAAACAAGCAGGTCCGTTTTCCATAGTTATACTAACAGGAGCAGCCTTTAATACTTTAAATCTTATGACTGCTAATGAACCTTCACTTTCAATTATACCTGAATTCCTATATTCAGGCATATTCATATATCCTCTTCCAAATGTAAGGGTACCGTTTACCAGATCATTTGAAGCTACATCAATAGGACCAAATCTATACTGAAGCAATGTTCCATATTCTGCCGGTGCCTTTTCGTCATACAGGCTTCCATCACTATATATAGGCATAAGCACTGTCGGATCATATTTGATGTTTGCCTGGTATCCAGATATACCATCACTAAATCCTTTAATATTCAAAGTTGCTTTAATTATATCACCGGCATCTGCAGTCGTTTTATCAACTGTCATATATACTTCTGCTTTATATGGTGGAGTTGGTGTAACAACAGTACTGCTAATTTCGGGTGCTTGAGTTACTTTATAGTTTGATAACTGAGCTGCATTCCAATCAAATACCATTGTTCCGTCTACAGCATTTGTCAATGCTGGTGAATCTACCAATGATATTTTTGTTGATGCTGCTCTTATTACTTTAAACCTCACAACAGCAAGTGATCCCTCTTGGTCAGGCACTCCGCTGTTTCTATACTTTTCTATGTTCATATAAACCCTTGAGAAATTAAGACATCCATTCTCAAAATCATTAAAAGCAGAATCAACAGGACTGAATTTCTTCTGCATCAGTGTACCATACTCTGGCACTGAATCTTTTTCATATCGTACCCCATCCTCATATACTGGTACCAAAACTGAACGATCATATTTCATACATACCTGGTACCCAGCTATTGAATCAAAACCTTTAACATTCAATGTTGCAGTTATTATATCTCCAACTGTTGCGGTTGTTTTATCAACCGACACATATAATTCACCCTTGCATAAGGGATTTGACGAGTTAATAGAAGGTGCCTGACTTACCTTATAGTTTGATAACTGAGCTCCATCCCAATCAAATATCATTGTTCCGTCTATAGGATTTGTTAAAGATGGTACATTTACTAAAGTTATAGCTGTAGATGCATTCTTCAATACTTTAAATCTAATTACTGCTATTGAACCTGTGCTCCCATAGTCTGAAGCCACAAGTGTATTCATTGGAAAATAGCATCTGCCGAAATTAAGTAATCCTTTAACCAGATCATTTGATGCCAATTCTGATAATTTACTGCCCTTTTTAAATATTGTACCATAACCAGGTAAGGTTGTATTATCATATGGTACCCCATTTTCATCAACAGGCATCAGAACTGCAGGATCATATTTTACACATGCTTGATATCCAACTATTCCAATAAAGCCTTTGACGTTCAATGTTGCAGTTATTATATCTTCAACCGCTGCATTTGTTTTATCAACCGTCATATACACTTCTGCCTTGTTTGGTGGAGTTGGTGTAACAATAGTACTATTAATTTCAGGTGCTTGAGTTACTATGTAATTTGATAACTGTTTGCCATACCAATCGAACATCATAGTTCCGTTTACAGCATTTGTTAATATTGGTGAGTCTTCAAATTTTATCTGTGTAGGAGTATTCTTTAATACTTTAAATTTTATTACTGCAATTGAACCAGTATTCTCTGCTACTCCGGAATTTCTGTATATATCCATCGACATATATTCTCTTCCAAAAGAAAGTATCCCCTTAGTAAGATCATTTGCTGCCAAGTCTATTGCATTGTATCTCTTCTGCAATAATGTACCATACTCAGGAAATGATTTTCTATCGTATGGTGTACCATCAGCATATATCGGCACTAAAACAGTAGGGTCAAATTTGATATTGGCTTGGTATCCTGCTACTGCTTCAAAATATCTTATGTTCAATGTTGCAGTTATAACGTCACCAACTGCTGCAAATGTTTTATCAACTGTTAAATATACTTCGCCTTTTGAATCTGGCTTTGTGTCTGGTGTAATTGTAGGAATTCTGGTTGCGGGCGTTGGAGCGGCACTGAATAATACTGGCGGGGCAAGAGTTGATATAATATCGTTTGGATCGGTACTTGATTGTGAAGCTATTGATACATTTGTAAAAACACTTCCAAATAACATCAATGTGGTCAGTAAAACTGCCATAATTCTCTTTACTCTCATCGTAATACCTCCTCTTAAATTTTTACAAGATTTTTATATATTTTTGTTTTTTCTACAACCTCCTTCTAAATTTGATTAGAGTGGTACTTCTTATTCTTATATTAAAAGTAATTAATCATTTGCATTTGTCTTACTTAAAAACGTCCGTTATTGGCTGTACCAAAGGCAAGATTAATAACACCTTTAATATAATAACATTTGGGCATACAAAGAGTTATTGTCAGTAATTATATTTTTATCTAAATATTATCACTTATCAAATGCATATACAATTATTTTAAAAAAATAATAAAATAATTGCAATATACCCAAATATTAAAAGTATTAATATAAAAGTCATAATTAATTTTACATTTACTACATATAAATGTAAATATATATCGACTTTTTGCCACAACAAAAATTGTTGTAACACATGATTTACTCTATTGTATCATATGTATGTAATACATGCAATAAAAGGTTAATTTATAAAAAAATTAAATTTCTGTGTACAAAAGCTTTATTTTAAATGAATTTTATAGAAGAAGTTCTTTTTTTGTCATTATCAAACAATGTTTCTATGTTTGGTAATCTTATAAATTTGTGAAATATATTGCCAAATAATACAGATATGATAAAATAACAACATATAGCCTAAATAATTCAATATTTCTACATTTTCCGTTAATTTTGTTTTGTTTTACCTTTACTTGTATTGAGATCAATTTAGTTTTGCATCACCATTAAGGAATAATTATTAAACTATTCATAATTGTGTCAGTACAAATGTAAAATTAATATTGATTTTAATTTGATTTTAACTAATCTCAAAAAAACAAAGGAGGCAAAAAAATGAAAAAGTTGTTAGCAGTAATATTGGTAAGCATTATGATACTTGGCCTTGGGGCATGCGGTACCCCAGAAGAAACAAGCTCTTCACCAGATGCATCACCCGCTGCATCATCACCGGAATCATCATCTTCTTCTTCACCTGATGTATCTGCAAAAGGTATGCTCATTGGTGTCGGCATGCCAACACAGTCACTTCAACGCTGGAACGAAGATGGTGCCAACATGAAAGCTCAGCTTGAAGCAAAAGGATACAAGGTTGATCTGCAATATGCAAATAATGATGTTAACACACAGGTTTCTCAACTTGAGAATATGATCTTAAAGGGATGCAAAATTCTTGTTATTGCTGCCATAGACGGTTCGGCACTGACAAATGTTCTTAACAATGCACATAATGCAGGAATTAAAGTTATTGCATATGACCGTTTGATAATGAATTCACCTTATGTTGATTATTATGCAACTTTTGATAATTTTAAGGTTGGTGTAGTCCAGGGAAAATACATTGAAAAGAATTTAGGATTAAAAGACGGAAAAGGACCATTTAATATTGAGTTATTTGCAGGTTCTCCGAATGACAATAATGCAAATTACTTCTACAAAGGTGCTATGAGCATTTTAGACCAATATATAAATAACGGTAAGCTGGTAGTATCAAGCGGACAGAAAGATTTTGCAAAAATCGCCATCCAGGACTGGGATTCAGCAAAAGCACAAGCAAGAATGGATAACCTAATAACTGCCAACTATGCTGGTGGAAAAAAGCTTGATGCAGTACTTTCACCTAATGACAGCCTTGCAATAGGTATTGTTGCTTCACTTAAAAATGCAGGCTATGGAACAGATTCAAAGCCTTACCCTATCTTAACCGGACAGGATTGTGACAAACCTAATGTTAAAGCTATGATTAACAAACAGCAATCAATGTCCATATTCAAGGATACAAGAACACTTGCAACAAAGGTTGTTGAAATGGTTGATGCAATCTTAACAGGTAAGGAAGCTCCTGTAAATGATATTAAAACTTATAATAACGGTTCAAAAGTTGTTCCTTCCTTCCTTTGTGATCCTGTATTTGCAGATGCAAGCAATTATAAGCAGATTCTAATAGACAGCGGCTATTATAAGGAATCTGATTTAAAATAATATACATATTTTCTAAAACAAAAAAATAATAAGGTGAGTTTATAATCACACCTTAAACTTATATAAAGACGGACACTTGTAAGTGTCCGTCTTGTGAATTGCTTCAAATGCTTTCTACAATAATCTTATTTGAATTTAATAAGTTTATTATTTATTTCAAGGAGTTGATGGGATGAATGATACGATTTTGGAAATGAGTGAAATAACAAAATTTTTTCCAGGTGTAAAGGTACTGGATAATGTTAATCTAAGAGTCAAAACCGGTGAAATTCATGCTCTTGTAGGTGAAAACGGAGCAGGTAAATCAACGCTTATGAACATATTAAGCGGTATTTACCCTTATGGAAGTTACACAGGTGTAATCAAATTCAACGGTAAGGAATGCAGATTCAAAGGCATCAAGGACAGTGAGAAGGAAGGAATTGTTATAATTCACCAGGAGCTGGCTTTGATTCCCTACCTGTCAATCGCTGAAAATATGTTTATAGGCAATGAAAGGGCAAATGCGGGAATAATTGACTGGGACAAAACCCATATCCAATCTGTTGAACTTCTAAGAAAGGTTGGACTGAATGAAAAATCAGACACATTAATAAAAAATGTAGGAGTTGGTAAACAGCAGCTGGTTGAAATTGCAAAGGCATTGGGAAAGGATGTAAAACTGCTAATTTTAGACGAGCCGACTGCCGCTCTCAATGAAGAAGAATCAAACAACCTTTTAAAACTGCTGTTAGAACTAAAAAATGACGGCATTACATCCATTCTTATTTCTCATAAACTTAATGAAATATCAAGCGTTGCTGATTCTATTACCATAATACGTGATGGTTCTACTATAGAAACACTTATAAAGGGTACAGATTCCATAAGTGAAGATAGAATTATAAAGGGCATGGTTGGAAGAGAATTAGTTGATCGCTATCCCAAAGGCTTTGCCAAGATAGGGAAAGTATTCTTTGAAATACAGGATTGGAATGTTTTTGACCCAATAATTGACGGTAAGAAAGTAATAAAAAATGTAAGCATTAACGTTAAAAAAGGAGAAATTGTAGGCATTTCCGGTCTTATGGGTTCAGGCCGAACAGAGCTTGCCATGAGCGTTTTCGGAAGATCCTATGGCAGACATATTACCGGAAAATTGATTAAGGACGGTAAAGAAATAACACTACATAATGTTAAAGAGGCTATAGACAACGGTATTGCATACGTGACTGAAGATCGTAAAACTTCCGGACTTATTCTTATTGATGATATTAAGTGGAACACCACTTTAGCCCGTCTTGATAAGATCTCTAGAAATCAAGTTATAGATGATAACAAGGAAATTAATGCTGTTGAGCAATACCGTAAAAAGCTCAACATTAAATCCTCCAGTATCCTTCAAAAGGTAGGCAATCTGTCAGGTGGAAATCAGCAGAAGGTAGTCCTCAGTAAATGGATATTCTCCGATCCTGATGTACTTATTCTGGACGAACCTACCCGTGGTATTGATGTTGGTGCAAAATACGAAATTTATACCCTCATAAACCAACTTGCCCAAGAAGGAAAATCAATTATCGTCATATCCTCGGAGTTACCTGAAATACTCGGGATTTGCAACAGGATATATGTTATGAATGAAGGACGGATAGTGGGTGAATTAAACCGTGAAGACGCTTCACAGGAAGCTATAATGAGATGCATTATGAAAAGCAATAGGGAGGTTGTATAATGGAAAAGATATTGGAGATATTCAGGAATAATATAAGGCAGTACGCAATGCTTATTGCACTTGTAGTAATAATGGTATTATTTCAAATATTAACTGATGGTTTGCTCTTACTGCCTCAAAATGTTGCAAACTTGATACTTCAGAACAGCTATGTTCTAATTCTGGCAATCGGTATGACCTTTTGCATAATTTCAAGCGGAAATGTTGACCTTTCAGTAGGTTCACTTTGTGCTCTATTAGGTGCAATATCAGGTACTTTTATAATTTCAATGAAAATGAATACAATAAGTGCAATCATACTTGTGATTTTAATAAGTGTAGTTATCGGCATTTGGCAGGGATTCTGGATTGCATATGTAAGAATACCTGCATTTATTGTAACTCTGGCGGGAATGCTGATTTTTAGAGGTTTAACCAATACAATACTTGAAGGTGGAATAACACTTGCACCCTTTCCCGATGACTTTCAATTTATAAGTTCAGGTTTTATCCCGGACATATTCAGCAATTTAGTTACAGGTAAAAACTTTACAACACTCCTCACAGGCATCGCTATATCCATAATATATATCCTGCTGGAAATCAGAAAAAGGAAGAGCCGTAAAAGCTATGGCTTTGAAGTATCGCCCTCGGCCTTATTTATTGCTCAGATTGTTATTGTTGTATCTGCTATAAATTTGTTTTCGTACTCACTTTCTTCTTATAAAGGAATTCCGGTAATATTGGTGCTTATTGGTGCATTGATACTGATATATTCATTTATTGCATCAAAAACCATACCAGGAAGGCATATATATGCAATGGGAGGCAATGAAAAGGCTGCAAAATTATCAGGTGTAAAAACAAATAAGATGTTATTTCTTACTTACATAAACATGGCTGTCTTGTCTGCAGTGGCAGGAATATGCTTTGCATCAAGACTTAATTCAGCTTCTCCTCAAGCGGGATTAAACTTTGAGCTAGACGCAATTGCCGCATGCTTTATCGGGGTGCGTCTGCATCAGGCGGAATTGGAACTGTTATAGGTGCCATAATAGGTGCACTGGTAATGGGTGTATTAAATAATGGTATGTCAATAATGGGAGTTGGCAGTGACTGGCAGATGACAATAAAGGGTCTTGTACTTCTATTGTCAGTTGCTTTTGATGTATTGTCAAAGAGAAAGTAAGTTCAATAAAAGAGGATAAGACTGCTATATTTTATCAATCAGCCTTATCCTCTTTTACATGTTAATATTAAATACAGTATATTTATAAAAGCTATTTATTATCTGCTACATATCTTTTTTATAATCATGCGAAAATAGTTACAATTTCAAGTATAATAACTCCAACTGCCCAATACTGCATAGGAATAAAGAAAAATGTGTGCCTATTCCCTACTCGGCGTGTTTCACCTGTTGCTTGATTTGCATAAACTTCATTGGCATTTCTGTTGAAATATTTACCGACCTTCCAGATAATAACTGATGAAAGAACAATAAATACATCTATAAACCAATTTCCTTTTGAGCCGGCGTTCCCTAAAAATATGCTGCCAATACCTCCTCCTATTAATGCCATTAACATTACAATTACAGGAGTAAGGATACCCCAGCCGCTCCAAATAATCATTAACAATCTCCCCCTTCATATTCCATTATATCACAAATAAATACATATTAAAGGACTTTTATTTACTGATTATATTTAAAGACAGAACAGGTCTGTATTAAAAGTATTAATAATCATACTTTTAATATAGACCTGCTCTGTCCTAAATAAGGTAGGTTTAATTTATAATCAAGAGAGATTAAGTTATGCTTTAGTATCCGTTCATATTAATTCCCCACCAAAAAATCAGTATTTAATTATGTTAAAACGATATTACTCCCCTATTTTTATAGCCAAGGCCGATCTCTATTGAGCTCGATTTAATATTAAATCACTTCAACCCCTAAGAACAGATGTTATTTTTATATAATAGATTGTTTATAGATATTTATATATATATAAATAATAAAGAGGCCTATTATTATACCAATTAATTATTTACATTTTTATACACTTCAATTATACTGATAAATAACACAAAAACACACATTTACAAAAATTTTGTATAAAAATGTTTAATATACAATTATACGTTGGGAGAATTTTTTATGGCAAGAATTTTATTTGTAAATATACCGGCACACGGACATGTTAACCCCACTTTTCCACTGGTCCTGGCTTTCGTAAAAGCCGGACATAAGGTTGATTATCTGATATCGGAGAGTTTCAGGAAAAAGGTGGAATACTGTGGTGCCACATTTATTCCATATCTCACCCCGGTTGATATAGATTTCACCGATAGAAAATTTAATATTTTAAGGAATATACGTAAAGCTTTTAAAGAAATTGATGCCGGAATTAGAGAACTTGGTCCGCAATATGATGTTATATTATTAGGCGGAATGCACTATGATATAACCAAAATGGCAAAAGAGATTAAAAAACCCATTATCTTTTGTTCTGCTATATTTTTGATGAATGAGCAAACTCTCAATCATCTTGTAAAAATTGCAATAGGCATTCCTGCTCTAATTAGAGTTGTTGCACGAAATTCTATAACGAGAAAACTGCTGTCAAGGTTTCTTCTTTCACCACTTCTAGATTTAAAAATCAATGATTTACTTACTGCTATCGGACCTCAATCATCTACTTTAAACATCAATTTTACCAGTAACTACTTTCACCCCGAAGCATCAACATTTGACGATAAATGTCTATTTATAGGACCCTCGCCAACAATTTCATTAATGGATGATACATTTCCTATCAGCAAATTGGAAGACTCTAAGAAAAAAATAATTTATGCTACACTAGGTACGGCTTTTAATCGCTGGACAGGTTTCTTCAAAAGTGTCATAGACGCATTCAAGGATAGTGAATATCTTGTAGTAATGTCCACAGGTAATAAAGAAACCATTAAGCTAATTGGTGATATTCCTCAAAACTTTATTGTTCGTGACTTTGTACCTCAGGCCGAAGTTTTAAAGCATGCAGACTTATTTATTGCCCACGGAGGCATGGGAAGCGTTTCTGACGGAATGTATCTGGGAGTACCTATGATTTTAGTCCCCCTTGGTGCAGACCAGTTTTTTAATGCTTATAGGTTACAGGAACTAGGTGCCGGAAAAGTGCTAAAAAAGCATGATGTAACTGCACAAAATTTAAGGCGTGAAGCAAAGCTTGTTATGGAAAATGATTCTTTCAAAGCAGCAGTAAAGAAAGTTCAACAATCCTTTATTAGTGCCGGCGGGCCGGATTTAGCTGTGAGAAAAGTCGAAGAGATGCTATAATATATATTAAAAGTGTTATTAATCTTACATTTGTCAGAGCAAATAACGAACGGTTTTAGCGGGATTTGCGATAGACAAATGTAAAAGATTTAACACTTTTAATATATTAAAAGTGTTATTAACCTTACATTTAATGTTCTTATTGGAGGTCAATATGAAAATTGCCATTAAAAGATCTGCACTTTATTCAAAGTGCATTAAAGAAATACCCGGAAAACTAACTGCTGGGAGAACATATAAAATTATATACCAGTTTGATTCATTTTATTTCTACAAAGCTGATAATGGTGACATATTATGTTTCCACGAGTTTGACCAGGAGCTTGATATAGACTATTTATCTTCTGATGAAATAATTTCTACAGCACTTAAAGGAAATTTCTCAATGGAAAAGTATTTGAGATTTCCTTCCAAGCTTGAATACTTTTTACTTGATAATGATTTGGTCAATGATACTTTTGAAGTTGAGTACACAGGTAAGAAATATTTCAAGATTATTCCCACCGTAAGACATCTCTTTAGAATGTTTGAATTACATCAGACTTGGAATTGGCATTATGTCCATCAAATCGAAACTAAATCCTATTCTGATAAAACCTTTCAATGGTAATGTTATCGCGATTAAGCGGCGACCATATGTTATGTTTTTGGGAAAAGCTCCATGGCAATATTAATGTAGGAGATATTATTGTATTCAACGACTTTTTTTATCAAACAGGTTTTTATAAGATAAAATCTCAATTTAAACCGGAAATTGATTTGCCGAAATTTGTAATCCATGACAAATACATTTGTATCAAGTGCAAATTTGATTATGGTGAAGACCTTGTCGGAATTGATGAGATCCCTTTATAGTAATTAGATGACAGAATTTTTCAAAATCTGTAATTTTATTACCTTAACATGTCATATTATTTACAAATAACTAATTTTATGATATATTTGTTATAAATAGTAATTAAGTGATATTTAAATCATTACCAATCAAAAATAGTGTCTGCTATAATTCGTTCTTTGAAAACACGCAATATGTATGACGCTTTGATAATTGTAACATTACATAAGATATACTTCTCCAGATTCGCACCAATATATAATAAATGTAAATATATCTATCCTTAAATAATAAAATAATTTGTTGTAAATACATAAACTTACAATATATTATTTTTTTCTACTGCGTACCAAATTTTATATATAAAGTGTATATATGTAATTAAGTAATACATATAAGTTTATACTTAGAGGAGGTTGAATTTTTTATGGGGGAAAAAAAATATTTAACATTGAAAATTTTGATTTTTCTGCTGATAATGACTTTTGTTATGGGACAAGCATGTGTAATAGGCTTTGGTGACGAACCCGGTAAAACTTTAAGTGATTTCTTAAAGATCACCAAGAAGATAACAAAAGAAGACGGTACAGCTTCAAACAATTATTATCTCGGGGAGATGATAAATGTCGAGTATACAATTAAAAGTGACGAAGTGACTTTAGACATACCAAAAGAAATAGCTTTTGTTATTGACTTGACTTCAAGTATGACAGGAAAAACTTCAGGAAACAGCGGAGAAACGAGATTGGCAGCTTTGAAAAGGGTATTTTCCGATATTCTGAAAAAATGGAATATCCCCAATACAAAGATGTGTTTAATTGGATTTGGACCTTTTGCAGAAACAATAACAGATTTAACGGATGCTACGCCAGATAAAATAAAAAATGAATTTATTTCTAAAGTTGACAAATGGAATGAAAAAATTGAGGATGAAAAGAATAAAAATGGAAATAGCGATGCAACTCTTCGATCCGGAACAAATTTAGGAGATGGATTGAGGGCAGCATACTATAAACTTCTTAATTCTGGCAATAATAAAGCTAAAAAATACATTATTACTTTGACAGATGGTGCACCAACGATGCGTACTGTTGATGATATCAATAGCCCCTACTTTGGCAAAGATGCAGTCACAGCCACTTCAACAAATCCAAAATATTACCCTGATAAGGCTGATGCTTATAATGTTAAGCCTTACAAAGATTATGCCTGTGAAGTTATGAAATATATGTATTCTAATTCACAGTCAATGAGCTTTACAAACTTTTTGATAGGTTTTGGTATTGAAAAAACTCAAGCAGAAACCATGAATGAAGTAGCAAAAGCAGGAAGAGCTTCTACTGTCGGTGATGTAAACGGAGATGGGAGCGATGATTACTTTTATCGCCCATCTAATGGAACAGAGCTTGAACAAGTTTTTAAAGATATACAAAAATCGCTTATAGACCCATTCGATTTTAGCCAGGCACAATTAGTTCAAAAATTTCCTGAAGAAAGTCTTGAATTGGACACTAATAGTTTAAATGCTATACCCGGAGAGTTTTTGGACTTAAAAAATAATCAAGACATAAAAGTAGAAGAATCAAACAAATTATTAGTACCATTAAAATTGACATTAAAACTAAAGGATGGAACCTTCAATAAATATACATTGGATCCTGGTGAAGTTAAATTTACAATTCGGTTTAGAGTTATAAAAACAGGCCAAATTGATGTTGATCGTATTTCAGGGACTTTCCTTTTCCACAATCCGGTAACCCTTGAAAAGTACACCGCATTAACCTCTGACCAAATAAAGACCATTAATGTCAAACAAACTGTTAACTCAATCATAATGCCTCCGCTTATTGTTTTTGGCAATCAGAAAGAAGCTGCAAATGTGAATGCTGTTGTAAATCCTGCAAATGGTCTTGACACCCCCGACAGGCATTTGAAAAATTGGAGTATAGATAATAATGATAGCATTAATATCTTTGGTATTGAAGATGGAACACCAGATGACGTTTCTGCAAAAGTAATTTTAAAAAACGAAGCTCACGGTATCGGTGAAGTAACCACTGAATCATCAGGTTATGGATATGGTGCCAAAAACAGAGTTAAAGGTTCAGGAAGTGTTATATCCATTATGCCTCAAATACAAAATATTGAAATGAAGGTGGGTAAAACACAAGAAGTATCCATATCATCACTACTGCCAGATACATTATCTGCTGAAAATAAAAATAAATTTAATAAAGATGTGTCAAAAATAATGAATAACTACCATTACAACCATAAATATTTTAGTGAAGTTGCTGATGTTGATTCATTAGATGGAAACACATATAAAATTTACCCTGCTGGCGAGGATAATTACTATATTGGGTTTGATAAAATAGCGGCGGCCAATTCATCTAAAGATACAACTGATGTATCCTTAGGTGATGGCAGCAATTCCAGTTTTTCCGATGGAGTCTTGATTATAAAACCTGAAAAAGCTGAAGATGACAAAGTATATTACAGAATTTTTACCGATGGTGACCTCTCCGTTAATCTTACAACAGACCAAAACGGCAAAAATATTTTATGGTGCAAAGGTAAATATCGCGGGGCTAATAAAGATATGCAGTTGTGGAAAATTGATTTAATGGAAGACGGAAATTATAAAATAACTTCCAAAATATCATCCATGTGCATTCAAAAATCAGGGTCAAAAATAACATTCAAGAATTACTACGGTGATCAAACCCAGCGTTGGAAAGTTGAAAATATAGAGAATCAAAATAATTCAGCTATGACAGAAGAAAAAAACATTCAATCCATACTTAAGAATATAGAATTTGAAGCAGATGTATCCGGTCTGCCTATTGCAACTGCAGATAGTGCTGCCTCCGTAAAAATAGCTTTCGGTTCTGATCATACCAAGCTTTTGATAACAGGAAAAAAACCTACTGTACTTAATTCTAAAAAGTTAGATGACGGTAAAGTTATAATAACAGCTAATGTTATTTATAAAAACATCGGAATACCAGGTATAGAAGGCCATGCTTCAAAAGGTACAGTGACATTTGAAGCTGTAATTAATGATTTTATCGACGTAAATTAAGGAAAAAATATACCAGGGGGAAATGCGAATGATCAGAATGAAAAAAAATCATAATGCAAGCATACTCAGTATGGCATTATTAATTATTTACCTTGTATTTATTGCTGTATCATATAATACTGTTTATGCGGGAGATTCCGACTATAAAGATATAAAAGGGCATTGGGCAGAAGATTATTTAAGCGATTTAATCGATAAAAGCTACATAAAAGGCGTTAAGGTAAAAGGTGAATTGCTGGTTCAGCCAAACAGAAATATAACCAGAGCTGAGTTTCTGACAATTTTGATGAGGACAGGAGATTATGAAATAAATCCTGCTGGTCTTGTAAGTTTTTCTGACGTAAAGGAGAAAGCCTGGTTTAAAGAAAGTATTGATAAAGCTGCAAGTAATGGGATTACCGGTGGATATCCCGATGGTACATTTAAGCCTAACAATCAAATATCAAGGGCTGAAATCGCATCCTTGATCGCAAGAATTGGACAATTTGAGCTTAAAGAAACCTCCGAAACCGATACATTTAAAGATATTAAAAGCAGCAAGTGGTATTATAATAGTGTAATTATGGCAAAGCAAAATGGTATTATTGGAGGTTATCCGGACGGCTCATTTAAACCTGATGGTAAAGCAACAAGAGCAGAAGTTGCTACTATGATTTTCAATTATTTAAAACATTTAAAAGGTGACAGCACTCCATCATCCACATTGGAAACAGCGGTGTCGACACCAACGCCTACTTCAAAGGTAATTTCAATGCCGACAAGTATAGTACCTGGAACAGAACCGGACCCGACTCTTCCTCCTGAATTGAGAGGTGAACCTGAGCGTGATATTACCAAGATTTACGCTTATGATATAAAAGGTCTTAATAGGTCTGAAATACTATACAGTATAAATTATATAAACCTCCATGATTTGGGTAAATTTAGTGTAAAGATAACTTTTGATCCGTCGAAACTAGCTGTTTCAAATGTATTTGAGGGCACTGCCAAGGACAGTAAATTTATCGTAGCTAATGGTAATATAGATTTAAGTAACGCTGCAAACGGACAAATAATTATATCTTCAAACGATAATTCTGATATTGCATTTACCGACGGTTCTCTTTTTATTATTAAATTCAAAGTACTACCCGATGCATCAGGCACAACCGATATAAAAATTTCCGGAATAGACACTGAAAAGCCTGAGTTTTACAAAATTAACGGTGACAAAATACAAGATATCGAAATCCAAAACGGATCTATCACATTTTAGTCATCAATGGTTTTAGTAGCTAAAATGAGCTGTCTACAATGGGCAGCTCTTTATTTTATTTGTACTTGCAAATTAAATATTTTTTATTCCATCCACATCCTCAAGGGATCAATTGTTCTATTTTGTCCTTTATAATTACTATATCAATTCTCCGGTTTTTTGCCCGATTAGCTTCGGAGTTATTGGGTAGAATAGGTTTAAATTCACCGCTTGCAGTTGAAGTTAGTTGCTGGGATGGAAGTCCGGACTGCTTAGCCAGGAACAGAACTACATTAATGGAACGCTTGGCCGAAAGTTCCCAATTTGAGGGGTATTGTGAATTGTGAATAGGTATGCTATCGGTATGCCCTTCTACAATTATGTCATTATCTAATTTCTTGAGCATTTGACCAATTTTTCCCAAGACACTCAATCCGGATTTCTTTATATCCGCAAAACCTGAATCAAAAAGAATGACTGAATCAATTCTTAATATCACTTTATCTTGGGTTTCCAGCAATTTTACATTATCACTTATTTTTTCTTCTTTGATAGTGATTTCCAGTTCTTTCTTTACATCTTCCATCGTAATTTTACTCTTTTCCAGTTCTTTCTTTGCATCCTTCGTTGCAGATTCACTCTTTTCCTTTTCTCCTTCAGTACTATCTCCTTCTTTGGACTCCTTTGCATATCCATTATTACTTTCCAAAATTGCAATCATATCCTTTCCCTTATTTGTATCAAACATTTCACCATTACTGGTATGGGTAAAGCTGCTTCTTAATGACTTTGCAACCTCCATAAATTTTTGCTTATCAAGTGTTGCCATAGAAAAAAGAAGTATAAAAAAAGTCAGCAGGAGTGTAACCAGATCGCTATAGGTAACCATCCATTCAGGTGCACCTTCAGATTGTTCTTCCTCTGGTTCATTTAGATTAGATTTAGCCATATATACACCTCAAAGTCAAATTTAAAATTAAGTTTTGCTTTCAGAACGATACTTCTCATCATAAATCATCTTGTCCTGAGGAGATAAAAACGTCTTGAGTTTATGTTCCATTATCTTTGGGTTTTCCCCTGCTTGAATGGATAAAATACCTTCTATGGTAAGTGTTTTAAGCTGAACTTCTTCTTTACTTGAAGTAGCAAGCTTTGCAGCCATCGGAGTACATATAAAGTTTGCAAGAAGGCTTCCATAGAAAGTCGTAATTAATGCAACAGCCATTGAAGGGCCGATCTTAGTGGGGTCATCAAGAGCCTTTAATAAGTTGATTAACCCTATCAGAGTTCCAATCATACCCCACGCCGGAAACATTGCTGCAAGAGTTTTAAACAATCCCTGACCCTTTGTATGCCGTTTTTGCAAATTTGTTAGCTCCAACTCGAGAGATTCCCTTACAATATCAGCTTCAGTTCCATCTATAACCAGCTGTATAGCATTTTTTAAAAAATCATCTTCAATTTTTTCAAGGTTACTTTCCAGAGCCAATAGCCCTTCACGCCTTGCAAGAGTAGAAAGTTGTACAAGTTCCTGTATAATCTCAAATGGAGGTTTTGAATTATTTTTAAATGTTTTTACAGCTACTTTCATAAGTGCTGCTACTTCTTTTATACGATAGCTTATTAAGACAGAACACAATCCACCGCCAATAACGATAAAAATGGATGGTATATCAAAAAAGGCCAAAAGACTGCCGCCAAGGAGAATAGATATAATAAGACATATAACTCCTGCTATAAGACCGATTAGTGTAGCGATATCCATAATAGCTCCTTAATATAATCTGTTTTATATTTATGACGTTAATAATTTCGGATGATATTGAGAAATATTTTATAACTTTTTATTATGTATTTAAATACTTGTATACAATTTATACATATTAACTTTAAACTCTTTAAAAATATCGTTAAATAAAAAAACTTCTTTGCCGATATCTTTAAGGCTTACAATATTAAAAGTGTTGAAAAAAATCTAAAATGTTTCATTTGACTATAGCATTTTTTGCCAAGTATGTCAGGAAGCATTCTAAAAGGGGTGTCATATGGAAAAAGAAACAATGAGCATGATTATATCCGGTTCAATTTTTGTTATTGCTTATATACTTATTATTACCGACAAAATTGAAAGAACTCTAATTGCACTATGCGGAGCTGCACTTATGATATTTCTAAGGGTTCTCAGTCAGGAAAAGGCATTTCATGAAATCGACTACAATACCTTAGGACTTCTTATCAGCATGATGGTTATTGTAATAATTACGAGAAAAACCGGGGTTTTTGAGTATCTAGGTATCAAAACGGTTAAACTGGCAAAAGGTGAGCCCTGGAAAATTATGCTTTTTCTATCAATAATAACAGGAGTTTTATCTGCATTCCTTGATAATGTTACAACAATTTTGTTGATCATTCCGTTAACATTTAGTGTTGCTAAGGACCTTCATATTAATCCTGTTCCATTTATTATTGCTCAAATATTCGCATCCAATACAGGGGGAACTGCCACTTTAATAGGCGATCCACCAAACATCATGATTGGCGGAGCTATAGGTCTCAGCTTCATGGATTTCATAAAAAATGTTGCAGGAGTCGCCTTTTTTAACTTAATTGTTACCAGTGTACTTTATGTAATATTCTACAGGAGTAAAATTCATACTCTTGATGAAAACAAGAAGAAAGTAATTATGATGAATGAAAATGAAGCAATTAAAGATAAATGGCTTATGGTGAAGTCCTTAACTGTTTTAGGTCTTACAATACTAGGGTTTATGTTGCATGGCGTATTTCACTATGAGTCTGCTACAATTGCTATTGCAGGTGCAGTTGTATTACTTCTTATTTCAGGGCATAAGCCTCACAAAATATTTGAAGAAATTGAGTGGAACACAATATTCTTTTTTGCAGGATTATTTATTCTAGTTGGTGGTATTAAAGAAAGCGGACTCATCAAGCTATTGGCAGAAGGAATTCTTGATGTAACAAACGGAAATCCCACGCTGACAATGCTTGGAATTCTATGGGTCTCCGCAATAGCATCTGCTTTTGTTGATAATATTCCATTTGTTGCAACCATGATCCCAATGATTCAGGATTTGGGAGACATGTCAAATATGGATCTAGGGCCGCTGTGGTGGGCACTGTCACTTGGTGCATGTCTAGGCGGTAATGGCACAATTATTGGTGCAAGTGCAAATGTAATAGCTTCGGGAATGGCTTTGGAGCATGGGCACAAGATCACTTTCGGAAAGTTCTTTAAGGTTGCTTTTCCAATGATGATTATCACATTGATTATTTCTACAATTTACATGATCATTTTTTATGTATAGTCACCAATTTGAATGAAAAAACATAATCCACACCAAAACTTGTTATTGAGTGAGTAATTTTATCATCATAAGAATTACTCACTCTTTTTTTGTATCTCTTCCAGCTTCTTCTTTATATAATCCCTGAACTCAAACTCTTCAACATCCTGTAATCCTACAAAATAAACAGTATCTATATCTTCATTATTGAATAAAAATAACTCTCTGGGGTTAATAATACCCTCAGGAAAATAACATGCACAATAATCATATAATGTATCATCATCAACCTTGGCTTGGATCCTGCCGCAAATCATCAACCTTTTAGTTCCATTCTTCAATAGCACGACAGACCCTATTGGTAATAGTTCTTTCATCAATTATCCTCCTAAAAACTGCTGGTTACCAGCTTATTTTAAGGTTTAGCCCTAGTCCTGCAAGAGCACTGAGCTTTCCTCCCAACTCAAAAGAGTCTTTATCCACACCAAACTTCGCTTCTGCACCAACTGCAAGAGCTTCTCCTTCTGCAGTAACATCAAAATTAACTCCAAAAAGCGTAAACCCTTGTTTTACTTCACCTTTAAACACTGCGGCATCTGCTCCGGCACCAACTCCTATACCATCCTTTCCAACCACGGCATAAGCCTCAGCACTTGCATCTCCTATTTTTCCTTCTGCACCCTGGTGAATGTTGAATTGGTCATTTCCGAACTTTTGCTCAATAGTGCCCTTAAGCCCGACTGCTTCTGCAGCTGCCCTTAACTTAAGCTGAGGGTCAAGTTTACCTCCCTCAAACAATACGGCTTTTGCTTCTCCCGATACACTTCCAGTAAGTGCAGTCCCGCCTAAAGTTACCGATGCAAGGCCAATTTGACTTTTTACTTCTCCTTTTGCAACATATCCTTCAGCCTTACCGGTAATACTTGCACCAACCAATCCTTTATCAAGATCAAATCCTATATTATGCTTAATACCGGCACTATATCCCAGCAGTTCCCCTTCTGTTGTAACTGTAGCAGCATTAAATGGTTTAAAAACGTGGCTGCCGCTTACAACTGCCCCTTCATTTGCTTTGCTAGGACCAAACACTTTTCCCAAAGTATCGGTTACCGAAAAACCGTTATCAATTTTTGATGCTGAATTTCCTGCATGCTTAACATTACTTCCAACTTTACAAATTGATGATCCGTCTTTAGCAAATACCGAGTTATTATGGATTTTATTTGCTTCCTGCCTATCTGCCTCAATCAGTAATCCAGTTGCCTTCTCTATGGCACCGGCGATATTATCCAAACACTCATACAATGACTTTTTAATATGACTTTTTAATTCATTGAATTCACTTTCATATGCTTCATAGGACTCACCCTCAAAAAACTCATGTGCCAACTCAATCTCTTTTGACAAGTTCTGAAGAAAAGTATCTGCAGCTTTCTTTTTACCTCTTAATCTATTTGTAATAAGTCTTATTTCTTCTTGATTAACAAGTATAGTATCCCTCATGGTTTACCCCCTATTAAAAACTAACTACTCTTTATCATTCGGATTTATGTCCATTTTAAGAAAATCCTCAAGAATATCCATTCCAGTGTCAGGCTGTGCATCTTCTTGTTGATTCTCATCCATGTCTTGATAAGAATCGCTGACCAGGCTTGATATCAATGTGTCTATCTGTAAATCCTGACCATCCCCCTCATCAACCGACTTTGAGCCCTCAGCCTCAATATTGCCTTCAAGCTCTGCAAAATCCGGTATAAGGGATGCTTCGTCCATTTCATCTATGGAATTATTACTTACTTCTTCATCTTGATTTTCCGACTTTTTAATAATTTTTTTGTATTCAATTTCTTCATAATCCTGAAATCCAATAAAGAAAACTTTCTTAATACTTTTATGATCAAAAACATATGTATAATCCGGCCCCAAGTTTCCTTCCGGATATAGACAGGCTATATAATCCCATACTTTATCTTCTCCATCACGGAACTGCTTCCTTCCATAAATCATAACCCTTTTCTTTCCGCCTTTTAAAAGTACAACAGAACCTATAGGTAATAGCTTGTCCATAAAAAACTCTCCTAAACCCAAAATTAACTACAGCTAATTGTAATATAATTAATTTTAGCATTTAGGAGAATATTATGTCAATTTTATCACAATGTGTATCTTACACAATATATGTTAATATCAACCTATTCCAATACAAAACGATTATATGCAATTCTTTTACCAGTGCTTGTTTTAAAGTTTTGTTCAATACATTTCTTTATTTCTTGCTGTTGCTTATTTATATCCATAGCTGTTAAATTCTCTAATAAATCTGCTTCCCACTGTATCTGAAAATCAATTCCATCAATTTTGGAAGGAGTATGATGATTACCTATTATAAAACAAATCCTTTCGATATTTTTGCTATAACCTGCCTTTTGCAGTATCTCTCGTGCTGCCGCCGGTCCCTCTCTTTCTTGATAACCACCGTCTATTGATCCGTATTTTTTCTGTGCTTCAACCGCACCAACGTCATGTAGTATAGCAACTATAGAAATTAGCTCCCTTTCTTCTTCCCCAATATTTTCACCTTCCATTATATCTTCTGCATTTTGCAAAACTTTAAGTGTATGGTCTATTCCAAATGGAATTTCTTTAAAAACTTCTTTCATTCCATCAGTAATTCTTTCTATAAACATTAACTACCTCCATATAGTTTCATTATATTAAGCCTAACTTCCTTTCAGCCGATTCAACTGTCTGTGAAATTAAACAATTAATTGTCATTGGTCCAACCCCTCCTGGAACCGGCGTATATGCAGAACATTTCTCTATTGCATTCTCAAGGTCTATGTCACCAACGTTTCCCTGATTATATCCTGCATCTACCAGCACACATCCTTCCTTGATCCATTCTGCCTTAACAAATTTGGGTTTTCCAACCGCAGCAACAACTATGTCTGCCCTCTTTACTATATCTTCTAAATCTTTTGTTTTGGAATGACATATTGTAACAGTTGCATTTTCATTCAGCAGCATCATCGCGACAGGTTTGCCGAGTATAGGACTTCTGCCAATTACAACTACATCTTTTCCTTCAATTTGTATATTATAGTGCTTCAATATTGTCATAATGGAATATGGCGTAGCACATTTAAATGAATCAAGCTGCATTGTCATTCTTCCAAATGTATTTGTATTAACTCCATCAACATCTTTCAACAAATCAATTTCATTAAAGCAAGCCATTTCATCTATATGCCCAGGAACAGGGTGCTGTAACAAGATACCATGTACATTTTTATCTCTATTAAGCTCTCTTATTTTTTCAATTAATTCCTCTGTACTGGTTTCTTCCGGCATCTCAATTTTAAGAGACTTCATTCCAACTCTGGTACATGCATTACCTTTCATTTTTACATATGTAACTGATGCAGGATCATTTCCAACAATGATGGTAGCAAGAACCGGAGTCTCATTAGTTATATCCTTTATTCTTTGTACCCTTACTTTTAGGTCTTTCTCAATGTTTGCAGCTAAAGTTTTTCCATCCAAAATAAGCGGTGTATTCAAAATTTATCTCTCCTTTAATTTATATATTTATTGCTCGTGATGAGCTAAAGATTATTTCTGATCCAAAAATGCTAAAACAATTTTACCACACTTTACCTAGAACTTAAATCCAATTAGTTATGAAAGCAATAAAATATGTACTGTAGTATTTTTACTGCTTTTGCAGTATAATTTCTATAATATTACTTTATCGGGAATAGAAGGGTGTACATTTTATGAAGCTATTATCAAAGGTTATGCTATACACTTTTTCCAAGGTTGCAAAAAGATATAAAAATGCATTTGAGAAAGATTTGGAATATGCTGATCAGAGAAATAACCAATTACTTATGGATATTATTAGAAAGAACATTGGAACTGTGTATGGCAAAAAATATGGGTTCCAATCAATTGATTCGCCTCAAAAATTTAAGGATTCTGTCCCCCTTACTGTTTATGACGATTATAAATGTTACATAGAACGGATGGCCGAAGGTAAAGATAACATCCTTACATCAGAGAAAGTAGAGTATTTCGGTACATCTTCAGGAACTACAGGAAGTCAAAAGCTGATTCCAACCACGGAAAGCTCGCGGAAATCAATATCTGCATACATGGGTTTATTAACACAGGGTGTATTGTGTGAAAACCTTTCAAAATCCTGGAGTTATGGGAGAGGACTTAATCTCATGAATATGACCGTTTCTGGGAAAACTCAAGGTGGAATAACTATAAGTGCAGGAACTGCTGGAGGTATGAGGTCCATGGAAAAAATGATTCCATATATATGGACATCACCTGTAGAAATTCTTAAGCACGATGGAAAAGCTGATATTAATTATATTCATTTGCTTTTTGCACTTATGGAAAAGGATTTAATGTATATAGGAGCTCCTTTTATTTCGTCTGTACTCGATTTGTTAAGATGTCTTGAGAATAAGTGGCCTGATCTTGTAAAGGATATTGAATTAGGAACAATTAACAGTAGAATTGAGCTTGATGAAGAGTTGAGAAATAAACTACAAAAAAAGATAAGACCAAATCCAAAAAGAGCATCGGAATTAAAAAAAGAATTCACGAGCGGAATTGAGCATATTGTTACACGAATATGGCCTAAATTTGCCTTTATCTGGAGTGTTGCAGGAGCAGGATTCAAAGTTTACCATGAAAAAGTAAAAAAATATATTAGTGATATACCTGTTTATAACGGTGCATATGCTGCAACCGAGGGATTAATCGGAATTGAATTGGAGTTGGGTAAAGCTATATATGTGGCAGCACCTAATAGTGTATATTATGAGTTTATTCGTATTGATGAATCTGACAACCAAAAAATACCTACATACAGTATAGATGAATTAAAAGTTGGTGAAAAATATGAAGTAGTAATTACAAATCGTGCCGGATTTTATCGCTATAGATTAGGTGATGTAGTTAAAGTGACAGGTTATCGCGGTAAAAGTCCAGAGCTTGAATTTTTGTACAGGAAGAATCAACTAATCAATATATATTCTGAAAAGACTTCCGAACAAGCAATTCATCAAGCAATTGTAGAAACTTTCAAAGACTTAAGGGTTGAACTAGTTGATTATACTGTAATGGCTGACATAAATGTTTCACCTGGTAGATATGTTTTCTTTGTTGAAGTAAATGATGCTGATTCCTTAGACAAACTTGAAGTGGAAAAAATACTTGAAAGTAAGCTTTGCATAGCAAATCCCCGCTACGATCATTTTAGAAAGGTAATGAAAATAAGTCATGCATCATTGGAACTTCTTAAGCCGCAAACCTTTAATTCGTTTAAAAATTTGCTACTATCCAATGGAGCATCACGAAACCAGGTGAAAATCCCGAGAGTTGTGAGTAAGGATTATTTAGTGGAATTCCTCAAAAGTAATACGTATAAAAAGTCAGAAGAATTATGTACATTATAAAGAGAATCATAATATACAAAGGAGGATACTATAGATGAAATCATACCGTAAGGAATTGTATTTTAACCTGCCTACAAGAAGGGCATATGTAAATATTACATCTCAAGTACAGCAATGCATTAATGAGAGCGGCGTAAAAGAAGGTCTTGTATTGGTAAACGCAATGAACATTACTGCAAGTGTTTTTGTTAATGATGATGAATCAGGACTCCATCAAGACTTCGAAAAATGGCTTGAAAATTTGGCACCTGAAAAACCTCATAATCAATACAATCATAATGGATATGAAGATAACGCTGATGCTCATCTGAAACGTCAGATCATGGGACGTGAGGTTGTTGCAGCAGTTACCAACGGAAAATTGGATTTTGGAACCTGGGAACAGATATTTTATGGAGAATACGATGGCAAGCGTGAAAAACGGGTTCTTGTTAAGATTATAGGTGAATAGCTTTGGATCTTTCAAAAATGCATTAGCGGCTGTCTCAAAATGGAGTCAGCCCTTCCCTTAACTGCAAGCTTAAGTCAAACTGATTTCATATACTATTTCAGTTATATCTCCAAATACACACCTATTGATTTCAATAATTTTCAGGTTATTTTTCTCTGAATAATTCTTAAATAGCTTTTGACTGGCATAATTGCTTTCTGATATTGATAACTCTATCTTTTCAAACATATATTCTTTAGCTTTTTTAAATAATGAATCCAACAATAAAGTTGCAACACCCTTACCCCTATAATCGTTATGTACACATATTTGCCAAATAAACAACGTACCCTTATCAACACTTGGCATTCCGCTAACATATCCAATTATCCTATTTAAATCTTCTACTACTTTACATGTAGAAGAGTAATAGTTTTCTAAAATCCAATAAGCATAGACATTATATGGTGCAACATATGGACCACATATTTTAACCAATTCCAGTATCTGTCCAGCGTCTCCTTCTTTAATATCTCTTAAATTCATATTTCTAGCCTCCTATAAATACATCCTAACCCATCTTAACTTTTCTAATATAAGTTGCTTTATGGTATTTTCCATCTTTACCCTGAACTATAACACCTTCATCTATAGAGTTATTCTTTATCTTATAAATTTTACTTCCAATAGAAAAATGGGTAGCGTCAGCTTCAACACCCTTAACAGTAATAATTCCACTTTCCAGTTTAGTGGGATCTTTTACGATATTTTTAACTTTTCCAATTTCCTCACCAACATTATCTCTTTCATCCCCGTAAGCAAAGTTTCCCTGAAAATCATACTCCCCATTATCCCAAACAATTCCTAATGATGACCTCACCCTATAAATTTTATAATATTTATCATCTTTTTTTACAGCAATTGCTTCTGATATTTCATTTTCTTTTAGGCTGTATATTAAATCTCCAGGCTTAAAAGCCTGTGTATTATTTATTTCTCCATCTAATTTAGGCATAGGCCGTACTTCTTTTGAAATTTTTCCAATTTCATTATCAATTTGTGCCTTATCAACCATATGATGTGTAACAGTTTCATACATACCCCCGTTCCATTTTAAAGCAACCATATATGATCCCACTCCATCAAAATCCTTTCTTATTTCTCTGTCTGCATTTTCAAAACATCCTTGCATCAACATAAATAACGACAAAAATGTGATTAATAAACATGCTTTTCTCACTCTACTCATAATACAACCTCCTCATGTCTAATTTTACATATCTATATTTTTATATTCTTCACTTTTACACAGTGATATTCGGTAATAAATTCATCATTTGAACGGCAATTTTCAATCCTAAATCCAGCTCTTTCTATCATACCGTCTAAAATCCATTTGAAGGTACTGTACTCATCTCTAATGTGTGTTTCTACTTCTTCTTTAAATTTTGCACCTGCATTTTTTTCAAATATTGAAATCCAATTATCTATTTTTTCTTTATAATCAGCAGCATCAAAATGAAAGACAACATCATGGATATACAATATGCCGCCTGTTCTAATCATATTATTCATTTTCAGCAATGCAATCTGCTTCCAGAAATCAGGCAAATGGTGAAATGCCGCCTTTGTTATCAACAAATCGACCGGTTCATTTTTATGTTCATAACTTAGAAAGCCAGCATTAATAAACTCAATATTGCTGATATCCATATCGGATAATTTTTTCTTTGCCTGACTTATCATCACATCAGAGATATCTACACCATATACTTTCTTAAATTGTTTTGTTGCATAAACCGAGGTTGCTCCTGTACCGCACCCCAAGTCAATAACCTCTAATTCATGGGTATTTTTCAACGAAAGGAACTCAATCATGCTATTAAATTCCTTCTCATAGTCCCTAAATGTCTGATGCTCGGTATCATACTTTTTGGCATGTTCTTCACTTGAATAATCAACTCCGCAATGTTTGTATTCATCATAAATCCAGTTACTCATATTTAATCTCCCAAAGTATTATTTCCCACATGCTTAAAGGCTCTTATTAAAGCCTTAATTCTCCCCGATTATTTCTTTATTATCAGGATCAATATATAAGGTAATCGGACCTAAGAGGCCATCCATAGTTGTCTTGAAACTTACTCTAACTACTTTATGGTTTTGCAAGTACCACCTTTTTATTTTTGTTATAATATCCAATTCAGGTTTTTCACCATTATACACTACTTTTACAGTATTCAATGAACTAATATCCTTATATCTTGCCAATCCAACCTCTGCATACTTCCATATGTCACTACCATTTATGTTGACCTCTTTTTTACCATCTACAACTGCACTAAGTCCGGCACCATCTTTTACCACGCTTTTCTTTTCACCCTCTGACAGGCTGTCCCAAGCAATTTTTCTCATTTCCATTTCATCAAAGTTGATGCCTTTGTTTTCATTATAGACTCTGTTAATTGCAAATATAGCAACTGTCAGCACAATTAAAGCAGCAAATACAATCACTATTCTCTTCATAAAACCCTCCCCACATCAAGTCCTTTCCAGCTTTGTACAATCTATCTCATATGTAATATATTCTTTATCAAAATGGTAGCCTAATTTTTCAGCCAAAGCTAAAGACTCCTTATTTGCTGCATCCCAACTTGGATAAAGTCCCCTATCAATGCACTCCAGGATTAATTTGGCAGCACAGATTGTTGCAAGCCCTTTTTGGCGATACTCCTCTTTTGTATCAATTTCAATCTCAATTCCTTCATCGTAAACTGTATAGGATGATGCACCGCAAACCGGCTTGCCCAAATGTAAAATGGCATAACCAATCCCCCGATTCTTATAATCATCATATGAAGAAAATTGCGAGCATAAATCTGAAGACCATTTTTCTTGACTTACCAATTCATATAAACGTTCATCTATGAGCTGCAAATCATATTGGCTAGGAAGTTTATCAACAAACATCTGCAGCTTTGCTATGTCAAATATGTCCTTTTCCTTTTTAACTGCATATCTAAAGTACTTTTTATATTTACCCTCATACTCTTTTTCTATCAATGCTCCCATAATTCATTTTCAGGTACCATGAGTATAAATGGTGTTTTATGAAAAGCCGGTATGTTTTTAACCAGTAAAAGTGCTTCGTGAATATGGCTATCTCCCGCATAAACGCAAAAATCTCCGGTTAATACCTGTGCACATTTAGGACTTTCAATGTTGTCCACCCATGCATTGCCCATATATCCCTGCAAGCATGACCAAATCATAGTTTCTTTAATTTCTTCAAACAAAAAAGTGATTTTGTGCATTTCATCTTTTTTCAATTTAATCACAGATTTCATAATACTCCTCATTTCAAAATAAAAATTATAAAAATCAAAGGTATTTCTTTAAAAGCTCCATCGCTTTGTGATAATCACAATTTTGAAAACCGCCCAATCCTTTTTCCTGCGTAATTTCAAATCCGGATTTTTTATAAATTCCTATTGCTTTGTAACTCCATGTTTGAGTATGCAAATAAACATTCCCATCTCCCTCGATTTCAAGTAGCCTTCTCAATCCTTCATAAACAAGAGCCTTTCCCAAGCCCAAGCCTTGATACTCCGGCCGGACTGCCACCCAATGTATCCATGGATCTCTTCTAACCCCTGTATAGCACCACCATATTGTTAAAGTTGCTACTTTCAAGCCTTCATTATTTTCTATAAACAAACATCTTCTCTCAAGCTCTTTTATATAAGGTAAGTAATCGTTTTGGAAATAAACTAATGCATCTACAGCTCTATTAAACTCAGCGACCGAAGTCTCTATTTCTGCCCATTCTTTTTCATCACCAGGTTTAAATAAGGTAAATTTAAACTGAGCAGGCAAAACAAATTTACTTAACGTCTTTCCTTCCTCTCTTTTCATTAAAACATGGTAATAGGGTATGGTTTTATCTAGCATAAAATCACCTCAATTTACTGATACCAAGTATTTTTATTGCTTTCTTTTATTAATTATCACATAAAAGATTACTCCAAAAAATAGAGATGCTCCTGCTACTATGTATATAATCCAATTATTTTCACTTTTACTGGCTTCCATTTTTTCACCTTCATTAGCAGGGGATGCTGTTTTTTGAACTTCTTTAGTAGGCTCTTTTGACTCTTTGGTTGTTTGTATTTCTTTATCCTCTTCAGCTTTTTTAGCTATCCTTTTCTGATCAGCCCTTTCATATTCTCCGTTATTTATATATTTTAAGAATCGTTCATCCTGACTTTCGCCTAACATATTCATGCTTTTATTTGTCAGGTGGTTTATGAGCTTTAAGGTTTTAGGATCAGTTGATGTCGCTTTAAAGCCATAGAAAGCCTTGTTATCTTTAACAGTAACCACACAACGATCATCTTTAGCAGGCTTTTTACTATCTCGTCCACTATACTCAAAATACGGTACACTCAATATATCATTTTCAAATATATCACCCATTATTTTGTGAGCAACTTTTAATTCAATATAATCTTTCTTAACATCTAATACAGTTGCCGTAAAAATTTTTACGTTTTCATCACTCATAAGGCTTTCAGGCATATCACCAGCATAAGAAGTTATTGAAAACATTATAAATGCAAATAATGTAATTAAAACTTTTTTCATTTTACTCCTCCTGATAAATCTGAGAAACTTTTTGGGAGCTTTTATCAATAATAACGGCAAATACGAGGTTTACAATACATAATGCAAATCCCATATAATTAAACATGTATTGCTGAAAGATAAATATGAATACTATTGAAAGTGAGAAGTATACCCCAACTAATATGCAATAAAGAAACTCCAGGTGTATCCACATAAAAACAAGAAGATGTGCAGCATTGATCAGAGCAACTACCATCGGAATATACTCAGGAAGCTTATTTTGCATTACATATGCAATGGGATAAAGTGCAACGAATATCATATTTGAAATAATAGTTAAATGCAGATATTCTCCTGCAGCCTTTTTCTTTTTCTTAAACTTTAACAGGCTTGTTGACAAAACAGGTACTAATATAGCACCACCAAATATGTAAAATGATGTTGATATGTACTTGGAGCAAAAAAGAGAAATGATACTTGCCATAAGCCAGAATAATGCTCCAGAGTATAAGCCTGTACTGCCTCCGCAGGTGTTTTTTATGTATTCAAGCCTTTCCTTCTTAACTTTAATGCCTTGTTTTAAATATGGTACTCTCAAAAAATCTCCTCCTATTTAAATATTATTAATTTCCAAATCATATCAAAAGCAACAAACCCTATATAGTCTAACACATTACACCAACTTTCTCCTCAATGTATTTCACCATATCTCCTATTGAATCTTCTGCATTTATTTCCTTAGCTACTTTAGCGGCATTTTCCTTGTAGATTGGATTTTTCAGCACCTCATCTATGGATATCTTAACGCCTTGAAATGTCAATTTACGCCTTTGTAGTGGTTTAGGCCCCAATTTCAGCTTATATATTCTATCAGCCCAGTAATACTGGTCCAAGGCATGAGGTACTAATATCTGGGGCACTCCTGCTTTAGCTGAGGTGTGAGTAGTACCTGCACCTCCATGGTGTATGGTCATTGACATTTTGGGAAATAGCTTTACATGTGGAACATAGTCAACAAAGTAAACATTTTCATTTTTCTGTGCAGTTAAGTTTGCCCATCCCCTTGATATAACAAATCTATAATCCTTTAAACTTATCAATTTATTTAATATCTGGGAAGTTTTTTGGGAATCCTGGTCAATCATACTTCCAAATCCAATATAAATTGGTGGTTCTCCGGCATTTATAAAATTCTCAAGCTCCCCATCCAACTCGTCACCGTCATCCAATACCCAATATCCCGTTCTAAATACATTGCTATATTCAGGTGGCATTGGGGCTAATGATTTGGCAGCTGATAGTATTGCACCTTTTGTCATAAGTTCACAATAGTTCTTGAATTTTGGTAATGAAAGTTTTTCTCTTTCTATATTAACCCATTTTCCAAACAATATCATAATAAATAAATTGCCAACCTTCCAGTGTATTTTGTTAATTATCCTTGGAAGATTTCTGTTTTTTACTGATATAGGTGCCATACTATCCGATTTAAAAGCAGGAGGAACATGTAATACCGCAATGTGTGGTGTTCCAAACTTTTCTGAAATAGAGCTCCCCGCAAAATCCAGTCCGTTTCCAATGATTAAATCTGCATCCTTTATTGAATTGATTAGTATCTCAAATTGATCTTCAATACTCTTTTTTAATTGGGAAAACATGTATTTACCGTTTGCCTCTTCCGGCTTCATTTTGAAATCAAATCCAACTGGAATATGTTCAAACCCATACTTAATATACTGTTGCTTAAATCCATCAGGAGCCGCAAAAATCACTTTATGCCCACTCGCTTTAAGTATTATTCCAAGAGAAAAGAAAGGATTGACATCTCCTTGTGAGCCTTGAATTACAATAATTATTTTCATAGCACCACCTCCTAACTCGCTATAATTATACACTTATTTGTAATTTTATTCTAGATATAAGTTCCAACTGCAAACAGTTTTTTAACAATATCCCATGTAGAATAACATTATAGACATTTAAAAAGCCAGCTGGTATAATCCAACTGGCTTTTATGAAAAATATTATTATAATCCGAATTCTTTATGGTCAAGACCAAGTCTTTGACACATTTCTTTTACAATTGCTACCTCGCTCTTATCGAAATTTCCGTCTGAAGAACCTACTGAACAACAAACTGCTATTAAAAGTCTCGCTTCTGAAGGTTTATTCTTCATTTTCTCAATTTGCTTCATAGCTTCAATTTTTCCTACATTGTAATCAAAATCAAAGTGGCCTGCATAATGATTGAATCTATCGATAACATCGTTAATTTTAAATATTTTTAGGGTATCATTGATATTTATAAATCCAATCATTTTTTGCTTTTCTTCCGAACTGATATTTCCATCAGCTGAAGCTACTAAAGCACACCCCGCAGCAACCGCTTCCATAAAATCCTTATTAGCAATTTTTTTAACTTCTCCTGTTAATGAAGAACCTTTCTGTTTTGCCCAGTCTAAAAAGCCCATTTTTCTTCCTCCTCGAATTAGTATTTTTAGTATCTTTTAGTATTCTTTAAGTATTATTAAATTTTACTTTACTCTTTTTAATACTTTTAACCAATTTTATTAATTTTATCACAACCGACTTGTTAATATCAATATAATCACATTAAAAATATGAAAAATATGACGTATAATAATATAATTGGTATGACAATTTTTTCATTCAAGTCAATTATTTTATCGGCATTTTCCATCAAATCATAACTATAAATTATTATGATAATTATTCTTTCTCAATTAGAATGCTCCTATAATAAATTTTTACATTCGTGGTATAATTATATAAGTTTACAGCAATTATATATATTATCTGCAAATTGGGGGAAAACAATTATGATTTCAAATTATAATAATAGATTCAAACACCATATAGGTACAAAAAAAATTATACTGACCAATATGAATGGAAGTCCGGTAAAGAATGCTGAAGTATCTGTTAAGCAAATAAAGCACCAATTCCTCTTCGGATGTGCAGAGTTTAGTTCGATACCCTTTGCAAACAATGAACTAAATGGTGATGCTAATGAAAAAGCCCGAGAAAAGTTTGATAAATTTCTGGATTTATTCAATTATGTTACCCTGCCATTCTACTGGAACATGTTTGAGCCTGTGAAAGGTCAACCTCAAACCCAAAGAGTAAAGAAAGCTGCCAAGTGGCTAATATCAAAGGGTTGTACCCTAAAAGGCCATCCGTTGTGCTGGCATACTCTTACCGCCCCCTGGCTGCTTGATATGAGCAATCCCGAAATACTTACAGCCCAGATTAACCGTATTCACCGTGATGTTGAGGATTTTAAAGGTATTATTGATATCTGGGATGTAATTAACGAAGTAGTAATCATGCCGATTTTCGACAAATATGACAATGGGATAACACGCCTTTGTAAAGACATTGGACGAGTCCGTACAGTGCAGGAGATGTTTTCAGCTACTAGGGAATCAAATCCTGATGCTGTTCTACTGATCAATGATTTTAATACATCTGAACATTATGAAACTTTAATTGATGAATGCCTGGAAGCCGGAATCCCCATTGATGCCATAGGTATCCAATCCCATATGCATCAAGGCTATTGGGGTGTTGAAAAAACTCAGGAAGTCCTTAAACGTTTTGAAAGATTCGGTCTGCCTATACATTTCACTGAGAACACCCTTGTTTCTGGCCATATCATGCCATCGGAAATCGTAGACCTCAACGATTATAAAGTTGACCAATGGCCTTCAACCCCTGATGGAGAAGACCGTCAGGCCGAAGAAGCATTAATTCATTACAAAACCCTTTTTGCACATCCGCTGGTAGAGTCTATCACATGGTGGGACTTTGTTGACGGTCACTGGCTTGGTGCACCTTCAGGCCTTATAACTAAGGACAATAGGGTTAAACCGGTGTATCAGGAATTGCACAAGCTTATTAAGGATGAATGGTGGATAAAGCAGTATAATACAACTACCGATGACTCGGGATCGGTTATCGTTTCCGGCTTCTTTGGAGAGTATGAGATATCATGCAGCGATAAGAAAATAACATTTGCCATAAAAAAAGATAATGCTGATATAAATATTGTCATATAAAATATTAACACAACTAATTTAAACACGACAAAAAAAGGCTTGCACACAACTTCCGCAAGCCTTTTACATAAATGAAGAGTTTATGTAAAATACTCAATAACTCCCTCAGGAAATCTTTCCTTGATAAGCGATGAAATGAATTCCTTGATTTCACCTGAATTCTCTTTAGGATAGACATACTTGAATCTTCCGAATTTCCCCCATTTTAAGGTTCGTTTTGTCTCATCCATATCAAGTTTTGTACCTGGAAACCTTTTTAGTATAAACTCTTTTGCAGTGGGAGTAAAGCGATGCTGTATAAGCTCAAACGTTATGGGCTCGCTGGAATTCACACTAATTATCTGCTTCTTTAGACGGTCAAATAGCTCTGTGTATTCCTCTTTCCACCCCTCATACATCATTATCGGTGCCACAATAAATCCCATTGGATAGCCTGCCCCAGCTATCTTTGATGCTGCCTCTATTCTTTCATCAAAGGTTGCTGTGTTATGTTCAAAGTTTTTTATTACATACCTAGAATTTATGCTAACTCTGAAACGAGTGTGGGAGTTATGTTTTAATCCAAGCAGCGGTTCTACTCTATCAAACTTCGTTACCACCCGCAACCTCGCATTTTCAAGGCTTCCAAAAAATTCGATGGTCTTGGATAAGCTTCCGGTAATATGCTCCAAGCCTAAAGGATCACCTGAACTTGCAACTTCAAAGGTAGTTATTTTATTTTCATTATTTACAATATGTGCCTTTATATTTTCGAATATATCTTCCAGGTTTACATACGTCCTTAAATAGGGTTTAAAAGCCTGAGCAGTCTGAAGATAGCAGTACTCACAGTTTCCAGGACAATTTGTCACAAGAGAAAACTCATAATCTGCTGAAGGCTTGCAAACATCAAGACGATTTCCTTTTTTTGTTGTGACCACAAGGGTCTTTTTAGCCCTGGGATACTTTTCTTTTTCAGTAGTGCCGGGAATCATACGGGAAACGTTTTGTGCTGCTGTTTTTATTATCTCTATATTCTTATCCTGAAAATATGAATAGAGCTCTCTACCAAGAGGATACTTGAGTGATGAAGGTTCAAAAAAAACTCTTTCAGGCATAAATAATTCCATAAGCTATAATCAGCCTCCTCGACTATATTATTTCTCAACAACATTAAAAAATAATAAGGAAGTTATAGCATAATATACTTATTACGACACAAATTGCAAATAATCCCTTCAATATTGTTAATTAATAGATATATTTTGATTGAAATAATCTGCATTAATTTTGTCCAGTATCTGTAAAAATATTGTAATTTTGCATAAATTTATTGATTATATTCAAATAATATTGTAAGATATAAAATACAATTATGTTATATATTGTAATTTTTTACAAGGAGGTGAAACATTTTTTATTGATAGAGAACTGAAATAGATAATGGCTGTATTATGAAGCAAAAGAAACATCAGTAAAATTATAACAAGGGGGCTATACAATGTCGAAAAAAATAATATCCTTATTAACGATGGTCTGTGTAGTATTCACAACATTTTCTTTTAATGTATTTGCACAGAATGAACCGGACCAGAGCAGTAAAGAGTCATTAAAATCTATGAATATTAATGAAAATAACCAAAGAAAACCTGGTCAATTAATTGTTAAATATAAAAATAATTCATCGTCCAGAGCAAACGCTAAAACCATTGCTGACAATGAAGGTAAAATCTTAAAATCAAATCCAAACGGATTAACCCTCATAGAAGTTGATGATAAAAAAATCTCAAAAAAAATGAAAGACTTGAAAAAGAACAAAAATATTGAATATGTAGTTCCAAACTATACCAGGCAAGCTGTGGAATTTCCTTCAGATCTTCCGAATGATCCTGAATTCAAAAATCAATGGGGACTTCAAAATATAAATGCTCAGCAAGCATGGGTTAAACTTGCAGAAACATCTTCTTTAAAGGAAGTAAAAGTAGCGGTTATTGATACAGGTCTTGACATGCAACATGAAGATCTCAAAGATAAAATTTCTCCAGATGGTTATGATTTTGTTGATATGGATAATGATCCAACTTACGGACCGGTTAATGAAGATCATGCTTCCCATGTAGCAGGAATTATTGCAGCTACTACAGATAATAAACTTGGTGTCTCGGGAACCAGTGGAAAAGCCCCCATAAAGATAATGCCTTTAAGGGTTTTAAATGCCGGATTTGGCGAGGATTTTAACATAGCACAGGCAATCACATATGCAGCAGATCATGGTGTAAAAGTTATAAATATGAGTCTCGGCGGTGCAATGGAAAGTCCTGTACTTACTGAAGCTGTTAATTATGCTCTTTCCAAAAATGTTGTTGTGGTTGCAGCGGCCGGAAATAACTCCATGGATGCAGCAAATTTTTATCCTGCAGCAATACCCGGTGTTGTAACTGTTTCAGCTACAGATATAAATAACTCTTTTGCAAGCTTCTCTAATTACGGCTCAGTTGTTGAACTGGCTGCACCAGGTGTAGATGTATTAAGTACAATAACTAAAAACAAGTATGAGTACTTTGACGGCACATCCATGAGTGCACCATTTGTCAGTGCGGCCTGTGCTCTTCTGCTTTCCAGAAACCCTTCACTTTCAAATATAGAAGTTGAGCAATTTCTAACCGATTCTGCAAAAGATATAGGTTCTGTTGGAAAAGATGAAAGTTTTGGATATGGTCTTCTTGACCTTGCCAAAGCATTAACTATAACTGAAGTCAAACCCAGATTGGAAATTATGAATCTTTCAGACAATTCAACAGTCTTTGACCTCATAAATGTCCAGACAAGATTTACATATCCCCAAAACATCGTTAAAACAGATTTATTTATAGATGAATCTGTTATTCAATCTGTATATAACGGGCCGAGCAATAATGAATCTGTTGTTCAATCTGTTTACAGCACACCAATCAAAATGTTTGACAACTTTGAAATCGATACAAATATGTTCAATGATGGTATTCATAATCTTAAGGTAGTAGCCTGTGATAAATCAGGTCAGAGCTACTCAAAGGAAATCAAAATTAATATTAGAAATAACATATATACTGGATTAAGGGTAAAATTAACAAATGATGGGGAACCAGTCAATGGAGGGTTTATAGAGGTTTGGAATAAATATACCGATTCCGATGGAAAAACCTACTTTGGCTATGTTTATACAGGAAGAACTTCTAAAACAGGTGTCGCAATAATTCCAGGTGCAGCAGCACCCAATGGAAACGAATATGTTATAGCTGCAAACTATCCTATACCCGATGGAGATGGATATATAAATGCTTCATTGATAAAAGAAGCTGTGGCTCCAGGAATGATTGAAATGGACGGAAAAGATCTTGTACCCGTTACAGTTGATACGGGACTTGATACCGATTCCCAGGCTGTCTTTGCCAGCTATAAACTACCTGGATCAAATCATATTTTCCAAACCCTCGTTTCTCAGACTTCTACATCAGGTGAATTTGAGTTTTATCTAAGCCCAGGAACTTATTCATTTCAAGCAACTACATTTGGCATTAATTCGGAGGATGGAACAAAGGAGCCTGTATATTTTCTTAATTCAGGGGATGTTGAAATTGACTCCGAAAACTTTTTCGTAACAATGGATAGTGATATCGAAAACCTTGCAAAAATAGACTTGTCATATAAAAACATGCATGGCTTTATACCACTGGAAGCTTATATGTCAATAGGTTCAGAGGACTCAACATTTTCAAATTCAATATTTCTTAACGATTTTAAAGGAATAACTGAAATTTACGTTACACCCGGAAATTATTCTTACAATTTTGACTTACTGGGTGAAAAAGATGGTAAAAAGGCCTATGCATCTTTTGAAGGCAATTCAATGGAATTTGAAGCAGAAAGTGAAAATGACATATCATTCGGAGGTATCTTAACTGGAAATATTGAAACTAGCAAATCCAAATATATTCCTGGAGAAGAAGTTTTTATAGATGCTTCCGTAACTGACAGTCAGGAAAATAAACTTCTGTTTATGGAGTATATTCGAGATGATTTGTTTGAAAATTTGATCGGTCAAAATGTTATATCATATAAAAGAGGAATAAACAAGGTTGGTTTTAAAGCTGCAGATACTATAACAAAAGCATTAGAAGAACCTGAAGAACCAGTAGAACCTGATAAACCGGTAGAAATCGAATATAAAAGCCCGGCAAATTTAGAACTTCTTGACAGTAAAAACAATGTTATTATGAATATGCCTCAAGGCTCTTTTGATTATATGAATCTTCAGCTTCCACAGAATTTGGATACAGGGAATTATAAATTGAAGATGATTTTAGATATTCCTTATTTAATTCAAGCTGAAACTGCTCTCAGCGTTTCCAGGCTCATCAAGAAAAATGCAGTCAAATTCAATATTGAACTTCCAGGAAACGAAAAAGCTACTTCCGCAACTATCGAAGCAATTAATTCAACCACCGGTGCGTCATATGCTTATTATGGTGAAAACCTTTTAAACGGTGAAATGTATGCCGCTTTACCTGCAGGAACCTATAAATTTGTAATAAGTACCAATACTTCCGATGGTAAGCCTGTTATATATATAAAAGACGCCAAGTCGCCTTCTGAGTACACTTTGACATCAAATCAGCTTCAAAATGTAAAATTATCCGTAAAAGATGAAGACGGAAAAACAATTAACAAGCCATCTACTTTCAATTATTCCATACCTGATAATATATCTATGAATACATACTCTATCGGTTTTAGCGAAAAAACAGCTGAAATTGACTTTTACATCACAAAGGGTACATACAATTTCGGTACTTCGGTTATGTCAACAGAATCACAATTACCAGAGCGGCTTATATTGCAAAAAAATGTGGAAGTTGGATCAAAAAAAGGCAGTATGCAATCCATTGATATAACATCTGATAATCTTACAGAAGTAAGTCTGGACAACAAATCGGACTTAAAAAGGTTGCTTGCTCTTGTTAGTGACCCCGAGACTGGTTTCCTTTCATTGCTTGATCTTAAAAAAGACAGCTCAATCAAAGTATCAAAAGGCTTCTACAATATGGAGTTACTTTGTGATATATCTGAATATGGAAGCTCATATACTTATATAATGAGTTCTCAGAAAGATTTCTCAGGTGACAAAACTTACATAAGCTGCGGAAAAGATTTCAGCATTTCAATAACTCCAAATAAATCAGTTTATAAAGCCAAAGAAACCCTAAAATCTGAAAACATGATATGCGACAGATTTGGAAATAGAGTAACAAGAATTATTGGTAGCAGCCTATTTGGTTTTATGTCCGATAAGATTAAGTCATCAAAAGGACAATTAACTCTGGTGAAAGATCAGGATGAATTTAAGTTGTATGATTCGGCAGAAAAAGAATATATAGAAATGCCATACTATGATATCCGGGCCCCTTTCATCTACATAACGGACTCATTGGGAGATGTGGTATACTCTTCAAAATCTCCTGTTTTCTACACAAACTCACAAATAAAGCTTGATCCTAAGTGGGCTTTAAGTGGAGAGTATAAAATAAAATTGACTATAGATATAGATGCTGATGGTGATCTATCCGGGCAGTCTTCCTTTAGAATCAAATAAGACTCTTATAATAAAGCCGTAGTCCTAGGCATAAATAAAAGAGTAAAACGCCTTATATCGTGGTGTTTTGCTCTTTTACCATTTCCTAATTGACTTGCATAACCAAAAACGTAACATCGTCCTTTTGATGTCCATCACTGCAAATACCCTTTATGTTCCGGTCTATCTCCTCACATATCTCCTTACCCTCACAATCCGCTAGAAGCCGTTTCAAACGATCCTTTGTAAAAGCTTCACCAGTATGCTTATCATTTAACTCTATAAGTCCATCTGTGTAAAAAAACATCTTATCTCCACTTTCTAACTTAATTGTATTATCAATATAATCAGGCGAATAAATATTTATAAGATCGCAGATTGGGAGACCTTTAATATCCATTTCCATAATCTCACCATTTTTCTTCACTATAATTGGTTGGACATTCATACCTGCCGATGAATACTCAAGCTCCATCGTCTTCATATTATAAATGGCATATAGCAATAAAATGTACATCTCATCCTTAAAATTCACTTTATTATACAACTTATAAAGGTTTTCCAAAACTTCGGAGGGTTTAATAACTTCAAACCTGTTTCCTTCTAATTCTCTGATTGTTTTTATACTTTGGTTTAAAAAAATAGTAAGCATTGCAGCCGAAACCCCATGCCCTGAGACATCACCTATATACATTCCTATCCTATGATCATCAAGTCTTAATACATTATAAAAGTCACCGCTTACTGTTTCTGCCGGATAATATTTAGCATCGAATTTAACCTGCTCATTATTTGGTAATTTATGAGGAAGCATGCCTTTTTGAATATCCCTTGCATATTCAAGGTCCTCAAGCAGCTTTTTATTCATTTGATATAATTCTTTTGTTCGTTCATCAACAAGTTTATTTAAATTCCCGGCGTACACTTTTAACTTGTTTTTTGCTTTGTACAACGCCAGATAAGGCTTTTCAATGTTATTTATAAAGGCAACCCTAAAAACTATAAAGTAAGAAATAAACTTATAAACATGTCCTATATAGTTATATATATCATAGACAGAAGTATACATTACAAATGCCAGTTCACTAAAAATGCTTGCAGTAATTGCAATGGCAAACATATGGCTTGAATTGTCCTTCCTTCTAATATATTGCTGCAAAAACATAATCCCGGCAAAACACAAGCACAATATAACCATATATTCAAGCACCTTCTTCAGCCCCGTAACTCCTACCCCCTCGATATACATAGCCGGCAGAAAATATGGGAAATATGTTACGACAACCAAAATCACCATTGATAAAGATACTGTAAAAAACAGAAATACTCTTCGATTAACATTGGATTTTTTATTTCTTTTGATAAAGCTTCCAGCCGCAATTCCAATTGCTCCTATAAGTCTTGCAATTATCCAATATGTAGTAGCCCTGTCTGCAGTGCTGTTTTCAATTAAAAAATACGGCATACCTTTAAAACTAAGGGTATGAAATGTATCGATAATTCCCATAGTTAAAAAGACATTTGCAATAAATATGCCTCTTAAGCTGTGATTTTGCCTGTATGCATAATAGGATAGTATAAAAACACATAAGGAAACAAGTATGCTTATAAACTCAAATATGGTATGCCACGATAGATAAGATGAAACATTTATAGTCTTATCAAAAAAAGGCTCAAGAAGGTATATCTTTTCAAAAAGTACTGAGGAAAAAACAATAACTGCACCAAGCCAAACAAGCTGCTTGTATTCATATATGTATTTTAACAAATTCTTTACGCTTAAAACATTAAGTATTTTCGACAATTCCTAAAGCTCCCCATATTATAAGGCAAACATATACACTATTATATAATTCAAATGCAAGAATATATACCATGTCTTATTTATTTACTCTATTTTAATTTGTTGCAAGATAGATGTCAACAATATGGTAGGCCAATAGACCAATAATATTTCAAAGGTCAGTTGCGGATTTTAACCCGACTTTCTATAATTGTTGAATTGATCATGCGTTGACGCCATAACTGAGCAAATCTATCCGAATCCATAGGCTTTGCAAAAAAGTACCCTTGCATTTCATCACAATTATGCTGCTGTAAAAGTTTTCTTTCTGTCTCTGTCTCAATGCCTTCTGCAACAACTTTCAGATTCATACCATGAGCAAGTTCAATAATTGCCCTTACGATAGATATATTGTTCCGGTCTGTTCCTATGTTCTGGACAAAGGATCTATCTATCTTTACTACATTGACAGAGAAATTTCTGAGCTGACTAAGTGAGGAATAACCTGTACCAAAATCATCTATGGATACTGTAACTCCCATTGCTCTTATACCGTTTATGACAGTATTAACATAGTCTGGATCCTTAATCATAAATCCTTCAGTAATTTTAAGCTCCAAATACTGTGGCGTAAGCTCGGTCTCTTCCAATATCGTTCGAATCTCTTCTGTCAAGCTTTCGCTGTAAAATTGCCTTGCCGATAAGTTGACGGCAATTCTAACCTTTTGAAATCCTTCATCCTGCCATTTCTTATTCTGCCGGCAAGCCTCCCTCAGAACCCATTGTCCTATAGGTATAATGAGACCGGATTGCTCGGCAATAGGGATGAATTGTGTAGGGGAAATCAACCCCCTTTCCGGGTGATTCCACCGCAACAGTGCCTCAATTCCGAGTATTTCAGATGTAATCCCCTCAACTATTGGTTGATAGTGGAGGGTTAGCTGGTTCAAATCCAAGGCTTTATGAAGCTGATGTTCTATCCAAATTTGTTCCGACAGTTTGCTTTGAAGTGACTCAGTATACATAGCATATGTGTTTCGTCCCTCTTCCTTTGCAATGTACATTGATGCATCAGCAAGCCTCATAAGTGTTTCGGGGTTATCTCCATGCTGGGGATATAGTGCAACCCCGATGCTTGATGTGATGTGCAGCTCATGCTGGCCGATGTACACCGGTTGACGGATCAAGCTCAAAATATGCTGAGCTATTTGCTCTGCAGACTTGTGATCGGTTCCATACGCAATTGCAACAAACTCATCTCCGCTAACCCGAAAGATTCGAATACATTCCGATTCAATTTTCCTAAGGCGTGCAGCAATTTCTTGTAGAAGCTGATCTCCCACGGCGTGTCCAAGGGAGTCATTTACTTATTTAAATCGATCCAGATCAAAAAACATCAACGCTAAATTTCTACCTGCATACTGGCTGCCAAACATTTTAATCAGCTCGTCCTGCATCGATAATCTATTAGGCAGACCGGTAAGTGAGTCGTAGTATGCCAGATGATGTGTTCGATGAAACATACCTTCCAGGTTATCAGTCACGGTTTTGAAGTTGTTTACCAGCGTGTCAATCTCAATAATACTGCTTTTATACCATTCAATCCCATTTCCGTCGGCCAGTCGAGTAGGAATCCCTGTTGTAGTTTCAGCCAGCTTCTCTAAAAGTTTAAAGAAGATACGATTATAAAGGACACTAAGTATAAGCATAGCAAAACAAAACAACATATATACCCATAGTTGATAAATATAAGCACTCAACAAATTTGACAGAAAGGGTGCAAATGGTGTCATCATGACAGTTTTTAGCTTCAAAAGCGGCAGTTCCTTTTCTCTAATTATATATGCATAACTCCACTTTTCCAGCTCGCTGCCAAATTCCTTATTAGGCACCCAATAGTAAATATTTGCAAATCTATCAGCAATACTGTCGCCCATATACCAGATAAAAGTTCCTCCAATTGTAACAGATGAATTTGATGCCATAACTATATTATTGTAGTTGGTAACCACAATTTCGGTACCGGTGTCTGCAAAAATGTTCTGCAGCTCCTGATTTAATCTGGCAACCTGCACGATGCCTTGCTGTTTTAATGCAAAGAGATCGTTTTCTGTTTGATTGTGGAGATAACTTTCTATCGTCTGAAGCTGGGAAACGAATGTATTGTGGACTAGATCTTCCATGCGTTTTGTGCTGTTATAGCCAGCTATGCTCATATATAAAAGATAAGGAATTGTAATAGCAGAAAGTGAAGTATTTATCATAATGCGGTTGAAATGAAAGCCTATTGATACTTTTCCATCGGCACCGAGTCTTTTGAGGGGGCTATATGTAAATAAAACATCAACTAGTAGACAGCTTAATAAAGCAATGGTAATTTCTTTCTGAATATGGAAAACCACTATTTGATTAATATTGCCATATGTAATTGTGGCTAAAAGAGCCATAATCGGCCCGCCAGCCAATAGCCAGAATAACAGTGTACTGGTAATAAGTCCGTCATGCCTTATTCGCATTCTCCAGGCTATGAATGTAATTGCAGCAATAGAGACCACAGCCGATTGCTGTTCAGTTACACCAAGTACAACAGAAGTTCCGTAAACAAATATTGCAGCTATGGCTGATTCCTTTAATCCGTACAGGCAAACGACTATTAGCAGAGAAACTGAAGCAATGGAAAATTGCATACCGGGAAAAAAACAATTGGCTGCAAGATAAAAAACAAGGAAAGTGCTGCAAGAGCCATAAATATTAAAATACTTGTTGGAGACCGGGACGTAATAGTTTTAATCGGCATAAAACAATAGCTACCTCCAAAAACTTAGGCATACTTTGAAAGGAATTCTTCTATAAGTATTTCTACAAAATGCGACAAAATTCCTCCTTTTTCTAATTCCTTTTATCCAATTCCTAAACGTGCTTTTTCCAATGCCTCCAAATCAAATTTTTTCATTTTTAAGAAAGCTTCAGTAACTCGTTGTATCTCATCCCTTGATCCGCTAAATAGTATATCATCCATGTTCTCAGGAACAATCTGCCATGAAACTCCAAATTTGTCTTTAACCCATCCGCATTGCTCTGCCTCAGGTATTGCAGAAAGCTTGTCCCAGAAGTAATCAATTTCCTTTTGATCTTTACATTTTACTATTAATGAAAATGCCTCATTAAAGCTAAAATTAGCATTGAATGCATTATCCATTGCTGAGAAATTCATATCTATAAGTTTAAAAGCAGCATAATTGACTTTCGCATTTGCTGCCTCTGCTTCCCCTACCACATATCTGCTGATTACTCCTGTTTCTGAAGGCTTAAACACTTCAGAATAATAATTTACTGCTTCTTCTGCTTTACCACATACATCATTTGAAAAAAGAAAGTTTGGAGTAATCTTTTGAACTGCTTGTCCACTGTCAACTAGCATCAGCTGCCATGACAAGCCATATCGATCCTGAATCCAGCCATACCTCTTGCTAAAGGGATATTCACCAAGTGGCATCAATTCCGTTCCGTCTTCCGAAAATGCTTTCCATTTTTCATCAACTTCTTCTATCGAATAACAAGCTGTCATCAACGAAATTGATGGATTAAATTTAAAGTATGGACCTGCACTTATTGCGGAAAATCGCTGACCAGCCAACTCGAAATTCACAATCTCAGAATCCCCTGAAGGAGTATTTTCAATAACCGTTGTGTTTAATAGCTTAGATTGGTCAAATAAACTTATATAAAATAAAGCTGCTTCTTTAGCTTCCTTGTCATACCATAAATGAGGCACAATCTTTTGCATAGTAATTACCTCCTATTGAACTACTAATATTCTTACGTGCTATATTATGAGTATACCAATTATCATCATAATTTAAACATGAAGTAGCTTTAGTAATAGCCTTTTAATGGAAGAATTACATTATTTATTGCCGCCAGAAATAACAATGTTTTGCCCTGTTATAAAATTTGCATCATCAGATAATAAAAATTGTATCATTGGAACAATAACCAATATCCGAAATAATTCTTTTATAATATATATTAAAATATAACTTATACACCATTAAATGTACCAATAGTAAAACAAGCGATGTAATAATGGCAAATGAAACACCGGTATTTCCATACCCGTTTGAATTAAAGGTATTGTAACTAAATACAATGTTAGTTATTATGGCATATATTAAGGGTATGGAATAAATCACCAACATTTTTTGCGATATCATTTTCCTAATCTCTTTTCCTCTTGTTCCAATTCTGTAAAGACTATAATATTTCTTTTTTCATCTTTGTATTCCATCATTAATTTAAAATGAATCATAATTATAGCAGCAAAATATAAAAGACTACAAAAATATATTATATTAAAAATCAAAAAATTGGAACTTTTTAGTGCTGTATCATATGCCTCTATTCTTGAACTTACCTTATGAAAAGTGTCCCCTTTTTCAACAGTATTCTTTTCCGATAGTCTGTTTGATAATTTATTGACTATAACATTGGAATTACGCCAGTTACTGAAGTTATATAAATGCAATTTTCCTTCCAAATAATATTCAATTCCATTTGATTTAATCCAGTCAAAGTCAACTTTATCTGCCAATAAAATACTTTGTGATATTGAGTTTATCTGCCCGAATAAAGGATCAATAATCGTATCCTTAATAATGTATTTTTTTGCACCTTTATTAGAATTAATGCTTATACTTGATATGTTTGAATTAACATCTTCATGTTCATAACCATCATTCATATAGTATGGATGAACATATATCAATGAATTTGATTGAACTTTATAATTCTTTTTCAAAACTTTGTTTACATCATCAATGCAAAATATTGTTACAGCATTGCTTCTTATAAAGCTAACAGCATGATTTGAGATTATACTATTATTGTTATCCTGTGCTATGGACTCAACTTCACTATCTGTCAAAGGTTTAAATTCACTATCCCCTAAAGATTTAAAGTTGCCTTTTATTTCACTATAGGCCATATGAAAGGGATGATAGGCAATAGAGTTATTGATAAGATTAGGATAATTTACAAGGCTAAGCACAACAAAAAATAAGATTTGAAAAAACAGCCACGTGTTAGCAAAAAATATTTTTTTATTTTTACTATAATAATATTTTAAATCAGAAAATAAAAAAATGTTATTTATATATCTCTTATAACACTTATTTTGAAAATATTCAATTAATGCTTCTCCGTTAAAAAATATTAAAAATGAGCCCACTAGGCAAAAAAACATACTTAAGAGCCATATGTTGCTATTAGTGTGATAAAAAAGAATCATTGCAATAATCGCAGTAATTGTAAATATTATTCCGATATAACAGAATATAATGCTGCTATTACTTCTGATTTCAGTTTTTTCAGCATATTTTATTTTGGCATAAATGGTACTCTTAACCATACCATAAATATTTGCAATAATTGATATAATAAATATTACAAATACATATATAGTTGTTGTTATATATGATATTGCCGAAATAGTAATATCAATGTTATGAATTCCTATTACATCGCGGATAAAGGCCAAAAAGAATAAAGACAATAATGTTCCCGATATTAAACCAATTATTAAAGACACAAAACACATCAATAAATTCTCTACTAAAACACTTTTTCTAACCTCATTTTCTGTCATGCCAAGTGATAATAAAATGCCATAATCCTTTTGCCTGGCTTTTATGAAAACACTTTGTGAATAAGGAATGAATATGCCCATGAAGACCAGCACAAAAATCGTTGGTGCATGAATATTGCTTGATATCATAGGATCAACAATAGAAGGATTCATAAATTGCTTATTTGCCGATATAGATATAAAACTATACAAAATGGAAATAGAAGCTAAATTACAAAGAATAAATAACTTGTATTTCTTTACATCTGCTTTAAACATTTTAAATAAAATACTTCTAAATGTCATAATGCCATACTATTCCTTCCTAAAGCCTACTCTAATCGTCAATGTCCTCTTTAATTCTAACTGTATCAAAATCTTGGACTATCTCTAATATACTATTAAGAAATTTAACTTTATCCCCTTGTTTTCTAATTTCATTAATAATTGAACCGTCCTGTAAAAATACTACCTTATCACAATAACTGGCAGAAAACGGATCATGTGTTACCATAAGTATATTGGCATTATATTCATTATGCAGCAATTCAAAATATGATAGAACTTTTTTAGACGATCTTGAATCAAGATTTCCTGTTGGTTCATCTGCAAATATTATCTTAGGATTATTTATGATTGCTCGACAAATTGCCGCTCTTTGCTGTTGTCCGCCGGATATTTCATATGGGTACCTATCCAAAATTCCACTTATATCCATCATATTTGCAAGCTTATTAACAATGCCTTCCTCTAAAAGCTCATATTTTTTATCTAAAAGCAATGGAACCATAATATTTTCTTTTACAGATAAACTATTAAGCAAATTAAAGTCCTGGAACACCATACCGATATTACTTCTTCTAAACAGCGACAACTCGTTCCTATCCATTTCAGATATATTATTATCCAATATATTTATTTCGCCTTCATCACAGCTATCTATACCTGATGCTACGTTCAATAAAGTAGTTTTCCCACTTCCTGAAGTGCCCATAATACCAATAAACTCATTATTTCTTAAAGTTAAATTTATATTTTTTAACGCTGTAGTATTAACTTTTTTACTATTATTACTGTATTTCTTACATACATTTTTAATTTCCAATACATTCATAGCATCAAGTCCTCTACTCAAAAGATCCCGAACGTATATAATATTTTATAGTCCGGTATATGTAATAAATCCAGTATTATTTCAACAAATACGCCCTTTCAATTCAATATCTGCCCGCTCAGCAATAACTCCGCCTTTAACCTGTTATAGGGCACATTCTGTACTATGCAGGAACTCTCCTCTATTGCAATTTTAGCAGCTTCTACAGCCGACTCTGCCATAATCATAAAAGTTGGCTCCATTCTGATTGATCCATAGGCAGTATGTGAAGCTGAGATAGCCACAGGAACAATGAGATTTGTACATTCGCCCTTTCTAGGGATTATAGACCTGTAACTTATAGGCCAACTGGATTTGTTTGAATTATCTACAAAAATACATCCCTCATTTTGAATGTGCTTTATATATTTATAAGTATGTACATATCTCTGGATATTGTGTGAATCCATCGGGTATGAAGCCAGCCCAATGCTGTCCTCCGCCACTTTGGTGCCGATACAGTTATGTTCTGTCATAACATAATCCGAAACCATCCTTCGTGCTTCTCTTACATAAATCTGATAAGGCCAATTATTATTATCTTTAAATTCGTCTTTGGCAAGCCCATATTTTCTATAAAAATCCTTTATATAATCAGGCATTCTTGGGTCATCAGAGAATTGAAGCGTCCACAAAAAACCCCTCTGATAATCCTCATGCTTTTTCATTATGGATTCCCTTAATTCATAGCCTGCTTCAGGATATGAATGATTAAAACCAATATAATCAGTTGAAACCGGCCCGCAATTATTTGCATCAATTTTGCCATTGGGCAATCTGTCCAGGCAAAAAAATGTATTGTGTCCCTTATTAAATTTATTTTCACTGAGTCTCCCATCTTTCTCAGCTTCGATGTATCTGAACAAAAGCTCATAATCATCTTTATTATAATTTTCAGGCGGCTTTATATAATCCCTTATTCCATCATTATCTTCATCCTTGTAGTCAACCATATTGGATATTCTATCTGTAAGGCACATTCTGAAACAATAAGCCTGGATTCCCTTATCCCCTGCCCCTTCTTCAGCAGCCAGTTCCTTAATTCCGTTTATAAACCCGAGTCCCGGATTGTACTTGTCGATGTAAGGATCTATCCCAAGGGGAAGCTGCTGGCTGGAAAATGAGTTCCGGTACTGAATACCGTTATTTTCCTCATCATATACGCTGTTTCCTTCACGACCCACAGCATATGATACACCCGCCTTTGCCATCAAATCTCCCTCATAAGAGGCATCAATAAATATTTTACCTTTAATTATATGCCCGGATTCTGTTTTAATTGATTTTATACTTTTATTATGTACTTCGACTCCATTATTAAGGTTAAGTCTTTTTCCATAAAGCACCGGCACATTTTCTTCTTTAATCAGTTCATTAAATATGCTTTCTGCAACATATGGCTCAATAGTTTTATATTTTTTTATCCTGATGAGGTCTTTCTTTTCTGTATCATCATACCCGCCACCAGATTTAAATTTCTTAAAATAGTAGATTAAGCCCCTTAAATAATACTCCTTTGCCATACCTCCTATTGAATCATCATCTTTTACATCAGTTAAACTAAGTCCTGATGAACTCATTCCTCCAAGATGTATATCCTTCGATATAAGTATGACGGATAATCCAAGCCTTGCAGCTTTACATGCAGCTATAACTCCTGCCGATGTCCCTCCATAAACTACTGTATCATAAACATAATTTCCTGACTTTGTTTCGTTATCTTTTAAATCCAATTGATATGTACTCTCACCTATTTGATCGCCTGGCTGAAAATTACTTTTATTTTCTGCCAGAATAAATTCTCCCAATCTTGAAGTTTTAAAACTCAATGAATTATTATCTTTATCCAAATTAGTTTTTAGAACTTCAAACCTTTTAATTTCATCATCATATCTTAGTGCAATAACTTTTTCTAAATCAAAACCATCAATTTGAATAGGGTCGTACTTTATAGCTATACTTGCAGACTCATATTTTGCCGCACTATTTATATATAAAGGATCACCAATGTATTTTTCTATATTGTGAGGAATCCTGTTGAACCCGTATGCTTTTGATATTATACTGGTTGAATCAGTCCTTTCATCACAAACCATGTTTAGCTTTATATCGTCAATAAAATTTTGTGTACCGTATTCCTCCCAATTCTCCTCAATGCTGACATACCGTGCAGCTTCATTCCTTGATAAATCGTTTAAAAACAACAGAATTACCATTACAGCTAATGCCGCTACAGATACTATAACTACTCTTTTATTCATTTCTAATTACCTTTCACTGCCCATAAATTGCATAATTCACAATAGCATTATAGCACAAACTATATGAAAAGTGTATTAATCTTACAATTGGCAGCGACTTTTAAACTCTTCAATAAACCTGTCAATATTTTGCAGATCAAGTTCAAGGGGGCATACCCCTGGAATGGTAGGTAAAATATATTTTAACTCATCCATTAATTCTTTTTTGAGTCTTAACAATTTTTCATAATGGCTAAAATCCTCACCCGACTTCATAGCTTTTATACATTCAATCCCAAGCTCATGCTCCCAGCTTATCAATTTTTCTTTAATAAATCGATTTTCTATATTGGTGTTTGAAATGGATTCATTAAGTTCTTTAATTTTGTTTTTTAGATGCTTTTTTGTAAGATAAAGCTTTATAGGAAATGTGAGTTTTTTTGTTTCCTTTGTGTCCTTTTTAAAGCTGAACCAGTCATTTACGAGAGCTGTTACTTCCAACTTCAGCTTTTTTATCTTACCATTGTTTGAAGTGTAATTATCAATATCTGATTGTACTAAATGTAAATTGTTATTAAAATACTCTTTATAAAAGGTATTTGAGTTCTTTTCCATATCCAACGCAATTTCAGATAGTCCTTTTAAAACTTCCTGCAATTCCAATAAAAGTTCCAAGGCTAGTTCAGACCTTTCACACTTTTGCTTTAGATCCCTCATCATTTGTCACTCCCTACTTCTTTAAGGTATTTTGATGATGCCCACCCTTCTTTTCCGTCCAGAGCCTTCACCAAGTACCACTTAACTCCATTTTTATCAGAATGGTTTATATTTAGGTATATCACTGTGGAATTATATTTAAGTAAACCTATGGCAGGTTTCTTCGAAGCGGAGTCAGGACTTTCCCTTAAATAAAGCCCTTTATTTGCTGTTACAATGAATTTTAGCTGCTTGCTTTCGGACTTTATAATGGGAGCGTTATTGGTTTCTGATGTGGTTTGAGGCAAACTGCTCATTTCTTTATTATCAAATACTTTTAAGATATTCTCGGTTTCAAGAACTAATTTATCAATAACCGATCTGGTGTATTTTATGGCTTGGGTCTGTGTTTGTCTAATATCCATGCCTGTATATTTATAGACAAGATTTCTCCCTGGATTTGTATAAGTACATGACAAATATGCCAATAGTAATATAGTAAATACTGATTTCTTGTATCTTAGAACCAGCCGCAGAGGTGTTAAAATCACATACGCCGCTTTAAATACAGCTTTTTTTAGTGATTCTGAAAATGTTACATTTTCTTCCTCGAAAATCGACCTGTATGGTGTTTTTGTATCATTGCTATCAAGTAGATTCCTGGAATACTCCCTTTTAATATTCTTCCTATCTTGTTTAATCAGCTTTTTATCATTAATTTTGCTTGCTATAGATTTATATAAACCTTTTAATCCTTTAAAAACAGTCTTTGCAGGCAATAGTACCAAAATTGGCACAATAAAAACAATAAATTTTCTTAAATTCCTAAGAACAATACCAGGTAACTTCATCCAGTTATTCTCGATACTGCAAATTAGCCCTTCCAGTAATTCAAAAAACCATTCCTTTGTGGAAAAGCTGAAATCAAGCTCCAAGTCTTCACTTTGCCTTAAATTATCGGTATCTGAATCAAGCTCAGCCTTTAAAAAATTTTCACTGAACTCAAATTTTAATGCATTTGACCAGTTGTCATAAATCGAAAACCTCATAATATCAATTGATTTCTCATCACCGTAATATTTATTAAGAAGCTTATGGTTTATATAAATGTCCATTCCCCATTTGCTGCTGATTGATTTAATTGTCCATGCTGCTAATTCCTTATTCATTTGACTTTCCAGCAAATCATCCATTACTTCCATAAGAACACTAATGGAATCCTTGAGTTTAAGGTCATTAATTCTTAATATTGCCAATCGCCTTATGAACTCGTTGGAATTTTTCAAATAAAAAGAAAGTTCTTTTGTATTTGTCAACTTATTAATTGTTGTTCCGGTTTCCCTTTCAAGTCTATACCAATCGGGATATTGAAGAAAATCAGGTTTTATAGAACACATCATAAAAAATACCTCTCTATTTCAATGATATCATTCTTTGACGAGAGGTTATGTAGTGTATTGAGGCAAAAAGGATAGTTTTTTGGATTCATTTTTTAATAGGTACTTTGTACTATTTGACAAGACTCTTCTTATACTGCTTGGCCTTATAAAGAGCTTCATCTGCCAGTTTAATAAGAGTTTCAAATTCAGTATTTATTTGGGGATCATAATAGGCTGAACCTACACTGCCGGAAATTATGTATGGAAGATTATTATTTTTATTATATTGATCGCTATTATTTTGTATACGTTCCAATATGGCATTTACATCATCAGGACATGCTCCAATTGCAATAATTATAAACTCATCTCCCCCAAACCGTGATATAATATCCAAATCCCTGAAAGACTTGTTTAATATACCGGCAAATCCTTTTATAGCTTCATCTCCAGCAGAATGGCCATATTTATCATTTATTTGCTTCAATCCGTCTAAATCTGCATAGAACAATAAAAATCCGCTTTTTGAATTTTTAAGCTTATTATATTGCTCATAACCCAGCTTCATAAATCCACGTCTATTATATAGTCCTGTCAGTTCATCCCTTATAGACTGGTTATGCAATTGATTGTTGTACTGCTCCAACTCTTCCAGGATTTTACGAAGCTTAAATTCTGCATCACTTCGTCTGTCTATCTCCGCTTTTAGCTGATCATTAATAATAGATAATTCTTTAGTCCGTTCAACTACGAGCTTTTCCAATTCATTTGATTGATTTTTAATCCGTTCTACCATCAATGCACTGTTTAAAGCAATACTAAGCCGGTTTCTGATAATTTCAAAAGCCCTGTTAACCATTTTATCAAAGCCTAATATACATGTCCCAATCTGATACTGGCCAAAATGAAGTGATTGGACAACAATATTGAATTTTTTTGAGCATAGCTCCTCTATAAATTCATCCGGCAACATTTTTTTAGTTTCGTAACGTATGCCATTTTCCTTAGTATCAAACTTTTTATCTTTTCTTGAAGCATGGATCAGTATTGAGTAATCCATAGGCTTTTGGGAATCTTCATACAAAGAGATATAACATCTGTTAATATCATAATTGTAAATGTGCTTCTCTATAAGATTCATTTGTTCATGGGTATCCATATTGGATATCAAGCTTTCATCAAGCATTATAAGATCGCTAAACTGATCCTGGGACAAAATAGAGAAGGAACTGCCGCCCCTTCTAATTCCTTCGCTTACTAGAATATGTGCAGCTTGAAAGAGGTTTTCCAACATTACGCCATATTTTTTCTTATCTATATATTCAATAATAAATTTTCTTAAAATGGATATTATATCATGCAGAAAAAAGATATTTATCCTGTTATTTGTACAAAACAAAAGTAAGTTGTTCCACTTATGTAAAAATTCATTCTTTTGGCCATTATCAATCTCTGCAAAAAAAGCACCTATTACATCTTCCTCATATTCAAGAAGCTCATCAAGAAAACTTGAATCAAACAGTTCAATCGATTCATTTATAGCTTTCATATAACTAATAACAATAGTTTTAAATTGGTTAAACTCAATATTATTGCACTCATCCTCTATATACTCTTTTGCAAGCAAAGTATTCCTTACCACGCCCGGTATGCATCTGCACGAAGATCTCAAAACCATTTCGCTTGGAAGCATAACATTTTTTTCTACTTTTTCCCCATTAATTGCTTTTTGAAGAATAACCGCAGCATTCTTTCCCAAGTCATAGCATGGCTGGTTTACTGTTGTCAATATATTTCCTCTGTTTATATCTACATTATCAAATCCTGTAACAGGTACTTCATGTAGTGAACTCCTAATATGCTTATTTAACTCTTCTATTGCACCAACTGCCATAATATCGTTTGCCGCAACAATTGCATCAAATTCAATATTTTTTTCTATAAGACTCCTGATAGCCTCCACGCCCGATGTAATCAAAAAATTTCCTTTACAAATCAATTCATCATACACCGGAATATTATGACTCTTTAACGAGTCGCAAAAAGCATCAAACCGTACTTGGGATTCCAAACTATCTTCTGGGCCCTTTATAAACGCAAGACGTTTACACCCATGTTCCTCTAAAAGGTGATCTACAACCTGCTTCATTCCGGTACTATTATCTACCGATACCGAATAGTAATTCTCAAAGCTTTGACCGATTGTAACTATCGGAATGTTTTTAACTTTAACAAGTTTACCGATAATATCGGCTGAGAATGTTTCAAGTGCGGAAGATAACAAAATTAATCCATCTACCTTATCTTCATCTATGTATTCATATATTATATTTCTACTATTTTCCCAGTCCTCATACGGGTGCAGCTTACCAACTACAAAACAAATTAAATTAATATCATTTTCCTCTGTAAACTCAGTAATTCCAGATAAAATCATAGACTGGTAATAGCCGAAATCAGCCCAACTGATAATAGTATCCATTACAAATCCAAAAGTAAGTCTTTTACCCTTCATATAATCCACCCTGAATACATTATTTAATAACTTGCCAATATAGCTGTGTATTAATAAATATCGGTATTTTTTAAAATAACTTTAAGGGGGTTAAAAGTAGGAACAAAACCGCTTGCGATTTTGTTCCTTAATTGTATATTACGATAAATTTTACAAACTCATCTCTTTTGGGAAAAAAGTTCTCTTTCCTTGCAAGTACTGGTTCATATAAGCCAAATCTATACTGTTAATATATCCATTTCCATCCAAATCAGCCACCCATATCGGATCATCAACCGGGAACTTTATTTTACTGTTTTGCAAATGAGATCTCAGCAGTTCAAAATCATTGCTGTTTATAAATCCATCTCCATTTACATCTCCTACTCTAAGTGCCAATGTATATGATGCACTTGAAACATAAGAATCTGTCATGCCGGTTTTAGAAGCATATGCCTTTATAGTTTTTGTACCTGCAACTGTTATAGGTCCTGTGTAAACAGCTGAAGTTGAAGTAGGTGTTGTGCCATCAGTTGTATATCTAATAGTGGCACCATTTGTTATGCAGTTTATTGACACAGTTTGAATTGAATTATATGTACCGCCAGTGGGACTGAAAACTGGTTTAGGTATTACAGGCACTGGGTTAAATTCCAGCACACCATTGCAGTCTTTAGGAAAAACATATACTTTTCCATTAGCCGCTTCAGCATTGAAAGCCTCTACATATTCAGGAACATCTTCTTTTTGCTCCCAAGTATTTCCGTAAGGATTAAATTCATATACATAGTTGATCCAAAGTTTGCTTGCAAGTAAATATATTTTGTTATTTAGACTTATAATTTTATAATCATCAAACATCAAAATACTATCCGGCAATGCACTTAACACCTGTGTCGTCTTAGTGGTAGTATCTGCTGGATTGTACATTTCTACAGTTTCCACATCGCTGCCATTTGTTCTTCCACCCATTATATATATTTTTCCCTCTATAGAAGCTGAAACAGCAGCAGATACCGGTTGCTGCAAATATGCTACCGGTGCTTCGGTCCAGTTATTACTTTGAGCACTATACTCAAAAATCGTATTTAATGATTTACCGCTAATATCGCCTCCGATAATATATATCTTTCCATTACCAGGTGCTATAACGGAATAAAGGTTATCAGGCCCGGAATCCGGCAGCATAACAATATCCCAATCACTACTATTTTTCACCATACTACATACATATGCAGCCTCACCCGAGAAAATATACAATTTGCCATTACATACTACAGACTGTTCGCTTCTTCCAAAACTTTTTGGCATATATCTAAAAACACTCCACTGCTCAGTCAGGGGGTTGTATTCCAGCAATGCTCCATCTTTCCCGCTAGTACCATTGTTGTTATTAGCAATAGCATAAAGTCTTCCGTTGAAATTTACCACTCCTCCCCCGATATATGAAACACCAAGATTTGTATTAATACCGTTTTTAATGTTCCATTGATATCCAGGCAATTCTGAAGTTCCTGGTTTATATTGAATACATAAGGTTACTGAGTTTGAGCCAGGTGTATCATTAACAGTAAGGTTCATGGCTGTATCTGAATATTTAACCAATGCCCCTGTATTTGGGTCAAATAAATTAAAGCTGTTTATAGTAGCTTTAATTCCATCCGGGTCTATATCCGTTATTTTTATATACCATTTCTTAGGTGTAAGCACAAGGTCATTTCCATAGAAAAATTTAGTATAATCCAGCATTATTGAACCTGAAAAACTATATTCCTCGGAATTTTGATTAATTATGCTAGGCTTCAGTGTTTTAGTCGGACTTGATTCATAAATCTCTGAATAACCCAATTCATACCTAAGCTGGTTCCTTTTTAGGTGCGTAAAATTTATCTCTGCCATTAATGATGCTGTATATGAAGGTTTAAATGTAATCCAGTCTGCACTACGTAATGCTGGATTTCTAACATTTACTCCTTTTGGTCCATCATTTACAGCTGATACTTTATTTATTGCATCATAGCAAAGCCATACAAAACCATCACCTCTGCCTGAGTATGATCCGTCATCCATTTGCGGCTCCCATTTATCACCCCATGAATTTGCTATTTTAAATGCACCCTTTTCACCTTCATCCGGTTCTGATTTGCCATTATTGTTTATATCAACCCAAATACTATCATCGTACCCTACAATGGTCATGAAATGCCCGCCAAACTCTCCACAATGATCATCTTCCATATAGCAGGCAGCCCTTCCTATAATACTAGAATCAGAAGCACCCTTAATGGGTTTATAGTTCCAGTCGTTGATAGTTGAACAGAATGTAAGAACATATCCATTGTTGAGAAGCTGTTTTATATTATTTAGTGTATCATCATTTTGGTTTTGAACAGGTGTATCTGTTCCATCCCCTACTTCTACGCTACCCATCTTATCCGGTATAAAATTCCTGGCATTTTTCCATGTGTTAGGATCAGTAGGCCATTTTGTATAGTCTTCATCGAATGGGAAATCCCCCCACAGTGCAATCCCTTGTTCAAAATAAACTTTATATGGAGAACTGGTACCACTATCTGATCCTCCATTTAATAAGTTGTATGACCATTGTGGAGAAAATTTTTTTGAATCGTTTGTGTCTGCTTTAACATTCCAGTCTCTTGCCATGGCATTCATATGTGTTGCCTGATAATAAGTTTGTGCAAAAACACCGCATGATTGAGTACTGCCTTGGTTTCTTATAGGGGGAAAGTACTTTAGTTCTGAATTGTCAACAGCAGTCAATAAAGATAATTGATTGGTTTGGGTAATTGAAAAGCTTGCAGCAGTTGAGACTGCTCCAATATTTACAGGTAAACCCTCTGCTATAACCTCTTCACCTATTGGAGCAGCCATATTAAGATCAAGTTTCTCCAATCCTTTTTCTAAACGTATTTCATTAGTCCTTTCCAATGCTATTTTGTTAGGAAGTACCCCTTTTACTTTAATTTCATGCTCATTCATCCACCTTTTATCTTCCTCTGAAGGCTGTTTTAAACCGGTTACTTGCTTATCAGCTTCCTTTTCACGTTTACTCACTTGTGCAAATGTTGATTGAAAGCTTAATAATAAAATGGAAAAAATTAAAAATAATACAAATGCTTTTTTCGAAATTTTCATTTTTTACTCCTCCCTCTTATAAATAATTTTATTTTAATTATAATTGAAAGGAAAAATAATATTATGAATAGATGATGCAAATTTAGTGAAAAAAATTGAATTTTGAATTTTAAAATCAGACAGCATAATTAGCATTAAGAGTACTTAGAAAAGCTTGAACAGCATATGGATCAAACTGGGTTCCAGCATTCTTTTGCAGTTCTTCAATAACCTCATCAATTTTCATACCTTTCCTATATGGCCTATCTGACAGCATTGCATCAAAAGAATCGGCTACACACAATATCCTGGCTTCAAGCGGTATATCATTTCCTTTAATTCGGCTTGGATATCCTGTTCCATCAAATCTTTCATGGTGATGCTTTATTGAATCTATTAACTGGTCAATACCTGACAACGGTTCTAGTATATCAGCACTATAACTTGGATGCTTTTGAAGCAGCTTAAGGTCATCTTCAGATAATGGCCCGCTCTTATTAAGCACAGATTCGGGAATTTCTACTTTGCCTATATCATGCAATAAAGCTGCTATTTTAAGAAGCCTTATCCTCTCCCCTCCAAGTCCCATTGCTCTGCCTATCATAACTGCATAATCCATAACACGTTCCGAATGTCCCAATGTATACTTGTCTTTTGCGGACACTGTACCTAAAAGAGCCCTTAGCCCACCAAACAATTGCTCATCCGAGTCGAAAAAGTATTTAATATCTTCAAAAATATCTCTATATAGCTGCACATTATTTCTTCCCATATTCTTTGCCTGATAAAGAGCACTATCTGCCTGCATAATTAAGTCATCTTTATTCTTTGCAAGAGCAGGGTATATGGAATATCCTGCTGATAATGTAACTTTATCCAGCATTGAAAAATATTCCTCCAGTCCGGTCATTTTAGCAAAAGATTTTCTTATACGTTCAATAACAGATAATATTCCTTCTGAATTTGCATCTGGCAATAGTATGGCAAATTCATCCCCACCATACCTGCAGACAATATCTTTTTCTCTTGTTTCATTCACAAATATTTCTGAAGTTTTAGACAGCAGTAGATCCCCAGCTTTATGTCCATAATTGTCGTTGAACTTTTTAAAGTTATCCAAGTCAATCATTATCATACCTAAAGTGCTGTCTTTCTCATTAGCTTTTACTATCTCTTCTTCAAGCTTTGATTGAAAATATCTATGATTGAATACACCTGTTACGCCATCTATATTTGCAAGCCATTCCAACCTTTTTATGTGCTTTCTTCCCTGCTCAGATGTATATGCAATCATGATAGAAGCCACTATAAGGGCAATCCTGGTAGCAGATAAAGATAAAAGCAGCCCTGCTGTACTGTTTGTCACCCTGCTGATTTTTTCAGGCAAGTATGTTGTGTTAGTCGCTACAACACCAGCAACTTGATCTGACACAATAAACATATTAACAGCAGCAATTCCATTTGTTACCATAGATAGTAACATTCCTAAATAACCAAAACGATAAGAAAGAAAAGCTGACAGTCCAAACTCTATGATTCCAGCAAACGCCCTTAGTTTTATAGGTAAAGAATTAGAAGCCTGTGTAACAACAATACAAACATGGATTACTAAAAGAATAAAGAAAAGCGGTGATATCCTTTCTTTTAGGGCCGCCAGCAATTTTGAGCACATGCTGGTTTTGTTTTGGATATCGTCTGATTTCCTTCCTGAATTGATAACTGTATTTTCCATCTCAAACTTCCTTTTCTTCTGAAATTATAATTTTATCAGTTTCACAAATTAAAATAATACATAACTCCATATAATACTATCTTCTTTTGCAACATCTGCATTAAATGGTAAATTTGAGATCAAGTGTAACTTGCAATCTTTAGGATCATTTTACAACATTTTATTTACAATAAATATATCATACACTAAAATTAGGATAATTTAAAGATATTTTTTCTCAAGTGTTAAACATTTTTATAATAGTACCGATATCTATATAATAATAATAATTTACTTAAATTAGTAATGATTAACATCCTCTATAAATCAACTACACATTTTTATATAATATTGGACTTTTTGTAATTGATAAGGTGCTTTCAAGATATTAGAAGCTTGTTTTAAGCACTCCAATGCTTTATCTTTCTCATTTCTTTTATAATAGTATATACCCTTGTACAGTAGCAAATTTCCTTTCTCTGTATGATTGTTCTCTACAGAAAGAAGCTCTTGAAGATAACTCCCTCCCTTGTCTAAGTCATCATGCAGGATATTAAGTTCCATTTCTTTGAATTTCAGCAGTTTGCTAAAAGTCTCTATGTACTTCTGGTATTTTAAGTTGGAAGAAGTTATCTTGATTAATTCAATTTTTTCCTTTGCTTCTTCAAACTTTTCAACATTTACGAGTATCGAAACAATGTTGGAAAGTATTAGCATATAGAAAGTATTGCCTGTTCTCTGAGCTTCGGAAACATTAATTTCTCTTAGAAGCTCTTCAAGTAATTCTTTTGCTTCTTTCATATTTCCCTTGTTAATAAGTGCTGTGGATTTTTGATATCTAAAATGCAAAATTCTTCTTCTCCATGCATCTCTGCTCCACCATGCAGTTCGACTTTTATATATTGCATATTCAATAAATTTTTGTGCCATATCAAGGTATTTTTCAGGATCAGAGTAAATCAAATCTATATGTTTATTGATGGTTCTTAATGTAATGATGTCTTTAGGCATTGGTATCCAGTATTTACTCGGAAGAATAATAGACGCCTCTGTCTTTTCAGGATAAATAATAACAGGAAAATATTCAAAATCAATATATCCATTTGGAAGATGGTTCCTTACCACAATAAACGATGTAAAATAAACACTTTTGCCAAAAGTAATTTTTTCAGGAACTTTGAAATTAAATAATGGCACAACTTCATCCTGCATTATGTCGGAAAATATCTGCAGGTCTTCATCTTCGCATTTAACTCCTTTAATACTATATAAGAAAGATGCTATTGTTTTAAGCTTGTCGGGATTTTCCTCAAAATAGGGGTCTTCGGAATAAACCATAGCTGCAGGCGAATCGTCTTTGCCTGCTTTAAAAAGGAGTGTATTTGCCTGAACTATTTTTCCGATTGCAATCCTTCCATTTCTATAAAGAATTCTCTGATGTCTATATGTATCCTCGAATCTCTGGTCCATTGATTTGGTCATCCACTTGGGCTTATATATACGATTATACCAACTAAAACAAAAAGTAAGCTTTTTACGTTCTTTATAAAAGATTTCCCGTGCTTGGTTCATAAAACTTTTCATCAGAATGACTCCTCAATAGCATATTGATGGAAATTGCAAATTATTTTACCATCATATATAATTATATAGAGTATCTGACTTTATGTATATACTTGAAAAGTGTTATTTATTCCGGCATGAAGAAGTACAAATTGTGAATGGTTTGGAGGAAATTTAAGATAAATGGACTATTGGAATATACTTGGTATAGATCCCACAGAAAATATTTCCGAGATCAAAAAAGCATACGCTCAAAAGCTTAAAGTGTATCATCCTGAGGATGATGCCGAAGGCTATCAAAAATTGCGTGAAGCGTACGATTATGCCATTAGATATGCAAGAGAAATGTCAGAAAAACAATTCCCTCCTTTATCAATTGATCCTATAACGGATGATAATACTGATTTAAATGAAGAGTTTATGGCTAAGGTTGAAACATTATATAATGACTTTTTTTCCCGAATAGTGCCAAGCAATTGGGAAGCATTATTAAACAGCAATGTCATGTGGAATATAAATAGCAGGAACACCTTGAAATATAAGATGTTGGACTTTTTTACAGATCATCATCACCTGCCGCAGAAGGTTTGGAAGCTACTGGATAGCCATTTCAACTGGAGCGACGAGCATAAAAGCGACTCACATTTTTCATATTATAGCCATGAAATTCTGCCTTATATTATTGGACAAATAAACAAGGTTAAGCCCTTAAGGTATTCATTTTTCAAACAGGTAGAGGGACTTGATTACGATGAGTTCCTTGATGCCAGAGAAAATGCCCTAAATGCTTATTCTTCGCAAAACTTCAGCGATGCGTACATGTATATCCAACAAGCAAAAAAGCTTTATCAGGATGATCCTGATTTACTTAGGCTGGAGGGTATGCTTTATCTTCGTAACAAAGAGTTTGAAAAAGCAATTGATGCATTTAATAAATTACTTGCTATTGATCCTGATGATACTGATGGAATATGTTATCGTGCAACGGCCTTTTATGAAACAAAGCAAAGGAAAAGCTTTCTAGAAGACTATAACCGTTTATATTCCAAAAAACCCTGGCACGATGAAATTCTATTTTTTATGGCAAAAAATCATTTTAAACTTGGTAATCTTGAAAAAGCAAAGTACATGGCTATTAAAGCACAAAAAAACAATTTTCTGCGTAATGAAGCAAGGGCTTTGGTTTCACATATAAATGCAAAAATGAGACTAGATATTAACAGGGATTTGGAACTACATCCAGATAACCTAAGATTAAAGACCAAATTGAATAATATAGACAAGGAAGTACTGAAGGGATACTATTTAGACTTTGGAATAGTTGGTAAAGGTTTGAAATTGTATTTAACTTTAATAGTTTGGACGGTTATTGGAGCCATTACAATAGGAATAAATATATGGATTGTAATTTTAATATATTACTTAATGAAGTATCTACGTAGAAATGCAAAATCATATTCCTAGACATGAAGCAGGAGTCTTAAACCTGAGGGTTTAAGGCTCCTGCTTCGTGTTTATATTAGTTCGTTTCATAAGTATCAGCCGTTGACCGCATTCTTCATCAAACGAACATACTCTGTAACATGAGGTACGCAATCAGCTCCATACTGTGCAATTATTTTTACAATTGCACTTCCCACGATTACACCATCGGAAAACTTTATCATACTAGCTGCCTGTTCAGGAGTAGATATGCCGAATCCGATTGCACATGGTATATCACTAAACTCTTTAACATGCTTTATCATTTCCTCTACCCCGCTTCCAATCTCCTGCCTTACACCAGTCACCCCCATGGATGATACACAATAGATAAATCCCTGTGCTTCGCTTGCTATCATTTGTATGCGGCTTTGAGAGGTAGGGGCAATCATCGATATAAATGTAACATTATATTTCGAACAATAGGGCAGCAGCTCATTCTTTTCTTCAAACGGAATATCCGGAACGATAATGGCATCAATGCCTGCCTCCTGACAATTTTTCATGAACCTTTCAGTACCATAGGTAAATATAGGGTTTGCATATGTCATAAACGCAAGTGGCACATCGCATGTCTTTCTGATACGCCCCACCATATCGAATATTTTATCAGTTGTTGTACCGCTTGCAAGTGCACGGTAGTCCGCCTCCTGAATAACCGGTCCTTCTGCAACCGGATCGGAAAAAGGAATTCCCAACTCTATTAAATCCGCACCTGCCTCAGCCATTTTCAGCACCAATTGCTCAGTTATCTCCAATGTAGGGTCACCTGCTGTAACAAATGGAATAAATGCATTTTTATTTTTAAATACCCCATCTAATCTATTCATGGATTTGCACCCCTTATAACGTGCTATTGCTGCAACATCTTTATCTCCCCTGCCTGATAGATTGATTACAATTATTTTGTCCTTGCCCATGTTGGGTGCAATCTTTCTTGCATGTGCAATTGCATGGGAGCTTTCTATTGCGGGAATAATTCCTTCAATACGTGAAAGGTATTCAAATGCCTCAACTGCTTCACCATCCGTCACAGGAACATATTCAGCCCTGCCTGAATCATGAAGGCTGGCATGTTCCGGGCCGATTCCCGGGTAATCAAGGCCTGCCGAAATGGAATACACTGGTGCTATTTGTCCGTATTCATCCTGACAGAAGTAGGATTTCATACCATGGAAAATACCCACGGAACCTTTTGCAATGGTTGCCGCAGTCTTGTCTGTTTCCACACCATGTCCTGCAGCTTCACATCCAATAAGGCGTACACTTTTATCTTCTATAAAATTATAGAAAATGCCCATTGCATTGCTACCTCCCCCAACGCATGCAAGCACTGTATCTGGCAGCCGTCCTTCCTTCTCCATCATCTGTTCTTTAACTTCACGCCCAATTATACTTTGGAAATCACGAACAAGTGTAGGAAATGGATGGGGTCCCATTACAGATCCGAATACATAGTGAGTATCATCCACTCGCTTTGTCCACTCCCGCATAGCTTCATTTACTGCGTCTTTTAACGTTTGCGTACCACTGGTCACAGCATGAACCTTTGCACCTAAAAGTTCCATACGAAATACATTGAGTGCCTGACGTTCAGTATCTTCCTTGCCCATAAAAATCTCACATTCAAGTCCCATCAAAGCTGCAGCAGTAGCTGTTGCAACACCGTGCTGTCCGGCTCCCGTCTCAGCAATAACACGGGTTTTACCCATACGTTTTGCAAGAAGTACCTGACCCAATACATTATTAATCTTATGTGAACCTGTATGGTTAAGGTCCTCACGCTTTAAATATATTCTTGCACCACCTAGATCTTCAGTCATCTTCTCTGCATAATACAATAGAGATGGTCTGCCCGCATAATTCTTAAATAATTCATCCAACTCGGCTGTAAACTTCGGGTCGTTTTTGTAGTGATGATAAGCCTCTTCCAGCTCAATAAGAGCGTTCATAAGTGTTTCGGGAACATATTGTCCGCCGTGAATACCAAATCTTCCTTTTGACATATTAGTCCTCCTTCTCGTCTACATTAAAAGTGTTAACCACTTTTAACAGCTATTCTCGACTATTCTAAAAACTATAATTTCCTAGACATAAAAAAAACCTTTATCCCCTTAACAGGGACAAAAGTCTTAGCTTCTGCGGTACCACCCAAATTGACGATTAATCGTCCGCTCATTTAAGTATACATTCATATACTCCTCACTGATAACGGGCGAGATTCCCGTAAGCACCTACTCTTTTAAAATTTCGGGCTTCCCTCACAAGACCATTCAGAATAACTTTGTAGCCACATTCTCAGCATCTAGCGACTCTCTTTACACAAACAATTATTCTTACTATCCTTGATCATAGGTTTATACTATTGTCAAAATTATAGCATTGTTATACATTTTTGTCAAATACAACTTTTAGTAAGCAACGAATACATCATTGAATTATAACCCAAATTATGCTAAAATAACAATATAGTTTCTTAATTCTAAAATAAAAAAGTCATTTCTGACTTACCCATAATCAAAGGTGCTAATAATCTCCCCAACAACATAATACCCAATTATTTAAAAGTCATTAGTGTTTTAATGTATACTGATCTTTTTACGTCGCTAAAGAAGAAGGAGGTATGTGATTTGCATGTCAGTAATTATATAATTATTTTATTATTATCATCTACAATTCCTGTAACTTCTTTAAATTCTACTTCTGAAAACAAAATATTTAATACTATCCTTCCCCCTTGTCGAAAATTTTGTCCGATATGAGTAAAGTTCAGCCTGTTGAAGACAAAATTACTGAACCTCAAATGGTTCCAGCTAGAAAAGAAGCCATTGTAAATCCATTTGTACCATATTCTCATGAAACTATGCTTAATGATTCAGTCAAATTATCCCAATCTCATCCTGATATAATTACAGTTGACAGCATAGGCAGATCTGTTGAAGGCAGAGATCTACTATTGATAAAGTTGGGAAAAGGAAATAGAAAGATATTTTTAAACGGAAGTCATCATGCAAGAGAATACATATCAACTTCTCTGCTTATGAAAATGATAGATGAGTATTCTAAAGCATATAGCAATAATGAAAACTTCGAAGGCTATGATGTAATAAACTTGTTAAATGAATTTACCATATATTTTGTTCCCATGGTTAATCCTGATGGAGTTAACCTTGTATTAAACGGTATTAATTCTGTAAAAAATCCCCAAAAGTTAAGAAACATTCAAATGGTAAACAAAAACTCCAGGGGTTGGAAATCCAATATTAATGGAGTGGACTTAAACAGAAACTATCCTGCAGTATGGGAAAAAATTAATAACGGTTTTTTAAGGCCAAGTTCTGAAAGGTTTAAAGGTTATTCAAGGGGTTCAGAACCGGAAACCCAGGCAATTATGAATTTATGCAGAAATAATGATTTTGAATTAGCTATGGCCTATCATGCCAAAGGCGAAGTTATTTATTGGGCTGACAGCGGAACTTGCAACATAATTCCAAAAGCCTCTGAAATAGCTGATAGATTATCTAAAATAACCGGATATAAAAAGCTGCCGGTTTCCCAAAATCCGTCCATTTATGGAGGTGGTTTTGAAAACTGGTTTAGAATAGAATTTAAAAGACCGGCTTTTTGTATTGAGCTCTCTCCCTATAATGGTGACCTTCCCCATCCTGATTCCCAATTTGACAAATTAGTATGGAATAAAGCCAAATCAACAGGTTTGTTCTTCCTTCATGAAGCAAAAACATTAAAATAGATTTTAAAAAACCGCACCGTAAACCGGTTCGGCCTCTATATACGCTTACAGCAAACTTTCAATATCTCTCTCCATATCAGGCGGCGAAACAATAGGCTCATATCGTTTAATTCATAAAACATGTCTCTTCACTCCTTCAAATTTTGTAACTTTATAAAATTATTTATCAATACCCTTTATCATTTTTAAAGCTTCTTCCTTAGTATCAACAAATGTCTTTAACATCAACGATTAAAACATAATTTCCATCCTTGCTCAATTCTTTTGATGTTCTTGTAAATTCTTCACAAAAATTACCACCTTGTTCCAAAGAAAAAAAGCCCTCTGCATATGCAGTAAATATCTTATTATTGCGATCTACATCCATTTTAAATACTCCAGTCCCTTGTAACATAATTATTATCCCCCGGCAAATATTATTTTTACTTATAAATTAATCGACATTTTTTATTCAATTGTTAACTCCTTATGAGATATTTAATATTCAAATATATAATAAATAGGGATGCACATAATATATACAATCCTAAGAATTTTGAGATATGATAATTATGATTAGATTAATACAAAAAGAACTAATCTTTGACTAAAATGTTTTGCAATAATTAAAAATGTAAAATGCTTATTGCAAAACATATAGATTAGTTCTTTTTATAAATCGCAGATTAAACATTCTGCTCATGGAATTAGATTTATCAAAGCCGCATCTATCTTAAAACATCTACCATCTGCTTTTCCAGATTCCTTAACTTAATCCTGATTTCATCTATTTCGAAATCTTCCTTCTCATCTTTCATGTCGGTTTTAAGAATTTCTGCGAGCTCATTAAATTCTTCCTTCATAGTCTCAAGTAGCTCAATAACAGCAAGCCTCTTGAATTGATAGCTAATTTCAGGTTTTTCCATGCTCTGGATAACTTTTCCGCCGCCTATTACATAGGACATACCTTTATCCGGTATAACAGTTTCTATTCCCAATTTGTCCTTAATTAGTTCTGAAAAGGTTTCCATTACCTCCTCTTCACCATGAACAATAAATATCTTTTTGGGTTTTCTATTAAACCTTGAAACCCAAGAGAGGAGATCATCCCTGTCTGCATGGCCTGAAAAGCCGTCAATTGATTGAATTTTTGCCCTTACGTTAATCTCTTCTCCAAAAAGCTTTACCTTTTTTGCACCCTCGACAAGTTTTCTCCCTAAGGTACCTATAGCCTGATAACCTACAAAAAGAATGGTAGAGTCTTCTCTCCAGAGATTATGTTTTAAATGGTGCTTGATCCTGCCGGCCTCGCACATTCCACTTGCAGATATTATAATAATACTGTCTTTCCTATTATTGAGTTCCTTTGATTCATCCGCTGTTTTAGTGAACTGAAGCCCTGGAAAATCCAATGGATTATCACCATTTTCTATATACTGCCTTGCTTCCTCATCGTAGCAGTCAAGATTTTTTCTGAAAATCTCGGTAGCAGATATGGCCAAAGGACTATCAATAAATACCGGTATATCCAGCAGCCTTTCCAGCTTTCCCTCAAATTGTTCTCTCTTCTTATGAATATCATATATGATTTCCTGGGTTCTTCCGACAGCGAAAGAAGGTATGACAACATTTCCGCCCTTTTCAACTGCCTCATTCACAATATCAATAAACTTATCAACCCTGTTGTTTTTATCATCATGAAGCCTGTCACCATAAGTTGATTCCATAATTAGATAATCAGCCGATTCGATAATGGATGGGTCTCTTAAGATTGGAATATCTCTGTTTCCTATATCCCCCGAAAACACCAATTTTGTCTCGTCACCTCTATCGGTGACCCAAACCTCTATCATGGCTGATCCCAAGATGTGTCCTGCATCATTAAATCTAACCTTAACATCATCATTGATTTTTACTGCTTCACCATAGTTTAGCCCCTTAAACAGGCTTATACAATCAATTGCATCCTGATAGGTGTACAGAGGTTCTATTGCATGTTTCCCAGCCCTTTCCCTCTTCCTGTTAATCCAATCTGCTTCCATTTCCTGAATATGTCCGGAATCCGGAAGCATTATGCTGCATAAATCGCAGGTAGCATGAGTTGCATATACTGTCCCTTCAAAGCCATCCTTGTATATTTTGGGAATCCTTCCGCTGTGGTCGATATGTGCATGAGTGAGTAAAATGAATGATAGTTCTGATACATCAAAAGGAAATGGTTCCTGGTTTAGAGTAATCTCCTTGGAGTGGCCTTGAAACATTCCACAGTCCACAAGAAACTTACAGCTCTTTGTTTCAACTAGATAACAAGATCCGGTTACTGTTTTAGCTGCTCCGAGAAATGTTATTTTCATATCGGCACCTCACTTATTAATATTAAAAGTGATATTAATCTTACATTTGTCACTTTTAATTTTGCATTATTAAATTCTTCCCTAATTCTATTATACCAGATATTTCATGGCATCGAAATCCCTTTTATACCGGAGTTATGAAATAACTTTTTTGATGTTTATTATCAAGAAACATTTACATGCATACAACATTATTATAAAATAATAACATAAATTTCTAGTTTGGAGGAGGTAATAGCAATTATGGAACCGCAAGTAATTTACAAAAAAACCTCAATCACTTCTATAACAGCACGGTGGTGGTTTATAGCTTTAATTCCATTAATATTTTTCTTTTCCCCGCCTTTTGTCCAAAAAAACGGTCTATCTCTTTTGAATTTTCAAAATTGGTTTAAAACCATAGGAGATATAAGCTCCAACAATTTTACAAGCTATTTTGCCAAGTATTCGCCAATTATGAATTTAACAGCACTTATAGTTATAATTCTTGTATTTGTGTTAAAAAATAAATTCACAAGGGTGTTTTCAATATATGCGGCATTTATGATGGCTTTTTATGGGGTGACGCAGAATACTTCATATACAGATATAAACGGAATAGGAATCATAACATCATCTTATATTTTTATTCCTATTCTTTCAGGAATCTGGATTTGGGAAGCCTTTACCAAAAATAACAATTTCGATTTACCTCCAAAAGTAAACATTTGGACAATCACAGCTTTTTGTTTTGCACTTTTTGCTTTTTGGAATCCTATAAACCCCAAAAACTCAATGCCTGATTTTAACCCTGTATATTTCATGACCAATGGGAGCAATAGTATGTTTTGTACAATGACTCCAATGATACTTGCCATATTGTTTTTCTTCTATCCCAATATAAATACAGCTGCTTTAAGAGTCACAGGATTATGCGGTGCCACAATTGGTTTTACACAATTGGTCATACATTTATGTATTTTTGTAAAAACCAACTGGTGGGTTGGAGTCTTGCATATACCAGTTTTTATACTCTCATTAGCAGCTGTTATTTTATCATTCAGAGCAGATAAAGGTAGTCTAAAATAGGTATTTGTTATTTGCTCTGCCTAATGTAAGATCAACTTTGCTTTTCATCCAGCAAAAGGCTGATAATTTCCTTGGCTTCCTCATCAATGACTGTATAGCAAATTTCAGTGCCGTAACGCTTCCCTTCAATTATTCCTACAGCTTTAAGTTTGGCTAAATGTTGGGAAACAGTTGATTGAGGGAGGTTTAAGCATTCTTGAATCTTTGTGACATTGCACATATTGTCAATCAATCCTTTTACAATATAAAGCCTTTGGGGATGAGCTAATGCCTTTAGCTTTTCAGCTTTTCTTTCAATTTTTAATAAATCCTCCAATGCTATTCCCTCCTCTCTCTTAGGATTTTAGAGTAAATACGTAATTTAGGGCATTTCAAAAAATACATTATTCAAGTATTTTTTGTATAATATAATTAATACAGCTTTTTGAAATGACCATTGACCAGTTAATTATTTGCTAATACCTTATCCTGTTTTATATAAACAAATTCATATCCGAATCCTCAGCAGCACCTAGGAAAGTAGCTACTCCACCTATGGTAATACCGTCAATCAGTTCTTCTCTTTTAATTCCCATTATGTCCATCGACATGTTACATGCAACAAATGTCACTCCGTTTTTCTTAGCCTGCTGTATAAGCTCTTCCAAAGATGAAACTTCCTTTTTCTTCATAAGATACCTTATAAGTTTGCCTCCAATCCCACCCATGCTCATCTTGGAGAGTGTCAGCTTTTTTGAACCCTTTGGCATCATAAAAGCAAACATCTTCGATAAAAAGTCCTTTTTGACATTGGCACCCTCGGGTTTTCTAAGTATGTTCAGTCCCCAGAAGGTAAAAAACATTGTTACCTTTCTTCCCATTGCAGCAGCCCCGTTGGCTATGATGAAGGAAGCTATGGCACGGTCAAGGTCACCGCTGAAAATTACCATTGATTTGTCATTTTTTTTTTGAGCTTCCGGCATATCACTGCTTTTAATTTCTTTCAAAATAGTAGCTTTAAAGGTATTATTTTCGAATCTTACATCAATAAGCTTATTTCCTGTAGTTTTGCACCATGTTTTTATGTCTTCTGCAAATGCAGGGTCTGTGGCCTTTATTTCCAGTATTTCACCATAATTCATGGACTTAATGGTGTCATAAACCTTCATTATGGGACCAGGACACTGGAGTCCGCATGCATCAACCTGAATTTTTGTATCTGCAGTACGGCTTTCCGGATTTACATCAACCGGTTTTATATCGTCATTTTTCATAATTTTGTCATACTCGTAAATATCCTCATTGGCTTGTTTCTGGACAGCTACCTGGTATGTCTTATAACCTCCGCTAAGGTTTTTAACTTTATATCCCTTCTGCATAAGAATTCTTGACGCCAGATAACCCCTTAACCCAACTTGGCAGTACACATATATGTCTTTATCCTTTGGTACCTCATCCTGTCTGTCACGAAGTTCATCAACAGAGATATTGACGGATCCCTTAATATTGCCCAACTTATGCTCCTCAGGCGATCGTACGTCTATAAGCATCACTTTTTCAGCATCAATGCTTCCTACCTCATCCCAATGAAAAACTTTCACATCATTTTTTAAAATGTTTGATGCAGTAAAACCTGCTATGTTGACAGGGTCCTTTGCCGATGAATATGGAGGTGCATAGGAAAGTTCAAGTGTCTCAAGATCATATACCGTCATATTTGCCCTCATGGCTGTTGATATGACATCCATCCTCTTGTCTACACCCTCATAGCCTACTATCTGAGCTCCCAAAATCCTGCCATCCTTTTTGCCAAAAAGCAGTTTGATTGACATGGGTATTGCACCAGGATAATATCCTGCATGAGATGCGGAATGAGTATAGGACTTTTCGTATTCTATACCGTTTCTTTTCAGTATCCTTTCATTATTCCCCGTTACAGCAACAGTTATGTCAAAAACTTTAACAATTGATGTACCTTGGGTTCCACCAAATTTTTCATTTAGTCCCGCAATATTGTTGGCTGCGATTCTTCCCTGCTTGTTAGCAGGTCCTGCAAGAGGAATTAACGCCTCTTTACCGCTTACAAAATCCCTTATCTCTACAGCGTCTCCAACTGCGTAAATATCTTCGTTAGATGTCTGCATATACTCATTAACAAGTATTCCGCCCGTTTTTCCAATTGCTATTCCCGCTTCCTTTGCAATTTTAGACTCAGGCTTTACACCAATTCCCATTATTACCATATCAGCTTTAAGGTTTCTGCCGCTGGAAAGCTTCACATTAACCCAAGCATCCTCATCCTCGAAGGCTTCAACTGCATCCTTCAAATAAAACTCAACATGCTTTGTCTTCAAATGTTGATGTACCAAAGCTGCCATATCATAATCCAAAGGACCTATAACATGATCAGCAAGTTCTACAACGGTAACCTTAACGCCCCTTAAGTGAAGATTTTCAGCCACTTCAAGACCAATAAATCCTGCACCGACCACAACTGCCCTTTTTGGATTCATCCTGTCAACATAATCCTTGATCCTGAAAGTGTCGGGTATATTCCTAAGGGTGAATATTCTTTTGGAATCTATACCTGGAAGCCCGGGTCTTATAGGCTCTGCACCCGGAGACAATATGAGTTTGTCATAGTTTTCGGTATACACTTTATTTTCTGCATGGTTTAAAACCTCTACTCTTTTATTAACCGTATCAATTTTTGTAACCTCACTATTTATCCGTACATCAATCCTGAACCTTTCCTTCATTTTTTCAGGAGTCTGTACCAAAAGCTTATCCTTCTCCTTTATGACCTCACCTATATAGTAAGGCAGACCACAATTGGCAAAGGAGATATGTTCACCCTTTTCAAAAAGGATTATCTCTGCATCCTCATTAACTCTTCTCATTCTTGCCGCAGCACTTGCACCACCGGCAACTCCGCCTACTATTAATACTTTCATAAAATCCGCCTCCCTTTAATGTAGCTCAAGCTTATTTTAACAAACCGCATTAATCTTAATATCTGTATATTCTAATTTTACGATATAATATAAGTATTGTCAATACAAACATATGATAAATAAATCTAAATCAGTCATATAATATTTCTCAATATTAAACTTAATGCAGACCATTGAATATCATTTGCTAATATAAATTCTTTGTTCAACATAAACTCATACGAACATTTACATTATTGTAAATATATTATGTTAATATAAAATTCTTTCAAAGTAAATAAAGGACACTCCTTAACAACAAACCTTAGAGAACTTTTGGCTCAGCAGCCCCTATATACAAATAGAAACCGCAATGGCTTATCAGCGTGGGCTTCCTATCATGATTCTTGTAGAAGAAGGCATTATCATGAACAATGTCTTTGGAGGTTTATTAGAACAAGGTGCAGGTCCTTTTACAATTATCAGATTTAATCACCAAAACGAGCAGTCAATAGCAGACTTCTTTAACGGTGTTTACTGGAAAGAAACATTTGAAGACTGGGCTGGCGAGGTAAGATGCTATTATGATAAATTAACTTCTCCTGAATGCAGTAATGGTTTTTGTCAATAAAACTTAACATTATTGTGTAAAATTATGGTGTCAATCCCTCAATATCATTTAAAATCCGAAAAGACACCATAATTTACATATAAATTATACTAAACTCTGGGTTAACAGCTTAGCGGCATTCTCCATATCAGTTAATGATACCATTTCCGAAGGGCTGTGGGTATACCTGCAAGGTATTGATATAGCTCCGGATGGAATTCCTCCTGCTGTCACGTGGATTGCCCCGGGATCACTTCCTCCGCTTTCAAGTATTTCAAACTGATAAGGTATGTTTATTTTCTGAGCGGATTCTTCCAATAGCCGCTTAACACTGCTGTGGCATATAACAGACCTGTCCTTTATCTTTATAGCAGGTCCACTTCCGCATTTTACTTCCATAGGCTTGCAATTAGGTGTATCTCCTGTGAGGGTAACATCTACAGCAATAGCCAGTTCCGGAAGCAGCTTGTAAGCTGCAGTCCTTGCCCCCCTTAAGCCCAGTTCTTCCTGAACCGTAAATACAAAATAGATTTCATTTTCAGTTTTTGGCAGGCTTTCTATCGTCTTAATCAAGACTGCACAACCTGACCTGTCATCTAATGCCTTTGATATTACCATGTCTCCCGATAATTGAGCTTCTCCGCAAAAAACAGCCGTATCTCCTATACTGACCTTACTTTGTGCATCAGCCTTGTCTTTAGCTCCAATATCTATATACATGTTTGAAAGCTTTAGTCCCTTTAAATCCTCAAGCTTCTCTTCATAGAAGACAGTTCCTACTGTACCGTTTCCAAATCTAACTCTCTGTCCTAATGCATAATTTGCAGAAACCCATCCTATATTTGAAAATCTTATAAAGCCTTTGTCATCTATATGGGTTGCCATAACACCAATCTCATCCATGTGAGCCGCAACCATGATTTTCTTACCTCTGCCCTTTTTGGTTGCTATGAGGTTTCCTAATGTGTCAACTTCTATATTATCTACATATTTTTCAACTTTGCTTTTTATAAATTCTCTTATTTCTTCCTCATTTCCCGATACTCCAAATTTTTCGGTCAAACTTTTTATAAGATCAAACATATTCCTACCTCCCATATATTATTAAAGGGTTCAAGATATTTTTACCATTTCTACTTAGGAGATTTCAAAAATTCCCCAAGTTAATTTTCATTGTGGAGAGCAGTAAAATCAATATTTTTGAAATCTCAAGCTGACAAGCTATTTTTTAGAAATCACCTTATCTATAATTAATCCGCCTAAAATTTCATCATTGTTGAACCTTTCCAGTGCAAGCTTTGCAAGTTCAAGACAGGACTCATAATCCTTCTTGTTCATAACTGAGACAGGCGAATGGATATACCTGCAAGGTACCGATATGGAAGCAACCTTGACTCCCGATCCAGTAAGCTGGATTTTTCCTGCATCATTTCCCCCCGTAGTGGTCCTTTTGAACTGGACTTTTATATTGTTTTCCTCAGCAAGCTTATACAGAAAATCCACCAAGACCTTATCTGCATAAGAGGTCCTATCCATAATTGTAAGAGCTGCACCTCCACCTAATATAGTAGAATAGTTATGTTCTTCAACCCCGGGAACATCTGAACAGGTTGTACCCTCCATGATAAGAGCAAGATGGGGTTTTATCCTGTATGCTGCTATTTCAGAGCCTCTCAGTCCAACCTCTTCCTGAACTGTAAAACAGGCATAAAGATCAAAATTATACTTCTCTTTTATAAGCTCCATAAGTATTGCACATCCTACTCTGTCATCCAGAGCCTTGGCTTTGACAGTGTCATTTCCCAACTCAGTGTATTCGCTGTAGAATGCTACATATTCACCTAAAGGAGCAAGTGCTTCAGCTTCCTCCTTCTTATCCATACCAATATCTATATACATGCTTTTAAGCTTTATATTGTTACCACGTTCTTCCCTTTCCTGCAGGTGAATAGGCTTAACACCTATAAAGCCTGGAATACGCTTGTCACCTATCACTACTATTTTTCCAGGAAGTATTCTTTCATCAAGACCCCCAACATTTTTAAACTTCAACATTCCGTCCTGATAGCCAGTCACCATAAGCCCTACTTCATCCATATGGGCAGAAAGCATAACCTTATATTTTCCTGTAGTTCCTTTCTTAAAGGCAATGAGATTCCCCATGGAATCTATGTTAATACTGTCTGCATATTTTTCAACATGGCTTTTAATATATTCCATAACATTATATTCACTGCCTGAAATACCGTTTAGCTCAGTCAACTCTTTTAATATCACAAAATCCCCTCCATTCCGTCATCCAACGCTGTTAAAAACTCTTTTACCAGCCTGACGGTATTTTCTACATCGGTAATATCCAGGGTCTCCGTACCGGTATGCATATATCTTACCGGTATTGAAACAAGCACTGTTGGAATTCCTGAACGTGATACCTGTATTGCCCAAGCTTCCGTACCGGTATTGTCAGGCTCTATATCAGTCTGATGTGAAATATCATTGTCTTTGGCTATATCAAACAGCTTCTTTGTTAATGTTCTGTGAAGGTTAGGTCCAACACCTATTGCAGGACCTTTACCAAGAGGAAAAACCGACTCTTTAGGGCAATCAGGCATTTCCCCATGACATGCATCAATTACAACTGCTGCATTGGGGTCAATAGCATATGAAGATACCTGTGCTCCCCTTAATCCAACCTCCTCCTGCGTAGTAGCAACAAAGAAAATGTCATTGTTTAGTTTTATATCGGAAAGCTCGTTCATAATTCCGATGACAGCAGCCACTCCGCTTCTGTTATCCATAGACTTTGAACTGACCTTTTTCCCTTCAAGCTCCAAAAATGGGACTTTTATTGTAACTGTATCCCCAATGGAGACATTATCTTTCAGTTCATCCTTTGAGAAGCCTGTATCAACAGATAAATCTTCTAGACTAACCGCCTTTTTCGTTTCTTCTGGCTTTAAAAGGTGAGGAGGCTTAGCACCTATTACACCTTCAATATCTTTTTTTCCATGTATAACAACCTCGTGGGCCAGCAAGAGCTTTGGATCTACCCACCCATACTTGTCAACGTTACAAATCCCTTTTCATCAATGCTTTTAACTAAAAAACCAATCTCATCATAATGAGCTGTTATAATTATTTTTTTAGGCCTTTCTCCAATACCCCTTTTAACTCCTGTTACATTAAAAAAGCTATCAATTAAAACCTCATCACATTTTCCTTCCATAAGTTGCCTGATTCTTTCAGCAGACATATGCTCAAAGCCTGAAACAGCAAGTATCGAAACCAGTTCCTTTAATATTTTTTTATAGTCCATTTTTCACCTCGTCAAAACATTATATTGAAAAGAATTTTTTATAGGGAGTAATTGATTTTAATAAGTTAAAATCAATTTTACTCCTGCTTTTGGCGGAGCAAATAACTAACGGTTTTAAAGTTATTTGCGACAGACAAATGCGTGGAGTAATTGATTTTAATATTAGCATTGTTTCTAAAAATATGCAATTATTGACTAATAAAAATAAAACCGCAAAGTGATTTTAAAACCTTGGTTGTTTTAGCAAGAAATTATGGTGTAGAATACAAAATAATTTCTTACTAAAATAAAAAAACAAAAAATTCTTAAAATTTCTCTTGACTAAATAGATATTTTCTACTATACTAACACATGTGACTTTTTTAAGGGCCTTTAGCTCAGTTGGTTAGAGCAACCGGCTCATAACCGGTTGGTCCGGGGTTCGAGTCCCTGAAGGCCCATTTACTTTAATACATAAGTAATAATACCTTATAAAAGTTAACAGAATATTCGCCCAGATAGCTCAGTCGGTAGAGCAGTGGACTGAAAATCCACGTGTCGCTGGTTCGATTCCGGCTCTGGGCACCATTTGGAGGGGTTCCCGAGTGGCCAAAGGGGGCAGACTGTAAATCTGTTGTCGCTGACTTCGATGGTTCGAATCCATCTCCCTCCACTAAAAAAGATCAGTTCATTGAACTGATCTTTTTGCTTTATTAATATGAAATGCTCTTTCCTTAGTTTGTTGATTTTGCCAATATATCAGAGTTGTCTACCCATATAACAAGATATGGGTTTTCTGCCTCCTTTTCTTTAAGGCAAATCAAAAACTGCTTGTCAAAATCCAACTGCTTTGTTTTAACTATGGCGGATGTTGCCAATATCACTGCCTCCGAAGCAAGAGATGCTCCTCTTTTATTCAATGAGAATGTTACATCCTGATATGCTTTTGTAATATTAAATCCAGCTAAAGACTGATTATTTATAGCATCGTGCAGTTCTTCAAAATCATCACAAACTTTCACATTCACTTCAGGTATTCTTAGAGAATCGGTGAATCCTATATTGGATGGCTTGGAATTCTTTATTCTATCAGCAACTTTTTCATATGTATTATGAAGAGTTGCATCAGGTTCAACTTTTGCCAGTATTATTTCTTCATTTGTATTTTCAGGTAACAATTTAACAATAAAATCATTATCGTTCTTGTAATCATATACTTGAACTTGTTTGGAAAGATCCTTGTACATATTTGAATTCCTGCTTATTCCAAAAGAATTTATCTGGGTAGCAGCACCATTAGAACTGAAATTGATTGGAGCTGTGTCTTCAAATACCTTTGCAAACTTCATATTCTTAAGTAAATAAGCATATGATATGTAAGATCCTGGGCCTATTTTGTTAACAGATGGAGCATCATCTCCAAACTTGGTCTTTAAAGCTTTGTTTATTAAATCCACCGTCTCATCACCAAACCCTGACATTGCCAAATAACTGTCTTCTGAGATTGAGCTTTTCCAATCGATACCTTTATTTAGATAATCCGCCATTGCGGTTGACCTAATAAATCAACATCACCTCCGACATCTTTTTTCAAAGCATCCCATGCAATTTGGAAAGTGGGACAGAATACTATGTTATTTCCTGCTTTTATATCATAATCCCAATACGGAGTCATGACCGATCTGCCCGCTTTAGATAAATCGCATAATTCAGGCTTTGTGTAATCACCGGATGTTTTATTAAAGTTTTTTGCTATTATTACAACATCCGACATGTTAACAGCTCCATCATCGTTTAAATCAACTTTGTCGGAATAATTTCCAGCACCTCTTAATGTGTTGAAAAAATTTGCAATAACCACTAAATCAGCCATATTTGAAATTTTATCACCATTTACGTCACCAGCCCACATTTCAAATGGCAATTCCGAGGAACCTATCATCATGTCATTAACAGGACTTATTTCAAAGCTCCTTTCAAGAAATTTGTCTTTAGTTATAATTAGTGTTGAACTTTTTTCAGACTGAAACCTGCTGTTAAATTCAAAATACCCTATATCGTCAGTGTATGTTTCTATATCAGTCCCTTTTATAAAGACCTTAAATCCGGAATTTAAAGCTCCTTTTACATCAGAAGTAAGATACCCGCATACCTTATAGATTTCCCCTGTAGTTTCATTAGCAAATATAAAATTGGGAATTGATGCTGCCATTAATACAAATAGCATAAGATAAACTAAAACTTTTTTCATAACTGTAAACCCTCCTTATAAAATATACATATGATAAGTATTTTCTTGCAGTCATATGTATATTTTATAACAACAAACCTTCACCGTCAATCATGTTTTACTCATAACCTTGATTTACAGCTTCTCTTGTAATTTATATATGCCATTTTATACAAAAGCAGCTGCTCCAACATTTCATCGGAGCAGCTGCTTAAATTAATATTCTACAGGCTGTTTACAATATCCTTAAACATATCACCGCGCTCTGCAAAATTCTTAAACATATCAAAGCTTGCACTTGCAGGTGATAATATTACTATATCTCCACTTTTCGCATACTTTCGGGCCGAATCAACAGCATCTTTCAGGTTTTCGCTGTAAGTAACCGGAATTCCACTGCCTTTACCTGTCTTTTCTATCTCATCTTTAAGTGCTTTGTCAATCTTCTTGCCGGTCTGGCCAATAAGTACGAGGCTCTTAACCTTATCTGCAATTACTTCACCCATAACATCGTATGGGATTTTTTTATCATAGCCTCCTGCTATAAGTATAACCTTTTGCTTGAACGAGTTAAGCCCGGCAATAGTTCTTGTAGGACTTGATGCAATAGAGTCGTTGTAAAACTTTATTCCGTCAATCTCTCTTACAAGTTCTATCCTGTGCTCCACTCCGCTAAATGTTGTTGCAACACGTTTCATCACTGAAGGCTCAACATCATCAATAACAGCCGCTATAGCAGCAAGGTAATTTTCTATGTTATGAACTCCTGGTATAACAATTTCTTCTGCTTCTACAATATTAGTGTCAATTCCGTTCTTTCTGTAAACAAGCTTTCCATCTTTAAGCAAAGCACCGCTATCCAACTCATTAACCCTGCTGAAATAAACAATCTTTCCTTTCGCTTCGTTATTAAGATTCCTTGTAATTTCATTATCAAAGTTTATAATAAGCTTATCTCTTTCACTTTGGTGATTGAATATATTTTTCTTTGCATCCACATACTCACCCATAGATTTATGCACATCCAGATGGTTAGGTGAAATATTTGTTATGACAGCTATGTCAGGACTGCTCTTCATTGTGTGAAGCTGGAAACTGCTAAGTTCCAACACCACCTTGTGACTTTCTTCAATCTCTTCAATGCGGTCAAGCAATGGATTGCCTATATTTCCTCCAAGCCAGCATTTATAACCCTGTTCTACAAGGAATTTATGGATGAGGGTTGTTGTTGTAGTTTTCCCATCACTACCGGTAACCGCATAGATAGTTGCAGGACACAGTTCAAAGAACACTTCCATTTCTGAAGTTATTTCCGCTCCCTCTTCCTTAGCCTTTAAAAGCTCAGGCAAGTCAAATCTCATGCCTGGGGTCCTAAAAACCACATCGAATCCCTTAAGGTTTGCCAAATAGTTATCTCCCAGACTAAATTTAACTCCTATAGCCTCAAGTTCGTTTATAACACTTCCCAATTTTAATTTATCAGCCTTATCAAATGCTGTTATATCAACCCCCATTGACGAAAGGTACTTTATAAGCGGTACATTGCTTACACCTATTCCTAACACAGCCACCTTTTTATTTCTTATGTAATTTTTATACTGCTGCAATTTATCGTTCAAAATTGATTCCTCCTGATACCTTTATTTCCATGACACCTATATATATTATTCCAAACATATACAATTCTATTAACAATTTAAAAATTAATCCTTATAATAACTTTCTTTATAAAATTAGATTTCTCTTCTCTTTTTCATATACTTGTACTGCATTAGGGTTTTCTCCCACTTTCTTTCCCATTTCTGTGAACCAAGCATCTTTGCAAATTCAACACATTGATTGAGAAATTCTTCCTCTTTTTTAACGCTATTTACCGCAAGCCTTTCCTTTATGGATATAAATGTACCATATTTATCATACACTATGATATTCTCTTTGCATATCATGTATAGAAGCGTACCCGTAACCTTATCGGAGTATAAAATATCTTCAAATATTTCAGGAGTATATACAATTATTTTCACTAGCAAAAGCTTTTCTTTCAATAGCTGTATCCTTAGACTATCCTGGAGTTTTACAAAGGTGCTGAGGGATGTGTTATTATTGACAAGAACTATAAACTCATAGTCATTTTGCGAATTTCTATCCCCCCTTGCCCTTGAACCATATAAAATAATGCTCATAATCTCTACTCCGAGATTATTTACACAAGCTTCCAATATAGCATCTACCCTATTAATAATCCTGTCATTTTCCAACCAATCAACTCTCATCTGTTCCCCCAAAAAAAATTATAAATTTCCACTTGCTTTTTTTATATATATTTAGTACAATAGGTGTGCGTTAATTTTGCGAGAGTGGCGGAATTGGCAGACGCGCTAGATTCAGGTTCTAGTGGCCGCAAGGTTGTGTGGGTTCAAGTCCCGTCTCTCGCACCAATTAATCAAATGGTTTCAAAGTTTAATATCTTTGAAACTATTTTTTTACCTATTTTCTTGTCAAGAATTGGTACTTTAATTTATTTAAAATATAAGTTTAAAAAATGGCTTAAAATTTTTATAGTATTATTATATTACTCATAAGTTTATATCTCAATTTTTTTATTATTTTTTTCTCAAAAAATATGTTCAATTTATATTAATAGTGATAATAATCTTACATTTTGCTGAGCAAATAGCAAATGGTTCGACGGGATTTGCGACAGACAAATGTATTTGATTTATCACTTTTAATTTAGATATTACAGTAAATATTTCCCGAGCATTTTAATAATTTCCTTATTTAGTCCTCCCTAGAATAAAGCCATTTCTACCAATCCTTTATTCTACATTTTGAACTGATTTATTATTACACAAATAATTTTTAACGTCAACATTTAACAATAATTTTTATAAAGGCAATAAAAATATAATTAAAAAGCAGAAATACTTTTTAATTATACCTTATTAAATAGTTTTACTTGTTAGGATTGTCCTTTACATAAAAGAATGTTTTTAAAGACTTTAGATTGAATTTATTTGACATGATTATCTGTTCCGTACTTCCTACAAAGAGTACGCCATGCGGTTTTAAGGATGCATTGAACTTGTGATAAATATCACATTTAGCTTCTTCAGTAAAATAAATAAGAACATTTCTGCATACTATCAAATCCAGATCTCCCGGATAGGTATCCTTCAACAAATTGTGATGCTTAAATTCTACACATTTTTTTACACTGTCTTTTATTTGATAGGTCTCTCCATTATCAATAAAATGTTCTCTTAAATAGTTTTTGGGCAGCCCTGCAAGGCTTTTAGCCGAATAAATACCGGCTTGAGCTTTATTAAGAATTTCCTTGTCAATATCCGTGGCTATTACTCTTATTTCATTTAATGGCATAAAGTTATTGAGTATCATAACAAGAGTATATGGTTCATCTCCTGTTGAACATGCTGCACTCCAAACTCTGAGCCTCCTGTTGGTGTTTAAAATCATCGGCAGTATATCATTCTTCAGTACATCCCATTGCTCAGGATTTCTATAAAATTCCGATACATTTATAGTCAGATAGTTAATGAATTCATTATACATGTCATTTTTAACTTTTATAGCTTCTAAATAGCTTTCATAAGGCTCCATTCCATACTTCCTTATTAGTGCCTCAATTCGTCTCTTCATCTGTTTTTCTTTATAGCAGGACAAGTCAATACCAGACAGTTTATATACCTCACCTTTAAACCACTCATAATCTTTCATATCTATCTTCCCTTTCTCCTTGGATATAATACTACGTTAGGTTTCCTGCCCAAAAAACCTTATAATTTCTTTTTCAGCACTTTCCACAGAGTCAGATGCATGGATAAGGTTCATAAACCTGTGATAGCCAAAATCCCCCCGTACAGTCCCCGGACTGGATTCGATACTGCTGGTCTTGCCAATCATGTTTCTTACCATATTTATGGCATTCTCTCCCTCAAGCATCATTATTACAACTTCTCCCATAGTTATATAATCTATCATATCATTAAAAAACGGCATTCCACTAATATGGGAGTAATGCTCCTCGGCCTTTTCCCTGCTAATTTTGGTCATTTTCATGTTTATAATTTCTAAATTTCTTTTCTCAAATCTTGTAATTATTTCTCCTATAAGCTTTCTTTCTACCGCATCTGGTTTTAAAATAACTAGCGTACGCTCCATTTTCTACCATACCTCTCTTATATTTTAACAACTTCTAATTGTTTATGATTATACAAATTTTAATATGTATACTTTATCATATTTATAACTTTTTTGGGGGTATAAACCTTCATATCAAAAAATAAAGCTTCATATTCATTTATCGGTCAAAACTAGCAAAGTATTAAGATACAAATCACCAAGTGATTTTGCAACCTTAATTGTTATCGTGAAAAATTGTGGTACACAATGCACCGAAATTTCCTGGGCATAAAAAAATATCCATATAGCTTTAAGCCACATGGATATTTTTTATTTTATTATTCTACATCTATTTTTCCAATTATATCACCTATAGTACTTCCCATATCTTCCTTATGCTCAGTAGGCACTTCTTCCTCAGCATTTACAACTTCTGAAGAATCAGCTGCCTCTTTTACTTCTTCTTTCTTGTTTGGAGCAGGAATAGGATTAACTTCCTTTATACTCAGGCTGATCTTCTTGTTCTCTGCACTGAACTCAGTAATTTTAGCTTCAATTTCCTGACCAACTGAAAGTACATCAGATGGCTTGCCTATTCTATCGTTTGATATTTGAGAAATGTGCACCAATCCATCTACACCTTCATCAAGCTCAACAAAAGCACCAAATGGAACAAGACGCACAACCTTACCTTTTACGATATCATCTACATTATATTTGTTAGCTGCTTTAACCCATGGGTTATCTTCATGCTTCTTATATCCTAATGAAACTTTTTTCTTATCTTTATCAAACTCTTTTATAACTACTTCTATCTTGTCACCCACCTTCAAAACTTGAGAAGGATGCTTTATTTTATTCCATGAAAGCTCGGAAACATGTACCAAGCCGTCAACTCCTCCTATATCAACAAATGCACCAAAATCCATAAGGCTTTTTACTGTACCTGTATATTTTTTACCAATTTCTACACTGCCCCAGAACTCAGTTCCCGCTTTTTCTTTTTCTTCCTCAAGAATAACTCTTGCTGAACCAACGAATTTCCTTTTCTGCTTATTGTAATCGATAATACGAATGTTCATGACCTGTTTTAAGAATCCATGGAGTTCTTTAACATATTTATCGCTTACTTGAGACGCTGGTATGAAAATCTTTATACCGCTTACAGATGCTATTACACCGCCGTTTACTATTTCAATAACCTTAACTCTAACTGGTGTTTTATTTTCAAAGGCTGCAACAAGAGAATCCCAGCCTTTCATAGATTCTACCTTCTTTTTGGATAACTCTACAACACCTTCTTTATCATTAACCCTAACTATAAAAACCTCTACTTCATCTCCAACTTTTATTGACTGGGCAGGGTTAAAATCTACGTCGTCTGTAAACTCCTCAATTTTAATAATTCCATCAGACTTATACCCTAAGTCAACAAATACTTCGGAATTGTTAAAACCAATGATTTTTCCTTTAACAATATCTCCAGTATTGAGAGTTACTAAAGAGCTTTCAAAAGCTTCTTTAAAACTCATTTCGTTTGCTTTATTTAATTCTTCCATTTTGCTAATAACCTCCTTGATTACCCAGTCAGGAGTTGAAGCACCTGCGGTAATACCAATTTTTTTAATATTTTTTATATCCATCGGTGGAAGATCACCGGATGTTTCAATTTGGTAAGTTTTACTGCAATATTTTTTGCATATTTCATAAAGCTTCTGTGTATTGGAACTGTTCTTTCCGCCTATTACCACCATGGCATCGACATTTTTCGCAACACATTCCGCTTCATTTTGACGATTACTGGTCGCACTACATATTGTATCAAATTTTAATATATTTTCAAATTTTTTATTTAAAAAATTATTAATTGTTTCCCATTTTTCTTTTGTAATTGTAGTCTGAGCTACAACGCAAATATTTTTATTATCTGCATTCATACTTTTTACATCATCTTCACTATAAACTATAGAAGCAGTATCATCACACCAGCCATTTATTCCCTTAACTTCCTGGTGCTCCTTATCTCCAATAATTACTATCTGATAACCTTCTTTATATTTTTCATTAACAAGATTGTGTATTTTTTTTACATATGGGCATGTTGCATCCGAGTATTTAAGGCCACTTCCATTAATTTTTTCATAAACTTCAGGAGTAACACCATGGGTCCTTATAACCACCTGACCGTCATTTTCTACTTCAGATATATCATTTACAACTTGAACACCCTTTGACTTCAGCTTCTCAACAACCTGATCATTGTGTATAATAGGACCTACTGTATATAACTTTTCATTTGTATTTTCCAGCAAATCAAATAATAAATTTACAGCTTTACTAACCCCAAAACAAAATCCTGCATTTTTTGCTATAATAATCTCCAAACTAACATCCCCCGGCTTGTACGATAATTATATATACAAAATCACTTCGTGATTTTGTATCCTTGATAGTAGTCATAAGGAATTTTGGTGCATTATTGATCATTGTTTCATAGACATAATTAAATATAAATTGATTACATCTCTTTTCTGATAATATTAATTATCCTTTGTGCAACCTCATCAATTGACAGACTTGTAGTATCAATCTCAATTGCATCTGCCGCTTTTGACAACGGTGCAAACTCTCTTGAACTATCATTCTTATCACGATATTCAATATCATTTTTTACATTATCAAGGCTAATATCTTTATAGCCCTTGGCTATCTGCTCATTATATCGTCTTAAAGCACGCTCTTCAACAGATGCCGTTAAAAAAAACTTATATTGGGCATCGGGCAAAACATATGTACCAATATCCCTGCCATCCATAATAACACTGGTTTTTGATGCAATTTGTCTTTGCAATTCCACCATTTTTATACGGACTTCAGGCACAACAGCTACATTAGAAGCACCTATTGATATTTCGGGAGTTCTGATCTTAGACGTAACATCTTCCCCATTTAAACAAATAAATTGTTCACCATCAATATAATTAACAGCTATGTCAATACTATCAACCATTTTTGATAAAGAATCCCTGTCAGTCGTATTAATTTGGTCCCGTATAGCTTTTAATGCAACAGTCCTGTACATAGCTCCTGTATCTAAATAAACTATACCCATTTCTTTTGATATCATTTTTGCGATTGTACTTTTGCCCGCACCGGCTGGTCCATCTATTGCAATACTTATTTTTTTTTGCATCAATAACCCCCAGATATTAATATTACTCTGCCAAATCAGGTCTTAAAATATTTGCACCTTTAAGGTACACATGTTTTAAGTCCTTTTTACCAAGCTCTGTATTTATATGTATCAAGACACGGATGCATTTTGTCAGACTTCCCGGCACATCCATTTCATTTGTACAAAACAACGCCACGTCTGTCCATCCCATTTTCCTTGCTGCAACAGCAGGAAAAGCAGCATTCAAATCTTTAGTTACGCTAAAAACTATGCTTATAACATCGTCTTCATTTATATTATTTTTTGCTATTATCTCTTTTAAAAGGTTCCCTGTCTCTTCTATTATTTCATTTGAGTCATTGTTATCAACTGTTGTTGCTCCTCTTATTGCTCTTACCAACATACATATTCTCCCGTCCTACAGTATTATAAGTAATAGGAGGCCAGGCAAAACAGCCTAAACCACCCTATGTCCTACGCTTATAGCTACTTCATTCAAGTGTAAAAGACCAATGCCCAGGAATATTGCAACACTAACATGATCATTATATCTTGCAATACCTATCTTACCGCCAACATTAAGCCCCATGGCTTTCGAGGTAATCTGAGACAAAGCTTCCCTTGCTGCACCTGCAACTGCTCCTTCTTCAGCGTGAGAATCGGTAATTACACCTTCTCTTTTTGAGGATACCACTGCTCGTTCAATGATCTTCATTATGGAGTTTATGAATTCTCCTCCATAATCAACTGCAGCTGTATGAATACCATTTTTTAAATATTCAGACTGCAGTGATTTTTCCTCATACCTGTCACTTGTCATAGACATCTTTATTGCTGCTGCTGCGATCTCCTTGCTACCGTAACTCTTTGAATACTCAGCATCTTTTGTCATTTTATCCTCTTTAACCTATATAAAAATGAATTAACTTTTAATATAGAATATTTCAAAAATTATTTATTATACAAACTTTTTGACTATTATATTATATAGTATGAGCGGTATTAAAACAACACCTATTATTTATTTTCGTCGTTCCATAAATCATTTTGGATGGGTTGTTATTTATCAAAGCTCATACACTTTTCGATTATAACAAACGCTTCAGCCCTTGATAAAACTTTATTGGGCTTAAATTCATTATCACTGTAGCCTTGTATTATCTTCATCTCATAAGCCTTGCTTATATAATCTGAAGCCCATGAAGGTATTTTATCAGCATCCTTAAACTGCATACCTTTTTTATTGGACATTTCATAACCGAAGGCCCTCATGATCATCACCGTCATCTCAGCACGGGTCACCAAACTTGACGGGCTGAAGTTATTACCTTTATAGCCTTTTACCATTCCCTTTTCTGCTGCTGTAATTACATAACCCATAGCCCAAGATGGAATTTTATTGTTGTCGGCAAAATTTGAGGATTTCTTTTCACTTGGACTATAACCTGCAGCATTAACCAGCATTTTTACTATTTCAGCCCTTGTTATTGAGTTATTCGGCTTTATTGTTCCGTCATTATAACCACTGATGAATCCTCTTTTAATCAGTTTTGAAATATATTTTTCAGCCCAATGCCCAATTATATCCTCGAAACCTGAAGATGGTATCTTAGGCGTAGGTTCAATAGATACTACAGGTGTTGATGTCGCAGTTGGTGTTGGACTTAATGTATGCATCAGTGTTGCTTTTGTTGGTGTTGCTGTTGGTGTAGCTGTTGGTACTGCTGTCGGTGTTGCTGTTATATTAGGTAACGGTATTATTACACCACCTCCTCCACCTGATGGTGCAGTAGCTGATGGCGTTGGTGTTGCTGTCGCTTTTGTTGGTGTTGCTTTTGTTGGTGTTGCTTTTGTTGGTGTTGCCGTTGGTGTTGCTGTTACTGTTGGTGTTGCTTTTGTTGGTGTTGCTTTTGTTGGTGTTGGTGTTACTGTTGGTGTTGCTTTTGTTGGTGTTGCTTTTGTTGGTGTTGCTTTTGTTGGTGTTGATGTTACTGTCGGTGTAGGCGTTGCTTTTGTTGGTGTTGGTGTTGCTGTTGGCGTTGCTGAATATGTAGGTGTTGGTGTATTGGTTGCTGCCACCACTTTTACTTTTTGTATAGCTGTACTTGTATTACCATTTACGTCACTGGCAAACCATGTAACTATTGTTATACCGACAATATAAGCTGAAGTAGCATCATTTGTAATAGTCACATCAAAAATATCTGTTGCAGTTGCATTTCCTATATCAACCAGCGTTTTTTCACCGGTTGCTATTGTTTCAACATCTGCTGGTACTATAAGCACCGGTTTTGTTGTATCCACAACAGTTATCTTTTGTACTGCAGTACTTACATTACCGTTTACATCCTTTGCCGTCCAGATAACATCAGTTGTACCTAACGGATAACTTTCAGGAGCATTATTGGTTATTGTTACACTAAATAAATCCGAAGCAGTTGCCTTGCCTATTTCAACAGGAGTTTTAATTCCTGTTGCCTCTACAGTTTTATTTGCAGGCACCGTAAGTACAGGCTTTGTTGTATCTACAATAAATGTCCAATTAGAAGTACTGATATTACCTATTTCATCATAAGCACTTGCTGTAATGCTGTGTGCTCCATCGGTTACCGGATTTATTAACGCTTTCCATTTACCAGTTCCCATATCCACCAGTTTGTCAGATGTTATCTCTGTTCCATCTATAAATACTTTAATGGAATCCGCATTTATATCGGACTGACTGTCTGATACTGTAAATGTAATCTCATTCGGCTGTATGCTGACATGTTCCCCATCCTTTGGAGAAACAGGTGCAATAACAGGGCCTTTATTATCCACTCCGGAAATAACTGAAGTATAGCTTGAAGTACTGCTGGTTCCTAATGCGTTTCTTGAAATTATCTCTATATTATGGTTTCCGCTTGCAAGTTCAAACTTGAAGCTAAATTTCTTATCACTATCTACAAGCACTTTATCAGACAATTCTCCGTCAACATATACTTCTGTAAAACAACCTTCTTCGGAAGTTCCCTCTATATAAGCATAATACCTTCCATCATATACTCTTTTTTCAACACTCGATACCTTCGGTTCAGCTGGTACTGAAGTCTCTATTATAATGGTTACAGGTATATCAATAGAGTATTCCGAATACTCTTCCGAATAGGGGATCCGTCTCCCTTATTATATTTCCAACCATAAACACTATCTGTAACTGACAGATACCTACCGAAGTCAGGATTCAGATTAACACCTTTGACTGTAACATTTACCTTACCGTTATATATTCCATCTGGCAGATCTTCGCCAAACTCTACCCCGCATTTAACAACAGCAGCCATTCCAACTGGGATACCGGATTGTATACCACTTGAGAGATCTGTTCCGTTCATGGCCTTAAAGCTGTTTTTTATGATTGGCACACTTCTTCCATTAATATCTTTGAATTCGCCAGTCTGGATCTCTACATTATCAATTTTGTTTTGGTATGAACTTTCAAGTATATTAACGATAAATTCAGCATTTTGGGTATTACTTATAATAACTCTCGGCAGGTCCACATCAGGTATGGCTCCGACATTTACAAGTTCAGTTACTTCCAAGGAATACTCCTCTTCATTTTCCCCTTCAGGTAACCTTACTACAATCCTATAAGGTCCATTATGGGGATTGCGGATTACTATAGTGTCATTGTTATTTCTCATTGAAATAACCTCTGATTCAGGGATGCTGTTCTTATATCCATCGCCTGAAACATATCCTATATGATTTCCTGATTTGTCATAAAGATGCAGCTGCATTTTCGACGAATCCTTCGAAGCCATAATAATTTTTATTTCCTGTGCATTGTTTGATGCAGTATATAATTCTTCTGCCTCTTCACCACCATCAAGCATTCCGCCAAGAGGCTGAACAACCTTTATATTACCTCTTAAGGCATTTAACTGCTCTTCAGTGCCTGCATAGAAATGTGATATATATGGACCTTTCGGATCGCCGAGAGACATTGTTCCAGGTTCTGATAAGCTGATGGTAACAAAACTTCTGTATCCTGCTATGTCAACAAGGCTGGATCGCTGTACTTCAAATGGTATTTTTATTACAACAGTTTCATAAGGCTTTATTGATACCGGATCGGATGTATAGCTTCCATATTTCAATTTACCTCCGAATATATCCATGTTTACCAGAGCGGATACCTCTCCTGTATGAACATTTTTCAGGATAACTACTGCCTCACCAAAACCTCTCTTCTCACCATCGTTAATTGTTATATCCGATACTGATATGCTAACAGGTTCTACCGGTATTGGAGGGTCAATCTTCCTCCACTTATCAATATTCCTGATGATGTTGTTTGCTGATTCGGAAATTCCAATTTCCCTATTAAATGTCAATCCAGTATTTATCACCATATTTGCCAGATCTTCAGATATTACTCCGCTTTTGGTATTTTCTTCTTTATAGATACTCATTTCAGCACTATTTACTGCACCTATTGCCTTGCTGTAGTAGTATGTTGTAGGCAATGTCAAAAGAGAACCGATTGGGTTCAAACCCATAACATAATTATATGGCTGCAATATGGCATTAACTGAATATAACCCTGCTTTTGAAATATTCAAATCCCATCTGTCAATGATAGTCTCATAACCGTCAATGCTATCCTTCAATAGCTTGAGATATTGTTCCTTCATTACAGTAAGATCTTTATTTTCAGGATGTACCTCATCTCCCAAGCTGTTAAATACATTAATATTTTTATATTGTCCAAAACCCTCTTTCCGATCGCCCTGTTTTCCTACAATTGATTCGATCTGCTCATTCAAATCATTGAAATATTTAAGGAGTACCTTTGTAGGATAATATGAAGGAGCATCCTCACTGTTATAAATATAATTTTCAACAATCTCTATCGCTTCATTCATCAATGCATCGGAAACATCCTTTATAGAACCCACACTTTTAGTTATATACTCTTTGCTCAGCTTGATATCCGGACTAATATCACTGTAATCCTGTAAATCTTCAAAACCTTCATCAATATTGTGATCTTCCTCGAGATATTTAGCATAGGCATTATACATGTTATTAGTGGTTAATATCTTGTACTCTTCCAATCCAAGAATGCATTGAATTATATACATGCTCCTTGCATCATAGTCATCAGGCATACCTTTAATTATTTCATCCAGTTCCTTCTGTACATCAAATGCAGAATTGCCACCGGCTTGTTTCTTTGCAGCGGCTATCTGTTCAAGTGAAGCTTTAAGCTTTTCCCTGACAGAATCTAGGTTATTAATTTTTAAATCTTTCATGCTGCCTAATGCATTACTTATCCAGTTTTTGTAGTTATCCATGTTTTTAACAAAAACACTGTTTTCCTGACTTTTATTAATATACTGTGCAATATCCTTAATATTGATAGTACCGGAGCCAATGAGCTTTCTCACATCCTGCTTTTTAACCATTGAGTCGCCTTCTTTAACCCAGTAACGAGTTACAATTCTAATGCCATTGTTAGGAGCAGCATAACTAGAGCTTGTTCCCGATTCATCAGGACTCATCATTAACTGACTCTGAGGCTTGTAGGTCATCTTCAGAATAATTGATGAGTTGTTGGTTTTATCTTCTTTATATCTTAATTCAGGATCGTTATAAAAGTTCTTTACAGGGCCTAAAAATTCAAAGGCAACCTGATTGGAATCATCAAGGTATATGGTTTCACCTACCATATTGCTTCCTACAACTACATATTGGCCGTTATACCGCGTTTTAATATTTTGTTCAAACGTATTATAGGTAGGAGTTGTTACCGTATTGTCAACTTCAGGTATGAACACCTTATCTGTAACTTCAATATGTTTGCCTGGCTTTTGCAGAAACAATATTTTGTTCAAATAGTTATAATGGTCTGAATCAGGATGCGTTATTACTAGGTATTTCAATGAATCAATTGCATCGATTCTGCTAAAATCCGCAGCTTTCAACGGATATATTCCTTTTCCTGCTCCACCGTCAATAAGCATTCTATTTCCGCCGGCTTCTATAAGAATACAATCACCTTGATTTACATCAAGTACAGTTACCTTTGCAACCAGTTGATTGGTTGATTCATCATAAATCTCAGTTTCAACAGTACCGTTTTCATCAGTTCTATAAACCTCCGATCCAATGTTTTCAAGCTTTGAAACTGTAATATCTGATGGATGATCATACTCATTGTTTTCACCTACCGATATTACAGATTCATCAGGTGTAACAAGCTGTAAAAATGTGCTGTCAGTTGAAGATTGGCTTCCGTGGTGAGCCACTTTTAATAAGTCACTGTCTAATTTATCAAGGCTGCTAGTTGCAGTAAGACGCTCAAGAAGAGCTCTCTCAGATTCAACATGTGCATCCCCTTCAAAAAGTACAGAGTACTCACCGTACTTTTGTTCTTCTCTTTCTTCTTCCTCTTCCTCAGACTCCGATTGAGCCTCATTATCTACTGCAGGACTATTTTCTGCTCCAAGTGCCTGGTTTGCTTCATTGATAAATTGATCCAAATTACGTCTTATCAACTCAATATCATCAACAGCCTTATTTAAGTCAACAATGCTCTGACACAAGGATAAAGTACTATTTATAATGCCAAGAGTTTTATCTATTTTTCCCGACACATCATTGTAAAACGCTTCATCTTGAACGTCCATAGCCTTTTGGACCTCATCAAGGGCAGGTTTTAATTTAGCTTTTGTTTTCTCAAGTGCATCTTTTGCTTCAGATGTATTATTCGCATTTAAATCCAAATAGTCGCCAAAAACATAGAGCACATTACCATCCTTGTAAGGCTTCTTTACTTCTGTATCTGCCGGGGTTTTACCATTTTTCAGCTTCCATTTATTTATATATTCCTTTGAAATATATACAACGTTTCCATCTTGATAAATTTCAGGATCTGCTTCTGCTTCTTTTACATCTTCAACTATTTCCAACTCCAAATCCAATGCATTATTTCCGTCGATATTATATTTAGCACACTTTTCGATAAGCTCCTGGGTATACTCCTTGCTCTTTTTCAGGGATGCTTCTGTCTCAGAAAGACTCTTTCTTGCCTCATCAATCTGCACAACACTCCTATTATCATCCGCCGGATCAATGTTCTCCAATACCTTGCAGTTTTCTTCAGTCAGGTAAATCTTATCATTAATCTTATAGATCTTACCATCCTCAGTAATATTGTTATAATAATTCTCCTGTTTCCATTTTTCAATAAACTCTTTCGACAGGTAGGTTACATTACCATCTGTAATAAGCCCGCCTTCCTGTTTTTTAGCTTCAACATAATCCTCGAGCTCTTGAAGCACAAATCCTGCTTTATCGTCACTGGTGACATATACTTTTGTATATTTATTGACAACTTTATTGATTTTCTGCACCAACGATAAATCAAGTTTGCTTTTCGCTTCTGTAAATAGCTTCATGATACCGTCATATGTGCTTTTTAAAGTTATAGCTTTATTTACAGCATCTGATATCTTGTTCACAGTATCCAATGCTTTATTCACCTTGGAAATTACTTTGCTGTTTCCTATGGATACAGCTGTCTTGGCACTTTTTGCACTGCCGCTGCCCGATCCGTATTTTCCATTAACATACGACTTTGCAATATCTTTGGCACTTAAGAAGAAGTTAATACTACTATATATAAGTCCAAACCCGGAATTTAAAATATCCAGTAATTCAGTAGTCCTTCTGGCATCATCCAAAGAATTGACATATTCTAATGATTCATACATAGCCCTTGACAAATCCTCTGTACTCTTGTCAAGAAGCCCGCCCTGTCCGCTTATGTTATTTTTTAACCGGTTAAGCTCATCCCTTAAATCATTGAAGTCAAAGGTTTCCACCTGATTATATGTAAGTGGCGTCAACAGTACCTTTCCTGATGAATTCTCATCAAGCACCTTAAAGCTTATACTTTGAGCAAGGTCGATATCACCGGAAACAAGAAGATGGTAGTAGCCTGTAACTGTCTGGTTTGGAGCTATGTCACCGAACTCAAGACATGAAATATTCTGCTCCCATTGTCCTCCTTCAACTTTTCCCTCAATAAGCACTACATGTTCAGAACTGCTTATCACAGGAGGCAAAAGTTTTAATCCTCTTGCTCTTCCTAATCCTGCATTGGTAGCCTTCACCGTTACTTCATATAAATTATCCGGAGTCTTTTTGAATTCATAACTTAAGTATATCTTTGCAGGAGGTTCAATCTCCACGGCTTTTGATTTTGTAATACCGCTAAATGTTTCGTCATCCTTTGTAAATTTGTACTTTACATAAAGATATGCTTTTTTGCTATAAACACTTTCTTCATTCTCATTATCGGCCATTGATTTTCTTAATATATTGAAGATGACATTTAACTTGCTTCCAGGATCAATTGTCTCTATATTTACAGATTCATCATCATATGTTTGGGAAGTACTTTTTCCATCCTTATTCTTAATATTTTTAGTCAAACTGATATTGAACTTGTCATTTAGGATCTTAGCTCCCACAGGCAGTTGTCCTTCACTGTCAAGTTCCATGTCTGTTATGAGTAGTTCAATATCTGCACCATTTATATATTGGAAGTCAGATGGGTTAAAAAGTGAGAAATCGGCATTAAATGATTCATCGGCTAAAACTGTATCCTGTGAAAAGTCAAAGCTTCCAAGTGCCGTACCCATAGCTTCCGGTTTTTCAACCGATCTTTTGCCCATTTTCTTTAAGAAATTTTCACTAAATTCTTTAACTCTTAAAGACTCCATATCTTTAAATCTTAATGGATTAAATGCTGCTTTTACTTTGATTCTTTCCTCATCCCTTGGATCGGTTTCATCTCCAAAAGCCAGATATGGAACAAAATGCAGTCTTATAGGAATGCTTAATTTAACAGCTTCCTCCATATTGAACATATTAAATACTTTACCCGTGAGCTCCAGTTCAAAGTCAAAATTAACCCTTTCATAGAATTTATTTATTTTTGGTGACGGTGTAACATAAGTACCGTCATTACGCGGTTTAAGAGTTATTGTATATGACCCATCAACAGTATTATAAACTGCACTTGTTACAGCCCTTCCATCATCTTTCCATAAACTATAATCACTTATCCAGCCGTTAATCCTTTTTTGTGTCATGCCTACAGGCGGAATAACAGTATATTTTCCTGGCGTATCGGTCTCTTGGATTTTTACAATGTCACACATCTTGTCATCATTAACATATATAAATAAGTCCTTTATATCTTTTGCTGAAAAATCGTCCAAATCAAGCGTTGCACTGTCTGCTCCTCCTTTAATCAATGAAACGGCATCCTTTGGCAAATATGTGTTACCCGTTTTGAGTTTCGCTTGAACGTCGTATATGATACCACTGTCAGACGAATTTTTAATTGATATCAGTTCGGACATATTTAATGCCATATCTGAGTCATACATTTCGTAACCAGGATAATGTGAAATCAATTCAGGCTTGGCACCTTCAGGTTTCATTACCTGTTTATATACCAGTTCAGTATTGCCATTCTTAAAATCGGAATTCATTGTATCAATAATAGATTCTGTAGATAATTCCAGAGTAAACGGCATCTTCTCAAGATAAACCTTCTGAGGTTCAAGCTCTATTAAAGCTTGAACATCGAAATTGCATTCAAGCTCCTTGCAGTATGGAGCCGTTACTTTAGCTATATAATTTCCTGATGGAACATTTTCAAATTTGTAAGTAGCATCACCCTGGAAAGTTCCTCTATATACATTAACGTTGGAATCCTGTTTACCGCCCTCTGCTATGGGGCCTGACAATTCAAAAACAGCATCATTAACCGGTGCAGAATCCTCATCAAGAACCTGTATAACAAATGTACCTACGCTGGAAGCACCGACATTTATCATTACAGGTACCTTTGACTCCCCTGCATTTGAGGTTATTGTAATATAATCCTCATAAATTCCCTGCTGTACCACATCTGTCGGAGAAATATGAACTAAAATATTTGCATGTGAGTTGGAATCTCTTATGCTAAACCCCTTACTTACAGGTTCAACCAACTGGGTGCCTGATGTAGTTATTGTTACCCACGGCAGTGTAGCTGGAGGTATAACTTTTATGTCCCTTATGGGAGCGTTTCCGCTGTTCATTATATGGATTACCTGTGTATCGGTACTCCCCTGTCTTAATGAAGAAGTTATCTTTTCTTTCTTAAAGGCACCTACAATATAATCAGCAGATGTTAATGCCTTTTCGTTGACCTCAACTCCTCCACCAATATCGATCCTGCTCTTTGGCTTGGGTTCCTCAATAGTGACTGCAAGCTGTGCCTTATAAGTATAGCCTTCTTTACATTCTGCAGTTAATTCAAGGTCTTTTATACCAGGTACGGTTTGTACTCCGGCTGATATTTTAAGTTTTAATTCTGCTGATTTGCCGGCATCCAAGCTTTCAGGTATTTCACCCTGGATTTCTGCCGTCAAGCCATCTCTGTCTTCATTAAACACCTTATTTATTGTTATACCGGTAATTGGCAAGGTCCCTACATTTAATAATGTAATTGGAACAGTGTTAGAATATCCTGCAGTTATTTTAATTGAATTATTGAAAGTCAATACAGGTCCTTCAATATAGAACACTTTGGAACTGCTCATCTTTTGAGCACCATCATAAATTGCTGAAACTTTTAATGAGTAGGAACCTCCACACCCGGCCGTCACTTGGAATTTATGATTAAATTTTCCATTTTCATCCGTTATGGTATTAAACTTCAATTCCTCTTCCCCAACAACTATAACCTTTACATTCACACCAGCTAACGGTGTTTTTCCATCCGAATCGGTTACAGTACCCGATATGTCAACAGGTTCATTTGCCGCATATGTTTGTTTTCCTGTATTAACAGTAACGACATAATCATTTACTAGCTTGAAGGCTTTGCAGATTTTCTTTTCATCCGAACCCACTGTTACCGCATATTCAATGGTATATTGACCTGGCTCTAAAATACTTCCTATATTTTGAATATCAACTACAGATGTATATTTTCCTTCCAATTCGTCGTATACCATATCCTGCCCATATACTGCTTCTCCTATGGACTTTCCATCAGTATCAGGCAAACCTTTATAAATGTTTATGCGTGCTTTTACACCACTCCCAGGAGTCAACGGGGTCCCAGGTTCATTTGTAGAATTAACCTTTAATTTTAGCTTAGGCTTTTCTCCAACAGTATAAGCATTGTTTATAGTATCAGGAGCTAAATTCACTTCCCCTTTTACTTTATAATAAGCAGTCTTGGTTGAATGGCTGCGGTTTGAAAGAACAAGCTTAGTATATATGTCTGCATAGGCCGTTAGTTCGTAATCAGGTGCAGTAGGCAGAATGTCTGCAGTCCATGTAACGGTGCCGGCAGTGCTCTGTCCCGGTGCAAGGCTTTCTTTAGTTTCAAACTTACCAGCCAGCTTTTTATTTATATAAAGGGCAGTAGTAAAAGGAGTCTTTATATAAGCTGTTCCTGCATTTCTTAGGTATACCTTTGTTGTGACTTCATCTCCAAACCTGGCTGTACCTGATGAAGGTTCAGTAGCAATGCCCTCTATAACCAAATCAGGTAAATTAATATTCATCGGGGTTGTAACAGTATATCTTAACTTATTGTTTTCGTCCGATACTTCATGAATATCATTATTATAGTCCGCATAAGCCTCTATAAACTTTGTTCCGTTTATAGGTCTGTCCCATGTATATGATGCGAAAATATTTCCGTCCTTTGTTATAATTCCAACATCCTTTGCCCCTAAATACCTGCCGTCTGCGAAGAAAGCAACCTTGCATTGTTTGCTTGTTGTGCTGTATCCGTTATTGGATATTAATGCATTAATTATAACACTTTGGCCTGCGTCAAGCTTTCCATTGTCAGGTGAAACGCTCAGGCTTTCAACCTTCAGATCAGGGTATCTTAATTTAATATTAGATCCTTCAAGTTCCTTAGCATTATCGTTTTTGTCTGTCTCAACAACATGTGCCAAAGGTCCATCTGCTGCAATTTTGTATATATGCTTTCCTTCGTCCTTTATATTCCACGTGAAAGTGACTTTAGTTGCATTAGCTCCATCCTGGTAATCAAGGCCTTGTACTGTTTTAGTTTCTGCAAGCTTATCATCCACATAGAATGCTACATTAAAGCTTCCTGTATTTGCATTGCCTCTATTGGATATGTTGGCAGTAAAGCCTACTTTTTGGTTCCAGTCTAAAGCTTCATCAAATGATACATCAGCAGTAAAGCTATCAACTTTGATATTGGGGAAGAATGCCTGACTAACATTTATTGGCCTGCTCTTCTGGTTATTGTCAAAGTCGGCTTCATCCACTGGATGGCCTATATCATTTGCAATTAATGTAACTATGTGATTGCCTTTTGTATTAACCCAATCGAAGGTTACTTCCTTTGTTCCTCCCGGTGCTATATTATCTGTAATCCTCTTATAATTTACATATTTGTTATCTACATAGAATCCTACTAGAAACGGTTTTTTTGTATCACAGTAACCAGCATTTTGTATTGTTCCTGTAATCTTCACAATCTGCCCTTCTTCAAGTGTCTCTTGGTCTATTATGAGCTGTCCTATTCTAAGGTCAGCCCTTGTCTCCTTAATTGTAACCTGCATCTCTGAGGTACTCTCTGCATTGTTATTATCAACAACTGTCAGCTTAACCTTATAAGTACCGGAATGCAGGTACTTGTGGCTGGGGCATACTCCTACTCCCGACTCGCCATCGCCAAAATCCCACTTGAACGCCTGTATATAACCGTCCTTATCATATGAGCGTGAGCTGTCAAAGTGTGCCTTTGTGAGGACATCTGCTGAGAAATCGGCACTAGTTTCTGCTATAGGTCTATAGTTGATTGTTGCAGTTACTTCTCCCTTAGCATCCTTTGTGTTGCTATCCTTTATTCTTGCAGTTAAGGTATACTTCCCTCCTTTTGCCGGAGTCCATGTTGTGTACGCATATTTGGAATTATATGGCTGAATTCCACTAAAACCAATTTCACCGATTTTAGTTTCAGTTTTATCATTATAGCGTTTTGCAAAGAATTCTACTGTACCGCTTTCAACCGCTTTACCCTTATTGGTTACTTCAGCCCTTACAGAGGTTGTCATTCCTTCATCTATGTAATGGCCAATGTCATAGTATGCATACTGTGGTCCTTTTTCCTTATCTTCTGTATAATAAACCTGGGCACTTTCCACCGAGCTTATAACTGCACCCGAGCTAAAATCAACAGTATAGCTTGACGGATAATAGTAACGAGCCTGTACTTTCGTAGAATCAGCAGGTTTAACCTTTGAAACCGGAATTTCATCAACAACATATATATTTCCATAATCTATCCATGCGTTAGCAAGGCTTAGAAGCCTCTTTTCCTCCCCTTCAACAAATGATTCTCTCTCTACAGAACGAATAGTGTTGTAATTTTCAGGAGCTTTCAGCATTAACACCTGATAACGCGGCATTCCCTGATCATCCGGATTACCTTCAGGTACAGGAACCTTAAATTTCAGTGTAGATTCACTTGGATCAGGCTGCTTTGTCACATTTAATGTTTGAGGTATATAAATTGGCAGTTTCATACCTGTTTTCAAGTTAATAAGATAATTTGGTATTCCTGTGTTGTCTTTATCTATAAGAGTATATGAAACATCACCATCAGCAGTAAGCTTCAAGTTATCTTTTCCAATTATCTCTGTTGTAACTCCCACTATCAATGGATTAAGCTGAATGCCCTTATAATCCTGATGATGAAGCGATGCTTTAAAATCAAGGAATTCTCCCTCTATAGGCTTAGCATCTTCCTTTTCCTCATACATTGACCATTTTACTATCCAGTAGCCTGTAACCTGACTGTGAGGAGCAATATCTCCAAGGTTCAGCCTAAAGCTGCTTTCAGTATTGCTGCCAAAGGAAGTGCCCAGTATTTCAAACTTGGTCTGAAGCCCTGCCTGATTTGACTTGATATTAAGCTGGCCAGAATCTATAACAAGGTTCTTTGCAGTTCCGTCACCTGTATTTTCAGCCGTCACTCCAAGCTTGAAGGTCTGGTTTGCTGTTATATCGTGTGGTATATAATAATGAAGGTTTATCTTAGGCTGAGGCATTATGGTTATTTCCTCAGCCTGTGTCTGAGTTTCAACATAGTGTCCGTTTACAAAGTACGACAAGACCGCCTTTGCATAGTACTTTTCCCCTTCAGGATTTGTTCCGCCCAAACCATCACCCGGTATTATCTGCCAATCAGCCGTCATACTCTTACCTGACAGCAGTGATGATGATCCGTCAAGGTTCTCAATCCCGTTTAACCCTGTAGCTATAATGAAGTTATTACCTGTTACATCTTTGCCATCCTTATCTGTTACAACCACTTTAACCGCCATGTTGGCAAGTGCATATGCCACATATCCGTTTGATATCTTAAGTGTTGCATTAAATGCCTGCCTTTCAAGAGTTGCAGTCTGGTCAAGGCTCAGAGTTACAATCTCATAGGTACCCTTTCCTGATTGTCCGCTTTCAGGCAGAGCAGGTTTTCCATCACCTCTTCCGATAAGGTAATCAACTTCTTCAATCTCAGCATCCTTAGGAAGCTCTATTTCTTCCGTTACTGTTTCACCTGATGGCATAGAAGCTTTATAAGTTACCTTTTGTTCTGCATTATTAAATAACGCTATGTTACCGCTGAGTTCTTCCGGAGGGTCAATTGGAAGTCCTGTATCCCTATCGAAGCTTACATAATAACCGTGCAGCATTATAGCATTATATGGTAAACCTGTTTCCTGATGTTTACCAGGTCTTAAGTTATAGTATCCAGGCTGGACAAGGAGTTTAATTTTAACACTTCCATGAGCAGGGATCTCTCCTATATAACCTCCGCCAATAATACTTATACCTGTATCATTGGAGTTCTCCCTTAAAATGGATGCAGTGACATCGGTAATAGCAACCAAGCCACAGTTAACAACAGTTGCCTCAACTATCATTGGATCGGTAATCTGTTTGGGAATGTTGATCCAAGGAGGCACATAACCGAAATACGGTTTGGGTATGTTTGCTCCAAAGGTCATTTCAAGTTTAATATCATATTTGTCCTGTATGGTCGTAGGTTTGACCGTCCATTCAACTTGCACAGGAAGCATTTCCATTGTAACGTTTACTACTGCCGCATCTGTTTTAGGCATTACTGATGCATTACCCTTAATACTCTTATGGGCACTTGCCTGAACTGAATAATCATATTCGCCTAAAGGCTTGTTTTCAAACACTATAACACCATTTGTATCGGTACGGCCATAGAAATGCTGGTAGTATGTAACCTCTTTTCCATCCTTTATCTGCACAAATGGCTGCTTGCCAATAAGGTTTACCTCAGCATTCGGTACCCTGACACCTGTATCGTCAGATACTATAAATGATACCGATCCACTTTGTGCACTGGAAATTTCCGAAGCAACCGTAACAGTTGAACTGTATTTTCCATCGGTCACAACTACTTTATCCTGATATTCACCTAAAGGAATATCTGTTGAAGGATTGATTAATATCTCAAATGTAGTGGATTCACCTGGTGCAAGCTCTGTCTTGCCTAAGTTTCCTGCTGTTATCCATGGAAGCCTTGCAGGTGATTCCAGCTTGATGCCCTTCATATTGCCAAGGCCTTTATTTGTTAGCTTAATTGTCCTTACAATACTCTGTCCCGGATTAAGTCCTACCTCTATTCCCCTTGGGTCGGTAATTGGCATAGGTACTGCAGGTCTTAGATTCAATTTTACTGTGGATGAAGCAACAGCACCTTCCGAACTGCTGAAATCTATACGGTATTCGGCTGTATCATCTGCATCAAGAGGTGCATTGAAATTTATTACTACTCCCGTGGTTTCTCCAGGTGCTAATGTCACTTTTAAATTTGTACTGTCAGGTATAGCTGTAACCTTACTGTTTTGAGTCAACGGTACAAGTACTGCATTTATACCTGTTAATGTTTTTCCTCCCTCATCAGATGCATTTTTTATATTTATTACTTTTGAGAAACGTGAGTTTTTGGTCGATGTTATTGAAGCATTTGATGGTACAGCAACCATACCAATTATATTAAAATCGGTTGAAGCTCCTGCACCAAGGCCTCTTTTATATGCAAAAACATTTGCATGCCATAAACCTGCCTCTCCAAACGCAGGGTAGAAATCATATGTAAATTTGCCGTTTGCGTCGGTCGTAAGAAGGATTATATGCTCCCCATGCCATGTAGCAAGGTATTTACCTCCGTTCTTAGTCGATACTTCTACAGGTTCTTTAAGTTGGGGCTCTAACTGCAAATCGAGTACAATCTGTTCATCGACAAGCGGTGTACCGTCTATAAGCCTGATAGAACCATTTATATGTACCGGTTGACCAAACTGATACTGCTCTTTGTCAGTATCAATAGATGCTATTGTTTCGGGCATTATTGAAATATTGCATGTGGATGTTAATTTTTCAACACCATCACCTGCTTCAAGTGTAAGAATGTAATTGCCCACGCTTAAATTTGAAATAGGAATTTCAGTCTTAAATGTACGGCTGACCTTGTCAAATCCCAATTCGCCCGAAACCTTTTCATTTCCTTTCACAAGGGAGTACATGGCTCCAATACCATCTTCAGTTCCCAGAAGCATTCCATTGCTGCTTGCCTTGGTCACCTTTACAGAAACAGGAATCAAATCGTCATCTGCAATAAATAAACTGGACATAAACCCTAAGTCTGCATCATTATTGTTTGGATGTGCTTCCATCATTAAGGAATCGGAAATATTTATATTACCCTCTTCAACTCTCTTAAGGCCTTCCTGAAGAGGCTCAAGAATAAGGGCTTTTTCATTGTCTATAACTATCTTGAAATTATGGCTTCCGAGTAAATTTGCCTTCCATGTAAGATCAACAATTGCAGTGCTGTGACCTCTAATCCCATTAACTGTCTTACCTGCCACCTGCTTACCATCCATATACAGAGATACATTAAAATTCTTGAATACTGAGGTTACACTTTGGTTGCTTACCCGTGCAATAAATGTGACCTGATCACCATATTTGATATTTGTAGGTGACCATGTTACATCTGATATGTAAAGATCCGGATAAATAAGCCTTATTGACGGTATATCAGACTCAATTGCCGTTAGCGTTCCATCTTCTGTCACAACATTATCACTATCGGCACAAACTTTTATCTTGTGGGTTCCAGGCAAAGCAGTCCAGCGTGCTGTAACATCAGCCACTTCACCAGCACCTAGTTTTTCTAAAGTAACTGTTTTGAACTTTTGTCCATCCACAATAAAGTCAACATTAAACTCATGAGTTATATCTGTTGTACTGTTATTTGTAACTTTAGCTGAGAATGTCAATGATGTACCTTCTGTAATAACCGATTCCTGCGGCATCCAGCTTAAAGCTCCAAGGGATATTTTCGGGTACGATACAGTAAACTCCGGCGTTACAATACTCAATTCATTATTTTCTCTTTCAATTTCCTTAAGTAAAGGTGATGGATCATCCGCCTTAACCGTTATCTCATGAGAACCAGTGGAAGGTTTTACAATAAATGTTACATACGTCTCCGCACCCGGCTTTAAGAGGTTTATGCTCTGTTTTTGGACCCATTTTCCGTCAATATAAAGGGATACACTAAATTTTTCAGCATTTGCTGTACCGGTATTTGATATTTTTGCCCTGTAAGCAAAGGGCATTTCACTGTTAAGGTTTTCACCATCGGCAACATATGCAACACTGTCTATTGCAATATCCGCGAAATTAACCTGTTTGGTTGTCAAAGCCACTGTAGTTGAGTTATTCTTTTTGTCAGTTTCCTTTAAGATATCTAATATATCGTTTGCCACTACCTTCAAAACATGGACTCCTGGTGTTGCAACCCATGTATATGGAACCTTTACAGTTTCCCCTAATTCAATGTTCTTGTCCACACGGGTATAACCGATGTACTGGTTGTCAATATAGAAACCTACCAAAAATCCCATTCTGTTTGGGCCTTTTCCATTGTTAACTATTTCAGCAGTGATATTTACTACATCCTGCTCAGAAGGATCCGATGGATTCCATGTTATATCATTGACACTTAAATCGGGCGGTTATCCCTTACATCTACTATAGCTGTTGTGCTTGACTCTGCACCATTATTGTCACATACCGTCAGTGTAACCGTATATGAACCTGGGGTCTGGTAAACATGTGTAACCTGTGCTCCCTCTTTAAATATACCATCACCAAGATTCCATTTATACCATACTATTTTACCGTCACTGTCTTTTGAGAGCTGGCCATTTGTACCGGTAGCACCATTTAAGGTATAGGTATCACCTGAATATATCCATTCACTGCATTCAATAGCTGCTATAGGAGGCTGGTTAATATTTGCCTCAATTATTTTACTGTTATTTACACTATTAGTTTCTGTTGTAGAGTCTGTAGTTGTAACTACAGCCTTTACCTCGACAGGGTTCTTAAAGCTTTTTTCCGGAGTCCATTCAAACACTGCATCATAATGGTTTGCTCCGCTTAATTCAACATTTTTTGCTTCTATAAGTTTCCATTCCTGTATGCTGTCTTTTATATACAGCTCAACTTTGCCCTTTGCATTTGCATAACCAAGGTTTTCAGCCACTACTGTAATTTGTGCTTTTCTATCATATGCAGGCGATACCGGATTTAGCTTTATATCTTTAATTGAAAGATCACTTATAGCCGATGCTGCTCCGGCTGCTTGCACGGATGACTGGCTTTCATTACCTGAAAGGTCATATGCACTAACTACATAATAATAAACTTTTCCGTTTTGTACTTTTTCGTCCCTGAATATAAAACCTTTTGTATTCCCAATTAATTCATAAGGGCCTCCATTTGTTTCCGAACGCAATATCTTGTATCCGTCAATATCTGCTTCCGTATTCATTTTCCAGCTTAAATCCAACTGTCCTCCGATTTTTGGATCGGAAATCTGAAGTCCTGCCGGCCTTGCAGGCGGAATGCGGTCGATAATATACCTTTTATATACCGAACTTTCCTTGTTACCTGTATTTATTGCAGTAACACGAACTGCATAGCAGCCTGACGCAAGGGCTGATGTGTCCCAATCGCAATGTGAAACAAAACCTGAGAAATAATTTTTGAAAGAAGTCAAGTTGCCGTTTATATAGTCCTCAATAAGACCGTCAGGATTTGCACTGCGGTATCCTGGGTTGTTGTCCTCGCCAATCAACTGCCATGTTTCTTCTCCAGTTATGGTACTTGATTCCGATTCTCCCAGATATGAATACTCATACCTTACTTTTACAGAAACCTTGTCGTCTACTTGAGACTCCAACTTTGCACTGTTACTTATATGACTTAATTCTGCAGGTTTAACTTCCCTAATTACAGGTACGGAGGTTTCCTGTAAGGAGTGTGTCTTTATATCATCACTAATATTTGTATCATTGGAATAATCCCTTGTCATGGCACTTTCGCGGTTCATATCGTTGACTGCAGAAACTGCATAATAGTATTCTTTTGAAGGATCAAGCATCCTGTCTATATATGCATTTGATGTAGTGCCATTAAGTATCTTTTCCCAATTACCGTTTTTTCCTTCTTTCCTATATAATACATAATGATCGAAGTCTGCTCTTAAAACCGGCGACCAGCTCACAACCAGCTGCCATTCACCCGCTTCAACATACAGCTTTTCAGGTGGTGCAGGAGGATCATTCGTAACCATATAACCATAAATATTCTCTGCATTATTATTCTCGCTGTCTGCAGCTGTTATTTTTACCTGGTAACGTCCGTCAGGATACTTGTAACTATTGTCCTGTGACACCAATGTTGTATCCAATACAAACCTTACATCATTTGTTCCCTGGTTTTCGAGACTGGATACAAGCTGCCATTCTCCATTACCAACCAGCTGGTTGTTTTCATCTACCTTTCTTATCTCAAGTTTATAGTTTTTAACATTGATATTATCCTTTGCATGTGCTGTAAAGCTTACAGTTCCTCTTAATGCTGTGCCTTCACCCGGTAAAAATTTGTCTATAACAGGAGGTGTCGTGTCCTTACCTGGAATACATGATACAATATTTGAACCTAAGCTTTCATTTCCGCCTTTATCTACTGAAGTAACCTTATAAAGATTCTCTACGGCATAAACAGCATTTGAATCTACAAATATTTTATCTGCCGTACTTCCAATGAGTTTATATGATGGAGTAATACCGTTTCCTCTGTATACATTGTAATGGTCTAAATCATCAGCACTTGCTACAGGCTGCCATGTCAGTGAAACTTTCAACTCCTGTGGCTTTGCTGTAATAACAGGGGCATCAGGTGCTGTATTATCAACAATATAGGAAGCTTTCAGTTCGGAAGTGTTGCCAGATGTATCCTTTGCAACAACTTTTATCTCGCATAAACCGTCAGTCACAGTACTTGCCGTATCCCAGCACACAGTGCCACTTACAGCCGACCCCAGTGTAAGCCAGGTCTGAACACCATTGATTTTAACGGAATACATGAAATCAACCTTGCTTAAACATACGTTATCCGAAGCTATAGCACTTATATTTACCTTACCTTTAATCCTACTACCGCTTGATGGAAGGAGGTTTTTAAGCTCGGGAGCAGTAGTGTCAGGCAGTGCTGAAGAAGTACCGCTTACCGTACCGTCACTTTCATGTCCATATGTATCAACAGCTGTAACTTTGTACTCATAAGATTTACCCAGCGAAACAGCAGTATCCTGATAGGACCTTAAGGTGGTCTCCCTTAAAAGTATGTATTCTCCCCCATTTACCCTTCTATAAAGTTTGTATTTCAGGAAATCATCATCCATAACCTGAGTCCAGTCAACATCTATTCTTAGCTGTCCGCTAGTTGCATTTACTTCTTGAGGCGATAGAGGTTTGGTATTTCTTATTGTTATACCGATTATTTTATCATCGCTAAAATTGCCAGCCTCATCATATGCTACAGCCTTTACCTCGTAGTTTCCATCAGTTTTTAAAGCTGATGTGTTCCAATCATATCCGAGGCCTACTGTCTTGTTTCTTTCCGGTATTGTTGTTACTGCTGCAATCTCTTTCCATTCTCCACTACCTAATCTATAGTAGAATTTCATTGATTCAACGCCTATATTATCGCTTGATAAAGTTGCCAATTTTAGTGTTTCACCATATCTAGATGCTGTAAAGCCGGATAAAACAGGTTTTGTCGAATCACCCAGCGGTATTATGTCAATCGGATCAGATAGGCTCCCTTCATTTCCATATATATCCACACTTGCCAACTGATACTGATAGCTGCTTCCGCTCTTAACAGATATGTCTTTAGCAATAATGCCTTTTATATTGTCCATCACTTTTACAAGGGGTTCATCACCTGTTTTTCTATACAGCCTGTAGAAATTGATGCTACCCACCGCCTGCCAGCTAAGTGTAACTTCTATTTCACCTGCTTTAGCTGTTATTCCCGCTGGCGGCTTTAATAGTGAAACATCCCCTTTAAAGCTTGCTGTTGCTTCTGCAAGGCTTGATTGCCCTTTTAATTTAATGCTGTGGTTTCCTGGCGATACATTCTTTAAGTATTTCCAGCTAGCTGTAACATTTCCTGTTGAATCGGATTTTGTATTGAAAAGGAATGTACTTTCATCAATATATATCTCTACTGTTTCTAAGGGTCTAAAACCCTCTCCTGTAATGCTTATTTCATCTGATGGTTTTACCACTTCCGGGTTTATGCTTATTGCCGGAACAAAATCACCTGCTGTGGCCTGTGCTTCTCCTGAACGACTGCTTTCATTTTTCAGGTCATCTACAGCTATAACGCAATATATGTATGTTTTTCCGGAATCAACATTATAGTCGGTATATTCAAATATGGAAGCTTTAACTGTTGTAATAAGGCTGAAGTTTGCACCTGCTTCTGATGATTTTCTATATATGGAGTAGGATGAGATATCCCCTGCTTGTACAGGACTCCATTTAATAATGATTTTTCCGGGACTGGCAACAGCGGATACATTGGTCGGCACATCAGGAGCAGTATTATCAATAATTATACTGTGTGCCAAAGGTTCAGATTCATTTCCGCTCTTGTCTTTTGCAATAGCCCTAACCAGATAATTTCCACTTAAACCTTTTGTGTTCCATGATATATCGGTTTGGTATTCTTTTGTGCTTCCATTATATACAGCATAACTTTCACATATAGCTGTCCATTTATCCTCATTAGGAATAGAATATTCGAATACAAACTTCTCAAGAGTAAAGTTGTCTTTGCCTGCTGCTTTTAAAGTAATATTTCCTGAGCTTCTATAGTTGTCTTCAGGAACCAGCAAGGATACAGAAGGAGCAATACTATCAACTAGGGTTGTGCCGCTTATTGCACCAGATTTAGTGCTTTCATTGCCCCATTTGTCTATTGAACTTACCTTGAAGTAAACAGTCGTTCCTCCATTTAATCCTGTCAGCTCAATATTACTGGTATTGCAATTTGTCCAAAAACTTAAGCCTTCAGCAGAAGAGCCTTTGTAAACTTTATAACTAGCAATATCATTATCTGAACTGCTCCACCTTAATACAATGGAATATGGTTTTTCTAGAACCTCAAGGCTGGATGGTTCTGACGGCAGCCTGGGTATTACACTAAATACAGCACTTTCACCTGAAATATTGTTTGATGTATCATACGCCTTTATATTAAATTTATACATGGTATCAGTAGTCAATCCTTCAAATTTGTAGCTTGTAGTACCGGTTGTGCCTGCTGTAACACCGTCTTTTAATATCTCATAGCCGCCGACAGCTACATTATCGGTTGAAGCATCCCATGCGATGGTAACAGTGGTACCGGTTTTGGACACCAATCTCAAATTTGCCGGTATCGAAGGTTTTTCAGTGTCAATTGTGGTTGTGATGGTAAACTCATTGCTTGAATCTGAAAAGTTTCCTTGACCATCGAATGCGTAAACCTTGAAGATATATGTTTTATCCGGCTCAAGACTATTCACAGTAAAGTTATTTGATGTGGAAGTGCCTATTTTTATACCATCTCTATATATTTCATAGCCTTTTATCCCTATTGAATCAGTTGATGGATTCCAGCAAAGTACAACTGACTTCTCGGTCTTTCCTGTCTCTTTTAGATCTGTTGGTGCTGTCGGTGCTTCGTTATCAAAAGTTACAGGAATGCTGTCAGCCGAGTAGTTATTTGAAGTATCAAAAGCCTTGACTGCATATATATATATATTGCTTTCTGAGATCACTGCATCGGAATCCAGGTAATCATGTTTATCCGTTGTTCCTATCCTTACGCCATCTCTATATATTTCATATCCCCCTACTTTTACATTATCAGTAGAAGATGACCATACAAGTCCAACAGAAACTTTCGCTCCAGTATCATTCTGTAACCTTTTAACTGATGATATTTTCAAATCAACTGGTATAGATGGAGCATCAATATCTTTTTCTGTGGATTCTTTTAAAGAAACACTCTCAATTGATAAATTCTTTAAATCATCATAAGCTCTGACGGTATAAGTATAGGAAGTTTCAGGATTTAACCCTGTATCATTAAATTCAGTGGATGTTGTATCTTTAATAAGAATCCCGTCTCTATATAATTTGTATCCCAAAACGCCGGTATTATCAGTTGCAGCATCCCACTTAAGGCTAATTGACACAGGTGTTTTTTTCACAGCAGTAAGGCCGGTTGGAGCATTTGGCGGCTCATTGTCAAGCTCTGAAACCTTTATCAAATATACCCCTGTACTAAAACTGCTTATGTATTTAATTTTTATGTAGTACTCCATATTAGCTTCAAATGCTCCTGTAACTGTAAACCTATCACCAATGCCTTCTCCAGACGACAGCAATGTACCGTCAGCTTTGTATATGTTACCTACCAGATCTGTGACACCTTTTCCGGTAAGTGAATAGTATCCGGCATTTGTAGTAGTAAATTTGAACCAATCAATATCGCCTCTATAGTTAATTGTTCCGGCTGTGTCTTTTCCAATCTCCACTCCGGTGGCATCACCCATGTCATTACTGTGGTCATCCGACAATACCATCTCAACTGCTGCATCCGCCCAGTTATCTGCAGCATCGTACGATTTAACCATGTAGCTGTATTTTTTGTTCAATTCCAGGTTTAAATCTTTATACTCAGTTGTACCTGTAGATCCGACAAATTCACCATCGCGATAAATATCATATCTTGTAACTCCTACATTATCAGTTGATGCAGTCCAACTAAGATAAACAGTAGTGTCTATAAAGTATGCCGAAAAACTGCCTGGTGCAGAAGGTTTTTCTGTATCCGCTAGTGTTTTAGCAATTATCTCATTGGAAAATTCCGATACATTGTGTCCGGCATCAGCTGCTCTTACCATATAAGTATACTCTTTACCAGGTTTCAGTCCACTGTCGGTATATTCATTGTTTTTTACATAGCCCGCCAAAGATCCGTTACGATATATCTCATACCCTGCAACACCGTCATTGTCGGTTGAAGCTGTCCATGAAAGCGATATTGATGTTTCACTGCTGAATGTTGATTTGAGCTCTAATGGTATTGACGGAGACTCAACATCATATATCAACTGCTTCCAGACCGGTGTTTTATTGAATGTATATCCGGTTTCAATAGGTTTTGTAATCTGAAGAATATTGATAAATGAGTCATTAGGATATTGGAAGTTAACATTTTGTACCTCGCTGCCGCTCAATACTACCTTATGGTTCCCTCCAGGGGTGAAGTTATTCTTTCTATCATATGTTCCATAATTATAGTATTGGCCTGCCAGCTGTATAAAATCACCTTTGACTTCAAGCACTCCGGCATTTAACATTGAAGGACCGTTTACATCTCCTGATTGTATATAAAAATTCCCGCTTACCAATACATAATCATTTTTATTTAGCATCTTCAAACACCCATTGCCTTTGACATAAGTTATAGTGCCATCAGATGCTTTACTTTCTGTCTGAATCCTGTAATCACCATTAACAATCAGACTGCCTCCGTTTATACTTAATACACCGCCCGACTGTATTAGGCTCCCGTTTATTGTCAGTTTATGCCCGTTTAGATCAAGAGTGTTTCCTAATAAGTAAACAGTACTATTTATAATGGTATCTTCATTGAGTTTCCATTCCATGGAATTGATTGATGTCAATGTTATATTGCAATTGTTGTTTATAAAAGACTTTGCATTAAACGAACTTATAAAGTTTATACCCTTTTGTGAATAATTTTTTGATTCAAGTATGTTAAAATATGACTCTGCAGAATTCTGGAAGCTTATATTTTGCACGTCAGCACCACTAAGTATTACTTTATGATTCCCTCCTGGAGCAAAATTGTTCTTTCTGTCATAATATCCATAATTATAGTACTGACCCGATTTCTGAACAATATCGCCTTTCACTTCAATAATACCTTCATATAGTATTGTGCCATCATTTACATTATCACTTTGTATAAAGAAACTTCCGCCAACCTTTACATAATCCAAAGGATTTGTCATTTTCAAATATCCTGAACTTCTACCATACACCAAGGTGCCGTCCTCGCCTGAACCTTCAGACTGGATATGGTAATCCCGCTTATATTAAGCTGCCCTCCGTTTATATACAACGTGCCGCCTGACTGAATAAGGTTGCCGTTAACTGTCAGCTTATGTCCGTTTAAATCAATGGTTGCTCCGCTAAAATACAAACTGCAGTCCAATTCGGTATCCTCATTAAGACTCCAATTCATAGTAATAACAGACAGCTTTGATATTTTGCTTTCATTTCTTATAAGCGATTTTACATTAAGGGGGTTTATGAATTTAACTCCGGTACCAGATATATTTTTAAGCTCTAACACATTAAAGTATGAATCTCCAGAATTTTGAATATCAACTTTTTGTGGATCAGTACCACTCAAAATGACCTTATGAGTACCTTCCGGTGCGAAGTTATTCTTTCTGTCATAATATCCATAGTTATAATATAACCCTGCCTTCTGCACAAAATCGCCCTTTACTTCAAGTATTCCCGCATTCAGCATAGTGCTTGCATGAATATTATCACTCTGAGTATAAAAGCTTCCGGTCACAATAATATAATCATCGGCATTCAGCATCTTTAAGCTTCCTGTGCTTCTGCCATAAACAATTGTACCGTCTTCACCTTTTGATTCTGATTGTATGCGGTAGTCTCCATTTACTGTAAGCTCACCGCCATTTACATGCAAAATACCTCCAGAATGAATAAGATTACCGTTTATAGTTAATTTGTAGCCGTTTAAATCTAGTGTACAAGCCGACAAATGCAGCGTGCCATTAAAAACAGTATCTTCATTCAGCTTAAGATTCATCGAACTTATTGTTACCGTTTGAAGCTTTTCACCATTAGTAACAAGCGTTTTAACATTTATAGAATGTGCAAATTTAATATTTTCACCTTTAGCATCCTTTATCTCAAGAATATTAAAGTACGAATCTGCCGGACATTGGAACTCTATTTTTTGAATATCTGTACCGGTAAGTAATACTTTATGTGTACCACCAGGTGCAAAATTATTCTTTCTATCATAATATCCATAGTTATAATATTGTCCCGCTTTCTGTATGAAATCTCCTTTTATTTCAAGCGTCCCTGCACATAATGCTGAGCCATCTATTATATTATCACTTTGAACATGGAAATTTCCCATGACTTTTATGTAATCATTGGCGTTTTGCATCTTTAAAATTCCTGTACTTCTACCATAAGTCAAAGTACCGTCTGATGCCTTTGTTTCTGATTGAATATAATAATTTCCCTTAACGGTTAAAGTTCCTCCATTTACATACAATATTCCACCTGACTGAATTAAATCACCGTTAATCGTCAAACTGTGCCCGTTTAGATCAAGGGTATTCCCATTAATATATAAACTGCTGTCTAGTGCTGTATCCTCATAAAGAGTCCAATTCATAGCACTGATAGAAATTTTGGATATCTTACTCTCATTCCTTATTAATGATTTCACATTGATTGAATTTACAAAAATAATACCTTTTTCAGATGTATTATTTAGTTCCAGTACGTTAAAATATGAATCAACAGGATATTGAAAATCAACCTTTTGCTGTTCTTCACCGCTAAGTATTACTTTATGGGTACCTCCTGCTGCATAGTTGTTCTTCCTATCGTAATATCCATAGTTATAATACTGCCCTGCCCTTTGAACGAAATCACCCTTTACTTCCATTATTCCTGCACTTAAAAATGTATCGTTTATAATATTATCACTTTGTACACAGAAGTTTCCTGCTACATTTATATAGTCGTTGTGGTTTTGCATCTTTAAAATACCAGTGCTTCTGCCATATGTCAAAGTTCCATCTGCTGACTTTGTTTCTGTCTGAATATAATAATTCCCATTAACAGTGAGATTTCCTCCATTAACATACAATATACCGCCTGACTGAATAAGGTTACCGTTAATTGTCAAACTATATCCATTTAAATCAAGTGTACTTCCTGCAATATATAAACTGCTGTCCAGTACCGTATCTTCATTTAAAGTCCAATTCATTGATCCAACAGAACTTTGGGAAATCTTGCTATCATGCCTTGTCAGCAATTTCAAATTTATTGAACTAATAAATTGAACACCTTGCTTAGATGTGTTTTTTAGTTCCAATACATTAAAATATGAGCTTCCAGAATATTGAAAATCAATTTTTTGAATATCAGCACCACTGAGCACCACTTTATGGGTACCGCCCGGAGCAAAGTTGTCCTTCCTATCGTAATATCCATAGTTATAATACTGCCCCGGTCTCTGTAGAAAATCACCCTTTACTTCAAGTGTTCCCGCATTTATAAATTTATCGTTTATGACATTGTTACTTTGCATTAAAAATTTGTTGTTAACCAATATGTAATCCGTATCGTATATCATCTTCATATACCCGGAATTTGTTATACTGTAATTCCCGGATATCTTGAGCTGTCCTCCATTTACATAAAGGGTACCTCCTGATTGAATCAAATCACCGTCTATGGTAATAGTCTTACCATTCAAATCCCAGGTTCCTCCTGTTAAATATACAGTGCCATAAAGCTTGTCCTGATCTGAAACAGTGTCAGAACTGATAGTAACAGTTGCAGGGGCTGTAGTAAATATCAAGGGCTCGCTCTCTTCGGAGAAATTGCCGGAAATATCATAAGCCTTTACCGAGTAAGCATATGAAGTCATCTGAGTTAAACTGCTGTCATCAAATCTTGTTATAACTGGATTAGTTATATCCTTTATCTTAACTCCATTTCTAAACACCTCATAACCGGCAACATTAAAGTTATCCGTTGAGGGTGACCATATAAAGGATACTGTTATATCATTCTTTGACACAAGTTTTAAACTTCCCGGAATTGAAGGAGCTTCTGAATCTACTGTACTGGTCTCGGTATATATACTGCTTGCTTCAGACCTGTTATTTGTGTCATCAAAAGCATAGACATAGTAATTATGTGTTTCTCCCGGAAGAAGATTTATATCTTCAAATTCATTTACCTCTACAATACCGAGCATACTGCCGTCACGGTAGACTTCATAGCAAACTGTCCCCTTATTATCGGTCGAGTGGGGCCACGTAAATTTTATAGATGTAAATGTTTTTGAAATCAGTCTCAAGTTGTCCGGCTTAGATGGTGCCTCATTATCTGTTACAGCAACGTTTATACTGCTTGAATAGCCTGAGAAGAAACCATTTTCATCCAACGCTCTAATCTTGTATTTATAATCCACATTAAACTCAATTGTGTTATCTGTATATTCTAATGTTGAAGAACCTCCAATTTTTGTATCATTCCTATATATTTCATAACTTTTAATACCTACATTATCATAAGAAGGCGACCAAGACAGTGTAATGCTGGATACCGTTTTCCTGCTCATTTTAAGATTATCAGGAGTTGTTGGTAATTCGTCATCATATATATCAAGTTCTTTCCATACAGGTATTGTATTAAATATATAACCGTTGTCTACAGCTCTAATTATTTTCAATTTATTAAAAGAAGACTGTGCTGGATTATCAAATCTTATATTTTTTACAGGAGGTCCATTTAAAATAACCAGATGGGTGCCAGATGCCTTGAAATTTGACGGGTCTGCATAATATCCATTTTGGGTTTCCTGTATAAAGTTTCCCTCTACCTCCATTGTTCCTGATGTCAAAATACCCTCATGGCTGTAATACGAATGCTGCGTAAAACTGCCTTCTACTTTTACATAGTCAGATTCATTAGTCATCTTTAAATATGCATATGTGTAATAGCTCGGATTTTTTATAGTATAATTACCCTTTACTTCAAGTCGGCCTCCATCTATGTACATGGTTCCGCCCGTTTGTATGTAATCTCCATTTGGATTATTTTCTGAAACGCCTTCTACTAGAAGTGATCCACCTTTTAAATCAATAGTTCCGCCACTCTGATTCAAGTTTCCTTTTACCCTCAGCACCCTACCGTTCAGATCAATGGTACTGCCGCTTACATTCAGGTCTCCATTAATTACTTCATCTCCAGTAAGTGTCCAGTTTGTTGATCCTACATTTAATGAAGTTCCAAATTCGGCTCCATTATTTACGAATTTTCCATTTACGCTCAATCCTCCGATAACTATCAGTGACCCCTCAGAAGTGTTCTTATTCTCAAGATCAGCAAAACACGACTGTGCTGGATTGTCAAAGCTTATTTTCTGCTGACTGGTGCCTGTCAATATTACCTTATGAGTGCCGGATGCCTTGAAGTTTGATGGATCTGCGTAATATCCATTTTGGGTTTCCTGTATAAAGTCTCCCTTTACTTCTATTGTTCCTGCCGTCAAATTGCCCTCATGGCTGTAATACGAATGCTGTGTAAAACTGCCTCCTATTTTTACATAGTCAGTTTCATTAGTCATCTTTAGATATGCATATGTATAATAGCTGGGATTTTTTATAGTATAATTTCCTGATACTTCAAGCCTTCCTCCATCTATGTACATGGTTCCGCTTGTTTGTGAGTAATCCCCATTTGAGCTATTGGCTAAATTACCTTCTACCAATAATGTACCACCTTTTAAGTCAATAGTTCCGCCATTCTGATTCAGGTTTCCTTCCACCAGCACTGTACCACCTTTTAAATCGATGGTTCCACCGCTCTGATTCAAGTTTCCCTTAACCTTCAAAACCTTACCATTCAAATCAAGATCACTGTTAACATTCAGATCCCCATTTATAACCTCATCTGTGTTAAACGTCCAATTTGTCGATACTACACTTAATGGAGCACCAAATTCCGCCCCATTATTTACGAATGCTCCGCTTACACTCAATCCTCCATTTACTATTAACGAGCTTCCCGATACATTCTTATTCTCTAACCCCATAAAACACGACTGTGCTGGATTGTCAAAGCTTATTTTCTGCTGACTGGTGCCTGTCAATATTACCTTATGAGTGCCGGATGCCTTGAAGTTTGATGGATCTGCGTAATATCCATTTTGGGTTTCCTGTATAAAGTCTCCCTTTACTTCTATTGTTCCTGCCGTCAAATTGCCCTCATGGCTGTAATACGAATGCTGTGTAAAACTGCCTCCTATTTTTACATAGTCAGTTTCATTAGTCATCTTTAGATATGCATATGTATAATAGCCGGGATTTTTTATGGTATAATTTCCTGATACTTCAAGCCTTCCTCCATCTATGTACATGGTTCCGCTTGTTTGTGAGTAATCCCCATTTGAGCTATTGGCTAAATTACCTTCTACCAATAATGTACCACCTTTTAAGTCAATAGTTCCGCCATTCTGATTCAGGTTTCCTTCCACCAGCACTGTACCACCTTTTAAATCGATGGTTCCACCGCTCTGATTCAAGTTTCCCTTAACCTTCAAAACCTTACCATTCAAATCAAGATCACTGTTAACATTCAGATCCCCATTTATAACCTCATCTGTGTTAAACGTCCAATTTGTCGATACTACACTTAATGGAGCACCAAATTCCGCCCCATTATTTACGAATGCTCCGCTTACACTCAATCCTCCATTTACTATTAACGAGCTTCCCGATACATTCTTATTCTCTAACCCCATAAAACACGACTGTGCTGGATTGTCAAAGCTTATTTTCTGCTGACTGGTGCCTGTCAATATTACCTTATGAGTGCCGGATGCCTTGAAGTTTGATGGATCTGCGTAATATCCATTTTGGGTTTCCTGTATAAAGTCTCCCTTTACTTCTATTGTTCCTGCCGTCAAATTGCCCTCATGGCTGTAATACGAATGCTGTGTAAAACTGCCTCCTATTTTTACATAGTCAGTTTCATTAGTCATCTTTAGATATGCATATGTATAATAGCTGGGATTTTTTATAGTATAATTTCCTGATACCTCAAGCTTTCCTCCGTCTATGTACATGGTTCCGCCTGTTTGATTGAGGCTGCCGTAAACATATATTGAATGTCTCTTTAAATCCAATGTACCGGAAGTAAAATTAATATTCTGATAAACTCTGTTTTCAGATAAACTAATATCACTGCTTATTGTGGTTGTACCAAGCACCAGCAACAGGCCTTCACTTGCTTCGGATACATTGTCTGAAGCACCACAAGCCTTAACGAAATAATTATAGCTTGTCCCGGCTGACAATCCTGTATCGGTATACTCTGCAACATCAGCCGTGCCAATTTTTATACCGTTTCTATATATCTCATATCCTTTCACTTCGGTATCGTTCTTTACTCCATCCCATGATAATTTCACAGAAGAATTATCTATTACTATCAGGGACACCCCCTCAGGTTTAGGTAAAACTTTCACATCAGGCGTCTGTGTTGGAACCAGCGTCCCTTCTGGAATTGGTGTCTCTTTTGAAGTCAAAGTTGGTGTTGCTCCAATTGAAGGGTTGGCCGTAAATACTCCGGTAGGAGTAGAAGAATTCAATATTGTAGGCATTGGGGTTTGAGATACAATATCTGTTGGGTTATTATTTGATTGGTCAGGTGTGTTGCTTGGTTGAAATTGCGTATAGGCTGGTAATATAGTTACATCAGATACTTTTGGTGTTGATGATGCAGGCATAGTTATTGATGTCTGCGTCACTTCCAAAGTTGATGTCGGTGTCACTATAGGTACAGGTGTTGGTGTATCAGGCAGCACCTCATTGGAAGTCGGTATAGCCTCGTATACATCTCCTGTATCAATTCCTGCCGTGGCAATAGTACCAACACCTTGTAAATTCGTAGCGGCAAAAACCTGAATCACTTGTTGGAATGTTAAAATAAAAACCAATAAATAAACCAGCAAATTTCTGATATTCTTTTTCAATGTACTTTTCCCCCAATACAAATAAGTATATTTACATAATTTTTTATATATAATTAAAATCACTCGGTGATTTCCATTCATGAAGTTATAATAGAAAATTATTATGTCCTCTGATATAAGTATTTTAGAACTTTATATAATTCCATAATTTACCATAAATTAAAAAAACTTTACCCATGATAGATAAAGTACTTCCTCAAATAAATTAATAGTTTTGGCCAGATTATGAAACTGCCAACAATTTAAAAAACTTAAAACGCCTTAGAGATGTAAATATTCTATCAATTAATTATAACTATTAGAAACTCCCCATTTAAGAATCACTAAACATATATATTAAATAATATTATTCTTTTTTACTTAACTCAATTTCTATTTTATCATAAAAAAACAAATTGCCAAAATAATTTTAGCAATTTTGATGAATAATATCAATTTTCGATTAAAGCTTCAGAAATTTTAACCCTAAAGAGGTTTTTAAGTTCAGACCCAACTGTAAATATCTTTCCAACACAGTTGTTTTCAATATTATTACTGCTTTTAGTTATTTTAATAACAGCAGAACTGTTCGCTCCTGTACCGTCTATTTCTATAACATCACCATCTCGTACTTTCAATACCATACTTTTGCTTGAAAATGCTGCTACTTCGTCTCCATTTATTAACACATTAAGATTCTCATCCTTTTGAATGTTTTGAAGCTCGAGTTCCAGCTCACCCTCAGAATAAAGATTTTCAACTACCCCTATTGGGCTTCCCTCAAATTCAACATCCTTTACAAGAAATTTCCTTGTACTTGGAGCAGCCAGCAATATTTGTGTAAGGATCAACGAAGCGAATAAAACAAAAAAAGTAATTACAAAAACTTTCTCAGAATTTGATTTAATCCTTTTCTTCTGGTTACCATTATCCTTTGTTACTTTAAATCCTGTAATCTTCATTTCGCATACACTCCATGCATATTAATAGTTTTGAAGCATTTTAGATGAGTTCCAAAAAATGCCTGGTTACCGGAGATTTCAAAAATATTGATTTTACTTCTCTCCAACATAAATAACCCACCAAGGAAATTTTTGAAATCTCATTAATTATATGCATATTGGTATAAAAAAATACTATTAGCAGTTTGCTCCAGCAAGATAACCTGTTGAAAAAGCTATGGTGAGATTAAAACCTCCTGTATATGCATCAACATCTATAATTTCTCCTGCAAAAAACAACCCATTAATTAGCTTTGATTCCATAGTTGAAGGATTTATCTCCAGGGTTGATACCCCTCCGGCAGTTACAATTGCTTCAGTTATTGGCCTAGCACCGCATATGTTAATTTCCAGATTTTTAAGAAGTTTAACAAGACTCCTTTTTTCTTCCTTTGTAATCTGGTTAACGAATTTTTCTGGCGATATCAGAGACAAATCAATCACAACAGGTATCATTTTACTTGGAAGTAAATCATCAAGGGCATTTTTAAACTGCTTGCGGGAATACTTTTCAAAATCCCTTGTCAATCTGTCATACAGCTTTTCCTCATTTAAAGCAGGCTTTAGGTCTATGGAAAGAACAACATCCTTATATTCATACTCAAGGATATGTCTACTGGCACTAAGTATGAGAGGTCCTGAAACTCCAAAATGGGTAAAAAGCATTTCTCCAAAATCACTGTATATTTTCTTTCCTTTAGAATTTTTAAGTGAAATTTCAACATTTTTTAAAGACAGGCCCTGAAGGTCCTTAACCCATTTTTCCTTAGCCAATAGCGGCACTAAAGATGGCTTTAAATCTATAATCTTGTGTCCTAATTCCTTAGCTATCTTGAAACCATCACCGGTAGAACCCGTTCCAGGATATGAAACACCTCCGGTTGCTAGTATAACACAGTCACATTCAAGCTTTTTTCCGTCCCTGGTTATTATTCCTGTTACCTTTCCGTCTTTTGTTATAATACTATCAACCGGGGAATTTAGTCTGACACTAACCCCCTTTAATTTTAGGAATTTCCATAAAGCATCCACAACGTCCTTGGAGTTGTCCGATACGGGAAAAACCCTTTCACCTCTTTCAACCTTGGTTTCTAGTCCTAACCCGTTTAACATTGCAATTAAATCATGATTTGAAAATGTATAAAAAGAAGAATATAAAAAATTACCATTCCCAGGAGTATTTTTGATTAACCCTTCAATATCGGTATTACTTGTTACATTGCAGCGTCCCTTACCGGATATCAGAATTTTTTTCCCAAGTCTGTCGTTTTTCTCTAATAATATCACATCATTTCCAAGCTCTGCAGCCTTTCCTGCAGCCATTATTCCAGCAGGTCCACCGCCTATTACAAATACCTTTTTCTTCATACTACTGCTCCCAATTAATATTAGTAATGACTAAGTATTAACTTCCGCTATAAATTTGGTTCATGTGTTAACTTATCTCATGAACACTCGCATAGAATATTGAAGTAACTTTCTAGTCATTCCTTAATAAAAAATACAATAATCTCCATAATATTAAAAATCAGCTTTTCTAAACTGGTCAACATGATCCGGCTTTTCATAAACCTGATACTCATCCCATATGTTCTCAAGCCTCTCAAAAGTTTTAAACAAGTGTTCCTTCCTTCTCATTCCAACAGCAACAATAAGTGCATTTATAACACTTAATGGAGCTACAAGAGAGTCTGCAAAAGAAGCCATGTCACTTCTTGCGATAAGTGAGCTGTCGGCATATTGTGCAACAGGAGACTCATAACTATCGGTAATTGCAACTACTGAGGCTCCTTGGTCCTTTGCAAATTGCATAGCTTTAATTGTTCTCTTGGAATACCTTGGAAAGCTTATACCAATAACAACATCACCGCTTGTCGCATTTATAATCTGTTCAAATATCTCACTCACACTAGTTGTGTGGACAAGCCTTACATTGTCAAATATAAGGTTGAAATAAAAGCCTAAAAAGCTTGCCAGCGGTGCGGAGCTTCTTACCCCAAGGATATATATTTTATTTGCATTTAGTATTGTCTCAATAGTATTGTTAAAACTGCTGTGATCTATTTCCTCCATGGTTATTTTAATTTTCTCCATATCAGAGCTCAGAACACTTTTTAATATATTCTCATCGCCTATTCTGTTGGATGAAACCTCCAACCTCTGTACTGCCGTAAGCTTACTCTTAATAAGTTCCTGTAAAACCTTTTGCAATTTGGGGTACCCATCATATCCCAGTTCATTGGCAAACCTTACTACCGTAGATTCACTGACTCCAACATCTTCTCCTAGCTTGGCAGCTGTCATATATGCAGCTTTTCCATAATGATTTATAATATACCATGCAATTAGTTTTTGCCCCTTGCTAAATTCATTCATATTATCCTGAAGCTTTTTTATCAAATCGTTTGACTTATCCATATACCCACTCCATCTTATATATTTAGTATATTAAACTTCCATTATACTTGCTTAATTATTAGGAACAAAATCGTTTGGATTTTGGTCTAATCCATTACTGATAATATTACATTTTTATAACACAAAAATCAATATATTCATAATGTACTGTTTATTAATTGCTAATCTGACAATAATCACTTTTAGTATAGATTATTTTTTGTTTTATTTATATAATAGAATTTGTAAAGTTTCAGAATCCTAATCAAACACGGAAAGGAAGAATACATTTGAAGAAATCACTTTTTATTATATTTATTTTAATAGTTTCATCAGCAGGTGTTTTTTTTGCCTATGATTATGCTGTTAACAGTCAGGCACCAGGCAAAAGCCAAGCAATCAATTCGCCTACAAAAAAACATATTGCAACGCCTATTATTACCACACCTACTATTGCAAAAACAGCCTCAAATAAAAAGGACACCTTGACGCTTTCCTTTGCTGGAGATGTATTGCTTGATAGGAGCGTAGCAAATGTTATTGGCAGTAAAGGGGCAAATTTCATATTATCAGATGTCAAACCAATTCTTTCAGGTGCTGACATTTCAATGATAAACCTTGAATGCCCTATAAGCACAAGAGGTACTAAAGCAAAGGACAAACAATACACCTTCCGTGCCAAGCCCTCAAGTGTAGATGTACTTAAATCTGCAGGTATAGATATTGTTACCCTTGCTAACAATCATGTTCTTGACTTTGGAAAGGATGCAATGCTGGATACCTTTACCTACCTGGATAAAGCCGGCATAAAATATGTTGGTGCAGGCAATAATCTTGATAAGGCAAGCATGGCAAAATATTATAATATAAATGGCTTCAACGTAGCTATCTTAGGTTCAAGCCACGTCATTCCCGTGGTTGAATGGGCTGCGGGAAAAAACAAGCCTGGTGTTGCTACAACCTATAATCCCGCAAGGCTTCTTTCTGAAATAAACATTGCAAAAAAGAAAGCTGATATAGTTGTAGTATACCTGCACTGGGGCACTGAACGAAACACAAAACCCGATACTTATCAAAGAAACCTTGCAAAGAAATATATTGACAGTGGTGCAGATCTGGTTATAGGTTCTCACCCTCACGTGCTTCAGGGATTTGAATATTATAAGGGAAAACTTATTGCATACAGCCTTGGTAACTTTGTCTTCACAAATGTAAAGAACGATACAATGATTCTAAATGTAAAGTTTAATAAGGACAAATCATTTACAGCATCAATATCACCATGTTCCATTGATAACTACCGCCCGGTGGTTCTTAAGGATAAAAGCAAGCAAACAAAGCTATTTGATAAACTCCAGCAGCTATCGTTCAGTACAAAAATAGACAAAAAAGGTGTCATTTCAAAGTAATTTCATTAATAGTGATATAATATTACTAAAGGCCTTGACGGAGCATATTACTCCTTCAAGGCTTTTTAACTCAAATTAATATCTGACATTAATATTTTTCTGTCGTGCATTAATATTTTTTATTTTTTCTAAAAAATTATAAGACTTTTTAAATTTCAATGCGTATATATTTATGAAAGTACTTTAAATGACATATGTTATGCTTATGTATTATTTTGAACAAAATCACGAAATGGTTTTGTCAACCTTAATGGTTGTCGTGAGATTATGGTATAGCATACACCATAATTTTCTAGACATAGAAAATTTAAAATGAAAGTTAAATATTAATCATTACTAAAACTATTTATTTTTGGAAGGGATGGACGTTTTTATGAAAAAGAATAACCCCACGTTAGGAATAATATTGTTGGTAATAGGAGGTATCCTGCTTTACAATAACTTTTTCCACACTAACCTTTTTAGCATGGCTTACATGTGGCCAATGTTTGTTCTTGGTCTGGGACTCGTATTTGAATTAAATTACTTTACAACCAATAAGGCACCTGGATTGTTGGTACCCGGAGGAATCCTTACATCACTTGGTCTTCTATTCTTCTTTGAAACCTTTACACATTGGAGATTTTCAGAAATGACATGGCCAATTTATCCACTTGCAGTTGCAGTCGGCCTATTTCAATTGTACCTTTTCTCTGGAAGACCAAAAGGGCTGCTTGTACCTGTAGGAATCCTTACAGCCATTGGCGGTAGTTCATTTGCAATAATGTTTATTAACAGATTTACATCCTTTGCAGCACACAATTTATATGTTCCTGTAATTCTTATAATTCTTGGTGTGTTTTTCATTTTCGGGAGATCTGAAAAAAAAGGTGAATTTTAATATAAATGGCAATATTCCATAAAAAAGACACGGCACTATGGTATAACCACCAAAGTGCCGTGTCTTTATCTATTTTAGAATTTCAAACTCTTATACAGGATGAACCTTGTCTTTATAATCTACCATGTTGCTGTCAATACCATATTTTCCAGCTTGACGTAGCTTGAAGAAATTCTCTGCCACTTGTGGGAACAGTGCATATGACAATACATCTTCTTCCTGCTCCAAATACTCCTTCATCTGATCCCTTATACCATCAAGCTCAGGTGATAACAAATCAGCAGGCCTGCATGTAATTGGCTCCTCGTCTCCCAATATCTTATTGGTTATTTCTGCAGGTATCGGTGCTGGAGTCTTGCCGTATTCACCTTTAACAAGTGCTTTTGATTCCTTTGGAACCATTTTGTATCTCTCACCCATAAGTACATTTAAAACAGCCTGTGTTCCGACGATCTGGCTGGTAGGAGTTACAAGTGGAGGATAACCGAAGTCTTCCCTAACTCTAGGCACTTCTTTTAACACTTCCTCATATTTATCAACAGCATTGGACTGTTTAAGCTGGGATACCAAATTGGATAGCATTCCTCCAGGAACCTGGTATATAAGTGCATTTACGTCTACTCCCATAACCTTGACATCCAGTAGTCCGCTTTCCAAATACTTATCCTTTATTGGCCTGAAGTATTCTGCAATTTCACTCAACAATCCCAGATCTAGACCTGTATCAAACGGAGTATTTTTCAAAGTCGCTACAAGAGGTTCTGTTGCAGGTTGTGAAGTACCAAGGGCCATCGGTGATATAGCACAATCAACTACATCAACACCGGCTTCTATAGCCTTAAGGTATGTCATTGAACCAACACCGCTTGTATAGTGGGTATGAAGTTGCACAGGCACCTTTACATTTTCCTTGATTGCTTTTACCAGCTCAAATGCTGCATATGGAGTCAAAAGGCCTGCCATATCCTTTATGCATATGGAATCACTTCCCATTTCCACCAACTGCTTTGCATCATTAACAAAGTGCTGAAGGTTGTGAACAGGACTTATTGTATAGCAAACAGTTCCCTGTGCATGACCACCTTCCTTTTTACAAGCCTTTATTGCTGTTTCAATATTTCTCGCATCATTTAATGCATCAAATATTCTAAGTATATCAATACCGTTTGCAATGGATTTCTGTACAAAATATTCAACAACATCATCTGCAAAATTCTTATATGCCAATATGTTCTGGCCTCTTAGAAGCATTTGAAGCTTAGTTTTAGTTTTGCTTCTGATTTTTCTGAGTCTTTCCCATGGATCTTCGTCAAGAAACCTTAAGCAAGCATCAAAAGTTGCTCCTCCCCATGCCTCAAGGGAGTGATAACCAACACTATCCAATTTCTCCAATATGGGAAGCATATCATCAATTTTCATTCTGGTTGCTATAAGGGATTGATGAGCATCCCTTAAAACCGTTTCCGTAATACCAACCTTCGGCATATGACACCAACCTTCCTCAAATCTATTTAGGTATAATCCCACTTTTTGCAAGCGTTATTAGGATATGGAAACCATAACGTCTCCGGCACTTACTGCTGTACCCTTTCCAACATTTACGGAAGCAACTGTTCCATCCTGCGGTGCTGTAATTTCATTTTCCATTTTCATAGCTTCAAGTATCAAAAGTACCTGACCTTTTTTAACAGTATCTCCTGCATTAACATTCACCTTAAGAATCGTTCCAGGCATTGGAGCATTAACAGTTGTTGCTCCCTGTGGAACTGCAGTGTCTTTCTTTGGAGCTGCTGCAGGTGCTGCAGTTGCTGCCTGTGCCGCAGATGTCGGTGCTGCCTTTACAGGAGCACTTACAGGAACTGCTGATTCAACTTTCACCTCTTCTACTTCAACCTCATACTGATTTCCATTAACCTTTATCATATATTTTTCATATTATTTATCCTCCTGTCTAATGTTACGTATTAAGCTTTCTAGCTAACCTTTCAGTTCTTCCCATAGTGCTCCAAGCCGGCGATGTGGTTGGAACCCTAGCTATATTTCTTACAACAAGCCTATAGCCTTCTCTTGTATCCATTTGTGCAATAGCAGCAGATATTACCGCCACTATTTCATCATCTATTTTGTTAATTTTTTTGTTTGCCATAATCTCCTCCTGTTTAATGTCTTGCGACAGGTTTCCTTTGTAATGACTAAGAATATACCTTCCGCTATAAATTTCGCTCATGTGTTGACTTAGGTGATTCCTAAAAAATAACTGGACAACTGGCGATTTCAAAAATATTGAATTTAGTACTTTTCACCATTAAGAATTGACCAAGGAAATTTTTGAAATCGCCTTAACTCGTCAACACCCGCGTAGAAATCGGAAGTAATATTTTAGTCATTCCTTATTAAAGAGGAATGTTTCCATGCTTTTTGGCAGGTCTGTTTTCACGCTTGCTTGAAAGCATTTCAAGTGCATTTATAAGTCTTATCCTTGTTGTTGCAGGTTCAATAACATCATCAACATATCCCCTTGACGCAGCAACATAAGGATTTGAGAACTTGCTTCTATATTCTTCAATCTTTGCAGTTCTTGCTTCCACAGGATTCTCTGCCGATTGAATTTCTTTTCTGAATATTATGTTTGCAGCTCCGTCAGGACCCATAACAGCTATTTCAGCACTTGGCCATGCCAATACCATATCTGCACCCAAATGCTTGCTGTTCATGGCTATATAAGCACCGCCATAGGCTTTTCTCAATATTACATTTATCTTTGGAACTGTAGCTTCAGAGAAGGAGTAAAGTAGCTTTGCACCGTGTCTTATAACACCGTTATGCTCCTGTCCTACTCCTGGAAGATAACCTGGAACATCGGTAAGAGTTATCACCGGAATATTGAAAGCATCACAGAAGCGTACAAAACGTGCTGCCTTATCGGAAGAATTAACATCTAAAGCCCCTGCCATGAATTTTGGCTGGTTTGCTATTATACCGACAGTACCGCCGTTCAATCTACCAAATCCTATAATGATATTTTTTGCAAAATGCTTTTGAATCTCAAGAAAATCTCCATTATCAACGATCTTTGTTATAACATCCAACATATCATAAGGCTTGTTGGCTCCTTCAGGAATTATTTCATTTAATTCTTCGTCAATCCTGTTTAAATCGTCACCTTTTGGCTCATATGGTGTATCGGAAAGGTTATTATCAGGCAGGAAGCCTATAAGTCTCTTTATTTCTTCTATACATTCCATTTCGCTGCTGCTCTTAAAGTGAGCAACCCCGCTTGTTGAGTTGTGAGTATCCGCTCCGCCAAGCTTTTCAAAACTTACATCTTCACCTGTAACAGCTTTTATAACCTGAGGACCTGTAATAAACATCTGGCTGGTCTTCTCAACCATGAATATAAAATCTGTTATTGCAGGTGAATAAACCGCACCACCTGCACATGGTCCCATTATGACAGATATCTGGGGAATAACTCCCGATGCAAGGGTATTTCTGAAGAATATATCTCCAAAACCGCTTAGTGAGTCTATACCTTCTTCAATTCTGGCACCGCCCGAGTCATTGATGCTTAAAAATGGTGCTCCCATTTTCATTGCCATATCCATAACTTTTGTAATTTTCTTAGCATGCATTTCTCCCAAAGAACCGCCTATAACTGTGAAATCCTGCGAAGAAACAAACACCAGACGACCATTAACCGTACCATATCCGGTTACAACCCCATCGCCAGGTACCTTTTTTTTCTGCATACCAAACTCAATGCTTCTAGTCTCAACAAATGCGTCAATTTCAACAAAGCTGTTTTCATCAAAAAGTAGGTTTAATCTTTCTCTTGCAGTCATTTTTCCGCTTTCATGCTGTTTTGCAATCTTGTCGGCACCCCCGCCAAGACTGATACTTTCCTTTTTCGCATGGAGCTCATTTATTTTGTCTATATTTGCCATTAAATTACCACCCCATAATTATTATTATAAACTATTATTACCTGGTACTATTTATAAGATTATATATCAAATAAAATTATAATGCAATAAGCTTTTTCCCAAATTTTACTTAGGCATGTTGAAAATATAACATCCCATATAATTTCGCTTTCGCATTAACTTAATTAGCTATATTTATTATTATTACAAAAAAATAAAAAGCAATTAAAATAAATATTGCTTTTCAAAAACCGTTTTGTAAGACTTAAGTCATATCATCTTCGAATGCTATTGAGACGCAGAAATCTTGGCAAATGGCTGATTTAAACCTTATACTCCTATTATTGAAACTAATTTTCTCCTTTGATGTATCCAGCCCTTTGAAATCCATCTTCATTCCCAGTTTAAAAACCTTGGAAGCAGCCTCCTTCCTTGTCCAATAAGTCATTGTTTTTTGAGAAAACTGTACTCCTTCAAAACATTTCAAATCCTCTTTTTCATTTTTATTGTAGAAATATTCAATTAATGAGGGCTCCGGTTCTTCAACCCTCTCAATATCCACGCCTATCCTGTTTTTTGATACAATTCCAATGCAATATGGAAAGGAATGTGTTATTGAAACACATAATTCAGGATATTGAAGTATGTAGGGGGCTGAATCCTCCCCTTTCAATATATCTATGCAGGTAAGATCAAAAAGCCTTGAACCTGACATCTTATACTTAAACAAAGCAGACTTGACAGCGTATCTTCCTGAAACCCACTGAATTCTGTTCTTTTTAATCTTAAGGCTGTAAAAATGCTCCATCTCTTTATCGGAGAGTACTGAGAGAAGGTTTAAATCCTTCTCTTCCAGTCTTTTTTCAATTTCAACCATGTTCACAAGGCAGAACTCATATTTATAAGCTTCTCTTAATAAATCAAGGGTATTTTTTAAAATATATTCTGTTTTAAGAAAATTTGTCATACCACCCTCAATCATTGTGCTATTCTCTTAACAGTAACTCTTTTGGCATAGTAACAAACCTCTCCTTTATCATTGTAAAGTATGACATCGTATGATTTTTCACTGTCATTGCCGCTAATCCTTTTAGCATATGCCTTATATAGACCAGATTCCTTGGGTGTATTTACGATACCAAACTCCTCAACCTGCCATGGCAGATAAAGTCCATCAGTATCAACTGAAGAATGAATACCACAACACTGCATAAGAGAATCGGCAAAAGCCGGATTTATGAGCAGATTATCGAGATTATACTTTTTATTGTTTATCTGTTCTTCCGACAATGCAATTGACAGTACTACTCCCTGATCATTGTATTTAAACATATTGATTTTTGACGCTTTTTCATCCATAAATAATGGTCCTAAATTTATTGAATTAGGTAGTGTTTTTGACAATTGTTCAAGAGAATTCTTTAATAAAATTTCTTCCATATTGTCTGTTTCAATTTCTTTAAGTTCATTCAAATACTCATAATCTCCAATCATTGGTGAAACATTCATGCTATTTAGTTCAACCAGCTTGCCTTCACCAATTTTGGGCTTAAAGTAATTATAAAATGTAGCCTTCATGAAACCATTTGAGGATTTTTCAGGTTTCATTATAACTTCCTGAGGCTTTTCATTAAAGAGCTTTAAAGCATTATTAAATACTAGATTTTTAAAGCAATACTGATCCTTTTTTTCAAAAATCAAACTGTGTGCCTGTGCACACATTTCCATAAAACCAACAGCAGGCATCAAAGGTGTTTTTCCTACCCTGTGATGGTTAATAATAGGGTCTGATTTGACAGAAAGCACCTTATATATTCTCTTTATTTCCCCTTCTTTTTTGCTGACCCAGTCTATAAGAGATACTGCATTTTTTATACCATGCCATTTCTTTAATCCTACAAAAAAGCTAAGGCCTTTACTGATAACAATCTCATCTAGGTTTATATTGCTTGTTAATATATTTATAAACTCATTAACTCCTCTTTCAGGTTCAATCAAATGAAGTCCCATTTCCTCAGCATTTTCTTTAACAAACTCATTTCTCCAAGCCATTCCCAGGTCTTTCCACCCCGACCATGAAATACTGACAGCTCTAATTTTTTTATTTTGAGATTTAACCATGGACATAAAGCTGCTAAGAAAATTATTTGCCGAACAGTAATCCAACTGTGCTTCATTTCCAAACCTTCCTGATATGGACGAAAATGCAATAAGCACTTTTAAATGTTTTTTATCTATCAACCTATAAAGATTGCATAATCCATTAGCTTTAACTTCAAATACTTCCTCAAACTCTTCCTTTGTCTTCTGCCCTAAAAGCCTGCTTTTTTCTACGCCCGCACCATGAACAACAACATTTACCGGACCAAAATCTGCAATAGCACCATTGAGAACAGCTTTTAAACTTTCATGTTCTCTTATATCACAGCTGAAATAACGAACCTGGCATCCATTTTTTTTGATATCATTTATCAGATTGTAGACCGAAAGTGCCTTTATCAGTTTGTTGTGTTCTTTTTGAACCTCCGTTGGAGTTGCCTTCTTACCTTCCCTTTTAAGCTGGTCATATATTTCATGTTTTTTTTGCTCCAATGCGTTTTGATCAAGATTTGATAGTTCCTCAATATTAGAAGGCAACGCCGTTCTTCCAAGTATGGTTAGTTTTGCCTTTATATGTTTGGATATTCCAAGTGCAATTCCTGCAGTAATTCCATTTCCTCCTCCTGTTATTACAAAGTGGTTTGAATCGAATTTCTCAACCGGCATCATTTCACTTCGCTCTACATTATCCAGCTTTAAAGTCACTCTTTTATTATCAATATATCCAACCTCATAAAGACTTGAGCATTCCTCCAATTCATTATGAATCCTATCTAAAACACCATCATTGAGTATTAACCCGCTCTCTCCTCCCAAGTCAACTATTTTTACTTTAGATTTGCCAAGCTCTTTTCTAAGTCCTTTATAAAATCCGCTAAGTGCACCATAATATGGGTCACCCTTTGAATTTTCATCACTCACAAAACCAAAGCAGCCATCAACAAAAACTGTGCATAATATCCTTAATGCCGTATCCGGTCTTATTTGAGAGAATTTTTTATAAAATATGAACCTTGTTAAACTGTTTAAATGTAGTATTTCCTTTTCAGTTTCGTAAGTAAGTTTCTTAAATTCATAGACTTCTCCTAAATGCCCGCAATCTATAATGACATCAGTGCTTTTAATTGCATCTTTATAATTACCGATCTTTTCTTCCAGTTCCTCTGAATTAATGCATTTTTCAAATACAAAACCACTGACTCCCGAAGAGACCTTTTTAAAATGTTCGGAAATTAAACCTACTGTCTTTGAATTGTCACCAATAACCATTATGTTTTTGTCCTTTAAATCATAATCCTTATTTCCTATGTTTTCGGAAACAACCATAGGATATTGAACACATAGCTCTAATTCATGGTTATCATCTGCAGTAAATTCTTTTGCTTCTTCTTTTGTAATGTCGCTAGAATTGCTATTATCTGCATCATTTTGAGATTTTCCTGATTGCAGAGAAATAGGAGAATCGATACTTAAAACATTGCTCTTAACCATATTGATTAAAGATCGAATATTGTTTAGCTCTGATGTGTTTAACTTTACCTTTGCATCAAGATTGAATTTCTGACTTAACTCTGAAAAAATTGTTGCCTGCTTAATTGTATCAATCCCCAGATCAGCTTCAAGCTCCATATCATCCTCAAGCATATCAACAGGATATTGGGTAATCTCCGAAATAAGATTTAAAATCTCAATAGCAATATTATTACCATCCTTTATTTCCTGTTTTACATTATTGTCATTATTTCCCCTAATAATCTTTGTATCCTGCACACCTTTAATCTCTCGTAAAGGCTTTGTACTTATCTTACCCTTACCCTCTGATTTTTTACTGTTTCCTCTGACAAACTCTATTAAGGCCCCAATAGTATTGTAAATTGAAAGATTTTCTGAGCTTTCCCCTACAATTTCAAATCTTTCCCTTAAAATAGAGAATATAGTGGCTTGTTTAACAGTATCAATTCCCAAATCGGCTTCCATTTCCATTTCCTTATCAAGGAGTTCAACTGGATACAATGTTATTTCTGAAACAAGTTTTAAAACTTCAGCTTCGCAATCTTCAAAAGCAAGTTCCTTCATAGCAGGCTCTACTTTAAGTTTTCTCGAAGGAAGCTCTTCTTCATTGCTTGCAAATTGAGATTTCAAATTTCCATTATTATTGCACGCTTTTTCCAGTACAAGTTCTATGATATGCCCGATTGTAGGATAATTTGAGAGGGCTTGTCCTTCTGAAAGAACAAGCTTAAATTTCTCTGATAGGATAGAAAAAATCGTTGCCTGTTTGACTGTATCTATCCCCAAATCCGCTTCAAGTTCCATTGAAGGTTCAAGCATTTCTTTTGGGTATTTGGTTATATATGCATAAATTTCCAAAACTTCGTCCTTTATTTTCTCAGGGTTCTCTCTAGCAGGAGTTGCATTAGCTGTAGCTTTATTTGGTGTAGCTTTATCTGCTGTAGGTTTATTAGCTGCAGCTGATTTAACTTTATCAGTTGCATCAACAATATTTTCTTCCGCTAAATCCACCTTGCCTTTATCAACCAACTCATTGCCTGACTGAACCTCTGCAATAATAAGCCTTCCATTATTCTTTAACTCTGCATCTTTTGAAGATATCCTCTCAATCCATTCCCGGTATGCCTTACTGTTAACAATCCTTTCATCTCCGTTAGCTATTCTTTGCAGCAAATGATAGTTTCCATTCCCACCAAAAGCGGACACTGTCCTTAGCACATACTCCACCTCATAATTGCCGCCCTTGGATAAATTCAGGCCTTCAAGGTCAGGGTCAGGCTCCTTATAGTTTACTATTGGGGGAAGCTTCTGGTACTGCAGCACTTTTGCTGAAACAGCTTCTTCAATAGACGCTCCCAAGGTATGCCCTGTCATTCCCTTGGTATTAATTACTTTGATTTCCTTAAACTTATCGCCAAAAGTATTTTCCAGTGCTACTTTTTCCATGTTTGAGCATCCACTCTGCCTCCGTGAATAGGTTTCATGAGAGCAGTAAACCATCTTTGATGCTAAAGCATTTCTATTTAAATTATACTCGCTTTCCATCTTTGATATAAACTTATCCAACTCAATACAATGCCTTTTAACATCAATTCTTGTTTGATGTCCTGCTGCATTAAACAGATGAGTGCCTAAAATACGACATATACCGTTCATACCTCTTTTTGCAACATCAGAGTCCTTTTCAATTACAAGCCCAACAGCACCCGAGCCAAGAATCATACCATTTCTGCGGTTATCAAATGGAACCGCAGCATCATAAAGACTATCGGAATCAGTAAGTGCACCAATGCTTGAAAACGCAGCTGCAAACCACGGCAGCATATTCTTTCCGCTGCTTATATCCGCACCTATTATAATCATCCTCTTTGCATGTCCTGCTCTTATCAGATCCTCGGCAACAGTCACTGCACTTGCTGTTGACGAGCAAGCAGCACTTATATACATATTAGGTCCGGTAGCTCCAATAAACTGTGCAAGTCTGTTATTAGCCTGGGATGACAGCAGTGCCAGGAAATTATGATTGAATTCATAAACATCCGCTTCGGATGGATTGTTTGAAAGTCTTGAATAATGCAGTGCGAACCAATCGCTCAGTATCTTTTTTGACTCATAGTCACTTACCTTTGAAATCACCGCCTCAAAAAACATTAAGATATCCTTTCTTGCACTTGAGCCAAACTTTGCTGCAGTATACTTTGAAACTTCCGATATCACTGATTCAACTTGAGAATGGGCACTTGCAAAAATAATACCAGTACCATCCTGCAGTTCTTCCGGTAAAACAAGCCTTCCCGGCAGCATTGATCCTGAAGCTGTTTTTCTGAACTCCCTTACAAGAGGAATCCCAGCATCCTTTAAAGCCTCATACCCTGCCGCAACTCCTGCACATACGCTTTGAGTCATCTCATTTAACACCTTTTCATCAATGAGATAATCATTGATCATATCCATCTTTCCCATTTTGCCCAAAAGGTGGATTACCTCATTTATTGTTGTAATTTTCTTAAGCACTGAATCCTTTTCACTTTTAATAAGTCTTGTAATATTTAAATCCAATATACTTTCTGCTTCTTCATCGGTAAGAAGCTCAATCATGTTCTTCCCATCCACTATATACTGGAAATTATCATCTGTAAAAGCTTTCTTGAATGTACCCGGAAGTCCCATTGATACACCGCTGTATACCAGACTTTCCCCGGGATTTATTCCTATATAACCGTAATTTTTATGTAGGGTATCAGTTATATCTGATATTGTGCTATCCACGTTAGTACTTATTAATCCTTGGCTTTCGTTTTTGCTTGGAACTTTAATTTTATCCATATGGGGTATTTCAGCAGCCTGAGCTTCTACTTTATAAACAACAGTGCTGACATTTTCCTCATGTAACCCAAGAACATTATTTGAAGGCACGTAATTAAGCTCCACACCATGAGCAAAAAGCATTGCAAGTGCTTGTTTAAAGCCCTCAACGGGACACTTGCTCTTGTTGTTTATATTTATTACCTTAACATCCTTATCGGAGAGTATATTTTTAACAAGGTTGGTCAAAACATTTGAAGGACCGGATTCTATAAATACCCTAACCCCTTTGTCATAAAGCATTAATATTGATTCAGCGAACCTTACAGGTGACAGTATTTGTTCCTTCAACACAGCAGCCATATCGTCGGTCCCTGTGCTCAAATCGTTGTATAATTCAGTTAAATGGCATGCTACCATTTTAAATTTGGGATTATTAAACTTGATTTCCTTTATACTTTCATAAAAGGAATCTGCAGCTTTTGATACCATGCTTGTATGAAATGCATGAGATACATTTAAAAGTGTAGTTTTGTATCCGTTTTGGTTTAAATATTCGGAAAATTTTTCAATTTCTTTGCTTTCGCCTCCTACAACAGTCTGATCCATAGAATTGATGTTAGCAATGCTTACGCCAAATCCACTAGACTTGATGATTTCTCCAACCTTATCTGCTTTTTCCTTTATGCTAAGCATCCTGCCTCTTTTATTTTCATCAATCCTGTCAAATGAATAGCCTCTTTCACCTATTATGTTTACAGTTGATTTTAAATCAATCATTTCCCCTGCAAACAGCGATGTGATCTCCCCAAGGCTGTGGCCAATCATGTAGTCAGCCTTAATCCCAGCTTCACATAGGAGCTTGTACACTCCCATATTACTGATAAACATTGCAGGATGAGTATTTTTTGTGTTTTTCAGCTTATCTTTAAGTTGTTCATCATCGTTACCAAAAACCAAAGATGTTATGGGACTATTATATTTAGATTCCCAAATTGCATCTGCCTTCATATAGAAAGCCTTTACACCAGGGTAAGTTTCATAAAGGCCTCTTAACATATTTGGGTATTGTGAGCCTTGACCTGGAAACATAACAGCTATTTGAGAAGATGGTACCTCTGGTCCATTTCCTACATAAATACCCTTGAGGTTAAGTAAATTAGCCTCATTCAATCTGTCTTCCCTTATATACTGTTCGACCAGTTTCCATTTATCCTTCAGCTGGTAAAGCGAACTGGCACAAATGGATATACGCCAACCATGCTTACAGCTGGCAGATATGTTATTAAGATAAACAGTCTTCTCAAAGTAATCTTCCGATTCTTCGCATTTTTCAATGAATGACTTGTATTCATCAATCACAGCTTCAATGGAATCACCTGAAAACAAAATGGCCTCTTCCTTATCTGCTGTATTATTTTCATTATTCTTGTATTTATTTATATTATTAAAACTGTATGATTTTTGTAAAAACTCCGGCCTGAATTCCTCCAGGCAAATATGATAATCAGCCCCTCCAAATCCATAAGCACTTATATTTGCTCTTCTTGGATGCTGCGAATTCTCAATCCATTTTTTGTTATCTTGTAGTACATAAAAAGGCGAACCTTCCAACTGCAGCTTGGGATTTATCTCCACTATATTTGCAGAAGCAGGCAGTATTTTGTTTTCAAGTGCCAGTGTAGCTTTTATTAAACCAGCAATCCCTGCTGCATTTTTTAAATGACCAATATTTGACTTTATCGATCCAAGACCACAGTTATTTTCCTTTTGGGCACCCAGTCCGGCAAATGCTTTTTTCAATGCTGATGTCTCCACCACATCTCCCACAATGGTTCCGGTTCCATGAGCCTCAATCATTTCAATAGTATCAACTGAATAATCTGCCATTTTGCATGCACTTTTTATAACCCTAATCTGACCTTCCTCACTTGGTGCTGCAATATACTTGCCTTTACCATCGCTTCCCTGTCCATATCCTGAAATTATGGAGTAAATATGGTCACCATCCCTTAGAGCATCAGAAAGTCTTTTAAGTACTATTGCACCACCGCCAAGTCCCATAACAAATCCATTTGCCCTTGAATCAAATGGATATGATCCATCAGGAGATAACGCATTTATACCACTAAAGGATACTAATCCAATTTCCGATAATGTTACTTCCACACCTCCGGTTACTACCGCATCATACTCATTATTTAAAAGACCTGAAACACCTGCTGCAATAGCTGTAAGCGAAGATGCACATGCAGCATCAATTACATATGATGGCCCCCACAAATCCAATATATTAGAAATTCTACCCGCAATTATATTTTGTAAATATCCTGGAGCTGTATCCTCTATTACAGGTTGTGTATTTTTTAAAATATCATCAGAAACATCTTTTAATACCTGTTGAATTTCAGTTAACTTTTCTTTAGAAACCTCAGGATGGTTTAATATATGGCTTTCTACATTGGCAAAAAAAGTTCTTCTTACTAAATTTTCAAACTTATCACCAGGAGCTCCATTACACAGGATAACTGCTGTACGATCTTTCGGAAGACTGCTTTTCATTGTCTCGATAGCTTGGTCAACACAGTATATTGCAGTCTTCTGGTTATTGTCCATATAAGCTGAAACTGCCGGCGGTATTCTATATTTTCTTCCCAAATCCAGAAAATTAAATTCATCGATGACTGCAGCTATCTTTGTATAAGTTTTGTCCTCCTTATTTATTTTCCCTTTTGCCTCGGGTCTGTAGAATACAGATTTATTAAAATAATAATCCGGTATTTCCTTTATAGATATTCTTTTTTCCAATATATTTTTCCAAAGAGTTTCTTTATTCATTGCATCCGGCAAAATACAACCCAAAGCAACAACAGCAACCCTCTCCTGAGGATAATAATATTTCATAACAACAACCTCCAAATTACATTCATCTAATATATAATCACTTAAATTCAAAAGTGATATTTAATCATTCCTTATATCATTAATAAATTTATATATGTCTCTAGAAAGCCTTGGCACCCGTAAAACATTCAAATGTCCCGCCGAATACTCTATAGCATTTTTAATACCTGTTTTAGCTATAAAAGAATAATATTTGTCTCTTTCAATGATTTGATCAAATATTGAATAAACCATTGCCAGGTTATCAACCTTGAAATCCTTACTTATATTTTCGCAGGGGTCCATTTCGGTTAATATTTTTAATATTTTATCCTTTTTAAGCTTACTCTCATCAAGGTCCCTTCCCACAGTATGGAGTAAATGGGTATCCCAAGCCAGTCGCTTTAACTCCGTAACCGGGTTTAACAAGAATGTTTTTATCTCACTTCTCTTTAGTAAATAATATTGAAATGCTGCACACCCTCCCATACTGAATCCTAAAAGTCTTCTGGGCAAACTATTATGGTATCCTATAAACTGCATGGAGGCTTCAATATCTAATACAGTTTGTCTAAATGCATTCCTAGTCCTGAACAAATCCGCACTGAAAAAGTACTCGCCTCCAAAAATGCTTTCATTTGGTTTTCTATCAAAATGATAGGGTAAAACCATAAAATATATATTGAAATTTAATTGGTTTAGCTGCTTGATTAAGAACAGGTAATTTACTATATTGTCATCAAACAATCCATGAATCAATAGTATATTACACTCGGGACTATCTGAAGGAAAATAATAAATGTGAATATTGTTATTCTCCAAATAGTACTGTTGCTTATAAAATGATGGAATCTGAAATTGATTAACCCCATTGGAAGTATCAATTTTTTTGATTTGAGAACTTTCAAGTATTAGCTCATCCATAATATTAAACGGCACGTCTTCATTAATAAAAAATGAATCATCTGGTGAGTGCCTTACTTTTGTGAGCTTCTCGTTTATGAGCTTTTCCATTGACAACCTGTCAACGAACTTGGAACTTGCTTCATTCAAGTAAAATCACCTCATATCCTTAAGTGCCTTTTTATCGATCTTGCCAAGATTATTTCTTGGAAACTCTTCAATTATTTTAATATATTTCGGCACCTTGAAGTTTGCAATTTTACCTGAAACATATTTTATGAGATCCCTCTCAGTAGCTTTTGCATTATCCTTTATAACCACATATGCCTTTACGATCTCACCATATATATTGTCTTCAATACCTATTGCAGCAGAATCAACAACATCTTCATGGGAGTTTATTGCCGCTTCCACTTCTAAAGGTGAAATTTTTAACCCCGCAACATTAATAACGTCATCTTTGCGTCCACATATTACAAACGAACCGTCGCTTCTCCTATAACCATGATCACCGGTATATATCCACCCGTCTCTTATCCTTTCTGCTGTTTCCTCCGGTTTGTTCAGGTAACCCAGCATTATGCCCCTGCCTCTTACCCTGATTTCTCCTATTATGCCATCTTCCAAAACACTGCCGTCTTCATCAACTGCACTGATCTCCAATATACCCTTTGGCGGAAACCCAACATTTCCAGCTGGCTCAGGCAACATATTCATCCTGCTGGAAATAAGTGTTGTTGTCTCTGACATACCATATCCTTCATCAAGATATATTCCTGTTATTCTATACCAGGATGAAGCTGTCTCATAATTTAAAGGAGCTGCCGCCACAAAAGCAGCTTTTAACTTCCTCAAAGAATCATGAATAGATTCATATCTTAATAACTGCTGGAAATGTGTAGGAACACCAAAAATATGTGATATATTTTCACTCAATATGATTTGGGAAATTTTAATTGGCTGAAAGGATCTTAGAAAGACTAATGCAGCTTTACCCCTTAGGCAGGGGATAAAGATAGAAATGCAGCCATATCCATGAGAGAAGGGTACAAAACATAACAATCTGTCATCCTCATTGTGTATGTACTTGGAATGATAGCTTTTTTCTAAAAATGTAAAGAAGTTACCCGCTGGTATCATAACTCCCTTTGGTTTTGATGTAGAACCGGATGTATATAGGAGCATTGCAAGTTCATTCTCACTGTAACTGTAAAACTTCTTTCCTACATGAACAAAATCCCTTAATTCATTCTCAAACTCATTAATATTAATTACTTCTGTCTTTTCCTTTTCTACCATATCCATGTCAGTGGTTTTGAGGTGAGTAAACACACACTTTGCACTTGAATCCTCTATATAGTAAATAACCTCATTTGATTTTAATAATGGATCTATGAGACAAACAACACCACCAATGTATTGAATTGCAAGTAATATTACTGCTGCTTCTATACTATTATATAGATGCGTTGCAATTACATCACCATTGGTATACCCCTTGTACTCTAAAAGTCCGGCAGTTTTTTTCACTTCCTCCATGAGACTTTTGTAGGTAAGTCTTCTCCCACTTTCAGCATCAATGAGTGCTTCCAGTTCCAAATATTTTTCTTCAGTATCAAATAACAATTGGCAATAATTCATCTATTAATCTCCCCCTATGTAAGTCATGAATGAAAAATTATAAATGATCAAATCTACAGCTGTAAAATTGATATTATTTTTCATTAGTACCTGAATATCATCCCTCCACTGCTGGCTCCTGCACCATGTGCCTGCATCATTACAAGATCACCTCTCTTTAGTCGGCCAGAAACAATAAGATCATCAAGGTTTAACGGACTCATTGCAGACACAGTATTTCCATGCTTGTAAAACAAGCTTTGACTTTTTTCCTTGGGAATTCCAATCTCTTTAAGCTGTGCTTCCCACATCTTGGTTGTTTGATCAGAAGTTATAAAAAAGTCAATATCATCAATTTTAAGACCAGTCTCAAATAACAGCTTATCAGCTACAATTTTGGAATACGCTACAGCACTTTTAAAAAGCAAATTACCATCAGCTATTCTCATAAAAAAAACACTAGGATCCAAATCTTTCATCTCTTCCCTAACAAAGCTGGTGCCAAATGTTATTTTTGCAATATCGTACATCGAGTGATTTGTCAGTAGATAAGATGCTAAAAAACTTTTTACTTCAGAGTGTCCTATAAGCATTGCCGCTACACCATCTCCATTCAGAAAAACCGTCTTGGGGTCAGGATCATTCCAATATCTTGTGGCTTTTGCACTTACAGCACCACCCAAAATAAGGATATAGTCATCTCCGGAGGCAATGTAGCGGATTGCCAAATCCATAGCATGAATAAAACCGCTGCATGCAGCGTAAATATCGAAGGAAGGTATCCCTTTTTTAGCCCCAAGCTTTTTTAGCAATCCTATCGATGATGCAGGTATAACATAATCACCAAACAGCTTGGTGCAAATAACCCTATCAACCTTATCAATATCTACTTCAGCTCTTTCAAGGCATTGTGAAGCAGCTGCAGCCATTATGTCTACTAATTTTTCATCAACACTACTCCATCTTCTTTCCTTTATCCCCAACGAGTACTCTACTGCCCTGGCAGTTGCCATTATTTTGTATTGATCAATAATATCCTGATTTGTAACCACATCTTTTGGAAGGCCTACACCTGTAGAAATTATCCTGGCATATCTATCAATTTCCAGCGGCCTTATTTCAGGAAACTTTACTTCTCTATCCATTACCCCACCACTTCCTAGCAGCTTAAACTTCCTGCATTTTACATAGAATATAATTAACAAGGTTCTTCATAATAAACAGTTCTGAATTTCCTTCAACCATGGGAATGGAAAAAGTCTCCGAAAATCTGAATCCCAGTTCAACAAGTGCAATAGAATCTGCACACAGCTCTTCTACTAGATTTGTTTCAGGATTAACCTCATTTTCACTTACCCTTAGATAATCTACCACTATTTCTTTTACCTTGTCATAAACCTCATTTTCTTTCATGTTCATTTTCATCCTCCATAAATTTTAAATATTAAACTTTATATATTAAGCCTCCACCGCTTAGACCTTCTCCATGCGATATCAACATAATATTCATACCTTTTTCAATCCTGCCATTTCTATAGCCGTAATCCAAAAGCATCGGCAGCATTGCAGACATGGTATTCCCATGATCCTTTAAAAGTGTTATGCTTTTTTCCTTGGCCACCCCCAATGTTTCCAGGGTAAGCTCCCAAATCTTGTGATTGTTTTCTGTAACCAGAACCAAATCCATATCCTTTATAGAAAGACCGCTTTCCAAAGAAAGATTTAATGAAATGGCTACCGCTGCCTGCCTGTAAAACTCCTCTGCATCTTTCCAGTTTTCCATTCTATATGTATCAAATACAAGTGGCATCTGTTCCTTCAAACTTAAGTTTTGTCCCATATCCACAATTGTAAGGGGTGTTATTGCTGTTGCATGCTCGTAATACTCGTAATTAGAATAAAAATAACTTGCCATGATATGCTGTTCCTTTGAATGTCCAAATAGTATTGATGCCGCACCATCTCCAAATAAAAAAGCTATTCTTGGATCTGTCTTACTTACAAGCTTGTTACAAATTCCACCTGCTGCTATTAATACATAATCGTCCCCAGTGCTTATATATCTTGAAGCAGCATCAACAGAGTGCAAAAAAGAAGATGTTCCCCCATCAATGTCAAAAGCATGTACTGCAGTAGTACTTTGAATCTTTCGCTGTAATATGCTTGCTGTCATTGGCAGCAGGTTATCCCCATAAAACTTATTTACTATAAGCCTTGATAAGTCATCAGGCTTTAATCCATACTGTTTAAGGCACTTATCTGCTGCTGCTTTTAAAATATCACTGTCAGACTCATGATCATAAGCAACATGCCTGGTTTCAACTCCTATGGACTTTATAATTGCAGAGCTTTTGAAAGGCAGGTCATATCTACTTATAATTTCATCATTGCTTAATATATTCTCAGGTATGAAAGATGCAACAGATTTTATTTCGCAATAACGATTAATGTTTTTCCTTTTATATTCAGGAAAAAAATAATTTGTATTCCTCATATATCCCCCCAAAGTTTAACAATGAATTTAATAACAAAGTGTTATTAGATAAACTCCAATCTTTCTATCGTAATATTCGAATTTTACAATATCCAAAGAACATTAAAACAATTAATTATAGTAATCAACGCTTTAATGGTTTTTTAATAAATAAAAATGCTTTACTTTCTTTTTGTACTTCAACAATTTATTGGATTAATTATTCCGGTCTGACACTTGGGATAGTGCCATAGCTTCAACAATACTCACGTAAAGGCAGTATAAAAAGCTTTTGAAGTTATGTATAACCAATAACCCCGGATAAGGCTGGTTTTAAGATAATTAATGCCTGATGCAGGCACTTTAAATATAGACTAAAACTTCAAAAAATTCAATAGAGCCATAATTTAATTTACAATGTTCAAAGTAGTTCGTTATTTGTTCAACTTTATGTAAAATTGCTAACGATTTTCATATAAATATGATAATACAGAACAAAAAAAATGTAAAGTCCTTAGCAGTATAAGTTAGCAAAATTCATTTTATCCGAATAAAAAATGTTTATAAACCTCCAATGTAAAGAATTGCCCCCAACGCTCCATAATGGTATAATTTAATTGAAATAGATCAATTAAAAGCGTTTAACTTTTAATTTAATTAAAATTTTTAGAGGGGGGTCTGAAAGATATTTATTTAATTATAAAAAGAATTTTTATTTAATAGGAGGTTAAAATGTTTAGTAAAAAAGGTTTTTTTAAAAAAGTATCAGTGTTATTGTCAGCTACTTTGCTGACGTCTGTAGTAGTTATTCCTCAAACTACTGCTACTTCCAATGCTGCACCAAGCTATAACTATGGCGAAGCATTACAGAAGTCAATTATGTTTTATGAGTTCCAACGCTCCGGAAAACTTCCTGAAAACAAGAGAATGAACTGGCGCGGAGATTCAGGTCTCACAGACGGTGCTGATGTAGGTGTTGATCTGACCGGTGGTTGGTATGATGCAGGTGATCATGTAAAGTTCAATCTCCCAATGGCTTATACCGTTTCAATGCTCTCATGGAGTGTATATGAGGCAAAGGATGCCTACAAAAAAAGCGGACAACTTCCCTATATTTTAGACAACATAAAGTGGGCTACAGACTTTCTGATCAAGTGCCATACTGCTCCAAACGAATTCTATTACCAGGTTGGAGACGGTAACGATGACCATAAATGGTGGGGTCCCTGTGAAGTAATGCAGATGGCAAGACCATCACATAAACTCACTACTGCAAATCCCGGTTCTACAGTTGTTGGTGAAACTGCAGCAGCTTTAGCTGCAGCATCAATTATATTCAAAGAAACTGATCCTACATATTCTGCTATTTGTTTAAAACACGCAAAAGAGCTCTTTACTTTTGCCGATACTACAAAAAGCGATAAAGGTTATACAGCGGCAACCAACTTCTATACTTCACACAGCGGATTTATAGATGAATTGACCTGGGCTTCCACATGGCTATATATGGCAACCCAGGATAAAACATACCTTACTAAAGCTGAATCCTATGAACCTAGCTGGCAGAGAGAAAACCAGTCCACCGATCTAAAATTCAGATGGGGAATGTGCTGGGACGATAAGCTTATGGGCTGTTTCCTGCTCCTTGCCAAGTTAACAGAAAAAACGGTATACAAGGAAGCAATTGAAAGACACCTGGATTGGTGGTCCGTTGGCGTAGGTTCTTCACGTATAGCCTACACCGCTAAAGGACTTGCGTGGCTAACCACATGGGGCTCATTAAGGCATGCATCCACTACGGCATTTTTGGCAAGTGTCTATGCTGACTGGAGCGGATGCAGCTCAGATAAAGCAAAAGTCTATAATGATTTTTCAAAGCAGCAAATAGATTACTGCCTTGGAAGCACAGGCAAGAGTTTTCTTACAGGCTTTGGGGTAAATCCTCCACAGCATTATCACCACAGAACTGCCCACGGCTCATGGTACGATTCCATGAAAGTGCCTGAAAACCACAGGCATACACTGATTGGAGCTCTTGTTGGCGGACCGAAGAGTGCAGCAGACAATTCATACTATGACAAGGTTGACGATTATGAGTCAAACGAAGTAGCATGCGACTACAATGCAGGCTTTGTCGGTGCTTGTGCAAAGATGTATGAAGACTATGGCGGTACACCCATACCAGATTTAAAAGCAATTGAACCTGTTACTGAAGATGAGTTCAGCGTGGAAGCTGCTATCAACAACCAGAGTGCAAATCATATTGAAATTAGGGCATTCCTTCTGAATAAATCTGCATGGCCTGCAAGGATGGGCGATAAGCTTTCCTTCAGATATTTTGTTGATTTGTCCGAGGTTATTGCTGCCGGTGCAAAGCCATCAGACATAAAAGTATCATCAAACTACAGTCAGGGGGGCTCCGCTAAAGGTCTTACACCTTGGGATGAATCCAAAAATATTTATTATGTCACCCTCGACTTTACAGGAACTAAAATATATCCAGGCGGCCAGTCACAGCATAAGCATGAAATACAGTTCAGAATATCAGCTCCTGAGGCAACAACTTACTGGGATAGCAAAAATGACTTCTCATTTAAAGGAGTATCAACAGATTCCAATGCAGCTGTGAAGGTAACTAATATGCCTGTATATGATAACGGAGTATTGGTTTATGGAATTGAGCCAGGAGGAAACTCTTCATCAACTCCTCCGTCTTCAAAACCTACTCCTACCCCTACTTCACCAAGCTCTCAAACAGGCTATAAGGTTTATGGATATTTAAAACCGAGTTTTAGTTATACTGCAAATCAGGCAGCGGCTGTACAAGCCGGATTCAAGGTTGAGTTTGAAGGTACTTCATTAAGTGCAGAGTCAGATGAAAACGGCTATTTTGAAATCAAAAATGTGCCAGGCAACAAGGAATATACCCTTGTAATAAGCAAGGCCGGCTATCTTACAAGGAATATTTCTCCAATTATAGTTAACGGTGATAGAAAAATTTTCTCAAAAGCTGCACCTATTGACATGTGGGCAGGTGATATTCCTGTAAATAATGTTCAGAATAATTCTATCAACATGTCCGATGTTATAGAAGTAGCAAAATCCTTCGGTAAGACATCCACCACTTCGGGTTTTATATCCTCAGCAGATTTTAATAAGGATAATACAATAAATATGGCAGATGTTATTATTCTGGCTGGAAACTTCAACAAAACACAAGCGGATTACCCCAGCTTTGTTTTAGGTGACTTTAGTCTTGATGGAGTGCCTTACCAAATGCAAGACACATTAGACTTTGCTAATCGTTATGGTATTGAAGATATGGAGTATACTCCTCAGTTCAGAATTCTATCCGGTGATACAAATGGTGATGGAAAAATTGAAGAATCTGATTTTACTCCACCAGAATATATATTAGAATAAATATATAAATATAGCTTTTGGGATTTCTGATTGCAAACATAGGTAGTTAGGTATCTCTTTTCTAATCAGTAATTAGTTTAATTATTATTTGTCCGCAGCAATATTAATATAAGGGAGATCGCATATTATTTTTACAACTTTGCGATACTCCCTTATGCCAATTATAAGTTCATTCATTATCACGAGCAATTTTATAAAAAACACAAGATTCTTATTTTCACATTACGATTAATAATATAAAATATGTTTGTATATCTATGTATATATATCAATTATTTTTTTTAGTAGTAAGGGGGACTTACAATGATATCAAAGAAGCTCAACAAATGTATAAGCTTCGCTGTATCAATTATTATGCTGTTAGGCATGATATCAACAGTGAACTTAACCTCATTTGCAGCTGGTACTCAAGACATCGTTAACAACGGTGATATGGAAAACAGTACATACTGGTGGCATAGCAACGGCGGTGAACCTGTCGTATCAGTATCGGATGTTAAACACAGCGGTAGTTACAGCATAAAGGCTACAGGCAGAGAAAATCCATGGGAAGGTGCCGCACAAAATCTAACAGGAAACCAAAAAGGCGACCCTGTAGCAGGTATCAAATATCATGGTACAGCATGGATTATGTTTGACGGTGAAACTGCACCTGACAGCGTAACATTCAAGCTGAGCATTAAAAGAAATAACGGTACTGAAGATAAGTATGACAATATTAATTCAGCAGCTGTTACAAAGGGACAGTGGACATTGCTTGAAGGTGATTATACTCTTCCTGCAGATACTGTTGTATCAGAAGGAGTACATATCTATCTTGAAACTACAGAATCAGAATCTTTTGTTGATTTCTATGCTGATGATATAAGCTTAACCACTGAAGAACCTGCATCTACAGCATCACCATCAGCTACTGCGACTTCACCTGTTCCTACACCTTCCGGAAATCCTGATAAGTTAGTTGCACTTACATTTGATGATGGACCGGATAACACACTTACATCCTTGGTATTGGACAAGCTTGAAAAATATAATGTTCCGGCTACATTCATGATGGTTGGAAGCAAAATAAACGATACAACTGCTCCTACAGTTAAGAGAGTTATTGACTTGGGCTGTGAAATCGGAAACCATTCCTGGACCTATTCCGGCATGGATAAAATGACAGCAGAGCAAATACAAAAATCTGTAAATGATACTTCAGCAGCTATAGAAAAATATTCAGGAACAAAACCTTTATTTTTCCGTCCCCCAAATCTTGCATTAAGCGATACTATGTATGATGCAATAGATCTTACTTTTGTAAGCGGTGTGACTGCAAATGATTGGGATCAATCCACTACTGCCGATCAAAGAGCAGATGCAATTATAAATGGTGTAAAAGACGGCTCAATAGTACTTCTTCATGACGTTCAGCCCCTACCCCATCCAACAGCAGAAGCTCTGGATAAAATCATTCCTACACTCATAAGTAAGGGTTATGAGTTTGTAACATTGAGCGAATTATTTAAGAGAAAAGGTGTTGAGCTGGATTCAACAAAAAAAGTAATGTATTCTCAAGTAACAGGCAGTACTCCTACAGGTTCCGGTAAAGACATAGTAAATAACGGAGACATTGAAAACGGAACTAACTGGTGGTACAACAGAGGAAGTGCTTCTATTGCTGCCTCTTCAGATGTAAAGCATGGCGGAAATTCAAGCCTCATGGTTACAGGCAGAACATCATCATGGCAAGGTCCTGCTCAGAACCTTGTGGGAAATGAGAAAGGTGACCCTGTTGCAGAGAAACCATATAGTGGAGCAGCATGGGTTATGTTTGATGGTGAAACTGTGCCTGAAACAGTGACATTCAAGTTAAGTGTTCAATGGAATGATGGTACAGATGACCACTACGACCAGGTAAGTCAGGTGGAAGTAACAAAAGGTCAATGGACAAAACTTGAAGGCACTTATACCATTCCTTCAGAGGCAGTTTTGGAAAAAGGTGTACATCTTTATATAGAAACTACTGAATCAGAGTCATTTGTTGATTTCTATTTAGATGATATAAGTTTTAAGGAGCCTGGATCTACTGTATCACTAAACGGTAGTGACAGCATGTACACTGATTTTGAAACCGGTGATTTGAGCGGTTGGACAAATAGGGGTGAAGAAGCTGTAGCTGTAACCGATGCAGAATATCATAACGGAAGCTATAGCATTGCTGCAACAGGCAGGACACAAAGCTGGAACGGCCCGCAGCATACCTTAATGGGAGTAGTTAACTTTGATAAGTCCTATCAATTCTCTGCTTATGTAATGTATAAGGACGGACCTGATACTCAGAGTATTCAAATGAGTATTCAGAAGGACAGCGGATCAGGCACCGATTATATAAATCTTGGCTCAGTTACTGCAACAAAAGGAAAATGGGCATTAATTGAAGGTGAATATACCGTTACTTATGATCCTACTTTGACTAATATTGGGTTATATTTTGAAGCACCCGGCAGCACCCTTGTTGATTTTTACCTTGATGATGTAAAAGTAACAGGCGGTGATTCACTTGATTTTGATCCGAGTATTACGTCTTTACATAGCGTTTGGGATCAGTACTTCCCACTTGGAGCCGCTATATCACCAGATATGCTTGAATCACCAATTTACAATGCATACATTAATAAGCATTACTCCAGTTTGACTCCCGGCAACTGCATGAAGCCTGATGCAATACAGCCTACAGAAGGTAAATTTACATTTACTGACACAGACAAAATTGCCGCTTTTGCTGAGGCAAACAACAAGCTTTTAAGAGGTCATACACTTCTGTGGCACAATCAGATTCCTGCGTGGTTCTTTACTGATCCTCAGGATTCAACAAAACCTGCAACAAGCGAAATGCTTTTAGGAAGACTGAAAACACACATTGAAGCAGTTATGACACATTATAAAGGAAAAATACATACGTATGACGTAGTAAATGAAGTACTTTCCGATATAAGCGGACTACGTGGAGATGATGAAAATTCAAAATGGAAATCCATTGTCGGAGATGTGGATAAAGACGGAGTAGATGATGATTATATCCTGGCAGCGTTTAAATATGCTTTTGAAACAGCAAGGAAAATCGGCGATGACAATGTAAAATTCTGTATTAACGATTACAATCTTGAGTCCAGCACTAAAAAATTGGATGAAATGTACAACATTACAAAGCGTATATTGAAAGTTGCTGATGAATGCGGAATGTCCAAAGGCAGGATTGTTGTAGGTTTCCAGATGCATATCAGTATCTACAGCCCTTCTGTTGATCAAATCAGATTATCTATAGAAAAAATAGCATCACTTGGTGTAAAGGTTCAGGTCACAGAGCTTGATATGTCCATTTACAAATCTTCCTCAGAGCCTAAGAAAACTGCAACAGAAGACATATTTATGCTTCAGGCAAAGAGATATAAGGATGTTTTTGAAATCTTTAAAGATGAGGCATTAAAGGGTAATTTAGACACTGTTACAATATGGGGAGTTGATGACGGAGAATCGTGGTTAAATGATTTCCCTGTAAAAGGCAGACCTGACCCTGCATTGCTGTTTAACAGGAGACTTCAGGCAAAACCTGCTTATACAGCATTGACAGACCCTGACAAACTTCCGGTTTACAAGCAGCAAATGATCTCATACAAAGGTGCTCCTGTCATAGATAATGATATTGACAACTTATGGGATGCAATAAAATGGGTTGATGTAAACCAGTATATTTCCGGTACAGAAGGTGCGACAACAAAAATTAAGACAATGTGGGACGGAAATGACCTTTATATATTAGCTCAGATAAATGATAGTACACCAAATGCGAAGGATTGCCTTGAAATGTTCGTGGACACAAACCTCGATACCCCGGAAGACAATAAGCATTATACCTTAATGCTAAATGGTATTAAACGAAATGCTGACGGATACTTGCTTGAGACTGTAGTTTCTCTTACCGGAACTACAATAAAACAAGGTGATAAGATTGGAATTGACTTCAGGGTAAGTGACTATGCTACAAATGGAAAATTATCATCAGTAGTTGTTTGGAATGATAACAAGAGTAAATTAGACAATTATCCTACTGGGTTGGGTTATTTATTGTTTGATAAGGAAGTAAAACTTATTAATGTAAATAAGGGCACTCCTGTTATTGACGGAAGCATTGACAGCATCTGGAAGGATGTTCAGGCAAATGAAACCGATACCTGGGTTAACGGTACTTCCGGATCTACAGCAACATTCAAGACCCTCTGGGAAAACGGCAAGCTGTATGTATTGGCTGAAGTAACCGACAGCTTACTTTCAAAAGCAAGCTCTGATGCTTACCAGCAGGATTCTGTTGAAATATTCATCGATCAGGATAACGCTAAAAATTCATACTATGAATCAGATGACTATCAAATCAGAATCAATTTTGACAATGAGGTTTCATATAATCCTGGTGAGCTGGCAGGATTTAAGTCTGCTACATCAAAGACGGAAACAGGCTATATTGTAGAAGCGGAAATTCCATTGACTGCAACTACAGCAAAAGAAGGCAACGTTTTAGGATTTGACCTTCAGGTAAACAATGACGAAGATGGTGATGGATCTCGTGATAGTGTAAGTATCTGGTGTGATCCTACTGGATTCTCTTATAAGGATGTATCCAACTTCGGTAATATAATCTTAGGAGGAATTGCTTCCGAAACAAAGGTAGCAGGATATATAAATCCAGGGTTCAATTATACAAGCAGCCAGGCAGCAAGCATATTACCCGGCTTTAAGGTTGAGCTTGAAGGTACTGGATTAAGTGCATTAACTGACGAAAATGGTTACTTTGAAATCCAAAACATCCAAAGCGGCAAATCATATAACCTGTTAATCAGCAAGAAGGGCTATCTCACAAGAAAGATATTCTCCGTTAAAGTTAACGGAAGCAAGATTATCGGCTCAAAGTCAGCACCAATTGCGATTTGGGCTGGTGATATCCCTGTAAATAATGTTCAGGATAATGCTATAAACATGATTGATGCCATGCAAATAGCAAAAGCCTTTGGTCTAACAGCAACAGATACAGGCTTCATATCCTATTTGGATTTTGATAAGGATAATTCTATCAGTATAGCAGATGTTATTATAATGGCTAAAAATTTCAATAATAACATAACTGATTATCCAAGCATCCAGTAAATTAATGTCGTTATCTTTGTAATTGGTGCTAATACGCCATAATTTCTAGGACAAAAAATAAGGGAGACCGCCACTTGAGTAGTTGTGCGGTTCTCCCTTATTTTTAATAAAACAGATATACTGTTTGTTTAAAATATTATAACAATCACTTACTTATTAAACTTTTCTTTGATTGTAGACCAATAATTTGAGTTCTCAAGCCCTAATCTCCAAATACCAACACCTTTAAGATCCTTGGAATTTGCCAGATCCAGTTTGTATGCTATTGTTTCCCCATCTTCGAACCACACTGTATGCGATACTCCATTAACCATATATGTAAAGTATTTGGATTTTGTAACATCATCAAATTTTACTATGGCACCATATTGACTTGCAACATTGTAGCATCCGTTTATCGAATAAGCTTTTGTGGTTGTTCCTCCCCAATCGTACCCGTATGCTGCCATACCAAGAACAATTTTTTCCTTCGGTACTACTGTAAGAGCATAATCAATAACGCTTGTAACCCAGTTTATGGATGCAACAGCACCTGGAATGCCTCCTGCGTAATGCTCATCATATGCCATAATCATTAGGAAATCCGAGTATTGAGCCAGTGATTTATAATCAAAAGCATAGTTCCAAGTTGCATTAGGAGAATCATATGTCTTCGCTTGGACAGCCACCGATACACCGTAGCCCAGCGGCTTTAATACACTATAAATTTCACTCATAAATGTGGTAAAGTAATTTCTACAACTAGCCGGAATATTTTCAATATCTATATCTACTCCAGTATAATTATTAGCCTTTAATAAACTTATTATATTGTTTTTCAGGTTTTCTCTATTTGCCGGACTTTCCAAGAGCTGTTTTGCTAATGCTGCATCAAAGCTGTTACTTACCATTAGTTTTGTTCGAATGCCATTGCTGTTTGCATAACTAATCTGGTCCATAGGTGCCGTACCTGTCAGATTTCCTAAACCATCTACGCTATATGTTGCTGTAGCAATTTCATTTATTGTGGTAGTATTTGCCTTAATGGAGTTATATGATGACACATCTGTAGAATAGTTTTTGACAGTGTATGCCATAACTGTTCTTCTGATATTTGTAATACCAAAAGCTGCTTCAATACTCCAATTACCAGCAATATCTGATGCCCTGGAATATACTGTAGTATTTGTATTTATATTAAGCGGATCAGTATAATCCAACCAATTACCAATAGCACCTATTTTATATTGTCTTAATACTGAATCCTGGCTAAAATCTATCGAAATAATTACCGGTTCATCAGTCAATCTTGTTGTTGAAGAAATTATAACAGGAGCATCTGGGGCAACTTTATCGATATTATTTACTATATAGACTGCTTCATCCGACCAATTGCCGGCACTATCGGATGCTTTTGCATAGACTACGGTGTTTGAAGTTATCAAAATTGATCCGTTATAATCAATCCAATTGCTGTCATTACCTATCCTGTACTGCTTAATTTTGGCATCATCGGGATAAGCAACAGTTATATTAACATCTCCATTGGTTGGACTTACAATATCGGCAGTAAGTATTGGCATACTTGGCTTAGTATTATCTATATTTGAAACGGTATAGCTCACTATGGAAGTCCAGTTCCCTACGCTATCCGATGCTTTTGCATAGATTGTTGTATTTGATGATAACACAATAGTATTTGTGTAATTTATCCATGTTGAATCACTATCTAATTTATATTGTTTATTTGTTGAATCTGAACTGAAATTTATAGTAACCGTCACATCTTGATTTGTCTCCACTGTAGAGGATAAAGAAAAAGTAGGAGCTAAAGGAGGGGTTTTATCAATATTCTTAATGGGGTACCCGCCTAAGGCTGACCAATATCCTGCACTAGTCTGGTATCTGGCATACACATAAACATTTGAAGTTACGACTACAGGAGCATAATATGTAGTCCAGACCCCATCGGTTCCTAATTTATACTGCTTTATAGATGCGGTCTTTGGGTAATAAATGGTTACTGTTACATTTCCATTGGTAGGAGTCATCGGTGTAAATGAGAGAGTTGGTGCAGAAGGAGTAGTATTAGAAGCCGCATATAGATGTACCAGATTAGCAGAGAGAATGGCAACTACAACTAAAACAAATAACCAAATTCTTTTGTTCATCATATCATTTTTCTCCTTTAAGTTTTTTTATAATCAGGAATTATTCGAGAAGTGGTTTACATAACTTTCATGTTTTTAATTATATATTATGGATAATTGAAAATAAATAGTCCTGCGGGATAGTTTTGGTAATAGGCCTATAGACCTGCTATGTGATTAGAAATAACTAAAGGCATGATTGAAAAATCACCATAAAATACCTTACCAAATGCTAGGAATCTTACTAAAGAACTTTTTGTATAAATCGATAAATAAGATGAGAAAAAATCTAAATATCAAGGAGGAATATTAATGGTATCCAAAAAGGGGATCAGGAAGAGTATAAGCTTAACTCTTTCATTGATTATGTTGTTAAGCCTTTTTTCAACAATGAACTTTACTTCATTTGCAGCTCAGACGAACGCGGCTAACCTTGTTGAAAACGGTGATATGGAAAACGGCATAACCAAATGGCACAGCAACGGCGGTTCACCACTTGTATCCGCTTCAGATGAAAGACACAGCGGCAATTCCAGTATTAAAGCCGCAGGACGAACAAACCCGTGGAACGGCGTAGCACAGGTACTTACAGATAATAAAACCGCTCCTGTAGCAGGCAACAAATACCATGGATCAGCCTGGGTTATGTTTAAGGCTGACGATGCTGCAAAAGTAACATTTAAACTCTCAATTAAGAGAAATGACGGTACTGAAGATAAATATGACAATATAGCCCAGGCAGATGTGGAAAAAGGAAAGTGGACATTGCTTGAAGGTGACTACAGCCTTCCAAAAGACACCGATGTTTCAAAAGGAGTACAACTATATATTGAATCAGTAAAATCGGAAACTGCTCCATTGGTTGATTTTTATGCCGATGATATAAGCTTTAGTGATGCATCCTCATCAACTACCGATAAATTAGTTGCCCTTACTTTTGACGATGGTCCGGATAATACACTGACTGCATTAGTTCTTGACAAACTGGAAAAATATAAGGTTCCTGCAACTTTCATGATGGTTGGAAGCAAGCTTACCGATACAACTGCTCCTACAGTAAAAAGAGTCATTGATTTGGGTTGTGAAATCGGAAACCATTCATGGAGTTATGCCGACATGAAAAATATGTCTGCTGACGAAGTGAAAAAGTCAGTAACAGATACTACTTACGCAATACAAAAGTATTCAGGTACAACACCATTGTTCTTCCGTCCCCCGAATCTTTCAACAAGCGATACAATGTTCGATGTAATCGACATGCCTTTTGCAAGCGGTGTAACTGCAAATGACTGGGATCAGAAAACAACAGCCGAGCAAAGGGCAAATGCTATAATAAACAATGTACAAGACGGATCAATAATACTTCTACATGATGTTCAGCCTCTCCCCCACCCTACACCTGAAGCACTTGATATTATAATCCCAACACTCCTTGAACGGGGATACAAATTTGTAACATTAAGCAAACTATTTAGTGCCAAAGGTGTTACACTAGACCCAAATGATAAGACAATGTACGTTACAGTTGGTGTTGATGCACAAAAAGTAGAAGGTAAAGATCTTGTAGTTAACGGTAATTTCGAGGACGGCAAGAATGGTTGGAGTCCAAGAGGAAGCACAGTAGCTATAGAATCCACAGATGTAAAAAATGGCGGTAGCTTTGGGTTAAAAGTTACCGGCAGAAAAATCGGATGGAACGGTACTTCCCAGAACCTTGTAGGCAATGGTAAGGGTGATCCGGTAAAAGGCAAATCATACATGGGTTCAGCATGGGTTATGTATAATGGCACCAATGCACCTGATACCGTGACATTCAGATTGAGTGTACAATGGAATAACGGTGCTGCTGAAAATAGTGACAAATACGACACAGTTAAACAATTAGCTGTTGAAAAAGGAAAGTGGACAAAGCTTGAAGGTTCATATACCATTAGTTCGGATGCTGTTTTTGATAAGGGTGTAACATTATACGTGGAAACTGCAGAATCAGAGTCAGACTCATGCATTGATTTCTATATAGATGATGTAAGCTTCAAATCACAAGGAAGCGATGAACCGGTTACTTTAGACTATAACCCCAATTTAAAAGCACTCCGCAGTGTATGGGACCCATATTTCGCCGTAGGAGCAGCAATAACACCTGCAATGACTGAGGATCCTGTATACAGTGAATATCTTAAAAAGCATTATGCAAGCTTGACTGCTGAAAATGTTATGAAACAAGAGGGTTTACAGCCGGAAGAAGGCAAGTTTGCCTTTATTGAAGCCGATAAGATTGTGAATTACGCACAGGATAACAAAATGCTTGTAAGAGGACATGCACTTCTCTGGCATAATCAGGTTCCAGCATGGTTCTTTACAAATCCTGCCGACTCTTCAAAACCTGCTTCAAGTGAAAAGCTTCTCGAAAGAATAAAAACTCACATTTCAACTGTTATGACACATTATAAAGGTAAAGTACATACATATGATGTTGTAAATGAAGTACTTTCAGATAACAGCGGACTGCGTGGAGACAGCGAAAATTCAAAATACAAGACAATAGTCGGTGACGTTGATAAGGATAAAGTTGATGATGACTATATACTATCTGCATTTAAGTACGCTTTTGAAACGGCTAACAAAATCGGAGATAGAAATGTTAAGTTCTGTATAAATGATTACAGCCTTGAATCAAGTTCAAAAAAATTAGATGCTATGTATGATCTGGCAAAACGTATATTAAAAGTAGCTGAAAAAGAAGGCATATCCAAAGATAGGATTGTAGTTGGATTCCAGATGCATATAAGTAATTTTGCACCTTCAATTGACCAAATTAAAAGTTCAATCGAGAAAATTGCTTCCTTAGGTGTAAAAGTTCAGGTTACCGAGCTTGATATTTCCATTTACAAATCAAGCGATGAACAAACAAAAACTACTACAGAGGAAATACTATTGACACAGGCAAAAAGATATAAAGATTTATTCGACCTTTTAAAAGAAGAGTCTAAAAAAGGTATTGTTGATACTGTTACACTATGGGGTACAGATGACGGTATGTCTTGGTTAAATGATTATCCTGTTAAAGGCAGGCCGGATGCTGCACTTCTATTTAACAAAAGGCTTCAAGCAAAACCTGCATATATGGCATTGACTGATCCTAACAGTTTGCCTGTTTACAAGCAGCAGATTAATACATATAAAGCATCTCCTGTTCTAGGTAATAATGTGGACATATTATGGAGTACAGTTAAGCCTGTTGATGTTAACCAGTTAGTAGATGGAAAAGAAGGTACGTCAGCAAATATCAAGACAATGTGGGATAGTGACAAGCTTTATATCTTGGCTCAAATTGCGGATAAGACAAAAAGTTCAAAGGACAGCCTTGAAATATTCCTTGACAAAGATCCCACCGCAACAAATGATAACAAACAATATACCATACCTTTCGACAAAAACTTAACTGGTGATGTATTAAGCTTTTCTAAAAAAGATCAGAATGGATATACTGTACAGATAGCTGTTCCCATTTCTGCTCTTTCCATGAAACAGGGTGATAAATTAGGTTTTGATTTAAGAATTAACAACTATGATCAAAAAGGTTTGTTATCCTCAAAAATTGTATGGAATGATTACAAAAACAAGATAGATGCCGATACTTCAGGTTATGGTTATCTAGTACTTGGTAAAGAATCAAAGCTTATTGAGGTAACACACGGCACCCCTGTTGTGGATGGCGTTATTGACAGTGTTTGGAATAGTGTTGATGAAACCAATACCAATGTATGGGTAGCTGGTTCATCAGGATCTACTGCAAAGTTTAGGACTTTGTGGGATGAAAAAAATCTCTATGTTCTGGCAGTCGTAACCGACAGTAAGCTGAGTAAGAAAAGTACAGATACTTACCAGCAGGATTCTGTAGAGATATTCATAGATCAGAACAACGGCAAAACTACATCTTATGAGGCAGACGATTACCAAATAAGAATCAACTTTGATAATGAAGTTTCATTTGATCATGGAAAATCAGACAGTTTAAAATCTGCTACAGCTAAAACAGATACAGGGTACATTGTGGAAACCGCAATACCATTAACTGCGATTAAAGCAGAATCAGGCAGTGTATTAGGCTTTGACCTGCAAGTTAATAACGATGAAGACGGCGACGGATTAAGGGATAGTGTAAGCATCTGGTGTGATGGTTCAGGTAACACATGGCAAAACATATCAGGTATTGGTAATTTAATCCTCAATAAGGGAAAATCTAATTCCAATAAGCCTGTTGCAGGATTTACCGATATTTCGACACACTGGGCAAAGGACTTTATCAGCGAACTGGTATCAAAAGGTATTGTCAGCGGTTATTTGGATGGCACAATAAAGCCTGATAATAAAATTACCAGAACAGAGCTTACAATAGCAATAATAAAAGCATTAGGGCTTAAACCACCTGAGGTATCCAAAGTTGATTTTGCCGATGCGAAAAAAATTCCTTCATGGGCATTAGCCTATATAGCTTTAGCTAAAGAAAAAGGTATTGTTAAGGGAAATGACGACAAGACCTTTGGGCCTGACAAAAATTGCAGCAGACAGGAAGCAATTACAATGATAGTGAGAGCATTTAATCTAGGTGAGTCAAGCAAACAGCTCAGTTTTAATGATGTGACCGACATACAGCAGTGGTCTTATAAATCTATTTCAAAAGCCATTGAATCTGAGCTTATTAAAGGTTATCCTGACAATACATTCAAGCCGGGTAATAGTATAACCAGAGCAGAACTGTTTGCAATATTGTTTAAATCAATTAAGAAATAACGGCTAAGCTAAACTCTCTATAAAAACAGCTGGCTTCATTATGAAATCCGTTATTAATCGGATGTATAGAAGCCGGCTGTTTTTTTGCTTTATATAACAATAATAATTATTCTATAAATTGACATAAAACATATAAAATGATAACATTAATATTAAATTCTAATATACATTAAAGAAAAAACAGTTCTGAAGTATATCTATTAAAAAATATAATCGTATGGAGTTTTGTCAACTTTGATCACTGTTGTAAGGAATTAGAAAGTCTCTAAAATTACAGTAAAAGAACGGGATATATCAATTATGAATATTATGCTTAAAATATTTTTATATATTATATTAATATCCATTTCCCTGATTTGTATCTTGCCATTTTATTTTATGATTGTCTGTGCTACTCAAAGCAGTTTTAACACAGCTACTTTACAGGCAATATTTCCCGGCAATGAATTTTTAAATAACTTTGATAGATTAATACATATTGTGCCTGTTTTTTCGGCTTTTAAAAACAGTATAGTTGTGACTATTCCAGCGACTTTACTATCAGCATTTTTCGGCAGCTTAACAGCTTATGGATTTGCAAAATACAAATTTATAGGAAAGAATTATTTATTTTCACTACTTTTCATATCACTGATAGTACCGCAGCAAATTTGCTTTATAGGTTTCTATAAAGTTTGTACTTTTTTTAACATCACCAATACCTTATTACCTTTAATTATTCCTTCTATAGCCAATCCCCTTTTTGTTTTTTTATGAGGTATTATATTCAATATAAAATATCCGATTCTATGATGGCTGCTGCAAGAATAGACGGCTGCTCTGAATATCGAATATATCATAGTATTGTTCTCCCCAATATAATTCCAGGCATTGCTACAATATCCATGTTTACCTTTATCTCAGTCTGGAATAGCTATCTTATACCTATTACGATATTGGAAGATATTAATCTGTATACAGTTCCGATAGTGACTGCTTTAAGCAAGGGGTTATATGGCAATGATTATGGGGCAATATATGCTGCCATTGCAGTATTTACAACACCTATCATTATTGTATATTTATTATGTTCTAGGATGCTCATTAAAGGGCTTAGATTTAGTACTGTTAAAGTAATGAATAGGTGAAAGCCTACGATGGATTGATCTGCAATACAAGACTATAGATAATAATGTAAAATGTAGTATCGTATTTTAACATTTCGATACTACATTTTTTCGTTATGGAACTTTTAAAAAATTTTAACAAATTTAATATTTCCACTTGGTAATTATTAATGTACAATAAATGTTGTACACTTTATGGAAAGGAGCATAGTTAATTATTATTCAAAGCAAGATGCACTAAAAAATTCAAAAAAAATTAGTAATAAGGGGGAGTTTTAATGATGTCCAAAAGAAGGATCAACAAGTGTATAAGTTTTACCATTTCAATCATTATGCTTTTAAGCATGCTGTTCACATTTAACATGTCAGCATTGGCAGTTGACACGCAAGACATTAATCTTGTAGAAAATGGTGATATGGAAAACAGCACAAACTGGTGGCACGCTAATGGCGGTTCAAGTTTGACAACGGTATCAGATGTCAAGCACAGTGGAAATTCAAGTATTAAGACTAACGGAAGAACAAACCCATGGAATGGTGTTGCTCAAGTACTTACAGATAACCAGAGGGAAAATCCAGTGGCAGGCAAAAAATATCACGGCTCTGCATGGGTTATGTTTAATTCGGAAACAAAATCCAATGTAACATTTAAGCTCTCAATAAAAAGAAATGATGGTACTGAAGACAAGTACGATACTGTTGCTCAATTAGATGTAGAAAAAGGAAAGTGGACACTAATTGAAGGTGACTATACCCTACCTGCAGACTCCGATGTTTCAAAAGGTGTACAAATTTATGTTGAAACAAATGAAACAGATACTTTTATAGACTTCTATGCAGATGATTTAAGTTTTTCAGTTGCGGAATCAGCAGCTTCTGAAAAATTAGTTGCATTAACATTTGATGATGGGCCTGATAAAAATCTTACACCTCTTGTGCTGGACAGGCTCCAAAAATATAAAGTTCCTGCAACTTTTATGATGGTTGGAAGTAAAATTGGTGAAGATACAAAAGATGTTATACAAAGAGTTCTTGATTTAGGCTGCGAAATAGGCAACCATTCATGGAGCTATGCGGATATGGCGAACATGACTTCCGAAGAAGTCAAGAAGTCAGTAACAGACACAACTTATGCTATAGAGCAGTACTCAGGAACAAAACCATTATTTTTCCGTCCTCCGAATCTTTCTATAAGCGATACAATGTTCGATGCAATCGATATGCCTTTCGTAAGCGGTGTTACTGCAAATGACTGGGAAAGATCAACTACTGCCGAGCAAAGAGCAAAAGCTATAATAGATAATGTTAAAGATGGATCAATAATCCTTTTACATGATGTTCAGCCTTTGCCACATCCAACCCCTGAAGCACTTGATATTATAATTCCTGAGCTCTTAAGTCAAGGTTATAAATTTGTAACATTGAGTGAATTATTCAATAAAAAAGGTGTTGCATTAAACCCTGATGATAAGACTATGTACGTCACTGTAGGGGTTGATGCTCCTAAGATAGAAGGAAAAGATATAGTAAATAACGGTGATTTTGAAAATGGAATAAATTGGTGGTACAACAGAGGAGACGCTTCCATAGAAGTTACTTCAGATGTATATAGCGATAGAAGTTCAGTTTTAAAAATCACAGGCAGAAAAGATGGATGGCATGGAGCTGCCCAAAATCTCGTTGGAAATGAAATGGGCGATCCCATACCAGGTAATGAGTATACCGGGTCTGCGTGGGTTATGTATAATAGCGAAAATGCACCAGATACCATGACATTTAGATTGAGTGTTCAATGGAATGACGGAACTGAAACACATTGGGACCAGGTAAGCCAGCTGTCAGTTAGTAAAGGTGTTTGGACAAAACTTGAAGGCATTTATACAATCCCTTCAAACGCTGTTCCTAGTGAAGGTATTCACCTTTATGCAGAAACAGCTGAGGCGAAACCTGCTGATGGTGCAACATGTATAGACTTCTATTTAGATGATGTAAGCTTCAAAGCTCAAGGAACCACAGAACCCATTACTTATGATTTTGACCCTAATGCAATATCACTTCGCAGTGTTTGGGATGAATATTTCCCAATAGGAGCAGCTATTAGGCCTGATATGACTGAAAATCCGGTATATGTTGAATATCTAAAGAAACATTATACAAGTTTAACTGCTGAAAATGTTATGAAACCCATAGAAATTCAACCTGAAGAAGGTAAATTCACATTTGAAAATGCGGATAAGATTGTTAACTTCGCACAGGAAAATAAAATGCTTGTGAGAGGACATGCATTTGTATGGCACAGTCAGGTTCCAGATTGGCTCTTTACCGATCCTGCTGATTCAAGCATGCCTGCTACAAGAGAAAAGCTTCTTGAAAGAATGAAGACTCATATGGAAACTTTTATGACAAGGTATAAAGGCAAAATTCATACATATGACGTAGTAAATGAAGTAATTTCCGATACTGAAGGACTTCGTGATTCAAAATGGAAGTCAATTATAGGCGATATGGACAATGATGGAATTGCTGATGATTATATCATTCAAGCTTTCAAATATGCACAGGAAATAGCTGATAAAATCGGTGATGATAAGGTTAAATTCTGCATAAACGATTACAGTCTTGAATCCAGCACTAAAAAATTGGATGCTTTTTATGATACCGTTAAACGTATATTAGATTCAGGTATTTCAAAAGATAGACTTGTTGCAGGATTCCAGATGCATATAAGCAATTATGGACCTTCAATGGAGCAAATCAAGAGTTCAATTGAAAAAATTGCTTCTTTGGGTGTAAAGGTTCAGGTTACCGAACTTGATATGTCCATCTATAAGTCAGATACTGAAGAGAAAAAGGCTGCAACAGAAGAAATATTAGCATCACAGGCAAAAAGATTCATGGATTTATTTGATCTCTTCAAAAAAGAAGCTCAAAAAGGTATTATTGACTCAGTTACATTATGGGGAACCGATGATGGTATGTCATGGAAAAATGACTTCCCTAGAGAAGGCAGAACTGATGCCGCACTCATATTTAACAGTAGACTTCAGGTAAAACCTGCATTCACAGCATTAACTGATCCTGACAGTTTACCTGTTTACAAGAAGCAGATTAATACCTACAATGGATCTCCTTTTATATCAATAAATAATACTGACATATTATGGAGTACAATAACTCCTGTCGATGTAACACAAGTCGTATATGGAACCGAAGGTACCACTGCTAGTGTTAAAACAATGTGGGATAATAATAGCCTTTATATTCTTGCACAGGTTACTGATAAAACAGTAAGTACAAAAGACAGTCTTGAAATATTCATCGATAAAGACGAAGCTTCTATGGACGATAATATGCACTTTACTATAACGCCAAACAATTCAGTAACTAATGAAGTATATCATTGCTTTACCAAAAAAGATGATAACGGCTATTTGATTCAGGCTTTTATTCCTATTTCCAATTTTGCTCCTAAAAAAGGTGACAAATTGGAAATTGATTTTAGAGTAAAAGACTTTAATACAGACAATACATTATCTTCAGTAGTCGTTTGGAATGATTACAAAAACAGATTAGATACCGATAATTCCGGATATGGTTTCTTATCTCTTGAAGGTGCTGCAAAGCTCATACAGGTAAAATGTGGTACACCAGTTATTGATGGCAGCGTTGACAGCACTTGGTACAACGTTTCTGATAATGAAACAGGAGTCTGGGTATCAGGGTCATCCGGATCAACTGCAAAATTCAAGACACTTTGGGATAAAGACTATCTCTATGTTCTGGCAGATGTAAGTGATACAAAACTTAGCAAGAAGAGCCCCAACACTTATGAACAAGATTCTGTAGAAATATTCGTAGACCAAAACAACAGTAAGACTACAGCTTATCAAACAGATGATTACCAAATTAGAATCAATTTTGATAATGAAGTTGCATTTGACCACGCTAAGCCACAAGGTTTCAAATCTGCTACATCAAAAACCGATACAGGTTATATTGTGGAAGCTGCAATACCAATGACTGCAATTAAATTAGAGGCAGGCAGATTATTAGGTTTTGATCTTCAGATTAATAATGACAATGATGAAGATGATACAGGCTCCAGAGATAGTGTAAGCATATGGTGTGATGCTTCAGGAAATTCTTGGCAGAGTTTATCAGGCTTAGGTAATATCATACTCGAAAGTGAAATTGTATCAACACCTACTTCTACTCCTACACCTGTTACTTCTGAGTCAACAGCACCTACTTCTACTCCTACACCTGTTGCTTCTGAATCAACAGAACCTACTTCTACTCCTACACCTGTTGCTTCTGAATCAACAGAACCTACTTCTACTCCTACACCTGTTACTTCTGAGTCAACAGCACCTACTTCTACTCCTACACCAACTGCCACTTCAAGACCTTACATCGGTAGTAACCCAAACAATACAACATCAACACCTACTGCAACACCTACCCCAACTGCTACTGCAACACCAACTGTTACACCTACTGCAACACCTACAGCCAAAACATCAACAACACCTACTCCTACACCAAAGGCAAGTGCTACAAATATACCAGTTTCTCCTAAGCCAGCTGCAGGCTTCAGCGATATTTCAAAGCACTGGGCTAAAGATTATATTAGTGCTCTGATAACAAAAGGAATTATTAGCGGCTACACAGATGGAACAATCAAACCCGATAAAAACATTTCCAGAGCAGAACTTGCGGTTTCCATAATGAAAACATTGGGCCTCAAGCCTTTGGATAACGCCAAGGTTGATTTTATAGATGCAAAGACCATACCTTCATGGGCATTAGGCTATATTGCATTGGCAAAACAAAGCGGAATCATACAAGGAAATGCTGACAAGACATTCAGTCCTAATAAGGAATGCAGCAGACAGGAAGCAATTACAATGATCATGAGAGCGTTTAAACTGGGTGAATCTACAAAAGAGCTTAAATTCAAGGATGTTAAGGATATTCCCGGATGGTCATATAAGTATATTGCTAAAGCTACTGAGTCAGACCTTATAAAAGGCTATACCGACAATACATTTAAACCTGGAAAAAGTATAACAAGAGCAGAATTATTTACTCTATTGTTTAAATGTACAAATACTAATAAAAATACAAGCAAAAATACAGATGCAAACAAGAAATAATTTGCATTAAAACTTAGAAACAGCCAGCTGCAGTAAATTAGCAGTTGGCTGTTTTTTTAATTCTTATTTTTTTCATATACCAAATAATATAAAAATTAAAAATTAAAAATCTATTAATTCTTATACATAAAGCATAAAGCATTACTTAAATTTATTATCTCTAGCTACTATTGCAAACTCCTTAGTTTTATTATCAAATCCTTTGCCTGCAACATCAGAGAATATATCAATAACTCCTAGGCCATTCTCTTCAAATTCTGATCGTATGGATTCCACACTAAAACACTGAAACCAATTGTAAATAAACCGTTTACTGCTCTTATCAATTATCGCGTACTTTTCAAGAATAAGCTTCTCCATCTCATATTTAAAAGTATTAACAAAACAGTAGTAATCATCAGGTGACCAGAACCTATTGAGGTGATTGAACTCATATATGGAAATCTCTTGATTTTCATGGAAGTAATTATAAGAATATACATCCAGTATGATTGAACCACCAGGCTTTAACAAGCCTCGAAATATATCGAGTAACTTTTTTCTCTGTGCTGGACTTAATGCAGTATAATCACACATTATCATTGTAATAAGGTCATATTTTTCATTTAAGTCGACCTTAAGATAGTCACCCCATATGTAATCGATATTTAAATTGTTTTTTACAGCTTCTTTTTGGGCATATTCAAGAGATCTCTGGGAGAAATCAATCCCTGTAACCTTTGCTCCTGTTTTGGCAAATCGGGAGGTATACAACCCAGGACCACAGCCAAAATCTATTATGCTTGAACTGCTGTTTATATTAAAATACTCAACCATCCATTCAACTGATTTATCAATAAAGCCTATATTCCTAGATGCAGCATCAATAGATTCATCAAGATGGTATTCCAACATTTTTTGAGATGTATACTCATTTGTCCATAATTCCGGTGCAGTGTAAAACTCAAATGGCTGTGGCCTTTTATTTATTTCATTTAACTCACAAAACATAAAAACCACCTTCCTATTCATAAAAAACAGTTACAGCCAACATTTAGCCATAACTGTTTTGTCATCCACGATTTCCTTTTGTCATTAAAATTACTTATCTAAAAAACACTCGTCATTCAATTAGAACTCAGCGGTGTTAACTGTTCTTGGGAATGATACAACATCTCTTATATTTGACATGCCTGTAATATACATGATGGCTCTTTCAAAACCCAGGCCAAAACCAGCATGTTTTGTCCCGCCGTATTTCCTTAAATCCATATACCACCAGTAGTCATCCTTATGGAGTCCCATCTCATCCATTCTCTTTTCAAGATAATCAAGCCTTTCTTCCCTCTGGCTTCCTCCTATTATCTCTCCTACTCCCGGAACTAAAAGATCCATAGCTGCAACTGTCTTGTTATCATCATTCATCCTCATATAGAAAGCTTTGATATCTTTTGGGTAGTCTGTAACAAATACAGGCTTTTTAAAAATCTGCTCGGTAAGATATCTTTCATGTTCAGTCTGAAGGTCTGCTCCCCACTCTACCGGGTATTCAAATTTGTCCTTATCTTTCTTAAGAAGCTCTACTGCCTCGGTATACGTAACATGTGCAAACTTGGAGTTGACAATGTTATTAAGTCTTTCAAACAAAGTGTTGTCAACAAAACTATTAAAGAATGCCATTTCTTCCGGTGCATTTTCCATGCAGTAGTTAATTATAAATTTCAGCATATCTTCTGCAAGTTCCATGTCATCCTGAAGGTCTGAAAAGGCAATTTCCGGCTCAACCATCCAGAACTCTGCTGCATGTCTTGCAGTATTGGAGTTTTCAGCCCTGAATGTCGGTCCAAATGTATATACATTTCTAAAAGCCATGCAGTATGTTTCGCCTTCTAATTGACCGCTTACCGTAAGGTTGGTTTCCTTTCCGAAGAAGTCCTGGCTGAAATCTACTGCACCTTCCTCAGTTCTGGGCAAATTATTTAAGTCAAGGGTAGACACTCTGAACATTTGTCCTGCACCTTCAGCATCACTTCCGGTTATAATCGGTGTATGAACATACACAAAGCCTCTCTCCTGAAAAAACTTGTGGATTGCATAAGCCGCTAAAGACCTTATCCTAAAAACTGCAGAAAAAGTATTTGTCCTTGGTCTTAAATGTGCAATGGTCCTCAAATACTCAAATGTATGCCTCTTCTTTTGAAGTGGATAATCAGGCGTTGAGAGACCTTCTATTTGAATGCTGCTTGCTTTTAACTCAAAAGGCTGTTTTGCATTTGGAGTTTCAACCAGCTTTCCACAAACAATAATTGAAGATCCTACAGGCATTTTAGTTACTTCCTTGAAGTTTGGAATGTTGCCCTCTTCAAAAACAATTTGAAGGTTTTTAAAGAAAGATCCGTCATTCACCTCAATAAACCCGAAAGTCTTGGAATCTCTTAATGTCTTAACCCATCCTGATATGGTTATGTCTTTGTTTACGTAGTCCTGAGCCTGCCTATACAGACTTTTTATCATTGTACTTTTCATATTATCCATTAACCCCTTTGTTAATTGATATTTTAACCTTTATTTGATATTTAATTCATTATAATATTTTTATATTTGCTTCATCGCAAATTTTAATCATCGAATCCGGCCATATGGATGCCTGTACTTCACCAATATGGGCTTTTTTCATAAAGAACATACAAAGTCTGGATTGGCCTATTCCGCCGCCAACAGTGTAAGGAAGCTTTCTTTCCATCAAATCCTTATGGAATCCGAGACGTTTACGGTCTTCACAGCCTGCTTCCTTCAGCTGACTTACAAGTGAATCCTCATCTACCCTTATTCCCATTGAAGATATTTCAAAAGCTCTATTTAAAACAGGATACCATAAAACTATATCTCCGTTAAGTTCCCAATCATCATAGTCAGGTGCCCTTCCGTCATGCTTGATGCCGGACTTCAAAAGGCCTCCTATTTTCATTACAAATACAGCCTTCTTTTCCTTCGCTATCATATCTTCCCTTTCCTTAGGTGTAAGTGCAGGGAACATATCTTCAAGTTCCTGAGTAGTAACAAAGCTGATTTCTTCAGGTAATATTTTAGGTATTTCAGGGTGCATTGTACAAACGAAGTCTTCTGTTTTCTTAACGGCACTGTAAATTTTTCTTACAATGCTCTTTAATGTATCAACATTTCTATCTTTCTTTTCAATCACAAGTTCCCAATCCCACTGGTCAACATAGATTGAGTGAAGATTATCAAGGTCTTCATCTCTTCTTATGGCGTTCATATCGGTATATAAACCTTCACCAACTTTAAAATCATATTTACCCAGAGCCATACGCTTCCATTTTGCAAGAGAATGTACAACTTCTACAGTATCTCCGCCAATTCCCTTAACATCAAAGGCTACCGGTCTTTCCACCCCATTAAGGTTATCATTCATTCCTGTTTCAGGCCTAATGAACAAAGGTGCTGAAACCCTGCTCAAATTAAGTACTCTTGACAGCTCACTTTCGAAATTGTCTTTTATTTTCTTAATAGCATTCTCTGTTTGCTTTACAGTTAAAATAGGATCATATTTTTCCGGTATAATAAGTCTATCATTTTTATCTGCCACAATATTTCCTCCTCAACGAACAAAATAGTCAATTCACATTATATCACCGTTTTAAATGCATTTCCACAAAAAGGTGAGTTTGCCTCAAATATTTTGCGAATGAATGGCAATTCTTAAATCATCCCCACAGCTCATATTTTAAAAATACATAAAAAAGCTGTATTCATAATATTCTTATGATACAGCCTTTATAATTATCTAAGTCATGACTATTTTTTATTTCTAATTTATAGCCGGATATCCTGCTGATGTCTTATTGAAGTTTTTAGCCAGAATAATAACATCCGACATATTGATACTGTTATCACTGTTAAAGTCAGCACAAGTTAAAAATCCTGTATCGGTAGATACTTTATTAAAAGCTTTTGCAAGTTCCACAACATCTGCAATATTGATAGTACCATCCTGAACTTCTTTTACCGGCAAATCACCTGCCCACATATCCAATGGAGCAGTTTCCCCCGATATTTCCTTATCAGCGTTTACAGTGATCGATGAAATAGTTCTTTCAAGATATCCTGCCTTGCTTATCTTAATGGTGTATGTTTTTCCAGGAACATTTTTTATGGCAAAAAAACCATTATCATCCGATACTGCACTTAACTCTGTTCCATCGAGCTCAACCTTGAATCCTGCCATTACACTGCTGCTTGTATAGTTAAACACAGGTTTTATGTAACCCGACACTGTAAAACCTGAACCATTTTCAGTAGGTGTTGGCGTAACCTTAGTAGGTGTAGGCTTAGTTGATGTTGGTTTAGTTGATGTTGGTTTAGTTGATGTTGGTTTAGTTGGTGTTGGTGTAGATTTTGTAGGTGTTTCACCTGATTCAACAAAATCACTTACCGATATACCGTTTTTACCTAATGGTAATTTATGGTCCAAACCAACAAACTTACCTTCTTTATTTTGCCATAAAGTAGGCAGCAAGTAATTGTCATATTTATTGTCATTCCATTTTAGGTCTCTTCCGCCTTCAAAAGCTGTACCTTCTCCACGGGTCAACAATCCGCCTGTATCAGCAGAGTCAATATTTATGCACCAGAAAGTATGATGTAATTTGTATTTATTTTCTACAATATAATCTCTCATGGACCTTAAATATTTCTTATTGAGATCAAGAAGCTTGTCGCCACCTTCTGTAAGGCCTCCCCATTCTCCAACCAGCAATGGAGCTATTCCATCCTCCATAATGTACGCCCAGTTCTCTTTCCAGCATTCATCATATAATATTTTTTTTGCTGTATCATCGTCTGCAGTTACAAACTCACCCTTAAACCATTCCTGCTCATATACTAACGGACCATAGTCATGAGGTGAATATACAAGCTGCTTTTGATATTTTCCCAGATTAATAGGATAATCTTTAACACCTCTTAAATTTCCTCCCCACCAATTGCCGTAGTATTCGTTTTTACCTGTCCAAGGGCTTAAATCCACCTCTTCATCATCCCATTTTCCGTCTTTAGGATATATTTCTACCCCTTCAACAAATATCAATACATTAGGATGTACTTCCAATATTTTTAATGCTGTCTCCTGTGCAACTCTCTTCCAGTTTGTTGCCCTGTTGGAATCATCCCAGATTGCGCTTTGGGACATCATCTTTAATGTTCCTGTATTTGTATGCGGCTCGTTCTTTAGGTCAAAACCTATTACTGTATCATCATCTTTGAAATGATTAGCTGCCCATACCCAGGCAGATTTGAATACTTCTTCTGTTATGGTACCTTTGAACCAGACAGGGTGCGTATGCCCCATATTGTCTGTCTCTGCACTATGTACATCAAGTATAACCTTGATTCCTACCCTCTTGAAGTTTTCCAGCATAAAGTGGAACAATTCATAACTGTTTAGTCCAGCCAAAGCTTCGTTATTGTAGCTTGTATCTGTTGAAATGGGATATTGGCCCTTACTCCACGCATATAATAAGTCAGTTGCAATTGGTAATCTTACTACATTGATACCCTTATCTGCAACTATTTCAATATCTTTTACAATATTGCTGTGATACGAATCCAAAAGCATTCTTTCCCTGCAGTTAAACCCGAACCAATTGGCACCGGTTAACCATACTTTTTTCCCATCCTTGTCAACTATATTGGTGCCTTCCACGTGAAGCCAGTCATCACCCTGCTCGGTGACATCAACTTCTTCTGCTGAAGCTGTTATACTGCTGGGTATAACTGATGAAATAAGTATCATTACTAATGATAAAATAAAAATTTTTTTCATTTTACTTTTCCCCCTAAAACTAACTGTTTTAATTGAAATTAAAATTTTTTACAGCATTTCTCTATATGGAATGTGTAACTGATTTGATTTGTATATTTCAATGAATAGATTAATATATATAAATACGATAGAAAATGGATAGTATTTTAAATTGAGTAAATGCATCCTTACTATACTATGATACTGCTAAACTAGCTTTATATTTTAACTGTCACCTCCATAAAATATTGATTTTTATTTGAATATTATAAATACAAAAATCAAAAGTAAAATTATTATCCTTTTTATATAGATAATAATATCATAAAATTTACATAAGTACAACAAACTAATGACTACTAATCACTACTATTGACTATACGAATGGCAAACAAATAAATTCTCTGTTATTTTCGTTTCTAATATTGTAGCATTTCCCAACTAAATAAAAAAAAGTAATTTTAGGAAGGATTTTTGTATTTTATGTGGAATTTATGAAATGTATATATATCAAAATTATATTGAATAAAAATCTATTAATTTTTACATTTGTCTATCGCAAATTCCGTTTAATCTTCGTTATTTGCTCTGACATATGTATATTAACAATGATTCTAATATATATTGTTTTCTTAAGGAGAGTAAATATGCTAAAAGTAGCTATAGGACACAGTGAAGATGTAATTATTGATGAAGCAGTAAAGGAAATACTTTGTCAGATCCATGCCACTTTAGGAGACATAATACCTCAGGCCGGAATATTGTTTTGTACTTTAGATTGTGACCATGCCCACATATTATCTTTAATACGTACTGCATACCCTTCTATCCAACTGATTGGATGTACAACAGATGGTGAAATGTCTTCTGTTCATGGTTTTACAGAAGATTCAATCGTTTTTATGGTATTCGCTTCAGACACAATTGAAATTTGTGCCGGACTTGGGGAAGGTTCTTCATTGCGTGGCAAGGAAGTAGGAAATGATGCTGCTTTAAAAGCACTTTCAGGTTTGAAACGCTGCAAAAATCAGGAACGCTTTGCAATCATGCTCACAGACCCGCTTAATGCAGGTGTATCAGATATTGATAAAGGTATTGAAGAAGTGCTTGGCCAAAATTTTCCGCTGATTGGAGCTGCCTCTGCAGCACATTCAAAAAAAAGGACAACATTTCAATTCTATAATGACAAAGTTGCGACAGATAGTGTAGTCCTTCTGCTGTTCGCCGGTCCTGTAACATTTTCCTGCGGTATTAATGGCGGGCATACACCCATGGGTGCAAAAGAACTGGTCACTTCATCCAATAAAAATGTGCTTTATAGCATTGGAGACAAGCCTGCTCTTGAATACTTCCAGCGTTATATAGGCAGTTCGCATATTTTGTTCATGAATTACTGCCTCGCAGTATATGAAAAAGATAGAGACAGCTTTTATGTACGCAGTGCCCCGTTTTGTGATCCCGATACAGGCAGTGTAACTTTAAACGGAGTAGTTCCGGAAGGTTCTTATGTTCAGCTTATAACCGCAGATAAAAATTCCTGCATAGATACATGTACCAGGTCTATAAAAACAGCACTTAATAACTATAAAGGCATTAAGCCTGCTGCTGCATTAAATTTCTCATGTGCAGGAAGAAAAATTATGATGGGCACACAAGTTATCAAGGAAGCTCAAACTGTTCAAGAACATTTAAACTATATCCCGTTTTGCGGTTTTTATTCTTTCGGCGAAATAGGCCCACTGGCACAAGGCAGCCAATCACTATTTCATGGTACAACGTTCATAACATTGCTAATTGGTTCAGAAGATTGAAATCTCCTGGAGGTTACATAATGAATATCAGCGAATATAAAAGACGGTTAGCACAGTTGGAGCGTGAAAATCGTATCTTAAAGCAAAAGCTTACTCGAAGTGAAATCAACAGAGCTATGCTTGAAGAAATGATTGAAACCCATTTAAATACATTAAAGACACGTAATACAGAACTTGAGCAATCCAGAGAACTAATACGCCAATCAGAAGCAAGGTACAGGGAGCTTGCACATCGTGATACCCTTACAAGGCTTCCTAATCGTGCTTTCTTTTTGGAATATCTTGTTCAAGGACTTTCACGTGCCAGATGCACTAATACATGTGCTGCACTTTTCTTTATAGATCTTGATCGATTCAAACCTGTTAATGACAATTATGGTCATGAGGTGGGAGATATGCTTTTAGGCCAAATCGCCCAAAGACTCCAAACATGTGTACAAAATAACGGTATAGTTGCCCGTATTGGCGGTGATGAATTTGCAATCCTTATCGAAAATTTGAATATACGTGATAATGCAATATGTACTGCAAATAGAATTTTAAATATGTTCTCAAAGCCATTTTTTATTTCAGGCTATACTTGCCAAATTGGTGTGAGCATCGGTATAAGCCTGTATCCAACTGATGACAGCGACCCTGAAAAGCTTCTTCAAAAAGCAGATTATGCCATGTATAACGTAAAAAAAACCAGCTGCAACAATTACCGTTTTTACTGTGATATATCCCAGCGAGAAAGTATTCATATAAATTCTTATTATGACCATTTACTGTAATTAGCCGTAAAATGGTCTATTCACTAGTCATCAATTTCATTACAATTCATATCTTTAATGCAATATTATCTCTTCCATGATAAAAAGACTCGTTAATCAATAACGAGTCCTTTAACACATACAATAATAAATTTTCTTAGCCAATCCTAAGCATTATGTTATAATCCTGCATTCAACAGACTGCCCGTAGCTTATCTGATCATAATCAGACATATACTCAGGAGTTTCAATTTGCGTTTGGCAATCGAAGTCATAATCGTCATAATCTTCGCTAATATTTCTATAATCAATAAAAGAACCGACAGTTTCAATATCATTATATTCATTATTCAGCACATCACATTCATCCCAACCATTATCCCAATTCGTGTTATCTATTGTATTATTTGCTATTTCCAGATCTAGTGTTTCAACAGGCCTCATATCCTCAAAATCATATACTTCATTTTCATCAGAATATGCTAAGACTTCATTTTCCTGATAATCTGATTCAAAATTGTCATCAACTGCTTCACTAAAATATTGATCTGTCCCATTATTACCATTATGGTATTTGTCTTTCAATAAATCTTCCTGTACATAGCTGTCTTCATAATCATTTTCATAGCCATCTTCATAGCTGTCAGCATCATCACTGCCGCCTCCATAGCTGTCAGCTACATCACTTCTGCCTTCATAGCTGTCAGTTTCGTTACTGCTCTCATTATCTGCTTGGATATCCTCATCTATAGAATCCATTTCACCATCATAATCTTCTTCATCTATATCGCTTATAATAGACCATGATATCTTCTCAAATTTGCCTAAACTATCTTGCTCATATGATTCATTGTCACTTGAGTATGTAAATTCACCCTCCGATTTCTCATTTTCATCGCTTTCATCGTTATTACTTTCTGACCCAGTACTGTAATAGTATTCATTTTCTTCATTAACTTTTTCTGTAGTCTCCCCAGTATAAATCTGACTATCCAACATATGATCCTCTTGCGGAACGATATCATAAGAACTTTCACTGCTAATTAATTCTTCATTCTTGCTCACAACATTCTCATCACAAATATTGCTCTCTTTTCTTTTCCACGTCTTTCTTGTCTTTTTTGTGTTTTGAGAAGCACTATAATACGCTCCCAGACACCTTTTTAACATATTCTCATTCCAATGTATCTTTTTTGAATTTTCATATATATTTGTTTTATGTATTTCATTTTCTTTCATTGTATTTTCCATAAATGTTTTCAAATTTATTTCATCGGTACTTTCAGATGTATTTTCCTGAAGTTCTTCTTTCATGCTTTCTGATATATCAGGTTCAGGATAACTATTTTCCAGTTCCACAACAACATTTTCATTTGGAAAAATTTCCTCCTGCAGCTTGTTTTCTTCTTCCATATTAACTTCTTCTACACTATTGGTTTTATTTTGTATGCTTTTTGGGGATACATTATTCCGATCATATGTCTGCAAAGCTCTACCCAAACAACTTTTCTCCATCTCTCTACTCCAACGGATATAATTGGTTCTCGTTCTCATTTCAAATGCACATCCTATCAAATTTTAATATATAGAGATCAATTGATTATATATATTTTTTCTATGTAATTAGTATATTTTTTTAATAAAATTTGTGTTACTAATAGCAACATCAAGGTTGCAAAATAATACAGGAACATAATGTAACAAAAATATTATCTTACGCATACGATTATTAGTGTATATATTCAAAAAACTTCCTCATAGAGGATGCGATGGAGGAATTAAAATGGAACAGACTACTAGTCATGTTGTCAGTACTAATTCGTCAGTACTTAACTCAACTACTCTTTTAGCTTCACCCAGCCAACCAAAGAAAGTTGAAGGCAAGAAGGTTCCTCTTGTGGGCAAAATTCCTGTTGTTATATCAGAAGCAGACGTCCAGGTTTATGTTGACGCTACTATACAACTCGAAGAACCCGCATTAGAAATAACCAGAGTAAAAAAGAATGTCTTTCTTACCAGAAGCCAACTACTGCTAACTGATGACAAAAAAAGTGCCAAATTACTTATCAGCGGTTTTGTCAGAAACTGTATAGAATACTCAACAGCTAAACATGTTGGGCAATCGTCTGTAAGCGGAAAAATACGTTTTACAGTTGTTAACATTCCCTTTAAGTGTTTTACAAAGGTTGACTTTATTACCGAGCCTGTAACTGCCAGCAATCCACAGTCTTCTACCTCCTCAGCAATGTCTCCTGACGGCTTTGGAAGTGACCAATTCGCATTAAGTATTACTAATTCTGAAATTTTAAATGAAAAAATTTACTGTGAGCTTATAGAATCAAAGATTAGACAGGTTGACCTTAAAAAGGATGTTGAGACATTAACTCAGGCTTGCGGAAAACACACAAACGAGCGTACATTCAAAGCATTTTTGGAAAGTATAGTCATTGAAATTAAGTTAAGAGTTATGCAGAACCAAAGTGTATTCATATCACCAATCGCAGCATCAGGTGATGGAAAAGCCGGTGGCGGCAAAGGCAGCAATGATGGCGGTAAAGGTGACAATGACGGCGGTAAAAGCGATAATGACTGCGGCAAAGGCGACAAGGACGGCGGCAAAGATCGCAAGGACGGCAAAGGCGAAGATAATGGCGGTAAAGACCGCAAGGACGACAAAGGCGAAGATAATGAAGGTAAAAGGGATAAAGCTGAAGAAAACAATGAACAAAAAGAAGATTCTAAAAAAGATGACAGATCTGATGAAAACGATAAAGAAAAAGATAATGATGACAAAGATGAGGATTATTCAAAAGATGATTATAAAGAATCATGGGACCAACAGGATAATAACAAATGGGAAAACTAATTTTAATTCCCCATTCATAAAAATACTTAAAATAAGGGAGCTGACAAAAAGGTCAGTTCCTTTTAATTTTTATTTTAATTCGCTTTTGAAAAACTATAAACAATCACATCATATTGTACGATTATTAAAGGACTAGGAACAATATGATGTGATTAAAAGCATTTTTCAATACTACCATTTCTCACTAAATAAATATTAAATTTACCCAGAAATATAGCAACGTCAGTGTAAATACTAAAGTAATGGGTATTACAACGATTGTTATTCCGATATAGTCCTTCCATTTAATCCTTATATTGTTCTCCTTTAATATATTCATCCATATAAGTGAAGCAAGGGTACCTATCGGAAGAAGCAGAGATCCTATATCACTGCCTATTATATTTGCAAGATAAACAGTCTTCATGGTAAGTACCGGAAGGTTCATTGCCTGAAGCGTTATTGTACCAATCATAAGTGCAGGGTGATTGTTAAATATGTTGGAAAGTACAGATATCAATGTGCCCATTATAAAATTAGCATTAAAAATATTGTTATTTACCAATGGTTTGGTTAAATGCACAAGCTCATTAGTTAGTCCTATGTTGTTGAGTCCGAATATTATGACATACATTGAAAAAGCAAAGAGCAAAATATGCCATGGTGTCTTCCTTAGAACATCCAAAAAACCGATCTTAAAATAATGCCATCTTACAAGCAATAGTACCAATGATCCTGCTACTGCTACTACTGATATCGGAATACCAAAATATGATGCAACAAATAGTGAACATCTGAGACCAAAAATAAAAATTAAAATTTTAAACATAAATTGGGTATTAATAGCCTTGTTCTCAAAAGACACTTTGCTATCTGTCATATTTAACTTTTTACTTATAAAGTTGTCTTTCCACTCATGATCCATTTTGGGGAGATTTCTAACCAATCTCTTTTTCAGAAGAACGAATAAACAAACAGACATAAATAACAGTCCTAATGTTGCTGGAACAAATATCATTCCTGTGTATTCATATAATGATATGTGAATAATATTCAACGAGATAAGGTTTACAATATTGCTCACACCAATAGGAGCACTAGAAGCTGTAGCAATTAGAGCTCCACTTATCAGATAGGGTATCTTTTGATGAGGCATGAGTTTCAAATTCTTTAATAACAATATCAGAATAGGTGTTGTAATAAGTATACTTCCGTCATTATTAAAAAGAAGGGTCATCAAGAAACACAAAATCTGAATATTCCAGAAAAGTCTATAACCTGATCCTTTTGAAAGCCTTGCAAGATTTAATGCCGCCCAATAAAAGAAACCAAAACTTTCCAACACTACCGCCATAACTATAGTCGCAATAATAGTTATGGATGCACCACCTATCTTATCAACTATATCTACCATGTTTGGGTATGAAACAACTCCCATAATGATAATTATACATGCACCTATAAATGCTGGATAAGCTTCATTTAAGCCTTTTGGCCTGATGAATATTATTAGTATTGTGACTAAAAAGACCATTATTGTAGCCGGCACAGTATACCCCGTGATTATAAATGGTATTACGCTCATTACCTGGATTAATATAATAAGGAGTATAATTCTTAACTTTGGATTTCTAAGAAGTTTTCCAATAGTTCCATTAGTGTCATTTAATTCATCATCTGTACTCTTTCTCATTTTGTGAAACTTCAGTAGATGATTGTGTTTTAGCATTTTTCTGCGATGGATAGGAATCTTTTTTTTGTGGTGTAAAGAGTGTTTTAGAAGTGGTGGCCCATCATCAATTAGAAATACGATACTCATAATGAAAATAAGCACCATAATAGAGATTAGAAGAATCGAAAGCATAATCTGTCACCTCAAACTTTTCTGCAGCCTATATATTAAAGAATTACTAATGCCTTATTAGTTTGGTAAAATTAATATATAAACATAATATTCAGAAAAAGTTCAAAATGTCACATAATGTGTTAACCATAATTCATTGCAAAGCCGCTTACGAATTTGTATCCTTGGTTGTTGTCGTATGAAAGAACAAAATCAAGACATAATTTTGTCAACCTTGATGGTTGTCGTGAATAATTATGGTGTAGAAGCATCATTACTATTCACATAAAAAAAGACTGCCTGCCGGACAGTCTTTTTAAATAGCAATTTATATTTCACACGAGCTGTTCTTAACCAGCTCCGATATATTTGAGAATATGGAAGGCTTACAGTCTTTGCAAACAGAAACCTCTTTAACATCATACAACTTCTGTACCTGTTTAATAATCTGCTCAAGCCTTTCATCGTTTTTTACCAGAAGGTACATACGGCTGTCTTCACTGTTTCCTATCTGTCCGCAAAGAATACCTTCAAGGTTGAAAGCCCTTCTTGCAAAAAGCCCGGTAATATGGGACATAACTCCAGGGTGATTTTTAACTATTAACTCAATAACACAGTATTGGCTATTCATTACAATTCTCCTCCTATCATTTCATAATTGGCTTTTCCAGGAGGAACGATAGGAACAACATTCTCCTCCGGTCTTACAGGGACATCAATAACACATGGCCCTGGTTCACTTATACACTTTCTTATTATTTCAATAGGATTTTCATCCTTGTCAACACGAACACCTTTAATACCAAAACCTTTTGCTATTGCTGCAAAGTCAGGGCTTGAATCAAATTTGGAAGCAATATAATGCTTATTGTATATCATTTCCTGCTGCTGCCTTACAAGACCCAAGTGTCCGTTATTCATAATGATTACCTTTAAATCAGACTGCAGGTCTGCTAAAGTAGCAAATTCCTGAATGTTCATCAGTATTGAACCATCACCGCTGATACAAACAACCTTTTTATCCGGATTTGCCATAGCCGCTCCAATAGCAGTAGGTAACCCAAACCCCATAGTACCAAGTCCGCCGGATGTAAGAAATGTTCTTGGCTTTCTCACAGGATAGCCCTGTGCGGTCCACATCTGGTGCTGACCAACATCAGTAGCAACAATATCATCATCAGAAAGAATATTTCCCAATTCCTTTATTATAGTAAGCGGGTGGAAAAGGTCTGTTTCAGGCGGCATAACAAAAGGATGCTTTTTCTTCAAATCATTGAATTTACCAATCCATTCAATACGGTCATTTTTATTTATGGAAGGAGCAAGCTTATGGAGTATGGGCTTAAGCCCTCCAACAATATTAATATCAGCTCTCTTCACTTTGTTTATTTCAGCATTGTCTATATCAAAATGTATTATTGTTGCATTAGGACAAAACGTATCTACTTTACCGGTCGCCCTGTCATCAAACCTTACACCAAGAGCTATGATTAGATCCGCTTCATGCAACAGATAATTTGTATACCTTGCACCATGCATCCCCAACATACCTAAATATAGTGGGTTTTCAGGCGAAATCGCCCCAAGTCCCATTAATGTACATGCAACAGGAATGCTGTTTTTTTCTGCAATCTCAGTAATAATACCGGATGCATCAGCATTTATTACGCCTCCTCCAATATACAAAACAGGTCTCTTTGACTCATTGATCATCTGTGCTGCATCTTCAATTGTCTTTAATGTTTCAATATCTTCAATCTCTTCCTCTTTAGGTTTAAAAATATCAGGAAGCTCGTATATACCTACAGCTTGCAGCTGCACATCCTTTGGTATATCAACAACCACAGGCCCTGGTCTGCCGCTTACAGCGATCCTGAAGGCTTCGGGAATAACCTCAAAAAGCTCCATAACATCCCTCACAAGAAAGTTATGCTTTGTTATCGGAAGTGTCAATCCATAAGTATCTACCTCCTGAAAAGCATCTGTTCCAACAAGGCTGTATGAAACCTGCCCCGTAATACATACAATGGGTATGGAATCCAGCTTGGCATCCGCTATAGCCGTAAGGGCATTGGTTGCACCAGGCCCGGATGTAGCAAAACATACGGCAGCTTTTCCGGTTGTTCTTGAAATACCTTGTGCAAAGAACCCCGCTGCTTGTTCATGTCTTACCAGGATATGCCTGATGGAGCTTTCATATAATGCATCATACATTGGAAGATTTGCACCACCCGGTATTCCCGCGATTACGTCTATGCCCTGATGCTCTAAAAGTTTAATCAGGAGCTGAGCCCCGTTGATTGTTTCAGTAAATTTTTTGGTATCAGCCATCTTATCCTCCAATCATTATAGATCAATTAATCGAGTATAATAATATTTATTCAATCATAGCAGCCTGCCGCTTGTACTGATCAGCAAGTACTATGTACGCCATAGCTTCCACCACTGGCACTATTCTAGGGCATATACAAGGGTCATGTCTTCCCTTTGTGACGATCTCAGTCTCATCACCTTTTTTATCAACAGTTTTTTGTGGAACAGATATGGAAGAAGTGGGTTTAACCGCAATTCTGAAAATAATTTCCTGGCCCGTGCTAATTCCACCTAATATGCCTCCTGCGTTATTGCTGGTAAATCCATCCTTATCCATCCAGTCATTATGCTCACTGCCTAGCATAGAGACACATTCAAATCCCTTACCGAACTCAATGCCTTTTACTGCTCCCAATGAGAGCATTGCCTTTGCCAGCTCTGCATCAAGCTTATCAAATACCGGTTCACCAAGACCTGCTTTAACACCTGTTATCCGGCACTCAATTATACCGCCGCAGCTGTCACCCATCTCAGCCAATTCTTCTATCCTTTTGGTCATAAGTGCAGCTGCTTCAGAGTCACAAGCCCTCACAACATTATTCTCTATTACACTTTCATCAAAAGTCTTACATTTATAGCCTGCTGCTTCAAGGGTATATGCTACAACCTTAACACCCTTTTCTTTCATCATCTTTTTAGCTACAGCACCAGCAGCAACCCTTGCTGCTGTTTCCCTTCCTGAGGCTCTGCCGCTCCCACGGTAATCCCTGATGCCATACTTTTTGTCATATGTGACATCCGCATGACCAGGCCTGTAGAGATTCTTAATACTGTCATACGCCTCAGGCCTTGCATCCTTATTGTATAGCACTATAAATAAAGGTGTGCCTGTTGCCTTTCCTTCAAAAATACCTGCCATTATGGAAACCTTATCTTCCTCTTGCCTTGGAGTAGTTACAGAGGATTGTCCCGGCTTCCTTCTATCCATGTCCTGCTGAATTTCCAATTCAGAAATCTCAAGCCCCGGTGTGACACCGTCTATGACCACCCCTACAGCTCCACCATGTGATTCTCCAAAGGTAGTAATCCTGAATGCTTGCCCAAAGCTATTTCCAGCCATAATCAATCTCCTATCTCTTTATATTTATCTCTGTGTAGGTTTAAAGAACAACTAAAATTTTTAGTTGTTCTTTAAACCTATTACTACATAAAATATTATCAGCTTACATTTTTATATTACTTTATAATAACATAAAAATTAGCTGTTGCGAATCATCTTTTTCACAAAATCAATGCTGCATGATTTTCTCATCGAATAATCTTCCAATTGATCCTCCCCTAATTTTCCAAGGTCAAAATACTTTGAATCCGGGTGTGCAAAATATAAACCGCATACGCTGGCTACAGGATCCATCATAAAGCTTTCAGTCAATTCGACATTTATATTTTTCTTTACATCCAATAATTCAAATAACTGCCCCTTTTCAGAATGATCCTTCAATGAAGGGTAACCGAAGGCAGGTCTTATCCCCCTATACTTACCCTTAAAAAGTTCTGTATAACCAAATTTTTCTGAAGGTGAATATCCCCATAATTCTTTTCTTACCTTTTCATGGATCATTTCTGTCAAAGCCTCAGCCAGTCTGTCTGCCAATACTTTGAGCATTATGGCATTATACTCGTCACCCTGCTTTTTAAGCTCATCATGCTTTTTAGCAACTCCAAGACCCGAGGTTACTGCAAATGCACCTATATAGTCCTTTATGCCTGATTCCTTTGAAGCGATAAAGTCACTCAATGAAAGATACACACCTGATTTACTTTCCTGCTGCCTCATAAAATTAAACTTAGCTGCCTTCTTAGTCCTTGACTCATCCTCATAGACCTCTACATCATCTCCTACTGTGTTTGCAGGATAAAGACCTATTACTGCCTTAGCCTCAAGCCAGCTTTCCTTTTCTATTCTTTCTAAAAGAATATTAGCATCGTTATAAAGCTTTTTAGCCTCTTCTCCATATTTGGGGTGCTCCATAATTTCAGGATAAGTATGATTCATATCCCAGGCCACAAAGAAATATGTCCAGTCAATATACTTTCTTATATCCGACACCTTAATTTCATCAAAAACCTTGGTCCCTAAAAATTCCGGTTTCTTAATATCATCCGGATTTACAGCCGGTTTATAAGCCTTTTCCCTAGCTTCGCCAATAGAAACCAGCTTCCTTGGTATTGCACCGTAGTTATTGCGTATCTCTTCATACTCTGACTTAATGCTCTTTAAGTAGTCTTCCCTCTCATTTTGATTCATAAGCTTCTTACAAATCTCAACACCTTTTGCAGCATCAAGGGAATGTATTACCCCATGAGAATAATTCGGGTCTAACTTTACTGCTGTGTGGATTTTGGAAGTAGTTGCCCCGCCTACTACAAGAGGTATTGTAAAGCCATGCTTTTCCATTTCAGCTGCTATATGGCACATTTCTTCGAGAGAAGGTGTTATAAGGCCGCTTAAGCCAATAATGTCCACATTCTCTTCCTTTGCTTTTTTCAGGATGTCTTCAGCCTGAACCATAACACCCATATCTATAACCTCAAAATTATTGCAGGCTAAAACCACTCCAACAATGTTCTTACCTATATCATGTACATCTCCCTTAACTGTGGCCAAAAGAATCTTTCCGGCATTTTTCTGCTTGCTGCTGCTTTTTTCATTTTCTATATATGGAAGCAAGTAACCAACCGCCTTTTTCATAACCCTGGCACTCTTTACTACTTGAGGAAGGAACATTTTTCCCTCCCCAAATAGCTCTCCAACAGTTTTCATTCCATCCATCAGAGGGCCTTCTATAACATCGATAGGTTTTTCAAGCTTATTTCTAGCTTCTTCAACATCCTCTTCAATATAGTCTGTAATCCCCTTTATTAATGAATATGAGAGTCTTTCTCCAAATGGCTTTTCTCTCCACAGCACCTTTTTAATTGAGGTATTGTCTTCTTTTTCCTTAATGTTTGTCGCATAGTTAAGCAGTATTTCAGCTGCATCCTCTTTTCTGTTTAAGACAACATCCTCTACCTTTTCTAAAAGCTCAGGATCAATGTTGTCATATACCTGTATCATACCGGGGTTTAAGATACCCATATCAAGACCTGCCTTAATGGCATGGTAGAGAAATACTGAATGCATAGCCTCTCTTATTATGTTATTTCCCCTGAATGAGAAGGATATATTGCTTATTCCCCCGCTGACCTTTGCATATGGAAGGTTTTCCTTTATCCATCCTGTTGCATTTATAAAATCCACCGCATAATTATTGTGCTCCTGTATACCTGTACCGATGGCAAGAACATTTGGATCGAAAATTATATCCTCGGGAGAGAATTTCACTTTATTTACCAAAATGTCATATGCCCTTTTACATATATTGATCCTTCTTTCAAAAGTATCTGCCTGGCCTTCTTCATCGAAAGCCATAACTACTACTGCTGCGTTATATTTTTTTATAAGGCCTGCCTGTCTTTTAAATTCCTCTTCCCCAGCCTTTAAGCTTATGGAATTGACAATTGGCTTACCCTGGATAGCCTTTAATCCTGTTTCAAGAACCTCCCACTTTGATGAGTCGATCATAACAGGAACCCTGGCTATCTGAGGTTCACTTGAAAGAAGCTTTAAAAAGAAGTCCATTTCCTTCTTTGCGTCAAGCATTCCATCATCCAGGTTAACATCAATAACCTGTGCACCGTTTTCAACCTGCTCCCTTGCAATCGACAATGCTTCCTCATACTTTTTCTCACGGATTAGCCTTGCAAACTTGAGAGAACCCGCAACATTTGTTCTCTCCCCTATATTTATAAAATTGTTTTCCCTATTTACCTTAACTATCTCAAGCCCGCTGAAGATTGTTTCCTTGACAAGCTCAGGTGCAGGCTTGGGTTTTATATCCTTTACCGCCTTATATATAGCACCTATATGTGCAGGAGTAGTACCGCAGCAGCCTCCGATTATATTCACCCTGCAATCTTGGAGCATTTCCTTTACAAATTCAGCCATATGCTGGGGAAGCTCATCGTATCCTCCCAGGCTGTTAGGTAAGCCAGCGTTTGGATGCACACTTACATAGAGGTCCTGCAATTTGGAAAGCTGTTTCACAAAAGGGACAAGCTCCCTAGCACCAAAGGAACAGTTAAGCCCGAAACTTATGACATCCTGACCCTTTAATGAACTTAAAAACCCTTCCAAAGTCATACCCGAAAGAATTCTCCCGCTTTTATCAGCGATTGTTCCCGATATCATAATGGGAGTCCTCTTTCCTATGATGTTTGCAACATTATCTGCCGCAAATAAAGCTGCTTTAGCATTTAGTGCATCAAAAATCGTTTCAAAAAGAAGAAGGTCTACTCCTCCTTCTATTAGTCCTCTTATTTGTTCTTCATAAGCCTCAACCAGCTCATCAAAGGTTATGTTTCTTAATCCCGGATTTTCCACATCAGGAGATAATGAAGCCGTTTTGTTTGTAGGCCCTATGGAACCTGCCACAAATCTTGGCTTTGATGAGTCTTTTAAAGTATATTCATCAGCGGCTTCTCTAGCAAGCCTTGCCCCGATCACGTTTTGCTCATAAACAAGTCCTTCCATATCGTAATCGGCTTGTGAGATCCTGTTTGCATTAAATGTATTTGTCTCAATAATATCCGCACCAGCTTCAAGATAATCCAAGTGTATTTTTTTAATTATTTCGGGTCTGACCAAAGTCAACATTTCATTGTTACCCTTTTGTGGTTTTGATATGCCTGCAAAGCGTTCACCTGTATAGTCAGAGGCTTCAAGCTTCAATGTCTGAATGCAGGTTCCCATCGCCCCATCCAAAACTAAAATTTTTTCTTTTAGCAACTCTTTTATATCCTTCTTCATTTATCCGCCTCCTAAGTTCAATGATAATATACTTATTTTAACATTAAATTAAGTTAGAATCAATGGGTGTACGTGTAAAATCACGAAGTGATTATGCAACCTTGGCTATTGTCAGTAGAAATTGTAGTGTAGAATACAGCACGTTTTCCTAGACATAAAAAAACACCGGCAATTACCAGTGTTTTTTATAATTTTTGTTAATAAATATGATCTAGTAGTAAAGGATAAGAATAACATCCGATTATCATCCTCCAAAACCCCGTTAATACGTTAGGATTTTGCACTTGAGAATACGAAGTTATTTCTAAGTCATTACTTAGCATTAAGCAGTTCCATAATTTTGGGAGAACATCTTTTTCCTCCACAGGGACCTGAACCTGCACCAGTGGCTTTCTTGACTTTTTCAAGGGTATCGGCACCCTCTGTTATAACTTTCTTTATAGTAGCCCTAGAAATTACCTTACACAAACAAACCTTTGTCAATTTATCCATTACTTCCTGGTTAATATCTGCCATTGCCAATTCCTCCGTTAGTTTATATGAATATTCACATTTTTGTATAATCAAGCTTCTTCATATCTCTTTGCAACTATCTGCCAATTTACCACACTCCACCAAGCATCAACATAATCTGCACGTCTGTTATTGTATTTAAGATAGTATGCATGTTCCCATACATCAAGTCCTAAGAGAGGCTTAAGACCGTCAGACAATGGAGTGTCCTGGTTTGCGGTCGATACCACTGAGAGTTTTCCATTATTGTCCTTAACAAGCCATGCCCAACCACTACCAAACCTTTGCATAGCCGCTTTTGCAAAAAGCTCTTTAAAGCTGTCCAAGCTTCCGAAAGCTTCATCAAGTTTTTCCCGAAGTTCTCCTTCCGGATCGCTTCCATGACTTTGGCCCATTGTATTCCAAAACAGAGTATGATTGTAATGTCCTCCGCCATTATTCCTTACCGCCCAATACACATCCTGCGGAAGTGAGTCGAGAGATGTAAGCAGTTCATGGAGTGTTTTTTCCTGAAGTTCAGGATAATTTTCCAAAGCCGCATTGAGGTTATTAACATATGCAGCGTGGTGTTTTGTATGATGTATTGTCATAGTTTCCTTGTCAACATATGGCTCTAAGGCATCGTATGAATATGGTAATTCCGGTAATGTATGTTTCATAATTATCTCCTCCTTCTGATCAAGGATATATATTAAAGAATTCCTATCTCTTTAGTAGAATTTTTATTTTAATACTATATATATAACCTTTATATTTACTTCTAATCATTTTTTTTGCACAACAGATTATTTTTTTATTAGGAATGGCTAAGAAATAATATCCATTCTCTTATAATATACATTTGCAAATGTTAGTTCTTTACAACATATAGACTAATATTTTTTAGTAAATTACAAACAATATCTATATGTTTTGCAATAATCATTTTATATTTTTAATTATTACAAAACATTTTCCTAGACATAAAAAAAATAGACCGGGTGGTTATAATTTTGAAAAAGTATATTAAATTATTTATTAAAATTTTTAGCATCTTAGCTATAGTAGGATTTTTATTTCTAAGCTTAGGGAAATCATTAAATATATCAAATACAAATGATCAAAATGCTAAAACAGATGATACTGATGTCTCCCAGAACATTAACACAACCTTGGTATCTGGACCAGAAAACAATCTTCCCTGGGACTTTGAGATGGAATTCATCAAATCCAAAGAGTTGAATAATACACCTGTTTTAATGGGTGCATACAGGACAGTACTCCGTGATCCCTTACCTGGTGAAGAATTCAATGTTCATCTGGCAGCGAGAATGCTTTGCGGCATTGTTTTGGAGCCTGGACAGATATTTTCTCAAAATGGCACCGTAGGCCCCTATACTGAAGAAAGAGGCTTTCAAAAGGGACCCACATATATCGGTTCAAAACTTACAACAACAATAGGCGGTGGAGTGTGTAAAATCGCATCAACCCTTTATAATGTTAGTGTATTGAGTAATCTTAAGATTGTTGAAAGGCATAACCACAGCATGCCTGTACCTTATGTTCCATACGGGCAGGATGCCACAGTTTCTTATGGTGCAAAAGATTTTAAATTTAAGAATGATACCGAAGGTAATGTAATGATTTGGGCACAGGGAGTCGATAATATACTATATATGGGATTCTACGGAACCAAAGAGCCTCCTTCTATCAGATGGAATCACGAGGTTCTGAAAAAAACTGCAGCTCAAAAAGTATACAAGGTAAATCCTACATTACCTAAAGGATATGAAAAAGTTCTTATTGATGGTATGGATGGTGCTATGATAAAGTCGTCCCTTACCATTGAACATGTTGATGGCACAACGATAAATAAGGAAATGGGTATAAGCAACTATTCACCTTTTCCAACACTAATTGAAAAAGGTCCGTGATATGATTTTTATCATAAATCAACCTCTCAATAGGACATTTCAAAAAACTGAACTTATTGATATTCCTCATGAATATTAAATTGTGTATTTTTTGAAATGTCCTTAATCGCAGACCTTTATTCTTTCACCCTTCACTAAATATTTCATTAGTTGTGAACCTGTATCATTTTCCAGTTTTCTTATAACGGATTCTAAAATCCTTACATTTTCGTCGTTCATATATTTAATTTTGACACCAACCTCATGTGACAGTTCTTTATCCATTATTCTGACTATTTCTGCGTCAAAACTTATAATAGAGTTAGGACCTGCATTTAAAGAAAAGTTCAATCCATAACTGTTATTAATATCCTCAAGATTTTTCTTTGGAATAATTCCATAGAGTCCTCCAAGGCTCAAATCCTTAACATAAAGCTTAATGTCTTTTTTAACAGTAAAATTATACTCATTATAAACTGATATTTTCGAACACATATCAACATTAAACCTTTTGGTTTCTCTTTTGTTGTCATGTTTTGCAAATTTATCCACATATATTCTTATATAAGTTGGATAAACAAGGCTAATATTGTTTATATTGCTCTCAATTATATACTCACAATCTATACTTTTAATTTTGCAGCATATAGGATCTCCCAATTGAACATTATAGTTTTTAAATTCTTTTGGATAAGCAATATAAAGATATTTCCCTTCTGTCTCCTGCACAAGGCTTAAAACCGAATCTGGAAATATTTCATGTTTTATACTCACTATCGCACCAGTCTTAAAAGGTAAATCATCTTCCTTTTTCTTAAACAGCCTACTCATTTTAACATTAAAACTACTATACATAAAGCCCCCCATTGACCAAACAAAGTCAATATCAAGTTCCACCCAAAAAAATATTCCTTGATTTTTATATATATGATAAAGTGTTTTTTCATTCACTACTCAATTATAATTTTAGCAAAGAGTAATGTTATGGTCAATAAGCTTTCTTTGTTCAGTTTTGTCCAAATTGTACAGTTTTTTAAGTTAATATATCATACTTGCCGTAAATTTTATACATTGTCCAAAGCCATATATTAAGCCTTTTTCACAACCTATCTACTTTCCAAAAATCCCTTCGAGGAAAAAAATACTTTAAAAACCAATTAATTTGTACTATAATATATAATACATTCATACAAAAGAAAACATATCCACAAATTAAGTTTCATATGGATATTAGTTAAAAGTGTTACTAACCTTACATTTGGCAGTGGAATTGCCATAACTTTTGTGTTATTCCCAATATACAAATGTAAAGGATTTTCACTTTTAAATAAGTTAAAATCAATGTGTATTGATTTTAATATAATAATCTTCATATTGCTCATCGCTGAATTTAGATGCTTCTTTTTAGTGATCAATCTGGGATTATTACCAATACTTAGTATTATGGAGGTTTTCGAGTGAATAACGATATTAACAGTACCAGCAGCAATAGCTCCAATCCATTAGATACAAAAGGCACTAACTATTTATCCAGATTTATAAGCAATGAAAACATGTCAAATTTAAGTTGTCCCGATATCCTTGAAGATATCCTAAAAAATGCAGAAGAAGAAATAGCATTTACAAATAAAAACACAAAAGATTGGGACAATTATTTAAGTGCTTTGAATGATTTTACATCTTCAATTTTTAATAACATTCACAAGTTAAAAGCTACCGGTATCAGTGCCTTAAAAAAGTGGCTCGATCCGATGTTCAAAGCAGCTCCTCATATAAATGTAATAAACTATAAAGGCATGCTGCAAGAGAAAGTTGATAAGCTTTCGGACTTTTCCCGAAAAATTTACAGGGAAGATATTGATCCGGCAGTTTTATTTGTATTTGTAAAAAAGCACAAATTCATTGTACCTATACCTGCTTTTATTATTATCGGTACAATAGCGGCATTCAATATGGTACCAAATGAAGAAACAATCGCTATAAATACTTCTTCAGAGTGTAAATCTGTTGTATATAATTCAGAAAACGAGGTAGGCCCTCTAAGTGAAAACAAAAAAGCATCACTAGATAGCCAAATTTTGTCAAACTATAATTTTTATAGTTATTATGACATATATTCTACAAACAATACAAAAAATAAGGTTAAAGATAAAAATATTTTAAACAACATATTGTCTGCTTCAGGAAGCAGTAAAAACTCCAAGGTCTCAAGTACTGTCACAAACAAACAAGCTTCGTCAAAAACAGCAGGCAAAAGCATCCTTTCAAGGTCAGCAGTACATAGAGAAAATATGGATGATATTATAAAAAACAGTAAAGCCAAAAGGCAAATGGTGGCAACAGCTTATGACCTGTCTGTAAAAAGCTGCGGAAAAAGCCCATCCCATCCTGCTTACGGCATTACAAAAACCGGCACCAGGGTTACAATAGGCAGAACTATTGCCGTTGATCCCACTGTTATTCCTTTAAGAAGCAAGTTATACATAGAATTTCCTGATGCATATAAAAATTTAAACGGTGTTTATATTGCCGAAGATACAGGAAGCAAAATAAAAGGAAATAAAATAGACATATTCTTTGGAGAGGACGTTCCAGGAGACCGTACAATCAACAGCCTTGCAAGAAAATTTGGGATTCAGGTTGTTAATGTTTACATTTTAAACAATGATTAAAGACTATTCAAAATAATTAGACATAATTTAAATATTATATAAAAAGTTATCTTTTTCTATTTCTTATTATCATTTTATCGTTTATAATGTATTTATGTTAAATCAAATTAATCTATTGCAAAGGTAATAGATTAATTTATTTTAATGTGTATAGATAAAGATATCTATAGATATAAATTTAAAAATGGGGGTAATTTATGAAGTTATCAAGAGTTTTTTTAATTTTAATGAGCCTTTTAGTCGTTTTTAATCTGGCAGCATGTTCTTCCTCAAAGTTTTCCGATTCTGTTGCCAATATAGGAGAGGAAAAGGTTACATCAATTGAGTACAAGTTCTTTCTAGGATTGGTAAAGATGGATATGGAAGCTACAGGCGGAATTACTGAAAAGAGTACCGACGCTGATAAGAAAAAATTCTGGGATGGTAAGGAAGGTAACGAACCACGCAAAACAGTAGCAATAAACAAGGCAATTGAAAAGCTTCAAGAGCTCAAGATACTTTTAATGAATGCAAAGAAAGAAAAGTATAAATTGGAAAAAGCCAATCTCGATGAAATAAAAGCAACCATTGACAAGCTTATTGAGTCAGAAGGCAAAGGTAAAAGAGAAGATGCAGACAAGGTTGTAAAGGAAAAGTTCGGTATAACAATCGACCAGTACGAAGCAATCTATAAGGATTACTTCCTTGCTTATAACAGATATGCTACAGATATCGTAAAGGGTATAACCATTAAGGAAGAAGACATCAAAGCTCGTTACGAAAAGAATATACCTATCTATAATACTGAAAAAAGAACAGTTAAGCATATTCTTGTTTTAACAATAGACCAGGCTACACAAAAAGAGTTCGAAGGTGACAAACTTAAAGAAAAGGAAAAGCTTGCTAACGATATATTAAGCAAGGCTAAAGCAGGAGAAGACTTTGAAGCTTTGGTAAAGCAGTATTCGGAAGATCCCGGTTCAAAGGATAAAGGCGGACAATATTCCTTTGGAAAAGGTGACATGGTTGAGGAATTCGAAAACTTTGCTTTTAAAGAAGGCATAAAAGAAGGCGAAATTGGAATGGTTAAAAGTTCTTATGGGTATCACATAATAAAGTTCATTAGAAACGGTTCCGAATTTGAAGTAGAAAAGGATAAGATTAAATCAGAACTTCAATCCGAAGCTATGAAAGCCAAGCTTGATAAGTGGAAAACTGAAAAGGAATTCACTCTCACAAAAGATCAAGCAGCTATGGATAAAGTTGAATTTTAAATGATATAATAAAAAAATGGAACTACACACAGGTAGTTCCATTTTTTTAATACTTTGTACTGCAAAAAGAAAGGATATGTATTTATGAAAATGTTTGATTCACATGTTCACAGTTTATTTTCCGGTGACAGCGAAATGGATTTAAATATTGCCTGTAATACCTCAATTGAAAAAGGTTTAGCCGGAATTGCATTTACAGATCACCTTGATATAGACTATCCAAATTTTGATGTCAATTTCCTGATTGATTTTGAAAAGTACTCAAATATGATGGATGAATTAAAATCCCAATTCTTTTCCCGTCTACAGGTATTAAAAGGTATTGAGGTAGGCATACAACCCCATGTAACTGAAAAAACCGATGAGGTGATAAAAAAATATGACTTTGATTTTGTAATTGCATCAATTCATGTCATAGGAGGTATTGATCCATATTATGGAGAGTATTTCAAGGGCAATCCCGATAAAAAGACTGCATTTTCAAGGTACCTGTCAGAGATTCTTTATAGTGTTGAAAACTTCGATAATTTTGATGTAATAGGCCATATAGGATACATACGAAGATATTGTAATTATGATGATAAATCCTTAAAATATGACGATTATTGCGATGTATTGGACAGTATACTTAAGGGTGTCATTAAAAAAGGAAAAGGAATCGAAGTAAACACTTCAGGTTATCGTACTTTAGGAACACCAATACCTGACCTGGATATAATTAAAAGATACAGGGAGCTTGGCGGTGAAATAATCACAACCGGCTCTGATGCCCATGCCCCAGAGCATATTGCCTATAATTTCAGCACAATAAAAAAAGCCTTATCTGATATAGGCTTTAATTATATTGCTCATTTTGAAAACAGAAAACCATTATTCGAAAAAATCACATAGTGTTCTTTTATAATTTTTTATTTTATAATTCTTCTATTCTATAACCCCTCCACCTACAACTATATCTCCATCATAAAATACTACCGATTGTCCAGGGGTTATAGCTCTTTGGGGAGTGTCAAACAAAACCTTGACTCTTCCTTCTCCAATAGGGCTGATTACTGCAGGAGCTTCCTTTGCAGAATACCGTATCTTTGCATTTACTCTCATTTCCCCATCAAGACCTTCTATGGAAATAAAGTTTAAATCAAATGCAGTAAGTGTATCTCTAAATACCTGGTTTTCATCGCCTAATATAACCTGGTTTTTGGAAACATCAATACCAACAACAAACATGGGTTTTCCAAATGCTATTCCCAGGCCCTTCCTTTGGCCTACAGTATAATGTACTATACCCTTGTGTTTTCCTAAGACATTACCGTCCAAATCAACAAAGTTACCGGGCTTTATTTTAGTCCCATTCTTTTCCTCAATAAACCTGCCGTAATCATTGTCCTCTACAAAGCATATCTCCTGGCTGTCAGGCTTTGACGCTACAGCTAACCCAATATCCTTTGCCATTTCCCTAACCTGATCCTTGGTATATTCACCTATAGGCATCAGTGTATGGGCAAGCTGATCCTGTGTCATTGTGTAGAGAGCATAGGTTTGGTCCTTTGCTGCTGTTGCCGATTTTTTAAGAAGATATCTTTTTCTATCGGCATCATATTCTATTTTGGCATAGTGGCCTGTTGCTATATAGTCTATTCCCATTGATTTGGCTTTATCAAGCATCTCTTCAAATTTTACATATCTATTACAGGCTATACATGGATTAGGAGTACGACCGCTTATGTATTCACTTACAAAATAATCAATAACCTTTTTTTCAAAAACACTTTTGAAGTTCATAACATAGTACGGTATTCCAAGCTTATTTGCAACCCACCTTGCATCATCAACTGCAGACAAGGAGCAACAGCCACCCTCACTCTTTTGCCTGTCTTCATCCATATCAGGCCAAATCTGCATGGTAACTCCTATTACGTCATAACCCTTTTCCAAAAGGCAAGCGGCTGCTACAGAACTGTCAACACCGCCGCTCATACCCAACATTACCTTTTTCTTATCCATTTTAACTTAAGCTGCCTTTCTCACTTTTTCAACACTGAGTATTTATTCATCATCGTCTTCGTCATACCCATGATCATGGTGAACATCATCACAACGCCTTCCGCAGGCAGCAGCACAATCACATTCACCAAGGAGCCCATTTTTTCTCTTGTAGTCTTCAATAGCTGCCCTTATAGCTTCCTCCGCAAGGTTCGAACAGTGCATCTTTGCTGACGGAAGTCCGTCCAATGCCTCTGCAACAGCCTTATTCGTAATCTTGAGTGCCTCTTCAACAGTTTTTCCAACTACAAGCTCAGTAGACATACTGCTGGTTGCAACAGCTGCTCCACAGCCAAAGGTCTTGAATTTGGCGTCCACAATGATGTCGTTCTCTATCTTAAGATACATTTTCATTATGTCTCCGCATTTAGCATTACCAACTTCTCCAACTCCATCAGCATTTTCAATTTCCCCTACATTTCTAGGGTTCATAAAATGATCCATAACTTTTTCACTATACATTTTTATTACCTCTCTTCACATTTTCATATAACGGTGACATTTCTCTGAGTCTTTCTACAATAACAGGAAGTACTTCCAAAAGCTTATTAACATCCTCATCTGTATTTTCATCACCGAATGTAAGTCTTAATGATCCATGAGCTATTTCATGGGGTAAGCCGATTGCCAAGAGAACATGTGACGGATCTAATGACCCTGATGTACAAGCCGATCCGCTTGAAGCTGCAATTCCTTTCATATCAAGCATCAATAATAGGGATTCACCCTCAATAAATTGGAATGATAAATTCACATTACCCGGAAGTCTCTTTTCTCTATGCCCATTCAACTTTACAAACGGTATTTTTTTCGTTATCTCATCAATAGTTCTATCCCTTAACGCCATAATTTTTTTGTTGTACTCGTCCAAATTGGCAGTTGCCAACTCTATCGCTTTCCCAAATCCCACTATAGCAGGAATGTTTTCAGTACTTGCTCTCCTGCCTCTTTCCTGTGCACCTCCATGTATAAAGGAAACGAGTTTTACTCCCTTTCTTACGTATAGTGCACCTACTCCCTTAGGTCCATAGAATTTATGGGCTGACATTGACATAAGATCAATATTCATATCTTTAACATTTATAGCAATATTGCCTATGGCTTGAACAGCATCAGTATGAAAGTATATGCCCTTTTCCTTTGCAATAGCTCCAATTTCTGCAATAGGCTGAATAGTTCCTATCTCGTTATTTGCAAACATAATTGTTATTAGTATTGTATTAGGCTTAATTGCATCTGCAACTTGCTGAGGTGTTACAAGGCCATTCTCATCAACAGGCAGGTAAGTTACTTCAAAGCCGTCATTTTCAAGATACTGGCATGTATGAAGAACAGCATGGTGTTCTATGTTAGTTGTAATAATATGATTGCCCTTTGATTTGTTTGCATAAGCTACGCCTTTAATGGCCCAGTTGTCGGCCTCAGTCCCCGAACCTGTAAAGAATATTTCTCTTGCCTGAGCTCCTATGGCATCTGAAACCTTTTCCCTTGACTCTTCTATAGCCTTCTTACTCTCTCTTCCAATTGTATATATGGAAGAAGCGTTACCGAATTTTTCTGTAAAAAACGGAAGCATCGCTTCAACCACCTGAGGTTTAACATAAGTAGTCGCTGCATGATCCATATATATTAGTTTTTCTCCCATAGCACTTTCTCCTTAACTGTTATTGTTTATCTTTTCCCAAAATAAATGTTTATTAAACATATTGTAATCTTGATTTGCAATTTTTCACTTTATCAAATAAAGTACATTATATCGTCATTCTTGTTCAATCTGTGGTATTCATTAATGAGGTCCTGAAGTGAAATGGAATCAACTACCTGATTTACTCCATTCATCATCTTTTCCCATATCATTTTTGTAACACAGAAACCATACCTGTCACATGAAGAATCATTATCCTCACTTACACAGCTTACGGGTGCAAGAGAACCTTCTAATGCCCTTAAAACCGACCCCACCGATATTTTATCGGGAGAATCCGAAAGTATGTATCCCCCCTGTGCTCCCCTGACACTTTTTACAAGGCCAGCTTTCCGAAGGGATGCAAACAACTGCTCAAGATAATTTTCTGATAATTCCTGTCTCTCAGCTATACTTTTAAGAGAAATGTTACCTTCAGAGCTATGGAGTGCTAAATCAAGCATAGCCTTAACCCCATATCTTCCCTTTGTTGATAGCTTCATATTTCGCCCTCCAATTCCAAGTAAATTACTTGGATTTCTTGTAATTAGATTAGCACTTTGGATATAATTAGTCAATATATTTTTCAAATAATTTTTATACCTTAACTCCCTATTCTTCGCTATTCTTTTTTATACTGTTAAAATCTTTTCTTAGAATGAACCAATATAACAGAGCAACAACAGCATATATTGTAAGACTTTGAACCATATAAAGATGTATAAAAATTATGTTTATAAATAATAATACAAATCCAGCTAACAAAACCCAGGCAACAACTCTTTTCATCTTATATTCTCCTCCTTTTAAATTTTTTATTTATATAATAATGTAATCAATATTTAAGTACGACCCAAATCATTCCTTTTTTCTGTTTTTCCATCTGTCTAGCCATTCCTTGATCCTGGCTTCATATCCATTAGTTGTAGGCTCATAGTATACTGTGCCCTTCATTTCCTTAGGCAGATATTGCTGGTCTACAATATTGCCCTGATAGTCATGTGCATACTTGTACCCCTGCCCATATCCCAAATCCTTCATACCACCAGCCGGAGCATTTCTTAGATGCATGGGAACCTCACCTGTACGTTTGGTTGAAACATCACTTAATGCTTTCCCAATAGCTTTGTAGCTGGAATTTGACTTGGGGCTTGTGGCTACCATTACTGCAGCATGTGCCAGAATAATTCGTGCTTCAGGCATACCTATCATCCTTACTGCCTCTGCAGCCGCTACAGCCACCTGCAGAGCAGTAGGATTAGCCATTCCAACATCCTCTGATGCACATATTATTATTCTTCTTGCTAAAAAAACAGGGTCCTCTCCTGCATATATGGCCCTTGCAAGATAAAATACGGTAGCATCAGCGTCACTGCCTCTCATTGACTTGATAAACGCACTAATATTATCATAATGGCTTTCACCCGATTTATCGAATGTAATATGCTTTTTTTGCACACACTCTTCAATTGTAGCCAAACTGATATGAATTATTCCATTTTCGTCGAGTTCAGAAGTAAGAACAGCCAATTCTATGGCATTTAAAGCGGTTCTTGCATCACCGTTGCTTATTTGTGCCAAGTAATTAAGTGCATCTTCGTCCAATGTCACATCTAAGTTACCCAAGCCCCTCTCTTTATCCTTTAATGCATTTTGTATAATATTCTTAAGGTTTTCTTCCCCGAGAGGCTTTAGCATAAAAACCGAGGATCTGGAAATAAGAGCCTTATTAACCTCAAAAAAGGGGTTTTCAGTAGTTGCACCGATAAGAACGATGGTACCGTTTTCCACATATGGAAGTAAAGCGTCCTGCTGTGATTTATTAAATCTATGTATCTCGTCTACAAATAAAACAGTCTTTCCGGAAGGGTTTATTATGGGATTTTGTGTATCCTGGGCAATTCTCTTAATATCTGCAACGCCTGAAGTTACAGCATTTAGCTTCTCAAACCTGGACTTAGTTGTAGAAGCGATAATTCTCGCAAGAGAAGTTTTCCCAGTACCCGGAGGTCCGTACAGTATGATTGAAGATATTCTGTCCGCCTTAATCATCCTATAAAGAAGCTTTCCCTGTCCAACTATTTCCTCCTGCCCAAAAAACTCGTCAATTGTTCTTGGACACATCCTGTATGCAAGGGGTTCCTTTTTATCTCTTGAATTTTCTTTAGTATCTGCTTTTGAATTTTCCATTGACATATTTCCCCTCTCATTAAGGAAGTAATATTGAGTATTCCTTAATTCTTCTTAAAAATCCCCATATACGTTAACAAGACTCAGGACACTCCTCCCTGAGTCTTGAAATTTACTTTTATGGATATATTTTAATATAATGGATATTTGCCGCAAAGAGTATTAACTCTATTAACAACCTTCTCCTTTGAATTTTCAAAGTCTGTCAGAGTCATATGAATAAGTTCTGCAATCTCTTTCATATCCTCTTCCTTCATGCCCCTTGAAGTAACAGCAGGAGTACCTATTCTTATACCGCTTGTTATGAAAGGACTTTGTGTATCAAATGGTATACCGTTTTTATTTACTGTTATAAATACCTCATCAAGCATAAACTGTGCTTCCTTACCTGTAACATTTATATTCCTTAAATCTAAGAGCATAAGGTGATTGTCTGTTCCGCCTGAAACGATGTTAAGTCCTTTATTCATAAGGCTTTCTGCAAGAACCTTTGCATTTTTAACAACCTGATTCTGATAAGTCTTGAATTCCTCTGTCATTGCCTCTTTAAAGCTAACAGCCTTAGCAGCTATAACATGCATTAAAGGACCACCCTGAAGGCCTGGGAAAACTGCCTTGTCAATCATTTTTGCATATTCTTCCTTACAAAGGATCATACCTCCGCGAGGTCCCCTTAAAGTTTTATGAGTAGTAGTTGTAACAAAGTGTGCATATGGAACTGGATTCGGATGTATACCTGCAGCTATAAGCCCTGCTATATGAGCCATATCCACCATGAGGTATGCTCCAACTTCATCGGCGATTTCCCTGAATGCCTTAAAATCCAATTCTCTTGGATATGCACTAGCTCCTGAAACAATCAATTTAGGTTTGTTTTCCTTAGCAAGTTTTCTTAATTCTTCATAATCTATTCTAAAGTTGTCGTTTCTTACTCCATAAGGTACTATTTTGTAGTATTTACCTGATATATTAACAGGGCTTCCATGGCTCAAATGTCCTCCATGTGCAAGATTCATACCCAGCACAGTATCACCGGGCTCTAAAACTGCAAAGAAAACTGCCATGTTTGCTTGTGCTCCTGAATGAGGCTGCACGTTTGCGTGCTCTGCTCCGAATATTTCTTTAGCCCTATTGATTGCCAGCTTCTCAACTTCATCAACAAATTCACAGCCGCCGTAATATCTTTTTCCTGGATATCCTTCTGCATATTTATTGGTAAGCGGTGTTCCCATAGCCTGCATAACCGCACTGCTAACAAAATTCTCAGATGCAATAAGCTCTATCTTGTTCCTTTGGCGACCAACCTCGTCATTAATTGCCTTTGCAACTTCAGAGTCAATTTTTAAAACTTCATCAATATTGTACATAAAAATCCTCCTAAACATTTATAAGAACATATTTTATTTTCAAAAGATGCTATGATTTTAAAGCATTAAAAAAAGCCAAACCAGCATGATTTGACCTCTGAAATCAAGTATTTATTATACTTTTAACTCTGTCCTTTTGCCTGAGAGATTATATTCCCACATTATCTGTGGCGAACTTGCCCCTTCGGCGCCTTGACGGTCTCTCCAGAGGTGCGTCCTGTTATAGTCTTTTTACCTGAAAGTGCAGCTTCTTCGGTGTACCTCACTTATAACACTTTATATTAAAGTGCTCATCCTGTGGTGGTATCTCTCCCATAACACTCATCCGCTAATATTTAGTTAATTATTGCATTAAACCCCATAAAATGATTTTTTATTTGTTTAATGATCTTTAAACACTAACCACCATTAATTATAATAACAATTATAAAGCATGTCAATTAAATGACAAAATTTTTTTATCAGGCAAAAGCAAACAAGTTGCTATTAATAATTTAACCCATTTAGGAACTCTTTTATTTTTCAAAATAATTTCAATTACCAAATACTTCTAATATATATACTCTCCATATGGTAAATATTTCCGGCATATACTTTTTGAAAGTAAAAAGCTGCTACACTAATTTATTAGTGCAACAGCCCATGAAATATTAAGTTTTAAATAAAGCTCGCCGAAAATACATCTTTTACAATTAATTATTCATTATCCTTTACAGTTGAGAAATAGGTATCAAAATCCTTTACCATTCCACCGAATTGCAATAATACTTGCCTCAACTGGGTATATTCCCATTTTGAAATCTTATGGGCATATTTTTCTATATACCCCCTTATTGCAGGCAGTGCTCTTCTATCTCCATAAACGCCTAAAGCATTTGCTTCAATAAACTTATATTCGCTTTCTTTAAAGTATTTTTTTAAAATATTGTAATAATAATCAGATTTGTTATTTGCTCCGATCCTTGCGAGACTAACCAGCAGGAACCTGTAAATCTGTCCTTTTTTATCACTGCTGTCTATAGTACTAATAATCCTTTCAACAGCCGGCTCACCAATTGCTTGTACCGCATTCATAACTGTAGTCAATGTGTTTGCATCAGTCTTTTGGTTTTCCATTTGTGATATTATCTTAAATAAAGGATCTATTAATTTTTCGTTTGCAATTATCTCTGCTGCATGAATTATAGCTTTTTGCCCATATTTAATACATTTTTGCTCATCGAGTTCAATAGCATTCAGCATTGAAACCAAGTCATCCAAAAACTTGTCCCCATTATCCTTTAAATGCTTTGCAAGACCATTAGGTATAATGCTGGAGTTTTCTACTTCAAAAGCGGTAATTAAATCTATTATATCGGATATGGCATTTAATGAAGCAAAATATTCAAGAGGTGTCATTCCACCTATTTCATCACAACTGATATTCTCCCAGGCATTCATAACATCATAGGATTGAATAACAGCATCAGACACTAATTTTGTATATGCTTCATCATAAGTATTATTTTTTATTGAAGCTTGAAGATACTCCTGATTTTCCTCCTGAAATTTTTTCGCGTGTTTCTTTAATTCACCGGACAAACTCTCAGATACAAATTTATGTTTCTTGTTAGTAACTATCATTCCTACACCCCATTAATAAAGTTTAGTAATTCCAAATTAATTTTTATTATAACATATATGTACTAAAAGTGCTATTAGTCTATAAATAGAATGGAGAATAAGAATAACCGATTTTAGTTATCTTTAATTTATCACTGAGGAAATGGCTTAATATTTTTAAATTCTACCATATCAAGATTTACTTCCAATTTATCTGAATCAAACATAGCAATTAAAGTTTTAAATTCTTTTTTGTCCCAGTTACCATTTAATGAGATATTTCCATTCACTATCTGTGCAACAACCATAGGTGATATGATAATCTTATTGTCCATATATACCGCTATTGGTTTTCCAATAAGCCTGCCTGTTGCATCACTAAACCTTCTGGCTCCTTCATCCTTTAAACTAATGCTAATAGTCTTACTCCCACTTACCTGGTCATATCCTTCTACAGCATCTTTAATATCATTATTGCTGATAACTATTTTACCAGTAGGAAGAAATCCGCCATTTTTATCTCTTTTGCTTTCATCAACCTCCTGAAATGTTAATTCACCTGTTTTTATAATTTCTCTTATGCTGTTTTCCAGATTGTTATCCTTCTCAATACCTGTGCAGAGTGCTTTTATGCTTAAAATTTCCTTATCCTTGTCATAATTCATTTCATTCTCTGCTAATCCTATGCTCTCAAACCTCTCTTTGAGAATGCTTATTGTCTGGTTAATTAGGTCCTCTTTTGGTATTACTTGATCCTTCCCCTTTATTAAAAGCTTAAATTCAATTCCGCCTTTTGCTTTTATGTTTTCTAATATTTCTGCATTTGTCATATATTCCTGCGATAAAGGAGCAGACATATTGTCATTATTATTGAAAAAATCTCCTATTTGTACTCTATAGTTAAACGACAATATCGTAATTAGACAAATCACAATAACGGCAACTGCAGGTCTTAGTATTTTAGTATGTCCGTTTATTTTACCTGAGATTTTATAAAACCATTTTTTCTTACTTATGTATTTATTTTTATCTAATTTATCTTCAATTTTTTTATATACATCAACTTTAACTTTTTCATCTCTGGTCAAGCACCTACCTGTCAGTACCTGTGAGCTATAATAAGCCCTACATTCCTCACATGACTCTAAATGTTTTTCTATTGCAGTATAACTATCTGTAGAGATATTTCCTTCAAGAAAATTATTTAAGTCCTCAAATGAATATTGGCATTTCATACTAGCCACCCCTCTTTCTTAGCTCTTCATAAATTTTCTGGCGGGCTCTGTTTACCCTTATTTTTGCATTTACTGATGAAATTCCTAATATATTACCTATCTCTTCATATGTAAAGCCCTGAACGCATTTGAGAACTAGGGACACTCTATAATCCTGCTTTAAACCGCATATTATTTTATTCACTTCTTCATAAAGCTCTTTTGATTCATAATTTAGTTCAAGTGAACTGTCATGTTTAGCATAGCAAATATTAAAATCACCACAATACTCTATGAAACTACTTTTTTTCTTCCTTTTGTAAAAATCTTTAAAAGAATTAACAGCAATTTTATGCATCCACGTTGATAAACTCCATTTAACATTGTATCTATTAATATAGTTGTATACCCTAATAAACACATCCTGTAAGATTTCTTCAGCATCTTCCCTGCAGAATGTCAAACCTAAAAGAAACCTATATAGCCTGTCTTGATACTTGTTAACAATAATAGAAAAGGAATCCATATCCCCATCCATCACATTTTTTACAAGCAGCTTTTCTTCTTCCAAATAGCAATCACACCCTTCTATAACTAATTATACTTTAATTTTATTCCGGAATAATTGTAACTCATATGTTAATACATATTCAAAAACAAAATGGTTACAGTAAAATTTCATTTATTTTTAATATTTTAACTAATCCTTATGATATTATAGAAAAATTACCTGAATAATGTATTTTTTGAAATGCCCTTAATAAAATACTAGAGGATACTTTTTAATAAGGAAACACTATGACAACAATTATATTCATTATAACGGTTCTTTTATTTATATTATTGCTTTTTTACAAACCAATCAGAATAAAATACACAAAGCCTCTTGCATTGCCACTGTTTTGCATCATATTTATATTGGCTATTGTGATTTACCCAAAAACTTCTGTCTCATCAGCTTTAAAAGGTATAAACATATGCTTAAACATAGTATTTCCTTCACTATTTCCTTTTTTAGCAGCATCGGAACTTTTGAACAGAACAAGCTTTATCAAGGCAGCAGGAATTCTTTTAGAACCAATCATGCGACCGCTTTTTAATGTGCCTGGCTGCGGTTCTTTCGCCGTTGCTATGGGCATAACAAGCGGCTATCCTGTAGGTGCAAAGATAACTGTAGACCTTAGAAATTCAGGTCAAATCTCAAAACTAGAAGGTGAAAGACTTTTAGCATTTACAAATAATTCAGGCCCACTGTTTATCGTGGGTGCAGTTGCTACAGGCATGTATGCCATGCCGCGACTGGGCTTTTTTCTACTTTTATGCCACATCCTGTCGGGGATAACCGTCGGGCTTTTATTCAAGTATTACTCTTTTGGGGAAATAAAATCAGCAAAATATTATCAAAAAAGCACAAACAAAAAGTCCATGAATTTAAAAAATAATCTGGACCGTTTTAAAACCGAACTATTTAAAAATAAGAATTCCCATGGATCTTTAGGAATATTATTTGGAGATGCAATAAGAAACTCTGTTATGATTTTATTATCAATTGGCGGGTTTATAACATTTTTCTCTGTTCTTATCAATTTACTTATAGAAACAGGTATTATAAATATAGTTTCAATCCCTCTAACTTATATACTATCTTTTGTAGGATTGACCAAAGAAGCAGTGTATTCTTTGGTATGCGGCTTTTTTGAGATAACCACGGGATCAAATATGATGGCCAATACAGAAAACATCCCTTTTTCTTTAAAGCTTGCCTTATCCAGTATGATAATAGGATGGGCAGGCCTGTCTGTTCACTCACAGGTATTAGGAATAGTATCCCAATCCGATCTAAGCATAAAACCTTATCTTGCAGGAAAATCGCTTCACGGCCTTATTGCCGCCATATATACTTTTATAATATATAAATTGGCCGGAAGCTTTTTGAATTTTGAAAACGAAGTTATTGCTTCATTTGAAAGAATACTGCAATTAAACTGGCTTGACTCATTTCTGTATTCCTTCAGGACTATGATTTGTGTAATTATTTGTATTATTTTTATATCCAGCCTGTTGAAACTCCTGCATTTCATTTATACATTACGAAAAGAAACCTAAATACCCTTAGTATATTTTAGTCATTACTTATCATATATTTTTTTTAACTCGTCTCCAAGTCTTTCGAGCTCTTTAAAGGAGCCATCGATTAAATTTAATATTCCATTCTGATTCTCTATTGAAGCTAATACTTCCTGTGTTGATGCGGCACTCTGCTCGGATATGCTGGCAACAGACTCGATCCTGTTATACATCATTCCGAACCCGCTTCTTACGCTGTCAAAACTCATCCCCGCATTAAAAATTTCCTTCTGTGAATTTTCTGCATCTTTTCTATAGGACTCAAAATACCCTTTTATATCTTCAATTATCTTATTACCTTCACCAACTGCTTGAAATCCCTTTTCAGCTTCGGTATAAGCAGTTGAAATCTTTCCGCTCATATTTTCAAGTTTAGAGGCTATCTCTTTTGCTGCATTATCACTCTGTATGGCTAGTTTCCTTATCTCATCGGCTACAACAGCAAAGCCCCGACCGCTTTCACCTGCCCTTGCAGCCTCAATAGCAGCATTTAACGCAAGAAGATTTGTTTGATCCGCTATACCGCTTATCAATTCCAAAAATCCAGTAATATCCTTCATACTGTCCCTTAGTATACTTACTGCTGATAAAGATTCTGATACGGCAGAATTCAAAGTATGCATTTTTGAATACATCATCTCTATTTTAGAAATTCCGCTTTCAACTCTTGCAAGCATACCGTCTGAGATGCTGTTTATGTTTTGGGATGCTGCACCTGCTTGATTTACATTTTCAGAAACATCCACCGCTTTATACATTATTTTGCTTATATCATCTGCTTGCTGCTGTATTCCTTTTGCCATTTCATGCATAGCTCTCTCAATATTATTACCGGCTTCTATCAAGCTATGTATACCATCCTTTGAGTTATTTATTTTGCCGAATAGTTCCTTAATGCTGCTTTCCATAATGACTGGAGTGTCTCTCATTTCATTTACAGAAGCTTTTGATTCATCTTCTTTTACCGCTGCATTTCTCCCCATTCTGGACAGAAGGTATAGTACTGCAGCGATAAGATTAAAAAACAGTAATACAGCTAGAAATTTACCAAAGTTACTGCCAGTCAGGTTTTTGGAAACAAAAATATACTCCAACACCAAAAACATATTAGCAGCTACTATATTAATTAGGACGTTTTTATTTGCAAAAAATGCAAATTTATCTGCCTTTTTTTCCCTTTTTCTGCTTTCTATCATGACAGCACCTCCATGGTATTAACCATCTAAAACATTATCGTCAAATTTTTTAAAAGTATTAATAAAATATATATATTTTGAAAAATTCCTCAGACATAAATAAAAGCAGGCCATATTTGTAACCTGCTTATATCTTCTTACTCAAAGCTAGATTAAAAGTTATTAATCACACATTTATTTTAAACTTTGAAATAGCTTGCACAAGGCTGTCACTGCCTTCTTTAACACTTTCAGCGGCTTCAGCCACTGTATTTGATTTCATAAGCACAGTACCAATATTTCTAGCTATGTTTGTTGTTCCTTCTGCCCCCTGGTTTGTGGCTGCGGTAACTTCATCAATAGCCTTCATCATGCTCTGAACTGAGGATAAAAGCTCTTCTGAGGTGGCACTAAAATCCGTAAGCATATCGCTAACACTGAAGGCATCGTTGTTATATTGAACAGCAGCCTCCATCATTGAATCATAGTCTTCCTTGACATTTTCAGATACAAAGGCCAATAACCTTCCGGAACTTGCAGATAAGTTTAAAACCGATTTTTTAACCACATCAATCATTGCTTGTATTTCAACCACTGTATTTTTAGAGTCTTCAGCCAACTTTCTGATCTCTTCTGCCACCACTGCAAAGCCTTTTCCCGTCTCTCCTGCTCTCGCTGCTTCAATTGCGGCGTTAAGAGCTAAAAGATTTGTTTGAGCAGATATTTCCAGAATTGCATCGGATAATACGGTGATTTTTTCAACAGAGTTGGATTCATCAATTGCTCGTTTAAGCAAATCCTTTTCCTTTTGTAAAATCTCTATTGCATTTTCCTGAGATGCAGAAAAATTAACTTTGAGTTTTTCTGCTCTTTTTCTAATTTCATTAGATATTAATGTGCCGTCTTGAGCTTTATTTGTTATCTGACTAATAGAGTTTTCAATCTCCTGTGAAGTTGCATTCATTTCCTGTGTAGAAGCTGCTGTTTGCTCCATTCCTGCCGATATTTCCTGTGTTGTTCCTGCTACTTCTTCTATTCTTTCCTTAAGTAAATTAATTTCATCGTTAACCTTCATAACAGTCTCAGCTGAATTCTTTGACTTAGTCACCACCTCAGCCAACATGCTTCCTAGTTCACGAACCATATTATCCAGAGATTTTAGTATCATACCGCTCTCATCCTTCAAGGACAAGTATTTTTTGGGTATTTGCACAGTAAAATCTCCCTTTGATACTACATCAATCAATTGTGCAGAAACCTCTATGGGCTTTGAAATCCTTTTTCCTATAAAATACGACATTATGAAAATCAACAAACCAGTTAGAATTCCCATAAATGCTATTATCATGATTCTTGATTTCACCTGCTTTTTTAGCAAGGCAGATTCATTATTGATTAATGTATTAATATCATCAATGTAATTGCCAGTACCAAGGACCCATCCAAATGGCTTAAATTCCATGGAATAAGCTCTTTTAGGCAACGGAACATTCTCACCTTTTTTAGGAAAGTAATAGTCTGTAAAGCCTCCTCCATCCTTTTGAGCTTTCTCTATTATTTCCTTTATAAAATACTTACCTTTTGAATCCTGAAGATTCATTCTGTTTTTCCCTTCAGATTCGCTGCCATATAATACAACATTTGTTCCTTCAACAGTATCCACCCAGAAATAGCCATCGTTACCATACCTTATTTCCCTAACAATTTGTTCAGCTGATTTCTTTGCTTCGTTAATACTTTTTCCCTCTTTTTGAGCAACATCAAGGTGTTTGTCAAGCATACTTATAACATTCTGGACCTGGGTCTTAACAATTTGATCATAATCCTTCTTCATATTTTTTTCCAGTTGTCCCAAAAAGGCTTTTTGACCCATATACATTGATATAGCAGATATGGTTCCAAATATCAATATTATGGTCAGTGTAGTAAAAACACTAAATATAATAATCCTGCTGCTTATCTTTTTCAAATTAACACCCTCTTATCACATATTAGGAATGGCTAGTAAATAACTTACGATTCTCATCGTCCACCCCCCGTTAAATCGTCGGAATTTTGTCCTCTAAAATTAGGAAGTTATTTCTAAAGCATTCCTTAGTCGCTGACGGAAAAGAATAGTGAATGGCTTTTTATGTAATATTTTTGTCACCTAGCAATATGTTATGGATGTATAAAGAATTGTCTTCGTCGTTAGATGATTTTTCAAATCTCACACCATATTCACAAACACCCTCATCTAATTGAGAATACATGCTCCACATAATGTCGCATTTTACAAAATAGCTCCCTATAACTTTAACAAATGGTCTTGGCAGTTCTAAATACAAGCTGTCACAAGGATAGTAATTATTACACTTAATCATAGCACCGCTTCCTGAAATGTTCACAAGACTCGCTTTTTCCCAATCAGATTCATTATCAGATATTAAAATTGGATAATCAAACATACTATACCTTATATTCTTTCGTCTTTCACCCATATTTTATCACCCACAATTCATATTTTTTACCAATTGTTTAGTCTGTTATTATTTTCGTATAATTCATTAAATTACTTAACGATTTATATAAATTTTTATGGATTAATTTTATGAAATGTCAAAATAAGATTAAAGCTTTAAAAAAAGACATTAAAAAAGTATAAAAATTTAACCTGTTAATTAATTGGTAAAATAATTAACAGGTCATTATCAATCGTTTTTATAGATAACGCAATGTCCATTTTAACATTGATAACATTACGGTATGTTTTCAAATTGTTTCTCCTGATGGTTCTTGCCTGCACCTTCAGCTAAAAATTGGTTGTACTTAAAAAAATTGTCGTAACCACTTATCTTTTCTGTACCCTTTTTCAATCTTAAGAGAACGTCTTTGTCATTTTGGGTTAGCCTTACATACTTACTTTTTTTAGGTTTAATCATTTTCACACCTGCTTTTAATTATACTTTTATTCATTTCTTAATTGCCGTGTCTCACAAATTAAGTTATTTTTTGATCAGTACTAAAAGGAATTAATATCAAATCTCACCTCCAATCAGTAATTAATGCACATGTATTTAATATTATATAAAATTGAATACATATGTATTACTTTATAAAAGCAAAAAACTAACTGCTTTTATAGTATGTGAAGTTAAGAAAATTTCTATTATTATTTTGTTATATCTATATTAAAAGTGTTATTAAGATTACATTTTTTAAAGGAAAGTTTTATGAAGCGTAATATATTTTTTGAAGTGCCCTTAATGAAATGCATGGTATTAGCAATATTTTAATTATCCCTTATTTACTTTCCTGAAAATTCTTCAGAACACTTTCAATTACACTGGAACTATAGCCCCTATGTCTTAAAAAATAATACACCTTTTTGACAATCTTGTCGTCATTAAGATCATATTTGCCGAATTTTTTTCTAACCAGACCTTCTGCAACAGCACTTTCATCTATATCCATTTTATCTAAAACTTCACAAATGATAGAGTCTGATATACCTTTATTCTTGAGCTCAAACTTTAGCATTTTTAAAGATTTAGGCTTTAGTTTACACCTGTCATGTATAAACTTACTGGCATACAGCAAATCATTGATATACCCCATTGCTTTCATTTCTTCTATGGCTTTTAAAACCGTGTCCTCATCAAAGCCTTCATCATTAAGACGATTTAATATTTCCTTCTCGCTTCTTAATTTCAGTGATACAAACCTAATTGCAACGGACTTGGCATTTCTATAATTTATTTGATGATTTATATAATCAAATTCTTCTTTTGTTATCTCAGTCTTCTCATAAAGGTTTGACCTCAAATATTCCTCTTCAGAAATCACCAAAGAATATTTTCCGTCAATATTCAATACAACATTGTCTTTATTTTTTTTAACATCAGTTATAATCATCAGCTTACCTGTATAGGAATGATTAAAAAACTATAAAATTAATATTTAATCATTCTCTACTTCTCCTTAGACGTCTTTATAAACTATTAATATGTAAAAATGGGACTTACGTTAGGGTAAGCCCCATTAATCACTTTTCATGAAATTCAGTTTAAATTCCATAATAATGTAAAGATTTATACATCATCTTCAAACATTTCATCATCAGTTTCTATATGATTTTCTACATTTTTGCTCACTGTTATGCTTAAGCTTTCTCTTATCTTTGCTTCTATTTCATTTAAAAGTTCCTTGTTTTCCTTCAGGAACTGCTTAGCATTTTCCCTGCCCTGTCCTATTCTTTGTCCATTGTAAGAAAACCAGGCTCCGCTCTTGTTAACAATATCCAAGTTAACTCCAACATCAAGAATATTACCTTCTTTTGATATACCTTCTCCATAAACTATGTCAAACTCAGCTTCCTTAAATGGCGGTGCAACCTTATTCTTAACAACCTTTACCCTGGTTCTGTTTCCTACCATCTCACTGCCTTGTTTTATAGTTTCAATTTTCCTTACATCCAATCTGACCGACGCATAGAATTTTAAAGCTCTACCGCCAGGGGTTGTTTCCGGGTTTCCAAACATTATACCAACTTTTTCTCTCAACTGGTTTATAAAAATCGCCGTAGTCTTGGACTTGCTTATAACACCAGCAAGCTTTCTAAGTGCCTGAGACATAAGTCTTGCCTGCAATCCTACATGGGCATCTCCCATCTCACCGTCAATTTCGGCTTTTGGAACCAACGCAGCAACAGAGTCAATAACTATAACATCAATAGCTCCGCTTCTTACAAGTGCTTCAGCTATTTCCAAAGCTTGTTCACCTGTATCTGGCTGGGATACAATAAGATTATCTATATCAACACCTAATTTTTTTGCATAAACCGGGTCCAGGGCATGTTCAGCGTCTATAAAAGCAGCTTCTCCGCCAGCTTTTTGTGCCTCTGCAACAATATGAAGTGCAACAGTTGTTTTACCAGATGACTCAGGTCCATATACCTCAACAATTCTTCCACGTGGAACTCCACCAACACCTAAAGCTATATCGAGTCCCAATGCACCCGTCGGTATAACTTCCACACTCAAATGGGAATTCTCACCCAATTTCATAACAGCACCCTTGCCGAACTGCTTTTCTATCTGACCCAATGCCATCTCCAAAGCTTTTTTCTTATCCATTAATTATTCCTCCTTGCAGAACATGTCGAACATCCGTTCTGATTTTATTATATACCATTATTTAAAATGAGTCAACAAATATTGTTTTTTATGTCTAGAAAATTATGGTGTATGCTGGACAACATTTTCTCTCAACAACTTCTTTGATATCTTTCAAGCTAGTATTTAAAAACCTTCTTAGCCTTTATTTTGATAGAATTTACAGCATTCTGTGCCTCATCAATCTTCAACATTAATGCTGCTGTAAAATAAATTATTGCTCCAATAATTACATAAATAGCCAGGATTACGAACTGAATAATCTTGGAATAGTTAGAAAACTCTATAACGCTATTAACTGCATAAAGAACTGCACCCATTAGAAGTGCTGAAGGAATAACCTTTAATATAAAGAGTATTATTTTATCAATGTATATTCCTTTCATCTTTCTGTTTAAAGTCAGCATCAACAAAATTGCATTTACGGTACTTGCAACTGAATAAGCAAGTGCCATTCCCGCAACCCCCATTGATGTGTGCCTTAAAACATAGCTTAACACGATGTTTAACAAAATAGTTGAAATTCCTATAAAAAGAGGTGTCTTGGCATCATTATCCGCATAAAAAGCCCTGTTTAAAATGGTTACCACAGATTGTGTTATTAGTGCTATGGAAAAAAACATCAGAATATTACCCGCATTCATTGCTGCAAAATCGCTGAACTTTTTGGACAGCTTAAATATAGAAATAACAGGGTCCTTCAACACCACAAAGGCGATTGCAGATGGTACCGTCAGAAACAGAACCGTTTTTAACCCCTTTAATAGTGTGTTCTTGTACTGAGCTATTTCTCCTATTGCCAAATTTGCCGATAACATAGGCAGCATGGCTATTCCCATACCCTGAGCAAAAACGCCATATGGCATCTGCCATATCCTATCTGCTGTCTGAAATGCAGTAACATTACCTGTACCAAAAAAGGGAACAAAGAAAGTTGTTATTATGATATTAATCTGAACAATTGAAGATGAAGCCAAAGATGGTACTGCCAAAGCAAACATCTTTTTAAAGCCGACATGCTTCCAGAAAAATGACAACTTGTAAAATTTAAAATTTTTGAATCCAAAGGCAAACTGGTATAAAAAGTATATTATAGAACTTGCCATCACTCCAACTGCCACAGCTTCTACGCCAAACCTTGAAAGCAAAAGTATGCTTAGTGCACTGCCTATATTATAAATTGAAGGTCCATATGCAGCGGCTGCAAACTTGTTGTATGAGTTTAAAATTCCATTTGTAATGCCTGCAAGCATCAAAAATGCTACTGAAGGAAAAAGTATTCTTGTAAGCCTTACTGCTAACCCTAATGACTTTAAGTTCATATTGAAAACATCATTGGAAAAACTTACGATCTGTGGGGCAAATATAACACCTAAAGCACAGGTAAAAATCATGGCTATAAATACTATATTTAAGAAAGTGCTTACCGCCTTCCAGCCTTCCTCTTCTTCATCCCTCGCAAGGTAGCCAGATAAAACCGGAATCAATGCTGCGGCTATTGCACCTCCCACCAGCAGATCGTACATCAGCCCTGTAATTCTGAAGGCTATAACATATGCATCTCCAACCTCATTGGTTCCAAGAATATTAGGAATAAGAATCTCCCTTAAGAACCCGGTTATCCTGCTTAATACAATAGACATCATAACTATGAGGGCAGTTTTGGTTAATTTTTTCTTTTGTACAGGACTCAACTCAATATCCTCCCAAACTGTATAAAAAGTAATAATAATAATTATTCATTATTTCACTTATAGTTTTTCAAAATGTACCGCCTTATCATATCAAGTGCATTTAAAACAGTGTTATTCCTGATTCTGTTCCTATCTCCCCAAAGATTTAACTCGGTGCATGCAACATCATTCTCATCAGCCAATGCGACATAAACAAGCCCAATCGGCTTATTTTCTGTAGCACCACCCGGTCCTGCTATACCGGTTACAGACACCCCAAGCTTGGTATTCATTTGTTTTCTTATATTTACCGCCATTTCTTTTGCAGTTGAACTACTCACAGCACCGTGGGTATTAAGGGTATCCTCACTAACACCAAGGCACCCTGCCTTAATCTCATTACTGTATGTAACCATACTACCTGAAAAAACAGCTGATATTCCAGGAATCTCGGTAATTCTAGAAGACAAAAGGCCTCCTGTACATGATTCCGCAAAAGAAATTGATATGTTGTTTTTTATAAGGAGCTTACCTGTAACCTCTTCCAAATTTTCATTATCAATTGAATAAACAGCATCCCCAAGCCTGTTTCTTATTTCATCAATTACAGGCTTTATAAGCTCCTCCCCTTCCCTGCCATTATTGCATCTTGCCGTAATCCTCAATGTGACCTCTCCATCCTTGGCATACGGTGCGATTGTAGGATTGCTCTGTCCATCTATAAGGTCGATGATCTTCTCCTCCATAGCCGATTCACCTATTCCGAATATCCTTAGGAATCTTGATACTATTTTAAAGCTTGCTTTTTTTGAGAAATAACCAATAACCGTTTCATCAAACATGGGCTTCATTTCCTTTGGTGGACCAGGCAACATTATAACCACCTTTTTTCCATCCTCAATAATACATCCGGGTGCTGTGCCGTTATTATTTTCAATAATCAGTGAACCTTCAGGCAAAAATGCTTGTTTTTTGTTATTTTCCGTCATAGTCCTGTTTAGTTTATTAAAGAATGCCTCAATCTTTTGGAGGCTCTCCTGGTGCAATACCAGCTTTCTTCCAAAAAACTCGGCTATTGTCTCCTTGGTAAGGTCATCCTTTGTTGGTCCGAGTCCACCTGTCATAATAACAACATCCGCACGTTTCAAGGCCAATTCCAGACAATCTTTAAGCCTTGAGGGATTATCTCCCACCACTGTATGATAATAAACCCCAATTCCCACTTCCGGAAGCCTTGCAGATATATGCTGTGCATTGGTATTGGCAATCTGGCCCATAAGCAGCTCTGTTCCGACTGCAAGTATTTCAGCTTTTATAAATTCATCCATTGTTTAGTCCTCGCATTATCATAATATTTACTCTATGCTAATTATAGCCAAAACGATTTAAAAACTCAAACCCTGTTTAAAAACATTATGGGGAGGTATACTATCAGTGATGGAGGTGATGTTTATGAATAAAGAAAGAATTGTGAAAGTGGCTGTCGTAGGGGCCGGCTTTGTAGGATCAACCACAGCATATACCTTGATGGTAAGCGGACTTGTTTCCGAGATTGTTTTAATCGATATAAACAAAGAAAAAGCTTTGGGAGAAGTTATGGATATGAATCACGGTATGCCCTTTGTAAGGCCTGTCGACATGTATAATGGGGATTACAAGGATTGTACAGGAGCTGATATTGTTATCCTCACTGCAGGTGCAAATCAGAAACCAGGTGAAACAAGGATTGATCTTGTTAAGAAGAACACTGAAATATTCAAGGGCATAATAGAACAGATATTAAAATATAATACCGATTGTATAATACTTGTTGTCACAAATCCTGTTGATATCCTTACTTATGTAACCTATAAGCTTTCCGGTTTTCCCAAAAACAGAATTATCGGCTCGGGAACAGTGCTTGATACCTCCAGATTCAGATATCTTATCGGACAAAAGGTAGACATTGATCCTAGAAACGTTCACGCTTACATAATAGGAGAACATGGAGATACCGAAGTTCCTACATGGAGCCTTGCAAACATTGCAGGGATCCCAATAGATAAATATTGTCAAAGCCTCGAAAGGTGCCTAGATGAGGCTGCAAGAGAAGAAATTTTCCAAAATGTTAAAAATGCTGCATATCATATAATAGATAAAAAAGGTGCCACCTATTATGCAGTAGCATTAGCAGTAAGGCGTATTGTAGAAGCTATAGTGAGGAATGAAAACTCAATTCTTACTGTATCAAGCCTGATCGAGGGACACTATGGAATTAACAATATAGCCCTAAGTCTACCGTCGTTGGTAAACAGGCAGGGAATCATTAATGTTCTTGATGTACCGATTAGTGATAAAGAATTGATGCTGCTCTCAAAATCTGCCGGTGCTTTAAAGGAAGCCGCCGCTACATTGGGGTTTTGATAGTGGAAGTTATTTTTGATCACAACTTTATATGTTGCTTAAGAAATTTTTATAGAGTAAATACAGTTGAGTTGTCTGTATTTACTTTATAAAAATAAATTTTTCGCAACATAAGTGCCAAATAGAATGTTACGCAATATTTAAAAATTTAAATGATTTTTTCAAATCATAAAGGAAATTGCGATATCTTGCACACAATTTTCCAAAACAATTATACTTTTACTACATTTGTGTAAATCTTTGTCACATTTTTTAATTCTGGCCGTTTTATTATTTTTTCTCTTCAATATCTCATTATTTTATAATATAATATTTTTATTAAAAGTTATTAATCTTTTACGTTTTTTCTTATAATAACGAGATTAATAATATTTTAATAAATATTTAGATTGATATAAATTCGACTATAGTGCTTTTAAGTAACTCTGCTTTAATGGCTAATCTAATCATACCGAAAAGCCGTTAAGGAATGAAAACTCATCATTAGACAGAAAAAGGAGAAAATAATGGAGAATTCAGTTAAAGTACTAAACAGTATTGTTGAAAACGTGGAAAAAGTAATTGTAGGCAAAAGAAAATCTGTAGAATTGGCACTTATATCTCTCATATGTAACGGACATGTACTCATTGAAGATGTTCCCGGAGTAGGAAAAACAAGTCTTATATCGTCTCTCTCAAGGTCAATAAGTGCATCTTTCAAAAGAATTCAATTTACCCCTGATATATTGCCATCGGACATTACAGGCTTTTCCATGTACAATCAAAAAACAGGCGACTTCGAGTATCGCCCTGGAGCCGTTATGAGCCAGATTATACTGGCAGACGAGATCAACAGAACTTCACCCAAAACCCAGGCAAGTCTTCTTGAAGTCATGGAAGAAAATCAGGTAACAGTCGACGGAGTAACACATAAAGTTCCAAAACCCTTTATGGTGCTGGCAACTCAAAATCCCATTGAATATCTAGGTACCTTTCCCCTTCCTGAAGCTCAATTAGACAGATTCTTTATGAAAATATCCATAGGTTATCCAACTCCAGGTGAAGAAAGCTACATATTAAACAGATTCAGGCAGTCAAATCCCATAGAGACACTAGAAAGCGTAGCCACCGGTGAGCAAATAATCAAAATACAGGAAGAAATAAAAGAAGTACATGTAGATAAAACCCTTAATGATTACATAGTTGATATCGTTTCAAGTACTAGAAAACACAATGATATAATACTTGGATCAAGCCCAAGAGGATCAATTGCACTTTTTAAGGCAGCTCAGGCATGGGCCTTCTATAACAAGCGGAATTTTGTAATGCCTGAAGATATTAAATATATGGTTGTTCCTGTTCTTTCACATAGAATTGTACTCAAACAGGAAGCCAAACTTAAGAAAATAAATGCAGCGGATATTTTAGACTCAATTCTGGATAAAATAAAGGTTCCTGTGGTGGATTCCAATGTTTAAGAATAGGGTTTTATACGCCTGCTTTTTTTTATCTGCCTTAATATTTACTTATTTTTACGGCGGCAAGGTTCCTTACGGTTTTCTTTACATAGTCATTTTGATGCCCATTATATCATTCTTGTACACACTTGTTATACTTATAAGGTTCAAGTACACTCAAAGCATTGATAGAAACTTTATAACAAAGGGTGACATAGTAAATTTCAATTTGAGTATTCATAACGAGGATTTTTTCCTTTATCCTTACATAAAAATTAACTTTTGCGGTGATGATACAATATTTAAGAACCAGTTTCAGTCAAAAAGCCTTTCTCTATTACCCTTTAAGGGTAAAAAGTATTCTTTCCAATTAGAATGCAATTATAGAGGCAATTATGAGATTGGCATAAAGTCTGTCCAGTTTGAAGACTTTTTTGGACTCTTCAGGTTGACATATAAAAACTTAGAGACCAAACATATTACCGTCTACCCTAAAATCGTGTTTTTAGAAAGATTCAAGCTGAAAACAAATTATATGAGTGAAACCAAAAGTGTTTTAAACAACAGGTTTGAGGATATGACCACAGTATCGGACATTAGAAAATATGCTTATGGTGACAGCTTAAAAAAAATTCATTGGAAGCTTACAGCCAAAACGCGGAACATGATGGTTAAGAATTTTCAAAGCACCACTCAGACAAGCAGCGTAATTTTCCTTGACCTTCAGAAAAACCCTTACTCCCACGAAATAAATACCATTATCGAAGACAAGGTACTGGAGTCTGCAATTTCAGTAATTTATTATTGCCTTAATAGCTGGATACCCTTAAATCTTGTTTATTACAAGGATGAAATAATAGATACTTATGCCAGTTCACCACTTGATTTCGATGAAATTTACAAAACTCTGACAACAATAAGTTTCCTTGAAAAAGTAGGACTGAGAGACCTCTTGAAAGTCCATCTTATGAATAACATAAACAACTCAAACGTGGTTTTATGTACATCAAATTTAAGCTATGAACTTTATAACGAAATCTATAATGCAAATTACTCCGGATATGACATTAGCATAATCTATGTGTCTCCTTCTGAACTTACAGGAAATTCCGACAGTGATGCAGATACTATTTTATCCAACCTTACTGAAATAGGTGTGGATGTTTATAAACTAGATATATCCGATGACATAAAACATATATTGGAGAGATAGCTATGTCAATAAAAAAAATATTACCAAACTACCTTATGAATTTTATATTGACTGTTTTTATGAGTTTTAGCTTTACATATGCTCTTACTACTACACTGAATTTAAAATACCACCCTTTTATAATTATATTTGCAATATCCATTGTAACTTTGTTTTACTCTGCAATCACCATAAATAAAACAGTCTTGAAAATATCTCTTTGGTCAATACTTGTACTTTTCTTAGGGACTATAGGTCTTCTTTGGTACAAGTTCGGCTTTAATGAGATATACATAAATATTGATTACTTTTGTAATTGGCTTTATGATTATGTCTTAAGCTTCAAGGTAGGACTTATAAGTATTTATGGTATATTAATTGCAACATTTTTTATATTTGCAGTTACTCTATTTATATTTATTTTTACTATTAAAAGGTTTAACTTTGTTGTTATACTTATTAGCGGATCACTTCTGTTTACGGTGCAGTTCGTAAATAAATTCCTGGTGTCACCAGGTACATTCTATTTGTTTTTGTTCCTTATGGTAATATACTACATGCGGCATATTTATATAAAAAACTCTTCCGTGGGTGCAAATGAATATATCAACCCATCTTCATTTATGCTGTTTATTGTGCCTTTATGTGGTATCATACTTTTTGTTACATATATAATTCCTGCCCGTCCAAAGCCAATTGAATGGAAGTGGTTGGATGGGAAACTCAAGACATTTTACCTTAGTTACTTTAATACAGGAATGCCCAGCAAATTTGATTATTTTTCACTGTCAGAAACAGGTTTTGGTAACAGAGACGGCTCTCTTGGCGGTAAAATATCAAAAAATAAAAACCTGGTCTTAAAAGTAAAGTCACCCAGATCCATTTACCTTAAAGGTGCAGTACAAGACACTTATACAGGTAAATCCTGGATAAATTCCAATCCCATCACCAATAAAATTGCCAGTAAAGGTGATAATTTGCAGATAAATTATCACGATTTGATAAAAAAATTAACAGACAACTACTATACATACGGTACAAATTTGGACAATAATAGTCTTTTATTAAACTATATTGAGCTTTTAAGCGGTATGAGCCTTATTACTCGGGATGATAATGTTATTAAAAACTACTTCACAAGGGACAACATTGAAATAACATATCATAATCTATCCACCAAGACTATTTTCCTTACTGAAAACGCATATCAAATCAATGCTCCAAAAATGGATTTGATGGTGAATTCAAACGGTGATGTGACCACATCAAAACAAATGTCAAAAAAACTCCAAGTATGGTTTTTATTCCTTAAACATGATTATGAATGAAAAAATGGAGAATTTGCTTCGCAAAAGTGATAGAGACTTTTTCCAACATTACCTTGACGATTATAATTTCATTACAACACAGATAGGTGAGAAATTAAATCTTGTCTGCAATTCATACAATGAATTTATTGATACTCCTATCGAAGTAATTGACGAAAAAGACTATAAATTTGTCATATTTGCAGCTGATCAAAACCTGGTCTCTTCTTCAATGTCATTTGATCCAGCTCTGAATACTGTTGTTGAAGGTCTTCCCAAAATTGATATAAACAACATCCCTCAAAGAGTATTGAATGTAATAGAGCAACACAAAGGCGGGGAAAAAATAACTTTATCCAGCGACAATGTAATATTCGCTGGCAGAACGGAAAATGCATATGCATTTATGATTCCTCTTAATGATATGAGTTATAAGACTATTTCCAACTATTTCAACTGTCTCTTAAAAGATATAAATGTGTCAATAAATCCTCTAACACCCTATATTATGAACATCTTCAACATCAACTCGCAAGAGGCTTATACAAAATACCTTCAATTGCCTGAAAATCTTCCAAACAGGATAAAAGAGCTTGCTGAGAAAATAACCTCCACACAAAACAACAGATACGACAAGGTTAAAGCAATTGAAACATATCTTTCGGACAATTACAAATACACTCTGACTCCGGATGATACACCTTCCGGCAGGGATTTTGTGGATTATTTCCTATTTGACCTTAAGAAAGGATATTGTACATATTACGCAACATCAATGGTAGTTATGCTAAGATCCCTTGGAATACCGGCAAGATATGTTGAAGGATATATTGTAACATCCGGATCAAAAAAGGGAAATGAATATCATGTTACCAACGAAAAAGCACATGCATGGGTTGAAGCATACTTTGAAGGCTTTGGCTGGATTAAATTCGAGCCGACCGCTGCATATGCCAGTACTGTAAACAATGAAAACAAGAACGACGACAGGTCAGAGGATACAAAAGGAGGTAAACCCTCCTGGATTGACGGTAAAAACAGCCCAAGTAATAATTATGAGCTACAGGTTAAACAGCTTCCCGCTGACAATAAAAAACTCATTACCCTTGTTATAGTAATAGTACTTGTAAGCCTATGTATTTTAGCCTTTGCAGCATTAGTATTGTTCAATCACATCAAAGGAAGAAGGAAGCTTAATAAGCTTACCAAAATGTCTCCTCGTGACAGCATAATATCTTCCTATAAACTTATTTTGTTTTATATGTCCCTCCTCGGTTATGGCAAAGAGGATGGCGAAACACCTAAGGACTATGCAAATCGAATGGGAAAATCAATTGTGGCAAACCATGCCAACCTTAATACAGTTACCGATGTATTTATATTGGCACGGTACAGTAATAATGCTATTACAGATAAGGATAAAGCTCACGTATTGGATAGCTTTAACAACCTAAGCTTGTACACAAAACAAAATTTAGGAAAGTTTAAGCACTTTACATTAAAGTATTTGCAAGGAAAAATATAAACACTGTTATACCTTGTCTACTCGTTAAATTTTAGTTAAAATAGTTATAATAAACTTAAGAAAGAGAGTGTTTGTGATGAAAAAAAATCTTGTTATTATTTTACTTGCAGCATTAGCTGTGGTACTTGCTATCCTGGGTATCTTTAGTTTTAAGGGGAGCAACAAATCGAACAACGATATTCCATCAAATACTACATCCAATGTTACTTCTCTTCCAAGTAACAGCAGTGCCTCAGATTCCAACAGCGAATCCTTAAAAATGGCATCAGATTTTACATTAACCGATCTTAATGGCAAGCAAGTAACACTTAGTGAGCTTAAGGGTAAAAATGTATTTTTAAACTTCTTTACAACATGGTGTGCTCCATGTAAAAAAGAATTACCTGAAATTCAAAAAATCGAAAAAGAATACAAAGACAAAGACTTATTGGTATATTTAATAGATTTAGGTGAAGATGAAAATACTGTTAAGGAATTTATGAAAAAGAACAACTATACCTTTAATGTTCTTATGGATACCAATAGTGACGTAGGAAATCTTTATAGAACTACCGAGATCCCTACCTCCCTATTCATAAATAAAGAAGGTAAAATAGTACAAAGACACTCAGGTCTAATGACTTATGAAATGGTTAAAGGGTTTGTAGAGAAACTTTACAAGTAATTATTGCAAAGTATATATAAGCAGCCAAATGTTAAATGTACAATTGGCTGCTTTAAATTTGTTAACAATATTTTTAAATTCCATTCACAAAATATTTACAAAATCGCATTTATAAAAATTGACTATAATATAATCATAGTATATACTAATTCTGCAGTAAGTGTTTATTGGCAAAATAATAATCAAGTATTATGTAAACTCAGTTTAGAACCGATATATTATACATTCTGGATAAATTATTTTCTGATATGCATTTGCAATAAATCTCAGAAAATAATTATAGGGGCAAGGAAATGAATATTCGTAAATTTTATTTAATAATGACTACAACAGTTACAATTTTTTTATTTTCATCCGGTGTCTGGCTGCTCTTTTTGATTAATACAACAGCAGCAGCACCTAAAGACGGCAAGGCAAACACTCAAAACAACCTTATCAATCACATCATACAGCCTTTTGTAGCAGATAAAAATCCGGTTAATATATTAGTGCTTGGCGGTGATAAAGTAGCTGGAAACACCGATACAATGATGCTGGTAAATTTCACACCAGGTACAGGTAAAATCAGTATCATATCAACGCCACGTGACTCGAGGGTTAAGGTAAAAGGACTTGGTTTTACCAAAATCAATGCAGCATACCCAAGAGGCGGAGCAGATCTGGCAGTTGATACCCTTTCCAATTTTCTTGGTGTAAGAATCAAATACTATGTTTATGTTGATACTTCCGCATTCAGAAAAATAATAGACAAATTAGATGGTGTGGATTACTATGTGCCGGTGGATCTCTATTATAATGACCCTTATCAGAACCTTCACATAAACCTGAAAAAGGGTCAGCAGCATTTAGACGGAAAAAAAGCAGAGCAGTTTATGAGATTTAGAAAACCCCAGGGTGGATACTCTAAAGAAATGATGAAATATTATGACGGCAGTGATTTAAAGAGGATAGAGGCACAGCAAAACTTTATTCGTGAATTAATCAAGCAAAAAAAGAATATTAAATATATATCCAAAGCAAGTGATATAATTGATGTTATACTAAAAAGCGTTGAAACCAACATAACAGCAAGTGATGCACTTAAACTTGCCCAAAATATAAGCAACATAGATATTTCAGGTATGGAGACTTTCATGGTTCCAGGTGATACAGCTTCTGTCAATGGAATCTGGTATTATGTGCCTGACCGCAAAGCTACAGCAAAAATAGTTGAGGAGAATTTTCAATCTGATTTGGGTGCAGCACCATCATATTATGCAGATGAGGATGATAGGGAGCTAACAAGGAGCAAAAACAAGCCAAAAGCTACAAAAAACCCATCTAACTCCGATACGTCAATAAAGGGATCAAAAACCCCAAAACCATAAAAAGGAGACAATTATAAATGGATTTGATAATGCAGTTAATCGACTTTGTACTACACATTGATAAACATCTTGCAGAGATAATAAAGGATTATGGTGCATGGACCTATATGATTCTATTTCTGATTATCTTTTGTGAGACAGGGTTGGTAGTTACACCTTTTCTACCCGGGGATTCGTTCCTCTTTGCATTAGGTGCACTTCATACCAGCCTGGATATAAAACTGGCATACATCCTTTTGGTTATTGCTGCTATACTTGGAAATACGACAAACTACCTTATAGGTAAATTTATAGGAACCAAGATGCTTGAATTTAAAAAAATCAGGCTCGTAAAGCAGGAACATTTGGATAGAACCCATGCCTTCTTCGATAAGCATGGCGGTAAAGCAATCATATTATCAAGGTTCTTCCCAATTATACGTACATTTGCACCATTTGTCGCCGGCCTGGGCAAAATGAGCTTTGGACGTTATACTTTATACAACGCCGTAGGAGGCGTTTCCTGGATTACGACATTCATTCTGTTAGGATACTTCTTCGGTAACATTCCTGCTGTTAAGGAGAATTTTACATTTGTTATTATAGGTATCGTTGTTGTAACGTTTTTACCTGCTGCAATAACATTTATTAAAGGCCGCAAATCATCCAAAAAATAATAATTTAAATAGTAGATTTAAAATAAAAATAACGATCTAAAGTTAAACTTCAGCTCGTTATTTTTTATTTTAGGCATTTATTATATTAAAAGTATTAGTAACCTATCTCTTCATGATATCCTCTAAAGCATCTATAAATTCCTGCGGATTCTTAAAACAATAATCCGGATTATGTTTATTGAGCCTTTCGTCGCCCGATGAAGCCCAAAGTGCCAATACGGAGTTTACTCCGGCTGCTCTGCTTGCGTATATATCCACATCAAAGTCACCTACATAGTAACTTGATTGTTTGTCTGCAGACAGCAGATCAAGTGCCTTTAATATGCCTTCCGGGTCTGGCTTGTGCTTTCTCGTATCATCACCTGTTATCAATATATTAAACATTTCATTTAAGCCTAACTTTTCAACTATTATCCCTGTAGCCCTTCTGCCTCTTCCTGTAAATAGCCCAAGTTTTATATCATTTGAGCTTATAAACTTCAGCAGACGTTCTATTCCCTCTATAGGTTTTACAAAATCGTTAAAGCTGCTTTCAAAATGCTTTATATAAACATCTGGTGCTATATCATCATGTTTATAATCCAGAAGCTTTTTTATTATCTCTGTATCAACAGGTCCAAATTCATTAAGTATTTCCTCATCCTTGTATTCCTTGCCTGAAAGCTCCAAAACAGCCTTTTTAAGTGCGTATATGGTTAATGGAATAGTATCTGCAAGGGTACCGTCAAGATCAAATATTATGGCATCAATTTTCATAAGACCACCTATATTTCCTTATAAAAAACCTTATATGCCTTATTCATTATATAAATATCAATTTTACTTGTAATTTCAAAAGGAGAGTGCATTGATAATACAGCTATTCCGCAGTCTATAACCTCTACTCCCAGATTGGCTAAAAATTGAGCGATGGTACCTCCCCCACCCTGGTCAACCTTACCAATTTCTCCTGTTTGCCAAGCTACCTGATTTTCGTTAAATATTTTCCTTAGCTTTGCAATAAATTCAGGGTTTGCTTCACTACCTCCGACTTTCCCTCTTGCTCCGGTGTACTTCTGGAGTACTAGCCCTTTCCCCATAAATGATGCATTTCTTTTATCCTGCACCCCCTCATAATTGGGATCGACACCTGAATTTACATCAGCTGAGAGCATCATAGAATTTGATAGGCATAATCTTAAAATCATGTCATTATAGTTATCTGTGCTAAGAAAGCAGAGTTTTGCCAGAAAATTTTCAAAAAACACCGATTGAGCTCCTGTGTTACCCATGCTACCTATTTCTTCCTTGTCGGTTAGAAGGCATACAGCTGTTTTATCCACATCATGCATGTTCAATATTGCATCTAATGCAGCATATGAACAAACCCTGTCATCCTGCCCATAACTGCCCACAAAGCTTCTGTCCAGGCCAACATCACTTGCCTTAAAAGCAGGCACAATCTCCAACTCTGCCGATACAAAATCCTCTTCAGTAATGCTGTACTTATCGTTTAAAAGCTTTAATATGTTTAGTTTTACCTTGTCTTTAACCTTATCATCATCATAGGGAATTGATCCGAAAAGAACATTAAGGCCTTCGCCAGTAATAGCTTCACTCATTTTCTTCTGCATTTGATCCTGAGCTAAATGCGGCAGTAAATCTGTTATTGTAAAAACAGGATCGGAATCATCTTCCCCAATATTAACATCAATAACCTCTCCACTTATTTTTACGACAACACCGTGTAATGCCAATGGAATTGTAACCCATTGATATTTTTTAATTCCGCCATAATAATGGGTTTTAAGAAGCACCATATCTGTATCTTCATATACAGGATTCTGTTTAAGATCAATTCTTGGAGAATCAATATGGGCCCCTACTATATTTACTCCATTCTCAAAGCAGTTTTTGCCTATAACAGCCAGTGCAACTGCTTTATTTCTATTAACTTGGTACACCTTCATCCCTGGACTTAGCTTTCCATCCTTCCCAAGGCTGTCTACAGATATAAATCCATTTTCTTCGGCCTTCTTAACAGCTAATGCTGCAAACTCCCTTTCTGTTTTAGCACTGTTTAAGAACTGCTTATACTCTTCTGAAAACTTAAATGCAAGTTCCTTTTCCTTCTCATCAGTTTTTTCCCATATATTTTTACTGCTATGAGTAAGTTTTTCATTTAATAACTGTCCGCTTGTCTTGTTATCTTCCATAAGTGCCTCCAAAATTATTGTAAATATTGATTTTATCATTGTTATTATATACCCATTTTCTATTAAAATAAATAAAGTTTTACTATTAGTCTTCCCGCAATGCTATGGCGGCAATATATTCCATGTGTAATATTAAAAAAAATTTTAAAAAAATGTTGACACAAACACTATATGCTAGTATAATAAATTTGCTGCTTGAGACAGCGACCACTTGCGGGAGTGGCGGAACTGGCAGACGCGCACGTTTGAGGGCGTGTGGGCGACCGTACGGGTTCAAGTCCCGTCTTCCGCACCAAAACAAAGAGCCTTACTTTAAAAGTAAGGCTCTTTGTTTATTTTACTTTCAGACTTAGCAAATTATGATCCTTTTAATTTTGACATATGTTAATTTACTTTTTTACCATTACCCTCTCGAAAATAGGCTGAAAACTTTTCTCATCAGGTTTTGCAACTACATTTCCAAAGGGCATTTGTGCAATGAGTTTCCAATTTTCCGGAACATTCCACTCTTTTCTGATATCTTCATCAATTAGCGGATTATAGTGCTGCAACGATACACCAAGTCCTTCAACCTCAAGAGAAGTCCAGACTATAAACTGTAGCATCCCTGACGCTTGCTGTGACCATACCGGAAAGTTATCCTTGTATAAAGCAAACTGCTCCTGAAGATACTTCACAACATTTTGATCCTCAAAGAACAATACAGTTCCATAACCGCTTTTAAATCCGTTAATCCTATCTTCCGTCTGTGGAAAGTTTTCCTTAGGTACAATTTTTCTCAAAGCCTCTTTTGTCATATCCCAAAGCTTATCATGATGTTGGTTCAAAAGAACAATTGCCCTTCCGCTCTGTGAATTAAATGCCGTGGGGGCAAACTTCACTGAGTTTTCTACTATTTCAACAATTCTGTCTTCAGGAACAACTTTTTCCTTGCCAATTCCATAGTATGTCCTTCTATTCTCAACGGCTTTATAAAAATCCATGCTCATATTACCACCTCAAAGTTTATTTGTAATTTTTATTTTGTGTCTTACATTTATATACCCTATGAATTAGAGATGGTAACAGGAGCTTTTCATAAATAGTCTTGATTAATACTTGCTCTAGTTGCCAATGGGCAAGTAAATAGTAAAACAGCTACCTTCTCCCTCTTTACTTTCAACTTCTATGCTGCCCCCGAGCAGCTCAACCAGTTGCTTAACATTGTAAATATCTAATTCCTTACTCATTGCTCTCTTGCTAACATAGCATTTATCAGTGATCATAAAGAACTCATCAAATACAAAATCCATCTCATCCTTAGTAAAACCTTTACCCTCATCCTGCAGCATTATACAATAGGTTGAATCCTTAATATCTATTTTTAGCCTTATTGTTCCTCTTAAAGTATCCTTTATAGAATGAGATAACAGATCCGTTAATATTCTCCTAAACTTCAAACGGTCACTATATATTGGAATACTCTCTTCAGAATATAAAATCCGTTCAAATTTTAAATCCTTATTGGTAGTTGTATTCATAAAGTGATTTATTACTTCATCAACCACCTCAATAATATTAAATAAGTCCTTTTTTGGTTCTACTTGAAAATTTTCAGCTTTTACAATTAAGTTTGCATTACCTATAGCATCAAGTAGTTCCTTTGATTCAATCCTTATTTTTAATAACCTATTTATTTCTTCATTTGACAATGCACTTCTGTTTTCTTTTAACAAATTAGAGGTAAACCGAATGATTGAATTTAGGTAAATTCCAATATCTTCAGTAACAAATTTAGAAATGTCATTCTTGAGTTGGTTTACCTTCTTTATCCTATCGTTATAATCTTGAATTTTTTCAATATCACTATGCAGTATTGATTCTCTTTTGCATAATATATCTTTTGTTTTTTTAATCTTAATCCCTAATGCATCTATCTCAGAATATGGCTTTATATCTTTTGCAGCCCTATAATCTTTTCCTTTAGTTTTTTTACATCTACTTAAGTTTAATATGCACATAATTATCCTCACATTCCGTTCCCAAAAAAGCACAGTTATTGGTATACCACAATTTAGAATTAAATCAATCCCAACTCCTGAAGTGCATTTATCAGTTTAACCTTTTCAACAGGCTTAACAAGATATGCCTCACATTGCTCCCTGAATGCCTTTCTAATATTTTCAGCATCACCTAAAGCTGTAGTCATTATAATTTTCACTCCATCCAACCCCCCAATTCCTTCATTTCTCTCATATTCCCTTACTTTACATAATACTTCCTGACCACTCATCTCCGGCATCATAATATCTAAACACAAAAGATCATACTGTTTTCCTTCATCCCACGCCGCTTTAAATGCCTCAAATGCCTTACGCCCGTTTATCGCGACATCGCATACGCCGTAAGGTGTGAGAAAAGCCTCTAAAATACTCTGACTGACAATGTCATCTTCAGCAATTAGAATTCTCATGGATAATTCCTCCTGAAAATTTATTTTTAAATAATACCTTTAAACTATTTGTTTTTCAAAGCTAACACAATAATCCTTTAAGATATCTACTTCTTTTATAAATCTGCTTAGTGTTGTCTCAACACTATCAAATTTTGATAAACTACCTGCTCTTTCCAGTTCATATGCTAAATCATATACTTTCACAGCATGGAAATTTGCCACCATTCCCTTAATTTCATGAGCAAGCTCTTCAATTCGTACGGAATTTCTATTTTTTATATTCTCCGATAAAGTAGTTATTTTTTCATCTATTCCACTTAAGAAAAAATTAATTAATTTTGAAACTAATTCCCTATCTCCATCAAGCTTTGCTACCAGTCTATCAAGATCAGCAGGCATTTTTTCTTCAATAACGTTCCCGGACTTTTTAATTCTGTTAATAACAATATGTTGAATCTGCTTATACAATTCGTCGGGATTTATAGGTTTTGATAAATATCCATCCATCCCGGCCTTCAAACATTGTTCTTTATCCCCCATAACTGCATTTGCAGTTAATGCAATTATGGGAGTATAGATGCCGCTTATCCTTTCTTCTTCTCTGATTATTCTCGTGGCTTCAAAGCCATCCATACCAGGCATTCTGATATCCATAAGAATCACATCAAAATTATCCGAGCGGATAAGCCCGATTGCATCTTGACCGTTACCAATAACAACAACTTCCCAACCCTTTCGTTTTAGTAACTCAACTGCTATCCTTTGGTTTACCAGATTATCCTCTACAAGAAGAATTTTTAGCTCAGTATGGCTTGAAATTTCATTGAAAACCATTCCTTCTGTTATCGTTTCACCATTTAATACTAGACTTGAATCTAAGTTATCACCCGGTAAAGGATTATTTTCTACGGTAGTTACCAATAATTCCAACAGTTGTGATTGCTTTAAGGGTTTCATGATACAGGCAACAGCACCATAAACGTCTGATTCATAACAATAATCTTCCATATCTAAAGAGGAGTGCATCATTATTATGGTATTGAAAAAATGCAGCCCAATTCTTACTTTTTCGATAAAAGATATCCCGTCCATGTCAGTCAATTGTGCATCAAAAAGTACCACATCAATAAGTTTTCCACGTGCAGCACTGTTTTCCAGAATGTGCAGTCCATCTTGAGCATTGGATGCCGATAATGGTACCATGCCCCACTGTTCAATCAAATCCCTTATAAACATACTGTTAGTAGCATTATCGTCTATTATAAGCACTTGTAAGCCCCGTAGTCTTTTATAGATATCAATTGGGTTGTTGTTTTCAGCTGTATATTCATCAATATGGAATCTTGCTGTAAAGCAAAATTCACTCCCCTTCTCATTAGTACTATCAATCCAAATCGAGCCCTCCATCATCTCTGTAAGCTGCTTTGAAATAGCCAGTCCAAGTCCTGTACCATTATGTCTCTTTGCGTGGGCTGAATCAATCTGACTAAAGCTCTTGAATAATAAGTTTTGCTTATCTGACGGAATTCCAGGGCCGCTATCTTTTACAGAAAATTTAATTACAATACTGCCGCCGTCTATTTCCAACTTTTTTACATTAACTACAATTTCACCTCTTTCAGTAAACTTCACAGCATTGCTTACAAGGTTTGACACAATTTGCCCCAACCTGCCCGGATCCCCTGTAACATACGCAGGAACATCCTTTTCAATATTACAGACAAGTTCTATGGACTTTTCATATGCATGTACAGCAAAACTGCTGACCGACTCCTCAACCACATCAATCAAATTGAATTTTACATTTTCAAGTTCCATCTTCCTTGCTTCTATTTTCGAAAAGTCTAAAATATCGTTAATTATATTAAGAAGTGAATGTGCTGAGGTCTTAAGCATTCTCATATATTGACTCTGCTGCTTTGTCATTTCAGTAAAATTTAATAAATCTATTATCCCGATTACGCCATTTAAAGGTGTTCTTATCTCATGACTCATATTTGCAAGAAATTCACTTTTTGCAAGGTTTGCCGTCTCAGCAGCTTCCATAGCCTTTCTTAATTCGTTCTCAGACCGTTTACGTTCTGTTATATCTTCAAAAAGTGTTGCAAAATAATATTTTTCAGTACAATATGCCGATACATCAAACCACCTTTTAAGATGTTCAACATACCTTTCAAATCTTATAACTGCTCCTTCAAGAGCAACCATTCCATAGTCATCAATCCAGCTAAAGTTCTCAAAATTCATTTCCGTTATCAACTCAGACATTTTTTTCCATAAATCTCCTCACTTTTTATACCAGTGTATTCTTCAAATGCCCTATTTACTTCTAAAAACTCATAATCAACAGGTTTATTATCTTCATTTACAATTATCCTGTGGTGTGCAAAACAATTATGCATATTTTCAAACAGAGACCTATATTTTGCTTCATTCTTCTTAAGTTTTTGTTCCATACTCTTGTGAGACGTTATATCACGCACTATTGATACAACCTGACAGTTATCTATAGCAGCAAAGTTAGCTTCAAAACAGCGTGTTTCCCCATTTACATTATGACTGTATTCAAGAAACCTTGTTTTTCCTGTTGTTAATACCTCTTTAATTATATTTAGTATATTAGCCGGGACTTGCTCCGTAATTATCTCATATACTTTTTTCCCGATCATTTCCATTGACTTTTGGGTTGGATATTCCTTTGGAAGGCTGCATTCCATTACAACCCCTTTATCATCCAGCACAAATACCATATCCGGCATTGCACTTATAATCGCTTTCATCTTTGACTGGCTTTCTGCAAGTTTTTTCTGTTGTTTGACCATATGCCTTAAATATAAGTAAAGAAATACTGAAATACCTATTAAAAAGCTTAAGTAATATATCCTATTTGTATGAGGACTTTTGACAAGAAAAGCTGCTGCAATTGCTAGTACATTTATTATAATTTCATAAATTAAAACATAATTTATGTTATTAAGTAATAAACTGACACAACAAACAACTATAGGTAACGTAATACAATATATCGGTGCAAGACTGCTCAGATAATTCAGATATACAATGTATAAGCTAGTAATGGCCAATAATCCCTGAACCCAAACCACCATTCGATTTTTCATATATTTATTAATGTATGATAGAATTGTCAAAATCACTGCAATTACTGAGAATATATACTTTCCTATCCAGGGATCGACCATGGATGGATCGGTTAACTTGATAATCTGCACCAGTGAGGGCTGAAGAACAGCCACAAGTAAACATATTGCACGATATAGGTTAATATTTCCATGCAATTCCAATCCTTGATTAAACAAGTTTTGATTGCGTATCAAGTTTTCTCTCCCTGAATTAGTAAAAATGTCTATCAGTCCTTCCTTTTAAATATCAAATTTAATGCTATATGAAAAGTGATTGATTTTTTACATCCATTTTTTGCAATCTAAAGGTTATATCAAACATTAAGATTGTACCAGTCCCAACCTCACTCTTGATACAAATTGTTCCTCCTAATGCCCCAACAAGCCTTTTGGCCATAGCAAGTCCCAGGCCCACTCCTCCATGTTTTCGTGTATATGAGCCATCCACCTGGCTAAAGCTATCAAATTTGCTGTCAATTTTGCTCTCCGGAATACCAATACCTGTGTCTTTTAAAGAGAATCTAATCATTACCTTTTCTTCATTGACAGGATTATAATCAATAGATAGAGTAATATCACCTTTTTCTGTGAACTTGATTGCATTATCAACAAGGCACATAAGCAAACGTCTCAGTAATTCCGGATCACCAACTAGTAATGTTGGAACATTTGGACTGATTAAATAAAAGATTTCAACGCATTTTTTACTTGAATGACATCTAAAGAACTCAAAAATTTTATCTATGGTTTTTATAAGATTAAAATTGATTTCCTGAACCTCCAGTCTGTTAGATTCTATTTCAGAAAAAAATAGAATCTGGTTAACAATTTGAGCCAGTGAATTTGCTGAAGCCTTGACTATGCTCAAATACTCTCTTTGCTTTACCCCCAGCTCTGTAGATAGTAAAACATCTGTCATGCCCACTATTCCATTTAATGGTGTTCTTATTTCATGACTCATATTTGCCAAAAACTCACTTTTTGCTGCATTAGCCGCTTCAACAGCTTCTTTTGCTTTTTTCCATTCTGTTATATCACGGGATATTGACATGACGACCATTTGGTCTTTTAGTTCAAAGATATATGCACTTATTTGAACCGGTATAATCCGTCCATCACATGTAATATTAATCATTTCAAATGTATGGCTGCCTTTCTCCAAAAGAATCTTCATGTTTTCAGCTAACTTGCTTTTATATTCGTCATTTATCAAATCTGTAGGTGATAGCTGCAAAAGCTCCTCCCTTGCATAGCCTAATCTATTTATAGCTGCATCATTTACTTCAATAATTTTGCCAAGTTTATTATCATTTGTTATTTGTGTTACAAAAATTGCATCCTTCGCACCGTTGAATAATTCTCTGAATTTTTTTTCGCTTTCTATAAGGGCTTCATCCATAAGTTTTTTTTGAGTGATATCATAGCATGACCCAATATAGCCCGAAAAGTTTCCGTTTAAATCAACAAATGGCTTGCCTATACTATATATCCACCTGTATTCTCCATCATACCGTCTTAAACGACATTCCATTTCAAAAGGCTTTTTCAAATTAAATGAAGTAATATAAGTCTCATAACAGTTGTTTAAATCATCCGGATGCACAGCTTCAGTCCAACCACTCCCCTGTTCCTGTTCAAATGTACGCCCGGTAAAATTGAGCCAATTTGTATTTACATAATCACATTTTGAGTCAGTACCCGCCCTCCAAATAAGGGCAGGAAAATCCTCCAGGATATTCAAATAAAAATCCCTTGATTTTTCTAATTCTTCTTTTGTTTTAACCAGCTCAGCATTTTTCTCTTCCAGAGTTATACGCTGAAATCGCAAGTTGTCAATCGCCTTACCTAAAAAAATACCAATAACTATATAGATAAAAATTCCTGAAAACACTGCATGCTTATTAGTCCTTAAAATTGGATCTACCAGTATGTCAGCTGCCAAAATAAGGATTCCCCATAATGTAGATATTACTCCGCCTCGAAATCCCCATAATGCTGTAGCACATATGACCAGAAAGACTCCAAATATACCTTTTAACGGCTTGACACATAGTAGGTTAATAGCGGCAATATAAGTGAATACAAAATTACTACAACAAAAGCCAATTTTTTTTTCATTGAAGTCTCCCCCCTTGACTACTGTTTTAATATAAATCATGAAATATATAATGTCATTAGCAATATTTTCTTCTATCTTAATAAGCAACTGCTAATCAGCCTGTCAATGCTTGCTTTCAGTCTTTCTTCATTTATAGGTTTTACCAGAAAATCCTTGGCACCAAGCTTCATAGCCTCTATGACAAATGGTTCCTGCCCTAGAGCAGTAACCATTATTATCCTGGCTCCCTTATCTATTTCAAGAATTCTTTTTACGGCTTCTATCCCATCCATCTTAGGCATGGTAATATCCATTGTAATGATATCAGGCATTTCAGTCTTATACTTTTGAATTGCTTCTTCTCCGTCTTGAGCTTCACAGGTTTCAAAGCAATATTTATGTAAATATGTTTTAATCTTTTCTCTCATGAACAAGGCATCATCTACAATCATAATTTTCAAGAAAATCACCTCTCTCTTTTAAATACTTTTATCAGCCATTCTAATAATATCCGTTGGATTTAAAATGAGAACTACCTGACCATTTCCCAAAAGTGTGGAACCTGATATGCCGGGAATTGATGCCAGACAATCGCTGAGTGTCTTTACAACAAACTCCTGCTCATTCTTTAATTTATCTACAATAACCGCAACCTTTTCCACTCCATTTGATATAACCACGGAATTTACTTCGTCTTCTAAACTACCTTTTCTATTACAATCATTATCAAGCATAAATATCCTGCTTAACCATTCAACTCCAACTACTTCACCCCTAAGGTGCGTAAAGTATTTCTTGTTATATTCATGAATATTGCTGATGTTTATCTTTACAGTTTCTACGATATTTTCTATTGGAATAATGTAGTTTTCCTTCATAACTTCTACCAAAAGTCCTCTTGAAACAGCAAGAGTAAGAGGAAGTTGAATTATCATTTTTGTGCCTTTATCAACTTCACTTTCAATATGTATTAAACCGTTTATTTTTGAAATGTTGCTCTTAACAATATCCATTCCAACTCCGCGTCCAGAAACTTCAGTTACTTTTTTTGCCGTACTGAAGCCTGGAAGGAATATCAAATTCAACAATTGGCTTCTGCTCATATTTTCCGCTTCTGCACTTTTTATAAATCCCTTATCTATAGCTTTTTGCTTCAATTCCGTAGAATCAATACCTTTTCCATCATCCTCCACCTCAATGAACACATGTTTATTCCTGTTATATGCCCTTAAGTTTATCGTTCCAATGTCGCTTTTGCCTTTAATCCTCCTTGTTTCCGTATCCTCTATACCATGGTCAGCAGCATTCCTTATAATATGAACCAAAGGGTCGCTTATTTGCTCAATAATGGTTTTATCTATCTCAGTATCTTCACCTTCCATTATCAAGTTAATCTTTTTTCCGGTTGATTGAGAAATATCCCTAATTATACGGGGCATCTTCTGAAACACGTTTCTTACCTCAACCATTCTTACCGACATTATTGTGTTTTGAAGCTCATCGGATATCCTGTTTATCGCAAAACCAATCTCCTTTACTTCCTTCGCCAGTTCCGGAATGTTATATTCAATATTCAATCTCTTTGATACATGCATAAAGGAGTTTTTGGTAGTAATGAGCTCGGCTATTGTATTCATCATCTTATCAAGCTTATCCTGGCCAACCCTTATGCTCTGTAACACTGTGCTTTTTTGTCCTAAATCCTTAGGTTTCACCTCTTCTATATATGTATTTTCACGTACCACGTTATTTTCCGGACCTTGATCTATATCAAGTGATCTGTTTATTCTTCCAATCAGATCCTGGATGGGTATATCCACATACTGATTGTTGTTTACTGCATCAACACATGCTTTAAGATAATCTACAACCTCGTAGCCAAGTGATACCATATGCTTATTGAAAACTAATTTCTTATCCCTGAATGCGGCTAATATGTTTTCAAAGGAATGGGTAACAATTGATACATTTTTAACTACAGGGGAAATAGGGCTTGTACTTTGCAAGGTACTGTTTATAATTCCTGTACCTCCTTTAATGCTGTGTATACATCTGAATAAGTCGTTTATTGTGTCATAATCATCTCCTGATTTATCAAGCTTTACAAGTAAATCTCCTTCTATCCTTTCAATATGTTCTGTGGCCTCTACAACAAATTGCTCTTTAAACCCCGATGCTAATTTTTTCTTAAACTCTTCTGAATTGAGAATATCAACATCAGGCTGATTATCTCCACTTTCTTCGCTGCTTGTTTCTCCTCCTTGTTGACCACTTTGTTCTTGTTTATTATTAGTCTCGCTATCTTCTGCCATACTTATATGCTGATTAAAGGATGTATGAGAGCTATCATCATCCTTCTTATCTAAAATGTTTTGTATATTATTTATTACGTTCTCCAGCTTATCCTCGTTTGCAAGGATTATCTCAATTTCATTATGCCCATTCATACTGTCAGTATCTTTTAATTGTTCATTTATTGAATAAATAAAGCTCCCAAGAAGGTCTATGCTTTCCAACAGACAGTCAATTAACTCAGACCTTACGGCAGTCTTCTTTTTCCTTATGCTGTCTAAAGCAAATTCAATGTGGTGGCTTAGCTTGGTAATACAAACAAAGCTTAGAAATGAAGATAACCCTTTTATGCTGTGAACCCTTCTGAAAATATCATTAACTAATTCACTGTTTTCATCATTTGACTCAAGTTTTAAGAGCTCTTTTTCCAAACCTTCAATGTATTCTGTCGCCTCTTCAATAAAAGATTTTAATAACTCAAGATCATCACCCGCAAAAGTATATCCCATAAATTTCACCCTTCATTTTTTAGAAGTAAATTTATTGTAGTAACCAGCTTTTCAGGTTCGGTAGGCTTTACCATACATGTATTGGCCCCATACCTTAATCCCTTCACCCTGTCTTTCATTTCATCCTCTGTAGATATAACAATTATGGGCACAGTTATATCGTTTTCCCTTAATCTTTTTATAAACTCATATCCATCCATTTTGGGCATGTTTATATCGGTAACAATAAGGTCAAAATTTTCGCTCAACACCTTTTCCAGTGCGATCATACCGTTTTCAGCAGTAAAAACTTGATATTTGAACATCCCAAGAATAAAACTATGGTAATTTCTAACCATTTCAGAATCATCTACTACTAAAATTCTTTTAGCCATAAGGATTCCCTCCGTTTAAGGTTTTGAATATACGATTGTTTTTCCAATCCTCTGTACATTAAAGGCAGAGGAAATTCTACCTATGGATTCAGAGTGGCCCAAGAAAATATAGCCGCATGAATTTAAGCTGTTATACATGCTTTCTATAACCTTCTTCCTGGAATCATCATCAAAATAAATGAGGCAGTTTCTGCAGAATATAAAATCACAGCCTGTTATATTCCTCATTTCTTGTGATTCCATGAGGTTTAACTGCTTAAACGCTATAGACTTTCTTACATTTAAATTGATTAGATGCTTACCGTTTCTCAATGTAAAGTATTTACCAAGGTATTCCTCAGGAACATCTCTTACTGACCTGCTGTCGTAAATCCCCCTCTGTGCCATAGATAACACTTCGGTATTTATATCTGTTGCAAGTATCTGTATATCCCATCTATCATACTGTTCCAGCATTTCCATAAGGATAATAGATAAGGTATACGGTTCTTCTCCTGTTGAACAGGCTGCACTCCATATTTTTAACTTATAATCTTTTTTTGCTTCTTTATATTTAATATATTGTGGCAGTACTTCTTCAGCAAAGTTTTCCAGTTGAGGAAAGTCCCTAAAAAAATAAGTTTCATTAACTGTGAGGTCATTAATGAGTTGATTAAATTCCGACTGGTCCGATGAGAACTTAATTAGTTGATAATATTCCTTGAAACTTTCCATACCCAACTCTTCAATACGCTTTTCAAGCCTTTTCTGAACAAAATATCTTTTTCCCGGCTCATAATAAAGCCCGGTCCTTTTATATATTACATCTATAAACTTTCCGTATAAATCATCTAAAAGAATCATATTCATACCCCCAGTCTTTCAAGTGCTTCCTTTGTACTGTCACATACATCGGGGATACCGCAGTCAATATATTTTCTTAGAAAACCGATTGCTCTCTTATCTCCATAGTGTCCTAGGGATCCTATGGCTGCAAGTTTTAAAAGTGTATCTTCACAATCCAAATATGATACTAACATGTCAAAACTTTCTGCTTCTTGAAATTTATACAACTCTGATATGATCTCATACTTGTTGTTTTCATTAGTTTCATTTTCTAAAAGTGTTGTCAATAATTCGAAAGAGCAACGATTTATTCTTTTACAAAGAGATTTTATTACATTTCTTCTTACTAGATGATCTGAGTCATTGGCAAGTATTTTAATATAGAAAGAATAGGATTCATTATCAAGTAAATCTATTATTTCAACAAGCTTTTTACGGGTACTTCCGGTATCACAATCCATTATCTGCTTTATCAAACTCTCTGCCTTTTCATTATCCAATCGCAACATGATTTCCAATGCATCAAGCCCTATAGTTTCTTTGAAGTCTTTTACTATTGCTTCAATCTCATCAGTATCCACCTTGTCTTGACTCGATATCAACCTTTTAACAGCCAGTTTTCTTATATTTCTGTTTGGATGCTTCAAACATTGGATTGATAAGGCGTTGTCAAGCTTCCCATGATTTATCAAGCCTTCAAGTGCTATGGTACTAAGCTCATTTTCTATAGAAGCAGAAAACCTTTTTAAAAGCTCTTCATTCATATAGCTTTCTATATCGCATATTATGCGAAGTGCTTCACTCGCTACCTTGATTTCATCATTATCGCACAGCTTTTCAATCTCAGGCTTAAGCCCTTCAATTTTTTTATTTCTGATTATTTTTAGAGCAAAAACCTTTATATCGGTACTATCATCTTCAAGTAAACCTATTATAAATGCTATTGGAATAATATTTAGCTGACATACTAGTTCCAAAAGGCTTTCTTCAAAAAATTCCATGTGGTGAAATCTTTTGATTAGAGTACTTACATCGTTGAGATAAAAACTTAGTTGAATCTTTGAAGCAGCCTTAATTGACTTAATTGTATCCTTTTCATTTTCGTACCTTAGCTTTTCCTTGTATATGCCCTCTATTATTTCTAGTGTTTTTAAACTTATAGATACCTTTTCATTTGAGTTAATAATGTCGCTTATACACCGTATTAGGGTTTCGTCACTGATTTTATATTCTTTTATATAAGTGTTAATAACCTTTTCCAGGTCACTTAATGATCCTATTTTGCCTAAAACTCTCACAAAGGAATTTACCAGAATATTTTTTTCCAGATCATTAAAATTATCTGACTCAATCTTTTCCTCTATAATTCCTATAAATCCTTCTTGCCGGAAGTTTCCAAGGGCATTTATTAAAGAATCCAGGACCCAGACGTTCATTTCTGATTTGAATATTGTTAAAAGTACAGGTAAAGCCTTCTTGTACCTATGTATTCCTAAAACTTCCACAGCTGTTTGAATCACATTGCTATCAGTATCTCTTAAAGCTTCCAAAACCAAGCTGCTGCTTTCTTCCGTCGGTATTTGTTTCAGTATGTCCAAAGCAAATTTTCTTATATTTTTATCTTCGTCCTTTAGTACTTCTCCAAGTATATTTACACTTTCTTGACCTATATTCTGTAATATTTCAATCGCTGCATTCCTTAGATAAGCATCTTCCGACCTCAATAAGGGAATGATCTGGCGTACAGATTGCTCCGACTTAAAAAAACTTATCTTTTCAATCAACACTTCCTGATTATATCTGTTTTTTTCATTCTTAAGTTTACTTAAGAGTACCGGAAGACTTTTAGTATCATTTTGTTTTGAAAGGCTCATATATTCACCCCATCCTTGGTTTTATACCTATTTGTAATGCTTAGACATCTTTTACAATTCCCCTGATTGACTCCCTCCATCTTTCCAGCTTGTCTATTGACAGGTTAATTATGCTAATTACATACTCAACACTTTTAAATGGCTTTAGAATATAATCATTAGCCCCGCTTTCCAATGACTTAATTGTTTTATCCATAGTGGAATAACCTGTCATCATTATGACCTGGGCCAGAGCATCATAGGATTTTATCTCTCTTAAAAGCTCTATTCCATCCATTTTTGGCATAACTATATCTGTCAAAACAATATGGAATTTGTCGTTCTTAATCCTTTCCAATGCTTCTTGTGAATCTTCAGTTGTTTCAACACGGTATCCCTCCAGCACAAGATTTTTTTTCAGAGATTCAAGTATGTCACTTTCATCATCCACAATAAGGATCTTGTAGTTTTGTTTATTCATTTCTCTATCCCTCCATTCTAAAGTGCTTTCTTCTACTGCCCCAGTTAAATCCCAAAATTGCTTCAACTTCTGAGTAATATATTTTAAAAGGTTCAATATCATTTAGTGAATCAAGTATATTGTAAATTCTTTTCCTGTAAATCCCATTATTAATCAGAAAAAAGCCTATATTATCATCCGCAAGCTCTCTATTAATTGTAATAAATGTTTTTATATCTTCCGGCTCAATCATTTCAATCTCACTGATGTCTATTATAATATTTTTAAAAACATTTTTATCAATGCGGCTGGTCAGTTCATGCAGTAATGATATTTGAGATTTTGCATGCAACTTAATTTTTCTAAAAACAATGTTATTTTCTATTAATTCATAGATTTCTCTTATGATATCTATAAAAATTTTTTGCAATAAAGCTATGGTATTACGAGATGCATAATTGGGATATTCCAAATAATGTGCCAGAATTTCAATTAAAACAAATATATCCTCTTTATACTTTACTAGTCTTCTTGTATCTATGTGAAATCTGAATTCTTCCATAGTACCTTCCAGTACTTTATAAAGCCAGTCTATAGTTTGTGATCTGTTCAACTCGTGAAAATCCATATCCATTGAAAAATTAAATACCAGATTGGCAATAGCCTTAAAGTTTTTAAAAAATGTATCAAAAAAATCTATATCTTTTGACTTGAATCTAATCTCACTCTCTTCGATATAGTTGCCGGTAACATTTATAATCTTAATCATCTTTATATCACCAACATCAAGAATCTGTAATAGTTCATCTTCATTCCTGTTTGTCGAAATAATGCTTTGATATGTTTTATTGCTATCCTCACTGCTTATGTCAACCATTACCTGATGAGATGGACTAGAATACAAAACAGCTCCCATATCGTTTATTGCATTTAAAAGCATGAACCTTCTGACATTTAGCATGGGAGTATCCTTCTCAAATACCAGATATACAAAAAAAGTGTTGCTATATATTTCATGTTCCTTATGAAAGTTCATACTTATTTCTTTATGCTCAATCTTTTCGTGCTTGTCCTTTATGAGCTTTGATATTTCATCTTCAATTTCCTTTGAAAAATCCGCTATATCTTTGGGTAGATCTTCAGTTATAGAATCAGATCTTATACAAATAAACTTTCTGGTAGTATCAAAAGCATCAAAACAAAGATTTATGATATACTTATCCAGTTTTAAGCTTCCCTTTCTTACAAGATCCAGCATGTCCTCAGTTTTATGTGTAAGGCTCGCAATCTCATCAAATCCTACCGATGCAGAAGAGCTTTTTAATGAATGTGCAGATCTGAAGAGTTGGTTAATATCTTCCTGAGAATATCTTTCTTCAAGCCTTAAAAGTGCCTCTTCCGCATTTTGCAAAAAGTCAAAAGCATCTTCAAAATATATATTTATATGCTCATCCATTTTGGGCCCTCCTTTTATTTTATGTCTAGGAAATTCTCACTACAGGTTTTGCTCTATTAAAGGCAGATTAATAATTATTTCTGTCCCTTCATTTAACTTGCTAAATACATCAATACTGCCCTGATGTTCTTTTATTATCCCATAGACTATTGAAAGGCCTAGCCCAGTACCACCTTCATCCAGGTAAGTAGTATAAAAAGGATTAAAAATCATTGTTAAGTTTTCTTCCTTAATTCCACATCCATTATCACTTACAATTACAGATACAAAATTATGATGTTTAAGTAATGTTTTTATTTCAATACATCCATGAGATTCATTTTGCTTTCTTATGGCTATTATTGAGTTAAGTATTAAATTTATAAAAACCTGCTCCAATTGTTGTTTAGAGCCGTTTATAATATATCTGTCCTTATGGATGCTGTTTATAAATGTAATTTTATGCCTGACAATTTCATTCTTAATCAATTTCAGTGAGTCCTCAAGACAATCAAACAAATCAACAGAGGAGTATCCCACCTTTTCCTGTCTTGAAAAAAATTTAAGTCCATTTACAATATCCATTATTCTCTCGGTACCCTTGTACATAGATTTTATGACCTCATCAAAGTCTCCTATTACTATTTTGATTCTTTCATCCCCTTGGACATCAATATGCCCTATTACAATATTCCAATATTTTTGAAGCAATTCTATATTAGACCGTATATAGGTCGTGGGGTTATTTATTTCATGAGCCACACCAGCTACCAACTGTCCTAGCGATGCCATTTTATCAGCTTGTATCAGTGCTTTTTCCTGGGTTTTTATTTTATCTAACTGCTCCTTATTGGCTTTTTTTAAGTTTTCAAGAAATCTATTCTTTTCCTCATCACTTCTAAGTAGACTTTCATTGGATTCTTCAAATTCTTGAACAATTGCAAGGACTCCTGTGTTAGTTTCTAACAACTCTTCAGTGAGCTTATCTATTTCATCCTCCAGCCTGTGCCTTTCATCCATCATATATTTAAATAAGAGATACCACTTTAAACAATCATTTTTCATAATCATCGCCCTATATAAAAGCAACTAAAACAGTTGCATCATCAGTTTCTTTGCCAAAGTCTCTCATAATTGTATTGGACAAAATAGCCGGGTTTTTCAGCAAAATCCCCGGATAGTTCCGTATATCCCATCTTGTAGAAATCCCATCCGAACACATAACCACTGCGGCACCACTTTTGTAAAATCGTTTATATGTTTTAATACTATTTACTTTACTGCCCAGGATACCATTTGTTGGCATCATAATCTCAGTCCTATCTTCACTGACATACCTTATATCTATATTACCTATGGAGGAATACTCAAATTCATTTTTAAACTTATCTATGACCACTATACCCATTGCCGCTCCACGTGTCTGTTTTAATGCATCATTAACAGAAAATATTATTTCTGTAAGGTTTTTATGATAATTGTGCTCTATTGTTCTTGCTGCCAATGTTGAGGCTTTATGAGCTTCATTTCCATGCCCCAGACCGTCTATAACTGCGATAATTTCTTTATCATTTAAGTGTTTCACATAATATGAGTCTCCATTTATATTAAACCCCGGATATGGTCTGCTCATTACACTTACTTTTATATCATTATTATATGGATCCAACTTACAATTTAACCATTTTTTAACTGTAACTACTGTACCGGCACATATTTCTTCAAAGGGATACCTTAAATATTTACTATCCTTGATATTAGAATATATCTCAAATGAATCCATCAGCCTTTTAACAGCCCCTAATCCTGTGCCCATAGTGCCTTTTGTAGAAAATCCATCTCTGATAACCTCATCTACATCAGCTATTCCTGGACCTTTGTCTTCAACAGTTATCTCTATTCCCATTCTCCCGCCTTCAGAGATTTCTGTTACTATGACTTTTCCATCAACCGCATTATGCTTTATAATATTGGTACATAATTCTGTAACAACAATAGATATTTCACCTACTTCACGTTCATTAAATCCTAAACGTGAGCATATTTGTGTAATACTTCGCCTTGCTGTACCTATATCATAATCCCCTCGTATATCCAGTATATCTATCAAAACCACCCCCTTAAATCCATTTCTTAATAACAACCTTTGTACCTATTCCAACCTGGGATGTTATGAAAAAGTAGTCCATCAGCCTTTTGCTGCCCGGAAGGCCCAAACCCATACCCTTTCCGGTAGTAAACCCTTCTTTCATAACAAGTTCAATATCTTCAATTCCTGGCCCTTCATCAATAAATGAAAACATAAGACCCTTTTGTGATCCATTTGAAATAACTTCAATAACAACCCTGCCACTTCCGGCATGTTCATAGACATTTCTAGAAAGCTCACTTACCGCCGTTATGATCCTGGTCTGATCAACCAAACCAAAATTCATTTCCTTGGCCGCTTCTCTTGACTTTTGCCGGGCAATCACTATGTCACGTTCTTCATTTATCATAACCTCATAAAGTATCATCTAGTTCCTCTCCCAGCTGATCATTCCCATCTAACCCATCATCCGCCAATCTTCCTGTTAATGCTGACTCATCTACTTCTTCTATGCATTGAGATTTAATTTCTCTTTTAAGTTTCTCAATTCCAGACTCCATATCCAAGGCGGTATTGACACTGCCTATTTCCAAGCCTAATTCAACCAAAGTGATGGCAACACAAGGTTTCATGCCTACAATCATGATTTCCGAGCCCAATAATCTTATCATCCTGGCTGTATCGGAAATAACTCTCCCCAAAAATGAATCAATTATATCCAACACAGATATATCAATAAGAACTCCAACCGCTTTATTCTTGTAAATTTTCTCTAAAATATCCTGTTGGAAGTTCACTATGGACCTATCAGTTAAGTCTCCCTGCAAGGATACAATTAGTATGTTGTTAATCTTTAGTATTGGTATTTTTTCCATTTATATCTCTCCATTACCTCTAGCTCTTTTTTACTTTCACTACTCGATAATCCATCATATCATATGCTAATTTTATACCATCTGCCATTAATGCTTTTGTCATAACGCCCGACAAATCCACCCCCAGGTGTACCATGGTCTGGGCAATTGCAGGACTAATACCGGTAATAATGATTTCTGCTCCAAGCAGTTTGATTGCACTTGCTGTTTTTAGAAGGTGGTTTGCAACAAGCGTATCAACAGTTGGCACTCCCGTAATATCAATAATTGCAACTAATGATCCGGTTTCAACAATCATTTCTAAAAGTTTCTCCATTATTAACTGTGTTCTTTTGCTGTCAAGTGTTCCAATAAGAGGTACTGCCAGTATCCTATCCCACACACTTATTACCGGAGTTGATAACTCTATCATATCCTGCTGCTGCCTTAAAATAATGTTTTCTCTTTCCTTCACATAAAGGTTGAATGTAAATAAACTCATTTTATCAAATACATCGGACAGCCTTATAATTTCTGAATTTATTGAAGCATTATCATCACTAAAATCTTTTTGCAAAACTTTAAAAACAATTGTCTTCAATGAATATATATACATGCTTATTTCCATAGGTCCCATACCTTTTAAAGCAGTGGTCCTTGAGTAAAGTTCCAATGACCCTTTTATACCATTAGAATCCATAGCATTTAAAGATACTTTATCTTCACTAAGCATGGACATAAAAACATCTAGAATCTGAGTACAAAAGCTTTTGACATCATTATCCGAAAGTACACTCTTTTTAATGATTTTGTTTAGTTTTATTTCTTTTTCCCATAAGTCTACGATAATATCCTTTTTATTTATTAGTAATTCATAGGTCTTTACACTATTTATTTTGTCCATATTTTCATTATTCTCCTATCTCATCACTGCTCTTATTATTTCATTGGGAATTCTATGTGATGGTGCCACTATTTGGGCACCTCCACGTTCAATAGCTTCTCTTGGCATACCGAAAACTACAGCAGTAGACTCATCCTCTGCAATTGTTATGCCTCCTGCTTTTCTTATCTTTACCATAGCATCAGCACCATCATCACCCATGCCTGTCATCAATACCCCTATAACGTTTTTGCCTCCGTAACACTCCAATACTGACTCCATAGTAACATTTACAGAGGGCATAAATAGTGTCTTTGGTGTATTTGTTAATCTGATTCCCTCTTTCCTAACTGTGAGATGATATCCTCCAGGAGCAAGAAAACCTTTACCATTAACTACTTTGTCCCCTACTTCTGCTTCTTTGATATCGATTTTACTTGCGTCATTTATCCGCCTCGCAAAGGTTGATGTAAACGCAGGTGGCATGTGCTGAACAATAATTATGGCTGCTTTAAGATCAACAGGAATCATTGGAAGGACCTCCATAAGTGTGTTGGGCCCGCCAGTTGATATTCCTATCACAACTACCTTGGATGCACACGATTTACTTAAAGATGATGTGCTTACTGCTGGCCTTTCTCTATTCGGCTTTATAATTGGTCTTTCAATCCTTCCTCTGATACTGCATTTTCTCGAGTACTTATAAGCTGCCTTTACCTTTTCAATGATCTCTTTTCCGACAATGTATATATTTGAGGATACTGTTCCAGATGGCTTGGCAACAAAATCAAATGCACCAAGTTCAAGTGCTTCGAATGTGATGAGTGCTCCTTCCTGAGACAGTGAACTTAAAACAATAACAGCAACATTAGGAAATTCATTAAGAATATGCTGCATAGAAGTAAGACCATCCATAAGAGGCATGTTTATATCCATGGTAATTACATCCGGCATCAATTCCCTTGCTTTTAAAATAGCATCTTCACCATCTCTTGCCACCCCTATCACTTCCAAGCTGGAATCAGTAGATATGATTTCCTTTATAGCCTTTCTCATAAGTGCTGAGTCATCAACAATTAATACCTTGATTCTCTCCATGGTTGTCCCTCCAAAACATAAGAAGATATCAATCATTCTCAACTAATGGTAATCACCCATCCCTCTCCCGGGTTTACCTTTTGAAATAAACAATTAGTAATACGGGAGAGAGATAAACAATTTCACTTGTTTATGAAACTGTCTTCAGTGACATTAAACAGTTTTTTATACTGGTTGCTTCTTGGCCTTTCCTTTTGCTGTCTCAACCTTCTTTTCCGGCTCAACTTCAATGGATGGTTTCTCATTAAACTTAAGAACCTTTCTAAGGCTTAGAATGAGTATCATCCTCTTTCCGCTGTCCAGCTTTCCAACCCCTTCAATATACTCAGTATCTATACCGCTGGATAATATTTTAGGAGGTGCTTCAATATAGCTTTTTTCAAACCTCAATACCTCAGATACAGCATCGACAACTATTCCTGTCTTCTTACTCTCTACATCCACTATAATAACCCTTGTAGAATCTGTCTTTTCTTGGTCTGAGAGACCAAAAAGTTTTCTTAGATCCAGTGCAGGAATAATATTACCCCTTAAGTTGACTATACCCTCAATAAAATATGGTGCCCTGGGTATCTTTGTTATTTCTGTCATCCTGTTTATTTCCTGCACATCGGTTATTTTTATGGCAAATTCCTCATTATCCAGTTTAAATGTAACCAACTGCTCCTCATCCATAAGCTGTCTTTCAATGCTTTTGGTCTCTTCTTCTGAAGATGATTCCTGGTAACTTTTTATATTACTAAGTTCATCCATTGAAAGCAGCTTTGTAGGTTCTAAGAGAAGCAACAGCCTTTTACCATTATTAAGCTTGGCTATTCCTTTAATCTGCTCACCGTCTGCATTGTAAAATACAGGTGGCGGAGGTTGTATTACGCTTGTCGGTACTCTTATGACCTCTGTAACCTTGTCTACTAAAATTCCAGAGGTCATATTACCCATATCCACTATGAGGATTCTGGTATGGTCGGTTAGATCATCATCTTCCATTCCGAAATATCTTCTTAAGTTTAAGATGGGCAGCAGATGATTTCTAATGGATACAACTCCTTCAATATAATGCTCGCAGTTTGGTACCTTTACTATCTCCGGCACCCTTATGATTTCCTTAACCTGCATTATGTTTAGTGCATACTCTTCTTTCCCAATCATAAAGGAAACAAGCTGCTCCTCCTCTAACATTTCTTTAGTTGATGTGGCTATTGATTCTGCCGTACCTGAATTGTTGGACATGTTGTCTATTATTTCATTCAAACCTTCCATGTCATCCATATTAAGTATCTTTAACAGCTCTAAGAACATAATAAGTCTTTTTCCGCTGTTTAACTTCACAACACCGCTGATATAATCGGTATCAATGTTTTTAATAACTGCAGGCGGAGGCTCTACTTCAGATGTATTAACCCTCATAACCTCAGATACCTTGTCAACAATCATACCTGTAGCTTTTCCGTTAATATCAATAACAAGCACCCTGCTGTTTTCATCCTTCTCTTTTTTTTCCATACTCAGCCTGGATCTGCCATCAATAATAGGTAGGACGCTTCCTCTTAAGTTGCACACACCCTCTATGTATGATGGAGCATTAGGAACCTTTGTTATGTCTGTTACCCTGACAATTTCTTTGACATTCATTATATTTGCTCCAAACTCCTCATGTCCAAGATGAAAGGTAACCAGCTGTATCTCTGTAAAGCTTGATGCATTTACCTGAGAAGCCATTGCTATACCCCCATTCCATTACATGTTTTGTAATTCATCAGCCAAACTTGATATTTCCTCAATGGCTTCTGCCAGCTCCTGCATACCTCTTGCTTGTTCAGATGCCGCATTTGAAGCCTCATTAGCTGCCTTTGAAGCCTCCTGTGCTGCTGCTGCAATCTGCTCAATTCCCTTTCTTGCCTGTTCAAGTGCTACCATTGATTCTCCCGCACCTTTGGCAACTTCTTTTACTCCCATGAGAATTGATGTCATATTCTCTTCGATTCCATTTAAAGACTCTGTAATCCTTTTTGCTTTTTCTGCTTCTGAGAATGCTGTTTTACTTGAAATATCTATATCTGAGGAAACTCTCAGTATTTGACTCTGAATTCCCCTTACAAGATCTTTAATTTTATCTGTATTTTCTGCAGACTCATTGGCTAATGTCCTGATATCACCTGCAACTACAGAAAAACCTCGCCCAAATTCACCGGCACGTGCTGCTTCAATTGATCCGTTTACTGCAAGCATATTGGTTTGAATAGTCACATTGACAATGGCATCAACAATTTTATCAATTTTCCTAGTAGTCTCCTCTAGGTTCTTTATATTCTTTGCAGATACAGTACTTGATTGTGCAGCTGAAGAAATTCCTTCAATTAGATTATCTACTCCAATTTTATTGGCTTCTATCAATTTTTGAAGTTCAGATACCTTATCGTTAGCTTCTCCGGCACTTTCGTTCATCTGTTTAGCTGCCACAGAAAGCCTTTCTGCTAAAGTCCCTGCTTTATCAGTAATCTCAGCCTGTGCTTTGGCACCTGTAGATATCTGTGTCATAGCGGTCATTATCTGGCTTGATAATGCATTAGCTTCCTCAACATTTGCTGATAACTCCTCTGCTGCAGCGGCTAAAGTTTCTGAGGATTTTTGAGCATCAGTAGATACCTTCAATTCCTCTGCCAATTGCGCAAGTTCAGCTGATGCAACATTCAACTCTTCAAATGCCTTGTTCTGTTCAGACAAGGACTTATCAATCTCTTCCGCTGCACTGCTTTGCTGTTCGGCAGCCGCCGCAACCTGTTCAGCAAGGGATAAAAACTCAGCAGCACCTTTATTGGCATCTACAGCATTTTGCGATACTTCATTAACACCTTTTTGTACTAAAGCAACTTCATCGTTTATTTTAACTAAATCTGATGTAACCTTCTTAGATTTTTCAATCTCTTCATTTGCCGATTTTGTTGCAGAGTCTATGTCACCAACAACAACTTTTACATTCTTTTGTATATCATTAACCAGTTCTCTTATATCTCTAGCTGATTTTTCTGATATTTCAGCCAGATTCCTAACTTCGTCAGCAACAACAGCAAACCCCCTTCCGTGTTCACCTGCCCGTGCTGCTTCAATTGCTGCATTCAGTGCAAGAAGGTTGGTTTGATCCGCTATCCTTACAACGGCCTGAACTATATTTCCAATCTCATCAGACTGTTTTTCCAACGCTGTAACCAGTTTAACAGACTCTAGATTCGTATCAGCCGACTCCTTAATTCCCTTTACAAGCTGTTCTATATCACCCGCTGTTGCTTTTATTAAGACTTGTGCTTCATCAACCTTTTGTAATGATTCCTTAGCCCTCTTGTCAGCAATTACCGAAGCTTTATCAATCTGGTTTATTGCTGCTCTGGATTCTTCAGCAGCTGACGATGCTTCGTTTGCCCCAGTTGCTATCTGGCCCATTGTTGCACTTAGTTCTTTCGCAGCATTACTGGATTCTTCAATACCTGAAGCCAGCTGTTCAGTTGTAGCGGCAATTCTTTCCGCCATCTGCTGCTGTTTTGCAAGGGTTCTGGCTTTTACTTTCTCCTGTGCCTGCTTTTTAGCCAGCTCCCTTTTCTTTTCAATATCATTGGCATTATTTTGTACTGAGGTTTGTTCAGTACGTTTTTCACCTACTGATGAAGCCCTAGACGTAGTAGCAGGCTTTGCAAGTCTTTTTTCCATAAAATTGATACCTCCAGTTTTTTTGATGTTTGAAAGTATTTACCAACTTCTATTACTACATTTAAAAATTCCCAATACTTATATAAAACTTGATCGTCTCCCTACACCCAAAATTCGTAAGTGAAAAAACCGGAAACAACAAGGTTGGGCCATAATTTCCAATAGACGAATAAAGGCCAATACAATTAACATAATATAAATATATTTTTATATCATGTTAGTTATATTGGCCTACATGTAACTGGCATTGCTTTACCATTCACAAAGTCAACCTATATTAAGAAAGTAAGGAGGCATACCTTGAACTAGCATCTTTGCCTTTTCAAAGTACCCATTAATATATTTAATTTTTAACATATCATTGGGGTATAAATCCAAACTTACTTATATCCAACAACAGAGTTATCTTATCCCCATTATCTGAGCTGTCAATTCCTTTTAGTACTTTTCCGTTTCTGCCTTTTTCACTTTCCTGAAAGTTCCTGATACTGTTTGATGAGATATTCAATACTTGAGATACTTTATTAACCAAAATCCCATACAAAATTTGATCTACAGTAATGATAATTATTCTCGAATTATCATTTGGAAGAAACTCCACTTCATCAAGAAAATATCCTATATTAACTACTGATATTATTTGATCCCTAAGGTTTATTATACCTACCAGGTACTCTTTACTCCTGGGTATTTTTACAACACCGGAATACCTGACAATCTCATTAACATACTTTAGTTCTATAGCGTACTCGGTATTATTCAAGCTAAAGTTTAGAAACTTAACATTATGTGTTTCTTCAATTATTAACTTATCATGTAAATTATTCGGTAAACTCTTAGGTGGATTCTGCAGATTAGTTGTTTCCTCGGGATAATAATCTTTTTTCTTTTCATCCATATTTTTTTCGGCAAGTTCCTTCTTCCTCTGAATATCAAGTTTTACTTTTTCGAAGTTATTTTTTAACTTATCACCCATTTTATCACTAGTAGTTTTTTTTGCCATTTTACCCAATCAGCCTTTCTACAACTAATGAAAATTGATTTGCCGCTACATTATCAAACTCAAATACTGTTTTACCCAGCTTTCCTGCCTCTGTAAGCTTTATTCTCCTGTGAATAGGCTCAGATAATATATTGCTGTTGCTAAAGAATTCCTTTAAAAACTCCAGGTTTTCTTTGCTATCATTAGTCCTTTGATCAAACATATTAGGAATAACCAATGATATCATATCAGGGTCTAATCTAAGATCTGCCAGATATTCATATATATTTCCTATCGCTCTTACTGAAGCTGCTTCAACCTGGACAGGCAGTACAATATTATCTACATAGCAAAGAACAGCATCATTTATTTTTGTTCTTTGGGGTCCGCAGTCTATAATTACATAATCATATCTTAAACTTTCCAAACCCGCTAATAATTCATTAAGTACTAAATCTATTCTGGATATCCTGTGGAACTGCGAATTTATCTGTTCTATGTGCATTGACGGGAGAAGATCAAGGTTTTCACGGGCACTTATAATACATTCTTCTATTGTGCAGCAATTTCTATTATTAATCAGATCAAAAAAAGTATTTTTGTAGTCATCCTGAGTAAATCCTAGAAACATGCTTGAATCATTCTGTCCATCCAGATCTATGAGCAGTATTTTAAAACCTTTTAAAGCCAGGCCATGCGCTATCTGGACAGATACCGTGCTTTTTCCTACCCCACCCTTATTATTAATTACTGCAATTTTTTTCATAGTATACCCCATTATCTTACAATAAATTTTTCTTCAATATTCTCTCTCATTGCTAGTATAATCAGGTTTTCCCCAGTTTTAGTACTTGTTTCATAATGCGAACTTATAACATCACAATTGACAATTTTTATAACAAGGTCTTTGAGATAATCTTTTGTCGCCTCAAACTGAGTTACTTTAAATTCCTTTATTTGTTTTATACCTTCAATATTCTCAGCAATTTTACGCTGAGCAAGACTAATTATATTCCCTGTACGAATTATTATTAGATCTTGAGAGATGATTGTCCTAATGGACTTTGGCCCTTTTCCATAAACTTCAGTTTCAAATTTACTTACAGCATCACTAATTTTGGCCTCTATTTGTCTTTTTATCATCTAATTAAACCAGCCTTTAGAATATTATTGTGTCTTTCAAAGGTGTATCTATCTTAATTCATTTTATAAAGTAATTACTGAATTCTTATCGGATATTTATACATCATTCTTAATACTGGATTTTTATTTTATATCGCCATTTTTTCAAACGAATCAAATGTATTTTATTCTATCATTGGCATACTTAGCTAAAATGGCACTTATGACAGTGTCATTTCTTCGCGGAATTCTTAAAGAAAAAAGCTAATGCAAAATAACCTTATAAGTAATTATTTTGCATTAGCTTCTTATAAAACATCATTATGTTAACAAATTTACTTCAAATCATCATCCATTGGCAAACATGTTTTGTTCCTTAAGAATAACGTCATGAGCTCCACCCTCTATTATACTGGTTGAGGACACTAGAGTAAGCCTTGCAGTCCTCTGGAACTCATCAATTGATGTTGATCCGCAGTTGCACATTGTTGACTTAATCTTGTGAAGGGTAATATCAAGATTATCCTTTAATTTGCCTGCATAAGGAACATAGGAATCTACACCTTCTTCAAAAGAAAGTTTCTGGCTTCCTCCCAGATCATATCTTTCCCAGTTGCGGGCACGCTTTGAGCCTTCTCCCCAGTACTCTTTAACATAATTGTTACCAACCATAAGCTTTTGTGTAGGGCTTTCATCAAACCTTGCAAAGTATCTACCCATCATAACAAAATCTGCACCCATCGCAAGTGACAGAGTAATATGGTAATCATGAACTATTCCACCGTCAGAACACAAAGGAACATAAATACCGGTTTTTTGGAAGTATTCATCCCTTGCTGCTGCAACCTCAATAAGAGATGTAGCCTGTCCTCTTCCGATACCCTTCTGTTCTCTTGTAATACATATGGAACCGCCGCCTATTCCAACCTTAACAAAATCGGCACCACATTCTACGAGGTACAAAAATCCTTCTTTATCTACAACATTACCGCCGCCAACTTTAACTTCTCCGTTAAAGGTTTCCTTAATCCATTTTAAAGTATCTCCCTGCCATTCGGTATATCCATCAGATGAATCAATACACAGGATGTCCACTCCCGCTTCTACCAATGCAGGAACCCTGTCCTTATAATCTTTTGTATTAATTCCAGCCCCTACCATCAAGCTTTTATTCTTGTCTAAAAGTTCATTGGGGTTTTCCTTATGTGAGTCATAATCCTTTCTGAAAACGAGATAAACAAGATTTTGTTTGCTATCAACAATTGGAAGACAATTGAGCTTGTTCTCCCATATTATATCGTTTGCCTCTTTAAGGCTTATACCGTCTTTTCCATATATCAATTGTGAAAACGGCGTCATAAATTCTTTAACCTTTTCATCAAGACTGCATCTGCTTAAACGGTAATCTCTGCTTGTCAGAATCCCTTCAAGCCTTCCGGTAGGCGTACCGTCATGTGTGACAGCAATAGTGGAATGCCCTGTTCTTTCTATTATTTTAAGCACTTCTCTTAAAGAACTTTCAGGTGTAATATTAGCATCACTTAATACAAAACCTGCTTTATATTTTTTTACTCGCCTTACCATGCTGCACTGCGATTCTATTGATTGAGAACCAAAAATAAATGAAAGTCCTCCACTTCTTGCCAAAGCAACCGCAACATTATTATCCGATACAGCTTGCATTATGGCAGATACTATAGGAATATTCATCTGGAGACTTGGTTCTTCACCCTTTTTGAATTTAGCAATTGGAGTTTTCAGGTTAACATTTTCAGGTATGCAATCTTTTCTTGTCAGATTAGGTATAAGAAGATATTCATTAAAAGTTCTCGAAGGCTCATTGTAGAAAAAAGCCATTTTCTTATCACTCCTTAGTAATTTATAAAAAAATAATCCCGTTAGGAATTTTTTAAAGTTTTCTGATTAATTTTTTAATCTATTTGGATATTTTATATTACAAATCCCGTTATGTCAATACATTTGAATAAATTAATATAAATAGTAAAAAATAAGCCTTGGAGGGATTTATATGGACAAGAAACTTACAAAAGAAACCAATCCAAAGCAGCCAATTGAAAAACACGATACAGCAGCATGGGCCAATATTGAAGCAGTTAAATCCGATTCCTGCGTAACAATTCCAAGTGACATACAGGTACGCAATTCCAAGGAATATGTTGATACAAATGAAAAATGATGAGTAAAAACAACAGCCTCGAACTTTATTATTGTTCTGAGGCTGTTGTTTTATTGTCTAAGAAATTATTGTGTATTCTACACCATAATTTTTCGCCACAAAGATCAGTGTTGAAAAAATCTCAAGCTATTTTGTTCCAATTTACACTCCATGCTCCCACATTTTCTTATATCTTTCAAACCTGTCCTTAGCATGTACTTCCGCTATATCAAACATCTCTCCTGCTATATCTGGGAATACATTCATTAACTGGGAATACCTAATCTCACTGTTTATAAACTCTTTAAACGGCTTTGTCGGCTCTTTGGAATCAAGTATGAATGGATTTTTGCCTTCATCCTTCAAAAGCGGATTATATCTATATAGATGCCAGTATCCCGATTCCACAGCCCTTTTCGACTGTAGTATACTTGTGCCCATACCTGTTTTAATACCGTGATTCACGCATGGTGCATATGCAATGACAAGAGATGGTCCCTTATAGTTTTCTGCTTCGGAAATAGCTTTTATAGTCTGGTTCATATTGGCACCCATAGCTATCTGAGCCACATATACGTAGCCATAACTCATTGCCATTAGCCCTAAGTCCTTTTTCCTTATCTTTTTGCCTGCTGCAGCAAACTTGGCTACTGCCGCTGTTGGTGTTGCCTTTGAGGATTGGCCTCCTGTATTGGAATAAACCTCTGTATCCATTACAAAAAGGTTAACATCATCACCTGATGCTAAAACATGGTCCACTCCTCCGTATCCAATATCGTATGCCCATCCGTCACCGCCAATCATCCAGAAGGATTTCTTTATTAGATAGTCTTTCTTTTCAATTATCTCATTAATAAGCTTGCTCTGACTTCCCTTGTAGTCCTTAATACTTTCCAAAACCATTTCTGCAGCCTTCTTGGATTCTTCTCCATCCTCCATATGCTTAAGCCAGAGATTAAAAGCTTCCTTTATTTTAGGCTCGAGATCAGTGTCCAATCCCTGTTTCATCAGATCCCTAAGCCTTTCTCTGATCTGCCTTACTCCTAAATACATACCATATCCGAATTCCGCATTGTCTTCAAAAAGTGAGTTAGCCCATGCAGGTCCCTTTCCTTCTGCATTGGTGGAATATGAAATTGAAGGAGAACTGGCACTCCAAATAGAAGAGCAACCTGTAGCATTTGCAACCATCATTCTGTCGCCGTACAACTGAGTCAAAAGCCTTACATACGGTGTTTCTCCACATCCTGGACATGCACCGTTGAATTCCAGATGCGGTCTTAGGAGCTGACTTCCTTTAAGAGTATTCTTATCTAAAAGGTTCTCTTTTGGAATTATGGTTGTTGCAAATTCCCAATGCTCTGCTTCCGCTTCAATTTCCTGCTCTGCAGGCTTCATTATAATTGCCTTTTCCTTTGTAGGGCATATATCTGCACAGTTTCCACAGCCTGTACAATCAAGAGGTGCTACTTGAACACGCAGCTTAAAGCCTTCAAGTCCCTTACCGGTAGCATCTTTGGTTTTAAATGAGGCTGGAGCCCTATTCTGTTCTTCCTCATTTAAAAGGAACAACCTGATTGTAGCATGTGGACATACATAGGAGCATTGACCGCATTGAATGCATTTATCAATCTGCCACTCAGGTATCATAACAGCAATACCTCTTTTTTCATATGTTGTTGTTCCAAGAGGATGCGTTCCATCCTCCATACCCAAAAACGAACTTACAGGAAGCTCATCACCCTCATGCTTCTCCATTTTCCTCTGTATTCTTTTGACAAATTCAGGTTCGTCCTTTTCCACTCCTTGTTCCTCCACAGCATTAGCCCAATCAGGAGGAATCTCAACCTTCAAGAGTGCATTAGAGCCTTTATCAACTGCCGCCTTGTTCATTTCTACAATCTTTTGTCCCTTTTTCCCATAAGTCTTTTCAATGGATTCCTTTAAATAATTTAGGGCATCCTCATAGGGTATAACATTAGCAAGCTTAAAGAAAGCCGACTGCATAACCATATTTATTCTGTTTCCAAGTCCTACTTCTCCGGCTATTTTTACAGCATCTATTACATAGAAACCTATGTTATTTTTGGAAATAGCTCTTTTGAGGTAAGCAGGAAGGTTTTCATCAAGTTCCTTACCTGTCCAGGGACAATTGAGCACAAATGTGCCGCCAGGCTTTAAACCCTTTAAAATATCATAATTATATATAAAGGACTTGTTGTGGCATGCAACATAATCAGCTTGATACACAAGGTATGGAGATCTTATGGGATTTTTGCCGAATCTTAAGTGAGATACAGTTGTTCCGCCGGATTTTTTACTGTCGTATGAAAAATACCCTTGTGCGTAAAGGTTTGTTTTATCACCGATGATTTTAATTGCAGTTTTGTTTGCACCTACTGTACCATCGGAACCAAGTCCCCAGAATTTGCAGTTTATGGTGCCGCTGCCAGAAGTATCGATATCATCAGTTTCCTTTAATGAAGTTTTAGTAACATCATCAACTATCCCAATTGTAAAATTATCTTTTGGACTTGTACTTTTCAAGTTTTCAAATACCGCAAGTATTTGAGAAGGCCTTGTATCCTTAGATCCCAAGCCATACCTTCCGCCAACAATCAATGGCTTCTCAGCCCTGTTCGAAAATGCCTTAACAACATCCAAATACAAAGGCTCACCTGTTGCTCCAGGTTCCTTGGTTCTGTCAAGAACAGCAATCTTTTTAGCACTTCCAGGAAATACATTAAAGAAATGCTTAATTGAAAAAGGCCTATACAGATGAACTCTTACCGCTCCTACCTTTTCACCTTTACTTATGAGATAATCAACAGTTTCATCAATTGTATCACAGGCAGAACCCATAGCTACAATAACATACTCAGCATCAGGTGCACCATAGTAGTCAAAGGGCTTATATTTTCTTCCTGTAATTTTCTCAATATCATTCATGCAACTTTCAACGATTTCAGGAGCCCTGTCAAAAAAGGGATTCTGCACTTCTCTTCCCTGGAAATAAACATCCGGATTTTGTGCCGTTCCTCTAGCAACAGGATGCTCAGGATTTAAGCTTCTTTGCCTGAAATCATTTACTGCATTCATGTCAACAATACTTTCAAGGTCTTTATAGTCTATAATACTTATTTTTTGATACTCATGGGAAGTTCTAAATCCATCAAAAAAATGTATAACAGGAAGTCTCATCTTAATAGCCGACAAATGAGCTACACATCCCAAATCCATAACTTCCTGGACATTTGATGAGGCTAGAAGCACTGAGCCTGTTTGTCTGCATGCCATAACATCCTGATGATCTCCAAATATGGATAATGCATGGGTTGCAATTGCTCTTGCACTAACATGCAGCACACCAGGCAAAAGCTCACCTGACATCTTGTAGAGATTTGGTATCATTAAAAGCAGCCCCTGGGAGGCTGTATATGTTGTTGTAAGTGCTCCTGCCTGCAGAGACCCATGCATTGCACCGGCAGCACCGGCTTCCGACTGCATCTCAACCACCTTCACCTGCTGCCCGAAAATATTTGTCTTTCCATGGGATGACCATTCATCCACACCTTCAGCCATTGGAGATGATGGTGTAATAGGATAAATAGCTGCAACCTCTGTAAAGGCATAGGATGCATAGGCTGCAGCCTGATTACCATCCATTGTTTCAAGTTTTGGCATATTTTATTCTCCTTAACTTTTTGATTTTATTTTTTGCCAAGGAGAAAGAAAATATTCCAATGTACTAATATAGGGTTTGTTAATCTCTTTTTTGGTTATTAATTTGATTATGCTCTTCATTTATTGCTTCATCAGATTCTTCATTTTCATCATAATATTCCTTTATTTCTTTAGTCTTCTTAGAAGCAAGCCTAATCCTTTTCTTTAGGACTTTCTTATAAAACACCACAATAGCAATTATAACTATACCAACTAAAACCAAAACTGGGAGCAACTCCACCAACACCAGTATAAGCTCACTTAAGAAAGTTACGACTCCCCCGATGCTTTCAGTAAACCTATTAGCCAACCTTTCCCAATATGTAGCTTCTTTTTTAGGCTTGGATTGTGGAGCCTTCTCACTCATTTCAATTGTTATGGTAGATAGCTGAACCATATCTTTCATTTTATTCAGCGTACCTGTCAAGTTCTCAATTTCATGCCTTATATCCGTCAATCTGCTCTCTATTTTAAAAATAGTATCCGGATCGGCAGTTTTTTTGAGATATTCTTCAAGCCTGCTTTCTTCATATCTAATAAGCCGTAATCTTGATTCAGTATCAAAAAACTTATCTGTAACATCATCGCTTTTTATATTTTCATTAATAAGCGTTCCAAGTCCCTTCAAATCCCCAATAATACTGTCAAACCTATCCTTATCAACTCTTATAATTACTGTGCCCCTTGTTATGCTTTTTTCACCCTCTGAAACATATACCTTGTCTTTTCTAATATTTGACTCCTGAATGAATCCATATGTAGAAATCATTGACTTAATCCTTCCATATGCACTGTCAAAGTTTTCTACCTCTATAGATACAAACGCATTGCGAATTATTTTTCTCTGAGACAGGATTGCATTATTTGGAGTATCGTTTGATGATATTGTTGTGGCAGTTATTGCATTTGCTTCACTGTTATTACCGTTTACAGCTCCAGCTTCAGGTTTGCTGCCTGAATTATCGGCAACACCACCTACCTTTTCACTAAATTTTGTCTCTACATTGTCATACTCTACGGAACCGTCAAGTGATATCTTAGATTTTGAATCATTATAGCCATACTCAGATAGTGCTACTGCAGGTGCTTCACTTGTGTTTTCCTTTCTGCTGCCGCACCCAGTAAATATTGACACTGCAATCATTAACAGCATCAAAACCGACAAGGATTTTTTGAACATGGATATGCCCCCTTTGTTATATCTCATTCATGAATGGTTTATATACATAGACGCATACTAAATGATTTTGTTCCAGAAATTTATATATAATCAGTATAAATTTACTAATACTGAATTAATTAAAAGGAAAAAACACATATTTACAACATTTATTTTTTGTGTTAAAATAGAATGCGTCGTCGGGGTGTAGCTCAGTTTGGCTAGAGTACTTGCTTGGGGTGCAAGGGGTCGTCGGTTCAAGTCCGGTCACTCCGATTAGTTTACAAAACTTAAAGTCCTTGAAACTGAATGGTTTCGAGGATTTTTTCTATTATTAAGCAAGCACTTGTTTTGGTAGGATTTGGTGTTTCTTATCATTATTTATCATATAAAACCGTTAATAATCATTTGTTTTGGTGTATAAATTGGTGTATAACTATTTTGCTTAGAACCCTTTGTTTTAAATACTTTCATAGTATTTTTCTATAAAAAATTGGTGTATAACTTTTGGTGTATTTATTTAGCTAAAACCAAATTATTTAACACTTTAATTGCATCTACTTTATTATCCTGAGTTAAATGAGTATAAATATTTAGTGTTGTTTCAATTTTGTTATGCCCTATCAGACTACTTATAACCTTTATAGGTACATTTTCTTCAAAGAGACGAGTAACAAAGCTATGTCTAAATACATGCATACCTGATTTATTGATATTTGCTTTATTACACACGATATCCATTGATCTTCTAAGATTTTTAGGAAACATATATGTTCCTGCTTTACTGCAAAATACAATATTATGATCGTCAAATCCTTTTTGGAATCGCTTCTTTTTCATTTCTTTTAAGAGATCAATACATCTATTGGTTAGTGGAATTAACCTATTAGCTGATTGAGTTTTTGGTGTATCTTGTACTTTAACTACAAGTTTTTCCTTAACTTTGTCTTTGACACTTATAACAGTTTTCGATATCTTTACTTCGCCCTTTTTTAGATCAATGTCATTCCAGTTTAATGCTAATATTTCTCCACTTCTAGCTCCTGTATCTAAAGCAAAAATAAATAACTCATAAAATGAACTTTCTTTTGCTTTAGTCTCAAACCTATTTTGTTCTTCTCTTGTAAATGCTTCAACTTGTTTTTGTTTAGGTCTTGGGAGTTGTAAACCATCACATGGATTTTCATTAATAAGCTTATTTTTAATTGCTAACTTAAATGCTGGATTTAAAATATTCTTGATTTTCTGTAATGTAGATGTTGAATAACCTTCTCCAAAATTATAAAGCTTATTTATAAAATCTTGTATATGTATGGGTTTAATATCTTTTAGCTTGTTATCTCCTATTTTAGGGTTAATAATGGTATCTATAAGCGTTCTATATAATTCTAGTGTCTGTTGTTTTAAACTTGTAATTTTATAAGTATTCAACCATTGATTAAGCCATTGTTTTAATAGCATTCTTGAAGGTTCATAATAGACTTCATCATATACTTGTGCTTGAAGTTTAATCATTTCTTTAGCAACTTCTCCCTCAGTATTGCCATAAACACACTTTCTAATCATTTTTCCATTAATATCTCTTCCAACATTGACTCTTCCCATATATTTTCCACTTGGTTTATGATAAGTAATAGATCCTGTATTATTGTTTCTTTTATTCATAACATTTCACAACCTTTCATATTTTTGGGTTATTCATCCATTCAATAAAGGAACTCTTGGTAATAACAAATTTTTTACCAAGCCTTATCGAAGGAAAATTTTTTGAGTGAAATAACTCATATGCCTTTCCCAAACATATTCCAATTATTTGTGAAACGTCATTTACTGTAAGAAATAAAGGTAAATCTTCAATATTATTTATGTTTTCAAGGTTCATAAGCACTCCTCCATTTTACATTATTAAGGTTATTCAATCAATACAAAAAAGGTAGTGCCTTTAATCGGCACTACCCAAATTTTTCAATAAAATACTTGTTTTAAATTAAATCTTAAAAAATAAAAACATAACGAAAAAACCACCTCAAAAAGGTGGTTTTTTAAAGTTTATATACCATAGGATTATTAGCAATTCACATAATGTGTTGTTAATAATTTAGTCCTATGTGAATGCACAAAGTGCATAAAAGTCTTATTGATAATTTAATTTTATCACTATTATTATATTCAGTCAACTATTTTTTGATTCCTATTAATAATTTGATTTTTTCTTCAATCTCTACTCTTTTGTCAACATTATCTATTGAACACACATATTTCTTTAATCTATTTTTACTTATAGATTTTAAATGTTCTAGTTTAATAATTGATTTTTTAGATAAATCATTATGATCAATTTCTACATGTGTTTTCATTAATCTTTTTTGATTTCCATTAACATCAAGTATATCAGTAAGTGGAACTATAATTACTGTATTACTATCAGAATTAAAAATTTGATTTTGTAATACAAGTACTGGTCTATTAGTGCCATTTTGTTCACTTCCAACATTCTTTCCTAAATTTGCTTCATAAATAGACCATTTATAAATTAATCTAGGTTTTTCTTTGGTTCTATTTGATTTTCTATAAACTTCTTGTCTAGTTTTTTCTTGTTGAGATAAATTTATCTTCTTTGAAGTCCAATTTAATATAGGAATAGCAATATCAACATTTAAAGCATTTACATTACTTTTAATTTCTGTTAATAAATTATTTACAATATCTTTTTTTGTAATTCTATTTGCCATTATTTCTCCTCCACTCAACAAAATACTACCTAATTATATCATATTATGACAATTAGGCAAATATTTTGTAAAATGTGAAGGTTGTTGTTACTATTAGTATATGTTGGGTTTGGAGATTTGTTACTTCTTAAACTTGTTAGCTGTCTTTGTTATAAGATGGTTAGTGGTTTTATTTTAATAATTGTTGACTTATTATAATATTGTATAGTCATATGTTACTGTCATACTGTGCTGATCATCTTTTATAATTGGGGTGTCTAGGTTTAACATTTTTTAAACTTGCTTGCAGCCTTTACTATCAACCAGTAAACATCTTTATCTTTACTTGCTTTATCAATCCACTTCTTTTTATCTGTAATTATATTCACTGTCTTTTCCATAAGTATATTAATAGCATTTTCAACATCTGGATTTATCAATTCTGTTTCATTTTCATAACATTTTAATTTTCCAAACACATTAAAACTAGTAAATAATTGAGTGTTAACAACCCCATAAAACGTTGATCTTGCGTGCAAAACACGATTGTTTCCTAAATATATTCCTATATGTACTATTTCATTTGTACCTTTAGTAAAACATAAGTCTCCAACTTTCAATTCAGCTTTAGTAATAGGTTTGCAGAGTTTATCATAAATACCTTGAGCAGTATAATCTTCTGAAGGTTTTATTTTGCCATCTTTCTTAAGTGCATATAAAATTAGATCCGAACAATCCCCACTATATTTTCCAATCCATTTTTCGGTGCTGTACCCATTAAAATAATAATGCTGTTTACCAAAATTATTAATTAACCTTTGTAATTCCTTGGAATCTAGCACCTTCTCAAAATTGCCACCCCATGCGTAGCCTTGTCCTAATTTACTATTTGCATAGTTTATAAAATCTTTTAACATATTAACACCTTCTTTAAATTTTACCTAAAACTTTTAAAACTAAAAGAATTATAGATGCTATAATTCCACCAGTAATTAAACTTGGAATAGCTTTACTTGTAAACCATCCTAATACATCTGTAAAACCTCTTTTACTTAATTTGGCAACCATGTTTTCTATATTCTTTAAAGTTGTAGCCATTGTATTTAATTTCTCGTTTACAATTCCATTACCAACTTTAATTTCTGTAATATCTGCTTCAACTTTGTCTTGCCTTGTTTCTAATTTATCTATTCTTTTTTCTAATGCTTCAATTTCAGTACTCATTTTAAAAACCTCCAATTATTGAAAAATCTTTTTAAATGTTTCTAATACTATTTGTACAAAAGTTTTCTTTGGTTCTGGTGGAGGAATAGGTGGAATAGGTGGTATTGATTGATTTGCCATAATTATTGACCTCCCTTAATTGATTGATTCATTTTCATATCATTATTTTGAATTGATTGTGAATAATTTTGATTAAAATAATATTTTGCAATATTACTTTCTTTAATAGAATTAGAAATTGTAAAAAATCCAACCATTATTGTTACACATATTAGCAATGTAAAAATTATACATTTTAAAATATTTACAAACATTTCATATGTGTTAAAGATTTTTTCTGTTTTTTGTAGTACTGAATTTACTGCATCTAATACTTTCTCGTTTAATTGTTCCATGTTTAACACCCTTTCCAAAAAATAAAAAGCATAATCCCAATTAAGAGACTATGCTTTATTTTTATAGGTGTATTAATATATACACCATTTCCTGTTATGGTTTCCTGAAATATATAAGTACAAAGCACAGGTATTCAGGAAATACCATTCATCAAGTTGTACATACTTGATTTAGTGCTTTGCTTGTTTAGTTTAACATATTTAATTAATTTAATCAATAATTCATTATGTTAAATATTATGTTAATTCAAAACATTCTGCACAAAAATACATTGGATTATTTGTACCTCTAAATAAAGAAAATCCATTATAATCTCTTTCTGGACTAACCCTTACTCTAATAATATCATTTACATTTAATTGAACACTTGCTGATACAGTTTGATATATTGTAGTGTTAAATTCAGGATCATAATCAATATTTAAGATTGTATTAGTTGTACCTCTAGTCATTATTAACTGTGTTTTAATACGATAGTTACTGTCTTTCATTACTATATCTATATCTACACTTGCACTTATCCTATATTTACCTGCAACTTTACATGTAATACAATCAGGTTGAGATATATCAAACATTCCATGCGTATCATAATCTGTACCTGTCCATGGTACATAAATTCCTACACCATTATTATATGAAATAGGTACAGTTGTTCCACTTGCTTTTACTTTTACATTAGGTAAAGTAATTATATTATTTATAGCTTCATCTATTTTATCTAAATTACTATTATAATCTTCTCTTTTAAAAAATAAATCTGTACCATCAGGCTTTTTTAATCCTAAGTTTGTTGTTAGACTAGACATTATTCGTCCAACTCCCTTCTTCAATTTCAGTCCATGTTAAATTTAAATTTTCAATTTGATCCCATGTTAAATTTAAAGATTCTACATTATTCCAATTAATTGTTTTAAATTGTATTTCTAATCCTAAATGTGCAGGTTTTCTTGTCACAATATAATTATAGAAATCACTATACTCTGAAGGTGGAGAATAATAATCTAAAAATGTAATAACTAATGTAGAATTTAATAGTCCAACATTAATTTGACCATAATTAAAAGCTTGTGCTAATTCTTGAATACGAGTAGCATTTAATTTATTTAAACCTATCAGATAACTTTTTATAGTTCCTCGTCTATCATTTAAATTTGTATCACTTTTAGGATTAATATTGAGGATATTTTTTTCCCATCTATTTAATCCATAATTTGTTGCGGTATCAATAAACATTTCATTTTTAATATCTTCTTTACTATCATTAATATCTTCAAATTCTGGTGATTCTGCTTGTAATATAGAATCAATTTCCAAAATTTCATTAAATTCATTAGGTAAATATTTTTTCATTTTTTCGTATTGATCTGACAAGTAAATCACCTCTTTATGTAGATTCAGTTAATGTTAAACTGTTTAAATTCGGTATTTCTTCTGTTAATAATGTTATATCTGAATTTCCACCATTTAAAGTTAAAGAAACTATACTTTCTATTTCATTTAAATTTGTCAATACTGTACCAATGGTGAAATAAGAAACAACATTCTTTTTATAGGAAATTTCATTTCTAAAATAGTTTCCTATTGCTAATTGTGTAGCCTGTTGAGCTTGTGTTAACGTATAACCTTCAGCAACATTAACAGTTGCAACTATATTAATATTCTTATAAGTTGCTGTTGTTACTGTTACTATTGCTCCTATTGGTGCTACACCTTCACCTAGTCCTTCTTTATTTGGATCTAAAAATTCCTGAAATGAATTAATTAATTCTGTAGATGCAATATCATTGTTTGAGTTTAAAATAGATACTTTCACTGTATTATTTCCATTCCATATTGGAAAAACTTTAACATTACCTATTCCAGAATATTCATTTGCCCATTCTACATATTGAGCAACATTTCCATCTTTTTCAATATTTTTAACTTTAGAATAATATCTTTGTCTTAAACTATTATCATCTTCTATATCTTCACCCAATATTAATATTTCAGTTAAATTTGCTGTTTGAAGTCCTTCTATATATGAAATTGGAATTAATTGTCCTGTAACAGTATTTCCTATAGAACCTGCTATTTCACATTGCATTTTATATTGACCATTTGCTATTTTTTCTATAGCTATAAAATTTACGCTTGAATTTACTGCTGTAAATCTACTACCAATATCAATATCTAATGCTGATCCTTCTGTACCTGTAAACACACCCTTTTGAATTGTTTTACTTGCTGAAATTCTTGTTATTCCAATTTCAGAACATTTTTTATCTAAATATATATTTTCTGCTGTATCTGCAAAAGCATTATTTAAAATTAAATCTAAATCTATATAAGATTGTGCTAATTCTGCTGCTGCTGGTGCAAGTGCATCATATATTATACTTCCTTGTCTCTTATCTATTGTATTGGGTACTCTATCAAGCATATTAGTCAATATTACTTCATATGATTTACCTTCAAACATTTACAACCACTCCTTCTATAGTAATATCACCTTCTGTTGTATTCGCAGTAAAAGATACAACAAATACACTTGATTCTGAATTATTTATAATAAAATCAGATAATGATATTATTCTATCATCTGCTGTTAAAGCTTCTGTAAATACTCTTTCTAATTCTGCTGAAACAAATAAAGGATCTTTTCCAATTAATCCTTCTAATTCAATACCATAATTCCAATCATAGATGGCATACTGAAATCTTTCCGTTTCAATTATTTTATATATTGCCTGTTTCATGGCTTGTTTTCCATCTACATAACCAGTTATTCTTTTATTTGTAGTATCCCAATAATATGTTAAAGTAGGTTGGTTAACTACTTCTATATCTTCACCAATATTAATATCACTACTAGGTATTATTGCCATCATTACACCACCTTTGACAATACAATAAATTTTTGTCCTTTTTCTACTCTCAATAAAATAACTTTATCATTAATTTGTAAACCTTCATTTATTGTAATTTCCTGTGAATCTACTGTAATTTTCTTTTCAATTACATTAGATGTAAGAATTATTACACTTTCAGGTAATTCTAATTTTTGATCTATTTTAATCCTTAATGGTGATATACTTGTGACTTCACCATGTGTATAATCTGTTAATTTCATAGTTTCCAATCTATTTGTAATTATATCTTGAATCTGTGGTAAAAACATTGTATATCACCATCCTTAAATAACCCTTAATTCTAAATTCATTGTATAATCATTGTTTGAAAATGAATGAGTTGCTTTTTCTATAAGCATAAATTGATTTAAAACAATATCACCTAGATTTAACTTATTTATAAAAATAGAAAATCCTGCTCTAGCTCTAACATCACCAATAACAGGAATTGACAATTTTCTATTAACTCTATTGTATAAAGACAATGATTTATTTGCTCTTTCAATAATTTGTGCTTCATTTAAACTATCATCTACATTTTCATAATATTGTAACTTACCCCATTTTGCTATAGTGCTACTATCCTTAACAATATAAACCTCTCTACTACCACCAGATTTATCTTTTTTCACAAGTTTAATCTGATTATATGTATCATTAATTGAACTTGAATAATCAAAATCAATTAAATTTGTTTGACCATCTATAATTAAATCTGTTTTAAGATTTTCAACATTTCTTAAATCCAGCTTTCCAAAATTATCAAATAAAACATATAATTTTTTCGTAGATAATAATGTTAAATCATTTGCTTTATATATGATATCTAATAAGGATTGATTATCTTCTACCATAGAAGGAATTACATAACCTGTATCATCTATATTACCTGTTTTCAATTCCCAATCATTAGCAATTTTAATTAAAACTTCACTTGCTTTTTTGTTTTGAAATACATATGTTTCTTTATTTTTTAGATATCTTAATTGATCACAAGCTACAACTTTTATTACATTATCTTTATTTCTACTTTTAGAAAAAACAAATCCATAAAATATGTTATTCCCATGGTATTTAAATCTAACAATTGAACCTTCATAAAATGATAGTTCTCCATTTGGAATAATACTAAATTCAAGATTACTTGCTTCTCCTAATCTTTCTGTACTCCAAGTAATTGTACCTTCTACTATATCCGAAATATCATATATATCACTATTGGTATTATCTTGTATTAATAATTCTATATTATCCAAGTTTTAACACCTGCCCAACATATATTGTATATTTTGAATTTGATGTATTTTTATTTCTTTTATCTATTTCAGTTTTGTTTAAATTATATAAATTAACATACTTAGAACCATCATTCAATTGATTTTTAGCTATTAACCATAATGTATCACCTGATTTGACTGTATATGTTTTAGGTATATTTTTAGTAATTGGCCTATTAGATTGTACATTTACAACTTTTGAAGTACTTGTTGAAGTAGATTTCTGAAAACTTAATTTTTTAGTGCCATATTCACGATATTCTTTTAAATTTAATGAATACTCCCAATCCCCTAAAGCTCCTGCAACTTCCGTAGCAGTATAATCTTCTATTGTAACAAGTATATTTGTCTGAACATCTGAAATACCTTCATATGTTTTTCTTGTTACTACAAGCCTAACAGGTTTTTTACTTTCCTTATATTGTCTAAATTTTACCAAATAAAATATTGGATATTTAAATAGATTTTTGGTTAATACCCATGGATAATCTTTATTATTAGGTAAAGTACTTTTAAAACTTATTTCTCTTAAAGGTATATCTTTAATTACAGATATTTCACCTAATTTAACTAATTCATATGTTTTATTTGAACTTTTTACTTTTATTTGAAATTCAGAAGGATTTTGAGGAAGACGTATAGTTTCACCCTCAAAATCAAAAAATATACCATATTCTTCTATCATTATCTATACGCCCCTCTGCTGATAATGCAATTTGCTGTTCTAACATTTCTTTTATTCTATTAGCAACAACGTTTACATCTGCTGTTTCACGAACATCACCAAATTTAACAGTTATATTTGGTGCTAAAGTTGAAATCTTGTTAATAGCTTCTCTTTCAGCTACATCACGCAAAAGCTTAATATCTTCTGCATTAATTTTAACATCACTTTTAATACTTCCTATTTGTGAATTACCTTTTCCAAACAAATTATCTTGACTATCCAATAACGAATTAAATTTATCTCCAATCATACCTGCAATATTCTGAACACCATCTACTGCAAATTGACCTACTTTTTCACCAATTTGTTGACCTTTATTAAATGCATCTCCATAACTAATCTGATTAAATCTAGTAAGTTTAACAACATCTTTGTCACTTTTTAGATTATCTCTTTCAGTTTTAAGTTTCTCTAATAACCCTGTCATTCCACCTGTCATATTTACATTTAGACCTGGAATTTTATTGATTATACCTTCAATACCTTTTGCTATATTTGTTAAAAAACTTAATGCATTTATAGCCAAATCGAAAAACAATTTCTTTACTGCATAAATAGGGTCACGCCAAACATTAATGAAAAATTCTGCTACAGATAAAACTATATTGGCGAAATATGCAAAATTGTTAAATAAAAATGCAAATAATGAACCAAATATTCCACCAACTACACCAACAACTTTTACAACAATATTACCAAACTTTATCATTGCAAATAATAATAATCCTATTGCAGCACCAATTAATAATATAGGCCAATTTACTGCTAACCAAGCTGCTGCCTGTGCCAATATAGGAGTTACCATTAACCATAACTTAGTGATTAACATTGGAATTTGTGTTGCTCCCCATAATAAAAATGCTGCTCCAATACCTATCAAAATAGGCTGAATTATATTCCAATTTTGCTGCACAAATGTTCCTATTGCTATAAGTGAATTTAGTAATCCACTAAGAATCATTACAACTACATTTAAACTACTTGCCAAAGCATTAACAAAAGCCATTCCACCAGAAGAATTGAATAAATTAGTAATACTTTGTTGAATTGGAATTAAGCCAACCATAAATTTATTTTTAATTAAATTACCTATATCTCCAAATGTCATTGGTATTTTTTTGAATTGGGCATCTGTTTCTTTTGCTGAATTAATCATAGCATTTTTAATAATTTGTGCTGTAATTTTACCTTCAGAACCCATTTTCTTTAAGTCACCCATAGGCACTTTCATTTCCATAGCAATTGCTCGTGCTAACAAAGGTGCATTTTCCATAATACTTCTAAATTCATCCCCTTGGAGTTTACCTGCTGCCATAGCTTGTGTTAACTGATACATTGCTGAAGATTGTTCCTGAATAGATGCACCACCAATTTTAAATTGTTTATTCATCTGTTCTACAAAATAAATAGCTTCATCATTAGTTTTAAATGCATCTTTAGCCAATATACCAAGTTTACCAACACTTGAAGCCATTAAAGCATATTCACCCCTAGAATCTTGTGCAGCACGATATATTTTATCTTGAAGTTGGGCAAGCGTTTGACTTCCATCATTTATTAAGTTTAATCTAGCACTTATATTAGATAAATTATCTAATGTTTCCATAGATTTTTTTATAGCATAGAGGCCAATTAATCCACTTACAATATTTTTCAAATTTGAAAATATACCTGTTGATTTTTGTGCTTCATTATTATATCTTCTTTGTGCTTCTGTTGTATGATTAATTCCATTGTTTGTATCATTAATACTTTGTGTCATTCTCTGTATTGCTCTATTTGCACTCGTTACTTCTGCTCTTGCTGATGCAATTGTGTTACTCAATCTTATATCTCTTGCAGAGGCAGAATTAAGCTGTTCCATAACATTTAATGTCATATGCATTGCTTTTACAATTGATTGCAAAGGCTTGGAAAATTGGTCATTTAATTTTAGAGTAGATGAATACGTTGACATTCTTCACACCTCCCACTTGAGAAAATTAAAACCACCTACAAATAAACAGGTGGTTTATATAATCTATTTTAATTTTTTTTCATCTTCAATTTTGATTAATGTACTTGCATAAATAAATGCTTTTTCTGCATCTGGTAAATCTGCAAATACACTTGGTAGTATATGAAGCTTTTGCAAGGCATAGTGTGCCATATTAAATTCACTATCACCTTGCTTTATTAGTTTTTTGCTTCTTCAACTAATTCTTCTAAATTTTCGCCAAATCCAGATAATATAAGTATTTTTTCAGATAATGATATAACCTCACCACTTCTTAAAACTTTATATAAGTATTGAATAGGTAAAGTTGCTCCTACTGCTTTAATGCTTTCAGCATCTTTAAAATTAGGGTCTACTGTTCCTTCTATAACAATCTTTTCAGCGAATGTTACATTATCAAACTCTGCACCATTTTTAGTTATTTTAGTGCAAGCTTTTTGAATGGTTTTATATTCAGATAAAGGAACTGGCCTTATTTTAAATTTTAGTATTTCTCCTGTATCTTCATCTCTAAATCTATTTGAAATTATAACTTCTTCTGTTACTTCCTCAATTATATTCTTATTTAAAAATGCTTGTAATTTAGACATAATAATATCTCCTCTTATTTAAATTAATTTTAGTTGATTCTGTTATAATAAAAAGGGACTGACTAATTAGTGAGTCCCTTTATAAATTAGAAAAACTATCCAACACTTCAAAATCATCAAATGTAAAGGAAATTTCTTCGTCTAATGCAGTAGCATCAACATCAAGTTTTGCAAGTATTACACCATCAATATTACAATTTTTTAGTACTGTTGTTTGTTTTCCTGTTGCTGAAGCTGGGTCTTCATTTGTTACCTGAATATCAAAATAGGTATCCTTTCCTGTTCTATTATATTCAGACATTAAATTCCTAAAGATTGAAGTTATATAATAAATAGTCATAGTGCCAGTACCTTTCCAACCTCTGGATTTTGAACCAGTACCACGCTTACCAAGTGTTTTCACTTCTTCTTTATTTTTCTCAATTTTTGCTTCTACTTTTTTAACATATGCCAATTCTTCAATATTCCCATTAATCGTTGCGAATGCTGTTCCTTCGCCACCATTAATAACATCTTTTACATTATTAAAAGCCATAGTCTATTTGCCCCCTTAAGCTATATTTACAATTACATAAATCTTTTCTACTGCATCTACAGGTTGTGCATAAAGATTTATTACAACTGCATCAGATTCTTCTCCTGCAAGAACTTCTATATCAGTTTTTGCATCAAAATTTTGGATTCCATTTAAGCTCTGTAATGTCTTCATATAAGTTATAAGCTCATTTTTTAAAAGATTTCTACCATTAGCATCATTATTGACTTTACCAATATAGAAATTTTCATAAATCTTTTTCGCATCAACTGCTATAGCATCAAGTGTACGAATCACTTTATTTTTTCTAAACTCTTTGCCTTTTTCTGAAGTAAATGAAACAAATGTGTTTATATCCTGCTCAACTATAACTTCTCCACTTGCATTTTTAGTAAATACAAATTCTCCTGCATTAAGTGCAGTTATAATTTGACTATTTGTATAAGTAGGATTTACAGGTACATCACCATCATATTTTCTGTATGTAAGAGATTGATTTACATTTGCTCCTGCTACTGCACCTGCTGTCCAAGCAACTAATTTTGCATCATTTTTAATTGATATAATACCTTCATAATTAGCACTAGCATAATTATAAAGAACTGCCTGTATTTTTCTACCTTCTGTATCTCTTAAACGAGCAACAAAAGCTTTATATACAGCTTTAATATCAGAATCATCACCAATATATCCAACTGTATTAAAATCTACAATTTCAATTGCACTTGTAAAATTAGTATGATTTGTACTTGTTACAGTTCCATTTGCCCCACCTGCTAACAAAGTTCCTGCTGAAACTGTTAAATTACCAGTACCACTAAATACAACCCAATCATTGGCTTTTAAATTTGCTACAGTAGAAACTAATGATTGTCTATCTTGCTCTACAGAATCAACATAAGTTATAACATCAAATTTGGTATTATCATCAATATTCTGCTGAATAGCAATAGAAATATTATTTCCACGCAAACCTGAATATTTAGCTGTAACAACTAAAGTTCCAAATGTTTTTGTTGCTTTAGTACCTGTATTAAGTCTATATACATATACTGTTTTAGCATTTCTTAAAGCTTCTCTAACATAAAACAGTTCACTGGTTGGTGTTGTTGCTGTTGCATATGAATACAAATTAGAATTAAACAAATCATAGCCAAACAGTTTAAAGAAATTAGCTTCAATATTTACTTCTGTAACTGTTGCTTCTGCACCCCAATCCATTATTAATGGTAAAGCACAAATACCCCTATCTGATACATTTCCTAAACTATCAGGAATTGATTTAAAATTTACATAAACTCCAGGTCTTACTTTATTTTGTGTTGCCCAAGTTCCTCCAGCCATACTTTATACCACCCTTTCCAAAAACGCATTAATTAAATTTTCTGCTTCTTCTATACTATAAGTACAATCATCTTTCAAAATTGCCATTATTACATCTTTGTTATAAGAAGAAAATTTCTTACTATTCAAAATCTGTTCTTTTGTATACTTACTAATAGTTTCAATTTCTTTTTTTGACATGATTATCAATCCTTCTTTATATATGAATTAGTATCAAGTGTTTCCATATTAACACTGTCAACTGGTATTTTTGTTGAAACATTTATATCCAAAAAGAAGTGTAAAACTTTATCTTCAATATTATGTCTTTTATTTAATCCTCTTAAATTACCACCAGACAAATCAGAAAATAATTCTAGCTTTTCATATAAATCTTCAGCAATCATATGATATTGTTCATCAATGTTAACTGTGTTTTCATCAAGGAAACAATGAATATCGAACATAATATTAAATCTAAATCTATTTTTACATTCTTTTTTTGTATCTTGTTCTATTATTTTTACAAAAAAACAAGGTTCTTGAAATCCTTGTTTAATTAACTCATCATATATTTCATAAGTTGGATACGATGTTTTAAGTGCCTTAACAATTGAATCTTTTATATTTGTAATTATCATATCGCACCACCTAACAATTGTTTAAATCGCTTATCCCATTCTTTGGGTATACTCTCTTGAATCTCTTTTAATGAAATAGTTGCCATGAATTTACCTTCAATCCATGCTGTTTTTGTTCCCATTACCACACCTTTATTAGAGTTTGGATTATAAACAAATCTTTTACCTTTCCATTCCCCAGGTACATAATGTTTATCAACTCTATGTCCAAATTCAACATAACTAGCATAATCCAATGGGTTTGATAAAATAACAGTTAAATTATTTCCATTTCTTTGAATGTTTGATAATACCCATTGCTTTCTTAAATCACCTGTCAATACAGGAGTTCGTTTTTTTGTTCTTGCTAAAGCTTTCAAAGCAATTTCATAAAAAAACTTTTCAATTTCAACATCTATTGTTTGTGATAACTTTTCAAAATTCTGTATAAAATCTTTAAACCCTTGTACATCTAATGACATAATAACACTTCCTATCCTCTATCAAGCCTATGTAACAACAATTCTTGGTGTGTAGGATATAAAAATGGTTCTCCTGCTTCATAAGTTTTGATTACCTTACCATTCCTTATTACCTCAATTCTATCACCTGTTTTAATCTCAAAATCATTTGAGCAAAATAATTTAATCTCATAAGATATATTGTTTTCTGTTGGTGTTTGGCTTTGGATAGGACTATTTAATTCTTTTTGACTTATTCTACATGGCATATTTTGAATAGTTGGTGTTGAACCAGCATTAACTCTTGTTGCTCCTGCTGAAGTAGTTGTTTTACTATATCTATATACATTAGCAGTATCAGTATATAGTTTTTTATATTGCTTTTTAATATAATCAATAGTACTTGAATTTAACATGTTAAATCACCTCTGTATATTGGAAATTTTGTAATTCAGACATGTTCTCTTCCAAGTAACCAATTATATTTTTAGAATCTTTGCTACCTTTTATTTTAATATTTGTGTCACCCATATTAACAGAATCCAAACCATCTAATCTATCATCTTTTATCTTCCTAACTATAATATCAACAACTAAATCTGATAACTCTGTAGGAAATGACGATAGACCACAAATATTAACTATCCTTCTTTGCAAAGCAGATATATAATAGTTAATTATTGCATCTTGACTTGTATCTGAAATATCAAGCAACAATTTAGCTGTGGATAATATTTCTGAATTAGTCATAATTTCACCCCTATTTATATACAATCCATGCACTACCTGCACCACTAAATGTCAATTTAATAGAAGTATCGCATTTTATAGGACAATTTGAAAAATCTACACTTGTATTATTTATTGCTGCCCATTTTGCAGTTGTATCATCATTTAATGTTACATTATAATTTCCATTAACAAGAATTTTTGCTACTTTACCTGCACTTGTTTTAACTGTTTTTGTTTCTGCTGCTGTAGCAGTAATAAGAACAGATGTCCATCCTTTATTAATATTTTCTAAAATTTCTGTGGTTCTAGCTACACTCACAACTATTCACCAACTTTCGTTAATGCTTCTAATATATCTTCTTGCTTCATGCTTCTTTCAAGTTTTATACCTTTTTCTTTAGCAACCTTTTTTAAGTCCTGAAAAGATAATTCTGAATAATTTATATCTTTATTTTCGTTATCATTGCTATTAGATTCTTCATCTTTAATATCATCAGAAGATTTATCATTATCTTGATTATCTTGTTCATCACAAGAATAATTAAGGTTCTTTAATTTTTCTATAATAACAATATCTTCAGTTACAAATTCTCCATTAACAAATTTACATAAAACTTCATCATTTTCTTTATCCCAAATTACACCATGACCATAAAATTTCATTATTTCACCTCAATTAAAAATAATAAAAGAGGCTGAATTAACAACCTCTTTTAGTTTAATTTTCTTTATACCATTTTTAATAAATCTTTCATGAACAAAGTTTTTATCCCATTATCATGAATGTACTGAAACATTTGCAACACTAAGTCACCTGAGAATTGCCATCCAACTGGTTCAACTCCTACAGGGCTAACATCATGCCAGTAAAATGATGGAGTTATACCACCTTCCAAACACCAATCTAAGTATGGTTTAATATCATCTACCCAAGTAGAACCTGAGCCTAGTGCTATATTTGGTAATTCCCATTTATTTGCTATTGGTAAAGATATTGGGATTCCTGTTCTATTAACTCTAGCTGCCTTGCAACCATTATCACGTAATCTTTGCATCATGGGTTCATCCCAGCATTCTCCTGCACCTGGAGTTGCAAAATAATATGCACCATCACCCCAACCTCTGTTTAGCATGTAGTCACGCATTAAAGCAAATTCATTGATTTGTGTTTGAGGGTCAGCTAAGTGCAAATCCTCTGCGTGAGTCCAACTATGATTACATAACTGTACAGTGCCACTATCAAGAGCTAAAGCATCTAATTCTGATTCAGTAAGTAAGTTTTCATTACCACCAATTATACTAGAATGTGGTATCCAAAAATTCCACTTAATCCCATACTGTTTTGCTAGTGCATGTGTGACTGTTACATTGTTTTTATAACCATCATCTGAGTGAATTAAAACTGCTGGTTTAACATATTCATTATAACTACAATCAGAAAAATATACTGTTGGTTTGTTTTCTCCAATCGCCCATACTCTATAAGAAAGTATTTCAACCCAATTCCATGTTGCCTCGTCTATGTTCTTGAACATACTTTTCGTTATTTTAAAGTGATTCCATCCATTAGATAAATTTGGCTTCGTACTGTCTGCATAGTAACTGTAATAAAGCATTTCAAATTGTGGATATGAAGAAGTTGTGGTTCGCAGAATAATCCCTATTCTATCAACTTGAGATATATCAGGAATATAGCACCATACATCAACACAGTCAAGCTCACTCATATTTTTTTGTATATATTTATCAATAATACTTAATGTACTATCAACTGGTGTAGTAACAGCTAAAGCTTTTCCATCAGCCTGATGCGAATATGTTTGGTTTGTTATCAAAGTAGGTACAGTACTGGGGGAATAATCTTCTACTGATGCGAAGTCATCCAGCACTACTTTATTTTTATAATTAATTAAACTGCTAGAGTAACAACTTTGACCATTAAAATACGCATCTGTGATGATATTGCCATTACATTTTACATCTGCAATACTACTACTATTAAATATCATCATTTTGTTATCACTCCTTAATCATGTATACAATACCATCTGTATTTTTAGTTTCAGGAAGTGCGTCATATTCAGCTTGAGTTAATATAATGATTTTTTGCAAATTGGCTAATTTCTCTCTTATTTTTGGCTGTATTCCAATTAATGTATCTGCCATTTCAAATTCACCTTATCTTTCCTTATTATCAAATAAAAAAGGGAATATATTTCAATTCCCTTAATTAATAAATTAAATTATTAAGTCTTTAAGTTAGTTATTGTTCCATGCATAAAAGAAGCTCCATGAGCTAATCCAATCTGTCCAAAAATCTGACCTGATTCTGCTGCACCTGTTTTAGCAAGTTCTTCGTAGAACAAATTACCTTTATTAGGTACTGGCTGGAATACAGGAGCAATTACAGACATATCGAATATACCAATTGTTCCTGCTGGCATAAATCTATCAAGTTGAACACCTATATTTCCAAAATCTGTTTCTATTTGTTTAATGTTTAATCCACCTATAGCCCTGTCCATGGGTGCATAACCATAAGCATTAGATATTCTTTGCTTTTGATAACCATTACAGAAAAGAACCATATTTTTGAAAGATGCTCCATTTGTAAACATTTCAAGTAATAAAGAATCTATCAATTCTTTACTTAATTCTGCACTTGCTGCATCAACTGTATTTCCTGTAGAACAAAGTTCAATCATACCTCTTGTCTTATTTGCTACACCTGCATTTGTTGCAATTTGATATGTACCATTTAAGAAAGTATAGTTAACATCACGAGCGATTTTTTCTAATGCTCTTGCTATCTGGAAATCTCTTTCAGAAGGTGCATTATTTGATGCTCCTGCTGAATTTATTCCTGAAAGTCTACCAGCATTGCTCATTTTCACATAAGAAAGTGATACCTGTTCTTGGAATATCTGAGTTACGTTTTTATCCTGTGTTTTTACATAAGATATTGCTGTTGGTGCTGTCAATGAAGCTGTTTCAGTAATTGCAGGCTGACTAGCTGATTGATGTGAATATAATGAATCTACTGGAAACTCAAAGTTTTCTGTCATCATTCCACCTGTCAAACCACCTATCATTGAAAGAAAAGGTGTGTTAATTGCATCTGCTGTAAAAAGCTCACCTGTATAATTTGGAAGATTCCATACTGTTCCTGCTGCTACGTTTGCCATATTTATCATTCTCCTCTTATTTTTTAAATTAATTATTTTTTATTTTGCAATGCAACCATTTTATTTTTAATTGCAATTGCTAAAGGCATATTTCCATTGCTCATTGCTGTTGCATATTCTGCTTGCAATGCTTGTAATTCTGAATTGTTATTACTTCCTCCACCATTTGGTGGCACATATGAATTTCCTGCTATTCTTGCTTCTACTTGCTTTTGTATATGATCATTAAAAATAGCTTCAAATGTTTCTATATTTTTATTAGTGCTTTCTAAATCAGCACCAAGAATAAAATCTATAATAGATACAGGAAGTTGTTTTTCTGTTGCTGTTTTAATAGCTGAATTAGTTAACTCTTTTTTAAAAGTCTCTTTCTGCATCTGTTCTAACTTCAATTCAAGTTCCTTCATCTTTATATCTTTGGGATCAGCTTCAGGAAAACGTTTCTTTATTTCTGTATCAATTTCTTTTTGCAAATTGTTAGTCTTCCAAGTTTCCAAAGACCCTGAAGATATGTTTTTAATTCCTCGTTAGAATCCTTATTACTTTCTATAAATGTTTTTATTTCATTAAAATCCATATTAAATCCATCCCTTTCTGCCCTCTTAACGATTAAATCCCTAAGAACGCAATAAAAATTATTTTGATATTTTTTAGTTAATATAAAAAACCACTTTGTTTATAAACAAAGTGGTCAATTTAATCTACATATTTTTCTTTCCACTTTTCATAAGTCATATCACCTTCAACATAATATGTTTTACCTTCTGAATTTCTTGCAATTCTTTCAGGTGATAATTCATCTTTAAAATATGGAATTATTGTTGATCTACAATTTGGATGACTTGGAGGATAATTTATGCCTACTTGTTTGTCAGATAATTTAAATACTAATCCATCTAAACCCTGACAAATTTCTGAAGTTAAATTGTCCAATGTGGCTACATATTCATACTGTGATACTACACCAGAAGCAATTAAACCATCTCCAAAGCTTTCATTAGAAATATGATTACTTTCAGTTCTAACTAACCTTATAGCATTGTTATATGATATATCTAATCTCTTAGATAAACGTTTTGCTGTATTTTGTCCACTATCACCACGAATAAAACTTTGTGTCAATTCAGTTTCAAGTGTACGAATTAATTTATCCTTATCCTTATAAATCCTGTCTGAATAGTTTTCACCTAACCATTGAGTTTTAACAACTTTTTCAATAGTATCAGTATTTAATTTATCAAAGCTTAATCCAATTGATAAACCTGTTTGAACTGTCCAAATACTTCTATAATAGCCATCAGAATAAATATTATTAAGTAATTTACCAGTTTCTATATTATTTTTAGAAGTTAATAATTGAATTTGATGTTCTATTTCAATTTTTAATGCTTCAATTCTTCTAACTCTAGCTCTTATACTCATATTTTCCAGCTTCTTTATATATTCTGGATTATCTGAATATAATTTAGCTTGTTTAATATATTCATCTAATGAATCCTTAAACTTACTTAATTCTGATTTGCTTAAAAGCTTTTGTGCTTCTATATAATTTATATTATTATTTATTGCATACTTTTGATAGAAAACAGATAGTTCTTTATCTATATTGTCTTTTACATTTTGGTAAGACTTTAACAATAATAAACCATATTCTTCTGCTTTCTTTTCCTGTAATATTAAATTTTGCTCTGATCTCTTAATCCAATATTCTTTATTGGGAATAGCCATTATTGACCACCACCAGTATTTGAATTGGTATTGTTAAATCCAAATTGATTATTAGTATCTGGATTTACTTCCATTTCTTGTTCTTCAAGCCATTTCTTATAAATTAATTCTGGATTATCTACATCACCAAATTTTGATAATATATGAGTTCTAGGATATATTTGTAATAGATTTGGTATAGCATTGGATAATGTTGTAATCTCTTTTGGTATATTTAATGTAAATTTAACATTTACTAATCTATAATCAAACTTTGTTCCAGTTAATTTATAATAATAATCAAAGAATAATTTTAATCTTTGTTTTAATACTTTTTCTATAGCAGATTTCATTAAACTTACTTTACATTCCAAAGCATGTAAACGTTGTCTTAATGCATCTCCACTTGTATTACTTGTAGGTGTTTTAACTTCATCAATCATAGATGCAGCACCATATACATCTTCTTTTAAATTATTTATATGATTACTTACAAATTCACCTATTTCTTTAGTAACGAATTCCATACTAGCATCTTTATTTTTACAATTTACCCAACCATTATTAACAACATCTTTATAAAATTCATCTGTATTTCCTGAACCATCAGAATCTGGTTTAATAGACATACCTTTAGAAAATAAAATTGCATTTCTATTATCATTGATTTCATTTTGGTAATTGCTAATAGAAGTATTGTAAGCATCTTGTTCAGTCTTATAATCTTCTAAATTTGCTATAGCATAATCATTAAGCCTTAATACACGCATAGGAACTTTACTAAAATTATGTTTCTTCCTGCTCTTTTCTTCACCAATCTGCAAACTAGTTACATTATAAGTTATTACTTCAGTATCAGTATAAACATCAAGGTACTTTTTAACAATACTTGAAGCTGTACCAATACTATCTATAGCATCTTCATAAAAGTGTAATCCAAGTAATACATTTTTATCTGCTGTTCCATCTTCTAAAATAAAAGCATTTAATGGATTTAAAGCCAAAGAACCAAATTCTTTATCTGCGTTTATGTAGTTAAGCTCATAACTTTCACCAAAGATTAAACAATATCTTAATAACTCTTGATTATGTAATGTTTCCCAAGTAGAGAAATTTAAATCTATTATATCTGTAACAGTTTTATCAGCATTTTTGTGTATGTAATTAACTGGATTACTTAACAAATAACTTACATATTTTTCTATAAATTCTTTATTAAAGTTCTTTACAAGAATATCATTGCTTCTCGAATCAATCCTTTTATAATCTGCATATATATCATGTAAACCAATATAATACTTTTGATATATCATTTTTGCTGCAATATTTATATTTAACTGTTCAAAACATTTTTTTATTAATTGCATCTGTTCCAAAATCTCACCACCTTACCTTCTTCTATATAGGTCACTTATCTTAAATATATCTATAGGTTCAAGAACTTCAATTTCATCAATCCTATTGTTAAATTCCGCGGTTATATCAGCTCCATCGTCATGGGCAGAAAAGTTACACCCTTGAAATTCCATAATTTGTTCTATGAATTCAGTATCTTCAGAATTGAATATAATTCTTCCATTATTAACATCACCAACAATTGTTGAAATCTTATCATCTTTATTTTTGTTTTGAGATGTATTAATAATTTCTATATCTCTACATCTTAATTCATGATCTTTACATAATTCTTCACGAATTCTAATTGCATCTGCTCCACCATAAGTATTTTTTTCAATCCATATGTGGGTAATATCTTTAAACTTTTTTAAAAGGTCTAAAGTATGTTTAATATAGGCATCATATTCTTTTCCATTTGATTGTTCAAATTTAAGAAGTTCACCTTTACGACAATATTTAAAACCATTATCAGATAATGAACCAACCAGAAATGCAAAATAGTCTTTTTTTTTACCTTTTACTTTTGTATTTGTTCCAGCAGGGTCAATACAAAGCATAGTCTTTAAGAAATTATGTTTGTTAATTTCTTCAGGTGATTCAGTTCTATTAGATTTGAATTTCTTTTCTCCAATAGTAGCTGCATCATTCATTTTTTCAGTCATGAATGCTTCTCTATTCTTCCAGTACTTAACAGCTAAATCTTCAAATCTATCCCATTTATCTTCCCAAAGTATAGGAAAATACATTAATTCTTTATTTTCTATATAAAAATCCTTTGCTTCTTGATAAGGATTATCACGTTTATTATCAAAATAAATTCTTTTACATTCCAACCATAAGCCTTTATCAAATATATCTTCAATCTTTTGTCCATCTTCAAGAATAATTGCTCTTTTTAACAATGTCTTATAATCTTTTTGCTTACATAATCTACTTATAAGACAATTACTTTTCATAATTGTACCTATAGATAAAATCTTTGTTGCTTTACCTACTTTTACACCATCTCTATATGTTGCTGTATCACCAAATTCTTCAATCTCTTTACACCATTTATCCCACTTCTTAATACTTGCTTCTTCTGTTAAAACATCTGCTTCATCCTGAAAATCATCACCAATAAAACATGTAGGTCTTATTCCCCTATAGTTCATACCTCTAACTGAAGCACCTGAAGATACTATTTGTATATCTGTACCATTAGATAATTCAATTTCTTCACTATTTACAGTGAATTTTTTAGTATCAATTAATTTACCAAATGCTTTAATTATAAATTGATTGTTTTCAAATACAGTTCTAATATTATCCATAAATTGTTTAGCATCTCTTTCTTTTTTTGCTCCAATTATAGTGAATATAGATTGTTTATAGCAATGAAGCCATATTGTCAAAGCTAAATCACACACGGTTGTTTTTGCACAACCTCTTGGAATAACCATATTACCTTTATCAAAGTAATCTTTAATAAACATTTCATCTATGAAATTCCACATTTCATAATGAACTGGTGCTAATCCTCTTTGTTTATTAGTTGGTTTTGCAACAAATATATCCTGTAAGTAATATAAACAAAAGAATTCAAAAGACTTTTGACCTAAATAATAAGCTAATCCATTTTTTCCCCATAAATTAGTACTTGTTCTTATTAATTCAGTTGCCTTTTTCTTTGCTTCAGCTTTAGGATAATTTTTTTCTTGTATTAATTGAAATGTAAGATATTTGTGAAGTGTAATTTGGTTATATCTATCATTATCAAAATTATTGTCTATCATTTAATTCACCTGTTTCTTAGGGTTCAAATCCTTAAAAAATATTATAAAAAACTGTAGAGGTAATCACCCCTGATTTTTGAGATTTCCAAAAAGAAGGGTATGGGTAGGGTATCATGTATTTTTATACACAAATTAACGTATATCAATGTATAATATACATTCTGATATGCATAAAAAAATATAATTGACATACATTAATTTATTATAATCCTTGTAACCATTGATATGACTATATTATAAGTAGTTTTTATAATATAATACAACTGAGATTATGTTGTATTGAGTTAAACTTAATATGCATTGTGTTGAATTGACTACTAATTAATTACAATTTTACTTTGTATTAAAATTAATCTTTTATTGTATCCTCTGTATTATCCCAATCTTCTATATCTTCTATAATATTACCTGCATTATCTGTATCTTCTATATTCTCTGTAACTGTAAGCTTATTTGGTATCTTCCCATTTAGTACCTCATATATGTACCTGGCTGCTTCAAGCTTAGTTGCTTCATTCTTGCCACTTTCAGCAATATTTATTATAGTATTTATAGCAATATCTAGCTTATTTTCAAACTTCTTTTCGCTACTATTCTTTAAAAAACTTTTATGCTCTTGTATCCTTCTGTCCAGTTCAGCTATAAAAGTCTTGTTCTTTTTTCGCCAATCCCATAGAGTAGTTCTTTCGACACCACAAGCAGCAGCTATCTCGTTAATTTTATAACTTCCATCTATTATCATTTCAATAGCTTTTAAATGTCTATCATCTAGTATTGGTAACTTTTCAAATCCCATATTATCACCCCAACTTATCAACATTTCATTTTAATATTCCAACATTTAAATCACTCTTACATAGACAAAATTTATTAAATACCTAGAAAAAACACTTGAATATGTTGCAGTTAATAAAAAATGTCCATCTATTTAAGTATCCTATACTTTTATTTTTCAAATACTTCAGGGTTATCCAACAAAAACATATACAATCCATTACTAAATAATTCAACTTGCTTTTCTGTCAGATCACTACCGTACATTTCATCAATGCCATGGACTATCTCATGAATAAAGGTAGCTTTCTTCTGATTATCATTAAATTTATCAGCTATATTTATATATTCATTATCATAATTGATTTGTCCATAACATTCTTTTCCATCAACATAGATATCATGATTAACCATGTTAATTGTATAATTCTTGTAGCCAATTTTCACTTCATTTGTAATTTTCATATGATACCTCATATCTTCAATTTAAAATCGCACAACAAAAAACCTCCTGTTTTCAAGAGGTTTCATTCATTATTATTTGATTGCTATCTTTTTACTTTCTTATGTTTTCTATTTCTATTCATTTGAACCGCTTCTTCTATATAATCCTTGATTATTTCCTTTTCAGGTTCTATAACATTAATTTGTTTCCTTAATTGAATCTCATCGTTTAAATATGCTATAAAGTATTTATACAAGTAATTCTTTGCAGTTATACACCTATTCGAATACATTGTAATCAATACAAAAATAAATAAAGCTATTATAAGAAAATATACTCCGGTTAATAAGATATCCAAAAATGTTTGATTTAAAGTGTTTTGAGAAATTCCTATAAGTTCACTTTTAAATTCAGGTTTATTGAAATCTGGCTTATCAAATGTTTTACTCCAATAACTATTAATTAAAGAGTTTTTAAATCCCCAATAAACTGCAGCAGCAGAAAACATAATAGAAAACATGATATTAGTTATAAAAGTTATTATCGGAAGAAAAATTTTCATGTAATCTGATTCCAATCTTAACTTATACTCTTCCAGCAATTCACTTAATCCATCTTCTTTTATTTCTTTTATTTTTTCAATGTTTTCTAACCTTATTTTATTAATGTGCTTATGCCAAGTTTCATGTTTTATTACATAATTTAAGCAATATCTGCAATATTTTAATTTTATTCTCATCCTGATGTCCCCATTCTAGAAGTTTTATTAGAATGGAATATTCTACATTCTTACAAATAATCCTTTATTATTATATAAATTTCAACAGCTAAAAACCTCTACCTGATTTTGATAGAGGTTTCAAGCACTTATAATTTTTTACTATTTATCTTCTAAATGATCTTTAACCGCATCAGCTGAAGTTCCTACTGCTTTTACAGCATCTTTTAATTCTTCAGGTGTACAATCTAAAATATCAGTCCAATTTCTTACTTCATTAGGATCATTAATATCAATTCTTTTTCCATCTAATGGTTGCCTAATTGTTTTATCATCTGGCATACAATTCACCTCCCTTCTAATTTCCTATTTCTCTATTAGGAGGGAATTTCCTGCAATTAATATAAATATTTTAATAAATATGTAAATTAAACAATATCTTCAACAAACTCTGGCTTAATTGGTTCTAAATGAATCCATTTTGTTATTCCTATTTGACTTATATACCCTTTGTTAACATCCTTATAGAACTCTGCTATCTGCTTTGGTTTGTATCCATTTATCTTAAGCCACAATATTTCAGCAATTATTTTATTTTTATATTTCGAATTAGGATTATTACTCCCTGAATTTACTTTCTGTCTTTTGATAGTTGTAGACATGTCTTTGTTGCTACTATGCTTTGAAACTTCATTCTGTGTATTACAACAAGAGCTTCTATACATCTCAATATAAAATTTTTCTAAAACACTTAAAGCTTTGTGTAAGTTTTCCTTTTCCTGAAAACTCATTTCCTTAACTTTTTTGTGTTCAGATTCATGAATTACTTCAAAAATCAATTCTTCTAAATCAAAATAATATTGCAGAATCTGTTTATTAGTATTATTATACAAACCTCTTTTCAAATAATAATTGTGCCTACTTAGTGCATCATTAATCTCTATAGCACTACCGACATAAATATACTCTTGAGAACCCTTTAATCTCATACCATATACACCAGCACAATAAATATTTCCTACAACTTTCATTTTATCATTCATAATTTGCTCCTATCTTGTCTTTCAGGCTTAGACATAACCAACTAAATTTAAAATACCTATATTGTTTTCCTCCCATATAAAAAGAAAAGAGCTGCCACTTAGACAGCTCCAAACAGGAGGATTATATTTAAAGCAGCTTTACTGCTATGAAATATCTAAATTATTTTTAATTTTTTCTTGACTATTGCATTTGAAAATGTTAGTATTATTATGCAGTATTATATCTAAATATTTATCTTAAAAAACTAATACCCTTTTGATTCTAAAAACTCACTCAAAGCCTTATATTGAGCATCTTTTAATATATATTTCTTTTGTCCTTTTCTCCATCTACAGAAATAAGGTTCATCTATATTTAAAGTTTCACATATAAATCTAGCTTTAATACCACATTCCCGTATATATTTATTTGTTCTTTCTACTAGTGTTTCATTCATAACCTCACCTTTTAACATTTAACAATTTTTTTTGTAAATAAAAATATTTTAAATATATATTGACTTTTGATTTTGGCTTTGATACAATAGAGTTGTCGATACTATATAATATAAATTATCTTGTCATATTGTAATTGACTAAAATTTGGCTCAAACCCTTTATTTTACTATGTTTTATAACTTTATTGCATAAAATAAAAAAGTGCCTTTAAGCTAGTAATATAAAGGCTTAAAGGCACTTTTTAAAATGTGGAATTTATTTCTTCTTTCTCAATTTATCTTTTTCTTTTCTGTTTTTATCGGAACACTTTTCACATCTTTTTTGGTTGTTAGATTTCTTTTTATATCTCCTACCACAACCCAAACACATAAAAGTCTTTTTATTAAGTTTTATATTGCCAACAATCACATCACCAAAAGCTGTCCATAATAAACTCTTACATCTGTCTTTATGCTTGCTGTAAACATATTTTATTAGTATGTCAACAATATCTACTATATCAATAATTCTACAATCATTATCTTTACTCACAACTGACAGTATTTCCTGTTTACATTGAGAATAAATTATACTGGATTTATTGATTATAGTTTCTTCTTCAGAATCATTTAAATTTGTATCTTTTACTTTTATGAACCATTTATTTTTAGTTTCGTTCATTTCTTCATATTTGTTAATAATTGCTTCACCATAAGTTTTATAAACTTCTGTCTCATTAATTTCAGGATTATTCATTATATTCTTGATATAGAACTTACCAATTTTACTAAAATCATAAGTAAACTCATTATCTTTAATATCCTCAAACTTTTTACAGACTTTATTAACAACACTACCATTAATTTCTTCAACTTGACTTTCTTTTTTGTTCTTAGCATATATAAAGAAATGTGGATTTTTTAGCTTATCTAGTATTTTGAATTCAATTTTTAAATCTTCAGGTATTTTAGGGAAATATTTAGTTTTAGCAGCATCAATACTAGCATTGTTTATAAAACATATTTTTTTTGCCAATGTTAAAGCATTATCATTGATACCATCAATATTCCAAATTTTAGTCAATCTATTACTATAAATACCTATGTTGCCATACTCCCATGCTAATTTCATACTTTCCCAAATAGAATCATTATTTATTTCTTCAGGCTTACCTGTACCTAATTCATAATATAATGGATTAATACCCTTCATTGCTTCTTCAGCAACTTTAGTCCAAGTGCTATCTGAAATTACTGTTGCTTCATCCCCATCTACATCATACATAAGAAGCTTTGACATTATAGTATGACAGCTTGTATAAATACAATTGGTTATAAACCACTTTTGGGTATTATCATCTATCAGATTAGTATTTATTGCATGTTCTCTATACAATGACGGACTTCTTAATATATCAAGTGTTACACCATCATCATATAACATACAACTTACTTGACCATCTTTCAATAAACCTTCAGGATTCTTATTACCTGAAATCAGATATTCTAACCATGCAAATACATCAGGGCATAAAAACATTCGTTTTGTATTTTCAATAATAAATTTACCTGCTTTTGCTTTCTTTTTTCTGCTGTTTATTGCTCCTGATAACATATCTTGTACATGATAATCATGTAACAGTTCAGGGTATAATAACAATGCATCTTGTAAAGCATTTCTTTTTCTATTTATCTTAGTTGCTCCCAACATTTCAAGCATTGTATCTGTATCATTATAAGCATCCTTTATTTCATCATATGTTGATTTAATTAATATATTAACTTCTGTTTCTGTCATATTGGTTAAACTTTGCAAAAATTGATAGTTTATTTCTTTATCAAGGAATGTATCAGGCTCTATATTAAGTTTACATGCTTCACACTCTAATTCAATAAAATAATCCTGATAAGTTTTCCAAGCAGTTTTATTACCACTCTTTTTTGCTAGGTGCTTATAGTATTTATACATCTTGAACTGTGATTTGGTGAAAATATATCTTATGTCATGCTTTTGTAAATCCCATTCAACTCCATCTAAATCACGAATAATATATTTGTTTACACTCGAACAATATTCTAGTAGTGATTTTTTGTTTACAGGTATCATTAGCCCCTTCATCCAAGGTAAACGGCATTGGAAAGCATTGTCTATTTCACTATCAGTAATATATAATCCTGCACCATCACTATGATTTATTAGAATACTTCTATTATCATTAAGTGTAATTTCAAAAGTTTTATTATCAATATAATCAACAATTCCTGTAACTTCAGTCTCAAAATCAGGAATTACTATTGCTTTAGATATATCAAATCCTTCCCATAAACTTGAAGCTGAATTTGTGAGTGCCAAGTATGTCAAGTACTTGTTCACTATGCAACCTTTATATTCTTCATCATCTATAATTTCAATATAACTATTAATATCATCAAGAATTAAACCACACATTAATTTTTTCTTAAAAGTATTAAAGGTGCTTTCTTTAATCATTACTACCTTTTTTTTGCGTAACTGTCCCGCACTTGAAGTAAATACACAATAAGTATTACCCAAATATTTAAAGCCATTTTTGACCAATTGTTCAATAATATCATAATAAACAGTTTCAATAATAAATATTTCCTCTGTCAATTCATCATACTTTAAATCAAGTGTTCTGGTTAAGAATGAATCAAATAAAGCTATTTGCTTATATACTTTAACCTTTTCTATTTCTTCACCAGTATCCTTATCTTTGTATTTAAAATATAATCTATCTCTTTCAAGTGTCCTAACTAAATCAACATTAGATTTACGTTCTTCTTCAAATTCTTTATGTAATTTTTTTATATTATCTTTACAATCTTTATATTCTTTAATACTCTTTAATTTTTTCTTATAAATACTGATTGATTTCATTTTATCGCATTTACATTTATCTTTAACTTCTCCACAATCCTCACAAATGACTAAAGATAATTTATTTTCATTATCAGAAATAGTGTCTTTATCCTTATCAGATAATCTGAATTTTTTACTTCTTTTCACATCAGCAGATTTCAAAATTGCATTAAAATACTTTTTTAATTCCTCTAATTGTTTTATTTCTTCATCAGACATTTCAGTATCTTTATTATAAGTTTTGGATTTTAAACTTTCATATAGTTCCTTCTTAACTTTATACTCACTTAAACTTTCAGTGATTATTTCAAGCATACTTAATTTAGTATGTTCCTCAATAAGTTTTTTATATTTCTTTGTTTCCAGATACTTTTTATTTAATTCGCTCTCTTTAGAAGTGTAAAAATCCTTTACATCAAGCATAAATAGTTTAACCTGTTTATTCATCATACTATATAAAGTCCTCCTATTATTTGATCCCTTATTATTTGAATTTTATTTTATAATTTTCATAATTACCTGATTAAAAGTCAAAGTCAAAAGCCTAACGCGGGGCAAAGAACGCCCCTTGTTTGGTCTTTGGGAGAAAGGCACTCCCAAATCCCATCAATATATTTATTTTTTATATTTTATAAATTATTGAATAATAATATTGATTAATGATTATAATTAATATATAATAAATTTCATCAATAAGTATTTTACTTTTTGTTTTATTGTTGTGCTCACATATAATAAAGATAAGATGTATTAAATTTTTCAAACGCTCACTATCACTACATTTCAAGTTTTTTTGAGGTCGCAAAATCTGACTAATAGTATGGTTTTTGGTCGGAAAACCTGACTCATCAAAAATACTTCTCCATTACTTTGAAAGCATATTCTGGTTCACTATCACCATAAATTATTTTTGGATTAATACATATTTCTTTTTTGTTCGAATCTATATCTTTTTCAATAAATATCAGAACATTTTTACCATCTGCCAATTTAATCTTCTTCAATTCCTTTTTGAGCTGAAATAGATACTTCTTATTATATCCAAGAATTGCAGCCAAATTGTCTAAAGTTAAAATGTTTAATAGTTCCAGGTTTTGCTCATCTGGATTAGTACAAAGTATATTCCAGTACCTATTAATAAATGGAATTAACATAAATATAATTCCTAGTTGTTTATGATTTTTTACAGGAGTATTTTTATATAGATGCTGTATTGCATCAATATAGATCCTTATATAATTCCTTTTCAAAATAAATTTCTTATGTTCAGCAGGAAATCCCTTAAAAAAATGTGCTTTGTTTAAGTAGAGCTTATCTTCTTTTTCTTCTATTATTTTTAATTTCACTATCTTATTATAAAATGTGTAGAACGTTTCTTTATGTAGCTTTAAAACTAACTGATTAAGATTTTGTTTTGTTAATACTGTTCTATTATCAAAGGTTAATATTCCTTCATATGTAACAAATGATGCAAGATATATTAATCGAGTTAGATCTGCCTGAGTTAAATCTTTTTTTGATTTGCAATATCTATAAATCATGAAAATAAAACTTCCACTTATTTCTTTGTTGTAATCTTTCATAAAAAAGACTTTATTTTCCTTTTGTAAGGCCTTTTTTTGCTTATCTCTTAATTCAGCTTGTTTGTGTCTATCTTTTTCTGTTAAAATTATTGGTTTATCATCTTTAGTAAATTCTGTTCTCTCTCCTGTTTCTGCATCTATATATATTCCTGCTAGATTATTATCCATTTAGCTCCTCCCATCAATTCACTTTATTTAGTTTCTTAGTTGAATAAGAATAACCCCTTAGTTCTCTATCTCTTTTTCTCTTTATAGCATTGGCTATTGCCGTTTCTTTTTCTTTTTTTAAAATTTCATAATCAGCATCTTCAAGCTCACGAATCTTTTGATAATATATGGCATAATTTTCATACATCCTTCTAAAAATGCCTTCTTTAAGCCTTAAAAACTGATATTTATGATAGAAAATACATTCATTTATTTCATTCATACGAATTGTATGTTCATTTAAATCTATTATACTTGCTAAAGAATTCGTACTTTTAGTTCCTAGATTTCCATTATTCTTTTTATATATAGTAACTGCATTATTTGTTTCCATATAATATATCCTCCTGTTAATAGTTCAGTAAGGACTGCCCCTTAAAGATAGTCCTCCTGATTTAGATTTAATTTGTTTAAAGGTTTGTAAATGGAGGAGCAGAACATAATTCTGCTCCTAACAATGAGCTTTTGAATTTAATTATTGTCTTTCTTTTTCTTTAATTTTTCTTGTCCCCAAGGTGTTTCAGCATTTCCTTCAATTACATCTTTTATTGCATTTCTTATTTGGTTTTGACTCATACCTTTTACTTCTTCTTGTACTATTTCATTTGAAACTTTATTAAATATAGCTTTAGCTTCATCAAAAGTAATATTAAATTCACTAGCAGCTTCATTAAGAACTAAATCATCATGTTTTGAAGGATAATAAGCTCCATCCCTTTTTATGTAATATTTCCATTTTGTATCACAGAATTCATATACTTTCTTTTCATTTATATCTATTATCATCTTTAAATACCCTTTCATTTTTAAATAATCTTGTTTTTTTATTAGTAACTATGCTATAATTTCATTACGAAAAATTTTTCTTGATGCTTTAAAGTGTTGGTAGCACTTTAAAGCTTTTATTTTTTGTGCAGGACTTCTAATTTGTAGTTGTATCATCAACTTATCTCCTCTCTATAAAATTTATATAAGTTCCAAATTGGAATCATATTCAATTAATTAATAATTTAGAGCCTTTATTTTCTATAGCCTTAAACACTACTTCCCCGTCATATTTAACATCCTTATATTCAGTTATGTAGAACTTGAAACCAGCATTTAGATTAATATTTAATGCTTCAAGTGTTTTTATTACTTCTTCAGCTTTCTTTTGTGAATATGAAGATATATATCTTCGATCATTATGACCTGTAGAGCCGATAAAAAACCACCTAGTTTCAGATTCTTTGATAAAGCAGTTTTCATCAATAATTGTATTAGTAGTTGATTCCATAATCATATAACATGTGTTATCTTTCACACCCTCAACAACTTTAAAACTATGTCCTAAATTCCCTACATTATTATGTAACATTAATTTCTTTACCGCATCTTTTGCAATTTCTTCTGTAGCATATCCTCTTTCTGGTTTCTTAGTTGGGTTATAGTAGAATGTTTTACCAACCTTTTTAATGCCATCTTTAAAGGTATACATGTTGTTCTCGTCCTGAATTAGATATTGTTCCATAATATTGACCTCCTGTATTTATCATTTAATAATATTCTATAAATATAATATACCAATTATATTATAATGTCAATATTATATTTGTTATATTTAATATTTTTTTATATATTCCTATATTATATAATACTATAATATATATAAATTATATCTTGACATTTAATATAGTTAATATTAATATTAAAATATAATAGTTATAGGAGAGTGTTATAAGGTGCTTAAACCAAAAATATTAATAAATGAGCATATCCGAAACAGAATCACTGAAGAACGAATAAAAAGCGGAAAATCTGGAATTGCAATATCAAAAGACATTGGAAAATCAGATGCATGGGTATCATTATTAGAGAATGGTAGAATTTTATCTGTAAAATCATCTGATTTAATTAATTTATTTAAAGAATTATTATCTATAAACGAGGAAGAATCTGAAAAATATATTGAAGACTTGATTAAATCAAATAGTAAAGAATCATCTATTTCTGATAATAATCATAATAAAGAAAAGTTAAATATTTATGATAAGCCTAAAGACTTAATTAATGAAGACAACTTCAAAAAATTTGTAAAGGATATAAACGCTGGTCTAAAGTTTGCTTTTAAAAATAACGAGGAATATACATTCAATCAGGTTGTTCTTTTTACAAGGAATATGCATTTTGATCTAGGTTTTATGCTAGCATTAATGAGCTTTCCTTACTACAAACTGGATAAACTTGGTTTCGAGGATAGACAAAATTTTTTAGAGAAAGTATATGAGCTAATCAAGGACTTCAGCAATACAACTGATGATGATGAGTTAGAAATTGAATTTAATAAGTAGTGCAAAAATAAGAGGAGCAGTTACTGCTCCTCTTATTTTGCTCCCTTTAACTTTATTTATATGTAATTACATCTTACATTTACTGTTTTTTGTCTTTTAACATCTCTTTAACAAAGATCTTTTTCATTTTAACATAATTATCTTCTGAAATTAATTCTTTTTTTACTGCTTCTCTTAATAATCCAACTCCGATAGCTATACCAATAGTAGTTGATATGTCACAATTTAATTTTTCAATTTCTTCTCTTTCCTCTTCAATATCTAACATTTTAAGCATTATCTCCTTGTGGTATTTGCATTTTCTTTATAAAACTATTTTTCATTTTTATATATTGCTCCCTATTTATTATATCTTTATGTAACATACTTTTTAAAATTCCAATACCAATTGCAATATCAATAGAATATTTATTTTTTCTATTTCTTTAATTTCATCTTCACAGTCAGAACTTAACATATGTGTTTACCACCTCTTCTCCTTACGATAGCTCTCCAATAATATCTTACAAATATCATCAGATACTTTATCAATATCTTCCTTGCCGTTAAATCTCAATTCAACCCACATTTTGTATTTTTCATTGTATCTTATAAATCCATATGTATTATCTTCATATGTAAGCTTTTTATATTTATTATTCAAAAATAATACTTCTTCTTCTTTTATAATTTTTTTATTTTCTTCTTCCATCCGGGGATCACCTCTACATCAAATAATCAATTTTGGTATCCACAGAATCTACACTTATAAAAATCCATTAAGAATTCCATATTGATACCAAATGGTATAAAATTAACTTCACCACACTTCTGACATTTATATTCTGTTAAAGCTTTATAAATAGCCTCTCGTATAGCCTCATCATGTTCTTCTTTATTATTATTCATTTTTACAATCACCTTCATAATTAAAATTACTCATGAGTTATGTAAATTATATACCGAAATTTGTCGAATTTCAAGTAAAAAACATCGATATTTAAAGATATTTATACTATTACTTAGATATTAAGATTTATTTTGCCCATATCACGTTATTTGATAAATTTTATATTAATAATCATTAAATTTAAGGTTTTACTATTTTGTTACCAAGCCGCTGAAATGAAGTATTTGAATCTGATGAATTCTTTGTAATATTATTTCATTTGTTTAATTGTGCTAGATTTAACGAACACTATTATACATTTAAGGGTAAAAATGAGTGAAAATCGATGATAAATATTATTTTAATATTCATAGATTAAGATATCGTATTTTATTGTGATAGCTGAGACAGAAAAGAGGGGAAAATTTCTAATAAAAATAACAGGTATATATAAATTCACCTGTTAAAGTTTATAAAAGATTTATATTATAATTGTTATGCTCTAAATATCAATATTTTCAAATGCTTTTCCTATATCATCACTTATAGAATCTTTATCGTATTCTATCTTATATATTAGATCCGAAATCATTTCTTTTAATTGAACAACATTTGTGGCTAAATAGCCATCCATTTTTACATTAGTTATCTCGTAAATTCTTCCTCGCTCTAAGTCACTTAGTTTATTTTTAATATTATCAATCTCATGACTATATTTTTGTGAAATATCGATTACCTTATTTGCCATCATGATTCCTCCAAAAATTTAATCTAATCCAATTTTATCCGCACAATATTCCCCTATTGCCGTTTCCATCATTTCTGCCCATGATTCAAATTCTGTATTTTTATTTACATATGCATCCAGTTCTTCCTCTGGAATTTTATCAAGATCTTCTGCCGATTCTACTTTATATTGGCTTTTATCAAACATTTCGCCCAATGTTTTAAATGAGGTATATTTCTGAATAAAATTATCATTAAATAAAACTTCAAAAGATACTTCATTTTCACCTTCAAGTTCCTCTGCTTTATTTACAATATTGTGTATATCTTTATTAAAGTCATCTATTCCTTCCATCTTAAATCCCATTTCGTATACCTCCACTTGTATTTTTAATTCATTATATCACTTAAATGTAAAGTATGCAATTATATGTAAATACCTTCACTAAAAACAACTTTCCCTTCATTTGTATCCTTCTCTAAATCTATAATCTTCTTACCTTTACTACATAATTGAGTTTAATTCATATATAATCAAAATCATTGTAAAGTTATGTATCATTTGATAAAATATTTATTAAATTGGAGGTATATAGAAGATGAATGATAAGATTAAGGAAATATTAGTAGAACTTAGACTACAAGAAGATGATATAAATGAAATTTTAACTAAAGGTGAGGTCATAGTAGATATTTTAACAGCAAAAGATTTTGCAAATGTATTTCTTGAAAATGGAGCTTCTTTTAGTTGTGAACCTGATATTGATGCATTAGTTAAAGTCACAATGCCAATAAAAAAGTAATTTTTATATTTAAGAGGATGATAAAAATGTTCAAAGTAAAAGAAAAGGATAGTAAGCAGCTATTACCAATAATAGTTTATGCAGTTAGAACAGATAAAGATAATTATTCATGGTTTTTAATTTATGAAAATCATAAATGGATCTGGAGAGGATCAAGTACTTATGAGCCTTGGATAGAATAAAATTAAAATATTAAGAGGAGTGAATTTTATGATGAATGAAATAACATATTCAAATATAATTAAAGATTCAGTTAAAGCTACTGAAAAGAAAATAAATCGCAATTTAACTGAAGATGAAACCAAAATAATAAAACATGCAATAAGAGCTGCTTTAAATGAAGTTAATAGTTTGGAATCAGATGATAAAAATCAAATGGTATTAGATGAATTAAAAGGTTGGCTTTTACAAGGTATAACATGTTTAAAAAGTGATAATTATTCAGAACAAGAAAAACCAATAATAGATTTAAAGGCAAATACAATGGATATGATCTTACAAAAAATCAATGAACTGGAAAATTCATTATAAATAGTGAGGTATAAATACACCAATGGAAAAACTTAAAATATGTTCTGTTAAAGTTATAGAATCTGATAAGTTAAAGTTTAATTATGAATATCCAAATATTGTTGTATTCAACCAAAATGACAAAGAAAGAATCTCAATATATGGTGAAAGAATTTGTGAAATATTATATAAATATATACACAACAGGTCAGAAGACGTCATTTTTACATCATATTTTGATAAGAACGATATTCAAATGGATATTGATAGTTCGATCAATAAAAAGTTAAAAAATGAGGAAAGACAAAGTTTAGCGGATATATCTGCTTTTGTATTAAAAGTTGTGTTTAAAAATTTAGGAGATGTTTGAGATTAAACGAGTTGATCTATATTTTATTATGGAGGAATAAGATGAGTAAGTATGCAGACAATTTAGCAGAAGCAATAATTGATATTGACAATAATGATAAAGCAAAAGCTGAGAGATTAATAATAAAAGCTACTGGAGAAACAGAGATAAGATTCTCTTGGTGGACACAAGGTGGCACTCATTTTCAACATGCTCCATTAGACATGTCTGAAGATAACTGGTTATGTCTATTTGAAGCAGCATTTGAAAATAAAGTGTTTTCTGATGAGTTTATCAAAGGACTAAAAAAAATGATCCAAAAATATAACAATCATTTTTAAATCTTATGCAGAAACCACCTACAACTTCTTATTTCATACCTTAATTCAAATAGTCTTTCTGATCCAGCTATAGTACTCTGACAGGTATAAGTAATTATATTGCTTCCAGATATCTTTTCTTCTTGGGATTTAATAATCTTTTCTATTTTAATTACTAATTCACCCTTATCTGTAGGCATTTTGAATTTTATTGGTGTAAGCTTACCTGCTGTAGTTGACATATAGATCATTTCTATCGGTTTCATATGTACTTTCATAAAATAATCCTCCAGTCATAGAACATATGTTCTATTATCAATTATACTAGAGGAAGATTATTCATGTAAAGACCTAAAATTGAATAACAAATAAAAAGGGTCTTAATAGAGAGTATATACCTATTAAGACCCTTATACTATTTTATCAAATAACGTTTACTACATCACATCATTTTGTACACCAACACGTATAACTTCCTCATTTACTATTTCCACTCCAACACCCAAATCAAAATCCCATGTGCATTCAAACAATATTGCAATTGTTCTTTCATCAGAATTTTTTATATAAAAATTAACTGGCTTAACCAAACTCCCTACTTCGTCTACATTATGAATAATCGGTGCAATTTTATCAATATCTGCTACTCTTTTTTCTCTTTTTAGTGGGCATATTGACTGATAATAATTAAATATTTTTGTTTCTATTTCTTTTATAATTCTTTCTTTATTTTTTGCAAACTCTACCATTGATTTTCTCTGAACATCAGTAATATCTTCATCTTCATCTTCACATTCAATTGATAGAGTTATATTATTATTCTGATTAAATATAAAAAATTCAATTTTCCCTTGCCATAAATAATCATACTCTAAGTGTCCAAACAATTCATCTTGCATACTATTTTCCTCCATTTTTCAACATTATTTTATATTCTCCACATCCTCCCAGATGTTGGAATATAGGATGGTTAATTTCACTTGGAACTAACTGTATTGTCTCACAATCATTTAATTCGTGCCATGTATAGTTATTCTCTTTAATCCAGTCTGATACTCGTTTTGCAGTCCATTTTTCGCCTGTTTCTTTAGTAAGCTTTTCTGCTAGCTTTTTATTAGCTTGTGCAAAATTTTTAGGTCTATCTTCTGTCATTTTATCAATTTTAAATTCTTCAATTACAAATTGTGAAAAATCTGGCATTCCATTCTTATACTCGATACCACTAACACCTATTTCTTTCAGAGTATCAGCTACTCTCTCATCAGTAGAAACAAAAGTAGCTTCACCAGGTTCTCCTGTCCAATGTCCAACTGAACTTGGATTCCCAGGCATTTCTTCGTAACGCTCATCTAAAGTACTGTATTTGGGTACAACTTCATTACCTTTTGTATATAGTTTACTGGCTCCTGCTTCCTCTAATATAGCTTCTGCTATAACTGCTAAAACAATGTTTGGTTCATTTGGAAATAATTCTTTTAGCTTTATTATTGATGTTATTTTACTACAACCAGAAGTACGTTCTTTTATTTCTTCAGCCATAGCATTAATAGCTCTTTTTTCTGCTGTTGGAAAACGTTTTTGTAACACTTCAATAAGTCGGCATCTTTTCCCAGATGTTGCACCTGTATACGATATCTCCCCCATTAATTCACCACCCCAACCATAGATTTTTATGGTAAAATGATGTGTTATGTATTTAATATTTAATTATATGTAAGAATTAGTAACTTTATTGTATGCAAAATTTCACCATAAAGTTGGTATTTTTTACATAATACCATTTTTTGTAGTGAAATTCAATCAATAGATATAAAATCTCTGACCTTGAAAACAAAATTAAGAACACAAATCAGGTTTATGATACTAATTTTATCTTCAATTGGTGTAATTAGTGGTGTATAATAAATAGAAAGCTTACAGTAAATGGCGTTCTCAGACTTTTTGAAATGCTTGGGGTGCAAGGGGTCGTCGGTTCAAGTCCGGTCACTCCGATTAGAGAACAAGCGACTTTCACACAATGAAAGTCGCTTTTGTTTTGCAGTTTGCCCCCAATTATACGAAGGAGTTATTTAAATGGAAATAAAGAAAGAATTATTCGAAGCTTCAGCAAAAATTATAGGTATCTCTATTGAGGATGCAATAGCACACCATAAAGTGTTGGAGAACATAAATTCAATTTATGTCTGGAATTCAATTAGAGGAGGTGCTGCGGTTATTATGGAAAACGAGGACTCATTCCTTTATGCAAATTCTTCTATAAATTTTGATGAACACTTGCGAGCGTTTTTATCTGGGAAGCGTACAGAACCTAAAATGTTTAAGAAATAATTTTTTATAAAATTAAAGGTCTGAAATTAATTTTCACCTCTAGAATGTTAATTTTCTTATGAATCCTTTGGGTTATACCTATAATCACCAAGTAAACATCTATCTTCTACGCTACCTTTACATTCTGATTAATACCATCGATGACCTTTCGAATCCCCATCCAGACACCCAATATAATGAGGGATTATAGTCATGACAAAAATGGTGGGTTATTTCAACTGCTTCTACATGATGATTAACAGCATTTAGTATTATATCTTCCAGCTTATCATCACCATCGGACCATATTGTATGATTTGTCTTTTAACTCTATAAGGGATACCAACCGCTTTCAATAAAGATAGTTGTTTACGCATATCAAATTTATCAATATCAATTTTCATAATACAATAAAGAGGAGCCAAATCAAATATACAGTTGATAAAATTATTTAGAAAAGGGAAAATTATAATTATCGAGAAACGCATAATAAGATTTATTATACTTACTAAAGGAGAAAATAATATGGGCAAAGTTCTATATATTAAAGCAAATGCAAAACCAGAAGGATTATCAAGAACTTTTAAAATATCCGATAAATTTATAGAAGCATATAAGCAGAGCCATCCTAATGATGAAATTACAACACTTGACCTTTATAAGGAGAATATCAAATTTTTGACAGAAAGTGATATCAACATAGTCTTTGGTCCGAAGACTGAGGAAAGTAGGAAGCATCCTGTTTTAAAATATGCTTATCAATTTGCTGAAACAGACAAGTATATTATCGCAGAACCTCTATGGAACCTAAGTATTCCTGCTATACTTAAGGCATATATAGACTATATTACTGTTACCGGTATAACATTTAAGTATACAGAAAAAGGTGCAGTTGGATTATTACATGGGAAGAAGGCTGTGAATATAGTTGCTAGAGGAGGAGATTATAGTTCTGAACCTTTTAATATGTATGAGATGGGTGATAGATACTTAAGAACAATATTTGGGTTCTTTGGAATTACAGACTTTACTACAATATCTGCAGAAGCCTTGGATATAGTAGGACAGGATGTTGAGGCTATTGTTGGTAACACAATTGCAAAAGCACAAGAATTAGCAAAAGGTTTCTAAGATAATAAAAAGTTTGTTTATTCGAAAAAAATATCCCTCTTGCAGCTTTCTTTCAAGCAAGGGGATATTTTTTTCGATCATAATTATATCGTTATATTATTATCAAGTTTATCTACTTACTTGGGGTTTCAGATACTTATTCCAACTCCCCCTATATATGTTTCCCAGCATTCGGGGAGTAGTTCAGACATGGGATTGGCAATAGGTATTCTTAAAATTTCTGCCTTAATCATACGTCCTTTTTCAGGCACTGCCTCTGATATAGTAGGCAGAAAAATTTTTTATATGTCGGACTAGTTATTTCTCTTATTACTATGGTTATTTATTTTTTTGCTACTACTCAGCAAACTTCATTCATAGCAAGACTTATAGAAAAAACATCCCTTTTCCCTTCATCTTTGCTGCTGCTTTTAGGTTTGGTTTATGGTGGAATCGTAAGCTTTATTACATTATTTGGTAAGAAAGCAGGTATCAAAAATGTAGGATGGTTTTTTCTATTTTTTGCATTAGGCCCATTCCTAGTTCGTACTGTATCCGGAAAGTTATTTGCATTCCTGATCGCTTTTCTAATTGTATATTGTATTTATCTGGTTAGAGTTAAGACACCTGAGCAAGTGTAGAGCATGGCTATGGTAGACCCTTTCTCTAAATCTTGCTTAATATTTTTCCTATCATTATCAAATAAAGCATTCTTTAACTTAATTATTACAACTTTCACTTTTCATCTATATTAAATTTAAATTTTTAATCCATTTCTTTTTTCCATAATGATATCTTCCAGTTTTTTTGCAGTACTCTCAACATCACTATCTAAAATCAAGTACCCGCCTGTTATGTTTTTAAGGTCCTCAGTCAATAATTTTGTAACCAGATCACTTCCTGTTATAAAAGGCGGAATTGCCAGATGTAAAGGAATTCCTAAGGAAAGGCCAAATGCACCATCTGCCAGTGCTTGCTCTTCAAGCCATTGAGGAGCAGAGAATACTAATGGGAGCTTTGGAATATCAACACCTATTGCTTCTGCAATCTGAGATGCAACAATTTCAAGCCTGCCGATAGCAAGACATGGCCCAAAATTGAGAACTGGAGGAATTCCCAAAGTTTCGCATACGGAACGTAAGCCATCACCTGCAAGTAGTGCAGCATCAGGGGACATGAGACCTACATTTTCAAGAGCACCGCTTGAACATCCTGCAGATAAAACAAGAATATCCTTTTTGATGAGCTCTTTTACAAGTTCTACTGTAAATACATCATGCCCTTTTGCAGTAAGGTTTGAACATCCTACAACACCTGCAATACCCTTAATTTTACCGTTTACAATAAGTTCAATAAGTTTTGACCAGTCTCCTCCCAGAAAATCTTTAAGAGAAACTTCACTTAAACCAGTTATTACATTGGAGTCACCATGATCTTTTGGGTAATTTATCTTTACAGATTGTCTACGACTCTTATAGCTTTCTATAGCAGTATTAATGATATACTCGCTTATCTGTTCCCGCTCTTCATACCTGTAGGGCAATAGCTCTGCATTTGTTTTTTTGGCAACATCATCAATACATATCATTTTAATCATAAATTCATTAGCTATTGGCTCAATTCCCGGAATGGTACAATTGAACTCCGATATGACAAGATCAACAGCTCCCGTTGCCAAAACTGCTTCACTGGTAAAATTGTTACCTACATGACCTGAATAAATATCCTGATAATGCTCTCCCCTTACCTGCAAGTCCTGGCCAACACAGGTACAACCCACTATTTTAAAACCTTTGGCACCTATAGCTTTAGCTTTTTTAACAACATCATGTTCTATAAGTACTTTCTGAAGATGAGCCAGATTGGAATGCTGGTGACCTGTTATCATAATATTTATGTATTCAGGATCTATAACTCTAAATCCAACAGGAGCTTTTCTTATGACAGGTTCACCTAAAATTATATCGTTTAAAATATTAGTAAGCATAAGACCGTATAAACCCGTTGATATTCCAAGTTTCAGACTGTGCAGCAGCATATCAGAAGCATCACTGCTAAGATTGGTTGATGTTTTGACGACAGCATCAAATACTTCAGATTTTGCTCCACCGGGAATGAGGTTAAGCTCTTTCCATTTATCATATCTAGGTGAATAAGATATCTTTTCTACCAAATCCATTTTTTCATATGATGGCTTATATAGATCAGAAAGCACTTTATCAGCAACTTTAATTGCTTTTTCATAAGTATCCGTCTCTTTTATATCAAATGCCTGAGCCAGTCTATCCAAGGCATTTAGACCTTTAATAGTTTTTCTATTTAAGGCTGTATTTTTTAAATTTCTAGCAGTGTTTTCTACTATATGTATGTAGCATCCCGAGCCTGCAGCTACTGCCCTTAAAAAATTTCTGGCTACAATAGTGTGAGCATCAGCTCCGCATACACCACGCGGAGATTTTGGAGTTATTTTACAAGGACCATTGGAGCAGGATTTGCAGCTTGAACATGCATTCATATCATAACCTCCTTTAATGTATACCATTTTAGTATAGTATTAATCATAAAATAATGGGGTTTTCACCCCGAATTATTATTTTTAATCTAAGATTATTAACACTTTTTATCTAAAATATCTTGAAAAGTTATAGTAGATATTTCGTTTATTAAGGTTTTTTGTACTTTTAGAAGTGCATTATGCACTCCGCAGCTATTTGACCTGGAAAGATTGCAAAGTTTCGGGTCAGACAGACAGTATAATTGTTTGAACATCTAAGAGAAAAGCAGGGACTGATATATAGCTTATCAAATAATTTAACACTATCCCACAATTTTGGGATGATGGATACTGTCATCTCCCTTCGACCTAATAAATTACGCAAAATTCTTAAATCTTTAATAGAAATTTCAGCTAAACTGAAAAACGAGCATTATTCAGAAGAATTTTTACAAAAGGAAAAAATGAGATTTATCAAAAAGCGTTTTTAGTGATGGAGAACAACACATATGCTGCATACTGGTACAATCAAATAGAGTTAATTCTTGATAAGAATTTTGCAGATGATCTGCAATCATCGGTAAGTAGGGTAAATAATATAACTTTAGAGGATATAAAGTTTGTTAGGGATCACCTGTTCAATTCAAAAAATTGGTTTTTGATATGTATCGGAAAATTATTTTTCCTTCACAAATGGTTGCTTATAAGAAAAATAAAGAAGATGTTAGCCTGATGGTTTAATATACTCAGTTTGGTGAATCTTCATTGAATGTTAGTATACTAATCACCTTAATTATACTTTATTATACAAGTAAATATGGATTTATTTTTTAATACATGATACATTTATAATATGACATATTTCTTCAAAAAATTTATAAAAGGAGGAGTGTACAATGAAAAGAAAATTGATGGTAATTCTTGCATTTTTATTTTGTCTTACCATCGTATTTCCAGTTAACGTACAAGCAGCAACAACGCTTACATCAAATGCTACTGGCACAATTGACGGTTATAACTACGAGTACTGGAAAGACAACGGTACTGGTACTATGACGCTCAATGGTGGCGGCACATTCAGTTGCTCATGGAGTAATATCAATAATATATTATTCCGTACTGGTAAGAAACTCGGCTCGACCAAAGCATGGCAGGATTATAATGGTATAACAATAGATTATGCCTGTAACTACCAGCCAAACGGCAATTCATACATGGCTGTCTATGGGTGGACGGAAGATCCCCTTGTAGAATATTACATCATAGATAGTTATGGCACCTGGAAGCCACCAGGAAATGGTATACCAATGAAGGGAACAATTACTGTTGACGGGCGTACATATGAAGTTTATCAAAACTCGAGAACAGGACCTTCTATTAAGGGTGATAATACAACTTTTCAGCAGTATTGGAGTATATGCACATCTAAAAGAACAAGCGGAACCATAAGTGTCAGCGAACACTTTAAAGCATGGGAAGCCAAAGGAATGAAGATGGGCAAGATGTACGAAGTTTCCATGGTTGTAGAGGGTTATCAAAGTAGTGGTAAAGCTGATATGACTAAAATGAATCTTACTTTCGGTCCATCTCCGTCATCCTCGACAAGCAATCCAAGTCCGACGCCTACAAGACCAACAACATCAAGCACAACTAAGATAAGTGCTTTTGATACAATAGAAGCAGAAAACTACAACGATTATAGTTCATCAACTATAGAAAAAATCGGTACTGGTGATGGAAACGGTGTTGGTTATATTGAAAACGGTAATAATCTTGTATTTAAAAATGTGGACTTTGGAAGTGGAGCTACATCATTTAAAGCTCGTATTGCTGGTGAAAGCAATACAGATATACAGTTAAGATTAGGCAGCCCAACCGGCACCCTCTTAGGTACATTGTCTGTAGCACCAACAGGGAGCTGGGATACATATGAGGAACAGTCATGCAATATAAGTAAAGCTACTGGAGTAAATGACTTGTATCTGGTATTCTCAGGCCCGGTTAACATTGACTGGTTTACATTCGGAAGTGGAACATCACCTTCAACACCACCGTCAACTATACCGTCAACTATACCTTCAGGTTCATCATTAAAAGGCGATCTCAATAATGACGGTGTTATAAACATGGCTGATGTTATACTATTGGCTACTAAATTTAATTCAGTGGCTGGAGATGGAAAATATGTTGCTTCATATGACTTGAACAGTGACGGTTCAATAAACATGGCTGATGTTATTATAATTGCTTCAAATTTTAATAAGACAGTCAGCACTACCACAACGACAACAACAACTACCAAAGTAACACCAACGCCTATACCATCACCTAAGGGGACTGCATTGTACCAATTGGCTGCGGCAAAGGGAATAACATTTGGTACATGTGTTAACAGTCAATGGTTCTCTGGTCAAACAGGTTCAACTTATGATAATATTCTAAAAAATGAATTTGGAATTGTTGTAGCTGAGAATGAAATGAAAGTTAATGCTATAGAGCCTTCGCAAAATAATTTCAACTTTACAAACGGCGATAAATTGGTTAACTATGCGTTAAGTAACAATAAAAAAGTACGTGGACATACTCTTGTATGGCATTCTCAACTTCCTGGATGGATGGGAAATTGGAGTGGAAGTCGTGATGGACTGATTTCAGCGATGAATAACCACATTACCAAGACCATGGAACATTTTAAGGGAAAAATCGCAGAATGGGACGTTGTCAATGAAGCTTGTGATGATAGTGGTAATGGACTTAGAAAAAGTGTGTGGACAAATAAAATAGGTAATGATTTTATAGACATTGCATTCCAGACTGCAAGAAAAGCTGATCCTGATGCACTTCTTTTCTATAATGATTATAATATTGAAGATATGGGTGCCAAGTCCAATACAGCATATAATATGATTAAGAGCATGAAGGAAAGAGGAATTCCAATTGACGGAGTAGGATTCCAATGTCACTTTATCAATGGAATGAGTGCTTCCCAGCTTAATGCTATAGAGCAAAATATCAAGAGGTATGCAGCTCTCGGATTACAGGTATCCATTACTGAGCTGGATATACGTATGAATGATTCAGAAAATCAAACTACCGGCTTCCAGACACAGGCAAACAATTACAAGTCATTGATGGAAATTGCCTTGAGAAACCCTAATGTTAAAACATTTGTGGTTTGGGGCTTTACTGATAAGTTTTCATGGATTCCATCAACTTTCCCAGGAACTGGTAGAGGTCTGATTTATGATAGTAATTTAAATCCAAAGCCGGCGTATAATTCACTAAAAGAAGCACTGATGAAATAAAGACAAATATCTCAAAAATGTGATAATCAAGTGGGAGGGAATTAATTATTTTAATTCCCTCCTCTCACACCACGGCACATACCGTTCACAATAATTTACATGATGCTTCCTTGATGATTTACCACATAACTCGATTGTATTTGTCCATCTCATGTCGCATTAAATGTTCCACAGATTGCACATGGCATGTATTTACAGTCTTCGAAGTAAATTGACGTCGTTTCATGCTTCAGTACTTTAAAACCTATTCTCTATTATAAAGTCACAAACATATATGAACTGCTCAGAAGCTACTTTATTTCTCTTCATATCCATTAGGATTGTTAAGTTGCCACCTCCATGAATCTCTACACATATCTTCAAGACTCATTTCTGCAACCCATCCCAGTTCTTTCTTGGCTTTAGTTGGATCTGCATAACAAGCATCTACATCTCCAGGCCTTCTATCAATCAGGATGTACGGTATTTTTTTTCCTGTTGCCTTTTCAAAGTTATCAACTACATCAAGCACGCTATACCCTACTCCTGTTCCAAGGTTATAAGCTTCAACGCCTGTTGTGTTCATAACACTTTCAAGTGCTTTTAAATGACCTTTTGCAAGATCTACTACATGGATATAATCTCTTACACCTGTTCCGTCATGGGTATCATAATCACTACCAAATATACTTAACTTATCCCTTTTTCCAATAGCAACTTGAGTGATATAAGGCATTAAGTTGTTTGGTATACCATTTGGGTCTTCACCGATTCTTCCACTTATATGTGCTCCAATAGGATTAAAGTATCTTAGAAGAGCTATACTCCAGGAATTATCAGCCATAAATACATCTTTTAATATTTGTTCTATCATGAGTTTTGTGCTTCCGTATGGGTTATTCGCACTCAGTGGCAGATCTTCAGTTAGTGGAGACATATTGGTCATTCCATATACAGTTGCTGATGAACTGAACACAATATTTCTTACATTATATTTTTGCATTAACTCACAAAGAATTAGAGTGCCAGTAATGTTATTATGATAGTACCTTAGAGGTATTTGAATAGACTCTCCCACTGACTTTAATCCTGCAAAGTGAATAACTGCATCAAAAGTATTTTCAACAAATACATTTTCCAGGTCTTCTCTATTTAATAGATCTAATTCATATAATGTTAACTTCTTATCGGTTATTTGTTGTACACGATTTAAGGATTCTCTTTTACTATTTAAAAAATTATCAACTACAATTACATCATATCCTGAATCAAGTAGTTCAATACATGTGTGGCTTCCTATATATCCTGCTCCACCAGTTATTAATATAGACATGACATTCTCCCCTTTTTTCACTACTTTTTATTTAGACATGCCCCAAATATAACTTCCCGTATAATTTCACTTTAGTGTTAACTTAACTCGTGAACACACGCTCAAAACGGGAAGTAATATTTCAATCATGCCTTAACAGCTTTTTTACTTTACCTTTTATAGTAGAAACAATAACATCTACATCATCTATTTTCATAAAATAAATTATAATAAAATACACTAAAGCTCCGATCCCTATAGCAGCAATAAGTAAAATACTGGAAGAAATTTTCCCAATCAAAGTATTATAAACCAGTTTTGCCATAACACCCATTAACAATGAAGCACATAATATTTTCACAAAGGAAATGGTTATAATTTTTAAACCAAATGAACCTATCTTCTTCCTTAAACTTATAAATAATAACCCTGTGCAGAATAATGCTGAGATACTTGTTGCTAATGCAAGTCCGCCTATACCTAAGAATTTAGAAAGTATTATATTCAAAACAATATTCATCATTAGTGCAATAGCAGCATTAATCATCGGAACCTTGGTATCTTGTAAAGCATAAAAAGCCCTTGAAAGGATTTCTCTAAGCCCAAATCCCACTATCCCTACTGCAAAGAAGAATAATGCTTGAGATGTTAACACTATCGCGTCTTGATCAAAGGCTCCACGTCCAAATAACAGTGTAATTATTTGCTCTGAAAATATCATCGCTCCAATTGTTGATGGAATAACCAATAAATTTATTCCATTGATTGATTCTGACAGATATCTTTTAAAATCTTTCATGTTATTCTCCGCAGCCATTCTAGAAATCATAGGATAGATAGCGGTAGATATAGAAAGCACAAATATCCCCTGTATAAATTCATTAAGTCTATTAGCATAATTTAATGCAGATATTCCGCCTACTACAATTTGAGATGCTATTGTTCTATCAACAAGTATATTAATTTGATTTACAGACACGCCAATAATAACCGGCAGAGCAATATATGCCATACTTCTAATATTCTTATCATTAATATCCAAGACAAGTTTGTATCTATATCCTTTTCTATAAACATAAGGTATCAGAAGCATTAGTTGAGCAATAGTAGCAATAAGGCTCCCTATAGACAAAACCAGTACACTTGAAGCAGAACTCACAAAAATTGACAAAATAATAAAAAAGTTCATAGGAAGCCCTACTAACGCAGGTATAATATAGTTTCCCTTAATATGAAGATATCCAGTAAAAACATAAATGAGACCTGTAAAATATACCCCGTATAGACTTATTTTTGTAAACCGCACAGCTAATGCCAATGTCTCACCTTCAAACCCTGAAGCAAATACCCTAACAATTTGATTTGTGAATATAAGGCCAGCAATAATGATGCAAGTGCATAAAACAATCAATATATTTACTAGATTATTAGTGTATCTATTCCCTTCAATTACACCCTCATTTTGCTCAATTTTGCTATACATAGGGATATACCCTGTGGTTATTCCAGTTCCTATAAAAGAAAACACAACAAACGGAATTACTTGAGAAATTAAATAAGCATCACTGACATTTGATGCTCCATAAAAGTAAGAAAGCGTAATGTCCCTTACAAATCCAAATACTTTTGAAAATATTGTAATTAACATTAAAATTATTGCTGTCCTCTTCATCAAATCCTCCCCATTACCTCCTATACTTTTATGATAATGTATCTTTCTATATGTTTTGCAATAATCATTTTACATTTTTAATTATTGCAAAACATTTTACTTGATTCATATGTTGCGAAAAATTCATTTTATAATGCAAATGCAGGTGATTCAACTGCATTTGCTAATGTAAAATCTTTTTCGTAACATATATAAAAAGCATTCCAAGATACTATTCAACAAAACCAATACCGATTTGTTTATCTAAGTCGACTATCATTTGCCTTTTCATCAAAGTATTAATCTTTTTATTTCTTATTGTATAATCACTACCATATTTAGGTGACTGTTCAAACATTTCCTTGCTTCTTTTTATATATTCACTGGTTGTACATATAATTTTCGCAGGATTTCCTGCAACTACAGAATTATCTTCTATGTCCTTTGTTACTACACTGTTAGCTCCAATTATTATATTGTCACCTATTCTTACATTAGGAAGTATTGTGGAATTCGCTCCTATAAAAACATTGTTTCCTATGGTTGTTAAACCTATCTTTGTATAACCTATATACATTTTAGTGCTTGCATCATGTGCTAAAATTGTTACCCTGGGGGCTAAAGTAACATTGTCACCAATTTTAATTAACCAACAATGTGAATAGTCTAAATCGCAGCCAATCATCCTTTTGAAATTTTTACCCACAATCATACCATTTTTAATATATTTTTCAGTCAATATTTCGCCCCTAATTCGATATATAAGTTTTTTTATAAGTTGTTTTATAAATTGTTTCAACGTACATCCTCCCTTATTTTAGATTGTCTTGGGAAAAATTTTAGTATTAGATATATTGGTAAAGCATAAGTTAGAATTACAGATAAAGCTATAGTATAGTTATATAAAACAGGTATACATGCCATGAAAATGGCTAAAAAATTTCCGATAAACTTTTTAGTAAAATTATCTGCAACTTTTGATTTATATTCATTTTTTATACTTAGATATACAGCTAAACATGAAAATATCGGTGATAAAACATATCCAAAATAATAGTATGCTTGCCCTGAAGCAGGTATTATCTGGCTGACATACATAAAATTTATCGATCTCGTCTGATTGAATAACAATGTTATATTGGTCATATCTACGAAGAATGTTTTAAACAATGGTATGGCTTGTAAATTATCAGCAAAAAATACACTTAATACATTATTCTTATGAATTGATAAAGCTGTTGCAAAATTTACAGGTCCTCCAAAATATGCTTGAATCGTATTGGATAAGTTATAGAATACATTAGATGTTCCTGCATTTGATGATATAGCAAATAATCCTAATCCCCCTACAAAAGATATTAAGACAAACAATTGTGCCAATATCCTTTTTTTGTAATCCTGATATAAAAGGAGCAAGATAAAAAATAAAGATATTGTTAAAAATAAGTTTAAAGCTGTATTATCCGTTGATATTAAACTGTTCAATACAATTATAATAGTTGAAATGAATAAGCAATAAAAGGGTGGCTTAGATTTCACAGATACACGATTTCTAATAAATAGAATTATACCAAGTACTATTATAGGTCTTAATATTTCTATAGCCCAGGTTGACAAATAGAATACTAAAGGTGGAATTTGTTTTCGTGCCATTAGATAATTTATAGTCCACGTTCTTACATCTTCCTGAGAGCTTAAAATCAAAAATCTATAGTTATATCTAATTTCCGGATAAACTATAAAGCATGATAAAATAAATATCAGTAATAGACTAATTAAAATTTTATTATGGCCTAATTCAAACTTTTTCACTATAAACTCGGGATCTAGTAATGTACTATTGTTTTTAGTGTAATATTTCTTGATCAGAATACTAATAATTACGAAAACTAATACAAATTCATATATCATCATAATAATAGCTTTATCCATATTTTCGTAAACATCAGTATTTATATTAGATGTCTCATAATAAGCTAATTTTAATAACATTGGGGATATAACCATTCTTATATAATAAGTTCCTATTATAATAGGGAATATCATACTTTTGTGTAAATTCATATAAACATTGATAAAGATCATACTGCCAATAGTAAAGAACATAGGTAAATAGGGCAGCATGAAATAGTACGGCGGAATACTGTCATCTCTCAATAGAACTAAGGTGGTACCTATTCCCGATAGTATTATAAATACAATTAAATATAATTGTAATATATTTATTTTTTTCATCGATTAACCCCACTTATTTTAATAAACATTTTTAATTGCCAAGTTGATTCAAGTAAAAATCCTGAAGATTTCTACATTCTTGATAAATGTCAAATCCAGCATCCTTAATGCACTGTGTCATATTTTCTCTCGTATAACCATTATCATATTTTAAAACTTGGTCCGCCCAGAATTTTGCACTATCTTCCAGAGCAACAAATTCAATGTTTTGTGTCATCTTAATTTTTGTAGGAACATTGTTTGACACAATACATTTCAAGCCAGCTGCCTGGGCCTCTACCAAAACTATTCCTAACCCCTCAAAAATCGATGGAAATAAAAAAACATCCATAGCCTGCATCAAACTATATACCTCCAAGCTACCTTCAATAAACCTAACGCTGTTAGAAAGACCCAGTCCCTCTACTTTTTGCATTATCATATTTCTTAAATTACCTTTTCCAACTAGCATTAATATAGAATTTTTATTCTTTTTATGTACTTCATGAAATATATCAACTACAAAGTCATGATTCTTTGCCGAATCAAATCTACCTACATGACCAATTACAAACTTATTTGTTAACTGATACTCTTGTCTAACCTTTTGCCTTATATTATTATTAAAGACAAACTTACTTATATCTATTGCATTATTTATATGCATTACTTTATTCATTGGTACTTGGGACTTTCCATATAGCCATTTTCCAGCAATATCAGAACATGTAAAGTAGTGAGTTGCAGTTTTATGAATTGAAATACTGTTAATCTTATGTAAAATGTGATGCATTTTATTTTCCGCTCTTGTACTATGTGCATGTATAATACGAGTTTTTACGCCGTTTTTTTTAGCCATTTGTAACGGCTTAATATAGCTTAATGAACTAACATGCTGATGGACTATTTGATACTCTGGATTATTTTTAAAAAAATCATCTAAATCTTTTTTATTTTGTCTCAAACTTTTTCCTCTGGGTGTAATATAAAATATATATCCACCTAAAGCCTTTATTTCATCGTCGTAATCCCCAGGAGTTTTTGAATGTACAAAAAAATCGAATTGAACCTTATTACGATCTAGATTTCTATATATGTTCATTATAAACGTTTCTATTCCTGCCATATTCATCTTACCTAATACATGTAGTACCCTAATCATGGTGCACCTCTTTTTTATTGACCCATATTATATTAGACATGATTGAAATATTACTTACCGTTTTGAGTGTGTGTTCACGAGTTAAGTTAACTTAGAAAGAGAAATTATTCGGGAAGTTATATTTGGAACATGCCTTAATTAAATACTGTTTAAGGTGATTCCTAAAAAATAACTGGTCAACTGGCGATTTCAAAAATATTGAATTTAGTACTTTTCACCATTAAGAATTGACCAAGGAAATTTTTGAAATCGACTAAGTAATATCCTAAATTTCCACAGAAAAAGCTAAACCCTCTATTACCTTTTTATATTGTAACAATGTAGTTCCTGTTACACTATTCCAGGAATAATATTTATTAATAAATTCCCGTGCATTCACCCTATACAAGTCTGTCATATTGATATCTTTAATAATTAATTGCAACCTGGCTGCAACATCTTTAGGATCAATAGCTACCTTCCATCCACATTTATAATTTTCAACCTCTTCAGCTAAATTAGTACCCGGCGTTAAAAGACAGGGTATACCAAATGAAAGTGCTTCCAAGACTGACATAGGCTGCCCCTCTGACCTTGATAACAGAACAAAAATATCAGTACCTATTAGTACTCTTTGCTTTTCATTGTCGTATACCGGTCCATGTAGTTTAACTATATTTTCTAAGCCGTTATCCGATATTAAGTTTTGTAGTATTTTTCTGCATCCTCTATAGTCAGAACCATATATATTAATAACAACCTTATTTTTTAATAGTTCTTCCTTAATTATTGAGCTAGCCATTACTAAACAATCGAGACCCTTATTCTGAATATCCAACCTACCTATATAACTTATATTGATAGAATCTTTACTACAATCTTTAACTGTATTAAATACATTTGGTAAATCAACACCGTTTCCAGCTACAAAGAAGTTTTTATTCCATAAATTAGAGTTTTGTGCTTCTCCATTGGATAAGTACTGTACAGCTTTTGATGTTTTAATGAGTTTATTTAAAAAAAGAATATTTCCTAACTTTTTCTTTATCTTTTTTTGCTGTTGTGCAAATTTAGTCATTCCACCATGGGGAACAACAATATATGGAATACCTCTCTTTAAAAGATGTTTTGACATTCTTAAATGAGCTGGAATATATGTACTATGAAATATTACTATATCAGGCTTATTAAAAGGCTTGTCTAGTTTATCCAAGTCAAATGAATTGAAATTGGAATAATCATAAATACTGAAGTCCCATTTTTTTCTTTCTACTTCCAGAGTTTTCAAATCTAGCTTTTTACTAATTATTAAGGCTGAATTTATCCCATCTATTTTATTCTGGTTACTTACTATATTTGGAACAACTACTGATACTCCAGAAGATTTATTAAAACTTAGTGGTGCAATATGTAATATAACCATAAGCAGGCCCTTTCAACACATTCTAGATATAATAGCATTATTTATACAATTGCTCCTATTGAACATATAATAAAAAAATATAAAATATTTGATTTTTCTTCATTTCATAAACTATCTGAGTTTAATTAATTCTACAATTATCGAATAAGTATATTTACGATCAAACTTCATATCAGCTAACCTACGATTGTTATAGCCCATCTTTTTTCTTAATTGGTTTCTGCTGTACAACACTAATAGCTTTTTAGCCAAATCATTAGGATCATTCTTGCAATTTAATCCTATTTTATATTTATTAACCAAGCCTCTATATTCCGAACTTTCCTGTGTATTTAACACAGGCAGGCCCGCTGCAGCATAATCGCCAACTTTATTAATAATGCTTCCGGCAGATCCATTTTTAATAGGATTTACAGCTATATCGCATGACAACAACATACTTACCATTTTTCCATAATCCAACCTCCCACAAAATTCAACATCTACGTTTTTTTCCTTTGCATAGTTCTGAAACTTTGATTTTAATGGCCCATCACCTATCACTATAAACTTTATATTACTAATTCCTTTTTCCTTAACTAATTTCAACGCATCCATAACATTTGTTAAATTATAGCTATGTCCCAATGTCCCGATATAAACAAGCCTAATTTCACCTTCTACCTTATTCAAAGCCTTATTTTCTTTCGCTAAATTATCAAAATATGACAACTCTGTCCCTAAAAAAACAGCATGGCCCTTTTTACACTTCTTATTTACCTTTATTGCTCTATCTACATAAGTTTGAGATACTGCAACAATATCATCAGCGTTTCTATAAATATATTCAGCTTTCTTTTTTATAGGCCATAATATAATATTACTAATCAACGGAATATTAAAAACCATTTTAAATGCTTCCGGCCATAAATCCTGAACATCAATAATCAGTCTTATATTATTCTTTTTAGCATACTTGGTTGCTACTTTAGCAACATCGAGTGAAGGAACTGCACAATAAATAACATCAGGCTTTTTTCTTGTAGCCAGATAATCTTTTAAGCTTTTACCCATAATATAATGACTGTAAAAACGCTCAATGGATATATTTTTTGAATATCCAGGCTCGTAAAGCATGGTAAGCTTATAGCTAATATCATTAATCTGATGTTTCGTAATAATTCTCTGCGTTTTAGTCCTATGTGAAAAGCTAGATGTAACTAATTCAACACATGCATCACTTTTGTCAATTTTTTCTGCAATATAATTAAATCTCCCATTACCATATTCACCTGGTATCTGAGTAAAATGTGCGATAATTAATATATCTTTCAATCCACTCACCTACATAAAAAATATAATTGTTCCTTGTTTAAAAAATTAAGTTATTATCACTTATTTATATAGTTAGCGTCTTACCCTATATGCCGGAAAGAACTTTGAGTTTCTATCAGCCCCCACGATTTCACATAACCTAGAATTAATTTCTTCGTTCCATATTTTTTTTCCAATATAAAATCTAAATTCAGTGTTACAACCAAACTGCTTTTTAAATAAATACAAACTATCATCAATATCATTGCTTCTGCCACCACCATGATGAATTAACTTATACCCTTTTTCTTTTCCCCATATGGTAATTGCATATCTCAGTATGTATGCAGGCGACAGATAAAGAAACTCGTTAAGTGTACCTGACAAGTGAATATGAATTGTTTTGTCGTAGATAAAATAGAACCCCATAGCAATGGTAAGTTCTTTGTAAATTGCTTTAACCAGTACAATATTCTTGCCAAACAACTCAATGCAATGCTTAAAATATTCTTCATCAAAGTAATAATAATCATCTGCTTTATTTCGTTTCATTGTTGAGTAATAAACTTTAATAAAATCGTCCACATCACTTGGTTTTTCAATTATTTCAAAACTAACCCCGTTTCTTAATGCTTTTTTTATATTCTTACGACACGATTTAGAAAACTCTGATTGAAAAGGGTCACCGTATTGCTCTAAATTAGTTCCAATTGTGTTTCTAATATGTTCCACATCATAATAATCTATAAAATCTTGTGCATTCCCGATTATTGGATGAAATCTTACAAATTCGCTTACGATATTATTCTTATTACAATACTGATTCAACGCTAGACAGAAGTCATTTACCAGCTCTTTCCTGCGTCCTTCTTCGCACCACTCAATTATAGGTCCACCATATCCATAAGGAGTTATAATGTCATAGTAGGTTTTTTCATCTATTTTTAATGGTACCTGGCGTTTAATAAACATGTGACTTACAATTCCATAGTCACTCTTAAACTCAAACACTTCACTAACTCCATTTTCAACTTTTTCATATAACTTCCCGTAAGATGATTCAAAATATAAATCATTCATATAGTACCGAAGAACCCTCCTATCGTATTTACTAACCTCTCCATATCATACAAATCATATCTTTGGTCACAAATTAAAGATAACTCTTCTTGATATACATCGCTTGTATCAGTACTAAGACAAAATTCATTAGGAATAGGCCAATGAATTGGGCAATACATTCTATTAGCTATCAAATAGTTTTTAAGTGCATCTCTTATATCTTTTCTTGCTCTTATGGGAAAAAACAACGGGCAATCTTTAGTAAAATCATGATTGCTTATTAATGGTTTTATATTATTAAATTTCTTTACAGCCTTGTGGATATAAGATGCATTTTCTCGACGTTTCTTTTTTATCGTATATATATCAATTGTAGATAAAATACTTCTAGATACTCCATCGATTTCAATACTTTTATAATCAAGATAAAGACTCTTATTAAATCGAGAGTACATTTCTGAAAAATTCTCCTTACCACTCTCTTTTATCAGCGTTTTCTTCTCATATTCCTTAATATATTCTGCCTTTTTAGACATAGCATTTATCTTAGTATTTATTATTGATGACAGCGGCAGCTTCAATGTTTGTCTGGAGAACTTACCTTTCTGTTTTACAGCCAAACCACCACTAGGAATGGCAAACCACTTCCTTAGACTCGCAACTTTGTAGTCAGATTCATTACAATATGGTTGTTCACTTAATAAGCGATGGGTTATATCTTCAATAACAATTGTACCTTTGCTTTTGAATACTTTAATTATTGAATCCATTACTGTGCTGGAAAATCCGAAATAACTGGTGGAAAAAAAACATCACATGATTTATCATAATCTACTATATACTCTAATCCTTCATTAGAAAAAATAACCTTATAGAAATCAATTTGTATACCTTTATCAATAAATGCTTGTAACATCGAACTACAGCAATAAGAAGGAAAATATACAGATTTAACTTTTGTAGTGATATCTCTTAATACATAATCAATTGCTGTCCGCCCAGAAAAAAGAAGGCGATGATCTTTACCCAAGTTGAGCCAGCTTGGTGATTTTATGGTGCCTTCGTTTGGGATACTATCCAGCCAAAACTCACTACCTATCTCTCGCATTTTTGATACTCTCTTCGCAACAAAGAATAGGATAGTACATTATGATATTTACCTCTTTTGTAAATTCTAGATCGTAAAACCCCATCCTTTTTAAATCCGCACTTTTCAAAAACCTTCTGAGACGGATTATTGTATTCCAATATATTGGCTGTCAAACAATTCAAGTTCAATTCATCAAAACAGTAATTAATTAAAATTCTGATTGTTCTGGTTCCAATACCCCTACATCTAAATTCATCACTCTTTATTTTAATATTTAAATTCGCAACAGAATTTTTAAAATCAAATGAACTTATGGAAGCCATTCCTACTGCTATAAGATTTACCTCTATAATAAATTTCATATCATCAGAATTTAGATTATTAATCCATTCAGCTTGGATTTTTGAAGAAACAGGTAATGACCATCCGATAACCATATTCTCTAATTCAGGATCGTTAATCATATCTTTTAGAAAATTAGCATCTTTTTCTTCTATGGCACGGAGTACTATATTTTCATCAATTAAAAGCATTTTATTACCACCCTTCGTGTAACTGTAATCAATTAGAAATGTGCTTTTTTCTTGTTCCATTCTATGTTTATGAAAATCTTCTACCCTAGCAGTCCCTCTTACTGATACACCCTCCTGCTTAAAAACTTTTAGCATTGTTTTAAAAATTATTTTTATATCACCCCAGAAGGTTATTTTATTTATGTATTGAATGTCATAAGCAAATCTCTCTTCCCACATCATTGTATTTCTTCCGTTAATCTGGGCCAAACCTGTTAATCCTGGTCTAACATCATGACGTTGTCGTTCAATATCATTGTAATATGGTAGATAGATTGTAGCCAAGGGCCTGGGTCCTACAATTGCCATATCTCCACGAACTATATTCCAAAGTTCAGGGAGTTCATCCAAAGATGTTGACCTCAAAAACTTACCAAACTTAGTAAGCCTTACACTATCAGGTAATAACTCTCCATTCTCATCTCTCTCATCAGTCATTGTCCTGAATTTATATATTTTAAATATTTTTTCATTAATTCCAGGCCTATCTTGTTTAAAAATTACCGGACTACCTAGTTTAATTTTCACAAGAATAGCTACCGTTAATAGGACCGGACCTAAAATAATAATAGCAATACCAGCTAAAATAAAATCCATTGGTCTTTTAATATATTTCTTATAAATACCTTCTTTACTTGATAGCACTGCACCTTTTTTAGTTTCGGTTTTCATCTATCTCCACAACCCCTTGGTAATCTTACAAACTCTCTCTAAATCGTCATCCGTCATCTTCGTATCACTTGGTAAGCAAACACCATTCTCAAATAACTTTTCACTCACATCTCCACCAACATAATCATATTTCTCAAAGAAAGGCTGCATATGCATAGGTTTCCATACAGGCCGCGATTCGATATTCTCAGTTTCTAAAGCTTCCATTATTTGAATAGGCCTCACTTGGCCATTTAAAGTCATGACACTTAACCAATAGTTGGGCTCATTCCAATCATTGATAGGCATAAATTCTACACCTTCAAGGTAACATAATTCTCTCTTATAATATTTAAAGATGTACTTCTTCTTAGCTACTCTCTGTTCCAATACTTTAAGCTGTCCTCTACCAATACCGGCCACAACATTGCTCATACGGTAATTAAACCCTAATTCGCTATGCTGATAGTGCCTTGCTTGGTCCCTGGCTTGTGTTGCCCAGAACCTGGTTTTAGCAATCTTCTCTTCGTTATCAGAAACAAGCATACCACCACCTGAGGTAGTTATAATCTTATTGCCATTAAAGCTAAACACACCAAACTCACCGAATGTTCCGGTATGTTTGCCTTTATAATAAGTTCCAAGTGATTCTGCGGCATCTTCTATAAGCACTACGTTGTACTTATTACAAAGTTCAACAATTTTATCCATATCCGCTGCCAGACCATAAAGGTGAACCACTATTACTGCCTTCACACGATCTCCATATTTTATTAAAGCCTGTTCTAATAGTAATGGATCCATATTCCAGGTAACAAAATCACTATCTACAAAGACCGGAGTAGCTTTCTCATAAATAATCGGATTTGCTGAAGCTGAGAAAGTCAACGATTGACATAGAACGATATCCCCCTCTTTTACCCCAACTAACTTAAGTGCAAGATGAATCGCAGCAGTTCCGGTTGTTGTTGCTGAGGCTGCTTTGGCACCTACCTTAGCCGCTAATTCGTTTTCAAATTCAGTAACATTTGGTCCAAGTGGAGCTACCCAATTTGTATCAAATGCCTCCTTAATATACGCCATCTCATAGCCCTCTTCACTCATATGAGGGGACGCCAACCAAATCTTCTCAGCCATTACTATTACTCCTTTTCAAAACAAATTCTTACGGAAATATTTTAAAAATATTACTTCTCATAAATGTAAAAGGAACTAAGAAAATAAAATCATTTTTCTTAATCCCTCTGTATCTTTTAACATAAATAACTGTATGATTTTTTATAATTGCTTTACTTTCCTATACAACCCTGTAAATGCAATTGCATGTACAAACATCTTATATGGCTTCAGGTGGTAAAATACAAACCCTACAGCCTAACGCCTTATCCTAAACACAATACGGTATGCAGCAATATCGTCAATATAACCTCTTCACTTCAAGCTAAGCCGAAACTTAAAGCATAAAGATCCGATTTTTTAAATGGGTTCAACCATAGAAACTGACAGTTCAATCAGTCTAGATTCACTCATAAAATTTACTCTTAGTTTTACTCTTCCTTTTCTCTTGTCCAGTTTTTCAATCAAACCCTCCATTCCTAAAAGAGGCCCATCGATCACAACTACTTTTCCTTCGTTTAGTCTTATATGTGAAGGCTCAATTATACCTTTATTGGAAATAAGCTTGCCAATGATATTTATCTCGTTTTGGTTAATTATATACGGCTCACAGTCATCCTTTAAGACCTTGATCAGATCAGGTATATCTTTTAACAAATAATATTCATCCGGTCCCAAATAGCCATTCAACAATATATATCCAGGAAATAAAGGTCTTAGCTTATATTCCCAAATACCGTTTTTTTTTCTCTTAGCCGTCTTTTAGGTACAATTACCCTTAGATTTTTCTCCCTTAGTCTATACTGAAGTCTTTCCTTTAATATATCTTCCTTCCCTGTCATAACAAAAAGTGCATACCAGTTGTTACATGTATTAATATCATTCAACCCAATCACTCCCAAAAGTTTATAGGGGAAGATCTTAAATTATTGCTAACCTAATACAATAAAAGGAATGTTTATATACTCGACAATAACATGATATTCAATTTTAAAAAATATGTGAATGATTTTGGAATTGGACATCTCGTATAAATTTCCAAATTTAATTGATTTTTTCCCTAACAATAGCTGTTTTAATTAAAGTAGGAAAGTGTAATTCTTATTCAAAGTAATTTTATGAATGTATGATATATAGAGGATTAATTTGAGTTATGATTTCTGTATAACTATACAGAGTTAAACCCCATTAACTCAGCATAGAAAAGATCAATCCATAAAACGCATTATTTATAATCATTTGGAGTACCCCAGTTTTCAAACCGATTAAACTCAGAGTTTGTTGAGTCAAAATTTATCCATATGGGTGCATTGTCTAAAACCGGATATGCATCAAAAAATCTTCTATCCCCATACCTAACAGCTTCCAATGCTAATGGCAGCTCACGCCTAAAAATTGCATTACGTACAGCAGATACTGTTGGACCAAATTGGCCATCTACATAAACGTATACAAATAGAAATGGAAATCCATTGTTCGTTCTCCATTCTGCAAGCACCTCATCTCTCATGGTATTGATCTTCTCATATGCAAACTGGAGACCTATGGTAAGAAAAAGGTCTGCTGTCATGTCCGAGTGGGTTAATGTATACTTACGGCCTACTATTGGCTCAGTAATTGTAACACCAGGTCTGAATTCAACATACAGCTTTTCAGGGTTTAATCTTCTCACAATTAACCTCCTTGTGCGGAAGCTGTCAGAAAATACAGCATCCTAATAATCACAAAATCAAACTCATTCAAATTATCCTTAAATAGTTACATTGACTCTTTTATACTATTATATTGTTGAATTTGTGAATTAGTGTCTTTTGATTAACTTATTTACCTGTTATTGCTGCTTGTAATTCTTTTGGAAGCAATATTAACCAAGGTGCAGTTAGTATTCCCATAGCGATTGCAGTTTTTATATAAATTCTTTTTTCTAATCCTTGTTTTTTAAATAGTTTAAAATTATATAATCCAATTAATATTCCGGAAAAAACTACTATTGACAGACATGAAAGAGGGTTAAAAGTATTTATTACATTTGATTCTTCAAGTATAAGTAGTGAAATGGAAGCAAGGACATCAATTAAAATGCCTATAAACCAAGCTTTTGATATCGGAATAATACATTTCTTCCACTCAATTTGGGCTTTAGTAGCTATAAGAACTGCTCCTATAACAACACTATCAATTACATAATTAACAATCATTGATATAAATAAGAAAGGCGGAAAAAGAATTATAATCCATATCGGCCAAAAAACATCATACAGTTTTTGCCTGTTTCCAATTGTTTTTATGTACATTTCAATAACCTTGATAATTATCATCACCATTTAAATAATATTTTAATCTACAATCACAATTGTATTTGCGTGAATTCATTAAGATTCTGGCACAAATTTACTTTTATGTTAAGACATGATTAAAAATTACAATATTACTTCAATAAAAAAGCCATACCCTAATATTTTTAGTAATATTTTAGTCATTTCTTAATTCCCCCTTGAAAAAAGTATCACCGTGCCTTAAAATAACTTCCGGAGGCGAATTTGATGAAACTTGGATTTTGCGGCGGTGCACAAGAGGTTGGTGCAAGCTGTATTCTTTTAAATTTGGACGGTAAAAATATAGTTCTGGACTGTGGAATGAGAATGGGTGGTTCAAAGGAATACCTGCCTGATCTCAGTATAATCCAGGAAAACGGCGGTGCTGATGCCATTGTAATAAGCCACGCTCATATGGACCATACTGGAAGCCTTCCGGTACTCAGCAGAGAATACCCTGAAGCTAAAATATGCATGACCCATGCAACCAAAGATCTTGTTCGTGTTCTGTTATACGACAGCTTGAAAATTATGGAGTACCGTGAAACTGAAATACCCATTTTTGCTGAAGTTCATGTGAAAAATATGCTTGACAGGATACTGTGTTTTTCGCCGGGTTTTACCTTCAGGCCTTTTGATAATGATGTGACAATTACATTTTACAATGCAAGCCATGTCGCAGGAGCTGCCTCAGTATATATAAGCGGCAAAGAAGGTTCTTTTTTCTACAGTGGAGACTTTTCGCTACAGCCTCAAAAGACAGTTGAAAAAGCTTCATTCCCAAAGCTTCGCCCCGATATCGCCGTCATAGAATCCACTTATGGAGACAGGCTTCACTCCAGCAGGGAAACAGAAGAAAGAAAGCTTGTTGAAAAAGTTGGAGAAATAATAAAAGAAGGTAAAAAGATATTAATTCCTGCTTTTGCACTCGGGAGAGCCCAGGAAGTGATTTTAATACTCAAATCCGCTATAAACAAAGGCGTTCTTCCTCCTTTTAGAATTTATACCGACGGTATGGTCAATGACATTTGCCGAGTATATAAACTTAACCCCAATTATCTTAAAAGACAGCTTTCCAAAAAAATATTCAAGGGAACCGATATCTTTTTTGACGATAATGTTATAGCAGTATCAAACAAGCAACAACGTGAAGAAATAGTAAATTCCATGGAGCCCTGTTGTATTATTTCCAGTTCAGGTATGCTCTCAGGAGGCCCAAGCCAGTGGTATGCCGAAAAGCTTGCTCCTTTTGAAGGAAATTTCATAGCCATTACAGGCTACCAGGATGAAGAATCACCCGGAAGGCAGCTATTGGAACTATCTGATAATACAATTGACTCTGAAAGGTTTTTAAAACTGGGTGAATCAAATGTACCTGTTAAATGTGGTATAGGAAAATTCGGCCTTTCTGCCCATGCGGATAAAACCGGAATAATTTCACTCACCCATTCCTTAAGTGCAAAAAAGGTATATTTCGTACATGGAAATAGGGAAATTACTTCTTCACTTGCAAATGACGTGCAAAAAGAGTACCAAGGACGGATATATGCACCAGCAAACAGCGATATATATGAAATAAACCTCACTAACCCCAGAAAACAATTAACAAAGACTGAGCTGGGTTCATTGAAAAAATCAGAAGCACTTACTAATGATAATATAAAAGATTTATGGCATTATATCATAAAAACGTATGGTAATAGTAGAGCGTTTACAATTGAAGAAATTTTCTTTATCTGGTCAGGACGGGAAATCAAAGAAGAAGAGGTTAATAAACTCATTATTCTTATAAATACCTCTCCATTTTTTGAAGCAGGTTTAAAGTACCCGTTTATGTTTCACGCAATTGAAGAGGATATAATCGCATCAATTGATCAAAAGGGGCCAATGGAATCAAACTCCATGCTCTCACTAATAGATACACATTTCCCTCAGGAGGCAGGTATTTACAAAAAAGGTGCCCGCTTTGACGAAAAAACAGCTCTCATTTACTTTAATTTTCCTCAGGTTGCTTCTAAAAAATATGAAAATGAAATAAAATCATTTGAAGAAATATCCGGTTGGAAGGTTGAAACCAATGAAGACTGCAATCTTTTGGCTGTTCAGAATTTGATAACCTCATTACTTCCTTCCAATACAGAATTAACAGGATCTGTCTCATACTACAGGAATGAAAACCTCATAAAAGCCGCATTGAGTGCCGAAATCAACGAAGAAACCAAACAAAAATTATCCGGTGAATTTCTAAACACCTCAGGTATTAACCTGGATTTGATAACACCAGGCCAAAAAACAACTTCAGTACACATTCCGGTTAGGAAATATGATTTCCAGATGGAGCAAAATCAAGCACTTTCCTTGATTGATGAAGCTTTCCAGGATAAACCCGACAAGATTTACAGAAAAAGCATCAAGTCCATAGACGGCGTAGGCTCTATAGAACTATCTTTCATTTCCCCTGCTATTGGAGAAAAATACCGTTCATTGATAGATGAATTGGAAAGCAGGGTGATGTGGAGTTTGAGAATAAATCCCACACCGAACCAAAATGAAATATTCAATATAGGCACAAGATTGTTTGCAGAAAAGGGTATCCAACTCAAAAAAAATCTTGCATACCTACCCAAAGAAATGGTTATCAAGGCTGTTGTCAGTTCTATCGAGCCAGACATGGCACAAACCATAAAAAATGAGTTTTGGGATAAAATTGGCATGACGTTGATTATTAATAACAATTAAAATTACCATTACTTATCATCTTCTTTTTTAATCATGTCCTCCATCTTCTTTTTTACTTCCTGTGGCAATGCATCAACCAGGTAATTGCGATCTATTCCTGCCTTCTCCTTATATTCCGTCATCAATTTATTATTGGCTCCTATAATCTCAGCATACAGTTCCCTGGCAGATAACAGTGAGCATCCCTCACCTCTTACGATCATCTGCTGTAAACCGTCCGATGTAGCAACTGTTATATTATAGTTTTTCTTATTGTCATGAGCAAATTTTTCAATATAATTATCAGCTGTTTGTGCCTCTCTGGTATACACAAGATGGATATTATAATAATCAATTATTTCTTCACGATGTCCCTGAACACGATAAGCATCAAACACTGCAATAATCTGACATTTCCGAATCCACTGGTAATTACTTAAAAAATCAAGCAGTTTTATTTTTGCAGAATCCATGTTTTCTTCTGCAAGTTCTTTAAGTTCCGGCCATGCAAAGATAATATTGTAGCCATCCACAAGAAGATACTCATCTTTTGTTTCCTTTTGCCTGCCAGCATAAGCGGCAGGTTTATAGTTACTTTCATAATTTGTTCTTTCTCTTTTCCAGACAACCTTCTTACCTTGGTTTGCATAAAAGGTTTTATTCATAATTTGATCAATTTCTTCCAAGCTGATTGACCTTTCTTCTGAATATGCTTTATATTTTGGGTTTGTTTCTTCCAAATTGGATTCTTTTTGCAAAAAGCTTTCAACATGCATGTAATTCTTTACTTCATCCCATTCCACCAAAAAACCTGCTCCTTGAGCACAAAACACAGAACCTGTGGGATTTCCCACATCTCTTTCGGAATCGTATCCTATACGTTCCATTACCTCATGTGTATTATGGCATGGTTCATATCCTTTAAGGCTGCAGAACAACCTGCCAAGACCTTTAGTATACGCCATTACCTCCTTCTGATAATTCCTCATAGTGATAACGGGTGCACTCCCAACAAGAACTGCCATATCGTCGTTTATCTGGGAAATTTCTGATGTACCATTCATATTCTCAATATCAGTCATTGCCCTTCCCACCATTTTCTCAGGAAGTTCCAACTGGAAAGCATAATATGGCTCCAATAAAATGGATTCCGCTTCCTTTAAGCCCTGTCGCACTGCACGATAGGTAGCCTCTCTGAAGTCACCGCCTTCTGTATGTTTATTGTGTGCTCTGCCTGAGACTAAAGTTATTTTCATGTCTGTAATAGTTGAACCTGTTAGTACACCTTTATGAGCTTTCTCTTCCAGATGGGTCAAGATAAGTCTTTGCCAGCTTTTACTCAAGACATCCTCACTGCATTCTGATCTATATAGGAGGCCGCTTCCCGGCTCCCCAGGCTCCAATAACAGGTGGACTTCTGCATAATGCCTCAATGGTTCAAAGTGCCCTACACCTTCAACAACATTCCCAATAGTCTCTTTATATACTATTCTTCCTTCATCGAATGCTACATCCACATCAAATCGGCTTTTAATAAGGCTTTGCAGAATTTCAATCTGCACTTCTCCCATTATCTTTGCCTGAATTTCCTGCAACTGCTCATCCCAGGCAATCTGAATCTCCGGTTCCTCTTCCTCAATCTGACGAAGCTTTGGAATCATTACTCTTGGATCGCAGCCTTCAGGAAGTACTATCCGATAAAGCAGCACTGGTTCTAATACAGGTGCTGCTGATGCCTCCTCTATTCCCAAACCGTCACCTGGCCTAGATTCACTTAACCCAGTTAATGCAACTACAGAACCTCCATCGACCTCATTTACAGGCTCAAATCTTTGACCGGAATATATGCGAATTTGATTCACTTTCTCTTCCCATACCCCATTGGTCAATACATCTTTCACTTTAAGCTTTCCGCCTGTTAGCTTCATGTGTGTAAGTCGGTTACCCTGCTCGTCCCTTGTTATTTTGAATATTTTGGCTCCAAACTCATCAGTATAGCCAGGTGCTTTTGCATACTTTACCAAACCATGGACAAACTGCTCAACACCTTCCAATTTTAAAGCTGAACCGAAAAAACATGGAAATACTTTGCGTTCCTTGACAGCCACGCCAATCCGTGCAGTTTCAATATGTCCTGTTTTCAGATATGCTTCCATCATAATTTCATCACACATTGCCAATTGGTCATAAAAAACATCTTCCTTAACTTGTCCAAATTCAATACATCTATCATCCAACTGCTTTTTAATTTTATTTATTAACTTGTCCCTATCTGTGACATTCTGATCCATCTTATTAACGAATAAAAACACTGGTATCTTATACATATCAAGCAGTCGCCATAAAGTTTTGGTGTGCCCCTGCACTCCATCTGCACCACTTATCACTAAAATTGCATAATCCAGCACCTGAAGTGTCCTTTCCATTTCAGCTGAAAAATCTACATGGCCTGGAGTATCCAATAAAGTTATCCTAGTCCCATCTATTTCAAATATGGCCTGCTTCGAGAAAATGGTGATGCCCCTAGCCCTTTCCAGCTCATTGGTATCTAAATAAGCATCCTTATTATCCACTCTTCCAAGCTTCCTTATCCTACCGCTTAAATATAGCATGCCCTCTGATAGGGTTGTCTTTCCTGCATCCACATGTGCAAGTATTCCGATAACTAACTTTCTCATAATTTCTTTTCAAATCCTTCATATTAAATCTATTTCTCTCTATTAATTCTCATCCACTATATCATCCTCCATTATTTCATTATAAATGTCAATAATTATTCTAAATAACCAATTATATTATTATATAAATTGTTGATACCATTCCATATATATGATATTATTTATGAATTAATGGAAAAATTTCTATTCTTAAAAATACTCATTTATCACTTAAGGTTAATACTTACAAACAATTTTATTAAAATTTTAGGAGATCGAAAAAATGAATATTTCAAAGAAGTGCCTTAATCCCATGTGCAATAAATATGAGGACGCAAGCAAGAAAAATTATAAATCATGTAATGATTGTGCTTATCTGTTTAAACCTGGTATAACCGGTCTGTTAGATAATATTAGAAAAATCGGAATTTCTGTCCTGCTAATTTCCGTACTTGTTATCACTGGCTTTGCTGTCAGTAAGGCTGTTTTTCAAAACCATAATAATGAAACTTCAAGTTCCTCAGCAGCAAATGAAATCAGCAGTCCCACAGAAGAGACAAACCCAAAAATACCGGGTACTTCCTTAGACAACTCTGAAACAGTATTACGAATTCATGGTTCAAATACTATTGGCACAAAGTTGATGCCAAAACTGGTAGAGGGTTATCTAGAAAAAAAGGGAGCCATACAAATAAAAACAACAGAAGGATCAAACCCACAAGAAAAAAAGGTAGAATTTAAGTGGTCTAATCAGGATGAAAAAACATATGATATTGAAATCTATTCACATGGATCCGGTACAGCATTTAAGGAATTTGAATTAGCAGCATGTGATATAGGTATGACATCAAGGAAAATAAACGAAAAGGAAATTAGTAAATTAAAAGCTATTGGACTTGGTGACCTTTCTACTGTGAAATCCGAATTTATAATTGCATTAGACGGCATCTCGATAATAGTAAACAAGAATAATCCTATAAATCACTTGTCTGTTGAACAAATTTCAGATATATTTAGCGGTAAAATTACCAATTGGTCACAGCTAGGCGGGAAAGATGGCAAAATCAGAGTTTTTACAAGGGATGAAAATTCGGGAACATATGACACATTTAAAAATCTCATACTGAATAATAAAGCTCTTTTAAGTGCAGCTGTATGGATAGAGAGTACTAAGGACTTATGCACTGAGGTGTCAAAAGACATAAATTCCATAGGGTTCACCAGTTTTTCATATACTGGAGACACCAAACCTCTTTCAATATCACAGGGTACTGCAGATCCTGTATTTCCAAATACCTTTAACATTGCTACAGAAGAATATTACCTAAGTAAGAGAATATATTTATACTGTCCTGAAAATATTCAAAACCCCTATGCCACTGAGCTTATAAATTATATTACAGATGATGAGGGACAGAATATAATAAAAGATTGCGGCTTTGCTACAATAGACATTCAAGTTGATGAGAATTTCAAACCATTTACCAAACCAACTTTTAAAAATCAGAAAGCTCAACAAAAGTATAATCAAATTGTTTCCAATGCCCAAGGAAGACTTTCAGTCAACTTTTTATTTAAAAACGGGAGCTCTGAACTGGATAATAAATCCATAAAGGATTTAGAAAAGGTTATAAACTTCTTATTTAGAAATAAATATATTAATTCTGAAATCTTATTAGTTGGATATTCCGATAATAAAGGTGATTATAATATGAATATTAAGCTATCCAATCAAAGAGCTCTTCGAGTAAAAGAATTAATTTTAAACCAATTCAGTGCACTTGGCGGCAGAGTAGATGTTTTAGGTATGGGACCCGAAATGCCCATTGCGTCAAATAAAACAAGTGGAGGTATGGACAGGAACAGAAGAGTTGAGGTTTATATTATGAAAAATATAAATTAACCGTATATAAACTGGTGCTTAATTATTGGAGACCAACTATGATTAGCTTAGGAAGAAATACAAGGTGGTTTAATAAATTTATCGATGAAGTTGAATTCTGTAAAAATAATGGCTTTGATTTTTTACAGGTATGGTATGATTCTAAAGGTTTTAGCCTTGAGAAAGATCCTTATCCGCTTGATACAATAAAGTCTGTCGGTTTTCCTTCAATTATTCATGCTCTTCTAGATATTAATGAAATAGTGGACTTAGCTCCACAATTATTAGATATTTTGTTATACCTTGAGCATAACGAAATTATAATCCATCCAGTTTGCAAAAGTGAAGAAATCAACAAAGAATCCATTAAAAAGTTGACTGAAAAAATGTCTTATATGACGGAATTCTTTGTACCTGAAAGAATTACTGTTTATCTGGAAAATAACAGTAGATTAGATCCTATATTTCATAGCTGCAGCGAAATAGAATATGTTTTTTCAAAGATACCAGCATTAGAGTTTTTAATTGATATAGCACATATAGATAGTTATGATCATTTAAGACATATGGTTAAAATCAAAATGCCAAAAGTATTGCATATTTCTGACAGGCAATTAGAAAAGGTTCATGAGCATTTACCTCTGGGAGATGGCAATATCGATTTTAAATATATTTTTGATGATATTCTTAAAGATTTTGAAGGAAAAGCGATATTTGAGATACCTGAAAGTGATAAAATAATATTAAAATCAAAACGAATATTCAAATCAATATTAAACAGAAGGATGCAAGAACCATGTGGGAGTGGCTTTTGATATAGGAGTGCTAGTAAGAATGAAGACTTAAATACTATACCCGTCAGATTATTTTCATATTAATCGAGTTGACACTGACTATGAAATTGAATATAGAGTTGCATACAATATGCCTGAATTTGATATCATGTTATATAATTATGATGAGTTTATTTCAAGTGGAGTATTTAAAACATATCCTTACAATTTAGATAAAGGATTATGCATTTACCGTGGCTGGATGTTGAAGCCGGATAAATATAAGGAACTTTATGAAAAACTAATTAGCTGAAGATATACGCATCTGTATGCATAAGGAGCTCAGATACTATGAAAATTTGTTTTGTGGATATTAACTCATTAGTCGTGAATGAGTTAAAAAAATTATTTGAAAATGAAAAGATTTTTGAGTTTTATGAAGGGAATATTCTATCTATTGCAAGAGGAGCTATTGTTTCCCCTGCAAATAGTTATGGATATATGGACGGAGGAATCGATGAGGATTATACTGACTTCTTTGGTATTTCACTCCAGAACGCTGTTATGAATAGGCTAGATAGAATTGGTGGCTTTTTACCAGTAGGATCAGCATTTACAATAGAGACTGATAATCAGAGAATTAAGTATTTAATATTTGCTCCTACTATGGAATTACCAGGTGCTGTACCTGCCCATAATTGTTACTTTGCAATGAAAGCCATTTTAAGAGAAATAGATAAAAACAATGGTAGATATGAAGAAGTATATTGTCCTGGTCTTTGTACCTGTACAGGCAGAGTTGAGCCTAATATCGCAGCAGAAGAAATGTATAAAGCATATAAAGACTGGCTAGATGAAAAAAGTATGTTGTAACCATAACTGCTTTTCTGTGATTGGAGGAAAATTATGAGTCACAAACAAGATACAGAATATACACGTGGATATCAAATTTTTGAAAAACTTGTGAGGGGCGATGCTGTCATTGGTCTTTTTACTGACTTAAACGAGACCATACAAATCATGATGGATTGCTTGTGGTGTGCAGCATCCCGCAATAATCCTTTATCTTATCAAGTTATTGGTGATTGCTATTTGGCAGTATTGAAACCAATTGGTGCATTTGATGGTGTATCACCAGAAGATTCAATACATCGTCCTTGGTCTGAGGAAGCAAAGAATGTAATGGATGACGATAAAGCACTCCAATCAGCACTGCGTGCATATTTTGAAGGAGCACGCCTTGGAGACCGGGGTGCACTATTACAATTCTCACAGATGTCACGTTATTCCAATAAGAAAAATCAACATCTTGGACTAGATCTTTTTAATAAACTCGAATCACTATCAGCTATGGAAATTTATCAATGTGGTTTGGTACAGTACTGGCTTGGGGAGTTTGGCTTAAGTGCTCAGAGCCATCTTCGTGCTGCCAATATGGGAAATACAGATGCACAATTCGAGTTGTATATCTACTTTTCACGGGGAATAGGTGTAGAAATAAACCCAGAAATGTCACAGCATTGGTTGCAACGTGCTGCCGAAGCAAATCACCCAAGAGCACTATATAATATAGGTGCTGCGTATGCTTCCGGTTCGAATGTGAAACAGGATTTTAAAAAAGCAGCCTATTATTACGCACGTGCAGCTCAACTTGGTAACGGTCAAGCTGCTGCCATGCTTGCAGTGATGATCCTGATGGGTCAACTGGAAGGCTCAAAGGAAAAAGCTATTAACTGGCTTGATCTTGCTGATGAGTTTAACTATCCAACATGGGAGTTACTTGATACTGTGGGAATTAACGATCCCAGAGAAGCATGAGCAAGTATATTGGCTAAGATTAGTTTATAATATCTCTACCTGCTAAACAATTTATAAATTCACCAACATCCCTTAAGTTCACTATAGTGTTTGACATATTTCAACCCCAATATCTGTAGAATCTTCTCACATTTAATATAATCCATTCCTTCAATCATTCACCCTTGTCACATTTATATTTTTCACCGTAATACTCTTCAACAACTCGAATTTCACCAATAATATGACTGTTAAAATCATCAAGCTCCTCAGCCGGAACCCATAATTCTTTATGGGTTGATGTGCCTACTGTTTTGATTTCAAACCTAGATACATATTCATCGTCAATATCAAATTCTGTAACAAAGCCCGCATATCCTGGTGCACTTTTAGTATTCCAATCCAATGCAATTTGGCGTGCATATTCAATATTCATAACTGGATAAAAAATCGGTTGTTCTGGAAGCCTTGGTGGAAACTTGGTCATTCCAGACTCTTTTATAAGTTTTAGTTCTCTTATTCCTACTGGCCTAAATAGCTTCATATCCTTCAACCTCACAATTTACTAAAAGATTTATATTCATTCTTATAGATACCCGAACCATAAAGTTGCATTTCAGCTCGTTATCGCTCATTATCTAAATTATCAAGCTTAATACTTTTTAATATCTTATCTGCAGCTTTCCTATATTTTTCTACTCTTTTATAATCTTCTCCACAAGGATTTGAAATACGTGATAAATCCATGTTATCCATCAAATCAGCCAGTTTAACTTGGCAAGCAATCTTGTTTTTAATAACTCTATCAATAAAATCATCATAGTCTTCATTATCTCGTTTTGTCAATGCATCTAATGCATCCAAAACCATTTGTGAAAAACCCTCTTCCCTTAAATATTCTATTGAAATATTGGAATCCTCAATCACATCATGCAGAACAGCGCAAATCATTTCAGCTTCATTCTTTCTGTTAAACATTACACGAAGAGGATGCAGTATATATGGTTGCCCAGCTTTATCCTTTTGCCCCTCGTGTGCTGTAGCTGCTATTCGAATAGCTTTATCAAGCATCTAATCACTTCCCCTTTTAAATTTTTATACTTCTATAATCTCGTTGCTTCAGCTATACACATGGCAGCTGCTAAAGGATCACAGCCATTCAAACCTGCACCCCATGCGGCATTTGCCTCAATAACTGCCCAACCTTGTTCAACAATATACGAACTGTATTTTCTTGCAGTAAAGATTTTTGGAACCAGCGGCTTTATAAAGCCTGGATAGCCAAGCTGCTCCGCTTCAGCTATAGTGCTTATATTAACATTCCTTTTTAACCACTCCTCTGACAAATATACCAATAGATCATCAGGTGGTGAAATAAGCTTCAAGTCAAGCTTTTGTGCAAGTACCATACAGAATATATGGTTCCCATATAACCGGATTTTTTCCCTGTCTAACTCCGGAGGTTCCCAGAAACGGCCAATCTTTTTTACCTTACCGCCCTGCTGCTCCCACATTTTAGCAACCTCATCCCTTTCAATATCAGATTTATCAGGAATCACAAGGAGCATGTCTGTAAAATCAGGCATAAAGCTATTAGATTCAAACATATATACGTAGACCCCCTTTAATAATTACACTTCAAACTCACCGATAACTTCTCTTGCAATTTTTTCATAGTCTGTTTGTGATTCACCTAAATATCCTACCGGAGATCTGTACAATTTTATATTACCCATATCTAGAAACAACTTTTTATGCCTGTGTCCAAAAATGATACTTACTTCTCTGTTTTTTGAAACACTTTTAATGAATTCTCCTATTTTAGTACTTCCTTCATAAGCATCAAAAGGACTGGGCTCATCTTTAGGAATTATACACTCTTTAAATGGTGCCGTATGTAATACTACTAGTAATTTCCCGATATTATCAGGCATATTTTGAACTGAATTTTTAAGCTCATCAAATAACATTTCAAACACCATATTATTGGTTAAAGCTTTAAGCCTATCCTTCCAATATGACGAATTGGGTGATTTAAGCCAAACTGCATACTTTGTGTCGTTCCACGTTCCTTCTTCAAATGTGCCTTTAGCGTAATCATTAAAGCTATATAAGCTTTCCAGCCTGATATCAGCCAGGGAGTAGTCATACCAGCCAATGTTTCCGATAATTGCAGTGCTACCAATAATGATGGGCTCAGTTATTGGATATGAAAATCCATTCTGCTGACAGACTTGCGGAATTGCCTGCCTGTATTTATAAAAGCTATCCCTTCCCTTTCTTACGGAGTTATTGGATTCTACCCACACATCGTGGTTACCTGGAACCATAACTTTAAGGCAACTTAATTCACTAAAGAGTTTTAAAGTGTTATCCAAGCTTTCAAGTGAATTAGAAATATCCCCTGCAATTACAAAAACATCAGGATTTATATCCTCAATCCGTTTAACCAAAAATGGTATGAGTCGAGAATTATTTAAAGTAATATCAGCATGTATATCAGAAGTATAAGCTACTTTCATATCATCTCACCTGTAAATTCTAATAATGATTCCTTTTTCTATATCAAATGTACAAATATTAACTATCTCAATTATCACATCAAATTTCAATATATCTATTTTATCATGGTTTACATATAATTTACTAATATAAGCTAAAAAACTATACTATACCAAAAAATGTGATATACTGAATGTGTAATTTCCAGATTAGAAATTGCACATGATATGTTTAAAAATCAACAGGCGGAGATTAATTTTTTAGGGGGACGGACATCATGAAATCAGTTTTCAGAAAATTAATATCAATTCTATTAATTCTTACTCTTGTTATGGGACATGTTTTGGTTTCCAACTCTATTGACTATACAACCTGTATACCAGAACAAATAACAATCAGTGCAACACATGATCCGTCAAAAGTTTTAAATTTTACCTGGACGGTAAAAGACATGAATCTTGTAGAAGGAAATGTTCTTCAGGTCATGGAGAAGACACTATCTACAAAATTTGATCCATTAAAGGCGTTGAAATTCTCTGCTATAGCAAGAAAAGGCTTTAATATGCCGGGAAAACTTGTGATAAAAGCTTCTGCAAACATCCTTAAGCCTGATACCGAATATCTATACCGTGTTGGCAATGAGATTGCAAACATTTGGTCTGAAGGCAGCTTTAAGACTACAATTGACAGTTCAAAAGACACTGATATAAATTTCGTTTATATTGCAGATCCTCAAGTTTATGGAAACGACTCAAAGGCAGCATCTGCAACATTTGAAAAAATATATAACAAGTATCCCAATTCAAATTTTACATATATAGCAGGTGATTTTACAGATGGTGATAATAATGAAAGCGAGTGGGAAGCTTTATTTAATGGTGGTGGGCTTTATCCAAATGGAGGGCAAAAGCTTTTCGCAAACAAAATAACTGTGGGAACTCAAGGTAATCATGATTGGGTTGGTCTGGCAGACCATTTTTCATTCCCTTCCTCTTATGGACTTGATACGGTTTATTCATTTGATGCAGGGCCTGTTCACTTTATTGTTTTAAACAGCAATTACTGTTATCAGGCTATGAGTGAATTTCAAAAAGAGATAGCTTGGCTTGAAAATGATGTTAAGGAATCTCAGAAGCCTTGGAAAATTGTTTTGATGCATAAACCAATATACTCAGGGAGTTATCACGTCTATGAAAACGATACAAGATTCTTACGGCTATATTTGGCCCCCGCGTTGGCTAGATTGGGAATAGATGCTGTTCTTGGCGGTCATGATCATGTTTATACCAGAGGATTTGTAGATTTGAAAGGAAACAATGTCAAGCCTTTAATGCTAACTGATGAAACTGCTGTACAACCGAAGAGTACAAACGAGCTGGGCATTGAGTATAAACCTGTATTATTTATGGGCAATTGTACTAGCGGAGGACTAAAGTGGTATCCTCCCTGCGAATATACTGTATATCCCGATGATCCCCTTGCAGAAAATTACACTTTTCTTGAAAAGAATTCAATGGGAATTACTGATAAACATGAGTATCAAACCTATACCCATGTAAATGTTTCAAAAAACAAACTGAGTTTTACTACTGAAATGTTCCATTATGACCTTGTGAAAGATGAAATAACAACAGAACCTTTTGTTTACGATAAGTATTCAATTATGAAAGAAAATACTTATTCTCCCACAACTACACCTGCTAAAACCTGTAAAATATCAGGCTATGTGAATGTTGAATTTAGCAATTCGGCAGAATCAGCAGGAGAAGTCAAATCAGGGTTTAATATTGGACTTGTTGGAAAAAATTTAAATGCAAAAACAGATGCCAATGGATATTTTGAGATAGCGAACATTCCTGTTGACAATGAGGCAACCACAATAATCGTTAGTAAGCCTGGATATCTCAAAAAAACAATAAGCAATGTTACTATCAATGAAGACAAAGAGTTGTTTTCCAAAACCAATCCTCTTTTTATCATAGCCGGGGATATTGACCAAAATGATTCAATAAACATGGCTGATATAGCAGAGATTGCAAAAGCTTATAATTCAGTAAAAGATAGCAGTTTATACAGAATTGATGCCGATTTTAATGCTGATGGGGTAATAAATATAAAAGATATAATGATTGCTGCAAAAAGATTCAATAAAGTATCTGAGGATTTTAATGAGCTTAACAGTGCTCTATTTTAAAAAAATCAAACCCAAATCCTTCATTGCTTGGTGCCATAATTCTAACGTCTTTAATATTTTATAATTAATTCCAGTACTTCCTTCTCAACATTTAAAACATTATACGTCCCAGAATTAATTATTCTGCTATTATTATACTATAATTCTTAATATATAACAATGTACTTAAATATTTACTTGATAAGGCATACACCATAATTTCTTAGACATTAGAAAATCGACTGTTCTGGAAGTCTTGGCGGAAACTTAGTTATTCCACACCCTTTTATTAGTTTAAAATGTCTTATTCCTACAGGTCTAAAAAACTTCATGTTTATTAGCCTCACGCTTCATCACTCTTGTATTCAATAATATCTCCTGGCTGACAGTCCAAGGCTTTACATATTGCCTCTAGAGTTGAAAACCTAATAGCCTTTGCCTTCCCATTTTTGAGTATAGAAAGATTCGCCATAGTTATTCCAACCTTTTCTGTAAGCTCTGTTACACTCATTTTCCTTTTAGCCAGCATTACATCAATATTAATTATAATCGCCATATTCCTCACCTCATATCGTTAAATCATTTTCTGATTTTATGTCTATGGCTTCTTTTAAAAGCTTTTGAAGTACAGCAGCAAAGACTGCAATGACAGATGAAGCAAAAATAATGAGTAATGGAATGGCTACAAGACCAGGAGCGTCATCTGCATCAGCTATAGGAAATACGAGTGGTGCGATTACAGAATATAAAATACTTATTATGATTGCACAGTATTTTATATTCTTTAAAGCATTTACGGATAATTCCGAAAAAGCTTTACTCTTGTCTATATAACCCAAAAGTTTAAAAGCCTGGTAAAGAGCAAAGAAAAATGTAATTGCTGATGCATACACTCCTGTTAAAATAGGATAGTGCAGATAATCTGCACCCGAAGGCAGCCAGAATATGCATAGGCCAAGAACAGGCATTCCAATAAGAATAACAGCTAGTTTCAAAAAGAGTGTTGTTCCATGTTTCATAAAAAGCACCTCGCTTTTTTTATTTATTTCATTTTAGCACATAATTTATCGTTTTGCAATAAATTATTATCGTATACAATTATACTTTTATTGTTATATTCACTTTCTATAATGAACTAATCCGCAACTTATTGGAGGGCCTTTTAATACATTTATATCATTGTTCCATTATTTACCTTGGATAAAATCATCTGCCTTTTCAGCAATTGCTTTTGACTGTTTCCAATGTAAATAATGTGCTCCTTCTAAATATACTATTTTTTGAATTTCAGGATTTGAGATTACTTCTTTGTGTAACCCCTCCCATGTTGCGTTAAAACCTTTTTGAGCAAGTTCTTTACTAAACACCTTACAAGAATCACGGCTTAATATAAATAGTACGGGAATATTATCAGGATATTTCTTATCATAAAGCATTTTACAATTTTCTTGAAAAAGCCTGCTTTCACTAAGCTGTGCTTTTGAAACGGATTTTCTATTGTACAAAGCAGAGACATTTCTCATATCTTCTTCCGAATAACTTCCGCTTGCTTCCATATCCTTAAGATATGCATCTCCAGAAAGACAAGAAAGTCTTTTGAGACCTGTTGCATCCATAAATCTAGCCAAATAATACAACCCATCTGACACATAGAAATCGCCTTCATATTTAGCTTGATTTGGTACAGCACAATCAATGCCGATCATAGCTTCTATCTCTTTAGGATATGTGTTCATATATTGAAGGCTGTATATTCCTGAAACTGAATGAGGCATCAATATATACGGTGGTTTAATTTCCAATTTTCTTAGTGTACCTCTTATTTCCTCAACAACAGCCTGACTCGTCCGTCTATCACTTGAATCGTCACTTAATCCATATCCCGCATAATCTAAAGTAACAACCTGATAATGATCACTTAATTTGTCAGCCAGCGGCTTAAAATCTATAATTGGACTGGTTGTTCCCATACCGCTTAATAATACAATGGTTTTTTTACCTTTACCGGTAACTGAAACTCTTATGTCCTTGCCATTTACATTCACATTTGTACCAACTTGTCTTAATGCTTTATCCTCTTTCATGCAAACGACCTTATTCCAAATTGTAGTTCCAAGTAAAAATATAATTATTAGTCCAAGGAATATGATAAATATCTTCTTTAATACCCATGCTATTTTTTTAATTTTTTCTCTCATTGTGTTTTCGGAAAAGTAATTATTTTATTTTTTTTATTCTTTCATAAGAGGAATATGTATGGTTACCTTAGCTCCTCCAGTAATTTCATCATTTGCCAGGTGAATTGTTCCGTCATGTTGTTTTATAATTGAATCTACAATGTAAAGCCCTAACCCATAATGATTCTTTCTGCCTCTGCTGGTATCATCCATGTAGAATTGTTCCATACCATGCTTTATGGCATTTGGACTGAAACCACAACCGGAATCTGTAACAGAAATAACTGCGTTGCTTTCTTCTGTAGTAAGAATTATTTTAATAACTCCTTTTTGCGATGTAAAATCCAACGAATTCGATATCAGATTATTAAATACACGTTCAAGCAGAGTTCTGTCTGCTGATAAACAAATATTCTCTTTTTCCTTTTCAGAAATAATTGATATTTCTTTTTCATCCGCAATTCGTGTAATGACTGAAACCACATTATCAAGTATTTCACCAAGATCAATTATCTGCTTATCCAAAACGTAGCCCCTTTCTGCTCGCGTCATCTCCAGAAGCTGAGACAAATATGTTTCAATCTGCTTAAGGCTGATCTTGGCATCTTCAACATAGTCTTTACAAGCATCGTCTAATTTACTACTCTGCAGTAAATCTATGTTGCCTTTCAATACAGTAATTGGTGTCTTAAAATCATGTGCCAGAGCTGAAATCTGGTCTTTGCGGTTTTGTTCAAGACGCCATTGCGTTTCCAGTGCTTTTTTCAAAGCAATTCTCATATCATCCATACTTTCCAATATCTGATCGATCTCTTTTACTCCACTGAGGCAAATATTAAAATCTAAATCCTGCTCCTTGATTTTTTCTGTTACATTTAAAATGGACTGACCTCTTTTTCTTATTCTTTTCACTGTCATTAACGGAATAAAAATTATGAAGCAAACAACAATGCAAAGATATATGATAACAATTGCCAATTCAATATTCGGATACACTTTTGCAGAAAAAATCCCTTTTTTAGCCGTGAAGTATAAGAATATGAGCACACATGTTGTTAATGCGATAATTCCAAATCCGATACCATATACTGCCCTCATTACAATGGATAGAAGCGTTGCCTTATATTTTTTTCTGTTTTTCAAATTTCCCATTTGTACCCAATCCCCCAAACCGTCTGTATAGGTGATACTCCGACATTATCCAGTTTGCTTCTGATATTTTTGATATGGGTTGCAATTGTATTGTCATTACTTTCTCCATCATATCCAAATACAGCTTCATAAATCTGTTCTCTCGAAAATACCTGCCTTTTGTGTCTTGCAAGAAACTCACATATTTGGTATTCACCTTTTGTAAGATTTACACTCTGGTTTCCGACCATAAGTTTCATGCCGTGAAGATCAAACTGAATATCCCCCATTGGCAGTACTACATGGTGTTCACGGCTTTCTCTTCTTAAATGAGCATTTACCCTTGCTTTCAACTCTTCCATACCAAACGGTTTTTTAATATAATCATCTGCACCCAATCCAAATCCATATACTATGTCTTCTTCTTCCGTCTTCGCAGTGATAAACAGTATTGGACAGTCCACCTTATTACGAATCCGCCTGCAAGCCTCAAAGCCATCTGTCCCCGGCATCATAACATCCAATAGTATCATATTAAACCACTGCAGGCTATCCTCATCCACCTCATCAAAGCTCAAACATGATGTGACCGTATGTCCATCCTGAAGTAGAATATTCCTAATTAATTTCAGGATTCTTTCTTCATCATCGACAACAAGTATCTTAGCCATATATACCCAGCCTCTCCCTTATGTTACTTTTCCTTCACTCCTTTCAATAAGATCTTATAATTACTTTTTAAAGATTTTATAAAGATTTTCAAATTTTTATAAATTTAAAATATATCTATTTTGAAAGATATGATGAAATTTTTCCTGCCTAATTATATAAAAAAAAGACATAGAAAACAACTTGGTCAATCATGTCTTTTCAATATACGTTGTAATGTTTTAATCATCATCTGCGATGGTTAGTTTATTATACGATGTCTATAACTAGCCTCGTACCCCCTCAACCACCATTCTTGCACCTTCTTGATAATATTTTATTTCTTTAAATTGTGCATTTTTGAAAAATCGAATCATTTCCTTTTTATTGTAAATTCTCACATCCCCCATCTTGAATAGCGGAATAAAAACATTCTCAATCTGACGAATAATTACTGGAGCGGTAGGATCCGCTATTATAAGTCTTCCTCCGTGCTTTAATATACGATATGCTTCCTTCATAAAGGCTTCAGGATCAACAAAATGATGAAATGCACAACATACGGTGATAATATCAAAAATTTTATCATCAAATGGCGTTTTATTTGCTTCACAAACCTTGAAAACAATATCATTATTATCTTTCTGAGCAGTCTTGATCATTTCCTCGGAGACATCAATTCCAAACCCATGAATTCTGCCCTTTTTCGAGATCATGTTCAGCAGTCTACCGTTTCCGCAAGCTACGTCTAGTACATTATCATTATCCTTTACATTAATATGGTCATATATATACTGCTTAAATGGTGCCGTAAACTTTCCATCGAAAGTATTTTCATATTCACGTGCTTTTCTATTGTAATTGCTACGTGATTGTTCTGTTTTATAATCCATAGCTACTCCTTCTCAACTTCTTTAATTTGACATATAACCTTTGCAATTATAGCAGCAAACTCGGCTCTTGTAATCATATTATCCGGTCTAAAGCTTTTATCCTCATACCCTTTTATAAGTTCAAGTTCAAAAGCTTTTGCCACATAAGCTACTGACCATTTTCCTATCTTGTCATTGTCTTTAAATAGCGTCCCTTTAACTTGCAGATCCTTATATCCTAAAGCTCTTACAAGTATAACAACTAATTCCTGCCTGGTTAAGTTTTTTTCAGCTCTGAATGTATTATCGTCATAACCATTAAATATTCCAGCTTTGCATGCCGCCATTATAGGTTCCCTGGCCCATTCTGGAATATTATCGGCAAATTTCTTATCGTATTCCCCTGCTTCAAGTCCTAATATCTTTACTATTATTGCTGCTGCCGAAGCTCTATCAATTTTATTTTCAGGCTTGAATGTTGAATCAGGATAACCTTTGAGTATCTCCTTTTTCATTAGGTCCTTAATATAGTTTTCCGCCCAATGACCCCCTATATCATTAAGACTGCTAACAAAAACAGCAGTGATATTCATATCTTTTGCTGGGTCAAAAGTTATTATATCTGAAGTTTTATCAATATCAGCGATGCCTTCTCCATCCCAATGGCTAAATTCATATCCATTTTCCGGGACAGCCTTTAAAGTTATTGGAACACCTTTGAAGTACGTTCCAGTCCACGAATCCGGATTGGTAATACCTGGTGTTGATGTTGTTATGTCAATAGAGTTTATCTTAATATGTCCCTTGCTGCTATCAGAATTCAAGCTGATTTTTGATGTCCCTGTCACACCATTACCAGTAAACTTATCTACTATAAATTTTCTCATTTTATCAGGCCTGTCTTTAGCAAATGTTTTCATCTGCTCTACATTTGAATTCCAATCAGTAATCCCCTGCCAGCGGTCGATGTGTTCAGGTATAGATTTTTCTATTTCAGCTTTCATTTCACCAATCCTCTGATTTACCCTTACGGTATCAAAGGATGTATTAATGTTGTCAGCAAAACGGTTAATAAACTCAATTCTGAACTCCGAATTCTGAAGCAATGTTTTGAATAAGAATACTGCCCACTCAAAGTTTCTTCCACTTCTAACACCCTTTTCCACCCCTCCTTGAGGTATTACAGTTGGAGCAGCTGTTTGGGTAGCATTTATAGTTGGAGTAGCACTTGGAGTAGCAGTTGAAGTAACAGTTGGCTCTGCGGCATAGCTTAATGTATCGTGGGATGAATCTCTTATCAATCCGAAACCAAACTCAGTATCCTTTAGAACCCATCTCCATCTTCCATCCTGTCCTGTCGGTGCTTCGGGATGATACTTTCCATCATTTGTCTTGTATTTCCATACAACTACGTTATTTCCCGGCCAGTCTGAATTAGCAAAATATATCTGTGATAATTGGTAGTCGATAAAGTTATCTACATCTATCTTTGTCTTTATGTTTTCATAAACGCTTTTATCTTTTATGGAATTTACCTTTAAATATTCTATAATATCATTAAAATAAGCCTCTTTATCTTCCGTTGTACCTTCATCAATTTCGATTGTCTCTTTAGAACTTAATTTCCATGAAAGGATAGCTAATTTGTTTTTATCAAGATTATAATGAGATGCAAAATAGTATTTGTCGAAACGCTCACGAATATTGTGTATCCCCCAGAATTCACCATTTAAGAACATTACTGACGGCCTATAAGCTTGTGTGCTTACATTAAGATGGGAAACAAGACTTTGCATCAATCCGTCTCTGAACATTGTGCTGCTCCAGTCATTTCCTGAATTTCTCAGCAATAAACGCTTAAATTTATCTATCTCTTTTCCATTTGCATCTTTTAGTCCTGGGAAAATATTATACTTAAAGGTATCCTTGTCACCATAATCATCACTTGCATATATCCTCAATGTCTTTTGTGAATTTCTGCTTGAAGATTGACCATGCAGCTTTGCACCTGCATTCTGGGAAAACCATAAGCTTCCATCCTTGTCATAGGCCTCTACATGGATAGGTACCGGAGAACTGTCTGATGTTTCTGTGGCTTGTGAACTTTTAGTAAAATATATTCCCTTTGAGCTGTCAAAAAAATTGGATTTGTCAGTCACAATAGATATAACAGGAAGATTGTATCGTTTAAAAATATCCGAATCTACAAAATATGAATTAGTAATAATTTTACTTTTTACTCCTTTATCACTGTAAGCAGCAGCCTTTATTGTCCACCCCTTAAACACTTCACCATTTGGTGCTTTCCATTTACTTGATGTTGAAATAAGTGAGAGCACATCAGGTTCCCCTGCTCTGCTCTTTATGGGTATACTTTCTGTGTACTTTATTGTTCCTACATCTCCAGGTGCAGGATCTGATCCATCTAAGGTATAATATACTGCCTCGCACGTGCTGAGAGCATCTTTTGTATCATCTACATAATCACTTGTACTTAAAATTAGATCAAAAGCATCTGTATAAAGTCCTCCTTTTTTAGAAAAAACAGGTGGCTTAATGAGTAAAACCCCTTCACTATTTGATTTTCCCGGAGTAGCTTTCGAAAATATAACATAGGAAGAACATCCATCAATTTTTGCACCATATGACTCATTGTTGGACAAACCTCCATATTTAACCGAATCACAAATCAATCCATCAGAATTTACCAGAGTTATGGTCTCACCTGATGCCCCAAGCTTAAAATTAGTATGTAATTGGCCATCTGCGGTAACTTTATCCTTGCCGGAAGCCCAGATAAGCAAACATCCATTTGCCGGTACTATTCCTTTCGGAAATGTCCATGTAGCATCACTGTCAGATATTCTATACCCTGACAAATCAATTGCCTTAGTGCTTGTATTATAAATTTCTATCCAATCGGAATAAGTTCCGCCTTTGATTCCGTCATCATCATCAAGCAAATCTCCATCCCTTAAGGTAGAAGTGCTTGATGCCATAATTTCATTTATATGTAGAATGCTATCTTTGCTAGTTCTAGATAAAGCTTTTGCATATCCTGCCGGAAAAATTGCTGATGAAATAACAAATACTGTGGATAATAAAATGCATAAAAACTTCCTCAATTTATACTCTCCCCTTCAAAACTTAATTGAAATTATCCTTCCCAAGAAATATTGGAATGGAATATTCCCTTTTTGAAGGCTTATAAATGAAATTTAGGTATTCTTTTAAATCTTCGCCTTTAACTTCAAATTGCAGTTTAATTGACTTTGATTGGCCAGGTTCAACAGTTTGAATTTCATTAGTAATGGTATTTACTATTTTATCTTGGCTATCTCTTAATTTAAAATCCTTTGAAAGATCAATATTAATTGGTGTCGAGCTGATATTTGCAAAGTTAAAACCAAAATGTACCAAATATTTATTTTCTTCTAATCTATATCCACCTTGAGTACCATTCATTTGAATTTTAAATTTGTTTGTTAATACTGAATTTTCGTCAAAATACGGTGCATTAGTTACCTCAATCCTTTTACCCTCAGAATTCCAAGTTACATTAGCTTTAAAACAATCTGAGAAATCTCTCAAAGGAACATAAGCCGTATCTCCAACAGTTAGGATAGGTTTATTGGTTTTAAATTGATTTCCATCTACAAGGATAGTTAAGGCCGCTTTCTGAACTTTTATTATATCTTCAGCATAAGCAATACTAAATGATATAATACACCCTATGAGTAGACTAACAATAACTTTTTTCATACGAATACCTCCTTATAATCCCACATTTAGCCTGTATTAACCTTAGCATAAATGCATAAGTTAATATTTAACAATAATTCAACTCTAAATTAATCATACCTTATTAGCAATCTTTTTAAAAGAATTTTGTATAATCCACAACTTCATACAATTCATATCATAATTGTAAAAATCAAACTAAAAGCTGGAATAAGTCCTTATTTTAGGCCATTCCAGCTTTTAGTCTATTACATGCAATTACACCAATACTTCTATATAGTTGTCCAAGTTTTGGATTATCCTTTATTACCAGTAATAGTAATAATACCGATCATCCCCATCAGGTTCTAAAGTTGGACTTGGAATAGCAATAGTAGGAGTTGGCGTACTTGTTAACACATAAGCTGGTATTGTAGATGTTTCGCCAACATTATAATCTAATATCATATTTCCATCCCAATCAGTTATTATTGTACCTTTTAATGCTCCAGGCATAGTATCACAGTTTTCCAAACGTATCTTTGTAGTTTCGTATTTAAGTATTTTAAAATATATAACAGCTATGGAACCTGATGATTCAGCTACGCCTGAGTTTTTATACGAATCAACTGCCAAATAAGTTCTTCCAAAGTTTAGAACACCATTTTGCAGGTCGTGTTTTGCAAAATCTGTTGGTATATATCTTTTGGTTAATAGGCTACCTATCTCAACCGGAGATTGAGAATCATATTCTGATCCGTCGGAGTAAACAGGTCTAAGAACTTGAGGATCGTATACAAGATTTGCCTGATATCCGGAAAAATTAGCAATGTTCTTTATGTTAAGAGTTACTTTAAGCATATTTAAAGGTTCTTTGCTATAACTTATGTATAATCCTTCAGGTTGAACGGTTGGAACCGGAGTAGAAGTTGGAGTCGGAACAGGTGTTAATGTTGGTGTTATAATCGGGGTAACATAAGGGGTAACTGTAGGTGATGGAACTAATGTAGACTGCACTGGAAATATTTTTATCATCCCCAAAAGATGCTGACGCATGTAAGCATAATCATCTGAATTATATAATCCGTTGCCATCAACATCGCAAGTAGCTGGAACAATCTCTTTATCTATCATATTAAGCATGAACTGCCTGAATAATGCATAGTCATCCGAGTCAAAATTGCCATCATTGTCAAAATCTCCGTAAACAGTCACTGGTGTATCAGAGGACGCAAATGCTGATAACGAAAAGAAAGTGGTTAGAATAAAACTCACGGCCAATAGCACAATAGCCTTTTTACCTTTCATTGTAAAACCTCCTAATAATATAGTCTCCATACCTCTTTACTTATCAATTTTCAAATAATTATATTTGTATGGAACGTGGATACCATAAAAACTGGAACAAAACCCTTCCAGGCTATCCCAGTTTTTGTGGTATTTCCAATGTTTGTATTAGTAATTATATTAATTGATTCTCGATTATGTAATGCTATCTACAACTATTCATTAAAATCGAACATACCTTATTCATAATGGTTTAAAACAGCATTTTAATAATTATCCCAATCATCGTATGGATCTGGCACTGCCGTTGGGGCCTTAGTTGGTGCTGGTGTTGTCGGTGCTGGCGTTGTCGGTGCTGGCGTTGTCGGTGCTGGCGTTGTTGGTGCTGGTGTTGTTGGTGCTGGTGTTGAGCCATAGTTATACCAATCATCGTATGGATCTGGTGTTGGCGTTGGAGCCTTAGTTGGCGTAGGTGTTGCTGCCGGAGCTACATATGATGAAGTTGAATAAGAAGTTGCCGGTGTTGCCGTAGCCGTTGCTGCCGGGGTCGGTGTTGCTGCCGGTGTTACTGTTGCGGGTGTTGCAGCAGGTGTTACTGTTGCTGCTGGAGTTGTTGTTATCATTGCTCCTGGAATAGGTGTAACTTCTGGAGTTGTAGTTACTCCCATATCAACTTCAGCCTGTTTGAGTTTATCATTCCAATCTACCTTTACACCTAAAGCATCACCTAATACTCTCAAAGGTAAAAATGTTCTTCCTTCAACTACTACTGGCGGGTATTCGGAATCAAGTTCATCACCACGCACTATTACTTTAAATTCTGCCTTTAATGCCTTCCAGCTTTTATTTTTCCATTTTGCTTTTTCAGAATCGGATAATGCTGTCTCAGTCTTGGCTGTATCATTTAAATCTATAGCCATTCCAACTTCAGCCTGCTTTAATTTGTCATTCCACTCAACCGAAACACCTAATACATTTCCCATAGCCCTTAAAGGCAAATATGTTCTACTTTCAATAACTATCGGAGGAGTCTCAGAAACATATTCCTGTCCCCGAACCATTACTTTAAATAATGCTTTTGTTGCTGTCCAATTTGTTGGACCCGCATTGGCAAAAATGCAAGTTGACAATATTCCCCCAATTACTAAACCGCTTAATAACCTTTTCATAATTGAATACACTCCTTTAAAATTTATATATAGTTTACTAAACTTTCCCACATAGAAATCAGATCAAGTTTTATTAATATACATTTTTTTGTGATATACAATATCACTTATTAAATATTCACTATCGATAGTTAAAGCAATGGTATGCAGCCGATGCTGTAAGATTATACCTCTGTTTGTGCTTTGGATTTACGACTTTTAATAAATGTTATAAAAGCTGGTAAAGTTGTTACAACCACAATACCAACAATTACAAAGGTAAAGTTTTCCTTAACTGCTGGAATATTGCCAAAGAAATAACCCAACAGCATGAAAGATATAATCCAGGAAATACCACCAATGGCATTATACATGGTAAAACTGGCAAAATTCATTTTCCCTATACCTGCTACAAAAGGTGCAAATGTACGAATGATCGGGAAGAACCTTGATAATATGATTGCCTTGCCTCCATGTTTATCGAAGAAAGTGTGAGTCCTATCAATGTGTTCCTTTTTAACAAGACGGATTTTTTTAAATCCAATAATCTTGTCCCCAATAAATCTTCCGATAAAGTAGTTTGTTGTATTTCCCAATATAGCAGCAGTTACTAAAAGTATAAATGCAAGCTTTATATTCACACTGCTGTAAAGTGCACCTAATGCAAAAAGAAATGAATCCCCCGGCAAAAACGGTGTAACTACCAATCCAGTCTCACAAAATATAATCAAAAATAGAATCATATAAGCCCAAGCACCATAATTCAGAAAAATCTCTGCAAGATGCTTATCAATGTGCAGTGCAAAATCGATTAACTGTGTTATTATTTCCACTAAATTCCCGCCTCCTTTCTATGGTTACCAAATCTTTAACTCCGACCTTTCACAATTATTTAGTGATATATAATATATCACTAATTTTGCGTTCTCCACCAAGAGACGGCTGATTTACTACCTTTCCATTAAAGTACATATTTGAGGAGCCACCGCCATCAAGATTGAATGCTTCTTTACAACCTAAGTCATAAAACATTTTAGCAAATTCATCCAATGTAGCACCTCTGCTATAACCGGGATCTCTTCCATCTACTACTATAAAAACAAAGTGATTTGGTTCTATCATTCCAATTCCGGTACGCGGATTTGCACCCTCAATTGGTCTTCTTGCAGCTGAACTTGGACTGTTAATATCAATTACTACATTTACAAAAGGAGATTGCAGTACTCCTGACTTCACAAGTGCTGGACCAAATGAAATGGCTTGGTATGCTCCATTTTCCAATAGTTTAGTTACCGAATCACTGGACTCAGTATAGGATTCCATCTTGCCATTATTGTAAATGACTAAACCTGTTCTAAATGGAACATTTCTGTACATTTCCCCGTTTCTAATCTCAATACCATCATCCCTGAATCCATAGTACGAACCGTTAACAGCAAAAAGCGCATTATTTTGTTCTGCCATGTTTGATGTTGTATCGGTAATATTTTTCCCAAATGTGTTTTTTGCAAATGCCGAAAGTATATCAGACCCTTTATTTACTTTTATATCTGCAACGTAATATGTAATCTTGTCTTCCCCTGTACCTTGTTCATATTTTTTAATATGTACACTTTTACCATTACCAACATAATTCATATCATCTAGTACTTCTGCAGGAGTATTTGTCGGTGTAGGCATCGGTGTATTTGTTGGCGTTGGTGTATTTGTGGGCGTATTTGTCGGTGTATTTGTCGGTGTACTCGTTGGCGTATTTGTAGGCGTCGGTGTTGGTGCCTTTGTTGGTGTTGATGTTGGAGCTTTTGTTGGTGTCGAACCCTGCACAACTTTATAAGTTATATCAGAAGGATAGTCTGAGCTTTTCTTGTTAAAGTTCTTAGCCACTCCTACTACGTCCAGCATATTTATGGCATTATCGTTGTTTACATCATATATCTGGTTATAAGTTGATTCTAAAGCCGCAGTATTAAAAACTTTTGAAATTTGAACTATATCCGACATATTGATGATAAGGTCTCCATTAAAGTCCCCAGGCCAAATATTAATTTGTAAATTTCCCTCTGACAAGACAATATTATTGGTAACCGGTATATTGGTTATCTCCCTTGTCAAATACCCTGGTTTGGATATAATAAACGAGACCTTAGAACTACTTAAAACATCCTTTATTTCAAAGTATCCTTTTGAATCGGTCTGACCTGGAGCTTCGTATCCGTCAGTAACAATGGTAAAACCAGAAAGCCTGGTAGACGCCGAACCTATTTGGTTTGCAAGAGCAGGTTTAACATACCCTGATACGGTATAAACATCTTCTGCATTAACCTGCTGGAATATAGCAATCAGTATAGTAAAGATTATAAGCAAAGCCGGCACTACTTTTTTTACTCTTCCTTTAGAAATTTTTAAGCTTCCCCTCATTAAATAATCCTCCCATTCCTTTAGTTTCTTTCTAATAACTCCTATAATCCAGATTATGATGGAGTCAATTTTATATCATTATCTTTTTTGAATATAAAAAGCTTCTGTACTGTATAACTTATTGTAAACAGGGTAATTTCGGTCAATATCTTTGCAGGTATAATATGCATATGAATTACTTCTATAAATAACTTCATCATGCAATAATTCAATGACAAGATAGCAAGTGCCAAACCAAAATACTTTGGAGCAGACTGTTTTGTTGATGTATCTTTTGCATCAAATACAAAAACTTTATTAACAATATAGTTAAATGTTGAACTTATCACCCTTGCAAATACTATGCAAAAAAACAATCCCCCCAATAGCTTATTAAATGCTAATAACAGCACAAAGTCAATGCAGAACGATAAAATAGAAGAGCTGCAAAACTTTAAAATAGGTAAAAGAACACTTATAGAGTCATTGATTGGTCTAAAATGCGTTCCCTTATTATTATTATCATATATTGTAGCAATGGGTAACTGCTTTATAGATATGCCTGATTTTTTTGATTTTAGCAATAAGTTCTGCTCATATTCAAACCTTTCTCCCTGAACAGAACACAGCCATGGCAATAATTCATAAGGATAACCCCTGAGACCTGTCTGCGTATCATTCAGCACTATGCCGGTAGCCATTTTAAAAGTGAAAGCTGATATGCTGTTTCCAAAACGGCTCTTAAAAGGCACATCTCCTTCAAATTGTCTGACACCTAAAACCATTTCCGGTTTATTGCTATCAATGGCATCAGCCAGCTTAATAATATCATTCACATGATGTTGTCCATCCGAATCGGCACATACAACCTTATCAGGCTCACAATTCGAGTGTATATAACTAAAGCCTGTTTTAAGAGCTGCTCCCTTCCCTTTGTTAACAGGATGATGTAATACTATGCATCCGTCTTCTTCAGCTTTATTAAAAAGCTGACTGAAGCTGTCGCCGCTGCCATCATCTACTATTAAAATCTTATAATCCGTTTTTTCTTTCAGCTGTGCAACAAGCTTTAGCATTTTCTCAGTAGGTTCATATGCCGGAATTAAAACAATCATTGTCTTCACCTCCACAAAAAAATTGTAAATTTTTCATTATTTAATATAAATAATATCGCTTGTACCACGCTCTTTATCTTTACCGCCTGGTTTGTTGACACGTTTCCCCATGAAATACATTGTTGCCGAGTAACCTCCATCTACGTTGTATGCAGTTTTGCAGCCTAAGTCCTGAAAAACCTTGGCAAACTCTTCCAGTTCCATGCCTTTTGAGTAGCCTTTACTTCTACCGTCTACTACTATAAACACAAAATGATTTTTCTCTATCATACCTATACCGGCTCTAGGGTGAACCCCTTGTATGGGATGGTTTCCGAAGTTTGTATCAACTTCGTAATTAGCAATATCCGTACCCACCTTACCGTCAACCACTAAAGCAGGTCCAAAAGAGACTGTATTCCAGACACCGTTTTTAAGAAGCTCTTCACCTGTAGTTTTTTTCTCATCATAAATCTTCATGCTTCCATCTTTGTAGAAGGCAAGACCTGTCCTTGCAGGTTCATTTCTTAGAAGCATACCGTTTCTAATCTCAATACCATCTGATCTAAATCCATAGTAGTCACCGTTTATAGCAAGAATTGCATTGTTTTCTTTCGCAATAACGGACGTACCTTCAATAATATTTCTACCAAACTTATTTTTTGCAAAGGCTGATCTCATTTGAGTATAGTTAGTGAGCCTAATATCAGCTACATAATATGTCAATGTATCGTCCCCTTCACCTGTAACAACTTTCTTAATTTCAATAGTCTTGCTGTTACTTTTATAGCTCGTATCGGTCGCAGTATATTTTTCAGGGCCGGCAGCTTTCTGATTGTTAGCTTTCTTGCCTGAGCTCTGTCCTTTTGAAGCTACTTTTGGAGTAGCTTTTAAGTTTGCTTTTGGAGTTACTTGAATTGCTCCACTTGAAGTTACTTTAATTGCCCCACTTGGGGTTACTTTAATATTTCCACTCGGTGTTACTTGAATTGATCCACTCGGTGTTACTTGAATTGCTTCACTTGGTGATTCCTGATCAGCTTCATCCAAGGGCTCTGTAAGATCTTCACTTGCAGCCGGTACTTCCATCTGACTTAAATCAACTTCCACATGCTCTATTAAGTATCTGTCTGCTGCCCAATATGCGATTATTCCTATTACCAGTAAAAATACTCCAATAGACGAAATAACTATTTTTGCTTTTTTTGACAACTTTCTTTTCATGTTTTATTTTCCTCCCAATATGTTGCAAACATCCAAAACAAATGAGCATTTGTATGGATTTACCAAAAATATTGTGCAAAAGCTCACACAAACATTCCTTAGGTTATAAGATATCAACCTCCTTATTGACCAAGTTAATTCCCATGATGACATGTAGAACTGGGTTAAAAGTTTATATCAAGTTTCTGTTTTGAAAAAACAGAAACTTATGTTCATAGAACAATATCGCTTGCGGTTATGCAATCTTACAAATGATTACTTAATAATTAATCAGTATTCTATATATAATTACATAGGTAAAAAATTTTTTGAGTCACCAATTTTTAAATTTTATCTGAACTTTATCTGAACTTTATCTATAGATATCAAACTGTAAAACTAGTTATATACAGCAATCTATTTTCTATTGGAAATCCTTTTAAAACCCGTATGTTAATTATTCTAACGAATTTAATACTTAATAATAATTATCGTATTGTTGATTTTGCTTTAAAATGGATATATACTATTTATGTTAATCTTGTACTTATTTAACTGTTATTCTTTAGGAGGTTTTTTTGCAAACATTAGTAATTATCCCAAATCTGATGTGTAAATTTTCATTTTCAGCCCCTTTAGCATGGCTTTTCAACGAAAATATCGAAAAAGTTAAAGGAATATACAGCTTCGAATTGAATACATCAATTGTGAAACAATATAAATCATTTATAGTTGAACTAAACTGGTTTATTGAATTGTATGAATTTACATTGATTACACAATTTATTAAAAAACACAATCCAGATTCAGTTATAATGTTTGGCGGTTTATATAGCCAACTGAAATACAAAGAAATTTTTCAGAAATGTCCCGTCGATTATTTTATAAGAGGTGATGCAGAACTTCCAATGAAAATGTTCTTAAATGATGAAGACCCGAAAACCATTCCTAATATGATTGGGCGTGATTTTGAGAATGAACATACATATATTTGTACAAAAGAAGAGCTTAAATCAATTCGTTATAATATGGATTGGCTACCTAAGTACTTTGATTTAATTCCACAGACTGCTGCTCCTGCAGATATTCCTCCAAAATACGATAAACTGCCATTATATCCGAAATATTGGGAAAGACCAGAAGAAAAGAAACAACCTGACGAATATAGGTGGCGTGTACCGGCAAAAGGCGGCCGATACCATTTACCTATGGTTATTACGTCAAGAGGGTTGTGTGCTGCACATCATGAGGGATGTGATTATTGCATGGGATCAAAAGGCCATACCATACAAAATATTTATAGAAGGCCCTCATTAATTTTGGATAACGAAACAATAATATTACACTTGAAGGATATAGAAAGGAAGTTTAAGAGTGTCTGTTTGTTTATTAACTCTGAATTTAACTATGATTTTACTGGATATTACTTTGACTTGGAAGCAACAATTGAAATTGATTCGCCATGCAAGGCCGAGGATTTAAAAAAAGTTATATACGCATTCCGTAAAACAATTGTTCATACTGCCATTTATCAAGAAGGGCTGACAGGAAAGAAAATAATTGAAAACATTCAAGAATTTCAAAACTTAGAAAATGAAAATCACAAAATTTATTTTTTTGCGTTTGATGAAGATGCGAAGCTTATTCCAGAAAACAGAAGGCTTTATGCTGAAGTGGTTTTACCGTATTGGACTGACTGGAATTTTTATAATGTTTTTGAAAATGCCATGAAGAAGAGTCGTGAATGGTACTTTGTTACCGGACATGTAAATCTTTATCCGCCTCAGAAACAATTGGTTATGAAAGTTCTGAACGTTATTCAAAAGCGTATTTTATATATTCTAAACCGATTAAAAATTATTGATATGAAAAAGAAGTTGATTTAATAATGAGTCATGCTCTTTTTTACCAACCTATAGGATTGCTATCATCATTTTTAACGGCATAAATGGAACCATATAAGTATATTAATGTAATTATAGAATACAGCACATAAATAATAGTTTGATCTTATGTATAAAATTTCCGACACGCTTTTAACAATTATTGGCAGTGTCATAGCATAAAGGCTTAAATTGAGTAATTCTGAATAAGAAAAATAAGTTTTTGCTTTACGATTTATTACTATTCCTATTAAAGCAATAATTAACGATATTAAAATATATATAATAACGTTTATTAATGTTTTTGCCAGTACTCCAAAAACAGCCAGATATTTTGCTGTTTTGAAAGTATTAATTAAAAATGTTTTATTGAAATCGTTAGATATATCACGAGGTTTCAGTTGATTTGAATCTTTTTGAATCAATGCCTTTCCTGTTATTATCATAACAGAATTATATTTACTCATTATAGAATCTTCAATTTTATCACTATCACTTATAATAATTAACTCATCCTTAATTTCCACAATTACAGGAAGTTTTACGTCAGTATAAATTTTTCCATCCTTTATAGAAAATTCAGGTACTTCTTTATCAATTTTATCATTAATCTCTTTAAATGTAATGTTTAAATCATTTATTGAACGAATAACTGAAAATGAGCTCATAACCATGGATAGAATAAGTATATATTTTATTGATTTGCTAATTGGGGGTGCTAAAAAGTGCTTGTAATCCTTAAGGCAAAAAATACTTACAATAAGTTTTTGTAAAAAGCTATAATTTTTACTCAAAAACCAACACCACCTTTTAGTAATTGGTTAGCCTTTTTAATATAATTGATGTATTAAATTCTTTATTCTCTATCCAAAGGAAAATTCCTGCAATAAATAACAACATACTTTCAGCATTCGCGAATTTTTGAATGTTAATTTCGGATCAAGAATTCGCGAACACTGAAATCTAAAGATTTATTGCATATGTTTTTCTAAAACAAAACTACCTTCCTCCATATTTTTCGGATTTTCAATTTTTACAGCATGGAAACCGCATTTATTTATATAAAAATGATGGTTTCTCATTGAAAATATTGGGGTTTCAGTATGCCAGCAAACAGTTTTTGAATAATAATTTTCTATATAATCCCAAACTTGTTTGCCAACATTCTTGTTTTGAATTGTACTGTCAATAAAAAGGTTTCCAAGATAGTTATGCTGTGTTTCCTGGTTTATCCATAGAATAATGGCACCAATTGTCTGTCCTTCCAGTAAAATTTTAAACGCCGTTGATTTTTCATTAAGCCCATACTCCCGTAAAAATTCTCCATTATCATAACCTGGAGGTCCACCACTTTCTTTACCGAGATGAATTCGGGAATCTTCATCAAAAGCTCTTTTCATAATGGGCGTCAGTTCTTCAATATCACTTTCTTCCAGAGGTACAAGTGATATTCCGTTAGATATTTCCATTTTTATTGCCTCCTGTGTGGATTATTTAAGTAAAGCGAGTATTATACATTATTTTACATTATACAATATCCTGGAAATTCATTCAAGTCAAATACTGATATATAATTTATTAAAATCAAATGTTTACTTTTAGTTTTATATAGTTTGGTATCCCTTGTATTCTTTCCAAGCTGTTTTCAAAAACAACCAGGCTATCATTCTCCTCTACTTCCCTAAAACCTGCAAATTTGTATGTTACATACATCATTCTGTTTTTGTCTGTAGGAACAAATTCTGCTCTTAATTTTACGCCTTTATCTTTAGCCATCTTCATTATATAGTTGAGCACAACAGTTCCAACACCCCTTGACATTACACGACATGACATCAGCAAAAGTTTAATAATCCACACATCATCATCATACTCCATCAGTATAAGACCTATTTTTCCGTATGTGCCATATTTGTCATTAAGTCCCATTATAAAAAGCTTATATCGGTCTGAACTGCTAAAACTTTTCAATTCCTCATAAGAATATGTGTAACCTGTTGTGTTTAACTGATGAGTTCTTACGGTAAGTTCCTCAGCTCGTTCCAGATCTCCTTCTTCTACAGGAGCAATTGTTAATTCCATCTCCAGCGATTCTAAAAACTTTTCCTGTGGCCCATCAAATTTTTCTTCAATAAGATTTCTTTTAATGTCACTCATATACATAATTCTTCTATTTTTAGAATCATCTGTTAAAAATCTAGGAATCATTTCCGGCATATCTATTAATCCGCTTAAATCAATTGCATCTATACAAAGAACTTCGGGAATTGAAAAACTGACTTCCTCACGCTCAAACTGTTGATCATCTATAAATGCCAATGTGTCGGTTCCAATATTTATAAGATTTGCAATGGTAAGCACCGATGTCGACTTACTGTTCCAGTTAATTTGCGGGTAGATAAAATACTCATCCAATTTAAATTCCTTCAGCTTTTCCATAGCACTGTTGTAATCATTGCGGCTGGCTATCGATTGAAGGATTCCCCTGCTGTCTAATGTTTTAATAATATCAGTAATACCATTTCTCAAAGTAACATTTTTATCCTCAAGCAATATACCATTCCAAATAGTATTATCCAGATCCCAAACTACACATTTGATTCTCTTGCTGTTTTTTTTACCTTTAGCCATTTTTAATTCCAATTAAATACACCTCACATACCTCTAAAAGCGTTTGTAGCAATTAGAACCTCATGCATTTGTGTCGTGCCTTCAATAATTTCGTTTATTTTGGCATCTCTGTAATATCTTTCAACAGGATAATCCCGGCAGCATCCATTTGCCCCATGAATCTGCACAGCATCACTGGCAACCTTGTTGGCCATTATAGAAGCAAAATATTTAGCATTCCATACTTCCATAATGGAATCAGGGTCCCCTGCTTCCTTCATATATCCTGCACTCCAGCAAAGAAGCCGTGCTGCCTTTATATTCACAACCATTTCGGTAATCATCTTTTGTATCAATTGATTTTGCCTCAAAGGTGCACCGAATTGCTTTCTTTTTCTACAGTACATTATGCTTTCCTCCAGACATGCTTGTGCAAGACCTACACAACCACACGCAATAGTATACCTTCCATAATCAAGGCTTGATAAAGCTATATGTGATAATCCAGTACCAATGCTCCCAATAATATTGTCCTTAGGAATAAGACAATTATCCATAAACAACTCTGCAATCATTGATGCTCGGGAGCCCATTAAACCTTTCATAGGTTTGGTGGAAAACCCAGGGCTATTCTTATCAACAAGAAAAGCTGTCGGTTTGCCTTCAGTCAGTGCAATAATCAAAAAAACATTAGCGATTTGACCCATGGTTGTCCATTTTTTCCTACCGTTTAAAATATAATGCTCTCCCTCAAGAACCGCAGTGGTTTCAACACTTTTTGCATCGCTCCCCACATTAGGTTCAGAAAGACCGAATGCACCTATTATTTCACCACGTGCCATTTTCGGAAGCCAATACTCTTTCTGCTCACGGCTTCCCCAACGCTCAATAGCCATTGCTACCATGCCATGAACCGTTAACAGGCTTCGAATCGAAGAACATCCTCTTCCTATTTCTTCATTTAAGATACCTATTGTAAGCATATCCATACCTTGTCCGCCATATGTACTTGAAATCATTGACCCTAAATAGCCTCTTTCAATTACTTTATTAATAATTTCATCCGCCACGGTTTCCATTAAATCATTTTGACCGGCATATGGAGATATTTCATTATCAACAAAGCTCCTAAACTCAGCTTGTCTTTTTATTTGTTCTTCAGTTAACTCAATCTTCATTCTTTCACCTCTTTTCAACATATTTACACTCGAATTCAAGCCTTTACAGTGTGATTTAGGGGCATTTCCATTGACCAGTTAATTATTTGTTAATACTTAGTTTATTTTCAACAAAAGCAGCTATGGAATCGATGGTTCTGAAATGGTTAAAGTCAAGGTCCTTGTTATCGATTTTTATTTCAAATTCCTTTTCCAAAAACATAACCAACTGCATTGCAAAAAGTGAATTGACAAATCCCAGTGAAAATATATCTTCATCCTCCTTCAGAGTACGTTTTCTGAAAAATCGGGAAAGAAAAGCTCTTATTTGAAGTTTGATTTCTTCCATTTAAACATTCTCCTTTCAAAAATATATTTAATCATATATGTAAAATCCCTTCCCAGACTTCCTGCCTAGAAGACCGGCGTAAACCATTTTACGAAGCAATGGGCAGCAGCGGAATTTTGAATCCTGATAGCTTTCATACAAAATATCTAGAGAGTTTACAACCGTATCCAGGCCTATTAGATCCGCCGTCTCCAGAGGTCCCATTTTATGCCCGTAGCACTTCCTGAATATATCATCCACATCCTCAGGTTCAGCTATCTGATCTTGGACCACAAAGGCCGCTTCATTCATAAAAAGATGGGATATTCTGTTTGATACAAAACCTGGTAAATCGTTTACAATTATACATTCCTTCCCCATCCTATTTAATAGAACTTTAGTAGCTTCAATAGTGTCTTCTGAAGTGTGGTAACCACGAATAGCTTCAACAGTTGATTTAAGCGGGACAGGGTTCATAAAATGTACTCCCATTACCTTTTTCGGCCTCTTGGTCAGTGAAGCAATTTGGGTAATGGATATGCACGAAGTATTCACTAAGAAAATAGATTCATCTTTGCAGAAATGCTCCAACTTTTCATAAACAGTTTTTTTTACATCCCATTTTTCAGTTACATTTTCTATGACAAAGCTTGCATCCCTTAGAAGACTATAATCATTTCCAAATTGGATCCTAGATAATACGCTTTCCGAAGTCTCCAACTGATCCCCTTTTGAAAAAAGAGATTGAAAACGAACACTGTTTTCAATCTCTTCTCTTGCCTTTTTAAGCTGTTCCTCCCCAACATCTATAAGAATAACACAGCATCCCGATTGAGAAAGGTTCTGGGCTACTCCTGCTCCCATAACTCCTGCACCTATAACTCCTATAACCTCCATACCCAAAGCCCTCCTTATACTATTTCCGGTAACAACTGATCCCATACCGGCTTCTTAACAAATCCAATTGTGTAAAAGTAATCAAAATAGACTTGGAGTAGTTCTTTGCTTATTTTAGGGCATTCAATCCCTGTGCCTGCTAGTGCTTGATAAGTATTAGTCTGATCATACAACACATGAGAATTGTTAAAATGTCCACCCCTGATAAATGGGATAACAATAAGTGACGCACTTTGGGCAGATTTTTTAGATGCAGCAACTAAAGCCGTTTTCCATTGGTTGAAATTCATGGTTTTAAGGGAGAACCCCAGAGTAGAGACTATCTTGTAAAATTCAGCTGCAGTCATAAATTCCGGGTTACCCAGGTGATAATTCTTTCCTAATGCATCTTCTTTTTGTGATATTTTCACAATTGCACTGCTTACATAATCCACAGGTGCCATATCAATGAGCATCTCTATATCCGGAACTGCTTGAATTTCAATACAAGCCTTCATGCTTCTCCATAACAGATCTTCAGGCTGACAGGCTCCTGTATTAACATCGCCTGTTATTCTACCCGGTCGATATATGCTTACAGGCAATCCTCGTTCCCGTGCAGCCACCATCAACCGTTCTGCAACCAGTTTACTCTGGGCATATCCAGGCCCATAGTTTTCATTACGAGTGAATATCTCCTGTTCTCTGATCAACGTTTTTTCTTTATATGTATTATAAAAAAATGTGTATAGTGTTGAAATATAGTGTACAGGCTTAATCCTATAACGCACTGCAAGCTTGAGAATCTCATGCGTTCCAAGTACATTGGCACTCCTGTGGTGTGAATATGTGTACAGAAAGTTAACCATGGCACCGCTGTGATAGATAGCATGAATTGTAGCTGATAAATTATCAAATTGCTCTTCTGAAAGGCCGAGGAGCGGCATGGACAAATCTCCCAGCACCGGAATGATTCTAGAATCGTATGCTTTATCCCAGGTTAGATATTTTTCAAAACACTCTTTTAGCCTGTGTATCCCTTCCTGCTCATCAGAAGCCCTCACAAGACAGTATATATCCGCTTTGGTCTGATTTAAAAGCTCACTTAGCAAATATGTTCCTAAAAAACCCGTTGCTCCTGTAAGAAAAATTTTATTTATTTCCTTTACCGGAAGCATAGCACGGGCTTTTGAAGGGTCAATTGCATCATCAAGGATAGAATCCTTTTGCATTTCAGATAATCCGTCTCCATCTTCCACAAGGTATTTTTCCTCTGAAATATTCATCTTAACCTCCCAATAATAATTGTTTCGTCATAAATCAGTCCTCAGATTTGAATTAAACTGTGTTTTTAAAACCCCTTTTATCTCTCCATGCTTTTCCAGAGTATTCTTAAAAAGGCTGTCAAACAAGGAAGGAAGCCCTTTTCGAAGCACTTCAACACCTCTTTCTGTAATACCTCCGCTTGTGGCAACACGTTTAATAATTTCATTAAATCCCAGATTTCTTTCCTGCATCAGTTTGGCTGTGCCATAGAACGTACTTACAAGCATATCTTCAGTATCACTAGGTGAAAAATCACTGTACGGCAGTGAAGCCTTGATATACTCCAGAAATATGGCAGAAATCAGCCCAGGTGCACAACTGGTCAAATCAGCAGCTATCTCAAAATGTTTCTCTTTTATAACTTTAATTGATCCTATAGCATTAAAAAGACTTTCAACCACCAAGGCATCTTCAGATCCCACCTTACTGTTGTGGCAAATTAGGGACACCCCGAATCCTACTTCTGAGGTTACACTGGGTATCACTTTTGTAACTTTACCATTAAAGACACTTTCCAGATATTCGATAGTTACACAAGCTGCAATGGAAACAAGATGGAGTTCTCTCGAAACTTCTTTTCTGATTTCATCCAAAATTCTCTTTACTTCCATCGGTTCGACACATACAAATAAGATTTTACACTCTTTCGCCAATAATCTGTTGTCTTTTACTGTTTGAATTTTGGGGAAACGCTGCTTTAATAGTTCTAATTTTGTCTGTGTCCGCGTAGATATAATAATTTCTTCCTGCTTTAGAATTTGTGAGGATAAAAAGGCATCAATGAGCATACTGCCCATACTTCCATAACCAATCAATCCAATCTTTTGCATAAAACCTCCAGTTAATCTTCAAAACAAATTCACTTGCTATTTTGTAAACATCAATGTTATTGTGAGAAAACAAATTCTTTAATTATTCAATTTTACTATGTACTTTGCGAGATCTTCTATTGAGAATATGGATTCATTGCCCATCTCCTGCATATCAATTTCCACATCAAATTCGTTCTCTATATCCACCAACATTCTAATTAAGCTAAGTGAATTGAGCCCAAGCTTTTTAATCCCGTCTTTACCCTCTTCAATCATATCCTTATCCATCTTAAAATCTGCTACCGAAATTATAATCTCCTTTATTTTATCCTGTATATCCAATACATCTTGATTTTTCATTAATAAGCCCTCCTTTAGCCTTTTTAATCATCATTATCATTTTTGTTTTTCTTCCTGCTCCTTTACTTCAGCCAGAAGTTTTATGGAGAAGTTCATTGCAGATAATCCCCCAAATAAAAATACCAGATTGGAAACAGAATGAAGCTCCTTCCAAGTTGCACCCAATCTTCGTGAAGCAATGGCATGAACCTTTGCACCTTCCCTCATATGAGAGGACAATATCCCAAAAAGTATTAATTGAGCTGTCTTTTCCTCCAAAGCTTCGGAATGGATACAGCTTTTTCTAAATTCCTCCTGTATGTCCAGTATTTCAGGAAACACCTCGGCTGAAAATGCATGTCTTTTCTTTGTCAATTCAGGTACAAACCCAAAAATCTTTTCATATGGCTCTTGAATGCTCATTACCAAATACCTCCTCCTTGATACAATTAACTAGAACGCTATAATCCTTTACCCCATCAATATTTAATATTTGTATAGGGTTTTCATTTTCTTTATCCAAAGTTATCCCATTGTTCCTGAGCCATTCGTCAGAGTATATGGAATCTAAATATTTCTCACCGCCGTCAGGAAGGATACATAGAATGTTTCCTTCAAATTGCCTGGACATTTCTACAGCTGTATATAAAACTCCACCCGAAGATCCTCCGACAAGGACTCCTTCTTTTAATGCAAATTTTCTGCACATGTTAAAGGCATCCTGGTCCGATACCTTGATACCTTGGTCAATATGGTCATATACAAGATTTTTGGGTTTAAAGTAATTTCCGGGTCCCTGCTGCAGATATGAACCCTTTTCTCCACCGAAAAGTGTGGAGCCCTCTGGTTCTACACCGATAATTTTAATGGAAGAATCATATTCCTTGATTTTTTTCGATACCCCTGTGATGGTGCCGCCAGTGCCGACGCTTAAGAATATGGCATCAAACCGTATGCCGGTTTCCTCCATAAATCGTACAATTTCCTCACCTGTGTTTAAGTAATGGGCAATAGGAGCATTCCTGTTTTCGTACTGGTTAGGAATAAAGATATTCTCCATAGTTTTTTTAACTTCATTAACAAATTCAATCCTTCTTTCAGTCAAGTCCTCACTGTCCTTTTTATCGGTTGTCAGCATGACAATGGTTGCACCTAATGCTTTCAAAATCTTAATTTTCTCTGCGGGACAGTTCTGATCGATTACAATAACATTCGGGTAATCTCTTACCCTGCTTACCATGCTAAGTCCTATACCCGTGTTCCCTGATGAAGACTCTACAATGACCGAGCGGTTGCTAAGGAGATTTTCCTTTTCTGCCTGATCTATGATGTTCAGTGCGATCCTGTCTTTGACACTTCTGCCCGGGTTGAAGCATTCCAGTTTTACAAATATATTCTTTCTTTTACCCTCTTCCGGCAGTTTATTTACTTTAACAATTGGTGTATTCCCGATGGTTTCCAAAATATCATTATAAACAATCATAGTGTCTCAAGCCTTAAAATTGCCTCACTGATTTTTGATACAGGCAGATTGATTGCCATTCTGATATAGCTCTCTCCATTACTACCGAACCCAATACCAGGAGTTACAATTAATCCTTTCTCTTTTAATAGGTATTCCGAGAATTCCAATGACGTCATATTAAATCTTTCGGGAATTCTAACCCAGAAGTAATAAGTTGCCGCAGGGGCATGGAATTCCCAGCCCATTTTTCTTAAACCCTGGGAGAGAGTATCCCTTCGATTTTGATACTCGCACTTCATCATATCAAGCCTGTCTGTAGTCTCTGCTAATCCCTTTATTCCTGCATATTGAACTGCTTTGAACACCCCGGAATCAACACAACTTTTTAACTTGGCTAACGAAGCCAAAACCTCCCTGTTTCCGGTAACAAATCCAAGTCTCCAACCGGTCATGGCAAATGTCTTGGAAAACGAGTGAAACTCTACACCACATTCCCTTGAACCCGGTACCGAAAGAAAACTTACCGGTTTTATTCCATCAAAGGTAATTTCAGAGTATGCGAAGTCATGGCATACAATTATGTTATTCCTTTGTGCAAATTCAACAACCTTTAAAAAAAACTCATTATCTGCAAGTGCAGATGTAGGATTGTTGGGATAATTCAAATACATGAGCTTGGATTTTACCAAAACGTCCTTTGGGATATCTTCAAGCACAGGTAAATACCCGTTTTCCCTGGTCAAGGGCATTGCATAGGGTATACCCCCGGAAATAATAACAGCTGATAAGTATGCAGGGTACCCAGGATCCGGAACCAGTGCATAATCCCCATCATTCATCAGTGCAAGAGGCAGATGTGCAATACCTTCTTTAGATCCAAGCAGAACCAATACCTCATGCTCAGGGTCCAGCTCAACACCATATTCCCTTTGATACCATCGGCTGATTTCTTTCCTCAGCTCTGCTTCGCCCTTGAAACTTGGATAACGGTGGTTATCAGGGTTATCCAGACATACCTTCATAGCGTTCAAAATATTATCCTGTGTAGGAAAATCCGGATCTCCCACACCAAAATCGATGAGATCAATTCCCTTGTATTCATTTTTCATCTGTTCCAGTTTTGCAAAAATATAAGGAGGCAGTGAAGCAAGTCTGTTTGATTGCTTAATTTTATTCATCGGCCCACCTCAGCAGTGCTTAATCTATCCACTTCTTCCAGCATTTTTATAAGTTCAATCCTTAAAACCTTGCCCGAGCTGTTTCGTGGTAAGCTGTCCATGAAAACAATTTCCTGTGGAATCTTATAGGATGCCAGTCTTGGCTGTACATACTCTATAATATCTGCTCTTGTCAGCTTCTTATCCGATACAATAGCAGCACAAAGCACCTCAAGCTTTGTCTTTACGCTTTTCTTACCAAATACAGCAACATCCGCTATAACCTCATTTTTAAGGAGCACTTCCTCTATCTCTTTTGGGTCAACCTTTTTTCCTGCTACATCAATAAAGTCCTGTTTCCTTCCCTTTACAAATACGAAGCCGTTTTCATCCATCACGGCAATGTCTCCTGAGAGGTAAAATCCATCTTCGGTTACTCTCCCCTCTAAAAGTCCAGGGAAGTTGTAGTAGCCTCTTGACATTGCACCGCTTTTTATCGCTATCTGACCTTGTTCTCCGCATGGCATACGCTTCCCATCATCATCCATGATTGCTGCTTCTACCCCATTGATGGCTTTCCCCACTGTTTCAATATTCTCAGTAGTATTCAAAATGCAAAGCCCTGTCTCCGCAATCCCGTACAGATCGGATATGTATATCCCTATATTTTCCTTGAATTTTTGCTTTATCTCAGAGTGAAGTACTGTCCCTGATGAAACACACATTCTTAGGGATGTAAGATCGTACTTGTCTTTTAATCTTTCCTCCGACATCAGCTGATAAAATACCGGAAAGGCCACTAATACTGTTATTTTTTCCTTTTCTATGTACTTTGCAACCTGCCGGGGCATCAGGCTGTCCATCATATGAATTTCCGCCCCCACAGATAGTGGGGAAAGCATGGCTGTATTAAACGCAAGACCATGGGTATAATTAGCTATACAAAGCACCTTATCCTCAGCATTCAAGCCTACTGTACTCCGCCAGTTGGTTGCTGCAGCAATCACATTTTCCTGTTGGTACATCATGCATTTAGGAACTCCTGTAGTTCCGGAAGAAAATCTGCATGAGATGATGCCCTTAAGCCTCTCTCTGTCTATCGGCCTGTTATAATTCTGCCTTTCCGAGTACACCAGCACATAGTTTCTATAATTGATAACCACATCAAACTGGTCTTTGAGTGCAAATGTATCCGCCTCATCCTTATGCATCAGAAACCCTCCGAGGTGGCAGTCATTTACAATAGCAAGCAGTTCATCTCCTTTCAAGCTGTGGTCTACAAGCATGGCTATAATCCCTGACTTTATAAGACTGTAATAGCTTATTATGAATTCCGGGCAGTTTTTAAAAAACAGCCCCACCGGATAATCCAATTTGATGGGCAATTGCTCAATTAACGATGATAGAGCCTCGATTTCGTCATGGAGTTTCTGGTAGCTGTACTGCTGATCCTTATACTTTATAGCTGTGCTTAAGCTGTATTTTCTTAAGCTTTCTTCCAGCAATTCAATGATCTTTAAATTATCCATAAACTTTTATTTCCTCCTTCACTTATCCATGCTTGACCGACTATTCAAGTTCCACCCCAATGTTACTGTTTAACGCTTTATTCATGTAATATGATCCTATGGATATATCAAAAACAGCCATCCCCATAGGGTTAAACATAATAGGACAGCTCTTGTCATAATCCTTCATGCACTCATTACAAACTATATCGATAATAGAGCGGGTGTCTTCTTCTTTTAGTCCTTTTTCCCTGCTCATGACCTCAATATCGGTATTTTCCCTGCAAACCTCGTCCCAATCATCCACAATGATTGATTCCTTTACATACTCATAAATATCCGGCTTGTAATCCCTGAGAGAAATATTCATCTGAAGAGACCCCTGCTTGGGCTTATGTTCTATATAAGTTTCCTTAGACACAGTACAGGTAATAAAAACATCCGACTGCTCATAGACTTCCTTCCAATCGCAGGAAAAAACAACCTTTTCTTTGTATGGTGCTAAAATAGGGTGATCTTTTTCAATAGGTCTTATATCATATAGGTAAATGGTTGATATCCTATCCCCGAAAAGGCTTGTGCACATTTTAAAATGGTGCATTCCCACAGGCCCCCAGCCAATAATCCCCAGGCTGAAGTTTTTGAGGGTTCTCGCTATATCAAAGTATTTAAGAACCAATCCACTTACTGAAGCGGTGCGGATAATACTTAAGAGTGCAGTATTTACAATTCCCTCAGGTTTTCCTGTGTCAGCATTGTTGAGGATAACTACGCTGTGAGCCCTCGGAATACTTTTATTTATATTATCCGGAAAGCTTGCAATCCATTTGATTCCCGAAACATTAAATTCTCCTCCGATAAAAGCCGGCATGGCAATTATTCTGTTCTTTAAATCCCTATATCTTAAGTAAGGTTTGACCGGCTGGGAAAAATCCCTTTTTTCAAGGCACCTGACAGCCTTTTCAATAACATTGATGGTTTCATTCCAGTCTATACCTATCTTTTGAATATCACCTGTATTAAGATAAATCATTTGATTCTCCTTGAAAAAGTATTTTTTAACATGAAAACCATGGCGATACAACAAGCTTTTTACCTAACCACCAAGGTTTTCAGGTTTAAATCGCTTTTACAGCTGTAACCTTTTGAGTAAAGTTGCTGTACCAGGCTTCATTATAAATTGTACTTGAATACCTGTCTCCCCGGTCAGCAAATATGGTTAGAACCCTGGGTTTTGTATTAAATTTCTTACCTTGAAAGTATTGTTTTACCGCATGAAATACAGAGCCGGACGAACCGCCGGCAAAAATATAATGTTTTTCCAAAAGCTCATGGCACATTTTGATTGTTGATACCTCATCAACCATAACCACATCGTCAATTTTAGCCTGTTTTAAAATATCAGGTACCATGCTTGAACCAATTCCAGGTATATATCTTTTTTGTGCAGGACCTCCAAAGATTACCGATCCTACAATGTCCACAGCTATTACTTTGATATTTGGAAATTTTTCTTTTAATTTTCGTGAAACTCCTGTAATTGTTCCCCCTGAGCTGACTCCCATGAATATATAGTCAATATTTTCAAAGCTTTTGCATATCTCAGCACCCAATGTGTTATAGTATGCTTCTGAATTATAAGGATTACCATACTGGTTTACCCAATAAGAGTTGGGGATATCCATTAGAAGTTCGTTTACCTTTTTAATGCGGTTCAAAAGATAACCTCCGCTGGCATCCGGCTCTGCAACCTTTACAACTGAGTGCCCCAGTTTCCTGATGATAGCTTCGTTAATAGGATTAATATGTGGGTCTATCACACATAAGAACTTCAACCCGTATTGCTTACAATACGCAGACAAGGCAATGCCGAAATTTCCTGAAGATGATTCTATCAGTGTTGTATCCTGATCTATCTCACCAGAATCCAGAAGTTTTTTTATAATATATGATGCAGCTCTATCTTTTACACTTCCTGTTGGATTGTAATATTCCAGCTTCGCATACAGTTCAATGTCCAAATCCCCCGATATAATATTAGTTAACGGTGTATTTCCGACCCTTTCAAGGATGTTTTCACAAATCACCCTAATCACCTCCTCGCCTTTATTACAGTAAAGGCTCCATGTAAGAAATTTTTAATCATTAAGAGCGATATCCCTAATTTGAATATCAAGATTGCCCGCAAGCCTGTCCAGCACTTTTAGATAGCTCTTGGCAAACCTTTGTACGGTTTCCTTTCTGAACAATTTTGTACAGTACTCCAACCTGAAGAATATAGCACCTTTTCTTTCTTCTGCCTCCAATGTAATGTCAAATTCTGCTGACTTTTTGGATATATTGTAGGGAGTGAATTTAAGCTGGTCAATTTCCATAACCAGTTTTTCTACGTTCTGCCATATAAGCATTACATCAAACAGAGGATTCCTTCCCAGCCCTTTTTGCACCCCAAGTTTGCTAACAAGTCTTCCGAACGGGTAATTCTGGTTTTCATAAGCTTTTAGGGAAGCATCCTTTACTTCCTGCAAAAAGCTTCGTATGGATTTACTACTTTCAGGACGGTTTCTTAAAGCAATAATGTTGACAAACATACCCATCAGGTTTTCCAGTTCAGGATGGGGTCTCCCCGTGATAGGTGTCCCTACCACAACATCTTCCTGCTTGGAGTATTTGGAAAGCACTATATAAAGAGCTGCAAGAAGCACCATAAACACCGTTGTTCCAGTGTCTTCGGCCACTTTTTCCAGCTTGGCGGTCAAGTCTTTTTCTGCTTCAAAGAAAATATTGTCTCCCTCGAAACTTTGCATCCAGGGTCTTTCATAGTCTAAAGGCATGGTAAGCTCAGGGGCCCCATCTTTATAAATGTCTACCCAGTATTTTTCCATCCTTTGCAAATCGGCAGTACCATGACTTCCATTGAGCCATTCCAGATAATCCTTATACTGAATACGGAGCGGCGGCAGATATTCGCCTCTATACAGACTAAGGAAATCCTTTAGCAATATGCTTACCGATACACCATCAGAAATAATATGGTGAATATCATAAAACAGCACATGTTTATCTTCATCTAGTTTGATAAGGCAAACCCTTAACAATGGTGCCTTACTTAAATCAAAAGGTTTTATAAGTTCTTGAACGATGTCGTCGATATTCCCATTTTCACGTTCCAGAATATCCAGCTTTATTTCCACATGCTCTTGTATTACCTGTACCGGATTATTATCAACAAAAGCATAGGACGTTCTAAGGACCTCATGCCTTTGTGCTAGCTGATTAAGTGCCTTTTCAAATCTAGCCGCATCCACTTTACCTTGTACAACCACTGCTGAAGGAATATTATAGGTAACCCCTACACTCTTTTTGCCTTTCATCTGGCTTAAGGTAAAAATAACTTTTTGAGCATCAGAAACAGGATAATAGTCTCTTTTTGTTACAGGAGCAATGGAGTCATAAGTTATGTTTACGCTTTCCTTTATATATTTTGCTATTCCCTCAAGTGTTGCACTGTTGAAAATTTCCCCCAACGGAATTTCCACCCCAAATTTCTGGTAGATCTTTGATATGAGCGTCATGAGGTTGAGTGAATGCCCGCCGATCTTAAGAAAATTATCACTCACACTTATCTTTTCAACACCCAAAATCTCAGTCCAAATTCCAGCCACTTCCTTTTCAATATCATCCCTTGGAGGTATGAATTCTTTATTGGTACTTTTCCTGGGATCAGGAAGTGCTTTATAGTCTATTTTCTTATTTGTTGTCAAAGGAATTTTAGGCAACTTTATGAAATATGACGGCACCATGTATTCCGGAAGTCTCTTTTCCAAATGTGCCATAAGTTCATGACCTGGAATGTCTCTATCGGCTGTAAAGTATGCCGCAAGACATTCCTCCTGAGATCCTTTGTTTTTTAATTGCTCATCATACCCCAATTCTTTCAGAATATCTTTTACCTTTACAGTATCCACTTCTCCTTTAAGTTCTTTATTGGCTTGCTCCAGCGGAATATGCCCTGTTCTGACCTCCCAACTGGTAGGGTAGGTATAATTATCAAAACCACGTTCCTTTCGCTGTATATATATACCTACATCATTAATCCTGCAATTGCTGGAACAGTATCCGGTATCCAATGGATTGTGCCAATGAGTACTTTTGTTTTTCAAAAATTGAAGGATCTCCTCCTTTGTAATATCCGAATACCTGTAAAAGTCAATAAGTTCCACTTTTTTGAGCATTCCTCTATCTATAATAATCTCGGAACCCATAACATCCGATACATAATCCTTCTTGCTGAAATACATCATTCTTTGTTCAAAAATCTTATGTTCTACATCATTCAAATCAAAAATATTATGTTTAAAGAGTTCTGATAGACGGAGTTCGTAAATTTGACCTCTTGAAAAACCGGTAACAATTAACGGAATGCCTTTCTCATATGCCATTTTAGTGCTGCGTGCCCTAAGAACTTTAAAGCATCCGTTGCATACACTGCTTTCATCTTTCAAACCTTCTGTGAAAATTCGGTTCATATGTTGATAGCGATCAACTATATGATCTACACCTAATTCCTTTACTATCTTTTGTGTATTTTCCAATGCAACTTCCGAAATAAACCCATTGTCAAAAGTATATGCCAGTACCCTAAGTCCCATTTCAACGAGCTTGTATAAAACATAAGTGCTGTCCTTTCCGCCGCTGTATAACAGCAAGCAGTCATACTCGCTGTTCTTATCGGTTTTGGCCTTTTCAAATTTCGGCAAAAGCTCCTCCAGCCTCTTAAAATACATTTCAGACTTATCCTTGTAATTCTCATATGCACGGCATGTATTGCAAACACCTTTCAAGTCAAATACGGTATCGGGATATGTAGACGGAAGTCCGCACTTCGTGCAGTATACAATCTCATCCGGCAGGATTGAAGAGCTTTTATACTCCCTGAAATCAACTACACATTCTTGAACGTCGGGTAATTGCAATAATCTATTCTCAATTTCACCCAGTTCAACCCTGAACCCTCTGATTTTTACCTGCCGGTCTGCCCTGCCTAAAAATTCTATATTTCCATCCGGAAGCAGCCTGCCTAAATCTCCGGTTTTGTAAATTAGATCTTCAGTGTTATTGCTAAAGGGATTTGGAATAAACCTTAAGCTTGTATGCTCAGGATCGTTATAATATCCCATTGTCCTATAAGGAGTACGTATATAGATTTCACCCACTTCACCATGACTTAGGATATTCATCTCCTGATCGAGTATAATCACTTTAGCACCATCAATCGGCTTACCTATGGGGATGCTTTTGTTTTTTACATCTGAAGGCTTTATTAAATAGAACACTTTAGCCAGGGTAGTCTCTGTAGGACCATACATGTTCACCAACTGGATCCTATCTCCAAAAACCGAATACCAGAGTGCAAGACTGTTGGAAACAATCTTTTCACCGGCAAGTAGTATGTACCTTAAGCATTTGAAGTTATTCGCAGTTAGAATGCTTGAACCAAATATCCTGAAAAGACCTGGGGTACAATGAATCAATGTAATCTCAGATTTTTCTATCCAATTGACCAGCTTGCCTGTAATGAGTATTGTCTCCTTGTCTGGGGGAATACAAACAGTCCCCCCTGAACATAAGGGTACAAAAACATCTCTTAAAAACGGGTCATGACAACAGGAGGTAAACTGACTAATTCGTGAATTCTGATCAATACCAAAGGTGTTGATTTCCCAGTTTATAAAGTGCATAAGGCTTTTGTTCTGCCCTGCAATGGCCTTTGGCTTTCCGCTTGTTCCTGATGTAAAATAAATATAGATCATATCATCAGGACTTACAACAGCTTCCGGTATGTTGGATAATAATGTGTCATTGGTGTTAAAGAATTCCTCATCCACTACAGCTACCTCAGTGTTTTGTTTCTCATCCTTCAGCTGAACCCAAAGCTCATCTGGTGCACATCCGTCGGTAAATATCAGCTTTACTCTTGTAGAAGTAATCATTGAGCGTAACCTGTCCACAGGATATGAAGAATCAAGGGGTACAAATACACAACCTGCTCTAAGAATTCCTATAATGGTTGAAATAAGCTCAGCCCTGTTCTCGGCTAATACTCCAATCAATGTACCCTTTTGCATACCCTTTCCTATAATGTAGTTGGCAATCTGCTTTGATTTTCTATTAAGATCACCATATGTCACTCTTTTGTCTCCATACTCAAGAGCGGTCTTACCAGCATATTTGTCAAATGCTTCGTTTAATCTGCTTTGAATTGTATTATTCAATATGTACCACACTCCTTCATTTAATATTAGTTCATAGTTTATGCATTCCTTATCTCAATCCGGGTAAATTGAATTCCTCCAAAAAAATCCCGAAGGTCATCACAATAATGAGCATGTCGCTGTCGTACGGAAGGTTTAATTTGAACCCTTCCGTTTTATACTGATTCTTTAAGCTTTCTACCATATCTGCGTTAAAATATCCCTGCCTTTGAATCCTGTCAAAGGAAAGGATATCTTGGATATACTCTGTATTCTGTTTTAACAGGTCCGGGCTTCCCGGGGCCACAAAAGTAAATTTGGGCCTTTTGATTATTTCATCAGGTACAAAGCTTTCCGCAAGTTTCTTCAATATATATTTTTCATTAAAATCTTTTAGCTTAAGACCCGGGGGAACAATCCTGGCGAATTCGATGATATCCTTGTCAAGAAACGGGTATCTTGCCTCGACTGAATTTGCAAAGGACATTCTGTCGCCGTGATCGGCCAGCAGATGCTCGGGCAGACGCAGCTTAAAGTCTATATATGACCGTTTATGAAGTACATCACGGTTTTTAATTCGCTGCTTTTTTATGACCGGATAGTTTAAGCAGTTAACACTCTCAAAGATATCATTTATCCCCTTGGAATAAAGATTTAGTTTTGTACTTTCATAAGCCTTATAATCCTTTTCATAGAAAAAAGTTTCGTCACCCCATACTTCTTCTCTGATCCGGCTTTCTAAGGCCGAAACTTGGGCTACTTGCCCAGGCTGCATTTGTCTCAGCTTGTCAAATCGGTACCCGACATATCCTGCAAACAGCTCATCTGCACCTTCCCCTGTCAGCACCACCTTTATACCCTGCTCTTTTACCAGCTCGGATAAGGAAAGGGAAGCTGTATTATAGGTCTCTTTGAGTGCACTTTCCGAGTGATAGACTACCTTTCTAAGTCGTTTACTGATATCTTCAAAGTGAAAAAGTTTTTCATGGTGTATGGATTCCACATAATCAGCCATCATTCTTTGGAATCTCACTTCAGATATATCTTTTGATGCAAAATCAATGGAAAAGGAATGTCTCTTTAGCCCTGGACTTACCTGTCTTATTTTAGAGGCAATAATAGAAGAATCAAGTCCGCCGCTAATATAAAAACCTACAGGCACATCAGCTTGAAGCCTGTATTTTACTGCTTTTTCAATAAGCTCGTCCAGTTTTTCGATGTAATCACTTTCATCCATACTCTCAATGATTTCCCCTGCTTCAGGGTAAATCAAGTCCCAATATTCCTTAATTTTAATGAATCCATCGCTATTAACGGTAAGATAATTCCCATTTTCCAGGCTGTTTATATTTTTAAACAGTGTTCTTGGGCTAATGACTCCCGGAAATGTCAATATCTGATCCAATGCAACAAGGTCAACCTCCCTGCTTACACCTGGATACTCCAAAAGTGCTTTAATCTCCGAGGCAAATACAAAAACACCCTCAACCACTGTATAAAAAAAAGGGGCTATCCCCACATGATCTCTTGCACAAAGCAGCATATTCCTCTTTGAATCAAAAATGGCAAATGCAAACTGTCCATTAAGCCTTTCAATAAAATCCGGGCCGCTGTCCTCATAAAGATGAACTATCACCTCTACATCAGTGTTGGTCTTAAACCTATGGCCTTTTGCTATCAGTTCCCTCCTCAGCTCCAGATAGTTAAAGATTTCACCATTACATACAAGAACTATGGAACCGTCTTCATTGGATAGGGGTTGCATTCCGCTTTCCAAGTCGATAATACTGAGCCTTGAAAATCCCAATGCTATATTATCTTTAACATAGTAGTCCACTCCATCAGGGCCGCGATGAAGTATTTTTTCTGTCATTCCGGATACTGTACCGATATTTGCCCTGTGGTCATTCCTCATATCAAACATTCCGCATATTCCGCACATATAATCCCCTCAATCAACAATCCTGTAATATTCAAAGTTCTTCATTAAAGTCCGCCAGTAAGGTGCTTTTCTCTAGCCCCGATATAAGCCTAATGTCCCTAAGCTTAATATATGGATTTTGTACCACTTCCCTTGCTGTGTGAATAAAAGATTTTACCATCTGTTCAATACTCTCACGAGTAAAAAGTGATGTGTTATAAACCCATTCAAAATAAAACCTGTCTTCAGTTTCAAATGCCTCAAGCAGTATGTCCTGTTTTGATGTTTTATTCTCCATTTTAACGGGAAGGAATTTGATGTTATTTTCCAAAATGATCTCCCTAAGGACTGTTTTATGGATTTGGAATGAAACATCAAACAACGGGCTACGGTTAGAACTTTTAATTATTTTCAACCTCTCCACAAGAACATCAAAAGGATATTCCTGATGAGTATATGCTTTAAGCAGGTTTTCTTTCACTTCCTCCAGAAACCTCATGAATGTTTTATTTGCACATGGATAGTTTCTTAATGGAAGTACATTAATAAACATCCCTATCACATTCTGAAGATCGGGATGGAATCTTCCCTCCACCGGGACACCTACCACAATATCGTCCTGACCTGAATATCTATGCAGCAGGATATTGAAAACAGCCATCAACACCCAATAGGGAGTTGTCCTGGTCTCAAGTACAAGCCTGTTAATTCTTGCTGAAAGTTCCTTTTCAAATTCAAAGACCACCCTCTCTCCTTCCGAACTATAAGCAGCCGGTCTTGGATAATCAGTCGGCAGCTCAAGCACTGGTATTTCACCGGAAAACACATTGAGCCAATACTGTTCCTGCTCTTTGAAGCATTCCCGGGCTACAAGCTCATCCTGCCATCGTGCAAAGTCCTTATACTGTATCCTTAGTTCCGGAAGATTTTTGCCTTCATACAAGCTGGTAATTTCACCAACCAGGACCTCCATAGAGACTTCATCTGCAATAATATGATGAATGTCAAAGAGCAGCAGGTGCCTTAATGGATTAAACCTTACAATGCCAGTCCTAAAAAGCGGTGGTTTGTTCAGATCAAAAGGTTTGATAAATTCCTGTATGATCTCTCCCATACCCTCCTCATAAGCTTCCCGGATGCTAATTGGGCACTCAGTATCTTCATGTATTTTTTGTACAATTTCACCTTTCACTTCATGGAATGAGGTTCTCAAAGAATCATGCCTATTTATCAGGCAACCTAATATTTCCCTAAATCGTTTCAGGTCAAAGCTTCCTTCAACAATCAGTGCATAAGGTATATTCCAGCTTATTCCAGTTTTATCATTCTGGTTCATCAGGTAAACCCTTCTCTGGGAGGATGAAACTTTATAGAAATCTTTTCTTCCTGTCATAGGAATTTCAGAATATTTGTCACCTTCTCCTGTTTTTCCGAGGTACTTCAATTCTATATATTGTGCAAACTCCCGAAGATTTGGGTTTTTCAGCAGATCAGCAATTTTAATGTTTAAACCCATCTGCTTGTTGAGAATGCCGACAGCTCTAGCAGCAATAATGGAATCTCCTCCAAGTTCATAGAAATTATGGTTTATGTTTAATTCATTGTATCCAAGCACTTGTCCCAAGACATTAGCAAGCTGTTTTTCTGAAGTTGAATACCAACCATGTTCACGTCCAGTAAGTTTTACATCTGCAGTTTTAAGTATGCTTAAGTTTTCTCTGGAAGTTTCGTTTCTGGCACTAAGTCTTTCCATTTGTGATCTTATCCTTTGGGAAATTCTAAAAGCCAAATAATCTTCCAGATAAAACAGTATACTTTTATAATTTATTCTTCCTACAATCACCATAGGACTGTTTTTGTTTAGTACTTCCCAGAAAGATCCGGTTATTTCAGTTGTTGAAAGAATATCAAACATATGCCTGCTCTTATCCATTACCAAACCCGCAGCTTTTACCGTCTCTTCCCAAGGTGCCCAACTCATAGCAATAGTCCTATTTCCAAGCTTGTTGTTATAAGCTGTGAAGGAATCCAGATATGCGTTTGCAGAAGTATAACTTCCCGATCCTGCTCCGCCCATAAGTGTGATAGGTGAAGAAAATACTGCAAAAAAGTCAGGAGCATCATCCCCGGTAACCTGTTTCAAAAGCCATGTTCCTTGTATTTTGGGCTTCAATACCTCTTTGAATATTTCTTCAGTATCATTTCTTATGCTTACGCCTTCCTTCCCGGCACCTATTCCTGCACTGTGAACAACTCCGTTAATCCTCCCAAAACGGCTTTTCAGCCTTGCAACGGTTTCTCTTAATTCTTCTTCCTTTGATACGTCAACACTGCAGCAAACCAGCCTTGCACCTGTCTTTTCAATATATAATATATCTTTGATTTTGCTGCAAAGCTTTTTATCGGTACCGTTCTTTAAAATTGCTTCCCATTCTTCCCTTTCAGGCATTTTTGTTCGGCTTAGCAAGGCAATGGTTATTTTTCCTTTTGAAGCCAAAAACTTTGCCGTTTCAAGTCCTAATCCGCCTAAGCCTCCAGTAATAATATAAACTCCATCATGTTTAAGCTTTATTTCCTTCTCTCTGTATTCTTCCGCATCAATACAGTCTAATTCTTGTATATATCTTTTTCCTCTGCGGTAGGCAACATTGTATTCCTTGTATCCGGCATAGATTTCCAAGATCATTTGTTCTATATTGGTCTCTCCATCTACATCTATGGCTCTGCACCTTATTTCTGGGTTTTCCATATTTATTACCTTACCCAGTCCAAACATTGCGGCATTTTCAGGATTAATGCATTTTTCATTTTTATCCACTTCATTGACATACTGTGACAGCAATACAACATCCAGATCTTTAACTCCTACACTTTCCAAAGATCTATACATATGAAATAAGCTTAAAACTCCATTATCAAGTTTCTCATCCAGTTTTTTTACACTGTCAACGGTAGCTGATGTTATTGAAAACATGTGGACAATTCGGGCTATCTTTTCACCTCTTAAATCTGCAAAAAGCTTCTTAAAATCTTCTTCATCCCCTGAAATGGTATAATTGATTGTGCTACTTTTCTTATATTCATTTCCACACTCAACTTCTATGACCGTCATGCCGTCATTTCTAAGCCTTACTGCTATTTCTTTTCCTATACCGTTTACATCCTCAAGTATTAAAACAATTCCCTCGTCTGCACTTTTTTCCAACAGATTTAAGTCCTCATTTTTCCATACTACTGTATGATACATTGGGTATTGCCGTACAGGTATTTGCAGCCAGCAGCGAGTAGACTCAAAAGGATACGTAGGCACGCAGACCCTGTTTCTTATCTCCCCGGAATAAAATCCATCCCAATCCATATCAACACCTTCTACATACAGCCTGCATATTTCATGTAAAATCTTTTTATCTCTTCTTTTCGTGCCAACGAATTCATTTATCTTTTTGTTTGCTTCTTCACTCATGATCCCAGCCTTCAGGGATGTAATTTCTCCGCTTCCTCCAGCACCTCTGTCTTTGTATATGTCTTTGTCGGAACCAAAATATATTCCCTGATCCGGATATGTCTTTATCCCTTGTTTATGAATTAGTTCCAGCTTTTCTTGAAAATCCTGATCAGTAGTTAATATCACAGCCAGTCTGAAACCATAATGTCCTCTTCCCGTATTCGCAGTAAAACAGACATTATCTAGCCCTTCTGCAATAATTTTGTCCTGTTGTTCAATATATTCTTCCACCAGCCTTTCAAGGCTTTCTTCGCTTTTAGCAGACAAAGTCAGTATTTTTAATTCCATAAGCTCTTCACCTTTTTTATAAACAGCAGGTGCTTCCTCCAAAACTATATGGCAGTTTGTGCCGCTAAATCCAAAGGATGACACACCACACCTTAATGCTGTACCCTCTGATAGCCACTCTTGTGGCCTATTAACAACATATACCGGAGATTTATGGAACCGTATTTTCCTGTTAGGTCTGCTGAAATGAAGGGATGGCGGAATTGTTTTATTCTTTAGAGCTAACGCTGCCTTTATAAATCCTGCAATACCGGAAGAAGCATCCAAATGTCCAATGTTGGATTTCACCGAACCGACAGCACAAAACTGTTTTTTGTCTGTATACCTTCCAAAAGCCCTTTGTATTCCTTCAATTTCTATTGGATCACCTAGTTTGGTTCCTGTACCATGAGCTTCAATGTAAGTAACCGTTTCCGGGTCAATTCCGGCATCTTTCCATGCCCTGATGATTACATCCTCCTGAGCTGCAGGGTTTGGGGCGGATATTCCTATGGAGTTTCCATCCTGATTCACTGCACTACCCTTAATCACGGCATAAATATGATCTCTGTCTTTCAAAGCTTTGCTTAAGGGCTTTAACAGCACTGCTGCTATGCCTTCACCCCCGGCAGTTCCGTCCGAATTGTCATCGAACGTTTTAGTTTTGTTATCAGAGGATTCTATACCAATCTTTACCTCTCTCACCGGAAGAACATAAATCTGTGAACCACCTGCTATGGCCAAGTCACACTCACCACTTCTAATTGCCCTGCATGCCAGGTGAACAGCAACAAGAGAGGAAGAACACACAGTATTTACCACCATACTTGGACCCCTAAAGTCCATTAAGTATGATATTCTGCTGGCTACGATAGGAGATAGATTGCCGGGTACTGCCATTGAAAGCAGTTCCGGTTCTACATCCCCGATCAGTTTTTTATACTCGTTTTCACCTGAAAATCCCACATATACCCCTGTCCTGCTTCCGGCAAGTTTTCCGCCTCCATACCCAGCATCTTCAACAGCCTTCCATGAGGTTTCAAGAAACAGCCTTTGGTTTGGATCCATAAGACTTGCTTCTTTTGGTGACAAACCGAAAAATGCGTAGTCAAAATTATGAATATGATCCAAATAACCAGCTTTTTCATATGCTGCTTCGCTTAATTCCCTGCCTGTAAAGCAATAATAATCCTCTATGTCTTTCCGTCTGCCGTCAGGGATATGCCTTATGCAGTCAATTCCGTTTATCAAGTTGTACCACAAACCGTCGATGCTATCGGCCATAGGGAATTTCACAGAAATACCAATAACTGCAATATCTCTGCCTGATACCATTTCTATCCTTTTTTCGCTTCCTGTTTTAATTTCCTCGATATCAATCAAATCAACAAGCTTTTTACCCATTTTTATTCCCTTTCATATAACAACGCTATTATTTCACAGCAGCAGAGGCTTTTTTGCAATGATGCCTTTCATACAATTCCCCGTAAAGGTTCTCATAGTTTATTATCATTTTTTTCAATTCAAACCTGCCGGCAGATTGAGCAGCATTCCTTGCCATTTCATCCCTTAAGGTCTTATTTTTTACCAACCGGATGATTGCCTCTGCAAAAGCTTCAGGGTTGTTCGGCTCCACCAAAATTCCACTAATTCCGTTCATTACTACTTCCGGCACAGCACCAATTGTCGTAGAAACTATGGGCAAACCTGATGCCATAGCTTCCACCAAAACCAACCCAAAGGCTTCTGTAATGGACGGAAATGCAAAAATATCACTGGAGGCAAAGAGTGCCGGCACGTCACTTCTTATACCCAGAAACTCTACATAGTCTGTAAGATTCATCCTTACAGCTTTCTTCATTATTTTCTGCCTATATTCTCCGTCACCTACAAGTAAAAGCTTAACATTTTTGCATTCCTTGACCACCATTTCAAATGAATCCAGCAACATCTCCTGATTTTTTGCCTGTTCAAACCTTGCTACATTAATAAGGCGTATCTCCCTATCATCTCTTTGATCCATTCCCGGACTAAACCTGCTTATATCGACCCCGTTATAAATCATATGGATATTCTCCAATTCAAATACCTTCATTATCGATTCTTTAACATTTTCAGAAACCGCAACCGGAATGAAATTGAAGTACCTGAATGCTATATCCATCAGTCTTGACCCAGTGCATGCCTGTTCAGTAAATTCATTAATATTGATGGCTTTATATATCTTTGAATTCTTATTGAAGCAAATGCCTTTATATGTATTTGCGGCAGGATCACCTCCATTGATTTCACCAATAAGTTTCTTAACCCTGTGTGGAGCTTTCCCTTTTAAAAGCTTAAACGCCTTAAAAAATTTCCCTTTCAATCTGTTTCCTATGTAATTAGTCTCTAGAAGCCCATCTACATGCACAGTATGTATCCTTACAGGAATCCTGTTAAGTATTGCCGGCAGCATGCAATACCTTAAGCTATACATGTGAGAGTGTATGATGTCAGGCTTGAAGTCTCTGATTATTTTATTTATGCGTATAAATCTCAAAAAACCTCCGAGCTTACCATCTTGGCTTTCCATAAAGAGTATCCTGACATCATTACGTTCAAGCTCCTTATCAAAAATAAAATCCCCTGATTTAGGAGATAAACTTAAAACAGCCATTTCATATTTATTCTTGTCGTAATGGGTTACAAGATCGATAATAAACCTTTCTACCCCTCCGGTTGTAAACTTTTCGAGAACATGGAGGATTTTAACTTTTTCCATTCCTATGATTCCCCCTCATAATGATCCACCATCACACCAGCCAATTTCAGGTAACTGCTTATTAAATGTTCAATCATATCACCTTTCAACCTCCCTGCATCATATTCGCAGGTAAAACAAATCCGGTTTTCCTCATCATTTGATTCCAGTACAACATCATAAACATCCAACAATCCCCGGGATGCTGTTAAATGACCGTTTTTACAAAACATAAGAAAAACATCTTTATCGCTTTTTCGAACTCCCATTCTTAAAATATCATCTATCGTATAGCATGTTCCCTTCATACTTTTGATATAACTGTCTATCAATTGAATAAGCTCTGAAAAGTCTTCTACTTCTTCAATATCAGCTTCAACCAAGTAAACATGCTCCTTTTTATCTATGGCTGTATGAAGGATGACACGGTTTTTCTGTGTGATTTTTGCCAACAGAGTAATATATAAGGATAACATTACCAGGTTTAATTCCACCTTCTCCTTTGTTGAAATTTCTTTCAGCCTGTTAAAAAGCTGTCCTGAAACCTCAAAACGCAGATTGGTATTGGAACTTTCCTGCACATCGCGACTAAAATACCCTTCCGGGAAGGTTATATATTTTATAACAGCAGCATTATCCTTTTTTGTTTTTTTAGACTCAATAAATTTGGCCAATTTGCAAATGGTTGTATGTTCAAACAGGTCAGTAATGTTTATACATCCTGGGAAATGCTTTTCTACCCGTGAATTTACCTGCATCAAAAGCATGGAGTTTCCGCCAAGATCAAAGAAGTTATTGTGAATTCCTATCTTTTCTATATTGAGTACTCCACTCCATATTTCTGCCAGTATTTTTTCGGTTTCATTCTCCGGTGCTTTATACAATGCTCCAGTATCAGAAGTATCGTCAGGATCCGGAAGTGCTTTTCTGTCCAACTTACCGTTTTGTGTCAAAGGAAGATTTTCCAGTTGTATAAAACGAGATGGCACCATATAATGAGGCAACTTCCTGGAAAGACTTTCTCTCATTTCCTCCCAATCCATTCTTTCATCTGACACAACATAGGCACAAATATACCTGTTGCCTGATTTGTCTTCCCTGTCCAACACTACAGTCTGTTTTGCATTTTCCAATTTAAGGATGGCATCTTCTATTTCTTCCAACTCAACCCTATAACCTCTTATCTTTACCTGGAAGTCTTTTCTTCCAAGATACTCTATGTTCCCGTCAGAAAGCCATCGAGCTATGTCACCGGTTTTGTACATGTATTGACAATAGCTGGATCCCGATTTATCTGCGAAGGGATTTTCCACAAACTTTTCTGTCGTAAGCTCAGGGTTGTTTAAATAGCCTCTTGATAAGCTGCTTCCAGTTATGCATAGTTCTCCCGGAACTCCTTCAGGTACAAGCCTGTTCCTCTTATCCAGAATGAATATTTTATTGTCCGCAACAGGACGTCCGATGACTCCAACATTATCCTGCTTCATACCTATTAATGATGTTGTTGTTATACTGTTTTCTGTAGGACCATACTCATTGATAAGTAGAATCTCTCCGGCAATTTTTCTGCTTAAACCGATCAATTCGCTGTCAGCTCTTTCTCCCGCCAGCACTACCATTCTCAGTGTCTTCAAATCACCTTCGGAGGCGTTATCAAGGATTGCTCTATACATTGCAGGAACAACACTCATATTTGTAACATTTTTCCCCTTGATAAGGCCGCTTATAAACTTAAAATCACCACGGCGGTTTAATCCCGGAAGGACAAGTGCACCTCCAGAAAGTATGGCTGAATAGAGGTTTGCCCCAAATCCGTCAAAGGATACAGAAATAAGCTGCAGAATCCTGTCTGCCGGAGTAAAGTTATAGTTTTTTATTCGCCAATCTATAAAGTTGATAAGACTGCGGTGCTCTATCATAACCCCTTTAGGTCTTCCTGTAGATCCTGATGTATAGATCACATATGCTAGGTTTTCCGGCTGGATTGGACTTTTCAGATTGGCATTATCGCCATTGTACAGCTTACTGTCATCCAAATATATCGTTTCACCTTTAAATGAGATTTTGCTCGCTAATGATTGGTGTGTCAATATGATATCAACATTGGCATCCTCCAGCATGTAGTTTACCCTATCCGAAGGGTATCCAGGGTCTATAGGAAGGTAAGCTCCCCCGGCCTTCATTATTCCCATAATGCCTACGATCAGTTCAATGGAGTAATCTGCCATGATTGCAACTATACCTTCCGTTTTAAGTCCCTTTTCCTTAAGTACACGTGCAAGCTGATTTGCTCTTTCATTCAAGTCATGATAGGTAATCACTTCATTTTCAAGGATTACCGCTGGATGCGAAGGAGTTTTTTCTACCTGCTCTTCAAAAATCATTGTGATGGTTTTATTCATACGACAACTTGCTTCTGTATTGTTGAAATTAACCGTCAGCCGCTGCTTTTCATCCTCTGAAAGCAGCTCTATATTGGTTAGCTTGATATTTATATCTTTCATCACCTGTTCAAAGATATTGAGATAGTGTTTCGAAATACGCTCTATTGTATCTTCTCTAAATAATGCAGCATTGTAAAAAATACTTCCTTCCAAGCCGTCCCCGGTTCTTACAATGGAAATGGTGAGATGGTTTTCAGGTGCATCCAGAATATCATTTATATCGACACTTTTATGGATATTTTCCATATATATGATAAACCTGTGTAAGAAAGGTCTTAAGTCCTGTATTTCCAGGTGGTCAAATATATTCTCCATAGGGTAATGCTGGTTCTTATAACCTTCTGTAATAGTCTTTCTTATATTCACCAGCAGTTCCTTGAAGCTCAATTCATCATCGATATAATCCCTGAAAGCAATACACTTGTTATAATCATAATTCTCCTCCAAAGTAGTATATACGGGTGATGAAATGATAATATCATTTTGTCCTGTGTACCTTGCCAGCAGAACCTTCATTACTGCCATAGACAACATAAAAAGCAGCAGGTCTTGGTTCTTGCATACTCCAAGAATCCTTTCGGACAATTCTTTTCCAAATACCAGACGTTTTTGTCCTCTCCTATATTCAGAAGTTCTTTTATAATCATACTGTAGATTGAGTTCGTTAAGCTCTCCAGATAGCTTTTCCTGCCAGTACTTCCTAGTATCTTCAAATTCTTCAATGGATACTAATAAATTTTCATTCATTAACATACCTCCCTCTAAACAATTTATTTATCGAAATCAAAGTCCAAATTCAGTTCTTCTCCATCCAAAAATTTCTTTAAAGGCTTGTAAGTACTGGTTTTATCCTTATCCTTTTCAATATTGCCCACAATATTTACGAAATGATCATATTTACTATAAAACTCATTTGCTAGGTTAAATACTTCTTCTGTTTTTTGATAATCGGTACATTTCTTAACAAATGTATCACAGTAACTGCAGTTTCCACAATCATTCCTGCAAAAACCCGGATTCTCGTAAAAAGGATTGATAAACCCATCAAGCTTTTTATTATCCACATTTATCATAAACGAATTTGTGGGAGCGAACATGTCCAGTAATTCGATAAAATTCCCTTGGAAAGATTCCTTGAAATAGCATTCTGTGGCCTTTACAGGATCTCCTTTCATCACTGCCTGCCTTCCCTGAAGCTTAAAATAGTGAATGCCTATTTCTGCATAGTACTGGATATCCTCCGGTCTGATCCAGCCAAGCCGCAAAATATTGCCGACATTTTCACACCTTTTCATCATGCACCTGTGAGAATAATAAGTAGCACTAGGAGCACTTGAGTCATTCCCCATATCATGTGAGGTCTGGTTATGGTGAAACATCTCATATATACAGTTTTTATGGCAAATTACATTGGTGATTACCTCAACCTTTTCTCCGAAAGCATTTACTATCCTCTTCAATGCATCAAAGTCCCTGTTGATGGATTCATCCAGGACAATCTTGTCAACACCCATCTTTTTATAAGCCATAGCTTTGTTTGCATTTACAATCTGACAAACTGTCGAGGCTTTTATTTCGAAGTCATACCCCTTAAGCCTTACCAGCTCTATAAGAGAAGGCAGTGATATGGTTAATGAACGTACACCTGCCTCATATAATTCCTCTAAGAATCCTGTAATTTCATTAACACCTTCTTTTGTAAACTCCTTATTACTGATACATGTAGCATTAAGTGTATAATTGAATCCAATGCCCTTGCTTTTGGAATAAGCTACATAATCCTTAAGCTTTGATATGTCGATTTTAGGTATCAGATCATAAGCCCTTCCTGATCCTATGGGATTGCCTATAGTAATTTGTCCGTAGGTTTCTATAACTTTTGAATCCTTGTAGGCCTTGTTTAATTCATCATACCGGTCAATGGTTTCCTTTTTGAAGTCTGCCGGAATGTTATAAAAATTCATATTCACTCCCCCTTTTATATTGTTGTGAAAAGTAAATAATCTTTTACATTTACTTTTCACTTAGTTTCCATAGACGTTCAGCCAGAACAGCATTCGCAGAAACGGAATGGTTTTGAAATTCTGCCTCAATGATAGTAGATTGTGCAAGCTCCTTCACTGTCCGAAGTATCTTGTCATAATTCCAATGAACCAGTTGAGATTTGTAAAAATTAATCATTACAGCCTTATCACCAATAAAATCACTTACATTGGAGTAAAATGGTTCTATCTGAAAAGAATCCCGTATTTCCTTAAGTCTCCCCCAATAGCTGTATCTGTTTCCATCACAATACGGATAATCTTCGTACATGTAAACTCTCACATTCAGCTTCTGATCACTGAGTGCATTTAAAACTGCAGTATGTACAATCCGGTGGTCGTAATGCCATCCTATGGCAGAAGGCATCAACAGAATTTCCGGGTTCAAGGACTGAATAGCCCTGCCTAAATCTGCTGTTATCGCAGAGACCATCGGCAAGTCCTTCTTAAATATCCCATCTCGAAAAATAAAATTTAGAGCTGTGCCTCTCTGTGCTGCATCCCGGTATGGAAGAAACTCTACTTTCCCATTGAAATACTGGAAAGCCAGCAAATCCTCCTCCTTCCTAAGCAGTGTATACGAATCATCTTCCATGCATACCTCACCCTTCCAAGGGAAGCTCTCCTTTGTATAGCTGCCAAACACGGTTATACAATGAATGTCAAAGCCTTGTTCAAATTTCAGCCTGGCTAAAGTCCCTCCGCACGAAAGTGCAAGATCGTCGCAATGGGGCTGAATAGCCAATGCACGGCCTAATGGCATCTTTCCCATCGAATTGTAGTTTTTTAGTTTTACAATGACTCCCTCATTCATCAGCCTGGACAACACAACCCTATTAGCTGTTTTTTCTATCTCTTCGGACGTAAATACACTACCTGCCTCAATAAGTGCCGACAGTTCTTCAGGAACAGCAATATCTGTGTTAACAGAATTCATAAAAAACACCGTGTGATCTTTTATACTATAATGAGGAAGCCACTTTAGTTTCTCTTCACCTTCACTCATACTGATTTCCCCCGTAAGTCTTCTATTTTATAAACTTAAAAATCAAAACTACATTCCAGGTCTTTTCCATCAAACAACTTCTTGACCGGCTTATAAGCATTTAAACTTTTAATAAGCTTGGTATATTCATCATATTGATTATAGAATTCCAAGGCTTTTCCATGAAGTTCTGCCGTTTTTTCTACGTCCATGCACTTTTTTGCATAGCTTTCGCAATAATTGCATGATGAACACACTTCCCTGCAGAATTCAGGATATTTAAAAAACTTATCTAAAAACCCATTAAGCTTTTTATTGTCCATGTAGGGCTGAAATGCATTGTAAGGTGCAAACAATGTAATAAGTTCAAACAGATTCCCCTCAAAATTCTCCTCGAAATAGTGCTTCAAGGTTGCCACAATATCCCCCTTCAACACGTTCTGCCTTCCCTGTAGTTTAAAATACCGCACCCCTGTTTCATAATAATATTTAATATCTTCAGGCCTTACCCAGTTAAGCCTCACAGGATTTTTAAACTCACCGGCCTTTTGCATTGAGCAACGGTTGAAATAATAGTCCTTTACTTTTTGTGATGTATTATCAGGCGTACAATGAGATTCGTGGTTATAATGAAACATCTTGTATGCACAACTTTTATAACACACATTGTTTACAATCATTTCCACGCCCTGATCGAACACTTCACAAATCCCTTTTATTCTATTAAATTCCCTAGTGATATCAGGATCAATTACAATTCTTTCTACCCCCATTTTTTTATAGAACAATGCTTTACTTGGAGAAGTGATCTCACATATGGCAGAGGCCTTTATTTTAAATTTATAGCCTGAGGCCTTTACCAGTTCCATCAGTGAAGGTGTTGTTAGGGTTAGGGACTTAATGCCAATGTCATTTAGCTTTGCCAATAGGCTGTTTATCTCTCTTGCTCCTACGCTCGAGAATTCATAATTTCCAAGGCAGGCTGGATTTAATGTATAATTAAAATCGATCCCCCTGTCAACCGAATATTGGATATATTTCTCCAGCTGGTTAAAATCCAGCTCTGGCAGTACTCCTGTGACCCTTCCGGAGTTCACCAACGCACCTTGTGTTACCTGCCCATATGTTTCAATGACCTGTGATTTGGGGAAAGTGTTGTTTAATTCATTAATCCTGTCAATGGTTTCAACTTTAAAATCTGACGGTATACTAAAATATCTCATCAAAATCAACCTCTTCAATTAGTTTTAAATCTTCATTATTTTGTTTGATTCTTAATAGCATCTGCTGTTTTTCCTCCTGATCCACCACCTGAATATCCTTGATAAGTATGCTGGTTCCTCTGGCATCTCCGATAATGGCTTCCAAGATTTTCACAAAATGCTCAGACATCTTTCTTATGCTTTCTTCATTGAATAAACAAGTATTGTAAGTAAAGTCCAGTATCACACTATCAAAGACCCTTACCCCCAGTGCCAACTCTATCCTTGTAACGTAAAATCTTTTGTGCAAGCTTATATTTATTGGGCTATCACTTCGAAAGAGTCTCTCATCCATAGGATAATTTTGTATAACTACAACCGTGTCAAAAAGGTTATCCTTATTTCTTAGTCCGCTATAGGACAGAACATCTATCAATGGGGTATTCTCAAAGTCCTCTCTTCTGGCAAGTTCTAAATTAATTTTATTAAGGAGTATGCATACTTCTTCTGACGGATCAATTCCCATACGTAGAGGTACTGTATTTATAAAAATCCCCACCATATCCTGTATACCTTTAATATCTACAGGCCTGCCGGATACGGTAGTGCCAAACAGTACATCATGGATTCCCTTGTATTTATGCAGCAGTATTCCCCATGCACAATAAAAAAGTGTTGCAAGAGTTAACCCTTTCTCTCTTATAAATACAGTTATGCATTCCATAAATTCCCGACTCAACTCTTGTTCGTACCTACTTATACCATATGCTTTGCTTTGTTTTTCAACAGCAGCTTTGAAAGGTTTCCAATCGGAAAATCCTTTCAGGTAATTACTCCAGAACTCCTTTTGTATGTCTCTGTCCTGTTTTTGCAGCCATTTAACATATTCTCTGTATTTGTTTTTCGCACTAATATAAGGCTCATTCCCTGTATAAAGGCTTTCATAGGCTGCTACAAATTCTTTTAAAATTATTCCATTGCTCCATCCGTCCAGAATTATATGGTGATTGCTTAAAATCATTTGATATTCATTTTTAGAAAGCTTACATAGTATGATCCTAAAAGGCTGCCGACTGATATCTATTCTTACATTTCTATCATTTTTCATCAATCGGTCGACCATGTCCAGTCTTTCTTCACAGTTGCAGCCAGAAAAATCATGCTCAAAAAACGGTACCTGATGGTTTTTCAGTACCACCTGTACCGGTTCGGCAAGTCCTTGCCAGCGTAAAACTGTTCTTAATATCTCATTTGTTTTTACAACATATTCCCATGCATTTTTGATTTTTTCCGGATGGATTCTGCCTGTCAGGTTATAACATGCCTGTTCGAAATACTGCTCGCTCTCGGGTTCCTTTAGATAGTGAAGAAGCATTCCTTTCTGCATAGGAGTTAATGCCAGAATATCCTCCACATTGTTTCTATCCAGTTTTTCCGGGTTGCTCATATCCTGTAATCTATCCTTTCATTTTGGTATTAACAAATAATTAACTGGTCAATGGGGCAATGTGTGTTTTTGTTTTTTCAAAAATCCTTTGAAGTCTTTCATTTTGCTCTTTAGAAGAAAGCTTTTTGCTAAAAAAGATACACTTAAGAATTGCCAAAGCTTCCTCCATTTGCTCTATCCCGGAAATGGTTTCATTGCTTTCAAGCTCCTCCAGAATCGCCTCAATTCTTTCATACGGTTCTATAACCCCTTTCTCATATTCCTGTTTGTTATGGTTTTTATTTTGAGTACAAACTGCTTCTGCCAGGCAAGAAGACACAAACAAAATCGTATCATTTTTCCTGCTGCTTTCCATAGTAGCGATGCTGTTTGTTTCAGTCATTTCCAGCAAAGGTCCAATATCGCCCTTTTGGCCTAAGGACATTATATTAAAATTATTTGAGTGCATTTTCACCAGGTTGGACAAAACAGCCTGTGTCCCCATTTCTACAGTGATTGTAACTCCATCCTTCTCTAAATTTTCAATTGTCGCACTCCACCTAACAGGACAGGTCATTTGAAGCACCATGTTATTAACGATTCCTTCCACATCTGTACTGGGTAAAGCAGTAACATTGGAAATAACAGGCCATTGTGGAAAGTTGTACATATACTTTTTCAACTCCGCTTTAAGCATACTTGCCGCTTCCTCCATGAGCGGGCTGTGTAAAGGCGGACTTAACAGCATGGGGGTAATCTGGGCGTCCAGCTCAAACAGCTTATTCTCCGCCTCCATCACCGCTTCATGGTGTCCTGATATAACATATTGCTCAGGTGCATTATAGCAAGCAACACATACTGTTTTAGAACAGGTGGAAACCCCTTTTAATATGTCCTCCAAAATATTTGCAGGTACACCGTTTACTACAGTCATAGTCCCATTATGTGTTAAACGGCTTTCCTGTACAAATTTTCCTCTCATATATACTATTTTTAATGCATCCCGGAAACTCATGAAACCGCTGCATGCTAATGCTGAATATTCTCCCAGGCTGTGCCCTGCAGCATAATGCGGAGTAATACCTATTTCCTGCATATATACTCTGAAAGAAGACATACTGGAGGTAAGTATAGCCGCAAACATGTTTTCCAATTGATTTAACTCAGATAGACTGCCTTCAAAACATATTTTTGAAAGATCAAACCCTAATACATCATTTGCTTCCTCAAAGGTTTGCCTGGCAATTTCAAACTCATTATAAAGTTTTGCACCCATTCCGATATACTGTGATCCCTGTCCTGGAAATAATAAAGCAATCCTGCTCATCTAAGACCTCCTTTTTCTAAAAAATAAAAAAGTGATAATTCCATTGCATTTGTCTGTCTCAAATCTAATAATCTTATTATTTGTCTATCACAAAACAACAAGTGTAATAACTAGCTATAAATAAGACAAAAGGGTATCCCTTACAATCCGCACAGTAGGTTCTTCGCTTTCATGAATGAAGAAATGGTTGCCCTCAAGGATATAGACCTCGCACTTTCTGCGTGTATGTTTTCTCCATTCACATACATCACCTATTGTCAGCTTATCTTCTCTGCCGCATAAAACTGTGATGTTGCAGTCAAGCTCTTTTTTTTCAATATAGTTATATGTTTCTACAGTCTTAATATCTTCTCTAATCCTTTGTAAAAAAATATTTAAAAACTTTTGGTGATAAATCACGTGATCCGGAATTCCCCCAAGCTTTAGAATCTCTTTTTTCAAATCCTCACCTGGGAGACGATGCATCATAATTATGTTTTTCTGAATATTTGGTGCGTATCTGCCGGAAAGAAACATATGGATGGGCTCTTGTTGGTGAAGTTGTCTGATTTTGTGTGTAAGTTCATAAATTATAAGGCTTCCCATACTATGGCCAAAAAAAGCATATTTTGAACCGATGATCTCATCCTTTACGGCTTCATATACATCATTTACAACATCATTAAAATCTTTATATAAAGGGATTTGCCACCGTTTTCCTCGTCCAGCCAGTTCTACGGAGTGCAGTTCGATGGAAGGGTGAAGGTATTTTCCCCAGTTGCTATATATCTCCGAAGATCCTCCTGCATAAGGAATGCAGAATAACTTTATCTTTTTCATTTTTGACACCCCACTAAGACTTTTTATAATTTGCAGCAAACATCAACCACTCTGCCCATTTCCATTTTTATAACTTCATCCGCAGTATCAAAGTAACGGTCATCATGTGTTATGGCTATAACACATTTGCCTCTTTCTTTTAATTCCGGGATCAGTCTTTCATAAAACATCTTTCTGAATTCAGGATCCTGATCTGCTGCCCACTCATCAAATAGATATACAGGTCTGTCTTCAAGATAGCTTGCAAGCAGTGCCATTCTCTTCCTCTGTCCTGTAGACAGCTTGGTTGTACTAAAAACTCCTTCCTGGATCTGAAGCTTGTCATCGATATGCAATGTTTTTAAATACTCTTGTATCTCATTATGCTTGGATCTGTAATCAACCCCATAAAGCTTGTCAAACAGGTAAAAATCGCTGAAAACAGCAGAAAACCGCTTTGATAAGTCTTGAGGCTCCACTTTTTTCCCATTTATCAGGATTTCGCCCTTATGGGGACTATATAGTCCTGAAATTAGTTTAGCCAGTGTTGATTTACCACTTCCATTTCCTCCAGTGATAAACACAATATCTCCGGATTTGAATTCATAACTAAACGGCCCCACTGTAAACGTCTCACCATTAGTACTTATGTATCGATATTCTACATCGTTCAACTGTATTTTAATTTCCTCGTTAACCTCATTTTCTTTACCTGATGGCTGCTGTCTTGATTCTATAAAGTCCATTTCATCTGCAAGTTGTCTTATTCTTTTCCAACTGATTTTCATTTGTATAATACTAGGAATATTGCTTAAAATGCCATGCACAGGACCGGTCATATATAAAAAAACAAAAATATAATTCCTCAGAGTACTGCCTGTAATATCCGTAAATAATACCGGAAAAACAAAAGCAACTACTCCTATGATAATAGTAAAAAGCAGTTCGCCAATGATAAATACATCTGTGAATTTTAGATCCGCCCTTGTACGCTTACACCGATATGTATCGCAACTTTCCTGCATATCTTGTTTGAATTCGGCTCTTTTCCCCCTGTGAATGCTTAACTCCTTAAATCCACCAATTAAATCATTGATAAACTTGAAAAATATGTTCTGGATGTCTCGTGCCTGACCTAGGAGTTTATCTGCGGACTTACCGAAAAAGTAATAAAGGGTGGTCACAAGAATGATGACTACAACTGATGCTAAAAAAGCATATATATTCATTACACCCAGATAAACAAAGCAACATGCAAGGGTAATCAAGCTTGTCAGTCCGTTGATTGCTACGTTGGCAAAGTTGCTTACCGTTTCGGTATCATTATTTAATCCTGCAAGGATCTTGCCTTTTTCAATAGTTTCCAGCTTGTCGTAGGATGTGTTGAGAACTTTTCCTATAAGCTCCATTCTCTTGTCATATATCAAGTTATTCGTAATATTAACAAGCTTTGTTCTTACCAGCTTTTGTCCTAAAATATAAATTACTATACCCAGAATAAAGTATAGAAACAAACTACTTTCAAACTTTATGTCAGTACCCATGTTTCTATTTACCGCTTCATTTACAATAAATATAATCAATGCATTCCCTAAACCGCTGCATGTGCTTAGAACAAGCAGTACAAACGGTGTTTTCTCTCCAGGCATTGGGAAAAGAAAAATTAAAACAAGATATAAATAAAACAGGACTACACTTAAAGTCAGGATGAGAATTGCAGTTATAAAAGTTTCTGGGGCCCATACAGTAATAAAATTCCATGGCAGTTCCCAGTAAAGTACATCATTAAGGTGATACAGGCAGTAGCCGAAACCTCCTATTAAGGGAATGGAACAAAACAAACCTAAGAGCTTCTTTTTTTCTCCTCTGAAAAGTTTCCTTTTTCCTTTGATGAGCTGTATTAAGGAAGTGATGAGCAAATACAGTATAGCTGCACTTAAAGGTAATCCTACACATATAACAGTGAAGGAAACACTATCAAGGCTCTTTAACATATCATCAGTAGCTGCAGTCATTTTCTTTCCCTTAAGCATATCTATTATTCCCTGTGCCACAGCAGCAGTATATGATGAATTAATATTTGCAAGCACTGCAACCCCCAGCTTGTCCCCAGGTCTGAATACAGTGAATGAATAGAAATTAGGATTGGTTCCTCCATGTGAAAGCTCTCCGCTTCCGCTTTGATATACATGCCATCCGGCGGCATAGGAGCTGCCCAGTTCAGTTGGCAGAACGGTACGGTCGGGCACGTGAGACTCTTCAATTAAAGATTTGTCAAAATCCATTAATTCATTAGTTCCAAGCTGTATCATAAGCCATTTGGACATGTCCTCTATATTGGAAATCACATATCCTGCGGGAGTATTCCCCCTGTATACAGGAGCAATATATTCATCTGCTCCCAGATAACCGTACTTGTAGCCCTTTGCCATATCAAACCGTGAAGCTTCATCCCTAAACATAAAAGTGTTGTTTAATCCAAGGGGTTTTAATATGCTTTCTTTAATATAATCTTCATAAGTTTTATGAGATACATTTTTGATTATTAACCCAAGAATGTCATAATTTATTGTGGCATACAAAAACTTCTCCCCTGGATTATGATCCAACTCCAGTCCTGTTACTTTTCTAACTGTATCCTCCAATGCACTTTCTCCTTCACCAGGTGGTATATCTCCTATGGTCTTAAACGGAATACCGCTTGTATGGTGTAAAAGATGCCCTATTCTAATACTCACCTCTTTTCCTTTATACCTTGCTTTGAAAAAGGGAATGTATTTGTCTATCGGGTCGTTTAACTGAATTGCTCCACTATTTATAAGCTTTAGAATACCTAATGCTGTAAAGGCTTTACTGTTGGAACCGAGCTCAAACAAAGTGCCGGTGGTAACAGGCCGTTTCTCCTTTAAATCGGCATAGCCAAAGCCCTTTTTGTATACAGCCTTGCTTCCCTTTACTACCACAACAGCCATCCCAGGAATCTTGCCCGATTTCATGTGTTTTTCTATAAATTGATCAATCTTGGCTGTCTGAGCACTATCCAATCCTAAAGTATTATTCATACCCGTACTTTGGGCATATGTACAACTGAATATAAACATGGTCAACAATAAACTTAGGATCGCAGCACATATTTTTTTATGAATTTGCATAATATGTTTCCTTTCACCGTTATCACTAAATTCCAGCCTTTTCTTTTAATGCAAAAATCTCGTCCACCGCCTCTTTATACCCTCCGGTGGATTTGAACGAGTCCTCGATGATCTTGCAATTATTGATGTAGGTTGGATCTTTAAATATTTTTTCCGCTGCCTCCCTTAATTCTCTCGGATTTAGGCCGGAATTCCTTAGACAGATTCCTGCCCCCAGTTGCTCCACCTGCATTGCCACGATGGGCTGATCCCCTCCTTGTGGATAGACAATCATGGGCACATGGTGATAAAGTGCTTCATTTACGCTGTTCATTCCTCCATGGGTAATAAAAAGGCTTGCCCTCTTTAATATCTCAATCTGTGGAACAAAGTCTCTCACAATAAAGTTGCAGGGAATTTCTCCAAGAAGCGATGCTTCTATATTACCGCCTAGTGACAGGACCACTTGCATATTGAAATCACCGAATGCTTCAAAACACATTTTATAGAAGGATTTACTGTTTTGATGACAGCTAACAATGGACCCCATGGAAATATAAATTAATGGTTTTCCTTCTAGTTTTTCAAAAGGAAACTCCGTTCGGTCATTTCTATCTGCTACTTGCGGACCTACAAATTTATAACTTTCGTCAAAACATTCAGAAAAAACCTGAAAACACTTGGAAGTGTACACAATATTAAGCTTACGATCATTATTGCCTACTACCGCCTGACTTCTTCCATATTTTACGGCTATATCTATCATCCTTTTAGTTTGTTTAATATTTGCAAGATAGCTGTCAGATAGCCTGAATATATCCCTTATTACAAATTCCGGATTGACGTCGTACATTTTTTCACAGTAAGCAAATGTTGTATAGTAAGTAATTTCAGGTATATCCAATGCTCTTGCAATACCCTCTCCCCATTTTGCATAGGAATCATGAATAATATAATCAGTACAATCCTCCAGAACATCATTCATAGTATCCTGCTCTATATCCTGATAAAACTTTTCCTCCCTGTTCCAGTATGCAAACAGGTCGTCCATATCGATAGTCTTACTTGTTGATTCAATCATTTCATCGGCAGTATACTTGACATCCCAGTTTTCATGAGGCCTATAGCTCCGAAAAACCGCACCTGTATCTTCAATTTTCTTCCGAAAAACATCTGTTGCATAATAAATAACCTCTTCCCCTCTTTGAATCAATTCCCTTACCAGGTCAAGTGTAGGATTAATATGCCCATGAAAGGGTAAACTTAAAAAAATAACCTTCGACATTTTTTATCTCCTTTATATACTAAAAGTATTAATCTAAGAACAAATGATCAAGCTCTTTCTGGGATATATCGACTGTCTCAAAATCTGAGGGCGTATACTCAGCACCTTCCTTTTCACAACAGTGAGAAATTATGGATTTAAGTGTATTCCAGTAATCATCTGCCAAGCATTCAATCGTTGCTTCCCTAAATCTGCTTTTATCGTAAGTGATAGTAATATGCAGCGATTTATCCATTATTACAGCTGCCATATCAATTAGACATGTCATTGGATTACTTTCACAGTAATCAGGACCTGAATCCTCAACTCCAATTTCAAAATAATCATTTCTAATATCAAATTCTCCAAGATAGTTAAACCTTATATACTTATTTCCCTGATCATCCAGTATACCTGCTAAATACTTCATTATGCCAAATCCAATACCGTGATGTGGTATTCTTTTTAGCTGTTCCTTTAGTGACTTGATCTGTCTGCCTAAAACCTGGTGCTCCACCCTCAAAGCAATAGGATACATGCTTGTAAACCACCCTACCGTTCCGGATACATCAATATCACTGTAGAGTTCCTCTCTTCCATGACTTTCAAGTTCAACAACAATTTCATCCCTTTCACTCATCCTGCTGATGGCGATAGCAAGGGATATAATCAGCAAATCCACAGGCTTGGTGTTATATGCCGTATTGGCTTTTTGCTGCAATTTCATAGTTTCTTCTTTGGTAAGTTGTCTTTTTAGTATGCCGAGCTTCCCTGTGAAACCGTCCTCCGGCACAAAATCCAAGGAGAGTGAAAAATTACTTTTAATAACACCTTCCCAGAATTGTTTTTCCTTCAACACATTATCTCTGCTATATTTTTCAAGTACATGTGCCCATTTTTGCAAGGAATGGGCTTTACGGGAGAGTACAGGTTTTATACCTTTTTCAGAAGATTCAATTAATACAGCAAAATCCTCAAGCAAAATCCGCCACGAAACCCCATCAACTACCAAGTGGTGAGCTGTAAGCAACAACCGTTTTCCTCTCTCACCCAGATCGAAAATGCATGCCTTCAGTAAAGGTCCATTTTCAATATCCATGCTCCCTTTCAATTGAATAGATAGGTCTCTTAAGGAACGATCCTGCTGACTATATGAATATTGTGACAGATTGTAAACTTGTACCTGGTTCATACTGGCAAGATGAGAGTTATTGTAGAATAATACACCTTTTTCGGCATCATAATTTATTCTAAGCGACGGATGATGATCTATTAGGGTATTCAATGCCGCCGATAATATAGCAGGTTGAATGTCCAGTTTTAATGAAAGCAGAACTGACTGATTCCAGTAATTCCTGTTTGTAAGTTCTAGAGAGAAGAACCATTCGGTAATAGGGGTTTTCCCTATATCACCCTCGCAGAGTTTTTGATCCTCAAGAACTTCACGACTTTTCATCTCCACGTTAGCCGTCAGTTCACCAATTACAGGGTATGAGAGAATGTCCTTTACTTTTATTGAAATGCCGCATTCCTTAAGCTTTGATGCAATTTGAATAGCCTTGATGGAATCACCCCCCAGGTGGTAGAAATTATCCTCAGGCCCTATGCCTTTGACTCCTAGCACCTCACATATTGTCTCCACCAACTGCTTTTCTGCATCACTTTTATAAATAGTATAAACTACTCCCTTATGTTGGTCCTGCAACGGCTTTGGGAAATCGTTTCTGTTTATCTTTCCGTTTGGAGTAATCGGCAGCTTGTCCATTATTACAAAATATGCCGGAACCATATAGTTTGGCAGCCTCTTTGAAAGATATTCCCTAATTTCCGAAACAACTGCTTCGCGGTCACAAACCATATATGCACAAAGGTATTTGTTCCCTTTCTCATCATCCCTATCAATAACAACCGCATCCTTTACCAGATCATGTTCTGTTAGGCAACTTTCTATTTCACCTGTTTCTATCCTGTGTCCACGTATCTTTACCTGATAATCGGTTCTTCCGGTATAGAGAATTTTACCACTTGCAGTATGCCTTCCCAGATCGCCTGTCTTATACATTCTTCCCTTTTGTGTAAAAGGATTTAATATAAATTTCTCATGGGTCAAATCAGGCCTTTTTAGATACCCTCTGGCAACCCCATCTCCAGATATGTATATTTCACCATCTACCCCTAATGGAACAGGCTGTAGATTTTTATCCAATATATAAATCTGTACATTATCTGCCGGTACACCAATTGGAACCGATGACCACGTATCCTGTGCAAAATCGTATCTATGAATCATACATCCCACAACCGTCTCAGTTGGCCCATATTCATTGTATATTTCTATGTTACCTCCAAAACTTTTGTGGATAGCAGCACAAAGGCTTGTCTTTAAGTCTTCTCCCCCGACAATGAACCTCCTAACGGAAGAATTAAAATTATCCAGGCCTTTTAAGAGAGACAAGTGAGATGGAGTGAGTTTTATTATACTGACCCTGTTTTCTCTTAAAATTCTATACAATATAAACTCGCTTTGGTCATCATCATAGACAATGACACAGTTTCCACTGACCAGAGGGGTAAACACCGAAGTAACAGTAAGGTCAAATGAAAGGGATGAATAAAGAGCAAACACATCATCCTGGTTATGCACATACATCTTTTTCGCCCACCATATATAGTTCACCAATCCCCGGTGCTCAACCATAACCCCTTTAGGCTTTCCTGTAGACCCCGAAGTGTATATAACATATGCCAAATCCTCCGGCTGGCTGATCACTTTTGGGTTAGTCCCTTCGCCCTTGTAGAGTTTTTCATCTTCAAGGTCAATCCTTAGACCATGATACTCTGTTCCTTCCTTCAAACCTACATTAGAAAGCAGAATAGAGATTCCGGAATCCTCAAATATGAAATTCTGCCTTTCGACCGGATATTCCGGGTCGATAGGAAGATATGCACCTCCTGATTTTAAAATTCCCAGAATTCCAATGAGAGTTTCCACCGAATGCCTTGTCATGATTCCGACAATTAAGTTTCTGCTTATACCCTTATCCTTCAGTATATATGCGATCTGGTTTGATCTTCTATTCAATTCAGCATATGTTAATTCCCTATTACCAAAAACTACTGCAATTTTTTGGGGGGTCCTTTCCACCTGCTCTTCAAACAATTCGAAAATGGTCTTTTCTTTTGGATAGTCTGCATGTGTTTCGTTAAACTCATATATTAGATTTTGCTTTTCAGCTTCTGTTAATAGCTGCAAATCCTTCACCTTGGCCTCAGGGTTTTCCAGCATCTGCTCAACGATATTATTTAGTTTACTGTACATGTAATGAATCTGTTCTTCACTAAAATCACTAAGCTTATAGTCAAAATCAAGGGTTAATTCCTTATCATCAGACCAATCCTTGATTACAAGCTGGAGTGAATAAAATTGATTTCCATTATAAAATTCCACATTTTCAATTGGTACACCATCTATATTTGAACTCAGCCTGGTATTATAATAGTTGACATAGATCTGAAAAAGGCTGTCATAACCTTTTTTCTTTAATTCAAGATCCTGCACAAGAAGATCATAGGGATACTTTTGATTGAAGTAAAAGCACATTAATTCATTGTTGATTTCATTAATAAGTCGCGATATTGTATGCTGCTCATTTATGGTTGTCCTAAACGGCATAGTACTCGTAAACATACCGAACATACTCTTTTCCTTTTTGCCTGATCTGTTTAAAACCGGTGTCCCAACTACTAGATCCTCCTGCTGGGTAATTTTATTCAGGTATATAAGCACAGCACTAATGAAAAAAACATTTAATGAGCACTTTAGTTTTTCTACATAAGCCTTTAGTTGTCTTGATTTATTTTCATCAAAATAATATGTTTTTCTTCTTCCTTGAGTATCTTCTGAATTTTTCATCAAAAAATCTGGAAGGACCCTAAACTTGGCCAACCAGAAATTCTTGTTTTTAACGAATCTATCAGAAGTCAGATAGTTCAGCTCCTTTTCTATGTATGTTAGATATGAATTGCCAGGCTCATAACAAGTCTTTTCATTTCTTGAAAGCATGTGGTAGTTTTGGCAAATCTGTTCTGTCATAACATTGACTGACCAACCATCAGCGATGATATGATGAAATTTCACCATATATCCGTTAAAATTATCGCTCACCCTGAACAAAGCAAAATAGAATAGGTCGTTATCCACCAGGCAAAAAGCTTTCCTTGCTTCATCAAAAACCCATTGTTCAAATTCTTTTTCTGGGTTTGGACATATGCTGAAATCAAAAAGCTCCAATTTATTTTTTCTATATTCTCCAACATATTGAAATGCTTTTCCATCCTGCTCTATAATTTTCAATCTCAGACCTTCGGTATTCTTTATAAACAGTTGAATAGACTCTTCAAGAAGTTTAAAATCCACACTTCCTTTTATCCTTATTGTTCCACCTATATTATGCATAGATGTTTCAGGATAAATATTCTCTATATACCATATTCGATTTTGAGGATGGGTCAATGGATAAATTTCTGAGCTATTTCTATTCATTTTTATTCCCCTCCCTAGCAATACTTTTTTATCTTAAACAATTTCCTATACAATAAAAAAAGGCCCTACAGCATGTGAATAATGCACATACCTTCGGCCTTTCGTCTGCAGGTTTTGCACATTACCTATTAGATAACGAACAGAAAACGCAGATAAATTTAATAAAGGCGCCCTTTGAGGTAAACAAAATCATGAAATGAGATTGTTTACCTCAATTTTGTCGTGAGAAATTGTAGTGTTGTATGCACCATAATTTCCCAACATCAAATAATCCGGGCAAATGTATGATTATCCTTATTAACTACTTTACCTGATCTGTCGCTTCGCTGTATAACCTCTTTGCTCACTGCCGGGCCGCAACACCGTACAGTTTTGCTCTGATTTTGTCACTTGCTGTCAGTATTAGTATTATATTCTACTCTTAAATCAGTTCCAATTACCACTTTTAGGTAATAAAATTTTAATATTAAAATATATACACTTGTGTGTAGTATATTTGAGATTTATTCTAACTGGTCCAAGGATATTAGGTTTAGTTTTAGAGCCTTGATAATCGCATTTATTGTACAATCAGCGTTTAGTTTGTCAAATATTTTTCTCTTATGATATTTTATTGTTTCATAATTAAGGCCTGTCTCTATTGCAATGGCCTTCTCTGTCATACCTGAGGAAAGCATTTTCAGGATTAGAAGCTGTTTTTCCCCAAGTTGAATATGTAAATCCTGATGTATAATTTTCTTACCGACTTTTTTTCTACATTCACTGGATATTCTATAGCTTAGCAATTCTGTAATCATAAGCAATTCACTTTTAATAGTATGTATGTCAACAGCTACAAGACATCCGCTCAGATTACCGTTGTAAATTATAGGCGTAGAATAAAAATACAAGGTCCTTAGAAAATCGCAGTAATGATGTTCCGGAATAGTGTAGACTGCTTTTTTTAAATTAATAGATATTTCTACAGCACTAGTACCGATACTCTTTTCCATTAGGGATATTCCTTTTTTAAGCTCTATTGCTCCTTTCTGTTTATAACCTATACGGCTTGCCTCTCCTAATAGAAAACCATCAGAACTCACCAAAAGGAAAAAGTAATCTCCTTTCATGAGGTATCTTATACTTTCAACGGCATTCTCAAAACTTCTAATTATTAAATTATTTTCTTGCAATTTAGTGTCTAAGGCACCTTCTGCAAGATGTAGAACAGGATATAGAATAGTATTTACCAATCCATGTTCGATACATCTCCTCCACGAAGCCAATACTTCCTTTTCATGTTGTAAATGTTTCATTAAACACTCCCCCTAGTCAAGCATTTTTAAACTCCACCATATTTTTATATAATTCTACCTATTTTTCCATATTGTTTACATACACAAACATTAGTAACGATAAACTAATATTTTAATCATTACTTACAATATAAATAGTGTTAATAACCTTACATTAGATGGAGCAGTTAACAAACATCTCAACAGAATTTGCGACTTTACACTTTTAGTTAAACGTATAAGAGAGGTTTATTTACAACAATATTTATGCTTAGCTTTTTGGAATCTTTTTCAAGTCATTAATATTAAAAGCAAATATAGTTTGTTAGTAATAAACGGAAATAGTTGAAAAAAGCAGCAGGAAAACAGAAACACATTTTGGGGATCGGTTCTTTCGCTTCCCTGCAGTGCTGGTTTTTTCAAATTGAAGGTCTTAAGAAATGATTCTCGCAACAATTAGCCATTTAATGTATAATAATAATTCAATGCCGTACAAGGCCCCTTACATTGTTCATTTTCGCAATTCATAACATTGCATTTGCTTTCATACTTTTTAGAAAACTCCATGTATTTTGCACGCAGAGTATCTATCATGCTATTATAATCCGGGTAATCAAAAACATTATTTATGCTCATTTCAGGAATGCCTTTCAATGCAAAACACCAATGTGATGACATATCGGGCAGGATATCGGCATTAGGCTCCGGTTCACCACATACATATCTTAGATTGTATCCTATATTTTTAAGCTCTTCATATAGCTTATGGTTAATCATGCATCCATTTATTGCACATTCAGTTGATAAATGCAGATCAGGTTTAATCTTTAAGCATTCAGTAAGTACTTCAAAAACCTTATAAAAGTACTCATCCCCAAAATTCTTTTGGAACTGGTTTTTGTACTCGAAACCAACACAGGAAGGTGCCAATCTCAAGTTATTTATTTTGTCCCTGCCATTTTCTAATATATCATATAAAAATGAAAAGTCTTTTTCAAGACTTGATACAGTAGCTGATATGTTGTATTGAAATCCATTTCCAGTATTAGTATTCAAATAATCAAGGTTTTCTAAAATTTTTGATTGGTTTCTCACATTGTTGTCAGGTTCAAATTGATCAATATTCGCAAAAATTACTACCTTTCTTTTTAACACCTCTTCCAGAAGCATATTGTCACATGTAAGATTTGTTAACAACATCTTGGATATCTTTGGATTATGATTGGTTATTAAGTCTAAAATATCCAGCAATTGAGGATGTAAAGTCGGTTCGCCGCCTAATATAAAAATGACCGGGGTAAATCCATCACTCCAGTCTTTCCATTCCAAAAGCCTTTTAATGTTTTCAAGCGACATAATTTGAGTTTCACCGTTTTTCCATGTCCCCTCAAAACACCATGAGCACTTTTGATTACACTTATTGATTATAGTTAAGCCCATTCTTGAAAAAAATTTTTTATTCATCATTATCCCCTTTCTCATTATCAAACTGCCAGTATTTATATAATATCCTAATAAGTCAAATATGCCGTGAATTCAGGATATTGTATTAACTGTCATTTTTAGCTGTCATCTTTACTGTTGTTTAGTATTATAAAGTGAAAAAGAATAATACTGAATTACTACATTAAGGTAACATAATGGCATTCCCCAACAATCACACTTTTGTGTAGTGACCTGGTATAATAACAATTAAATTCCAAATGCAGAAATATATAGACTAACGACTGAAGTTATGGCATATATTATAAAGTGTGTAAACCGTAGTTCAGTCATCTTATCTATATAGCCTAATTGCTGTATACCTCAATACTCCTAACCTATATAAAAATTTAAAAGTCTAATACATTTGTATGTGGTACTATTATTAACACTTTTAATATAGCTTCATTATAAAAGCATTATCATCTTACACCTATAGAAAATAACTACATATTTAGGTGTATTTACCTTAACAAACAAAACCATTATTATAAAAGAACAAAAAGATAAATGTAAAAGATTTATCACTTTTAAAATAGACATAAAAAATTAAGGAATGATTAAAATATTTAATTATTAATTACTTTCGACTTTGGATCATTCCAATATAACTAAGGAGAACCGAGAATGGATTGGTATGCACTTTTTGTGGAAGCAAGTAAAGAAGATTATGTACATCAACACTTGTGCCTGGATTTTGACAAATCAGTCCTGAATTCAATAGTCCCAAAAAGAAGATTAACAGAAAGAAAAGCTGGAAAAGTACACCATGTTTTAAAGAATTTATTCCCAGGTTATGTACTGGTTAATACTCAAATGAGCAACAATATCTACAGTAAGGTAACAGCTATTCCAAGAGTAATCAAAATCCTCAGCAGCGGCTCCTACTATACACAAATTGAAGAAAAAGAAATTCTCCCCATTTTAAAACTGGTTGGAGATGGAGGAATTTTAGACTACTCAAAGATATATCTGGAAAATTCCAGGGTTATAGTAAAATCTGGACCTTTGAAAGGCATGGAAGGAATGATAAATAGATTAGACAGGAGAAAAAACAGGGCCAAAATTCTGATAAACTTTTTAAATACATCCAGACTGATTGATGTAGGTATAGAAATACTTGATATAATAGATAACTAATCCATCAAAAAGATTGTAATAAACCGTCTTTATTCCTCCATCAATGCTCTTTCAAAATCCTCAATCAAATCATCAGAATCCTCCAGGCCTGCTGAAACACGTATAAGATTATCCTTTATACCCAGTCTTTCACGTTGGTCCTTCGGGATAGCTGCGTGAGACATCTTTACAGGGTATGACACAATGGTTTCAACACCGCCCAGGCTTACTGCAACAGCTGCCAACTTAACCTTTTTCATAAATCTTCTGGCTGTTTCCTCATCTTTTGCCTCAAATGAAAGTACGGCTCCAGGGCCGTCAGCCTGCCCTTTATTGATTTCCCTTCCAGGGTGTCCCACAAGTCCTGGATAATAAACCCTGCTTACATTAGGATTTCTATTTAGCCAATCCGAAAGCTTTATGGCATTTTGCTGCTGATAATCAACCCTTACTTTAAGAGTTTTTAATCCCCTTAATAAAAGCCAGCTGTCTTGTGGTCCTAAAATTGCCCCAAAACCATTTTGGACTGAATAAATTCTTTTTGCCAATACCTCATCCTTAACTACAACAAGTCCTGCAACGACATCACTATGACCACCTATAAACTTGGTTGCACTGTGTATTACTATATCACATCCTAGCTCCAAAGGCCGCTGAAGGTATGGAGACATAAATGTGTTATCTATAAGAACCAGGAGTCCATTACCCTTCGCAACTTTTACGGCACCTTTGATATCAGTTATCTTTAACAAAGGATTTGATGGGGTTTCGAGAAATATTGCTCTGGTATTTTTCTTTATATTGTTTTTTATATTATCAAGATCAGATGCATCCACAAATGTAACTTCAAGGTTAAACCTTTGAAAAAAGGTTGTTGCAATTCTATAAGTTCCGCCATAAACATCCTCGCATACTATGATATGGTCCCCAGCTGAAAATATTGAAAGTGCAGATGATGTAGCTGCCATACCGGAAGCAAAAGCATAGCCCTTTTTTCCACCTTCAAGGATTGCAATAGTTTCTTCCAATGCCTTTCTTGTCGGGTTTCCTGACCGCGAGTAATCAAATTCCTGTGGGGTGAAGACATCCTGGCTATAGGTAGATGCCTGATAAATAGGTATGCTCAATGCCCCAGTGGTTTTATCTATCTCATGTCCATTGTGAATTAATTTTGATCCGAATTTCATAACTTATTCCCCCTAACCCATAGCCTGTTCCAGGTCTTTTATAATGTCTTCATCATTTTCTATTCCAACTGACAGTCTTAAAAGATTTTCATTGACCCCAATCCTATCCCGCACTTTCTTTGGTATGGCCGCATGAGTCTGTATCATCGGATAAGTTATCAATGTTTCAACCCCACCAAGGCTTTCGGCAAACATTATAAGTTCTATCCTTTCCAATATTCTCTCAACCAAAGCACTATCTTTTACGGTAAAGGATATCATAGCACCAAAGCCTGATGCCTGTTTTTTATTTATTTCATATCCATCATGCTCTGGGAGGCCAACATAATATACCTTTTCAACCTTTTCATTCTGTTTAAGCCAGTGGGCAATTTCCAGTGCATTTTCCTGCTGTTTATTCAGCCTTACACTAAGCGTTTTAATACCTCGAAGTATCAACCAGCTATCAAATGGTGACAAAACGGCCCCTTCAGATTTTTGAATCAACTTTATTCTCTCAGCAAGATTAATATCATTTACTACAATAAACCCTGCCAATGTATCATTATGGCCGCCCAAGTACTTGGTACCGCTATGAACAACAATATCAGCCCCAAGGTCTAAAGGCTTTTGATATAGTGGTGTATGGAAAGTATTGTCTACTATGGTAAGAATATTGAGATTTTTAGCCAACTCCGTAATAAGCTTAATATCCGCTACCTTCATCATCGGATTGGTAGGTGTCTCAAAAAATATTGCAGCTGTATTTTCCTTAAGACAGTTTTCTAATTCCTCAATTTTACTTGTGTCAACATAGCTAAACTCTATACCATATTTCTTATAAACCTCTTCAAAAAGCCTGTAAGTTCCGCCATAAAGGTCATCCGATACAACTATGTGCTGGCCAGGTGCAAATAAGCTCAGTATTGTGGATATAGCAGCCATACCGCTGGAAAATGCAAATGCAAAATTGCCATTTTCCAGGTATGCCAGCGTATTTTCTACTTCTTCCCTTGTGGGATTTTGAAGTCTTGAATAATCATAACCAGTAGTTTGATTTAAACCCGGATGCCTGAATGTTGCACTCTGGTATATCGGAAAACTAACTGCTCCTGTTTGAGGATCATAATATTTTCCTCCATGTACAACCTTCGTTTCAATGCTTAGTTTTCTACCATTCCCATCAAAGACCACCATCCTGTCTCCTTTATCAAAATATTTTTATAATGGATTTACTTTTGTGAATTCTAATTATTATTTTTCCTATATTTTTAGTCGGGTATTTGTTAAAAAATATATTACTCCGCATTAATCCTGGAAAAGCTGTGTTGAGAGATATCTTTCTCCAGTATCCGGAAGTATAACAACAATATTTTTGCCTTCATTTTCCGACCTTTTTGCAATTTGTGTTGCTGCAAATACCGCAGCACCTGAAGATATTCCAACCAAAAGCCCCTCTGTGCCGGCTAGCTTTCTAGCTGTTTCAAATGCCTCTTCATTTTTTACCTTTAATATTTCATCAACAACCTTCAAATTCATAATATCAGGCACAAAACCTGCTCCAATGCCCTGTATTTTATGAGGACCCTTTGTACCGCCTGATAACACCGGCGAATCAAATGGCTCTACTGCAAATACCTTTAATTCCGGCTTTCTTTGCTTTAGTACTTCTCCTACACCTGTTACCGTTCCTCCAGTTCCAACACCTGCAACAAATATATCTACTGTACCATCTGTATCTCTCCATATTTCTTCAGCAGTCGTCTTTCTATGGATTTCAGGGTTTGCCGGATTTTTAAACTGTTGAGGCACATAGGAATTCGGAGTTTGTGAGGCTAATTCTTCAGCTCTTTTAATTGCTCCTGCCATTCCTTCAGATCCTGGAGTAAGAACCAGTTCTGCTCCTAAAGCTTTCAGAAGATTTCTTCTTTCAATGCTAAAAGTTTCAGGCAGAGTAATAATAAGTTTATATCCCCTTGCAGCAGCAACAAACGCAAGTGCAATTCCAGTATTTCCACTTGTAGGCTCAATAATAACTGTATCTTTGTTAAGCAAGCCTTTTTCTTCAGCATCCCTGATCATTGCATATCCAATTCTATCTTTGACACTGGAAGCAGGATTAAAGTATTCAAGCTTTGCTATAACCTTTGCCCCAAGATTATTCTCCTTGTTATAATTGCTTAGTTCCAACAATGGCGTATTACCAATAAGGTCAGTGAGATTTTTGCTATTTTGGACATATCTTCGCCCCCATAATAATTATTCATAGTTTTCTTATATGTTTAATATTATTTTATGCTCATCTGTAAAATATGTCAATACAATATAGAAATATTTTTATTATTCCAATACACTTAGTAGGATTTATTATAATTTTTTAGACATAAAAAAATCCCCAGGACTAATGTCTTAGGGATTTTATCCGGTTAAGTCTTAACTTTTTCTTTAAAGCTTTCACATAACTTACCAATAGATTGATAAACAACTATTGATGGTAATTGTCTTGATTTAACTCCATACAATTTACAGCCAAAAGGAAACCTATTATCCCATGTAATATAATGATATATACACTTTCTGCAATTTACATTTCCAATTGTCATCCAATATTCACCTTAGTTTATTTATATGGCTCTATAGTTTGTATAGTTCCATCATCATTATAAAATAATTCTGTGTATTTCACACATCTCTTATGATTAATTCCGTTTGATAAGGAACAATCATGATAGAACAAGTACCACTTTTCACCAAACTTAACTATGGAATGATGCGTTGTCCAACCTATAACAGGTTCAAGAATTCTTCCTTTATAAACAAATGGACCCTTAGGATTCTTACTCATAGCATAAACTATGTAGTGTGTTGTACCTGTTGAATAGGACAGATAATAATAACCATTATGTTTGTGCATCCATGGGCCTTCAAAATATCTTCTATCTTCGTCTCCAGCAAGAATTGGATTACCGTTTTCATCTACAATTGAAATTTGTTGAGGAGTCTCTTTGAAGGAAATCATATCATCGCTTAATTCAGCTACTCTTGGTCCTAAAGCAGGTGATGTTGGAGGAATATCTGCAGGTTCAGAAATAAATGTTCCTGTCTGCCACTTTTCCAGTTGTCCCCCCCATAGTCCCCCAAAATACATGTACGCTTTGCCATCGTCATCAATTAGTACTGCCGGATCTATGCTGAAACTGCCTTTTATATAATCAGGCTGGGGATTATATGGACCTGAAGGACAGTTGCTTGTAGCAACACCAATTCTGAATATACCGTCTTTATCCCTTGCAGGAAAATACAAATAATAAGTATTGTTTTTAAATGCTGCATCAGGGGCCCACATTTGTTTGCTTGCCCATGGAACATTATCGATATGAAGTGCAATACCATGATCAATTACAGGAGAATTCAAATCATCCATAGACAGTACATGATAATCCTCCATCATGTATTGATCTCCATTGTCATTTGACTCAATTTCCAAATCCGTATCATGGGACGGATAAACGTAAATCTTGCCTTCATACACATGTGCTGAAGGATCAGCGGTATAAATATGTGTAACTAATGGCTCCTTTTGCTTTGGGATTCTCTCCATTTAAATTCTCTCCTTTGATTATTATATTACTATAGACATTTCTAAAAAAATTATGACATAATATAATTATATCCATTTTTTAAAATTTGAAAATGCTTTTTATTATATTTCTTAAATGTTTATATCAAATTCATTGCATCGATTAACCGTTTGCTTTACATTTTTAGTTATTTACTTCATATTAATGTATATATGGTGACATAAATTGGAGGTATTACATAGTCAACAAAGCAGCCTTATGTTTATAAATGAATAAAAATTACTTGTTTTTTTATGCAGATTTAAGGGTAATTTAATTATTATGGCCATTCTTATACGTCATATATAATTCAATAAATGAGGAGTGATAACATGGCAATACAAACATATATTAATTTTCATGGAAATTGTCGTGAAGCTGTTTTATTTTATGCTGATATTTTCAAAACAGAGCCCCCAAGATTTATGCTTTTTGGAGATATGCCGCCAAACCCAAACTTCCCTATTGATGAAACTACCAAAAATTTAGTAATGCATACAGACCTTAATATTAAAGGCAGCATTGTTATGTTTTCTGATGTGCCTAAAGATATGCCCTTTACAGTTGGAAACAACATTAGCATTGTTTTCAGCAGTAACGATACAGATGAGCTCAAATCAATTTTCGAAAAATTAAAAGAAGGGGGCTCCGTTATAATGGACCTGCACGAAACATTCTGGAGCAAATGCTATGGATTTGTTACAGATAAATTTGGAATAGGTTGGCAGCTTAGCTATTCTGAGGAAAGCTGAACTAATCATGAAGTAATTTTGTGAACTTTATGTTACAAACAAAAACAAAGAATCTTAATAATTCTTAACTCCTGATTAAATATTGTAATATAATAGTAATAATTTTTAACAATTTATTCACAATTTATTAAATTTATTATTGTATTATTTATTTAACAGGTACTCCCCCTGATTATATAATAGATTAATTTTCACCCCATAATAAAAGAGCCCCCCAACATAGGCTCTTTTATTAATTTATTTTTTCTGCCAAATATAAAGTTAATCACACTTTTTATATCGTCACATTTTTAATAGTCACTTTTACTTAAGTTCAGTAATATAATATTGATATGAAATTAAAACTTTTTACATAGATTAAAAGTGATAAATCTATTACATTTGTCTGTCGCAAATCCTGCTAAAACCATTCGTTATTTGCTCCGCCAAATGTAAGATTATTAGCACTTTTAATATTGTAAATATTAATAATTTGTTCATAATTTATTTAATTATATCCATTATACTTATAACATAATGAACCTAAATAGTTTGCAACCTCCTAATAGAAAAGAGCTTATTATAAAGCTCTCTTTTTTTTAAGTGTTATTAACATTTTTATAATTATTAAAGTTTTATTTCTGTCCATTTACCCCTGACAAATCTTCCATGCATAATTATACTGAAGATAATGACGCTGATTATTTCAGCCGCCCATATACTTTTTACACCCATTCCAAGATATTTAACTGCTATATACGAAAGGGGCAGGAATAAAACCCACAATCTTATAGATGTCAGAATCATTACTGTAATTGTATCACCAGCCCCCCTTAATGCACCGGAAACAATAAATATATAGTTTAATAAGGGCTGATCTATCCCCACTATGAACAATGCTCCAACCAATATTCCTATAATTTGTGCCTCGGGTGTAAACAGACTGGCTACAAATGATGGGAAAGCCATAAAAACAATTCCAATCAATATTCCCCATAATATACCCATTCCAAAGCATACATACCCTGTAAAATGTGCCTTCTTTGGCTCACCCTCGCCCAAAGCTTTACCAACTAGGGTAGCAGATGCTATTGATATCCCTATGGCAGGCATTATTGAAATCTGCTCTATGGTTAATAATACTCTAAAGCCGGCTTCCTGGCTTGTATCAAGAAATTTATAGATAAAATATCCAGCAAGGAAAAAAGCGGTCTGAGTCAAAAACTGCTCAACCCCTGCTGTACTGCTCAATTTGCATAGCGGGAGAAGCACATGTTTTTTGAATTTCAATGATGCAGTCTTAATCTTAAGATAATTATCATCTTTAACCAATACAAATAAATATATAAATGCACCAATAATTCTGGATATTGTTGTTGCAGCAGCAGCACCGTCTACCCCCATTTCGGGAAATATCCATATACCTTTAATAAGAAGATAATTCATAATTACATTTAGTACATTCATGCTAGCGGTAATGAGCATAGGAGTAAGAGTATTACCTACACCTCTTAAAGAGGCAGCAGCAGCAAAGGAAAAAAACATGAATACAAGGCTTAATGAAGTTATTCTTAAAAATGAAACACCCATTTTAAACACTACATCGGTAGTTTCAAAAATGTTCATAATATTCTTTGCAAAGATGAACGTTAAGATCATTATCACAAATCCAATAATAACATTTAAGGACAAGTTTTGACATGATGTATCATTCAGCCTCTTATAATTTTTCTCACCGAAACTTCTAGAAATTATGGCAGTCGCTCCCACGTTAAACGATGAAAAAATCAGTATTACGGTAAATATTATCTGATTGGCGTTTCCGGATGCCGCCAATGCTTCCTTGCCAACAAAAAAGCTGAGCATTATTGTGTCCGATATCCCAACTAAGGTATTTAACCCCATTTCAATTATAGCGGGAAGTGATATTGTCAATATGGATAATATTAAAGCCTTATTATTTCTTAAAACATTCATAAAACATAACCACCTATAACAAAATAGCTTACGATTTTAGCAAAACTTGCACTATAATACCAGAAACCAGAAAAAACTGCAAAGCAGTTTTTTCTTTAGAATTCTACCTGAAATTGTACAAATTAATATAGATAAAAGTGATTAATCTAATCCAATATAATCTCATTACTCCAAAAAACCGGCCCATCTTTGCAAACATGGCTGTACTCCCAACCATCTTCGTTCTCCGCTTTTGTTTTACATGCACACACAAGGCAAGCACCAATTCCGCAGCCCATCCTCTGCTCCATTGAAACCTGGCACTTTGTATCATATTTGTTTGTCAGCTCCATTACCTTGCGGATCATAGGAGTGGGGCCACATGCGTAAACAATATCAATACTTTTTTCCTGGAGCTCTTTTTCCAATAGATCTGTCACAAGTCCTTTGTAACCTGCACTTCCATCATCTGTTGAAATAAAATACTTATCAGATAGCTTTTTATACTCATCTTCCAAGACCACATGGTCTTTATTTCTATATCCCAAGAATGTATACCTCTTGGCATGGGAACTCTCTCTTAAGAGATATAATAGCGGAAATACACCTATTCCCCGCCAACTACTGCAATTTTCTTATAGTCCTTGGATAAATGAAATGGATTTCCAATCGGTGCAATTATGTCTATAAGCTCACTGGCTGCCTTTCTTGCCAGGTATTCTGTTCCAATGCCCTTTATCTGAAAACACACATCAAATGTTCCATTAGCCCTGTCTACATCACAAATGCTGATTGGCCGTCTTAAAAGTGCTGTTATTCCTTCACTGCACTTTATATTTATAAACTGGCCCGGCAATGCATTCTTTGAAACATATTCAGATTTTATTGTAAGCTTGTAGATTTCCCAGGCAATTTTATCTATGCTAACTACTTCTTCGTTAAGTAACTTTGACATTTGTTCCTCCATGTAAAAAAATATAAAGTTATGGCCTTAAGTAATATTTTAGTCATTCCTAGTAATAACTAAAATATACTTCCGCTATAAATTTCGCTCAAGTGTTGACTTAACTCGTCAACACCCGCTCAAAAGCGGAAGTAATATTTTAGTCATTCCTTAAGACCATATACATTATATATCAAAAACGCTTAAATTCACAACATCCATATCGCTTATTTGTTTACCAAGCTTCAAACATCTTATTACTGCCTTTGCAGTATCTAATGAGGTTATACAAGGTATGGAAGACTCAACCGATTTTCTTCTGATCTTAAACCCATCCCTCTCAGGCTTTCTTCCCTTAGTAGCAGTATTAATAACCATACTGATTTTGCCTGACTGTATAAGATCCAGAATGTTCGGTGAACCGTCATCAATCTTTTTAACTGCATTTGTCGCTATTCCATTCTTGTTTAGCATGTTTGCTGTCTTACCTGTACCATAAAGTTCAAATCCCAGCTTTTCAAACTCTGCTGCTAATGTAACCAGCTCTGGCTTATCGGTATCACGTACAGTCATAAGTATGCCGCCGCCTTGTTTAGGAAGTTTCATACCTGATGCTGTAATACCTTTATAAAGTGCTTCAGGGAAAGTTTTGGCTATACCTAAAACCTCACCTGTAGATTTCATTTCAGGTCCCAAGCTGATATCAACATCATGAAGCTTTTCAAAGGAGAAGACGGGAACTTTAACCGAAACATAATCAGCTTCCCTGTATAGGCCTGTTCCATACTTGAAGTCCTTAAGCTTTTTACCCATCATGATCTTCGTTGCCAGGTTAACCATCGGAATACCTGTAACCTTGCTTATATAAGGCACTGTTCGGCTTGAACGAGGATTCACTTCAATAACATAGAGTGCATTATTATAAAGTACATATTGTATGTTAATTAGTCCAACTACATGAAGTGCTTTTGCAAGCTTTCTTGTATAATCAATTATTACTTCCTTTGTTTTATTGTCTATTGTCTGAGTAGGATAAACCGAAATACTGTCACCGGAATGGACTCCCGCCCTTTCAAGGTGTTCCATGATTCCAGGGATCAATATGTCTTCCCCGTCACATATGGCATCAACTTCAATCTCCTTACCCATCATGTACTTATCTACCAGTATTGGATGCTCCTGTTTAACCCTGTTTATGATTTCCATAAACTCTTCAACATCCTTATCGTTGTATGCAATTTCCATGCCCTGTCCGCCCAAAACATAGGATGGTCTTACCAGAACAGGATACTGAAGCTCATTTGCAGCTTCCAATGCTTCTTTTAATGTGTATACTGTTTTACCTTGAGGCCTTGGTATTCCTACCTCTTCCAATATGGCATCGAATTTTTCCCTGTCTTCAGCAGCATCAACGTATTTAGGCTCTGTTCCATAAATCTTTACACCCATTTCGTTTAATGCTTTTGTAAGTTTTATAGCTGTCTGTCCGCCAAACTGAACTATAGCTCCTTTAGGCTTCTCAGTTTCTACAATATTTTCTACGTCTTCATAGGTAAGTGGTTCAAAGTAAAGCCTGTCAGCTGTATCGAAGTCTGTACTTACTGTTTCAGGGTTGTTATTTGCAATGATGGTTTCATAGCCTTCTTCATCAAGAGCCCAGACAGAGTGTACAGAGCAGTAATCAAACTCAATACCCTGACCTATTCTTATGGGGCCGGAACCAATAACCAGTATCTTATCCTTATCGGATTCCCTTACTTCACATCTTTCATCATAAGTTGAATAGTAGTATGGTGTTACTGCATCAAACTCCGCCGCACAAGTATCAACCATTTTATATGTTGCACAAATACCGATCTCTTTTCTTCTTCTATAAATATCTTTTCTTTCACATCCGGTAAGCTTTGCTATAACGGTATCTGTAAAGCCCATTTTCTTAGCACTCTTGATCGTATCAACAGTGAGTGAAGTCAACGTGCACTTTTTAAGCATTTCTTCCATTTCCACAATCTGCTTGAACTTATATACAAAAAACTCGTCTATCTTAGTTATATTGCATATTTCTTCAATAGTAACATTTCTTCTTAAAGCCTCTGCTATTACAAAAAGCCTTTCATCATTAATATCCTTAAGCTTTTCCATAATCACAGGCGTTTCCATCATTGTGTATATTTCCTGCTCCAGTGTAAAAAGCCCAAGCTCCAAGGATCTTATTGCTTTCATCAATGCAGCTTCGAAAGAACTGCTTATCGACATAACTTCACCGGTAGCCTTCATCTGAGTACCTAAAGTTCTCTTAGCCTTAACAAACTTATCAAACGGCCACTTCGGTATCTTTACTACAACATAATCCAAAGTTGGCTCAAAGCAGGCGTATGTTTTACCTGTAACAGCATTTTGTATTTCGTCAAGGCCGTATCCTATTGCAATCTTGGTAGCAACCTTTGCAATGGGATAACCTGTAGCTTTTGATGCAAGAGCAGATGAACGGCTAACCCTAGGGTTAACTTCGATAACACCATACTCAAAACTTGTTGGGTGAAGTGCAAACTGAACGTTACAACCACCTTGTATTCCAAGCTCAGAAATTATTTTCAATGATGCAGTCCTAAGCATCTGATATTCTTTATCTGCAAGGGTCTGGGAAGGAGCCACAACAATACTGTCACCTGTATGAACACCAACCGGGTCTATGTTTTCCATGTTACATACGGTAATAACATTACCTTTGCCATCCCTCATTACCTCATACTCAATTTCTTTCCAACCAGCTATACACTTTTCAATTAATACCTGTGTAACCCTTGATAGTCTTAATCCATTTGTAGCAATCTCTGTTAGCTGCTCAACATCATCAGCTATACCCCCACCTGTTCCGCCAAGAGTATATGCAGGACGAACAATTACAGGATATCCTATTTTTTCGGCAAAAGCTAAGGCAGCTTCCACTGTAGTTACAACCTCACTTGCAATACAGGGCTCTCCTATCCTTTCCATTGTATCCTTAAAATCCTGTCTGTCTTCTGCCATTTTAATAGCTTCTGTAGCTGTACCAAGAAGCTTTACACCGTTCTCTTCAAGAAAACCCGTTTCGGCAATTTCCATTGCCAAATTGAGACCTGTCTGTCCCCCTAATGTAGGAAGGATACTGTCGGGCTTTTCTTCGATGATTATTTTTTTCAAAACATCAAGGCAAAGCGGCTCTATATAAACCTTGTCGGCAATATTAGTATCGGTCATTATTGTGGCAGGATTACTATTTACCAGAACTACCTCTATACCCTCTTCCTTAAGTGCTCTGCATGCTTGAGTGCCTGCATAGTCAAACTCTGCTGCCTGGCCTATTATGATAGGTCCTGAACCAATAACCAGGACTTTCTTTACATCTTGTCTCTTTGGCATTATATATCCTCCTTAAACATTCCTACGGGATGCTCTAAACTATTCTTTAACCTTTCTCATCATATCCATGAACTCATCAAAAAGATATGCTGTGTCTCCAGGTCCCGGCGAAGCCTCTGGATGGAATTGAACGGTAAACACTGGAACCCCCTTGTATCTTACACCTTCAACGGTATTATCGTTCATATTTCTGTGGCTGATCTCCATCTTTTCAGGATCGAGGCTGTCTTCCAATATTGTATAACCATGATTTTGTGATGTTATATAAGTAAGGTCCTTTTCCATATCCTTAACAGGATGGTTGCATCCTCTGTGTCCGTATTTAAGCCTGCCTGTATTGGCATTGTTGGCAAGTGCAGTAAGCTGGTGGCCCAAACATATACCGAATATGGGTTTTTTACCTATGAGATTCTTTATTGTGTCTATTACATCATTGCAGTCCTTAGGATCGCCAGGTCCATTTGAAAGCATTATGCCATCCGGGTTTACAGCCAGTATTTCTTCTGCCTTCGACCATGCAGGGAATACAAAAACCTCGCATCCTCTGTTTAACAATGAACGTACAATATTCTGCTTTATACCCAAATCTACAAGTGCTACCTTAAATCCTTTACCTTCATAGTGAATTACTTCTTTTGTTGTAACCTCATAAACCGGATTTTTTATACCATAGGATTTTATTCTCTCAAGGTTGCTTTCAAAATCAAAGTTCTCATCAGTTGTTACAATTCCATTCATAGTTCCCTTACTTCTTAGTATCTTTGTAAGTGCCCTTGTATCTATACCCTCTATACCTATGATGTTGTGCCTTTTTAAATAATCATTAAGAGTTTCAATTGATCTCCAGTTGCTTGGAGTTTTACATAGCTCCCTGACGATGAAACCCTTGACCTGAGGCCTGCTGGACTCAATATCTTCAAGGTTTACGCCGTAGTTGCCTATTAAAGGGTATGTCATGGTAACTATCTGTCCGCAATATGATGGGTCGGTCAGTACCTCCTGGTATCCTGTCATCCCAGTGTTGAAAACTATCTCACCTATAACTTCCCCTTCTACGCCAAAACTCTTACCTGTAAAAATTGTGCCGTCCTCCAAAGCAAGTATTGCCTTCATTCTACCACCTCATATTTATTTTAATTTTAAGTTTTTATTGCAGCGTTAATATCATCCCTCATACGAATAGCTTCAGCCCTTGATGCATCAGCATAATTGTCTACACTATATTGGTCTTTCCAGTTATCCGACATATAAGCACACATTATGCTTCTTGAAGCATTTACAATGGCTCCAAGTCCTTCTCCATCAAAGGAATGTGCAACATCCCTTGCCGTACCGCCTTGTGCTCCATATCCCGGTACTAATATATATGCATGTTTCATTGCTTTTCGAAGTATTTTTGCCTGGTTTGGATAAGTGGCTCCAACAACTGCACCTACACTACTGTATCCATATTTTCCTCTAAGGCTCTTTCCCCATTCCTCAACCAGCTCCGCAACAATCTCGTATATGCTTTTTCCCTTATCTGTCAATATATCCTGAAGCTGACCGGAAGACTTGTTTGACGTCTTTACAAGAACAAATATTCCTTTTTGATACCTTTTACAGTCGTCTATAAAAGGCTTAATTCCATCAACACCAAGGTATGGATTTACCGTTAATGCATCTGCATCAAATACCGGCTGCAAAACATCCTCGCTGATAAGGGTTTTCCCTAGGAATCCTGCCGAGTAGCTTTCAGCAGTAGTTCCGATATCGTTACGCTTTCCGTCAGCTATTACTATCATACCTTTTTCTTTTGCATATTTTACGGTCTGTTCAAATGCCATAAGTCCTTCGATTCCATACATTTCATAATATGCCAGCTGAGGCTTTACAGCCGGTACAATATCACACAAAGCATCGATCAAACCTTTATTGAATTCAATTATAGCCTGTGCAGCCCCCTTCAAATTTACCCCATGTTCCTTGAAGGCTTTTTCCTTTATAAATTGAGGAATAAAATCTAACTTGGGATCCAAGCCCACAACTGTCGGATTATCTTTTTCCTTAATAGCATCAATCAATAAATCAATAAACATAAAAATCACTCCCTATATAAACTTATATCTAAGTATGAAAATTGCTGCTTTATAAAAGCACTTTTTCCCTTACAACGAATTTACCATTTACTATTGTATAATAAACCGCACCCTTAAGCTTATAACCGTCAAACGGTGAGTTTTTGCTCTTTGACTTGAATTTGTTCACATCAACTGTTACATCCTCGTCAATGTCTATTATTGTAATATCTGCAGCCTTTCCCACTTCAAGTGAACCTTTGTTAAGTCCCAATATCCTTGATGGATTTATACACATCTTTTCAACTATTTGCTCCAACGTCAGAACATTGGACTTTAAAAGATATGTAATCGCCAGTGGTAACGCTGTTTCAAACCCTACCATACCATTTGCAGCTGCAGCAAACTCAACATTTTTTTCATCAATGTGGTGCGGTGCATGATCTGTTGCGATTATATCTATTGTACCGTCTCTGAGACCTTCTATAATGGCATTGACATCTTTTCCGGTCCTAAGGGGCGGATTAACCTTCGCCAATGTATTAAACCCTTCACATGCTTCTTCTGTCAGAACAAAGTAGTGGGGACATGTTTCACAAGTTACCTTAACTCCGCGTTTCTTAGCGTTTCGTACCAGATCTACAGAAAGTTCGGTACTGACATGGGCTATATGGATAGGTGCATTGGTATACTCGGCAAGTATCAGATCCCTAGCAACCATAACCTCTTCTGCCGCTGATGGAATACCCTTTAATCCCATTATTGTCGATTGGTATCCTTCATTCATAAAACCATCTTCTACAAGATCAAGATCTTCACAATGTGAAATCACTGTAATATCAAACATGGATGCATACTGAAGGGCTTTTTTCATAATTGAGGCTTTCTTAACAGGCTTTCCATCATCAGATATGGCGACAGCACCTGCAAATTTCAACTCTCCAATTTCTGAAAGCTCTTCTCCTGCTTGTCCCTTGGTGATTGCACCGATTGGATATACATTTACAAAGCCGTCCTGCTTTGCCCTGTTTATTATATTTTTTACAACAGATTCATTATCAATTACAGGATTTGTATTTGGCATGCAAGCTATTGATGTAAACCCTCCAACTGCAGCACTTTGGGTTCCTGTCTCAATATCTTCCTTGTACTCAAACCCAGGCTCTCTTAAGTGGCAGTGAGCATCAACCAGTCCTGGGATAATGTACTTTCCTGTAACATCCACTATATCACCGGTAGTGAATTCCAAGTCATTACCTATTTCTGTTATTTTGCCCTTATCTATGATAATATCCAATAAGCCGTTTTTTCCTGATTTAGGATCAATTACGAAACCACCTTTAATTAATGTTTTCACCGCTATTCCTCCTTGTCAAAAGGTATAATATTGCCATCCTTACGGCAACCCCATTTGTAACCTGTTCATTTATACAGGACTGGTCTCCGTCAACAACATGAGTTGAAAGCTCCAATCCTCTGTTTACAGGTCCCGGATGCAATACCAGAGCATCTTTTTTAGCAAATTTAAGCCTCTTGTTATCCAATCCAAAGAACTTTGAATACTCCCTGGCTGTCGGGAACAATCCCTTCTTTTGCCTTTCCAACTGAATTCTTAAACCCATGACTACATCAGCATCAATAAGTGCCTCTTGGATGGTGCTAAACACCTTCACACCTGATTTCTCAATCCCAACAGGCATCAATGTGGTTGGACCCGCCACGCTTACCTCGGCACCAAGCTTCATCATTCCCCAAATATTGCTTCTGGCAACCCTGCTGTGAAGTATGTCTCCAATTATTGCAACCTTCATTCCTTTTAAGCTTCCTCTTTTTTCATATATTGTAAACATATCAAGCAGAGCTTGAGTTGGATGCTCATTCATACCATCACCTGCATTTATAACCGATGCCTCAACATTTTTAGCTATCAGGTGAGGAGCTCCTGACATGGGATGTCTTAAAATAATCACATCAGTCCCCATCATATCAATAGTCTTTGCAGTATCTATTAATGTCTCACCCTTTGAAACGCTGCTGCTTGACGCAGAAACATTTGCCGAGCTGGCACTCATATACTTGGATGCAAGCTCAAAAGACAACCGGGTTCTTGTACTGTTCTCATAAAATAGAGTTACAATTGACTTTCCTTGAAGATGTGGAGTTTTTTTGTTATTAGTTGTCAGAATATACTTCATGGTCTTTGCTGTCTCAAGAATGTGTTCTATTTCCTCAGCTGCCATATCCTTTAACCCAAGAAGATCTTTGGATTTTAACATCATGTAGTCTCCCCTCCGCTTTCATAAACTTAATGCTTATATTTGTTATAATTTTCAAATAAAAAATTATATAAATTTACTATATATAAAAATAGTAAGGGCTAATTACCCTTACTATAAGAAACACTTTTATTAGAAATAGCTGAATAACAATAAAAGTAAATAGATAAGGAATACAGTTTGAAAACTTCCGATTCTATACTCTTTTTTAGATAACCAGCTAATCTTATTTGCATTTTTATGTTCCTTTCCTTCTTTATTCCTAAACCATATTTCTAATGTGCTATCGTTTTCTCAAGCTCACTTATTATTACCAGATTTTCATTATCAATCTCCTCCAACTTTACATGAATAACCTCATTTTTTGAAGTTGGCACGTTTTTACCTATATAATCTGCTCTTATTGGGAGCTCTCTATGTCCTCTATCTATAAGTATGGCAAGTTGAATTGCCTTAGGTCTTCCTATGTCCATTACTGCACCGATAGCAGCTCGTACAGTTCTACCGGTAAATAAAACATCATCTATTAGAATAATCTTTTTATCGCTCACTGGAAAATCAATTTGAGTTCCATTTATAACAGGATGTTCAGCAAGCATACTAAGGTCATCTCTATAGAAAGTAATGTCCAGTATCCCCACAGGTACATGTATTCCTTCTATTTCAAATATTTTCTTTGCAATCCTTCGAGCTAAAGGCACTCCTCTTCTTTGTATACCAATGAGGGCAATTTCACTAACTCCCTTGTTTTTTTCTATTATCTCGTGAGATATCCTTACAACGGCTCTGTCAATACTGCTTTGATCCATAATTTCTGCTTTACTGACCATATTTATGCCCTCCAAGCTCAGAATAATAATTGTTATGAAAAATGATTAGAAACTTACACTTAAAATATGGACAAACTGAAAAGCTTCCTGCCAAAAGGCAAGAAGCTACATATGCTAAATAACACTTGTAAATTATACCTTTCAGCCTCACTGGACTAATTTAAAGGTTCCATATTTAAGTTCAATTAATAATATCACAACATAAGTTTATTGTCTATAGAAAATAAATAAATTATTCAATCTATAAATTTTAGTTCTGGCTAAATTCTTTTAACTTCAGCACTTCTTTAAAATATTCAGGCAAATCAACCTCAAACCTCATATTTTCACAGCTTACAGGGTGTACAAACTCCAGAATTTTTGCATGGAGAACCTGTCCATCAGTATCAATGCTTTTATTTCTTCTTCCATAGACTTCGTCCCCCATTACAGGAAAGCCTATATATGACATATGTACCCTTATCTGATGAGTCCTGCCGGTTTCAAGCCTGACCTCAATAAGGGTTGCATCCTGAAAGCGTTCTAGCACCTTGAAATAGGTAACTGCATGTCTTCCATTCTTTGTATTTACAGCCATCTTCTTTCTGTCAACTGGATGTCTTCCTATAGGTGCATCAATTTTGCCCGATTCCTCCCTTATGACTCCATCAACAACGGCATAATACACTCTCTTAATATCATGAGACTTCAGCATCTCTGTCAGTCTTTCATGGGATATGTTATTCTTAGCTACAACTAGAAGCCCTGAAGTATCCTTATCTATCCTGTGAACAATCCCCGGCCTGATAACTCCATTTATATCGGAAAGATCGTCTCCGCAGTAGTCCATAAGTCCATTTACCAAAGTACCGGTATAATTTCCAACTGCCGGGTGAACAACCATTCCCTTCGGCTTGTTGATTACAAGAATATCCTTGTCCTCATAAACTATATCCATATCAATCTTCTCAGCCTCAACATCAAGCTTTACAGGATCAGGTACAAGGATTGTAACCTCATCATTCGATTTTAATTTATAATTTGACTTAACTTTCTTACCATTTACCATAACCGACTCATTATCAATCAGCTTTTTTACATACGTTCTGGAATACTCAGGCAGCTTTTCACTAACCCAAGAATCAATTCGTATATCCATTGTATCTGCAACAAGCTTTATCTCTTCCATTAGGATTCTCCAACCTCTTTTTTCTCAATTTCATTTTTTTGACTTTCTATTTTTTGATTTTCTTTTTGCATAAAAAGAATATAACAAACCATGAGAACAGTACCTATAACAACAAAAGAATCGGCAATATTAAATATTGGAAACTGGTAAGATCCAAAGAAAAACTGCAAAAAATCCACCACACTGCCGCGATATACCCTATCTATAAAGTTGCCCATGGCACCGCCCAATATTATTGTGAGTGCAAGCTTTAAAAACCTGTTATCCGACTTCATATGGATACGTATAAGAACTATGGAAAGAGCAATTGTAAAGGGTATAAAGAAAAACCTTCCATTTTGAAACATTCCCCATGCGGCACCTGTATTTTTCCAATGTGTTATATAAAAGAAATCATTAATAATCGGTATTTGCTGACCCAAATTGATATTACCGATAATCAGCAGTTTGCTTATTTGATCTAAAGCAATTATTACAATCGCAATTGCTATCCATAACATATAAAAACCTCCAAGTATCATAAATTATCTGACTGGTGCTGTAATGTACCACTTTGTTATATCATTATACTTATTCCACTGATAAGAACTTAAGTCCCCTCTTACCCGCTTGTTAAAAAGGACAGCATGATTATAGAAATACAATCCTATATAAGGCATCTCATCGCTTATTATACTTCTCATGTTAAAAAACATGGACTTCTTTTTGGAGTCGTCATTTTCACTTCTGATTTGCTTCAAATACCCGTCAACCTCAGGGTTTTTATATCCAGAGGTATTAAAGACATAGCTATCTGAGGAAAAGGCATAAGATATATCCGAATAATCAGGTATACTTAACCCTAACAATGCCATATCATAAGTTTTATTATTTATTTTCTTAAATTCATCCTCCCATTTCATCTTTGTAACCTTTACCGTAATTCCACAAGCTTGAAGCTGGCTTGCAATCATTTCCGCTACTCTGAATCTTACATCATTATCCTCATTCACAAGCATTTCCAATTCCAATTTTCTATATACCCCACCTATTGACTTGTACATAGTGCTTGTTTTCAAGTCCTCTCTCCAACCGTTTTGAAGAAGAAGATCCCTTGCACTCTTAGCACTGGCTGTATATGAAAGGGCATTAGACTCATAAAGCCATGTATCTGGAATTACAGGCAAATCTGCTGCTATAGCTTCGCCTGGTATTATCTTATCAATTAACTTAACTTTGTCAATAGCATATGCCATTGCCTGTCTAACCACTTTATCACTTAATATGGCATTTTTCAGGTTTAGGGATATAAATTCATAATTATTGCTAGGAAACTTTTTCAAATATACATCGCTTCGTCCGCTAAACTTGCTGAAGTCACGATTTTTTAAATAAGTTGAGTCGATCCTTTCATCCTGAAAATCATTAATAGCATCCTTGCTGCTTCTGTTGAGCACTATGTCTATATCGCTAATATACGGAAGAGCAGTTTCTTTCTTGCCGGCAGCCCTCCACCAGCTTTCATTTAAATTTAATTTGATAAGTGTTTTTCCATCAGATGACACAAATCTGTAAGGTCCTGTACCCATAGGAGCATCATTTTTCTTTGATGCAGCAATACTCTCTCCATTAAAATGCCTTTTAGATAATATTGGAAAGGTCATTAATTCCGCCAAAAAAGAATTGGGTTTTTTCAAAATAATTTTTATTGTGCCCTTGTTAACTGCTGTAAAAGCAGATATATCCTCAACATTTTTTTTATATAATGTATTTACCTTTGGATCCTGAATATTTTTCAAAGTAAATTCAACATCCTCTGCAGCAAACGGGGTCCCATCCTGCCAAATAATATCATTACGCAAATAAAAAGTCCATGTCAATCCATCTTGCGAAACTTCCCATTTATCTGCAAGAACAGGGATAGGTTTCTTGGATTTATCAAGCTTTACAAGGCCCTCAAATATCATATCTGAGAAATCTTTTACATAGAGATTTTGGGTTAAAATTGGATTAAGTGTATCTGGAATAGTGCTAAACAGCCTTAGATTTCCGCCCCTTACCGGCCCCTTATCCATTATATCACCACTAAATCCCATTTCCTTATTATTTTCTTTTTCCTCTATTTTTACACTATCCCTGAGGCTGCACGACGTAAGAAATATATTTATACATAATAGCACTGCAATTATCTTAAGAAGTTTCCTCTTCATTTGTATTCTCCTCACATGTTTTAGTAATGGCTAAGAAATACCATCCAATTCTCATCGTCCAAAACCCCGTTAAATCGTCGGGATTTTGTCCTTGAGAATATGAAGTTATTTCTAAGGCATTCCTTATAAAAGCTGCATTATGGAAGTCAGGCTTCCTGTCTTACCATTATCCCCCCTGTGGGAAAAGAATATATCATTGTTACATTTTGTACATATTCCGCTCATACAAATATTTTCTTCTCTGACACCTTGATTTAACATAGTTCTTTTTATAAAACTTTGCAAATCTATTTTCACTTTATCCTCATTTAGCCACTTGCAAAATATGTCTATATCATGATGCTTTGCTTTAAATTCATCATAGACTTCTTTACCGACCTCAAAACAGCATACTCCTATTGACGGTCCAATTGCTGTTATTATATCTTCTGTCTGGCATCCATACTCTTTATGCATTGCGACCAATGTTTCCTTTGCGATCTCTTTCAAGGTACCCCGCCAGCCCGAATGGGACTCTGCAATAACTTTTTTTTCAGGATCAAAGAATAACAGCGGGACACAATCAGCATAGAAAGTAACCAATGCAACATTTCTCTTATTTGTCATTAATCCATCATAGCCATAAATATCACTTTCCTTAAATATTCCCTTTCCCCTGTCCTGCTCATTCAAAGGTTTTATTTTGCTATCATGAACCTGCTTTGACAACACCATATTGCTGCAGTCTATATTAAGAACCTGGGCAACTCTCCTGTAATTTTCCAAAACATTTTCCCTGGTGTCCTTACGGTTAAATCCCATATTAAGAGAGGAGCATTCGCCAGTACTGACTCCCCCTATCCTTGTAGTAAATCCATGACTTATGATGCTTTCGTATTTCTTTAAGTTATTGAACTGGATGAATTCAACTCCATTAATTGAATTATAAGTGATATTTTCATTTCTTTCAAAGATTTCCTTCAAATTGTGCACCCCTTTAAGTCGAATTTTACATAAAAACCAATATTAATTTTTATATAGTAATGACTCAAATATTACTTATCTTCATACATCCATACATATTATAGCTTATTATAATATGATTCTCAATATAACTTAATACCATACTGCAAACCAAAGACTTTATAGTACAGAAGGAAATTATTAATTTACTGTCGAATAAATCTTATGAGACATATTGCAAGCATGTTATAATACGTATAGGTCAAATATTGAAAGGAAATTATCGTGGGTTTCAAAAGATTCAGAAAATTATATTACAGTATATCAATAAAAAGCAAGTTAAACCTTCTTATATTCATTTTGATGGCGTACTCCGTCATTTTCATAGCCTATTTAGGTTATAAAAGCTATGCATCGGTATTTAAGGAAAAATCTACCGAAAACCTTGTAAAAAACGTTGCAGGACTTTCCTCCATTTTATCCGATAGACTGGATAGTGTTATAAAGAATTCGGCAAAAATACTTATTGACGACAAGTTATATAACTCTCATGACATATTGAAATCAGGCTTTGATAATCCTTACCTTTCCAATTATCAAACATTCAAATCCGACATAGAAATTTATCTTGGCAGTTATGTAGCAGCAAGCAGTGAATTTGATTTTATGGCCTTTAGATTTAATACAAATAATGCTACTTACTATGCAGATGATAATTTGGAATTGGATAGTGAGAGTATTATCTCAAATAAGGAATTATTCCAGCTTGCAAAAAACTCTTCTGGAAACCCCATATGGTATTTTCAGCAGGAAAAGGGTAAACCTACAAAAATATTTCTCATTAGAGAAGTCCTCCACAGACAATCTAGTGAAGTAATAGGTACTTTAGTATGCAAGGTTAATGAAGATTACCTTTTTGGCACTATAAATGATTTTCTGACCTACAACATCCAGAACGTAAGCATATACAATGATAGTGGATTACTTCTTTATAGTTATAATTCATTTAAAGAAGATTACAGGATAGCTTCCGAGGAGCTTTTAAAGAAATCAAAGCCCAATGGCTTTTATAGTGCAAAGCACAACGGAGATATGATTTATCTATCTTATAATGAAATCCCCAAATTGAAATGGAAGCTTGCAGTCTTTATATCTTCCAACCATTTATTAGTTGATATGAAAAAAGTCCTTTTAACTATATTCATTCTTTGCCTTATTACGCTTCCGATTTGGCTAGTACTTATTTATACTATTTACAGGGATATTATAAACCCGGTGTACCTTCTTGTAGACAGGATGGATAAAATAGAAAAGGGTAACACCGGGATAACTGTTTCTGATGACAGGCATGATGAACTTGGCTATGTTTTTAAAACCTTTAACAGGATGTCGGAAGAAATAACCAGACTCATAAATAAAGTATATAAGGAAAGCCTTATGATGAAGGATGCTGAAATAAAGGCACTTCAGGCTCAGATAAATCCGCACTTTCTATGCAATACGCTGGAAACAATTAACTGGAAAGCCAAGCTATACGGGGTAGATGATATAAGCGAAATGGTAACAGCCCTATCCTCCATAATTGATGCAAACCTTGACAGGAATAATGAAAAAATGATACCAATAAGACGTGAGCTTGACTATATAGATAATTACAACCTCCTTATTCAGAAAAGGTTTGGTAAAAAAATCTCATTTATTAAATCCATTGATGATGATGCATTAGACTATAGAATACCTAAGCTGCTTATTCAGCCGTTAATAGAAAATTCGATCTACCATGGGCTTGAAACTAAAAAAGGTGGAGGAACTGTTGAACTGATAATTTCAATTGAAGAGGACATGCTGCTTATTATCGTTGCAGACGACGGAAAAGGTATTGATGACGAAACTTTGAAAAAATTAAAGCAAAGCATGGAAGAAAATGTAGAAAATCAGTATGAAAGCAGGACGAAAATTGGTATAATGAATGTACATAGAAGAATTAAACTTATATACGGAAGTGAATTCGGCCTAAACATTTTCAGTGAGTCCGGCAAAGGAACCACAATAATCCTTAAACTTCCGTTTAATGAGGATCAAGGAGTAGGTATATGATAAAAGTTGTAATTATCGATGATGAAGAAATAATTCGAGAGGGACTAAGAAAAATCATAGACTGGAACAGCATGAATTGTGAAATTATCGGTGAAGCTGAAGACGGAGAGGATGGTCTGGAGCTTATTAATTCATTGCAACCGGATATTATTGTTACCGATATAAGGATGTCTTCTAAAAGCGGTCTGGAAATGATATCCGAGATAAAGAGTATTAAAGAGGACTGCAGAATAATAATACTAACCGGTTTCAGAGATTTTGAGTATGCTCGCGAAGCCTTAAAATTGGGTGCTTTCAGGTATCTACTTAAACCCTCAAAGGTTGACGAAATAACCCAGGCTATTAAGGATGCAATAAAAGAAATTAAAAAAGTAAAGGAAAAGAAAGAACATTATAAATTATTAGTAAAAAGAGCAAATGAAATACAAGGTTCAAGGAAGTACTATTTGCAGGACTTTTTAGATCCAAATGATAATAATAACGATGGGCCTGACGGCACAAATAGTAAAGGAAACGGCAATGAAGTTAGCGAATCATCCAAAAATTCAAAGTACCTTGTAAACAGAGCTCTTATTTATCTTCGTGAAAATTATTCCAAAAATATCAATTTAAAAACTTTGTCGGAAGAACTTTATATAAGCACTTGGTATTTAAGCAAATTATTAAAGAAGGAAACTGGAAGTAATTTCATAGACATTCTTAATAACATCCGGGTGGAGGAAGCAAAAAAGCTGCTTGGTGACCCTAAGTACAAAATATATGAAATTGCTGAAGTGGTTGGCTTTTCTGATGTTACCTATTTCTACAGGCTCTTTAAAAAACTCACCGGCATGACACCTATGGAATATAAAAACAGTATGCTTTAGTAACAACTTTCAAACTATAAAAAGCTTTCCATTCATCAGAAGAATGAAAAGCTTTTTTAATTTATCACGACAACAATCAAGGTTGACAAAATCATTTCATGATTTTGCTATTGTAAATCAGTCAACAATTATACCTTCCACTTCTGGAAAAGTATATTAGTCCTATAAAGAATCTTCTTGTTAAATAATTCTGCACAACTTATACTCTTACTGTAATAAGGCATATATTCCATATAAAACTCGTTATCTTTATATTTAAATTCATTCTCCTTTTTTAATAATTCATATCTGCTATGTAACGATCCCTTTTCTACAAAATCTACAAAAACAGGAACGCGGTAATTTTCTTCCAGCCATTTTATCATTTCTTCAGTTACTTCATCATCATCTGCATGCTTTTCTATAAGAAATTTTATACCGTTTCTATAAGGTATTGAAAGCCACATGCCGTTAACAGGCAGATAAGAGACCATTTCCTCCAGTATCCATACATCGAATTCCCTATCTTCGACTATGACACTATCACGTTTTCGTCCCTCTATCTCCATTGAGATTTTCCGGCCGCAAGCACACTCCTTATATAATATCCTTGCCCTGTCACCGGTCAAATACCTAATTAGTGGGGTAGCCTTTTTGTTTAAGGTTGTTATGGCAAGAGCACCTGTCTTTCCTGCTTCAACTTCTTTATCCAGATTCTCGTCCAACACTTCAAATAGGAAATTTTCGTCCAAGGGATGGGTATTCCTGTGTTCACATTCAATCATAACAGGACCAACCTCAGTTGTGCTAAAATAGTCATATATGGGTACTCCCCACATTCTCTCAATCGACTTCCTCATTGTTGGAGTTAAAGCTTCCCCTGCAGTATAAATAGCCCTTAAAGCTGTAAAATCAGATTTTATATTATAACCCATCATCTGTGCTGTCTCAGCAATTAGCAATGCCTGAATAGGCATGGTTGCCAATACTGTAACATCCAATTTTTTCATCATATACACAATTCTTGTAAACGGAGTTATATTGTTTTTGGAGCTGGTAGGTATTACACATGCATTCTTCATCTGTGCAGCTATATGGGTGAAGTGTGCTGTGGTTGAAAGTGCATACGGAAATCTTACAAGCACCCTGTCATCCTCATTAAACCCGATACCACCGGAATTTATTTTCTTTGCACATTCAATGAGCTCGCTTTTGGTAAACCATGAAACTGAAGAACCACCGGAGAAGCTAAAGGTATCATGATATTGATATAATTCCTTCTTCGGAACGCATACAAAACCATTTGGAGAATTATTTATTATATCATCTTTTGTAGTAAAAGGTAATCTTTTAAATTCTTCTATCGATACAATTTTCCTATCGGGTATTCTATTCTTATTAAAATGTGACTTTCTGGATTGCGTAAGTGTTTCATTCAGTTTTTTTAAAACATTTTCATTCAAAACATCCTAAACCACCCCCATATAAAAGAAAAGTCAAAGATCCATAATCTGATGAAAATTAATGCAAGTTAATTTGTGTTGCTAAACAATTACCCTTGGAAATTAATTATATTATTTTACTTGAAAACTGTCCATATTTTTCTGACAGATTTTTAAAAAATCAATTAATATTGATTTTTATATAACTATACTCTAATTTCTTTTAGCATAGTTTACAATGGAATTAATTGTTTACGGATAGCATAAAATTGTCATCTTTGATATTAACATACATATTACTAGCACTATTTTGCAGTTTCGACATTTATCATTCTAATTCGATAAATTTATTACGTATATGTTTTGCAATAATCATTTTACTTTATTAATTATTGCAAAACATTTTCCCTGGTTCATATGTCTAACTTTTAAACTTAGAAAATACCTTTAGGCAGAAATTTCTACAATATTTCCATCAGGATCTAAAACTGCACTTTCAAAATAGCCATCCCCAGTAGTTCTTGGCGGTGAAGCTAACTTGTACCCATCACTTACAAGTAAATCGGTTAGCTTTATAACCCCTTCCCTGCTTCCAACTGAGAATGCAATATGGGCCAGACCTATCATTGCCTGCTCTTTTATTCTGTTGCCCAATAATGGTTTTGTCATGATTTCCAGCCTGCTACCATCATCAAATATCAAAAAATAGGACTCAAATTCCTTTTGAGTATTGATGTATTTTTTATTCCTCTTTCCGCCAAAATATTTTTCATAAAAGTTCGTAAGTCTTTCTAAATCATTAGTCCATATTGCAACATGCTCAATGTGCATAAAATCACCTCAGCTTTAAATTTCTGTACCCTTAGTACTACTTAAATATGATTGATATTCCATAATACCTAAATACTATATAGTATTATATTACCATAAAATTGAGTACTAGTGGCATATGGAACAATAACAGCAAAAATTCTATAATTAAACTATCAGGTAACACAAATTAAGCCGGCAATCACATATCAATGTCAAATTACTTTCTTAAATCCGAAACGTACTTTTTCAAAACATAAATGCTTCTTTGCCAATGTCAATTAGCAAATTTAAATGTAATTATTGAAAGGTGGAATCTCTATGTTAAAATTTTATTATGATTATGTAAAAACTTATTTAAACAGTAAAAAGGGCCAGGGCATGGTTGAGTACGGTTTAATTATATCTCTTATAGCTGTTGCAGTTATTGCAGCACTCGTTCTCCTTGGGCCAAAAATTGCAAACCTCTTCAACAATGTTTCAAACAAAATGTAACCGCATATGTTGTCATAATAAATATTATAATCTACCGAAATGGTCAAATTGCCTTACTGAAGGCTATTTGACCATTTGGTTTTTTGCAGTTAATTTAAGTAAAACTACTTATGCCGATAACAATTACAACTGTAAATCAAGTCTTACACATCTTTATTACATAAGATATTGTTATCCGACTCCTATTGCTGATGAAGCTTCCATATATCCCTTAATTTTTTGGGTTCTATCCTTTACAAGTATTATTTGATGTTTCATTGCCTTAGTAAATACTTGCTTTATTTCTCCATAATCTCTATATTCTTTTGTTGCCCTGTCAACTTCAAGCTTAATCAAATAGAAATCAATATCTACAAGATTTTTCAAAAGAACATTGTAATATTCCGAATCCATTAGCATATCAGTAATTTCTGAGACCCTTTTAGCCATTTTGTTAAAAAGGTTTTTGTTCTTTGATGGATGGTAGATATCTTTAGCAATTGAATCAACTATACTTTCCTGCTCATTAAACAGTCTTTCAAACTTGCTAATCTCAGCACCAAGCCTATTTGTAAAATGACCCAGCTTTTTATCCATTTCAATATCAAATCTGCTTTGTTTATATATACGTGAAATTAGTGCTTCAATATCACTTTCAACTGGCTTTATACGGGATATCAATTCCTCAAGCCGGCAATTTTTTATATTTTCAATATTCAGCCCGCCTTCTGTTGCGTTAAATACCTCAACCTTATCCTTAATCTTTTCAAAATAGCTTTCAAACCAGTTCCTCATTGCCAAAAATACAGTATTTGTATAAATAGGCTGACCAAACACATCATTTTCCAACACCAGATTTGGATCATTATTCTCTGCTTCATTAACCCTTCTTCCTGTATATGCAAGATCCTGCCCCACTAAAATAATAGGGTTACAACCCATTCTAAAAAGCAAGTCCCCGCATGTATTGGCAACTGAAGGTCCGCTTAATACATATTCACTTTTTATATTTGCGAACTTTAAAAACTCTGATGTAAAATTGTCTACCGGATAATTCATAAGAAATTTAGGTCCTCTATAGCTCTTTACAGAACCCGCAGCTATCTGATTGGTATATATAAAGTAGATATTACTGCTTTTAACTTTGCTGTGAAGCTCAGCTTCAGCCTCACTTGCATCTATCCCTACCATAAAATGCGGAGTAATGCCGTATTCCTCTAAGACTGCAACAGCTTTTCCTGCTGCCATTAAAACAGCCTTATCTTGAATTTCTTTTAAAAGGTGTATATTCTTTCTAAGTGAAGGCCCCGCAGATATTAGTATCCCAGGCATGCCTGTGAACTTTCCTATAAGACCCTGAAAATTGGAAGCCTCATTAATTCTTTGTGAATTTTCCAAACTGTTGGCTGTCCAAAGCTCTCCGAACACCCTCTTTGTAGAAAAATCCACATTAAAATTCTCTGCCTGTTTTATGAATTTGCTTCTTAGATCATCCCACAAAGAATCAAACATATATCCGTAAACTTCAAAGGGTTCACACTGGATGCCTCCCTGCCGGGTATCCCACAAGAGAAGCTTTACTCTTTCCAAAACATTTTCAATTGATTCATCAAGTAAAATTTCAGACTTTTTAATAATTAGTTCAAGATTTCTGATGCTAATGATATGAAAAAACAAACTTATGTCGGGCTCTACTATGATTACCTTTTTGTTCTTAAATCCTGTAAGCAGTACCTCAAGATGATAACCAAAGCCCATGCCAAAGACTATATCTGCTTTATTGGTTGGGTCAATATACTTGTCAATCCACCTGTAAGCCTCATTTATAGGATCTTCATGGTCACAAAGTATATAATCCTCACCATTTATCTTTACAAGCATGTTTATTATTATATCACCCTGTTTTGCCAAAACTATTTTTTCAATAATATTATTTTGTGGCACATAACGATTATTTGTATATAGCTGAATCTTTTTATATACATTAGGTTGATGTTTTTCCAAAAGCTTGAGATTCTTTTGCAATACCTCATTCATCATTATCCACTCCTCTTATAAGAGGTTATTTGTCCCCGATTATCTTCCTGAGCTCATCCATAAAGGTGTTTATATCCTTAAACTGCCTGTAAACCGATGCAAAACGTACATAAGCAACTTCATCCAGCTCTTTTAACTTGGAAATAACCATCTCACCCAATTCATTGGATGTTACTTCCCTCTTTAAAGAATTGCAAACCTGACCTTCTATGTTGTTAACAAGCTTTTCCAGATCCTCCATTGATACAGGTCTTTTTTCACAAGCCCTCATAAGACCATTCATAAGCTTCTGCCTATCGAATATCTGACGGGTTTTGTCTTTCTTTACCACCATAATAGGCAAACTCTCAACCTTCTCATATGTTGTAAATCGCCTAGAACAATTGGTGCACTCCCTTCTTCTTCTGATTGCAGAGTTTTCATCCGTAGGCCTTGAGTCAATTACCTTGTCATCAATAAAGCCGCAAAATGGGCACCTCACAAAATCCCCTCCCTATTTTAAAATATATTAAGGTATGAATGAAAAATTACTTCCACTTCCTATACGAGTTTAACGAGTTAAGTCAACATATGAGAGAAATTTATAGCGAAAGTTATTTTTCGATCATAACTAAATGAATTAAATTAATAATTTTGTATTTTTTGCCATAGCATCTATATATTAAAGTTTTCAGCATATTTTTCTTAAATTCTACCACAGTATTATCGGATAATAAAGATATTTATGTTAAATATGTTATTAATCCTAAATATATTTTTTCATATGCATAAGTGCTGTCTTTTCAAGTCTCGATACCTGTGCCTGGGAAATCCCTATTTCTTCTGCAACCTCCATCTGGGTCTTTCCTTCAAAAAATCTCAAATTCAGTATATGTTTTTCCCTCTCTCCTAGCCTCCTCATGGCTTCTTTCAATGCTATTTCCTCAAGCCAGTTTTCATCCTGATTTTTTTCATCTTTAACCTGATCCATAACATAAATAGCGTCACCGCCGTCATGATAGACCGATTCAAATAATGAGATAGGATCTTGTATTGCATCCAATGCAAAAACTACATCCTCTTTAGGAATCTGAAGCTCCAAGGCAATCTGGTCTACTGTCGGTTCCTTTGAATTGTTATTTGTCATCCTTTCCTTTACCTGTAATGCTCTATATGCAATATCCCTTAGAGATCTGCTTACACGTATGGAATTGTTATCTCTTAAGTATCTTCTGATCTCACCTATTATCATAGGTACAGCATAAGTAGAAAATTTCACATTCTGAGAAACATCAAAATTGTCAATAGCTTTTATAAGGCCTATACAACCTACTTGAAACAAATCGTCCACATATTCGCCTCTATTATTAAACCTTTGTATTACACTTAAAACTAGCCTAAGATTACCCTTAATAAATTCCTCTCGTGCCGTGGTGTCCCCTTTGTGCATTCTTTCAAATAAAACCTTCTTTTGTTCATTGGATAGTACTGGTAATTTAGACGTATTTACTCCGCAAATCTCTACTTTATTTATAAGCATAGAATAACCTCCCGGCAGCTAATATTTTGTCAATATCATTATTGCCTGAGAGGTTTTTTTATACTGTAAAAAACATAATTTACACTAAAGATTTTTATAAGATGAATTGCAACTCATTATGTATAATTTACTGATTCCAAGGGTTTTAGTCATTCCTTAGGAATATTTGAGTCATTCCTTACATCATTCTGCTTATTTCTTTTTTAAGCCTTGATATGATTCTCTTCTCCAGTCTTGAGATATATGATTGGGAAATACCAAGCATATCAGCAACTTCCTTCTGGGTTTTTTCTATACCGCTCTCCAAGCCGAATCTCAGTTCCATAATTTTCTTTTCCCTGTTTGTAAGCTTTTTAATAGCAATATTTAGAAGTTCTCTGTCAACCTCATCTTCAATACTCCTGTGAATGAGATCATTTTCTGTACCCAAAATATCGGATAAAAGCAGCTCATTACCATCCCAGTCTATATTGAGCGGCTCATCAATTGATATCTCCGTCTTGATCCTATTATTCCTTCTTAAATACATCAATATTTCATTTTCTATACACCTTGATGCATACGTTGCAAGCTTTATATTTTTAGAAGGATTAAAGGTATTTATTGCTTTTATAAGACCTATTGTTCCTATGGATATGAGGTCTTCCACTCCAATCCCTGTATTTTCAAACTTCCTTGCTATGTAGACAACCAGTCTTAAATTTCTCTCAATAAGTATTGTTTTAACTCCAAAGTCGCTGTTTTCAAGTTTGTTTAAGAGAAAGCTCTCCTCATCATTGCTTAGCGGAGGAGGTAGTGCATCACTTCCACCGATATAGTGTATGGGCGATCCCTTATACCTGCCAAATTTCTTTAGAATATTAATATACTTTATTAGCAGCATAAACTTGATCTTCTTGCCTATAAACATTCCTTCATCCCCTTTTATTTAATAAATTTTAATATAGGTAAAAAGCTATGTCCCTAAACCAGTTCAGGATTTAAAAGTGCCCTATACCCCTCATTTCTTGACAATGTTTTATTACATATGCCGACAACCACATCCTTTACCCCCTTCTTCTCATCGTCTTTCCCTATTTCAATGTAGTCAGGCTTAAAACCTATCAATATTCCATTATCCTTTCCTATTGACATAAAAGGTATAAGTCTGAATCTGGAAAACCATTTTGAATTGGATATTACTCTAGATATATTGTCCAGATCATTTTCTTTGGATTCCTTAAATATATCCTGGATATCAGCTGGTAACACATCCTTGATAGCCAAATACTCTACAATAATGACAGGCATATTGGTCAAAGGGTCATGAAGTGAATTTCCCGTGTCAACTAAGGCTGCCAGTTCAATTACATTGTCTTCGAAAGATATCTTTATTGGCATCAGATATTTTTCCTTTGTTCTGCTTTGGATAATCTCTATCAGTATCTTTACAACTATTCCAACCATCATAAGAGAAAGTACCAAAACTGTAAGCTTATACCTCCAGAATACATATACTATTCCATTCCTTACAAATCCACCGGACTGGTTGAAATAAATAAATGCAAAAGCAGCTCCTGCAAATATAAAAGAAGAAACATAAAACATTGCAAGAACCTTTAAAAAGCTTTTCAACTTTTCAGGTGTAAATGTAATAGCAATAATTCCAGCAGACAGAAGCAGCTTTGCAATAATTGTTCCATATACCTTCATACCGGGCAGCAGAATCAGGACTGCCACATATGATGCACCAATTGCAGCACCCACAGCAATTCTCAAGCTAGATACCCTTACTTTTGAAAAGATAGATGTAACATACAGAATTAAAAAATTAATAACCAGATTTTCCAAAAATAATACATCCAAATAAATTTCCACGCATGATTACCCCGTATATGTAGATTATTTTCTATAAATTCAGCAGTATTAAAATAAATATGTAATATACTTATATTCAGCAGGTCTTAGGTTTATGTATATTATATAATTTTAATTGAGTAGTTTTTGTCAAACCAAACTGTAGAAATATAAGAACAAATTGACAAAATACCCCATGTATTCTTTTGCACCTGTGCTGAGATATTTTAAGGGCAAGATATTGTTTTATGCATATAAAAAGTAGAGTTTGCCTTAGACAAATGTAATAGATTAATCACTTTTTATGTAGAACAAAATCGTTAAATGATTTTGTTCTACATAAAAAGACGAGTTGTATATCACCATACAGCCCGTCTTTTTATTAATTATAATGCATATTCATCAAAACAGAATTATCATTGTTTCTGGTACACACGTACATAATCAACATAGTACTTTAGTGGAAATGTGGTTTGTGAAGGGTCGCCGCCATTATTTCCTCCAATAGCTAAATTTATAAGCATATAATGAGGCTGGCGGAAAGGATTGTATGTCCCGTTTGTTGCACTGTTTACACTGAAAGTATTTAAAAGCTCATTATCACAATACAGCTTTATATTATCGGCATCCCATTCCATAACCCAAGTATGAAACTCATTGGACCAATTTGAGCTGTAATTGGAAATCGCCTTTGTAAAGGAATCCCATACAATAGATCCTTGAGGATTCTGGTAAGCAACATTTGCCAGAATCTTTCCTTTATAGAACTCCATAATGTCTATTTCACCATTTTTAGGCCAGCCATTATTCACTCCAAGAGTCCACCATGCAGGCCAACTGCCAGCTGGTGTAGGAATTTTGGCACGTAACTCAAAGCGGCCGTATTGCCATGTTCTCTTTCCACTGGTATTTATACTTGCCGAAGTGTATTTATATCCGCTGTAGTCCTCTCTCCTGGCTTCTATTACAAGATTTCCACTTTCTAACCTTGCATTTTCTTTTCTGTTGGTATAGTACTGTGCTTCATTGTTTCTCTTATAACCTATCTCATAACCCCAATCAGCGGTGTTGATAGAGGTATCGTCAAATTCATCTTTCCACACTAACTTCCATCCTGGGATACTACTTGTTACCGGGGTAGGTGTTGCCTGAACAGATGCAGGTGTGGCAGATATTATTGTATTAAACTTCTCTGCAATTTTAATAACATCGGCCATATTTATTGCCCCGTCGGAATTTGTGTCATAAGCATCTTTGTATTTGCCATCTCCTCTAATGGCATTAAACGTTAATGCCATTATGATTACATCTGACATATTAATCACACCATCTGAATTTAAATCCAATGATTTTGTTCCAGGTATATATGTGGGTGTTGATGATGTTTTTGTTGGTGTCGATGTAGGTGCTTGTGTAACACTTACATTGACAGGCACTAATTTCCAATGCTGGTTCTTGCCGCCTGCCTCTGCCCACTGCTGCACCAAAGCACCATCTTCAACGGACTGCTTTGTAACATCCAGCAGCTTACTGCTGTTACGGTTTATAATTTTATAATAGCCATTTCCAATATCAGTGAGACTCCATTGTTGATTGTTTCCTCCTGTATTTTTCCATTGGATTACAGCACCACCGTCTTCTTTTGACTCATCGCTTACATCAAGTGTTTTACCGCTTTTAACATTTATAATTCTATTATAACCGCTTCCAATATCAGCAAAATACCACTTCTGGCTATCTCCTCCATTATCACTTTTTTGTATAATTCTTGCTCCGTCATTTATGGAACCATCCGTTACATCCAGAACCTTTCCGCTGTTTTCATTAACTACCTTATAGCATTCTACGTTACCCAGATCTTCTGAAATTGTTCCTGCAGCTGCATCTATCTTTATGGAACTGTAAAATGGAAGTTCAAGTGATGTATCTGATTTGAACACCAATGGAAGCCAAACATACTGGGAATCGTTTACCTTACCGTTCCATGCACCTGCCCATCTGTCTCCTGTATAAAGATATGTAGTTCCGCTAGTTCCCTGGACTGGAACAATATATGCAGGTTGGGACTTATAAGTAGTATTATCGCCAAGATTTATTAAATCGGACCATCCTGTGTTTAAGCTTTTTGAATATGCATACTTTCCTTGATTTGGAGACCAGCCTGTACATCCTGAAGTTATAAGGTAATAATAATCATTTCTTTTAATAAGACATGGTGCTTCCCTCTGCTTACCTACAAAAAGCTTTGTTTTTAAAGAAGCAATTCTTCTATAATCACTTGTCAGCTCATATAAAATCAAATCCATATTCTCATTGGCTGCAGAAATGAAATAGCCCTTACCGTCAGTGTCTACAAATACGCTGCAATCCCTTGACATATACCCTGATTTGTCATGATCTATTACTCCAGTATCAGCTAAAGGCCGAAAACTTCCCTGATATGTAAAATTGCCATCGGGTGTGCTGCAATATGCTACAGCTGCCCTTGCTTCTCCATAATGGACACCGTTTTCCCAGTGCATCCACATTACAAATTCTTTTGTGGAGGCATTGTACATGACCTTAGGCCTTTCAACATTGCACTTGTTGAGCTCTGCTGCAGAACTGGGCTTTAGGACTTCTCCCCTGTACTCCCAATTCATCAGATCAGTTGAACGGTAACAGCGAACACCTAAAAAGTAGTTTGAACCATCGCGATATTCACCATACCAGTAATAATAGTTTCCGTACTTAAGAAGGCTTCCGCCATGTGCATGAATCACATTTCCTGAAGTATCCTTAAACTGAGTACCATTAGTTAGGCTGGCTATGGCTGCATTAGCCGTCGAGTTAACCAATATGCAGGTAGATAACGAAATAATCAGCATAACAAAAATATTCCTGCAGTTTTTTAACCAGTTACCTTCCCTTTTCATCTCCTTCGGATCTGAACGAAACTTGATTTCCGACATCTTTTATCCCCCTTTAATAATAATCTTTTTTATATTAATTATTGTGATCTATTTATAACATTGATATCTATATATACAAAACTGTAAAACTAGTTATACTAGTTGAGCATAATCGCCAAAAAGGCTATTCCAAGCGAACTGATATATAACTTTATCTGTAAATAAAAGAGTATACTTCTAATATACCACTTTCTCATGCTGTTTTACATATTTTTATATTATGTATTTTCATTTCTCTATTAGTATTAAATTATTAGAGTTTCCCCTAATTTTAGTTAACTGATTGACCATGGCTTAAACTTAGGTATAAAATATTGTTATAGACATAAAAGTCAATTCTATAATAATATTTTAGGAGAGCTGAACATGTTAGGCATCTTATATTTAATTCTTAGTTTTTTTGTTGGATATAACTTTACAAAGAAATTTGTCCCCAGAATATTTAATGTATCAAAGGAAATAAGCCTTTTAGGGAAGAAAATAACCCTTAGCACCTGGATGGTTACTCTACCTGCTGCATTTCTTACAGGAACCTTGTTTGTAACATGGTTTACCTACTTATTAACTTATGGGATAGCTTCTTTGTTTCCTGGTATTGAAAGACCTCTAATTTACGGTAATATAATTACATTTATTATTCTAGCTCTACTTACAGTAGTATTTTCAATTAAAAATAAAGAAAATTACACGCTGTTTTTCGACAATCTTAAAAAAATAGGTATTCCGGAATTTAATGATTTTGTTCTGTCCCATAAAACCGAGTTAATTTACGTGTTGGTCTGCCTTACTTTGTGGAGTGTTTTTATGATACGCTCTTTCAATGTAAACAATACCAATGAAATGATGTTGGGAATGTCTGTTTTCAGCGATTTTGGAGGTCACATACCTATGATTCGCTCCTTTTCGGAAGGCTCCAATTTCCCTACCGAATATCCCCACTATGGTGCAAGTGGATCCGGCAGTATCACAGGCAACAATGTTATGTACCATTTCATGTTCCACTTTCTTTCAGGTAATCTTGAGTTTCTTGGATTACGTATTGATTGGGCATTCAACCTTCCAAGCATCCTATCCATGCTTGCGTTCTTGATGCTTTTGTATTCTCTTGTAGTCTTGATGTTCGGCAACAGACTTACTGCCGTCCTTGCAGCAGTATTATTCATGTTCCGGAGTTCATTTGCAGTGTTCACATACTCAGCAGATCTTAAATTGAAAAGCTCATCTGAAGAAGGAATCATGAAGTATCTTTCAACGCTTAAAGAATATCTGACAACTATTTTAAATAATACCGCCAATATTGGAAAAACAGCACATGAAGACTGGGGCTTTTATGCACAGAAGGTATTTGTCAACAAACGTCATTACGTGTTTGCTCTTGCTATAGCCATGCTGGTTTTAATTATAGTATTTCCTCTTTTCAAAAATATGATTTCAAAGTTACGGAAAACCCATAAAAAAGCGATTGAGGAAATAAACAAGTTTAATTCAACTTCAAGTACTAAGGAAGATCAAATTCAAGCTGAAAATTCAGTAGCTGAACCTTCTATGGTCTCATTAAGAAGGAAATTTTGGGTTGATGAGTTTATAAGAAATAAAGATGCATGGGTACCTACTAATATTAAGCGTTCTGTTTTTGCAGGCTTACTTCTTGGTTTGATCAGCTTCTGGAACGGTTCCGTAGTAATTTCCCTGCTGCCTGTACTTTTCTTCATGGCAATATTCTCCAAGCACAGATTGGAGTATCTAAATATTGCTGCAATATCTATTATAATGGTGTTTGCTCAGACTCTATTTTTTACGGGCGGGCAAATATCAGCAAGCAGCGTTAATTTATGCATAGGATACCTTGCCGAATTCCCAAATGGTGTTAATACTACCGCAAAAGCTTTTCTTGAGCAGGGAAATTATAACGAGTTTATAAAATTGATACCCAATTTATCTTACAATATTCTTTTATTCTACCTGCAGCTTCTCGGTCTTATGCTTTTACTTCTTTTAACAAGCATTCCTTTTTCAAAAAAAGGCGGAAGATGGCTGACCATAGCCTTCCTGTCACCTATGGTTATGGCAACACTATTTTCCTTCTCATCTGATGTAGGTGCCAACCATGTTATTATTATTTTCTCTGTCATACTTTTAAATATAATAATTGCAAACATGCTATCCAGGCTGTTCGTTTCAAAAAGCTTTTCAGTCCCGGTTGTTATAATTGGGCTTTCAGAAATTGCATTTTATGTATCAGCTGTTTTATTTAAATTTGAAAAGCTCTTTATTCCTGCGAATATTTTGGCTTTGGTTATAGCAGTTGTTATATTTATTGTTGTAACTATAATAAAACGTAAATTTGATTTTATCAGAGCATTATCGATTTCTGTTGCTGCTATTCTTATATTAGCACTTACTTCTTCAGGGATTATTGACGGATTAGTGCTTTATAATATGGATAATCCATCAGTGCCTGGAAGGTTATACAGCATGAAAGATCCCACTATGAATTGGGTTGAGGACAGCACTAACCCCAAAGATGTATTTCTCATTAATCCTGACTTTATACATGTAGTATTGTTAGGAGGAAGAAATGTATTTTTAGGAGGTGCTTATTTTGTAAGTACTGCCGGGTATGATTGGGACAAAAGAATGGGAATTGTAAAAAATATATATGGTGCCGCAGATGCCAATACTTTAAAAGAACTTGTCCAAGAGAATAATATAGATTATATAGTTATTGATAATTCCAACAGGGAGACTAAGGATTATCGCTTAAATGAAGAGCTGATAAAGAATACGTTCAAGCTGGCACACAATAATGCTTCCAGCAATACACAAATCTATAAGGTAAAATAACTGGAGAAAGTGCTGCATTCCTACTTTGCAGCACTTTTTATCTTTGACCATGACTTTATCTAAGTGCTGCTGAAGACAAACACAGAGCCTTATGCTATTCGCATAAGGCTCTGATATAAATCTGGCGACTACCTATTTTACCAAGACGCAACCGTCTAAGTATCGTCGGCACTAAGAAGCTTAACTGCCGTGTTCGGGATGGGAACGGGTGTGACCTTCTCGTAATCATCACCAGAAAATTTAATTGACTTTAGGTTTCCCTTGGGCCAATCTTTGACTATTTAATTATCGGGTCTTGAAATCCTTTATCCTAACTTCCGCTAATCTCGCTTATGTGTTGACTTAGTTTCGTCAACACCCGCTCGAATCGGAAGTAATGTCTAAATGATTTCTTGGAATCCCTTATCCTAACTTCCGCTAATCTCGCTCATGTGTTGACTTAATTCCGTCAACACCCGCTCGAATCGGAAGTAATGTCTAAGTGATTTCTTGAAATCTCTTATCCTAACTTCCGCTAATCTCGCTCATGTGTTGACTTAGTTTCGTCAACACTCGCTCGAATCGGAAGTAGCGTCTAAGTGATTTCTTATATACCCTCAAAACTATATAATGAAGTAATATTGACAAGAATTTGATCATAACTACTTTAAAAGACCTACTTTATATAAATACCTGTTTTAATTTGGTCAAGCCCTCGACCTATTAGTATCAGTCAGCTTAATGCATTACTGCACTTACACTCCTGACCTATCAACCATGTAGTCTACATGGGGTCTTACCCTTACGGTGGGATATCTCATCTTAGGGTGGGTTTCACGCTTAGATGCCTTCAGCGTTTATCCCTGCCGAACTTGGCTACCCAGCTGTGCCACTGGTGTGACAACTGGTGCACTAGAGGTTCGTCCATCCCGGTCCTCTCGTACTAAGGACAGATCCCTTCAAATATCCTGCGCCCGCGACAGATAGGGACCGAACTGTCTCACGACGTTCTGAACCCAGCTCGCGTACCGCTTTAATTGGCGAACAGCCAAACCCTTGGAACCTACTACAGCTCCAGGATGCGATGAGCCGACATCGAGGTGCCAAACCTCCCCGTCGATGTGGACTCTTGGGGGAGATAAGCCTGTTATCCCCAGGGTAGCTTTTATCCGTTGAGCGATGGCAATTCCACTTTCATACCACCGGATCACTAAGCCCTACTTTCGTACCTGCTCGACTTGTTTGTCTCGCAGTCAGGCTACCTTATGCCTTTGCACTCGATGCACGATTTCCAACCGTGCTGAGGTAACCTTTGGACGCCTCCGTTACCTTTTGGGAGGCGACCGCCCCAGTCAAACTGCCCACCTGACATTGTCCCAAGTCCGGATTACGGACTCTGGTTAGAGTTCCAGTACTCTTAGAGTGGTATCCCAACATTGGCTCCATAATGGCTAGCGCCACTACTTCCAAGCCTCCCACCTATCCTGTACAAAGAATACCGAAACCCAGTATCAGGCTACAGTAAAGCTCCATGGGGTCTTTCCGTCTAGTCGCGGGTAACTTGCATCTTCACAAGTACTACAATTTCGCCGGGTACGTTGTTGAGACAGTGCCCAAGTCATTACGCCATTCGTGCGGGTCAGAACTTACCTGACAAGGAATTTCGCTACCTTAGGACCGTTATAGTTACGGCCGCCGTTTACTGGGGCTTAAGTTCACTGCTTCGCCTTGCGACTTACAGATTCCCGTAACCTTCCAGCACCGGGCAGGCGTCAGCCCCTATACTTCATCTTTCGATTTAGCAGAGACCTGTGTTTTTGATAAACAGTTGCTTGGGCCTATTCTCTGCGACCTCATTGCTGAGGCACCCCTTATTGCGAACTTACGGGGTCAATTTGCCGAGTTCCTTAACAACGCTTCTCCCGATCGTCTTAGGATTCTCTCCTCACCTACCTGTGTCGGTTTGCGGTACGGGTACCATCATCCTCGATAGTGGCTTTTCTCGTCAGCGTGGAATCTGTCACTTCGGTACTCTAATTTCCCTCCTCATAAGATATTCGAACCGTCTGGCGGGTTTGCCTACCAAACTGTCTACCTTCTTTGAACGAGCTCTTCCAGTCACTCGCTTGACTTATCCTCCTGCGTCCCCACTTCTCTAATAGCGGCTAACGGTAGTACA
>NZ_LGTC01000001.1:2027500-2860000 GCF_001262605.1 Pseudobacteroides cellulosolvens ATCC 35603 = DSM 2933
AAAAGAGGATAAGGGAACTGGCTGACTTGAGTGCCATAAAGGTGAGCACCAAGGATGTCCATATTTGCAAGAGCCTTAGGATCGTTCAAAATAGGGTCTGACATGCTTTTCACATATTGAAATGACTCAGGTGCTATTACCCTGCAATTAATTGATCCAGCATTATTTTTCATAAAGTTAAGCATTTCTTGTGGGCTCCACCACGTCCACTCATTTGCATAATCAGGCTCATTTTGCACAGAAATAGCATACAACTCCACACCATTTTCCTTCATGTATGAAACGAAATCGTTAAGATGCTGCGTATATGCATTGTACTTATCGTATTTAAGTCTTTTTTTGCCACCAACAGTCTCACACATTTCGCTTGGAGGATTCCATGGTGAAGCAAAAACTATCGCTCCATTTTTAATCGCTGCTTTTGCAGTATCCAATTCTTTTGACCAATTAGCTTTATCCGGGTCAACATGGATTCTTAAAATAGAAAAACCTAATTGCTTCTCTCCATTACCAAAAGCTGTTTCTCTTTGAGGTGCTGTTAAATCATCAATCCAAGTCGGAAAGTTAATTCCTCCAAAACCCCTGATCAATTGTTTTTCTGACGATAAAGTCACAGTTACATCACTTGCTGCTAATACTGTCAAACTCACAGATGATAGAAAAGTAAAAATCAAAGTGAATATAAGCAGCCTTTTAAATTTCATTTTCATTTCTAATCCCCTCCCAATAATAAATAAACATATTAATTTATAATTTACATATTTGTAAATTTCACAAGTAATATTTTAATATAATTTTGTATGCTAAAACTCCTCCCAACAATAAATTTCGTATGATATTACTTTTTGAGTACTAAAAATATTGAATTCAATCTTTTTCATTAAAAATTTCTTGATTTTGTTCATATCTGCTCATAAATTATAATTCGGCAAACAATTTAAATTGTGTCGTTTTTTAAAGTCTCTTAATTAAATTTTGAAACATGTTAAAAATACTTTATACCACATTTCATATTGATTTTTGTATAAACAGTAATTATTTAAGATATTTATTACATTCATTAAGGAACAAAAAACTTTGGGATTGATAAAACCATTGCATCAGTGTAAATGCAGTTAAACAAATTTAAATTGAGATGTAATTAATAAACTTGAAGTTCAAATAATTGAAAAGAAATAAAAAAGGACTTTGAATCATCCACCCAAAATCCTTTTTTGCTCTCAATTGTAGAAAAGATAGGTTACATTTTATATGCATTGTAAATAATGCCTCTTTTATTAATCACAATTGATTTTGCTTCATTGTGCCGATATATTTTGATATTATAGAATGAAAACCTGCGATAATGCCATCGTGAAAAGCGGTTTTTTTCTTGTCCTCACCTTTTATGTACCAGCCATATCCGTATGCACCCATAAATGTTTCAGAGTAAGGAGTAAATATTTTATTCATTGTCTCCTTGCTTACAAGCTTTTTAGTATCTAATGCTTTTTCCCACAAATATAAATCCTCAACTGTCGAATACAAAGAACCTGCTCCAAACGATCCTCTAAAATTCATTGTATAGTCTACCGGCTGAATATCCAAGTATCCATCATATCCTATTGTTTTAATATTAACCTTATCACCGCTCATGCATAATCCCCAATTCTTCATCCTCAGTGGCTCGAATATATTTTTATCCAGATACTCCTCATAGCTTTTTCCCGTAATCTTTTCAACTATATCACTTAGTAAAACATACCCGGAGTTGCTGTAATTCCACTTTTCACCTGGTTTAAAGTCCAACGGGTTATTATATAGAAGCTTAAATATATCGTCTTTAGTTATTTTATACGGATCAATCTGCCAATACTCAGGAAGCGTTGTATAATTAACAATACCTTAAGTATGGGAAAGCAACTGATGGATTGTGATTTCATTTCCCCTTGGAAAATCCGGATAGTATTTGGATAACTTATCATCAAGTTTCAACCTGCCTCTTTCATAAAGCTGCATTATAGCCATTGCAGTAAACTGCTTTGTAATTGAACCTATTGCAAATCTGATTGAACTGGTATTTGGTATAATATTTTCATAGTCCGCCATCCCATAACCCTTTGAAAGAATCACTTTGCCTTCTTTTTCAACTAGTGCTACACCTTGGAAATTATTGTGTTTTACTGCTGCATTAAGATATTCTTCCAATTTTATTTTAATTTGCTGATCTTCCTTGGACAAATAAGATTTGCAGCTTGTAATCCCATTCCATTTATAGTTGTTTTTTAAATAGTGGTTATATCCTGATTTACTAATATTACATAAACAGCTTGATTTTACATTAATTTTTGCCGATGCACTTGTGCCAGCAGAAATTGAACATATACACATAGCACTAATTAATATTATTGAAAATTTTTTTAACATATAACCAACCCTTTCACTCATTAAATAATAACTCTAAAGAAATAAAACAATGATATCCGGATATTCTTTGTACTCATCTCAAGGTTTTCATTAACCTAACATCATATTAATGCTTATTCCCAGCTATTTTCAAGCAAATATATTGTCTGCTTGAAATGCAGCATTTTTTTGCACATCATAATAATTTGCGAACAAAATCTGACAAGAAATTTTTCTATACAACAAAAAAGCACCCTATATAGGTGCTCTTTTTAATTCTTAGTCATGATCAAAAAATAACTTCCGCTATAAATTTGGCTCATGTGTTGACTTAACTCGTCAACACCCGCGTAGAAAGCGGAAGTAATTTTTCATTCATACCTTAAATCATTCCCTAATTACTATTGGCTGTAACCTTTTCTACCCTGACACCATACCAGGAAGGATCAATAATGAACTCTTTTGTCATTCCTGTTGAATTTAACTGTCCCGACCCTAGAAGTCTGTAAAAGATGCTCTCACCCTGGGTGTAAATACTTGTAACAAGCCATACATTACTGCTTCCCTTTATAAATTCATTGAAATCATGACCGCTTGTTCCGTTTTGTTTAAATGCACCAAAACCGCTATAGCCATTAGTACCAGGCTCTAGATATAAATAGTGCTTACGGTTAGGGAAATAATAACAGAAGGTTCCAAATGTATGTTCATCGGTATGTATGAAAATATCATCCTTTTTCATATTTTCCTGCATATACGTCTTTACCTCAAACATAGGGCCATTAAAGCGTTTTGTGTAAATATCCATAATCTGAGGAACGGATAAAGCAGTGATTAAAAGACACACACCTATTATAACCGGTTTTTTATTAAAAAGCGAAATACCATAAGCTGCAGCAACAATCATTATTCCAACCACCGGAACAATGTATCTCTCAACAAGCACTGGCCTTATAATTAACGAAGCTGCCACTCCAAAAGCTAGTGTAAGAATAAATACAGTAATACCTAAAACAGCCATTTTACCTTCCTTATACTTCTTTACTACAGACCTAATAATTCCCCAAATTATTATTGCCTGGAACAAAAAGGCCAATATATGAGCAAAAGTCATCAATGGAAAAAACTTATTTCCATAAGGAAAAATTAGCGTTCTTCTTATGGTATCTAAGGTAACAGGTTGTATCCAGAAGTCCTTGGATACCTTGGATACCTGCTGTGTCAAATAGTATATCCACGGCAAATATGATATGGCACTAATTATAGCAGTTATCATGAATGGTTCAATTGCATCCCTTTTCTTGATTAATATTGATAAAAGCATGATGAAATTGATAATTGCTACAGCCAAGAGTGCATAATAATGCGTGTAGGCTGCGAGAACCGTGCATAATCCAAATTTTACCCAGTCAATCTTCTGTCTTTTGCTTACTGCCAAATACCCGAATAACCCTGATGTCGCTACAAAAAATGCTGCCCATGTATACATCCTAGTTTCCTGGGCCATGGATAGGTTTATTGGCATAGTTATTGCCAAAAATGAATAAATAAGGCCTGTCTTTACTCCAAATATGCGTCTTACCGGACCTATTCCAAGACCTGACAATGCCACTACACCTAAAACGGAAAAGAGCCTTAATCCAAACTCGCCATTGCCAAAAATTGTGGTAAAAATTTTTAAGAAAATAAAATACAACGGGGGATGACTGTCACTTCCTGCGATAGACCAAATTTCAGGAATGGAATGATTAATTATTGCAGCTGAGTATGACTCATCGTACCACAATGATTCATGGGTTATTCCAAAAGTCAGAAATATTAGACCTGCTAAAAAAAATCCTATCCAAATTATTATTGCCTTTTTGCCAACAGTTTTCTTATCCTCTTCCACCATTTTGCACCTCCTATAATTCTCTATATTCTATAGTAAAAGTGTTGATAAACTTTTATAATATAATAATAATACTTGGAACTTGGCTTTAACAAGCGATTATATTGCTGTATTGAAACATGACACAGTTTTACACCAAGCACAATTTTTACCCCATACATAATAAAAATGATTTTACTTCAATTACGAAGTAAAACCATTATTTTAGCTGTTATCATGAATTAAAATCTGTTCAAAGCCTTGACAAGGTTATACACACCCTTACATGTATCGGCTCTGCTGGCCTTTTTAATCGGGTCAAACAAGTCTCCTTTTTTGCCTTCTATAATTCCAATGGAATAACACAAATCAACCTGATCCTTAGCCCAATGTGCAACCTTTCCCATATCTTTAAATGGGGCTGCGGAGGTTTTTTGAGGCTTTTTCCCCATGTAGCTATAAGCATTTATAAGCATTACTGCAATTTCCTGGTTTGTAATTTCGGAATTAGGGCTAAAATAACCATTTCCTGTTCCCTTTATAACACCATATTTCTCCAGTGCTTCAACATAGAGGCAAAACCAATCCTTCGATTTAACATCTATAAACTTGCCCTGATAGGTCCCCAAAGGAATTCCAAAGGCTTTTACAACCATTGTTGCAAACTCGCTTCTTTTGACCTTGCCCTCAGGTAAAAAAATATTATTTCCCATTCCTTTAACAATCTGCTTAGCCGCTAACACATCAATATAATCTCTGGCCCAATGTTTTTCATTAACATCGCTGAAACTTATATTTGGTTCTATTACTGCAAATTTAGTAAAGTGATTTGTCTCCCCCTCAAAAATGCCTTTTTCCTTATTATATCTACCACCCAAGTATTCCCAGTGTTTATCAATTTCATTAAAGTAGTATATTCCGTATTTCCTTATGTCGTAAGTTTCATCTGTAATATTTATTGGAAACTGTAGACCGATATTCTTTGTGAAATTGCTTATAATCTTGGTTATAGGGCCGTTCTCCTTATAAACCTTTAAATCTATAACCGGTGTCCTTAGATTAAGCCCTTTTATTGATGATGGCGGTATAGTTTCTACAAACTTGGTATCACTCACCTGATCAATTACAACCCTTAACACAGATGAGGAATTTTGCTTGAATATATCCAACGGAACATTAATATTGACATCCCTTGAGCTTAGTTTGATATCCAGGTTGTTGCCTACTATAATGCTTATAGCCTCCGTGTTGAATAAAACCTCTTTTGCAGTTTCATCTGAATCTTTAATCTCAAGTACAATCTCAGCTTTTCTTCCGCTATTTACACCAAGCTTACTTATGATCTGATGGCCGTTGACCTCAGTGACTGACTTGTTGTTCTCTTTATCAATTGTTGTTTGAATGTTATCTATCTTAATCTCAATAGGCGGCGGAGTATTTTCTTCTTTCCTCACTATACCTGAAAAGTCGTCTCCCTGAGCTGGTAAAGGAGTAACCATAGGGCTGGCAGCAACTTCAAAGCTATCACGACTCATAACGCTATGGCCTGATATGGTTACCTTAAACCTATATACCCCTCTTTTTATTGAGGCTGGCAACCTCAGTAGTATGATGTTTTGTGTATACGAAACCATCGTAGCCTTGTTTCCGTCCAATTCACCACTACTGTTTATAAGCTCTAAAAGAGAAGGAATTGCATTAAACCCGCTGCCGTGTATTACAGCATTACCGCCTACCATGCCTTCATAAAGGATACATCCAGACATGTCTATTCCTGTTATTGAAAAAGCATTATCAGTAGGTAAGTTATCATCCTTCAATATATCAAAGGTGGAGTTTCCAATATACTCCTTTGAATTTATAATAAATTTAATTCTGTACCTGCCTGCCTTAAGATTTAACGGTATTGGTGCTGTAAGTCTTTGGCCTGAGCTGGATGGATCCAATTGGGCAAATACCGACTCAGCACCTGAAGAGTCAATTATATGAAGCCTGTTGTCGACAGGCTTTGTTAAAAACCCAGAACAAGTCACTATTATACTCCCACTGATTTTTCCTTCAATATTAACTGCTTCGCTGGATAACGAAACACTCTTAATCAAAGGCTCAGTGTTTGAAACAGTAGGAGTTGGAGCAGATATACCATCATCCTTCCTGACAGTAAAAGTTGATGTACTGGCGGCACTTTTTCCTTCAGTTGTTATTCTTACCGTATAACTGCCAGCCGTAAGACTTGAAGGAACAGGAAAACTTATTGTCTCCCCGCTGCTCATGTCAGGAATAAAAGCCGTACCTACCCTGCTACCCATTTGGTTTAGAATCTCTATAGTATTACGACTTGAAACTGCGGAAAAGTTTTTACCATTAACTATTATATTTCCACTGATCCTGCCTTCCACAAGATATGCTTTTGATACTCCCAGGCTCGTTATCTCAGGAACTTCGGCAGATATTATACTTGGAGTAATGGTATAATCCATATCCTTTAATTTATTTAATACCTGAACTCTAATTTTATATTTTCCACTTACTACGTCCTCTGGTACATCCAATCTTATATTGGCATTTCCATTTTTAAAGCTTCCAATACCTTTATTAACATCTACTGCCTGCTTACCCTGACCATTTAAAAATACAGCTGTTACACCTGTATAATCACTTACATCCATTTTGATATAAATGAGAATATCCCGGCTTCTTCCTTCCTCATGACTTGAAGGGGTCACTGATACATTCGGAATATTGCCTGCATCCGCTGTTAACAAATATTTAATAAGACTTTGTGCTGTCATTTGAAGGCTGGTTGAACTGAATCTTATATAGTATTCCCCTGCAGTAACACTTTCAGGTATTTGTAATGAAAATACAGTTTGGCTGCCTGTTATGTTCATGGTTCTTTCAACTCCAAAAACCTTAGTCTGTCCATCGTTTAAAACAAGGTCGGCTGTTATGCTGTTTCTACTATCTGCATTGGTTGTCATTACATAAATAACAGGATTCCTTTGATTTGAACTATCGATGAATATATTATAGCATAGCGGTTGATTGGATTCTCCAAAAGTATGTAAAGTTGTCATTACTACGAAAATCATCAAAAAAACTGCTATGGTTCTTTTCATGTTTATACACTCCTAATTTTAGAAATTATAAAGAATTGCTTTTTATATAATAGTTCTAAAGAAATAACTTCCCCTATAAGCTATATAAAAAGTGTATAGGAGAAGTTATTCTTCAATCCTTACTTTAAGTTGAAAATCAAATAAATTATGTTTGCTGCTTCAGCTCTTGTAGAAGCTTTAACCGGATAATAATTTCCATCTTCTCCGCTGTCTACTATCGAATACCTTGCCAGGAGTGAAATATACTTTTGTGAGTAATCAGAAATGGTCTTTGAATCCGCATACTTTTTAATAAACTCTGCATAATCTGTAGGCAGGGTCTTGCCCTTAAGTTTTGAGAGGGCATTAGCAGCTATTACCGCCATATCCTGCCTTGATACCTTCTCATTCGGAGCAAATGTCTTGTCCGGTCTACCGGATACTAAACCAGCTTTTACTGCTACAGAAACGGTAGAATAATACCAGTCCTTTTTGCTTACATCCTTGAAGTTGCTTGCAGCACTTGGATCCTCCAGCTTAAAGGCCCTTACAACAAATGATACAAACTCCGCTCTGGTAAGATTATTATCAGGATTAAACTTACCTGCATAACCTAAAATTACTCCCTTGGATGCAAGAATCTCTATTGAATGCTCATATTTGGAATTAGCTGTATCAGTAAATTTTATATCATTTACTTTGACAACATACTGACTGAAATGTTTGGTTTCAAATGTTACAGAGCCTGTGTTTAAATCATATGAACCTATTATGTTTTGAAGCTGTCCCTTGTCATTAATATAAAATACCGTTATTTTTTCAGGATTCTCTCCATTCTTTAACGTATATGGGACAGCTACCTCAACAGGCTTTGAGAAATTGCTTACTTTCTTATCTCCTACCTTTAAATCAAAGTCGAAGACAGGATTTTCACCAACTATAGCCTTAACCTTTTGACTTATAGCTACATTGTCTACCTTAGCTGCTGATATACTTACAGTTTCATTTTCCTTACTTGTAATAATACTTGGAGGTATTGATATTTTAGCAACGCCCGTATCTACAGCAATCTTGTCTATTCTTTTTTCCTCAGCTTTTTTAAGAAGCGAAGCAGGTAATGCTGTATCAACCTTTGTCAATTCCTGTTTAACATCTTCACCAGAGGCAACCTTTATTTCGAGTACAGCCTCAACCTTTGCACCAGTTTTTGCATCTTTGATTGCTTTATTGAGATCACTAGTCGCTTTAGCTATCTCATCAATCCTGTTTTCCATATTTTGAGCCTGTGTATTGCTAATAACTACCTTAACTTCCTCACCTTTTATTTCAGCACTAACCTCTTCAGTATTAATCTTATCGAGAACTAACTCTGCGGTTTTAATCAACTCTTCCTCCACAGCCTTTGTTGACACACCTTTTTTGTCAATATTTACAATGTTTTGTACTGCGGTTTGAATTATATTCAAAGCCATTTCCTTAGCCGCCTGGACATCAGCTTCATTTGCAAGATTAGCTTGACCATCCTTAATTATCTCAACTGCTTTTACTACTTCAGCAGGCATTGGAGCAGATGTAGGCGTAGGTTTTGGCATAGGTGTTGATTTGTATGAAGTCTTTTGCGTTTGTGTTGGTACAGGTGCTTGTGTTTGCTTTTGTGTAGGTGTTTGTGTTGGTACGGGAGTACCGGTTGCAATCATAGTAGGTGTAGCCGTAGCTGTGGAAGTAGACGTACTGCTTGCTAGTGGCAGTGAACCACCATTATTGGGATTAGCTGCTGAAGGAACCGAAGTTGGTGTTGATGTTGGTGCTAATGTTGGTGTTGCAGTTGGTGTTGATGTTGGTGTTGCAGTTGGTGTTGCAGTTGGTGTTGCAGTTGATGCTGTTACTGTTGGTGTTGCAGTAGCTTCCAATGAATTAAGTGTCGTAGCTTTGATAACTGAAGATTTTGCTGATTCTCCCGCTACCTCATGAGTAGCTGACACCTTATAGTAATAGTCTGTTTCTTCACTTAATAAGGTATTTGTATAAGTAAGGTCATTTCCTGTGTATACTACGGAATATTCACCATTCAGACTCGTAGATCTATAAAGCTTATACCCTGTAGCTCCTGAAACTGCTGACCAGTTTACAACTATTGACGAAGCAGTTACTGTTCCAGTTGTTGGTGTAGCAGGATTTGGTATAACAACAAACGAGGCAATAATCTCATTGCTATTTATATCTGTTGCAGATACATTATAAGTACCTGGTGTTAAATCCTGCGGAGCAGTAAAGGTAATTGTATTTGAAAGTACACTAATTTGAACATTTGAAAGCATTTCATTTTCATCTGCATAGTCATTGTCCCTATTAAGGTCAATTTTAACAATTGTATTTTCATCAAGAGTGATACCTTGCGTTGTCACCACCATTGAAATAACTTCATCATAATGGGAGAATACCAGAGCCGGAGCAATTTGAGCAGATGATGTACTTACAATAATTTTATTTTGTGAAGCCGGAATAATTACTATCTCATCAATAATTCCATTTTCACTTGTACGAACCTTAAGACCATAATTACCTGTAGTGCTTATAGTGCTCGGAATTATATCAAAGGTAAGATGTGTATCATTTGCAGCTACTACATTGGTTATGGTACAAGATACATCTGCCCCACTTACATCAATCAATTTAACTATAGGAGTTATTCTTGAAAAATGTGTATTTGTACCTGTTACAGTAAGAGTCTTTGTGCCCTGTATGGTTTTTAACAGAGTCACAGGAGTGGTCGTACCTTGAGCTACAGCAATTGAAGGCTTAGTAACAACAAAAGTCTTCTCAGCAAGTAGATCATCTGCAGTCACTTCATTTCCATCCATATCAACTTTTATTTTATAAGTTCCATCTGAAAGGCCTTCATCAATATAAAAGGATAATGCAGTGTTTGTTACTCCCGGATTAACCAACTGTGTCTGCTTAAGAGTATTGCCTGAATCATAAATATAAACTTTAGTTGCAGACTGAAACAATGTATTTGAACCTGTTAAACCTGCTTGAAATTTCTTATATCCGGCAGGTATATTACTTCCGACTGCCAAAGCATATCCAGTGAAGCTTAGGGATTGTATGTAGGGATATTTAACATTAAATGATTTCTTTAAAGTTACAGAACCTGCAGTAACCCTTATTTCATAAGTCTTATCAGTACCACCCATATTTGCATCCAGTCCTGTTGCAAGAGTAAAGCTGATGTTGCCTGAAGCAATGCTAATACCACTGATGTTACCGGATGTAATATCGTTACTTTGATCTGTAGTACCATCAAATAGTTTAATTACAGTCTGATCATTAAACTTTATATTAGTTCCCTTAAACACCAAATTCTTCTGGCTGGTATATCCCTGGCATATTGATGTGAATGCAGCCTGACTGCTGTCCTCTAAAACAGCAACTGCAACAAGTACCGTTAGGGTCTTGGTGACTTTTTCAACTCCTGTAGCCACTTCTATATTATATGTATTTGGAGCAAGTCCTTCACCAAGCTTAAATGTTAAAGCCCCACTTCCTGAAACGTTTATATTGGTAACAGTTCCAACACTTGACTGTCCGCTTAATACCCTTACTGTAGTCCTCTCCTGAACAAATCCGGTATTTGTTCCTGTTACGGCTATTGTACAATTATTTGTATAGTTCTGATTTAAGGTCTGATTGTTGTTCTCTGTAGTAAAATTGATGGATGGAGTTCCTCTTACAAAAACCAAGTCTTCTCCAACAACTGTTTCAGATCCTGTTGTAATATGCACATCATAAGCAGTTCCACTGATTGAATCTCCCGCCAGTCCTGTTGGAACCGTTATTTTAAGCTGTTTACTGTTGTTTACAATGCAGGTTACTGTCTGTTCTATAACTCCTGCAACAAGCTTAACCTGAGAAACGCCTTCAACAAAATTTGTATAGTTGGCATCTATAATCATATCAACCGACTGGTCATAATTATTCGCAAGGCTTAAAGGGGAATTTGTTGTTACGACAGGAGTTCCAATGCTGATTGAACCTACAACACTATAGTCATAAGTAGCGGAATTATCCACCAACCTTATTCCATATGTTGTATTATCGGTAACGGTGGAAGAATTGATGATAAATTCAACTTTTGTAGTTGTATTGGTAAGTGATGATGTCTTCACATTATTATCCTGTACACCATTTACAAAAAAGAATGGACTTACCGTACCATTGAATTCTCTTCCGCTTATGGTTATTGATATTGCTTTAGTAGGTAAATCACTTAGTTTCACAGATGCAACATTAATTGTAAATGTTTCACCAGCCGCAAGGGTTAGCTTGACAAAAGTAAAAGTGCATATAAATATAAAAACAAGACTTAGCACTACTGAAAAAAGTTTATTGCGGGTTAACTGCTTCCATAATACTGTTTTCATCATATGAACACTCCATTACAATATAGATTTTTACTGCTTGGACTCACAAAACCACAAAGTGATTTTCCAATATTGTAAAACATCAATTTCCGGCAGGAATATCCTGCCGGAAATTTTATAAAGCTTAGATAAATTTTCAATACGTTCATCAAAGAAGATCAGTTTCAACATTGATAGACCAATTTGATGTGCTATCAGTACTTGCTGTTTTAATTACAATACTGCTTTCCTTCACACTCTTATTTCCTTCAGCAGTTTTAACATTAGTAACAGCCCACTTTGAATTGATATCAACCTTTATAGAGAAGTTGCCTGCACTGTCTGTCTGAACCCATTTCTCTGTATCGGTAGCTACATTTTGAGCATCATATTGTTTTAATGCAACCCATACGCTGTTTGTTACTCCTGTTATCTGCCCAGCCAATTCCCTTCTTGATGTAACAGATGTTAAGTCAACAGCAAATGTATTAGTTCCTGTTACACTAAAACCGTTGCCGTCAACAGCATTCCATGCAGTTGATGTTCCGATACTCTTTATTATATAACTTCCGTTCTTAAGTTTTGCCTTAAATGTAAAGTTATTGTCTGAACCTACTTTAGATTCACTTATAAATGAGTAAATAAATTTGTTTCCGTTCTCGTTTAATTCTACTTCAAGCCATGCCTTATCTGAAGCTGTTGGAGCATTTGTTATGTTAAGAGTTACATTCGGCCCAGGCTGGCTTATTACTAGTGTTTCGACTTTCATCTTGGTATTATTATCGTCAATTTTGTTTAATACATTAATACTATTAACAGTTTCATAACTAAACTTAGCATCAGAACGGTACCACCCGTTTTGTCCATATACATCTATAACTTTGTAGTACCCACCATCATCTATTACCGGCAGATTGATTCCAAATGATCCATCATTGGCAATTTCCGTCCATTTTGCAAACCACCAATGTACATCATCACCTGCGTATTTCTGTGCCATTTCATCCGCTGTGATAGCAGTTCCGTCAATCTTAACCTGCTGATTTTGGTTATTGAAGCGTGCAAAGGATATTGAACCTTTACCTACTGCCTGTGTTCCGCTTATTGTTGCTGTCCCTGTTACATTAGGAAGCGGTGGTGCTATGTCAAGTGCTGGTACTATATTATTGTTATAAACAATCCTACCATCAGCATCAATAGTAAACCTTAAATCCGTTTCATACCAGAAGTATTCGATTGTTTGGGAATCAAAACCACCTACTGATACAACCTTATAGTTTCCGGGATCTGCTACCACGCTGAACTTGTAAATTCCCGTTCCATATTCCTTATAATCAGCTCCGAACGCACCTGTCCAATCATTAGCGGAGTTATTTGCCGGCTTGATTGTCAGCCATGCATTACCTTCTACCTGTTTTAACTGACCATTGGAGTTACTCTTGTAGCTAACTATTCCTGTCAGGTTTTCAATAGGCGGTGTAATATCAAGTGTATTTTCAGTATTGAGATATCCTGACTTGTCTGGAGTTATTATTCCACCTTGTGCTGTAAGTGCTATATTGGTTTTCATCCATACGTCGCTTCCATCAGCCTTATAACCACTAACATTTATTATTCTCCAGCCTGTATCACTATCTCCTAAGAATTCCTCAAAGGTTCCGTCAGCTTTTACATTGAACCAATGAGCCTTTGACCAGTCAATTTCTCCTGTTTTACCTTTAACAACGCTAATCCAGCCGCTATTTAGTTTGACAGACTTATCTTTATCAATATATACAGTTCCTTTGAAGTTTGGTTTCTGCTGGCTTACTGTAAGGGTCTTTGTCTGTGTATTGATAAAGTTGTCAGTGTTGTCATCTACCATATTTCCATTAACATCTATATCAAAATCCTTGTCAACCCTGGTGTAGAAGTTGTTTCCGCCAGCATCCAATACTTTGTATTTACCTGGCTTTAACGTCAGTATTCCATCTCCATCTGATCCGGTATTCACCCACACATTATTGGAGTTGTCATTGTCATCAAGATAGTATACACTTCCATTGAGCTTGTATGGTTTTATATTTACCCATGCTAATTTGAGCTTTGCATATTGTCCTGCTGTCAAGGTACCTTGAGCATAACCGTCAGCCCAATCACCGGCATTGTATATTTTTTCTACTACAACCTTAACATTTGGCTTAATAACAATCTTAGGCAGTGTTGATTCTTGAGCATCATCAATGTTCTTTAATACTCCGCTCTCCACCTTAAAGACATAGTTTAAGTTGATCCATTGTCCGGATGCCCAATCTCCGTTGGCACCTTGTGTCCACTTGGTATTGTATCCGTTGATTCTGTAATTGCCATCTTTAAGCTTGATTGCAAACTTACCTGCATCATCTGCATTAACATTAAAATATCTGTCCTGCCAGTTGAATACTTCTATGTTTTCAACAACATTCTGTCCTAGATCTCCTGTTCTTTCAATGCTTAAATTTGCACCAGAAATACCGGCACCATTAATATCATAAATTTCACCTGTTACATTTGCAGACATATTTATGTTGAGCTCATATCTCGTCAATGCTGCATCATATGTCACATTACCTGCGGTGGTCTGGCTCAAGCTAAATTCCTCATTCATCTGCTGCCAACCTAATGTTGTGGATAGACCGTTTATTGTATATGTACCATCGTCAAGAGTTGCATAGAAGGTTCCAGTGTCTCCATAAACACTCATTGTAACAGATATCCACTTCTCGTACTTCCATGGGTTGTTGATAAATTCAATGTAATTTGGATCATCTTTTTCCAGTTTTGGCCTTATGGATATGCTCACTGATTGTGGTGTAGTACCTTCAAACAGATTTCCAAAATCAATAGTTCCCTTCAAATTAGGCTTAATGACCATATTCTGGCTGCCTTCTCCAACAATAAAGTTCTTATCAAGCTGGAATCTCTGAGTCTTGTTCCAATCATTATCATCAGACATTATAGTAACTTCTCTTATGATATATTGCTGTCCAGCCTCCATATTCTTTCCGAATGTACCGTCTGCTCCGATTTCAGCCCATTCCCACTTTGTATTATCCGGTGATGAGAAGTTAATCCAGCCTTTATTAGCAACAGGCTTATCATCAAATCCTTTAACAGTACCTGATACATTTGGTTTTGGAGGAACTACTACAAACTCATAATCTGGAGTATTTAACTGTTCCTTTGTAATAGTCAGGTTAATATCATAACGTACTCCTTCAACATAAGCTTCAGTTATTATATAGTCATGTGCAGCATCAAGCATAACTGAGAAGGAACCATCTGGTTTAACATTAATCCATTTTTGATACATCCATGGTTGTGCATCGAACTCTGTCTGTAAAACATCCTTCTGTTTCAGCACCAAGTTTATATCTACCCAGCTTCCTTCATTTACTTTCTGTGTTGTAAATGGTATTCCGACATTTGATTCGTAAGTTTTGTAAAGATATCCCGTAAAGTTGTTCTTAGGTATGCTTACATCAAGCAGTGTTACAGCAGCTCCATCCAAAGTGAGTCTCATTTCCAGCTTGCTTGATGTATTCATGACTACATAGAACTGCTTTTTGATTTCTCGCCATTCGTAGAAACCAGTGCCGTCAAGATTTGCCTTCCATATATTAACACCTTCTACAATGTATTCTCCTGCTTCCAGATCTCCGGAGAATTTACCTTCACTGTCTGTGCTGAATCCAAAGTATCTATCCTGCTCTTTTAAAGATGTAACCTTCCTCAAATTAATCCAGGTATTTGCAATAGCACTTCCCGATTCATCTTTAAGTATTGCATTTAGTACAGGAGCTGCAATTACAACTATCTTTGTCAAAGGATTACTGGAAGTAACATTTTCATCAACTATAAAGCTTATATTAAGCTGCTTCCATTCCTTGCTTGTTTGTATTCCTTCTATTACATAGTCACCGAGTTTAAGGTTTGTATTATATTCACCGTTAATATCGGTATTGAAACCCATGTATGTATCCCAATATTCACTTGCAGACTTTATCTTCTTGAGATTAACCCACTTGCCCGCAAGTAAATTACCTGCTTCGTCTTTAAAAATAAGTTTGGTATTTGGCGGAGAGATCTTCATTAATACTGTTTTGGGAATTTCTATAGTATCAGCTGATGTTACTTCAAATGGAATATTTACTTGTTTCCAAGTTCCGCCGTCATCAAATCCATCAATAACATATTTACCTGGCTTCAATATAAATGAAACCTGTCCATCTGAGTCAGTCTTGCCCCATTTATAGACCTTCGTTCCATCTTCATCCCTTTGACCGGATATGTTAAGACTTATATTAGGTCTCGAGTTCTGATTAACATTATCATCTACAACCTTAATAAATACATTGCCAATGCCAAAGTCGTATACTATTGCATTAGATCCGGTTTTGTCGAAACCTTCACCAACTACCAATGTGCTCTTTGGATCATTTTCAACTGCTACATAACCGGATTCCTGAGATGATATCGACTTGATCTTGTAGGTTCCAGGAGCAAGTGAAAAGTCAAATCTTCCTGAATTGGAGTTATGAAGATATATTTCCCTTCCGTTATAATTCATAAATGTGATATCTGCATAACCTGTTAGGAGAATTCCCTTTTTAACCAGATTAACAGTTGCATTAATTGCTGGAAGAACAATTTTATTTATATCTGCTGTTCCTGATACATTGCTTATGACACCATCATTAATGGTAAATGTAATGTTTGTTGTATATAATACAGAATTACCGCTTTGGGTTGTCGCACCGGTCCCATCAGGAGTTTTTGTATCTGAATATCCATCCTTTGAAATGGTGCTTATTCTATAACTACCATTTGGAAGTTTAGCTTTAATATCTCCTGTATAATCTGCCCATGTTTTAAATGTGGGTATCGAATAGTCAAGACCTATGCGTTCTATCTGTACCTTCACGTCACCTTGAACTTCAGTCTGATTCTTGTATAGTTTACCTACTGCTATTTCCTGTGTTACAAAGTCTATTGGCATTCCATTATTTAAATTGATTGCCTGATTGCCTTCTACCAATATTTTAATTTCATTCTTAGGTAGTATTATTGTCTGATCTCCTTGGTATTGTCTTACTCCAAGAAGTATATATTCCCTTGGATTACCTGTTTCACCAGGTGTAAGGTATATGTTAAAGCTGCCGTCAGCTGCTACCATAGCCCTCTTTCCAAATGCCTCCTGTAACATATATTCATCCACACCGGTAAAAGGAGCCTTAAGGTATTTCTTTTCAATAAATACCAGTTCATAACCATTAGGTGCTGTATTATTAACTAACACTGCCTGTATATTTGCCATTCCTGATACATTTGCAAGCTTTTCAGAAGCAATTACCTCTAATGGAACCTCACTCGAACCAACCTTAGGTTTCGCTTCAAAATCTACATCCAATTGGATTCTCTTGTATTCTGGGCTGGATATATTTACTGAATATATCTTATAAGTACCCTGTTCCAAATCCAATATACTAACACCTTCAAAATCAGTCATCCCTGGCTCAGTCTTGAGACCTGTACTATTACCACCGGTTTCAGTTGCTGCAGATTTTGTATTTGAGAGTGAATCTGTTCTGACATACATAAAGCTTGTATTTGGAAGTAAATTACCGTTTCCATCCTTAAAAGTTGCCTTTACTCTAACAAATATCTTAACAGGAACAATGATGTCTTTTGCCATTGTATTTCCAACTATATCCTTAAGACCATGCACAGTAAACAGGTCACCCGAGCTTACCTCATCAAAGTACAATATTGCCCTTCCTACAGGACCCGTTGTTTGCTCTGACCATTCCGGCACAAGCTTTACAGGACTTACAGGCAAACTATTATGGTTTAAACTAAAGTATGCAGCTTTATTTGCTACGATGTCTTCAAGAAGAACCTGGTCAAAGAAATCAACATGTATTGCGTAATAATCCTTACCATCAACATCGTCATGAACTAAACCTTTGAAAAATACATCAGCAGAAGGAGGTGCCAAATCCAGTTCAACGCTTCTCCTTAAGACTTCTGAGACTATATTAGCTGTATCTTCAGCATATCTAACCTTTGCAGTAAGATAAATACTTTGTGTGAATGTGTTTAATATATTGGTGCTATTTGTATCAGGAGTAAATCCGATATCCTTTACAAATCCATCTGTACTCTGTCCTTTTACTAATGCATTTGATAAGTATACTACAGGAATATAATCACCCTTGGTAATATCCATCTGCATATTGGTTATAAACCAATCAAGAGTAATATATGATCTTCCGTTTATAACAATAAGATTTTCGTTATCTTTCTCCAGATAACCAGACTTTGTTCCAATATTTATGCTATATGATCCATCATAGCTGTTCCAATTTATTGTACCATTGAACTTATCAACAAGTGCCCTGACTTGGACATATTCTTTATTATTGTCTGTCAATATTGGAAGAACTACCTCTGAAACAGCAGTGCCGGTAGTAGTTGTACCATCAACATAGGAAGTTGTGCTGCTGAGTTTTATTGTTGCAGGAGTATATCCCAACTCAGCAGACAGCTTAGTTAAGTCACCATTAAACCCATGAAATTTAAGTGTCAAATTTCCATTCTTGTTAATTTTTGAATCCTTATTCTGGTCAATATACTGCCATGCTTTAGCTTTTAAATAGATATCAAATCCTGTGTCAGTTACATAGTCCAAGCCTGAAATTTTTATTATATTTCCTACCTGAATTTCAACAGGTATAGTATTTGATTCAAAGCTACCGTTATCAGAATATTTAACAGCTCTCATTGTATAACTGCCTTCATATAGCCCGCCTAAGGCATATGTTCCATCATAATTGATATTGGACTCAGCTACTTTGTTCTTAATATTATCATAAACTTCAACTCTTCCATAAGTCGCAGGCACATTGTTGCCGCCCGGTTCATATACCTTACCCTTTATCTGAATGTCTGTTAGATTCAGGTCAACATAATTACTATAGCTGTACGGAATATTATTTACATATATGCCCGTCGCATCAACTTTTATTTCAGTCTCTTTAGATGGTGCAAAACTGCCATTATTTGATACACCTTTTATTTTATAGGTACCTGGCCCAAGTTTTCCTATATAGAAATAGCCGCCATTGTTGTTTGATGCAAATCCTTTATAATCTGTTGTACTCCAACCTTCTAAATGTGAATCCTGGCATAACAAACCGTGCTTATCATAAATACGTCCTTTTATTTGCGGACTTACTAACTTAAGCTGTGGATTAGCACCGGTATAATTACTCTGATCGTCGATTGTAAATTGAAAACTGTCAGACCTTATATACTCACTTCCGTATTTGCCTGCCTCAATTCTATAATTCCCTGGAAGGAGATTGCCAATCTTAAAATTACCCAGTCTATCTCCATTAAAATATCCAATCCAATCACTTCCACCTGCCGTGTTATCAGCCTTGAATACATCAACACCGGCATATCCGGCAGGATTATTATATGGATCAACAATTGTTCCAGTTATTTGCGGTATAGTAAGTTTAAATGTAAGATTTAATGTTTGTCCCTCATATTTTGCCAACTGCCTTGCAGAATTAGAATAAACTGAATCTTCCGGTGCAATTGCTGTTATATCATATTCAACATTCTGTGTTAAGTTTGTGATTATAAAACTTCCATCATCATTTACAGGATATATATAATTTCGCATTTCTGCCTTACTTTCAACATTTATAAACCCGCCGCCAATACCAGTAGTGTTATCTTCCGGTTTAACTACCTTTCCAATAATTTGTTGATGTCCAACGAATATTCTGGATATTCCGATAACAACACTGCCATTTTGAGTAACTTTTCTTACATTAATTTCATACTCTCCGCCTTTTAAAGGGTAGCTAAGGTTTTCTGTTGTTGTTATTAGCAGTTGATTATCGTCTACTGTCAAACCGTTTCCCGGCGTAGCTGTCCAATTAAAATCAGGTCCCTTTAAATCCACTTTGATATCCAGATCCCCCGCTGCCCATGTATACTGAGATGATGCACTGTTGGTTAATTGTATGGTCTGACCAGCTCCCTCTCCTGTTATAAAATCAGGGAAAACTGCAAGCTTGGGTATAACATTGAACAAGCCACTATTTGGTAATGCCAATGGTGTATTGCCCTGCATAACTTTAAGGTAGTAACTACCCGGAGCAAGTACCATAGCTTTATCGAAGAAGAATCTAAACCCGTCAAATTCATTCTCAAGCGTTACTGTTCTTCCCAGTTCGTTATTTCCATCTGTTATAACTGCTGTAAGTGAGTTAGTATCCAATTGATTAAGGTTATATCCATGAACCCCTAAATTGTTGGTTCCTTGTACCATAAAGGATATACCGGATATAGTCGGTCCAGGGATTGAGCTATCACTTGGCTCAGGTGTTGAACTAGTATACATTGGTGTTTGTATCGGCTCAGATGACATTGGTGGGGGATTGGGTGTATTAGCTGAACCCACTGTAAATTCGGCATGTCCATATAATTTTCCTGAAGTATCCTTAACATCAACAAAATATGTACCGTCGGATAATAGTGCCGGTAAGGCCCAAATCACATCAGCAGCAGTTTTTGAAATATTTTTGTTTGCATTGTTAAAACTGTTGAGATCCATATTAGAATTTTTACTTCCTAAATATAAATCCAATAATGAATCTACTGTCCACTTATACCCTTCGTAAGTACTGTTTTCTACTTTTATCATCGGTCCGCTGGCAGTATCGTATGTATAGGATGATTTAAGTCTTGGAAATACCTGAAATTCTTTTCCTGAATCACCAACCAATGATATTTGATCTGCCCACAACATAAGTTTGTACGAACCTGGCTCTAAAGTATTCGGCAGTTCCAAATGAAGTATAGTGTCTGAATCAATGCCAATATTCGTAGGGATGATTTCCGTCATTCCTGATGCCTCTTTAATTGAAGCACTAATTTGGGCACCATTTAAATTTTCAAAGCCTAAACCCTCAACCACTATAATTAAATCACCAGCAAGCCCTTTAACCTCTGTAACTGCTGTATTACCAGTATAAGTTAATGCCTGTACAGGATACACAAATGAGGTAAACATCATTACAAAGCATAAAAAGTATACTGCAACCTTCGTTAGATTTCTCTTCATGAAAAATCCTCCTCTTTTTTAATTTGTAAGACCTCTCCTTAATTCTCAACATACAAGTATCATAAAAATTCATAAAGAATCTCTATGACCTTCATAACTCTTATATTCACTTATTACCTGAAAATAAAGATCATGTCCGGAATGCAAGATTTCAATTGATAACAACACAATTAATAATTCCGAATATATACACCTTTTACAATATGGTGTTTAAAAAGTTTACTTAAATCTAATATAAAAATCAATAAATTTATACATTTGTCTATAACAAATACTGTCAAAGCATTTGTTATTTGCTATGTCAAATATAAAATTAACTATGATTTTTATATTTATTGAAATGCATTATGATTATATAAAAATCAATCAATTTTTTAAATTAATATTGATTTCTATATAGATAAAAAATGATAAACCTTTCACACTCATCTTTCGCAAGTGATTTTGTTACGCTAAGTGTAAGATTATTAACACTTTTAATTAAGAAAAAGAACATAGAAATAATCCAAAAGAAATATAATTGACAAACATCATAATAAAATTATATCAGAAATTATATGACCTATCAATATATTTAATGTTCCTTTATAGTCCTATTTTTCGTACATAATCTACCACCACATTCCATTATTAACCATAATGTTTTATATGATTATGCTCGATTTAACTATAATAAGATTAATGCTATAATTATATTAAAAGTGTACAATTATCTAGAGGGGGTTAAATAATGCTCAAAAAAAAATTAAGTATTTTCGTAGCATTTACACTAATATCGGCTACCGTGGCAATTCCATACATTCCTGCAAATGCTGCAAATCTCAATATTAATGTAAGTATTGATACTACCCAGGACAAAACACCCATAAGCCAGCTTATATACGGAGGAAACTGGGATTTCAACGATGCATCAATAACATCAAAAAGACTTGGCGGAAACAGAATGACAGGTTACAACTGGGAAAACAACTTTTCAAGTGCCGGAAGCGATTGGCAGCATTCAAGTGATACATTTCTATTAAGTAACGGTAACGTACCCAAAGAGCAGTGGTCTCAGCCCGCTTCAGTTATAACAACATTTCACGACCAGAACCAGGCAGAAAACATTCCATACTCCTTAGTCACCCTGCAGGCTGCAGGATATGTCTCTGCCGACTCCAAAGGTACTGTTTCTGAAACTGAAGCAGCACCTTCAGCTCGCTGGAAAGAGGTTAAGTTTAATAAAGGGTCTGACCTATCCCTTACTCCAGACACTACAGATGGCAATGTTTATATGGATGAGCTGCTTAATTTTCTAACTAATAAATATGGAAGTGCATCGACTCCTATGGGCATTAAAGCTTATGCAATAGATAACGAACCTGCTTTATGGCCACACACACACGCAAGAATACATCCAAATCAACCAACCTGTTCAGAAATTCTAAATAAAAACGTAGAACTTTCCAAGGTTGTTAAAAAGCTGGACCCTGCTGCTGAAATTTATGGAGCTGTACTCTATGGCTTTGGAGCGTATAATGATTTTCAGACTGCACCGGATTGGGAGTCTGTTAAGGGCAGCTACAAATGGTTTCTTGACTATTATCTTGACAATATGAAAAAATCCTCTGATTTAGAAGAAAAAAGACTTCTTGATGTTCTTGACCTCCACTGGTACCCTGAAGCTCAGGGCGGCGGATTAAGAATTACAACTAACGATACAGCAAACATAGACTGTAATAAAGCCCGCCTTCAGGCACCACGTACTTTGTGGGATACAACATATAAGGAAGATAGCTGGATTGCCCAATGGTTCAGTCAATTCCTACCGATCATTCCAAACATTAAGAGCTCTATTGACAAATATTATTCAGGTACCAAACTTGCTTTCACTGAGTATTCCTATGGTGCTGACAATCACATAACAGGCGGAATTGCACAAGCGGATGTACTAGGTATCTTCGGTAAATATGGCGTGTATGCTGCAAACATCTGGGGTGGCGGACCATATACTGCTTCCGGATTTAATCTCTATAGGAACTATGACACAAAAGGATCTAAATATGGAGATACAAATGTTAAATGTGACACATCTGATATTGCCAACAGCTCAGTTTATGCTTCCATTGTCGGAAGCAGTGACAACAAGCTTCATATAGTGGTAATGAACAAAAGCTATGACAGTGCTGCAAACTTTAATTTTACAATTAACAGCAAATCGAGCTACAAAACAGGCAGTGTCTGGGGCTTTGATTCCAGCAGTTCAACTATAACACAACGTACAGGTATATCTGCAATAACAGGCAACAAGTTTACATATACCCTCCCAGCCCTATCAGCTTACCATATTGTCCTTGAAGGCTCACCTGTTGCCCCAACCATATCCTTATCAGGCTACATAAACCCATCAGTCACCTCTGCCAATCCTTCCATAAAAGCTGGATTCAAGGTTGAAATACCAGGTACGACATTTGGTACAGCTACAGATGGCAGTGGTTTTTTTAAAATTGATAATGTTCCTTCAAAAACGTCTTCATATAATGTACAGATATCAAAGGCCGGCTATCTCGCAAGGATCATCTCCAATGTCTCAGGAAGTACAAACAGCCAGCTTGGTTCAAAGGATGTTTCCCTGGAAATATGGGCTGGTGATGTTCCTATTAACGGAAAGTCAGATGGTGTAATAAACATGACTGATATAGTGGAGATTGCCAAATGCTTCAACTCTATAAAAGGAGCTCAGGACTTTAATGCCAGCTGTGATTTTAATTTAGATGATGCTATAAACATGTCGGATGTTATAAGTATAGCAAAGCACTTTAACGCTACATCAGGAAGTTATAAGTAATGTGAGTTTAAGTTCTTAGAAAAGTAGTCCTTTCCCAAGCAATAATAAAAGTAGTCCTGCATGCAGTTAATGCCGGGCTACTTTTATTATTATTTCCCATATTTCGAAACAATTATAATTAAATTATAAAAATGCGACTCAAAATTACCCTCAATGTTATAATTTATTTATTGAGGTGGGTAATAATGGCTAAAATATTAATTTGTGATGATGAGAGCGGGCTAAGGTCAATTATAAAAAGATATGCTACTTTTGAAGGCCATGAGGTATTAGAAGCTTGTGATGGTATGCAAGCAGTTGAAATATCACTAAAAGAGCAAATTGATATAATAATAATGGATGTAACGATGCCGGTAATGGATGGTTTTTCAGCTGTAAAAAAAATTCGAAAAACAAGTGAAATTCCTATACTTATGCTATCTGCATGTGGTGAGGAGTACAACAAAATTTGCGGCTTCCAACTTGGTATTGATGATTATGTAGTGAAGCCATTTTCTTCAAAAGAAATAATGATGAGAGTAAACGCAATCCTTAAAAGGACTCAAAAATCTTCAAAGCCCGACAGGAAGCATAACTATGAGGTTTTCAGAAAAGATGGGTTTGAAGCTGACATGACCGCACATAAAGTTTTTATAGATGGTGTACAGGCAGACATGGCTCCAAAGGAATATGATTTGCTCTTTTACTTGATTCGCAATAAAAACATTGCTGTCCCTAGAGGAAAACTACTAAACGAGATATGGGGCTATGACTATTATGGAGACAGCAGAACCCTCGATACACACATGAAACTGCTAAGACAATCTCTGGGACCGTATGCAGGACTTATAACTACAATTCGCGGTCTTGGATATAGATTTGAGGGTTAATTTATGAAGTTTAATTTAAACAGGCTAAAATTAAAATGGAAAATATTTGCCTATATGATAGGTTTCTGTGCCGTATTATTATTTATTTTATGGTTGTTTCAGACAGTTTTTATAGATTGGTTTTATAGGAATATCAAAATGATGGAAATAAAGCACAGTACAAAATCCATAACCGATAACATTGATAATAAAAATCTTCCTGACATAATCTATAATATAGCTAACAACAAGGATATCTGCATAGAAGTTTTGGACAAAAATAGCAATGTGGTATATTCAGCTGACGTTATCCAAGGTTGTGCCATCCATCATATGAATTTTTCAGATAAATTAGAACTGGTTACCAACGCAAATAATAATAATGGAGAGTACTATGATTATATGCCAGTATTAACTATGGGGCATTTGAATATATTTAAAGGCTTCGAAGGCAAGTTCCCTGAAGTTGAATACAAACCTGTGCAGTCTTTAATTTATGTAAAAATAGTAAAAAGTTTGTCTGGAAGATCTTTTGCTATTTTTATTAACTCCAACCTCTCTCCCGTAAGCTCAACAGTAAAAACACTTCGGTATCAGCTTTCAATTGTAATCTTTATTATGATCGTACTTGCCGTATTACTTGCATTAATCATTGCAAAACATGTATCAAGGCCAATTGAAGAAATCAATAAAAGTGCCAAAGTCCTGGCAACCGGAAATTATGATACACATTTTGACGGAAAAGGCTTTCGTGAAATAAGTGAGCTCTCGGACACACTAAATACTACATCATCTGAATTAAAAAAGGTAGAATTACTTCGTCGTGAGCTGATGGCAAATATTTCTCATGACCTGCGAACTCCACTCAGTCTTATCTATGGTTTTGCTGAAATTATGCATGATTTCCCTGATGAAATCACACAGGAACAGACCAGGATTATCATGGATGAAACAGTTAGACTCACATCCCTTGTTAATGATGTGCTCGACATATCTAAATTAGAATCCGGAGTGCATAATCTTAAAAAAGTCCCCTTTAATATTACGCAAAGTATAAATGAAACAACCCTGCGAATTGCAGAGTTGGTTAAAAGGGACGGGTATAATTTTACATTCACCTATGACCGTGAGGTTATTGTTTCAGCTGATGAAGTCAATATAAACCAAGCGTTTTACAACCTATTGGTCAATGCTATTAACTACACAGGTGATGATAAAACTATAACCATACGGCAAATTTTATCAAAGGAAATCGTAAGGATTGAAGTAGCAGACACAGGTATGGGAATTCCCCGGAGGATCTGCCCTATATATGGGATCGTTATTACAAGATAGACAAAAAGCATAAGCGTGCAGTTACAGGTACCGGGTTAGGTCTATCTATTGTGAAAAAAATAATAGAACTGCATGGTGGTGAATATGGTGTAGAATCATCACTTGACGGCAATGGCAGCACCTTTTGGTTTAGCCTTAAAACTTTGGAGTAAATTTCACCTATATGCAGCTTCCTCCCGTGATGATTCCTTCAACAATTACCGGACCTGTTGCTCCGGTTAAAGAATTGAATGTACTGATTGCCAATCGTGAGTTTAATATTATTGATGCAGCAGTGGGAAGTTCTACCCTTGTTGACCATGTTGGCGGATCTTCAGAGGTAGGAAACATCTGATTTCCAAACCCTCCAATATCAGGTATAAATATATCGCCTGTATACATATTATAGTTACCGAAGAATGTGGGCGACGGCAATGTTGCCATAAAGCTTACCGCTTGCCCTCCTCTAGGAGCAAAGTTTATATATGCCACTCCCCCAGTACCGAACGGTACACGGCCTTGAGTCTGTAAGGGAATACAACATGGATAAGGAATCAGGCCTGGTACACAAAGAACATCCCCAGGGAATAAGATGTTTGGGTTTGAGATATGGGGATTATTTACTGCAAGTGCTTCTATTCTTACCCTGAACATTTGTGCAATAGCATAAAATGTATCACCCGGAAGGACTGTATATCTCCCAAGAAATGCAGGGGGACAGTTTTGAGGTACTCTTGGCATAAATGCTACCTCCATTACTATTTAAATCTATTACATCTGCTTTTGCAAATATATCAAAATCTATTTACTCTGCCAAATGTAAGACTATTATCACTTTTAATATAGTATATTGTAAAAGCAACGATTTTGTTTTCAAATTTCCAAATATGTAATATGATACTTTTACAGATAATTAGGGTAAAATAATAATATATATGTTGCAACAATTAAAAACGAAGAACGCTTATTGCAAAATATATAGTAAGAAATGGCAGGTGATAAATAATGGTTCAATTTACATTACTACTATATATAACGATAATAGGAATAGTCTTTTCAGGCATAGCATTACTTATTTACAAATTCGAGAGAAACAGGCCTTTACCAAAATACTTACCTGGTATCATATTATTTTTGGCAGGAGTAATTTTAATAATTAAAGCTAAGTGGTTTTCTGAAGGTATGGAAGGATTGGGTTATATAATACTTGCTATACTTGCCATAGGCGGAAGTATTATAGCACTTATTGTCCCAGCAGTATTAGATGTATATAAAAAATACCATCAATAATTCTTGTGAAATTATAAGATTTTTTTGACATGTCTTCAATTGTCTTTAATATATAATAAATTTTATTACAATAAATACCGATAAATTATATTATAAAATACATGGAGAGGAGCTTTGTAAACATGTTCAAAACATATGATTTCTCTGTAGACTTAAGCAATATTGATAGAGATTCCTATATATATGAAGCTGCCAAACTTGCAGACGAGCTAAAAGATAAAAAAGCTGTATTTAGCGGTAATTTAAAACCTGACAACACACCCGCTTCATCAAATTATAATACTCTTTCGTCAGCAACTATACCCAAATCTGACGAAGGTGATATTATCCGAACTTTAGCACAAGACATTGCCTCTTTTTCTAATGAGCCTGAAGTATATAAGATAACCGGCAAAGATTTTATTGAAAAAAATCGAGATATTCCACATATTTTCAGCCAATTTTCAGAGGATTATAACTTTTACTGGATCCGTTTCCCTATTAATATTGTAAAAAAGAGCGGCTGGGCTTTCAATAAATTAGAAGCCATTATTGATTTTCTTGCCGATCCTCACGATCCTCATAGATATCCAAAAGTCTTTCAAATATTACCTGATAAAAAGCATATGTACTTTATTCAAGCCAACGGTTCTGTTGCTATCAATATTGATGAAAATTTTCAGTTTGCAGCTAACCCAAATATTGAAACTAAAGGTTTGATGGGAGCTGCCGAAGTATCAGCAAAGTCTAAGACGAGTAATGGACTAGTAGTTGGACCATTTAAGTATTCATTAAACAAAGCAAAAATGGATCATTCAGATATTGGTTCCCAGTGGCTATTCTGGATGCTCAACGGCATAGAGTTTGTACAAGATACATCGCCAGACTTTGTAATAATAACTCAACTCCATAAAAACACAAATAAATTGAACATAAGAGCTCAGTTGCAGGCATACTATGATTATTCTCTATTAAATACAGATTTACAAACAATAGTAAGTGACCTTCCTGATACTATTAGAAGTTATTTCATTAAAGGTTGTCCTGTCAGGGATATAAAGGAATACCATTTAGACCTATGATTTGGAGTGCTCCTCTGTAATTTGTCACACTTGATTATTCAGGAATTGCTGGTGATAATTATTCGCCAGCAGTTCTTTTTGTTTCTTTTCATTTATATGTAGAATATGCTTATTATAAGAATTATTGCACGTTTTTCATCAGTTCAATCTGTAGTTCACATTCTTCTTTAACTTTGTCAAAATTTTTTGGATACATGATATTGATAATTACTATTGCATATTCCGAAGCGACTAACGCATGCCACTTGACATGAGGTATTGCTGCAACTTGCCCCACAGGTCATAATACTTTTGCTTTTGTTAGATATTTCAATATGTTTTACCCATATATACCCCTACACATAATATAACTATTATTGTCTTAGACTTTGAAAACACTATAACATATTTTTCCATAACTATAGATAGCTGAACTTAGCGTACGCTTTTTAAGAAAATCATTAGTTATACCATTAATGGCACTTTTATAATTAACTTTTATTATTCTGCACCAGCTGCAATTCTTATCTTTGCCTGATGATATTCATCAATTGCATTATCCACATGTCTTCTGCTGTTTTTGAAATGGATATCAAAATGACCCGTAAAGTTATTATTTTCAATATATTCTATATCGTGTGGTGTAGAAGACATTGAAGCTGCTATTTTTCTTTCGCCTACAACAACAAGTACCGCTCTTGTAGCCCACGAGTAATTTCCGCCCCATAACTCTTTTATTATTTGAGAATCAGTTGACGTAAGCGGCTCACAGTCTGCATGGCTGGCACCAATCGTACGTTGTATTTTAAACCTTTTTCCAGTAACAAAATCAATTATATCTGCCTGCTTGCCTATAGGAAATAAATACTGGGCTTCAGTATACCAATCGAGATACTCTCCATATTGTGGACCTGGAGTGAGCCTGACAGGTATAGCATAAACAGGAACTCTTATTTGCTGACCAACGCTAAGCTCACTGGACTGTGAAAGGTTGTTCACAGATAACAGCTCCTGCATTGGTACACCATACCTGTTACTGATGATCCATGAGGTATCACCGCTCTGAACGATATGAGTAATAAATCTAACCTCCGGCACCTTAGCTACATATGGTATATGAAGCACTTGTCCAACATATAGATCATAATCATTCAACCTGTTAAAGAGCCTGATTTTCCATATCGTTGTTCCAAAACGGGTTGCCACTTCGTAAAGTGTATCTCCCCTAATCACCATATAATCCACAAACTCAGCAGGAATTTTAAGTATATCACCTTGGTATATTGTATAACCCTCTATTCCATTAAGGATTTTAATGCTCCTTATATCTGTTCCAAAATGTTCTGCCAAAATTCCCAGTGTATCTCCACTTCTTACTCTATATTCAATATATCTTATCTTTAACCCGTCCTCAGGCGGTGGTATCTTCAGCACTTGTCCCACATAAATATCTGTGCCTGTCATATTATTAAGTTCCATTATTCCTCTTATCGTGGTATTAAATTTCTGCGAAATCTCCCATAAGAGATCACCTGATTTGACTGTATAACTGGTCAGGGTCTGGGCATAAGCAGTAGAAGGCACGCATAAAATACTAGTTGCAAAAACAACAATGAGCAGAAAGCAAAATGCTATTATTGCTCCCGCAAGTTTTCTTTTAAGTTTACTTGAATAAATCTTACCAAACTTGTTCAATATTATAGTGCAATTTATAGCCACATTTAATCCTCCGTAAATTAGTAATTATGGTATTTATTCTAACTAAATTTATATAATTTTTTTCAACATGAAATCATTACTCACTTTTAATATAGAAATATTTTTTCTAAAAACTAAAGATTAAATGAATGTATTTTTATCCTCTAAAGTCATAATACTGATATTTTAAATGTAAGTGCCTGTAGTTAATTTCTTTCTAAATTAGAACAATTTTAACCAATGCTTGTACGAATTTTGGCATCCAAGCACCACACTTTAACAATGTTGCCACAGATTTATACAATTTTCTCAGCACTCGTTTTAATATTTTTGAGTTTCTCTACCTTGGATCTCCTTCTTTCCAACCATATAGTTCCAATTCATACCCTCTTATAGCATCATTCTCAATACACCACCATTGGCATCCCATATGTAAATCCGAATTGTAAGACGCTTCATTTTCAGGATATACAAAATTATCACATTGTCCTAAATACTTTATGCCTTTTGGATATTTTCTATTAGATGTTTCCATTAGTGTATAACGGTAATGCCTTTTCCCATCACCTGGTTTATCCTTTCTTCCGTTGTACACGTTAATAATTCCACATACTAATGTCAATTCATTTATCTGATTTGGCGATACAGGCTCTTCCTTTGAAAGCATAATATATATATCCGGAACTATATCATAAACACCTCGAACTACAAATTCATGTTTTGATAAATCATGAACATAGATTGTAATATACCAACCCAAATATTCCATTTTATCTTTTGGCGGATTTTTTATTTGATAAACATAGACATCCTTTTCTTTCCAGGGTATTATATATGGCTTGTGGATTGAAATTTTCTTCCTTGGCGGCATATCGGATAAAAGTCTAATTTTTAAATCCTCCAGCACCTTTTCACGTTTTTTTCTCTCCTTAATATGAGACCATTCTCTATCCTCTTTTGATATTAAATGGAGTGCTTGTTTTTTTACTTCTTCTGTAAGTCTTCCAAATTTCCACATGGTATCTGCAAGGGCAAACCAGAAATCATATTTTTCATCATCATCCTTCTGAACATCTTCATACTCACATAATATTTCCACTAATGCATCCTCATCCGTTTTTCCTTGCATCAGCTTCATTTTGTAATCATCCTTTACATCTTCACCCACATCATTCTGATACAGGTTCGGCCCCCATACACCCATGTGTATTCCTCCTTAATTGTCAAAAATCTATTGTGATAGTTATATTTAACATTACTAATGTAGTAATTGTACCATCAAATATTTAACTGCTTCAAGAAATTTAAATACAGTAAACTTGTATTGGTTTCTCTCCGATATTTTTATTGATATTTATTTTTTATTATTCATAATTTATAAAGGAGAATGCGAATGAAATTACGAAATAGTATTGGTTCAAAACTTTTGCTAATGATGCTTGCCGGTATGTTGATACCAGCGATAGTGTTGTTTGTGAGTTTATTGTTTTCGGTTAATCATATAAGCAGCTCTTCACAAACAGTGATAGCTGATCAGGTACTGTCAGAAGTAAAAAACGGGATAAAAAACACTGTAGATTCAGTTATCTCTAGTGTTGAGGCTAAGTATAAGGATAAAGTAAACGGTCTTACAGATGAACAAATAAGCCAGATTATAAAAAGTGAGTTTGACAGTATAAGGTATGGAGAGTCCGGTTACTTCTTTGGGTATTTTTATGATGGTATACGCCTGATTGCACCTGAAAACAAGTCCATGGAAGGAAAGAATTTATGGGATTTGTCCGACAAGGATGGTGTTAAAGTAGTTCAGGAGATTATTAAAGCTTCAAAAAACAATGGTGGCTTTTTTGAGTATATGTGGCTCAATCCAAAGACTGAGAAGGAAGAGAAAAAGCTTTCCTACACTGCACCGGTAAAGGTAGGAAATGTTGAAATTGCCGTTGGTACAGGAACATATCTTCCAATGATTGAACAATCAAAATTAATTATTTCACAGAACATTGAGAAAACCAAAGATAGCATTGTTGCTCCTGTTACCATAATATGCATAGTTGTTCTCTTTGTTTTGCTTGCATTCCTTTATCTGTTTTTAATGAAGCGAATAGTTCGTCCTATAAGTGATTTAACGGAAATAGCTGAATTAATTTCTCATGATAATCTTTCAAAGGATGTCAAGGTAATAGAGTCAAATGATGAAATAGGAAATTTGTCAAAGTCCTTTATAAAGATGCATTCAAATCTTAAAAATATGGCATTGGCAGTAACTGAAATAGCTGAAGGAAATATTATTGAAAATAACAGATTATCCGGTTTTAGCAGCACTGAAGGCGACTTATCAAAGGCTATATTTAAACAGGCAAACTCAATAAAGCATGTTATATCCGACATTGATTCTCTTGTACAGGGAGCCATTGACGGCAGACTTAATGTAAGAATTGATACATCAAATCACAACGGAGACTTCAAAAAAATAGCTGTCGGAATCAACAATACACTGAATGCAGCTATTGAACCAATCAAGGAAGCATCTGTAGTCCTTATGGAAATGTCAAAGGGTAATCTTGATGTTGAAATAAAAGGAGACTATAAAGGAGATCATGCCGAAATTAAGAACGCACTAAACAATACAATAAAATCGTTAAAGAACTATATTCACGATATTACCACCGTTTTAAACGAAATGTCCAATGGCAACTTGGACATGGAAATATCTTCAGATTATGAAGGAAGCTTTATTAAAATTAAAGAATCTATTAATAAAATAATTAAGTCTATGAATACTTTATTATTAAGTATAAATAATGCATCAGAACAGGTTCTCGTAGGTTCGAGACAGGTAGCCAATTCAAGTCAGCTTCTTGCTCAAGGATCAACAGAACAAGCCAGTGCAATTGAAGAGGTAACTTCAGCAATAAATGAAATTGCTGAACAAACCAAAAAAAATGCACTAAGTGCCGGCATGGCCAACGATAAGTCTTTAATGGTTAAAGAGTATGCAAGTCAGGGTAATATTCGCATGATAGAAATGCTAAAAGCCATGGAAGACATAAACCAATCATCCAATAGTATCTCAAAGATAGTAAAGGTTATTGAGGAAATTGCCTTCCAGACAAATATTCTTTCTTTAAACGCAGCTGTAGAAGCAGCAAGAGCAGGAGTTTACGGAAAAGGTTTTGCTGTTGTTGCTGAAGAAGTAAGGAACCTTGCAGCTAGAAGTTCTAATGCAGCAAAGGAAACTACAGACATGATTGAAAGCTCAATCAATAAAATCAAAAACGGCTCAAACATTGCAATTGAAACTGCAGGAGCTCTTGACAAAATAGTTGAAAGTGTGTCAGATGCTGTAAATTTGGTAGGAAATATAGCTACGTCATCTAATGAACAGGCAACATCCATATCCCAGATAAATCAGTCTATCATCCAGGTTTCTCAAGTTATTCAGACAAATTCGGCAACCGCTCAGGAACAAGCTGCTTCAAGCGAGGAGTTATCAAGCCAGGCCGAAAGTATGAGAGATATGATTTCTAAACTGAAGCTTAAAGAGCAATCTGCATTATCCGGTGATTTAGAATTGGATGAGGATCTACTCCATGCTTTGGAAAACCGACTTCAGAATATAAATAATACAAAAGCACCAAAGAGAAATTCCAAAAGGTCTAACAATTCAACATCTTCAGGAAGACCTTCTATTGATCTGAATGATTTCGGCAAATATTAATTTCTCCTTATGATAAGGCTATTGGATGTTCTCCAGTAGCCTTTTTTAGTAACTAAATATTACGCAGCTACCCTTCTTATTAACAAATGTGAAGAAGAATTCGGAATATCCCACTCCAAGTTAAAAAGCAGGCATTTAGCTTTACAGTAAATAATATACATATATTGGTGTCTATATCACCTAAAATAAGCATATCAACCTTTTTGGATACTTAATAGGTAACAATTCTCTAATGATATTCGACAGGTACACAAATAGTACTGTCATATGTTGGAACATTTTTTATAGCACCTTGTTAAACTGAAGATAAAAGTTCCCTGTTTATTATGTCCTCTACTTTTTTAACATCTTTTATCCCTATAAAACCAACTTGATTTGTACTTCTTTCTCCATCTGAGTTATAAATTACTTCACTGGAAAAAATAATATTTCCTGTTCCGTTCTTATTTTGATATCTTTCAATATTGGCCACTTGATTTGGAAAAAAAGATTTAACCTTAATTTTCCTACCATATTTGTAAATTATAGCTCTTTGGTTTGTTACTATATAAATAGTTCTTTTCTCTGCATTTTTATTTATGAATGGAGTACAAAGCATATATAAGCCTATTAATACAAAGGGAACACCAAATAAGGAAAATATAAAACTGCCTTTACTGGCACCATACATCCAAAATAAAGAAAAGGTAGTCCACGGAATTGCAAATAAGTATATAGCGAATGACTTAAAAAATAAACTTCCCAAAACAGGTTTATCCGCCCAAATTACTCTTTCTCCCACATTCAATTCCCCGTTAATCAATCTTTGTTCTTCATAAGATAGTATATTGTAATAATTCATGTCGACCTCCTTTAACTATTCCTATCAATTCTATAATTTCCATATTGTTGACTTTGTTTAGTTCTCATAACAGCATATATAAAATCTTGCGAAACAAGGCCCATATATATACTATCATGCATTTTCTGTTTTGGAAACTGTTGGTTTTATGTATTCCCTTTGATAACCATCATTGAATAAATAACCTTTGCAATCTATCTCATTACAGTGCTTATTTCCATCCCGGCTCTACATTAAGTTACCGTAAAGAATTTGGATAGCTTGGATAATGATACAAAATGTAGCTGTTAACCTTATTTTGGGCTGCAGCCATACCTTGACTATTGAATTACGCCGAGATACTAAAAGATGAAGGATTCAGCTTTCATCATGAATTGACGCATCAGAAAAAATCATAATTAATTCTTGATTTTTTACATTGAATTTACCAAAAATATTATTACTTAGGTTTTCTTTGTTTCCAAAAAATTTTGGTAAATAAAAGGTAAACTTATTTTTATCAACTTTGAACCTTAAAAGTATATTATTTACCCCATAGGGATTCCTTTTCCGCAAATTTGCTAATAGCTAAACAATTAACCCTCCATGGAAAACACACTCATAAACCTTTATTCCATTCTTAAATATTTCTTCCGCCCCATTAAACCAATCAAAATCTCCATCTACTTTACATCTATATTCAAAGTTATCTCGTTTGAATTCTAGCGGTCCCCTAAATGGCATATCTATAGGAACATTAAATAGTGCTTCTTTCAAGAAATCCCTTCAAAATCATCTGATAATACTCGCCCACAATAATTCATCGACCAAAACGGAGTGTTATTATCCCATAGTGCTTCTTCACCTGCAAATTGACGTCCTCCTAAATATGTATCAATATACTTTAAACCATCTTCCTTATACTCCAAATCATGAGACTTCGGTCTTGATGATTTCTTTTCAGCACCTTTCCCAGCATATGTAACCTTCTTAGCGTTAATTAAAAAATCTATAATCTTCTTATCCACGAATCCATCCTCCCTAGTATTTACTTTATCTGTCGTCAACTTAAGCATTAATGAAATAAAACTCGTATATGTTTGACAACAGGTAGCTGAACATAATCCTCAAAGAAATTTAATACTAATATCCCCTCAGTAATTCTTTTGATCTTTATTTCAAATGAACCATCCATAAAAATAAGCTTAAATGGCTGTTTATCATTTTCAACAAATGTTTTGTAAGCTGAAAGCCACCAGACTAATACTATTATAATAAAATCATTCCAGTTCTGTTCTGGGAAAGAGAATTCTCCTACTTTGAAAAAGATTTCTCCTGTTATATTTCTTCTTTTCTGAAGGGAATTTGTATTTGCAATTATCTCAAGTTCATTTATCATAATATTTTCAACCCATTTTCCATATTTGGGATAAACTGTTCCGATTTCTTTTGTGTTAATATTGTGCCACATCTCAACTGTTATGCTATGCACTGAAAATAAACCAATGCACATATAGAATTATATAAGCTAAATTTAATACAATCGGAACAACATTATTAGTAAGAGATATAGCCTTCCTATATATAAAGAATACACTCATTGTAATTGCAATAGCTGATATTAAGCCTGAAAATAAGATCATGTAAGTAGGATGAAATATATAACAAACAATATTTATAATATCTTTAATCATTCCATCCATTAAATAGTCATGAAGTTGGTACATTAAATAACCAAACAAATTTATAAGACTTAGTATTATTGGTATTTTAAAAATAATATTTTTCATTTTACGCTACCCCAAAATTATGTAAAGAACTGGTACTTCCACCACCCCTGATATTCCCTAATAGCTTTCCAGGAATTAAGAAGACTGGCGTAAAACCAGCCTTTCCTTATATATTAATATTTTTTTAAATATTCTTCCCATGTATCAGGGTAAAGTTTTTTAATATGTTCAAGTGTGTCATTATAAATTTTGGCATCCCAATAATTCACGCCTTGACGGGCAAATTCTTCAATAATATCCATTTTCATTCTATATTCTTTTGAATCTAACTTATAAACCCAGTCTCTTAATAGAGTAACTGGATAAAATTTTTCATTTGGATCTTCATTGCCATAACTTTCTCTTCTGTAATATGGCTCTGTTATTTTTGCTTTCTTTTGTACGATTAAATAATGTGCATACTCTGGACTCCCATCTTCTAATAATGCTTCAATTGCTGCTGTTTTTCCCCTCTTTGTTTTGTAATTAATATCAGCTCCAGCTTCCACTAAAGCTTTTGTTTTTTCTATGCCACAACTAATTGAATACATTAATGGACTAGTTCCTGGCTCTATAATCGTTTTTTTCCCATCAATATTACTTCCGACATAGTTTTTATTTGGATCAGCACCATAGCTCAACAATAGTTTTACATATTTAACATCCTTTTTGGCATCTTTATCTACCCAAGAGTATCCCGATGCTAAGAAAAGGGGAGTCTCTCCCTCACTTGTAGAAGCTATATCTGGATCAGCACCACATTTGAGCAATGTTTCTGCTGAATCATACTTCTCCATACCTATGGCCCATAGTAACAATGTAGCACCATATTTAGGTTCCTGATAATTTATTAACTCCTTATTATCTTTTAATATTTTCTCAATAATTTTAACTTTTTGGTCTTTTACAGCTAATGCTAATTCCCATGCTGCAGTATCTTTATAAATTTTCACATCTGTAATATTACTCTCATTTCTATCTATCTTGCTTATAAAACGGCAAGAACATAATATACCCGCAAGAGTTAATGCACTAAAAATTACTTTTATAATCATAGTTATATTTTGTCCCTTCATCATTTTATTGCTTCCTGTACAGCACCCATTAAATGGTTTGTAATAGGGTTCCAAGATTGTCGTGGCAAGTATACTGCTCTATCAATTGGTTTTGATATTGGACCAAAAATAGTATTTAAAATATCTCCTTTCACAATATAGGCAGTCATATTGCCCGTGTATTCCGAAGTCTTTAATCCATAAGAACTTGTAAAAAGCGTAGCAGGATTGAAAAGTATAGCATTTTTATTTGTTGCTAACGCATTTGCAGCAGCCTCCGCACCACCCTTTGAATGACCGATAAATGTTATATTTGCATCACGATGATTTTTTACAAAATCTCTTGAAAATGCAATAGAATTTTTCATATCTTTTGATGCACCAAAAGGCTGTTGTACATTATTCTTCCAGTCTCCTAATTTTGAAGGTGTTGTACCTTTATTCACTATAGCATACTCCATGTTGCCACCCGTTCCTTCTCTTGCATACACTCCCATTCGTAGGGTTCCTGGATCATAAACATCCACCAGTTTCCAACCTCCTGGCCGCATATCTCCTTTATTTCCGGAATAAATATGTGCAGCTAAATCTGCAGCTTCCTCTAAGGTTGGGCCATATACATTAGATTTAGTTTCACAACTATACCCGCTTGGGTCGTAATAATTTACAGGATTATTCTGTACATATGCATATAAATTCAGTCCATCGCCTCTGTATGTATCTTCTTGTGTAAATCTCCCCACAACTGGATTATAAAATCTAGCTCTCAAATAATACTGTCCTGTAACCTGATCATACTGCTCTCCTGCATAACGGAATCTATTATGTACTTTCTCAACAGCTTCAACTGTATTACCAAATGCATCATATTGATACTTATTCACCACTGCACCAGCAACGTCAACTAATGCAGTGACATCACCGTGTGAATTGTTAACATAATAATAACTCTTCCCTGTCACTTCCTTATGTGCAAGAAGCTCATGCCCCCTTATGGTAGAATGTTTTAAACTACCTCCACCATCCAACTCCGATACAATATCTCTTCCGCTAAATACGAACCTGCTGATATTACCATTCTCCTGAACCTCATACCTTAAGCCTTCAGGATCGTAAACATTCTTTATGAATCCGCCTTCTACACTCTGTACAGATGTAGTTCTGTTGAAACAGTCGTAGGTGTACTTGGTAATTCCACGCCTGCCGCTTTCCTGTATAAGGTTTCCGTGGGAGTCATACTGGTAAATGGTATGTGCTCCTCCCTCAACCTTCTCCACCAGCCTGTTTCTTTTATCATAACTGTATTCTTCTTTTACATTTCCCTTTGTCCTTAATATCCTGTTTCCTGCAAAGTCATATTTGAATGTTTCTTCCACATCAGGATAAACCACTTTTTCCAGTCTGTTGAGTTTATCATAGATGAAGCTTGTAACACAGCCATTTTCAACTCTCTCGATCTGGTTTCCATTGTTATCATAGGAATAATTATGTGAGATAACTTCTTCACCGTTTTTATTTCTTGACACTATAGATGTTACATTTTTATCCTCATCATAGCTGTATTCTATTGTTGTCCCATTGCCATAGCATATAGAAGCAATTGTGTTGTCAAGGTTATATGTGTAGGCAGCTTCTTTCTGTGATGCATCCCATACCTCTGACAGCCTTCCAAGCTCATCATATTTGTAGGTAGTAAGTTTTCCTAAAATATCCTTTAGCTCTATAAGGTTGCCGTCCTTGTCATACCTGTAATTTATTACAGGCTTTCCATTTACTCTCTTTGACTTCAACTTAAAGTCATGAGTATACTCATAGTAATAGTTAACAGCACCATTTACAGCTGACTTAAGGCTTCCATCCAGGTTGTAAGCATACTCCTCGCGGTAGCCTGATGCCATATCTCTTTTTAGCACTATACTGTCATCCTGATTGTATATAAATTCACTTATTTTTCTGTTTCTGTCTACCTTACGGGCTACCCTTCCCTGCAAATCATATTTAAAGGATATGATATCTCCTGCCGGGTCTACAATCTGTGAAAGCTTGTTTAAGCTGTTGAACACATACTCAGTGGTGCTTCCATTTCCGTCGGTAGCACTAACAATATTGCCGGCATGGTCATAGCTGTACTTTTCCAGGCTTCCGTCGGCTTTTTCTATTTCTGTTACCCTTCCCCACAAGTCAAGCTTATGCTGGGCCAAGTTGCCTTCGCCGTCTTTAATTCCGGTTATATTGCCCATTGCATCATAAGTATACTGCTGTGATGCAATCCCCTTTTGCTTTGCACCAGGTGTTGATATTTCCTTTATTCTTCCGCCAATATCATATTTGTATTCTGCTGCCAGCATTGTTGCATCCATCTTCTCAACAAGTTCACCGGCACCATTGAACTTTCTCTTTTCCACAACATTGCCGAGGGCATCAACTACTTCTGTCAGCCTGTTAAGACTGTCATATACGAAGGAGGTTCCTATTCCGTCATCTGTTTTAGAATCATAGTTTTTGGGGGATACCTTTTTAATCACATTGCCTGCTTCGTCATAAAACAGCCTTGTAATTCCGCCTTCCCTGTCAATTATCCTGATCCTGTTATTCATACTGTCATATTCATACTTTATGGAACTACCGTTGCAATCTGTTTCTTTAATTAGATTGCCTGCTTTGTCATATTCATAGGTTGTGGTTCTGGCTTCGTTTTTGCCTAAGACCTTTTTGACCTCTGTGATTCTCCCAGCTTTGTCATAGCTTACCTGGGTTTTGTAGCCAAGGGGAGTTGTAACCCCAGTCAGGTTATAGTTACCATCATAATTGTAAAGGGTTTGGGCAATTGCCTTACCTTCTATTTTTTCTACAAGATCGTCTCCATCTATCTCTTCAGTCTTCTTTTCCAACAAGCCAACGCTGTTGTATCTGTACCTTATAATCTTATTTTTGTTATCATTTATTTTAATTATTTCTGTTGTTCTGTTGCCAAGGCAGTCGTAGGAATATTGGATTCTTGCTCCTGTGGAATCTGAAACCTCGATAATACGATTGTTTTTATCATAAACATAAGTTATAGTGTTCCACTCTTCAGGATATTTCTTTTCATCCACATATACTTGTGAAACCTTTTCTTCAATCCTTCTACCTGCTTTATCGTAACTGTACAGTGTTATATTATACTGTGCCTTTGAGTCCTTTTCATCTACAGGAACCCTCTTCTCAATAAGCCATCCTACCGCATTGTACTTGTAAATAACAGCATGGCCTTTAGCATTAAATTCCTTGGCCACCCTGCCGTCATTATCGTATTCAAAAGCTTTAACAGTGTTTCCTTCAGGGTCCTTTATGAGAGAAAGCCTGTTAAGCTCATCATAAACATACTCGTTTCCTTCACCATCATCAGAATATACATCATATCTTCCAGGTTCAATGGTTTTTATGACATTTCCAACAGGATCGTATTTTGTTCTTCCAACTCCTCCTGTTGGGTAAATATTCTTTATCTTCCTCTGGCTCTGGTCATATACATATTCGACGCCGATACCATCATCGGTATCCTTATTGTAAAAGTTTGGATTAACTTCCTTAACTAAATTCCCATGTATATCATACTTTAAAGCCATTACATTTTTTAATGGGTCAATGGTTTTAACAAGCCTATCCATGTCATCGTAGTAAAACTCGTATTCAGCAGCCGCATCCCTGCTGCCAGGAAGTATCTTTTTAACAAGGTTTCCCATCATGTCATATTCCATTTGGGTAACATTACCTAATGCATCAACCTTTTTGGTCACCTTGTTAAGAGAATTATATGTGTATTCTACTGTTCCGTAGGATGTGGTAATGGAAAGCATCCTGCCTGCTTTATCATACTTGTATTTAAATACATTGCCTTCAGCATCCTTTATTGCAGTAGGCTTATCAATCTGGTGGTCTTCATACTCAAATTCTGTTACATTTCCTTCGGGGTCAACCCTCTCAATAAGCCTTCCGTGCTCATCGTATGAATAGCTCGTTATTGAATATATGTCATCTTCAATAAGTATCTTTTCCTCGGTAATATTGCTGTTTCCATCATAGATATATAACTTCAAGGAACCGCCTGTTGTTGTAGTCTTAATCAGGTTTCCGAAGCTGTCATAGTAATTTGTAACTGTATATTCATTTGGATATATCTCTTCCAATAGATACCCGTCTTTATCATATACATATTCTGTAGTTCTTCCCAAGCGGTCTGTAACGGAATCTTTATTTCCATATATGTCATATGTATAAATTTCGCTGGTACCATCAGCATAAACCCTTTCGGATAAAAGGTTTTGCTCGTTGAACCTGTACCTTTCAACTACATTTGTAGCATGAAATATAAACACGTTCTCTTTATCATCGTCATTATACATCATTTCTGTGATGTTTCCGTTTTTATCAAACTGCTTTATTACCCGGCCTTTTTCATCATATTCGTTTTTTACATATGTAATGCCGTTTTGGTCGGTAACAGTTGTAATCCACCCCTGCTCAAAGGTGTATTTTACAGTTCCCCCATTAGGGAGTGTAACCTCAGAAAGGTTGTCTCCTAAGTATTTATATTTTACAGTTCTGCCTATGTTGTCGGTTATCTGAAGTATTTTACCTGCACTGCATGTAAATGTGATAATTTTTCCGCCAGGAGTTATAAAGGTATCGATTTCACCTTTATGATTGTAAGATATTTTTAATGTGTTGTTGTTTTTATCTGAAATGGAAGTTAGTTTTCCGTTTTTGTCATATATAAATGTCTTTTTGTCTTTGTTTTTTAAAGAAAATTGGCCTGACTCAAGCTCCACAAGCTTATCTGACTCATCATCGTCACTTGCGTTAATCCATTGGCCTTCTTTTTTCTCAAATTCCTTAACACTCCCGTCAGGATAGACATAAGTCAATTCATCTCCGCGTCTTTCTATTCTGCTTTCAAACTCAAAGGTCCAGCCTTTTCCCATGGGGCCTACCGATTCGTCAGTTGAGTTATATTTTCTTTTTATCTCAAGATTAATTCCTCTATCCTCAATCAAAAGGTCTGTTGCATCTATGTAAAAACTTCCTGTTACAACGTTTACAGGATCGCCTGAAGTGCATACATTTTGGGTTGCCTGATTTTTGCTTTTAGGGCTTTTTGACTTTTTGCTCATGCCCTTTCCCTTTGGTGATGCCTTCTTCTTTTTCTTTTTATTCTCTTGTTTCAGCTTCCCTGCTTTTAGCTTTTCCAAGTCAGTTTTAGATATCTTTGTACTTTTCCAATTCATATGCTGCACCCCCCCTACTTCAAATCAAATACATTATTTATGTTTTATATAAAATGCACTATATTACTTTTACAATCAATTATTCTGCTTTTAGTCATGATCAAAAAATAACTTCCGCTATAATTTTCGCTTAGTAATGGCTAAGAAATAACGTCCATTCTCATCGACCAAAACCCCGTTAAATCGTCGGGATTTTGTCCTCTAGAATACGAAGTATTTCTAAGGCATTCCTTATGTGCTTACTTAACTCATCAACACCCGCTTGGGAAGCGAAAGTAAATTTTCATTCATGCATCATACCAAAAAGTTACTTTATATTCATTATAAGATAAAATCTTCTTATAGGGTAGTAATTTTTAATATTAATTTTAATTCAAGAAGATCTTGCCCCTTTATATATGTAAATTTTAACATTTACTATAGAATATCAATAAGCAAATATAGTGTCAATGTATCATTTATGAGTAGGAAATTTTATATCGGCATATATTGAATTTTTTTCAAATTTTGTATATACTGGATAGAGCATTTTGAAACTTTCATTAGATATATAAAGGTTTCAAATGAATGTAATATTCATTCTAAGATAATACAAAAAGAGAAAAGGGGAGATGTTAATTTATGAAAAGAAAAACATTTAGCAAGTCTTTAGCAGTAGTATTAAGTCTTATCCTTGCAATGTCGGTAATTGTTCAAAATGTTTCGTTAGTTTACGGGGAAGAAACGACTAAGGAATGGAAAGCCAAGTATCTTGGCGTTAAAGATCGACCTGAAGATTTTACGTTTGAAATTGAAGATCTTTTAGAGGTAACAAAGATTGAATCTCTAAAAGTTCCTGGGAAGTCATCAGATAATGTAATCCTTAATCAAAAAGTAAATGGAAACACAATAACAGGTTCAATATATGGTGACAATGCAGAAGTTGTAAGTGACGGTTACATATACAAATTTAAGATTAATTATAACAAAAATACTGCTCCCGTTTTAAACATCAGTCAACCACCATCAAACATCAAACGTTATAACGGATTTGAATACATAGAAGTTAATGGTTCAGTAAACGATCCTAATAAACAAAATATAAAACTATACTACTTAATTAATAAGTATTCACCACAAGCAACTCAAGCATCAGTAGCTGTGACTCCAACAACTGCTGCAAATTCTTCTGCTACCTCAGTTGCTTCTTCTGTCCCAACTACTTCAGCTACACCAACACCAACACCAACTCCATTGACATTCCAACAAACACCGGGTAAAAATTTAGAAGGTCCTTATACTATTAAACATAATGGAGGCACATCAAATTTCACATGCTATTTACCCTTGGGAGAACTTTCTGATGAAGGTTTATATGAAGTTAAAATATGGGCAGATGATGGACTCAAAAAGAGTAATGAAATTATTCGTACTTTTTACAGAGACACAGCAAAACCTGCAACACCTCAATTCAAGATTATTCCAGAAGATACATATGCTAAAAAAGTAACTGTTAGTATAATATATCCTACATCTTCACAGGCGACTATTCCCGAAAAAGATGTAAAAATATATTATAGTTATAAAACATCAAAGGAATATGTTAACAAACTCTATACAAACAGCTTTGAGTTAAACGAAAACCTGACTGTTACTGCTGCTTGTTATGATGAGTTCGGTCGTATAAGTAGTGATCAACCTAAGACAATTGTAAACATAGATAATGCACCCCATTAGCACCACAAATCGTTTTAAAGAGTGATAGTACTGTAACTGATAAACCGATAAAATTCGTAATTAATCATGGTATAGATAAAGTAATAGATTTAAAAACATATAATGAGACTAAAGAGATTAAAGAAATTAATGGTCCTGTTACTTCAAAATACAGCTATGACGATGGTAAAACCTGGCATGATTATAAAGATATCAATTCAAAATTCGAAGCAGAAATATCGAAAACTCAAAAAGTTGGAGATTTCGAAATAATAGCAAAAACCGTTGATTCTGTTGGTAATGAGTCAGTTTATTCTGAACCTGTTAAAGTTACAATCAAATCATCAACACCAGTATCACCAACACCAGGCAATTCTGGCACTGGCACTAGCGGCGGCGGTGGCGGTTATGTTTACATTCCAGCTGTGCAGTCAACTACACCTATTCCATCAGCTGTTACTGAGCCTGTGTCAACAATGCCAATAGCAGTTCCAACTCCAACTCCAATACCAGTTCCAGCTGATTTAGGGGTATTCCTTACATCAGACAAAACTGCATATGAAGAAAATAGCACAGTTGCATTCTCAGTCTATTACAACAATAAGTTGGGCACACCTGCTGAGAAAGTTGTTGTTAAAGCTGAAATACCTCAAAATACAACAGTCGTTGACGCAGCAAAAGGCACAGTTTCAGGAAACACAATTTCCTGGGATATCGGATCCCTTAATGGTAAAGCAACTGGCGAAATTATCTTTAAGATTAAGCTTGGTGCATTAAGTGCATCTGAGGTAAATATGTCAAGTAAAGCAACAATATCTTCAGCTAACCAGATGACAAAAACTGATGATGACGAATCAATCTTTAACTTTATGGGATTCTCTAAAAAAATTGCAGGCAAACCTCATACCAAATTTATAAATGGTTATGAGAACAAGCAGTTCAGGCCTGAGAACATGATAACAAGGGCAGAAGTTGCAAAAATACTGGTTACTGCATTATCCCTTGCTAAAGCTAAAGATACCGGCAAAAAGTTCAAAGATGTTGATAACAAACACTGGGCATATGATTACATAGTCACAGCTGTAAATAGCGGAATATTCAGCGGTTACAATGACGGAACGTTCCTGCCGAACAAAGCTATTACAAGGGCAGAGCTTTCAACTGCACTTGCAAAATACTTAAAACTTAAAAACATAGAGCCTGTAAAGGTACATTTTAAAGATATCAACACACATTGGGCAAAGAACTTTATCGAAGAAATATATCGTTCAAAACTGATTGCAGGCTATAGCGACGGCAGCTTTAAACCGGATGCTCAGATTAAGCGTTCTGAATGTGTGACAATTATATGCAGACTTCTAAATCGCGGTCCATTAAAAGATGCTGATTGTGGATTTGTAGATGTAAATAAAACACACTGGGCATACGGATACATTGCAGAAGGCAGCCTCGACCACAGCTATACAAGAAACTCAGACGGCAGTGAAACTAAGAAAAAATAAATAGTAAAACATCTTATATTTGGAGAGTGTTGCAAAACTACTTGAGAGTAGGTAACGCAACACTCTTTTTCTATTGGTATTCAAAGCAGACACCGAAAATTAATCCATCACATTCATAAATATCCCATTTGAGTAAGAACAACCAGGTTTATAACATTAAAAATTTTTATCTGTGTTATTGTTCAATAATATATAACTAATGATTTTGAAACATTTTCCGATATAAAAGATATAATGTCTTGGCTTTTTAAATTTTCAACTATATATGTTACGAAAAAAATTTACATTAGCAAATGCAGTTGAATCGTCTGTATTTGCAATATAAAAATGAATTTTTCGCAACATATAGATCAAGGAAAATGTTTTGCAATAATTAAAATATATAATGATTATTGGAAAACATATAGTCTGAATTTATATAACAATATTATCTAATTAATAATCATAGGGAGGAATATCGAGTATGGAATCTAAAATCCAGCAGGTGTATAGTTTAAAAAGAGTACATTTTGTAAACCTCATATGCGTCTATATTATCGCTATAGTTCTAAGTATTGTTGCAATCAGTGCTTTAGAGTTCACTAAGGGATTGGATATTATAATCAAATGTGCAATCACTTGCGGTGTCCTTACTGCAGTATACTTTTTACCCATATATGATAATATAAAAGCATTTATATTCAGTCTTGTTCCCGCAATTATTGGTCTGATCAATACCTTGACAAGTTCCACATTTACTCTGGGTAACCACTACTTGTTTTTTATTTCTATTGCAATGATTTCATTGTACTTTAAAAAAAGGCTGATTGTTATATTTGGAGTAGTTTTAAATGTTTTAATTGTCCTGGTGTCTATGAGAGCTACAAACAATTTGTTTATAGGCCAATATAATAATATAGGTACTCTATTTGCATTGCTGGCTTATATTAATTGTGTAATCAGCATATTGTTTTTTCTAACAAAATGGGGTGAATCATTAATACTAGCCTCCATATCAAATGAACAGAAAGCATTGGGTTTTTATGATAAACTGAGTACAGCTGTTAATGAAATTGAAAAAGAATCAGGGAGCCTAAGTTTGAATATTTCAAACATAAATAATAACATTTCGGACTCAAATTCATCAATATCCAATATAAATACTGCAGTGCATGAAATGGCAAAAGGTGTGAGCGAACAAGCCGATAGCCTTGGTGCAATCAATGTAAAAATGTCAGATGTCAAAACTCATGTTGATACAAGCCTTACAATATCTCAAGAGGTTTTGGATCATGTTTCACAAGTTTCCGGTAAAGTAACCGAGGGATTGGAGAAAATAGGACAAATGAATACCCAAATGGGAATTATATTTCAGGCTGTAGATACCTCTTTGGTTACAGTAAATGAACTTGAAAAAAATATTGCTGATATAAACAGTTTTCTTGAAGATATCACACAAATTTCAGAACAAACAAACCTATTGGCACTTAATGCATCAATTGAAGCTGCTAGGGCTGGAGATCAAGGAAAAGGATTCGCTGTAGTAGCTGATGAAGTAGGAAAGCTTGCTGATCAAAGTTCAAATACTGTTAAGGATATAAATAATATTATTAGAGAAATAACGACAAAAACCAAATTGGTAGTAGATAAGGTTAAGCTTGGTGATAATGCAGTAAAAGCAGGAAACCAATTAATAAACTATGTCAATAACTATTTTGAACAAATGCAGGAAGAATTCGAGAGAATGAGTAAAACAATAAATAAAGAATCAGATATGATTAAGGATATGGCATTCAATTTTATTAAAATTCAAGAAAAAACAGAAAATATCGCAAGTATATCCGAACAGCATGCAGCATCCCTTGAAGAAGTATCAGCTACAATTGACAGTACAAACAGCGACATAGAAAATATTAGTAAATTAATCACAGAAATTAAATTTTCAAGCGACAAGTTAAAATTAATGGCAAAAGAATCAGCTTTATCTTAACTATTCTTGCATTATTTCTCCACTAATTTTGCCACAGTTTTGCCGAGATTTTTATGTAAGGATTATAGTAACATAGAAACTGACATATCTATCGGCAGTAATCAATTTATATAATTGGAGGCAGATAAATGCGAAGAATTGAAAGGAAATTCAGCATAATACTATTGGCTTTTACTTCTATACTCCTTATAGCTATACCCTTAATTATTCTTTTACCTCCAAATAAAATCTGTGACTTTTATTATAGAGAACTGACTTATAAACATTTAACTGCCACCATTACAGAAAATTCCCAAAATGATTTAATGTCACTAATCGCCTTGTTTAACTATGTTAAGGAAAATCAAAATATAGATCCTGAATATAAAGCAGTTGACAAAACTGCATATAACAATCTGGTTATGGGAGTAAGCTGGTGTGACCAACAAGCGTTTACACTGGCGACTCTTCTCAATAAATGCAATATAAACAGTCGGCTTAGAGATGTCCAAAACCATACAACCCTTGAGGTGTTTATTAATGATGAGTGGAAACTGATAGACAGCATGATAAAGCTCAGAAGGAATATCAAAGTCTTGTTTCCCTATTCCCCGATAGTTTCTGGGCTAAAAGAGTCGATAATTCATCTTTGATGGCAGAAAGGCAGAAGGATGAACTTATTAATTAGCTGTTCAACACTGCAAAATTTACTAAACCACAAAATCGCCGACTTAAAAGTACTTTTCTTATATTTTCCTACAATGAATACAAACAGTACTCTTTCATTGCATTATACACCAAACTTTTTCATAAATCCAACAAGGGAGCCGTGGAACGGGCCCCCTTGTTGGATTTTCACTACTTATCAATAATCTGAGGAAGTCTTGTTAAAATGACCTGCAACAATTATTACGTCAGACATGTTGATTACAGAATCTTCATTTAAATCACAATCAGTTCTATATTTACCGTCCCCGGCTACGCTGTTGAAGCCTTTAGCCATTTCTAATATATCGGCCATATTGATTGTATTATCCTTGTTTCCATTAACCAAAACATCTCCTGCCCATATAAATATTGGTTGGGCTTCTGATGAAACAGCAGTATCATTTTGTACATTAATACCTGTTAATTTCCTCTGCATATATTGCACCTTGCTTATTACAACTGCACACCCCGCAGTGCTTGGTACATCTGAAATTTCAAAATATCCGTTGGCGTCAGTTAAATCTGATTTTCCAAGGCCTTCTATTTCCACCTTGAAACCCGCTTTTACCTTGGGTGCCATACTTGAATCAAATATGAAATCGGGCCTTATGTATCCTTTTACTTTAAAATACTTTATTCCGTTGGTAGGCGATGGAACATTAGTTGGTGTAGGGGTCGGTGCTTTTGTAGGAGTTATTACTTTTGTCGGCGTTGGTGTAGGATTGCTGGAAGGCTGTACATTGACAAGCTTCCAATGCTGATTTTTTCCGCCTGCATCAGCCCACTGCTGAACCAGTGCACCATCTTCAGTTGATTGTTTGTTAACATCAAGAAGCTTGCTGCTGTTTTTATTTACAATCTTATTGTAACCATTTCCGTTATCTACTATTTTCCACTGCTGATTGGCACCACCGGTACTTGTATATTGTATGACAGAGCCCCCGTCATCCTTGGACTCATTATTAACATCCAGCACCTTTCCGCTTTTGACATTGACAATTTTCTTATAGGTACCGTCTATATCAACAAAGTACCACTTTTGTGATTCACTCCCACTATCAGTGTTTTGAATTATTTTAGCAGCATTTACAGTTGATCCGTCTAAAACGTCCAGAACCTTACCACTGTTTTCATTTACAAGCTTGTAACATGGTGCATTCCCCATATCTTCACGGATCGTACCGGCAGCAGCATCAATCTTTATTGTATCGTAATAGTTTAACTCAAGCTTGGTATCCGATACAAAATTTAGCGGAAGCCAAACATATTGAGAATCATTTACTTTGCCGCCCCATGCACCGGCCCATCTGTCTCCCGTGTAAAGGTAAGTAGTTCCGGCTGTTCCCTGAACAGGTATTATAAACGCAGGCTGTGAGTTATATGTAGTGTTATTTCCAAAGTTAGTCAGGGCTGACCAGCCACTGGCAAGGTTTTGTGAATATGAATACTTTCCTTGATTGGGGTCCCATCCTGTACATCCTGATGTAATAAGATAATAATAGCCATTTCTTTTTATAATACATGGAGCTTCCCGTTGAGATCCGGCAAATAGCTTTGCTTTAAGAGATGCCACATTTTTATAATCTGGAGTCAATTCATAAAGCATTAAATCCATATTCTCATTTGCACTTGATATAAAATACCCTTTGCCGTCAGTATCTACAAAAACATTACAGTCCCTGGACATGTATCCGTTTTTGCCATGGTCAACCACTCCTGAATTGGCCAACGGTCTGAAACTTCCCTGATATGTAAAGTTTCCGTCAGGCGTTTTACAATATGCCACAGCTGCCCTGGCTTCTCCATAGTGTACTCCGTTCTCCCAGTGCATCCACATTACAAATTCCTTGGTTGATGCATTGTACATTACCTTTGGCCTTTCAACATTACATCTGTTTAATTCAGCAGCAGAACTGGGCTTTAGAACCTCTCCCCTATACTCCCAATTCATAAGATCTGTTGAACGATAACAGCGAACACCCAAAAACAAATTGGAACTATCCCTATATTCACCATACCAGTAGTAATATCCGCCATATTGTATAAGGCCGCCTCCATGTGCATGAATAATATTACCTGCAGTATCTTTAAACTGTGTCCCATTCTTAAGCGATCCTACAGCAGCCCAAGAAATGTGACTTGGAACAATACAGGATACAGACATAATAAACATAAGCAAAAAAATTATGAAATGATTTTTCAACTTTGATTGTTGCAGTGAGAAATTGCGATGCAGTATACACCATAGTCTCCCAGACATTATAAAAGCAATAAAACTCTTTCTCCTCAAGATATCATCTCCTTTTTAAACTTTTCATACTGATTATATAATTATTTTATCATTTTATAGGCCAATTTTTCAGGCAAAATCTTTACAACATTAAAATGATGGCACATAACTGGACATTAAATATATAAACAAATATATACAACAAATAGCAAGTTGAAACATTCTACCAGCTAATCTTTATATTATATAATTGTACTGTAACTTTTGTTTTACACAAAATAAACTTTTTCTGTATCTGTAAATCGCCGTAATATACCAACTTATTAGTCAGGAGGGATTTTATGTTTAAGATTTCTAAAAAAGTTTTATGTTTTTCCCTTAGTCTTATTGTTTCACTACCTGCAGTTAGAAGCAGCTCAAGGCTATTTCACAGGCGATTGGTCAGGTTACAATAAGGCATGGGATACTATTTCAAAGTATGCAATACCTAGTAATGTTGAGCAGCCTGGCTTTGAATCGGGGTACAATTTCAATGATTGCTCCTTTTATTATCCTGAAGGAAGTCTATTAGATTATCCTCAAAAAGTTAACCGGCTTGTAAAAGGTAGTAAAGATCCCCTGTATTGGAGTCTTTCTTCATTTTATAATAAAAAAACAATATTAGGAATACATAATCTTTTAGATGTTGATAACTGGCACAAATATGGGAATATGGGCACAGTAAATAGCCGTGTATCCAAAATCAACATTACAGGAAGAGGCCCTGGAGAAACTATTTGGCAAAGGCTCATGATACCTGCATGGGATGCATTTACCGGTAAGCCTGCTTTTTCATCCCTTGTATATAAATCAGATATGCTACCCAAACCCTGGACCTATATCACTTCCTCAACTGGTGACACAAATATTATTAAGTCTGCCTACTATGCTAACAAGTGGGCATCTGAACAAAATATGGGTTCTGAAGTCAAAAGCTCCACATCCTCAGCAGGCAAACTTGGAAACTACCTCAGGTATTCAATGCTTGACAAGTACATGAAGCCTATAGGCTGTAATTCAGTAGATACTGTTAGTGATGGTGCCAGTGCTTTCCATTATCTTATTTCATCGGGGTATTCATGGGGTTCAAACGTTGAACCAAACGATTTTGCATGGATTAAAGGAAGTGATATCCTCCACCAAAAAAATCAGAACCCTCTAGCTGCATATGCACTCTCATCAACATCTAATTTGGTTACTGGTCTTTCCGGAGCATCATTAGATTGGAACAAAAGTATTGATATGCAATTGGAATTTTTACAATGGCTTCAGTCTGCTGAAGGTGCTATCGCAGGCGGATGTACCAACTCGTGGGGATACAATTATAAGACACCTCCTAAAGAACTGTCCCATTTCTATAAAATGACATACGACGTAAGTCCAGGTACTTTTGATCAATTAAGCAACGGGAGCTTCCTATCTCAATGCCGGTCCATAGTGAACCTTGCGGAATATTATTATCAAACTGGAGATGAGAGGGCTTATAGTATACTTAGAAAATGGGTTGATTGGGTTAAACCATATGTTAAAGTAGATAATTTTGAAAGTTTTGAAATTCCATCACAAATAGAATGGGAAGGTATGCCAGATACCTGGACCGGCACCTATACAGGCAACTCTTATCTCCATGCCACCATTACATCAATGAGCTCAGATTTGGAAGCTGCCGCAATTCTTTCAAGGATACTTCTTACATATTCATATGCAACTAAGAAATATTCTTACTTTGATGCAGATGCACAAGATATTGGTGAAAAGTTGCTTAATACTTTAGTTTTAAGTAATAAGGATGATTCAGGTTTTACCAATGAAGAGCAAAGAGGCGACTATTCAAGAGTTTTCGACAATGAGATTTATATCCCCGAAGGATGGGAATCTAATAACGGCCAGGGTGCAAAACTTAAAAACGGATGTAAATATATAGATACAAGACCTGCATTAAGGCAAGACCCAAGTTGGAATAATTTATATCAAGCATACGAGGCAGGAGTTAGTCCTATGTTTAAATATCACCGTTTCTCAACTCAATGCGAGATTGCACTAGCACTATTTGCAGCCTATATTCAGGATAGTGATATTCCAACCTCTACTCCAGCTTATACACCAACTCCAACCCTACCAACACAGTCTATCCTTCCAGATGGTGATATAAATGGTGATAGAATAGTCAATATGGCAGATGTGATAATACTGGCAGGCTGTTTTGGCCTTACATCAGGTGAAACTGGCTTTTTAATTGAATGTGATATAAATAGAGATGGTGCAATTAATATGAAAGATGTTATCATTATTGCAAACAATTTTGGCAAAACTAACCGTTAACTCTATAAAGGATAGTTATATAAGAACCTTTAATCAACCGTTTGTATTGTTGACCAACAAGTCTTGATATGAACGGTTGGTTACTTTAATTATTACATCTTTTAACTACAGCAATTTATATATCATTGATTATTGAAATAAAACCAAGTATAATTATATTGATTTATACAAACGAAAGAACTCATGAGGTGTATAATGAAAAAATTTACTTTCATATCAGGCATTCTGGCACTTTTTGTATCATTATTTCTTATAATATCTCTAAAATTTCAAATACCGATTTATCTGACTCTTGCAGTACCTGCCTTCTTATTTATTTACGCATTTAAAAGCAGTAATTTACCAGATAAAAAGCTTTCTTTGACAGTGAGCATATTATCCTTAGCCAGTATTGTTGTTTTTTTGATGTCAGTTATATTTATGATTTTGAACTTACCTGTCGGAAAGCCCTTTGAACAAAAGTTGCAAAGAGTAAGTGTACTGCCTGAAAAAGAGGAAATTTACAATAGAATAAACTTCAGAATTAAACAGCTTTCAATTACTCTTGATGATAATCGAAATGCTTCAAAAGATTTTGATGACTTGGTTGATAAGTATGATTATAACAATGAGATTATTTCTAAAACACTAAATGATAGTCAAATAGTACGAAACGAGCTGGTAAAACTTTTTACAGAGGCCGCATTTTCAATACCTGAAAAATTTTACATGGACAGATACTTGGAAAGTGCTGCTGAAAGTGAAGCTTTTTATGGTCCAAGATTAAGCAGTAAATATCAATTTGAAAACCATATTTCATTTTTTAAATTGGAATTGACTGATATAAGTAAATTGTTTAATTCAGGTGATTATGATGAAGGATTTATGAAATATTTAAACCTTTGGAAATGTGAGGATGTTTTTATATCATCAAATAACATTTCCATTGACAACATTTTAATATTTGAAAGCTCTATTAAGCTTCTGATTGAGTTTTATAATTCCAATCAAAATACACTAAAAAAACATGATCTGACTAAGTTACTATCTCTTTCGGAAAATATTCAAAATAAAATGACACAAGGCTTCCAACGAGCACTTTCCAAGGAATATGAAATAGCATCCCATAATTTGTCCCAGCTAAAGTACAATTGGCCTTTTTTAGATTACAACAAAACCAGCAAGCTGTATCATGATATGTTTGTCAATATCGCAAACAAAGCTGATAATATAGGAGATTCCAATGCTGTTTTCCCAAACACCAATGATATAAAACTCAAAAACCCTGTCGGCAATTCATGTTATCAAAAAGTTTTTAATGCTTTTAATGGCATAGAAGATAATTTTATAGAGGTAAAGGCATTGCTGGAAAAATTCAATAAAGACATGAAATAGCATAATTATAAACTTATCCTATGAAAAATCCGATAATAATAAGAATAGAACTTTTCTAATAAACTGATCTATATTCAAGGAGGAAATCTATGAAAAGTCGTATCTCTTATTTATTTTTAGGAATACTGATTGTCACAATTCTAGCTCTTACTGCAGCATGTTCGTCAAAAACCGATGATGCTCCACTATTTTCTGTTGATGAGTCTTCAACTGAAGTGCAATTAAACGGACCTGGAAATGCATCTCCAAACCCGGACGCATCCCCAAATCCCAATGCATCTGTAGGGTCAAGCCCTGAAACTTCATCAAATTCTTCAACTTTACCCTCTTATAAAGGCTATACAGCTCAAAATATAACTGACTTTGAGTCCAGTTTAAGTTCATGGGAAATTTCCAACTGGCAAAGCGATAATGATGGTGAACTTGGCTTTAAGGATATATCTATAAGCAATGATCAAAAAGCTTCCGGCTCATCTTCGGCAGCAATTACAGCCAACCTGACAGGCCAGCTAGGAGCCAGCAAAACTGCAAAAGGTGCCATAAAGCTAGCATTTGCTTCACCTGTCAATTTCACAGGGAAAAAAATTACTGCTAAGGTATTTATTCCTGATACTTTGGTATCAAGTGCATTCAAAAAAGCATCATATGGTCTTTTATTATACATTAAAACCACCAGTACTTGGAAATGGACTGACGGCGGCTGGATTGATATAGCAAACAATCTTAAACCAGGATGGAATGAAATTAGCTTTTCTCCAAAAGGTGTAACTGAAGATCAAACAATGGAGATAGGCATTCAAATGGCCAAGGGACAAAACGCTCCTGACTGGTCAGGAAAAATATATTTTGATGACATATCCTATTAAAAATCTTATAATTGCATTACACTTTCATAACAAAAGGGTCCTGCTGCAAAATGACTTTAAATGCTCCATATTGTGCCTAATCTTTTCAAATCCGCACAATATGGAGTAATTGATTATGTATCGTTTTGCAATAGCCTTTTTTAATCAGCAATCCTTCCGCATATCAATTAAAAAATCACTGTTCATTTCTACTTCTTCAAAAGTAGCCACTTTATTTATAATTTCTGTTGCAGCTTCTATTACATTAAAAGCAATAGGACAACCTGAGCCCTCTCCAAGCCTCATTTCCAGACCTAAAAACGGTTTTAGTCCTATATACTCAATAACATGCTTAAAGCCCGGTTCCTCAGATATATGAGAAGGAATCATGTAATCCTTGACCTTCGGATTTATCTTATAGGCTACTAAAGCGGCAACAGCTGATATAAAGCCATCAATTACAACCGGAACCTTATAGTATGCTCCTCCTAAAAAACAGCCTGCCATCCCGGCTATATCAAGCCCTCCTACCTTTGCTAAAACATCTATCGCATCATTTTTATCAGGTTTGTTTAACTCCAATGCTTTAAGAATAGTTTTCTTCTTAGCCTCATATCCTTCATTGGTCATTCCTGCACCCCTGCCTACTGCTTTATCGGCTTCAAGCCCTGTAAATGCCATAAGAACAGCACTGCTTGTTGAAGTATTTCCTATTCCCATTTCTCCTGTCCCTATTAGATTATACCCATCTCTTACAAGCTCACCTACAATTTCAATTCCAGTATTTATTGCCAAAACAGCCTCATCTCTTGTCATAGCAGGCCCTTTTACCATGTTTGAAGTTCCCGGTTTGACTTTTTTATTAATAAGTCCTGGGTACTGCACATCTCCATTTATCCCAATATCTACAACCTTAATATCTGAATTTGCATGTTTTGCAAGAACGCTTACACCTGAGAATCCTCTGATAATATTTATTGTCTGCATGATAGTTATAAATTGTGGACAGGTGCTTACTCCCTCTTCACACACACCATTATCTGCCGACATTACTACGACACACTTTTTCTCTATTTTATTGTTTACCTTGCCAAAAATACCAGCAAGCTTTATAGAAATTTCCTCTAAAACACCCAAACTGCCAATAGGCTTTATAAGCGTATCAAGTCTTTTGGAAGCCTCATTCATGGCAGATTTATCAGGAGACTCTATCAAGTCTATTATTTTATCCATCATATATTTGACCCACCTTTCAATAATATATAAAAAATAATTAGCTGGTAAACAGAGCATTCCTAAGGATATTTTGTAAAAAATACCCAAAAATTATTTTTTTTGAAACGCCCTACCTAAAACCAATCAGATTCTATCACTCATACCGGATTTTGTCAAAATAGTTGAGTGCTATTTTATCCCCTCAATCTTTTCATACAGAAATTGCCTATTATAAGTCATATCTTTAAATTTAATTCCTCTCCAGTCTTTTTTAAATTCTAGAAGGTTTACACCGTCAGACTTTATCTTATATTCAACACCTGATGCTTTTAATGAAGTTGGAGAGAAATCAAGCATGGATACTGCCCTGCTGTTCTCAATATACTTCCTGTTATCCGGAGTTAATATAAAAAGCGGAATAAATTCAAAATATTTGTTATCATAATCAAAGGATGCCTGCATATATTCTTTATCCCTTATACTTGGTGTGTGATCCCCATATATAAAGATGTATGTGTTTTTATATTTAGTCCGGACTCTTGTCACGAAATCTTCCAGTACTTTATCTACATATGACATGGAATTGAAGTAGTTTTTTATGTTTACATTTTCAACTCCATCAAAAATCTTATTATCATAATATTTACCCGCATTTGTAAATGGGCCATGGCTTGTCATTGTAATAATGTAGGATATAAAAGGCCTGCTCATCTTTGTCATATGGTCAAAGGCATAGTTTAAAACATCCCTGTCAGGTGCCCCCCATCCAACATCCTTAAAACCCATATCATCCATATCAATCAACCTTTCAAAGCCCATCTTGGGAAACGATATATTCCTATTAAAAAAACTGCCTTTGTTTCCATGAAATCCAATGGCAGAATAGTTATTCTTACGAAGTACCTTAATAAATGAATTGGGGTAATTATAATTTGAAAGTTTCTGGGCGGAGTATCCCTCAAGAGGCTCTATACTATTAATTACCGAAAATTCAATATCTGACGTACCACCTCCCATATGCTCACTTAATACATATGGGTAATAAACAGAGCTATCTTTTAGAGAATTCAGAAAAGGAGTAATATAGCTTCCCTTGTATTTCTTATTTATAACATTGGAATCCATGGCTTCTACTTGGATAAAAATAAAATTTGGATTGTCTTTCATGCTTGCTTTTCCAGCTTGGACCTCTCCATATTTTAACTTATCTATAATCACTTTCTCATTTCTATTTAAGTATATACCCAAAACATTGTTGGCTACCGTCCCATATCGCTCTACTATAGGCTTTTCACCATTATATTTGCTTTGAACCAGATGAACTAATGACCACTCATAATAGTAGCTTCTCACTTCAATTGCTGCTAGCAAAATCAGCGAAAGGCAGGTTACCAATACAGTAAGAAACCTTTTGCTTTTTCTAAAATCAATTATTCTGTGAAAATTCCTATAGACCAGAATAAAACCAGGCAGATCAATGAGTATTATAAGCATTTTCAAATTTATAGGTGCTGAGTTTTGATTTGCTGCAGTAAAGCCCTCTTTAAAAAGCATTATAAACTGCATAACATGAATATAGCTGTGAAAAAACATATAGTAGGAAATATTAATTATTATATAAAGTGACTGTAATAAATAAAGCAATAAAAATAGGATTCTGGACTTTAGTAATAAAAATATGTTTATTAATACAACCATAAACAAAAGTGTGTATACTATTTTATATTGTGCGATGTTAGCCGATTTATTGTCTGTTAATATCAAATTGAATATAGAAATCTTAAGTGTATTTAATAATATAAAAATTGACAGTACAGTAAATAAAGAGAGCTGTCCTTTATCTCTAAATATTGCTGTAAAGTTGTTCATCTGCCTAACCCAAAACCGCTTCATTCATCTTCACCTGTAATCTCTTAAATGTTTTAATTCGCTGTAATTGCCATAAATAACTTTTCTTAGAAATCAAAAAAAATAGACGAACTTTATTATTTTCGCCATTTTTCTTAATTTATTTCTCATATAATATATTTTATTTTTTATCAGGAATTTATACATCTAGAGAGCAATTTACAGTATGAGCTATTTACATGTCCATATCGCAGTGACTATAGTGTACACATTACTTTAGTTCACTGCGGTCAGCTTGGACAACCTCTAAAGCTTCCTTTAAAATCTCCTCAACTTTATTCAGAATGCTGTCCGCATATTCCCTTGTACCCAGCCTTATTTCTTTTGCATTCTTTTGTGCATTGGAGATTATCTCATTTGCTTGATCGTATGCTTGTTTGGAAATTTCATGCTCATCAACCAATGCAGAAATTTTGCTTTCCGCTTCCTTAACTACATTATTAGCTTCCTTCTGGGCTTCCATAAGTATCCTTTGTCGTTCTTCCTTCACCCATTTGGCCTGTTTTAAGTCATCCGGCAGCTTCAGCCTCATTTCTTTAATGATTTCCAATATCTCCTCCCTATCTACAAGACATCTTCCACTAAACGGCACACTAACACTCTTTTCAATTATATCTTCCAAAGTTTCCAAAATAGATAGGATCTCCATTATATTCCTCCCAATCACTTCGTGATTTTGTTCATTATATCCTCTCTTATACACTCCGGTACAAGTCCTTCTATATTTCCGTTATTTCTTGCCAATTCCTTGACCGCACTAGAGCTTAAGAAAAAATAGTTTATATTTGTCATCATAAAAAGTGTTTCAACATCAGGATCAAGGTTTTTATTTAATAATGCCATCTGTAACTCATATTCAAAATCCGATACAGCTCTTAACCCCTTAATAATTGAACAAGCATTTTTTTCTTTGATAAAATCTATAAGCAATCCATCAAAAGACTCTACAACAACATTATCCCTGTCCTTCAATACTTTCTCCAAAAGCCCTACCCTTTCCTCCAATGAGAAGGCCGGATTTTTTCTGGAATTGACAAGAACTGCTACAATCAATTTATCGCATAGCTTTGCTGCCCTATCTATTATATCCAGGTGACCATTGGTCACAGGATCAAAACTTCCGGGATATACACATACCTTCAAATTACCAACCGCCTTAAAATTTTATTTAGCCATGATCAAAAAATAACTCGCCATAAATTTCGCTCATGTATTGACTTAACTCGTCAACCCCCGCATAGAAATCGGAAGTAATTTTTCATTTATTCCTTATTATAAAATGATAGAATCGTTTTCCCATACTTTTGACTTCTAAATCGCTTAATTTCTCCAACTTGCTCAGGAACTTTATCCATTTCTTCGTGTTCTGCAACTATTAGACCATTGTCTATAATTATATCACTATTTACCAAATAATTTAATGTTTCTTCAACAAAATTTTTTCTATATGGTGGATCCATAAAAATCAAGTCGAATTTTCTTCCTGCATCAGATAGCTTTAAAATAGCTGATCTAACATCACAGTTTAGTATTTGTGATTTTTCCAGAAGCTTTGTATGTACTAGATTGTCTTTTATTATACCGGCACACTCACGGGATTGGTCCACAAATACTGCTTCTTTGGCACCTCTGCTCAAAGCTTCTATACCAAGGCTTCCGGTTCCGGAATAGATATCAAGCACTGTAGCATCTTCCAAATATCCTGCTATAATGTTAAACAGTGATTCCTTGACCCTGTCTGTTGTAGGCCTTGTGGAATTACCCTCTTTTGTTTTTAGCTTATGCCCTTTGGCAGAGCCAGATATTACCCTTAAAATAAGCATTCCTCCAACTTGTAATAAGGTATGCCTTAGAAATAGCGACCTATTCTCGAGGACAAAATCACGACGATTTAACGGGGTTTTGGACGATAAGAATCGGATGTTATTTCTAAGCCATTCCTTATTAATCTTTCATATAATGTTATTTTATATTATGATTTCTAATTGTCAACCCCAATATACACACTATAATACATTATTCGATTATAAGAAGCTAAGTCCTTCTATTTTTCCCTCAAATTTTTCTTTTACAGCCATTTTTATTCTTATATTTTCGTCACTTGATAGCTTCGGATCCTCTGTAATGATATTAATGGCTGCTTCCTGTGCTATTTTAAGTATTTCCATATCCTTATACAGGTTTGCAATTTTAAGCTCCGGCAGCCCATGCTGCCTGGTTCCGAAAAATTCTCCCGGTCCCCGCAGCTCCAAATCCTTTTCCGAAATAACAAACCCATCATTGGTTTTTTCCATAACCTTCATTCTTTCCTTAGCTACAGCACCCTTCCCCTCATTAAATAGTATACAGAAAGACTCCTCCTCACCTCTTCCTACCCGACCTCTTAATTGATGGAGCTGTGATAACCCAAATCTTTCAGAGTTTTCCACAACCATAACAGTTGCATTGGGTACATTAACTCCCACTTCAATTACTGTAGTTGAAACCAATATATCCAGATTTCCCTTAACAAAGTCACCCATTATAGCCTCCTTGTCTTTGGGTTTCATTTTACCGTGAACAAGTCCCACCCTCATATCTTTAAAATCATTTTCGGCAATAGTACCTGCCAGCTCGTTTGCAGACCTGGCACTTATTTCTTCAGATTCTTCAACAAGAGGGCACACCATGTATATCTGTCTTCCCTCTTTAACTTTTTTTCTTATAAAGTCATATATCCTTTGCCGCATACCATTATCTACCGCATATGTTTTAATGGGCTTTCTACCTGGAGGAAGCTCATTTATGATGGAAATATCCAGGTCTCCATATAGTATAAGAGCAAGTGTTCTTGGTATAGGTGTTGCAGTCATAACAAGAACATCTGGATCATTCCCCTTTTTAGACAGTACAGCCCTTTGCCTAACTCCAAACCTATGCTGCTCATCTGTAACTACAAGTCCTAGAGAATTAAACTCCACCTTGTCCTCTAAAAGTGCATGAGTGCCTATGAGAATTTGAATTTCACCTTTTTTCAATTTCCCGATGGTTTCTCTTTTTTCTTTTGCAGTCTTGCTTCCTGTCAGAAGAGCAACATTTACGCCAAATCCCTTAAACAGCTTTGACATGGTTATATAATGCTGCCCGGCCAAAATCTCTGTAGGAACCATCAATGCTCCCTGATATCCACTTAAGACCGCCTTATACAATGCAAGTGCAGCAACAACTGTTTTACCGGACCCTACATCTCCCTGAACAAGCCTGTTCATTACCTTATTGCTTTCCATGTCATTCTTTATCTCACAAAAAACATTTTCCTGTGCACAAGTAAGAGAGAACGGCAAAGCTTTAATAAAAGCATCCATTCTATCATCATCTTTATTAAACTTTATGCCCTTGTGTTCATTTGTTAAGGTAGCTTTTAAACTCAAGAGCCCTATCTGCATAAAGAAAAGCTCCTCAAACACAAGTCTGTATCTGGCATTTTTAAAATCTTCAAAGCTTATTGGAAAATGTATGTTTGAATAAGCATAATTTATTTCCGGCAGTTTATATTTTTCTTTGATTGATGGAGGTAGTGATTCCTCAACATTGCTGCCAACAGCATCCATAGCACTTCTTACAGCAGCTCGTATAACATTCTGTGACAAATCCATTGTAGATGGATAAACAGGCACAATTCTGCACATGTTTTTAAATTTATCTTCGCCCGCCTTCTCGTATATAGGGTTCTGAATCTCTATAGAATTGAACTTTCTTGCAATCTTTCCAAAGAAAATATATTTCTCCCCCGGTTTAAATACATTTTTAATATATGGCTGATTAAACCATGACGCAGTAATAGAGCCCGTTTCATCCTTTATAACAAGCTTGCTTATTGTAAAACCTCTTTTAGGCCGGTGCTCGGTAACCCTGGATGATATTTGGCCCTCAAAAGCACATTTCTCATCATCCTGGAGCTCATTTATCTTTTTTATATTATTCCGGTCTTCATAATCACGAGGAAAATAAGAAACCAAATCTTCAATATTGTAAATCCCTAGCCTGTGAAACAGCTTTTCTCTTACTTCTCCAATTCCTTTTAAATATTTTATGGTTTTTTTCATAACCTCTTTTATATTATTATTTCGAGTATTTTCTTCCATATAAAATTCTCCGTCTATAAAAATCAATTAATTTTATTAATTTGTCTATCGCAAATCCCGTTGAACCGATCTTTATTCGCTCTGCCAAATGTAATATTAATGTTGATTTTTATGTATTCATCTTTCTTTTGCAGGTAGAGCATATATTTTATTTATTTGTATTTTATCATATAAAACCGGCATTCGACATGTAATTTTCCGGTTGAGGTATTAACAAATTATTAATTAGGCAATTCTGCATTTCAAAATGTTGAACTAATGATATTACCCATAGAATAATTGAATAATCAATTTTTTGAAATGCACCAAATTTTATTTAAAATCAAATTTTAAATAAAATTTGTAAAAATCACTTGCAGTATCCACATGTATTGTGTTAGAATTATATTTGCTTTGGGTAAAGCAAACAAATATTAATATAAATATTTCTCCAGACTAAAAGGAGGTGTAGATATAATGGCAAAGTGTGAAGTTTGCAGCAAAGATGTTCTCTTCGGATTGAGAGTGAGCCACTCAAACAGAAAGACTAACAGGAGTTGGAAACCAAACATCAGGAAAGTAAAGATTGTTGATAAAGGTACAACTAAATCAATATATATTTGTTCAAGATGCTTGCGTTCAAACAAAGTAACAAGAGCTGTTTAAAATCAAAAAGAATTTTATAGTTATGGCGTGTAATACACCATAATTTCCTAAACATTAAAAAATAAAAAAGCATTAAGCTTTTTTATTTTTTATCATTTTTAACTCATCTTTAGTACTTTTTTAAGTAAATTCCCAACTAACTTGGGCATTTTCAATACCAAAATCTTCATAATAACCACTCCCGGCATTATTTTATTACCTAAATTAAAAGTGTTAATAATCTTCCATTTGACTTAGACAAATGGAAAAGATTTATCACTTTTTATTATAGTATATTCAATTATGCAATTTTCGTGAATATCTGATGCCTATTAAAATATTATTAATCTTGATGAATATTATTTATCCTGTATTAATATAAATTATATATAAAATTCCTTGTACGAAACCGTTTGCAATTTTGTGCCCTTGATTGTTGTCATGGCTAGTCCTAAGCATTTTATAAAAACAATAATAGAAACTGGAGTGATTTACTTGTATGTTATATTCATTAAAAACTACAAAGAAAAGATTGCTAGGACATGCATATTGCTATCAGCATGGTTTGCTTTATTTATATTGGTCAATTTTATTTTAAGCAAAAACATGAATTATATATTAACGATAAACAATTGCTTGTCTTTTTCATGCCCTGCCGATTTTACAGTTGAAAATGTATTCATAAATGAAGCTAACAAGGACGGATCAATAGAAACTGGGTTGCCCTTTATTAAGCCAAGGACTGAGACCTTTAAAAATTTCATATCTGAGAAGGGCAAATTCGGCTTCGACTACCCATCCATTTTCACTATAGATGAGCAGGAGCTATCCGGCAGCGACATACTCTACCATGTGGAGTTAAAGTCGGAGTATTCAAATGGCTTTGTGCAGGTATGGAATTTACCACAACCTCTGCCTGAATTTCTTGAAAAGGCCAAATCAACGTCACAGCTAAATTATCAATACTTTAGCTCAAAACCAATTAAACTAAACAATTTGGATGGATACGTTTGGGATTATTCAATAATTGACAAAAATGGAAAGCAGATAAAATCAAATGAGGTTTTCCTGCAAAAAGAAGGCAAGCTTTACAGGATAAGCTATTTTATCCCTGAAGAATCGTGGAATAACTATCAGAAAAAGCTGTTTTATGATATTGTAAATTCATTAAAGATTTATTAGGAGTGATTTTTAACATCTTAAGGCATAATCAAAAAATAACTTCCGCTATAAATTTGGCTCATGCGTTGACTTAACTCATCAACACTTGCGTAGAAAGCGGAAGTAATTTTTAATCATACCTAGGATGGCTCCCAGCTTATTTCAATCACATCACCCGGTTTTATTTCATCTGTAAAAGCTGCCTTCTCACCATTTAGCTTGAACACTGCATTTCCCTTACCTGATGACAAATCAAAATCTATATGATTAAACACGTCAATAAAAATATATTGGGGCTTATTTCCTTTAAGGATAGTGTTCTTACCGTTTACAGTAACATAGAATGATTCGTTGTTTGTTTTCTCACCGGTATTAATAATTGGATCATTTATAGCAAATCCATCAAAATCTGGCTTATCATCAGCTCCAAGTCCAACTTCTACAACATCACCTTCTAAAAGGGTATATGATACATCCGGTTTATTTCCATTGACTATAACCCTGGATTTCTCCATATCAAAACCATACAACTCCAAAAGATCATTGACACTTGTTATATCCCTCACAAGAATTGAATCACCATCTGACATATTCAAATATTCCTCTACTTCATTTCCATTAACAAAAATATGAGTTCCTGTGTAAATGAGATCTCCATTAAATTTAATACTTCTTTTAGGTTTGATTTCAGTGTAGTCCGAAAGCTTAGCTTCAGCATTCCTGCCATGTATAGAAGGTTCTACTATTATTTGATCTCCAGGTTTTAAAACAGTATCTAGGCTTGCAGCTTCTCCGTTTACGAAAATTCTTGCTGCTTGTCCATGCTCACCTTTAATAAATTTTTCTTCACCGTTAAGTGTAAATCTGATGCTTTTACCCGATCTGCCTATAAGAGAGTTTGAGTCAAATCCTATAAGAACCAGTGAATCTAATACTGTAAGCTTCTTTGAGTTAAATAGCCTTATTTTTTTACCGTTAAGCGTAACGCTTAGAAAGTCATGCCCTCTATGATTAAGTGCTGTAACAGCTATTCCAATAGGGGTTATCGCTTCAGGACCTGAAAGTTTTTTCCCACTGAATTTGATATTGTTGATATTATCACGGTTTCTTAGTGCAACCCTATCATGAGGAATCTTTAGTATTTCAGCTATCATCTCAGTAAGCCCTGGTATCTGACTTCCTCCTCCTATAAGGAATACTGCGTTTGTAGCCTTCTGATTCAATTCGAGAATTTTTTCCGAGACCACCATTGCCAGGTTTTGTATGGATGGTTTAATATCTTCGAGTACTTTTGCTGCGTTTATAACATGCTTTTTACCCATTATGTCCTTGAAGGATATACTATCTGATGAATTTTTTGAAAGTGATGTCTTTATTTCCTCTGCAGTATTGAAGTCTAAAAGATACTCCCTTGCTATTCTCTCAGTCAATTCATCTCCTGCAACAGGTACCATGGCATATGCTACCACACTCCCATCTCTTGTCAATGCTATGTCTGAAGTTCCCGCACCTATATCTACCAGTGCCAGATTCAGCAGCCTCAGTTCAGACGGAATGGTTACATTGATGGCCGCAATAGGCTCCAATGTAAGATTGATCACCTCAAGACCAACTTTATTCATAACTGTATAAAGGCTGTCTACAACAACATGAGGAAGGAAAGTAGCCAATATATGAGCTGCTATAGTTTTTCCCTTATGGTCGGTAAGGTTTGATATAACATAACCATTGAGATAATAATTAACTACGCTGTATCCCACACAATAAAACTTTGTCTGACCAGTAGGAGCTTCATTTTCATCAAGAATTGCCTGTGCTTTTTGTATACCTTCCATCTCCAAACCATTAATAAGCTCCCTGTCAATTGACACTCCCGGGTCAATCTCCCTCTCAACCTTTACCTCACAAGTCTTTAATACCCTTCCTGCTGCTGCAATTGCAACCTTTTCAAGCTTCATACCTATCTTTTTTTCCAGCTTATCCTTTACCTCTCCTGCAACTTCAGCTACCTTTTCAATATCATGGATTTGCCCATTAAGCATTGCCCTGCTTTTATGCTCTACCACTTCTGCCGCGGCAACCTTAAACTTGTCTTTTTCCATGTATCCAACAATACCTACAATTGTTCTTGTTCCTATATCCATGGAGAAAATCATGTCTTCCTTCTCTACACCAGTCAGACTCTCCAGGGATTTAACCTTGCTATCTGAACATATACTGCTGCTATCCTGGTCCCCAGTGCTTTTGTTTTTAATCTTCTTTACAGCTTTGTTAGTTTCGGTAGACATAGCAACACCTCTTTCAAACAGATTATTTATATCAAAAGTGATTTATATTTTACTTTATCTTTTTATTATCCACCTGTTCCTTATAGTATCTGCAGAATATTGCAACCGGACAATCATCGCACTTTGGCTTTCTTGCCACGCAAATCCTTCTTCCATGCCAAATAATCAAATGATGTGCTTTCGACCATTTTTCCATCGGTATATTTTTTCTTAGTTGCTCCTCAGTGATATCTACATTTTTTGCATCAGCCAGTCCAATTCTGTTGGAAACCCTGAAAACATGGGTATCCACCGCTATAGCAGGAACATTAAATGCATTGCTCAATACTACATTGGCAGTCTTCCTTCCAACTCCCGGGAGCGACACAAGGTCCTCCATATTATCAGGAATCTTTCCCTGAAACTTTTCAACAAGTATATTGCACATTTCTTTAATATTCTTTGACTTGTTTTTATATAGGCCAATTTCCTTAATTTCCAATTCCAGCTGGCTTTGGTCAAGCTTCAGAAAATCCTCCAGTTCAGGATGCTTCAAAAATAGTTTATCTGTGACCTTGTTAACTGTTTTGTCAGTTGACTGGGCACTTAACATGGTAGCCACCAGTAACTGGAACGGAGTATTAAAATTCAGCTCACAACGTGCATCAGGATATGTTTTGTCCAGTATTTCCAATACTTCTTCTATTTTGTTCTTCGAAATAATATTATTGTTCTTTTTCATATATTGCCTGCTTTCTACTATATCGTAATCTTGTTCAATTTTTATTATAGCATTTTATTGATACCCAACTGATATATAACGTTACAGTTCGGTATCTATATACCCTGAACAATTATTTTTAAACATTTATATAATTACCTATATTAAAAGTGTTAATAATCTTACATTTGGCGGAGCAAATAACGAACGGCTCAACGGGATTTGCGACAGACAAATGTAAGAGATTTATCACTTTTAATCTAGATATAAACAAAGTGGTTTTTATCCGAAAAATGCATAATGCTAACATTATTTAATGTATTTTTAAGATCTTTGGAAGTTTTTCTAACCTGCTTGAAGGTTGTTCCTGCTGTAATCAACACAACAGGGATATCTCCAAGTATTTTAGCCCTTTCGATATGATCGTACCTTGAATAATCTTTCATAAGCCTTATATACTTTATTGAGTTTTTTACATCAACTTTTTCAAACATTCCTGCAAGTTTTTTATTCCTTCCTGATTTTCTGAATACTCTGTGTACAGAAAGAAGTTTAAATCCTATTTTACGCCTTAACATTAACTTCAATAGCCGCAAACTAAAAAATTCAAAAAGCAATAAATTCATCCAAATTGGAAAATATATCATTGTCTCGACCAAAATAAGTTTAGAAACCTTATGACTATGCCTTATTGCATAATCTAAAGCAATAATACCTCCCATACACTGCCCAACTAAAATAAAATTATTAAGGCCCAATGCATTTGCAAATTCATCCACAATATCGGTCAGTCCTTTAAAATCATAATCAATTAGACACTGGGATTTACCAAAGCCAGGAAGATCAATGGCATATATCTTACACTCCTTTAGCAACCTTCTGTAAATCAAAGACTTAAAAACCCTATTGTTCTCATTCCACCCATGGATACAAATTACAGGCTGTCCTTCTCCAATGGTCTCATAATTTAGCATTATACCCCTAACCGTAATTTTCATACCTTTTCACCTTTAAGAATCCTGTAAAATGCAGGGAGCTTGGGATTCTGACACTTGCATTCAATGCATAAGTCCTCTGCTTCTAATGGATAGCATTTAACATTTTCTTTGGTTTTTAAAATATCTTTTAATTCTGCCTTGCTAAAACAGTACCCTCTGGGCTTACCTATAGACCCATGCATCCTTTGCCAGAGGACATCAATGGGAGTGACAAATACATTTCCAAAACTCAAAGGCACAAAATCACAGGGGTATAAATTGCCTTCGCTATCTATGTAAGAATGCTGTACTGCTGCACCACATCCAAACTGTCCATCTGATTCAAAATATGAAAACACAGATGCCTTAGGTAGTTTCTTGTTATGGTTACACTGAATGTGAAAATCAATGAGCTTTCTTTCTTCTTCAGCATTTAACAGCGAGCTACTGTCAGAATCAAGCCTGCCACAAGGTAATGGCTGAATTATTCTCATCTCATCCACCCCTAATTCCTTCATAAACCTTGCAAAATCATAGAGTTTATTGTCAGCTAAAAGTTCCCTGGTGCACACTGTTTGCACCATAGTATAAAGGCCTGCCTTTTTAGCATGGTTAATAGCTTTAATTGCATGGTCATAAGCACCTTCAAAACCTCTTCCCTTGTCATGCTCTTTAGAATCCAAAGAGTCTAAGCTTATGGCTATACCAAGTAAACCTGATGCTTTTAGCTTCATTGCCCTTTCATAGGTTAGTCCATAACCTGTAGAAAACACAAATGACACACTTCTGTCATCTATACTGGAAATTATTTTCTCCAGATCATCCCTAAGCAGCGGTTCACCTCCTGTAAACCCAATTATACCGGTACCCATATTCTGTATTTTCCTTACAAGTTCAATCATTCTATCAGTATCTGTATCACATTGGATGCCTCTTTTTGCGGCACTGCAGTGCCAGCAGTCATACATGCATTTGGAGGTAGCGGAAATGTATATGGAAATAGGTGCCTTCCGCTTTCCTTCAGTATGGCTTAAAAAAATTTCGCTGCCCTCTCCCGGCACTGCCGTGAGAATGCTTCTATATGCCTTTGAATTTAACGGCGGCATGAAGGAGTTGACTATGTACATTCCTTCATGTTTTACAATTCTATCGTTTTTTATTACATTTAGCCCTGCCTTAATAAGATTTCTCATCCTATAACTTCTGTTTTTAGAAAACATATTGTGAATATCCCAGCCTAGCTTAATACATTTCCTATCAAATACCATATTTAAAATCACCCAAGCGTTCATAAGCATTTATATCCAACCCCCAAAACAAAATCATGAGTAATACTTTTTATTCTAAACTTCTCCAATAGCAGTGAAATCTGATTTTTTATACCGTTATCCTTCAAATGGAGCATAACGTCAAATCCTGCAAGGGCACCGGTTGACGTCACCCATCTGGCCGCATCATCCGTTGAATCAAAACTGAAAGAATGGCATCCATGGGAGGTTTTTATTTGATCAAACCCACAAATACGAAACCATTTATTTAGTTGTTTTTCATTCTTAGGATTTGGGAGTTCCATCATCAATTTATTTATTTCAGTTGAATTATCGATCAATAAATACTTGTATATCTTTCTTATTTCCGGAAGGGTGGCCTTAGTATTAACAATTATACCTATCTGCCCTCCATTTTTAAGAACCCTCCAACACTCTCTAAGTACCTTTAAGGGCGGTTCATACTTTAGTGCCCAACTGCAGACAATTACATCCACCGTACCCGATTCATGCTTTTTTAGAAAATCAAGCATTGAAGCCTCTGTCAACTTAACCTTTCCACAAAGCTTCTTATCCGCTTCCTTAAGCATACCACTGGAAATATCTGAAGCATGGATTAGGGCATCGGGATGTCTTTCATAAATCCACTTGGAATTAAAGCCGGTACCGCAGGCCAGATCCAAAACCCTTGCTTCATTGGGTATACTAAGCATTGACAGCATAGAAACATTGTACCTGTGCATAACATCTATAAACTCATTATCATAACCATGGCTAACTTCATTGTAAGATTTGGCAATATCCTGTTTCTTTACAGTGTTACCTGTGATAAAATTCTTTGCCACATTAAAATACAGCTTTATTCTCCCCACTCTTTCACCCCTGAAAAAACATATTCGAAACTACTCACATTTGTGGTTTGACCATGGATGCCGTTGCACTTCATCATTTCAACAAGCTCTTCAGGTTCTACTAAAACAGTTTTCTCACCAAGGCTTCTTTCAAAAACATAAATAAACTTGGATACTACTGAGCTTGGTCTAAATTCCTGAATAACTATTCTGCCCCCCTGTTTAAGTATCCTTGCTGCCTCTTTAACAGTATCCTGCTTACTTCTTATATGGTGCAGGCAATCCCGCATACACACAACATTGAAATAGTTGTTTTCTACCGAAATATTCTCTGCTGATGCGTTAATTATTTTTAGTCCGGGGCATTTTTTCAAGGCAATTTGCGTCATTGGAGTACTTGGATCAATTACGGTAACTTCTGCATTCCTATGGTGCATTATTTTTGCCAATGTTCCGGTACCACCGCCCACATCTGCCACCTTTAGCCCTTCTAAATCACCTATATGGTCAAGAAGAAGAGATTCATTGGAAAGTCCGGTAATTTCCATAAAAGCATCATAAAACCTTGATAGTTTGTTAAATAAAAAGCTCATATTCTCATCCTTCAATACTTCCTCTTAATAATTGCATTTCATTCCTTAATTACTTTTCATCAAGCGTTAATTCATCAAGCCTTTTTCTCATATAGTCATAGTCAAAAGATGAGCATATTCTCCTATTTTCTTTGTCAAGAATCCTATAATGCTTGGAGATAATGTTCTGCTGTATCTTTAGCTCATTTTTTAATTCAATATCCACCCACCATATCTTTCCACCCATAGTTTTTTCATAGCTGGCTTCACACTTGTCAAATGCCAATGTGGTTATAATATCCTGGGGATGACCGCCAAATATCATTTCAAGAACCTCGCTGTCTTTGAATATGGTGCACAAGGCAACTGCACCCATCCATCCGAGACTTGCCCGCCCTTTCTCAATTTGTATGAGCGTCTTTTTAGATATGCCTAAAACCTCAGCCATTTTATCCTGCGTATAATCCCTTTCATATCTTATAAGTTTAAGCTTTACATCTATATTCCTAATAAATTCATCTCTCGTCATAACAAAGTTACTCCTTTAGTGTAATTTTACACTAAAGGAGTAACTTTGTAAATACGTATATGACTTTAATTATCTCTTTTGCTGTATTCCACCAACTGCTTCATTTCTTTATACAGCTAACTTTTAAATACTACTCATTATCCTTATTAAGCAGGGATTTTATAGCTCTGGCCAATACCTCAGTAGAATCTGAGCTGTTCATTGCATCCTTTATCTTATCCTCCCTATTCTTTATTTGTTTTTCCGCAGAAGAATGCTTTGTTTTCTCATGATTATTTGCATTTTCATTTTTACTTTCATTTTTACTTTCATTTTTGCTCATTGCCAATCTCTCCCTCACCTTTTTCGCAAAACATAATAGCATATTCAAAACTTTATATATATAATTATCGGATTTCTTTATAAAAAACATTATTTCATAGAAATAAAAAAAGATGTTGAGGCTTTTATGCCAACAACACCTTTTAAATGTTCCATCTTACTTTTTAACTACGCCCTTGTCCTCTGATAACTGCACTTGCAGTGTGAGAGTCTCTCCATCTCTGTAAACTACTACCGCAACAGTATCACCAGGCTTATGTTTCACTTTGAGTTCATTAATTTCCTCAACTGATTTTACAGCTTTTCCATCAAACTTGGTAATTATATCTCCGGCTTTTATTCCGCCTTTGTAAGCACCGGAGAAAGGTGTAACCTGTGCAACCAATACTCCCATAGGAACATCATACTGCTTTGCTACTTCCTCATTGAAATTCGGATCACTTTCGATTCCAAGAAGCGGTCTTCCCTTAACATATTTAAACTCCATAAGACTGTCGGTAATTTCCTTGGCTTTATTAATCGGGATTGCAAAGCCAAGTCCTTCATAACCGTTTTCTCCGATTTTCGCAGTATTTATACCTATTACCTGTCCCTTTGAATTTAACAATGCTCCACCGCTGTTTCCAGGGTTTATAGCTGCGTCTGTCTGAATAAGCCTGAGCTCCTTGCCATCATCTATAGGAATTGTCCTGTTCACACCGCTTATAACTCCTACTGTTACAGATCCCATATATTCAAGACCTGCAGGATTACCAATTGCTACTGCCAATTCCCCGATCTTCAGATTATCTGAATTCCCAAACTCAACAGCAGGAAGGTTTGTTGCATTTATTTTAATTACAGCCAAATCAGTCTTTTCATCTCCACCGATAATATCCGCTTCATATGGCTTATCCTTCTGGCTAGGCAGTATAACCTCAAGCTTTGCATTACTTCCACGAACACTTTCTGCTGCTGCTTTCACAACATGATAATTTGTCATGATGTAACCGTCGGGCTTTATAATGATACCAGAGCCTTCAGACTTTCCTTCCTGGCTCATATCGAAAATAAAGCTTTTTGTTTTGTATGTTACCCTTATTCCTACGATTGAAGGGCTAACCTTTTCAGCAATTGCCGTTACTGCAGAATCTTCAGTCTGAACAATTTCTACCTTCTTAATTGTTCCAGCATTTTCATTGGTGCCTGATGATGTATTAGAATTGTCACTGCTTCCTATAAAGTTACTGAAAAAGCTTTTGGATGAAGGCTGCACAGCTGGTGCTAAAAACTGAAAATATGATCCTACAATTGTACCGCCTATCATTGAACTTACTACAGCAACAATAACAAGCTGTAATATACTAGGATTTCTAGTCTTTCTGGGCTTTTTAACAGACTCTGTATAGAATGTGCCCTTTTTCATGCTGTCACCAGGATTGCTGCCATATGAATTCCCAGAGTTTTCTTCGCTTCTTGTATTGTTGTAACTTACCGCTTCTACGCTGCTAACTTGAACTATATCGCTTGGACCTCCCTGAGAGGTAACTTCAACTGCTTCACTAAATGTATCCGTATTAGCATTAAATTCATTAATTTCACCCTCATTATAAGGGTTTGCATTAAATTCATTTCCTCCGGCCGCTTGGTAATTTGAATTTGTGTCATTCCCTGACACAGGTTCTTTCTTCTCGAATTCATTATTTCCAAAATTCATATCATCCATTATTAAAACTCCTCTCCAGTTATTAAGCTGTTTGTTTGTAATTATGAATATTTAAATACAGAAAATTTATCAACTTAAATCCTATAATACTATTTTAAGAAACTATTTTTAAAAAAATATGAACAAATTGTTAACTTTGAGACCCTTTATCAGCTGATTTATTTAAAGTAAATGTGAACTTTGCCCCATGACCAGGCTCACTTTCAACAGATATCTCCTGTCCATGCTCTGAAATGATATTTTTTACAATTGCAAGGCCCAAACCAGTCCCTGACTTGTCTTTCCCCCTTGATTTGTCTGCTTTATAAAACCTATCCCAAATAAGGCTTATCTCATCTTTATCGATTCCCGGCCCGTTATCCTCTATTGATACGCATATCTTATCCCTTTTCTTAATGGTACTTATTTTTATCTTACCATCTTCCTGGGTAAATTTAACGGCATTATGGACTAAATTCAGTATAACCCTTTCTATGGAATCCACATCACCATTTACATACATGTCCTCCGATTCAAAATAGGCTTCTATGTCGATATTTTTACTTACAAGAAGGCTTTCTATCTTTATTACCGTCCTTCTTATGAGTTCGTTAATGTTAAAATCAATAAGGTTTAGCTTAACTTCTCCACCCTCCATCCTGGCAAGATCCAAAAGATCGTTTACCAATCTATTCATCCGGTTAACTTCATCCCTCACAATTGTAAGGTAATAATCCTGTCTTTCAAACGGAATAGTCCCATCAAGTATACCTTCAATAAACCCTCTTATGGAAGTCATCGGAGTCCTGAGTTCATGGGAAACATTGGCAATAAACCCTCTTCTCATCTCCTCCAGGTTCCTTAATGCTTCAATCATATTGTTAAAGCTCACTGCCAGTTCCCCTATTTCGTCTTGGGACTTTATGTTAAGACGTTTCTGGAACTCACCTCCTGCTATAACCCTTGCAGCTTCATTAATCTCTTTTAAAGGCTTGGATATCCTTCTCGAGAACACATAAGCCAATAATATGACGATAATGACGGAAATACCCACCGCATAAAAATAGAACATTATAATTGACCTCTGAAGTTCATAAACATCAGGAATTGAAGTACTTAAATATACGGCACCAATAAATTCATTTCCCATATTGTCTTTTATTCTGATGGGTTTTTCTATGGTTAGCCTTCTTTCTCCAAACAGCCCGTACAAGTCGTTTTTCTCCACCACATCACTACCTGATAACATAACCTTACGGTACTGCTTTTCATCCGGTAATCTGAATCTTTTATTTTCAAAAACAAGTTTCCTTGTTACATCATGCATTTCACTTGAATTAAGCTCGGGTTTTGCAAATCCAATATACCCTTGTTCATCTACAATCCATACATAGGAATGAGTATACTGTCTTACTTTTTCCATTTCGTTTGTAACGATTTTTTGAAGATACGCCTCTATATACTGTCTTAACAAATAATCATTCCCAACTATATCCAAATCATAGGTTGCATAATCATAAAAAGCAGCGATAATGCTATCTGCATTGCGCTTTAAGTCACTCTCCTTCTCGGAGTAGACGAAACTATCAAGCATAAAATACAGCATAATTCCGGTTATGGAAAAGCTTATTATAATTATTGAAATAAAAAGAACTATTAGCTTGCTGAAAATTGATTTGAACATAAAACACCTCTGCATAGCTATAAATGACTATAGAATAGCTTTACTATTTCACTTCGAACTTGTAGCCAACACCCCATACAGTCTTTAATTGCCATATTTGATTATCTATCTCCATTTTTTCACGCAATCTTTTTACATGGACATCAACAGTCCTTGAGTCACCATAAAAGTCAAACCCCCAAACCTGTTCCAAAAGCTGCTCTCTGGTAAAAACCTTATTGGGATTAGATGCAAGAAAAAACAACAACTCCAATTCTTTTGGGGTGAATTCAATTTCCTTACCGTTCACCCTTGCCGAATAGTTGGTTCTATTTATAACCAGGTTTGGATATACAACCTCCTGAACATCTATTTCCTTATGCTCATACCTTCTTAATACTGCCTTGACCCTAGCTACAAGCTCCTTAGGCTCAAAAGGTTTTACCATGTAATCGTCTGCTCCTAATTCCAACCCAAGTACCTTGTCAAAAGTTTCTCCCTTTGCAGTAAGCATTATTATGGGAATACTGCTGATTTTTCTTATCTCACGGCACACCTGCCAACCATCCGCTCCCGGAAGCATTATATCCAGTATGACTATGCTAGGGGTATTCTCCTTAAAAGCATCTAATGCTTTTATACCATTATAAACAGGATATGCCTCAAATCCTTCCTTTTCCAAGTACAGTCGTATTAACTCACAAATATTTATGTCATCATCAACAATTAAAACCTTTGTTTTATTGGTCATATATTCTACCGCCTTTGCAGTTTTGTTCATGTCTAGGAAATTGTAGTGTATTCACACTACAATTTCTCACGACAACAATCAAGGTTGACAAAATCAATTCTTGATTTTGTTCAATTATACCATACCGGTTTGAAACAATCATTATTTAAAATGTAAAAGAATTTTAAAATTTCAAACATAAATCCCAAGGCTTAGGAATCAGGTCTCTCTGTATTATCCACTCCATATCATTATTGACACCCAATAAATACAAATATATAATTTATGTTTGAATGATGTAACATGAAAGGATTGGTTACAATATATGAACCGTAATAAAATACTATGCACTGTTTTAGCTTTCTTCACACTTGTATCAAGCTTTCCGTCAAACTCATCCGGTTCAGATTTTAAAGATGATGCAAGCCCATCACCTTTAGTTACAATAACTGACTCCAATGACACTAACAGGTTATTGATTAAATATAAAAAACAAAAAAAGAATTCATTATCCAAAGATAGTATTATCAAAAAGCTGAAAAATATTAAGTTTCAGCATTATAATAAACTTTCAGGGACAGAAACCCTTGAGTTTTCTAACAGAAAAGAGCTGGAAACTGCCGTTAAACTGCTGGAAGATGACTCTAACATTGAATATGTTCAGCCCGATTATAAATTATATAAAAACGGAAGCATTCAAGATCCTTATTTTAACAATCAATGGGGTCTTGGCAACTCCGGTCAGGATATAAACGGAACCTCTGGCTTGCAAGGCTTTGATATCAATGTAGCAAGCGTATGGGAATCCATTGGAATAAACAATAATATCCTGGTAGGAGTGCTTGATACCGGAATAGACATAAACCATGAGGATCTTAAAGATTCAATTTATAAAAGTCCGGATGCTATTCTAAATACATATGATGATGATAATAACGGATACATAGATGATTATTGCGGCTGGGATTTTATAAACTCAGACAGCAGCGTTTATGATGGAGAAGAAGATGTTCACGGAACCCATATTGCCGGAATTATCGCGGCAGGTGCTAACTCTGTAGGAATCAGAGGTGTCGCCAGCGGAGTTAAAATTGTACCCTTAAAATTCATGAACGGTGTGGCAGGCTACACCAGCGATTTATTGGAAGCAATTGAATACGCAAAAAAAATAGGCGTAAAAATAGTGAACTGTAGTTTTAGCGATACCCATTACAACTATGCATTAGAACAGGCAATAAAAAATTCAGGCATGCTTTTTGTATGTAGTGCAGGAAATGAAAATAGTAATACCCCTTCATATCCTGCATCCTACAGACTTCCAAACCTGATTTCGGTAGGTGCAGTTAATAACAAGGGAAGCCTGGCTTCATTCTCCAACTATGGGCAGCTTGTTGATGTAGCTGCACCTGGAGTTGGCATATTCAGTACTCTTCCCAATAATTCATATGGATTCAGCTATGGTACATCTGTTGCAGCACCTTTTGTATCAGGTATTGCCGCACTCCTTTTGAGCTATAACACAAATTTCAATGCGTATGATCTATCTAATATTATAAAAAACACTGTAAATACCAAATTTACCAATTTAAATGGATATATAGCTTCAGGAGGGATTGTAGACGCAAAGAACGCCCTGGAATATGCAAAATCCTATATTCCCCCAGTATCACCTACAAGTACTGTACCTGCCACAAGTACAGTTACACCTTCTCCAACACCAAATGTCCAGCCAGGTACATGGATTATGAGATCAGTATTAGATTGCGGAAATAAAATTTTATCTAAAGTATCCTTAAACGATAAAATATATGCAATTGATATCAATGGTAATGTTCATTCCTATGATCAAGGTACAGACAAATGGACAAAGTCGGGTACCATAGATACTAATATTATAGATTTAAGCCATAAGCCAATTTTAGTAGCCCTTGATAATAAAATATATATTATAGCCGGCAATGCAAAAAATGTATATGAATATGACCCATCCAGCGGAAAGATAAACGAGAAGGCTCCTGCTTTGTTCAACAGAACAGGCGGTGCTGCAGTCGCCTATAATGATAAAATATATGTATCAGGCGGAGAAGATCCTTTAAGTTCTAAGGCTTTTGAAGTTTACAATCCCTCTAATGACAACTGGTCACAGTTACCCGGCATGCAATATGACAGATCCTCTCATTCCATTACTGTTTGCGGAACCAAAATATATTCAATGGGAGGTATCGCTTATCCAAACCTTATAGAGGAATATGATTTTAATGAAGGTAAGTGGAATGCTCTTGCCAGTGCACCATTAGCCATTAATTCCACAACAGCTGCCGCAATTGGCAGCAAAATATATCTAAGCTGCAAGGGAGATAGTACCGGCTTTGATTTATGGGAATATGACGTCTTAGCATGCAGTTGGACAAAAATAGAAAAAATACCTATGTATACAGCCCTTTCTCTGTTTAGTATTAATAATAAATTATATGCTTTAGGTGAAAGCCCTAATGGCAACAAAGCAGCTTTAGCAGAATATACCTTTGAAGCGACGCCATCAGTAACCCCAAGTCCATCATCTGCTTCAGCTACTCCTACCTTAAGCAATCAGGGAAATAGAACAATATCCGGCAAGGTTACTTTGAAGGATATAAACCTAAAAAAAGACCTTTCAATAGAAGTTTTCGCAGAACAGGATACAGGGAAGTCTTATACTGCCAACATCACACTGAAAAGAGATTCTCAATCTCAAAACTACTCCATAGCTATACCCAAAACAGAAATATCTGGAAATTACAGGATAGGATATTACATAACCTCAGAAGACAGCAATCTTCAAAAAACCGGTTATTACAGCTTTGATGGAAGTGCGTTTGATTCTGATCTTGCTTCTGTACTAAATTTAAACGGTAATGATATTACAAATATAGATTTGAACTTACTTAAAAAGAAAACTATTGCAGGTACTATATCCCTTCCAAATGGAAGCAGAGCTCCGGCAGGAGGTACTACCGTTTATTTGGAATTGGGATTTCCAGATGATGCATATAAAAATTCCAGACATAAACCGGATTATGTATATAATAAGACAGTTGTAATACCTGAAAACCAAACTTGTGTACCATTCAGCTTCTCAGTAATTGAAAACAACAATAAATATAAATATGTTTTAGGCTATGAAACAAACTCCGAAGGCTGCGTTATATCAGGATTTTACAATACAACTGGAACAGTATCAAAAAAGAACAGTGCAGGTTTCATTGATGTAAGTTCATCGGACCAGAATAACATTGACTTCAAAATACCGGGCTCAAAGTATATTTCCGGTATTCTTTCCCTGCCCGATGGTGTAACTGCACCAAAAGGCGGCTTATATGTACTTGTATCTGCAAAAGGAGCTGATGCGGACAGCAGCTGTGCTCCATTTCTTAATCAGTTTGTTATACCTGAAGGAAGCAAATCATTAAAATATTTTATCAATATATCTGACAATTCAATATCAGATCTTTATGTAAGCTATCAAGTTGATGAAAACGAATATGTTAAATATGGATATTACAGTAACGGAAACACTACGCCTTACGAAGGCAATGCATCCAAAGTTTATTTAAGCCCGCAGAATGCAGTAAATGTCAACCTTACAATCATCAAGGGAAGAACCATATCAGGCAAGGTGTATTTGCCTGAATCAAATACTGCACCAAAAGACGGAATTGATGTAGAAGTTGTTGCAAATGTATTTTTCGGCACTGATGCCTTAACCAACATTAAGTGCTTTAATGAAGCGGATTTGAAAGTATCATCAAAAGTTACAATACCGGAGAATTCCAATAGTGCTGAGTATATAATGACAGTCCCTCAAGACGGTTTCTTTTATATTGATTACTTGACTGAACAGGATAATTTTGTAGCTCATGGCTATTATACAGGGCAAGCAATAAGTACCGTTTATTATGAAAGAAAGAGTATTCTAAATCCTTCTACACAGAACTTAGCCAATTGTAATTTGGAGCTTCTCAAAGGATTCAAGTTCACATGCTCAGTATCTTTGCCTTCCGGTCAAACAGCAGCTAACGAAATTCCACTATTGATTGAATTTTTTACAATCAATTATCAGGCACAAGCTTTCGAAGTCGCATTTTCAAAGCAGATTACTATAAACAAGAACTCGTCAAAGGTAGATTTTCAATTATATTTACCTGAAAGCAAATATTATTTATCTTATTACAACCCGAAATACTCCGAGAACAGATATCAGGAATATGGCTTTTATAATCCAACAGGCAGCTTGAAGGATTTTGACTTTAATGGTAAGCTATCTGTGGGGCCGGACAGCCAAAACAAAGCACTTCTCACCCTTATTGAAGGTACAAGTTTGCCTAAGCCCTCTGCATCTCCTGGATTTTCACCGAACCCAGGCGGCCTTACCGTGCCTGTCCCCAGTATAAAACCAGGTTTATCATCTGCAGTTCCATCTTCTGCAGCATCCCCCACCGTAACACCAAAGCCGGTTACTACCGAGCATAAGCCCGCTGCCTTTACCGATATCTCCAGTCATTGGGCTAAAGACAGCATATTAGCACTTTTGACAAAAGGAATAATTGATGGATATCCGGATAAAACAATACGTCCCGATAAAGAAATCACAAGGGCAGAAATAGCCAAGCTTATAGTCATAATGCTAAACCTTGCACCTGGCGAAAACCCAGATATAAAATTTACAGATAAAGCAAAAATACCCTCCTGGGCTTTAGGGTACATTGATGTACTAACCAGAAAAGGTATTATTCAAGGTTATAATGACAACACCTTCAGGGCATCGAATAATGTATCAAGAAAGGAAATGGCGGTTATCATCATGAGGGCACTGGGTTATAAAGATGATGCACCATCTGGCCCGATAAACTTTAAAGATGCAAAATCAATACCACAATGGGCAATAAATTATATTGGGAAAGGAGCTGAACTTGGCATATTTAACGGCTATAATGATTCAACCTTCAGGCCTGATAAATATATAACAAGAGCTGAAGTATTTAAAATAATTGATAACAGTTTAGGTTTTGTAAAGTAGCATAAATAATATTTTAGTCGTTCCTTAAATACAATCACTGCAGTTAACCCATACTATAGCTTTAAAGTATGCATCTGCAATATCTTCAACTTTTATCCCAAGCTTTTCACATAAACTATTAGCTGTATTCCATTCACCTTTTTCATATGAAGTGATTAGCTTATAGCATAACGAAACTTTGTCATCCCCTAATTTGCCGGAAAGGACTTCTTTTATATCTTTAGGAATATCCAATTGGGACAGTATTAAATCCATCATACAACCTGTCAGGGTATCAATCATGGACAGCATCCCCATTGTAAAAAGTTCTGTCTTTCTTTGCTCCAAGCCTATCTTCCGGCTTATAAACTCCATAGCCTTAGCCCTTTGGGCACATATAACAACAATTTCGTCCTTATTATTATCCCCTATTTTCCTCAATACCGTAATGTAAGCCCATTTACGCAGCTCGTCCAGCCCCATACGCATCGAAGCTTGTCTTATCGACTTAACGGAATTACCTCGATAGTAATATGCTGTATTTGCTATCTTCAATATTTCATAGGAAAAAGCAACGTCCTTTTCAATTACATTAACTATATCTTCAAATTTAGGATCATTTTCCTGCAGTATGTGCATAAGCTTTAAATGATTTATTTTGGCAGGCGGAATCTCCTTCGATTGTGAAATCATTGGCTTTGAAAAATAATAGCCTTGATAATATGTATATCCCAACCTTACTGCCTCATGATACTCTTCTATTGTCTCAATTTTCTCCGCAAGAAACCTTATTCTACCATTACCAAAGTGGTTTACAATATATTTTCTCTCATTTTCTGACTTAGTGAGAATAAAGTCAACCTTAATCACATCAGCCTGTTCAATTAGAGGTTCATAACCCGGTTTAAAAATAAAATCATCCAAAGCTAGAGTGTAGCCATGAGATTTAAGGCTTTTACATGCATCTATAATTTCCTTTGTGGGCTCTATTGTTTCAAGGAGTTCAACAACTATCTGATCACTTGGAAATAATGTGGCTACCTTTTGCAGCAACATGTTATGGGTAAAGTTAATAAAAGCCTTCTTCTTTCCCGCTATGGAACTCACTCCCATAGACAGAAAACCAGCTGCCATAACATTTGATGTGGCCATATCTCCATCCACATTATTGAAAGAGTTATTAGCTGCCTCATCCCTGTACAAAAGTTCATATCCATATATGCTGTTCTTTTTATCAAATATTGGCTGTCTGGCAAATAACAGAGGCATAGTAGCTCTCCTTGTTTTAATTAATATTTAAAATTAATATACCTAAATAATATACTCTCAAATAATATATACCACCTAAATCCCCACATAATCTATCGGCTCAAAATGATATTTAAATAAGCATATTACAAATAATTTCATTATTAATATTTTTTCTGATATGAGCTATTGAAAAAAATTTCCTCATAATGTATTATTTATCTGATCATCTATATTAATAGTTTTGATAATTTACATTTAGGAAAGAACCAGGAGGTCATACAATGAATAAAACAACAATCAAACTAACAACCTTATCTTTAACAACAGCATTATCCATAGCAATGCTCTCAGGTTGTACAAGCTCTGAATCCGGTAAAACTTCAAAAGAGTCACCTTCCCCTAAAGTTGTTAACGAACTTTATAAAAGGCCTGAAAAAATTGACTATAACATGGCCGAGCAGTTGCTAAAAGAAGGCAATCAACGTTTCCAATCAAACAAGATACTTTCTGATGATATATCAACCAGTAAACGCAAAGATCTGGTTAGCAACGGACAGCATCCCTTTGCTGTTGTACTTACCTGCTCGGATTCACGTGTTCCTCCTGAGACTTTATTTGATCAAGGTCTTGGAGATATATTTGTAATAAGGGATGCAGGCAATGTCATAGACCCCGTTGAGCTTGGAAGCATTGAATATGGCGTTGAGCATTTAGGCTCTCCGCTTATTGTTGTATTGGGACATGATAATTGCGGTGCTGTAAAGGCTGCTGTTGAAGGCGGTGAAGCTGAAGGAAATATAAAAGACATCGTTGAAAAAATCAAACCGTCTCTGGAAAAAGCCAAACATACTTGCACTGGTAATGATAAACTATGTGAAGCATGCGAAAATGAAAACATAAAGAATTCAGTAGCACAGATAAAAAATGATCCAATAATTAAAAAACTGGAAAAAGAAAACAAAGTTAAGGTAGTAGGTGCAAAATATCATTTGGATACTGGCGTTGTAAGTTTCCAAGGTTAATAACATCATACATAAAAATCTAGATATGGGACTAATTGCTTTTTGTATAAAAGGAATTAGTCCTACTTTTAGGAATTATTAAAATGTTTATTATGATCAATAAATAAAACCCATGGAGTATAAATTATGATTAGAATCCTTATTGCGGAAGATATGCAGATGCTTCGAGAGAGTCTGAAATACATATTGTTATAATACGCTATTGTACCTTCATAATCCAAAATCACAATTCCTTCTTGAAGATGTTCAACAATATCTGGTAAAGCCATGGGAAGCATTCTTAAAAATCTATATTTTAAATGTGCAATCGCTGTGAATAAAAGGCCAATTACCAATGCAACAGGTACTATATCCATATTGCTAAAGTAAAAATGCAAATTTAACCCGTAATAAATGAGTGTTACAACTATTGAAAGCAGCACCCCAAATAATATTAATAGAGTCCTGTTTCTTACATATTTAGATTTTGAATTGGCAAACTTGATAAGAATTAAACCTCCAAATATGTAATACACTGTTTGCAGAGAAATATGAATCCAAAAACCGTAGGAATAATGTACAAGCCCATGTTCCATATATGAATAAAAACCATATCTGTCATTGTAAGATAAAAATAATATAGGTAGATTTGGTATGAAAATCAGGATCAGCTTTAATGGACTTAAGCCATTTTGTATCAACCTGCTTTTAGTGTAATATAAGCAGAAAACAAACCGATAGAGAGAATTTTTTATTCGTTTATTTTATAAAGTATTTATCCAAAAACGCCAGCACCTTATTTTCATAATCTTCTTTATCCGAAGTATACATGGCATCGCAATGTCCTGAGTTTTCAAAAATATATTTCTCCTTAGGTCCAGATACCGCATTATAGAGTGTTTCTACTTCACTTACAGGAATAGAGTCCTTTAGCCCATGGATAAAAAGTACAGGCTTTTTAATTTTCGCCATAGCACTAATATATGGAGACGGAAACATATCCAGTGGATCGAGTATATCTGATTTATCACCATATTCATCTCTCAAGATCTTTAAAACATCATTACCGATAGCTCAATATACTTCTCAGGCGTCTTGTAGTAATTCCAGTACCTTGCATTATAGGATAGAATCTGATACCCATTATCTATGAGATATTTTAGTTTTGCAGACTCCCAAAGTGCAGTACTTCCATACCCATGGAGCATTATAATAGTACCTTTTGCCTTTTTAACCGGAAAGAACAGCCATCATATTTACCTATAAAACCTATGGTAATGCTGCAGCCAGGAGCAATTACCATATTATGCTTCAAATAAGACAATACATAATGATTATTCTCAGAGCTTTCAATCTTAGCATTCCATATTGATATAATCTTAACATTCCAATCAAATTCAAGCTTCCACTGATCCAAATTTCCAGTTCTATCGTTATCTTCACTTCCATAACATTACAGCAATAATAACAATAATAGCATTAATACTTTTTACTTTTTTGTACATTTCAAAACCCCCTTTTAATTTATAGATATCGAACTGTAAAGAGTTATCATATAAACAATTCTATTATTATGATCATCATATTCACAATTGTTGTTCATTACAAAATTATTAGCAGTTTATCACTTCTTTTAGACAATAGTATTTATTAAAAGCACATTTTTTTAATTATTCATGTAAATTTGGTTTGACATTTCACGGACAGTATTGTATGATTTACATATAGTCCGTTAAATATAGTTAACAATAAATAAATTTGTAATTAAGGAGGTTTATTTATGGGAAATAACAAAAAGCTTATTCTCACACTGTTGGCAGCCACCGCACTCACAACGTTATTCACAGCATTTTCAGTCAGCAATGCTGCATCTGATTTTGCAGCAGACAATACCATTGTTCCTGTTACATCAACACCTGCACTTACAGACATAACACCTACACCAACACCAACAAGCTCGCTCCTTAGTGGGTGTGCATATGTATCAGATAATACTTATCAATCCGCCATATTAAACTGTAAAATTCCTGATGACTTTAAGGGAAAGAAATTTGCTGTTTTCTATGAATACTGGAAAAGTGATGCTCCTGATAAAATAACTAAAACCAATATATACAGGACCTATAACGCAGATAACTTTTCTTCAGTTGACAGCTATGAATTGTTTTATGTAAGTTATAATACTAAATATTCTTTTAGAGCTGCATTAATTGATCTGGACAGCGAAAATGCCCAAACGATTTATAGCGATGTTGTCACCTTTTCAAGCGTCCCGCCACCAACAGCCGGATTATTCAAACGTAGGATATATGGCTATGTTGCACCTGAATTTAAAGCAAGCAGTGATATAGACCGCAGTGGTTTCAAAGTATCCATTAATGGTGGTGCGGCTACTGCAACAACAGATTCGGAAGGATATTTCTCCTTCAGTACATCCTCCAGCAACAAAGTATTCTATAATATCAAAATAAGCAAGCCTGGCTATATCGAAAGAAGCATAGACCTCGGCTTTATAACAGGCACGTTAAATACAAGCCAGAATGGTGCATATACTATAATGTTATGTGGAGATATCAATAATGATAACTCGGTTAATATGTCCGATGTAATTCAAATGGCAAAAACCTTCAATCTCAGTAAAGGAACTGAAGGCTTTATTGATACTGCAGATTTCAACAGAGATAGTGTTGTAAATATGAACGATATAGTATTAGCTGCCAAAAACTTCAGCAAGTCAGCAAGTGATTATACCGTTTACCCGAAGATACCCTATATTGAGCTTAAAAGCCCTAGCGAGACAATTTATCTTTCTTATAATAGGACTCCTATCTTCGATATTAACGGATATTACCTTAAGAATATTGCCAGCTACAGCTTCAAATTAAACTATAGGTATACGGCACAAATAATTGGAAAAGAATTAACCGGATCTCCTAACGACAATTTATTGGCTAATCTCCAATATGACCCTGTCGTTGAGACAAACAATGATACAGATAACAAGATTTTGTCGATTAATAAATCATATACAAAACTTGCAGATTATAAAAATTCCGGAGCTGGTGAGGAATCAGGAAGATTGATATCAATACAGGCTGATATTCCGTTTGTAAACCGTGCAATTGGAAGTGACATTTTCCAGATCAATGAATTTACTTGCAAAGACTGGGATAATAATGTTATAAAAGTCGAGGTTTTAAAGCCCAGATTTGAGGTAACATCCATAACACCTTAATTAATTTCGCTATATCTTTTCCTATAGATACAATAAATAGTGTACCTTTTCATTATTGAAAGCCGTCAACCAAAAGTTGATGGCTATTTTTTATACTTTCAGTATCATCCTCTTCCCTTGTTGATCTTCGCTATAATAGCATCCGATTTATTCCGGAGTCCTTGGCTGACAATATTGCATATTATTCCTTTTGAATGTTTTATATCCAATTGAATAGTTAGATTTTCAATTCTATTTATTAAATCATCAATTCGCTTTTCTATATTATGTTCATAAGAATTAATTAATGGGTTAAATCTTTTTCTTTTTGCATCATCCTCAAGATCATCCATACAATCCAGATAGTAAACATACTTGCCCAGATTATAGCCTATCTCTCTTAACAACATAAACTGCTCATACTTAGAATCATAAACAAACATTTCTCCCAATATTTCTCCAAAAACCTCACTTACTTCATCTAAGGTTGTTCTGTCAGATTTTTCCAACTCATGAATTTTTTCCATTCCATACCGCATGATCTTTTCTTTATGAGGATATTTGTCCTTAACTTTCAAGTAATTCTTATAAAGCACCTTCGAGAATAAAAGGGATGGATAAGATCTGTTGTCCTTGTAATCATCAAGCAATTTGAAGTAAAAAAACAATACATTGATACTTGAACAATAATCAGTATATTCATTTAGAATAATCTTCTTTTTTTTAAATGGACTTAGCATACATTTTTCAAATTGGAACTTGTCATCACCATCGTAGATAGCAGATAACAATAACGCCATAAAGACTATATCATAGTTTAAAGCAAGCCTTCCCAATTGGCCGAAATTATTTTTTATGCTGTTGCACACACCACAATAATACGCCTTGTACTTGTAGAAATCCCTGAAAGTAAGATCTGGCTTACTATATCGAACATATCCAAACATTTTTTTCTCCTTTGATTATGTAAACGAATGTGATTAACACTATAATTATTAATTACAATCTCAGTCGCAGCAGTCACAGCCATCGCAGCATTCACAGCAGTCGCAGCAGTCAAAGCAACCACAACATTCACAGTCCTTTCTCTTCCTTCTTAGTATCAAAAAAATCATACCTAATAAAAACAAAACAATAATAATTATTATGGCAATTTTCATTATCAACCACTCCCCTACTCAATTATTATATTGCACTACTGACCTACCACAAAATACCACTAATCGTTCTTTTAATTATATCACTGATTACAATTTCAAAACAGTGTCATCTGTTCATGCTTAACCCTGTAGGATGCAGATTCAAGCTCTCCCTGTGATTTAACGAGCTTGGATTGTATAACACTCATATTCATACCTGCCAGCATCCTGTGAATGAGACTGTATACCACATCGAACTGCTTGTATATATCCACCTGCATATGTCCTGTAAGACATATCATTTGTGTATTTGTAGCCTTCGCTAGATCAAATATATAGGACAACAGATAATCTGCATTTGCCTGTCCAAAAGGATTATCAATCCATATCACCTTACTTGAGCCCTGCCAACCAGTCTTTTTATATCTAAGATACGATATAATAGATATGAACATAGCAAAAAATCCAGCTAGTTTTTCTCCTCCCGACCAGTTAATAACAACCTCCCAAGGTATATAACGTGATGCCCCCAAAGTTGATTCCGGTTTATAAACCTTTATAGAATACTCATTTAAATTTGTGACAGCATCCAACAATCTCACCGGCGACATGATTTTTGCTATTTCATCATCAATCCTTGCAGGATCATACTTCCCTTCGGATTTCATTTTTTCAATCTCACTTATGGATACCTCAATATATCTTGTCATAAGGGCTTTTCCTTCTTCCGGATGAAGAGCAGGTGCCTCAATAAGTATTGTTTTTCTCATGGCTCCATCCAGTTTGATTTTTGAAAAGCCGTCAACAGTCCTAACCTCATCATATATCGCTTCCGCCTTTTGAAAGCATCGTTCAACGATCTCATCCTTGTCCCTTAACGACTCCTCCAATTGAAATTGTGCTGCATTTTTCATATTCTGAACACTTAAAATGATATCATCAAACAGGCTTTTAACGTATTTATAATTGTACATGTCCTTTTTTATAATGTTTTCAAGGATTGTTCTTATGGTTATGTTTTCAGCCCAATCCGATTCCTTATATAGCTCATCATAGCTCCTATTGATATCCATCTGCATATCGGATATAATCCTGGTCAAATCCAGGTACTGCTTTTGCAAACCCTTCGCGGCAACAGCAATATTCTCAACCGGAAGCTGTAGTATATCCCAAATACAAAACGATTCCCCACCATAGGTAAAGCTGTCCATATTCTCCCTTGAATCACTATTGATTTTTATATCCTTTTCACTGATATAATCATCCAGTCTTCCTTTATATTCCAATAGTCTGATCCTTCTTTTTTCCTTTTCATCAATAGCCTTTAGATTTCTTGTCTTCTTTTTGTTAACTGCATCTATCTGGGCATTAAAAGAGGATATGTCAACCCCTTCAATATGTTGGAACTCATATGGAACATGACCGAACCTTTTTTCTATATCACTCCTGATCTGATCCACTTTTCCCTCAAGAGTTTTTTCATCAACCAGTAGAGAACGTTCCTCTTCAGATGCTGCATCTTTCTTCATTGATAATTCATTATAAAGCTTTGTTTCGTTTTTTAATTCCTCTTCTGTATAATCTATAATCCCATCAATAAAGTCCGTTTCGTAAAACCCATTTATCTGTATGAATTTCTGTTTATCACTTACATTTTTCTTTTGCATATCAATTATCATTCTTATTGATTCTTCGCTGCTATCATCAATTTTCTTATGAAGCCCCTCAGCCCTTTTTAAAACTTCATCCAGGACCCCCGTTATTTCCATTGATAATTCCTTTATTGTCAGCTTCATGGAAATGTCATCCATCAGCTTAATTCTATCCCTGCTTTTTTGAGAAATGGAATCCATCTTGTATTTTGTATTCTCAATTTCTTTAGAAATACCATTTATGCTGCTTGATATGGAATTTTTGTCCTGCTCTATTTTGAGCCTTTTTCCTTCTTCCTCCCTGTAAATTTTGTCAAGTTCAGCTATTTTATTGCCAAGCTCAATATATAAGCTAAGATTCTCTATATCCTTATCCTTTTCGTTTATAATCTCTTCAATGTTTTTTATCTTTTCCTGGTTCTCCTTAGTTTTTTTAGCAATTAATTCTCTTTTTCCAGCAAAATCCTTTAACGCCGCCTCGTTTTTCCTTATTCCATCTAAAGTAGCATCAATAAAATTTTCCGTTTCCTTAAGGTAGCCTTCCGGATACATTTCAATAAACTGCCCGCATCTTTCCATAAGTCCGGTTATCTTCTCAACATCCCTTTTTATAGCCTCATACTCATCTTTTATTTTTCCAATATCCTTATCCATTCCTGCTAAATAACTGCTAAAAAGCTGGGGCTGAATAGAAAATGAATTGTTTTTTGAAAATAGCACATAGGCCTCCATTGTTCCAACCCTGTCTAATCCTTTGGATTCTTTGTCACTATACTCTCCGGAGGTAATAATGCCTTCTTCAGTATCAGCAATAAATGTAACAGGAAAACTCTCAACCATATCAAGCAATTCTTTTATGAAGCCTTTTATTTTTTCCATTTCATTCTTTTCGACAACAATGGAGTAGCACAAAAGGGGATTTTTGTGTAAAAGTGCTTCTCTTAAGTCCTCCCTCTGATTATTGAGCCAGAGACTTCCAGGTATACACCTTACCCCGTTGCCCTTTAGAAAATCATACACCTTTTTAACCTCAATATCAGGAACGTAGTATTCACAACCTTCAAAAAGAATTTTCCTTTTAATCAGTTCATGATACTTTCCTGAAATTTCACCAAGCTTATTATCTGCCTTTAGCTTTAATGCATTTAGCAGCTCAGAGCCATGTATACTATAGACATCCCCCTCTATTTCATACATTGACAATTCCCTGTTAATTCTGGAAAACCTTTTGTGGAAATTCTCCAACTCCTGTTCCTTATTATTTTTCTTTTCATTTTCCGAGGCCAATGCTTCTTTTATTCTTGTTTCATTGATCACATAGTCATTGTTGGAATTATTCCACCTGTCTATTTCTCCAATGTAAGTTTCCTTTTTATTAAAAAGCATTTCTTTTTCATTTTTAATATTTTGAAGACCTTCAGAGGGTTCAACCAGCAATGTCATATCCTTGGCAAAATATGCTGTGATTTTTGAATATCTTTCCCTCGCTTCCTGAAGTCTTGTATTTATTGACGACAAGCTATCCCTGATACTATCCCTATCTATGTTCTTTTTTTCAAGCTTGTTCAGAAGTTCCTTCTTTTCATTGAGCTGTTCCATATACTTGAGGTTCAACTCATCTAATATTTTATCCTTTTCCTTCTTCTCCTCGCAAAGCAAACTGTATGCATAATAGATACAGTTTTGATACTCCCTGTATATATCATCCTTTTCCCTGGTTAAGGTTTCAAGCTTTCCATATTGCTCCGACAGTATCAATCGGCATTCAAGCATGTCTTTATAGGCAATAGCTGAATTAATATATTTAATTTTTCTATCAGTTTCATGAATTTCATTTACCAGCAGAGCTATTTCTTCTGTTTTTCTCTCATGCCTTGTTTTAATTTCTTCAAGCTCCATCAGCTTTTTTTGATAATCCAGGCTAACCTTTTTATAGGTAAGCTCTTCTATCATTGCAGCAAAACCTTTGTCATTATCCATCAATGATTCACATTCATTAATAAGCCTGTCTACTCCAATGCCAAGAAGGTTATCAAATGCCAGTATATCCCGTCCGGCATTGTTGATTTCCTCAACTTTAGTGCCATATCCCTCGAGATTATTGATTAACGATGCTGTTTTACTGCAAAAAGCATCATACATCTTAATATTATGCTGATACAGTGGAATGTTTTTGAGGTTTTCAATATGTTTTTTAAAGGTTTCTGCAAGTATACCTGAGTATTCACCTTCAGCCTGAGGAATGTTTGGAATAATCAATTTTTCTATTACATTTCTTGATTTTCTGGCATCTTCAAAGAATTTGTCAATTCCTCCCTCAGCCTGGTTAATTATCTTAATAGCACCAAATTCCTCCCGAAAGAGATTAAATGTATGAAGTCTTTCTCTATAATCCCTTTGACGATCCCTGGAATAAACATTTATAGGAATCCTCATTTCTGTAGAAAGCCTTTTTAAATAATTGTGATACTCTGAAAAGCCAATAACCTGTTTATCCCTGCTCACTGCCTCAATACCTTTTATATCAATATCATGGGGCAATGTATAGGTTTGGGTGTAAGTATAATATCTTAAACCATCTGCATTCTTGGAAATGCATATGCCTGTGAGAAGATACTCTGCCCTGGTTCCGTCAAGCTTCCATTCAACCATTATGTGTGTAGGTGAAGTGCCGACCTTAAAATAATCGGAAAAGTTTCTGCTTCCAATGCTTGTATTGGGCATAACCGATTGCAGTGCCAACTGGAGTATGACGCTCTTTCCTCCTCCATTTTCAAGATTTATAAGTGCATTTCTGCCATCAAACTCATAAATCTCATTTGCAATGTATTTTTTATCATCATCATATCTAAAATTTACAATTCTAAATCTGTTTATCTGAGGCATAGAATCATATCCTTTCAAGGAATGAGAGAATTTCCTTTTTTCTTGAACTTTCCGGATAATAGCTAATAACCATTGTATCTAATTTTTCTGTGGTATATATCTCACTGTCATTATCCATATTTATAAGACCCTGTTCCTGCAAAAACTTTAGAGTCCTATATATGAAGCTTATTTTAGTACCTTTGGATTGGCTAAAACTCTTTATCTTTTCATCATAGGTAGGCAGCTCTAACCACAGTCTGGAAATAGTACTGAAATTAAAGTTCAGTTCCTCGTCCTTCTGCTCCCCATTTTCCATGGCCTTAAACGACTCAAGTTTCAAGGTGATAAACCCTTCGAGCTCCTCAACCTTCAGCATTGACCGTACTTTGTTGTTATAGTTTTCTCCATTATAAAACTTAATTATAATAGATAGTATTATAAGGTAACTGATATAAAGCTCGGAATTATTGGAAAATCCCATCTTATCCCTTAACTCTTCATTGGTAAAACCTAAAAATTTATTGTCTGTCCTTGGAGTAAAATAAAGGGTATCTCCCGACCTTAAAATCATTATTCCGGCTTCTTCCTCAAAAATTCTTGTGATGAATGAAATTTCAGGATCTTCAAAGGCTAAAAATCCCTCCGGATCATCTTTTTTTGTTATCTTTGACTTTTCAATAAGATTCATATACAAGCTGAAAGCCTTTCTTACCGAATCCGGTGATAAACTCTCCACTATTTAACCCCCTTAATTACAAAATCAGTTATCTCATTTCCATTCTCAAAATATATCTTTTTAGTTGAAGACAACAGCAAAAAGCGTTTTAGTTCTTTTGATTCAGGTCTTTTCTTAAATAATTTATCAAAAAGGTAGTAAATGTTTATGTTATATGCAGAAGTATCTCTTACCATTTTTGTAAGAATCTCTTGAAGCTCATCAAAATCTATTTCCTTATTCTGATGAAGTATCACTATCAGACTATAGAAATCAAAATCGAAGGATGCCGACCTGTACAACTCATCATCCAACCTCTTTAATGCTGAGCTTAGCTTGGATTCACCCTGGCTATATGCTTCCATTAGAATAGCTTCCAGGTATGACATAACTTTCTTATCCCTTTTCTCTCTTTCTTGTCGTTCCGCCTTTTCCCTTTCTTCAACCAAAACATCAATATCAATATTCTCCTTCACTTCCTCCATATCACTTTTGATCCTTTGTGGATCAAGGGCTTTGAATACATTAAAGACCTTGTTCCGGGATGTATTTGTAAAAATAGGAGAAAGAATGCTTGCCAGCGGATCTAAATTATGATTTTTCATCATAAGCACATCAAATATGCTCTTTTCAAAATCTATATACTCGCTCACACCCTGCCTAAGCTTGAGTTCAATAGTCTTTAAATACTCTCCTACAATATCAAGCTTCTCCTTAAAAAGCCTGTCATGCTCAGATGTTGTAACACCAAGTCTTTCACTAAGAATCTTTATTTGTTCGAGACTTTTTAGCTCCTTTTCCTCAATATCATTATAGTTTATCTTTTCAATTGCCTGTCTTTGTTCTTTAAGTATTCTTCTTATATTATGGAATTCACGTCTCTCGGACTCAAATTGCTCCTTTATCTTCATAAACAATAACTTAAGCTCTTCAAAATCAATACCAAGAACATTCTGACGTATGTTAAGGAGGAGGTTTTCAAGTTTTTCCCGCAGCTGCCTAACCTGTAAATTTAACTCATTAACAGTCTGGAGTGCTCCTGAAAAAATTCCCTTTTCTATTTGCTGTTTAAGATACATCTGCGTTACGTTTATCCTGAATTCCGAGAATATTTCCCTTGTTTTAAAGAGCATTTCCATTCCCTGATCTGTAAGCTTATACCTTGCGGATTTTTTAATTTCATAATATGAAGTATCTATAAGCTTAACGGGAATTGACTCTCCCGTTCCATTCTCAAGGTTCATGTAGTTAAACTCAACTGTCTCACCACCGCTTCCTGATATGGAATCCCTTATATAAAAAGCCATTTCTTTTGATTCTTCCTGTGTAAGATTCAAATCATAACAGCGTTTTATGACGTTTTGCAAAAAACTTGCTATATCTTCAATACTGCACTCTTCACGGCCTATAAGCATGTTCTCCAGAATAAACAGCAGCACCGAAAAGCCTACCGAAACCATGTCAATATGGTTGTACTTCTGGAAACCCGACAATTTCCGGGACAAATGTATAAATGGTGCCAGGCTCTCCATCCTTTGCCTGAAGCCTTTAAGACAGTCACCTGCAGCACCTTCATAACCCCTTATATCTTCCAAATATTAACGCCTCCTGGGGAATATATTTTCCTGAGTATAATATCTTTTCAATTCTATCCTTACTCTCACTGTCAAAGTACATCAAAAAGAGCTCCATGTAAAGCTCATTCTGTCTGGTTCTTAATTGGGGCGGTTCCTTTGATACCAAAAGCAATTCCTTATACAGTGCAACATGGGGAACAACAAGGTGTTTCCCGAATTTTGATGCCAGTGAATTAAATATTCCAACACCCTCAAAGTCTAGATCACCAAAATAATATACTTTTTCAATGGGCGTCCCCATGGCCACTTCGTTTATAAAGCTGAAGCTGTTCACTATCTTCTTTCCTTCGCCATAGATAAGCATATTGATTTTAACTCCGCCAATTCTCTTATCTTGATTCCTTTCAAGATACTTAAGCACTGAGTAGAATGTATCCTTATTCTCAATTATTAAAATATTCAGACTCTCTTCAATTCCAAAACGTATATAAAAAAAGGCTTCCAAAGTCTTGTAACAATTAAGTTCCTGCAGTGACAAACCAAGCCTTTTTAAAATCACTTTCCCTTCTGCCCCTAAAAACTTTTCGTTATTAAATATCTCAAAGGATCTTTCATTCATAGTGCATCTATATTTTAGAGACTCAGTGGCTGAATTTCCAATCATGTAATTTGACAACATCAATATATAACATCTATCCTCCTTATAGCATTTGGGATTTCTGTAATAGTACCCTTATCAAGCTTGGGGTGCAAGGATTGCAGCTCATGCATTAGTTCATTGCTAAAAGATACTTCTTTGCCGGACAGAATTTTATATTTATTGTGCAGAGAAGGATTGCGACCATTACTTCCCGATGATTTTACAGGAGTAATAATACCTATATCACAAAATTTTTTGATAACTGAAGAAAAAAAGCCATAGCCGCCCTTTAAATCAAACACCTCAGAACCATATCGTTTTTCAGCATCATTTAGTATTTCACATATATCAATAACCTTTTTGGTCTGTTTTTCAATTATATTATAAATAATGTCTTCCATTTGATAATCCTTTACAATAATTGATAAATCATTACCCATTATATCAAATAATGGGTTTCTGGAAAAGAACAAACAAAATGGCAGCCCGATTGAATAGATTTCCAACCTGACTGCCATCATCCATGGCTTATATATTCCTTAAATCATTCCTAATCAAGGCTTATGTAATATCTACAACCCAGCCTACATTCACGGTAATATCATTAAATATACCTTTAATGGGTACTGTTCGCTTAACACCTTTTGAGTCAATATATTCAATGGTATATGTAATGCTGGAATCTGCACCTTTAAAGGTAACATCTCCAGGTTTTATGAAACGCAGCTTGAATTTAAAATTATCACCATTTAAAATATATTTGCTTCCATCATACTTTAGCTTTACATTGTTTAGCACACCCGTTGCTCTATCTCTTGTGCTACCATCGATCACAACTTTTGAAAATGTCATATTGGAAGGTCCCTCTATGATCCTTATTCCTTTTGGGAATATTTCTTCATACAATACATTATTAAGCAAAATCTCATAATTTGTGTATTCATATAGATAATCAAAAATGGAAGTTAACTCGGTATAATTTTTTGCTTTGTAAAAATGTTTACCTGTAGATGGAACTTCCTTGGAGCCGCTTGAAACAGATATTTGTTCCATTTTGGTGTCAATATTCAATGAAGAAAAATCTATAAACAAAGTTTCTATTCCTAAACTGTTGGCAACTGCACCTACTGTTTTTGCATATTCCAATCCACTTCCATCGCTGTCTCCTGCACCATCGCCACCATAATGATGGGCAGCACCGCCATCAGTTTTCATTGTAGTCCCTGGCGCTGTGGTTTTTGTCCATTTATTTGGTGCAGAGCCCGATAGAACAACCATGTATTTGGTAGCTAAATCACTTGACTTAATAGGATCCTTTAACAATTCATTGGCCCGTCTTATGCCGTCGCCCATATTGCTGGCCCCTGAACCCTCAGGCATCATAGCATCTATTTGAGCCTTTGCTTCCTGAACTTTTGATGCTATAGACAAGTCATAATAAATCATATTACTGCTATTCGCCGATTCGGAATACTTGATAATTCCAAGTTTGGTATCTGTACCTGCTAATTTATCTATAAATTCTTTAGCTACATATTTTATCATATTCAAATATGTTGAATTTTGTATATATTTCTCTTCCACATCACGCAAGGAACTAAGGGAAGAATCTATGGTAAGTCCTCCTCCCATTAGGTTAATGTTCTGCCCTACAATACTTCCTTTCACATTATTTGCATTACCTATAAACCTTATATTGCCTGACGCACCCGGCCTTTCAGGGCTGCCTGGTGCATATGCTATTCCATTAATTGTAGAATTAGAGGTTTGAAACTCAATATTACCGCCTATAGAATATACATATACCTTGTCATTAGGACCGCTTGGAGACAGTGAATTACCCTGAAGCGTAATATCTCCATCTGCAACTAAAAATGCATTTCCTGTGTTATCTATCCTAGGCAAAGATATGAGAAGATTTCCTTTAAAGTACATTGACTTGTTTATTTTAAAAGTACCATTTCCTGTTATTACAAATCGGCTGTGCCACGGCTCATATCTTATGTTAATTCCTGTTTGACCTAACATAGGAACATCAATTCCGGAAGGAAGACTGTAAGGACTGTAAACCTGGTGTGCTAAAATTGCCTCATTGATAAGCTGCGGATGTAAATAAGGCATATCTACCGGTTTCGATACATTCTGGAACTTATTCACATTAAGATTAGGTGTTGTTACAAAGAAGTCTTGTGCTGTACAGTTTTGAGATATTGTAAGACTCATACCTGTACTGCTGAATTTCTGTGAATAGGTGCTTCCGGTTATAACCGCACTATTTCCCTGTATTGAAAGATTTTTATTTGCAAAAATTCCGAAATCAAATGGTGAAAGTGGATCGGTCATATATGAGTTGAAAGCTCCTGAATTATCAAGAACCAGTGCGACCTCTTTTTTACCTAACATAGTCCCCTCTATAGATATCTCCCCACCCTGTGTAAGCTCTATGTCGCTTTTCTCTCCAAAATCCAATTTGTCCGACACAGCACTTCTTAAAGGCGAGAAGCGGACATTTAAATCGCCGGAAACAGGCGTTGGCCCAGGTGTAGGTGTTGGAGCATCTCCCATAAGAATAATACTGACATTATCAACTATAACATCATGTGCCGCTGAAACTGGATTAGTAATTGACTGTCCCATATTAAATGTTAATTTACATGTCGAATCTGTATTACTGAACATATTGAATTCATAGGTATATTTTCTCGAAGTTGAATTGACATTTGTTGTGGCATCAAGATATTTTACTGACGTAGAACCGCTTGCAATTTCAACTTTTATATCTCTTGAAATAGTGGAGGATGCATCAAATGAAAGCCTGTATTTTTTCAGTTTTTCCAAAGTAAAATTACCTTGTGCCAATTTTATATTCCAGACATCCGTACCAAAATTTGCGATAGATGTCTTGGAGACGTTGTTTGATAAAACTTGAGTAACCACATTATATGCATTAGCACCGGCTGAATTGTTTACAGAAAACTGCCATTGCGAAGTTCCATCATCGAATTTTCCATTTTTAATTATTCCTCCATCCGGAGTTGGGGTTGGAGGTGGTGCCGGTAAATATGCAGAATCAGTAAAAACCTTAAACTCCCAGAAGCTTGCAAGTGCACCGTTTTCAAGCCCTGTAACAGTAAGCCTTACATATCTTCCCGTTGCATTAAAATTATCGCTTTGAACTTGTAGTGTACTTTGATTTCCGCTCTTGTCCACTACTGTATTCCAAGTGGAATCATTATTTGAAATTTCTATTTTATATTTGTATACTCTTCCTCCAAACTCCCAAACAACTTGAGTTCCTGTTATCTGATATATGCCTCCCAGATCAACCTTCCACCAGTGGTTCAAACCACTGTCACCGGCACACCAGCGTGTTCCACCATTGTCATCATTCCCTTGGGAAGCATTTTGTGAAATCGATCCATTTGTATCTGCTGATACAGTTTTTCCTATAGCAATATTTATCCTTTCAGCAGCCGGGGTTGGCGTTTGTACAGAACCTGTTGGCATCGGGGTACGTGTAGCAGTAGGAGTTGCAGTCCTAGTAGGTGTTGGAGTCACACTTACATTATACACCTCAAATTCCCATAATGAGAAACTATACTCTATTGCCCTTGTTATACCATACATTCTTACATATCTTGCATTTACAGAAGAAAAGAAAATATCATCAAGGCTTCCATCGCCCGAATCTGTTGTATAAACATCAGTCCAACTGTTAGCATCATTTGATACCTGTATTTTATAGGCCTTTCCATAGCTTACTTCCCACATAAGTTTGACTCTATTGAAAGCCTTAGTTGAGCCAAGATCAACATATATCCATTGGTTATCGGACCATCCGCTTGCCCATCTTGTATTATAATTTCCATCAACAGCATTTTGCTTTACATTTCCATAACCATTTTCCTCTGATGATACAAAAACATTTTTACCCAGTGCCAGATTTAATTGATCAGCTGGAACAGGGGTAGCTGTAGAAGTTGGTGTAGGGGTTTTTGTAGGGGTTGTTGTTACTGCACTTGTTGCATTTGGGGTATTTGATGGAGATGAAATTTCCTGTAATATAATGTTGTCGAAATAAACATCAGTAGTGGTAGCTCCATCAATCTTTCCCAGATCCATTCCAAACATACTGTTACTGTCCGATTGTGCCATTGTAAAAGTATAGCTGTAATTTGCCATATTTGTGCTTATATCTTGATTAACCGATATGTAGTCAGTATAGCTTGTACCATTACATATAAATACTCTTATTTTTGTGGATGAAGCAGCTCTTGCATCTAAAGATAACTTGTATGTCTTTCCTGCTGAAAGTGAAAAGGGCTTTTGATAGAATTGATTATCTGATGATTTACTGCCTAAATAGTATATGGATAGTTTGTATTCACCGTTAATAACCTGACCGTAGCAAGAACCCTGATAATTCCAATTGGCTGTATTGTCTATAAAACTTCCATTCTTAATAAGATTTATTATAGCCGATGTAGGTGTAGGCTGAGGCGTTGCAATCACTACAGAATCGGCAACCTCCTGTATTATAACATTATCAATATAGATGTCATGGTTTGGAATAGTACTGGAGGACCCCATATCAAATGCTATACGGGAGGATGTGTCCGATGTATTCATTACGAAATAATAGCTGTAGTTTGTCATTGCATTTGTAAGAGATGCAGCCTGATACAAATAATTTACATATGATGAGCTATTATGAATTGAAGCAATAATTGTTCTATTTATTGTGGATCTTGCATCAAAAGAAACCTTATAGGTTTTTCCGCTTACAAGGGAAAAATTTGTCTGACCGACCCCGACATGCCAAGATGATGTACCTGTATTGGTAATTGCCATTTTATATTCACCGTTTTGAACTGTTCCTGTTGCAACAGCACCTGAATGAGCATATTGTGACCACAAATTAGTACCCATGCTGAAATCACCGTTTGATAAAAGATTTTGGAGTTGTGATGTCTGACCTGACTGACCTGACTGGGATATTGTTATATAGTCAAGATATAACGCACCATCCCCTGAATCACGTTTTAACATTATTGTATTACTGCCTGCATTTAAAGTTATAGTATCCGCCTTTTCAGTCCATGAATCCCAGCCAGATGTATAAGGAAAAACACAGTCTTTAAAATGTGATCCGTTTACATACAAGCTTAATTGCTGCTGGCTTCCCATTCCATTTGCATACCTTAAGGATAAATTATATGTTCCGGCTGCCGAAACACTAACATTAAATGTAACACCTACACCATCATTATAAAATCCGCTTAAAAAACCTGTTCCGGAATATCCTGCACTGCCGTTTTGTACTAAAGCCCCTGATAAAACACCATTTTCAGCTTCAATTTTTGTTATTGAGCCTCCTGATACAGGTGCTGCAGTAGATGTAGGAGCAGAGGAAACCCCGGGTGTGGAAGTCCTGGTTGGAGTTGAAGTTTGTGTTGGTGATGGGGTCGGTGACAGGGTTGGTGTAGACGTCTTGGTCGGGGTTACTGAAATAGGTTCTACCCCACTTGCCAATACACCATTTATGTATGCTGTAACCTTGTCCCATGTTGCATAGTTTGAATTAGTAGAACAAAAAGAATAGTCATTGCTTTGAGTAAAATTTTTACTATAGCTTGAATGATTGAATCTCGAATTAACTGTTACAGCAGTACCGGGAGCAATTGTTCCTACTGAACTGTTAAAGCCAAATTCCAAATAACTGTTTGCATTTGTTGCACTTATTGTGTTAATGACATAAGTTACATTATTGGTTATTGCTGTTCCTGCATTGCTTGCATACTCAGTTGTTGTAGTTATTGGAGACACACCATCATCAGTAAAATAATACCTGAACTTAATACTTGATGCATTAATAGTTGTCGTCCCTGTATTAGTGATTTTAAATCTTGTATATACAATATTTGTAGTGTCGGTTGTTCCACCGTTGTAAAACTCAATTTTTATGCTATCTGCTGCATATACTCTAGGGTTTTCTATAAAAAAAACACTAAAGGACAATACTATTGCCATTACAATTGAAAGTCTCCTTTGAAATTCAATTCCCAATACATTACTTCTCATTAATAACCCTCCTTAACCTAAATTAAAATCAATTAACCTTTTACATTTATCTATCGCAAAATACCGCTAAAGCATTCGTTATTTTGCTCCGCTAAATGCAAGATTAATAGTGATTTTAATTTAACTAACAAAAAAACTTTTTACTTTTATTACTTTTAATTCAGAGTATATTCAGAAATTTTTACTTGTTTATCAGACTCATTAACAGTTTGTATAACTATAGTCTTTGGTCTGAACAAATTAGTGAGATATAAATTACTCTCAAATCTATACATATCTCCATCCTGGCCTGTTATGGTAATAAAGCCTGTTTCATGCCTGCCTGAATCGTCAAATGCTTCTATAATTAAAAGTTTTTCCGGTAAATTGGTTTTTCCAACTATTGTAACCATTTTTCCATCCTGGCTGGTATCAACACTATTTATGGAGAGCTCTAAATCCTTGTAACGAGAAACATCTCCAAGCTTGTGTTTTCCTAACATGTACGTTATATGAACTGTTTTGGCCTTTCCATCCCATTTGACTTCTGCACCTGTATTTTCACTGACAAACCTTAAAGGCACAAAAGTTCTTCCGGTCTTAATTTCGGCAGCCACATCAAGCTCAGTCTTCAATCCGTTTACAACTGCTTGTTTATTGCTTATTTGAATAAATATATTTGTACTGCTTGCGTTGGCTGATATTGTTTTATTGGCTGCATTCCAGCTCATAGAAACACCCAGCGACTCAAAAATCTTCCTGAACGGTACCATTGTCCGTCCATTTTTTATGTATGGTTCTACATCAAATTGAAGTTTTGTGTCATTTAAATACACACTTATACTTTTATTATCTGCAGCAAAAGAGAACATAGGAATATTGACAATAATAAATAAACATAAAATAAGGACACAAGAAACAGACTTCCTGTTTTTTCTCATTATAATTCACCCCTAACGTTATTTATTTGTAAATAAACCCCTTAAATTTAATTGAAAAATTAATTATTTGTTAGTACCTCATTGAAAGGCTATAATATTAACACTTTTCATATAGATAAAAGTGATAAATCTATTTAGAATTATGTGTTGAATAGGAATTGAAATAAAATCATAAGAATTAAATCGAAATAAAATCATAAGAATTAAATCAAAGTGTAAAAAAAAGATAATCATATTGAATCCAAGAAATCGTCTAATAAGAAATGTTGTACATACTTCATACGATTATATTATATAATAATATGGTAATATCGTCAACATCCCTTATTTCCAACTCTCCTTAATATTTCCAATTAGAATTATTACTCATCAATCCTTAAAAAATTCATTGGAATTGATTAGGATAACTGTTTGACTCATATTTCTCAAAAATGTTAAAATATAAAGATTAATTTAAAAATGATATATCAAGATATATCAAAAGGAGGAATAATTAGATTTATGAAGCTTAAAAAAACACTTAACATTTTATTGATTTTCACTTTCTTATTTTCATTCGTACCAAACATATCAATGGCTTCTAAAGGAATATCCGTTATTGTTGACGGAAGTCTTATCCAATTTGATGCCCAGCCGTTCATTGATTCTGCAGGCAGAACCATGGTACCAGTGAGGTTTGTAGCCGAAAAGCTAAATGCTACTGTTAATTTTGAAGAAAAATACAGCAAACAATTGGTCTTAATTTCAAAAAACAAACTTACCATACAACTAACAATCGGTGATGAAATGCTTACAACTCGTACCGAAGGTGTTGAAAAACCTACATATACATATATGGATACAAAACCCATTATTAAAGATAACAGAACATTTATACCTTTACGCTATGTTGTAGAAACATTAGGTGCTACTATCAATTGGAACAGCACCACTTCTACAATTACAATAAACTCCAAGTACATAGGTACAGAAGATTCTTCAGGCCAAAGAGACTATGGTGCAAGATTCGAAATATTAAAACCCAAACTTGGAGTAGCACCTGATAGGAAATTTATTTTTCCTATTAAATATTATGATTACAAAGACGGCCGCATAGGAGATGACTATGCAGAGGTTTACTCTGATCCTGCATGCCTTAATAAGGTTTTTGCCTCCATAGATCTTGAACCGTCAAAGGATTATAAGACCGCATCACTGGTAATTTCACCTCCTGTGAGTCCAACCCTTAAGAAAAGCTACAATGATAAATATACATGGGGTGAAGGAACAAACTTTTATATTGTTTTCAAAGCCGATATAGAAGCCAATAAATTCACCAAGCTAGACAAGTACAGACGTATGATGTTTACGTTGGCAACACCTGTTGACATTCCGACCCTTCAGTTTAATCTTTCATCAGAAGGTTTGGCAACTCTTAAATGGAGCAAAGTTGAAGGTGCTGACGAGTATAAAGTCTATTCAGGATATGATGATGTATTGGATGAGGTTATCACAACCACAAAAGACACTCAATACAGCAGCTTTACCCCACCGGAACATAAAGAAACCATAAATTTTGATTTTAATGACCGGTATGCAGTAGTGGCTGTAAAAGACGGTAAAGAGTCGAGATTAAGTAACGTTATTGACTCTAAAGACTATGACCAGCTAATACCTCAATCCATGTCCTACAAGGATGGCGATAACAGAATTGAATTATCCTATAAATCATTTAAAGACCTTCCGTCAACGGTGGATTTATCAACACTTGCAGGCTACGATGCACCAGTGCTGCCATATAAAGTCAAATTTGACTTCAAAAACGCAGTAAAATTTACAAGAGGTTATCTTAGCGGATATACTCTTCCATATAAGATACTCAATACTCCTTTCACCGGAACAACAGAAGTTATGTGCGAAGATAAAGAGGATGCTTTACTTGCAGAGCTTCAAAAATCACAGGACAAAATAACATCCAATAACGGCGTTATAGATCCACCGGTTCCTCAAAGCACAAATGAATCCAAAATAAAAGAAGAAAAACCCGATCCAAAAAAAGAGGATACAGCTGAAAAAATTAAGCCTGCTAAAAATGATTTGTACAGCTACCTGACCGAAAACATGATAAAACAGAATAAAGACATTGATGTAAGTGCATACGATGAAGCCATGGACTGGAGCTATCTAAAAGACCTGGTCTTCAAAATATTCACACAAGAGCCTTTGGTTATGGATGCGAAAGGGTTTAGTTTTGATTACTATAATAAAAAACTAAGTGTTACTTATACACCCGACAATGATATTCAGTCAAAAATAAGCGCAGTTAAAGCTGAAGCCAAGAAGGTTATTTCTCAAATTATAACACCTGGAATGTCTTTAGCTGAAAAGGAAAAGGCAATTCATGATTATATAACTAAATCAGCAGAATATGACTGGGAAGCATTAAAGAATGGTGAGAAAAATGATTACAAAAAGGTTGACGACATTTTTAAGGACTCCTTCAATGCTTACGGCATACTTGTTAAAAAAGTGGGAGTATGTGCAAGTTATGCAGCTTCATTTACACTCTTATGCAGGGAAGCAGGTATAGATGCAATTACAGTAACAGGAACAATGAATGGTGTAGGACATGCCTGGAACAAATTCAAGATCAACGAAAAATGGTATAATGTGGATGCTACCAACAATGATAATCGTGAATATCCGGTATATAATGCATCAGATTCTTCAATCCGCCCTCAATTCGTAATCGAAAATGATTTCGAACTTGATGAAAATGTAGAAAAGTTTATGACAGATGATAATTCTCAAGACTATTTTACTATAAATAAACTGACTGCCAATTCAATAAACGATGCTTTTGCATTGGCCAATGAACTGGCAAAGACTAAAAACAATTTCTCAATAAAGGTGCTTTCATCCACTCCTATCGATGGATTCGATATTATGATGAACAGAGAATTAATACCCGAAGGTTTCTCTTGTAGCCAGCCTTTTGCCTCAGTAATAACCTTTATAAAGGAATAATTCACCCGCTATTTTAAAAGCCTCCCATGGATTTCAAACAATTCATGGGAGGCTTTTTATATTTTTATATGGCGATTTTTGTTATTTTCTTATCTTTACATACCCATTACTAAATTTTGCATTTATAGGTGCCAATTTACTGCCAAGTGAGCCTGAAAAGGAACCTACATGCTGCTTGTTTACATAGTATGTACCGCTTGGTGCATTGTCTTTTACCTTGAAAATTACTTTTGCAAACACACCGTTTCTTTTTATCGGCATATTTGATTGGGATTGATCAACAAATAACATATATATTTGTCCATCAAAAGGTTTGTTATAAGAAAAATTTCTTGAAGAATCCGGAACGATATCTCCTGCTTCTATCCTTTTTAATTCCAATGCAGTGCTGTCATAATCCAATATAAAGTCACAATTATTAATTCCGATGGATGGTATTTTGTCAAAAGTTATTGGCACTACTACTTCTCTTCCTGCAGCTCCAGCAACCTTTCCTATTTTAATATTCAAATCATATTGCGTATTTGAAGGAGTGACGGCAGGCGTATTTGTAGGTGTTGGAGTAACTGTAGGTGTGCTTGTCGGCGTGTTGGTTGATGTACTTGTTGGTGTAATTGTCGGTGTACTAGTTGGCGTGTTGGTTGGTGTGCTTGTAACTGCTTCTTCGATATTGACATAACCTTCACTGAATATAGGAGTTATGGCACGTAATTTCTCATTAACAAATCCTGAGAAAAGTCCTACACTAATCTTACTAACTCCATATATACCAGTTTTAGCATTATCGATAATTTTAAATGTAATTTCAGCAAAAACTCCGTTTTTTACAATGGGCATAGCTCCCTGGGTTTCATCATTATACAAGAAGTTTATACTTCCATCTTGCGACTTATTGTAGTTAAAGCAGCCTAATGGATATGTAACTATATCACCAGGTTGAACTGACTTAAATTCCAATCCTTCAGTATCATATCCTATAATGAAGTCGCAATTGTTTATTCCCATTGGCGGTAGATTATTGAATTTTACAGGTACTGTAATTTCACTTCCGGCTTCCCCATTAACTTTACCCAATTCAATATTCACGCTGTATTTACGGTCGGGTATCGATATATCTGCTTTTTGTGCTATTATATATCCGTCTGTAAATACAGTAGGTATGGATTTAAGTTTCATACCGTTCAAACAGCTAAAGGTGGCTATGCCGGACAGCTTAATGTCATAAATTCCGCCTGGAATATCTTTTTTAATCATAAACTTAATATAGGCAAATGCACCGTCTGAAACTATTTGCAATGAGCCCAGGCTTTCATCACTAAATACAGTATTTATTATATTATCACGTCTGTGGTAAGCAAAGTTAGCTATAGGCAGAGAAACAATTGGACCTGCCTCCATTGATTTAAATTCAAGAGCATTTGTGTCATATTCAAGTGTAAAATTACAGTTATTTATCCCTGATTTGGGTACATTATAAAAGGTTATCGGCACTACCATTTCTTGTCCTGCTTTTCCGCTTACTCTACCGATAGTTACCTGCAAACTACTTGAAGAAGAGTTGATATGACTTATGGTATTTTCGCCATAAGCATTTTGAATTCCAAACATCCCCAAAATCATAACAATCAAAACAAATAAAAACAAACTCTTTTTATACACGTTAATACCCCCTTTTTATTAATAGATACAGTAATTAAAAACCAGTCTAAATCAAACTAATTTCAACCTTCACCCCCAAATCCTTTATTTTACAGAGAAATAATCTCTCGTCCAAATTAATTATACATTAAATAATTTAAATTTTCATTTTTATTGTATAATATTATTTATTCTTTCATATGGATTTTGTTCTGAATAGACATTAGGCTTACATATATACTATAATAGAAATTGAAGGCTTAACACTTTTAGGTAGCACATCTCAATGTCATTGTTTCACCTTTTTCAATAAAAAACGGAGGCTTGATATGGAAATTCGTGATAAGGTTAGTACAGGACTTTTAGGCTTTGATCAGATGATTGACAAACTTAGACTTGGTGATAATGTTGTATGGCAGGTTGATTCTGTAGAGGACTACAGAAAAATGGTTGAGCCTTATGTAACTCAGGCAAAACTGGACAAAAGAAATTTGGTTTATGTTCGTTTCGGAAGGCATGAACCTATTGTCTCGGAAAGCCCTGATATCAAAATCTATACTGTTGAAGCTAAGAACGGTTTTGAAAGCTTTGCTGCGGCAGTACACAATCTAGTTGAAAAAGAAGGAAGGAAAACCTTCTATGTTTTTGACTGTTTAACAGATTTATTGGAATATTGGTACTCAGATCTCATGCTTGGAAACTTCTTCAAAGTAACCTGTCCCTACTTGTATGAATTGGATACAATAGCTTACTTTGCGATCAAAAGAAATGTCCACACTTATAGTACAATTGCTGGTATTCGTGATACTACCCAGCTTTTGCTGGATTTGTATAAAGTAAATGATAAGTGCTATATCCACCCTCTAAAAGTTTGGAAGCGATACTCTTCAACCATGTTTTTCCCTCATCTTATAGATGGCCAGGAAGCTATATGTATAACAGGCAGTTCTGAGTCTACCGAGTTGTTTTCCAGCATTAACCGGAGGGGCGAAATAATTGATAACTGGGATGTTGTTTTAAATAAAGCAGCAAATTTGCTTACAAGCCCTCACGAGGAACAGGAAAAAGCCAAAAGACTCCTGATGTCCATGATTATTGGAAATGATACAAGAATGTTCAATTTATGTAATCGGTATTTTACTCTAAAGGACATTCTAAGGATTGCATCAAGGGAAGTGGGAACAGGCTTTATCGGCGGAAAAAGTGTAGGTATGCTCATAGCCAGAAAGATTCTTGAAAAGGAAGAAGGCGAACGCATTGAGCTTTATATGGAGCCTCATGATTCGTACTATCTAGGTTCTGACATTTTTTACACATACATTGTACAAAACGGCTGTTGGGAGCTTCGCATAAAACAAAAAACTCAAGAAGGGTACTTTAAATATGCAAAAGAGTTGCAGGAGAAAATTCTTAACGGACGTTTTCCCGAGAATATACAGGAAAAATTTATAGAATTACTGGAATACTTTGGACAATCACCTATTATTGTACGCTCAAGCTCGCTCCTTGAGGATAATTTTGGCAATGCTTTTGCCGGAAAGTATGAAAGCGTATTTTGTGTTAATCAAGGCACTCCTGAAGAACGCTATAATGCTTTTGCACAGGCTGTTCGCATAGTATATGCAAGCACTATGAACGAAGATGCATTGAAGTACCGATTAAACAGAGGACTTGCGGAGAAAGACGAACAAATGGCAATTTTAGTTCAGCGTGTTTCAGGAGACAATTATAATGAAGATTTTTATCCTCATATTGCAGGTGTGGGAAATTCCTCAAATCTGTACGTATGGGACAAAAATATAGATATGGATGCGGGTATGCTTCGCATGGTATTCGGTCTTGGAACAAGGGCGGTAGACAGGACTGTCGGTGATTATGCCAGAATTGTTTGTCTTGATAATCCATTGCGTATTCCCCCATGAATTATAAGGACCAAAAAAAATTCTCCCAGCATTTTGTTGATGTTCTGTCTTTGGAGAAAAATGAATTGATTACTAAAAACGTTGACGAAGTAATATCGGATGATATAAAAGCAGATAAAGAGCTGTTTGCCACCCTGGATAATCAAGCTTTAGCCCGTATACGTGAACTTGGAATGGACAATATTAAAGCCCCTTATATTATGGACTTTAAGAGATTGCTTGGGAATACAAAATTCCCAGCACTTATGAAAGATATATTGGCTATACTTTCCAAGGTCTACAATTATCCTGTGGACATTGAGTTTACGGCAAATTTCAAAAAGGATAGCAGCTTCAAAATTAACCTCCTTCAATGCCGCCCTTTGCAGACAAGAGGACTGGGTAAACCTGTTGAGTTACCTAAATTAAATAATGAAAAAGACTGCTTCTTTTATACAAAAGGGCCTTTTATTGGTGGAAACATTCGGCTGCCTGTAGATTTTGTAGTTTTTGTAGATGCACAATCATATTTAGGGCTTAATGATAGCGGCAAATACTCTGTCGCCAGGCAGATCGGTATAATAAATTCTGCCCTAAAGGGAAAAAATGCCATGCTAATGGGTCCTGGAAGATGGGGAACTACAACCCCATCTTTAGGTGTACCCGTGCATTTTACTGAGCTTTGTAACATGTCAGTAATTTGTGAAGTAGCATCTAGTGAAACAGGTTTTATGCCTGAACTGTCTTATGGCAGCCACTTTTTCCAGGATATTGTGGAAACAGGAATTTTTTATGTGGCAATTTTCGATGGTCAGAATGATGTTATATATTACCCTAACCGTATTCTTGAAAAAGAAAACATCCTTGAAACAATACTGCCCCAATGTTCACAGTATAAGGATGTAATCCGAATAGTAAAAACAGATGGTATGGAGATATTTTCCGATATAGTAACACAAACTCTTTTATGCAGATGAATACCTAAAAAATTTACATAAAAGCAAGCGGCTAAAAGCCGCTTATTTTTATTCATTTCTTTGTATAGCTATTCTTTCAGTCGTGCAATTTGCTAACTTAATAAGGTCGGAAGGAGCTAGCTCAATCTGGTGACCTATCTTCCCTGCACTCACAATGATAGTATCTAAAGTCTCACATGAGCTATCAATAACAGTTTTATATTCTTTTTTCATTCCTATGGGTGAGCACCCTCCACGAATATATCCGGTAACCTTATTAATATCCGCTACCTTAATCATCTCAACAGCTTTTTGTCCAACTGCCCGTGCAGCTGCTTTCAAATCCAGCTCTTCCGCAACCGGAATAACAAAAACAAAATAATCTCTGCTTGTCCCCTGAGTTACAAGAGTCTTATATACCCTTTCTACCGGCTGTCCCATTTTGCTTGCCACAGAAACCCCATCAATCAAACCGTCACTATGGTCATAAGCGTATGTATTGTATTTTACTTTTGCTTTATCAAGAATTCTCATTGCATTTGTTTTTATTTTTTCCAATTTATTCACACTTCCTGTAATATCTTTTTAACTTGCATATGCTTCATTATTACACCAATAATTATATTCATTTAGCTCAGTAAAATCAACCACATAAAAGACACCGATTTTTTTATATATTTTATTGATTTGATTCTTCAAAGTACTTCTAGATTTATACAATTCTTTTTCTATCTGGGAATTGGTGTAGCCCTTTGCTAAAAGTTTGAATACTTCCTTTTCAGATATGGAAAGCGAATTTAATTGCTCTTCTTCTTTTAGCCTTCCATACTCATTAAGAAGTACTTCCATAGGGTTAAATTGCCTCAAAGATGATCTAATGGTATTAGGTATTTGTGTAAAATCCCTCTTAGAAATATAATTAATTGCTCCTGCAGTAAAAGAATCAATGATAATGTCTTTCTCATGCAATGAAGTTAACATAATGATTTTAGCTTCATTGACCATATTTATTTCTGCGGCAGCATAAATTCCGTCATACTTATTACCGTCCAGGTTTATATCCATAAGTATTATGTCCACCTTTAAGTTTGAAGCTAAAATTACAGCCTCATTCTTGTTGGTTGCAGTTGCAGTAACGCAAATATCCTCTTCATTATTCAAATAATTTGCCATTACTTTTATCCAGTCAGGATCATCCTCTACAAGCATAACTTTTATTTTATCCATAAGGTTCTCCTGTAGGTATTTATCGCTGGTTATAAACAAATTATACCATCTTTTGTTAAAATTATCAATTATAATAGTGTAATCCAATTTCTAAAAACTTAAGTTGTTACACCAGATTTTTATGGAGTTACCGGGATTACTTATTAAATTATTTACCAGTGGGTGCATATTCTACATTTATGTAAACAAGATAAATGGTCTTAGTGTTTAAGATAATGCATTTTAGAGTATAAAGTTTATGATGGGACTAATGTTTATTGGTCTATTGGTCAGTAGGATAATCCATAAAAAAACGTGATTTTCAAATCGAAAATCACGTTTTTTTATTAATATTTTTATTTGACTTTAATCATTACCTTACTCAAACTTCATAGACTGCCAAATATCTGAGAACAGTTTCTTGTTCTTTTCGCTAAGATTTGCTTCAGGAATTGATAACGTAATAATATACAAATGATCATTTTTACTAACAACATAGTTTTCTACATGAATATTCTCTTTTCCATACACTTGAGTAGAGACGTATTTATATACATCAGTTCCCTTTTCCTTTAAAACCTCTTTTTTAGAGTCCTTTAAAGATCCAAGCTTAAGCCTTTTGGCAATCTCCTCATCGGAGTCTGAAATATAGGCTTCCATCGATACTCCATCCCTTACAGCCATACCGAATGCTTTCATACCTGAGCCGTATAGTATCTCTTCATCATTATTACTTTCTGAATCTGCAATCCAGGAAACAGGCAAATTTACCGCCCATTTATTTTTGGTGCTTTGTCTCATAACAGTGGAATCCTTATCCTCAGCATAATTAGGATCCATTAATTCACCTATCTTAGCTGTATCAGGCTCTGTAAACTTAAATGAATTTAATGCATTTTCAATTTCTGAAAGCTTCTTTTTATCATTGTATGTTTCTGACTTGATATGATAGTATACATTATACTTGTATTTCTTTCCTACAATAAAAACATCGCAGGAGTATATGTCCATACCGGCTACCTTCTGTGTATAATAGACCTTTTCGCACTTTACTCCATTTATTTCACCGTCTTCCTGCTTTAAAACCTTGTAAAAGTCGGGATTAATATCATCTTCCATATCTTTAATAAGTTTCTTTGCCCAATCATCCGCTGTAAAACCGCTTTCGGCTGAATACATATCTATATGCAAAGAATCATAGTAATCCTCAATGCTGCCTGGCTTGCTATAAAATTCAACCACATTGGGTGTGTTTTCATTGTCAGCTTTAAACCACTCAGGATAAACATTCATTGAGAACTTTAATTTCTTATCTTCATACTTTCTGAAACCTTCTTTTGAAATATCGGATAAGTCCTCAATAGAACTATTTTGTACATAATCTGTAGCAAATGAATCGACTATATCTGTATAAACCGAACTTCCAATATACTTGTCATATTCCTCCATATAAAGAGTGATCTTAAATACCCTATCACCTTTAATATAATAACGGACATCAATTACTCCATCTCCCTTATAAACTGTTTTTGAGTATTCTTGACCGTTCTTAACCTTTTTGCCCTGGGATACCAAAGTATAATCTTCGCCCAGGTCTTCCCTTACGCTAGCCATTAATGTATCCAATGTATCGTCTTCCTTGTCGAATATACCGACAGTTATTGCATATGAATCATCCAATGAATTAAAGGTTGTAAATGTTCCGTCAAAACTTCTGTCGGATATCCTTAATTCTTTAGGTAAATTCATTGACCATTTGTAATAGCTGTCCCCTATTTTTGACTTGGTAGTCTTTTTCAATATAAGGGAAAAATCCTTTATACTCTTATCCCCTGCAATGACCTTGGAAACATTAATTTGTTTAGTCTTTTTGTCATATGTAACATCGGCACCGAAGTTTTCAGATATGAAAGTCAAAGGCACCATAGTGACATTGTTTTTGATGGCCGGTGCTTTTAATAAAACAGAAGGTGTACCATTTACATAAGCTGTCTTATTATTTATAACAAGCTTTATTTTTGTATCTCCATAGCTTATATTTACACTACGCTCGGAAGCATTCCATTTCACATCAGCACCAAACGCCTGTGATATTACTGCCACAGGTACAAGTGTTGCCCCATTCTCTACATACGGAGTTTGAACTTTTACATCATTGCCATTAATATTTAAAACCGAATCACCAACTTTAAACGAAATCTCTACCATACTTGAGTCTGCCAAAGAATTAGCAGCAAAAACCCCTATGAATACAAACATTACAACCAAAACAATAAAATTTTTAATCTTCACAAAATCACATCTCCTTTTATCTATTATTTTTCACCCAGAACAACACTGATATTTAACACAATATCATTCCTCTTAACCTTAAGAATCACTGTATTACCAGGTAAATATTTCTTCATTTCTTCATTATATTCAACATTAGAATTTACTCTAACGCTGTTAATGCTAAGTAATATGTCCTCATCCTTCAAGCCTGACTTTTCGGCATTTGTATCATCATCTACACTTGAAATAATGAGTCCGTTATTTGACGGCAGCCCAACTTTTGCTGCCCAGTCTTCCTCAAAAACTACTCCTAAATCAGGCCTTTTAACTTTCCCATACTTATAGAAATGACCAAGCACATAGTCGATAGTGCCAACAGGTATGGAGAACCCCAATCCTTCAATGCCTGCTCCAGCAAACTTGTTTGAGTTTATACCCAAAACTTCACCCTTTAGGTTGACCAATGGTCCACCACTATTCCCAGGGTTAATGGCAGCATCTGTCTGAATCAATCTATAATCGCTGTCGATTCCCCTGTTGATCCCGCTGATTATACCTATAGAGGCGGAGTTTCTCAAGGACAAAGACACTGGTGTCCCTATTGCCAAAACAGTCTTTCCGGTTATTATGTCCTCTTGCTTTCCAAATTTGGCAGCCTTTAAGCCGGCTTTATTAATTTTTATCAAAGCAAGGTCTGAAGCCTCATCTATGCACTTTAATTCAGCTTCATACCCACTGCCGTCAGCAAGTACCGCTACGATTTTCTCCATATCCCTTACAACATGGGCATTAGTTACTATCTCTCCGTTTGACTTAATTACAACACCAGTCCCATGAGCAATTGAGTCTTTAAACTTTGAACTGTAATCAGAATCCCTAATGCTTCCGACAATACCAACCACTGAAGGACTCACAGCCTTTAGCACTTCAGGTACTATATCATCGTTTTTCAAAGAGGTGACCATAACTGTGCTTTTCGGACCATCCCATGCCGCTTCTGCCCCTAATGACTCCGATATAGCCCTAACAGGTGCATACACCCTGCCGTCAATCAATTTGGCATCTGTACTTAATTCTGTTCCATTTACCACAAGCTTCAACCTGCTTGTAGAACCAAATGATGAAAAAGATGTAAGTGATAACAGCATTGCTAAAACAATAAGTATACATACTTTTATTCTCATCTTCTCCTCCTTAACATACTGCAATAAATGATGTAACTATAATATCATTTATATATTTTACAGGATATAGATTAATATTGTTTTTTATTATATTAAAAGTATTATTTGCCCCGCCAAAGGTAATAGATTATCACTTTTAATATAGAATTGAGTACAGTGAAATTTTCATAAGAAGTATTATTTCAATATACAGACAATTTTACTCGATATTCCTATACATTGCTAGATTATACTACAACATAGAATTATTTTCAAGAAGCATTGATATAGCTATGTTTACAGTTTCCGGCTTTAGTTCAAAGGTTTGTATTTCTACAGGCTTTTTCAGCTAATCATATACATATGGCAGATTATCAGTTTTATCCCGGCAAAAAAGTGATTGGGTGCTATAACTTTTTGTGACAAGCTGTCATTGTGGATTAGCAGTAAAAACGAATATAATCAAGGTAGTTTATGGGAACTATGTAAAAAAGGTTACATCTAATTATGTATTAGGGGGGGATCTCAATTATGACGGAAAAGTAGATGCAATTGACTGTGAACTCTTGAAACAGGTTAATGAACACGGGCCTTACCATAGGTCTACAAAAATAATTTATGTTAGGTTGGTGAAATTATGAAAAAAGCGAAATACCTTGTAGTTGCATTTTTTATGCTCATATCTTCATCTATAAGCACAGCATTCCTTAATGATACAAATATGTTCGCGGCTACTGCGGGAGATATTACGATTAATGTTGATACAATGCAGGAAAGAGACTCAATAAGTCCTTATATTTACGGAACAAATCAGGATCTTCCAAACACAAAATTCACATCCAGGAGGCTGGGCGGAAACAGACTGACAGGATTTAACTGGGAAAATGGTTACTCAAATGCAGGAATCGACGATAGGAGTACAAGCGATACTTTTTTGCAGGAGGAAGTTAAAGTTCCTAAAAGCAGATGGACCGAACCAGGTGCTGTTGCAACAACTTTCCATGACCAATCCCTTGGCTCCGGAGTACCATACTCAATCATAACACTGCAAGGGGCTGGATATGTTTCTGCGGATGGTAACGGTGTTGTACGCAAAATTGAAACAGCTCCGTCAGCCAGATGGAAAGAAGTCAAGTTTACCAAGGGAGCTCCCTTTTCGCTTATCCCTGACACCAATGACAATTATGTATATATGGATGAGTTTGTAAATTTCCTGGTAAATAAATACGGCAAAGCTACTTCTGCAACAGGGATCAAAGGTTATTCATTAGACAATGAACCTGCTCTGTGGCAAATGACCCACCCTTTGATTCATCCTGAAAAGCCTACTTGTAGCGAGCTTGTAAACAAGAATATAGAGCTTGCAAAGGCGATTAAGGCAGTTGATCCCGGTGCTGAAGTATTTGGTGGTGTTATGTACGGATTTGACGAGTTTAGGAGTTTTCAACTGGCACCTGATTGGGACAGCATAGAAGGAGATTATCCATGGTTCCTCGATTATTATCTGGATAGTATGAAAAAAGCCTCCGATACTAATGGTCAAAGGCTGGTGGATGTGCTTGACCTGCACTGGTATCCGGAAGCAACAGGTGGTGGATCCAGAGTTTGCTATGATCCTTTCGATCCCGACAATATAGATTGTAACAAAGCCCGCCTGCAGGCACCAAGAGGGTTATGGGATCCTACATACAGAGAAGAGAGTTGGATCGGGGATGAGTGTCCGGATGGCATTTCATTAATACCTAGAGTCAAGGAAGCCATAGGTAAATATAACCCCGGAACCAAGCTTGCATTTACAGAGTACAGCTACGGAGGGGATAATCATATTACTGGAGGAATTGCCGAGGCTGATGTTTTGGGGATATTTGGCAAATACGGTGTTCATCTTAGTACTTTCTGGGCATTAAATTATTATTTGCCAGATCGTTCAGATGACGATTACAGCTATGTACAATCAGCTTTTAACCTTTATACAAATTATGACGGTAACGGTTCACAATACGGGGATATGAAAGTCAAATGTGACGATTCTGATACCGTGAACAGTTCTGCTTATGCATCCATTACAGGCAGTGATGATAAGAAACTGCATATTATGGTTCTAAACAAAAATTATACCGATTCTGTGAACTTTAACTTCAACATAAACAGTTCAAGCAACTACTCTTCAGGAAGAATATGGGGCTTTGACTCAAGCAGTGCCGAAATAAAAGAGATGCAGTCCGTTTCAAACATAAAAGACAACAAGTTTACATATTCTGTTCCTCCGCTTACAGTCTTGCATATTGTACTGGAGGATACTCAGGGAAACGATATACCAACACCCACACCAAAACCTTGCCTATATGTAAGTTCTGTCACAGCTAATCCGGGTGAAGATGTTACTTTAAAATTGACAATGAAAGATATGAAGAACGTAGCAGGAATTAAGGCAAACTTGAAATACGATTCAAGTAAATTATCAATTAAAAGCATAGTTTTAGATTCTGATCTGTCCTTGAATGCTTTAAATAAGAATTTATCAGGTGAGATATATTTCAATGGGCTAAATTCAGAGGGTATTACTAAGGATTTGCTGGACATAGCTACTGTCACATTTACAGTTAATTCAAGAATACCAGCAAAACTAATGCCCATAGATCTTCCAATCAAAATTGCTTCTATTGATGCCTGTGATGTAAATGCTCAAAATATTTCAATCAGCTGCAATGACGGAAAAATTACAGTTGTGCCACCGGTTCTACCTGTTGCCGACAATGTAACCTTCACAGGAGAATGTGTAAATGGTCAAAAATTGACTGCCAGCTATACCTATTCAGATGGCAAAAACAGACCGGAATCAGGAACTAAATTCAGGTGGCTTGCTGCTGATCATGGCACAGGGAACTTTACAGAAATTCCAGGTGCTGTAAATAAAACCTTCGTTATAACTAAAAGATATGTTGGAAAGGACATAAAAGTGGAAGTTACACCTGCCAATTCAGAAGTTACCGGCATTGCAGCAACAGGGAACAGTAAATTTAATACTGTTATTCTTATTGGAGATGTAAATAAAGACCGAAAAGTAAACTTTATAGATGCCTTGCTAATACTTCGGTCAATTACAGGCAAGATTATCTTTGACCAGCAGCAGCTAATATCAGCAAATGTGGATGGAACCGAAGGTGTTACAGTAAATGATGCTGTACTTGTGTTAAAGGCTGATATTGATTTGGTCTCATTAAATTAAATTATTTCTGTAATCAGATGCAGGAAACTATCTTGCATCTGATTCAATTCCAGGCATACTTTGAAGGATTGATAAAGATATATATTTCTTAATGTTGACGGTGATCCTATTTGCACAAGAACCGGCTTTCTTTGCAGTCTACGATATGATATAATTCCATCAAGTATGAATTATAAATAAACCCGTTAACTTAAGAGGTATTACTAATGCGTATTCCCAAAAAGAATGAATTAATAATTATGGTTATAATACTGATTAACACCATCGTCATTGCAGTTGCTGTGTTCACCATGTTTTCTCCAAAGGACACCCCATCTTCAATAAAAAAGGCTGACTATCAGGAGGCTTTAAAATATTCAATTTTCTTTTATGATGCCAATAAATGCGGCAGAGATGTTGCAGTCGATAACGTTTTTGACTGGAGAGGCCCCTGTCATGTTGGTGACGGCAAAGATTTGAATCTGGATCTTACCGGGGGTTTTCATGATGGGGGGGATCATGTAAAAGTGGGCATAAACCAGGGATATACTGCTTCCATACTGGGTTGGAACCTGTACACATACAGAGATATATTTGACAGTACCGGGAATACAAAAAAGCTTATATCTACCCTTAAATATTTTACTGACTATTTTCTCAAGTGCCATACAAACGAGTCAACTTTCTATTATGGAATAGGTGATGAAATTGAAGACCACAATTACTGGGGACCTCCGGAAAACCAAAGCCTTGACCGGCCCACTCAATTGGTAGCAGACCTTAATCATCCTGCATCTGATGTGTGCGGTGAGACCTCTGCCGCACTATCACTTATGTATTTGAATTACAGGGATACGGACACCGGTTATGCCGTTAAATGCCTGACGGCTGCAAAAGAATTATACCGGATGGGAAAGGAAAACCGCGGATATGGACAAATACAATCTTCCTACCATTCGGGAAGCTTTTATGATGATTTGTCATGGGCTGCCCTTTGGCTCTATAAGATAGAACATGACAAGCAATACCTAAACGATGCGGAAGAATTCGTAGTTAAAAAGAGCAAGTATAATAACAACCCTTTGAAAAACAAATGGACTCTTTGCTGGGATGATGTTACCCTGGCCTGTCTTGCAGAACTCTACACCATCACCAAAAATCCAGAATACAGGGATGCTCTTGATTATAACCTGAATTACTGGAAAAACGACTTAAAACAGACAAGAGGCGGCTTAAAGTACTTGGATAAGAGTGGGGTTCTAAGATATGCTGCGAATGCATCTTTGATAGCTATGAAATGGTATAAAACCACCAATGACAAGTCTTTAAAGGTATTTGCAAAATCACAAATCGATTATATTCTTGGTGCAAACCCTTCAAAAACCTCATATATCATAGGGTTTGGCAAAAAATATCCCCAAAACGTTTCCCACAGAGCCGCGAACGGATACGATTCAACTGAATGGGATAAACAAAAAAGGTCCAAATATGTTCTTTTAGGAGCTATGGTAAGCGGGCCTTCCGATAAAGATCAGTTTATTGACAATGTGAAAAATTATGAATACACTGAAGCAATTATTGATTTCAATGCAGGTCTGGTTGGTGCTCTTGCGTCTATTATTCAGGATGCCGGTTAATAATATGTACCCGGATAATCGCTATCTTGGAATCTCTACATGTATACTGAAGCCTTTTTCTCCCCCTGAACCGAAAGAAATCCTTCCGTTCAATATGTTGATCCGGTTTTCCATGCCTTGTAATCCCATGTTTTTAACAATGGTATTACATCCGTTGCCGTCATCTATGATATATAGTTCAATAAGCTCCTCATCAAACCTGAGAATGATAATAACATTTTGAGCTTCCCCATGCTTTAACGCGTTAGTCAAGGCTTCTCGGCAGGTATTATATAAAGCAGACCACAGCATATCGTTGATTTCCGAAGGCGGATCGCCCTGAATGGTCAAATCCACTTTGATTCCAGTTGCTTCAAAACCTTCAATCATGGATTGTATGGATTCCAAAAGATTGTTTCTCTGCCGTTTAACTGTAGAAAAGCTGGAAACCATATGTCTTAATTCTGAAAGTCCGTTTTTAGCTATGTTGTATGCACTGTTGATCTTCTCTTTCACAATATTGGTACTGTCTGCAGGTGTTGCTTCACTAACCGGCATACATGCAGTTGTCTTCGGGTATGTCATTTTAATTACCTCAAGCATGGCAACGAGTATCGAAAGGCAGTGTCCCACCGAATCATGGATTTCGCCTGCCATCCTGTTTCTTTCACGGGATGCCGACAGCTCTTCTACAACATTTGCATGCTCTACCAGCTTTGTATACGCTTCGGATAATTTCATATTCTTTTTACTCAATTCATCAGTAAGGTTTTTGTGCTCATGGATATTATAAAACGAAACTACCCATCCAATTAACAGTTTTGTGTGTTTAAGTGGCTGACAGTGAATTTCGTATTGAATTTCATCGTTATATTCGATTATTCCCTTTACTTCCTCCCATGTGCCTTTGCCAATAGCTAAAACAGCCTCCCTGCTCTCATCATTATATTTCCAATTCCTGAGTATAAAATCCGATATATCGGATGCATTACTTTCCAGCAGCTGTTCTTTGTTTTTACCAAGAATTACTTCTAAGATGTTATTGACACTGGCGATTTTCCCTTTCCCGTCAACAACCATAATTCCTTCCTGCAGTCTGTTTACTATTTCGGACAGTGCCATTGGAAGTATATTCATAAACTGGTAGCGGTAAATGGCAATAAAGAAAGTAACAAGTATAATCAGGGTAGCCCCCGGAACTATATCCATATAGTTAAAAGAAAAGTAGACACGAGAACAGTAATATAAAACCGTTATACACTGGGATAATGTGTAACCTGTTGTTATCAGTATGGAAAGCTGTTTAGCCTGCTTTGTAAAAGCATTTCGCATTACTATGATTAATCCTGCAAAATGGTAGACTGATTGAATAATTATTAGAAGCCATAACCCATTGGAATAGATGATCTTTCCCTCTTCATCAAAAAAGTATAATGAGTAATCAGGACCTTTTGTCAAATATATGGTCAGTAATACCATCATAGGAAAAAATATTGCCAGGGTTTTTTTAAGTTGAAGTCTTTGTTTTACCCATGTACTTCGTGAAAAATAAAGATAGAATATAAACCATACGGGACCGAGTGAAAAAGCTGAAATATATTTTAAAATAACAAATAGATAAGCTTTAGAGCCTACATTGAAAACCAACAATATCAGTGTACAGGAAGCCCAGCAAAAGTATAAGGTATGGAGTGCAATAAAGGTTTTCACAAGACCGTTTTTTTGTTTTCGAAGAGCCATGAACACAATAGTCACAAAACAGATCTGTGCTGTAAGAAACGACAGAATAATATCCATCCACGCCATAAAACATTAGACCCTTTCGCTTTTTTTACCTAAATAATTCTATTCTTAGCCGCAAAAGCAACAAGCTGGATTCTGTCATTCAAATTGAATCTTCCCAGAAGGTTATACAACATGTTACGGATAGTTCCCTCCGACAAATAGAGTATTCCTCCGATCTCCTTATAGCTTTTTCCGTCTGCAATCAGCTTGATTACCAATTTCTCTTTTTCTGAAATATTTATTTGTACGGCATCATCTTTAGGAAGTTCGGCATTCCTTCTGGCAAAATTTTCGAGCACCTTGTCCTGAAAAATCCTCAGACCCAAATACACACTTTTGATAGCTTGATGGAGTTCCTGAACCCCTGAATCTTTAGTAATATAGCCGTCAGCTCCGTATCGTATCGCTTTGGATACGCTCTCTTCGTCATCAAACGTTGAAAGAATCATTATTTTTATTGATCTGTATTTTGATTTGATTAGTTTCGTTGTTTCAAAGCCATCCATTTCAGGCATCTTGAGGTCCATGACTATTAAATCAGGACTTTCCTTCTCACAAATCGACAGAATTTCTTTTCCATTTTGTGCAAGCCCTATAACCTGCATTTCAGGATTGCTTTCAATCATAAATTTCAAGCTGTCCCTGAGCATGTGCATATCTTCAGCTATTACAATTCTTATCATTGTTAAAATCCCCATATAATTGATTCTCATTCAATAATATAGGATTTACTCAAATTGTTCAATATAAAAGGGAACGTTTCTTCACATAATTCATAATAGAGTATTCTCTCAAGCCCGATAAAAAATTGCTATATTAATTTCTAAATAATTCCGATAAATGATATAATTAAACAGAAAGATTAGTTGTATTAATTATATTAATGTATATAATCTTTGGTATTATCCTATCGCAAAGGCTTCTCAGATTGCAATCCTTTTTTTGTGTGACTTAATCTTATAATTTCAGGAGGAACAACATTATGCTGAGAAAAGATATTGTTAGAGTTATTTCTATAATGATAGTGTTAATACTTATTTGTGGAAATTGGGTAGGAACATTTGCTGCTTCCCCAAAGGACACTCAAAATCCTATCTCCGCATCAAATGACTACAAGTACGATTCTAAATCAGGCATTTACAAGATCGACAAAACAAAACCATACAGCGTGGAATTCAACTGGGACAACCAATCAATAAAGGGAATCCGTAAAGATCCTCATGGTGTAATCTGCCACGAATACACTTGCTCTCCCAATAACAGCCTTACAGTCACAATGGGTGACAACCTGTCAGGCATCCAGGAGGCCAGGTATTTATGGACAGAGAATAAAGATGTTCCTTCATCTGATATTATGATTCTTGTACATGGATTCCAAACAACTGAAGGCAAGGATGAAAAAAAGAGCTTTACCATTGACATCCATGATCATAAAAACGATTATTCATCCCTAAAAAAAGGACTGTGGTATCTTCATGTATACCTTATAGACAGGGCCGGAAATGAAACAAATACATGTTCTGAGCCGATTTATATCAACAAAGCATATAATCTTAAGATAAACACCATATATGATTTCGGCTGGAAAAAATATTTCAGGAAAGCCGACAACACTCCTACAAAGCTGTCATCAGATGGAATAGGTGTAGAGGATATGCCCGTTTACAAGAATAAGGAAGGCCTGGGTATAAAAATGGGCTACAGTATTGATTTAAGCCTTGATACTGTGGGTCTTGACAAGCCTGACAGCAGAGTTAGGGTTAAGGCGTTATTCTATGGGCTGGATAAGACCAACACCCTTACACCTGTTGATGTGTATGCATGGAATAAGGACGGAAAGCTTATAAATATATCAGATATCAAAAGCGAATATTATACTAAATCCAAGCTCCTAGAATTAAGCCGTAGCAGCATTATTACTCCGGACAATACAAAACCTGACTATAGCACCTGGAAGTTCTCGTATTTCATTCCCTACAATGCCCGTATAGTAAAACATGGTGCCAATGCTCCAGAGCTCAATTATGAAAAGAGGTTCACAAAGCTTTTAGTGGTATTTGACATAATCGGATATAAGGATTATGGAAGCCATACAAAAACATTGGAATTCTCAAAACTGGAAAACGGCTGGTCCCACGGTAATGGGGGCATATATGGCGAGAACTACCCTGTTGACAGCGACCTCCTGACGGAAGAACCACCTTACAGGGATGAACTCAAATACCATGGTCAAGTATTTTGGTATGATCTTAGTCATACAGTTATGGATGATGTTAACAAAGGCAGGAAGTGGTAGGCTGAATTATCCAGATTCAAATTTAATAATAAAAGCCATTAATAGCCATATCCAACACCTCCTTGGGCGAATCATCCAAAAATAAAAGCCACCTGTCCAAAGGTTTACTCATATCCGGCTGTATTTTTCTAAACTTGGGAAGCTCTATAAACCTTACTACTTTTTGATGACGCTGCGGATAGGATAAAAAATAGCCGATTGAGATTTAGTCAATCGGCGGTTTCTTTTGAAACTTTATATTATTCGTCCATATCGCCACTTACAACAACCAAATATGACTCATCAGACCTTACCCATGTCCATGATTTTTCATTATTATATTCTTCAGGTTTACCAAAACCTATTGCATTTGGTGAAACATATAATTTGAAATCACTTTTTGTATTTGTAAAAACACTATTGCCAAAAACGGGTTCATTGCCCAAAAACACCGCATTATTTAACTCACTGCATCCCATAAATACACTATCACCAATACTCTTAAGACTATTGGGCATTATTATAAATTCAAGCATATCACAGCAGTAAAATGCATAATTTCCAATACTTGTGACAGTATCAGGCATTGTAATACTTTTTAGTTTTGTGCAACAGAAAAACGCCCCTTGACCAATGGTTGTTACACCTTCAGGTATTACCACACTTGTAACAAGGCCTTCACAGTTGGAGAATGCCAAATCTCCAATTCCGGTAACATTAACTCCATTAATTGTATCAGGTATAACAACATTTCCACCCAATCCCTTATATTTTATAATGGTTCCTGTGGCAGTATCAAAATCAAAATCTGCTTCATCTGCAGTTTCCGGCATCACTCTTGGATTTAGTGTTGGAGTTGGTGTTGCTGTTGTTGTTGCTGTTGTTGTTGGCGTTGGTATTGGTGTTGCTGTTGCTGTTGGTACTGGATTATAACCATTTATATCATCAGATACAACTACCAAATAAGATTCATAAGGTCTTACCCATTTCCACGATTTTTCATTATTATACGGTTCAGGTTTGCCAAACCCCACTGCATTTGGTGAAATGGTTATCTTGAAATCACTTTTTGTCTTCATAAAAATATCATTACGAACATAAGGTTGATCTCCAAAGAATATAACATTACTTAACTCACTACATCCCATGAATGCACAATCGCCCAAGCTGGCTAATCCTTTTGGTATTATTATTTCGGTAAGACTACTGCAATTACTGAATGCACAATAGCCTATTTTAGTTTGCCCTTCTGCAAATACTATGCTTGTTAGTCCGCTGCACTCAGAGAATGCATGGTCAAATAAACAGGGTGTCCCTTCAAATACCAAACTTTTTACTCCGGTACAACTACCAAATGCAAAAAATCCTATATATGTTACCCCTTTGGGAATTGTCAAACTGGTTAACCCGGTGCAATTTTTAAACGTACCGTCAAAAATACATGTAATTCCCTCAGGAATCGTTATACTTCTTAAAGATCTGCAGCCCAAAAACGCCTCTTCTCCAAGTGTGGTTAGCCCTTTGGGAAGGGATATATCGGTTAGTTTAGTACAGCCTGAAAATGCTCTATCTCTAATTACTGTTACACTTTCTGGAATTGTTACACTAACAAAATCACAACTTATAAATGCACTGGTGCCAATGCCAATAACTTTTACTTCATTTATTTCGCTTGGTATTATAACATTTTCATCAGAACCGTTATAGCCATAAATCATTCCGGTTTGAGCATCAAAATCAAATTCAGCTATATCTTCATAATGTTTATCAGACGCAGGTGTGTTCGTCGGTGTGTTTGTAGGTGTGTTTGTAGGTGTGTTTGTAGGTGTACTTGTTGGTATAGGTGTTGGTGTAGATTTTACATTGGACACTATTACTGTCTTGGACTTAAGAGTCAATTCCGAACCGCTTTCCCCTTTTCCCCTTACGGTTATCTTATGACTTCCATTTTTCAAGGTCTTTGTATCCAGATAATAATGAAAACCTGCGTTTTTATTATTGTATGCAGGATACGCTTTCAATACATCATTCCTTAAATCACCATAAACTGCTGTCCCTTTAACAACTGAATCAACCAGTACTTCCACTTTACTTACTCCACTGCTATCCAGGAACCATCCAGACACTTTATAATTTTCACTTATGGTCTGTTTTTCCTTTGGATAATCAAGATAACCTCGTGGCTGTAAAGCTGCTTTTGTATACCCCGGTGTTGCTGCTAATACAAACACATTACCAGCAAAGGATAATTGGAATATCATGAGTACTGCCAGCATAACTGCCGCTTTCTTTTTCATAAAGATATTCACCCCTATTAATTAAATTTTAGTCATGATCAAAAAAATACTCCGCTATAAATTTCGATCATGTGCTGACTTAACTGGTCAACACCCGCTCATAAGCGGAAGCAATATTTCGCTCATGCCTTAACTCACAATATATATTTAAATGAATTCTAACAAATAAATGTAATACAGTCAAATATTATTAATGTATTGTATGCAAATAACTCAATAAAGTATATTACTAAAATATAAAAAATAAAATATGCCTTTTATGACAGCTTCTATTGCAAAAAAATAGAAATTATGGAGCAGCATACACCATAATTTCCTATCCATCAAAAAGAATTCGTTATAAATACCCCTCCAATAAAAATTAATCGGAATCAATATTGCTTATGAGACCGACAAACTTACCATTTGGTCCTCTTGGTATTTCGCTTACAGTCTCAACTTCAATTTTCATTGTATCTGATGTGTATTTTTTACTTAAATAAATTAAATCTTTGAGATCAGAGTCTGTAAATTTATTATTTGTTACAACTTTTACAATCATTTCACCCTTTTTATTTTGTATGAATTGTGCTTCATCAATGTTATTTGCATAATCCGTAATAAATGAAAGTATGATAATAGGGATTTTTATGCCTTCCGGTGTAATAACATGTTTGCCGCTTCTTCCGTTTATTCTCTCTATTGATCTAAAGGACCTTCCACAACTACATTTTTTTGAAGATAATTCAACAATATCCCCTGTTCTATATCTTAAAAGAGGCATCAAATAATTATTAAGACTGGTTCCCACTACTTCCAACCCCTGCTCGGTTTTAATCAACTCTGTAATTGAATAATCTTCTACTATGTGATATGTTCCTTCTTCACAGTGTGCTATAGCCGAAACCCTCTCTGCCTGTCCATACCAGTCAAAAACCTTGCAGTTAAAAACCTGCTCAATTAATTTTTTTTGTTTATTCCCCAGGTTTTCAGAGGAGGTAAATACCGCTGTTAATTTAAGGGGTTTATTAAATTTATCAAAATATAATGCCATTTGATAAACTATAGAAGGATAGGCATATATAACCTTAGGGTCAAATTCAATTATTTTGTCAATATATAAACTTGCGGTCTCATCATTTAAGTGGTAGGAAGACATTTTAAGCTCCCTGGTAGCCGGTGAATACTTCCAAAAAGGTGGTGTCTTGCATTCTAAAGGAACAATATCTTCACCTCTTAAAGTTACCCTTTTCAAGCTGTAATCCCCTGCATGGAGCCAATTTCTCCATAAGGAAGCATTTTCAAAATTTATGGAATAATAGTCACGGAATAAGGATAATGGAGTACCGGTACTGCCCCCAGTCCGTGCTTTTTTCATGAATACCCTATCAATTAATCTTTTAGAAAGGAACTTATCAAGATTATCTCTTACAATACGCTTTTCCAAAAACGGCAGCTTTTCCAAATCAGATATTTTTGTAATATCATCAGGCTTAAGCTTTAGATTATCAAACAATTCTCTATAGTATGGAACATATTTATAACTATGTTCTATAATTTTTTTTAATTTGATATTGTTATAGTTGTCAAGCTGTTCCATTGAATAAAATTCAGTTTGATTTAGCTCCTTCAGAATTTTATTATATGTAACACCCTTACGGATAAATTGCTTTAAATATGAATTAAAACTATGAAACATTTGTTAAACCCTTCCACAATCCCTAAATATAATTATAAAAACCGATATATTCTATATTATAATATACCATTATAATTATTGCATTATTTATTTTTGCTTCTTAGGGCAACAAACATTTCACTTATTGAATGGTGGAGAAATAATAAAAAGCTAACTTGTTAATCATCAAAGTTAGCTTTTATGAAGTAATATTTTAGTCATTCCTTAATTAAACAATTTTTCAACTTCTTCTCTTGGTAAATCTGTAACTTCAATAATTTTATCTATACTCAATCCCAACACAATAAGCTTTTTAGCTACCTCTATCTTTCCCTCTATCTTTCCTTCTATCTTTCCTTGCTCAATCCCTGCAACTTTTGCCTTTTTCTTCATTTCTTCTATAGTATTTGCTAAATTATAAACCATATTTTCCACCTCCATTGTGTTTGCCTTTTCCAATATTTCATCTATTTTAGGCTGTAATTCTTCTGATATTCTAGGCTTTATTTAGCGGCATTTGATAATCTACTGAAGATTGTAATTCAAGCAAACAATAAAATATAATGTCTCTATCCTTTATTTTTAACCTGTATACTATATCTGACTCTTTTTCTTTAAAATCCTGAAGTACATAACTTTTATTAATCAGTACTGCCTGACTTTCATCTATATCATTTGCCCAACTTTCTTTTCTCTTTTTTTACTTGCCATTTTGTGTTGCCCATTACATCTATATTATAGCATATGGTCAAATTGCTATCAACTTAGGTGATTCCAAAATAATAACTGGTAACTCTATATAAATTATATCATAAAACCAGCTCATTTCAAACGTATGTTCTCTATTTCTTTGTTTATTTTTTACATGTTGAAGTTGAATCCTCAAATAACCTTGCATATAATTTATCAAACATAAACTAAAATACAATAAACAAATGTATATTTTACATCCTCATTGTTAACTCTGGAAATATTTGATATAATCATCATCAGTCATGTTGAAAATATAACTTCCCTTATAATTTCGCTTTCGTGTTTACTTAACTCGTGAACATACGCTCAAAACGGGAACTAATATTTCAATCATGCCTTAATCAAAAAATGATTTATATGATAAGTATTCAGCTTGATGTAAGGAGATAAATTTTATGACTAGAGAAGAAGCATTGGAGCATTTTAAGAAAGAGTATTGTGACAAGTATTTTCTTGATATGGATAAAAAAATAGCTGCATTCATTAAAGAAAACGAAGAAAAGCTACTATTGGAATTTATGGGAAATTTCAGGAATTTATGCTTAAAGGTTAAAGAAATGCAGGATAAAGGCCTAACACCCAAGATAGCATATATAACATATTCTTTTGGTATTGATAATATTAATGGTGAAAGCCAGGAGTATGAAGTTCAGGCATACGGTAAAGAGTGGTTTTTTGAAGATAGTGAAGAATGTAAGATACCGTATGATGTTAGGTGGCTTTATAGTTTTATGGAAGAAACCTATAAAGAACTTTCAGATATAAGCAAGAAATATATCGGACAAATAACAAAGGGCGACCTTGCGGCTGTAAGGAAAGTAGGAGTACTTAGATGTGATATAAGTCTTGTTAAGTTTGCAAAAATTGCAATAGAAAAAGCTGTCGGGATAGATGAATTTAAACTAATTGAAAAGGAAGAAGTATTTGAAATCAGAATCGGAGAATATAAGGGCTTTAATGAAATAATCTACAAAGAGGATATCCGAAAAAAAGACTCAAAAGAAATAGTCGCGTGGCTGGAAGGCAAAAACGGCACATATTCATATGAGATACTCCGTGAATTAGACCTTTCAGGCGGCGATTATGAAAAACTCACCATGCATCACGCAGATTTATCAAAATGTGATTTGTCAAACGCTAACTTTGAAGATGCAAGCCTCATTGGAACAAAATTTATAGCTGCTAAAATAGATAACACCAATTTTAAAAATGCCGTACTAGCTGAATCAAATTTCAATTCGACAGCAATAAAAAATTCAAATTTTCAAGGTTCATCTTTAAGAGCCTCAGATTTGAGTAATACAAAAATTGATGGCTGCAACCTTCAAAATGTAAACTTTTCAAAATCAAAATTATCAAATTGTATCATCAAAAATGCCAATTTAGAAAACGTTAAATTTGTCTTTACATGTTTGGAAAACTCGGATTTGAGTGGACAGGACCTTAGAAATTCAAGATTTTCAATAGCAAATCTTAAAGGTGCAAACTTATCAGATACAGATTTGAGAGGAGTAGAATTTGCAAAGGTTGATTTAACGCAAACAAATTTAGATAATGCCAAATTTGGTCAAAACAAAATCATAGAACTAAAAATACTGGCTAAAGATGCAGCAAAACTCAACGTAACTGAGGAACAAAAAAAAGAACTAATTATTGTTAATTGAATGCTGGGGGGATAGTTTATGGGGAATGATGTTGCAAAAACAGGTGCCTCAAGTGCTGTTCTTGCTGATTTAATAATTTCAAAACCAAAATCAAGAGATGAAGTCAAAGCAGAAATTGAAAAGCGACTAGAAGCATGGAAAGCAGGATTGACCAGTCTTGCAGAAGGTGCTCAAAGGCTCATGAATACTTATCTAGATAAAATGGATGCTCTTGAAGATAGACTCGGTATTGGAGATGATGTCAGCCAGGAAATAGCTGAATTAGAAGCTCGTATAGCAGATCTTCAAGTAAAGAAATACACAAGTGAAGACCTTGAAAAGCAGAGACAAGCAGCACTTCAGAGTGTAATGAAAGATTGGGAAAGCAACGTATGTCCTTTCTGCGGCAGAGTCTTCAGTGATGCAGGCGGCGTTGGAGCTCATTTGAACATAAGCGATAAACAAGTGGAAGAAATGAATACAGCCGCTACCAGAAGCAGCAGTTACGCAAGGACTTTTAAAAATAACAGAGACAAAGAAGGTGGGGAATCAATATCTGGGACTGTAGACGCAGGTCTTAAGAAAGAAGTGGCATATAGTGAGGAGATACATCACCTTATATCTGTAGACCCTTACGCCACTACCCTAAGGCTTTCTAGAGTAGGTAACTTAGCCGGGTTTAATGTTAACGGTATTTCAAACTTAATTGCACTTGCAACAGTAGCTCAAAGCTTCAAAGCTGACCATGGAAAGTCATTTACAAAACTTCCACAGGAAGTCAAAGAGAGAATATATGAATTAATCACAGATAAAACAGGCAATCAAATTCATCAAGGGGCACATGACGGGCCATATGAAGAAAGGTTAATTCAACGGTTATCGGAACTTGAGCAGAAAATTATGAAATTAAGTGAAGGCGGCTGCATTGGGCAGACAAAAGATGGACAAACACAAGCTAAAGATATGTTTGATAGCGAAGTAGCAAAACTTCAGGAAGAGATTAAAAATGATTTGGCAGAATTCGATCCTAAGGAAATTGACCCCGAAACTGCATGGATACTATCTCAGATCAACATGAATATAATTGCTAAGAAAAAGGGAGAAGCAATATGAAAAAGTTTTACACAATTGAATCAGATTTTATGGCACAAGATTACAAAATAAGATTGGGAAGATTGCCTGACAGCATAAACAAGAGAGCTTTCCTTTTGGATGAATGGCAATATATTGATGATTCAAGGGTTTTTTTGCAGTATGAAAAAGTCGGTTCAAGCTTACCTGATGTCTATACATATAATGTTCCACTAGTTTCATCTAAATTCAAAGAGGTACTTGATGATGCCGGCATAACAAATTGTTTCTTTAAACCTGTATGCTTATTTGAAAACAAAGAAGATATAGCAGAATATTATTTGATGCTTGTTGAGCCTCTGGATTGTGTCATATGGGATAAAAGTCAGCATACCGAAGATTGCGGTCTTAGGAAAATTACCGGAGGGTTTGAAATAGATCAAAACAAAGTTGGCAACTTTAGAATATTTAAAATTAAAGATGTTTTAAACAGGTTTTGGATAATCGATGAACACCTCAAAGTCAGGCTTGAAGAAGCAGGAATAAACGCCGCAAGAATTCTGGAAATCGGCGAATATTGGGGTTTATAGGAGTCATTACATGAAAAAGTATTATATTCTTCAAAGCGATAAAAATTTGACAAATGTTATAGAGCCTAAAGGAATTACAAAATCAATCAACCCGGATTATGTGAAGGAGAACAAAATTCAATTCATTAATCCTGAACCCGAACAATTTTATATTGAGCCTAAATCATCCAGCATTTATCCTGACTATATTAAAAAGCCTCTCCCCTTTATCTCAGATAAACTATACAGGATTTTTTTCGGATTAAATATTAACAGCATATTTTACAAGCCTGTTGTTTTTGCCGACGTTAAAAAGATGAAGCAGGACTTGTATTGGCTTATTATACCAAGGAAGATAAATTGCTTGTCAGATAAGACGGAATTCAATGTGGATGGTTCTGTTAACAAGATGGTAATTGATAGCAGTAAAGTTGGCTGCTATAAGGTGTTTAAAGTTAAAGGAATTGCTGAAGATTTTATAATTTTAGATGAAGATATTGTTGCATTGCTTACTGGTGCTAATGCCATAGGATTAAGTTATGTAAAAATATGTTAGAAAAAGACCATACTAAGAATCTGTTAAAATTATTAACATGGTCTTGTTTCTGAATAAAGCTTAATTTAAAAGTGACTCAAGGAATACTATGCTTTGGCGGCAATTAAAACCGCTTCATTCAAATACCAGTTCCAATAATCTCTTCTTTTTTCTATATCATTATCATCGTCACTCCAGTACAAGCCAGATAAAGCTACTGAAGCTGCAAAACTTGCATCCCACAAATCCACATCACGATCTTCTTCATCATCGTCTTTGTCATATGCTTCATCCTCATCATCAACTTCTTCATCAAAAAGAGCAGTTCCGAGCACAAGTGACACACAATTCCCTGCTGCAAAGGGTCTTAATGGCCCACTCTCCAAATTTGTCAAACGAGCACTAAATTCATTAAACATGTTGTAGCATCTTTCCCATGATCTTAACCCATCCATGTATTCCTTCACATATTTTAATATATGTAATGCATCATACTTGTCTGAATAAACCTCCTGCCATATTGGAAGAACTTTTTCGGCACACAAAAAAGCAAGCTTTAGTCTTTTTATTAATGGCTTTGTTATTATAGCTTTTTCTTCATCCATTTCACATGGTCCAAAAGCTGACCAAATCTTTTTTCTATAACTTAAAATTAACCGACCATTAGGTTCATTTTGTAAAGCTTCTTTTGCTTTATTTATTTCTAAATTCAACTTATTATTCATCTAAAAATCTCCTCATTAAATTTACCATCTTAATCCGGAAGGAAAAACATATTTCCATTTTCGTCAAAAAGATTAACTCCTCCAGGCTCAGCTACTATTTGGGTCATGCCATCATTTTTAGTCATGATCAAAAAATAACTTCCGCTATAAATTTCGCTCATGTGTTGACTTAACTCGTCAACACCCGCTCAAAAGCGGAAGTATTTTTTTAATCATACCTTAGCATCCCTTCGAAAAAATTCTCATCAATTACTTGAAAGTCCCGTCCATTTTTTGTTTGTAATTTTTCTGCTTTCTCTACATTTATGTTCCTGTTACATTTCTTGAACCAGTAAAATTTTTATCGTTTGACATTTTCATATCCCCTGTCAATAACTTTATTGGACTGATTATGTTATCTTACTTGAATGTCTATATCAACTTTATCAGATTATTCCATTAGTGCAAATACTTTTAAAATTTATATCTCGGATAAACTATACAGGATTTTTTCCGTTTTAAGTATAAATAGCATGCTTTATAAGCCCATTGTTTTTGCTAATGTAAAAAAGATGAAACAGGACTTGTATTGGCTTTTTATACTGAGAAATATAAATTGCTTGTCAGGTAAATCGGAATTCAATGTGGATGGTTCTGTTAACAAGCTGGTTATTGATAGCAGTAAAGTTGGATGTTATAAGGTATTTAAAGTTAAAGGAATTGCTGAAGATTTTATAATTCTAGATGAAGATATTGTTGTAGCACTTAGTGGTGCTAATGCCACTTGAGTAAGTCATGTGAAAATAGGCTAGGTATTTATATTCACTTACGCATAGGAGTTAATTAATGGGTAATAAAAAAGCAGGCATGGACACGGCTTATAGTTAAAACAGTAAAACACTATAGCTTTGCACAAAAAGTTGATGTTTGACTTAATAGAAGCTTTGGTACACAAAATCAATTTTTTGCAAATCACTATTATCATGCCAACCCCACAACTCACGACTCCATTATTTAAGGTACTAACTTAAAATTAATTCTGCTTTCCTGTTAATATAGTTATAATTTATCAATTTATACAATAAGCATGCAATAAACCTCGCACTATAGCAAAGAAATCCCAAAGAAAATTATATCTCTGGAATTTCTTTGCTACTAGAACAGATAATTTTAATACACTTCTACCTAATCGTCATTCGATAGGTTTTACAGATACTGAATCCAAATACAGCTCAGTGCCTTGCGGCATTGATTCCCCTAAGAAAAATGTAATCCTGCCGTTTGGATCGGTTGTATTTGATTGCATTATATAAGAATACTCAGTCCATTCATTACATACATCTGCAGTAACCGAAGCCGAATATGAAGTCCATGGACTGTTTTCCTTCATTAAAACGATTGACGGTATAAGAAATTCCTTACTAGCCTTAGCTTTGAAGCTTACCTTATAAGTTTTTCCTACTTCTAAATTTAACCCGTATGTATAAAACTGGATGCTGTAGATTCTTGTTCCGCTGCTATTACATGTTATCCTGTATCCTGCGGGAGCCGAATCAAAGTTCATTATATCCCTTTGTCCAGATGCATTTCCACCTGTATCGGTCCATAGATACCATTTTTTTATATTGTCTGAGAAGCTGGGGTTTTTTAGAAGTTCCGGTGTATAATGAGTCATCTGAGTTTCACATATAAAAGCTTTTCCTTTTTTACTTCCAACCATTTGACCTCTATTATTTATATCAGATGCAATTGGTAATAAATCGGGCGAAAAATACATTACTCCATTTTTCCATAGGAATCCACCAAAGTCAGAATCTCCGATAATATCCCCTTTTTCGTTTATACAATAAGCATATGAATTTCTTACTGTAAGAGTCCCTAAATTTTTCATTGCTCCATTTTCCCATATGAACCCATAGCATCTTTCGTCTCCTATAACATAAGAGCGCCCTACAACTTGTCCTTGATCATTTATGTCTTCAGCCTCTGATGTAGTTCCTCCAAGGGTTCCTAAATCTTTCATTACTCCATTCTCATATATAAATGCATGCCATGCACTATTCCCTAAAATATCAAGCCAACCTACAACCTGCCCTTTTTCATTTATGGCATAAGCCTTTGACTGTGACCCTCTTCCTCCAAGAGTTCCTAAATCCTTCATCACTCCATTTTCCCATATAAATGCATGAGATATGCTCTCCCCTGGTAGAGTAGAATATCCTACTATCTGTTCCTTTTCATTAATAGCTAATGCTGCGGCCCACTTTCCACCTAAACTTCCCAAATCTTTCATAACAACATTAGGGAGAAAATTGGGCGTTCTGATTGGAGTATTAGTCGAAATATTTGTAGGTGTAACAGTGGGTGTAAAGTAACCGGTGATGATTTTAAAGTTGTATATCCTAGCAGCTTCCCCGTTGTAGTATGAGGTATATATTTTAATTTCTGTCTCTCCTTGACCCGTAGCTACATATTTCCATACTTCAGCATATACAGTATAACCACTATCATCTTTAAATAATGGCGTTTGTGAGAAACCTCTCTGAGTAAGAACTTTCCCATCTGGACCTGATATAAGTTTACATAAAAACTTGGGGTGATTCATGAAAGATATATGAACTTCCTGACCCAAAGAAACATTAAGAGTTTGACCGTCGTTTTCATATGTAATTATTAATGGATCAATTACCGAACTGGTAACTTCCGTAAAAGAGAATGTGTCAAAATAAATCTTGGCTCCGTCATCCATTTTATTCCCTAAAAAAAGGTTAACCTTGCGTTATAGTCAGTTGTATTTAATATAAAGTATATTTCCTGGGTTGCCCAATCCCCTGCTATTGTTACTGTTTTGCATGGAGCATACGAGTTCCATGGCTTGCAAGATTTCATGAGGTATATCGTTGGATTTGCTATTCCATCTTCACTCTTTGCCCTAAATGTCAGCTTATATTTCTTCCCAACTTCCACTTTTAAGCTTGTTGTATAAAACTGTGCATCTGAAAATATATTTCCTTTTGAAATACAATCAACTCGGTAACTTGCAGGAGCACTATCATAAATTGCTGTATCCCTTACCCCTGAGACTTTTGCAGTTCCCTCTTGACACAAACTCCAATATACTTTATTGACAGTGAAGCTTGGGTTTTGCAGCAATTCGTTTGAAGTATCTGCATAAACTGGCATAAAACCGAAAAGTAAAACTGAGTAGAAAACAATCAGGACCTTTGCAATAAACCTAAAACCTTTCATACTCCTTCCCCCTTCTCTGTTCTCTTTTTTGTGTATTTGTATGGAATTATATTACTCTAATGTAATTATATATAATTAGCATAAAAATTACAAGTACACAATAGAAGCATCTAGAAAGTATAGGCATTGCAGGTTGATCTTCTATGTAAAATATGGCAAATTACTCCAATTAACAATCTTAAGATTTATTACATTTCATCGCTTACACAATTTATGCTCTTCCCAAATAGAACATCATCTTTTTTATATATGCCTTCAATCTATTCTTTAAATAATGTTTTTTCATTTTATGTTTTACAAACAAAAATGCACTCGCAAAACCTTTGTCACTGAGCATGTGAGAAAATAGTGTTTTGTCTTCTTTCGGAATAGGGGAAATGTGTCCACGTATATTAGAAATGGCAATCTTACTTTGATCCAGATTTAACTCTTTTTTAATCATGTTAGATTTAATGTTCTCAAACAAATTATTGCCTTTTTCACTATTAATCGTTAGCAATGACAATCCTTTTCCATAGTATTTCTTTAGTTCATCAATATGGATTCCCCACAAATCACCAATTGTAATATCTCCAATTCTATCCTCATCCTTATATCTACAGGTACTACAGGCCTCCAAAACATTAAACCCATATAAATAAGACTGCATATATGGATCTGCATTCATAACCTGCCTATATACTTTTCCGTTTTCAAATTCAATACATACAGAATAAGAATGCCAACCATACTTCTTATCTCGAAAATTCACAGATGATATTTGGGATTGGTATTTACGACATAGATATTCTTTATATTTTTCCCATGCTGTCGGTGATGGTGCTCCATGACATACAATCTCAACAGTCGTAAGCAAATCTCCATTTCTGCAATTTTTAACCGACAAGAAATTATATAAACCAGAAATTTGGCAGCCCGTTCCCACGAAAAGTGTCACCTTGGCATCATTCAAATCAGAAAGAACGCTTTGAAATATCTTATCTTTACCTAAATCACTCTTAACATACTTACTGCTACATAAATCCATTATTCCACTTATATTATCAACTCTCTTATGTACAACACAAAAATCATTATCAAAAGATGCACCGTAAACAACTCCACCATTCTCTAAAACCGACTCTGCTATGCAACCAAAAACACCACCGGATGAACAACGATCTACATAGGAAGCAGAGTATGCAGCATAATATTTCCTTATCTTGTTTATTGGAACATGCTTAATTACGGGGCATACTTTATCACATAAACCACAACTGCAACACGACGCCCCTCGGTTTTGCTCCAAAAAGCCACCACTTTTATATTCAATTGTTATAGATTTCACCGGACAAACGATTTCACATGCACCGCAGCCATAACACACATTATTATCCATAACTGCCCCCTAGTTAAAAGAATTCCTTAAGAAATGTTCTGACTTTAATCTCTCATCGTTCAGAACAGTCTGAACCTTATTATAATCAATTGTCTTCTTTGAAGCATCACCAATACTATCTTTACTATCAATCAGTCTGTCGCTTAATCCGAACAAATCTAATACATCATAGATTCTCGAATTCATTGAAGCTGCCGAATTCTTTTTGTCGCGTTTAAAAACAAAAAACTGTTTTTGAAAATTAATAGAAAGTGCTACTCCGTGAAAAGAGTCGGTAAAAACATATTCGGCATCGTAAATTAATTTGAGGAACTCTTTAGGACCAGCTTCATTAATTCTTTCTCCACTTCCAGCATTATCTGTTGAAACATACTCCTGCTTTGCATATGGCAGATACAACAAATCCAAATTCTTATCTTTGCAAAAGTCATATATTTTCTCACGGTATTCAATACTGTCTGAGAAGAAATAGCAGAATACATACTTTCTGCGTGCTCTTGAAGTATCAAGAAGAGTTTCCCATTCTTGCTTAGTAATAAGAAATGTCGGATCTATCACAACTTCAACTGATTCAATGCCACTATCTGTCAGCAGTTTTTTTGCAGTTTTTTCTCTAACAGAAACTGATTTAAATCTACTTATATAGGGTATTAATACATCTTTCTCATGTTCAGATAGGACGCTTCGGCTAATACTAGCTGCATAGGATATTTTTTTACTATCACTTTCAGTAAATCCTTGCAAAAATAACAGAAACGCACAGTTTGGGTTCCAGACCTGATCAGAACCGCTTACAAAATAATCAAATTCCCCATCAATATGTCCCAATTCCTCATCCGAAAACACAGATGTACAGGGAATATTCTCTTTTTCAAATTTAAGAAATAGTTCCTTGCGTTTATTTACAATATCTTGTATTTTCTTTCCTGCCAATTTACTCTCTACCTTAAGTAGCAGACGTTTTGCAATTTCTCCAACATTGTACTGTGATAATTTATCCTTTCGACTATGATATACTACATTATTTTCTCCAGAGTATAAAACAACTTTTGCCTCATATCCAAGTCCACATATATAACGTGCCAAAGCGTATGCCTGTAAAACGCCACCATAATTATAGTTGTTATACAGCAACGTCAAGATTCCAATTCTCTTCATTTTTGTTCACTCCCTTTATAAAGAGCTTCTATTTCCGCTTCATGAATAATCATTGTCTTAATGGGAACATTTTCGACAATAAATCTGTTCATCTGCTGGATTTTTTCAGGATTGTCAAATAACTTTTTCAAAATTTGTTGCAACTCATCTTGCGTACGATATATAAAACCCGAACAGTTTGGTTGTATTAAATCCTTGGCACCAACCGTATCGCTCACAATAGCCGGAATCCCATAACTAAAGGCTTCAAGTACTGTGAATCCAAAGGTTTCATTCCATTTGCTGGGCACAACCAAAAAATCCATATCATGCATTACATTAGGAAGTTCACTGTAACTATATGGCTCATGGCATTCTGCATACTCCCTATCGAGCAATCCACTATAGGTAACCAATTTGAAGTTTTTATAATCAGCAGCAAGTGCATCCAAACAATCAACAAGTTCAAAGAACCCTTTTCTTATAGATTGGGGACCAAGATAGCCGATTCTAATTTCTTTGTTTTGAACAATTCCTTTCTTTAAAGCTTTGCGATCTTCTATTTCTCCATTAGAAATTGTCACTACTGTGCCATTCCTAGATACATCAAAATATTGTTCAAAGATTTTCCTGGTATTATTGCTGTTAAAATGAATCACATCCATCTGCTCAAAAATGGATACATAATATTGCCTCAATCTAGCATACTTATTTATATCACTCTGGTTGACTGAGCGTCGGTCAGTTATCCATGAAACAGCTTGATAAGAAGCATTAACGCTCTGAATATGCCGTCTCCTCAATTTCTTGATAATAGACAATTGCTTTATTTGCTTATAGAGTGCTGATTGCATTAATTCTATCTTTTTCTGCGACAAAGCCGTTTTGTTGCACTGAGTGCAATCAATACAAGTCTTTCCCTCTTTACACGCAATGTCGCCAAACATAAAACTACACTTCGGACATAAACCAAAGTAATCATGAGATGTAAATACGGTTCGTACATTTGCCTTTTTTGCTGCTATGATGCATTCCTTTGGCAATCCCATAAGAGTATGCACATGCAAAACATCAAAGCTATTTTTTTTGAAAAACCCCAGAAAAATATCTTCACTTCTAGATTCTATAAATGGCTCTATATCTTTAATGCCATCCAATAAAGGAACTGGCATAGGATTAACAAGCTCATAATTAAAGCAACCTTCTATAGCATTGTGTTTTTTGATGTGCAATGTGCTTTTATCTAATATAGCAAAATGCCCAGGCCACATCAAACCTACTTCATGGCCATTGCCCTTTTCTGCTTTCATCAGATCTATACAATATTTCGTCATCCCACCCGTTCTGAACGGTGGAAAGCCCAAACTGTAATGCAATATTTTCATATTTCAATTACTCCTCTCTGCTGATGAAAGCTTTTCTAGTCAAAATCGCACCTATTTTATAATTTGGTTGATGAATCTATCCTAGAATTCCCAATACTAGTGAATTATCTGGAACACCAAAATTCACAAATGATCCTGGTTGAATATGTACTATATTTCCTATTCTGACACAATTATTTTTAACAATATCTCCATAGTGCAGAATTCTAAAATTATCACCAATTATTGTACTTGCTGGTATAGTCAGCAAATATATTTCTAAATTACTGTGCATAGTCCACGGTTAACATAAAATCGATTAAAACTCATATTCATTTGACTTATCAACCGTGTTGAAGTCATCCACCAGACATCATTCTTTAAAACTTGATTAACGTTTCCTCTACTGAACGTCTCTCAGCAGCAAGCCATTTATTGGATTCTGTAGGATAGCCAAAACCGACCGCGGCAACAATTACTTCATTTTTTGATACTTGTGCGATTTCGTACAACTTTTGAGTATTCGGATGAACAGCTGGAATCTGAAAAATACAACTGCCGATAGCATTGGCATGAAAGCTTTCTACAAGGTAAGATAGATAAATACCACCATTCACATACCACTGCATCGGTTCTGTTACTCCAAACATTAAACGATCTGCAGTCACCAATGCCCAATTTGGCACTTGATCTTCAAATCCTTCGTTTCCAGGAATCAACTGATTGATCTTTGCAACCACTTCCAAATCAGATGTCCAGTAAACTTTTATCGGCTGTCTGTTACATGCACTTGGTGCAAGATTTGCCATCTGAATCACTTTATACATAACATCGTCATCAATTGGCTTTTTCTCATAGGAACGAATGCTGTGTCTACTTTTTAAAAAATAGGTTATACTCTCCATATTTAGATTCTTATAAATCTGAGACATAGATAAAACAACAGTCGTTCCAGCTTTCACATTATCAAACGTAGTAACTGTGCGAATCTTATCAAACTTTCGAATGAGTAATTCTACATCACAATGCTGTTCTACAGAGTATTTCAAGTAGGCATCCAAAATTGCCATAGACTCCACAAAAGCAAAGCGACTAGTATCTCCATTTTCAGCTATATATTTTTCTAACTGCAAAATAAGATTTTCCGCTTTCTCTTTTCCGAATCCTACACGAGGAGTTGGTAGTCCCATTCCCTTTTCTAAAGAATGAGCCAAAAGTAGAAGAATCACTTCATTATTAGTCTCTCCCTTTGATTTATTTCCACCACTTACACAGTATTCTAATTTTATTACTCTCCGTGCAGCTCTTTTTTCGTTCGCGTTCCTTAGAATCCGATTTACTTTTCGCTTAATTTTTTTAACCATACTCAATCTCCTCCTAACTTTAGCTTTCTTGTTCCGTCTTAGCTTCTTCAAAACCATTTTATCAATACGCATATATAGAGATCTAAATACATTTGATTTAAATGTAGCAGCAACGAAAACAATATTAAAGACAACAGTTAGCACAACCGCTCTCAATAGGAATCCTACAAATCCATCAACCGTTATATATGCAGCGATACGATAGCTAATCAAGCCATCTACAATTATAAGTGCACTATAAGTTATGTACATTATAAAGTAATGCAGAACGTTTTTATGGAAAACTCTTCTGTAAATCAAAACTGGGTCAATAATTTCATATGTTAAAAATCTTGAAATTGTAGATGCCCAAAGTATTCCAGCTAATCCAAAATTCATTCCAAGTATAAGAATAAAAACAATATTAAGAATCGCAGCAAAGATCGGCACGTATTTCCCATAAATAAAAAGTCCTGCAGTCGTTCTATAAGTGTAACATGGGAAGTGCATATTTGACATATAATAATATACACAAGCTGCCAACACAGCATCAAAACCAATAATATATTTGCTACCAAGCCAAACACTTACCAACTCAGAAAGGAAAGCACATAAACCTACTGCTGTGAATCCGTAAAACCAGATATTCAGGAAAAACATCTCATTAAACACGGCTTCTTTCTTCTCATCGGTTCCACTTGCATTCAAGTTACCAACACTTGCAACCACAGAATTCATGACTTGGCTACCTACTGTCTTAAAAATGTTAACAAGCATTTTATAATTTGAGTATAAGCCTACTGTAACCACGTTAATTAAAGTTGAGATAAATATTGAATTCGTGCTTTCTAGAACAATTCCGCCAACTTTATAAACTACTAGTGCTTTGATATTCTTAACAATATCTGCAACTTCTGATTTCTGAAGTGGTTTTGTATTCTTATCCTTAAGATAAGGATAGAGTTTATCTGCTTTTAGTGCAACGTAAAAATTATTTAAAAAAGTGCATGCAACAACAATTATCAGATAAATGATAAACTGCTTCGTAATAATTAAGAAAACCGATTGAAGCAGTACCTGTGCAGCAAAGAATACTTGCTGATAAACTTCAATTATATAGTTTTTCTGATCTGCAATAATTAATGACTTCTTATAAACAAAGAAATAAGATAAAACACTATTCAGCAAAAACAGGGAATATAATAGTGTTATGTTTTCTTTGACATATGCGACGTCACCTACAATATATTTCAAAAATGGAATAGCAAGCACACCTAAAATTGCTACAACAATACCAATAACTTGATATGATCTAGCATATAAATGCATCAATGACTTAATCTTTTCCTGATTCCTCTCAGCCAATGGTTTATATAAACTGAAGACCATTGCATTACCTATACCCAACTCTGCAAAAGAAAGTACTGTGAGAATTTCAGTGAACAATCCATTGACACCTAAATACTCAGCACCTAAAACCTTAACAAATACCGTCCGACTGATAAAGCCGAGAATATTTCTGACAAGCTGCATTATTAAAGAAACAGCAGCGTTCTTCATTACATATTCACTTCGAGACTTTTCTACCATAATTAACTCCTTTACCTATTGTCAAAATAAGTAGTACAGCATCATCGTACTACTTCCGATAAGGTATCTCTCAAGATTTCTTTCAATGTATCATGTTTTTCCATGACTTCTTTCAAGCACGTCGATACCTTATTTTGTAGACAATCATATTGCTCCACGAGTTTCAATGTCTTGTCAAGTGCATCCTGGGTAGTCAGTTCTGTCAAATCCACAACATATGGGTAACCTATATTATTATATAGCCCAGAAAACTTTCTACTATATGCAACAGGAATTGTTGCTACACCAGCAGAAAAAGCACCAATCGTCGCATGCATCCTTGAACCGATGAAAACATCCATTGTTGCAATACAATTTTTCGCATCAACTGGAGTACTAAAGGCTTCATGACAAACTACATTTGGATAATCCTTAAATAGCTTTACCGCATCATCTCCGACATGAGGAATTAGATGTATCTCATATTGAGAGTTCTGTGAAAGTATCTGTATCAGCCGCTGAATATATTCATCATAATTGACTTTCAAGCTAGTTTGCAGATTTGTTCCTTCGGTCTTTTGCGAAACAAGCAATCCTGATGGATTTATCCCAACAAGAATAGATTTATTATTTTTGCGGTTCACCTTATCAAATGGTAAACCAAAGGCGAGATCAGTCGTAACCTTAACAGTTTTGTTGCAAAACGATGCAATATATTCTTTTGATTCATAATCTCTTGAAATAACATTTGATGCCTTTTCAATAATACCTTTTGCACGCATCTTCACGATCTCGTCCAGAAAGGGACCATAGGTCTGTGGTCCTAAAATCAAAGGAATCCCCATCTTAACAACAATCTCTTTAATCACTGTCAGTCTAAGGAACCGATCCCTGCCATAAATATCTGTAAAACTATCACCCTGTGTAATATCAATTACCAAATCACATGAATGGATTCTTCTCAACATTCTAATATTCATAGGAGCTTTTTTTACAATTAATTTCCAACATTCAGTATAGCAAAAACCTATAGGAGCAAAGTCTATTCTGCTCACATCAATACTTAAAAATTTTGCAAGCTGAATGTATTTCTCTTTTTGGTATTCATACTCAAAAATGGTATACGAAAATTCATAATTGTTCTCATGGGCAATCATTTCAAGCATTTTCATAAGAGAATATGTTAGAGCAACACAACCCATATTCTCATTACATATCAACCCTCCCATGATTCCTATCCGCACTTTTTTATGTTCCTTATTCATAATATCTGCTCCTCACCAATTCTTCATAATATGCAAACACTGCTACGCAAAAAGGCCATATGAAAATCAAAGCCTGATTAATGCAAAGCAAAGTTGGAGTTGAAAATAAAATGTAAGACATCAGACCTATCAAAAAAGGGTCTGTCCTTTTATCTTTCATATTTTTTCTCAATAGCTTTATCCAATGAATGACAGGCCAGACATAAACTCCAACTGCCAACAAACCTAGCTGAGCAAATAACCCCATAATTCCCGTATCAGCATAATGATAAATGCCATACGGACCAGTACGAATATTCATAAGCATCTGAGACCCCGAGTTAATAATGCCATGTCCAATTAGAGGATTAGCTAAGAACTCACTCCAAAAATACCCAAATGCTCCAGTCCTCGCCAATGTTCCTGCGTATTCTGCACTGCTTGAACTAAAACTAGCCATAAAAATATCTGCTACACCAGTTCCTAATATTGCAATGCCAACAGATATTACAATTAAAATATTTCGAAGCTTCTTTGCAGCCTCAGTTTTGTAGAATAAAAGCACAGCAAATATTGAACCGCCGATTACCAAGTAATACGCCCTTGTCTGCTGAATAAATAATACGCAGTATATGCCTAAAACCAATTGAACTATATGAAACCAACTGTTTTTGTTAATTTTATAACACCATACTTGGCAGAAGTTATATACAACCATTAAGCATCCTACGCTTTTAAGTGTAATACGTATCATATCACTTCTCTCGTATACACTTATATTTAAAAAGACCCTTCCCGCTGTATTATATGCGAAACTTTGAGCTATAAAAATGATATAAGTAATAAACGCAATATAGTTTAAAACTTGAAAGACTCTGTCATAACCATTACTTCTCTTAATGAATCTAAGAAGAGGAAACGCTAGTACAATTAATAAATAATGATTAGCTTCCAATATAACATTATGCAGAATATTATTATAATATCGCAAAGTACTTATAACAATAGCAACTCCGATTGAAACGAATACACAGATGCAGTATTTCTTCATGAAACTCGTTCCATTTTTCCATCCTCCAGCCCATAAAAACAACAAAAAGGATATAATTACAAGTAAACCTTTCTGATACACCCCCCAAATTCTGCTTAGTGAAGATGGTATTTTGATTAGATAAAAGCAATTCACATCTAAAATCGCAAGTAAAACTATAGCAATAATATATACTGCATTAATCTTGCTGATTTTCACTCGTAATTCTTTCATTTCTTACGCCTTCTTCCCAAATTTTTTTCCAAGAAAATCAGACCATGCACCCGCTGCAACAGATATTTTTATACGTTTCCTTAGTACATCTTTTAACGTCTTGATCATTTTGTTGAAATACATAGCAATAACTTGCAATTTAGTACAATACTTGCTAATAAAGATCAAATAATTTCTTGTGTTATAATAATGATATAGATCGCTTCCTTTTCCCGTTGAACGACTCTCTTTGTGGTAAATAACAGACTCTGGGACATAACATATGCGAAAACCATTCTTTTTTATACGTTCACAATAATCCGCATCTTCATAGTATAAAAAGTAATCTTCGCTCATAAGCCCCACCTTCTGGATAACACTTACAGGAATTAACCATAAGCACCCAGTTGCAAACGGAATATACTTTTTTTCATTATGCCGTTCTTCTTCTTTTTTTCCAATCCCATCTATTTTGCATTCACAAAGTTTTGAATCAAAATAACTCCCCCCAAACCAAATCAATTCTCTCTCATCAAAATAATAGATTTTTCCTGTAGCAATACCATTTTCAGAACTTTCATTACAAGCATTAATCAATGGAGAAAGGAAATTCGGTTCAACAACTGTATCGTTGTTTATAATCAAAACATATTCAGGTTTATATTGCAAAGCATGACGTATACCGACATTATTCGCCCCAGCAAACCCAATATTCTGTTTCATATACAAAATATCACACTTTTCATTTCTGATTATATCATCATATTCAACTCGTCCTTTTTGTGAAGCATTATCCACTATAATAATATGAAGATTTTCATAATTTGAGGCAAGTAAACTTTCCACGCACTCCCTAGTATCTTCCACGCCATTATAGTTAACGAGTATTGCACATACCAGTTTTTCCAAGACCAAAAATTCACTCCTCACCTCATGCAATTAATGTTACCTTTATTATAATTGATATATCTCTATAAGCTTGGACACCATTTTCTGAATTGAAAAGCGTTTTAAGACATTATCCCGTATCGCTTCAGGAACATATTCATCATAGTGCTCTATAACATAAATCAACTGCTTAGCAAGCTCAGTATCGTTTCCAGCTTCAAAGACTCTGCCTAATATCTCGTCGTTTACAACTTCATTTAATCCGACCACGTTACTGGCAACACAAGGAATGCCAACTGACATTGCTTCAACAGCAGAGATACCAAATCCTTCATACCTAGAAGGAATACAGAAAATATCAACATTCTCTAATAACTGAGCAATGTTACTAACATTTCCGAGAAAAGACACATAATCACTTACCCCAAGTTCTTGAGCTAGCTTTTGCATTTCACTCATAGCAGAATCATTCGGATTCAGCATACCTCCAGCAAAAAGAACTTGAATGCAATATCCGCTTTCTTTCAACTGTGAGGCAGCTCTAATAAGGACATCTTGTCCCTTTTTGCTAGGTATAAAACGTGCAACATTGACGATTACAATCCGATCCTTATCGAAAACTTTAGTATTTAGCTTTCTGAACTCAGTAAAATCCACACCATTGTATACTCTTTCAATTTTGTTACGTTCAACTCCAGTGCTTGTTATGTTATCGACTACCGCATCAGAAATCGCAATAATTTTATTGCAAATAAGTTTTGCTATCACTTGATCCCTTCTGGGCAAGTCGGTAAAAATATAAGTATCATGAACTGTATAGAAAATTTTAACGTTTGGGCAAAAGACTTTTACTAATAAATAGAAGTTCATTATTGTACCTTGATGAACATGAAGCACTTCGATATGATTTTTCTTTATAAAAGCAATAAGCTGTTTCAGGTATCCTAATTTACGAGCCTTTTTCTCTTTTTTCAGAATTCTCAAGTGTACCCTTGAATCCAATCTCTCTATAAGGGTTGCGTCATATTCTCCAGAAATAATACAAAAGAATGCATTATGACCTTGCTGTACCATCTCGTTAGATACTGTAATTGCCAGATGCTCTACTCCACCTTGGTACAAATCATATAATACATTTAAGACATTCATCATATCACCTTTATCCCTTCGGCAGAATATTGTTTAGGATTGTATAAATAATCAAATCACAAATACAACAATACCAAAGCACTTACCTTTCAATTGTTTTTTCCTGTATAGCCGTTTCAACAACTGCCTCATAAGTAGCCTGTAGATAAGCATATCCATATGCATAATCTGGCTCTAAATACGCTCCCTCGCCCCATTCATTCCAAGCATTAATATAAACTCGTTCTTCTTCCAACTCGTTATTTATTGCCAAACTATGAAAAATATCTTTAAGCCACTCCTTATATAGTGCAGGTGTTGCTCCATGAAAAATGGTCCCCCTTGCATTGCGACGTGCTGTATTATCCCACATAGGCATGACTGCTGGATAACATTTCTCCTGCATTTCAGATAAAAAGAGTTTACGCCGAACCATATCTTGATAATCGTAAACTTTCCCAGAAAAATCTTTTCTTAGTGTGCCTACGGAATCTGATATATCTTTACATTTACGTTCAATACTTCTTGGTTGGAATTCACTTGTTGCATCAAATCCTACTTCAATCCAATTTGTCGTGCTGTTAGCTTCTTTAATAGCAATTAAATAAATATCGCTTCCAATTATAGATTTTGCATAATCTCTCCATCTTTTGAGAACAATTAAAGGCTCTGGAATATGACTGGGTCTATACACTGACAACACTGGTTTACCATTAATTCTGTGATATCTTACATCTTTCATATCGTCGACAACAGCCTCGATAAACTTAGAATAGCTTTCAACCGTTTGTGTTATCTTCATAAGAGCACCAGAATCCGTTCCAGAAAACCGTTTTGTCCAATTTTCATTAGCCCAACAGTAACTAAATTCAATGTCCATGCCCTTATCTTGTAAAAACATATTAAGCGGACGTTCCAGTAACCTAGCCCCATCAAACCAGTAGTAATAAAAACAGAACTCAGTTACACCGTAATTCTTCGCAAGTTCAATTTGGCGATACATATTTTCTTTTAGGCGTAAATCATAGTATCCTAGTTCTCCTGGTTTTCTAGGTTGGTAATGATCAACAAATTGTGGGACTGCTTGGTTTACATTATTCCATTCTGTAGTACCTTTTCCCCACCATTCATCGTTTTGAGGATTGGGATGAAATTGTGTTAGATAATAGGCAACAACTGATCTTTTCGCCTTAATAGGTTGATGTTGCTCAAAAGAACAATACTCTGGAAAACGTTTTCCATACTGATCAAGCACATACAATACATATTTACGCAACCGTGCCTCATCCTCTTTAATTGCAATCGTTCCAATTTTATCTTTTTCTTCTTCCATCCTTATTTTATGTTCAAACCATTTACGCCCTATGGCTTGCTTCACTGCATCACTAATTGGAAGTTTCCAGAATATGTTTTTACATTTCCTCAGTAGAGCTTTCAACAGTTAGACCTCCTATGCAACTCGTATATTAGGACAATACTTCGCTATAAATTCTCTCCATCTCTGCAAAAGAAAAGCATTTATCAAATTTTTTTGCAGTTTCTACACAAGATGGTTTCATATTTTGCCGAACTTCTTCTACTTGCAGTTTTCCAATAGCAACAGCAAATGCATGACTATCAAATGGATCACACAGAAATCCATCAACTCCATTTTCAATATAATCAACAATCCCGTGAACATCTGATGCTACCACAGGTAAACCAGAAGCCAGCATTTCAATACCCGACAAGCCAAGACCTTCTCTTGTAGATGGCATTACTCCAACATCTGCACATTTACAAATTTGTGGAATGTCATCACGCAGCCCCATTAATCTCAAGTCAACTTGCATTTCCTTTGCCAAGCTTTCCAATTCTTCTTTTGTATTTGTGCTTGTCATTGCGTTACCACAAATCATAAATAGTGCATTCGGGATTTTACACTCAGCAAGTGCTTTTATAATAATCTGGTGATTTTTCCTCTGTGACAATTCACCAACAGCTAAAACTAAAAAGTCTTCCTTAGATACACCCAACCTTTTGCGATATTCATCACGATCCACACCCACAGAAATAAACTTTTGAGTATCTACACCTACGCCAGGAATATAGTATACCGATTTGCAATGCATCTTTTGTGCATTAGCATAATCTTCTTTATTAATAGTTATTATTGCATCAGAATATCTTGACATGAAATCTTCTACTGTATGAAACACTAGCCAAGTCTTCTTGCTTGAATGTTTATGGAAATAAAAACCATGGGTAGTATAGATTACTTTTGCCCCTTTTTTTCTCTGCTTTGCACAAGTCATTCTAGCGATAGCTCCGGCAATTGGGGTGTGGCAATGAATAAGATCAAATTTGGTTTGCTTATATAATTCTCTCATCTGTTTGTAAGAAACCAAAGTTTTTCTCGACAAAGGTTTGTTTGATGAGAAATCAATCTGGTGGAATACTACATTCATATCTTTAAAGTATTGTAGCATACATTCTGCACCTGCATGGTTAATGTTTGCAGCACAATGCACCTCATACCCCATTCGTTGTAAAATCAAAATATCATTTGTTAAAAAGCTTTTTATAAACCTTGCAAAAGCTGTTATTATGATTGCTCTTTTTTTCTTCATTACAAACCACCTATAGACACTTTCTCCCTAACTTACGACTATTCAGCAAAAATCCTGCTTCTAGCACTTCTAAGTGAAAAAGCAGGATTTTTCTCAAAGCTGTACTATCAAAACAGAAAATTCCTGTATCTAATCTATATAACGCACTAGCCATCGCTTCATACCCTTATATCTTGTACAAATCTCACTGCACACCATTCAAGAAAACATCCTCATACAAATCCACGATGTGCTCCCAACTATATTCGTCAGATATTCTCTTCTTAGCCTTCACGCCAAGTGCTGCAATTTCTTCTTCACTCATGGCATCAGTTTTTTCGATGATCTTTGCCAAATCACCAAAATCCTTATTCCAATAAATAGCCCCATCTTCGCCAACCTCTCGATTAAAACCAACGTTAAGCAACAAATTAAGGTTGGTGCTGCCTAACGCTTCCAATAAGCTCGGATTGGTCCCCCCCACCTCATGACCATGAAAATAGCCGTAGGCATTTTCACGGATTTTCTTCAAGAGCTCCTGGTCATATACGGTGCCTACAAATTTGATTCTTGGGTCGCTTCTGAAGTGGAGTTTCTGCTCCAGTTCCTCCAAAAAAGCATCATTAGCAGTCGTAATAATGGCAAAATCACGCTTTGATTTTGAGACCATAAACTCGCGTATCATCGTTTCAAAATTATTCTCTGGTACAAATCTACCAACGACCAGATAATAACCTTTAGGAGTCAACCTCTTTGTCTGATACCAACTCAAAAGTCTGGAATCATCACCAGCTAGAATAGATGGCTTTGTGTCAGAACCATATGCAATAAAGGTAGTCTTTGGATGATATTTTTGGTATTCTTTCTGTATGTATTTCTCGATGTTCTTACTATCGCAGATAAGTAAATCTGCATTCTTGATCATCATCCTTTCAGACACTTTCCAATATTTACGAACCAGAACACTCCATTTTTTGCGCATCCATTCATGTCCGTCCGGATTTACATATACTTTGCCACCAAATTTGTGAATTTTGTTCTTATAATGAGCTGCAAAAGGTCCGATTCGACAAGCAAGAATATATACAATCGGATTTTTTATATTATGCTTTTCAATATATTGGCAACATTGTTTCAATGCAATTACATCATAATAGATAGCTTGTGCAGGTCCAATATTAGGAACATTAACTTTAAAACAACGGGCATTCTGGTATTCAAAATCTCCCGTTTCTTCGCTTTTGCATGCTACATGATATTTTATTTCTCTATTATTCTGATGGTACTCTGTCAGCCTGTCTACAAAAGTTTCATATCCGCCATAAGCTCCCGGAATACCTTTCGAGCCAACAATAAACACGTGCTGCATGAATTTTTCCTCCGATAGCTCAAAACTAAAATGTATATATAAACCAACCCATTTTTTATCTTAGTCATACAGGTTAATTTTGTTTCATCCTCAATAATGCAACGTTCTGCAAATGCAGAACCTTGAGTTATAGTATTGAGTAAACCACATACCTATTTTAAATTCATATCAATTGATTGTCAATAGCAAATAGTCCTAATATTTTACATATTTCTCTTTTTGTATATTTTTCTATGAATTTTCGTCAATTTTGTCAACTATTATCTCCAATCTGTCAAAATGAAGATTTAATCTGTCTTTCAAAGGTTCACTAAGTACAAGAGTAATTACTGTACCCACAGATAAATTCTTAAATGAGTAAAAAACATTTGTGTAATTATTGTATATCTGAACCTTCTTTTCAAAAGGTATATCTGATTTAATAATCATATGATCATAAAAATTGTCTTTGTCATCACCGCTTACAAGGCTGCCCTTCTTATGCATTGATATTGGAAGCACCTTTTCCTCCTTCTGGCTCTCTGTCAAAGTAAGTACTATATCTCGTGAATGTATATATATATGATTTTCAGTGAAAGGAGTCTCATTTGCTTTTAGTGAATACTTCCATTGTGCCTTTTGTAACGATATTATTTGCTCCGCTCCAAGAAGCTTGGACAACTTATCTTCATAATACCTTTCGTTAAGCTCATTAATTCTCTTATCTACCGCCTCTATTTTATTTGAAAGCTCTTTATTTTTATCCACGTATGAGTTGCTTACATGAATAGCTCTCTTATCTGCAGCCTTATAGTCAATATAAAATTTGACAGCAATCCCTAGTACTACAGCTAACAAAATAGATAAGGCTATTACTATCCTTTTTTCTTTTCTATGCATAATATACCAATACCCCTTAGTTAACAAACAATCTCAAGAACAAAGCTAGCTTTGTTCTTGAGATTGAGCAAATTTTGATTCTTTTATTTTGAAACAACTATTTCCTTTGTATATGAAGCTATATGAGAACCTGAACTTAAATCCTTTACATATACAATAATCTTATAATCTCTTGCCTGCTTTGGTATCCACATACAAGTATTACTAGGTGAATAATTCTGCAATGTAACCCAGTCAAAATTATCATGTTGAATTCCAATTTTGTACATGAGTTTATCATTTCCTGAAGCATTTACAGTTATTTTTTGAGCCTTCCCCACCTTAAAGCCGCCTTCAACATTGATAGTATCTATTGTTACTTGTGGTATCGACCGATCTAGGATAGTATATGTAAATCTATCTTCAGCCTCATAAGAGCCTGACTTTATATCCTTTATCCTCACCAATATGGTATATTTTCCTGCACTATCAGGTTTCCAACTAAGAATGTTATTTGTTGAGTAATCCTGTAAAACCACAATCCCTTTAGCTTCATGCCTATAAAAAGCATATAAAAGTTCATTTCCGCCTGATCCACGAGCTGTAAACTTCATTGTAGTATTAATATTCTGAACCCGGTCCGGGTGACTCAGCTCAACTGAATCAAGGCTAACGCCTGTAACATCCTTTGTCTCAACCTTATATGTACTTGTACGGAATGCATCGTCAAAATTTGTTGATGAAATGTCTTTTATGTATGCAGAAACTTCATATATACCTGACTTGGGTGAATTCCATGTATACTTGTCACTGGTTTTGTATCCATTAACTATTTGCGGCTTTCTGTACTGTTCACCTATTGTAAACATGTAATTGCTCTTATATTCGCCTCTTGGAGTACTTTCAGTAGCAATCCTGTAGTTTCCGGATTTGCCTACCTGTGTAACATCCAACTTCCTAAACTCAGGGTATGTATAATCATCAGCCTTTATTTCAAATGGCTTGTCTATGGTGTCACATTGGGTTCCCGTAGGATCATTAATATCCAGTATATCTACTTGTAAAGCAAATGTACCTGGATCACTCGGCTTCCAAACAAACAGATTGGACTTGGTGAAGTTTTGCCTTACAACCCACTTTTTACCTTGCTTTACAGTGAAGCTGTAACGTATGTCTTTATTTTTAGTGCCGCTGGCAATAACTTTTACATTAATATTTTGTCCTACGGTTCCATGCCCGTCAATTTCAGCATCTGTTATTACCTTTTCAATTCTCAATACATTAGGATCATGAACAACAATCATATCCATCTTTTGATCAATAAACTTATCTGTTGCTTTGTCCTTAATTCTCACCTGTACATAATATATGCCGTCCTTTTTCTCTTTTGGATTCCAGGTTACAACAGAATTTTCACTATAAGCACTCACAAGCGTCCATCCGCTTGCATCCTGTCCCCATACCTGATACAGCAGATCGTCACTGCTTGGATCTATTGTAATCTTAAGCTTAAGAGGATTTAAACTCATCTGTTTGATATCAATACCTGTTTTATCTTGCGGCTCGGATGTAACAGAAGGTGAAGAAACTGCACTTGATACATTGAAAAACACTGAGCTTACTAGGAATACTACTAAAAACAACCCTACAAAAACTCTTCTCATTTAAAATTCCCCTCCTAAATCTGAAATGATTTTAATTAATAAGCAATAAAAGACTTGCTCAAACGAAAAAGAAAAAGTAAAACATACTACTGAACTGTATATATCTACTATTATTGCAACATTATATTATAAGATATCTTAAAAATCAATATTTATATAAAATGTTTCCATAAAATTACCAGTACACTTTATAAACTTTATAAAAACAAGTTTGAATTTTTGTCAAGTATTAAGTATAATAGTGGTGGCTTATTTGCAATAAAATGCATTTTTGAAGTAATTTACAAATGTAATGAAAGGAACCAATCTTATAATGCTCAAAAATAAGAGAAAACTTTTGCTCTACTTGCTTATTATACCTGCATACCTTCTGCTAATCTATTTCTTCTCACATCAGACGGGCCATACTTCAAATGAAATATCTGAAGGGATGATAAGGCGTGTAGTAGGAAAACTATTTAGCCTTACCGGTAATGAATTAACCGGCAATACATTAGATACTTTAAACTTGCTTTTTAGAAAATTTCTTCACTTTACCGAATACATGATACTGGCTATGCTTTTTTACAGCATGCTTAAAAACTTGCCTTTAAATATCCATAAAAGACTGGCATTTTCAATATTGCCGGCTGTTTTATACTCTGCATCCGATGAGTTTCATCAGTTATTTGTACCGAAAAGAACCGGAAAGATTGCTGATATTCTTATAGATTCATCCGGTGTCATCGCAGGAGCATTGTTGATGTATTATGTTGAAAAGAGAAAAGCAAAAAAAATTGTATAATTTTTCAAAAATTATTGATTTAAGTCTTGAAAAAATATATAATTATTACTGTAATAAAGCCACATTATGAAAATTATAGAAATTATAGAAATAACCAGTTTAAATGCATTGTAATTACAAGCTATACAAGCAAATGGTTATGTATGAAAAGTTTGATTATTTAGTTTCAGGGGAGGTTCATATGAAAATAATTATTCTCGCAGGAGGCGGGGGTACTCGTTTATACCCGTTATCCAGGTCAAATTTTCCTAAGCAGTTTTTAAGTATCGATTCAGACATATCCTTATTGGCAAAAACCATAAACAGGTACAGGTTAATTGTTGATCCTAAGGACATACTTATTGTATCAAACCAAAAGTATCTTTTTCATATTAAAGAAGAGCTGGCTAAATGCAATGCTGAGGATTGTCACATAATTTCAGAGCCATGTCCCAGGAATACCGCACCTGCTATTGCTCTTGCAGTGAAGTATTGTATGGATAAGTTTTCTTCAACCGGTAAAGAGCAGTTTTTTATAGCTCCAGCCGACCACTTGATTGATCCTGAAGAAGACTTTGCTTTGAGGGTTTTGGAATGTATGGATTACACACGTGACGGTAAAATCGTTACTATCGGAGTCAAGCCAACCAAGCCGGAAACCGGATATGGATATATTAAGGCATCCGAAAAGTATAAAAATGGTTTTGAAGTCGAATCTTTTGTTGAAAAGCCCAGTATTGATAAAGCAACTGAGTATCTTGAAAAAGGCAGCTACTATTGGAACGCAGGTATGTATTCATTTACACTGAGTACATTTTTAGAAGAGCTTAAGCAGCATCATGTACAGCTTTACGAATACCTTTCAACCAAGAGCTATGAGCTTTTTATAAAGGATTTCGAAAAGCTGAAAAGTATATCAATTGACTATGCTGTGGCAGAAAAATCTTCAAGAATAGTAACAGTTCCCCTCGACATTTATTGGAATGACGTAGGTTCATGGGATTCCCTTTATGACTACATGGATAAAGACACTGATGGAAACGTTCAGCTTGGGGATTGCAAATCAATTGATTGCAAAAATTCATTGCTTATGTCCAACCAAAGGCTGGTTGCAGCTGTGGGGCTTGAGGATACAATAGTTATAGAAACCGATGATGTTATTATGGTGGCAAAGAAAGGTGAATCGCAAAGGGTTAAGGAGGTTTACGAATCCTTAAAAGACCGAAGCGAAGCCCATGAACACACTACCGCCCATCGCCCGTGGGGATCATACACCATTCTAAGCCAAGGCGAAAAGTTCAAGGTAAAGCTTATAACGGTAAATCCCGGTCAGGCATTAAGCTTGCAGCTTCACAACCATCGCAGCGAGCACTGGGTTGTTACCAGCGGACAGGCCTCTGTTATAATAGGCTGTGATGATGAGCGGGTTATACATAAAAATGAAAGTATTTATGTTCCTAAAGGAACGAAACATAGACTGATGAATAAGAGTGATTCTCTCCTTACTATTATTGAGGTACAAAACGGTGATTATGTGGGAGAAGATGACATTGTAAGGTTTGATGACGTTTATGGAAGGCTGGAATCAGCCTGCTAATGTAGCATATAACACAAACCCTTTGATTTTTGTGGAATAATAAAACAAACAGCCGATAAATTTGTATTTTATTGACTGTTTGTTTATTTTATATTGTATTATGCCCCCTGTTAAGCAACTATTCTACACTGACACATATAAAAATTAGTCTAAAGTCCTATATAAAATCAGCCTTCCTGCATATAGCAAAGATATCCAACCTAACATAAAATATAATTATGATGTTTTTCTTTCTCGATTATCTCCATCAACCATCGAGTACACAGGAGGTACAATATGATTTATTATGCAAAGAAACTCTTTCTGCCATTATTTCTTGCTCTTTTTTTGTCACTTTTCCTCAGTTCCTCATTATATACTTCATTGCCGGCATCTTATGCTGCCCCCGATTTAATAACATCTACGCCTCAAGAAATATCCGATGTACTCTACAACCCATATATGGGATGGGTTCCATGGGCACATACCGGCAACTATTACTCAAAACAGCCATTCAAGCTTGTTTATGCTTCTATTACATGGAGAGAGCTTGAACCGCAAAAAGGCACCTTTGATTTTGCCTCTGTCGAAACACATAACCAGTTTGACTATTGGACCTCAAAAGGTGTTAAGATTATTCTCCAGTTAAATATGGATTACCCTGATGATTTTGAACACACGAATCTTCCCGATTGGCTTTATAATGAGATTGGCGGAGACGGCACCCGGTATAATTACCAAAACGAGAACACAAAAATGGGCTTTAGCCCCAACTATAAAAACCCAATTCTAATATCCTATCACCAAAAACTAATCCAGGCCTTTGCAGCCCGTTATAATAAAGACCCCAGGGTATTCATGATTCTAATAGGAAGCTGCGGTCATTGGGGCGAATGGCACACAACCTATATTGCAAATGTTGATCAACCTGCAGGAATATTTCCTCCTATCCAGTATTCAGACCAATATGCCCAACACTATGCAGATTATTTTACAGATAAACCCCTTGCAATGAGGTATCCATCACAGGTGGGAAAAGATAACAAGATGGGGCTTTTCAATAACTGCTTCGGTGACTATAACCAGACCCAAAGATGGTTTCTGGACTGGATCTATAACGGACACGAGGATTCATACAACCCCGGCTATACTCATCCTACAATGCCCGATTTTTGGCTGAATGCTCCCGCAGGCGGTGAATTCGGTTACTATCCGGGAACCCAATTCCTTCAAGACTCTGCAATGCCTGAGACATTGAGACAGCTTAAGGAAAACCATATCAGCTGGCTTGGTACATGCTGCCCCGTACACCTGGAAGTTGGAGATCCACTTCAGAAAAATATAGACAAGGTTATGGCTTCAATGGGCTACAGATTCGTTCCAACCAGCATCACTCACCAGAGCACTGCCGCAGCAGGTTCCTTTCTTTCACTGAGCATGACTTGGGCAAATAAAGGTGTTGCTCCATTTTACTTCAAATGGCCTTTGGAATTATCGCTAGCCGACAGCAACGGGAATATTGTTGCAAAATATCAGTTCTCGGAGGATATCCGCAAATGGCTGCCCGGGAACAAAACATTTCAAAGTATCTTTCCAATACCCCCAAATCTACCTGATGGAAATTACTCCATTTGTGCAGCAATAATTGATCCTGAGACTGGAAAACCTGGCATTGACCTTGCAATTACAGGAAAAAGAGCTGATGGAAGATACCCTGTTAGCAGCATTATTGTTTCTTCCGGTGCTGTAACAAGCACACCAACTCATACCGCAGCACATACTCCAACATATACTCCTACCCATACTCCAACTGCTACTGCATCTACCCCTGTAGCAACACCTACCCCAGTGCCTACTGCAACATTTACCTCAACATTAACGGCAACACCTGCCGCAACTCCCACTACAGTGCCGCATATGATATATGAAGCCGAAAATGCTTCACTTTCAGGAAATGCACGGGTTGCAAACGATCATCCTGGTTATTCCGGAACAGGTTTTGTTTGTGGATACGGTAACGTAAATGCTGCTGCAACTTTCAAAATAAACATTGCAAAATCCGGACAATATAGGCTTACAGTCAGGTATGCAAATGCCAGCGAAGCTGATAAAACACTAAGTCTGTATAATTCCAGAACATTTATCAAAAGGATAAGCTTTACAAGGACAGTAAATTGGAGCACATGGTCCAATCAATCACTATTGGTAAATTTAAAGGCAGGAACAAATTCAATCATACTGCGAAGAACAAGATCGGACGGAGGTTCGGTTAATATTGATTATATTGGCATTGCAAGTATGAGCACGCCAACTCCAATAAGAACTCCTACAAGAACACCGACTTCTACTGCGACACCTACAAATACTCCTACACCCACAAATACTCCCACACCTACAAATACTGTAACACCGACTTCTACAGCAACACCCACATCTACAGCAACACCCACAAATACTTCAATGCCATCTCCAACAATATTTTCTCAAAAATATGAAGCAGAAAATGCTTCACTTTCAGGAAATGCACAGGTTGCAGATGATCATACAGGTTATTCAGGCAGCGGTTTTATATGCGGGTATGGCAATATTGGTGCAAAGGCTTTGTTTACATTAACTGTACCGCAGGACGGAGACTATTCGGTCAATATCCGTTATGCCAATGCCAGCGAAGCTGATAAATCTCTTAGTATTTATGTTAATGGAATTAAAATAAGGCAAACGTTTTTCACCAGACTTTCCAATTGGGATACATGGGAAAATAATTTGGAAGTGCTCCGCTTAAATAGCGGTATAAACTCTATCTCTCTCCAGAGAGATGATGATGACGGCGGCACGGTGAACCTCGACTATATAACTGTAACCAAGACTTTAGCAGTGTTTTCTCAAAAATATGAAGCAGAAAATGCTTCACTTTCTGGGAATGCAAGATTTGCAGATGATCACACAGGTTATTCAGGAAGCGGTTTTATATGCGGATATGGCAATATTGGTGCAAAGGCTTTGTTTACATTAACTGTACCGCAGGACGGAGACTATTCGGTTAATATTCGTTATTCCAATGCCAGCGAGGCTGACAAATCTCTTAGTATTTATGTTAATGGGATAAAAATAAAACAAACATTTTTTCCCAAACTCTCCAATTGGGATACATGGGAAGATAGTTTGGAAGTGCTCCACTTAAATACTGGTATAAACTCTATTTCTCTCCAGAGAGATGATGATGACGGCGGCACGGTGAACCTCGACTATATAACTGTAACCCAAATCTGAACAAGATTCCTTGGGATTTTGTATTCCAGAGAATATTTGGCAGACAAGAAAATAAAGAGATTCTCATAAGTTTTTTAAACGCAATATTGATGCTTGAAAATGACAGTATTGGAAATAAATTTGATAGAAAAATTTACCGGCCTATCAAAGAGTGAAATTGAGGATTTGAAAATGTAAAAAGCAGTACAAATAAATGCCATGATTATTTTAAACTCATCATGGCATTTACACTATTTCACTTGATATTATAATATTATTTTTTATTTGCCAAAAAAAACTTTTTTATAAGCTCTTATTAAGTTATGCTTTTCTATTTCCCAATTCAGTTCCTTTTCTATTCTCTCTCTGCCTGTTTTACCCATTTTTTTCCTGAGCTCCTCATCATCAAGAAGCACTAGTATTTTCTCTGCCATATCAACGGCATCATTCCTTTTTGCATAAAGCGATGCGTTCCCGGCCGAATATTTGCCTTCAGTAAGGTCAAACTGCACTATGGGTTTTCCTAATGCCATATATTCCATTACCTTATTCATAGTGGATTTGTCATTCATTTCATTGTATTCATCAGGATTAACGCAAACATCAGCTGTATTTAAGTATTCCAGTAGAACCTGGTCCGAAACCCTGCCTGTAAATGTAAAGTAGTTTTCAAGGCATTTTTCCCTTACATACTGCTTGATATTTGAAAGCTCTGTCCCTCCTCCTACACAGGCAAAATGGACATCTTTTCTTTTTTTAACGTTTATTATGTGTTCAGCCGCATCTACAAGATAATTAAGCCCTTCCTGCTTTCCTATAACTCCTACATAACCAACCATGTATTTGCATCCCTTTTTCAGTTCATCAACAGGAGGCACTATTTTAAGTCTTTCAAGACTTGGCCCGCTCCTTACCACAAAAACATCTTCAGGCTTTTTTTGCCCCTTCTCATGGCAATCTCCCTATAGCTATTGTTGGTAGCAATTGAAACTCCTGCACATTTAAAGGTTCTCTTTTCCAAGAAAAGCATTAATTTGTAGAAAAAATCCTTTCTATTATATTTGGCAATATATAATTCCGGATTTATATCATGATGGTCAAAAACAAACTTTTTACCCAAGAGTTTATACGGCCTGGCAACAAGATAAATAAGGTCTGGAGGATTACATGCATGTATAACATCAAACCCTCTTGTAAATAGGCATCTCACAGAAAGAACAAATTCCCAGAAAAGGGCACTTCCATATTCAAGAAGATAACCCAAAGCTCCATCAGCTTCGTATGCCAATTTATGCCTGTAAATTGCTATATCGTCAATTATCTCAAACTTCTTCTCATAACCTTTTCCTGTGGGGCAGATTATTGAAACCTTTGCTCCATAATTCCTAAGTGTTGTGGCCTCTTGCCATACTCTCCTGTCAAAAGGGCATGGCAGGTTTTCAACAATAATAAGTACTTTCTTACCAGCAAATACCTTCGTAGTTTGCTCGTTCATATACCTTATCCCCCATTCTAACCAGGTCAAAGATCATTTGGTCATCTCTGGCCTCTTCAATAATTCTGATAAATTCCGGATCCTTATTTCCAATAATAATAAGCTCTCTGTCCTCCAAAATTTCATCCAAAGAATCCACCATAAGGGCTGATATATGAGGAATATGTTTTTCTATGTAATCCTTGTTCGCACCAACCAGCTTTGCAACATATACGTTCCTGTCATACAGCTTCAAATCATATCCCTTGCCTATTAAAGCTTCAATTATGTCAATCATAGGGCTTTCTCTTAAGTCATCCGTTCCCTCTTTGAAGCTGAATCCGGCTATGCCTATTTTATTTTTGCCTTGTGAAATTATCCGCTTGATTGCAGACTGTATTTGATTGTGATTACTAGGAAGTAAAGAGCTTAAAAGCGGTAGTTCCAAGTCAAGAGTCCTGGCAAGATAGTTTATAGCCCTTAAGTCCTTTGGAAGGCATGAACCGCCAAAAGCAAAACCCGGTTTTAAGTAATAAGTGGATATATTAAGCTTGGTATCTTTCATAAATATGTTCATAACCTCATGACTGTCAAGTCCAATACTTTTACAAATGTGGCCTATTTCATTGGCAAAAGTAATTTTTAAGGCATGAAAATTATTATCAACATACTTAACCATTTCAGCCACTTCAATCTTAGTCTTTATCATAGGACCCGGAAGCCCCTCATAAAGAGAAAGAACCTTTTGAGCTATTTCCTCCGAATCGGAACCTACAACCGTTTTAGGAGGATTATAAAAGTCGAAAACCGCTGTTGATTCCCTGAGAAACTCAGGGTTGAAAACAACATAAAAGCCTTCGTTTTGTTTTTTTCCAGAAGAGCTCTCCAGAATAGGTATTACTATGTTTCTCATTGTCCCCGGCAGCATTGTGCTCCTAAACACAAATATATGAGGACTAACCTTATCCCTTATACTTTTTCCAGCTTCCTCACAAGCATTTTTAAGATATTTTGTATCCAGATTGCCGTTTGGCTCACTTGGAGTACCCACACATATAATAGACAGCTCAGTTTTACCGATAGCTTCTGCTGCATCCACAGTAGCCGATATAAGACCTTTATCCTTGGCATCTTTAAGCATTTCGGGAACATCCTTCTCTACAATAGGACAAATCCCCTCATTGAGCATTTTTACTTTCAAGCTATTCACATCAACGCCAACCACATTATGGTTTCTAGAAGTAAGATAAGCAATAGTTACTACGCCTACATAACCGAGTCCAAATACACTTATATTCAATTGATACACCCCCAAAAAAAATGAAATATTAATGCAAAATATTTATTTGTAAAATATTAGTCGGTTCTATCTGAAAATTTATTTGTGTACTACGTAATTAAGCTTGCCGCTTGGATTTCTTTCCAAACAAGATACGTACTGTATTCTAAACATTCCTTCCGGCAAATGACTTCCAATTGTTTTTATAAGTAACTGTTCATCTTCTTCATTAAAGCACTCTTCCCTGACAATTTTAACAACTATCTTATTGTCTTTGTCAATACAAATCTGTGCTCCATTAATTCTCCTTGCATCTTTGAAAAATGCACAGTAAAGACCTGTTGCTGTTTTAGTATCTGTTCCTGTATGAATAAAATCACCTATTCGCCCATGAATCACTTTTATATTAATTCCCTTGTTTCCGCACGGACATTCTGTTTCGTTAAACTCTACAAGGTCATGGGTATTATACCTTACAAGAGGCATTATTCTGTTATGATATTGTGTACCGGCAATCTCAAAAAGACTGCCATTATATTTACAAAACTCTATATGTGAGTAATTCGGCACTTCATGATAATTTCCATTTGGGCATCTATAAAGTGCTGCCACTCTTTCAGCCTGACCATACCAGTCTTTAACCTGGCATTTGAAGGCTTTTTCTATAGCTTCAATCTGCCAATCAAAAAGCATTTCCGATGAAGTTGCTACAAAATCAAAATGTATATCTTTGTTGTTTTTTATGCAGTACTGTGCCAGAATATATGCCGTTGACGGATATGCCCACAGGCATTTGTTCTTTATCCTGGAAAGCTTCTTAACAGCCATCTCAAGCCCTGCATCGCTTATATGGTATGAAGAAATATACATTTCCTTTATAAATGGGATACACATATAAATCTTATGGGGCTTATATCCGGATCTAAAAATTCTTTCCCCCCTGAACACAACCCTGTATTTGTTTTTCCACCCAAAGTACAGGTTCTGAAAATGCTGCTCGGCTACCATACACCTCAAATCCCTTAAAAAGGAAAAAGGTGTACCTGACGTACCCGCTGTTGAACCCTTGTGCTTAATTTTATATCCATTATTTATGAAATCCAAATGACTGCCTTTTACATCACGCTTGTCGATAAACCTGTATTTGGATATATCATTTCCTTTATTTCTATAAAATTTTATTTTCCCAGAACAGTAAGAGAGGGTATTTTCCAAAGAAGTATTTTGAATCCAATTACCCCAAAAAAGGGAAATTATTAAGCAAAATAATCTCCTTGTAAAAAAATCTATATACTTTTTGAAATAAAACCTTATGATAAATTTGATATCGTCCATATACAACCCTGTGTTCAGAAAAAATAAAACAACTGAAATAACTAATGTTTTATAGTAATTATGATCTATGATTTCTCTATATTTTGTTAATTACTAGATCAAAATTATTTTATAACAAAACTTAACAAAAGTCTACAATTAAAATCACAAGATTTATTTGTTTATATTTTATTTATATTTTATCAAATTAATTGAACTGACAAAAAAAATAGTATATAATTCTCTTGTATACATAAATTGTAATAAAATTATTAGTTTTTTGTATTTATTGTTTTGTATTTATTGTAGGGGAGAATGATTCATATTCGACTGTTAATAACAGATAGGTTATTAACTTTCTTGTCGTTTATTTTCTTCCATATTTTTCAGTAGATTTCAGTTGATTATTTTTCATAAATGAAGATTACTTTATAAAAAGGTTGTGTGATTATAATCATGGTAGAAACAGATATAAAAGAGAAAATCAAGAGATCAGTCAACAAGTTCATATGTTTTATGATTTATTGTACCGGTATTTATTTTATTCTTAAAAAGTTATTTTTAAAAAAGGGTCTTTATATTTTCTTTTACCACAGCTTTGTGGATACAGAAAAATGCAAGAAAGACGGCAGGCTTATATCTTTAAGTTCAGTTGATAGAAAGGCCTTTGAAAGCCAATTGAAATATTTTAAAACGGATTACACCGTGATTACCTTGGATGAAGCCTATGAGCTAATGAAAAGCAACAAGCCCTTGGATAGAAGATACCTTGTTTTAACAATTGATGACGGTTACAAAGACAACTTTATATATGGTTATGAATTATTCAAAAAATATCAAATTTATCCTAACATATATCTTACTGCAAACAATGTAGACAAAAGCACTTATTTATGGCCTGACCTATTAAGAAATATTGTCTATAATTCCCAAAAAGCTCATGTTGATATTGATATATATGACATCCACTACTCTTTCAGCTTAAAAGGAAAGTACAGCAAGATTATTTTCCTTGATTACATAAAGGAAAATATAAAAAATACGATGAAGAAAAAAAATATAGAATACTTGAATATTTATACCAGGTCTTTGATGTAAATGTCGAAAAAAAGTGCGATTTAATGCTGAACTGGGACGAGGTACAAAAGCTTTCTTCAATCGGAGTTACTTTTGGTGCCCACACACTCAACCATCCAATCCTCGGCAATTTGTCCGAGGATGAAGCAACAAATGAAATATACGGATCAAAAGTCCTTATTGAAGAGAGGACAAATAAAAAAGTACGTCATTTTGCTTACCCCAACGGAAGGATTTGTGATATAAATGAGTTCTGTGTAAGCCAGGCTAGAAAGCACTTCGATACAGCAACCACTACAACTCCCGGTATAAATCAACCCGGTGATGACTTGATGAGACTTAAAAGAATTGGACTGGCTTATGATTATAATATTATAGATTTCAAAGTCAAGGTTTTGTATTTTTGCATATTAGAAAGCATTAGGAGGTTTATGAGATGATACAGAGGTTTATTTATGAGTTATAAAGTATATTTTATAGGCCCATCTCTTGATACTCAGGGTGGGATATCATCTGTTCTTAAATTGTACAAGGAGAACTTGACAGGACTGGAAATGGCATTTTTAGGCTCATATTCCGGCAAGAACCGTTTCAGGGATTTATACTGTTTTATATATGCACTTATTAGAACCTTCATAATATGCCTGACGGATAAAAAGGCTATTTTTCATATAAACACGGCATCAAACGGCAGCTATTTTAGAAAATCAATTATCGCAAGGATGTGTTTGTTGTTTGGCAGGAAAGTTATTCTACATATACATGGCGGAGGTTTTATAGATTTTATTGAAAGCTCCAAGCCTCAAAAGAAAAAAGCCATTATTACTTTATTACGCAGAGTTCATCATATAATAGTGCTTTCGGATTTTTGGCTGGAGTCTTACCAAAAATATACAGCTAAAGATAAAATATCGGTATTGTATAACCCTTGCGGTATTATTGATAAGGTTTATAAGCCACGCAGCAACATGAAAACAAGAATACTTTTTGTCGGTGCTATTTGCAAAAACAAAGGGGTTTATGATTTGATCCAATCAGTCAGACCTCTTGATAAAAACAGCTATATTCTTGATCTCTACGGAAACGGAGAGTTAGATCAGGCACGAAGCCTTACAAAGACTTTTGCCCTCACCGATAATATACATATATATGACTGGGTAAGCCGCAGAGAACTGGATGCTGTCTACGAAAGATCCGATATATTGGTATTGCCTTCATATGCCGAAGGAATGCCCATGTGCATATTGGAAGCCATGGGAAAAGGTTTGCCCATTATTGCATCAGATGTTGGAGGTATACCTGATACTATTGTTGACGGACATAACGGATATATTATTTCACCCGGTAATACCAGTGCTCTTAAGGATAAAATCAGCCTGCTTATTTCTGATAAACTCCTTAGGGAGCAAATGGGCAAGGCCAGCCTGGAACTGGCTGCAACCAGATACTCTGTAGAGAAAATTGCAGAGAAATTAAAAAGAATTTATGATTCATTATAAGGGAGAATCTCAAGTGAAAAACATAGGGTTTTTTTATAACAGATTAAAAAGGATGTCAGTTCCTGAAATAGCATATAGGGTAAGGCAAAAAGCAGTAAGCTTAAAAGATAAAAGTGTTAACCCAAATAAGCTGATTAAAAGCTGTTTATCCTCTGACTTGCCATGTAAAAAGCTATTTGACAGAGAAATAGATATCAACGATTTGGATGGTTTTATTAAAAAGGCTGATTTAGTATGCAGCAATGTTTTTGATATTTTCTCACTAAAAAGCTTTTATGTTGGTGAAAAGATCAATTATCACAAGGATTATTCCTCCGGTTTATCAGCCTGTTCAAATAAGTATGCAAAAGACATCAACTACAGGGACAGCTCTAAGATTGGTGATATTAAGTATATCTGGGAGCTAAACAGGCATTTGCATTTACCGATTCTAGCCATGGCCTGGCATAAGACCGGTAACAATAAGTATTTGGATTCATTACAAAGTCAACTAAATGAATGGCTCATTCAAAATCCATTTTTGAGAGGCGTTAACTGGTCAAGCGGCCTTGAGTTGGGTATACGTCTTATTAACTGGACTATATGCTGGCACCTTTTATCAGACCATATAAGCCCTCAATTAAGGCAGGAATGGATCAATTCCATATATCTTCACTGTTGGTATTTAAGCAGAAATTTCAGCAGGTATTCCTCAGCCAATAACCATCTTATCGGTGAAGCCGCAGGTTTGTTTATAGCTTGCACTGCCCTGCCCCAGTTTCCTAATTCTAAAACCTGGCAGAAGAAGGCTTATGATATATTGATAAAGGAATGTGAAAAGCAGAATTATGATGATGGGGTAAACAAAGAGCAAGCCATATCATATCAGCAATTTGTGTTGGACTTTCTCCTTCTTTCAGGCATAATAGGAAAGGCTTACGGTATAAATTTCCCTGCAACGTACTGGAACAGGCTGGAGAAAATGATGGAGTTTCTAGCATCACTGGAAAACTTCCAAGGAGATTTTCCTCAGATTGGTGATGAGGACTTTGGCTTTGTTATAAATATAAACCAAATAGAATATAGCCCATACAGGTCTCTTCTTAACACAGGTGCTTTTATTTTTAACAGGAAGGATTTTTTAAAGGACAATTGGCCTATTGATGACAAAACACTTTTTCTGCTTAATATAGGCGGATTTGCCCCAAGCTGCAAGCCCCAAGAAGCAAAGCCGCTCCGCTTCAGGTTTGATGAAGGCGGTTATTATATTTTAGGAACAGGCCTTAATACCGACAAAGAACAAAAATTGATTTTTGACTGCGGCCCCTTAGGCTATTTATCTCTTGCTGCACACGGTCATGCCGATTCCCTGTCATTCTATTTTTCCGCAGGCGGCATGCCAATATTAGTTGACCCAGGTACATATGCTTATCATGCCAATAAAAAATGGCGTAATTATTTTAGAGGTACTTGTGCACATAATACAGTGGCCATAGATAGTTGCGACCAATCCGTTATCACAGGCAATTTTATGTGGGGTAAACGGGCCAACTCAAAGCTTTTGGGGTACTCTGAACTTACAAGTGTGAAGGGCAGCCATGACGGTTACATACGACTTAATGGAGGTGTAATTCATACCCGGCAGATTTCATATCAAAAGCCATCAAATAAATGGCTCATAGAAGATGAACTGATATCCGAGGATGAACATTTAGCTGAAGTACATTTTCATATTCATCCCAATTGCAGGGTTACTGAGAAAAACAGAAAAATTGTTATTGAATTTGAAAAAGGGATCTGCACATTAGAACCTGATTCAGCTTCAGATATTTCACTGCATCATGGCAAGGAGGAATCTCTCTTAGGATGGTATTCACCTTCATATGACACCAAAATTCCTTGCAGCACACTAAAACTCAAGCGAAAAATCACTAAAGGGACAAACAAGCTACTAACTAGCTTCAGCGTGGAATTTCATATGGATTGACACTTTTTATATAGATAAAAAGTGAATAATCTTTTACATTTGTCTATCGCAAATCACGCTAAAACCATTCGTTATTTGCTCTGTCAAATGTAAGATTATTAACACTTTTAATATAGAAAGAACTTTTAATATATGATAATATAAAATTTGTAACTTTTGGCTGTGTTAAAGCTACAGGAGGAATAACATGGATTTTAAAGAAATAACGAGTGCTCCCATTAATGAAGCTTATAAAGCTTTAAGAACCAACCTGCAGTTCTGCGGATTTATAAAAAAATTCAAGACACTTGCTGTTGTGAGTTCAAATCCAGGTGAAGGCAAGACAACTACCGTATCTAATCTGGCTGTTGTAACTGCAAAGTCTGGGATAAAAGTTTTGGTTATTAATGCGGATTTAAGAAAAGCATCCTATGTACAGGGTTTATCAAACTACATTTCAGGATTTGCGGACCTTAAGGAAATTATAACCCCTTCGAGAATCGAAAATTTGACTTATATCGACAGCGGTTCAAAGCCTCCTAATCCAACGGAGATTTTAAACTCAAAGGTTTTTTCAGATCTTGTTACAGAGCTCAAGTTGGTCTATGACATTATAATAATTGACACTCCTGCAATGGGCAGTGTTATCGATGGTGCCATTGTAGCATCATTAACGGAAGGGACCTTGATTGTTACTTCTCCAAACAAAGTAAGCTTTAATGAATTTGAACGTTTAAAAATACAGCTGGGAAAAGCAAAAGCCAATATTCTTGGAGTAGCTATGAACAATATCCCAAAAGATGAGTACAAAAAGTACTACAATAGATATTATGACATGATTGAATTATAATTTTTAGGGGTTAGGTGAATTATATGAATTATGAAAGATTATTACGACTATTTATAAAAAAGCTTTGGCTTATAATACTTCTGCCTGTTCTAACAGGAGGGTCTGCAGCATTCTATGGTTTTAATTTTATTAAACCCTTATATGAAGCCAGCACTACACTTTATGTTGTCAGTAAGACCAGTACCTCTGTGAATGTGAACCAATATACAGATAATCTCGTCACCTTTGACATGGTAAAGGATTATGAAGAACTAATGAAAAGCGATGCAGTAGTCGGCAAGGTAATAGAGGAATTAGGCTTGCCTTACGATGTAGGCGAATTATCCCAAAAACTCAGTGTGGGATCCAAAAATGATACCCGTATAATGGAAATTGCTGTTTTAGATAACAATCCCAAGCTTGCACAGGATATTGCCAACAAATTTGCAGTGGTATTCATGCTTGAAGCTATAAGGCTCATAAGAGTTGAAAATGTTGATATTGTAGATATAGCCAAACAGCCCAAGACGCCGATTAACTCCAACAAGCCGATAAAATATACATTGCTGGCTATTATGGCAGGTTTTGCAACCGCTGTAGGTGTTATATTCAGTCTTGAGTATTTGAATAATAAAATCAGAACACCTGAAGATATCGAAAAAAAATATGGTATACCTGTTTTAGGCAATATCCCCAATCTAGATATCTAAGACTAAATGAAAAGTGAGAAGTCAATCACTTTTCATTTATAGATTGATCGTTATTTTGGGGATACAGGTAACTTATTGTAAAACCTAGTGCCAGCAACACCTGAATATATGCATTTGTAGCGGCGGGAAACAGGCTTCTTCCGGATAAACCACTGATAAAATACCCTATAGATGCGACTATGATGGCATATATGATGTCTTTATGCAATCGGTTTTCATATAGCTCGTTTGCCACTCCTGCAAGCTTTTTAAGAAGCTTTGTATAAAACAAAATATAGATTACAAGTCCGATAAGGCCGGCATCCAGCACCATTTCAATGTACATATTGTGAGGATGCCCTACTTTTAATATCTTGCCCGATATAAATGCATCAGTCTGTACTATAGAATACCGCCCGCTGCCAAATAACATGACCAAGGGCTTGCTGATATACTCATCAATAAGAGGCTGCCATATATCCTTGGTTCTGCCTGCTGTAATATCATTCATATTGGACATTCCACCACTAAGCCCCATCATAATCCTGTTTATCATGGACCTTGGAATTAGAAATACTCCTGCACAGGTGCCAAAAAACAATAGTGGGGGCAATCTATTTTTCCTTCCGGAAATAATAAAGAAAATTATCGTACACAAAGCAATTACAAGATAAGCAGTTCTCGAATACAAAATAGCAACTGTTGCAAGGGACAGTACCAGGCTGCACTTGATTAAAAAGCTCTTTTTATTCAGTAAAAAGGCAATTGTAACAGGTATTGTTATGATATAAAAATCTGCAATATCATTTCCATGCATGTTAAGACTCTTACCTATCTGATTTCTTACCATTTCAAAATCTGTTTTGTTTTGCACAAAGAATACATAGTTAATTATTATGAATATGGATAAAGCTGTTACTGAAGCAAAAATGCCGTAAAATACCGTCAAAATGTTTTTTTCACTTCTAATATAATAAATAATAAGAACAAACATAAGAAAGAACAATGCAGGCTTTAAAAGGTATGATAATAGATATCTAATTGTATCCAGGTTCTCAATAGCAAAGGCATTAAAATTGTGGAGGAATGTCAATGTTCGCAGGTTGCTAAGTACAAGTATTGCAAATATTATTATACAAAATGACTTTTCCAGCTTTCCAATAGGTTCCGGCTTTCTGCTTGTTACAAACAAAATCAATACCAATATGGAAATTATATTCTGAGGCTTAAAACCCGGTATTCCTCCCAGCTGTATGTTCAAATTTGGAAGTCCCACAAAGGGAATCATCAAAATAAGAACTATGACACCATAGACAGGTTCTTTGATTATTACCAATAGAGTAACACACCCTACTACCATAATCATGCCGGCAATGGGATTAATAATATCCACCATCGTAATAATCGCTACCATCAATATGGTTATTATGAGCTTGAATAAATCTGCCCTTTTTGTTTTTACAAGAAATGATTTAAATTTATTTAATCCCACGATACCTCTGACCACTTTCGTATATTTTAAATTATATTAACGCTCCAATAGCTTTTTTATATTCTCCTTATATTTATCGGCACTTTTTATTATATCATGTTTTTTTCTTACATAATCCAAACAGTTTTTGCCCAGATGCTTGATTTTTGTATCATCAAGACCTTTTATAAAATCAACTGCATCATCGATATTGTTGTTGCATAAATAACCCAAATCATATTTAGTTATGATTTCATCCGGATTTACATTAAATGATAGTATTGGAGTTCCCGCAAGGAAGGATTGGATAAATGAATTGGGAAACCCTTCATATACCGAAGTATTTACAAACACCTTTGCCTTTTCATAATAATCTTGAATTTGAGAAAAAGGTACAAAATCCAATATCTCAACATTTTTAAGCTTTTTAGCTTCACTGACCGCCTTTGTTTTTGTAGCATTATCTCCGGGTATAATTATTACAAACCTTTCATGAGGAAGCCTTGCCGCCAATTCTAAAAACAACTCCGGCCTTTTGTTTTCATCAGATCTCGATACCCATAACGTGAATGCTTTTTCAGTAACATCTGCTTGGTCCTTTATAAAAAATCCATTACTTATTACAACACTTGGAACTTTTATATTTTCATTGAGCATCTTTTGTTGTTTTTCTGTTTGAGCAACAACAAGGCTTGTGCTCTTTAAGGATTTGGTGTATATCCATGATTTAATTCTGCCAAACCTTCCGTTAAACTTAGAACATTGTGCATCGGAATCGCTAGCCATTCTGAATATAACTTTCTTTCTTCTTATTAATTTTCCCAGCAATACCAGTTGGGTTATCATCCCCCCACCGCAAGTGTTTATATATACATCATAGTCCTTTAATACCAGTTCTTTTATGAGGAAAATCTGCCTTAAGATCTTGTATGGAATTGTCTCATATTTTTTGTTATTGGCACCAAAAAGCATTGGCTGGTATTTCAGCTTTCTTACCTTGACCCCATCATATAATTCCAATGGTTTCTGATTATAATCTCCAACACATACTGTGACATCAAAGTCAGGGTCTTCCGCTATTTTTTTTGCCAGGTAATACATGTTTACCTCGGCACCACCAAAGAAAGCATTGCTATTCTTGTTAAAAAGCGGATAGGCAGAAGTGGAAACAAAACAAATCTTTATTTTTTCTTCTCTCTTTAAAACAGACATTTTATTTTCCCCCAAGCAATTGTGCCTTCCTTTATTGCTTCCCGATAATTCTTTTAATCGCTCTTTTAAGCTTTTTAATTATTTCATTTTCATTGAACTTAAGCCTTAGTAAAAAGAAACAGCAGAATATTTTATTAATTAATAACCCTAATACGGTTTGACTGTATTTTGCTGCATCACTAAATGATATAAACTGTGCACCGGATTTTAAGTGTGCTTCTATCTTTTCATATAATGACTCCCTGACAGTATCTGTATGGAGGCATATAGTTACAACCCCTGCAAAAACTCTTTGAGGCTCCCAGAACTGCTGTGGTACAAAAACCATATTGTTGTGCTTATATGGGTATAATGCAATTCCATCAGTTACAGCTTTAAAACCAAGATTGGACAATGCTTTCAAGGTATTGGCATCAAATGAATGGGAAGGTGCCATCCATATATCGGTATATATGCCTTGCCCCTCCAGTATGTCCTTGCCGGCTTTTAATTTATTATATTGCTCATCATATGAGAGGCCTGCAAACTCCGACTGTGCCTTAAAGCCAAACTTGGGCCCTAATATTCCGCCTTCGGAAGTAACATATCTATGTTGAAAACCATGCTGGCAAATTTCGACACTTCCCTCTAACTGAAGCTTTCTTAGTATTTCCCAGAAATCAGGGCTACTTTCTTCAAGCATCAGTTTGGGATCCCTGTTGTCCGGCACCACGCCTAATAGAGGCTTTACATTATATTTTTTGAAAAGATTTATATACTGCCAAAACCTTTTCCAGTTCATTGTGGGAGTGATGTCATCCATCCTGTATATGTATTTTGCGGCCATATCCCCTTACACCTCAAATCCTTTAGTCATTCCTTAACTGACTTCTTTTTTTATAATGGAAAGCAGTATCTTTCCAAGTAATGTCCTTGGCTGGTAAAACTCATATTCCTGTACGATAGTACCGCCGAAACTCTTCTTAAACCTATCTATATTTGCAAGTACCGGATCATCTTTTAATGCCAGTCCGCCAAAATCATAAATTGAGTAGCCTTTCTTTTTAAACTCCAAAATATCCTTCCAGTGGAGCATCCTATTTGCCCTGCCTACCAAATACCGGTACTCCCTATCATCTGTGTTTCTAAATTGCGAACATGAATGCTGTGCCCTCGCTCGATATCCATCAATGATATATGTGTGGTAGCAGCATGTATTTCCACTCTCGTCAAGCATTTGTGTTATTATGAATGATTTTTTATCCAATAGAGATCTGTAGCTTTCCGGATCAATTTCTGCTATTTCTTTAGTCTTAGCAAAAGAGTTATAGAACTCGGAAAATTTCTTTAACTCTTCCATAGTAGGATTTTCATTAAAAATATATTTTAAATTATAATTCCTTGCTTTTGTCAACTCACGCTTAGTATGATCATGAATCTCAGAATAAAGGGTATCCTCATCCTTTGATAAATCTATATGCAAGGTATTCTTTAATTTGCAAGGTTCGTAACTTTTAACCGATTGATAAAATAGTATGATATCCGCATCTGTCATATAACTTGTATAATCTTGTGCATAGTATACTTCTTCAAGCTTTAAAAACAGTTTTCTTTTCTTTAAAACCACCATTTTCATACTCCCCATCTCATGTTAAATTAAAAGTGATAAATGTTAGATTATTAACACTTTTAGTATAGATAAATATATTTTATGTCTGCTATTTTAGCAGCTTTTTTATTATCTCTTCATACTTTAAAGCATTCTTCTCTATGTCGTGATTCTCTTGTATATATTTAATGCCGTTGTTGCCATAAACCTTTATCTTTTCAGAATCAAGATCTTTAATAAACTTTAATGCCAAATCGAAATCATCATTACAGCAAAACCCAATATTATTTTTAGTAAGGAACTCATCAGGGTTAACATTAAAGGATAATATGGGAGTTTTCCCTAAACACGCCTGAATAAAGCTGTTTGGAAATCCTTCAAACTCAGATGTATTAACAAAAAGCTTAGCTTCATCAAAGTACTTTTGTATCTGAAAAAACTCGACATAATCCAGCAACTTTATATTCTTAAGCTTTGATGCCTGTTCCCTGGCCCTATCCTTTACAGGGTCATTCCCGGGAATAATTATTACGAACTGTTCTTCGGGGCATTCTTCAGCCAACCTTATGAAAAGTTCAGGCCTTTTCATATCTACAGCCCGTGATACCCAAAGTATATGTTTCTTATTTGTTATGTCGATATTGTTATCTATGAAAAATCCGTTTTTAATTATTGTACTATCAAGCCCAAGCTTTTTTTTGAGCTCGCTTTTTTGCTTTTCTGTTTGGCTTACAATCACATCGGAATTAAAAAGTCCAAGTCTGTATAATAAATAAAATTTCAGGCCCTTTGCCCTTGCGTGCTTCATATCAATATTTGAATCGCTTGAAATCCTGAAAATTACCTTTTTCCGCTTTATAAACTTGGAGCATAATACAATCATTCCAATAAGCACCCCAGAGGTTGAATTAATAATAACATCACTTTTATTGGAAATTAGAGTCTTAAAAAGATGTAGGTTTTTGGATAAAAAGTAATGCATAGTATTGTACTTATCCATATTTGTATATTTGATTTTTTTAACGGTTATACCATCATAGTGCTCCTCGTCGTTTTGCCCATAATCACCAACATAAAACTCAATATCATATAAACCTTTCTTTGAGAGGTACTTTGCAAGATAAAAAAGATTGACTTCAGCACCTCCGAAAACCCTTTTACAATTAGGATTAAACAGGGGATAGGCACTGTGAAGCATAAAACATATTTTAATTTTTCTTGTTTCAGAAAACATTTTTTCCAACTCCAATAACTATACTTTTTTAAATATAAGCTTTTTAAAATTACTTGTAAAAAACCTGAATATTTTTGTTTCTATCTCTCTACTATCCTTTATAAAAAAGCTTGCAGCAATATAAACAACCATATACACAATGCTGATACACGCTACAGCCCCAAACCTGCCAACAAGGCTGTTAGAGACAAACATGTTTTTTATTGTGTTCCAAATCACGACAGTAATAATTACATTAAATAAAGCATTTTGAAAAATAAATCTGAATATTGCTTTTAGGTCTATAAACTCAAATTGCTTTCTTACAAGGAATGATAAAAACAGCAGCATATAAATGATATTGCTTATCAAAAGGCTTAATGGGTATCCTATATAACCCATTGTATTTACTAATACAAACATTATAGAAAGTGTCAAAACATTGGAGAAAATACTCCATATGAAGCTTATTTTCTGTATCTGCTTGGCAATTATAAGCCTTACAATCATTGAATCAACAAAGAGTGCAGGAAGATTCAAAATAAATAACCTGAAGAAACTTCCGGTTACTTTTACATCATTCTCCGTCATCTTTCCCCAGCCAAATAATATGGAAATTATGTATTCAGCATTCAAAAACATAATAAAGCAAAAGGGCAAAAGGAAAAACAGGCATAATTTAAAGTACTTTAAAAATTCATGATTCATTTCGCCGAATTTCTTCTTTGCATACAAGTCTATAAAATTAAGGCCTATGACTGTTGATATCTGCCCAATAAGTACAGAGGCTACAACTGTATTTATTCTTTGTCCATAATCCATAGCTGTATATACTCCAGCTGCAAATCCTGACAGAAGAAAAATTACAATATAATCATTGGCAATTTTAGTAATCTGGCCAAGAACCACGAATCTTATATTCCTTTTTGCTTGGGTTTCCAGCCTAAAACGCTTAAAGGACAATCGGCATTTGAGTTTAAAAAACAAAAGAAAGTTGACAATAACAAACTGTGCTAAATTTCCCATAAACACGCCCATGGCGAGGCTTAAAACCGACAGCTTGTCTTTAAACACAAGCACAAAGGCAATTATTAAAATATTTTTTAGCATATCTAAAAGCATGGGCAGTGTAAAATATCTGTATGATGTAAAAACATCCAAAATATACTGGTTTATTATAATTAACAAAAATGTAGGAATTATAAAGCGTATTATATCTATGTTATTTTTAATTTCTTCTGTTGAATACTTTAACGCACTATCAAACAATTCAACTGGAAACATGAACAATATGGATGATATAATTGCAGCTGCGATAAAGTAAATTAGATATATGTATGAAATAAAGCCCTTTGATTCATCCTCTGATTTGCTGGTTCGGATATTTATAATGGATGGTACCATGACAGATTGGTTAATTGTGTTTACAAATGAAGTAATGAGCATTATCATCGATAACACACTAAACAATATGTCAGTGCTCCTCTGCATGCCAAAGGAATATGAGATTACTTGTGATTGCAGTAATGTCATTATTTTTGCTATTAAACTCAAAGACATTGAAAAAACAATGGCTTTATTGGTACTCTTTATCTGCAGCATCTATTTTCCTCTTTCTTCGGTGCTTCGATCTTCAGTATGTTGTAAAAAGCATCTTTCATGTTATTTATCCATACATCCCTTGAAAATTCTTTATTAAGTGTTATATAGGCATTGCCGCCTAATATTTTTCTCTTTTCATCATTTCCGGCAAGTTCCAATATCTTCTTGGTAAAATCAACAGTATTTTCAGGCTTTACAAGGTAACCGTTAAATCCATCCTTGATAATTTCTGCCGGTCCTCCAGAAGAATATGCAATAAATGGCAGGGAATAATTGAACGCCTCCAATATGGTATAGCCAAAGGCTTCACCGATTGATGTCAACATGCATATATCCGATATGGAATAATAATCTCCAATATTATTTACATGCCCAGGCATAACAACATAATCCGCTAATCCTTCCTTTATGATTGAACTTCTTATGGAATTATAAAGCACTCCTTGCCCGAGGAATACAAACTGGATGTCTTTCCTTTCTTTAACCACATCCCTGCATATCTTTAAAGCAAGATCATGCCTCTTAATGTCTGTAAAAGAAGCAACCATCAGGATTATAATTTTATCTGAAGCAAGACCTAGAGTTGTCTTCATTTTTAGCTTTTCTTCATATTTAATATCTTTTGGTTCACTTAATTGTAAACCGTTTTTTACTGTTATAATGTTGCTACCTTTAGGTAAAGTAGATGTTATAAAATCTGATACTGATATGTAGTAATCTATAAACAGCTTATAAAACAACTTCTTTAAAGCTGTAAAACGGGTCCCCAGAGAATGCCAATGTTCATTTAACACAGCTTTTTTTCCAAATATGAAGGCATACAGAGCAGAATAATATCTTTCAAAACCAAAGTGTGAATAAACTATATCAATATTATACTTTTTAAAAACCCGGTAAAACAAAATAAAATTTGAAAACATATTATATTTTGATATATTACCTTTATAAAACTCAACACCCTTTTCTCTCAGAAACTTTACATATAAAGGTTCGCTAAGGCATTCCCCGCCTGATACATTTGCATAGCGGTTATACCTTGAATCCATATGCGGTACCAGCCAAATAAACCTTATATTATCATCCCTGTAAGAGGAAAGTTCTATAAAAGATGCCTCAATTTGGCTATAAGTATCAACAACAAACCCTGGAACCAATAAAATATTTTTCATTTAAAAGCCCCTTACCCAAACTTCACTATTTCGCAATAAAACACCCAAATAATAAATATTAAAACAAATATATCAAATGCGTTTCTATGCAATTGTTACAAAAGTTACAATAATAATCAAATATTTTTTTGTTTGTCAGGATTTAAAGGAATGAATATAGAAATTAGAGTAACCTCATTAATCTTGCACATTAACTTAACTAAAAAATGTAATATAATCAATCTTCCGATTTATATGTTACTTAAAAATTGAACTACTCATTCCCTATAAAAAATAATAAAAAATTATTGTAAATTCCTCGTTATTATTTTACATTAAAAATTTACGTATTGCAATATTACACATATAAAAGAATTGAAGTTGAAATTATATTATAATATAATATAATAAAAATATACAAATGGAAATTACCAGACACTCTAGTATTTTGTGTCTTGATATGAATTCACAAGGGGAGAATGATATGAAAATTACTAGGAAAAGCAGTATTATAATTACAACTTTTATTATTGCTATATTGCTTATTACTAATTCCTGTTCCTACAGAAACGGCACTTCAAGCGATACACCAGACAATTCTCCAGACCTTAAAACATTTACTCCCAAAGAAATTGATTCAGTTTTATATAATCCCTTTATGGGTTGGGTACCTTGGGCACATACAGCAACCAACTATGCCGAGCAGCCTTATAAGCTTGTATATGCGTCGGTCACCTGGAAAGAGTTGGAACCCAAATATAAGGGGACTTTTGATTTTGCTTCTGTAGAAAAGAAAAATAATTTCGATTATTGGAAGTCAAAGGGAGTTAAGATAATTCTTCAATTTAATATGGATTACCCCGACAACGTGGAACACGAGGATATTCCCCGTTGGCTTTTTGAAGAAATAGGAGGGGAAAAAGGCGGCACAAGGTACGACTATAATAATGAGCATACAAAAATGGGTTTTAGCCCAGACTATAAAAATCCAAAACTTATACAAAACCATGAAAGATTAATAAAAGAGCTTGCTAAAAGATATGATAATGATCCCAGAATTTTCATGATATTGATAGGAAGCTGCGGACACTGGGGAGAGTGGCATACTACATATATTAGCCCTGATGGAAACCCTGCAGGCATATTCCCTCCCATCAAGTACTCCGATCAATATGCTCAGCACTATGCTGATTACTTTGATAAAAAATTCCTTGCAATGCGTTATCCGAGCCAGGTAGGAAAAGATAACAAATTCGGGCTTTTTAATAATTGTTTTGGAAGTTATGATCAAACTCAAAGATGGTTTCTTGATTGGATATACAAAGGCCATACCGATTCTTACAACCCCGGTTATACCCATCCCGATATGCCTGACTTTTGGCTCAATGCCCCTTCAGGCGGAGAGTTCGGTTATTATCCCGGCCTTCAGTTTCTGGAAGATTCAGCTATGGATGAAACTCTTCGTCAAGCAAAAGAAACTCATGTTTCATGGCTCGGTACATGTTGTCCTGTACATGTTGAAGTAGGTGATAAGCTACAGCCCAATATAGATAAAATGATGAAAACAATGGGGTACAGGTTTGTAATACAATCAGTTACCCATGCAAACACAGTTAAGGCAGGAAGCACTCTGGATATTAATATGGATTGGTATAATAAAGGGGTTGCACCATTTTATTTCAAATGGCCTATTGAGATTTCATTGGCAGATTCATCAGGAAAAATTGTTGCAACAAGTGTCACAGATGATGATATAACTACCATATTGCCAGGAGGACCTACAAGTTTTACTCCGAGTATTCAGGTTCCTTCAAGCTTGCCTACAGGTCAGTATAAATTATGTGTTTCAATACTTGATCCTGATCCTGATCCTGATTCTAAAACTGAAAAAATGCGTCCTGGAGTACAGTTGGCAATTGAAGGCAAACGCAGTGATGGGCGGTATGCCGTAAGTACTGTTAATGTAACTAATAGCAGCGTAACTTCTGCTATTACACCAATATTTTTTTTTACACCCAGCAATAACAGGAATACACCGACTGCTATAGCTACGCCTGCAAATAAAGTTACTCCAACATTGAGAGTTACCCCAACTATTACTACGACTTCAACTATTGGAGCAACTCCGACTATTACTGCGACCCCAACTATCACTGCGACTCCAACCGGTACCTTAACAACTAACAGAACTTCAACTCCTGGAGCAGCTGCCTATATACCGGCAAGCCAACCAACATTATTAGTAGCAGTAACAAATACTCCTTCAGTAATGCTTAATACTCCTATAGCAATATCATTTGAACCGACAAAAACTGACGAAAGTATTAATAACTTCCCTAGCTCAGATATTTTAAACAAAGTTATATCTTTTACACTTAATAGCAATCTATTCCAAGTAGATAATAAAAAGTACAAAATGGATACCACTCCTACCATATATCACAATAGAATGTTTGTACCGATAAGATACCTTTCTGAAGCAACAGGGGCCAACGTTAAATGGATTAAGGCTCAAAAAAGCGTTGTAGTAAAAAGTGGTGATAAAGAATTGAAGCTTTGGATTGCCAAAAACACTGCTACACTTAATGGAAAAACCATTAAAATTGATAAAAATGACCCTAGTGTTTATCCAATAATTGTTAACCCAGGCAGAACAATGCTCCCCCTAAGATTTATCACCGAGAATCTAGGATATAATGTAGAATGGCTATCCCGTACAAAAACAGCTAAACTTACAGCAAAAAAATAGAAAAACAAAAAATATTAATACAAAAAATAAAGGCCTGAAAATAGAACAACTTCTATTCACAGGCCTTTTACAATCTTATTTACAATTAACCAATTAATTTTGACAACCTCATGATTAGTTAACACTTATAAATCTCAATAATATGTTACAAATTTTCCTTATACCAATCAATACATCTTTTAAGTCCATCATCTACGCTAATTTCCGGATTATACCCAATGTACGTCTGTGCCTTCTTAATATCTGCATTTGAGTGCTTAATATCGCCTTTTCTGTCAGGACCATAATCAGGCGTAATGTCCTTCTCAAGAAGTTTTAATATGCTATTATACAAGTCAATCAGATATACTCTTCCTCCATTTGCAATATTGAAAACATCACCGCATGCTTCATCACCTGCAATACATGCCTTCAAGTTAGCCTGAACCACGTTGTCTATATAAGTAAAGTCTCTTGATTGCTTGCCATCACCATTAATCCTTGGTGCCTCGTTATTTATGAGTGCTTTTACAAACAGTGGTATAACAGCAGCGTAAACCGAATTAGCATCCTGCCTTCTGCCAAATACATTGAAATAACGCAGACCAATCGTTTGAAGGCCATAAAGTTCGAAGAAGTTTCTTGCATACAGCTCATTTACCTTCTTGGTAATTGCATACGGAGACAATGGTTTTCCTACCTTATCCTCAACCTTGGGTAGATTAACCTCATCACCATATACTGACGAAGATGATGCATAGACAAATCTTTTTACTGAATTATCCCTTGCAGCAATCATCATGTTTAACATACCTGTTATATTTACATCATTAGATGTTCTTGGATCATCTATTGAACGTGGGACTGAACCTAGTGCAGCTTGATGCAGTACATAATCTGCATTTTTACACGCCTCATTACAAGCTTCGAGATCCCTTATATCCCCTTCAATTAGTTGAAAATTCTCGTTATTCTGCATGTGTAGAATATTTTCTCGTTTTCCTGTTGAGAAATTATCTAAAACTCGTACCCTGTAACCCATATCAAGAAGTGCTTCTGCTATATTTGATCCAATAAATCCGGCACCTCCAGTAACAAGGAAAAGACTGTTCTTTGGGAAAATAATATTATTAAAGCTCATAATTTTTATAACCTCCAATAGCTAAATGTAGATGTTATTGCTTCTTCCCTATCATATAACCCTTTAACATCAACAAGAATATATTTATCATTCCTGTATAGCTTTTTAAGGTCATCTAAGGTTAATGAGCCATACTCATTATGATTTACGGCTACAACTATAGCGTCATAAGATTGATGGCTATCTAAACCGACAAGGTCAATACCATATTCATGTTTTACTTCAGCAACATCAGCATTTGAATCGGTTACCGAAACATCTATACCATATTCCTTAAGCTCATTTACAATATCAATAACCTTGGAATTTCTAACATCAGGAACATTTTCCTTAAATGTAATTCCCATTACAAGTACCTTACTGCCCTTTATCTGAACATCATTTTTTATTAAAAGTTTGACAGTGTTCTCAGCAATATATTTGCCCATTCCATCGTTAATTCTCCGTCCTGCCAATATAACCTGAGGATGATACCCCAATTCCTCCGATTTGTATGTCAGATAATATGGATCTACTCCTATGCAATGTCCACCAACAAGTCCAGGCGAAAACTTCAAAAAGTTCCATTTGGTTCCTGCTGCTTTTAAAACAGCCAAAGTATCAATTCCCATTTTATTAAAAACAATTGAGAGCTCGTTCATAAATGCTATATTTAAATCCCTCTGCGTATTTTCTATAACCTTGGCTGCTTCAGCAACCTTTATGCTTTCAGCCCTATAAACGCCTGCTTTAATAATGAGCTCATACACATTTGCAATAATCTGCAAAGATTCATCATCCATGCCGGAAACTATTTTTGTGATGTTTTCCACAGTATGGACCTTATCACCGGGATTTATTCTCTCAGGTGAGTAACCTACCTTAAAATCTATTCCACATTTAAGACCTGAACATTTCTCAAGTATCGGAACACAAACATCCTCTGTGACACCAGGGTAAACTGTAGACTCATAAACCACAATAGCCCCTTTGCAAAGATTTCTTCCAACTATCTCACTGGCACTCCGAACGGGAAACAAGTCAGGAGTCTTGTCTTTAGCAATAGGAGTAGGAACTGCAACTATTATAAAACTGGAACTCTTTAAATCCTCCTCATTGCATGTGAATTGTACTTTAGTATTCTTCAGTTTCTCGCTTCCTACCTCTTTAGTAACATCTATTCCTTGTTTATATGATTCAATCTTTTTTTCGCTTATGTCGAACCCAATCACATCGGCCTTTTCAGATAAAGAAACTGCCAAAGGCAAGCCAACATATCCTAATCCTACGACAGAAATCTTTTCTTTTCTGTCCCTGATTCTTTCAAATAAATCTCTCAAAATAGCTACCTCCCCTGTAAATATTACATAATATTGTAACATAATAATAACCTTTTATATTATAACACTTTCCTTGACATTAAATAAAGATAAAACACCCAGATTTTGAAGTGTTTTATCCTTGTTATCAAAGTAATTTTTCATTCATGCCTTAATATGCTCCTCTTTTCTTAAAAACTACAAGTACTGTCTTTAATATGATTTTTATGTCCAGAAAAATAGACCACTCATCTATGTACTTGGTATCAAGCCTTACAACTTCATCAAAGTCCATTATACTGCTTCGTCCGGATACCTGCCACATTCCTGTCATACCAGGTTTAATACTTATTCTCCTGCGCTGGTAATTCTCATACTTGCTGACCTCATCAATTGTAGGCGGTCTTGTCCCAACCAGACTCATTTCACCCTTCAATACATTTAAAAACTGGGGCAGCTCATCAATACTGGTTTTTCTAATAAACCCACCAACCTTTGTGATTCTTGGGTCATTTTTCATTTTAAACATCAATCCGCCTTCAACCTGGTTAAACTTCTGCAATTCATCTTTTTTTGCTTCAGCATCCACACACATGGACCTGAATTTGTAAAGCTTGAATGTCCTTCCATTAAGACCTACTCTATTCTGAGCAAAAATAGCCGGACCGAGAGACTCAAGCTTTATAGCTGCAACAGTAAATAATGCAACTATACTTGTAAGCAATATTCCTATTGAGGCCCCAACAATATCCATTAACCTTTTTAGAAAAAGCTGTGCCTGGTTAAGAGATACTGTATCAAAAGTGAGCATTGGAAGTGTTCCAACGTTGCTTATATAAGTCTTTGCAATTTTTAAATCGTATAAATCAAGTATCATTCTAACTGTCAGTCCCATTTCCTCACACATCAGAACGTACTTTTCCACTTCTCCCAGGTAATCTTTAGGAAGTGCAAATATAACTTCATCAACAGCATTATCCTTAATGATTGATTCAAGGTCTTCTATCACCCCTAGCTCAGTATGGCCCTTAAGGGGTTTGTTTTTAGCCCTGACATATCCTAATATGTTTATGTTTATCTTACTTCTTTCAACGTATTCTGTAAACTTTTTAGCAACTCTTGGAGTTCCTACTATAATAACCCTTGATACACGTTGAAGATTCATATGCTTTTCCATAGCAGAATACTTATATAGAAATTTTTCTATGAGTAGAGTAAGAACTATAATTATACAAAATACAACATATAATCCTCTGCTAAATAAATTTTCCTTTATGAAAAACATCATAGCAGCCAGAAAAAGGTCAGATATTATTGCCGAGAAAAGTACAACTCTTAATATTTTGTCATAATTGTAGAAAACAATTTTCTCATATATATTTGCATTACCCATCAAAAATAACCATACAGGAATGTATACAATAAGAATCCAGAAATACTCCTTTATACCAAGGAGATTTGTATACTGTTTTGTGATTAGATAAGAAATAACAAATGTCAAAGTAATTACAATGATATCAACAAATGCTTGAATTATATGACTTGCTGAAAAAATGTTTGCTCTATGCATAGTTCTCTACCCCCTAATATCAGTTAGTAATACCTGATATAATCAATTAAATCCATATTAAATGAGCTTTGGAAACCTTATGGCACTCCAATAAATCTAGACAAGCTTAATAATGAAATAATACACTATTTGTAACAATATAACTGAGGCTAATTCAAATAAACATTGCTGCTCACTTCAGATAATATTACTTCAATTGATCAAACCCTTGTTTCTCTATAATTATTTATTAAGAAAGTAAATAAATGAAATAAAATGTAAAATAGTTCTTCAAACTAAAAGAATAATAAATTAAGATAACTGATAAGCAATAATTACTGTTTTTACATTTTATCACATTATTATACTTTTGAAAATGCTTTTTTTACTTTTTCAAAGTTTATTCATACTTGTAGTAATGGTAATATGCCGATCTACTGTCTATCTTTGTCATAACAATTCCAATGATATTTGCATTTATAGCAGTCAAAGCTTTTTTAGCTCTCTTTGCCATATCAATTCTTGTCTGACCGCCTGCAACAACTACGATTGAACCGTCTGCGATACCAGTTAGTATTGCAGCATCAGTTACTTGTCCTACTGGCGGCGTGTCTATAAAAATAACATCATACTCACTCTTTAGCTTCTCAACTAATTGTCTCATCTTGTCTGAACTCAATATTTCAGAAGGATTTGGAGGTATAGGGCCGCTTGGTATTATAAATAAGTTTTCGATACCTTCCTTATTCTGGATCATTGACTTCTTTAATTCTTTTTCAGTTGCTAAAATATTAGTCAATCCCTCAGTGTTTTTGACGCCAAAATAATGGTGCACTTTGGGCTTTCTCAAATCCGCATCTATAACAAGAACCTTTTTTCCTGATTGAGCTAAAGTTATAGCCAGATTAACAGTTGTTACAGTTTTACCGTCTCCTAACGAAGGACTTGTAAGCAAAATAACCTTCATGTCCTTATCAACACTCTTGTACTGGAGATTTGTACGCAATTCTCTGTAAGCCTCAGATGCTGCTGCCTTCGGGTCATTTGCAGTTATGAGGTTTTTAAGGTATTCTTCTTCAAGCTGTTTCTCATCTTTAGCCTTTTTATTTCCTCTTTTACCGCCTTCAAATGCAGGAACTGTACCAATTACATTCAATCCCAAATGATGTTCAACATCCTCCGGCTTTTTAAACGTATGATCAATAAATTCCAACAAGTATATTAGTGATACCCCTAGAAGAATTCCCAGAAAACCTGCCAAACCCACATTCATTTTTTTGTTTGGCTTAACTGGATCTTTAGGGTCTTTTGCTGTATCTATTACCTTTACATTCTTTACCTCTATTATGTCTGAAGCAAGCTGCATTATAATGGTCCCAAGTTCATTAACAACCTTGGCTGCCAGCTTTGGATCGTAGTCTTCGTAGCTTATCTTAAATATCCTTGAATCTTTAATAGTCATAACATCAACATTATTCTGAAATGCTTTGGCCTCTACACCTAATTGGGATTGAATTTTTTCAGCAACCAGTCTGGACTTTAAAATTTCTCGATAATCTACAACAAGCTGGCTGTTTATCTGTAAATCCAACAGACTCAATGCGCCTATCTTATCCTTTTCCTTACCTAGAAACAAGGTTGTTTCTGCTCTATAAACAGGCTTTAGATAAAATGCCGTAACCGTATAGGCTGCACCTGTTGCAACAACAAGACAGATTAACAATATGTACCATTTCCTTAATAGAATAAGTATCAGTTCTCTTATGTCTACCTCTACAAAATCTTTATCCTGCATTTACAATTCTCCCTCTTCCATTCTAGAAATTGAATTTTAAATAATATAAGATCATTGCTGCCTATAAAATTTTAACGCTATGAAAAAACTTTTACCATATTTCTACATAATCATTACCTCCTAAAAAAACTTGCAGCTTTTTAAATCCAGGAAGTTAAAAAACATTCTATAAACACTACAGCAAATAGCTATATGTATAAAACAACTCCTTTGCCCTTTCATAATCAGATCCCAGCGTTTTTCGCAGATATTCCTTAATTTTATTTGTTGCCTCATCAGTCATTCCATTTTCACTTAAGCCTTGTACATAACCAATATCGATCTTTGAGTATATACGCTTAATATCAGGTACATCTGAAGGATCTATGTCGTTTTTATACTCGTCCAATTTTTTATCAATCCAACTTTTTGGTTCAGATGTATTTTGATCATCCTCTGATTTATCATTAATCGGCTTGGTATCACCGTCATTATTTACACTTTTAGAGGTTGTTTCCTGAGGCTTTTTGCCTTTGTCGTCAACATTTGGGCTCACCTGACTTGTAGCCTTTGGATTAACTGGAACACTTGTATTACTTTTTATACTTTTATCACCTGTACCTACACCTGAGTCTTTGGATTTGGCAGGCGTATTTAACCTATTAGTCTCAAGTTCTTTACCTAATCCTGTCGTATTATTGCTTACGCTTGAATCTTCCTGACCATCTGTCGCATTATCCGGATTGCTGTCATTATCGTTTTTTGTAACATCACTTACTTTAAACTTATTATTCTCAGAAGTACTTGCTTCTCTATTCAGCAAAATCGGCACTATCAATCCTATAGATATAGTCAAAAGAATAGCCATCGTAATTATAATTAACTTCTTCATTATAAATCTCCCTAAAAAGGCACTTACACACTTTGTCTAATAAAAATATAAATCACATGCATCAACAAAAATATTAATAATAAATCACAAATACAAAAAATATATCAAATGTCACACTCTAATTATGGAATAAAATTTCCATTTTGTCAAACTATTGTCATAAAAATATGAGTTTTAAGAGCTAAAAATTATTACAAAGTTAAAGCTTTAATAACTTTTTCAAAAAAAATTTCTTTTCAATAGCAGGAATAATTTTCTCTACTTCACGATTTTCTAAAATCCTTGAAGGATTGATGTTAATAATTTTTTCAGTATTCTCATTACCGATTAGTTCTAATAAAATTTTTGATAATTCTCCAGTTCCCTTAAAACGTTCACTTACGCAATGTGTATCAGTAGCTATAAAATGAACCAATCCTTTTTTCAAAAGAATTTCAGTGAATTTTTTTACATCTTTGCCATACCTACCCATCAAGCTGTCGTAATTAACCTGAATCAAGACTCCATTAGATATAAGTCTCTCTATTAATTTGAAATCCATATTAATTTTTCTGTTTCTTTCAGGATGAGCAAAGATTGGAATATAACCTTCTAACTGAAGTTTATAAAAGATATCTTCCATATATGTGGATATATTATTAAGAGATGTCTCAATAAGTATATACCTGGTGCCGTTCAAAGTAAGAATTTCGTTGGACTTTATTAAATCAATTATATCTGGTGTGATAAACACTTCCATACCAGGCATAATCTCAAACTCAGGGACCTTCTGTAATAAAACTTCATTTAACTGCTGAGTTATATGTGTAACAGAAGCTGCATTAGTTTGATAAGTGCTTCCTACTATGTAATGGGGTGTTGCAATTACTCTGTTGACCCCTCTGCTTTTTAACATGCTGCATACTTGAACGGACTCATCCAATGTCTTTGGTCCATCATCAATGCCCCATAACAAGTGGCAATGAATATCAATCATTTAATCACCTTATTCTTTTGTTATAACCATACAAGGGACAAATCCGCTTGGCCAAATACTCCGATGCTAAGAAATGTCCCTTATATTTTTTATCTGGATTATTATTTCAATATCATTTTTTTGCACTAAGAGTTATGCATTTATCAATTATAGTCATAACTTCAGCTCTTGTAATTTTCTTATTGGGCTTAATAGTATTATCTTCTTTATATCCTTCGATAATTGTTGTTTCAACAGCTTTTGCAACATAACCGAGTGCCCAGGATGGAATGTCCTTTGTATCTTTGAACTTCAAAGCTGTATTCTTTGATGCTTGATACGTAAATGCTTTCATTGCCATAACCAGAAACTCTGAACGTGTTACTTTGTTATTCGCTTTATATGTATTATCAGGGTATCCGGCAACAATTCCTTTATCCAATGCTACCTGAATATATCCATGAGCCCAATCTGGAATAGATTTAATATCTGCAAATTTAAGTTTTGGATTTTTAGAAGGCTCCAAACCAATAGCCTTTATCAATGAAGTAATAACTTCTGCTCTTGTCATATCGATATCAGGTTTAACTGATCCATCCGGATATCCTGCTATTGCTCCATTTTCAATCATGCTGATAATTCTTTCTTCAGCCCAGTGACCAAATATATCACCAAAAGGCCCATATGCTGTACCAGGTACAACCTGACGCGGCTCTATAACAACCTTATCTTTATCCGTATCCTTTACCGTCTCAACCATAACAACGTATTTTATTTTTGACTTATCAACAGCTGTTACAGTATAGAATACAGGATTCTTAAAGTTCTTCTTAACTCCGGACTCCGGTCTGATAGATGCTCCCTTGAACTCAACAACCGGTTCAAGTGTCTTAAGGTCTGTGCCTTCTGGTACTTTAACAACTATTGTATGTATTCTTTCAAATATTACGCCTTTTGAACCCGGAACATTTTTAAAACTAAATGATGTAATTTGCTTTGTTGTTGGTCCTACAACTATTGTAGGTGTTGCAGTAGGTTTGCTTGTTGGTGTTGGTGTTGATGTAGCTGCAGTTGTAGGTGTTGCTGTTGCCACCGTAGTTACAGTAGGTGTTGCAGCTATACCACCGCCTCCGTTACTGCCGCCATTATTGCCAGTTGTAGGTGTTGGAGTTGGTGCTGGAACAAATTGATTTTCATCATATATAAGCGAGTTTTCTTTTTCAAGAAAAGCTTTAAATTCCTTTATCTCATCTCCAACATTAAGTTCATTAAGTATAACCTGCGCTTTATTAAGGAAATCATCTACATTTCCCTTATTAAGTCCATCCTCACGCTCTTCTAAAAATTTTAACAAACCAGATAACAAACCGTTTGTAGTTGCCTTTTTATTTGAATCTAAGATTGCAAAATATATTTTAGATTTATCACCTTTAAAATCATAAACAGTTGATAGTTTATATTCTATTGCCAATTGCTCCAATAAAGTGATAAAAAACTTTGTACCATCATCATTAGATATATCATTTGTTATGGCACTATTAATCCTATTAGCTAAAGTTCTAAACTTTGAGAAATCATCATTTTCAAGTGTATAACCACGTATAACTAATGCACCGATCACTGATTTTTGAACAAAAGTCAAACTTCCAAACGCTTCCTTCAAAATATTTATATCGTTTTCAGTTAAAGTGATTCCAATAACACTTTTGATATTTTCTTGTGCTTCTTTGATACTCATGGTATCGATACTAGTCAAATATTCAGCTGCATCTTTTCTCTTATTTACATCATCTACTGCTAACGCTGCTGTTATGACTTTCTTAATTTGTGATACTTGTGCTGGCGGTTCTTCTGATTCTGAGTAAGCTGTAACAGCTAATGAGCTAAGTGCTAAACAAAGAATAACAACGCAAGACAAGACCCTTTTTGAAATAATTTTTAACATTAAAATACTCCCCTTGTATACTTATACTTAAGTAGTAGCTAACAAACAAAGGACTATACATATTTAATACTAAAAACAATCTGCGAGAATTTTGACAAAATGCCAAGGTTTGTTAATTTGATCGTAAGAAAACTACCCTCAGTAATCAATATATTACGATTATAGCAGATGATATATGCAAATTCAAGAAAAATAATGGATTAAAAAAGAAATTCCTCATTGCTAAAACTATTTTTTAATTGAAATAATGCATAATTCAGCTGTTATAAATTTTTATATTTATTTTACTGATTGATTTCCTAACTATACATATACTACCATAAAATATTTTAACATAAAATTATTTAACGCAACACTCGTATATATCAGCAGACACAAATCCATATTGGCTCAATCAATTACAACCAATTAGGTTCCATCATTCCTGTAAACTGCTGCATAATTCTTTCCTGTGTACGGGCACATAGTAAAAAAAGGCCTCAATCGGCCTTTTTTATAAAGTAAGATTTAATCCTTCATTCATACTTCCGGTTCTGTATCCCTTCAAATCCAGTGCAGTATACTTAAATCCTATTTCCTTAAATCTGTTATAAATCTTTTGTCTTATATCCTTACCAATTATTTTTCAAGTTCTTCCTCATAAACCTCTATTCTTGCAATGTCTCCATGATATCTCACCCTAACCTGGGAAAACCCCAGATCTATCAAAAACTGCTCGGCCAAATCCACCTTCCTAAGACCTTCAACTGTAATTTTTTGACCATATGGAAATCTTGAGGACAGGCATGCAAAAGAAGGTTTATTCCATGTTTTCAACCCTAGCTCCTTGGACAACACTCTGATTTCTTCCTTTGTAAGCATTGCTTCACGAAGAGGACTTACAACTCCATGCTCGGAAACTGCCACAGAACCTGGTCTATAATCCCCTAGATCATCATAGTTTGATCCTTCAGCAAGATACTTTATATTATTGTCTTTAGCAATACCTTTAATTTTGGACATAAGCTCATATTTGCAAAGATAGCATCTGTTGGTGGGATTATCAGTAAACCCTTCAACTTCAAGTTCTTCTGACACTATTACCATATGCCTTATTCCAGTAGAATTAACGAACTCCATAGCTTCATTAAACTCCCGTTCAGGATATGTACTTGAACGTGCTGTAACTGCAAGCACATTAGTACCAAGAACTTCAAAAGCTACCTTCAGCAAAAAGGTGGAATCTACACCTCCAGAAAAAGCAATTGCCACACTTTCCATGTCTTTAAGTCTATTCTTCAGCAAATCCAGTTTTTCATATATATTCATTGTGCTGCTCCATTCATTATCAATTTTGCAAACAGTTATATTTAATACTATTCCTATTTGTTTCATAATATATCAGTAGTATTTGAGTGTCAATACATATATTTCTCATCTGTATTAAAAGTGAATAATCTATTACCTTTATAATATAATAATTACTTAACTAATTTAATCCCATATGTACCAAAGTCCGATATAGTGCTTGATGTCTCTCCATCCATGCAATACGTAATGAATCTCCCTATAACATCAGCTTGCCCTGTGCTTGAATCAATTGTTACCCCTTCAAGAAAAAATGTGGCAAACCCTAAAACCTGTATTGCCTTCTTTCCGTTTACCATAAGAGTGTTAACAACCGGAAGAAAGATTACTCTCGGACAATTCAGGCTGTAGTTATAATAAGTGTCACTACACTGGCTAGTAAGATAATTAATCGCAGTTTGGGTAGATCCCGCTATATTTCCTGTTTCAGTTAATATAATATCACCAACGTTGATAGTTCCGCTATATCCGTTTAATAGATTGCTCTTGTATACATTTGCTCCGTTACCACCTAAACCAATAGGTGCATAATTTCCTGTGGTACCTCCTCCACCGCCTTCTTTAAGGCTATAGCGTTTGCCATAGATAAATGTTTGCTGGACAACAGCTATCGGTCTGACGCCGCTCAATGAAGAAATATTTTCTACTCTTGCTTTTGCAACAGCTTCTATATTCTTTTTCCTAATACCAAATATATTTGCAAAATAATAATCGACATCTTTTGCAGCTGCAACCTCAACCCCTCTATAATCAATATCAATAGTACATGATGCATTTTTGTAGTTCTGATTATTTCTATAGAGGTATTCATAAGCTAAATTTTGTACATTCGTTTTTTCTGTGACCAACTCCTGTGCAGCGGCCAAGGTTGCAGCATCAACAGCTTTGGATAATTTTGCCTTTTCCAGAACAACAACACCAATATCAAGCACGCAAGCAGTAATTCCTAACAAAATCGTAATTGTCAGAATAAGCAAAATTACAGATGAACCCTTTTTACTTTTCAGCAAGCCCATGATAACCCCTCCAATTCCAGATCCTTTAATAAATTAATCGCGATATTAATCACTTTAAATATTAATTCGGCATCCTTTTTATAATAATTGGGGTCCTGGAGTGGTTCTTTAGTACTACTAACGGTCCTATCTTTTTACCAACCCAAAAAAGTTGAAGCCAACAATACCAAATTTGCTGTAACAATAATACTTGTTATTATGCATCCCGCAAAATTGGTTATTGGTTTATTCACAAGGTCACCCATAATATCCTTACGTTTTGTAATAATTAGCATTGGAATTATTGCAAAAGGCAGTATAAAACTCAATACAACCTGGCTCAAAACAAGTGCTTTTATGGGATTTAGTCCTATAAAAATAATTATCATTCCAGGCAGCATGGTTACAAATCTTGTTACATTATCACTAATTTTGATCCCTACAAATCCCTGCATTATTGTCTGGCCAGCCATGGTTCCTACCGCTGAAGATGAAAGCCCTGAAGCAATCAAAGCAAGCCCGAACGCACCGCTTGAAGCAGCACCCAGCAAAGGATACAAAGATTTATGAGCTTCCTCTATGGAATTTACAACTACTCCATTTCTAAAAAATACAGCAGCGGAAACCATAACCATTGAAGCATTTACGATAAAGGCGATATTCATGGCTATAGCTATATCAAACCTCTCCATCTTAAAATGCCTTTTTCTGTCTTCTGCCGTTAAATCTTTATTTCTATGCTGTACAAGTTGAGAGTGTAGATATATTACATGGGGCATTACAGTTGCACCAAGCATCCCTACTGCTATAAGAACTGCTTCACCATTCGGCAGGGACGGCATCAATACATGCAATCCGGCTAAATTCCACTCAGGTTTTGCCAGGAATATCTCAATAGTGTATGATATGCAAATAACAGCCACTAACAATGAAATTATAACTTCCACAAATCTTTGCCCATATTTTCCGATATAGACGATAAAAAAAGTGAGAATTACTGTGATTAAGCCTGCATAAACCATCGGAATACCAAATAGCAGATAAAAGCCAAGAGTACTACCAATAAACTCTGCAAGGTTGGTAGCCATTGCAGCAAGTTCTGCCATAACCCATAAGCACCAGTTTGTTTTTCTTGAAAACACCCTTCCGCACATTTGCGGCAGGTTATATCCTGTGGCAATACCAAGCTTTGCAGATAATGACTGCAAAAATATTGCCATAATATTGCTCCATAATATAACCCATAAAAGGTTATAATTGAATTTAGACCCTCCGCTTATATTTGTCGCAAAATTTCCTGGGTCTATATAAGCGACACTTATTACAAACGCGGGTCCAAGAAACTTCAGCATAGATCTTAAATTCAAAGCATTAGTGCTAAACCCGGCAAGCGGAACACTTTTTTTAATAAGCTGCTCATGCTTGGCATCAACCGCCTCGGCAAAACTTTCTTCATACATTTTAAACACCTCTTTAACTATATGTGTAGATCTTAACTATTCCCTTGAGAATAACTAAACTTGAACTTCCGCTATAATTTTGCTTTAGTGTTGACTTAACTCGTCAACATCCGCGTAAAAAACGGAAGTAATTTTTTATTCATGCCTTAGTCAAGACTAATATTGTTTACTTAATCTACAATATGTGCAAGAGGCCAAATATGTTACTTGCTGCAAAACTTTATAAACTCAGAAATGACAATAAAAAAAGAAACTTGTTAAAAAGTTTCCTTTTTATGAAATGCTCTAATTCAAAGAGAATTTTTCATATTTCTCCTTAATGTCCGGATTATCTCGGAGAAATTTATTAAACTTATCGAATTTATCCAGAGTTGTTGATGAAATATTATGTTCAATAAGCTCTGTTTCAGCAAGTATATCTTCCTTAACACCAAGATTATCAAGGAAATCCTCAATAATAGTATGCCTGTGCAATAAAAATTCTCCAAGTTCCTTTCCATTATCAGTAAGGAAGATTATCCCATACTTTTTATATTCAATTAATCCCAATTTATTTAACTTTTGAACCGCTTTAGTTGCTGATGGAGCTGCTACATTAAGAAGCTCTGCAAGGGTATTTATACGCATATAGCCATCCACCATAACATTCCTGTAAATCATCTCAAGATAGTCTTCCATGGCGGAAGTAAGTAACTTTTTATTATGCTCTAATAACTGATAGCCGCGAACTGTATGAAATTTTGATCCTTCCTCCATAAAATCACTACCTTATATGTACTTAGAATTCCTTAATTACAGTATAATGCAAATTAGACCTCCGCTTCCTTCATTAATGATTTTTGTCAATGTCTCCTGGAGCTTTAATTGTGCATCCTCAGGCATCTTACCCAACTTATTGTTAAGGCCTTCAGTCACCAATTCATGAAGTGATTTTCCAAATATATTGGATTCCCAAAGCTTCTCAGGATCACTTTCAAATTCCTGCAGCAAATAATTTACCAGTTCTTCAGACTGCTTTTCAGTTCCTACCAAAGGAGCAATTTCAGTCTCAATATCCGCACGTATCATATGCACTGAAGGAGCACTTGCCCTAAGCTTTACGCCGAAACGGTTGCCTTGTTTGATAATTTCCGGCACTTCAAGGGAAAGTTCATCAAGCTTTGGAGCCACGACTCCATAGCCCTTCTCCTTTACTTCATGCAAAGCATATTCAAGTCTGTCATATTCCTTCTTTACTCTAACCAGCTCTTTCATTATTCCAATCAGCTTATGTTCTCCTTCAATGCGCATACCTGAAGCTTCGCTGAGTGTATTGTAGAACAATCCATCAACAGCAAAAATATCCACAAACACACTTCCGTCTCCAGGATTAATCCTGTCTATGGAAGCCTTCTTTACAAATTCATATTTCTCAAAAAGAGCCATATTGTTTTTCAGCTCTCTCATTTTTCTGACATCAGCAAAAGTGTCTTTTACAGCATTAATCATATCTGCTTTTATTCTGTTTCCCTCTTCCAATGTCTCAATCCAGGCAGGTATGTTTATGCTTATCTCCGTTACAGGAAATTCATATAATATCCTTTCCAGGATAACACTTATATCTTCTATTCGAAGCTGTGCACAGTTTACATTAACAACAGGCACTTTATATTTATCTTCCAATTCCTCTTTTAACCTGATAGTTTCCGAATCATATGGCTTAATTGAGTTTAAGACAATTACAAAGGGCTTGTTGATTTCCTTAAGCTCATTTATAACCCTTTTCTCGGTTTCAACATACTCCTCCCTTTCCAAATCGGTTATAGTACCATCAGTAGTAACAACAATCCCTATTGTAGAATGTTCGTTTATGACTTTTCTGGTGCCTATTTCCGCTGCCTCTCCAAAAGGAATCTGGTAATCATACCATGGAGTTGTCACCATACGGGGAGCATTGTTTTCAAGATATCCTAATGCACCTTTAACTAAATATCCAACACAATCAATCAATCTTACTTTAAGCTGGATATTTTCATCAACTACTATTTCAACTGCTTCGTTCGGTACAAACTTGGGCTCAGTGGTCATTATAGTACGACCTGCTGCACTCTGTGGGAGTTCATCTCTTGCCCTTTCTTTCTGGTACGAATTCTCTATATTGGGTATAACCAGCAAATCCATAAACTTTTTGATAAATGTTGACTTACCGGTTCTTACTGGTCCCACTACTCCCAGATATATGTCACCCTGTGTTCTTTCAGCTATATTCTGATATATGTTGTATTTCTCCAAACCCAATCCCCCCTACATAATTTACATATAAGCTATAGCTTATTTTGTACTTTGTCTATATAAATATATGCCTGTTATTGGGTTATATTACAAAAATTATACAGAAATTATTTCTTTAATTTTCTTCTATCTGGTTTGAAAGTTTATACCATCTCTGCACACCATTTTCAAGCCTAAAATAATGAATAATATAAGGAACCAAAAGCATCATCATAAATATGTCAAGTAATAAAAATGCAAAATGAGGATGCATTACCGTAATACCGAAAGAAATCATCAGGAACAAACCAAAAAAGAGTGTTACCAGCAAATGAACCAATCGTTCATGCTGCATAAATTCAATCTGCTTTTGATGGTATTGCTTTATATTGCTCCAATCGCAGTTATTATTTTCACTCTCCAGCAGTTTCAGGATGTGTTTCTCATGAGAAATAAGATACTCGTACATAAACGCCTCCACATGTATTAATTTCTTTATTTTACACAATTATACTTTTTATTGATTTATTTAGTTTTTTATGTTATTATATACATATTATTTATTTCCTGTAAATAATTTATAGCTTATTGCAGTTTACCTCACCTTTACCGCTTATTTAGCGGTATTTTTTTGTTCAGAAAATTATGCAGTTTTTTAATTTTAGAATTTTATAACTTTATAGAATACAAATAGAAACAGTAAGATCGCATTTAATAAAAATACAGAGCTTTCAGCAAAGCTTCCGAGCAAGAGATATGCAACAAATACACCTATAATTCTGCCGGCATTATTTATCACATCTCCAATACTCATTACTCTTGCCATATAATTCTTATTTATAACTGACTGGAGTCTGGTTCCAATCAATATACTGCAAAATGCAAGAATTGTCCCTTCAAAAAACTGAAGCATCAATATGGTATAAAGTTTTTCAGTAATGCTATAAAAGAACCATATCCATGAAACTACAATTGCAGAAATAATTATATAAATATCCATCCTTTTATTGATTTTTTTATTCAATAAAAAGGCAAGGAGCATTGCCAAAAAGTTTGTGCCGTTGAAAATGGATATCATAAGCCCCCACTGCCTTTCTGTTATCCTTAAGGTATCGAAAGCAAATGGAAAAAAAGCTATATTTATTGATGCTCCTGTTGAACAAATAACAGTGCTCAAAAAAATTAAGTTCTTTATTTGCGGGACACTTTTAAAATAACTAAAGCCATTCTTTATATCGGCTATTACTCCCACAGTTTTATTTGTTTTTATATTTCTACCTGTATTGCTATCATGAATGTTTTTATTTTTAATAATAAGTATTAGTACAGCTGAAAAAACATATGAGAAGCTATTCACATAAAAAGCTATATCCGTACCAAATTTAACCACAGCCAAACCCGCAGCAACCGGGCCTACAAGAAATGCTACACCTGAAATACCCATTATTAAGGAATTTGTATAAAGCAGCTCACTTTCCCTTACAATACAGATTATTAACTTTCTTTTTGCCGGGTTGTAAAATATATCCACAATAGATAAAACCAGCAACAATACATACAGTTTTTCAGAGCTGTGATTTCCAATAAAGAGCAGAACAATCCCGCTTCTTAGTGCATCCATAATCAGACACACATATTTTGATTTAAACTTATCTCCCAGATACCCTGCAAATGGAGACAATAAAAGACATGGAAGCTGGGATAATATTATTCCAATTATAGCAGATAATCCCGAACCTGTCACCTTGACCAGCATTGTAGTTGATGCGATAAATTGAAATGCATCGCCTATATTGGAAATTACCTGGCCTAATAATATCATAATAAAAGATTTGTTTCTAATAAGACTTTTCAAATTAGTATTTATAATAAACGCATCCCCCGGTAAATTATTGTTAGTCATGATCTTTATATTCTTATTTTAGTCGGTAAGCCTTTATTACCATTTTGCTTCAAATGGAATATTGCTTATGTTTTTATCATATTCTCTCAATGTACCAATGAATACGGATAAAAAAGGATATATAACTATGAGAAGAAAAGGCTCGGGGGGAAAAATATGTCTGTTTTCTTTCTTGCATTATTCGGAATGATATGCTGGGGCATTGCTCCCATTTTTGCAAAGATTGGCCTAAGCAATACAAATCCAACAGCCGGTTTAGCCATTCGCACTTTATTCGCTGCCGGTCTTATATCCAGTTGGGTTATATGCAGTGGTTCTTTACCTCAGTTAAAAAGCATTACACCTAATTCATGGATCCTTATAGGAATTGAAGCTATCCTTGCAACTTTAGTGGGTGATCTGGCCTATTTTGCCGCAATAAAGAAGGGTGAAGTTTCATTTGTTACTATAATAATGTCCAGCTCACCTTTAGTTACTCTGGTTTGTTCAACAGTGTTTCTGGGAGAACAGCTCACATTGTTAAGAGTAGGCGGTGCCCTTCTCATATTACTTGGGATAGTACTTATAATGTAAAAACGGAATCCCTTGCGATTTTGAAACCTTGATTGTTGTGGTGAGAAATTGTGGTGTATAACACACCATAATTTTAATATATTAAATATTTTCAATGTATTTTTTAAAATGCCCATATATATGCTATAATCATTATGCATTATTGATAATGGAACAAATACCATACATGGAGGATTTATGGCAAAAGCATATTTGGTCAAATCAAAAGAAAAAAGGGTGGAATATGGACACCCATGGATATTTAAAAGTGATATTGAAAAAATTGATGGTGATTTTATAGGAGGGGATGTTGTAGATGTCTACAGCAGCAAAAACAAATTTCTCGGAAAAGGTTTTATAAACCCAAAATCACAAATCACCATAAGGATGCTGACTTATGAAGATGAGTCAATAGATTATGGATTCTTATATAAAAGGATTTCCGATGCCTGGGAATACAGAAAAAAAGTAGCTGATCCATTAAGCTGCAGAGTAGTTTTTGCCGAATCGGACTTTCTGCCAGCATTGATAGTGGACAAGTTTTCCGACTATCTTGTGGTTCAAACATTGGCACTAGGCATTGATCGCTATAAAGAACAAATTGTAGATATTTTAAATGATATCATAAAACCGGCTGGAATATTTGAAAGAAATGATGTTCCCGTAAGAGAACTGGAAGGCCTGGATCAAAAAAAGGGATACCTCTCTAAAGAATTTAACACCAAGGTTCTGATGGTTGAAAACGGTGTTAAGTTCAATGTTGATTTGGAAAACGGTCAAAAAACCGGTTTCTTCCTTGATCAGAAGGAGAACAGAGCATCCATAAAGCCCTTTGTAAAAGATGCCAAGGTTCTGGACTGTTTCTGCCATACAGGCTCTTTTGCACTGCATGCAGGTTATTACAATGCCAAAAGTGTTCTCGGAATAGACATATCCGAGCATGCTTCACAGTTTGCATATGAAAATGCTTCACTAAACGGATTGGAAAATGTCTGCCGCTTCGAGACTGCAAACACATTCGATAAGCTAAGAGAGTTTTATGACAATAAGGAAAGGTTTGATACCATCGTTCTAGACCCTCCTGCATTTACCAAAACAAAAGGGGCTGTTGAGGGTGCTGTAAGAGGATACAAAGAAATAAACCTCAGGGCTATGAAAATTATTGAAAGCGGAGGTTACCTGATTACCTGCTCCTGTTCTCACCATGTAGATCCCGACCTGTTCATGGACATAATATACAGCTCTGCCATTGATGCAAAAAGAAAGGTGCGTCTGGTTGAATACAGAACGCAGGCAAAAGACCATCCAATATTACTTGCATCTCCTGAGACCCAGTATCTCAAATGTGCAATTTTACAGATAGTATAGCATACCCATAATTTCCTAAACATTAAAAAAGAGCTGGCAGCATATCATTTCTGATCCGCTGCCAGATTCTATATTATCAATTCGTTTTAAATTCGTTTTAAATTCGTTATTTATTCAGCTCTGCAGCACCCTTAACTTTATAGTTTGTCAAGGATGTTCCATCCCAGTTGAAAAGCATTGTTCCATTCTTAGCATTTGTCATAGCTGAAGAGTTTTGGAAGTTTAATGTAGTTTGCTGCTTCTTTAATACCTTGAAGTTAAATACAGCTACTGAGCCTGTAGACTCAGATTTTCCGCTCTTTTTATAAGCTTCCATATTTATGTATGCAGAACCGTATGTTAAAGTTCCATTAGCCACATCGTTGTTTGCCATTGCTGTCGGTGAAAATTTACCTTTTAAGAGTGTACCTTCGTCTGGAAGGGATGTATCTGTAAAAGCTGCATTTGAAGCAGTGTCTATAGGTTGAATAACTTCAGGATCATATTTGAGGTTTACCTGAAAACCTGCAAAACCATAGAAATTTTTAATATTTACTGTAGCTTTAACAATATCGCCAACTTCTGCATTATTTTTATCAAGAGTTATATAGACTTCAGGAGTATCTATAGTAATCTTTTTTGTTTTTGCATCCCAATTAACTCCCATTTCCATAGCTTCACTTACAAAGCGAAGAGGTACATATGTACGGCCAGTTGCAATCTTGGCTGGAACATCCAACTGAACCTTATTGCCGTTTACTTCGGCATTTTTTTCACCGATTATTATTTTTATGTTCTTTGAACCATCAGGAGCATTCGATGCATAAACATCATCAGTAACTGCAGTTGTGTCTTTAGAATCCCCCTTAATGATAGTAACAGTCTTAGTGCTGGCATCCCAGCCAACCTCTGCCCCTAAAGCTTCAGCTATTGCCCTGAATGGAACCAACGTTCTGCCACCTTCAATAAAAGGTTCAGCATCTTTGAAATCAAGCTTGTCCCCGTCAACAAAGACGGTAATTTGAGAACTTGCCGAAAAACTCATTAAACTTAGTGATAGAATTGCAAAAACAAGAAATATAGAAGTGATCTTTTTCATATAACCTCTCCTTTAGATTAATTTATTAAATTTACATGAGGATAAAAAGACTAACAATATAATTTTATCATTAAATTGCTTCCAAATCAACAAAATAAAGACATACAATTACCTCCAGCATTTTCTTATCCCATGTTTAAATCCAAATAGCATCCTAATCCTCAATCTTATTAATTTTTTTGATCCAACCCTGGTTTTCTGCAAATTTTCTAATCTTTAAAGCTATTTTGTCAAAAAACCTTATGACTTTAATACATAATACCTTAATCCACTTTGTAAATACTATCCTTTTTAGAGTATAAAATTTTGCCTTCCTTTTTATCTTAATATCTTCGATGAGATCTAATCCTACAACTTTTGCTTTGGCTTTTAGTTCTTCATTATCTGCAAGGTCCCCCATAACTACCTTATCGACAGTACTCTCATAAAGTAAACCTGATACTATACCGTTTCCCATAAAGCTGCTATGGCCTAAGGTAGCACAGAACCTGGCTATCTTTTTACTGTTGCTAACAGCACTGGTAGAAACTCCTACTATGTATTTATTCTCGAAAAACCTGTTATTTACACTGGTATAAGCTATTCTGTTAATAAAAGTTTTTATTTGAATAGTGGGTTTTCCGCTATAGTAAGGACTGCCTATAACTATCCCATCTGCATCAAGCATTTTTGCTTTTAACTGCATAAAGTCATCCTCTTGACCCTGACAGTACTCACAGTCCTTTAAATACTTTATGCAGGCAGAACACTCGCCTATAACATAATCCTCCAAATGTAGACTTTCACATTCTGCACCTGCTTCTTTACAAACATCTAAAACCATGTCGATCAGTTTTGCTGTAGAACCGTTCCTGTTTGGACTACCGTTTATAGCAAGAATTTTCATCTATTCCCTCCAGTTGATATGTTACAAACTACATCTTTTATGCCTCATATCTCATTAATCAACTAAATGTCAGCATTAATTACAATCCTTAGAAACTCCCACAATGCACTAATCAGATCAAATCAAAAAATTATTTATTATTTTAACCATAAACCCTATATTAAACGTTGCTTATAATATACGGATTCGTAGTTTTTCTTATAATTCTATATAATTATATCAATAACACTTATTAACTTCAACAAATAATTAGGAGGTTCTACCCGCTTAAATACATTTTTTCTACAAATTAACAAAATTCAAGTATTTTCTTGAAGCAGGTATTAGCTGTTATTATTCTATTTTGCAGAAATTTAAGTTAAAACAGTTCTTAAGAATAAGTGGAAGAAATACTTTTTGTACTTAAGTCTAGTATGGATAATCCCATTGGTAAATTTACATATTGATTTTAATATTGATTTTAATATTATTTCAAACTTTTTTAATGTTTTTTCTATAAGCAACTAAAAGTAATAAACAACCTAGAATCAGTATAACAAAGTTAAGATATGATATGCGTTGGGCAGCTATAGCTGATACTATACTAAATATGATTAATGTACCTCCTGCTGTTGCTATAAAGCTCTTAGGCTTAGCACTTTCACCCATAATAACACCTCTCATGATATTTTTATTATTCATTATGGCCATTTACAGAAGTGTTTAATCCTAATTTATATATATTCGAGAGTTCTTGTAATAAATCCTTTTGATGTACATTTTTCATTCGAAAGTTATATCTTTTTTGTTTTCTTATCCCCCTTACACTTATCCCCTTTCAATAAATTTATTGTCCCATACACAAATGAAGTTTAAGCTTTTGTACAGCAAAAGAAAAAGTCCTCGAAATCGTTTAATTTCAAGGACTTCCACATTTTAATACTGATGGTCACTACTGGAATCGAACCAGTGACCCCTTGCATGTCAAGCAAGTACTCTAACCAGCTGAGCTAAGCGACCAGATACATTTACTATTATATATACCTTTAAATCTTTGTCAAGATAAATTTTTCTGCATAGTTATAGATCTTCTTCCTTTAAATCCAGCTCAAACCCATAATAGAGTAAAGCTATTATTCTTTGAAACATAAACATGGAAATAGAATAAGCAAATGACAAAACAAATGGAAAAATAAGCACCTTGCTTGATGAACCTGCTACCATCAGAGTCAAAAGCAAAAGCACAGTTACAGGAAATAAAAATTTGGCTATTAGGCTTAGTAATCTCATTTTATAACCTATTGTAACATTTTTGCTTGCAATTATCGATTCAAATAAACCGCTACTTTTATCTGATATATAGCAAGGACAAAATATAACAGTTAAATAAATCAATACTGCCGGCAGAAGGAAATATATAGTAATGGAAGCAACAAATAAGACAATATTTATAATTGATGCAGCAAATAAACCGATAAACTTTTCCCAGCCGGGAATCATCATTTCTTTTAAGGAGTATTTTTCCCCTTTTAAGTCTTTGATATATGCTGATAAATAAATTAAATAGCATATATTTGCTATAATCAATCTTATGAATATAAAAACACCTTTATAATAACTCAGTGCTTCAGGAAAAGGAATATATTCGAAGGCAAATAAAACTATTAAGGTTATAACGAATAAAATGGGTGTCAAATACTCATTCTTTATACTATAAAACCTGAATGCTTCGGGTATATAAAACCTTAAATCCTTTATCTTATCTTGGTTTGGCTCGTTGCTCATATTTTTCCCCCACAACATAGGATAACCAATTAACCCAGTTTAATTCTAAATTATTATTATATAAATCATAAAATGTTATGTCAAGGAATTATATGGAAAATAATAAAATCACAATGTGAGAATCCTAGACATAAAAAACACTTTAAGCCTTTTTATCTTAAAGTGTATGTATAATTTAATTAATCTATCATTTTCCACTAATTGGTATAGTATATAAATTCAATCAATATCCGTATCAGCTGTGAATATTAGCTATAGTAATTATAAAATATGTAGAGAGTATGAGCATTACTCCAAATATAAGTGCAATAGTTCTATGATAAATAATTCTTCTAAATCCAAACATAAAACCTGCCTCCTTACAACAAATCCAATCCTCGGGTGTGTAGCATTCACCATAATTTCCTAGAAATAAGCAAAAAACAAATAAATACTTAAGTACAAAAACATCCTCAAATAATAATAATTAATTATAATAAGATTTTTATTTTTTAACTATAAATATTAATGGATATGTGACAAACTAGTTTATTGAAATGGGAATAAAATTGAAGAAGCAAGTGCGAACCCCTGGAGGTCAAAGAAAAGTAGTATTTGAAGCTTTGATAAGTCAATACTATCTAATTTGCAGGGCTCAAAATAATGAATTAATTTCCACTCTATAATTATTGTATCACTTTTTTATAGTTTTTTCAATTGTACATTTAGTCATATTTGCTATTTAACTTTCAAATAGTCCATAAATCATATAAAAAGTTCCGTTTTTATGGTTCCCTCAATAAGAAAAATTAAAACTTCAAATATGTGTAAATTCCAGTAATAATCCCTTGAATTTATAAGCACTTTGCAATTGATCCTTCGAAATCTCAACTCTGCCTACAAGCGGATCACCAATTATAAATTTGTCTCCACTCCTCCCCAAAAAAACAACTACATGTCCAATCCCTGAAACTTCAACATCAAGGATAGCAGGAGCACTGATGCCTTTCAACTCTTTAGATACCTTGCAGCTAACTCCCACCCCATTTTCCCTTGCATATCTTACAATCTGGGAGAGGCTTGTACCAGACCTGCTGGTATATAACAGTTTTGCCATCTGGGCTTCTGTCTTTTTTTGTCCAAAATAATAATGTACAGTAGCCATACATGACGGAGCACATGTGAAACTCTCAGATTGGATGCAAACATTATCTCTCCACTCATTCTTAAAGCCGTTGTAATTTACCATTACAGGAAAATAATTAATATATTGAGGTATAATTATTAATATGCTTATCATGTAAAAGTACTTTTTATACTTATTTAATATAACATTATTTTTGAGGTTTGTTTCATTAATTGCAAAACCAATAAACAATCCTATAAACACTGTTAAAAGCTCTACTCCCTTTACGGCTTTAAGTTCAATCATCCATGCTGGTGTATAGAATACCGGTAATATTAGAATAACAATAGATGGTAGACTCACAAGAAAAAATATTGTCCATAATAAAATTTTAACCTTTTTGTCTTTTGTCTTTTTTGAAACCTTGTTTCCTGCTATAATCATAGCTAATGACAAGGCAATGTTAATCAAAAATTGTATCCCCATATATCTTCCTTTTATCCCCACTAAGTATATTACAAGCAATTAATCTTTAAGTGATTAATCTTTACATTTGCGTATATGCCAAATGCAAGATTAATCACACTTTTCACATTTATGCAATATTTTAGCTATTCCTTAGCACTTTAACTATATTGAACATATTGTCTAACACCTGCCAGTTTTGAGGAAATGACTCGCCTAGTACCCAGTAACTTACTCCTCTTAGCCCATACTCAACTGCTGTCAGGAATTTAGCCCTCACACTTCTTGCATCCTCAAACCAGACTATGTGCTCTTTTCTGTCTTCGTCATAATAATTGAAGTATGGTGACTGAGCTTCTCTATCATATTTTACTATAGAACCGTACCTGGATGCAGTACTTAAAGCTTCCTGCAGACTTATCCTCGGGCAAAAGGCCCTCCCTGTACGAATGGAAGCTTCCAGTCATAACCATATAAAGGCATACCCATCATTATCTTCTTTCTCGGTATTACAGAAACTGCATAATCCAGCACCCTTCTTACTGAATCTATTGGTGCTACAGGTAAAGGCGGCCCTCCTGACCATCCCCACTCATAGGTCATAATTATAACAAAATCCGCTATTTCTCCGTGGGCAGGATAATCATGTGCCTCATACCATTCCCCAGCTTGCTCTGCTGAAGTCTTTGGTGCAAGTGCAGTTGAAAGAACGTAATTATTTGCATGCAATCTATCTGCGGCTTTTCTCAAAAAACTATTGTACAATTCTCTGTCTGCAGGAAAAATTCTCTCAAAATCTACGTTCAACCCATAGAAGCCTTTACTCTTCATTATATCTATTATATTATCCAACAGCTTTTGGGAAACAGCATCATCTGCCAATATTGAGTGTGCAATTTCACTACTGAAATTACCATCACTAAAATTGGTTATTGCCATAAGGGGTGCAGCTTTATAATTTGCTGCTGTGTTCCTAATGGCCGTATCGTTTATATCCTTAATTGTACCATCACTGTTTACCATATAACTAAAAGGAGTAATATAAGTGAGATATTTACCTACCTCATTTACAATTTCAGTCTCTCTTTGGGCTGTAGAAGGCTCAATATAGGCATTAACTTCTATATAACCGTAGTTTTTTCTTAGTTCCGGGATTCTTAATGTCATTCCCACTTGAAGCACATAAGGGTATGATATACCGTTATACTGTGCTAATGCTTCATATCTGATTCCAAATCTGTTTGCGATAGACCAAAGACTATCGCCAGGTCTTACTGTATATGCTGTTTCTGTCGTTGGAATAACCAGTGCCTGACCTATTACAAGAGCAGGAACTTCATATAATTTATTAACAGAACTGATAGAATCCATACTAACTCCAAATCTCCTTGATATGGACCATAAGGAATCTCCAGGCTGTACAACATATATTGTCAATATTTCCACTTCCTAATCAATCTTTCCCATATCATAATATTCACAAGTTGAAAAAATGACAATAATTAATGGTGTAATATACACCATAATTTAATAAACACAAATAAAAAACACTTTATACGTTGATTATCAGCCATTCAAATGTCCAAATAATAGCCATTCACCAACTGTTCTTTAGTATAAAGTGTTTTATCATTTCTATGAATTATATACTTTAAAATTATTTAGTAATTTTTAATCATACCTTAACTTATTTATCTTTTACCGTTTTTGAAGCTTTTGAAGATGGTTTAGTAGAAGCTTTTGCTGTTGATTTAGGATCTTTTTTAGCAGTTGAAGCCGCCTTTGTCTCCTTTATTTCATCAGTAGATTGACTCTTTGACTTAGTTGAACTTTTCTTTTCAGTTGTAGCTTTTGCTGTCTTTTTTACTTCTTTGGGTTCATCTTCATTTTCTTTTTTAGTAGTGGATTTAGCTGTAGACTTTTTTGCAGCTTTCGCCTTTCCTGTAAATACAAACGAGTAATTCATTGATGAGTTATTGTCCCAGTTGTCTGCACTGTCTTTAAATGAAATATTCAGATCATCTGGAAGTGCTATTTTGAATGTCCCTTTAAAAACGCCGTTTTCATTTTCCATTGGTAAAAAGGCTTTATCCAACCACTCTTTACCATACCCAATATGCAGGAAAATCTGATCTGCACCGCTTTTTGCCAATATTCCTTCGTAAGTTATTGTTACCTCGTCCCCAACACTCAAGGAATAGTCGGAAATTAAAACACCGTTTTCTGCATATGGTTGAGAATTTAAACTCATTAAGATCACCTCAACATTAGTATTGTAGTTAATTGCCTAGCATTTCATCCATTCCTTACTGCCTTTTAAACACTGATAAAACCAAACTTAAGTGTTAACGTTATAAAGTTTTCAAAATACACTTACAAATTATGTGCACTGACCTATATTATTATACCATAAATCTAATAAAAAACAAAACATTTTTGTATATGGAATAAATATATATGTCCACATCAACTGTCTAATAAGTCTCAAAACCCTTATATATAACCCTTTCAAGAGTCGGATTTATGCCTAATGCTTCTTTTAATCTTCTATACTCATCCATGGCTTTCCTATTCTCGTTCTGTACTTTCTCCGCAATAAGCATAAGGTTTTTAGGGGTTTCAAGGGGTGAGATATATTCGAGCATAGAAACTTTATATCCCTTTCCCTCCAACAGTAGAGCCCTGATACCATCAGTCAGCACATCTGCCATTCTTGCCTTTAAAATACCATGCTTCAATACCTGGGAGAAAGGCTCATAAGTATATTGATTCAATATTTCTTTTTGGCAGCATGGCACCATAACTACAGCTTCAACATCATTATTCACAGCAACACCTATTGCATGATCGGTTGCAGTATCACATGCATGGAGGCTGATTGCCAGATTTATCTTGTGGTCTGGCCTGTAATTTCCAATATCCATTATTTTGAATTCCATGTTGTTATAACCAAGGTTTGAAGCCATTTTTCTTGAGGCATTAATAACCGTTTCTGAATAGTCTATACCGATAAAATAAGACTTTTTCTTAAGCACCTCAGTTATGTAGTAGTTTAGTACAAATAAAAGATATGACTTTCCGCACCCACAGTCAAGAACTGTAATAGTTTCATTTTTTTCCGAAAGCCTTTTTAATAAACCATTGAGTATTTCAATAAAGTGGTCTATCTGATTGTATTTGCGAATCATATCGTTTTTAACTTTTCCATTATCGCTTAATATTCCAATTTCCTTTAAAACATCGTCAGCTTGACCAATTTTTACCAGGTAATCACGATTGGCAATTTTGGATGTCTCGTTGTGATACATATTCTTCTCATCATCTGTATTTTCTTTAGCATTAGTTTCCTTAACGCTCATTTTTACATTCTTATTATCAGCTTCAATATAGATGGTAGTTCCTCTTTCTTCATATAACACCAGTGCCGTCTCATAATTTTCAGCAAACTTGGCTATCCTTGCAGAGAGCCATTCTATCTCTCCAATTTCAGTCTTACCATTAAAATTTATTTTAAGTTTGCCATTTTCCAAAGAGATGCTTGCCTGATATTCCTTAGTTCCTGACTTAAATTTAACATTTATTCCTTTAAAAAAATCAACTCTGTCCTTTATCCTTTGCTCAAGCCCTGATAAGAAGAGCGACAGCTTTCCAATACTTTGCTTATTCATCTTTATCCTTCTCCTCCAGTCCTTTTCCTGCAGAATTTCTTAAAACAGTCAATTCCTCATCTGTTAGTTCTCTGCACTCACCGGGCTTCAAACTTTCATCAAGTAGTATTCCTCCCATTTCAATTCTCTTTAGAAACTTAACTTCCTTTCCTAAAGCCTCAAACATTCTCTTAACCTGATGAAATTTGCCCTCAACTATGCTAAGCTCAATTTCCGAAATACTTCCAGATCTTATAATATGTAAAAGAGCAGGCATTGTCTTATATCCGTCATCTAGTGTTATACCTTTACTGAATTCATCCTTGTCAGACTCTGTAACATTGCCGTCAATTAAGGCATAATATTTCTTCTTCACATGTTTTTTGGGTGATAACACCTCATGGGCAAGTTCGCCATCGTTAGTCATTATGAGCAGTCCTTCCGTGTCAATATCAAGCCTGCCAACAGGAAAAAGGTCGTAGTGCAAAACCTCCTCCGGCATAAGCTCAACCACTGTTTTGTGTCTTTGATCAAATGTTGCACTTATAACACCCTGAGGCTTATTTAACATAAGGTATATAAACTCTTTATAGTTTAAAACCTCACCGTTAATTTCAATGACACTTGAATTAGGATCAACGTGAATACCACTGTCCCGTGCAACCTGCCCATCTACTTTTATCAAACCGTTTTTAACCATTGCCTTTATTTCTTTTCTTGTCCCATATCCAAAATTGGAAACAATTTTGTCCAAACGCTGCGTATTTCTCATTATTGGTCCTGCTTTCTGTAAAGTTTATTTTGGAAGTAATATTTCGATCATGACTTAGTCATGTCGAAAATATAACTTCCCGTATAATTTCGCTTTCGTGTTCACTTAGCTCGTGAACACACGCTCAAAACGGGAAGTAATATTTCGATCATGACTTAACACATTCTTCTCCATCCCTTGGGGTACTGGTTCTTTATGACTCCCCCACTGCATTTGGCCCAACCCAAAGTATACCCGTCAACACAAACGCAGGTTAACCCATCATCCTGTTCTTCCCTTATAAGTGTTTCGCCCTTTAAATAGCTTAACACCTCGTTTGATGATGAGCTAAGTTCTAATACATTATTAATATCTTCTTTTTTCAAAGAAATAACCATGGAATGGGAAGGGTTAAATTTCCCTTTGTTAAACTCACCTAAATACCAACCGAATTTGGCAATCTTAAGTCCATCAAGGGACGGGGTTTCAAATGGCAGGCAGTACAAATGACTTCCCATCAGTTCAAACCTTCCTTTTATTTCACAATTAAAATTATTTGCTGTGAATCTGAAAAACTCATCCAATAAAGCCTTATCCAGCTTTCCAGAGGCATTCATCCCTAGCCTGTCATGTTTTCCATCATCGTCAATACTTTCGCCTTTTCTAAGCATTGCTGTAAAGTGGCCTTCACCATCCAGCTTGTGGGGCCACAGTCTGGAAGTCTTTAATAAACTTATGTCTCCATCAGACCACTCGGGCCTCCCGTCATCTATACCTCCACACTTGGGAACATCACATATTGTATAGTCGCTGTGCTTTTGCAAAAACTCTGAAATCATCATTTCATCCTCTTCTGGAGAAAATGTACAGGTAGAATAAATCAAATATCCACCAGGCTTTAAGAGCTTATCTGCACTTTCCAGAATATCTCTTTGCATTACAGCACATTTGTCGGATTTAAAATTGCTCCAGCTTCTCTGGGCTTCCTCATCCTTTCTGAACATACCCTCACCTGAACAGGGGGCATCTACCAGCACCTTGTCAAAGAAGGCACCAAACCTTCTTGCCAGATTATCCGGAGTTTCATTGGTAACTACAGCATTCTTAATCCCGCACAATTCAATGTTCTTTACCAACGCCTTTACCCTGTCGGCATTTATATCATTTGAAACCAAAATTCCTTTTCCTTCTAATCCTGCTGCCAGCTGAACAGATTTTCCTCCAGGTGCCGCACATAAGTCAAGGATGCGTTCACCAGGCCTGGCATCAGCTACAAATCCGGGATACATGGCACTAGGCTCCTGAATATAATAAAGCCCTGCATTATAATATGGATGCTTTCCGGGAGAGTAGTCTCCACTGTAATAAAAACCATCTTTTGTCCAGGGTATTGGTGTAAGCTTAAATGGAGAAATTTTTATAAAATCCTCAATACTTACTTTTAAGGTATTTATTCTTAATCCATAAAACCTGGGTTTTTCAAAGGAATTCATGAAGAGTTTGTATTCCTCTTCACCCAAAAGGTTTTTCATTTTTTCCAAAAACTCTAAAGGTAATTTCATATATAGCTCCTATAAGATTATCTTAAGATTATATTTGCCAAGTTAATTTTCATTATTTGTCCAAAACTGCCCATGCAAATTTTCAATATATTATAACATATAATGCACCAGCAGTTACAATTCAATATTATAAGTAATTAACCTTATAATGTATATTATTTATTATTAAAATAAAAAGGAATTTTAATTATGTCTGTAGAAATTTAAGAGTGTGTAGAAAGTGATTAATATTAATATAAGTAAACCATTTAATCCGGAAGGGGTATTTTTTATGAAAAGAGTTATACCTTTTGTTGTGATTTTATTCCTTTTTATAACTGTTGTAGTATCTGCTGAGAACCTCAATAAGTACAACGGATATGATATTGTCAAAGTAAATATCAATAATAAGGAACTTAGTCTTGATGTTCCAGCCATTATAATGAATGGAAGGACTCTTTTACCTTTAAGAAAAGTAGCTGAGGCTGTAAATGGTATAGTTACATGGGATGGTGCCAGTAGAACCGCCAGTATATTAAAACCTCAAGTAAATATCATTTTTGCTGAAACTAAAGACGGGTCTACTGTATCCGGAGAATTATCCGAAATCATTCCATTTTGGACAGCAAATGACAGATACTTATCCCATATAAGCATAGGTGGTTTACCAACCGGAAAATATGTATTATACTGTGGAATTTACAAATCTGATAAAAACAATAATATAGACTTAACCGCTCCAATAGACACCAAACCGGAATACACTATAAACGCAGCCGGTCCAAATACACCTGCCTGGTTTGCTCTTGCATGGGACAAGGCTAATATTAAGGAAGCCGGGGTATATTCATTTGTTGTTAATCTAAAGGATAATGAAGGCAATTTTAACCCCATTGCCATATACAATATGGAACTTAAATAAGGAATCACTAAAATGTTAAATACATAAAAAAACCGGGAACTGTAAAAAGTTACCCGGTTTTTTTTAATCATTGATAAGTCTTAAATTTCCTGAGTTTCACTAATTTGCTTTATAAGGTTGATACTTGCATTCCTTACATGTTCAGTAGTAAGACTTTCTGCCATATCTGCGTTACCTTCACTGATAGCCTTAAATATGGCCTTATGCTCTAAAAGAGCCTTCTGTGCCCTTCCAGGAGAACTTATTGATATGTTCCGAGCCCGTCGTATATAAAGATGGAATGTTCCAAGCATAAATACCAGCGGCTTACTTTTACTTGCCTTGAATATCATTTCATGGAATTTTGTATCAAGCCTTAGTACTTGCTCGGTGTCGTTCTTAATAGTATAAAATTCCTCCAAATCAAGGCACTCTCTCAATTCACTTACTTCATCCGCTGTTATGTTTTCCGCTGCCCATCTGGCAGCAAGACCTTCTATCATCATTCTTATGGCATATATATCCTTAATATCCTTCGTTGAAACACCGGTAACCACAGCACCTTTATTTGGTATAGACTGTACAAGCCCTTCAAGCTCAAGCTGCCTAAGAGCCTCCCTTATTGGAGTTCTGCTAACTCCCAGGTCCTCAGAAAGTCTTGTTTCAATAAGACTATCCCCAGGCTGATATTTACCGTTTAGGATATCATTTTGAATCTGACTGAATACTTTGCCTCTTAACGAATGTAAAATGCTATCACTTTCGTTATGTTCAATTTTTGACATTTGTGCCCTCCCTCTTTGAAGAGCCATTAACCAAATTACATTAAAGTGGTTTCTGACACCCTTGATAATTGTAAAGTTCTGTCACAATACCTGATTATATGCCTTTATAGTGCAAGATCCAATATTTCAGGTGTAAGCTCGCCTATAGCTTCTAAAAGCTCATCATCTCCTATAGCCGTAACACGTCCGTCTTTATATTGATCATCAATCCAATCTTTTAGCTTTGCAACTCTTTCATCCTTTTTATCGATCTTTTTGACACCTGAAAGTCCAAAGTAGGTGTTAATCCAATGTGCTATTCCAGCAAGACCTGAGTGGGAATTTATTGCAACACCAACTGGCCTATTTAAGAACTTGCTTGTGTCAAATATGTTATAGATTTCCTCATCCTTCAAAAGTCCATCTGCATGAATTCCAGCTTGTGTTACATTAAAATGCTTTCCTACAAACGGAGTACGTGAAGGAATTGAATAGCCTATTTCCTTTTCGTAATATTCAGCTATTTCAGTAATTACTGTAGTATCCATTCCATCGGTTGTTCCCCTTAGCTGTGCATACTCAATAACCATTGCTTCTAAAGGTGTATTTCCTGTTCTTTCCCCGATACCAAGAAGAGAGCAGTTAACGCTCGATGCTCCATGCATCCAGGCAATGGCAGAATTGGATACAGCTTTGTAGAAATCATTATGCCCGTGCCATTCTATAAGTTCACTTGGGAAACCGGCATGATGCCGCAAACCATATATAATTCCAGGTACACTTCTCGGAAGTGCCGCACCTGAATACGATACACCATAACCTAATGTATCACATGCACGTATTTTAATAGGAATACCACTTTCGTCCATAAGCTTTTTGAGTTCTAATGCAAATGGAACTACAAATCCATAAAAATCGGCTCTTGTAATATCTTCAAAATGGCAGCGTGGCTTTATTCCTACATCTATAGCACTCTTTATAATGCCCATATAATGTTCTAACGCTTGCCTTCTCGTCATATTAAGCTTTTTGAATATATGGTAGTCTGAGCAGCTTACTAAAATACCGCTTTCTTCATACCCATATCCCTTGCAAGTATAAAGTCACTTTTGGTAGCCCTTATCCAGCTCGTTACTTCAGGATACTTATAGCCCCTCTCCATACATTTATAAACCGCTTGCTTATCCCTATCACTATATAGAAAAAACTCACTTTGCCGTATAATACCCTTAGGTCCGCCTAGTTTATGTAACATATCAAAAAGAGTTACAATCTGCTCAACAGTATAAGGGGCTCTTGATTGTTGGCCGTCTCTAAAGGTTGTATCTGTTATCCATATTTCATCTGCTGGAAACATTGGAACCCTTCTATGGTTGAATGCACACTTTGGTATCTCATCATAGCTGAATATTTCTCTGTAAAGGTTAGGTTCCGAAATATCCTGAAGACTATACTTATATTGAGTTTGTTCTAATGTATTTGTTTTTTTATTAAATTCAATCATTTAAAAACCCCCTTTTTGAATTTGCCAATTTTATACTATATATAATACAAGTAAATAATTGCATTAGGCATTATACTCTTTGTATAATTGTATACAATTATACAACTCATGTCAATACATTAATTTGGTAAGCCCTTTCAAGTATCTTTATTTTTTAAAGGAAGTTATTTCTTTTAACGCAAGAAGGATTTTTAATTTTTTTATCGAATTAATTTAATATATATTTAGTGATAAATATTTTACTTAATATGAAAAGTGCTTAATCTTATACATTTATCTATAACAAATCAAGCTACCCCGTTCGTTATTATACTCTAACAAATATAAAAATGTAAGATTAATAATACTTTTCACATTATTACCTTTAATCAAAAGTCATTTCTAACATTTCACAAGAAACTCTATTATTCTACTTTAAAGCAACGAAGCATGGAAACTATCATATTAAAATTAATAGGTACGGAGGTAATATTATGTTAAAAGATCAAGTTTTAAAATTTTTCCGTCTTGTATTCATTTTATCTGTTATTATTGGTATTGGTGCATTTCTATTAAGCAATTTTGTATTCAAAAACAATACTGTTGTTTCATTAATTATCTTTTTATTTGCATCTGTCGGTTCCTCGATTATTACAGAACTTGCAATTCGTATAAAACTCAAAAAATTGGTAAATTCATTTTCCCATGAGCTGGAAATAATTAAAAATGGGGATATTTCTCATATAATTGAATCCCATAGCTTCGAAAACTTAAAAGGTGTTGCTACATCAGTCAACTCAGTTTTTACTGATATTCGTTTACTGATTGAAAGCTTCTTCTCATTGTCTACTTCCATTATAGCAGCATCAGGAAGAGTAAGCAAAACAGCCCAGGAAGCCGCTGCTGCCATGGAGGAAATAGCAAAAACCGTAGATGAAATTGCCAAGGGTGCATCAGATCAAGCTGCAGATGCACAACAAGGCGTCTCAATGGTAGAAAAGCTTTCTGAACAAATCACCTTTGTGTATGAAAGTTATACCGGTATAATAAATGAAACCAACAAAATTAATGAACTTAATTCAATTGGTTTAGATGCCGTCAGTACCCTTCGTGATAAGTCTTCACTTAACTTTGAATCTTCACAAAAAATATTCTCGGTTATAGAAAAATTAACCACAACTACTCAAGACATAGGACTTTTTGTTGAGTCAATTGAAAACATCGCAGAACAGACAAACCTCCTTGCACTTAATGCGGCCATTGAAGCAGCAAGAGCCGGTGATGCAGGTATGGGATTTGCCGTTGTTGCAGAAGAGGTTAGAAAACTTGCAGATCAAAGCAGAAAATCAACTGAAGAAATTATCGGATTGATGCAGAATATCAAGGAAGAATCACAGCTTGCCCTTAAAGCTATGGATATAATGAAAAAAATATCTCAGGAACAGAACAGTGCAGTAAACATGACCGATAATGCCTTTACCAACATAGCAGGTGCTATTACAGGGATAGTACAAAAAATTAATGAAGTAAATAATTCCGTAACCAGAATGCAAACAGATAAGGACCAAGTAATAAATGCTATTGAGAATATCTCATCTGTCTCAGAAGAAACTGCAGCATCAAGCCAGCAGGTTGCTGCAACTACCGAGCACCAGCTAAAAGCCATAGAAGATATGAAAGATGCATCAAATTCCATGGAAAAACTTGTTCAGGAATTGGATGTTCACCTAAAGAAATATAAGGTGAAAATTTAATGCTGATTAATTGGAGCAATTAACTAAAAAAAACACTTTAGACCGGATTTACAAGGTCTAAAGTGTTTTTTATTAATGCAAAATAAATATTTGTTTTCTTTTAGTCATACATTAATATGTATAGTTAAATTTCTGTGCAATCATCATTACATCACTCATATTAATTGACCCATCTTTATTAATGTCACACTCCTGCTTATAACTTGAATCGTTTCGCACTTTTCCAAAACATGATGCGAGTGCTATAACATCAGCCATATTAACAGCTCTGTCCTTATTAACATCTTCCAAAATAAAGTCATTCTTAATAGTTGGAGTTGGGGTTGGATTTGCCGATTTAGTAGGGGTTGGTGTAGGTGCCTTGGTGTTTGAAGGAGGTACTGACGGAAGATTTCCATAATATTTTGTCATACCTGCCAAAGCAGCAACCAAACCTGCATTGTAATCGATACCTACCTCAGTTGCCTGGAATTTATCAACCACATCAGTGTAATTGTCTGACATATCAGGCCCACCAACTAACGCACCTGTCAAAGTGTTTTTCGCAGGTGACTTCCAATCTCCCCATCCCATAGATCCCTGAGCAGCTCTGTGATGCGGGTGCTGTGGCCACTTGTTTCCAAAGCCTACCATATATGACATATTAGCAGGATTGTTACCCAATATATAATCTATTTGGCTTTTAGCAAAAGTTTTAAGCTTTTCGTCGTTTGTAAGCTTATATTGCAACAATGCCAGCATTGATGCCGATGCACTGTAACGAAGCATTCCCCACTCTGTCAGGAATTTAACTCCGCCCGGTGTCTTTGGTATGCTGTTCTGCCAGTAGTTAAGGTTTGATGTAACAGCATCTTTGTATTTTGCCTGACCTGTAACACTTCCTATAACATATGCAGCAGCAAGTTTCATATCATTCCAGCATATTGCCCAGTTAGTTCCAGGTGAGCTTAATAGGCTGTTTATGTCTGTAAGATAGGAGTTATTCTTTTCTATAACATACAGCCAGATTGCTGCCCAAGCCATGTCATCATCACCTGATGTTGATGTATAGAAACCATCTGCTTTACATGTACCTTTATTTTTTCCTAATGCATAAAGTTCTTTTGACAATTCAAGACACTTGTTTGCGTATGTAGAATCAATTTCTTTGTAGTTGAGGTACATTAAACTTAAAGCACCTGAGTACAACCCGCATACATCAGAAGCTGGGCTTGATGGATCTACGTAATATACCTTATCCCTGTCACCCGGCTGTTGTTCAGGCGGTCCCCAATATTCATGGTCTGACGGAGCTCCCACATGATAATAATACTTGGTTGCACTTACCCTGGATTTAATAATATAATCAGTAAAATACTTCAATGTAGATAAAACCTTGTTAGTAAGGCCTGCTCCATCATATGCATCCTTAAATTCGTATAAGGACCAACCTAAAATGGATGATGCATAACCGTTTGTAATACCAAATTTGATGTGGTCTCCACAGTCATGGAATCCACCAGTTAAATCAGCACCTATAAATTTACCGTCATTGGTATGACAAGCTGATCTCCAACTAAAAACGTTATCCTTGCCAACATCCGGACCGCATTTGTTTGCATCATAAAACCATAAGGAATCTTTGAATGCAACTGCATAATCGGAGCTGGAAATTGTAGCAGCCGACACATTTACAGATGGAACTACTGTACTGGAAAAGATAGTTGCTGTAGTCAGTACAGCCGCAAGTACTTTTTTCATTATTTGACACACCCCTTAATAATATTATTTTACCACTGGAATAAATAGGCATTGTACACTTACACCGCTTTCCTCCCTTCAATAATTTAGTCATGATCAAAAAATAACTTTCGCAATAAATTTCGCTCATCAATACTCGCGTAGAAAGCGTAAGTAATTTTTCATTCATACCTTAGCATATATATTCCAATAACTCATCTACCCATAAGGGTATATTAATATAAGCTTATAATAATATAATTGATAAAAAAAGACAATTGCATGAATTGTCTTTTTTAGGTCTATATCTTTTATCTTTTTTCTAAATTAAAAATATACTAATATACTAAGGCACTTGCATCACTATCAAATATCTCTTGGATCTAACTGAAGCAAATTGGCCTTAGCCATGACCTTAAATAAAAAAAACGCTGTTACACCGCTAAGACATCCCTGTACAAGATTAAAAGGAAGATTTGTTACAGCAGCAGCCAATCCAAGGTTCTTATCTACAAAGCTTAAGATATAGCCCTCTGCAATAAAATAACCTGCTACCATAATAAACGCACCTATTGCTACTGCTGCAGCAGTCTTTATACTGTTTTTAGCTCCTTTATCTCCTAGTAATAAAGCAACAACAAATGCCTCCAAGCCTTTAACAATTAAAGTAATGGGTGCATAATAAGTATATCCCATATATAAATCTGCCATTGCAGATCCAACACCACCTACAAAGAAACCATAATATCTCCCTAGAAAAACAGCAGATATCATTACAAAGACATCTCCAAGGTTGAAATATCCTCCTTTAGGCAATGAAATCCTTGTAAACACAGTAGTCACAAAAATCAATGCCATGAATAATCCACCTAAAACTATTTTTTTTGTACTAAAACCTTTCAATAGTTCTCCCCCATTTCACTAACTGTATCGATACACATTTAATCCATACATAAAAATCATACATATATTAATAGTATTAATTCTCTGTGTCAATAATATTTTATATATTTGTAATTTGTAAATGACTTATATTTAATCTATTGAAATATCCACTTAATAACCTTATAATTTCATTGTATATTAAAAATTGTCAACAAGATATTAACTAATAATTGACTGGTCAATGGGTCATTTATCAATATTTGAAAGGATATCACATTATGAACTATTTAGCAGACTCAAATCGATATGAAAAAATGGTTTACCGCAGGTGTGGCAGGAGCGGACTTAAATTACCAGCAGTTTCACTCGGTCTTTGGCATAATTTTGGCGGTATCAATAATCTTGAAACGTGCAAGAGCATGGTTAGGAAGGCATTTGACCTTGGTATAACACATTTTGATCTTGCAAACAACTATGGACCTCCTCCCGGATCTGCCGAAGAAAACTTTGGAAGAATAATGCAATCGGACATGCACTGTTACAGGGACGAACTTATTATATCTACCAAAGCAGGATATGATATGTGGCCTGGCCCATATGGAGAATGGGGATCAAGAAAGTATCTTATTGCAAGCATTGACCAAAGCCTTAAAAGAATGGGGCTTCAGTATGTAGATATTTTCTATTCTCACAGACCCGATCCAAAAACCCCACTTGAAGAGACAATGAGTGCCCTTGATCATATTGTGAGAAGCGGTAAGGCCCTTTATGCAGGAATATCCAACTATAATGCAGAACAAACAAAAAAGGCGGTTGAAATTCTTAAATCTATAGGAACTCCCTGCCTTATACACCAGCCGTCTTACTCCATGCTCAATAGATGGATTGAGCCTCAACTATTAGATGTTTTAGAAAACGAAGGTGTAGGCTGTATAGTATTTTCGCCCCTTGCCCAAGGACTTCTAACTGACAGGTACTTAAAAGGAATACCATCAGACTCAAGGGCTGCAAGCTCAAGTATATTCCTTAAACCGGAAGATATTACTGAAGACAAGATAAGAAAGCTTAACCTTTTGAATGAAATAGCTGCCAAAAGAGGGCAAAAGCTATCCCAAATGGCTGTTTCATGGGTGTTAAGAAAAGAAGCAGTAACCTCAGCCATTGTCGGTGCAAGCTCGCCAAGCCAGATTGAGGACACAGTGCTCGCTGTAAATAATCTCAAATTCAGTGAAGAAGAATTGAAGCTGATTGATGATATATTTTCATCATGCCTAAGGAATGACTAATTATATTGAGTAGTTTAAAAACTTTCTATATTTATTTTGGCCGTCAATTATAGTATAATATAATCAAGTAAATATTGGAGGTGAGGGTATATTGGAAAAGCGTCGTTTATCCTGTAGCAGAGATTGGACAACTTTGACAATAGCGAACTTTGACGAAAAAAAGACACTCTACCTTAATTACTATGATATTAACAGAATTGAATTTGACGAAATGCTCATAAGCAAACTTTTTAAAAAGGTACGTTCGGAGAAAATCCAAATTTTCACAAACACATTTAGCACACCCATTGAGTTTACTAAACATAAAGATGAAAAGTACTTTGAAGAATACAAACAAGAACTTACGAAATTTGCACGTGACAATAAAATATCCCTTATAGATAGAATTATTTCATAAACATCTTATTCTTTTGACATATACCACCGCTTTAGACAGGTATCAAGCCGTTTGACAGCGGTTTTTTTATTGGGGGGATATGCTCTATTAATTTTATTATAATTATACTTTGGCAAAAACCTTTAGGCCTTTATTTATAAATTCTATCTTTAACGGAAGTCCTTGAGCTTTTTCTCCATCTACGCTTATACCCACCTCGCTGTCGCTTGTTATGGTACAACTTTTTGCTGTGAGCTTATAAACATGCTTGTCGTTTAGCGAATCGTTGCTCAAAACCTTGAAAAACAGTGATGCCAAATCAATGTGAGAACAGCTTTTTATCATGACTATATCCATTAACCCATCGGAATAATCCGCTTCTTTTATTATATTTGAAAAACCTGCTGCATGCTTGCCGTTCAATACCAAGAATAGCAGGCTCTCTTCCTCAACAACATCATCTTCTGTTTCTATTCTAAGGTTAAAGGATTTGATATTTGTAACCTCATTTAAGGCTTTGAGATAATATGCAAAGGGTCCAAAGTTCTTTTTAAGCTCATTGTGGGTGCTGAAGGAAACATTGACAAAAAGCCCTCCGGCACATGTGCTTAAGAAATATTTGGAATTGTTAATAAGACCCACATCAACATCTACCATATTATCCGAAAGGATGACATCCAGACAATCATTCAGATAGTGGGGAATATTAAGGCATCTTGCAAAATCGTTACAAGTACCTGAAGGAATAATACCCACAGGGACATTAACCTTATTTTTAAGCATTTTATTAACTATGCTGTTTAAAGTACCGTCTCCACCAGATATTATTAATTGGTCAAAAGCCCCTTCCTGAAATATGTTCGTCAGTGTTTTGTCTTTAACACTGTGCAATCTGTATGGTATAAGGGTTATATTCTTTTCCTGGAACCTTTCAAGTATATAATCAAGTTTGGTTGGTATTGTCCTGTCACCTGACATTGGATTGTAAATAAAAAGTGCTTTTTTCATTGGGTTCCTCTCCATAATATAAATTAAATTAGGTTAGTAATGGCTCAAAATCAGAAATGATATTTTAGTCATTCCTTAGCATCTTTCCTTAAGTATATTATACATATTAATTGCTTTTTTGAATACAAATTTAATAATTTTATTTTTTCCCAATTAACATAACAAATTCCCAAGCAACAAAACTAAACCTTTAAATACTCCTTGAACATATGGCATTCAAGGTTTTTTATAAAGCTCTGGTATGCATTTTTCTCCAATAGAGCATTCGTCAATTTTTTCTCACATACAGATATGTCTAAACTTGGAGCTGCATTTTTTCGCCAAACTGTCACCATTATATCATCCGGTTCATATATATAATCAATTTTGCCGGCAGCTTTCAAATACTTAAGTGCAGTCCTTACTATCTCCTCTTCAACACCAAGAAGCATGGAAAGCTCATACATCTCTAGACAACCTTCACCTGTTGATGTTGATTCTTTCAAAACTCCAAATAATAAAGTAAGGAATCCCTTAAAGGTATAATCTGATAATATAGAGAAATTCAATATAACTCTCTTGGGGTTTACCATGAATACAGCTTCCCTGAACACATTTGAATTAACAGGCACTGACAGAAACACCAGGTTATCAGCCTTTTTAAGCTGCATTCTTGTCCTTGTTCCATCTACAGGGCACCTTTGGCTTATTCCCTCATAGAATACTATTGAATTCTCATGAACTTTTGCAGCTTCCATTACATCAAGATTTCTACAATCTTCTATAACTCCTTCAAATGCTCTTCTGATTTTTCCATCGGTTTCAACAATGTGTTCAATAGTGAGCTGTAGAGTCGTATTATTTTTATATGAATTAAGCCCTACTTTATATACTATATCACAAACCTTACCCTTAAAGCTGTCGCTTCCTCCAAACCACTTTACAGCAGCCAATCTTACGTCATTTATATCAGAAACTACCATTATATGATGGTTTTTTGGTGTTATCCTGTCATTTAAAATTGATACACTGCGTGTAAGGAATAAGGGTGCTTCAAAACCTTCACCATATGGTCCTGCTTTTTTCAGCCTCTCATAAAAATCCTCATCGATATTTTCAAATGAAAGCTCACTGTCTACAACAATTTCCATACTGTTGTCAGTGTATATAAGGCGTTCAGCCATATCTTCAATCTCATCGGTAAACGCTTTAATATCTTCCTTTTTCAAGGACAAACCTGCTGCTTTAGAATGTCCGCCATACTTCAAAAGTTTCCCTGAAGTCTCCTTCAAAAGCTCATAAATATTTACATCATCCGTTGACCTTGCCGACCCCACAATAGTTTGCCCATCTTCTTTAAGGGAGAGCAAAATAGCCGGTTTTCTATAAGTCTCACAGATCTTTCCAGCAGCAATTCCAATAATTCCGTGATGCCAAAATTCACTATACAAAACCAGCACGCTTTTCATTTTTTTATAGTTCTCAACAATCTCCTGGGCCTCTTTGATTATTTGCTCCTGAACTCTTTTCCTCTCTTCATTGAGTGAATTAATCCTACCTGCCATGTCATCAGCTATTTTGGCTTGCCTTGATAGAAGCATTTCAACGGGAAGCCTTGCAGAATCCATCCTTCCTGCGGCATTTATTCTCGGTGCAATCTGGAATGCTACATCCTCCTCAGTTTGAAGCTTGCTGTTTTTTTGTATAATATTAAAAAGTGATTTTAAGCCTGTACGCTTTGTATTAAACAATATGGGCAACCCATTTTTCAAAAGATATCTGTTTTCCCCATTGAGACTGACAACATCAGCAATTAGAGACATCGCCACAAGATCCATAAACAACTGTGATTTTTCTTCCATGTCAAAGCTTTTTAGCAGTGCCTTACTCAGAAAATAGGCCATAGCACATCCTGATAGGTTTCTGGCCTTATGGCCTTCCTTTAAAAGCTTGGGGTTTAATATAACATCCGCTGGCGGAAGCACATCGGGTATGCTGTGATGATCTGTAACAATAACCTTCATCTCAAGCTCTTTAGCCAACGTTACTTCATTCACATTTGATACGCCGCAGTCACAGGTAATGACAAGTGAGACTCCTTTTTCATGGAGTCTCTGGATTACCCCTTCATTCATTCCATATCCTTCTGTAAATCTATCAGGTACATGATATAAAACATTGGGAGTTAAAAATCCCAGGCATTGAACCAATAGAGCCGTACTGGTAACCCCATCCACGTCATAATCGCCGTAAACTGCTATCTTTTCTTTATTGCCGATTGCATTTCTTATTATATCCACAGCATCTTTCATATTTTGAAATTCCCATATATCTGTTGGAACATATAGCTGATCATGTAGCATTTGCTTTACAGTATGCGGGTCTTTATACCCTCTGTTATAAAAGAGCCTTGCTATTAATTCGTCTCCATCGGCAGCATTTATTAATTCTTCGGGAATTTTTACACCATTATTTTTTATATCTATATTTACTTTCATTTTTGTGCTAATCCTCCCATCTTAAGCTGTCAAGGAAGTCCTCATCCTCTTCTAATGCCTTGAAGTCAACCTTTTGGTTGTTGCAAAACCAGTTAAATTCACATATTTTACAGTGTTCAGTATAATTTGCCTTATCAAACTCTATATAATCATAATCCATAATTTTTAGTATTCTACTTTCAATCTCTTCCTTAAAAAGCCTGTGCCTTTCCTCGCTGTATACAATTTTTTCGATAATGCCAGGCGGATCAGGCTGCCAGTAATTCATTGAGATTTGATGGCACTGGGTATTGCTCCCGTTTATAAGCCTAGACTGCTCTTTTAAAACAAACATATATACAATTGTTTGCAGTTTATTAAGAAAACTGGCTCTCTTTTTAGCCTTAGCATGTTCAGACTTTATGGAATGGGTTTTCCAATCCCAAATCTCAATTTCTCCATCCTTAACCATTATTAGGTCATAGTTAGCCTCAAGCCTTATAACTGTATCTGCCATTCTTATCTTGTATTCCGGCAGATATATATTATCCTTGTTAATGGGAAAGCTGCTCTTTAAGTTTTGCACCCATCTATTTAGTTCTTCGTCTTCAATCCATTCATCATTAATACCTAAAAAGTATCTATGGGCAATTAAGTGGAAATCATTTCCCATATCAAGCCTTTTCTTCACATCTTCATCAGGATAGCTGTTCCATTTAAGGTTTTCTATGTACCTTTTTCTAAACTTCAAAGGGCAGTTGGAAAATGTAGACAGGGATTGCTGTGTAAAGAGAAAGCCCTCAGGGATGATATTTTTGTTTTTATCGGCGGTTGATCCCATATAAGTCATCTCCCATCTTCTTGATCAATAAACTTTTTTATCTCCATCAGGTACTGGCATGGAATAACCTCATTCCTTTTCCCTTGATTTGAATGCTCACCCGACAGGAAAAGGTACTGCTTGGCCCTTGTTATACCCACATAAAGAAGCCTTGCCTTTTCAGATATTGTCTCAATTTTGGCTTTCACAAGAGGGTCTCCCGAAAAGCTTCCCTCGATCTTTTTCTGCATCTCGGCTTTTATTACAGCCTGAGGATTTTTATACTCCTCCTTTAAAAACCAGTATTCCCCGATAAACTTGTCCTTCAATGTGACCGGAAAATCCGCATAATTAAGCCCTGTAAGAAAAACTACATCCCACTCAAGACCCTTTGATTTATGGTAAGTAGCTACAGTTATCACACCGGGTCTTGGCTCATAGCCCTTAAGCTCCCACACAACCCCGGCAAAATAGTTAAACATGTTCTTAGGGCTTAGAAGCTCCAGTGCCAAATCCCCCATACGCCATGCCGGGCTCCTGTTCATTAGGTATCTCACATCGCCTGCAACCTTTTGTGCAATAGCCCTCTCTTCCCTGCCAAACTTAAGCTTTTCCGATATATATAGAATAAGCTTTTCAACTATTGTATCAGGAAATTCCAAAAGCTCCCTTACAAGATCCATGTAACTTAAAAAATCAGACCAAATCTTACTATCCAGCAGGTCTTTTGGCACATCCCTATGGTTTATTTCGCCGCCTTTAGGATATAGAATATTTTCTGTAGGATATCTTTTTAGGAAGCTTAAAAGCATTTTCTTCTGATCAATCTTTTTCTCATCTTCATAAGAAGCACAATTATCTTCCATATCTTTTAAGGTTTTATCGCCCGCATCATACCTTTCGGTAAGAAAACATTCAAGCATCATGTTGGCCAGCTTCTCACCGTCTTCAGGATAAGCAATATAATCAATAACCCTGCCTAACATTCTAACTGTCTTGTTTTTTTCAGGGGATGAATTGTCAAGCTGCTCATACGGTAAATCCCAGGAATCCAGGATTTTTACAATTTCTTTAATTTTCCACGCACTTGGTGCCAAAATGGCAATAGTCTTGTCAGGGTACAAATTTATAAATTCTTCAGCCTTCTTAACTATTCTCCTTGCTTCATCCGGCCAGGACGGGAAAACCCCAGTCTTAATTCCGTACTCATTTATTACAGGGTTACTTCTCTCATCATCATCACTAACCGGCTCTATATACTGGGGCAGCAAGCTATCCCTGCATTCCAATACCGGGTGCTGCTCCCTCACATATCTTACAAAATAATTTGCAAGGTTTATAATGTCTTTTGTGTTCCTGCTGGACTGGGTAATATTGTAAACCGTGGTGGAAGGATTCTCACAAAAGCTTTTAAACAGGGTAAAATCACTGTTTGAGAAGCTGCCGCAAATAGCCTGGTTACTATCCCCAACCCTTAAAAGGTTTCCATTTGCAAGCATAGTAAGAATTTCGCTCTGTATTAGGTTTGAATCCTGGGCTTCATCCTCGCAGACAAAAGTATACTTTTTCTGATACTTCTCCAGCAAACCGGCATCTTCTAAAAGTATCTTCTTTGAGCTGTACAGCATGTCGTCAAAATCGAGAAAGCCGGAAATTTTAAGCTTTCTGTCATATAACCCGTAAACTTCTGAAGCACATTTCAAAAAGGAATTTGCAGGAAGAGACCTGCACTTTTGGAGTGCCTCCTGTGGTCCTATGCCGCGGCACTTAAAGTCACCTATCGCCCCTAGAACCAAGCCACAGAATTTATCATGCCATGTCTTATATATATCGTTTAATTTGTTTGAACTGAAATTCTGCTCATCAATAAAGAATGCGAGTCTTCTTTCATTACCTCTACTCCATTCATCAACCGCACTGTTAATAATTTGAACCTTGGTTACCTCGTCAACTATTCCAAATTCCTCATTTGCAATTATATGATCAGGTTTCTCTTTGATTATTTGAAGGCACAACCCATGAATTGTAGAAACAAAATATCCCTTATTCCCCTGGATACCAAGTCTTTGAAGCTCTGCACTTATTCTCTGCTTAAAATTGTTTACTGCACTGTTCATGTATGTAACAATCAGTATTTTACCAGGCTTTGGAATGCCCATGGCAATCATATGGGCAGCCCAAACAGACAGGCAGTAGGTCTTGCCACCGCCTGGAATTGCCGGCACTGCACAATATCCGCCTCTGTAATCCTCTACAAGCTCTTTTTGACCTTTTCTAAGTCCCATGCCTGATCACCCTTTGTATATTATAACATATAGGTGATATGCATCAAGGTTGAAAAAAAGTGATTCTACTATAATATCAAATTTACGGTACTTATGTTGAAATCTGCACAAGTCCAAGTAAATTTTGTTATTTTACAGTAGAATCACTTTATACTGGCTCTATTTAAATATTATAATATTTAGCAATCAACCGTTAGCAAATGCTTTCTAAAGAAGCTTTCCATGGATTTGTAAAAATCAAATTTGTTTTCCTCATTTGCAAAACCATGCCCCTCGTTGTCCTTCACCATATATTCAACTTTGATATTCCTTTTTTTCAATGCTTCTACAATCTGATCGGATTCTGCCTTATTTACCCTTGGATCATTAGCACCCTGTGCAACAAATAAAGGAGTCTTTATTTTATCTGCATGGAACACAGGCGAAACCTTTGTGAGAAGCTCCTTATCCTTTTCAGGATCTCCTACCCTTTCATAAAACATCTTAACTTGGCCTTCCCAATACGGAGGAATGGTTTTTAAAAGTGTAAATATGTTGGAAACCCCGCAATAGTCAACCGCTGCTGCATACAGATCAGGTGTAAAGGTTATTCCCGCCAATGTAGCATACCCGCCGTATGAAGCGCCATATATACCAATCCTTTCGGAATCAGCAATGCCTTGCTTAATAAGCCATTGAACACCATCTGTTATGTCATCCTGCATTTTCAGTCCCCACTGCTTGTTTCCCGCCTCAACAAACTTTTTGCCATAGCCTGTGGAACCTCTGAAATTAACCTGCAAAACCGCATAACCTCTGTTTGCCAAAAACTGTACTTCAGGATTGTATCCCCAACTGTCTCTTGCCCAAGGACCTCCATGAGGATTTACTATGACCGGAAGCCTCTTCGGAATACTATTTGCGGGCAGTGTAAGATAACCATGAATTGTCAGTCCATCACGGCTCTTATATGATATTGGCAGCATTTTTGCCATATTTTCAGGATTGATTGAAGGTAAAACATCTCCCAGCTTTTTAATTTTATCAGCTACCGAGTCATAAAAGTAATACGCACCAGGATCCCGATCATTACCAACCGAGAATATAAATTTGGTGAAATCTTCAGACAAGTCATTTATTCCTATCAGCTTCTCTTTGTCAAATTTAGCAGAAACCTTATCTATTATATCTTTGAGTTTCTTATTGAAGTACTCATGTTTTACCTTATCTGTATTATAGGTAGCACCTAACACTTCCCTTGTCTTTGGATTGATAATTATATTTGATACATCAACATCATTTCTCTCATAAACAACCTCTTGTTTTCCGGAAGCTAACTCAAGCTTTACGATAGCAGCAGTATCCCTACCCATATTCGTTGTAGCATAAATACTCTTATTATCCTCTGCGAACATAATTGGAGTAAAGGATTCTCCAGGCTTTGTTTCAAGAAGAAGCTTAAATTCATCCTCTTCCTTTTCCCTATATAATATTTTCGCTTGAATACCATCATCAGATCCAGCCAGCCTAAGCTTACCATCGCCATCGGTGAGCCATCCTGTTATATTGCCAGGATTTTGTGCAACCATTGTTGTCTCGCCGCTTATAATATTAAGTTTATATATATCAAATACCTTAGGGTCCTTCTTATTCATTGTCATTAGAATTTCATTTTTATTGCCCTTGAGCATATCTACATAGTAGGCTAAAACCCCCGGATATGGTGTAAGTTCCTTATCCTCAGCAACGCCATCCATACCTGCCAAATAGATGTGGTAATTTTCATCGCCGCTATTGTCTTTCATGTATATAATTTTGTCATCCTTCCATGCATAGTCAATTATATCCCTGTCTTTTGAGCTTGTAATTCTTTTTGCTTCGCCTCCATCAGCAGGTATTATATACACATTGCTTCTATTTTCCCATGGTGCAAAATACGCAAGATATTTGCCATCGGGAGACATACTGTACCCTAAAGCTGAAGGAGTTTTGAAAAAGTTTTCTATGGGTACTTTTTCTACACTTCTAGTATTGATCTTTGAATTTTGTATATTTCTTGCATTTGTAAAGATTGTTGCAAGTTGTGCATAATCAACTTTATCATTCTCACCTAGCTGTCCTCTTCCATATCCCTTAATAAGACCAATTTTCACACCCTGTAACATATAGTCTTTAAGGCTTTTGTTTTCCTTGTTATCCAGCCCAATTGCCCTAATAACAATCCTTATTACCTCAGCTCTTTTAATTTGATCACCATTAGATTTTATTTCTCCATCTTTTACCCACTGAAGATCATTTACAACTTTATTAAAATCTTCCCCATGGTTGTATGTAAACCATAAAACAGCTGCTTTGAGAAAATCTTCTGTTTTTACTTTGGCAAGGGGTGATGTCCTGCTTGTGCTTATTACACCTGACTTTACCAACTGATTTACGCTGTCTTCATACCATGGCTTTTTCAATGCATATGAATTCATAGACATGGCACTGCCTAATATAGTAATAGATAGTGATACTGCTGCAGCAATCTTTACTAATTTCCTGTTACCAATCATAATATCATCCTTTCCTAATCTGTTATTTTAAATGCCGAACTGATATATAATAAGTGTGGTGTTTTAACACCACACTTTCTTATAAACTTAATTTAACCACTATTGATATTGCAATACAACCATTATTTTGATTTAAGGTTTGCAGGCCTCATCAAATAATTATAACAGATATTACCTGTAATTCCAATGTTTTTTATCTATCCCCAAACCTTTTTCATAATCCTAATAACAAATTTGCTGCCTCTTTTCTCCTCACTATATGCATATACATTGCCGCCCTGACCTTCGATTGCGTTTTTGGCTATGAACAGGCCAATACCGATATTTGTGGGACTGTTGCTGTTAGGACCTTTATGAAACCGATCAAATATCAGGGGAAGCTCGCTTTTACTTATCCCCTCTCCGTCATCCTCAATTCTGATTTCAACAAAAACATTGTTTTCCTCCCAACTTACTTTTACATTGCCGCCAGGCTTTACATGCTCTATGGAATTTTTAAAAATATTAGAAATTGCTTCTGCTGTCCAATTTATATCATGGCTTACAACTATATCAGAGGGCCCTTCCAGCACAATATTTAAACCCTTGGCTTCCGCCATCGTTTTCAGCCCTTCAATGCTTTGTAAAATTGTTTTCTCAATGGAAAACTCCTGCTTTTCAAAGGTTACCATTCTTCCTTCAAGCTTAGCCATCTTAAGAAGGTTCTTTACAAGCCATTCCATCCTTTCAAGCTGGTTTTTGCTTTCTTTCACGAACCTTACCGTATCATCCTTCGGAAGTTTGTCGTGATCCGAAAGTATTTCGTTAAACATTATAAGTGATGCTAATGGAGTTTTTAACTGATGGGATATGTCGGTTATTATCCTTTTTAGAAAAAGCTTCTCTTTTTGTAAAGCTTCAAGGGTCTCAGTCATTCTATGTGCCATTGTATTGAACTGGTAAACCAAAACCCCGAAATCCCCATCCTCATTTTCTCCTTCCATTTCTCCAAATCTTCCCTCTACAAGCCCTTCTGCTTCGGATGCAACTCTTCTGATTCTTTTAAATATTTTGTTATAACTATATATCATAATAATAACGATAAATACCAATAATAAAATTATGATAACAATTGCACTGAATAATAGTTTATTGTAACTTTCATTCATCAAAGTATTCTTATATGCTGCCTGTGATTCGTCATATGAGTACTTATTTAATATTTCCTTCCCATAACCATAATCTTTATTATCACCGGAAACTATTATCCTTACAATATCCTCCTCACTCCCAGGATATCTTTTGGCAACGCTTCCTACAAGCGATATATTTTGTCTTATCTGAGCATTATTCATGGAACTGATAAAGTGGTTCAGAAACCAGAGGATTGCTCCTGCAAAAACCAAAAGGATAAATATCAGCAATAACAGTGACTTGCGGACCTCATAATTTTTTAAAAGTCTCAATACCCTTTACACCTCATCCTTCCACATGTATCCAAGCCCTCTTAATGTCTCTATGTGCTTTTTACTCTCTGTCTCAATCTTTTCTCTAAGCCTTTTAACATATACATTTAAGGTATTTTGATCAATGAAGTTTCCGTCAATATCCCACAGCTTTTCAATAATCTGATTCCTTTCGAGCACTCTGCCCTTATTTTCAACCAACAGCAGCAAAAGCTTGTATTCCGCTGCTGTTAGGTTTACTTCATTTCCATCCATTAAGACCCTGCATTTTAATGGTTCAATTGTTACATTCCCGGTAACTATGGTATTTGTGAGCTCGATACTGGGTTGGTTGGATCGTCTCCTCATTACGGCTTTTATTCTTGAAATCATTTCACTAATCCTTACGGGCTTTGTGATGTAATCATCAGCCCCTATATCAAGCCCGAATACAATATTTGCCTCACCGTCTAAGGCTGTTATAAAAATGACCGGAACACTGCTCTTTGTCCTAAGTTCCATACAAAAGTCATACCCGCTTCCATCAGGCAACGAAACATCCAAAAGCACTAGTTCTACAGTATTGTTTAAAAGCTTCTGTGCTTCATTTATTGTTCCTGCGGCTATAACATTATAACCTTCCTTTTTCAGTGCATATTCCATTCCTAAAACCAAAGCCTTGTCATCTTCAACCAACATGATGTTCATAGATTTCACCTTTTCTTATTAGGGCACCATTGACCAGCTAATTATTTGTTAATACCCTTTCCAATTTTAAGGTATTCCTTTCATAAGGGTTAATCCTCTACCCTTAATGCTTCGACGATATTCATATCATTTAGCTTTCTGAGAGGAATAAGAGCAGCAATAAGCGTAATTGCAATAACACCTATAGTTCCTGTTATATAAGGCCAAACCGGCATTATATATCCTATGTATCCCAATGGATTTCGTACAATCACTCCAAATTTGGTTAGGAGAAAAGCAACCGGAATACCAATTATGCTTGCAAACACTCCAAACAATGTTCCTTCCAGCAAAACTAGCTTTATAAACTGCCGTCTTGTCATACCTATAGCTTTAAAAACAGCATACTCCCTTTTCTTTACCAGAAGATTTATTGTTACTGTATTTATTATATTGACGCACGCTATGAGTACTATAAGAGAAATAAAACCATACACCAGTACCAGCAGCTGAGTTATAAGATCATTCATTCTCTTTTCCTCTTCATAGATATCATAGTATTTCACAGCATATTCATCAGCTATTATACTTAACTTTTCAAAAACACCATCCCTGCTTTCCTTTGAATCAAACATAATACCAAGTGTATTGTACTTCATTATACCAGTCAGCCTTTTAAAGCTTTCATCCGACATTATTATACCAAATCCATTAGAAATTGGCGAGCCGTTAAGCGTCTCATAATCAATAACTTCTGAAACCTTAAATTCCATCATATCATTCTTTTCTACTGACTTTTTAATTGGTTCCTTATCCTTTTTATTTATATAATCACGGCTAAACTTGGGAAGTTTCAGTGTTTGGCCCTTTTTATACTGGGTAAATGCATCATAAAACAAGCTCCCTCCTTGTTTTCCCATAGCCTTATTGACTATAATCACCTCTTCACCGCTTTTAAATTTATCATAATCAATACTCTTTTTGCTATCCTTATTGAATAATTCCAGGGCATGCTTATCATAGCTAATAATTTGGATATTTACAAAATAATAATCCTTGTATTCCTGAATTTTCCCTTCTTTAATAAGAGAATCTATAAACTTTTTATTGACAGCCTTTTTGTCTACTACCATAGGCACTGTTACATAGTTTAGCTGGTATATATCCTTGATTCCCTTAACTTTTGCAAGCTTATCGGTAATCTCATTACCCATGCTGTAATTATCAGATGTATAAACTCCTTGGACTTTTACATTGACGCTTACTATTTTATATGACTCAATAACAATATCAATAAGATTGGAGAAAAAAATGAACATAATCAGCGAGAGGGATAGTGATATACATGTAACATAGAATCTCTTTCTGCTTCTTTTAATATTCTTGTAGGCTACCTGACCCTCAAAACCAAAGAACAGCTTTGCCAATATCCCCCTTCTGCGTTTTATCTTTTCACCCTTTATAACATTGGTTCCTTTTATTGCATCAACTGGAGAAACCCTTGATGCGGAAAACGCCGGAAGAAGGATGGAGATAAAAACTGTTGCTACACCTAAGGCCGCAGCCACTATAATCACTTTTGGATAGAAGCCTATTTGAAAGGAGCCTAAAAAACCTGACATGAAAATATCAAATACAATATACGCACCAAGATAACCGATTGCTATGCCTAAAGGGACTGCAATGCTGCTCATAATTAATGCTTCAATGACAACAAGTTTACTTATCTGACTCTTGGTTGCCCCTATGCTTCTTAAAATTCCAAAATGTTTTATCCTCTCCATAACCGAAATGCTGAAAGCATTATAAATAACTACAGCTGTACATAAAACAACAAAAGCAAATATGAAAAAGAATATTGTCCAAACATCATCATTTTTCTTTTTATCCGGTCCCTGCCCCATATAATACAATAGTCTTGAGTTTGGATCAATCTTTGTATTGGTAGTTTTTGCAATATTTTCAGCAACCTTCATTTTGTCATTTTTTTCTTTTAAGTTTGCATAATAAATATACTTATCGGAAGTATTAATGTTGTCATCAATAAAGCTTAAAGCAATATTGTTAATGGTCTTGCTTTCATAAGCACCTACTATTTTATAAACCACATCTTTTTTACTGTTGTCCATGCTGATTGTGCCTTCTAAGGTATCAGCAATTCCCTTTTCTTTTAAAACATTATAATATTTTATATCTACAATGACTTCACTGTTTTTCTCCGGCAATCTGCCTTGTGCCATTTTAATTGTGAATATGTTTTTATATGCATTAGTATCATATTCCTTAACAAATACCGTCCTTAAAGATTCAGTAAGGAGTTTGGTATTAAGCTTAATACTTCCGGCTTCTTTTGAAGTTCCGCCATTTTTCATTTCTGAATTATTGCTTATTTGTTTAAGCTTATCCCACGATAAATCATAGAAAGCTATCTCATAATTGCCAATAGTATCTTTTATATCTTGAATTTCACTTTCCTTGCCGCTAAAGTAAATTCCTCCTATGACAGTAAACATGGATATGGCTATAACTATGCCGATAAGAGTCAGGATTGTTCTTGCCTTATGTTCTTTCAGATATTTTAGTGCCAGTCCGTTATAGTTATTCATTTTCTCACCACCTCATCTGCAAATATCTTTCCGTCTATTATGCTTATTACCCTGTTTGCCTGAGAGGCGATATTCATATCGTGGGTTATTAATATAAGTGTCTGGTTGTACTTTTGTGCTGAGTATCTCATGAGTTCCAAAACTTCCTTTGAGTTTTTGGAATCAAGGTTTCCGGTGGGCTCATCTGCTAAAATAACCGCAGGCTTATTTGATAGTGCCCTTCCTATGGAAACCCTTTGCTGCTGTCCTCCTGAAAGCTGGGACGGCAGGTGATTTCTTCTATCCTTTAGACTTAGAATTTCCAAGAGCTCATCAATATAATTCTTGTCCTGCTTCCTGTTGTCTAAAAGCAGCGGCATTAGTATATTCTCTTCAGCTGTAAGCACAGGTATAAGGTTGTATGACTGAAAAACAAATCCAACCTTTCTTCTTCTCAATATTGAAAGCTGCTTTTCCTTAAGCCCGTATATGTCTACTCCCTCTATAAATACCTTTCCTGAGGTAGGTTTATCCACTCCGCCAATAAGGTGCAGCAGCGTACTCTTTCCCGAACCGCTTGGACCCACTATAGCTACAAACTCGCCTTTTTCCACTGTAAAGTTAAGATTTTCTATGGCAACAACCTCATTATCACCTTTTCCATATGTCTTAGTTAGATTTTCAACTTTTAGTATTTCCATTTTCAGCTACTCCTTTAAATTGATATTGATTTTATAACTTTATTTTAAATGTGCAATATTACATAGCGATTAAAAACAAAATTACAATTTTGTAATTTTGAAATCATCAAGTTTATAAAATTTTTAAAATTATTTATAAACCTTTTAAAATTCCTTTATATGGGTTTTAAAAACTGCCTTCATAATGAACACATAAAATCAAAAGGAGGCATACAGCAATGAATAAAGTAAAATTATTGTACGACATTGTTAAAACAATGAAAGAAAAGGACGTTTTTCAAGGGCAGCTTGAGGTTGCAGTCAATAAAGGCAGTGAGGCTATTTTCAAAATGAATAACGAGTTTTATAAAAACTTATCTAGCGGCCAGTCTAAAATAAAACTAAATACCGAAGCTTTACATGATGGCAAAAAAGTAAAGCACCAGAGTGAAACTGAGTTTACTGGTGATTGCTGCGAAAAACATCAGGCGTTTTTTAAGCATATTCACCAACTACACCATGAGAAATGTGCAAATGGAGAATTCGCAAAGCAATGCGGTATTAAGTGGAAGCTCAGTAAACTTGCAAGCATACTGGGCATATTACATAATCTTAAAGTCTCGGAATCGGAAAAAGGATATCAGATATCATTAAATAAAGATGACATACCTCAAGATATGAAAACATGCCTGCACGAAAAATTGTCTCAGAAAATGATGGAAAAGCACAACCAATGCTGTAGTAAATTAGATGGACTGGAGTTTACCGATATGAATCTCGTTATAACAATAAGCAAAAGCAATGACATTGAAAACATACAGCTAAGTGTAAAAGGAGAATGCAGCTGCAATGAATCAGGAGAGCAAAATGTAGATATAGATGCTAACATAAGCTTTATATGGTAGTTTTTAATAACAATCCCCCTTTATGAATGCTGTATTTATATGCAGCATTCATTCCCATGTCTGCAGTAAAAATATCATTTCTATTTTTTCCATGTATGGTATAATCAATAAAAGCAATTATCTTTTACAAAAACTAATTTGTAATTGTATTTGTTGTGATAATTAAAATGTAAAATGCTTATTGCAAAACATATAGGTGGAAGCTATGTACAAGTACTTTAAATTCTTTTGCCGTAAAAGAAGGCATATTGTATGCACCAATGATGAAGAATTGAAAGATTGCGTAATAGAAAAAGAAAAGGAAATAAGAAAATATTATAAAAAGCATTTTCACGAGTTCCAGCGACTCCATAGATTTTTGATTTACTTTAAGCCTGGAATATTTGTACTTAATCTGTTTGTTATATACCTGCTTTTTAAGTGGATAGGAATGCAATCGGTGGGGTTGTTTTTAGTAATTCTTCTGTTGATAAAAGAAGTAGGTCAATTCATATTCCTACACCGCCTGGAAAAAAGAATCCTAAATCCCATTGTTGAGCTAAAAAGCGGGGTTGATGAGATAGCTAACGGTAACTATAATGTTCATGTTGAGTGCAGTGTGCAAAACGAAATAGGTACACTTGTGGAATCCTTTAACGATATGGCAAAAAAGCTCTATGAAGGAGAAAAGCTAAAAAACGAATATGAGGAAAACAGAAAGATGCTAATAGCCAATATCTCCCACGACCTTAAAACCCCCATAACATCTATTCAGGGTTATATTGAAGCTCTTCAGGACTCATCATCTGTACCTCCTGAAAGCTTGGGGAAATACTTACAGGTAATTTATAGAAATACCGCTTACATGAACAATCTTATTGATGATCTCTTTTTATTTTCAAAGCTGGATCTTCATAAACTTGAGTTTAATTTTCAAAAGGTGCGAATTAAAAGATTTATGGCTGATTTAATGGAAGAATTCAAGTTTGATCTTGAAGAAAAACATGTAGACTTTAAATACAAAGATAATGTTAAGGAAGATATACAAATAGATGTTGATGGTAAGAGACTTAACCAGGCCTTTGGAAACATTATAGGAAATGCCGTTAAATACAGTGATACCAACCACTTGACACTTGATGTAGTTATGGATCACATAGACAGCATTATAAAGATAAGTATAACCGATAACGGCCCCGGTATCCCGGAAGATAAGCTTCCCTTCATCTTTAACCGTTTTTACCGAATTGACCATGAGAGAACAAAGGATCTTGTCAGTACAGGTCTTGGACTGGCCATAGCAAAAGAGCTGATTGAAGCACATAACGGAACTATAGATGTATGGAGTACCGGAGAAGTAGGAACGACATTTATAATAACATTTGGTGCAAGGAGCCATACATGAAAAAAATACTTATTATTGAAGATGATATTAATATAGCTGAACTTGAAAGAGATTATCTGCAGCTAAATGGATATAGAGCCCAGATCACCGTTAATGGCACTGAAGGTCTTAACTGGGCTCTAACCGGTGGCTTTGATGTGGTAATTGTAGATTTGATGCTGCCTGGAAAAGATGGGTTGGAAATTATCAGGGAAGTACGAAAGAAATTTGAGATTCCCATCATTGTAGTATCAGCCAAAAGTGAAGATATAGACAAAATAAGGGGTCTGGACTGTGGTGCTGACGATTACCTTACAAAACCTTTCAGTCCTGCTGAATTGATGGCAAGGATAAAATGTCATTTAAGAAGGTATGAGAGACTTAAAGGTTCACATACCCCCTATGAAATAATCGGCTGTAAGGGGCTGGAGATAAATACGGCTTCCCATAAAGTTTTCGTCAATGGAAAAGAAATAAACATGACAACTAAAGAATATGAACTCCTGCTTTTTTTAGCATCAAATCCAAATATGGTCTTTACAAAGGAGCAGCTATTTGACAGGATATGGGGAGAGGATTATATCGGTGAAACCGCCACAGTACCTGTTCATATTCAGAAGATCAGAAAAAAGGTAGAAAAGAATCCTTCCGATCCACAATGGATTGAAACCCTCTGGGGAACCGGATATAGATTCAATTCCAAATAAAGATCTATTGTATTACAACCCTTGTCCCATTTTTTACATACTTGTATATTTCTTCAACATCCTGATTATACATTCCTATACATCCTGCCGTCCAATCCCTTGGATAATCCGGTCTTGCACCACCATGAATCCCAATATAACTTCCAAGCTTAGTGGTCTGCGGAGGCATAGTTTTGTCCTGATAGCTTTCTTTGATCATGTTATATACTTCTTTATTAATCATCTCTTTCTTAAGACCTTCCTCCGCTGCTTCCAAGCCCGGATAGCTCAGCATCATCCACCTGCTTCCAAGGTAAGTCTTAGGCGGGTTATATACTTCCTTCTGGCATATAAAGAAATTGCCCACTGGTGTTTTATAATCCCCTTCCTTCTCCTTTTTCCCTTCTTCCGACTTTTTACCAGCCGAAATTACGTATTGTTTTATTATTTCTTCATTGTATTTAAAGAACAGTGTCCTTTTATCAAGATCAATAAATATATTAAAGCTATCTTTATTATCAATATTTTTATCCTTCAAAAGCTCATCCAGCGGTATATCCGGCTTAACACTACGCAAATGCACCCTATTAGACGGTTCCTCATTGTTTTTCCATTCGTTGTCCGGCTTTACAAAAACCAATTCTACCTTATTCTTTGCATAAGCACTCGCATCCTGTACCCCTCTAGCCACATTCTTTAAATTTAGCATGCCAATTATAATTACAGGAATCAAAACCAATACAGCAATATAACCTTTCCTCATAGTTTCACCTACCTATCCAATAAAAAACTTTTTATATTTGATACAATTTCTCTAGAGTAATAATAAGGCTTTAGGTGGTCTACAGTTTTGGACGGAGCACCATGTGCTTCAAAACCAAGCCTTTTGGATAACCAAAGAGATCTATATACATGGAAGTCACTGGTAACAACTACTGCATCCTTAAATCCATTCTTATCCATTATCGCCTTGGAAAGCTTCAGGTTTTCATAAGTGCTGGTAGACTTGTCCTCCTCATAGATTACACTTTCACTAACACCATTTTTTACAAACCACTTTTTCATGGCTTTAGCTTCAGTTATTATCTCATCAGGACCCTGGCCGCCGCTTACAATGATATGCTTTGATATACCTTTTCTATAAAGCTTTAAGGCATTCTGAAGCCTGTATTCCAGCATCTCGCTGGGACCCTCCCCCCATATCTGACATCCTAATACTATCATAACATCTGTATTTTGAGGCTTGGTATTTTTTGCTCCATTAAATATAAGCAGAAATAGTATTATAGACGGAACCAATATTATTGTTATTACAGCAACAAGTATATTTCTTATCACCCTAAGAATCGAACGTTTATCCTTTTTAGTTCCATGTTCACGTTTTTTTCGAACTGCTCTTAATAACATCCTGTGTTACCTCCCTCATAAGCCTTACAAGCTGTGATGCTGTATTCTGTCTTTCCGGCTCAATGTTTTGTGAATTGGCTGTAACTTTACCGGAAGTGATATTGAGACTTATTAAATAAACCCTCTTATCCTTATATACCTCATTTCCATTTGTCGTAAAAGCAAGCTTGTCATTGCTTTGAGCCCAAGATATACTCCCATCAAGGTTCATTCCCTGGGTCAGCTGCTCTTTATTTGTCCCGTCAGCCTTTACGATATTCATATCATTTTTGCTATTTTCTCCACCTGAATATGCTATCCACGTTCCATCAAAGGACCAGGAAACTCCGGAAATATCCTCCTGGTTATCCAGCTCTTTCTTCTCATTGCCCAAGATATCTGAAACAACTAATTTTTTCCCTTTATTATCACCGATTTCATTCTTTACATAAGCTATACTGCTTCCTGCCGGGTGTAGTTCAAACAAACCTACATCGGTATCTATTTGAATAAATTCCTTCTTAAAAAGATCAAGTATATAGAGATCATCTCTGTTTTCTTTGACGGATGTGCCTAGGAATATATACCTGCACCTATCAAAATCCAGAACAGCATTTTTTATTCCCTTAATATCGGGAGCCTTTATATTTCTAAAGTCCGGCTCTTGCTGTTTTCTTATATCTCCTGTCTTTTTCAGCTGTATTCCGGAAGTACCGGTATAACTCATTAAACCATAAATCTTTGATCCTAAATATCTGTTCATATATATTACAGGATTTGTCACCAACACCTCATGATCACCATAAAACCAATAGTCAGGTACACCCGATATGGGAAAAACATTTTTAACCTGGGGATTTACCGGAGGCAGAGTCGAAATACTGTTCTTTTCAATATCCACAAGTGTTTTATCATAAATAGCATATTTAAAATCTTTTGAAATATTTAATTTGAAATTATCTTTATAAGATGAAGAAAAAACTAGCTTTTTCTCCTTTGTTCTGACATCCATACTATAAAACTCTGTTCCGCTGCTATTTTTATCAGCTCTTATCAAAAGCTTTTCACCTGCAAAACCTTCAACATCCCCCTTACACAGCTCACTCAACCCTATTAAAAGACTGTTATTTGAAATACCAGGGCCTTTTATGACTGTCACCTTATCTGAAGAACTGCATCCTGACAGCATTATAATCGAAATACCTGTTACAATAGCTGATAATCTTATATTCAAGTTTATGCCTCTCCTTATTCTTAATAAACTCTCAAAACCTATAAACATTTTTATCATACTTATATAAAAGTGATTAACCTTTTAATGTAATAATAATACATCATAGTTATTATAATAGGGTAAACCCGATGTAACAAAATTGTAAAAAAATCAAATTTACCACAGTTACAACAACATTATCACTTGGGATTCTGCTTCCTTACATTAACAAAAAGGCCGGAAATCTCCGACCTTTTATATAATCTGTAATCTGATAAATTTATTACATTATTGTCATTTACATTTCGCTCATATGTTGACTTAACTCATCAACACTCGCGTAGAAAGCTGAAGAAATTTCTCATTCATGCCTTAACCAATTGCTTTATTGAAGTTTGATGCTATAGCAATAACATCTGACATATTAATTGCTCCATCACTGTTAAGGTCATATGCTGCTTTGTATTTACCATCCCCCGCTACAGAATTGAATGTCTGTGCCATAAGAATAACATCTGCCATATTAATTACCCTGTCACCGTTCAAATCCGGTGTTTTAGAAGACGGTACCGGTGTTGGAGTTGGTTTTTGTGTTGGTGTTGCCACTGTGCCGAAATCTACCAACTTTATAGTATCAAACAAGCCGGCATTTTTCCATGCAACATTTTTGTCTGTACCAGGTATGTCAAAAGAACCGATAAAGCTTTCACGTGTCATTTGATTATCATTGTCATTATATGATACACCAAAACCCATGATTTTGTCCTTCGTCAGTGTAACAGGTACATTTGATGTACTCTTCTCATTATATTTGTCATCAAATACCTTCATTTCTATCTCCCAAGTATATACGTTTCCATTTTTGGTACGCAAAACTTTTGCATGATCATTGTAAAGGCTTTGGGTTCCTGAAGTATTATTATCTATGATATCATAGTCCAACTCAATATGATATGCAAATGCATTATAATTGTTCTGATGTTCTCCTCCGGAATGATTTTCATCTATGAATAATTCCACGCAGTCATTATCATAGTAATTCTTAAACTGAGTAGTATTTGGTGCGGACAGTTTATCATCAGTTATTTCAACCAGATAATACAGCCTCTCCGGAGTCCATACTAATTTGAAACGCCCGGTGAAATCATTGGGTGATGGAGTTGCTCCAAGCCATACATACTTTATATCCTTCCACTGTGCCTGCTGCCAGCAGCTTTCATTTCCTAAACCGTCTATTACTGGTGCCTGTGACGCTCTTGGAGCACTATAGCCTACACTAGGGTCATTGGTAGGAGTTGCAGGTGCAATAGGCGTAATGCCAGGGCTGGAAGTGCCATTGGCTGCAAACTGAGCTGTCTTGGTTGTACGGTTTAAGTAACGGTCATATGCTTCCACAGTTAATTGATGGGTTCCACTTAATCCTGCAATATCTACATTGATGTTACTAGTACCGGTTGTCGATGAAGGATCATATAATTTTCCGTCTATATAAACCAGTTCTTTTACCGTTTCGCTGTCTGTAGTTAACTGTATATTCAGATTGTTGCCGTCTGCCCGTGCTGAACTTATAGTTAGCTGTGGTGCTGTTTTATCTGTAATTTTAGTTACCCCCATAGTTGTAGTTCCTGCCAAATATTTTCTTACTTCATCAACCTTTTTACCTTTTAAATTTATGCAAGTTGGATCAATGTTACCCAGTTTACTTGTATTAAGATAACGCAGATAACCTATAGACTCGGGATCGTAACCTACAGTAAGTGTTGCAATACTGTCAACAGCTACAGCATCCTTACCTGCAAGTATAACCCTCATGTTCATCTGATTACCGTTAGCACCTGCAGCGTAGAACGGGAAGGGACCATTTTGGTAGCCCTGTAGTCCATCCATAATTACCAGGTCTACAGGACGGCACTTATAAAAGTCATGTATCCATTTATGAAGGTCGTCAGTATCATGATTAACCATATCATTACGTGCAGGATCTCTTGATGATCTTCCATATATATTACCTGGTGTTGCACCTATGCCGACATTCTTAATAGCACCTGTAAAACCGGCATTCCAGTGGGTTTTCATTGTAGGCAGGCTTATAACTACATCTGCTTCCTTATACTTTCTGTTAAGGTAGTACTCATTATGTAAAAGTCCATCAGGAAGATTTACCACAGACACTCCTGATGAATTTTTATCCTGCCATGTACCGCTGTCTTTTTCTATTGGTAAGAATCCATCAACACCTGGAATATTTGCAGGTGTATACTTATAATAATTAAATATGGTAGCGGTATCGGTAATAGCCCCTTCCATAACATATACTTTTCCGGTCGGATTAACACTGCGTACCAGTTCAACTGTCGCTTTTGTTATACGCCAATCTGTTGTCACGCCATTTGCCTCGGTAGCCAAACCGTTTGTTACTATAAGGTTGGGCTTTAGTACAACTGTATCTCCATCCTTTACAACACTGTCAATCCCTCCAACTGCTGAAACAGCATCTGTAACCATCTGCTTTATTTCGTTGTAATCTATTTGCTTTACATCGGTTTTTGTTGATTGTATCATTGCAACATCCGATTTGGGCAACTTTACAGAAGTAAAAGCAGCTGTAGTATCATTAACTGGTATTATCTGAAAATTCCATAGTACTGCAGCTATAAAAGCAACTGCACCAGTACCGATCATAACATAACGTGATCCTGCAAATCTTTTATTAAGTTTCTTGAAAATTGCAATTCCACCTAAAATACCTGTTAGCCAAATAACAAAAGAAGATGCTATAGGGAAAGCAGCCCTCTGACAAGGATAAGTTGCCCTACTTGGCTTTGGAATAACACGTATAAAAAACCAAATTAGTGCAATAAGTCCCATAATTGGATATAGCAACTTTCTAAAGCTAAAACGCTTCTTTTTTGCCCTCCCACAGGTGCAAGACATTTCATTTGTCTTTTCATTAAAATGATCTGACATTTTTTCTTCCCCCTAATATAAATTTTTATTAATTAAAAATCTTAATTTTAAATTTGGCTTAGAACTAGATAAATAGAATCATTACACAGCTAAGCATAAGAAAATATTAAAGTAATTGATTCTTTAGTCATGTTCAAAAAATAACTTTCGCTGTAAATTTCGCTCATGTTTTGGCTTAACTCGTCAACACTCCACTTAGAAAGCGGAAGTAATTTTTCATACATGCCTTAATATAAATTACAAATATGTAGAAGTTTTTTAGTCAGTTATATCCATTTTGAACCTTGTAATTAAATTATATCAGAAATATGATTTTTCCAACATCATATTTCTGTATTCTGCTCACTTTAACCGACATTATCACTTCTTTTAGTTTGGCTGAGCTTTTTGGGCCAAACTTACCTTTGACCCTAGCAGTGATCTGATTTCCCATACAGGAATGTGGAGTCTCACCTGCCAGTTTGTCAGGATAGGAGCTGGGATAGTTTGAGGCATACTTTCCACAGGGTTCAATCAAAGGAACCATTGATATTTGATTACTGTTTGGATCTAGAGGGTAACCTGTCATATTTCCTACTGAAAGCATGATGTTATTGTAAGGTTGTTTGGTGGTCTTTACAGGCTTACCCTGTTCACCAACAGCAAGACTTTGCCCTGCACCTATAATTCCAGACCAGTCCTATGGAATATCCAGCCCGTTAGTTGGTGTGGGGTAGGCTTGCTGGTTGGGGTTACAGTGGATGTACCGGTGCTTTGAACTAACTTGTTAAAATTCGATGCAATTGCTATTACGTCTGCCATATTTATCGCTCCATCTCCATTAAGATCATATGCAGGTATATATTTCGAATTCTCAGATGTTGTATTAAAGACCATAGCGATGAGTATTACATCAGCCATATTTATCGCTCCGTCTCCGTTCAGGTCCGGCCCCTTTGACGGTAAACCATTATCTATGTAAGGCAGAACAGAAAGACTGAAATCCACCCACATTATGCCGATTTCCTGGTCTTTGTTTGATTGAGCAGCCAATGCATCACCCATTGTCTTGGGTGCATCATCATATTTTCCCCACCATGCTTTATCACTGGGATATCCAATTTGATAAATAACCGGATTTGGATAGAATCTATCTGCTACTTCCTTATGCTCTTCCAAAAATACGTCCAGGCTGCCGTTTTGTTCATCATCACAGCAGAATACAATATCGCCGCGATATGAAGGCGGCAAATATTTCGGATCATAATGCTTCAGTAAAAGAGTAAAGTTGTTATCATATGATTTGACCAGGTCCTCCCAATTTTTTGCTTCTGAATCGGTAACATAGGCATTATCCCCTTCATCGGAAGCTTTTCTATACCATTCTACATCAATAGCCAAACCTAGAACACTCTTATGATGACCCAGCTTTTTAAGAACTGCATTTATTTGATCAGGTACATTTGCAAAACCTGGCTCTATCTGGAGCCATACTTTTATTCCATGGGTATCGAAATAGGTCAGGCATGCTTCATGGTTTACTCCATTGTATTGATTGGGGTCAAATTCGATTTTTGAATCATATGTACCGCCTGGTGAAGTAAATTGTAATGTTGTACCCTTTGTACCGTAATCAACCTCTCCAACAAGCCAAATTGCAGAAGGAACTGCCCCTTGCCACCTTGATACCATTGAATTCATGGCCTTCGACCATCCTGCCGGATCTGGAAACTGGCTAATATCTGCCATTTTGACTCCGTATGCCGATTCTCTTACACCAGCCCATTTTACTTTGTGCGGTGCTGCACCTATACCTTGAGAGACTGTAATAAAGGAAAAGGTAAGAGCTATTAATAAAAATATCGAAAAAATTTTCTTTTTAGTTAAAACCATATATGCCTCCTTTGTAAATTTATAGATCTGTATAAGTTATATTATACTAAAAAGCAAATGCATTCAATTGTAATATTTTGTATTGATAAACTCTACTAAAAAACAATACCTAAGAATAGCAATTAGGCCTTTACAAGAATAATTTTCCGCCATATAATCATTATAGAACACATGTTCGCAATGAATGGTGGAATCGTATGGAAAGAATAATACTTCATTCTGACCTCAATAGCTTTTATGCCAGTATTGAATGCTTACATAGTCCTGAAATAAGGGATAAACCGGTTGCAGTTGGGGGCTCCGTTGAGCAAAGACATGGCATTATATTAACAAAGAATATTTTAGCGAAAAAACATGGGGTTAAGACTGGTGAAGCTATCTGGCAAGCAAAACAGAAGTGTCCAGATTTAGTTGTGCTACCTCCAAATTACAGGCTTTACTTGTATTTTAGCAAAGAGGCAAGAAACATATACAGTTATTACACAAACCTTGTTGAGTCATTCGGCGTTGATGAATGTTGGCTCGATGTAACGGAATCATCAAAATTGTTTGGTTCAGGAGAGAAAATTGCAGATGAGATCCGAGAACGAATGAAAAATGAATTAGGTATAACATGCAGTATTGGCGTTTCATACAATAAGATTTTTGCAAAGCTGGGTAGCGATATGAAAAAGCCAGATGCAACTACTGTTATTACTTATGATAACTTCAAAAAGAAGGTTTGGCCACTACCGGTGTCAGATTTACTCTATGTTGGGAGGTCCACAAATAAAAAGCTTACGAATATAGGAGTTTATACAATAGGTGATCTTGCAAACTTGAATATAGGCTTTCTTAAAAAGTACTTAGGTAAATGGGGCGAGTATCTCTGGACATTTGCTAATGGTTTTGACGAGGCACCTGTTGCAAAGTCAGATTTTGATTCAGTCATTAAGGGCATAGGCAATAGCATGACAACACCCCGTGACCTTGTAAATAATGAAGATGTAAAAATACTTTTATATGTATTATCTGAAAGCGTGGCAGAACGGTTGAGAAGGCATAATTTTAGAAGCAGAACTATTCAAATTTATATACGTGATAAAGAACTGCAGAGTTTTGAGAGACAAGCGAAGTTATCAGACTGTAGTTGCATCGCAAATGTTATAGCGGAAAAGGCTTATGAAATATTCCTTAAAAACTATACTTGGGAAAAGCCCATCCGCAGCATTGGAGTGAGAGCCACTGATCTTGTTACTGCTGATACTAATGTACAGCTAAGTATTTTTAATGATGAAAAACAGAAGAAAAAGAAAGAGCAGTTGGAATACAGCATTGATGAAATAAGAAAAAGGTTTGGCCATTATTCTGTGCAAAGGGCTCTCTTGCTTAAGGATAAAGCCTTGAATGCCAATCCAATAGAAGATAATGTTATTTTTCCAGTATCATACTTTAAGTAGGTGCTTCATATGAAGAAAATAAGTGCCGAGGTAATTGCTCATTTTAATCTGGATGGGGAAATTATACCTCTTAAAATAAAAATGAATATTGATGGTGAAGAGAAGGCATATAGTGTAGATAGGCCAAGCATGTCGTTGGGATCATAGTTAAAAACCTTTCCAACCCCATTAGATGTAAAGCTTATCAGTCTTTTACTCATAAGGAAGAATAATGCTTACCGTTGTACCTTCACCCTCTATGCTGTCTATAATTATCTCTCCATTATGTTTTTCCACTATCTCCCTTGTAATAGAAAGTCCCAGTCCATTTCCGCCTATCTCTCTAGATCTGGCTTTATCTACTCTGTAAAAAGGCTCGAATATTTTCTCTATCAAGTCTCTTGGTATCCCACAGCCTTTGTCCTCTATATCCAATTGTACATTTCCTTCATTATCATATAGCTTCACAGATATTTTTCCTTCTTTGGAGTGCTTTATCGCATTATCCAAAATATTAACAATAGCCTGTTTTACTCTTATTGGGTCTACCATTATAGGTTCTAAATGGGGCAGGTATGTTTCAATTTCAATGTTGAACTTTTTTGCCTTCAAAGCCATTTGACCAACTGTATCTTTAATAAGTCCCGTTATATCTATGCTTCTTTTTTCTATTTCAAACTCGAATTTCTTAAGGCTGGATAAATCAATGAGATCATCAACCAACCTTTTAAGCCGTTCCGCTGAGCTTTCCAAATACGCAATTGATGTATCAAATATCTTTTTGTCTTTTCCCTGTTCCTTTAATAAATCAACATAACCCAATATTGTTGTAAGGGGAGTTTTAAGTTCGTGTGAAACATTAGTTATAAAGTTTTTTTGCTTTTCCTGTAAGTTTCTTAGCTCTGTTATATCGTTAATAATTAAAACCACTCCATCTTTTAGCTCATCATGGTTTAAAAGTGTGGCACATACAAGAAGGTTTCTTTTATTAAAATTTATCTCAACTACCAGTCTCTGTCTACTCTTCCTTACTTGTTTAACTATTCCACATGTCCAATCTTCCTGTTCTTCCATAAAGAGATTTCTGGATATTGCATTATTGGCTATAATTTCATTATCCCCATTATAGGCCACAACACCCTCACCCATACTTTCCAATACGGCACCAAGTTTAGCCTTCTCAAAATCTATGGAATTTATTTTATTGGCAACCTCATCCATCATCAAATTAAAAGTATTGGCAAGACTCCCCAGTTCATCCCCTGTTTTTATGTGAATTTTTTTAGAATAATCTCCCTTGGATATATTCATGGCAGAACGGTTTAATACCTTCAGGGGCTTTGTGATTGTCCCCGATAGAATTATGCTGACAATAAGTATAATTATTGTTCCTGCCAGAAAAGCTATCAGGACCAGAATTGATATATTTCTTTTATTTTTTTCAATGTCGGAAAGGGAATTAACAAATAACACTCCGCCAATTATCTTGCCGGAATGCATAATTGGAAATGCGAAGAAAAGCTTTTGCTCTCCATCCATCTCACGCTGACTGTATGCCCTGTTACCGGCCTCCTTAAAGGCTTCTTCCAATTCAGCCAAACTAAAGGCCTCATTTTTGGAATTCTCCGAATCTGCTAAAAGCTTTTTCTGTGATGAAAAGATCACTACCCTAATGCCAGATTCCTTTGATAGCCTTGACGCAAAGTCACCTGCCCTCAGGTTAAATTTTCCTTCCACATTATCAGCATCTGAATCCATTAAAAGACTCTGCTTAATAGTTCTCACAGATATCTCTGACTGGTTAACCAGATTATTAATAAGCATTTCCCTGTTAACCCTGTCCACCCCCTCTATCAGGACCAAGGCTACAATAAGAAATGTCAAAAACAGAACAATCACATTAGTAAATAAAATTTTATATCTAAGTCCAATCTTCACTAAATCACCACTTTGTCATTGTCTGGCCATTTTATAGCCAACACCGAATACGGTTTGTATTATGTTATTTCCCCCACTTTCAATGCTTAGCTTCTTTCTTAGTCTTTGAATGTGAACATCAACCGTCCTGGTATCTCCATAATAATCATATCCCCATACCTTTTCCAAAAGAGTATCCCTTGTAAAAACCTGCTCCAAATGATTTATAAGAAAGTAAACCAGCTCATATTCCTTCGCAGACAACTCAACCTCACTACCTGCCAATATAACCTTTCTCATATCAGAAAATACTTCCAGCGAGCCGTTAATTAGATGGTTTCCTAAATCTTCAATATTCTTTACTTCCTTAGAAACCCTTCTTAAAAGTGCCTTTACCCTGGCTACAAGCTCCCGGGCGTGGAAAGGTTTAGTTATGTAATCATCTGCCCCAAGCTCCAATCCTAAAACCTTATCAATGAGGTCTGTTTTTGCTGTCAGCATTATTACAGGTATACCCTTCTCATATGTAACCTTTTTACAAATATCATAACCATTAATTTTGGGAAGCATAATATCTAAAATCAAAAGATCCGGATTTATTAATTCAATACTTCTTAAAGCAGCTTCTCCATCCCCTGCAGTACTAACCTCATAGCCTTCCAACTCAAGGTTAATTTTCACAAGATCACAGATGGAAGCTTCATCATCAACTACAAGAATTTTAGGTTTCATGATTCACCATCCATAATTTTATATATGAAATTATACCAGACTGAAAGAAAATATGAAATGTTTTTAATGATGTAGCATATAGAGCATACCATAAATTCTTAGAAATAACAAATCCAGTTTTCAAAGTCTGCCACTTAGGCAGCTGAAAACTGGATTTATTTACAGGTAATACAGAGTAGATACTATTTTTATTTTAGTTTAAAGAATGCATGCCTAACCGAATATTCCAGGCTGCTGTCCTTAGTTAACCACAAATAGTTTTCCTGACCTTTTGCCAAAGGCAATATAACTTTGCCCTCATATTTATAATTATGTACTTCACCAGCTTTTATCTTTTTTAAAAAGCCTTGACTATCCTTATTAACATTTTCAGCTGCTTTTTTCAAGCTACCTTCAAAACCATAATCTGTGCCTCCAATAATAGAAGCTCCTGATGGTGTTTTTGAACCCGAAACATATCTCATAAATGGTAAATGTAGATAAGCATCTCCTGATGTAATTTTAGCATTTGAAACACTCATATCCAAAGTGATCATTGCATACTCAATCTTATCTTTATCAGAAGTAACTTTAAATCCCAACTTTGTTACTTCTTCATATGTGATAGGCTCTACTTTTTTGACAGTACATGTATAATCTGCTGATGCTGTAGTATTTATATACTTCTCAGTTGCAGACCATGAAAAAGTTTCCCCCAATTTAATCGGATCTTCTAAAGTTCCTGCACTTTTAGAAGAATTCACAGGAGCAGGTGTACTTGAAACCGGTGCTGTTGTTGATGGTGCTGTGCTGGCACTTGGCTGAGTTTGAACAGGTGTATTATCCTTATATGGTATACCGGAGTTATTAGATGTAAGCTTGATTGACTGTGTATCACTTACCCATTCAACCCCAAGACCTACCAAATCTGCAACCGCTCTTAATGGCAAATATGTTCTGCCACCGATTATAACAGGTGATATCTTTGAACCATCAGTCTCTGTAAAGGCTTTTAAATTTCCATCATAGTAAATCTTAATGTTGTCGTTTGCTGTGGCATCAACTTTTCTTGTTGCACTAACGCTCCAGACCATACCTGCAGCAATAATGCTTATAATTAAAACAACCACAATTGAAGATGATACCTTTTTAAATTTTTTCATAGTTTTCCCCTCTTTTCACTTTTTTTATGTAAACCTACAATAAGCAACAAAGAATATTATACCATAGTCATATTTTTTTATAAAATTTAATAAAAGCCTAATGCAGTTGAAAATAACCTAAAATAGAAAACTATAGATAATAAACGCCAAGTAAGATATTAATTCGCCAAAAATGACTTTATTTCGACATTTTTTACTGAAAGAATTAATCTTTTACAGTTGCTTAGGAATGACTAAGAAATAGCATCCGATTCTCATCCTCCAAAACCCCGTTAAATCGTCTGGATTTTGTCTTTGAGAATACAAAGTTATTTCCAAGGCATTCCTTAGGAATGTTGAAACAATATTATTTTTTGTATCTCATCCGATTAATCAGGCAATTGTCTTTTATATTGCTCATTTGATATACGATCCATCTTATCTACAATACCCTGTGTATCTATTTCATTGGTGTAGAACTCCTCATAATCGTAATACCCGCCCATATCCTGAGGCCCATCGGATGTTCCATACTTAACCAGATCATTGAGATAGTCCAGACCTTCATTTTCATCATCTTCTCTTTTATTAAGGTACTTCCTTCCAAACGGTGCATCCCATACCAACTCCTCATTTGGTCTTTCCATCTTCAAAATCCCAAGGGTTACCGGTTTATCCTCCTCACAATCTATACAAAGTTTTACTGAAGGAATTGCCTTTAACCTTTCAATTTCTATATCTTTTCCACAGAATTCGCACTTTCCATAGGATCCATCATCAATCTTTTTCAAAGCATCATCAATATCTTTAAGCTCATGTTCCTCATGAACCCTTAAAGCATTGTTAAATTGAACCTGGTACATCTCTGTGCCCATATCCGCCGGATGGTTATCATAATTTGAAAGCTCAGTAGGTGAATACTTGTCCTGCTCAGCTGTTTTATTTTCCTTCATTATTTCAATAGTATGCTGTATCTCACTCTGCCTTTTGGCTAAAGTTTCTTTCAGGGAATTTATAATTTGATCATCCATTTATTTTTCCTCCCGCCCTTTTCATATTATCTTGAACAATATTCACTATGTCTGTAATAAACTCTCCTATCAGAGGCAATTTCCAACGTACAATTATTTGAAGAAAATATATTACGACGGCACCTAAAAGAGTGAATCCAATAGCAATACCAAATCCCCTTGATAATCCTCCAAGAAAATTTGCCCATAGCATTTTCCTGGGGTTTTCGAGATAATATACATAATCTACTAGTTTAAACTTTCCATGTGTAATGAGATCTTATCCAATTTTTTATTTATAACTTCAATTAACCTATTTTTATCATTCATAATTATCACCATTAATGAATATCACACATTATGCTACTTAAAATTTTACCTTTAGAAATCAAGTAATCACATGTAAATATATCCTTCTGAAGTATTGCTTCCATATCCAAAATCTTAAGTCTTATTTCCCTCATAACTTCAGCATCAACAAGCCTGGCGTTCTCCAGATCCATTCTAGTTAAAATGTCTCCAGTCATTTTATACATAGCCTCAAGATCACTTTTCAACTCTGTGCCTACTATAATTGACATGTTTTCTCCTTGTTAGTTTTTATATTTTAATATACCTAAATTTCATATTAATATTTACTTCGAATGCAGGTTTATAATGGAACATAACGTTTAATCCAATTTTTTCAAAACTAAAATATTGCTAAAACATTTTCAGTAATATATAATAACACTGGTTACAGAAGGGTTTACAGCAAGAAATGCCATTAACGAATTCATAAAGGAGCTATTATATGAGACCATTAGAATATAAAGATGGAGCTTTAAAGCTTATCGATCAGACAAAGCTTCCAACTCAAAAAATATATGTAGAATGTACAACATATATGGAAGTAGCAGAAGCAATAAAAAATATGATAGTAAGGGGAGCACCTGCTATTGGTGTAACTGCAGCATATGGCATAGCTATCGGAGCCCAGTCCATAAAAACACAATCCAAAAGCGAATTTATGCAAAATATCGAAGAAATCTGTAATATATTGCGTAGCACACGTCCAACTGCAGTAAACCTTTTTTGGGCAGTTGACAGAATTTATAAAACAGCACTTTCACATATGGAAAAATCCTTGGATGAAATAAAGCAAGCAATTCTAAATGAAGCTATAATGATGGATTCTGAGGATGTAGAGGCTAATAAGGCAATAGGTAAAAACGGATTGAGCCTCATAAAGGATAACTTTACAATACTAACCCATTGCAATGCAGGTGCCCTTGCAACATGTGATTATGGTACTGCTCTCGGAGTTATCCGTGCAGCTCATGATGCCGGCAAGAATATAAATGTGTATGCAGATGAAACAAGACCATATCTCCAGGGTGCAAGGCTTACGGCTTGGGAACTTACTCAGGATGGTATTCCTGTAACATTAATATGCGATAACATGGCAGGACATTTTATGAAATCCGGTGTAATAGACTGCGTTATTGTAGGTGCTGATAGAATAGCAATAAACGGTGATACAGCTAATAAAATCGGCACATACTCGGTAGCGGTATTGGCACATGAGAATAAAATACCTTTGTACGTAGCAGCACCTCTGTCAACAATTGATTTTTTGACAGAATCGGGAGATAGCATTCCTATTGAGGAAAGGGTATCAAGTGAGGTTACACATATAATGGGTGTACAAATCGCCCCATCAGAAATTAAGGTTGCAAACCCTTCATTTGATGTCACTCCCAATAAATACATCAGTGCAATAATAACTGAAAAAGGCATTATATATCCGCCTTTTAAGGATAATATAATTGCCTTGGCACCATAATTCCCTAGAAAAGAAAAAAAGCCGCTAAGGGGCTTTTTTCTTTTCCATTATATTTATTGAATTCTCTAGAATTGTTGCAGCTTCTGCTCTTGTAACATGCTTGTAAGGCATAAAAGTATTATTCTCATAACCTTTGATAATTCCTAATTCTACAGCGGAAATAATGCTGTCTTTAGACCATTTTGGTATTGTGCTTGAATCAATAAACGCAATTCCTTTGCCTTGCTTATGATCGAAACTAAAAGCCCTGACTATCATCGAAACGATTTCACTTCTTGACACCTTCTGCATAGGCCTGAATGAATTATCATCGTATCCTTTTATAATGCCCTTTTCAACTGCTCTCTGAATATATCCATATGCCCACGAAGGCAGCTTGCTATCATCTTTAAACTTGTACTTTTTGCTGTTTAAAGGGTCCAAGGCTAGTGATTTTACCAATATGACAGTAGCCTCCGCCCTGGTAATTTCCAATTGGGGCCTCATGCTTTTATCCGGGTAGCCTGATAATATTCCCCTTTCAAAGAGCTTCATAAGACTATTCTCTGCCCAATGCCCTACTATATCCTTAAACACGATACTTGCTTTTGTGCTTGGTATGGTAGTCGGTTTTGGTGTAATCACAGGATTAGCCGGTAAAGGAGTTACTACAGGACTTGAAACACTTGGGTACTTGTTGTCGCATCATTCCGTGTCCTGCTATCAGCAATTATTACTGGATTTGCGATCACAGTTCTTTCTGTCTGTTGAGGTGCTACATTAGTTGGAGTCTGACTGACTGTATTGGTTTGGCTAGGGACTGGAGTAGATTTCTTGATAAAATCAGCACCATCAGGACCTAATCCTTCAATTATAGCATCATCAATCACATCGTAATCATCGGATTTATTACCGCTAAGGAATAAGCACTCCAATTTATTCATATTATTTACAAAATTAAAATCATTAATTTCATTGTGGTCAAGATATAAAATTCTAAGGCTCGTTATTACTGACAACCCCTGTACTTCAGCTATTTCGTTATAGCTTAAATGCAGTTCTTCCAAATTTTCAAAACTGCACAACAAACTTAATGAATTGGCATCGTTTATTTGGTTTCTGCTTAGATCCAATATTTTTAATTCAGGCAGATTCCTTAACGGATATATACTTTTAATCCTATTTCCGCTTAGATATAAGTTCTCCAAATTCGTAAGCTTACCAACAGCTGTAATATCTTCAATCTTCTGATTCGTTAATTTCAGCATCGTAAGCTTATAGAAATACTGCAGACCTTGAATACTAACTATATCTTTTCCCTCAGGTATACTAATACTCTTCACATCTTTTATTTCATCAAGGTATATCACTGTCCCCGAAACTTTATTTGGTAAAATCCCCCTAATAGCCTCTGCAAGGTTTTCATCAGGAAAAAATACAGGTTTCCTGGTAGGTACAGGTGTATTGGTTGGTTTAATAGTATCCGACGGAATAATTATTGGTGTAGATGTTGGCTGCACAGTGCTAGGTGGAACAATTGTAGCAGTTGCAGTAGCAGTAGGTGTAGTCCTCGGCGGTGTTGCCGTTACTACCGGCATTGTAGCTGTCGGTGCCGACCTAGTTGGTGTTGGAGTAGCCTTAGGTGTAATTCCTGCCTTAGTTGGTGTTGGACTTATACCCGCTGTAGGCACTACTGAAGGAGTTACTGTAGTAGCCGGAGTAGCTGAGCCAGCTGTTACAGGTGTTGGTGAGAATACAACTGCTGCTGTAGGTGTGGGAGTAGTCCCATATGTAGATGTTGGTGTTATAGTTGGTATCGAAGTTCCATCTGGAATTTTAGTAATTGTTGGTGTTGACGTTTGTATTGGTGTTGATGTCTGCAGTGGTGTTGGTGTTTCCTTAACTCCAATATCAGTATCCTTTAAACATGGAAAATCTTCTTTTTTTAAAGGGAATCCGGGCTTATTACCTCCAATATACAGCGTAATCAAGCTATACCTCAAAGAATTTATTGGAGACTTATTACTTATTTCATTATTATTTAAAATTAATGTTTGAAGATTATAGTAACATTGAACTATACCTATATCTTCAATTCTATTGTCATTCAACACTAAAGTCTCTAGATTCTCCAAGTTTCCAAGCATAGAAATATCCTGAATTTCATTGTCACCAAGATTCAAATGTTTTAATGATATTAATTTTGCCAATGGAGTTACATCTGCTATTTTATTTCCGCTTAAATCCAGAAACTCCAAATTAGCAAGCCCCTCAAGTCCAGAGATATTTGAAATATTATTATTGGACATTTGAAGACAGATCAACTTGTTGAGGCTTTTAATCCTAGATATATCCTCTATACTATTGTCGTTCAAGTACAAATAATTAAGCTCCGATAAAAGCTCTATGCCCTTTAAATTACTTATACCAGCGTTGTCAGCATTTAACTCTTTTATTTCCTTTAACTCTTCAAGTTTAACTTTATCACCTGTATCCTTATTTAAGGAATCTCTAACAACTTGATTGAGTTTCTCATCCTCAAACCTTATATCATCATAATCGATTGATTCTGCATAAGAACTACTAAAATCAAAACTTATTGGGATAAAACCTATTCCCCCAAAATTCAAAATAGTTAAAAAGGCTAAAAATACACAAATAACCTTCTTAAGTCCACTCATACTCATTTCCCCACAATACAAAAATTTTAATATTATAAGTTGTTATTATATATATAATTAATATTAATTTTGTTAAATAGTTTACATATTCTTATATTTTAATAATACATTAAAATTTATATTTGTTCAAGATAGTTAAATACACTTTTTTACAGTTAATTGGTTAATAAAAAATACTTCACATAATCATGGATGTGCATATTAGTAATAACTAAAATATAACTTCCGCGTAGAAATCTGAAGTAATATTTTAGTCATTCCAAAGAACGTCCAGTAATATGAAGTACTTTTAAATAGCCAATGTTAAATAAATAACTTAGTAATATTTTATTAATATTTTAGTCAGGACTTAAATCATCCTGTCAGGACTGTAAGTGACTAATTGCCTTTTTAATACGGGCTTCATCCTCAACAACGCACTGAATGACCTCACCAATGGATTTAGGTAATACAAAAGTTATCTTATTGTCCTTAACCTTTTTATCAAAAAACATTCTCTCATATACCTCATCCACATCTATATGGTCAAGTCTAACTGGAAGCCCTATTTTATCTAAGGTTTCAACTACCCTTTGCACATCGTTTTCTTCTATCATTTCCAAATCACAAGCCATTTTTAGAGCTGCTACCATACCTAATGACACGCATTCACCATGCAAATACTTGAATTCATATACACTCTCTATTGCATGGCCTATAGTATGCCCGAAGTTGAGTATTGCCCTTAAGCCGCTTTCCTTCTCATCCTGTTCCACTACTGATCCTTTAATAGTGCAGTTAACCTTGGCCAGATATTGAAGCACATCTTCATCGAAATTGAATATCTTGCTTACATTATAGTCAATAAAATCAAAGAATTCCGGATCTCTGATAACACCATGCTTTACAATTTCAGCCATTCCAGCCTGGATTTCACGGACAGGAAGCGTTTTTAGCGTATTGACATTCAAGTATACAAACTTGGGCTGATAAAAAGCACCAATTATGTTTTTCTTTCCTTCAAAATCAACCCCAACCTTTCCTCCTACACTACTATCAGCTTGTGCTAATAGTGAAGTGGGGATCTGGACAAAGTTAACCCCTCTTAAGAAGGTGGCGGCGACAAAACCTGTAATGTCACCTACTACTCCACCTCCAAGAGCTATAAGAACTGAATTTCTCTCAAACTTATTATCAATGAGAAACTTATAAATTTCCCTGATTGTATCTAAATTCTTACTCTTTTCACCGGCTTCAATAACATACTTGTATACCTTAAGCCCATTTGACTTTAAAGCCTCAATGCATGCTTCGCCCTGAGCCTTATCTACATTATTGTCTGTTATTAATGCCAGCTTGCCGTTTAATCTGGCTAATGACATACTTTTAGCCAAACTGCTGTAATCAGTTGTAATATAAATGGGATAGCTTCTTTCTCCCAGATCTATATTAACTTTAATCAACCAAATCACCTTCTTTTAAGTAAACTATAGAACAGAGCAGCATCTTTCACAAAGAGTCGGATGATTTCCATTTTTGCCTACGCTTTCACTTTGCATCCAGCACCTTTCACATTTTTCACCTTCAGCCGGAACAACCACAACCGAAATTCCATCCATATTTTCCCCTTTTTGTGCACTAGAAGGGGCTTCATCGGCTTTTTTAAGCTCGAAGCCTGATGTAATAAATATTGTTGACAGCTGATCCTCAATGCTTTTTATAAATCCGTATACCTTTTCATCTGCATAAACTACAACCTTTGCATTTAATGAAAGACCGATCGTTTTCTCAGCCCTTGCTATTTCAAGTGCTTTAGATACATCAGATCTAAGGTCTAATATTTTACTCCACTTCTCTTCCAGCTTGCTGTCAAGATATTTTTCATTAACTACAGGCCAATTGTTAAGCTGTATGCTTTCATTATCATCAGCTGCTCTATGGGGCAGGTACTGCCATATTTCTTCAGACGTAAATGCCAATACTGGAGCCAGCATTCTGACTAATGAATCAAGTATCTCATACATTACGCTCTGTGCAGCCCTTCTATCTTTTGAATCTGCTTTTGATGTATACAGCCTGTCTTTTATAATATCAAGATAGAAATTACTCATATCAACAACACAGAAGTTATGGATGGCATGGAACATCATATGGAATTCATAGGAGCCATAAGCTTCATCAACCTTCTTTATAAGCTGTGAAAGCTTCATAAGTGCCCACCTGTCAAGCTCTCCCAAATCCTCATATTTTACCATATCATTATCAGGATTAAAATCATATATGTTACCTAATATATACCTGCTGGTATTTCTGATTTTCCTGTAAACTTCCGAAAGCTGCTTTAATAATTCCTTGGAGATCCTTATGTCTGTTTTATAATCTGAAGATGCAACCCAGAGTCTTAGAATATCAGCTCCGTACTCTTTTATAACATCCTCCGGGTCTATGCCGTTTCCTAACGATTTTGACATTTTCCTTCCCTGTCCATCAACAACATAACCATGGGTAAGAACTGTCTTAAATGGTGCCTCTCCCCTTGTAGCAACAGATGTCAAAAGGGATGACTGGAACCATCCTCTGTGTTGGTCACTTCCTTCAAGATACATGTCTGCAGGCCACCTTAAGTCGTCTCTTGTTTCAAGAACTGCTGCATGGCTTGAACCGGAATCAAACCATACGTCCATAATATCGTTTTCCTTTTCAAACTCTCCACAGCCACATTTACATTTTGTGCCGGCTGGAAGTATATCTTTAGGGTCAACCTCATACCATGAGTCGGAGCCCTTTTCTCTAAATAGTGAAGCAACTGCAGCAATTGACTCATCATTTATAAGCTCATGGCCGCAATCCTTACAGTAGAATATAGGTATGGGAACGCCCCAGATTCTCTGTCTGGAGATACACCAGTCTCCTCTATCCCTAACCATATTGGTTATTCTCTCTTCTCCCCATTCAGGAATCCATCTTACACCCTTTATTTTTTCCAGTGCTTCATTTCTAAAACCTTCAACAGAAGCAAACCATTGCTCTGTAGCTCTGAATATTATTGGATCCTTACATCTCCAACAATGTGGATATTGATGAACAATCTTCTCTGATGCAAGAAGGAGATTTAAACCTTTAAGTTCTTCTAAAATCGCCGCATTGGATTTTTCATAGTAAAGGCCTTTAAATTTACCTGCTTCTGAAGTCAAATGACCCTTGTCATCAACAGGTACTATAACAGGTATCTTGTATTTCTGACATACCTGGAAGTCCTCGGCACCATGTCCTGGAGCAGTATGAACGCAGCCTGTACCAGCTTCTAACGTTACATGGTCTCCTAATATAACAATTGAGTCTCTATCAAGGAAAGGATGTGAACACAGAATCCCTTCAACGTCACTTCCCATAAGCTTTGTTGCGATTTCATAATTTTCTATCCCGGCAGCCTTCATTACGTTTTCAACAAGATCTACTGCCATTACATAATATTCATTTCCAACCTTAACAAGTCCATACTCAAAATCAGCATTTAAACAGATGGCCAAATTGCCTGGCAATGTCCACGTTGTGGTTGTCCATATGACAAAGTATACATTTTCTTTAGTCCCAATAGCATTTTTTATAATACCTTTATCGTCTTTTACAGGAAACTTTACATAAATGGAAACCGTAGTATCCTCAGCATACTCGATCTCAGCTTCTGCTAATGCGGTCTCACAGTCAGGACACCAATATACCGGTCTTAATCCCTTATATATATATCCTTTTTTGGCCATTTCACCAAAAACCTCGATCTGCTTGGCTTCAAACTCAGGATTTAAAGTAACATATGGGTTTTCCCAATCAGCCCTGACACCCAATCTTTTAAATGCATTTCTCTGTAAATCCAGATACTTTAATGCAAATCCCTTACATGCCTGCCTGAATTTAACCGGCCCAACCTCGTGCCTCTTAAGGCCTAATTCTTTAATTGCCCTCTGTTCAATCGGAAGGCCATGAGTATCCCAACCAGGAACAAATGGTGTCTCGTAACCGGACATACTATAATATTTTACAACTATATCCTTTAATATCTTGTTCAAAGATGTTCCTAAATGTATTCCTCCATTTGCATAAGGAGGTCCATCGTGAAGAATAAACTTAGGCTTTCCTGCATTTTTTTTCAACTGCTTATTATAAATGTCCATCTCTTCCCACTTTTTCAACATATCAGGTTCTTTCTGGGGAAGATTTGCCCTCATAGAAAAATCGGTTTGTGGTAGATTTAGTGTTTTTCCATAGTCAACTGACATACGAACTCGCCTCCAATATATTTTAGGTATAAAAAATAATTAACTAGTCAAAGAGGCATTTCAAAAAGCTGAATTAATGACCTTATACAAAAAATACTTGAATAATGTATTTTTTGAAATGCCCTTAAACAATTATAAAACCCTCTCAATCCTTATAAGGGACGAGAGGGTAATTTACTCACGCGGTTCCACCCAAATTATCACCATACAAAATAAAATATAGTAATCACTTGTTAAATAACGGCTTTAACCGGCACTCCTTACTTACTTTAAGATTTTAACGTTTCAGGATGCAACTCATGGATGATTTTCAAAAGTTAACCCTGCAGACTCCCACCAAACTCTGCTCTCTTTGAAGGTATGGCTTCCTACTCTTTCCAATCATAGTCTTTAAAAAGTATTTTTTTGTATTATACATCCTATCATCGTTAGATGTCAAGAAATTTCATCTTCAAGCTCAACGGAATGCTTCAACATTTCCATTTGTGACTGAAGCATGGCCTCAGCTTTACTTTTATAAACCTGGAGCTTCTTTCTTGTTTCTTCATATTCATATCTTATGCGAATAACCTGCTCATTGGCACCTTCTAAAAGCTTTTGAGCTTTAAGCTCCGCTTCCTTATATATATTCTCAGCCTTAGAATATGCGTTTCTCTTTATTTCCTCCGCAGTCTGCTGTGCTATAAGAAGTGTGCTTTGCAATGACTCTTCTATTCTCTTATAGTGCAGCATACCCTCATTTAAAACATTGAGCTTGTCTTTAAGTTCCATATTTTCATGTATTAGACTGCTATAATCCTCAATAATCTTGTCAAAAGTTTCATCAACTTCAAGCTCATTATAACCCCTTACCAAGCTTTTACCAAAGGAAATATTCTTTAGTTCATTTGGAGTATAATTCATCCCGCAATAACCTCCTTATAAATACTTTAGCAGGGTAATACTTATCCTTCCTTTTTTTGTAATAGCACCAACTTTGTCAACAATCAATCTTCCCTTGCCTCTTATGGATATGGTATCGCCTTCACTTACCTGCTTAGTAAGACTGGTAGTTTTTTCCCAGTTTAATGAAACCTTGTCGCCTTTGATAAATTCTCCGATTTTGCTTCTTGAGATACCAAAGCCTGAGCTAGCTATACAGTCAAGCCTTAATGAGGCTACCGATGCTTTGATCTCACGGAAGCTTGGGCCCTGGTGCTGGATTTCCCCAACATCTGTCAAAGTCACTTCCACATTTGCATTACCAACTTTTAAGAGATTGTATTCCAAGTACTCTGCTATTTCGCCGATAACAATTATCCTGCAAATATCATCTTCCAATAAAATATCTCCAATTTTTTCTCTTTTAATACCTAATCCCATCAATGAACCTAAAAAATCACGATGAGTAAGTGTTATGCGGCTTTTTGTTTTAACCTCAATAATTTTTAACGGGTATTTGAAGCTATGAAAATCTGAAAGAGACATGCCTTGCGGGCAGAAAATGGCAATCTCCCGTTCTGCCGCAGCGTATCCACCATAAAAGACACAATTGACTTCTAAACTAGATGCAATTGACTTTTTGATAATATTAGACTGGTATGGATCCAAAAAATCCGTACTTATTATACAATGGGAATTTTGAGCCTTTAAGGCTTTATCAATTATCTTTGAAACGAATATTTTATCATCAATTCCTGTAATTCTCTTTAAAATTGCTTCTCTGTTTATCATAGATTATAATATCGAAGAAATTGCCTGTACTCCGAATATGGAAGATACAGCTGAAGCTACCACCCATATTAATACAATAGCAATAATAGGGGATACATCAAGCATTGAATTTCTCCCCCATTCAGTCCTTCCTAAAAATGTTCTTATTGGAGCCAAAACCGGCTCTGTGATCTGATATAATATATTAATAAACTGGTTATCCTGCCCAATAGGCAAAAATGAAAGCAAAGCCCTCAAAATAACTGCATACTTTACAATCTGCAGAACAACTAAAATTGCCAATCCAATAATATTAAACACCTGCATTACATGCCTCCATTATTTTGCCCAGGGAAACACACCTTTATTTCTAAGCTCTTCTTTAAAATCAGCCATAATGTCTACATTATTAGGTGCAATAATAAAGATATTTGTAGATACCCTTTGTATGCTTCCATCTAAAGCATATACAGCACCGCTTAAGAAATCCACAACCCTGCGTGCACTTTCCTTCTCAAGGCCTTCCAAGTTTACAACTATAGGCTTTTTATTTTTAAGATGATCGCCTATGTTCTGAGCATCTTCAAAGTTTTCAGGCTGCATAACAACCAGCTTGTACTGTGATGCAGAATGAATGTTTACAACTTTGTTTTGTTGAGACTTCTTGTTGGAATTAAAAAATTGCGGCTGTACAATCTCTTCCCTTTCAATTTGAACTTCCTTTTCGTCAACTAGTTCGTCTTCCTCTTCAGCTTCCCAGCCAACAAAATTAAGAACTTTGTTTAACAATTTAGCCATGGTATTTTCCTCCTGTTTTATCATTAGTAATTATATAAAAAGTAATTATATAAAAATCAATTAACTTTTTACATTTGTCTATCGCAAATACAGTTTAATCGTCTTCATTTGCATTATAAAAATGAATTTTTCGAAACTTAACACATCATCAACCGCATAGAAAGCGGAAGTAATTTTTCATACATGCTTTAAAACATGCAAAATTATCTTTTACCAAAAATAGCAGTACCAATTCGAACTATATTTGCACCTTCTTCAATAGCTGCTTCGAAATCGTTACTCATGCCCATAGATAAAAGCTTCATATCTATATTATCAATATTTTCCTCCCGTATGTCAACAAATATTTTATATAATTGTTTGAAAACTGGTCTTACAGCCTCAATGTTTTGGAGAAATGGAGCTATTGTCATGAGTCCTTTTACCTTTACAGCATCGAATTTATTGATGGTTTTTAGAAAACCTTTCACTTCATGGAGAGACAACCCAAATTTGCTGTCCTCTTCAGCAACGTTGACCTGAACAAGAATATCCATTACTCTACCTGTCTTTTCAGCCTTTTTTTGTATCTCCTGCACCAGCTCCAAACGATCAACAGAGTGAATAAGATTTACCTTGTCAATTATATACTTAACTTTATTTGTTTGTAAATGTCCAATCATATCCCATTTACAATCCCTATTAACATTATCGTACTTTTCGCACAATTCCTGAACCCTATTTTCACCTAAAATATTAAGTCCTTTATCAATTGCACAATTTATTTTTTCTATTCCAACTGTTTTTGTTACTGCAATTACTTTTATATCGTCAACATTCCTTCCTGATCTTTGTGCTGCCAAAGCTGCCCTTCTTTTAACCTCTTCAATATTTCTTTTTATATAGTCAAATTCATCTGTCATTTTATTATCAGCTGCCCTTCTTTAATATTACTTGGATTTATGACATAAGTATCATAAAGACTGACTATTTCCTTCTTATCAATACCGGTTATTATCGCAAATTCCCCATTTCTGCCAACAATCTCAACATTCCTGATTGTTGCATCATTAGCCTTTACAAGTACAATTCTTCCTTTCTTACCATCCGGACTGATATCAAAAAGACTTTTGTAAGAAACTTCAAGACCTTCATATGAATTTTTAATAACATCGATATTTATTTTTCTTAGGAATGTAGTCTCACTAAGTGCTTTGTCCGTCTTAAATATTACGGCACACTTATTTCCATCAGCACCTGAAATACTTATAGGAACAGCATTAACAATCTTATTGATATCATTTATTCTTACATTCACATTTTTACCTAATTTTAACATATCTGCATTTGTCTTGTCCATAACAACAGCTATATAAATATAAATACCCTTAATAATTTTTGCAAAAGGCTTATTTACCTGCACATTTCCAATATTTACTGCAGGTTTTATATCTTTTTTAGCGAGCTCTATAATATCATTAACTTTTATACTGCTTATTCCCATTGGATTAAGCGTTCGCTCCATCCCATCAACATTATAGGAAATTATACCCGGTGAGTTAGCATATATTTGTTTGGTCCCGCTATTAATTAGTGCCTGCAAATTATTTCTCTGAAGCTTCAATGCATCTATCTGGCTGTCGGAAGTACCCAAGCTGCTTAAAATTTCCGCCTTTTTATGGATAATAGAGTCAATTTCATCTCTGACATCATTCAATTTTTCAAAATTACTTTCGTTGCATGCCATAGCTATAGAAACAACTTTTTCAGAGATATTGCCGTCAAGTTTTATAAGGTCCTGAGAAAAAAGACCCTGTTTCTCACTCTTATCCTTTTTTAATTTAAGAATATCAGAGTCAAGCTTCGAAAGCCTCTCCAAATCTTTTGCTGATGTATCTTTCAATACTGTAGCAATTTTATATTTTACAGGGATTTTCTCCCCCTCCCCGACCTCCGGTATATATTTACCTTCAAAAGGAGATTCTATAGGCTCTTCATCCCTTATTATAAAGCCATCCAGGTTAATAGAATCCTCGATGGCACCTGACCTTATAATATCTGTAGCAATATCCTTACCGTAAATCCAATGAAACAATGATGGAATATACATCAGCAAGAACAAAACAATCATAAGAACACCAAGTTTTATACCTTTATTTTTATTTCCTTCTTGCATAACTCACCTCCATTTATATGTTTTGAAATAATCATTTTACATTTTTAATTATTTCAAAACATTTTCCTTGATTCATATGTTTCGAAAAAGCTTTATTAACGTATAAGCACTATATCTTAACAATCCCCTGCTCAAGGAGTTTTTGGACTGCAATGGTAACCCCAAGCTTAACATGCTCATAAACAAGCCCACCCTGCATATATGCTATGTAAGGTTCCTTGATTGGGGCATCTGCACTCAATTCTATAGACGCACCCTGTATAAAAGTTCCGGCCGCCATGATAACGGGTGATTCATATCCCGGCATGTCCCATGGCTGTGGTGTCACGTAAGCGTCAACGGGTGAGCCTTTCTGAATACCTTGGCAAAATGCTATGAGGCTTTCCGCATTATTAAACCTGATTGCCTGGATTATGTCTCCCCTTTTTTCTTCAGGGCCCGGTGATGAAATAATACCAAGACGCCTCATAATTTCAGCACAGTATACTGCTCCTTTGAGACTCTCCGCAACTACATGGGGTGCCATGAAAAGCCCTTGGAATAAAAGCCTGTTATGCCCCAGAGTTGATCCCACATGCTTGCCAAGACCTGGACATGTAAGCCTGTAGGCCGCTTTTCTAACATATTCCTCTTTACCAACTATATATCCACCTGTAGGTGCCAATCCCCCGCCAGGATTCTTTATAAGTGAGCCTGCCGCTATATCTGCTCCTACTTCGATTGGCTCCTTTTCTTCTACAAATTCGCCATAACAGTTATCCACCATAACTATTATATCACTCTTCAATTCCTTAATAAAGCTGATAACCCTTTCCATCTGATCAAGCTTAATTGAGCTTCGCCAACTATATCCCCTCGATCGTTGAATTAGAACCATCTTTGTCTTATCGGAAATCGCTTCCTTTATACCCTCTATATTAATATCTCCCTCAGGGAGCAATTCAACCTGTCTATATGTTATGCCGAATTCTTTAAGAGAACCGCCGCCTTCTCCCCTTATGCCAATAACCTCTTCCAAAGTATCATAGGGTTTTCCTGTGACACTTAAAAGTTCATCGCCAGGCCTCAAATTTCCATACATACATAATGCAAGTGCCTGTGTTCCTGATACAATATTATGCCTTACAAGTGCATCCTCAGCCTTGAAAACGTCTGCATATACCGAGTCCAAGACTTCTCTTCCTCTGTCATCATACCCGTAACCGGTTGTTCCCCCAAAATGAGAATCGCTTACATTGTTTGACTGCATAGCTTTAATAACCTTTAGCTGATTATATTCCCTGACTGATTCTATTGATTTAAATACTCTTTCAATTTCCTTTTCTGCCATATTTGATATTCTAAGAACACTCTCATCTATACCAAATTCACTCTTTAAGAACGCTTCAGATCTAAAACTCATCTTTTCCACTCTCTTTCATTTTAGTTGATTTCTAAAAAACAACTGGTCAATTGGAGATTTCAAAAATATTGATTTTACTGTTCTCCATAAAAATTGACCAAGGTAATTTTTGAAATCTCCTTAGTTCTTATTCATTTTATACAAGAGCAAGGCCAATTTCAACCATAAAATTAACTATAAAATTAAATGTGATTGATTTAATACACCATTAACTTTATAATTAGTAATAACTAAAATATAACTTCCGCAACAAATTTGGCTTATGAGTTGACTTAACTTGTCAACACTCGTGATAAGCAAAAATAATATTTAGTTATTCCTTAAAAATGTGATTGGATTGAAAAGGTGATTTGATTTGATTTTAAAATATACAGTACTTAATGCAGATAACGGCAAAAAACTGAAGCACATATTAAAGAACAATATGGGACTTTCAGAGAGATTGATTAAAAGGCTCAAAAACAATAAAAAAATATTGGTGGACTCTGTATTAACCTTTGTAAACCATATAGTTTCTGCAGGTGAAATAGTTGAAGTACACATTGATTTTGAGGAAACCGCTGAAGATATTATTCCCGAAGATATACCAATTGACATAATCTATGAAGATGAATACCTTATTGCACTAAACAAGCAGCCAGGCATTGTGGTTCACCCTACCTGCAGTCATCCTTCTAGAACTATTGCCAATGGAGTTATGCTACATTATCTAAATAACAACCAGCATAAAAAAATCCGCCCTGTAAGCAGACTTGACCGTGACACCTCAGGTGTGATAGTTTTCGCGAAAAATGAGTTTATCCAGGAATCACTAATAAAACAAATGCATCAAAACAATTACATTAAAGAATACATAGGAGTTGTATCGGGAGTTGTAGAAAACAATTCAGGTACAATTGACCTTCCCATTGCAAGAAAACCCGGCAGTATAATGTTAAGGCATATTTCAGAGGAGGGGGTTAGATCTGTTACCCATTATACTGTTATAAAGCACCTTAAAAACGCAACACTCCTTAAATTTCAACTTGAAACCGGGCGTACACATCAGATAAGAGTTCATTGCCAAGCTATAGGCCATCCGTTAATTGGTGATACATTATACGCTGAACCAAACGCCGACTACCAATTAATTGGAAGACAAGCTCTTCATTCAATTGAGACTGTTTTTATCCATCCTGTCCTAAATCAACAAATTCTTATAAGAGCAAATATTCCCCAGGATATTAAAAATCTTATTGCTTCCAAAGAACCTCAAGCTTAAAAATGCTCTTAATATAACTTCAAATAGTATCTTTTCTTGCCTCCTCTACATTAAGTATTAATTTTGGGAAATGATCAGCGAGTTATTTACATATTTTAACACTAGTGTTATTATATACATACTGAACAAATACTTAGCAATAACTAAAATATTTGAAGCTTTAAAACAATCAGGTCGGAGGCATAAGATGGATGTACTGAAGGAACGATATTCTATAACTGAATTGAGCCAATATCTAAATGTTACGGATCATACTCTAAGATTTTATGAAAAGGAATTTCAGATAAAAGTTCCAAAGGATGACCGTGGAAGAAGGTATTATAATACCGATCTTGCAAACATTATGTATCAGATTAAGACAATGCGGGATGAAGGCCTTGAGATCAAAGCTATCCGCAAAATATTGCAAAGAGATAATGTTATCAGTGAACCGGATGTTATTACTCCTGAAGTGTCATTAACGGTTCCTTATAAAATCAATGAAACTGCATATGCTGAGTTCAAAAGCATCTTTTTGGCCTTAAAGGACGAGATTTCATGCACTGTAACCAATGAATTTGCTTTGACCAAGGAACATATATCAAAAGAACTGACAAAAAACAAATTGGAACTTGGTGCATGTATAGAAAATAATATGCGAAAACTTGAGACAAAGATGGACAAGCATTTTCAAGATGTCGATGATTGTTTGACAAAATGGAGAAAGAAAAATCAGTCAGGAATATTCAAGAAGCTTATTGGAAAAGCATTTCAAAAAAACACTTTATAATTTGTATAATCCCCCTGAAATAAATCTTAGTGTTGCTGCGAGAAATTGTGGTGTATTTTTGCACCATAATTTCTCACAAATTTCATTTAGTAATGATCATACTATCATTGTACATATAACATCCCTGTTATCTGTAATCCCGCCTTTACCCTGTAAAAATCACGTGACACATCATCGTAAATTAGTAAAATTCTACTTTCCAATGTCTTGGAATTAGGATCTTTATCTACGGCATCTATGAAATAATATGGTCCCTTAGCCTTTATTATATTTAAGACCTTAATATTGTCTTTTAAAAACAAACTGTTTTCATCCTTGAACTTATATAGCTGGGATGAACCGTTCTCTTTATTCAACCCGCTTATAAATAAATTGTCACCAAACTTCTGCCAATAATCCGCATCAAAATTACCCAGTTGTTCAATAAATTCAGATTTCAGTGAATACACTTTATTTCTTTGTCCCGAGCTTTCATAACCGGTAAAGATTAAACTTCCATTCAAATCAGACCACCTTTTTGTTTCAAACCCTACAACCAGATTGGAAATTGCCAAGCCATCCTGTATGATAATAGTGTTCCTCTCGGTGCCATCCAACCTATTTTTATCTCTTACATCAAGAAAGGTTTTGCCTCCTGCAGAAATGATATTATTTATTTTAACTATGTCTACCATCCTGTTAACTGTCGATCCATCATATGTATATAATATCATATCAAATGTATCGGAATCCTTACCCCATGCCATCAAAATATTTTCCTCAATCCTTATTTCCATAGGCTCAAACTTTTGTATCAGCTTTCTATATGTCCCAAGATTAATAGTTATATAAGAATTTGCATTAATTATATCAATTTCTGAATTGGCAACATTAAAAATTTCAACAATTCCGCCTTTTTGCTCTATAAAGTGGCCAGGTTTGTTAATGGAAACATAATCTTCATTATAAAAATATGCATTAGGTGCTGTTCCTAAATACAATTTATTATTGAAGACTTGAATAAAACTTGCTGCATAACGGACTTTAGCACCTATATCCTGAAAAAAAATCTTAATTGGGACCTTGTCGTCTACAATACATAAAACACCATCAACAACCGCAAACAATCTTCCCTGGAACATAACTACCTTGCGGATATCTACATTGGCGTCATCCAAAACCACCTTAAAGCTGAATGAAGAAACTCCATTTCCATCATAAATAACAAGAGGCTTTTTTATTCCTTCCTGCTCATTGCCGATAATATATACATAATTGTTGTCCATAGCATAATCACTGATAATAAAACCATCCTTTAACACAGTTGGCTCCCACGAAGTTTTATCTATTACAACAACGGAGTATCTCCTGTTATTATCATATTTACTTATTACCATCTTATCTTTAAATATAAATCTTTTTCCTACAAAAAAATTGTCTTTGACAACATAAAATGATTTGCCGTCAAATCTGCACAATATATCATATTGCTTAACCCTATCATAGCCAAGTATAACAAGATTATCATTATACTCGAAGGAATCCTTCATTTCAAAATGTTCAAGTAAAAGCTGTAGATCATTACCTCTCAATAAATAAAGCCCTTTATTTTCTTTGCCTTGTTCGGATACTGTCAAAAATACCTGCCCCTTAAAAGTGTACCAGTTTTGTATGTCTTTATTCTCCAGGGAAATACTGTTAATTCCATTTCCGTCATATGTATACAAAGTATTTTGATTGTTTTTTTTCTCGTTATACAATACTTTGCCGGTATCAAACTTACCATATTGTGTTATATGTATTGTTTTTTCCTCTTCATCCCATGAGACAAATGCACCTGAGCACTCGGAAACAAACCTTAATGGTACAACTGTTCTCTCCGACACAATCTTAGGTGCAACAGCCAATATCCTAGTCTCACCATTTACTTCTGCATAGATGCTGTTTATCTTTAATATGATTGTTGTAGATTCATTTGAAGCTGTTATTGTTTTACTCCTCTTATCCCATTGAACACTATATCCTAATTCCTCAAGAATAGTCCTAAATGGAATAAGTGTTGTATTATGTTGAATAAAAGGTGCTAAATCAACGGTCTTATTTTCACTCTGAGAAGTATATTGTGTAGATCCTATATGAAAAAGCAGATCAACAAATGATGAATCCGCAAAGCATTTATTTTGGTTGATAATAAAGAACACAATAAAAATATATGTAAACAAAAGCACTTTAAATAAATAAAAACCTCTTTTATTTATTTCACAACTCATTTCAAATGCTACCTCCCTAACCATTTCTTCCTCTAATATATCATTTCAAAACCCTGGGGCTATTCATATTTCAATCATTAAGTTAACATATAAAAATTTCAAAGTCAATTGAAAACCTTGAATTTCAATGTTTTGAAGCATTATTCATATATACCCGTTCTAGCAAACATTAGTATTTTGATAAAAATAAAAAACCACCTTCATAATAACCAAAGTTAGTTATCATGTAGATGATTTCTATGTAATAATCAGTTGATTTTTATATTAAAATGCTTAGTAATCAGCTCTTTCTGCATTCAGAATAAGAACTATGCTAAGATTTCCATTCCTGCATCTCAATTCATCCATAAAATCCTTTTCATTAGCTTCAAACCTCATATTAACCATGTAGACGAGCTCAAAAAGCGACCCTAATTCAGTGGTTTTTACCCTTCTTAATTCATGAGTTATCGTATATTTTTCAAAAAGATCGTCAAAAACCCCATGATAATCGAGGTCTTCCGGTATAACTATCTTAAGAGCCTTTTCATGGTGCTTGTTAGCTCCAAAGTTGGAAAAAGATAAAATCGCTGTCAGTATACATAAAAATATTGTAAACAATGCAGCATAACCAAACATACCAATTCCACAAGCCAAACCTGCTGCCATAGTAAAAAATACATAAGCTATATCTTTTGGATCTCCTGCCTGACTTCTGAAACGAATAATGGAAAAAGCTCCTGCAAGGCCGAATGCACGTGCCGCATTATCACCAATTAACAATATTATTATGGCTATTATGGGTGATATCATTACCAGTGTCAATATAAAGTTCTGATTATGAATCTTCTTGGAATTTGTCTTTATATAAGTAATGCTTATTATGAGTCCGAGTATAAAGGCTATAACTAAAGTTAGCATCGCATTACCAACTGTAAGATTTATCTGCTCTGATGTTTTGAATATCGAATCAAGCATTTACATTGTTCGCCCCCTAAATATTTTTACCAACATATTTTGAATTCGGTATTGTATAAATCACCATCCCCTATAATATTTATCTTAAAACACCTTAATCAACATATCGTGCTTGTCCTTAGACATAACCTTTGCTATTTAAACTCCCTTCTTAATTAATTATCTAATATGAAAGCACTTATTAAATTAGTTTTACATTTGTATATGTCCAGCAGATTATGACACAAACAGTACCATAATCTCTCGCAACAACTTCAACATTGCAAAATTGCAAGCAATTTTGTTATGCCAGATGCAAACTAACAATTTTTTATATATTATAATTATACAGAATAATATGGCTTTAAACTATATTTGATTTTAAATTTTTAACTTAGTAAAATTTTTGCAGGTTACTGCAATAGTTTATCAATTTCTATACATGTAACAGAAAAATTAAAAACCTATTTATCTTTATATAAAAGGCTGACAAATGCACAAATAATCATGAGAATAGATGAAATGAGAAATAAAGGAATAATAGATATTTGTTTTGCCAAAACACCTGACAAACTTGAGCCAATAAGTATTCCACCTGTTAAAAGAGGTGTTACAAGTCCGCTTATCCTCCCTATAAACTCTTCACTAACACTTTTTATCAATGGAGAACTAAGGGCAACTTGCAAAAATGCAAGCACCGCACCTGCAAAAAAATATGTAATTGATGTTATTGACACAATTGTTGATAATGCTTCTAATGTTGTAGTAAAAGAAAAAACAATCATACCCAAAAACAAAATTAATTTTATTTTAAACCTATTTACAAATAAAGCTGCCATGATTGCTCCGATTAACAAACCAACACCAAAAATGGAATAAAGCCATTGCAAGTATTCCTTTGCAATACCCAATCTTTCAGTTACTATATATACCGCAAGGGGCTGAGTCAGACCTTGTGCAAATCCTAATAATATGTATAGAATACTGATTACCTTAAGTCCTGAATTATACTTAACATATCGGATTCCTTCCTTCATATCCTTAAATACGCTTGTTTTTAAAATGCTAACCTCCTTTTTAGAATCGGGCAGTAACAGCTGAACCATTGAAGAAATGAAGAACATAACAGCAATAACAACCAAAGACGCGGTTATACCAGCTTTCCCATATAATAGTGTTCCAAAAACAGGACCAACTATCAGGAAAATCGACTGCCAACATTGGGATAAAGATATGGCTGAATTTATTAGTTTTTCATCAACATGCCTTTTGAACATGATGTTTGAAGACGGGATAGAAAATTGACTAACTAAAGAAGACATCAGCGTTGCTGCAAATACCATCTGCCACAACCCTTGTGAAATGAATAAAAGTATTAGAAATACGGATACAGAGCTCAAAAAATCTCCAATAATCATTGTCCTCTTGGGATTCCATTTATCTGCCAGGGTTCCTCCAATATAAGAAAATACAAACATGGGTAAATACTCAAAAACAGTGATTAAAGATACCGCAACAGGATCCGCATCTGTCTTTTCTATAATAAAAAACAAGACAGATATATTTCTTATCCAAATACATAGCTGCTGTATGATATCAGTGGTCATTATTATTCTAAACACTCTGTTGCCAAATAATTCTTTCATATTACTCCTCCATCTGACTGACCGTCCGGTTTTTTATACTTTAAAAAAATTTTACACATTATTCTTTACTTAAGCCATCAAGAAAAATTTCTACAGACTTTTTGTACATATGAGACATATCTGAAGCGTTAAAATTTTGAAATATAGCCCCTACCCCCGCTAAAAAACCATAAGTAATTAGTGTTAAATCATTTATATTATCATTGATAAATTCATTGTTATCAATACCTTCTTGAACAACTTCCTGTATAACCGGAATGTACATACCATTTAATTCATCAAGCTTGACTTTTACTTTGGGATCTGCAGATTCACTTCCTGAAAACTCTGTGGCAGCTCTTAAAAGAGGGCTTTCAAAATCCAATGCAAAGTGCTCTGCCAATACAAAAAGTTTATCTTTTGCTGTCTTAAGGCCTGCTGATTTTTCTCTCCATTTCGAAATCCACTCCTCAATATATAACTCCAGTATATAGATAAAGAGATCTTCTTTACTTTTAAAATGATAGTAAATACTCCCTTTGCTCATACCGGAGTGAGACCTGATGTCTTCCATTGAAGCTTGGAAGTATCCTTTCTGTATAAAAACTTCCTTTGCTTTTGTAGCAATCAGGTTTTTTGTTTGTTCTGCTTTAATGTTAGGACTTACCATATTAATTCCTCCTTCTCACTAAACTGACCGTTCAGTTTAATTATAATCGTTAAAGATACCTCATGTCAATTATTTTTTACTTTTGTTTCTTCTAATATAACCTTTCCCAGAAATCAAAAAACCTCATTACCTGATTGAAAGTTAACACAAGTAATGAGGTCTCTAATTTATAATCTCAATTGACAAACGTTCTTTAAGATAAACGTCCTTCAAAATCTTCATATCCGAATCTTTTGACTATCTTAATGCCATCTTTCTCGGTATAAAGTGCTATGGAAGGCAGGTTTACACCATTAAACGTATTGTTTTTCACCATAGTATAATGGGCCATATCACAGAACACCAGCCTATCACCCGGCTTTAAAGGCTCTTTGAAAGAATAATCCCCTATAATATCTCCTGCAAGGCAGGTTAACCCACCAAACCTGTAAGTGTGGGGATATTCCTCCGGTTTGCCTGCACCTATTATATTAGGCCTGTATGGCATTTCTATAACATCAGGCATATGACAAGCTGCCGAAGTATCCAAAATAGCAATATTCATACCGTTATTGACTATATCAAGAACCTTTGCTACAAGATATCCAGTATTTAATGCAATGGCTTCTCCAGGCTCAAGATATACATCTACACCATACTTGTCCTTAAAAAACATAATGGATTTTACAAGGGTTTCAATATCATAGTCCGGCCTTGTAATATGATGTCCTCCGCCTAGGTTAATCCATTTCATTTTTTTGATATACTCACCGAACTTTTCATCTACTACTTTTATAGTACGCTCTAATGTGTCGGAATTTTGCTCACACATTGTGTGAAAATGCAGTCCGTCAATACCGTCTAGCTCATCAGGCTTAAAGTTTGGCAAAGTAACTCCAAGTCTAGAATATTTATAACATGGATTATATATAGGTGTCTCAATTTCCGAATACTCAGGATTTACTCGAATACCGCACTCTATTTTTTTGCCTGCATTTTTAACTTTGTCCTTAAACCTTTTCCACTGATCAAAGGAATTAAAAACAATATGGTCGCAATACTTTACTATCTCGTCAAACTCCTCATCAATATAAGCTGGAGCATAGATATGGACTTCTTTTCCCATTCTTTCATAACCCAATCTTGCTTCAAATAAAGAGCTGGATGTAATTCCCTTAAGATATTTACCTACCGTAGGAAATACTGAAAACATGGAAAAACCCTTTAATGCAAGCAAAATATTGCAGCCTGTGCGTTCCTGCACTTTGTTCAAAGTTTCAAGATTTTTTATTAAAAGTCTTTCATCAACAATATAACAAGGTGTTGGAAGTGCCTTAACATCTATATCATTATTCATATATTAACCTCAATCCAGTAGTGTAGGTGAAAACTCTTCCTTCCAAGGAAGTCCACATTTGTTAAGCTCGTCCATAAAAGGATCGGGATCAAACTCTTCAACATTGAAAACGCCTGGCTTATTCCATATGCCCTGCAGCATTAATTTGGCACCAATCATTGCCGGAACACCAGTTGTATAAGATATCGCCTGGGAACCTACCTCACGATAACACTCCTGATGGTCGCAAACATTGTAGACATAGTATGTTCTAGGCTTACCGTCTTTTGTTCCTTGAATGATACATCCTATATTTGTCTTTCCTTTTGTCCTTGGTCCAAGGGATCCAGGATCCGGAAGTACCGCCTTTAAAAATTGCAGCGGAATAATCTCCTTGCCTTCATAATTTATTGGCTCAATTGATGTCATTCCCACGTTCTGAAGTACAGTCAAATGATTTATATAATTGTCGGAAAAAGTCATCCAAAATCTGATTCTTTTAACTCCCTTTATATTAACTGCAAGAGACTCCAGTTCTTCATGATACAGGAGATATATATTTTTAGGACCTATCTCGGGAAGATCATAAACATGCTTGTACTCTAAAGGTTCTGTTTCCTTCCATTCTCCGTTTTCATAGAACCTGCCCTTTGCTGTTATTTCACGGATGTTTATTTCAGGATTAAAGTTTGTTGCAAATGGATAGCCATGATCTCCTGCGTTTGCATCAACTATATCTATATAGTCTATCTGGTCAAAATAATGTTTCTGGGCATAAGCACAAAACACACCTGTTACACCGGGATCAAAACCGCTTCCCAACAAAGCCATTAAGCCAGCTTCCTTAAACTTTTCCCTGTATGCCCACTGCCATTTGTATTCAAACTTCGGCGTATCGGGTGGTTCATAGTTTGCAGTGTCAAGGTAATGAACGCCTGTTGCAAGGCACGCATCCATAATAGCTAAATCCTGGTAAGGCAAGGCCACATTTATAACAATATCAGGATTAAAGCTCCTAATAAGATCAATAACCTGATTTGAATCATCTGCATTTACTCTAGCCGTATGAATTTTTGTTTTGCTTCCTGCCAATTTATTTTTTATAGCATCGCATTTTTCCACTGTCCTGCTTGCCAGACAAATTTCTTCAAAAACCTCCGGGTGCTGACAGCATTTATGAACTACAACGTTGGAAACCCCTCCGGCACCGATAATTAAAGCTTTTCCCATTATAAGCCCTCCAACTTCAATTAAATTAATAAGAATGATTATACATAAAAACTATCAAGTAATCAAGAAAAATGACAAAAATTCGACTTTATTATATTAAATCGTAATCACAATAGTTTCTAAACAAAATTATACCCATTAATGTTAAAGAAATTACTTAATAATATTTTAGCCTTTCCTTATTTCCGCTAATCTTGTAACACATTATCAGAAATATCATATTAATAATATTAGCCTGTTAAATATAGGAGATGAAGTTACAAAATGAGGAGATACACTTCAAGTTCCTTACACATGAATTATCTTGACAAGTACAGATTAAAAAATGGAGCTGACAAACTTAGAATCCATTTTAATCACCTATGTTCTAAAAATTATAACTATGCATTAATGCAGCTTAACTCTTCAACCCTCAGGTATCCAAGCCTCTTCGCATTGAAGAATGAGATAAGAAGCTTAGGTATTTTTGATAAATTGAATGCACGAAACAAATCCGCACTTGATATTACTGATAAAATTTATAATAACAACATAAGCCTTATCTATGATAAAGAAAATTATAATACATTAAGCTGGATGTTTAATACAGGATATATGGCTGATGGTATGAGCCAACGTTATGATGAAGTACTTGATAAGACAGCAATACTTTTAATAAAAGTTCATAAGGATAACAGCTGCCTTAATGTTGTAGAAAAATTAATATACAACAGGCACAGAAAAGGTTCATTTATATATGACCTTGTTTGGGCATTTTTAGAGTCAAGAAATCCAAAATGCATTGACTTGATGCTTAAACGGCTGCTTTCCAATAATGAAAAAGATATTTTACTTTCTAAAAAACTTCTGGGATTTATACCATGTATTACGCCGGAAAACACCCGTAAAAAAAATACAATTTATTGTAAAGCCGCTAAATGGATTAAGGATAATTACAATTTTATATACTACAATGGTGATCATTTTCACCAAACCCCAAAACCATCCACATTTCGTTTGTCATTAGAAAACAAATATCTGCAAAACACAACGCATTTAAAATCTCATGAAAACAAGAGATATTACACTGATTTCGAAGCTTTAGCAATTGACAGCTTTAGAAAACTGGAGTCTGATAGTCAGAAGCTTCTTTCAGATTATTCACATTACCTGCATAAGCATAACAGGAATATGTGGAATAGCTGGATAGTAAAGAGCATACCCGAACAGTTAGAAATAACAAAATCCAGTAAGAATTTTAGAATATAATAAAGGTAAGTGATTTGAATGATAAAAATCAATTCCCAGATTATTGCCCCTGATGTTCTAATTCAAAAGTACCATTTAAACTCCATAGGACAAATAATTGTCAATACATTGTCAGCAAGCGATCATACATACAGGTACGCTTCGGAGAACCAACTAGTTTTCGAGCTGGATTTGAGAAACAGCATTATAAAAGCTGCTATAGCACTTTATAACAGCAATTTTTCCTTTATGGTATTCAGAAAATCAGAGTGTAACCCCGATTATTGGCATAGAACAAACGAGGGCGGTTTTCTATTAAAAAGAAATGTAACGCCGTCAGATGCTGTAAAAGACATATATATAAACAGCTCCCTCTACGGAACAGAGTGTTCCACCGCCATGGTAATTGTATATTACAAAGCCCTTGTGGATACCCTGCCCGTGAGCACATTCAACAGGGTTTTTCCTGAAATCTACCTGATGAACTGGCAACACCTTGATAAGGATATTGGAATAATGGATTATCCAAATGTTAATGACTATCTTCCTGGTGACGGACGATACTTTAAAAACCCGGATGTAAATCCGCTAACACCGGAATGGCAAGGTGAAAATGTTTTTGACCTTAGTAACGGGATGTATTACGGTCATGGTATAGGAATAGGAAATGCAAATAAATTTATTGCAGGGCTTAATGAAAACAGGGTCCCCGGCTCAACAACATCCGCATATTTAATGGATTCGGCAAAAAGGCCCAACTTTAAACACCTGGCAAATATAGCAGAACAATTGGGGTAAGATTGCTAGCCATAAAACCTTATATATTTTCCCTGCTTGCTATAAACTTTGCAACCCCATTGGAATTATTATCTTCAATAACACCTGTAGCCAGTTCCTTAAGCTCTCCTACTGCATTATCAACAGCATAAAACTGGTTACAGGCTTTTAGCATTGGTATGTCATTATAGTTGTCACCAAAACCTATCACTTCATTAAAGTTATATTTTTGCCTTAGATACTCAACTGCATTATGCTTTGACGCATTACTGCTGTATATCTCCAACAAATACGTCTTTTCGGAGTATACATCCTTATAGAGGGATAACTCAATATCAGGCAAGTCTTTTAGCAAATCATGAACTTTTAAAAGCGGCTCATATTCATCCAACAGTGTAAAATAGATGATTTTATTTCTTCCATTTATCTTATCCAGGAGACTTTCTACCTTTTCAAATGTTTTATTATATTTCTTAATCCGTTCATCAACAAATTCCTGCAAAACTTTAGAAGTCAACTTTTCGTAATAGGTATTCAGCCTGTTTTCCGATATTGTATACATAAATCCCTCTATTTTACATGCCCTAAGAATATTAACAATTTTTTTCGTGGTATTGTCACATAATGCCTCTACTTTTTCATATTCATTTGTTGAAGTGTCATATATAACCACTCCGTTCATCAATGCTATAGGAACGTTCAACTTTACCTCTTCCAAAATCTTTAGTGCAGTAGCCGCTGTTCTTGCAGATGCAATAGAAAAATACCCGCCCTTTGATATAAGTACATTTATAATGTCCTTTGAAAAACAGCTTATTTCCTTATCCCCGTTTAGAAGGGTTCCATCCATATCGGAAATGTATAGTTTCATTCTTCACCTCAAAAACAGTAATGTTGACCAATGGTAAGCTATATTTTAGTCATCACTAGTCATTCCTAAGTATTATATCAATAAGTATGATAAAAGTGTCAATAATCTTACATTTGGCGGAGAAAATAACTAACTGTTCAACATAATTAAAATCAATATTATATGAATAGTGTGTATGCATTATTTCTGGTAAAATATAAATATAAGAATAGATTAGTCTTTTACATTTTAATATAAATTATGATAATTTAGGAGGAATTTATGAAAAGAATCTTTTACTACCTTATGTCTGTCATATTTGTCTTTGGCAGCATACCCAGCATTCAATCTGCTGCAACTGCATCATTCAATTATGGTGAAGCTCTGCAGAAATCAATTCTGTTTTATGAAGCTCAACGATCCGGTTACCTTTCCAAATCAGATATCCCTACAAGGATTGTTTGGAGAAGTGACGCACAAACAACCGATGGACAAGATGTAGGACTAGACCTTACAGGAGGGTGGGTTGATGCCGGCGATAATATGAAGTACAATATCACCAACTCGGCAGCTGCCACACTCATGGCTTGGAGTGCCATAGAATACAGACAAGCATACGAAAAAAGCGGACAGTTAAAATGGCTTATGAACCAGCTAAAATGGATCAATGACTTCTTTATAAAATGCCATCCTGAACCAAATGTTTTTTATGGGCAAATTGGAATGACAAAATCCGACCATGATAACTGGATACCCATTGAGTCAAGCCAGTTTATAACTGACCGGAAAGCAATAAAGATGGACCCGCAAAACCCTGCTACCGATCTGGTATTGGAGGTAGCTGCAGCAATGGCAGCATCATCAATGGTTTTTCGGCCTACAGACCCTTCATATGCAGATACCTTGCTAAGCCATGCTGAACAGCTATTTGCTTTTGGCGATAAATACAGAGGTACATACTTTGATGCAGTAAAAAAGATTGATGCAGCAACGCCATACCAATCCTGGAGCGGCATAAATGATGAGCTGGTTTGGGGACCTGCATGGATATACAGGGCTAAAGAAGCAAAAGAACCTGGAAGCGGTTCATCATACATTGCCAAGGCTGAAGCCAATTACAGTGGTCTTGGTAATGAGAAGGACCAGAAGGTTCATAAATACAAGTGGACTCATAACTATGACGATGCCACCTTCGGCAGTTATGTCCTCATGTCCCAACTTAAGCCCGATAATGCCGACTACAGATCTGATGCAGAAAGATGGCTCAACTGGTGGACAATTGGCGGAACAGAGCACGGAGCAGATGGAACAAAAGTGAAGTATACTCCTGGAGGACATGCCCGTCTGGACGAATGGGGATCGCTCCGTTATGCAGCAAACACATCCATACTTGCCTTTATTTATTCCGATAAATTGACAGACATAGCAAAAAAAGCACGTTACCATGATTTTGCTGTTGGACAGATAAACTATATTTTAGGACAGAACCCTAGGGAATCAAGTTATTTGATAGGCTTTGGCGATAACTATCCAAAGCATCCTCATCACAGAAGTGCCCATGGTGCATGGGGCCGTAAAGATGATACTCCCTCCGAACATCGTCATATACTGTATGGTGCCCTGGTTGGAAGTCCAACAACATCTGACGGTTTCAACGATTCTATAACAGATTATGTGGCTAATGAAGTGGATGTGGATTATAACGCAGGGATAGTTGGTGCTTTTGCAAGAATGTACCAGGAATTTGGCGGTACACCCATACCTGATAGCAGTTTTCCCCTGCCTGACAAGGCACATACTGCAAAGGATGAATGGCCAATCTTTGTAAAAACCTACTGGCAAGGCCAAGGGGAATTCAGCTTTCATTTACAGTTGAAAACCGGTCCGGCTGGCCAACTCGTCCAAGCAACAAATTAATGGCCAGATATTTCTTTACACTTGATGCTGCCGATCCAAGTGATATAAGTATTTCGCTTGGTTCGGGAACAGCCGGTCCCAAGATTACTCCTAAAATATACGGTCCTACACTTTGGGATGCTTCCAAAAAGGTTTATTATGTTACAGTTGATCTGACAGGCGAATGGATTTTCCCTGGCTACATGTGGAGCTTTGGAGGCCCGGAGGTAATTCTTAACATAAATTCAAAATCAAATAATTGGGTTTCCAGCAATGACTGGTCTTACCAGGATTGGGACTCATCATACGTAAGTGGTGACCGCAAATATGCTCCTAATATGCCTATGTATGAAGACAATATAAAGCTCCAGGGTAACGAGCCATCCGACGGTCCTTCCAATACGCCTGTTCCAACAGCTACCCCAACCAATCCTTCCGGCGGTTACAAGATTTCAGGCTATATCTCACCTGATTTTGCAGTTACACAATCTGCCGTTAGCCTTGTTAAATCCAATTTTAGTGTTGATATTATGGGGCTTAGTGCCAAAACTGATTCAGCCGGATACTTTGAAATTAACAATGTACCTTCAAATACAGAAGGTGCTGTTTTAAAAATCAGCAAACCAGGATTCCTGGCGATGGAAAAGAACATCAAAATAACCTCAAATATGATACTGTCAAAAGAAACTTCACCAATATATATTTGGGCAGGTGACATATCAAAAAATGGAGTTCAGGACGGTGCCATAAACATGTCTGACATAATTGAACTGGCAAAGGGTTTTAACTCTATTAAGGGAGATTTGAAATATTCTTCGGAATATGACTTTAACCAGGATAACTCGGTTAACATGAATGACGTTATAATAATTGCAAAACACTTTAATGCAGTATCAGCAAGTTATTTTCTGATCATGACTTAACTTGGATAAAATGATTCAAAGTAATTATTTTACATTATCTATTTATACTTTTTAATCTTGATTAAATGGCTATTATCTGCTATAATATAAATAATTAAAATGAAACTGATTGACAACGCGGGTCAAGTTATTGAGCCGCGTTTTGTGTTTTTATCGAACTTATTAATACACTTAATAACACATTTACTTACATTTGATACACTTTTTAGAAGGAGGGATTTTTAATGCACAATTCATTACCTATGGAGTTGCAGCAATTATTTCAATCTTATGCCCAAACCCTATCATATGAGCTTGGCGATTTAGTACATGGAGTTTATATTTATGGCTCTGTAGCACTTGGCTACTTCAATAATGAAAAAAGCGATATTGACTTTATGACCTTTTTAAAAAGAGATTTATCGGAAGATGAATTTAAAAAAATAAAAGCTATCCATGAAGATTTGATTTCGTCAAATATATATGCAGATAGACTGGAAGGAGAGTATATCAATATTCAGGATATACAAAATCAAAATTATTCCAAGGAATGTCCCTATTTTGCTTTTGGGAAATATCATGGTGTAGTCGCAATAAAATCCTTCTCTCTCTTTCAGGTAAAAGAAAAAGGGTTAAAGATATATGGTGAAGATTTTAGTACAATAGTTAGTGATATCGATTGGAATGATATAAAAAAAGATCTTGGTAAAAGGCTCAACGAGTACTGGATTAAAAAAGGCAACAGTTCACTGCTTTTAATGATTGATGCATGGATATCATTAATCGTTCTCACCTTATGCCGCATATATTATGTGCTTGAAAAAAAGACAGTTGCTTCAAAAATGGAAAGTGCAGAATTTATTATGCGAAATATTGACGAAAAATACCATACACTAATAAAAGAAGCTCTCAGAATACAGTATGATATATCAAAAAAATCACTGTTCACTAAAAAGAACGAAAGAAAAAAGCTGACAAGACAATTTGTCGATTATATAATTAATACCTGCAATGAAAGATTTCAGCTTATCTAGATTATTTGTTGTCTATTTTTACATTTCTTATAGCCTGAGTAAAAATATCTTACTTATAAATGCAGGCATATCATAACTTTCCAACATTATTTTTGCTATTGATTGAAAATATTGGTATAGTCCTATAATATATTTCTATACAGATAAAACCCCTATTGATATCGGCATTTCTAATAATTTCAATCACAAAAGGAGTAGATGGTACTGAAGGCATCAAAAAAGTTATCATTATTTTTATCGTTTTGGCTATTATTACCTCCATTCTTCCAGTTGCTGTTTCGAAGGCAGCACATAAACCCATACCTTTAATCAGTAAAGGAGTTCCGGCTTTTGCCTCTGTAGGAACTGCTTCAGATGCGAATGACGAAAATTACGGTACAAGCTGGAAGGGCAATCCACCAGGCTGGCTGGCATATGATCTGTCAATAGTTCCTGAATCCCAACGCATAAAGGTTCAGGATGGGTGACACTTGCCACAGTAACAAACAATGTTTATCACTCCCGTCAGCATGTTGTCAACCTTACAGGATATAATTAGGTACGTATTAACGTAACTGCTTTTAATGGAAGCGGTGGAAGTTATATAAGTCTTAATATGGATGTTCATGATGTAAGTATCGGGATTGAAGATAACTGGATATTCTACGGAGATTCCATAACAGCCGGGGGTATGGCACCAAACGGGACAGGTACTGGGACCTTCGCCCAAATGATAAACAAAATAAAACCCGGCAATTTCCCAATCGCTGAGGGCGGTAGTGCAAGAGCCATTCTAAGCTCCCACGGTGCTGCTAATATCTCTACCTGGCTCAGTGTTTTTCCTGGGAAATATGTAGGACTTACATATGGAACCAACGACGCCTGGGGAAATCAGGCAGGTGCATCAACTTATTGCAAAAACATGGAGACAATGGTAAAAGCTATTATTGCTGCAGGTAAAGTTCCTGTAATCTCCAAGATACCTTATTCAAAAAATCAAGACATCTCAAAGTATGCACCTTCATACAATGACCAGATCGATGCAATTTATAAAGATTATCCGGCAATAGTAAAAGGACCTGATCTGTGGACTTATTTTCAGAGTAATCCTAACTTCCGCCACCCCAACTCCTAACGTTATAAAGGTATCAGGTTATATTGCACCAGAGTTTTCAGCCGATGCATCAAAATCCGGTTTTATAGTTGAAGTAACAGGTGATAATTATAGCAGAAAGGCTGAAACCTTCCGGTCCTGATGATATCATCCTTGGAACATCAGCATTCCCGGTAGATATGTAGGGAGGTGATGTAAGAATAGACGGCGTATCGGACGGTAAAATTAATATGGCTGATGTAATAGAAATTGCAAAAGGCTTCAACAGCATCTTGGGAGAAACAAATCACTCTACTAACTATGACCTCAACCAGGATAAATCCATTAATATGTCAGATATAATAATAATTGCAAGGCACTTCGGTGCAATTGCATCAAACCATCCAGGTTTATAGAACAAAATTATTTTATTAATTTGCAACCAGCTTAAAACAAAGCTAGCCAATTGCATACACCCTCGGTTAGCTTTATTTTTATAGCTGTCTATTATATTTTACTCAGCAGTCTGTTCCTCCAACATCAAATGGGCTGCTGATAACGTCTCTTGATTTTTTGCAGTTATCTCCTGAACTGTAGAAGAAATATTCTGTATATCCCCATTAACACTTGAAACACTGAATTCTAAGTCGCTGGTAATCTTTTTTATCTGCTCAATCATATCAAATATCACTTTCTCATCCTTATCAGTCGACTCAGCAGATCTTCTGGATTGCTCTGCAAGCTTTTTGACCTCCTCCGCAACCACCATAAACCCTTTTCCAGCTTCACCAACTCTAGCTGCTTCAATAGACGCATTTAATGCCAATAAATTGGTCTGATCCGATATGCTGACAATCTCATCTGTAACATTGCTAAACTTCCTAACGCTTTCTTCCATAACGTTCAATTGCTTCTTCAGATTGGTTGACATATCCAGAAGTACCGATATATCATTACTGATATTGGTTATACTTTTGGCATTTTCCATACTTCCTGCAGCAACTTCATTCAAAGACTTTGTTATTTGCTCTACTCTGCTTTTTAGAAGTAAAAATCTTTTATTCTTCTCTTCTCCTAGTGCCTTTATCTTTTCCATGTTATTGGTAACCTCTACTTTTTGAGCCTCGATGGCATCCCTTTCGGCTGACTTTTTCAGATTGTAATCAATACAATTTTCAATATGGTTATCATTATTAAAAACAGCTAAAGCCATATCATAACAAAAACCATACCCACATGCATTGCAGTTTCTCATCCTTGATTCCTGGTCATACTTTCTCATGCTGATAAATACTTCATCAAGTTCTTTCTCTGTAGGCATAATATATTCCTTGGCATATTGAGAAGAATAATTTCTTTCAAAATCTTCAATTTTAAGACTTTTATCAAAATGCTTTATAAGCTTTGATGGATTTTTGTGCAATTTGCCCCTTGATTTAACCCTCAGGCTATTGGTAACTTCATCCACATCAGTTATATCCTTGTTTTTGCATGTTCCTGAACCATAGTTACAGCCATGTGCACAACTTAATATATCTACCACAAGCGGCAATGCTTCCTTGTTTCTATAACGCTTTGCATACTCATCAAGATAACTGTATGCACTTTCGGTGCCCTCAATCTGTTTAACCCAGGCATCTTTATTATAGTGGTATATATTTTCTTTTAAGCCACCTGGAACACTATATATATCGCCAAGGGAATAGGCAGTTATTTGAAAATCCGCATCATCATATGAACTTAAGTTTATTTCTTCCTTTTCTATATAATCCATCAATTTTTTAAATGTCAGATTATATTCAACATATCCGGAAGTGTTATCATCCTCAAATTCAGTCTTTTTTGCTATACACGGAGAGAGGAAACAAAGTTTATCAGTTACCTTCAGATACTTCTTAATGTAAATGGCAGTGCACATTGCTGGACTGTGTACAGGTGCCAGATTTACCATAACATCCTTGTGGTATTTTTGTATGTAGTTCACTATTGATGGACATGGTTGTGATACAATTGTGCTAAGTTTTTTATCTTTAATTGCTTTTAAGTACGCCCATGTAGTTATATCAGCACCTAATGAAACATCATAGATTTCATTGACACCTAAAGCTTTCAAAAATCCTAATATCTTTTTATAATTTCTAAAATTTGTTTTCAAAGCTGGTGCTGCAATAATAGATATCTTTTGGCCTCTCTTTAGGTCACTCATGATTTCATCTATATCATCTTTAAAGCCTCTTGCATTATGGTCACAAACCTCAATACATTTGCCGCATGAGATACAGTTTTCCTTGTTAATCAAGGTCTTACTTACCCCATCCTTCAAATATGATGTATTGGCACTTTTAACCGGACATGCATGAATACACTTGTTACAGCCTGTACAATTTTCTTCAATAGCAAATACAACAGAATCCATTATCTGTTCGCCCCCTTCGTATTAAACCATCTGTATTACTTGACAATAAACACATATATTAATCGACTGACAGAATAAAAAATCTAAGGATGATAAAATAAAGATGAAAAAACTATATATTGTTTATATTTTAGTATATTCTTATTAGTAAATTTATCGGAATTAATTATAGAATAATTTACATAGAAATGAAAATTTCAGCTGATTTAACTTTATTAAGGCATGACTGAATATTACTTCCCTTTTTGAGCGTGTTTACTTGTTAAGTGAACATGAAGGCGAAATTACACGGTAAATTATATTTTCAATATGCCTAAATGCTAATTTTATGGTGTAAAAAAAGATTGGTAACCTTATCTTTAAGATTATAATCATATAGAATTGCAGTTTTGTCCGGTGGTAATTCATCTTCTGTTATATCAAACGAAAACAGTTCCACATGGATGTGTTTAAATATATTTTTAGGCAACATACCTTCTAAGTGCGGTAAATACTTTTTGATATTTTCGTCATTTCTTAAAAACGCAAATATACGGTCATTATTTATTTCACTATAGCAGCGACTTATTTCCTTAGGTAAATTGTTTGTACTCTCGGTAGATAAAAAATCAAATTTCATAAGCTCATTTGCCTTATGTATATCAACAGTTGCTTTTTCTCTTAAATAATTTATAAGTATAGTATAAAGCTCCCTGCTGGAAATTGACCTGTCATATAATCCATGTGCCTTCCAATACGAAGAAAGGTCAGCAAAAAATTCAAAAGGAGTTTTTCCTGATTCTTTCATTAAATACTCCAGAGTCCTTTGGAATTTCCCGGAATTATAATACCTTTCTACAAGCTCTTCGATTTCCTTCAAGCTTATTATTTCATCATAGCTTAAAAACATGCTGCTTAAAATCTCGTAGGGTGCCTTTTCTTATACACATATTGAAAGACTCTTGCCTCATTTCTTATTTTAGAGCCCTTCAAAAGTTTGAGAAACCCCAGTTGCAGCTGATGTGAATTAAGGTGATATACGCTGTTAAAGGAATTTTTAAAAGAATCATAATTTTCCATTGGAAGGCCTGCAATAAGATCCACATGTATATGAATATTACCTAAATCAATAAGCCTTTTAACCTGATAGAAAAGCTTATTCAGATCGGTTTTCCTGGAAATAGACTCAAGACTTTGAAGATTAACCGTCTGGATGCCGATCTCAAATTGAATTAAACCTTTCGGTGCTTTTTTTAGAAGATTTAGCATCTTTTCATCAAACAAATCACCGGCAACTTCAAAATGGAAATTGGTATCACCAGCATTTTGTATCACAAATTCAAGTATTTCATAAGCCCTTTTATTATTGCAATTAAAAGTCCTGTCAACAAACTTTATCTGTTTTACCTTTCTGTCAACAAACTTAAGTATGTCATCTTTGACCCTGTCCATATTAAAATAACGAACGCCCTCAAAGGTTGATGAAATGCAATATGAACATGAAAAAGGACATCCCCTTGAAGACTCATAATACAAAATCCTGTTTGGTCCCAAATTGTTTATCATCTCATCGGAATACGGGGATGGAATACTGTCCAGGTCAGATACCATATTGTAGCTGTTATCAAAAAAGACCTTCCCACCTTTTCGGAATGCTAGTCCTTTGATATCTGTAAATTCTTCGTTCTTTTTTGCCAGGGAAATATGCTTAAGAAGCAGCGGAAATACTTCTTCCCCCTCACCGGCAATTATGTAATCTGCACCATCAATCTCATTCAAAACTTCAGCCGAATTATATGATACTTCCGGGCCGCCGAGGAGTATTTTTATTTGGGGCATAAGTGCCTTTAAGTCAGCAATAATATCTTTGATGTATTCATAATTCCATATATAGCATGAAAATGCCACAACCTGGGGATTTTCGCTATAGATAGATGCCAGAACCTGATCTTTTTGATCGTTTATTGTATATTCAAGTACCTTTACATCCCCTACATCCTCACCGCATACTGATTTTAAATAATATACCGCAAGGGAAGAGTGAATAAATTTTGAATTAACCGCTACAATCAAAGTCTTCATATCAATACCTCAAAAAATATTTCGTCAGGTAATTATAGCAGTATTGGTATGTATTTTCAAGGCATAACTTTTATTATTAGATCCAGTAATGCCGTAATAATAGGAACAGCAAGAAATATTATAGCTACCTTTCCTGCCAGTTCTATTTTTGAAGCAATGGCACTTTCACCTGCATCCTTGCAAATTTCAGCACCAAATTCAACTATATAGGCAATACCGATAATTTTAAGGAGTGTAGATAAATAAGCCGTATCAACCCCTGCTTTACCGGCAATATTATTTAGTATTTCAACTATACTTGAAAGCTTTCCTGCTACAACGATAAAAATGGCTACTCCTGTTATTATGCTTATAAGCATTGCAATCTCAGGCCTTAGAGACTTTAACAATACAATAAACACTGTAGCAATTATTCCTAACCCAACAATCTGTATTATATCCATCTAAGTCATCAACCTTTTAACATATGTATTTATAGATAACGAACTGATATATAACTTTACAACTCCTTATCTATATAAATATCTATTGGTTCTAAAAATTAAAAATCGTCTTGACTGTATCAAAGAGCCCTGCTATTTCCTTTACAATCATCAACAATACTACTATAAGCCCTGCTAACGTCGTCATCATAGCCTGCTCTTCCCTTCCTGATTTATTTAATACCGCATTTAAAACCGAGACTAAAATACCAATTGCAGCTATTCTGAAAATTAAATCAATCCCCATACAAACTCCTTCCTATATATGTATATATTCTGTATAATCGCTCAAAATTGGAATTAATATTTAGCATTCTATAATGCTTAAATTAAAACTATGACTACTGCAAGACCGCCAAGAACTCCTAAATTTCTATACATGGTTCTGTTTTTTTCTTTTACTTCTTCAGCCTTTTCTTCCTGCATCTTTAGCTGAGTAAGCGTAAGCCTTATATTGTTTATTTGCCCTTCCAAATCAGATGCACCTAATATTTTGCCAAATGATAACAGTATAGCCTCATCTTCCTTTTTCAAGGCTGTTTTTTTAATATTCTCCTTAACTGCTTTTTCCCAAGCATCAAACGCATTGATGCCATTTTTATCTTTTAAAAGCTCTGCTGTTCCTGAAAAGAACAGTCTGGTACTGCTTTCATAATAGTTTGACAATTTTGTAAAAGCCTCTGTTACTGTGCTGGAAAGAAAACTTATTTCATTTTCAAACATTTGAAGTAATCTTTGCAGCTCCCTTAACTCACTTGGTCTTCTTGTGCATTCCTTTGAAAAGTAAAAGCCTAAAAAACTGGATGAAATCAATATCAGTATGCTTCCAATAATTTTAAAAAGCACTCTGCTGCACTCCCTTCATTGTAGTACCATCAATAACCTCTTTTAAGGTACCAGGCCCCTCAGAATTATCAAGAACTATATATCTTTCGAAGGCTCTTTGCTCTATTAACCCTAGAACCTCTTTCCTCGTCTTTAATTCAGATATGTTATACCCATGGGCGGAAGCAATAATTCTTGTGCCGGCATTTATAACCTGCATTACAGCCTCCATATCTCCACTATTGCCAATCTCATCAGTTATAATAACTTTCGGAGACATTGACCTTAGCATCATGGTCATTCCAACAGCCTTAGGACACCCATCCAGTACATCTGTCCTAACCCCCACATCATTCTGCGGGATGCCTTTATGACAGGAACCAATTTCAGACCGTTCATCTACAATCCCAACCTTAATGCCATGAACCCCCATGCTCTTTATACCATTACTTAAGTTTCTTGCTATATCACGAAGCATTGTGGTTTTTCCGCATTGTGGAGGAGATACAAGGAGAGTGCTGTATATATCATTTTTATTTTTTATAATATATTTCATCAGCTTTTGAGAGCACCCTCTTACCTCCTTCGATACTCTGATATTAAGTGCGGATATATCCTTGATATTCTTTACTGTTCCCCCTTCAATAACTGCCCTGCCGCATATACCTACCCTATGTCCCCCTTTTAAGGTTATATATCCATTTCTAATGTCCTCTAAAAAAGCATAAATTGAATTCTGACTTATTAACTCAAGTGCTTTTATAATTTCATGCTGGAAAACCACTCTCTCATTTGTGCTATACTTCTCAAGTCCACCGCTTTGATTAACAAACCAATCACCGCTACAGCTTTCCAGCATTAATGGTTTACCTGCCCTAAGCCTTATCTCTTCTATTGTACTTAATTCTTTAGGACTAATACTTAAAATGAGATTCCTAAGCTCCAAAGGTAAATAATTAAATATTTCTTCCTTAAGCACATTATAAAATGATTTTTTCTTATTAATTTCTTCATCTTCAGTAACCAAGATAGAATTCCTCCTTTGTGCAGCTTTTTAAGTAATTAGTCATGATCAAAAAATAACTTCCGCTATAAATTTCGCTCATGTATTGACTTAACTCGTCAACACCCGCTCAAAAGCGGAAGTAATTTTTCATTCATGCCTTACTTATAAATATTAATATTTGTCCAATGATATGACAAAAAAATATTTTCTATATAAAAAAAGATAATGGCACATTAAAATGCATCATTATCTTTTTTTATATCAGAGACTATTCAATTTTTATAAAATTAGATTTTAGTTCTTCTCTTCATCGCTGCAGTCTTCGCAGTCACATTCACAGTCCCAATTAATCTCAATCTTTTTATTGCAATTGGGGCATTCAATTTCATCACTGTCTTCATCCAATTCACATGGATCCAATTCAAATACCTCATTACAATATGGGCATTCTACTTCATGAACATGTCCATCGCATGAATCTTCATCATCAAATAATTCCTTTGACAAATATGACAAATCCTCATCCATCTCATCAACCTGCTCAGAGATATCATCAAAGGATTCTTCCAACTCTTCAACGGAAACTGCCATATCATCCATAACTTCCAACATAGCCTTTAACAACTTACCTTCACTAGATGATTCACTTATGTTGAGACCTTCTGCAAGGCCTTTCAAATAAGCAACCCTTTCTTTTAAATAGCTCATATAAAGCACCTCAAATTTTTATTTTATTATTCCACTTAAGCTCTTTCCATATACTCACCGGTTCTTGTATCAATCCTGATTCTATCACCTTGATTAACAAAAAGCGGAACCTTTATAACTGCACCTGTCTCAACTGTTGCAGGCTTTGTAGCACCTGTAGCAGTATCTCCCTTGAATCCCGGCTCAGTTTCGATGATTTCCAACTCAACGAATGTTGGAGGTTCAATACCGAAAACATTTCCTTTATGGGAAAGTATTTTAACTATCTCATTTTCTTTAACAAATTTGAGAAAATCACCAATTGAACTTTTATTTAATGGCATTTGCTCGAAAGTTTCCATATCCATAAAATAGTATAGATCACCATCATTATATAGATACTGCATGTCCTTTCTTTCTATATGAGCCTTTGGCATTTTATCAGTTGGATTAAAAGTTCTTTCAACAGTCGCACCGGTTATTATGTTTTTTAATCTTGTCCTTACAAACGCTGCTCCTTTTCCAGGTTTTACATGCTGGAATTCAACTACCTGAAATAAATTCCCATCCAGCTCAAAGGTCGCACCGTTTCTAAAATCTCCTGCTGTTATCATTTATTATTCCCTCCACATTTTATATAAGTCTTGTCTTCAAATCCATTTGTAGGATTACAATACTTAATTCGCAAGTATTATTTTGTTATTCCTTATAAACTATATGAACATACTTATCAAACACAAAAATTATGAATTATTTACCAATAATATTCACTAGAAAAATAAAGAATTTCACATAGTTAATATTAAAATAAATTCATACTTATTTCAAGAAAAATTTTCTTATTTACAAAATTATTATTTCCTTTGTTGATGAAGTTAAAACCTCAGGTTTTTGGTCATTTATAACTATAATGTCCTCAATGCGCACTCCGCCTAAACCTTCAACATATATTCCAGGCTCCACTGTGACAACCATGCCGTTTTCCATAATTACCTCTCCTCTTATGGAAAGCCTTGGCTCCTCATGAATTTCGATACCTACACCATGACCCAATGAATGGCCGAAATTGGGGCCATAACCCCTTTCTGCTATTATACTTCTGGCAATATTGTCAATATCCTTACCTTTTAGTCCTCTATACGCTGATGTTGATGCTTCATATTGAGCTTTTTTTACTATTTCGTATATCTTTAAAAGCTCTTTATCCGGCTCTCCCACAAAAACAGTCCTGGTCATATCAGAGCAGTAGTTATTATAAATACAACCATAATCAAGAGTAACAATATCCCCCATCTCAATTACTTTTTCCGATGCTACGCCATGGGGCATTGCCGCTCTTTTTCCCGATGCCACTATAGTATCAAAGGATGGACCTGATGCACCAAGCTTTTTCATATGGTATTCAATCTCAGCGGCAATTTCTATTTCCTTTATTCCCGGCTTAATAACCTTGATTATATGAGCAAATGCTTCATCGCCTATTTTCACAGCTTTTCTTATTACTTCCAGCTCAACCTCATCTTTTACAAACCTAAGCTCATCAATAACCCTTCCAAACGGTAAAAGTTCACTTACCAAAAGACTGCTTTTATACTCGCTAAAAATTTTGTAAGTAAGATAATTTTCCTCAAAACCCAACTTTTTTATACCAATTTTCTTAATTATTTCATTTAAAGCATCTATGCTATTTCCATTACATTCAATAACCTCATACTTGGAGGCTTGATTTCTTGACTGCTCCACATATCTGAAATCCGTTACGAGGTAAGCATCTTCCTGCGATATCAAAAGGTAGGCAGAGGATCCGGTAAAGCCGGATAAGTAAAAATAGTTTTCCCTTTTGTTAATGAGAACTGCATCAATATCCTTTAATTTAAGCTTTTCTCTAAGCCTCTTTAATCTATTTTCAATAATACTTGATGAATTATCCATCCAGAACTCGACCCTTTCCAATAAAAATCAGTATTAATCTTATATTTGCGATAGACAAATGTAAAGATTAATTGATTTTTATATAATAAAAATCAGTATTAATCTTGCATCTTTGCCGCATGCATTGCAAGTATGTAGCTTTTACTTCCAAAACCGCATATCTGGCCTACGCATACCGGTGCAATTACCGATTTGCTTCTGAATTCTTCGCGACCATGTATATTTGAAAGATGTATTTCAATTGTAGGTATTTCAACTGCTTTAACAGCATCCCTTATTGCATAACTGTAATGTGTGTATGCTCCGGGGTTTATGATTATTGTATCATATTTCCCCCTTGCATCATGTATCTTGTCTATGATCTCTCCCTCGTGGTTTGACTGAATAAAGTCAAAATCCATACCTAATATTTTTGCTTCATCACTTACCTTCTGTGCTATATCTTGAAGTGTCTCCGCCCCATATACCGACTTTTCCCTAATTCCCAGCATGTTTAAATTAGGACCGTTCACAATCAGTACTTTCTTCATGTATTAAACCTCCCTTGCCTCTGCCATATATATTTCTTGAAGCTTTATGGCATCTTCAGCCATCTTTTCTCTTGATTCACATATAATAACTGGTTCCATATCTCTTTCATACATCAACTGAGCAAGTGGATGAAACTCCGGTCCATATTGAACATCATCCAAAGACCAGTGCCTTTTCTCCCCTCCCTTAGTATATTCTATCCTGCTAAAATGTATATGTATTTTTCTCATTCTTTCATTGCCAATTTCATTCTCAATTCTATCTAATACATTTTGAAAATCTAATTTGGTATTTAAAGCACCTAAACCCCTGGCATGAATATGTCCAAAATCAACAGTTGGTATAAGCCTTTCATCGATACTACACATTTTTAATATTTCATCCAGATCTCCCAGCTGGTTGACTTTTCCAAGAACTTCAGGACAAATGGTTATATGACCCAATCCTAAAGCATCAGCCTCACATATTGCCCTCTTGAGATTTTCTATTGCCGTATCAAGTGCCAACTGCCTATCAATTTTGCTGCAAGACCCTGTATGAACTACTATTCTTGAAGCATTCATCCATCTTGCAGCTTCCAGTGTTTCAATTATATACCTGATTGAGTTATCCTGCTTATCTTCCTCCTGGCTTGCCAAATTTATATAATAAGGTGCATGAATACTTAAAAAAATATCATGCTTCAATGCTTCTTCACCAAGCTTAACTGCCATTTCATTTCCAATCTTGACACCTTTGCTGCATTGGTACTCATAGGCACTTAATCCCTTTTGCCTGAGCCATCCCGGCATTTGCAACGATGACTTATAGCCTGCATCATAAAAGCTTTGGGAATTGCCTGACGGTCCAAATCTGATCATCATTAATCTCCTTATATTAAAATACCTCATAGAATTATAAAGTTATTATATACTTGAAAAGGGAAAAAATAAAGGGAAGATTTGCCAGAATGTAATTATCTCCATAATAAAAACAAGTGATATTACTGCAAATACAGTAAATCACTTGTTTTAGTAGAATGCCTTAGTAATATTTCAATCATGGCTTAACCATGTTGAAAATATAACTTCCCGTATAATTTCGCTTTCGTGTTAACTTAATTCGTGAACACACGCTCAAAACGGGAAGTAATATTTCAATCATGGCTTAACCTCTTTCCATTCTGAAACAGATATATTTCGCTTATCCACCCTCTGGCTGCGTATTGTTTCATTTGGAATCTCATACTCAAGAAGGTTAAAAAATCCTTTGAGGTTTATGTCATTCCTAAAAAGATCATCAATAAGAGGCTTATTCTCATTTATTTCCGAGTTGCCTAGAAAAATTATATTCCCGGTTGCCAATATTACCCCATCGAATTTGAAGTCGCTTTTTATGTAAATGTTTCCTTCCACATATATTATTCCCTCTGGAATGGTTTCTTTTCCTCCAATGATACAGTTTGAGCCGTTTGGAGTTATCTCAGTATCACCTATGCCATAATAGAACATCCCTATATCATTATCATATGTATCTTTTATGATGTACGGCTCATTAACAACTATTTTATTAGGACCTGTATACTTGCTGACATCACCCTTATAGGTATCAAGAGTTTTGGTTGGCCTGGCGTAATCCAGTTTTGGAGCAGTCCCAGACAATTCTCCTGTCAAAAAATCCTTTATTGCATCATGATATTTTTCTATACAACCAACCTGAATGTTATGAAACATGGTAGAATCGTAATTTCCAGAAAAATCATCAACTCCATAAACATGTCCGTTTGCCACAATAGCACCATTTGAATACCCTATTATCCTATTTCCATCTATTCCGCTTTCCATTATGCTAATATTTTCAGTATCTAAATAGCTGGAGCGGATATCATCAGGATTATTCCACAGGTTATCCCATAAACGCTTAAAATGCATACCCCTGGTTGTAATGGATGGAAATGGAGTTAATACCCCGTTTTTATTTCTTCCTGCCATAAGCTGTACAGGCGTTCCTCCAACATTATATAAGGAAAAATATGGCGTCTCGGTAGTGTATGTTTTGCTCTCATACCAATATAATGGATTGGGTTCACCGGTTTCTTCATCATTTTCCATAAAGGCATTCATAAATCTCCTTCCTGATTTTAATGCTGAAATCCCAGTCATGAAAGGGTCACCGTCTGCATTTTTTATAAAAGTGCTCCCTCCCAAGAACAATTTATTTTTAATATTTAAAATTGAATCTCCGTTAACGGTTATACTGCTTGATCGCTTATATTTTGAATTATCTTCTAATGATGCCCCTTCCTTACCATTTATCATATACGCTGCATCAACAAAACCGTAATACTCGCCTGAAACATTGACCTCCGATTCATTTGAATCAATTTGGAGATTATCTGTAACATATACATTTCCATTTAAATTTATTTTAGAATAGTTTGATTTCTCATCCAATCTTATTGACCTTGCATAAGTCTCACCATTAATTGTTATATCAGATGATTGTGTAACGCCATCACCATATATGGAATGAATATACCCCATAGTTGCAGCATTACCGTTTATTTGTATTTTACCTTTTGAAACAGATCCGGTCTTTGCCAGATCGAAACCAAACTCATTACTATACTGAGTTACATCAGTACTCATACCGGCAATTATTCCTCCATACCGATTAATGTCCGCAGTCTGATCCTCTTCTCCCCCTGAATCAACCGGTACGGTGCCAAAACATAGAACATCTCCTTTTACCATGATCTCTCCTGAAACAGCAAATATATTTTTTTCAGCTACAAGTTCCTTATCAAATATCCCTGGTATTTCTCTGACCTTATTTACGGATACCTTTCCAATTCCCTGATAAGGTATGGAGGTTGAATCCGGAAGCAATTCAAATGTAACCTCAAGCCTCTTTTTGTAGTCATTAAATACACCTTTGGTAATAACTTTTAAATTATAGGAAATGTTGTTATACTCCGCCGATTCTAAATACATGGTACCCTGATCAAGGCCTAAATCCTTGTAAACATTGCCTAATGAATCAGTAACTCCGCTACCTAAAAGAGTTTTCTTGTATTCACTGTCAATGCTTCCAAACTCGGTATTAAGACCATCATAAAAAGCCTCTAAATATTTAACTCTGAATTCATTCTCAGTAACAGACTTTATAATATTACCATCAATAGACCTGAACCTTTCAGGCTCTTTTTCCATCAATTCCTGTAAGTGCGACGATGCCACTGCTCTTGCCTGCTCCTGCAATAATGCAACTTTTTCATTCAATACACTTGCCACCTGCTCAACAGCAGATTCTGCAGTATAAAATGCCTTGTTTAAATCGCTGTGAAACACGCTCATCTGAAGTCCGCTGGTTGTCAACATCACTAAAGATACCCCAAGCAGTGACATTACCACGAGCATAAGCAATACAAGCACCAATGCGGAACCCTTATTTTTACTTTCTTTTATAAAAAAGCGTAATTTAAAATCCATACAATACCTCATTAAAATACATAGGCCTGATAACAAAATCGCTTTTACTTGTTTACATATGAAATAAGCCTGTTTATAACATCCGGGCCTTTATAAACTGTAACCTCTATTTTATACAACGAATCGGAATAATTAACCTGATCGCTTACTGCATACATATAACGGTTAAAGCTTTTATTTCCGTCATTAACAAGGATTAACCTACTGTTATCATCATCAACTATATAAAAATTCACGTTTTTATCGACAGTATCATCTACGGTTACATGGAGTTCAAATTTATCAGTACCCCCTCCAATGAAGCTAATCTTTTCATTAATTTCTGTATCAGGGGTAATCAGGCCATCATTTTGAAAAATGCCGCCCTTTTTAAATATATAATTATATCCATCTGAACTTTTACTTATATAAAGTTGATATTTCTCCGGCACTCCACCATTTACAAGGCTGTATGAAAAACCATTTAGCTTTACCGTTGAGCCCTCTACCACAAATTCCTGACATATATTTTTACTATATAGATCAAAGTCAAATTCATTGGTTCCTTCAGGAAGTTCATCCGTCTTAATACCATCTATTTTATAATAAACCTTATATAGACCTTCACTTTCGTAAAGCTCCGCAGGTTTACCAGCCTTATCAGTAAGCAGTAGAGGTCTTGCCTTAATATCATCCATTGCTTTTTGTGAAATAATCGAAGAATATAATATATCTTTTGATACCACATTGTTATTGCTGGCAGACAAAAAAGTGCCAAGAAAAGGAACAACGATAACAGAAAAAATGCTCACTGCAACAAGCACTTCAGGAAGAGTCACTCCTTTTGATCTTCCATGACTTAATGAAAACAATCTCTTAAATGGGATTTTCACTGCTATCCCCCCATCTATCTATATGATACCGATATATTAGGCTGAAGGTTTTCAAACTTCACCCTTGGGTTGTTTTTATCTTCATTAATAACATCGACCTTTACATTTTTCTTTGTCTTATTAATTATCTTTATAACTGCTGAAGACTTATCACCTAGATACTTCCTCGGAGTAGAGTCAACCAGAAATGTTAGTCCGTTACCCTCAGAAAGAAATTCATGAGTACCAATATATTGTGGATCCGGAAAAGCCTCCTGACTGGTTTTAAACTTGAAATAATACTTTCCCTTCAGCTCTTCAACATAAAGCTCTACATTAACTTCATTGCTGCTATCTCCATATACGACAGGCATGTTTTTGATTACACCTGTCAGTACCGCTTTCTTCGCAGTCAACGAAACAGTTGGAGGTGCCATATTATCACCATATGGCATTACCCTCATGGTAAAATCATACTTCTTAATCTCATCTATAGTAATATTTGTTGTATTTTCCTTATTAATCGTGCTTTCAGTGCTAATATTCTGTCCCACATACCCCTCGTAAGGGTTAAAAATATCTTGCCTGACTTCCTTCTCCGCAACAGGCAAATCCTTATCTTCAATAATTTTACTTCCACCTGTATTGTTATAAATACCCAGAAAACTTAGGCTTAGGTTAAAAATAAGATTCTCATCGGTACCCTTGTTAATTTGAATTTGGTTATATAATGTTTTGTTCTTCATATCTTCAACGCCTTTTAAAAAGCCTTGAATTTGATTCATTTTTCCTTTCCCGGCCAGCATTAATCCAATTTTATAGCCTTCTCCATTATTAAATGGTGCTTTGCTATCCGAACCTCCAGAAACCGGCATGCCAAATTCATTTATAAATTGCTGTATTTTTCTCCCATCGGAATCCAAGGTATTGTTTTCTATTGGCTGCCCAACAGCTGCAGTTATACTACTGCTCGAATTTGCTTCGCCTTTATTTTCTTGGCCTGTATTTACTTGGCTTGGATCTGCTGGGACTTGTTCCTGTGGTGATTTTACATCTGAACTCCCAGACTTTACGTCAAACTTTATGTTGCTGATACTTACCCCTGATGAAGAAGCAAGTTTTTTTATAATCATAAAAATTTCATCATAATTCAAATCAGGAGGATATTTGACTTTAATATCCTGCAACCTCTGGTTTAAAAATTTCAGCTCACTTTCTAAGTTATTACTCTTGTCCTTATAAATCATATTAGTTGAATATATGTCCTTTTTCTCTTTAATTTCCTTTTTGAGAGCAGAAATGGAATTTAGCTGAGGACTAAAGAAGAATTTCCATGAAAAAAACAGCACTAAAAAAATTCCTACGATAGTCAATGTTTTTTTATCTTTAGCCGTAAAATTCATTTAATCACTTCCTATTTCTATTAGACATAATTAAACTACTTGCAATTTTGCAGCATTGACATAAAAAATCTTATCTTACTGTATAATTCAAACTCATATCAAAGCTATAGCTTACCGTTGTCTCAACAACCTGAGCACTTAAAGCATTTTGAGTCGCAGGTATTGCGATGTTTTTTGCCTTGCTGTTGGCAGTAATCTTTTTATTTTTAACCGGCGTAGACATGGGTGCAGGCGTACTTGGTGTGCTATTTGATGTTTCCCCAATCTTCTGAATTGTAGAGATATAAATATTATCAAAGAATTTGTCTTTTCTTAAGCTGTATAAAAAGGTTACTATATCCTCTTCAGAAGCACAGTTTCCTTTTAGGGCAATATTCACGTTGCCATCGTTTCTATTTCCAATGCTAAAATCAGTTATAAAAAGCTTCTTTGGCATAAATTGTGCTATTCTCTCAATAACATTTATGCTGCTGAATGAATATTTTGAAAGTTTTTCCGATTCCGTTTTAAGATTGAAGAACTTCAAATTGGCCTCTGCCAATTTGTCCTGATTTATCTTGTAGCGTGCAGTATCTTCTACCTTCTTTTTGAGGTCATTTAGCTGGGCATTGAGCCTCATCTTGGTATACACAGGATATGCTACAGATACAATAACCACAAAACTCAATAAAAATACAGAAAGGAATATCAGCTTCTTCTTTTCTTTCTTTTTTTTATTTTGATAATAGCTTTTCGGAATAAGATTTAGATCTTTCAACCCTCTCCCCACCTTTTTATCCAGTCTTTCTTCGATAGCTACCTTCCAGCGTAACAGGGTCACTTTTGCCTACTATAATACTAAGTATTACTTTTATAATTTGACTGTCATAATCTGCTGTCTTCTCCTGAATTTGTGCTTTAAACTCCAGTATACTAATGTTTTCCTCGGGTTTAAATACATTTTGGGTGTTTCTTAACAATACATTGCTCCCACCAATAGTCTCCAATTTGTATATAAGATCTTCCTTAATGGGATCATCTTTAACAATGTTAAGAATTTTACCGCTGTCTTCAATACTTATATTTGAGCTGTCATTCATCCTTATATCCTCAATAAGCTTATCCATAGCTTCCCTGGCCCTTTGTGTCGCAATAAGCATGTCGCTTTCAACATAGTAATTTTTGAAACCTTGATATAGAACCGTTGATATCGGTACCATTATAACTCCCAGTATCGCTATGGAAATGAGCAATTCAACCAATGATGTACCTTTTCTCCCACGAAGCATATATCATCACCCTTTGAAGGCAGCATGTTATTCCCTGATTAGGGTTCCGGTAGCATTTATCATATAAACAAAATCAGCAGTAAACTTGTCCATGCCTTTTTTGCCCTTATACTCTATATTTAAAAATTTATGTAAATAATCAACAGGAATATTAAAGTAATTTCCTATGTACTTGCCAAGGCCTTGAAGCTGACTACCTCCGCCACATATATACATCTTTTTTATTCCTCCAAATGATGACCTTGACACATAAAATTCAACAAGCCTGTTTATATCAAGAATAAGGTTGTCAACAGCAGGCCTTATATAATTGCATAGATTTATGTTTTCAATAGTTTCATTAGCCTCTTCTTCTTCATTAAAAACCCTGCCCCGGTCAAGTTTAATCTTTTGTGCATCTAAGTAATCAATTTCCATGCTATTTGAAATATATCTGTCAATTTCTCCACTGCCTATGAGTAAAATCCTATTAAACATAAGCTTTGAATTTTGAAATATATATACCCCAGTTGTATCCGATCCGATATCTAATACTACAAATTCTTCTTTAGCTGATATATTGGAACAGGCACTTTTTGTACTGCCAATTCCAAAAAGCAGCTTGGTTATTGAATTTGCAGGTATATCAATAGCTTCCATATCCAACTTCAGCCTCTCGGCTATCTTCATATATTCATCTGCCTGCTTTATAGGAACAGCAACCAGTAAAACTCTGCACATATTATCACTGCCTATAGGAGCATCATCAAGAACACGAAAATCCATAACATAATTCTCAAGGTCAACCGGGAAATACTGCTGAGCATCATATTTGAGTATGTTTTCGAGCTCCTCATCCGTTGACCTTGGCAGTTGTACCTCTCTTGTAATAACTCCTGTACCTGAAATGTTCATAATCAATTTGTTAACCTTAATTCTGTTCTTTTTGATTATGTCTTTAAGCGTTGTAGCCATCATTTCCACATCTGTTATTTTTCCATCTTTAATGACATTTTCCGGTGCCTTGATAATGTCATACTCAAGAATACAAATTGTTTGCTTATTATAATAGCCCCATACCGCTTTTACATTCGTATTACCTATATCTACTGCAAGAAAGGTCTTTTTTAACATAATCTCACACAACCTTTTGTTGTAATATTAAAAGAGCTTAATAATTTCCCCTCCAAACAGGAATGTAATATAAGTTGCAATAGCTATAAAGCTTCCAAAAGGTATATTACCTTTATTATTATCTTTTTTCAGTACTGCAGTAGACAAAACTGCCACGGCACTTATAACTAGGGATGCACAAAGGACAATAAGACCCATTTTCCATCCAACATAACCGCCTATAACAGCAAGTAGTTTTATATCACCAAATCCAAATGCTTCCTTCTTTGACAAGCCCATACTTATTAATGACACTATCAATAGGAAACCCGATGCCATAATTATCCCCAAAATAGGATTCCACCAGTTTCCATCGCCATAAATATCCAGGGGTTTAAAGAAATTATACGCTATGAGTGCTATACTTCCAACCAATCCTGAGATTACAAGGCTGTTGGGAATTTTTCTGTGCTTTAAATCTACAAAGAATACAACAATAAGTATGGACACCAGATAAGCCGCTGCAAAGAATTCTATGTACTGCCCGTTCTGACCATACTTATAAAACAATGGCAAATAAATTAGTGCTGTCAGCACTTCCATCAGGGGATACTTAATGGAAATTTTTGCTTTACAGTATCTGCACTTTCCCCTTAGAAACAAATAGCTAAACAGGGGTACAAGGTCGAGCACTGTCAACCTTGTACCGCAATTGGGGCAATGTGACGGTGGTTTTACAACAGACTCACCTAAAGGCATTCTACATATGCAAACATTTAGGAATGAGCCTATAATTAAACCGTAAGTAAAAACAAGAATGTAATAATAAACTGTCATAATTTTGTCATACGTCCTCTCTATTAAGTCTAATTATTGTTTAAATTTATAAATAGTATTATGTAGTTGGAGATGGTGCTGCACCCGGATTTAATATTATTCTTACATTGCTGCCTGCAGCAGCTGTTGCTTCCTGAGTTACCCATATAGTAGTTCCACTAACTGCATCTTTATTTATCGCCCATTTTGTATTTGTCTCACTGGAAGTACTGGGGATAGGATTAATTTCCTTGGCTACTGCTGCTCTAATATTTGATTGTACTGTAGCATTAGTCCAATCAGAAGTTAAACTTATTGTTCCTTTAGCAGCAAGCCTTTTTACGCAGCTATCAATAGTTGCCAGATTAGCTTTATCAGCATTGTCCTTTGCATCTGACAGATAACCCATTACTGAAGGAGTAACAACCGCTGCCAATACGCCCAAAATAGCCACTACAACTATCAATTCCGTTAATGTGAAGCCTTTTCTGTTTTTAATGAACTTTTTAATCATCTTAACATCCTCCTTGAATTATTAATACTTTTCATGCAGTTTAGTTAAACATGCCTATCCCATATTTTTATACATACCGAAAACAGGCATGATCATTGCGATTACAATAAACCCCACTATTAACGCAAGTACCAGTATCATAACTGGTTCTATCAAGGAAATTAACTGGCTTATGGATGTATCCAACTCTTCATCATAGAAATCTGCAACTTTTCCTATTATTTCATCCAAAGAACCGGCTTCTTCACCGATGCTTATCATCTGAGTTACCATTACCGGAAATATTCCAATACCTTCAAGTGGACTTGCCAGGCTTGATCCTCTTTTTATCTCTTCTTTAACTTTCACCAATCCATCAGATACCACCTGATTATTTACTACCTTCTCAACTACTTCAAGTGCCTGTATCAAAGGAACGCCTGTTTCAAGCAGGAGGCTCAATGCCCTCGAGAACCTTGATGCAAGTATCTTTCTATAGTTTTTTCCAACCTTTGGTATCTTGAGAATTATGCCTGTAATTATCAACCTCCCTTTTACCGTCCTTTTAAACTTTGAGAATAAATAATAAGCTACTGAAATAAATGATGCTGCACCTATTAAAAACCATATATTCGATATTGTATGGCTTATGCCAAGTAATATTTTTGTAGGTAAAGGAAGTCCTGTACCCATAGAAGAAAACATGCTCATAAACTTTGGAACTACAAATGCCAGCATGAAAATTACAACCGCTACTGCAATAAAACCGATAATCATAGGATACATCATAGCCGTCTTGATTTTCTGTCTGATCCTGTTTTCTTTTATAAAGTGTGCTGCCAGCTTGTCAAGAACCATGTCCAAGGTACCGCTTACCTCTCCAACTTCAATCATGCTGATAAGAATTACCGGCAATGTATTAGAGTGTAAACTTAACGCTTCAGATAATGAATTACCTTTTTGAACATCATCATAAACTTCATTTATGAGTTCTGCCAGCTTGGTATTTTCTGTTTGCTTTCTTAAAAGATCCAAACATCCGATTACCGAAACCCCAGCATTAACCATTGTATAAAACTGCCTGCAAAAAATGGCCAAATCGTTGGAGGAAATCCTTTTTCTAGATTTTGAAGTTATTCCCTTTCTGACTGCCGTTACTTCTTTTATATCCATTGGGAACAGGCCTTTATTTCTCAAAAAAGATACCACATTATCAACATCATTTGCATCAAATTTGCCTGTTACAATGGCTCCTGCCGATGTTTTGGCTGTATAAGCAAACGAAGCCAATTTTTTCCCTCCCTGCTTATAACATATATATTATATTTTTATGTATGAAATAAAACAATATAAATTTTACACATGGTACATCATCAAAAAATGTTAGTCGGGCATTTCAAGAAGATTAATAATAACTGAAAAATTACGACTTCAATATTCTTAAGACCATACTTCATAAAACAACTAAGGTAATGTTTTTGGATTTGAAAAGTTAGCTTTTAGAAATGGAAGAAACTAGCCGCTTCTTCATTTATATTTTATCATATTTTACTTTATCTTTCAACATATTTCTTATGTGATTAATTTTTCTATCTAGATACTTGCCAGTCTCATTATGTTTTCCTGATCAGCCGCATATACCATTGCATCTTCATAACTTATAATATTTCTTCTATATAAATTTAAAAGACTGTTATCCATAGTCTGCATGCCAAATTTTGCACCAGTTTGTATAATAGAATTAATCTGATGGGTTTTCCCCTCTCTAATAAGATTCCTTATAGCAGGGTTTGGAATCATTATTTCAAGTGCTGCCGCCCTTCCATGCTTATCCCTTCTGGCTAACAACTGCTGTGAAATAACCCCCTGAAGAATTGTAGAAAGCTGTACCTTTATCTGCTGTTGCTGATAAGGCGGAAAAACATCTATAATTCTATCAATTGTGTTCGCTGCTCCAATTGTGTGCAAAGTAGAAAATACAAGGTGACCTGTTTCAGCCGCAGTTATGGCTATGGATATAGTCTCCATGTCCCTCATCTCTCCTACCAATATAACATCAGGATCTTCTCTTAAAGCAGCTCTTAAGGCATTTGCATATGAATTTGAATCGTGACCTATCTCTCTCTGATTGACAATAGACGTCTTGTGCTTATGTAGATATTCGATAGGATCCTCAAGTGTCAGTATATGGCAATCTCTTTCTTCGTTTATTTTATTTATAATTGCCGCCAAAGTAGTTGATTTACCACTTCCTGTCGGGCGGTAACCAAAACTAAACCTTTTGTTTTTTTTGAAAATTCCTTTATCACATCAGGCAAACCCAATTGTTCAAATGTCGGTATAGTTATATTAACAGGCCTTATTGCAATACAACAAGTGCCTCTTTGCCTGAATATGTTAACCCTGAATCGACCAACACTCTGTAGTGAATATGACAGGTCTATTTCCCCCTTCTTCTCAAATTCACTGAGTTTATCTCCGTTTAACATCTTCTTGGTATAATACTCCGTATCATCAGCGCTGACAGGAATATCACCCAACCTTACCAAGCGTCCGTTTTTTCTTATTGTCGGCGGTATTCCTACTGTAATATGAATATCCGATGCTCCTTGTTCAATTGCTTTATACAATAACTCATCAAATTCCATAAGTGACCTCCTTAATATAGTCATTCCTTATAATATAGTTAATCCCTAAGTTTAGTTAGAATAAACTCAAGATTATACTCATATTTTAGTCGTTTGTATGTGAAATCCTTATCATTTCACTTAATGTAGTAGAACCCTCCAAAACATACCTCCTTACATTTTCCCTCAAAGTTACCATACCTGATTTAATCAGTTCGGTTCGCAGTGCATCTTCAGAACACCCTTTATTTATAAGCTCTCTATGAATTTTATTAAGGACCATTATTTCATATACTCCGATTCTGCCCTTATACCCAGTTTTATTGCATACAGTACATCCTCTTCCCTCATAAAGCAGTACTTCCTCTGACGTCTTAATTCCAAGTGCTTCCAGGTCCTCATCATTTGCTCTGTAGCTATATGAACAATTAGGACATATCTTTTTAACAAGACGTTGTGCAATAACCCCTACAACGGATGAAGCAACCATGAATGGCTCAATTCCCATATCTATAAGCCTTAATACAGTTCCTGGTGCATCGTTTGTATGAATTGTACTTAATACAAGATGACCTGTTATAGCTGCTCTGACAGCTATTTCAGCAGTCTCAGAATCTCTTATTTCACCTATCATTATAATATTTGGATCCTGCCTCAATATTGACCTTAAGCCGACTGCAAAGGTAAATCCTGCCTTGGCATTGACCTGAACGTGGTTGACCCCATCTATTAGGCATTCCACAGGGTCCTCAACCGTTACAATATTGAGGTTTGGTTTGTTAATTGCACTTATGGCACTGTATAGGGTTGTAGTTTTCCCGCTTCCGGTAGGTCCTGCAACCAATATGATACCATGAGGATTTTTCAAAATACTTTCAAACTTAAAAAGATCTTCCCTGCTAAATCCCAAAGCTTCTTTTGTTACAACAAAGGCTTTTTTGTTAGCTACCCTTATAACAATTTTTTCGCCATAAACTGTTGGCAGTATTGAAACCCTTAAATCATATTCATCGCCATTGACCATAACTGAAATCTACCGTCCTGAGGCAACCTTTTCTCTGCAATATTTAATCCTGAAATGATTTTCATACGTGTAACTACAGAAGGCATAATCTCAATTTCCGGCCGCATAGCTTCCATAAGCTGTCCGTCAATCCTGAACCTTATCTTTATGTATCTTTCAAAGGGCTCGATATGTATGTCACTGGCATTATTATTTATAGCCTGTTCAATAATGGAATTTAATAATTTTACAGCAGGCGAATTGTTTATTTCATCTGATGCTTGCTCATCCGATTCATTCCCAATTTTAACTGTCCCATGCTCTTTTTTGAATTCTTCCACTGCCTGCATGGCCTTCTGAGCGGAATAATATTTATCTATCGCATTATTTATATCTTTAAGTGTTGCTATAACAGGCTGAACATCCATGCCAGAAAAAATTTTTATGTCATCAATGGCAAAAACATTTAAAGGGTCGCTCATTGCAACAGTCAGAACACCATTGGTTTTCTGTATGGGTATTAGGCCGTACCTTTTGGCAAGGTTTTCAGAAATAAGCAAACAAGCTGATGAGTCAATATTATACTTTTCAAGATCAACATGAGGAATTCCAAGCTGAAACTCCAAAACCTGGATTATATCCTGCTGAGTAACAAAATTTTGATTCAAAAGGACCTGGCCCAGCTTCTCTCCCGTCTGCTTCTGGATTTCCAATGCTTTATCCAATTGTTCTTTTGAAATCAGTCCAACCTCTAAAAGCAAATCTCCCAGCCTTTTTCTGTTTTGCTTGTTCATAAAGCCCTCCAATAAAAGCATATTCCCATGGGCAATAAAAATCACGAAGTGATTTTGTCAGCCTTGATGGCCGTCATGATAAATTATGATACAGAATACACCATAATTTCCTAGATAAAAAACTTCAGAATTACACTAAAAGAATATAAATATTTCACTTTATTTTTATCGGATTATTATAGAAAAAACATAAGAAAAAAATCACTCAATAATCTTGAGGTTACTCTGCCGAATGTAAGATCAGGCAATAACCAATAATCAACTGATCAATTGTGCATTTTATGTATGAAAAGCAGTTTGGCATCAGATAGCCATAACTGCTTCCTTGAACCTCATATAGATTAGATTAGCATTAAATCGCCATAACTGTTTCCTTAAACCTCATATAGAATTGTTCAATCTCGTTTTCTAAGAATTCAATGTCCATCCACTTTTCATATGCATATATACCTTGGTAGAATAACATTCCCATTCCATTAACTGCAATGCTTCCTTTCTCCCCGGCAGCTTTCAAAAGTTCTGTTTTTACAGGATTATATATTATATCATAAACAATATGCTTATCATTTAAAAGGCTATAAGACTCAATAGGGCTTTTATCAATCTCGGGGTACATTCCTACCGATGTAGTGTTAATAACTATACGGCAGTTCATAACAGCATTTTTAACGTCACTATGCTCCATACCTGCAAATGAAGAACAGCATGATATATTGTTATTAATATAATCTGACAGTTCTTTTGCCTTATCTACACTTCTGTTAAGGATTACCACCTCACTTGCACCTTCTAGAGCAACTTTGACCGCTACAGCCCTTGCTGCACCCCCTGCACCGATAATAACAACTCTTTCACCTTTAAATGAATGTCCCGTTTCTTCTTTAAAAGACCGTAAAAATCCATCTCCGTCGGTATTGTATCCCCATAATTTACCGTCTATATTTTTAACTGTGTTAACGGCTCCAATCAGCCTGGCTTCTTCTGAAATACAGTCTAAATACTCCATTACTTTATTCTTATGGGGAACAGTAACATTAAATCCAACAACATTAAGTCCTCTAAGACCTCTTACTGCATCAAGCAGATTATCCGTATGGACCCTAAATGGCACATACACTGCATTTATATTTTTAGAGGCACTTATATAATTATGTAATATGGGAGATTTTGAATGTTCTATTGGATCTCCTATAATACCTATAATTTTAGTACGTGCATTTATTGATAATTCCACATTAATCCCCCCGTTTATACATCTGTACACTAACATAAGGAATAATTAAAAATTCCTGTTATCACAAACAATATCATAATTCGTTACATATTAAGAATTTCCACCCTTACTCGAATTTGAAGAAGAATGTCTTACAGCACTTTTTTCCTTCCATCTGGTCCTTTTAAGTTTGCTGTTTTTATTATAAGCCGCCTTGCTGTGTCTAAAAAGAACAAACCTTTCTACATGCCTTTTGAGTTTTACAAACAGTATTTCTTTCTTATCTATTGGCTTAACAAGTATAGTATACATATTAATCCTGTTACCTCCATAGATATCAGTAAATATCTGATCACCTACTGCAGCAATCTCGCTGCATTTTATCCCTAAAAGCGTTGCCGCCCTTAAATATGAATTTGGTGAAGGTTTATAAGCTCTATGAATAGCGGGTATATCAAGCCCAGTATTAAATGCTGCCACCCTTTTTTTTGAAGCATTAGAAATGATACATGGAAGAAATCCCATATCCTTAACCCTTTGAATCCACTCTTTTATATCTTCACTCGCATTCATTGTAAACTGTGCAACCAGTGTATTATCAATATCTAATACAAGCCCTTTTATTCCTTTTTTCCTCAAATCGTCCAAATTTATATCCTGTACCTTGTCTACTATTACATCAGGAAAGAATTTTTCCAGCATTTTATTCCTCCGAAATTTAAGATTAACTTTATAACTTTACTAAATAATAACAAACAAACATAATGATATCAATATTTTTAGCATATTAAACAATAATATAAATAATATGATTAAAAAGTCTGGATTTTTCAAATAAAAAGTGTCATAATAATTTATGAGTTTGGACAAGTTTTCTATATTGTTAGATGCTAATCTTGCATTTGGCAGGGTACAATAATATGACCTATTTTGCATTGCCAAATGTAAGGTTAGAAATAAATTACAATGTATTTTAGTTAACTAAAGTAATCTGAAAGGGAGTCATATTTATGATAGGTCAAATTAAAATTGAAAAAACAAATTCTCCAAAAACTAAACCCGACCAAAGCAATCTTGGGTTCGGCAACTATTTTACTGATCATATGTTTATAATGGATTACACAGAAGGAAAAGGATGGCATGATCCTAGAATTGTTCCCTATGCACCTTTGGAAATGGATCCGGCAACCATGGTTCTTCACTATGGCCAAGCAATTTTTGAAGGTTTAAAGGCTTATAGAGCTAAGGATGGACGGATATTGCTTTTCAGACCTCATAAAAACATGGAAAGGGTTAACATATCCAATGACAGATTATGTATCCCTCCAATAGATGTTGATTTTTGTATAGAAGCCCTTAAGGAGCTCATTAATATTGAAAAGGACTGGATACCTACAGAAGATGGTACATCACTCTATATAAGACCATTTATTATTTCCACAGATCCTTTCCTCGGCGTAAGACCTTCCAAGACATACAAGTATATTGTAATCTTATCCCCTGTAGGTGCTTATTATCCCGAAGGAATCAATCCTGTAAAAATATACGTAGAAAGTAACTATGTAAGAGCTGTAAAAGGCGGAATCGGCTATGCCAAAACTCCTGGAAACTATGCTTCAAGCCTTAAGGCACAAATGGAAGCAAAAAAGAAGGGATATACTCAGGTTTTATGGCTGGATGGAGTTGAAAAAAAGTATATTGAAGAAGTTGGTACAATGAATGTCTTCTTCAAAATTAATGGGGAAGTTATCACTCCTGCATTGGAAGGAAGTATTTTAGCAGGTATAACAAGAGACTCAACGATGGAACTCCTCAAGTCATGGGGCGTTAAAGTAACTGAGAGAAAAATTACTATTCAAGAAATTTATGATGCACATGCCAACGGTACTCTTGATGAAGCTTTCGGTACCGGAACAGCTGCAGTTATTTCTCCGATAGGTGAATTGAATTGGAATGATAATAAAATAACTATAAATGAAGGTAAGATAGGTGAGCTTTCCTCAAAAATCTATACAACTATAACCAATATTCAAAATGGAGATCTTGAAGATACTTTAGGCTGGACTACAGAAGTTAAGGCTTAATAAAGCTATTTTAAAAAATGTATTCAGGGGATGCATACAAGTGATGTGAGCATTCCCTGAATCTTTTGTAAATGAATTTATATAAAATCAAGAGGGGTAATGTTATACTTCTTACACAAATCCTGATAGGTTATAATTTCCTTATTTTTTTCATTATTAATAAAATTATCAATAATTTCACATAGCTGAGGCGTCATATTGCTAAACCTTGTACCATATTCGAACTTCTGATCGTGATGCCTTTTACTCCTTACTATGTATGAATAGAAATCAATTCTTTTAGACTCGCTAACAAAAATAGATATTTTAACACTACTTCCAACCCTAAGGTTTTCTCTGCATATCAATCCAGTACCAGACTCACTAAGATTAATAAAGTAGCCTGAAAATTTCTCGTTAAGTTCTGATTCTCCCCTGCATAAAAACCCGGCATTATGCCTTGATGATGCTCTTTTATTTTTCCATATATCTGCTTTCAATATTCTAAGTGATTTTGTCGGCAGGAAGTCGCACTTCATCCTATCTATGGTGCAAAGCATGTTTACATCATAAGTATCAACTGCAAATCTGCACCTTATATTGTCGCCTGGCAATAGAGCAGGTATTCCGTCATCTTCAATAAAGGCAACTTTTAACATATTATTGGTATTATCCAAAACCAGGTTAACATTCCATTTATTCGATCCGTAAAACTGAGTCTTAATGAAAGAGCCTTTTTGCATGATATTAATAATCTTAGTTTTATCTACTGACATACCACCTGTTTTATCATATAATTCCTTTATTTCATTCAGAATTTGTGCTTTTTCCAAAGTTTCAGCTGTCATAGTGCAAAGACCTCCCTGAATTGATAGACGTTATAGATTATATCGGCAAGTTTTATATAAATCTTCAAGTAGAATTTTTAGGTTTTTAGCAAATTAGTAAAAACAAAAATCCCCAAGTCAAGTAGTCGTTCTACTTCGACATAGGGGAATTTTAAATGCATATTGACCAATGCGTTTTTCCATTTGACTAACTAATTTGTAATATTTACCATTACCACTCTTAGTAAAGTTTGTATGCCATTATTACCCGTTCCTATTGCAGATATTGTATGTGTTCCTACACTATGCTTTGTAGTATCTAGCTTATAACTAAACCCCGAATTATTACCAACTTCAGGATATACTAAAGGTACATCTGTTCTCGCAGCTCCATATAAAGCTGTGCCATTAAAGATACCATCAACAAATATCTCGACCTTGGCAACTCCCGATGCATTATAGAACCAACCATAAACATTAGTTAATCCTGATATATTATCACCCGATCTAGGCGAATCCAAATATCCTACTTCAGTAGCTGTTGTTCTTACATTTAGTCCACTAGTTGGTGCTGATATGTTTTTTGTTGCATCATATGCTTTTACTGTGTATACGTACAATGATCCTTGGGCCAAACCTGCATCAGCGTATACCGTTCCTGTTACGCTTGCCAACTTGATTCCGTTTCTGTACACCTCATAGCCACTTACTCCTACATTGTCAGTTGATGCTGTCCAGCTTATATTCACTGTCTTGTCTGTCTTTGCATCTACCTTCAATCCTGCTGGTACTGTTGGTGCTTGGGTGTCACTAATCACTTCTTGCAGAGATATATCGTCAATATTTAATGTCTGTCCTGATGGTAATGAGTTTCCAACAAAGAATGTAAGTCTGCCATTATAATCGGTCATATTTGATGTAAATAAACAGTTATAAGTCTTCCACTCAGTACTAATATTAACATTTGTAACATTTGAGTAAGAAGTCCATGGGCTATCTAGCCTCATAATCTGTATACTAGGAATTGTAAATGTAACTGATGCTTTTGCTTTAAATGTTAGGTTATATTTTTTACCAGCGTCAAGTTTTAATCCATAAGTATAAAATTGTACATCTGATACTCTACTTCCTATAGTGTTACAAGTTATTTTATAACTTGCAGGCATTGAAGCATATTGGATAGTATCTCTAGAACCAGTGGCATTACCAGAAGTTTGAGACCAAAAGCTCCAATTGCTTGTACTTACGTTGAAATCTGTATTGGAAATCAATTCAGCTAAAGTATTTACACTCAAGTCTGCACTTGCTGCTGATATGTTGCTTGATCCATCATATGCCTTCACCGTGTATACGTACAATGTTCCTTGGGTTAATCCTAAATCGGCATATACTGTTCCTGTTACACTTGCCAGCTTGGTTCCGTTTCTATATACTTCATAGCCTGATACTCCCACATTATCCGTAGATGCTGTCCAGCTTATATTCACTGTCTTGTCTGTCTTTGCATCTACCTTCAATCCTGTTGGCACTGCCGGTGCTTGGGTATCGTTTGCTATTACACTCAACCCTACACTTGCTGCCGATATGTTATTTGTTGCATCGTATGCTTTAACCGTGTACAGGTACAGTGTTCCTTGGGCCAAACCTGCGTCAGCGTATACCGTTCCTGTTACACTTGCCAACTTGCTTCCATTTCTATATACCTCGTACCCTGCTATTCCTACATTGTCTGTAGATGCTGTCCAACTTATGTTTACTGTCTTATCTGTCTTTGCATCTACGTTCAATCCTGTTGGTACTGTCGGTGCCTGGGTGTCATTTGTTCTTACACTCAAGCCTGCACTTGCTGCCGAAATATTATTTGTTGCGTCATATGCCTTAACGGTGTATACATAGAGGGTTCCTTGAGTAAGTCCTATGTCTGCATATACTGTTCCTGTTACGCTTGCAAGTTTGACTCCATTTCTATATACTTCGTATCCTGTTACTCCTACATTATCAGTTGATGCTGTCCAGCTTATATTCACTGTCTTGTCTGTCTTTGTATCTACCTTCAATCCTGCTGGTACTGTCGGTGCCTGGGTATCATTTGTTCTTACACTCAACCCTGCACTTGCTGCTGATATGTTGCTTGTTGCATCATATGCCTTCACCGTGTATACATACAGCGTACCTTGGGTTAATCCTAAATCGGCATATACTGTTCCTGTTACACTTGCCAGCTTAGTTCCGTTTCTATATACCTCGTATCCACTTACACCCACATTGTCAGTTGATGCTGTCCAGCTTATATTCACTGTCTTGTCTGTCTTTGCATCTACCTTCAATCCTGCTGGTACCGTTGGTGCTTGGGTATCATTTGTTCTTACACTCAAGCCTGTACTTGCTGCCGATATATTGTTTGTTGCGTCATATGCTTTTACTGTGTATACGTATAGGGTTCCTTGAGTGAGTCCTATGTCAGCATATACTGTTCCTGTTACACTTGCCAACTTGCTTCCATTTCTATATACCTCGTACCCTGCTATTCCTACATTGTCTGTAGATGCTGTCCAACTTATGTTCACTGTCTTGTCTGTCTTTGCATCTACCTTCAATCCTGTTGGTACTGTCGGTGCTTGAGTGTCGTTTGTTCTTACACTCAATCCTGCACTTGCTGCCGATATGTTGCTTGATGCATCGTATGCTTTTACTGTATATACGTATAGAGTTCCTTGGGTAAGTCCGCTGTCTGCATATACTGTTCCTGTTACACTTGCCAGCTTGGTTCCGTTTCTATATACCTCGTATCCACTTACTCCTACATTGTCTGTAGATGCTGCCCAACTTATATTCACTGTCTTGTCTGTCTTTGCATCTACCTTCAATCCTGTTGGTACTGTCGGTGCTTGAGTGTCGTTTGTTCTTACACTCAATCCTGCACTTGCTGCCGATATGTTGCTTGATGCGTCATATGCCTTCACTGTGTATGTATATAATGTTCCCTGGGTCAAGCCTATATCCGCGTATACTGTTCCTGTTACGCTTGCCAGCTTGATTCCGTTTCTATATACCTCGTACCCACTTACTCCTACATTGTCTGTTGATGCTGTCCAGCTTATGTTCGCTGTCTTATCTGTCTTCGCATCTACCTTCAGTCCTGTTGGTACTGTCGGTGCTTGAGTGTCGTTTGTTCTTACACTCAAGCCTGCACTTGCTGCCGATATGTTGCTTGATGCATCGTATGCTTTTACTGTATATACGTATAGAGTTCCTTGGGTAAGTCCGCTGTCTGCATATACTGTTCCTGTTACACTTGCCAGCTTGGTTCCGTTTCTATATACCTCGTATCCACTTACTCCTACATTGTCTGTAGATGCTGCCCAACTTATATTCACTGTCTTATCTGTCTTCGCATCTACCTTCAGTCCTGTTGGTGCTGTCGGTGCTTGGGTATCATTTGTTCTTACACTCAAGCCTGCACTTGCTGCCGATATGTTGCTTGATGCGTCATATGCCTTCACTGTGTATGTATATAATGTTCCCTGGGTCAAGCCTATATCCGCGTATACTGTTCCTGTTACGCTTGCCAGCTTGGTTCCGTTTCTGTATACCTCATACCCTGTTACTCCCACATTGTCTGTTGATGCTGTCCAGCTTATGTTCACTGTCTTATCTGTCTTCGCATCTACCTTCAGTCCTGTTGGTACTGTCGGTGCTTGGGTATCATTTGTTCTTACACTCAAGCCTGCACTTGCTGCCGATATGTTGCTTGATGCGTCATATGCCTTCACTGTGTATGTATATAATGTTCCCTGGGTCAAGCCTATATCCGCGTATACTGTTCCTGTTACGCTTGCCAGCTTGGTTCCGTTTCTGTATACCTCATACCCAGTTACACCCACATTATCAGTTGATGCTGTCCAGCTTATATTCACTGTCTTATCTGTCTTTGCATCTACCTTCAATCCTACAGGTACTGTCGGTGCTTGAGTATCATTTGTTCTTACACTCAAGCCTGCACTTGCTGCCGATATGTTGCTTGATGCATCATATGCCTTCACTGTGTATACGTACAATGTTCCTTGGGTAAGTCCGCTGTCTGCATATACTGTTCCTGTTACACTTGCCAGCTTGGTTCCGTTTCTATATACCTCGTATCCACTTACTCCTACATTGTCTGTAGATGCTGTCCAGCTTATATTCACTGTCTTATCTGACTTCGCATCTACCTTCAATCCTGTTGGTACTGTCGGTGCCTGGGTGTCATTTGTTCTTACACTCAAGCCTGCACTTGCTGCCGATATGTTGCTTGTTGCATCATATGCCTTCACCGTGTATACGTACAATGTTCCTTGGGTGAGTCCGCTGTCTGCATATACTGTTCCTGTCACTCTTGCTAGCTTCGTTCCGTCTCTATATACCTCGTATCCACTTACTCCCACATTGTCTGTAGATGCTGTCCAGCTTATGCTCACTGTCTTATCTGTCTTTGCATCTACCTTCAATCCTGTTGGTACTGTCGGTGCCTGAGTGTCGTTTGTTCTTACACTCAACCCTGCACTTGCTGCTGATATGTTGCTTGTTGCATCATATGCCTTCACCGTGTATACATACAGCGTACCTTGGGTTAATCCTAAATCGGCATATACTGTTCCTGTCACACTTGCTAGCTTGGTTCCGTTTCTATATACTTCATAGCCTGATACTCCTACATTATCAGTTGATGCTGTCCAACTTATATTCACTGTCTTATCTGTCTTCGCATCTACCTTCAATCCTGTTGGTACTGTCGGTGCCTGAGTGTCGTTTGTTCTTACACTCAACCCTGCACTTGCTGCTGATATGTTGCTTGTTGCATCATATGCCTTCACCGTGTATACATACAGCGTACCTTGGATTAATCCTAAATCGGCATATACTGTTCCTGTTACGCTCGCAAGCTTGGTTCCGTTTCTATATACCTCGTATCCACTTACTCCTACATTGTCTGTAGATGCTGTCCAGCTTATATTCACTGTCTTATCTGTCTTTGCATCTACCTTCAATCCTGTTGGTACTGTCGGTGCCTGGGTATCGTTTGTTATTACACTCAAGCCTGCACTTGCCGCTGATATGTTGCTTGATGCATCGTATGCTTTTACTGTATAGACGTATAGAGTTCCTTGGGTAAGTCCGCTGTCTGCATATACTGTTCCTGTTACACTTGCTAGCTTGGTTCCGTTTCTATATACTTCATATCCTGTTACTCCTACATTGTCTGTAGATGCTGTCCAACTTATGTTCACTGTCTTATCTGTCTTTGCATCTACCTTCAATCCTGTTGGTGCTGTCGGTGCCTGAGTGTCGTTTGTTCTTACACTCAACCCTGCACTTGCTGCCGATATGTTGCTTGATGCATCATATGCCTTCACCGTGTATACGTACAATGCTCCTTGGGTGAGTCCGCTGTCTGCATATACTGTTCCTGTTACACTTGCTAGCTTGGTTCCGTTTCTATATACTTCATAGCATGTTACTCCTACATTGTCAGTTGATGTTGTCCAGCTTATATTTACTGTCTTATCTGTCTTTGCATCTACCTTCAATCCTACAGGTACTGTCGGTGCTTGGGTATCATTTGTTCTTACACTCAACCCTGCACTTGCTGCTGATACGTTGTTTGTTGCATCGTATGCTTTTACTGTATATACGTATAGGGTTCCTTGAGTGAGTCCGCTGTCTGCGTATACGGTTCCGGTTACACTTGCAAGCTTTGTTCCATTTCTATATACCTCGTACCCTGCTACGCCTACATTGTCGGTGGATGCTGTCCAGCTTATATTCACTGTCTTGTCTGTCTTGGCATCTACCTTCAATCCTGTTGGTACTGTCGGTGCTTGGGTATCGTTTGTTCTTACACTCAAGCCTGTACTTGCTGCCGATATGTTTGATGCATCGTATGCTTTTACTGTGTATACGTACAATGTTCCTTGAGTAAGTCCGCTGTCTGCATATACCGTTCCTGTCACACTTGCTAGCTTGGTTCCGTTTCTATACACCTCATATCCACTTACTCCTACATTGTCTGTAGATGCTGTCCAGCTTATATTCACTGTCTTGTCTGTCTTCGCATCTACCTTCAATCCTGTTGGTACTGTCGGTGCTTGGGTATCATTCGTTCTTACACTCAACCCTGCACTTGCTGCTGATATGTTGCTTGTTGCATCATATGCCTTCACCGTGTATACGTACAATGTTCCTTGAGTAAGTCCGCTGTCTGCATATACCGTTCCTGTCACTCTTGCTAGCTTGGTTCCGTTTCTGTACACCTCATATCCACTTACTCCTACATTGTCTGTAGATGCTGTCCAGCTTATATTCACTGTCTTGTCTGTCTTTGCATCTACCTTTAATCCTGTTGGTACTGTCGGTGCCTGGGTATCATTTGTTCTTACACTCAAGCCTGCACTTGCTGCCGATATGTTGCTTGATGCATCATATGCCTTCACCGTGTATACATACAGCGTACCTTGGGTTAATCCTAAATCGGCATATACTGTTCCTATTACACTTGCTAGCTTGGTTCCGTTTCTGTACACCTCATATCCACTTACTCCAACATTATCTGTTGATGCTGTCCAACTTATATTCACTGTCTTGTCTGTCTTCGCATCTACCTTCAATCCTGATGGTACTGTCGGTGCTTGGGTATCGTTTGTTCTTACACTCAAGCCTGTACTTGCTGCCGATATGTTGCTTGATGCATCGTATGCTTTTACTGTGTATACGTACAATGTTCCTTGAGTAAGTCCGCTGTCTGTATATACCGTTCCTGTCACACTTGCTAGCTTAGTTCCGTTTCTGTACACCTCATATCCACTTACTCCAACATTGTCTGTAGATGCTGTCCAACTTATATTCACTGTCTTGTCTGTCTTCGCATCTACCTTCAATCCTGTTGGTACTGTCGGTACCTGAGTGTCGTTTGTTCTTACACTCAACCCTGCACTTGCTGCTGATATGTTGCTTGTTGCATCATATGCCTTCACCGTGTATACATACAGCGTACCTTGAGTTAATCCTAAATCTGCATATACCGTTCCTGTTACGCTACCTATCTTAGTACCGTTTCTGTATACCTCGTATCCACTTACTCCCACATTATCTGTTGATGCTGTCCAACTTATATTCACTGTCTTGTCTGTTTTCGCATCTAGCTTCAATCCTGTAGGTACTGTTGGTGCTTGGGTATCGTTGGTTCTTACACTTAATCCTGTGCTTGCTGCCGATATGTTACTTGTTGCATCGTATGCCTTTACTGTGTATACGTAGAGGGTTCCTTGAGTCAAGCCTATATCAGCGTATACTGTTCCTGTTACACTTGCCAGCTTGGTTCCGTTTCTATACACCTCGTACCCTGTTACTCCTACATTATCGGTAGATGCTGTCCAGCTTATGTTTACTGTCTTGTCTGTCTTTGCATCTACCTTCAATCCTGTTGGCACTGTCGGTGCCTGGGTGTCATTCGTTCTTACACTTAATCCTGTACTTGCTGCCGATATGTTATTTGTTGCATCGTATGCCTTTACTGTGTATACGTAGAGGGTTCCTTGAGTCAAGCCTATATCAGCGTATACTGTTCCTGTTACACTTGCCAGCTTGGTTCCGTTTCTATACACCTCGTACCCTGTTACTCCTACATTATCGGTAGATGCTGTCCAGCTTATGTTTACTGTCTTGTCTGTCTTTGCATCTAGCTTCAATCCTGTTGGTACTGTTGGTGCTTGGGTATCGTTGGTTCTTACACTTAATCCTGTGCTTGCTGCCGATATGTTACTTGTTGTATCGTATGCCTTTACTGTGTATACGTAGAGGGTTCCTTGAGTCAAGCCTATGTCAGCGTATACTGTTCCTGTTACACTTGCCAGCTTGGTTCCGTTTCTATACACCTCGTACCCTGTTACTCCTACATTATCGGTAGATGCTGTCCAGCTTATGTTTACTGTCTTGTCTGTCTTTGCATCTACTTTTAATCCTGTTGGTACTGTTGGTGCTTGGGTATCGTTTGTTCTTACACTTAACCCTGCACTTGCTGCTGATATGTTGCTTGATCCATCATATGCCTTCACTGTGTATACGTACAATGTTCCTTGGGTGAGTGCACTGTCAGCATATACTGTTCCTGTTACACTTGCCAGCTTGGTTCCGTTTCTATATACCTCGTATCCTGCTACTCCTACATTGTCGGTGGATGCAGTCCAGCTTATATTCACCGTCTTGTCTGTCTTTGCATCTACCTTCAATCCTGTTGGTACTGTCGGTGCTTGGGTATCGTTTGTTCTTACACTCAAGCTTGCACTTGCTGCTGATATGTTGCTTGTTGCATCATATGCTTTTACTGTATATACGTATAGGGTTCCTTGGGTAAGTCCGCTGTCTGCATATACTGTTCCTGTTACACTTGCCAGCTTGGTTCCATTTCTGTACACCTCATAGCCACTTATTCCTACATTGTCAGTTGATGCTGTCCAGCTTATATTCACTGTTTTATCTGTCTTTGCATCTAGCTTCAATCCTGTTGGTACTGTTGGTGCTTGGGTATCGTTGGTTCTTACACTTAATCCAGTGCTTGCTGCCGATATGTTACTTGTTGCATCGTATGCCTTTACTGTGTATACGTAGAGGGTTCCTTGAGTCAAGCCTATATCAGCGTATACTGTTCCTGTTACACTTGCCAGCTTGGTTCCGTTTCTATACACCTCGTACCCTGTTACTCCTACATTATCGGTAGATGCTGTCCAGCTTATATTCAGCGTCTTGTCTGTCTTTGCATCTACCTTCAATCCTGCTGGTACCGTTGGTGCCTGGGTATCATTAGTTCTTACACTCAACCCTGTACTTGATGCCGATATGTTGCTTGATCCATCATATGCCTTCACCGTGTGTACGTACAATGTTCCTTGGGTGAGTCCGCTGTCTGCATATACTGTTCCTGTTACACTTCCCAGCTTGGTTCCGTTTCTATATACCTCGTACCCTGTTACTCCTACGTTGTCTGTTGATGCTGTCCAACTTATATTCACTGTTTTATCTGTCTTTGCATCTACCTTCAATCCTGTTGGTACTGTTGGTGCCTGGGTGTCATTTGTTCTTACACTTAACCCTGTGCTTGCTACAGATATGTTGCTTGAAGCATCGTATGCTTTTACTGTGTATGTATATAATGTTCCCTGGGTCAACCCTATATCTGCGTATACCGTTCCCGTTACGCTTGCTAGCTTGGTTCCGTTTCTGTACACCTCGTACCCTGCTACTCCTACATTGTCTGTAGATGCTGTCCAGCTTATATTTACTGTTTTATCTGTCTTATCATCAACCTTTAATCCTGTTGGTACTGTCGGTGCCTGGGTGTCATTTGTTCTTACACTTAATCCCGTGCTAGCATCAGACAAATTGTAGTCTCTGTCAAATGCCTTTACTGTATATACATATAGAGTTCCTTGAATAAGACCTGTATCACTATAAACGGTTCCAATAACACTTCCAATCTTAGTTCCATTCCGATATACCTCATAACCAGTAACTCCTACATTATCTGTTGAAGTTGTCCAGCTTATATTTACAGCATTAGCTGTTTTGGAAACCAATTTCACTCCAGTAGGAACAGATGGCTTAATATCGTCATTTTTTATGTTATATATTTTCTTGGTAACTTTATCACCAGCGGTAACTTCAACAACCATTCCTGTGTCAACATTTCCTGATGTAACCTGAGTTACATTATCATTCTTTAATAATTTTACTGTTGCAATCTTATTAATTCTTATGTTATTAAAGAAATCAGTAACAGTCGTCTCATACGGAATATTTGTTATTTTACCAGAGTTTACATCAACTGTGTATAAGTATGAACTTAGGCTTACATCAGTATAACTGGCAGTATCTATTGTAAAATTCCAATTAGAATCACACCTGTTATTTACATTATCATAAACAGTGGCTGTAACAGTGTGATTACCATCTAGCAATGTATCTAGCAATAGTTTGTAACTACCGTTTCCACTATCAACCAGTATATCATTTGAAATAACTTTGCCATCTAAAGACACTGTTAAAGAGCTAGTATCTATTCCTGAATCAGTGTCCATAGCATTAAATTCAATTTGTTTTGGTCGCACATACAATGTCTCTCCATCTTTAGGCAAAACTGGTACTATAACTGGCTCAGTTAAATCCATAGCTACCATTTCTGTTTTATAACTGCTTAAACTCTTCACACCTAAATAATTGACAGATACAATTTCCATCTGATGCTTACCTGGAGCTATTTCTATTGTTGTGTCAAACTTCAAATTATCTTGAATATTCTCTTTTGAACATAAAACTCCATCTATATATGTCTCTATTGATTCACCTTTTTGACCATGACCCTCAACCCAAACATAATTCTTACCATTCATCTGGAATTTTTTAATTTGATCAATTTGAGGCATTGTTGGCACTGAAGAATTGATATTTACCGCAATAGGTACATCAATAAAATACTCTGAAATGCCAGTTGTGTAAGGCCCAGTCCCCGATCCTTCAATATATTGCCAACCATAAACTTTCTCAATTACAGAAACATTTTCTGTATAACATCCAAAGTCTGGATTTAAATTAATTCCTTTAACATTTATTCTTGCTTTACCAATATACCATCCATCAGGAATGTCTTTTTCAAACTCAACACTTCCAACAACTGAAGCAACCATTCCAGAAGGTATTCCAGTAACAATTCCCCCAGTAACATCGGTTCCATCATGAGCTTTAAATGAGGATGTTAATACATTCACAGGCTTTCCGTTCATATCCTTGAATTCAAGCATTTTTAATCCAACAAAATCAACTTTATTTTGGAATGAACTCTCGTAAATATTCAAATCAATATCGACATTATTAGTATTACTCAAAACATATTTAACGGCTTCAACTTCAGGCACAGCACCGATATTGCCAATTTCTGTAACTTCAAGACTGTATTCCTGATCCTTTTCTCCCTCTGGAAGCTTAACTACAATTCTGTATGGACCACTAATAGGATTATGTATGACTACCATATCATTTATATTACTTAATGTAATCACTTCTGATTGTAATATAGTATTCTCAAAGATACCATTAACAGCATTTCCAATATGTTTACCATCCTTGTCATACACATGAAGTTCCATTTTTGACAAATCTTTTGAAGCTAAAATGATTTTAATGTCTTTAGTCGAGTTTCCAACGGTATAAAGTATTTCTTCTGCTTCCCCACCTTCCAGTTTTTTACCCATAGGTTGACTAACTTTTATTTGTTTTCTGAAAGCATTTATCTGTGCCTCAGTTCCAGCATAAAAATGTGCAATAAATGGTCCCTTTGGATCACCAAGTGTCATTGTACCAGGTTCTGATATATTTATTGTAATTATGCTTCTATAACCAGTAACATCACTTAATGTTGATTTCTGAACTTCAAATGGTATTTTTATTATTTTAGTCTCACCAGGCTTGATTGAATATTGGTCTGAGTTGAAACTACCAACTTTCATCTTTCCTGAACATAAATCCATATCGACGATTACAGATATATCACCAGAATGGGTATTCTTTAAGGCAATCACTGCTTCACCTTGTGAATAATTTTCACCTATGTTAGTTATCAAATCTGGTACTGATACACTTTTCACTTCTACAGGTATTGGTGGATCAATCTTTCTCCATCTATCAATGTTTGTTATTAAGTTTTTAACTGACTCTGCTATACTAATTTCTCTGGTATATGCTATACCAGTACCAGTTATCATGTTAGCTAAATCTGATGCTATTCTTTTCCTTGAATTATTCTCCAATGTCAAAATATCACATTCGATTTCCCTAATCCTACTTGTAGTCATTCCATATAAAATACCATATGGAATGTTAATTAAGGATAAAACAGGACTAATTCCTATTGCAAGGGACATTGGCTGCCATAAAGCATTAATACTATATATCCTCCCTTTAAGAATGTTATTATTTGCTCGATCAAGTATTACACCATACCCACTTGAAGTATCTTTTAGCATCTTAGAATATGAATCATTCAAAAATTTCAAATCTTTAATAGCAGGATGTACTTCATCTGAATTACTATCAAAAATATTTATCTTTTTATATTTTGCAGGTCCTTTATATGGTTTGTCTACTGTACCTGATATTGCTTCAATTTGATCATTTAAATCTTCAAGGTACTGAGCTAGCACTTCAACTGGATAATAAGAGGGATAACTATTTGAGTTATTATATCCTTTTATAATAGATATAGACTGATCAATCATCCTGTCTGTAACAGTTTTTAATGAAGCAATATCTTTTATTTCAGTTGTTGTCTTAAGCATCATACCCGGGCTTAAATCAAGGTTATCATCTTCAACATCTTCATATGGACTGTCAACATATAAATCGCTGTTAAGGTAATTTTCATATGATTCAAATATTCCGCTTTTGGTAAGTATTTCAAATTGTTGCTTTCCAAGAATTTCATATGCTACAAGCCTTATTCTTTCATATGTATTTCCTTTAGTGTTTTGAATTATAGGCTCTAATTTGTCTATACCTATTAATCCTGATAACTTTTGTCGAACATCATCATCATTTCCAAATTTTACTTTCTTTAGAGAATCAAAAGTTTCCTTATTCCATGTTTTGTAATTATTTAAATTTTTAAGGGAAGTTCTTGAGTCTTGCTCTTTATCAATAAGACTACTTACTTCTTTTAGGTTAACATTGCAGGAATATAGTATTCTTTGTACATCCTCTCTATCAACCCAATTATCACCTTGTTTTACTTGATATTGAGTAACAATCTTAAGGTTTCTAGGCTTTTCGTCTATTATGCTTGTTGCAGTGTAACTTTCAAGCGGCCCTGCTACAGCTGGCGTACTTATGGTATCATAACTTCCAAACCCTATTGGTATTGATAAATTCATTGGAACACTATTATTTTTTCTTGGAGTATAGATCATCTTTAAAACAATTGACGAATTGTTACTAGCATCTGATTTACTACCTTTTTCATCATAATTTTCTATTGGTCCAAGAACTTTAAAACATAATTCCCTGTTGCTATCAAGGTAAAAAGGTTCAGTACCATAGACCCCTTTACCATATTGGATTTTTATAGGCTCCCCATCTCCTATTTCTATCCTTTTTGGGTCTTTTAAATGATTAATCAAATTAGAATATGAACTTGAATACTTATCAAAATTCGTGACATTAGGTATTAGTACATGTTTTGCCTTTAACTTTCTATCTCCAGGTTCATTAACATTCAGTCTTGTGTTAAGGTAGTTATAGTGGTCTAAGTCTGGGTGAGTGATTACCAGATACTCAAATTCATTTATACTTTCTATTTCCTTGAATAATTTATTGATATTTTTTCGTGCTATTGTTTGGCTTGTTCCAGAGCCTGCATCAATAAGCATTTTTTTGCTCGTGTTGTTAATTTCATCTATATCCGTTTCAATCAATATGCAATCACCATCTTTAACATCATACATAGTGACTTTTGCAACAGTCTTATTATTAGATTCATCGATTATTTTTGTTACAATCTTCCCGTTAAGCGATGTTGCATAGATATGATCACCATATTTCAAATCAGCACTTTTTGCTTTGTCCTCAAGCAAAACACCATATCCTGGTTCTGTAATACCTGCCAGCTTATTTGCTTCCTTTGTCACTTTATCCAGTTCGTTTATTACTCCTTCAAACCCCTTAATATCCTTTTCTCCATCAGGATATCCGGTGATTTCAGCTTGTTGAGCCTTATGATAATCTTTATCTCCTGGTGTTGACAGTAGTGCTTCTTTTGGCATTACACTATTTAAAAATGGCTGAGTTGAGGAAGTAGAGCTTCCATGATGTGATACCTTTAATATATCACTCTTTAATATTCCAGTACCACTAAACATCTTGTACATTAAATTTTCTTCTTTATCTTGCGAATCACCTTCGAAGAGTATTGAAACTTCCTTTAAGCCTTTTCTTTCTTCTTCCTCCTCTTTCTTCTCTTCTTTGTTAGTTTGCTCCAATTCAGTCTGTGTTTCAGTTTCAGGATGAGTAAGACTATACTCAGTCTCATTCTTCATAGCATCAATATTATTACAGTTTTTCTTATATTCGTTTGCTATATTAGTGATATCTTTTGCACAAGTATATAAACCTATAACACTTTGAATAGCCGTAATAATATTAGCTGTTGTTTCGAGAAAATTTGCCCCTGCTCTTTTTGTCTCCTCAAAATTATCTACTTCCTCCTGAGGCCTAATTAAACCATCCTCGGCTTTTCTCTGGTTTTCCATAGTTATGTATAACTCATCTAAAAGAATGTCAATTTGTCCCATTCTATTTCTCAAACTGGTTTCTATCTCTGATAACTTACTTTCTCCTACTTCCAGATCATGTAGATATTTTGTTATTAATCTCTCATTATAAGCGATTCTTTCATTGATTTCTGTAGCTGTATACATTGGCTTTTCAAGTGTTAATGTTCCGCCATCTGGTCTGCCATTACCTACTGGTCTTGAATTGCTATCATAATCATAATTTCTCAGTTGCTCCTTGTATTCATTTATTAATTCTCTCGTTAAAGCTATTTCTTTATTTATATCACTTATACCTTGTTCATAATATCTCATCAGTGCAGTATCATCTTGTATTGACTTTTGTATATCAGTTATTTTCGCTTTCAACTTATTAGCCGTTTCATCGTGATACTCCTTAATTCTATAATTCAATTCTTCAAAGCTGTTGTTAAATTCATTAATTAATTGCGAAGTACCAAAAATCACCTGTCCCCAAGCTGCAAATTTATTTAATTTGTCAATGAACTTAGATAGCAATCCAACTGATCTATTATTTGCAATTCCTTGAGCAATTTTTGAAGTATTAACTTTACCACTAGCTATCCTCTTAGTAGCAGATACAGCAATATCTTTCAAACTTAAGTAAAGGCTAATGCTATTAAACATGATACCAAAACCATCATTTAAAATATCAAGAATTGCTGATAATTTTCTATTATCATCCAAATCATTTGCAAACTCAAGTGCATCTGCAAAAGGTCTTGCCAAATCATTTTGTGTCTTATCCAAAAGATTTGACATGTTCTTTTTAAGTCTGCCAAGTTCTGATTCTATTTTGTTAAAATCACTACTATCAGTAACCTTATTAAACGCAAGCGGCGTCAGTACAACTTTTCCAGATGAACTTTCAGATATTACTCCAAAAGTTGTGCTTAATCCTATATCCACCGCTTTTGATGAGTAAATCTTATATTTACCAGAAACCGTAGCTCCAGGCAATATATCGCCAAACTCTAGGTATGACAAATCTGAAATCCATGGACCATTTTCAACTTGCCCTGCAAGTATCTTTATACTTTCTGAGCTTCTTATTGTAGGAGGCATCAATTTTAATCCCTTAGCCTTACCTAATCCAGCATTAGTAGCTTTTACAGTTATTTCAAAAATATTATCTGATAACCTTTTAGTCTCATAGCTTAGATAAATCTTTGCAGGTGGCTCTATCTCAACACCCTTTGGTTTTGTAAAGCCTGAATATGTTTTTCCGCCCTTATTAAAATTATACTTTATATAAACATACGTCTTGTCCATTTTGCTGGCTGTATCTTCATAATCCTCTGAAAGTGGCTTTCTCTGTATTTTAAAATTTATAACTTCTTTACCACCCGGTGCTACGGTATCAGCATATACAACAGCCCCTCCAGTTCCCGAACCTGAAATATTAAATTTGTCATTTAATATTTTTCCACCTTCAGGTAACCTTCCTTCACTATCAAGCTCCATGTCTGTAACAATTAATTCTACCTCAGCATCTTCCAATTCTTCGATAGGAGAAGGATTATACAATGTGAAGCTTGCATTTGAAACCTCATCAGCCAGTATAGCATCCTGATTAAAGTCGAAGCTTCCCAGAGCCTCACCAGTTTCTTCAATCTGATTGTCAATTTTTGTACCAATCTTAGTCATGAAGTTATTACTAAACTCCATACGAGGATAAATTTCTCGTTCATCCTTTGAATATCTTGCAGGTACAAATGCAGATGGCACTTTGGTATTCATTTCATCATAAGGGTTTCCATAATCTCCAAAGGTACTAACCGGTGTAAAATGAATCCTAACAGGTACTGTAGTAGTTATTTCCTCCATCTCTCCAAGCCAGTTAACTACCTCACCTTTAATCCTTAATTCCATGTCATAATAAGTTCTCTTATTGCCAATCTTAGATATTCTGTTATCCGGCATTTTTACAGTACCGTCTGAACCAGCTATTATCTTAATGGTATAAACTTTTGTTTTTGGCTCATAAACTTCCATCTGAACCGACTTGGAATATGTATTAGCACTGGTAAACCAGCTATTAATCTTATCTTCTGTCATTCCTTCTGGTGCTGCAAATGTGTACACATCTTTATCTACAGTTGGCTCTAACGCTAAATCATCAAACAAACTCTTATCATCAATCCTAATCTTGAAATCTTTTACTTCATTGCTTGAAATATCTCCAAGGTTTATTGACTTAGTTGTATTTACCTTAGTCTGTCCAATATTTAAATATACTCCGGTTTCAGGCAGCTTTGTATCGATGTTAATAAGCTCCGCCTGCACATTATAAACCGAACCAAATACTGACGGATTTTTTACTGAAACAAATTGGAATGTGTTTAATAACATATCTGAATAATACAACTCATAACCAGGAAAATCTGTAACAAGGCTTGGATTTTTATAATCAAAATTAAGCCTGTTATCCATTATTATGTTGGGTTCTAACCCTTTATTTGTATCAGTCTCCTTTACGTCTTCGATTGTTTCCATGTTCCAATCAAGCATAAATGGCATCATTTCCATAATATGCTTTTGCGGAATCATATCAATTACTGCTGGCACATCTATACTTTTTTCTAGCGGTTTGAATCCGTTTGCTTCTGCATGGAGTGTATATACTCCTTGAGGTATATTCTCAAATTTGAAAGTTGATTTTTCAAGCTTAGATCCTTCATAGACAGAAGACTTTTCAGGAATATTACCTTCATTTGCCATAGGCCCTATAAGTTGTAGTTTTACATCTTTAACTGGAATTGAATCCTCATCTACAAGCTGGATAAGCACAGTACCTACTTTAGAATATCCAACATTTATACTTATTGGTACTTTATACTCTCCTGCATTTGAAGTTATATTTATATAATCATCATACTGTCCAGGACGAACATACTCATTAGGCATGATATTTACAAAGATCGTAGCCCTTGCATTTGAAGCTTTAAATGATTTTACCTTGCTTATAGGCTCAACCAAATCAGTCCCAGTCAGAGTTAAATAAACCCAAGGTAGCTTTGATGGTGGATTAACCTTTATATCTTTTATTGGTGTATTTCCTGCATTCATTATATTGATAAATTGTGTAGCCTCTTCTCCAGGCCTTACAGATGTTATTATTTGAGTTTTACTTTGGCCTGTTTCTTCTTCACTTGTAAATTGGCCATTAACATTAATTCTATATTCAGCTTTAGCTTCACTAATATTGACTTTTATACTTGACTCTGAATAATAGCCTTCTTTAGTTCCCACCTTGAATCTGATATACTTACCATTAAATGATGCATTTTGTGGAATGTGTACCTTAACTTTAAAGTCTGCTGATTGTCCTGCAGCCAAGAAAGTTGGTACAGTTCCTACATACTCTACCGTATACCCCTCTGTGTTTGATCCAAGTAGCTTTGAAACATTAATATCATTAGCATCAATCGTTCCTACATTTATTAGATTTACAGAAAGCTCTAAATCATTACCAGCTACTGAGTATACAGATTTGGTAATAGACAATACCACACCTTCTACATAAAACACAGTAGATTCACTCTTCTTTGTTGCACCATTGACAACTGCAGTAGATGTTACACTGTAAGAACCGCCACAATAGCTCGGTAATTTAAGTTCAGCAGTGTATGTACCGTTTGTACCAGTTTTTGCTTCTAATTTCCATTCCTCTTCTCCTACAATAGAAATCTTCACAGCAGCACTTTCAATTGGTGTTACACCATCACCCTTTGTTACCTTGCCTGTTATAATAATAGGTTGACCTACATCATAAGTTTGTTTGCTGCAAGCTACATTTATTTTATAATCATCAATTACAGTAAATTGTTTATAAACAGACTTGCTTACACTTAACTGTTCAGCTTTAAAGAATACCGTGAAACTTCCTTTTGGTAAATTGAGATTTTCTGGTGTTACACCTTTTATTGTGTACTTTCCATCTTCCAAAGTATAGCTCATCTGCTTTATGCATACAGAATTTCCAACTGGCATGCCTTGATCATCTACATTACCGTTGTAGATATAAACTGCTGCTGTAACACTATCTTTAGGCTCAAGCTGCATCCATGGAGCATCTGTAGAATTAATCTTTAATCCTAAATTCATTGCTTCTTTTAAAGTATAAACAGGTTTAATCTCTGGAGTCAAATTCAATTCTGCTTTTACTTTAAAGTCAGATTGCAACTTTGAATGACTGCGATCTCTTAAATATAACGCATTTTTAGAGTCAGCATAAACTGTCTGGTGGTATATATTTGTAGGTGTATAATTTGCATTCCAAACAATACTTTCAGTTATTACCTGACCAGGTGCCATTCCTCCCTTAACCTCAAATTTACCTGCCAGCTTGTCATTAACATACAAGCTATTTTCGAATGGTTTATTTACAGCTGCATCCCCGATATTTTTAATTGTTATTTTTGAAGTAATCACATCTCCAAAAGATGGAACCTCATTATCCGAACTATTTTCTATGCTTACTACCTCTATATCTGGTAAACATACTTTAAGAGTCTGATTTAACAAATATTCACTGGTATTATTATCTTCACCGTTTATGGACATACTTGCTGCATTTCCATCTTGAATAATCTGACTTTCTGAGTTTTCAAGCATAAACGCGTATTCTTTAAGTTCCTTATCCGGCCCTGATACTTCAGGAATATCACATCCTTCATCAGCTACAACCTTAATTTTTTGTATACCTTCTATTGGTTTGTCCCAAGATACCGATACATTGGCTCTATTAGCCTTTTCTAATGTTTTTATTTTTCCACAGCCTATATAGCGGTCGTCTGCATAAAAGCTTATCTTAAACTCCTTATTAATATCCGCATAGCCGTTATTTACAATTGTAGCACTTAACACAATTGGTTGTCCTGATGCAATAAGGTTCATATCAGAAGGCACTTTTATTGATTCTACTGCAATGTCTGGATATAAAATATTTAAATCTCCTGTTGAAACCTCACATGCATTATCTTCTTCATTAGTCTCAGCTATATGGGATAAAGGCCCATCCGCGACAACTTTAATCTTATGAACACCTTTACCTTTTACTTTCCAATCAAAATATACCTCTGTTGAATTACCAACTAAAAGATTAGCTACTTCTTTTGATTCAATAAACTCTCCATCAGCATATAGTGCAACACTAAAATTGTCAGCTGATTTTGTACCATTATTTTTTATGTTAGCTTTAACATTAACTGATTGGTTCCAGCCCATATATCTGCCTGTACAATCTAGTCGAACATCAGTTGTTACAAAATTCGGGAAGTTTGTTTCGCCAATTCCCAAAATCATACTCTTGCTATTGTTATCAAAATCAGCCTCGTCTACAGAATGTCCCATATCATTTGCAGCAACTGTAAGTGTATGGCCTCCGCTCTGACAAACCCATTCAAAAGTTACATTTTTTGATGTATGGGGAGTAATATAATCTGTAACTCTAATAAAGTTCTGATACTTTTCATCAACATAGAAGCATACCAAAAATGGGTTCTTCGTCGAAGCATCCTTTTGGTTGTATACAGAAGCAGTAACAGTTATCTTTTCACCAGGTAATGGATTCTCTTTGCTTAATTTTAATCCGCTAATTACTAGGTCAGGCCTTGTTTCCCTGACTTCGATAACCACTGTATCACTAGAAGTTGAATTATTGCTATCTATAGCAGTTAACTTAACCTGGTATGTTCCCGAATCTTTGTAAATATGGTTAGGTGTTACACCATGACCCGACTCTCCATCTCCAAATTCCCATATTAGATTCTGTATATATCCATCCCTGTCATATGACTTAGAGCCATCAAAATGAGCAGGCTTCATCACATCAACCTTGAAAGATGGCCCTGCATCAGCTTCTGGAATATAATTGACCTTTAGAGGTGCCTCAAGTCTGGAGTTCTTTCCATCACTTCCGCTTATCTTTGCAATTATCTTATAGGTACCGCCTAGTTTGGGTGTCCATTCTTTATAAACAAACTTTGAACAAAGAGGATCAATATTTGCAAAAGCAGTTTCACCTATTCTTTCTTCAGTCAAACCACCATTTCTTAAAGCAAAGAATTCCACTTTGCCGCTTTCTCTAACCATTCCTGTATTTATTACTTTTACCCTTAACTTTGTTGTATTTGAGTCGCTAAGAACATAGCCATCCTTCAATTCATCAGGGTAATGTCCAATATCGTAATAAACATCATACTTTTTAGGATCTCCTTCAGGCTGCCATTGATAAGCAATTTGTGAGTAACCTAAGTCACTTAGCTCAGCACCTGATGTAAAATCAACACTGTATGTAGCTTTTACATACTTTCCACCAATAACTGGTATTTCATCAATTATATATATATTCCCATAACTCTTCCAACTGTTGTATCCGCTTAAGGCAGCATCTGACTGTCCATATACCGATCTGGTAACAGAATGGATACTCCAAAGTGAATTAGGATCTTTAAGCATCAGAACCTGATAACGTGGAGCCCCTTCACTCGAAGGATCTTCTTCCGGAGTCGGCACATCAAGCTTTAATATTGGACTTATTTCGTCTGGCTGTTTAATTACATGTAAATCCTTTGGTACATAAATCGGAAGCCTCATTCCGGTTTTTAAGTTCAGCAGATAACTTGGAATACCATTCTCCTTGGCATCAATTAATGCCATACTGTTCTCGTCAGTGACACCTTCATATGTATTTACAACGTTATCCTTTCCGATAATTTCAGTTGTGACTTCAATGATTAATGGATTAAGTTTCACACCTTTATAGTCCTGATGATTAAGGGTTGCTTTAAAATCAATAAATTTACCTTCTAAAGGCTCTTCATCTTCACGTTCCTCATTCATAACCCATTTAACAATCCAGTATCCTGAGACCTTACTATGTGGTTCTATATTACCCAATGTCAATTTAAAGGTATTATCCTTTTTACTCCCAAAGGAAGTACCAACTATTTCAAACCCCTTAACCAATTCAGATTGTGTTGCAGACACATTAAGCTGACCTGATTCAATTGTAAGATTATTTGCAGTACCATCACCAATATTTTCTGCAATTACTCCAAGTCTGAAAGGTTGATTTGCTTTAATCTTCCCAGGAATGTAGTAACTTAGCTTAATTTTAGGCTGTGGTAAAATCTGTATTGGCTCTCCCTTTGTCTGAGTCTCAATGTAAACACCATTTAGGAAGTAGGATATTACAGCTTTTGCATAGTAGGTTTTTCCTGCTTTATCTGTACCACCTAATCCATCGCCAGGTATTATTTGCCATTTTGCAGTCATACTCTTACCAGAAGCAAGTGAACTGCTGCCATCAGTAGAGCTCATACCGCTTAACTCAATAGGGACAAGATAGTTTTTATTTGTTACATCCTTACCGTCCTCGTCAGTTACAACTACCCTGACAGACATGTTTTGAAGGGATTGTGCCATATAACCATTACTTACCTTGAGGGTAGCATCAAAAGCTTGTCTTTCTAATGAGGCAGTTTGGTTTAATTTCAGAGTAATTACTTCATTAGATCCTGCATTACTCTTAGGTATTCCTCCACCGCCTCCAAAAAGATCCATCTCGCCAGATAAATCGCCGTCTCCCTCGGGCATGCTAATGTCTTCTTTTACTTCACTACCATTTGGCAATTTTACAGTCGTCTTAACAACAGTATCACTTGGATTATAAAAAGGAATTACACCTGTTACTTCTGCTGGTGGATCCATTGGTAATCCAGTATCATCATCATATTTAACAAAATTTCCATGAAGTATTAATCCATTTAGTGGGATCTTAGTGCCAGGCTTAACACCTGGTTTTAGATTATATGCTCCTGGTTGGATCAAAAGTTTAACCTTAGCAGTGCCATGAGCAGGCAATTCTCCTATATATCCTCCACCTACAATGCTTATACCTGTGTCTGTAGCGTTTTCTCTTGTTATGCTTGCAACAACATCAGTAATATTTATTAGTCCAGTATTTACAATAGTTGCTTCCGCGTACATAGGTCCTGTAACCTGCTTTGGTATTGTTACCCATGGTATAACAGAACATATTTCAGGGTCGGGAATGTTTGGTACAAAAGTAAGTTCCATTGTAATATCATATTTGTCCACTATTGTAGTAGGTTTAACTATCCATTGAATATTTATTGGTTCACTTGTCAAAGTAATATTTACAACTGCAGCATCTGTGTTTGGCATTACATTCGTAGTGCCTGTAATACTCCTCCGACCGCTAGCACTTACATAATATGTATATTCTCCCAAAGGTTTATCACTAAAAGCAACTACACCTTCATTATTGGTTTTTCCAATAAAGTTGCTGTAGTAAGTTATTGTCTCGTCTCCCTTTTGTTGAACAAGTGGTAACTTACCTATTATAGTTACTTCTGCATCTCTTACCTTGGCACCTGCGTTATCCATTACCAGGAATGAAATAGAACCTGTGTTGCTGGAACATACTTCCGCACCTACTGTTAGGATTGTACTGTATTTACCGTCTGTAATTCGTAGTTCATCCTGATATTGTCCTAATGGAGTACCTTCTAGTGGAGCTAATTCTAACTCAAAGGTTGTAGATTCTCCGGGAACAAGCTTATCTTTTCCAAGGTTTATTGCCTTGATCCAGTTTATCCTGGAAAGACCTTCCAACCTAATATCGGACATAGTCCCAAGGCCTTTATTTGTCAATGTAATTAGTTTTGTCATACTGTTCCCAGGATTAATTCCTACCTTTACAAATTTAGGATCTGTAACTGGCTGTGGAATTGCTGGTCTTAAATTAAGCTTGATATGTGAAACTGCATTAGCAACCTTGCCTGAACTGCTAAATTTCACATCAAACTCTGCTGTATCTTCAGCATCTAGTGGTGCACTGAAGTTTACAACAACTGTAGATGACTGACCTGGTCCTAAAGTTGATTTAAGTGTTGATGAATCAATAACAGCTTTAACTTTTGTATTTTGATTTAATGGCACAATTATCGCACTAATGCCTGTTAATATGTTATCACCACTGTCTGCGGCATTTTTCACTGTAATAACTTTTGAGAATATTGAGTTTTTAGATGCAGTTAAATTAATACTTGATGGAGTAGCTGCAAGACCAAGAACGTTAAAATCGGTTTTTGCCATGCTTCCAAAAAGACTCTTGTACGGGCTCACATTAACATGCCATAACCCCGCTTGACCCATTCCAGGTGTAAACTCATATTGGAAGTGTCCATTAGCATCTGTTTTTAATGGGACAAGAATTTCTTCCTTCCATGGCTTAAGAGGGTCGCCTGTTTCAGGTTCAAGTTGTAAATCTAAAAGTATACTGGATCTAGCAAATGGAGTATTATTGACATCTTTTAATCTGAAATCACCCGTTATTACGACCTTGTTCCAAAGCTGATATATCTCCCTATCGGTATCAACATTAGCGTTTATATCCTGAACTATACAAATATTACAAGTTTCTGAAACTGTCTGATATTTATCACCTGCAGATAATTTCAAAATATAATTTCCTGTACCAATGGTATTTATTGGTATCTGACCACTAAAAGTTCCAGAGGCCCTATTAAAGCCGATCGCACCTTTTACTATGGATGCTTCACCCTTAGATATCTCATAGGATGCAGTAATATCGCTTTCGGGTCCTAAAAGCTTGGTGCTGCTTGCTTTCTTAACAGCAGCACTTACAGGAATATAACCTTTTGTACTAGAAAACATTACCGCCAAAGTTGTATCATCCTGATCTTCTTTCGAAGGATGGAAATCTGCTATTAATGTATCTGCAATGGTAAATTTATTAGACCATACACGATTTGTTAAATCCAGAGCTTCGTCTTTTATTTCATTTTTAGGATCGATAACTATCTTGAATGTCCGTTGTCCTACACCATTAACTTTATATGAAATTGGAAGATGAACAGTACTGTTACCTCTTAAACCTTCAAGGGTTTTACTTGCTACTTGCTTATCATCCATAAGTAATACAACATTAAAGCTCTTAAATATTGATGCAACACTTGAATTACTTACAGCCACATCAAATACAACATCATCACCAAATTTCATATCTACCTTTGATAATGTTACATTAGATACCTTTAATTCAGGATAGATAACCTTAATACTGTCGGTTTCCTTTTCTACGAAAACATCATAAATACTATCAGTTACAGATCGTTCTCTATCAGTTATAACTTTAACATTATGCTTACCTGGCTGAACCTGCCACCTTGCTCTAACTTCAAACTCTTCTCCAATTGACAATTTATCTATTGTAATTGTCTTAATAACGCTGTTATCCACCAGGTATTCTACCTTAAAAGGATGTGTTATACCTACATTACCCTTATTCCTTACCTTTGATGTAAACATAAATGACATTCCCTCAGCAAGGGTTGTTTCCTTTGGCAGCCAATCAAGGCCTGTAATTTCCAATTCGGGATATATAACATTAAATGCAGGAGTTGTAATAGATAATTGGTTATCATCCCTGTTCTTTTCAATTAATGTTGGCACAGGATCATCAGCCTTAACCGAAATCAGGTGACTCCCAGACATAGGTTTAGCAATAAATGTCACGGTCTGGCTGGCTCCTGGAGCTAGTAAACTAATATTCTGTTTTGCAATCCATTTTCCATCTACATATAAGGAAACAAAAAACATTTCCGCATTTGCATTTCCGTTATTCTTAATTAATGCAGAGTATTTAAATGGATCTTCACTTTTTAATTGAACTGTATTCACAGGGTCAATCGTGATCCCTTCAACTTTAACATCTGGGAAATTAACCTGCAGAGTTGTCATAGCTTTTGTCAGGCTATTATTTGTTTTATTTATTTCTTTTAGATTATCAAGCAAGTCATTTGCTACAGCTTTAACTATGTGTATGCCTGGCGTTGCTACCCATGTGAAGGTTACTTCTTTAATCCCACCTACCGGTATGCTGTCTGCAACTCTAGTATAGCCTACATATTTGTTATCAATATAGAAGCCAACTAAAAATCCTAAACTGCTGTTTCCTTTACCTGTATTTTTAACTAAAGCTTTTATATTTACAGCATCCTTCTCTGTTGGATTTTCAGGAGACCAAACTATATCGCTTACGATTAGATCCGGTCTGTTATCATATACATTTACAGTTACTGATGCCTTTGTCTCCGCTTTGCTGTTATCGATTGTTTTTAATGATATACTATAATTACCTGGTGTCTGGAAAATATGAGTTATTTCTGCTCCCTCTTTTTTAGTTCCATCACCTAAATCCCATTGATAAGCTGCTATATTTCCGTCCGAATCCCCTGACGCCTTTCCACTTAATATAAAAGTATCTCCTGACGGTATTATAGTATTCGTTGTGCTTATTATAGCTGTTGGTGCTTTATTTATTACACTTACTATGTACTTTTCATTATTTGCTGTAGTATCTTCTTTCGATTGATCTGTAGTCCGTACAACAACCTTCAAATTCAAATTATTGGGTATATCTAATGGAGGTATCCAAGAAATAGCAGCATTAGAGCTTCCCAATCCAGTAACCTGAATATTTGCTGTTCCTATGCTTTTGAAACTTCCACCCTGTTCCATAAAGAAATCAACCGTACCAGATGCCTTACCTACATTAATATTATTAACTGTTGCAGTAATTGTAAGACCATGACTATATGTAGGTATCTCAGGAGTTAACTTTATACTTGATAATGATAAATCACTTATCCATGTTGGAGCTTTTGAAGCTAAAGTGCATTGTTCGCTTATATTCCCAGCAATATCAACTGCTTTAACTATGAAGTAATATGTCTTTTCATTGGTAAGGCCACTAACTTTATATGATAGTCCACTAGTTGTTCCCACCTTAACATATCCAGTATCATTTTTGTCTGACACATAGATTTCATATTCATCTACATCATCCGAAATGCTTTTTACCCAATTTAAAATAATCTCTCCACCACATTTAGTATCAGTAGCCGTAAGAGAAAGAGGAGCATTTGGTGCAAACTTATCTAGAATATATCTTTTAACTAATTGGTTTTTTATATTACCTTTATTTATAGCTGTTACCCTTACTGCATATGTACCGCTAACCAATGCTGATGCATTCCAAGTGAAGCTGGATAGAAAACCTTCTTGACTCCAATTGGTATTAACAGGCGTTTTACCGTCTATCATTTGATCAATTATTTCGTCGTAATTATCCCCTTTAAAAACTGGATTCAAATCATTTCCAATCAGGTTCCATGTTTCGCTACCTGTTAGTATACTATCTGGGTCTACACCAAGGTAAGCATATTCATATTGAAGTGTTACGCCAACTTCATCACCAACAAGTGTCTGTAGATTTAATTGACCATTTGTTTTGGATAATTCACCAGGTTTCATTGCAATAATATTTGGGCTGGATGTTTCTTGTAGGGATTTATACTTAAGAGTTTCAGAAATAGGATTATCAGATGAATAATCTTTAGTATAATCACTTACAAGTCCAAGATCATTAACACAAGCCAGTCTGTAATAATATTCTTTCTGTGGATCCACCATTGAATCTATATACATGTTTGCTGATGTCTTAGCTAAAACAGTAGTCCATGTTCCGCTCTTTCCTTCTTTTCTTTGAATGGTATAGTGATCGAAATCAGCTCTTTCTACTGGATTCCAGCTTAATATCAATTTCCATTCATCAGCATCAACTCTTAATCCCGAGGGAGCTTTTGGCGGATTATTGGCAATTGTATATAGATGTACTTTTTCTCCAACATTTCCTGAATTATCTGAAGCAGTAACCTTCACTTCATAATTACCATCAGGATAAACGCGAGTATTATCTGTTTTAAGCTCTGTTGTTTTCCATGTGAAAGTAACATCTCCTGTAGAATTTGTAATAGAAGAAATTTTAAGCCAATTTCCTTCACCAATAGGTTTATTCAAATCATCTAGCATTCTATATTGAACAGTATATTCCTTAATAGCAACATTGTCCTTTGCATGGAATAATAGCTGTGACGTACCCCTAATAACACCGCCATCAACAGGATTAAACTTGTCTATAACAGGTGCTGTAATATCTAGCCCCGGTCTAACAGTTACAATGTTTGACTTGATACTTTCATTTCCAAGGTTGTCTAGAGTAGTTATGTAATAATAGCTCTCCTTGTCTGTCGGTGCATAGTAATCTGCATAAACATTAGCGTCTGTTCCATAGATATAGCTATAATTAATACCATCACTGCTTCTGTAAATCTTATATTGATAAAAGTCTTGAACTTGTGTTATTTGATTTATAACAAGATTTACCTTAAGCTCAGAAGAGTTTGCAGATAACTGAGGCACTGGTGGTGCAGTATTATCTATGGTATAGTTTACCAAAGCTTCAGATTGGTTATTTGAAGTATCCTTTGCAGTCACCTTAACCTGATAGTTTCCATCTGCTGCCAAACCCTTAGTACTCCATGTTATTGTTCCAGTCGAACTACTTCCTATATAATTCCACTTATCAGAACTATAATAATAAAACTCAATAGAAGCTACTTTAATATCATCAGTAACAACTACACTAAGCTTTATGTCTTTATTGATTCTACTGTAGTTATCAGGAATGAATCTTTTTATTTCAGGTGGTTGTTTATCTGCATAAATCAATACCCCATAACTGCCTGTACCAGTGCTTTGTATGTGTTTAACAAAAAGATAATAAGTCTTGCCTGCTTCCAATCTATATGGAATGTTAAAATTATGTCCATCAGTTCCATTATCATTTGAGGTTTTAAATACTTTACCATAGTCATATAAAAATCCAACAGTGTCTAGATTTCCTGTACTCTTTATATAATAATCGGATGTAGCATCTGGAATAAAACTGTAGACATCTACATCCCCCATGCTTTCAATTGCTTGAATATACTCATTTCCTATTATTATATTCTTAGCAACTGTAAAATCATTGCCGACATCATCTACACCTTTGTGAATTGACAAATTATATGTGCCAACTGCTGAAAAATCACAATCTTCAATACTATTTACAGCCAGCTTCAGATAGTAGTACTGATTTTGTGTTAAAGTTACATGAATGCTATTTACAGAACCAGAATATATTAAATTCTTTTGATAATCGTATAATGATGCAATAAGGTTTACATTTCCAGAATAATCAAATAAATAGTGACCAGTTGTAGTTGGCTTAAATTTAAACAAATCAGTGTCGCATAAATAATCGATTTTCCCAGATACAGAAGAATCTATAAGTAATTCTCCTGCCAAGTCGTAAGTATTACCAAAATCGTCCTGGGCTTTCCTTAAATCCAATTGATACTTTCCAGTAGCAGCATTATTATAACTTTTTACTTCTATATAATATGTTTTATTTGCATCCAAATAAGGTGTTGTGTAAAAATTATCTCCCAATCCTGAATTATCATTAGAACCAATTCTTATAAAGCTTTCATTATAAATAGCTCCAAATGTATTGGTAGATCCTGTAGTCTGTATGAGATAAATACCCGCTCCCTGATCAGTTGTAAACTTAAAGAAGTCTGTATCCTCAGGATAATTAATTTCTCCATCTTTTAATACGCCAGTTAAGATGTCTGTTGCGGTTGAAAAGGCATTACCATGATCATCAGTTATATTCCCTGATAATGATACCTTAAAAGTATAGGCTCCCGATCCGTTTTCAAAGTCATTATGCCTGATCTTTAAATAATAATATCTATTAGTCTTTAATGTCTGAATAATAGAAAGGTTAGAGTTTTCATTGCTACTGTTAAACCCTATCAAATTTCCTGCACTGTCATACAACTCTCCATAAAGACTTAATGCACCATTGCTGGAGATTGTATACAAACCTTCGGAAGGCACTGTAAATTTGACCCAGTCAATATCACCTGTATAATTTATCTTACCAGTAACATCAGAATTAGCCTGAACCGTATTAGCACTTGCCAATTGATTTGAATAGTCATCTGAATCTTTGTAAATTCTAAATCTATAATTCCCTATGACACTGCTGCTACTATGATATACTCTCAGGTAGTAAACAGTATTTGCACTGAGGCTGTATGTAAATTTAAAATTATTGTTACCTCCACTGTTATAATCATATGCCTTCTGCTGCTGAGCCTGATCATATAAGAACCCCTCAACATTAGTTGTTCCGTCACTTTCAAAGGTATATGTTCCTGGGTCTGTAACAGTAAACTTTATATAATCGTTATCTCCCCAGAAATCTATTGAACCTGGTAGCTCCCTTCCAGCAGATATAAGTGTGGCATTAGCAAAAGAATCTCCATAATCATCAACCACCGGTGAAATATATAGAGTATATTTCCCAACTCCTTCAGAATCAAGATCACTGCTATTCTGATGCCTTACATTTATATAGTAGGCTTGGTTTGCTGTAAGTCTGTAGCTTATTCCAAAATTTAAGTCTCCGTCAGCGTAATTGCTACTACTACCTAAGCTGCTACCACTGCTATTTTCCAAATAACCATATGTATCAGTTGTTCCTATGGTCCTTATAAAATAAGGCCCAGTCACCGAAGGAATAAATTTAAACACATCAATATCACAAGTATAATTGATTTCTCCAGAATAATATACATTATCATATACTGCTGATGATACAGTTCTTTCGTTCATGTAATCATCAGTTAATTCTGTTACTTTTACACTATAGGTGCCAATTGATGATTCACTGTTATTCGATAATTTTATATAATAGTCCTTACTTGTATTTAAATACTTAATCATATACAAGTTATTTGACTTACCAGAATAGTTATCACTAGCCAAAAGCGTATTTTTATCATCATACAACCAGCCATCAACATTAGAGCTTCCTGTACTCTCAACGCCATAATATCCAGACCTAGAAGGTGTAAATTTGAAGAAATCAATATCCCTTCCTGTTTCAATATTTCCTGCTACTTCCTGATCAACTTGGATAAAGGTTGCACTTGCTGGTGCATTCCCATGATCGTCAGTTCCTGGCATGATTTTATATGAATATGTACCAGTCCCAGGATTATCTTTATCAATACCATTATTGTGGCGTATATTTAAACAATAAGTAGTGTTTGCATCAAGAGTTACTAATATATAAAAGTTTTTATCAAAGTTGCTAATGTCATTTCTCAAATAACAGGATACGCTATTACCTGCAATATTTGTTAAATAACATGATACATCTGTTGTTCCAGAGCTTTGGATAATATATGGTCCGGTCACCTGAGGTATAAACTTGAATACATCATTATCTCCAGTGTAGTTTATTTCGGCATTTACATCACTTTCCACACTTACAAGTGAAGCATTTGCATATTCATTTCTGTGATCATCATTTAAAGAAGATACTCTTACTTTGAACGGTCCTACTCCATTGGAAGAATTGTGGATAACCCTAACATAATAAATCTTATTTGACTCAAGGTAACTTATTATATAGAAGTTATTATTACTTCCATAATAGCCATCACTTGCTATAAGGCCATTCTGATTATTGTACAACCACCCATCAACATCCGTAGTTCCTGAACTTTCGATACTATAATAACCATTAGTAGATGGCACAAATGTGAAATAATCAATATCACCTGCTGCTTCTATGCTACCGTCAATATCCGCACCAATACTAATACTAGTTGCAGTTGCACTGGTATTACCATGATCGTCTGTTCCAGCCATAACCTTTATAGAATATGTTCCGGTACCCAGATTATCCTTATCTATTCCATTGTTATGACGCACATAAACGCAGTATGTCTTTCCAGCTTCAAGAGTTGCAACTATTTTGAAATTCTTATCAGTAGTACTTATATTCTGCTGTGTGCTCGCAGATATTCCGCCTCCTGTTGCATTTGTCAATGATCCAACCAAATCTGTTGTTCCAGAGCTTTGAATAACATATGGACCAGCAGATTGTGTAGTAAATTTAAATATATCACAATCTCCAATATAATTTATATCACCAACAGCTGAATTTCCCAATGCTATTTGAGTTGCATTTTCATATTCATTTCTATGCTCATCACTTAGAGCAGTTACTTTTACAATATATTCACCTATACCTGAACCAGAATTATGAGCGACCCTTAAATAATAAGTTTTGTTTGCCTCAAGGTAACTTATTATATAGAAGTTACTACCAATACCATAATAACCATCACTACCTATATTGTTATTCTGATCATTATACAGCCATCCGTCTACATCTGTACTCCCAGAACTTTCAAAACTATAGTACCCACTAGTATTGGGCACAATCTTAAAGTAATCTACATCTGATGCTGTTTCAATATTTCCGGCTACATCTTGTCCAATATTTATACTTGTTGCATTTCCAATACTGTTACCATGCTCATCCTTCCCAGTCATAACCTTTAAAGAATATGCCCCAGTACCCGGATTATCCTTGTCTCCTCCATTGTTATGGTATACATATACACAGTATGTCTTTCCAGCTTCAAGAGTTGCAAGCATCTTAAAGTTTTTATCAGCGGTACTTATATTCTGCTGAGTATATGTATTAACGCTATTTCCTGTTGCATTTGTTAGCCGACCTATTAAATCTGTAGATCCTGCACTTTGAATCGCATAGGGACCAGCATCCTGTGCATTAAACTTAAATATATCACAATCTCCTGAATAGTCTATTTCACCATCGGTTTCACTTCCTACTGTAACAAGAGTAGCATTTTCATATTCATTCCTATGATCATCAGTCAATAATGTTATTTTAGTTGCATATGAGCCAATACCAGAGCCAGAGGTATGCCAAACTCTTAGATAATATGTTTTATTTGCCTCTAAATAACTTATTACATGAAAATTACTCCCAACCCCATAATAACCATCACTTCCTATTGAAACATTCTTATCCTTATATATCCCTCCATCTACATCTGTAGAACCCGTACTCTCAGCACCATAATATCCTGATACCGATGGTATAAACATGAAATAATCTACATCACCTGCGGTTTCAATATTTCCTTGAACATCCTGTCCAATTTCAATACTAGTTGCAGAATCCGAACTATTACCATGATCATCTGTTCCTGCAGCTATTTTCAAGGAATAAACCCCAGTACCTGGATTGTCTATATCCGATCCATTATTATGTCGTATAAAAACACAATAGGTTTTATTAGCCTCAAGAGTAGCAATGATCTTAAAGTTTTTATCTGTAGTACTTATATTTTGTTGAGTGTTAGCTGATATGTTTGTTCCTGTTGCATTTGTCAATGTACCTACCAAGTCAGTTGTTCCAGAGCTTTGAATTATGCAAGGACCTGATGCTATAGTAGTAAACTTATAAATATCAATATCACCTGTATAGTTTATCTCACCATTGATATCACTTCCAACGCTTGTTAAAGTAGCATTTTCATATTCATTCCTATGATCATCTAAGAGTGCCGTTACTTTAACTGCGTATGAGCCTATACTGGAACTTGTATTGTGTGCAATCCTAAGATAATAGTTCTTCCCTGATTCCAAATAACTAATAGTACGAAAGTTATTTCCTATGCCATAATAACCATCACTACTTATACTGTTATTCTGATCATTATACAATATACCATCAACATCAGTAGTTCCAGTACTTTCAAAAGCAAAGTAACCTGAAGTTGAAGGAACAAATTTAAAGAAATCGATATCTCCAGCAGTTTCTATGCTTCCTGCCATTTCTTCACCAACTTGGAGCATAGATGCTGAATCAATATTATTGCCATGATCATCTGTACCAATTGAAACCTTTATTGTGTATGCCCCTGTTCCAGGATTATCCTTATCACCTCCGTTATTATGACGAACGTTTATGCAATAAGTCTTATTTGCTTCAAGTGTTGCAATCATTTTAAAGTTCTTATCTGTACTGCTTATATCTTGTTTGGTATTGGTAGAAACACCAGAAGTTCCTGTTGAATTTGTTAAAGAAGCATATAAATCTGTAGTTCCAGCACTTATAATTTCATAAGGACCAGTAACTTGGGGAGTAAACCTGAATATATCAACATCTCCAGTATAATTGATTTCGCCATTTATATCACTCCCAATTGTAATAGGTGTTGAAAAGTCATATTCATTTCTATGATCATCTGTAAGTGCTGATACTTTAACCCCATATTCACCAATACTTGAGGATGACTCATGTGTAACCTTCAAGTAATAGATTTTACCAGAAGTCAAATAACTTATTATATAAAAGTTACTTCCTATACTATAGTTACTATTATTACCTAATTGTACATTCTGATCGTTATATAATATACCTTGCACATTTGTGGTTCCTGTACTTTCAAAACCATAATATCCGGTTGTTGTTGGTACAAATTTAAAATAATCCTGATCTTGAGCCGTTTCAATATTACCGTTAAACTCTTGACCTTGCAATAGGTTTGAGGTTGTAGTTGAGGAGCTATTTCCGTGATCATCTATTCCTGACATTACCTTTAATGTATAAGCACCTGTTAATGAGCTATCTTTGTCAGTGCTATTGTGCCTTACATATACAAGATAGGAAGTATTTGCTGCTAAAGTAACCTTCATTCTGAAATTCTTGTCAGTAGTACTTATATCTGAAGTATGATTAGTTGTTAATGCATTTCCGCTAGTATTGGTCAAATTACCATATAAATCATTTGCTCCTGTACTTTCAATTATGTAAGGACCTTCTTTGGAAGTGGTAAATCTGAAGTAGTCTATATCACAAGGGTAGTTTAAAACCCCGCTAGTCTCACTATCGACATTTATTAATTTCGCTGAATCAAATTCATTTCTATAATCATCAGCTAATTCGGTCACTTTTACTCCATACGCTCCTGTAGCATTTGAACTGTTGTGCGAAACTTTTAAATAATATGTCTTATTTACATCTAAATAGCAGACCATATAAAAGTTGTAACCAGTTCCTGTATCTCCATCATTTTTTATTTCAGTATTAAACTCACTGTATAAAAATCCACTAACATTTGTGGTACCAGTACTTTCTATGCAATAATAACCTGAGGTACCAGGAACAAACTTAAAATAATCAACATCTCCGGCTTTCTCAATACTGCCTGATCTTTCCTGTCCAATTTGAAGTAAGGTAGCAGTACTTATATCATTTGCGTGATCATCTCCCCCTGCCTGAGTAGGGTTTATCATTGTACGAGTAGGAGTTGGGGTTGGGGTTGGTGTCGGAAGTACTGCCGTAGGCGTATTAGTAGATGTAGCTGATTCTGTCACTGCAGCAGCGTACGCCGATATCCCTGCATTAAGAACCTTTGCTGAAGTAGGTACCACTGTGACCACACCAGTTGTGGTTGGCTTAGATGCTGGAGTTGAGGTTAGTTTTGAAGTTGGAGTTACATTGGGAGATGTGTTATAAACATCTTCAATTACACTTTGAGTTGCCAGTGGGCTATTTACTACTTCCTTAAGATTGCTTGAAACAGAAAGGGTTCCATTTGCAAAAGCAGCCGCATAAGAAGGAAAAAATTGGTTAAACAAAAATAACAACATTAAAACATAACTAAATAATGCTTTGACTGATCTGTTCATATTAATTCCCCTTTAAATAATTTAATGTAATAAACTTCTTATAAAAATCTATATTTAAAATCAAAATTGATTTAGATAAAGAATAATAAATTTACTCTAACCATTTTTAACTTTACAAATTAATAGTTCTTTTTACGACTATATTTATTAATTTCTTGTATGGATCTATACTTTTTTTAATATTTCGTCAGGATATGTCAATATATTCCTCCTCATTATGTATTAGCATATCATCATTATCCACAGCTAGTCAATTATGTTTAAGTTTTTTAATAAATTATTTATATTTCTTATAAATAATTTAACAATTTATATACTTATTTCAATATCCTACAGCATTTCACATTAAACCAACAGTAAAAAAAACACTCTAGAACTTGTATAAACATTTGCAAAATGATCGAAATACGGACCATTTCACAATTGTAATAAGGTCTAAAGTGTTTTTTATTTGTTAATAAAATTACATGTTTAAATGTTTAAGTTAAAACATTACTGTTAAAGAATACACTCCTGTTCCAGGAGCATCTTTATCTCCCCCATTATTGTGCCTTACCAACACACAGTAGGTCTTATTTGCTTCTAAAGTTGCTGTAATTCTAAAGTTTTTATCTGTGCTACTTATGTTATTTTGTATTGTGGCAGAAACAGAACTTCCCGCAGCGTTTGTAAGGGTCCCAATCAAATCTGTTGTACCTGAGCTCTGAATAACATAGGTCCCTGATGATTGTGTTGTAAATCTTAAGACATCAATGTCACCTGTATAATTTATTTCTCCATTTGCTTGACTACCAATAACTACAGAACTAGCATTCTCAAATTCATTTCTATAGTCATCTGCAAGGGATGTTACTTTTATAACATATGTACCGATACCCGAGCTTAAACTATGAGCTACTCTTAAATAATATGTTTTGTTTGCTTCTAAATACTTTATTATGCTAAAGTTATTACCTATACCATAACTGCTATCACTTGCTATTACAGTATTCAGGTAGTCATACAACCAGCCATCGACATTTGTACTTCCAGTACTCTCAAATCCGTAATAGCCTGAAGCATTTGGTACAAACTTAAAATAATCAATGTCCCCTCCTGTTTCAATGTTTCCTTGCGTATCTTGACCAATTTCAAAATAGGTAGCTGACATAATGCTATTTCCATGGTCATCTGATCCATTACTAACTGATAAAGAATATCTGCCAGTTCCCGGATTATCTCTATCTCCTCCATTATTGTGTCTTACCTGTACATAATATGTCTTGTTTGCTTCTAACGTAACAGCTATTTTAAAATTTTTATCTGTGCTGTTTATATCATTTTGTATATACGCAGATATAGAACTTCCTACTGTATTAGTAATGCTACCTGTCAAATTTGTTGTTCCTGAGCTTTGTATTATGTAAGGTCCTGTAACCTGTGTAGTAAATTTAAATATATCAAAATCGCCTACATAATTTATTTCTCCATTTGTTTGACTGCCAATAACAACAGAACTAGCATTTTCAAATTCATTTCTATAGTCATCCATTAGGGATGTTACTTTTATACCATATACACCAATACCTGAGCTTAAATAGTGTATAACTCTCAAATAATAAGTTTTATTAGATTCCAAATACTTTACTATATCGAAGTTATTACCAATACCATAACTACTATCGCTCGCTATTAATGAGTTTAGACTGTCATATAGCCGCCCCTCCACATCTGTGCTTCCTGAACTCTCAAATGCATAATAGCCTGAAGTGCCTGGCACAAACTTAAAATAATCAATATCTCCTCCAGTTTCAATGTTTCCTGGTATCTCTTGATTTAAAATCAGGTTGGTGGACAAAGCTGAGTTATTTCCGTGATCATCAACTCCAGTAATAACTTTTAAAGTATATGCTCCAATACCTGTTGCATCTTTATCAACACTATTATGTCTAACATAAACATTGTAAATTGTATTTGCAGCTAAGGTAACTTTTATTCTAAAGTTTTTGTCAATACTGCTTATATCATTAGCATAATAAGTAGGAACAGAACTTCCGCTCACATTGGTTAGACTACCATATAAGTCAATTAGACCTGTACTTTCTATTATATATGGCCCTGCATTTATAGTGGTAAACTTGAAGCAATCAATATCGCACGGATAATCCAAATTCCCACTTGTCTCATTATCTACAGGAACCACTCCTCCTAAATTAGGCTCATTCCTGTAATCATCAGGTAATTGTGTTAATTTAATTCCGTATGCTCCTGTTCCGCTATAACTATAATTGGAAGCTCTTACATAATAACATTTATTTGACTCTAAATAACAAGCCATATAAAAATTACTTCCATATCCTGAGTCATTATCGCTTTTTATATTATTGTTTATATCATTGAATAAACCTCCTACAACATTCGTACTACCAGTACTTTCGATACTGTAATAACCTGATAAGCTAGGTATGAATTTAAAATAATCTACATCTCCTGCAGCATCGATCATACCTTCTATTTCTTGACCAATTTGTATTAGTGTTGCTGTGCTGGTATCGTTTCCATGATCATCAACATATGCAAATACACTGTTGCTAGAAATAAACGACTGATTAAATAAAAATAATAATAAATAAATTAGCAATAATTTAGGTTTCCTATTCATTTAGATGCTCCTTTTAATTCTAATTTTGATGTTTATTCATTTTCACAAATATACCACATACATACATTTCATGTCAATTACCCCATATATTATTAATTATAAACATCAAAATCAAGTAGTATTTTAAACCTAATACTATACCCTCGTAGCTTTTAAAATTTCATAATACAGTCTATCTTATCGGGTTCAATGTTGGCATAGGCCTTTTTATGTAACCGTCAATTATACTTTTTATTTTTTCATCCTTTGCAATTCCCTCATCAGAATAAAGCTTTCCATTATAGCTATCAAGAACCCACTCATTACCCTGACGCTTAAAGTTCAAATCCAATCTCCCCAAATGATTCGTATCTTCTCCACCGGCTTGGATAATGGGAATACCGTTAGTATCTATCGGCTTAAAGGTAGTCATATGGTCATGTCCGCTTATTACAGCTGACACATCCTTTATTTTTTTATTGATACTCATTCCCGCATGAGATAGCACAATCTGTATATCGGAATTACTCTTAACCTCAGGCAACAGCTCTTTGACAACCATAAGGCCTGACATAAAATTCTTGTTAACGGTCATTTCAAGCTTCTCCTCCTGTGGACTTGTAGATGTAATACCTATAATACCCACTTTCATACCGTTTACATTTACAATAGTATACGGCTTAATACCTTCCATGTAATTATCTGTATTCTTTAATTTTACATTTCCACAAAGTATGGGAAACTTAGCCCATTTAACCAAATCCGAAATTTGACTGTCACTTTCCTGGAGAGTACCGCTGTTTTTCTTTGATTTTTTGCTCCCCGGAACCTTAAATTCATTATTCCCAAGCACCATGGCATTATATCCCATTTGATTTAGCAGATCAATCTCAATTTTTCCTTGATAATTCTCATATTTCCCACGCTTGAAAAGATCGCCTGCATCAAGTAGAATAACATTTTTCTGCTCATTGCGTACCTGTTTTATTATAGTTGCGTATCCTGGCATCGTTTCAAAGTGTCCATGAATATCATTAGTACTTAATACAGTCAGTGAATACTCGTCCTTATTTATAATTCCTGTATCCGCAGTTTTTTTGTTAGGACCATTAGTTGGTTCTATTATCGGCTGGCTGGTTGGATTGAGTGTTTGCCCGGTTGGATTAAATGTAGTGTTTGTAGTTGGACTATTTACAGGGATTTTGGTATTTCCAGAATTACACGATGTAAGTGCTAATGGCAAAATTAAAATTATAATCAATATAAAATTTAAATAGCTTACTTTTAATTGTTTACCCATCAATTCTCCTCCATATTCTTGCTGTCAGTGCAAACTAAGTTACACATTTACTTTGTTAAACTACTTATATATCAAGGGTTTCAAGTTTTTTTGAATAAAAAAACAATGCCCCCCTCTTTTTCTGGTATAATTGAAGTTCCCACGCACCAAAAATCCAGAAAGGAAAGTGTCATTGTGAACTCAATTATAACTCTTTTAATAGCATATAATCAAATACTACTTTTGCAAATTCAACAGTTACTCGTTTTTATTGCGAAAAATATACCTCTAAGCTCTTCTAAATACGACTCCGAAAGTCCTAAATACAACAAGTACATTATCGACAAAGCACCTATTATCAAGCATTTTGAGCATTTTGAGCATTCTGAGCGTTTTGATTACAAACAGCTTCTTTCTGAATATCGTTCCTCAAATGGTAAGGAGCTTAAACCAGTTAAGTCTCGTGGTAAAAACCCTGTCCCCGAGTCCTTTACCTGTCCTCACTGCGGAGCCCCTCACAATTACCTCTATGATAATACAGGCGGTAGAGGCCACCTTCTCTGCAAGGTTTGTGATTTTCGCTTTAGCAGGCAAAAAGCCGAATTCAAGCCTGTTGTTTTTATCTGTCCTTACTGCGGTCATACCCTCGATCTTAAAAAGAATCGCAAACATTTTAATATTCACAAATGCATAAATAAAAAGTGTTCTTTCTATCTCAAAAACCTAAAAGCCCTTTCTCCTGAAGACTTGAAAGAGTATGAAGAAGAAAAATCAAGATTCAAACTTCATTACATTTACCGTGAATTTACACTAGACTTTTTTAAAATCGATTTAAGCTCAATTCCTGATAAACTATTTTCGTTAAACTTCAGGAATTTCTCTCCCCATGTAATGGGACTTTGTCTCACTTATTATGTAAACTTGGGGCTTTCGAGCCGTAAAACATCTCAAGCTCTCTACTACATTCACGGTGTTAAAATTTCTCATGTTACTGTTAGTAAATACGCTAAAACCGCTGCTTACACAGTAAAACCGTTTGTTGATAATTTTGATTACAAGCCTTCCAATAATCTTGCAGCTGATGAAACCTATACAAAGGTTAAAGGTGTTCGTCATTATGTTTGGTTTGTCATGGATGCTATAAAAAAATCGATCCTTGGTTACCAAATTTCTTATACCCGTGACATAGCTACTTGTGTTTTAGCTATGCGAATGGCTTTTGCAAAGTTTAAAGAATTCCCGGGCAAAGCCTTAAAATTCGCTGCTGATGGATACACTACCTACAAACTTGCCCAACAGTTGTTTGCCGAAAAAGGAATGGATTTTGATCTAATCCAAGTAATCGGGCTTACAAACGATGATCCTGTTTCAACAGAGTACCGCTGGCTTAAACAAATTATTGAGCGTCTTAACCGAACCTTTAAGTTCTCCTATCAAGTCACCAATGGCTAAGGAAGTAGTGAGGGTTCAAACGCTCATGTTTCATTGTTTGTAGCATATTACAATTTCTTAAGACCTCATCCTTACACCTACTGGCAACCACTCAACTCAATCCCTGAATTAGAATCCTTGCCCAACATGCCAGCTAAGTGGCAAAAGCTAATTGAACTTTCTCAGCATCTTATTGTTTCAAAACAGACTCATTGCTCGTCTAGCACCTCGGAACTATGACGATGTCAAGGGCGAGCGGTGTTTGCTCGTTCATCGTAGGCGAAGCCGAAGACCCTTGATATCTACACTACACCCAAATCCTCTTGGCTTGGTGGTCTGTGCAACAGACCGCCTGCCTTCCGGCGAGGATGGGGTTTGGGGCAACGCCCCATTCAAGCGGGGTTCAGGGGGAATGCGTATTTCCCTTGACAGGGATTGGGACAGAGTCCCAAGGTCTTCCATTGTTTAGGTATATTTTTCACTTTTCAAGGTTCAACTCAAATGTGATATTTCTTCCGTTGTTTTTCATAGGTTAGTTAACACTACCATCTTGCTGATATTTTTCTTATATTTTAACACAATGGAAATTTGAAACAAGAGATTTTATTATTCATAAATTTTCCAGACACTAAAAAAACCGGGACAAGAACAATTAATTCTGTTTGTCCCAGCTTTATTTGCTATTATTTTTTAATATGACATAGAGTACCCTGCAACATTATAATTCTTAAAATTAAAATCTTTGCCATTGGCATTTAGAAGTGTATTGTCTCCATATAATACAAAAAAGGTTATTCCACCATCAAGCACATTAACGTTTGCATAATCCACCATGTTATCTATGCTCTTGTCATATGGATTTCTTATTTTAACTCCTATTCCATTCCTCACACCAATTTCCCATGTAGCCTTTTCCATCTCCAAATTGATTTTATCAATAATCATTTTTGTTTTCCGTTCTTTTGTTAGACTCAAGACAGAATTGGGTTCTATCTGAAAATCAGACATTACCTTGTCCTTTTTCTCAGTTACTCCATCAAAGTACACAACCCTGTCATCCTTTGCATTCATATATATAAGTTTTTTCTCAGTTCCATCATATAAGGTGGTGGTAAAAAAGTAAGGCGGTCCCCATTGATCCTCAAAAACCCCTGGAATAGTCTCAACTTTTTTTGTAAGGAAAAACTTGTCCTTTAAAATTAGTGCTTTTAATAATATGCTCTTTTTTATTTTTTCAAAATTATCCTTGTTACCTGAATTGGAGTACAACTCATCATCAAAATCACTTAAAAGTTTCTTCATATCAATATTTACTTGAGACATATCATCAATATTATAACCCTTCGAAATCCCTTCCAGATTTATCGATTGATTTTCGATATTATTGACAATAACCTTGCACGATAGGTTCAATGTCTGCTTAACCTCTTCACTGTTTGCTGTCGAATAGTTTAAATAAGCCAGCGGAACAAAAACCATTATAATTAGAAGCAGTATTATTATAACCGCCATAATTTCTCCCATATGCTCACCCCTGTGATCTAAATTTAGGAATAACTATAATATTACTTCTGATTTCTATGCGGCTGGCAACAGAATTATTGCTGAGTGTAGATAACCTCTTTTATTGTTGCACCATCATTTTCATATGAAAGCTCTCTTAAAAATTCACCGGTTTCCAATATATAATCGCTTCCTGGAACTCCTGCAGTAATTCTTTCATTATCGCTGTCACCATAAACAGTATTTGTGCTGTCATAACTGTAAATACTATATCCAAGCTTTGTTGAAACGCTGATAATTATGGGTTCATTCCTGTTTTTTATATCAGCAATTACATCATATCCCTTGACCAAATCCTTTGGCTCATTTGATATTATACAGGATTTCAGAGACTTAATTCTTGTATCCACAGCTTTGCCTGAATTACCTCCAAAAAATGTTGCATTTATCAGGCGGCCAAATAATGTAAGATCATTATCCTCAACATATATGGTAACCCTGTCACCTACGCTCAGCTTGCTGTTTAAAATGTTCATTCCACCCTGCACCCCAGTGTTTCCGCCTATTTCTTTTCTTAGATCATCACCGTCATAAAAATATGTGTCATAAACTCCTGCTTTAAGCTGCCTTTCCAGCTTTATTTTAATTCGGTAATTGCCATACTTGGATAGCGAATCGGATAAGTAAGTAAATAGCTGCGGTGTTAATATTCCTAATGTAGAAAGGCTTTCACAGACATTATAATTAATGCTGTTTACATTAATTGAAACAGATTGATGCATAAAATAAAATGATGATAACAATACCATATATGTAAGAAACATGATGATAAGAAAAGTGCCAAAAAGCTTCCCAGCCATAAAGACCTCCCTTGTTTAATTTGTGCTTGGAGACGCCTGGGCGGATGATCCCATATCAACTATTGTAAAATCAACAGTATCAATAGACCCATCTGTTTTATATGTCTTCTTCATTGAATATACCTGAGAATCTGATATCTTGTTTACATCAAAACTTCCGCTTCCTCCAATGGTCACCTTAATACCCGGCTGGTTTAGATAGGATCTTATTGTACTTCCCATTACCCTGTTTGGATCATTAACCATTTGAATCAGCTTCTGCTGCTCTGTTGTACCCTTTTCACCCATTTGCTTGACACCTTCCTGCTGAGGCAGGATTGCAAAAGCAATAAGTCCAAGTACAATAATTAGAACAATTACAGTTGCAATTATCTTATCCATAAAAACTCCTCCTTTAATTGTGTTTGATTTAGAAATGGTTATAGAATACTAACCGTTTATCTTTAATCGTTAATAAGCATTAATTTGGGCTTGATACTAAGGAATGCCAATAGTGTATTTCCTCCAAATACTTCTTATCCACCTCAAATCTATAATCTGCAGTATAAACCGATTCATAGTCAATGCCGCTGAGGTTTGTTTTCCCGCTGAAATCCACATTGTCTACATATATTTTAACTTCCGGTTTGTCAGCATAATATCTTATTGCAGAAACAACATCACTTCCTTTAACGCTGCTTTTATTTGTATCAACACCCATGGTTTGTGCCTGAACCTTGTCCATTTTATCTGCTTTATCTGCTGTAGAACCTATTATTTCAAGGTTTCCTCTAAAAAGGTTTATTACTACTACTAAAAGACCTATAATTATAACTCCTATAACCACTTCAAAAACTACCTCTTTCATTTCCTCACCTCTTTTCAGCTTAAGTTATCATTGTAATAATGCCATATATCTGCCGACAATCAGTTTTCGAAATCACTCCTTATATGCTCTGCTAAATGTAAATTAATGTTAACTTATTACATGAGCTGGCTCATATTGTACGATTTCATCCATGGAATCATGAGATACATGATCATGATTACTATTAGAATCATAAAAAACATAATGCCCAGGATATTTATAAGATCAATCCTTTTCTTTATCTTTCTTGCTACCTCTCTCTTTTCCATTTTGAATTCATTATGGATATTGAGTATAGCCTGATCAAAGTCATAGTTATTTGCCTGGTCAAGCTTTTCATAAAACAGTTTTAAATCAAGATCCTTGGTACTGCCAATAAGGTCCATATATATGGTTTTATTGTCAATATTGTTTCTCTTATTGGCATCCTGTATTTCCTGAAGCATTTCCTTATAGTATTTGGACTTTTCAATAAGCATTTCCAAAAGTTCCATGAAATCAACTGGCTTTATGGAGCCATTAACAATTATGAGCTTTTTTAAGAACCTCAACTCCTTCCTTGCATCAGCCTTGGCAAAAAAGCTTGCCAAGTAAACAAGTATTTCAGGTATAAAACAAAACAGCAAGCTGATTAGAAGTATTGAAAATATATTTATTTCCCTGTATTTGTAATAGTCATGGAGCCTGTAATAAACCTTGTTTGCAATGGTGTCCTTTGGAAGTTCCAGGCTTTCATCCGCAGCCTTTATATATAATTTAATCCTTGACTGTAATTCTTCTTTGGACGTATTAATAAGCTCATTTTTAGAGATTTGTGACAACGCTGTGTCAAGACAATTGATTTCGTATTTTAAGGCCAGTTCTTTATCATTAACCTCACCCTTATACTGATACAAAAGGTCAGAGTAATAATCGAACCTATTATAGATATCCCTGGTATAGATCCCTACATCGGTGTAGTATTTGAGGAATAAAAATACTATGGCAATGATAAACAATATAAGCTTTATTCTAAAAAGCTTTTTAACAGAAAGCCTAGAATAGCTTAAAAATGACTTGTAGCCACCATAAATTTTAGAACCTTTTTTAGGAGTAAAAATGTTAATCCGGTCTATAACTTCAATGAGAATTTCCAGGCCGTTCTGTTTCTTTTCTCCTATTTTATACTGTTTTACGTCGGTAACTGTTTTCTTGATTACTGCAAGAAATGCCAGCAAGAAAGCTAAGAAAGCAGGAACCAGAAAAAGATTTGTAGATATGTCCATAGGTAAACCTCTCAATCCGAAGTTCTTTCCAAAAACAACATCATTCCTATATAAAACATAAGAGCAATTAAAAATCCCAACTTAACACCAATCCCATATGGGCTTGAATAAAATTCTACCGACTTATCGCCTAAAGCTGTAAAGTTGAAGCGTTCCACAAACCATATTCCAGGGAGAAGAAAGATGCTTAGAAAAACATAGGTCCTTGTGGATGCACTTAAATCCTTTTGGTTTGCTATATCTATAAGTATCTCTTCTGTTGTATTTTCTATCTGCTCCTTTATCACAGTGTTTCCGCCTTTATAGTGAGCCTGTTTTATAAGGTTTAAAAGAAGAGAGACATATTCGTTCTTATATGCCCTGTCAATCATTCTGAAGGTATTGTTTATATCATACATATCATTCTTTTTAAGCACATCATAAATTTTTATCATTTCTCGCTTTACAGCTTTGTCAAAATCATTCAGTGAAACGTTAATGGCCTTTAATATGTTTCCATGGGTTATATATCTGCTGTTTATGATTTTAAAGGTCTCCGGCAGTTGATTATTAAACCTGGATCTTGCAATCATTGTGAAAATATAAAATAGTAATATCGCAAATATGATAGCCATAAATATATAGAAAAGCAGTATGTACCAGATCACGGACACTAGTGGGATGAATATTATAATGCTTAATATGACTGCTCCTAAAAACATAAAGCATGCCATAGTAGCAAATTCGAGATTTCTCTCATATGAATAGTTGTTGAACATGCCGATCTTGAAAGCTATATTTTCAGCCATTATAAGAAAGTACCTGTTTTTCTTGAGTTTTTGTGTTATCTCACGAAGTGCATAACGCTTATCCTTGTTTATGCTATAAAACTGCTTGATCTTGTATGCATTAAGCCTCTGGAACATAATCCGTATTACAAGGACCACAGCAATAAGTACAAGCAACACACATACAGCCGTGAATAAATCCATCTGGATAACATAGCCTGCAAGCCTTTTCCATCCTTCAATTATTCTTGAAATTAAGGACATATTCCGTCACCTACTTTATATAGCTTTTTCATTCTTGCATCTTGAGAAGTAATCTATAAACTCGCTGATTTCCGTTTCATTAACATACCTTCCTATCTTGGAGAAATACTCCTTTGAAGGAGGATTTAATGCAATCCAATTGTTCTTTTCCCTGTCATATTGGATAATAACGTTGTACCTATAACTTTTCTTATATATATACTTGAGAACAGCATACTGGGCCATCTTGGCAAGGTTGTACAATAGATCCTTAAACCTGCCCTCAACAACAGGTGATATAAACGTCTCCTGCTCCACATACTCTATTTCCACTATGCTGTCTACAACTATCCTGCCGTTTTCCAGCTTTGCAAGGTGCACTACAAGGTCAAGGCCCCTTGCAATATCAGCCTCTGCAACATCGCTGTTATTATACATTTCTGTTCGCATCATAAGGTTTCTAAGATTGGTAACCACCTCAAATGGGGTCTTGGAGTGAAGTGTAGCTCCCACACCTGCATTGAGCCTCAAGCTTGAATTGACAAGCTCAGCAACCTCGGCAGGCTTTGTAATTTCACCAACATATATTACATCCCTGGCCATTTTAAGCATTATCTCAAAAAGCTGGGCTATTGTCCTGTCCGGGTTTTCAATCAGTGTCAGAACATTTTTCCAGGGATACTTTTTCCTGGCCTGAAGTTCATTTTGGGTATCAAGTATACCTATGCCCCACATATCAGGCACCTTCTCCATCATAGCCAGCAGGAAAGTAGATTTTCCAACCCCCATATCCGAACCTGTAACAAAGTGGGATCCTCTCCCCTTTTGGTTCATTGTCAGGAATTTATATACAAGTTCATTAATGGTATTATAAGTGTCCCGCATCTCCTCCAGGGTTATTTTGGAAAGGTTGAATATTCTTTCATTATAATAAAGATCACCTTCAGCTGTTGCGTTAAACCCTGCAACAGTTATACGGCTGCTGTTGTCCTTTGAGGTTACAAGGGTAGGGTTGCTCTTGTCATAGTTTAGAACTGCATTTCTTGTAGTCTTCTTTTGTATATTTAATATAACATTTTCATCTTCAAACCTTAAAAACTCCAAATGCAGCTTGTTTCCTCTATAAACTATATAAACATAATCCTTGTCAATTATGCCTATTTCACTTATTTTGTGGTGCTGAAGCGAGTCTATGACATCCTGGCCATAAACATCTGCATAAATAAATATAGCTAGAAGCTTAAGCTTCTTTGTAAGGTCATACCTCTCTTTTATATAATCTTCTTCCGCCTCAGCAATTTTCCAGATTTCCTTTTCAGACACTTTAATAAACAAGTTATACTTATTAATTATTTCTGATATGTCCATGATCTCCAAAAGCATCTCAAACACTACCTGAACATTGTTGTTCCTAAGCTCGGTAAAATCTATAAACCTGTTTATGCCGTCATCATCAAGCTTATAAAGCTGTTTTAATATGATTACATACTGATTTATAATATGTGCCCTTACTTCTTTTCTCCCTAGGGCAGCTTTGTCTTTATAACCTGTATAGCGTTGTATCTCTTTCTCTGCTTCACGTCTGTCTACGTTATAAAGCCTTTGGTATTTATCTGTATCGTTTAGTATTTCATCAATTTCCTTGGAGATTTTTTTAAACTCCTCAATACTATTGACCTTCAAATTTCCCACCCCCACTATTTCCTAGACATACAAAATCATGAAATGATTTTGCATCATTGGTTGTTGTCGTGTGAAATGATAGCACAGTATGCACGTCATTTCCTTGACATTAGGAATGAAAACAACTTGCCTTGTTTTGCTCCTGAATCCTTCAATTTAATACCTGAACCATATTTTTTTAATAAAAACTCTGCCAGCAAAAGCATTTCTTCATAAACAGCAGCCGTTTTCATACCTTTATTAAGTATAAAATTTAGTACGGAATGATCATTGCATTCATTTACCATGGAAACATCGTAGCTGATGGTAAAAATTTCGCCGTCATAGCCTTTGGATTTCAATATTTCTCTGACATCAGAAGTCTTAAGATTTATATTATCCCTAAATCTGTTTAAAACATATACTATCTTGTCGGCAAACTCTTTATACATGTGGTTTCCAACCGCCATATCAACAACATTTTTATACTGGTTAAGAACCACAACGATTACATCTGATCTTTCGAAAAACCTGTGTGTAAGAAGGCTGTTCCCTGATATAGTGTCAAAAACTATTGCATCATAAATTTTTTCCGAGAAGCTTATTACCTCGTCGATTATATAACTATTTAGTTCAAAACATTCATTAGCTATAAGAATATCCAGTTCCGGGTTTATGGATTTTACACATGTATCAAAATTATCTTCCCTCAAAAGACCTGCCTCAACTAAACTTATAAGACTATCAAGGCCTTTTAAGGCATGGGTATCACTAAAATAATATTCAATGTCCTTGCTGAATTTGTTAATATCTCCAAGCAGCACCTTTCCCTTTATAAGCTTTGTGAGCATTGCGGAAAGGTTAATTGCACTTTGGGTCTGTCCCATTCCCTTTTTTGGTGCTGTTACCGATATCACCATAAGCGCCGTCTCCTCTTTATCTTTGTACTTTAATCTGTGTTTTCTGGGAATCATTCTGAGCTTTAGTATCTTTTACTTCCTGCTTCGAGCTTTGGGTGGCATTGATATTTGCAGTAGATTCCGCTGTCCTTTCTATAGGAACAATGTCAGCAACGGCTGAATCCTTTTCATCAACCTTTATAAGAGGAATTTTCTTAGATTGCACCGAATAATTAAAAGTCTTCGCGGAAGCTTTCTGGCTTTCGTCAATATAAAGCCTCGTTTCAAGATATCCCAATTTGCTGGCTAAAAGAACATCCCTGTAGCTTAATTCATCAAGAGAGAATATCAGAGTATATGAGCTTATTATTCCATCCTTGCCTTCCGACTTATAAATCTTTCGTACTTTTGTTTTAGGAACTATTACATCATAAGTACCATTTCTATAATTTACAATTAAATCAACGATGTTACCAGGCTTAACCTCTTCCGCTACAATGCTCTTTACAGCAAATTCCTTCAGCCTATCGTAATCTCCAAACCATTTTTGCTCTGTTGAAAGGCTGTCTAAAATTATCTGTTCGCCATACCTGAGATCTTCTTTTGTTATTTTGTTTTTAATCACATCAATATCAAATGCAGCATTTGAGGCAACATAATCAGTGGGTATGTCAACTATCTTTACCTTTGCCTTAATTATTTCATCCGTTAACTGGGTATACTTAGGAATCCCTTCCTTATCTGCTACAACAGCTATTCTCGTCTTTGGCATGGCTGCTACATCAACTTTAGCTCTTATATCTTTTTCCAATCTAGTTGTAAGGCCAGGTATTCTTATGTTATTAAAGTAGTAAATGGTTCCAGCCATAAGCAAAAGAGATACTGCAATAAGTAAAATGAATTTTTGATTCTTTAGCATTAAAATTCATCCCTTTCCTATGTCATTTCAAAACTTTATAATAATCCATTAATTTCTTAACATTTGTCTATCGCAAATAAAAATCTGTCTATGATGTTTAATCATACCTTAACCTCTGCCAAAAATAGATCCTACAATGCTTCCTATTTTACTTCCAAATGTTTTTTTGGGAATTATATTAAAGTGGGATAAGATATTAAGATACTCGTTAGATTGCTTTTCTACTGCATTTTTGGCATAAAAAGAATTGATATTTCTATATTTTTCCCTATCTTGCTGGTAGCTGATACTGCCTATATATTTATTACCGCCAAAAAAACTGTTTAAAATATTTTCTGGAAGGTTACACTCCTTTTTGTAATCAAAAGCAATAAGTCTGATGTTATCACCTGAAACCCCATGTTTTTCCTTCATATACAAGAAATATCCCTCAAAGTCTCTTATTACATCTATGTTTGCTGTAGCAGAAATTATGTTGAAGTCACTTTTCATTATTGCTGCTTTGCCATACAGATCATGTATCGAGCCATTTAAACACACAATGGTAATATCAAAACACCTGTATGCATATTCCATAAGCTTTTCAACATCAAGGTCCTTATACTTTTCATAATTGCTAATGTCATATGGGTCTGTGAGAACATAAATGTTGTTTAAATCCCCAGTCCTTATACAGGCCTTTTCCAGTATATCCTGGGTAAACATATTACGTTCCATTGATTCTTTTATCATGTTAAATCCGAAATTTTCATTTCTTGCTGATAAGTATTTGTCTAGCTTAGGCACAAGATTAAGATTCAAATCAAGACTGGATGTCGTGAAATCCAAATTGACAACAATTACTTTAAAATTAGTAAAATTTGTAATTGCATAGGCTGACTCAGCAGCAAACTCAGAATTTCCCAGCACATTTAGTATTAACTTCTTAAAGCTTACAGGAGAATGTCTGGCATAATCTTTTCTGCTATTCATAGCATCAATATTATTAACTTTATTTCCTTTTGCATATACTTTTTTAAGATCATTCACGAGCACAGCAACATTCAAGTATCTTTCCTCCGGATCCTGCCTCGTACACTTGCTTATGATTCTGTCTAATTCCTCCGATAAATCACTGTCAAATAACCTTATGGATTTTATCTCATATGGAGGATCATTAGGACTTTTTCCTGTGACAAGATGATATAGTGTCACTCCAAGGCTGTAAATATCTGTTCTTTCATTTGTTTGACCCGTTCCATACTGTTCGGGAGCAGCGTATCCTCTTGTTCCGATGTAAACTGTATCAAAACTGTTCTCTTCTTTATATTCACGGGCAATGCCGAAATCTATAAGTTTAATGGCTCCATCCTTTGATAATATTATATTACCCGGCTTCATATCCCTGTATATTATGGGGTTGGGCTTTTGAGAGTGTAAATATTGAAGCACATCGCAAATCTCAAGTGCATAGCTTATAACCCTATCTTCCGAATACTTTCCCCCTTTGGCAAGCTCAACATCAAGGGATGTTCCTTCTATATAATCGACGATTATGTAAATGTTATCATCATCCTCAATTATATCAAAGATTCTTGGAAGAGCAGGATGGTTCAATCTTTTTAGTATGTTAGGCTCGACCAGAATATCTATCTTGGAATTTTTATTTATCTCCTTAATAGCCCACAAGGTCCCAAGCTTAACATTTTCAGCAAGATAAACAGTACTCATACCGCCTTGCCCAAGAGGCTTTAAAATACGGTATTTTCCATCGAAAAGCCCATTATAATTCATATTTATCACCATTAATATGGAATTTTGTATGGATTAAAGAATTGGTTGGATTTGAAAATTAGTGTATGTTTTAATTATATCAAAAATTTTACCATAATTCAATCTATTAAAATTAATTTAATCTATACATTTGTCTCGATATTATTTCTATTATCGTTAAGCCTTTTGATATTTGCTCCAACCAAACCTATGATTAATTTTTAATTGTGAAATTATTATTAAATTTATTCAAAATATATTGAAAAATTCTTAAAATAAAAGTAAAATTGAATAGGTAAAAAAATACATTATATGGCAGAGGTAAAAATAATTAAATTTTATATAGATTAAGGTTGCAAAATCGCTTGCGATTTTGCTCATAGTGATATTTAAGGGGTAAAATCAAGTTATGAAAGGTAGAATGAAGTATATAGCGACAGTTTTGGTCGTTACTATATTGCTCCAGATTCAATGTTTTAACACGGTAGTAGCAAAAGAAAGAATAGCAAGTGAAGATAATAATGTAATTACAAATAATAAAATCACAAGCAGTGATACAATGATCAGGCAATTTAAAGCACCTGGTGGAAATCAGGAAAGCACATTTGAAGATAAATTTGAGGGCATAAAGGTAGAGACCGCATTACCTAAAGAGGCTATGGACTTTGTCCATAAGCTGGAACTTAAGAAAAAGCTGTGTGAAAGTCTTTTTGAAATATCTTTAAGCCAAGGAATTGGCAGCGGTATAACAAATACTTATTCAGTTGAGGAAGCTGTCGATCTAATTGTAAATAAGTTGGATAATGAGCTGGATGTTTCTAACTGCGGTGTACCTAAGGAAATGATATCTTCAGTTCTATTTAGAGAAATAATTTGCTATGACGTGTTTGATAAATATGGAGATGGAAAATGGGCTAAAACCCTGGGAATATCCCAGATAAGTGTAGACGGAGCAAGAATTAACGACCAAATATTATCAAAAAAGGAGAATAGACTTCCAAAGTATTCCAACTTTACAGATGAAGAGATGTCTGTAATGCTAAAGGATGATCTTCTGAATGTACAATTTGCTGCTGAGGCTTTGAAAGCAAGAGCTTATTTAAAAAATATTTATATAAGAACCCATAATCAGTGGGAAATAGAAGAAATCTTAGCAGAATACAATGGCTATGAAGGTCAAATTCCCTTTGTTTCACAGCTTGCAGTTAAAATCGGGCTGGATATAAGATTGCCTGAAATAGGACTTGTACAATACAAGGATACCTATGGAAAGGAAACTTACAAATACTTAGAAGCTTTTAAAGCATATTATGAGGCGTTAAAAACCGCCTCATAATTTTTGTGTTCTATTTTTTATTTTTAATCTGTTTTTCTACTGCTTTTATGAAATTGTCGGTCTTATTTCCCTTAACCTTTACATCAGGAGTAATTTTCTGCCCCATTATGTTTTTCTCTTTAACATTCCAATAGAATGAAACAAGATAAACAAGGTACTTTTTGGATTTATTTTCGTATACGGTTTGCCCAACACCTTTTCCAAATGTAGGTCTTCCTACAATAGTAACATTAGGTAAGTACTTCTTTAGCCCTAGTGCAAGAAGCTCTGAACTGCTGGCGGAACGCTCATTCGTGAAAACAAAAATCCTTTTAAACTTCACAAGGTTAGCATCGGAATAATATGAATCCATATAGCCGTCACGATATATAAGGTAACTGGTAGCACATTGAGGAAGTAGTAAATCCAGTATCTCATTGGCTGCTTTGGTTAACCCTCCGCTGTTATCCCTCAAATCTATTATCAAATTCTTGTCTTGAGGCTTATTTATTTTATCAATAGCCTTTTTAAAATCCCTTGATGTATTTGATGTAAAAGAATTAATTCCTATGTAGAAAATATCATTTGCCACGAGTTTGGATATTATATGGCTGGAATTATCCAAATTCATGATGCTGTCATAATCCTTGCCTGAAATAACAAATGAAAAGATATCATCCTTTGGCTTGATGGATTTTATAAAAGCTTCAATATCTTTAATGCTTACATCCTTTTTTGTGTTGAACTTCTTCGATTTCTTATCAAAATCCTTGACTCTGTCCAAGTAAAGGTAATTTTCTTTGATAAAGTCAGTAATCTGTCTGCTTTCAGGCAGCTTCCTTTTTTCCAATTCTGTTTTAAGCCTTGCTGCAGTCTTGTTGTTTTTATTTGCCTTTAATGCCTTGTTATTATAATCCTCAGAATTCTTATAGTCCTGTAAAATATAGTATTCACATGCCGTAAGGGCCAGAACCTGGTCGTATTCTGGATTAACAGCCAGTATTTTCTTATAACAATCTATTGCTTCCTTATGTAGATTAATATACGAATAACTATCCCCCAGGTACCATAGAATATCAATATTTTTAGGAAATTTGTTGAGACCTTTCTTTGCAAGGCTTATACATTCATCATAGTTCTTCATGTAAAAAAAAGCACTTACCCTATCCACAATCGCATCCAAATAATCAGGCTCTATTGTTAAAGCCTTATTAAACATGGCTATTGACTCTTTAAATTTACTCTGGTTGAGATAAATGCAGCCCTTAACATCATAGGCAAAGGTATTATCGCTATCTAAATCCAAAACCTGCTTGCACAATTCCTCTGCTTCCTTGTACTCTTCATTCATCGTAAGGTTCTTTGCCTTCCACAGCTTGGCATAAGATGAATCTTTATCAATAGCCAAGGCTTTATCAAGGCTTTCCAAAGATTCCTTGTACATTTCCAAATAATATAATGATCTGCCCTTAAATACGTGGATTTCATGAACTTCCGGTGCTATCTCAATGGCCTTATCAAAGCATTTAATGGAATCTTCATATTTTCCCATATGACAGAGAGCATCTCCCTTACCTGCTAATGCATCAATGCCATTCTTACCCTTGCTTAAATTAATGGCTTTGTCATACATCTCTATTGCTTCTTGGTAATTAGAAGAATCATTCAAAATATCTCCTTTGTATATGTATGCCTCAATGTTGTTTGGGTCATACTTGATAGCCTTATCATATAAACCCAGGGCTTCTGATGCTTTTCCAAGCCCTTCCAAGGCATATCCCTTATTTAAATACGCAAAAGAAAGCCTTGGGTTTTTTAAAATTGCCCTATCGCTGTACTCAATTGCCTCATCATAACTTTCCATCATGTTTAAAGCATATGAAATATTGCTGATATATGCGGCATTTTCCGTGTCAAACTTATTGGCAGCTTTATAGTTATCCAAAGCATTTTCAAATTCTGATCTTCCAGAGAATGCATTGCCTTTTGTGTTGTAAGTATCAGCCAATTTCGGATCAAGCTTTATAGCCTTATCACATTCTTTTATGGCTTCATCAAACTTTCCTAAAGCCTCAAGTGCTTTCGCCTTGCCAGCTAGTGCTCCAACCTTTTCCGGATTAATATCCAGTGCTTTATCATAGTATATAAGAGCATTTTTATAGTCCTCTTCTCCTAGATACTTATCTGCCTGAACCTTATATGAATCAACCCTCCTACTGTCTGTACAGCCCTGTATAAACAAAGGAAATAGCATCATACACAATAGTAGAATACTTTTTTTCATTAACAATTACCTCACAAATAAATGCAAAAATTAATAGCTTAACATTCCTAAAAACTCATCCAGTTTATTTTTTATAAAAGATTCAAATGATGTATTAAGAAATGTTATATTATGTTTATCGTCAACTTCTACCATTTCCCACTCACCTTTTTTTGAAAAACCTATACTGTGACCATTATAATAGTCACCCAAAAATACTATATCCTTTAATTTTTCCGCTTTTGATTCTTCATAAATCTCTGATGCCTGTACTAATCCTCCATAAAGCATAAAGTAATTGTCTCCGATATCACCATAACCAATCTCTTCTAAATATTCAATATAATCTGCCGGAACACCAGGGTGCTCTTTTGTAATTACATTAATTTCATCTTTTGGCATTCTTTCAAATGAGCTTCTGATACCTTTTTTGATTAGTTGATATAAAAATTCGTCATATCTTCCCATTGATACTTAATCCTTTCCTTAAAATATTACTAAATATATTAGTTGATTTTATATATGATTAGTAATAACTAAGAATTAACTTTCGCTATAAATTTTGCTTATGTGTTGACTTAACTCATCAACACATAAGGCAAATTAATTTCTAAGTCATTGCTTAGCTATAACTTATGACAGATGCACTAAAATGCTTTGCTACATTAATTATGTCACTCATATTTATTGCTCCATCCTGGTTCACGTCCAAATCCTGTTTGTATTTTCCGTCTCCGGACGTACTATTAAAAACCAGTGCATACGCCATGATATCAGACATATTTATTGCACCATCACCGTTAGTGTCTCCAATCCACATCAATATAGGACTGGTACTTGTTGATAATTGAACATTACCATTTACCACAACCTTGGAGATTTCTCTTTTTAAATAATTCTTCTTGCTTATAATTAAAGTATGTCCCGATAGACTTCCCGAAACGCCGGAAATCTCAAAGAAACCATTCGAGTCTGTAATAGCCTCGACATCTGCATCTTTAACCTCAACCTTAAAGCCGCCCTTTATATATGCTGCATATTGGCTTGGAACTGAAAAATCAGGTGATATGTATCCGGTAATCTTATAATCATTTTGATTAGATGATGTAGGAGTAACTACTGGAGTCGGTGTTGGCCTAATACTTACCTGTGCTCCGAAATGCTTTGCCATCCCGGCTAACGCACCGACAAATGCTGCATTATAATCTATTGCCACCTCAGTATATTGATACTCATCAACACTCTCTTTAAAAGTATCGGTTTTATCGGGACCTCCAATCAAAGCACCCCTTAATACATATTTTGCAGGAGTCTTATCTGCGTTGTTTTCATATCCCTGCCCCCCCTGTGCAGCCCTATGGTGGACAAATGAGGACCACTTTGTTCCAAAACCCACTTCATAAGACATATTGGCAGGATTCTTACCAAGGATATAATCCATCTGTGACTGAGCAAAATCCAGGTATTTCTGGTTTGGTGATACCCTGTTGAATAAAAAGGCAACCATTGATTCCGCAGCGGCATATCTTAAAACCCCCCAGTAGTGAAGTACCCTAAGTCCTGCTGGTGTCTTATCCAGTGTATTTATCCAGTAATCGAGATTTGACTGGACCGAAGTTTTAAAAGTAGTATCTCCTGTCAGCTCTGCAATCTTCAGATGAGCTGCAAGATACATGTTATCCCAGCACATGGTCCATTTATTTTTTAATGGATCTTCCTGGTTAATATTCTTTTGGAGGGCATAATCTTTTGCTTCAGTCATATACTGCTCGTTCTTTTCTGCCACATAGAGCCATATCGCACCCCATGCTAAATCATCATACATGCTTGTAGACTGGTAAAAGAATTGGTAATCCCCTATTTTAGGTGATGCCTTGCAAAGTTGGTAAAGCTCCTTTGCAGCTTTCAGGCATTTATCTGCATATGCAGAATCTATACTTTTATAGTTTAAATACATAAGTGCCAATGCTGCAACAGTTTCTCCTACAATATCAGTTGCAGGATTAGATGGGTTAGCCACATAAAGAGCAGGCCTGTCACCGGTCTGAAGCTCCGGAGCTCCCCAATACTGGTGGTCTATAATTCCATCTCCCAATTGATAATAAAAAGTAGTAGGATTTGGGTGGCACCTTAAAAAATAATCTGTAAAATATTTTAGTTGTGAAAGCATTTTTTCAGTATTTCCTGTTGCGTCAAACACATCCCTGAACTCATAAATGGACCATCCAAGGACTGATGCGGCATACCCTTGAGGCAAACCGAATTTAACATGGTCTCCTGCATCATGATATCCACCTGTCAAATCAAGGCCTACATCCACACCATCTGTAATATGACAGGGGCCTTTCCTCCACTCAAAAACATTATCATCGACAGCTTCCTTACCACACTTGTTTGCATCATAAAACTCAATAGCATATTTAAGTGCCGTTGCATAGTCGAAGCTTTCCGCAAATACCTGCATCCTATTAGGCAAAGCAGATATGATTAACGTCAGCATCAGTAAGAATACACTTGCCTTTCTTAAGCATTTGCCTGTTCTTTTCATGTTAATCTCCTCCCAAAATAAAATTAAGTATTAACAAATAATTAACTGGTCATTAATCCAGTAATTTTTGAGTCTTGCTCTTATTTTTCTATCTATAGTTAAAGTGATTAATGATTAATCTATAATTTAATTATGTATAAAAGGCAAGCCCCTCTATTTTATTTTATCATAAATAACCAATTATTTAAAATTACCTGCATTAGCATGATCAAAAAATACTTCCGCTATAAATTTGTTATTCAAGCAACAAGATATTACACGAAACAACAATTTGTTTAACAATTACTTTATACAAAATGATAAAGCATAATCTAGATTTCCTTATTGTGAGAAACTGTAGCATTTAAAGGTATCAAATTAATTATTTTAATACATTTTATCATTTTTTATAATTTTTTAATTTTTAATTAAAATTATCAGACATAATTTTATTATCTACGTATTCTTTAATATAAACACAATGTAAAAATAATTTTATGGAGGACTTGATTATTATGAATAACAAATTATATCTTTCGGATAATGATAAAAAATTAGCAGGGGTTTGCGGTGGATTAGCTGAATACTTTGGAATGGATTCAACTCTGGTCAGATTGATTTGGGTAATACTTACCTTGTTTGCCGGACTTTCCATACTATTCTACTTAGCAGCATGGTTAATTATTCCAAGAAAACATTTATCATCCGATAAAATTTGGTAGTAGGTTAAGGAAAGGGCATTTCATAGAAACAAATCACTTTTAATTATTATATAAGAATTAACAAGTAATTAACTTGCCAATGAGGCATTTCAAAAAGCTGAATGAATCATATTACACAAAAAATACTTGAATAATGTATTTTTGAAATGTCCTAAATCATACCATCAATTCCGCTTTCTGAAATGCCCTTTATGCAGTACTTTAGTCATTACTTAAAATATGCTTTGAAACCAAATCTTCTATATTTTTTTCGGTAAACTCTTTAATTGATATGCCTTTTTTAAGCTCCCATGTTTCTATAAGGGTAGATGAGCCTTCTACTTCCAACTTTTCCAATGGACTTAATATTTCCATCTCAACAAGCTTGCCATTGGTATAAGTTTCATAGGAAGCACCCGAATCAGGATAAATCATACCGGCTATATAGTCTGATCTTTTTATAAAAAGACTGTCGTTTCTAATATAAGCTGCCCAGCCTTCCTCATTATTTGTTCCCATTTTGAATGACTCATCTTTTGCAGGCTTTACATCCAAAACTACATATTGATCCAACCATGAAACACGCTCATCGTTAAAGCGGGTATATGGCCATAAAACAATTGATCTATTTGGTAAACTCCCTGTACTACTTTTTGTAAGGGGTATGATTTCCTTACCACCAGGTTCCATAACAGTTACACTCCAGGTTGACAGTTCCACTGGCCATGCATTAAAATTTGTTAATTTATGTTCTATTTTAACTCTATTCTCATTGGGGTCAAGAGTTATAACCATCTCTTTCTGTATTTGCGTCCATGGTTCAATCTCTTGAGTAACATGTACCCCATTTTCAACAATCTCATATTTCACAGGATTATTATCTGCTATATATGTTCTCGGCACATTTTCAGGGCTGTGCCAAAGTCTGTGTCCACCCATAATCCTCCAAGTTCCAAACTTGGTATCTAAAGTAATATCAGCTTTCTCACAAAACTGGTTTTCCCCTCCAATAAAACCGAATCTTATAATTCTTGGGCCGCAGTCCAGCGTTACAACAAGATTTACCTCATTATTGGATATTTCAATGCATTTTCCAAAATCAAAATATTTAATTTCACTTATCTTTACTTTATTCATATTACACCTTCTTTATAAGAAATATCACAAAACACTTTAAGCCTGTTTAAGCTGCTATTCCCAACGTAAAGTAAGAAGTTCAGCTATAAAGGTCTAAAGTGTTTTTTAAAAATCGCTTGCGATTTTATCAATCTATATTAAAAGTTATAGATCTATTACATTTGTCTTAAGCAAATTATGGTGCAATATACACCATAATTCTTAAGACACTAATTTACCTTTATAAATTCTTAAAAGTTGAAGGATCAATGATTATCCCATTATTACTTCAACATTGTGAGTTCCCTTATCCTGTATGTGAGGAATAAAGTTACCTTCCTTTTCAACTCCATCAATTATAACCTTCTTAACACCTTTATTAATTTTATTAGGGTTCTTTATTGTAATATTATATACTGTTTCTCTGAAAACCCTCTTTATTTTGATGTTATCCCAATCCTTAGGAACGCATGGATCAACAACAATTCCATCATAGTCAGGTCTTACACCCAATATCCATTTTGTTATAGCTTCGTAGTTCCATGCAGCTGTTCCTGTAAGCCATGAGTTCTTTGCTTCCCCAGGCTTAACAGCATCCTTACCTGCAATCATCTGAGCATAAACATATGGCTCCATCTTGTGAATTTCGCTGATATCTTCAATGTAAGCAGGAGCAATCTTTGAATAGTATTCAAAAGCTTTTTCTCCTCTGCCTAAAACTGTTTCAGCAATCATTATCCATGGATTATTGTGGCAGAATATACCTGCATTTTCCTTATAACCTGGAGGATATGAAGAAATTTCTCCAAGATTTACATGATACTCACTGTATGCCGGATTCTGCAACACACAACCATACTTTGTGTTGAGGTACTTATCTACAGATTCCATAGCCCTTAAAGCTTTACCGCTTTCAACACCGATTCCTGCCATTACGCAGAAGCCCTGCGGCTCAATAAAGATTTTACCCTCTTCATTCTCATCACTACCAACTTTGTTGCCGTAGAAGTCATAAGCACGTAGGAACCAATCCTTATCATACCCGTGAGTTTCTACACAGTCTTTCATCTTTTGAACTTCATTCATGATGCTCTGACTCTTTTCCTTATTGCCCAATTTATCAAAGAGCTGTGCATACTCTTTTCCTATATAAACGAACATACCACCTATAAACACTGACTCTGCAGTTCTTCCCTGCTTGTTCTGGCAAGTCTGGAAGGATTCATCAGGATTAGTTGAGAAGCAGTTGAGGTTCAAGCAATCATTCCAGTCTGCTCTACCGATAAGCGGCAATCCGTGAGGTCCTAAATTATTTAATGTATAAGTGAATGATTTTTCAAGATGTTCAAGTAATGTACCTGTGTTATTTGGATTGCAATCATATGGAACCTGCTCATCCAATATTGAAATATCGCCGGTTTCCTTTATATAAGCTGTAGTAGCCAGAATTAACCACAATGGATCATCATTAAATCCTGAACCGATTTCATTATTACCCTTTTTAGTAAGAGGCTGGTACTGGTGATATGCACTACCATCCTCAAACTGTGTAGCAGCAATGTCAAGTATTCTTTGTTTTGCTTTATGTGGTATCTGGTGAACAAATCCGAGAAGATCCTGGTTGGAATCTCTAAAGCCCATACCTCTACCTATACCTGTTTCAAAGAAAGAAGCACTTCTTGACATGTTAAATGTTGTCATACACTGGTATGGGTTCCATATGTTAACCATTCTGTTTAACTTCTCATCATCACTTTCAACTGAGTATTTTGACAATAAATTATCCCAATGTTTTGCCAAATCTGCTAATGCCTTTTCAACTGCATTGTTGTCCTTATACTTTTCAATTAAAGCCACTGCTTTAGATTTATTAATTACTCCCTTTGAAACCCATTTTTCCTCTTCCTTGTTTTCAACATAGCCTAAAACAAAAACAAATACTTTTTCTTCATTTGGAGCAAGCTTTACATTCAGACCATGTGATGCAATAGGGTTCCATCCTGTAGCTACTGAATTTCTAGATTTACCTTCAGCAACAACCTCAGGTTCATGCAATCCGCCGAACTGACCCAAGAATGTGTCTCTGTCAGTATCAAATCCGTCAATAGGAGTATTTACACTATAAAATGCAAAATGATTACGTCTTTCCCTGTAGTCTGTCTTATGATAAATAACGCTTCCATCTACTTCAACAGCTCCAATGCTGTAAGTTCTTTGGTAGTTTGTCATATCATCATAAGCATTATAAAGACAGAATTCTATGAATGAAAATAGTGAAACTTCTTTTGCACTGCTTCCTGTATTCTTTAAGGATACTCTGTGTATCTCAACATTATCACCAAGAGGAATGGTATAAGTAATTTCAGTCTGAAGGTTGTTCTTAACACCCTTAATCTTTGTATAGCCGAGACCATGTCTGCATTCATAGCTGTCAAGATCCTTTTTAACAGGCATCCAGCTTGGTGAGTAATATTCATTTCCATCTTTAATGTAGAAATATCTTCCGCCATTATCAAGTGGAATGTTGTTATATCTGTATCTTGTTATTCTTCTAAGTCTTGCATCCTTGTAAAAGCAGTAACCTCCTGCTGTATTTGAAACAAGACCAAACATATCATCACTGCCAAGGTAATTTATCCAGGGATATGGAGTTTTCGGAGTGTTTATAACATATTCCCTGCTTTTATCATCAAAGTATCCAAACTTCATTTTATAAGCTCCTTTCGAGTATTTAAAGACACACCTAAAAGCTACACTATTTAAATGTGCTGTCAATAAAATTTTATGGAATCACTTAGGAATGCCTTAGAAATAACTTCGTATTCTCAAGGACAAAATCCCGACGATTTAACGGAGTTTTGGATGATGAGAATCGGATGTTATTTCTTAGCCATTACTTATTATAAAATCTCTAAACTGTCTACAAACTTGTACCTACAAAAAGACCATTATAGGGTGTAATTTAATGTTAAAACCTTATAACAGCCTTATATTCAAAATTTATTTAGTTTTTAAGCAACTTAAAATAAATAAATATTCTATAATTATTCTTTTACAGCTCCAGCAGTTAATCCGCTTATTATATATTTAGAACAGAATGAGAACACGATTATAATAGGCAGCATTGACATTGCAATGGCAGAATAAACTGCACCGTAGTCGTTCTGATAAACACCCTTAGCGAGTGCTGCCATAAGAGGCATTGTAAACTTTTCCTGTGTATTCAAAATGAACAACGGCAGCAAGTAACTGTTCCATGAGCCTACAAAAGTAAATATTGACATAGTAGCCAATGAAGGTATAATCATAGGAATTACTATGCTGTTAAATATCCTAAACTCCGAACAACCATCCATTCTGGCAGATTCCAATATTGAATCGGAAACAGTACCCTGTATATAATAACGTGTAAAGAATACCATTGCAGGATTTGCAATTGCAGGTATTACTAATGCAAGTCTATTATTCATAAGGTTAAGTGAATACATTACCTCACTTATACCAGCTAATGCTATCTGCTGAGGAACGATCAACGATCCTAATACAAGAGCAAATAAAAACTCTTTTCCTTTAAATTTATATTTTGCAAAACCAAAGGAAGTCAACGCACCGAAATATCCTGATAATACAGTAGCACTTACCGCAATCATAATACTGTTAAACATACCAGTCCATATAGGAACCAGTAACGTCATTCTTTTATAGTTTTCCAGAAATTCAAGTCCAGGTATCAGCAAGAGTTTCTGGGCAATATCAACACTTGAATGAGTACAGTTTATAATCATGAAGTAAAAAGGAAGAAAGCATATTACACCCAAAGCTGTCAAGAATATATACAATATAGTCTTTCCAATGCTGAATCTACCCTTTTTCTTAACAGTATAAAAATTACTGTTTAAGTTCTTTGCAGTAGCACCACTATAGTTCGCACTATAGCTCATTATATCCACCCCTTAATTATTAGCTAAATTTTTGTCAAGAAGCTTAAAGGTAATTGCAACACAGATTACTACTATGACAAACATACCAGCATAAATTGTTGCACCATAACCGTAATTCATGTTCTTGATAGTCATATTGTACATATACATAACCAAAGTGTAAGCTTTATCCAACGGTGCACCAACACCGTTTGTCAAAACGTAAGGAATATCGAATATTGTCAAACCACCTATGACTGATGTAACAATATTATACATAATACTTCCTTTTATACCTGGTATAGTGATATGTCTGAATGTCTGCCACCTGTTAGCACCATCAACATCTGCAGCTTCATACAAATCATCAGGAATAGCTTTAATACCGGCCATGAATATGATCATACTATAACCGAACCACATCCACCACAACGTAAAGGAAATAGCTCCTCTTGTAGCAGTTACATCCTGAAGCCAATAGAATGGCTCAGACAAAACGTTTAGCTTCATAAGAAGCATATTTAATGAACCTGCCTGCCAATCAAGAATGTAATAGAATAGCAAACCAACTGATGCCATAGTTACAAGATTTGGTAAGTAAAAGATAGCTCTGAAGAAACCTGCGGCTTTTATTTGTGCTTTTCTGTCTGTCAATATTGATGCAAGGCCTATAGCAAAAATCATCTGCGGTATAACGTTTCCTAACCAAATAATAACGGTATTTGCCAAACACTGTCTAAAGGTACTATCCTTAAGCAATTCAGTAAAATTGTCAAAGCCGACAAACTTAGGTGCAACAGTACCTCCATCCCACGAATTGAAGCTTAGCCATAAGGTGTAAAACATAGGAAACAAGGTAAAAACAGCTAGTACCGCGAAAAAAGGGGCAATAAAAATATAGCCGTATTGACCGTATTTATCTCCTGCTCTTAATTTATTTAACAAAGTTCCCCTCCTAAAATATTTAATTGAGTTGTCCCTGGCAACCATTAAAGGTTCACAGGGCAGGAATTGAAAATTACTCGACAGTTATGTCCTTCAAGTTAGTCTTAACCTTATCCTTGAATGTCTTGAGCATATCCTCCTTAGTACTTATCTTACCGGCAAGATATGATCTCATAGTGTCAACAAATGCATTCTCAATGGTGTCGTCATATTTTGTAAGAATGTTACCATTGATGTCTTTAATAAATGGTTCATAGAACTTAAACAGATCAACGCCCATAATCTTACTAATTTCTCCAGCCCCCTGAGAAATTACCATAAGGTTATTCGGGAAGTCCTGATTTTCTAACGCCCATTTCTTCATTGCATCGTTATCAGCTGTAAAGTACTTTAAGAATTCCCATGCAAGTTCTTGTTTTTCTGACTTGCTATAAATTCCGAACCAAGTCCCCCCCCAGAAGTATGTAAATGGCGGCTTCACTATCCCCCATCTGTTTCCTCCTGTAGCGTTCTTGTCGTTTGATCCAACAATCCACGGAACCCCCCATGTAGGGCAAGCCCACGCCAAAGCTTTATCATCTGACGCAATAGCAGCTGACCATGCTGGTGACCATTGGTCAAATGCAGCTTCGTATTTGTTGTCTCTAAGCTTTTTTGCAAAATCAATGAAGTCTAACATTTTCTGATCGATTGTAAGTTTGTTATCAACAACCCAACCTTGGCCCCGACCACCGATATACATTTTTTGTGGTTCTTCGAAAGTCGGAAACAAAGATACTTTACCAGCACTCTTATCTTTCAAAGTCCTTGCTGTCTCAAGCATTTTTTCAGGTGTTGAAATCATATCAGCTATAGCTGATGGGTCATCTGTACCGAGATATTGTTTAGCTGCACCCTTCTTGTAAGCTACAGCGCCAGCTGCTGCCTGGTGTGATAATGCTTTTAAACGAGCATTTGCATCAGTCCCAACTGCTACCGTATAAGGTATCATATTTCCAATGATATCCTTCGCTCTTTCAGTCAGATCCGCATATGCCTCAGGCATTTCAACAAATCTCTTTACAAATGCTGACTCTGCCGGAAACACATCAGGTACGCCTGAACCAGCTCTTACTGCAGAAGTGATTTTGTTCTGATACTGTTGATCCTTGTCGGGTACGATTGAAATGTTGACTTTAATGTTTGGATAAGCAGCATTAAATGATTTTACAATATTTGGCCCTTCATCTTTATTAAAGTGCCAAAATGTTATTTCACCTTTTAATGCCGTTCTATCCACGGGTGCCTCAGAAACCGAAGCACTAGCTTCTGCAGAAGGAGCTGCTGACGCTTCTGTAGATGAAGATGGTTCTGTTGAAGAAGCAGGATCCATATTTTCGCCACATGCTGCAAACATAGAAACCATCAATGATACACAAGCCACAACTGCCAAAAGCTTTTTGTACTTTTTCATTAAATAACTGTCCTCCTTATGTATTCTATATATTTATATCAGCTCATGGAGAAAAGGCTCGGTACCAAACCTCCATGAAATAATATCAAAACCTAGTCATGTCTTATATTTGAGGAGTAATCCAAAATAGCTGTTCCTAAGTTATATATTAATTCTGGATAACCAATATGTCAAGTGAATAATTTTGTGCAAACCGTTATAAAAAACGCTGGTAATTCAGTCAATTTTTATGCAATATTATACACAATTTTAAATGGATTTGGCTTAAATCTTTTAATTAAATACAAATAATATAAGATAATTATACTGCTTTATTCTCTCTATCTATAAACTAACATCTATCAAATCGCGACTTATCAATTATACAACAAAATTTTGTAACAATAAAGCCTTTTTATTTTAAAAATGATAATTAAAATATATTCAAAAAAATGGCATGTATACTATTTGTTTTCACTCATTTGTAGTTCTTGCCACTGCTGTCTTGATATTAGGACTTGTCTGGGCTTGCTGCCCTCAAATTTACCTACAATACCTCTAGCTTCCATTTGATCAACAATTCTGGCAGCCCTAGCATATCCCACCTTAAACTTTCTCTGTATAAGAGAGACAGATGCCATACCTGCTTCTACTACAAGCTCTGTGGCCTGTGGAAGCAAACTGTCGTTATCTCCAGGGTCGCTTTCCTCTTCATTAGTGTTAAGATTACTAATCTCATCAATAAGGTCATTATTATATTCCACTTCACCCTGTGTCTTTATAAACTCAACAACCCTTTCAACTTCTTTATCTGATACGAATGTACCTTTTACTCTAATAGGCTTTGGCTCTCCAACAGGATAAAACAGCATGTCCCCTCTTCCTAAAAGCTTTTCCGCACCAGCCATATCAAGTATAGTTCTTGAATCTACCTGAGAACTTACTGCAAAGGCTATCCTTGACGGTATATTAGCTTTTATTACCCCGGTAATAACATCTACGGAAGGTCTTTGAGTCGCTATTACAAGATGCATTCCCGCAGCTCTGGCCATTTGTGCAAGCCTGCATATGGCATCTTCCACCTCATTTGGAGCAACCATCATAAGGTCTGCCAACTCATCAATTATGATAACAACTTGAGGCAGTCGCTTTTGCTGGCCATCCTCCTCAACTACGGAATTATAACCTTTAATATCTCTTACTCCCTTTTCTGCAAAAAGCTTGTACCTGTTAACCATTTCCTGCACAGCCCAATTAAGTGCTCCAGCCGCTTTCTTGGCATCAGTAACAACAGGAATCAGCAGATGGGGTATTCCATTGTAAATACCAAGCTCAACAACCTTAGGGTCAACCATTAACAGCTTTACATCATCAGGAGAGGATTTATACAAGATACTAACAATTATACTGTTAATACATACGCTCTTACCTGATCCTGTAGAACCTGCAATGAGCATATGGGGCATTTTACCTATATCTCCCACAATAGTATTTCCCGATATATCCTTGCCGATGGAAAAAGCAAGTTTGGAAGGAAACCCCTGGAATTCTCTAGACTCTACAACTTCTTTCAAAAAAACGGGAATAACTTCTTTATTGGGTACTTCTATACCAATTGCTGCCTTTCCCGGAATCGGTGCTTCTATCCTTACACCAGAAGCAGCAAGGTTTAATGATATATCATCGGCAAGGTTGACAATTTTGCTGACCTTAACACCAGGACTCGGCTGCAGCTCATATCTAGTAACCGCAGGTCCTCTGCTTATATTAATCACTTTAACATCAACACCAAAGCTTTTTAAAGTTTCCTCAAGCTTTTTGGCCACTTCCATTGCCGTATTCTTTAATGTCTTTATGTCGCTGATTTCCTGATCATTATCATTTAAAAGCTCAAGGGGAGGAAAATTATAACTGGCACCAACCATTTCCTGTAATGATATTTCCTTGTCAACATCATTTTTTAAGCTTTCCACATCAATTTTCTTCTTCTTTTTTACATCCTTCATTATGAATTCTACATCTTCATCCATAATAGCCTCAAGACTGATTTCTCCCGAATTGGGTTGAACATCGCCTTCAACAGAAATGTCAAATTCATTATTCCTCTCATTCTTGATTTCCTTAGGATTTTTCTTCTGATTGGTGTTTAAAGCCGACTCCTCTACATCATCACTGTCTGTGTTGAAGTTAATCAGCTTGAATTTTCTTTTTGGGACAAGACCATCCTCATCTGCCACGCTGCCCCTAAAAGTATTTCTAACAGCATTGCCGGCACCTTTAATGACTTTCAGTTCGGTGCTTTTGTTTTTTACTCCTTTCAAGAAGCTTGCTAATGAAATATTTGTAAGGCGGATAAGCATTATAATGGAAAATGAAGTTAAAATTATAAGTGTCCCTACTGGGCGGAAAATTGATATAAGGGGCGTACTTATAATACCCCCTAGTATTCCTCCGCCGCTAAATTCATTGCCTAGATCGTAAAACACAAAAAGATGACCTATAAATCCCTGATTAGTAAATATTTGTTTATCGTAGTTAGAACTGTAAAAGCCTGTACTAATAATTGAAGATAACATTAACAACACTATTATGATATGTAAATATTTTTGATTAAGAGTATCATTCTTCTTAAAAATCATAAAAGCTGAATATACTATAAGCATCGGAGGAATGACATATGCAGGTATTCCCATAAAACCTAAAAGAACACTTTTTGACAGATTTCCAAATGCCCCAATAAGATCGCTATTAATCATTCCTATAAAAGCAAGGACACCTAGAGTTAACAGAATTAGACCAATTATTTCATGATTGTACCTCAGTATTCCATTTTCATTTTTCTTATTTTTCTTCTTTTGTATTCTTTTTACCTTCACTTTTGCACCCCCAAAAACATCGAAAAAAGTTAGTAATACAATTACTAACTTCGTTTTTAATATAACACATTTTTATTATCTTTTCTATAGTGAAATAAGTGACAATAAATGTTGTCAATTTTATGAATTATTCTATTTCGGTGCCTGGCTGAAGTTTCGGATTCAAATATGCAGATAAGGAAGTGCTTAACACCCTTCCTACTACATATTTATTACTGCTGTTTTTAAATACCTCCACTTTCTCGCCCATGTAATTTATCTCCATAGTGGCTAAATTATCTGAAGCCTGATTACTGCTATTAAAGGAATTATTATTAAAAATGGATTCATCAGGTATTATGGTATATAAAATCATTGGAGGGTTCCCCTGTCATTATTGCTAGCGTTATCCTTTTTCATAGCAATAAACTCATACAGCTTACTTAAGGCTTCTGAAAGTCCTCCCAAATCGTCTATAATTCCATTTTTAACAGCTTCCTCCCCAAACAACACAGTCCCCACATCATTTGCCAGTTCACCAGTCTTTAGCATTAATTCTTTAAATTTTTCCCTTGTTATTTTTGAGTTTTTTGATACAAATTGAACAACCCTCTCCTGCATCTTGTCAAAATATTCATATGCTTGCGGAACTCCTATTATCATCCCATTTAGCCTTATTGGGTGAATAGTCATTGTTGCAGAAGGTGCAATAAAGGAATGGGTTGTGGAAACAGCCATGGGAACCCCGATGCTATGTCCTCCTCCTAATACCAAAGAGACAGTAGGCTTGGACATACTTGCTATCATTTCAGCTATGGCAAGCCCTGCTTCCACATCTCCACCAACTGTGTTTAAAATCAACAAAAGCCCATCAATTTCAGGGTTTTCCTCAATTGCAACCAACTGAGGAATTACATGCTCATATTTTGTGGTCTTGTTTTGCGGCGGCAGTACCATATGCCCTTCAATCTGCCCTATTACAGTAAGGCAGTGGATATTCCCTTTGTTGGTAACTAGCGGCGTAGTCCCCATTTCCTTTAAGGCTTCAATGTTTTCAGTTTTCATGCTTTGTTCCTCTGCAGCCTCTAAAGATTTAAACGGTTTGCTAAAGGTCACCTTGCTTTCTTCATTCATTTTTACACTTCCTTATAATATATAATAAATATTATTATTGGATGATTTTAATAAAAAAAACTAAGTAAAATATGTAATTTTGCGACAGCAAATTATTCTTTTCATAAAATTTTTCTTTAATTGTGGCTTTATTTTTGATATTGTAGAATAAAGATGACCAAATTTATTTACCATTTTGCAACCATTAATTATGTTATAACAGATTGCGGGGTAAATAACATAATTTTTTAGACATAAAAAAAAAGCCCATAAAGGGCTATTAGGGGAGTAAATTTTCTTACTCACAATAATTATCGACATAGATTTAAAAAACTTAACACTAAATTTAAAATTTTTTTTAAATTTTTATTTATAACTTTTTATTCTCGAAAATGTTACAAAGTTATTAAGTATTTCTTTACCAAAGGTTTTTTAATATTCTCTGTAGAAATTAAAATAAAATTAATTAATCAATAAAATATTACAGATTGGGAGATACATATGAAAAATTTTATCAAACTTCTATTAATAGTAACCATCTTGTCTACATCGTTACCATCTTCTGCATCCCTGTCTCCTGTTACTGCAATAACTAATTTGACTCTATCGGCTACGTCTGATGTTGCTGAAGTTGCTGTTTCAAATGACTTAAGGGGCTTATGGGTTGCTACTGTGGTGAATATTGACTATCCGCAAAAACCTACTACCGACTCTGAGATACTTAAGAAAGAAGCTTTAGAGGCATTGGATTATGCCAAAGACTTAAGACTTAACGCCATATTTCTGCAGGTACGCCCTACTTCAGATGCATTCTATCAATCAAAATACTTTCCATGGTCAAAATATCTGACAGGAACTCAAGGATTAAAGCCTGCCAATTCCTTTGACCCTTTGAAGTTTTGGGTGGAAGAAGCACACAAGCGAGGCCTCACTTTACATGCATGGATAAACCCTTATAGAGTTACAAAAAAATCCTCTGCTGATGCCAAAGATACACTTAATTCTTTAGCACCTTCAAACCCTGCACGCCTAAACCCAAATTGGGTAGTTAAACATAATGACGGTAACTATTATTTTGATCCCGGAATACCCGAAGTACGCAAGCTGATTATAGATGGCGTAACTGAAATAATTGACAATTACCAGGTTGACGGAATTCATTTTGATGATTATTTTTATCCTGGTACCAATTTTAATGACAAAACAACCTTCAAAAAATACGGTACAGGCTTTAAAGACATTGGCGATTGGCGAAGATCTAATGTGAACAAACTCATTTATGACCTGTCAAAAGCAATTAAATCCAAAAATAAGGATATTCGTTTCGGTATTAGCCCATTCGGAATTTGGGCCAATAAAAAGAAAAATTCTCTTGGCAGTGATACCAATGGCGGAGAATCATACTACAGTCATTATGCCGACACAAGAAAATGGGTAAAGGAAAATATGATAGATTACATTGTGCCCCAACTTTACTGGTACATTGGTTTTAATCTTGCTGATTATTCCAAGCTCCTAACCTGGTGGAAAAATACTGTTAAAGGAACAAGAGTAGATTTATATATCGGTCAGGCAGGTTATTTATCAAATAATCCTAATCAATCTAGTCCCTGGCATGGAACTTCTGAAATGGAAAAACAGCTTAAGCTGAATGAAAAAACTCCCGAAGTTAAAGGAAATATTTTCTTTAATTATAGTACTATGGCCAAATCACCTTCATTATCGTCTTTAATTAAAGCAATACATGAAAAAAGGGACAAGCTTGGCACCAAAGTACCTATAACAGTAGCAAATCCAGCATCAAATATTAATACTTCTTTAGATAAGTACTATATTTATGGTACATCAGATCCGAATAAACCTCTTTATTTAAACGGGAATCAAATAAAAACCCGTTCCGATGAAGGCTACTTTGGTACTATCGTATCACTTTCAGAAGGTCCCAATGCATTGACTCTTTCCCAGGAGGGTTCTTATATAACCAGGATGATATACAGGCAAAACAATGTACAAAAGCCCACAAAAATGAGCTCACCCAATATACCGGCCTCTTCTGTTTTCCCTAAGTCCAAGGTATTCTTATCGGTTGGCGAGAAGATAACATTATCCTGTCAGGCACCTGCGGGTTCTAACGTTACTGTAAAGCTGGGCGGAAATAAATACACCATGAAACCCAAACCGGTAAGTACAAGTGGGAGCGGTATATATGCAACAACCTTTACATATGAGTTTACTGCCCCAAGCTACTCCGGAACTCCAAGAAATATTGACTTGGGAGCCCCAGTTTATACCATGACATATAAAAAAGTAACCAAGACGCAAACTGCACCGGAAAAAGTTGGAGTAATAATGAAAGGCTCACCATTTTTTGCAAAGGTAACAACCGATATTGCAAATACCTATGCAACTACTAATACTTCAGACGGTGCAGCTTATGAACTGTATAAGGGAATGGTTGATCGTATTACTGCAATTAGGGATAATTTTGTTAGATTATCCTCTGGCCAATGGATTAAAAGCAGCAGTATAAACACTTATACATCCACCACTTCAACACTTCCTGCTGTAAACAAATTGACATACACTCAGGGAGTAAGATGGGATTTTCTAGAACTGGAAACGCAATCCAACGCCGCAGCATATGCAAACTTTGACGGTTTATCTTTAAAAATAAACATACCGGCATCATCCACTGCATCTATGCCTATACTTCCCCAAGACTCACTCTTTTCTTCTATTGAGGCTTCTTCAAAGAGTATAGGCACTGAATATTCCTTACGGCTTAGTGATGATAAATATATAGAAGGTTATTATGTGGAAAAGAAGCAAAATTCAATAGTTATCCATGTAAAAAAACCTGTTAAAGCAGTTGAAGGCAGTCAACCCCTTACAGGTCTTACAATAATGGTTGATCCTGGTCATGGTGGAAGCGAAACAGGTGCAATAGGCCCTCTTGGACTTAAATACCCTGAGAAAGCTGTTAATCTGCAATCATCACTTAAATTAAAACTCGAACTGGAAAATCTAGGTGCAAATGTACTATTAACCAGGACAACCGACAAAACACTTTCACTTGATGACAGGCTAACTGCATCAAGAATTGCCAAGCCTGATATGTTTATCTCGGTACATGCCAACAGCATGGGAGATAATGTAGATATTTCAAAAATTGAAGGCTTCTCGGTCTTCTACAGGGAAGATTTGGCCAAACCTCTCGGGAACACTGTGTTGCAAGGCACAACGAACAAAATGGGCCGTGTTGATAAAGGATTACATAAGAATAACTTTTATGTGACAAGAGGAACATGGACTCCATCTATCCTTATTGAAAGCGGATTTATGCCAAACCCAACAGAGTTCGGATGGCTGATAGATGATTATGCACAAACGATTCTTGCAAAATCCATAGCAGATTCCATTGTTGAGTATTTTTCAAGATAGGTTAACAGTTAGGTATCTGTATAATGCTCATATCGCCTTAATATTCAAAAAGGCTTGCAGTTGATGCTGCAAGCCTTTTTGCGTCCCTAACCAGTTAATTATTTATTAAAAACTTAGTTAATCTTCCTGGAACAGTGCTGTAGATAAATACCTTTCCCCTGTATCAGGAAGCACTACAACAATTTTTTTACCTTTATTCTCAGGTCTTTTTGCCAGTTCAGTTGCTGCAAACACAGCGGCACCTGAAGATATGCCAACCAGCAAGCCTTCAGCTTTAGATAGCTTTCTTGCTGTTTCAAATGCCTCATCACTCTTTACCTTTATAATTTCGTCAATAACTTCAAAATTTAAAACATCCGGGACAAAGCCTGCACCGATTCCTTGTATCTTATGGAGACCTTTGCTCCCACCGGACAAAACTGCTGAATCAAATGGTTCTACGGCAATTATTTTCAAATCCGGCTTCCTCTGTTTTAAAACTTCACCTACACCTGTTATAGTACCACCGGTTCCTACCCCTGCAACAAATATATCAACTTCCCCGTCAGTATCCCTCCATATTTCCTCAGCTGTTGTCCTTCTGTGAATTGCTGGATTTGAAGGGTTTTTGAACTGTTGTGGAATATATGAATTTGGTATTTCCGCTGCAAGATCTTCAGCCTTCTTTATTGCCCCACTCATGCCCTCTGATCCAGGTGTAAGGACCAACTCAGCACCAAGTGCCTTTAAAAGGTTTCTTCTTTCAACACTCATTGTATCCGGCATAGTAAGTATAAGCTTGTATCCCCTTGCTGCTGATACAAATGCCAAGGCAATACCTGTGTTTCCACTTGTGGGCTCTATTATAACAGTATCTTTATTTATAAGTCCTTTATCCTCAGCATCCTTAATCAATGCAAAACCAATTCTATCCTTAATACTTGATGCAGGATTAAAGTATTCAAGCTTTGCGATAATACTCGCCTCAAGATTGTTATGCTTATTATAGCTAGATAGCTCCAATAGCGGCGTATTTCCAATAAGATCAGTCAAGCTTTTAGCTATTTTTGACATCTAATTCGCCTCCAAAAATTATTCCTACTATTCAAATAGATTTTGTTTGTCACATTAATTCTAATGTTTTGAACATGAATTGTCAATGTGTAGCCCTACTCCCATGATATCTTTCACCACATATGCTACAGAAAAAATGTGGTAAAGAAAAAATATATTATATCAACAAGTTTAGAGAAGAAAAACCGTCAGCAAACCATGAAGGCAGCGGTTTGGCAACAGGTACCCTGACACCGCTCATTACCATTTCACGATATACATTACCTGATATTTGAGCTATGTTTATCATTGAATCATTAATTAAACTGCTCTCGTACATGCATACCCTTTCACCACTCACACACAGATCCTTGGATGAAAATACTATATGCTTTCTGCATGTTATAGGTCTTACCGGGTATATAGAACACCCATTATCGCTATCTAAGAATGGACATGGTATTGATTGTTTGAGATAGCTCATTTTTACACGTTCATTTGACATCTGAAGAGAACTTGGCTGAAACTTTAATATACTCTTTACCTTTTCTGATAACTGCCCAACCTTATTTTCATCAAAATTTTCATTAACATACCTTCTAATATTTTCTGCTTCAATTACAGCTGTTTCTACTATTGCACAGCAGCAATGCCAACACCCCTTGTCACATGGACTATATTTCTTAAATTCATCAATTGCATCATCAAATGTTAGGTAAACATCCTTTAAAAGAGTCAGTCCATTTTCCATGCTAATATTCAAGGGTTTCTTCGTCTCCTTGTCCAAAAGCTCTTCCAATAATTCTTTTACCCTTTCCCTTCCGGACTCTATCTTTGTCTTATTATATACTATCTGTTTGCCTTCATAGTTTTCTGTACCAAGGTACTCTAAATCTCCATCACAACATTTCTTATATTTTTTTCCGCTGCCGCATGGACATAGGTCGTTCTTTCCAATTAACATTCCCATTTTATATTCCCCCTACACTTATACTATATAATTTTTATTAATCACTTTTAAGATATACTGATATAATAACGGATTTTTCTTATTTATTCTATATCAATCTCTTAATATAGACATAAAAATCGCACTAATTTTATATATTCAAATTAAGGAATGAAATATACAAACAATTAATGCGATTTATCTTCAATAGCTTATTTATAAGTCTCCATACATCTTTCAATTACTGCAAATGCTTCTGCTCTCGACAACTTAGTATTAGGCCTTATTTCATAGCCTTTATAACCCTTTATTATATCAAGTTCATATGCCTTATTTATATATCCTGCAGCCCATGCAGGTATTTTTTTAGTATCTATAAATTCTGGCAAAGTATTTGCTGATTTCTCATAACCAAAAGCTTTCATTGCCATTACTGCCATTTCCGCACGCGTCACATATGCCTTCGGCATGATTTTATTATTTTTATAACCATTTATTATTCCCATTTCTGAAGCTTTAATAATATAACCTAAAGCCCACTTGGAAATCTTATCATTATCAGCAAAAGACGATTTCTTCTCTTTACTGGGTTCATAACCTGCCGCTGTTAGAAGTAACTTTATAAATTCCTCTCTTGTAATCAATTTATTCAGCTTAATGGTACCATCTTTATAACCTGATATAAATCCCTTCACTGATAGATCATTAACTGATTGTTCAGCCCAATGTCCTTTTATTTCCTTAGAATAATCTGCTGATGGGATGTTAGGTGTAGGTTCCACTTTAACTGCAGGTGCCGGAGTATATGTTACTATAGGTGCTGTTGATTCCTGTACCGATGCCATTTCTGCTGTTGACTCCGGTGTTGGTTCTGCATTTACTGTCGGAGTGGTTGTTTCAATGGTCGCATCGTTTTGGATCTGTATTTTTACAGGCTGGGTATATAGATCATAAGTGTCTCCAGCTGCATCTGAAAGCTTTGCACTATAGCGAAGAGTCACATATGCATCACCCTGTTTTTGAGCTGTGATTTTATTCCTATTAACATGTAGCTTATCTCCGCCTGTTAACACTATAATCTCAGGAACAACCTCCTTCACTTCACCTTTATAGGTTTTCACATCTGCCTTTAATGATATAGATTCACCATTTTTAATGACATACTGACTTTGTTCGGAAGTTATTTCTGCAGCCCAATTGGAAAAAAACTGGGCACAATTTGTTGTCATGCTGCAAATACCCATTTTGAAGTACTTTTTAATTGTCGCCTTATCAATAAAAGTCCATGGACATATAACCATTCCTCTATGCTTGCTTATTTCCAAAAATTCTTTGCTAATATAAGAATACTTTGGCATGAAGCTTGAATTCAATGCCTGAGCCTGAAATAATGCAGATCTTAGTGACCCATAGACATCCAGAGAGCTTAAAGAACCGCTATAAAGAAATCCCAATGACATTCCAGGCATTATTTCTTTCATCCTCTTTAGCTGATCCTCTTTAAAAGAAATTGTGACCAAATGTGAATCATATCCTGTCTTCCTGACTAAATCATTATATAAGCCTACAGTAACCGGATCACTACCTTTTATTTCAACAAAAATAACCTGATCTTTTCCTGTAAACTTCTCAAAATACTGGTCAAGTGTCGGAATTTTTGCCGTCGGGTATTTTATAGGAAACTGTTTATTTACAAAATACGTTGAAAGCTCTTCAAGCGTTTTGTCAAATACTTTACCTGACCCGTTTGTTGTACGGTTAATGGTTTCATCATGCATAATAACTAAATGCTGATTCCCATCTTCACCAACCTTTGTCGGAAAGATGTCATTTTCAATAGTATCTGCTCCTAACTGAAAAGCAAGTTCACAACCTTCTATTGTATTTTCAGGTGCAAGCTTTGGAACCCCTCTATGCCCTATTAGAAACGGCCTTCTCACAATAGTTGTGTCATGGTTGTAAAGAGCCAATGCTTGTCTTGCCAACTCAGGTGAACCGGTTACAATACCGTTCGCTCCTGCTGTGATAATGTTGTGAAGTGCTACAAGCTTTATATCCAGCGATGAATTATCCGATATTGTCTCCTTGGGCCATACTGTAATTAGTCTCTGTTGAAGAAACTTAATATTATACCTTGTTGCTCCATCTTCCGGGATAACTGCTACCTTTGAAAGGCTCCTATTTACAGTATTCATAACATTCATAAGCTCATCGGTACTGGCACTAGAAGACAAATTGTCGAATTCAACAATTCCCCTTACAAATGTATATATTTCTCTTGCTTGTTTTACAAGGGCCGGATTCTTTGATACGACAAAAGCATCTTCTATCATATTATTTTTCAAGAACTCTGCAATGGCTTTTGCTGAATCTGCATCATTAACTCTGAATGCAGGTATCACCCTGGATTTCATAGCCTCATACATTGTGCTTACAGTTCCTATAACACTGTTTGAATTGTTTTCCAAAACTTCAAGGTTGTTATTAATTGAAAGAATAGCTGTAGCTGCAAGTCCATTGGATACTATCCTGTCAAAATCCTCCCTACTGTTAATCTCACTTACTATTGTAGGAGCCATAGCAATTTTTGTATCAGCCTCAACAACTCTCGAATAATTATCTTCATTCCGTATCATTCCAGGCATTTGTTCTTCCAATAAGGTAATTTTTAAATTATCTATCCTCATCTTGCTTCCTTTAGCCTGTAATCCTATTCCGCCCTCAAGATAACTAACTGCCTGGTCTGTTTCGATTAAAGGTATATTGTTTATCCATTCCTGTATTCTATTTGAATAAGCTTTTATAGTATAATGATACATTTTGTTTTCATTTATAGCTTCTGTAAAAAAGGCATTCTTTTTAACTTTCCATTTATCAGCACCTGTATATTCAGCAAATTCAACCCCATTCTTAACTGTTGCATCCTTTCTTACAGTCATTTGATAATATGGATAATCATTATTTTGAACACGGTAAATAATAGAATTCCAGTTATCTTCATCACTTGAGGTCAGATTGGTTATATCTGCCTCAATGGAGTAATTGCCAAAATTGGCCAAATATTCTGGTAATAGTATTCCTGCAGGATTATCATGAGATGTTCTTGCATCTATCTCAAACGCCCCATTTTTTACTCCTATTTTTGATGCAGAGGTTCCTTTCTTCCTTGTCCATCCATAAGGTATAGTCCCCTCAGGCAGCATGTCGAATTTTTCTTCATATAACACAAAACTTTCTTCAAAGCTTTTCCTTGTAAATAACAACACTTTTGTGGAAATACCATCCTTGGTTACTGTAGCTGTTGTATTTCCTGTCTCAACAATTTGAATACCACCATTAATGTACTGTGCTATATTGGGGTTGTCAAATGACCACTGACACTTTTCTCCTGTTACTTCTCTGGAAGTATTATTACTCATTTTCTCAATAAATTTTATATCGGACAATTTTATTTCATTTTTGGTTGCCAGAATATATCCTTTATCATGGGAAATGGAAACAGGCCTTACTTCTGTCGCAGAAGGAACTACATTAATGTCTATATCCTTCTCTACATTATAGTAGATAATCTTTATATTGCATCTTCCGGCTTTTAAAGGATATATTTTGCCATCATCTACCCTAAGAACCTTTTCATTAGAAGAGTACAGTTTGACTTTTTCAGATGAAACAGATTCTTTAGTCACTCCATCGGAAAAGTCAGCAGTAAAAGTTGGAATTATAGGGCTTGATAACGCTTCCATAGAAGAAGGTATATCGGTATTTATGTCGGTAACAGAAAGTCTGGTAACCTTAACATTGTCAAAGGCTACCTTGCACTGGTCAGCTTCAAAGCCAACCTTACCCCTTTCCAAAATATTTTCATCAAGTGTCTTGTCCGCTAACAAATCAAAATGTAAATCTCCACTAGCCTTAATATATTCCTTGATATTTTGATCAAATACACGCACTTTCATCGTATATGATTTGTTAAATTCAAGAATACCTTTATTCCAATTTCCTATAAAAGGTATTGACCATTTGTTATCCAAATCCCTATAGGATATTTCCCAAACTCCCGACTTTCTTATTGATGCCTCATTGTATGGATTTTTGCCATTTGAAGGTACTCGAAACATAATAGATGCCCACCGATTATTATCCATCACCGCATCAAAACAAACATCTGCCTCTATTGTGTAGTTATCCCATTGCACAGGTGCTGTTATTCTAGCCTGTTTTCCTGAACCTGATCCGTCGAAAACCAACGAATTATTCTCATCCCCATCCCATAAAAATTTTCCAACACTAATGGAAGGGCTTCCTTCGTTAGCATCTGATATCCAACCCATTGGTATATCTCCTGTACTATAACCTTCAAAATTCTCCTCCAGCAAAATACTGTTAAAAGAATCATCCTTTACAATATTATCAGATAGAATTATAGTTCCATATTCGCTGGTATCATTCCAAAAGCCTTGTTTATATGCACTCCATGCTTGAGAAACTTTTGAACCATCCGAATCCTTATCAGTAATGCTTAATTCAAACCCCAATGATTTTTTCAAATATGGATCAAAGGAAAGCATGTCCCAAGGAATTGCAGCTTCACATATCCATCCTTCGCCATATGTATTTATAGAACGAAGAATCTTCTTTTCATCCTTTCCGACATGATTTTGGGAAGAACCAAAACTGAATCCGGGAGTATTGCTATTTGGCCTATATGCAAAGCTTGCCTCCATATCACTGGATATATGAGGCGAAGACTGATGGGTTGTAGGATCGAAGAACATTGTTATATTATCCTGTTCATCCCAATTACCATTAAAATCATGAACAAAGTCTGCGTCTTCTTCTTTAACATCAACAGCTATATAAAGGTAAGTGTTGTCCCACAGCATTCCGAATTTAGCCTCTGTTCCGTTAAAGCCGCTCCCTAAATAGCAGGAATCAACCTGAGCACTAACTTTTTCTTTCCAAACGCTTTCATCTATCTTTCCGTCTATTTTAGGCGGAACTGATGTTTTACTTATCTCAAGTGATTTTCGCATATTAATATCTGCCGCATTTACGTTAAGTAAGCCAATACTCTGTACTACCATAATAAGCGATATTAAAATGGAAACAATCTTTTTCATTTAATTACCCCCTAGGAAATAAATAAATAAATTTATATAAAAATTATAAAAATTAATTAATTTTTTATGTAGTATAAAACATAAAATAATAAATATCCTTCTATTAGGAATTTAATTAATTCCAGTCAATACTTATTAACCATTATACTATAATAAGTGTTAAATATACAATCTAAAGGTATATTTGCTAAATAATAGAAGAGGCCTGACTTGAGGTCTATTAAAAAATGTATTATTTTATATATTATATCTTTAGGATACCATCAAATTTATTTTTTTAGAATGACTTATTTTTAGGTATTTGACATATTTTTCGATTATTTCATTTATAATGGTTAAAAATAAAACCACGAAGTGATTTAACTGTGTAAAATGCACAATAATCTCCTATACATTAAAAAAGCCAATGCAGCTATAACCGCATCGACTTTTTCTTTCTTTGTATTATCTTCTATTTTTTTACCCATTTTATTTTTCATTGGTTTTTATAGCTATATAACCCCAATCACAGAAATTGTCTTAAATCTATGAGACGTGTAACCCTATCTTGAATATCAGGATATTTCATTTTTCTGTCATAGAGATATGACTTAATTCCTATTTTTCTTGGGCCTTCATAATCACATACATAATCATCACCTACAAAACATATATCATGAGTGCTGACACCAGACTTTTGAACAGCTTCATCATAAATATTTCTGTGAGGCTTCCGCCAGCCATTTTTTACAGAAGTGACCACAATCTGAAAGTAGTCTATAATGCCTGTCTTACGCAACAAGTCTTCAATACCGTCATCCACAATAAAATTTGAAACTACACCAATTTTATATTTATTTGATAAATACTCCAGCAAACTCACCGTTTCATCTTCCACATAGCACCTTTCCGAATAGTTTTTCCAGTAATTTTGATGTATGCTGTTTAAAATCATCTTGCTGTTTTCGTTTATGTTTTTTCTATCCAGCATAAACATGAAACGCTCCGTAATGCTATGCTCTTTATATTGAGGGAGATTTTCATCGATTGAATCAGCTGCCAATCTATATTCATCAAAAAACTCTTCAAAGTCCTTCCATAAATATTCAACCCCGCATCCGTTATAAGCCCAGAAAGCATAATCTCTTCTTTTAGGCAGCTGCGTCATATCAATTATAGTTTCCATGCAATCAAACAGTATGAATTTTATATTTATCACTCCATTCAAAATCCGGCAAAATACTTGTGAAAGGTTAGATCATCTGTCAACTCAGGATGGAAGGATGTTGCCAACATATTATTCTGTCTTGCCGCTATAATTTTACATTCATGGACGGCAAGCACCTCAACATTTTCTCCAGCCCTTTCAATCCAAGGTGCCCTTATGAACACCAGTTCAATAGGATATTCTGATACCTTATCCATTACAGCACTGCAGGAAAAACTATCCAACTGGCTGCCGTAAGCATTTCTTCTTACTTCAATATCCATAACCCCAAGATGAATACTGTCTTCCTCAACAATTTTCCGGGCCAGCAGTATCATTCCTGCACAGGTTCCCCATACAGGCATTCCGCTATGTATTCTATCCACAAGGCAGCCTGAAAGATTAAAATCCCTTAAAAGCTTTCCTATAGTAGTGCTCTCACCGCCCGGAATAATAAGACTGTCTATTCTTTCAATATCCTTTTGGGATTTAACTTCCACAGGCAAGACATCATTAAGCCTTTGAAGGCTATTCATATGTTCCCTGTATGAACCTTGTAATGCCAATACGCCGATTGTCTTCAAACTTACCAACCCCTGTCGGACAATATGTTTTCAGGCTTTATCTCTGAAATCTCCAGACCATACATGGCTTCACCCAAATCCTCGGAAACCTCTGCTATAATCTCAGGATTTTTGTAATAAGTCGTTGCCTTAACAATTGCCCTAGCCATTTTCTCAGGATTTGAGGACTTGAATATCCCTGAGCCCACAAATACCCCTTCACTTCCTAAATGCATCATTAAAGCTGCATCCGAAGGTGTTGCCACTCCACCGGCCGCAAAATTAACAACAGGCAGCTTCCCTTCTTTAGCAACCTTTACAACCAGCTCATATGGTGCGGCAATTTCTTTTGCAAATGTCATAAGCTCTTCCGAAGGAAGGTTCATAAGCTTTCTGATTTCTCCCATTATAGTTCTCATATGCCTTACAGCTTCAACTACATTACCTGTTCCTGCCTCACCCTTAGTCCTAATCATGGAAGCCCCTTCACCAATTCTCCTTAAAGCTTCACCGAGGTTTTTTGCTCCGCATACGAATGGGATTTTAAAGTCATGTTTATCTATATGGAAGCTTTCATCTGCTGGTGTAAGTACTTCACTCTCATCAATATAATCTATTCCCAATGCTTCCAAAACTCTTGCCTCAACAATATGGCCGATCCTGCACTTCGCCATAACAGGAATTGATACTGCCTTCTTAATCTCCTTTATCATCTTAGGGTCTGACATTCTTGCAACGCCGCCCTGTTTCCTGATATCGGCAGGTACCCTCTCAAGTGCCATTACAGCAACCGCTCCAGCTTCCTGGGCTATCTTTGCTTCCTCAACATTTGTAACATCCATTATTACGCCGCCCTTTAACATTTGGGCAAGATTTTTGTTAAGCTCATATCTTTCTGACATGCTATCCCCTCCAACTGTATCGATACACATTATAGGTGTACCGATAAATTTTATAGATTATAGCACGCCTTCATATAAATTACAATACAAAAAATTACTCCAAAGCTTGTGAAAGATCATAAATCAGATCATCAACATCTTCAATTCCTATGGATATTCTTATCATATCAGGCGAAACCCCTGCTGCTTTCTGATCCTCTTCCGACAGCTGTGCATGTGTTGTGCTGGCCGGGTGTATTACCAGAGACTTTGCATCCGCTACATTTGCAAGGAGTGAGAATATCTTAAGTTTCTCGATAAACCTCTTACCTGCCTCTACCCCGCCTTTTATTCCAAAGGTAAATATGGATCCAGCTCCCTTTGGAAGGTATTTTTGTGCCAGATCATAGTATTTATTACCTTTTAGTCCCGGATAATTAACCCATGAAACATTAGGATGAGCTTCTAAAAATCCAGCAATTTTTAGAGAATTTGAAACATGTCTTTCAACCCTTAATGAAAGTGTCTCAAGACCTTGAATAAGCAAAAAAGAATTGAATGGGCTTATAGCCGCACCTGTATCCCTTAATAACTGTACCCTTGCTTTTACAATAAACGCTACAGCTCCCGCTGCTTCAACATATTTTACTCCGTGATAGCTGGGATCGGGTTCTGTAAGACCGGGAAATTTTCCGCTGCCTGCCCAATCGAAGTTTCCAGAATCAACAATCAGACCGCCTATTGATGTCCCATGTCCACCTATAAACTTGGTTGCAGAGTGGACAACTATGTCGGCACCAAACTCAATAGGCCTTATTAAATATGGTGTTCCAAAGGTATTGTCAACAATAAGAGGAATTTTATTATCATGGGCAATTTTAGCAACAGCCTCAATATCAATGAGGTTTATGCCAGGATTGCCGATAGTTTCGATATAAACCGCCTTGGTTTTTTCATTAATAGCTTTTCTGAAGTTTTCAGGATCATCCGGATCTACAAAAATTGTATTTATTCCGAGCCTGGGAAGTGTTGCTGCAAAAAGATTATATGTACCTCCATATAAAGTGCTTGCCGAAACGATTTCATCTCCGCTGCCGGCAATATTCAAAATGGCATATGTTATGGCAGCAGATCCTGAAGCTACAGCCAAGGCTGCTTTTCCGCCTTCTAATGCTGCAATCCTTTGTTCCAATACATCATTTGTCGGATTCATAATCCTGGTATAAATATTTCCCGGTTCCTTAAGTGCAAACAGATTTGCAGCATGTTCAACATTTTCAAAAACATATGATGTTGTCTGATATATAGGCACAGCCCTTGAACCAGTCGTAGGATCAGGCTTTTGTCCTGCATGTACCTGAAGAGTATCGAATTTCAGCTTTCTTTCACTCATATTATCAGTCTCCTTTATATTTAACTTTATTTTTCCTATATTATTACTCGGTTTTTATTTAAAAAATCACAAGCAATTTTGCATCCTTATCGTTGTGAGAAATTATGTTGTAGAATATACTATAATTTTGTACCATTTAATACTTATATATAATACATATCCGGGGAATTACCACTTATTTTCTTGTATTCATTAACAAGGTCCTCCAAGGTAAGAGAATCCACAATGCTGTTTATACTTTCATTGATCTTATCCCATACATTCAGCTTTATACAGTTCTGAATGATACTTTGGTGTGATATATTATCCTCAAGACCTTCATCAACAACCGATAGATCTCCTTCTAAAGCCCTTAATATACTGCCTACCTTTATGTTAACAGGGTTGTCAGCTAATACATACCCACCTTGTGCCCCTTTAACACTCTTTACCAAACCGGATTTTCTAAGAATTGAAAAAACCTGTTCCAAATAATTTTCCGATATGTCCTGTCTTTCGGCTATACTGCACAATGAAACATGATCACCTGCCGAGTTTACGGCTAAGTCAACCATTGCCCTTAATCCATATCTTCCTTTTGTTGAAAGCTTCATAGATTACCCTACCTTTTCCCTACTATTCCTATTTGTTTTATGATACATCTTATTTACTGGCCTGTCAATCATTTTTCTTATTATAAGGCATGATTGAAATATTACTTCCCGTTTTGAGCGTGTGTTCACGAGTTAAGTTAACACGAAAGCGAAATTATTATACGGGAAGTTATATTTTCAACATGCCTAACCATTTTTAAGTTGATTCAAATCAAATGGAGTTTGCTGGTATACATAGTAGTTAAGCCAATTTGAAAAAAGCAGGTTTGCATGCCCTCTCCACTTGACAATAGGCTCTTTCGCAGGATCATCATCAAGAAAATAATTTTGCGGAACTTTAATGTTAAACCCTTTTGAAACATCCCTATCATACTCAGCTTTCAAAGTAAGAGGATCATATTCGGAATGGCCTGTTACAAATATTTGCCTTCCACCCTTGGTTTTAACAATATACACCCCTGATTCATCAGATTCCGAAAGTATCTCCAGATCATTTATTTTCTCAATGTCTTCCCTTCTAATGCCAGTATGCCTTGAGTGAGGCACAAAAAACTCATCATCAAACCCTCTAAAGAGCATAACATTCTTCTTGTTTATCCTATGCTTGAATACACCAAACATTTTTTCAGACAATGGATATTTGGGTATTCCATAATGGTGGTAAAGTCCCGCTTGGGCAGCCCAACAAATATGAAATGTTGAGTACACATTAGTAATGCTCCAACCCATTATTGCTTTTAGCTCGTTCCAATATGTCACTTCTTCAAAGGGCATTGTCTCAATAGGTGCTCCAGTTATGATAAGACCATCAAACCTTTCGTTCTTTACAACATCAAAAGTTTTGTAAAAAGTTGCAAGATGCTCCTCAGGAGTATTCTTTGATATATGTGTCTGGGGATGCAAAAGTACTATATCAACCTGAATTGGGGTATTACCTACAAGTCTAAGCAGCTGTGTCTCAGTGACAATTTTTGTCGGCATAAGATTTAGAATAGCTATTTTAAGAGGCCTAATATCCTGATGTATAGCCCTTTGTTCAGTCATGACAAATATATTTTCATTTGACAGAATCTCCGCAGCAGGTAGATTATCAGGTATTTTTATCGGCATATGGTACCTCCTTATAATATCTTCTTATATAAAAATCAAATGTAAATGATAATTGATTTTTTGCAATTTTAATTCCAAGTTAATTTATATGAATAATATATTTATATTATATCTTTTCGCTTCTTTTTTCAATACAAAAAGAAATTATTGATATAAAAAAACGACCTGCATATTTTTTCTGCAGATCGTCTAGCTCTTTCACCTTAAGCCCTTATAAGTATTATTAACCCCTACATTTTCATGTTCATATCCATATGAAGCAATTCAGGGTTTAACATTCCGAATATCATAGCTATATGTGCAACTACAAGGAATATTCCTACAAAAATAGAATGTAATTTAAGTCTTCCCATCTCATCCCGCTTTCTTCCTATGATGCCCATTTCAAGTAATGCCATTCCAAGCAATGGAACTATTCCTGACAAATAAAAGCCCACAGCGATTACATCAGCTGGTCCCCTCCACTCACCCTTATCCTTTGATCATTAAATAATATAAGCTTCTTATAATATATCAGCTCATTATGTAGATTTTATGAAGATCCTTAAATACTTATTATACTAAGCTCTTCGCAAAACACATTCGTGTATAATAAAAGTATATTGTGTATAAAAAATTCCCAAAATAAAATATAAACCACTTTTAATCAGACAAATGATATAATACTGCGTATTATAGTATATATATATATCAATAGAGGTGAATCTCATGAAGAAACTGTATTTATCACATACTGATAAAAAAATAGCCGGTGTATGCGGAGGTATTGCAGAATATTTAAACATAGACTCAACTTTAGTCAGGCTTGGTTTCGTTATATTAGCCTTGGTTGCTTTTAGTTCGGTTTTTGTATATATAGCATGTTGGTTTATATTTCCAAGCGATGAGTTCTAGACTATCAAATAAAGCAACGAAGGGATTTTGTAAACATTAAAAATAGCCAACTCAATTACGCTTATTGCAGTTGGCTATTTGAAGACCTAAAATATTTTTTATTTGTCGTGATTTATTTTTATATATATGTATATTAACTCAAAATCATAATTAATATTTTAATTATTCCTTAACTAACTTTAAGTTCCAGTCTGAGTTTATCTGCTACCATTGCTATAAACTCAGAGTTTGTAGGCTTCCCTTTTCCCAAGTTTACAGTATATCCAAAGAGGGAGTCTATTGTATCAACCTGACCTCTACTCCAGGCAACCTCAATAGCATGGCGAATTGCCCTTTCCACTCTACTAGGAGTAGTATTATATTCTCTTGCTATAGATGGATAAAGCTGCTTGGTTATGGAATTTATTACGTCAAGGTCCTTTACTACCATTATTATAGCATCTCTTAAATACTGATACCCTTTTATATGTGCTGGCACTCCTATTTCATGCATAATGCTTGTAACCTCAGCTTCAAGGTTTCTTGGTGAAGGAGAAAAAACAGTCGGCCTGTCGTTTGAATGCTCGGATATCAAGATTGATGACTGGTTTACATCCTTAAGCTGCCTGATTCTTGATACAAGTATATCCATATCAAATGGCTTAACTACATAGTATTCCGCTCCTAGCGATAACGCACGCTGTGTTATCTTATCCTGGCCTACTGCTGATAGAATTATAAACATTGGTTTTTTGCCCATCTGAATGCTATTAACCCTCTCTAACACTCCAAGTCCATCAAGATGAGGCATAATTATATCCAATATTGCAATATCCGGTCCGTTGCTTGCAATCAAATCGAAAGCCTCCAGGCCATCTCTTGCAACTCCTACAACTTCAATATCACTTTGATTGTTTAGATACTCTGCTAATATATCACCAAACTCACGATTATCATCAGCAATAACCACCTGTATTTTTTTACCTAACAATTTAATTCCCCCTCAGCTTTTGTAAAAATTATGAATTCCATAGATATTATATTTCTGTTTCGACAAAATTTCAAGTCCAAATTGCTAATATTTAGGAATGTTAGTTTATTTGTACCAGCTTTTTTTTATTTTAGTATTCATAGATAAGACTTTGCATGGACTTGTAAAAGCAAGTTTATTAACATAATTTCCTGGACATAGAAGATCATTTCCCTAAATGAAACTTCCACCATTATTCTTAATATAATTATATACCATATTATTGATATTTCCCAGCTTTTAATTTTCGTTATTTCCCTGAACAATAGCTATGCTAGAAATATTTTTCGATAGACGCAAAAGATTAAACTGTGTTTTATTTAATAAATAGGTGCTTTAAACATGTCCGTTTAAGCACCTACATATTTTTGTAACATAAACTTTAGTATTTAAATGGACATATCAGCTGACTTTCTCCAGATTCTGGACATTTGTGCTTACCGTATTCTTCATCATCTTCTCAATAAAAATTCCATATCCTCGAGTAGGGTCATTGACCAGAACGTGCGTCACAGCACCTACTATCCTTCCATCCTGTATTATGGGACTTCCCGACATACCTTGTACTATTCCTCCCGACAAGCTCAAAAGCTCTGGGTCTGTAACTTTTATTACCATTCCCTTTGCACTGTCCAATTTCTGCCTCGAAACCTTTTGAATTTGTACATCATATTCTCTAACATCACTTCCATCAATATTGGACAGTATTTTAGCAGGGCCTTCCCTCAACTGACTCTTTAAAGCAATGGGGTAGAGCTTACCTTCTATCCTTGAAGCTGCATTATCATCCAAACTCCCGTATATCCCGAATTCAGAATTCTTGCTTATTGCCCCAAGTCTTTTTCTCTGTTCCATAAAAATTCCTTTCAATTCACCTGGTGCACCCTGTTTTCCTTTTTTTACAGATAATATTGTTGATTCTAATATCTCCCCATCTTTCACAGGCATTATCTTACCCGTATCAAGATCTGTTATACCATGCCCTAATGCACCAAAGCTTTTCGTACCAGGATCATAAAATGTAAGCGTCCCTATGCCGGCTGTACTGTCTCTAACCCATAAACCCAAATGATATTTGTTATCATCTGATGACTTGACAGGCTTAATGTATTTATTTAGCACTTCATCTCCATGCTTGATGCTCAAATTTATATTCTGTCCTCCACTGTTATCAATCTGCTCAATAAAATCATTTATTGAGACCAAATCATTTCCATTAGCTTGTAAAATTAAATCTCCCGGTTTTATACCGGTCTGTTTGGCTGGAAAGTTTTTATTTCCAGATAGATCTTCAACATCTGAAACACCAATCACAAGAAGTCCTTTTGTCCTTATTTTTACACCAATGGTATTTCCGCAAGCTATAACTTCCCTGCTTGGGACTACATTGATTTCCATGGTCTTCACAGGGATTAATCCAAATAAATTCATTCTAAGATTGACGCACCCCTGCTTTAATGACTTTAATGAAAAAGGATTGGTAAGTCCCACATCCAGGGTGCTTGCACTTGTTACCCCCATCTTTTGGCTAAGGAGGCTGATAACCCCTTCTCTATCAGCTTTTATGCTTACCAGGAATGGGCTTTTAAAATCATATGCAAAATCATCCCCTTCTGCCAAGGTCAATTGACCTGGTATTACATTAAGGGTTTGGGAATAACTAAGTAAGACTACCAAAATGCTTATTATTAGAAAAACTAAAATATTTTTTCTCTTATTGTTTGAATTCATCATTTATATCTCCCGGCACCAATGTCATATATATTAACACTTTTAATACATAACGTTTTCTTTTCATTCCTGCCTTAATTAAGGAATGACTAAAATATTGCTTCCGGTTTTGTACGAAGTTTATTGCGGAAGTTATATTTTAGTCATTGATAATGATAAGTTAACCTTTTATAACTTTTATTATTCAAACAAATTAATGCATTGAAGGTAAATAAAAAAACAGCCGAGTAATTATCCCGACTGTTTCTTGTAGTTAATATGTGTTATTAACTTTTATTTCCCAATCATACTTTAATTATTTCCAGAATCAATTTTGAATTTTTTAGCATTCTTAAGTATTTCCTCAGCATGCTTTAGTGTAATATCTGAAATATTGGCCCCGCCTAAGATTCTGGCTATTTCATTTTTAATTTCTTTGTCATTGATCTTGCGAATACTTGTTTTTGTCTGGTTATCAGCTGATTGTTTTTCTATCTGAAAATGCTCATCGGCCATGCATGCTATTTGTGCAAGGTGGGTTACACATAAAACCTGGTGACTTTCTGATATTATGGAAAGCTTCTCTGCAACCTTTTGTGCAGCTTTTCCGCTTATGCCTATATCTATTTCGTCAAAAATAAGGGTTGGAATGTCATCAACATTTGCAAGTATTGTTTTAATAGCAAGCATTATTCTTGACATTTCACCACCGGATGCTATTTTTGAAAGAGGCTTTAATGGTTCACCTGCATTAGGAGAAATCAAAAACTCCACCCTGTTAAGCCCATTAGCTAAAAATTTGTACTCATCATTTTCATCTTTTTCTGAGTTGAACTCAATATTAACCTTGAACTGTGCTTTTTTCATTTCCAGCTCTTCAAGCTCTTTTCCAATCTGTTCCTCCAAAATCTGTGCTGCCTTATTTCTTTCATCATTTATCTGTGAAGCAATTCCAAAAAGCTCATTGGATGTACTTAGGAGCTTTTTACTAAGCTCATTTACAATCTCATCACTTTTTATTATTTCTTCATATTCCGCTTCAGCTTTATTTAGATATTCTAAAATCGCTTCTATTGTATTGCCGTATTTTTTCTTAAGCCTTACAATAAGGTCAATTCTCTCCTCTATTTGTTCCAATAATTCAGGGCTGTATTCTATATTATCCCTTTCTTTTCTAATATGCTCCACTATATCATCCAATTGATATAATATCTCTTCCATTTTTACCGACAGCTTTCCATACTTTTCATCCAGCTTGGAAATAGAGTTCAGTTGTGATATGGCATCGCTGAGGCTGTCATAAACAGAGCTTTTTATATTGTTTCCGGAAAAAATATTTTCATATACACCCGATAATGCCTCAATAATTCTTTCAGCATTGGAAAGAACGTTCCTCTGCTTGTTTAACTCTTCATCTTCTCCTACCTTAAGCTTTGACTTCTTTATCTCATCTATCTGATACCTTAAATAATCGATTTTCTTTTCCCTGTCATTTTTATCGCCCGCAAGGGACCTGATTTTGTTCTTTATATCTTTATATTCCACAAGCAGAGCTGTATAATTTTCTTTAAGAAGGTTTATCCGGCTTGCTCCAAAGGAATCTAAAAGGTCTATATGGCTTTCTGTGCGGAGCAATGACTGGTTGTCATGCTGCCCATGAACATCAATGAGCTTGCTTCCAAGCTCTTTTAACATTGAAACAGTAGCCATTTTTCCATTTATTCTGCAGCTGTTCTTTCCCGCCAATGTAAACTCCCTTGAAATAATCAAGGTACCGTCTTCCTCAGGCTCAACACCTATCTCCCTTAGAAGCTCCTCTATATTGTTACCTTTTACCTGAAAAACCGCTTCCACAGAAGCCTTATCCTTACCAGTCCTGATCAGATCCTTTGAAAGCCTCTCTCCAAGAATTGCATTTATTGAATCGATAATTATAGATTTACCTGCCCCAGTCTCACCGGTTAATACATTTAAGCCTTTTCCAACTTCGATGCATATCTTCTCAATCAAGGCAATATTCTGTATTTCAAGTTGTTGAAGCAAGTCATCACCTCCAATAATCAATTAGTAATGCCTATATATTTTTATTAGCCAACTTGTTAAATCTATTGACCATTTCTTCCGCTATTTTTTCAGCTCTGCAAATTATCATTATGGTATCGTCACCAGCTATGGTTCCAAGAACTTCAGTCCACTTCATTGAGTCTATAGATGATGCACAGGCTTGGGCCATACCCGGAAGTGTCTTTACCACCACGATATTGTTTGCATAGTCGCTCGATACATAGGACTCGGCAAATATGGTAAGAAGCCTGTTTGAAATTGCACTCTCAGTTGGTGTAAAAGGAGCATATTTATAACGTCCATCTTCCATCATTACCTTAATGAGGCGAAGTTCTTTTATATCTCTTGAAACAGTAGCCTGGGTCACATCAAACCCAAGTTCCTTAAGCTTTTCAGCTATTTCCTCCTGGGTCTCAATTGTTTCCTTTTCTATCAATTCAAGAATTTTAGAATGTCTGCTATATTTCATCCTTGAATGTTTCTCCCCTCATGTAAAATTTTGATCTTAATATTTTGAAGAAATTCTTGTTTGCTACCTTTATCATTTTTACCGAGCAAGGAGCTTTTTTAACCTCTATGGAATATCCGCCTTTTACTTCATATCCATTCTGTCCATCAATAGTAACCATGGCACTATGCTGATAGTTTTCATCCACTACAACCTTAACCAGCCTTTCGGCAGCAGTTATGAAAGGCCTTGAATACAATATATGCGGACAAATAGGCGTAACAATAATTATATCCAGATCCGGCTCAACAATAGGCCCTCCAGCAGACAGCGAATATGCTGTCGACCCTGTAGGACTGGATACTATTATTCCGTCACCAGGGTAAGATTCTGCAAATACATTATTGATATAGGTTTTGACATGAAGTATTCTTGATAATTCCCCTCTTGAGATCACCACATCATTTAAGGCTATATCTTTAGCTATCACCTCTGATTTGCTGTAGATAACAGTTTCCAGCATCATTCGCTCTTCAATAGTATATCTGTCATTTAAAATGCTTTCAAGTGCTGCATCTATATCGGACTTTTCAATTTCTGTTAAAAAGCCAAGGGTACCTAGGTTTATTCCTAGTATGGGAACATTTGCAGTATATGCATTTCTGGCAACTTTTAGATAAGTCCCATCGCCGCCCAAGCATAAAACCCCTTCAGCCTTTGAGTAAATTTCTGTTTCATCAAGGGCCTCTACATTAAATTCCAATTTACTTGCAGATGCATGAGGCATCAAAACCCTTCCGCCCAGCTCAATGATTTTGCCGGCTACCAGTTTTGTAAATTCAAAATTGATATCTTTATCGGAATTTGTTATTATACCGATTGTTTTCATTATTTCCCCTTAATGTATATTAAAAGTGCCATCAATCAATAGTCATATGCTACAGATTAATAACTTTTAATGTAGTTTTATATTATAATAACACACTAAACACAATTCTGAAAATAATTTTTGGTGAATTTATAAGAATTGATTTGCCAAATTACTACAGATCGGCATGGGCACTATCAACAATTTTTGAAATATCTAGATCTAAAGATACAGTGTCATCCAAATTTGACAGATACAAAAGGTATTCAATATTGCCTTCAGGACCCTTAATTGGCGAATACGACAGTCCTTTTAATGAAAATCCCAGACTTGAAGCAAATTCTGCAATATTTTTTATAACTTCTTCATGTACTTTTGGGTCTCTTACAACACCCTTCTTGCCCACCTTTTCTCTACCAGCTTCAAACTGAGGCTTTATAAGGCATATTACTTGACCGTTTGGGTTAAGGAGCGTCTTGACTACAGGCAAAACCTTTTTCAGGGATATGAAAGATACATCAATAGAGGCAAAATCCTTAAGTTCTCCCATTTCTTCCGGCTTAACATATCTTATGTTAGTTCTTTCCATATTAATTACTCTTTCGTCATTTCTAAGCTCCCAGGCAAGCTGACCGTAACCTACATCAACTGCAGTAACTTCAAGAGCCCCTCGCTTAAGCATGCAATCTGTAAAGCCTCCTGTAGAAGCACCAATGTCAATAGCCCTAGCACCTGTAAGGTCGATATTAAAGAAATTCAATGCCTTCTCAAGCTTAAGGCCTCCTCTACTTACAAATGGTATGGCGTTATTTTTTATTTCAATCTCTGACTCAATATCAAATTTTGAGCCTGGTTTGTCTTCCTTGTTTTTATTTACATAAACAAGACCTGCCATAATAGTACTCCGCGCCTTTTCTCTGCTTTCAAACAAACCTTTTGCAACTAATAATACATCAAGTCTTTCCTTTTCCAAATCTTTTCCTCCAAATGTCCTTAGTAATGACGAAAAATTTACTTAGTCATATTGAAAATATAACTTCCCGTATAATTTCGCTTTCGAGTTCACTTAACTCGTGAACACACGCTCAAAACGGGGAGTAATATTCCAATCATGCCTTATCCAATAGTAGCCAAACCATACCTTGAGCAAAATTTGCCGAATAAATTCTCCACCTTCATTCTTTCCTGCTTTATTATAACAAGTATCTGCTGTTTTTCATCCTCAGTAAGGTTAAAAAACCTGAGCCCGTACTCAATCTTATAATCCAAAGTCTTTTTTGTTCGTGCTATTTGTGCAAAACCGCTGAAATTCATGGAACCAAAAGCTGTAAACACAAGCTTGATGTTAGAATTCATATTAATCTGATCCTTACATATGATAGCGGCTCCTGACTCACTTAAATCATTTATTATTCCTATATACTCGAATTTCTCATCTATACCTATTATCTTGCAAAAGTAACTTGCTTCATACCTGGCTGATTCTCTCATATCCTGAAACACATCGATTTTTATAATCTTTAATTTTATAGTTTGGGGAAGTGCCAGAGATATATCTTCCACCATACATGTCAGCGTAATAATGTTCTTCCCAATATTGAACTTGCATTTAACAAAGTCATTAATCAATACGGAGGCATTTAGTAATTCATTGGTAACAGGCATAACAAGTGAATCCCTGTTGACTTTTAAAAATGTATTCATAGACCATAAATTATTCTGGCTTGCCTGTACCCTGACAAAATAACCTGGTTTTAAATATGCCATTACCTGCGATACATCCAAGGTAGCCACCCCTTTACCAACTAATGATCTTACTGCTTTTTACACAACTTAAGTATTTCGCCTACTAGAGATTCTGCATCAAGCTTATACCTTTTAAAAAGCTGGTTTTTAGATCCATGAATAATAGGTTGATCTGGGAACCCAAAGAGCTTGGATTTTACATTTATTCCTCTTTGGTTTATCATCTCAAGCACACTACTGCCAAACCCTCCGGTAATAGTATTATCCTCTAACGTTATCATCTTCTTGGTCTTCATGACTGAATTGACGATAAGCTTAACATCAAGTGGCTTGACAAACCTTGCATTGATGAGTTCGACAGAAACACCAAGTTTTGTAAGTTCCTCTGTAACTTTTAGAGCAGTTTCAAACATTGTTCCTATGGATAGGAAAGTCAAATCACTTCCCTCCTTGTAAAGAACCCCCTGCCCAAGTTTGATCTCACTGCTATCAATAAGGCGATCCTTACCTTTACCTCTTGGATACCTGATGGCAACAGGCCCAGTATGCTCAGAAAACGCAAACCTAATCATCTTTCTCATTTCGTCATAATCACATGGTGCCATTATTGTAAAATTAGGTATATGACTTAAGAATGATAGATCATACAGCCCTTGGTGAGTTTCCCCGTCTTCACCAACAATTCCTGCCCTATCTACTCCAAAAACAACATGAAGATTCTGAAGAGCAACATCATGAAGCAATTGGTCGTAAGATCGCTGTAAAAACGAAGAATAAACCGCAAATACAGGCTTTAATCCATTTCTAGCCAAGCCTGCAGCAAAAGTAACCGCATGCTGCTCAGCTATTCCCACATCAAAAAATCTATCGTGAAACCTCTTTGAAAACTGATCAAGTCCTGTACCGTTAGGCATAGCTGCGGTTATGGCAACAATATTCTCGTCGGTTTCTGCAAGATCAGTAAGCTCAGATCCGAATACATCCGAATATGAAGGTCCTCCAGCTGACAGCACCTCTCCTGTTTCAATTTCAAATGGTGATATTCCATGAAAAAGGTGTGGGCTTTCTTCTGCAAAAGTATAGCCCCTTCCTTTCTGAGTGCATACATGTAATAATATTGGGCCTTTCATGGTTTTAACTCTTGTAAGCACTTCATTTAGCTCCACAAGGTCATGCCCATCAATTGGTCCGAAATACTTAAAACCTAATTCTTCAAAAAATATACCCGGCATAATCATATATTTTACTGATCCCTTTACCTTGCCTAAAGCCTTTACAGCACTTCTTCCTATAGCGGGTATTTTGTTTAATATAATATCCAAATCCTCTTTTACTTTGAAATAAAAGGGCTCTGTCCTTATCTTCCTTAAGTATTTTGAAAGTCCTCCAACATTTTTGGATATGGACATTTCATTATCATTTAATATGACAATAAGGTTATTAGGAGATCTTCCTGCATCATTCAGTGCTTCAAACGCCATTCCTCCAGTCAAAGCACCATCGCCTATCAAGGCAATTACCGAATACTTCTCCTTTCTTATGTCTCTAGCCTTTGCCATACCCAGAGCTGCAGAGATTGAAGTACTGCTATGCCCAGTATTAAAGGCGTCGTGCTCACACTCATTAACTTTGGGAAAACCTGAAATACCATCTAATTGTCTTAACGTGCAAAACTTGTCCTTCCTGCCCGTAATAATCTTATGTACATACGATTGATGGCCTACATCCCATATTATTTTGTCAGTAGGAGTATTAAAAACACAATGTAGTGCCAAAGTCAATTCAACAATCCCAAGGTTGGACGCAAGATGTCCCCCAGTTTTTGACACATTGTCTATTAAAAAAGCCCTGATTTCTGCAGCAAGCTCTTCAAGCTGATTTATGTCAAGTTTCTTTATATCATCCGGTGAGTTAATATCATTTAAAATACCACCCAAAAACCTTCAACTCTCTTTCGGTTTAACTTTACTACATGAACATCATTTAAGTAATGATTATAGCACATATGAATCCATATATAAAGTGTTGTCTGTCGCTAGTTGTTTCTTTTTGCTATATATAAAGCCATATTTTTTAGAAAATCAGCCTCTACCCCAAAAGACTCAAGGGCACTTATCCCTTCCTTTGTGACCTCATCCAAAATTTTCTTAGCTCCGTCCAACCCATATGCTGTAATATAGGTAGTTTTATCATTAGAAACATCACTGCCGCTGTTTTTACCCAAAGTAGATAGATCGCCTTCAATATCCAGTATATCATCCTTTATCTGGAATGCTAATCCAATTTTTTCTGCGAAGATTGATAGCCTTGATACTTGAGTTTCATCCGCACCGCATATTATTGCCGAAGAAACAATTGGAGCCTTAATCATTGCTCCTGTTTTACATTTATGCATATATGTGAGAGTTTCCAATGAAACCTTCTTACCTTCAGATTGGAGATCCACCACCTGGCCTCCTATCATACCGGTAGTGCCTGATGCCTTTGCAATATACTGCATGGCTTTAACCTTACTTACAATATTATCGGCACTTTTTAAAGCATCTTCAATCATTACCTCAAATGCATAATTAAGAAGGGCATCCCCTGCAAGTACCGCTAACCCTTCACCGTATACCTTATGGTTTGTAAGTCTTCCTCTCCTGTAATCGTCATTATCCATTGAAGGGAGATCATCATGAATAAGTGAGTAGGTATGTATCATTTCAATGGCACATGCATATGCAATAACCTCTTTAAATTCCTTTCCGAAAAGATCACACACTACCAGTGACAATACCGGTCTGATTCTCTTCCCCCCAGCCATAAGACTATATTTCATAGCCTCATAACAAGTTTTTTCCGGCACATCCCGAACCACTAAAATCTTTTCAAGTGCTTCATTTATATAGTCAAGATAAATCTCATATCTTTTATTAAATTCCATTTCCCGCCTCCACAATTTTATTCAACCGAAAAGTCCTCTTCTTTTATTTCACCTTTTTCATTCTCCAAAAGAATAGTTATTTTCTTTTCCATTTCATCAAGCTTGGTATTACAATATTTTGTTAATTCTATACCGCTTTGAAAAGCTTCAAGAGATTCTTCAAGTGAAAGCTCTCCTCTCTCAAGCTTTTTTACGATCCCTTCCAACTCTATTATTGCCTCTTCATAACTTTTTCTTTTCATAACCCGGCCTGTCCCCTTCTCCTTTTATGCATTTCTTATTTCACAACGCAATCAACTGTGCCATCCCTTAAGTTTATTTCCAATTCTGCTCCCTTATAAACATCATTTATAGACTGAATTACTTTTCCATTTTCTTTGTCTTTAATTATGCTGTATCCTCTGGCCATTATTGTAAGGGGACTTAGTGCATCAAGCTTCCCTGCCAATACTGCAAATCTAGATTTATATTCTGAAAAATTCATCTGCAAAGCTCTTATAAGACTCTTTTGAAAAATATCCAATCTCATTCTTTCCTGATATATTCTGTCAAAAGGCTGCTTAAATGCAGCACTGTCAGTAACACGGAAAAGCCTGTTTCTTTGAATAACCAGATTCTGATTTAAGGACCTTGCCAATCGGTATACCAGGTTGTTCAAGTCATTTTTTAGTGCTGCTTTCTCTGGAGCAACTATTTCTGCAGCTGCTGAAGGCGTTGGTGCCCTTTTATCAGCCACAAAGTCAGCTATGGTATAATCTGTCTCATGTCCAACAGCTGAAACAACCGGTATGTTAGACCTATATATGCTTCTTGCAACAACCTCTTCATTAAACGCCCATAACTCCTCTAATGAGCCTCCACCTCGGGCTAAAATGAGCACATCAACACAACGAAGCTTATTTATCCTGTCAATTGCCTTTGAAATTTGTTTTGCTGCACCTTCGCCCTGTACAGCTACCGGATAAATTTTTATATTAATGTTTGGATACCTTCTGCCCATTATATTAATTATATCTCTTATAACTGCACCTGTTGATGATGTTACAACTCCAACAGCCCGGGGCAATAGAGGCAGCGGCTTTTTAAAACTTTGGTCAAATAACCCTTCCTTTTCCAGTTTCTGCTTAAGCTGCTCAAAAGCCAAATGAAGAGCCCCAATTCCATCAGGCTGCATTGACTCCACATAGAGCTGGTATTGACCATCTCTTTCAAAAACCGAAACATAACCGCCTATAATAACTCTCATACCGTTTTCCGGAATAAATTTCAACTCACAGTTATATGTTTTGAACATAACACATTTTATAAGACTGGATTCATCCTTAAGCGTAAAATACATATGTCCCGAGTAATGATTTTTATAATTGGAAATTTCGCCTCTTACCATAAGGCCTGAGAGTAAAACATCTCTGGAAATCACATTTTTCAAGTACCTGTTTATCTCAGATACTGTGAGAATTTGTCGCATAAAACCTCCATTTTGCGAATAATGCTAACACTATCAATGTATGGACATACAAATTAACACACACCCTTGAATATGGTATGTGTGTTAATTACATTAAATAATATGCTATTCGTTAGAACCATCTACATGTACAGGAAATATCTTGGATACTTTACCCAAGATGCCGTTAACAAATGATCCTGCATCTTCCGTACTGTATTTCTTAGCTAGTTCAACCGCTTCGTTTATGGAAACATTGAATGGTATATCTTCTCTAAAGCAAACTTCATAAATACTTAACCTTAGTATTGACAAGTCAACCTTTGAAATCCTATTGATTTTCCATCCCTTAGCATGCTTTTCGATAAGTGCGTCAATCTCTTCAATTTTACTATATACACCATTTATGACTTCGTTTACATATACTGTGTCATTTTCAGTTAACTTCTCTTCCTCTAAAACGTATTGTACCTGCTGCTCTCTATCATCCCTCTGTATCTCCAACTGGTATAAGAGCTTCATTGCAGTTTCGCGGGCTGCTCTTCGTCCCATTAAATATTACCTCCAAATAAGCTTTGCGTATATCAAATTTATTAATCCTAAGTAATTTAAATGTAAAAGATTAACCTATGTTTAATAAAACTTAGCCACTTCTTACCTTAAAGTACCTGGCGGAAAAATCTTATCCAGAAACTTTCTTAGATAATCTTTGTCAACACTTAATACCTTACCAATATAATACCCCACTGCCATGCAAATTACAATAAAAATAAACTTTAATACCCCAATTATAAGAATAGATACAGCAATTAGAAAGCCTATTATTGCTCCATTTACTTCGCCCTTGTGAGATTTATAAAAACTGTATATTTTGTCCATATTCATATAATTTGCCTCCAGGGCTTATTCCACCCTATTTTTATTATACCCAACAAATATATTATCAACTATCACCTTAACCTCAATTACCCTTATCCCTGAAGTATCCTCTACAGTTTTCTTAACCTTGACCTGAATATCTTCGGATAGTATAGGTATATTTACGTCAGATAATACTACAGCTTTTATTACTACAGTTACCCCTTCCATTCCCTTATATACATAAGCCTTTGCTTCCTTAATGCCGGAAAGCCGTTTTGTAGCTGCCAGGGCAATACTTTCAATGGAGTTTAGTGAAACCTTAATCTCACCTATTTCAGTTTTTTTGCTGATAGTCCTTTTCTCTGTGTCATCATTCGTTCCTGATAATAACAATATAACACTAACTGCTAGAATACCTAATCCTCCAAAAAAAACTATGCACTGGAATACATTGTTAGTCAATAGGTTTGATGATATATATGTTGAAATGCTTTCAAAGGAGTCGGGCATGACTGTTAAAAACATAATTGCCATGGTAAATATAATAACTACAACAAAATATATACCTAGTATAGCCCGCTTTAATGTACTGTTCATATTTTGCCTCCTCTTTTGTTTTATCTAAAAAATATCTATTCTACATTGGAGTCATTTTTATTTTCGGTATCAAAATTAACACCCTGTATATGAATATTAACTTCCACTACATTCAGGCCGGTCATTGTCTCAACAGTCTTTTTTACTCTTTCCTGTATATCCCAAGCCACATCGGGTATCCTGCAGCCGTAATCAATAATTATATATAAGTCAATTGCTGCTTGTTTTTCACCAACCTCAACCTTAACGCCCTTAGAGAGGCTCTTTCTGCCCAGCATCTCAACAATTTCTCCGGCAATACCACCGCTCATCCCTGCAACGCCTGATACTTCCATAGCAGCAATCCCGGCTATTATGGCAACAACCTCATCAGTGACCTTAACCGTGCCTAAGTCACTTAAAAGCTCATGATTGATTTCCTCCATAAAAAACCCTCCCAGCATGGAGAACATAATTGCTAAAAAATACTCTTTATCAGGAGTTAATTATATCATTATATATAAGTATTATCAATATAAGGAGGATCAATGCTTAAAATATATTTTTTATTCTTATTTTATCAATATCCAAATTTGCCTGTCTTGACACAATATCATATATCTGTGCTGTCTGAGAGGAAGAAAGATTCGGTGCCTTAACCACTATGTCTACACTTCCGTCATCTGCAAAGAATGCTATAACATCGCTGAATCCATTTTTCATTATCAGGCTTTCAATTCTCATTTCTCTGTCTGAATTTTCAGCCATTCTTGTAACTTTCTCATAAGCTTTAGTTCTGGCTTCCTTTGTCAGGCCTGAATCGTCAGCAATTGCTTTCAATGTATCATTGTTTCTTCCCCTGTTTACTTCTTTATCAAGCTTTGCCCGTGCAAAAAAATCATTTGCTTCTTTTGAGGCATCCAGTCTTTCACTTGCTTTTTTGTCTGATTCCCCACTGCCTTTTGTATTATCATTATCACTTGTCTTATCGTTGGTATTGGTTTTATTATCTTTATTCTCCTCTTTACCTTTAGAGTCCTTACTATCTTCTTTTTTATCCTTATTTTTGTCTGCTTCTTTATCATCAGATGAAACAGCATATTCACTGTCCACATAAACAGCTTCACCCAACCTTGAATTATCGCTGTTATCTACCGAGGTGCTGCCCTTCTTATAACTATACTGAAGATAACCGGCAACCACCAGCATTAAGACTAAAGACAGCACAACTATTTGTTTTCTTTTAAATACCATCATATAAAAGCCCCCTTTTAATATTTGAATTATGTATTTAAATGCCCTATACTTGTCATTTAATTTATATTCATAATCCTGCAAATTTATAATTAAAATTATTAAAATCAGTTTATTTTGTATAGCTGCTTCCGCTTTCTAGAACTTCAATTCTATGAATCGGAACATCTAAAAGCACCTGTACTGCTCTGGCAAGTCTTTCTTTAACCTCAGGATCTGAAGCTCCCTCAGCAACAACCACTACACCCTTAACCTGGGGCATAATTTCTTTTAAGACTATAGGCTTTTTATTATTTCCTTGGATTTCTTCGAATACCACTTTGTTTTCACTGTCATTTTGTTTTATACTTCTTACCCCACCTCCTGAGTCTTTTTCCTCTGTATCATTTTCATTCCTTTTAATATCGTAAGCAGGTACAATCTCTTTTCCGGATACATATGTCACCATGACATTAACCTTCCCTGCTCCTTTTACCGTCATTAAGATTTCTTTAAGCCTCTTTTCATTCGTGTCTGTATCACTAGACTCCACTTTGGCAGCTGTCTCCACAACCGGTGTTAAATTACCATTAACCGGCTCTTTTTTTGGCTCATTCTTTTTGAACAGGGACCCACCGGCTACAATAGCAATTATCCCGATTATGATAACTATAACTGAGTTTTCTATAATTTTTTTCTTATTTTTACTTTGGAATAACTTTTCCAGTAACTTTTTAATTTCTATCATATCCTTCTCCCATTCATCCTTTTGTAAGGAATGACTAAAATATTCTTAGTCATTACTAAATTACCTTTGAGTCTTTGTTTGCTGACTTTGGCATGTAATTATGATATCTTCCTTTTTCACCCCCAGAAGCTCATTTATTTTGTTCTTTAAATGTGAATCCAGCTTACTGTCTACAACATTGTTTGTAGCTACTTTATCGGTTTTTATGCTTCTTTTGTTTGTTTGGTGAGTATTAGCTATGGAAATTTCACTTCCAGGGCCTACTTGAATTTTTTCTACTTTTGGTATCATACTTACACTCTGGACAGCATCCTCTTCATCTTTCTTATTGAGACTCATATATATCCGCTTAATCTCCCCATACTTTTCCGAGTTTACGTCTTCATCTACAATTACATCAGCCTTCACTGATTCTATCTCATCATTTTGTGCTGCATAGTTTTCCAATTGGTCTATAATTTTTTGTCTGTATACTTCAATAACTTGCTTTGATTGGTTTTTATTTAATACCTTACTCTTTTTCTCAATATCCATTTTGTTGATATTTATGGTCTCAAAGAGTTCCAAGCCTTTTAAATCTGATTCCTTCTCAATAAATTTTAATATAGGAGTTATGAGAGTAATCATAATAAGAAATCCCGAAATCAAATTAATATACTTTTTCATTCTTCCCGAAGGAACTAAAATCTCAAGAAGAACAATAAATATTACCAGTGTTACTATATTGATGGTCCATCCCCTCAAAAATTCAATCATAAACTTCTCCTCCTTATAGATACCTAACTGTAAAACCAGTTATATACAGTTCGATATCTTATGAATGACGGGAATATATTTTAGTCATTAGGAATGGCTAAGGCATTCCTAAGTCATCGTATAGCAGATGAAATGCTGCTTGAAGCAATTATTGCCGTTATGGCAATTAGGAACATAAATGCCACGCAAGCTACTACTCCTAAAACGAATGTAAGAGATCCTGCTACATCATTTATGCACTTTACAATTCTATTTTCTGCAATAGGTTCAACCAATACAGCTGTCATTTTATATAATGATATAAGTGCAAATATTTTAATTATTGGTACGAGGCATATAGACACGATCCCTATCATTACAGCTATACCTGATGCATTTTTTATTAGCAGTGTACATCCTAAAACTGTATCTGCTGCATCTGCAAGGTATTTTCCAGCCACAGGTATAAATGCTCCTATTGCAAACTTGGCAGTTTTGCTTGAAACTCCATCAACAACAGCACCTACTGATCCCTGTATTGTAATTATTGCTATAAAGACAGTCAGTATTAATCCTAAAATTACTGTCCCTGTCTGCTTTAAAAAGGATGCCAGTTTGGATATCTGAACCTTGTCTGAAATATTGTTTACCAAAGATAAAATAGTTGAAAGAAGAATTATTGGAATAAAAATATTCTTCATAATTGTTGCAACAATCTCAACAATCACCACAAGAAGGGGCTGAAATATGCCCCCTGATGTAATATTCCCACTTGATATAAGTAATGTAATAAGTATAGGAATAGATGCCTGCATAAAATCAACCATGTCGTCTATTATACCTCTTCCCATGGTTAATACAGAGTTTAAGCTAACTATCAAAACCGATACAATAACTATGTAGCAAACAAAAAAGGCTAATTCCCCAACGCTCGCACTTAAAAATGACGATTGAAGGTTTTTAAGAATAGCACACAAAACTATAAGAACAATAAGCTTAATTAATATACCAATGTTTATATATATTTCTTTAAAGAAATAACGTAATACTCCATTTAATATACTCTTTATATTTAGATTAAACTTACCTTTAGCAGCATTTGTTATAAACCCATTAGGGTCATACTCCGGCAAAAGCTCCTTTATACCATTATTGGCATAGTTTTGCATCTGGTTCTCAATGCTCTTAGCTTCCTCCGATTTAGCCTGCTCTTCAATAAGCTTATCATCCCCAATATTATCACTTTCTGCATATACATTATATATATAAAGTGATTGCATTTGAAACAAAGTAAGAATGATAATAAAAACCAGAATTGATACTTTAACATATTTTTCAAATTAAAAATTAATGTTCTCTTCATACTAATCCTCTTTGGTACTTTTATTTTTTGTACATAAAACATATTTATATATAGATATTTAACTACGTCCAACTTTATTACATAAAATTTTAATTTTAATATAATTTGTTGTCTCCTTAACTACCGGATTGACTGTCCATGGAAGGATTCATATATAGTAACCAGTCCTTTAGCATTTCACACATATAATCAAGAAATCCTTTGCGTAGAACCTCATGCTTTGTTTTTAGCTCTGACTGTGCAATAAGTTTTCCATTCAAGGAGAAACTAATATTTCCAATGTTCACACCTTCGCTAATAGGTGCTTCTATAGAATCAGGAATTTCTTCCACACGTTTTAAATTATTGAATTCCTCATCCGTTAATGGGTACTTTATTTCATCACTCGAAGTTATTGCCACAAACTTTTCTTTTCCTTTTATCACCGGTACTCTTTTAAACTCATCATCCACCCTTTTCAATGTACGTAGCTTGTAATTTTTAAAAGAATAATCCAGTATTTTTCTGCTGCTCTCTGCCCTGATAGTTCTTGTCGGACATCCAAGGACAACAGATATCAACCTCCATCCATCCCTTGTTGCAGAACATACAAGGCACCTTCCTGCCTGGCCGGTATACCCTGTCTTAACACCATCAGCACCAGGATAAAAACCCAGCATTTCATTTGTATTATATAAACTTCTGCCGGTAATACTTTTGGAAATAGTCTTGCATATGCTGGCGAATTCAGGTTTTGAAAGTGCATACTTTGCCATTTGAGCAAGCTCAAGAGCAGTAGAATAATGGCCCTCACGGTCCAAGCCATGAGGCGTTTTAAAGGACGTATTTACAAGATTTAGTTCCTTGGCTTTTTTATTCATCATATCTACAAATGTTTCCACATCTCCTCCAATGTGCTCAGCTATAGCTATAGCCGCATCGTTACCCGAGTTGAGCATCAGACCGTATAATAACTCCTTCAATTTCAGCTTTTCTCCCTCTTTCAGGTTGATACTTGATCCTTTAATGCTTGCGGCCCTTTTGCTTATTGTGACTATATCATCAAGATTACCGTTTTCTAGAGTTACTATGGCTGTCATTATTTTTGTAGTACTGGCAATATACTTTCTTTGTTCAGCATTTTTTGAATATAAAATCCGTCCGCTGTTTGAGTCCATAACAATAGCAGCATGTGCATTAACTACAGGAATAGACGCAAGAACATCCTTCTGCTTGGAGACAAAGGCTTTTATGACAAGCTGCCCTTCATTCAAATCATCTGAAAACGAATAAGTGCATATATTTACAATCATTATAAAGATAATGATTATACTAGTTTTACATTTTATACCTATCACTTAACCCACCTCAAATTAATATTTATATGAAAATATATGAATTGAATTTGTCTAATATAATAAATTTGATTAATTAATATCACAATATACTATATAAAGATCAACTTTTATATAGAGCTAATCCTTATGCAATTATATTACAATATTTGTAAAGGAATTGTTTTTAATCTCGACCAAAACTTACTACTTATAATCTTATAGTTTTAAGACACAATAAGACTATAAAGGGAGGTGATATTAAAATGGCAAACAACAATAACAACAGCAAAACTCAGTTTGATAACATGAAGTATGAAATAGCTAAAGAAATTGGTGTAAACTTAAAACAGGGATATAACGGTGACTTAACTGCAAGAGAAGCAGGTAAAGTTGGCGGTAATATAGTTAAGAAAGTTTTTCAGTCATACACTGGTAACAGCTATCCTACTGAAAAATTAAATGACACTTCCAGATAAGTATAGCATTCTGGCATAGTTTATAGTGCTTTTTATTTTAGTAATATGATCTTCTTATTCATAAATATTAAAAAGCACTTCAATGTAATAAAATATTGCTAGATTTCACTCTGTGAATCAGCACTAAAAGGACTTCAAATATGATTTTGAAGTCCTTTTAGTATTAAGAAACATCATAACTTTCCAAACATAAATAAGAAACAGGCAGATAATAAAGCTTCTCCGACTGTCTCTTTTAACATACCTTCTATTTTAATTATTTCAATGCTATAAAATCCTAATTAAGCATTAATTCTTGAGGCTTCCTGCTGTGCCTTGCTTATTTCCTGTTGACTTGCATTCTCAATTTGATACCATCCCTTTTGAGTCATCAAGTCAAAAATCTGTTTCTGATGATTAAATGTACTTGTAAGAATACTTGCTGCATCATTCCTTAAAAACTGATTATTGCTTTCAAGTACTAAATTTGTCAATGAAGATGCTGCAAGCTTATGCTCATTCAATAAAATGGACATGACTTCCTGATCAGTAAAACTTTTCATTTCCAATCCTCCTTACTGTATTGTCGCTGTATTAATATGTTTGATTAGTGTCTGTAAATCACTTTGATGATCTTTTGCCATCTGCTGGCATAAACTTTTGATTTGTGCATCGGTACATATTTCTGCACAACTTTCCATAACCTTGATGCTATTTTGTGTCATTTTGATGTTATCCTGAACCAGCATAAGCTCTTTTGAAGTAAGTGACATAAGCTACCTCCTTAGTTAATATTAGTTTTATCATATCAATAAATATCATTTGCATTTTTTTCTGATATATTCATTTATATTTAAAGTGATTAAACTTTTAACATAAATAAAATAATTTATTTAAGAGCCATTTAAAGATACCGAACTGTAAAGTTATATAATATTTTGCCTGGAGTAGCCCTTTTTCGGCGATTCTGCACACTACATATAACTAGTTTTACAATTTGGTATCTGCAAATACATAACCAAAGGAATAAAGGTAAAAATAAAATATAGACAAATGTAAAAATTAATTGATTTTTATGTATTTTATACAATTCTTCATTTAAAATAACTGAAAGGATGATATTGTGTTAGTAGTTTTTATAAGGACTCTCATACTCTTTTTAATAGTCGTTGTTGTCATGCGTGCTATGGGAAAACGACAAATCGGCCAACTCCAGCCTTTTGAACTGGCAGTTGCTATAATGATATCCGAATTAGCTGCTGTACCAATGCAAAATACAGGAATTCCTTTGATAAATGGAATAATTCCTATTATCACATTGCTGGTTGCACAGCTCTTACTGTCATTAATATCCTTAAAAAGTGTCAAAGCTCGCGGTATCATATGCGGTAAACCAAATATACTTATTGAAAATGGTAAAATCATTGAAGCAAACTTGCGAAAAGAAATGTATACATTGAACGATTTGCTTGAGCAGTTGCGTATTAAAGGCACAAGCAACATATCGGATATTGAGTATGCAATCCTTGAAACTAATGGGCAACTTAGCATAATTCCTAAATCCCAAAAAAGGCCTATCACACCTGAAGACATTAAAATTGACACCCAATATGAAGGAATCCCCTTAGATCTTGTAATTGATGGTGACGTCAATTATAAAAATTTAAAAAGAGCCAACCTTGATGAAAGCTGGCTTATTAATCAGCTAAATAGTTTGGGTATAAGAAATATAAAGGAAACTCTATTTGTCAGTTTGGATTCAGCTGGAAAATTATACTTGCAGAAAAAAAGTAAGGAAGGGGAGGGGCATTGATTTGCATAACACCAAGATATTTATTGGAATCATTCTTCTGGTATCTGGTATGTTAGTATTTAGTCTAGTTAGCTCATACTACTTGAATCGCTCAGCTCAAAAAATAGATTATCAAATAAGAAAAATTGAAGCAAATTCCAGATCCAACGATTGGATAAATGCAAATATAGAGCTTTCCAATCTTGAAAAGCAATGGAAAAAGTCTTCAAATACATGGGCAATGCTTATTGATCATGTAGAAATTGATAATATAGACGATTCACTAACTCGTATGAAAGAATATATCAAAGCCAAAAATAGTGTTTTATCTTTAGGAGAGCTAGCCAGTTTAAAACAATATGTCAACCATATTCCACAAAAAGAGTCTTTTAGCCTTATTAATATTTTTTAGCACAAATTATATGTTTTGCAATAATTATTTTGCATTTTAAATTATTGCAAAACATTTCGTTTTCATGACTATAATTAATCATTCCTTTATTCATCAATCATCAATTAATGAAATACGCCATTTGTCAGGTAAATAATAAATAAAATATATAACACACCGCAAAATATAAAAGGTAATGGGGTTAATTCCTTCTTTACCTTCATCCATAACAGCAAAATGACAGATGATACTAATGATAATACACAACTTACCATAGCAGTATTATTAAGCTTCCATGTAGTAAAAACTATTCCAACCGCCACAGGTATACAACTTTGAAATACCATTGCACCACTAATATTTCCTAGTGCAAGTGAATCTTTTCCTTTCCTTATCCATATTATACTGTTAAACTTCTCAGGTAATTCAGTAGCAATTGGAGTAATAATTAAAGCAAGAATCATCGGTGAAATTTTCAACGCTTGGGAAATTCCTTCTATATTTGACACAAAGATGTACGACCCTGAAACTATTCCAGTAAGTGCAATTGATAACTGCAATAAAATTGCAGTCAAACTTACCTTTGATTGAGAAAACTTTAATATATATAGCTTTTCAAGCCTATCTACAGAAGTTTTATCGTGCTTTACAGTTAGAAAAACATAGTATACATACATTAATATCAGCCCGATAGATATTATCACTTTTGCAGTGTAATTTTCTATAAATGACATTGTTATTGCAATAGAGTACATTAATGCAAAAAACTCCATATCCCTGCCAAATATTTTTTTATTTATCTTAATGCTAAGGCCGCTTTTTCGTTTTTTACAGAAAAGTATAACACTAAACCCAGTTATAAAAAATGCCAGCGTACTCAGCATAAAAGGTGCACCTAATATTGCACCTATACCAACATCTAAAGAGCTGTCTTCTCCGCTTTTTCCTGATTTTATAATTGCTATTATCGGAATTAGTGTTTCAGGCAGACATGTACCAACCGCTGAAAAAATGCTTCCTATAACTCCATCCCCAAAGTTTAGCTTTTTCCCAAACCATTCTATTGCATTTGTAAATAATTCACAACTTAACAGTATTATGATTAGCCCTAAAAACAATAATATAATATATATTTGCATATAACCTTTTCCTTTATATTGCATTTCACCACGGAATGATTAAAATATAACTTCTGCTAAAACTTGCCCCCTTAGTTGACTTAACTCGTCAACACTCACATAGAAATCGGAATAGATATTTTAATAATTCCTTAATGAGCATCTCATATTATAATAACTATTCTCAAAAAAGCACTAATATTCATATAATACATGTTTAATAAAATAACAAAGTAACAAAGTCATTTTGCATTGTTCGTTCCGAGGATTACATAATTCCCCACTCTAAAAAATAAGTTTCATTCTTCATTCCTTTGATGTTTGATGATATGAAATTTGAAGATTGAAGATGCTATGTGCTATGTGCCATGTTATGGCATGTGTATACAGACAATAAAAAAGGAGGTTGCAAACTGCTTGTGTAAGCAATATTACAACACTCCATATAATTAATCCTTATTAAAAGTGATTAATATATATTACATATACTTCTTATTATTCAATTAATTACTTCTTATTATTCAATTAATATTTCGCTTCCATCCTTCTCATCTCTAGTGTATTTATGATTTCTAGATGCTTCTTCAATATCTCCATATGCCCAGTATTTTGGCGATACATCTGGGAATGAACCCACTTTCACCTTAAGAGGTCCTCTATAAAGCATTCTATTAATCATTGTAACAACTTCTGCACGGGTTATATTGTTGTTTGGTTTAAATGACCCATCACTATAACCCTGAATTAGTTTAAACCTGTATATCTCTTCAATATAGTTTTTAGCCCAGTGCTTATTAATGTCAGTAAAATGTACCTTTGATGGTGCTATATTATTAAGATGCAGGTAATTAAATATTACTGTGGACAACTCTGCCCTAGTTATAGGTGCATTCGGATGGAAAGTAGAATCCTTATATCCCTTGAATATTCCACTCTTCGTTACCGCTTCAATATATTTCAATGCCCAATGCTTATTGGAAACATCCTTATAACTGCTTTTTGCACCATCCTTCACAGTAAGTCCCATAATACGAGCAAACATTGCAGCTACCTCAGCTCTTGTAACATTTTGCTTAGGCTTGAATGTTTTATCCTTATATCCTAATATGTACGAACTATGGCTACCTGGTGTAAATCTATTGGAGTATAGCATTACTCTAATTGTTGATTTATCATCATTTCCAGTAGTGATATTTTCAGGTATATCAACTGTTTGATCACTGCTAATTGTAACTGTATTATCTGTATACTCCTCTGATTTAGTCAATGAATCAACTTTAACTTTATACTCTTTTGTATATGATTCGCCTACAGCAAGATTACCTATCATCCATACAATTTCACTTCCCTTTACTGCACCCTTGGCTGCATCATAAACTTTAGTAAACTTAGGTATCTGTGCTGCTATTTTAACGTTTGTAGCATTGACTTTACCAATATTCTTGTATTCAATAGAGTAAGTTATTATACTTGATTCTTCATACCTGCTCTTGTCTGAACTTATAAACACTGCCAAGTCTGCATCCTTATTGTAGCCAGGTCTTACTATTGTTGGCTCTACAACAACAATTGGAGTTGCAGTAGGTGTCGCTGTAGCAACTGACGCTTTTGTTGGAGTTGCTGTTGCTGTAGTAGTTGCTGTTGGTATTGTACCTGTAATAGGTCCAGGTCCAGCTGGTTGATTACTTGTTGGCTCAGCAACAACTTTTGTTGGAGTTGGGCTTGCTACATTTGGCGTCACTGTAGGTGTTGGTGTTAACGACCTTACTGTTATACTTCCGTCTGTAAATTCTGCACCTATTTTGATAATCTTCTTTTCAATGAGTCCAGAAAATGCTCCTACTGAATCTTTTCTTATATAATATGTACCATCAGATGCAGTACTCTTTACTTTAAATTTTATTTTTGCAAATATTCCATCATTAACTATTTGCATTCTGCCTTGTGTTCCATCACTAAACAGGAAGTATATCTTTCCTTCGTCTTTATTATTGCTACTGAAGTTTCCTAATGGAACAGGTACTATTTCGCCTGCTTCTGCACTGTCTAACTCCAATGCACTTGCGTCATATTCCAGTATAAAGTTACAATTGTTAATTCCAATTGATGGTACATCCTTAAACTCTACTGGTACAACTACTTCTCCTGATGCTTCTGCATTCACCTTTCCTATTATTACATTCATACTGTATAAAGGCGTAGCTGTAGGAGTCCCTTTTACCGTTGAAGTAGCTGTTGGCGTAGCAGTTGGAGTTGTGCTTGCTGGTGTCGCAGTTGGTGTCACTGTTGCAGCTACAGTAGGTGTTACATTTGTTCCTGTTGCAGTTGCAGTAGGTGTTGATTTTGCAGACTCCACTGATATACTTCCGTCTGTAAATTCTGCACTTATTGGGACCAACTTATCAACCAATCCTGAGAATGCTCCTACTGAATCTTTTCTTATATTATATATACCAGCTGCTGCACTACTTTTTACTTTAAATGTTATATTTGCAAAGATTCCATCATTAGCTATCTGCATTCTGCCCTGTAATGCATCATTAAATAGGAAGTATACCTTTCCTTCGTCTGAATTATTACTGCCGAAGTTTATTAGTGCATCCGGAACTATTTCACCTGCATCTACCTTCTTTACTTCCAACACGTTTGCATCATATTCCAGTACAAAGTTGCAATTGTTAACTCCAATTGCTGGAATATTCTTAAACTCTACTGGTACTACTACTTCTTCTCCTGCAACTACATTAACCCTTCCTATCACTACATTCATCTTGTATACAGGTTTAATTGTAGGAGTTCCTTTAACTGTTGGTGTTGCAGTTGCAGTCGGTGTTGCAGTTGCAGTCGGCGTTACTGTTGGTATCATAACACTTGGTGTCGCAGTTTCCGTTGGTGTTGCAGCACCTGGTGTTGCAGTTGCCGTTGGTGTTGCAGTACCTGGTGTTGCAGTACCTGGTGTTGCAGTTGCTGTTGGTGTTACTGTTGGTATTGTAACACTTGGTGTCGCAGTTGCTGTAGGTGTCACTGTTGGTGCTGTAGTTGCAACTGTTATACTTCCGTTTGTAAATTCTGCTCCTATTGAGGTCATCTTACTATCTTTAAGTCCTGAGAACGATCCAATCAAATCTTTCCTTATGTCATAAACACCTATAGCTGTAGTACTCTTAACTTTAAATGTTATCTTTGCAAATACCCCGCCATTTTCTATTTGCATACTGCCTTGCGATGCATCATTGAATAAGAAACTTATCTTTCCTTCTTCCGACTTGTTATTGCTAAAATTAGCCAACGGAGTTTTAATTATATCACCAGCTTCTACGTTCTTTAACTCCAGTGCAGTTGCATCATATACAAGTTTAAAGTCGCAGTTGTTAATCCCAAATGATGGCACGTTCTTAAACTCTATCGGTACTACTACTTCTCCTCCTACTTCTGCATTCATCTTTCCTATCACTACATTCATCCAGTACATAGGAGTAGCTGTAGGTGTTCCTTTTATTGTTGGTGTTGCAATTGGTTTTGCAGTTGCTGTAGGTGTTATTGTTGTAACTATAGCACTTGGTGTTGCAGTTGCTGTTGGTGTTACTGTTGGTATAGTATCACTTGGTGTCGCAGTTACTGTTGGCGTTACTGTTGGTATTGTAACACTTGGTGTCGCAGTTGCCGTCGGCGTTACCGTTGGTGTTGCAGCACTTGGTGTTGCAGTTGCTGTTGGTGTTACCGTTGGTATTGTAACACTTGGTGTCGCAGTTGCTGTTGGTGTTACCGTTGGTATTGTAACACTTGGTGTCGCAGTTGCTGTTGGTGTTACTGTTGGTGTTGCAGCACTTGGTGTTGCATTTACTGTAGGTGTCACTGTTGGTGCTGTAGCTGCAACTGTTATACTTCCGTTTGTAAATTCCGCTCCTATTGAGGTCATTTTATTATCTTTAAGTCCTGAGAACGATCCGACCAAATCTTTCCTTAGGTCATAAACACCTGTGGCTGTAGTACTCTTAACTTTAAATGTTATCTTCGCGAATACCCCGCCATTTTCTATTTGCATACTGCCTTGCGATGCATCATTGAATAGGAAACTTATCTTTCCTTCCTCCGACTTGTTATTGCTAAAATTAGCCAACGGAGTTTTAATTATATCACCAGCTTCTACGTTCTTTAACTCCAGTGCAGTTGCATCATATACAAGTTTAAAGTCGCAGTTGTTAATCCCAAATGATGGCACGTTATTAAACTCTATCGGTACTACTACTTCTCCTCCTACTTCTGCATTCATCTTTCCTATCACTACATTCATCCAGTACATAGGAGTAGCTGTAGGTGTTCCTTTTATTGTTGGTGTTGCAATTGGTTTTGTAGTTGCTGTAGGTGTTATTGTTGTAACTATAGCACTTGGTGTTGCAGTTGCTGTTGGTGTTACAGTCCCAACTACAATACTTCCGTCTGTAAATTTTGGACCTATTGAGGTCATCTTATTATCAATCAGACCTGAAAAAGATCCCACTGAATCTTTTCTTATATTATATATGCCTGAAGCCGCAGTACTCTTTACTTTAAATGTTATCTTTGCAAATACCCCGCCATTTTCTATTTGCATACTGCCTTGCGATGCATCATTAAACAGGAATTGTATTTTCCCTTCTGACTTATTACTGCTTAAGTTTGCTAATGGCTCAGGTACTATATCACCAGCTTCTACCTTCTTTAACTCCAATGCATTTGAATCATACACCAGTTTAAAGTCACAATTATTAATCCCAAATGGAGGTACATTCTTAAATTCTATAGGTACTACTACTTCTTCTCCTATCGCTGCATTCATATTTCCTATCAGTACATTCATCCAGTATATAGGAGTAACTGTAGGTGTTCCTTTTATTGTTGGCGTAGCAGTCGGTGTAGCAGTTGGTGTAATCGTAGAAGAATCTGCAGGTGTACTAGTAGGTTTAACAGTAACATTCCCAATATTTATAATACCATTCTCGAATATTGGATTAATTGATGTCAATTTGCCATTTAAATTACCAGAGAACTTTCCATAGCCTTCAGCATTAATTTGATAAGTACCTGAAGCTGCATTACTATTTATCTTGAATTTCAGTTTGGCAAAAACTCCATTGTTTTTTATTGGTGAACTACTTTGAGTTGCATCATTAAAAAGCAAATTAATTATTCCGCTATTCTCCATACATGCCAAATTTACTATTGAATCCTTGACAATACTTCCAGCTTCATATGTTACGTATTCAAAGATACTTTTATCATATTTAACCGAAAAATCGCAATTGTTAATTCCAAAATCCGGTACATTTTTAAATTCAATTGGTACCTCTATAACTCCACCTGCTTCTCCACTAATCTCTCCAATATTTACATTGAGATTATACAACGGGTTTGGTTTTGGAGTAGAATTATTTGTTGGAGTAGAATTATTTGTTGGAGTAACTGAGATTGTATTAGTTGGTGTTTGTACCTCAGTATTGCTAGGCACAGGTGTTTGAGCAGAATTAAAAATTTCAATGCTGCCATTATTAAATTGAGGTTCAATTGAAGTCATTTTTGCTGATGATATTCCAGAAAAAGCACCAATAGTATCAAGTTCTAACCCGTAAACACCAATATTAGCATCGTTAACTGCTTGAAATTCTAAATTCACAAAAATACCATTATCCTTTATTGGCATTCCACCTTGAGATGCATCACTAAATAATAGCTTAATAATACCTTCATCTGGTTTATTTATGCTCAAATTAGCTAGCGGTGCCGGAACTATTGTACCAGCTTCATTTGATACATATTTTAAAACATTAGAATTATATTTTAGTGTAAAATTACAGTTATTTATCCCAATTGATGGAATATCCTTAATCTCAACAGGCACTTTAATTTTATCTCCAGCTTTAACTTTAACTTTACCAATTTCTATATTAACAATTGGCTTATTAGTTACAGTAATGCTTCCATCTTTAAATATTGATTCAATAGGTATTAACTTACTATTGCTTAAAGCGGAAATTGAACCAATTGCTTTGATGCCTACTGAATATTTCCCAAATGCGGCACTCTGCTTAATTTTAAATTTAACATTAGCAAAAGTACCATCTTCTTTTATTGACATTGCACCTTGAGCTTGATCATTATATAAAAATTTTACTAGCCCATCAGATGGCATATTGTAGCTATAGTTAGCCATTGGCAATGTTACAATATCACCTGCATCAGCAGAGATAAATTCCATAATATTTTTGTCATAAGCTAAAGTGAAATTACAGTTATTAACACCCATTACAGGAACTTCATTGAAAGTTATAGGTACTATAACTGTATCTCCCTGATTAGCTTTTACATCACCAATTTGAATTTTCATTTTATTTCCTGGTGAACTTTTCGTTGGTGTAGGTGGCACACTAGTTGGTGTAGGATGCACACTTGTTGTTGGAGAAACACTGCTTTCTATATCTTTTACATTTACACTTCCACTTAAAAACTGAGTGGCTATTGATTTTAAATTATTATTTTGTTTACTCGAAAATGAACCTAATTCAGATAGATCTATTCTATATGTATCCCTTATAGCATTGCCTTTTATTTTAAATTTAATATTTGCAAAGACTCCATCATTTTTAATTGATCTGGTCCCCTGTGAAGAATCACTAAAAAGGAACTTTATTTTCCCTTCCATTGATCTATAACTCGAATAGTCAGCAATTGCTAAAGGTATTATATTTCCAGCTTCTGTTGTTAAAAACTCTAGTGCATTTGAATCATAAGATAAGGTAAAATTACAATTATTTATTCCATTATCAGGCACGTTTTCAAATGTAATAGGTACATTTACTTCCGTTCCTGCAATACCCTCTACATTCCCAACTTTAACATCTAATTTACTTGTGCTAACATCTGAAACATCTATAGAACCTGAAAAAAAAGTTGGACTTAATGATTGCATTTCTTTCCCTGACATTCCAGAAAAAGATCCATATGATGATACTTTAATATTGCTTATACCTTTTTGGGCATTATCCTTAATTTTAAAACTTATGACAGCAAATAAACCATTTTCGTTTATTGGCATATTTCCTTGGGTAGCATCACTAAATAAAAACTTAATGATGTCTTTTGAATTATTACTACTAAAACTAGCTACTGGAAGTGGTACGATATCCCCGGCCTCAACTGAATTAAAGTCTAATATATCAGAATCAAACTTTATTGTGAAATCACAGTTATTAATCCCTATCTCAGGTACATTCTGTAAATTAATTGGTACTTTAACTGTACTCCCCGGAATTCCTTGAGCGGAGCCTATTATGATATTAACTTGAGGCGTTGCAGCAAATTGAATTGAAAACGATGATATAATATAGCAAACTGCTAATATTACAGATAAAATTTTGCGTTTTAATCTTGGGCTCTGCAATGATATTCTCCCCCTTCATAAAATTATTGAATTCAAGTATTCCCGAAACAAAGTTTCGGGAATACTCGAATTAGACTACTTATTTATTAATTTTATTTATTATTATTTTTGTTCTGCTGGGAACTCGGAAATCATTCCTATTAACCATTGTCTCATGTACGCATAGTCATCTGAATCTACATTTCCGTCTCCATCAACATCAGCATTAGCTAATCCGATATCTCCTCCAGGGAAATCAGCAATCATACCGATCAACCATTGTCTCATATATGCATAGTCGTCTGAATCAACATTTCCATCATTATCAACGTCACCATATAATACTGTAGCTGTGCCTTTTGGATAGATGAGTCCAGGTTGTACTACTTTGTATGCACTTGAGCTGTACATATTGCCATCCCAGTCGAACAACATTGTTCCATCAACTGCATTATTCATGCTGCTTCCGTTTTCAAATGTTGCCAACTTAATTCCTTCTGCAGGTATTTCTTTAATTACTTTAAATGTTACCTTTGCAACAGCTCCAGTACTTTCAGGTTTGCCTGATGCTCTGTATGCTGAAAGGTTCATATACAATCTACCGAAGTTCAATACACCTTGTGAAAGGTTATGCTTAGACATGTCTGTTGCGTTAAATCTTCCCTGCAACAATGTTCCATAATCAGGCATTGTTGAATCAGTGTATGCTTCGTCAGCAATTGTATCCCAAGGCTGTAAGTATGTTGTATTGTACTTGATGTTAAACTGGTAGCCTGAGAAATTAGTTATCTTGTCAACATTTATTGTAAGTGTTACTTTATCACCAACTGCAACCTTATCATTATCAATAGCTGTCAATACAGATCCATCTACAGGTGTAGTAGGTGTTGGTGTAGCTGTAGCAGTAGTTGGTGTTGCTGTAGCAGTAGTTGGTGTTGCAGTGGCAGTAGTTGGTGTTGGTGTTACAACAACTGGAGCATTAACTGCTGGTGCCTGTGTTACTTTGTAGTTTGCCAACTGTGTTCCATCCCAATCAAATACCATTGTTCCGTCAACTGGATTTGTGAGGCTTGGTACATTTGTCAATTCTATCTTAGTTTCAGTAGCCTTCAATACCTTAAAGGATATTACTGCTATTGATCCTTCTTTTTCTGCTACTCCTGATGCCTTGTATCCTGCCATATTCATGTAAGTTCTTCCAAATGTAAGTATTCCATTTTCAAGATTATTTGCTCCCATGTCTGTTGGGCTGTATCTCTTCTGGAGTAACTTACCGTATTCAGGTACTGATGAATTATCATATGCTGTTCCATCTGAGTATACTGGTTTCAATACTGCTGGATCAAACTTAATATTAGCCTGATATCCTGCAACTGAATCAAAGTCTTTAACGTTGATTGTTGCTGTAATTATGTCGCCTACTGCTGCTGTTGTCTTATCTAATGTTACAAACACTTCACCTTTTGTATTTACCTTAGTTGGTGTTGGTGTTGCTGTTGCAGTAGTTGGTGTTGCCGAAACAGTAGTTGGTGTTGGTGTTACAACAACTGGACCATTAACTGCTGGTGCCTGTGTTACTTTGTAGTCTGCCAACTGTACTCCATCCCAGTCAAATACCATTGTTCCGTCAACTGGACTTGTGAGGCTTGGTACATTTTTCAATAATACTTTAGTTTCAGTAGCCTTCAATACCTTGAAGGAAATTACTGCTATTGATCCTTCTTTTTCTGCTACTCCTGATGCCTTATATCCGGACAAATTCATGTAAGTTCTTCCGAATGTAAGTATTCCATTTGCAGTATCATTTGCACCCATGTCTGTTGGGCTGTATCTCTTCTGGAGTAACTTACCGTATTCAGGTACTGATGAATTATCATATGCTGTTCCATCTGAGTATACTGGCTGCAATACTGCTGGATCATACTTAATGCTTGCCTGATATCCTGCAACTGAATCAAAGTCTTTAACGCTTATTGTTGCTGTAATTATGTCGCCTACTGCTGCTGTTGTCTTATCAAATGTTACAAACACTTCACCTTTTGTTATTCCCTGAGTTGGTGTAGCTGTAACTTCTGTAGGTGTTGGTGTTGGATCTGTAACAACTGGACCATTAACTACTGGTGCCTGTGTTACTTTGTAGTTTGCCAACTGTACTCCATCCCAGTCAAATACCATTGTTCCGTCAACTGGACTTGTGAGGCTTGGTACATTTTTCAATAATACTTTAGTTTCAGTAGCCTTCAATACCTTGAAGGAAATTACTGCTATTGATCCTTCTTTTTCTGCTACTCCTGATGCCTTATATCCGGACAAATTCATGTAAGTTCTTCCGAATGTAAGTATTCCATTTGCAGTATCATTTGCACCCATGTCTGTTGGACTATATCTCTTCTGGAGTAACTTACCGTATTCAGGTACTGATGAATTATCATATGCTGTTCCATCTGAGTATACTGGCTGCAATACTGCTGGATCATATTTAACACTTGCCTGATATCCTGCAACAGAGTCAAAATCTTTAACGTTGATTGTTGCTGTAATTATGTCGCCCACTGCTGCTTTTGTCTTGTCTAATGTTACAAATACTTCACCTTTTGTTATTCCCTGAGTTGGTGTAGGTGATGTTGTTGAACCACCTGCCTGTGTTACTTTATAATTGTCCAACTGAACTCCATCCCAGTCGAACATCATTGTTCCTGTTATTGCATTTGTAAGGCTTGGTGAATCAGCTAACAAGATGCTTACTGGACCACTCTTAAGTACCTTGAATGAGATCTTAGCAATTGATCCTGTATTTTCTTTTACTCCTGCTGTTTTATAACTTGCCAAGTTCATATATGTTCTTCCAAATGTGAGTGTTCCCTTTGTAAGATCATTTGATGCCATATCTGTTGGGCTGTATCTCTTCTGGAGTAAATCACCACTTTCAGGTACTGATGAACTGTCATATGCTGTTCCATCTGAGTATACAGGTTGTAATGCTGAAGGATCATACTTAATGTTTGCTTGATATCCTGATATTACATCAAATTCCTTAACATTAATTGTTGCTGTAACAATATCTCCAGCTGCTGCTGTTGACTTGTCTAATGTTACGAATACTTCACCTTTTGTTACTCCTGATCCAAGTTTAATTGTTGATGCTTGTTTAACTGTATATCCGCCTAACTGAGCTCCTGTCCAGTCAAATAGCATTGTTCCATCAACCGCATTTGTCAAGCTAGCTGCATTCTCTAACTTAATTGATGTTGAACCAGTTGATTTGAGAACCTTGAATCTAATTACTGCTATAGATCCTGTTGTTTCTGCTGATCCTGATGCCTTGTATGAATCCAAAGCCATGTATGTTCTACCAAAAGTAAGTGTTCCCTTAGCAACATCATTTGCCGCCATATCTGTTGGGCTGTATCTCTTCTGGAGTAAATCACCATACTCAGGTACTGCAGCATCATCATATGCTGTTCCATCTGAGTATACAGGTGTCAACGCTGCTGGATCGTATTTAATATTAGCCTGATATCCTGCAAAACCAGGGATTTTATTAATTTTCAGTGTAGCTGTAATAATATCTCCAACTCCTGCAGTTGTTTTATCAAGACTTAATTCTACTGTACCATCTATTGGTGTAGATGTATTTTTGGTCGGTGTTGGAGTATTTTTTGGTTTTGTTGGTGTACTTGTTGGTCTATCTGTTGGTGTATTTTCTGGACCAGTTGGTGGTGGCGTACCATATACCAAAGCTCCATTGTAATAAACTGCAACAAGTTTGTTTTCTCCAAACTGACTCATTGAACCTGGATATGAATAGTCATTTGATTGATCAACATTAGTCCAGTCAGCTTTTGCAACTCTACCCTGAATTGTTACTTCAGATTGACTTGGCCACTGTGCACCAGCTGCTCCAAGTGTTCCGGATGCCAATTTAATTTCTATATACTTATTAGCCTTTGCATGTACTGGTGATAAATTGTTGAATGTAGCACTTGCTGAACCAATACTTACATAGTCTGAGTAATAAGTTAATGCTTTATCATCATCACTTGTGTAGAAGTATCTAATTGTAATTTTTGAAAGATCATATGTTGATGATCCTGTATTTTGTAACTTCATGTTCATGTAAATCTGATTTGAGCTTGCTGCTGCACCATTGTTGCTGAACAACAACTTCAAGTCGCTGTTAACTTGTACAGGTGTTGGTGTATTTGCTGGTTTTGTTGGTGTTGCTGGTTTTGTTATTGTTGGTGTATTTCCTGGTTTTGTTGGAGTAACAGTTCCGTTTATTGAAGAAGCCTGTGCTACTTTATATCCTTTTAACTGTGCTCCTGTCCAGTCAAATAACATTGTTCCATCAACTGCATTTGTCAAGCTTGCAGCATTTTGTAACAATATAGCTGTTGCAGTAGACCTTAATACTTTGAATCTAATAACAGCTATTGAACCAGTTGTTTCTGCTGATCCTGATGCTTTGTATGAATCCAACGCCATGTATGTTCTACCAAAGGTAAGTGTTCCCTTTGAAAGATCATTTGATGCCATGTCTGTTGGGCTGTATCTCTTCTGTAACAATGTTCCATATTCAGGTACTGCTGCACTATCATATGCTGTTCCATCATCGTAAACTGGCTGCAATACTGCTGGATCATATTTAACATTTGCCTGATATCCTGCAAATCCAGCTACATCCTTAACATTGATTGTATATGTTATGATATCGCCTACTGATGCAGTTGTCTTATCCACAGTTGCTACTACTCCTGAACCAGGTATCTGTGATGGTGGTACTGACACTGTTGGTACTGGAGTTTCTACAACAACTCCGTTTATTGAAGGAGCCTGTGCTACTTTATATCCTGCTAATTGTGCTCCGCTCCAATCGAATAACATTGTTCCATCAACTGCATTTGTTAAACTTGCAGCATTCTGTAACTTAATAGTTGTAGCTGTATTTTTCAATACTTTGAATCTAATAACAGCTATTGAACCAGTTGTTTCTGCTGATCCTGATGCCTTGTATGAATCCAAATTCATGTATGTTCTACCAAAGGTAAGTGTTCCCTTTGAAAGATCATTTGATGCCATGTCTGTTGGGCTGTATCTCTTCTGCAACAATGTTCCGTATTCAGGTACTGCTGCACTATCGTATGCTGATCCATCATCATAAACTGGCTGCAATACTGATGGGTCATATTTAACATTTGCCTGATATCCTGCAAATCCAGCTACATCCTTAACATTGATTGTATATGTTATGATATCGCCTACTGATGCAGTTGTCTTATCTACAGTTGCTGTTACACCTGAACCAATTGTCTGTGATGGTGGTACTGACACTGTTGGTACTGGAGTTTCTACAACAACTCCGTTTATTGAAGGAGCCTGTGCTACTTTATATCCTGCTAATTGTGCTCCGCTCCAATCGAATAACATTGTTCCATCAACTGCATTTGTCAAGCTTGCAGCATTCTGTAACTTAATAGTTGTAGCTGTATTTTTCAATACTTTGAATCTAATAACAGCTATTGTACCACTTGTTTCTGCTGATCCTGATGCCTTGTATGAATCCAAGTTCATGTATGTTCTACCAAAAGTAAGTGTTCCCTTTGAAAGATCATTTGATGCCATGTCTGTTGGACTGTATCTCTTCTGTAATAACTTACCATAATCAGGTACTGCTGCATTGTCATATTCTGTTCCATCTTCATAAACTGGCTTCAATACTGATGGATCATATTTAACATTTGCCTGATATCCTGCAAATCCAGCTATATCCTTAACACTGATTGTATATGTTATGATATCGCCTACTGATGCAGTTGTCTTATCTACAGTTGCTTCTACACCTGAACCTGTTAATGGTGTTGTGGAAGGTACTGTTGAAACTGTAGGTAATGGTGTTGTTGTTACAACAACTCCATTTATTGAAGGAGCTTGTTGAACTCTATATCCTGCTAATTGAGCTCCTGTCCAATCAAATAACATTGTTCCGTCAACTGCATTTGTTAAACTTGCTGCATTCTGCAAAGTTATAGTTGTTGCTTCAACTTTTAATACTTTGAATCTGATTACAGCTATTGAACCTTCTTTTTCTGCTGCTCCAGAATTCTTGTATGAATCCAAATTCATGTATGTTCTACCAAAGGTAAGTGTTCCTTTAGTAATATCATTTGATGCCATATCTGTTGGACTGTATCTCTTCTGCAACAACTTACCATATTCAGGAGCTGATGCATTATCATATGCAGTTCCATCTTCGTAAACTGGTTGCAATACTGCAGGATTATACTTAAGATTTGCTTGGTATCCTGCAAATCCGTTTATATTTTTTACATTAATAGTAGCTGTTATTATGTCACCAACTTTAGCATCAGTCTTATCTACCTCTACAGTTACACCTGAATCTATAGGTTGAACTGGTGAAGTTGGACCTGCTGTAGGTTTTACTGTTGTTGGTGCTGTTGTTGGTGCTACTGATGGTTTAGTACCATCATCATTTAAAACAGGTGCTTGTTCAACTGAGTAATTCGAAAGCTGTGCACCTGTCCAATCAAACACCATAGTACCGTCAACTGCATTTGTTAAACTTGCTGCATTCTGGAGCTTTATTTGAGTTGATGCTTTTTTCAATACTTTAAACTTGATTATAGCCAAAGTACCAGTTGATTCTGATGAACCAGAATTCATGTATCCTGACAAGTTCATATATGTTCTTCCAAATGTAAGTGATCCATTTGCAAGATCATTTGCACCCATGTCTGTTGGGCTGTATCTCTTCTGTAATAACGTTCCATATTCAGGTACTGATGAACCGTCATATGGTTCTGTTGCTGAGTAAACTGGTTGCAATACTGCAGGATCATACTTAACATTAGCTTGATATCCTGCAAAGTTCTGAATACCATTTGCACTGATTGTTGCTGTTATAATGTCGCCAACTGATGCTGTCGTTTTGTCAAGAGTAACTGAGATGGAAGGTGCTGCTGCAGCTAACGACACATTTGTGAAAACACTTCCAAGCAACAACAAAGTCGTTAGCAAAACTGCCAAAAGTCTTTTTGTTCTCATCGATTATAAACCCCCTTATTTATTATATAACTTTTCTATTCTTTTACTTTTTTATAACCTCCTTAATCAAAATTTGATAAATTCAGTGCTTCTAAACTGCTATCCTTAAAATTATAATTATAATTAACAGCCCGACACTTACCTTCTCCACTAGACAATAGTTTCATCAAATTGTCAGACTAATTATTATACGCTTCCTATAATCGCCAATACAACTTCTTAATATAATCTAAAACTAACTACTTGATGTTTAATAAAAGCACTTAGGTATATTTACAAAATCACTTTACCTATACCTAACAAAACCATCCGCTATATCCCCCTCCTCTTTTTAAATTGTAATAAATGCCTCTAAAAGAATTAAACCTAAACATTATATAGAGTTCATTTAACTTCTTTAAAATGAACTTTATAACTGTCTGGATTATAAGTAAACAATTCAGTTTAATTCTTTTAAATAACAATTACCCCCTATTAAGTAATCAGAGAAACCAAGGCGACCATGAAGCAAATTTAGCGAATACTTAAAATGATTAACCTTGTCCTATAAATATACAAACACACAATCCATTTGTTTTCTGTCGTATTTTAATTATTTAAATTAAATCACTGTCACAAATATTTTGTATGTTTTTACCTAATAATAAGTGTTTCAAAGTGTCTCACTATTTTAACTGTCTACAGGTTTTGTACTGCTTGTCTTTTTAATCGTTAATTTTACTGCTAATTATATGTAAATTAAAGTCGTTTTTTATTTTAAATGTACTTATATATAATGTAATAAAAATGAATTCATAACATATCAGCTATTATAATTAGTTGGATTCTGGATTCAAGAATTTAGGAGTAGAATCAGGACTGGTAGCCATATCAGGCTATTAAAACGATAAAACAGATAAGTGCCGAACAAATCGTTCAATACTTTGTATATGTACACTTTATACTCCTCCATCAAATATAATCAAAACAATTATATTTATCTCTCTTTTTGTATACTTGAATACTAAGCTGATATATTATTTTTTCAAGGATCATATGCTAGCTGCAAATATAAATAAAAAATTTAAGCATATATAACACTATTCGATTATAGAATCTACCCTATAATAACCTTTGATTATAGTATATTAAATTTTAGCTTCCTTTTTAATTGATAATCATGGCATTTAGTGAATATTTTTGGCATAGGCACATAATAACCAATTTACCAATCTTATATATATGTCAAACGTTGTACTTATTCTTTTTAATGTTAAAAACGTTTTAGTAATACTTTAAACTCTTTTATAAATCAATATAATATTTACAAATATAATATACGAACAAAGACATAAATTAAGTGTTGCTTTATAATAAAAAATACAAAAAATTATTGATTATTAGCACTTTTATTATAAAAAGCAACACTTAATATTCATTTTTATGAGTAAAGAGATTAATCATTTACATTTGTTCATCACTAATCTTTGCAAACCATCCGTTAACCACCAGTAAATATAAAAGATTATTAATATTCAAACTTTTCCTTAAAGTATTCATCAAGCTCATCAATTTTAACTCTTATCTGCTGCATTGAGTCTCTTTCTCTTATAGTTACACTGCCATCATTCAATGAATCGAAATCAAAAGTTATACAGTAAGGTGTTCCAATCTCATCCTGCCTTCTGTACCTTTTTCCGATGCTTCCTGTTTCATCATATTCACATACGTAATTTTTTATCAGTTTCTCATAAACTTTATAAGCTTCTTCTCCCAATTTCTTGGATAAAGGTAATACGGCTGCTTTTACAGGTGCAATCGCAGGATGGAACCTAAGAACAGTTCTAACATCTCCTTCTTCTATTGTTTCTTCATCATAAGCATCACACAGAAAAGCCAATGCAACTCTGTCAGCACCTAATGAAGGTTCTATACAATATGGAACATACTTTTCATTTGTAGCAGGGTCAAAATATGATAAATCTTCTTTGGAATGTTCCATATGCTGCTTTAAGTCAAAATCTGTTCTATCAGCAATACCCCAAAGCTCGCCCCAGCCAAAAGGAAACTTAAACTCAATATCTGTTGTTGCATTACTATAGTGAGATAATTCTTCTTTTGAATGATCCCTCAGCTTAAGGCTTTCTTCTTTTATTCCATGCTTTATAAGCCAGTTATAGCAAAAATCCTTCCAGTAATTAAACCATTCAAGATCTGTTCCAGGTTGGCAGAAAAACTCAAGCTCCATCTGCTCGAATTCCCTCGTCCTAAATGTAAAATTACCTGGTGTTATCTCATTCCTGAATGATTTACCAATCTGACCGATACCAAAAGGCATCTTTTTCCTGGTGGTCCTTTGTATGTTCTTAAAATTGACAAATATACCTTGTGCTGTTTCAGGCCTTAAGTAGATTTCTGCTTTAGAATCTTCTGTAACACCTTGGAAAGTTTTAAACATTAAGTTGAACTTTCTTATATCTGTAAAGTTGTTTTTTCCACAGCTTGGGCATGTTACATTCTTTTCTTTCATATATTCAAGCAGTTGTTCATTTTTCCACCCGTCAATTCTCAAATTGATATTGTTTTGTTCATTCCAATCTTCTATAAGTTTATCTGCTCTATGTCTAGTTTTACATTCCTTACAATCAATTAATGGGTCACTAAACCCACCAACATGTCCTGATGCAACCCATACTTGTGGATTCATAAGCAATGCACAGTCAACCCCTACATTATAAGGACTTTCCTGTACAAATTTTTTCCACCATGCCTTTTTTACGTTGTTCTTCAGTTCAACCCCTAAAGGACCATAATCCCATGCATTTGCCAAACCTCCATAAATATCTGAGCCAGGATATACAAATCCTCTGTTTTTTGCTAACGCAACAATTTTTTCCATCGACTTATCAACCACTCTTAATTCCTCCCTCATATTTTATTCCATATAAAAATATATTCTCCATAAGGCATATAAAAATCTGTTAACTTTTATATATTAAATTTATTAATCTTTAAATGCACTTGATCTTTTGTCATTATACATTCTTACAGCATAATTTAATATCTCATTTGCCACTTTTTCCTTAGTCATAATAGGCAACTTAATTATTTCGCCACTGTTTAAAATTATTGATACAATATTCGTATCATGATTAAACCCTGCACCTTCCATTGTCACATCATTTGCAACAATCATATCCATGTTCTTTTTTGAAAGTTTGGACTTTGCATTATCATATATGTCATTCGTTTCTGCAGCAAATCCTACCAGTACTCTATCACCCTTTTTCCCACCTATACTATAGGCAATATCAGGGTTCTTTACCAAAGTTAGAGTTAATTCATTCGAGGATTTCTTTATTTTTGAGTTTGAAACAAAAGAACATTTATAATCTGCAACAGCTGCTGCCATAATTATAATATCAGCTGACTCATAGAGCTCATTTACCTTTTGAAACATATCATCAGCTGTTGTTGCCTCAAAAACATTTACATTCTCAGGTCTTTCAATATTAACAGGGCCTGTTACTAAAGAAACACAAGCACCGCGTTTCTTTGCAACCTTTGCAATAGCATAACCCATTTTACCTGAAGAATGGTTTGTTATGTACCTTACAGGATCAATAGCCTCCCTAGTTGGCCCTGCTGTGACAAGTATCTTTATATTTCCCATGTCACCTTTATTTATCGTCAGGTCAACTGCCATATCAACTATTTCTTCAGGTTCCGGCATTCTTCCTTTAGCATTAATGCCGCATGCAAGCATACCTGTGGCTGGTTCCATAAACATATAACCTAATCTCTTTAACTTTTCAATATTGTCTTTTACTAGAACATTTTCATACATATTTACATTCATAGCTGGCACTATAAGTACCTTCGCCTTTGTAGCCATAACAGTTGTAGTCAGCATATCGTCAGCAATGCCGTTTGCAATCTTTCCTATTATGTTGGCAGTAGCAGGTGCTACAATGAGCAAGTCTGCTTTTTGTGCAAGTGATATATGCTTTATATCATAATTAACCGGTTCCTGGAACATATCTGTTATAACAGGATTGCGGGAAATAGACCTGAATGTGAGAGGTGCAACAAATTTTTGAGCACTTTCCGTCATGATAACATTTACTTCTGCATCAAGCTTTTTCAACCTGCTGACAATTTCAACAGATTTATATGCTGCAATACCTCCGCATACGCCAAGAACAATATTTATCCCGTTAAGCATAAAATTTCCTCCTACACATACATCAAAAGACGATAAAACTTATTCCCTGAACATCAAAAAAATAAGACTTGAATTGAGTAACAACTACACAACACCTCAACCCATACATCTTATTTCTATGAAATCAACTATTTTACATTTGATGGACATACTTCGAACACGTTGACACTATTGATTTTAATCAACAAACCAAGTTAGTATCGGCTAAGAAATACAATCCGACTCCCGTCGTCCAAACCCCCATTAAATCGTCGGAGTTTTGTCATTGAGAATAGGTCGTTATTTCTAAGGCATTACTTAATACCGCTTTTTGTTCTTACGTATGTAATCTTATTTTCATTAATCTCATTAATTGCAATTGTTACAGGCTTTTCCGAGTTGCATTTGGTAAGCTTGTTAGAACCGTCAGCAATCTGCCTTGCTCTTTTTGCGGTTGCAACAACAAGTGTATATCTACTGTCGACTTTTTCCATAAGCGAACTTATTGGCGGATATATCATAATATAATCTACCTCCTATAAACTTGAATACAAGTTGTAAATAATATTTAAAATATTATCTCCATATTCTTTATCGTAATTTTCCAATTTTTTATTAATCTTTTTCTTCTTCTATAATATCATCTACACTATCTGTTTCTTTTACATTCAACCTATGTGCTACTGTTTCCGGTTGAACAGCTGATAATATAATATGATCGCTATCTGTAATTATTACTGCTCTTGTTCTCCTACCATATGTGGCATCAATTAGCATTCCTCTATCTCTGGCTTCCTGTATAATTCTTTTAATTGGTGCTGATTCAGGACTTACAATAGCTACTAGTCTATTTGCTGACACAATATTGCCAAATCCTATATTGATTAACTTCATATTTAGCCTCCTACGACTTATTCAATGTTTTGAATCTGTTCACGTATTTTTTCAAGTTCGCTTTTTAAATCAATAACATTCTTGGTAATACTTAAATCATTAGCCTTTGAACCTATAGTATTTATTTCCCTGTTCATTTCCTGAACAAGAAAATCAAGCTTTCTTCCTACAGGTATACCTAAATCCAAAGTTTCCCGCATCTGCTTTATATGGCTTGCCAGCCTTTGTATTTCTTCATCAATACTGCATCTATCTGCAAAAATCGCAACCTCAGTTGCAATACGATTCTCATCTATAGTTTGCTGCTCTGTAAGTTCTTTTATCCTTGACTCCAATTTTTGTTTATATTCTTTAGTTATCTCAGGTGCTCTTAGCTTTATATCATTCAATACGTTTTCAATGAGCATCAATTTTTCCAGTAAATCATTTTTAAGGCTTTCACCTTCTATTTGCCTCATTTTTATCAGTTCATTCAGTGCATTTGCCAACGAAACCTTAAGTATATTCCAAATAGCCTCACTGTCCTGCTCAACCTTTTCAATCTTCAGCACATCAGGAAATTTGGCAATAAGTGAAGCCGAAATATCATCCTTTAAATCATATTTGTCCTTGAGCAATTCTACTGCATTTAAATATGCTTTTGCCAATGGCTCATCTATAATAACGGTCTTGGAATCATCATTATGGTTTTCTAGAGATATAAATACATCTATCTTGCCTCTCGAAACCACTTTTGAAATTTCTGACCTTATCTTATCCTCCAAGCATGAAATCTGTCTTGGCATCTTTATAAATATATCACTATACCTGTGGTTTACTGTTTTAATTTCAGCCAAGATCAGTTTTCCTTCATCCTGAAATTCGCCTCTACCAAAACCTGTCATACTCTTTATCATATGTATTTCATCCTTTTTTAAAGTCTATTATGTATTATAACATAGATTGCAATATTTTAAAGATTTTTTTGAATTCTCATATATTTTTTCTCATTTTCTCGCTTTTACTCTGTTTTTCAAGTAATTAATGAATGAAGCTATACTTTAGTCATAACTATATTAAAAGTGTTAATGATAATCACTTTTAATATAAACATTTTTAATAGTTATACACGTATATTATTAGTTATCCTAGGTCTCCCAATTCGTACATAATTATCGAAAGTACTGATAAACCGGCAGTTTCAGTTCTTAATATTCTGGGACCTAATGTGACCGGTACAAAACCGTTCTCAACTGCCAAATCCACCTCACTGTTAGAAAATCCACCCTCAGGGCCAATCATTACAGATATTGTTTTTGCATCATTGCCTTTTATGACTGATTTAAGCTTGTTTCCTGACTCCTTTTCATATGGAATCAAACTCAAATCTGCTCTTTTTAATTTAGCAACAGCTTCATAAAAAGTAACAGGATTCTCCACGGTTGGCATTATACCCCTGTTGCATTGTTTGGATGCTTCCTGGGCTATTCTTTGCCACCGTGTAATCTTATTCTTTGAATCCTTTTCGCTATTTATTTTAACAACAGTCCTTTCTGTAAGAACAGGAACTATTCTTTTTACTCCCATCTCAACAGACTTCTGAATAATCATATCCATTTTATCAGACTTAGGAATCCCTTGAAACAATGTTATGTCTATATCGGACTCGTTGTTGTTCTTATACTTCCCGACAATACGTGTAACAACATAACTTGATTCATAGCTGTCGATAACAACATCGTAGTCAGTACAATTTCCATCGCTTATAACGAGAGAGTCTCCCTGCCTAAGCCTAAGAACATTCTTAATATGATTAAAGTCTTCTCCTGATATAGTTATATTTTCATTTTGAATTTCTTCATCTTTTACAAAGAATCTTGGCATTTAAATGCAATCGCCACCCATTCACCCATTTCTAGTATTTCCTCTACCTTAAACCCTTTGGAAGTATAAGCATCAAGCACATCTTGCTTTCTCTCCTTAATTATCCCGGAAGTAAGAAAATACCCTTCTTTATTTACATAATAAGGCATTGAATCGGATATGTCAACAATAACACTTGCTATGATATTAGCGATCACAACATCATACTTGAATGGTTTCACATCCTTTAAAATGCCCTTTAATATATTAATCCCGCTGCTTGCATTATTTAACCTGCAATTCTCACGTGCTACTTTTACAGCAACCTCATCAATATCTACAGCAGTAATATCCTTTGCTCCAAGCTTATGTGCTATTATTGCAAGTATTCCTGTACCACAACCCAAGTCTAAGGTGCTGTCACCCTCTTTTAGATATTTCTCTAAAAGCTGTGAACACATCATGGTAGTTTCATGGGTACCTGTTCCAAAGGCCATTCCCGGATCAAGTTCTATAACAATATCATTACCTGATGCATCATAGTTTTCCCATGAAGGCTTTATAACTACCCTTTCAGCTATTTTAACCGGCTTGTAGTATTTCTTCCATGAGGTTGCCCAATCCTCATCATCAACTTCATTATATCCCATATACCCTTTTCCAGTATTAAGAAAATTTCCAATAAAGCTTATCTTTTCATCTATTAATGCAATTAACTCATTAACGTTTTTATCATCAGAAAAATATGCCTTAATTTTAACGTCTTCACCTAAATTGTCAAAAAACTCTTGATCGGCATAATCCAAAGTACCAGGCTTTAAAAGCTCCCTCCTGATGTCATTAGGATCCTCAATGGCAACTCCGCCGGCCCCAATTGAAGTAAGCATCTCAGATATTGCATCATTTGCTTCTTCCGTAGTATTTATAATTATTTCGTACCACTTCATCTTTTCCTCTTTCTTGCTATTTATTCAGCAGTCTCTTTTATACTTTCAAAAAAGCAATTAATTTTTACATAATGCTTTTTATACTACATGCCAAGTGCATCCTTCATTTTATCAAAGAAACTTTTTCTCTGCTCATGGGTTTCTTCGCTTACCTCTGCAAATTCTCTGAGAAGTGCCTTTTGGTTTTCATTGAGCTTCTTGGGAACTTCAATATTAACCCTGACATATTGATCTCCCCTGCCGTTTCCTCTCAAATGCGGCACTCCTTTACCCTTGAGTCTGAAAACCGTTCCAGTCTGTGTAGCCTCAGGAATAGTATACTTTACTTTACCGTCAAGGGTAGGCACCTCCAGCTCGCAGCCTAACGCCGCCTGCACAAAGGTAATTGGCATTTCACAAATAACATCATTTCCTTGTCTGGTAAATAATGCATGTGCTTTGACCCTCACACCTATATACAGATCGCCTCTTGGACCGCCTTTTGAACCTGGCTCTCCCTCTCCCCTTAAAGATATAGTCTGCCCATCGTCTATGCCCTGAGGAATCTTAATTTTCAATTTGGTACTTTTTCTTACCTTACCCTTACCGCTGCATGAATTACACGGATCACTTATGATTTTTCCTTCTCCGCGACATGCATCACAAGCCCTTACATTAACAAACTGGCCAAATGGGGTATTTTGCTTGTATTGTACCTGTCCCGACCCATTACAATGCTTACATGTTGTGGGTGTTGTTCCAGGCTTTGCACCACTTCCGCTACATGTGGGACAGTTTTCCATCCTATTGAGGGAAATCTCTTTTTCAGTTCCAAAAGCTGCCTCTTCAAAGGTAACTTCTATGGAATATTTTAAATCATTACCCTTCTGTGGACCACCCTTGCTCCTTGAAGATCTTCCAAAGCCTGAACCTCCAAAGAAAGTCTCAAAAATGTCACCGATTCCGCCAAAATCAAAGTCACTAAAGCCGCCGCCTCCAAAGCCATTTGGATCGGTTCCGGCATGACCATACTGATCATAACGTCCTCTCTTTTGTGAGTCGCTTAATACCTCATAAGCTTCATTTATCTCTTTGAACTTAGCTTCAGCAGTCTTATCACCAGGGTTTACATCCGGATGATACTTCTTTGCAAGTTTTCTATATGCCTTTTTTATTTCTTCATCGGATGCTCCCTTACCTAATTCGAGGATTTCATAGTAATCTCTCTTATCAGCCATCCTATCAACTCCAATCTATAACCTTATATATTACAATAGCCAAAGCCATTAGTGTGACATGGGGATAACTTTCAAAACCGCTATGCAGCTTTGTATCCTTTAAAATCTGTCGAGATAAAAGTTTCCCGGTGTCTAACCCATGACTTTGGCCTATTTTTAAATTAATTATTATTTATTATCCTCATCAACAACCTTATAATCAGCATCATATACGTTGTCGGAACCTCCCATTTCAGGTCCTCCCTGTGCTCCTGCATTAGGATCAAAACCTGCATCTGCAGCTCCGTTAGCCCCTGCTCCTGTATTCTGATACATTTTTGACGATATTTCATAGAAAGCCTGTGTCAGAGATTCAGTTGCATTTTTAATATTTTCTGTATCAGTACCTTTTAATGCTTCCTTAACTTTATTTATTTCTTCCTGTATTTTTGCTTTATCCTCTGAGCTTAATTTATCACCGAGCTCGCCTAACTGTTTTTCACACTGGAATACCATTGAATCAGCATTATTTCTGACATCAACCTCTTCCTTTTTCTTCTTGTCCTCAGCCGCAAATTTTTCTGCTTCTTTTACAGCTTTATCTATCTCATCATCTGATAAGTTGGTAGAAGCGGTAATAGTAACCTTCTGCTCGTTCCCTGTACCAAGGTCCTTAGCTGAAACGTGAACGATACCGTTAGCATCTATGTCGAATGTAACTTCGATCTGAGGTATGCCTCTTGGTGCCGGTGGAATTCCAGTAAGCTGGAATCTTCCAAGGGTCTTGTTGTACTGAGCCATTTCCCTTTCACCCTGTAATACATGGATCTCAACACTAGTCTGACCATCTGCAGCAGTTGAAAACACCTGGCTCTTTTTAGCAGGTATAGTAGTATTTCTTTCAATAAGCTTTGTACAAACTCCGCCTAATGTTTCGATACCGAGTGATAATGGTGTAACATCAAGAAGCAATAGATCTTTAACTTCTCCGGTAAGTACTCCAGCCTGAATTGATGCTCCTACAGCAACACATTCATCAGGATTGATTCCTTTAAAAGCCTCCTTACCAAGATATTTCTTAACAGCTTCCTGAACAGCAGGAATTCTTGAGGATCCACCTACCAGAAGAATTTTATCTATCTTATCTACACTAAGTCCAGCATCCTTCATCGCTTGTCTTGTAGGCTCCATTGTCTTTTCAACCAAGTCCGCAGTTATCTCATCGAATTTAGCCCTTGTAAGTGTAACATCAAGGTGCTTAGGTCCTGTTGCATCTGCAGTTATAAAAGGAAGATTTATGTTTGTAGTTGTAACACCGGAAAGCTCAATTTTTGCTTTTTCTGCTGCTTCCTTCAATCTTTGTAGAGCCATCTTGTCATTTCTTAAGTCTATACCGTTTTCTCTCTTAAAGCTGTCTGCCAGGTAGTCCATAACCCTCTGGTCAAAGTCATCTCCACCAAGTCTATTGTTACCATGTGTTGCAAGAACCTCGAAAACTCCGTCACCAATTTCAAGAATGGATACATCGAAGGTTCCTCCACCCAAGTCAAATACCAGTATTTTCTGGTCATGTTCCTTATCAAGACCATATGCTAAAGCAGCAGCAGTTGGCTCGTTGATAATTCTTAATACCTCAAGACCTGCTATTTTACCTGCATCCTTTGTTGCCTGCCTCTGTGAGTCACTGAAATACGCAGGAACAGTAATAACAGCCTGTGTTATTTTTTCTCCAAGGAATGCCTCAGCATCAGCTTTAAGCTTTTGCAGTATCATTGCAGATATTTCCTGGGGAGTATATTGGTTATCGTCAACTTTTACCTTTCTGTCTGTTCCCATATCCCTTTTGATTGATATTACAGTTCTATCAGGATTTGTTATGGCTTGTCGTTTTGCAACCTGGCCAACCAACCTTTCGCCTGTTTTTGAAAATGCTACAACAGACGGAGTAGTCCTGCTTCCCTCTGGATTAGGTATTACAACAGGTTCTCCACCTTCCATAACCGATACACATGAATTTGTTGTTCCCAAATCTATTCCTATTACTTTTGCCATATTCTCTATCCTCCTCTTAATAATCAGTTGGCTACTTTAACCATACTATGACGTATTACTTTATCTTTTAAAACATACCCTTTCTGGAATTCCTCAACAACTGTATTAGAATCATACGAGTCGTCTTCAATATGCATAACAGCATTATGTAGTTGAGGATCAAAAGTTTCCCCTACAGATTTAATTTCCTCAACGCCAAGATTCTTCAATGCATCCTTAAGCTGTCTGTATACAAGCTCCATGCCTTCTTTAAAAGAAGAATCGGTAGTTGAATCATTTTCAGCTGCTTTTATAGCCCTTTCAAAATTATCAACAACAGGAAGCATTGACAGTACAGTCTCACTTACAGCATCGTTATAAAGTGCGTCTTTTTCTTTTACTGTCCTCTTTTTGTAGTTATCAAATTCGGCAGCAGTACGCTGAAGCATACTAAAATATTCCTCGCACTGTTTGCTTTTCTGATCCAACATTGTTTTCATTTCTTCAATTGCAGAAACATTATCGCCACCATTTCCTGATGTTTCCTGTTCCTTTACATCAGAAGCAGTACCACCATTTTCAACTGATGGGTCTTTGGGCTCGTTTTGATTATTTTTCTTATCACTATCGCCTGAAAATATACCCATATCTTCTTAGTCCACCCTCCCCGTTTATTCATTAGTTCAAAAAAATCACTTGCGACTTTGTCAACCTTAATTGTTGCCGTTAGGAATTATGATATACCATACACCATAATTCCCAGGCATGAACAAAAATAAATGCTGTTACATGCCTTATTAACTATCATCTATATCACCTATATATTTTAATATTTCTTCATTCAACTTTCTTTTAAGAAAATTCATCGAAGAAATAACCTTTGCATATTCCATTCTTGTAGGACCAATAACACCTATGGTTCCAAGCACAATATTACCAATGCTGTATGTTGCAGTAATAAGGCTGCAATCCTTAATCTGTTGTATATCATTCTCTGTTCCTATATGAACACCTATACTTTCCGTGCCATTTTTATCGTTTAGAATCTTGTATATTTTTTCTTTCTCATCCAGAACATTCAAGAACTCCTTTGCCTTTACAATATCCATAAACTCCGGAAAGTTAAGTATGTTGGTAGTACCCTCCAAATACACATCGGAATAATCTATATTGTTTATAGAATCCACTATACCGTCAATTATCGGTATCAGTATTTCTTTCGTAATACCTAACTCTTTTTCTATATCCAGCAAAATATTATTGCCTATCTGATCTATTGTAAGCCCATTCAGCTTAATGTTTAGTACATTTGACAGCATAATTAACAAATCTGCAGTAACATTATCCTGAATCTTAATAAAGCTGTTTCTTACCACATTTGCACTAGTAACCACTATTACAAGTGCTCTTCCGGGCTGAATCGGCACAACCTGTACGGCCTTAAGAATGCTTTTTTTCAACTGCGGTGCAATTGCAATCGATGTATATTTGGTGATCTTGGACATTATCATCGATGCTTGCCTTATAAGTTGATTCATTTCATTTATCCGTACTTCAAGTGCCTGTTTTATACAATCAGCTTCCTCAGTGGAAATAACCCTTTCTTTCATCAGCTCATTGACATAAAGTCTATAGCCTTTGTCAGAGGGTACTCTACCTGCAGATGTATGCGGCTGTCCTAAAAACCCCATTTCCTCAAGATCAGCCATTTCATTCCTAATAGTGGCAGAACTTAAGCCAAGCTCATGTTTCCTTGCGATTGTTCTTGAACCAATAGGTTCTGCTGTGTCAATGTAGTCATCAATAATAGCCTGAAGAATCCTTCGTTTTCTATCATCCAAGTACATGTTCCAGCTCCCCTTTGTTAGCACTCTACTTAATTGAGTGCTAATTATAATTTAAATATATCCCCATGACAGTTATTTGTCAAGTATTTTATGCTAAAATCCCAACAATTACAAATAATATCTTTATCGGCAATACTTTGAAGGCAATGAACATTATTAATCGATAAATTCCATAAAAACCTGATTGGCATAATCCAAACCTGTTTCTGTAAGCATTAGCCTTTTATCTTTATACTCAACTAATCCCCTTGCGATCAATTTGTTAAACTGCTCACCAAATCTATCCATAATTTCAATTCCGTATCTTTCTTTGAAGTCCAATATGGAAATGCCTTGAGTAAGCCTCATTCCAAGAATGACAAACTCAGACATGCTTTCAGCTTCATCTATAAAAGCTTCTCCTTCTACATATTTACCCTCATTTTTTATATAGTTTTCAACATAATCTTCTATGCTATATACATTATTATATCTTTTTTTGTTGAAGTATGAATGTGCCCTGCCCCAAAACCTAAATAGTTTTCCGCATTCCAATATATAAGGTTGTGCTTGCACTCAAAACCTTCCTTTGAGAAATTGGATATTTCATACATATTATATCCATATTGTGACAGCTTCCTTTTAGCAATATAATACATTTCTCTATCCAATTGGTCATCTATTTCCTTTATATCTCCATTGTTATACTTTTCCCAAAACACAGTATTTTCTTCTATTTTAAGGCTATAGCTTGATATATGCTCCGGCCCTTGGCTTATTATATTATTTAGCGTCTCATTCCAATCATCCAGTGTTTGATCTGGAAGAGAAAAAATCACATCCACATTTATGTTATCAAATCCTATTTCTCTTGCAAGTTTAAAATTATTGGTAAAATCTTCAACGCAATGAATCCTGCCAATGCTTTTTAAAAGCTTGTTTTGCCAGGCTTGCAGTCCTATACTCAGCCTGTTTATTCCAATATATTTATATGCTTTAAGTTTAATTTCTGACAATGTACCGGGATTCGATTCAATGCTTACTTCTGCATCGCTTCTTAAATTATAATGCTTGCGGCAAAGCTCCAATACATCTTCAATGTACCGTGAATCAACACTTGAAGGAGTCCCGCCGCCGATAAAAACCGTCTTTACTTCATATTGCCCTGCTCTTTCACTGTTTAATATGATCTCTTTTTTTAATGCATCAAAATAAGCTTCCACCAAACTGCTCTTATTTGAAGAGGAATTAAAGTCACAATAGTAGCACTTTGATATACAAAAAGGAATATGAATATAAATCCCAATACTTTTTTTCATATTAACTCCCAAAAACTATACTTAAGTGTCCAGTTTCAAAACTGTCATAAATGCTTCCTGCGGAACCTCTACACTTCCAACCTGTCTCATTCTTTTCTTACCCTCTTTTTGCTTCTCAAGGAGCTTCTTCTTTCTTGTTATGTCCCCGCCGTAGCATTTTGAAAGAACGTCTTTTCTATAGGCTTTTACTGTCTCCCTTGCTATTATTTTACCGCCGATGCAAGCCTGTATGGGAATTTCAAATTGCTGCCTGGGTATTGACTCTTTAAGCTTTTCGGCTATTCTTCTTCCCCTCGCATATGCCTTTTCAGTATGGACAATAAATGAAAGAGCATCAACAATATCCCCATTTAACATTATGTCCAGCTTTACAAGAGTTGAAGGATTGTATCCTATAAGCTCATAATCCAATGAAGCATAACCTCTTGACCTAGATTTTAGAGCATCAAAAAAGTCATATATTATTTCATTGAGGGGCATTTCATATAAAAGCATTACTCTTCCCTCATCAATATATTTCATATCCTTATATACACCGCGTCTTTCCTGGCTGAGATCCATTATGCTGCCCACATAATCCGTCGGTAGCATGATAGAACATTTAACCATGGGCTCCTCCATTGAACTGATCTCTGCAGGCGGCGGCAAGTTTGACGGGTTGTCAATAAATACGGTCGTCCCATCAGTTCTGTTAACCTTGTATATAACACTCGGAGCCGTTGTAACCAGGTCTAAATCGTATTCCCTTTCAAGACGCTCCTGAATTATCTCCATATGCAAAAGCCCTAAAAATCCGCATCTAAAACCAAACCCAAGGGCTATAGATGACTCCGGTTCGAAGCTTAATGAAGCATCGTTAAGCTGCAGCTTTTCAAGTGCATCCCTCAAATCTCCATACTTTGAACCGTCTGCGGGGTATATACCGCAGAAAACCATTGAATTTACCTTTTTATAACCGGGCAAAGGCTCTTTTGTAGGGTTATCCGACAGAGTTACAGTATCACCAACCCTGGTGTCCCGGACATTCTTTATACTGGCAGCAATATACCCTACCTCTCCTGCCAAAAGCTCACCGCAAGAAGCAAGAGATCCCGGTCTGAAATATCCGACTTCAGTAACCACAAACTCTTTTCCGGTATACATCATCTTGATCTGGTCCCCGACCTTCACGCTGCCTTCCTTTATTCTTACATATACAATAACACCTTTATAGCTGTCATAGTAGGAATCGAATATAAGTGCCTTCAAAGGAGCAGTTTCATCGTTGTCAGGACAAGGTACACCTTTTACAACACTCTCCAAAACATCTTCAATATTCAATCCGTTTTTGGCTGAAACCATTGGTGCCTCACTTGCATCAAGCCCAATTATATCCTCAATTTCCTTTTTGACTACATCAGGCTGGGCACTTGGCAAGTCAATTTTATTTATTACCGGAAGAATTTCCAGGTTATGTTCCAAAGCCAGATAAACATTTGCAAGGGTTTGTGCCTCAATCCCCTGTGCAGCATCTACAACCAGTATTGCTCCTTCACATGCAGCCAAACTCCTTGAAACCTCGTAATTAAAATCTACATGCCCTGGAGTGTCTATCAGGTTGAATATATATTCCTCTCCATCACTGGACTTATATACCATTCTTACGGCCTGAGCCTTTATAGTAATACCACGTTCCCTTTCGATATCCATATTATCTAGGACCTGATCTTCCATTTCCCTTAGGGTTAAAACCCCGGTCTTTTCCAACATCCTGTCTGCAAGGGTTGATTTCCCATGATCAATATGTGCTATTATACAAAAATTTCTTATCTTCTTTTGTCTTTCGCTTGCCATCAATAAAATCCTCCAAAGGTTTCATTAATATGTGTTTCATTAATATATATTAAATATTATTATTTCATGTACATTACTAGATTTTCATCCAAATGCATAGCGATTAGTCATTTACATTTGATTGTATCCAGCTTTCTATTATAACATAACTTAAACAAGGTGAATAGATAAAATGTGATTTAGTTTAGCCCTCAGTTTTAAATTGGTAAAAGTTTATTGCAAATCCTTTAGCAAAACGTTATAATATTATTGAAAATTCAATGATGTTTTCTTACACAGATGTAACTTCCTAATCGACTAAGACGTCGATATCAGTAACTTTTATGGATACCACATATTAATCACTTTAATTGGATTGTGGTGATTTCATATCTTAAGAAGGAAGACAATGATTGTTATTCCTCCTTTATGCCGGGTAGACCTGTATCCCGTCATATATAATCTTTCAGGTTATCTTAATTTCCAGAAACAATGGGGTTGAAGGAGAAAATTTAATATTAATTATGCTAGAAAGGTGATATTATAATGAATGATCTCAATCTCCAAATTTTAGGTGGCGGTATAAACACCGTCTGGGTTTTATTATGTGCTGCTCTGGTTTTCTTTATGGAAGCGGGTTTTGCAATGTTGGAGGCAGGTTTTATAAGAGCTAAGAATTCCCTCAACATTATTATGAAGGTTTTTATTGATTGCTGTTCAGGATTGCTGGGTTATTGGGTATTAGGTTTCGCATTGATGTACGGTCTCGATAAATTTGGTATAATCGGAACCACAGGTTTTTTTGCCACCGGTGATATGAGCAATTTACCATTCTTAAGAAACCTGGGGTTGCCTGTTGAAGTGTACTGGATGTTCCAAGCAGCTTTTGCAGTAGCAGTTGCTACAATAGTATCCGGTGCAGTATCTGAAAGAATGAAATTCCTCCCATATATGTTTTTTAGTTTTATCGCAACTGCAGTTATTTATCCAGTGGCAGGTCATATGATCTGGAATCCGGAAGGATTATTCGCAAAGATGGGCATGCTTGATTTTGCCGGTTCGGCTGCAGTTCACTCTGTAGGTGGATGGGCATCCCTTGCAGCGGTTATTGTTCTTGGCCCGCGAATCGGAAAGTATAAAAAGGATGGTTCTATAAACGTTATACCTGGTCACAGCTTGCCATTAGCAGCTTTGGGTGCCTTTATACTCTGGTTCGGCTGGTTCGGTTTCAATCCTGGAAGTGCATTAACAGGACTTGACGGAAGCATCTCCCATATAGTGGTAACTACAAACCTGGCAGCAGCAGCCGGGGGCTTTGTAAGTGCTATATTCACACTTATAAGATATGGCAAGGTTGATGCCAGTATGACTATGAACGGAGCCCTTGCAGGATTGGTTTCAATAACTGCCGGATGTGCTTTTGTAAATCTCCCGAGTGCTGTAATAATAGGAGCTATAGCTGGTGTTCTTGTTGTTGTTGCTGTTGAGTTCTTTGATAAAATTCATGCAGATGACCCTGTTGGTGCCATTGCAGTCCATGGTGTGTGCGGTTCCTTCGGAACTATCGCTGTAGGACTTTTTGCTTCAATAGGAACATCAAAGGGACTTTTCTTCGGCGGCGGCCTAAAGCTTTTAGGTGTTCAAGCTTTAGGACTTCTCACAGTATCGGCTTGGGCATTCTTTTCCACATTCATGGTTTTTAAAGTATTAAAAGCAATTTCAGGTATAAGGGTTAGCAAAGAAGATGAGGTTGAAGGTCTTGATATTAGTGAACATGGGGTAAGGGCCTATGCACAGACAGCAATGGATGACAGTCTGGTTCTTGAAGATCTCGGCAATAACATTACAGCCAGTCAAAAGACTAAATCAGGTATAAAAGCCAGCCAGGCTAATATAGAATATATTACATAGCAATATTTTAGTCATTCCTTAAAAACCTTCCCAACGTAAAAGCTGCTGCAACACTATAAATTTAGTTTTGCAGCAGCTTTCTTTAATGTCTAGAAAATTATGGTGCATACTACACCCTAACTGCTCTAATCGATATAAATTTTTTCGGTATTGTAGTTAAAAAGAGCAGCCCGCCCATCATTTTCAACAAAATTTACAATATTGTTAAGCATACTGTCAATGTGCTTGGCATCATTCGATACACAAGAAACCCCTATAACAGCATTTTTCCATGTATCGTTAAGGTCAACTTCAGCAATTGAGGCATTATATCTTGCTTTAAGTCTTTCAATTATACTCTTAATGATCTGTCTTTTATCCTTGAGAGAAAACGCACCTTCAAGGGACAATTCCATTCTGCATACTCCAACAATCAAAGAATTTCACCTTCCTTTTTAATGCTTAGTCATGATCAAAAAATAACTACCACTATAAATTTCGCTCATGTGTTGACTTAACTCAACAACAACCGCGTAGAAATCGGATGTAATTTTTCATTCATGCCTTATTATACCGATTATAGCATAAATAAATCTTAAGTTGTGGAAATTCCCTATAATTATTGCTATAATATAAAATAAATTAGCACTCCACATTAGAAATGCCTAAAATAGTCTTATAAACAAAATAACTTAAGGTATTACATTAAAATATCAAGGAGATAATTACTATGCCTACGGTATTAGTTATTGATGATGAAACCACAATTTTAGAAAATATAAGATTCAATCTGGAAATGGAAAATTATAATGTAATTACTGCATCTAACGGAGAAGATGGTCTCAACATTTTCAGGGAAAAAATAAATATCATAGATGCAGTTATTACCGATATGAGAATGCCAAAACTTACAGGTATTGATGTACTAAGAGAAGTAAAAAAACTTATGCCTGAAATGGGTGTCCTCATTTTAACAGGTCACGGTGATATAGAAAATGCCATTCAGACGATGAAGGAAGGTGCTTTTGAATATCTGAAAAAGCCCCTTAATGTCGATCAATTATCCATAATAATATCTAAAGCCATAGAAAAAAAGAATTTGCTTTTGGAAAATACCAATATACAAAAGAAGCTTCTGGATCAGAACTCTTATCTTCAAGGCTTACATGATTCAGCTGAAAAAATTCTATTGAATTTGCTTCCAAAAAAGCTGCCTGAGATGGATAATGTAAGATTCTCTGTGGAGTACAAGTCTTCTGAAGCTGTAGGCGGAGACATGTATGATATTTGTGATATTGGAGATTATCTATGCTTTTATGTTTTTGATGTTTCCAATCATGGTATACTGGCAGCAGTAATTGCCGTTATACTGAAAAGTTTTCTCCAAAACATAGAATACAACTACAGGCAAGGTATTAATAAACGTAGGTTCCCAGAAATTGTTGCAGACCTTAATAATGAGGTACTTATCAATACTGCAGAAAATGTTTTTGCTACCCTTTTTCTCGGATTCTTGGATAAAAAAACCAATGTGCTGTATTATGTGTCTGCAGGACATGTCACACAATATTTGTTTAATAACGAAAAAATAGAACCTTTAAACTCAACAGGAACCGTCCTTGGTGCTTTTGAAGATGCAACCTATACCTGCAGCGTTCATCAGTTAAGCCCCGGAGATAAAGTAGTTCTATTTTCTGACGGAATACTGGAAGTTTCCAATGATGATATCATATTTGGTTATAAAAACATTGAAAAAAACCTTATGGAAAACAACTCCAAGCCTATAGATGTTATAACCAAAGAGCTTTTAAAAGCCTCTGCCCAATATGGCAGCAATGACTTCTTTGACGATGTAACAATTGTTGGAATGGAACTTATTAAGTAATTCATTTTTTATATTCAGTATAAAACCATTTAATAAAACATAGTTATATTGCACTATTACATAAAACTTATTTTTATCTGGAGGGTTATATGTCTGCATCAGAATCACTATTGGGCAACTTAAAAACTTCAGCACTTCTTGATAATATTTTAAACAGTTCTACAGAATACGCAATCATAGCCACGGATTTAAACGATATGATAGTATTTTGGAACAAAGGTGCGGAGATAATTTACGGTTACAATGAAACTGAAATGGTAGGAAAACAAACACCTCAAATTCTTCATGTAAATAGTTCGCCTACCAATGACATTCTTTTACATAGTGACAGCAACTACAGTTCAAGAGTTAATGATTACGAAATGAAAGCGATAAGAAAGGATGGTACCATACTCCCTGTCTCAGTAACAGTCACTCCCAGATTTAAAAGCAATAATGATATGTGTGGTTATTTAATCATTGTCAGAGATATAACAAACCTTAAAGTGGAAGAAAAATACAGGAATATTCTTATTGAAGTTGCACACCTCGTTAATTCCCCTATAAGTATAAACGAAATGTGTAATGGTATTATAAATGCTATCAGCACAATACTTGAAATACCTGTAGTATTTATCTGCCTGCTTGATAAAAGGAACAATAATTTTTATGTAGAACATCAAATAGGTCTTAACAGCGACTATAAGAGGCATTATTGCTCTTATACCTATGATGATAAATTCGTTTATGGTAATGTATTCGATTGTTTTCTGACTTACTCCCAATATACTATAAACTATGGTAAGCTGGCAGGACACGCAATATGTGAGTTTATGCAGGATGAAAACCTGTCCGAATCAGATAGCTCAATAATACACATACCACTACTTGCAGACATAGCTTTAATGGGAATACTGCATATAGTTATACCTTCTTCAAGAAAAAATCTGCTGCTTACCGAAACTCAAGTACTAAGTATAATAGCCAATGAAATATCAGCCGGTATTCAGCGCAAAAGGCTCGAAGAAGAGATAAAGCAATATGCCTATGATCTTGAAAGGCTGGTACAGGAGAGAACCGATCAGCTGAGGGTCAAGGATGCACAGCTTGTTCAGTCAGGAAAACTTGCTACACTTGGGGAAATGGCTACAGGTATAGCCCATGAAATCAACCAGCCGCTTGGAGGTATAAGCTTAATTGTACAGGGATTACAGCGTGCAAAAAACTTAGGCAAGCTAAATGACGAGATCCTCGATGAAAAGCTTAGATCCATAATCGAGCAAATAGATAGAATAAATAAAATAATAACTCATTTAAGAACCTTTGCCAGACAGTCGAAGGAAGCACATCAGCCAATATTGGTCAGTGTTCCGCTGCTTGATGTGTTTAAACTTATCGGTCAGCAGCTGAAAAACAAAAATATAACAATCGAAACCTTTATTTCCGAAGAAGTTCCTATGGTATTTGCAGACCACAACAAGCTTGAGCAGGTGTTCTTAAATATTCTTAGCAATGCTAGAGATGCACTTGATGATTTTGAAAAAATTATAAAACGTCTCAAGGAAAAGGGAACACCGCCGGAATGGGTAAAAAACTGGCAGAAGAAAATTATAATAAGCACTTATGAAAAGGACAAATATGTATATGTAGAAATTGAAGATACCGGAGGAGGAATTCCAAAGGAGCTGATAAACAAAATATTCGATCCCTTTTTTACCACAAAGGAAGTGGGTAAGGGAACGGGCCTTGGCCTTTCAATAACATTTGGTATTATAAAGGAATTTGGAGGTACCATAACTGTAGACTCAGAGGAAATGCTCGGCAGCAGATTTACAATTAAGCTTCCTGTATATGATTCAACATATAATCCTATAAGTGATGTATATGATTATTAAGTTCCAATACAATTTATATACAAAACTTATATTTATAAATTATATACAAATATAAAATTTACCATCTGGATTTTCCTTCAAATGAGTGATATAATGGATATGGAGGGCTTAATAATGCAAATATTAAATTATAATCTCGAGGCATTTATCCCATATGATGAGGATAACATTGAAAAATTTCTTACCATTTGCGAAGATGCTATTGACAATATCACTAATGATGAAAAGCCTAAATTCAAGCTCAAAAGTGCTATTCACGAGCTTTTAGTCAATTCTCTGGAACACGGATATAAAAAAATCCGGGTAAGGTTTCTTTGTCCATAAAGAGGACTGAAGATTCTATTTTATTTGAGTTGTGCGATGAAGGAAATGGTGTTGATGTCGAGACACTGAATCTTAATCGCAGAGTTTCCGATATGAACTCGATGTCATCAAGAGGTTGGGGCCTAACCTTGGTCAACAACTTTTCAACCAATTTAAAGATTGCCCCAAATAATCCCAAAGGCACAAAGATAACCTTAACCATCCCACTGGATTAGTATCAATTATTTATACTATTTCAGTTTGAAATCATTTCTCTAAAGCTGTTTATATCTGTAACAGGGGCCCTGCATGCAAAATTTTCACAAACATATGCTGTGGCTTTATCTTCAATCTGATTATAGTTTTCCAAATAAGGTATTATATCTGTCAATTTATTGTTATCCTTTAAATACAAAACTGAAACAGTAAACGGTCTAAACTGCTCATTAATTACATTTAACATTCTTCGAGCTTCATTATTTGCAGTTTCAGATACAACAACCACTTCTTTAGGATTTGATTTTGCATACATGGCTGCTATCAAAAAGAAAGTATATCCCGAGGGATATTTTTTTATTTCAGCACCAAATGCATTAAGAATTTGTACTGCTCTTTCCTCATATTTATTATCTCCTGTTATCCTGGCAAGCTTAAGGAAGTTGTACGCAGTAACCGAGTTTCCTGAAGGCGTTGCACCGTCATAAATTTCCTTAGGCCTTGTAATGAGCTGCTCACTGTCACTGCCATATACAAAGAATCCTCCATTCTGAGAATCCCAGAAATACTTAACAAGATCTTTACTTAGCTCTATAGCGTTTTTGAGGTAATATTCATCATAGCTGGTCTCATATAGCTCTATAAGGCCCCAAATAAAAAATGAATAGTCATCTACATAAGCATGATATGAAGCCTCTCCATCCCTGTATCTTGCCAGTAACCGCCCATCATTCCTTATAAGGTTTTTCAAAATAAAATCTACAGCCTTTTTTGCAGCATAATCATACTGTTTTTTACCAAGAACTCTGCCGGCAATGGATAAGGCTGCTATCATAAGACCATTCCACGATGTAAGTACCTTATCATCCTTGTATGGGTGAACCCTTCTTTCACGGTGTCTATATAGTCTTTCCCTGGATCTGTCCAAAAACTCCTTATCAATATCATATAAGTCTGTTCTGATTAGATTAGGTATGTTTTTACCTTCAAAATTCCCTTTTTGTGTAATGTCAAAATACCTGCAATATTTCTCTCCATCTTCTTTTCCAAGGACTTCAATGATCTCATCTTCAGACCAAACATAAAATTTACCCTCTTCGCCTTCCGAATCTGCATCTTCCGCAGAATAAAAAGCTCCGCTTGGAGAAGTCATATCCCTTTGAACATATGCCAATATCTCATCTGCAATCTCTCCATACTTTTTATTTCCTGTAGCCTGGTACGCCTCAATATACGCTATAGCTAAAAGTGCATTATCATACAGCATTTTTTCAAAATGGGGTACCAGCCATTTTCTATCAGTTGAATACCGGCTGAATCCAAATCCTACATGGTCATATATTCCGCCCTTATACATGGAAATAAGAGTTTTCTCCACAATGCTTAAGGCTATTGGATCCTTTGTATTGTACCAGTACCTTAGCAAGAAGTACAATGTATGGGGAGTAGGAAATTTGGGAGCACTGCCAAACCCTCCATGTTTTTCATCAAAGGCTTCTTCAAAATGTGTAAAAGCCTCAATGATTGTATCTTCACCGATTCCCTCAGCAAATGTTTCCTGATCAGTATTAAGAAGCCCTACTATTTTATCCCCTGAATCAACAAGTGCTTTTCTATTGTTGTCCCAAGCGTTCTTTACCTTCTCTAAAATAGTTATAAGCCCTGCCATGCCTATACTGTCATGTTTGGGGAAATATGTTCCTGCAAAGAAAGGCTTTTGATCTGGAGTCATTATTACAGTAAGCGGCCATCCTCCATGGTTTGTAAGCATTTGGCATACATTCATGTATATATGATCGATATCCGGCCTTTCTTCTCTATCCACTTTAATGGAAATAAAGCCTGAGTTTAAGATTTTTGCTACCTCTTCGTCTTCAAAACTTTCTCTTTCCATTACGTGGCACCAGTGACATGTTCTTTGAATACAGGTCAGCTATAGCCAATAGACAGGAAGATAGGCTTATCTTCTGACTTGGCTTTCTGAAAAGCTTCATCACTCCAAGGAAACCAGTTTACAGGGTTATGAGCATGTTGTAACAAATATGGGGATTTCTCATGGATTAGTCTATTGGCTTGTTTATTAGTTGACATGTGGGCATCACCTTCCTTTCATAATTTTATAGTTTGTTGGGTTTTTATAGTAAAGTATTATTTTTATTTACCACCAAACTATTATTTGAAAGAAAGTGATTATATATTCAGAATTAATGAGGCATATAGTCCTTGCTCCATACCTACAAAAACCATTTAACCATCAAATATATAGCAACTGTAAAGGTGTATGACTTTGCCATTTCAATCTGCTGATTGGAATAATAAAAGTTTATCTAATACCTAAACTGAGGTTTTGTTCCATTTACTAAAGGAATTCCCCAATAGTCTCTATTGCCATTGTTTTGTTTAGTAATTTTAATTTCATAATCATTGGTAGTAAAATCTGGATGAATAATCACTTCTCCTTTAGCTATTCCAGACAATGTCATACTTATTTGTTCTTTTGAGTAACCTTTAATTCCATTTTTCATCATTTTACTATAAGATGTTGAATATATCTTATTAAAGTTTGGTATTTGCACTTTGGTCTTTACTATATAGGTGTTTTGATCTATCTTAGTTATAACTCTCTCATCTGTTTCTGATATATAAGAGGCTATTATTTCATAAACTCCAGAATCCATTTTATTAACTCCATCTACAATATAAACACCACTTTTTAGTTTAATAAAATAATTGTCTGTAACTCTATTTATTTCACTCTCATTGGGATCTTTTGCTGTACATCCTGTAAACAATCCAAGTATCATTATTATTGTAGCAACTATTATTAAGTTTTTCATAATCTCAATTTCTTCCTTATATTTTTAAGAGATATATAGAATTTTTCACTATATATTTTGACCCAAGTAGTTTAAAAATATTCTATCATCATTTCAAAGGATATACAATTCATATGTATAGTTGATAAAAAGGGTATAAAAGAGTTTCACCCTATACCCACAATATCTCATCAGCTCCCAGTTCCAAACCTACTGAAATGAAATGCAACTGTCAAAAGCTCCTGTATCTGTTCTGGATTGTACCTCTCATCATTTTTATACTGCTCTCTCAACTCTTTCAGCATGATACAAGCCCTTCTATATGTCTTACATATATTGAACTCCTGCTTCATGTTTTCAACAAACCATTGCTGCTTTTTACTTCCTATCATCATGCAGCCCCACCTTCTTCCTGCTCTGTGTCCTCAACATCCCTCAAAAGGCTGTCAATATCTGTACTACCTTCTATGACTTCCAACATTAAAAGCCTATCTGCAAGATTTAAGCAGTAGCCTTTTGTTGTAGAGTCTTGCAAGTCCATACCTTAGCAGCAATGCCTTTGCCATTTCTTGAATGTAGCATTTGTTTCTATATTTAACACTTCTCAGAATACCTTTAAATTTCTGCTCATCACTATTTCTTGACATATTCACTACCTCCATTCAATTCATCACATAGGTTGATTAAATCATCAATTTCTGTCTTATCCCAATAGGCTTCTTCTTCCTCTCTGCCCAATACTTCAACAGTACTTGTCCCAAGCTGTTCTTTGCTAAAATAGTAAATATTGTTAGAGAATTGGGATTTCTTATTCTTATCAGAGTTCTTTTCAATTTTTACAATTAATTTTTCCAGTCTCAGACTTTTCAAACACTCTTGGATTGTCCTTTGGGAGATTACTGTGGATTGCTCTATCTGTTGAAATGTGGGATAACAGGTAAACTCTGTATTATGCATGTGCTTTATCAGGAACAACAAAACTTTTATATCATTCCCTGACAGTCTTTGAAACTGTTCAGAGCCTATAAACTCTGGAGATACATACACCCCATACCCAATTAAATCATTCTGCCTTGGAAGAAGTAGGCAGTTCTGAGACTATCAATAGACCTATGTTGAATGAGGTTAGAGATAGGGTTAAGGCCAAGGAGATTAGATGTCTATTAGTTTATAGATTGGACAGGCTTTCAAGAAAGGTTACTAACACAGAAAGGCTTCTTAAAGAGTTCCAGTTCCATGACTTAATCCTGATTGAAGCCCACAATGGCAGGGTTGTAGATTACTCAGACCATATTGGGAATAAGCTAACTGCTGTAATGAATGACCTATACCTTGAACAGTCCAAGCAGGTATTGAATGCAGGTAAAATAAAGTCTGTATCCTTGTATGGTAACCACTTAGGGGAAGCCCCATTGGGTTATACTTATGACAGGGTTAGCAAGAAATTAGTCCCTAATGAGGATAAACACATTATTGAGGAAATTTATGATTTATATTTACATGATATGAACCTGTTTGATGTAGCTGTTGAAATGAACAAGAGAGGGTACAAGACAAGGGATGGAAATATCTTCACCCATAAAACCATCATGGACACTCTGACCAATGAAAAGTATATTGGTACACAGATTTATGGTAAAAGGAAATGGTTTAAGGATGAAAATGGTAAGAAGGTGTCAAAACCTGCTCCTGAAAGTGAATGGATAATTTACCCTAATGCCCATGAGCCTATCATCATTCCTGAGACTTTCCAGAAGGTTGCTGACAAGTTGAAGGACAACAGGATTGTGGATGTTAACTCCAGAAAGAGAACCTATGGTTTGACTAATGTTATCAAGTGTGGCATTTGTGTTAGGAACATAACATTCTATAAAGATAGCAATAATGGAAAAACCTACATGAAGCCATGTGCCAACATAGACTTTACTACTGGAAAAAGGTGTCCTAATGGTGCTGTTGCATTGAGTATTATTGATGATTTCATACATGACAAACTATTGAATGAGGTCAAACCAGTCATTGCATATTATAATATTGTTCAGGCAAGTGAACTAAAAATGATGGATACAACAACTGCAAAGATTAAAGACCTAAATGATGAAAAAAAGGAAATAAATAAGCAATTGGATAATCTTTTGGATTTACAGCTTGCAAGGGGTGTTGACCAAAGGTTAATTGACCAGGAAAACAAATTGAAGTATAGTCTGCAAAAGGTTGAGGAACAGCTTGCAAGCATAGATGTTGATACAGATAGAAATGGGTTTATGGAAAAACTGGTTGAACTACACAAAGACTTCCTAAATCAGCCTTACAACTGGCAGAGTGAGGATTGTGAAGTAAAGAATATGACCATCAAGAAATACATTGACAAGATTGTGTACACAAGAGAAATTAGTAACCTCAATAAGCCTAAGCTGGAAATCCACTATACAGATGAAGTTAAGCAGGGAATGGAACTTTTTAAACAGGCACAAGAGAACAGCAAGGCATCAACTAAGATTTATACTTTTGGGTAAAAAAGATTATTATGGGATGGGTGAAAGTTGCCTATCCTTTCTTTATGTTGTAAACTGTAGAATATGCTATATTAGCAGGTTATAGCAATATGTATTCAGAGGGGATGCCATCAGTGACAGGTGGAATAGCCGATACTTAAAAAAATTGGCTTATCCTCCAAGGTTGCTTTTTCAAATGCTTCGTTTCTCCATGGGTACCAATCCACAGGGTTATGGGCATGTTGGAGCAAGTAGCACTCCACTTAATATAACATATTTTAATATTATTTACGATAATAGTTGTATTAAACCTTTTTGTGAGGTCCATTGTATAGTCTATCCAGTATAAATACTGATAGATACATCCAGAAAATTTTTATAGTAGTGACAGACAAAAACCAGCCTTCTTTAATCCAAATTAAATTTTGTTTGTAACCAGTATAGTAAATTGCGTAAAGTATAAATATAATCAAAGATTTATATCTCAATTTAGGTTTCAAAAAATAAATCAACATCATAAAAATTGATGACAGTGAATAATACACCAAATATAAGCTGTAACGGCTAACTTTCGGATTATTAAACAATGTCGTAGTAAATTGCATAAATCCTGCTACATCTAAACCCCACAATAAGGTAACAACATAAAGTGTAAATAATCCCATGTAAATATATCCATAGTAAGTTATTGGTTTTATACCTTGCAAAATCTTTGAGTGCATCTTTTTACTACCCAAATGAGAATAGGAAAACCAAGCACAGTCATCCATGTCTGATACCAGTTATGGCTATATATACCTAATGCTATAAAAAGTTCTTCGATAATACCATAGATACAACCAAATATAAAATACCAGTAATACTTTAAATCAAGGATAGAAACTAAAAGAGCAGTTGTTGAGACAGAAAATTGTGAAAAAAGATTTCCCGCAAGTACATCATTAAATGGGTCTGAATGCTTTTCTATTATCATTGGGTAATAAGCATACGCTCTAAAAAAAATAAGAATTATCGTTTCAAAATATAGAGTTATACCAACTGTGGTTAGATAGAGGGCAAGTGTTAGCCTTCGTCTTTTCGCTTTAACCATAACAAAAACTAACTGGATTAAAGTCAAAATCCCTAAAAGAATATACCATATTGTGTTTGTCCAAAATGTTGAATTCATAAGTACTCCAAACTAATTTAATCAAGCAGATTTTTTTTAGTTTCTATAACGATTATTATTTGCGTTTTCTATGACTTTTATTTATTTTCATGAAAACATTTAATGCGACAGGCGAAAAATGCTGTTAAATTGATGACGTGGCACCAATGACAAGTTCTTTTAATACAGGTCAGCTATAACCAATAGACAGGAAGATAGGTTTATCTTCTGACTTAGCCTTTTTAAAAGCTTCATCACTCCAAGGAAACCAGTTTACAGGGTTATAGGCATGTTGTAATAAATATGGAGATTTCTCATGGATTAGTCTATTGGCTTGTTTATTAGTTGACATGTGGGCATCACCTTCCTTTCATAATTGTATAGTTTTTTGTGTATAGTAAACAGTTATTGTTATTTACCACCAAACTATTATTTGAAAGAAAGTAATTATATATTCAACTTTAGCTGTGATTGATTTAGGAAGCTCGAGGAGATAAGATATTTTAAAAGTGCCCAATGTTGTAATAATTCTCCAATACATGTGGCTCGCAAGCAGAAATATCGGAATGCACAGAAAGTTGCGAAACTGTTAATAGACCAATGTAATATTCACAATAACTGTTGATGCTGGAAAGTGCTTGATGATTGACAGTTATTTAGGGTATAATAATTCTGGAGGTTGATAATCTATGGAAGAGAAAATCTTAAAAGCAATTGAAGCTTTAACTGGAAAAGTAGATAATATGGCTAAAGATATTGAAGCTATGAAAACTGATATTAGTATGACGAATACTGATATTGGTATTATGAAAACTGATATTGATATGATGAAAACTGATATTGATATGATGAAAACTGATATATCAGTAATAAAGCAGAAGGTTGATGCTATCAATGACCAAACTGCTGACTTGACGGAATTCCGTACCGAAACAAGGCAAAAGCTAGAATTGATTGAAAACGGCATCGAAGTATTGGGTAAGGAAGATTTTAAAAACAAGGTTGAGTTAGTTGAGATAAAAAAGAAAATTGCTAAGTAATATTATATTTATTCATTTTTAAAATTGCTATTAATAACTGACATGTCATCAATGACAAGTCGACCATGTACCCTACTACGAATAGCCCACGGACAAGAATACAGCCTTGCACTTTGAGCTTTTTGATATGCTTCTTTACCCCATGGATACCAATCTACAGGGTTATAAGCGTGTTGGAGTAAGTAGGGCGACTTTTCATTTATCAATCTGTTAGCTTTTCTTGCCTTTGCTTGTTCTTTTTCAGGTAATGTCTTTATTAAATACTCCAATCTTCGTATTTGGTTTTAGTATACCAACATTCCAATGAGAGTATTCAGTAACAAAAAACACCAGCTTATTAGCCTGACGCTCTCTTATTTGTAATATCGCTAACAATATCATTAAATGTGCTGGCAAATTGTTTTAATGCTGTTTCAGAGTCTTAAGCTGGAAGTGATAATAAATCTACTTATCTTAATTATTTTTATTTCAATTAAGAATTTTTGTTGAGGGTTATAAAAAAATTTCAGTTTATAGGGCATACATAATAAAAAATAAGGCAATATTTTTTTCGGGTGATGCTATGTTTAAAAACCATCGAATTAAAAATACTAAAAATACCTTAAACAATAATGAAGCTACTAAAAATTCAGAAAAAGATTGTCTAGTTAAATCTCTAGAGTGAAAGATCAAACGAAGGTACACATAAAAAACAGCGGCATTATTTCAAAATCAGTTCAAGAAGGTGATTAGCAAATATGCTTATACTTGTCATTATAGTATATTCATTATTAGCATTTTTTGAATTTAGGTTCTTATACAAAAAAAACGGTGGAATGACTTTTGGACAAACATAGTATTGGGGAGAAAAAGTGAAGAACAGTGTTTTAAATGCATATTCCGGCACGGATGCAGCCGAAATACCCACTAAGGTTATCCAAGAAACTACAGGAAAAGCTGAATATAAAACAAATTATGTAAAGATAGTAAACATACAATAATGTCTTAATGGAATACTCTCAAAAATGTGAGGGTATTTTTTTAACTTTAAAGTTTTTCTTAACTAAAGAGGTAAAGTGCATATTTTTTAAAATTCAGATAAATAGCAGGTTTGAAGGTTGTTGCCTTTGCAGTATTTACACAAATGACATGTTCTTTGAATACAGGTCAGCTATAGTCAATAGACAGGAAGATAGGTTTATCTTCTGACTTGGTGCATACAAAACCTGATGATAGTACAAATGATTTTGAAAGAATTCAGAAGTCAGAAGTTCATCAATAGTGGCAGATTTATTGAAGTTGACAAAAAGGCAAAAGAGAAAAATAATTGCTCATACATTGAATATTTATAGAAAAAAGAGAAGAGAAAAAAAGATCTCAATAGAGAGTTACCCCTATTAAGACCTAATTTTATTAATTATTTACCACCAAACTATTATTTGAAAGAAAGCATTTATATATTCAACTATAGACAGGAAGATAAGTTTATCTTCAAACTTGGCTTTATCAAAGGCATTCTGACTCCACAGGTACCAGTTAACAGGATTATTTGCGTGTTGTAGTAGATATGGCAACTTTTCTTTCTCTAATCTATTTGTTTTTCGATATTCTTCATTTTTTCAATCATATTTTACCATCCACCAGAACAATGTTAATATCTTTAATCATATTATTTTACCCTGATAAACAGTATATATTAAGTTATATATGCATAAAACTTTCAGATGTTTTTATTAGGAATTTTTATTTAATTTCTCTTGTATCATATTTACATACTCATCTATTACATCTTTTTGGCCATATAATTCTATATATTGTTCCGCGTATAACTTTATCCATTTGATAAACTCTTCATTTGATACTATCGTTTTAATATCCTCATTAAAGAAAGGAGCATATCCAATAAATTCTATATTACCATCGCCAATATAAGATCTCTCTTTTTTTTCATCTTTATCATACCATTCCGACATTCTAACACAGCAATATTCACTAAGACCATATGAATATCTACCTTGCTTACTCAAGTGTCTTAATATTGTATCAACACAATCTAATGGTGAAAAATAATTCTCTATTAATTTTACTTTTTCAGTATCATTATTTATAATTCTACACATATTACCCTCCTATTTGATTACTGGATGAAAATTCGTCAAATTACCAGCATCATCTAAATACCCTAAAAATTTTATATTATTTATTGTTCCTGTAACATATCTTCCAGAAATATTTCCCTTTGCTATTTGATCTTCAAGAAGATGTTTTCCCATCGTATATATCTCTGCATCAGAATATATCTTGGGATCATATACCGTTTTTACATCATTTGCAGGTTTTGACTGTATTACCCCATCATCATATAAAACTTTTATTGGGTTAGTATTACCATTGACTTTAGGTATATCATATTCAACCTCATATATACCATCAACATTTAAATTTCTAGTAATTCTAATGTTATAAACTCCACCTACAGATTTACTTCCATCACCCACAGCTTCGCAAAATTCTTCATAACTACAAAAATCAAGGCCTAAGCTATTTGCATCTTCCTTGAGTGCTTTATAAAATTCCTCCATATTGTGAGCCCCCTTGACTTGGGCACTTTTTCTAATAAGACCTTCACCTTCAACTAGATGTTGATATCCTGGTAATACATTAGGATCAATACCAGCACTTACTAAATCATCAACAGAATATCCCATTTTCATCAAATCATTAGGTGTCTTACCACATTTAAGTAAATTTTTTATAGTATCATTTAAAATAGCCTTTACTATATCATCTATGTCTTTATCATCTACTTTAGGCAAAACCTCAGAAAATATGTCATTTAATGCCGCTTTCATCTGCACACCATTCATTACTTTAAGTCTTTCCTTAATATCTTCCTCCATACTTTTAATACTGCGTTGGTCTTTATTTTTATAAAGATCAGTCAATACTTCATTAAGGCGACATTTTTCTCCTGATACCGCTTGGTCTCCTACAGCCATATTATCCCCCCTAAAATTCGTCTTTTACTGCTACCTATTTTTTCCTCATATATTTTATCATAATGGCAATCTAAAACAAGATATATTAATTTTGGGGATTTGCTTTTATAATTATTATAGTAAATAAAAATAAAGATGTCGACAATTACGAAAAATGAATTTTTCTATATTTACTACTATATTTCTTGACCTCTCAATTTACATTTATTAAAATATCATTATAAATTTAACAATATTATATGTAAAATAAGGTAAAAGTGTTACAATAAATTGAATGGTAAACTGGTTATTGTAACACATATATATTAAAATCAATTAATCTTTTACATTTATCTATCGCAAAATACCGTTAAAACGTTCGTTATTTTGCTCTGCTAAATGTAAGATTAATAGTGATTTTAATATAGTTAATGAATAAGCTGCAGGTCATCCATAATTGCACAAGTTATGGTTTATAAAAAGGAGGGCTTAATATGAAGAAGTCTGAGGCTTTGCAACACTTTTACGACAATTATATTTTCAAAATAAGAGATAAAAAGTTAAATGAATTAAAACTTTATTTTGAAACAAATAAAGACACTCTTGCAAAAGAAATGACTGAAGCATTTAGAAGAATTTGCATTAAAGTTAAAAAATTGCAACTTGATAGCATTAAAGATAAAATTGCCCATATAGAGTTTTCTTTGTTGAGAATAAGGATATTGGAAAAGAGATATAGTTACCTTATTGATGCCTATAGCGGCTTATATTACCTAGATAAAATAGAATGTACATCAGAATATGATGTTACCTGGGCTTTTAAATATCTGGAGGAGTTTCTTGAGGAACTGGAGCAAACCAGGAAGCTCTATATGAATAAAATACTAAGGCCTGATCTCGAAAGAATCATGTTAAATGAAATATCCCATTACAATGAGTATATTGTTAAGCTGGCAAGATATGCACTTCCCGAATCTGTTAAAATTGCCGAGTATAATGATTTGGATAGAAAACAAGTAGTTAATATTTATGTTGGCGATTATAGAACATCTAATGCTATAGTATATCGGGAAGATAACAGGATTAAAAATTCTGGGGATATTAAGTCATGGCTTGAAGGAAAGTATGAAGACGGGTACGAAAGCGAAATTTTAAAAGAACTTGACCTATCGTACGGAGACTATGAGAGCATCAATCTAAGTAACTGTAATTTTAGCGGAAGCAATCTTTCAGCAAGCAATTTAAAAAACTCGTTATTGGTAGGTGCAATTTTTAATAATACTAACCTTGAAGGTGCTAAATTCGAAAACGCCAACCTTAGTTATAGCGATATGAGAGGAGCTATACTAAAAAATGTTGATTTTACAAGGTCAAATTTAAAAGAAGCCATCTTTCTTAGAAATGATATACAATCATTGACACTTGATGACGAACAGAAAAAAAATATAATTCTCGTTTAATAAAGAAACACTTTCTAGTAGTTGCCTTAAGTGACAGTTGGAATAACCTATTGATAAAAATTAGGTTATTCTCCTTATGGCATTCTTAAACTTCTTTTTCATTATTTTCTTGGCAATTCTAATCAAATCAAATATATAATTAATTTCTCAAATGAAAAATAAATTTTCATTAAAAACCATGTTGACATTGACGCTGCGTAAAGGTGTATAGTAATATTGTCAGGAGGTGAGCATATGGAATATACAGTGCAAAAGCTGGGAAAAATGGCTGGAATCAGCACCAGAACACTGCGGTACTATGATGAAATCGGGATTCTTAAGCCGGCAAGGATCAATTCTTCAGGGTACCGTATATATGGGAAGCAGGAGGTCTCACAGCTGCAGCAGATACTTTTTTACAGGGAACTGGGCGTTAGCCTGGAAAACATAAAAATTATTCTGTCAGCACCGTCATTCGACAGTAAAAACGCATTGAGAGAGCATCATAAAAATCTTCTGGCAAGACGGGAACAATTGGACTTGTTGATTGCTAATGTTGAAAAAACAATAGCGGAATCAGAAGGGAGAATTATTATGAGTGATAAGGAAAAATTTGAAGGTTTCAAACAAAAAATGATTGATGAAAATGAAGCAAAATACGGCAAAGAGGTCAGGGCAAAATACGGAGACGAGCAGGTTGAGAAATCAAATAAAATATTTAAAAACATGACAAAAGAACAATATGATGACTTTGAAAAACTCGGTGCAAGTGTTCTTGATACATTAAAGGCTGCATTTGAAACAGGCGATCCAGCATGCGAGCTTGCACAAAAAGCTGCAGATTTGCACCGTCAGTGGTTAAGTTTTGCATGGGGCAGCTATACAAAAGAAGCTCATGCAGGTATTGCTCAAATGTATGTAGATGATGAAAGATTTACAGCCTACTATGATAAAGAGCAGCCTGGTTTGGCAGTATTTTTAAGAGACGCTGTTCTCATTTATACAGGAATGAAAGAATAGAATAAGTATCTTTAGGCGATTGGTAAAAACCAGTCGCTTTTTTTGTACACTTTATTCCACTATTTCCAACCCAATTATTTCAGGTTGAATAAAACATCAATGTCACTTATAATCCTAAATCGAGACATGAACCTGATAGTTGCCTAATCCTTAAATAATCTAAGGAACGGGGGATGCATCTTTTCTTGGGGTTAATCAGCTTTAATTTAAAGCAGTAGGGATACCACTCATCCCGAACCCGTCAGCTAACCTCGTAGGCATTGAGAGGAGGAAATCATTGTGAAAAAGAAGTTTTTTATCATGTTGGCTTTTTTAGCCATGGTGTTGACTTTTACCATTAGTAAAGCTCACGCCGATTATTATACCAATAGCATTTTGCTTTATGAAGGAAAAAGCGGTATTGAGGTTACAAACCTGCAAAGGGATTTGAAAAATCTAGGATACTTTATTGGCGAACCAAACGGGTATTTCGGAAGTTATACCGAGCAAACAGTTATGAAGTTTCAGAAAGATAACTATTTAGCCCAGGATGGCGTTGTAGGACGTAAAACCGCACGAGAAATAAAGGTTGACAGAGTAGCACAGACTGCAAAAACGTATATAGGTGTCCCATATTTATGGGGCGGAACTTCTCCGTCAGGCTTTGACTGTTCAGGCTTCACACAATACGTTATGAAAAAAAACGGTATATCGATATCAAGAACTACCGCTATCCAATATAATGAAGGTATATGGGTTGGGAAAAGTAGTTTGCAGCCCGGTGACCTAGTGTTCTTCTCAACCTATAAGCCAGGCCCTTCACATGTAGGTATTTACTTGGGGAGTAACAAATTTATTCATGCAAGTTCAAGTATGGGAGTGTCAATAACAGATTTCAGCAACAGCTACTTCGCTTCGCGTTATATTGGTGCTAAAAGAATATTAACATAAAATATTCGGTAAGGAGTATGTATGCTATCATGTCTCATCTCCTTACCTTTTACATACTAAAGCTGTTTTTTATCATTTCATCTTTCTTTAGCTACATTTCATAGTAAATTTAATTCTCCGATGTCTTTGAATGTTATTATTTTTGTATAAACAATGATCAATAATGTTTTGTGGTTATGAGAGGAGGATTTAATATGGGAAAGGAAAATCTAGTCATTAAAGGTAAACTTGTTGGAAATAATATTGACTTTGCAAAGGACAACCTTTCTGTATTTGCAGTATCAGAGAAAAACAGAATAACCAGTGCAAAAGTAAATAAGGACGGTACATATGAGCTGACAGTATCAAAAGCTGATGATCTTGAAAGCCTTGAAATCAAAGTACTTCCCGAAAGCATGAAAAATACAGGAAATATAGCAAGCCTTAGCAAGACATTATCAATCAGTGATATTAAAAACCTTATTTCTCAGGAAGATAAGGTTCACAACCTTGATTTTTATATTCATGATAACCTCATTAATTGGTTCAGGCTGATTACCAGGAAATATCGTATGCACGGAACTGTATTCAGTACTGTATATGAGGATGATGGCAATGGTACACAAGTTCCAATTTCGGTAAATCCTGTACCTATGGTAAAAATTGAGTTTTATGAAGTTGATAAGCCTGTCATTAAATTTAAAGCTAGTGAAGAATATATAGGCGAAACTATAACTGATCCAAATGGAAATTATGAATTCAACTTTACATTTACTTCCTTCAGATATCGTAATAGAATTCTGCCCCTTTTGTATGATAGTGTTCCTGATATCCAGGCAAGATTCTATCAATTCATAAACGGATCATGGATCATAATACATGAGGATAAAGTAGACTGGAATATCGGCCAGGATTTCAACCGCTCATATTTTATCGATTCAAAGAAGGTAACACCAGTATCAGTTGGAGCTTCTACTAGCCCACAAAGCGGCTTCCGCTATTTACGGCTTGGACTTATTCCGATTGACGATGAACATTTTAAAGAAGGGTATGTAACAACCAAGCCTGGAGATCCTATTAAAGTTTCTCATCAGCCTTTTTGCGGCATATTGAGAATATATGGCCTTTTTGCAAAGAACAGTAATGTCGTTAAGTACAAGGTTATGTATGCAAAAGCAAGTACAACCAATGTTACAAGTCTATGGAACAATGTTACAGATACTGTTTACAACTGCAAATGGAACAGTTCTACTAGTATCTGGGATATAAAAGCGTTAGGTCCTGACCCGTTAACTGGAATGTATCAAAACATTGATACAGAACCTGAAGGAGATTGGTACGATCACGCCTTAAAGATAACTTGGAATTCTGCAAATCATGCAAACGGTTATTATAAACTTAAAATTATAGGATATGATTCTTCCGACAAACCTGTAGGAGAATACGAAATGCCTATAATAAGAATTGACAACAACGCCCCGGATATTTCCCTTGAGGCTTTGGGAACAAGCCTTGGTGGCGTTACACCTTGTGGATATCTAAAACTAAATCCCGCTGACAGAAAAATCAAGTTCCGCATTAAAGCTTTTGATATTGACGGACATGTTCTAAGATACAGCCTCTCAGGCTCAAGAGGCAAGGATGGACATCCCGCAGGCTCTTCTATTGTTAAGTACAGACCTGACACTAATGCGGGTTGGCAAGGCGAGAATTCAGCAGAGGTGGAATTTACTGTAGATACACTACCAAACGGAATATCAGCTTGCCCCGCTGTAGCATATGGCTTCTGGCTTGAGGTCTGGGGCTTGGCAACTAACGGTTATTCCTCTGTAGTCAATTCACAATACATAAACTTCCATATGAATCTGGTAGTAGCAGAATAAACCGGAATAGAAATTATAGATAGGGACATAGGGTAAGCACGGAATTTCCATTAGTAAGAAAGCATGATGGAAATTCTGTGCATTTTACAGTGTTTTAGAAATTATCATTTTGCCGATATAAACCCCAACCAAGCACAAAATTACATTTAAAAGTACGTTTAGAATACTTGTAATAGTTTTTCCCTTTAAGAATAATTCCACCGTCTCGTTGCTAAATGTTGAAAATGTCGTTAATCCGCCCAATATACCTGTTGTTAAAAAGACTTTCATATTGTCGGATATATTTCCATACCTATAGCTCATCTCCATTATGACGCCTATTAGAAAGCATCCTATTACATTTACAATAAAGGTTCCATATGGAAAGTTGCTTGGCAGTAGTTTTGTTGAGGCTATGGATATAATGTATCTTGCAGATGCTCCTATAAATCCCCCGCAGCCTGCCAGTAAAATTTTGTTCATTTTGTGCTCCTTAAAAATTGTTATACAATCACTGTAGCATCATAATATTTTAAACTATCTAAGTTTGCCTTAATATGCACTATAATAATATAATTATTGTATCAAAAAAGCTTATGAATTTACACCCATTTCTGTTCTTTGATCTTTGATCGAATCGAAGTATATTGATTTATTGATTTATGATTGATCTGGAAATAAAAAAGCACCTTATTTTTAAGATGCCCGTTTCTATAAATCAAGAACTTATTATTAACAGCTGGCTTTAACTTTACTATCTTGGTCCATATTCATTTTATACCACAAAATAAGTTTGCGAAGACCGTACTTCAAGCTTTCTGAAGGCTTAAATCCAAGTATTCTTTCTGCTTTTGAGATATCGGCAATTGAATGTTTTATATCTCCTATCCTCTCCGATTCATATAGTGGTTCTATATTAACTTCAAGGATATCGTTAAACAACATCACTAACTCATTTAAACTAATACTTTCACCCCTGCCTATATTTATCACTTCTGAATTACCTGTCCATTTGCATAAAAGTGCCTGCAAATTAGCAGTTACTATATCTTCTACAAAAACAAAATCCCGGCTTGTAGAACCATCTCCAAAAATAGTTGGTCTTTCTCCCCTAAGCATTTTTGATAGAAAAATCGAAACCACACCTGAGTATGGTGACTTTGGATCCTGCTTCGGGCCGAATACATTAAAATACCTCAACGAGACAATTTCAAGATCATATGAGCTATAAAAGGCTCTTGCATAATATTCTTGCATCAGTTTTGCAGCTGCATAAGGAGATACCGGCTCAGGTAACATATCTTCTTGTTTGGGCAGCTTGGGATTATTACCGTAAGCGGCAGCTGATACAGCTTGAACAATGCGTTTAGTGCATCCGCTTTCAACAGCAGCTTTAAAAAGGTTAACGGTTGCTGTAACCATGCTTTCATTCGCCTTAATTGGATTTTCTATAGAAAATGGCACTGAAGGAATTGCTGCCTGATGTATAATATATTCCATCTTCTCCACTGCTCTTTTGGCAACAATGAAATCTGCCAGGTCACCTTTAATAAATTCTATATCATTAATAAAATCATTTATATTCTCAATCTTTCCTGTGGCAAGGTTATCAACCACTCTTACCTTGTGACCATCTATCACTAACTTCTCTACAATATTTGAGCCTATAAAACCGGCTCCTCCGGTAACTAAGTAGGATGCCATATTTAATCCTCCTTTGTAAGTATGAATTAACTAAAACTCATCATCAACGTTGTATTATATCGGTATAATGACACTAACTAAATTGTTCATTTTATCACTATTCTCTAGTTTGACCTAAGAATTCAATTATACTCAAGCTATCAGTCCTGTGGTTATAAGACCTGACCCTATCTCTTTAAAATTCTTCTTATTTTGTTTTTCAACTTGTAAATAAAAGGCCTTTTTCTAAAATTTTCAACAGCTTTATTGTATCCTGATTTTTGGTATGAATTCCAAAAGCTAATTCTGTCATCTATAGAATAGCATGGTGTAGGTTCATACAATTGTGGTTGATTTACTTGTTCAGGTTTCACTTCTACTATAGTTAAACTTTCTTTATTTATATTTTCAAAGATTCTTTCTCCCTTTTCGGTATTAATTAGTACTGCCGATACACCTTTATTGTCATCAAAATTATCCAATACCTCTTCAATTCCCCAAAAATCTCCTAATGTTATATCTCCTACTCTATTTTTATTAGCAAATTTACATGAATGGCATACAGGTTTTGAAATTATACTGTCTAAGAATAATTGATAAAATTCATCACTTTTAGAAGAGTTTATATATGTTGCACCAGTTTCAAAATCTAATTTTATATTTGTAATTGCTTCATCATTTTTAAATCTGAAGTTAACATTTTTAATTTTTGACTTGTATTCTTTTTCAAACTTATTTATGTATTCCTTAAAAATTAGTGGACTAGGTGTACCGTGACATATTATATCGCAGGTTATTAAACCAGAAATATCTTTCCCTTCCAAAAAAGTTTCCAACCCATAAATTTGACAAGGTGTTCCACTATATAAAACTAGTTTTTTTTCATTTAAATATTGTTCTACTTCCCTATATGTATTTTTTGTATTGCTTTGTAAATACTTAGATCCACTAAATAATTTACATTCTTCTAAACTTTCTGCCTTATCATGAATAACAGAAAAATCATTATCAAATTTTGCTCCAAAAACTATGCCTTTATTGTCTATAACAAATTTTGCCAATGCCCTAAACACTCCACCTGAACTACTACTTTTTCTTATTTCTTCATCTTTATTTTTTATAGCATATGCAGCCTTTATAAAATTTTTATTATTATCTCTTTTCTTTATTGGACATACCTTTACACATAGTTTGCATCCATTACATAAACTTTCATTAATTTCAGGATGTAAAAATCCTTCTTCGTCTTCTGCCATACTAATTGCATTTTTAGGACATATATTTTTACAACCTCCACAACCATAACACTCTGTTTTTGAATTATAAACATTTTTCATTTAAAGCACCTCTTAAGAAATCAACAGATTTTTCTCTTTCAATTTCCAGCTTTTTATTCACAGTTTCATAATTAATATTAGGTTCTAGTTTATCATTAATTGAAAATATATCCCTATTAATTCCCAGTAAACTCTGTAATGAACTTGTTCTACATCCATATGCTTTATGCGGAAAACAATAATACTCTTTATTAAATATTATTGAAAAAGCAGTTCCATGAAAAGATACAGTACAAATAACTTCAGCATATTTTATTAAGCCTAGAAATTCTTTTGGACCTGTAGAATTTCGTACATTTATCATTCCATCTATATTTTTTGAGCTTAGTAATATTATTTTCAAATTTCTTTTTTTTGCAATTCTTTTAGCATAATCATAGATTAATTGATCTTCATCAAAGGCATAAATCAATAAATATTTATCATCCTTAGGCCTTACTGCTATTTTTCCCCATTCTTCTGACTTCAAAAGTAACGAAGGATCTAAAACATTAACTGCTTTTACTTTATATTCATTATTTATGTATTGTGATAAACCATTTTCTCTTATACCTATATAATCAAATTTTTTTATAAGCTTCCCTATTTTTGAATATAGTTCTTTTGGAATTTCATTTCTTCCATTGCTAGCAGCATATGCAATTTTTATTGCATCATTTTTTACAAAGTTGCAGAAATACACATCTTCAAATTCTCCAGTTAGAGATTCATTCCAAATCTGGTCGCTTCCACAAATATAATAATCATAAGTTAACTTTTCCAGCTCTTTTTTATCTCTATAACACTTTTGGGAAATTCCTATATCATTTAACATAAATTTGTGGTACTTCATAGCTTTATTTTGGGGATTATAATAAAATTTTAATAGTCGTTTGATGAACTTTAAATTTCCTTTTAGTACTCCAAACCTTTCAATTAAAAAATTATAATTTTCTATTCTACTCCATTGATCTATATATTCTAATCTATAATCTATTACTTCACTATCATATCCTAATTTTTCTACTTTTTCTCTTAAGGCATATGCTTGCAACATTGCACCATAATTGTGTGCCATATGGAAAGTTAAAATGCCCACCTTTTTATTGTTCATTTTAATAATTCCTCCACTGCATTTATTGTGTTTTTTAACTTATTATCTTTTGTTTTATTTATTAACTTTTCTTTATATTCTTTGATAATTCCAGGTTTCTCTAAAATTTCTTTCATCTGCTTATACAACCCTTCTTCAGAATTCTCTACAATTATTCCGTCTGTTTTTTCATCGAATATTTCTGCAGCCCCCGGACAATTAGTCATAATAACTGGAACATCTAGAGTTAATGCTTCCTGAATTGCCAATCCAAAACTTTCACTTATTGAAGCACATATAAAGCAATCTGCTTTTTTTACGTATGGATATGGATTTATTTTATCTCCCAAAAAAAATATACTATCATTATTGTTTTCATCAACCAAATCTATTAACTTTCTTTTATATTCCTTATTATTAGTACCACCTATAATATAAATTTCAAAATCATATTCCTTTATCAACTTGTTATAAACTCTAATTATTCTTTCTATTCCTTTTTCAACACATAATCTTCCGACTGTAATAAAAGTTAATTTGTCGATTGACGGATAAAAATCAACTTTTTCATTGGATTTATCCAAAATCATATTTGAATCTATTGGATTATATATAACGTTTAAATTTCCCGGATCACCTATTTTTTCTATAATACTGTTTTTTACCACATTTGTTACACATACTACACTAGAAAAAGTTTTCATACATTTAACCTCATTAATTGCATTTCCGAACACATATTCCGTCCAATATAAATCATGGTAGTTAACATGTACCCATCCAATTTTTCTTTCTATATTTAGCGTGGATACAAATTTCATACTTTCTCCTTCTTTTATAGAAATTGCAATATTATATTTTTCATTTTTTATTTTCTTAATTAATTTAGAATAAAGAATTTTTTTCAATATTCTGTTCACTTTCTTTATTATGTTTGATTTATTTTGCACATTATCAAAAAAATCCATATGCATATACTTTATAGTGTTAGGGTATGTTTCATAAAATCTATTATCTTTTATATCTGTTAAAATAGTTATATCGTATTTATCGGCGGGCAAATTAGTCGCCATATCAAACATTACTTTTTCTACTCCGCCACTTAATAACTTATCGTTAACAATAAGTATATTTTTTTTCATTTTTTTACTTCCTTTAATTTATTTATAACTATATTTTTGAAAAACACTCTTTCCTTTTTATCTAAAACAACAAAAATATTAATTAAACTACCAATTCCTGCAGAAGTACAACCATAAAATACCAGCTGCATCCAAGAAGTAATATTTACCAAAGAATTAAATAAAACACCACTTATAATAATAACTAAAAAAGCAATTATGCTTCTACCGATATCCGGGAAAAACGCATACCATTCCAATTCCAAACATTTTGCTCCAAATGGCAAATAAAAAAATATCGATACAACTAATGAACCTATTAAGCTAACACCAGCTATAGCATATAACCCTAAAGACGTATACTTAACAGCAAATAATGTAATTAAACAATTTACTACACCATACACTAACATAACTTTAGAACTTGTCTTTACTCTATTAGCTATTGTTATTATTGAATATATCGGTTGTAGTGGGCCAGTTATGCAACTGTTAACAACAGTTAATATTGATAAAACCTGAATTAACCCTGCATCCTGAGTTGGAACCCACAATGAAAAAAATTCATATCCAAAAGCAATAAGTGTAGCATTACTAATCGCAGTAGTCATAGAAATAAATTTCATAGATATTTTTATTTGCCCTACTAATTCTTGTTTTTGTTTTAATGCATATAATTTTGTAAGATCAGGGTTAAAAATATTAGCAAGTGTTGAATTTAACAAAATTATTACATTTGGAACTGTTTTAGCTATAGATAATACTCCCATTTGAGTTGCTCCAATTAACACATTGGACATCAACAAATCCAAACCTGAGGTCAATATCTGACTTAACTTTGTAATAACATTCCAAATTCCAACTGCCAATAATTCTTTTATTTTTGATATCTTAAAGTATTTTTTGTCTAAAACTACTTCAGGTAGATTCTTATTTTGAAACTCTATATTTTTTATTAGAGAATATATAGATGCTAACAAAACAGCTAAAACTGCAAAAATAATTTTTGGTTTAAAGCATAAATACAAAAAAATTATAACTACTGCTTTTAATAATGTAGACTTTATAGCTATTACAGAGCTTTTATCCAATCTATTTCTTATAAAAAACCCTATTGTGTACATTGATGTAAATATACTTATCCCAAAATTTATAAAGACTATTGCAAAAGTCAATTTTACTTCGCTAACTAAATTAGCAGGGATTTCAACTATTCTTTCCAGGTAAACAGTCAAAATTATTGCTACGCTTAAAAGTAGTGATACTAAGAATATATTTGCAAAGAAAGTTGAATTGTAATATTCATTTGCTGATTTTTTATCATCTCTGAATAAGTTTATAGCAATAAATCTACTTGCCATTGCATTTAATGCAAGTGTCATTAATGATGCGTAATTCACAAAATCATTAGCCAAACTAATAAATCCAAATGCTTCACTTCCCAATCTTCGAACAATATATGGTGTTAACAAAAAGCTTATTCCCATTTGCACTGTAAATGCTATGAAACTCGCTATTAAATTAATCATTAATCTCTTTTTATTGTTCATTAATTATGTGCCCCTTTTGCATTTTAACTCATTATAAAAATATTTGTTTCATTAAATACGCAATTGATATTTTAATTTAGTCTGTCCATAAAATATATTTTAGAACTATTATAAATGACATCAATATTTAATCCTTTGAAATTGGAATAATGCTTTTAATAAATAAAGAGACATTAATAAAAATTGCATTTTTAGTCTGCTTGCAATTACTGAATAAACACGTAAAAACCACAGTAAATTTACTATTGTAATCTAGGTATCATCTTAATTTACCCAACTTTATGACGCTTGCTATAAACAATATTAACTACTAAGATTTATGTTAAACACTTCGTTTTTCCACGTTTCCCTTTATTAACTTTATCGCCTTATAGTACATTTTAAAAGCAATATTCATTACATCAGGCATAATACAGCATAACTTATACCGAATTTTTAAATTAGAGTTATAATTTCCTTCTCGAAGTTTTAAGTTCAAAATTTTAAACTGGCTCAATAAGTCTTGATCATTCTTTAATTCATTATTCATTTTTTTATATTTAACAATCTGCAAATAGATGTATATAGCAGTTTTATATGTTTTATTCCTCAATTTAGTTAATCCAACTTCATTTAAGAAAGCTGCTCTTTCAATAATAGCATGGGTTGCATAAATTCTGTTACTAACATTAAACCCAACTCCCGTGATACTATCTTTTCGTTGCCAGTAATATAACATTTGTTCCGTAGTAAAAACAACCTTTTTTGCCTTAAATAATAAATGATGAGCAATATACTCATCCTCATGAACTTTACCAACAGGATATCTGATTGTCCTAAACAAATCCTTATGATAGATCTTTCCCCACGCTACAACTAATGGAACGTAAAATTTTCCTGTCAATTGTTCCAATGCCTCAATATTTGAAAACTCATGTATCTCTATGTTTGATGTATTTAGAGAAATGTCCTCCCTTGATGTACGAATGAAATTACATGCAGCTATGTCTGATTCTGTGGAAATAAGTAGATTGTATAACTTTTCAATATACTCTTCATGAACCCAGTCATCACTATCAAGGAATGTTAAATACTCTCCTGAAGCAATTTCAACTCCTGCATTCCTTGCATCCGAAAGACCACCATTTTTCTTATGGATTACTCTGACTCTTCTGTCTATTTTGGCAAATCCGTCGCACATTTCACCACAACAGTCTGGTGAACCGTCATTGACCAATATGACTTCCAGATTCCTGTAAGTTTGTGCCAGAACGGATTTAACACATCTATTTAGATACTCTTCTACCTTGTATACTGGTATAATGACACTAACTAAATTATTCATTTTATCACCATTCTCTATTTTGAATAATCACACAAATAATTTATAGAAAGTATATTTAATATGACTTATAAACCCCTGCTAAATAAGTTTCTTTTAAGAACTTTGTCCATTTTATATTTATTCTTATCGGACATATGACTTGCATAAATAACATCAAAAACCTTCCATAACTCATAAAATGTCTTTGATAACTTTGAATGGAAGAAATTATTTCTATTTAAAGTTTGATAACAAAATAACAACTTGATATTGCAAAATTCCACTTTTTGGCTAACTTCTATATAATTTCAGTCCCTGCATTAATCAACAATCATATATTTCAATTCGCACTATTTTAAAGTCTATATCCATGGTTATTATATTTGCCATTTGTAATAATTCCTTTTTTCAATGATATAATATGGTGCACATACTGTCAAGTCATATACCTAGCAGATTTGGACAAACAAATAAATGCGCATTTACATATATAGCTTTTAATTATTACGTAAGCCTTTCCACTAATTTCTTAACGTGACTTTTAAAAGTAAAGAATAAATAAATTGACAGATACTGTTTTAGATAAATCAAGGTGATAATAATTTTATATTGAATTCCTAACTTAGGTTTAAATCTAAGACTATTCTGAACCTGATTATCTGTGATTATCTCTTTGATTTGGATTACTTTATTTCTGAACGAAAGTTTACTATTGTTATGAAATAGGTTATTTAAACAGCAAAAAATACTCCTAATATAGTAGAATCTTATATTAACCTCATTTTCCATTGACATTTTATCATTCTCATGCAAAAACTGATAAAGTTTAGAAAATAATATTTGTTGAATACTAAAAAAATCCTTTTTATAGTTTAGCATTAATGAACTTTGATTATGATTGATGTAATTGTAATAAACTTCTTTAGTTATATATATCCTCGAAGATTTATTAATCACTTCGAGATTGAATATCAAATCTTCGCCTATGCTTATATTCTCGGGAAAACTTAATCTATAACCTTTTATTAAACTGGCGGAATATAATTTATTTACAGGCGAGTTAACAATTAAGTTATTTAAAAACTTACCAAAATTATTTACAAAATCATCCTTGGTAAATTGTCCCCAAAAAATTGGTTGGATTTCTTTTGAAAGAAATCTATTTTTGCCTCGTATTTGCTTAATTCTATATCCGCAAATAACCAAGTCAATATTTTTTCCCATTAATTGTACTAACCTTTTGGTCATATTTTCATCGATGGTATCGTCTGAGTCTACAAACTGAATAAAGCAACCTGTTGATACTTCAATCCCTTTGTTCCTTGCAGCAGACACCCCTTTATTTTGTGTATGTATAACCTTAATACGATTATCTATTGCACAAAAGTTGTCACAAATACTTCCGCTTTTATCCGTAGAACCATCATCAACTAGTATAATTTCGATATTCTTATATGTTTGCTTTATTAAACTATTTATGCAGTTTTCAATATATTTTTCAACGTTATATACTGGTACAATAACCGAAACCATTCCTACATCCATTTGAACACCTCTTTATACTTGATGAATTTATTGTATACATTTTTGTGCGAAATGTATCTAAAAAGCATAACAAAATAGGTAAACATCAGTTTGAATCTAAAGTTATTCCACTGAATAAACTCTTCATGGAAAAGCTTTAAAAATCTACCATTTTTAAAATAACTAGTTATTTTATCATAGATTCAAAAGCCGAATAATTTTTCAAGTTTGAAATATTAAGTTCCTTTAATGTATAATTATTGAGCTTGTCCTCTGAGAAACCTTTTGACGCTGCTTTCATAAACATAATTTTTATTGTCTGGAAAAATATCTTCAAATCCATTAAGATAGAATAATTTTTAATATATAACAGATCAAACCTCAGTTTATCCCGCGGAGTTGTAGTATATTTGCCCATAACCTGAGCTAATCCGGTTATACCTGCTTTAACAGCCAGTCGGTATTCAAAGTTTGGAATATCTTTTGTAAACTGGTCAATAAAGAATTTACGTTCGGGCCTTGGTCCAACAATACTCATTTCTCCTTTTAATACATTAAAAAATTGAGGAAGTTCATCTATCCTTGTGGCCCTAAGGAAAGCCCCAATAGGTGTGATTCTTGGGTCTCTTTCCGACGCAAGTACAGGGCCTGTCATTTGTTCTGCATTAATTACCATTGTACGAAATTTATACAAATTGAATTCCTTGTTCCAACGAGTAGTCCTTTCCTGTGAAAAAATCACAGGTCCACCATCATATAATTTTATAATAATATATGTTAGAAGCATTATTGGTAAAGATATAATAATACAGATTAAAGAAATAATAATGTCAGTAATACGTTTTATTAGCTGCTGTTCAACTGATAGCCCCAGTTTATCTACGCAAAATACCGGTAAATCATCAAATTGAGTAAGCCGGGCATTAAACATAGCAATTTCAAAAAGTTCAGGAATTATATAGACATTTTTGTTTAAAGCCATACATTTTGTGAGGATCTCTTCCTTTTGGATATTGCTTAGTTCTGGGCTTATAATTACTGCATCAACATTTTGTATTTCATCGTTGCAAAAATCTTTTTCAATATTTATGAGGCATTTCACTTTAAGCCTGCTCAATCCCTTTTCCAAAGCCTTTATAGCCACTGCAAGAGTTTCTTCCCCAACTCCAATAATAGCTACATCCTTAGGTTTATTAAATATAGGAAATGTCTTAAAAACCACCATCTTCCATATAAGTAGTAAAACAATTTGAAATATAAATGCAATTACAAAAGTAATTCTCGGTACATTAAATCCCTTTACAAAAAAAATCATAGCCACAGATGATAGATCTACAAAAAAGGCAGACAGAACTACTGAAAAGATTGTGTCTATAAAAGGTTTTTCTCCACACTTGAACACACCATAAACACTAAAGAAAATAAAGGAAGCCAAAGCAACCAGAGGTATTACTTCAAAATAAGGTTTGATATTTATAAACTCAATCCCAAAAAAGTAGTTATACACAATATACGCCAGATTGAATCCCAAACAAACAAGTGTAACATCGATAAAAGCCTGCACTGAAGAAAAAATTCTGCTGTCCCTCTTCATGCTTCTTCTCATCGTATCACCTCCAATGGTATATTAATTCTGTATTTGTAGATTTTTTATCAGTTATTTGTATTTACTGCATTAACCTGATCATTAAGATTTCGTTTTTCCCTTAAAAAAAGACTGTATACCAATTTTCTCAAGCTTACCGGAAGTAATCTTACCAAACCACGTGTTACGATATTGTACGTGAGTTCTAAAACTGAAATAAAATTGAGCTTTAATAATTCTTTTTGAAATCTTACCTCATTTATAAATACATTAAAGCCTCCCCTTCTTTTAAACATTGATGTACCAGTCCTTACATAAACCAAAACCTCAGGAATATTAACAGCTTTATGATTTTGAATAAGCATTCTAACCCATAAATAATAATCCTCGTACCATAAAAAACTCTTGTAATTTCCTGCTATTATAACAGCACTTTTCCTGAACATTACAGTTTGGTGATTAAAGGGATTTCTATATCTTGCTTTAGTTGCTATATCACCAAATTCGCAAGGAACTTTTCTAATAGACGTTATTTCATCAATCCTATTTTCAAATTCTGCAATAAATGACCCTGTAATATCAATTGAAGTATCTTTCTGCAAAACGCTCATCTGCTTTTCAAACCGAAGAGGCAAGCAAACATCATCTGAATCCATACGTGCAACTATTTCATATGTACAATGTAGTAAACCGATTCTTAAAGCCTCCCCTAAACCTACATTCTTTTCTAACGCTATAATTCTAAATATGTGTGGATATCGGCTTGAAAATTGACTGATTACTTCCTCAAGTTCGTTTGTAAGTTCTCCATCCTTTACTAATACTACTTCACTTGGCCTCAAGGTTTGTTCAAAAACGCTGTTTAGTGACTGTTTCAAAAAATCCGGGTTTTCCTTATAGTAAATTGATATAAGTACCGAAAATGTATTATCCTTCATAGTCTTCCCACCTTTTTTATCTTTAAAGACAAACTATCAATTCACTAAACCTCTACGCTTTGATATAAAATTCCTCTAGATTACTTACTTCTGACTTAATTTCATAACCGCTTTCTTCTATTTCTTTTTGGCAATTCTTTCTGTTATACCCGTTATAATATTTTAATATCTCGTCTGCCCAATATTCTGTGGAATTCTCCAGCGAAATAAAAGTGACCAAATCAGTAATTTTGGCTTCAGAAGGTATACTACTAGAAGCAAAACATTTTAATCCTGCAGCCTGTGCTTCTATTAATACTATACCAAGACCTTCATAGAGTGACGGTAGAACAAATACATCCATCCCTTGAAGAAGTAAAGGGATGTCCGATCGCACACCCATAAATATTACATTTTTATCTAATTTCATCTCGTGCACCTTTTGTTTTACTTCTTCCTCTAAAGGCCCTTTACCAATAAGCAATAATACTGAGTTACTCTTTCGGTTTACTATCTTTCTAAAGATATTAAGTAAATATTTATGGTTTTTTTGAGTTTCAAATCGTCCAATGTGACCAATTACAAATTTCCCTTCCAACTCCAAAACCTGTCTGATCATCTCTCTGTCTTTTTCATTATAAATAAATTCAGATGAATCAATAGCATTATTCAATACATTGTAACCTCTTGTGTTTATGATCTTTTCGCCAAAATAAAATTTTGCAGCAGCATCTGAACACGAAAAAAGCCTATCGGTATACTTGAGCATTAATTTCTTTGATTCTTTCTCTATAAATCCTTTTATATTTCGAGGAACATTAGTATTATGAGCATGTGCTATACAACACTTCACACCATATTTTTTTGCAATTTTTAAATACATAAATGCTGTTGAAGTTAGATGCCCGTGAACAATCTTGTACTCAGAATGCTCTTTAAAAAAATGTTCTAATGATTTTCTATAAATAAAATAGTTATGGGGAACCGTTTTCGGCATAATAAAAATCTTGCCCCCAAGACGTATTATTTCTTCGTCATAAGCCCCAGGTTCGTTGTAATGCACCAGAAAATCAAATTGCACCTTGGATCTGTCTATATTACGATAATAGTTCATAATCATCGTTTCCATCCCACCACGATTCATTTTTCCAACAACATGCAAAACTCGAACAGGCTCTATAATACTCACTCCCTTTTATTTACTTTATGTGGGGGGGGTAAAATTACCCAACAATCTCTCCAATATGCTTGAGATATAGGTTAAAACGTTTATCCCAGGTGTTCCCCGCAAGTAACTGATCAATATTTTCAAAATTCAATTTATAATCTATTAACTTAGCTTCAGATTCTATAAAAATAAATTTATCGTTTTTATATCGTTTTACCTCGGGAATTGGCGTGGAAATCACTGGTACACCAGCACCTAAATATTCAAAAAGTTTTGTGGGGTTTACACCTTTGGTGAACTCGTTAATTTTATATGGTATAAGCCCATAATCGATTTGTTTGAGGTATTTTGGTAATTCACTTTTAGGCACCTGTCCTATCATTTGAACATTGGAATAGTTGAATAACTTTTCTGCCGTCTTATCTACAATTCCACCAACTATCACAAATTCCAAATGTTGATTAATTTCTATCAATTTAAACAAGTAGTCATAATCTATACAATAATGTAAATTACCTATATAACCAATTTTTGTGGGGACATTACTTGATTTATCTTCTTTAGCTTTAATCAAATTGTGGTCATAGCCCTGTGGAATATAGAAAATTTTCTTAGCTGAAGTTTTATAATCATCATAAGTTGCCATATTGTCTACAATTACAACATCGGCTTCAGAAACTGCCTGTTTTTCCAACTGACGCATTTGACTGCTAATCTTCATATTGCTCTGACGTCTCTCTGCCAAATCTATAATTTTAAATTTTGATTTCTTAAAAAATCTATATATTGTTGGATTTATATATGTTGACCAAAAAAAGTTATTATCTGAAAGCTTAATTTTTCGTTTTAACAATTTATAATTCATAACAGAAGAAATAAGGTCAAATCTATGTATATACAGGGAATCAATAAACTTCATATTTGGATGCACTGCATTCCTATTATTTGTAGATACCTTTTTTTTGTGTCGTTCCAATACTTTGTTAAAAAACTCTTTTGAGAAAAAATTATAGCTAACAAGACCCAATGGAGAAAAAATATTGATTTCTCTATCAATTTCTTTTGCAAACCTATAGATCAGTTCATGCTGTCTTTCCCATGTATGAGACCACTGCTGGGCAGGAAAAAAAGTAAAACTTTCGTACTGCCTAAACATATATAACCACCTCTTAGTGAGTTATTAAAAGTTACTAACTGATTTTACCGATAAATTCTTTGAAATTCTTCTTTGTCTTAAGAACTTTGATATTAATACAAATCCATTCTGAGGCCTACTCGAAATAATATAAATTAAACCATACATCACATAAAGGTAAGATACAGCATGACCAGCAAGTGACATTCCATTTATAAGAAAAGGTACCATTACAACTAAGGCTTCAAAACTGGACTTTCTTAATATTTGTATCCAAAAAATACTTAAGAACAGTAATCCAACAACTCCTGACTCAATTAAAAATGCAATAATAAAGTTATGAGCACCTATACCAAAATACTGAACCGTATTGCCAAATCCTACTCCAAATAGAATATTGGTAACACTGGCATTTTTGTAAAAGTCAAAAGTTTTCTCGATAATATAAAATTTCGAAACAAAACTTCCATCTTTTGCAAAAAGCGTAAATACTAACAATGCAGCTAGTGCTAATATATTTATGGATACAAGATACATATATATCCTTTGTCCCTTTCTCATACTTCTGATGATTAAATTAAACCTGAATATAACCCAGAATACCAGTAATGCAACTATTGAAGCTCTTGAAGCTGTTAAAAAGCATAATACTAATAGTAAAAAAAGTGTTTTAAAAGACCTTTTTCCTGTTTTATGGTCAATATATAAAAGAAAAAAAAACATGGTTACAATAAATATTCCAACGAAATTTGAATCCTGATACATTATGCTATTAAATTTATATGCATAAAATTTTAAGTCTTCATTATTCATTGCTTTTTCACTGTAATTGAATACTGGATGAGTGATTCTCCAAAAAGCTTCTACCATCAGTAACAGTATAGAACATATGAAAAATCGGCTAATAATTATATACATTTTGGATACATCCATGCAATAACAAACGATAATAGTTAAAATCAAATACAGTATTGAAATAATCACATTAAGAATTACATTAAATTCTCCACCAACAAGTGCTTGGCTTATAAATAAATATATTATGTATGCAAATGATAAGCTAATAATTGAATTTTTAGGAAACTTACCAATTAATATAAATATAAACACAGAAATAAAAATTGCAGCACAAAAAGCAAAATATATAGGACTTAAGGCCAATTTAGTTATATAAAAACCTGAAAAAACAATTATAATATTAGCTACAAGATATCTCATTTAATTTATCTGCTCCTAAATAATAACTATACTATTTTGCTATTTTACTCCGTCTCTACTATATTATCCTTACTATAGTTTCTTTTCCAATACTCCATAAAAAAGACTACCACTAAACTCAAGATTAAAGCTGCTGCAAAAGCAATTAACAATTGAAATTTATATGAAAAACTAACATTTTGTGCAGTTGTAATCACTTTTATTGCATCAAATATAAAATATTTATTATAGTATTCATCAACTGTATCATTTGTAATATCAACCCAATTTTTTAATTTATCCGCAACATCCGGAATCATTTTTATTACCTGTTTCTCTGCGATAACCTTTTGAGATTGTGTAACACTGTCACTTTTAAATTTTTCTATTTCCTTTTGGTAATACTCAATATCGTGTTGAGCATTTTTAGATTCTACGCCGGAATTAGTATACCTTTCGGCAAGCTGGTTATAATAATCATCTGTTTTGTTAAATTCAAACATTCCTGTTTCACTATTCATATCTGCCGAACCAGGGAGCATCACCAAATTTTTATCCTTCTGGTATTTTCCCAACATATCAGATACAATTTTGGCTTCATCATCCTTTTTATTCTTCAGAAGCTCATTTTGCTTAATTCGATATTCATAAAGTTTTATAAGGTTATCCTTGTCTTTTGTAAGGTTATATGCCCCGATGATTGCATCCAATCTACCTATATCTGTTTTGTCTATAACATCAATGGTACCGATAATATCCGAAAATGATACGCCATGTTTTGTACTTCTGAAAATATCCCCATTCCTTTGTTTTAACTTTGCTGTGAGATAGTTTTCAAGTATATTAATCTGGTTATGCATAACCGCTGTTATTTCGGGATAATCATATTCATCATATTTTATTTTTCCGATAGAATTCGCAATTGCATTTCTGTCTGTGTATGTTTGAAAGAAATAATTTGCGTATTCATGTATAACCTCATCCAGTATACTTTTAGCTGTGCTTACGCTTATTTTTGAGTTTTTACTAACGTTGAAACTAACAATATATGTATTCGGGTAATAGACAAAATCTTGTTGATCCTTAATATTTTCACTTTTTGCTTGTTGAATTTTTTTTATTTTTTCAGAAATATCACCTGGAATAATAGGCTGTATATCTATGTTTGGCACTATGTTTCCGATATTTATACCTTTTTTATCTAATCCAATTTTTTTAATAACTTCATTTATAATAGAAGGTGACTTGATTATACTAACATCAAAATTCTTTCCATTAGGGTCCACTCCTTTTTCTATACCTTCAAAATTAAATGATATAATTGTCTTAGCAACAATTGGAGCAGTAAATTTTAAGTACCCAAAGACAACTGAAGGTATTAGAATAACAGCTACCACAATTATCCACTTACCTTTTAGAATGGTATTAATTATATCCCTTAAAGATATTTCCCCATCATCCTTTTGCTCAGTCTTTAAAATCAATTCAATTTTATCTTTTGAATTATTTATGTCCATTTTCTTCCCCCATTTGATATATTATTTCATATATCTTTTATAAATTTCCTTAATCTCATTTACTTCTTTCTCGGTCAAGCGTGAATAAACAATATTCTTTGCCCTTTGTTTTTCTTCTTCTGTTATACCACTCGTAATCATCCCTTTTAATTCATTTATATCATTAATTTCTAATTTACTTATAAGCATCAAGCTGACCTTCATTCTATCTGAAAAAGTAACACTATTCTTTATTTCTTTTAATTTTTTAACAGATATCACTTGTGCTTTGGTTGTTTGTTGCTTGGTATCATTTGTATCCCCTGTTTTTGGACTTGCATTTTTACTTGATGCATTATTACCGTTTTTACCAGATTGAGTTGAATTATTCAGAGGATGCCCATATTTACTTTTGCTGTCATCCTCCTTTTGCTCATCTGAAGAATTTTTGTTATTTTCTTCCTTACTACTATTTTTATTTAATTGCACTTGAATTTCATCATCGTTAATCAACTCATACGTTCCTTTATTAAGCTCTTCTTCAATAGCTGCTTCAATGCCCATATCAATTACCTTATTACTTAAATTATACAAAAATACACATGAGGATATTAAAATGATTAAAATAACTGCCGCACAAATAAAAAATACTTTTTTCATAGTTGCACCATCCCCTAAATATTCTCTTCCCCATGAGGTAATTCTAGATTAGTGAGTTTAAAGACGGGCAGATTTGCATCTGCCCATCTTTGAAACTATTAGTTATTATTGTACAATCTATAGATAACTGCAGCAGCCTCTGCTCTAGTCATCTTACCATTTGGATCTACTATATTTCCTGGTTTGCCTGATATTAAACCATATTTTACACAAAGTGCAATAGGCTTAACCGCATAATCTGCAATTGATGACTTATCATTAAAACCTACAAGCTTACCAGCATTGGATACTTCAGTTTCTTTTAATGCTCTTGCCATAATAACAGTAATATCCTGCCTGCTTATTGTTTCATTCGGGGCAAACGTACCATCCGGCCTACCCATTATAATACCCGACTTAACAGCAGATGCTATATATGTATAGTAACTGCTGTTTTTAGGAACATCCTTAAAGTTCGCAACAGCTGTAGGGTCTACCATATTCAATGCTATAGACATATACTTAGCAAACTCCGCTCTAGTTATATTGGCATTTGGCATAAATACATCCTGTGAATTTCTTCCTTCCACAATACCCTTTGCAGCTAATCCTTCTATATTGTCCTTAGCCCAATGATCAGCAGGTACATCTTTAAATTTAACAACATTACTTTTGATTACATATTTACTAAAGTGATCTGTTAAGAAAGTTACGGTTTTTAACTCACTGTCAAATTTTCCTGACATATTTGTTTCTTTTCCATTTACTCCAATATACATAACTGTAATCTTATCTGCATTTTCTCCTGCTTTAAGTGTATAAGGAACTTCTACCCTGATTTTATTCTGAAACTGGCTTAGCTGTTTTTGTTTCCCATTTGTATCTGTCATTGTTGCAGTTAAGTTAATTACTGTATTATTTCCTTCTAGTGTCTTACTTGCTTCGAGTGCAACGGATTTTGCAGAAGTCTCTTTCATGAAATTCGGCTCAACAGCCAATTTAGCTACCCCTGTTGCTATTTCCACCTTTTCTATACCCTTTGATTTTACACTGGTAAGAAGTAATGCAGGTAATTCAGCTTGTACATTATTTATTCCCTCTTTTACAGGTACATCAATTGTCACTTTTTTCTCTACTGTTTTATTAATACCGCTGTCTTTCATTTCTTTCTTTAAATCTTCAGCAACTTCTGCAGCTTTCTGAGCCTTTTCAATGATTGCTTTTGCTTTTTCCTCTGTAACTTGTGCAATTGCTTTATTTCCTTTCACATTTGCTACAACTTGCTCCTTGGAAACTTTTTCTACAACTTTTTCAGCAACCTTAACCAACTGGTCGGTTACTTTACGTGATTCGCTCCCTGCCATATCGGCACCTTCTGTCACCTTTACAACTGCTTTTGCAATACTGCTTACCATATCTATAGCTTTTTCAGGTGTAGTTATGTTTGATACCAGATCAACAGTTCCAGCAACAACTTCCTTAACCGATTTAGCTAATTTTTGAGCAACATTCTTGGTTTCAGCTGAAGCTAATACATCTGCGGTTCTATCAACTAATGCAGCTACCTGCATAGCAGCAGTAATTGCATTATCCTCTGATTTTACATTCTTGAGCATATTTGCTGTACTTGACAGAACATCTGCTGTTTTGTTCTGGATGTCAGTTTTCAATTCAGTACTTCCAGCAGCTTTTGCTACACTGTCAATATTATCAACAGACTTAATTACTGAATCAATGATCTGCAACGTTGAGGTTTCTGTTTTTGCTTTTCCAGCAACTACTGAAATTGAAGATAAAACATCTGATACTTTTTGAGCAACCTCTGCTTTTTGTTTACTATCAGCTGCTGAAAGTAAACTACCTGCATTATTTATCAAACTGCTTAATGAGTTTACGGCAGTAACAGCATTGGATTCTCCTGTAACACTTTTAGCAGCTTCGGCAATTTCAGCATATGTATTTGTAGCAGCTTTAATTATTTCTGTTTTTGAAGCCGCATCAGCTACTTTTTGTGTAATGTCAACTACATTGTTTATTGCAGCTGCAGCCGCCGCTAGATTGCCAGTAGTTGTATTTGCATCTTTATTTGAAATATTAGTCTGTATAGTATTTAGAGCACTTACAATTTTATCTGCCTGTTGGACTCCTATGCTATCCTGTTTAATTGTAGTGTCCAGTTCTACTAATTGACTGTTAATTACTTTATCTGCCGGAGGCGGTGTAGGTCTTGCTTCAACAGTAGGTTCTGCTATTTTGGTTGCCGTGGGTGTTACGGAAGTTGAAGCATTAACTGTTGGTGTTGCTGCTACTGCTGTTGGAGTTGCTGCTACTGTTGTTGGTGTTGCTGCTACTGCTGTTGGAGTTGCTGCTACTGTTGGTGTTGAAGATGCAGCTGGAACACCACCACCACCTGATGAATTACCGGATGTTGGTGTTGGTGATGCATATGGCGTACTTTGGAAATCTATTCCATTGCTAACAATGTATTTTTTAAAGTTATATATTTCATCGTTAGTATTTTTATTTATAAATTCCTCCAAGTAGTTCAGCAAAGTACCGAATGCATTAGGATCATTTGATGGAGAAGGTACATCCTCTCCTGTTATTAAATTTAATAGAAAATTTGCTTGATTTATTACATCTGTTGCCAATTCATTCATTGTACTGTTTTGTGCATCATAAACCAAATCAATCTTATATGGATTAATTGCATCATTTCTGCATATAGGTGAGTCAACACCAATCTGGGCCATTTTTATTGCATTGATCATAACATACAAGCCATCGTCGTCATTCATGTCATTTGCCAACATCATATTAACTGCTGTTCTGATTGTTGGAAATCCACTAGGTTCTATAGCTGTTAGTTGTGCAGTAACCATACTTATAACTGCTGGTTTTTTTGTATCGCTAATATTTGCAAATGTTTGTAGTGCCTCTTTAACCCCGCTTTTTTCCATTACTTTTAAGCAATTGATAGCATATGCTTCATCAACTAAACTATCGGATACAACACGAATTGATCCATCATAAATTTTTTGTAGAATGCCGCTAAACTGGTTCTTTTGAGCATCATCTGCATTCATTATACTTCTGAATACCTTTTGCAGCGAATCCTCACCTACCGCACTGCTGACTGGAGCTAGTGTTAAAATTATACACACAGCAACCAACACACTTAAAACCCTTCTACTAATACTCATAACATTATTACCCCTTTCATAGCATCATAAATTTTTATTATTTTTAATGCAATGCTAAATACAATTACTCCCACTTTTGAGCTTTTACTGTGTATTTCTTATTTATTTCCTTTTATAGGAAATCCACTAACATTTTGATAATTAATAGTGACACGCTTAATATCGTCAAAGCTTTTTAATAACTTAACAGTTTCTCCTCAATTTTATTTGTATTTTTTCAAGTAAGGGAATGAACCCTTTTGACAATAGGAGTAAGAGCTGAATATAAGAAGTAAAAAATTATTATAATTTCCTAGACATAAAAAAAAGCCTGCCCTTTTACAGGAAGGCTTCTGAATAGTTTCAATCATACCTTAGCTTCTTTTGTATAATATATAATACTCATCATCTGTGACAATCCTATAATTAATGTCTTTTCTAAGGTACTGATATAAATCATAATTTAAAGAAGGGTTAACCAGTATATATTGGAAGTCATACTTTTTAAATATTTCCTCATAATTCTCAGGATTTACCATTATCTCATCATAGTCCTTGAGCACTGTGCACCCAGAGTTGAATTGGGATGTATAAAGGTCCGCTCTTGAATCAATAAAAACCTTTATACCATTAAACATAAGAAATCCGCCATCGTCATAATCATTAAACAACCGGATATTCTTATAATCAAGGTTATTTTTTATATATTCAGCTGCTTTTACAGGATAAAGCTGAAATAATGTTGTTTGCCACATGCCTAAGACGGTTTTTATAGTAATGCCGGCAATAATAATAAGCACCAAAACTCCTGCGGCAGGCTTGGATTCCAGAACCCTTGCAGTCTTTTCTCCAAAAGTATTTTCCTCAGCTGCTTTTTTTGCCTTAATCCTTTTTGACTCTTTACCAAAATCAGTTCCTAACTTCTCCAACAATATCAATCCAACAAAAGTCATATAGTATGTGTAAAACCTAACAGCGTACAATGTCATTATTGTAAGTCCTAAAAACATAAGTATTGATTTTACTGTAAATCTCTTTTCAGTAAGAGCAAACTGTATAATAACAATAACGGTAACTATTATAAGGCTCAGGCTTATTATAGCACCTAAATTGGAGCCAAAGTTCGGTGATTTCCATTCAACTATATTTTTAGTAATTTCGGAATTGAACATGGAAGTAAAATAGAGTATTTTCTTTACACCATATGGGTTAAAAATACATAACGGAATCAATGGTATAAAAAACATCAACAGGGTTTTAAAAAGCTTGCTTCCATCTTTCTTAAAATATCCTAAACGGATCTTGAAAAAATCCGCTTTCACCAATGAGTCCGCCAAGTATGGTAGCATCAGTACAAAAAACATTGGAAATGCACCTATATGGAAATTGGCAAGAAGCACACACAAAACCGGTAAAAATAGCAGTGCTTTAAAGTTACGCTTCCTTAAATAAGTCTCAAGTATATATATCTCCAGTGCAAACAATAATATGGTAAAAATTTGCGGCCTGATTCTTATAAATGTATTTTGAAATAGCCATACCGATGCTATAGCAAGGAAAAGGGATAAATACCTTTTATTATCGCTGACAAGACAATTTATTTTATAAACAACAAATATTATTAAAGCTGCAACTAAAATCTGAAAAACATATAGACCGGTAAAACCAAAAAATTTATATATTAGAAAGAATACAACATCCGACAGCCATTGCTGTGATGAAAAATTCAATTTATGCATTGAAAAGGGATCAACGGTTGTAAACCCGTTTTCCATAATATCTCTTCCTACAGACAGATGAAAAAATGTATCTATATCAGTTACATGGGAAAAATTAAATGCCATTACAGCTGCTGCTATCCATAGTAATACAAATATAAGCCCTTTCTTTGCCTTTCCCTTTACACCGTTCATATCGGGTATATCATTAATAGTTTTCTTTTTCGGGTGGTTTTCCAAACCGATTTTAGCATTCTCATCCATACCCCAAAATCCCCCTAATAACATCATTTATTAAAAGTTCTTGATATTTACTTAGTCATGCTTTATCTTTTTTGAAATTAATTTTTCTAAAAGAGAAAAACTTTATGGCAGGATAGTTAAAAAACGTAGTCAATCCTATTGATGCAAGTCTTGTTAATGTCTCTGCCTGTTTGTCGGTAATAAAGCTAATATTCAGACTATAGTATGTAATCATAAGAATATTGGCTATTCCAGATGCTATTGCTACTGAAAAAACTAAAATCACAGCAAATTTAACAATCTGGCTGTAAATCTTTTCATCAAATGCTTTAAATGTAATAAGCCTGTTTAGTATAAAGCTTGATATACTCCCTGCCGTGAATCCAACCCAAATGCTTATAGTATAAAAGTACTTACCCGGAAAAGCTTGTCTAAATAGAAAACCTGTGAAAAAATTGAGAGTCGCCGACATTCCTCCAATAATAAGGAATACGATAAACTCCTTAGAAAGAAAAAGTTTTTTGACCTTTTCCAATGCAGTTTTTATCATTTTAATTACCTTTACCTTTAACCTAATTTTATATGGTGATTATCTGTCTGCGATAATCTTTATGTAAGCCTTTCTGCTTCTTGGTCCGTCAAATTCACAAAAATACACTCCCTGCCAGGTCCCCAGAAGCAGCTTCCCATTTTGTATAATGATTTGATCTGAAAATCCAAACAAACTTGCCTTAATGTGTGCAGCTGAATTACCTTCCATGTGCCTGTAACCATCATTAAAAGGTATGACCTTGTTTATTTCTTTCAGAATATCGGTCTTTACATCTTCGTCAGCATTTTCATTTATAGTAACTGCTGCAGTAGTATGAGGTATAAATATAACACATATACCTTCCTTAACTCCACTTTCACTGACAACCTTTTGAACCTGACTGGTGATGTCAATAAGCTGAGTCTGCATGTCCGTTTTTATGTTTAATGTAGAGTTCATAAATACCTCCAATATGCCTATAGATAGTAACAATAACAACCTATTTAATTCTCGCACAAAAAGTACGAACTTTCAATCACAAATTTAGCAATTATCAATGCTGGATAAACATTAAAGCCATATACAACACCTCACATGCAGAACAAAAACACACCGACCAAATTAAAGTAGCATTAATATGGACGATGTGTTTATATAATTTTCTAATATTTATTCATTACCTGCCTTTTACCGTCTCATAAGGCCAGTCAATTATTCCTCCCAGGTTATAAACATTCCTATAACCCATTTTTACAAGTGCCTCTGAAGCGGTTACACTTCTTCTGCCGCTTCTGCAGTATACAAATATATCTGCATTTTTGTCTGTGAGTTTTGATCCTGCATCCTTTTCTATTACGTCTACAGGTATCAGGAAGCTGCCGGGAATATGTTTTTCTTCATATTCCTCCTTAGTCCTTACATCAAGAAGCACTATATTTTTTTCACTATCAAGCCTTTTTTTAGCATCCTGGGGACTTATATTCATGTATGTTATATTTTCCATGCTATCACCTTTTGCTGCAGTATTATTATCCATTTGACTATCACTCCCAACCTTGCTGGAGCCACATGATACGGTAAAAACCAGTAACACTGTCAAAGCAATACCTATAAGAAATGTCTTCATATAGTATACCCTCCTAGAAAACATTATTTATGAGCTATGTAAACATAAAATAAAACGTATGTTATATTTTATGCCTTCCTATTCATAACATACCCCTTACAGGTATATCTTAAACCAAGTTTATAATAAAATAAAAAAACAGGCAATAATCACTACCTGGTTCAATTCACAGATTGCACCAAGAATATCTCCTGTAACACCGTCTATTTTACCTGACAAAAACTTGACAGTAATAAGTGCTGTAGCAATGGATAAGATACATAAGCCCATCCCATAAAACCTGTAGGCTATGCCAAAAATTATAATAGAAAAAAACAGCCCTAAAGCCAGCTGTTTCAACCCGCAGTAATCTACAAAAGATTTTCCAAGGCCATTGTTTCTTGCATAATTTGAAACAGATGCACCTATAAGAGTTGCTGTTCTGCCTGCTACAGGAAACAGTACCAACACCACTGACATATGTTCAGGTGGTATCTGTGACAAAAATCCGTAGTATAACAAAAGCACACTAACAATTGCCAACACTGCATTTGTTCCCAACCTGCTGTCTTTCATTATCTCAAGCATCCTTTCCTTTGGCCTGTTGGAAAAAAGCCCGTCAAATGTATCTCCAAGCCCGTCCAAATGCAGTCCTCCCGTCAAAAGGATATATTCTATTATAATAATAATTGAATTAATTGAGGCTGGAAATATAGACTCTGTAAAATAATAAGTTACAGCAAGTATCCCGCCTATAACAAGTCCAATTATGGGAGCAAATGCTAGCGCCTCTCCATAATCTTCCTCTGAAACATCTAAACTAATTTTAATTGGTATAGTTGTAAGAAATTGAATCATTAATACCAATCTCTTGATCACAATCACAATATCCACCCACCTGTAAATATGAAAAATAAGTATCTTATTAATAATTATCCTTTTATTTTTACCGGTATTCCCGATACACACAAATACACTTCATCTGCAGCTTTAGCAAGCTGTTGATTAACCCTTCCGGCCAAATCACGGAACACACGGCCTGATGGAAATTCGGGTACCACTCCCATTCCAATCTCATTGGTAACTAATACAAATGGTACATTGCCCTCTCTTATAACGCCTATAAGATTACCAATTTCCTTATTAACCATCGCTTCTATACTATCTATTTCTAAAATGGTCATGTTATTCCAGTCAGTGCATTCCTCATACATAATGTTTGCTACCATTATGGTTATACAGTCAAGCATAACTACATCCTTATCAGACATATGCGTATGAAGTATATTATCAAAATCCCTGAAAGCCTCAAGGGTTTCCCACGTTGAAGGTCTCTGCTCCTTATGTTTTTTGATACGATGCTTCATTTCATCATCAAAATCATTTGCTGTAGCTATATATAAAACCTTTTGCCCGGTTTTTTTGACTAGTTCTTCAGCAAAAGTGCTTTTACCGCTTCTCGCACCACCTGTAACTAAAATTAGATTTCCCATAAGCCTATCCTTCCCATCTTCATTTCATATGTCCATGTATCTCCATACTGCTATAGCTATTTTATCCTCTATAACAAAAAATAACAATAATGTTTATAATAAATTCCAAAAAAAAAAGCCCATAAGGGCTATTAGGGGAGTAAACTTTAACTTACTCATTATTATTATCGACAATAATTTAAGATACTTAACACTTATTTTAAAAATTTTTTTAAATTTTAGTATTAATCATATGAAAAAGTAATATGAATTTTTGAGATACTCAACATTCTGGGCCTCTGCACATTTTAACAAATGACTCTTAATTGATTTTAAGCCTTTGCCATTCTCGGTATAATCCTTTATAAGTCTATTAAACCTTCTTTTTTCAGCTTCCTTACAGTTTTTACCCAGATATCCCCATACATGCTGAGCTGCATTTATCTCTGCACCTTTATCCTCTGGCATATGTAAGGCTAATTCAATCTTTCTATAGAATTCGATTATATTCATAACCTTTTTGTCTTTCAAAAGTTCCCTTACCTCTTGATAAACTTTGGCTGACCGACTTAATACAAAATATTTATACTTTGCCCACTCCTCTTCAATATCCTTTATACTCGTTTTGTCACAAGTTGAATTAATACATTTTACGCAAGAAATATTTTTATCTTTTACCTCAAGCATTATGTCAATGCTTTTGTCGTTAAGATTGTTATAAAACTCCATAAACTCTTCTATATAAATTGTCTCTGAATGGGAACCCGCTGCTGCCCCTGTTTTTTGCTGGGAATAGTGTATCTTCTGTACCCCATCTTTCCCTTTCCACGTAGATGCACATATATCAATCCATTCCTTCTCAGATAGTTTTTCATGAGATGGATTCAATTTATTATGGAGATTGTCAAAAATAACAGGTATATCCAGAACCCTTGAAATACAAAGTGCATCCTCCAATGTATAATTTTTATCGTCATTTTCAATTACCATTCTTGCCTTTATGTTATCTGGAAGTTTTAAATAGTTTGATTTAAATACTTCTGCCGATTTTTCCTTATCGCCATATACTCCGCCTATGTGCAGTATTAACTTGTTACTTTCATTCACACCTAAAGCATCTAAAAATTTTGTATGATATATTAAGTCCGACACGGCATTATTAACCACTTCAGGTTTTGTGGAATTTAGTACGGTATATTGCCCTGGATGCATTGATACCCTCATCCCTGAATCAGCTATTTTTTGCCCAATTTCAAGCAACTTTTCACCATACTCATCCCACCATAAAAGCTTGTTTACAGGGTGTGATCCAAAGGGTATAATATCCGAGCTGATTCTGTAAAGCTTTATTCCCTTGGCAATGTTATAATCAATAGCTGCCATTAGTGCAGCAAGATTGTTATTGGTAATTTTCCTTAAGTTATCTAGTGTGGCATTACCAATAATGCATCGAGATACTTTTGTCCCCTCTACACCTATTGTTATACATGCATAGCCGATAGCCAAAATCTCATCTCCTTATAATTAGTAGTCTTAGTGGCCAAATGATATTATAGTATTACCCATTTTTACCGCTGCATAGCAGCTAAAATTTTAAAATAAAAGTTCTCCAGTTGAGAAAATTGTGATAAAATTTCAAGTTGAAGGATTTTATAAACCGTTAAGACAGATAAATATAAAGTGTTAAGATTTAATTATGAAAGGATGTGCTTATATTGAAAGTTTTTGTTATTCTAACAGATGGCTGTGAAGAAATAGAAGCTGTAAGTCCTATCGATATTTTAAGAAGAGCAGGAATTGATGTAACTACAGTATCAATAACAAAGAAAAAACAGGTCAAAGGTTCCCATGATATAATAATTGAAGCAGATGCAATGTTTGAAGAATGTGACTTTAAAAAAGGTGACATGCTGGTTATTCCCGGTGGACCTGGAACATCCAGCTATGGCATTCACAAAGAACTTATCGGTTTATTGACAGATTATTTCAATAAGGGAAAATGGATTGCTTCCATTTGTGCCGCTCCTACAATTTTAGGAAAACTTGGGCTTTTGAAGGGCAAAAAAGCAATCTGTTATCCAGGTATGGAATGTGATTTAGAGGGTGCAGCAGTTGAATATGATTCCAAAGTAGTGGTAGATGGCAACCTTATCACTTCAAAAGGCCCTGGAACAGCTGTTGATTTTTCACTTAAAATAGTTGAGTGCCTTCTTGGAAATGATGCAGTCAAAACACTTAAGGAGAAAATGGTTATAGGTTAGAAGCGTTTTTTCAAATTCCATGTATTATTTTCCTCAAATTGATAATAATAATGATATAATCGGAATTTGTAATTTAGAAATAACGCTAACAATTCCTCCTTATAAATATAGAATGAAATCAGGGGCAGGTATGTCCCTTTTTTCTGCCCCCATTAAATTTAATTTTACAGATCTTCTAAAACAATTTTCCACTTATCAAATTTTTCTAAAAACGCTGCAGTATAAGCAGGACTTGTGGAAGGAAGCCTGCGGTATTTCAGATCTCCCTTTTCAAACTTTGCTTTGACATACCTTTTAAAAAGAGTTTCTGCAGGAGATCCGTTAAAATAAATAGATTTGATCCGCGGATAGTCGTTAAATAAGCTTACAAAGTCATTTGCCTTTGGGTTCTTTATATCTGAATCAAGGCTTCCCTCCCTATCACATGCCTCAAGAACGTCCCACAGTGCTATATGATGCTCAAGAAGAAATTTCTTTTTCTCATTATAGTCAATAGCAAGCTCTTTATCAAATAGAGAATAAATTATCCGCCAAAATGCATTTTGTTTGTTCCCGTAGTACTCTTGTTTCCTAAGTGATTGTACTCCGGGCATTGTTCCTAAAATAAGTATTTTACAGTTTTCATTTATTATTGGTTCAAATGAATATATCATATTAAGCTGCTTCATTCCTCTTCAATTATTGCAACCGCCCTTACCCAACCTGCACTTGCTGCCTTTATTTTAACTGGAAAACAAGAAAATATGAATCCAAATGGTGGCAGCTGTTCCAAGTTTGTAAGCTTTTCAAGATGACAATAACCATGCTCAATACTTGCAAAATGCCCCTCCCATATTATAGATGAGTCACCTGTTTGAGCAAAGTCCCTTGCTATTATTGGAAGAGGTCTGTCCCAGCTCCATGCATCCGTTCCTACAACATTAACACCCCTTTGGCACAGCCAGAGCGTTGCCTCTTTTCCCATTCCACAGCCTTTAACAAGATATTCCGGTTTGCCCCAAAATTTATCTGCCCCGGTGTTAATAAGAACAATATCGCCCTTTTGCAATTGGTAATTTATATTATCAAGGGCCTCTTCCATATCCTTTGCTGTAACGAGATAGCCATCGGGAAAATGCCTGAAATCCAGCTTAACCCCATTACCCATGCACCAATCCAAGGGTATTTCATCTATAGTCAAGGCTTTCTGCCCATCACTCATTTGAGGATGATAGTGCCAGGGGGCATCCAAATGAGTCCCTGCGTGGGTTGCAAGATTAACCAGCTCAATAGCCCATCCTTTTCCATTCGGCAAATCCTTCTTGGTATCAATCCCAGGAAAAAATTCCGCCATTTGCATTGCCCCGACATTATGGTTAATATACTGTATGCTGGGTATCATTCCAGGAGGATCTGAAGGCAACCCATCTTCTATTGCAATGCTTAAGTCTATGAACTTTCTTTTCATTCCAATACCACCCTTTCTATTCATGTAAGGTATTTTGTATACTTTTGTTATTATTTCATATTATAACATTTCTTTATAAATATAGAAAACAAACTATGGATATCCAAGAAATAAAATCACTATTTATGTATACTTCTCATTAAATCTCAGGATAATCTGCCGACACCTTGTTAAAATGTTTGGCTGCAATAATTACATCACTCATATTTATTGCTCCGTCAGAATTCAAGTCACAACCGGCATCATACTTCACATCATTTTTTACAGAACTGAAAGTTCTGGCAATTTGTATTACATCCGTCATGTTAATTGTATTATCTTTTATACCGTTCACAGCTATATCCCCTGCCCACATGGAGATGGGAGATGTAACTGTTGAGATGTTTATGTTGCTTGTTACTTTTACATTGGTAAGCTCTCTTGTCAGAAAACCGTTTTTGCTTATCGTTAACTTATAGCCTAAAGAAGAAGCCGGTATACCTTTTATTTCAAATGCACCATTATTATCAGTCATAGCTGATAGACCGATACCTAAAATTTCAACATAAAACCCTGACAGCTGCTGTTCAGTTGCACTCTGTATGCTTACAAAATCAGGTGATATGTAACCTTTTATTGTATAACCTGAACCTGATGGTGTTGCTGTCGGCCGACCTGTTGGAGTAGGTGGCAGTGAAGAATTGGATACATTTGCTTTAAATGGAGAAGCAGGCAGTCCATCTTTATTATAAAGGTTACCAATAGGATTGCTTGCCCACGAATATCTCACTTCCACCGGGCTAGCCACTGAAGCTGCCGAAACTAAAACGGTACCGTCATCTATGTTTGCATCAGCCCAGACAAACTTACCATCGGAGCCTGCTACCGCAAAACCTTTTACTGCTGAACCTGAGCTAAACTCAACAGGATCTGTCCCAACTTTAGTGCCTGCTGCAAGCCCGCTTCCAGTATGATCAAATGATATCCTTATTTTACTTCCTTCTTTTGTTAGCGATCTAAAGATAGGACCTGAGTATTCTATTGTTTTTCCATAATACTTACCCAAAGCACAAATTGCAGCCCTAACACCAACATCCACCTTGTTCTTCGGATGTATATCCTCTTCCCCTATATCAGCTGTAACTATAAGTCCATTATTCTCATCCCCCTGAACAGTTTTTAGTTGTGCTTCCCTTATTGTGGCATAAGGTGCCATCTCTACAGGTAAAGTCTGAACTTTCTGATATCCGGGCAACTGCACTATCATAACAGGTATTTCACCTATGCCGTAGTTTTTACGCCAATCGGAAATCATTGTCGTAAGCATACTCTTATAAAGGTAATCAAATTGGGTATTTGATTCGCCCTGGTACCAAATAATTCCCTTTATATTAAATGGCATAACAGGTGCTACCATACCGTTATAGAAACCGTTTGGCGATGATGCCTGGAATCCTGCCGCCTCAGGAGTTGCCAAAAACGCTTTGTATGCTTCATTGCCTATCCAGCTCTCTATGAAGGAACCTCCCACTGCTGAACATACTATACCCACCGGAACATCCAGTTCCTGGCTAAGTTTTCTTGCGAAATAATATCCCACTGCTGTTAGATTTCCTACTGTTGTGGGGGTACATTGTGTCCAATAACTCACATATCCAAATACAGTCTGAGGATCTGATGAACTTTGGTAAGGTGTTGTAAAATATCTAATATTGGGATAATTTGCTTTTGCTGCCTCAGCAGTGCCATCACCTGCATTAGGCAGCTGCATTGCCATATTTGACTGTCCTGCACAAAACCATACTTCTCCAAATAGGATATCCTTCACAGTAACAGTTTTTGATCCGGTAACCTTCATCTCATAAGGTCCACCCTTTGGAAAAGGCCCGATCTTTACCTGCCATTTTCCAGAACCGTCCGCTACACCTGTAAATGTTTTTCCCCCAATCTCAATGGTAATCTTCTCCCCTGATGAGGTCCATCCCCATAATGTATCAACTGTATCTCTCTGCATAACCATATGGTCTGTAAACAATGGGTGTAAAAAGGGTTTGTCTGCAGCCTTGGCCACTGGCGGCAAAGTAAAGGTGGAAAACAGGAAAATAAAACTCAAAAAACAAATCATAATTTTTCGCAATCTCATGTACACATCCTCCTAAATTATCTCTATAGATACCGAACTGTAAAGTTATATATCAATTCGGTATCTATAACATGTCTATAATTACAGTCCATATTTAAATTATATAATACTAATTTGATCCAGAAAAGATTATGCTGTTGAGTTGAAAAAATTATACTAAAACTCCTATAATTTTATAAAGCCATACTTTCCATCTGATTTAACTTTTATAAGGTCTTTTGCAACAACTGCTGCCTCTTCGAAATTATAAGGTACAACTACATTCCCATTCTTGTCGATTACTCCCCACTTACTTTCCTTTTTCACTGCTGCCAAGCCCTCTTCAAACAAGGTTACTCCGTCAAATTCATCATAAAACTTTTGTTTTCCACACTGATCAACGCAAATCCATTTTCCATTTTCCTTAACCCAGGCATAATCCTCCCAAAAAGCAAATGATTCGCACTCATCATATTGGGGTGCTGCAAGCTCCCTGCCATCATTACCAATAAATCCAACCTTTCCCTTTTCAATTACAGCAAGGACTTTACCGCCCCGTCCAATCCCATCATATTCCCGGCTTACAGGTTTAAATGAATTTGTGCTTATAAGCTGCATCCGAGTTCCCTTTTGGACAATAGCATAGCCTTCCTCAGGTATTGGAACTATAGTTTCATATACGGGTTGCAACAAAACTTTACCATGTTTATCTATAAGACCTGCCTTATCACCCTTGTAACAAACAGCAAAACCATGATTGAACTGTTCTACCCGGTCATACTTGCAGGGTATGGCAACCTTAAAATTTTTGTCTGCAAAACCCCATATTTTTTTTACATTCCTGTAAGGCCTCATCCCTTCCGATAAATACTCATACATCTCCCCTTCCTCATCCCTGCTTTCCCATGAAAATATTTCGCGGCCTTTCTTATTTACATATCCCTCAGTCATATTTGGGCCAAATTGACCATCCTTGCCTTTATGTAGAATTACAAACTTTGCTTCCTCATCATAAAAGGGAAACAGATTGGTGTATTTAGGCTGTGCAAGAATTCTCACGCTACCGCTTTCAACCTTTATCATACCTACCAAATCATCTTTTATTATTTGTAAAATATTTATTTTTTCCCAGGAGCTATCATAACGCCCGAAATCAATTGCATCATATGCAGGTTTTATAATCCATTCTCCATTTTTACCGATGAATCCATATTTATTATTCAGCATAGCCGCAGCTACACCATTGTGAAATTCAGAGCAGTCATCATATTGTGGTGTAATAACAATTTCACCCGCTTTGTTTATATATCCGGATTTTCCGCTTACAACAACCCTAGCGAGGTCATCACTAAACCCAAAAGCATCGTCAAACTTAAAATCTATAACCGTTACCCTTGCATATCTATGTATCCCCACTTTCCGTTCTTCTTCACAGGTGCCAGACCTTGTGAAAATCCGGATGATGCACTTGATGCACCTATATAATACCTTGTCTCATCATACATGGCATCTGTAATAACTCTGCCATGGGTATCTATAAATCCATGCCCCACATTATCCCCATCAATCTTTTTGGTTCCTATTATGCCATCTACAGGCATATCGCACTGATCATATTGAGGATCTATAGTAAAGTTATAATTTATTTTTTCATTTAGCTGAACTTTGTCAATTTTTTCAACAACTGCTGTTTTTGAAGGCGTTAAACTTATACCTTGATCCTTGCTAGTATCCTGACATGCTGGAATATATAACAACATCACCATCATGATGGAAATAGTCCTTATTTTTTTCATCCCTAAAATCCCCCTTTTATGGTGTAAGAGGTCGTTTTTCATATATTTTCTTCACACATACTTATTATAATTTCTATTAGGCTCCAAAAGGTTATAAAATGGTTACAGATTCATAAACAAATTATTCTTCCTTTTATGGAACTTTTCTTATTATGTCTTCGTCAAATTTGATATTATATAGGTATGACTAAAATATCAATTCAGCTATAAAACAACACTATGATTTCCAAGTACCAAAGAGAGAGGAGATTTCTATGTTTAAAAGAATTATTTCAAACTTATTAATGCTGTGCATACTGGTATCCATAGCCATTCCCGCTACAGCAGCAGATAGAAGCAGCACAACCGATACATTTAAAAGCGGCTTTAGTTTAACACCGGTTGATACTGATTCTACAGGTATATCACCTGATACAGGTTTTACCCTTTCATCTCAAAATGATGTCTCATTGGAAGTGCTTAAGTCAGCCCTTTCAATTGATGGCGAACCGGCACCATTAATTACTGCATCAGGCACAAAAAAGTTTAACATCACACCATCAAGGCCTCTGTTTGAAAACAGCCTCTATATTTTCCGCCTTAAGCTTGAAAAGGAAATAACATGGTCCTTCCAGACCAGGCAAACCTTTAGGATACTAGGAACACTTCCTACCGATCAATCGGTTAATGTACCTGTAAACAGCGGCATTGAAATCAATTTCAGCCACGAGGACTTTAGTGATATCGGAAACTTTTTTGAAATATCTCCAAAAGTTGAAGGCAGGTTTGAAATACACAAAAAGACCGCTGTATTTGTCCCTAAAAAGCTTGAAGAGGGAATACTCTACACAGTAAGGATAAAAAAAGGATTAACACTAAAAAATACATCAAGATCCATTGATGAAGATTATGTATTTACATTTGAAACCTATAAAAAATCACAAGAAACAGATGAGACTAAATATAAGGGCCATATATCCTACATAAGAAATGTTTATGATTATAAAACAAATACTGCACCACAGCTCCCAATAAGCTTTTATGTCAACAATCGTGTTTATAAAGAAAAAACAATTGATGTTTCAACTAAAATATATGCTTATAAAAGCTTTGATTCATTTTATGATGCACTAAATAAAAAACTCAAAGCACCCGATTGGGCAATTTTTAACGGTAATTATACCAATTTTATACCGGTAGACAATCTTGATACCGTTCAAACCTTTAAGCAAACTCTTGAAGTAAAGGATTATGATTATGACAACCCTCAATATATTTCAGTGCCTAAAGAATTGCCTATGGGCTATTATGTAATTGACAGCTACTGGAATGATATGAGATTTCAAACATTTGTACAAATCACAGATACCTGTACTTATATTATGAAGAGTAATACGAAGACATTGGTTTGGGTAAATGACCTGTCAACAAAATTACCTATTGAAGGTGCTAAAGTCTCATATAGCGATAAAAGCGGCTCCTACCTTTCAGATGCAAAGGGTATCGCTCAATTTGATACACCTTTTGCAAAACCGAGCAATGATTATAAATACACACCTCAGTTAATTACAGTATCTACCAAGGAAGGAAACAAATCAGTGTTTGAGTGCAGTTCCTACGGCGGTGAAGCAAGAGAGCAATATTGGAGCTGTCTGTATACAGATAGGGCTATGTATCAACCGGAAGATACTATAAGTCTATGGGGCTTTTTGAAAAATAGGTACGAAAAAGAGACAATAAAGGAACTGACAGTAGAACTTAATAATGGCTATAGATCCCAGGACCCTATATTAAGGAAGACCATTGATGTTTCAAATGGTTTTTATGAAGCCAGTATTAAGCTTCCTATGCTCGATGCAGGAGGATATAACCTCCAGATAAAACATAAAGATTTATCAATTTCCAGTACATATGTCAGTGTTTATAAATATACCAAACCATCTTACAAAATAGATATCACAAAGGATAAACAAGCCGTTTTCCCAGGAGAAGAAGTAAATTATAGCATAAAGTCATCTTTCTTTGAAGGAACAGGGGTCTCAAATCTCAAATTAAATTATTTTATACAGGACTACAGCTTAGGCGGGGGCAATAAAACTGAGAGCGGTACAACCGATGCAAAAGGAATTTATAGCATCAAATATACTCCGGTTTTAAAGAACAAAACACAGGGTCAACAAGGCGTATCCCTTAATATCCGTGCACTTTTGCCCGAAAGCGGAGAAATATCCGAATCAGACTACCTTACAGTCTTTGTTAACGATATAAATGTAGATTTATTAGGCGAAATAAAGGATGGAAAAGGTACTGTCACTGCAGCTGTCAATAAGATAGTTCTTGATAGGTTAAACAATGGTACCGCAAAGGATAGCAGTGATTTTCTAGGTACTCCGGTTGGAGGAAAAAACATTTCAGGTACAATATATAAAAACACCTGGGTAGAAAAGGAAGACGGAGAATATTATGATTTTATAAACAAAGTTACTCAAAAAAAATACAGGTACGAAATGGTAAAGACCGCAGTTAAAGATTTATCCATGACAACCTCAGCTGACGGTAAAGCTTCATTTGCCTTTGATGCTCCTAAAATCGACAATTCGTATTATACAGCTGAATTAAAATGTATGGATAACTCCGGAAAGGAAATGAATTTTGAAGTTTATATTGGACAGCGTTATGAATTTAAGAGTTACCCAATGTATGACGGTTATAACTTTGACGGAGGCAAAGATTCCTACAGCATTGGAGAATCAATAGACCTTACTCTTAAAAAGGGTAAAGACAATCTTCCTGAAGGAAGTTACCTGTTCATTAAAGCACAAAACGGCATTAGAGAATATACGACTTCTACCAAGCCCTTATATAAAGGCTACTTCACCGAAAATGATATACCCAATGTATCTATAAAGGCAGTATATTTTGACGGCAGGTCATACAATATGTCAAGAGAGTTTTATGCACTATACAAGTATGAGGACAAAAAACTTCTCCTTGATGCTAAATTAGATAAGGACTCATACAAGCCTGGTGAAAATGTCACAATCAAGATAAATGTAAAAGATTTAAACGGAAAGGCTGTAAAAGCTTTTGTAAACAGCAGTATTGTTGATGAAGCATATCTAAAACTGGCAGACCAAAGTGCAAATCTTTTGGAAACCCTTTACAGCCAAGTTAGTTCAGGCATTAGTGCTGAAACCAGATCCCACATATTCGCATCAAATGTTGGAGGACTTGGCCGAAGTGACGAAAATGGTGCAGCCGCAATGCCTACATTAGATAAGCAATCATCACAAAAATCCGAAGCCAAAGCAGACATGGATGGCGGTCAAAGTTCAGGAAACTCTGCGACAGTCAGGCAGGATTTTCGCGATACAGCTCACTTTGAATCTGTTATGACAGACGAATCAGGTCATGCAGAGATTAAATTCAAGCTCCCTGATAATGTAACATCCTGGAGAGTCACTCTCGGTGCAATATCCGAGGACCTTCATGCGGGAAGCGATAAAGTAAATATGAACGTGTCACTGCCATTTTTCATAAATTACAGCTTCAACACCACTTATATTGAAGGCGACAAACCAGTAATCGGTGTTAACGCTTATGGCGATAGCCTTAAGGAAGATGATGTTGTGTTGTTTGAAGTATCAAGCACAAGAACCCCCAACCTAAAGGTTTCTGTTGCAGGCAAAGCCTTCGAAAGAGTAAATATTCCGTTATGGAATTTTACTGAAGGTATTCAAGATCTTATTATAAAAGCTTCTACCAATAGCGGATTGGAAGATTCACTAAAACATACTGTTAACGTGGTAAAATCTTACTATGAAATTGACAAGGCAGTTTATTTTGATGTTAGCCCAAATACAGGCATAACAGGAGGCAAATCAGGAAATACAAGAATTATTTTCAGGGATAAAAGTCAGGGAAAATTCCTTTCAGAACTTATAAGCAGTTTCTATTCCGGAGGTAACAGGATAGACCAGAAGGTTTCCCAAAAGCTTTCATCTGATTTGTTGTTAAAATACTTTAAGGATTATAAGTTTATGCCTTATAGTGAAGCATTTACTTTAGGAGATTACCAGAAATCCGATGGCGGGCTTAGCCTTCTTCCCTATTCTCAAAGCAACAGCGAGATTTCAGCAAAACTTACACCCCTTGTTAAAGATTATGTTGATGTATATAAGTTAAAAAGCTACTTCAAAACGCTTTTAGACAGCAGCAACATATCAGACAGAATTTACGCAATATATGGGCTGGCAGCTTTAAAAGAGCCGATTCTATTAGATCTGGAAAAAGCAGCTGCTATAGACAACCTTTCTTTGAAGGATAGCATATATCTGGCACTTTCATACTGTGAGCTGGGTGAAACAGATAAGGCAAAGCAGATTTACGATAGCAGGGTTTCAAAATATGTTGAAGAATATAAACCATTCTTCCTCATAGACACCGGAAACGATAAGGATGACATACTTGAGCTTACTTCAATATGTGCTTATCTTGCTTCAAAGCTTGGGATTACCCAGAAAAACGGATTGTTTGAGTACTGCATAAAAAATCATTCAAAAGAGGTTTTGTTAAGTATTGAAAAGCTGCTTTTCATCATCAATGAAATTGATAATTACAGTACTAAGGAAGCAACTTTTACTTACAACTATAATGGTGAAGAAAAAAATATAAACTTAAACAAAGGTGGCTACTACGTGCTTGAACTTCCATCCGCGAACCTGTCTGGTTTAAGGATTAGTGATGTTCAAGGTGATGTATCTGCAGTATCCATTTTTAAAGAAAATGTTATCGATATCACCAAGACCGATAAGTCAATATCTGTAGACAGAAAGTACTTTTTAATTGACGGAACTCCTGTTAAATCAAATAATTTCAAGCAGGGTGATATGGTAAAAGTAAAGATAACCTGGAGTTTAGGTTCAAAAGCATTTGATGGAGTTTATGAAATTACTGATTACCTACCGTCAGGTCTTAAGCCAGTAGAAAACTATACCGACTCACCTTACTATTTTAGAAATATGGACGGTCAAAAAGTTAAGTTCTATGTTTATGACAATCCGTACTTTAAAAACAACTATGCAGAATTTGAATATTTAGCAAGGGTTGTAAGTCCTGGAACTTATACTGCTCAGGGAACGGTAATACAGAGCGGTAAATCAAAAGAAAGCATAAACACAGGAAAAACTGAGATTGTAAATATAGATTCGAATGGTGAAGTAATATCTACCCCCATTGATCCAAACGGTATCAAGGTGCAAATTTCCGGAAGACCTGTTATATTCGATTCACAGCCTGTTATCAAATACAGCAGAACCCTTGTACCATTAAGGTCCATATTCGAAGTACTTGGAGCAGATGTAAAATGGGATTCAGAAACCCAGACAGTAACAGCTGTGAAGGAAGGTAAAACCGTAGTGCTTACCATAAATAAAAAGGAAGCATCAATTGACGGTAATAAAACGTCCCTGGAAGTTCCGGCAATGGTCATAGGCGGCCGTACCTTTGTACCGACAAGGTTCATATCGGAGAGCATGGGTGCTAAAGTCACATGGAATGCTGCAAAGAAGACAGTTTTTATAGATAAATAAGGATAAATAAATTTATAATAAAAATCCGGCTAGGATGATCAACTCATCATAGCCGGATTTTTATTTTAACTTTTAATCAGCCTTCCTTTAATCTAAAACAATGCTTTCAGTCTATTTAGTTGTATATTATAAATATAAATGGTAGAATAATTCCAACAAAATTAAGAGGTAAAATTCTATGAAAATTAAAAGGCCTAAAGCATTTATAACATTGTTTGCTTTATTGATTATATGCTTAATTTATTTCTATATTCAGAATAATTTTATACAGCTTACCCATATTGAGATACATTCACCTGACATACAAAACGAAATAAAAATAGCACATCTTTCTGATTTGCACGGCAAAGAATTTGGCAGCAATAATCATAAGCTAACAAGTAAGGTAAAGGATTACAATCCTGACATCATAGTTTTTACAGGCGATCTAATTGATAGAAGCGGAAAGAATATCAAAGAAAGCGTATCTTTTCTAAGCGAACTAAATAAATTCCGCCCGGTTTATTATGTGCCAGGTAATCATGAGCACTGGTCAGGCAAATCCGAACTTGTCTTTAAACTTCTGGAGGATAATGGAGTTAAAGTTTTAAGATGTGAAATGGGAAACATCAGTATAAAGGATACAAAAATTGCTATTTTAGGGTTGGATGAGACAACATTTAACAACAATACGATAGATGAAAGCCTCAATAAGCTTGAGAATACTAAAGCTTTTAAATTATTGCTTTCTCATTACCCTGAAAATTACTCTCACATCTATAAGTATCGCAAAATTGATCTTGTTCTATCCGGTCATGCACACGGCGGTCAGTTTATTATACCTTTTGCCGGCGGCTTATACGCACCAGGCCAGGGTTTCTTTCCAAAGTATTATAAAGGCATATACACTGAAAACGGAGTTAATCTTGTTGTAAGCAGAGGCCTTGGAAATAGTGCTATCCCTGTAAGGATATTCAATAGACCTGAAATAATAGCAATAAGCTTGAAGTCTTTATAAGCAAAGCATTTACCATTTTATTGGACACCCTGGATCACGGCTAAAAGGGTCCCCCGTCATTGCATAGGAAATACATTTTGCCCCACCGTCGCACAAGAAATAATATGAGCATCTCTCACAGCCGACTGGAGGCTTTCTTTGTTCCCTTAAACCTATCATGGTCCTGTTCTCATTATAAATCTTAAGTAGGGTATTTTCTTTTATATTCCCACATTCTATAGGCAATCTTCTGCATGGCAAAACAGTACCATCTTCCAATAATGTTATGAGGGACTCCCCTGCACTGCATCTGTAGGGTTCATTCCCTGCAGCTAAGAACTGCAAAGACCGCCTCATTTCCACAATTGTGTTTTGTGTCCATGGAAAAGTCTTTTGCCTTCTTATTTTGTCAATCATAACAAAAAACTCCACACCTCTTCAGGGCTTAAAACCTGCTGTTTTAGGGCTTCACCGGCTCCAAAAGGCACAATACGATCTGTCCATACCTTAAACACCTTATGTTTACGGCATAGCTCAACTACTTTAGGAAAGCTTTTATAATTGTCCCTGTGTGCTGTGAATGAAACAAGGGTTTTGATACCAAACTCAGATAAAAGCTTAAGAGCATTTAATACCCTCTTCAGGTTTCCGCTTCCCCTTATAGCATCATGTGTTTCTTCATCCCCTTCAATGCTCACCTGTAGAAAATCCGGCTGAAGAATTCTTAGCTTTTCAACTACTTCTTTATTAAGAAAAGTTCCATTTGTTAAAATTCCAAAGCTGAATAGTGAAGCATGCTTTTTACATTCACGTAGCAGGTCAAAAAAGTCTTCCCGTAAAAAAGGTTCACCGCCAGTAAAATTAATATGGCCTTTCCTGTTTAATGCAGTCAGCAGCTCCAAATATTGCGTCATAATGCCCAGTAGATTATTAAAGTCCAGCTCCGGATTCTCGTAATTATCTTGATAGCAGTGCTTACATCTTAAATTGCATCTTGAAGTTATATGCCATTGTAAAGTAAGCCTTCTACCATTTGAGCACCTCTCCATCTTATCAAGATCCTCCGCATCCGCCGCAGCCTCCACCGCCACAGCCACTGCCTCCACAACCGCTGCTACTACTGCAGCCACTGTTACTGCTGCAGCCACCGCTGTTATTGTTGTCTCCACTATTAGATGAGGAAATATAACCTGAATCACCAGCATAACTATAAGGACTAATTCCTATAGATCTTGATAAAACACCAAACTCAGGATATACATACATACTTGCAATACCAAACAAAGCTGCACCCATAACAGCATCATTTATACCTGATGGAAAACTGGAATTTCTTGTGCCGTTTCTTACCCATGAATATTCCACATCTTTTGCTCTTAAGTATTCTTTACCTTCCTGTGTTAAATAAAAGGTCTTATTTACAACGAAAAACACTATCGACACAAATATTATTTCCGCAACGAGGAAACCTACCGGTTTATTGTTTATGAGCCCCATAGTCAGCTTCGTTACACCCAATGAAACCAAAAGAATATATGCAATTGACCTGAAAGTTTTTTCTTTACTTAACTGCTCCTTAGACTTCATTAAGCCTAATTCAATAAGCCTTCTTGTAATTTCTTCCCCATGTAATTTAAGCTCTTCGCTTACTTTTTTATCAGTAAGCAAGGAAAAGAATGATTTAGGAGTATTAAAATGTTCTACAACACCTTTTTCAATCCGATCTAGTGTATCCACGGGCTTGGAAGTTTTCTGGAAAGTCATGCTTTTGTCAGCTGAATCCATTTCCAGATATTTATCGGCATAGAGTTTGAATACAATGGTTTGTGCCAAAGTATGAATAGAGCTTTTTGATTTAAGTATGGATACAGAATAACTGTCTAAGTTTGTATTCGATGCCAGTCTCCTGGTGTTGCTCATGCTGATATTAAGGATTTTAAATAAAAAGATTATAGCTACTGAATATAACATATATATAACTAGAAAATCCGGGCCTTTTATATTTCTGATGAATTCAAGCATAATTTTTTCCTCCAAAACTAATAGTTAATATAATTCTACCATTATTGATGCAAACTGTTAATATGGTATTTATATATAGTAGACCTATAATACACACAAATATTAAAATTGATGATATAATATTCTAAAAAAGATAAGGAATATAATTTTTATGAAACAATTTAAACTATCAGTTTTAGGAGCCATTGAGGACGATATAAAGGACGGGCTGCTGCACACACTAGTTGAAGGCTTTATAGTAACATTGATCATTTTAAATACAATTGCTGTTATTTTGGAATTGCTAATTGGTTCATCCATATATTTTGATATATTTGAAACCAGTTCAATAATTATATTCACCATTGAATATATCCTTAGAATTTGGACTTCTGATATAATATATCCTTCAAAAAATAAATTCATATCAATTATGAGGTTTATTTTATCTCCCATGGGGTTAGTTGACTTATTTTCCATTCTTCCCTTTTATGCCTCTAGAATTTTCTTTGGAGTAGACGCAAGAATTATAAGAGTCCTTAGACTCATGAGACTTTTAAGGCTGTTAAAGCTTACCAGACACCTTGAATCTATTAAGTTGTTAAAGACAGTCATCCAGAAAAAAAAGTATGAGCTATTTGTTACTGTTTTCATTGTTTTTCTGTTTCTTATAATATCATCAACATTAATGTATGAAATTGAACATGATGCTCAACCAGATAAATTTCCTAATGTATTGTCAGCTTTCTGGTGGTCAATTGCCACCCTGACAACAATAGGATATGGTGATGTATACCCCGTAACCAGTATGGGTAGGTTAATAAGTGCGATTATTTCATTAGTCGGCATTGGCTTTATAGCACTTCCGACAGGTATAATAAGTTCAGGATTTATTGACGAGTTCAGGAATACAGGCAAAGATGAAAAAGAAAAAGATGAAAAAGAAAAATATTCATACTGCCCTCACTGCGGAAAAAAACTAAATCACTAAATGTGATGTCAAGCCCAAACCTATTTTTTTAAAAATAATGCCTCTTTATAAATATTAAGGATTTAAAATTTCTAATTTCTTTAGTATAATATATATATAAATATTAAAATCAATAAGTCTTATCATTTGTCTATCGCAAAATACGTTTTAAGATCAATTGCCCTCTTCATTTGTATCAGAACACCATAAACTTTTTAGATCCTGCTCAGCCAAATGGAGGTTGAAGTTGATTTTGACCAAGTTGAAGCTTTCGTTATTTTCTCTGCCAAATGTTAGGGACCAATGATTTTAATATATAACAACTATACTAAAATTATTAGGAGGTAATTTATGAAGAAAATAATATTAGGTATGGTTTTAGGTTTTATTTTAGGCAGCACTTCCTTAATGCTGGTGGCAGCAGGTGTTATTACTGTAAAAGACAACGTATTTCCCATAATAATGAACGGCGAAAAAGTCAAGCTTGCTGCAAAAAACCTTAATGGCAGTACATATCTGAATCTAAGAGATGCCTCAGCATTATTCAATGCAGAAATCAAGTTTGAAAACAAAACAATTTATATTGAAAGTGCTAATACTGGTGGATCATTAGAAGAAGGGGGCTTAAGAGTATATTACATTAATAAGACAAAATATGTACTTTACTCAGACATAGAAAGGCATTTTGCAGTTGCAGGTATAAATGCCAGTGTTGATGAAGCCAGCGGTTCAGTTACACTTACTAAAAACGGTGTAAATGCATCCACTAAATATTTGGCGTATCTGGGTAAAAAATACATACCCTTTGATTTCTATGAAAAAAGCATTCAGCCATTACTAAAATAATCACCCAATTTCGGCTTAATATCAACTTCATTTGTTACATCTAATTAAAATTGTTAGTCTTATACATGGCAAAGCAAATAACGAAAGCTTCGATCAAGTATTTTGCATAAGACAAATGTAAAAGATTAATTGATTTTAATCAGGCCTATGGCATTCAAATAATTTCCATATACCAAATTTAAAAACAAAATCAGACCATAATTTTTCACACATAAAGAATTATAAATCGCACGTATTTTCTTTTATATTATGTCATACACTTATTACATATTAGTATGATGAATATATAAGTATGCGTGCGTTTTATATATGTTTATAAAGTTATGACTATACTCATTAAGAGTAGTTAAATACATCTTCCATAGCCTTCATTTTTTTGCCTCTTGGAGTATATGCCGGAATTCCAACCGGTATTATGCTGATAAATCTTTCCTCATTTGAAACTCCTAAAATTTTGTTTATCTCATCTCCACAAATAGCAGGCTCATTCATCCAACAAGCACCATAGCCTTTTTCATGTACTGCAAGAAGCAAATTCTGCACTGCAGCCCCAATAGACAACAAATCATAATTAGCAAAAAGCTTCATTATTCCGTCATCGTCGTATCCATTTTCCTTAAGTGCCGAAATAAATATCGGATCATAGTATTGGGCTTTAGTCATAAATACTGCAAAAACTAACGGTGCTTTTGTAAAAAAGCTTACCATTTTCTTCTTTGAGGCTAAGTAATCATCTGGCAAATCATTACCTTTAATCTTAAGAATACTTTCCACTTTTCTAGTTACAGCTTCTTCAATTCTCTTTAATATATTTACGTCCTGTATAGCTACAAATCTCCAGCATTGGCTGTTACAACCGCTTGGAGCACTGACGGCGGCATTTATAAAGTATTGAATATCTTCTTTTGGAATATCTTTATCCATAAACTTTCTTATACTTCTTCTAGATGCTGCAAGGCTTAAAAAATCTTCCATTATTTCTGATCTCCCGTTTATTAATATAGTGAATTTTTAATGTTTATCACTTTAATTCTGATAATAATTCAAATAATACTTGTTCCCTACTAGAATCGATGTCAAAAGTAATATCTAATTTAATAGTCCAATTATACCATTATTTTCTACTTTAGCAACCAGTTCATCAGAACTTTTAAATGTAAAGTCACTCAAATAAACCTTTGATTCATCTATAATCCATTCATTTTCCTTAAAGTACATTTTCGAAGGTTTAAACTTTCAATTGCAATAGCGTTAAATCTGCATTTGTAAAATAATCCGAGATATACTGATCATTTTGTATACTTATAGCCATGTCATGAGTATTATCTGCTCCATAAGCTGTTAGCCCTGCAAGGAACACAAAGTTAATAAATAATTAAACCAGTACAATAATTTTTTCATTTGTCTTCTCCCCCTAAAAAATATTATAAAATTGCTTTTTCCGGCAATAACTAAGAATTATATAAGCATCTGAATATAAACAATGTCTATTTTATTAAATCTACCAACAAAAAACAGCGAAAAAACTTTAATTAATAAGTTCGTTCGCTGTTTATATCTTTTATTCTTTTAATTTTTAATCATATTATTTTAATTTTCCTTAACCAAGGATAGCTTTCAAATCTTCTTCCGGTGTACTGATTGGCTTTAAACCAAACTTTTCAACAAGAACACCCAGCACATTTGAAGATAAGAATGCAGGTAGTGAAGGCCCTATATAAATATTCTTTATTCCTAATGCCAGCAATGTGAGCAATATACATACAGCCTTCTGCTCATACCATGAAAGCACTAGTGTAAGAGGAAGTTCATTGACTGAGCAATTGAAAGCACCTGCCAAAGCCACTGCTACCTGAATAGCCGAGTATGCATCATTACACTGTCCCATATCCATAATTCTTGGCAAACCGCCGATCTCACCTATGTCAAGATCATTGAATCTGAACTTACCGCATGCAAGAGTAAGTATTACAGTCTCCTTTGGAGCCTGCTGAACAAAATCAGTATAATAGTTTCTTCCAGGTTTTGCACCGTCACATCCGCCCACAAGGAAGAAATGTTTAATTGCTCCAGCTTTTACTGCATCTATAACTTTATCTGCAACACCTAGCACAGTGTTCCTTGCAAATCCTGTCATCAAGGTTGAACCGCCGTTTATTCCAGTAAAATGCTTATCTTCACTCCATCCGCCAAGTTCAAGGGCCTTATTTATAACCGGAGTAAAGTCCTTAACGCCGTTTGCACCATCAGGAATATGTGTAAGTGCAGGAAATGCTACTACTGAAGTGGTATAAACTCTGTCGGAATAGCTGGCTCTTGGTGTCATAAGACAGTTTGTTGTAAATAATATTGGTGCCGGTATTCCGTCAAACTCTTTCTGCTGGTTCTGCCATGCTGTACCAAAGTTTCCTTTTAAATGAGAGTATTTTTTAAGCTCCGGATAACCGTGGGCAGGAAGCATTTCACCATGGGTGTAAATGTTAATTCCCTTTCCTTCAGTCTGCTCTAAAAGGTGTTTGAGATCCAAAAGATCATGGCCTGATACCACTATAAAGGGACCTTTTTCTACATTGGTTGTTACCTTCGCAGGTACCGGGTGGCCATATGCAGATGTATTGGCATCATCTAAAAGTGCCATACACTTTAAGTTGATATTACCAAATTCCATCAAGAGCCCTAACCATTCATCTACAGTATGATCCTCTCCTAATGCTTTCAAACCTTTATAAAACCATTCTGTAACATCCTTGTCTTCTTTACCTAGCACATAAGCATGCCATGCGTATGCAGCCATACCACGCATACCTAGTAGCAATGTTGATCGTAATGATACTATATCAGTATCTCCAGCCCATAATGAAGCTGCATCATAATCCTGTCCATCCCCGTGTTTAGCCTTTTCTTTCCATATCAATTCCTTTGTTTCATCAACCCTATCACCATCAAAACTAACATTTGTTACAGTAGTAAAAAGTCCTTGCATAACAAGCTCATCAGCTTCTTTTCCACCTGATTTCCCATTGGTTGCTCTGGCAAGGCCTATTAATGCACCAGTAAGCTCATCCTGTTTATTGGCTACCTCCGGTTTCTTGCCGCATACACCTACATTTGTACAACCTTTACCTCCTGCAGTCTGTTCGCATTGAAAACAAAACATGTTTGACATAAATAACTTCCTCCCTTTTTAATAAATCACTTAACTTATTTATAATAACTTGCCAATGTTAAGATATATACCTACTTAATCATCTATTACAACACCATCGGTTGTAATTGTATGAACGCTCCATGGAAGCATTTTGCCGCTTTCCATGAGGGCTTTCTTTACTGCTGCTACTATACCGCCGCAGCAAGGCACTTCCATTCTTAATACAGTTACACTTTTTATTTCATTTCTTTTAATGATTTCTCCCAATTTTTCAGCATAATCAATATCGTCAAGTTTCGGGCAACCAATTATAGTAATTTTATTCTTCATAAATTCCTGATGTACATTTGCATAAGCATAAGCCGTACAGTCAGCTGCCACAAGAAGATGGGCATTATTAAAGTATGGTGCATTCACAGGAACCAGCTTTATTTGACAAGGCCACTGCCTGAGCTGGGACTCAATAGGTCCTTCCACTGTTTGTTTCATAGGCTGTTCCTTCTTTTCTATGGTTTTTGCACGCATTCCGGGACATCCGAAGGCTACAGGTTTTACTTCCTCTTTCTTATGTTCCCCATTTTTTTCTTCCATTCGGGATTTTACCAATTCCTCATCAAATTCAGCTGCTTCCCTTTCAATTATTTCCATGGCTCCTGTAGGGCACTCCGGAAGACACGCTCCCAAACCATCACAATATGAATCAGTTATAAGCTTGGCTTTACCATTAACCAGTTGAAGTGCTCCCTCGTGACAAGCATTTATACAAAGACCGCAACCGTTGCATTTATCTTCATCTATAGAAATTATTTTTCTTTTCATAATTAATTTGCTCCTTTCGATTTATATCAGAGGATCCTGTGTTGTGTTTACAAACTGATTATAATATAATGGTAAATAATAATCGGTATCTTCAGATACCAAAATGCAATAAATAATAAAAGTATAAATATATCTTTTAGGAAGAATGTGATTATAATTATGGAAAAGTACTTAACCTCCTTAAAGAAAGCTCCTCTTTTTAATAGCATAGATGAAAATGAGTTACTTACAATGCTTAAATGCATAAACCCTAAGATTGTCAGCTATAAAAAAAATGACTATATAGCTTTAGCCGGTGAGAAATTCAATAGTTTAGGAATTATTGCCGAAGGTGAAGCCTCAATTAGTATGGAAAACGCTGCTGGAAATCGTATAATGATGGCCATTTTAAAAGCCGGAGACATGTTCGGAGAAATGCTTGTTTTCTCAAAACTCTCAGCATGGCCTGCAAATGTTCAGGCACAAGAGCCCTGCACAGTGTTTTTTCTTCAAAGAGAAAAAATTATTGGGGAATGTGAAAAGATGTGCTCCTGGCACAGGACTCTTATACAGAATATGCTTGTTATAATATCCGAGAGAGCTTTAATGCTTAATAAAAAACTAGAGTACCTTTCTATTAAAAGCATCAGGGGTAAGCTAAGTAAATTTTTACTTGAAGAAAGTAAAAAAGCAGGCAATACTACCTTTATGCTACCTATGAACCGAAACGAACTTTCAGATTTTTTAAATGTTTCCCGGCCCTCTATGTCAAGAGAAATGTGCCTTATGAGGGATGAGGAAATTATAGATTTTCATTTGTCATCAATAAAAATATTAAATGTTGATGCACTTAAAAGTTTTCTTTAAAGAGTTTATTTATAAGTCTTTAAATTTTACCATCGCCCCTATGTCGCCATATGTCTATTGACATGGTATAAAAATAAATGTACAATTAACCTAAAGTTAACGTTAATCTTGCTAAATCGTAAGAATCTTTATAAGAAAGCGGTATACTAATGGAGAGAAGCATAACGATGAAAGACATCGCCGTTAAACTTGGGATAAGCACGGTAACTGTATCAAAAGCTTTAAATGATAAAGACGGCGTGAGTATTGAACTAAAAAACAAAATTAAGAAGTTAGCTGATGAAATGGGCTACCGTTACAATATGTTGGCTAAGTCCATGCGGGATGGTTGTTCTTATAACATGGGGGTTATTGTTGCAGAACACTTTATGGGAGACCAATCCTTTTACTTGAATTTCTTTAAACACATATCCGTTCAACTTGAAAAACACAGTTATTGCGGCATATTGCAGATATTAAGCCAGCAGGATGAAGAGAACCTGTTTCTTCCGAAACTATATTATGAAAGAAAAGTTGACGGACTCATTATATTAGGTCAGGTCAGCAAACCTTATATCGAGGCATTGCAAAACATTGATATTCCCATAGTATTTCTTGACTTTTATGATGAAAATTCAAAAATCGATTCAATTGCTGTAGATAATTTTTATGGTGCCTATGAATTGACAAATTACCTTATTAAGAACGGCCATAAAAATATAGGCTTCATAGGTAATATCTATGCTACCAGCAGTATTCAGGACCGCTTCTTAGGCTATTACAAATCACTTTTGGAGCATAGATTTAAACTTAACGATAAATATGTTATTAGTGATCGCGATGAACACGGCAGATATATCGAGATCAAGCTTCCTCAGGATATGCCTACCGCATATGTGTGTAACTGTGATGAAGTAGCCCGGAATGTTATAAATAAACTTAAAGAAATGGGTAAGTCCGTTCCGGATGATATTTCTGTTGTCGGTTTTGATAACGACATGTTCTCAACTATTTCCGAGCCGCAGCTTACCACTGTAGAAGTTGATGTTGAAGAAATGTCAAAAACAGCTATAAAATTTATACTTGGAAAGATATCCAACGAAAGCAGGAAATATGGTAGAATCATGGTTAAGGGACGTATTGTCTATAGACATTCGGTCAAGAATATAATTTCTGAATGAACAAAATCGCTTGCGATTTTGCAAGCTTAATTGTTGTCGTGAGAAATTAAGGTATAGCATAAACCCCAATTTCCCAAACATTAAAACTAATTAAAAATTATATGTTACAAGTAAAAATCGCTGAAATCAGTATGTATATGCTGGTTACAGCGATTTTTTATTTATTTTAGTCCTTACTAAGGAATGGATTAAATAAAAGGAAATTATCGTGTATATTAACACAAATAATAATTTTTCCAATATATTGACATGGAAAATTTTAAGTTATATAATTTCATTAAACTAATCGTTAACCTAATAAATAAATCACAAATAAGGGGGAGCAAAATGAATAAGAAAAAGATTTTATCATTAACCTTAGGAGCATTTATTCTAGCTTCTGGTATTTCAGGATGCGGAAAAGACGAGAACGCGTCCCAAACTCCGTCGGAAGTTCCTCAAACCTCAGGTGATGCGGTTCTACCTTCAAGTGAGGTTAAAGGAGAAATCACATTCGTCAACCATAGAACAGATATGATGAATGGTAAATGGGATGAATACGCCAAGAAATTTAATGAGAAGTACCCCAATGTTAAGGTTAAGTTTGAAGCAATGGCCGACTACGAAGGCGAAATTGCAATCCGTATGAATTCAAGCAACTATGGTGATGTGCTGATGATGCCTGCTAAAATGAAAGATTCCGATCTTCCCAGTTTCTTCATTCCTTTAGGTAAAAAGAATGAGCTTGAAAAGAAATACAACTTTGTTCAGGACAGATATGTTGGTGAAGATACTTATGGTATACCTACTGCCGGAAGCTGCAGCGGTATTGTTTATAACAAGAAGGTTTTCGAGCAGGCAGGAATAGCAAGCCTTCCAAAATCACCGGAAGAATTTATTGAAGACCTTAAACTGATTAAGGAGAAAACCTCTGCAATACCTTTATATACAAACTATAAGGACAGCTGGGCACTCAATCAATGGGAAAGCTACAGAGTTAACACATCAGGAGATCCAAATTTCGTAAACCAGGTTCTTCCTCATACCGACAAACCATTCACAATGGGCTCTCCACATTACATATTATATAAACTTTTATATGATGTTGTAAAAGAAAAACTCGTAGAAAAAGACCCTATGACTACAGACTGGGAAAGTTCAAAACAAATGCTTCCAGACGGTAAAATCGCTACAATGCCTCTTGGAATATGGGCTGTAGGTCAGATGAAAGCCAAAGCAAAAAATCCTGAGGATGTATGCTACATGCCGTTTCCATATCAAAAAGACGGTAGAATGTATTCTTCAGCTGCAGGAGACTATAAAATCTGTGTTAATAAAAATTCTAAAAACATTGAAGCAGCTAAGGCTTGGCTATGGTGGTTTGTAAACGAATCAAACTTTGCATATAACGAATCAATGATTCCTCCTTTAAAAGATGCAGAGTACCCTGATACATTAAAAGAATTCCAAATGATGAATGTAGAAATGGTTGTTGATAATGGTCCAAAAGATGGAGAAAACGGATGGCTTGATGCTATTGATAAAGAAAGTGAAGTTGGTCTGTGGGCTGAGAACTTTAAAAAAGACATAGTTGAGACAGCATTAGGCAACAAAAAGAACAGAACTTACGATGACATTATGGAAGAATTAAACAAAAAATGGTCCGATACTCGTAAAAAACTCATCCAGGATGGTAAAATAAAAGCATAATCAATTGCTGTTAGACTTAATAATAATTGGGGATGTAACCTTCCCCAATTATTATATTTGTAAGTCCATCTATTATGTCACTACATCATCAGTCTTCTTGTTTATACATACCGCTGCCAAGCAGCAAAGCTTCGCTGGTCAACGCGGCGGGCTTTCAAGGAAAAATTCCTAAAAAAGTTTGTTTAAAAACAAACTTTTTTGGAGGAATTATATACGGAGGTGAATCTATGTTTTCCCGGCTAAGTTATAAAACCCAAAGAAATATAATCATTCTTACATTTCTTGCAATCCCCTTAGCGTTATTGGCAATTTTCTCATATTACCCTGCTTTAAATCTGTTTTATTTGAGTTTTCATAAATGGGATGGTATTTCAAAAATCAAGGAATTTGTGGGATTTGAAAACTTCATCACACTCTTTACAAAACCTGAATACTTTATAGTATTTAAAACAAGCCTTTATTATCTGATAGGCTCCTTTATACAGTTAACCCTGGCCCTGTATTTTGCAACACTTTTAAACTCTAAAATAAAAGGAAGAAATATTTTTAAGGGAATTATCTTTTTCCCCTACCTTTTAAACGGTGTTGCAATAGGATTTATATTTCTGTTTTTTTTCAGGCCTGATGGAACCCTCGACAGCATATTGAATTTATTAGGACTTGGGAGCCTTGCAAATTTATGGTTAGGCAATCCTAAGATAATTAACTTTTCATTGGTAGGTGCTTCAATATGGAGATATATGGGGTACATGTTCATCCTTTTTCTTGGTGCAATGCAATCTATTCCACAAGATCTTTATGAGGCCTCAGAGCTTGACGGAGCAAACAAATGGCAGCAATTTCGCTATATCATATTTCCGTCCATAAAGAAAATAATTGAACTAAATTCAATCCTGGCCATAAGCGGAGCAATCGCAGTATTTGAAATGCCATATATTATGACAGGAGGTTCTAACGGTAGCGAAACATTTGTTATAAAAACCGTTGAAACAGCATTTAAATGGATGAAATATGGAATGGCATCTGCAATGGGTATAGTATTACTTGCAATAGTTATCATCATAACTATGATACAGAAAAAGATCTTCGCAGAAAGGATGGAAAATGAATGCTCATAACAAAAATAAAATCATTAATACCGGGCAAAGAAACATATATTTCTCCCAAGGCATCAAAAAAGTCCCGGGAAATATTTGACTCAACGAGAATAATTTCATTTATAATAAGCGTAATAAAGTATCTCTCTTTGATAATAGCTTCATTAGCTGCAATAATCCCCATATTAACGGTATTCTTTGCATCCTTTAAGACCGAAGAAGAATATGCAGCTACCGACCCTCTTAAATTTCCGAAAAACTGGCTTAATTTTGAAAACTTCAAGCAAGCATTTACAGATGGCAACATGAATACCGGCTTTATCAATACAATAATAATACTTGTTTTCGTACTTGCAGGAACTATTATTTTCGGCACTATGGTAGCTTATGTTTTAGATCGCTTTAATTTTAAGGGACGCAAACTTATATTGTCCGCATTCCTGATTGCAACCTTAATTCCTTCAGTAACAACCCAGGTAGCTACATTTAAAGTCATAAATGGATTAGGGCTTTTTAACAGTCGTCTTGCTCCAATAATTCTTGGTGTTGGGACCGACATAATGGCAATTTATATCTTCATACAGTTTATTTCCAGTATTCCAGTATCATTAGATGAGTCGGCCATGCTCGACGGTGCATCCTATTTCACCATTTACCGAAAAATTATATTCCCCCTTTTAAAGCCAGCTATCGCAACTGTTGTTATACTTAAAGGAATTGCCGTATATAACGATTTTTATACCCCATTTTTATATACTCCTGCGGCAGAACTCCAAACGGTTTCAACATCCCTTTTTAAATTTAAGGGGCCTTTTAGTGCACACTGGCAGGTTATCTGTGCTGGAATTGTGATCGCAATTATACCTACGCTAATAGCGTTTTTATTCTTGCAGAAGTACTTCTACAATGGATTTACAGGCGGCTCCGTCAAGTCTTAAGGCGTGATTTATATATTACTTCCCGTTTTGAGCGTGTGTTAATCTTTTCTCATTTTTGAAAAATGTAAATTAAAGTGCTACATTCCTAATGTAGAAATGCAGCACTTTAATTTTTCTATGTGTGGCAATAATATTCTATTAATTTATTTACCACCGGATATCAATGCCTGAACCTCATCAATCTTTGGCATTGAAGGGATTGCACCTTTTTTAGTAGTACTCAAAGAAGCTACAGCATTCGAAAACACCAACATATTGTGTAGTGCTTCCGCATTAAGGTTTTGGAGTTGTCCATCATGCTCATTAAGCAGTGAATAAAGAAAACCTCCTAAGAAAGCATCGCCTGCTCCTGTTGTATCTACCGTCTTACATCTGGTAAAGGTATCCACCTGCCCTGTCTCATCCTTAAGCCTATAGAAACATCCGTTACTGCCTCTTGTTACCAATATGACATCTATCCCGTATTCCTTGTATAACTCAAGGCTTCCATTGTGTAAATCTCCCATGCCTGTGATAAATTCCAGCTCTTCTTCAGATATCTTAAGTAACCTGCAAAATTCGAGGCCAAAGCCTATTTCCTGCAATGCGTGTTCCATGCTCTTCCATAGTGCGGGGCGCAAATTTGGGTCATAAGATATAATTACGCCCTTTTCTCTGGCATATTCCAGTGCCGCAATTGTAGCACTTCTGGCCGGTTCATCAGTCAATGAAAGTGATCCGAAGTGAAATACCTTTGAATTTTCAATAAGCTCATAACTAAGCTCATTTTTATCGAGGGTTGTATCTGCTCCAGGATTCCTGTAAAAGCTGAATGACCTGTCCCCAGCTTCATTTAGCTGAACAAATGCAAGGGTGGTATTGGCGTCACCTGAGAACATGAGCCCCGAAACATCAATACCATATCCTTTTAATGTTTCTGCCAGATAATCTCCAAACATATCCTTTCCAACCTTGCCAATAAAAGCGGTCTTTCCTCCAAGCCTTGAAATGCAGGCTAATACATTAGCAGGTGCACCGCCGGGATTTCTCTCAAAGCAGATATTGCCCTGCTCCGACAACCCTGCCGGTGTAAAATCAATTAATAGTTCACCTAACGCAGTTACATCAAACATGACATAATACCTCTCAAACTTTTCTGTTTTGTGCAGGATTTATTCTAGGGTCCGTGTATATATCATAATCATCTCTGCTCTTTGTTGAAAACTCTGATACCACGGCCCCTTCAGGTCCCGCCTGAAACCAGTGCAGTGTATCTGGTGATAAGGTGTATTGCTCTCCTGCATTCAGCTCAATTTCATGCCATACTGTAAAATATTCTTCACTTCCCTTTGGTGCTTTTGCTTTTGGATTCTTTGAAGGTTCACCCGGTACATACAAATATACCTTGCCGTATCGGCATCTGAAGGTTTCTTCCTTTCCAGCCTCACCTTCTACAGGAGGGTGTCTATGTTCCGGACAAGTCTGTCCAGGTAATAAAACAAGTTCCTTGGCACAGCACCTATCTGTGTTTACATATACAATGAGCTCAAGACCTATATTTTCAACATCATTAAGCCCATACTCCGCAACTTCCATTTCACTCTTTTCTTTTTCTGTTACTACTATACCTGCTTTATTTAAGTATTCCAAAGCTCTTTCACATGTTTTGGAATATATCTCCTTAGTCAACATAAGATAAGCCTCCTTGTATTTTTTGCCGCCTAGGCCTTTTCATAGCTGTCATATAGACTGCGTATCGTTAATTCTAACTTAAGTTCCTGAAGTGAAATATTTCTTGTAAGGGAGTCCTTATTTAAGTACACTTCTCTTATCTCTCCTCCCGACATGTCAAAGTAATTGTCACTAAAGACGCCATCGGTAATTTTGAGATTAAGCTCAATGTATTTTGCAAGTTTCTTTGATGTCAAACCGATAACAAACCTGTCCGGTTCCTCCTTTATATTAACTTCAATTTCAGGATCCTTAAAATTAAAATATTTTGCAGGGACAAACAGAACAATACCTGAGCTAAGTACTTTATCCCCTTCAGTAAGCTTGAAGTCAAGATAAGCGTTTCTTTTTTTATCATCAGTGTCAAGAACTTTTGAAAAATCCAACTTCTCAAATTCAACGGCAGTTAAGGGCTCTACAATACCTTCCCTCAAATTATGCATAAGCACATTTTCCGTTAATGCATATATAAGTCTCCATTTCATAGTTCCATTAACCTTATTTAGCGTATCATTTGTAATATGGAGGGATACACTGGTGCCATCCTCACAAGCAGAGGCCAGTACACGCGAATAGAATCTTTTTGCAGCATAATGCAGTGCCTTCCATCTGCCGAAGCTGTCGATACTTGCCCAGGATGCCACTGGCCAGCAATCATTCAGCTGCCAGTATATAGCTCCCATACACCTTCCTCTGTTCCTCCTCCAATGCTCAACTCCATATCTTATGCCTTCTGTCTGAACTAGCTGGGATAGGTATAAAAGCGAATCGAAACTGTTGGGATATCTGAAGTTTTGAGAGATATAATACATAATTTTTTCGTTGCCGGTTCCGCACTTTTGGTGTTTTTCCATTATATACGAAAAAATATTTCTGTCCTCGGGCAAAGTAAACGACTCAATAGTCTTTCTGCATGGAAATGACTGTAGGCCAAACTCAGACATGAACCTCGGGAACCTTTTTCTATAATAGCTAAACGGCTCACGAGAATGCCACACTGTCCAATCGTGCATATCTCCATAGTTTTCATCATTGGGCCTGTCAAAACCGCCGAAGGATGAGGGTGAAGCTAGCCAATAGAATGTATTTGGGTCGGTATCCTTCGCAACTTGCGGCAGCACCACTTCAAATTGATCAATGTAATATTGCTTGCGCTCTTCCGACTCTTTCATATCCCATTCCGACCATCCCTGCTCCATCTCATTGTTTCCGCACCAAAGCCCTAATGAAGCATGGTGCCTTATCCTCTTCATATTGCAGACTACCTCGGCAATTACTTCCTCTTTAAACTTACCGAAGAAGTCATATACACCGCAGGCAAACATCAAATCCTGCCAAACAATGAGACCATATTCATCACAAAGATCAAAGAAATAGTCTTCGGGATAATAAGCACCTCCCCAAACTCTTATGCTGTTAAAATTGGCATCAACACAGCTTTTTATAAGCCTTTCTGTCCTTTCCCTGCTGCATCTTGCCAGAATATTATCCATTGGCACAAAATTGGCACCTTTAGCAAATATCTCAATGCCATTTATTTCATATGCAAAGGATCTGCCCCATTCATCATCCTTCTGGTTTATTGTCATGGTCCTAAGACCAATCCTTAAACTTTTGGAATCAAGCCGATTCTCACCTTTGGAAAGTACAACTTCAATATTATAAAGATTCTGCTCCCCACAGCCATTAGGCCACCAAAGCAAAGGATCGGGAATTTCTATCAACACATGCTCTTCCCTCTTATACATGGTTATACTTTTTTCAATCTTATCCCCTTGAGGTGAACAGACAGTAAGGCTTATGCCATAGTCCATTCCGTCATCCAAATCAAGCTTTAAACGAATATCTAAAGTAACATTTCCCTGCTCATGTTTCTGTGTTACATAAACTTCGTCAATTCGCTGCTTGTTAAACCCTTCTATGTATATACTTCTCCATATTCCCATGTCAGGAAGGGCCGGCGACCAGTCCCACCCGAACATATAATGGGCCTTTCTAAGATATGCAAAGGAAGTATCAGAAAAATTTGACCATATAGGCTTTACTTTTTTTCTCTCCTCAAGATAAGTAACAGGTGACTTAAAAAGAATATTTATTGTGTTTACTCCCTCAGCTAATATCTTCTTAATATCAAATTCATAACTTCTATGCATATTTTCAGTTTCTGCTATCTTTTTTCCATTTACCGATATTTCGGCAATAGTGTCAAGTCCCTCGCACTTTAATTTAAGGAAATCATACTCCAAAATACTTTTAGTAACAGTAAATTCACGGCTATACTCATAATCAAAGCATGACAACTTATAAACACTATCTTCATTTTCTCTGTAAAATGGATCTTCAATCTTGCCTGCAGATAAAAGGTCGCTATAAACCGATCCCGGAACTTTTGCTTCTATCCACTGGGGTTCGTCCACCCTTTTCATCATCCACTTTCCGTTCAAATCCATTAGTTTCATTTATTATGCTCCTTCAATAATCTAGAAATATTAATCATGACTATACAAAAGTTAATTACTCTCACAGCATGTAATAATTAAAATTATACTTGATGTTTTGATACTTATCCATCATTAATATAATTCATTTGTAGAAACTTTTAACTAATCGTCAACCTAACAGAATTATAACAGCTTTACCAACTATTTTCTTGTAATGCTTTCACAATATTTTTGTACTATTTTAACATACTTTACAGTTGATTTATAAGAGTACATTTAATATCATTATGTTAATGACTAATAGTTAATTATTAATTATAATATTGATTTAACATAATTTTCATTAATTTTGATTTATATAAGGAGCTAACTGATGGCTATTCAAAAGTTCAGTTATATTACAGTCATGGAAAGCGGTGCCGAATCCTTTCTATCCCCGGTAAATTCTATAAAATATGCTTCACCCATACATTGCCATGATTTTTATGAATTTTTTCTAATAACCAAAGGTAAAGCTGTACATGTTGTTAACAACGAGAAACAGCAAATTTCAGAAGGAACCCTTGTATTTATAAGACCTTCCGATGTCCACTATTATGAATACGAAGATGGTCAGAAGTGCGAGTTTATCAATGTATGCTTCACAAAGCGTGTTGTAAGTAGTTCTCTCAGATTTTTAGGTGAAGCGTATTCCAATGATTACCTGCTAACTTCCAAACTACCCCCATGCATTAACCTGCCTCCCATTGAAAAGGATCATTTGGTCTATCGACTTGAAAATGTTAATATTCTGAGCAAAGGAGATTTAGGTAAACGAAAAATTCTTTTAAGAGGCATTCTGGTAGAAGTTCTACTTAACTACTTCAGCCAGCTAAATAATTCGCAAAAAAGCGATTTACCGCTATGGATGGAATCTCTGCTAATACAAATGCAAAAAAAAGAAAATTTCACCGAAGGACTAGATGCCATGTACCGACTGTCTCAAAGAAGCCCCGGCCATTTAAACAGGGTATTCAAACAGTTTTTAAACATGACTCCTACCGAATATATCAATAGTCTTCGCCTAAAATATGCAAAGCATTTGCTTCTGACAACCAAAATAAGTGTAATTGATATTTCATTGGCAGCAGGTTTTGATAATCTAAGCCATTTTTATCACCTTTTTAAAAAGCAAATGAATGTCACTCCGGTACAATTAAGAAAGATCAAAGTAACAATACATCATTCCAGTTCATAAGATATAAGAAGTTAAGGAATGCAAAATCCAGCCTGATAAAGGAGGTCCGGCATGTGCACTTTTATGAGGCTGAAACAAGCTTATTTCTCATCTGATCGTATCATGTTTGATGACAGTTCCAGGCTTGTTTTTTTCAGTGACTGCCACCGCGGAGACAACAGCAAGGCTGATAGTTTTTTACAGAATCGTGATATTTACTTGTACGCACTGGATTTTTATTACACAAATGGGTTTACATATATAGAATTAGGTGATGGTGATGAATTATGGGAAAACGACCGATTTTCAGCATTAATAAACGCCCACCTTGGAGTTTACTTGCTATTACGAAAATTCCATCTGGATAATAGGCTCTATATGATATGGGGAAATCATGATATTTTTAAAAGCTGCAAAACTTTTGTAAGAAATACATTATTCCAATACTACGATTCTAGAACACAAACCTCTAGACCTCTATTTGAAAATATTAAAATCCATGAAGGGTTGATTCTCCAGCACAGCAGTAATTTATATAAGATATTTACTGTTCATGGCCACCAGGGAGACATCCTAAATGACATTCTATGGCCTTTTTCATGTTTTATGATCCGTCATTTTTGGAGGTTTATTAAAATATCTCGCTGCAAAAACCGGTTAAGCCAGATAAAAAACAATGAAAGGCTGCAGATTATTGAGAACAACATAAGACAATGGTCTAAAAACAATAATATTGTGGTAATCGCAGGCCACACACATAATCCAGCATTTCCAAAGCCTGGCCAACCCCCATACTTTAATGACGGATGCTGTATTAAAGCCAATTATATTACTTGTATTGAAATACAAAATGGTGAAATTTCGTTAACTAAATGGAGCAGAAATATACGTTCTCAAACCATAACACGAGAGGTTTTGTCAGGTCCTGAGAAGATATCAGCTTACGTTAATCAATAAAGAGGCACTTTTTACTCATTAATTGATTTTGTAAAATTTCTTACAGATATTTTTATAGGACATCTGATTTTTCAAAGAAAGAAGAAATAATTTCTGCTCAAGTTTTCCTATTTTTTCTGCAGAAATGGATCTTTCTTCTGTTTTTATCATCAAATAAATATGCATGAGCCGGGTAGTATAAATATTGACTTCTCGATGAAGTTCTTCATCTATAATTGTCTTAAACTCATCCAAAGAAAAAGCTGCTTTAAGAGAATTACGAAAATCCTCACGACAAAGAGCTTGTTTTACACCAACAAAATCAACAAAGAAATCTATTGATTTTTCAGAACGCAGCCTGCAAAAGTCATAAATGAAAATTGGAGTATCCTGCTTTACATAGCTATTAACAGTCCTAAAAAAATTTCTCAAAGACTGAAGGTCATTCAGGTGATGTAAAGCATTAACACACATAACTCCATCAAATTGTCTATCTGCAAAGTCTTGAAGTTGAGTAAAATCTTGCTTTATAAATTCAACATTAGATAGATTCATGCTTTTAGCTCTTTTTTTTGCTTTATTCAGCATTTCTTCTGAAAGGTCAACTCCAGTAAAATGAATTTCCGGATTAATTTCAGCTACCTGGCATAAAAGCTGCCCAGAGCCACAGCCAAGGTCTAATACGCGTTTGCAGCCTGAAACTGTTTTTGATACATGCGATGAAATAAATAAATGTGGTACAGCCATTGCACCATCTGAATTGCCTTCAGCGTCAAAATCATTAACATTTTCAACTGCTGACATAATAGCATAAGCCTCAGGTGTTCTCTCAAAACATTGTTTACTAAGAGCCTCTCGTAAAATTGCAAATAAAAATTTAACCATTATGATAAATTCCTTTTCAAGTATTTTTGATAAATGACATAAGAAATGCTATATTAATGCTATATTATATTATTGTATTTGCTTTTTATCAAGTATTAAGATATATTCAAGCATCTATATGTCTTGCAATAATCATTTTACATTTTTAATTATTGCAAAACATTTTCCTTGTTTCATATGTTGCGAAAAATTCATTTTTATATTGCAAATGCAGACGATTCAACTGTGTTTGCTAATGTAAAATCTTTTCGTAACATATCTGTATTAATTAACATTTTTATCATAGTAAATAGCAAGGTTGGCAGCACTATCATGAGGTGGGAGCTCTCACAGGCTTGTACACCTTAGCCATGGTCGCATAATCCCATAGAGTATTTTTAAGAATTCTTCCACTAGTTTTATTATCACTCTGTGCTAATATGTAAACACATTCAGTAACGGATATTATATTATCAGCCTGTTTGATGGAAGTTGCAAGCACTTGGAATAAAACTCCAGAAATCGGAGTTATTGCAATACTCTTTATAACTGATGCTTTCTCCAAAATACCATAATCAATCCAAAACAGCCTGTCTTGCCCATCAATTGTGACAACAGAAGAGCCTAAATTCGAGTTTATAACTTCACCTGTATTAGGGTTTATAAGTCTGAAATCAGTCAACATAAGAGGTGAATTATCTTCTTTTGAATCACCTATGTTAAGGTACCATCTTTTCTTCCCATTCATACTTAAATCATTCGAATCAACCAAGTCAGTATAATCCAAAACAAACGTGGCACTAACCTTATCCTGAGTGCCCTTAAAACCAAACTCCCCTCCCCTGCTTGAAAGGATGCTGTCTAAGTCTTTATCAGGTTTTGTGCTTGTTATATCTGAATATCCTAACGATACAGTCATTTGATTTCTCTTTGAATGACCTATTGTAAATTCTGCAATAAGCTTTGGTTTATATTCATTTTTTGCTGCAAGCCATGTTGCTTGTCCCCCAAGAATAGCCTGTGCTCTGTTTGTCACAGGCCCGCCGCTTACAGCAGAAACCTTTTTGATAGCATCATAAGCAATCCATGAAAAGCCACTATCTTCCCAACTTATGCCCCATGAATTTGCAATCCTCAATGCTCCCTTTTCTCCATTATCCACAGTGCCATTATTGTTTATATCAACCCATAGACTATCATTATACCCTACAATAGTCATTGCATGAGGCCCTAATTTACCGTCAGTCCAATAGCAAACCCTGGAATCTTTATAGGAATCATCAGCATTATCCGACGGATCATCCTTCACAGCAGAAAATTTCCAGCTATCCAGCCCTGTTGTAAAATTAAGTACATAACCATCGGTTAGCAGCATTTTTAGATTGTTAAGCCCTATATCGGTATCAAGATCCTTTATCACTCCAAATTTATCAGCTTTATTGCCTAATGCCTTTATCCATATATCCTTATCTACCTGCCACTCAGTATAGTTTGAATCATATGGTACATCCTCCCATGTTGCAACACCAATACTTGACATAACCTGGTATACCCCATAAATTGATGTACCTTCATCCTTACCGCCGTTGGCCATATTATAAGTCCATTTGGGAGAAAATTTAATTGTATTGTCGTTATTGTCTTTTTCACTCCATCCCCTGACTAACGCTGTCATATGTGTCATTGCATAATATGTTGTTGAAAAACTTGCACAGGACCCAAGAGGCTTCTGGTCCCTAATGGGCGGAAAACAATCAAGCTTGCTGTTATCCACGCTTATAGGTAAATCATCAGTTGATATTGCTGAATCTATTGTCTCCTTATTAATTGATGCATTGTCATACCTTCCTAAAAAAATATTATAATCATTAGCTAATACTTCCTGTCCAATATCTACAGCAATACTTTTATCCAATAAGCCCTTTTTCAAATCCTTTCGTCTCTCATTAATCCTCTCTACAGCTAATTCATTAAGGTTTATCTGCCTTGTAACCAGTATATTATTTTTAGCCCAGCTTTTTTCTATCTCAGTAGACTCACGAAGACCGTTTTTTAAGCCATCTCCCCTTATTTGTGAAAATACTGCTGTATAAGAACTTAAAAATGTGGCTGAAGTCATAATAAATACCATAACTCCATGCTGAAAACGCCTAAGTTTATTAGACATGAGAATGTACCCCCCTATACTAACAAGCTCCAAAACAAAAAACGTTATGCCTTTGTTTTAGAGAAATACCAGAACAAAATCGCTTGCGATTTTGTCTGATGTAAATTTTATCTCTCTTTTTCTTTGATATATTTATTAACTATCAACTTATAATTTAATTATACTGACCAAATACCCATTTATATATAGGACTAATGAACCATTGACTAATTGTATTGGGCATTTTTAAAATGCCTTAAGTAACATCAATAAAATTGTCATAATTAATATTGATAAATGAATATAAATATAGTGGAGAATGGTACAAGTGATATTTATGAAGGTTCCATATGAAAAGTGATAGAATAATTAAATTAATCACTTTTCATATAACTTAGAAAGGGGAATTTATTATGAAAAGAGGCGTTACATTAGCTGTAATTAGTCTTGGAAGCACCTTTGCCGGCTTCATGGTGCAATCGCAAACAACCCCTGAAAAAGCACTAATTTTACTCCTTCTGTTCACAATAATGCTACTTTTTATAGCTCTAGGCAATATATTCAGGATATTTGCCGGGCACGTAAAGAAGTAGTTTGTATCACTCTGCAATGAATCCAGAGGGGCTAAGAGCCGCATATAGCCCCTCTCTTATCATTTACATTTCCTATTATATTTTGAATGTCAGAATTTTATTACATTGTTATTAAAAGTATCATTAACAAAATTGTTAAATATTAAAAAATCAAAAATTTATTATTGGTATTATTTTAAAAATAGATTATAATATTATTAATAGCATAAATTTTCCGTTCATAAGTTCTTGACATACTTTCGGCTAATGGCTCATTCTGATACATTTAGCCCAATGTAGATAATATCAATTAATTTGCCAATTGGCATTTGTTTAAAGGGGAAAATTAGATATGGATACTAAAAAAGTTCTTCTCAAAGGTAGTTTTGGAAATCTTCTTAATCGTATTAACTTTAAGGATGGTGATGATAAAATCAATAAGGGTAAAGGTACAATTTCTGATTTATCAAACAACATTAAGTCTGGTATTGTAAAGAATATTGAAAACAAACCAAAGCAAATTTCAGAATTAATTAAGTCCTTGAAACACGAGAAGATTAAGAACCTTGAAAAATTACTAAAAGTAGAAAAGAGTCAACTTATTGTTTCCAACCGAAAAAACAGAATTTATAGAACAGAAGTCGGATATATGTATATTATCGATAAGGATGTTTGGGGAGAGCCTGTTAGCGTCACAGTTAAAGACGATAAAAAAGTTGTTGTCAGAACTATAAAGTATCTAAACGATCAGCCTTATCTTTTTCCTGTATTTAATGAAAAAAACGTATCTGGTATAATAATACATATGACTCAGCAGGAAATCTGGTATCAGGATGATAACATCGTCATTGTGGTTTCCTTTAAGGGAGAAACATCAGATATAACCAAAATTAAGATTGCAAATATTAAGTCATTAAGTCGCAACAAGCTTCATGAATACATAAATAATTATAAAGCAGTAGGCAAAAATAAAAAGCTTCAAGAGATTGTTAAAGAAAAGGACTTGCGGATTGATGATGTCCTCATAGTGACAAACAAATATATAATAGGAAAAGATTCCAAGAATTTCATTAAAGCTTATTTATTTAATAATGAATATACAATTTACGATGAGATACCGCTAAGAGTTCTTCCGCAAATTGAGCCTTTAGCTTATGACATACTATTTTCAGAAGAAGTATTGGATTACATAAGAGCCAATAAGTACAACATTGAGGATTTCACGCAAAATGGTGACTTTATAGAATATTGGCAAAAAATAGGTGATAGAAAAATGTGCGTTTTGAGGTATAAAATATAATAATGATTTCTTAATAAAAATAAAACAAGTAACTGATTTGGTTACCAAACAGTCACTTGTTTTATTTTTATATAAAATTGCTTTTATGCTTGTGACACTTGCGGAGGGGTATAAACCCTTTGTGCCATTTCAGCATCCAACATTAATATACCCCTTCCATCTGATCCAATAAGCTTTATTTTCTCAAGATTAGCTTCTGCTGTAGCTTCTTCTTCCGCCTGTTCAGTCACAAACCATTGCAAAAATGCATTGGTCTTATGATCCCTTTCTTCAATTGCCTGATCAACTATGCTATAAATTGAGCTTGTTACAAATCGTTCATGCTCTAGAGCCATTCTCAAAACCTCTTCTATAGACTCAAATTCTGATTTCGGTTCCTCAATCAATCCAAGCTTTACTTTGCCTCCTACGTGATTAACATAGTTAAAAAACATCATGGCATGATCCCTTTCTTCCTGGGCCTGTACACGAAAGAAGTTGGCAAATCCGCTTAAATTTTTTGAAGAAAAGTATGCTTCCATCGAAAGATACAGATAAGCGGAGTAAAATTCCTTTTGGATTTGTTCATTAAGCTTTTTTTGGATTTTTTCACTAATCATCTAAATTTCCTCCCAGTTTTTTATTCTATTACCTATTATAGGGTTTTGCAATAATCATTTAAATTTTTATATATTGCAAAACATTTTCCTATGTCCATATGTTGCGAAAAATTCATTTTTAATGCAAATGCATGTGATTCAACTGCATCAGCTAATATAAAAACCTTTTCTTAGCATATATAATCTATTTCTTTAATTATATATTTTTACCCATAATTCCATTTATTAAATCAATTATAATAAAATATTTAAACTATATGTTTTCCAATAATCATTTTACATTTTTAACTATTACAAAACATTTTCCTTGATTATTTTAGATCCATTCAATAACTACTCTAATTTTACACTATATATCATAACATAATTAAATATGAATATACTTATTTTTATATTTTAAGTATATTATGTTTAATGGTGGAATAATTACATATATTATTATAAACAATCCTAACATACTCCCCAAATTTCTATAGAAAGGAGACTATTATGCAAATAGAAATGGGATCTAGTTATGATAAAGATACCGGCAAAGTACATTTCAATGTATTCTCGAAAAATGCAAGCCATATAGAAATATACTTCTATTTAACGCCCTTTGGTGCCGACGAGGTTATGAAAAAATCATTAGTAAGAAACAATGATATCTGGAGCCTGGATTTACCACTTGCTGAGCTTAAAAGTGCAGGTTTCACATCCAATTGTGTTTACTATGGATACCGCACTTGGGGGCCTAACTGGGAATACATGGAGGATTGGAACAAGACAAGTGACAAAGGTTTTATCTGTGATGTCGATGATGAGGGCAATAGATTTAACCCAAACAAGCTTTTAATAGATCCATATTCCAAAGAACTTAGCCATGATCCTCAGGTCGCAAAAATCTATATCGATCCTAATGTTTACATTGACAATTATTACAGTGGTGCCAACAGAAACGCTGATACAGGCAAAATTGCCCCAAAGTCCATGCTTTTTCTGGAAAAGGACAAAACATCTTATGGAATCAAGCCTAAAAGGCATTTGAAGGATGACATCATTTACGAAGTAAATCTTCGTGGTCTTACCATGATGGATAAGAGTATACCTAAAGATGAGAGGGGAACATATAAGGCTGCTTCAATCAAAGCTGCCTATCTTAAAGAGCTCGGTGTAACAGCCGTAGAGTTTCTGCCAATCCATGAGTTTGCAGATGAGCAGAATGATGACAACGATCCTAGAGGTGATAATTATTGGGGTTATATGACGTTAAATTTCTTTTCACCAAACAGAAGATATTCCTTCGACAAAAGCCCGGGCGGCCCAACAAGGGAATTTAAGCAAATGATAAAGGCCTTTCATGAGCAGGGAATAAAAGTATTTTTAGATGTTGTATATAACCACACCGGAGAAGGAATTTTAAAAAGAATTATAAACCAGGGAAATCCTTCTACAGAGGAAGATATCAAAAAAGCCATACAGGAGGCAAACCATTCCCGTGGAGATGACAATCTCCAGGATTATACTGCCGCATGTATAATGAGTTTTACAGGACTTGATAATAGCAACTATTACTATCTTCGGGATGGAAACAAAAGATACGAAGGCAGAGGCGGCTGCGGTGGAAATCTAAAGTATGACAATGAAGTAGTAAGGAAGCTTATCTATGATTCCCTGAAATATTGGAAGGATGAAATGGGAGTAGACGGATTTAGATTTGACCTTGCCCCTGTCCTAAGTGTCACAGGCTCTAATGGTAATTATTGGCCGGATACCAACACTACAATTTTTGAAGAAATCAGCAACATACTGCCATCAAGAATTAAAGATCAGGATAATGGTGCAGATCTTATTGCTGAGCCTTGGGGAGAAGGAAGTTCAATAGACTGGCTTGACAAGTTTCCCAACAGTTGGGCTGTATGGAACAAAGCCTTTAGAGATATATTTAAAACTTCAATGAATAAATACGGCGTTGCACCATTTAGAATATGCAATATTGCAAATGTCTCATCCGGGTCAAGTAGTATTATAAAAAAGAAACCATGGAATTCAATCAATTACTTTGTTTCTCATGACGACTGCAATTCACTTCGCAATATATTTTCCTACAACGAATACTTCCACCTGAATGAAGCTGGAATCAAGAATGATCAAATCACCTGGAATCAGGGAAATGATCCATCTCTTCAGAAAAAAGCCGTACTAAATGCCTTTACACTCATGATGTTTTCAGCAGGTGTTCCAATGTTTACGGGAGGCGATGAGTTTTATAGAGCCATTTCGCCGTATCATCAAGGCGTTGGTAGAATGAATATGGTAACTGTAGACGGACCTGATGGCTATGTAGATTTCCAGCACTTTAATAAATTAACCGTCCTCAGAAACTCAGGTAATTCACATGAAGCAGAACAGCTAACTAAAAATACTGATGAGCTTTATATCTTTGAGTTTGTAAAAAAAGTTATTGATTTTAGAAGCAATCATGAATGCTTAAGACCAGAGAACTATTTCAAAGGCGAAAGAGAGAATGACAATTTTCTTAAGGATATTACATGGTATCAGCATAATGGCCTGGAAATTGACAGCAGCTATTGGGATAGCAGTGACTTTGTTGCTTATAGGATAAGTGCTGAATCGGAGAAAGTGGCAAATGTTAATAACAGGATTTTTTCCATTTACCTTGCCTACAATCGGAGCCCTAGAACAGAAAAAGTCTTACTTCCTTCAAACATTCCAAACAAGAGATGGTACAGGCTTATAGATACTGATAACACTTACGGATGGATGTCAGAATTAAGAAACTTTGACGGCGATACACTGCTGGAAAATGAGTATGTTATGCATGATAGAAGTATATTGGTTCTAATTGAAAAATAAGCAGGAGGCAATATAATGATTGATAATAAATTTGAGAATTATTATAAAAACAAGCGTAATGATATTGAGAAAACCAAAGAAAGAATAAGGCTTAATGAATATATCGAATATGTTGAAGGCCTAATAACCGATAACTCCCAAGGTAAGAATTGGCGGAAATGGGGCTGTTACCTGAGCGAACGCCAATGGGGAACCGTAAGAGAAAATTATAATACCGTTGATTACTCATGGGGAGAAGGAGGTCAACCGGGAACTTTCCCTAGAGATCAGGCACTAAGCAGGGCTTATCGCTGGGGGGAGGATGGAATAGCCGGAATAAGCGACGACCACCAGTTCCTGTGCTTTGCAGTTTCAATGTGGAATGGCGAAGACCCATGCATTAAAGAGCGTTTATACGGTTTGACCAACGGCGAAGGAAACCATGGTGAGGACGTAAAGGAATATTACTTCTATCTTGATAATACTCCTACCCACTCATATATGAAGTATCAGTACAAATATCCATACAGATACCCTTATGAGGATTTATACAACAAAAAAGGCAGCTTTAACCCTCTCGAGTTTGAACTAATCAATACAGGTACATTTGAGGGTGATCGGTATTTTGATATCACTATAGAATATGCAAAATATGATGCAGAAGATATACTGATAAAAATAAAAGCAAAAAATATGGGTAACGAAAAAAGAACATTGCATCTTCTGCCTACAGTCTGGTTTAGAAATACATGGTCATTTAAAGGCGAAACAAGTAAAAGCAGCTTGAAAAGAAACGGGAATAATGTGAAAATCAATTATCCCAAGACAAACGAAAATAGTGATACTTATTCTAAAATAAATATGCTTTATACCGACAGAAAATATAAAGATATATTGTTTACAAATAACGAAACTGATAATAAGGCATCATTTAACAGTTCAAACGATGGAAGGAAATATTTTAAAAACGGTGTTAACAACTACATGATGGCTAAGTACAGAGATGGTAACGATGCCGTTGACAATCTTGATTATATAAATAAAGAGGAAACAGGAACCAAGGCTTCTGTACACTATATGTTTGAGCTTGAAAGCAAGCAGGAAACTACAATATCCTTAAGGCTTTCAGATAACAACAATTTACTTAATCCCTTTAGCGACTTTGAAGATATGCTTACTAAAAGGATTAATGAAGCTAATGAATTCTATGATACGTTAAGCCCATATAACCAAAACGGTAACACCAATAACAGCGATGCCGATGACATGGAAAAAGACTTATACAACATACAAAGACAGGCTTTTTCAGGTATGCTTTGGAACAAACAGTTATTCCATTTTATAGCGGACGAATGGCTTGAAGGCGATAAAATCGCTCCAATTCCTGAGCATATAAATGATCCTAAAATGACCAAATGGAAGCATCTGTATTGTAAAGATATACTTTTGATGCCTGATAAATGGGAATATCCCTGGTTTGCTGCATGGGACCTGGCATTCCACACCGTTACTGTGGGATTGATCGATCCTGATTTTGCCAAGCATCAACTTCTCCTTATGCTGAAGGAGTGGTATATGCATCCAAACGGTCAGATTCCTGCATATGAATGGGATTATTGCAATATAAATCCACCGGTCCATGCATGGGCTGCATTAAAAGTTTATGAGCAAGATAAAATGATTTATGGAAATGATGATATAGAATTTTTAGAAGAAATATTTGAGAAGCTCAATATAAATTTTACCTGGTGGATTAATAAGGTAGATGATGATGGTAACAATATATTTTCAGGTGGGTTTTTGGGACTTGATAACATAAGAATTCTTGATAGGGATCCTGATGGAAATCTTTTGGAACAGGCAGACGGTACTGCATGGATGTCAATGTTCTGCCTCAATATGATGAAAATGGCACATATACTAAAAAGGTATGAAATGGAGCGTAAATATCTACAGCATTTCATCTACTTAAGTGATGCTATGGGTAAAATAGGTTCTTCAATTTTCTGTATGGGTGAAATAGGATATGGCTTTTATGAAAAGTTGAAGGGGCAAAGCGATGATGTCCTAAAAAATATCTACGACAAACTATTTTATGATGAAAAATATAAAAACCTGTTATATCAATGGAATGAAAAAGAGTTTATAGAAGCAATGAATTTAAGGATTTTACCGGACTATAACTTCTGCAAAACCATAGAAAATATAGAGCAGATTGTTGAAGACAGTAAAAATAGCGAAGAGTGGAATCAGATAAGCAAGATTTATGAAAAAACAAGCAAAAACAGGTTTGAGATTCAAGAGTTAAATCGTTTATTGCTGGCTTATATGTATAATGAGATAAAAAAGAACACTCGATTCGGTCTTTGGGATGAAGATAAAGGATTCTTTTTTGATTGTGCAAATGTATATGGTATTATCAACGTCTGCTCAGTAGTAGGCCTGGTTCCTCTTTTTGCTATTGAAAAGGTAGAAATGAAGTCAAATGAACAATGTTATGATTCTTTTAATAGTTTTAAAGGTTCACTTGAATGGTTTATGAAAAAGAGACCTGAGCTTGTATCAAAAGAAGCACATAATAATTTTAGCGATTTAATGGAAATTAATGAAAATCAAGATGAAAAAGGCTGTCTTGAAGGTTATATTTCTATAGTTGATAAAAATAAGATTAAAAGGATCATGAAAAGAGTATTGGACAAAAACCAGTTTTTAAGTGACTATGGAATACGCTCACTTGCAAAGAACACTAATCTCAATTGGTACGGAAAAACAATTGAGTATGAGCCGGCGGAATCAAACAAGGTTAAACTAATGGGAGGAAATTCCAACTGGAGAGGACCTATATGGTTCCCCATCAATTATTTGCTGATTGAATCCCTGCGTAAGTTCAGCAATTACCTGGGAAGGAGTTTCGAAGTAGAGTATAAGGATTCTGATAATAGTACAGGTATAAAAAAACCCCTGGATGAAGTTTGTGATGACTTGGCAGATAGGCTTATAAATATTTTCAGAAGAAATAATGAGGGCAACAGACCTGTATATGGAGGCCAGTCAAGTCTATTCAATAAAGAAGACTTTATGGACAATATTCTTTTTTACGAATATTTTCACGGTGATCTTGGAGCAGGCCTTGGTGCCAGCCACCAGACAGGTTGGACCGGGCTTGTGGCAAATCTGATACAAGAAAAAGGAATCACAGAAAAGGCATAAACGTAATATATTATATTAAGAACTGCCAATGAGGGCTAACCTTTTTGGCAGTTCTTCTTTTTGTAGTGCCTTATCATAAAGCCATGCTAAAAACATATATTACATTAAGTATTAACAAATAATTAACTGGTAATACCCAAAATATAATGCAGGGAGTGGTTTAAAATGTGTGGAATTGCCGGATGGATAAATCTCAATGAAGATATACGCCCATTCCAAGATAAATTGGAGCAAATGACATCCAAGTTAATGTACAGGGGTCCTGATGCCAGAGGTAAATGGACTTCAACCCATGCACTCATAGGACATACACGGCTGATAGTTGTTGACCCGGCTGGAGGAGGTCAACCTATGGTTAAAACCTATGGAAACCGCCAATATGTCATAACATATAACGGCGAACTATATAATACATCAGATTTACGTGAAGAACTTGAGTTACTAGGTCATAAGTTTATAAGCAATTCGGATACTGAGGTGCTGCTTGTCTCATATATTGAATGGGGGCCCCAATGTGTTGAACGGCTAAACGGAATTTACGCATTCGGAGTATGGGACGAATACTCCCAAAGTCTTTTCCTGGCACGTGACAGATTTGGGGTTAAGCCGCTATTCTATGCACAGGTTGGTAATTCACTTATATTTGGCTCTGAAATAAAAGTTCTTTTAGAGAGCAATTTAATTAAGCCACAAATTGATAAGGATGGCTTATTGGAAATTTTTTCTCTTGGACCTGCCAGATCACCCGGTATCGGTGTATTCAAAGGCATACACGAACTAAATCCTGCCCATTGCCTTTTACATAACAGTAATGGCACATTTGTAAGAAAGTACTGGTCCCTTACAAGTTATGAACACAAGGACAACCTTGAATATACAATAGATACTGTAAGAGATTTGGTTAAGGATGCCGTGGCCCGACAACTTGTAGCCGATGTACCCGTATGTGTATTTCTCTCAGGCGGTTTGGATTCAAGTGCTATAACAGCTATAGCTGCAAAATCATTTTATGCCTCGGGTAAAAATAAGCTGCACACCTACTCAATTGATTATGCAGGCAATGATTTGTTCTTTAAAGCCAACGATTTTCAACCTGATTCAGATGCTTACTGGGTTAAACGAATGTCGGAGGAATTCGGTACCTGTCACCACTATATAACCATAGACAATGAAAGCCTTGCCAAAGCACTTGAAGATGCTGTTCTAGCAAGGGATTTACCAGGCATGGCAGATATCGATTCATCACTTTTGCTGTTTTGCAGAAAGGTCAAACAGGACGCAACAGTTGCACTATCAGGTGAATGTGCTATATCATTGATGTATTATCATATGTTAATTCTGAAATGTCCACAAGCAATTTAAACTCTATAGTTTTATCATGGTAAATCAATATTCTGTCCAAAATCATCTCAATAACCTTTCTATCAGGTCGCTCTGATTCAATGATGCTATCAAATTTATCAATAGCTGTTTGTATCTTCTTTTCGATATCTTTATTTCCCACTCTTTTGAGCTCTTCAATTTTTATTGTCAATTCATTTATCCTAGCTTTTTTATCATTCTCTAACTGAGAGTAACTATCTTCTATAATTTCGCGAAATTCCGCATTCGTCTCTTTGATTATATCTTTGATTTTCTGATTTAGAAGTATCTTCAATTCTTCATTTGTGACCTTGAGTTCCTTTTGAAGTCTATTCAATGACTCTGTTACATTCTTTCTACTTTGTTCAAAATTGAAGGTTTTTAAGTACTCTTCATATTGATTTTTTATCTCTTTTAAAAACTCTTTAAAGAAAAATAAGAGTTTGTCCTCCCATACATTATGACTAACGCACCTTTGAAGACCATATTTCGCATATTGTGTACATTCATAACCCCTTATGACTTTAGGTTTTCTTCCTAAATTCTTTCCAGTTGCAGCAAAACCACAATCGCCACAAAAAACAAAGGATGAAAATATATAATCATATTTTGCATTTCCCTTGTAAGTAGCTTTTACATTTGAAAAGCTCTTTCCGCTATAATCAATAAGGCTTCTTCTCTTATTGTTTATCTGTTGTGCTAATTCAAAATCCTCTTTGCTTATAATTGCTTCATGGTGGTTTTCAAAACAATACTGTTCTTCTTTCTTTACTTTTTCTTGTTTCCCGCCAATTTTTTTATTTTGCTTTTTATGTGTCCATAAGGTGCCAATATATAAATCATTTTGAACTATTCTTTGAATATTATGAGTCTGCCACAAATCGCTAACTAAATTTTTGAATACTCGACCACTTTCAGCGTGTTTTTGCTTAATATATGCTGATGGTGTCGGATAACTTTTTTCATTTAGGATATCGCTAATCTTTTTATACCCCAAGCCATCTATATAAAGTTTAAATATTAACTGGATAATGGGTCTTATATTCTCATCTATATATAGTTTAGATTTGTTATTTGGGTCTTTTATATATCCGTATAAATTTCCCATTACGAGTTCACCTTTTCTTTGCTTTATGTGCATATTTGCTTTAATTTTTTTAGAAATATCTTTTACATATCTTTCATTATACCATGTTTTTATTCCAAGTATATCATCATCATCTGATTCTGTGTCATAACCACTACCTTCTTCGGGCAAAACCAACCTCTTTCCATTTGTTTGTACATATTCAATAAATAGTAATGTTTTCGCATTATGTCTGCCTATTCTCGAAATATCTTTGGCAATAATAACGTCAACTTTACCATTCTCAATATCTTCTTTCATCCTATTAAAAGCTGGTCTATCAAATGTATATCCGCTATAATTATCATCGACATACATTCTACATATTTCCCAGTTTAATTTTTTTGCATATTCTATAATAATTTCTTTCTGTGCTACTATAGAAGAGTAGTTTTCCTTATCTTCATCGCGGGATAAACGTACATACCCAACCACGTTCATTTCAAATACCTCATCTTCACATTTTAAATATGGGCTATATCACCGATATTATATAATAGTTAATTTAGAAAGTAAACGGAATCAATAATGATTACTGATTTCTGACCTTTCTATGATCATTTTCTTCAGAACACCCTTTATATCCGCTTTCCCAGATATAAATACGGAAATACTTTTATACTTTTTCTTATATTCATCAATCCTACTGATAATCTCACTATTATTACTTTCTTCTTCAGTAATATAGATTATGAGATTTGATTCAGATTTAAAAGTTGTTTCCTTTATTCTCATTTTTCCCCCTATTTTATAAAAACAAAAAGACACTACTAAAAGTATATTAGCAATATCTTGTCTTTCTTTACTCCTTCCAGCTATCAACCTTAACGTTTCTATTTAAAAATCTATCTTAGCCCCTACATCTTTGAAATAATCCTCTTCCTTCACTTTTCTAATAAAATCCCTAACATCATCAATAGAATCTGTTACTTCAAAATCCGGCAAGGCTTTTAAAACCCTCTGTCGGTATCTGCCTTTTTTACTTATCCTGAAATCGAGAACAGCTATAACCCCGGTATCTGTTTCACATCTAATTAATCTTCCAATCCCCTGCTTCAATTTGATTATCATTTCTGGAAACACTATGCTGTCAATAAATTTTCCCATAGTATCGAACTGCTCTTTTTTGTATTCCGCAATGGGTGTAGGTGTAGGAAATGGTAAATTCACAATAATAAGTGAAGATAAAATATCACCAGGGCAATCCACTCCTTCCCAAAAAGAGCCGGTAGCAAAAAGAACACCGTTTCCGCTATTTTTATAAGCTTCTACGATGTTCCTTTGACTTTTGTCCATTTTAAAAAGAGGGTATTTAATTCTACTTCGGGCCAACTCATAAACCTTTGATAACAATGTATATGATGTAAATAGAATAACAGCATGTCCCCAAGTTGCATCAACCAAGTTAATGATTTCCTCTGCAACAGCTTCTATGAATAGATCACATTGTTTGTCTGGAAACGGTACCTTTTCACTTATATATAGCAAAGCATTTTTATTATAATCAAATGGTGATGAATAGCTTATTTGACTTGTTTTGCTTGGTGTTATTAAATCTATCCCAGTATTACGTTTAAAATAATCAAATCCTAGATCATCAGACAATGTTCCTGATGTCACAATTTTCGGAATTCCATTCCTCCATAACAGTTGATATAACTGATATTCCAAATCTATGGGAACGCCACGAATTGCAATAAGACTTTCATTTCCAGGATTCTCAAGCCAATATACAGCATCATTAGTTTTTAATATGTTTTCAAGTTGTTGCTCTATTTCCAAAACCATCATTTCTAATTCTCTGCTTTTAGAAATAATGGTGGAACAGTAATCTTTTATATTGCTGATTTGTAAAAGCATTTCAACTAGGATTTCTCTTTCATGATAGCCAATTGTAACCCCTATTTGAGATACGTCATCATCAATAATCTCTCTATTAATATTTGAAATCAGTCTCCTAAAGAATTTTGTCCTCAATAAACATAATCTTTCCAGTTTGAGTTTTGCTGAATTTTGAAACGATTTTTTACCCTTCAGATTACTACTGATCATATTCGACATTATTGTTATATCTTCACCAGAAAAGCTTTTAACAAGGATCTGCCTCGCTGCATCCATCAACTTATGTGCTTCATCTATAATATCAATTGAATGTTCCGGAATCAGCATTTGCCTTCCTTTTGCTCTTTTGACTGCATCTGCAAGATAATAATTGTGGTTACATACCTGAAAGTCATGGAAAGGTGCTCTTGCATATTCCATGTATTTCATGTATTCACAATCTTTAAATCTAGGACAGCTTTTGTCACAATTCTTTGGTACATTAATTTTCTGAACAATATGATTTTTTAGTCCTTTGTATTCATCTAAATCAATTGAATTTCTAAGATTGAACGAATTAAGCTTTTCAAACAAGTCTCTATCAACGGCCTTTTTACTGTTTTTCAAGTATTCTACCAACCGTTCATACCTCATTTTACAAAAGTAATGCTCTTTACCTTTTCTTAATACCGCACTTAGCGAACGATTTATAACTCTGTTTTTATATAAGATTTCTGATAAAGTTGGAACATAATTATTGATAATGGCATTCTGCAAGTCAATACTGGATGTAGATATTACACATGGTATAGAATCTTCTTGGCTTATACCATCTTTACTCTGCCTTTTCCTTTCATACAATGCATAACTACACAGGAGTAACCTAATGAACAAAGCATTCTCATACATAATTGACTGCATATCCTTGGAACTTCTTCATAGAGAAAGAAGCTCCAAATCACACTTTTCAACCGACTCAAACATTGACATAACAAACTTCTACAAAAAACCTTCAATCCCAATAATCACTCTTAACCCAACTGATAAACCAACAATATACTCTTACACCTTCAAAAGCGAAGTTGACAATAACAAATGCAATGAATTGATCCATGGACTTTATTATAAAAACCCAACCCAACCAGCATCAAAGTCAATAGTCTTAGTCCCTGGCTGGAGGATGAAAGATTATTCTGCAATATCAGATATTTTTTTAGAAGGTTTTCTGGAAAATGGTTATGATGTGTATTTTATATCTTTACCCTTTCATAATCCTAGGGCAGGAAGTGATTCAGAATATTGCAGCGAATTAATGATTAGTACCGACATTGGTAGAACCCTGTTATCTGTAAAACAAGCAGTGTCAGACATTCGGGCACTAATATGCTATCTTAAAAGCATCAACCAAAAGGTTGTACTTGCAGGTATCAGCCTTGGCGGTTTTATAACCAATTTAACTGCAACTGCTGATGAAAACATAGATGCACTCATATCTGCGTTTTATGCAAACAGTATGTCGTATTCAACATGGCACACTATTCCTGGCAGGTACCTAAAAAGAGATTTTGTTGCCAATTCATTTGATTATGAAACGTTAAAACAGAAATGGAACATTTTTAATCCAAGCCTACGTATGCCTCTTATACCAAAAGAGAATATCCTATTATTCAGTGGATTATATGACAAATATGTTCATATAGAAGATACTGATAGATTGTGGGAAGCCTGGAATAAGCCAAAAAGAATTTTATATAAGATTGGACACTCGGGACTTATAATCTATAAAAAAAAAATATTACATGAGTCTTTATTGTTTATAAAAGAAAAAAACCTTTAGAACATTGCAATGAAGTAAGAACATCTTTAGGATGTGAAATAGATGCTTTTTATTTGTATTTTTCTTTGGACAATGTCTGCAATGCTATTTTTCAGCAATCCTAAAAACAAGGTAAATGTCTGGTGCAGCCTGGTTGCATTTTTTTCAGGTTGTGCCGGGCTTGGGACTTATATTGAAGAATCGGTAATTTCACTGCTTACGGGTCAACTAAAATATTGGATAACAATACTTGACTCATTCATTTTTACGCTTTCTCACCAATTTTCACCATATGCATTCTTAGTTTATTCAATCCATTATTCAAATTCATTCAAAAAACGTTCCGACAGAATTAATAAACACTTTAGCAGGGTTCTTGCAATTCCAGCATTAATAGGCTATTTTGCACAACAAATAGTCCCGTATTTTAAACCCAATTATGTATACCTTTGTATTTGGGTAGTACCTTACATATTCTGCGGAAATTACTTGATATTCAAGGAGTATCTTAAAGAAACCAACCTACGAATCAAGCAACAAAAACTTCTGGTATGCATATTATTTTGCCCCATAACATTGCTTACTGCATTCCTTAATTATATTTTTGGGTTAATTGATATCAAAGACGCGTGGCGTTTCCAGGTGTTTACGGTAGGAACTGTGTTTTTCCTATTCATAATATACGCAGTTAAATTTGGTGCATTAGGAGTTAAACTTAAAATTGAAAATACCGCTTGGATAATGCTTTTAAAGCCTTTTCTTCAGGGACCGTCCAGCTGAATCATTCTATTAAAAACGGTATATTGAAAATAACCATGTGTATAGATAATATAAAAATTAGTACCAAAAAAGCCAATGAGCTTGAAACCCTTAAGAAATCACTTAATGAGGATATTCATATAATATCTGTTTCAGCTGATCACTTGATTGAAATGGTTAAACGATTTCGGGAGCAGATGCAGGATATTGTTATTAGTCCAACCCAGAATTCTATTATGGATATAGTAAACCAAGCATTAACCATGGTTAACCCCTTAATTTTATCTAAAAACGTAACTGTGATAAAAGATATGGAGTTTGATGCAATTTTAAAGTGTGATGAATTCCATTTGAAAGAGGCCTTGATCAATATTCTGAAAAATTCGATTGATGCTATGGAACCAAATGGAAGAATCATAATAGATTTTAGCAGGACTCAAAACAGAGGTATTGCTATTAGTATTACCGACGATGGAAAAGGAATTCCAGAAGATACTATTAACCGTGTATTCGATTCATTCTTCTCAACCAAGAAAAGCGATCTTAATTTTGGCCTGGGCCTTTTTTACTGTTATAACGTGATGCTTTATCATGGAGGGAAGTGTGATATCAGTAGCAGAGTAGGCGAAGGTACATCGGTATTTCTGACCTTTAATAAGAAAAGTGTTTTTGAAGTCGTTGAAGTATAACGGAGGTTTTTATATGGATCAGATTAGAATTATTATAGTAGAAGATGATACTGATTGGATGAAAACTATCACCAAATTCCTTAGTAATGAAGATGATTTCCTAATTGTGGGTACTGCCACCTCTAAAGCTGATTCTGTTAAACTGGCAAAAAGCATAGATTTTGATATTATTCTAATGGATATAAATTTGTCAGGTGATAATTACGATGGCATCAATGCCGCCCAAGAAATTTTGGAATTTTCCAATAGAAAGATACTGATGCTAACCTGTATCAGTGATATTGATGTCATAAAAAACTCATTTACTGCTGGAGCCGTCAATTACATAACCAAAGATAACTACCGAGAGCTTCCAGGTATTATCAGAAATTGTCTTAATGATAATTCTCCGCTTAATGTTATGCTGCAAGAATACGCCCGTTTGAAGGAACAATAGCAGCTCATGCCGCTTTCCGATGCAGAAAAGGAAGTGTATGTTCTTATTGAAAAAGGGCATTCAAGAGCTGATTTGCAGAAGATTTTGGTGAAGAGCGAGAATACCATAAAAAAGCAGATTAAGGGTATTTTCAAAAAGCTTGGGGTGAAGAATAGTCAGGAAGCGGTTCGGAAGGTTAAACGGAAGGGACTTTTATAGAAGTTATTGAGCTCCAAAGCCTTGCTCTTTAAGACTTAAGCTGTTTGTTGCACCAAATTTAAAATACATCCTCTTCTCGGAGTATAACACCAATTACTTCAACCCCTATTGAAATCTCTTTATGTTTATCTATAAGCCGCCGAAATACACAATAGCTATTGCAATACTCATGCCAATTCTACCTAAATCCCTAATCGGTAACTGTAAAATCTTCAAGTTGATTATAAATTTTCAAAGTACATATACTTTCATCGTTACCTATCTTATAGCTTATTTGTGTCATTTCAAAAGGTTCAATCTTCTTTCCTATTTTAGACTTATCAATACACAATCTATTATTCCCTTTATAAGATTCCCCTATATAATTCCCTTCCGAAGAATAGATTTCATTATCAATAAACTTACCGATTATTTTGCCATCTGAATTCCATAAGAACCCTTTATCAAAATACCCAATACATTTACCGCTCCAGTTCCAATACCATTGCAATTGATTAATCAATTTATAATACTTGCTAATTGCGTTAATATGAGGCGAGAACAGCAACAATCCACCACATGCTAAAAAATATAATATCATTAAATTACTAATTAACGTGAGTTCGATAATATGATTGTAATAAGAATGAAACAGAAATGAAAAATGAAGCTCCTGTCCGAATCTGTATAATCAATGTTGGCAAAACAAATTTAACAGAGGGAGATGGAGCTTCATGGAAGATTTACTTATTAAAATTTTCTGCGATACTGATGATTTTTGCATTAGGCTCAACAACTATTTAAAGCATCATTTGGTTACTGATAATAGACTGAAGGAACCTAACCTCTTTAACATTTCAAGAATGATGACACTAAGTGAAGTAATAACAATAACAATATATTTTCATCATTCGAGTTATAGAAACTTTAAGCATTATTATAAAGAATTTGTTTGTAAAAGATTAAGTGGGTACTTTACGAGCCTTGTAAGTTATACAAGGTTTGTAGAGTTAATGCAGCAAGCACTAATTCCATTAATATTATACACACAAAAGTTTAGACTAGGCAAGACAACAGGAATTTCCTTTATTGACTCTACGACATTAGATGTTTGTGATAACAGGAGGATTCACTCTCACAAAGTTTTTAAAGATATTGCTCAGAGAGGTAAATCTTCTACAGGTTGGTTCTACGGGTTTAAGCTGCACATTGTAGTAAATGAAATAGGAGAAATTTTATCGTTCTTTTTAACACCAGGTGATACAGACGATAGAGACTCAAAGGTGATAGATATACTTACAAAAGATCTATTTGGAAAACTTTTTGGAGATAAGGGCTATTTATCACAGCCTTTGTTTAAAAAGTTGTATGATCGAGGGATAAAGCTAATAACCAAGATAAAAAAGAACATGAAAAATAAGCTAATTGATATAGAAGAAAAGCTTCTACTCAGAAAGCGAGCTCTTATTGAGACAATAAATGATTTTCTGAAAAATACTTGCCAGATTGAACATACTAGGCATAGAAGCTTTACAAACTTTTTAACTAATGTTGTAGCTGGTATTGCTGCGTATAGCTTTTTGCCGAGCAAACCAAGCTTAAAGTTTAGTAAAAGCATTCTTGTTGCCACACTCTAAGGTTGCTTTTCATAATAAAAAGGCTTCAGAATTCAAGAAACTAAAGCCTTACTTAATTATAATCTATGAGTATGGTTAATTATGGCACTTATTTTATCGAACTCACGTTAATTAACTTAACAAGAAAATTAAACGTGTTAAGTTGTAATTGGTGCATTAAGTAAAACCCTAATATTGAAGCCGATAGGAATAGAATAACTAAGGTAACTCTTGCTGCTAAACTTCCTTCCCTGGTTGCTCTTAGAAGAGCAATTGCGATAACCGTTCCAATTCCTAGGGTTATTATTCTATATATTCCTTCACCAACCCCAAACGCAATAAATGCTAAAAGTGCTGTTATACAAGCTAATGCAACATAGGTATATTTAATAAAATCAATAACCTTTTGACCAGTCTTAACATTGTCATACATTTTTATCGTCCACCTTTACCAATGAATTCTTATAAAAAGCTTTATAGCATTGAATCCTTCATCCTCTAACGATTCAAATCAAATCCCTCGCAAGCCTCAATAACCTTAGCATATCCAATATCAAATCACAAACTCCATCCTCAATTTCATCAATACTGTGCAATCGTTTCTCCAATGCTTCCGCTATACACTCCACTTGACGAGCAATCCTCACTAATCCTATGGCCCCAGCATCATTTGCAATTTGTTTCCACAAAGCAGCTGTTTGAATGTCCGTTTTTCTGATGCCCATCTGTAATATTTCAGACAAAGCATACTCTAAAGAAGAAAACCACCGAGCTATTGGGTCACGTACTGGAAGTTCCTCATGACTGGTTGTGGTCTCACTTGCCTGCAAACCTTGAGGCCCATCCAACCAAGGCTGTATCATTGTCCTGCGACCATCCTGTTCAACAACTACCGATGCTGGATAAATGGTTAATCCAGCGGAGGTTATTTTAATGTGTCCTGCTGCAAAAACAGGACGTACATTCTCTTGTGAAAGGCTTCTTAGCAGCAACTCACAACCTGATGCCGCTTGTGACAAATACGGATGAATCATTGATATCTTAGCACCTTGACTATCAATAAACTCACATCGGATCTCTTGAGTCACAGGGTCAAATCGTGTGTTCTCAACTGCTGTAATTCCTATTATTTGAAAAGACTCTGCCACACGTCGAGCCCTAAGTGATGATGGCGGTTGAAAAGTCATACGGTTGTGTAATTCTGCATAATCAATATGATAATTATTTTCCCTGAATCTTTCCCAGTTAAATGCCTGTGGATTAACTACCAATTTACGCCCAAAGGACAGAATACCTGAAGCAGTTCGCTTAGATGACCCTGATAGGAGCTGTGACCTTGCAATATCAATAAATTTTGCACCTGCCGCAACCGGTGTCTCCCCAAGAAATCTAAACTCACGGGCTGGCCCATTTTCCGGATTCAAAAACTCTTTTTCAATTACTACGATCAAACCGCTATCAGCATCTTCTAAAAACACTTGTAAAACTACACTCTTAGACAGAATCCTTACACCTGATCCCAATCCGGTAAACCTACGTGTACCAAGTTCATGAGGTGTATCATACCGGGTGCCGCCTACAAGTGCTGAAGGAATAGAGTTTTGAGAAGATGTTAGACAATCGGCACGAAGCAAAAACTCTCCTGCATACTCAAGACAACGTTCAGGTGAAAAAAGACTATCATGGTCTATGTACCGTCTGAATTCAAGTGCAAGATCCGACATAATTTCAGCCGGCCACATGAGGCTTGACTCACGAAGATGTTGCTCTGCACTTTTTAGCCTGTCTTCAAAACGCGGCGGAAGAGAAACAAATCCGAAATTCATGACCTCCGAAATATTTAATTTCCCTGAGTTAAAGACTTCGGAAGAAATAGCTTCTGACTGTGCCGTTACCACAAAACCCGTCTCTTTATCTTTATCAAGAAGCCGAAAAGCCCATACTGCAATTACAGACCCTAAAGTCGCCATATTTCCTTCACAGTCTGCATGAACATAGCGAAAATCACCTGACACGGGAAAACGGACCATAATTCCAAGTCCATGGATTACTGCATAAGGCTTTAAAGAACGAATACACTCGACTAAAAGTCCTTCAGAAAAGAGTTTTTTAGCTTTTGCCAAATGACCTGTTGATATCAGAGCTTCTATATCAGCATCAGATATGTCTCCAGGATCCCATTTTGATAAAACATCGGTTTCACTATCAATTACTGTTTCTTTGTGAAACCGCTGGTAAAAAAGCACTGTTCTTACCAAATGGCGGCACATGGAAGTAGCCGGACATGTACATCTCCCGTCCTTGATTAGCACCCCAGGGGCAAAACGGCATATAGCACCATCAGACCATAAGACCTCTACCAAACCATCGTCAGTTTCGTTTAATTTGGCGGTAAACAGTGCTTCATCAAGATCACGTACTGCTCTCTTAACAGTCCCACGATTTGTGAACACCTCAAGATCAGCTTCAGAAATTGTCATTAAATCTTTTCGCATGATAATCTCCATAATTAGAAATAGTTAAAGAATCTAAAACAATATTTTTTATAATATTTCGTTTGTCTATTGGCAGCGTATCATCGAATTTTCTCTCCCACCCAGGCAGCAAGTTCACCAGGAGTCATGGCAGCTACTTCAGCCCCCAAATTGACCATCCGTTGTGCAATAGCCTTATCATAGTTAGGATTGGCCTGCTCGTCTAAAGCAGCAAGTCCCAATAACTTTGCACCACTCTCCACAATCCCATGTGTCGTTCCCAATAGCCGCTTTGGATCGGCACCTTCATAAAAATCAGTTATCAAAATAACTATCGCCTTCCTAGGATTATCAATCAGTGACTGTCCGTAAGCAAGTGCCTTTCCAATATCCGTACCGCCGCCTAGTTGTACTTTCATAAGCATTTCTACAGGGTCCACGCAATCTGCTGTTACATCAACTATATTTGTGTCAAAAAGCACCAGATGAGTTTTGAGTGCCTTGATTCCCCAAAAAATCGATGCAACAATTGCCGAATGAATAACACTATTAACCATGCTCCCTGATTCATCCACAAGGATTATCACTTGCCAGCGGTCAGCATTTACACGTATCCTTGAATTGAATATCGGATCCTGAATTACCAGTAGCCCTCTGGAAGTATCAAAATGACGAAGATTACGGCGTATAGTTGCTTTCACATCAAAGTTTCTGGCAATTTTACGGTAAGAGCGGTGTTGTCGATCCCTTATTCCAAATAGAGGTGACTCAACTTGTCGGGCAAGTTTTTGCATAAGCTCATCAACTACCTTTCGAACAAGTTGACGTGCCATGCCAAGAACATTCTGGTTCATAAGGTGCTTGGTGTGGAGCACCGCTTTTAAAAGAGTTACACTTGGTGTTGCACGCTGAAGCAATTCCGGGTTGGTTACAAGCTCCTGAATTTCATACCTCTCTAAAGCGTCACGCTCTAGCCGTTCAATTGTCTTTTGAGGAAAAAGATCATGTACATCATTTATCCACTCCGGAACGATAATCTGAGAATCGCCAAGTGAACCTTGACGACTGCCTCCGCGAACATTTCTTGCATTGTACTCCCTTGAATAAAGATATCCCAGAGCTTTATCACGTTTCTCGTCTATGTCGGAAAGACATCCGCCGAATGCTGATTCACTTCCCTCTCCTAGAACCAAACGCCATCTTGCATTACGCATTTGATTTTTATCCAGCATCAGTACCTCCTTTAAGACCATATTTCGAAAGAGTCTCATAAAGTTTATTCTCAAAACGCAATGATAACAGAGCTTGCTCAGCATTTACAATAAGATCTTCAGGCGATTTATCAGCAATTGCCCTTTTGCAAGAATTATTAGTGTCCTGAGTATCAAGCAACTGCATTGACAAATAGTATTTCTCTCTGGGTGTAAAGTAAGTGAATGCCAGCCTTAAGGACGGAACAGCTTCTAGGAATTCATCATCATTTAGCTCTATAAGCCACCGATCTATTTCTGTTAAAAAATTTTTATCCCGCTGTATTGTTTCCCGTGCTAATGCAAAAAGGCCTGTAAGGTAATCCCCCATGAGACCCGGATCATAAAAAAGACGAAGGTCACTTAGTATCGACGAATTTTCAATGAGTTTTAGTGACAATAGTGTGCCGGCAGCAGCACCTCGAAGCATAGGCGATTGTTCCCGGTCTTCTTTGACACGTTTAAACACCCCTCCTGTTTCTTCCAATGTAAGCCCTAATGAACCTGCACAGCGTTCATATACTGCTGCAATACCCCTGATTCCATCTACATATCGTTTGTCACCTTGGGCAGACACCCCCAAATTCTCAAGAAGGTAAAGACATCGCCTATAGGTTTCTATAAATAAATCTGTCATACTTTCTCGATTTTCAAGCTCTAGAACTGTATTATAACTGTATAAGTATAAAAGGTTATCAAGCACCATGGTTGTTGCCGGAAAATCGTATCCAAACCGTATCATAGCCTCAAGACGCTGGGTTAGCTTGCCAAGCTTTCCTCCCAATCCAGCCAGTGTAGCGTCTACAAGAAGTTGAGAAGCCTTTTCTATATCACGGCCTGCTTTATCAGCACTTTCAACCAGTGCGGCAGAAGCTGCGTCAATAAGACACGGACCAAGTGACGCAGCTTCAATCACTGAAGATGCAAATTCAGGTATCCATTTGATGGACCATTCCTCCTGTACATCCGCATGATAGGTACCAGAGCTTATATCAATTCCTCCTGTCAACGAAAATCCACTGATCCCTAGAATACGCAAGCAATGAAGGACACGGCTTCTCTTTCGGTCATCTTGTCGGTTTAGATTGAGCTCAATAACACGCTGCTTTTCTGTAGGTGTAAGGCTTAATTCCTCAAGTATGGTTTCAATTTCACGCATAAGCTGGGGTACTGTCGTTCCTTGGGCCAACCGCCCTACACCATTACCTCGGAAAATTTCCGAAATAACATCAAGCAGAGGATGCGTACCGCCCCTAGCAAGGTCATCTTTTATTAGTGAACCTCTCAAGCCATCTATTATATCCCTACGCCATACGTCCCTGTGCCCCCGCAAGTCTGCAAGAGCCCTACATGTAGAACTTGCCGCTATCAAATCGGCTGTACTGAAAAGAACACCTTTCTCACGAAGGGAATTGACAAGTCTTACTAATAGAGGACTGTAGTCGAAGGATTTATTTATTGATCTGTCTTCCCATACAAATTCATAAAATCCTGGCCCCGGCATTCCTGATTTATACCCTGTCAAGCTGTCCAATCGCTCATTGGAAAATGGAGTTATTGCACTACCATAATCCGCTGGAAGATCAACTTCAATGTTTGGTTCATCAATGATAGACTTTTGAGTGATAAGTGCTTCTAATGCTGAGGTATGATATCCACCTGTGATCACAAGTATGCTTCCTGTATATTTATCCATACACTCAAGTATCTGCCTAGCCATAAATCGTTCTCGTTCAATGTCTATGGGATCCGGAATATCAACCTGACGGCAATGATCGCAAAATGTACGAGCTCTCAAGACATATTCATCGCATGACAATTCAGGATCAATTTCAAACAATTCATCCCATAATCCGTCGAAATCATCTACCCCCACTTCTTTACACAAACGGGTTATATAGGAGCTCCGCCGCAAATGAACGTCTGCATACCGTTGTTCTTCAAGAACAGGTCGTTCCGGCAGATTTGGTAATGCAGCTTCCAGATGACATATATATGACCATGGCAAATCAATAAACATAACTTCCGCACCAATACTATGCCCCTTTTGCAAAGCTTGCCATTCCGGTGAATAAGTAATAAACGGGTAGAATGCTCCACGCCTTTCACCGCCCGCATCCCTGAAATAGCAATAAACCGCCAGTGGAAGACGGTGTGGCAGAAAGAGTTCATTAATATGCTGATTAAAATCACTTGGACCTTCAATCAAAATAGCAGCGGGCTGAAGCCTGTCTATAAGCTCATTTACTGCCCGTGCAGCTGCCGGACTATGATGTCTGACCGGCAAAAAGAAAACTTGTGAGGTATTGAAATCATTTGATATATTCTTCAATATTTTATCTTCCATCAATACACCGCCGTGCTGCATAAAACTCTTTCCAATGGCTGCCTGTGCGATTGGCAACTACATGTTCAAAGTAATGACGAAGTTTTTTGACATCATCGTTTGAGTCTTTTAGTGCAGATCCAAGCATATTGGTGACTAAATGTTCTGCCCGAACAATTCCGTCATCATAGTAAAAAGCATGCATTGCTGCCGCATATCCGACGGATATGGCTTCAGCAGTGCTCATTACCGTATTTAACGGCTCCATCGATTTTCCTTCACAACTCTCTGCATTACGAAGTTCATGAAAAACAGTAACAAGGACCTCGGTTTTATCAGGTGGAAGAATAATACTTACCCCTGCCCGTTTAAGCATTTTTTCAGTTTCCCTCTGGACTAGTGCAAACTCCTCCTTAAGGTTCAGAATTGGCTGCACAGTTTCAAAGTTAAAACGGCGTTTAAGTGCAGCACTCATTTCATTTACACCGCGGTCACGGGTGTTTGATGTTGCAATTATATTGAATCCCTGTCGTGCAAAGAGTACATTATTCTCACTCTTTAGCTCTGGAATATGAAGCACACGATCACTTAGGACCGAGAGCAAGGAGTCCTGAATTTCGATCGGACACCTTGACAGTTCTTCAAATCGTACCAGTTTACCTTCGCTCATCCCCTTGTGTAAAGGTGCTGCTACAAGAGCTCGTTCTGAAGGACCTTCTGAAAGCAAGAGAGCATAATTCCAAGAATATCTGATCTGGTCTTCGGTAGTTCCTGCACTTCCCTGTATTGTCAAAGTGGAATCACCGGAAATTGCTGCAGCTAGGAGTTCACTTAAATAGCTTTTTGCAGTACCTGGATCTCCAATGAGCATAAGCCCACGATTAGTAGCTAATGCGACAATGCAACACTCAACAAATGACCTGCGACCTACAAATTTCGGTTCGATATTTCCTTTTGCGTCCCCAAGTACAAAATCCAACACTGCCCGAGGTGAAAGAAACCACCCCGGCGGCTTTGGAGCACCTTTATCACGCTCCTGCAAAACAGCAAGTTCATCAGCATATAATTGCTCGGCAGGTGGACGTTGTAGATTTTTTGTTTTATTATCTGATTCCGTAGCAGTTCTTTTGGGCATGATTTTCCTCCAATGAATATTTTATATTATAAACGACTTGTTACTTGTTAATATCAACTGAATATCTATACAAAAAACTATTTTGCTTTTGCAGCAAGAAGGGATAAATCATGTAAAACTTCGCTAATTACCACCCTGTCCACCTTTTCCAGATTAAGCTTGTTCTCCTTGTGATAGTAGCCTGAAGGCTCACGTAATCCCTTTACAAAATAAATATCTGTAATAGTAAGATCCTCTTCAGGCATAATATATCCCATTCCTACATTTCCATCATAAGTTACAACAATGGTAACATCAGCAGCCGGGAACTGCTTTGAATGCTCGTCAAAACATCCTGCATCCATTGGTGTCCCACGTTCCCAACCAAACTTCTCAAGTGTAAATACCAGAGTGGGAGCTGGAAATTTCATTCCAACAAATCTTGCAATTGTATCGTTTTTCAATTCAGCAGGATCAAGAGTATAAACAGCCCTGCCCAACTGCGGGAAAGGAGGCATGATTTCATAATCACTGAACAACTCACCCCATGTACTCGCACTGTCGCTAGTTAAGTTAAGGGGATGAATAATTTCGATACGCTCGCACTCGTCTATAAAAACTTCCGAATCGGTTTCATCAGCATAATTCCCTTCCTCAGTAACCCTGAAAGTCCTAATGAAGGTACCCTCTTTTGAATAACCTGCCCACACAACCATACGGGTAAGATGAACCATTAGCGGATGCCGAACTAGCAGTAATTCAAACTGATCACGAGTCCATTGTCTTCCGATAATCATGGCCTGTTCAAGTCGGCCAGCCTGAATTTTAGCAACTTCCCTTATCTGCTTCTTCATAAGTTTCCATGCAGCTACCGAATCAGCTGCTTTTTCCTGGTCGTCTTTTGAATTAGGTTTAGGCAGATCATCTCTCAGCTTTCCATCCTCGTCACGTATCATAGGCTTCATATCAGGGCCTAATGCAAAGGTAAATTTACGTGCTCCAAAATCAAATTCATATCTTCCTTTTTCGTCCAGTCCACAGTCGGGTACAATACGGTCCTCAAGTTCCGCTTTCGTCAATCCTTTATCTTTAGCGATAGCATCCATACACTCATTTGCACGCTGCTTGAGCCCTTTAAACTGAACCTTTTGTGCTATACCGTTAAGCTGCATAAGTGCAGTGTCAGTGCCTATAACTCGCAGAACTTCAAGGCCAGCTACAGCTCGTTGATGTTGTGCTTCACCAGGCCAGACACGAATCATAGGTGAGAGTTTAAGTGCGGTACGATCTCCACCGGTAAACCCAAGTGCTGCAAAAGCCCATTTTTCTTTGCTCGGTGCACCTACACCCAGCCAAAGCTCGAAAAGCTTCCATCCAAAGTTTTCAAGTGATGTCGTATCCCCTTCCTTTTTAATTTCATCTATAAGCTCCAGTGTCTTATCCGGTATTGGTAAAATAAGATGCAAAAGAACTGCTGTGGTTTGCTCCCTGGTTAATCGACGTTTATTTACCAATATAGGCGGTAGTTCGTCAACGATAAGCCATGGAGGTAGTTTAGCCTTCGGCGACCACTCTGTAAGAATTGATGCAAGCCTTTTTGGGGTTGTTGCTTCATCCAGAAATGGTGCAGAAAGAGCCTCATTTTCAAGTACCTCAATGCGTATCCGCTCACGCGTTGATTCAGAAAGACTTAATGATATTTTAGAAATTGTTTCTGTTAATCCTTGTGCATGAAAGGTACGGAGCATATCAAGTGCTGCATCCGCTGTTTTTCCACTTCCTCCTGCGATTGCTGCAAATCCTTCAATGGCATGATGCTGGTTTTGCACAATCCATTCCTTGGCTATATATGGTGCTTTAGATCCCTGATATATCTCCAGCATAGGTACTGCCGCCTCAGGGGATTTCACACACGAAAATGCCTTGACAAGAGATTCTGATATTTCCTTGTTGGTATTCTTGTTAATTGTTGAAACTATGAGATCAAGATTGGAAAATTCCATATGTGACAGCCAAGCTTTAATATATTGTGGTTCATAGAGTGAAAGTTTCAACCTTCTCATGTGTAAATTTACAAGTGAATGGTCACATAACCCGAATACAACTTCCTGATGCCGTGATCTGTAATAATTTTCTGAACATAAGTCATCTGGCCAGGACTCTATGACCTCAAGTAATTCCTCATGCATTCCGAGCGGTGATGCAAGTAAAAATGCTATTGGTACTGGGTGAAAGGTAGCGGGCCAAGCCTTTTTTCCAATTTTAGGACGCAAAAACGCACGGCATCTCTCTATTTGTTCTGAGGTAAGGTGTGGCAGTACAAGTAGCCTGAAGCTGTCAACAAAACCATCGATTTCGCATGGTCTTCCAGCATAATCCCTTCCTAGTGGTGTTGATATTAATTCACAGAGTTCTTCTAATTCCAGCAGGTAAAAGAGAGGCAAAACAATGTCTGGTGTAACCAATAGCCTACTCTTGCTGTTAAAAAGAGCCTTAGATGTTTCAAGGCTTATATCCCCGGTGGGTTGAAAGCTTTTCATATGATGAATCATATCATCAATAGAATATTCTCTTTTCAGATTTACCATTGCTTCCACCCAGAAATGTGCCTCGATCCGACTCATATACATGGGAAGTTTAACACCTGACCAGTCTGAAGCCCAGCCATATTGTACCAGCTTGACAGCTTTAAGCTTTTTTAGTCCTTCTTCAATATCAAAGGGCTTAGGGTCCTGTACCGGGAGCGGTGGAATATTACGCCATGGTGCCCATCGCAGCTCATCATTTGTTAGTCCAAGAGTTCTCTCGCTGGATAGTATTTTGATATCTTCCGTAACTCGTGGTTTCACCACTTCCAAAGAAGTTTCTAATACGTTTGAACCCGTCGATGACTCTGATTTGTTTAAAGTATCAGGAGATAAGTTTGAAGATTTATTTGACGCAGATTTCGATTGAGTTGCAGTTTTTGCCGTTTTTGTTTTTGGGGCAGGCAGATTAGTTGAAACCTCTGTTGACTGCTTCTCCAAGCCATCACTATCACCTGCAATTTCCAGGTATCCTTCTTTAATCTTTTCTTTGATTTGTTGCTCACCTTTTTTTATTGTCTCAGCCTTAGATTCAAAGTTTTTCTCCTTTGTCTGGCCTGTGGTTCCAATCCTTCCCCACCTGACCTTAAAACTCAAATCTGAAAATTCGATTTCCCAGAACTTGTTAGATGTGCCTTGAGTGAATTCAAAATATCTTTTGCTCATAATCCATCCCCTTAAAAAGTCCTATGTATTTTCTCTGATCTATTTGAAAATTATTGTATCATTACATATTTGCTGGTGCAATAAGATTTTCACAGGGCTTGATTTGTGCAAAGATTAAATCATAAAATCGCCAACCTTTATAATGAATAACCGCAGAGCTTATTCATTGTGTTTTATATTAAGCTCATAATCCTTACACACAATTTCAAAGACATCATCGTATGTTTGTATAATGAAATGCCGCAAATCAACTCCTCTATTCCTTTTGGCACATTTCAACAGGTCTGATTCCAGAACTTCAAATAAACTTGAGTTGTGATTATCCATATCTATTAACTCATCGCTAAGATCCAACTCAACCATTTTAAAAATATAAACGCTTCGAAACTCCAAAAGATATTTTGTAGCAGAATTATCAATATCAAACCGGCTTCCAAACTCACCCTTTAATCTAACAATATTGTTATTATAATTAAATTCAACATCATCAATGAAAATAGCATCTCTTCCCCAAAGAACTCCAAGACTCGTCTGAATAGGAATACATTTTCTCAAACCATTCTCCTCCTGACATTGATTTATGTCTTTTACTTCCTTATCTTTCCTAATACTCTCCATTGTACTCAACAAAACTTGTTCGTTTTACGCAGTCAACATGATGTGGTATGTAAATATTCCTTGCTTTAGGAGATAAATTTTCTATAAAATCAATTGCAGCATCAACTAATTCATCAGATGAAAACACTTCCTCATCCAAAAATCCTCCTATTAATGCTGCATCCCCTTTAAATTTGATATAAAGATAGCCAAAACCAGGGTCAACAATAACAAGATTGATAATTTCATCTTCTTCCTGCTCGTTAGAACTATCATAAAATCTTATTAATAAATCATCTTCTTTATAAAAAATATCTACATCACACGAAAAGTTTTTATATTCAAATTTCATCCTTTAGCTACCTTTCTGAATACACTCTCTGTCACTTTTATCATGCCAATTATGCTTACATTTCAAGCATTGTTTCGCCTTGGGTGTTCTGGTGAGATTTCCACATTTCGGGCAATAATTTAAATATATATCATTGGCATGTTCCTTCAATATTCGATTAGTCGCATTCGTATAAAATTCATTTTCATCACAATCAATTAAATCTATGATACCATGAATTTTGTAAATGCTCTCCAATCTCGCTACTGTATCTTTTCGCCCTTTGGCATTAAGCAGATAGTATTGCCATATAACACGCTCCTTGAGAGTCAATAGGCCACTATAGTTTCTAAAAATATATTGAACTAGTTCATCCATAATTATCACCGACCTTTTTAAGACGTGTAACAAATAATTCTATAACTCTATCTATTTGCTATAAATTTTATTGTATTGACAAGTACTCTTACTTCTCTTCTGATTTTTCATATTCTTCTGTAAATTTATATTTTAAGAATGCACCAATTTTATCACCCTCGAAACCCGGTGCATCCAAATCCCCATCAATTTCTTTCATGATTTTATCTGGTATAGGAAGTGGAATTTCATATATTTCTAATGGAACATTATTAATACCATATTCCCAACAGATAAATTCAAGGCACTCAAACGCACTCAAAGACACTACTTTATCCTCAGAGTAGAGTTTTTCAATGATAAACTGGTATTGATGTTTAAAAGTCCTGGCGAACTCCAATCCAAGCCTCTTACCAAAGGATGGTGTATATCTTGGCAACCTCATACTCCTTGGAAAGTCCTCTATTCTACTATGTTTAATCCATATTTTTAGACAGTTATTCCAACTTACTTCAATATCTTCACTAATAAACTCTTTAATATTTTCTTGGTCCACAAGATAACCTCGTAAAAATTAATTCTGCCTACCAACCTAAAAGGCTGCAGCACCAGGACAATCCACTTCCTTGTAAAAGAACCCAACTTTATCTCATATTGTCATTTTTATTCCAATTGATATATCCATAACACTTTTCATTTTCTACAATTCTTTCCCAATGTTCAATGGTTATCATGTCAATATTTCCAATATTTGTTCCAGTAAGTACGTACTTGTCATCCCAACTGTAAACTTCGTTAATGTCTATCATAGATTTTTCACTTAATATCGGCAATTGTAAATTCAATAGCCAATAACCTTCTTTGATTAAGCTGAGCATTGATTTTATATCCTTTGGAAAATCTAAACAAGTCCATTCTGATAATTCTGACGCAATTCCTTCATTTATTTTAGAACTTTCCCAATATCCCTCAGCATGCCAGGAATACTCGCTTTCCCAACGTCCTTCATTAATCCAAACAAATTTTTTCTGCTTATTCTGTGATATTTTTATTGCAATCTCCGAATAATATTTTGGGTCGTAGTACCATGGTTCCGACATAACCCCTCTGGTAATATCAAATCCTACCTCAAAATTTTCTAAATAGCTAAATTCACTATTTAAACTTTGAATGTATGGATTAATTCTACGATATAACTCATCGATATTTTTACTTTGGTTTAGGAAACACAATAAATCTGACTTCATCAAATCACATCTTTTTTGATATTGGTCCATATAGCTTTCAATAATCCTATTCATCATAACCTCTTTCCAAACAATTATTCAAAGTCATACACATAAACAGGAATTCCTCGTTCTGTTAAATTACTTATTATTAATGGTTCAATATTCTCCCATTTACCGCCAGCTAATCCGCAGCCTATTCTGGGTATATGAACACTTGCATTTATTTCAAGAGCTTTGAGCCCTAATTTATTTAAGCATTCATTAACTGCCTCGTATCTTATAGGTGGTCCATTAGCACCTCTTTTTATATCGTGCTGGCCGATCATATTAGCAATGAAGATATCTTCTTGTGCTTGAACAAATTGTACTTCACCCAGTTTAAAATTTTCTCCTTCCTTAAACCACTTTCTATATTCTGCTTCAGGCTGCTTCCATTTCTTTGATAACGCAAGAACAAACCCCTTTCCCCAACCTCCAATGTCGTTACAAATATGAGCTATTATCTTAACCCCCTGCTGACTTGGACAAGTTGCATCTCCTTTTAAAAATACAATATTTTGAATCATAACTTATTCACCCCGTCTTCTAGTTCTTCATAAATCAACCGAATATATTTAAAATTATTATCTTGTTGAACCAACTTGTAAAAATATTTGTTCATGCTTTGGGATAATAACAGCTTATTCCCCGTTTTAATTTCAACATTTTGGCTCTTAACATTATCATAAAACGACCTTATAAAATTCATTTCAAACTGCTCTATCTTGTCCCCAAGAAATTCTGCATACAGCTTACCTTCTATTCCAAATGTAAAGGGCATCCCAGAACCATATTTTATATATTCCTTTATCTCCAGATAGAACTCATTTAATTTCTCCAATTCTAAGGGAATAAAGTCTCCCCACCACTTGTACTCTTTATCACTGCCGTAAAAATTAATATATGTAACTGTACCATCTATCTCACTCTTAAAATCATATTTATCTGGCATATATATGGTTGACATTCTATTTTTCCAACTTTCAAATATACTTTTCTTAACTTCGATGACTTTACCTTCGATTGAAGGAACTTTTTTAAAGTCCAATCCTCTTTTGATACAAAAATCAAATCTCATAACATCGTCGGGAATATGCCATTCATAAAATGCAGCATACCCACTATCAAGAACTTCCCACATTTTTGAGCTAAAGGCCGGATAAGGGGGCTCTTCATTAATACTAACCACTTTATTTCCCGTTACCCCTGCATGATTACCTTGCAAGAATATCATTTTACTGTCTGAAAGGAAATCTGAAAATTCACCTTTTCTCATAAATTCACCTATTTTTCGTAAAGTTACTTTAGTAAGGGTTAAATATCAAGCTCTATTATAAATATACCTTTACAGTTATATTTTATCACTTGTTTCAGTTATTTCATATTGAATAAAAGTTAATGGCTTTAGTTCCGGTCCTGTTATATTAAATCTTGCTTTAGTAAAATTATCAGTTTAAGAAACCATTACCCCCATTAAATGTTAATTCAAGTTAATAATTGATTTCATGTTAGAGAAAGCATTCCGTCAATCTCTCCTTGTAAAACTCCCTTTAAACTATCACTCTCAATGTTGGTTCTATGATCCTGCACCATTTCATTGGGGTAAAATATATAGGAACGCCTTTTATTCATTAAAGCTTCGTTTACTGGAATTTCTATAAGATCTTCAATACTTTCAAGCTTGGCGTATCTCATCATATCAAGAAGTTTTGAATTAATAATTTTAATAGCTGATGATTTCTTCTCTCTCATTGTAGCTCCTGAACCGGAACCTAACCAGATGTTTATACCTGTTGGTACATGAACAACCTGAGAAACATCCCTGTGACGACCTTCTTTATCTTTTGTCAAATAGCAATTTATTAAATAGTTCTCAGGTTTTACATATACTTCTTCGCTATCTTCTAATTCAGGCACAACATCCACCAAGATTTCATAATTACACAATTCGTTTGTCAATTTGGATATATCGGTAAATTGATGTACTCCTTTTTCACCTTTCAAATACCCGTATGCATATTTCCCGATCACTCCAAATACTAATTCATGAATACTCTCAGAAAACATCTGCACAGTAAATTTATTCTCTTCTCCCCATTTTGAATACATATTAAAAAGCATTTTGAGATATTCCTGAGTTTGTTCATCTTTATTATCGGAATGAATTGTTATTATTGCGTTATTTGTTCCAAATCCATCCGCTGAAAGAATTGCTTCCAATCTGAGCTTATCCAGGTCTTTTTTAAAGGAGTCAAAAGTCTTTAAAATATCATCCAAAACACTAACATCTTTTTCCTCAATTGCAAGGTCACATAAATTCTTTAAGTCACTCCATGCTTTTTCAAGTTGGTCATATTTCTCAACCTTTTCCTTCAAGTAAGTCAATCTTTTCATAACTTTTTTAGGATTCTTTGTATTTGTCCAGAATCCCGTTTCTGAGACCTGCTGTTCAATTGTATTTATTTCTGATTCTATTTTAGGAAGGTCCAATAAACTTTTTAAATCATTTAATAACTCTTTATAATTATCAATATTCTCTTTTAGTTGAATTATTTCCAGCATAAGATTATCCCCTTCCTCCTTTTAAACGCAGAAATATCATCAGGTATATCCAATGATATTTTTCAAATCATCTGATATTGGGTATTCGCTTATATCAGGAAGTAAGCTAGACACATCTTTACCAGATTTAATGATACTGGATATTTCTTTTGCTAAATCCGTAACATCTTCAACCCCAATTATCCATTCATATACGTATTTTTTTATTGCTTCATTTCTTAGTCCAATTTGTATAGCACGTCTATTAAGCTTCATTCCATTTAATGATCTATCCGGGTCCCATTGTGGATAACATCAGATTTTTCAAAATCAGCTTTCCAAATAGTTTCATTTTTGTACCTTGAACTGTCAAATTGGCTTGGAACGCTTTGAGAAAGGATCTCAAGCCATGCTTTATGTGATAATTTGATTTTTGCAATAGCTTCCATCCTGTGCTTGGTTGCATAGCTTGACCTATGCAAAATCCATCCAAATGAAGGTTTTATCCAAGTGATTCTATCTAAACCAAAGCCCTTACCAAAAGTGCCAATTTCAACAGCATTTTTAACTATATTTGGTTTAAACGCCTGATAAACGTAGACCCCTTCATCATCAAAATAAGCAAAAATACGTTTCATATAGCTCCCCCAATAATATTATTTAAGCATTTCTTCCACTCGCTTACGCTCTTTTTCCAGTAACCTCATATAAAATCCATACTTCTCTGATATTCCAAGCCTATTACAGCAATCGTTGGCTTTCTCTAACATATTCAAATGATAATATTTGATTGTGTTTATCATTTTATCTCCATTTAAAAAACAATCATTAGCAAGCTCAATGTCATTTAATTTTATAAATCCCAAGCAAATGTCAAACCATATTTCTGTTAGCATCCTGCCTAACCCCGTATCCTTCCAGCGATCGAATTCACTAAGCATGCTATCCCATTTCTTTGCGGTTTCGAATGCGTTTAAAAGATCTCCATTAAGCAAATACATCTCCGCAATGCTTTCAAGAGCCGAAACTTTATCCCACGCTGTATCTGCCTCTCCAAGAACTATCCTTTTGTAATAAATAGCTTTCTCATAATTCTTTATATCCTTAGCACAATGATATAATGTGGAGGCATCATTTTCTTCATCTTGTTCCATTAAACCGAACAATCTTTCTGCCTCTGTACAATCTTCAAACTCTACCGCTCTTCTAAAAAGGGTTTGTACCGACTCTTCTTTTATGCTTTCAGGAAACCACAGCTTCATTCTTGCCAAAAATTTCTCTATATCTCCTTCGGTGAAAAGATCATGTAGTTCATCCCTATATTCATAAAGATAGTTCTCTTCGGTTAACCCCTTCTTTTCCAAGTAATCACAAGTCACTTCAACCCCTGCAGAGAATATAAACTCACTATTATATCCCAGAGCTGTATCAAAATTAGCACTTTTTGCTTTATCAAATAACCACACATTTTCTACTTCCTTAAATTTAGCAAGTAGATATGAAATAAGGTTCAGAGAATCACCAACACCTTGATAAGGATCATTTATTCTGCTTTCAACCTCATTCTCCATAAGGAATTTAATAAGTTCTTTATCTTCTTGTCTATTGTCATATTGTAGTGCAATAGCCAAGGCATACCTCTTCATATAATTAATATCTGGATCAGAATACTCAAACTCCTTCCACATATCTTTAGAGCCTCTGATTTTGTCCAAATTTTTTTGAATATCTTTTATTTCCATCTATAAAACCTCCGAAAATCCATTGTTAAACTGGTGGTTTCTTCTAATTATTACGACATTTTAAGTTTATCAAATACTGCTATAAAAATCTTTGTAATATTTTTCGCATCATCAATTCCTCTGTGATGTGTCCCTTCCAAAGGCAACCCAAGCAAATCCAATGCTCTGCTCATACCACAAGGACTTATGCCTTTGATTTCAGCAAATTGATGTTTGATACTGATATGCTTATCAAGCAGACTATGGATTCTACGGGAATAATTCTTTAGTTTGCACTCCTTATATATCTGTTTCTTGTCATAGAACCCCCATGAACATAAAGCCACTTCAGTATCTGAGGCAGTAATCCAGTTTTCAAATTCCACCATAACATTCTTAAAAATATCTGCTACATCAACATTTTTTTGCTCTATGCTTGTTAGTCTTATGCAAAAATCGGAAAGTGCTGGGTATATCACAGGTTTAATGAACTTTGAGAAGGTAGCAACTACCTCCAGCTTATCATTCAATTTTACTGCACCAATTTCAATTATTTCACTGGTTTTCGACTTGTCATTTTCCCAACAAGTTGCTTCTAAGTCAAATATAATGTAATTCATTTTCCTTCCTTTCTTTGAACAATCCAGTTCATTTGTTTCAAACTTTTTGTCTATCTTTTTATAAAACAAGGACAAGATTTTCATCAACCATAACTTTATTAAATGCCAAATGAGTCGCAATTTTATAACACATTTCACTAGAATCAGTAGTATTTATATAAAGATCTGTAAGTGTAATCTTCACATTAATGATTGGCTTATTATTATCATGTAAATTGTTGAATTCCTCTTCAAGTCTTTGATGGATTGCATTCACATAACTAATAAAGTCATTTTCATACTGCCTGTTTCCAGCCAGGTCACTCTGAAGAAAGGCTTGATTAACAAAATATACTGTCGGGTCCACTTCAGAAAAATACGGTTCAAAAGTCAGTGTAAAAACTGCAAATTTGTCATAGCTGCAACTTTGCTTGATATATCGTGCATTTTGAACAATAGTTTTATTAATCGTCCAGGCTGGTCGTACATTTTTATCATATTTTGTATTTATAGAAATACTATTCATTTTTAGACTCCTCATCAACAATTATATCTTAATTTTACCATATTTCTAATCTCCCCGACGGGATTCGAACCCGCACTCGGTTTCCTAAGCATGAGCCTGGGACTGGTCGCAAGCAAGCTTGCTGCTCGTCTATGCAACCTAGATAATGTGCTTCCCTACGCATTTCAGCATACAGGAATTTCACCCGCTTCGGGTATTCATCCCTTTCGGTGCTTCCTCAACCCTCACCCTGCAACCCGCTCCAGTCAATCTTTTTACGGTGCTCTTCCCTCCTAGAGCTACGGGGAGATATAAAAATTGCTTAGTCCGGAAAGTCTGTAACACCTCGGACAAAATATTTAATTTACTTGAGGAAAGTGGCTGAAGACAACGTGCTCTGCCAACTGAGCTACTGCCCCACTTGCGGGGCAGGTAAGATTCGAACTTACGACAACGCGGTTAAAAGCCGATGTAGTCTTCAAAGCACCTCAAGTAATTATGGTGGGTGAGGATGGATTTGAACCATCGGTGTTTCAATGTCACGGTTTTACAGACCGCTGCCTTCGCCTCTCGGCACACTCACCCATAAAATTGTGGTGACGGATAGGGGAATTGAACCCTCTATTATGAGGTTGAAAGCCTCATTTCCTAGCCATTAGAAGAACCCGCCATAAATATTGGTCGGTAAGGAGAGAATCGAACTCCCACTCTCCACGTTATCAGCATGGAGCTTTACCGTTAAGCTACTTACCGGAGTAAATATGGTGCAGGGAGAGGGAGTCGAACCTAGGACGCATAGGCGAGCAGTGTAGCGAAGCGAAACGACCAGCCCTCAAAACCTTGCTTCTAAGGCAAGTATCTATGCCAATTCGATTATCCCTGCATATTATAATTTTTAGTGGAGCCAGAGAGATTTGAACCCTCTACCTCCTGTTTGCAAGGCAAGTGCTCTCCCATATTGAGCTATTGCCCCAAATTTTGGCGGTGGATAGGGGAATTGAACCCCTGACTTAAGATCGACAGTCTCATGTGATAGCCACTTCACCAATCCACCATGATGATCCGGGTAGAGAGACTTGAACCCACGCCCATCCGGTTAAAGGCCGGGCTGGGCGTTTCGCTCCGCTACACTGCTCGCCCATGTATCCTGAGTGCACTACATACTTTCGCCACAGGCACATTCTTTTTTTGATAAAAACAAAGAGTGGTTTAATCCTTTTCTGGACTTAACCACTCTTTTGATAAATGCTTTTATATATCAACCCTTAACTAATTCCTATCCAGATAAGATGGTTTCTGCATTTATGCAATAGAGGATTAAGCCAATGTACGAGTAAATCCTTACTTGGTTTATATTCCAAATCAATCGCCATATTAATTTGTTCGAGTATACCTTTTTCAATTAAGTACATTGATGATCCTCCTTTCCTTTGGAATACGATATAGTCTTCCTTGCACCTCTAGTAAGAATTCAAAAATAATAAAGCGGTTAAGTCCTAATCTCTACGACTTAACCGCTCTTATAAACTGTGAGAAATTTTATTTGTAATCATCTATTTCTACACTTCATAAGCAGAGGATTAAGCCAATGTATATAAGTATTCATATCTTGTTTCGCAGATAATTCAATTGTAATATTATTTTTATCGAGATTATAACTTTTCAGGTTATACATCGAAATCCTCCTTTCTCATAATCAAAATCATGTATTCTTTGCCCCTCATTAGTTTTTTACTCAACAACATTTTTTTAGGCACAGTGTTTATATGGTAACACAGGTAATCTTGTCCCGTCAAGGAATATTTTAAGTTGTAACATTTTTGTAATATTAAAGCAAATCACTTCACTATCAAAAATCTTTTTTACTTGAAACTACGGCTAAGCCGCTCATGACCTTTAGCAGCAACGCATTCAAAGCATTCATCTAAATCCATATATATATCCCATCGTTTTCTTCCTAATTCTTTAGCAGCCTCATCAATTACCATTAATTCTAAAGTTTCATCACGTTTACCCTTCCATAGCTTATCTGCTAATGCAACAATAAGTTCTTCAGTAGAACAAATCATTTTATTATAGTTGGCATGAGATAAACAACAACGTGCAATTCTTGTGTCAACACCTAATTTTAATAGGATTTTCTCCCCTTCCTCCTCATGGCAGTGACCTGGTGCATTTAGTTCTGATATATGAATTATTTTTCCGATATCATGAAGAATAATAGAAATTCTTATAAAATCATAATCTAGCGATATACCTAAATTTGATAATTTTTCCGTAATTTCTTCAGCTGCCTCACTAACCAATTTTACATGGGTTATCAAATGTACAGGAGCATTAAGTTCTTTGAGTAAATTAAAAGCATCGTCAACACTCACAATATTTTTCTTCATAGTAAACTACTTCCTCTTTACTAAATATATTTACTGTAGAATCCGAAATTTGTCCATAATTCAATCATTTCAACTACTTCTTTTGTACTTCTAGACTCGAATTTTTCAAGTGGTTTTTTCAAATATCCATGCAATACCAATTCCGATCTATATCTACCATTGCTATCTCCATCAGGATACCAACCAAGATCAAGAATAAGATCAAATTTTGTATTTTTTAATCTTAATAAATCCTCATTGAAATAACTCCATAAGCTATCACAACTATCTGGCTCACATTCATAAAAATTATTGAATTCTAATGTCCAACCCCCAGGAATTAAACAATCTTCGTTCCATTTGGTAGAATTATATCACCATCATTAGAACTAACATCAAAAAATCCTACACCATGCTGTTTCGCGAGTTGTTTCATTTTTTCATATGCCTCTTTTGCCAATGACCAAGAAAATGCAGCATAGATTACATCTCTTCCTATACAATAATCCGTCAAACGATTTTCTAACTCCTCATTTTCTTCCAGTTCATCATCAGATGGAGCATCTATCCCATTCATAGGTGGAAAAATTCTCTTCATTGATTGATACCAATTCTGGAGTGCAGATGAAGAAACAGAAGGTGATTGATAATCATGATCTTCACTCCACTCAATCTGAATTTCATACCACTTCATAAATTCCGCCTTTGTTCTTGGAGCCTTTGTTTTTTCAAAAACCATTAAATCATAACTCCTTTCTTTCCTCCAAAAAATGATGTTTAGCGAATCGCCACACAAGAGATTTTCAATGTTATTAACTTCTAATAAAGCACTATACCATTTCTTCCTTTTCCAAATTCCTCATAAATACTTATTAAAAATACTATAGTCCCTAGATATCTCATCTATTTCAAGTTTAAATTCGTTTGTAATTTCTTTTCTTTGATTCTCTTCTATTGTTTTTAAATAATCAGAGTTTTCATAGTCATTTAACATCATATAAAAATACTCACATTCATGTTTTGCACTATCCGAACCATCAGTAAATTGACCAGCCTTTAAAAGAAAAGATTCCCAGGTTATTTTTCCCCGTTCATATGAAAGAAAAAGACAAGCCACATAAAGATCATCAATATCTTTGAATTTTATACACGGTTCAGAATAAATAAATTCACATACAACATTATACGCTTCATGAACATCTCTTTTTAATGATAATTCAATAATCCAGTATGGAGGCTTTTCAAAAGTCTCTATAATTTCGTCACACCATCGAGAGTAATGCTGATAAGATATTAAGCCTGTATCCAGCATAATACATAGCTTTCTGGCAAATTCTTTACTTAAGCAATATTCCAACAAAAAGACCCCCACCCTTACGCTTTTCATCAAAAGATTAAAAGTCCTGCACTCCTAACTTCCCTACCAAATTTGTCTATCAATAATATAACAACCTTTAAATCCCCAGCTTATCCATACGATTCCTTCCCATCCTGATTTGTCAACAAATACGGACATCTTTCCACTAATATTTCCTTATCATCACTATCTGCAAACGAACACATTGTAACCGAAGAATCAGCGTTTAAACTTAGCAAATTGCCATTCCTGCTGCATGGAGTACTTGTTATAATAGTTTTCAGGCATTCATCAACAAAAACCTTTCCCGGAAACATCATTTTAATAACCTTTATTATAGTAATGGCATCCTTTAATTCATAAGGTATGTAATACTTTTTAGGAATTAAAAAATGAAACTGTTCAAAACAATCTTGGTACTTCTTAAAAAAGACCATTACATCCCTTAATGTTGGAAGTTCATTCATTAAAAAATTCATCCCAATTTTTATATTCTTCTTTCTTCTTAACTCATCGATAATTGCTCTAATGTCTACTTTATTAAGGTTAGAAGTATTTAGTGATAATGCTATGTAGTCAATATTTTTGATGATACTCTCTAAAGACATAATGCAATCCGGCTGCAAGGTTACAGATACCTCAGCCTGGCTATGTGCTCTTTCAAGTAATTTCCCGAATAAATCAAGAGAAAATCCACTATTGTAGGCAAAAGTAACTATACTTGGATTATGGTTCTCAATCAACTCAGACATCTTTTGATATAATTGATTAAATGGTGCTTCTCCTGTCTTCTGAGATAAGTAGCAATATATGCACCGATTCTCCTTACTGCATCTATTTGTTGGTGTTACAGATAGTATCATAGTTTTTTCCCCAGTCTTTCTTTCTCAGGGTTTTCTTTATAATCAAAATAACCATCCAGTCTTCCTCCGTCAAATGGTTTTATTTTCGCATTATAATTTCTTTCTGCCCATTCATAAAACGGATACGTATACTGATCATAGTGTTCTGCATTGAAATACCAGCCTAATTCATCATCATATCCATTAGAACCATAACAAAGTGTGGTTACATATGTACCACTTCCAATTTTTATATTGAGTTCAAAGACTTCATCAAAGTTTATTACCCCAATTAAATCTTTGGATTGTGAATAGCCTGGTGTTAAAGTAATTATTCTATTTATCAAATTTCTAGCAAGGGAGCTGGAAGCAACAAATTCACTTTCATCATATCTTTGGATTTGGCATTTTTCGATGCTTTCAATAATCATCTCTAAATAGACTTTATCTTTACTCTTTGCAATCCAGTATTCATAATGCTGAGCGTTGTTAATACTAACATTAAAAGGTATATCATCTGATTCAATATTAAAACAACTATTTTCATTAAAGAAAAATTCCTTTTCCCATGATACTTTAATTTCAAAATAAAGTTCAACATCGTATTCCTTAACTAAAAAAGCTAGGATATTTCGAACTTCTTTGTCGTCATGAATATTGAAATCAGCTATTAATTCACTGCAGTTAACTTGAAATGGCCTCATATCTTACCTCCAACACTAATATTCCAAACTTTGTCTATTTGGATTTTTTAGGAATTCATCATATCCACTTCCCCCACCAAAAGCTCTTATTTTGGCATTATGCTCCTTTTCAGCCCATTCAAAGAATGGAAAATTCATTTTATCATGGGATTCACATGCAAAATACCATCCCAACAAGTCATCATATCCATTGGAACCATATCGAAGTGAAGTAAGACTGGATCCATTACCAATCTTTATGTCAACATCAAAAATCTCATCAATATTTACCTGGTTAATTAACTTATTCTCAATCTCAGTATGATACCTCGGGAGTAATGTAATTATTTTGTCTCTCAATTCTCTTGCAACTGAATTTGAGCCCCTACTAACAACTTCCCCGTCACTAATAAAACTACATCTTTCAATACCACTAATTAACTTTTTTACATCCGCTTTATTCTTCGGCCTTGCAGTCCAGCATTCGTCGAAAGTTCCTGTACTTACACTTACTTTAAAAGATATCTCATTTACTTCGATATCAAAATAAATGTTATTGAAAAAACAGAATTCCTTTCTATCATCTATTATAATTTCAAAATAAATGCCAATATCATATTCTTCAGCCAAAAACATTATCAAATCTCTCACATCATTATCTTCATGTATTCCGAAATCAGCAATTAATTCACTGCAATTTACTTGAAAAGGCTTCATTTCTAGACCTCCATTCAAAAAACAATCACTTTTTGATGCAATTCTCTTATCCCAGCAAATGATTTAGTATTTTCATTAAATTTAATTTCCTTTACTTTACTCATTATGAAAGCTCCATTTCAATAATCTTTTGCCACATGTATATGGGAGAAACTCCAGCATATCCGCTTTCTTGAGCATCATTGACTTCAATAACAATCCATTTACCTTCTTCTGTTTTTGCAATGTCTACTACAAGGAAAGTGACATTCAAACGTTTTGCTACTGTTACTGCCAGCAATGTAACCTTTTCCATCTCTTCATCCGAAATTCCATATTGTATTCCTTCCCACCAATATCTGCCCACGCCAACCACATGATTCTTCCAAAGAAAAACGCGAAATTCCATACTGCTCTGTATTCTGTCAGGTACATTGTCCTCAACAAGCTCAAGTTTAACATACTCTCTGCACACAATAGGCTGCCAATGAAGTATTGGGTCTTCCCTCCACAGTTCAAGCAACTCTTGAAACTGATCAGGCCCCTTTATAATTGAAAGTGCCTTTTTATGCCTATTTGTCTGATGTGCTCCTTTTACAAATATTGGCCAGCCCATATCGGATTCTACTTGTTCAACAGTTGGTAAATTATCATACCACCTGCTGTTTGGTGTCAGGTCTTTTATTAAAGGATACCAACCTGGAAGCATCGTGCACAGATTAAATTCTTCAGGAGTATGTATCAGATTAATTTCCTGTTCCTTCATTGTATCGTACAGCTTATGATAATCAGTAACTGCCCCTATCCTTAAAACAACAGGTAATTCAACTTCAGCAAATATTGATCTACATTCTAAAAAATCACGAAAGTTGAAATCATAAATCCGTATTCCTGTCTTTTTTATAATTATTGGAAGGGTCCCTTGTAACATTAAAAAATCATCAAATAGAAATTCACCAAAGTTATACATATTTACTCCTAACACGGTTTTTTGTAGACTTTTAAAAAACAGCTCTATAGATATTATAATTCATCCCATTTAACAACCTTATTAAGGACCTGCTGTAAATGTTCCAATGCTTGCTTTTTATTTATTGACGTTCTCATTATAACTAGGATTATTCGCCTATTTCATTACTTGCATTTTATCACTTGAAGTTCCTAATTTCAATTATTGGTAAGAAAAATGCCCGGCTGCAAAAGTATTCCCGGCATTACCAACACGGTAAAAGTATGAATGAACATTTTGCCATGGGATAATTTACAGCTAAACCCTACAATACAGATGTAGTAAGCTATTGTTCATAGAGAATAATATAAGTGAGGTTAATACTATGAACAGGAAGCAATTATATATGGGAAGTTTTTTTGATCACTTTATGATAATATATGATCCCAGACAAGATGGGAAAGTTCAGCATAAATTAATGGATATTTTGTTCATTGCTGTAGCAGCAACAGTATGTAGGTGTGATGAGTGGGCTGAAATGGAAGATTGGGCAATTGCAAAAGAGGAATGGCTGAGGCAATATATAGAGTTGCCAAATGGAATCCCCTCTTGGTATACGATAGAGCGGGTACTCGATGTTATTGACCCTAAACAGTTTGAGAAGTGTTTTAGTGAGTGGATGAAGGAAATTACTCAAATTGATAAGGGTACTGTAGTCGCGATTGATGGTAAGACAATGAGAGGGACTGCAGAGAAAAGCTCTGGAAAGAAAGCTGTTCACATTGTAAGTGCATGGTGCAGTAGTAATAAGCTTGTACTAGGACAAGTGAAAACAGATGAAAAGAGTAATGAGATTACCGCAATACCTGAACTTTTAGATATGCTCTTTATCAAAGGTGCTATTGTAACTATTGATGCAATGGGATGCCAGAAAGATATTGCAAGAAAAATTGTAAAAGAAAAGAAAGCTGACTATGTATTATCCCTTAAAGATAACCATGAGATTCTAAAGGGAGAAGTAGAAGAGTACTTTAAAGATGCAGAGAAAGATATTTTTAAGGATGAAAAAATTTTGAAATACAGTACCCTGGAAAAATGGCATGGGCGAATTGAAGAACGCTCGTATTATTATTCTACAGATATCAAGTGGATGGATGCAAAAAAGGATTGGGAAAAGCTTTCAGGTATTGGGATGGTAATACGCAGGTGTGAAATAAATGGTAAAAAAACAGAGGAAAGAGCCTATCATATCGCAAGTGTAAAAACAGCAGAAGATTATGCTAGAGGAGTAGGGTTACATTGGGGAATTGAGAGTACACACTGGAGCCTTGACGTTACTTTTAGGGAGGATAACACTAGGACAAGAACGGGGTGTGCACCGCAGAATCTAGCCTTGCTAAAAAGGTTAGTTCTTAACATGGTTAAAAAAGATCAGGAAAGGTATCCTAAAAGAAGCCTGAAGAGAAGGAGATTTTTAGCTTCTCTATATGATGATTACCTTGAATATATATTTTCAATAAATTTTAGATAAAAGAAAAGTGTATAGGCTACTGGGTATATCCTTAACCGGACTACCTGGTTAATATAGCGGTAAATGGTATAGGGACATTCCGGGCGTTTCCAGTACCACATCATAGCAATACCGGAATTCATTTCTTACAATGACCATCCTGCCTTAATAAAATGCTGAAAAGGCATTTTTTAAAAAACTCTTTAAAAAGAGTATAGGTAGATAGTGGGTTCATGCTTTTACCGTAGCATTACCAAGGCTATTTATAGAATATTAACTAAAAAAATGATAAACTAATCGTATCTAAAAAATTTATTATTATTATTTATTTAATTCTCTTAAGGAGTATTTATAAGTGGAAAATCAACTGTATTACAATATTCAAGGCTATTTACAGGCATTTGAGCAATTGAATACTTTTACTAATCACGGTAGCTACTATTCATTCAATTATATTAGCTATGATACAGATATAGTCTTAAGTATTAAAAGACACTTACGAGAAGAAAATGTGAAATTAATGGAACAGATGCCCGGTTCTATAAATGACTTTAATGAGGATATTGTTTTGGAGTTCAAACAAGAGAACAACTGGGAAGCCTTATTAATTAATGACCTAGAGCAGTTTTTTCTTGAAGTTTTTTATGAAGAATATATAGAGAAACATAAATCTGCACATGAGAAAAGAAAAAGTTGTGTTTCAAACTTTATTAAATTACTTAAAGAATTTTTCGCCGATAACCTAGAGAATGTATGGTGTTCCGGTGCAGATAGCTATTACAGTACATTAACTCAATATTATCATGAATGTAGCGGTATAGATTATATTTTTAAAGCTAAAGACGGTATTTATTTACTGCATTTAGGCATATGTGATTAATATGATTTAGAGGGTAAGAAAAAACTTTTGTCATAGAAAGGAACATAAGAAAATGGCAGACAAGATACCTTTTGATGATGACAGACAAGTTAATAATGAAGGGCTAAAGGATGATTATATACGAAACAATTCGAAAAGGGCAAAAAAACAAATTATAATTATATTTTGTTTCAGTACTGCGGTATTACTTATAGCATCCTTGATTGTATTATATTTTGTAAAAACATCTAAAGAAACAAATAGCGATGATTTTAATCCAGCAGCTGCTGTAAAATACATTACTCCTAAAAACACTATAGAAATATCCTCTTACACTTCAGCAACACCATCAGTTAAATTATCTGAGACAGGAACCTTAAAAGTTGGTGAATATGTTCAATTTGGTAAATACTATGAAGACCCAATCCTTTGGAAATGTGTAAAAATCGAAAATGACAAACCAATGCTTGTTTCAGAAAATATTCTATGTATGAAAGCTTATGATGCAGCTGAAAGCGGAACCGATAGTGTGGGTAGTAATCATGTAGAAAAGTATGGCAGTAACAAATGGCACAATTCAAATATCAGAGAATGGCTTAACGCAGTTAGCAATGTAAACTTTTCAACACAAGAACCTAATAAATTTGCAGTTATTTTGGGTAATGAATATGACAATGAACTTGGCTTTTTAAGTAATTTTAGTTCTTCAGAAATTGAATCTATTGAACCAATGACGCATGAAGGTGTAACAGACAAAGTATACCTCCTTTCATCTGACGAATTGTCATTATTAGGTAATAATCCTACGAGAGAATTAACGGAAAAAGCTTTTCAATTATCATATTATATTTCAGAATTTAAGAAGAAAGGCATAGATATAGGCTTTACCAAGACTTGGGCATATTGGACAAGAACACCTTATCCTTCTGTTTCCTCTAATGTATATATTGTTGGAGGTATTGCAAATCTAGCTGCCAGTTCTGCTAATGCTAGTAATATTGGTGTTTTGCCTGCTTTAAACCTGAAAACGGATAAATTTAAATATGGAAAGGGGACTAGAACTGAGCCATATAAATGACCATACAACTGCATATCAATAGTTCAACATTATGTCTCCCGAACTGAAATTTCACCCAATCAACGAACTTTTCAACTACATTATCATGTTTTTCAGTTGATGAAAAATCGTAGGCTCTATAATTTTCAATAGAACATTCACCAACTTTATAATGAGTAAAGTGTGCAATCTTTTCTCCATATTCACAGAAAGTGACAGGGATGAAAATCAATACTTTTTATATAGGAGTTAAGGAATTTTAAGTATAAAAATTTCAGCTAACATCTGGTATACTTAATATTAAGAGTAAGTTAAATGTGTACCAAATATATTTGATTTATGAAACCTAATTACAGGTTACTACTTTAAAAAATAAAGGAATAGGTGTAAAGATGATTAGAAAGGTTTTATTGATTATTTCAATTATTTTGATTTTAAATTTTTTTGCTTCTGAAGCGGTATTTGCTCAGGGTGAAACAGATAGTGCAATAAGGTTTAAATCAATAGCTGCCGGAGATTTTAATACAGCTGCAATTAAAGAAGATGGAACGATGGTAGCGTGGGGGGATAATAAGTATAACCAATGTATTGTACCGCCCAATTTAAATGATTTAAAAGAATTAGCAATAGGTTATGGTTATATTGTAGCCTTAAAGGAAGATGGGACCGTTGAATCTAACAATGATCTTGGTAATAATTATATACCACCAGATCTTAAAAATATCGTTCAGATATCATCAACTTCAGACTTTATATGTGCTTTAAAAGAGGACGGAAGTGTAATAACTTGGGGGAATAATAGTTATAGACAATGTAATATTCCAAACGATGTTAATAATGTAAAATCTGTTTCAGCAGGATTTGAACACATTGTTGCATTAAAAAGCGATGGAACAGTTGCAGCATGGGGATATAATTCTGAAGGACAATGTAATGTCCCAAGTGGTTTAAAAAATGTCAAGGCTGTTTCAGCAGGTTATGGTTTTTCAATTGCCTTGAAGGAAGATGGAACTGTGGTTGCTTGGGGTTCTAACAGATATGGTGAGTGTAATGTTCCAGATGGGCTTAAGGATGTAACAGCAACATCAGCAAGAGGTAATCATGTGTTAGCACTAAAAGGAGATGGGACTGTGGTTGCATGGGGATGTAATTACGATAATGAATGCTCTGTCCCTTCAGATTTAAAAGATGTTGTTGCAATTTCGGCTGGAGGAAAGCATTCAGTTGCATTGAAAAGCGATGGAACGATTGTTTCATGGGGTAATAGATCAAGTGGACAATGCATTGATTCTTCAAGTATCGGTATTATCACTAGTGTTTGCTCTGGTGATTATTATAATAAATACATTGTTAGCAATAAACGCATTGCTCAGATGAAATATGGCCGTGATGATGATAATTATAAACTTTCTAATGTAGATTTTACTGACTTAAAGTGTATTTCTGTCAGAGGTACACATGTTTTGGGGCTTAAAGAAAATGGAACCGTGGTTTCAGGAGGCTATAATTTTTATGGAGAAGATGATGTCCCTAGAGATTTAACTAATGTTAAAGCAATAGCAGCTGGAATGAATTATTCTGTTGCAGTAAAAGAAGATGGAAGTGTTATTGCTTGGGGACGTAACAGTAGTGGTCAATGTAATGTTCCTGCGGATCTTAAGAATGTAATACAAGTTGCTGCATATGAGGGACACACTTTAGCCTTAAAAGAAGATGGTACAGTTGTTGCTTGGGGAAATAACAGTAGTGGTCAGTGTAATGTTCCTAAAGGGTTAAGTAATGTAAAAGCTATATCAGCAGGTAAAAGTTTTTCCGTTGCTTTAAAAAAAGACGGAACTGTTGTTGTCTGGAATGTGAATGATAATAGTGTTTACAAAGTGCCAAATGGTCTTAAGGATGTTAAGGAAATAAGTACAGGTAGCGACCATATTGTGGCTTTAAAAGAGGATGGTACTCTCACAGCTTGGGGAAATGATTTGTTCAATCAGTGCTATATACCAGACGGATTAAATAATGTAAAACAGGTATCAGTGGGAGAAGAGGAAACTCTTGTATTAAAGCAGGATGGTTCTGTAATAGGATTTAAGTATCCAGAAAACAACAGATTATTTATTCCAAACTTTTATTCAACTCAGACCCCTCAAGAAACTTATACAATATCAGGATATCTTTCGCCAGATATCGTTGGTTTGCCCCAGAAAAGTCATTTAAAATCCAATATAAATGTGGAGCTGGTTGAACTGAAAAGAAACATATATACAGGCGATGAAGGTTATTTCAAGTTTTCCAATGTTCCTCAAAACGAAAATGGTTATACTCTTAGAATAACTAGAAGTGGATATTTGGAAAGAGAGATACATAATATTAAGCCCAATAATTCAGGATCAGAAATTGGTTCGGCAGAAAACCCTATTTATATTTGGGGCGGTGATATAAATAAAGACAAATCTATTAATATGTTAGATTTAATTTTAATTGCAAAGTTATTTAATGTAAATAGTACCGATGGCGGTAAATATATATATAACCGTGACTTGAATGCTGATAATGTTATAAATATGGAAGATGTTATTATTGTCGCACAGCATTTTAATTTAACAACAGTAGACTATATTAATGATAAGTTGTATGATAATAATTCAATTCGAGAATTGATGTTGTATAATAATACTTGACACAAAGGCCTCGAACAAATAGTCTAAAAATAAGAAAGAACGGAGGTCAATCATGTCAGGAAAGGAAAAAAAGAACTACAAGGCAGTATACAAAAGATTACAAGACAGAATCTGTAAAACTTGTAAAAGAAATAGGAATAACAAAGGCGGCTATAGAATTAGGTGTGCCTAAGACTACTTTATTCCAGTGGGTAAAGCATGCAGAAATGGGTGATTTGGATACTGGTGCAGGCACTCAAACTCCAGGTTCTGCAATGACTCAAGCAATGGAAATTCAGAAGTTGCGTGCAGATATTAAGGCTTTGGTGAAGGACAATGCACGATTGAAGAAAGAAAATGATTTTTTGGAAGAGGCTTCGGCTTTTTTCGCAGCGAGCCGTCAGAAGTTGGCAAAGAAGAGCGAATGAAGCTCATCGCAATAAAGACCGAAAATGGTAACCTGACTGGCGATATTGCGTTTTATTGCAGGGTACTGAAGGTTTCTCGACAAGGCTTCTATAATCACCTTGAAGCACAGAAGAAGCCTTGGAAATACGAAGCTCTGGCGGCCGAAATTTATGAAATAATAGATGAAGATGAGTGTAATGATACATATGGGCGATATCGGATGCATAAAGCCTTAGAAATAAAGAAAGAAATGGTAGAAGGTGAATTTCCACATATTCCTTGCGAACGGACAGTGTATAGGATAATGGAGCGGTTGGGTATAGCACACACACCTAAGCACAAGCCCAACGGGATAACAAAGGCAGACAGGGAAGCCATGAAGTCGGATGACAAGATCAAAAGAGATTTCACAGCGGAAAGACCGCTTGAAAAAGCCGTGACGGATATTACGGAAATTCAGACTGCCGATGGGAAGCTTTATATATCAGCAATTGAAGATTGCTTTGATAATGCAATTTTAGGGATTTCAATGGCAGACAACATGAAAACAGGATTATGTGTAGATACTTTAAAAAGTGCAATAATGGCTTATCCTGGGTTAAGAGGAGCAGTTATCCATTCTGACAGAGGAAGCCAGTATACCAGTGGGGAGTATCGTCAAGAGATAGAAAGATATGGAATAATTCAAAGTATGAACAGTGCAGGTGGTAGGTGTCATGACAATGCAAAATGTGAATCCCTGTGGGGCCGATTCAAAGAAGAACTACTGTACGATAGATATGATACAAAGAAAATGCCGATGAAAGTGGTAAAGAGCTTAATATGGCGATATTTTATGAGTTATTGGAACAATCGTAGGATCTGTTCGGCGAATGGTGGGCTTCCACCGATGGTAAAGAGGAAAAAGTTTTATGAGGAACAATATTCTAAAACAGCATAACGGTGGGAGCAAAGCGACGCGTTGGTATATAATGGGATTACGCTACGCTCCATCCCATTATATACCAACGCAAAAACCACAACGTGTTCGAGAATAATGTGTCAAGTAATATTGACAAGATCAGAACCTGTAATCAAATAGGTTTGTTTCTTTTACATTTGTAATTAGAAAATCTATATTATTATATAGCCAATAGTTATAAATCATTTAATGTAATTAAGTTGTTTTCTTAATTGACTAATGATGGAGAATATTAATGAGAATAGAAAAACTTAATCCAGATGTTATTGAAAATATATATTACAAAACTATAGTATCTGGAGATAAAATAACAAATGCAAAGTTACCAATTCTAATGGGAGTGGTATCAGGTTTACCCAAATATATTGACGCATTAGTTGTAACCTCAGACTTGCAAGGTATAGTAGAAAAAGATAATAATGAAATCTTGCTTGGTGAAGTCCTTGCGGATTATTTGCCGTTGTTTGTTGAAGTTGAATTGGGTTTACAGCCTAGGAATGTAGGAATTATTTTATGTGGCGATTTATATGCGACCCTTAGCAAAAGGGGAGGACTTGGAGATGTAACAGGAGTATGGAATCATTTTAATAAGCACTTTAGATGGGTTGCAGGCATTTCAGGTAATCATGATTCTTTTGGAGCATTCCTGTAATGAAATAAAATGACCTTTGAAAAATAAATACCTCCGGGTTAGAATACGGGATGTAAGGTTTGTAACTTACTCCTAATTTAATAAGACTAACCAAAACGGAGGTATGTAATATGAAGTATACACAAAATGAAAAGCTTAATCAATTAGATTTTTCAACAATGGTGGTTGGAGTTGATGTAGGTAGTGAATTTCACTATGCCAGAGCCTTTGATTACAGAGGAATAGAATTGTCAGGAGTATTCAAAATTAGCAATGATGCTGTAGGTTTTGAAGCCTTCGAAAAATGGTCGCACGAGTTGATGATGAAGCATGACAAATCAAAATTAATAGTGGGAATGGAGCCTACAGGGCACTATTGGTTCAATTTCGGATACTCACTAAAGGAAAACAATAGAAAGGTTGTTTTAGTAAACCCTATGCATGTAAAGAGAAGCAAGGAATTTGATGACAACAATCCTACTAAAAATGACCGCAAAGATCCAAAGACAATTGCAATGTTGGTCAAAGACGGAAGATACCTGGAGCCGTATATGCCTGAAGGTGTGTTCAGAGAATTAAGGATATCAATGGAAACCAGGGAACGCTATATCAAGCATATGACAGTAATTAATAACAAGGTGCAAAGATGGCTTTCCATATACTTTCCAGAATTCAAGACTGTTTTCAAGGACTGGAGCGGACAAGGAGCTATGATTGCGTTAAAGAGCTTCGCAACACCTGAAAAGGTTATTGCAAAAGGAATAGAAGCTATTGCGAATGAATGGAAATCTCAGATTAAGCGTGCTGTAGGAACAAAACATGCAGTAAGACTAATGAAGGCAGCAGAAACGAGTGTAGGCATTAAGGAAGGCCTTAGAGCTGCTGAATACGACTTGTTAAGTTTAATAGAAGAGTATGAATTTGTAACAAAAAAGCTGGAAGCCACTCTTAGTCTGATAGAAGAACTACTCCAACAGGTTCCTAACATTACAGAATTACTTGCAATCAAAGGAATTGGAGTTGTCACGGTAGCTGGATTTATTGCAGAAGTTGGAAATATATCAAGGTTTGAGCATCCCAAACAGATACAAAAGCTTGCGGGACTTAACCTTAAAGAAAATAGTTCTGGAAAGCATAAGGGAAAAACCACCTTAAGTAAAAGAGGTCGAAAGAGGCTTCGCAGGCTTTTATTCCAAGCGGTTATGATACTTGTGGCCAAGAATGCTGAGTTCAGGCAACTACATTTATATTATACAAACAGGATTAAAAATCCATTGAAAAAGAAGCAGTCCATTATGGCAATCAGCTGTAAGTTGATAAGGGTATTTTATACATTGTTAACTAAAGGGACTCCTTATGACGGAGAGAAGATGATCAGAGATATTAAGCGTATAGAACCAAAAGCAGCATAAGATGTAACTACATATTCGATGATGCCGTAAATGCCTAAAAACGGCGGAGATAAAGGCAGAATAGAAATAAAAACACGAGCCGGGATAGTCGGATTGAATTTTTCCCTAAGGGCATAGACCCAGTTTTGGAGCATGACTGACATTCCACCTCATGGAAAGGCTGAACGAAGGAATTAAGGGCAATTTGACCCTGTGAGACATGGGAGGGTAGCCGCCGGAGACTATGTGGAATCCCAATAGGCCATAATAAAAAATGCGTTAGGCTTAATGAGATTCACCATTGCATTCCAGAAAAACACTTTTATAAGTGATTTATCCATGATGGTCGTGAAAAATAAAATCAAATTCTATGATAGGTAAAGGAAAATGAAGAAATTTAAAGATTATTGAGGGAGAAATAAAGGAATTTGAGGAATTTAAAGAGATAGATAGGATATATTATTTTGATAAAGAAATTAAGCATATCGATGGCATAAGTATAGCAGGCATAAGTGGAATAATTGGGAAACCTGATAGAACAAATAGAATTAGTAAAGAGAACTATTTGCAGAGATTAAAAAGTATACTTTTGAAAAACCCAGATATCCTAATGCTTCATCAAACTCCAGGGATTCTTAAAGAAGATTTTCAAGGAGATGAAAACATAAGAGAAATAATCGAAGCATCAACTCCTACTTTAGTATTCTGCGGACATTTTCATTGGGAACAGCCTTTACTTGAATTGGTTAATAAAACACAAGTATTAAATGTGGATTCCAGGGTAGTTGTTTTACTAAATCATTTAAAATTATAGAATATTTGCTTTGAGGTATAATTATGGGAAGAGATATGAGAGCTTTTATTGAGAAGAAAGAAAATGGTATGTGGGTTTTAATTAGTGGTCTAGCAGAAGATGAAATAGATTCTTCTCAGTTAATCCCAAGAAACATAAATGACTGTAGAAACTATGCTTTATTTTCATTCTTAGCAAATGTTAGAAATTTTGAAGTCCCTCAAAAAGAAGACCAATACAGAGAAGAACCTTATGAGTATATATCTTTACCAAAAGGTTTTCCAAGGGATCTAAGTAAAGAATTATCAGATTATATAAAAGCAAATGCTATCGATGAAGAAACATTTTATGCAAGTTGGTTGACATTCGAGGAATTGAATAATTTTAATTGGAATAAAGAGCACATGTGTTTTAGATGGGTAGACAAAAAAATTGCTAAATACTTTGGTGATGGAAAACAAAAATTCCCATCGCCTTATTGGGAAGATATCAAAGATTATATTAACTTAAGCCCATTCCCATCTGAAGGCACCTATGTATCTTGGATTGTAACTTATTACGAAGCGGCAGGTATTTATTTTTGGGATTCAATCGACCCATATAGAAAAGTTGATTTACCTGAAAATATTAGATTGGTATTTTGGTTTGATTAGCGACTTCATGCCATAAAATACACATGTTTATCTACACACTATTTTCCAGACAACCAAAGTGTGATATAGGTATTGTTTTTTTAAGGAGAAAATGATGAGCTTATATGCTAGATTAAGAAAAGAAAGAAGAAGACACTTCAAGGTATTCATGAAGAATGCAGTTTGTATAGATGGAATTTATATTTTCCAGATTCATCAAATACCAAATATAATAGAATACGGGCAGGAGTTTGATTTTTGGATAATTGATGAAAAGGATTGTTATATGCTAAGAATAGAGAAAAGCAAGGAACAAGTAGTTTATTTTTCACGTAGAAAATGGCAAAACCCTCTATATTGTATAATGAAAATTGATTTTGATTATATAGACGTAATGTCAAATTTAAGATTGCTTAAACAGATGGGTATTCCGTATAAAATGAGAGGACAGATAAAGCGAAATTTAACAGTGCAGGCTAATTAGAAGCTTGAGGAAAATGGAGTTTAAATGGATATAACAAAACTTAATCGTATCAAAGATAAAATAAGATTAAATGGGTATCAGATGAAGCCTGTTCTATCAAATGAAGAAGTTGATGATTTTGAAAAACGCTGCTGAATTATTCTTCCTGATGAGTATAGATTGTTTATTACACAAGTAGGAAATGGAGGCGACGGGCCTCCCTACTATGGCATGTACAGCCTTGATGAGGCTTGCATTAATACTAAAGAGTTTAATAAAAATTCAAATAACTTCTTAAGAGAAGATTTTCCTTTAAAAGAATATTGGGTTTGGGAAAACGAAACACGCTGGACTGATGAACTTAAAAAGAAAAGAAAGTGTGTCTATTATGGAAACTTCATTTTAGGAACAGATGGGTGTGCACAGTATTGGACTTTAATTATCACAGGTTCCCAGCGAGGACAAGTTTGGATGCTTGCTGATGTCGGTGCTCAACCTTGTGCTCCAAGTTTATCATTTTGGGATTGGTATGAGTATTGGCTTGATGGCGGTAGTGACTGGTGGAGAGAATTCAAGTATTAGTTTATAAAGGAGAATAACAATGTACGATCAAAGCTTTATTCAAAATTCCGAGTATAGGAAAAGATTTGGGGATATGGAGGACATAACAAGAAAAGAAGCCGATACCTTATACAAAAAAATAATTAATGAGGTAGCTTCTGGCTTGAAGCAATACGGTTTTAGGAAAAGCAATTCAGTTACTTTGGAAAGAGTAAATGAATACATGATACAGATATTAAACTTTCAGAGACATACCCATCTACCTACGATTACTATAAATACAGCCATTAGGCCTTTATTTATTAATTCAACAGATGATAGGATTTTGCCGTTATGTAAAAGACTTGATAAATTTGATTCAAAAGAAAGCTCGTGGTATCCAATTAGGAGAGATACAAAAACAGCTTCAGGTGAGCTCTTGTCTATAATAATAAATAGAGTATTACCTTACTTTGAACATTTGGATAGCCCAGAAAATATTATTCATAATAGAGAAATGCTTGAGGCTGGTGAATATACTAGCCCATCCTCTGTAATCTTGCCTTGTGCATTGAAAACAGGTAACATGGAAGTTAGCATATTGTATTTAGATAAAGAAATAGATCGGGTTAATGCTCAAATCGCCCAAGGAGCTGACCCAAATGAATATAGAAGATATCTGGATTACTTTATGTATTTAAAATCCCTTATTGTTAAAGGAAGCTTTCATGAAATTTATAGTTTATTAAAATCTTATGAAAAAGCGTTTCTGGAGAAGAAATATAAAAAGAAATCATAATAATGTATATATAGCAATGATTAATAGGTTGCTATATTCTGCTAATAAATGAAGCCAGACTTTCCTCTATTTAGAGAAGGGCAGTTAAAAATTATTATTGGATGGTCAAAATGAAAAATTGTTTTATTGAATTCATAATTAACAATAGTGAACGTTTTGATATGCTTCAAAATATGTTTAAACTCTTAAAAGAAGAGAAGGAAATAGATTTAATAGACTTTAGAGACTCAAAATGGTTTGATTTTTTTGATGAAGAATCCTTAATGAGTTTTTGGTGGCCTACAGAGCAAGATATAAAAGAATATAATAAGCTTTGGAATGAGTCTTCATTTATTAATAGATTTTTCGATCCAAGACTTAACAAAAAATGGGATTTCGAATCTATGCTTTATGCTTTTAAAAACGGTGAATATGAATTAGTATCCTGTGAAAGAGTTGATAAGCACGTCGGCAGAATAGAGTATTATCCGTTTTCCTGGCCTTATGGAGGTAGTGAAGTATTTAAAGCTTTAATTGAATCATATGGATTTATGATTACGAAGGAAGAAGTCTAAATGGAAGTGTGAACAAGAAGCTATACTGCCCATATCTATTATTCGGACAGAAAATCGCCAAAATAGCTGGCTCTGCAACCCCTCTTCACCGAGGACAAAGGGATGTAATTTGGGTACAAGCTTGAAAGTATGAAAGGTATAAATACAGTGACAGCAGCCGGAATAATAGCTAAAAATCGGTGATATATCAAGCTTTCCAGATGCCGATGCTCTGGCAGCTTATGCTGGGATATGGTCGATGAGATATTCTACAGGACAGACAAATAAGAATTTCAGCAACAAACTTGGTAATAGGAATCTAGTATAATAAATAACATCCAGTAAATTGGTGCTATTGGCGGTTGATAAGCATTAAGGAGGAGTTATTATGACAATTTTACTAAACTATATAAGTTATTTTATTAATGATAAAAATGAATTTTATACATGGGCTCCATCTAGAAAAGACGAAGATGGGAGGCTAGTTCAAATTGGCTATCCGATTTATAAAGAAAGATTCATGGACTTTATAAAGGATGCGGGTAAATCTAGTTTCCTTAAACAGGATTATCTTGATATCATTAGTCGACGGACTCCAAAAGGTGCTAATCTAAAAGACTTTATTGATATGGCGGATGAAGAACTTTTTTATGCTATTTTTACCTATTTTATAAGAGGTGAAAGATTCCGTGATGGTTTATGGGCCAAAGCGATAGATGACAAGGTATCTTTAAAGATTTTATTGAAATTGCAACTTTTGCAGGGGTCAAATACATAGTTTTCTAAACATAATAGTTATATGGAAAGCCATTAAGGAATATCAGCGAGACAGAGACTTTATTTTATATTCTTTTAAAATAGGATGGCGGTTAAATTTACAGAAAATACAACATTGGAAATTTTGCTGCGGCTGGAAACCATCAGATAACATCAGCTGTGGACCTATTCATAGAAATCCAGACATTTCAAAATCCATCCCATAATGATATAATGAGTTAAAAACTTTATGTAAAGGAATTTAAAATTATGAAAGCTTTAAAAATAATAATTACAATTTTTTTATCTATTGGAACGATAAGTGCAATAAAGGGATTTATAGAAAAAATATTATCAGCGAACAATGATACTTCATACAATATTGGATATTCCATCGGTTCATTAATAGTTGCAACCGTATTTATTGTTATCATTGTAAAGCTGATTCAAAGTATAAAGAATGATTTCTAGATCGATATTCGAGTTAGCAAAAGAGTATTGGGGTGGCTGGTTATGGTATTCTGTCCTTTTTGTGAAGGCCAAGGACTGATTTGTAAAGCAGATATCGTAGGTAAAAACATACAGATTTATATTTGTGAAGAATGTGATTCTATGTGGAAGACCCCAAAAATAGAAAAAGAAAACTGTTATGGTTTTGGAGACTTTATGAAGGAAATTGGTCTAAAAGGTTTGTGGAGTGAATTACAAAATGTAGAAAGACTTTAGTTTTAAAAAGGTCATAAATGTGCTTGATACACGTTTCTGAAAACCAACAGAGAATATCAGAAGGCCAACCTGACAGAACAAAAAAGGAAGAAAAGACACTAACCTACTTCAATGACTCTCTTAAAAGGGTACATAAACCCCAAAAGAACCTTAAAGATTCTATTACAAGCAAATGGCATGAAATATTAGACAGACTTAATGCTTGTAATTGTGAACTTTGTGGACACACAAGTAATAGTTATAAAGACTTTGTTGTCCACCATGTAAGAAAACTTAAACAGGTTCTGGAAAAGTATAAAGTACCGGGTTTTGTACCTCCCCTATGGGTTCAGGTCATGGAAGGGATAAATAGAAAAACTCTAGTGGTATGTAAGCAATGCCATAAACTTATTCATGATTAATAGCTGTTTCAACCTCAGAAACGGCTGGCGAGCCGGATACATCGAAAGGTGTCCGTCCGGTTCTGAGGGAGGGTTGTGGAGACCTGTCGATGAATAAGGCGTCACAATCCCTATTCCTTTCTTAGGTTGTAATTCTTTTAAAAAAATCCTGCCAATAATATTAACTATTAGCTAAATATAATTGGCAGGAAGGTTATTCTGTATCATTATTCTTAAATTTTAATAATTAATGATTTATAAATCAAATTGGTAATATTCCAATACCTCTCTTGCTCTGTTTGTTACAAATTCATTTCCATAACTCTTTTTTCCTATAGGTATTATTAAATCTTTTACTTGTCGCTCTATTTTCCAAGTTAAATCAGAACCCATTTTATTTTTAAGCAAATTAAGAGCCCTTTGAATATGTACAGATTTTACTTGCTCTCTTTTCAAAAGCCACAATATTTCAAGAAAATCACCTTGATACATATTAGGAAATGTTAGGTGCTTAATATTGGTGTGAATATATTCGGATTTGTTATGAGAACTGAAACATACTTCGTGGAGCAAAATAAAATCGATGCATTTAGATATTAATCCTTGTACCTCATCTGAACGTTTATCTGTCCGTATAAAAGATAATCCTTTAAGAAGTTTAACGACTCCCCAATAACAGGTATGTTTCCCGTAACAGCTTCGATTGAAACAATAAGGAAATGATGATGGTGTCACAAAATCGCCATCATCAAACCTTTGATACTGTGAAAAAAAATCAACAACTTTATCAATAACGTCTTCTTTTCCATATTCAAAATACGAATATAAATATAACATATTTCCATTCAGGCATGGTATTGGGAAGTGACTTTTTCCTATGGTAAAAATCCCTATCTGTTTATCAAAGAAATGATCGGATATTATTTTTAAAGGCTTAAGAAAGCTTTTATTTTTGATATCGGTATTTATATCGGCTAAAAGAATTAGTGTCCACAATGTTGACTTATAATTGGGTACATAATAATTTAATGCAGGGAAATACCTATCACCTTCACCAAGAACATTCCAACACTCATTTTCATCTTGCAACTCCAATATTTTAGATGTAATAATTTTACTTATTTTCTCAAGCATAGATATCTTGCTCATATTGATATCCTCAGTAAACCTCCAAAGTTATTCAACTGCATTTTCAATATTAAAAATAATCCTTGCAAAGTCAATACAGAATTGCATATCTTTTGTACCAAGCTTCGCTTTATAGTATTGTTTAATATCATTGACCTCAGATACCTTTATAAGCATTTCTTCAGCATTCGTGCTCGCTATATCAGTTACGGACTTATATCCTGCATCAAAAAAGCTTTTTGCTGCAACTGCTCCAACACCATTTATTCTGACAAGGTCACAAAGGCAATATAGTTCTTGTGCTTTATCTAATGTAATTGGTATTCTTTGCGTAATTACATTCCTATCTTTCAAAGAATAATAGAATTCATAATAATCCTTTGAAGATTTAATCCCAGCGGTCATCAGTACGTTAATAGTTTTTTCATCAACATCTGGAAACTCTTTGATTAAAACTGTTTTTGGCTCAATGCTGCCAATCTCACGTCTTAATATTGTTAGGTAATCTTTCGACAATCCAGACTTTTGAGCAAACTCACCAAGCTTTTTAGTAGTTGATAAAGCTTTCTTCAATTCATCTAAATTTTTAATTTTACAACTATGCATGGCATCAAAACTGAAATCCATGTCTTGATGCAGTATTTTTCTACTTGGAAGCAAATATTGATTTTTTAGAATCTCCTTATATGCTTCTATTGATATTATACTCAAATCCAAAGAGTACCCCATATTATTTGCTCCTGTCCCTTTTAGCTATATTCTTTTCCCCTAACTATAATCTCAACAAAATGAACTCTTTTTTACTCCAATTTTCATTAAAGTATAAACGTCATTTATGCCAACTCCCACTAATATCACACTACCTATATTTAGTAATTTACTCAAATCATCTATAAACACATCTCTCATTCCGTTGTTTTTTAGATTAATATTTTCCATGTGCATTCTTCCATGTATCTGCAATATTAAGAAAAGCTTCATATCCATACATCCTGATATAATCGGTTGCTTGCTTATACTTTCTATATTTATAGCTGTTTTTATTGTAAAAGTCATTAACGGTGCTACAGGAACTATATTCATTGCAATCAGCACAGGATTGTTGTTTTCTATTAATGCAGCAAACCTTTATTCTGCATTTTGCTTTCAAAATATCTCTTTCACCGTCTTCATAACCAATTTTACATCCCTTGCATGTCTGATCTTTTAATACAGGACATGTTCCGCAATAAGCTCCACAACAGCCTACATCTAAAATGGACATTATCATTCTCCTTGTCTTATTGTCAAATCAACATCAATGAAATAATCTCAATTATCAACAATCATTTTATAACAACAAATATTAACCCCATAAACCTATTTTATCATAATATCCATTTTCGTCCATAAGAACTCTTATTACATTGCATTTTTATCCAAAACAAAACTGTCAAAAACTTTATCTTTCTCCTCATCCTTGAGCCATCTTGCCGACCCATGCTGATACTGACCTACTGGCACAGGTGTCTTTATTTCCGGAGTAATCTCTACTAAATTAGACTGATATGGCCTTAAATTAGTGAAAAAGAACATTACGGCCATCACAACCACAAGCCCTTGAAAAAATAGAAACAGCATCAGGTGTTGCTTACTATTTGCCATACTCTTTAAGCACTCCATTACAGAAAACAACTTTAAAGTTGTACTTTGTCTTGATAGTACGGAATGCACAGAAGTTGTAAAAAAGATGTTAATAAGTCCTCCAATAGTAAAAATTAATGTGCAGATTATTAATTTTGCCTTGGTCTTCATCTCTCCAAGTCCTCACTTTTATCAATCTCAAGTTCAAAATCAATTTCATTAAATGTTTCAAATCCTATATCAATATCTACATCATCCAATTGCTTTAGAGTATCCTGCTTAGCAATAAATTCTGGATTATTGAAAATTCCCTGTTCAATTAATTCATCTGCAGCAATAGAAGAGGAAAAGTCATCTATAAAGCACAAGTTTTAACCATATTCTTCTGCAATATCGATTACATTTTGGGGTAATACTTCTTCTGCCATTTTCTTTGGCATCATTATCCCTTTGTGATTGGTACCAACAATTTCATAGACACCAATAGCAATTTCAGCACAGGTAATTATATTACCCCAAATATTAGCATGGCCTGCTATCTTGCATTTATTTCACCCCCATACAAATTCTCAAATTGTTTATTAAGATTGCTTTTAACATCAAATTTTCTTATTGTAAGTTGATTAAAAAAGCTTTTGTAAAAGTCCATTTTAGCACGCATTGAATTACCTCCCGTTCAAAACAGCATTGTTTAAGTTCATAGACTTCATTTTGTTTTTGTTTTTCTCCAATTCTTTTTGCATAAAGCATTTATCGCCTGTTTGTGGAAACATACAGCTTGGCTTTGTCAATTCCAAAATAAAAGGACACCCTCGGCAAGGATGTCCCTCAGGATACTGATATACTATTGTACATGACATTTTTCTCTTTTCCTTTCTGAAATATAAAAGTATGGCGAATCATTTCCCCATACCTTTGTCTCTGTTTCTTAAATATAATTCTTTCTTTGCTCGTTTTGATAGCTCTGTACTTTCAGCTTTTTGTCTATCAATATAATCAGTATTTAAATCATCAACATGCTGCTCTATCATTATTAAAATCTCACAAATCATTTGCTGTGCCTTGTAAGATTTATACTCCTTGGAATATTCCAGTTTTGAAAGTTCAAATTCCTTATTTGCCAGTGTTTTAATTACAGCAATCAAACGGTTTGCAATCAGCTTGTCCATTTCTTATATTGCTTTATCTTTATGCCTTGCCTCATTCATTCGATTGTGTCCGGCAAGCATTTCATACTCAAAACCATCTTCACCACATTCAATTTTCCTCACTATCATGGGAGCCAAAATACCATTTGCCTTTATGCTTTCAACCAAGTCATCAAGCCGTTCATCACTATATAACCTGAATGGATGATTTTGATAGGGGCGAATTTTGTTGAATGTTATGGTTAGAAATACCTTATCATTTGCTTGAATTGGTAATGTTGGTTCATCTGCCATTAATAATTCATCTAGGGATTTAACTTTCTTTGCAGTTGGTCTAGTTACCATTCATTATCAACTCCTTTGCCACTTCATTATAAGCAATTCCAGCCTTTGATTTCCTGTCAAAATCAACAATACTCATACCATATCTATTGGCTTCTCCAACTCTAATGGAACGTGGAATATGTACTTTAAATATCTTCATTCCATTTTTATATGCTTCTATTACCTCTTCACAGACTTCTCTATGAAGATTTGTCTGCATGTCACACATAGTCAGAAGGATTCCCTCAAACTGAATTTTCGGATTGATTCTTTTTCTTATCTTCAAGATGGTCTTTGTTAAGTCTGTGAGTCCCATCGTAGCATAATACTCAGGATTAATTGGAATAATCACACTGTCAGCAGCTGATAAAGCGTTGATAGTAAGTGGTCCTAAAGATGGATTTGTATCAATGAGAATATAATCATAATCCTTTCTAAGTGGTTCCAGGATATTGGCAAGTAGCTTCTCACTTCCCATTTCCATACGTAAGTTGGCTTCAACTACCGATAAATGAATACTTCTTGGAATAAAGTCCACATTTCCACGAGCATAAATGTATTCCGCTGGATATGGAAGCAGTTCCTCATCCATAGCCTTGTACATTATCTCGGCGATTGTGGTTGTTATTTTAATATTCTCATCTGCAAATGATGATGTAAGGTTGGATTGCGGGTCGAAATCTAAAGCCAGCACCTTCTTTCCCTGCTTCCAAGTGAATATGCCATATTCCTTACACTGGTGGTCTTGGCTACACCACCTTTTTGGTTTGCAACTGCTATAATCTTTGCATTCGTAGACACCCTTCTTTCTTAATCTTCATTTTATGTTTTACACTTAATAATTTAATATTACACTATAAAGTTTGATTTTGCAATAACAACCAAACTTTAAAATGTGTACTTATTTGTTATTATTGATAATACACACCATTAAGTGTATATTATTAATGAGGATGGTGATCAAAAATGCCCTTTACAATGGGTGAAAAAATTCGTATATTGGCAAAAAGAAAAAAAGTATCCATATCAGAACTGGCTACTTTAATTGGTACTACTAATCAAAATTTATCTAATAAATTGACCCGGGATAATTTCTCAGAAAAAGAGCTTAAGCAAATTGCCGAAGCTCTTGGGTGCAAGTTTGAGGGATTTTTTATTTTTGATGATGGGGAGAGAGTGTAAATATTCCAATCCACAAAACACAAAAAGTCATTATATTTTTAAGATCCCTTGAAGTAACAGCCTTTAAACAACAAATAATATCTTCAACCATTTATAACATTCAGGTGAATGTGCAGATGAAATATTCGGCGGGTACCCATGGTTTCATAAGGAAGAACTCTTTAACCTTGAAACCTTCCCATGGTCACCTTATGTTAACGAACGCAGAAGCATTTTATCCCCGGAAGTCAATAACATATTAAATCTCGACGAATATGCCTATACAAAGTATAAAGCTACCATTGATGAAGCCCCTCTACTTCCAGGTGAATCTCCAATTGAATCAAGACGGCGTCAAATTTTTTACTTGAATATCAACTGGTTCATGTCAACATTACTAGACAGAAAAGACCGTATGAGCATGTCCACAGGCTTGGAAGTCCGAGTACCATTTTGCGATCACCGCCTTGTGCAGTATGTATGGAATATACCATGGGACATGAAAATGCACGGAAACAGGGAAAAAGGCATACTACGGCAAGCACTTTACGGCATACTGCCTGATGATGTAATACAAAGAAAGAAGAGCCCATATCCTAAGACACATAATCCTGCATATGAAAATATCGTAAGACAATGGCTTATTGATATACTAAACGATACTACATCACCTGTAAACCAATTAATTAATGTGGAAGAAGTACGCAAAATAGCTGAGGGAAGCTCCGACTACGGGAGGCCATGGTTTGGCCAGCTTATGGCTGGACCGCAGCTTATGGCATATTTGATTCAAGTTAATCTGTGGCTAAAGCACTATAAAATATCAATAATTTAACGTGAGTTCGATAATATGATTGTAATAAGAATGAAACAGAAATGAAAAATGAAGCTCCTGTCCAAATCTGTATAATCAATGTTGGCAACAAATTTAACAGAGGGGATGGAGCTTCATGGAAGATTTACTTATTAAAATTTTCTGCGATACTGATGATTTTTGCATTAGGCTCGACAACTATTTAAAGCATCATTTGGTTACTGATAATAGACTGCAGGAACCTAACCTCTTTAACATTTCAAGAATGATGACATTAAGTGAAGTAATGACAATAACAATATATTTTCATCATTCGAGTTATAGAAACTTTAAGCATTATTATAAAGAATTTGTCTGTAAAAGATTAAATGGGTACTTTCCGAGCCTTGTAAGTTATACAAGGTTTGTAGAGTTAATGCAACAAGCACTAATTCCATTAATATTATACACACAAAAATATAGACTAGGCAAGACAACAGGAATTTCCTTTATTGACTCTACGACATTAGATGTTTGTGATAACAGAAGAATTCACTCTCACAAAGTTTTTAAAGAGATTGCTCAGAGAGGTAAATCTTCTACAGGTTGGTTCTATGGGTTTAAGCTGCACATTGTAGTAAATGAAATAGGAGAAATTTTATCATTCTTTTTAACACCGGGTGATATAGATGATAGAGACTCAAAGGTAATAGATATACTTACAAAAGACCTGTTTGGAAAACTTTTTGGAGATAAGGGTTATTTATCACAGCCTTTATTTAAAAAGTTGTATAACCGAGGGATAAAACTAATAACCAAGTTAAAAAAGAACATGAAAAATAAGCTAATTGATATAGAAGAAAAGCTTCTTCTCAGAAAGAGAGCTCTTATTGAGACAATAAATGATTTTCTGAAAAATACTTGCCAGATTGAACATACTAGGCATAGAAGCTTTACAAACTTTTTAACTAATGTCGTAGCTGGTATTGCTGCTTATAGCTTCTTACCGAATAAACCAAGCTTAAAGTTTAGTAAAAGCGTTCTTGTTGCCACACTTTAAGGCTGCTTTTCATAATAAAAAAGGCTCTAAAATTCAAGATACTAAAGCCTTACTTAATTATAATCTATAGATATGGTTAATTATGGCACTTGTTATATCGAACTCACGTTAATTTAAGTATTATTAAAAACTTGTCAATTGGGCATTTCAAAAATCTGTATTAAAGGTCATTACTATAACATCACATTTTGCATAAATATACAGATTTTTGAAACGCCCTTCATTAAGGCATGAATGAAAAATATTAATCAATTTAATAAAATTGTCGGTAATCTATTTATTTTCACCTCTAATGCAAACCTCCAGGTTAAGACGGTTAAAGTTTTCTTCAATATTAAGCTTTGTTACGTTAATACCTTTTAGCTTGAAAACCCTTAGCAAATCCTTTTTTATTTTTTCTGAAACATTATCTCCATGCCTTTTAAAAATCAATTTACTTATAAACATATTTTATCCTCCGTAATAACAAAACAATAATTTTATGAATTAAGGAAAATGTTTTGCAAAGATTAATTAAAAATACAAAACCGCAAAACATTTAGTAAATTCATATTACATTATTTCCCACCGTTTGCATAACATTTCTGTCCGACAAATTATTGTGCTATCACGCTCATTTTGTGATGATTCTTGTAATATTTAATCTAAGGCATGATTTGAAATATTAAATCTTTAACCTACATAAGCTTTGTTTTTTTGTCTAAAGCTTTCCCAAAGCTATACCATGAATCTCTAATTTTAAATCTCATTTCCTCATCGAGTGTTCGCTCAATTACATCATTAAGCTGCCTTTTCATTTCCAGGTATTCCGACATAACAAACTCAGGTTTGTCAAACAACTTCTCCATATTGACAATCCAGTCATTAATGTGTTCTGATCCAAGATATTCCCTGGATATCTTCTTCTTAAGGTAGACAACTACCAATTTGACGGCCTTCTTCTTAACATCATAATCGGTTAAAGTTTTTTTTGCATTTCCTTTCATAACCTTTCACTCCCATAAAAATATGCTATATAAAAATCATTATTAACTTTACATTTGACAGAGCAAATAACTAACGATTCAACGGGATTTGCTATAGGCAAATGTAAAAATTAATAGACTTTTATATAATTGTACAAAGCCAAAAAAATAACAAAACAACTAATATTACCTTCTGTACATATTTACTTCAAAAGCCGTATATTTTATGGATATAAGATAACAACAAAGTGTGCCAGATATTATTAACCAACCTTAAATTTGGTAATTATACTTATAATTAATATTATATATTAGTATTTATTATTATGCAAATATTGCATATAAAATAAAGAACGAAATTTCAACTTAATATATTGAAATCTCGTTCTTTATTTTTGCGTTCCAAATCTACTTATATTTATAATTTAATATGTCACAAGCTTTTTATCCTTTAGACTTGACTTATTAACTCCTTCTTCCTTATCTTTCGGAATTGTTATTGTTTCAGGATTACCATCACTGACATACTGTTCCGCCCTTGTCAGATTCTTAAGCCACCATTCCAAATCAGCATCAACAGGTTTAATGCCTGATGATCTAACCCTATGAGTTGACAAAGGATCAAAATTCTTGCTTACAGGCGAATATGCCGGATCCCATCCAACCTCCACAATTATTTTATTATCATAATTTACGCCTTGATATTGACCTTTAATTACATGCTCTTTTAAATTTTTAGACGGCTGACCAAAAGGTAAGGAAAAGAACTTGAAGTTATAGTTAGGAACCAACTCAAGCATTCTCTTCTGGTTTCCTCCTATTTCCTCATTGATTTTTTCAGCAGTTTTAGCTTCATTGAGATGGATATGATTCATTGTGTGATTTCCAATATCAAATCCTTTATCAATAAGGTATTTCAATCTTTCAGAAAGCGTACCTTCGCCTTTAAATGTCTCACCACCCAAATTTACAAAGAAAGTACCTTTAAGTCCAAAATCCGGATGAGTTTTATTAAATTCCTCCATTATACCTACTGCAGACTTTTTATTAGCTACAAGTCCATTTCCATCCTTGACAAGGTTGAACTGTCCATCTGTACCATCATCAAATGTAAAAACCATTGGTATGCATCCAGCCGGAACATTTATATTATTGTTTAAATAGTCTTCCATGCTGATAAGCCTGTACCCTTTTTCATAAAGCTCTCCCAAAAGCTTTTCAAAACTGCTGAAGGTAGTAGTATATTCACCTTTATCCCATTTGGACGGAGTAAATGTTTCAACAAAATTATGAAACATTACAACCATAATTTTTCCCATTTCATTGGGCTTAACCTTGGTTACATCAATGGGTGTAGGCTCTACAGAAGGTTTTGGAGTAGCAATTGTACTTGGCTTTTGTTCTACATTCATATTGGCTTCAGGACTATTTACAATATTTTGATCCGGCTCATTAACCTTACCACATCCTGACAACAAAACAATAATGCTAAGTAGTAGAAATAATTTCCTGTTTAACATTTTTTTCATTTGTGATCACCCCATTTCAAGAAGTATTTTTATTATATAATATTTCGTTTGCTTTTTACAAATGCAATTTGTACCTCAATGCATCTTGAATAATAAGAAATTGCTTCTGAGAAATTTTAATTACTAAATACCACAATTTTCAAAATATAAAAACAGTTGCAATTTTAAGCAACTGTTTATTTTTATAATACTATATTGCATTATATTGTAATCTTTATTTAATAGTTACGGTAATTGTTGAACTTGCAGTCGTTCCATATGAATTTGTTGCTTCACATTTATATGTATATGTACCTGCCTTTTTTGCTATAATCATTCGAGGAATATCCTGTTCCCCAGGACTATTATCATGAGAATTCCTTGTAAAAACAACTCTGCCGTTTTCGTAAAGCTTCCATGATGTTGCATTGTTGCCGCCTGCAATTTTCATATGTATTGTATAACTTCCTCCTACACTTACTTCACTGCTATCTGAAACAATTTGAACAGACCCAGGAACTCCAGTTGCTTTTGTTGTTGCATACCCAACTGACACAGGCTTGTTTGTTGGCTTGTCAGCCGGCTTGGTAGCTGGTTTTGTTGAAGGCACTGCAGTCGGCTTGACTGAAGGCTTTATAACTTTAGGAGTAGTAAAAGGCTTTGGAGAAGTCGGCTTAGCCTTTACAGGCTCTTTAGTGGGAACCAAAGCATTTTTAACCGTTGGTACAGGCTTTGTTACTGCAGATCCGGTAGCTAATGGAGTAGGTTTCACATTTACTTCCGGTATAGGTGTAATTACCGGTACATTTGAATTCTGAACCGGTGTAGGATTTGCTGTGATATCTTCATCCGGAGTACTTTGGGGAATTGCACTTGGCTCATCTGAACTAGAATTTGCACCAGTATCTTTGCTCTCGGAATCCTTCTGATCCTCAGTTTTCATATCGCTTTTTTCATTATCCTTTTTGTCATCAGATTCGCTAAATGCTTCTTTCTCCTTATCGGCAACACTAACAACAGAAGGCTTTGTTCCATTATCCACTCCGTCACTAATAAATTTAAACCCTGTAAAAGCTACGACCGCAACAAGAATTATCCCAGCTGCTGCAAAAGAATATTTAAAGGCAGGTACCTTAGAACCGCTTCTAAGATTGGACTTGGTAAAGTAAACCATCTTTCCAAGATCAACAACATTACCAAAGCTATTTGTCATATTAAATCTGCCATATCCTGTCATATATATGGCAGTATCCTTTGTTCTCTCAATAACGGTACCTATACTGTCAGCAATTATATCATCCGCTTCTATATTTTTTAAATAATTCTTTAAAACATCAAGGTTACTCTTAAGAATCAAAATCAGTGCAATAGTATATTTTCTATTATTTTTCACCTTTCTCGCAACAGTAGCATTTAAGCTTGCAAGCTCTTCCACCGAGAGGTTTTTGTCAATTTTCAGGTTGATAAATAAGGACTCGGTATTTAATATTTCGTTTGCAGCCTTTAATGCTGATTTTATTGACAAATTATCTTTTGGAGTTGATGATATTAGTTGGGGAATAGTTATACCAAACTCCCATAGTTTATGCTTAAGATGTGCTACATCATCCCTAAAGCTTTTGAGATTTTTTACTCTGTAGTCATCAAGCCATTTTTTAATGACTCCCTGAGCAAACTCTATAAACTCTTCATAACTACCCTGCGTAAACTTATCTATAGAATAAATAAACGCAAAAAGTCCTACATGAAACTCCTCACTGTTCTTTTTTATTGTATTGTCTCCTATATACTCGCAAACAACACCTAACACGAACGTCTCATGCTCACCAATAAAACCTTCCCTGTATGATCTATTACCTTTCTTTACCTGCTGGAAAGTCTCATTGCAGGCTTCATTCCTTTTCGTTTCTATCTCCGGATTGTTACCTGTTTCCAAAAACATCGCCCCCCTAAAGAAAACTTTACTTACTATATATTTTTATATTATTATATTTAATTAATAACACTTTTAAGTTATATGTTTTTCAATAATCGTTTTAGATTTCTAATTATTGCAAAACATTTTCCTTGTTTCATATGCTGTGAAAAATTCATTTTTATAATGCAAATGCTTATAATACTTTTTCATTCTTTACTACTGAATATTTTAACATACATAATCTAATTACTCAATTATATCAATTAATGTAAACTGGAAATAGCATGGTTTACATCAAGTATAATAAAATTTTTAAGTTAATCATTAATTTGGGTTGTAGTATTGTACAAGTCGCTTAAACTGCCTTTTTCCTGCATCCAAACCATCTCATTAACACCATAAAAGCCTTTATCTGGATAGGATTTATTTTTTGTATAATTTGCAATATATCCTGACTTAAATTCATCTGTTGTTTTATGATTTATATATTCATCATAAGCCTTTTGCGAACAAAATATATCAATAGCCACCGGATCCTTGTCCTTGCTGAGTCTCTTAATAAGTTCAATTATGTCATCCTTCTTACTATCCGGTTTAATAAGTATCATCGCCCCATATCCCTTATCTATTTGAAATGGCTTAAATTGACTTAAAATGGTATACTCAATATTTTCCTTTTGAACGGATTGAGATGGATCCACTGTAAATACAGCTGCAGGCGGAATAGTAGGGTTAGCACCTTTTTCATCTGTACTGTTTTGAGTTTTATCTCCGCTTGAACAACCCTGAAGACCTAAAAATAAAGACAATAGCACTATAGCTAACTTTTGTTTCTTCATAGTTTACATTCCTTTCATCTACCGACGATAATCTCTATATATTTTTATTTTTATTGTTTTGGTGAAAATCATTATATATAATATATTAAATAAGTTTTTAAAATTTTTCTACATATTTATAACATTTAATAATTGTTATAAGAACATTGGTTATTTTGAAAAAATAAATCTGGTCAATGGAGCATTTCAAAAAGCTGAATATAAATGTGATAATACAAAAAATACTTAAATAATATATTTTTTGAAATGCCCTTATATAATGAATTATAACCTTAAGCACACAAATTGTAAATTATAATTATTTTTTGTATTATCTGGACGCAAAATTACAGAAGGTTTATAAGATATTTTAATGATTTTTTACTAAAGATAAATATATAAAACAGGAGATTTACAAATGAAAACAAAATTAATATTTATTTTTGTCATCATGGCTTTTTTAGTATCATGCTCCAATACCATGGGCAATGATTACAGCACTAATGAAAACCCACCAATCAAAAAGCCAATTATAAAAGATGAACCTATTGGAAATCCGAAACCAGCCGCACAGTCTTCTTTGCTAAAAGTTCATTTTATTGATGTAGGACAGGGAGACAGCATATTCATCTCCACACCTTCAGGTAAAGCAATGCTTATCGACGGAGGTAAAAACGATAAGAGCAGTTTAGTAAAAGACTATATAGAGTCACTCGGGTTTAATAAAATTGATGCTGTTGTCGGCACTCACCCTCACGAAGATCATATTGGCGGTCTGGATGTTGTAGTAGATAATTTTGATATCGGAAATATATATCTTCCAAAAAAATCAAGTACCACAAAAACTTTCGAGGACCTATTAATTTCAGTAAAAAACAAGGGTCTCAAAATAAAAACAGCAGCAGGAGGTATAAGCTTAAATTTGGACCCCTTGGTAAAAATACAAATACTCGCACCAGTAAATACAAATTATGAAGACATTAATAATTACTCAGCAGTAATAAAAGTTACATATAAAAATAACTCGTTCCTTTTTACAGGTGATGCAGAAGCTTTATCTGAAAAAGAAATGCTTTCAACGGGCTATAACCTTGAAGCTAATGTGCTGAAAATTGGGCATCACGGAAGTAGCTCTTCAACCTCTGCTAAATTTCTGCAGGCTGTTAAACCGGATTTTGCCATAATCTCCGTATCTTCTGATAATGAGTACAATCATCCACATCAAATCACTCTAAAAAGGTTATCTTCTGCCAATGTAAAAACCTACAGAACCGACATGTTTGGTACAATAACCGCACTTTCTGATGGTAATACAATAAAATTTGAAACTGCTAAAAGGTAATAAAATTTTAATTTGATGAGGTGTATGAAAATGAAAATTATTATTGATCGTTTTGAAGGGGAATATGCTGTTTGCGAAACTGAAGATAAAAAATTGATTAACATTGATAAAGATTTAGTACCTTTCGATGCAAAAGAAGGTGATATTTTAAATATTGACGGCGATATCATCACACTTGATACAGAAACCACCATAAAAAGAAAAAAAGATATAGATAAGTTGGTTGATGAACTTTGGGAGTAATGGAGGCAAACGTCCTCATTACTCCCATTATATTGTATAATTGTACGTTTAAAATTTTAATGTTTTTGTTATTTACTTTTTTGTGCTATTTCCAGGAGAACTCTATTTAAGAATTCGTCAATCGGCATAGCACCCAGGTCACCATCTTTTCTTGATCTCACAGCAACTGCCCTGTTTTCCATTTCCTTATCACCTATTACAACCATGTAAGGAACCTTATCAAGCTGTGCTTCTCTTATTTTGTAACCTATTTTTTCATTCCTAAGATCTACTTCAACCCTCATTCCTTTCTCTTCAAACATCTTTTTAAGCTCAAGAGCATAACTATGGTGCTTGTCGATCAATGGGAGAATCTTTACTTGCACAGGCGACAACCATGTGGGGAATGCACCTGCATACTTTTCGATGAGCAGTGCTAAAGTTCTTTCGTAGCATCCTATTGAAGTTCTGTGGATTACGTATGGGTATTGCTTCTGTCCGTCACTGTCAACATACTGCATGCCGAATTTTTCTGCCAACTGGAAGTCTATCTGAACTGTAATCAGTGTATCTTCCTTACCATGAACATTCCTTATCTGTATATCAAGTTTTGGACCATAGAATGCAGCTTCTCCTTCTTCCTCCTTGTACTTTATGCCAAGGTGATCAAGTATTTGCCTCATCCTATTTTGTACTTCTTCCCACTGTTCTTCTGTTCCAATGTACTTTTCCTTGTTATTGGGATCCCATTTTGAGAAGCGGTAGGAAACATCCTCATCCAACCCTACAGTTTTAAGCATAAAATTTGCTAAATCAACACATCCGGCAAATTCCTCCTCCAATTGGTCCGGAGTACATGCTAAATGTCCTTCTGAAATTGTAAACTGTCTTACTCTTATTAACCCATGCATTTCACCTGAAGATTCGTTCCTAAAAAGTGTTGATGTTTCATTAAATCTCATAGGCAGTTCTCTATAACTTCTAAGTCTTGCAAGGTACACCTGGAACTGGAACGGACATGTCATTGGTCTCAAGGCAAAAACTTCTTCATCGTTTTCGTCTCCCATAATGAACATCCCGTCACGGTAGTGGTCCCAGTGCCCTGATATTTTATACAAATCACTTTTAGCCATAAATGGTGTCTTTGTAAGCATATAACCGCGGCGTTCTTCTTCATCCTCAACAAATCTTTGTAATATTTGAATGACTTTTGCACCCTTTGGCATCAAAATAGGCAGACCCTGGCCGATATAATCGACTGTAGTAAACAGTTCAAGCTCACGGCCCAGTTTGTTGTGATCCCTTTTCTTAGCCTCTTCAAGCCTTGTAATATACTCATCCAGCTCACTTTTTTTGTTGAAGGATGTTCCGTAAATTCTTTGGAGCATTTTATTCTTCTCGCTTCCCCTCCAGTAAGCACCTGCTACCGAAAGAAGCTTGAAAGCCTTTACTTTTCCTGTTGAAGGAAGATGTGGACCTGCACACAGATCAACAAAATCGCCCTGCTTATAGAAGGATATTTCTTCGCCTTCCGGAAGGTCTTTAATTAGTTCAACCTTGTATGGTTCACCTTTTTCTTCCATAAACTTAATAGCTTCATCTCTAGGTAATGTAAACCTTTCCAGTTGAAGATCCTCTTTAATAATTTTCTCCATTTCCTTTTCTATTTTTCCAAGCTCTTCTAATGCTAAAGTAGTATCCATATCAAAATCATAATAAAATCCTGTCTCTATAGAAGGACCTATAGCAAGCTTTGCATTTGGATATAACCTTTTTACCGCTTGGGCCATAATGTGAGAAGTTGTATGCCTGTATGCATACTTGCCCCCATCATCGTCAAATGTAAGCAGGCTGAGCCTGCAGTCACTCTGGAGCTTAAAACTTAAATCCTTTACCTGTCCGTCAACTTCACCTGCCAATGCTACCCTTGCAAGACCAGCACTGATGCTTTCTGCAACTTCTCTTATAGTAATACCCTCGTTATATTCTTTTACACTTCCATCCTTTAACTGAATATTAATCATTTTTATTCCTCCTGTCATCCATAAAAAATTCCTTGCAATTATACAATCTTGATTATGTCTTGAGAAATTGTGGTGAACAATACATCATAATTTCCCAGGCACTAAAAAACTCCCATCCCTTACAACGTAAGGGACGAGAGTTATATCCCGTGGTTCCACCCTAATTTTTACTCAAATTAGATATTTAAGCATTGATATTAGATTTTACATATCAATACTTAACCTAAATGACTATAACGTAAGTCAACGTTTAAGCTCAGAGGTGGTCTTCAATTTTACTTTCCTTAAAAGCACTCCCAGCCCTTGACCTGATACTTGCAATCATTATACAAGGATGCTTTCTCTCTTTGAGGAACTATAAAATCTACTCTTCTCGTCACTGCTCAATAATAGTATTTAATATTAAAAGTACTTATTCTTTTAATGTAGCTAGCTATATGTTTATGTTTATTATATCTGTATAAAAAAACATTGTCAACAACATAGCTTGGTATTTTATTGATGTTTAGGAAATCTTGATTTATCTAAATATCAATTTCTCACAGCAACATAATGTTTGCAAAATCATTTCATTATTTTATTCTTGCACAATTACCAAAAAAATATATTTTTCTTACAAACCCACCCAAAAATAAAATTTATCTTGTATAATATAATTAAGTTGATAAATAAAAAATATTCAACAACAAAAATAATTATTTCATCTATAAACTGGGGACTTTATATTTTTAAATTATACACTTTTGCATAGTATTTATTTTATAGGTATAGTTAGTTGATGCAAAAGTGATAAAGAGTGCAGCAAAGATATAAATAATGCTGCATAATACTTGAAAATAAAACTGATTGATTTAAAGGCAATTTCCCAGATATAAAAAACCTGGTAAATTATCCTGAAGAGTTAATTTCAAGGGGAAGTGAAATCTTGCTTAATTTTTTCCATTACAAAAAGGAAAAATCAAAAGACATAAGTATAAACGATATTATCATTAGAATCAAAAAGGGCGATAAAGAGTTAAAAGAGTGCTTCCTTAATGACTATAAACCTTTTATAGCCAAGGTAGTCTCTCAAATCACGGGTAAATATATTTATCCTGAAGAAAGTGAAGAATTCTCTATAGCTTTGATAGCTTTTAATGAGGCTATTGACAATTTTAATGAAAATACCAATGGTAATTTTTTGAGTTTTTCCAAACAAAATATTAAATGGAAGCTGATAAACTATTACAAAAAGCACTCTAAAGACAAGAACGTGTATCCATTTACATATTTTGACAATGATAACAACAATGATTTTGAAGAGCGATACCTGACAATTGAATCAAACCAGGTTTATGAGTCTATCGAAAGAAAAGAACAGATTGTTCACTTTACGAAAAAGCTTAATGATTTTGGAATTACCTTTGAAGATTTGCTGGTTTCAGGGCCAAAGCACAAAGATTCCAAGGAACTATTGATGGGTATAGCAAATGAGATTTTTTCCAGGAAAGAAATCTATAATAAACTTTTAAGTCAGAAGAGCATACCTGTAAACGATCTTTTAAAGGTTACCTCCGTCAGCAGGAGAACTATAGAAAGAAACAGGAAGTTTATTATAGCTGCATGCTTAATTTTTAATGAAGATTTCGACTTTTTAAGAAACAGAAAAAATACTTCCAGTATACACAAAAGTTGCCATATTCAAGATTAAAACAACTGATATAGCAATTGTTGACTTCTATTTATATTATTTTATATATGTTATTACACAGAAAAGAGGTAATGAATTTGTATAGGGTGGGCTATATTTTTAGCATTCTATCCTCAGATGTTATAATAATGACTGAGGATCTTGAATTTTACAAAATAAAACGACGTTCTGATATGATTGAGCTAGGACAGGAAATAAGCTTTTCAGAAGCTGAGATCATTCCAATCAAAAACAGAAAACCAAATTATTTAAGAATTGGTGCTATTGCATCTGGATTTGCAGCTGCTATTATTTTGCTTTTCGTTACATTTTACATAAATTTTACACATACATCTAGTGAAATATATGCTTATATAGATGTTGATACAAATTTAAGTGTAAGATTGAATATAGACAAAGAAAATAAGGTTATAGAGGTGGATTCCAACAATTCATCCACTGAGGAAATCCTTGGCAGCACAGATTTTAAGAATAAATCATTAAGTGATGCCCTGTCTACTATTGTTGAAAAGTCAAAGCAGCATGGTTTTACGACTGACAGCAAAGAAGAATATCTTTTAATTTCCGCTTCAATCAAACCAGATGAAGCTAGTAGCCATGAGCAAGACCTTGACCATCTTGTTCAAAATGTTCGTAAAGATATAAAAGAAATGGACAGTCTTAATGTTAATAAAAGGATTATAAAAGTAGATTCCAAGACATGCAAAATTGCAACAGAGAATAATGTTTCCATGGGAAGATATATCACATATATAGAATCAAAAAGTAAAGGAGCAAACCTTTCCATCGAAGATATAAGGGAAGGCTCTATAGGCGGCATCATTAAGAAAGCTGATATGGCTGATATTACAAGTAGTACCAATAATTCTAATAATAACAAGCAAGAAATTGCAATGAATCAGGATAATGGCAAAACAATTGAAAAAACTTTACCAAAGTTTAACACCAGGGATGATAAACATATTGGTAATGATAGCTATACCCAGCCTAGCGGCCATAAAAAGGGTATTAACAATACTACTGCACCAGTGAGTGATGTACCCAAATATACTCCTCATAGTATTAAGAATACACCGATTATTTTGACCTTTGAATACCCTACACCAACACTCATTATTCCTACACCTAACCCGACAAGATATTATCCTGTTTCAACACCTTTTACTATTGTGCAGAATACTCCAAGCTTTACAAATAATTGGCCTATTCATAGAGAAACTAATGTGCCTCCGACAGAAAAAAGACATACTGATGCACCAACTATAATTCCAAGCCCTTTGTTTACTCCGAAGCCAATGCCTACATTCAATTTTGTTTCACCAGTTGAAATCGCCATAAATCCAGCTTCGGAAATTACCGCAACAAGTGCCTTTATAAGTGGTACAGTCACAAAATTCGAGCAGAGTAAGGGTTTTTATGGCAGTGGCTGTAATATTTCACTACTTTATTGGGAAGCAAGCAATCCAATGCATGTAAAAGTTGCATCTTCAATAAGTAAGAAGGATTTCCCTGCTGATATTTCAGCTACTATTAAAGATCTAAAGCCACACACCACTTACCAGTTTAAAGTTACTGTGAACTTCTATTTTAGCAGCAGCCTTCAGACGTTCAAGACACTGGCATTGGAAAGTAAAAGTACTAGTATCGTTTCAACTAGCACTCCGACACCGTCAATGCCTGTGAAAGTTACGCCTGTGCCCAAAAATCCATGGGTATTTCCTACACCAATTGCACCACCGGTTTGGTATACCCCTCCAAAGATATATATGCCACAGTATACTTTTGTTAAGCCTACGGATTTGTCGACTCCGTCTCATACTACAGCACCAACACCCACTCCAACGAAAAGAAAATACCATAGATTTTATTGAAAAAAATCACCTGTGATTTTTCAACCTTGATTTGTTATTGTGAGAAATTATGGTGTACAATACCTAGACATAAATAAAATAGGAGGTTTATCAATCTGACTGGCCTCCTATTTCTTATCACTGCTTACTTTGATTCTTAATTTTTTATTATATTTTCATTTCTATAAAATGGTTTATTAAATTCCATATCGGAATATGTCTCAACAACCTTTCCTCCGATAAGAAACTGAACTTTTTTCACTGTTTTTAACTCTGTCAGTGAGTTTACTATTGCATTTATAGTGATCAATCCCCCGGCTGAACCTGCAAAAGCATTGTTTTCAAACTCTTTCGAAAGATTAACCTTACATGTCCCATCCTTTGATGTATTTATTGATAAAATTTTGGTATTCTCCGGCATAACCGGATATAGATCCTTATTCTCCGGTCCCTTTAACAGTTCCTCCATGATTTTCTTCTCGATAGCATCATTTGCAGTTATAGTAACTTTTCTCTTTTCACTAATAATAAAATTGGAATTGGGGCTTCCAAAATAAACTGTAATGACCTCTGATTGATTCTTTGAAATTACACCGTTTTTATCCAGATCAACCTTAGCCATTTCTCCAAACGCTTTGCCATCTGTGTCCAACAGTTCATGTCCTTCAACCATTATTTTAACCCTTTCAATACCCGAAATTTCAGTTAAAGTATTAACTACAGAAATTCTTTTGAATTCTTCCGTTATTCCATTTTCCTTTTCCTTGTATTCCTTTGAAAAATCAACTATAACAGTTTTATCATCCCTTTTTATACCTAAGATTGAGACACCCTCTGGCAAAGTATTTCTCAATCCTTCCTTGCTAGGACCGTCTATCAAGGCTTCTATGGTTGCTCTTAAAATAGCCATTTCACTGATTTCAATACTCCTAATTTCCTTAACCAAGGCTGTATTGTCTTTATTGGAAAAATACAATGCCACCTTTTTCTTTGTACTGTCATTTTCTTCATGAATCTCGGTATTGCTATTACTGCTTTCTGAATCAACAGCCTTGTCATTTTGTGAAGATGTAGTTCCATCCAAATTGGATTTAGTTGTCTTGTTGTTGGTATCAAAGCTACACGCTGTAAGTGTAATTAGCATAAAAACAATAAATAATATAACGCTTCTTCTCATCATTTCCCCAAGAATTACCTCCATTTCGTTTAGATTAAGGGTATTCCTTATATTCCTTAACATTGACCATAGATAATTATAGCACAACGTTATCAAATCATCAAAGACAGAACAAGGCTGCATAAAAACTCATTGGATTTTATGCAGCCTTACCGTTAACAAACTATATTTATTCTAGTTTACAGCAACAACTCCCTTTAGTCTATTGAATTTACTTTCGCCGATTCCCGGAACATTTAACAGATCCTCAATTGTTTTAAATTTTCCATGTTTATTTCGATATTCCACAATATCTGCAGCAATTGCAGGTCCAATACCAGGTAATGCTGCATCCATTTCGTCTGCAGAAGCGGTGTTTATATTTATTTTAGTACTTGTCCCCTGGCCTTTTTCACTTGCCAGCACTCCTCCGCTGTCCTTTATAATTTTTACAGCTTTACCAGCTTCGTTATTTGTCTCTCCATTCCCGCTTGCTTTATTGATGGAAGGCTGACTGCTCTTACCATTTGCCGGACCGTTGGATGGCTTATTTTCAATACCTGTATTAGCCTCATTCTTGGATTTTATATTAAGCCAGACATTTTCATTTAGAGCATAAACCATATTGATATTTTTATCTGCATTATCGGTTAGCCCACCTGCAGCATTAACTGCATCAAAAATCAACTGTCCCTTTTTAAGTGTTATTATTCCTGGCTTTTTCACGCAGCCTGTTATATATACTTTAATTTCTTCCTGCACTTCTGTCGGCGAGGGAGTCGACATTTTTTTCTCCATAGGAGTGCTAACGGCATTATTAGCTATGACAGGGGATTTTTGATCATCTGACATAAATATAATAGGTTGATTTCTTATCTTGATCAAATAGCCAATTGTCCCTAACACAATCAACAATGCTAGAGCTGATGCAGCAAGAATACTTTTTCTTACATAAATTTCTCTACCAAAAAATTTGAATTCCATAATACTTACCCTCCTCATATTATTTCGGAAGTTAATATATATATTTATTCTTCGTATAGAGAAAAAATCCTTTATTGTTCATTCCTTAGTATTTTATTAAACATTACTTAACTCTACAGCAATTGATATGCAAAAATCCCTACAACGAAAGGATTTAAGCCTTATTGACATATCGTTTTTATAATAGTAATCATAGGTTGTATCCAGCTTAGAAAAATCCATATTCATTCCAAGCCTGAAGAGTTTGGAAATAGCTTCCTTTCTTGTCCAGTAAGCCATCGCCATCCATGAATACTCGTCTTTATGGATGCAATTTTTAAGTACATGTTTTTCATTATCAGTATAAAAGTACTTAATAAGAGATTTATCAGGCATGAATATATTTTCAATATCCACCCCTATTCTCTTATCAGCAACTACTCCAACACAATATGGATAGGAATGAGTAATAGAGGCTGTACAAGATTGGTATTGCAGAATGTAAGGGGCAGAGTCTGCCCCTTTTAATACATCAATTGTTCCAAAATCCCTTTTTGCTCTTAAGTGCATATGCTTCCTGAATGCATTTTTGACAGCATATCTTCCGGCAATCCATTGCAGTCTGTTCTTTTCAAGCTTTATTTTTTTCAGGTGTGCTATTTCAGCATCCGACAGTATCTCATAAATACCGCTTGAAACAAGGACTCGACTTTTCTCCAGATCTGACATATTTATTATATCAAAATTGAAGCCAAAGCTTTCCGAAAGCTGCAGAAGCCATTCATTTATTGATTCTTCAGTTCTATTTTCTTCTCTGTTTATTAACCCTATCATGAATTAATCCGCCTCACTATTACTCCCTTTGCATAATAATTGACATCATCATTCTCATTATACATAATAACATCATATGTCTTCATGTCATCATTTTCATTTAATAGTTTTCCATAAACCCTGTAGCTTCCAAGTGTCCTTGGAACATTGACTACCCCAAACTCTTGAATCTTCCAAGGCAAGTGAACCCTACCGCTGGATTCAGCCGAGTGGATACCGCAAGCCTGCATGAGAGAATCCATAAAAACCGGGTTTATAAGCAAATTATCAAGGTTGTATTGCTTATTTGTAATCTGCTCTTCTGATAACAATATTGAATAGACAATTGAGTTATCATTAAATTTAGCCTTATTAAATTTTTTGCAATTATCATCCATAAACAATGGCCCAAAGCCTATTCCATTCTTTATGCTATTTGCTTGTCCTGCCAGAAGATCTCTTACTGTAAACTCTTTCATATTCCCATCTTCTATATTCTTCAAGTACTCCAAGTCCCCATAACTGCCAGAGGAGTTGTATATTTCCATCCTGTTAAGCTCAATAAATCTTCCTTCCATATTTTTGGGCTGGAAGTAGTTGTAGAATGTTGCCTTATAAGAGCCTTCTTCACCCAGCTGCCTTGGTATCATGCTTATTTCCTGTGAATTCTCACGATGCAGCTTCAGAGGATTGGTAAGTGTAATGTCTCTAAAGCAGTACTGATTCTTTCTTCCGTGTAAAAGACTGTGAAACTCAGCACAAATCTCCATAAACCCTACAGCTGGCATCAACGGTGTTTCACCTAATAAATGATTTTTGATTATCGGATCTCTTTTCACTGAAAGTACTTTGTATACCTTATCAACCTTTTTATCTTTTTTAGTGATCCAATCAATAAACGGTGTCTTAAAAGTACTTTCCTTAATGACGGTAAAGTCTTTAAAGCTGCTTAATCCCCTGCTTATAACAACTTCAGCCGCATTTATTCGACTTGTAAGAACGTTAATAAACTCATGTGCTCCCCTATCAGGCTCTATAAGATGAATTCCCAGTTCCTCCGAGTTTGTTTTTACAAACTCATTCCTCCATGCCATGCCGATATCTTTCCAGCCTGACCATGCAATGCTTAAGGCTTGTACCTTTTTATTTTCTTTTCCAACCATAGACATGAAGCTTGTAATAAAGTTATTGGCAGAACAATAATCCAACTGTGCTTCGTTTCCAAATCTGCCTGAGATGGAAGAGAAACCAATGATAACCTTTAATTGTTCCTTATCCAAAAACCTGTATAAATTGCATAGCCCCTTAGTCTTAATTGAGAAAACTTCGTTAAATTCTTCTTCAGTTTTTTTATCCAGCATATTGCTTTTTTCAACGCCTGCAGCATGGATTACTACATTGACTGGTCCATGAACATTAGCTGCACTCTTTATAGCAGCTTTAAGTTTGTCACCGTCCCTAACATCACAGTTAATATATAATACAGAACAATTCTTTGATTTCAGTTCATTCATAACAGTATAAACAGATATTGATTTTAATATTTTGTTATACTCCTTTTGAACTTCTAAAGGTGTTGCCTTAATCCCTTTTTCCAAAAGAGCATCTCTGATCTCAATTTTCTTTTTCTCTAAAGAAGATGCATCAAGTTTGGAAATTTTATCAATATCTGAAGGCAACGAAGTCCTTCCTATAATTGTGAACTTTCCAGTCATTTCATTTGATAACTTCCTTATAATCTCTGCCGTTATTCCATTTCCTCCGCCTGTAATTAAAAAGTGCCCATCATTAATCTGCAAATCATTTTTAAGATCTGCCCTATCTAAATTATCAAGCTTTATAACTACCCTCTTATTATTGATATAACCAGTTTCGAGGGAACTTCCGCAAGCTTCAATCTCATCTATGATTTTTGCTAAAGCCTCATTATCCAGTACTTTTTCCCCAAATCCTCCAATATCCAGGACTTTAACCTTACATTCAGTCCATTCCTTTCCAAGACCTTTATAGAACCCACAGATAGCTCCGTAGAAAGGATCAGGTATAACATCCGACTTATTGGCAAATCCAAAGCTGCCATCCATGGCTACAGCTGCAATTATCCTTACTTCAGGTTTCTTTACGGCTTCTGAAAGACTCTTGTAGAAAGCGAATCTTATCTGACTGCTTAATGTAAGATATTTATCCTCGTCAGTCTCAGATAAATTTGAAACATCCACATTTAACCCAATATGAGTTAAGTCGATAATAACCTCAATACTTTTCCAAGCCAATTCCTTAACCTTTTTTTCTATATCTTCAGTATCCATTGGATACATAAAATTAAGGCAGTGCAAGTTATCAGTATATTTTTCAAAAAAGACAGTCGCCTTTTGCACAGTATCTTCATTATCACCGATTATCAGAACATTTTTTTTTTGAATTTCAAAATCTTTAGAATTAATGTTCTCTTCCACAACTTCAGGTACCTGTATGCATAATTGCCTCTCAAGATTATCTGCAATTGGTTGCTCTTCATCCTCCCTGTCTAACTGGTCATAATTTTTTTTGTTTTCTTCATTAACACCAGACTGTTTCTCGCTCTCTATACCAAAAGTGCTTTCTATGAGCTGAATAATTGAACCTATTGTCCTTATTCTTGAGGGATTTAGTATACTGGGATCGTCAATTTTAAACATCTCACCAACTCTAGAAAAGATTGTTGCCTGCTTTATAGTATCTATTCCTAAATCAGCTTCAAATTCCATTTCGCTTTCTAACATTTCCTTCGGATACATGGTTATTTCAGATATTATATCCAAAATGGCATCTCCACTACCGCTATCAATAGATACCACCGTGTTTTTGCCTTCTACTTTATCATTTTTATTTTCTCCTTCGGTCTTACTATTTATAAGCCTTACAATGTGCCCTATTGTAGGATAATTAGATAGTGCTATTGAGCCATCATATTTTAGTCCAAACCTCTCGGATAACATTGAAAAAATAGTTGCCTGTTTTACAGTATCTATACCCAAATCAGCTTCAAGTTCCATTTCAGTATCTAACATTTCCACAGGGTACTTTGTTATCTCTGAATAAATTTTCAAAACCTCTTCTTCCACACAGCCGTGGTGCTCGACTAAAGTATCGTTATCGATTGAACCGTTACTTTCTTCTAAATTATTTACACTTTTTTGTAAAGATTTCCGGTAACTGCTCTCAAGGAATGAGTCATGATACCCTTCTTCCTTAATTCCAAGCATATTTATGCTTTTAGAATTTAAATCTTCCTTTTTGCTTACATAATTAGCATTTGCTGCTTCAGCCACCAAAATCCTTCCATGGGAGCTGAGCTTGGCATCATTGGAGTCTGCTATGCGTTTTATCCAATTTTCGTAAATAGTTTTATCAAACACCCTGTCATCGCCATCAGAGACCTTTTGCAGCAAGTGGTAGTTTCCATTACCTCCAAAGGCAGAAACTCCTCTTAATACATATTGAAATCTGTACGAACCGCCCTTTGACAAATTAAGCCCTGAAAGATCAGGGTCTTCCACCTTGTAATTTGATATAGGAGGTATATTCTGGTATTGCAGTGCCTTGGCAGATATGGCTTCTTCAAGGGAAGCACCCATTGTATGCCCTGTCATGCCTTTAGTATTTATTACTTTTATATCCTTAAACTTTTCTCCAAAGGCATATTCAAGAGACCTTTTCTCCATTTGCCCACATCCACCATTCTTAGGCGAATATGTTTCATGAGAACAGTACACAGTTTTTGAAGCAATATCTGCTCTATTTATACCATGCTCACTTTCCATTTTTAAAAGGAATCTATCAAGCTCTATACAATGTCTTTTTGTATCGACTTTAGAATTATGTCCTGCTGAGTTAAACATGTGAGTACCAAGTATCCTGCATATGCCCTTCATACCCCTTTTTTCAATATCAGTTTCCTTCTCGATTACAAGACCTACAGCACCTGAACCAAGGATCATTCCATTTCTCCTGTCATCAAAAGGTACAGCAGCCTCAAAAAGATCATGGGAATCAGAAAGAACGCCAATACTTAAAAATGCTGCACCGATCCATGGAAGCACTGCTTCAGTACTTGAAATATCCGCACCAATTACAATGGCTCTTCCAGCACGCCCGGTCCTAAGCATATCCTCAGCTATTGATACAGAGCTTGCTGTTGAAGAACACGCTGTATTTACATATAAGTTAGGCCCAGTAGCACCTATAAGCTGTGCAAACCTGTTATTTGCCTGTGAAGACAAAATAGTCATAAAGTTGTAGTTAAATTCATATATGTCCTGCTCTGTATATTTCCCTACAAGCCTTGAATAATGTGCATTAAACCAGTCTGTAAGCAACTTCCTGGAGCTATAGTCGCTAATTTTTGAAATTACAGAACTATAGAAATTAATAATATCCATTTTGGGTTCTGATCCAAATTTGCTTGCAGTATACTTTGACACTTGGGTTATAACATTGTCTAACGGGAAAAGTCCATTTGCATATATTATGGCTGTGTTATCCCTCATCTCTTCAGGTAAAACAAGCCTTCCAGGCAGCAATGAACCTGATGCCGTCTTGATATATTCTCTAACAAGAGGAATACCTGCATCTTTTAATGCTTCATAACCAGCTGCAACTCCGGCACATACAGCAAGGCTGGTTTGCTTTAGCATTTTTTCATCCATGAGGTAATCCTCAATCATATCCATTTGACCGAACTTTCCCGCAAACTTAATGATTTCATTTATTGATGATATCTTTTTAAATTCTGTCACTTCTTCAGTCTTTAATAATCTTGTAACATTTAAATCTAATATGCTGTTTTGCTCTTCATCGGTAAGCTTTTCAATGAAGTTTGTCCCTTCAAACAGCAGATCAAAATTATCATCTGAAAATGCCTTTTTAAATGTGCCTGGCAGTCCTACCGATACACCGCTATATAAAATACTATCATTATTTGACAATATATTGTTTGTAATAGAAGTAATACTATCTACACTTCTTAATAAATTGCTATTGGTTTCACATGCATATTCTTTAGGCCTGCATATGCTCTCACTTGTTTTAAACATATTTTCAGTTGGCACCATGGATACATCAACACCAATTGCAAAAAGTGCAGCTAAAGCCTGCTTGAAAGATTCTGAAGAATTCTTACCTTTAAAGTTAACAGGTATCACTTTTACATCTTTATTATCCAGAATATTCTTGGCAAGGTTTGTCAGCACGTTAGACGGACCTGCTTCTATAAATACTCTGACACCTTCATCATAGAGCTTCTCAATGGAATCAATGAAATTAACAGGTGATGTAATTTGATCTTTAAGTAATCCTGCCATATCTTGAAGCTTATCTTCAATATCACTGTAAAATTCCTTAAGGTGGCAAGCCATTATTTTGGATTTAGGTTTATTGAATTTTAAATCCTTGATTTTATTATAAAAATCCTCAGCGGCCTCTTTTATAAGCTCAGTATGAAAAGCATGGGACACATTCAGCAAAGTATATGTAATTTTACTTTGGGCTAAAAGCTTCATAAAGCTTTCAATTTCAGAGGCTGCTCCACCCACAATAGTTTGCACATGAGAATTCATATTTGCAATTCTTACATGTAACCCATTTTCTTTAATTATCGCAGCAACATCACTTTTGTTTGCCTTCACACTAAGCATTTGGCCTCTTTTGTCCTGATCTATTTCATCGAAGCAATAACCCCTCTCTCCAACCATATATACAGCTGATTTAAGATCAAGAATTTCTCCTGCATAGAAGGATGTAACTTCTCCGAGGCTGTGTCCTATCATATAGTCTGCTTTGACGCCTGCTTCAGTTAAAAGCTTGTATACAGCCATGTTGCTGAGAAAAATTGCAGGATGTGTATTTTTTGTATTTCTTAACTGATTAAAAATCTGATCCTCATCATCACCAAAAATCAAAGGCATTAATGAATAACCATAATTAGCTCTCCAAATGTTATCCACCTGAGTATAAAAAGACTTTACAATTGGATAGCTTTCATACAATTCCTTGAGCATGTTTGGATATTGGGAAGCCTGCCCCGGGAACATAAATGCTATTGTATCCGATGCCACAGGCTCTTCGATTCCGATAAAAATTCCCTTTGCCAAGAGCAATCCGTCATCCATTTTTTTATTGCCATCCATCTGCTGGCAAACCATGCTCCATTTTTCCTTAAGTTCATCATAGGTGCTTGCACAGATAGCAACACGTATCTTCATTTTAGCTGCTGCTTTTACATTGTTGCTGTAAGCAGCCTTTCCAAAATCAGTTTCCGATTCTCCAAAGCTTAAAAACCTCTCAAAGGACTCTTTTACTTCATAGAATGTATTACCCGATAAAAGTAGGGCTTCTTTTTGACATTCACAACTATCATTACGGACATTGTCACTCTTTTCACAAACTTTATCATTGAAAGAGTATGATTTATTAACAAACTCCCCCCTGAATTCTTCCAGGCAAAAATGATAATCAGCACCACCAAATCCAAATGAGCTTACGTTAGCCCTTCTAGGATGCGAAACCTGTTCATTCCAGTTCATGCCCTCAGTTAATATATAAAATGGAGAGTCCTCTATTTTAAGGTTTGGATTAACTTCTCTTACATTTGCAGTAGGAGGTAAAAACTTATTGTATAGTGCCATAGAGGCTTTTATAACCCCTGCAACACCGGCAGCATTTCTCAAATGTCCGATGTTTGATTTAATTGATCCAACACCACAATAGTTTTTTCTACTTACCCCAAAATCACTAAATGCATTTTTTAAAGCCGTTATTTCAGAAACATCGCCAACACTTGTCCCTGTTCCATGAGCTTCAATCATTTCAATAGTTTCAGCAGAGTAACCAGCCATTTTTACAGCATTTTTAATAACCCTGACCTGCCCATCAGCACTTGGTGCCGCGATATATTTGCCTTTTCCGTCGCTTCCTTGTCCGTATCCCGATATAACAGAATATATTTGATCCCCATCTCTTATGGCATCAGAAAGCCTCTTTAACGCTATTATACCGCCTCCTAAGCCCATTACAAAGCCATTGGCACGGGAATCAAAAGGATATGATCCATCAGGAGACAAAGCATTAATTGCTGAAAATGCTACAAGACCTACCTCAGTTAATGTAACCTCTACTCCTCCTGTTAAAGCAAGGTCATATTCGTGATTCAAAAGTCCTGATACACTTATGGCTATGGCTGTTAATGCAGATGCACATGCAGAATCTACAGTAAACGATGGCCCCTGAAAATCAAATATATTTGATATTCTGCCAGCCGTCAAATTTTGCAAATATCCTGTAGTGCTGTCCTCTGTGATATTTAAGTTGCCTTCTAGCAGCTTTTCCTGCATCTCATTAAATACACCTTCAATTTGGTGTAACATTGGATTTGACTTTAATCCGGGGTGATTTAAAAATTCACTCTCCACCCTTTGCAGGAAAGTTCTTCTGACGACGTTTTCAAAATTGTGCCCTGGTGCACTTGTGTTAAGAATTACTGCCGTTCTTTCCTTTGTGATATTGCTCTTTATCTCCTGTATGACCTGATCAACGCAATACACAGTGGCATGCTGATTAGGATCCATATACTCTGCTACCGCAGGAGGTATTTTATACTTTCTGCATAGTGCTGTATTATCTAAAACGTCAGGAACAGCCGCGATATTCGTATAAGTCTTGTTGAATTTATTACTTTTACCAAAAAACTCTGGCTTATAATATATATTTTTGTTGTAAAACCTTTCTGGTATTTCCCTTATCGAAATCTTTTTATCTAATATATTTTGCCATAAGGTTTCAATTTTATTTGCATCAGGTAGCAGTCCTCCCATTGCTATAATTGCAACTCTATCCTCAGGATAGTAGTATTTACTCATTTTGTCCTCCAATCTCATTCCATACATTAAAAGCTATTAATCCCCCAACACAACAATTAAGGAGCTTTCAAAAATTTCTTTGGTCAATTTTAAATTTTGAAGAGTAGTAAAATCAGTATTTTTGAAATCTCCAGTTGACCAGTTATTTTTTAGGAATCACCTAATAGCATTTTTAATTTAGAAAAATTAATTAAAATTATAAATTATTATAAAAGTCTATAATATCTGTAGCCAGCCTTGGAACCCTTAGAACGTTTAAGTGTCCTGCCGAGTAGACAGACACATTCCTTATGCCGGTTTTTCTAATAAATGTTTTATACTTGTTCTCAGAAATAATTTGGTCATAGATGGAATATGCAACAGAAATCATACTATTATCTATTTGATAATCAATATTTTCACAGGGATCTAATTCCTCAAGCATTCTTGTATATTTACCCATATCAAATCCACTGTTTAAAATATCCCTCCCAATAGTAATAAGTAAAGGGTTGTCCAACACCAACCTTGAAAGTTCTGTTACAGGATTAAATAAAAAGGTTTTAACGGTTTGTCTCTTTAGTATATAGTATTTAAATGCCATACATCCCCCCATACTAAAGCCAGTTAATGTTGTTTCCAACCCATTAAAAGCTTTTATAAAGCTCAAAGAAGCCTCAATATCAAACATGGATTGTGATATGGCATTACATAATCTGTAAATATCAGCACTAAAAAAATATTCACCGCTAAAGCTGCTTTGGTAGGGCTTTCTTTCAAAGTGATATGGCAGCAGCATAATAAATACATTAACATTAAAAATATTAAGCTGTTTAATAAGGTACATGTAATTTGCCATATTATCATCAAATAAGCCGTGCAATAGCAGTATATTGCTTTTTGGATTTTCCGCAGGAAAATAATAAACGTAAACCTTGTCATTCTCCACATAATGATTTGACTTACAATAAGAAGGCATACAAAAACTGGTTATACCATCTCTATTAACCAGTTTCTCTGCTTTTGATTTATCAAAAGACAGATGGTCAAGATCCTCAAAAGAAATATTGCTGTTTTTAAATAACGAATTCAATGGAGAGTGACTAACTTTTAAAAGCTTTTCATTTATTAATTTTTCAACAGCAAAAGAGTCAACAAATTTAGAGCTAGTTTCATTCATCTTTACATTCTAAATCCCTTCAACTTATCAAAAACTTTTTAACGCGTTTTTATCAATTTTACCAAGGTTATTCCGTGGAAACTCTTCCAAAACAGATATGTATTTAGGTACTTTAAAGTTGGCAATTTTACCTGATATGTACTTTATCAAGTCCCTCTCATTACATGGTGCATTATCCTTAAGAACAACAAAAGCTTTTACGATCTGTCCGTATATTTCATCTTCTATACCAACAGCAGCAGAATCAACAACGTCCTTGTGTGAGTTCAATACAGCTTCTATTTCAAGAGGAGATATCTTCAAACCTGCTACATTGATAAATTCAGTCTTTCTGCCGCATAGAACAAATGAACCGTCACTTCTTCTATAGCCATAATCCCCTGTATAAACCTTTCCGTCGCGAAGCCTTTCTTGTGTTTCCATTGGCTTATTCAGGTATCCAAGCATTATACCTCTGCCTGACACTCGCAGTTCACCTATTATTCCATCCTCACAAACATTGCTATCTTCATCAACAGCTTCAACCTCAAGAATTCCCTTCGGAGGGAATCCCACATTGCCTGTAGGTTCAGGAAGCATAGACATTCTAGTAGCTATAAGAGTCGTTGTCTCAGTCATCCCATATCCTTCATCCAGATATATTCCTGTAGCTTTATACCATGCCAATGCTGTTTCATAGCTTAGTGGTGCAGCCGCTGAAAAGGCAGCCTTGAGCTTCCTCAGGGAATCATATATCGATTCGTATCTTAGAAGCTGCTGATAGTGGGTAGGCACTCCAAATATATGTGTTATATTTTCACTTATAATAGTTTTCGATATTTTTACAGGTTGAAACGCTCTTAAAAAAACAATGGCTGCTTTACCACATAATGCCGGTATTAAAATGGACAAGGATCCAAACCCATGTGAAAATGGTACAAAGCATAATATGCGATCCTCCGGAATATATGTGTACATTGAACTGTTACTTTTATCAACAAACGTATAAAAGCATCCTGTTGTAAGCATTACACCCTTTGGTTTAGATGATGTTCCAGAGGTATACAATAACATGGCCAGCTCATTTTCCTCATAATTGTAGCAACCTTCGTTATCGCTGCCGCAAGTGATGTCCGCCAATTCCTTATGATATGCTTCAATATTTATAATATCCGCATCTATCTCATTTCCATCCTTCAATTCGGCTTGTATATCCTTTTCTTCCAGATATGTAATAAGACATTTAGAGCCGGAATCCTGCAAATAGTAAATTAATTCCCCTGCTTTGTATAATGGGTCAACAAGGCACACGACACCACCAATATATTGTATGGCTAATAAAATAACTGCTGCATCAATACTGTTGTAAAGGTGGGTTGATACAACTGTTCCCGGCTTGTATCCCTTGTTTCTTAAATACTCAGCAGTCTTCCTTACTTCGTTTATAAGTTCTCCGTATGTAAGCCTGCTGCCATTTTCAGCATCTATTAATGCCTCAAGATCAAAACTTTTCGTGTCGGTATTAAAAAGCAAATCACAATAATTCACAAAATTCCCCCCATCATTAAACTTAATATTTAAAAATCATTCCACCACTGCTTGCACCAGCTCCGTGTGCCTGCATCATAACTACGTCACCCCGCTTTAAACGGCCTGATTCTATAAGATGGTTTAGATTTAGTGGACTCATGGCGGCTACGGTATTACCGTGTTTATAAAATAAACTTGTACTTTTCTCTTTTGGAAACCCGATTTCTTTTAGCTGTGCCTCCCATATTCTAGTAGATTGATCTGACGTCACAAAATGATCTATATCATCAATTGACCCGCCATAATCTGACAAAAGCTTGTCCGATATAACTTTTGCATACTGTGCCGAACTTTGAAACACTGTGTTGCCATCAGCAATCTTCATAAAGAAAATACTTGAGTCAACATTTTCACCATTATTTTTGTAGCTGGTCCCATACCTGATAAGAGCATTATCATATAAAAAATGGTTTGTAATTATATATGATGAAAAAAAATGTTGTACATCGGAATACCCAACAAGCATTGCTGCAATTGCATCACCAAATAAGAATACTGTTTTGGGATCAGGCATATTCCAATAATGACAGCATTTTCCCATAGCACTGCCCCCAAGTATAAGAACATAGTCATCACCTGAGGCTATATACCTGATGGCTAAATCCATTGCATGTACGAAGCCGCTGCAGGCAGCAAAAATATCAAAGGCAGGTATTCCTTTTTTTGTACCTAACTTTCTTAACGCACCAATAGAAGTGGCCGGTACATGATAATCACCAGCCAATTTTGTAAAAACAATCCTATCGATACTGTCAATATCAACATTTGCCCTTTCAAGACATTGGTTGATTGCCTCCTCCATCAGATCTTCAACCTTTTCATCAAGACCCGTCCATCTTCTCTCCTTAATCCCCAGTGCGTATTCAACAGCCCTGTCTGTAGCAATTATATTATACCTATCAATGATATTCTGATTAGTAACTACATTTCTAGGAAGAGCTACTCCAGTTGACAAAATTCTTGAGTATCTGCTGATTTTAAGCGGCTCTATATCTGGAAATATAAAATTCTGCACTTTTCTCCTCCACTTATGATGTATTTATTTGTTTTGAATCTTGGCATAAATAGAATCTACAAGATTCTTCATAACATATAACTCCGGGTCACCTTCAATCATAGGAATAGAGAATGTCTCTGAAAATCTGAATCCCAGCTCTACTATCGCTATGGAATCTGCACATAGCTCATCAACCAGATTTGTATGAGGCTCCACCTCCTTTTCATCTACCCTTAGATATTCAACTATCAACTCTTTTGTCTTTTGATATACTTCATCGTAATTCATTTTTTTCCCCCTAATTCTATACTCTATATATAATGCCGCCTCCACTTATTCCTTCACCATGTGAAATCATCATAATAGTCATACCCTTTTCAATCTTGCCTTGACTAAAGCCAAAATCAAGCTGTAAAGGAAGCATGGCGGACATTGTATTTCCATAATCCTTTATAAGTGATATGCTCTTATCTTCACTAAGACCAAGGGTCTCTAATGTTATCTCCCATATCCTGCGATTATTTTCAGTAACTAAAACCATATCAATTTCTTTTAATGAAAGGCCGCTTTCTTCGAGCAAGCTATTTGAAACCGCAATAGATGCCTGCCTATAAAATTCTTCAGCCTTTTTCCAGTTATCCATTCTATAAGTATCATACAAAGCGGGCAAATCAGTATTAAGCCCCATATCTGCTATAGTTAGAGGGCTTATAGCATAAGATAGCTCATAAAATTCGCAATTGGAATAAAAGTAGCTGGCTAAAATATGTTTTTCACTGGAATGACTGAATAAAACCGCAGTAGAGGCATCACCAAACAGGAATGCTACTCTTGGATCAGTCTTGCTGACCATCCTGTTAACAATCCCCCCTGAAGCTAAAAGAATATGCTCGTCTCCAGTGTTTATGTACTTAGATATTAGATCAAAGGCTATCAGAAACGAAGATATACCTCCATCGATGTCAAATGCCTGAATCGCCTTTCTATTCCCAAGCTTTTTTTTCAAATTGCTTGCTGTCATCGGAAGGATATTGTCACCGATATACTTATTTACAAAGATTCTTGACAGACAATCCGGTTCAAAACTACATCGATTAAGACATTTTTGTGCAGCATGGCATAATAAATCGCTATCCTCAAAAATTTCATCTGCAACATGCCTTTTATCAACGCCAACGGACTTAATAATGGCAGGGCTTTTGAATGCTAGACCGTAATTTTTTATTATTTCATCGGTACTAATTGCTGTTTCAGGTACAAATGATGCAATTGAACGTATTTCACAATAGCGGTTAATATTTTTCTTCTTTAATTTAGGAAAATAAAAATTTTTTTGACTCATAACTCCATATACTTCCAAATACAAAATACTTTTTATTCGATACTTATTACAGGAACTCTTTCTACTAACATATTATAACATACTTATAATAAAACAACAGATTATTTTTGTTATTTTTTTATGGATTTGACTTAATATTCTTAATTTATACAAGATTGTAACTTATATCTGCTTATATCTGCCAATTTTACATTATTTTATATTATGACACATTTTATAACTAAAAGCAATATAAAAAAGTTACATAATTTCTCAGACATAAAAAAAGATATACATCTAATACCAAATGCATATCTTTTTATTTTAGTAAAGTTGATAAATTTATTACATTTTTATTTAACAACAATGTTAACCAGTCTGCCAGGTACTGCAATAACCTTCACAACCGCTTTACCATCGATTAGCTCTTTAGTCTTATCATTACTTAGAGCAATTTCCTCTAATTCTTTTTGATTTAATTTTGAAGGAACAACAAGCTTATCCCTAACTTTTCCATTAATCTGTACCACTATCTCAATCTGATCCTTAACCAAAGCCTCTGTATCATACTTAGGCCACTGCTGGTTATGAACACTACCGCTTCTTCCCATAAGGCTCCAAAGCTCTTCAGTTGCATGAGGAATAAACGGTGCCAGCATAATTACCAAACTATCAACCGCCTCTTTTAACACAGCCTTATTTTTATCCTCGTCCTTAACCTTTTCCTTGTATGCATAAAGGGCGTTGATAAGCTCCATTACTGCACTTATAGCTGTATTAAAATTAAACCTCTCACCTATATCATCAGTTACTTTTTTAATTGTATAGTTTATAACATAGCGTATTTCCTTATCCTGTTCAGTTAATGATGATTTATCAATTTCTCCTGCATTCTTGATAAGCGGCAAAAACTCATCAATGATCCTCCAGACCCTGTTAATGAATCTGTAGCAGCCCTCAACTCCCTGATCACTCCACTCCAAGTCTTTTTCCGGTGGTGATGCAAAAAGTATAAATAGTCTTGCAGTATCTGCACCATATTTATCTATTATCTCCTCAGGGCTGACGACATTACCTACGGATTTTGACATTTTAATGCCATCCTTAAGAACCATACCCTGGGTAAGGAGGTTTTTGAATGGTTCTTCCTGGGATACATATCCCATGTCATGCAGTGCCTTCATAAAGAATCGAGAATACAGAAGATGCAAAATAGCATGCTCTACTCCACCAATATACTGATCTACTGGCATCCAGTAATCTGTGCTCTTTTTGCCGAAAGGCTCTTTACTGTTGCACGGATCTGTGTATCTTAAGTAATACCATGAAGAACACACGAAGGTATCCATTGTATCGACTTCTCTTCTGCCCACTTTTCCGCATTTCGGACACTTTGCAGCAACAAAGGATTGGCTGCCAGCCAGCGGCGATTCACCAACACCAGTAAACTTTACATCTGTAGGAAGTATTACTGGTAATTCCTCCTCAGGAACAGGAACTGTTCCACAGTCATCACAATATATAACAGGAATTGGGGCTCCCCAGTATCTCTGCCTTGATATCAGCCAGTCTCTGAGCCTGAAATTAATTTTTCTCTCGCCAAATCCCTTTTCTTCAATATAATCAATTATTTTACCTATAGCTTGGTCACTTTTTATTCCGTTAAACTTATCTGAATTTACTAAAAATCCTACTTCCTCAAAGGCACATTTCATTTCAGAAGTGTTAAGGGTAACACCATCCGGCTGAATAACCACTTTTAACGGAAGATTATATTTTTTAGAAAACTCAAAGTCCCTCTGGTCATGAGTAGGAACCGCCATAACGACACCAGTACCGTATTCGGCCAAAACATAATTTGCAAGATATAAAGGTACTTTGTCACCATTTAATGGATTAATGACATATCTTCCTGTAAATACCCCTTCTTTTTCAGTTTCATTTGAAGTTCTTGCAATTTCATTTAAAAACTTCATCTTCTCAATAAATTCATTACATTGCTTTTCCTGCTCTGTTCCAGCTATAAGCTCTTTTACAATAGAGTGCTCCGGTGCTATAACCATATAAGTAACACCATAAATAGTGTCAGGCCTTGTTGTGTAAACCCTGACGGATTTATCCATACCATCAACCTTAAAATCTACCTCAACACCTTCACTCCTGCCAATCCAATTCTGCTGCATGGTTTTAACCTTGTCAGGCCATCCATCAAGCATTTGTATATCATCTAAAAGCCTCTGTGCATATTTTGTTATCTTAAAATACCACTGCTCAAGATCTTTCTTGCCAACATCAGATTTACAACGCTCGCATTTTCCATTTACAACCTGCTCATTGGCAAGCACTGTTGTACATGATGGACACCAGTTTACAAAGGACTTTTTCTTATAAGCCAGTCCATTTTTATAAAGCTGCAAAAACATCCACTGCGTCCATTTGTAATAATCCGGATGGCAAGTGGCAACTTCCCTATCCCAATCGTAGCTTATACCAAGTTCCTTAAGCTGCCTTCTCATATTTTCTATATTCGACCAGGTCCAGTCATTTGGATGTATTCCCCTCTTGATTGCAGCATTTTCAGCCGGCAAACCAAAAGAATCCCATCCCATAGGATGAAGAACATTAAACCCGTTCATTTTCTTATACCTTGCAACAACATCACCAATTGAATAGTTTCTTACATGACCCATATGAAGATTTCCTGACGGGTATGGAAACATCTCAAGCACATAGTACTTTTCCTTATCATTATCGGAGACCTTAAATACTTTTTCTTTCTCCCATAAATCCTGCCATTTCTTTTCTATTTCTCTATAGTTATAATGCATAGAGGTACCTCCATTGTAATAATGAGCTTTAATTTATGATAAGTCACGATCAAAAAATAACTTCCGCTATAAATTTCGCTCATGTGTTGACTTAACTCGTCAACACCCGCTCAAAAGCGGAAGTAATTTTTTAATCATACCTAAATTACACTTTATATGACAAAACACCATCGGCCCACAGCCTTTCAAGATTATAAAACCCTCTGTCCTCTTCATGGAATATATGAACAACAACATCACCATAATCAAGTAATATCCATCGTGCACTATTATATCCTTCCTTATGAATGCACCTTTGACCCAGTTCTTCCATTTTTTCTTCCAACTCGTCAGCTAATGTTTTAATATGTGTTGAGGAAGTACCGTTACAAATAACAAAATAATCAGACAAAATAGATATATTTTCAATACTAATTACATTAATATCTTTAGCTTTTTTGCTATCTAAAATCTCAACGATTTTATCAACCATTTCTTTTGAATCCAATACAGCTTCATCCCTCTCACTATCAAATTTTATTCACAATCCTAAAATGAATTATACTATTAATAATATTATTTGTGAACTAAATGTTTTTCAATAATAATTTTACGTTAACGATTTTTTCCTTAGGAATGGCTAAGAAATATCATCTGCTATAAATTTCACTTATGCCTTGTCTATGGTAGATAATCGCCACCTAAGATAATTGTTACATCCACTTTGGTATTTTTTATCGATTCCTTAGACAATCTTCCTATCTTAATTAGCTTTATTACATCATCACCATAGCCATTATTGTTTCTCTCAATCACTTTTGTCTTACTGGTAAATTTACCCGATTTAACGGATATTACTTTAAGTCCGCTATTTTTCAAAGTATTGCCCAAACTTGTTCCCACACCTTTTTTGCCTGTACTGTTTATTATTTCAACCCTAATACTCGATGTCTTTTTTTCACTGTCTGAGCTTATACTATTTTTTTCTTTTGGCTCACTGGTATTCTCAGCAGTCTTCTGTTCCTCAACTACAGGAGTCGGAACTTCCTTTTTTTGGGCAGTCGCAACTGTTTGTTGTGCAGCAGGCTTTCCCTTTGCAAATATCCTCGAATCCTTAGTGAAGTTCACTGCCACAACCAGTGATAGAACAATAATTACTATGGACCCGAACAAGAGAAAAATATGTTCAAAATGGTCCAATATATGCTTCTTATTTGACTTTGACACTTTAAACCATCTCCTTAAGCTCCATAATTCCTGCAATTTAATATTTTCTAAATTAAAAGTGTTAATGATCTTACATTTGGCAGAGCAAATAACGAACGGTTTTAGCGGAATTTGCGACAGGCAAATGTAAAAGATTAATCACTTTTAATATAAATTAAAAGGTTACTCACATTTAATTGCATGGCTTAGAATAAAATTCCTTGCATTTATGGCATCAACATGTATAAGTCCCTTTTTTTCGATTATATGTGATATTGTTTTATCAAGAGCCATCAGCATCACCCTGTCAATGTTCTTAAAGGCTTCCTTTCTAGCCTCTTCAACACCTTGAAAGTTTCTGCCGGGCTCAATATAATCTGCAATAAATATAATTTTTTCAAGCATGTCCATATCAGCTCGTCCAGTTGTATGGTATTTTATTGCCTGTAGGATATGTGGATCCTTTATACCATACTCTTCTTTTGCAATCTCCGCACCAATTGATCCATGCAGAAGCGAAGGCTGAATTCTGGAAATCTCATCTATACAAATCCCATATTTTTCGCAGGCTTTAAAAGCTTCCGCTCCTTTTACTTCTCTGGCACAGTCATGAAGCAGCCCGGAAATTGCAGCTTTATCCCTGTCAACATCATTAATCAAAGCAAGCTCCACTGCTGTTTCCATAACTCCCACCGAATGCTTGAATCTCTTTTTTGAAAGAGTTTTCTCCAATTTGCTTTTTATTTCATCAATTGTCATATACATTTGCCCTTCTATACATTTTAAATCTTTATTCCCTGTATAAAAAGCAATTATTTTTTATATTTATCTATCGCTTTTTATATATAAATTGTTTCTATAAATATATTCTTCAACACACTCAGGCAGTAAATACTTTATGGATTTACCCTCCTTAATTCTATTCCTTATATCTGTTGATGAAATCTGAACCATCGGAATATTTGCAACTATAATGTCCGCATTATATTGTTTTTTTAGGTGTTCAATCTCACTATAAAAACTTTCATCAATATAATCAGGTCTAAGGGCAGATATGAATTTGCACATGGTGAATAATTCCTCAAAGTTTTTCCATGTTGTCAATTCTTTAACCACATCAGCACCTGTTATAAAATACAGTTGTGCCTTTTCCCCGTAAATCCTTTTAAAATGTTTTACTGTATCTATTGTATAAGTGTATCCTTCTCGTTCCACCTCTACACTCGAAACCTCAAAGTGGGGATTTGTATAGACAGCCTTTTTAACCATATTAAGCCGGTCTATAGGGGATGTGACATTCTTATGTTTTTTATGAGGCGGCATTCCCGTTGGCACAAATATAACCTTATCCAGCCCAATTGTATTTCTTATATTTTCTGCTACTATAAGATGTCCATAATGTATAGGATCAAAAGTCCCACCTGAAATTCCAATCTTAATATATCCTGGCATAGTTGTTCTCCAAAATTTTGCTCCATATATTATAGCATAAATAATCCTAATTATAAAGGAAAATGATTTTTATAATTAGGATCATTAACACTTTTAATTTAGAAGCTGATTTAAATTATAAAGGCATGCTGAAAATATAACTTCCCGCATAATTTCGCTTTCTAAGTTAACTTAACTCGTGAACACACGCTCAAAACTGGAAGTAATATTTCAATCATGCCTAAAGTCAGATTACTTGCCCCATTTCTCCATAATAAGAGCCAATGAGCCGTACAAAATTGAGTCATCCCCAAGCTTTGACTGGACAATTTCAGTTCCTTCCAATACTGCAGGCATGGAGAATCTTTTAATCTTCTCCTGTAATGCCGGAAGCATATAACTACCCAGGGCTTCAAATACCCCGCCGCCAAGTATAAGCATGTTGGGATTGAATATATTTATCAAAGAACCTGCTCCGGCTGCAAGATAATAGACAGCCTTATCAACTACCTCTAATGCAAGTTCATCCTTCTCATCTATAGCCCTTTTTAGAACTTTGCTTTTTATAATAGTTGTATCTTCGCCCATCAATTCCTTTAAAATAGTTTTTCTTCCCCTTAGCATTTGTGATCTAATTTCCCTGGTTATGGCAATCTTGCTGGCATAAGCTTCAAGACATCCTCTTTGGCCGCAGTTGCAATAAGGTCCTTCTGTATTTATAATCATGTGACCCACTTCAGTTCCTGAATGTTTTGCACCTGCATAAAGCTTATTGTTTATTATAACACCACCGCCTATTCCGGTTCCTACAAATATACCTACTATATTCTCCTTACCTTTACCAGCACCATATTTCCACTCACCAAGAACCCCCATTTTTACATCATTCCCTATATGAAAAGGAACATTAAACCTTCCTTCAATTACTTTTTTAATATTATAGTTTCTCCAGGGAATATTAGGGGTAAAAATGATTTCTCCCGTACCTTCATTTATTATCCCAGGTGCACCAGCACCAATTGCAGCAAGGCTTTCCCGGTTCATTTGTGACTTTATAATAAGCTCCTCAACAATACCAGTAATTCTTTCCTCTATCTTCTCCTGACCCTCTTCTGCCTTTGTTTTCTTCTTAACTGTGCAAACTATCTTCAAGTTTTCATCAAAAACTGCACCTAAGACCTTTGTTCCACCTATGTCCAGGCATATATAAGCTTTCTTCATAAACATCAACTCCAATTAAATTTTGTACTCTCCTTAATTCTACATGGCACTGAAAATATCCTTCATGATATAACTTGCCAGATACCTATATTACACCATTATTTTCTATATTAAAATTGATAAATCTACTACATTTGTCTGATGCAAATCTATTAAAATCAATTGATCTTTCCATTTGTTAATATAGACATAAATAAATTAAAGGCAAGGACTTTTCATATCCCTTGCCTTAATCTTAAAATAGTCAGGAATTGTTAATATTTTATCCCGATATCTTTTCTAAAATGTGCACCTGTAAACTTAATTTTCTCAACAGCCTGGTAGGCTTTTTCTATAGCTTGTTCCATGGTAGGCTCAAGTACCGTAACGCCCAATACCCTTCCACCTGCAGTATAGAATCTTCCATTTTCATGTTTAGTACCCGCATGGAATACTACTGTATTGGAATCATGTTCTGCATCGGCAAGCCCTGATATTTCAAAACCAGTGTCATATTTGCCTGGATAACCGCCTGATGCCATAACAACGCAAACTGCGGCACCATTGCTCCACTTAATATCGATATCACTTAATTTCTCATCAATTACTGCATTGAATATTTCAACCAAGTCACTCTCTAATTGAGGAAGAACAACCTGTGTTTCAGGATCACCAAACCTGGCATTGTACTCGAGAACCTTAGGACCATCCTTGGTTATTATAAAACCAAAATAAATAACTCCTTTGAATTTTCTATTTTCCTTATTCATTGCGTCAATTGTAGGCTTCATTACTTTTTCCATACAAAAATGAGCTATCTCAGAAGTATATATCTTACTAGGTGCAAATGTGCCCATTCCACCCGTATTAGGTCCCTCGTCATTGTCATATGCCCTTTTATGATCCTGAGAACTAACCATAGGCTTTATTGTCTTTCCATCGGTAAATGCCAAAATAGAAACTTCAGGCCCAACAAGAAATTCCTCAATTACAACTTTGTTTCCAGCATTTCCAAAAACCTTGTCATTCATCATGCTGTTTACAGCTTCTAAAGCCTGGTCCAAGTCCTGAGCTATTATAACTCCTTTTCCCAGTGCCAGCCCGTCAGCTTTAATTACTAAAGGATATTCCTGATGCTTCAAATACTCCACAGCATTCTCGTAATTATCAAATGTCTCATATTTTGCTGTTGGAATTGAATATTTTTTCATTAAATCCTTTGCAAATGCCTTACTTCCCTCAATAATTGCAGCATTTTTATATGGTCCGAAGGCCCTTATGCCGGCTTTTTCCAATTCATCAACCATTCCGGCAGCTAATGGATCATCCGGTGCAACAACTACCAAGTCAATCATGTTTTCTTTCGAAAATTTAACAATTCCGTCTATATCCATGGCTTTTATGGGTACACACTCAGCTAGCGTAGATATACCGCCATTTCCAGGGGCACAATACAATTTACTAACCAATGGACTCTGTGCTATTTTCCATATAATCGTATGTTCACGTCCGCCACTACCTACAACCAGAACTTTCATTGTTATCCTCCCTTTTTGGGAAAACAATTCCCCAAACATTCTTCATTCCTTGCTTAATGCTTAAAGTGTCTCATACCGGTAAAAATCATAGCAATTCCATGTTTATTACATTCATCGATGGAAGCTTGATCATTCATTGATCCGCCCGGTTGAATTATTGCCTTAATTCCAGCTGCTGCAGCTGCTTCAACACAATCGGGGAATGGGAAGAATGCATCTGATGCAAGAACTGCACCTTTTGTTCTTTCTCCGCCGTACTCAATTGCTATCTTAGCTGCCATAATCCTGTTTGTCTGGCCAGGTCCTACGCCTAATGTCTGCTTACCCTTCGCCACGACTATACCATTGGATTTAGTGTGCTTTACAACTTTCATCGCAAACAGAAGTTCCTCAATTTGCTTTTCATCCGGTCTTTTCTCAGTGACAAACTTTATTTCCTCTTTATTGACACATTCACGATTCACATTTTGAACCAGAAGTCCTCCTGCTACCTTTTTCATGTCATAGCTTCCTTCCGGAACAGGTGCCCCAATGTTTTCCAATTGCATAATTCTAATGTTTTTCTTCTTTGAAAGAACTGCCATCGCTTCATCAGTAAATGAAGGTGCAATTATTATTTCAACAAATATTTTATTTATTTCTTCTGCTGTCTTAATGTCAATCTCCCTATTTGCAGCTATAATACCGCCAAATATTGATACAGGATCTGCTTCATAAGCCTTTACATATGCATCATATATATCGTCGCTGCTTGCTACTCCGCATGGGTTGGCGTGCTTTACTGCAACAACAGTAGGCTCACTGAATTCTTTTAAAAGCTCAAGTGCACCATTGGCATCGTTGATATTGTTATACGAAAGCTCCTTGCCGTGAAGTTGCTTTGCAGATGTTATACAACCCTTATTTGCCCCTACTTCCTTATAGAAAACTGCTTTTTGGTGAGGATTTTCACCATACCTCATATCCTGAACCTTTTCAAATGTAAGAGTCATTGTTTCAGGGAAATTGTCCTCGCCAATCTTTTCTCTTAAATATTTTGCTATAAGAGTATCATAGTGGCATGTATGTTCAAAAACCTTATAGGCAAGTTTAAACTTTGTCTTTAATGATACATCCTTTGATGATTTCAATTCTTCTATTACTTTTATGTAATCAGAAGGGTCAACTATTACAGAAACATCCTGGTAATTCTTTGCTGCCGCACGAAGCATTGTGGGACCACCTATGTCTATGTTCTCAATCGCATCATGAAGTTCAACATTTTCTTTGAGAATTGTCTGCTTAAATGGATATAAATTTATTATAACCATGTCAATAGGCTCTATACCCAATTCTGCTATTTGTTTCATGTGATCTGGATTACTTCTCATTGCAAGAAGTCCGCCGTGAACTTTTGGGTGCAGGGTTTTAACTCTACCGTCAAGGCACTCGGGAAAGCCTGTGATATCAGATATATTAATTACTTTGATTCCAGCATCATTTAAGGTTTTATAGGTTCCGCCCGTTGATATTATTTCCACTCCCATACCTTGAAGCTCTTTAGCAAAATCTACGATTCCAGTCTTATCAGATACGCTTATTAAAGCTCTTTTAACCATATTAACTCTCCTTCTAAAAATTTTAATATTTAGGAAAACATGGTGTCATTCCACCATGTTTTGTTCTATTAAGGTTATAATTTTTTTATATCTGGCAAAATTTTGACTCTTCTTCCTTCCACCACAATTCTTCCCTGGGAATAAAGCTTGATAGCCTCAGGCAAAATTTGCCACTCCACTTCCTCCATCACTCGCTTCTGTAAGCTTTCAGGAGTATCATCATCATTAATATGTACAGCTTTTTGAAGAATTATAGGTCCCGCATCAGCTTCAAGTTCAACGAAATGTACCGTTGCACCGGTTACCTTTACTCCGTATTCAATAGCCTTTTGATGAGGGATCAGCCCATAATAGCCTTTCCCGCAAAAGGACGGTATTAACGATGGATGAACATTTATAATTCTATTCTTGTAATGATTATTGAACCTTTCTCCAAGTAAGGATAGGAATCCCGCAAGAACAACCAGCTCAACACCATGCCTTTCCAAGCTGTCAATCAGTGCCGTATCAAATTCATCCAGTGAGGAATAGCTCTTTCTTGATATAACCTCGGAAGGAATGTTGTGCTTTTCAGCCCTCTTAAGGGCATACACATCATCTTTGCTGGACACAACAGTTACAACAGAACAGTTGCCCAGTTCTCCGCTGTCCATTTTATCCAAAATAGCCTGAAGATTTGTTCCTCCGCCAGAAACAAGAACACCTATTCTTAACATATATCTACTCCGGCCTCTCCCTTAATAATTTCACCTATGAGATAAGCTTCTTCTTTATCCTTGTTGAGATACCCTAGTACTTCCTGTGCTATATCACTATCTACAGCAATTACCATTCCAATCCCCATATTAAATGTATTGTAAATATCCCTTTCACCAATATTGCCAATGCTTTGCAACAACTTGAAAATAGGCAGTACAGGCCAGGTTCCTTTATTAATCTTAACTCTCAAGCCTTGAGGTACCATCCTTGGAATATTTTCAATAAAGCCTCCGCCAGTTATATGGGAAATACCCTTTATTTCGTAGCGATTTATTAAATCCAGCACTGTTTTAACATAGATTCTCGTAGGCTTTATAAGTTCATCACCCATTTTGCATCCTAAAGCTTCAACATACTCCTGAAGCTTTTCCTTTGAAGGATTAAGGAGCTTTCTTACCAGGGAATAACCATTGCTGTGCAGTCCGGATGATGGAAGTCCTATTAGTTTGTCGCCTGCTTTTATGCTTTTTCCATCAATAATCTTGCTCTTATCAACTATACCTACAGCAAAGCCAGCCATATCATAGTCTTCATCAGCATAAAACCCCGGCATTTCCGCAGTTTCACCGCCAATTAAGGAGCAGCCCGACATAACACATCCATCCGAAACTCCCTTTACAATGTCTGCTACCTTTTCAGGCTTGTTCTTTCCAACAGCAATATAGTCAAGAAAAAATAACGGCTCCGCACCGCTGCACACTATGTCATTTACACACATAGCAACACAGTCAATTCCTACAGAATCATGCTTATCCAGCAGAAAAGCTATTTTTAGCTTTGTTCCAACTCCATCGGTACCGGATACTAAAACAGGTTCACTGTACTTGTCCTTACATAATGAAAATAAGCCTCCAAACCCGCCCAAGTCTGTCATAACTTCAGGTCTGAACGTCTTTTTAACATGGCCTTTCATAAGCTCAACGGCCTTATACCCAGCCTCAACGTCAACCCCTGCATCTTTATAGGTCGCCATTTTCCATCCTCCAAATTCAAAATTCTATAATTAACATTTTTTTTGTAAACCATCACATGAAAATTTGTTACCTTCTGCAGGAACATGCATAGGGTAATTTCCATCAAAGCATGCCTTGCAAAACCTGCTTTTAGATCCTATAGGAGTACTTATAAGCCCGTCAATACTTAAATAACTAAGTGTGTCAGCACCTATCATTTCCCTGATTTCATCCACTGAGTGGCATGCAGCAGTAAGATGCTGTCTCGAAGGCGTGTCAATACCAAAATAACAAGGCCATTTAACAGGCGGCGAACTAATCTTCAAGTGAACCTCAGTCGCACCGGCATCCCTAAGTAATTGAACAATTCTTTTACTGGTAGTCCCTCTAACTATGGAATCATCTACCATTATTACCCTTTTGCCTTCTACTGCATTCTTCATGGCATTAAGCTTTATCCTAACGCTCATTTCACGTTTTCCCTGATCAGGTTGTATAAAGGTTCTTCCTACATATCTATTCTTTATAAATCCTTGTGCATATGGTATCCCTGACTGTTCCGAATACCCTAAAGCTGCTGTAATTCCGGAGTCGGGCACACCTATAACCAAATCTGCATTAACAGGGTTTTCCATGGCAAGCAATCTACCTGCTTCAAATCTTGCCCTGTAAACACTTGCCCCGTCTATAAAGCTGTCAGGTCTTGCAAAGTATATATGTTCAAATATACAAAGTTTTGATTCTTTGGACAAATTAGTCTTTATGCTAACAAGTCCATCCTCACTGACTGCCACAATTTCTCCAGGTTCTACATCCCTTATGAAGTTTGCACCTATAGCATCTAGTGCACAGCTCTCGGACGCAAGAACATATGAATCATCAAGCATACCTATGCATAAAGGCCTTATTCCTAATGGATCTCTTATTCCCAGCAGCTTTTTCGGTGTCAGAATAACAAGTGCATAAGATCCCTTTACTTCTTTCATCATCTCAGTAATAGCTTCCTCTATACTGTTATTATGCCCTCTATATCTGGAAATTAAGTATGCCATAACCTCAGAATCAATGGTAGACTGAAATATGGCACCATTTTCCTCAAGCTTTTCTCTTATTTCAGAAGCATTAACCAGATTACCATTGTGGGCCAAGGCCATTTTTCCATCCTTGTATTTGACAACAAGGGGTTGAGCATTAGCAAGAAGGCTGGCACCGGTAGTAGAGTAACGTACATGTCCAATTGCCGCTTTGCCCTGTAGTTCATCTAGAATCTTTTCACTAAAGACCTCAGGTACAAGCCCCATGGCCTTATGATGATCTATGTCTCCCTCATTGTTTACAGCAATACCGCAGCTTTCTTGTCCTCTGTGCTGCAGTGCATACAATGCATAATAGCTTAGACTTGCAACATCATGGCTGTTATTGCTGAGAATACCGAAAACTCCACATTCTTCCCTGAATTTATCCGGTCTAATATATTCATTCATAAACTAACTCCTTAAAATACTGACTTTATACACCCTTTACTATATATCCCACTTTCCATCAACAAGCTTACTCTGCAGTGCTTGGTTCTTTTCTTCAACTTTCAATGCCAATTTCTTTTTAAACGATTTCATCTCTTCTCTTAATCCCGGATAGCCTACTGACAGTATTTGAACTGCGAGTATGGCAGCATTCTCTGCACCATCAATAGCCACTGTTGCTACTGGTATGCCGCTTGGCATCTGAACTATTGACAAAAGTGCATCCATCCCGTCTAATGTGGATGATTTTATTGGGACACCAATTACAGGCAGTGTAGTATATGCAGCTAATACCCCCGGCAAATGAGCAGCTTTACCTGCTGCCGCAATAATAACATCTATTCCGTTTTCCTCCGCCTTTTTGGCAAAATCAGATGCCTTTTCAGGTGTTCTATGTGCAGAACAAACCATAACATCAACCTTTATGTTGAATTCCTGTAAAAGCTTGATACATCCTTTAAGTGTAGGTAAATCAGAGTCACTGCCCATTACAATAGCAACTCTTGCATCTTTAGAAGAACACATATAAACCTCCATAAAATTATATTTTTATATTAAATTTGAAAGATTAATTTTAAAGTATTAACAAATAATTAACTGGTCAATGGGGCATTTTCCAAAAGCAGAATTAATGATATTACACAAAAAATACTTGAACAATGTATTTTTTGAAATGCCCAAAATTATAGTATCAAATCACTCTGCTGTTTGTCAATTTAAAGAGGCAATAATTACGAACATTTTTTGATTTTTTTTTAATAATATTCGTAATTATTGCTTGTGAATTTTAAAAAACGGTAAATTTATATCATTAATTTGCATATTAATCATCAATTATCCGAATATTTACCTTTGAGATTGCCAAATATAAGATATGATGTGTTTAAACTAGTCCTGCTATAAATGGCAATGTAAATATACAAATTATAGTTGAAAAAAATACGTTCTCAGTAGCAAATCTATAATCAGAATCATACTGTGAAGCCAGTGCAGGAACAATTGTCCCGCAAGGCATAGCAAGCTGTATAACTATAATGCCCTTTGCCATGGGGGATATAAAATTTCCGGTAAGTTTCAGTACAAAGAAAGCAAAAAATGGTATTATCAGAAGCTTGAACATACTAAGGATAAGAGAAGGATATCTTTTTAGCAAATCATTCTTATTTTTTATTTTAACCTCTGAAAGAATCAATCCAATAAACAGCATTGAAAGGGTAAAAGTTGTCTCACCAAGCGGCTTTAACGTACCATAAACCACATCATATACTGCTCTAACCGCTGCATTATGCTCTATAATGCCTTGCAAATTTATGATTATACATATTATTCCCAGAGTAAAGGCTATTGTATTGCCGTTTATAAGATGCTTGAGATTGTCTTTCCAACTGTTCTCTTTGTGCTTGTTTACCAGGTAAATTCCCAATGTCCATAACAATGTATCATTCGCCAGATTATAAAACACTGCATATGTCAATGCCAGCTTTACACTTGCCGGGTCATATACTGAGCTTATAAGCGGAAATGCCAAAAACACAACATTACCAAAGACAAAATGCATTTTGAACATGCTTTTCGTTGCCACACTCATTTTAAGGCTTTTGCTCAATATAAAACCTACAAAAAAAGAAAATCCCATGAATATAAGCCCTAAGACATATATCCATATTCCATTGCCAAGCTCCTCATTTGTAATCTTGTTTCCCGCCAATGTGATAAAAATCAATACAGGTGCTGTGACTTTAACTACTACTCTTGATAAAATAACACCGGAATTTTCCGGCAAGTAACCTGTTTTACCAGCTATAAAACCAATGAATGCCAGGATTCCCAGCATAATTATTTTTATAGTCATTTAATACAACCTCCAGAATCGCCTTGCATATTTCTTTGTTAAAAATGATATTACTTCTACAACAATCATAAGAAATATCACCTTTTAATATTGAATAAAACGCAATAATATAAAGGGGTTTTTAGGCCCCTTTTTTTGTATCATTTAAATTATTATTCCCACTCGATGGTAGCCGGCGGCTTGCTTGTGATGTCATAAACAATTCTGTTAATATGCTTTACCTCGTTTACTATTCTATTGGAAATCTTCTCTAAAATATCATATGGTATCCTTGCCCAGTCAGCTGTCATAAAATCCGTTGTAGTTACCGCCCTTAAGGCCAATGTATAATCATAGGTTCTTTCATCCCCCATAACACCAACACTGCGCATTCCTGTGAGCACCGTAAAGTACTGATTTATCTGTCTATCCAAACCTACGTTGGCAATTTCTTCTCTAAATATATGATCAGAGTCCTTAAGAATTTCCAGCTTATCCTTTGTAATATCTCCAATGATTCGTATTGCTAAGCCAGGCCCAGGGAAAGGCTGCCTCCATACTATCTCTGCAGGTATTCCAAGCTCCTCGCCCACTCTTCTTACTTCATCCTTGAAAAGATTTCTCAAGGGCTCGATTATTTCCTTAAAATCAACGTAATCAGGAAGTCCTCCTACATTATGGTGGCTTTTAATAACTGCTGCATTACCGACTCCACTCTCAATAACATCGGGATAAATGGTTCCTTGAACAAGAAAATCGACTTTTCCGATCTTCTTAGCCTCTTCCTCAAAAACTCTTATAAATTCTTCACCTATTATTTTTCTCTTAGTCTCAGGTTCCGATATACCTGATAGCTTTTCCAAAAATCTGTCTTCTGCATTCACTCTTATGAGGTTTAGATCAAACTGCTCCTTAAATACCTGCTCAACCTGATCTCCCTCATACTTTCTAAGAAGACCATGATCAACAAAAATACATGTAAGCTGCTTGCCAATAGCTTTATGAATCATTATAGCCGCTACAGATGAATCCACACCGCCTGATAATGCACACAAAACCTTCTTATCTCCAACTTTTTCCTTTATTGCCTTTATAGACTGTTCAACAAAGGATGACATTATCCAATCTCCAGAACAGCCGCATACATTATATAAAAAGTTTCTCAAAACATCCATTCCTCTTGGTGTATGAGATACTTCCGGATGAAACTGCACTCCGTAGAATTTCTTTTCTTTATTTTCCATAGCTGCATTACAGCAGTTGCCGGACGATGCAATACAATTAAATCCCTCAGGGAGCTTACTTACAAAATAAGTATGGCTCATCCAACATGTTGTGTCCTTGTCAATTCCGCTAAAGAGCTTGCCGTCGGTATTAAGAGTAATATCATTTTTACCGTATTCCCTTTGTGCCGCTCTCTCAACACTTCCCCCCAGCATTACTCCCATTAATTGCATTCCATAGCATATACCTAAAATTGGTACTCCCAAATTAAATATTTCCTTGTCGCAGAAAGGTGCACCTGCATCAAGTACTGAAGCAGGACCGCCGGAAAATATAATACCCTTTGGATTTAACGATTTTATCTTCTCAATAGAAACATTGTAAGGCAAAACCTCACAATACACATCTGCTTCTCTTACTCTTCTGGCAATTAGCTGATTATATTGAGCTCCAAAATCAAGCACTATTATCAATTCATTGTTCAAAATAACAACCCCTTACATTAATTCTTTTGTTAAATTTATAACATAATCACAAAGTGATTTTTTGACCCTGTAATCATTTAATAATTATATAGGATTTTATTGATATATGCAAAGTATAATTTGACTTTATTGCAAAACAAATTTACGTAATTTTTTTCGCGAATTATTGTGTATTTTTAAACAAATGACCGCAGGCACTCCCATTAAGGTAATTGAATTTTAACCCCTGAAACCTGTTTTCTTCAAGCATTTTCGCCTCAATCATGTCATGTATTTTCCACCAACTTGTCCCCCAGTTGCAAAAAAGGGATCTCTCCTTTGGAGCTCTTCCGATAATCCTCTGAATAACAATCTCAGGTGATAAAAACTCTAAGAATGTAATTATTCTTTCGATATATTCTTCAAGAGACACAGGCTCAATAAGACCTTTCTTAAATAAGTCCCCCATCCCTGTACCTTCTAGAATATACATGGAATGGCACTTTACCTGGTCTACCCCCAAAGCAGATATTATCCTTGCTCCCTCCATCACATCATCCATGTTATCCATCGGAAGATCAACTATATAATGGGCACAAGTCATAAGATTATACTTCTTTATACGAATTGCAGCATCTATAAACTCAGCTAGGAGGTGTCCCCTGGAAATTGCCTTCAGGGTATGATAATTCACAGTCTGTAGTCCAAGTTCAATAACAATATCAATATTCATATTGTTTTTTATTTCCTGCAAAAAAGAAAGCTGCATGTCATTTATGCAGTCAGGCCTGGTAGAAATATATATGGCAACAACACCATTTACGCATGAGTCATTAATGTATTCTTTAAATCTTTCCATGGACAGATAAGTGTTTGTATAGTTCTGAAAGTATATGATGAACTTCTCAGCCTTATACTTTTCCCCTATATACCTGGTATTAATCTCTATTTGTTTCTTAACAGAAAGCTGGTTCGAAAGATTTTCAAACCCTGCTCCTTCCTCACCGCAAAAAAGACACCCGTTTGTTCCGATGCTTCCATCCCTGTTAGGACAAGTAACGGGAATATTAACGGGTATCTTATATACTTTGGTGCCATACTTTTTTCTTAAATAATCGGAAAACTTGTTATAATACATATCAATTTCCTTTGTACCTGTTTTTCGTGCCTTGTGTTTCTACATCCATGTACCTGTTAACATGTTCATAAACCGATATAAGAGGCATTCCCGTCTTATTTGCAATATTTCTGCAGTCCTCATACTCCGGAGTCACCTTCTTAATATCTCCTCTGGTGGATATTTTTACTCTCACATCACCAATACCTGTATTGACCTTTATTACTTCTCTTTCCATAACATGCCTTTTAACAACGCTTCTTCTAACCCCAATGGTAGAAGTTTCTCTTAATATTATATCAGCCATTTTCTCTTCATCCTGCTTTCTGCATAATACAGACAGCATATAGGCCGGACGGTTCTTCTTCATATAAATAGATGTATAAAATACATCTGCTGCACCGTTCTCAAAAAGCTTTTCCATGGTAAATCCAAGAATTTCAGAAGTTGTATCATCTATATTGGTTTCTAAAAGCACCATATCCTCCATTAGACTGTCATGGCTTAAGATAGTCCCAATAACCACTCTTAAGGCATTTAGCCTTCCTGTATCTCTTTTTCCGAAACCATACCCTACCTTATCAATGATCATAACAGGCATGCTGCCGAAATTTCTACACAAAGTCTTTACTATCCCTGCACCTGTAGGTGTAATGAGCTCTGTTTTAACATCCTCAATAACCAAAGGAATCTGGGAATTTGCCAGAATTTCCATAACAGCCGGCACCGGAACAGGTATAACTCCATGGGCACATTCAATAAATCCCTGACCATCATGAAGTGGAGAACAATACACATCTCTAACACCCAAAAGGTCAAGACATATGGAGGTTCCAACTATATCTACAATGGAATCTACAGCACCGACTTCGTGAAAATGCACCTCATTAATATCTTTGTTATGAACCTTTGCCTCAGCACGTGCTATTTCCCTGAATACCCTTTTACTCAACTTCTTAACACTTTGCTTTAAGGTGCTTGCATCGATAAGTGCCTCGATGTCCAGAAGATTTCTTGCGTGATGGTGCTCGTCCTCATGTTGGTGATTATGATCACATTCATGATTGTGATCATGGTTATGCTGATTGCTGTGGTTATGTTCATGGTTATGTGCATGGCTATGTTCATGGCTATGTGCATGGCTATGCTGATGGTCATGGCTCATTGATGTCTCCATTTTTAAGTGACCGTTTTGTTCCATACGTTTTACTATGTTATCATACTCTTCATTCACAACAACATTAAAATCAGTCCCTGCAATTCCCTGCCTTGTTGTCTTTTCAATAAGTACTTCGTAGCCTCCCAGGTTTAACTTTCTTAACTCCTCCATAAATAGACCCTTATCAATTCCCAGATCCAGCAAAGCACCGACTGTCATGTCACCGCTTATTCCTGAAAAACAATCAAAATAAAGAACCTTCATATCCGTTCTCCTTAATTATAATCTATTTATCATTGCTGCCAAAAAACCTGCTCCGAAACCATTATCAATATTTACTACTCCAATTCCGCTGGCACAGCTGTTAAGCATTGTTAAAAGTGCCGATAAACCGCCAAAATTCGCCCCGTATCCTATACTGGTGGGAACAGCTATAACAGGCTTGTCTACCATACCTGCAACTACACTTGCAAGAGCACCTTCCATACCTGCAACTACCACCAATACATTAGCCTTTAGCAATATCTCGGACTTTGCAAACAGCCTATGTATTCCGGCAACCCCAACGTCATAAACCCTCACTACCGAATTACCCATGGTCTCAGCTGTGACAGCAGCTTCTTCTGCAACGGGTATATCAGAAGTTCCTGCAGTGACAATCGCTATGGTTTTCTCCGATTTTAATATTTCTCTTCTTTTTACGACTATGATTCTGGCACTCTCATAATAAACAGCATCTTCTGTAATCTCTTTAACCTTTTCGAAAACTTCCGGTTTGGCACGAGTGGCCATTATATTATTGTTTTTCTCCATAAGCTTTAATATAATTGCCTTAATCTGTTCATTTGTTTTACCTTCACAATATACAACTTCAGGATACCCATTTCTCAAGTTTCTATGGTGATCTACCTTTGCAAAACCCAAGTCCTCAAAAGGTAATGTTTTAAGTTTTTCAACCGCTTCATCAACATTTATCTGCCCATCCTTGACATTTTTAAGCAATTCTTTTAAGCTTTCAACTTCTATGGCCATCAGCCCCCTTCCATACTTATACTGTTTTCACCTAACAGACTTCTTATTGACTGTCTGGTCCTATCATCAATACTTCCTTTTTCCAAAGCCAGATCGGCTGTTGCAATGCCCATAATCCTGTAAATTTCTCTTTCCAGGTAACCGCCCTCTTCATTTAATGCTTCAGCATGTCCTCTTATTACATTCAAGTCTCCCCTGGATATTGGTCCTGTAAGAGATCTGATACTTCCCCATTTTTCAATATTATCAACTGTGCCTTTCAATAAAGGCATAAACGCATTAATACCAATATCATCTCCAACCTTTATAGACCTTAAAAGCTTTTCAACCGTATGGGAAAGAGTAACTGTAAAATTGGATATTATACATGCACAAGCATGATATATCGGCTTGTTTTCCTTCTCTATACTTATAACATTTCCATTTAAAGCATCAACTAAATACTTAGCAATAGGATTTATTTCACAACATCCTTCAAACCCGAAATAGACTCCTTCAAATATTTTCTGATCCACTGATGTACCAGCAAATGTTTGAATAGGATGCAAAGAACCTGTGTAAGCCCCTAACCCTGCCAGATCAACAAGCTCGTCTGACGTAAGGGCACCGCTCATATGGAAAAAATATTTATTTTTTATATTTTTCACATCTACAGACTGTGATATTTGCCTTGAAACATTTCTTATTTGGGAATCAGGTACAGTTATAAAAATAATATCCGAACTTATTACTGATTTACACAAATCATTATCAAGGCAAATTCCCAGTTGTCTGCACAGGCTTTCTTGTGATGCACCTCCAATGCTATAAAGCCCTGAAATATTAAATCCCTTTAATTTCAATGCTATAGCAAGGCTGCTTCCAAGTTTGCCTGTTCCAACTACACTTATGTTCTTTGAAGTCATGACAACACCTATACCAACTGTTACTTTTTATCCACATTACTTGACAGGAAAGAGTTTATAAATCCATCGATCTCTCCGTCCATAACAGAATTAACATCACCAATTTCAAAATTCGTCCTATGATCCTTTACAAGGGTATATGGACAAAAAACATAGGACCTTATTTGACTTCCCCATGCAATATCCATTTGAATACCCTTCAAATCTTCTATTTTTTCTTTCTGTTCACGTTCCTTAAGCTCTAACAGCTTAGATTTAAGCATCTTCATGGCAGTATCCTTGTTTTGAAACTGGGATCTTTCTGTCTGACATGCTACAACAACTCCTGTAGGTATATGAGTTATTCTAACCGCAGATTCAGTCTTGTTAATATGCTGTCCTCCTGCTCCACTGGCCCTGTATGTGTCTAATCTTAAATCTTCTGGATTGATATCAACTTCCACATCATCATCAAGCTCAGGCATAACATCCAATGATGCAAATGAAGTATGCCTTCTTCCCGACGCATCAAACGGGGATATTCTCACCAGCCTGTGAACTCCTTTTTCTGACCGTAAATACCCGTATGCATTTTCACCGATAACATGGATAGTTACACTTTTTATACCGGCCTCTTCACCATCTAAAAAATCCAGTATCTTCACTTCATAACCTTTTGTCTCAGCCCATCTGGTATACATTCTTAAAAGCATTTGTACCCAGTCCTGTGCTTCAGTACCTCCTGCACCGGCATGAAGAGTCAATATGGCGTTATTCTTATCATACTGACCTGTAAGAAGTGTTTCCAATTTAAGTTTTCCAAGCTTCTCCTTTAAAGTTTGTATACCTAAAGAAACCTCACTTATTATACTTTCATCATCTTCTTCAATTCCTAACTGATTTAATGTCTTTATATCCTCTAAATCCGCAACAAGCCCTCTATAGCCATCAACCCTGGCCTTTACGTTTTTAAGCCTCTGCAGTACCTTTTGTGAATTTTCTAAATCATTCCAGAACTCTGGTTCTGATGCTTTTTGTTCTAACTCCGCTATTTCATCATCCATTGTGGCGATGTCAAAGTGAAGCCCCCATTTCTCCCAGTTCTATTGTCAAAGCATCAATTTCAAGTTTGAATTGTTCAAGCTCTAGCACTAAAATCTCCCCTTTATTTTTTATTTTATAACTTAGTAATATTTTAGTCATTCCTTAACTCATAAGCAAAAATAATTGCTTCGGCCAATGCTTTAATTGGTGTCCGTGTATCCATACTCTTTTTTCTCATTCGCTCATAAGCATCGTTTTCACTTATACCTTCTCGCTCCATAAGTATCCATTTAGCCCGTTCAACTGCTTTTCTTGTTTCATAGTTCTCAGTCATTTCACGAAGCTTCCTGTCTAGCTTTAAAATCCTTTTAAAACTTAATAAGGCCATTTCAACTGTATGGATAAACAAATCCTTACTTAATGGTTTTGGACAAAGAGTCACTATCTTTGATTTTTCCTGCAAATCCTCAATCTCAACATCTTTATTCTGACCAACCAATATGCATGCACACAGCATCTCATCATCAATAGTATCTATAACTGGCATAATGTCACGTAACTGCCGCCCCATATCTATAACAACAAAATCCGGATTGTAACTTCTTATAAGCCTTAGAAGCGAGATAGAATCTGAACAATTGCCTAAGAACATAAATCCGTATGGGTTGAGAATGTTTCTTATGGAAATTTGGCTAGGATTATCAGCAGCTGCAACTATATATTTTTCACTAGACATTAAATAACCGCCTTTCAAATTATTAACGGTATTTTAGCTTTAATATTTAATATATCAGATTTTATTGATAATTAAAAGTACATATTCCATATAATTTAATATATCTAAACTATATGTATTGCACTAGTAATTTTACATTTTCTCTTATTCATTTATTATTATAACAAACACTTATGCAAGCTATGTTAAAAGTGTTAATATTCTAACTACAAATAAATGCTCTTATTACTATAATTATTTCCTTTTGTTGCTTGTTCAAAACAATTAAAATTCTTTAAAAATTATTCAAACAGATATTGCATAATAAAAATTATTCTGCTATAATAAAACAAAGTTGAATATTTTTTTCAAGTAAGTAAAGATGCTTACCCGTATTTTAAATACTGGTGGGCTTTTTTATTTTCAAATTAGTAACGAATCCCATCGAAGTGATTCTCATTTGGAGCTCCAATAGAAATTATCAATGTCGATAATTCCAACTTTCATTTTAATCGTGAAAATTAAAAATTAAAAAATTAATGGAGGAATCGATATGAACAAGAAAATTATGTCATTTATATTAAGTGTATTAACAATTTTAAGCATACCAATGATGATTTTTGCCGAGGGAGAAGCAAAAATCGATACAGGCGATACTACCTTTTCTATTATATCAACAGCACTTGTATTTATTATGACACCAGCACTGGCCTTCTTTTATGGCGGAATGGTTAGAAAAAAGAATGTGCTCAACACAATGATGAATTCATTTGTAATGGTTGGATTGATCTCCATCCAATGGGTTCTTATAGGCTATACACTTGCATTCGGTCCCGATAAAGGCGGTATAATCGGTGGTCTTGACTTCCTTGGATTTAACGGAGTAGGAGCAGAACCCAATGCAGATTACGCAGGAACAATCCCTCATGGGGCTTTTGCAATGTACCAAATGATGTTCGCAATTATTACCCCTGCACTTATAACAGGTGCTTTTGCCGAAAGAATGAGATTCTCCGCATTTTTAATATTCACAACACTTTGGGCAACGCTTGTATATGATCCTCTAGCACATTGGGTATGGGGCGTTGGCGGATGGATAAGAGAACTTGGTGCTCTTGACTTCGCAGGCGGCACTGTAGTCCATATAAGCTCAGGTATAGCAGGCTTGGTTGCTGCACTTGTTTTAGGAAAACGTAAAGGCTATAAGATAACACCAATGATACCTCATAATATACCATTTGTCCTTTTGGGTGCTGCAGTATTATGGTTTGGCTGGTTCGGCTTCAATGCAGGTAGTGCACTTGCAGCAAATGGGCTTGCAGTTAACGCATTTATTGTGACTAACACAGCAGCAGCAGCAGCATTACTGTCATGGATAATTGTTGAATGGCTACATCATGGAAAACCTACTTTATTAGGTGCTGCCACAGGATGCGTAGTAGGATTGGTTGCCATAACACCGGCTGCCGGCTTCGTCACACCATTGTCTGCAATTATTATGGGACTTTTGGTAAGTCCGTTAAGCTACTTTGCAATAAGTGTTCTTAAGCCCAAGTTTGGATATGACGATTCCCTTGACGTATTCGGTTGCCATGGAGTAGGCGGTATATTTGGTGCTTTGGCAACAGGAGTGTTCGCTTCAAAGGCAGTTAATCCACTTGGTGCTGATGGTTTACTCCATGGTAACCCTGGACTTCTTGGAGTTCAAGCCATAAGCGTTCTGGTAACTTTAGTATTCTCTGGAGTGCTTACATTTGTTATACTTAAGGCAATATCTCTCTTTGTGAAACTTCGTGTTAGTGAATCAGATGAAGATGAAGGTCTGGATGTATCTCAGCATGGTGAAGATGCATACCCTGACTTCGCTGCAGAAGAAGGTATTGCGTTATAATATCTTTGAAAATGTGTCTAAGGAAATTGTGGTGTTAGCTATTATAAGCACCATAATTTCCAGGATATAAAAATAAGAGGTGAGGAAAATGAAAAAGATTGAAGCAGTTATTAGGCCAGGTAAGCTGGAAGATATTAAGGAAACTCTTAGCAATTTCAATATTCATGGACTGACAATCAGCCAGGTTATGGGCTGTGGGCTGCAAAAAGGCAGAAAGGAATATTATCGAGGTACTGAAGTTACATTAAATCTTCTTCCAAAAGTAAAAATTGAAATAATAACAAAAGATAATCATGTGGAAGAAATAATCAACCTTATTATGAAAGAAGCAAAAACCGGTGAAGTGGGTGATGGCAAAATATTCGTATATAATGTAGAGGATGCAGTAAGAATCAGAACCGGTGAGAGGGGCGAATCAGCCATTTAATATTAATAACTTTCTAAACAAAATCACGAAACGATTTTGTTTAGCCCTGATTGTTGTAGTGGGAAATTGTGGTGTTGAATACACTATAATTTCCCAGACATAAATAAAACACTTTAGGCTATCCCTTATTAAGTCTAAGGTGTTTTATTTATGTCTGGGAAATGTTTTGCAATAATTAAAATAATAGAACGTTTTTTTGAAAAACATATAATTAAAAAGCAATTGGTAATATAATGCAATGTATCTTTATAGGAACACATACCTGCCTTCCAATGTTATATTCTCACCACTTAGTAAATGTACTCCATTACCATTGATTAAGTTAAAGTATGTCTTACCATAAGACTCGGTAAATATCGTCGGCAAATTATCGGGTATATTTTTAAATGTTCCAATGCCTATTTTGTCATTTATACTGCAAAAAAGTATATGTTTTTTATCTTCTGACCAAAGTGAAAAACTGTTTATTACTCCTACATCTTTTTTAGGTCCAGATTCAGAATATTTTTTAATTGAATTCATATCACCATTATTATATTGAATTCCGCCTTTCCACCCGTAATTTTGTGTCTGAAGCCCATAGTATTTCATAAGAAGTATATCCTCTAAAGCAGTAGTTTTAATGTTAATATCAAATTGTCCATTATCCGCTTCTATCTGTATTTCTTCTCTTAGTATACCTCTTTCAGACTTAATGGTATTATATCCCCGAATCAAATTGGTTATTTGTATAATAACTGCTCCCTTTGTTACGGTATTTTCTTTTACAATAACATCATTTGACTTTACATCGAATGAAAATGTCTTGCCTGTCTTGTAATACTTTTTGTCACATTTAATACTATGCCAACCGCCTGTGAAGGCACATCCCCCTCCATCGCCATTGTCAAGTGCCTTAACCATATAAGGTCCCAACCAATCGGTACACGCCTGCATAAACAATTGAGCTTTTTTACCGATAACAGGACTCACCTGATCACTACTGTTTTTTTCCAGATAAATTTTTTTAAAATTCACCATTTGATTGATACCGCATTTTCCAATGACAACATGCATGTCGGTATTTTTTTGATATCTAAAGGAAATGACCACATCATCTCCCTGTTTTATTACCTTTTGAATAAAATTGCCTTGATCAGCAAATGATATTGAATGAAAGTACAAGACAGAATAAAATATTGCTAAAAATACTATTATATTTTTACACCGTGACATATTTACAATCTCCTAATTTTAACATTTCTGCAATATAGCAAATAAAAAACGCTTTAATATTTAATTGTTACAGATTTAGAATCTCCCGAATTAGATATAGTATTTCTGCAATATAATAAAATAAATTAGCCTTTTTGTAAATAGATTGAACAATGAACAAAATCGGCAGATCAACCCATATGGTCAACCTGCCGAATATATTTGTTAATTCTTTATTGGTTATTTAATAACATAAGTAATACTTATATTCTTAATGTTTTAACTAATTCTGCTTGTTACTTTTAAAAGAGTTTATTAAAGGCTCTAAAGCTAAAGGAGGCATACCTGATTCTTGTATCTTTTTAGCCAGCCTTAAATATTCTATACTGCTGTCTTTAAATATCCATTTTCTTAATTCTTCATCAATAAGTCCCATTTCTCCCTTTGTATCTTTTCGTGCATGATTTGCGTTATTAAGTTCTTCCTCTCTCTTATATAATTCCTTTTCTTTCTCATACGTAAATAAAGTATTATGTGTATAAAAAAATGTCTCTCTAACCCCTGCATATTTTGCAATTATCTTCAATGTAGCACTAAAGGGCATTCTCTCCCCCCTAGCATATAATTCAAGCATTTCGGGAAATATCATTGTACCCATCTTCTTACTAATACTTTCAGACATTTCCTTAAAGGTCATACTACCTCTTATCAAATCAATATTTCTGCCGACGGTTAAAGCGTTAACATCCTTACACTTTACCCTGCCGAGTAAATAATCTACCGAAACACCAAAGTAATCTGCCAATTTTTTAAGAACATCATAATCAGGTTCTCTCTTGGCAAGCTCATATGAAGCAACAGCTTGACGCGTCAAGCCTAAATATTCGGCAATATCCTTTTGGGATAAACTCTTTTCCTCCCTCAGCTGCTTCAGCATCCTTGAAAAATCCACTTTTGTTTCACCTCAAAAAGTATTCTTCCATATATAACAAACTCACTTTTAATCATAATATAACATTATTGTATATTAACGCAACATTTTGTTTGCACAAATTTGTTTTTTTATTGACAGCAACGTTCTGTTGCCTTAAAATTAAATTAAGTTATTATTGTTGATATTCTATCACAAAATAATTGAATGTAAAATACTGAATTTGATTTATGAAGTAATGGGTTTTTGGAGGTTTCTATGTTAGAGCAGTTAGAAGAGTTGCGTAACAAGCTATACGAAGTAATGGATACAGGCAATACCGAAGACATATTAAGAATTAGTCAAGAATTGGACGATTTGATTTTGTTCTATACAAAAAATAATTTTAAAAACATTAATGTCAAAGCAATAACTAATGCCTAATAGCTGGAAATATAATATTTTTCTAAGGGTTATTTAGGCGTTAGTTTAAAATTTGTTCAATGGCTATGGCTACTCCGTTTTCATCATTTGTTGCGGAGATAAAATCAGCAATTTTCTTAAGTGATTCGTCAGCGTTACCCATCACGATTTTGTACTGGGATTCTAATAGCATGGATAAGTCATTCTCACTGTCACCCATAGCTACAATCTCATACTCGCTGTATTCGCTGCTCTCACTTACAATCACCAAGGCCTTGCCCTTATTTACATTTTTATTAACAACTTCAATGTTATCATCACCTGAACACATAACATTCACTGTATCAATTTCCTCTAAAAGATGCCTTACTTCAATCAATTGCTGCCTGTCTTTAGAAACCATTAAAAATTTGGATACATTTTGACTGCTCTTATTTACAACTTCCTTAAAATCGGAAACAACCCTTATGTTTATCCTGTATTCCTCCGGAACCTCAGTATTCTCAATCCAATATAGAGGCGTAGGGCATTCACCCATTTCAGTAAACATATCGTGATCAATATACGCATGAAAGTATATTCTCTTTCTCCTGCATATATCAATAATTTTATAACAATCTTCTTTTCTTAGGAAATCGGAATATAACAACTTTTCTGTTGCTATATCCCTTATTTCCGCACCATTACAGGATATTAAAGGCCCCTTTATACCAATCTCATGAGCAAACCTCTTGGCCGATTTAAATACCTTACCTGTACATATTATTACCTTTAGCCCTTTTTGTTCTGCATTTCTTATAGCATCTCTGTTTTCTTTTGAAACTCTCTTGTCGCTGCTTAAAAGTGTTCCATCCAAATCAATAAATATTAATTTACTCATATTTCACCATTTACTTTTTTAATGAAGATACAAACTTTTCAACCCTCTTCAGTGCTTCTATTATATTGTCAACAGAATATGCGTAGCAAGCTCTTATAAAGCCTTCACCGCCCTCACCGAATGCAGTCCCTGGTACTATGGCTACTTTTTCCTCTGAAAGCAGTCTTTCACAGAACTCTTCCGACCTTAAACCTGTTGATTTTATACAAGGAAATACATAAAAAGCACCTAACGGCTCAAAGCATTCCAAACCTACTTTCCTAAAGCCATCAACCATTACTCTTCTTCTTCTGTTGTACTCTCTCCTCATCATCTCAATGTCACCATCACCGCTTTTCAATGCCTCAGTCGCTGCATACTGGGCAGTTGTTGGAGATGACATTATAGCGAATTGATGTATCTTATACATTGCACCAATCAGATCCGGATGACCACATGCATATCCAAGCCTCCAGCCAGTCATTGCATAAGATTTTGAAAATCCATTAATTATAAGTGTTTTATCTTTCATCTCAGGATAGCTGGCAATTGACACATGCCTTCCTTCATACGTCAGTTCCGAATAAATTTCGTCAGATAACACAACAATATTCTTATCTTTAAGGATTTCCACAATTTTATCCAAATCTTCCCTTGTCATTATAGCCCCTGTTGGGTTATTGGGAAAAGGAAGTATCAGAACTTTAGTCCTTGGAGTTATAGCTTTTTCAAGAAGCTCCGGCGTCAATCTGAATTGATCTTCTACTCTCAGATTGATTATTACCGGAGTAGCACCTGTAAGAATCGTACAAGGTTTATATGCAACAAAGCTGGGTTCAGGTATTATTACCTCATCACCTGGACCTACCAGAGACCTTAATGCGATGTCGATAGCCTCACTTCCGCCTACTGTGACAATTATCTGATTTTTGGGATCATATCCCACATTAAATTTTCTTTTATAATATTTTGATATTTCCGTCCTAAGCTCTATAAAGCCGGAATTAGGGGAATAATGGGTATGCCCCTTTTCTAAAGAATATATTCCTGCCTCTCTTACGTTCCAAGGCGTTACAAAATCAGGTTCTCCGATACTAAGTGAAATTGCATCTTTCATTTCATTGACAAGATCAAAAAACTTCCTGATCCCTGAAGGCGGAATATTTTTTATGGTTGGAGTAATCATATCCGACATTTTCATAATATTATTGCCTCCCTGTCATCCTTAGTTTTCTCTTCAAAGATAGTTCCCTTATCTTTATATTTCTTCAATACGAAGTGGGTTGCCGTACTCAATACGTTTTCCAATGGTGCGAGCTTCATTGCAACAAACAATGCCACCTCCTTCATTGTCTTTCCTTCAACTATTACAGTAAGGTCAAAGCCTCCTGACATTAAGTAGCAAGCCTTAACCTGAGGATATCTGTAAATTCTTTCAGCCACTTTGTCAAAACCCTCTCCCCTTTGCGGAGTGACTTTTAATTCAATCAATGCTGTAACACTTTCTTTGCCTGTTTTTTCCCAGTTGATCATTGCAGTATAGCCAGCTATTGTATTGTCCTCTTCATAATTTTTAATAATTTCCTTTACTTCATCAACAGTCTTTCCAAGCATAACTGCCATTTGCTCCTCTGTCAATTTGGCGTTATTTTCTAATAGTTCTAAAATCTCTTCCATAGCCACTCTCTCCTTTTCCTTATATATTTATAATGCTCTTTGTGAATCTTTAATTATTATTTACACAAACCATCTTTATATAAAACAATAAAAAAACTCCTTCCCCAAAGAAAGGGGCGAAGGAGTATTCCGCGGTACCACCCTAATTAGCACACAAAAATGCTGTCTCAACCGATACAAAATATACCGTTCCTCTATAACGCGAGGTCTCGTCATCTTCTAATGTCCAATACAATTTATATTTAAATAGTATCGGATTTCTCAAAGTGAATCTCCAGGGCTGCTTTCTATATAGTCCTTTGTTAGTCTTCCACCTGACACTAACTCTCTTTAAAATTACCTATATATACTCTTCCCCCTCATTGATCTTGCACACATATTAATTTTTATTATTATTAAGTATTATACGAAACTAAATTTAAAATTTCAACACTTTTAATTAAATATCTTCTTCGTCCTCGTCTTCAATTACCTCTGTAATCTGCTGTTCAAACTTTTTAAGTCTTTGTATTACCTCGCTCTTCAAACTTTTTAATTCTCTTCTTACATCAACAAGTTTTTCCTTTTCACTCTCAATAGTCTGTTCAAGCTTTTTCTTTTCTTCCAATGCTTCTTTTCTAGCATCTTCAAGGATAGCTTCGGCTTTTTCGTTAGCTATTATTATAGCATCGGCTATCTTAACCCTATCTTCATTGACCTGGCTCATCCTTCTCTCAAGATCCTCATATTTTATTCTGAGTTCCCTGTTTTGATTTTTAAGCATTGAAATTTCATTGTCTTTCTGCTTAAGTCTATCATCAAACTCCTTAAGCATCCTTTCGATATAAGCATTTACATCAGACTTCGCAAAACCACCCATAAATGAACTTCCGAATCGTTTTTCCCCTGACATTTGCAGTGCCTCCTCTATATATAGTTAAATCATATTAATAAATTAGTATATAAATTAAATAATTTTATCAGAATCATTATATAGCAAAAATTGCTTTTTATCTACACTAAATGTTTTATCAATTTGCGTACTTGATTTCACTATACATATTCAATAGAAATTCGGAAATTCCTCTTTTTTATATGTTCTTTTCTATAACATCCTGAAACTCGGATTTAGACCTTGAACCTACAACTTTATCTGCAACTTCGCCATTTTTGAACACTAATATAGTAGGAATGCTCATAACCCTGTATTTCCTGGTCAACTCACCCTCATTGTCGACATTTACCTTGCACACTTTTACCTTTCCCTCATATTCATCAGCTAATGAATCAATTATAGGTCCGATTGTCATGCATGGTCCACACCAGGAAGCCCAAAAATCAACTAATACCGGCTTATCAGATTTGATAACCTCATTTTCAAAATTATCCTTTGTAATTATTAACACCTTTTCACTAGCCATAATAATCCTCCATTCATTAAGCTACAATATTAAAACTGCATTAAATCTGCTTATTCCATATACGTTGAATCAGTATTACCAATCCATCTATTTAATACCCTGAGCTAGAAAAGCTAAACAAAAATGTTAAGCCATGATTAAAAAATAACATCCGCTATAAATTTCGCTCATGTTTAATCTATATTATCTACAATTAACTTATCATTTACTGAATATACTATATAATTATCCAATATTTCAATAAATTCACCTTCATATTCTATTTCGGCATTATTCTTAAGGTTAATAACTACTTTATTGGGTTTGTTGACCAAATAAACATTGCCATTCTCTGTTACAATTACATCATTTTCATCACTAGCAGCCTTTAGACTTATTTCATTCCATTTGCTGTCTGATTCCTTATCCTGTTTTCTATATAGTAGTTTATTGACTTTTCCTTCGGAATCTTTATTTCCAATATATAAATTATCTTCGGCATCGAGGCCTATGAGCGAAGCCTTACCATCTATTTGCACACGATTTTTGCTTTTACGTTTTCCATCCCAAAGCATAATTCTGCCTTTTCCATCCTCATAAAATAATTTATCCGAAAGATTAGCTTCCTTTATCCTCGACGAACTGTCAAATATCATTATATAATTTAAATTATCCATTATGTCAAATTTATAAATCCTTGCTCTTGTTGAGCTTGTTTGCACCTTTACATAAATAAGATTAGTGAAAAGAGAAAATTCTATGTCCGTTACCTCACTGTTTTTAGCCAATCCCGATATTGCAGGATAGCTATGGGTATTACCCGTTTCAATATCTTTAGTCATAACATTTACTTTTCCTGACTTAAGACTGCTAACAGAGTAGATTACTATATTCCTGTCAGGCAACCACCTGTAGTAATTTATATCACCGGAATCATCCTCTATTGTATCTTTTGACTTTTTATTTATAAGATCATACACATGAATTTTACCGGATAATAACCAGGCAGCATGATTTCCATCATAGGATACCTTTAATTGGGTTGCCCCTTGCTGAATTTCAACACTTTTCTTTTCTACTTCAACTGTTTTATCACTCACCTCATAGCTGGTTGCTTTGATCTCATGCTCCTTAAGCAAAAAGTCGTAATTAAAATATGCGAGTACCAATATCTGCAATATAATTGATAATATAATCCATTTATAAACCCTTTTTAATAATTTCACTTGCTGCCACCAGCCTTTCCAGGCATCACCATGAATACTGATGCTACAGCACGCTCTCCTAATCCATCAGTCGGTTTGTTTATAATCTTTCCATTAAAATACATTGTAGTTGATGAGCCGCCGTCTAAGTTAACGGCATTTTTTGCATTATATTTTAAAAATATATCCTGAACATCACGCAGTGTGGCACCTAATGAACCAGCCCTTCTGCCGTCAATTACCAATAAAATGACAGTTCCATCGGCTCTTTGGCCAATAGCAGTCCTAGGTGCTATTCCCCATCCTCCATCACCTCTTTTGATGGTTTTTTTTCCGTTTACTATAAGAGGGGGTCCGAAACTCACTCCTTCTTTTACTCCATATTCATTTAAAAGCTGATTTACAGAATGCTTTCCAACTATTAGCATTTGGTCGGTAAATGCAGCTGAATCCTGTTTTATAGTATTGCTTTTCTGATTTACAACAACTTTCCCATCATGAATAATATATCCCATAGGTGCCCCTCCGGTGCCTGTCCAACCAACATCCATGAAACCGCCTGCGTTTATTGCAGCGATAGCTCCATTTCTTTTTGCAATGGAGCTGGTAGTCTCTCCGGAATTTGGAAAGTTTTTGGAATAGCCAACCTTAATTCTTGATGGATCGTATACAAGCATAAGCTTTCCTTCAAAACTTCCGCCATCAATGTTATACACTTCTATTTTATCATCATGGTTCGAACCAAAACTAAGTTTCTGTAATACGCCTCCATTATCCAAAGGGTCTTCGGCAAAGCTTTTGGAGATAATTCTATTTATAGCTTCATCGCTCAAAAAAAACTTTGCAATATACTGATGTGTAAAGGTATTCCATGACATACCTGTTATAGTACCCTTCACATTTTCAAAAGGACCATAGAAAATCAATATCGGCAGTGTAACACCGGTAAAAAGTATTTCAAATATCAGGAATATCAATATTTTAGTAAATATATTTCCTCTTTTATTCTTTTTGGTTATAACTCCATCATCCGTGTCCTGGATTTTTTTAATTTTAAATTTCCTCACGAAAAAATTCCCCCCAAAGTTATATCAAAAGTGATTAGTGACACTTCAACGTAAAAAATTACTAAGTTCTATACAAAATATTTTTATATTAGTCCTCATATTATAACTCTATACTCTGTTATCTAAAATGTAAACATCCAAGGTCCTGTGAATCTTCTCAAATATCAGGCCTGCTGCAAACCACCAGGGAGCATAATCCAATCTGATTAGTCCATCAACAGCATAAGGCCCACTATATAACCATGGCTTAAGGTTTATGATATTCTCCAAAATAAAACCCGTAGCATATTCTATTCCCCATATAACTAAGACCCAAATTATTCCCCTGGTAATCCACCTCCACCTACTTATTATATCATGAATGGGTTCAAGAAAAACCGCCAATCCGTATATAAAGAACATCCATAGATTAGTAAATCCACTTAATCTTAGATCTCCAACCATTAATGAGTGCATTCCAGTCCATATTACTTCAGTATTCCATCCAATTAATCCATAAATAATGTATCTTTTTATCATACAATTATTTTTCTTAAATTTCAAAATTTTTATTTGAGCAATATTTAGCTTTTCTTGATTTCATTAGTATATTATCTATTAATATATATATTTTTTAAAAAAACTCTACCAAAATTCCCGAAATTATGATATTATGTTTTATATGAATTTTATTCTTTTTTAAGCTTTTATTTGCAACAAAGTATTAGTTTGTACTTTGTCATTGTTTATATGAGTGCTTTTCCAAATAGTTTCTTCATCAAATGTTTAACTGTTTTTTCATAATATGTTTTGTGATTAATATAATAATTCTGTGTCTAATGTTTAGTGATAAGCTTTGCATTGTTGTTTTAATATCATGTAAATTTGCACTTTTATATTTAATTGTAAAATTTCTTTAAAATCTAAAGAATAATTAATTGAATATTGTTTTACGTAAAAATAAACAAAAAGCTTAAAGTATTAATTGATTTTTATATAATTTGATATTATTAATAAAAAATTGGTAATAATAAATAATACGATAATAAATGGAGGTTGCATATGTATCTTTTAGGAAAGATAAAAGTAACAGCTGTAATACCGCAAAAGCTTAACAGGTTAAACGATATTGCATATAATCTATGGTGGTCATGGAATTCTGATGCAATAGACCTTTACAGGGAGATTGACCTAGCTCTTTGGGAAAAGCTAAATAAAAACCCTGTAAGATTTTTACAGGAAGTTAGCCAGAAAAAGTTGGAACAAAAGTTGAACGACTCTGACTATATGCAACGTTATGAAGAGGTTGTGGCAAGTTTTGACCGTTATTTGAGCGAGAAAGATACCTGGTTCAATAAGAATTATCCTGATAAAAAGGATAATATGATTGCATATTTTTCAGCAGAGTATGGCTTAAACGAGGTTTTGCCTATTTACTCAGGCGGTCTGGGCGTTCTATCAGGTGATCACTGCAAGTCTGCTAGTGATTTGGGAATACCTTTTACTGCAATAGGACTTTTTTATAAGCAAGGCTACTTTAGTCAGAGAATCAACTATGACGGATGGCAGGAAACTAATTTCACAGATTTAAATGTTTCTCAGCTTCCAATAACTCCCGCACTGGATAAAAACGGTGATAGGGTAATGATTAATGTTGAACTGCCTGGAAGGGTTGTATTTGCACAAATATGGCAGGTTAAAGTTGGACGTGTCAGTATATACTTTATGGACACCGATGTGGAACAAAACAACGACCATGATCGTTCCCTAACTGCAAGGCTTTATGGCGGTGATCAGGAAACAAGAATTCAGCAGGAAATATTCCTTGGTATTGGCGGAATAAGGACATTGGAAGCACTTGGCATTAAGGCTACAGTGTACCACATGAACGAAGGCCACTCATCCTTCATGGGACTGGAGCTGATGAGAAAACTTATTCAGGAGCACAAAATTCCTTTCAAACAAGCAAAGGAAATTGTGTCTTCGTCATCCATATTTACGACTCATACACCTGTTCCCGCCGGAAACGATGTATTCCCAATCCAAATGATTGACAAGTACTTCGGCAATTTCTGGGGCCTTTTAGGCATAAGCAGACATGAGTTCCTTGACCTTGGCCTCAGGGTAGGAGAGCACCAGAACTTTAATATGACAGTACTGGCCCTTAACCTGTCAGGTAGGAAAAACGGTGTTAGCGAATTGCATGGTGCCGTGTCACGTAACATATTTAATAATGTATGGCCGGGATTACCCGAAGAAGATGTACCTATTACACATATAACCAATGGAATACACACATTGACATGGCTTTCGCCAAGCATAAAGCACATATTCGATAAATACCTCGATGCAGATTGGAAAGAAACCCTGTATGACAGATCTATCTGGGATAAGGTTAATAACATACCAAGTGATGAGTTATGGAAGACTCACAGTGTGTTAAAAACTAAAATGATCGGATATATACGCAACAAATTGAAAGAACAAAAAATTGCAAACGGAGAATCTGCTGAAAGCATAAAAGAAGTTGATTCCGTTCTGGATTCCAATGCACTCACTATTGGTTTTGCAAGAAGATTTGCCACATATAAGCGTGCAAATCTCATATTCAGGGATGTTGCAAGAATATTGAAAATACTTAATAATCCAGAAATGCCGGTTCAGATAATATTTGCCGGTAAAGCTCATCCTGCCGACAGACCTGCACATGAAATAATCAAAAATATCAATGATATTGCAAAGCAAGAGGGCTTTAAAGGGAAAGTTATTTTACTGGAAAATTACAACATGACCCTTGCCAGAATAATGGTTCAGGGTGTTGATATCTGGCTCAATAACCCAAGACGTCCTCTAGAGGCCAGTGGAACCAGCGGCCAAAAGGTTTGCATAAATGGAGCTATTAACTTCAGTATCCTTGACGGATGGTGGTGCGAAGGCTATAATGGCAAAAACGGATGGGCAATAGGTGATGATACCTATTATGATAATGAGTATAACCAGGATAATGCAGATAGTGAATCAATTTACAGTATTCTGGAAAACGAGATAATTCCAACGTACTATCACCGTGACGAAAACGGTATACCTGTAAAATGGGTTGATGTAATGAAAGAATCCATTAAATCATTAACTGCTCAGTATGGTACACACAGAATGGTTCAGGAGTATAACAACAGGTTCTATATTCCTACCATGGAAAGGGTATCTAAAATAACAGCCAACAAGTTTAGCTTCGCCAAGGAATTAGCTGATTGGAAGGCCAATATTGAGAAAAACTGGTCCCAGGTACAGATTATATCTGATAAAAGCATGAACCAGCTTAAAGAACAGGAGACTAAATCAGGTGATACTATAAAGATCACAACTTCAGTTTATCTTGGCAGTATTGATCCTGGAATGGTTAAGGTAGAAGTATACTATGGCAGTATCGGCAGAAATAATCTGATCGAGAATGCTGAAATTATTGAAATGAAACTTGATAGCAAACTGGAATATGGCCTTTACAGATACACTTCCGACATAACTTTCTCCGACGGCGGAGAGTATGGCTATACATTCAGAGTAGTACCTTTCCACCCTGATCTTATAAACAAGTTTGAAATGGGATTGGTAAGATGGGTGGTTCAATAAACCATAAGACCTTTTTTCCAGCTTCGATATAAAAGATCAAAAGTCTTTTATATCGAGGCTGTTTTTTATGTTATTAAAACTAAAACTATGTATAACCTTATAAACTCTTATATCATTTGTTAACTATTACTTATAAATTACTGATTCTCAATAAATGAACTTATATACTCTCTCAATCTTTCATATACATTTTTAATTTCATTGGTCATAGGCAATGAATCAATAATTGCCTCTAAGTACCCTCTCTCTAAAACCTTCATAAGCGTAATCTTATAATTTATATCATATATCCATGAAAGCCTCAAAAGCTTCATATCATCAGAAGTCTTTGTATCACTGAATTTTATACTTTTAAGATTCATTACGCTTTCCAATATATTTCTGGATATACCGGTTACTTTTGATGATTCACCTACTTTTAAATGTTCATAGCTTTCAGGACTTTTATAGTAGTCTGCTAAAATACCCAATATATCAAGTTTATCAGCATCCCTTATTAGCATTGCAAAAGTCAGAGCTCTTTTATCGTCCATCTCAGGCAGATTTAATGCATTGTGATTACGAATTGACATTACTATAACATCTCTTTCATAATCTGTAAGCTTATTTAATACTTTTTTTTCAACAAGAACTTTAATGCCAAGTTCCGAGTGATTTTCCGACCTGGCGTCAGAAAAAGTCCTATACCTGAAAAATTGCTCAAACCTTCCGATATCATGGAATAATGCAATTGTATTTGCCATAATAAGATCGTTCTCATCAAGTCCTATACCTTTCCCAATATTGGTGATATTTGAACATACTCTCATAGTATGTTCTTCCTTTAATTTTAAGTTAAAATTTATTTCCTCATCATCAGAATAAAAACCTTTAACATATTCTGCAAAAAAACTATTCAGCGATTCAAACACATATTTATCCATCAACTACCTCCATTTATATTCTATATTAAAATTATTTAGCAAAACATTTGGAAGAGCACAATATCAGATGCCTCTTGTAATATTTTAGCACTCCAAATATAATAATAGTATTCCATTTATTAAAAGTGATTAATCTTTTCATTTGTCTATCTATCATTTGAATATAAACATATTAAAAGGAGGGTTTATTTATGAAGCAAAAAATAACTGTAGAAGATTTGAATTCCCTGACCCCTGAACAAAAGCAAAACCTTAATTCTCTATGGAAGCCCAATAAATTTGATCACGCCGTTGCATCCATTTGTAAAAACATTGTTAATGAGGAATATGAGGATTACGAGTTTGTCATAGGCAATATAGAAATATACAATGGTTACAGGATCTTGCTTTATGATATAGCTAATATCTGTAATGAAGATCAGGACAACTCCGAATCGGATGAAGAAACCTGCCAAAACGTCGATGAAGATGTAGACGATAATTATGATAATGATCAAAAAGAGATTGAGGAAGATTATGACCAGGATCAGGATTTCAGTTTCTGCCGTCCCAGTTCCTTTATAAAGGATGAGTGCCTGCCGCTTCTTACCATTGGGCACATGATCGAAATTTTAGGCAGGACCACCCCATCACATGGGCAATTTTATCTATTCGCCGAATCAGGTGACATTTTCTGCGAAATAGGCAATAGAGCTCACTCAAACGATTATGGATTTGATCTTGAAAGCAATGAACTTTGCGACGTTTTATGGGGACTAGTTAAAAATGCATTATAAAAGCATATAAATGTTTTAAAGCATAAAGCTGCCATAACAAAAATAAAATTTGCTACGGCAGCTTATCCGTCATTAATTGTTCACATCTTCAATCTTGCCTACTATATAACAGTATGAACCGTTGATGGTAGTGTTCTTTCCAATGATAGTCGTGCTTTCAATCTTATATTTACTAAGTGCCAAATCTTTAAGTGTACCCATGTATGATGTAAGTATATCTCCAGCATCAATGCTTGTTTTCATATTCTTATTGAGTGTCTTTATAAGTCCAGGTAACTTTGTGATATTTCCCAGCGTCATTTTCTGCTGAAGAAACGCCTTCATAAAAGCTATCTGATTTTTTTTCCTCTCAATGTCACCCAAGCTCCTGAATACTTTGTTTTCATCATATCCCTGCCTGTATCTTACAAAACCTTCAGCCTGGGTTCCATTTAGATGCTGCGACCCTTTCTTTAAATGGATGGACAGACCTTGGAACGGATCGTCGTAATCCATCACATACGGAACATATATATCTACACCGCCAAAAAGATCTACAACTTGTTTAAACCCCTCAGTGTTAATCTTTATGTAATCTCTTATCTCTATTCTAAATACCTCTTTCATTATATCTGCCAGAAAATTTATTGAACCTGCATTAAATTTGCCTTCATAATTCATTTTGATTCCTATGTTGTATGCAGCATTAATTTTGTAAAAAGCGGAATTTTTCGCTCTGCCTGTTGTTTCAAGATGATGCCTGACCTTCTTGTTATAGTTTACATACATATCTCGCGGAATCATAATTATCTTTGCCACTTTACCATCATCATCCATACTTAGAATCCCTATAGTATCATAGAGCCCTGCTACCTTATCTTCACCGATAATTAATATATTTCTGCTCCCCTCAGCAACAAGGTTCTCAGGATAGGACTGGCCTTCCGTAACACCAGGTATGGAATTATAGTCAATCACTTCCGCAGTAGGAATAATAGTTGGAGTCACACATTGCGTAGGTGTAGAAGGAATAGTTGGCGTATTTTGAATAACAACAGGTGCCATTTCTACAGGCTTATCTACCCAAAAGAAATTAATAATAATAAAATAAGCCACAATGCCACAGACAATTCCAACTATAGAAAAAAATATTTCGCCTCTATACTTTTTCATATGTATTAGCTTCCTTTAGTAAACTTTTATATTACATATTCTATCATAATTAGCATGTAAATTGCGATGGAAGTTATTTAAATACGGAATTTTTATCGAATTATATCTTTTTATGCGATTCAATTTACTATGCAATGGATTTTTATGAAAATCAATTGACTTTTTAAGTCACGTCACTCACAATATGCGAGTGTAAACATGTGTTTTTAGAAATGAGTTTTAGAACAGAAACTATAATTTCCTAAACGTCTATAAAATAATTAAAGGAGAGTTTTCCTCTCCTTTTTATCTCGCTGAATATTAATATCTGTTGCCACCGTATCCGCCTGAATTTCCTCTTCCGTTACCAAATCCGCCGCGTTGTGCTTTTTTAGCTTTCCTACATGTTGGACATCTTTGTGGTTCATTCTGAAATCCTTTTTCTTTAAAGAATTCCTGTTCTCCTTCTGTAAAAAGAAAATCTGATCCGCAATCTTTGCATGACAATGTTTTGTCGGCCATATTAAATTACCTCCTTAACTATTTGGGATTTAACTAGATTCTTACCATGTCTCTCCGGAAAATTAAGGAGGGAAAATGATCGAATGGGAATTAAATCACAATTGAATAGTGTTTTATTAATAATATTATACTACATTATTCAAAAGTATTCAAGGAATTTTCTTACATCTATGTTTACTTCTGTTATGGGAAATATTTATAATTATTCATGTTATACGAATACGCCTATTGGCTAGTTTGCAAATAATATTGTATATGTAGAAAAAATTATATATTATTATATAAAACAAACAATTATTTTTTCAAATATTCAGCCAGAGGAGGTAAAAAATGAACTACAGGGACTTCGGTAATACGGGTGTAAAAATATCATCACTGGGATTTGGTGCAATGAGGCTGCCCCAAATAAATATCGACGGCAAAAATGTATTTGATGTAGAGGAAAGTATTAGAATAATTCATCGCTCATTCGAGCTTGGTGTCAATTATATCGATACAGCACCATATTACTGTGATGGCGAAAGCGAAATTATCGTAGGTAAAGCATTAAAAGGGTGGAGAGATAAAGTATACCTGTCAACAAAGAATCCAATTGAAGATGCATCAGGCCAGCACTTTTTAGAAAGACTTGAAAAATCTCTTAAAAAGCTTGATGTTGAGTACATCGACTTCTATCATATGTGGGGTATAGATCTTAATTGCTTCAATGAAAGAATCAATGTCAAGGATGGGGCATTAAGTGGTGCTCTGAAAGCTAAGGAACAGGGCCTTATCAAGCATTTATCCTTTTCTTTTCATGATAAGGCTGAAAATCTACCCAAATTGATTGATACCGGAATATTTGAGACTGTTCTTTGCCAGTATAACCTGATGGATAGAAGCAATGAAGATGCTATGATCAGGGCAAAGGAAAAAGGGCTGGGAGTCGTTGTAATGGGACCTGTTGGCGGCGGCAGACTTGGAGCTCCTTCTGAAACTATAAGGAACCTACTCCCCGGCAAAGTTAAAACAAGTGCCGAAATAGCCCTCAGGTTTGTTTTATCAAACCCTAATGTGTCATGTGCACTTTCCGGTATGGGCACTATGGAAATGGTAGAAGAGAATTGCAGATTAGCATCTATGGATTCTAGGTTAAGTAAAAGCGAAGTTGAAAATGTAAAGGCTGCAATGAGTGAAAATAAAAAGCTGGAAGAACTCTATTGTACCGGTTGCAATTACTGTATGCCCTGTCCTCATGAAGTAAACATACCTCTTAATTTCCAATTAATGAATTATCATAGGGTTTACGGTATTACAGATTATGCTAAAGATCAATATAGCCAAATAGGCATGTTTGATTGGCTGAAGGGTAAAAAGGCTGAAGAATGTATAGAATGCGGTATTTGTGAAGATAAGTGTCCTCAAAAACTAGAAATAAGAAAGCAGCTTAAAGAAACCGCATCGGTTCTTGGTAGCAAAAAGTAATTTTGCAGCATTGATGTTGTTTTGAGAAATTATTGCAAATACACTGTAATTTCTCACCCATCAAAAAGCTAACTATACTAAAAGTGATAGAGATATTTTAAATTAATTTAATCTTATATTAATAGGAGGGTTTACTATGAAAGGAAAAAAAATAATTGCATTGCTTGTCACCAGTCTTATTTTAAACACATTATTTGGATTATCATCATTTTCAGCCCCTGAGCCGGTAGAAGTAGTTTACGGTGATTTTGATCAAGACGGAAATGTCGACTCTGATGATTACGCATATATGCGTCAGTATCTTTTGGGTATGATCAGTGATGATAAGATTCCCAAAACTGCAGATGTTGATGGGGACGGAAACTATGACTCAGATGATTACGCATATATGCGCCAGTATCTTTTGGGTATGATCAGTGTTTTTCCTGCCCAGAAATCAGCAACTCCATCACCTACTTCTACACCAACTTCTGTATCAACCTATACACCTACTAATGAAACTACTCCCACACCTACTATTTCTTCTGGACCTGAATTATACATGATTGCTTCCAATGAATCGTCTAATATATATAAAGTAACTCTTAATATAAAAAACATTGAAAGGTTTTCCGGTTACCAGGCCAATCTCGTATATGATCCTAAGGTCCTTAAGCCTATTAACTTGGACAACTCGGAATTCACTTCACAATCACCGGTTGAGGCAGGCAGTTTATTGACTAAAAAATATTCGCCGATAGATTTTGCAATGCACGACCTGCAAAACGGAGTACTGAATTTTGGAAGAGCATATATAGCAATCAGTTCATACAAGAGTTCAGGAGTTTCTGAATCTTCAGGTACAATAGGCGTAATATATTTTAAAATGCTGAAAAGTGAAGCGACACAGATACTTTTGGAGAATTGTTCTACCATGCCTGAAGCAGTGAGTGGTACTATCATTTCCGACTGGAACGGAGATCTGGTCCTCAATTATAGTGTAACTTCAAAAATATCATTAGTACCGTCAAATACATCAGTGCCTTCAAATACACCAGTACCTTCTGTTACCCCAACAGCTGCACCTGGTTTGTTTATGAACAGTGAAAAAGTGCCTAGTTCTAATGGTCTTCTAAAAGTAACATTAAACGTCTCTAATATCAAAAACCTGGCAGGATATCAGGTAAATCTAAAATACAATCCTGAAATCCTCTTACCAGTTAATATGGATGGCTCGGAATTTAATGACAGCTCTAACATAGAACCAGGCACTCTCTTTAAGAATAACGATTATTCACCACTTAAGTTGGCAAACCATGATTTGGCTAATGGAACACTGAACTTTGGAACGGCTTACATTGATGTCAATTCCTATAAAAAATCTACAACTCTTAAGACAAGCGGTACAATAGCTGTAATTTATTTTACGGTCCTTAAACACGTTCCAACTGAAATTGAGTTGACTGATTGTGAAACCATGCCCTTAGCAGTTAGTGGAACTATTTTATATAATTGGGATTGTTCTCAGGTGTTTGAATATTCAGTTGTCAAATCCCTGAAGATTGAACCTTCTTCTATGACAATACCCGTACCGGCAACATAAATTAATAAGACCACTGCTGAAGTTGGATAAATTATTAATACCAAACAATCAAGGTTACAAAATCACAAGCCATTTTGTAACCTTGATTGTTATCATAGGAAATTATGATGTAGCAAACACCATAATTTCTGCATAAAAATCATTTTAACCTTTTACATAAATAAAATATGGTATATAATTTAGGTATAAAAATAGACAAAACCGTTCTAGTATACATAATATCGATGGCTTTGTCAATATGGAATTTGTAATTTTTGGTTATTCATCAGAATACTGATTTATTTTATTCCATATTAAGCAAATCAATATCGGTATAGTATGGGATGTTAAACGGTAAATTTTTCAAAGGGGGTTTACAAAAATATGAAGTGTACAAAAATTATTGCACTGATGATTGTCGTACTAGTTTCTCTTTCCTTAGGTTCTCTGGCTCTTGTAACAACGGCATCATCACAAGTGCTTTGGGGTGACGTCGACGGCGACGGAAACTTCAATTCAAACGACTATGCATTAATGAGACAGTGTCTGCTCGGAATGATAAGTAAGGAATCTGTTGCAGCAACTGCCGATGTTGATGGTGACGGGAAGCTTACATCTGATGACTACGCATATATGAAACGTCATTTATTAGGTATGATCTCAGTATTTCCAGTAGAAGAAAGCATGATTACTCCTACCCCTACAGCTGATATAAAGGGTAGTCTTACAATGTCATTTAATAAAAATCATGCTGACCAGGGTGATATTATTATTGCAAGCCTCAATATAAAAGATATTAAGGACTTTGCAGGGTATCAAGTCAATATTAAGTACGATGCTACAGTTCTCCAGCCTATTATACCTTTTGGTGATGATTATCTTCCTTATGGTAATCTGACACCCGCAGAACCTGGTACTCTTCTTGCAAAAGAGGAATTTAAGCCTGTAGATATTGTTTTCCATGATACAGAAATAGGATTATTAAGCTTTGGTAGATCATACCTTAAGCTGGATGCATACAAAAACTCAGGAAATATTGAAACCACAGGTTCTGTAGGTATTATCAGATTCAGAGTCCTAAGGGTTATTCCTACTAAGGTATACTTCAAGGGTACAAAAATTCTCCCTTCAGGTATTCAAGGCACTGCCCTCTATGATTTTAATGCAAACCAGATTATGAACTATGATATTATTCAGCCTAATACATTATTCTCACAATCCGACTCAACACCTACTCCTACAATTGAATCCACACAAACTCCTACTCCAACATCTATACCTACATCTATACCAACAGCTACACCTACCTCTACCCCTACAGCTGATATAAATGGTAGTCTTACAATGTCATTTAATAAGAATCATGCTGACCAGGGTGATATTATTATTGCAAGCCTCAATATAAAAGATATTAAGGACTTTGCAGGTTATCAAGTCAATATTAAGTATGATGCTACAGTTCTGCAGCCTATTATACCTTTTGGTGATGATTATCTTCCTTATGGTAATCTGACACCCGCGGAACCAGGTACTCTTCTTGCAAAAGAGGAATTTAAGCCTGTAGATATTGTTTTCCATGATACAGAAATAGGATTATTAAGCTTTGGTAGATCATACCTTAAGCTGGATGCATACAAAAACTCAGGAAATATTGAAACCACAGGTTCTGTAGGTATTATCAGATTCAGAGTCCTAAGGGTTATTCCTACTAAGGTATACTTCAAGGGTACAAAAATTCTCCCTTCAGGTATTCAAGGCACTGCCCTCTATGATTTTAATGCAAACCAGATTATGAACTATGATATTATTCAGCCTAATACATTATTCTCACAATCCGACTCAACACCTACCCCTACAATTGAATCCACACCAACTCCTACTCCAACATCTACACCTACTCCAAAGCTTGGTGTATTCAATTTGGTTGTAGACAAAACCGATGCTCCAGTTGGTGATATAATTACTACAACCCTTAGCATAAAAGAAATTCCCAACTTTTCCGGATACCAGGCAACATTGAAGTATGACCCCGATTGCTTGCAGCCGGTATACTCGGACGGTACACCTTATGATAAAACTTCAGCAGCAGAAACAGGCTCATTGCTTTGCGGGAGATATTCGCCGACTGATCTTGCTTCAAACGATCTTGAAAGCGGCCTATTGAACTTTGGTAGAGCCTATATGGCTTTAAATACTTACAGAAACTCAAAAGCCCCGGAATCCTCAGGTATTCTTGCCAAAGTTCATTTTAAGGTTCTTAAACCCTATACGAAACCTGCACTGGTAGATAATTCTTTACTTGACAACGATATAGAAGGCACCCTTGTATTTGATTGGAATGGAAACATTGTAACAGACTATAATGTAGCACAATATTAAAAGATTGCACATATATAGGATTTATTCAAAAGATACGGTGAGGGCTGAAATTTCAGCCCTCATCAATTTTTATAGCTTTCTTAAAAAACTATTGTTTCATCATATATTTAATGATAATATTTTAATATGCCAGAATCATTATTAATCCTACAACTAGCAGATTAAATGACATAGGCAATGACAAAAATTATTAACTAAAAGGGGTTTAAATTATGAGTATCAAAAGAAAAATCGTATTAGCTTTGTTATTTTCAATCCTTACAACAATGTTTTTTACAAACACACTATACGCTGATAACCAACCGTCAATATTTATTGAGTTTGACAAAACCAAAGCAAGTGTTGGTGAAACCATTAAAGCATCTGTAAAAATCAATAATATTAAAGATTTTGGCGGCTACCAAGTCCGCTTAAGATATAATCCTAAAGTACTTCAGGCTGTTGACGCAGATAATGGAACACCTTTAGAAAACAAAACACCTCCTACCAAAGGTGATCTGCTTCAGAATAAGGATTATTCTCCCATGGGCCTTACAACTAATATCATTGAGGACGGTATACTTGATTTTGGAAATCTATATATGAACATGATTGATTATAAAAAAAGCGGAAAAGCTGAGACAACCGGAACACTTGCTGTTATCGGCTTCAAAGTTCTCCAGGATGCAGCAACTGAAGTTATATTTGATGATGTTAACGGAAATCCAGGTGCCATTAACGGAGTTATGTTGTTTGATTGGACCGGTGCTCAATTGGCAAGTGGATATAGTATTGTAAATGCTCCTAAAATAAATGCCTCATCAAAACCTATTCCGCTTCCAAGCTTTACTACAAGACCAACATTAAAGCCTAGTACAGCGGCTTCCCCTGCTTCATCAGCAGCGCCTGAAACATCTGCTTCAGCAGTTGTTTCACCTGACAACACTAAAGCAGATGATAACAGTGCCGCTAAAGATGAGACGCCTGCAGAAAACAAATCTACCCTCATTGTTGTAATAATTGTTCTGGCAGCCGTCGTTGTTATTATTCCGATTATAATGGTTGTACTTATGAAGAAAAGAAAGAAATAATTTTGAAAAATCACCTTAAATATATAAGGCACATCTTTAGAGAATTTTATACAATATATTCAAAGTGGAATTTTAAATATAAAAGGGGCTGTTGCACTAAGAAATTAGTGTAGGAGCCCTTTTTACTTGCAAAAAACAATTGCCAGACTATTCAAAGTCCGGCAAAAGGTGTAAAATATTTTTATGCTAGTAAAAAATTTAACACATAAAGATTATACCACGCACGGTGGTTTCTATCAATTAAAATTGCCGTTAAATGTTGAATGTATGATTCCGAATGATGATTCTGTAAGGTTGCTGGGTCAAATTGTAGAGGAGATGAATTTATCAGAATTATATAAGACTTATTCCCGTTTAAGGAAAAAACAAGCAACCCCAACACAGATGCTGAAGATCATGCTATATGCTTATATGAATAGTAATTATTCTACAAGGAAAATCGAAAGAGCCTGCAAGCGGGACATTAATTATATGTACCTTCTTGAAGGCTCGCCTGCTCCGGATTATACAACAATTGCAAGATTCAGAAGTATTCATTTTGCACCTGTTTCAGAAAATCTTTTGGCACAGTTTACGCAGATGCTTGCTGAAAACAAAGAAATTTCAATGAAAAATCTATTTATTGATGGGACAAAGCTTGAAGCTGCATCAAATAAATATACTTTTGTCTGGAAAGGTTCTGTCACTAAGAATCAGAAAAAACTGATGGATAAGCTCCCAACTTTTTTAAAACAAACAGAAGAGAATTTTGGATTTAAGATTTTATATGGTGAAGAAATCAAGATGCACCATTTGAAAAAGCTCAGACGTAAACTTTGCAAAATAAAAAACGATGAAGATATTCAATTTGTCTCTGGTATAGGAAAAAGAAAATCTCCTCTCCAAAAAACATTTGAACAGCTGGATGAATACATATCAAGGCTCAAGAAATATAATAAGCATCTGCATCTCATGGGGGATAGAAATAGCTATTCAAAGACAGACCCTGATGCAACCTTCATGAGGATGAAAGAAGATGCTATGAAGAATGGGCAACTAAAACCCGGCTACAACATTCAGTTTGGGGTAGATGCTGAATATATAGTATGGATTAGTGCTGGACCACAGCCTACAGATACAACCACGCTAATACCATTTTTAGACAGCATAAAGAGTCGTTTGAAGTATACTTACAGAAATATAGTTGCAGACTCAGGCTATGAAAGTGAGGAAAACTACGTCTATCTCGATGAGAACGGTCAGCTTGCTTTTATCAAACCTTCCAATTATGAAATTAGTAAGACACGGAAATATAAAACTGATATCAGTAGGAAGGAAAATATGAGCTATGACAAAGAAAACGACTTTTATATATGTAGCAGCGGTAAAAAGCTTGTAGCCACAGGGATTAAATTCAGCAAAAGCAAGACTGGCTATAGAAGTGAGAAAACCTGTTATACATGTGAAGATTGCACTCAATGCCCTATTAAATCAAAATGCATTAAGGGAAACAGCAAAAAGCCATTGGAAGAACGAACCAAGCATCTTGAAGTTTCAAAACTATTTCAGCAAAAACGTGAGGCAGCGATAACCAGAATCCTTAGTGATGAGGGAAAAGAGCTCAGAATGAACCGAAGTATTCAGTCTGAAGGTGCTTTTGGAGAAATAAAACAAGATATGGGATTCAGACGTTTTTTGTGTAAAGGGAAAAAGAATATCTTGGCAGAATGTATTCTTCTTGGCTTAGCTCATAATGTAAACAAACTGCACAACAAAATTCAGTCAGAACGATGTTCTACATATTTACATCCATTAAAAACAGCTTAGATAAAAATGTTTATAATAAAGAGCATAAATCAGTAAGCTTTATTTGCTATACTCTTTTTTCAAAAGAAAGAAAAAGAATATAATATTTTGGTTAAAATATTTCACTATCATTATAGAAATGGGGCGTTGTACTACGATTATAAATCGTAATTGCAACAGCCCCTTTTATATTTATTGAGAATTATTCTTCTGGATAGTTCTCCCTCTTTACATAATGTGTATGAAGCAATTCATGTGCCTTATGGCTTCCAGGCTCTTTAAAGTATTCATCATACAGTGTTTTAACTCTAGGATTATCATGGGACTTTCTGATAGGCATTTCCTTATCTTCATCATAAATTGCCTTTGCTCTTTCAGACCTCAAATCAATCCAGCTTCTTACAGATGAAGGCTGAATCGGCTGACCTCCACCGTTTACACATCCACCAGGACAAGCCATTATTTCTATAAAGTGGTACTCTTCACCATTTTTAATCTTTTCAAGAAGCTTCCTTGCATTTCCAAGACCATGTGCCACAGCGGCCTTTATCTTCATACCACCAGCCTCAACAACAGCTTCCTTAACACCATCTATTCCTCTTACTGCATTATATTCAATACTTTCTGATGGCTTTCCATTTAATATTTCTGTAACTGTTCTTAATGCAGCTTCCATAACTCCGCCTGTAGCTCCGAAAATTACGCCGGCACCTGATGCTTCGCCCATAGGATCGTCAAACTGTCTGTCAGGAAGCTCTTTGAAATCAATAGCCGCTTCCCTAATCATTTTAGCAAGCTCTCTGGTTGTCAAAACAACATCTACATCCGGATAACCAGTACTAGACAATTCCGGTCTCTGTGCCTCATATTTCTTTGCTGTACAGGGCATTATGGATACCACAAATATCTTTGATGGATCTATACCCATTTTTTCTGCATAATATGATTTCAAAACCGCACCAAACATTTCGTGAGGTGACTTACATGTTGAAAGATTGTCTAAAAATTCCGGAAAATTATGCTCACAGAATTTTATCCATCCAGGACTGCAACTTGTTATAAGAGGCAGCTTCCCGCCATTTTTTATCCTGCTTAATAATTCTGTGCCTTCCTCCATTATAGTAAGGTCGGCTGCAGTATCGGTATCAAATACCTTTGCAAATCCAAGTCTTCTCAAAGCAGCTATCATATTGCTTGTAGCCCTTGAGCCGATAGGCATTCCGAATTCTTCCCCTATTGCAACCCTGACAGCTGGAGCAGTTTGAACAACTACATGAAGATCCTTGTTGGCAAGAGCTTCCCAAACTTTATCCGTTCCATCCTTCTCACGAAGAGCACCTACAGGACATACATTTATACACTGTCCGCACATTGTACAAGGTACTTCATCAAGAGATTTGTTGAAAGCTGGTGTTACAAGTGTTTTAAAACCTCTTTCAGTAGTATCAATAACTGCTACTCCCTGAACATTTTTACACATGCTTACACAACGTCTGCAAAGTACACATTTATTAGGATCTCTAACAATTGATGGTGAAACTTCATCTAACGGCATTTTCATTGAATCGCCATCAAATCTTATATCCCTAATGTTTAAATCCTGAGCCAGTTTTTGAAGTTCACAGTTATTGCTTCTCACACATGTAAGGCATTTTCTGTCATGGTTTGATAATATGAGCTCCAAAGTAACCTTTCTTGCTTCACGGACTGCAGGAGTCTGGGTATTTATAACCAAGCCTTCAGAAACCGGATAAACACAAGCAGCCTGTAAGCTTCTTGCACCTTGTATTTCAACAAGACACATTCTGCATGCACCGATCTCATTTATTTCCTTAAGGAAGCAAAGTGTCGGTATATCAATGTTAGCAAATCTTGCCGCCTCCAAAACCGTATAATTCTTTGGAACTTGAATTTTTCTACTGTCTATCGTAATATTTACTGTTTCCATTTTAACACTCCCCTTCCATTAAACATTCTTGAATATAGCCTTGAATGGACATTTTTCCATACAAGCACCACATTTAACACACTTGTCATTATCTATAACATAAGGAACCTTCTTTTCGCCGCTGATACATCCAACAGGACATGCTTTTGCACATATACCGCAGCTCTTACACATATCAGCATTTACTACATATTGCATCATAGATTTACATACCCCTGCAGGGCATTTTTTATCTTTGACATGTGCCAAATATTCATCCTTAAAGTAGTGCAGTGTACTTAAAACAGGGTTTGGTGCTGTTTGACCAAGTCCACACAAAGCAGAAGCCTTAATATTCTTTGCAAGTATTTCCAATTTAGTTATATCATCTTCTTTTCCCTTACCGTCAGTTATCCTTTCCAATATTTCCAACATCCTCTTTGTTCCAATACGGCAAGGAGGACATTTACCACAGGACTCATCAACAGTAAATTCCAGGAAGAACTTTGCTATATCAACCATACAGGTATCTTCATCCATAACTATAAGTCCACCTGATCCCATCATTGAACCCAACTGGATTAGTGAATCATAATCAATTGGAACATCTAAGTGGCTGGCAGGAATACATCCGCCTGAAGGTCCTCCGGTCTGTGCTGCCTTAAACTTCTTACCTTCTGGTATACCTCCGCCGATTTCATATACAACCTCTCGTAAAGTAGTACCCATTGGTACTTCTACAAGCCCTGTGTTGTTTATATTACCTCCAACTGCAAAAACCTTTGTTCCCTTACTCTTTTCAGTACCTATGCTCGAAAACCACTCTGCACCCTTATTAATAATTGGAGGAATATTTGCGTATGTTTCAACGTTGTTAAGAAGTGTTGGTTTATTCCACAAACCTTTAACAGCAGGGAAAGGAGGTCTTGGTCTTGGCTCTCCTCTTTTTCCTTCAATGGAAGTCATAAGTGCTGTTTCCTCACCACACACAAATGCTCCTGCTCCCAACCTGATTTCAAGGTCAAAGTTAAAATCAGTACCGAAAATATTGCTTCCAAGCAAACCATACTGCTTTGCCTGTTCAATAGCTATATTAAGACGCTTAACAGCGATGGGGTACTCCGCTCTTATATAAATATATCCCTGATTGGCACCAACAGCATATCCTGCTATTGCCATAGCTTCTATTACTGAATGTGGGTCACCTTCAAGTACGCTTCTGTCCATAAATGCTCCAGGATCTCCTTCGTCAGCATTACAACAAACATACTTCTGGTCATCTTTTGACTTGGCAGTAAATTCCCACTTCAAACCGCTTGGGAAGCCTCCGCCCCCTCTTCCTCTAAGTCCTGACTTCTTGATTGTATCTATAACCTCTTCCGGAGTCATTTCGGTTAAAACCTTAGCTAAGGCTTTGTATCCATCAAAAGCAATGTATTCTTCAATTAGCTCCGGATTTATAACACCACAATTTCTAAGAGCTATTCTTAATTGCTTTTTAAAGAATTCAACTCCTTCAAGTGAAGTTTCAATACCATCACTGTTTTGTCCATTCTCCAATAACCTGTTAACTATTCTGCCTTTTAAAAGATGTTCTTCAACAATTTCCTTAATATCCTCAACTTGAACCATTGTATACATACACCCTTCTGGATATACAACTACAACAGGTCCACGTGCACACAAGCCGAAACAGCCTGTCTTTACTACCTTAACCTCATTTGCCAGGCCATTATTATTTAAATGTGTTTCAAACTCACTCATTATCTTCTCTGAATTTGATGAAACACAACCGGTACCACCACAAACCAGAACATGTGCTCTATAAATCTGCATCTATTCTCCCCCCTTATTTCTTATCTTCATAACCAATTGTATAATCTACACAAATCCTGCCGTTAACAATGTGCTCTGTTACTATACGAGCAGCTTTTTCCGCAGTCATCTTAACATAAGTAGTCTTATTACCATTTGGGTCAATTACTTCAACAATAGGCTCAAGCCTGCAAACACCAACGCATCCAGTCATAGTAACACTGGCATTTTTCACTTCTCTTTTATTAAGCTCTTCCATAAATGCATTCATAACAGGTCTTGCACCAGCAGCAATTCCACATGTAGCCATACCTACTACTATCCTGTAGCCTTCTATATTTGTTCTAACTCCCATTTTGTCTAAAGCTTTCTTTCTTATTTCTTCAAGTTCAGCTATTGATTTCATTTAATACACCTCCAAAAGTAACATTTATACCCTCATTTATATAGCCTTTAATCCAGTTTAGGACTTCATATTCATTGATAGAAACCCCGTTAAGCACTTTTTTTACCTCTTCTGTATCGAAAACATACTTCTCGTCATCGTAGGAAAGTGTTAGGGTTAAGTGCAGGTTTTCATTTGAAACAAGTACACCTGTAAAGGTACCTGCAACATCTCCCAAGGGTGGCCTGTCAATATTATTAATCTTAAATACAGCCTCTATAGTTGTACCAACGCCCTTTTTTGAGGTAATGCCGAGGTGCCCTTCACTCATTTCTGCAGAAGCCTTAAAAAGTGAAATTCCCAATCCGACTTTCCTTGTATCTCTGGTTGTTATAAAAGGATCGGTAACCTTCTTGACCATTTCTTCATCCATTCCCTTGCCGTTATCTGCTACACTTATTTTGAGCTCATTACTTTTTGAATACGCAGCAATAGTAACGTCAATTCGCGTTCCCAGAGCAACTATTGAGTTCTGTATAACATCCATAAGATGTAATGATAAATCTCTCATTCTAGTCCTTTTTGTATTTTTCTATAATACCTTCAATATCATCAGGTGAAAGTCTTCCATAAACATCTTCATTTATCATCATAACAGGTGCCAAACCACAAGCTCCTATACATCTGCATGCTTCAAGAGAAAACATGCCGTCATCTGTACATTTGCCAACTTCTACACCAAGCTTTTCTTTAAGCTTGTCAAGAATTAACCCGGCACCCTTAACGTAGCAAGCGGTACCCATGCAAAGCTGAATATTATATTTACCTTTTGGTTCAAGAGAAAATTGAGTATAGAATGTGACTACTCCATATATTTCGGAAAGCGGAACATTTAGTCCCTCAGATATAGTTTTTTGAACACTCAGAGGCAGATAGCCGTAAACTTCTTGTGCTTCGTGCAGTACTGGGATCAAAGCACCTTTTGTGTTTTTATACTTCTCAATTATTTGCTGCAGCTTTACTTTATTTTCATCTGCACATCCACAGCAACAATCTTTTGAATTCATATAGATAACCCCCTTGTCATCGGAGCTATTGCTCCATTTTTACATGTTAAAAATTTAACATCAATCGTTAATATTATAACAAAGTAACAAGCCAAATTCAATATTAAATAACCGAATTGCTACATATTTTTGTAATATCTATCCGTTCCTTATTTTAGATATAACACATTCTGCGGACTTTTCGTCAATATCTATAAATGACTCCCTTTCAGATATGTTCGGGAGAGAATGAGCATCGGATGATACAATCAAACTGCATTCACCAACCTCAGGATACTGCTTTTTTAAAGTTTCTATACAGGCTTTTTTTGATACTTCGAGATATTTAAACCCAAAGTGTTGCGGAATGCTCCCAAGATTGGATAAAATGCTGTAGGAGTTTCTGTCTATATGAGCTGGAATCATTACACCATTAAGACTTAATACAGTTCTATATACTTCTTCTATTGGTATTCCAACTGCAGTTAGCAGAAATCTATCTATTGATCCCAACTCATCATCATATTCATTAAGAATAATCTGCCTGCCAAAAATATCTTCCCTGTTTTTTAGAGACGGAAGATTACTATAAACAATTTCCTGCATCTTATTCGCTTCATCTAAACCTGGAAATAGGCACACAACATGTATTTCTTCCATTGTTTCTATTTCCATGCCCGGCACAACCAAAATATCCTTCCCTAGTGAGCATTTAACAACCGCCTCCAGATTTTCAGCTGAATTATGGTCGGTAACCGCTATTATATCCAATTCCTTTAACAGTGACATGTTTACTATGTTATTAGGAGTCATATCTTTATCAGAACATGCAGACAATGCAGAATGAATGTGCAAGTCGTATGCTAACCTCATTTGGACCCTCCAGGATTTTCAAGATTTTAAGCCTCCAAGCATTCCATATTATCTAGTTATAGTTATATTCATATATATCCAATTCTACAATCCAATGCCGTACTCATACGCCCTGCAGCATATTTCGTAAGTGCTAAGGCTGGTCCCTAAAATAACTACTCCTTCGTTTTCAGCCCTCTTGATGGTATCCTGTTCAACAATGATATCTTCAGGAACGATTATACATGAAACCTCTGTTAATACTGCTACAGCAGCAATATTGAGATTTGTGTGAACTGTTATCCAGGCATCGCCTTTTTGGGCATGGGACATAACCCAGCTTAATAGATCACATGCGTAAACACCTTTAATATTATTTTCCAATCCCTCATTATTACCTGTCCATACCTTCATACCAATCCTATCAATAAACTCCCTAACCTTCATATCTATTTCTCCTCATCTGCTACATCCTTATTGCTTGATTCTTTATCCATAACAGGTGGCATTATACCTTCAAGTTCCATCATTTGAATAGCCAATCCTCTTACCCTGTCTCTAAGCTTAAACAAGCAATCAGTCTCATTAGCCATCCCTCTTACAATGTCCTCTGCAAGAGCTCTGCAGCTAGGTGCACCGCAAGCACCACAATCGAGGCCTGGAAGACCATTCTCAATCTGTTGAAGATCTTCAAGCTTCTTCATGGCTTTTTCAATATCATCATCAAGCTTTAAAACCGGCTTATATTTTACATTTCCAGTCCAATCAATGTTATCGTATTCATCCTCATGCTCGCAATTTGAAACCGCCTTTTCCTTAGCTTCATCTATATGCTTTTTAAGCTTGGTTTTAGCTACATAACAATTCTCAATTGTCAATGGTCCTCCAAGACATCCACCCTTGCATGCCAATGCTTCAATAAAAATCACATCTTCCAGTCGATCATTCTCTACTTCTTCCAGTATGGTAATGACCTCATGAATACCGTCAACCGCTAAAAAAGAATCTGTACCTAAAGCAAGACTTTCTCCTCCAGAATTAGCCCACCTAATTCCTTCAAATCCTGCAACACTAAGGTCTTCCGGAGTCCTATGTTTCATAAGGTTGTTTAAAACACCAAGATAAATATCCTTAATTGATATTACACCACTAACCGAAGATAATTCCCTTTCATAAGGAGCCATAACACTGGTCATTTTAGCAGCACATGGAGTTATAAAAAACACACCAACGTCCTCTTTTAAAAGATTCTCCATTTTCATGGCTTTATCCCTTGCTATCTTAGCAGCAACTTCCATGGGTGACTCTAACTTCAGTATGTTATCGATAAGATTTGGAAATCTAACCTGAATCAGCCTTACAACAGCCGGACATGCAGATGAAATAAGAGGAAATTTTTGACCTTCCTTGTTTATTAGTTTTTTTGTTGCTCTGCTTACTATCTCAGCTGCTTTTGCAACCTCATATACCTCGTCAAATCCATAGGATTTTAATGCAGTTAAAATCCTATCCCGTGAATATATGCTCTTGTACTGCCCATATAAGGATGGTGCCGGAATTACTATCTTGTATTTGAAATTTTTTATCATTTCCACCGGATCCGTAATAGCCTTTTTGGCATGATATGGGCATATTCTTATACATTCTCCGCAGTCTATGCACCGTTCATTAATTATCCTTGCTTTACCTTTTCTTACCCTTATCGCCTCTGTAGGGCAACGTTTTATACAATTAGTGCAGCCTCTGCACTTTTCCTCATCAAGTGTTACAGAATGAAAATAAGTTCCCATACATACACCCCCCTTTTTAAAACCAACCATATTAAGTATTAACCAATAGTCAGCCGATCAACGAATATCATTTCTTATTTAAGATAGACCGTTATCGTTACCACAGTGCCTCTGCCAACCTCTGTGTCTATCTCCAATTGATCTGCATACCTCTTCATGTTAGGAAGCCCCATGCCTGCTCCAAATCCCATATCTCTTACATGATCCGGTGCAGTGGTATACCCTTCCTGCATAGCTAAGTCCACATCTGGAATACCTGGTCCATTATCGCATATTTTAATAATCACCTTGTCTTTCCATATTTCTATGTGTGCTGCACCACCATTAGCATGAATTACTGCATTAATTTCAGCCTCATACATTGATATCGCAGTCTTTTTTATCTTATCAGGTGCTACTCCTAGCTGGTTTAGCATTTTTTTTACTGAGCTGGAAGCTTCACCTGCATGCAAAAAATCATTTGCCGGTATGTCATAATTCAGTTCCAAGAAACTGTCCGTCAACAACAACCACCTCTTCCGGTTATTCCAGCTTCATAAAGCTTACCGCAGGCAATAAACATTGAATACTTTGTTGTTAATATAGTTATACCCTTTTCATTTGCCAAATCAATTATTTCCTGTGAAGGATTTTTGCCCTTACAAAAACTATAACTTTTATATCCATCATTTCTGCAGTACGAACTACCTGTAAATTGATAAGACCTGTCAGTAAAACTACATTTTCTTTGACAAATGCCATTACATCACTCATCAAATCTGCCCCACAAGCCGAATCTATTTCTATATCCCTGTTTTGTTCTCCTGCTATTATAGCAGCCTCAAGAACTGTTGAAATTTCTTTAATTTTCATACCTCTACCTTTTCCTTTCCTTACATATGGATAACGAACCGTAAAGATTTATATAGTTATATAAGTTAACTTGAAATGTTGCAGTACTTTAAATATGGATGAACAAAATCGCTTACGATTTTGTCAACCTTGATCGTTGTTGTGAGAAATTAAAAGCCATTAAAGTTCAATCACTTTTCATATAATAATATTATATCAAATTGTTAATTAGTTAACAATCACTTGAAAAAATTACTGCATATCAGGATTTACTATCCCAATATGCAGCAGGTTCATTAATTATTAAAAATGTTGCCCATTTCACTTGCATCTTTAGCATTCTTTATTACTTCGTCCGGTATTTTAACTGTAAAATCTCCATTAATATCACTTAAGGTGATAGAAAAACTTCCATTTGCTTCAGGCTCATCTCCTGCACTTCCATCGTTGCTTTCATCAATCTCCATGATACAGCTCTTCATTATATAAGTCTTGCTGTCGAGTATTACTTTAACACTATAATTGGCCGGGATTTCGTCACTATCAGTTGTAGATTCTTCTCCCATAAGAGAACTGCCTAAGTTTGATAAACTGCCAAAAAACGCCGCCCCCTGCAATACAATCTCATCTGGATTATCACTTTCTATCTTAACCAGGCCTGCAGAACCGACATCATCTGCTGCTATCATATTCATTCCTAATTCCTTGTTAATTACAGTATCAAAATTTTCTTTTTCAGACTTGGTCTTAACCCAGTTTTCAAACAAAAACCCTTTCATATACTGCGTATCTTTATCATAGTAATACTCCATTGTTATACTCATTCCCAACGCCTTCATGTCCATCAGCATGTGTGCAACCTTACTGGTTTTATCCATTTCTATCTTCATATCTCCGCTCATTGACACGGAAATAGGAGTAGAAGCACTTTCCTTCGCACTCTCTTTTACATCCATTTTAATATTCATTTTCGCTTTATTGACATTTTTCATTGCAGCTTCAGACTTAGCAAGTATTTCCTTAACCTCATTAAAGGATGCTGGTTCTTTAATGAGAACCGATTTGGTTTTTCCGTCCCATACAACCTTCTTTCCTAGGCTTTCTGCAACAAATCTTGCAGGTATGTACGTCCTGCTTTTATAAATTACTGGCGGAACATCCAGCTCAAAGCTGGATTCATCAACCTGGGCTTTTTTATTCCCAACTTGCAGGAATATCTTTTTTGAATCCTTGTTTATGGTTATACTCTTCTCCTGAGGCTCCCATATGATATGGCTGTCATCATTCTGTACCCCCAGTTTTTCCAAAACAGCCCTCAAAGGAAGTAACGTCCTGCCATCCTGCATAATAGGAACATCAGTATACCGACCAATCTTACCATCTATGGCAATCTTGATATCAGGGCTTTCTGTAATTTTGCCTGCCGCAAAGGAAGTCACTGCAACTCCCCCGGCAATCAAGCAAGTAGTCATGATAGTTAAAAATTTCTTCATTAAATAGTCCTCCCGATTTTATTAATTTAGTTTTAAATGTATTCTATGATTTACATCTAATAATTTTATACAATTATTGCTTAATAATCAATATGTTTAGGTCTTAATTATTTCTTAACAAAAACAGCTTCCTCCAAGAAATTCCTTAATAATAGAGTTTAAAGGAATCTCTTTTGTCTCAATGGGAAGGAAATTACCTAAAAATTCTACAAGCCTTTTAGCCTCGGAATATTCAGGCGATGTACTTCCAATATCAGCAAGCAGAGGCTCGGCCAAGACTTTGAGAACACCTAATTCATATACCAGTGCAGAGTTAAACATGATGTCAGCTTCCTCCTGAAAAGGAAAAATATTTTTTTCCTCTCCTCTTCTCACAGACGGCCATCTCTGCAAAGTATTAGCTGCAGTGCTTCCTCTGAACTGAAAATCCCTTACAATTCTCCTAATAAGTCTTGAATCGGTAGTAGGGATCCTGTTATGATCATCAATACTGAGAGATGTCAGTGCACTTACATATATTTTAAACTTTCTTTCCTTTGGAATAAGAGATGTAAGTTTTTCATTGAGACCATGGATGCCTTCTATTACAATAAGCTGATCATCATCTATTTTAAGTCTCCTTCCTACATCATCCCTTCTTCCCTTAGTAAAATTAAATATCGGTACTTCAACTTCCTTTCCGGAAATCAAGTCACTGAGCTGCTGGTTAAAAAGCTCCACGTCAATGGCTTCTAATGCCTCAAAATCATATTCGCCCGTTTCATCCTTAGGTGTATGCTCTCTGTCAACAAAATAGTCATCAAGAGAAATGGTAACCGGCTTCATACCATTTACCCTAAGCTGTATTGAAAGTCTTTGAGCAAAAGTCGTTTTGCCGGAGGACGAAGGTCCCGATATAAGAACAACCCTTTTTTTATGCTCATTATTAGTTATCATATCGGCAATTTGGGCAATTTTTTTCTCATGTAATGCTTCAGAAACTCTAATCAGGGTATTTATCTCACCCTCCATTATAATATTGTTTATGTCGCCCACATTATTAACTCCAAGTATGCTTCCCCACTTTTTATATTCCTTAAAGATTGCAAACAGTTTTTTCTGTTCTTCAAACTCGGGTATTTTAGAAAGATCTCTTTTGTCCGGATATATCATAATCATACCCTGTTTGTAAAATTTGAGTGCAAATTTCTTGATATAGCCTGTGCTGGGCACCATATATCCATAAAAATAATCATCAAGCCCATCAAAGTTATACATTGTCACATAAGGCTTTCTCCTATGCTCTACAGCCATGTACCTATCTATTCTTCCGTTCTTTTTAAAAAGTTCCTTTGCATCTTCACAGGACATCATTCTTTTAACGAAAGGTATATCAGCCTTTATCAGTTCCCACATCCGTTTTTCAATCTTTATAACCTCATCCTCATCAAGCTGCTTTTCACCTTTTAATTCACAATATATTCCCTTACTAATCGCATGACAAATTACCAGTTTTCTATCAGGAAACAAATCATGGACTGCTTTTATTAATATAAAATGCAGACTTCTTCTGTACATCCTCATCCCATCATCATCACACAAATCAAGAAACTCCAAATTACAATTATTAGTAATCATATAATTAAGCTCTTTAATATCATTATTTACTTTTGCTGCCAAAATAGGATATTTATAATACTTTTCGTAGTCCTTTGAAATCTCTTCTAAGGATGATCCTTCAGCAATAAGCCTTTGTGTCCCATCCTTAAAACTAACTTTAACCATTCTCAGATCATTTTCATTCATATTTTGTCCCCTCTATCCTGTCTCGTATATTATTACAATTTAGACCAAAGAACAAAATCGCGAAGTGATTTTGTATCCTTGATGTTGTCGTGAGAAATTAATTCATATAATAATATTCTATAAAGGCAGTAAAATTCCTCTTTTAAAATGTGTATTAGATTTGACATGGATTATACCATAATATAGAATCATTTTAGGGTCACTTTATTTCGATATATTGAAATATGATTATTCAGGAGTTGATAAATTTGGAATTTATAAAAACTGACGCTGAAGTATTTATTCCAGATGGTAAGCCTGTGGTTGAAGCATTGAAGCGAACCACCCACATGACGGTTTCAGCACACCATGATGATATTGAAATCATGGCATATCATGGTATTGCAGAGTGCTTTAACAGCAACTCCAACTGGTTTACAGGTGTGGTTGTAACCAATGGTGCTGGAAGTTCAAAGGGTGAGTTCTACAGTTCGTTTTCTGAAGAAGAGTTTATTAACATAAGAAAGCTTGAGCAAAAGAAAGCTGCTTTTATAGGTGAATATAGTGCAGTAGCAATGCTTAACTACACCAGTGCAGAAGCAAAAGACCCGGGTAATACCGATATTATAAAAGACTTAAAGCTTCTTATATCTAATGCAAAGCCGGAAATCATATATACCCATAACCTTTTTGACAAACACAAAACCCATATAAGCGTTGCGTTAAAGGTTATCGAAGCTGTCAGGGACCTTGAACCTTCTGAAAGGCCCAAGAAGCTGTATGGGTGTGAAGTCTGGAGAAGCCTTGACTGGCTCATGTCCTCCGACAGAGTTACCTTTGATGCATCAGCTAATCCTAACATTGCATCAGCCTTAATTGAGGTGTATAACTCCCAAATCGCAGGTAACAAGGAATACCATAAAGCTGCTATAGGCAGAAGACACGCAAATGCTACCTTTTACAGTTCCCATACATCAGATTTATCAAAAAATTCCATATTGGGAATGGATCTAACTCCACTTATAGTTGATACAGCTATGGATATTTCATTATTTGCCAAAGGCTTTATAGAAAGATTTAGTGTCGAAGCTTTAAATGCAATTAAAGATGCACTATAAATACTCTTACATTTGTCTTAATCAAATCTATTAAAATCTTCGCAAAATGTTTGATTATTAACACTTTTAAACTTTTATAATAGATATATTTAATTTGACAGGAAATAATAATTTACTATAAAATTAATCTGCCGTCTTATTTGGCGGAGCATAATGAAAAATTATCGAAAGAGGTTCTAAAATGCCGGATTTAAAAGAAACGATATGTAATGAAGTATCACGTAGAAAGACCTTTGCCATCATATCTCACCCTGACGCAGGTAAAACAACTTTGACAGAAAAGCTTTTGCTATATGGTGGTGCTATCAGGCTGGCTGGATCTGTAAAATCAAGAAAAGCCAATAAACATGCAGTTTCAGACTGGATGGAAATAGAAAAACAAAGGGGTATATCTGTAACATCAAGTGTTCTCCAATTCACTTATAATGATTATTGTATAAATATACTTGATACACCCGGTCACCAGGATTTCAGTGAAGATACATACAGAACTCTTGTTGCAGCCGATAGTGCCGTAATGCTCATCGACGGAGCAAAAGGTGTGGAGGCACAGACAATCAAGCTTTTCCATGTATGCAAAATGAGGGGAATACCTATTTTTACCTTCGTTAACAAAATGGACAGGGCCAGCAAAGATCCATTTGAATTGATGGAGGAAATTGAAAACGTCCTTGGAATACGTTCATATCCAATGAATTGGCCTATAGGTACCGAGGGAGATTTCAAAGGAGTATATAACAGAAGCAAAGCTCAGATAGAGCTGTTTGATGGAGGAAATCACGGACAGTCAACAGTATCATCCACAATAGGTAGTGTAAATGATAAAGTTTTCGCCGACCTTTTAGGAGAACACCATTATAATAAATTATGCGAAGAAATTGAACTTTTGAATCTTGCAGGAGACGAGTTTGATAAAAAGAAAATAATGAGTGGTGAATTGACCCCTATATTTTTCGGAAGTGCAATGACCAATTTCGGTGTACAACCATTCCTGGAAGAGTTCCTTAACCTTGCACCAAAGCCTGGCTTCAAAAAGTCTTCAATTGGTGATGTTGATCCTGAAAGCGATAAACTTACAGGATTTATTTTCAAGATTCAGGCAAACATGAATCCCACTCACAGAGACAGAATAGCATTCCTCAGAATTTGTTCCGGCAAATTTACAAAGGGAATGGGCGTTTACCATGTTCAGAGCAAAAAGGAAATACGTCTTGCACAGCCTACTCAATTTATGGCGCAGGAAAGAACCATTGTAGAAGAGGCTTATCCAGGAGATATAATCGGCCTTTTCGATCCTGGTATTTTTAATATTGGTGATACCTTGAGCGAAGGAAATTCCCAACTTAAATTCGACGGTATTCCAATATTCCCTGCAGAACATTTTGCAAGAGTCACTGCTTCCGACTCTATGAAAAGAAAACAATTCCAAAAAGGAATAATGCAGCTTTCAGAAGAAGGAGCCATTCAGACTTTCAAGCAGATTGATATAGGTATTGAAGCACTTATTATTGGTGCTGTCGGTGCATTACAGTTTGAGGTTCTTGAATACAGACTGAAATATGAGTATGGTGTTGATATAAAAATACAACATCTGCCTTTCAAACACGCAAGGTGGATAATAGGTGAAAATATTGATCCTAGGAAGCTTAACCTCACAAGCTCTACAATGATCGTAGAGGACAATGAAAAACATCATGTACTGCTATTTGAAAATGAATGGTCAATACGCTGGGCTGAGGAAAGAAATAAGGACATCAGCCTTGTTGATATAGCCACAAACTTTTAAAACGAAATTCAAAAGTATACGCTATAATTTCCAAGACATTATAAAGGAGTGCTGCCATCCTACTTTAAGTAGTATTACAGCACTCCCTTTATTTTCATCAACAAATAATGTTCATCAATAATTATCCGCAGCACTTTTTATACTTTTTCCCGCTCCCACAAGGACACAGCTGATTTGGTCCGACTTTCCCAGAATTTGCAGCCTTATCCCCTGCCTCATTGCCATCCTCGTCAAAACAGCTCCAATCCTTTATTTCTTCAATAGTATCCTCTATAAAGTTGTAATATCTATCACTTTTGGTAGCTTCAATTACTTCATCCTTGCTCTTCTTTAAGTTTTTTTCAACTGATTCAAGTTCAATAACCGATTCATCTACAAACTCTTTTTCATATGCAGCCCTGATCTCATCTATTACCTCTGCAGGATACAAATCATTACAAGCAGATACCACTTCTGCCATTACTGCCTCATTCTTATCCCAGCTATCAGAAACCAATAAGTCCTTGTAATAATTCAAAACCTCTCCCCTGTCACTGGTTCCCTGAGCAGCAAGTATTGCAATAGCTGCAACACCATGGCTTCTTATTATATCATCAATATTGTTGTCCGTAATTATAGTCTTTATTGGCTCATAATCATTCCCACACAACGACGCAAGCAATCTTCCTGTAGATTCACATAATGAATCACCAAACAATTTGTACGGTAAATCATCCGGAAGCTTTAACAGCTCAACATACATGCGATATGCTTCTGTCACTTTGAATTGTGCTAAAAGATATATGGAATAAATATGTCCAAAATAGTCTTCATCATTGGCATATCTCTTATAATTGTCATAAACCTTCTTCAAAACATCCAGCAATACCGGTACAGCTTCTTCTTTTCTTTCTATCAGATTTCTTAATACCGGTTCAGGAAAACCAACTTTATTGAATTCGATAAACTTTATAAGATCCGAAATGGAATATTTACTATAATCAACATTATTAGGCATTTTGTTTTTATTTTTATCATTTACCATAACTTATCCCCTTCGCTAATATCTTATTATCACGGATTATCATCAGTTAAAATTCCTGGACATTTAAAAATTCCGGGATCGTATAATCCCGGAATTTTTAGTTTTTAGTGAGCCATCCGCGATTCGAACGCGGGACACCATGATTAAAAGTCATGTGCTCTGCCAACTGAGCTAATGGCCCTAATGGCTGGGATGGCAGGATTCGAACCTACGAAATGCCAGAGTCAAAGTCTGGTGCCTTACCGGCTTGGCGACATCCCAATATTGAGAAGTGTGAAGTCGATTATAAACAATTGCAACTTCTCACCTCTATATGTATAAGTGGGGTGGATGATGGGAGTCGAACCCATGACCTCCAGAGCCACAATCTGGCACTCTAACCAACTGAGCTACACCCACCACATCAGTGCCTCACAGAAGGCACAAAGATATCTTAAGGCAAAAAGACCAATCTGTCAATAGAATTTTTTAAATTTTTATCATTTTTATTATTTCGACATTTTTCTTAGTATAATTAATATAAAATATATAAAAAATTTACAATAAAAGTATTTCTCTTTTTGTTGAATAATGTTAAAATATAAATGCAGCTGGCAATATTAATAGTGATAAATCTATTACATTTATCTTAAGCAAATCGCATTGAACACACATTATTTGCTACACCAAATGTAAGATTATCAACACTTTTAATATAACAAAATATATAACATAATTTTAAATACTTTAAAGCTTTGTGATTAGTCACCTTTGATTTGGCAAAAAACAAAAATTTTATACTTAAGATAAATGGTGAAAAAAATGTTACTAGCTTTTTTTGAGGGAATTACCATAGGAATTGTTACAGGGATTGTTTTAACGATTCTTTTTCTTCGCTATTTATGTATTATTAGAATAAGCGTTGTAAAAAAATCGCAGAAAAATAATCCTAAAGAAATTAAATCGCCATACAGCGACATAAATTTAATGGATACCAAATATAAAGATTGCGGTTAAAAACAATATCTAACCTATATGGTATTGTTATTGCATGCAGATTTCTATGAAATGCTTGGCTTAATAATATTTTTCATTAAAAACAACGGTATACCCTAAGAAAACATATCTTAAGGCATACTGTTGTTTTTTGATACGCCCTTAATCTATTGATCAATTAATTACCGGTTAACAACTAATGTTTTTAAGCCACAGATTTGCTTCCGCATCACTTGGCATACGCCAGTCTCCCCTTGGAGATAAGCTGATAGTTCCAACTTTAGGTCCATCAGGGAGGCATGACCGTTTAAACTGCTGAGTAAAAAATCTCTTTAAAAATGTTTTCAGCCATTTTACAATTACTTCGTCTTCATACCTTCCATTAAAGGCTTTCCTGCATAAAAACAGGATTTTGTCAGGTGATGCTCCGTATCTTATCATGTGATAAAGGAAGAAATCATGTAATTCATACGGCCCTATTATATCTTCCGTTTTCTGATTTATCTTACCCTTTTCATCAGGCGGCAGCAATTCGGGGCTTATAGGAGTACTGAGAATCTTTTTAAGGACCGTTCTGGTATTTTGCTGCGACATGTTGTCGGCAACCCATCCTACAAGGAATTTTACAAGGGTCTTTGGTATACTGCAGTTTACAGAATACATGGACATGTGGTCACCATTATATGTACACCACCCCAAAGCCAATTCCGATAAATCACCTGTTCCAATTACCACGCCGCCTATCTTGTTGGAAATATCCATAAGTATTTGGGTCCGTTCCCTTGCCTGTACATTCTCATACGTAACGTCATGAATTGCCATATCATGCCCGATATCCTTAAAATGCTGAATACATGCAGGCTTAATATCGACCTCACTTATGGTGACATTCAACGATTTCATCAAATTCAATGCATTATAATAAGTTTCATCGGTTGTACCAAATCCTGGCATAGTTATGGCATGAATATTCTCTGTAGGAATACCCAGCATATCAAATGTTTTCCATGTTACCAGCAAAGCCAGCGTTGAATCAAGTCCACCCGATATTCCAATCACTGCATTCTTCATACCCGTATGAAGAAGTCTCTTTGCGAGCCCTGCCGTTTGTATTGCAAATATCTCCTTGCACCTTTTATCAAGGCTTCCCGGATCTGAAGGAACAAACGGATGGGGATCAACAAACCTGCATAGATCATTTAGCTTTGTTTTTTTGATATTAAAGCCTATTTTCCTTGCTTTATTCTTAACATCAGCTTCCATAAAGCTGGTGTTTTTCATCCTGTCATTGTTTAACTTTGCCACATCTATTTCGCAGCACAGGAGTTGCCCCTCCATAGAAAACCTTTCGCTTTCAGAAAGCACCCCTCCGTTTTCGGCAATAAGTGCATGTCCGCCAAAAACAACATCTGTTGTTGATTCATAAATACCGCTTGATGCATATACATAGCCGGCAATACACTTTGCAGACTGCTGTTTTATAAGCTCCCTCCGGTATTCGCTCTTTCCAATAATTTCATTGCTTGCTGAAAGATTAAAAAGCATTGTTGCTCCCAACATTGCTTGATACGAGCTTGGAGGAACAGGTACCCACAGATCCTCGCATATTTCTATCCCAAAACATGCACCGTTAAAATTAGCAGCATCAAATAAAAGATCTATTCCAAAGGGAACACTTTTACCGCATAGATTTACAGAATCACTTAATGCCTTTACTCCTGATGCAAACCAGCGTTCTTCATAGAACTCCTTATAACCCGGTATATAGGTTTTGGGAACTACCCCAAGGATTTCACCTGATTGTATAACGACACCCGAATTGAAAAGCTGTGCATCAACTTTAACGGGCATTCCCAAAATTGCTACTATATCGGTATCCCTGGTATTTTCCAGTATACTGTTTAAATAGGTCATGGACTGCTCCAATAATATTTCCTGGTGAAATAAATCTCCGCATGTATATGCTGTAATAGAAAGCTCCGGAAACAGTATTATCTGACAATCCTCTTTATCAGCCTTATTTATAAATTCCACTATTTTGCCGGAATTGAATTCACAATCAGCAACTTTCAGTTCCGGAACTGCAGCCCCAACTTTTACAAAACCATAATTCATAAATATCACCCAACTTATAAAATAATTAAAATAAGTGTACCACACTTTTAATTATTAAATAAAGTTATGAATGATAATTTTTCAGGTTTTTATATTTTCAACTTTCAATATTTTATAGAAGTATGGATTTACCCCGAAATTTTTATTATGCAGCCCTTCATTTACAAAGCCTTTGAAAATTTACCTATATATGTTGCGGAAAAGATTCTACATTAGCAAATGCCAGTTGAATCGTATGCATTTGCATTATAAAAATGAATTTTTCGCAACATATGAACCAATGAAAATGCTTTGCAATAATTAAGAACGTAAAATGATTATTGCAAAACATATATAGATAAATTTATTAATACAACTACATGGGTATGTATGATAAAATTGTGGTGTTATGCTATTGATTGTATGTAAAAAACACTATTAATTATTTCTGTAAGTCATGGAGATTTTATGATATTTAGAAAAAAAGCCAGTATAATTATTATTATTTTAATAATAATAACAGCTATTTCTGGTTGTGCATATGAGCAAAGAAAAAAACAAAATCTGGTAGCAGCTTTGGAATTCGGGGTTACAACTTTAGATCCGGCATATCTCAGGCTATTAAATGAACAGTACCTCGCATGCAATCTATGGGAGGGTCTTATCAGGAAAAATGTCGATGGCTCTATTGAGCCCGGTATTGCAGAAAGGTATGATGTATCGGAAGATGGATTAAAATATACATTTTATCTGCGTAAAGGTGCAAAATGGAGCGATGGTAAACCTGTTACAGCAGGACAGTTTGAATATGCATGGAAACGTGCTTTAAATCCCAGTGTGGATTCATCTGTCGTTTTTATGATGTACTTTTTAAAAAATGGTGAGGCATACAATAAAAACAAGGCAAAAATAAATGATGTAGGCGTGAAAGCAATAGATGACCATACACTTGAAGTCACATTGGAGAAGCCTGCCCCATATTTTCTGGAAATACTCAGTTACCATACATATTACCCAGTCAGGCAGGATATCGTTGAAAAAGATCATGCTTCATGGCATAGAAAACCATATATGCTTGTAAGCAACGGTCCCTTTTATGTAGAAATGTGGAATTACAATGAGGAAATTAAAACAGTAAAAAATCCATATTATTGGGATAAGGAAAATGTAAAGCTCGATTCAATTACTTTTTTATTGGAAAAAGACGGCAACGAAATATGGCCTAAGTATTTAGCTGGAGAAATAGACTTTGGATACGTATTTGCAGACAACAGGAATAATCTGATGAACGAGATCACTACCAGAAAAAACAACGTAATTTCGGAGGTTTCCCTATCTACCTACTATTTGTACTTTAATTCAAGAAATAAGCCTTTTGATAACATAAAGGTGAGACAAGCATTCGAACTGGCACTTGACAGAAAAGGACTGGTAAAAGTGCGGCAAAAAGCAGAGAACGTTGCCACCGGCTTCGTACCTCCAGGCATGCCGGATGTAGAACCAGGTTCGGATTTTAGACTAGCCGGCGGAGAATTTATGCATAAGGAATTCTCCATTGAAAATATCAGCAAGGCCAAAATCTTGCTAAAAGAAGCAGGATACCAAAGCATGAACAACTTTCCTTCTATTGTAGTCCTTACAAAGGATACAACCGGAGTAGAATTTATAGAAAAGGAGTGGGAAAAAAATCTCGGTGTAGATATAATACTTAATAAGTGCAAAAGCGAACTTTTTTCTCAAAAAAAGTCGGAGGGTGACTATGATATAGTCATAAATAACTGGATAGCAGATTTTGCGGATCCTATAAATTTTTTAGGATTTTTGGCCAGCGAGAATTCATTTAAGGGCATACTTCCAAATGAGTATTACTTATTAGTGGAAAAATCAAATGCCGTTGCTGATAATGCTCAAAGGCTGATATTACTTCATGAAGCGGAAAAATTATTATTGGATTCCTATAGTTTGATACCTTTATTTTTTAGGAAAGATGTATATTATATAAAACCCTGTGTAAAAAACTATCTGAAAACTCCATTAGCTGAAATCTATTTTAGAAATGCATACATAGAGGAATAATGACATATTGGGGAGAGGAATTGTGCAAATAATCAGAAAGATAACCGGAAACAATTTACTGGTAAAAGTTCTGGCATTGATACTGGCGATTATACTTGTAACTATTATCTCATACAATATTTCCAGCATATCAATTGATAAGAATTATGACGCTTTGTTAACCCAAACTATAGACTACCAAGAGCTCGATGCTATTAATAATTTTTTCAGGTATCCTGAAAATATAATAAATATTTTATCTAAAAATAAGGATCTGCCAGAATACAGCGAAAATAACAGGCTATTAAAAATTAGCATACTTTCATTATTCGAATCGATTATTATTGGAGATCCCCGTATTAGTAATATTTATTATGTTTCAAACAGCGGAGAAGTTATTTGCTATAAATCTAAAGATGATATCAGTGCCAATTGCACCGGAAAGGTTTGGTATAAAACTGTTGTTGAAGCTAAACCAAAAATTAACTGGTTATCACATAAAAGTGATTTTACCGGTTCTGATGTTGTTAGCTGTTTGCATCAGGTAGCAGACACTGATGGCTCTGTCAAAGGGGTTATAGGTTTGGATATTGAACTGTTTAAGCTGTCTGAGAATATAAAGATTGGAGAAAAAGGCTATTCCATGGTATTGGATGCTGACAACAAGATAATTGCACACCCGGACTATAACTATCTTGGTCAATATATTTCCAGCGACCAGCGTATTAATATGAACAATGCATATGGCAAAAGCTTTATCATGAACATAAATAACGAAAAGTATAAATGCAAAGTATTGCCGGTTGATAAACTTCCTTCCTGGAAGTTTGTTAATGCTATTCCAGTCAGCGAAATCACCCATGACAAAATAACCTCTGTTATTTGGCCAATCCTTCTTAGTCTTGTATGTTTAACAATAGTTATTGTTATTTATTTAAGGCATAAAGAAACTCAGCTTTTAAACCAAAAGCTTACGGATGCCAATGAAAAGTTACTGCAGTATTCTTCTACTATAGAAGAGCTTGCCGTTTCAAGGGAACGGAACCGTCTGGCAAGGGATGTGCATGATACCCTCGGTCAAACACTTAGTTTACTGATTACACTATTGCAAGTATGCATTGTATCTTGTAAGAGGGACAGTGAAGAAACTGAAGCACACCTTAATAAAGCTGTAAATATTACTAAGGAAGGTTTGAAAGAAGTAAGACGTTCAATTTCAGGTTTAGTCCCGGAAAAACTGGAAAACAATAACCTATTTGATGCATTAAATGGGCTGGTCACTGATTTTGAGAGCTTGGGAATGAATATTGAGCTATCGGTAAACAAGTTTGACCAAAGCTTAGATTCCATATATTCAGAAGCAATATACAGAATTTGTCAGGAAGCTCTTACAAACTCAGTAAAACATGGTAAGGCCACAGAAGTTAGTATCATAATTAAGTTTACGGATAATGCTATTAAGCTCTTTATTTTTGATAATGGCCTTGGCTGCAAAAACATGGGCTCCGGAAGCGGATTCGGACTAAAAGGAATGAAACAAAGGATTGAAAAGTTACACGGAGATATCAAGTTTGGTTCAAGTGGTGACCAAGGTTTTAATATTCATGTTGAATTACCGCTGCAATCTCTAAGAGGAGGTATAAAAAATGATTAAGGTTTTATTAGTGGATGATCAGTTAATAATGCGAGAGGGTATTAAAATAATACTTGAGCAGGACAAAGATATAAAAGTAGTTGGTTGTGCTGAAAACGGAAAAACAGCACTTAAACTTTGTGAACGTTTGTCACCGGATGTCGTCTTGATGGATGTTTTAATGCCCGATTGTGATGGTGTTGAAGGAACCAGATTGATAAAAACCAAATTTAAAAATACAAAAGTTGTCATGCTCACCACATTTAACGATGATGAAAATATATCAAATGCATTAAACTATGGGGCTGATGGGTATATTCTAAAAGAAATTAAACCCGATGACCTGATTCTTACTGTTAAAAGTGCAGCTGCCGGGCTAAGCATCATGCATAAGGACACATATAAAAATGTTGTTAAGAAGGTGAATTCCCAAAATAAAATATCCATTATTGAAAATAGAGATTTAAAGGTTAACCTATCCGAGAGGGAATTAAGCATCATAAGGCTCATTGTTGACGGAAAGACCAACATTGAGATATCCAATTCCATAAATCTTACTGAGGGAACCGTCAGAAATGTTATTTCAGGAATATTAAAAAAACTTAATCTTAAAGACCGAACCCAATTGGCAATTTTAGCAGTAAAAAGCGATTTGGTTTAGTTTAAATTTATTATGGTATAAAATTACATCTGTCATTTTATTTTTTAATCAGTGATAAATGTAATGATTTTGATGATATTTGACATATTGTTTTAGGGCATAAAAAAAATGATAATGGTAATGGCTGAAGAACACAAACAGCTGTTACCTTTTTTTTAATTTATTACCTAAAATAAAATTGCCGGCATTTATAATTGGGTAAAGTTAAAAGTACTGTAAAAGTGATAATAAACATTTAATTTTAATGGAGGATTTTAAAAATGATAAAAATGAGTAATAAACTAATGATATGCATCACCATCTCGGTAATCGCTTGCCTGTTTTGTATGAATTTATCTACGCTTGCAGCTACTTCCACAAGTCCGAGAATAGCTGTTCAGTTAAATGACGACACCCTTGTCACAAAGGATAATTCTCTTACCTCTGTATGGACTACTCAGATTGGTGGAGTAGAAGATTACCAAATTGAAGGAAATAGAATTGTTACTAAATCTAAAGATGGTAAATTAGTAGGAAAAGATGGTGCTTCTTCCCCATGGACCACTTTGATAGGCGGCGTTGAATCATTTAAATTAGAAGGCAATAGAATTATTGCAAAATGCTCAGGTGGAAAATTGATAGCCAAAGATGGATTAAACGGTACATGGATTACCCTGATAGGCGGTATAGATTCATTTGATGCAGAAGGTGACAGAATTGCTGCTAAATACTCCGATGGCAAGCTTATAGCAAAAGACGGTATAAATGGTACATGGGTTACTTTAACAGGTGGTATAGATACATTCAAATTATCAGGCAATAAAATTGTTGCTAAAGACAAAAACGGAAAGTTAATGGCAAAAGACGGAATGTATGGTGCTTGGATTACTTTAGCAGGCGGTATAGATACATTCGACATGCAAGGGGACAGAATTATTGCTAAATACCCTAACGGTAAGCTAGTAGGAAAAGATGGAATAAATGGTACATGGGTTACTTTGATAGGCGGTATAGATACCTTCCAACTTGAAGGTGACAGAATTGCTGCTAAATGCTTAGACGGTAAATTGATAGCTAAAGACGGACTGTATGGTACATGGATTACTTTGATAGGTGGAGTAAAATCCTTTGCTCTAAACAAAAATATCATAGCAGCAATAATAACAGATGACATTTTAGTAGCTAAAGACGGTATTCAGGGTACATGGCTTACTTTAACCGGCAACGTCAAAAACGTTAAGCTTACTTCAATTACAGCTGAAATACCAGATCCACAAAATGAAAATATAACAGCGTTTAAATGGCCGGTTCCAGGAACAGACACATCTGATATTACATCAGGTTTTGGAATCCGTGTACATCCTGTAACAAAAGCAGCCGGATCAATGCATTACGGAATAGACATAGCAGCACCTGAAGGATCAGATATTGTGGCTGCCGAATCAGGAAAAGTTGTTTTTGCGGAGTCTAGCGGAAGCTATGGAAACCGAGTAATAATTGATCATGGAAACAATATAAAAACAACTTATAACCATTGCAGCCAGTTCCTAGTTCAAGTTGGATATCAAGTAAGCAAGGGCCAGGTTATAGCAAAAGTTGGATCCACAGGAAGAAGTACCGGCAATCATCTTCACTTCGAAGTAGTTAAGAACGGCAGTTGTGTCAATCCATTAGATTACAAATATAACTAATTTACATAATTATCTACGAACAAGAAGGTATAAGTCAAACAGATTTAATGTTTGATCTTATACCTTTTTAATTATACCTTGTTGACAAAATCATTCATTATTTTGTTCTATACATGCTAAATATTTCATTATATAATTAAAGCGTAAACATTGGTTAACACTAATCAAATCAATTTTATTCTAGGGGGGGTATTCATATTGAAAAAATTTTTTTGCAATTTGAGTTGTTTAATCTTATTTGTATCATTACTGGCTCTGTTATTGCCGTGTGTTTCCTATGGAGCCGGCAGCACTGCAGAAAATGCTGTAAAGCTTTTATTAAAGGATACAAGTAGTAGTCCATGTACTGTAAAGATTTTTAGTAAATACAGCATGGATAGAATGTGGCCTGTGAGTGAAAGTTTATATGAAAAAACATTGGAGAAGATGGGTAATGACACATTATTAACTGTAAAAAATCTTGATTGGAAGGATAACGATACATACGAGATATGGGTTATAGATGGCAAGTGCATGTATTCCACATTAGTTAAGGAAGAAGATTTAAATGTTACTAAAACTATGTCAACCGAATCATATGCACCATTCAAAATCAACTGCTCAGATTTAGGAAATAACATCATCATTGATGCTGTAAATATATATTATACTAATTTATCAGGATATGGCCTTAATATTGCAAATATTTTTAATGTCACAGATGGACAGATTCTTCTTCCTCCAGGAATTTATAATATCCAATTAAGTTTATATGATAACACTACAGGCGATAAATACTTAGCATTAAAGAGAAACTATGACACAGTAAAATCAAACAATAATGTTACTCTTATAAAAAGCGAATTCGCTAAAATGGGAATTCAGTTTGATAATCCAAAAAACATACCTATTAAGAGTGCAAGCTTAAAGTTACTTGATTGGGATCTATATGAAGGTGATGCGTTTCCAGTTAATTTTTCAGATATTGCAAACGCTAGCCTATATGTCACTAATCAAGGCTATCGTGGTTACTCTGTAGAACTTGATACCGGAAATAATTGTGTTATTAAATATTCGAAGCCTTCCTCCTACCTTTCTCCAAGTGATATTATCCGCATAAGTGCAAAAATAAATGCAGAATTTTCTCTTCCCTACCATTCCTTTTTACCCAACGAATATATATATAATAGACAATTTAAATTAACGGATAAATACTACAATACGGTGGAGATAATTAAGGGGAATTATATTTTGAAAGTTTCCAACGAAAGCGAATCCCATGATTTTCTATTTTCAGATAAATTTATGTTACCTGATATTTCCGGAGTCTTTGACATGAGCATTGCAATAGAGAATGTACCCTTTGAAATTACTTTAGAGAATAAGAAAATATACATAGGTTCGCCCATTCCATCCGATATTTTTGGTGAAAATAAAGTTAGTTTTCTTTTAAAAAACTGCCCACAGAATATACAAGCTGTTAAAGTTAGTTATAATCAATACGGTACTGATTCCTTCTATTGGGAAAACATACCTGCAATAGAAGAGAAAATTGGAGATGATATTCTTTATACAGTTGGGAATGTTTTTGGTGGCAAAGATAAAAAATATTTTACTGTCTGGCTCACAACTGGAAACTCACTCTATAAGTATACTCTGACACAATCTGATCTTAATAAAACAATTTCCCTGTCAAAGGAAGATAATCTAATACCATTTACAATCGATACTTCAAAGTTGGGGCAAGATGTAAGGGTCAAGTCATTAAGCCTATTAGTCAACCCTACTTCAGACTTTGACGAAGTGGGTAATTTAACAGATATACCCTATAATTCAGAGTTACCAGGCCAAAATATTTGTTTTTTACCTGAAGGCTCATACACACTTAAGCTTAATATGATTGATGCGTCTGGCAACATCTATAAAGCTGCAATACCGGATTTCCAAATTTCCAAAAGCAACAGCGTTTTAAATTTCACTCCAAAAGATTTTACAAAAATGAGCTTTGAAATAAACAATACATCATCAAACAAAATGCTTTCATATACTTATAGACTGTACGTAAAGTCTGCTGGAAGATCAGACATGGATATAGCTTATTCTTCTACAGAAACTGCAAGAGATGTTTACTTTTTAAAAACAAAAAACTATGGTTATGAGATGTACCTGGCATTTGCTGAGTACGGCGGGGAGCAGAAAATTCATTATAAAAAGCGTACACCAGCTATCATGGAGCAAAATCTTGTTATTAAGGCAGATACAAATTTCCAGGCAAAATTCAATTTGGACAAGAATATATATAAACCCGGCGAAAAGATGTTTGTCGGATTATATGATATTTATAATATATTAGTCTTTGATAGTTTCGGAAATCCTTTAGACATTCAGCCAAACCTTATTAATAACGTAATTGAGCTAGATAACGGAAATACTAGTCATAAGTATTATTTTACCCCTAACGACTGTGAAGTAATATTTCCAAATGATCCAGATGAGTATAAAATGAAATATTATATTGATGGTTTTCCACTCCCCTTTATCCCTTGTGAAACAACAGTATATATAAATAATGGCAATGCCATTTCCGGGTATATAAAGCCTGATTTTATTACGGGTAAAATAGATCCAAGAGCTATAAACGGTTTTAAAGTTGAGATTCCCGACGCACAATTCTTCACACACACTGACGATAGAGGGTATTTCGAAATAGTAACCACATCTTTAAATATCGCAAGCAAACTAAAAATAAGTAAGCCTGGATATTTGGCAAGAGAAATACCATTAACTCCATCTGAAGGAAATATTTCTGTAAGTACGGCACAATCACCAATTAGCATTTTCGCAGGTGACCTTAATATTAACGGCAAACAGGACGGCTCAATAAACATGGCAGATATAGTTAAGATGGCAACACGCTTTAATACCGTTTCAGGTAATGAAGGTTACAGTGTTGAATGCGATTTCAATATGGATAACTCCATAAATATGGCGGATGTTATCATAATAGCAAAACATTTTAACTGTACTTCATTGGACTATTAAGAACAAAACCGCTTGCGATTTTGCAACCTTGATCGTTGTCGTGAGAGATTGTGGTGTAAATACACCATAACTTCCTAGACATGAGGCAGATTAGTACGATCCATACGGATTATAGATACCGAACTGTAAAGTTATATATTAGTTCGGTATCTATATATATTTCATCAAACAAAGCTCTTTACCTCTACCCTCTTTATGATTTTTTTCAGTTCTTCCCTCATAAATGCAATCTCTGTGGGATTCGGTATTCTCAACCCCTTGAACTTTCCTCTAGGATTAAAGATAATAAGGCACATGGATTTCACGCCTAATTCCTTACACCGTGATGCTACACTAAGCAATTCCCTGTCATTTATTCCAGGAAAGTATATGGTATTTACCTTAACAGACATATCACTGTCCATACATTTTTTCATTCCATTAAACTGGCTTTCTATTATTCTTGTTGCCATAGCTTCAGAATTTACTATAATCTCATTATTAACTATAATTCTCGAGTAAAGCTTCATCAAAGCTAAATTTGATACAGCATTCAAGGAAACATTCACCTTCTGTACATTTAACTCTTTCAGCTCTTTAACCAATTCATCAAGAAGCAAACCATTAGTGCTTATACCGTATATATAATCAGGCATGCAGGAGTTAAGCCTCTTTAGCACTTCAAATGTCTGACTGTTATAAAGCGGCTCTCCCGGCCCGGAAATCCTTATTGTTTTTATCCTGCTGTTTCTCTTCGCTGAAGCATAGGCCCAGTTAACTGCCTGTCTCGGAGTCATTGCTCTGCTTAGATGTGCAGGATTGTTTCCATTATTAATACAATCTTTTTCTTTTGTACAATAATTGCACATCATATTACACAGCGGTGCTACAGGAAGCGATAATTCCTCAAACCATGTGCTCAGCTTTTCATCAGCATAACATACTTTTTGATCTGATTGGCTCAACATAAAAAAACACCCTCTTTGCAATTTTATAAATAGAATATTCAAAATACCAACAAAACCTAAAATAAAAAGCTTCCCTTTCAACAGAATAAATCTGTATCAAGAAAAGCTTCTACGCTATTTAACAACTACTTACAAGGTAGTATATAAATTTTTAATTTCTTAAGCTAAATATTAACACACACCAATTATTATTGCAAGTGCAACTTATAAAATTTCATTTTTCCATTTATTTGATTCATTAGACGAATCAATGGAAAGTTATATATCAGTTCGCCTGGAATAGCCCTTTTTCGGCGATTCCGCTCACTGTATATAACTATTCCATTTATTCATCTCTAGGCAGTATCTTTACCTTTCTTCCTGGCCACCAATTAAGCTCTCCTACCTTAACAGCTATTGCAGGCACAAACAAGGTCCTTACTATAAATGTGTCCATTAGAAGGCCTATTACCGCGGCAAAACCTATTTCAAACAAAGGCTTTATAGGGGAAGCCAGAAGTGCTCCAAAGGTACCTGCCATAATAATTCCGCAGGAGGTAATTATTCCACCCGTAGAAGCCAGTGCTCTTGCTACTCCTCCTGTCACATCTCCAGGCTTATATTCCTCCTTTACCCTTGATATCAAGAATATGTTATAATCTACACCGAGAGCAACAAGCAGACAGAAAGCAAAAAATGTAGTGGACCAACTTAGGCCCTCATACCCCATAATCAGCTGAAATACAACATAACTTACGCCCATTGTTGTTGCATAACTTATAACAATTGTAAGAAGCAAATATATAGGTGCAATTACGCTTCTTAAAAGCAGGCAAAGAACTACAAATATTCCAATCAACACAAATAACATAAGTTTTACAAAATCGTCCGCAGTAATATCTCTTACATGGTCAAAAGTTGCTGATATTCCTCCTACATGCATTTCGGAACCATCGAGATATGATTTTTTCAAGGTCTCTTCCGCTACCCTTTTTATAACCTTTGATGTATCCAACGCTTCTATTTTATACGGCGGAATAGACAGTACAACATCAATTACCATACCCTTTGAATCTTCCGAAATATATTGATTCATAGCATTTTTTAAATCCTTGAATGCAGGATCTATTTCTTCTGCATTGGCAGGTATGAAGAATGTGCTGTCGCTATCCTTGTGTGCCGCATAATATTCATCAGCGTAAAGCTTTATTTTATCGAGGCCTTGTGTTAGCTTATTAAGGTCAACCTTGCTGTTGCTTAAACTTGAAAACGCATCCTTCAAGCTGTTCATGGCATTAGTTATCTCGTCCTGTGCCAGCTTCTGTCCATCTTTTATTTGTTCTAAAGCAACCTGAACCTGATTGAGTGCCGACGATGATTTATTTAAGCCCTCACTTACCTTTGAAAGCCCATCTTTTGCAGATGATATACCAGCACTTGAAGCTGACATACCCTTTTTGATATCCTTAAGCCCAACTGATATTTTCCCCATGTTATCTGATACACCCTTAACAGTACCCAAAGCAGTCTGATAGTTTATATCCTGTATAATTTCTGGTTTATCCTTAGCCATTCCTTCAAGGCTTTTTGCTGCGTTTCCCAGTGCGGCATTTACCTTTTCTATCCCCTGAACTGTATTATCTACCCCTGAAGTTAGTTTTACAAGTCCTCCGCTTATACCTGTAAGTCCGTTCACAGCACCATTGGTACCTTCTCCCAGGCTCTCAAGCCCGTCATTAACATGGGATATACCCTGTATAGTTTGCCCAGTGGCATCAACCAGCTTGCCAAAGTCACCTTTTCCAGACATATCATCTGCCATTTTACCCAGCTCTTCCAGCTTTCCAAGACTATTCTTTGTATCATCCGACTTCTGGGAATTATCCATTTCCTTTGACACGCTGTTTAAGAAGTATGATACAGTAAGCTCATTCCTCTTATTCCCATCCGGTCTTGTAGCGGAACGAACCTTAGCTACATTGTCTATCTTTGATAAGTTATCGGAGATCTGCTCAACTACCTGCAGCGACCGATTATCCCATATGTCTTTATCAGACTTGATCACCACTTTTACAGGAAGTATATCCCCCTGCCCAAAATGTTCACTCATAACTTTGAAACCCTTGACGCAATCCGCAGAAGCAGGTAGTTCATTTAGCTGATCAAAAGAACGGTCCAAATATTTTACTGAAACAATAAATGGAATAAATACAATGAGGCATACTACAATAAACCTGCCCGGCTTTCCAGTAACCAAAATTGAAAGCTTGTGCCAGAACGTGCTTTGCTTTTTAATTTCATGTACTCTAGAAGGATGTGCTGGCCAGAATATTCTCTCGCCAAGGACTGAAACGATGGAGGGGGTCAAAGTCATTACCGCAAGCAATGTTATTGCAACCCCTATTGCCACACTAGGACCTGTTGTCTTGTAAAGCCCAAAATTAGCAAAGAACATCATTGAAAATCCTATTATTACGGTACCTGCACTGGAAATTATAGCTTCTCCTGTACTGGGAATTGAGCATTTTAAAGCTTCCACCTTATCTTTTCCCTGGGATATTTCTTCTCTGAATCTTGAAATTATGAGGAGGCAATAATCTGTTCCTGCACCAAACAGGACAGCGATGAGGAACGTCTCGGTAAAGGATGATACATTAAGGCCTAAATCTGCCAACCATGCTACAACCCCTCTGGATATAAGGAACGAAATTCCAATAGTCACCAAGGGAACCAATGGGCAATGGGTGATCTATATATGAGCAAAAGCACCACAATAAGGAGCACTATGGTAATCATAGCTGTAATTTCCATGCTCTTATTGACGATCTGGTGTTCTTCCTGCACAATTGCAGCATCACCTGTTACACTAACCGAAAGCTCATTTGAACGGACGGGCATATCCTTAATATTTTGATCTCCACTTTTTTTAAGCCCATCCCTTATAGATACGATAAGCTCATTTGACTCTTCAGTATACATTTTAACATCAAGGTTTATGATCATTAATGCTGCCATTTTATCCTTGCTGTACATAATGCTTTCATACTCTTTTTTAGATGCAGGAGATACTATGTCTGATATCTTATATTCTTTTTCATTCTTTTTAAAATAATCCTCAAGGCTTAACATATACTTCTTATCCTGATCCGATAACCCCTTTTTATTTTCAAATATAAGGGTAAGGCTGCATTTACCTCCCTCATCAGGAAATAATTCATTATAAAGTTTATTGGCCTTAATAGGATCGCTATTTTCAGGTAAAAAGCTCTCCTGATTGCTGCTTGCAACTTTGGAAAGAGAAGGTGCAAAAAGTTGTACAGCTATCACAAATACAATCCAAAATACTATGAACACCCATCTGAATTTTAAAACCAGCTCGCTCAATTTCCTTAGCATATATTAGCTCCTCCAAACATTTTGCATAGATAAAAAGTAATTATAGATAAAACACTTTAAACCTCAATTCGTTCCAACTGCTCATATGGCTAAAAGCCGGTAATATGGCAGTTGGTTATAACAATGTTTAAAGTGTTTTAACAGTAAATTTATTTTGCAGTAAATCAAAATACTGCTGTTTTTTATTTAGTAATGCCTTAGAAATAACTTTGTATCCTAGAGGTTGTTATTTCTTAGCCATTACTCAATCCCTTAATTCTCTCAACAACTTTATCGTACATTTCTTGATATTTCATTAGCTTGGACTTTTCTTCTTCTATAACCTTTTCAGGTGCCTTAGCCACAAAGCCTTGATTTGAAAGCTTTCCTTTAACTCTTTCCAATTCTTTCTCAAGGTTTATTTTTTCCTTTTCAAGCCTTTCAATTTCCTTTTCAATATCTACAAGGGCATCTAGAGGAATAAATATTTCTGCCCCGGCAATGACTGAAGATACAGCATCTTCAGAAATACCGTTTTTATCCTGCTGAACCACAACATCTGATGCACTTGCCAACTTCTCAAAGTACATTTTTCCTTCTTCAAGTATCTTCACTTCTTTAACCCCTGAAGCTACGAAGATTATTTTAGCCTTTCTTGATGGCGGAACATTCATTTCTGCCCTGATATTTCTTACACTGCGTACAGCTTCCATAATAAGCTGCATTTTAGCTTCGTCTTCCGAATAGTTATATTTTTCAATATATTCCGGCCATTTTGATACCATTATGCTCTCATCATCATTGATAAGGTGGCAGTATATCTCTTCAGTTATAAACGGCATAAATGGATGAAGCAGCTTTAATGCATTGCCCAAGGTGTAATTTAAAACATACTGGGCTTCAAGCCTGGATTCGTGTTCCTTATCGTATAGCCTTGGTTTAACCAACTCAATATACCAGTCACAGAATTCTTCCCATATAAACTCATAAACCTTTTGAAGGGCAATTCCCGCTTCAAACCTTTCCATATTTTCTGTAATTTCTTTAGAAAGGTTGTTAATTCTTGTAAGTATCCACTTGTCGGCAACTGTAAATCTCCCTTCTTTTACTTTGGAGAAATCAATATTTTCATCAAAATTCATAAGAACAAATCTTGATGCATTCCATACCTTATTTGTGAAGTTTCTGCTGGACTCAACCTTTTTATCCGAGAACCTTAAATCACTTCCCGGTGATACACCTATGGTAAGTGCAAACCTCAATGAATCAGTACCGTATTTATCTATTACCTCTAAAGGATCAATACCATTACCTAATGATTTGCTCATCTTACGGCCTTGCTCATCCCTAACTATTCCATGGATAAATACATATTTGAAAGGCTCTTTTCCCATTTGTTCCAGACCGGAGAATATCATTCTTGCAACCCAGAAGAATATTATATCATAGCCTGTAACAAGTACACTCGTTGGATAGAAGTATGCCAGTTCCTCTGTATTTTCAGGCCATCCTAATGTTGAGAAAGGCCATAATGCAGAGCTGAACCATGTATCGAGAGTGTCGGGATCCTGCAGGAATTCTGTACCGCCACAGTCAGGACATACATCGGGCATATCCGCTGCAACTATTACCTTTCCGCATTTTTTACAGTAATAAGCGGGAATTCTATGCCCCCACCACAGCTGTCTTGAAATACACCAATCCTGGATGTTTTCCATCCAGTTAAAATATATTTTGGCAAATCTCTCAGGTACAAACTTGATTGTGCCGTTTTTAACTGTTTCTATAGCAGGTTCAGCCAAAGGCTTCATATGAACAAACCACTGTTTTGATATCATAGGTTCAATAACAGTGCTGCATCTGTAGCATGTTCCAACATTGTGATTATGAGGCTGTATCTTAAGAAGCAAGTCCATATTCCTAAGATCTTCAATCATCTGCTTTCTTGCTTCATATCTATCCATTCCCTGGTATTGTCTTGCATTTTCATTCATGGTTGCATCATCGTTCATAACCTTTATCTGTGGAAGATTATGTCTTAATCCAACCTCAAAGTCATTAGGATCATGAGCTGGAGTTATCTTAACCGCACCTGTTCCGAAATCCTTATCAACATAACTGTCGGCAATAATGGGTATTTCCCTGTTAACAAGGGGCAGGATAACCATTTTACCCAAAAGGTGCTTATACCTTTCATCATCAGGATTAACTGCTACAGCAGTATCTCCCAGCATTGTCTCTGGTCTTGTTGTTGCAACAACTATAAACTCATTGGAATCTTTAACAGGATATTTAATATGCCAGAAGCTTCCTTCCTTTTCCTCATACTCAACCTCTGCATCAGAAATTGAGGTATTACACTTAGGGCACCAGTTTATAATCCTTTCACCCCTGTAAATAAGCTTCTTGTTATAAAGCCTTATGAATACTTCCTTAACCGCCTCTGAAAGGCCCTCATCCATTGTGAATCTTTCTCTTTTCCAGTCACAGGAGCTGCCGAGTTTTTTAAGCTGTTCAACAATCCTGCCTCCATAGAGTTTTTTCCATTCCCATGCTCTTTCCAAAAACTTCTCACGGCCAATAGCTTCCTTTGTAATTCCTTCTTTAGCCATAGCCTCAACAATTTTAGCCTCGGTAGCTATACTTGCATGGTCTGTGCCGGGAAGCCACAATGTGCTGTAACCCTGCATCCTCTTCCACCTTATAAGTATATCCTGAAGGGTGTTGTCAAGAGCATGACCCATATGAAGCTGACCGGTAATGTTAGGCGGAGGTATAACAATGGTGTAAGGATCTTTTTCTTTATCTATTACTGCATGAAAATAGTCATTATCCATCCACTTTTTATAAAGTCTTTCTTCAACCTGCTTTGGGTCATATGTTTTTTCAAGGTTCTTATTTTCTTCCATACTATTCGACCTGCCTCTCTTATTTATTGATTCTTATTTTTCTTTTCTTAAATTTTTATTGCTTCTGGAATTCCCAAATAGTTTTTTGTCACCCTCTTGAGATTGCCAAAAACATTATAAACCCAGGTAACGCAATAATCATCCCTAACATCTTGCACCTTACAACTGCTTTATTAAACAAATATTCTTCCAGCTCTTCCTCGCTCATTTCATTTTCAAAATCGCAAGTCATTCGGTTATTGAGTTCTAATTTCTTTACAATGGCTTTAGCACCAAAAGTGGTTATCGCTCCCATTGCGATAAAAAAAATTGCTACAATATCAATATAATTCAACCAATCATCTCCTACAAAATGTTTAAAGAACTTACTTCCCCTTATGAGCTTTAAAATTATTAAATATAATAAAAGCCCTTCATCCAAACAAATGGACGAAAGGCATATTTCCGCGGTACCACCATAATTCCCAACAAGGGCTCTTTCGCGAAGTAACGGTCCGCTGCCGTAATAACCTACTAAAGATACAAACCAATTTCGATTACTAAACTCATAAGCTACCTTCATCGATCCTATCCCGGTAAGGCTTTCAGCCGCTGACCTTTCCTCTCTTAGGGCTTATACCGACTACTCCTCTTAATCATTGTTTTTATCATTATGCTATTAAATAATGATATAACAATCACCCTAGACTGTCAAGGCACTTTTTGCTGCTTCAAAATTTAATTTTCCCAACTGATAACTAACTATTTGTCAAACCTCCACTAAGGCACTAAATTTGTGATAATTCATAATTTTCTCTAAAAGTGTCTCCCCAAAAATCTAATATAAGAAACTTTATACCACAACCGTTAACAAGGGGTACTCCCTAGTGAAGGTTTTCCAAATAGTTAGATGCTAATGAATGATTGATATATATAATACTCCCCTATGCAATTAAAAGTGTTATTTTATTAAAAGTGACAATAATTCAATTAATTTTCCACTTTTAATATCAAGCACCTTTAATAAAATAAAATTAAACCCATACTCTCTATCTTTAACTAATTTTATTATAAACCAAAAACTTTTGTATATGTTTTGTAGGATGTTTGTATAAAGCATTTATACATATTGATAAATGCATACATTTGCTGATAAAATAAATTAATATATAATGAGTTTTTTGTAAATGGAGGTGTTCTTTTTTGGGCATACATTATGTTTATATATCTATAGGTATTGGTACGCTCATATTAAATGCAGTACTGATTTACTTCTACATAAGAACCAACAAGCCAAGTGTTGACAATCATATCGCAAAGCCTAAAAACGGACCCCAATCATTTGAAATGGATCAAAGCACCGCCTTCGATGAGGACGATTTTACTATGGATATTGACGGTTCCAAAGACGAATAGGAGATTACAATGGTTGATATAGGCGAAATACTGAAGGGCAAATATAAAATTGAAAAACTCCTCGGTCAGGGTGCAACAGGCAAGGTTTACTTGTGTAGAAATATAGAACTCGGCAACCTATGGGCAGTTAAGTACATTTACAAAAAGCACACTAAAATCAAGCTCCTTGCAGAAATAGATATCCTAAAAAAGCTCAATCATGTAAGCCTTCCCAAAATCATTGATGTCATAGAGGATGACAGTGGATTTTACATGGTAGAAAGCTATATTGAAGGAACACCCCTTGATAAATTGCTTAAAGATGCGGAAAGTTTTGATGAAGAAACAGTAATCGAATGGGCCAAGCAGCTTTGTGATGCCCTTTCCTACCTGCACAGCATGAAGCCATTTCCAATAATTTATCGCGATATGAAGCCTCAAAATATAATAATTACAACGGACAATAAGGCAGTTATAGTAGATTTTGGAATTGCAAGGGAATATAAGGGGCAAAACACCAAAGATACAATAATTGCCGGAACCCCATATTATGCAGCACCAGAACAATTGACTGCCGAAGGTGCAACCGACAACAGGACTGATATTTACAGTCTTGGAGTAACCCTGCACCATTTACTGACAGGTGCACTTCCTAAATTCGAGGAAACAAGCCTATTGGAATATGACAAAAATATATCCCCCCAGATGGATTACATAATTCTAAAATGCATAAAGAAAAACCTTTCAGAAAGGTATCAGAGTATTGATGAGCTAAAAAAAGATTTAAACAATATTAAGCTCTTAAAAATTAATAGTTTTGAGCTCAGGATACGAAATAGATTAATTATTTCTGCCAGCATTTTAATGTCTATAATATCGCTGTCAATGGTCTATTTAGGTATATCGGCAATTTCAAAGGAAAAATCAGCTGTGCTGGATATTTCTCCCGAGGTTCTTGCTCTTTCTCAAAAACAGGAAAGACCCATTAAGGTTAAAAAGAAATACACAGACGGCTCTACAGCACCCGTCAGAAGTAATGAGATCAAATGGAAATCTTCAAATCAGGATGTTGCGGTGGTAAAGAACGACCGTGTATATGCTACGGGAGAAGGAACTGCTGACCTGGAGGGTTTTTATGAAGACAAAAGATTAAAAATGACAGTTCTTGTCAACAAGGCTGCTGATGAAGTCAAACATGTGGACATAAACCTGAAATATTTAAGGAACTACCAGGTTTCTTCCTTCGCCGGAAACGGCAACCATACCGATATTAACGGTGATATACCCGATGGTGATTTGAAAAATGCAATTATATCAGATCCCTGCAGTATATCTTTCATACCAAACGGTGATCTGTTAGTTACCGATCAGAGAAAATTAAGGCTTATTAATAAAAACACCGTAAAAACTATTGATTTGGAAACCAATGCAGAAATTGCCAGGATATCTTCCAATGGTACTATCTATTTTTCATTTGAGCCTTATGAAAATGAAAATCAGGAAATGATCTACGGAATATGCAGCTATAAGAATGGAATTACCGATTTTATTTACAAAAACAGCGGCACATTAAAGGTCATTGAGGATTTTGCCTTTGACAGCCATGATAATATTTATCTTCTTGAGCACGAATTCATAAGCACTGATGAAGAAGTTACATCTTTGGTATATTTAAATACCAAAACAAAGGAACATAAAATACTCAAGGAACTGCCTGGATTTATTGACAGCATTACACTTGATGTATATGACAACTTATTCATCAGCTCCAAAGAGAACTATTCCATATACAAATTGGACAAAACCTCACAGAATTTCATGTTGTTTGCCGGCAACGAAAAGGAGCAGCAATTTGTCGATGGAATAAACTGCAGATTTTTTGCTCCGAAAAGAATAAAGGCTGTGGGCAATAATCTATATATTCTCGACAAGAATGTATTAAGAAGAATTTCCCTTGACAGTAATGGAGATATATCAGATGTGGAATCTATCGCCGGGCAGCCCGGTAAAGTCCCCCAGAATAATAACACAGGAATCTCCCAACATAATACCTATCCTGGTTATTATGCATTATTTAAGGATCCCAGCGATTTTGCCATTGACAAACAGGGAAATATTTTTGTTACTGACAAAAAAGGCTATGTGATATGGAAAATATCAAGCATGTAAGCCTATATATTTAATGCTCTGGAATAACAAATATATATTCCCAGTCAGCAAACTTTATTCTATCATTATTATTTATTTCAATATCAATAAGTTTATCAACCCTCATACCATTTACAAAAGTACCATTGGTAGATCCAAGATCCTTCAAAAAATACCGGCCTTCTCTGGATATTATCTCTGCATGGCTTTTACTTACGAAATTATTCCTGCACACATAATCAGCACCCTTATTCTTTCTGCCTATTATAAAGCTCTTCTTGTCAATCATTATTTTTTCCACATAATCCTTAACATTTGTTTCCTTGCCGTCGATTATTTTTCTTTCAAGGTAAGGGTATATGGAAGAATCAAATTCCATTGTAACAGTAAAATCATCTTCACTTCTGATCTTCTCATATTCATAGGAAGCCTTAATGATTCTGCCTGGAAAATCGACACTATCAACGTATTCGTAAAGTTTATCCTTCGCCTGCTGAGGCAAACCGGATTTAATCATAATGTCAAGTATAACATCCGATTTTACTGTTCCATTTTCAAGAAGCTTGAAATACCTATCGTTTATATGTTTAATAACTTCACTGATGGTACACCTTTTAGAACTGAAACCATCACTAGGCATGTACTTTCCTTTTTTCCAATTATCAAGAGTATCCTGACTTATCATAAGCTTTCTGGTAAATTCAGCACCGCTATAGAACAATGCCTCTATCATATTAGCTAAAATTTTTCCAAAAACATTCATATAAACCACCCATTAGCCTTATTAACAAAATCACAAGTATTTTGCAACCTCAACAACTTCGGTAAAAACTTCGGTAATTTCCTCGTGTTTAATTTCCTATTTTACCTCTTTAAAAAAAGTAGTATTTTATTGTTATAAAGAAGAAAAGTGTTATTTTTTCCTTTTCTCAAGCAATCAACAAATTTATACAAATATTTTATTTTACTTTGATTAAAATGTCAAAATTCATATAAGGGGATTTAAAGGAGGTTTACTTATGGACAGGCAGATTCTTGCAACAGTATTAGATACATTGAATATAAAAAAATCCTTTGCTGCAAAAGTAATAGGTGTAAATAATTCAACATTCAGCCTGAAACTTAAAAATTACAAAATGAGATACAGGCTGTTTGATGATGACATAGCCCTGTTGATCGAAAAAGTAATAAAAGAAAACCTTTTTATAAAGGAAAATGATGAATCGGTAAAATCAATAAGAAAAATAGCCAAAGCCAAGGAAATAGCAGATGCCCTTTATCATTTGATACAATCGGGTTATATGAAATATGACAGTAATTTACCTGCTCTAGCGGATGATAACTATCCTGAATATATTATAAGCATGATATGGCTTGAGCAAGTAAAAAATAATGACATGTACTCTTTAAATAGGGATAAAGCTAAAAATAACAGAAATAATATGTTAAAGGCAAATAGTAACCCAAGTGTGACGAAAACTGCATATAGCCATATGCATCAAGAATCCGGTCATAATACTATGACATATGACAACATTTTTTCCCGGGAAATAATACCTGAAACAGAAATTGACATCAATAGATTAATTGAAGATAATTACATACTTACATCGATCATAAAAAGACTCCTTAGTGAAATGGCAAGCGACAGCTTCAGCTCTTATACTCCTTTGAACTGAGTTATCGCAGCCATAAGTGATGATATCCTCTTATACAAACAATAGAGGATATCATCTTTTTTGTTTTCCCTAAATTTAGGATTTAACATAAAAACAACCCTAATTTTATTGAATAAAAATAGCACATACTGTATAATTTAAATATTCAAAACAAATATAACTTGAGGTGAACATATTGAATACTATTTTTGAAGGCGGGATTACTTCCCCCAAAGGATTTTTAGCTGCCGGAGAAGCTTGTGGAATAAAGAAAAACGGCAAAAAAGACATCGCAATTATTTCCTCAATAGATACTGCAGTTGCTGCAGGTGTTTTTACAACAAATAAGGTAAAAGGACATTCCCTCCAGGTCACTATGGAACATATAAAAAGCGGTTATTCCAGAGCCCTTGTCATAAATAGCGGCAATGCCAATGCTTGTATTGGCGAACAAGGATATAAGGATGCCGTTGAGATGGCCGGACTTACTGCAAACCTTCTGCAGTGCGAGCCCGAAGAAATTCTTATAGGTTCAACCGGTGTAATAGGTGTTCCTCTAAATATGCCATCGGTTCGTTCAGGTATTCGTTTAGCAGTACAAAGGCTTTCGGAAAACGGAGGTCATGATGCTGAAGAAGCAATTATGACTACAGATTTAAGGCCAAAAGAAATAGCTGTAGAAATTGAAATACAGGACGCAAAGGTTATAATAGGCGGAATGGCAAAGGGATCGGGAATGATTCATCCCAATATGGCTACAATGATAGGAGTTATTACCACTGATGCAAATATATCTCGCGGTCTTCTCGATAAAGCTTTAAAGGAGGCAGTGAAAAAAACCTTCAACAGGGTGTCTGTTGACGGAGATACCAGCGTTTGTGATATGGTTGTGGCTTTTGCCAATGGTGAAGCTAATAACTCAGGAATTGTAAAAGAAAGTGTTGATTTTGAAGCCTTTAAAAAAGGAGTTGAATATGTTTGCACATTCCTTGCAAGAGAGATTGCCAAGGATGGAGAAGGTGCAACAAAATTGGTAGAAATAGCTGTAAACGGTGCTTCATCTGAAGTTGATGCCTATAACGCAGTATGTTCAGTTGCCAAATCACCTCTTGTAAAAACAGCAATTTTTGGAGAAGATGCAAACTGGGGAAGAATATTGACAGCAGTTGGTTATTCAGGTGCAGATTTCGACCCTAACCTTGTAGACATTTCTATAGGCAGCTTAATGGTATGCAGGAATGGCTGTGCATTGGATTTTGACGAAGCTGCAGCAAAAAAAATACTGAAGGAAAAAGAAATAAAAATTGCTATAAATCTAAAAAAAGGACAATATTCAGATAGAATGTGGACTTGTGATTTCTCATATGATTACGTAAAAATAAACGGAAGTTACAGATCATAATTAATGAATATTAACTTCATAAATATTTAAGAAATCAAACTTCACAAAAATGTGGAGTTTTTTCTTTTTCGACAAAAGTCAGGCCAATTTATTCGAGTCAATATCACTCTATATTTGTATAAACAATTCATACCGGATTTCCGATATATATATAAATAAGGAGATTTCAAAAATTTCCTTGGTCAATTTTTAATGTTGAGAAGTAGTAAAATCAATATTTTTGAAATCTCCAGTTGACCAGTTATTTTTTGGGAATCACCTAAGCCATTTTACAGGAGGTAATGACATGGCTAACCAACAAATAGTAATTTTCAAAGTAGATGATGAAATGTTTGGTATTAACATCGACCAAGTTAAGGAAATAATTGCTCCAATGGAAATATTTAAGATACCTAATACTCCTAGTTTTGTTCAGGGTCTTATTAACCTCAGAGGTAAAATCTATACCATTTTAAACTTAAGAAAAAAATTCAACCTAGCTGCAAAAGAAAGTGATGAGCATACAAAAATTGTCATACTAAATTCCGATAGTCTCGCAGTGGGATTTATAATTGATGTAGTAAACGAAATTATATGGATTGATGACAAAGATATCGAAAACCCTCCAGAGACCATCAAATCTCTTAATAGGAGATATATTACGGGGGTAGCCAAGCTTGGCGAAAAAGCAGTTCTCCTGCTTGACCTGAGGCTGGCAAGCGAAATCACTGATGATAGCTGCCAGCCTATAGGTCTAAATGTGCCCTGATCTTATTATCACTTTTCATCTGTATTGCTTAACGCCCATAATATGCAGGAACCTTATCTTTACCCACTCATAACCTGTTAAAGGATAATTATCCTGATCATCAGTATGTGCTGCTACCAGTATATTATTGTATGATACAGGATTTTTTATTTGCACTATTACAGGTGAATGATTAAACATGTCTCCACCCGAAAATGAGAGCTGTACAATGTCGCCCAGTCTTGCATCTTTCATATCAACCTCCTGGGCAAAAGGTCCTGGCCCACCATCTCGCTTGACTAGAAAGTTATATAAGTAATTTACCCCTGTCCACGAAGGAGTCCTATCATATGAGCTTGTGTAATACCATCCATACACCGGCTTATAATTCATAACCCTGCTTCCGCTATATATCACCTGTGAGGCAAAATTTGTACAATCTCCCCCAAGATTTTCAAAATTCAAGTATCTTGGATTTCTCGAATATGCCCACTTATGAGCATATTGAACCGCCTTATCCCTGTTATATGGTAATATAATTAAATCCCTGTTCATATATTATATTCACATCCAGCTAACAATGCCTTTTTTATATTATGACTATGGCATATAACATGTTCCTACAGTGTAGAGTACATGGTACTTGCAACATGTAGAGATATATAACAGAATATTTGAATCTTTATTAACAATTTGATATAGTAGACTTACTGAATAACAAAAATAATACTTCATATTTTAGGCAGGTGTTGACGAGTTAAGTCATGACATGAGCCAAATTATAGGGTAGGTTATATTTTAATTATTACCAACTTATTCAATATTATCCGGAGGCATGCACAAATATGACAAAACAACTAATCTTTGCCGTTGAAGACGAAGCCAACATACAGCAGCTAATTAAATACAATCTGGAGGCCAATGGCTATAAAGTGATCACATTTGATACGGGAGAACAACTACTGGAAGAATGCAAAAGCAATGTTCCCAACTTATTTATACTCGACATTATGCTTCCTGGAGTAGATGGTCTGGAGGTTTGCAGACTATTGCGTCAAAACCCACGCACTAAAGCAATACCTGTAATAATCCTTACTGCAAAAAGTGATGAATTTGACAAGGTTTTAGGCCTTGAGCTTGGAGCAGATGATTATGTTACCAAGCCATTTAGCGTTAGAGAACTGGTAGCTAGAGTAAAGGCATTATTCAGAAGAGTTCATATTTCTACAGAAAGCAATCCTGAAGTCATACAGTTTGGAAATATATCCTTAGATTGCACACGCCGTGAGGTTTACAAGGATGATAAATTACTTGACCTTCCCCTTAAAGAGTTTGAACTGTTAAAGCTTTTAATTTCCAATAAAGGCAAAGTTCTTTCAAGAGAAACATTACTGGAAAAAGTTTGGGGCTTTGATTACTATGGCGAAACCAGGACTGTTGACGTTCATATTCGATATCTCAGGCAAAAGATTGAAGATGATGACAGCACCCCTGTCTTCATAGAAACCATACGTGGTATCGGTTATCGATTTAATGATAAAGGAGCATCTGGTAAATGAAACAAAAAATATTTCTGTACTATTTAGTACTAACTGTTATTGGTGTCTTTATAACAGGACTTCTAATATCTGAAATTTCACAAAAATACTATAAATATGAATTAGAAGAAAAACTTATAAGTACAGCACGGCTTATACAATTTCAGTTATCGGAAAACAAGAAGTCAGGTGTTTCTATAGACTACAATAAAATTGCTCAACAATATGCAGATATATTATATCCAAAGGATGATTCCAATAAAATTAAAGAAAATGAAAATTACTTAAGAATAACATTTATTGATAAAAGAGGTATCGTTATCGGTGAATCGGAGATGAATTATCTTTCAATGGATAATCATAGCAATAGAAAGGAAGTCAAGGAAGCATTAAAGGGACAAATCGGCAAAGATATCCGATTCAGTAAAGACATGCAAATAAGCCTCCTTTATATAGCTGTGCCTATGACTTCTGAAGGAATAATAATAAGGGTTTCAGTACCTTTGATTCAACTTGAGACCATTGATGAGATAATACTGATATATACAGGAATAGGCATCCTGGCAGGCACCCTCTTGACCACAATACTGGCATTTCGTTTCTCCAATATGATCATAAAACCGGTAAACGAGCTTATAGATGTAACAAAAGATATATCAGAAGGAAATTTTTCACGAAGATCAAATATAATATGTGACAATGAGATAGAAGAACTTTCAAATACATTCAACTTAATGGCTGAAAAACTTGAATCCACATTAGCCGAAATGAACGACAAAAATATCAAGATAGATTCCATAATAAACAGTATGATCAGCGGTGTTGTAGCCGTTGATAACAATTTTAGAATAATGCTTATAAATACGGTATCCTGCCAGATATTCGGAATCAAATATGGACCTGGTATTATTGGAATGAATTTAATGGAGCTAATTGGTGATAATAAGATAAACAATCTTATTAAAGAAAGTATTGATAAAAACACCCCCCTTTTGAATGAGGTTATCGTTGATCCAAAAACAGACAAAATTTACAGGGTCTATACCAGCCCAATAAATTCAAACAATACGAAGCAACCGAATTCTGGAGGTATCGCATCAATACATGATATAACCAACATCAAAAAGCTGGAGCAAATAAGGACGGAGTTTGTATCTAATGTAACCCATGAACTAAAAACTCCGCTCACCTCAATAAGGGGATTTATTGAAACATTAAAAAGCGGTGCTATTGATGATAAAACAGTTGCTGTTAAGTTTCTGGATATAATTGATATAGAATCAGAAAGGTTATCAAACCTAATAAATGATATTTTACAGCTTTCAGAAATTGAAAACACTATGACTGACTCAGACATCTCCTGCCATAACATAAATGACACTTTTAAAGAAATATATGATATATTGGAAGGTGTTGCCGAAAAAAAAGGAATAAAGCTGCATTTTGAAATAGAAAATTATATAACAATAGATGCTAATAAAAATAGGATTAAGCAAATGCTTATAAACTTGGTTGACAATGCAATAAAATATAACAAAGATAATGGTACTGTAACTATAAAAGCAATCAAAAAAGAAGGTACAATTACTTTTACAATTAAAGACACTGGAATTGGAATCGACGAGGAACATATTCCCCGTATTTTCGAAAGGTTTTATAGAGTTGATAAGGGCAGATCCAGAAACATGGGTGGTACAGGACTCGGATTATCCATAGTAAAGCACATTGTAAACCTGTATAACGGAAGTATAAATGTAACCAGCAAGCCCGGATCAGGCACAGAGTTTATTATACAGCTGCCTATATAAAGAGTTTATGAAAAAGTCTATAAAAACAGCTTTTATGAAAAAATCAATATATCATAGAAGCTGTTTTTTGGTCCCTACGCTCATTATTTACATTTCTTTTTGGTATCTGCTTATAAAATATACGTTTGAAAATACCACAAATAAGTACGCAATAACAATTGCCAAAACAACAACCCAATCAACCTTACTTAATGCAAATGCCACCATCAAAGCTCCAAATACCATAACCATAAGATCATACGCTTTAGCTTTGGCTTTGTTGTTTATTGCTATATTTCTCTCATCCATTTCTTCAATTTCTCTTTGCTTTGCAACCTGTGGGGCTTTTTTCATTGCATAAATATTAAACACAGTACCAAGATTTTGTCCGAAAACACCAGACCCGACCCCAATTAAAATATATGGCAAGGTCCCAATTATTCCTTGAGTATCCTTTGTGAGTTTTCCTAAAACAGCACCTGCAGCCAGAATTAGAAAGCCTATCAGTGAATATACCAAATATCTTCTAATACATTTAGTTTTCATTTTTTTCTTCCCCCTCATAGATAAATATTTCCTCAATACTCATATTAAAGTACATGGCAATCTTAAATGCTAAAATAATAGAGGGATTATATCTACCATTTTCCAGAGAACCAATGGTTTGCCTCGATACCTCTAATGCTGATGCCAACTCTTCTTGTCTTATCCCTCGTTTCTTACGAATTTCTTCTAACCTGTTTTTCATACCACAACTCCTTAACGCCCAAACGGAAAGTTAACTTTACATTTCCATGTTAACATCATTTTTTAACAATGTCAAGTTAACTTTCCGTTTATAATAAGAATATATTTAACGTGAGTTCGATATAACAAGTAACATAATTAACCATACTTATAGATTATAATTAAGTAAGGCTTTAGTAATTAATAAATGGAGTGTACATATGCAAGATAATTATTTTAAACGGAAACACTTAAATTTTGAATAATTATATTTTGTGTAAGTTAAGGTAGTTCATCAGTATTATTCGAAAATTGAAGGAATAGTTGTAAAACATTTGAATGGTCAAAAACAAAGAATGGTTTGAAGGGATTTCTATAATATTACCGCCCCTATCACCAGTTGCTATCGGCCCTAATATTTTTTAATAGGACATTATGCAACTGGTCTATTCATAATTGCGTGCACAATACTAGTTTCAAAATTATTAATCAAATGCCAAAATTTCTACGATAAAATCCAAATCATCTTCATCATATACATAATCTTCATCGTCCATTACAGTATAATTGATTTCACTGTTACTTAAGGCTCTCTTCATCTTATCCATAACCAAATCCTCCCTCTCTATAGTTTGTTAGTTATAGTTATATTTATATATTATACTCCTTTTGTTAAGTTAATATTAGCTTCATGTAAAAATACATGATATCTAGATTAAAAGATTTAATAGATATAATTTATTAAGTGTATACCCATCAAACAATTATATTTAACATCTATCTAGGAATGCTCCTTTAATGTAAAATATTTTTTTTATATCTTAATAAGCACTTCAATTTAAACAATATTTGATTTATATCAACAGGCTTTACCATATATTCGTCAGCACCTAATTCTATTGCTAAAACTTTATCGAATTCATCTTTATTTTCGGACAAAATAAATACTAATGAGTTTTTAAGCGTAGAATCAGACCTTATCTCCTTAATCATGTCAAATAGCATAAAGCTTCCCTTAAATACATAATTGATAATAAGTATATCGGGTCTTTTTGTTTTTGCCTTATCAAGGCCAGGCTTGGGTTTTGAAGAAAAAAACATCTTGAATTTTCTTTTTCTTAGTTCCTTCTTCAAAGAATTGCCAAAGTTATCATTGCTTATCAGAATTATTGAGTACATTTTTATCACCCTAAAAATATATTCAGTTATTATATTATTATATAAAAATGTTAAGGTAGTATTAAATTGATGTAAAAAACGGTATAAATTACTGCAGTGGTGTCTTGATCAGCAGTATGTAAAACCTGTCTTTTTGTAACGTAATTCCAATATAAAATTAATACATTTGTTTATATTATCATTATGTCCACTTAAATAATATGGGAGGAATTCTATGTTTTCAAAAAGCCTAAAACTGACAAGCCTTTTACTAATTTTTGCTCTGCTTTTTACCTCCAATGTACCATTTTCATCAAATGATGCACAAGCCGTTGACGATGGAATATTAGCAAGTCCATTGACTTCATCCACTTACAATGATTATTATAAATATGCCGTAGGTAAACGTGGAACCGAATTAAAAAAAGCACTGCATGATATAATTGACGATCATACAGAAATATCCTACAGCGATGTGTGGGATGCACTTAGAGAAACAGACGAAGATCCAAAGAACAGTTCCAATGTAATTTTAATATACTCCGGCCGGTCACAAGGCAAATATACAAACGGCTCCAGTGTGGACAACTGGAACAGGGAGCATGTATGGGCTAAATCCCATGGAAAGTTCGGTACACAAATGGGTCCTGGAACCGACCTTCACCATTTAAGACCGGAGGATGTTTCTATAAACAGTGACAGGGGTAATAAAGAATTTGACGATGGTGGAATTTACCATACCGAAGCAACCCAATGTAAAACCGATAATGACTCATGGGAACCCAGGGATAGTGTAAAGGGAGATGTTGCAAGGATGTTGTTCTATATGACTGTCCGATATGAAGGTGACAGTGGGGAAATTGATTTGGAACTCAATAATTCTGTTAATAACGGCTATGCTCCATATCACGGTAAATTATCAACACTTCTTCAATGGCATGCACAGGATCCTGTAGATACTTTTGAAATAAGAAGAAACAATATAATATACAACAAATGGCAGCATAATAGAAATCCATTTATTGATCACCCTGAATGGGTTCAATTAATTTGGAAATAAAGCTATATCTTTCGTATCTTTTATTAAACAATTCTCATTTTACGCTAATTTAACCTGCTTTTTATACAATCTTAAACTTAATAAATTACAGTAATGCATAGAAAACAAAAGTTTTCTATGCATTACAAAATAAATTTAAAATGGAGGTTTAATCATGAGGAATTATTTTAAAAGAATGATGGCTTTGTTTATCATGCTAATGCAGGTATCTATTTTATTTCCAAATGCAGTACATGCAGCAGAAACGCCCGTTTTGACTGTTGCCCCAACATCTACAACCAATATCAATGACAAAATTCCTTCGCAAGTAGCACTGTCCATGACAACTGATCCACAGACCAGCATTAGCATAAACTGGACAACCACTGATACGAGCTTAACCGATTCACAAGTCAGCGTTTGGGAAAAAACCTACAATGAAGACGCTGCTGTACACTATCCAGCCAAAATTGAAAAGAGAGCTGTTTCATCCTCTACTTTAAAAGATGTAAACAACAATGCTGTAATAAGCAAAAACTTTTATTCAGCAACATTAACAGGCTTGAAGCCCGATACTGAGTATTTTTACAGATGTGGTGCTTCGGGTATGATGAGTGAGATTAAAAGTTTCAAGACAGCAAAGGAAAGCGATGATCCCTATACATATATTTATATATCCGATTCTCAGGTATCAGGTAATGACTCAAAAGGATGGAATGCAAACCTTGATATAATAAAGAAAATGTATCCCGATGCAAAATTTATATACATTGCAGGAGATCTTACCAATACTGCTGCCAATGAAGGTCAATGGGAATCATTCTTTAACCAGCCCGGGAATTCACAGTATAACCAAACCTTCAGCGGCAGCTTGATCTCAGAGATCCCAGTTGCTGCAACCATGGGAAATCATGATTCGTCAAATGGGGGATCAGGGGGTATGGGCAGCCACTTTACATGGGCAAGTCAAGTAAATGGTGTTCCCGTATCCTATGCATTTACTTATGGTGCTGCACGATTTATCATGCTCAATATTGAAAATGCTTACTCAATGAATAATTCCGCTCTGCGTTCTTCGCAGACTGAATTTTTACGCAATGAAGTAGCAAAAGCCAAAAAGGCGTGTTTATGGACAATAGTTGGTTTCCATAAGTCTATTTACTCCGGTGGTAACCATATGGATGATGCAGATGTAATAGATAATAGAAAATATTGGGGGCCCATTTTTGCACAATTAAGTGTTGATGCTGTATTACAGGGACATGATCACATTTTAAGCAGAGGTTTTGTAAAAGCTGATGGAAGAAAAGCTGATGTTACTAAAAAAGTTGAAGATAGGGTATATACTGCAAAACAGCCGGATAATGCACCACTTTATTATGTAGGGAATTGCGGCAGCACTTTAAAATTCTATGCAATGCTAACCGATAATAATTGGATAAAACCAGGTGACCCCGTTGCTCCAAACTATGAATTCCTGGATTTGAATTCAGCAGCACCTGCCGGTAGTGCCCTTAACCCCCTTGGACCAATTACAGATGATGATTACGAAGGTAAAGACCATAATTTTGTAAGATTACCTACATTCACTGCAGTTACTGTTTCAAAGAGGAGTATAAAATACGAAACATATATGACTGCATTTGACAGAAATACTAATGCAATAATAAAAGATACCTTTCTTTATGACAGCTTTACTGTAACAAAAGATGTCAAGGTATCTGCCGGCTCTGCTACAACAAGCCCAAGTAAAAATGTAACAGTAAAAGTAAGAATGAACCAAATGGAAAATATAGGGGGTCTGCAAATGAAACTTACCTTTGATGCTAATAACCTTGCTGTAGAAAATGTCTTATTGGCTCCTGAGTTTTCTTCAACAGCAGTAAATTCCAACATACCTGGAGAAATATTGTTTAATGGAATAAACAGTGAGGGTTTAACAAATTCAAGCATGGAAATTGCAGCCATTACATTCAAGGTAAATTCCAATCTGGATGTTAATATATTACCAATGAACTTTACTATCAAGGTTGACAGTGCTGAAGCATGCAATTTGGAATTCCAGAAGATTGAGCCAATCTACCTCCAGGATGGAACGATAACAATTGTTCGGCCAGTGCTACCTGTTGCATCAGATGTCAAATTTAAAGGTGAATGCGTTACAGGACAAACCTTGACGGCAAGTTATACATATATAGACCAGAACAATAGACCTGAGTCCGGAACAAAATTCAGATGGCTGATTGCAGATACAGTTACCGGTACATACAGCCCTATAGATAGTGCTGCCAATAAAACACTAAAAGTAACAAAAGAAATGATAGGTAAAGCAATAAAGGTAGAAGTAATACCTGCTAATTTAGAGGATACGGGAATAGCAGTTTGTGGAGACAACGGCAGAAATATTGTCATCAAAACCGGTGATGTAAATAGAGACAATAAAGTCAATTATATTGATGGACTAAAAACCCTTCAGCACATAACAGGAAAAACCAAGCTTGATCCGCAAGCAATGATAGCTGCTGATGTATTAGATATGGATGGAGTAAATATTAATGATGCGGTTACAATGCTTAAAGCAGATATTGGACTAATTACTATAGAATAAATCATAAAAATAATTAAAAGTACAATAAATCCCATCATGTTATAAGAAACACGGTGGGATTTATTGTAAATATTATCAAAATTAAAATAAGTCATTTTTATTCTTTTAATCAATACTTCAAAAATTTACTTTGTTTTAAGAATTGTTTAATAACAATCTAACAAATATATATTAAAATTATTTTGAAAACATATAGAAAGGAGAATTTTATGTTTAATTTTAAAACTATAAAATGCACAAATTGCGGGTCGGTTGTATTCAATCTTCCTGAAATGGAAGCAAAAAAACTTCATAATTTTGATCTTAAGTGCGAAGATTGCAATTTTGAAGTTATTAAGAACATTTTTGAAAGTGATTATGTTTACGATTTGAAAGAAGTCAAATGCACTGCGTAATAATGAATAATTTTACACAAACATAAAATCCTTTTATTATCAGTCTGCTATAGATATTGGAAATACGTAAAATCAAATTTGTAAACCTTATTTTTTGAAAGGAGAATTCCTATGCTTTGTGAAACTCATGAACTCATTGCAAAACAACTTTACAAACTTACAAATACAATTATCAATGCTCCTATAGATTATAAAAGTCTTATCTTTGGAAGTGTTGCTCCAGATAAAAATCCATCAATGGTTATAGTACCACACACTAAATTTCATTCAGGTTATCTATTGAATAAGAACCTTGAATACTTCACAGATAAAAAGTTTACTTACAATAATAATTCTATAAATATGTTATCCTATAAACTAGGAATAGTAATTCATCTTATATCGGATTATTTTTGCAGTGCTCACAATCATATAAAATATTTAAATCCCATTACTCACTTTCTATACGAAAACCGCCTTAAGTATTTTTTCAGGAATAATATAGGTAATATAGAAATAGATATTAAAGGCTCTCTAGTGGAAATAAACAATAATTTATATTATTACATAAATAAAAAGCACCTGGAATATTTAAATACTGAATCAAGCATGCTAAATGATTTTAACTTTACCATAAGTACTGTATCATCAGTTTTTGTATATATTGCATATCAATTGATCAATATAGCAATTAATAGCAACTTATCCAGATTAAATGGTGATGTTTGTGTTGAATCTTGCTGCTCTTAGCATTATGGATGTACAAAAGGGCATACTTTTTTATTCAATATAGATTTAGACATGATCAAAAATAACTTCCGATATAAATTTGGCTCATGTGTTGACTTAACTCGTAAACACCCACTCAAAAACTTAAGTAATTTTTAATTATACCTTAACATAACCTTAATAGTGAATTAACAAACAAGCTGTAAATTATTTGTAAATACATTTTTAATTATGAGGTAAAATATGGATACAGAATTATATATATGCTGTAAAAACATGATAATACTGCTAGAAAAATTGCTCGCTGAAAAAAAAATAACCCTTCACGAGTATGAAAGAGAATCAAGATTAAAGAGGTTGTTTGTAGATCAATATATGAAAAACCATATTATCAAAATAATCCACTTTTAACTCTACAGCTTGCTTCCCTGATTTTGTAGAAGAACCCAGCAGCTTAATAAGCCGGCATGTGCTGGGTTATGCAGTGTATGCCACCACCCCATAGGTTAAGACTTTCAGTATCTATACCAATAACTTTACGTCCTGGGTATACTCCCTTCAAAATTTCCTTAACCCCATCTTCAGTTTCCTTTAATGCACTTGAGCGTCCTTGCCTCCAGTAGGTTTGCATAATTACTGCACCATTGGTTACTGCATAGTTCAGATAGCTCCGGATAGGCAATCTTCCTGCACTGTCTGTGACATTATAAAGCGTAGGCGGAACAGGGACTCTGATTATTCTAAAGGGTTTTCCATCCTGATCAGTAGAATTTTTAAGTATGTTATAGTTTTCTTCCATGCGAAGGTATGATTCCTTTGAATAGTTGTTCAAATACCTGTCCCCCGCCTTGACATATGCAAGAAGTATAGTGTTGGGACTTGCAAACCTTGCTATTTCATTAATATGTCCACTGGTTATGTTGTCATCCTCTGCCAAGCCTTTTTTGAGCCATACGACTTTTTTAATACCCAAAACCCTTTTAAACTCATTTTCAATCTGCTGCTTGGTTAAGTCTGGATTGCGTTTTAATAAGACCGATTCAGTCAGCATTATAGTGCCTCTGCCATTTGTCTCTACAGCACCGCCTTCCGAAATCAGGCTTGATTTGATTACAGGAAAACCGTAAAGTTTTGCAGTAAGCGTATCCACTTGATTTTCCACATCAATATAATATTGGCTTCCTCCTCTGCTGTAGTTATTGAACTTAAAATCTACAACCCTCAGCTTGTTTTGAACATCCTTAACAAAAATAGGCCCCACATCTCTTGCCCAAATGGACATGTGATTTATTACATAAAAGTGGACATTTTGTCCTGTATAGCCGCTTTGTTTAAGAAGCTTCCTTCCTGTAACAATCTCATCAACACTCCTCGAAGCAATATTTACCCTTACGTGAGAAGCTAATGCCTTTATAATTTTTAACATAACAGGAATTACAGGGCGACTTGCCTGATTGTACACCTCCGAAGGCCACTGCATCCAGATGGCCTGCTGCTTATCGAATTCAGCGGGAAATCTGTATTGAGTAGAAGTGCTAACACTGACATCTTCCGTATTTTGTTTCTGTCCTTTCTTTATTTTATTGTTTTCATTTATGTTCCAGATGCCGCCAGATATGAATACAGCTATACCTGTGAAAACAAGTAAAACATTCATTATCCTTCTTTTCATTAGTATCCCTACCTTTTAATCGTTATATTAGTTATAAAGGTAGGGTTCCCAACAAAGGAGTAAAATATATCTAAAAATCGATATTAAAAGGGATAGATTGCTAATCAACAATCTATCCCTTTTGTATTAGTATTAACTAAATATATTTAACTCAAAGCTTAGCAATCTCTAAGCTTAATCTCACCTTGCTCTACATCAACACATATTCTGCTTCCCTCTTTAAAAACACCTTTTAAGAATGCTTCCGCCAGCTCGTCTTCAATATATTTTTGAATAGTCCTTCTAAGAGGCCTTGCACCATATTTAACATCATAACCTTTTTCCAGAATTAAATCTTTAGCTTCATCACTAACAGTAATTGTCATATTGTTAGCTTTTACATCTTCTTCTACTTCCATAAGCATCAGGTCTATGATTTTCTTGAGCTCATCCTTGCTGAGCTCTGTAAATACAATAATTTCATCAACCCTGTTTAAAAATTCAGGCCTGAAAGTTTCTTTCAATACACTTCTAACCGTTGTCTCAAGTGCTTTATAGCCTTCATTAGAAAACCCAATTCCATTTGATTTCATATTTGTTCCAGCGTTGGATGTCATTATTATAACAGTATTTTCAAAGCTAATCACTTTGCCATGGCTGTCTGTAAGTCTTCCATCCTCCAACACCTGTAGAAGCATATTGAAAACATCCGGATGAGCTTTTTCTATTTCATCTAAAAGGATAACTGAATACGGTTTCCTTCTAATCTTTTCCGTAAGCTGTCCTGCATCATCATACCCTATATATCCGGGAGGTGCACCAATCAGCTTTGATACGGTATGCTTCTCCATATACTCAGACATATCAAGCCTTATCAACGCTTCCTCACTTCCAAAAAGTTCAACAGCAAGGGTTCTGACAAGCTCTGTTTTACCTACGCCTGTAGGGCCTATGAAAATAAATGAAGCAGGTTTCCTTTTTCTCTTAAACCCAGCTCGAGTCCTTCTTATAGTTTTTGCTATGCTGCTTACAGCTTGATTTTGACCTATTACTCTATTATGAAGCCTTTCTTCCAGGTTTAAAAGTCTTGCTGTTTCAATTTCTGTAAGCTTCTGCACAGGAATCTTTGTCCAAGCCTCAATAACATATGCAATGTCATCTACAGTAATCTCTACATCCTTGTTCTTTTCCTGAATTTCCCTTATATTTTCCAGCAGCTTGCATTCTCTTACCTTTAAATCTGCCGCTTTTTGGTAATCTTCGATAGAATCAGCAGATACCGCATTTTCTTTTTCTTCCTGAACTTTTTTCAATTCCTCTTTTAGTGCTGTAAGCTCAACTAAACCCACATTCTTCAGGTTTGCCCTTGAACCAGCTTCATCAATTACATCAATTGCCTTGTCTGGCAAGAACCTTTCGGTTATATATCTTTCCGATAATTTTGCTGCTGCTTCCAAAACTTCATCGGATATCTTTACCATATGATAATCTTCATAATAATTCCTGATTCCCTTTAATATCTCAATAGTTTCATCAACTGAAGGTTCATCTACAATAACAGGCTGAAATCTTCTCTCTAAAGCAGAGTCCTTTTCTATATGCTTCCTGTATTCTTTGAGGGTTGTAGCACCTATTACCTGTATCTCACCTCTTGCTAATGCAGGCTTTAATATATTGGCAGCATTCATGGCTCCTTCAGCTTCCCCTGCTCCCATTATATTATGAAGCTCGTCAATAACTAGAATAATGTTACCTAATGATCTAACCTCGTCGAGAATACCCTTCATACGGCTTTCAAACTGGCCTCTGAACTGAGTACCCGCTACAATACCTGTTAAGTCAAGGAGATACACTTCAACGTTAAAAAGCTTTGCAGGAACCTGCTTTTCAGCAATCCTGACAGCCAAACCTTCTGCAATGGCTGTTTTACCAACACCAGGCTCTCCAATTAACACAGGGTTGTTTTTTGTTCTTCTGTTAAGTATCTGAACCACCCTGTCAATTTCCCTAAATCTACCGATCACTCTATCCAGCTTGTTTTCTTTTGCAAGCTCCGTCAGGTTTGTTCCATATAAGTCCAGGTATTTCTTTTTCTTAAGATTTTTCTTTTCCTGAGTTTTTGTTTTTGTATTGTTTTTGCTTTCCTTATCTTCAAAGGGCTCTTTTATATGCTCTTTACCGCTGTCTGTTCCATCCTCATTCTTGCTGAAAGCCTTATTTATAAAGTTGAAAAAGGGATTTGATTGTCCCGTCGATTTTTCCTGTGAATCCTGGATTGAATTCAAATCGGTAAACTCCATGTTCTCAAAAAGGTTTCCTACCTGTTTATTTAAATTGTCGATATCTTCCTCTGTCATTCCTGTTTGATCCAATAACTGATTTATAGGCTGTACACCCTGCTTTTTTGCACATGTCAGACAAAGGCCTTCTTGAACCTGCTTTCCATCTATCAACTTAGTCATGTAGACAACCGCGAAATTTTCTTTACAAATCGAACACATCATCATTTTAACCATCTCCTATCTAAAGCAGCGAAAACACAACATAATAAGCGTTCATATTTTCTCGAATATGTGTAATAAATAATATATATTATGATAAGTATACCACACAATTCGTTTCCGGTCTAATTTATATCCAATTAACTATATTTACATATGAATAATAAAACAATTTAACTCTGTATATATAAAAAAACCTATGTTATTATCGATAATGCTATATCTTTTGATTACATAGGTTCTTTTTTTATTATATTATATGTATGAAAATATTGTTTGTATTGTTTTTAAAAGTATGTATTTCCAAATAAAATTTTTAACATCCCCATAAAATAAAATTATGTACTATATTCCGAATGCAAGTTTTAATACCAGTATAACGACGGCACCTAATACAGCGGTTATCGGTATTGTCAATACCCATGCACCAACAATGCTTTTTGCTAATGTCCATCTAACTGCTTTCAATCTCTTAGCTGCTCCAACCCCCATAATTGATGTTGAAATTATATGTGTGGTACTTACAGGAGCACCTAATCGGGTCATGGTTTCAATAACAACTGCAGCACCGGTCTGAGCAGCAAACCCATTTATCGGTGAAAGTTTAATCATATTGACCCCCATAGTCTTTATGATTTTCCAACCTCCGATTGAGGTGCCAAGTCCCATTGCCAGAGCACAGCCGAAAATAACAAAAATATTTACATCGGTACTGCCTCCATTCATGTCTGCTGCAATAAGAGCTATAGTAATAATACCCATTGATTTCTGGGCATCATTTCCCCCATGTGCAAACGCCATGAAAGCAGCTGAAACAATCTGAAGTTTGGAGAATACTGTATTTACAATATGAGGTGTTAATCTTCGTAGTGCAAAATAGAGAAATTTCATTACTAAGAATCCTAGAAAGAAACCTATGACAGGTGATGTGAAGAGTGGTATTATGACTTTATAAAGAATTCCCTTTCCCTGTAAAACATCCATTGTACCTAAATACGCGACCGAAGATCCGATCATACCTCCAAACAATGCATGGGAAGAACTGCTTGGGATTCCGAAATACCAGGTTAAAAGATTCCACACTATGGCGGATGCCAGGGATGCCATAATCACAAACATTATTCCCTTATCGCCGCCAAATCCTTTTATCATTTCATCTTTGAATATGCCTTGAGATACGGTCTGTGCAACTTTACTGCTGGTTAATGCTCCTGCTGTGTTTAGCACTGCCGCCATAATAATTGCTGTCTTAGGAGCTAAGGCTCTTGTTGATATTGAAGTTGCAACTGAGGTTGCCGTATCATGAAAACCATTTATGAAGTCGAAGCTTAATGCAAGAATAATTATTACGATAACCATACTAAGCATGTTTCATAACAACCCCTTCAACTATATTTGCTACATCCTCACAAACATCAAGGGCGTTTTCAAGAAAATCATAAATTTCCTTCCATTTGATAACTTCAAAGCAATCCTTTTCTATTAAGAACAATTTAGTTACAGCTGCCCTGAATATATCATCTGCTTCATTTTCCAATCTGTTTATCTCAATAATTTTTTCGGATATTTTTTTACTTTTTTTCATATTTTTAAGTTCAACCATAAGGTCTTTTACTTCTTTTGTACTTATAGTGATCAATTTAGCGAGTTTCTTTGCATCTTCAGGTATGGATTGCACATTGAACATACTAAATCTATGAGCCGTAGATTCTATGCTGTCTGTGATATTGTCCAATTCTTTTGCAATCAAATTGATGTCCTCTCTGTCGATTGGTGTAATAAATGATCTGTTAAGCTGTTGAAGAATTTTATGTACCTGCTTGTCGCCTTCATGTTCAGTCTCTTCGATGGCTTTTACTTTGTCCTGAACATTAACGTAATTATTCATTAGCTCTTCAAGCAATTCAGCAGCCTTGCATGCATTCTCAGCAGTTGCGACAAAATAGTCAAAAAAAATCTCATCTCTTTGCGAAACCCTAAACATAGTATTACCTTCTTCCGTATAAATAAAATCTGTTGTACTGTGTCGATTATATATTATTGTTAATTCCAATACAACAATACTTAACATAAATTTAACAATTCAATTGCTAAATTTTAATATTGACATTTCAAGGTTTCCGGTAACAAATTGTTTTTATAAAGGCATTTCAAAAAATACATTATTCAAGGATTTTTTGAAATGCCTCATTGACCATCTAATTATTTATTTATACCTAATTTATTTCATATTATTAATGACTTTTGAAAGAAAATGCCCTGTGTACGACTCTTCATTCTTTATAATTTCCTCCGGAGTTCCTTCACCAACTATATATCCACCCCTATGTCCTCCTTCAGGGCCAAGATCAATTATATGGTCAGCAGTTTTTATTACATCCAGATTGTGTTCGATGACAACAACAGTGTTTCCTAGATCAACAAGCTTTTGAAGCATTTCAATCAATTTGTGGACATCAGCAATATGAAGACCTGTTGTAGGCTCGTCCAGGATATACATAGTGCTTCCATTACTCCTTTTTGATAACTCAGTTGCCAATTTGATCCTCTGAGCTTCTCCTCCTGAAAGAGTTGTCGATGGCTGTCCTAATTTGATATATCCCAGTCCTACCTCATATAAAGTCTGGATTTTCTTGTGAATTCTCGGAATATTTTTAAAGAACTCAAGAGCATCTTCTACGGTCATATCCAAAACATCAGCAATATTTTTACCCTTATACCTTACATCAAGGGTCTCCCTGTTATATCTCTTTCCTTTACACACTTCACACGGTACATAAACATCAGGTAAAAAGTGCATTTCAATCTTTATAATACCATCACCGCTGCATGCTTCACATCTTCCGCCTTTTGTATTGAAGCTGAAGCGACCTGTCTTGTAGCCTCTCATTTTAGCTTCAGTGGTTTCACTGAAAACTTCCCTTATAATGTCAAAGACACCCGTATATGTTGCAGGGTTTGATCTTGGAGTCCTACCAATAGGTGATTGATCAATATCTATAACCTTTTCAAGATGTTCAAGACCGTTAACAAAATCATGGTCACCTGGCTTCACCTTAGCCCTGTTAAGCTCAGATGCACATTTTTTATATAATATTTCATTTATAAGAGAGCTCTTCCCCGAACCAGAAACTCCTGTTATGCAGGTAAAAACACCAAGAGGAAACTTTACATTTATATTTTTAAGGTTATTTTCCCTTGCACCGACAATTTCCACATACTTGCCATTTGAAACTCTACGCTTATCGGGTGTTTCGATTCTTTTTCTTCCGCTTAAATACATCCCTGTTAAAGAGCCTTCAACCTCTTTTATCTCCTCAACAGACCCCTGTGCAACAATATTTCCGCCGTGGACACCAGCACCGGGACCAATATCTATTATATGATCCGCTGCATACATTGTATCTTCATCATGCTCAACTACAATGAGGGTATTACCCATGTCTTTTAGCCTTTTTAGTGTCTTTAGAAGCCTGTCGTTGTCTCTCTGATGAAGTCCTATACTGGGTTCATCCAAAATATACAATACCCCCATAAGGCCAGCTCCTATTTGAGTAGCAAGTCTTATTCGCTGTGCCTCACCGCCCGAAAGGGTCCCTGCCGATCTGGACAGTGTAAGATAATCCAGACCTACGTCAACCAAAAAGCCAATCCTAGCATTTATCTCTTTTAATATCTGGTTTGCTATAATCTTATGTTTCTCAGATAGCTCCAACTGGTTAAAAAACTTCTTTGCATCGGAAATAGCTATTTTACTGATCTCATCAATATTTTTGCCTCCAACAGTAACTGCCAGTGCTTCTTTTTTGAGTCTGGCCCCTTTACACGCATGGCAGTGATTATTGCTCATAAAAGCTTCATAATGCTGCTTCATGCTTTCCGACTGGGTCTCCTTATAACGCCTTTCCATGCTCCTTATTATTCCTTCAAAAGCAGCCATAAAAGACCCGCTTCCATATTCTCTTGAATACTCTATCTTAATCTTTTCGCCTTTTGTTCCATATAGTATCAACTCAACAATACGGTCGGGAAGATCGCATATGGGAGTGTCAATGCTGAACTTGTAATGCTTTGCCAAAGCATCTATATACATTCTTGAATAACCGTCCTCATTCTCCACATTCCATCCGCCGACGCTAATAGCACCATCTGCTAATGATTTTGATCTGTCAGGTATGACAAGCTCAGGATCAATCTTTAGAATAGTACCTAAGCCGCTACATTCAGGACATGCACCATATGGTGTATTGAATGAGAACATCCTTGGTTCAAGTTCCTCAATACTGATTCCACAATCACTGCATGAGAAATTCTGACTAAACAGCATCTCTTCCTTTCCAATTACGTCAACAAGCAAAATTCCTCCTGCCAAATTAAGTACAGTTTCTATAGACTCAGACAACCTTTTTTGAATATCAGGTCTTATAACAAGTCTGTCAACAACTATTTCTATAGTATGCTTTTTATTCTTGTCCATTTTTATTTCATCATTGATATCCATCACTTCTCCGTCAATTCTTACCCTGACAAAACCGCTTTTCTTAGCATCTTCAATAAGCTTGTGGTACTCTCCCTTTCTTCCTCTTACCACAGGCGCTAAAAGCTGGATTTTCGTTCCCTCTTCGAGAGTCATGATATGATCCACCATCTGGTCAACTGTTTGCTGGGCAATTTCCTTACCGCATTCCGGGCAGTGGGGCACACCAATCCTGGCATATAAAAGCCTTAGATAATCGTGTATCTCTGTAACAGTACCTACAGTTGAACGGGGATTCCTGCTGGTAGTTTTCTGGTCTATGGATATGGCAGGAGACAAACCGTCAATATAGTCAATATCAGGCTTTTCCATCTGCCCAAGAAACTGTCTTGCATAAGCAGAAAGGGACTCAACATACCGTCTCTGTCCCTCGGCATATATTGTATCAAAGGCCAGGGATGACTTACCCGAACCGCTTATACCTGTGATGACAACAAACTTGTCCCTGGGAATAACAACATCTATATTCTTTAAATTATGTTCTCTTGCACCCTTTATAAAAATATTATCTCTAATCATTAGCTCACCTCATCATTTACAGCAATTAAAAACCAAATACCATTATATCAGATATATTAAAAATTGCAAACATCAGTTCGTAAGAACCGATAAGAACCAATGAACGAAAAACTGTAAACAGAAAAACTCCGCTTCTATATACAATAACGGAGTTTTGCCTTTCAATTCATATTTTAATCATTAATTATTGGTCAATCCCTTATTTTATACTCCTGAAAAAACTTTTCACTGCTTCATAAACATCCTCGGTAAAAAACTCGTCCCTTGTACCTGCATAAAACGCTACTGGTGTTTCTTTGTTTAGTGAAGAAAAAGCTTTAACATACTCGGAGTATCTTTCCTGGTATCCTTTATAGACATTATCTCCCATAGTATTATACCGGGCATCTATCTCCATCTCAGCACCAACCAAAGTTTTAGAGTTTTTAATTCCGCCGACGATATCATTATTAATATCCAAAACCATATTGCTTTTTGATGAATTCTGAACAAACGGTATATTCTTCTGATCGGCCTTAAAATAATATGAAGGCTGAATTATTATATAGTCAAACAGGTTTGTCCTGTTGGCAATATATCCTATTCGAACAGCTTGGTCTTTGTTATAATACTCTTTGGACTTCAAAGAATTACCATAATAAGGTATCCAACTAAACTCTTTATTATAAACCTGATGAATCTCATTTGAGAAACTCAGCATGGTCTTAACAATAGAATTGCTAAAATCGATGGTCTTATCAGGATTAAACCATGTGTAATAATAAGGTAAACCCTCTGTTGAGAAATAATAGCCTCTTATGTTATTCTTCCAATATTCAGGGTTTTCCTGATCCAATCTTTCTTTTATTCCCTTAATAAGTATATTTTTAACAGGCTCAATGAATTCCTCACTAAGGGCATGGAATTCTGTCCCAGGAATAGCGATTGTAATCTTTACACCAGGATCGGTTTTAATAAGCCTCAATGCCAAATCAAACACTTCATTGGAGAAATAGTCCAGTGAATTATTCCTGTTTATTTTATTGTAGAGTTTTTTATAATCTTCCTTAATAGAGTCCAGTATTCCTGTTGAATCAATCTTATCCTTTGTCAATGCATCAATTTTTGATGGTGTAACAATATCTAGTATTTCTCCAAAAGAATCCATATATGTATTGTATTGTGCACCGTTATCCACTATAAAAAATTCCTTTGTGTTGACAGGGTCATCTATAAGCATCTTCTTTAGATCTTCATCAGTAAACGGAGGCAGGTCTTGGCCAACATACAACAGTAAAGCTTTAGGAACATTTTTTGAAGTTTGACTTATGGGAGTAGATTCCTTTATAACAGAAGAATCGTCCACTATATCTTTGCCATCTACCCCTGTATTGTTGGGTTTTAAGGCCGATTTAGCTGATTTCAAACTAAGAATAAAAGTTTCTGACGAAAAGGCGTAATTATGCCCATAAACCTTTAAGTAATATGTACCTGGAAGCAGCTTTCTTTTGCTTATAGCCTCAACACCATCTTTATTTGTTGAACTTCCCGCTTCCAATCCGCATGCGTTATACAGCTTGATATCCAGATCTGTGCTTTTAGGCGGGATCATTGATATATCAAGATCTGATACATTACCAAGTACAAATTTATAATATCTGTTCTCATTCAAACGGCTCACTTTTGCCTTAAATGATGTATTGTTATTAACTTCTAAAGCATTAGCCATAGTTGTATTTATATTATTAGCTTCGGAAATACCTGTATTAGATTTACTGGCAGCATTTGAATCATTGATTTTAATTGACAAATTATATGGAGCATCTGAATACGTCTTCTTAAAGCTGTAAACCTTAATGGAATACATACCTTCAGAAAGTGAACTTTTATTTATTAAATCAACATTTTCACCCGGCAGTTTGGAGCCTGCAACCTCTTTATAGTTTTCATTGTACATCTTTATATCATAATCCAACCCCTGAGGTGATGTTAAAGATATATTTATGTCTGCAATTCCATTAATATAAAATTTATAATAATCAACATCACTTTTGCTTGATATTGTAGACACTACTTCGGAATTATTATAAACTTCATATGAAGTATCAGGTGAATTGTTTGGTTCGTAGTCAATGGCTGGCTCTGCTGCAAATGCCTGTGACACCAACATTATTATGGATATTAAAAAAAATAAATTTAAAACTATTTTTTTCATTATAAAACCTCCTCTTTTGTGCATATCAAATGCTCTATATTATTGCAAGTACATTTAGTTTTTCATTATATGGATGCCATTCAACCGTCCTGGAAAACGACTCGCTTATAAACCTTACAGGCACTAAAGTTCTGCCGCTAATTACCTTTGCAGGTACATCCAGATTTATTTTCTGGCCATTCTTTAAGGCAGTTTTTGAATCAAGAACCAATTCTACAACTTTATCATATAATTTAATTCTGATTAATTTATCACTTGCAATCCACTCAACCGTTGCCCCTAAGCTCTCAGCTATTGCACGGAGGGGTACAAGTACACGTCCGTCAATAATTGCAGGATTAACATTCTCATACTTTGAAAATTCGATCAGCTGACCATCAACAAACATTTTAATTCCGGTAATATTGCTCTTTTCAAACAAAGGACATATTTTATTATAGTTGTCGCTGACTGCAGGCTCCATGAAAATTGTCATCAATGAGTTATCCAATGTATCCATATTGTCATCAATTATATTGGTATTACTGGTAATGATAGAACTCTCTATAGGGTTGTCCTCATCCTGAAACTCCTTCAACAGTTGTGTAATATCTGTGTTCTGATCTGCACTAACTGTATTTGAAAGCATAACAACCGAAATAAAAAGCAAAATAATCAATTTAAAAAACCTTTTATGCATTTTCCTTTAACTCCTTATTATTTAATATTGGGCAATCCCGCTCAAATAGTATAACTAGTTTGGTATCTATTAAATTATACCGATAATAACAAATCTTCAATCTTATCTTTAAGATTTAATATTTCTTTATAGTTTTTTACAATACGTTCCTTGAATACAATAACATTTCCATATGTGGAAAGTGCTGATTTTACGTCCTTACTATCCATATATATACAAAAATTTTCCCATTCAATTTCCTTAGTAATTTTATCTTCAATGACCATTCTATTCAAACTTTCTATACTTGCATTAATATCATTAATCTTCTTCTGAACTGCGTTTAGTTTCTGATTGTAGGCCGCATTTTCAATACTTATATACTTCATTGATTCACGCATTCCTTTTATTGCAAGGTTTAGGCTGGAAATTTTATTACTGTAAAGCTCCAGCTTTTTATTCAGATTAGCTGTACCATCTGCATCTGTATTACCACCACTTTGAGCCAATCCTGCAAGATCAAGGGCTGTCTGCTGTTTAGTAGGATTTAATAACAATTTGATATCGTCAATAATCTTCCTGTATGGCTCATTGTACGACCTTGATCTATCAATAATGCTTAAGGCTATTTTTCTGTTTAGTGCCTCCTGCTCTCTGATATCTTTGCATACTTGATTTTCTTCCTCAGTCAATTTATTCTTGATATTCCTTTTAGCCAATAGCTCAGTATATAAAGGATTATCGGTTATACCAGATATTGATAAAGAATCAACACTGACAGTTGGTTGCACATAAGTCGGGGTAACAATTGGTGTTGGTGTTGCAACCGATGTTGGCATCTCACTTGACATTGGTGTCTCAACTGGTGCTGGTGTAGTAATCGGCGTTGCGGACGCCTGCTCATCAGCATAAATAAATTTTGCAGAAAATAATAAAATAACGGTAATTAGAATAAAAAACACTTTAAACTTTCTCATTGCTTGAACTCCTAACTTTTTTGATAATTTTCATAATTTATTATATTAGATTATGCAAAAACACATCAAAAGAAACACCCCGCTTATTTGGGTTTTCCTGCGTTCTTCTGCATCATGCTCTATTTTTCTACATTATTCTATAATATTTTATTGAATCAATTTATTTATTATAGCCCATACCTAATACATACAAATTTCCCAAAAATAAAAAATCTCCTCCTTGGCACAATCATTACAATCGTTGCCAAGGAGGAGATTTCAGTTTTGTATATAGATATCGAACTGTATAACTAATTATACCAGTTGGGTATTTATATAACTAATGTTATCTAACTACCAATATTGAAGATACTTCATCGTTAAAGCTTAAGTTTCTGAAATCTGCTTCATCATCTATAAGGGTCTTGACTTCTCCTCCGAAGTTATCATGCTGGTAAAGGTATACAGTATAGCCATCCGGAACTTCTATTGAGCTTAAGTCGTCATTTGATATTCCTAAATTTTCAAGCTGTGCTAATGTATATTTGCCAGGAGCAAGGGTAACAGCATAACCATCATGGTTTATGTCCTGATACACTGTTGGTAACTCTGAAACAATTTCCAAAGATGATAACTTATCATTAAAATCAATGCTTGCCAAACTATTAACATCACTTGTAAGTGTTTTTACTGTGCCTCCGAAATTATCATCCTCATATAGATATGCAGTGTACCCGCTTGGAATTACGATTGAACTTATATCATCATTTTCTACTCCTATATTATTAAGCTGAGTTAATGTATATTTACCTGGAGCCAGAGCAACGTTGTATCCTTGATAGTCGCCATGTTTATATATTTTGGGAAATTGTGAAGCGGTTTCAAATACAAAAAGTGCAACATTATTATTAGCTGCCTTCATTTCACCAAATGTGTATTTACCATATCCTTGGTCTTCAAAAGTTGTGTCCCAACTATTTCTGTAAAGGAAATAACCACCTCCGTCATAGCTTGAGTTTCTTTCATAGCCAACTATGGCTGTAGCATGTCCGGCATGTGCCTGTGCAACAGGTATTCCCCTGTTAAGATAGCCTATTACTTCATCAATTTGTTCATCTGTAACTGGTCCTTCACCACCTTCTCTAAGGCACTTTCCTGCCAGTCTATAGCCATCTTGAAGCAGGCTTTGTCCTGCACCTATAAAGTTAGAGAATACTGCATCCCAGCTATTATAATTGTAGTCAGCATTACCGTCATATGACCAGCTTGAATCAGTTATTGCTCCAAATTCGTTATAACCCCTGTAAAACTTATTAAAAGAACTTGATTCATCCTGCTGCTCCCCGATTACCCTGTTACCAGCCTGGATTCCATAGTCAATAGACATATGATTGTAGGAAGTGCCGTATGTACCTGTTAATGCATACTCTTCAAGAAATGTTAATGCCTGCAGGACGCATGTCCCTCTACTCCCCTGATTTCTTACGGAAATACCACGATTGTTTATCTCATCTCTCAAATCAACTTTTTGTGGACCGGCAGCAAAAGCTGCTGTTGATAATATTGCTGAAACTGTTAACACAGAAACAAAACCGCTAAACCCCTTAATAATCTTATTGCTTTTCATAAGTATACCTCCAATTAGTATTAATTAATTTGTTTTGATTGTTGCTACTACTAAACCTTCTAGTCCTATTAGATTCGCGCGTTATCTTTAATAAGAGTAAAGGGTATTACAAAATTTATTATATATTTTAATGAATATTTATCTCACATTTTTATTATATTTATAAAGCATGAGATAAATAGTACATCCACAAGAACAAAAGCTTTACTTTTGTGTAACCTCTTCTATATGGCCGGTTTTTACATCTACAATAAACTCTCTGGCCCCCTCGTTATAAGGGTCATTGCTGCCATCCGGGTAAGCAGATATGGATAGTATAACTTTATACCTTCCTTTATCATCGGTCCCCTGGCAATAGAGTTGTATCTCACCTATAGATGATTTATAGATTGTGACCCCCGATTCAGCTTGATAATCCGCGTTAGCCTTGAATTTTGCGGCAACCAAGTCAATAGCTTTTTGCTCCATATTAGCTGAATAGTCTGCTCCTCTTAGATCCAGCATAGTTTTATTATTATCAGGGTTTTTTATTTCCAGATTGTCATTTAATAATTTATATGAATAACGAGCTGTTTCTTTTCCCTTGTCATCATAAGCCACAATATGAGGAGATGAATTCCTGTCCTGCTTTGAAATTGAGAATTTGAAGGTTTTATTATCAGGCCATATGGCAACCCCTCCATCTTTGAAGGAATATGCCTTGTTTTGAGCGTCCAGATAATCACCTGCCAGACATTTAAGCTCTATACTTTCTTCCAGCTCTCTGGAATACCTGATAAACTTAACATCCTTTTCAGAAGTATCGGGGTAAACGTTTGAAGTAGCTATCATACTTTTATAATCATTACTTAAATCGATGATAAATTCCATAGGTGATTGTGTATTCTCACCCATACCTTTAATTCTATACTTGTTCCCACCTTTTTCCTTAATCACTTCAGTTATCCCACCACCTACCCCTGTATCCGGGTAGTTTCTGTAGATTTGAAACTTATTATTTTCTTTTATTATAACAATCATATCCCGAACACCAATTGCTTTGATAGTCTCCATATCGTTCAGGTTGTACCAGCAGCCCTCGATTTGGGATAAAAGGCTATTTGCCTCAGCAGTTGACAACTTATATGGTTTACCTGTATCCGGCATTGGTGTGTTTCTTTGACTTGGAGTACTCACAACAGCTGAAGAAACAGGTTTTGAATTATCCTCTATGTCTCTATCCGAGCAGGCAGTAAGCGATATTATTTGAGAAGCAGTCAAAAGTACCATTAAAATCATTTTTTTCATATATATTCCTCCGTAAAATTCCTTCTTCTGTAATTATAATACTTAATTATCCAATAAATCTTTTCATTAACATTAAAAAATGGTAACAATATGGTAACAATAGCATATATATCCGAACAATATTTAATTTGTACTTACTGGCAGTATAATAGTCACAGTGGTACCTTTTCCCTTTTGGCTTGCTATTTCCAGCCCTCCGCCGTGCAGCTTTAAAATCTCTTCACAAACAGCAAGCCCGATTCCGCTTCCTGCTTTTTTTGAGTGTCCTTTATAAAATTTATCCTTTACCCTTGGCAGGTCTTCTTTTGGTATTCCGCATCCATGGTCTGCTACTTTAATTATAATTTGGCCGTTGGAATGAAAGAGCTTAAAAATGATGGAAGATTGAGGAGGTGAAAATTTAATGGCATTGTCCAGAATATTGATAATAACCTGTCTTATTCTGTTTTTATCAACCAATGTTTGAGGAATGTTGTCAGTAGCCTCAAAACAAATAGATATTCTCTCCTTTAATGCACGAGGAGTTGTAAAACCTATAATCTCATCCAGTTCCTGCTTTAAGTCCGTTTTTTCCGGTGAGAGAATCAATTTTCCGCTTTCCAATCTGGAAAAGTCCAATAAATCGTCAACCATATTCTTTAAGCGGTCTGCTTCCTTCAATATCACCTTAAGTCCTTTTTCAGTTTCTTCTCTTGACTGGAAATCACCTGTTAAAATTGTTTCTGTCCAACCCTTTATTGATGTCAAAGGCGTTCTTAGTTCATGGGAAATAGAGGAGATAAACTCGTTTTTGAGTTCTTGGGCTTTGATTGTTTCTGTAGCCATAAAATTTAACGTATCAGCTAATTCTCCCAATTCATCATTGTAATGCTTTTGAATACTTTCAGAAAATTGCCCTTTCGCCATTTTTCGTGCAACCGTAGTCATTTCTTTTACAGGTCTTATAATGGTTTTGCCCAGGTGCATGACAGAAACCCATATAAATATTAAAATAAATAATCCTATTACAATTAAAATCAACGATAATTCCAGAATCAGTTGGTCTATTGTTTCTAATGATGCAACAAACCTCAACACTGCACATGAATTGGATTGATAATCTGTCAGTAAACCTGATGCAGCCATGACTTTTTCATTTGTATCCGGATTGAATCCAACCCATGTAGATATGTCACCCTTAACTGCCTTTTTATAATCCGAAGTTGTTATTTTTTTCTCAGTTACAACACTGCTGCTTAAAAGCATACTTCCGGTTTTATCTATAATTTGAAGCTCAATTCGTCCCCCATCAGGATAGTTTTTTAATAACTGCAAAATACAATTATTGAAGTCCCCATGGTTTTTATTCAGATACTCGTTAAAAAAAGAAGAATTTGACTCGACTTTCTCCATAAGCTTTTGCTGAAAGGAACTGTAATAGTAGTTCTTTAGTAAAAGTATAACTACAATCTCAAGGCATAGCATAACCAAAAAAGTGCTTGTAAAATAATTTATGATGAGCCTTCTTCTTATCCCGGTCATAAGCTGCTATCCCTTTCCCCACCGATAACCAAACCCGTGTATTGTATTTATAAACTCCGGATTTGAAGGATTATTCTCTACTTTTTTTCGCAGACGGCTTATATTCACATCTACAGTTTTCCAATCACCAAAAAAGTTTTTTCCCCAAACCTTATTTAATATTTCGTCCCTGCCTAAGGCCTTATGATGATTTTCTAGAAAAAGCTTAATGATTGAAAATTCTACTTGTGTCAATTCAATCTCAATGTCTTTTTTGTAAAACCTTCTGGTCTCAAGATCCAGCTTGAAACCATCTGAACTTAAAATCTTCTGGGGTGAATGAATATTATTGTTTATCCTTCGTAGTAATGCATCAATTCTGGCTATAAGCTCCGATGGACTAAAGGGCTTAACCACATAGTCATCCGCACCTAGAGTCAAGCCGTGGACTTTATCAATTTCCTGGCTTCTAGCCGTTAACATTATGATTCCAGCGGACACTTCAAGTTCTCTCATTCTTTTAAGGACAGTGAAACCATTAATGTCAGGAAGCATAACATCTAAAAGTATAATATCATAACTTAATCCGCTCTGGATCATTTCTATTGATTCCATGCCTTTCCCAGCTTCTGTTGAATCGAAACCTGCTCTTTTTAAGTTTATCACCAGAAACTCCCTTATATCCGCTTCATCTTCAACAATTAATACTTTTGCCATCTCAAAATCCCTTTTAACCCTTCCATGTTACGCAAGTTTTATTATTTGCCATATATCAAAAGTTTGTTATTAACCACTTCAATCATGGTGGAACCGCCATTTACACTTAAAAGCTTTTTTTTATTTGATTTGTGTTCCGGAACTATATTTACATTAAAATTATAAGTTGTCTCTTTAAAACTTATTTCATCAGTTTTATCTAATTTATTATCCTGGAATTTATAAAGGCTGCATTTCAATAGCGGGCTTGAAAAATCAAATTCATTAAAAACAGCCAGTTCAAGTTTACTATCACCATAAATATCATCCAAAACAAATCCAACGTATGTACCTGTCATCAGTTCATTGTATTTTGCACCATCATCCTTGTAAACCGCTATATTTTTTATTGTTGATCCTTCAATATTATAGAACAGAATAATTTCCTTATTTCCATCATTATCAAAGTCACTAAAAAGTATTTTTATAAAAGAAGTACCATAAAGATTGATAGTATCATACTTGTACCACCTAGAGGCATTTTGTTTTAATATCATGCACCCTATACTCAAATCGTATAAACCATCCATATCCTTCTTGTAAAAAACTACAGCTTCATCATTTTTATCTCCATTTAAATCAATGTATTGGATTGATCTTTGATTTTCTCCTGATACAGGATTGATTAATATATTATCTAGAGATAGGTTATCCTTTATAAGTTTTTTAATTTGCTGCTTGGAATCGGTTAAACGTGGAGGTTTAATATACATTTCGAAATCTCTGCTATATGAACAACCCGTAAAAAAGAATAAAAACAAAGTGATAACGCCAATAATTTTACAATTCAATTATTCCTTAGCCTCCGTTACTTCCATCTGTAGATGTCAAACTCTAAAACCTAAATGCAACTCATTTTTTCTTACAATTATAACATAAAACCCAAAATTTTGGCACGCTAAGCAAACTTTTTTCAAACAATAATATTTTCAAGGCGTTAGAATATTATAAAAACGCCTTCAAATATTAGGTTTTATTAATTACCTAAACATTCGAAGGCGTTCTTCATCTCATATTTTTCATACGATTATTTATCGTCTTATTTCTTTACACTTTCCTTAATCCATGGAAGCTTTCCGCCCACCTTTAAAATTTCCGCATCCAGTGCTGACAGTGTGTGGTTTAGCTCAACTTCAAATCCTTTTGTAACATTCTTAAGCTTTACCTCACCCTTCAAGTCTCCAATAGCGATTTCTATCTTGTCACCCAACTCTATCCTGTCATAATCTCCAGGATTTTTGAAAGTCAATGGTACAATTCCAAAATTAACGAGGTTCGCAAGGTGAATTCTTGCGAATGATTTAACAATAACAGCTTTTATTCCAAGATACTTTGGTGCTAATGCCGCATGCTCACGGCTTGAACCCTGACCGTAGTTTTCACCGCCGATTATGAATCCGCCGCTGCTTTCTAGTGCTCTCTTGTAGAAGTTCTCATCAACAGCCTCAAAAACGTGCTTGGATATCTCGGGAATATTGCTTCTTAACGGCAGGATCTTAGCTCCTGCGGGCATAATATGGTCAGTTGTTATATTGTCGCCTACCTTTAAAAGTGCTGAACCTTCCAAAACATCTGGAAGTTTATCAAAGGTTGGAAGAGGTTTTATATTAGGACCTCTAACAATTTCCACCTTAGCAGCTTCTTCTTGAGGCAGGGGTTTTAAAGTCATATTATCATTTATAAAGAATTTTTCAGGCATGCTAATTTTAGGACATTCACCTAAATCCCTCGGGTCAGTTATCTTTCCTGTAAGTGCTGCAGCAACTGCAACCTCAGGACTTGCAAGATATACATCAGCATCTTTCGTACCGCTTCTTCCTTCAAAGTTTCTGTTAAATGTACGAACAGATACTCCGGCAGAACAAGGTGCAGATCCCATACCTATGCAAGGTCCGCAGGAATTTTCCAGCATACGAACGCCAGCCTGGACCAAATATTTCATTTCACCGCTGTCTACAAGATGCTCAACCACTTGGCGTGATCCAGGGCTAACCATCATGCTGACATTTTCGTTTACAGTCTTTCCATTCAATGCATTTGCAACCATTTTTAGATCCCTTAATGATGAATTGGTACATGATCCAACCGCAACCTGGTCTACCTTTCTGCCCTGAACTTCTCTTACCTTTTTAACATTGCCCGGGCTGTGAGGTAAAGCGATCATCGGCTCTAAAGTACTTAAGTCAATATCTATTATTTCATCATATTGTGCATCATCGGAAGGAATAAGCTCTACCCACTGGTCGCCGCGTCCTTGTGCTTCGAGGAAAGCCTTTGTAACATCATCACTTGGGAATATACTTGTGGTACAACCTGTTTCTGTACCCATATTGGTGATTGTTGCACGGTCTGGTACCGACAAAGTCTTAACGCCTGGGCCAAAGTATTCTAAAACCTTTCCTACACCGCCCTTAACGTCGATCCTTCTTAAAACCTCAAGAATTACGTCCTTGGCAGAAACCCAGTCTGTAAGCTGGCCTGTAAGCTTAACACCAACAACCTTCGGGAACTTGATCCTGAAAGGTGCTCCAGCCATGGCAGCCGCAACGTCCAATCCGCCTGCTCCCATTGCAAAGCTTCCAATTCCGCCTGCTGTAGGAGTATGGCTGTCGGAACCGATCAACGTTTTTCCAGGACGTGCAAAACGCTCTAAGAATAGCTGGTGGCAAATACCATTTCCAGGTTTGGAAAAATATAAACCATATCTTTTTGCAACAGACTGAAGATAGAGATGGTCATCAGCATTCTTAAAATCTGTTTGCAGTGTGTTATGATCAACAAAGCTTACGCTTAGTTCTGTTTTAACTCTGTCCATACCTATGGCTTCAAATTGCAAATATGCCATAGTACCTGTTGCGTCCTGGGTTAAAGTGTTGTCTATGGTAATGGCAATTTCGTTTCCAATACTAAATTCTCCTTCAACCAGATGCTGTTTTAAAATCTTTTCTGTAATTGTTCCTTTCATTATCTTGACCTCCAAAATAAGATTTTATCTGTCTTTCATAGGTGTATATGCAACCTTTCCCAGCACATTTTTGTATGCCGGACGTATAATTCTTCCGCCATTAATAATTTCCTCCAAAAGATGGGCACTCCACCCTGCAATTCTTGATATTGCAAAGAGAGGCGTATACAATTCATGTGGGATTCCCAAGGATTTGTATACAAATCCTGAATAGAAATCTACATTGGCACTAACTACTTTATCAGATCTTTTCACCCTTGCAAATACCTCTGGGGAAAGTTTTTCAATCAGGGTGAAAAGGTTGTATTCTTCTTCATTACCTGTTTCCTTTGCAAGTTCCTGTGCTTTCTTTTTCAGCACTATGCCGCGAGGATCTGATAGGGTGTAAACAGCATGCCCCACACCATAAATAAGACCAGATCCATCATTGGCTTGCTTGTTTAAAATTTTAATCAGGTAATCGCTGACTTCGCCTTCGTCACTCCAGTTTTTGACGTTAGCTTTAATATTCTCCATCATTTGCATAACCTTTATGTTTGCTCCGCCGTGCTTTGGTCCTTTTAATGAACCTATAGCAGCTGCAATAGCAGAGTATGTATCTGTTCCACTGGACGAAACAACTCTTGTTGCAAAAGTCGAGTTGTTGCCACCGCCGTGTTCTGCATGGAGTACAAGCAGAAGATCCAGTATTTCCACTTCCGATCTTGTATAGCTGCAGTCAGGACGTATCATATGTAAAATATTTTCCGCAGTACTTGCACCTTCCTTAGGGCTGTGCAAAAACAGACTGTTCCCGTCATGATAATGGCTCTTTGCCTGGTAGCCGTATGCTGCCATAGCCGGGAATCTGGCAATAAGATCAATACACTGCCTCAAAGTGTTTTCAACACTTGTATCATCAGGATTAGAATCATAGGAATAAGAAGCTAGAACAGCTCTTGCAAGCTTGTTCATAATATCCCTGCTGGGTGCCTTTAAAATCATATCTTCTGTAAAGGCTCTTGGCAATTTTCTTCTCGAATCTAAAAGTGCAGAAAATTTATCAAGTTCTTCCTTGTTAGGAAGCTCTCCAAATAACAATAGATAAACGCACTCCTCAAAACCAAGACGTTTTTCATCCTGAAATCCTTTTACCAAATCAAATATATCTATGCCGCGATATCTCAGCCTTCCTTCTACAGGAACCTTTTCATTTTCATCCATTATGTAGGCATGAACATCTCCAACTTCTGTAAGTCCTACCAAAACTCCTGTTCCATCAGTATTTCTAAGCCCACGCTTTACATTATACTTAACAAACATATCAGACTCAATATTATTATTCTTTATTATCAGTTCAGAATAATCACTGTATAAACTTTCATAATTCATGATTATGTACTCCCTTCATAATTAAAATTATATATAAAATTTTTTAAATATTATTAAAATATTAAAAAAATCTAATTTCTTTATCTATGTTGCGAAAATCTCATTTATCATACTTCAAATGCAGTCTCACGGGCTTGACTCGCTAATGCAAGTCTTTTCTGCAATATATTTAGAGTTGTTTAGAAAAAACACTTTAATTTAATAGCATGTGCTATATATATTTGACTTTATAAAGTATTATGTATTAAGAAGTAATTGTTCAAAATGTATCTTTGTATCATTGTATACAATTATACACCATGAGTCAAGATAAATTTACTGCAATTTCTATATTAAAAGCTAGTATTAATACATGTAATAATACTAATAAATCTTTTGCTATTTTTTCAACCTCAATCTCTGTCGCAAGAAGCCTAAACATATATAAATGCTTCAATTTTACCAATTAGTTATTGGAAATTGGAGCATTTCAAATAAAAGTCCTGAATCAAGGCATGAATGAAAAATTACTTCAGCGTTGTATGCGGGTGTTGGCATTCCTTAATTATCCATATACCATAAAAGTCATATATCTGATCACATTAAAAATTTATCCCCATGACCGCCACCATAAAGTTGTTTGCCCCGTGTATAATTATTGGAGCCCACAGTGAGTCTGATTTTTTATATGTATACCCGAATAATATTCCCAAAGCCATTACCGGTATGACTTTAAATAAAGTAATACCTCCTTCGCTCATCAGCCATATGGGAAAATGTATTGTTACAAACAGTACTGAAACTATTATATTTGCCCACCAGAATTCTATGAATTCCTCAATCTTGTTTAGTAAAAAACCTCTGAATACTATTTCCTCAGTGAAACATGTCACAAGTACAACATTTATAATATTGTCCATTCTCATATTCATATTTAATCCAAACTTACCCCGTATGAACATTTTTATAAGGTTAATTCCTATAAGGGCTGCACCAATTCCAATCCCCCAAACCATTCCCGTCAAAATTCGATTATTAAGCTTTAGATATGTAAAAGGCTTATTGCCATCAAAATACATTATGTACATAAACACAGGTATCACCCATATAAAAACCTTTATGCCACCGTTTAGCAGAATTCCCGGCAGACCGGGATATTCCTTATAAATTATAGGTGACAATATGGTTCTATGCAGTGCCCACCCGACATAAAACAGCAAAAAATAAATTAATAAATAATGAACCTTGTGTGCTTTTACAAACGAAGTCACACCTTTTGTCAAATCACTTTTGTTATTCATACTGTCAATTCTCCATTCTGTTTTTAAGTTCCATAATTCTATCTCTTAATTCAGCAGCCCTCTCAAACTGCAAGTTAACGGCTGCATCCTTCATTTCCTTAGTAAGCCTGTCTATAATACTCTGTATCTGTTCCTTTGAATGTGCTTCTTCCTCACGATTAACCCCATACTCGGCTTCATCTTCTGCCGCTTTTGTAGCTTCAATAACATTTCTTACAGCCTTCCTGATAGTGGTTGGAGTTATGCCATGCTGTTCATTATATTCCATTTGGAGTTTCCTTCTTCTGTTAGTCTCATTCAATGCTTTACTCATGGAATCGGTAATTCTATCGGCATACATAATTACCTTACCTTCAGCGTTTCTTGCTGCTCTTCCAATAGTTTGGATCAATGAGGTTTCCGATCTTAAGAAACCTTCCTTGTCTGCGTCAAGTATTGCTACAAGGGAAACCTCCGGTAAATCAAGCCCTTCCCTTAAAAGATTTATTCCTACAAGCACATCAAAAACTCCAAGCCTTAAATCCCTTATTATTTCCATCCTTTCAAGGGTGTCCACATCTGAATGCAGATATCTGACCTTAAAATCCAGTTCCTTAAGATAATCAGTAAGATCCTCCGCCATCTTTTTTGTCAATGTAGTTACAAGAATTCTCTGATCTTTTTTAATCCTTTCACTTATTTCACCAATCAAGTTGTCTATTTGCCCCTTAATTGGATTTATAATCACTTCCGGATCAATAAGTCCCGTAGGCCTTATAATCTGCTCAGCAATCTGCACGGAATGCTCCCTCTCATATTTTGCAGGGGTAGCACTTACATAAATGGCTTGATTTACTCGCTCCTCATATTCCTGAAACTTAAGAGGCCTGTTGTCAAAGGCTGAAGGAAGCCTGAAACCATACTCAACCAATGACTCTTTCCTTGACCTGTCTCCATTATACATAGCTCCTATTTGAGGAATGGAAACATGGGACTCGTCAATAACAAGCAAGTAGTCGTCAGGAAAATAATCCATCAGGGTATACGGAGCACTTCCGGGAGTCCTTCCGCTGATGTGTCGTGAATAGTTCTCTATCCCTTGGCAGAAGCCAACTTCCTGAAGCATTTCCAGGTCATACCTAGTTCTCTGTTCAAGTCTGTGGGCTTCAAGTATTTTCCCCTGTTCCTTAAGCTCCTTGAGCCTTACATCCAATTCCTCTTCAATAGTAACAATTGCCCTTTCCATCTTTGCCCTGGTTGTTGCATAGTGAGATGCCGGAAAAATGGAAACATGGGAGCGTACTCCTTTAATCTCCCCTGTAAGGTGATCAATCTCAGTTATCTTTTCAATCTCGTCACCGAAAAACTCTACCCTAATTACATTTTCCGAAGATGATGCAGGGAATATATCCAGTACATCTCCCTTGGCACGGAATTTGCTTCTCTTAAAGTCTATCTCATTTCTTTCATATTGAAGGTCAACAAGACGTCTTATTACCTCATCCCTATCCTTCCGCATTCCAGGCCTTAATGAAATCATCAGGTCAGTATAATCCTCCGGGTCTCCAAGGCCATATATACAGGATACACTTGCCACGATAATTACATCTCTTCTTTCAAAAAGTGCTGCTGTTGCAGAATGACGCAGTTTGTCTATTTCATCATTAATTGAGGAATCCTTCTCAATATAAGTATCGGTTGATGGAATATAAGCCTCAGGCTGATAATAGTCATAGTAGCTTACAAAATACTCAACAGCATTATCAGGAAAAAACTCCTTGAACTCACTGCAAAGCTGAGCCGCCAGTGTTTTATTATGAGCTATGACTAGGGTTGGTTTTTGAACCTTTTCAATAACATTTGCAATTGTATATGTCTTCCCCGAGCCTGTAACACCTAACAGGGTCTGGTGTTTATATCCCTTAATCAAACCATTGCTCAAAAGCTCTATGGCTTTAGGCTGATCACCCTGTGGCATATACTCGGATTTTATTTTAAATTCCGGCATTGCTGGTTGCTTCCTTTCTATAGATAACTGTATAACATTTACAATTCATAAAAATCAATTATATTAAAAGTGTTAATGATGTTAATAGATTTATCACTTTTAATTTTGTTTAACATTTACCATATCCACACAATATTCCCCAAATTACCTGTGGATAATGTTGATAAGTATGTGTACAACTTTGTTTTATCGTAATATTCCTGTTGATAACTTTGTCGATTAAATTTCTTGTATATTAACTTTGATGTACACACCATCTTCAATTATAGCAAAAATATAACCTTTTTTCTCAATAATTTTAATAATTGCTTTTTATATATTAGCTTCCAAAGACCAGTTAGTGTAATCAATTTCGCCCCAAATCCTGACACCATTGCCTTCCCATAATCCTGTTTCATAATTGTACACAGAAGGGCCTTGTTCCGAATTCCAGTAATTGAATTGAGCCGAAACCTGAATCTTATCATTTTTATTATAAACACCATACTGCCGGCTCAGATCGAAATTGCTTTTTTCGACACTTACATTCTTCTCTGATTCGGAATAAATCCCAATATCCAAATTATTAAAATTCGTTAGTACAACACTAAAATATCCTCTGCATATTATGCCAAATTTACAGTTTTCTATCTCACTTTGTGCCATGTATAACGTTCCTGAATCGCTGATTAAAATACCTGCTCCATTAATATTGTTTATTTTACAATCCGATAAATTAACTAACCCATCATTATATACTCCGCTTCTATAAGGCACATGAACATTTCCTGGACCAGTCGGCGTAGGTGTCGTCATTTGTGTTGATGTGGGTGTTGCTGTGGATATGGATGTTACTGTTGGTGTTACTGTTGTTGTTGGTGTTACTGTTGTTGGTGTTACTGTTGTTGTTGGTGTTGCTATTGCTGTGGGTGTTGCTGTTGCCGATGGTATTGGTGTTCTTTTGATACAATTCTTGGTAGGAATATAGCAATAATTCGTAATAAATTCCCATTTTTTATTGCATGTGTCAATATATTTCCTGCAAAAATTTTCCCTGCAGTTTGATATGCAATTTGGTTTAGAAGCAAAGTTTGCATATTTGCATATTATAATGGGCTTACTTGGAGAAGTCAGTTTATTTTTATTTGCAGGCCGATATGTTTCTTTATGCTTACAAGTAGCTGTAGGCTTACAAACTCTTCTTTTACACTTTGGTGTGGGTGTTGAGACTGCTGGTGTTCTTGTTTGAGTTATTGTCGGAGTTGGATTGTATGTCCAGGTTGGAGTAAATTCAGAGCTTGGAGTATGTGTCGAAGTTGGTGTATTTGTTGAAGTTGGTGTATTTGTTGAAGTTGGTGCATTTGTCCAGGTTGGTGTGAAAGTTGGAGTATTTCCAATCTCATCTATAATATAACAATCACGAATTTCTACATTAACCCCGTTAAAAGCACCCGGTTTATTAACTTTTATTCCTTCAAACAAGGAATCTTCAACTACTGAATCATTCAATTGCAGCTGTCCTGATACAATAATTGGAGATTTCCCACATTTAAATGTTACTCCTATACCGTAAAAAGATCCACCTTCTGCAATTGATATACTGTTCCAATAATCATCAACATTTAACTTATTTAATACATCATTATCGGCATAAGATGAAAATACTATATGCTCACCAGTTCCCCCAATATCAGCCGCAATATTACCATATACCATTATTTTGGCATTTGGCTTAAGCTTTATTGTTGTACCTCCGGCAATACTTAGGTTGACATTCTCTGCTATTACCAATTCTCCCTCTATTACATAGGGGCTATTCTCCTTCTTCCACGTTTCATCCTCTGTTATTACCCTATTACTAAATATATTATCCTGTGCAAAACTTACATTAGAACCATTTTGTGTAATACATTGAATAATAAATACAAACAGAACTATAAATACTCCAATACCATTCTTCGTTTTATTCATAGCCGTCCCTCCCGTGATAATAATTCAACCATTTTGCAGCAAGCTTTATTGTTTGTCTGTACAAGTTATACCTTTATTTCCTATTCACATAAAAATTATGCTTGATATATATCAAGCATAATTACGATGCAGCTTTATTATATAATATATTTTCTTTTATTCCAAGTTTTTATAATTATGATTTACTTCCATTCACCTTTTGTCTTCCATTCATCCATCTTTCATTATAGTCATCAATAACATCCTTTGGATTATCGGAAATCAAATACTCATAAAACATATCATTCATATCTATACCTGCTGCATTTAACAACACATTAAATCTACTGGTATCGGTCATCATTGTTTTAGCAGGAATATCAAAAGACAGCAATTCATTTATTTCTGCAGGATTATTAGCAGAATTCTTGAATGGAGAAGCCTGTCCGATTGCCTTTGATATTCTCGATTCTTCCCAGGCATATTTTAAGAATGCTTTTGCTGCATCAATATTCATAGATCTCTTGCTTATGGCATATGTAAAGTCATTGTCAAGGATTATACTTTTCGTTTCAGGAAAAGGAAACATTCCTACATCTTTTGCCTCTGCTCCATTTTCTATAACCTGAGAAACAAACCATGATCCTAAAAACGTCATGCCCACCTTACCCTGCGCAAAATCTTTCTTCATCTGTTCCCAGTCTGTTTGGGTAATATCCGGTTCCAAATACCCTTTTATTTTCATATCCCTTAATGTTTTCAATATACTTAACACCGGACTGTCACCACTTAAAAACTGACTTTTTTCAGCTAATTCGTTTTCATACCCAGGATTATCCAACAACATCTTGGGATATCTTCTGGCATACCACCCGGAAGGCCACTTATCTTTTGCATTAATTGCAAGCGGCACAATACCGGCACTTTTTAACTTTTCACATGCCTTAAATAAATCCTTCATTGTCCGAGGCACCTCATTTATACCTGCTTTTTTAAATGCAGCCTTGTTATATATAACACCATCATAGTTAACTCCAACAGGAAGGCTATATACATGCTGGTTGACTAAAGCAAGGGGTATTGTAAAATTTTCTCTTGAAAATCCTATATCATCAAGCTCCACAAAATTATCACCCATATCTGGAAATATTTCAGTTACAGCCGATATATCCATAAGCTCATTAACAGCAAGCCTTGCCTTATAAATTCTATCATAATCCTTTAGCCCTTCGAATTCAATTATTATATCCGGATTTCTGATCATGAACTCTTCTGCCAACTGATTTAGCTGCTCAAGTTTATCAAGCCTGTTAGTACTAAAAATAATTTTTCTCTTGCTTTCAACACTTTTAGCATTCATAGACGTACTATCCATATCATTATTGATTCCGCAGCCTGTTATGAAAAGGGCAATCATTGCGGCAGCAGCAACACTTCTTAATAGTTTCATATTCATTTTCCCCTCCTTTTTCTGAATAAGGAATTAACGGATAAATCTTACCTATTTGGCTGAAGTGAATTTTAAACAAAACTTATTATTGATCCTTAATGAAATTAAAATGATTATTTTTATTAGAAAGTACAAAATTGCGGTGTTAAGACACCATTATCATTTAGATATTGAAAAAATGATAAGACATAATATATTAATATTATAGCAAATAAGTGCTGGATTCTTCAAGTAAATCATGAATCAGGAATCTATTCCCAGTAACCAACTAAAATTAGCATGACGATAATCATTATAGGATAAAAATTCAAAAAATCTAAAGGATAAAGGTGATATTAATATGTTAAACTGGTTTAATAACTTGAAAATTGCAAAAAAGTTATATGTTGGTTTTTGTGTAGTAATACTGGTTCTTGTAATATTATCAACTATAGTGTTCGTTAATTTTTCTAATTACACTAAAGCCAATGATTGGAATGAGCATACTTATGAAGTTTTGTCCGATCTAGATAATATTGTTACCAGTATGATTAACATGGAAACAGGTCAGCGTGGTTTTTCCATTACAGGAGATGAAAAATTCCTCGAGCCATATAATAAGGGAAAAACAGATTTTGAAAAATATTTTAATAATGTAAAGGAATTAACCAGCGATAACCCAAAGCAACAGGCAAATCTTGATAAAATTAAGCAGTTAAAAGAAGCATGGCAGCAAACAGCAGAAAGCAGTATTAATCTAAGACGTGAAGTGGTAAATAAGAATAAGGTTATGGATGATGTAATACGGGAAGAGTTGGCTGCTAAAGGGAAAACATATATGGATAACCTTCGAAGTATAGTAACAGAAAGCACCACCATGGAAAATGCCCTTTTAAAAGAGAGGGACGTTAATCAGAACGGCTTGGAAACTTCTACCAAAATGGTTCTCATAATTGGAACACTGGTTGCAATACTATGTGCATTATTTATTGCTTATTATGTAAGTAAAATTATTTCAGGCGGAATTCAAAAAATATCCAATGCTGCGAATAAGCTTGCAAATGGCGATATGAATATAAATATTGAAACATCAACAAAAGACGAAATAGGAGAACTATCCAATTCTTTTATTACAATGAGCGAATCAATAAGGAATTTAATCAAAGAAATCTTAAGACTTTCGGAAAATGCAATAGAAGGCCGCTTAAGCGTCAGAGGAGATGTAAGTGCATTTAAGGGTGATTACCGTAGTATTGTTGATGGCGTTAATAAGACACTAGATGCTGCTGTTGAGCCTATTAAAGAGTCAACTGCTGTTTTAAACGAAATATCCAAAGCTAACCTTCAGGTTGCTGTAGAAGGGGCCTACAAAGGAGATCATGCCATAATTAAAGATGCAATCAATAATACAATTAATGCTTTTAACGAAGTGTTGGGTAACATTAATTATGCCTCTGAACAGGTAGCAGCAAGTGCAAGGCAGGTTTCGGCATCAAGCCAGGCATTGTCACAAGGCTCAACCGAACAGGCAAGTTCCATTGAGGAAATTACTTCTTCCATCGAACAAGTTGCTTCACAAACCAGACAAAATGCAGTCAATGCTAATCACGCCAATGAATTTGCTTCTGCAGCAAAGGAAAATGCTGTTCACGGCAATGAGCAGATGTCTGAAATGCTAAAAGCAATGGCAGAAATCAATGATTCATCAAACAATATTTCAAAAATAATTAAGGTCATCGATGAAATCGCATTCCAGACCAATATCCTCGCATTGAATGCAGCTGTAGAAGCAGCAAGAGCAGGACAGCATGGCAAAGGATTTGCAGTAGTAGCAGAGGAAGTAAGAAACCTGGCAGCTCGCTCTGCCAATGCAGCAAAAGAAACCACTGCAATGATAGAAGGATCAATTAAAAAAGTAGATATCGGAACAAAAATTGCCAATGATACAGCCGCAGCATTGAACCAGATTGTAGAAGGTGTTGCAAAAGCTGCAGATTTAGTTGGTGAAATTGCTAAAGCCTCCAACGAACAGGCATCTGGAATTGCACAGGTGAACCAAGGCATTATGCAGGTTTCTCAGGTTGTACAGACCAATTCCGCTACTTCTGAAGAAAGTGCAGCTGCCAGCGAAGAACTCTCAAGCCAGGCACAGCTCTTAAAAGAGCAAGTATCAATGTTCAAACTGAAAAAAAGCAATCACTTAAACTATAAAGGAATTGATGATATTAGCCCCGATGTGCTAAAAATGCTAGAACAAATGAATAATGCCAAATCACCCGATACTCACAGTAATTTCAAGGCTTTAAGGAATATTGATCTAAATGAAAAGGAATTCGGTAAATACTAAATCAATTATGGAAATGGGAGCAAGCAGGGTCTATGCTTGCTCCCATTTCTTACTTCTAAACAAGTTCACTAATGAATAAGCTGTGCTCCCTTTGATGGTACGCCGCCCATATTGGTATCTGCTCCGTCAACTGTAAGATTACTACCATTAAACACCAGTGTTTTTCCTATTACTCTTCCCATTATAGTCTGGTTCGACCCGTTCATGGTAATGCTGCCGTTAGGTGCATAAACAATACCGTTTAAATTTATATTAGAGCCATTAATTGTAATTTTGCCGTTTTTAGAATAAAAACAAATGGAATCCTTCGTGGAATCATATAAATTGCTGCCGTTAAATGTTATATTACCGGTTACCAAAATACATCCTTCACCTCTAAAATGACTGCCGTTAACCGTCAAATCTCCATCAACATATATTGGCTCATTTACATTTACATACGATCCTGAAAACTCTTTGCTGGAATTATAATACTTCCCGCTTTTCTCTGCCTGTACCCTTATAGTTTCAGAGAAATCGGGCATTTCAACATATGGGCTGTTAGGCATCCTGTTGTTAATTTCTATTTGACTACCATTTACTACTACACTTTTTACTGCTTCACAAGCACCTGTTATTTTTTGTTTTGAACCGTTAGCTATAAAACCGGCATTAGTGTGGGAGTTCCCATTAACGTACATTTGGGACCCATTAATAATTAGATTTGTAGTAGTGCTTCCCGAAAACAACACATAATCCAACGCTTGTCCAATATTTCCCGATAAAGCGGCAGCATTGCACTTGGTACTTTTACCTTCCAATCCCAAAATCCTGGCAAAAAGATAATTGATTTTTTTTGTGCCTTCTATCGAAACCTCTGTACTGTCTTCCGAAAACGTAACCTTGACATCACTTGGAGTAAACCCGTTTTTTACTACATAGTCATTAACTACTTCCAAAGCCTTGCTTTGATTGGGCAATTCCTGCACTGCCGCTAAAGCTGCTGAATCTATAGCATTTTGCAGCTTCTGTCTACCAATTGCTACATTTCCTATGTCAACAACAATTGCACTCATTCCTAAAACTGCAGTAAGTGCAATTGAGAATATAACTATAGAGACACCCTTTTTGCTCTTTAAAAATTTAATATTCATATTTTCTTCACATCCCCATTTTAACCTTACTAAGGCATGAATGAAAAATTATTTCCATAAATTAATGTATTATCGCTATAATTTAATCTTATCAGATATCTTACATTTCATTAATAATACATTCCTATCATTTGTTATCCATATACAGTACTATTTTTATAGTCCATTATCCCTATAGCGAATCGGCAGCTTATAAAAGTTAAATATAATTATCAGCTGTTTAATTGTATATAATTGAATTTAGGTAGAATATAATTAAACTTGACAGAATTTATTATTGTGATATAATATTTTTAGATTAAATGTAAGAGATTATTAATACTTTTATATAGTATTCATATTTTGGGAGGTCACGATGAAAATAATTGATTTATTCAATAGTAAAAAGCCGGTTGTTTCCTTTGAAATATTTCCACCAAAACTTGATACCCCTCTAGATACTATTTTTGACACTTTAGAAAAGTTCAAGGCACTTGGCCCTGATTATATAAGTGTTACATATGGAGCCGGCGGTAGTCAGAAAGATAGAACCATAGAAATTTCCTCAAACATAAAGAATTCATATAATATAGAAAGTATGGCACACCTCACCTGTGTCGGACATTCAATTGAAGAAATTGATTATATAGTGGATTCATTGATAAAAAACAATGTAAAAAACATTTTAGCCCTTAGAGGCGATCCACCCGCTGATCAACCAGACTTCAATTTTGATAACAACGGTTTCAAATATGCATCGGAGCTTATATCACATATACGCAAAAGGAATAATGACCTTTGTATAGCTGCAGCGGCTTATCTTGAAGGTCATCCTGAGTGCCTTAAAATCAAGGATGATATGATCAACCTTAAGCATAAAACTGATGCCGGAGTGGATTTCCTTGTTACACAGCTTTTCTTCGATAACAAGTTGTTCTATGAGTTCCAGGAAAGAGCAGCAATTGTCGGCATAAAGTGCCCTGTAACAGCAGGAATAATGCCGATATTCAGCTCAAAAATAAAAGCCATGACTGCTAAGAGCGGTTGTTCAATACCTGCCAAGCTGGTACTTATGCTGGATAAATATCAGGATAACCCTGATGATTTATTAAAAGCAGGAATAGAATATGCCAGCATACAGATACGAGACCTAGTTGATAATAGTGTAGATGGAATTCACCTGTACACAATGAACAGGCCCAAATCGAGTGCAGAGATAATAAAAAATTGCGGATTGCTATAATAACAAATTTGTGGCGTGGAATACACCGTAATTTTCCAGATATTCAAAAATAGCTTAGGTATTAACAAATAATTAACTGGTCAACAGGGCATTTCAAAAAACACTTGAATAATGTATTTTTTGAAATGCCCTTATCTATTTGGATAGGTCATTTTATTCCCTATGTAAACACCTTATTCATCAGTCATTATAAACTCCTCAAACGTCATATCTCCGCTGTGTTTTACTACACCATCCATAATATCCTGCTCTGTAAAAACCTTCAGAAGCTTTAGATCTTCATCAAGAACATGAATAATATGAAACCTGTCAAAATCCAAGTTCCTTATAATATCCCCCATACGCATTGTTTTAACAACAACCAGATCCCTGGCCGGATATATACCTTTTTTTAATAATCTAGATCTTCTATATATAACATCTTTCATATTCATAATTGCTACCTCCCTTTTAAAACTCTTAAGCTCACCAAGAATAAAAATTCCAATGAGTACCAGGCAAAAGTTTGCCATATTATATGAAACAAGTACACAACCAACTATTATAAAAAACACTGATAAAACATAAGATACATAGCATATGTACTTATGTGCTTTATAGCTGCCTAACCTCGCACAAGCCAATTCAAATATAATCCTTCCTCCATCTAAAGGCATGACCGGCAGGAGGTTGAATACTGCGAGACAAATATTGAGGTAAGCGATTAATGTAAATATAGATTTATGATATGGAAAAGTGCTAGCAATTATAACAGAAATTAAGAATAAAAGTATATTCGTTAAAGGACCGCATAGGTAAATGATCAGTCTTTCAGTAATTATATTTTTCCCTTCAATTTCAGCCTTAAATCCAAAGGGGGATATTTTAATGAAGTTGACTGAGTTTCCAAAAAATGCTGCTGTAAAAGTATGGCCTAACTCATGCAGTAGCATGGAAAGATAGGCCATACAGTACTCTTTTGCATAACCACAGATAACCATAATGGTTATTGTAATAAGAAACAAAATCACAAAGTGATTTTGCAACCTTGATTGTTGTTGAGAGAAATTGTGATACAGAACACACCATAATTTGCCAGGCATTAAAAAATCCATTTCTATCTTTTTTACCAAAGCTTTCATTTTATTAAGCAAAATCATATTATTTTCCAATTTTTACATAATACAATGGATTTACCGCTTTATTGTCTTTCCAAATTTCAAAATGCAAATGCGGACCAGTAGAAGAACCGGTACTTCCTACCTTCGCTATGACATCTCCCTGTTTAACCATCTTTCCTTTTTTAGCAATTGTTACAGAACAATGTGCATAAAGAGTGATATATCCATTCTGATGATCAATCTTTACCAAATTTCCGAATGTAGAGCATGGGCCCGCTTCAATAACCTTCCCTGCCATTGCCGCTTTTATCGCTACACCGTAATTTGCCTTAATATCCACACCCTTATGCATTTCAACCGAACCTTTTATAGGATGTATTCTCTCGCCAAATTTAGAACCTAATGGAGCAATCAAAGGTGCAATAAACTTTAAATTTGTTTTATTAGTTATATCGCTCTTTTTTGTATCATTTATATTATTTTCATTAGCCTTTGGCTGACTTTTTTCAAGCTTTTCATCTGGATTATTTTCGTTGGCATCGAGCTTTTTGTCCTCAGTATCATGCTCATCCTCCTCAATTATCCCTCCATAATCAATTTTGGAAAAATCCTCATTATCCAATTGATATACCTGTGCACTAGCAGGAATAGCACTGTCTTCAGTACCGCTTATATCAATTGGCTTTTCCTCTTCATCTTTATTATTATCCTTGTTGAGATTGTTTTTCTTAAGCATATCAGTGAGTGAGTATATTTTGCCAAATATATCATTTATCTCAACGTTATACTCCATAACATAACTAACCTTATCAGTCAAAAAATCAGTCATGGGTGAATCAAAATTCATGACAGCACTCACAAGTAAAAAAAACACAAGCGATATAATTAACTGTTTGACAATGACAAAAGCTAACCTGTTATTATTTTCACCACTTTTTTTCTTTTTTCTGTTATATGTATTTCTACGCTGATATGGCCCTCTTGCCGTAGTATTATCCATTATTCTCATCCTTAGGGTATTGTATTTTATTATTGCAAGCTTGGTATTAAGGCATTTATACATCAAAAGTGTTATTAATCTTATATTTTAATTATATTAATTCGCAAAAAAATATATGCCACAATTTCCTAGACATCAACCTTGAATGTTGTTGAAATAAAAAATAACCGACTGTAATGACCAAATCTTTTGGCCATTACAGTCGGTTATTTAAAGTTTTGATATCGAACTGTAAAGTTATATATCAGTTCGATATCTATAAGACGCTGTTCTAATAACTTGGATTAATCAATTCCCTCCAGGCTAAATCCCCTCTGTCAAGACTCTTAATCAACATCTCAGCGGTAGCAACGTTTGTAGCAAATGGTATATTGTTAGTATCACAATGCTGTAAAAGTAATGTAATATCAGGTTCGTGAGATTTAGGAGACACCGGATCCCTCAGAAAAATCACCAAATCAATCTCATTATAAGCTACTCTTGCGGCTATTTGCTGCTCACCTAAAAGCCCAGGGGCACACATATTAATATTTAACCCTGTCTGTTCCATGATTACTGACCCTGTAGTACCAGTAGCAATCAGACTATGAGATTGCAGAATAGCTTTGTACGCTATACAGAAAGCTGCCATAAGCTCTTTCTTTGTATCATGGGCTATTAATGCTATATTCATTGAACTGTACCATCCATAAAATTTTGCGTTGAATTTTGTAATATAAAGAAATAACTTACTCTTAGTGACTAATACTTAATTATTTTCCACTATTTTTTACATTCCTAATTGGAATATTGGCAACCAATGCAGGAACAACACTATCTCCGTCTTCGCCTTTTGTCCTGGTAATCTGCAAATCTAAAGCACCTTCGTCAATCTCCATATAATTTTGAATTACTTTAATTATTTCACCTTTTACCATTTCAAGAAACTGAGGAGAAACATTCGCCCTGTCATGAATCAAAACGAGTTTTAATCTCTCTTTTGCAACATCTTTTGATGTCTTCGATCTACCAAACAACTTTGACAAATCCAATAACATATGTTTCCCTCCTTATTAATTAGCTTTCAAGCCCAATAGTTTTTTAAGCCTTACAACAAAACCTTCATCTGTATCCAAACTAAGCAAAGGAATTTCTTCCCCCAAAATCCTTCTTGTAACATTCCTATAAGCTTCACCTGCTAATGATTTACTGTCATTTACTGCAGGTTCCCCTCTATTGGTAGAAACAACTATCTTCTCATCATCAGGAACAACCCCGATTATATCAATGGCAAGTATGTCAACTATATCGTCAATAGACATCATGTCTCCACGCTTTACCATATCAACTCTTACCCTGTTTATAAGCAGCTTTGGGTTTCTAAGCTCATTTGCTTCCAAAAGGCCTATTATCCTATCTGCATCCCTTACCGCGGATACTTCCGGAGTAGTTACAACAATCGCTCTGTTTGCTCCGGCAATTGCATTTTTAAATCCCTGCTCTATACCTGCAGGGCAGTCTACTATAATAAAATCGAATTCGGCTCTAAGCTCATCACAGAGTTTAATCATTTGCTCAGGATTTACAGCTGACTTGTCCCTAGTCTGTGCAGCAGGCAGAAGAAAAAGCCCATCATAGCGCTTGTCCTTGATTAATGCCTGCTTTACCCTGCATGTACCTTCTACAACATCCACCAGGTCATAAACAATTCTATTTTCCAATCCCATTACAACATCAAGATTCCTAAGTCCTATATCAGTATCAACCAAAACTACCTTTTTACCATTAAGTGCCAACCCAGTTCCAATATTGGCAGTAGTAGTTGTTTTACCAACCCCACCTTTACCGGAAGTAACTACAATAACCTCGCCCATTTATTTATCCCCCTAAAATAATATCCTTGAAAGTCGCTATTTAACGTAAATATAAAGCACTTTATATAACCCTCTTTAAGGAAATTATCTCTTTAAACGCAACCTTAAATTATTAGATTATATTGAAATTATGATAAATCACAAATTAATTAAAATGATATGAACACAAAACACCCATATTAAAAATATATATTTCTTTTCATGTTTTGTCAATCAGGTATTGCCTTATTTGTGTTGTGGTAGATATCTTTCAATATATACTGTGTTATCCTTGATATAGGCAATCTCAGGAACAAATGTGACAACAGCTTCCTTTTCATCCGGCGGCCTCGTAATAACATCGGCAATCCTTAGCTGAGTAGGCTGTAAATTAAGTGCTGCTACCACAGCGTCCTTATTACCGTCGGCACCTGCATGAACTATTCCACGAAGAGATCCCATCACAATTACATTTCCTGCCGCTACTACCTCAGCACCCGGGTTTACATCCCCCAGTACAATTATATTTCCATCAAAGCTTAATAATTGACCTGACCTGAGGGTGCCTTTATGAAACCTGCATACTCCTTCATCAATACCTTTAAAGAATAAAATCTTTTTTATTTCAACCTTATTTAAAGGCTTAGGTTTGGATTCCTTAGCCTGTATCTGCTGCTCTGTTTCACGACTGAAGCTCTTTATCTTTGCACCGCTTTTGGATATTAAAAGCTCTAAAAGTTTGGCCTCTTCTTCCTTAGATAGGCTTCTACCTCTATATCTTACGTCAAGGATAGCTCCCTTAAAGAATTTCCCGGCTGAAGCTATTTTTTTCTCCATATGGGTATATATATTTCCAAAAACCTCATCTTCTTTAAGTATTACAGTAAGTCCATTTACAGTACCCTTAAATAATACACTACTTTCCTCCATCCATGATACCCCCACAGTTTTATATATTGAAATAAGGAATGACTAAAATATTACTTCAACTAAGCTATTATATCAAAATGATTTATATTTTTCTATCGTGTGAATTCAATTTGGTTTGTTTTTAATTTGTCATCCGATCTTGCCGAACCTGAGAGATTAAAATACTCTGTCATTATATCTACCGCAATGGGAGCAGTATTAGCCCCCCACGCACCATTCTCTACAACGACAGCAATTGCAATCTGAGGCTTATCTGCAGGAGCAAAGCAAACAAACAACGCATTGGATGATTTTGTTTTTTCATAACCGGTTTCCGCGGTACCCGTCTTACCGGCAACCTCTATTGGGAAATTCCTGAATGCAGATACCGCGGTACCACCTTCCTGCATGGTTACGGCCTTCATACCCTCTATGACAAGATCAAGGTTTTCCTTCTTTACGGGTATCTTTGTGTAGTCCGGCTTATTTTCCATTACCGTTGAGCCGTCGTACTTGACAACTTTCTTGATAAGGTGCGGACGCATGAGCTTGCCCCCATTTGCTATTGCTCCAATATAGTTTACCAACTGAAGCGGGGTAACTAAATTGTATATCTGGCCAATAGATGCCTGGGCAGTATCTGCTTTCCACCAATCTTCAATTCTTCCGTAGTTACGCTTAAACTCATCAGATTTTTTATATTCCCTTGATGCAAGAACACCTTTGCTTTCATCCTTTAAGTCTATACCTGTTCTTTTACCCAAACCGAACATGGTACCCCATTTACTTATATTATCTATTCCTGCTTCACAACCGACCTGTTCAAAATAAATATTGCAGGATGTTTCCATGGCTCTTTTTAAGGTAAGATTGCCATGGCCGTGTTTATACTCAAGGCATTTAAACATCCAGCCGTCGGCGTCAAAGTAGCCAGGATCATATCTAGTATTGTACCCCTTTGTTATTACCCCCGTTTCCAATGCGGCTATAGCCGTAAGAGGTTTAAAAGTTGAACCCGGAGCATAACGCCCGTTGATAACCCTATTCATTGTAGGCGACAACTTTGCAAGCTCGAATTTTTTAACATCATAATACTCTTCAATTTTCTTTTGTGCTTCCTTATCTTCAGGCTTTGCAATAAAGTTGGATGGATCATAGCTTGGATAGCTTGCCATTGCAAGGATCTCACCGGTATTTACATCCATGGCTACGGCAGATCCTGTCTTGGCATCACCGAAATTCTTTTTTCCATCAGCCTGACTTCTTATCTTTTCTAAATTCCTCTCAATGGACTCCATCGCAACCTTTTGTAAGTTCATATCCAAAGTAAGTTTTACAGTACTGCCGGGTATTGCCGGATTGGTCTCAAGTTCCTCAGTAAGCCTTCCTGCAATGTCCACTTCAATCTTCTTCTGTCCGTCTTTTCCTCTTAGATACGGCTCTGCAAACGCTTCAATACCTAGCTTACCTACAATCTCATCCTGCCTATAGCCTTCTTCCTTTAATTTTTCATATTCCTCTTCATCCATCGGTCTTACAAACCCGATTACATGACCGGCTGTTTCCCCCATGGTATACTTTCTAAAGGTTTCAACATCTGTATATATCCCAGGAAACTCCTGGTGCCTCTCTTCCAATTCTGCAACCGTTTCCCTGCTGACATCCTTCGCAAGACTTAGTGCTGTAAGTGAGGTAAACCCCCTTATAAGCATCTCATACCTGATACACATAATCTTATATGCATCCTCGACAGAATACTTCTTGTCAATATCAAACTTTTTCCTTAGAAACTGGTATGTCCCTTCAGGAGTGGACATTAAATCAACATTTTTCTTATTGGGATCCATATCCTTTTTCCAACTCTCCATTTTCTTACTGGAGCCGTTAATTGCAGACCCGAATGCGAATGGCTTAATTTTAAGGTATTTTTCCAGGCTTTTATCATAGTTGTCATTGTTTTTTTCAAATATGTTAACAAGCTTTAAAAGCATTTCGTTTCTATCATCATTATTCATTTTTGTCTTAATAATTTGGATTGTATAACCCACCCTGTTAACGGCAAGGGGAACCCCATACCTGTCCTCAATATTTCCCCTAGGTGCAGACACTCGCCTGATATTAGGCAATTTTCTCTGGGACTCTTCATCATACCTTTTACCGTTTATTATCTGGAGGTTCACCAGCTGAACCAGTATTACAGCCCCGAACAGTATAAAGAATAATGCTAAAAGATTATATCTATCCTTGAAAAATTCTTTCATAAAATATCACCCATTTTAATATTTTTTACCCCTAGTACTTTCTTAATGATTTTTGTGATTTATTTATCCGTCTCTCTGCTTTAACTACTATATAAAATATTATGATAGCCGAAGCTGTATTATATAATGCCTCTGGAAATATAATTTTGGTAAAGATATTCAAAAAATCAGTATTACCTTTAAGAAAAACACCAAAGAAATAGACCAAGGTTTCATAAACTATGCTGGATGAAAAGGTAAAAAACAATGCCACAAAAACATTATCCCGATATATCCTTTTGTTTAACGAACCTACTATAAGACCGAGATACATGCCTAATAAGGCATAAAAGCCAATGACTTTGCCCGAAACTATGTCCTGCGTCAAACCTGCAAAGAAGCCCAAAATGGCTCCTTCAATATTTCCCCGGAGCAAAGCAACACTAACTATAAACACTAGCAGCAGGTTAGGCATTACATTATTAAAATTTATATATTCTAAAATGGTTGTTTGCAGTAGTATGGCTATAAATACTCCTGTTACTGCAATAACAATACGTGACCTCATAATAGCTACCCGCAAAAATTATTTTTTACTCTTTAATACAAAAACATCTTCAAGTCTTCTGAAATCAACAACAGGCTCAATTATTGCATATCTGTCAAGCTCATTATTTACCTGCCTTATTTCCTTGACCTCACCAATTTTTATTCCCTTAGGAAATATTCCTCCTATGCCCGATGTCTCAACACTATCTCCAACTGCTATGTCAGCACCAGGCCTTATGTTATACATTTTGCATAACCCCTTATCTCTAAGGGATATTTCACCTTTTACATCTACATACTCACTGTTCTTGGTAATTCTTGCACTTACAGCACTATCGATATCTATAATTGAGATAACCTTTGACGAAAAAGGTCCCGACACCATTACTCTTCCTACAAGGCCTCTACTTGCCACAACTACACTGTTATTATTAACATTATTGTTGCTTCCTCTATCTATCGTAAAGATGTTAAACCAATTTCCAGGATCCTTCGCAATTATGTTGGCACTTATATAATCAAATTCTTTCAGCTGATTTTTAAGGTTCAAAGCCTCCATTAGCACATCGTTCCTGCTTTTCAGCTTCTTAAGGTCTTCATTTTCCTTTTCCAGCTCATCAATTCTTTTCTTTAACTTTTCATTCTCTTCCCTTACAACTTTGTTATCGTTAAAAAAAGATAATGTTTTATCAACTTTGTTCCCACTAAAGGTCAATACATTTTGAATAGGTGAAACAGCCGTATTAAAGAGATTACTAAACCAAGCAAGCTTGCTGTTGTTTTGTGAGGTAATACCCATTACAATGAACAAAACAACGGTGATTACAAATAATAAAAAAGGTTTTTTCTTTAAAAGGCGTAGCACATAACGCCCCCCCTTCATGCCCACACTGAATATTTCTAAACATCAGAAATTTGTTATTTCAACTTTTTTGGTGAAATAAGAACTTTTTTCAACGTCTCAATTTCATCTAAAACCTTACCTGATCCCATCGCAACACAATCCAAAGGGTTTTCTGCAACAGAAACAGGCATGCCTGTTTCTTCTCTTATGAGCCTGTCAAGCCCGCTTAATAAAGCTCCCCGCCTGTCAAGGTTATACCCCTGTCCATAATATCTGCCGCAAGCTCGGGTGGAGTCTTTTCAAGGGTATATTTGATAGAGTCCACAATAGAATTAATAGGTTCCTTAATAGCTTCAGTAATCTCGGATGATGTAATCTTAATATTTTTAGGAAGTCCTGTTATAAGATCTCTTCCTCTAATCTCCATGGACTCATCCTTTGGTTTTAAATATGCAGCTCCTATGTTCACTTTTATTTCTTCAGCTGTTCTCTCGCCTATCATTAGGTTATATTCCTTTTTGACATAATGAACAATGGCTTCATCCAATTCATCCCCTGCTATTCTAAGGGATTTGCTCGTCACTATACCACCAAGGGATATGACCGCCACCTCACTTGTTCCGCCTCCAATATCAACAACCATACTTCCGGATGGTTCTTCAACAGGAAGGTTGGCACCAATCGCAGCAGCCATAGGCTCCTCTATAAGGTATGCCTCCTTTGCACCTGCTGAAATGGTGGCTTCTTCAACAGCTCTTTTTTCTACTTCAGTTACTCCCGATGGTACACAAATAACAACCCTCGGTTTACTGAAAAGCCCTTTTGACATAGCTCTTTTTATAAAATATTTCAGCATGCTTTGTGTTATATCAAAGTCTGCTATAACACCATCCTTCATCGGTCTGATTGCAACAATATTGCCTGGTGTCCTGCCTATCATACTTTTGGCTGCATCGCCAACTGCAAGAATATCTCCTGTACGCTGATTAACAGCAACAACAGAGGGTTCTCTTACAATAATACCTTTTCCTTTTACATGTACAAGTGTATTTGCCGTACCTAAATCAATACCTATATCTCTTGCTAAAAAGCCCATTACCTTTTCTCCTCCCATAACCGCTTCTAATTAAAACCACATTTTGATTTACAGCTGTATATTCCCCATCAGTAAATCTACACCGAAATTTCTCATCATAGCATTCAATTTATTAAGTGGAAGCCCTACAACATTAAAGTAGCATCCTTCGATTCTCTCAACAATCATGGCACCAACGCCCTGAATCCCATAGGAACCAGCTTTATCCATTGGTTCTCCCGACATAATATAAGCTCTGATCTCCATATCCGATAAACTTGTCATTTTTACAAGAGTCTTTTCGTAATCCAAAATTTCCGCTTTGCTGTCTGAATCAATTATTGCAACGCCTGTTATAACTTCATGCCATTGCCCCTGTAAAGCCTTAAGCATTTCAAATGCCTCATTTTCATCTGTCGGCTTGCCCATGATTCCGCCTTTTACCACAACTGTATCTGCTGCTATAACCAGTGAGTTCTTATAATTTCTGTTTACAATATCAAGTGCCTTCTTATGAGCGATATCAACAGTATAACTCTCTGGTCCCAACTCTCTTATATTTGCTTCATCAATGTCCGCAGGTACTACTTCAAACTTAAGTCCGATTCTTTTTAAAAGTTCCGACCGCCTGGGCGATGCGGATGCAAGTATTATATCCTTCATACATATCCTCATAAAATCTGTTCTTGTTAAAGCACTATAGAACGAATTGTACCTAATAATCCTTTTGTATGATAAATTCCATCAAAATAACATTCATTATTACTTTATCATCAAACCATATTATATCTATTTAACACATAATTTTCAACAATGCTATAAATATTTCGAAAATAGTTTGATGTAATTATACTATTTGACTAATTATATTAAAATGGGAATTGAACCCATCTTTAAGAATAGTTCTTAATGAATGGATTCTTTCACCTTTGCTGCAATATGATCAAATTTGTCTAAAATCTTACTCATCTCTGCCATGTTCAGGTCCTCAATCAGTCCATTTTCACATCCTGCCTGTTTTAGGAATTCTTTTCTAAGATTTTCGTTATCAGGATCTATCCCTGATGTTTTCATCTTCACCTTAAGGTAATTAATCTGCCTTGCTGTAGCTTTTTTATTAACAGCGGCTTCGCTATCCAGATTCCTTGCAGTATTAGACTGTGTCGTATTGGCTGATGGTGCATTAGCGGTTGATGCATTAACAGTTGGAGCATTAATCTTTGACTGAACCTTTTTAAACTCCTCATCAAGAAGTCTTACCTCTCCGGGAAACAGCCAATCATTTTCTCCCATCAACTTTCTGATAACTCTGTCACAAGCACCTGTAATTGTTTTCTCAAGACCAAACTCCTTATCATCGATCAATTCTTTTGCAATTAAAAACTTTTCCTTGTCCGACAAAGTAAGTTCCATATCATTCTTAATCCTAGGTTTATTGTTATCTCTTAACACCCTTCCGGTTTCGTCCCTTACAAGGTTCTTTGACTCAATCTTTTCTGCCAAATAATTCTGATACCTGTTAAAAAAATCTAAGTGTTTCCCATCTACAATTGATTGTCCGCTGTTTAGATCCTTGCCTACAACTTTTACAACATATGTAGGCAATTCTACAGTCCCTACACCTGGAAACTCTTCTCTATTTTCCCTCAACACACTTATTTCTATACTTTCTATTGATATTCCCTTTTCCTTAGCCTTTTTAAAAAGTCCCTCCGCCTTATATCTCAATTCTCCGCTACCGCCCCTATAAAAGTCTTTGTCCTTTGAATATACCACATCAACAGTTTTTATATTATTATCTCCGTAGAGCTGGTTCTCATTGTTTTCAACCATAAAACACCCTCCAAATAAATTGACATCTATATTTAGTAATTTAATCATTCCTTAATTATTATTTGATTAAATAAACGATAATAGTAAAGTTTTTATTGTATACACTTGAAATAGGTGCAGCATGAACCATAATTTTCTAGAGATAAATAAATTCAATAATGTTAATTTTTTTTACTTCTCTTTTTTATGTTTTGGAAGTATAATATATTTAAGTAAATATAAATACTGTCAAGTAAATATTCGATTTATATATTATATAAATTACGCACCTTGATATATATTATTTTCTATAATGTATAAAGGCATTTCAAAAATACATTATCAAGTATTTTTTGTGTAATATCATTAATTCAGCTTTTTGAAATGCCCGGTTGGCCAGTTATTTATTTATTAATACCTAAGACATTAATTGATTTGAATAGGATTTTATCAATTCTTTGGCAAGAACAAAATCACTTGAGATTTTGAAAACGTGACTATGTCATGAAAAATATGTCAATAGATTGTGGTGATGCGTATGAAGATAGAAAAAATAAATGATAACAAAATAAAGGTTACAATATCCAAAGATGATTTGGATGAAAGAAATATAGATTTATCAACCCTAAATTATAATTCCCCGGCTACACAGGAATTATTCTGGGATATGATGGAACAGGCAGAAATTGAATATGGTTTTAATTCTTCCGATTCCCAGCTTTGTATTGAAGCAACTCCAGATTCTACGGAAGGTTTTGTCATAACAATAACCAGAATTGATGAAGACAATGATTTTGAGTCTATTCAGAAGTACATCAAGAACAGATTTAAAAAATCTGATTTAAAAGCTAAGAGAAAAAACAAAAAAATTTGGTCTTCAGTTTTGATATATTCCTTCAGCACATTCGAAGATGTACTGGCACTTGCGAACAAAATATCCTTGATTTATTCAGGCGAGAGTACCCTATATAGATATAAGAATTTCTACTATTTAGTACTTACACGTTACAGTTTTGGAAATACCGATACCAAAACTTTAGAAGCTATGATGAGCGAATTTGGAAGGAAAATTACCAATGCAGCGTTTTATGAGGGATATCTCAATGAATATGGTACAAAAATTGTTGAATACAATGCCTTTGAAACAATAAAATCCTATTTTTAATCTAATATTTATATGATAATTAATGATAAAAACGACTTTCCCTTCTTAAGTTTTCAGGGGAAGTTATTTTTATTTCGGGCTATTATTATCATTGTTGCCGGCTCCTCCTATTTGTACTATGGAATCAGCCGGCTTATATTTTTGCTTATACAACACTTTTTTATCAACAACTATGCCTTCCTTTTCAGTTTGAAGGCTAACCTTAACTAATACCCCTTCCTTTCCGCTGCTAATAATCTTTTTGTCCCCTGGTTCAAGACTCTCATCCTCAACATTAATGACGGCCTGAGGATACCTGTCCTCAATATCAACCTTCAAGTTACTAACTACAGATTTATCTTTCTTTTTGCCTGCAATGCTTACAGTTATCTTATTATTCTTTACCGATGAAAAATCATAATGGGATTTTCCATACTGTTAATAAATTTGAAATCAATAGTATCTCCAAACACAACAACATCAAGACCTGGCTCAATATAGTCCACTGAGGATTCATGAGATACCCTGGTTACACCCGCCCTGTCAATATCAGTTAACAGTAGGGCTGCATACAGTGTTGATGCTACTTGGTTATACCCCTCATTATTCTTTTCCATAATTGCAGCTTCTTTTCTCAAATAGTTATTAAATGAAAACTCAACCGGCTTATCTCCGCTAGTAGCAGCACCATTAAGCCATATCTTGTTTATAGCTTTGGATGCAAGCTTTATATCCCCTACATTTTGGTCGGATTTTATCTCTGTAGAGTAGGTCGCAATAACATCTTCAATAGCCTTTAGTTTCTCCTGTGAAAATTCAGGCTCAATAATATTGATTTCATAATTTTTTTTATAATCAAATACTATTGGAGTATTAACATTTTCAGAAATTGATTTTATTATTTTTTCAATTGAGTTTTCAATATTCAGAACAACACCATTTTGACTGTCATCCTTTGTCAGCCTTCCATCTAGAAGGTAAATATTTGCATTCCTCGATTTCTTCTCTATAAGGGCTGCAAGGGACATGAGATTTTGCCTGAGCTTGTCATTGTTATAGTATATTTTTAGCGGTGCTTTGACTGCTTTTTGAACAAAATAACCATATATTATTCTCTCAAAAGCACCTCTGCCTTTTTTGGAAATTGCAAAATCCACAGTTTCTTGAGCCTTTGGATATAATTCTATATCAGAGCATTTTATCTTAAAACTTTTATTTGTATTTTCCACATTACATTCAATTTTAATATATTCATTTTTAAAAATGTTACCGTAATACTCTTCAATCTTTTTGGCAGCTTCCTGCTTTGGTAATCTACCAATATCAATTTGCCCAACACTGATACCGGGAGGAACCTTATCTTTGGTCAACACACCTGCCACCAAAAGACCTGCCGTTGATACTAATGCCGTTATAAGAAATATTAAAAAAGTTAGTGCTATGGCAAATTTCCATCTTTTCAACTATTTCACTCCCAAATACGTTTGTTTTAGCAATTTCCTAAATATTAAAAAACTTTATACCTTAAACAAAGTATAAAGTTTTATATCTTTCACGATTTTTAATGTCTAGGTAATACCTGACTACACATATTAGGCTTTATTGTTCATAACCAGCTCTATAAGCTTTCCATTGTTTTTTGCTATATCTATCATGTCTTCATTTATAATTTCCCCTGAGCTGACTATAACCTTGCCTGCATTATCAGTTATGGTTTTGGTTGCTTTTCTCCCATTAAGATACTGTTTTTGACGTTGTTCAAACAAGCTTTGAGTGCTTGTCTTAAGCTCTGAATTTGTATTGGCATACCCTTGATTTGTACTACTTTTTACATTCTGATCCATGTTTGTTTGATGCTGAACCTCTTCATTGACGGTTATTTCTTCCTGCATAAAAGATTCTGTCTCTTCTGTTTTTATTAAATCCGTTTCATCAATGTAGCTTTGCAAAGGTTGATTCATCCGATCAACATTATTTTCCGGTACCTCAGCAGAAGTATATAAGCTATTGTCTTCATTCACATTTGTATTTGATTCTTGAGCCTCTTTAAAAAAAGTATCCCCTTCTTTAGCTAACAGTCCATCTATATCGGCGGTTAATTCATCTATAGCTTTACTTATTCCCTTAACATCCTCTTTAATAGAAACATTATCTATAGTGGTCGAATTTTTTTTTTCGTTTTCAGGTTGGCCCTCTCCAGAACTAAGCTGGGATAAGTTATCCAACAACTTACTTTCAACATCTTCTGTAACAACAATTAAATTTTTACCAAAAGTTATTACATTATTCCTTGGAATTATCCTTACCTTTTTGTGAGTTATATCGGCAATATACTCAAGGCCAGTAATCCTGCAGTTATTATCTTCATCAAAGTAAAAATCTCCGATTTCCCCGATTAACCGACCCTTTTTAGTAAGAACCTTGGAACCTTTGACTTGAATGTTTTTCTGCAGTAGGTCTATTGCGGCAGGTATCCTACCTATATCGTTAATAGCACTATCGTTTTCTATGGTAAGTGCATATTCCCCCATTCCCAAAACGCTTGAGGTTGAAATAACCCGTGCACTCAATATCTGAATACCGCTGTCTACAACTATGTAGTCAACTGTACCTTCAATAGCGTTTACAAGAATACTTTTAACCTTGCCTACTTCAACTCCATCAGAAATGCTTATTATGGGCAAACCTAATACTTCCTGAGTTTTTTTCATTACCGTGGAACCCCCTTCTAAAGCTGCTTTTTATCAAACTGCATTAATTTATTATAAATTACTGATAATCTGGGTCTTAACATCTTCATTCATAATACTTCCATAATTGGTAACATAACTCTCCAATATATCTTTTGCCAAATCAGACTTTCCTAGCTGCTTGTACAATACGCATATATCTAACACCAACCAAAATACTACCTGGTCCTCAATATCATGTTCAAGTGCATACATGTAATTTAAAATTGCTCCCTCTAGATCTCCTGAAGCTTTTAAAAGGAACGCTTCATCAATCAATCGGTCAACGCTGCTAGCCTCATTAGTATTATCAAAATTATCAGTTTCATCAATAGTATTTACATTAGTCTCGTCACTTATGTGGCTAAATAGGTTAGATTCTATATTTTCTTCAATCTCAGGCTCTTCGCTATCAATTTCACTTGTTCCTTCTAATACTACTTCTTCCTGGGTTATTATTTCAATTTCTTCGGAATGTAATTCTAGGATTTCTATTTCTTCTTCAATATTTACTTCTTCTAAAGCCTCAGGCTCCTCTATTTCAACTTCATTAATAGCGACTTCTTCTAAGGCCTCCGGTTCTTCTACTTCAACTTCATTAATAGCAATTTCTGCTATAGCTTCGAGCTCTTCTATAGCCTCTAGCTCTTCACTATCACTTTCATCTATTGCCTCAATTACTACTTCTTCCTGGGTTATTATTTCAATTTCTTCAGCATGCAATTCTGAGATTTCTATTTCTTCTTCAATATTGACTTCTTCTAAAGCCTCAGGCTCCTCTATTTCAACTTCATTAATAACCACTTCTTCTAAGGTCCCCGGTTCTTCTACTTCAACTTCATTAATAGCAATTTCTTCTATAGCTTCGAGCTCTTCTATAGCCTCTAGCTCTTCACTATCACTTTCATCTATTGCCTCAATTACTACTTCTTCCTGGGTTATTATTTCAATTTCTTCAGCATGCAATTCTGGGATTTCTATTTCTTCTTCAATATTGACTTCTTCTAAAGCCTCAGGCTCCTCTATTTCAACTTCATTAATAGCCACTTCTTCTAAGGTCCCCGGTTCTTCTATTTCAACTTCATTAATAGCAATTTCTTCTATAGCTTCGAGCTCTTCTATAGCCTCTAGCTCTTCTATAGCCTCTAGCTCTTCACTATCACTTTCATCTATTGCCTCAATTACTACTTCTTCTTGGGTTATTATTTCAATTTCTTCGGTATACAACTCTGGAATTTCTATTTCATCTTCGATATTGACTTCCTCTAAAACCTCAGGCTCCTCTATTTCAACTTCATTAATAGCGACTTCTTCTAAGCCCTCCGGTTCTTCTACTTCAACTTCGTTATAAAAATCTTCCTCGACAAGGTACTCGACGCTTTTGACAGCTTCTTTGGATTGATTATCCTTAATATCAAAACTTTGCCCACTAACATTAATAGTATCTATACCAATTGTATCAATATTTTTCTGACTGTCAACAGGTTTTTGTAATATATTTTGTCCAAACTCTACAGCCCTTGCAAAACAGGGACATGGTAATTACTTGCACAACTGTTTTCTATTGGTGGCGACTCATTTGTAACAGGCTCTAACGCCGGAGCACCCCTCCATGATAGTAATTTATGGATCATTGCCCAAATAGGAACATTTTTTCTTTCACCATTTGCATCATCTTCACTTATTGCTATAGTAGACAAATATACAGAAATTATTAAAATTCCTCCTAAATACACGATAAAAATAACTGTAAATGAAAAACCTGTCCACAAATTAATATGTAATATCTCATTAATTCTGGTAGTTATGTTTAAAATCAACCCAGAAATTATTGGAAAAAGACTGCTTAAAAGAGCGACCAACATAGTGCACAATACAACTGCCATAACCTTATGCTTCTTTGTCATGCTTTTCTTATCCAGAAAATTTGCAAATAAAACAGATGACATTACAGCCAGCGTTATCGTAACTACAAAATACTGGTACATAAAGGCCCCCTTATAGTTTTTATAGTAGTTCCACATACATTAAAAAACTAATCCATTTTCTTACCATAATTCACTATACAGATTAAGAAAGACGCACTTGATACATATGGCATGTTAACGGAAAACTTTCCAAACATTACCTACCAGCTAATAATTACTTTATCCCCCTGAAAAGAACTAAATTGAAATCACCATAAATCTTGCATTTAACGTATAAACGCACAAACCAACAGATTATATAGTATAATTTTTGAAATGCCTTATAAAAATTTATAATGTAAATAATAATATCTTAAAGCTTTACATTTATATATATATAAATTAATATAATATTAACATTTTTACAAGTAAAATTTTAAAATTTATTATATTTTCGGACAAAATTCTCGCAAAATTAGCAGCAAATTTAGACATTTTTCTTCGAAAGCAGGTTATATATGATATTAAGTAAATTTGATAAATTTCTAATACACAGACAAAGCCTGATTGAGCAGTACACAAAAGGTGACATGACAAAGGATGAATTTATTGAAGCAAACTATGCTTATATTAACTCGACAGATCTTGTTCCTTTCAAGAAACTTGACAATGTGAAGAAGGCCATCTTTAATTATCAATACTACAACGTTATTGCTAAATACTATCAGAAACGTGCCCATGAACTAAGCCACAAACATGGTGCAAAAGATGATTTCCTCGAGCAGGCTAACTATTTTTACTCCAAGAAAGACCATGTTACGTTAAAACTATTACAGCTTATAGATTATCAAGGTGTTGAAGCTTATTATGTTAGAGTTAAGTCCCCTGCTTTAAAAAGAAAACTTTTCGAAATAGTTTTAAAGGACTATGATAGTCTTATTTTGCACTCAAAAAACGAAACACTACTAAACACACTTATAAGAGAAAATGTCTTTATAAACGAAACTAGGACGTCTCTCGTCGATGATTATATAAATAAACGCTATTAAAAGAATGATTGAAATATTACTTCCCGTTTTGAGCGTGTGTTCACGAGTTAAGTTAACATGAAAGCGAAATTATACGGGAAGTTATATTTTCAACATGCTTAAAGAATGATTGAAATATTACTTCCCGTTTTGAGCGTGTGTTCACGAGTTAAGTTAACACGAAAGCGAAATTATACGGGAAGTTATATTTTCAACATGCTTAAAGAATGATTAAATATAAAGCCATTAACCATAGAACTCCGTTTTATCTATGATTAATGGCTTTATTTATGCCTTTTAATCAGGCTTACTGTTCTATATTGATAATTCCCTTTTCCAGGCTGGTAACTGCTGCCTGTTCCTCTGCAATTACCTCATCGGACAACTTATCCGGCATCTTGTTTTTCAATCTTTTGAAGTTTGGCTTGGCTAGAGCTGTGCTTATAACCGTTTCCATATCTGAAGCAAGCACAAACTTAACCTTCTTTCTTACATTTTCCGGAATATCATCAATATCCTTCTTATTGTCCATTGGTACAATAACAGTATTAATTCCAGCTCTATGTGCTGCAAGAACCTTTTCCTTAAGTCCCCCGATTGGAAGCACCCTTCCCCTTAGCGTTATTTCCCCTGTCATTGCAACATTCTTCTTAACTGGAAGCCCTGTCAGTGCAGATATCATAGCAGTAGCCAATGTGATTCCTGCTGAGGGACCATCCTTCGGAATAGCACCTTCAGGTACATGAATGTGTATATCAAATTTATTGTAAAAATTCTTGTCAATATGAAGCTGATCCGCTTTAGATCTAATAAAGCTCATAGCAGCTCTCGCAGACTCCTTCATAATATCTCCCAAATGTCCTGTAAGTTCTAACTTTCCGTTTCCATCCATAAGTGATACTTCAATGGATAAAGTATCCCCTCCAACAGGTGTCCAAGCCAAACCTGTAGCTATACCTGCTTCATCCTTCTCATTTGCCTTATCATACCTGAATTTCTTAGCTCCCAAGTATTTTTCCAGCTTTTCAGAAGTTATCTTGATAGTCTTGCTCCTGGAAGAAACAATAGTCCTTGCAGCTTTCCTGCAAAGATTTGCAAACTCTCTTTCAAGACTTCTTACACCAGCTTCCCTGGTGTAATAGTTTATTACATCCCTTGCAGTATTTTCATCAATCTCTATGTTCTTTTTATCAAGTCCATGAGCCTCAATCTGCTTTGGTATAAGATATTTTAAAGCAATATTAACCTTTTCTTCCTCTGTATAACTGGAAATGTGAATAACTTCCATTCTGTCCAACAGCGGTCTTGGTATAGTCTCCAGGCTGTTTGCCGTAGTAAGGAACATAACATTTGAAAGATCAAATGGAAGCTCCATATAATGGTCACGGAAAGCAAAGTTCTGCTCACCGTCTAAAACTTCCAGCATGGCAGAAGCCGGGTCCCCTCTGAAATCACTGCTCATTTTATCGATTTCGTCAAGTAATATGAGCGGATTTTTAGTGCCCGCCTGTTTCAATGAAGCAATAATTCTGCCTGGCATAGCACCTACATAAGTACGCCTGTGTCCTCTAATCTCCGCCTCATCTTTTACTCCACCCAAAGACATTCTGACATAATTTCTGTTTAGAGCACGTGCTATTGACTTTGCAATAGATGTTTTACCTACTCCCGGAGGTCCTACCAGGCAAAGTATCGGTCCTTTCAAATTATTCTTAAGCTTTCTAACAGCTAAATACTCAACTATCCTATCTTTAACTTTTTCAAGACCATAGTGATCTTCATCAAGTATTTCTTCAGCCTTTTTCAAATCGATTACTTCTTCTGTTTCCTTATTCCAAGGCAAATCAAAAACCCAATCAAGGTATGTTCTTATTACAGAACCTTCAGCAGACCCGGACTGCATTTTTAAAAGACGGTCTAATTCCTTAAGAACCTTTTTTTCAACTTCTTCAGGGAATTCCGCTTTCTTAAGCTTCTCCTTATATTCTTCAACCTCGCCGGTAACGCCTTCCTTATCACCAAGTTCGCTCTGGATAGCTTTTAACTGCTCTCTCAAGTAATATTCCTTCTGCATTTTGTCTATTTGCTTACGAACCTTGGTATTAATGTTTTTCTCAATCTCAAGGATTTCCATTTCCTTCAAAAGAATTTCCAGTATTTTTTCCAATCTGATTTTTGGATCGAACTCGTTTAATATTTCCTGCTTCTGTTCAACCTTCAAAAATATATTGGAAGCAACCATATCGGATAACTGTCCCGGATCTTCAATTGTTGTGATGGACAGCACTGTTTCAGGAGATATCTTGTTACTAAGCCCTACATAATCTTCAAAAGCTGATAAAACTCTCCTTTTTAAGGCTTCGATCTCTACACTCTGCTTATCATCGTTCACATATATTTGCTCTTCCACCTCAGCTGCAAAAAACGGTTCATTTTGGGTAAACTCAGTGATTTCAGCTCTGCTTACCCCTTCCACAAGGACCCTAATCGTATCTCCAGGAAGCTTTAATAGCTGTTTTACCTTGGATATTGTCCCTACATTATAAACATCTTCTTCACCGGGAGAATCATTTTTTGCTTCTTTTTGTGTGACCAGAAATATAAGTTGATTGTTAATCATTGCTTCCTCTAATGCTTTAATTGATTTTACCCTGCCTACATCAAAGTGCAAGATCATATACGGAAATACCGTAAGACCTCTTAATGGCAATAAGGGCAAAATATGCTTCTTTATTACTTTTTTTGATTCGTACATTCGACACCCCTCCGCTTACACAAATTTAAACGGTACATATTTCCAATACCACATTCTACTACAATTTTCTCAATTCAAACAAATGCAGCTTTTATATTATATAAAACAACTTTTTTCGAGAGTAAGGAACATTGTTACTATTATAAACTTTTAATCGGTTTATTTCAATTATCTTAATCTGGAATACCTGGAATGATAAATTACAAATATCATTTAGTAACCTTTTTATGGCAAATGCCTGACTTAGGTATTAACATTTTTCTTATAATAATATCGTCATGAAAGAATAATTAATTATATCTAATTTTAGGGTATTTGTGCTCACAATTTAGGATTTCCCTTTCTAATTCTGTACAGTTGTTCTAGATTCTCTTCAGACAATGCCTTTCCCCCTCCAAGCATCTCCGAAAGAATAAGTACCTTTGCAATGCTCTCTGCTGCCTCCAACTTGTAGAATGCTTTATATACATCCTCTCCCATAGATAAAACGCCATGATTTGCCAGCAAAATAACATCATAATTTGCTATAAATTCCTCTACACCTCTAAATATGTCATCAGTTGACTGTGTCCCATAAGCAGCAAGAGGTATTTTATCAAAAAATACAATCATTTCAGGATATGCCTTAGTCTCTATTGATTTGTTGGCAACAGCATAGGCTGTAGTATATGGTGAATGGGAATGGATAATGCCATTGATATCAGGTCTATTGATATAGGATAAAGCATGCAGTTTCCATTCTGATGAAGGTTTCAAGTTACCCTCAATAACATTTCCATCAAGGTCTATAACAGGAATCTTTTCTTCTTTTAAAAGACATTTTGGAAAACCACTAGGTGTTATACAAATATAATTGCCGTTTCTTATTGATATGTTTCCTTCATATGTATTCACCATTTCTTTATTGTATGCTAACTTTGCAATCTCAATTAATTGGCTTTTGATGTGCTCCAACATTTATATGCCCTCCTATAACCATTTTCTCTTTTTAAAAAATAAAATCATACTTATAAAACATACCCCCATTACCATCAAAACAAACAAATAACCGTATCTAAATTTCAGCTCAGGCATGTATTCAAAATTCATACCATAGACGCCTGCAATAAAAGTTAGAGGCATAAAAAGAACAGAAAATACTGTTAAAAACTTCATGATTTCATTCATTTTATTGCTCGCAACCGACAGATACAAATCAACGATCCCTGACAGAATATCCCTGTATGTCTCGATTGTATCCATCATCTGAATAATATGATCATATACATCTCGGAGGTAAATACTTGTTGTATTGGATATTAAGCAGCACTCACGCCTTTGGAGCCCTCCAACAACTTCCCGCAATGGCCAAATAGCCTTATGCATGTATAACATTTCTCTTTTAAGTCCATGTACCTTTCTAAGGGTTTCAGGCCTGGGAGATATAACCATGGAATCCTCCGATAACTCAATCTCTTCCCCTGTTTTTTCAAGGACTAGAAAATAGCTGTCCACTATTAAATCCAATATGGCATATAAAAGATAGTCAATTCCCATTTTTCTTATATTGCTGATTCCCTTTGATATCCTTTCAATGAGAGGAATAAAAAAATTGTCCTTATTCTCCTGAAAGGTGAGTAAATAATCTTTTCCTATTATTATACTAACCTGCTCAGTTGTAATCTCATTGATATTATTATCAAAATATATCATTCTGACAACAATATATAAATATCCTTCATATTCTTCTACTTTAGGTCTTTGTCCTGTATTCTGGATATCCTCTAAAACCAAAGGATGAATACCATAAAAACTGCCTATGCTGTTAATGATATTTGAATCGTGAATGCCGTCTAAATTAATCCACCTGTAGGATGCATCCTTTTTCTTAGAAAGAGCAGCCTTTATTGGTAATGACTTTTCTATAGATAAATTATTGTCATCATAATCTACAACAGTAACAGCCGGATGTTCATTTTTTATTTCACCTATATGAATAAGGGTTCCAGGCGGCAATCCGGCTTTCTTGTACGTTCTTCCGACTTTCTTCGGCATAATATCACCCTTTTAATAAAACTTTAATGTAGTATATCATATTCTTTTACATATCAATACCTATAATTATTTAAAATATTAGCCCATCCAGTTTTAAGTTTTCATAAAAATATTTTTTTGCAATTTTCAATTATAAATCTTGCAAAATTCTTTTGATATTTCAACTGAATATGCTATAATATAAATGCTTATTGATTAATGTTAGTATTTTATACCATGGTGTTGTGGTCAGAAATTATTATATATATTAAAAGTTTAATATGGCATATATGCAAATCTCGCTGACAACAGCATTTTTAAATAAATATTATGCACCGGAGGTTTAGTATGAAATTTACAAAAATGCATGGAATCGGAAACGATTATATTTATGTTAATTGTTTGGAGGAAACAATAGAAAATCCCTCAGAAGTCTCAAAAAAAATAAGCGACAGGCACTTCGGCATAGGATCGGACGGCCTGGTAATGATATTACCGTCTTTGACAGCAGATTTTACAATGAGGATGTTTAACTCGGACGGTTCAGAGTCTGAAATGTGCGGCAATGCCATCAGATGTGTGGGGAAATTTGTATATGATAACAAGTTGACCGATAAAACCACAATATCTATTGAAACACTGGCAGGTATAAAAATTCTTGATATGCAGATAACAGATAATAAAGTAACTCTTGTTAAGGTTGATATGGGTGAACCTATATTATCTCCAGAAAAAATACCTGTTGTAAGCAGTAAGGACATTGTTATATCCCAACCTGTTCAGATTGGATCTGACATATATAAAATAACCTGTGTATCAATGGGAAATCCCCATGCGGTTACCTATGTGGATGACGTTATAAACTTCCCATTGGAAGAAGTAGGACCAAAAATGGAAACACATAATATTTTCCCAAGAAAGGTTAATGCGGAGTTTGTTGAGATAATAGACAGAAACACACTAAAAATGCGGGTATGGGAAAGAGGTGCAGGTGAAACTCTTGCGTGCGGAACCGGTGCCTGTGCTGTTCTTGTAGCATCCTGTCTCAATGGCTTGTGTGAGAGAAAGGCTGTTATTAAGCTTCTTGGCGGTGATCTAATTATTGAGTGGAATGAAAATGACAATCACGTTTATATGACAGGTCCTGCAACTAAGGTATTTGATGGCGAAATAATTATATAAAGCAAAATTTATATATTTTAAATATAAAGTAAATCTGGAAGGAGATATTTATGGCTTTAGTAAATGAAAATTATTTAAAGTTACCTGGAAGTTACTTGTTTGCAGAAATAGGCAGAAGGGTGGCAAAATTTAAGAATGATAATCCTGACGCAGATATTATCCGTTTAGGTATTGGGGATGTTACAAGAGCACTTCCTCCGGCAATAATTGAAAGCCTCCATAAAGCAGTTGACGAAATGGCTGATTTACAAACATTTAAAGGCTATGGACCTGAACAGGGTTATGATTTTCTTATACAAAAGGTAATTGAATATGATTATACTCCAAGGGGTATAAAATTGGACAACGACGAGGTTTTTATAAGTGACGGTTCAAAATGTGATACTGGTAATATTCAGGAAATATTCGGTTTGGACAATATGATCGCTGTTACCGACCCTGTTTACCCTGTTTATGTTGACACCAATGTAATGGCGGGTAGAGCTGGAGTTCTCGGCTCAGATGGTAAATTTGACAAGATTACCTATATTCCTTGTACTGCAGAGAACAAATTCATACCGGAGCTTCCTAAAAACAAAGTAGATATAATATACCTATGCTTCCCTAACAACCCGACAGGTATGACAATACCAAAATGCGAGCTAAAAAAATGGGTTGATTATGCAAAAGCAAATAAGGCAATCATTCTTTATGATGGTGCATATGAGGCATACATTCAGGAATCTGATATACCTCACAGCATTTATGAGATTGAAGGTGCTAAGGAAGTTGCAATTGAATTCCGCAGCTTCTCAAAAAATGCAGGTTTTACCGGTACAAGGTGTGCATATACTGTTGTTCCGAAGGAAGTTATGGCTTACACTAAGGACGGCGAAGCCATACAACTTAATAAGCTGTGGAACAGAAGACAGACAACCAAATTTAATGGTGTACCATATATCATCCAAAAGGGAGCTGCTGCTGTATATACTGAAGAAGGCCAAAAACAAATAAAAGCCCTGGTTGATTATTATATGACCAACGCTGCTATAATTAGGGAAGGCATAAAATCAATTGGACTGGAAGTCTTTGGCGGTGTAAACGCACCATATATATGGCTTAAAACACCAAACGGCATGGACTCATGGTCTTTCTTCGATAAACTTCTCACTGAAGCAAATATTGTAGGAACTCCAGGAGTAGGTTTTGGTCCGAGCGGTCAGGGATATTTCAGGCTTACAGCCTTTGGCAGCAAGGAAAATACAGAAAAAGCCATTGAAAGATTTAAAACCAGATTGAAAATATAATTAATAATTTATTATAAGATTAATCACTGTTAATATAAATAGCATATATTGACCACTTGTTTATTCCCATATAACATACAAGTGACTTGAAGCTTTAGTCACTTGTGTGTTATATTTTATTTTAGGCATATTTAAAGATCGCTGTCATTATACAATAATTATGCCGATATAATTTAAAGATTAAAAGTGATTGAACTTTTGAGCCATATTAAAAGCCATTTTATGGAGGTAAGTCTAATGGACCCTTTTTCACACGCTGTCATCGGTACTGCTTTATCAAAGGCAGTGGGTTATGGTATTAATTTTTCAGCACCAGAAAACATAGGACTGGTAGTAGGTTCTGTCTTCCCTGATATAGACATCGTTTTAAAAAAGTGGGGTAATTATGTATATTTAAAAAATCACCGAGCTGCAACACACTCAATAATAGGCCTTATAATATCGTCATTATTTATTTCCGTAGCACTAAGGTTAATTTATCCGGCTTCAAGCTTTCTTAGTATTTTTCTGTGCTCCATGATAGGCTGTTTGTCCCACACAGTTTCCGACATATTAAACTCCTATGGTGCAAAATTCCTCTGGCCCTTTTATAAGAGGAAATTAGCATTAAATCTTATAGTAATTATTAATCCTTTGGTAATACTTTTCCTTTTAGGGTATATATTCGGCAACAGCAGTACGGGTTTATTATCCATTCTTATATTGGGATTGTATCTACTACTGAGGTTGTTATATAAACTACTTATAAAAGATGAACTTAAAAAGGCTTATCCATCTATGAGAATTACAGCAGTCATACCTTCAATGCTGGCTACCTTCAGATGGCATTTTGTTTTGGAGGATAAGGAAGTGTTACTTGTTGGAGAAAAGAATATATTGAATGGAAAATAAATATTATAGAAAAATTCTCTAAACTTCATTATAATAAAATTGACAAGGCCTTAAATTCGACATTAGGCAGGTTTTTTACGGATTTTACTCCTGTTTTTCATGTATCGGCCGAATCAATTGGAGAAATAAACCGCTATACATTTACCGACCTTAGGTATTATTATAGAAATAATTTCTATCATCATGGTGTGCTTGAAATGGACAAGGAGGATTCAATTGTAAAATCATCATTTAAGCCATATACAATGAACAAGGAAAATAAAATTCCGGAAAGTCTTCAATGATTCACTAATCCGGTAATAGAGCATTATTATAATATTAAGCATAAAGTAAAAGGTGAGGTTTTTATGTCTGACAAAGTAATATCTAAAGAGGATATTAAAAACTTAATTAAAAAACCAAACATGTATCGAGTTATTCTATTGAATGATGACTACACTACAATGGAATTTGTGATAAATGTTTTAATGGTAGTTTTTCATAAAAGTATTACAGAAGCAACCCTAATTATGTTGGATGTCCATAAAAAGGGTAAAGGCATTGTTGGCTTGTATACCTATGACATTGCATTAACTAAGATAAATCAGGTTGAAAGTATGGCAGCAGAATCAGGATATCCGCTAAAATCTATTATGGAAAAAGAATAAGGTATAAAAAACTTTAACATTTACGACCTAGATAATAGGAGGTTAAAATGAATTTGGACAATATCGCTGATAAAATAATCTACGCGGCATATAATGAAGCAAAATTTAGAAATCATGAGTATTTTACTCCTGAACATATATTATACTCTTCACTGTTTTTTGAAGAAGGAAAAGATATCATTTTAAATTGTGGCGGAGACATTGAAGGTATAAAGAACGACCTTGACAGATTTTTCAAGGATAATATGGATGCCATTGATAATGCAGAACCTGCAGCTTCTGATGGGGTTAACTCTGTCATAAATAACGCAGCGTTCCATATGGTATCATCCGGCAAGGATCTTATAAAAATAGGCGATATTTATGCCTCGATTTTAGATCTGGAGGAGTCCTTTTCTCATTATATTCTGGAAAAAAACGGAGTAACAAGGCTAAATGTACTGCGTTATATTTCCCATGGTGATTCCGATATGGATTCGGATTCTGAAGAATTTATAGAGGAAATGGAAGAAGAAATAGAAGAGGAAATGGGGTATTCTGATACCGATGATAAACCCAAAAAACAGAAATTCCTTGAAAAGTATACCGTAAACCTGATTGAAAAGGCTAAAAACGGTGATATAGATCCCCTTATCGGAAGGAAGGATATCATACAGAGAACTATTCAGGTTCTTGCAAGAAGAATTAAAAACAACCCTGTGCATGTAGGTGATCCGGGTGTTGGTAAAACAGCAGTTACCGAAGGCCTTGCCAGCATGATATATAATGGAGAGGTTCCTAAATCTCTTAAGGACAGCAACATTTATTCTCTTGATATGGGTTCATTGCTTGCAGGAACCAAATACAGAGGGGATTTTGAAGAACGAATTAAAAAGTTTTAAATGAAATTGAAGAGCTAGGCAATGCTATTGTATATATTGATGAAATTCATAATGTAGTTGGAGCAGGATCTGTTTCAGGTTCAATGGATGCATCAAACATATTAAAGCCCTTTCTTACCTCGGGAAAGATGAGATTTATAGGCTCAACCACCTATGAAGAGTATAAAAAGTATTTCGACAAGGACAGGGCATTATCAAGAAGATTTCAAAAAATTGAGATACTTGAACCATCCATTGACGAAACTAAACTTATATTAAATGGATTAAAGGAAAAATACGAAGGCTTCCATAGCGTTAAATACACAGATGAAGCCATAAACTTAGCTGCAGAATTGTCTGCAAAATATATTAATGACAGGTATCTGCCTGACAAAGCTATTGACCTCATTGATGAATCCGGTGCTTATGCCAGATTGACCGGAAATGAAGATGAAGAAATATTAATTACAGGTAAGGACATTGAGAGAACACTTTCCCAAATTGCCAAAATACCCGAGCAAAGTATTTCAGGTAATGAAATCTCAAAACTTAAAGACCTTGAGATGAACCTTAAATCAAATATATTTGGACAGGATCATGCTATTGAAACAGTTGTCAGGGCTATAAAAATGTCTAGGGCCGGGTTTCTTGAGGGAGAAAAGCCTGTTGCTTCACTACTTTTTGTCGGTCCTACAGGTGTCGGTAAAACAGAAATATCAAAACAACTGGCTAATTCAATGGGCATACCTCTTGTCCGTTTTGACATGAGTGAATACCAGGAGAAGCACACAGTAGCAAGGCTCATTGGTGCACCTCCCGGATATGTAGGCTATGAAGAGGGCGGCCTATTGACAGACTCTATAAGGAAAACACCATATTGTGTATTGCTCCTTGATGAAATAGAAAAGGCTCATCCCGACATTTATAATGTGCTTTTGCAGATTATGGATTATTCAACTTTAACAGATAATACCGGAAAAAAAGCTGATTTTAGGAATGTTATCATCATAATGACGTCCAATGCAGGGGCAAGAGAAGTTGGAAAAGCATTGATCGGCTTTGAAAACAAGCAGGTTGATAAAAGCTCTATTACAAAAGAGGTTGAACGCACTTTCTTACCTGAATTCAGAAACAGGCTTGATGAAATAGTCGTGTTTAATCATATCAATGAAGAAATGGCTTCTCTGATTGCAAGAAAGGCAATGCGTGATTTTGAAGCAAAGCTCATTTCAAAGAATATTAGCCTTAAGGTAACTGAAGGCTGCTATAAATGGCTCTCTAATAAAGGCCTTTCATCAATTTTCGGTGCAAGGGAAATATTAAGAGTGGTTCAGGATAAGGTTAAGACACTGCTCGTAGATGAAGTACTTTTTGGAAAGCTTAGTAACGGCGGTACTGCTGTCATAGATGTAAAAAATAATGAAATTTTTATAACATATAAACATACGAAAAGGAAGACCTAAAATGCCAGTTTATCTACTATCAAATAAACTTGTTTTTCCACATCCTTCACTATCAAACGAAGACGGTTTGCTAGCAGTTGGAGGTGACTTATCATGTGAAAGGCTTTGTCTTGCTTATGAAAACGGCATATTTCCATGGTATTCCGAAAAGCCGGTGTTGTGGTGGTCTCCCGATCCACGTTTTGTACTTTTTCCAAAGGACCTCAAAGTATCGAAGTCCATGAAAAAATTCCTAAAAAAAGGCTATTACAAAGTAACCTTTGACACATGCTTTAAAGATGTTATTACAAACTGCGGATATACACGCAAGGATGACACTTGGATCGACAATGATATGATTGAAAGCTATTGTACCCTGCATAAGCTTGGAATAGCTCATTCAGTCGAAACCTGGTACGAAGATAAGCTTGTAGGCGGTTTATACGGATTATCAATGGGAAGTTGTTTCTTTGGTGAATCCATGTTCTCAATTATGGATAATGCTTCTAAAACAGCCTTTATAAAGTTAATTGAAACAATCAATTTTTCTTTAATTGATTGTCAAATATATTCACAGCATTTAGAATCATTAGGTGCAATTAATATAAAAAGATCTGAATTTTTGGAACTCCTTGCCCAAGGCCTTGAAGAAACATCGAAAATAGGCAGCTGGAGCCATCTTAGCAATTAAAATCAAACGTCAAAAAGGGATGCACCCAAGAAGAGTTTTGCTGCATCCCTTAATATATTATTCTAAAATCGTACCATCGGAATCCACAGTAATATTTGACATATCACTGCTAAAGCTTTGATCTGACTCCTCCATATCAAGTCCTGAACCAGACTTTTTAGAATTATTCTCCTTACTTGAATCTTTGCTTGATTTATCTTTAACAGATTTATCTTTATCAGAATTATCCTTATTTGAATTGTCTTTATCCTTATTCGGGTCATTTTTACTTGTTTCGGATTTATTCTGGTTATCTTTATCTTTTTCTGGATCATTATTGTCTAATTTATCTTTGTCAGCAATGCTATCATTATCTGAAGAGGATGCTCCCAAATCGCTGGAACTTTCTGCAGTTTCTGAATCAGATGTAACCTCATTGCTTATAATTGATACATTTCTCGGAAAAGCTGCATCAAACTTAAAGAATCCCTTATATGTCTCACACACTTTACCATTAATTAAAAATTTAACCTCTTGGATATCTTTTATCTCTGTCAATGAATTAACAATTGAATAAATTGTCAGCCTCTCAGCTTCCTTTCCGCCTGGATGTTTATCGACAAAATCCTTGGATAGATTAACAGTAGCTACTCCTGATTTAATAGGCACACTGCTTTTTATCAGTTTTGTATCTTCAGGTATGGTAGCTTTTAATCCCTTTTTGGTAGGTCCATTGATAAGCTCTTTAACAACAATACCAGCCAGATTATTTACACTTTTTTTGGCTTCACTAATTGGAATATGTCTTACTTCAAGCTTTAGCTTGGAACTGTCTTCATTTGCAAAATACAGGTGAATGGGTACTTTATCGGAAAGTTTTTTCGCTTCTTCCTCACCTATAGCAACACTGCTTGCAGGCTGTAATTCATCAGACCCATCCTTTTCAATTCCAAGCTTCTGTAAAATACCACACCCAACAAACACTGATACAATAAATAAACAGCATATGATGATACTTAACGTTTTTCGCACTGTCCGGCACCTCGCAAATTATTCTTTATAGAATATTTCTATGCCGACCATTCTTGTGATATTCATTTAGGAATAACTAAATTTATTAATCATACCTTAATACAGACTTTTATCTTGCTTATCAACACCTGTAAGTATCTGTTCTGTGGAACTTGTACCTAATCTATGGCACCCCAACTCAATAAATCCAATTGCCTGATCCAGTGTTTTTATACCTCCAGAAGCTTTAACCTTAATATGAGGCCCTACAACATTCTTCATCAGAACAATATCATTTGGTGCTGCCCCACTGCCGTTAAATCCGGTTGATGTCTTCACATAATCGCTTCCTGCTTCCTCTGAAAGCCTGCAGGCAATTTTTTTATTCTCATCGTCAAGCAATGAGGTTTCAATTATTACTTTTAAAATTACATTTTTTGAATGTGCCGCCTTTGCCACCGCTTCAATATCATTTTTGACATAAATGTAATCACCTGATAGAAGCTTTCCGATATTTATTACCATGTCAAGCTCTAAAGCACCATGTTCAATAGCCTCAAAAGCTTCAGCCACCTTACATGCCGTTGTTGTTCCACCATGCGGAAAACCGATAACCGTGCTTACCATTACATCTGAACCTTTTAGAAAGCTATGTGCCAGCTTAACATGGCACGGCTTCACACATACAGACGCTACATCAAATCTCAATGCAATATTACATTCTCTCTCTACATCAGCATCTGTAGCATCTGGCTTTAATACTGCATGATCAATTGTTTTAGCAATTAATTTATTATCCAAGATTCAACCTCCGTTTAATCATTATATCTAAATTAAGTCATTCCTAATCACAAATATCTTTAGAGGAATTAAATAGAATATTAATGATGTCCACCACTTCATCATCTACAACTTTATAACAGACCTCCAACCCATTTCTTTTTCCTTCAATTATTCCAGCTGTTCTTAACTTAGCAATATGTTGAGAAACTGTAGACTGAGGCAAACCAAGGCATTCCTGAATCTTTGTAACATTGCAATTGTTTCCAATCAGCCCTTTAACGATGCATAACCTCTGAGGATGAGAAATGACTTTTAACTTTTCAGCTTTTTCTTCATATTTTTTTAAATCTTCCACACCACTAACCTCCGTTTAGAAATAATATTCCAACGGATAGTATTATACCATAACATTTACCATCAGCATAGTTTATCCATGGATTTCAAATAGCTTTTGTATATTTGTCTGCAAAATGGCTTGCACAATAACTATCAGGCTTGATTTTCGGAACAAAGTCCAACCCCTTAACCATTCCCACCATCTCATTAATCAATGATTTCGTCTTTCCCCGAGTACCGATATCTATATGGAATTCAAACGAAACATTATCACTTCCAACCGCTTTTCTAATGTTTTGAATCTTTTCTTCATTAAACATATACGCCAACTGCAAAGTTAAACATGTTTCCAAGTATATTTTCTCTCTTAAATTAGTAATAGCTCTCGGATATTCAGTTTTGTGCAGAAAGCCGGTTGCACCCCTTCCTACTCTGTGAACATGAACACAAGACACAAATACCGTATGACTTCCAACCTGCGAGTCTGTACCGATAGAAATTTTATACAAGCTATTTATGTCCGACTTTATAAAATTGATTATGCTTTCGTATACCTGGTTAAAATTTAGATAGTCACTGTTTAATCCCCTAAAAACCGTTTTGTCATCAATTATTAGTAAATCCTCATGCAACACGTGGAATATCCCTCCTTTATATCAAGGCTTAACCAAATTATTAAAGCTCTGTGAAATTTAATCACAGAGCCTTTTATACAGATTTAAATAAATGCTTGTATACAAAACAGCACTAAAGTACAAATTGATTTTTTGTAGTCTTTTTCCTCAAACTTCATACCAATCAACTCCGAGGAGATTTAATTGAAATACTACCCAATGTAAAACTCAATAAAACTTTTTATATATAAGATAATATTATCATAGCAATAATCCAATCTCAAGAACAAAATCAGGAAATGATTTTGCAACCTTAATCGTTGTCGTGGGAAGTTTTGGTGTAGAATACACCTTAATTTCCTAGACATACAAAATCAGGAAGCGGTATTCCTTACAAACTCAATTATCTTTCTTCCTGCTAAAGCACCCTGTCCTACCGCAGTAGCTATTTGCTTGAATCCTCCCGTGCAGTCACCGGCGGCAAATAACCCGTCTATATTAGTCTGCATATCGGAATTCACAAGAATGGAGCCATCCTGGGTAAGAACCCCAAGTTTTCTTGCGAAGTCGATACTTGAAGCACTCTCATATGCAACAAACAGACCATCAATGTTCTTCTGATCACCATCATTAAATACTATCCTTTGCAGAAAATCCTTGCCTTCAATGCTTACAACCGGCTTTTTATTCATATTAAACTTTTTTGCCTCATTCTGGAATTCTTTTGAAAATTCAGGAGCAAAACCATTGGTAAAAATTGTGATATCCTTTGTATATGCCAGAAGTTCCAAAGCCTCATGTACTGCATAATCCTTATACCCAAGGACTCCAACCTTTAAATCATTATAGAAAAATCCATCGCATGTGGAACAATAACTGACTCCATTCCCTTCAAATTCCTTTAAGTTTTTGATGTTTATTTTCTTTTGTTTTTGTCCGGTTGCCATCAGAACTGCTTTAGCAGAAAACTGTCTTTTAGCCGTTGTAACCAAAAAGTTCTCATCCTTTTTGATTTCAATAACTTCATCTTCAACAATTTCTCCTCCAAGCCTTAAGGCCTGTTCTACTCCCTGCTTTAATAAGTATTGTCCGCTTATAGGTTCTGAAAAGCCATAATAGTTTTCTATCTTTTCCGTCTTTGCAAGAGCACTTTCATTCATACCTATAATGAGTGTTTTCAGATTTGCTCTTATTGTATATAGGGAAGCTGATATTCCAGCAGGACCCTTTCCGATTATAATAACATCATACATTCTATTATCCTCCATAGTGTATCTTAAAAACAGTTAAGGTATGATTTAAAAATCACTTCCGTTTTATTTGTATTATAAATATTTTACCACCATATTAAATAAAGTGTAACATTTTTTTAGCTTTCATAATATTATGTAAATATACAAGTCACTATAAGGGAGTGATTTTAATGACTTCATATAAATCTAAAGATTCCAACACTGAGCTGTTATTTTTTATAATCATTTTTTTACTGCTTTTTTACGATGACAGTTTCTTAAGAACCCACAAAATAGGATGCTCTATAAAGTCAACAAATAAAGACAGTTCAATATTATTCTTTATATTAGTATTTTTACTATTGTTTTATTAAGTATAGTTATAGTGCCCAATTAACAATTTGTTATATTAAAATGTAAAGATTAACCATTTTAGGCATGTTGAAAATATAACTTCCCGTATAATTTCCCTTTCGTGCTTACTTAACTCGTGAACACACGCTCAAAAGGAAGTAATATTTCAATCATGCCTAAATATAATTTGTTAGTTCCTAATATAATAAATTGTAACATAAATGGATCTATATTCATTTATTACAAATATAGTTAAATGGAAAGGGCTGATGATTATGAATAATCCATTCAATAAAAAACTGAGCGAACTCTTTGGCAAGATGGATGAAAAGGTATTGCAGGCAAGGCTTTCTGCCGCCATGGATATGCTTCAAAAAGGAGATGCTGAAGAGTTGGCCAAAAAACTTAACAAGGTTGATAAAGAAGAACTCTTAAGTAAAATAAATGAGATTGATGATTCCAAGCTCAAATCCTTGAACCTCAATAAAGATGAACTGAGCAAAAGGATTAATGAGGAGGATCTCTCCAAATTATCTGCACTCATAGGTGACCGTGGAGATGAAATTATAAGTAGAATTAAGGAATTAATAAACAAATCCTGAATATACTTATACAAAAGCTCTTTAGGAGGAACATTGGATGAGCGATGACCTTAACAAGAAAATTAGGCAAATTACTGATATATTAGGCCAGGAAAACCTTCCTGATAATGTAAAGGGGCTTCTTACTCTTCTAGCTGGATCAGATAAATCAAATGAAAAAGAGGCCCCTAAAGAACTGCCTTCCGAGCCAATAAGAAATGAAAGCAGAAGCCACAGTGAAATGGAAGAAAACATGGAAATGCTTAGCAGGGCAAAAAAAATATTTGATAAGATCAATACTAAGGATGATCCAAGAATTAACCTCCTCTATTCAATGAAGCCTTTTCTTAACAACAATAGACAAAAAAAACTCGGAACTTGCATTAAACTGCTGCAAATGTATAATTTGTCGAAGTTGATGGATGATACCGATAAAAGCTTTTTATAGGAGGAGGGTATTGAAATGATTTACAGAAAAAAGCCTCCTACCAACATAAGATTCACTTATCCAGGGCCAAAGCAAAAAAGCACCTTTGATAATGAATATCATGAAGATAGTTTGCCGCAGGAACTTAAAGATATTCCGCTTCCTAATTTAGACTCCGAAAGCCCCTGCCAAAATCAAGGCAGGAGATGGAATAAAAACATACCATCGCCACTACAATTTTTACATAACAATATTGGTATTGAAGAGATAATTATACTAGGCACAATTTTTTTGTTGATAGAGGAGTCAATAGAAGATGAAATACTTCTTATAATCCTTATATATCTATTATTAGCGGGATTTGAAAGAAATTAGAATGAATAAATAAGGGGCATTTCAGCTTTTTGAAATGCCCTATTGCAAAATCCGTAGGATTTATTCATACTCCACATCTTGCGGAACATAACTTTCTGCAATTTTGTATACAGAAAACACATATGTTATAAAAAAACCAAAAAACAAAGTATTGAAAACCCAATTAGCTATAAAGCCAGCAAATTTCTTTATGTTCATGGCGAAATCAGCATCGGCGGAATTGACATTAATTTTGGCGAGGAAAAAATGACAAACCATAAATACAACTATAAATACTATGTACCTAACAGAAATTTTCCAAAAAAACTTATCCGCATTTTCCTTACCTGTCAGAAACCATCTCCTACTGTTATTTACTGATGCAGGAAACCAGAAACTGATATATGTACTGTAAAACATAAAAATGAGAAAAATAACACCTATGGTAATTACATCAACAAAAGCTGCAACTACTGTTAAATCCGCTCTACCTGAAAGCCAAGATTTTGTGATTATAACAGCAGGAACCGATGCAACTAAAGTAACAATCAGAACAATAATACTAACCAAAACTGCCCTTAAAGAAACAAATGATATTCTTAAGAAAAATTTCTTTATTCCTTCCAGGAATTCACCTTTGTATTTTTCCTTTTTTCCGACAGCATTATTGATTACATTGAAATAACCGCTAAAAATAAGACCTATCAATATAGACGCAAACAATAAAATCAATATAAAACCAATCAGTGCCTTCAATGCCGTTCCAGGATTCATCATAATATTTAATAAAATCTGAATGGAATAAATGATCATATCCAGAAAATCGCCCTTACCCAACCTGTTAAATCCCATTAAAAGAGCTGTCAGTGGATTTCTTGAATCTATAATGCTGTATACTAAAGCAATAAATCCAAAATACACCAATATAAAAGGCCGCCTTATAATTGATTGCACAGCCTTACCCAAAACCTTCATAATCCATACCTTCTTTCGCACAAATAAAACAGTTAAAACAACTCAATTATTATATCATACGGATAATTTTCAGTAAAGCTTCTCAACAAGGGATTTATAAGGTTTATCTCTTTTTAATTTTTTCTACCAGATACGACCTATCATACTTGCTTCCTTTAAACGGGATGTCTTTAGACTCACTGTTCGGATCAATTAAATCGCGACCATCTGTCTTTAATTTAAAAGAAATACCTGAATTGTTAAGAACTGTTGGAGCAATATCTAAAAATGATGCTGCTTCACGTTCATTTTTAAATTTTTTATTATCAGGAGTAATTATAATCAATGGTACAAATTCAAAATGTTTGTCGTCTTCTTTAAAAGAACCTTGCCAGTATAAATTTGAATAAAGGTTAGGAGCATGATCTCCGTATATTAAAATATAGGTATCATCATTTCTGATTTCTTCAACAAAATTTTTAATGCATTGATCAACATATGACATTGAGTTAAAATAGTTTTTAATTAGCTGAATTTCTATATCGTCATAGATGCTTTTACTAAAATAACGATTAACATTGGAAAAAGGCGTATGGCTTGTCATAGTTATTACATATGCAAGGTATGGCTCTTCCAGTTTCTTTATGGTTTCTGAAGCAAATTTAAACAGATCCTTATCAGGTGCTCCCCACCCTTTTTGTTTTAAACCCATTTTATCAATATCATAAAATTCATGAAATCCCATTTTAGGAAATGCTGAATCCCTGTTAAAGAAAACATCTGTGTTCCCGTGAAACGCAACGTTAGTATAGTATCCATCCTTCAGCTTTTTTAGCATGGAATTATTATACTTGTAATTTGATAGCTTGATAGATGGAAATTCATCTAAAGGCTCTATACTGTTAATTATTGAAAACTCACTGTCTGAAGTGCCTCCCCCCTTATGATAGCTCATTACATAAGGGTAATAAATATTTTTGTTGGCCAGTGAGTTAAGGTATGGCATTATATATTGATTCTTGTACTTTGTATTTACGATTATGGAATCCATAGCCTCCACCTGTATAAGTACAAAATTGGGGTTTTCCAATGAATTGTCGTCTTTAATCATCTGGCTGCCATATACAAATTGTTTAATAAACTGGTTTTCACTGCTTTTAATCCAAACATTTACTAGACTATTAGCCACAGTTCCGTACCATTGGACTATTGGTGACTCACCTTTAAACTTGTCGCTCATTAGAGTAGTGATAAAGTTTTTATTGTTATAATAAGTAATCTGTACTTGAACAATAACCGCTATTGTGACTAGTACAGCAACTATTCTGTACAGGAGTAATTTTTTTCTTAATTCACGTACTTTAATATAATTAAAAGCAATAAATAAAAAAGCAGGCACATCAATAAAAGCAATTAACATCTTAAAGCTCAACGGGGCAGATGAATTCTTAGCAGCTTCAAACCCCTCACTGAAAAGCGATATAAATTGCATAACGTTTAGATAGCTGTGATAATACAGATAGTATGAAAAATTAACTAATATGTAAACTATCTGTATAAGGTAAGCCAGTATAAACATGAACCTTGACTTGAAGCTCAAAACTAATACATAAGAAAGGAATACTACGACAAATGACATAATAAATTTATTCTTGAATGCATCTGCCGTTTGGGTAGGAATAATATAGTAATTGAAAAGTGTTACTTTTAATGCATTTAGTAGAAAAAATAACAGCACTGCAATTAAAATTATTATTCCTGACTTACTTGTAAGTATTGTGAAGACTTCCTTTTGGTTTTGGATAAATTTTTTAAACACTTCTTTACCTCTTTGACCCCGTAGTTTTCTCGTACGCAATAATATTTTTAAAAGCGACTAGATTTTTAACATATTTACATAAGGGCATTTCAAAAAACACATTATTCAAGTATTTTTTATGGAATATCATCAATTCAGCTTTTTGAAATGCCCCATTGACCAGTTAATTATTTGCTAATACATAATTCAATTTTATATTTATTTCATCAAAGTATCAAGATCATTATATATAATTTATCATTACTAAATATTTTTCATGCTCAGTGAAATCCTCTTTCTCTGGACTTCTACAGATAAAACCCTTACTTTCACAATATCTCCCACTGCAACAACTTCCATTGGATTTTTTACATATCTGTCACATAATTCCGATATATGGACAAGTCCATCCTGATGTACACCTATATCAACGAAAGCACCAAAATCGGCAACATTTCTAACTGTACCTGTGAGTATCATTCCAGGCTTCAAGTCCTCAATATCCAATACATCAGTCAATAAAACCGGCTTGGGAAGCTCATCTCTCGGATCACGTCCGGGTTTTAGAAGTTCATCCATTATGTCTCTTAAAGTAGGAACACCAACACCAATTTCCTCTGCTATGTTTGTAACTCCTCTTTTACTTACTTCCTCTTTTAACCCCTTAAGGTTGCCGCTAGACACATCATCCAAGGCAAATCCTGTAAGTTTTAACAGCTTTAAAACAGCATCATATGACTCGGGATGTACAGCTGTGTTATCCAATATATTTTTTCCGTCCGGAATTCTTAAAAACCCTGCACATTGTTCAAAAGCCTTGTCTCCAAGCTTCTTAACCTTTTTTATCTCCTGTCTTTTAGTGAACTTTCCGTTTTGCTCTCTATATTCAACTATATTTTTCGCTACTGTACCGTTTATTCCTGATACATACGAAAGAAGTGACGGTGATGCAGTATTAAGGTCAACTCCTACACTGTTAACAGCATCTTCAACCACCCCGCCCAAAGATTCTCCAAGCTTTTTCTGATTCATATCATGCTGATATTGACCAACTCCTATTGATTTGGGGTCAATTTTAACAAGCTCGGCAAGCGGGTCCTGGAGCCTTCTGGCGATTGAGGCTGCACTTCTTAATGCCACATCAAAATCAGGAAACTCCTCTGCTCCAAGCTTGGATGCGGAATAAACAGAAGCACCTGCCTCACTGACCACCATATAATATATTTTTTTGTCAATTTCTTTCAAAAGCTCCGATATGAATATTTCGGATTCCTTTGATGCTGTTCCGTTGCCTATTGAAATAATATCTACATTATGCTTTTCTATTAAGTGCTTAAGAACCTTTTTTGCTTCCTCTGTCTTGTTTTGAGGCGGTGTGGGATAGACAACGGTAGTCGCCAAAACCTTTCCTGTATCATCAACAACACAGATTTTACAGCCTGTCCTATAAGCTGGATCAAGTCCAAGAACGACCTTGCCCTTTACCGGAGGCTGAAGCAGTAAATTCTTAAGATTTGCCGCAAAGACCTTCATAGCTTGTTCTTCTGCACGATCTGTAAGCTCATTCCTCACTTCACGCTCAATTGATGGAAAAATCAATCTGCTGTAGGAATCTTCGGCTGCCCTTTCAACATAGTTGGATGTTACAGATTTTGTTTTTTTAACGGTATGTGCCTTCAGGTAATTGATAGGGAGCTCTTCCGGTACAGAGATTTTTACCTGTAAAAACTCATCCTTTTCTCCCCTGTTTATAGCCAATACCCTGTGATTTGCAATCTTTTGCACAGGTTCTTTGAAATCATAATACATTTTATAAACTGATTCCTCTTCCTTTTTGGCTTGGGAAATAATTGTTCCCGATTGGAAGAAAATATCCCTGATTGATTTTCTGAATGCTGCATTGTCTGAAATATTCTCCGCAATTATATCCATAGCCCCATTTAATGCATCATTTACGGTATTCACTTCTTTCTCCGGATTTATAAAAGGTTTTACTATATCATCAATAGGTCTATCCATTATTCTTTGTTCAAAAATAATATCAGCTAAAGGCTCAAGACCTTTTTCCTTAGCTACTGTAGCCCTTGTCCTTCTTTTTGGTCTGAAAGGCCTGTAAATATCATCAATTTCCTGCACCGTATTTGCTTTTGCTATGGCATTTGCCAATTCATCAGTCAATTTCCCTTGTTCATCAATAAGTCTTTTTACCTCTTCCCTTCTTGCTTTGAGATTTCTAAGGTAAACAAGCCTTTCATAAAGCTCCCTTAAAACCTGATCATTCAGCTCACCTGTAACTTCCTTCCTATACCTTGCTATAAAAGGAATTGTATTACCTTCATCAATAAGCTTAACCGTGTTTTGAACCTGAAACAGCTTTAAATTGAACTCCTTGGTTAATTGCCCGATTATATCAGCCATATGCTCCTCCAATGTATTAATTGATAACACTTTTAATATATTATATATATTTTTTAATATTAATCAATATTAAAAGTGATTAATATTGATTAATACCTAATGTAACACAGTAAATTCAACAACTACGAATAATATTACTTTAAAACAATGTAATATTATTTGTGTTAGTTATGTAAAAAATGAGTTTAATTTTTTTATAATAAATGTTATTATAATTTAAACAAGCAAAATAGCGGAAATAAACATTTATAGTGTATTATTATGATATTAGTTGGTCTTAATATATAAATATTATGTATGAAAGGTAGTGAATTAAATTGAGTATACTGGTTACAGGCGGAGCAGGATACATTGGAAGTCATACAGTAGCAGAATTATTGGAAAATAAAGAGGACGTCATAATATTGGACAGCCTGGAAAGAGGTCACAAAGAATCTGTACTAGGTGGAAAGCTCATAATTGGTGATCTTAGAGATAAGGAATTTATAAATAAAGTATTTAAAGAAAATGATATCGAAGCTGTTATACACTTTGCGGCATATATAGAGGTAGGAGAAAGTACTGTCGATCCACTTAAATTTTACAACAACAATGTTGTATCAACATTAAATCTTCTAAACGCCATGAATGAAGCTGGAGTTAAGAAAATTGTGTTCTCTTCTACTGCAGCAACTTATGGAGAACCTGAAAACATTCCCATTCTTGAAACCGATAAGACATTGCCTACCAACCCTTATGGTGAAACGAAGCTTACTGTTGAAAAAGCATTAAAATGGGCTGACAGCTGCCTTGGTATAAAGCATGTAATATTGAGATATTTTAACGCCTCAGGAGCTCATATGAGCGGCAAAATCGGAGAGGATCACAATCCTGAAACCCATCTAATACCATTAATATTGCAAGTGGCTCTCGGCAAAAGAGAAGACATAAAGATATTCGGAACTGATTATCCAACTCCTGACGGAACATGTATAAGGGACTATATCCATGTTACAGATCTTGCAAATGCCCATGTGCTTGCTCTTAATAAGCTTAGAAACGATAACAGCAGCCAAATTTACAACCTTGGTAACGGCAAGGGCTTTTCCGTTAAAGAAGTAATTGAAATTGCCCGTAAGGTAACAGGCCAGCCAATTAAGTCTGTTGTTGCACCCAAGCGTACAGGGGATCCTGCCATACTTGTTGCATCTTCAGAAAAGATCATTAAAGAGTTAAAATGGGCTCCTCGCTATAACGATCTAGAAACAATAATTGAAACAGCTTGGACTTGGCATAAAACCCATCCTAAAGGCTATAATATATAAATAATTATTTATGATGAGTGAAAAATTATTAACTAAATCAGAAAGGTAGTGACACCATTGAGATTGGATGGTAGAAATGATGCACAGCTTCGTCCTGTGAAAATAACCAGAGGCTATATAAAACATGCAGAGGGATCTGCTTTAATCGAAGTTGGAAATACAAAAGTAATTTGTACTGCTTCTATCGATGATAAAGTTCCACCCTTCAAAAAAAACTCAGGTGAAGGCTGGCTGACTGCAGAATATTCTATGCTGCCACGTGCCACCCAAACCAGAAACGCCAGGGATATAAGTAAACTTAAGCTTAACGGAAGAACTCAGGAAATTCAGAGATTAATAGGCAGAGCTATAAGATCAGTAATAAATTTCAATATTTTAGGTGAAAGAGTAATAACATTGGATTGTGATGTTATTCAAGCTGATGGAGGTACAAGGACAGCTTCCATTACAGGTGCTTTCGTTGCTACTGTTGAGGCATGTAAATATTTAATAGATAATGGCATAATTACCAAAACACCAATTATGGATTATGTTGCTGCAACAAGCGTAGGTATAGTATTTGGTCATGAAATGCTTGATCTTTGCTACGAAGAAGATTCAAGGGCAACCGTGGATATGAACGTTATAATGGCTGGTTCAGGTAAGTTTATTGAGGTTCAGGCCACTGGTGAACAGGCACCCTTCAGCAGGAACGAGTTAGATAAGCTCCTGAAGCTTTCAGAGTCCGGTATACTAAAGCTCATTGACATTCAAAAAAGTGCTTTAGGGCCATTAACCAACTATATCGGGGGAATAACAAAAGATGAAAAAGTTCATAGTAGCAACTAAGAATAAGGGAAAAATCAATGAGATATCTGAAATATTGAAAGACTTTCCATATGAAGTTTTATCAATGGAATCAGTGGGTATAAATTTAGATATTGAGGAAACCGGTTCAACATTTGAAGAAAATGCATTGATTAAAGCAAGAGAGATAAACCGTATTACAGGTGAAATTGTTATGGCGGATGATTCCGGCCTTGAGGTTGATTTTCTAAATGGTGCACCCGGAATTTATTCTGCAAGATTTGCGGGAGAAAATGCAACTGATGAAGAAAAAAACAAAAAGCTGTTGAATATGCTTAACGACGTGCCTTTTGATAAGCGTGGTGCACGTTTTGTATGTGTCATAGCCGTAGTATTTCCTGATGGAACCAGCTTTACAGTTAAAGGAACATGTGAAGGGTATATCTCGCATGAACCTAAAGGTGCTAACGGATTTGGTTATGATCCCATATTTTATGTACCGGAGTACCAAATGACAACGGCACAGATGGCATCAGAAATGAAACACATGATTAGCCACAGGGGTAAAGCATTAAGGTTAATGGTAAATGAACTGCAAAAAAGATATATATGAAAGAGATAAATGCATAAATTGATTTCAATTCGTTACTCGGGAGGTTAGTCTTGTACAGGTTTATTCTTAATTCCAAAATTCTATCAGATATCTGCAAACACAAGATGGATATATTCTTTATATTTTTATCATTGTATTTAGCCATTAAACCGATTTTTTGGAGCGGAAGGATATTGTTCCTGACATTGACATTGCCTTTTGGTATTTTAATTTTTTCCAGTAAGTACTGGAACTTATGTACAAGATACAAACCGGTTAAATACATTTTAGCCTTTTTTGCATTTATCATTTATGTTATTAACATAAATATATTTAAGTTTGATATAAATTATTTTAGAGGCGTTATTACCGATTCGGTTTCTCTATCAATAATTTACTCAATATTACTTACAGATGTGGTATCGGTAGTATTTTTAAGCCTTATTCTATTTTTCCAAATAGATTACATGAAGGAATTCCGTCCAGCCGAACAAGTTTCGGGAATCAGACAGGGAATTCTTTTTTCTGCCATATACATAACTGTCATCGCAAGACTATTCCGTTACCTTATATCTGAAAGAGACAAGTTTCGTTTACTTAGTATTTCTGACTCACTTACACCTACTGCAACAATGTCCCATGCTATTGAAACAGGTCAAAAGTGGCTATTCCATGGTTCAAGCGTAATACTTCTTATAATTGATACCGACCGTTTTAAGCAGATTAACAATACATATGGTTACTCAGCAGGCAACAAGATACTCATTCAGGTAGCACAAGTTTTAAAGGTTGAAACCCAGGAATATGAGAGTATCATAGGAAGGATGGGCGGAAACGAGTTTATTGTGCTTATAAAAGACGCTAATATACTCCCCGGTCTTCTTAGCCGCAGGATTTACAATACTCTAAAAAATAAACTTTTTATACTCGATCCTGAAATAGATCCAATAAGGCTCTCTTTTGCAATCGGGGAATCACATTCACACAATGACAGGAATACAAGTATTGAAAGGCTTCTTAATAATGCAGACAAAAATATGTTTATGAATAAGTTCAAAAATATAAGAGGCAGCATCTACACAAAGCAAGAGCCTCCAATTTTAACAGATGCTGGTTATGACTTTTTAAATGTACTAGCTGAAAAGGATATGTACACCTTCGTTCATTCCGGATATACTGCATATTATGCGTCAGTACTTGCTATTGAGCTTAACCTTCCTTCTCAAACAGTTGGTGACATATATACGTCAGGATGGCTCCATGATATTGGAAAGACACTTATATCCAGTGATATAATAAGAAAATCAAGCAAGTTGACAGATAAAGAATATTCTGTCATGAAAAACCATGTTGATTATGGTATAAGTATACTTAATCATTTGAACCTGCCAGAAACAATAATGAATGGTGTAAAACATCATCATGAGTACTGGAATGGCACCGGTTACCCAGGGAATTTATCGGGTGACAATATACCCCTTGAAGGGCGTATTGTCCAAATCGCCGACTCATACTCTGCAATGATTGTTAAAAGGGTATATAGAGATACACTGTCACATGAAGAGGCTTTAGCTGAGCTAAAAGCTAAAAGCGGCACACAATTCGACCCCAAGCTGGTGTCATTGTTTGTGAAGAAGTTGGAAGCTCAAGAAGCATCATAGATTATTAAAACAAAATCACCTGGGATTTTGCAACCTTTCTTTTTCGTACAATGACTTTATTTCCTCGTTAAAGTACTTACCTATCTTAACGACTTCCGTCATTACCGTTTTAATACCTGAATCAGTTAGAAACCAGTTCTGCTTGTTAATCTTCTTGTAATCCTCAACTGTTGAAATACAAAATTCAATGTTTGTCGGGAATCGTGCCTGATATGTCAAAAGAGCTCTTCTTGAGTGATAAGCCTTGCAAACCAATATGCACCTTTTAGGTTTTAAGCCCCTTTGTTCTATTATTTTCCACGAAAAAACAGCATTTTCAAAAGTATTCCCAGCTTCACTCTCAAGTATAACAGCCTCGCTGCATATCCCATTTGAAACAGCAGAATTCATTAAAAATTCACTCTCTGAAGCATAATCAGGTATTATAGGGTTAAAGCCACCAGATATTAATACAAACGGTGCCAGGCCTTCATTATAAAGCTCTGCAGCTCTTACAGCCAGTTCCATACAATCACTTCCAGGAACCAGTATTATATCCGAAGGGTATAATATTTTGGATTCAGCAAATATAAAGTCGCTGATACATTGAAATGAATAGTCGGGTCTATTTTTTTCCATATAGTTTCCCCAGAAACTCATATATATTTTTCATATACACTTTGGTATCCTTCTCGTAGCTGCCAAGATGTTTAGCTCCGTCAACCTTCCAGAAGATTATATTATCCTTGTTTATTCCAACGTATGCATTATAAATCTCTTCACTATTCCTAATTGGTATGGCATCATCCTCCTTACCATGAATAAGCATTACAGGTCTTGGTGCCACACTTTCAATATCTTTTTTCGGTGTCATCTGTTTTGGATCCAAATTCGCCATCAATTTCAACATAAGAAGAATGGTGTTGTTGAAAGGAAACTTAGGCAGAGAACTCCAAACGCTTAAATTCTCCCTAAGATATGTATCGAGGTCAGCAAAAGGTGCATCTGCTATTACGGCTTCTACATCAGGACTTTCAGCAGCCGTATGTATTGCTGTTGAAGCACCCATGGAAAATCCCATAAGCACAATATGCTTTCCTCCAGTGGATTTCACATATTTTATGGCACCAAGCAAATCATCCTTTTCATTAATTCCTATGGTTGTCTTATCCCCGCCTGAGATGCCGCTATTCCTGAAATCAAATGTCAATACGCTGAAACCTTTAGATTGCAATCCACTTATCATATCAAGGGTTTTTTCATTAAACTGAAGCCTGTTATTTGTATATCCATGAGCCATGATAATTGTCTTGTCACTGCCCTTTGCTTTAAAATACCAGCCCTTTAATGTTATAGCCTTATTGATATCCTTAAATTGGACATCCTCATATTCAATAACTATATTAGATGAAAACTTCGGTAAGTCCCTCCTTTCAGGATGTATCAAAGACCATCCCACATAAGCTGAGATACTGAAAACCCCTATCAAAATCAAAAATATCAATATAATCACTGATACAATTATAGTCCTTCTAAGCTTTACGTTTTTTTTATTTGCATATGTAATACCGCTAATATTCATGATTCGCTCCTTATTTAGGAATGATTGAATAATTACAGAAACAGGTTAAAAAATCCCGGATTTCGTATAAACTGCAAAAAATGATAAAATATACTGCTTGACTCCTGTTATCTTTAGTCATATTATAATTTTATTTGATAATATTGTAAAGTATATATGTTACGAAAAAGATTTTACTCTATATTAAAAATGTAAAATGATTATTGCAAAACATATAGAATGTAAAATATTGACCAATAACAAAACCCCAAAATCAAATTGAAAAAGGAGGTGCCTTATGGAATATAACTATTCATCTTGTACTATGTGTCCTCGAACATGCATGGTTGATAGAACCAAATCATCCGGAAAATGCAATGCCGGCTCCCATGTTAAAATTGCAAAAGCATTTCTCCATAAATGGGAAGAGCCTTGTATAAGCGGCGTAAATGGTTCAGGCACCATTTTTTTCTCAGGCTGTAATCTTAAGTGCGTTTTTTGTCAAAACTATAAAATCAGCCAGGAGAACTTTGGTAAGGTAATATCTACCGAAGACCTTGAAAGAATAATTTTAGACCTTCAGCAAAAAGGTGCCCATAACATAAACTTTGTGAGCCCTTCACACTATATTTATACAATAGCAGAATGCATAAAAAATCTTGGAAAAAGCTTAAAAATACCTATTGTTTACAATACCAACGGCTATGACAGCATTGGAAGCTTAAAGCAGCTTGAAGGCCTTGTAAGTATTTACCTGCCTGACATAAAATACTTTAGGAACGAATCTTCTATGAAGTATTCCAATGCAAAAGACTATTTTAACATAGCCACAAATGCAGTTATAGAGATGTATCGTCAAACAGGTAAAGCAGTATTTAATGATGATGGGATGATACAAAAAGGGTTGTTATTCGGCATCTAGTTCTCCCCGGCATGACAGGAGAATCAATCAAAATACTGGACTTTATAAAAGCAAATCTTCCCTCAGACGATATTGTAGTAAGCATTATGAGCCAGTATACTCCATTTTATAACTCCCATTTGCATCCTGAAATTGATAGAAGGATAATTAGAAAAGAATATGAACGAGTTTTAAATCATTTTATTAAACTTGACTTTTCCAACGGCTATATACAGGAAAGAGACTCAGCTGATTCCAAGTATGTACCTGATTTTGACCTAGAGGGTATATTATCCATTTCCATTGACAAAGGCCCAATATAGGAATTATAATTTAAGTGAGTGCGGAAGTTAAATATTTTTTATTACTAATCGCATTTTCCATATTAAAATGTTAATCCAGTATAAAGTTCCAAAATATCTTTTCTAAAAAATTATATACTATTCTTAATCAAAGGAGTGATATATATTGAAAGACATGTTGATGGACGAGTTTCAATATACAGTTTCAGACCTTCTTGTTAGAAATAAAAGTATTATTGACCAAATAACAAAGTTTCAGGATACAAATGCACGTATTAATAGAACAATAGTTAAGGCCGTTACTCAATGCGGTTGTATTAAAATCCATGCAAAAAAACAAAACCATAAAACCGATGGAGATATTGAAGAACTGAAAAAACTTATGAAATCCCATCTAGAAGGAAAATTATGTGATAGCTGCAGGGACATTATAGAAAAAGAAGTAGGAAGAAATCTTTTTTACCTTACATCCATATGCAATACGCTTGATCTCAACTTATACGATATCATAATAAAAGAGCTTGGAAGATTAAAAATACTGGGTAATTATAATTTGAGATAATACAGTTCTAGTGTAAAAATTAATATACATATTCTTTTAAGCAATCTGATTGCCCTTCATACAGTCAAACATACCATATTCTGCCGGTTTGCCCTGATGACACCGGCATTTTTGCATGGATAAGTTTAGGATTTTAGAGACGCTGTAAATTCCACACATAAATATAATTGTTTATTACAAAACATATAATAAATAATGCAGTTATTGGCAAAAATATATTTATACTACATTAGTGCAAAAATTATGTTTTTTGACTAACACCACAGTACATTAATTTTTTAGCAAATGTATTTTTTTTATGTTATAATAATTTAGGATTAAAAGCACATTGCTGTTTTTAATCATTTTAATATTTATAAACTATTTTAGTTTTATTAAGCTTAGGAGGGTAACATGGATCCGAAAACAAAAGCCGTTACGGGTTCTTCTACAAGAACTAAAAAACGGCATGGTCAGTTATTTATATTTATAACTACAGTTTTAAAAATTTTATTTATTTCCTTATTATTGGTCTCATTTGCTGCTGCTGGAATTTTAGGAGGTCTGATCTTCGGTTATATAAAAACTACAACACCAATAAAGCCTGAACAATTAGATCTTAAAAATATTACTTCTTTTGTGTATGATTCAAAAGGTAATGAGATTATGCAGTTAAAAGGTGAACAAAATAGAATATTGGTTGAACATGACAGCATACCTGACAATTTGAGAAATGCTTTAATATCTATTGAAGACAAACGTTTTTATGATCATAAGGGAATAGATCTTATTCGTATATCAAGTGCCGTTTTCAATTTCTTGAAACCCGGTGGAAATATGCATGGGGGAAGTACCATCACCCAGCAGCTTGTTAAGAATATTACAGGTGATACAAGAAGGACCTTAAAGCGAAAAGTTCAGGAACAATATATGGCAATTCAATTGGAAAAGCATCTTTCAAAAGAAAAGATACTGGACCTTTACATGAACCTTATATACATGGGTGGTAATTACTATGGAGTTGAAACTGCATCTCAGGTTTATTTCGGAAAGAGTGTCAAGGATCTCACTCTGGCACAGTGTGCAAGCCTTGCTGGAATAACTAATCTTCCAGGAATTTACGCACCTGTATCTGAAAAAAATATAAAAAAGAACATTGAACGTCAAAAAAACATTCTGTTCGAGATGAAAAGGTCGGGTAGCATAACTGAGCAGCAGTATCAGCAGGCATTAAAAGAAGACTTGAAATTTGTTGCGTCTGACAAAAATAAGATTAAAACGGTCAAAACACAAAGCTTTTTTGTAGATCAGGTAATTATCGATGTCAAAAAAGACCTTATAGCCTCAGGCATGTCGCCCCAATTAGCAGACAAGACAATTTACAGCAACGGTATCAAAATTTACTCTACTATGGACCCTGATATTCAAAAGGGCATGGATGAAGTGTTTACAAACGACAAATACTTTCCGATAATAAAAAGAAACCTGCAGCATCCGCAAGCTGCCATGGTTATAATGGATCCTTCCACAGGTCAGGTTAAGGCCCTTTATGGCGGTTATGGCCAGAAGACAGGCGACCTTATATTAAACAGGGCTACTCAGATACAAAGGCAGCCTGGTTCCACATTCAAGCCTATAGCTGATTACGCCCCGGCAATTGATATGAAATTGATAACCGCAGCATCAGTTTTTGACGATGCACCATCTTACCTAAACCCTGCAAGTAAAAGTCCGTACCCTACCAACTATACTAAAGGGTATTATTCCGGGCTCACTACAATCCATACAGCATTGTATCAATCCATAAATGTCGTCGCTGCAAAAACATGGCTCAAACTTGGATCTTCTTTATCTTTAAAGTATCTTGCAAGGAATGGAATAAATCTAAATAAAGAAAATGACGGTAATTTATCCATAGCTATGGGAGGACTTCATGAGGGAGTAAATACACTTAAGATGGCAGCTGCATATGTTCCTTTTGTTAATGATGGTGTTTACAGGGACCCTATAACCTATACCAAAGTATTGGATAAAGACGGTAATGTTCTTCTTGAGAAAAAGTCAAAGAGTACAATGGTTTATGATAATGAAGGTACTGCTTTCATCATGACCAGAATGATGCAAGACGTATGTAGAATAGGGACTGCATCAACAAAAGGGCTGGGCCTTATCCAGAAGGGTAAGATTGCCACAGCGGGTAAAACAGGAACTACGAGTGACAATAGGGATAAATGGTTTGTTGGATATACACCATATTATGTGGGTGCAACATGGTATGGCTATGATAAGAATTCAAAGCTGTCACCTGAAGAATACAACCAGGCACTTATTATCTGGCATGAGGTAATGGAAAAAGCTCATGCAAACCTTAAGCCAAAAGAATTTAAACAATCCACGGCTGTAATAAAAAGAACAGTTTGCAGATATTCCGGCAAAACCCCTTCCGACCTTTGTGCAAGAGACCCGAGAGGTAATGCCGTTATTGAAGAGTATTTCCTTCCAGGTACCGAGCCAAAAAGCGGAGATACTTGCGATGTGCACGTAACTAAACAGGTTTGTAAGGACAGCAAGGACGGTTTTGGCAGGAATAACCTTTTTGGACCTGGATGTCCTCAAAGCTCTCTTATAGAAAGTGTTTTTGTTCAGAGAAAAGTTCCATATAATAAGGCAAGAGCTGCAGATCCATATCCTAGTGACTGGAAGTATGAAGCACCTGTAAGCTACTGTACAATACATGGCGGTCCTCCGTCAAATAGTACTACCAATGAGCCCGTTAATACTACAGATACAAATTCAGGCGAGAACAATACAACTGATAATACCAATACCACAAATAATACTGATACCACTACTGATACAATAAATGCTATAGAGCAAAATCAGCCTCAGCAATAAAATAATTGAAAAGTCAATAATATAACAAGCACCGGTACTATAAACAGTCCCGGTGCTTTAATATTTGATTAAACGTTATAACAAATTAATTGTTTATTTGGTCGTTCCTCATAATGCAAGGATATCAGCTTTAAAAAGAGTACCTATTTCTGCTCCTTCAAGAACATCCATTATCAATTCCGGTTTTTGGCCATTGATAAGTACCATGTCGATGCCGGCGTTCATAGTGATTTTAGCTGCTTGAAGTTTTGTCACCATACCTCCGGTTCCTCTGCTTGTTCCTGCACCCCCAGCACATTTTTCCACCTCAGCATTGATCTTCTCAATAACCGAAATCAGCTTTGAGCTAGGATTTTCTTTAGGATCGGAGTCATAAAATCCATCAATATCAGACAGAATGATTAGTAGGTCTGCATTAACTAACTTTGCTACAATGGCTGATAATGTATCATTGTCACCAAATACCCTGTGCTTTCCTGATTCTATCTCATCAACCGCTACTGAGTCATTTTCATTAACTACAGGCAATATACCCATTTCAATCAATGTATCAAACGTGTTAATAACATGCTTTCTTCCAGATTCATTCTCAACTACATCACGGGTAAGAAGTATTTGACCTACAACATGGCTATAGTCCGAAAAAAATCGGCTGTAAATCTGCATCAGCTCACTCTGCCCGACTGCAGCAACGGCTTGCTTTTCCCTTACTGATTTCGGCTTCCCTGGAAGTTTCAGCTTTCCGACCCCAACACCAATTGCTCCAGATGTGACCAGAACAATTTCTTTTTCCTGATTCATAAGATCTGAAATCACTCTTGCCAGCTTGTCTATTCTCGAAAAATTAACTTTTCCATTATTGTATGTTAAAGTAGATGTTCCAACCTTAACAACAACCCTCTTGGCATGTTTGACACTCTCACGTATACCTTCCATTTTTTCCCCTTCTTCTTTAGACCTTTCAAAAAATACGTTATACAAGTATTTATTTATAATATCATTGGTTAAGCTTTTTGAAATGCCTGTTAATCAGTTAATTATTTATTAATACTTCAAGTAAAATTATTATTCTTTCTATTTAAATTTAGTATTAAAATTCTGTAAATCTCACTAAATAATATTTAATAATACAAGGCAGTAACCCACTGCAAAACCTGCTAAAAAAATATAAGTATATAGCAGCATCCATTTGATGGTTAATATTTTACTTTTACTCATACAATAGCCTCACCTAGAATATATTAGTTTCTAAGTAAGATTTTGTACAAAAATAGCAATATTATTCATTAAAATTAAATCTATTTTACATAATATTTTTTTGCAAAACCGGGAACTAATAAATACGCCATCCTTTTAAAGGATTGCGTGTTCCATATATAATCTGATGTAAACAATACATACATTGATACACCTATTATTGAAGATGCGACTGCATCAAGTACATAATGCTGCTTTACAAACAATGTAGATAAAGTAATAAGCACAAATGCAATAACAGAAAAATATTTAACCGCAGCTTTTTTAGCGTAATTAAACAAATACATGGATGCCAGCAAGGCATTCAATACATGTACGCTTGGAAAACAGTTAAAAGGATTATCGCTTGCATAGGTAAGCCTTACCAAGTATGAAAAAATATCATTTCCCATTACATCGGGCCTGGGTACTGTCGTGGGATAAAAATAGTATATTATATGACAAATGAAATTTCCCAGGATTATGCTAAAAAGCAGCCTGAAATAATTTTTTCTGTCGACAAAAGCAAAATAAACCAATACAGACACAAAATAAAAGAACCACAAAAGATAAGGTATAATAAAAATCTTCTCAAATGGAATAATGAGATCTAAATGGGTTCTTAATATATGAACATTGCCTCTATAATTGTTTAATGCTGTATGAATTATGTTTATCAACGGAAGAGTAACCAGAAATAAAATTCTGAATATTATGGAGCTCATTTTGCTATTATTCATTTTATCACCTATATAAGTTTATTGTATAAACATAAACATTATACTACAAATAATCTAAAAGTGTAACTATATATTTTATTTTATAAATTTAGCATTATATATAATTCCTCCAAGAAATTTCGTTTTTTAACAAAACATTTTAAGAAATTAAGCCTTGAATTCCCATCGTGGGGGCCAATAGATCTATGCTGCTTGGCTGCTGTATGCTTAAAAATAGTATAATAACTCCACATAACTTTTGCAGCTTTTTTTGTATAAAAACATAAAATTAGGACTTGGGTTTCTTTAAAGATATCCTAACAACACTTAATAAAAGTGCTGCAATGCATGCACATGCGGCAAATATAAAAACAACACGAAATCCCATTAGAAATACAGCGGAGTTAAAATCAGCCTTTTGTCCAGTAAACTTACTAATGTTGATTTTTGTGGTAAATGAAAAAAGAAGAACTGAAATCGTAGTTCCTGAAACCATTCCCAGATTTCTAAAAAGTGCATTTATTCCACCTGCAGATCCAAGCTCGTTTTTAGGAACACTTCCCATAACACTGCTGTTATTTGGCGATTGAAATATTGCCGAGCCTATGCCTAAAAGAGCCATAAACAAAATAATTTCGACCATTGAAGTGCTGGTACCAAATGTTGATATGGTAAACAGCACAACTACATTAATTATGAGGCCTATAACAGTTAGAGGCCTATAACTTATTTTATCGGACAGCCAGCCGCTAAATGGGGAGATTACAGCCGTCATTAGTGGGTATGCAGACATTAGAAGGCCAGCTTTCAAAGTGGTGAATTTCAAAATATACACAAAATAGAAAGGTATAAAGTATAAAGTCGTATTTAGTGAAACAAACGATAGGAATCCTGTACTTATTCCCAATAAAAATATCTTTATCTTAAAAAGGCCAAAATTGAGAAGCGGATAGCTTACCCTTCTCTCATGTACTATAAACGCTGTCATTAAAACCAGTGCGGCAATAAGCATCATTGCAAATACTGTGTTGGATACCTTTTGATCCTGTAAAAACAAAAAGCCATAAAAAGCAATAATATAGAACCGGCAAAAAGAAATGCACCTATAACATCAAAGCTTTTATTTTCCGGCTCCTCTTTAATCTCAGGTATGAGAAGATATGTACACAATATTCCAATTACACCGATAGGTATATTTACAAGGAAAATTGAATGCCATCCAAAAGCTTTAACCAGTATACCTCCTAATGTAGGTCCCGTAAGGCTGCCGATAGCAACAGAAGTACCAGTAATCCCAAAAGCTTTTCCTCTTTCACCCGGAGGAAAAATAGATGTTACAATGCCCTGGCTAAGTGCCATCATAGATGAAGCCCCAATTGCCTGAATTACTCTTGAAATAACCAGCATTAAAAGGCTGTTTGAAAATCCGCAAAGTCCTGATCCAACAGAAAATATAATGAACCCCATCATAAATATTTTCTTTTTTCCATAAATATCAGCCAATTTACCCCAAACCAGAAGCAATACAGATATTGCTAATAAATAGGCGTTTACCACCCACTGAATTGAACTGATACTGCTTGATAACTTTTCAGCCATAGTTGGAAGTGCAATATTTACTATACTTCCATCCAATGTTGCCATAAATATAGATATTGAAATATTAATTAAAATCAACCATTTTCTAAGTCTTGTAAGTTGCATTTACCCTACTTCCTTTATCAAGTATAATTTTTTTGCGGTTATATATTTTGTCCAATTAAAGAATTTAAATTCTATAATTCTATAAGTAATGGCTAATAAAATAACATCCGATTTTCATCATCTCAAAACCCTTTAAACCATCGGGATTTTGTCTTTGACAATGGGAAGTTATTTCTAAAAAACACTAGTCAACTGGAAATTTCAGAAATATTGATTTTACTGCTCTTGGCGAAAAATTTGACCAAAGAAATTTTTGAAATTTCCTAACATATATCACACATAATTAATATTTAACATAAAATAACACTGTAGAATCAAAATTAAATATGTCATTTTTTGATCATGACTAAGGTTTGCTATTATGTTGACATGAGGTATAAATTATGGATAGGAAAAGATCACTAGAAAATTTATCTAACGGTTTGAATGCTGCAAAAAAGCTTCTTGATCTGAAAAACGCTTCTTTGCAAGTAGATTTAAACTCCGAAGTAAAACCCAACCAAATTGACACCTTTTATCAAATGCTAGACACAGTTGCCAGTTACTCACCACCAAAATATAAAAAGGTACTAAACGAATCAATTGCAATTAGCAACAATTACCGAAGTACATACAGAAATCTAAAACAGCATTTAAACAATAATAATAGAGGACCAAACTCCAGTGAAATAATAAAAACATTAGAGATAGTAAAGCCCATTCTTCCAAACAACCATAAGGCAATGGTAGAGAAGCTCCAGCAAATATACAAGATAATTTACTCCTAAAACAGTTTAATAAGGAAGTCCATCTTTGACTTCCTTATTATCCCTAATATTCTAATGAATATTAAAAACGTGACAATATTACAGGAAACTTTATCCCATATGCTTTGCAAAATTATCACCAAATTCGATTGCCTTCTTGATATCATCTTCTGTAGGCTGGTATTCAACCTTTATTGGCTCTAGAACCACTTTTACACCTGCATCTTGCAGAGCTTTTGTAATGATCTTGGGAGATTCACCGCTCCAACCATAGCTGCCAAATCCAGCACCGATTTTGCCTTTATATTTGTGTGCCTTTATTTCCTCTAACATAGCTGCTATAGAAGACAAAACAGTATTATTAACGGTACAGCTTCCAACAATAACACCCTTTGCCTTAAATATTTCTGTTATAAGATCACTGCCATCAGATATAGCTGAGTTAAACAATTTGTACTTTATATTATTTCTGCTAAGACCTTCCCCTATAGCTTCAGCCATCTTCTTTGTAGCATCATACATTGTATCATATATAATGACAACTGAATTTTCATGATATTCATTCGCCCACTCATAATATTTGTCAATAATTTGAACAGGATTATCTCTCCATAAAACACCATGGCTTGGTGCAATAACGTCAATGGGTAGATTCAAAGCTCTGACCTCTTCAACTTTTTTCTTAATAAGCCCGCTCATAGGTGTAAGTATATTTGCATAATATTTAATAGCTTCCTGATAAAGCTCGCAATTATCCACTTCATCATTATAAAGTCCTGCAGCCGAATAGTGCTGGCCAAATGCATCATTGGAGAAAACCAGATTTGCTCCCTTTACATAAGTCATCATGCTGTCAGGCCAATGTATCATTCTCATTTCAACAAATACAAGATCATACTCTCCTATATTTACAGTATCGCCTGTCTTAACTATATTAAAATTCCAATCCTTGTGAAAATGCTTCTTCAATATGTCCGCCCCATGCTTGGTGCAATAGATTGGAATATCAGGTTTCTTTGACATAATATGACCCAGACATCCTGCATGATCGGGTTCGGAGTGGTTTATAACGATCATATCAATATTTTCTATGCCGCCTATATCCTTTTCCAATATAGCATCAAATTCATCCTTATGAGGGTACCAAACAGTATCTATAAGAACATTTTTCTTATCCTTGATAAAGTACGAGTTATATGATGAGCCTCTATGAGTTGACAATTCATGTCCATGGAATTCTCTAAGCTCCCAATCCTTTAAACCTAACCAGTATATGTTTTTCTTAATTTCCTGCATTTATATTCTCCTCCCGTTAATATCAATTATTTATTTTAATAGTTACTATATTTATAATCCAATAATCCATTTTTATATTGTATACCCAAAACGCTTAAAAATAAACACTTATTATATTACCTCAAAAATCACTTTGTTCTTACCGTTTTTCTTTACTTTGTACATCAGCTCATCTGCTTTCTTTACAGCCTCATCCAATGTCTCGGGAGCATTATTGAAAATAACAACCCCTATGCTAAATGTAACAGGCCAATTCTTATTCTGTACATTAGCCTGAAGGTTTTTCCTAACTCTTTCTATAACAGTCTTAACAGCTTCCTGCCCAGTTTCAGACAGCATTATTGCAAATTCATCTCCGCCTAATCTTGCCGCCAAATCTGTCATTCTTACATTATCCACAATCGTAGCTGCAATCACCTTAAGAAGTTCATCACCCGTCTGATGACCATAGGTATCATTGATCTGCTTAAAATTGTCACAATCGATATATGCTACAGATATGGGTCTTAGATATCTTCTGCATTTGTCAACTTCCCTTGCACCATAATCATAAAACCCCTTAAGATTGTATATGTCTGTCAGAAAATCAATCCTTGCCAGATTTTTTTCTCTAATCAAAGTTTTCTTCAGCCTTGATAGAATTATAACTACTATAGTAAAAAACGCCAAAAACATTATTGCATTCCAAATATCTACAATGCCATAATTTTGAGATTTTTTATTTATCAAATCTGAAGCAAGATAGGCACCTGCACTAATATCTGCTGCTACAATTCCCGGTATTTCTCCAATGTACCACGTGACAATACATATGGGTATAAGATAAAGTATAGTAACATTGACCTCATTCCCCGTGATAAAGTCAAATAATCCTACTATTGCAACCAAAATAAAGTTAATAATACCCAGAAACATTTTATTCTCTGTCATCTTTCTGATGTTCATAATGAAAACCCGATTAATTATTATAATTGTGTTTATTGATTAAGCTTTTTAGAATTATTATATCCCATAATAAGTTCAGCTATATTTTAACATATAAATTAGAAAATTGCTGTATTACTTAATTTTTTTTAAAAATTTTTAACAAAGTCATTTATATTTAATATCAAATATGATACCATAATTCCTAAAAACAAAAGCCCTTCACCTGAAATTCTCAAGTTTAGGGCTTGCATTTATTGATTTGACTATACACCTAGTAATGTTAATAATTAATATTTCAGTCGCTCTTAAATCAGCTTTCCTTCACTTTTCTTGATGCACCGCTTTTTTTAACTTCTTCTTTTCCAAAGTTCGCAGCTTTAAAAGCATATTTTTTAAGTTTTTCATAAACCATATAATTTATAGTTCCCTTTGCATACTCACCTTTGCTGTCCTTTTTTCCTGCACTAACACCAGTCAAAATTTCTATGCCCTGATCAATATACTTTACCGGATATATGTGAAACTTATTCTTTTTTACAGCTTCAATAATATCATCATTTAATACAAGGTTTCTTACATTCTGGTGAGGTATTATAACACCCTGCTTGCCTGTCAGTCCACGCACCTTGCAAATCTCGAAAAAGCCCTCAATTTTGCTTGTAGCTCCTCCGATAGGTTGTATCTCACCTTTCTGATTTACAGAGCCTGTAACGGCAATTCCTTGGTTAATTGGCACCTCTGTCAGGCTAGAAAGTATGGCATAAAGCTCCGCACTTGAAGCACTATCACCATCAACCCCACTGTATAACTGTTCAAAACACAGGCTGGCTGTCAAAGAAAGAGGCATATCCTGAGCATATTTCTCACCTATATACGCACCTAATATGAGAACACCTTTTGAATGGGATGTGCCGCTCATGTCCACTTCACGTTCGATATTAACAATACCTCTTTCACCAATATATGTATTGGCAGTTATCCTGGACGGCTTTCCAAAATAGTAGTCACCCACATCGATGATGGATAAGCCGTTAATCTGTCCTATTACTTCACCACTGGTATCTATAAGTATTGTACCGTCTTTAACCATCTCCAAAAGCCGCTTATCATATCTGTTTGATCTGTATACCTTCTCACTATGAGCTTTTTTAACATGCTCAGATGTAACATATTCACTTTGCTCAATAGATGCCCAGGTAGAAGATTCGCATAAAATTTCTATTACATCATTTAATCTGGTGGTGAGCTTTAACTGATCCTCAGCCAACATGGAGCAATATTCAACAACTTTTGCAACTCCTGTCCTGTCAAAATGCAGTGATTTTTCCCTTTCACAGAAGCCCGCAATAAATTGTGCCAGCTTAGCTATATTTTCAGCATTTCTGTCCATAATATCATCAAAATCAACTTTGACCTTGAACAGCTTTTTAAAATCCTCATCATAGTCATATAGAGCCTGATACAAATGTTCACTACCTACCAAAATTATTTTAACGTTTAGAGGAATTGGTTCAGGCTTTATGGCTGATACAGCTACCAGGCCCATCTGCTCTTTAAGGTTTTCAATTATAATCTTTCTTTCTTTTATAACCCTCTTTAATGCTTCCCATGATTGAACATTATTCAGAACATCCCTTGCCTGCAGAACCAGATACCCGCCATTAGCCTGATGAAGTACCCCAGGCTTGATGAGTGTAAAATCTGTTGTCATTGTTCCAAACTCATTTTCATATTCAATTCTTCCTAGTAAATTGTAGTAGGTAGGGTTGGATTCCATAATTACTGGAGCACCGTTAAGCTCACTATTGTCAATTAAAAGATTAACCTTGTACTTGTCTATGGAAGATCCTATGCTTTTAGGCCAAGGAAAAAGAATCTGCTGTTGATCTTCAGGAACTTCTTCTTCCCTGAAATCATTCAAATTTATTAATATGTCTTCCTGAACTTCATCTAAATATGTACTGATCTTACAATAATCCTTATATTTTTCCTTTAAGTCGTTAATATGCATTCCTACAGCAAATAAGGCAATTTTATTTTCCCATTCACTGACTTTTTCTTCAGCTTCTTTTTCTATAGATTTTATCTTGCGGATTATCTCCATAGTTTCTATTTGCAAAACATTTGATTTTTCACTTATTTCATGCTTAATTCCTTCTTCAAGATCCCCATACTCCTGCTCGCTTATGGTTTTACCTTCAACTATAGGTAAAAAGTAAATGCCTGCATTGGTAGTCTTTACCTTGAACCCCTGTGCTTCAGCATCCTGATTTAGTTTCTCAAGCAGCTCATCCCTCTGATCCTGATACTCCTTAACAATATCATTTTTTTCTTTCTCATAGTCATCGCTTTCAAAGGTTTTAGCTATTTCTATCTTCATTGCTTTAATAAACTCATCCATATCCTTGCGGAATACCTTACCCAAGCCTGCCGGTAAATTTAATGCCATAGGCTGGTTTGATTTATTAAAGTTATATACATAACACCAGTCATCAGGTACTTTTTCTTTAAGTGCCATTTTCTTTATTTGGTTCATGGCAAAACTTGTTTTTCCTGTTCCAGTCAGGCCTGACATATATATGTTATAGCCTTTTAACCTGATGTTGAGTCCGAATTCCATCGACTTAACAGCTCTATCCTGACCAATTATACCATCTAGTGTTTGGAGTTCTGCAGTGCTGTTAAAATCAAACTGTCTCGGATCGCACTCATTTCTGAGTTTATCATAAGACAACCTTTCAAAGCCTGGCATGGAATTGCCCCCTTTGCGAATGTATTATCACAAATAAGCTGATTATTATAATTATATATTCAACTAGATTAGACAAAAATCCTTTTTTTTATTGTTTTTTTATGTTAAAGCTCATCTCATGTTTCCACATAATTATTGCATCTTCGCCATTATCTGCATAATATGATTTTCTGATTCCCTCATTAACAAAACCATACTTTTGGTATAATTTCAATGCAGATTCATTACTTTTTCTGACTTCCAGGGTCATCCTCAGTATGCCCTTTTTAATGGATTCTCCAATCATATGTTCTAAAATACTGCTGCCTACGCCTATTTTTCTAAACTCGGGATGGATAGCAATATTAGTGATGTGCCCCTCATCAAAAACCTGCCACATTCCGCCATATCCTATAGCCTTGCCCTCAAACATTCCTGCATAATAATATGCAAAAGAGTTTTTAGTTATTTCCTCAATAAATGCAGCCTTTGACCATGGTATGGAAAAACTTAAATTTTCCACGATCATAATATCATCAACATGTTCCAAAGCCATAGGAACAACCTTTATCTCACTCATGGGTTTTATCTCCGCATCTTCTGTCATATTCCTGCTCCGCTTGAGATTTTCTCAAATAAAACGGGACCATATCAACAGGATTTTCAAGCTTGCCCGCTTTAGCGGCTGTTAGTGCTAACTGTGCGACTGATGATGCCTTATTTAAAATAAGGTTATGAGGTGCAAAACTGCATTTTTCACCTAGCTCATTATGTAAATATTCCCTGTGTCTATCAACTCCATCGCCAACAAAGCATACTTTATTGCCTGTATTTACAAACATATGCATTAATTCTTCAATAGGTAATGCCATGTACTCTGATTCTTTCGATATCCCCTTATCAACAAATCTGTAAAGGGCAGTATATACCTGATTGTTCCTAGCATCCATTATAGGACATATTACAGCACTTCTATCCTGTGCATTGTATGCTAAAGCATCCAAAGTCGGAACACTTATCACAGGCTTTTCCAAAGCATAAGCCATGGCCTTTATACTTGTTACTCCAATCCTAAGACCTGTAAAAGAACCTGGTCCTACTGATGCAGCATAAATATCAATATCTTCAGGAGTAAGCCCCAAACTGTCCATAAGTTCTTTTATCATTGGCATAAGCTTTTGAGAATGAGTTTTTCTATTGTTTATAAAATATTCGCCCAAGAGCACTTCATCATCTATTATTGCCACAGCTGCGACAGTTGACGATGTATCTACCGCTAATACTTTCAAATTTATCTTCCTTTCAAAATCAGCATTACAGTCCTTTAATATTGTTATATCTACTTCCTATAAACTGAATATCTATTATTCTTATGTTAAAATCAGCGTTAATATCCTTTTTTATTTCAACCCATATATATTCAGAGGGAAGTATGTCCTTTATCATATCTGCCCACTCTATTACCACAACAGCGTCCTGCTCGAGGTATTCCTCAAACCCTATTTCAAACAAATCTTCTGGCTCACCTATTCTGTAAACATCAAAATGGAACATCGGTATCTGTCCCTGGTACTCATTTACAAACGTAAATGTTGGGCTTGTTATGTACCCGCTAACTCCAAGGGCTTCGGCAATTCCTTTTGTAAAGGCAGTTTTGCCGGTGCCCAGATCTCCTACCAGGCATACAACATCACCTGCTTTTAATAATTCCCCAAGTTTTCGTCCAAGTGCACAAGTTTCATCCTGTGATACAGTTTTAAAGCTTTTCATTCTTTTCCCTTTCATAAACCAGCTTACCATTTATAATTGTAATTAAGACTTTTGTCATTAGATCTAAAGGATTTCCATCAAAAATAACTATATCTGCGTCTTTACCCACAGCAAGACTTCCAACCCTGTCATCAATACCAGTAATTTTAGCAGCATTTATTGTTATTGACTGGAGTGCCTTTTTTCCGTCCATTCCCGCCTTGACAGCCATAGCAGCTGACAAGCTTAAATGCTGTATAGGTACACACGGGTGGTCGGTTGTTATTGCTACCTCTACTCCGGCATTTGATAATATTGCAGGCGATTTTATATTTTGATTCCTAAGTTCGATTTTAGATCTATCAGTCAGCAGAGGCCCTAAGCAAGCCTTTACACCTTCCTCTAAGAGAAGGTCCTTAATCATGTATCCCTCTGTGCAATGCTCTATCGTAATTCTAATATCAAATTCTTTTGCAATCCTTATGGCCGTTAAAATATCATCCGCTCTATGTGCATGAGCCTTTAATGGAACCTCCTTATTTATAAGTTTAAGTAAGGCCTCCATTTTAATATCAAATTCAGGTTTGTCATTTTCCTCCGGGTTATTACTATAATCATCCAACATCTTTTTATATTCTTTAGCTTTTGCCAAACTTTCACGCAGTAAAGCTGCAGTAGCCATTCTAGTCATTGGAGTCTGCCTCTTCTCATTGTAAACGGTTTTTGGGTTTTCCCCAAAGGCTGCCTTAAGTGCTACAGGCTCCTTTACTATCATCTCATCTACGCTTCTTCCATATGTTTTTAATGCTGCGAATTGGCCGCCTAAAACATTTGCACTTCCCGGACCTGTTACTACTGTAGTAACGCCTGCTTCTCTTGCCTCTATAAATGCCCTGTCCATATGGTAAACCCCATCAATTGCTCTTAAGTGAGGAGTTATAGGATCGGTCATCTCATTTCCATCATCACCTTCAAAGCCTACAGAATCTTCCCACATACCTACATGGCAATGTGCATCTATAAATCCAGGCAACGCATAATTATTTTGTGCATCTATAACAGTTTTAATTGAATAAGTCTCTTCAAGCTTTAATTCATTGAAATTATCCATTGACCCAATATCTATAATCTTTCCTTTTTCAACAAGGATATAACCACAATCAAAATCATTATTTTCCATTGTTATAATTCTGCTATTTTTGATTAGTAACATTCCTACCTCCAAAATATGATAATTGTAATTACTATTTAATATAGTGCTGTTTTTCTCTAATATTTTATTATATAGAAATACTTATTACAACGAAAATTTAAATTTGCTGTAAGAACAAGTCTCCTATATGAACAAAATTAAGAAGTAATTTTGCAGCCTTGATATTGTTGTGAGAACTGGTTTTGTAGAATACACCATAATCCCTTAAATATTGAAACAAGGTATGCTCCACAAGAAGCATACCTTGTCTTAAACATTTTAGAACAAAATCACGAAGTGCTTTCGCAATGTTGATGTCCTAAGAAATGGTTTTGTACAATACACCATATTTTCCTAGACATTAAAAAATCATTCTATTTCTTTTCAAATACATCCAAAGGATATTTATTAGCAGGATCCCATAGAATCCATTCAGTATAACCTGCATCATACACAGCCTTTATCTGCTGCTTTATTTGTTCAGTTCCATACTTTTGATAATAGCCTTTTCCAATCCATGGTGCAGTAAAAGCTTGTAAATAAGCTCTTATATTAACTTTTATGCTCGTTTTCTCTAATCTCTTTTTACCTGATAGAAGAGTCTGATATACAACATTATATGGCTCTAAATCCGGCTTAGTAAATTTAACTCCGTTTATTTCCTGACCTACTCCATTCTGCAATACTGTAGCATAGTGGGACGGATAGACCATAGGTGAAAGGTAATCAACATGTTGAGCTAGCTTTTCCCAGTTTTGGCCGATAATTTTGTCATCCGCTGTGGCAACTGCAGAAATTCCAAAAACGTCAGCTGATAATTCTATTCCCCTTTTTGTATGAATTTCTTCATACGATTTCTTTAGAAATTCAGCTATGGCATCTGATTTTGTATTTGGGTCAAAATTCTCCCCAAAATATATATCCTTTATTTTTCCATCATTACAAAATCTCACATAATCATACTGTATCCCATCAAATCCTAGATCTATTGCTTCAAGTGCTATCTTTATATTATAATCCCATGCTGCCTTGTTAAAAGGATTTACCCATAAATTACCCTCATTATCCCGCCAGAGACTTCCATCCTTTTTCTTAAATGCCAGTTCAGTGTGTTTTTTGGGCAGTATCGGATCTTTAAAGCAAACCAATCTGGCTATAACAAAAACATTTCCTGCATGAAGCTGTTCAATTACCTTTTTTACATCGTACTTTACTTCAATTGCACCGTTTTCAATAACTTCTTTCACATTTGATTTGTAGCTAAGTAAACCTTTATCATCCTTTATATCTATAACTACAGCATTTAATTCAGTGGTTTTTGCAAGCTCGACAACCTGCTTAATCCTATCAGGACTTCCAGCAGTCCATCCTGAGAAATAAACTGCTCTGAGTTTATCAGGTTTTGGAATATTTTTAGAATTTTTATCTGATGGAGTTGCAATTTGCGTTACCGTCGGTGCAGGACTTTGTGCAGGAGTCTGCACTGCTTTTCCATCACTGGTACCAGGCACCTTTGTATTCTGCATCTCTTTTACCGTTTTACCATTCTTGTCAGCACCAGTTGAACTGCAACCACTTATAAAAGAAAAAATAATAAATATACTTACAATCATCCATGCAGATTTATTGAATTTTGTCATATTAAGCCGCTCCATTCTTTATTTTCGGTTTTTATTTCACTTGCTTTCTATATTATACCAGAATTATTGCAAAAATATCATCAACTAAATTTAAATAAATATTATGTTTATGTTAAATCATTTTATAATAATTATGTATTGTACCTATGCTTAGTTATATTAAATGTGATAAATCTATTCCATTTGTCTGTTGCAAATCCTGTTGAACCGTTTGTTATTTTCTCTGTAAATGTAAGATTATTAACACTTTTAATATAAAACAAAATCGATTAAGATTTTTGCAAACTTTATTTTATTGTTGCCTTGAGAAATTGTGGTGCAGTGTAGGATACCATAATTTTCTGGACATTAAAAAACAAGAGAACCTTTTAGGTTCTCTTGTTTTCAGCTCCTCAAGTAGGACTCGAACCTACGACCCTGCGGTTAACAGCCGCATGCTCTACCGACTGAGCTATTGAGGAATATAAATCTGGCGACTACCTATTTTACCAAGACGCAACCGTCTAAGTATCGTCGGCACTAAGAAGCTTAACTGCCGTGTTCGGGATGGGAACGGGTGTGACCTTCTCGTAATCATCACCAGAAAATTTAATTGATAAGGCTTTTGCCTATCAACTTTTGACTATTTAATTATCGGGTCTTGAAATCCTTTATCCTAACTTCCGCTAATCTCGCTCATGTGTTGACTTAGTTTCGTCAACACCCGCTCGAATCGGAAGTAATGTCTAAATGATTTCTTATATACCCTCAAAACTATATAATGAAGTAATATTGACAAGAATTGATGATTTAACTATGATAAAGACTCTCTTTATAAATACCTGTTTTAATTGGTCAAGCCCTCGACCTATTAGTATCAGTCAGCTTAATGCATTACTGCACTTACACTCCTGACCTATCAACCATGTAGTCTACATGGGGTCTTACCCTTACGGTGGGATATCTCATCTTAGGGTGGGTTTCACGCTTAGATGCCTTCAGCGTTTATCCCTGCCGAACTTGGCTACCCAGCTGTGCCACTGGTGTGACAACTGGTGCACTAGAGGTTCGTCCATCCCGGTCCTCTCGTACTAAGGACAGATCCCTTCAAATATCCTGCGCCCGCGACAGATAGGGACCGAACTGTCTCACGACGTTCTGAACCCAGCTCGCGTACCGCTTTAATTGGCGAACAGCCAAACCCTTGGAACCTACTACAGCTCCAGGATGCGATGAGCCGACATCGAGGTGCCAAACCTCCCCGTCGATGTGGACTCTTGGGGGAGATAAGCCTGTTATCCCCAGGGTAGCTTTTATCCGTTGAGCGATGGCAATTCCACTTTCATACCACCGGATCACTAAGCCCTACTTTCGTACCTGCTCGACTTGTTTGTCTCGCAGTCAGGCTACCTTATGCCTTTGCACTCGATGCACGATTTCCAACCGTGCTGAGGTAACCTTTGGACGCCTCCGTTACCTTTTGGGAGGCGACCGCCCCAGTCAAACTGCCCACCTGACATTGTCCCAAGTCCGGATTACGGACTCTGGTTAGAGTTCCAGTACTCTTAGAGTGGTATCCCAACATTGGCTCCATAATGGCTAGCGCCACTACTTCCAAGCCTCCCACCTATCCTGTACAAAGAATACCGAAACCCAGTATCAGGCTACAGTAAAGCTCCATGGGGTCTTTCCGTCTAGTCGCGGGTAACTTGCATCTTCACAAGTACTACAATTTCGCCGGGTACGTTGTTGAGACAGTGCCCAAGTCATTACGCCATTCGTGCGGGTCAGAACTTACCTGACAAGGAATTTCGCTACCTTAGGACCGTTATAGTTACGGCCGCCGTTTACTGGGGCTTAAGTTCACTGCTTCGCCTTGCGACTTACAGATTCCCGTAACCTTCCAGCACCGGGCAGGCGTCAGCCCTATACTTCATCTTTCGATTTAGCAGAGACCTGTGTTTTTGATAAACAGTTGCTTGGGCCTATTCTCTGCGACCTCATTGCTGAGGCACCCCTTATTGCGAACTTACGGGGTCAATTTGCCGAGTTCCTTAACAACGCTTCTCCCGATCGTCTTAGGATTCTCTCCTCACCTACCTGTGTCGGTTTGCGGTACGGGTACCATCATCCTCGATAGTGGCTTTTCTCGTCAGCGTGGAATCTGTCACTTCGGTACTCTAATTTCCCTCCTCATAAGATATTCGAACCGTCTGGCGGATTTGCCTACCAAACTGTCTACCTTCTTTGAACGAGCTCTTCCAGTCACTCGCTTGACTTATCCTCCTGCGTCCCCACTTCTCTAATAGCGGCTAACGGTAGTACAGGAATTTCAACCTGTTGTCCATCGCCTACGCCTCTCGGCCTCAGCTTAGGTCCCGACTTACCCTGGGCGGACGAACCTTCCCCAGGAAACCTTAGGTTTTCGACGGTAAAGATTCTCACTTTACTCTCGCTACTTATTCCGGCATTCTCACTACTGCTTCGTCCACATGTCCTTACGATCATGCTTCAGCCTACAACAGTAAGCTCCC
>NZ_LGTC01000001.1:2865000-4035000 GCF_001262605.1 Pseudobacteroides cellulosolvens ATCC 35603 = DSM 2933
CCTGAGTTAACATATCTCTGGCCTGATTCACCTTTTGATATACCTCATATATTCTTCTCGGAATCCTAATAACCGAACCCTTGTCTCTGAAATACCTCTTTATTTCACCAATAATTGTAGGAGTCGCAAAACTCACAAATTTAACACCTTTGTCAGGACTGAAGCGTTCGACAGCCTTAATAAGTGCGATACATCCTACTTGATAAATATCCTCATAATCAACGCCTCTATTGACGAATTTTTTCGATATTATCTCAGCAAGGTATATAAACCGGTTTACGATGGCATTCCGGTTGGAAACACTGGGATTATCCCTATATATTAAAAATATCTCATCATTATCTGCCTGATTTAGAGAAATATCTATATTATCATTCATATCGATCATTTTAACTTTTCCCTTCGATCACTTTTGATATCGACAATATATAACTATCTGAGCATAACTCTACTTCATCCATTAATGCATTAATAATTGAAAGACCAAATTCATTATCGCTTCCACTAAATATACATTTAAGTGATTCATCTTCAGAATCAAAGATAACCGTAAGTTTATCCTTTGAAATCCTGAAAATTATCTTAACAAAATCCTCTGTTGCACTTCCAACAGTAATAAGCTTGTTGCAAACCTCTGCTATGGCAACCTTTATATCTTCAATAGAGTCAATATCAAAACCAATCCTATTTGATATGCCTGATGCTGTCAATCTTACAATACTAACATACTCAGCCTTTAAAGGAAGCTTCAGCTCTATCACATCAAAATTATCCATTTCTTCACTCCTCTATAATAAATACCTTATCAAGTCCTGTTATTATAAATAATTTTTTTAGATTATCCTTAAGATTAATAAGAATTATATTTTTGTTTTTTCCCTTAACTCTTTTAAGTGCTCCTACAAAAATACCCAGTCCAGTACTATCTATGTATCTTAGGTTATCACAGTGTATTTTTAAGTCAACATCAGTAGTATCAGCTGTATTGTACAGTTTCTCCTTAAACCCTTCAGACGAATATATGTCCAATTCACCTGCAAGGTATATGTCTACAGAACCTCCTGTATGTTCTTCCCTATAACCTAACTCCTCTGCCATATTCATTCCTCCCGGATAATTTTTTCAACCTTGATATCTTTATGCTGTCGTAAGAAGTATTCCTATATTATTACTTCAATATTAAATCCACAAGCTTGGCTGTATTTTCATCATTTTTTCCATCCATGCCAACGGAAAGTATAATTTTGAACTTTTCCAATCCTGTTCCTTTGAATATGCTTCTACTTTCAACTTCAATACCATATATATGCTCTTCATTTTCATTTTTCAATTTCTTCTTTAATAGATTATTATCATCAATCTTATTTCTATATTTCTTAACAATATCATCTAATTGCTGTACTCTGTTCGTCATGTTCATAAGCTTATCAAATCGTTCTCTGTCGAGAAGATAAGCATCCACATGTCCAGTCCCCGATAATGTAAACAATTTCATATCCATCGAAGACTCTATGGTAGGACTATTTTTGTCCCAAAAAATGATAGGGTCTATTTCTACTTTTTTGAGGCCAGCTATGTTACCCACTATTTGATTTTCCAACTTTTCAACGCTGGTGTTAGGATAAATCCCTACCAGCTTGACTTTCAAATCCGGCTCCACACGGGTTACTATAGATTTTACAGTAAAAAATAAGCCTACTAAAACTATAATACCTATAATCATGGGCACTTTATAGTAATGTATAAAATTACCCAACTTCTTTTCGTCAATATTTAATTTTTTCAACAGGCGATTAGGAGGTCTTTGGGCCTCCTCCAGTAGTTTGCCTTCCGCTAATGAATTAAGGTCATAACCCATAAGGACATTATATGCTTCATCAATCTCCCTGATCTGAGCTTTTATGCCTTCAACATCTTCAATGCTTTTATTACTCTTATACTTCTTCATTAGAAGGTTATATCTTTTTAATATATCGTCTTTGCTTGCATCCTTTTTTAATCCCAATATTTCATAAGGATCCTTTTGCTCACCCATCTGCTTATCCTCCAGCCTTACATTCAATAATACTAATCACGAGGCTTCATTGTAGGGAACAACAGTATATCTCTTATTGAGTAAGAATCGGTAAGAAGCATAATAAGCCTGTCTATACCTATACCAAGGCCACCTGTAGGAGGCATACCGTATTCCAAGGCTGTGAGGAAATCCTCGTCCATCATGTTTGCTTCCTCATCTCCTGCTTCCCTTTTTTTCATTTGATTTACGAATCTTTCTCTTTGGTCAAGGGGATCATTTAACTCTGAATATGCATTTGCCATCTCCCTGCTTGTTATGAACAGCTCAAACCTCTCTGTCAATTCAGGCCTGTCAGGCTTTCTTTTTGTGAGAGGTGAAACCTCCACAGGGTAGTCCATTATAAATGTTGGCTGTATAAGATGCTCTTCTACAAACTCTTCAAACATCAAATTCAATATCTCGCCTTTTGTTAAATCACCATTGAGATGAACCTTTTTCTCCTTAGCAATTTGTCTTGCTTCCTCATCGCTTTTAACCTCATCAAAATCTATACCGGTATGCTTTTTCACCGCTTCAACCATAGTCATTCTATTCCATGGTGGTGTCAAATCAACTTCCTGTCCCTGGTAATTAATCTTTGTAGTGCCAAGAACTTTTTCCGCTACAGAAGAAATGAGGTTTTCGGTCAATTCCATCATACCTTTATAGTCATTATATGCTTCATAAACCTCCATTAAAGTAAACTCAGGGTTATGTTTTATGGACATACCTTCGTTCCTGAACATTCTGCCCATCTCATATACCTTTTCAAGACCGCCTACTATAAGCCTTTTTAAATAGAGCTCCGGTGCAATTCTTAAATATAAGTCGATATCAAGAGTGTTGTGGTGTGTTATAAACGGTTTTGCAGCAGCCCCTCCTGGTATTGTGTTTAAAAGCGGTGTATCAACTTCTAAAAATCCTCTATTATCAAGAAACTCTCTAACTGCTTTAATGATCTTACTTCTTATTATAAAAGTGCTCCTAACCTCTGGATTTACTATTAAGTCAACGTACCTTTGTCTGTATCTCAAATCCATATCTTTAAGTCCATGCCATTTCTCAGGCAACGGCTGCAGTGATTTGGTCAGAAGCGTTATTTCCTTTACCTTTATGGAAACCTCACCTGAGTGAGTTCTGAATACTTCACCGCTCACTCCAACTATATCTCCAATATCATATTTCTTGAACTCACTATAGCAATCAGCACCGATTTCATCAACGCGAACATAAAGCTGAATTTTTCCGTCCCTGTCCTGGAGATTGCAGAAACCTGCCTTACCCATGCCTCTTTTTGACATGATCCTTCCGGCTATAGAAACAAGCTTGCCTTCCATTTCATCAAAATTATCCACTATATGTTTAGCTGAAGAATTAACATCAAATTTAACTATTTTAAAGGGGTCCTTATCGTTGTTCTGCAGCTCTGAAAGTTTAGCCCTTCTAACCTTAAGCAATTCGTTTAAATCCTGCAATTCATTATTTTGTTCAATATTTTCAGACATCTTTCTCCTCCTATAAAGCAACTCATTTGTATATTTGAAAAAATATTCGTAGGCACAAATTTTTCAACAAAATAACAGCTTACACGATATGTAAACTGTTATTTTATCTATTATATATAAATTTATGCATAATTACAAGTTATTTGTGAATCTCAAGAATTTTAAAGTTTATAACTCCGTCAGGTACGGCTACATCAACCGCTTCGCCAGTTTTCTTTCCTATCAGTGCACTACCTACAGGAGACTCATTTGATATTTTAAACTTGGATGGATCTGCTTCAGTAGATCCAACTATATAATACTCAACTTCTTCGTTGAATTCAACATCAAGAAGCCTGACCTTGGATCCCAAACTTACAACATCTGTACTAACTTCATCCTCGTCAATCACCTTGGCATGCTTCAACATCGTTTCTATCTGAACAATTCTACCTTCAATATGGGCTTGCTCGTTTTTAGCTTCATCATACTCAGAGTTTTCAGAAATATCCCCAAAAGAAAGTGCCTGCTTTATTCTTTCAGCAATTTCTCTTCTTTTAACACCTTTCAAATATTCCAATTCTTCCTCTAACTTTTTTAACCCTTCATAAGTCAAAACAACTTCTTTGCTGGTCATTTGAAGTTCTCCTTTTATTAAAATTTGTGTTGATAATATATGCAATTCTAACTAATTTATTCTTACGCACCTATATTAAGAAACAATAAGTCTCGTTCAGTGCCAATTCCAATACATTTGCGTCAACACTTGTCTTAAGGCTCTTAAATCAACAAAAAGTGACCGATTAGAATAAAATGACAAATTAAACGGCATGTACTAAAATAAATAAAAAGCCGTATAATACTTTTATTTTTCACCATTATAAAATACAAACCATCTTATTGTCAAGAATTACAGTCACATTATAAGCATTATTAATCCAGGCATTTATTAATGCAAAACACAATCTTTTTTACTCGAAACCCTCCAACTCATAACCATCATTATCAAATATCGCAGCTACTTTGGCAATAAAATCCAAATCACATCTGTATCCTTCGTCTATAATTGGATAACCCGCTTTATGCATAACAAGTATTTCTGCAATCTCGTTTACCTTATATAGCTTAAGTAAGCTGTCATCCAACATAAAGGCAACATTCAAAGGCAATTCCACTTTTATATCGTTAATAACCCAAACCTTCTTATAAAAATCTGCTGCCTTTCCGTAATTGAGCACTACAACTTTCTCTTTTATAAAACATTTGAATTCTTCTGCATCCCCTAAATTGATAATTATATCTGCCCGCTTCAGCGTATTGCTATAATCTCCCGATATCCCTATTGAAGTGCCTGTTTCATAAAAAATTTCTTCTACTTCCTTATTTATACACATATCTTTTGTAATTATCGTAACAAATTTTATAAAACTTGATAGCAATTTTACAATTTGTAATAATTCTGCTTTATCATTACCACTAATTATTGAAATTTCAATAGAATTTATGTCTAAATCTTTGATGTAACATATTTTATTTATTATATTTGCTAAAAGCACCCTGTATAGAATTTTTCCATTAAAACATTTTTTATAGAACCCTTCCGATTCAATGTCCTCTTGAATTTTAAAAGGCAGAATGCAGTGTTTCACACCTTTTGCACGGCAAATTTCCATTGCATCCCTTAGAACCATCTCTCTTTTTTTGTCGTTAAGCTCCCTATATTCTTCCATAGTGTATGGCATCCTTATTAAATTGATGATTAATTCACTAGTGATCTCTAACGTTTCAAACCAGTCGGTTTTGTCCATCTCCTTAAATCTTAATAATATTTGTTGAAAGAAATTTTTAATACAGCTTTTTTGTCCCGGTAAGTCATTATTTTTAAAAACTGCAATACAATAATTATCCATATGCACTCCTGTTTTATTATAATAATTTGGGCTATGTACCAAACATATACGCACATACCCATACTGAAACCAATACACTGATAAACTCAGCTATCAACGCTGCCACAAGAGTATGTCTTATGTTTTTTATTCCTACCGACCCGTAATACACGGTCAAAGTATAAAATATTGTTTCTGTTGATCCCATCATTGTAGAAACTACCCTCCCAACATATGAATCAGGTCCGAAATTCTTCATTATATCTGATACCAAGGCTAGAGAAGCACTTCCTGAAATCGGCCTTAAAAAAGCAAGAGGCAAAGCCTCTGATGGAATTCCCAGCAAAGATGCGAACGGCTTTGCAGCATAAATTATGATATCAAGGGCCCCTGATGCCCTAAAAACCCCTATTGCCACCATAAGTCCTATAAGGGAAGGAATAATCTTTACTATGGTACTTATACCTTCCTTGGCGTTCTCAACAAACACATCATAAACTTTTACATTTTTTATAGCACCCGCTATTAATATAACCGCAAATATCAGCGGCACAGTTAAATTTGAAATATCTTTAAGTATAACTAACCAACTCCCGAATAATTATTGCTTTTAATTTTTTGATTTTATTCTTCTTTTCTGATTCTTTGTCACCCTTCCCAATATCTTGACAGCAATAATTCCAGTTGCTGCGGCACAAGCTGACGCTACCCATATGGGAACAATAACCTCCGCTGGATTTGTTGATCCTGCCGAGGACCTAAGAGCAATGATTGTGGCAGGCACCAACTGAATAGCCGAAGCATTAAGTATAAGGAACATAATCATCGAATCAGATGCTGTATCTTTCACATTATTATGATTTTGAAGCTCTTTCATTGCTTTTAATCCAAGTGGTGTGGCAGCATTTCCAAGTCCAAAAAAATTAGCTGCCATATTCATTACTATTGCCCCAATAGCCGGACTTTTTTTAGGGATTTGCGGAAAAAGCACCCTTATAAGAGGAGAAACCAGATAAGCCAGCTTGTTTAATAAACCGCTTTTTTCTGCCACTCCCATTAATCCGGTCCACAGGCACAGAATACCAAGAAGCCCTATTGATAGTTCCACAGCGGATTTCGATGAATTAAATGCCGCCTGGGTCACAGTCTCAAGCCTGCCGTTTAATCCTCCAATTATAAAACCAATTAGCAGCATACCCATCCAAATATAATTGAGCATTACTCCACCTATATGTTTTCAGTTATCATTTTATTTATATGACAGGTTATCTACATATATGTTTTTAAGAATAGTGAAAATGTCTAAAAGTGGTTACGATGAAGCATCATTGTATTGCGTGCTTTACAATTATAACAAATATTTGCAGGTTTTTTTCTTGAAACAATGTCGAATTCTTTGTCGAATATTGTCGTTCCAAATTCTTTAAACTTACCAGTTAATTATTTCTTTTTTTAGAAGCTAATTGTACTTTGTTTTAATACAAAAAATATATTCCAGTTAACCAGCAAAATAATAAGTTGATATAGCTGCATTCTGAGTTTCTGGCATTAATTAACTAAATTTTTAGAAAACATTTTTTAGAATTTTTTTAAATTTATTGTTGACGTTAGCTGGAATTTATGCTACTATAAAAATGCAAAGTTTGTCGAATACTGTAATTTTAGAGGAGGAAAAAAAATGAAATCTACTGGAATTGTTAGAAAAGTTGACGAATTAGGAAGGGTTGTACTTCCAATCGAATTAAGAAGAACACTTGACATCGCAGAAAAGGATGCTTTAGAAATATACGTAGATGGTCAGACAATTATACTCAAGAAATACGAGCCAGCTTGCATATTCTGCGGAAATGCTAAAGATGTTTCAGTATACAAGGGAAAGAATATCTGCCCAGATTGCATGAGAGAACTTAAGAAATAATTTAACACATAAGAAAAGGGCTGTTTTATGACAGTCCTTTTTTGTTGTCCAGGAAACTATTATGTATACCATACATTGATTTTACTTTTTCATATAGCTGTTATATACATCTCTTTTGCTCAGCCCACGGTCGGCAGCTACCTTGGAAATAGACTCCTTTTTGGTCATACCCTCATCTAGGTATATTTTAATATGCTCCCCCAAAGTAATATTGCTCCATTTGCAAGTCCGCTCTTCTTCTATTTCCTCTTCGCTGGCTCCCTCTACCATAAGCACAAATTCACCTTTAGGTGCTTTCTCGGTATAAAAATCCAGTGCCTCCTTTAAACTGAACCTTAAGTACTCCTCAAACCTTTTGGTAAGTTCTCTTGCCAGTACAATCCTGCGGTCTCCAAGGATTTCATATAAATCTTTCAATGTATATATCAATTTGTGAGGAGCTTCATAGAATACTATAGTACGGATTTCACCTTTGAGCTGGCTCAGCCTGTCCTTCCTTACCTTCTTATTCATGGGCAGGAAACCTTCAAATACGAACCTCCCACACTGAAGACCTGATGCAGTTATCCCCGCTATAGCAGCCACCGGGCCAGGGATGGAGGTTATTTGGATGCCGTTCTCAATAGCAAGCTTAACCAGATCTTCACCAGGATCTGATATTGCAGGCGTTCCAGCATCAGAAACCAGAGCAATCTCCTTGCCTTCTAAAAGCTGCTCAATAAGATAATTGCCCTTACTTATTTTATTGTGTTCATAATAACTGACTAAAGGCTTTTTTATTTCAAGGTGGTTAAGAAGCTTTATAGTCTGTCGGGTATCTTCGGCAGCAATAATATCAACCTGCTTTAAAACTTTTATGGCCCTTAACGTTATATCTTCCAAATTGCCTATAGGAGTTGCAACCAGATACAGAATTCCTTTATCACTCAATTTACTATTCTCCTCTTTGATATATATCATCTATATCCTTTGAATACCTGCCATTCTCATCATAGACATAAAGGGGCTCCATCATTTTAAGTTCGGGATTGCCACCCCTAAAGCCTTTAACAAGAACAAGATTTGCACGTTTATAAGGAGACGGATGAACAAACCTTAAAAACTTCGGCTCTATTTTATACTGCCTCATTAGAAACAATATATCAACCAAGCGTTGAGGCCTGTGAACCATTGCAAACTGCCCCCCTGGAACGAGAAGTCTTGAGCTTACCCTTATTATGTCCTCCAAAGTACATAAAATCTCATGCCTTGCTATCGATTTTGTATCGGAAGGATTGACAAGCCCTCTTCCAACGCTCATATACAGGCTGTCCGAAAATCATGCATTATATTAACATATATGATATAATATAACAAATAATAATTTTGAGGTTTATAAAATTATGAATTATGTAAAAGGCATTAGTAGAAAACAGGTTGAGCTAAGTAGCCTAGAAGACCATATAGATGAAGAAAGTGAAGTTAGGGCAATTGATGCATTAATTGAATCAATGGATATTAAAGATCTGGGATTTAAAGAAGGGAATAATGAGAATTCTGGAAGATCAATGTATTCACCAATGGATTTAATTAAACTGTATGTATATGGATATTTCAATGGTATAAGAAGTTCTAGAAAGCTAGAAAAACAAGCAAAAATAAATTTGGAAGTTAAATGGTTATTGAAAGGAGTACAACCAAAACATTCAGTAATATCTGATTTTCGTAAAGAACATATTGACTGTTTTGATAATCTATTTAAAAACCTTATTAATATATGTAATGATTTTAACCTAATAGGAAAAGAATTAATTGCTATAGATGGGACTAAAATAAGAGCAGATGCGGCCAAGAGTAAATATTATACTTTAAAGAAACTTAAATTCATGGAAGAGTTGACAGAGGAAAAGTTAAAGGAATATTTAAAAGCATTGGAAGAAAATGATTGTAAAGAAGCAACAAAAGAAATTAGCGATAGAATTAAAGTCCTTGAAGAAAAGAAAGAGCTCTACAATGAACTTAAAGAAGTGCTTAACGATACCTCAGGAATAAGCTTAACTGATCCTGATGCAAAAAGAATGAAAACTGGTAATACAAAAGGAACAATAATTGGCTACAATGTACAAACAGCAGTAGATGAGAAAAACAAATTAATAATAGATTATGAAGTGAGAAATGATGCAGTTGATCAAGGGTTGTTATATGATGTAGCTAAAAATGCAAAGGAGAAATTGGGAGTTGACAGTATAGAAGTATTAGCAGATAAAGCATATTTTAAAAGTGAAGATATTATAAAGTGTGAAGAAAACGGAATTGTGCCATATGTTCCAAAACAAAAAGTAGTAACACCAAATATCGATTCTGGATATATAAAAGAAAAGTTTATATATGACAAGGATAATGACATGTACATTTGCCCGGCTGGGAAAAAATTATATATGCGTTCAAAAAGTGAAGATGTAAAGATGAAAATTTATTATAATTATGAAGAGTGCCAAAATTGCCCATATCGGGATAAATGCACAACATCAAAATATGGTCGTCACATTGAACGCAACCCAAAGGAAGAGATAGTTGAAAATGCTATAGAACGATTTAATGCTAATGGTGCTAAGTACAAAAAAAGACAAATGATTGTGGAACATCCATTTGGAACACTAAAAAGAGTTATGAATTTTGAATATTTCTTACTTCGTGGCAAAAAGCTTGTTTCAGGCGAAACAGGCCTAGCTTTCTTTTGTTATAATATGAAAAGGTTAATAAACATCAAAGGAACAAAGGAAATAGTCGCTTCAATTTAAGATGATTTAGGTGAATGTAGGGTAATTTAATAAGTGTTATTTTTCAAACTTTCCAGATTCCAATCATTATTCTATATTTAAAATTGCATAATGTTGTAAAATATCTAAAAATTTAATTTTCGGACAGCCTGTATAAGGCGGGTTGGTTACTACTATGTTAAATTTAGAACTGCCAAAATGCTCAACACTTTCCTTTATATCACCACATACAATCTCAACCCTCTCACCAAGAGAGTTAAGATTAACGCTTCTATTTGCCATTTCCGCCATATCAGGCTGTATTTCAAGGCCTATTACTGATTTAGCCTGAGTCTTGCCTGCCACCAAAATAGGTATTATGCCTGTTCCCGTTCCCAAATCAATAACTTCATCATTCTTTTTCACATCAAGGAAATTGCTTAATATAACTGCATCTATACCAAACTTAAATCCATCCTTCTTTTGAATAATCTTAAGACCTTTATATTGGAGGTCATCAATAGCCTCATTCTCATTTAAAATCATATCCACTTTATATCCATACCTTATCCAGACATTAATAAAGTCGGGCAAAGATACCGATGATCTCTGCCCGACCCTATTTAAAATTAATTATTGTTCCTTTGGTGCATTCACTGGACAAACATTTGCACAAGCACCGCATGAGATACATGCATCTGCGTCAATCACATATGCTTTATCCCCAGCAGTTATACAGGAAACAGGGCATTCTGATTCACAAGCTCCACAGCTAATACATGAGTCTTCAATAAAATATGCCATCAACAACACCTCCTTGATAATTTACATATACGCAAATACTAATACTATATATTATCGACTTTACTATTTTACCACCAATGCTCATTAAAGGAAACTCTTTTTTTTATTTTTTCTAATCTTCCAAACTCTTTAACTCTTCAATGTTAATGTCGGTATCATCCTCTTTTGCAACATCTTTTATTACCTTTACTTCATCGGACTTGTAGATCTGCAAGTCTGTTTCATTGCCTTTATCCAATTTTACCTTAACCAATTCCTTAAGAAGACTTATTTCCATAACAGTTCCCTGGCCGCCTGGGGTACTTACAATAGCACCGACCCTCGGAACCCTTGAAAGTATTTCTTCATAAGCATCCTGTTCGTACTTCAAACAGCACATCAGCCTTCCACATGTTCCTGATATCTTTGTAGGATTTAATGATAGGCATTGTTCCTTTGCCATTTTTATAGACACAGGCTGAAACTCACCCAAATAGGAATTACAGCATAAAACCCTTCCGCAAACGCCTATACCTCCAAGCATTTTAGCTTCATCCCTGACTCCTATCTGCCTTAGTTCAATCCTTGTTTTGAAAACAGATGCAAGGTCTTTTACCAGTTCTCTAAAATCCACCCTTCCGTCAGCAGTGAAATAGAACAATACCTTATTGTTATCAAATGTATATTCAACATCAATTAATTTCATATCTAAATTGTGGTCTTTTATTTTTTTCAAGCATATGTTAAATGCTTCTTCTTCCTTCTTTTTGTTATCATCTGCGTGTTTCTTGTCGTCTTCTGTTGCAATCCTTATTACCGGCTTTAATGGGGCTACTATCTCCTCCTCAGCCACTTCCCTGATAGGAATAACAACAAGTCCAAACTCCACACCTCTAGCTGTTTCCACAATAACATTTGTGTCAACTTCAATTTCCAAATCGCCGGGATCAAAGAAATAAATCTTCCCTGCACTTTTAAACCTAACCCCAACCACCTTTACCATTTATATTACTCCTCCTGAAGCTTCATAAGCATTACTTCCATTGAAAGTTGAAAATTAGCGTTCTGCTGTAAAATCCGCCTAGTATTTTCAATCAGCTCAATATTTTCGCCAAGCTTCTTTACAGTGAATTTATCAACATTATTTAATATGATACCCTTTTTATCAGAATTAATCAACATTTTTTCATCCCTGGTTTTTTTGTATATAATTAAGTCCCTGAAAAATGTTAGCATAATGTCCAATACAATTTCAACAACACTTTTATTATCTTCCATAAATTTTATGGCACTGAAGATTTCATCAGCTTTTTTATTCAAGCTTAAAATCATTTGAATGGTATCCTCTCGTAACCGGACAAATTCTTCTGATCCGGCAATATCCAAAGCATTGCCTGCTATACCGTCAGAGAAGGAAAGGACAAAATCAATATTATTAACAGGCTTGTCCATGGTTCTGTCGATAATAGCCTTTAATTCTCCATTGCTGTACTTATTAAAAGAGAGCCGTAAAACCCTTGAACGAATGGTTTCCATTAGTGCTTCATAGTTGGAAGCAGTCAAAATAATAACCGCATACGGCGGTGGTTCCTCAAGTGTCTTCAAGAGGCAATTTTGTGCCTGAACAGTCATTTTGTCCGCCTCAAAGATAAGATAAACCTTCCTTGCAGAATATAATGGCTTTATAATAACATCACTTTGTATATTTCTTATATCATCTACGCCAATGCTGCCTTCACCTGCATCAATTATTTTGAAATCGGGATTTGTATTGTTATCAAAGGTTTTACATGCGAAGCATTGGCCGCACCTTGTATCTTCTGATAGTTCCTGGCATAACAGCAAGCCTGAGAAAATCTTTGCAAAAGTCTTTTTGCCTATTCCCTTTGGTCCTGTAAAAACATAAGCGTGGGATATCTTACTGCTCTTTATAGAATTTTCAAGCGTTTCTTTAACCTCTGCCTGCCCAACAACACTGTTAAATATGGCTGCACACCCCTTACATTATTATATCTAAAATCAATCCCCGTATATCATCCAACCTCTGCAGAATCTGAATGTTATCCTTTTCACCATTAAGAAATTCTTTGGCAAGAAGGTCAAGCTCCTCATTAATTCTCTTAATAACAGCATAAACCTTATACCTTCCACGCCTGTCAAGAAAGCTCTTTTTGGAAAACTTGTGTGAATTGTTGACTATTTCATCAAGGAATTCAGAAATCATTGCCTTGTAAATTTTAAATTCCCTGATATCTATCTTCTTCGCCAGCTTATCGCCCTGTTCAGCAATTTTGTTAAACATATTCCTTACACGCTCATCAAAATTACTTACTTCAGCCTGTGCAAGCTTTGTATGAAAATTGCTGTTCCTTGTTTCGGAAATTTTCCTTTCCTCACGGCCACGGGTCTCAGTGATATTGGCAGTATTATCTCCCAAATTTCCAACCTTCATTTAGAATCACTCCACACATTCCTTTATAGTAAAGAAATAGATTTTCTAATATAGATTTTTTTGCAATTCCCTAAAAATCCATGAGCTCATTAAGGCAAACTTTAACATCACCGAATATTTCTTCAATACTTCTGCTGCTGTCTATGCAAGTAATTCTGTCCGAATATAGCATTGCCAATTTTTTATACCCGTTATACACCCTTTTATGAAAGTCCATTTTTTCTTTTTCAATTCTGTCCAGCCCTGTTGCATTGCTTCTCCTTCTCAAAGCATCAACAGGATCTATATCAAAAAACAAAGTAATATCGGGCACCAATCCATCAAGTGCTATTCTGTTGACATCTGTAATTACCTTAAGGTCAATACCTCTTCCAAATCCCTGATAAACATAGCTGGAATCAACAAACCTATCGCAAATGACAACTTTACCTTCCTTTATTGCAGGCCTTATAACTTCCGACACCAGTTGGGATCTGGCAGAAGCATATAAAAGCATCTCAGTGGTTATTCCCATTTCAGAATTCTGTGAATCCAGCAATATATCTCTTATTTTTTCGCTTATTTGGGTTCCACCAGGCTCCCTGGTCAGCACCACCGATTTATTCTTACTTTTCAAATACTCTTCGATCAATTTTATCTGGGTTGTCTTTCCAGACCCATCAGTACCTTCAACTGTAATAAAATATCCCCTGCCCATGGTTACCTCCGACCACATACTTTACTTAAGGAATGACTAATCTCTAATCACCAATCATAAATAATCAATAACCTCTATCTCATCATGCTTTCCAATACCGTTAACATTTCCTCCCTGCTTTAATAAAGCAGACAGGGAATCAACTATATCCTTGCTGATTCGCTCTCCAGGACAAACAACAGGTATACCTGGAGGATAAGGAGTAATGGTGCCTTTTGCAATCATACCTGCAGCATATTGAAGCTGAACCTTTTTTGACCGTGAATTAAATGCATCCCCTAGTGACACCACTTGCTCAGGTACTCCCATGCTGCAATTATACTTATATAAATTAATATCGGCTGTTTTCTCTTCTTTAACAACCCTGGTCCTGATGTCTGCAAGTGCAAGAAAAAGCCTTTCAAAATCCTCCCTTGCATCGGATACGGTAGCAATGCAAACAATGTTACCTGGATCTGACATCTCAACCTGTATATTATAATCAAATCTTAATATCCTTTCAACCTCAAATCCTGTAAGTCCTATTCTATTAACGTTTATAACCAGTCTGGTCCTATCAGTAAGGAAATTCCCCATGCTATTGACAGACAAAACTGAAAACTCATTAATTGCCTTCAATGAATTTATAAACCAATCAATATTTTTGATGAGACTTTCCAGAAGATCCTCTCCTTCATTTTCCATCAGTGCCCTTGAATAGTCCAAGGATGACATGACTACATATGAAGGACTGGTTGTTTGCAACATTCCAAGAATACTTTTAAGCCTTTCCACATCAATTTTCCCTGACTTTACATGGAGGTATGACCCTTGTGTAAATGCTGGAAGAGTTTTATGGGCACTTTGAATACATACATCTGCACCAAGCTCCATAGCACACTTAGGCAGTGCATTATTAAACTTTAGATGTGCACCATGGGCCTCATCAACGGCAAGAATCTTTCCATATGATGAGGCTATAGATGCAATAGACTCTAAATCCGAGCAAATTCCATAATAGTTTGGCCTTGTCAATAATATGCCTTTACAATCATGATTCTTTTCAAAAGCCTCACGGACTTTTTGAGGGGATATCACGGTAGGGATGCCAAAGCCTACATCAAAATCGGGATTAATATAATAAGGTTCCACACCCCATAGCATCATTCCGTTAATTACCGATTTATGGCAGTCACGTCCTACCAACAACTTCTCACCCGGCTTGCAAATTGACTTAATTATTGCATGTATTCCACAGGTAGAGCCATTAACAAGAAAAAAAGTATGTTCAGCACCAAAAGCCCTGGCTGCCAAGTCTTGTGCTTCCTTTATCACCCCATCGGGGTAATGCAGGTTATCAAGCCTTGGAATTTCTGTCAAATCCATTGCTGCAATCCGGTCAAAATACCCTTTTTTAAACCCTTTTCCCATCTTATGCCCCGGCATATGAAAAGGAAGCGGATTGGATGATATATACCTCTCAATCTCTTCTAAAACAGGTGTTTTATATTCCACACTCAGTCACCTTAAACATATTTATTCTTTCTCCATCGCTCTACGATACAATTCAACATATTCACTTGCTGACTTCTCCCACCTGAAGTCTTCTTTCATTACTCTCTTAACGAGCATCTCCCATATGGGCTTGTTTTGATAGATTTCAACAGCTCTTCTTATCGTATACAGCATATCATGTGCATTATAATTGGCAAATGTAAACCCGTTTCCTTCACCCGTAAACTCGTTATACGGCCTCACAGTATCATTAAGGCCTCCGGTTTCTCTTACGAGGGGTATTGTGCCGTACCTCATACTGAACATCTGGCTTAATCCACAGGGCTCAAATAGGGATGGCATCAGAAATATGTCAGAACTTGCATAAATCCTTTGTGCCAATACATCATCATATTTAATGTTTGCAGACACCTTCTCAGGATAAACCTCACTAGCCCACCTGAACATATTCTCATACTTATATTCGCCCGTTCCCAAGACAACTAGCTGCAAATCCATCTGGAGTATCTCCATAATTACACAGTCTATGAGATCAAACCCCTTCTGATCTACAAGCCTTGAAATTATTCCTACCATCGGAACATCTTTTACAGGAAGCTTTAATTCTTCCTGAAGCATTTTCTTATTTTCATATTTTCCATTTATACTTCTGGAACTGTAATTGACATATAATCTTTTATCTGTTGAAGGGTTGTTATGATCGTAATCTATTCCGTTCAATATACCGTATACATCTCCTGCACGTCTGTTTATTATTCCATTTAGCCCTTCTCCAAAGAAGTCGTGCTTTATCTCGTCTGCATATGTTTTACTTACTGTATTTACAATACTGGAATAAGCTATACCAGCCTTCATGAAATTGACCTGATCATTGTGTTCCAAACCGTTCAGGTGAAAATATTCCCAACTTAAACCAAGCACGCTGTCCATTATCTCCTTTGGAAATATTCCTTGATACTTGATATTATGTATGGTGAACAATGACTTCATATCCTTATAATACTTAAGTTCTTTATAATCAGACTCCAATAGCAGGCTTCCTATTCCTGTCTGCCAATCGTTAAAATGTACTACATCAGGTTGAAAACCTATATGAGGCAGCATTTCCAAAAGAGCTCTGTTAAAAAATGTAAACTGTTCTGCCTGGTCGAAATAGCCATAAAGTCCGTCTCTATTGAAATAAAAGTCATTCTCTATAAAATAATAATCAACATTATCCTTCACAAGCTTATAAACTCCACAGAGCTGTCTGCGCCAGACTATGTTAACATAAAAACTGCTAATAAGCTCCATCTTGTCGGTATATTTTTTATCAATGCATTTATACTTCGGCATAACTACTCTGATATCTGTGCCCATAGCTTTTATTGCTTTTGGCAGCGAACCTGCTACATCTGCAAGACCTCCGGTTTTTGCAAAAGGTACTACTTCGGAAGAAGCAAATAAAATTTTAAGATTTTCCATATTACCCTCCTGATGTATTTTTCCTGTGTTTCACCGCTTTGTATACAACACTTTTATTTTATCTTACATTTTGCAAACCAAAATATCAAGCTTTAAGGACTATATTAAAAGTGATAAATCTTTTAATACAATAATATATATCTTCGGACAACAAAATAAATTATATAACATAAATTTATTTTCCGAAAGTTTTAGGAGCCTATTTCCCAATAAGCAAACTTTAGTAATAATCAATATTTGCATTGAATAAAAATAATATGTATTTAATATTTTTTATGGTACAATTGACATTAATTATACCATAATATAAAATTAGTATAACATTAAGAAATCATCATGAGATATATTTCTATCTACAAGATAAAGAGAGGTATTATGGATAATATCAAATTTTTACCCGGACAAATTGTTGAGATAACTACAAATTCAGGTAATGTTTGTGACATCTATGAAAGCAAACTCCTGTCAATGGATCAGAACTACCTTGAAATTGCCCAACCTAATAAGAACGGAGTGTTTTCTCCCATACCAACTGGATATGATTTAAGTCTCAAAGCAAATACTCCATATGGGCTATTACAATTTAATTCAAGGGTTGTTGGTAAAAATCCCGAAAAACAGTCTCTCTTTATTAGCCTTCCCCAAGACTTGACAAGTGCCATTGATACAGCTATAGGCTCTGATACCGTGATGAAAAAGGCATGCAAGTTTGTGACTATAACGAGCGGAAAAGGCGGTGCAGGAAAATCTTGCTTTACCATCAACTATGCAATAGCACTTGCTAAGAGAAATAAAAAGGTAGTAATACTTGATGCAGATTTAGGAATGGCTAATATTGATGTTCTGCTTAAGTTATCACCAGTTTATAACCTCACGGATGTTATAAAGGGTACAAAAAACCTTGAGGAAATTATAATTGATGGTCCCGGTGATATAAAGGTGATACCTGGAGGTAACGGTCTTTTTGAGCTTTCCAGCTTAAATCCTCATCAAATTGAAAAAATTACCGCAGGTCTCTCGGCTCTTGAAAATAGCTTTGATTATGTTTTGATAGACACGAGTGCTGGTCTTTCAAGAATTTTAAACGATCTGGTTATGTGTACCCATGAAACAATACTTGTTACAACACCTGAGCCCCATGCTATATCAGATACCTTTTCCATTCTCAAGGTTCTGTTATCCAAACATCGCTGCTTAAATCTTAAGCTTATAGTAAACAAATGTGAAGATGCTAAAGAAGGCGAATCTGTTATAAAGAGAATTTCCGGCGTTGTAAGCAGATTTCCGAATTGCACATTCTCCCCGTTAGGATACATACCGGAAAGTATTTTTGTCAGCAAATCGGTTAAGCAGCAATCATCATTTTTGCTTTCATATCCGGACACAGATGTTTCAGAATCTTTAGAATCAATAGTTGATGTTGAGCTGGGTGTACCTCGTAAATTAAAGGTTGTAGTGAAAGACAAGGAACAGGAGCAGGAAGATGAAAATGTTCTTTCAAAAGTATTTGGAGTTGAGAAGCATAACCCTCTAAAACCTTTCCTTCCTATTCGCGAAGGCTCAGGATCAACATTCGTCAGCAAGCTAAAGGATTTGTTTAATAAAAACTGATTTTGGCTTTTTGTTAGCTAATTTATAAATAAATTATAAAGCACTGAATATTATTAATCATCCAGTGCTTTTATTATCTCTTTTAATCATATTAAAATTAATTGATTTTTATACTTTTCATATAGAACACTCATCATATTCTTTAATGATTATATCCTTAATTTTTTCAACAGTTTCTTCCAACTGATCATTTACCAAAACATACTTGTATGTATCCGCCATAGCCTCTTCATGCTCGAAACGGGCAAGCCGTACTTCAATCCGCTCCTCGCCTCTGCCTTTAAGCCTTTCAATAAGCTGCTCCTTGGATTTTGGCTTTAAGTAAATAGTAACTACATTATTAATTCTCTTAACAAGATTCTGTGTACCATCTACATCTATATCCTTAATGAGAATCTTGTTGCCCTTAAATTTTTCATTTACTATCTTTTTAGGAGTTCCATAATAAAATCCATGGACTATTTGATGCTCAACAAGTTCATCCTCTTCAATCATTCGCTCAAATTCTTCCTTGGAGACAAAAATATAAGGCTTTCCTGTCTCCTCCCCTGGTCTCTTTTCCCTTGTTGTCATTGTCGGCATAAGCTCAACATTATTCATATCCCCTAAAATCCTATTTATAATGGTATTTTTACCTACCCCGGAACTTCCTGATAATATAACCAACATCACTACACACCCTCACTTTAGCTTTAAATTAATAAAAAACACATCTTTAATACAACAAAAGCCTCAAAGGATAACTTTAAAGCTCTAATCTATTATATTTTAGAATGCCTAAAAACACAAGGTTTGATGCTTTTTAATTTTAAGTAAAGTATTTACGCATTTATTAATTTTTTATCCAGCAGTTGGCAATCCGTATACTATTCGACAAATTTTATCTCCGTTAATTTTCAAAACTATAATTTTTTCAGTCTGTCAAAACTATCATCCTAAAAACAAGCATTTTATAATTGCAAAATATTCTCTTACATGATGATTAGGAATAATATAAATTGGTGTTGCAGCTGCTAATCCGGTTAGATTCAGCCCTATCCTATCAGCAATTAATTTGGCTCTGAACACATGAAAATCATTACTTACTAAAGCAATTTTTCTATCGGAATTTTTATCAATATTATCAATAATTCCAGTAGCATATTTTATGTTTTCGTATGTAGTAGACGATTTCTCTTCTTTTATAAGTATTTTCCTATCTATTCCATTACTTAATAGATATTTTTCCATTACATATGCTTCTGTAAATTTCTCATCTGTTCCTTTTCCGCCACATAACACAATTTTTTTTACATCTTTGTTTTTATTTATGTATTCAATAGTTTTATCCAACCTATATTTTAGTTCCAAAGAGGGTCTGTCTTCAATAATACCTGCACCAAGAATATAGATATAATCCACATGTTTGGTATTATTAAAGATTGCCGCATAACTAATTGTTACTTCCATAACAACAATAAAAATTAATGCTGCCAATATTCCCATATTTACGATCTTATTAATGAAACTTCTGATGTAATTGTACATATTAATTCTTAATACACCATGGGCCAGTAGCATTACTCCAAAAATCAAAATGATTTTTAACCCGAAATAAAAACCCCAGCCTAATGAAAAACCAAATATTACATAAGAAATACCTAACAAGCCTGCAAAAACCAACAGATAATTGTAAAGTATTGTTTTTGAATACTTTTCTTTAGCTTTAGTTCCCATATTGAGACCCCTTTTTAATAATTCATTGGCTCTCCTCAAGCCTTTGTATTTCTACATTGTAATATTCACATGTTACTTACGTTAAACAATAATGTAACAAATATGTAAATTATAATTTTAAACATTAGATTGATGAAGCCCACCTTTTATAAAACTCAACTCTATCTTTATTCACTCTGCCATATGATGTACAGATCTCAACAGTATTATTCATACCTAAATAACCTCAAATTCAATTAATTTATTATTTCTCTAACTCCATCGATTCTGTATTTTCAACCCATATTGCAAAGTAAGGTTCTTTATCTTGCTTCTCACCAAGAATAATAAGAAATGGTTTATCGAAAACAAGTGTTTTTGGATTTTCAACATGTGATGAGGATTTGGCCATTTCTACAGCAGCTTCCGACTTAAGCAAAGCACCGCTTTTACTAAGCTTAAACATAATATCCTGTTTAGCTTCTCTAATGTAGTAATCCCTAAACCCACCATTTTTTAAATATTTATTTAAAAGTTGATTATATGAATGTTCAATATTAATATTAATATCCGGTATACTTAAATAATCACCAAGCCGAAACGCCTCTCTCTTACCTGTTTTTATTCTTTTTAGAGCATCTTGCATTGTATCTGATAACTTCTCTTTCGGTTTAACTTTAGCAATATATATATAATCATCTGATTTGCTTTTTAATGAAATGATAAAGTCATCATCACTTAAATAATCTATTATTTCAACTTGCTTAATAATATCTTTACGGTGCTTATAAGTAGATGTATTCTTAATGCCAAAGGATTTTACCTTCTGAGTACTATTTTTTGAATTGAATGTTAGATATGTATCCTCAAAATCCTTATCAAAAATTATTTTTTTATAAAGGTACGCATATGCTAAAACAGCTGTAGGATCATCTTCAACATCATCAAATTCTCTAGAAATATCAAACTTTTCTTTAAGTCCTTGATTTATTTTATTTATTATTCCATTTTTAACAAATCCCGCTTCTGCAACGTAATTCTTTTCTCCTATATTTCTTCTATCAAAGGAATTTGAATTAAGAGAATTCGCAATCAAAGGCTGGTTGTCAAGCTCAACAGCTCCCTTTAGCACATCTTGTTTTAATCTATCCCAGGCCATTTGAAAGGAAGAACAATACACAACATTTTTTCCTTCTACAATTTTTTCATCAATTGTCGCTGCTATATTAGTTTGACCCAATTTCTCAGAACTGACCCTTTCAATCTGTTCATTCCGGCTGCAAGAACATTGGATCATAATACAAATTACCATTAAAATCAAAATTATTGACCTTTTCATAACCCCTCCAAAGATTTCAGAAATATCATACGCAATAATTCGAAGTTTTGTACCATCTATCAAAGTTACAATACCCCTACATATATAACTAATTTTACTCACTATAACCCCCAGTTTTTGTCACTTAAAAATTATCACTTTTTCTATAAATGGCAAAGCACCTCCTTTATAGTAATATATTTATCGATCTCGCTATGTTCTTTCCATGCATCAATTTCTTCTCTACTCATTTTAATTGAACCAGTCATTATCCTTATTAACATATTCAACGAAATAGCAATAATATCAAAAAACAAATCTCCAAACTACATAATACTTATCATAAAATCATAGTTAATCTCGCAAATACTATTAACTATTGTAGAAGCACTAGATAAATCTTGTAAGCCGGAATTTAAATTAGCATATCCAATACATCTCATTCCTGCAGACAAAGCAGCTTTTACTCCGTTTGTAGAATCCTCAATAACTATACATTCTTGTGGATTAACTTTTAACATTTCTGCAGTTATTAAAAAAATATCAGGGTAAGGTTTTCCTCTTTGAACTTCTTCACAACTTAATATTACATTAAAACATTCTCTTATTTTTATCGTTTCTAATATAGTTTCAATAAAAAATCTTGGTGAAGAAGATGCTACTGCTAAAATAATATTGTTCTGCTTTAGTTCATTCAGTAATCCTTTAACTCCATCTATTGCTTCTATTTTTGTTTCTTTTAAAAATTCAATTTTAAATTCAGACTGCAACTTCAACAATTCTTCCACACTCGGAACTAAATTGTATTTCTCTTTTAAATCCTTCCACATTTCTGGGTTTGGAATTCCAACATAAGAATTTAAAATTTCATCGTTAACATTAAGATTACATTTTTTCAGAACCTTTTTATCCACCTCAAAATGAATAGGTTCACTATCTACTATAACACCATCCATATCAAAAATAACAGCTTTTAACATCTAATTCCCCCTAAAAAGCAAATTTCTTGATGGTCGCCGTTTTACTTAACTTTTTTTAATAAACCCATTATTTCAAAAGTTCTTTGGATAACAACCCACGTGTGTGTTTCTTACATTATTTGGATCTATATAATAGACACTTCCATCCAAATGAAGCTTGTTCTTCGCTTAGCTGCATATCGTCAAAATACTCAAAACCTATATTATCTGCAACTTCATTTAATCTCATTTTACTATGCAAATAGAAAGGCCTGTTATACTGAACTCCCTCTCTTTCGATTTTACTACGCTCTTCACATATCCCCAATCCTTCTATTACAACAATCATAACAAGTCCTTCATGTTTAATGACTTTTTTCATATTACAAAAAACCAGTTCTAATTCTTCATCTCTAATATGTATAATAGATGCTATCGCAACAATTCCATCAAAAACGCCAAGTGATTCGTCTAACTTCCTAAAATCCGCTACTTGAAATTTGCATTGAGGATTCCTCTCTCTGGCTATTCTAATAGGTTCATCTGAGAAATCAATACCAGTAACTCTTGCTCCCAACTTATACAAACGCATGCTTTCGTAGCCAGCACCACATCCCATGTCTAGCACTCTTGGGTTTGGATTTAATAAATCTATAAATCTTTTCAAAGTAGGCAACAAATCTTCATTTGCATACCATTCATCCGCAAACTGCTGTGCAATATCGTTATAAAATTTCTGAATTTCCGAATCAGTATTTTCCATGTCAGCTCCTTTTAAAATAAATCTTTCCTGTAAAAACCTGAAAAACTTCTTTGGCTATATTTATCATTCATTTAATTCATATTTATACAAAACACCGTCTGAAAACAAACCCCTGTCTTCACCTTTTATTCCATAGAAATCTCCATAATAGCTAATATCTATTTCTTTTGTTCTTCCATCTTTATAATGTAATACCCCATCATATGAACCTTTCCAAACTGCCGGTTCAATAATTTCTATCTTCTTAATATAATGTTTTTCGCCTTTTGACGGTATTTCAATATAATCTACTTCTGAAGTCAATTTCATACCTTTTACAGTTCTATCAACGTATTTAACAACAAATGGACTTATACAAATAACTAATATTGTTACAAAAATCGCTATTAAAGCTTTCTTTTTCCTTATGATAATTCCCCCTTGTAAGAACTAATTTCACTTTCATTATAGTCACCTTTGTTACATTAATTTGTGTTAATATGCATCTAATGTATGGTTCAACACACTTCTAAAATAATACGGATAAGGATACAGTGGCCTTAATTAATCCTTACCTTAACAAATACATTTCTTATCTACAATAATTCTTTAATCTTCTTAATTCTTTTTGCTTCATTCAATACTTTGGGACTCCAGTCATTATCATCTTTTGATATTATCAATACATTGATTCTATAGATTTCTGCTAATCCACTCTTCTGCCAGCATCGCATACTGGTAAGCATCATGCCAAATAGGTTCTCCATCTTCTCTTCTTCTAAAGAAAGCCTTCTTTTTATGATGGCCCTCTAGACGCATTGACAAACGTTCTAGTAATTTCCATGAGGCTGTATTTTCAGGATTACACATACCAATAATTCGATGTGCATTCAACTCTTCAAAACCAAATTGCAAAATCCTTTGAGATGCTTCAGTAGCATATCCTTTTCCATAGTATTTGGGATTAAAAATGTATCCTATCTCCCATGTTAAGAAATCCACTGGACCAGTTTGGTTAAAATATATATGTCCAATCATCTTATTACTATCCTTAAGGCATACCGCCCAAAAAATATTACTCTGAGAACGTTCTATAGCCTTCTTCTTACATTCTTCTTCATCACTTTCGTTTTCAGGCTCATATTTCAATACGTCTTTTTGCGACAGGTATTCATATAAATCTTCCCAGTCATCTACCCTAAAGTTTCTAATAATAAGTCTTTCTGTTTCCATTATTATCATTTTTCATTACCTCTCAAAGTTTCGACCATGTACGCAACTAAATAATTGATCAAAGTCTCAAAAGCCATGCCTGCTATATGAAGTGCATGGTTATGCATCCTTTTCTGCGTATGCCACAAAAAATCCGCTACATTCCTTAATAAATCCTTTTCTTTAATCCAATAATCACATATTTATATAATCTATTTTCCACTCGTTATTTTTAAGCCAGTTATAAAGCTTGTTTGCTTTTATATAGACATGCTTATTATTGCTAGAAACATCAACTACATCGTCAATATATTTAACATTAATTGAATTATTTTGAACTGTAACATAATATGCAGGAGAAACAATTATTGAACTTTTATTTGTATCCAAAACACAAAGCTGTGATGGTCCTATGTTTGCAGCAAATATTAAACCTTCCTGAGATTTTGGAATTTCACTTGTATACATTGTAGCATGCTCCAAATATGTCACTAACTTCGATGCAATTTCTATCTGCCTTTCATAGTTCTCAGGAACCCAAGCATGAGCAGGAGGGCTGTCATCAGCTATATTTATAGACTTTACTAAAGATGGATTTTTTAAAGTTTTTATTAACAAATTTATAGTCTCATTATCCAAACTTGTTTGTTTTTGATAAATGGAGTTAAAAGCAAAATACCCTCCTACTCCTAGTAATAGGATTAGTATAATATAAACACTTATTCTTTTAATCAAAATTATCCCCCCATAACAATACAGTGACATGAAACTTTGTATTTATTTCATGTATACTTTCTGCTATAATTTTCAGGCAAAATTTTTGTATATAATTATATTATAAATTATTTAAGTGGTAACTATCAATAAACTATGCAAAATCCCCCAAAAACTCCAAAAAATCGGCATACTTAATCAATAGTAGTACAAGTTTTACATCTCCTTGGATTGAAGTGATATGCTTATCGTTGGACATAGTATTCAGCCAACTACCCAAAATCCGAATTACCTTTGGGGCCTGTCGAGTTTGAGGACTGAAAAAAGAACTGGTATTTGGCGAGTATAGACAATAACCAGGCTGACAGTACAACAAAAAACATTATTGTACCTTTACACTCTATATAGGGATAAGGTTTTAATCAAAATCATAACAATATATGTTAATGACTAAGAATTATTCATGTGCAAATAATAAATATGCTTATTTTAAAAAAAAATTCACAACTTTTAGGGAGATGGTGGCATTATGTTTCAGGAAGTTCTATATACAAGTGCAAGAATTTTTGTTGCATACTTTTTACTATTATCACTTACTCGGATTATGGGTAGGAAGATGATTTCACAAATCACGTTTTTCGATTTTGTTGTGGGAGTAATCGTCGGATCTGTAGCCGCTAATATATCAGTAAGCCAACAAAACCCTGTTTTGTCTGGTGTTACTGTATTAGTCGTTCTTGCACTAATAACGGTGACAATAGATTCTTCAAATATAAAAAGCATTTTCACAAGAAAGTTAACTAATTCAGAACCTGTGACGGTAGTAGAGAACGGAAAGATTATAGCAGAAAATCTAAAAAGAACCCGTCTGCCGCTAGACAATCTTATGATGCTTTTAAGAGAAAAAAACACGTTTAACATAGCGGATGTGGAATTTGCAATATTTGAAACAGATGGGAAATTATCTGTTCTAAAGAAATCCCAAAAGCAGCCCATAACACCTTCCGATTTAAATATTTCAACTGCATATGCCGGGTTAACCAAAGATATTATTATAGATGGAAAAGTAATGGACGAAAATTTGAAGGATGCAAATTTAGATAGAGAATGGCTCATACAAAAACTCAGGTACAGTAACTTCAATAGTATAGAGGAGGTGTTCTATGCCGGTTTGGATACATCAGGCAATCTTTATATATCATCCAAAAATAGAACAAAAGAAAAAGAGGGACAGCACGGAATAGAATAACCAACTTTACAAATCAACTAAAATCTTAGTCAGGATACCCTAAATCTAAAGGAGAAGTTTTGGAAAATAGAAACACCAGCATCCGAAAGAACACTGATGTTTCTGAATATGATGCCCCGGATAGGAATCGAACCCATATCAGTGGAACCGGAATCCACTGTCTTATCCATTAGACTACCGGGACATTATCCGTATTTACCTTTATATTTCCAAAATCCACTTTAATTATATTACCATACATGTTTTTTTAGCACAAGTGGATTATATAAGAAACATTTACAACTAGTTTTATCTAAACCAATACCAAGCCCATCAACTTTTCCATAACAAAGTTCAGTGCCATACCTACAATATAATACCAGAAAAATACTATTGGAAATATAAGAGGTTTGAATCTCTGCCCAATCTCGAAAGCAGATTTTATTCCTCTGGTTATGATAGCACACAGCCATATTTGAATTATCAGATACACATACATAATTATTATCGATAATTCAATATTCTTTTCCGGATCAACTCCGTTTGATAGATATGTTAATACCAATGTGGGAATAAAAATGATACAATTTGCCAGTATCTGGACTTTCATTATTTTTATTTGCGAGCTTTTTTCTGAGTTTGTATCTTTATCGGATTTAAGTCTTTTAATAATATCAGAAACAGGAAAGGAGAAAAAGACTACATCACCTATTCCAAAAATAACGATAACAACTAATGAATAAAAAATGTTTTTGCTTAAATCCACAGAAGTCTTATCAACAAAGAAACTATGAAGCTTTTCACTGATAGAAAATATGTAATCGATTATACCTAAGGCAAATACACCGATAATTAGTGTAATAATTCTGTCAGTAAACTTCTTGTAAAACTTCTCCGGCAGCAAAATCAGGTTAAAAAAATTCTTGAACATAACATTTCTCCTTGAAATAATTCCAGTTAACCCCAGTTTAATATGATTACCATATAAAATTAATATTAACCTAACATTTGTAACGACTTTTGTAAAGCAAACCGCATAGGCCAATATATCATTACATATTATAATATAGCTTAACCGGAATAAAATCAATGGAAATGGAGAAAAGGTGCCGCTTATCTAAAAGAAATTAGCCACAGCATAAATAAGCAACACCAAGGTGCCCGCAAGAGCCAGATTTATTATCATATTCCTAAAAATTTTTGACTTTGACATATTTACTTCTTTGAAATTCAAATCAATTCCTGAAGCAATTTTATATTTATTCTCCTTTATGAAGTTATTAATAACACTCTCTGCCTCGTTTAAAAGATAACCATTATCCTTGTTATTCTTTATAATAGATGTTGGGTCATTAACCTTGCTCAATCCGGAATCACTCTTCAAAATCAATATGGCTTCTTCAATGAGGTTTGAGTGTATATCCTTTATTATTACAATTCTTTTTGTATTACCGAGTACCATTTTTTATCCCTCCAAGATATACTAAGATATATTTGAAGGTAGTTTATGATAATTTTTAATTATTTATACATTTTTGTATTATCAAAATGTAAACCAATTAATTAGCTTAATCATTTACTAAGTAATGCCTTAGAAATAACTAGCTTACCTTTTTCCACACTTTTGCAACAACAGCCAGCATATCGTCACAAGGCTTGCTGTCACACTTCTTATAAGCTTCGTTCAATATAGCATCAGCTATCTCTTGAGGATTCTTTGTACTGATCTCATTTATAAACTTTATAAAACTCTCATCATTATTTCCGTTTTCTTTTTTAAACGCATCCAGTACACCATCTGTAACATGAATAAGGAATTCCCCTGAGTCAATACTTCTTTTTAGTATTTCTGTCTCAATATTGCTTAGTATTCCTGCCGGTAAAGAAATCGATCTTACTACATCAACCTTATGTTCTCTCTTTATAAATGTAGATACTGCTCCCGTCTTTACAAACTCAACATCTCCATTGTATAAATCGATTACAGACATATCTATGGTAGAAAAGGCTTCGTCTTCTGATTTTAGAACAAGCACCGAATTTATAAGTTTAACGGACATATCCTTGTCAAAGCCCGATTCCATGAATTGTTCCAGCATACTTATGGTAGCCCTGCTGTGAACAGCAGCTTTATAGCCGCTTCCCATTCCGTCGCTTAAAGCTACAATATATTTTCCATTTCCAGTATTTAAGAAAGTATAATTATCACCAGAGACTAAACTGTTATATTTTGACAGTTTGGAAACACCTGTAGTAACACTGTATATTTCCTCTTCAATCAGTTTTACAGTACAGTGGCTATCCTTTATACCCCTTTGGCAATCGACTGTCTCCTTTGTCATTTTTCTTCCCAATACCTCTGTAGCAATTTTTTCAATTGTATTAACACACAGACGTTTTCCTCCACATCCTTTGTGTGTTATACAAACCTCATATTTGCCCCAGACTGTTTCAAGCACCTTTACATCCCTCACCCTGATACCTGCTCTGTCAAGACTCTGAAGCAAACTGTTCTCAAGGTCAATTTTGAAGTTTACCTCAGTGTCTATTTCACAGGCAAGCTTTGAAACAACCTTTGACAGTCCTTCTAATTGTTGGGAGACCAATTCCCTGCTCTCACAAATTCTGCTTTTCCATACCCTGTCCACTTTGAAGAGTTCATAAACGTTATTAACAGAAATAACAAAATCATTTATTCTCTCACATCTATCCATAAAATACTTGGGTATATCACTTCGTTCGATTCTTCCCTTATCTTCTAAAGTCTCAACAATCTTAAACATGACCTGATATGTATTATAGAAATTTCTATCCCAGCAGTGAAGACATAGGCAGCAATCCTTACAAACTCTATCCGCTACCCTGTCAAAAAGTATCGATATGTCCTGCTTGTCCGCCATAGACTTTGTATCTGAAATCTCACAAAATGTTTTTGACAGTTCTCTGAATGTTTTAGAAAAGCTATTTAGTCTGTCAACAGTCATATCTTTTATTCTACTTGTGTAATGTACACTTCTACTGCTTATATCAAAGCCCGCACCCACAAGATTTGTTACAAAATCTGTAACTTTATTTGGTATGATTATAAAAACCAGTACCGCTGCAATGATTTCCTTCATATAAGAAAAGGAATCACCTGGTATGTTCATATATAACATAAATATTCCGCTTCCTAATACAAATCCCAGACTTGAGCCTACCTTTCCCAGTTTTCTGAGCGTTCCTGTAATAAGTCCCGATATGGCATATGAACCAATTATAAAAGGAGCAGTTGGTGAATACAAACTTGCAAAAAGCCCCATAGTAACTCCCGCAGCCGCTCCAACGCCAGCACCGCATCTGTAGCCGCTTACTAAAATAATTACTATGCTCAATAAATTTTTAAGGACAACTCCCATAACCTGAATATCTGCAAGGCCAGCAATTCCTACAGCCGTTAATATTGTAACGCTTATAATCTCTTCATTATTTAAAGCTGCCTTTTTTTGAATTCCTGACAAAGCATTTCTATAAATATATACCAGAAGAAAAATTAACAACCCATGAAATAACGCCTTCAAAACATCAAAAAGCAAAAATCCCTGCATATAAACTATTACAAATTCAGGAACAAGGGTACTAAACAATGCAAAAACAGCAACTTTAGAAGTTGTATAGCTCTTATTAAAATTTACCATTGTGCTAAGCACACTAAAAAGAAACATGGCAGCTATTGTCACATATATTTGCTCTGGAGCTCCTCTGGTTATCATTCCTATAATAACAGATAATCCTATTAAATACCTGTTACACTCCATTCCGGCCGCTGAAGCAAATAGAGCCATTCCAAAAGGCAAAATACCACCTGCAATGGAAGCCCTGCCGATTAAAAATGATACCGGAAGCAAAATAAGGTTACTTGCTGTTAATAAGTTGATAAAACTTCCAAATTTGATCTTCCCATAGGTTTTTGCCGTATTATTGAACCTTTGATACGGTAAATATCCCAATTTCATCTTTTGTTACCTCCTACAATATTTTTGAACCACAGGGAAGATTATAAATTAAACATCCGGTAAAACATGTCACTTTTCGTTGTCTTACAGAAATTTATTTTTGACACATATCATCAAAACATCAAGTCAAAATACAAAACAATAGGTGTTATCTAACAAAATCATTAGTAATGTTTATGTTTGATTTAACATGGAAAAGTAGATTATTGAATTAATTTGTCACAAAAATATCATTTGTATTGTAATGAACACTCTATTTTCTATTCTATATTTAGATGTAGAAGACATCATAATTTCCAAGAAATAAAAACAAGAGATCCAAGGTACATAATACCTTGGATCTCTTGTTTGGTGGGCACTATAGGGCTCGAACCTATGACCCTCTGCTTGTAAGGCAGATGCTCTCCCAGCTGAGCTAAGCGCCCGTATGACCCATAGGGGACTCGAACCCCTGTTATCGCCGTGAAAGGGCGGTGTCTTAACCACTTGACCAATGGGCCGTAAGTAGCGGCGGTCGGATTTGAACCAACGACACTGCGGGTATGAACCGCATGCTCTGGCCAACTGAGCTACGCCGCCAAGCGTTTATTGCTGTTTATTACTTCATGACCAGCACGCTAGGATATTATAACAGGTATTTTATTAACATGTCAATAGATTATTTAAATTTATTTAAATTTATTTTTATTTATTTTTTTAAAACTATGATATTCCTTTTAAGCCCTGATGTTGTTAGAAATTGTGGTGCAAAACGCTCTAATTTCTCATGGTATTAAATATTATTTTAATTCTTTAATACCTCCAAAGCCTTTAAATACTGCTTGTCAGACTCTATGGCAAGTTTTTGGTATGTATTATTTAATGTCTTTTGTGTTATAAAGTCAAGAATACCGCTAGGATATAGACCGCTTTTCTTCTGAAACTTCTTTAGCTCATCACAGGTTTTATTATCAAGCTTTAGGCTGTTTAAATCATCTATCTTATAGCCGGAAATTTTCAAAATCCTTTTAGCATTCAAAACATCAATGCTTTCAGAATTCAACTGTGGTTTTATTTTCACCCTCAAATCGCTGATTGAACTTAAATCCACTCCATTTATAGTGCTGCTGCTTGTTACATTATAATCAGGCATAATACCTTTTAAATCAATCATTCTTCCTTTAGGAGTATAGTATAATCCTGTAGTTATTTTAATCCAGCCAATCATTTCATCATCAGTTGGTTCTATGCTGTATTTTCTTTCAAGGTCATCTCCAATAACCAGCTTAACCCCAAGCTGCTCTTCATATTTTTTATAAGCATCCAAGGATAAGATGGGATAAATACTCTGCACTTTTGCTTTGCCATAAGTTTTTGATCCTATAATAGTTCCTGCACCTGTGTCCTGCACCGCACCTGCCAGTATTTCAGATGCACTTGCACTGTTTTCATTAACAAGTACTGCAAGCTTATATTTTTTCTCTTTCAATGGAGACATGTATTCCAAATCGGTAATATTTTCCGATTTAAAATCAAGCTTTGTTATTAATCCCTCAGGAACAAAACTTTTTGCAATTTCAACTACCTCATTTACATCGCCTCCCGGATTATCCCTTAAATCCAGTATTATTTTCTTTATCTTTTTGTCATCCATTTCTTTCAATGCTTTTTTAATCTCATCAGCAGAATTGTTATTAAATATAGTCAGATTAATATATCCTACATCACCTCTGATACTTGTAGTAACAGGGTTAATTCTAATGTCATCTCTGGTTACAGTAACATTTATTGCATTTTTCTCTCCATCTCTAATGACTCTTATTACTACTTTTGTACCTTTTTTACCTGTAATCAATTCTACCGCTTCACTTGAACTTTTACCTTCCAAGTTTTGACCATCAACTTCCACCAACCGGTCTCCCACACTTATACCGGCCTTCTGTGCAGGTGAATCCTTATAAACCTCACGGACTATAAACCTGCCGTTAATTTCATCAAAACCCATTCCAACTCCGCTGTATTCTCCATCAATAGTGTTAAAAAATGATTCTGCTTCTTCCTTTGTATAGAACTCGGTATACTTGTCCATGGAACTGAAAATACCTTTCAGAACACCTTCCATCAGTTTATTTTGATCAATATCTCCCCTGTACTTGTCATCTACCATATCCATAATACTTTTTATGTAGTCTGCATTTACTTCTAACTTAGAGCTATCTGCCCATAAAAAAGCACAGTTTGTTAAAATAATAGCTGCTATAAGGCTTAGTGCAAATAATGTCCTGATCTTTTGTTTGTTCATTTCTATCATCCCGCTCTCATAAAATAATTTAGGTATAAACAAATAATTAAATTTATTAAAAATCAATTGATTTTAATTTTATCATACTTTATAATCAACTGGTCAATTAAAAACCTAAATATTTGTCTCTGTAATCCTTCCTGATTCCATCCCGCATATAAACTATAAACCTGTTAAGCAATGCTGCTGCTTTAGCATTTGTAAGCTTTGCATTTGGGTTTAAATACCCTTTTTCATCACCTCTGACAAGACCGATTTGCTCAGCCACCCTCACTGCGTTTTTAGCGTATGCCGGAATCATGTCATTATCCTTGAAGGTAGTGACAGCACCAAACTTTGGTGCCATAGCCTCAAGCCCCAAGCCTCTTACAAAAACCGCCACCGCTTCTGCAAGAGTCAGATAATCGTCAGGCTTGAAGTTACCAGCCCCTTTCCCATTTAAAAAGCCCCGTTTAAATGAGCTTTCTATTTGATTAAAATAGGAATGGTCCTCTGGAACATCATTAAAGGTTGCGATGACTTGTGTCTTTTTCGTAGAAGTCCTGGCAGTTGTTTTGGGTGTTAACGCTGGGTCAACAGGAACTTCCTTGCCTGCAAGTATAATGGCACTGGCAAATTCCGACCTTTTCATATACTGTTCCGGGTTAAATGTGCTTTCGTTGCCTGACAGGATCTCAAGGCTGTAAAGCGTGCTTACATCCTCCTCCGCCCAATGGCCTTTTAGCTGGCTTAGATCGGGAACCTTCAGCCTTGTCTGTACCGGAAAAGTCTCAATCTTTAGACTGTCCTTTGAGGTTATCATATTGTCGGATGGTACGCCTCCTGAAGTGAAAGAAGGCAGGTTTGAGCTGTACTCTAAGATACTGCTGTTACTTTGTGTTTGAACATATCCTCCAACAAAGCTTATTTCACTGGGTTTATTTTCAACATATCTGATCTGTTTAGTAGTTGTAGTGGAAAATGTTACATCTGCAGTTCCCCCCCATTTTTCAACCTTTGTCCCGTTCATTTTTTCACTTTGTATTATATAATTTATTTCTTCAACCTCGGTTGTCCCCCAGTATTGATCATATCCGTAGAACTTTCCTGTTACATCGACTGTTATAGTACCTTTGCCTTGAGAAGCTGTTCCTGATGAAGAGGTACCTATAGAATACACCTTTCTTCCTGATATATTGCCGGCATAATAATTGACAGCAGGCTTTAAATCCGTCAGGTTGGTCCTGGAAAAATCATATCCATTCAATGTATATGTATTGTTGCCGATTTTCACCGTTTCAATCGGCTTTCCGCTAATACTTGTCTCTTCAATGCTTTGACCGTTGTCCTTTTTGCTTATCTTTGTATTATAAATCAAAGTCCGCTTTAAGGTAGCACTTTTATCTACATTAGATAGATCATAAGTATATGTAGAAGTTATCGCTTCTCCCTTAAAGGACTTCCTTATAGTAAGATTTCCTTTTAAGACCACAGGCTGGCCGCTCAAAAAATTTACCTCCTGATATTCATATGTGGTTTTACCTGCAACCTCTCCCGATGATATTCCACCCTCATATCCGCTATATCCCTCAACAGCACTAGCTGCCACCGGTTTTATGATTATTGCAACAAATACAAAAATCAGTATCTTACAAAGGTTTGTTTTCATAATGTATCCGACTCCTTTTAAGAAAAAACTAAAATATTGCTAATCCTCTACAAAAACTATATATCCATCACCTGTTTCAGTTTTACCTTTTTTGTAAACTCTGAGATTATCATTAACTTGGATCTGGGATGGGTTGATTTCTTTTTTATCCTTTATGATTACTGTGTTTTTAAGGAGGCTCAGTGTTATATCCTTGCTATCTGCCCAAACATGATTTGTCATATCGTATACCTTTGAATTTTTTATAACTATTCCTGTTGGTTCTGTAAGATATTTGCCGTCAGAGCCCGTACTTCCACCTGACAACTCAAACACACTGCCCTTCGCAAAAGCACCGTCCGGCCCATAAGGGGCTGTACTGACCAGAAGTGCATTTATATTGTCAGATACTACATACACACTTCTTCCCAAATATGTGTCAACCCCATATCCGGTAAATTCTCTCTGTGGTATGAGACCTTCATCATCAAGTATTTTTGTATCATATGTAATCTTAAATGTTTTGGGCGTATTTACAAATTCCCAGTTCTGGCCTTTTAGCTGGGAAAAAGACTCAAGCTCAAAATTCTTATTATCAGCTAAAGCTTTTATCCTTCCCCTATATACTGTCAAGGCATTTGGGTCAATCCTGTCATTGAGCTGAATAACGCCTGCAAAATAATCTCCAGTGTCATTATCCCTGTTAGCCACTATATAAGCCGCATCATCTATCGTAATGCTGTTTCCGGTGACAAGCTTCCCATCCTTTACAATAATTGTTGATGGACCATAGTTCATGCTGTTACTGCTTTTATTGAGTTCAAACTGCCCTGCTGCTGTTTCTGTACGTGCAATTATGTCATCTGCAAGTGTTTCCAGACTGCCTTTATCTCTGAATGTAACCTGGACTGCTCTTTCCCCCCCGCCGTAGTCTCCTTCTGCCGCAATATAAGCTTCCTGGTTTCTTAGTATGTTGTTGACCATTTTATCATCAATGGCCTTATCCCCAGAATAGAGCTTATAATAATCACCCAAATTGATCTTGCTTATGCCTATATTCTGAGAACGCTCCCATTGGCCTTTCGACAGTCTTTCCATGTTTTGCAGCACTAAATCCTTCGTTGTCTCATTTAGCTGCACAAGGCTACCCTTGTATATATTCCTGATAATTTTTTGGCTGTCATTGATGGTAATTCCTTTAACAACTATATCCTTTTTGGTCTGATTCAATATAAGCTTTATCCTGTCTCCGTCTTTTAGTTGATCAACTCCGGCTACTGTGTTATTTACAACAACAGGTACAGCACCATCAACAGGCAGCACCTGCTGTGAACCATTGTCATACTCCACTAAAATGGCAGAAGGCTTTTGGGCTATTATCCTTGCATACCTTGAAATATAATTGTCAACACCGCTTATATCATAGACATTCATCTTTTCATCAAGCTTCATAAAAACCGAATCCCCAGGTTCTATATCATCAATACCAACCTTTTTGCTGTTCTTGTTCACATTAATATTATTTGGGTTTACATAGCTAAATGTCCTTAATGCACTTGTACCCGACGGATTTGTACCCTGACCGTTCTCTCCGTATAGGGTTATATAGCCTAACTGGGGATTATTTTCCTCCACAATCCCTTTTACTATCCTTAAATCTCCATCTAGTGTAAGGTTTACACTTTTAATACCCGTCACCATATCATCCCTTAATGTCAGAATATATATGGAGTCCGGCTTAACCGTTTCCATAGCAGCCGGTATACCTTCGTTATAAATTTTCACACTATTGCTGTACCTGTATGTGGAATCTACAAGTCCGCTGCTGCCATTTGCAATTGTTTTTTTGCCATCCTTACTCACATCAGGATATTCAAGGTCCATAAGCCTTGTTACGTTAATGGTTAGGTTTTGGGAATCTATGGAATTGACCTGTGCAGCCATATATTTGGTATCATTTACACTGGAAATAACATTCACAAACCTGACAGATTTATCTTCCCCAATGATATATTCTACCCTGTCTCCAGATTCCAAAAGATCACTTTTCCCAATTTTTCCATACTTATAAACTATAAAATCCTTCTCCGTCCCCGGCAAAGGCGTCCCAATCTGCTCATTTTTGTTCTTATCCACTGCATCGGTCAAAAACTGGGCATCCACCTTGTGAAGCTTGCCGTTAACATTTCTTATATTGAAGGTATTGGTTGTTATTCTTTCACCAAGGCTTGAATCAGTGGATTCTTTTATTCCTTCTATGGTCCCTAGTGTTTTATTTAGTTTCAAAATTGGAAGAATCAGCTTTTCCCCATTCTTAATTATCTGTGCAACCTGAGCCCTTGTAAGTGTACCTGTAGGGTCAAACCTTCCATTTCCGGTACCATTCATTATATTATTTTTTATCAGTCCTTCCAGATATGGAATCCTAATGGGGTCTGCTGCTGACCAGTCCATAAAGGAGTTGAAAATTTTATCCTGACCGTATACAGGTTCAATTTTCATCGTTTTTGCCAGCCAATCTCCAAATTCCTGTCTTTGGGCATAGTTTGCCCTGTAAAAGCTGGTTCCAGGTATAAGTTTTGTAGGATCGGTATTGAAAGCATCTGTACGGTCCTGATTTGATATTAGGCCTTCATCTGCGGCCAGCTGCAAATAACCGTCAGCCCACATACTAATGGCGTTTTTCTTTTTATCTGCCGGCTGCCTTGCATTATCCAGTTCTTCAGCTGTCTTTTGTGCATCGCCTTCCCTGCCTGCCACCCTGTATGCAGCTGCTATTGCCTGCTCCTTAGTTACTGGCTGGTTAAGGCCGAAGTTTCTGTTACCATACCCTTTCATGATGCCAAGGGCCCCTGTTTCATAAATAGCCTCTTTAGCCCAGGTATTGGAGTTTTTTATGTCTATGTAATCAATATTATTGAGAACTGCAGATGCATTATCTATACCGGAAAAAATGGCTTCAGGTACTTCTTTCTCATCAGCTGCCACTGAAAAGACGCCTGAAGTAATGATTATTAGCAGTAATGATATTGCCCTGATCAATTTTTTTTGTACCATGCTTATTACCTTCCTCTGTGGAATTTCATTATCACAATAATAATATCGGATGATTTAGCCAATTATTTTATTGTTCAAAGATTTTTATTAACTGTATAACTCTTCAAATTTAACGCAATTAATCATGCCTTAATGCATATTAATGTTTGATTAAACAAAAGATAACAAAAAAGAAAGGTGAAGTAATTTTAAAATCAAGGAGGCCCACAATGTTAGATAAAGACGTCAAAGATTCTTATAACAGGAGTGCAGGTACAATGCGTGGAGATCAAACCACTTTCGGTACCAAGCTCACCAATGAGGATTCAAACGATCCCAATACACACACAGACATTCATAACAGGATCAACATTGACTACAACGGTATTACAAAATCTCCTTCAATGGAAGAAGTCCACAACTGGCAAAGGGAGCATATCAAAACAAACGACCAGTCAAAAGAAGGCTACCCGATGAATGTTATAATAGATCCTGCAATGCGGGAAATGTATCAGGTAGTACATGATTCCGGACTGACAAATGTATTTGACAGGTTCAGCCAGCAGCAGCCCATACAATGCAAATTTTGCATAGAGGGTTTATCCTGCCAGCTATGTGCCAACGGTCCCTGCCGTATATCCGACAAGGTTCCGAGAGGTACCTGCGGAGTTGATGCTCATACAATGGTTGCAAGAAATTTTGTATACAGGCATGTCACCATAGGAACATCTGCAAACATATTCCACTGCCATCAGGCAGCCCGCACCTTGAAGGCTGCAGGAGAACACCCTGAAAGCGGTCTTAAAATAAGGGACCCTGAAAAACTGAAAAAATACGCAGACATGGCAGGCCTTAATGCAAATCAACCTATAGAAAAGCTTGCAGTAGAATTTGCCCAATGGGTGATAAATGATATCCACTCACCTTACCACATACATTCTAAGGCTGTTGAGGCCTTTGCTCCAACAAGACGCAAGGATTTATGGAGGAAACTGGGCTTATTCCCCGGCGGCGGCTACAGTGAAGTTGCTTACGCTCAGACTCGCTGTATGACCAACTTTACCTCCGAGCCTACAGAATTTCTTATGGACAGCGTAAGACTCGGAGTTGCAAATGAATACCAAGGACTCTTCCTTCTTGACATAATTCAGGAAATACTTATGGGTACTCAGGAAATTGTTAAGAAACAACAGAATATGGGACTCTTGAAGGAAAATATGATCAACGTAGTTACCAATGGACATATGCCTCTATTAGCCCATGTAGCAATTGACCTGGCTTCAACTGATGAATGCCAGCAAAGAGCCAAGTCTATAGGTGCAGACGGAATTCAGATACTGGGTCATGTATGTGAAGGCCAGCAGCTTATAAACTATGAAGGCATGCATAACCAAAAGGGCTATGGCGGACAGGAAGGCGAGTGGCTGTCCCAGGAATATCTATTGGCAACAGGTGCAGTTGATTTGTTCATGTTTGATTACAATTGTACAGTTCCAACAATGCCCCTCTACGCAAAGCGATTCGGAACCAAACTTCTAAGCACCCATCCGGTTATACAACTGCAGGGAACAGAAACACTGGACTTCATACCTGAAAAAATGAAGGAGCAGGCCGAAAAAGCGTTGGACATGGCCTTTGAAGCTTTCAAGAAAAGAAAGTCCGAAAATAGGAAAGTATACATTCCACCGCATAAATCCGACTGCATGGTTGGTTTTAGTACAGAATCCGTTAAAAAAGCACTTGGCGGAAGCTTTAAGCCATTGATTGACCAGATTGCAAACGGTAACATACGGGGTATTGCAACTATTGTAGGCTGTACTACAGCAAGATACGGCCAGGGCGGAAGCAATATTTTCAAAATTACAAAAGGCCTTATCGAAAACAACATTCTTGTACTGTCCGGAGGATGTACATCCTCTGTTATGGAGTACACAGGCCTGACAAATCCAAATGCTGCAGATGAATGCGGTGAAGGATTAAAGGCTGTTTGTAAACAACTTGGAATTCCACCTGTACTTTCCTATGGGGCTTGTGTAGATATAGGAAAAATGACCCATACTGCAAAAGAATTGGCTGATGCCCTTAATGTAGACACAAATAAACTTCCATTGGTTATAGGTGCACCTGAATACCTTGAGCAAAAGGCTGTTGCAGATGCCTGTACAGCAGTAGCTTTAGGTTGGCTGGTACACATAGCACCTGTTCCATCAATTACAGGAAGTGATGTTGTGGTAAAAACTCTCACAGAGACTACCGAAAGCCTTGGCCTCGGCAAGGTTGTTGTAGAATTGGATGCAGAAAAAACCATTAAAATATATGTTGACCATATTGAGAAAAAGCGAAAGGAATTAGGCTTAAATTAAACCAGGATTTGGACCTATAAAACCCGAGAGCCAAATTACATCAAAAAAGTCTTTTGGCTCCCGGCCTCATTAACCGCATTCTCTGCTTGTTTTCCTAAAGTCATGGCCTCTAAAGCTTAAAATGATCCTTTATGAAAAACTTTATCCATATTTTTATCACTTATAGTCATCCGAACTCATGTTAAAATGTCTGGCAATTATTATAACATCCGACATGTTTATAGAGTAATCCATATTAAAATCACAATCGGAATTATACTTCCCATCGCCGCTGACACTGCCAAAAACTTTGGCAATTTCTATAATATCAGACATGTTTATAACATTATCCTGCACCCCTTTTGTTCCAACATCACCGGCACACATGTCTAATGGTGACTCTTTTGTGCCTAATTTTACATTATTATTTACAAGAACACTTTTTATCTGCCTTGTAAGGTATCCGGGTTTAGTTAATGTCAATGTATAAGGTGTATCACTTGCAGGCACTCCTGAAACTTCATAATATCCATTAGCATCAGTGGTTGTTTTAATGCCGTTATATGATAATTCAATCTTAAAACCTGATAAAACTCTTGCTTCCGAATCCTTGGTAAAGTTAAAATCAGGCCTGACATATCCACTTATTTTATATGATGGTTTATCAGTTGGTATTACAGTGGGAGTCGGCTTAGGATCTTTTTTTGAAAAGCTGTTATATATTACCGAAACAAGAGACTTCTCTTCAGATGGATGGTCCCCGCAGATCTCCCAGAACATTATGCCTCCCAAATTGTTTTTCTTGGCATATTCACATTTATTTTTTAATGAAACTTCATCTTCATATGTATAAAATACTTTAGTTGATGGATTCCATAGATACGGCACCTGGGAGTTATTGTCCCAGTACTTTGTAAAACCCGAACCGGGAGCTTCCAAAACATCCTTTATGTAGTAATATGGATTGGTCCCACCTGGACTGCTGCTTTCATTCCAAATTCCCACAGGTGAGCCATTGGCATTTCCAAATAATCCATTGGAACCTCCATTTACATCCTTCCACCCGGTTGAATAGAAAGGCACACCCATATTCAGCTTTTGGGCTGGAACACCAAGCTTTATATACTCACTTACTGTCCAGTTGGTATTGTTTTTTTGCTTTGCTGCATCATATGAAGGATCATCAGGATTTTCATAAAGGGGTGAAAGATGGTTGGTCATATTGCTCCAGCTACCGTTATAATCGTATGTCATCAGGTTAATAAAATCCAAATATTGATGGTATTTATCTGGCTCGGTATTTGCTATGGCAGTACTACCTGCTGGAGCAGCAATGGTAAGCAAATATTTTTTTCCATCCTTTATCCCCGCCTCATCAAGCTTTGTACGCAGTCCTTTCAAAAGAAGGGTAAAATTCTGTTTATCTTCAGGTCGGCATTTATTTCCTGCCAATCCACCTGCAACAGGAAATTCCCAATCAATATCCACTCCGTCAAACTGGTATTTCCTTATGAATTCCACGCAGCTGTCGGAAAATACCTGCCTTGATGAATCGGTTAACGCCACATCGGAAAAGTACATGGATTGGGTCCATCCGCCCACCGAAATAAGAGTTTTAACCTTTGGATAAAGCTTCTTATATTTTATCAACTGGCCCAGATTCCCTTTTAAAGGAGTATCCCATTTGTCATCTCCAAATGGCTTGTCAATTGCGGCCCAAGGGTCACATAACGCTATTTTGCCATTCTCAATTTTAGCAAATGCATAATTAATATGAGTCAGCTTGTCCCATGGCATATCCGATACTTCGTAGAAGTTGTGACCTTCATATATACCCCATTCGGTAAAATAAGCAACAATGTTTTTTGGCCCCTCATCCTCTGCCATAACAATAGAAGTATTCAACATAACCATACTTACTATGATGCATAAAGCCTTGAGCAGTTTTCCATGCAGTATATTCATCATGATACCCCCTAAAATGATATTGTGTTAAATGCATATATTTCCATTATACCATTTTAGAACATTAAGTTTAACAATGATTTTGCCGCCTGGCTGCGATATGTTATGATAAAGCATATGGAACAATTTTCACCTGTCATCCGAAAGCATTATAAGACAGGAAAATAATACAGAAAAGCTTTAATATGTATATATACGAGAGGAGAAGTTTTATGGATTGGCTTGGTGCAATGAACAAAGCAGTAGAATACATTGAGGACAACATAAATGACAAGCTGGATATCGAGAAGGTATCTAAAATAGCCTTATCATCCCCATTTCACTTTCAACGGATGTATCATATAATGACTGGTGTCACTATAGCCGAATATATACGCAGGCGCAGGCTGACACTAGCTGCACAGGATATTATATCCGGAGAAAAGATCATTGATGTTGCTTTCAAGTATGGATACGAAACTCCCGAAGCTTTTACTAAAGCTTTTGGCAAACTGCATGGAATAAGTCCTTCTGCTGCAAAAGAACCTGGTGCAAAGCTCAAAGCATATCCACGATTATCCTTTCAGATTTCAATAAAAGGAGATAAAAAAATGGATTATACGATTATTGAAAAAGAAAGCTTTTCTGTAATGGGCAAAAAAACTAAAATCACCATGGTAGACGGCCAAAACTTCAGCCTGGTACCTAAATTCTGGGACGAATGCATGAAGGATGGCACATATCAATGGGCATGTTCAAACGCGGGCAAACTTGGTATTATGGGGATTTGTCTCGATTTTGTTAAAGACACTGAAGAATTCTATTACATGATAGGGGTCGAAAACAATTGCGAAGAACTTCCTAAGGGTTATGTATCAGCTACTATCCCTAAAGCTACATGGGCTGTATTTGAAGCGGTAGGTCCTCTGCCTGAAGCTGCACAGGATGTTACCAGAAAGATTTTTGCCGAATGGTTTCCATCTACAGGATATCAGCATGATTGTGCACCCGAGCTTGAGGTTTACCCTGAAGGAGATTATAATTCTCCCGATTATAGGTGTGAGATATGGATTCCTATTAAAAAGTAATTGCAAAACAAATTTACATGAAATTTTTACCACCTTGACATTGTCCTGAAAATTATGGTGTCTATATCACTTTATATAACAACGTTTAAAAAGACACCATATTTTTTATATGGAAGTAATTCTTTAATCATTCCTTAAGACCCAGTGCCGGAATACCTGTTAAGGCCAATCCTCCAGATGTTATATGCTATAATAAATAAACCTATCCCTATAAATGGCGTAGCAAAAACACCCATATCGACACTATCCGGCTTCAAAAAGAACCTTGACGGATAATAACCTATAAAAGCTACTGGAATGATACAGGTAAATATAAACCTGAAGAACCCGTTGAATATGGTAATGGGATATCTTGCATACTCACTCAACTTGAAAATAAGCACCAGAACTGAAACAGATTCTATAACCCAAAAAGAAACGGAAGCCGCCATCAACGCAAGTGATATCATTATAAGTGCCGAGCCGAATATAAATACTACAAACATGATTATGTTAAGCGGAGTCCAGTGCAAGCCAAGCTTGACTGATGAATAAATAAGCATTGTAAGTGCAAGAACAAGCTGCCCCAAGCCCTTTATGTCAAACACCTCTGAGACATAATAAAACAACGTGTTGATGGGCTTAAAATAATATTTAATAAAATTACCGTTTCTTAAGGATATCCTTATGACCCAAAGGTTGTCAAAAAACAGTTGCATGGGTGTTACGGCAAGGAGTGCAAAAGAATATAAAAATATCAATTCATTAAGATTCCATCCCTCAATATTATTTATGGAATAAAAAAGTACCCAGTATGTAAATAAGCCCGTTATATTAAGCAGAAGCATTGCAAACGTACTTATATAAAAATCACTTCGGAACTGCATTCTGGCTTTTATGTACTGGGATATCATCTTTATGTAAAGCCTTGAATAAAACTTTAAACGCTTCATTCCACATTAACCTCCATTAACTGTGATAACCTTAACAGCTTTGCGATAGAAAAGCCTGTTTATGGCAAAAAGTAAGAGTATCCAAAAAATCTGCACCAGAAAATTATTAATGTAATCACTTATACCAGACTTATTGGATATCAGTGTATTTAAAGGTATATTATAAATCGCCTGGAAAGGCAGAAAATTAACTATAGTCTTTAAAGTTTCCGGGAAAAAGCTTATTGGAATAACGGCACCGGACAGAAGCATAACTATGGAGTCCTTGGCAGAGCTCATTCCCCAGGTAGACTCATTGTAAAAACATATAAGCCCTACAAGGAAGTCAATGTTGAACATTATCAGGTATGAAAGTATTATGGAAACCGGAAAAATCAAAAGGTTTAACCCAACAGGCATATCCGGTTTAAACACAAACAGAATTACCAAAACAGTAGGAACTGTTATTGTGACAAACTTTAAAAGCACATACCCAAGACATTCAAAGAGCTTATACATCATGAGGTCTATGGGCTTTATAAAATGCATGACAATAGAACCTTCTATAACTTCCCTTGACATTCCCCATTCCACAAATGTAGTAAACAGCGAAAATATGGTGGAAGCCAGGGCTAAATAAACAAATACCTGGTTGAAGGTCATTCCATTCAGGCTTTTTGCACCCGAGCCATATATTGAACTCCACAAAAAGTATATGATAGTTATGTAAACCATGTTGCTTACTATAGAAAATAAAAAGTTAAATCTAAATACCGTGATAGTAAGAAAAACTTTTCTTGTTACTACAAAATATTTTTTCATTTAAGACCACCCTCATAAATTTCTCTTATGATCTTTTCCGTAGGCACTTCTTCAACCTTAATATCCTTTAATGGAAAGAGGGTCAGAAGGTAATTTAACATATCTACCAGCTTTATTTCATCAAGATTGATTGTTATATTGATCCAGCCATCCTCAGAAGCTTCTATTTCAGGAAGCTTTCTGCACTTAAAATTGCTTTTTATCTTGTTTGACAGCTCTTCCAAATCAAATTGCTCCGACATTTCAAGTCTTAGCACCCTGTAAGCACCAAACAAGCTGTTGACTTTCTGGATATCTCCGTCAAATATGGTTGAGCCCTTATCTACAATTATTATCCTTTTGCAAAGTATTTCAAGATCGCTGATGTCATGAGTAGTAAGAAGTATTGTGGTTTTATTGCGTGTGTTGAGCTCTTTTATAACTCCCCTTATCTTATTTTTTATAGATACATCAAGGCCAATTGTAGGTTCGTCAAGAAATATGATTTTGGGGTTATGTAAAAACGCAGCCACTATATCACACAGCATCCTTTGCCCTAATGAAAGAAACCTTACAGGTGTACTATGCAGTGAATCCAGTCCGACAAGATCATTAAACAACCCCATATTGGTATTATATGTCTTATCGTCTATCTCAAAAATCTCCTTTAATATCCGGAACGATTCAATTACAGGCAGCTCCCACCACAGCTGAGTCCTTTGTCCAAAAACCACCCCTATATTTTGGACATATTTCATCCTCTGCTTGTATGGCACAAAGTTATCAACCTTTATGCTTCCCGATGTAGGCTCTAGGACCCCCGTCATCATCTTGATGGTAGTAGATTTTCCAGCACCGTTAGGGCCAACAAAGCCTACCATTTCACCTTTATCTATGGACATTGATATATTATCAACTGCCTTAACTATTTTATAATCTCTAGAAAACAGGTCTCTAACCGCCCCACCAAAGCCTTGATGCCTGTTTAGGACTTTAAAGCTTTTGCATAAATTCTCTATTTGTATAATACTCAACACGACCACCCCGTTTTTAATATGCAGGTATTTTACACCAAAATATATAGCAATTCAACATTTTTAACATAATATATCAACAAAAATATTATCGGTAAAAAAGTTATTTTAAAATATATGTTACGAAAAAGATTTTTCATTAGCAAACGCAGTTGAATCGTCTGCATTTGCATTATAAAAATGAATTTTTCGTAACATATGAATCAAGGAAAATGTTTTGCAATTATTAAAAATGTAAAATGATTATTGCAAAACATATAGTTCCATTTATGATTTCTGTTTGGTAATGCAGGGATAGAAATCTATTTCCTGCAAACAATATATTATATGAACATTGTTAATTCATAATGAGGTGCTTATTGTGCATTGGAAAAAGAATAAAAGCGATAACGCTGAAACACCTAAAGAAACAAAGGGTATTGATGTAAAATTAATTATAGATAAACTTAAGGATTGCCCTGATATTGTACAAAAGAAAGTCTTTTTAGATAGTAAGTATGAAGCATATTTTATTTATATCGGAAACATGGTCAATAAGGATCTTCTACAAAGGGATTTTATGAGGCCTGTCCTTTCCATGGGTTTTAAGGAGCTGTCAAACAGAAGCATGGTTCTTAATTTGCCATGCTATGAAATAACCCTTTTAAATAACTCTGATGAAGTTGTTGAAAACATTATGTCAGGCAATTCTGTTTTTGTATCAGATTCCATAGGTTTTGCATTATCATATACTGCATCGGATATGGCTGAAAGAAGCATCGACGAGCCTGTTACCGAGAAAAATGTACGCGGTCCCCATGAGGGCTTTGTTGAACCCTTATCGACAAACCTATCCATATTGAGAAGAAAAATAAAAAATAACAAGCTAAAATTCAAAACTGTTACTTTAGGTATTCAGACAAACCAAAAAGTGGCTGTTACATATATTGAGGACATTGCAAATATTGATATGGTCAACAGCATTTACAACAAAATAAGCAATATAAAAATAGACGGATTATCTTCAATAGGCAATTTGGAACAGCTCATTATCCCTCATCCTTTCTCGCTGTTTCCACAATTTCTGGCTACCGAAAGACCTGACAGGGTCATGGCTGCCCTCCTCGAAGGAAGTGTTGTAATAATTATGGATGGAACACCTGTAACACTGGTAGCACCGGTAGATTTCATATCATTTTTCCAGGCACCGGATGATTACAGCACATCATGGATACATGGTTCATTCCTTAGGCTATTAAGGATTATCGGACTCATTTTAGCAGTGATTCTGCCATCACTATATATCGGGGTTACTACCTTTCATTATTATGTAGCACCTTTAAATCTGCTGATATTCCTAGCAGAATCCAGATCGAAAGTTCCCTTTCCGCCTATTGTTGAGGTACTAATTCTGGAGATACTGGTTGAAATGATCCGTGAAGCTGCAGTTCGGCTGCCCACATACATAGGTACCGTTATAGGGGTTTTTGCAAGTCTTGTTATCGGACAGGCAGCTGTTGAGGCAGGGATTGTAAGCAATGTGCTGATAGTTATAGTCGGTGCTTCTGCTGTTGCCTCCTATGTTATTCCTTCTTTTGATATGTCCATGTCGATACGTATACTGCGATTTATATTCACATTGGCTGCATCGTTTTTTGGTTTTATCGGTATTGTAATATGCACAGGATTTACACTCGTACATCTGGTAAGTATGCAATCACTTGGCCAGCCATATTTTCAGCCTTTTGCTCCGTTAGTTGTTAAAGACCTTAAGGACACTATCTTTAGATTACCATTAAAAGCAATGGGGAAAAGAACAACAATCACCAAGACAAAAAATCAAACAAGGGGTAGAAAAAATGGAAGGGAATAATACAATCAGGCCGCTTCAAGTTGGACTTCTAATTTTTATAACACAAACAGGTGTAGGTATTGTCACGCTTCCAGCAACGTTAGCAAAAGAAGCTGGACATGATGGGTGGATATCTATGCTGTTAACAGGTTTAATCGTAATTATACTTAGTTTTTTGATTATGTTATTAATGAGGAGGTATTCAGATAAAGCCATTTATGACATAAATAAACTGATTTATGGAAAATTTATCGGGTTTGCTTTTAATTGCTTATTGGTTATTTATCTTTTAACAGCAACAGTGGCCGGTGCAAGCCTTTTTAACAACATAATCAGAATTACCATTCTTCAGACAACTCCCCCTTGGGTATTAGCTCCTTTTATAACACTACCATCATTTTACCTGGTGTGGCAAGGGCTAAAAAGCATAAGCAGGTTTCTATACCTTTCTATGATCAACTACCTTATAATTCCAATATTAATAATCTTATTATATGACAACTTCAGGGTTTCATTTCTTCTCCCATTGGGAGAAGCCGGGATAACACCTATACTATATAGTATCAAGACATGTTTTTTTGCATTTATAGGATTTGAGTTGATTGCTTTTTTCTATCCATGGATAAGTGAAAAAAATAAAGTACTAAAATGGTATCTTATAGCCACCTTAGCAAGTACTTTGATTTTTGTAGTAGTTGTTGCTGCTTCCATTGCAGTATTTGGTGAAAATCTGGTAAAGCTTTTTTCCATACCATTCTTTAACTTATCCAGGATATATAATGCTCCGATACTTGAAAGAATTGATTTATACCTTATAGCTATTTGGTACATACCAATGGCGTGCTCAATTAGGTCTTATATATTTACAGCATTCGATGGGCTGCAAAAAGTTTTCAAGCTAAAAAAAAACAGGGTTTCATATTTTTTATTCTTTGCTGCCATTCTTATATTAAGCAGCATACCTAATGATATCAACCAGATTTTTATGATCATAGATATAATAAACAATGCAGGAATGGGAATCTCACTTTTCCTGGTATTATGTTTAGTTCTTTCATTCATTAGAAAAAAAGGAGTGCTAACCAGATGAAAGTTATAAAGTACATTCTTTTAATTTTCTTATGTATAAATTTATTACTGCAAACAGGATGTTGGGACCAGAAACTCTTTGAAGAGATAGGCTTTATTCTTCAGGTAGGTATAGAAGAATCTTCGGATCACAATATACTCTTCTCAATAACATATCCCATTGTAGAACGCGATACCGAAGAAAAAGTTGAATTCATGGCTGCATCCTCAGAAAAGCTTATAAGAGCCTCTAGGGAAAAAATAAGCAACATATCAGGGAAGCTTCTACAAGGCGGAAAGATTCAGCAAATTTATTTCTCAAAAGAAATTTCCACTAAAGGCATAAATGAATTTTTTGAACTTTTCCTCAGGGATCCTGAAAATCCTTTGTTAGCAAATGTTGTTATAGTAGACGGAAGTCCCAAGGAAATGCTGGAGTGGAGCCTTGAATTCAAAGATAAGCCAAGGCCTGCATTCTATGTTAACAACTTGCTTATGGATGCACGCCGAAGAGGTGTTGTACCTGAGACAAGAATATACAACTTCAGCATAATGTATCATTCAAAAACCATAGATCCAGTAACCCCCCTACTACGATATACCAAGAAAGATATAGTAATAGGAGGATGTGCTTTGTTCAGCAGTGATAAAATGGTTGGACAGTTGGACGTAGATCAAACAATAATCTTGAATGCTTTACTTGGTGAGGAGAAAAAGTTCAATTACACATACTACGGTCAAACCCCAAACAAAAGTGAAGAAAAAATTAAAATGGGATCCGTATTAACAATAAGAGACATTAAACGCAAAATAAAAACTTCTATTGAAAATGACGTACCTGTAATCAACATCAACTTGAATCTAACAGCCTTAATAGATGAATATACCGAGGAAGATAGCCTTGATAAACAAGAAATCAAAAAAACAATGGGGGATAATGTAGCCAGCAGCATTAAGACAGAAGTTCAAAAGCTTATAAAATATATACAAAATATAGGGTCTGATCCTATAGGCATCGGAGAGTTAATTCGCAGCAAATACAATAAATACTGGAAAAGTATCAAATGGAAGGAAGTTTATAAGGATGCAGTTTTTAATGTGGATGTCAAAGTGAATATTGAATCTTATGGAACCTTAAAATAAACAGTATATCGATTGCTTCTTGTTTACCAACTTACATTGAAGATTAATGAAATTTGTAGAAATATAAGGCAAAAAATGAGATAATAATATATAGATTAATCAATTAAACTCATTTATTTTATTATTTTAAATTATCTTAGAGGAGGTTTTATGATGAAAGTCAAATTATCAGTTTTACCGGCATTGATTTTAGCTTCTTTATCATTAATGCTGGTAGCTCTATGCCCAGTTCATGCATACGCAGCTGCAAGCTACAAAATAAGCGGATACATAGCACCGGATTTCAAGTTTAACGAATCGCAAGCCGCAGTACTAAAATCAGGCTTTACTGCAGAATTAGCCGGTACATCCTTCAAAGCTCAGACAGATATTGAAGGTTTCTTTTCAATTAGCGGAATACCCGAAACAACCAGCGGTACATTGGTAATAAAGAAGTCAGGCTATCTTGCTCGTAATATAAGCTTTACGAACATAAAATCCGATATATCAATCGGTCCAAAAGAAGGACCTGTTGATATATGGCCTGGTGATATAGACGCATCAGGAGTAATCAACATGTCTGACATTATATTAATGGCAGGCAGCTTCAATGCTGTTAAAGAAGACTCCAAATATAATGAATCCTGTGATTTCAACCTTAATGGAGCTATAAACATGGAAGATGTGTTGTTTGTTGCAAAGCGTTTCGGCAACACTTCCGAGAACTATCCTGCTGCTAAATTGGTTATGACTACTCCATCAGCAACTCCAACACCTTCATCACCATCAGGTACACCTGGAATCCGCTATGATGGAAGGTTTGACTTTACAAACCCTCAATCACCTAAATTTGCTTGGACAGGCAGCAGTATCGTTGCAAACTTCTCTGGTACTGAAGTAAGTGCAACCTTAAAATCTACCGGGGAAAACTGGTTCCAAGCTATAGTAGACGGCAAGGTCATGACTCCCTTTATGGTAAACAGCCAGTCTACAGTAAAGCTTGCCAGTGGTCTCACAAATGGGGAACATCAAATAGTCCTTTGGAAGAGAACAGAAGCCTCCCAGGGTGAAGTACAATTCCTAGGGTTTAACTTCGGAAGCGGTAAGCTTTTGGCACCACCGCCTGCTCCTGAAAGAAAGATTGAGTTTATCGGTGATTCAATCACATGTGCGTATGGTAATGAAGGAACAAGCAAAGATCAGCCTTTCACGCCAAAAAATGAAAACAGCTATTTATCTTACGCAGCAATCACTGCAAGAAGTTTAAATGCCAGTGCCAACTTTATAGCATGGTCCGGCATAGGCATTACGATGAACTACGGCGGTGCAGGCGGACAGCTTATTCAAGACCGCTACCTCATGACTCTTCCTCAAAGTGGAGTACAATGGGATTTCAAGAAATATATTCCACATGCTGTAGTAATCAACATAGGTACAAATGATTTTTCAACAGTCACACCTGATAAGACAAAATTTATAAATAATTATAAGGCTCTCATATCAAAGATACGTACAAATTATCCAGATGCACATATATTCTGCACCATAGGACCTATGATGTGGGGATCAGGCCTGGAGTCATGCAAATCATATGTTACCGATGTTGTTAACGACTTTAAATCCAAGGGTGACTTGAAAGTATATATGATGGAATACCCTCAACAATCAGAAACTAACGGTTATGGAGAGGATTGGCATCCAAGCTTGAAAACCCATCAGCTCATGGCTGATCAGCTAACTAAAGAGATTAAAACCAAACTTGGCTGGTAATAGTTCCCTGTGTATTTAAAAGTGAGGATGTAGCAAAATGCATTATAGACATCCATTTTGCTACATCCCCACTTTTTTCACGCTTATCTCTTTATACTTTAAACTCTTGTAATTCTTTTAGGTAGTGGTTTGCCTCTCTTAGTACATGGTCACTCAAAAGCGGCAGTATTATGGATCTGATTTTACATTCAAGAATTCCTTGTGTACCTTGCTCCTTAAAGTTTTTAATATTGGTTGTTGCTTCCATACTTCTTTTTGTGACTTCCGGCAGCAGTTCAATCCGGTCATAAGCGTCTCTTGCTGCCTGTGTAAGTTCATCGAACTCGCTTGCAAACCCATTAGCTTTATTTATAAGCTCTTCTTCGGTAGGATCAAGAAGTCCGCGAATAAACCTACCATGATCCCCCATTATATGGTTCCAAAAAATCTCACCTTTTGCAGCTGTCTGAGGCCCATCTATCAGGCTTTCACGCTTTTGGAGCTTCTCAAGGTGCTCTAGGTAATGTTCTGCCTCATGGATAACATGCTCAAGCATTGCAGGATACATGTTTGTAAACATTTTACACGCTAAAATATTATCAAGCATTTTTTTCTTTGTATCTATAGCTATCTTTAACTGTACAATTGTATTCTGGTTGAGCATACTTACTGCCTGCTCTATTGCAGGACTGTGTAAAAATGTATTACTGCTGTTAAATAATGCTGCTTCCATCTGGGTAATATTTGTGTTTATAGGTAAGCCTGTAAATTGTTGCGTCACAATCTCTGCTCTCATGGTATAGGGTGTGATAATATCCCCCATCCTTACAGCCTCAGGCCTCACATTACCATTAGCCAGTAATATTGTCTGAATCAAAAGGTTTTCAAATTTGCATTTAAGGTTCATTAACTGGGGCACCATCCCTGAATCCTTAAACGTAAGGGCAGCAGCACCAAATATCAAGTGTTCCTTAATAATCCTCAGAAAGAAAAGATTTGTTTCCAAGGATTGTTTTACAAATTCCATTCCTGTAATCATAATATACCTCCAACAAGATCTGTATAAATTCAATTTGTCAATGTGTTGGAAATAAAATTGCTAGCGATTTGTTTCCAATTTATTATATGTATTTACGTAAACATTGGAACCACTGCCATACGTTTCCGCAAATTTTATGTAAAAATCTATCATCCTTATCTTACTTATTTTTCAGCTAAAATTTGAAAAGAATATTTATAAAAAAATGAAGGAAACATATTTAATGAGGTGATTTATATGCCAAAAGACAGTCAGCCGGATAATAAAAAAGCAAGGGCTGAAAAATCCAATGGGCAGACTCCGATAACCGCTGAAAACCAGAATCAAAATAGGAATGCCAAGAAAAAATCCATTAAGAATAATGATGTATAAATTAAGCAAAAGCAAATAAAAAGGGGAGTGAATTAAATGGCCAAAGCCGGAATGCGAAGACCCGATCCGAGAGAACCACATGGAACTGAAAACACTCAAAAGATGCATATACCTAAAAATGATGTAGCACCTGTTCCGGAAATTCAAGGCAAAGCCAAGTATGGGAATAAAAAGGTAGATGAAAAGTCATGAAGCCACATGATATATTTCATCAAATTCATATACATCTATTAGGTGATGAACGGCCATCTTTATATTTTAATGAGATTTCAGAAACACAATTATTTGACCAATACCCTTTTAAGTTGTTGAACAACCTAAAGAAAGCCAACCAGTCGCCTAAACACCATCCTGAAGGTAATGTATGGAATCATACTATGATGGTTGTCGACGAGGCAGCTAGATTAAGAAGTGAAAGCAACAGTAAAAAAGCCTTTATGTGGGCAGCTTTACTTCATGATATAGGAAAACCCGATGCAACAAAATATAGGAATGGAAGAATAACATCCTACGATCATGACAAAATAGGTGCAGAGCTTGCAAGGAAATTCCTAATGGAATTTTCTGAGGATGACGCATTCATAAGAAAAGTAACCATGCTTGTAAGATGGCATATGCAAATCCTATTTGTAGTTAACAATATGCCTTTTGCTGATGTTGAAACAATGAAAAGACAGGCAGATATTACCGAAGTGGCCTTGCTTGGCCTATGCGACAGGTTAGGAAGACTGTATGTAGACCGCAGAAAAGAGGAAGCAAACATCAGGGCATTCCTGGAAAAATGCAGTACTGATATAAATAAAAATTCAAGAGTTTTGGTAAAAGTATAGGATAGCGGTAACAAACTTAAAAAAGGATAACGGACTGTAAGGCTTACAGCTCGTTATCCTTTTTTAAGTAAAGTATTATACATTATACCATTTCATTTGCCTTATTACTCTTTTTAATCCTGGTATAGATGATTCCAAAAAGCACTATGGGCCATAGAAGTAAAATCCCAGGAGTAAAGCCTATATTCCGGTTACTTGCTAAAAGCATCCCTAAATCATCTGAAAAAGGATTATCAGTTATTTGGTATGTCCACGTTGATGAAGGTGCCTTGATTCCCGCTTTATCCAAGTCAATATCACCACTGGAAAAATCATTCGATCTAAATGTATTTTGAGCTTCTTCATAAACTTCAAGCATTAGCTCATCAAAAGAAGCCTGTATGCTTCTTACAAACTCCTCTAAAGGGTTCAAACCGCTGATATTGACAAGGTGTATTCCCTCCCTGATATAATTTGTTTGGTAAATGTATTCTGCCCACAAGCGATCCATATGGAAAAGCATGATATATTTTTCTATTTTCATCAAAACATCTATACTCACATACTTTTGGGCATTATTGTACTCTTTGAGAGCCTCGAAAGTCCACTTGACAAATTCGGATGCTCCCCTTAAGACTGCTTGACGCCAATTATAAAATATCTTTCGCTGATTCTCAATAATATTTGAATATCTCCATAAGAGAAACCTCATATCTTCATTCTGGCCTTCTGCCGCCCTCTGTGCCTTTTCCACCAAACGCTTATGGAATGCATCATCTATTGGTCCCTTCTGACCTTTCAAATATATAGCCGCAGCATTTAGACTTTTGCTCCCATACTTTTTGATCAATTCGTCCTCAAGGCTTATAAAAAATCTGGATGACCCCGGATCTCCCTGCCTTCCTGAACGTCCTCTCAACTGACTATCAATTCTGCGGCTTTCATGTTTATTGGTGCCAATAACATACAATCCTCCTAAGGCCACGACCTTATCCCTCTCTGCTTCATCAGCACCACCAAGGCGTATATCGGTACCACGTCCTGCCATGTTTGTTGAAACTGTAACAGCACCTATGCATCCTGCCTGTGCAATAATCTCTGCCTCTTGCTCATGATTTTTTGCATTAAGGACATTACAATAGATTCCATCTTCTCTTAATGCATCAGAGAGCCTCTGCGACTCCTCAATGCTGGCCGTCCCTATAAGTATAGGTCGACCTGAAGCATGTACACTTTTTATTTCCGAAATAATAGCATGGAATTTTGCTGAATTGCCGGCAAATAAAATATCCTCATGATCTATCCTTTTGCAAGGCTTGTTGGGTGGAATAACTACAACATCAAGATCATAAAACTCTTTAAATTCCGCTGATGATGCAGCGGCAGTCGCCGTCATGCCACATATTTTAGCATAAGACTTTATAAAGTGCTGCATGGTGATTGTGCTTAATATTCTGCCTTCCTGAAAACTGCTTAACCCTTCCTTTGATTCAATTGCAGCCTGGAGACCGTCGGGCCATACCCTTTTATCTGCTATCCGCCCAGTAAACCCATCAACAAGCTTAAGCTTTCCATCCTTAACAATATAGTCTACATCCCGCCTTAACAGTGCTCTTGCATGAAGTGCACAGTTAATCTCAAGCAGCAGTTCATAATTCTCTTCAGAGTATAAATTGCCACACTCTAAAAGCTCCTCCAACTTGTCGGTTCCATTATCTGTAAGATAGACATTTCTAAAGCTCTCATCTGTATTATAATCTGCTCCAAGCACCAAAACATCAACTATTTTTGATATTTTATCCGATATGCTCTTTTTGACAGGTTCATTTTCAGCAATTACCAGAGGAATGCGGGCTTCATCAATCAATATAAAATCCGCTTCATCCACTATAGCCGTACCAAAGCCTTTCTGGGTAAGCTCATCATCCTCATAACAAAGTGAATCCCTCAAATAATCAAACCCAGCCTCTTTGGCAGTAACATATGTGATATCGGCGGCATAAGCTTTTTTCCTATCTTCCCTACTCATTCCTTCGTTAATAAACCCTGACCTAATGCCTAAAAAAGCAAATACCGGCCCCATCCAACCTGCATCCCTTTTTGCTAAATAATCATTTGCAGTAAATATATGAACACCTTTACCCGTTAATGCATTTAAATATGCAGGAAACACTGCTGCCAAAGTCTTGCCTTCCCCTGTCTGCATCTGTGCAAGTTTACCCTTATGCATGGCAATGCCTGCTAAAATCTGTACATCAAAAGGTTCAATGCCTAATTTCCTTTTAGCTGCTTCTTTTACCAAAGAAAATGATTGCACCAAAAGCTCATCCTCTGATATGCCTCTTTGTGCCAGTGATACAAGTCTTTTTGACATTTCCACAAGCTTACTGTCTTCTTCGTTTTCTAAATTAACTTCTTTTATCTTCTCAACCAATTGTTTAAAATGATTTATTTCAGCTTCAAGCTCTTTGTTATTCCATCTAGCTGGAAGCTGCTTTAAATGTTTAATTACCTTTATCATAAATGGCCCTCCCAATAGTCATATTTGATTTGGCTAAAAGTACTTTAGTTCTGCGATAAACATATTTAAGCACATGAAAAAAACGCCTCTGATAGGCAAAATGCCTATAACAGACAATAATAAGTTTATTATCGCAGCTTGTTAATAGATTAAAAGTGATAACTCACTCTGTTAGCACTTTTAATCCATATTCAAATTCCATTTAAATCAAATAAGACTATTTGGAACCTTGATCCTTTGAAAAAGAATGATTATTAGTATATTAAGCGTAAAGACTATTTCCAATATTAGAAATAAATACGGCGATGTGCCGGAAGATATAGATAGTAGTATAATACTTAAAGCAAGCAAAAAATCAAACGGTTTAAACCTTACCGTTTCACTAATTTCAGAAGGCAGTAAATGTTTTTTTGTAAATAACACATGGCTAGCACAATCTATTACCGAACACAACAAATGCACCGCCATTTTAATAAATACATATATGAATTTTGGTATTTGCATGATTTTGTGTAATAGTAATACAGCCATATGAAATACATCCTTTCATAATTGGTTAATATAATTATACCATTCCTTTTACTCTCCTTCTATACCTCACTACCAAAACAAATGCTGCTGCGATTATAGCAATTACCACAAGTGAAGGCTCTGACATCTGGGTTGGCTCGCCAACATCCAGGCTCTTTTTCGTTGAAAGAATCTGTTTCTGCTTTTCTAAGAGAACCTTTTCCTGTGCTTTGTTTTCCAGCACTATATATGAAGTCAATGGAGACATAAACCCGGATTTGATACTGGCTTTTACTATTTCCAGTGTTTTATCGGCGGTCTTTTCGGGATGCAGGAACATGCTGGCAGCTGCAGCTTTCAGCATAAATCCAGTTCCTAATGAATACGAACTGGCCTTATCCATATTGATCTCATAGTCACTCTTATTAAGCACTATGGACGTGGAATTATCGGCACTTAAGTATGCTTTTATATCATCAATGCCTGGCCATGGTATTACTTCATCAGGAACAATTGCACCTGCAGGCATATCAAGAGTAACTGCCTTTTTATCAAGTGCGTGACTGAAAAGCTTGCCATCAGGTGTCAGACTATAAAAGGACTTTACATCAGGCAGCAAATATTTTAAAGCATCATAATTTCCGGTTAATGAATATTGGCTTATATTATTTGAAACAAATATTACAGCCGGGTAATTATGTGACTTGGAGCTATAATTTTCAAAATAAATGCTCTTTAGTGCATTATCAAGATATAGTCCACCTTCAGCCTGAAGCTTATTATATCCTGACTGCCAATCTCCGTCTGCCGAAAGCTTTTTAAGATTGTAGTTCAGTGCAGAAATACTAATATTTTTGTAGTCCAAATTGTTCTTTTTGATATAATTTTGAACACATTCTACCAACTCCTGCCCTTTTCCCTTGCTATCTAGGGATCTATCAATTACAAAGTGATAAAAAGGAGATCTTGTAGCTTTTATAAGCTCTTTTTTAGCTTCATAAGGCACAATAGTAGCACCGTCAATAATATCTATTGCCGAGCCGCTGCCTTCATCCGATACACTTCCGCCCTCATTTGATGTACTTCCAAGTTTTATTTTCTGTCCTTCGATATTTAGCTCAATGGGTTTCTTATGAATAACCTCAAAGCCTGTACTTCTGCTTTCATTTATATTAAATGGGAATACCTTGAATTCTATCGTATTGTTATCAATATATGAAAGAATTCCCGGATCCCTTCTGATAGTCACTATTTGGTCATAAATCCAGTTTGCAGCCCTTTTATCCGCAATCATACCATATTTCTTATTGTTGTTTACATAAAGATAATAGTTTGTTATAAAGCAATCTTCTGGAAGATCAAATGTACTTCTAAACTGTGCATTAAAAGCTTCGGAAGAATTGGAATTTTTGAGCTCTAGATGAACCCAACTTCTATAGAATTTATCTTTTGCAGCAAACACCGTCTCCACATTATGCTTGTCGACAAAAACTGTTTGAACCCGGCCTGTATCATTCTGGAGCATCATACCTTCCGAGTTATTCTGGTGCTTTTTCCCTAAAAATATTCTTTCAATTGCTTTAATTTTGTCTTCCGACAATGTAAGGTTTTCAAGTACATACCAGTTATAATATGCAGAAATCAGAGGTGTTCTATAATTAGAGAATACATTTCCACTTCTATTAGTGGATGCCTTGTTTTCCCTTAAGAAGTCAAGCGACCGGGTAAGTGCCTTGGTATCAATCTTAATCTCGTTTTCAACTGATAAATTCTGTTGATAAATAAATTTCAAGGCTCTGTCTATCTGACCTTTATCATTATTAAAGGTAACTGTTATAAGAGCAGGAATTAATGAAGCACCGCAAATAAAAACTATCAAAAGGATGGTTTTATTAAAATGCTGTGCCAGAAATTTAAAGTCATCCCACAGTGACCTGACATGCACAAAAGCCTGTGCAACAGGTATGAGCAAAAGAATTCCAAGTCCGCATAACAATAATCCCAGCAATGAAAATGGCAGGTACGGTAGAAAAATCATAAAAAAGTAGGCAGAAAAAGTAAAAGTAATGCTTTTCATAATATACAATAAGGCTCTAATATACTTATTACTGCTAGATGGTAAAACAAGCAATACCCCTGTAAATATTGCAAGGATATAAAAATAACCATTTGAGAAATCCCCAAAAATGTTGAACTCATTATTTAGTGTAAGTCCAAATAAAGGCCCTAATGTTACAAGGGGAATAACAACTTTCTTCCATATTTCCGGCCTCTTAGACAGCAGATTATAAATCAGCTTTACAATTATAAACAAAAATACAACAGTTCCAATTACAAATGCCATTGCAGTAAAGTGATCGTAATCTGACCTAAAAGGAGCATGCAATAGAGGTACTAAAGCTGTAAAAAATACAAACCAGAAAGCAGGCACAACTAAAATCGGCAGGTTTTTTTTATTGAACAGCATGCCAAACTTAAACGGAGTAAGCCAAAATACACAAATTAGCATTGCCACTACCATAGAAGGCATGACAAGTGCGACAATAAGCATATTTGGTGAAATTCCAAATAGCATCCAGTCCGGGATACTGGAAGGAATTATTTTATTACTGAACATGGTATAAAGATATAGATACGGTATGTAAGTTAAAAACATAATAATTCCTGTTTTTAAATGTAAATCCTTCTTTGATAACAATCTGATAATTCCATATACAGTATAAGAAATATAGAATACTCCGAGCAATGCACCAAATAAAGTCCAAAGTTTTATGCTTTCCTCACTCAATTGAGAATTGATAATATTAAATATCCACCCCATTATAACAAATATCAGCAGTTGAGGCAGTGAAACGCTCACTAATAGCCAGTAAGGCTTAAGTATATTTTTCATTTTGATTCATCCCTTCTATAGAATTCCTGGTCGTTATAAATGTCATAAGCTTTGATACGGCTATATAGCACAATACAAGGAAAAAGAAATATACCAGCGATCCCACAATCTTATGGAAAAACTCCTTATCGAGTCCCATATATGTATCGTTATAACCCGAAAAATTAATTGCTGTCACTATTCTAAAGGTATTAACAATTATAGTAATTATGTATGAAAATATTAAAAATGACGATGCAGCTATTATTTTATTTAACGTGCTTCTAATTTGCTTAATAAATGAAAATACAAAAGTACAAAACGATATGACTAAAAAGTTAATCCCTGCACAGCCTGGACCAATTTCAACAGTAAGATCAGAGCTCAAATATCCTCTTTCAGGTACAAACTGGTAATGTGTACCTGTAAATACTTCCACAAGCTTTGTGACAGGAGCCAATATAAACTGCAGTGAAGAGCTATCTGCTGTTCTATAAAACAGCTTTATGATCAAAACTGCAATAAGGCAGCATAAATACAGAGCGTGTGTGGGGTATTGTTTTTTATGTAAAGCGTAAAAATTCACCATGTGAGTTTCCTCTAATATACATTGAATAAGTTTTTTATGTCTTATCCACTATTTTGTCATGACTATAAAAGCAAAGCAATCAGAATAACATAAAATTAATAAATTTGTAATAAAGTAGCTTTAATAAATAGTTATTTTAAACCATTCCAATGTAATAATCTGCATTTCGTAAACCATAATTGACTAAAATAATACTGTATTATATAATTTATGTAAACACTTCATTTTTTTAAATAAACAGGGGGAAAAATTCATGAAAAAGTATATCTTAGTACTAATAACCCTTTCATCTATAATGCTGGCACTAAGTATCACGAAGGCTGCTTATGCTTTAGATGCTTTAGATGATTCAAATGCAGCTTTGCCACAGCTTACAATTAGTAAGACCGAATGGGATACATCATGGGATAATAATAATTTTGAAATGTTTTACCTACATGTAACTGGTAATACTGATTCAAACACCATATCGGTACAAATAGGAGACCAAAAATTTAATTTATCTGTTAATGATTCAAAGCAATTCGACTATAAACTCACGCTAAATGCCCCAAACTTATTTTCTCCAGGTCCTGAATTCTTTAGTGTAACTTTAACTGCAGCAGATCCCAATAACCCAAGTTTGAAAACAAGCATAACCTTAGATAGTCCACCAATGTATTCCACTCTGCAATACTATCAGGGAAAGCTTACGAAAGCTGATTGGTCATCCTGTGTTAAAGATAATAAATATGGTGTTGTATATTTACATATTGCAGGTCAATATTCTGATATAAAACCTGATCTGAAAATAGATAAAATTACTGTTTCAACATATGGAGACGGTGCTTATAATGAACAAGAGTTAAAACGTGATGAAAACAACAACTTTGACCAAACCACATCTACTCAATTTACTTATGCACCTAACGATAGGCCTTTCACTGCATCTACTGAATTAAACCTGTACATGGGTCCTCTTAAGATAAAGTATCGTCTAAATAGTGACCAACTAAAGTATAATCCTTTGTCCGGTACTAATAAGATTATTGGATATATCTCAACAAATTCCAATCCTACTAAAGATTATCCTGCAAGCACATTGTGGGATTATAATGTAGATCTGGTTGGTTTGGATAATATAACGACAACAAATATGGATGGAAGCTTTATATTTGAAAAAGTCCCAAATGGCATATATACACTAAAGATATCTGGAAATACAAGTCTTGCAAAAATAATTCCCAATGTTGTTATTAATGACGGAGATGTTCATGTATCTACCTCAGATTCCCCTATTGTTGTTTACCAGGGTGATATCAACGGAGATAATGTTATCAACATGCAAGATGTGGTACAAATCGGGAAAATATTTAATAGCAAAAATGGGGATAAAACCTATAACATACAATATGATCCCAATTCAGATGGTGTCATTAATATGGTAGATGTTTTTGTCCTAGCAAAAATTTTAATATGGTAGGAGATTAGAATTTAAAGTTGCTTTTGTTCAATATTGAAAAGGACTGTTACAAAACAATATCCTGCCAATCTATATTGTGCCTACTTAAAAAGGTTAAGCACAATATAGATTGGTAGGATGCATTTTGTAACAGCCCTTTTTTGCTCATAATTAAGCAATTATTTTATAACATTATACCTTATCCCTTTATAAAGGGCAGTTATGATATCTATAACACCGGTTATAACAATAAGTGCAATAAATCCGGATTTTATTTTAGCCCAAGGATCGATAAAATCAAATGTCAATTTCATATGCTTCATAATTTCGCCTGGAAAATCAGGATTCCAAACACTAGCATCGGTAAATATATATAGTGTCAAGATGGTTGAAATACCACTTATTACAGCTACAGCAACCGAGAGTTTTTGATTCCATCTTCTGCTATAGAGTTTTAAAACTTCTTTAAGAACTAGTAATAAAAGTATGGAAATAAGTAATATTCTGAATCCTTGCATCGCTTGTTGGTTAAACACCGGTATCACTACCGTATTACTCTCAAAAGTGATATATGCAGAAAAAACCTTTGGAGTACTATAGAGCAGAATTAAAAATATTGTACTAAAGATAATTGAAATGACAGGTTCATGTATAGGTATTAATGCTTTTTTCTCCGGAATAACAGGTAATTGTGACAGACTCCACACGCTTTTTTCCATGAAATCCTTTTCTACTTTGCCCTTATCAGCAGTATTCATATAAGCTCTTTCTGCTATCATAAACGATATGGTGGTCCAGGCAAAGGCCTGCAATCCCCCTGAAAACAATGCACCCAAATAGTCCTTTACTATATCAAGCTCATTTTTTCCCTTTGTAAAAAAGCCTTCTGCCGCAATAGCTATAGTAACCCCTGCAAATACTGCGACAAGTACAATCTTTAATATGAGGATATATTTATCATAAAACTGTGGTCCTATAAGATAACGCTTAGAGCCCCTGTAATTATCTGCAAGTATTTCCGGATCTCCTAATTCTAAAAGTGCTTTTTGAGCCTTGCTCTCATATGATGCAGGTTCATCATTCTCTTCAATCATATCATCTATAAGTGTTCTAAGTTCCTTCTCAATATCTGCTCTCTGTTTCTCCGGTAAACTTCTGGTAACAGCATAAACATATCGATTTACCAAATCCATAAATTTTCCCTCCTCAATCCATTAAAAGGTTATCCATTTTCTTAACCATTTCAAACCATTGGCCGCATAGCTTATCATATATTTGCCTTCCATAATCGCTCAGCTGATAGTACTTTCTCGGTTTTGCCGCATCTACATCCCAATTGCTTTCCAGTAGATTTTGTTTTTCCAGCCTTCTAAGTAGTGGATATAGAGTACCTGCTTCTACAGGTATTCCCTTCTCTTCCAGAAGCACAACCAGTGAATACCCATATTGAGGAAGTTTCAATTGACTTAATACGCTAAGAATAATTGTACCTCGCCTAAGTTCCAGTAATAGGCTGTCAAATAAGTCATCTTGCTTATTTTCTTCCATAGGCTCACCTCCTATTTATATTATACTGTATGGTACACACTATTGTAAATAGTATAATAATATTTTTTTGCCAATAATATCACAGGATCATTATTGTAAAAAAGAACTGACACCATTAAAAAACGATGTCAGTTCTTGACAAGTTAAGACTATATATATGTTTTACATCAATAAGAAAAGTTATTACATGTTAATACTTATAGTGATCCGGCTTATATGGGCCTTCAACAGGAACCCCGATATAATCAGCCTGTTCTTTACTAAGCTTGGTTAGCTTTGCACCTATTTTTTCAAGGTGAAGTCTTGCAACCTCTTCATCAAGCTGTTTAGGCAAAATGTAAACTTTTTTCTCATATTTATCTCTGTTCTTCCACAGATCAATTTGAGCAAGAGTCTGATTTGAGAAGCTGTTTGACATTACAAAGGATGGGTGACCTGTAGCACACCCAAGATTTACAAGTCTTCCTTCAGCTAATATAAATATTTCATGCCCTTCCGGGAATATATACTTGTCAACCTGAGGCTTTATGTTAACTTTTTTTATGCCTTTATAATTATTAAGCTTATTCATTTGAATCTCATTGTCAAAATGACCTATATTACAGACAATAGCCTGGTCTTTCATTTTCTTCATATGATCTATGGTTATTATATCTCTGTTACCGGTTGTGGTTACATAGATATCAGCAATACCAAGAGTATCTTCAACGGTTTTAACTTCATAACCTGCCATAGCAGCCTGCAATGCACAAATCGGGTCTACTTCTGTTACAATTACCCTTGCCCCAAGACCTTGCAGAGATTGTGCAGAACCCTTTCCAACATCTCCATAACCGCAAACAACAGCAACTTTTCCAGCTACCATTACATCTGTAGCTCTTTTTATTCCATCAACCAATGACTCTCTGCAGCCATATAGGTTATCAAATTTTGACTTGGTGACAGAATCATTAACATTAATGGCTGGAACCAGAAGTTCTCCTCTTTCAACCATTTGATATAGCCTGTGAACGCCTGTAGTGGTTTCCTCGGAAACACCCTTCCACTCTTTAACTACATTGTGCCATCTTTGGTTGTCTCTTTTAAGACCTTCCTTAAGCAGGCTATTAATGATCATAAGCTCTTCATTATCTGTAACCTCATCTAAAATTGATGCATCATTTTCTGCCTTATACCCTCTGTGTATAAACAAAGTTGCATCTCCACCATCATCAACGATAAGTTGGGGACCAAGTCCACCAGGGAATGTAAGTGCCTGTTCTGTACACCACCAGTATTCTTCTAGGCTCTCACCCTTCCATGCAAACACCGGAACACCTGCTTTAGCTATTGCAGCTGCTGCATGATCCTGGGTTGAGAATATATTACAACTTGCCCATCTCACATTAGCTCCAAGGGCAACAAGAGTTTCAATAAGAACCGCTGTTTGTATAGTCATATGCAAAGAACCGGAAATTCTAACACCTTTTAATGGCTGCTCAGAAGCATATTTTTCTCTAATTGCCATAAGTCCAGGCATTTCCTTTTCCGCAATTTCAATTTCTTTTCTTCCCCATTCCCACAAATTTAAATCTGCTATTTTATAATCCGACATAATTACCTCCTTTAGATAGTACTAATAGTTTTCATTAGTTTTATTACAATAATTCATGAAATCACAAATATAATATTTCTCATACTTAATTCTATTACCACATATTAATTTTGTCAACGCACAATTGAATTTGGATGAATTTAATTTACTTTGCACTGATTATAATTTAATCTGATTATATTTCACTGTATATTTACAAACTACTTTTAGCTAAAGCCTGTTCCTTTTTATTACTTATTTCTTTGGCAAGCCAACAATGAGGTCTCGCATAGTAAACCCTGTATAACTCAAAAAGCATACTTGATATAACATTGACTATCTGTCAAAATAATAATATTAAAATAACATATTCGGAGGGCACAAAATGAGTTTTAAAGGTTTTTCAATCGATGGATTAAAATTTCTTTTAGAAAATAAATTTAACAATAGTAAAACTTGGTATGAAGATCATAAAGATGTCTACAAACAATATGTTTACAACCCATTCGTTCAGCTTATAACAGAACTCGCTCCTTCAATGACTGAAATTGACAGCAAGATCATAACCATTCCTTCCAAATTAATATCCAGGGTACGGAGAGATACCCGTTTTTCAAAGGATAAGACTCTGTATAGAGATAATGCATGGCTGGTTTTCCTGCGTGATAAATCCCAGATGTCTTCATCCCCTTGCTTTTGGTTTGAAATAAGCCAACGAGGTTCAAGCTACGGTGTAGGATATTATGGTGCCCAGGCAGCCTCAATGGCTAATATGCGTGAAATGATACTAAGCGGCCACCCCGCATTTTTAAATGCCTTGAAATGCTACGAATCCCAAGATACGTTTGTTATTGGCGGCGAAATGTACAAAAGAAGCAAATTCCCAGACCAGCCAGAAAACCTTAAGTCATGGCTTGACAGAAAAAACATATTCTTTGAATGTGCACAAAATGATTTTAAGCTAGCATTTTCACAAGAATTACCGGATGTTTTGAAGAACGGTTTCACAAGCCTAAAACCTATCTATGAATTTTTATGTGCTATAGAGCTAAGTCAATGATCAAAAAAATAACTTCCGCTTTTTACGCGAGTGTTGACTTAACTCATCAACACTCGCGTAAAAAGCGGAAGTAACTTTTCATTCATGGTATTAGTAATATATAAATTTTAACTTTGTAATCATATTAATAAATATCTGAAATAAATGTATCCAGTTGCTATCAGCAGTGTAAAAAGCATCAATGGGAAAGCAACTTTAAAATAACCACCGAATGTTATCTTGTGCCCGTGTTCATCTGCTATACCCGTTGCAACAACATTAGCACTTGCTCCAATAATAGTCCCATTACCTCCTAAACAAGCTCCAAGGGAAAGTGCCCACCAAATGGGCATAAGTTCCATACCTGACATTGCTCCCATATCCTTAATCATAGGTATCATGGTAGCTACAAAAGGTATATTATCAATGAAAGCTGATGCAATAGCAGATACCCACAGAATAGCAAGGCTCATTAGAACAAGATCCCCATTTGTAATGTCCAACACTCCCTGAGCCAGCATTTTAATAATACCTGCCTCTTTTATACCCCCTACCATAATAAATAAGCCTACAAAGAAGAATATGGTTTTCCATTCTACCTCGTGTAGAATTTTCTCAGGCTTAAGTCCTGATATCAAAAGCAAGGCTACAGCACCGGTGATTGCAATTGTAGCTGATTCAAAGTGCAGTACTCCATGAAGCAGGAATCCTATAATTGTCAGCCCTAGTACAATCAAACTTTTTATTAAAAGTTTGTGATTTTTTATGCATTTATACTCATCCATAGCCAAAATCTTGTCTTTTGCCTCTTGGGTTGTTTTTAATTTCTTTCTATATATCAAAACAAATAAATATGTGGTTACAAAAAGAAGAGGAATGGCAATTGGAGCATCATTTAAAATAAAATCCATAAAGCTTATCTTAACCGAACTTCCTATCATTATATTTGGCGGATCACCGATAAGTGTAGCTGTACCGCCAATATTTGAAGAAAAAATTTCTGCTATGATAAAAGGTACCGGATTTATGTGTAAATCCTTTGCAATGCTAAGCGTAACAGGAAGTATTAACAAAACTGTTGTGACGTTGTCCAATAGTGCCGATAAAATGCCTGTTATTATGGATAGAAGTACAATAATTTTTACAGGCTCACCCTTTGATATTTTTGCGACCTTAACCGCAAGATATTCAAATACACCGGTTCTCTTCATTATCATAATGATTATCATCATGCTGATTAATAGTCCTAGTGTATTGTAATCAATCTCCATGAATGCAGTTTCCTGGGTTATAATCCTAAAAAGAATCATCAAAACGGCACCGCTTAAAGCTATAACTGTCCTATCAAACTTATCCCATACAATTAGTGCATATGCAGCAATAAAAATTACTGCTGAAATAATTACCTGGCTATCCATTATCATACCCCTCTCAATTTGTTGTAATAAATCATTTTTAATCCAGCAATGCGATACTTCACTTGTTTTTCATATTATATATATTAATTTCTCCAATTATTATGGAGTCAGTATTTTTAAGCATGAAAAAGGATGGAAAACTTAAGTTATAAGCTCTCCACCCTAAAAGCCGAATTCTTGAAACGGATAAATCCGCCAACCGGAAATAATTTTACTATTTATAATTGCATTCATTATACCATAATTATATATGGTAGGCAATTATAAAATGTTGCTGATGAATCAGTAACTTTTTATATCATTTCCGAAAATATACGGCTGTTTTAATCTCATGAATATTAAGTTATTACTGCACTTCTTTTATACTGATTGTATCCATAAAGAGATCACTGTTATCCGGTATTGCATTTCCCAGGTAGAATAACAGCCTGCTGTCCGGATCTGTAACATTTGCAGTAAATGTATATGTATATGTCTGCCATGCTGTAGTCACTGCAATATTACTGCTGTTTATAGGATTTACAACACTATATACATTATTTGGAACAGTCCTTCTTATCAATACCATTCGTGGAATATTAAAAGCAGTTGTGGCTTTTGCCCTGAAAGTAAGTCTATATGTTTTGCCTGCTTCAATCCTGACCCCCATGGCATTAACATGCATAGCTCCTATTTCCGTACCCTTTGTTGTACAGTGGACCTTAAGCCCTGCCGGTTGGGTATCATAATTTACTGTATCCCTTGCAATGGTACCTGATGCACCTTTTTTGGCATCATAGTATATCGCCCAATCTGAAGTGTTGTCATTAAATGACGGATTTGACATTGATTCGGTAATTTCATTGACTATAGCCTCTTTGAAACTTACAGTATCAATATAAAATTGAGCACCGTCAGGTAAGGCATTTCCCATCTCAAAATTCAAGCGGGCAGCAGGATCAGATCCTGTAGCAGTAAGTACATAATGGTAGTTCTTCCAGGCAGTTGTAATAGCTATATTGTTTACTGTACTGGAATAGTTTGTATAAGGAGTATTGTTTTTTATTAACTTGAAGTATGGGATATTAAATGCATGTGATGCCTTTGCCCTGAATGTAAGATTATAGGTTTTTCCATCCTCAACATTAATACCATTTATCATTAATTGTATCTGGGAAGTACCTGTTCCCTTTGTCACACAGTTTACCTTGTAGCCTGCCGGCTGTGTGTCGAAGTTTACTGTATCCCTTGCTCCAGTGGCGACTGCACCGCTTGTTGTTGCCGACCAAACTATCCAGTTTGCCGCATCGTATGTCAATGATGTATTTGCAACTAGTTCTGCCGGTGCACTGACCTCAGTAAAGCTAAATGTATCAAGATACAAAGTTGCACCATTCGGTATTGCATTACCAATTAATAAGTTGATTCTAGCATTGGGTTCTGTCGTATTGATTTTGAAAGTATAGGAATAGGTCTTCCAGCCGGTTGTCACTTGTGCATTCTTAGCTACAGCATAGAATGTATAGGGAGATACATTTTTTATCAAAGCAATTCTGGGAATTGTAAATACTGATGTAGCTTTTGCTTTGAATGTAAGATTGTAATACTTCCCTTTCTCAATTGAAGTATTTGTATATACCTGTATGCTGTCATCCTTTGTCCCTTTGGTTATGCATTTTACAGCAAATCCTGCCGGGGCAGTATCGAAATTTACCGTATCCCTAGTCCATTCTACAGATGCACCTGCAGCAGAACTAGCAAAACAATTCCATCCCGAAGTATTGCTGTCAAAGCTCATATTGGCAAGCTGAGATGAGGGCTCAACCCCCTGTATAAGGTTACCCGACTGGTATACAGTTATTTTATTGCTGTCAACATAGTCTTTACTTACACCGTCAAATGAATAATCATTTGTCTGGGTGTAGAAAGTCCAGTCTTCTCGATTGAATCTGGCCTTTACTTCAACATTCTCACCCGGTTTAAGTATTGGAGTAGTTGTCTGGAATCCTATCTCAAGGTAATAATCCGCCTTATCCTTAGGTGAACCCATCTTAACAAAGGTTCCTGTGACATGTGGGCTTATAGGTGTCCAATCGCAGGTGAATTTCTGCGGCACATCCTTATCTACCGTATAATAGTAGCGAAGCTTTAATGTATTTAGGTCAACATTTTCTGTACCAGTATTGATTATCTTGAATGTAGGTGTAATATTATTGTTCTGTGCATCAATAATCTGGTTGTAGAACATAGTCTTAATTGATGAATATCCGTAACCGTATACATTGAAATCCCATAATGAATAAGGATTTGAATTTATACCTCTTAGTGTGGCTTTCATTCTTACATACCTTGCCTTAACCGATGAGAGCCTTATTTCATCAATTCCACCATCTCCGGATATTGTTGAATACACATCTCTCCATGCCATATCGTCATTTGATACTTGTATCTTGTAGTACTTGGCATGATAATCCTCTCTCCAGTTAAGCCGTACCTTTGCGATTTCATATTCCCTTCCGAGATCAACCCTGACCCACTGGTTATCACCATGCATAGAAGTCCATTTGGTGCTGGAGTCTCCATCAACGGCAAATTTTGTTGCATTAAGAGTGTCAAAAGTTGAGCTTGCAGTTATTGGTTTATTTAAAGCCAGGTCCATAGGAGCTCTTTCGGTCCTTACAACAATGCTTGCACTTGTTGCAAGAAGAGTTTTTGAGGAATTATACGCCTTAATCTGGTAGGTATAATCCTTGTCAGGAACAAGTCCTGTTCTTGTATAGTTCTTTATACCCCATAATGTACTTATCAAGGTTGTTCCTTCATAAACCTCATAGTAGGAAACTCCTGTAACATTTGGTGTATTCCATCCAATCGCTATCATATCATAAGCGACTTGAGTAGCAAATGGTGCAAAATTAGTTGATCCCGGCTTACTTGATACAACAGCTATAACCCTTGCCTGGGGAACAACTTCCCTCAGCTGGCTTGCACTCTGCCACTCAAGCTTTATGGCACCGCTTCCGTCAGCTGCATACTCAACAATTATGTCGGCAGGTTTTCCTGCTGTAAGCGTGCATTTTCCGCTTAAAGCACCCTTACCTTCAGCTATCAACTTGCCGTCAACCCAAAGGGTTGCCTTTCCGCTCGGTACTGTAAGGTAGAATGTATGCTCCTCAGAGTATCTTGCCTGGAGCTTGCCGGACCATCTCATTGAATAAGTAGAATTGTTAACCAATCCACCTGCCGGTCCTTTGGTTGTAAAATCGAAATCAACAACCGGATCCACAGTTGAAAGCCTTGATTCTGAAAAATACTTGCTATCAAAGTATTCTGCCATAAAACCATTATTGCTGTCAGGATAAGTTGATTCATTATACTTAACTGACTTGTAGGCAGTTTTGTATTTTTCACCCTCATAAATATATTCATACTTGATGTTAAGCTTAGTAGTGTTGTTAATATCACCTATGTCAGCCTGGTAGGTATTTCCGTTTTTAACCATATCATAAGTTTTTGAAGTTACAGCAGCAATATCGCTTAATGTTACCTTGACTGTTGTAGGTATGATATCTTTATTGTCAACCTTTATACCTGTAAGGTTTAGTTTTACTCTTCCTGTTGCACTATCCCTTGTAAATGAATATTCCAATTGACTTTCGACAGGGTTCTTGGTTTTATAACTTAACTCTTTTTTAGTTGAAGTAACAGTATCAACTCCAGAACCATAAGATAGACTATAAATCAGCCTTGAGTCCTCTACTAATTTACCTAGGTTAACTTCCCAACTATCTCCGTTTTTAACCATAGGCACCTTTACTTCAGCTTCATTACCCTTTTTATAAGTAATACTCATAGTATCAGGTTTAAATGGGTTTATAACATTAACTTTGAGTAATACATCATTATTATCCTTTTCAAACAGCTTAACCTGATACAAGCTATCTGTATTTTCGGGATTTTGATACTCTACCTTGTATTCATAGATCGGTGTTGTAAATGAAGCTCCGGTTATTACATAATTGAACTGGTATTTCACCATAGTTCCACTGTTTACCATCCCAACATCAATAGTCCATCCATCACCTACCTTTACAGGTGTTCTGGTTATGGACGTTCCATTAACTTCAAGTTTTGCAATCTGAATTGAGGAAACATTTGCACCCTTTACTTTTATATAAAGGTTCCTTCCTGACAGAATTACCTGTCTGGATAGATCTTCTGCTGCGTTTCCATTATCGACTACGTACACAACAATTTTCTTCTCTATGGTGGTGTTTGGATACATTACTTTGGCGTATGCATAGTATTCTCCAGGTTTTGTTGATGCAGGTACAGTAATCTTGACCTTACCCTGAGAATCAGCCGAAGTAACCAGATATGTTTGCGACGAAGTCAATACAGGTTTTCCATTGTTGTTAACATTGATATAAGTAGATTCTCCAGGTGCTAATATAACACTTATTGGAGCTGTATCAAAATTAGGAACAATTCCCGGTGGCACTACTGTAAATGGAACTGATGTTGGTGAATAAATAGAACCGTTCCTGGTTCTTAAATCACCTGATAAAGAACCGTCAGGTACAGATACGGTTAATTTATTTTCAGTCCTTGACACGATATTCAATGTTTTTACCATACCTGAAGGTGTAGTTATTTCTACAGTAGTCTGGGATGTAAAGCCTTCTCCGTATATATCAAATACATCACCAACCGAAACCCTTTTATTTGATACCGATGAAATATCCGATGCAATGTCTGATGATGTAACAGTAACAACAAAGCTTCCCACATTGCTGTAAGCACTTTCATAAACACTGTCCACAATACTTACTGCTTCAAACTCTATATTATAATCTTTATCTTCGGCAGTAGAAGGCACAGTAATCACAGCCTCAATTTCCTCATCCATTACCACCTGACTTTTATTAAGCTTTACTATAAAACCTGCCGGACTGGATTTAACCTTGATTCCGGCTGTTCCTTTAAATCCGGTCTTGGAGTCAAGTCTTGCATAGAATTTTCCTGTTGCACCCTTCTTGATTTTACCTGTATCTCTTGCCTTTACCCATTCAAAATCAGACTTGACTATCTTGATTTTTTCACTCCATGTCTGGGTATTTACAGTCCCTGACGCAAGTACAGGTCCTACAACTTTAAGGGTATATTCTCCAACTGCAATACCCTGCGGAATCTTGGCTGCAATTCTTCCAATGCCGCTTTCATCAGGAATTATTTCCAATGCCTGTTCCACATTTGCAGAATCAACAAGTTTAACTATACATCCCTTCAATAACTGAGTTCCGTATACATCTAAAACTCCTCCAGTCATCGAACTGAAAGTATCCTGATTTATGCTCTTTAAACTCAAAGCCGGCAATGTGAACTTGCAAGGAATTGTTATTTCTTTATAATTGCTTGGGTTACTTGAGTTATATACACTTAATGTCACTGACAACGGTGTGTTTGCATCTGCCATTGCCTTTGCCTGTGCTGCGTCTACATTTGCAAATAGAGATAAATTAAAGTTATATGCACCTGCAGCAGTAGGTGTTATGTAATCACCTGCATCTACACTATCATCTCCAAGCTTAACGCTTATTGCATCTCCCAACAGACTTTTTGAACCCAAATCAACATTGCTTTTTGTGACGCTCTTTACCTGAACCAGTATTTTAGACTTGTCCAAGGTATTATCCAGTGTATTTATTATAATCTTACCTTTGGTGCTTCCTTCTACTGGTATCTCAACTGGTGATGCCATGCCGCTTGTAACACTTGCAAGAATATTGCTTGTTGACCTTTGGAGCCATACATCAACCTTGTCCGACTCTGGTCCTAATGTAATATTATTGCTTATAGTCTCAAAACCAAGCTTGCCACCAAAGTCATATATAAATCCTTTGCTTTGATCAATGTATTTATACGGAACAATATAGACCGAAAGCATTGTAGGCTTGTATGATGCTTCCCCATTTGTAACCGATAGGTACTCTGTGAATTGCCCTATTCTTGCTTTTGTCATGTTACCGATATTGATTTTTCTTGTTCCCTTATATACTCCGCCAACATAGCAGTCTGCAAATATCATATAACCATCTGCCGATTTTGTAGTGCTCTTGAAGTTCACATCAAGATTATACATATATATCGGTGCAGTACCGTAACAGGTAGCAAATGCATCGGGTTTTGGTACTTTCTGCATTGTATTATTTATAATGTCAAATTTCTTGATAGTACCGTTTTCTTTATACTCTTCACCGCTTGTAAAATCCTCAGATCCGCCTTCTGTTTCAAAAAGATCTCCATCCTTGCTTAAAACAACTTTGCGATCCAATTCTGCCAACAAGCTGTATGTTCCGCTTCTCATTATAGTTGTATCTATTACAACAGTAAATTTGCCGTCACCGCCTATCGTTATGGACTTAATTCCATCCATATCCTGAAGGTTTTTACTTGTGGCAACAATTCTTTCACCAGGCATTACATTGTCCCCATCTGTTTTAGGAGCATTTTTCATAAGAAGTGTAACATTCTGTTCACCGGCTGCATACTGCTTAACCTGGCCTGTTACAGTGAGCTTGTTATTTCCTCCATCAAAGGATGCACTGTTTATAACAAGTTCGGGGTCACTTAATTTTGTAATAAATGCTACATCAACAGCTTCTTCGCATCTTACTTCAATTACCCAGTTACCCTTTCCCTGATCTGCTGTCCCAAGAAGAGGCAAGTCTATTCCAAGTAGTGTCGATACTCCAATTTTACCGGTATCAACCAGTTCATTGTTAACTTCTATTACCTCGTTCACTTCTTTTGTATCGGTACTTATGGCTGCATGAGTAAGAGGTATATTCGTGCCGTTTAAGGATATTGTTATGTTTGGAACACTTTTATCACATGATGCAGATAATACTATTTTTTCAAGCGTATCCTGATTGTTAAATTCTATCCTAGTACCAATCTTTTTACCATTACTGTCTTTTATATCAAATGATGCTTCCTTTATAAGTCCAAAGAAATTATCACTGTAATTTTGCACCTTAAGACTTCCGCCAATAGCTCCAAGGCCTGGTATAGTGATACTGCATGCTCCGCCGAATATGCTGTAATCCCTGTCGCCTATAGTTTCTGTGCCAAAGGTGGCCATAAGGTTATTTATTCCGATTCCGCCTATATTAATCTCGGGTATTGTTATTGATCCTCCGCCTATTGACACATCATCATTGGTTATTTTTACATCAGTAAGCTCTGCACTATATCCGCTGGCAACGGTAACTGATGCACTCTTAACGCTAATGTTGAATTTATTGGAGTTATACCCTGCGTAGAGGTCCACGAGAGTAATCTTGCATATATTCATGTTAAAAAGATTGTATACGCAAGCACCTGGTAATTTAGCACCTCCAACTTCAAATCCCCATGATGAACCGAAGATAGCCCTAATATAATCCACCTGTACAACAGGATCTGTAAATTCTTCTTTCATGTCCGCAGCTTTATAGAATTTTATGCCTGGAATATCTTTTGGCAATGTAAATGTGGGTTTAACAACCTCTACTTTTTTGTCATTAAAATAGAATGCTATTCCCTCTGCAGCAACCTTTAGTCCCATATTAAATTCAATCCGCCTATTGTACTCCAGCTTGTCCAAGTTTAGGCTTACCGAAGGATTGCTTAAATCCGCCACTGTCAAGGAAACATTTTCTGCACCGATAGTTGTGTCATTTTCCAACGGTAATACTTTTTTCACATTGCATATAAGCTTATCTGCAGATATGGTCATGGTATATTTACCTGTGTCTGGTGCCTTATAAACATCAACCGCTAGAGTAGTAATGGATACAAACTCCTTAAAAAGGGTAAGGCTTGGCACAGTGCATTTTATAGTTCCCAGACCGGTTATGGAGTTCATATCAAAGCTGGCTTTACTCTCCATTCCACCATCTCCAATATTAGGAAACTTCACCATAACATCTGTTGCTTTAACAGTCCATCCGGCAGATGAATTATAAGCAAGGGTTATTCCGTCTTTGGCTGCATCAATTATCATATTGTTATTAAACAAGCTGACACTTCCGCCAATACCGCCCTTGATGTCCTCAATGCCATTATCTGTTAGTGCAAATTCTTTAATTGTAAATATTACATTTCCGGCACCAGGTATGTTTAAAGTGGTACCCACATTTTCAAATTCAAATGTACATTTTCTTGGAGACTCAAGAACGTTATCCTTATAAACAGCACTTTGAAATTTAAATCCAACTTTACTACTTCCAGGAGTTGCACTTAAATTAATGCCTTTAATAATAAGACCGTTTTCAAGTTCTCCTTTGGCTTCTACCATGAAGTTTCCATCAGTATCTACCCAAAATTTTGTTTCTATTTGTGTTTTTGCATCATCAGGCAACTCCAGTGTCCCATCAAACATAAATGAAAAATTACCTTCTTTAACCCCACCGGTAAAAACAGTTTGCTTTCCCGTTTTTGAATTTACTGCTTTAATATTCAATCCTCCAAAAACTTCAACATCCTGTTTTAATGTTACCTTCAACTCACACGCCTTAATTAAATCTTTCAGACTTGAGGCTTCCTTATTTATTGTAAGGCTCTTAAATTCTACAGTGCATTTTTGATCCTGTGATGTCTTTAATCCTTCAAAAATACAATCATCTGCAAAAGTAAATCCTAAATTTTTTGCCGTTATGGTAGCTGCATCCATTGTAAGCTCTGAAAATGATAATTCGCCAAATTTAGGGATTGCAAACCTTACTTTTGCTCCATCAAAGGTATTTATCCTGATATCATAATCATCAGTAACCTTTTTCCTGTAAATATCATATTTAAATCCACCGCTTAAAGATATATCACTAATCTTATTATATCCAGTCATCTTTTTACTTGCCGAGAGATATCCATCAAGTAAAAATCTTGACGAAGCACTAACATATATATGACTGTCCTTGATATTTATAGATAGTGAGCAATCTTCCTGCTCCCCAAAAATCTTAAAAATTGCATCCGATGTGATGGACAATGATTGATCCTGGTTTACAATTGCCTGTACACTTGATATGTTCTGGCCCATATCGAATATATCAAATTTAGCCTGTTCAAAAACCACATCACTAAACATTGCATATGAAGAGTTTCCATATCCTCTTTTTAAATTAATATCAATAGAAGATTCAGGTTTTGTTGAAAATATCTTCTGGCATTTATGCCATCCATTATATTTATATACAGGACCTGTGAGAATTGCGTTAAAATGTGCCTGTTTTACCCTTCCACTCTCATCAAAAACAGGAGTATCCGCCGCATTCATTTGAATTCCATCAATCATTATATTTGATGGGTACTTTATTATTTTACTATTCACAGGATTTGATTCATCATACTGGATCTTAAAGCCGTTATACTCTATAATTTTTTTATTATAGCTTGAATCAAGATTTGCAGTAACCTTAAGCTTGGATAACTGTATCTTCCCTGCACCTGTATCCGATAATACAAGCAATATATCGTTCTTTGAACCAGGCATCAAATACTTTTTTTCAATAATAATTGATTGAATATTTGAAGCCAAACCATATGCTACTCTGCGTCCATTAACATATACGGCTAATTTGTCATCAATAGTTATGGTACTAGTCCCGTCACCGCTTATAACCAAGTTTGATACATTATCAGGAACATCAATAGATGTTGTAAACAAATACCTTTCAACCCTTGTACCTCCGCCTATAGCATCAAAATTTTCTGTAAATGGTACCCAGAAATTTGAAGTACTAAGGGATGGGATATCCAGGGTGTTTATGTCTGTATCATCAGTAATAGTGATGACTTTATCTTCTGCATCCTTAAACTTATCATGCACACTGACTTTCGACATGTACCACATTGGTTGAATTTCTTTTTTAACAAGTATGTTGTCAAACTCCGCAGAGCCGCTGGCTGTGGCCGTCCCACCGACCCAATAACCGATAAGTCCGCTGCTGCTGTAGTTCTCTGCAAAATCCACAAACACATCATCTATGTACAAAGCCATCTTACTATCTTTAACAGTTATTTTAATGTTGTACCACTTTTCCAGGTCAGTTGATACGGTAAAACTTTTGCTTTTCAACTTTGTTTTCTGACCTGATACCATATTTATGGAGAATAATTCTGCAAGCTTGTTTGTTCTGTCAAGGCTCCACAAATACATGTTTGTTCCGTCATTTCTAAAAAGCAATCCTGCTGTTCCAGCCTTTGGCTTAACCTTGCCTTCAAGAGTATAATCCTTGTAATCGAAGCTGTTTAACTTTTTATTAATGTTATATTCAGAACTGTTTGCAGATGCGTTAACTGATATTCCAGGAAAATTGAGACTTCCAAGTACTTTATTCCAGAAATTAAAAGAATACGCATGAAATTGCTCCTGGAAAACTATATTTTTATCGACCCTGTATATATCCCACATAGCATTACTGCCATTGGGTCTTGTAATGACAAATTCACCAGTTATGGTGCTAATTCCCAATACAGTACCTGTTCCTGAATTAGGACCAACCCAGTCAATCCAACATGTGCCTTGCATCCCTGCAGATGTTATTTTCCATTTGGAACCGTCCAAATTGGAAGATGTGGCCTCAGGAAGCAGCTTTACAGTAAAAGTTGATGAATCTCCTACAAGAATCCTTCCGTTATACTTTATCCTTACTGTATCATCTCCATTGGATATTATTTGAAATACACCTTTTTCTGTAATATGAGCATCATAATTATTTCCGCCATACCCAAGTGTCAACTTCTCATTATCCTTTGAAGCAGACATCCAGCAATCTTGTCTTCCGTTGCTTCTTGCAGCATGGTTGGCAAAGGAATAGCTTCCATCTCCATAACTTGCTTCAGTAGCAAATGAATTTACTGTAAATACATAAAAAATCGAAAGAAATAGAAGTGCAAAAATCAATAATAGTTTTCTCATTTTAATGGCACCCCATTTCTAATTGGATGGTCTTTGAAGTACTGACCACGGTTCCATTTTATTGTTACTCCATCTGTTGTTTCAAACTTGTATGAACCATTTTGAAGAGATATTACAGCATACTCAACCTCCGGATACCCTAAAGCATCACATTTTATTGACTCTACCAATGGCACTGACGCAATCTGTTTATCAACTGTATTTAACCCCTCATATAGGGTAAGCCAATGAAGAATCCACTGCTTGTAAGCACCTGGATTGTAATACTCTGTTCCCTCTTTCTTTAATTCATTTATTTCCGGAATAACATCCATCATTCTGAATCCATACCCATCTTGTCCCTGGGATTTTCTCATCAATTCATCGAATGCTTTTATATCTAGATTATTTAAATAGTTCGCAAGATATTTCTTCTCATTTTCTTCAATTTCAGAAGGATTGTTTCCAGCTTCCAAAGAAGCCTTTTCCAACTGTATATTTAATAGTCGATTATTTTTTGTAAAACTATAGGTTACTATATATTTATTAGTGGTACTATTTAGAGCATATTCTACATTCACAAGTCCTAAAGATTCAGGTGTAATTGTATAAGTTCCATAGGATCTCTGAAACCTGTATAGCCTGTAACGAGATGGATCGGAATTTGAGGATGTGATTTCAAACATTGAATCAAAGATGTTTTTTTCATTGATTAGGACTGTTGTATAAGCTAATGTGTCATGGTTTATTCTATCAATATTATCTGCAGGTTTTGTGCAATGCTCATTGAATTTTTTAGCATTTTCATTCATAGTTACCGAAAGCAGTGCCCTTTTTTTAGCAAAATTTATATAGTCTTTTGACCAATTCAATGAATTATAAGAACCTGATACGCCAAAAACACCTTTGATAAAGTGATTTAAGTTGGATGTAAAATAGTTTCTCCAATCAAGTGCACTTCTTAAATTGACAGCATAGCAGCTTTTTTGCAAAATCCAGTCTGTACCCGATTCATTATCGTATAAACTGGCTAGCTCAACATCATTATTTGGAGTATCAGTATATATCTTGTCTCCGTTACTATGGGAAGCTACAAATAACACTCCCCCCGTGGCTCTATTGTATTGTTCATCTCCCACTAAAGAAGTTATAGAACCTCCTCCAAAAACCTTTCGGAATGAAAGCATTTCCTTATCATTTATAAACTCCTTAATGGCTGTATAAGATATAGTGCTGTTTGCTGTTTCCTTTGTATCAATCATGTATCTGATTTCTTGTAGTTTAAATACAGCATTTACGCCATCTTTAAAAGGTTTTACTTTTATGACCACCGTATTTGAGTGAGTAGGCATTGAGTATCTTTCTGATAATAAACCACCATCAGTTTCAATGTCCTGCTGATCTACAAGATAACCCTGATCATAAAACTCCAGCTTGATGCTTTTCATGTCATATGAAAAAACTTGAACTCCCCTGATAAGTGAATTTGCATTTCCCTCAATATACACCTCATACTTTTCTGTAGAAGCAGTTGATGTAGAAAGCTTTTTATAGTTTGGACTCGGTATCGGTGATGCTTTTGCCACAAGTGTAATTTCATAGTTTTTGACTTTTCCATCGCCAATAATTGGATCTTTTAAAGTAACCGACTTTGTTTCAGCAAATACATTAGCTCCTATAAGCAACGCAAAAATTGCTCCAAGTAATGCGATCTTTAAAAAAATCTTCATTCTTTGTTTTCCCCCTTTTTAATGAATTTTAATTTCTGCATTCGTAAATATTAATTTCTATTTCTTCACACCCCTCCCTCACTTTGTATAAGGAGATTTCAAAAATTTCCTTGGTCAATTTTTTAATGTTGGAGAGTAGTAAATCAATATTTTTTAAATCTCCAGTTGACTAGTTATTTTTTTGGAATCACCTAATTTAAATGCTGTACATTACTCAAAATCATTTACGCACTATCAAATTACTACTCAACCACCCCCTGTTTTGTCTCCCCAAAACAGCAGTGCAACAATATTTCTAAAAATGTCATGTTAATTATACATTACATTTGTAAATCATTTTGTCATCACTTTATAGCACTTTGTCATATTTTAAAACCTAACTAAAGCCCCTCATAGTTCCATGTCAGTGGTATGAGGAGCCAGACATAAAAAATCCTCAATGGATATAAATCCAAAGAGGACTTTCATGTTATAATTAGAATTATTATTCAATATAGTTTTTCCTAAAGCTGACAACCCACCAAAATCGGAGTTATATTTTGAATCCGCTTCTTAATAAGCTGTCAATAACTCGGTATTGTCAATCCACATCATAAGGTATGGATTTTGTGCATCCTTCTCCTTCATGATAAGCATGAATGGGCTGTCAAACACATAGTTTTTAGGATTATATACCGATATAGGAGCCACTATATAAGCCTCCGATGCCAACGCAGCACCTGTCTCATCAAGCTTGAACTTTACACTCTGGTAAGCCGTACTGATAAAATAGCCACTTGCACTTGGATTTAGAATTGCCCTGCCTTCAAGCTGAGTGTAATTATGTCCTATATTGAAGTTTAAGACTGGAATCATCAAAGAATCCCTTGGATCCATACTAGAAGCTGCTGAAGTTGTTACACGATCCATTACAGATGTGTAGGTCTTATATAAAGTCTCTTCTTTTGGCACCTTTGCAAGTATTATTTCATCCTTTTCCGATTGCCCTAAAAGCTTGATTATAAAATCATCGTTATTTTTAAAGTTATACAACTTTATTTGTTTTTTCAGATCATCAAATTTCTTGGAAAAAGAGTTAATTCCAAATGCCTTTACGTCACTCTTCAAGCCATCTCCCTTGAAATTCAAAGGATCTTTCATAACATCAAATGTTTTGGCAAAACTCAGTGTCTTATATAAATAAGCATATGCAATCATATCGCTAGGTGCCAGTTTTAAATCCAAACTTGGAGGTTCAGGAAACCTTTCTTTAAGCTCTTTATTTATAGCATCAACAGTATTCTGACCGTAGCCGGCTTTGGTAAGGTAGCTATCTGGTGACAGTGAATTTACAATGGAAAATCCCCTATTTAATACGTCAACCGGTGTCAGGTCCCCGCTTAAAGAAAGTTTATCTCCAACCAGACCGCTTAACCCATCCCAAGCCATCTGGAATGTTGGACAAAATATAATATTCTTACCTGCTGTTATCTTCTCTTCTGAGTTGAAGCTTATCGTAGTAGCTTTAAGGTTTCTTGAATCAACCAATGGTGCAGATGTAGCTGATGCGGGAACTGACGCTACAGTTGTCACATATGGAGTCGGTGTGTTTGTTGGCGTGTTTGTTGGTGTGTTTGTTGGTGATGGAATCCATGACGGCTCTATATATTCTCCCCCATCAATTGCTGGCATTCCATAGTCTCCTGATGATTTGTTGAAATTCTTAGCCACTATTACCACATCGGTCATATTTACTGTTTTATCGGAATTAATATCTGCAGCATCATTAAATTGGATACCGTTTAAAGTAGAGTTAAATGCTTTTGCCATCATCACAATATCATTCATATTTATTGTATCGTCGCCATTTACATCACCTGCATACAGAATCAATGGGGCATCTGCTGTTCCAACGGTTGCGTTGCTTCTTATTTCCAAACCTTTTATATACCTCGTCAGATACCCTTTTTTTGATATTTTGATTGTCTTTGTAAATACTGGTGAATCATTATTTAGCTTATAATATCCATTTGCATTTGTGTAAACTGCAAGCCTATTCTCCACTTCAACCTTAAACCCTTCTCTTGAACCATCCGGATCTGCTGCCACATATCCGTCAATCGCAGGTACTACTTGTACTGCATGGTTAATTGCAACAATACCTGTTGAGCACGCCAAGGCTGCTGCCATAACAATAAGAAGCTTTTTAATATTGATACGCTTATTCATTTTAACCCCTCCATCAATAAAAATAATATAATCTTACATTGTGTTAGTATTATTCTATAATTTCTTTCCGTTTCTGTCAACCATGTTTTACAATTATGAGTTATATATTTTTAACACATATCATACCATTATTAAATATTATATCTCAAATTTTCATAGCACTTTGTCACAATTTTTCAGCACTTTGTCATAATTTTATTGTTATATCAAAAAAACATATGACAATCGTCAAATTTGAAATTAACATTAACATGACTTTTTGATATACTAATATTATCTAAATTCGACATGTTTTTTATTTGATTTGGGAGATGAAAGGTGCGATAAAAAAGGTATGATCAAGGTACTGGTTGCAGATGATGTTGCTATTCTTAGAAACAGTATAAAATTTATGTTAGAGGTAAATGAAGATATTGAAGTTGTTGGAACAGCTTCAAACGGAAGGGAAGCATTTGAAAAGTGCTCGGAGCTAATGCCCGATATAGTGCTTATGGATCTTAGGATGCCTGATGTCGACGGTGTTGAAGGGACAGAGCTTATTAAAGAAAAGTATCCCCAAATAAAAGTAATGATATTGACTACATTTAAAGAGGAAGAAGATATTCAAGCTGCAATCGGAGGCGGAGCTGACGGATACATACTTAAGGATATAGAACCTGAAGAGCTTGCAGCAGCTATCAAAAATGCCTATAAAGGGTTTTATACAGTTCATAAAGATGCTTTCGAATCCATAACAAGAAAAAGCAAAAAAAACAAGCAGGAAATCAATCCAGTTAAAGAGCTTGTTGACCAAGACGGCAAACCCCTTTTATCTTTACAGGATATTGAAATTATCAGGCATCTGGTCAATGGTAAAAGCTACAAGGAAATTTCAAAAGTAATGTATATTTCCGAAGGCCACATCAGAAACCAGATATCAAAGATCTTGAGAAAGCTGGATCTTTCAGATAGAATGCAACTTTCTCTTTTTGCTGTAAAAAACAAAATTATATGAATGTTACAAAATGCTGCTGAAATCATTACATTTGGCACTTGAAAATATATATAAAAAGACGTATAAATAAAATAAGGTATGAATGCAAAATTATTGATTTTGTTTATGTCTGGAAATTAAAGTGTATGCCGCACCGCAATTTCTCGTTATTGCAATAATTTAAAAATGATTATTGCAAAACATATAGTAAGGAATAGATTGATATGCCTAATCTAATAATAAATTATATACTCATGGTTATCACTTTTATTTACGCTTCTGCATTATTTTGCAACATACATTTTAAAGCAAAAAGCAGAAAAGCTAAATTAAACTTATTGTTTTTACCTTTATCAATAATCATCTTAACCACTGGATTTTTACTTGAGATTCCAACAAAATACACATTTAAATATTCATGGTTACAATGCATCTTTATATATACCGGTCTTTGTTTTATGGGTTATTCATGGTTAATCTTTTCTGTTTTTATTTCATCTAAAGAGAACAAAATGGCTTGTGACCTTATAGACATTAATAATTTTCATGAGAAATTACTCTGTAAAATAAAACATAATTTGCCTCATATTAAAAAACATACTCATGTGCTTAATGCTATTGCATTAATTCCACCTGTTTTGATTCTTATCCTAATCGTAACCAACCCGCTCCATGATTTACTATATATTCAGCCTCATGACTCTTATGAAATGAATTTTAATACCGAGTATGTATTCATCCTTCTTGTGGGTGGTGCTTATGTGCTGCTGGCTAATATTATACTTTTATATAAATTTTTAAGGAATACTGTTTTTTCTTTTAAGCTCAAAATTATTTTCCTCGTTGTTTTAGCTCTTATGCCAATTTCCTTCTATACCAGAATCTTTTATTTGAGCTACCTTGAAATAGTACCTGTTTGTTTACTTATAGGCTATCAAATCCTATTAAATACTGTATCCTTCAACTACAAACTCTTTGATATAGTCCCCAGGTCTATAGCATCAATTGTCCAAAATATGGAGCAATCCATTCTGGTAACAAACAAAAGGAATACTATCGCAAACTTTAACACTTCGTTTACAATTTCCTTTGGAAATATGACAAATATTAAAGAATATGATCCTCTAGAGATATTTGCCGAAAAGTTAAAGCAATCAATAGTTTTGGATGAGGAAAGCCATGATATACTAGATGCCATGTTTTGGGACATAGATAAAAACATATCAGGTAACATACACGTCCTTACTCCAGTTGATAAATGGTATTTTGTATTAATACAAAATGTTGTGAACGGTAGGGGTAAAAAAATCGGAAAGCTGATTTCCTTTAATGACATTACAACAATACAAGATTTAAATCATAAACTGAAGAAAAAAAATTGTGAACTGGAAAAAATAAATCTGGAATTAAAAAATACAAATGAAAAAATTCTTAAACATACACTTATGGCTGAAGAGCTAGCTATAACAAGAGAAAGAAACCGAATATTAAGCGAGCTTCATGATTCTATAGGTCAGGCTTATACCAGCAATCTTGCCCTTGCAAGATGCACAGAAACATTTTTAATAAAAAACCGCAGAAAAGAAGCTTTAGACTCACTGGAAGAAATGTCTTCCACAACAAAGCAGTTGCTTTTTAATATGGCCTCTTCTGTAAATGATAAGGAATCCATTTTGCAACAGCCTCTTGAGGAAATACTGAACAAGCTGTTTAAATCCTACCGTAAGTCAGGCATAGCTATTCAATTTAAACTTAACACAGACGTAGAGATACTAGAGTATGGAATACGTCATAACATTTATAGGATTTGCCAGGAATCCATCAATAACTCGTTAAAACACGGCAAGGCTAAAAACATATATATTTCAATTGAGCAATCAAACAATAAAATAATCCTTGAGGTTGCTGATGATGGAATAGGTTGTGACTTGGTACATAAGGGTATTGGACTAAAAGGGATAGAATACAGAATATCTGAAATTGGCGGTGAAGTATTTTTCATATCTGATAAATCCAAACAAAAAGTTTTTATTGTGAGAGCCAAAATACCTATAAGGAGGGAGTCAAATCTATGAAACTTATAGAGTATTTTAAAATCAAAGATTTATTCTTTCCAGGGCAGTGGAACTTTAAAATTCCCGAAGACCTATTGTACCCACAGCAAATTTCAGCCCTTTTACAGATTATAACTATTTTCATAGGCCTTTTTCTGATATCCTTTGTTTATCACAATGCCAAAAAGGACAATACTCTTAAAAGCTACATCTTCATGAATTTATCGATGATTGTTTGGACAATAGGACTTTCTTTTGAAAGTATCTCTAATTCAAGCACTCATTTAACTCGTTTTGCCCCTTTATGGTTTTCATATCTGGGAATTTGTGCAATGGGGCCTGGATGGCTAATATTCTGCTTGTTTCTAACTGAAAACAAATGGGTTGATAAACGCAAGAATATTTTACTGTTATTTGTTCCCCATGGCATTTTTTATATTTTACTTATTACCAACTATTTTCATCAATTTATGTATATTGTTCCGCATAATGAGCGCAGAAGCTTTGGACCGGGATATTACACACTATTTTTTACAATTGCAGTCTATATTGTTGCCGGATTAGTACTTGTTGCAAAAAAGCAATATACAGATAAACAGAGAATACGACATATAATATTTTTTCTTGTTTTAATGGTACTAATGTTATTAGTGAATACCATTTTACAATTAATATTTAACTTGCAGATTGAGACAAAACCCCTTCTATTTGTAATCTTTTCGTCTCTGTTCTTCTTCTATGGTTCCTTACGCTACAACTTTTTTAGCATTATCCCTGTGTCTTTTTCATCATTAATACACTCAATGGATGACGGTGTGCTTATACTGGACAGAGATTCCAATATAGTAGCTTTTAACAATTCACTCGAATGCCTTATATCAAATAAAGATGTTCTTAAGAAAGATACAAAAGTATCAGGGTTTGTAGAATATCTTAAAGAAATATCCCTTAAAACACCAGAAAGCTTACAATTACTTGATTCCATACTTTTTTCGGAATATAAGTTTGACAATAATATTTTAAATATAAATAAAACAATGATTAAATTTTTAAAAGTTGACGTACAACATATTTCAAATAGAAAAGGACAATTATTGTCAACGATTATAGTATTTTCAGATATAACAGAAATAAATAATTTGAATGGGGAACTGGAACACAAAAATACTGAAATATTATCCCTCAACAAAAAGCTTATGAAAGCTAATAAGGAACTCTTAAGGCAATCCCTCATTATAGAGGAAATAGCCATAACCAACGAGCGGAACAGGATACTAAAAGAGCTGTATAATTCTATCGAGGATACCTTCAAAGAGATTTTGCAGATAACAGAAATATGCAGAAAATCAATCATTAGCAACGATGGCAGTATTGAAGAAAATATCAAAAGAATGATTCAGACTACAAAGAATGGATTAAACGAGATAAGAGATTCAATATATTATGAGAAAAACAAATTGATTGAAAACCAAATCTTTATTAAGACCCTTGAAAAGCTATTAACAGGAAAAAGCCGTATGAATATCCAGATATATTTTGAGGGCGAAGAAATAGAAATCCCCCATCATATTCGATATGCGATTTATGTTACATGCCGCGAAGTTCTTGAGAATTCATGTGCTCAGCGTCAAGCAAAAACCGTGTACATAATTCTTCAATTGGGTGAATCAAGCTTAAATATGATTATAACAGATAACGGAAAAGGCATTGATGATTTTACATCTGATAAAGGATTAAAGGTTATTGAAAATCTATGCTATGAGTTGGGCGGAACAATAAATTACGGCTCATTAGATGAAGATCAAGGCTTTTCACTTCACATGGAATTACCTTTGGTATCTCTCACAGACGTCAATGAATTGGAGAATATATGATTATTTTGATCTTACTGGCAATTTATGGGTGATATCAGGGTATCAAGCTATAAGATTCAATAAAAATGTGACAAAGTGCAGCTCAATGTTATTACATTCGTCACTTGTAATGCCTCCAACCGTATGCTTCAATAGTAATATGATTTTTATTTAAGGTTTGGGAGGTAATTATGAAAAAATTTCTAAAATCAAAAGTCTTAACAGCTATTCTTGGTATGCTGCTTTTACTTCAATCTGTACCTAATACAGTATTTGCAGACACTTATATTACGCCATCAGAAGGCCAGAACATAGCATTAAATCGTCCTTCATCAGGTTCAGTTGCATATTATTCACGTGGAAGTTATATTTCACAATACGGAACTTGGCCAGTAGATTCTTACAACAATGATACATCTTGTCTTGTAAACGGATATAAGGGAGATAACGCGACTGTACCTTATAATAACAGTGGTATTCAGGGTGTAAGCTATAATGTTTGGTATCCCGTAGATTCTTCATCAGGGTATGCAGACATAGACCTTGGCAACAATTATTATATAAATAAAATTGTAGCATATATTCCCACTGATAGTGCAGGTGTATTAAGAGGAGTTGAGACATATTACAATAATCAATGGACGGGTATAGACTTAAATAGCTGTACTATTGAAAAAACCCCAAAATACAAGGCTTATTACTTTAATCCTAGAATTGCAAGCAAAATAAGGGTTTATGGAAATTGGCTTTTTGAAATTGAAGTTTATTATACCAAATCAATAAATCGCTCAATTACTTTTCAAAACGGTATACCGGATGGTATGGTTCCATATACATTTAATAGTTTTGTTAAAAAATTTGGAACTGATCCACTTGAACAAATCAAGCAAGAGGCTATAGCCGGTATAAAGAAAGGTCTTGACGATGCAAATGCAAGATATGATATTACATTTTCATATGTGCATTTTTTGCCTGAGACAGGGATTTTGCAGATATTAATTGATTTTGAAGTCCATTCTGTCGAATATGGTGTACTAAACCCTAGCATGGATTCTCACATCAATCTGGAAATAAACTATGCCCTTGTAAGTAGTAACGATAATTTTTACCTCCAATTAGAAAATTACAATATCAATATTTATGCATTGGTAAATGAACCTTATACCCTGGTTCCAGGACTTAAAGACTATATCAATTCCAAGATCAAATCTGAGATAAGAAGCAAAATCACTTCAAAATTAGAAGAAAAGAGAGGTGAAATTATAAAGCTTCCAGAAGGCGAGAAAATTAATACTCCCCTGGAAAGCCCACAAAGAGTAGATAATGCATGGTGGAAGGCTAGAATCACGAAAGAGCTTAACAGAGCGATTAACGATTATATGCCAACGAGTTATAACAAAAGTTTTACTGATTCTTATACCAAGCAATTCTTCGACAGTTTATCTATTTATTTAAATATGGATGCAAGTTGTGATTTTCTTGACCTAAATAAATTTATTGCTTCATTTAAAGTAGGAATAAACGGTTCTATTTATGCAAAGGACAAAGGTGGTTCTAACTGGTCTGCCTCAACTTCTGGTGATATAACCTTCTTTTTAAGATTCTATGACGATCCCAAAACAAAAAGAATCTTCTTAAGCTTGGAATATGTAAATGTTTCTTATCCAAGTAATGACAAGGTATCCAAACAACTTTGTGATATGGTTGACGAACTTGCCGCAAAAATTAATAAATACATATATGAAGTTTACTGCTATTCGGAAAATTATGCATTAAAAAAACCCGCAACTGCTAGCAAATACCTTTCATATGAATCACCGGCAAATGCAGTAAATGGAACAATAGACGATTTACATGACAAATGGTGTACAGGTTTTGGATATGGCTTTAACTCCTGGCTAACTGTGGACTTGGGTAAACAATGCAATATTTCACGCTGGAAGGTAGTACATGAAAAAGGCAGCGGAAATGGTTATAACTACACAACAAAAAATTTCAGATTCCAAGCAAGTAACGACGGCGTTAACTGGTATGACAAGGATGTGGTAACCAATAATACACAAGGAGTTACGGATAGATTGTTAAATCCTTTCTATGCCAGATACGTAAGGCTTTATATAGATGAAGGCGATTCAGATAATGTAGCTAGAATATATGAATTTCAGGTATTTTAAGTATTAGTTCTAATGGGAGCATCTCACAGTTATGCTCCCATTAGTCATATATATGAATATTTGATAATAGCCTACATATCTCACATTTGAAGTCAAACAAATTATGCAACGGCTCATCTAATAGAATAATGACTCTTCTATTGGCTCTGTTGTATTGAGCCAGAGTGACGGTATACCTTTAACTTCTGTATTTAATACAACAACACTACCAACAATTGCACAAGTTGTATCCCTGTCGCCTAATGCTGAAACGGTTTTCCATAAGGCTTCCTCATAGTTGTTTCTGAAATGAGCTATGCACCATATGGCGAATGGAATCGTATCCTGAGCTGTAATCCTTGAGCCATTGCCTAAAACTGAAACAGCAAAATCGATACTGGAATCTTTTGAAACCTGAAGTGCTTTACGAATACTATACTTGGTGTCGCTTTCAGGCATCTCATAGAATATCTTCTCAATAAACTCAGCAGCATTCATTTCTTTTAATAATAGTTTATGCTCAAGAATAATGCCAGCTGCTAAAGCTACAGCAATTGCTCCAGCAATACCTTCCTCATTGAAGTGGGTAACTTCGGCGGAAAATCTGGCTTGCTCCTTTATCTTTTTTATATCATCATAAAAGTAAGCTCCTATAGGAGCAGCTCTCATTGCAGCACCATTGCCCATGGAGCCCATTCCATCAAATGCTTTCCGGGAAGAAATCAGCCAACTCTCGCCAGAGCCAATAGACCGCAATATACTATGTGCTGTCCCGCCATATCCACGATGCCAATCCTTTGAATAGTTATCAGCAAAAAGCTTTGCAAGCTTATCCTGACGGATCTCACCATACTGCTCTAAAGTTTTATATATTGCTATCCCCATTACTGTATCATCAGTAAAATGCCAGAGTGGTGGCTTTAATTCACGTTTTGTAATTCTATCAAGAATTTGTTTTTCCTCACCGAAAAATGTTTCACCAAAGGCATCTCCAACAGATAACCCAATTAGCGAAGTTTTAGCAAATTCAATTCTACTTAGATTCATAATGTTTCACTCCACTTCAGTTTCTTTCTCTCATATAATTATTTATACTTTTTACAATCTCTCCAATATCATGATCGTAAAAACCACTGTCATTAAAACAATTACACTCAATTATGTAGAAATTATCCCTTTTTAGGGCAACATCCATAACAAACACATCATGAGGGTTATATACTTTACAACAATCCTCGGCAAATTGAATCATTTCATCTGGGATATCTTCACTATCAACAGACTTTTTCCCGTAAACACTATATCTGGATGATGAAACCACCTTTCCCTTAACAATTATATTTCTCCATTCCTTCTCAATTTGTTTTGGTTTACAAACTAGTATCAAAGGGGGCTGTTGCACTAAGAAATTAGTGTAGGAGCCCTTTTTACTTGCAAAAAACAATTGCCAGACTATTCAAAGTCCGGCAAAAGGTGTAAAATATTTTTATGCTAGTAAAAAATTTAACACATAAAGATTATACTACGCACGGTGGTTTCTATCAATTAAAATTGCCGTTAAATGTTGAATGTATGATTCCGAATGATGATTCTGTAAGGTTGCTGGGTCAAATTGTAGAGGAGATGAATTTATCAGAATTATATAAGACTTATTCCCGTTTAAGGAAAAAACAAGCAACCCCAACACAGATGCTGAAGATCATGCTATATGCTTATATGAATAGTAATTATTCTACAAGGAAAATCGAAAGAGCCTGCAAGCGGGACATTAATTATATGTACCTTCTTGAAGGCTCGCCTGCTCCGGATTATACAACAATTGCAAGATTCAGAAGTATTCATTTTGCACCTGTTTCAGAAAATCTTTTGGCACAGTTTACGCAGATGCTTGCTGAAAACAAAGAAATTTCAATGAAAAATCTATTTATTGATGGGACAAAGCTTGAAGCTGCATCAAATAAATATACTTTTGTCTGGAAAGGTTCTGTCACTAAGAATCAGAAAAAACTGATGGATAAGCTCCCAACTTTTTTAAAACAAACAGAAGAGAATTTTGGATTTAAGATTTTATATGGTGAAGAAATCAAGATGCACCATTTGAAAAAGCTCAGACGTAAACTTTGCAAAATAAAAAACGATGAAGATATTCAATTTGTCTCTGGTATAGGAAAAAGAAAATCTCCTCTCCAAAAAATATTTGAACAGCTGGATGAATACATATCAAGGCTCAAGAAATATAATAAGCATCTGCATCTTATGGGGGATAGAAATAGCTATTCAAAGACAGACCCTGATGCAACCTTCATGAGGATGAAAGAAGATGCTATGAAGAATGGGCAACTAAAACCCGGCTACAACATTCAGTTTGGGGTAGATGCTGAATATATAGTATGGATTAGTGCTGGACCACAGCCTACAGATACAACCACGCTAATACCATTTTTAGACAGCATAAAGAGTCGTTTGAAGTATACTTACAGAAATATAGTTGCAGACTCAGGCTATGAAAGTGAGGAAAACTACGTCTATCTCGATGAGAACGGTCAGCTTGCTTTTATCAAACCTTCCAATTATGAAATTAGTAAGACACGGAAATATAAAACTGATATCAGTAGGAAGGAAAATATGAGCTATGACAAAGAAAACGACTTTTATATATGTAGCAGCGGTAAAAAGCTTGTAGCCACAGGGATTAAATTCAGCAAAAGCAAGACTGGCTATAGAAGTGAGAAAACCTGTTATACATGTGAAGATTGCACTCAATGCCCTATTAAATCAAAATGCATTAAGGGAAACAGCAAAAAGCCATTGGAAGAACGAACCAAGCATCTTGAAGTTTCAAAACTATTTCAGCAAAAACGTGAGGCAGCGATAACCAGAATCCTTAGTGATGAGGGAAAAGAGCTCAGAATGAACCGAAGTATTCAGTCTGAAGGTGCTTTTGGAGAAATAAAACAAGATATGGGATTCAGACGTTTTTTGTGTAAAGGGAAAAAGAATATCTTGGCAGAATGTATTCTTCTTGGCTTAGCTCATAATGTAAACAAACTGCACAACAAAATTCAGTCAGAACGATGTTCTACTTATTTACATCCATTAAAAACAGCTTAGATAAAAATGTTTATAATAAAGAGCATAAATCAGTAAGCTTTATTTGCTATACTCTTTTTTCAAAAGAAAGAAAAAGAATATAATATTTTGGTTAAAATATTTCACTATCATTATAGAAATGGGGCGTTGTACTACGATTATAAATCGTAATTGCAACAGCCCCTTGACCATCAGCCCAAGCTGCTTTCTCTTTAAAATCAGTAAAGTTAGTCACATAACCACTAAAAGGCTTGGTATCATCATTGGGTCTTATGAAGAATTCCTCATTATCACTATGTCTCTCTTTAACAAATTCCGATATAGTCAAAACTTTACCATCACAGTTTAACATACTATTTTCCCATTCATCCAGGTATTTCTTCATCTGAAACCTTTGATTATCAAAGAATATGCCATTACAGTACTCTTCTACCTTTGATGCGTTCATAATAAGGGTCGTCGTTCCATAAAAGATATTAATAACATCGCAATTGTACTGAATATCCAACCCATCTGAGAAAGGTATAACATATACTTCCTGATATGATGCATTATCTGCCGTTACAGCCTTTTTTAGCTCTTCAAATGTTTTATCGTCAATTAGATTACTTTGAATAATCCAGTTTATTCGTTTCATTTTCCTTTACTCCTATATAAATTTAACTTTACCATTTTATAATACGGAGATAAGATTTTCATCAGTCATAACTTCATTGAATGCATTTTGTATAATTGTTTTATTAATCGTCCAAGCTGGTCGTGCATTACTTCCATATTTGGTATTTATTAAAATGCTATTCATTTTAACTCTCCTCATCAACAGCTATATATTTCTAGTCCCCCTTACAGATCAATATTAATAAAGAGTGGCTAAATCCTTAATATCCGACTTAACCACTCTCTTTTAATGCTTTTATTATAAATCCTTTATAAAATCTGATTCAGGTACAATCGTTTATCGCATTTATCAAATAGAGGATTAAGCCCATGTATACTAATAACTATACTTAGTTTCTCTGATAATTTAATTGAAATATTTTTTTGTGCGAGATTATAACTTTTTAGATGATACATATTAATCCTCCTTTTTTATAATTAAAATCAAATATTCTTTACTTATCCCTTGTGCATTCTAACACAACAACATTTTTTTAGGCATAATGTTTACCATAATAACACAGGTAACTTTATCCCGTCAAGGAATAATTTATATTGCAGCACTATAATGGGTCTCAACCGCATTTTGAAAATCCGCAGTTCCTGCAAACCATACATCCGCCTTCATGCTCAACCGCAAGTCCGCATTCAGGGCAAGCAGCACTTGTTTTACCAGCATCTAAACCAACGCTGCCGGACTCACCACCAACGCAAGCATGGCAAACTGCCTCAACCTTAGCCATAGGCCTTGGAATTATATCCTCTGGTGGTGCGGTAAGCTCATTATCACAATTGTCCTTACCGTTCTGTATCTTTGCAACCTTTTCTATAAGTCTTCCAATAGCATCAGGACATGAAAGAACCTTTATGCCGTTTTGCTTTATTGTGGATGGACACCTTATGCCCTTTAGCTGTTCAACAATTGACTTTGCGTCTATACCGGAGCGTAGTGCAATTGACACCAGCCTTGCTGTTGCTTCAGACTGTGATGGACAGCCGCCTGCACGTCCTGTGTTTGTGAACACTTCGCATATGCCATGCTCGTCATAATTTACAGTAATATAAAGGTTTCCACAGCCTATTCTGACCTTTTCAGTAAAACCTGTAGCTATTTCAGGTCTAGGTCTTGGGGCAATATGAGAATTTTCTGCTGTACTGTTATCTATTTTCTGTGTTTCATTAGCATTAGCTTTATTTACACCACCGATATTAAGTACTTGAGCATCCCTGCTTCCATCCCTGTACAGTGTTACTCCTTTGCAGCCTGTTCTATAAGCCATTTCAAAAACTTCCTTAACATCATCCTTTGTTGCTTCATGCCTTAAATTAACAGTTTTTGAAACAGCGTTATCTGTATACTTTTGGAATACTGCCTGCATTTTTACATGCCATTCCGGTGATATATCATGTGAAGTGACAAAGACACTCTGTATTGACTTGGGTATTTCAGGAAAATCCTTGATAGAACCTTTCCTTGCAATTCTTCTCATAAGATCTTCGGAATAAAATCCATCAATAGTTGCAATCTGTTTAAATAGCGGATTAACTTCCAAAAGTTCATCATTATCCATTACATTTCTTATATATGATATTGCAAACAACGGCTCTATTCCGCTGGAAACTCCCGCAATTATGCTTAAGGTTCCAGTCGGAGCTATTGTTGTAGTTGTTGCGTTTCTAAGACGTATTCCCTTTTCACGGTAAATACTTTTATCAAATAATGGGAAAACACCTTTCTTTTCTGCCAGTTCCATTGATGCTTTTTTCGATTCCTCCTGGATAAAACCCATTACTCTTTCAGCCAATGTACAAGCCTTCTGGGAATTGTATGGAATATTTAGCTTGCAAAGCAAATCAGCCCATCCCATAACTCCAAGCCCTATTTTTCTTGTACCCCTTGTCATTTCATCTATTTCAGGTAAAGGATATTTATTTACATCAATAACATTGTCCAAAAAGTGAACTGCTTTTCTTACAGTCCTTCCAAGTTTTTCAAAATCCACATCCGCCTTGTTTCCAGCTTTCTTAACCATAAGGCTCAGGTTAATGGAGCCAAGGTTGCAAGCTTCGTATGGTAAAAGCGGCTGCTCTCCGCAAGGATTTGTGCTCTCAATCTGCCCGATTTCAGGGGTCACGTTATCCTTATTTAATCTATCTATAAAAACTATTCCTGGTTCACCATTTGTCCATGACATATCTACCATAAGATCAAATACTGCCCTCGCATTTTGCTTTCCAACCGGCAAGCCGTTGTGAGGGTCAATCAAGTCATAATCTCTGCCTTCATCAACAGCCTTCATAAATTCTTCCGTAACAGCAACACTTATATTAAAGTTTGTTATATCTGCATTATCTCTTTTTGAAGTTATAAAATCAACAATATCAGGATGATCAACCCTTAATATGCCCATATTGGCACCTCGTCTGGTTCCACCCTGCTTTACCGCTTCAGTAGCTGCATTAAACACTTTCATGAAGCTTACAGGACCGCTTGCAACTCCGCCTGTTGTATTGACCGAAGCACCTTTTGGTCTTAGCCTGGAGAAGCTAAAGCCTGTACCTCCGCCGCTCTTATGTATTAGTGCCGCATTTTTAATGCTCTCAAAAATGCCTTCCATTGTATCTTCAATAGGTAAAACAAAACAAGCACTTAACTGCCCAAGAGGTCTTCCTGCATTCATCAGTGTTGGTGAATTTGGTAGAAACTCGAGATTTGCCATCAACTCATAAAATTCCTGTTCAATATTCTGCAGCTCGTCCGGTGAAGTATATTGCACATCAGCTTGTGCTACAGCTTTCGCTACACGCCTGAACATTGCATCAGGTTTTTCCATTACGCTGCCATTCTCATCTTTAACGAGATACCGTTTTTCAAGAACTTTGATGGCATTGTCAGTTAAATTCATAGTATTACCTCCTATTAATCACAATATTTTGTATATGATTTTAATACCAACGCATTATATTGTATCACTCCTATTATCCAAGTCAATATAATTTAGGAAAATTTTAATTATTAAATTTCTTGAAAAATTGTTTACTTTTTGTCGAAATTGGGTATCATAGTCTACTTACTGGTAAGAGCTAGGTATTAAAACTACCGTAATTTCCCAAGAGCACAAAAAAAGGACCATCTAAAGAGACAGTCCTGATCTATAAATCCTATACTAAACAAACATTAATAAGTCTTACCAAATTTAATACCTATCAAAACAACATCAGCCATATTAACTGAATTGTCTTTGTTCAAGTCACATTTAGGGTCAAACCCGCTTTCACCGCTTACTTTTCCAAAACTCTTTGCCAACATAATAACATCGGACATATTAACCGTACCATCTTGGTTAACATCTTCCACCCAGCCTGAAGAGGTTGGTTTTGTCGGTGTAGGACTTATCTTTGTTGGTGTCGGTGTTGAGGGACTCCCAGAAAATACTGAACAAACCTTGGAAGTCTTCTTAAGGCCGTTTGTGCCATTAATTATTGTGTTACCCCAATCGTTTAGGCTTGTTCCTGCCCAGTCCTTACACATATCAAGATATTCAACTCCGCCGCCGTTTCCCTTCCACGACCATGCCAGCCAGCCTACATTTTTCTGTTGGCAGTAGCTCATTATTGTAGCTTCATCAACATTTCCATCCGAATGATCCCATCCGAATTCTCCGATAATCAAGCAAAGATTCTGGTTAATTACTCCATCAATATTAGTTTTAATAGTCGTTGCATCCTTACCCGCTGTTCCGTACATATGTATTGCAAACATTGTATTCTTGAGAGGATCTGAATCAAACACGCCTTTACCGCCATCTTTGATGGATTGTCCATACTGACCCCAGCCGCCTGCGTCACACAATATAGTATGCTTTAAGCCTGCATTCCTTATTATGGGTATAGCAGCTTTATAGCCGGTAGCCCAGTTTGCACTGTTCCAATCACCCATCCACTCATTGGCAATGTTTATAATAACAGTATTTTCCTTACCAATCAATGCGTCCTTTATCTTTACAAAGTAGTTTGCTGCAGCAAGCAAAGCCGACTGCTCATTCTTACCTGTTGCATCATGTACTTCCATTATTGCTATTAATTTATTCTGCTCGCATAAAGATATTAAATTTTTCACAGAATCAGCAGAGTCTTCCGTCCATTGCACACCATTTGAAAGAACTATTCTCACAGTGTTGGCTCCAGCTTTAGCTATTGCAGGAATTGCTACTGCTGTATCATTTTTATACCAAGTATGAGCATGATTTACTCCCTTCATGATAAACTCATTACCGTTTGCATCCAAAAGCTTTGTTCCCGATACCGAAAAGCCTTTTACCGGGCTGGCTGCACTAGAGATAAATACCTGCATAGTGCTCACCAACAAAGCAACTATACAAAACAGTGAGATAAGTTTTCTCCTCATAAATTAGTCCTCCCATTTTTATTTTCCTATAGATAAATCGTACGATTTACAAAATCTATTAATAGGTTTGACCAAACTTCAGCCCTATCTTTATAACATCAGCCATGTTTATGGAGTTATCATTTGTCAGATCATATCTAGTATCATATCCAGGATCTCCATTAACTTTTCCAAATCTCTTGGCTATTTCTACAACATCAGCTATATTGACAGCCTTATCCCTGTTGACATCCTCTGGCATATAGCTAGGTATTGTAGGAGAAACACCTGAAAATACAGAACATATTTTTGATGTTTCCTTAAGTCCGTTAGGTCCTGTAACAACCGTCTTACCCCAATCAGTAAGTGAATTTCCAGCCCAATCTGTGGTCAGATCCAGGAACTCAACTCCTCCTCCGTTTCCCTTCCATGACCATGCCAGCCAACCTACATTCTTTTCTTTACAGTAGCTCATGATTGTAGCTTCATCAACATCCTTGCCGTCTGTATGTTTCCAGCCGAATTCTCCTATGCTAAGAGCCAAGCCTTGATTTATAACACCATCGATATTGCTTTTAACTGTTGCTGCATTAGGACCGGAATATTCATAGAAGTGGATGGAAAACATTGTATTCTTTAATGTATCAGCATCAAAAACATCCTGACCATAATCGTGTATGGATTGTGGATACTGCCCCCAGCCGGCACAGTCAACCATTATGGTATGAGTCAAACCTGCATTCCTGATAATCGGGATAGCTTTCTTATAGCCTTCAGCCCAATTAGCTCCTCCCCATGAACCAAACCATTCATTAGCTATATTGATTATGACTCTGTCTTCCTTACCTATAAGAGCACTCTTCATTTCAACAAAGTAGTTTGCTGCTTTAAGTAACGGATCTACTGTGTCAACTCCTAAAGCATCATGAACTTCAAGAACAGCTATCAATTTGTTCTCTTCACATAATGAAATTATATTTTTAAGAGATTCCAGACTATCCTTCTGCCAGTTATCCTTTGTTCCGTTAGAAAGAACTATTCTTACAGTGTTAGCACCAGCCTTAGCAATAGCAGGAATTGCAACTTGCGTATCACTCTTAAACCATGTATGTGCATGGTTTACACCTCTCATAACAAAAGGCTGTCCGTTTGCATCAAAAAGGTGTCCATCCACTATTTTAAACTTGCCTGATGCAGCAATTGGAGTAGGGTTAGGATTATATGATGAACCGGAACTTGCATCCCCAATGCTCAATTTTGTAAATATGGCTTTACCTGTAACCGGTGAGTTAGCGAATATTTTAAAATCCACTCCCATAACCTTGTCCAATTCAGTAATATCTGAATTATTAACCCAACCGCTTTTTTCTGTCTTCCAGATTGCTTCCTGAAGCTTAAAGGTTGCACTTTTGGATTTGCCTGCCGGTACTGCAAACGAAGGTGATTCGTGCCATACATAACCTGACCCTGTTTTTATACCGATACCAATAAGTATTTCCGCGTTACCTGGGTTGGTGACAGTTACATTAATTGCTTCATATTTAGTCCAGTCCTGGTTGACTGTTGAAGTAGCCCCTGCATCACGGTCGCTGTTGTTAAGATTTTCAAATTCAACAACCATATTATCACCATTATCCGTAACTGATTTTGTTCCATTCATGTAACCTGAAGGCTTGGACCAAGTATATCCGCCAAAACCTGACCCTATAGGTGTCGAGCTTGGTTCTGTACTTGAGGATGGAATTGGAGTTGCATTTCCAAATATTGAACAAATCTTGGATGTCTGCTTAAGACCGTTTGTACCGTTAATTATTGTGGTGCCCCAATCATTAAGGCTTGTTCCTGCCCAGTCCTTTACCATATCCAGGTATTCAACTCCGCCGCCGTTTCCCTTCCATGACCATGCTAGCCACCCTACATTTTTCTGCTGGCAGTAGCTCATGATTGTAGCTTCATCAACATCTCCATCTGAGTGATTCCATCCGAATTCACCTATTATGAGGCAGAGATTCTGGTTTATAACTCCGTCAATATTGGTTTTAATTGTATTCGCATCTTTACCTGCTGTTCCGTACATATGTATAGCAAACATAGTATTCTTAAGTGAATCGGAATCAAACACAGCCTTTCCGCCATCCTTAACCGACTGACCATACTGTCCCCATCCGCCTGCATCACATAATATTGTATGCTTCAAACCTGCATTTCTTATGATGGGTATGGCTGCTTTATAGCCTGTTGTCCAGTTTGCACTGTTCCAGTCACCCATCCACTCATTGGCAATATTGATTATTACCCTGTCTTCCTTACCGATCAAAGCATCTTTGATCTTTACAAAGTAATTTGCTGCCGCAAGTAATGCTGATTGCTCATTCATACCTGTAGCATCATGCACTTCCAATACTGCAATCATCCTGTTTTGCTCACACTGTTCTATAACGCTCTTTACAGAAGCAGCAGAATCTTCTGTCCATTGTACACCGTTGGAAAGAACTATTCTTACTGTGTTGGCACCAGCTTTAGCCATCGCCGGAATAGCAACTGCAGAATCGCTTTTATACCAGGTATGGGAATGATTTATTCCCCTCATTATAAACTGATTTCCATTTGCATCTAAAAGTTTTGTACCGGATACCGAAAACCCTTTTACCGGACTTGCCGCATTAGATGTAAACACATTGAACATGCTTATCAACAATGTAACAACACAAATCAGCGAAATAAGTTTTTTCCTCATAATTTATCCCCTATTTTTTTTATTCTCTCTGATACAAAATCACCAAATGATTTTGTAATCTTATTGTTGTCGTGAGAAATTGGCTGTGCTTAATCTTATAAATTGTATACAATATGATGTGCTAATTATCGATTTACAACAGTCCATTCCTCAGACATAAACATACAAATGTATTTTTTAGGTTAACGTTAAGCTAACCAACAAAAAAAGTAACCTTGCAAACTGCCCAATATTTAATTAGTTAACTTTTTATCCACCTCCTAAAAGCATTTTTATAAAATACAAGATAAAATCCCTAATTATAGTTTACTATAATTTTCCCTTTACTACATAGTATTTTTTTATGAATTTTTAAAATTTATAAAAAATTTATAGACCCATACCTTCTGTAAAAGTTATTCCTATTTTTATATTGCAGGCTAATGCTGTTTAAATATATAATAAATATAAGTATATTTCATTATTCGCTGCAAATTTCTTTTCAAAAAAAGCTGTGGTTTTTATGCTATATTCAATGCTATATTCAATGCTTCTTTTAAATAATTAACCTAAATATGTTGCGAAAAAGATTTTACATTAGCAAATGTAAGATTATTAACACTTTTAATATAAGTTGATTACAATTATCACATTTAAATAAACATTTTACAATTAGAGAAAAATTTAGGGGGGGTTAGAAAATGAAAAAGATGTTAACTGGTCTATTGACTGCTGCTTTAGTGACATCAGGTATGCCGCTGCCTGGTGCTGTTAATGTAAATGCAGCTGAACATGTGCTTTTTATTAACGAGATAATGGCAGGCAATACCAATACTATTAGAGATGGAGATGTGGATGATCCCGATTACGGCAGTTTGGGAGGTGCCTATTCAGATTGGATTGAGATTTACAACTCAGGTTCTAAGGCAATTGACCTGACCGGGTATACCTTATCCGATTCTTCAGAAACATGGATATTTCCACGAGGAATTGTTCCTGCAAAAGGATTCTTGGTTGTTTGGGCATCTGATAAGAATAAAGTTGCAAAAAACGGACAGCTGCACTCAAACTTTAAAATAAGTGCTTCGGGTGAAACCATAACCTTGAAAAACGCTGACGGAACGCTTATTGATACTGCTGCAGCGACCTCATTAAAAGATGATGAGTCTTATGGGCGAAAGACAGATGGCATAAGCGAATGGGCAGTATTCTCCAAATCAACGCCTCTCAGTGCCAATATATACTCAGCTGAGACAACAAACGTAAAGTCACCTGTGTTTTCCCATCAGGGTGGCTTTTATACCTCCGAATTTTTGCTCAAGCTTACTACCGATGAAGCAGGAGTAAAAATCTATTACACAAAGGATGGCTCTGATCCGGTACCAGGAGCTGAAGACACTTTTGAGTATAAGGAAGCTATAAATATAAAGAGCCGTGTTGGAGATCCAAATGTTTATTCAATGATAACAAATATATCAAATGATGAATGGAGTAAGTGGGAAGAACCTGCTGGTGAGCTTTTTAAGTGTACACCTATAAAGGCTGTTGCTGTCAGGGAAGACGGCTCAAAAAGCAAGATAATTACAAATTCATATTTTGTGGATAAAGATATGATGACCAGATATAAGATACCTGTCATATCTCTTGTTACCGACCCGGCAAATTTATTTGACGAAGAAAAAGGCCTGTATGTAAATGAAAATTTTGAAAATAAAGGTGACGAATGGGAGAGACCCGTACATGTTGAGTTCTTTGAAAGTGACGGAACCCTTGCATTTTCACAAAACAGCGGGTTAAGAATAAATGGAGGATACAGCAGAAAAGTTCCCCAAAAACCTTTCAGGCTTTATGCAGACCACGGTTATGACGATACCAACAAGTATAAATACGAAGTATTCCCAGGCCTTACAAAAAAAGCAACAGGAAAGAAGCTGGATAACTTCAGCCGCCTTGTTTTAAGAAATGGCGGTAATGATAACGGCTGGACGGGAGTTATGTTTAGAGACGCTTTGATGCAAGGACTTGTTTCACATCTTAATCTTGATACCCTTGCATACAGACCTTCCGTAGTTTTTCTTGATGGAGAGTACTGGGGATTATACAATATCAGAGAACGTTATGACAGCGAATATTTAAAGTCCCATTATAATCTAGATAAAGACAAGGCAGTAATTCTTGATGTATGGAACTACCCTTCTGTTCAGGAAGGTGAACCGGGAGATGAAAAAGCATATCAAAGGGATATAATTGAATACCTTAAGACCAATTCCATAACAGATAAGGCTACTTATGAAAATATTAAAACAAAGATGGATATAGATAACTTTATTAATTACAATGTAGCCGAAATTTACTACGGAAACGTTGATTGGCCCGGAAACAATCTATCGGTATGGAGATACAAGACAGATGATGGCAAATATCATCCCGAGGCTCCATACGGGCAGGATGGAAGGTGGAGGTGGCTTCTTAGAGATACTGATTTTGGTTTTGGATTATTTCAAATGAAAAGCTATGCATTTGATTCCCTGGCTTTTGCTACAGGTGATGTTCCTGAGGTGGGCACTTTTGAATACGCCAACGAACCATGGGCAGTATTCCTTCTAAAAACCTTGTTGAATAATTCAGAATTCAGAAATCAGTTTATAAATAGCTATGCAGATCAAATCAATACATCCTTTCAGCCTGCAAGGGTAAACGATGAAATTGATAAATTTAAAGCAGGGATTGAAGATGCAATCCAAGAGAACGGCGATAGGTGGAGAAGACTTAATGCAAAAACTACATACCCAAGCGAACTGACATGGGATATGAATATTCAAGCCGTCAGGAATTTTGCAAATAACAGGCCTTCCTATGTAAGATCACACATTATAAATAAATTTAAGGATATAGGCGTAACAGAAACAGCTGATATAAACTTGAAAACCAATACAGCCGAAGGATATGTAAGGATTAACTCTATTGACATTAAATCCACAACTCCTGGAGTTATTGATCCAGGGAACTGGACAGGCGTTTACTTCAAGGGCGTTCCTGTAACACTGAAAGCTATTCCTGAAACAGGCTACAAATTTGATCACTGGGAAGGGATAAACGGAGTGATAAATACTTCCGACACCATAACCTTTGATCCTGAGGGAAATACGGAAGTAAAAGCTGTATTCAAGCCTGAAAATGGAGGATACAAGTTATCGGGATATATAAGGCCTGATTTTGCATCAAACTTTGAAGATATAAAGGCAGGCTTCAAGGTAGAGGTTATAGGCAAGGAATTATCGGCATCCACTGATTCCAAAGGTTATTTTGAAATAAAAAATCTTTCTAAGAATACTGAGGGATATAAAATTAAAATAAGCAAACCAAATTATATATTAAGAGAAATTAATAATTTAATTATATCAGGTGATACTGTTATCTCCACGGAGTCCAGCCCAATAGGTATGTGGGGAGGAGATATCCTGCAGGATAATGCACTCAACATATCTGATGTTATAGAAATTGCCAAGGCATTTAATTCTGTAAAGGGAGACCAAATTTATAATCCCGCATCGGATGTAAATATGGACAATAGTATTAATATCATGGATATGGTGATAATTGCAAAACACTTTAATGCAACTCCGGATAGTTACGGAAATTAGGATGTAATCACAATTGGCTGATCTTGGATATATTTTCAGATCAGCCAATTATTTTGAAATACTTTATAAGATAAATCATATCCTCTAATAAGACATTGAATCTAAAATGTAAAATAATTATTGCAAAACATATAGTATAGTTACACAGAATTTAGATTAAGTTGGACTTTTGTAAAAGAAGCTTCACTAATACCGCAACTTCAGCTTTGGTTATTTTATCCTTTGGAGCAAGACTGTTAATGGATCTGCCCGATACAATACCAGTTTTTATACATGCAGCTATTTTATCAATTGCCCACAGATCAGCTTGGCTTGAATCTGAGAAAGGTGATAAGAGTTTTTTAGATTCACCAGAAATCAACTCTACTTTAAGACCAGTTATTTTCATTGCTCTTGAAATCATAGCCATAGCTTGTTCACGGGTTATCTTATCTAAAGGTCCAAAGCTGCCATTACCATAACCTGATATAATTCCATACTCATATGCAGTTTGAACGAATTCATAATGCCAGTCTGAGGTATTTATGTCTGTAAATGGATTTTTACCAATTCCAGGTTTTAACCCCAATCCTCTTACAATTATTGCTGCGAATTCAGCTCTGGTAATATCTTTATCCGGTTCATACAAGTCATTTCCTATGCCAGATACCACCATTCTTGAGCCCATATCATTAATTGCCGACTTTGCCCAATGGGATACCACATCCTTAAACTCCATAGGGTGCCAGACAACTGAATATGTACTGTTAGTAAGACTATTGATTTTTGCATAATACTTGCCATCAATAACAATAACCTTGGTTGGTACATGACGGAATTTTCCGTCTTGATCGGTAATAATACCTGTAGTTATCTTGCCTGGATCAACGCCATCAGGTATTACTACAGTTCTTTCAATATAATTATCAAACCTATCCAGTTCAACTTTCTTGTCTCCATGGCTTATTGCTACACTAAAGTCGATAGGCGGTGCCACGATAGAAAATCCGGTGCTTTTAGCTGAATTTTCTACAACTTTGACTATTTCCTTACTGGATTTTTCTATTCTTATTTTTACAGCTACATTTTTTAATTGGACATTTTCACCTAGTTTGTCAGCTATTTTATCTATTTTTATTTCCGTTGCAGGTATTGAGTATGAAGCTGTATCCGTTTTTATTTCTACTATGGCAGATTTTTCTTCTACGGTTTTTATCATATCACCATCCAACTGCCCCACAAACGTGTCGAGGTTTCCTTTTGCAGGAATGGTAATAGTTTTTTCAGCCTCTTTTAATTTATCCATAGCAACTTCCTTGTCAACTACAACTGTTACAACAACTTTATCATTAACCAGTTCAACATTTGCTTTTGCAGTATCTTCTTTTTTGTTACCATCTACCAAAATGCCAACTTTTATATTCTTAAGCTTGTCACTGGTTACCTGTTCATTATCAGGAAGAGAGTCTCCAGTTATGCTTATATCTGAAAGCTTATCCTGCACTTTAGGAGAAGGTGTAGGTGTTGGCGTTGGTGTAGGTGTTGGCGTTGGTGTAGATGTTGTTACTGGAGCAATATAAGGTGCAGGCAGGCTCACAGATATACTTGTAACCTCTGTTAGTGTGTCTGCATTAAACGCTATTTGTGCATTTGATATATATGAGGAGTTGTCTCCTTCCAAATCGCTGTAACTTACAATGCCATTTATAGCTTTTATGGTAACTGTTCCCTTAAGGGCCCAGCTTCCTGAGTCCTTTTTGGATGCGGTAACTTCAGTTGAGCTGTCTGTTAAAACAGTATTGCCATATACATCAGCTAAAGTAATAACTGGCTGTTGTGCAAATTTACTTTTATTAGAATTGGGTGATTTTATGTCTTGCGTTAAAATCATCTTTGCAAGAGTGCCATGTTTAATGGTTTGAGAAACACTTGAATCATTATAACCTGTTGCAATAATAACAACATTACTGGTTGAGGCTTTTGTTAATGCTGAATTACCTCCAGCCGGTTTGAGGGTGATTATTCCACTGCCTATCTCATAATCGGTATTAAATGAAAGCGTAATATTATTGTACTTAATAGCTGTTATGGCTCCTTCAAAATCTATATCAGGAGTAAATTCAATGACTAAGTCATGATCAACATCATTGTCTGTTGTATCTGCTGTAAGTACCTTGGAAGTATTCAGCGGAATATCAAAATCATTACTATCAACTGCCACAGTACTTGTAAAAGTAATACCTCCATTCCCAGGGATTACAAAGCGTGCTGTTAAATCTGTGAATGTCGCTACTCCAGCCACAGCAGCTTTTGTAGTCGTTCCTCCGATGGTCCATGTTCCTGTTCCATTTTTGGCAGAGGCTACTACATTGGCAGATGAGGACGGTCCATTGGCACATGTGTTGCCGTACTGGTCTTTTAGTATCACTATGGGTTGGGTTGTAAAGGCATCACCGCTGGCTGTTCCCAGCACAGGCTGCGTTGATATGACTATGCTTGCTACTGCTCCTGCAGTAATCGTCTGGAATACTATGGAGTCATCATATCCTGTGGCAATTATTACAACATTACCTGTTGCAGGCGTTGTTAACGCTGGGTTTCCTCCGCTTGGTTTTAATGTTAATTTACCGTTTTCAATAACATAATCTGTTGCGGCAGTTAAGGAAGTACCATTGAATTTTACTTCAGTGATGGCCCCCTCAAAGTCTATGTCAGAATTAAATGTGATTTCTATATCGTTATCCACGCTATTATTTGTTACATCATCTGCAATCTCTATAGCTGCTTTATTGGGAATAGTAAAACTATTGCTGTCTCCATCTATACTGCCTGAGGTAAATGTTATTGCTCCATTCCCAGGGATTACAAGGCTCGCTGTCAAATCTGTGAATGTGGTTACTCCAGCCACAGCGGCTTTTGTAGTCGTTCCTCCGATGGTCCATGTTCCTGTTCCATTTTTGGCAGAGGCTACTACATTGGCAGATGAGGAAGGTCCATTGGCACATGTGTTGCCGTACTGGTCTTTTAGTATCACTATGGGTTGGGTTGTAAAGGCATCACCGCTGGCTGTTCCCAGCACAGGCTGCGTTGATATAACTATGCTTGCTACTGCTCCTGCAGTAATCGTCTGAGAAACTATGGAGTCATCATATCCTGTGGCAATTATTACAACATTACCTGTTGCAGGCGTTGTTAACGCTGGGTTTCCTCCGCTTGGTTTTAATGTTAATTTACCGTTTTCAATAACATAATCTGTTGCGGCAGTTAAGGAAGTACCATTGAATTTTACTTCAGTGATGGCCCCCTCAAAGTCCATGTCAGAATTAAATGTGATTTGTATATCGTTATCCACGCTATTATTTGTTACATCATCTGCAATCTCTATAGCTGCTTTATTGGGAATAGTAAAACTATTGCTGTCTCCATCTATACTGCCTGAGGTAAATGTTATTGCTCCATTCCCAGGGCTTACAAGGCTCGCTGTCAAATCTGTGAATGTGGCTACTCCAGCCACAGCAGCTTTTGTAGTCGTTCCTCCGATGGTCCATGTTCCCGTTCCATTTTTGGCAGAAGCTACTACATTGGCAGATGAGGACGGTCCATTGGCACATGTGTTGCCGTACTTGTCCTTTAGTATTACTATAGGTTGGGTTGTAAAGGCATCACCGCTGGCTGTTCCCAGCACAGGCTGCATTGATATAATTATGCTTGCTACTGCTCCTGCAGTAATCGTCTGGGATACTATGGAGTCATCATATCCCGTGGCAATTATTACAACATTACCTGTTGCAGGCGTTGTTAACGCTGGGTTTCCTCCGCTTGGTTTTAATGTTAATTTACCGTTTTCAATAACATAATCTGTTGCGGCAGTTAAGGAAGTACCATTGAATTTTACTTCAGTGATGGCCCCCTCAAAGTCTATGTCAGAATTAAATGTGATTTGTATATCGTTATCCACGCTATTATTTGTTACATCATCTGCAATCTCTATAGCTGCTTTATTGGGAATAGTAAAAATATTGCTGTCTTCATCTACACTGCCTGAGGTAAATGTTATTGCTCCATTCCCAGGGCTTACAAGGCTCGCTGTCAAATCTGTGAATGTGGCTACTCCAGCCACAGCAGCTTTTGTAGTCGTTCCTCCGATGGTCCATGTTCCCGTTCCATTTTTGGCAGAGACTACTACATTGGCAGATGAGGACGGTCCATTGGCACATGTGTTGCCGTACTGGTCTTTTAGTATCACTATGGGTTGGGTTGTAAAGGCATCACCGCTGGCTGTTCCCAGCACAGGCTGCGTTGATATGACTATGCTTGCTACTGCTCCTGCAGTAATCGTCTGGAATACTATGGAGTCATCATATCCTGTGGCAATTATTACAACATTACCTGTTGCAGGCGTTGTTAACGCTGGGTTTCCTCCGCTTGGTTTTAATGTTAATTTACCGTTTTCAATAACATAATCTGTTGCGGCAGTTAAGGAAGTACCATTGAATTTTACTTCAGTGATGGCCCCCTCAAAGTCTATGTCAGAATTAAATGTGATTTCTATATCGTTATCCACGCTATTATTTGTTACATCATCTGCAATCTCTATAGCTGCTTTATTGGGAATAGTAAAACTATTGCTGTCTCCATCTATACTGCCTGAGGTAAATGTTATTGCTCCATTCCCAGGGATTACAAGGCTCGCTGTCAAATCTGTGAATGTGGTTACTCCAGCCACAGCGGCTTTTGTAGTCGTTCCTCCGATGGTCCATGTTCCTGTTCCATTTTTGGCAGAGGCTACTACATTGGCAGATGAGGAAGGTCCATTGGCACATGTGTTGCCGTACTGGTCTTTTAGTATCACTATGGGTTGGGTTGTAAAGGCATCACCGCTGGCTGTTCCCAGCACAGGCTGCGTTGATATAACTATGCTTGCTACTGCTCCTGCAGTAATCGTCTGAGAAACTATGGAGTCATCATATCCTGTGGCAATTATTACAACATTACCTGTTGCAGGCGTTGTTAACGCTGGGTTTCCTCCGCTTGGTTTTAATGTTAATTTACCGTTTTCAATAACATAATCTGTTGCGGCAGTTAAGGAAGTACCATTGAATTTTACTTCAGTGATGGCCCCCTCAAAGTCCATGTCAGAATTAAATGTGATTTGTATATCGTTATCCACGCTATTATTTGTTACATCATCTGCAATCTCTATAGCTGCTTTATTGGGAATAGTAAAACTATTGCTGTCTCCATCTATACTGCCTGAGGTAAATGTTATTGCTCCATTCCCAGGGCTTACAAGGCTCGCTGTCAAATCTGTGAATGTGGCTACTCCAGCCACAGCAGCTTTTGTAGTCGTTCCTCCGATGGTCCATGTTCCCGTTCCATTTTTGGCAGAAGCTACTACATTGGCAGATGAGGAAGGTCCATTGGCACATGTGTTGCCGTACTTGTCCTTTAGTATTACTATAGGTTGGGTTGTAAAGGCATCACCGCTGGCTGTTCCCAGCACAGGCTGCGTTGATATAATTATGCTTGCTACTGCTCCTGCAGTAATCGTCTGGGATACTATGGAGTCATCATATCCCGTGGCAATTATTACAACATTACCTGTTGCAGGCGTTGTTAACGCTGGGTTTCCTCCGCTTGGTTTTAATGTTAATTTACCGTTTTCAATAACATAATCTGTTGCGGCAGTTAAGGAAGTACCATTGAATTTTACTTCAGTGATGGCTCCCTCAAAGTCTATGTCAGAATTAAATGTGATTTGTATATCGTTATCCACGCTATTATTTGTTACATCATCTGCAATCTCTATAGCTGCTTTATTGGGAATAGTAAAACTATTGCTGTCTCCATCTATACTGCCTGAGGTAAATGTTATTGCTCCATTCCCAGGGATTACAAAGCTCGCTGTCAAATCTGTGAATGTGGCTACTCCAGTCACAGCAGCTTTTGTAGTCGTTCCTCCGATGGTCCATGTTCCTGTTCCATTTTTGGCAGAGGCTACTACATTGGCAGATGAGGAAGGTCCATTGGCACATGTATTGCCATACTGGTCCTTTAGTGTCACTATGGGTTGGGTTGTAAAGGCATCACCGCTGGCTGTTCCCAGCACAGGCTGCGTTGATATGACTATGCTTGTAACTGCATCTGCAACCGGTGTGATGCCAATTGTATTTGTATCCGGTGTAGCAACTGTTGCAATATTAAAAGATATTGTCTGAAGTGATGATTTATTAAGTACAAGATTTGGTACTGCAACCCCATTATTAAATGTTACAGATATAGTCTGTCCTGCTCCTGCTGAAGATTCATCCAGTACACTACCATTAAAACTTCCGTATGATAAATCGGGTGCAGCAACAACTCCTGATATTATAACATTCTTTGCACCGCTAAAATTTGTGTCTGTGTTCCCTAGAGAATTCTTTACCGTTAAAGTAATGTTATTTGCCGAGCCTACACCAGGTACCAAGCTACTTGCCGCGGCTGAGGCTGTCTGTGCTCCCAATGGAGAAACTTGAACTGTAGCCGAGCTGGATAATGTTTCTGGTGTTCCGCATAAATCTGTATAACTAACTTGGACTCTAACATATTTTCCAGCTTGTCCCACAGCCAATGTATAGGTACTGGTAGTTGCTGAAACTATATCTGTCCAACCTGAAGAGCCGTCATTTGAAACCTGCCATTTATAACCAAACGCACTCAATCCGTCCACATCGGAAATTGCTCCTATATTTGCGGTGAGGGTTTGTCCTTGGGCTGCAGTGCCTGAAATTGTTGGAAGCCCGGTAGGAGAATCATTAACTCTTGTTATACTGATAGCTCTGGTTGCAGAGGTTGAGCTGCCATTTTTATCCGTTGCTGTGAAGGTAACCGTACGACTGCTTGTACTTGGAGCATCACTGTTGTTGTTAAAAAGAATTGCCCTAGCAGTACTCTGAACCAAGGCATTGGTTGCTAATCCATTAAAGGAAAAGGTCCAAGCTGTCCCGTTGTTGACTGAAGATGCACTGGCAGTTCCAATGACGGTGGTATTGGACATAAGTGTGGTTACATCCAGCCATATCCCTCCGCTGTTACTGGTTGGAAGAGACAAAGTGTCTGCAGTAGTGTTGTTGGCCGTGATTTGCACTTTAAGTGTTCCATTATTCCAATCGGCATCACCATCATTGTCATTAATGCTTATAGCATTTGTCACAGCAGTTTGGGTTTGTTCTGTAAAAGCAGTTGTTCCACCTGCGGTCACTGTAGGTGCATTATTAGGCATGCCAAATACAAGATTTGCTATTCCAAAGACATTTGCATCCAAACTGAACTCAAGTTTAGTAATGTTTGCAAACCCGCTAAAATCAACATTGATATTGCTTAGGGTTGTGACATTTTCATAGGTTTTAGTTGTGATCAGCCCCTGTGCATTATAACCTGTAACTCTAAAGGTATCTGTATAATAGGGTTGCCCAGGGCCTATCTGATATGTACTAAACTTAACATCAACAGAAGTTGGTGTAAATTCAGAGTTATCCGTTTTTCTGATTTCAAGTTTATGAACTGATCCGCCAGAACCCCACCCACAGCCTGATACCCATAAGAAACCATCACCCCAGCTAGCAACAGGCATAGGATAATCTGGATCATAATCATATGCAGAAACAGTTAAGTCATTATATGTGCCGGTAACAGAAAGTACCTCCCCCTGATCAATATAAAAGTCTTGAAAAGTATATGTAGTAGCCAAAAGCCATGAATATTTTTTAATTTCTAAAATACCAGCATTATTCACTTTTCCAGTTGTCACTTCCAAATTCCAGTCTCCGCCCAGCTTATCTGATCCTGTAGCATCGTCGGATGCTGCAACAATTGCTCCAGTTGTATCAGCAAGTTTTTTTATAAACTCTTTTCCTTTTTCACCTTTTGCAATATCACAACCATAAAGAAATATCTTTCCTTTTCCATCAAGTTCATTCTTTATAAGCTGTAATTCGGGGTTATACTCATCCATATTTTCAATAGACAGCATGCCATTTCCGAAAATTAATTTCCCACTTGCACCATGTGAAATTATATGAATAATTTCAATGTTTTTTCGTTCGGAGACATATTTACTGATTTGTTTTAAACCATCCTGTTTCGAGTCAATAACAATAACCTCAGTAAATTGTTTAATTGATGTTTTAACAAGATCATAGTCCTTAACAGATGAATCAATAAATATTACTTTAGAGGAAATATCCTCTTTAGCAACTACTGTAAGCATTGTACCATTTAACGCCAGAATAATCCAACACACTGATATACCTAAAAATAGTACTTTTTTAAATAGTTTTAAATGCATTTTACTACCTCCTTCTAAGTCAATATAATATTTAAGAATTACTATCAAGTTTTAAATACAAAATACAAATCCAATTTGTTTCTCAATATACAAATACTTTGATATAGACTAAAAAGTGGTAAAGAGTAGTTGCATAAATAGATATACCTTACTATTTTGGATTGAGGTAATTACAAATATCTCACATTTTTAACCTCCAATAATAGAATACTATTAAGAATAGCAATATTTATTTTTATCGACAATAAATGTTATATTCTTAATTATTTTATAGTAGAATACCAATAGATAAATGACGAACTGTCATAGATAAACTTTCCAAATCAAAGAAATTAACTTTATATTCAAACACAATGCTCACTGCCAGAATGGTAACCCTTATTTAGTGACCTGATTGGGTCGGTGACACTACGCACACAGGTGATGTTTCCATGCTAACAGAGTAATATACAGCATTCTAACAAAAACTCCTCCTATGATCTTATTTCTTTATCACAGAAGGAGTTTTATTAAATTTATAACTTCAAATGTTATAATACTCCTATAATTTTATTTCTCTATCATAGAAGGAGTTTTTATTTAATTTATAATTTCAATGCTATACTACTTGTCCAACTTTTCAGAAGCTTCCTTCATTATATTGATGATTGGAAGATGCTGCGGGCATACAGCTTCACACTGTCCACAGGCTATGCAGCTACTTGCTCTGCCGCTTCTATCCACCAAATTATTATAGAAAAATTTGGGTCTGCTATCTTCGCCGTACAGGTACAATGCGTTTAAAGCACTGATTACATCAGGAATGCTTATTTTTACAGGGCATCCGTCACAGCAATATTTGCATGAGGTACATTGAATGGTTGGCAATTTTGCCATAGCCTTTGTCACTTCATCGAGAACCACCTTGTCTTTATCAGTTAATGGTTCAAAGTTTATAAAAGTCTCCAAATTTTCAATTATTTGCTCTTCGTTTGACATACCGCTTAATATTGTCAATATACCGTCTAAAGAACCTACAAAACGTAATGCCCAGGAAGCAATACTTCTATCCGGTTGCTGCTTTTTCATCACTGCTTCCAGCTCCGGTGTAGTACTTGCAAGAGTACCTCCCTTTACCGGCTCCATTATAATGGTCGGCATATTATATTTCCTAAGTATTTTATAAAGTTCACCGGAATGAACAATGGGATTATTCCAATCTGCATAGTTTAATTGGATCTGTACAAACTCAACTTCCGGATGTTCAGAAAGAATCTTCTCCAATAGTTTCGGTGAGCCATGAAAGGAAAACCCAAAATGCTTTATCTGCCCCTTCTTTTTCTTTTCCATAGCCCATTCAAAACACTTAAACTTCACATATGTATCATAATTGTTTCCTTCTTCCACACTGTGTAACAAATAGAAATCAAAATAGCTTACCCCTGCACGTTCAAGCTGCTCATTAAATATACGGTCACAATCCTCAACAACCTTAATTTCCCAGGCCGGAAGCTTTGTTGCAACATAAAATGAATCTCTCGGATAACGTTTTACAATAGCTTCCCTTACTGCAACTTCAGATTTGCCTCCATGGTACACATAAGCAGTGTCAAAGTAGTTGAATCCCTTCTCCATGTAAATATCTACCATATTACATACCCTTGCAATGTCTATCTCCCCATCTTTTTCCGGAAGACGCATCAGTCCAAATCCAAGTTTCGGCATCTTACTTAAATCAATACTCATTCCTTCTACCTCCAAATTATAATTTTTCCTCTTTCCATGTGCTTAGCCATGATCAAAAAATAACTTTGAATTGTTCACCGCCGTAAAAAGCAGGCTTTAAGTTAAAGGTTATATGAAAGGAATAGAAGTTAATTTTCAATTATTGTTACAATTTTTTCATTGCTATTCCATTCAACTTTACAACCCAACGTCTCAGCTATGAATCTTATGGGAAGTAAAGTCCTGGAATTTTCAATTATTGGTGCAGCATCAAGAGTAACAGACTTACCATTAACTGTGGCAGTGTTAATTCCTATTACCAATTCTATATTTTTATTGTCTTTAACTATGATTATTTTTTGTTCGTCTGGCAGCCAATCAATTTTGCCATTTAGAGTCTCCGAAATAAATCTTATAGGCAAAAAGGTTCTATTGTCTTTTATTATTGGGACAACATTTTTATCATTTTTATCTATTTGAGTAAGAAATGCAGATAGATTAGCATTAGGATTACCAATTTGCATATTTATGTATTTTTTATCAATTGCAGACGCTTTTGTTAGAGCTTTTGTATCTTCACCTACTGTTTCTATGAGCTTTGCATACCCCCATTTATCTCCTGATTTTACGCTAGCCATATTAATCGTTTCTCCCGCCCATATATCGTCATATACAGCAGGCAAAGCCACGCTCCCATCTAATTTTACCAAACCTCGTTTACTATTCTTTTCAACTACAGCATAGCCATTTTTAAATGGATATATATTATCGTAAATTAACGGTGCAACACTTTTACCATCTGAATCTACTATGCCCCAAAAACCACTTTTTCTTACAAATATTCTTCCTTCAGAGTATCCCCTGATTCCGTCGTACTCGAAAGGAATTATAATTTTTCCCTCTTTATCAACACTGCCCCACTTGCCGTTTTTCATAACACTAGCAAAACCATCGTCAACAAAAGCATTTTCATATTCAATGGGCGTAATTAACCTTCCTTGTATATCAATAATTCCCCATTTACCGTTTTTCTTAGCAGCAGCTATTCCTCCAGAATATTGAGCAACCCCAGTTTCTGATTCTCCCATTGGTGTATTCTCTTTCAACGAGTCGTACGTAATCGGAATAACCCATTCTCCTTTTCTATTTATAAGTCCCCACTTTCCATCCTTAGAAATTCCGCACGTTAAATCATTTCCTCTCATTTCCGACAATTCATCATGCTCATCAGGTCCTAATAATTGTTGGTTAATAAACGCGTGCCAAATATTATATTCTAAAGGTATTATAATATTATTTTTATTATCTATAATACCCATTCCTTGATCATAATTTCTAGCAACAGCATATCCTTCACTAAAAGGTGTTATTTGATCATATACTGCAGGAATAATAATTTCTCCAGTTACTTTATTTTTCACACCTACATGAGAATCTTTATCATCACTCCTAAAACCTATTGCATCTTTTCCTGCAAAAAGTTCCCATGTCCAATCAGATCGGTCCAATTTAGGTTTTATTAGTGTAAGGATTCCATCTTTTCCAACACTCCATTCTTTTGTAATTATTGGCATCTCACCTGAAGTTCCAATATTATATCCATCGGTATCTCCTTCTTCCCTGTAAACAGTTTTGGAGACAGCCAACACATCACCATCACTTATCCCAACCCAGGAATACTCCATTGGTACAACCAGTTCCCCATTCTCATTTATCAGGCCAAACTTTTCTCCTCCGTTTGCCAGTTCTGCAGCTTCAGCCCTTGAAACTGCAGCAAAACCATCCTTTTGGGGTACTGCACTTGTATATTGGGGTTCGGCTACCCAGTTCCACATGGCTCCATCTTGTGCAAATGCTGTTAGATTGATTAGCAAAATATCAGCTATAATTGCAAACATAATAATCTTTTTAATCATATTACTTCCCTCTGCATCCTATGAAATATTTATCAATCTTATTTTTTTATGTTGATCAATTAATGAACTAATTTTGTTACAGTATTTGAAACTGAAAATGTACACAAATTACCTTATGATTCAAAAAATCCCCAAATGCAAGCATTTGAGGATTTGATAACAATGTAAATATTATCTCTTTGAGAACTGTGGAGCTCTTCTTGCCTTCTTGAGACCGTATTTCTTTCTTTCCTTCATTCTTGGGTCTCTAGTAAGGAAGCCAGCTTTCTTAAGCACCAGTCTTAATTCTTCATCAGCCTTTAAAAGTGCTCTTGAAATACCGTGTCTGATAGCTCCTGCCTGGCCTGTAAAACCACCGCCAACAACTTTACAAAGTACATCGAACTTACCTACTGTATCTGTAAGAACCAAAGGTTGTTTTACAATAACCTTAAGTGTTTCCAATCCGAAATATTCATCAATGCTTCTATCATTTATAGTTACGTTTCCATCTCCTGGTATAAGTCTAACTCTTGCAACAGCTTTCTTTCTTCTACCAGTTCCATAATATTGAACCTTTGCCATAAGTACTAACTCCTCCCTTCAATTAAATATCCAATTCGATAGCTTCAGGTTTCTGTGCCTGATGCTCATGTTCTGTTCCCTTATAAACCTTCAATTTTCTATACATTGCTCTTCCAAGGCTATTCTTTGGCAACATGCCTTTAATAGCAAGCTCAACAGCCCTTTCAGGTCTAGTAGCCATGAAATGCTTGTACTTTATTTCCTTCATACCGCCTGGGTATCCGGAATAATGTCTGAACATCTTCTGCTCAAGCTTCTTACCTGTGAGAACAACCTTTTCCGCATTCAATACGATAACATGATCACCAGTATCAACATGTGGAGTGTAAGTAGGCTTATGCTTTCCTCTTAACAATTTTGCAACTTCACTAGCAAGTCTACCGAGAGGTTTGCCGCTAGCATCAACTATCAACCATTTTCTTTCAACTTCTTGTGGCTTAGCCATAAAAGTTTTCATTATTTTTTCTACCTCCTTGACAACGAGTTACGCTTCTGATTTATAATCATCTGAATTTTAGAATGCTAAAGTTATACTTTAACTACAAAATTCTTCAGTAACGACTAAAACATAAATTCATAACACAATGAACCAATTTTAGACACTTTAATATTTTAATATTAATACAGCAAAGTGTCAAGCTATATTTTTAATTTATCTCACTTATCCTCTATTTTTTTCATCTATTGTATCGATATCTCTCACATAATCGGCCACCATTTCATTTTTTGATAATTTATTAGCAGATAAATAACTGGCCAATTTGGCATTTCAAAAACCCAAAGAAAAAACACCTTGCGGATAAAGTGTTTTCTTAAATATAGTAATTTATTTATTCAATCAATATATAGCTACATTACATAACATATACTATCTCTCGTAATAGGTATATCCCCTTAGTCCATTGTCATATGCCTTCATTATTTCTCTTCTGTCGCTTGCACTTATAAGTCCGTCTCTTATGGCTTCTTCGGCTTTTTCTCTAAAACTTACAAGCATGTCTTTCGGATCAAACTCTACATAGGAAAGAACATCTGCTACGCTATCGCCATGAATTTCGTTTACAAAATCAAAATTGCCGTCAGGATATATTCGTACGCTTACAACATTTGTATCACCAAAAAGATTGTGTAAATCACCCAGGGTTTCCTGGTAAGCACCTACAAGAAATACTCCCAGATAATAATCATCTCCGTTTTTCATTTCGTGCAGCGGTAATGTGTTTCTTACATCATGTAAATCAATAAAGCGGTCAATCTTACCATCACAATCACAGGTTATGTCTGCAATAACTGCGTTTCTTTTGGGCAATTCCAGCAAACGGTGTACAGGCATAATAGGAAACAACTGGTCAATAGCCCAACTATCCGGTATTGATTGAAAAACAGAAAAATTGCAGTAATATATATCTGCTATTGCACTTTCAATGTCTTCAAGATCCGGCGGCGGGTTCTTAAGCTTTAACTTCTCCTTTGCTATCTGGCTTATGGTATTCCAGAATATCTTTTCAGACAAGGAACGTTCACGAAGGCTTATCCTCCCATGCTTAAACATTTCACGAATCTCATCCCTGTAGTACAGCACGTCATTATAGCATTCCTGAATGTTTTTAAGATTAATGTTTTTCTTAGCATCGTAAAGGTTTTTAATCTGCTCTGAAGTATTATCATCAAGCTTGTCCGGTATATCATACTCCTGGAATTTTTCCACATCAAGCACATTAAAGAGCAATACCGAATAATAAGCAACCACAGCACGCCCTGACTCAGTTACTATAACCGGATGCTGAATTCCGCTAGGGTCTAATATTGACATAACCGCTTCTACTATATCGGTACAGTATTCCTCAACATTATAATTACGGCTATTGGTGTAATTGGTATTTGAACCATCATAATCAACCGCAAGCCCGCCTCCCAAATCAAGGTAACCCATTGGAGCCCCTTCATTTACCAATTCTGCATATACTCTTGTAGCCTCCAGCACAGCAGAACGTATATCCCTGATATTAGGTATCTGCGAACCCAAATGGTAGTGAAGAAGTTTTAATGAATCCAGCATCTTCTTTTCCTTTAATGTATCAACCATTGTTATGGCCTGTGAAACATTGAGTCCGAATATGCTTCTGTCTCCTCCAGATTCTGTCCAGTGGCCTCCTGCTTTTGCCGAAAGCTTTATTCTTATACCTATATTGGGCTGTATTCCTAATGCCTGGGATCGTTCCAATACTATATCAAGCTCACCTGGAATCTCAATTACAAAAAAACACTTGTACCCCATTTTTACTGCATACAGACCCAGATCAACAAATTCTTCATCCTTATAACCATTACAAATAAGACATGCTTCCTTATCCTTCATAAGTGAAAGTGCTGCAACCAATTCAGCTTTGCTTCCCACTTCCAAACCGTGGTGATACCTCTGACCGAACTTTGTAACTTCCTCGATAACCTGCTGCTGCTGATTAACCTTTATAGGGTATACCCCTCTATATTCACCCTTATAATTCAACTTCTTTATAGCCTCATTGAACGAGTTATTTAAAAAGGATATTTGAGAATCCAACAAATTCTCAAAACGCAATAAAACAGGCATATCAAGCCCACGTTCTTTGACACCTGAAATTATATCCATAAGGCTTATGGCAGAAGATTCACTATCCTTGTAAGGGTTAATAAGCACTTCCCCCTTATCCGATATTGAAAAGTAGCCGGCCCCCAATTTTTAATACCGTATAACTCTTCGGACTTTTCTTTTGTCCATCTTCCCAACAGTTCAGTTTTATTCATGGTATCATTCCTTCCATACAGGCAACCAATAAATAACTAAAAATATTACATTTTAGTTATTTCTAATTGCTTTTACTTATATAGTACAAATTAAAAATTATATCAATTATTTTTAAGCCTAAAGCCAACAATAACATACAGTAAACTCACTGTCAACATGCTGAAAAAATTATATTATACCAATTTTAATAATATACTTCCACAAGGTACAACCCATGAGCCGGTGCTGTTCTTCCAGCTCTGGTCCTATCCATGCTTTCCAAAATTGAGCTCAATTCATCGGGAGCGATTCTTCCCATTCCTACATCAATAAGGGTACCTGCAATGATCCTGACCATGTTGTAAAGAAATCCGTCTCCCGATACTGTAAGTTCGATAATATTATCTTTCTTTTGAAGTTCAATCCCTGTCACTGTCCGCACCGAATCTTTAACGCTGCTTCCACTGGCCTTAAAGGCAGAGAAATCCTTTTTACCAGGTATAAAACCGGCAGCCTTTTTCATGTCTTCCAGCTTTAATGGAACCGGAACATGAAAAGCCCTGCTCCGCAGTAATGCGGATGGGGCCCTGTCATTGTATATTAGATACTTGTATTTTTTACCCTTTGCACAAAATCTAGAGTGAAAATCCTCCTGGACTTCCTCAGAGTGCACTATGGATATATCAGGCGGAAGCAAAGAATTTACAGCAAGAAAAAACTTCTCTCCGGGTATTTTAGATTCTGTAAAAAAATTGGCTACCTGACCATAAGCATGGACTCCTGTATCGGTTCTGCTGGCACCAATTATTTTGATATTTTCTCCTGTCAGCTTTTTAAAAGCATCCTCCACTACTCTTTGGACAGAAATAGCATTTTCCTGCGATTGCCAACCATGATAACCTGTTCCGTCATATTCTATAGTAACTTTAATATTTCTCATTTCTATTTTCCAAGCATTGCAGCTCCAACTATACCTGCATCATTTCCCATTTCTGCAACTCTTATCTGAGGCTTTGGAACCGAACCTCTGCAGTATATGTCTGCATAAACCCTTTCTCTAAGAGGCTTTAAGAGGTATTCTCCCTCTTTACATACGCCTCCGCCTATTACTACAGCTTCAGGCATGAATGAATTAATTGTATTGGAAAGGCCTTCAGCTATGTACTTTATATATTGGTCAACAACCTTCTGTCCTATGACATCTCCCATTTTTGCCGCATCAAAAGCTGTTTTGGCATCTATATTATCCAAATTGCCATCAATAATTTCATTAATTTTCGAATCAGGGTTAGCTACAGCAGCTTCCCTGGTCTGCCTTATGAGTGCTGTTGCTGAAGCATATGCTTCCCAGCAGCCCTTTCTTCCGCATGTACATTGAACACCGTCAGAAACAATTACCATATGCCCTATTTCTGAACCTGCGTAATTAAATCCGCTGTAAATCTTCTTACCGATTACTATACCCCCTCCTATTCCCGTACCGAGGGTTATAGCAATAGAATCATCCACATCCTTTGCCGCACCTGCGATGCTTTCTGCCAATGCAGCACAGTTTGCATCATTTTCCAGGTATATAGGAAGATCTATATATTTTTGCATTTCATCTCTAATTGGTGCATTATCAAAATTCAAATTACAGCTGTAAACAAGTATGCCCTTTTTACTGTCCGGCGTTCCTGGTGACCCTATTCCGATGCTTTTAACATCTTTTAGTTCCAGCCCTTTGTCCTTTATAACCTTTAATGCCAGTTGTGCCATATCTTTAATTATTTCCTGATAGTGTCTTTCCCTTTTTGTCGGCACGCTGTCTTTGTGAAGCAGTACACCATTCTCATCTACAATACCGGCAGCAATTTTGGTGCCGCCTAAATCAATACCTACATAATACATGTTATCCTCCCTGTATATCATAAACCTTTATTTATTAACTTTATATTCGCTTCTAGAATAAAGAATACTATAACTTTGACAACGAATCAATATTTATATTCATCATTTTTTATTAGACCTACTTTGTTACCAAGTAAACAGCAATTGCACAAATAATAAATACAAGAAATAATACAGATACTTTTATATCATCTTTACTATACTTCAATTGCTTTAATCTTGTCCTACCTTCTCCGCCTCTGTAACATCTGGCTTCCATAGCCATTGCCAGTTCCTCCGCTCTCCTGAAGGCTCCTGCCAAAAGCGGAATCATTAAAGGTATGTAGCCTTTTGCCCTTTTAATGATTCCCCCTTGGTCGAATTCTGCTCCCCTCGAAGCCTGTGCCTTCATCAGCTTATCCGTTTCTTCAACTAAAATCGGTATAAACCTTATAGATAGTGACACCATCATTGCAACCTCATGAACCGGAACCCTGAATCTTTTAAGTCCTGCTAAAAGGCTTTCAAGTGCATCTGTGACAGTGATAGGTGTTGTGGTATATGTAATCATTGACGAGTTTATAATAATAAGTGAGAGCCTTAAAATCATTTTCACGGTAATGCCTATTCCTTCGTACGTTATCCTTACAAAGCCAATCTCCAATGCAGTAGTGCCTTTTGTAGCAATCAGATTAATTATACCTGTTATCATCATAATAAGAAAAATGGGTTTTATACTTTTTATGACATAGCTGATATGTACTTTGGTTCCTGCTAATACTATTACAGTAAAGAATACAGCTAATCCAAACTGAATATATGAGTTGATGATAACAAAATAAATCATTAAAACAAATGTCAATATTATTTTTGTTCTGGGATCAGCTCTGTGCAACAGTGTATTTCCTTGAACATATTGACCTAATGTTATGTTTTTTATCATTATATTTCCCTCTTGTTCAAATAACCTAAAATTGCTTCTTTTGCTTCTTTAACAGTAAATACATCAGAATTTAATTCAGGAAGCTTTTTCTTTAAAAGTCTCATAAAGCATGTTATCTGCGGCACAGATAGCCCTATATTCTTAAGCAACTCGTCATTTTTAAATACCTCTGCTACCGTGCCATCCATCTCTATCCTTCCTCTATTTAAAACAATAATCCTATCTACATACCTGGCTAAATCTTCCATGCTATGTGAGACAAGTATTATTGTTGCGTTATTTTCTTTTTTAAATTTTACAACTGCATCATATATTTCATCTCTGCCCTTTGGATCAAGTCCTGCTCCTGGTTCATCAAGAATCAGCACCTTAGGTTTCATGGCAAGAACCCCTGCTATTGCAACCTTCCTTTTCTCCCCTCCAGAAAGACGAAATGGTGATTTCTCCAATAAGTTTTTATCAAGCCCAATTATATTTATAGTTTGCAGAATTTTTTCTTCAACTGTTTTACCTTCATAGCCCTGTTTTGAAAGGCCATATCCTATATCCTTGAAAACAGTTTCCTCAAAAAGCTGGTGCTCCGGATATTGAAACACCAATCCTACCTGCTTTCTTATTTCCTTCATATTTTTTTTATTTACATCAATTCCATTGATATTAATGCTTCCACTAACAGGCATGAGTATGCCGTTTAAGTGCTGGACGAGTGTAGACTTGCCTGAGCCTGTATGCCCGATTATGCCTACCGATTCACCGTCATTTATATTTATGTTAATGTCTATCAATGCATTTTTTTCATATGGGCTTCCAACCATATAGGTATGCCTAAGATTGTTAATTACTATAGCCATCTCTACCACACTCATCCATTATAACTTTAATCAATTTACAAGCGGCCTCTTCAATATTGCCAATATCTAAAGGAAGTTTAATACCGTTTTTGTTCAATTCATATAAGAGCTCTGTTATTTGAGGTACATCAAGCCCCAATTCTTTTATAACATCAACTTTTGAAAATATTTCATTGGGCTTGCCATCCATTATTATAGAACCCTTTTCAATAACTATTACTCTGTCAAACAAACATGCTTCTTCCATATGGTGACTTATATGGATTATTGTTATACCATGTTTTCTGTTAAGTTCCCTTACTGTTTCCATAACTTCCCTCCGCCCCTCAGGGTCAAGCATTGAGGTGGCTTCATCCATTACAATACATTTAGGCTTCATGGCTAAAATTCCAGCTATTGCAACTCGCTGTTTCTGTCCTCCTGAAAGAAATGCGGTTTGATGAATCGCATATTCATACAGCCCAACAGCCTTCAAAGCACCATCCACCCTCTCTCTCATCTCTGTCGGAGGTATGCCAAGATTCTCAGGACCAAATGCCACATCTTCTTCAACTGAAGTTGCAACTATTTGGTTTTCCGGGTTTTGAAATACCATGCCAATGCTGCTTCTTATCTCCCAGATAAAATTGTTATCTTTAGTGTCAATATTACCTATATATACAGTTCCTTCTCCCGGAACTATTAAAGCATTCAATAATTTTGCAAGAGTTGACTTACCCGAACCGTTTCTTCCAATTATTGAAATAAACTCACCCTGTTCAATTTTTAAATCAATTTTTCTAAGTGTTTCCTCTTTATTGCTTTTGCCTTTATTGTATGTATAATGAACATTCCTTAACTCTATTCTCTTTTTATCCATTCTATCTCACTCAATCATATTTAAAATTATTTAAGGAAGCGATTAAGGCATGAATGAAAAATTACTTCCGCTTTCTATGTGAGTGTTAACGAGCTAAGTCAACACATAATCGAAGCTTATAACGGAAGTTATTTTTTGATCATGACTAATAATGCATTAAAAATGTACTTGCATAATATATTTTTGGGAACGACCTAATACAAAGCACTTTAGACCTGTTTACCATGGTTTAAAGTGCTCTTTTAAATAGATATAACTTTTATATTGTCGGTTAGTTACAAAACAAAGGGATTAAGAAATTCTTTCATCACCTAATCCCGTTACTGTTTCATATTTTATTAAACCAATTCTAAAATAACAACTTCTGCAGCATCTCCGCGTCTTACGCCGAGTTTGTATATTCTTGTGTAACCACCCTTAATATCCTTATATTTAGGAGCAATTTCATCGAATATTTTGTTTGCAAGGTTTATGCTGTTTCCTTCTTTGTCCTTCACCTTGTAAACCCAGTTCATAATCATCTTTCTTGCATGTAACCTTGAAGGATTATCAACTGCTTTTCTTTCGCTCTTTTCTTCTCTTTCAACTTTTCTGTATGTCTTATTGTTACGTGATGTAGCTGCATTTAAAATCTTCTTACCTGTAGAATCTAATTTTGCAGCAGTAACTTTAACATTCTTTGGTTCGAAGTTATCAGCCTCTTTTATAGCAATTGTTATCATCTTTTCAGCAATATTTTTAACTTCCTTTGCCCTTGCCAGTGTGGTTTCAATTTTACCATACTCGAACAATGATGTTACGAGACCTTTTAAAACTGCTTTTCTTTGGTCCGTAGCGCGTCCGAGTTTCCTTTGTAATGGCATTTAATTTACCTCCCTTACCTTTAATCAACAGGTCTTGTATATAACTACAAGATGCTTCTTATATTTTATTTTCGAATTATTCTTCGCTTGGTGCCAAGGCTAATCCTAGTGCACTCAATTTCTGCAGAACTTCTTCAAGAGACTTTCTTCCGAGGTTTCTGACCTTCATCATATCCTCTTCTGTCCTGTTTGTAAGATCTTCTACAGTGTTAATTCCTGCACGCTTCAAACAGTTATATGATCTAACTGAGAGATCCAGTTCCTCGATAGTCATCTCAAGAACTTTTTCCTTCTTAGTTTCTTCCTTTTCGACCATAATTTCTGTATGTTTAGCCTGATCGGACAAATCTATGAACAGATTTAAATGCTCACTAAGTATCTTTGCTCCGAGGCTTATGGCCTCATCCGGCTTAATACTTCCGTTTGTCCATACTTCAAAGGTCAGCTTGTCATAATCAGTAACCTGGCCAACACGCGTATTTTCTACTGTGTAATTTACTTTCCTGACAGGAGTGTAAATTGAATCAACAGTTATAATACCTATAGGCTGTCCAGGCTGCTTATTCTTCTCAGCTGGTACATATCCTCTGCCTTTGTTTAGGGTCAACTCAATGTAAAGCTTGTGGTCTCCATTGAGAGTAGCTATATGAAGATCAGGGTTTAATATTTCAACATCTGCATCTGCAGTTATATCACCTGCAGTAACAGGACCTTCCCCTTCAGCTTCTATATATACTATTTTTTGACCTTCGCTGTGCATTTTTAAAGATAATCCTTTTATGTTGAGGATAATCTCTGTAACATCTTCAACAACTCCAGGTACTGTGGAAAATTCGTGCAGTACACCATCTATCTTGATGGATGTAACAGCTACACCAGGCAATGAGGATAATAAAATCCTTCTTAAAGAATTACCCAGTGTTGTACCATACCCTCTTTCCAGTGGTTCTACTACAAACTTTCCATATGTGTTATCTTCACTAATTGTAATGCACTCAATCTTTGGCTTTTCTATTTCGATCAACCTAAAACCCTCCTTTTTGTCTTTAATTTGTTAATGAGGGCAACTGATTCTTTATCTCTTAATAGTCTAATTTAAAATCCATAGGTCCCCGACTTATCATTTCAGTTGCTATATCCAACGATTCTTTAAGTTTATAAACTATTATTTAGAATACAACTCAACAATCAAGTGTTCTGCAATCGGTAAATCTATGTCTTCTCTCGCAGGAATTGCAGCTACTTTACCAACCATATTTTCACGGTCAAACTCAAGCCACTTAGGTATTGTTGTTCTTCCTACAATTTCACTAATAGCTTTGAATTTTTCAGAGCTTCTGCTCTTTTCTTTTAAAGCTACAACATCTCCTACTTTGAGAAGATATGAAGGTATGTTCACTTTCTTTCCGTTAACAGTGAAATGACCATGATTAACAAGTTGTCTTGCTTCAGGTCTTGAAGTAGCCAATCCTAATCTGTAAACTGTGTTGTCAAGTCTGCTTTCTAATATTTGGAGAAGGTTTTCACCAGTAATACCTTTTTTCTTGGAAGCAAGTTCGAAATATTTTCTGAACTGTCCTTCAAGAATTCCATAATATCTTCTTGCTTTCTGCTTTTCACGGAGCTGTAATCCGTATTCGGAAAGCTTCTTTTTCTGCTGTCCATGCTGCCCAGGAGCATAAACCCTTCTCTTTATTGAACATTTGTCTGTATAGCATCTTTCACCCTTAAGTAAAAGTCTTTCACCTTCTCTTCGGCAAAGCCTACAAGATGCACCAGTGTATCTTGCCATTTAATTCTACACCTCCAGTATAATAATCGAGACAGGCAACATCTATTATCATTTTGACTATGCTGCCATATATTTTCTATTAAACTCTTCTTCTTTTTGGTGGTCTGCAACCATTGTGAGGAATCGGAGTAACGTCCTTTATTAAACTAACTTCAAGGCCAGCAGCCTGCAAAGCTCTAATAGCCGCTTCTCTTCCCGCACCAGGTCCCTTTACATAAACCTCTACAGACTTTAATCCATGTTCCATAGCTGCTTTTGAAGCAGTTTCGGCTGCCATTTGAGCTGCATATGGAGTGCTCTTTCGGGATCCTCTAAAACCCAGTCCACCCGCACTAGCCCATGACAAAGCATTTCCAGTAGCGTCAGTGAGTGTAACTATTGTATTGTTGAATGTTGATCTGATATGTGCCTGACCGCGTTCAACATGTTTACGTTCTCTTCTTTTTCTGGTCGTTCTTTTTGCACCAGCGGTTTTAACTGCCATTTTATTCTTCAACCTCCTTATTCAATATTACTTTTTCTTGTTAGCGATAGACTTCTTAGGTCCTTTTCTTGTTCTCGCATTATTCTTAGTATTCTGTCCTCTTACAGGAAGTCCCATTCTATGTCTACGTCCTCTATAACATCCAATTTCAATAAGTCTCTTGATGTTTAAAGCTATTTCTCTCCTTAAATCACCTTCAACCTTGTATTCCTTGTCTATTATTTCTCTTAATTTGCTTATTTCGTCGTCAGTCAAGTCTCTGACTCTTGTGTCTGGATTTATCCCAGTTTCTTTTAAAATTTCATTTGACTTTGGTCTGCCTATACCAAATATATAAGTTAGCCCAATTTCTACTCTTTTTTCCCTGGGTAAATCAACTCCGGCAATACGAGCCATCTTTTTACACCTCCGTTAAATTCAGTCAAGTTCAATACTCTAACTACTATGGTAACTTTCTTAATAAAATTCATTACAGGACATGATTGTCATCATGCAGCCGCTCCTTCATAAATCTTTTTAAGAAAGCTTTACACAATTTATGATTATCCAAAATCAACCTTGCTTTTGCTTATGTTTTGGATTTTCGCAAATAACCATTACTCTGCCTTTTCTTTTAATTATCTTGCATTTTTCGCAAATTGTTTTTACAGATGGTTTAACTTTCATCTTTTTCTCCTCCTTAAATTACTTAGCTCTCCACGTTATTCTACCCCTTGTTAGATCATAGGGTGAAAGCTCTATAACTACTCTATCACCAGGAAGAATTCTTATAAAATTCATTCTTAATTTTCCAGATATATGGGCAAGTACTTTGTGTCCATTATCTAATTCCACCTGAAACATCGCATTTGGTAATGCTTCTATTATCTTACCTTCAACTTCTATTACATCTTCCTTAGACAATATTAAAACCTCCTTATCAAATCACTTTCCGTTATCGTTCCTGTTATTGTTGAGGATCTTCTAAAGCCCTTCTGACTTCAGAATTGGTAACATTCATATTATTCAAAAGTTTTTCATTCAGCGGCTTTATAACTTCCTCCGTAATTATAAGGTGCTTTGCTTTCTTTCTTTTGGGTTTTTCTATTTTTCTAAGGTCGCCGTCGGAGATATACACATATGATTCGTCCGGAATACTTATAATAATAAATTTCTTACCGGCATCTCGCCCAGCTTTTGAATAAACTACCTGACCTATTTTATAATCCAAGGAATCCACCTCTTTAATGCTGTCGTATTTTAAACTTTCCCTGCACTTCTAAGGTGTTTCCGTAATAATCATAGGTTCGCCTTCTGTAACAATAATCGTATTCTCGTAATGAGCTGATAAACTGTTATCTAAAGTTACAACGGTCCATTTATTTTCAAGCAATTTTACGTTATAATCTCCTGCATTCACCATAGGTTCTATAGCTAGTGCCATACCAGGCACAATCCTCGGATTTGCACCTTTGAAACTGTAATTAGGAATTTGCGGTTCTTCATGCATCTCTGTTCCTATGCCATGCCCCACATAATCCCTTACCACAGAATATCCGTTACTCTCAACATAATCCTGTATAGCAGCTGATATATCTCGTATCCTCTTGCCTACTACGGCGTTTTTAATACCTTCATAGAAGCTTTGTTTAGTTACATCAATCAAATGTTGTGCTTCCGCAGTAACAGTACCTACCGGAAAAGTTCTCGCTGCATCAGAGTGAAATCCGTTAAAATAGACCCCAATGTCAACACTAATAATATCGCCATCTTTTAAAGCTCTTAAACCGGGAATGCCATGTACAACTTCATTATTTACAGAAGCACATATGCTTCCCGGGTAATCAACGGCACCTCTATAAGGAGATTTATATCCTAAAAATGAAGGTATTGCACCGCATTTCCTGATATAACTTTCAGCAATTCTGTCCAGGTCTAAAGTTGTTACTCCTGGCTTAATTGCCTCTTGTATCCTTATGAGGGCGTTAACCAGTATATCGCTTGACTTTTTCATTAGTTCTATTTCAGCTTTAGATTTTTGAATGCTCATTTGTCACACACCCAATACCTTTATAACAGCTTTTGATGTTTCTTCAATCTCTTCTTTTCCAATTACGGTAAGCATCTTACCTCTTTTAGAATAGAAGTCTATCAATGGTTCTGTTTGCTCATGGTATGTCTTAAGCCTACTAATTACAGTCTCTTCTTTATCGTCATCCCTTTGTATGACATTTGCTTTGCAATTATCACAAATGCCGTCTACCTTAGTGGGATTGAAAACAATATGGTAAGTTGCTCCGCAATTAGGGCAGACTCTTCTTCCAGACATTCTTTCAATTATTTCCTCATCAGCAACATGTATATTTATAACATGATCCATATCTGTTCCTATCTCAATAAGTGTTTTCTCCAGATATTCCGCTTGAGGAATGGTTCTTGGAAACCCATCAAGAATAAAACCATTTTTACAGTCTTCCTGTATAAGCCTGTCTTTAACAATGCTTATAGTAAGTTCATCAGGTACAAGCATACCTTTGTCGATGTATTCCTTTGCTTTTATTCCAAGTTCAGTTCCATTCATCATATTGTTTCTAAATATATCACCTGTCGATATGTGAGGTATGCACAACTTTTGTGAAAGTTTCTTTGCCTGTGTACCCTTACCTGCTCCAGGAGCCCCCAATAAAATCAATCTCATAGTTTTATTCCTCCATTACAAAAAACACCATTAGATACTCTCTCTATATATTATTCAAGGAATCCTTTATAATGTCTCATAAGCATTTGTGATTCCATTTGTTTAATTGTATCTAATGCAACCCCAACCAATATCAGAACTGATGTGCTTCCAAACCACACATTAGCTAATCCAGTTGCATTCTGTAAAACTATCGGTAATACAGTTACAACTGCAAGGAATAATGCTCCAAACCATGTTACTCTGTTTAATACCCTTGAAATATAATCAGAAGTTGGTTTTCCCGGTCTTATACCTGGTATAAACCCGCCGTTCTTTTTCATATTGTTTGCAAGCTCAATAGGATTAAACACAATCATAGTATAGAAGAATGTGAAGAACATTATCAGTACTGAATATAAAACAGCATACCAGACACTGCCTGATGAATTCTTAAAGAAGTTTACAAACCAGTTGTTTGAATTTGCAAAGAAAAAGCTTATAATCTGTGATGGGAACATCATAATAGACATAGCAAATATTATCGGAATAACACCTGCCATATTAACCTTTATAGGAATATGAGTGCTCTGTCCACCATAAACTTTTCTTCCAACTACTCTTTTTGCATATTGTACAGGTATTCGCCGTTCAGCTTGTGATACCCATACAACAGCTGCGATCATCGCTAAGAACATTATTAAAATAGCAATTATCTTAACTAATGCCATAAGGAAATTACCTTCAGTCATACCAGCTTTTCCTATGTTTACTAATGCCGCAAAAGCTGATGGACCGTTTGAAACTATACCTGCAAAGATCATTAATGATATACCGTTTCCTATGCCGTGCTCAGTGATCTGCTCACCAAGCCACATAAGGAAAGCCGTACCGGCTGTAAATGTAAAAGTTATTGTAATAAAGCTTAATACACCTGAATTAATAACCGCACCTTTAATTCCGAAATACAGACCTACAGCCTGTATAAACGCAAGTAAAACGGTTCCATATCTGGTGTATTGGGCAATAATTTTTCTTCCTTCTTCGCCTTCCTTAGCTAATTGCTCCAGCTTAGGAATAGCGACGGTCAACAACTGCATTATGATAGACGAGTTGATATATGGTGTAATACTCATTGCAAATATCGTTGCGAGCTTAAAGGCTCCGCCTGATACTATATCAAAAAACCCGAAAAGCTGTCCGCCTTGTTCAACCAACCTCTGGAACTCAGCCGGATTCAAACCCGGAACAGGTATATGGGAACCAACTCTATAAACAAGCAAAAGACATACTGTGAATATAAGTTTTCTTTTTAAATCGGGAATCTTCCAGGCATTTCTCAATATTTCCAACATGCCCATATTATACCACCTCGACCTTTCCCCCTGCAGCTTCTATCTTTTCAGAAGCACTCTTTGTAAACTTAGCAGCCTTAACAGTAAGCTTCTTGGTCAACTCACCGTTACCCAATATAGCTACACCGTCATTTACTTTTTTAACCAAACCGTTTTCCTGTAAAAGCTCCAATGTAACTGTTGATCCATTTTCAAATGTATTCAAATCAGAAACATTTACTTCAGCATAAACTTTAGCAAAGTTCTTATTATTGAAGCCTCTCTTAGGTAACCTTCTGTATAACGGCATCTGACCGCCTTCGAAACCAGGTCTAACTCCGCCGCCAGCACGTGCATTCTGACCCTTATGACCCTTTCCGGCTGTTTTACCGTTTCCACTACCTGGACCTCTACCTTTTCTCATTGCTACTTTCCTTGAGCCTGGTGAAGGTACTAATTCGAAAAGTTTCATATCTTACACCTCCTCTTATATTTCTTCAACTGCCACAAGATGAGAAACCTTATTAACCATTCCTCTTATCTGAGGATTATCTTTTTGTTCAACTACACTTCTTATTTTCTTTAAACCAAGAGCTTTTACTGTAGCAACTTGGTCTTCTTTAGCCTTATTTATGCTTCTTATTAAAGTAATTTTTAATTTACCAGCCATGTTAGCTACCCTCCTAGCCCAGTATTTCTTCAACAGTTTTACCTCTAAGCTTAGCTACTTCTTCTGCTGTTCTTAGCTGTGACAAACCATTTATAGTCGCATTAACCATGTTTATTGGGTTATTTGATCCTAATGATTTAGTTCTGATATCATGAATACCAGCTAATTCAAGAACCGCTCTTACAGGACCACCAGCTATAACTCCTGTACCTTCGCTGGCAGGCATTAGAAGAACTCTTCCTGCACCATACTCACCTGTTGATTCATGTGGTATAGTTGTTTCAACTAGAGGAACCTTTATAAGGTTCTTCTTTGCATCTTCAATTCCTTTTCTTATTGCATCAGGAATTTCTGCTGCTTTTCCTATTCCACTTCCTATATGTCCATTTTCATCTCCGACAACAACAAGTGCACTGAAACGAAAATTTCTACCACCTTTAACAACCTTAGTAACACGACCGATATTTACTACCTTTTCTTTAAGGTCTAATGAATTCGCATCAATTCGTTGCAATTTTTGTCCCTCCTTCTATTAAAATTCCAAGCCTGCTTCTCTTGCTGCTTCCGCAAGCTCTTTAACTCTACCATGATACAGGTAGCCACCTCTATCAAAAACAACCTTATCGATTCCTTTTGCTTTCGCTTTAGACGCTATAAGCTTGCCAACTTCAATAGCTGCTTCCTTATTTCCGCCAAACTTTACTTTTCCTTTTAAAGACTCATCAAGGGTTGATGCTGCAACAAGTGTGTTTCCGTTTGCATCATCTATAATCTGAGCATATATATGATTTAGGCTTCTGAATACATTCAACCTTGGGCGTTCAGGAGTACCTTTAATTTTTTTACGTACCCTTAAATGCTTTCTTAATCTTATTTTATTAGTGTTAGGCTTATTTATCATTAAAGTTCACTCCTTTCTTATTTTTTACCTTTTCCGCCAGTCTTACCTTCTTTACGTCTGATAACTTCAGTCTCATACTTAATACCCTTACCCTTATATGGCTCAGGCTCTCTCTTTCCTCTTATCTTTGCAGCAAACTCACCAACTGCCTGCTTATCAATACCCTTAACAATTATTTTATTTTGAGCAGGCACTTCAACTGTTATGCCTGCAGGCTCTTCCATTTCAACAGGATGTGAGTAGCCGAGGGTAAGAACTAATTTCTTGCCCTGCTTTGCGGCCCTGTAACCTACCCCGTTTATTTCAAGCCCTTTTTCATATCCATTGGTTACACCTTCAACCATATTGCTTATAAGGGTTCTTGTAAGACCATGCAATGATTTGTGCATTTTTTGCTCGGAAGGCCTTAATACATTTATTTCATTATTTTCTATCTTAATAATCATATCCTTATGGAACTCTTTTGTCAAAGTTCCTTTTTGGCCTTTAACCGTAACTACGTTGTTCTCAGCAACTTTTACGTCTACACCTTTAGGTATAGCTATCGGCATTCTGCCTATTCGTGACATTTTTCTTCCTCCTGTTCTTAAATTATGAGCCTTGGCCCTTTTCAGAAATATTTTATATTACCATACAAAAGCCAGTACTTCTCCGCCTATTCCCTGAGATCTAGCTTTTTTGTCAGACATGATCCCTCTTGATGTAGAGATTATTGCAATTCCTAAGCCACCCAATACTTTAGGAAGTTCATCCTTACCGGCATATACCCTTAATCCTGGTTTGCTTATTCTCTTAATTCCTGTTATTACACCACTTTTGCTTGGTGTATACTTCAAAGCCAATCTGATTATGCCTTGCTTACCGTCTTCTATTTCTTCAATATTCCTCACAAATCCTTCTTCCAATAAAATTCCTGCTATTGCTTTCTTTATATTTGAAGCTGGAATATCAACAGACTCATGTTTTGCAGAACTAGCATTTCTTATTCTGGTTAACATATCAGCTATTGCGTCTGTAATTTGCATATGTTAAACCTCCTTCCAAATTTTCTGGTTACCAACTTGCTTTCTTTACGCCAGGTATTTGACCCTTATATGCCAATACTCTGAAGCATAGACGACAAATACCGAATTTCCTTATATACGCATGCGGTCTTCCGCACAATTTACATCTATTGTAAGCTCTTGTTTTAAACTTGGGAGTTTTTTGTTGCTTCAAAATCATCGCTTTTTTTGCCACGCTTAGGTCCCCTCCTTATCATGCACGGCTGAATGGCATGCCCATCAGCTTTAACAACTCTTTCGCTTCTTCGTCGTTTTTTGCCGTTGTAACAAATGTTATATCCATGCCTCTCATCTTATCAATTTTATCATACTCAATTTCAGGAAATATCAACTGGTCTGTAACACCTAATGAGTAGTTACCTCTTCCGTCAAAAGCATTGTTAGATACTCCTCTGAAGTCTCTTACTCTTGGCATTGCAACATTAAATAATTTATCTACAAACTCATACATTCTTTGTCCGCGAAGTGTTACTTTACATCCGATATTCATACCTTCTCTTAATTTGAAAGCTGCTACAGACTTCTTAGCCTTAGTTATAAAAGGTTTTTGTCCTGTTATAGCAGTTAAATCATTAACAGCCGCATCTATAGCCTTAGGATTTTCCTTAACGTCTCCTACGCCCATATTAATTACAACTTTTTCAATCTTAGGAATCTGCATTGCACTTTTAAACTTGAATTTGTCCTGTAATGCTGGAACAACTTCTTTAACATATTTTTCTTGCAATCTAGTCATTCACCAATTACCTCCTTTCGAACAGAGTTTAAACGTTATCTATAAACTCATTACATTTTTTGCAAACCCTTACCTTATGTCCATCATCAAGCTTCTGTTTTCCAACTCTTGTACGTTCTCCGCACTTTGGACAAACAACCATAGCCTTTGATGCATATATAGGGCTTTCCTGATGAATTATTCCGCCCTGCTGGTATCTTCCTCTTGGCTTCTTATGCTTAACACTCATATTTACGCCTTCAACAAGAACCATACCTTTATCTGAAAGAACCTTTAATACTTTACCTTTTTTGCCTTTATCGCCGGTTTTTCCTTCACCGCCTGACAATATATAAACAGTATCTCCTGTTTTTATATGTGCAACTTTCTTATTTTCCAATTTAAGCCGCCTCCTCCCTTATAGAACTTCCGGTGCGAGGGACAATATTTTCATGAAATCCTTATCCCTTAATTCCCTAGCAACTGGACCAAATATACGTGTTCCTCTTGGGTTTTTGTCTTCTTTGATTATAACTGCTGCATTTTCATCAAATTTTATATATGAACCGTCATTTCTTCTTACACCTTTTCTTGAACGAACAATAACGCATTTTACAACGTCACCTTTTTTCACAACACCACCGGGTGTTGCATTTTTAACTGAAGCTACAATGATATCACCTATATTGGCATATTTTCTCCATGAACCACCGAGAACCTTTATGCACATAAGTTCTTTTGCTCCGGTGTTATCAGCAACTCTTAGTCTTGATTGGACTTGAATCATATCTAATACCTCCTTCCCATGGACTTACTGTGCTTTCTCGATAACTTCAACAAGTCTCCATCTCTTTTCCCTGCTTAATGGTCTGGTTTCCATTACCTTAACTCTATCACCTATATTGCACTCGTTATTTTCATCATGTGCTTTTAATTTGTATGTTCTTTTAACTATCTTTCCATACAGTGGATGTTTAACACTGTTTTCTATAGCTACAACGATGGTTTTATCCATCTTGTTACTTACTACTTTGCCAATCCTTGTTTTTCTAAGTGCTCTTTGATCCAATTTATATACCTCCCTTCAGGGTCTTTTATTTATCAGTCCCTTTCAATTGCCTTTCACGTATTATTGTCTTCACACGAGCAATTGACTTCTTAACATCCCTTAACTTCATTGGATTTTCAAGCTGGTTAGTTGCAAGCTGAAACCTTAATTTAAACAGTTCTGCTTTTAAATCCTTTTCTTCTTTTTCTAATTCAGCCTGAGTTCTTTCTCTCAAATCACTAGCTTTCATTTGCTTCACCGTCCATTTCATCTCCGCGGGCCACAAATTTACACTTAATCGGAAGCTTATGCATTGCAAGTCTTAACGCTTCTCTTGCAGTTTCCTCCGCTACGCCTGCGATTTCGAATAATATCCTGCCAGGTTTAACTACTGCTACCCAATATTCCGGTGAACCTTTACCACTACCCATACGTGTTTCTGCTGGTTTTTTGGTTACAGGTTTATCAGGAAATATCTTAATCCAAACCTGACCACCTCTTTTTATATACCTAGTCATAGCTATTCTGGCTGCTTCTATCTGATTGCTTGTTATCCAAGCTGGCTCAAGAGCCTGCAAACCGTATTCACCGTTTGAAACCTTTATACCTCTGGTTGCTACACCAGTCATTCTGCCTCTATGAACTCTTCTACGTTTAACTCTTTTTGGCATTAACATTAGCGTTCTCCTCCTTCCGCTTTCTTCTTAACAGCAGGAAGAACTTCACCCTTATATATCCAAACCTTAACACCAATTTTACCATATGTTGTATTTGCTTCTGCAAATCCATAATCGATGTCTGCTCTTAAAGTCTGGAGTGGAATTGTTCCCTCGTGATAATGTTCAGTTCTTGCAATTTCAGCACCGCCCAAACGACCTGCTACAGAAGTTTTTATTCCTTTTGCACCAAGCTTCATTGTTCTTGACATTGCCTGCTTCATCGCTCTTCTGAAAGAAATTCTCTTTTCTAGCTGTGTAGCTATATTTTCAGCTACTAACTGAGCATCCATGTCAGGTGTTTTAATTTCTGTGATGTTGATTAAAACACTTTTTCCGGTCATTTTTTCAACTTCTTTTCTGAGTTCCTCAATACCTGTACCGCCTTTACCGATTACAAGACCTGGTTTAGCAGTATTTACATTTATCTTAACCTTGCTTGCAGCTCTTTCGATTTCTATTCTTGATACACCGGAAGAGTACAATTTGCCTTTTATGAATTTTCTGATTTTAACGTCTTCCACTAAAAGATCGCTGAAATCCTTATCACTTGCATACCATTTGGTATCCCAATCTTTAATTATTCCGATTCTTAAACCGTGTGGATTAACTTTCTGGCCCATTCTTCAACCTCCTTTTCCCTTATTCTTTTTCCTTTAATACTACAGTTATATGACTTGTTCTTTTATTGATTCTGTTTGCTCTTCCCTGAGCTCTTGGCATAATTCTCTTTAAAGTAGGTCCTTGAGTTGCATATGCTTCAGCTACATATAAGTCTTCCTTATCAAGTCCGTTATTTGTTACAGCATTTGCTTCAGCAGACTTCATAAGCTTTAATAATATACTGGAAGCAGCTTTTGGTGTAAATCTCAATATACCGTATGCCTCTTCAAGATTCTTATTTTTTATCAAATCAATAACAATCTTAACTTTTCTTGATGATATGCGAGCATATTTAAGCACTGCTCTACCCTCATCTTTTCCTATTCCCAAAGCCTTTCTTTCTCTCTTTGACAAGATTACAGGCTTTTTATTTTTTCTATGAACAGAACTGTAAGTTTCAAGAAGTTGTTCTTTATCCTTAAGAAGTTCATCTTTTGATCTTATCTGTCTTTCCAACCGGAATTCCTCCTTTCAAAGCTATCTTGCATTTATACAGCACTCTTATCTTCCACCGCTGGATTTTTCACTTTTTCCTGCATGTCCTTTATATGTTCTAGTTGGAGCAAATTCACCTAATTTGTGACCAACCATATCTTCTGATACAAACACTGGAACGTGCTTTTTACCATCATGAACAGCAATTGTATGACCAACCATCTGTGGAAATATAGTTGAAGCTCTTGACCATGATTTGAGTACCTTCTTTTCATTCTTATCATTCATATCTTCTATTCTTTTAAGAAGCTTGGCATCAACATATGGTCCCTTTTTCAAAGATCTGCTCATTTATTATAATCCTCCCTTCATAAGTAAACTATTTACTTATGCCTAATGACCTATAAAACAATTACTTCTGGTTTCTTCTCTTAACTATGAACTTATCGCTCTTGTTTTTCTTCTTTCTTGTTTTAAGACCGAGAGTTGGTTTACCCCAAGGAGTTACCGGACTAGGTCTACCTATCGGAGATTTACCTTCTCCACCACCGTGAGGGTGATCTACAGGATTCATAACAACACCGCGAACTGTTGGTCTAACACCCATCCATCTTTTTCTTCCTGCCTTACCAATGGATATGTTTTCATGTTCAATGTTGCTTACCTGACCGATAGTTGCTTTACAATTCATTCTTATCATTCTTACTTCGCCTGAAGGAAGTCTTACCTGTGCATAATCTCCTTCTTTAGCCATAAGCTGTGCCACATTTCCTGCTGCTCTAACCAGCTGTCCGCCTTTACCAGGCTTTAATTCTATATTGTGAATTAAAGTACCAACCGGCATATTAATGAGCTTAAGTGAGTTACCTGGTTTGATATCAGCATTTTCGCCTGATTCAACAGTATCTCCTACTTTTAATCCAACAGGTGCAATTATATATCTCTTTTCACCATCTGCATAGTGAAGAAGTGCTATATTTGCTGTTCTGTTTGGATCGTACTCAATTCCTGCAACCTTTGCCTTTATCCCGTCTTTATCTCTTTTAAAATCTATGATTCTGTACTTTTGTTTTGCACCGCCACCTATATGACGAACTGTTATCCTACCGTATGCGTTTCTTCCGCCCCTCTTCTGCAATGGAGCTAGCAATGATTTTTCAGGTTCTGTTTTTGTTATTTCATCAAAAGCTGAAACAGTCATGAACCTTCTTGCCGGAGTAGTAGGACTAAACTTTTTAACTGCCATCTCTTCTCACTCCTTACTAAACATTAGTTATTGACCTACACCAAACTCTTCAATACTAGTTTTGTATTTTTTACCTGGATTCTTCAGGACGCCGCCTTTATCAAGGTATGCACCTGGTGTATATGTCTTCTTTTCTCTTATAACTCTACCCTTTTCATCAACCTTGTACTTAACTTTGCCATTTACCTTCTTGATAACCATAACTGGCTGGCCTTTTTTGTCAACTACAGGCTTTCCTTCTTTATCAACCTTCTGTATCTTCTCAGGAACCCTTACATACTTTTCCTTAGGTCCTGCAGGCTCTACGTCAATTTTGACTATAGCCTTTTTCCAATCTGGTCTTGGGCCCTGGTGCACACCCATTCTCTTAACTTTTCCTTCGTAACTTGCTGTATTAACTTTAAGTACTTTAACCTGGAATAACTTTTCTACTGCGTATTTAACTTCAGTTTTTGTTGCATCCGGAGCTACTATAAAGGTGTACTTTCCATCACTCAATCCATCATTGGATTTCTCTGTGATATATGGTCTCAAAATAATATCTTCAGCACTTCTCATTATGCGTACACCTCCTCTACTTTTGCTACTGCATCCTTAGTAATTATACATTTTTCATACTTCAAGAGATCAAATACATTAATTGTATTTACATAAGCTGTTTTAACACCTGGAATGTTTCTAGCAGCTCTCGCAGCCAAATCACTGTCATCGGATAAAACTATAAGAGCACTTTTATCAACCTTGAGGTTATCCAAAATTGAAGCCATTTTCTTAGTTTTACCGTCTTCTACAGCAAGATTATCCAGTACCAATATATCATTATCAACAACCTTTGAAGATAGAGCCGACTTTAATGCAAGTCTCTTAACCTTCTTAGGTAATGTATAACTATAGCTTCTTGGTTTAGGTCCAAGAACGATACCACCCTTTATCCACTGAGCCGAACGGATACTTCCCTGTCTTGCTCTACCAGTTCCTTTTTGTCTCCATGGCTTCTTACCACCGCCACGAACTTCACTCTTTGTCTTTGTAGATTGAGTCCCTTGTCTTCTGTTAGCTAATTGGTTCAATACCGCAATATGCATAACCTGAACATTTGGGTCAATTCCAAATATAGAATCCTGTAATTCTATATTTCCTACAACTTCACCACTCATATTATATAAATCAACCTTAGGCATTTCATTTCCTCCCTTCCTAGTTCGTTTTATCAAACCTTAACAGTTTCCTTAATGTAGAGTAATCCGCCTTTTGGCCCTGGAACAGCTCCCTTAACAAGAAGGAGGTCCTTTTCACTATCCACTCTTACAACATCAAGGTTCTGAACAGTAACCTTATCTACACCCATGTGACCTGGCAACTTTTTACCTTTGAAAACACGTGCCGGGTTGGTGTTGGCACTCATGGAACCAACTCTTCTGTGATACATGGAACCGTGGGTTTCTTTACCACCCTTTTGTCCGTATCTTTTAATTGTTCCCTGGAAACCTTTACCCTTTGATATACCGGATATATCAACACGAACTCCATTTTCGAACATATCGCCTACTTTTATTTCCTGACCGATTTCGTAGGTCTGCATATCAGGTACTTTTATTTCCCTAAGATATTTTTTAGTTGCTACCTTTACTTTGCTGAACTGACCTTTTTCAGGTTTGTTCAATCTCTTTTCGCTGACATCAACAAATCCTATTTTCAAGGCGTCATATCCATCGTTATCTACTGTTTTCTTTTGAACAACAGCACATGGTCCAGCTTGAATAACTGTTACCGGAATAAGCAAGCCATCTTCATTAAAGATCTGTGTCATTCCTAATTTAATTCCCAGAATTGCTTTTTTCATTTTCTTCCCTCCTGTGGTTATTGGTTCATACTTAAACCGTACGAACTTGACCTTATTGACTAGAAGCCGTTATTACAGCTTTATTTCTATATCAACTCCTGCCGGTAAGTCCAATCTCATAAGTGCATCTACTGTTTTTGGAGTTGGCAGTAATATGTCAATCAATCTTTTATGAGTTCTCATTTCGAACTGCTCGCGGGAATCCTTATACTTATGCGGAGCCCTCAATATAGTGATTATTTCTTTTTCTGTCGGTAGTGGCACCGGTCCAGATACTTTCGCACCAGTTCTTTTAGCAGTATCAACTATTTTTTCAGCTGATTGATCAAGAACCTGATAGTCGAACGCTTTTAGACGAATTCTTATTTTTTGCTTGTTTGCCATTACAAAAGCCTCCTTTTAATTACTCAATTTGTTACTTACAACAAGCATTAATCTGTACACTATGCCGGGTGTTTCATACCTTAACATATAAAAACCCAGAAATTATAAGGCCTAAAAGGCAATATAACCTGGGCTGTACTCCAATACACAAACACAAAACTGCTATTTGCAAAATGTACAGTGACTTGTCGCCCGGTTTCATGAATCGGACATTCTCCGCTGAAGTTACCTGCTTCATTTGAGCAGCAATCTCCAGTTTCATCGTATGTCATGTCACAACGTTTAATATTTTACTATAATATTTGTAAATATGCAAGGCTTTTTTTATAATTTTCAATCTAATTTTAATATGGTTAAACTTTATATAATATATTGAATAATTGTTTGAATAAGGATATACTTAGTATAATTATTACTTAACATATTTTACTTTTTTTGTTTATATAGCTAATCATTCTCCATCTATCTATTTAATGAGGTCATGTTCATTATTACCTTAAAAGATTGATAATTTAAAGCATTAAATATAGTAGCAAAAAGCCGCCCAAACCCCTATATCATAAATATAAAATATGAAACAATTATAATAATTATTTCTACCTTTTTATATTAAAGCCAAAAGTAAAATTAAGTTATAAAGTCATTAGTTTTCTTATAAAAAATGCTTGATGATTTAGACACATCGTTTGTTTATCCAGTAAATTATAAATATACTTTTGGTAACTCCTTAATGAGCAGTGCAAAAATAGTACATTTGGCATAGATAAGATAAAGCAAATTGTACATGCTGGAGGGTATTAGAACGTGAAAATTATTGGTCATATTTTTGATGGACTGTGTTTGTTTTCATTGCTTATGCTTTTATGTATTGTCTTTATTTTTCCTTATCAGAGTACTAGGTTTTGTTTTGATGGTCTGGTTACTATGGATGAAGGCTGGAATTATAGTGTTAATGCTAAGCTGTTTAAAGATGTTAAATTACCATATAAAAATTATGAAACTAAGGTTGGGGATACTTTTTCTATTTCCCGAATTCTACCTGATGCATTTAAAGACTCACAGGCAGTGTGTATTTTTACAGCATATGATTCAGTGCGAGCTACATTAGATGGCAAAGAGATTTATTCTTATGGTTATAGTTATTCTGATTATTTACTTACAAACAATAAAGGCTTTTTAAATAACATCATACCTATTCCAGCAGGGAGTAATGGAAAAAAAATTACTATAGAAATGGTTTCAGTTAATAGTAAATATTCCGGAATTGTAAAGAAGATATCTTATGCCAATCATAATGCCGTATATGCCACATTAATTCTAAAAAAGCTTCCTGGCATCATAGTATGTACATTTATTATTATGACAGGAATTTTATCGTTTATTATTTATTTCTCATTACGTATTAAAACTGAACATTTGGATGAGAATTTTAAAGTAATTGGTATTTTTGCACTTTGCAGTGGTTTGTGGGGCATAAACCAGTATGATTTCTTCAGCTTAATTATTGGTAATGCACAAATTTCATATTTTGTAGATTATTTGGGCCTTTTTCTGATGCCTGTTTCATTCTGCCTTTATATTTACAAGCTGTGTAAGGAAAGATGTAAAAAAATAATAGGTACCATATGTGCCATGCATACCTTATTTGTTTTAGTAGCATTCATTTTACAAATTACAAGGGTTAAAGAATTTTTCAATTTATTAATCTTCTATCTTGCTATCCTTGTACTTGAAATAATCTTGGTTACAGGAACAATCATATATGAGATTGTGGTAGAAAAAAATACAAAATTTAAATTGTTCATGATACCATTAATGATTGTTTTAACTGGTGCATTATGCGATATTACTATGTATTATTTAGGAATCTATAGTGAACGTTTTGTTGTTTTCCCAATAAGCATCCTAATTTCCATAACTACCCTGATGGTTTTTTCTTGGAAACGTTATTTAAAGATTATTGCGGATCAGGAAAAAAATGATCTTATTATAAAAATGGCAGATTTGGATCTTATGACTCAGGCTAAAAATCGTAATGCGTTTGAAAAGGAAATCGTTGAAATTTCTAAGAATCCTGAGCGTTTAAAAAATATTTATATAACGGAATTTGACTTGAATTTTTTGAAATATATAAATGATAATTATGGACATGATACTGGAGATGACGCTATACGTAACTGCTATAGGCTTATAAATAAGATAGTGGGTACCAAAGGAGAGGTATTTCGTACAGGAGGGGACGAGTTTATCTGCATAACTTATGAACCGATAGAAAATTTACAATCGGATCTGAAAAGGATGATAAGCGAACTGAATCTTACTTATCCATTGAAACTTTCTTATGGAACTGCATCTTTTAATCCCGAGTTGGACGAAGATATACAGGATGTTATTAGAAGAAGTGATGTATTGATGTATAAAATGAAGGAAATGACAAAAGTTCACATGGCTGAGTATAAACGTAAAAAACGCTATGTACTGAATAAGTGATATGACCATAAAGCTCTGATGATTTATATTATTATAAGCTTACACAATCTACTGTTAACAAGTATTTTAACTATATCCTGTAGAGATTCATTTGTTAAATTAAACTTATATTAAAAACCATTCATTTTAAAAATGCCAAACCCCAAAAATACATAAAACAGAGCCTTATGCTATTCGCATAAGGCTCTGATATAAATCTGGCGACTACCTATTTTACCAAGACGCAACCGTCTAAGTATCGTCGGCACTAAGAAGCTTAACTGCCGTGTTCGGGATGGGAACGGGTGTGACCTTCTCGTAATCATCACCAGAAAATTTAATTGATAAGGCTTTTGCCTATCAACTTTTGACTATTTAATTATCAGGTGAAATCTCTTATCCTAACTTCCGCTAATCTCGCTCATGTGTTGACTTAGTTTCGTCAACACCCGCTCGAATCGGAAGTAATGTCTAAATGATTTCTTATATACCCTCAAAACTATATAATGAAGTAATATTGACAAGAATTGATGATTTAACTATGATAAAGACTCTCTTTATAAATACCTGTTTTAATTGGTCAAGCCCTCGACCTATTAGTATCAGTCAGCTTAATGCATTACTGCACTTACACTCCTGACCTATCAACCATGTAGTCTACATGGGGTCTTACCCTTACGGTGGGATATCTCATCTTAGGGTGGGTTTCACGCTTAGATGCCTTCAGCGTTTATCCCTGCCGAACTTGGCTACCCAGCTGTGCCACTGGTGTGACAACTGGTGCACTAGAGGTTCGTCCATCCCGGTCCTCTCGTACTAAGGACAGATCCCTTCAAATATCCTGCGCCCGCGACAGATAGGGACCGAACTGTCTCACGACGTTCTGAACCCAGCTCGCGTACCGCTTTAATTGGCGAACAGCCAAACCCTTGGAACCTACTACAGCTCCAGGATGCGATGAGCCGACATCGAGGTGCCAAACCTCCCCGTCGATGTGGACTCTTGGGGGAGATAAGCCTGTTATCCCCAGGGTAGCTTTTATCCGTTGAGCGATGGCAATTCCACTTTCATACCACCGGATCACTAAGCCCTACTTTCGTACCTGCTCGACTTGTTTGTCTCGCAGTCAGGCTACCTTATGCCTTTGCACTCGATGCACGATTTCCAACCGTGCTGAGGTAACCTTTGGACGCCTCCGTTACCTTTTGGGAGGCGACCGCCCCAGTCAAACTGCCCACCTGACATTGTCCCAAGTCCGGATTACGGACTCTGGTTAGAGTTCCAGTACTCTTAGAGTGGTATCCCAACATTGGCTCCATAATGGCTAGCGCCACTACTTCCAAGCCTCCCACCTATCCTGTACAAAGAATACCGAAACCCAGTATCAGGCTACAGTAAAGCTCCATGGGGTCTTTCCGTCTAGTCGCGGGTAACTTGCATCTTCACAAGTACTACAATTTCGCCGGGTACGTTGTTGAGACAGTGCCCAAGTCATTACGCCATTCGTGCGGGTCAGAACTTACCTGACAAGGAATTTCGCTACCTTAGGACCGTTATAGTTACGGCCGCCGTTTACTGGGGCTTAAGTTCACTGCTTCGCCTTGCGACTTACAGATTCCCGTAACCTTCCAGCACCGGGCAGGCGTCAGCCCCTATACTTCATCTTTCGATTTAGCAGAGACCTGTGTTTTTGATAAACAGTTGCTTGGGCCTATTCTCTGCGACCTCATTGCTGAGGCACCCCTTATTGCGAACTTACGGGGTCAATTTGCCGAGTTCCTTAACAACGCTTCTCCCGATCGTCTTAGGATTCTCTCCTCACCTACCTGTGTCGGTTTGCGGTACGGGTACCATCATCCTCGATAGTGGCTTTTCTCGTCAGCGTGGAATCTGTCACTTCGGTACTCTAATTTCCCTCCTCATAAGATATTCGAACCGTCTGGCGGATTTGCCTACCAAACTGTCTACCTTCTTTGAACGAGCTCTTCCAGTCACTCGCTTGACTTATCCTCCTGCGTCCCCACTTCTCTAATAGCGGCTAACGGTAGTACAGGAATTTCAACCTGTTGTCCATCGCCTACGCCTCTCGGCCTCAGCTTAGGTCCCGACTTACCCTGGGCGGACGAACCTTCCCCAGGAAACCTTAGGTTTTCGACGGTAAAGATTCTCACTTTACTCTCGCTACTTATTCCGGCATTCTCACTACTGCTTCGTCCACATGTCCTTACGATCATGCTTCAGCCTACAACAGTAAGCTCCCCTACCCCTCGTGTGTGCTCAATGCTGCTCCCTAATTCACAGCTTTAGCTTGAGGACAATTTAACGAAAAATATCTTATTTGTTTCACAAGGATATTTTTCGTGAAGCTTCCCTTCACTTTACTGCTTATTAAAGTAACACCATTGAACACACACAAAGCCATAGCTTCGGTACACAGTTTTAGCCCCGGTAATTTTCGGCGCAGGCTCACTCGACTAGTGAGCTATTACGCACTCTTTGAATGAGTGGCTGCTTCTAAGCCAACATCCTAGTTGTCTTAGCAAACCCACATCCTTTTCCACTTAACTGTGATTTTGGGACCTTAGCTGATGGTCTGGGCTGTTTCCCTTTTGACAACGAAACTTATCTCACGCTGTCTGACTCCCAAGGAGCATCTATACGGCATTCAGAGTTTGATAGGGTTCGGTAACCCGGTAAGGCCCCTAGCCCATTCAGTGCTTTACCTCCGTTAGACTCCCTTGAGGCTAGCCCTAAAGCTATTTCGGGGAGAACCAGCTATCTCCGAGTTCGATTGGAATTTCTCCGCCATCCACAGCTCATCCCAGACCTTTTCAACGGTCATGTGGTTCGGTCCTCCACGAGATTTTACTCCCGCTTCAACCTGTCCATGGATAGGTCACCCGGTTTCGGGTCTATTACACGTAACTTATCGCCCTATTAAGACTCGGTTTCCCTTCGGCTCCGTACCTTTAAGTACTTAACCTTGCTACGTACAATAACTCGCCGGACCGTTCTACAAAAAGTACGCTGTCGAGCCTTAATGCTCTACAACTGCTTGTAAACATAGGGTTTCAGGTTCTATTTCACTCCCCTCCCGGGGTTCTTTTCACCTTTCCCTCACGGTACTGCTTCACTATCGGTCACCAGTTAGTATTTAGCCTTGGGAGGTGGTCCTCCCTGCTTCCCACAAGGTTTCACGTGTCTCGTGGTACTCTGGATACTGGCCTGTCTCTCAACTTTTCGCGTACGGGACTCTTACCCTCTTTGGTTCAGTTTTCCAAACTGCTTCTGCTAAGTCTCAAGAATCATTATGCCAGTCCACAACCCCGGTCTACATTGCTGTAGTCCGGTTTGGGCTTCTCCGCGTTCGCTCGCCACTACTTACGGAATCACTTTTGTTTTCTTTTCCTGCGGGTACTTAGATGTTTCAGTTCCCCGCGTCTCCCTCCTTAACACTATGAATTCATGTTAAGGTACCTGAGTGCTTATCTCAGGTGGGTTTCCCCATTCGGACATCTACGGATTAAACGGATATTTGCTCCTGCCCGTAGCTTTTCGCAGCTTATCGCGTCCTTCATCGGCTTCTGGTGCCTAGGCATTCACCCTATGCTCTTATTAGCTTGACCTATGTTATCTTTTTTCGCATTATACTGCAACTTGTTGAGATGAAATCACCGTTTTGGGTGATTTTATCGAAACCTAGTTGCTGTTTGCAAAAAAGATAATTCTCGATTTCTCTCGATAATGGTTTCTCATAAAGTAATTGTCTTTTACCATCGTTATGATCATCCTAAGAGTCACTTGTACCTTTAATTCGATCAAAAGTGACTAATCTATACATTTGTCTGTCGCAAATCCCGTTAAATCATCGTTATTTGCTCCGTCAAATGTAAGATTACTTACACTTTTTATCTTGATACTTGTTACCCTTATTTTTCTCATCTTTACTTCTTCATTATATAGTTTTCAAGGTACATATTAATTTTAGCTATTTGAACTTAGATCCCAGTAATATACCCTAAAGTGTATTTCTAGTCTCTGCAGTTCTGGTGGAGATAAAGAGAGTCGAACTCTTGACCCCCTGCTTGCAAGGCAGGTGCTCTCCCAACTGAGCTATACCCCCAAATTAAACTTCCATTACCCAATGGGCTCTGGAAACTAAACAGTGTAATTGAAAGAACTCGTTACCGACCTGGAATTTAGAAGTTTGAGACTTATCTCAATCTTCAGTTCTCCTTAGAAAGGAGGTGATCCAGCCGCACCTTCCGATACGGCTACCTTGTTACGACTTCACCCCAATCATCGGCCCCACCTTCGGCAGCGTCCTCCTTGCGGTTAGACTACTGACTTCGGGTGTTGCAGACTCTCATGGTGTGACGGGCGGTGTGTACAAGGCCCGGGAACGTATTCACGGCAGTATGCTGACCTGCCATTACTAGCAATTCCGACTTCATGTGGGCGAGTTTCAGCCCACAATCTGAACTGGGACTATTTTTGGGGATTTGCTCCACGTTACCGCTTCGCTTCCCTCTGTAATAGCCATTGTAGTACGTGTGTAGCCCAGGACATAAGGGGCATGATGATTTGACGTCGTCCCCACCTTCCTCCGATTTGTCACCGGCAGTCTCGCTAGAGTGCCCAACTTAATGATGGCAACTAACAACAGGGGTTGCGCTCGTTGCGGGACTTAACCCAACATCTCACGACACGAGCTGACGACAACCATGCACCACCTGTCTCCTTGCCCCGAAGGGAAATGATATCTCTACCATCGTCAAGGGATGTCAAGCCCTGGTAAGGTTCTTCGCGTTGCTTCGAATTAAACCACATACTCCACTGCTTGTGCGGGCCCCCGTCAATTCCTTTGAGTTTCAACCTTGCGGCCGTACTCCCCAGGTGGGATACTTATTGTGTTAACTGCGGCACGGAAGGGGTCGATACCTCCCACACCTAGTATCCATCGTTTACAGCGTGGACTACCAGGGTATCTAATCCTGTTTGCTCCCCACGCTTTCGCGCCTCAGCGTCAGTTACTGTCCAGAAAGCCGCCTTCGCCACTGGTGTTCCTCCTAATATCTACGCATTTCACCGCTACACTAGGAATTCCGCTTTCCTCTCCAGCACTCAAGAAACATAGTTTCAGATGCAGTTCCGAAGTTGAGCTTCGGAGTTTCACATCTGACTTACATTCCCGCCTACACGCCCTTTACACCCAGTAAATCCGGACAACGCTCGCCACCTACGTATTACCGCGGCTGCTGGCACGTAGTTAGCCGTGGCTTGTTTTTGAGGTACCGTCATTATTCGTCCCTCATCAAAGAAGTTTACGATCCGAAAACCTTCATCCTTCACGCGGCGTTGCTGCATCAGGGTTTCCCCCATTGTGCAATATTCCCCACTGCTGCCTCCCGTAGGAGTCTGGGCCGTGTCTCAGTCCCAATGTGGCCGATCAACCTCTCAGTTCGGCTACCAATCGTCGCCTTGGTGGTCCGTTACACCACCAACTAGCTAATTGGACGCGGGTCCATCTTATACCGGATTGCTCCTTTGACAACTCTGTGATGCCACAAAATTGTGTTATGCGGTATTAGCACAAGTTTCCCTGTGTTATCCCCCTGTATAAGGCAGGTTACCCACGCGTTACTCACCCGTCCGCCGCTAAGATATCTATTGCTAAATATCTCCGCTCGACTTGCATGTGTTAGGCACGCCGCCAGCGTTCGTCCTGAGCCAGGATCAAACTCTCAAATTAATATTTGAAAATTTAATTAGCTCATTTAATAATCTACTTACTGACTTTTATAAAGTTCGCAAGTTACTCAAATTTGATTTAGCTTATAAAAGCTTCATCTTAAAATTAACGAGTTTCTTTCGTCTTTTTACACTGTTTACTTTTCAAAGTCCATTGCTGCGTTTGAAACAGCTTTTACATACTATCACATTTTTTCTTCGCTGTCAACACCTTTTTATTTCTTAATTTCTTCCTCTTCGCTGCTCATTTTCAGCAGCGTCTCAGCGACAGCTTATTTAATATACCACCTTCTAAGACTTATCTCAACACTTATAAAGATTATTTTCTGCACTTTAATGCAATTTATACTTTTTATTCTCCTTTTTTCTTCATAATAATCCTTATAAGTTTAAATTACGACCAGTTGAATATCAAATTTATTTTTCAAGGATGCCTTTTAGTTTAACCACATCCTCCATATATACATCCTGAAGACCGGCGTTGTAGATAATGCTTGCTGGATGATATAAAGGATATAACGAGTATTCCTTATCTAAAACCTGAATCTTCATTATTTCACCATGAACATTGCCTATGCTGATACTTTTATCTCCTGAAACCATTTTAAGCGGAACATTTCCCAATGTTACAATAATCTCAGGGGAAATGATCCCTATTTCCTTTAACAGGTATCCTTGATTTTTCTCTATTTCATCCTTTGTCGGCGGCCTGTTAATCTTGCGGCCTGACTTGGGATTTATCTTTGACAGCCTGTACTTTATTGAGTTTGCAACAAAAATGTTGTCTCTCATAAGCCCAATTACCTCAAGAAACTTGTTCAAATTTTTCCCGGCTGCCCCCACAAAAGGTTGCGACAACTTCACTTCGTCTTTCCCAGGTGCCTCTCCTATCAACAATATACGTGTATCTATATTACCGCAATCCAATACTATTTCTTCTCCAGCAAATTCATTTTGGTATTCCTCAAATAGCTTATTTAATCTATCTTGTTTTGACATAGCTCATCCAACCTTTGTTTTACTTTTTTCATGTCCTGCCACATAAGAATTTTTTTCGATTCATCACGTAATAATGCTGCCGGATGAAATGTAGGCATTATCCAGTAGCCCTTTCTTTCAATCCATGTTCCTCTTATTTGAGTAATCCTAGCATCTTTATCTACAATATATTTCATAGCCGTTGCACCAAGACATACAATTATCCTTGGCTTTATCAGATAAACCTGATTCCTTAGATAAGGAAGGCATTTTTCCGCTTCATCATCAAGAGGAACTCTGTTTCCCGGAGGTCTGCATTTAACCACATTTGCAATATAGTATTGGTCTTTACCTATTTCCAAGGCATCCAGTAAAGTATCAAGAAGCTTTCCCGCCGGGCCCACAAAAGGCAGCCCTTGCTTGTCCTCCTGTTCTCCCGGACCTTCTCCGATAAATAAAAGAGGGGCATTAACATTTCCCCTGCCAACAACTATATTTTTTCTTGTACTCCCCAGGCTGCACCTTTGGCAACCTGAACATGCTCCAATTAATTCTTCCCAATCCAGCATTTTTTATTAAACCCCTCTTTTATCTACACCCCAAATAACTTTATGAAGCTGAATCTGAAACCTTGCATTCAGCTTGTCTCTTAACATCCAATCAACCAAATCGCAGTACTCAATTTTTCCGAATACAGGCGAAAATGTAATGATCCCCTTCCTATAATACTCTTTTATTATGGCCTTTGCCCACTCATAATCTTCTTTCCCGCCTATTACAAACTTTATCTCATCCCTATCTGACAACAACCCAAAATTAAGAAGGTTCATTTCCTTGGAAGCTCCGCTAGACGGACATTTCACATCCATTACATAAGAATGCTTTAAATCTAATTTGAATAAGCCTATATCCATTGAGCCATTTGTTTCTATCGTCACACTGTAATCTTCCAATAGCACCAAAAGCTTTTCCAGATCCCCTTGCAAAAGGGGCTCACCGCCTGTAACACATACTCTCTTATAATAATGCTTTTTTATCTCTTCAAACACTTCTTCAGGCTCCATATCTGTGCCATCCTCATAGGCATACGCTGTATCACAGTAAGAGCACCTAAGGTTACAACCGCTAAAACGCACAAATACAGTGGGAAAACCTGCATAGATGCTTTCCCCCTGTATGCTTAGAAAAATCTCATTTACTTTCATATTAATTTATCTTCCTATCTTTAAACCATATCTTTTCTATCTATAGTAATAAAACTTGTAGGCGTTTCCCATAAAACAACCTTTTCAAGAAAGTACTCCTCACCCTTTATGGATGCATCAATCTTATCCCATATCCAGAACCCTAAAAGCTCACATGTAGGATTAAATTCAAAAATCTCATTAAGATATCTATGATCAACAACTGAAATAACTTCATCATTAATTATTCTTTTGAGATCATGAAAATCTATAACAAATCCATTTTTATTTACAGGTCCCTTTAAAGTTACTTCAAGCTTGTAGGTATGACCGTGAATGTATTTACATTTACCCTCATATTCATATAAATGATGTGCACTATCAAAAGTAAAAACCTTTGTAATGCTCATTAATCTATTATTCATATCTGTTCCTTTCGTTGACATCTTTGTTCACCGCTTGATTTCCGGCAATATCAATTTCCATATCGTTTTTAGAATACTCGATAGGATCCTCTATACCTGCTTCATCAAATCCCTTCAAACGAAGGACACAGCTGTCACAAACACCGCAAGCCTTATCGCCGCCCTTATAGCAGCTCCATGTTAAATGCAGCGGTGCACCTTTATCGCATGCTAATTTAATAATCTCCGATTTGGATAAGTTCAATAGAGGTGTAACAATCTTTACCCCCCTGCCTTCAACCCCGCTTTTGGTACCTACAGCAACCATCTGCTGAAATGCTTCAATAAACTCAGGCCTGCAATCAGGATAACCGCTATAATCTATAGCATTTACTCCGATATAGATAGCCTCAGCGTTTACAACCTCTGCGTAACCCACTGCATAACTCAAAAATATAATATTCCTTGCCGGAACATATGTTATAGGTATAAATTTATCCCCTTTATACTCAGGCACATTTATACTCATATCTGTAAGGGCACTTCCCCCCACATTGTCAAGCTTAAACACATTATATGTTTTTAGCTTATGGTACTTGGCAATAAGCCCTGCACAATGAAGTTCCCGGCGATGCCTCTGTCCATAATCAAATGATATGGGAAATACTTCATAGCCATCCTTTATCGCAACTGATAAACAAGTTGTACTATCAAGACCTCCTGAAAGCAATACAACTGCTCTTTTCATAACTTTCCTCCATTTACTAAGGAACGATTAAAATATTCATCCCTAACTATATTAATAATTCTTTGTATATCTATTTCATTGCATATATGCAGCAGCCCAATGCACCATTTAACTGCGGGTATTTCGGCACTATTACATCTTTAAAATCAGTTTCGTTTTTAATAAAGTTCAAAAGAGCATTATTTTCTGCTACCCCGCCTGTTACAACTATACTTTCTCCAGGAAATCTCTCTATCAGAGGTTTTATCCTTTTAAATAAAGAGTAATTTATAGAAGCTGCAAGAACTTCAGCCGCATATCCTTCAGAAATTTTTCCTATAAGCTCCGACTCGGCAAAAACTGCACATGTTGAGCTCAAATTCACGGGATTATTTGAGTAATTTGCTACTTCCCCAACACTCAATCCTATCACCTTTGCCATATTTTCCAGGTATCTTCCACATGAAGCAGCACATTTATCGTTTAATATCATATCGATAATCCTTTTATTCTTAATGTCGATTACCTTGCTGTCCTGCCCACCCACATCCAAAAGTGTAAAGTCACTAAGTCCTGTTTGCCAAACCGCTCCGAATGTATGTGCCTTAAGCTCGGTTATAGCTTCAGCACCATCTATATTTATATTGTTGCGCCCATAACCGGTGCTAACAATACGGTCTGCCTCACCCATTCCAAGCTTATCAAAATTTACAAATATTTTACCCTCTATATAAGTACAATAATTTTTATAAAAATCAAAAGTATCAAAAACCAAACTTTTTTGAAAACTTTCATTCTCGAACAATACAACTTTTACAGCTCTGCTTCCGATATCAAAGCCTAAAACTACCATCTTTATACTTCCCCTTATTTTAACATTTCAATAAATGCTTCTATCCTTAGCTTGGTCCTTGCATCTATATTACCGGGTTTATCACCCTCTAATGTCAATACCGGCACTCCTAGTTCCTTTCGTATTACAATATCCTCTATTCCTCTAAAACAAAATGATTGGGTATAGTGTATAATCGCATCTATGCTTCTTAATTCTATTTGTTTTTTAATATCATTAAGCCTTCCGCTAAGACTGTAAGGATAAGTAAAGTTTGAATAGGTCTTCACCAAATCCCTTATTCCTATACTATCTGCCATTGTAAACTGCCTTTGGACCTCATTGTAAACTATCCTTGCATCCTTCTCTTCAACAAAATCATACAAATCTGTATAAATGGGAGGAACTCCAATATACCCCAATCTGATTCTATTTTTATTCTCTCTTCTGCCTTCTATTTTATTAATCAAATTTGTAATATCATCCGAAAACACTTTATAATCTCCGTTAAAATCACTGCTTGACACCTGCCACAGATGATTCTCAAACCCTGTTGCCTTATTATGTTTCCACGTTAATTCATCGAGGTAAACAAGCTTATTTCTTATATTATCAAGGTCATCTTTAACCTTGTTACATTCATCTATAGCTACATTAAAATATTCACATAGCTTCCTTATCTCTAAACCAAGCTTCTCGACAGTATCGGAACTTGGATACGCAAAGGGAATAGCCGTAATGCCCTTTAACTCCAACACTTCCATCAATGCCTTAGCATTAGAGCAGTCGCCCTCAACAACTCCTATTATGGTATCAATATCTTCACAGTTTACAACCCCTGAATAAATACCTTTTATCCACGCACATGTGTTTCTTGGAAATCCTGCATTCTCTGCATTCTCAATATTCCTTTGGGGACTTTCAGCAGTGATGAAAACATTATTCAAGTCAACAGGAATCATCCCTGCTGCAAAAATTATCTCAACAGGAATGCTTGTAGTAAAACCAATCTTCTTCAAAATTTAGCACCTCAAACCTACATTTTTGTTTTATTTATGTATTTGGAAATCAGTCGTTTTTCCTTTCTTTCCAGCTTCTTTATGTAACCTTCATACTTCTCCCTGTTAACATTGTCCATATCCAATATATGAACTCCATACATGTTATTAGGCCAGATTACATCGCTCCATTTAATCTCACATTTGAAATTAATAATATTATCACTTGATAGATATACATTCATATCTACTTTTTCACCAATTTCCATGTAACCCTTTGTTATTATACTCATACCCGTGTTACTCAAATTAGTAACAACAGAATAAACTTCACTGAAGTCTTGCATCATCTTTAAGCTTGAACTTAAGTAGGCATCATACCTGTATGAATATCTGATATTCTTTATTCTTTTAATACTATTTACCGTTAGCAGCACTGCCCTTGATGCAAATTTAATTTCCTGTACTGTCGATTCAATGGTATATAAATATTCATTATCAGAGTACTTGATTAACAGATTATCGCCGATCATAATTACTTTAACCATATAGTCTTCAACCTGCTCGACTTCAATACAGTTTCCATAAGCTTTACGGATAATTGTTGTCACCCAATCGTAACTACCTGGATGTCTGGTCTTGATAATTGACTTTTCAGGCAGAATATTTTCTATCTCAATTACATCATCCATGCTTATTTCACTCCTCGTATCATATTCTTTTTTATGTATCGGCTAAAACTTATATTTATCTTATAAGCTTATTAAAATAATCCTTTCTTATATAAACTATAGCATATATATAATATCAACATAAGAAGTTTTAATCAATACTGCTTATATAAATAAAAAGTGAACAGGATTAAACCGCTTATACTAAAGAATAATTTTAAACACATAAGAAGCATGTAAATGTGTAAAAATAAATTAAACCAATCTTTGCTACCTGATTTGAATATGTTATAATTATATGCTCGAAAGTTTGTTTTTTATAATATTTTAATTTTTTAATATATACATACCGGAGGTTTAATAAATTGATTATTGTTGCTGATGACTGGAAGGATTATGAAATAATAGATGCCAAAGATGGCGAAAAGCTGGAAAGATGGGGTAAATACATTTTAAGACGGCCTGATCCTCAGGTTATCTGGCCAAATCAAAGTGCAGGCGAGCTTTGGTCAAAACCCCATGGACACTATTTCCGCAGTAAAAGCGGTGGAGGGAATTGGGAATTTAAAATCAAGCTGCCTGAGCGTTGGACAATAAGCTATGACAAGCTGTCTTTTTATATTGAGCCAACTAACTTCAAGCATACAGGTCTATTCCCGGAACAAGCCGTCAACTGGAAATGGATTATTGATAAAATTCAGAATGCTTCCAGGAAAATAAGCGTCCTTAATCTCTTTGCCTATACAGGCGGAGCAACTGTTGCTGCTGCATATGCAGGTGCTGATGTATGTCATGTTGATGCATCAAAAGGCATGGTTACTTGGGCTAAGGAAAATATAGAGCTTTCCGGCCTTTCGGATAAAAAAGTCAGATACATAACCGATGATGTTGTCAAATTTGTTCAACGAGAATTCAGAAGAGGCAACAAGTACGATGCAATCATAATGGATCCTCCCTCATATGGCAGAGGTCCCAAGGGCGAATTGTGGAAAATAGAAGATTCTTTATATATGATTATTGATGAATGCAGCAAAATTTTATCGGACAAGCCGCTGTTCATGCTCATAAATTCCTATACAACAGGCTTCTCTCCAATAATCCTGCAGAACATACTCAATGTACTTCTTAGCAGTAAACTAGGTGGCAAAGTCACATGCGGTGAAGTGGGGCTTCCCATAACAGCACCAGGCCTTTTACTTCCATGTGGAATTTTCGGACGTTGGGAGGCCTAGCTATTGAAATCTCCAGTAAAAATAAATTTATTATATGAAGATAACCATATTCTTGTTGTTGAAAAGCCGGTTAATATTCCTACACAGGAGGACGAATCGGGAGATTTGGATCTTCTTACAATATTGAAGGACGATATAAAAATAAGATATCAAAAACCCGGTAATGTTTTTTTAGGACTGGTTCACAGGCTTGACCGTCCTGTAGGAGGTATTATGGTTTTTGCCAAAACCTCAAAAGCTGCGTCTAGGCTTTCGGATCAAATAAGGAAACGGGAGTTTACCAAGGTTTATTATGCAGTTATAACAGGCACTCCTGTTAAGTCCACCGATATTCTGACCCATTATCTTTTAAAAAACACCAGCACAAACCAGGTTAAAGCTGTGACCCCCGGTACTCCTGAAGCAAAGGAAGCAATTTTAAGCTACGAGATACTTGGCAGCATACAAGGCCTATCACTGGTAAAGGTTAAGCTTCATACCGGAAGGCCTCACCAAATAAGGGTCCAGTTTTCTACTATAGGGCACCCCTTATACGGTGATGCCAAATATGGTATTACCAATACTAAAAAAGCACAAATAGCTTTATGGTCTCACGAAATAGGTTTCAAGCACCCGACTCAAAATGAAAATTTGTCATTTTCATCCAACCCACCGGGTATTTATCCATGGGATATCTTTTTATAGATAAACTGCGAATATATTAAACTGTAAATTATTTTGAATGGAGATACGTTAATGAGCAAACTACACTTGATTGCAACCTCAGCCTTCGGAATTGAAGCTGTGGTTGGCAGAGAATTAAAACATCTTGGTTATGAAGACCAATATATAGAAAACAGCAAAGTTACCTTTTCAGGTGACGAAGAGGCTATTGCTAAGACAAATCTTTGGCTTAGGACAGCTGACAGAATACTCTTGAAAATGGGTGAGTTCCAGGCACTCACCTTTGATGAGCTGTTTGAAAAAACAAAAGCCCTTCCATGGCATGAATGGATACCCAAAAATGCAAATTTCCCTGTAGAAGGAAAATCAATCAATTCAAAGCTTTTCAGTGTACCAGACTGCCAGGCAATAGTAAAAAAAGCCGTGGTTGAAAAGCTTAAAGAGAAATACAAAATCGACTGGTTTGAAGAAACCGGACCAACATACAAAATTGAGGTTGCACTGCTAAAAGACATGGCAACTCTGACTATTGATACAAGCGGTGCAGGCCTCCATAAAAGAGGATACCGAAAACTCGTTGCACATGCACCCCTCAAAGAAACTTTAGCATCTGCAATGCTGCTTGTAAGCAGATGGAAACATGATCGTGTGCTGATTGATCCTTTCTGTGGCTCAGGTACAATTCCCATTGAGGCAGCATTGATAGCTAAAAATATTGCACCTGGTCTAAAAAGAGAGTTTATTTCGGAAAAATGGGGCAACATAAGCCCTTCAATATGGAATAAAGTCAGGGAAGAAGCACAGGATCTCATAGTAAATGACAGGGAGCTAAGAATAAGCGGCTCAGATATAGATGACGAGGTAATGAGTCTTGCCAGATACCATGCAAAGCAGGCTGGAGTGGAAAATGATATCCATTTTCAAAGGCTTGCTGCTGCAGATATTAAATCCAGATACAAATATGGTTTTATAATATGCAATCCTCCATATGGAGAGCGTATAGGCGAAAGCAAAGAGGTTGAAAAGCTGTATCGCCAGATGGGGCAGGTTTTCAAGCAGTTTGATACATGGTCCTATTATATATTGACTTCACATCCTGAATTTGAAAAGCTTTTTGGTACCAGAGCGAGTAAAAAAAGGAAGCTATATAATGGAAAGATTCAATGTAACTACTATCAATTTTATGGGCCTCCTCCACCAAAAGAGCATAGGGATCAGCCAGTTGAGTCTTAATGATTATATTTTAAAGTGAACAAAAGTCGGATACGAAAGTTGTATCCGACTTTTGTTCATATAGAGTACCAAATAATCATTTGATATTTATGGTATGCATTTTAAAATTATTAAGAACAGCAGAACTTAACCTACAGCATTGTTAATAATGGTAACGACTTTATTTTTGCTATCCCATTTGACTTCTCCATATAATAATTCTACAAATGACCTTAAAGGTATATAAATTCTGTTATTGATTATCTTTGCAGAAGTATCCATTTTAATTGTTTTTGGTTTATTGTATTCAGGTAAAGTTGAATACTCTACATAAGCCGTATTCTTTCCTATCTCAAAAGTAATAGTCTTAAACGGGTCACTAATTATTACTTGTTTTTTTGCTTTATTCCAATTGATTTCATAAAAATTGTACATTTCACAATTCAGCATAGCCCTTGCAGGTACAAGAACTCTATTGTTTCCATCAATAGTGGGTTTAGCGTCAGTAAATTTAATTTCCTGACCATCAACTATAACCTTAATAGCTTTAGAATTTGCTGCAAAAGTTACATTTACGGTAAGTACCATTACCATAAAATAGATTAAAACAAACATCTTTTTCATTATGTACACATCCTTAATAAAGTTTATTTACAACGTCTCATTATACAACAAAATATTGTTATAAGCGATAATTTTGTAGAAAAATGTCATATAAATTAACATAAGGATAGGGTGAGCTGCACCAGTAACAATAGCAACTCGTTTACACAGTTCAGATTTTCTGATAAACTATTCTTATATTAATCTTCATAAATTGGCAATTATGTTTCATATTTCCTAATACCATTTGCCAATTACACGGGGTCTCATTTAAGAATTGTTGAAATATAACTCTCATAATATGAAAAGCTATATTTTTCAACGTTTCTGAACTATAAAAAAATTATGATTGGAGGGAACATTATGAGAAAAAACTTAAAAACTGTAAGATCTTTGCTTCTGGTATTTATTGGAGTATGCTTACTTGTAAACGGAACCGTTTTTGTTCAGGCATGTAAAAACGGTTCATTTGTAGAATCAAAAGCAACCCCAAAGAAATGCAAAATTGAAAGGCCAAAGGATAAAGAAATTGTGAGCATGGAAGTCAGAGAAAAAGGGTTGAATGCTGATTTTTATTATGATAAGAATGCAAAATGCCAAAAAGCTATAATTGTCTTTGGTGGTTCAGAAGGCGGAAAATCATGGAGCAAAGATGATGCAAAAAAAAACAGAATGAGATTTTTAAGCAAGGGATATGCCGTTTTGTCTTTGGGCTATTTTGCAGTGGAAGGCCTTCCCAATACTTTACAATGCATACCTATGGAATATTTTAACACTGCTATTGATTGGGTTTTAAAGCAACCTGGAATTGATAAAAAAGGGGTTGCAGTTATTGGCTTGTCAAAGGGTGGAGAAGCATCCCTTCTTCTAGCAAGTCTTAATCCAAAGGTTAAGGCTGTAGTTGCACTTGTGCCTGCCTCAAATGTTTTCCAGGGATTAGGTGAGGATGTAAGAAGTTCATGGAGCTACAAGGGTGAAGATGTACCGTTTGCACCTTTTGTAATGAATGATGCATATTTCGAAGGATACAGAAAAATGAATGAGGAAGGTATTCTTGAATTTAAACAAGTTTATAAAGATGCGATTGCAAACCCAGAAATTGATGAAATGTCTGCCATTAAGGTTGAAAAATCCAAAGCAGATATATTGCTTATCTCCGGTAAAAATGATGTTCTGTGGGACTCGGAAGGAATGTGTCAAAAAATAATGAAAAGATTGAACGACAAAAAATACAAAAGATTCTATGAACATATTTCATACGAAACAGGGCATAACCTTTACGAAAATGAAGAAGAGTTATTTAGTGATATATTGAGTTTCTTAAAATCTCATTATGGATGTCAAAATTGAACCTATATATCTATTTAGAAGAAATTAAGATATTTAAGCAATTTAGAGGTTGGAGTTAATCCAGCCTCTCCTATCTCTTAATACTAGTATGGCATATCAGAGAACCATCCAATGGATTTTCAATACTTTTTAAGTATACATATGCCAAGAATTCCTGTGCCGTTTCAATAAAACCAGCCTGTATGATAAAACCAATTGATTTTCCCTGTACCGATGTCGGTTTTAAATGTTCAATAAATTTCATTACAATTCCCGGCATGGCATGAATGTAAAGAGGCAGTATGATAATTACTGTATCAAACTTCTCCAGATAATTGGCCAAATCCGTGAGATCAGAGTTTGCGATACTTTTTATTTAACAGGGCATTTTCATATTGTGCACAAATTCTTCACATATGATTCTTGTATTACTGTTTTGTGCATTTCCTTTCGGCGAACCGTTTAAAACTATTGTTTTCAACCTTTCCACCTCCCATCTGTATATTCTTCAATAGGCTTTACCAGTATATTTTTCGAGTAAAATTGATAAAACACCCGATTAATATAGGCTTTAAAAATTTCGCAATCATCCTCCGTTTGAAATTGTCCATCATAGTAAAATTCGATGTCAGGGTATTTCTCGTATCTTTTTACATGCATGGACTCACCTGTTTTGTAGGTGGTATATGGAAGGTAAAGAGGTATCATCCTATCGAAGAGACTTTTCAGCCTTCCTGAAACAAATCCCTTTGACACTTTAGCAAAATAAATGGCTTTATCGGCAGTTATGTATTCATGATAAAACTTGTTTAAATCTTCAAATACGCATTTCCCAGGGCTCTTCCACCAGCAGGACCAACATCCTGCACAATGAGTTACCTCCTGCTTTGATAGATCCAATGTATAAGTATTTTCGATTTCAATATTTGAGCATTCCTTGATTACTAATGTTTTCATATTCTGATTTACTCCTTTCGAACCGTTTATAATCATAGTATAAAGTAGGGTCTTACCCCCATGTCAATCATTCAAAAGGAATAAAAATTTCCATATATGATTTCGTTTCATTCGCCTTATATGTAATAAGGCGGATTATGGCAAATGCTTCTCCTAAAAGCCTTAAGCCTTTTTCGTTTGCATACTCATAGGATAATTTATGCATTATGGCCATCAAGTCTGAACGTTCTTTTGGGGGTTGTACCTCCTCTCTTACTGTATAAAAGCATTTGGGATATTGCAAAAAAACGCCGTTATCCTCCTTCTCATCAACAGCATCAACAATTATCATTTTTGTACCATTAATACCGTTTATATCAAAGGATATATACCTCATAATCTGTGACAGCATATCCGCATTATTGGAATAAATAATATCTATCACATTTTCATATTCCTCAACAGTAGCAAAATCAGATACTTCTCCATCAACTCTATATAGTGGTAAAGCCTTTATAGAAAATGTATTAAAGTTACTGCTTAAATCCATGCTAAATCTTTGAGTTTCTTCAATCCTTTTTAACATACACAGACCATCATATATCATTTTTTCCAGTTCATTTTTCTTGCTTTCCAAAAGAAATTGCATATCATTAAGATCGCTGTTCTTTAATAAATCCTGAATCTAGTGTATTGTCATTCCACGTTTTTTGTAAAAATCTATGATCATTATTTTATAAACATCAAAAAACACTATAGCTTCGGTAATTATTCTCATCATTCTTTTCGGGATTCAATAACCCCTTCTCCTCATAAAACCTAAGTGTATCTCTTAGAACTCCCAAATATTTCAAAAGTTCACCTGTGCGATATTTTTTAAACAATTCACAGCCATCTCCTTCCAATATATATGATACATTTATTTGCCAACAAGCAATTAATGCATATAGTATTATATATCTCCTAGAATTATTAACTTCCCATCTAATAAATCCTTATCACAAGCACTCCATCCGAAACATCTATATAAATATTTTTACCCTCACTAACCTCTCCACTTATTATCTTTTTCCCTATTTCTGTCTCAATGAATTTCTGCATGTACCTCTTTACAGGCCTTGCACCAAATACAGGAGTATACGCATTTTGAGCCATAAACTCCTTTGCCTCCATGGATACTTCAAGTCCTATACGCCTGTCATCAAGACGCCTTCTTATATCAGCCAAAGCCAGGTCAATAATTTTAACTATTTCTTCCCTTCTTAATGGCTTAAAAAGAACAATTTCATCCACACGGTTTAAAAACTCAGGCTTGAAGTGCCTGTTAAGCTCTCCGTAAACATACTCCCTTGCTTTAATGTCAATTTCACCATTTTCGTCAATTCCACTTAAAAGATGCTGGCTTCCCAGATTGGAAGTCATGATGACAACAGTGTTCTTGAAATCAACCGTCCTTCCCTGGCTATCGGTAAGCCGTCCATCATCCAAAAGCTGAAGAAGAACGTTAAATACTTCAGGATGGGCCTTTTCAATTTCGTCAAAGAGAATCACGCAATAGGGCTTTCTTCTCACAGCTTCTGTAAGTTGACCTCCTTCTTCATATCCCACATAACCGGGAGGTGCTCCAATAAGCCTTGCAACTGCATGCTTTTCCATGTACTCAGACATATCGATTCGAACTACATTATCATCACTGTCAAAAAGAGACTGGGACAATGCTTTTGCAAGCTCGGTTTTACCAACACCTGTAGGCCCTAAGAATATGAATGAGCCTATTGGCCTTCTAGGATCCTTTAAGCCAGACCTGGCACGTATAACCGCATCACTTACAGCTGTCACCGCCTCATCCTGCCCTATCACTCGATTGTGGAGCAATTCTTCAAGATTTAAAAGCTTATCCCTTTCATTTTCCACAAGTCTTGTTACCGGTATTCCTGTCCACCTGGAAACAATTTCAGCTATCTCCTCTTCAGTAACTTCTTCCTTTAGAAGCACACCTTCGCTTGATTTTTTACGAACTTTTTCCTCTTCAAGGCTTCTTTGCAATTCAGGAAGTCTTCCATGTTTTAACACAGCAAGCTTATCAAGATCATAAGACCTTTCAGCTTCTTCTATCTGCCTTTTAACTTCTTCTATCTGCTCTTTCAAGTTCTTCTCTCTTTTGATGTTTTCCTTTTCCAGTTCCCACTGTGCCTTCATACTGTCGGATTTATCCTTAAGTGATGATATTTCCTTCTCAAGGCCTGAAAGCCTTCCCTTGGAAATTGCATCATCCTCCTTTTTAAGAGCCTGACGTTCAATTTCAAGCTGCATTATTCGCCTCTGAATATCATCAAGTTCGGTGGGCATGCTGTCAATTTCCGTCCTTATCATGGCAGCAGCTTCATCCATCAGATCAATTGCCTTGTCTGGAAGAAAGCGATCACTGATATATCTGTTGGACAATACACTGCAGGCAATTATGGCACTGTCTGTGATTCTAACTCCATGATGGATTTCAAACCGTTCCTTAAGTCCTCTCAAGATGGAAATGGTATCCTCCACAGTAGGCTGATCCACCACAATAGGCTGAAACCTTCTTTCTAAAGCCGCATCCTTCTCAATATACTTCCTGTACTCATCAAGGGTTGTTGCACCTATGCAGTGAAGCTCTCCTCTTGCAAGCATTGGCTTTAATATATTTCCTGCATCCATTGCACCTTCAGCTTTTCCTGCTCCGACTATATTGTGAAGCTCATCGATAAAAAGAATAATTCTTCCGTTGGATTTATTCACGTCATTGAGAACAGCCTTAAGCCTTTCTTCAAATTCACCCCGATATTTTGCACCTGCAATCAATGAACCCATATCCAGTGCAAAAATTGTCTTGTCCTTCAATCCTTCCGGCACATCACCCTTCAATATTCTTTGAGCAAGTCCCTCAACCACTGCGGTCTTTCCAACACCCGGTTCCCCTATAAGTACCGGATTGTTTTTGGTTCTTCTGGATAATATACGTATGGCACGCCTGATCTCAGCATCCCTGCCTATAACCGGATCAAGCTTACCGCTTCTGGCAAGCTCCACCAAATCACGTCCAAACCTTTTTAAAGCCTCATAGGTCTCTTCCGGGTTTTTTGATGTAATTCTCTGGTTGCTCCGTACCTTGCCAAGGGCTGCCATAAACTTCTCCAGCGTAATCATAAAACGCCTGAATATTGCTTGTGAAGGTGAATTCTTCTCCTTTAGCAAAGCCATATAAATATGCTCAACACTGGTATAATCGTCATTAAATCGCTTTGCCTCATCCCGAGCATGAATTAGTATTTCATTAAAACGCCGTGTGGCATACATGCCGGAAGCTCCGCTTCCATAAACTTTTGGAAGCTTTTCAAGCTCTATCTCAATATCCTTTGCATACAGTCTGATGTCTTGTCCCATATATCCTATAAGTTTTGGAATAAGGCCATCCTCCTGCATTATCAATGCAAGATGAATATGTTCCCCGTCCACTTGCTGATGTCCCATACGGACTGCTATATCCTGTGCCGCCGATACTGCTGCTTGCACCTTTTCTGTAAAGCTATCCATGTTCATGTTTATCCCCCCTGTTGTTTTTATATTATCTAATGCTTTATGACTGTCTTCCTTTTATTCCTTTACTTAATCGTCCTCGCCTTATTTCTTTACTTAATCGTCCTCGCCTTATTTCTTTACTTAATCTTCCTCGCCTCGTGCACCCGCTAAAAGCAGAAGCCTTAAAAGGCTCGCCATTGCTACTGCAGCAGATGCAACATATGTCATTGCTGCTGCGTTCAATACCTTTTTTACAGGAGGTATTTCGTTATGGCTCAATACATATTCACCACGAAGCATGTTTACCGCCCTTCGGCTTGCATTAAACTCAACCGGAAGAGTAATAAGATAGAATGCTACAGCTCCTGTAAAAAGAATTATTCCTAGCTGGAGCAAATACTGCATATTGAACATCAAGCCAAATATGGCCAAGTACGGCCCTAATGTGGAGCCAATATTAGCTATGGGAACAAGACTGCTTCTTAGTCCTAACGGTGCATACCCAACTGCATGCTGAACTGCATGGCCAGTTTCATGGGCAGCAACCCCGATGGCTGCTAGAGATGTGCTATAATATACATTCTCTGACAATCTCACTCTTTTTGTTCTTGGGTCATAATGATCGGTTAATCTTCCTTCAATCGGTTCCACACTAACATCATACAGCCCATGCCTGTCAAGGATCATTCGGGAGACCTGTGCTCCTGTCATATTGCGGCTGTTTGACATTTGGCTGTATTTTTTAAAGGTACTCTTTACCTTAAACTGGCTAAATATTGCAAAAATAAATGCCGGAAATACAAGTAACATAAAATAACTATCCATAAATCCACCTCCATTCATATATGTATTCCCCAAGTTCCTATATTATTATTTATACAATTTCAGCGAATTATTTGCAACTTTTGACTTTGACCTTCTTTGACTTTTATATGTAATTCTATCACAATGGCAATAATTATCTTCTAATATCTCAAATTATCTTTATTTTTTAACAAAATTAAGAATCAATACTTTTAATATAGGTATAAAAAAAGCTGAAGCACTTTGTGCCTCAGCCTTTTGAACAACTATATCAATAAGTAAAACCGAATTTCTTTGCGAGAATAACAACGTCGTTCATATTAATAGATCCGTCGCCATCAAGATCACATTTTGAATCGTATAATGTATCGCCTGCAACACCGCCGAATGCTTTTGCCATCATTGCAACATCCATCATGTTTACGGCTTTATCTTTGTTTATATCTTCTTTTACACTTTCAGTAATGCTTCCTCCAACTTCATCAAGGAATTCTGTTACCCAAACCAACGGTGCATTCCAGTTGATTGTAATCTCATTACTTGACCATGATTCAATGTGGTCGATGAAGCATTTTTGTGGAGGCTTTCCTTTTATTCCTGCTTCCTGGATATATGGATCTTCACAACCTGAGTTTGGTCCGCCTGAAACAAATCCCGGAGGCACAGTTGGGAAGTTCTTGTTTGCCTGGTTTGCAAAGAAACGGTGGTGTGGATTTCTTAAAGGTTTTTCACCATATCCAGATATATACGACTTGTCGTTAGGATTACGTCCTAATAAGTAGTCAAAGCTTTCTGTAACACCGTTTATATACTTGCTGTCCTTTGTGAAGTCATATGCAACACCCATTACTACACATTCATTAAGTATGAATGAGTTTGAACCCCAAGTATAATAGCTTGGCTCCAATGGAGCTCCATAGCCTTCTTTTGCTTGAACAGCCATAAAGCTGTCTGCTGCTGCTATTATATTTTTCTTAGCAGTATCTATGTCAGCCTGTGGAAGTTTGTTTGGTGCCATTGCAAGTGTCAATGTTCCCAAACCGTTGGTTGTTCCCCAGTCAAAGCATCCTGTAATATTACCGAATCTTGAAGGCATCTTCAGATAATACTCAGAACATTCAGGACCCTGTATATAATCAAGATACTCACTGCTACCTGTTGTAACATATAATTCACAAGCAGCCCAATAGAAATCATCTTTTACATTTGAGTCACCATAGTCTCCACCGCCGCCGCCAAGGGATTGTGCGTACATAGCAGGATTTTCCATAGCCTTATCCCAAGCTAACTCAGCTGCTGCTAAAAGCTTTTCTGAATATTTTGAATCTATTATTTTCCATAAACGTGAACCTTGTGCAGCAGTTGCTGCCAAGTTCAATGTAGCTGCTGTACTTGCAGGATATAAATTACGCTCTTCTTTATCGTCAGCTGGAGCCAAACCTAACATTGTCCACTTTTTATCATTTATTTTATGTAATGCCATACCCGCATTTGGATAACCTTCAGGTATCTGCATCTTAAGGAGGAAATCCAATTCCCATTTACATTCATCTAAAATATCCGGTGTACCGTTATACTTCTCATTAACATAAATTGAGGATGATTTTGTATTTTCCGGTATAATAAGCTTACCATCTCTAAATGCTTGAGCAGCAACTCCGCCTACTTTTTTTGCCCTTTCATAAAGGTTCATAAGAGTCCAAACGGAGATACCGCCATTAACAACATATTTACCATGGTCACCTGCATCATACCATCCGCCTGTAACATCAAGGGTATACTCTCCTGTCTGAGGCAATGCTATTCCAACATCAGGAGCATGTCCTGCTGCCCTTGCCCATTGGGGTTGTGCACAGTATGGCATTTCAATTTTAATACCACTTCTTGAATGATAGAAATACCTCATTGCATCATACTTCATAACAGAATACAGATTTGTTGCAATATCAAATGGGTGGCTTGTGCTTTTACCCACAGTAATTTTGTATTCAGTTCCAGGTAACTTATAAGATGAAAAATCGATTATATGAACCTTGTCGCCTGATGCAGCGTCAAGTCCTACTACTTGGGTATTTCCTGATGCAACCACTACATTTTCCTTGTCTCTTAGATACCATTTTACCGGTGTGGTTGAATCACTAACCAAAGTAGCCTTTTTCTGACCGTTAGGGAAATACCCTACCTGGTTTACACGAACATCAGGTGCTGGTGCAAGTTCAGGTGGTATTGTTGGAGTAAACTGCTCATCCAAAAGATATACATCATCAATAGCAACAGTGTAAGGATAAATCTCACTGGCCATTTCACCACCAAATTGGAACGCCAATTCAACACCATCAATTGTATCACTAGCCATTACAAATGTTTGATCGATGAGTTTTTCTTCTCCACCAATCAATTCTATCGGTGTACTATCATTTGACCAGTATTCCTTATATGGTTCACCCTGATCGCCAATTTTAGCATATACCTTGCAGTCAACTGCAGAACGAAGTTTGAATTTTACTTGATAAGTATGACCTTTTTGCAATGTAATTCCTCTGTGTCTGAACTGTACATCCCATTTGTTAACACCAGGATTTGTAATTGTTAAAAGATATTCATTGTTAACAATCTTTCCTGATGCAACTCCAGGTGCGGATGGAACAGTTGTCCATGGCAAAGCAATTGAATTATTGAAATCACTTTGTTCCAACAAGTTACCTGCAAAGCAGGTCGTTTTAGCTGCCAAGACTAGTAGTATCAGCAGACCTAAAATAGTTAGCTTTTTTCTCATTTCTCTTACCCTCCTATAATTTTTGAAAAAGTTAAATAATATAAATTTCAGCTCAAAAGTATATTAATAGTGATTAACTTTTCATATAAACTTTTTGAACCGAATATATACCTTTTTATATAATATAAGTCATGAAAGCGGAAGTAATTTTTCATTCATGTATAAATAAATATTATATGATTGTACACTTACACCTTTAAACCCTTAAAGCAAATCTCTACCACTTAAAACCATTGGAAAATTAGATTAAAAACAATATAAGATATGATTTGATGAAAATCCTATATAGACTCTAAACACGAGTAATATTTGAATAGTGATTGTATTTTATCGAAAATTAGCTGCAAAGATATTTTACTATATTGTGGTATGTAATAAAACAGAGCAACGATATTCCATTTTCAAAGTTCAATTAAAGTTCAATTTTTAATATTACTTTCTCAAAGTAATGTTCAATCAGAACAAGTATAAACATAAACATACATCACAAAACAAATGTGATGCTGTTTACAGACGACTGCAATAAATTTTTACAAACATTTTGTAATATTACTTTTTCAATAGTAACTTTACTCTTATATCTTAATTTTACATGATATTTTAAGTCAGGTCAATTATAATTTGTCCATTTTAATCTATTTTATCAAGTCCAGCTTTTTCATGACCTCCTCAAATTTTTCAGTATTGATAGGTTTTGTTGCGTAAGCTTCGCTTCCTGTTTCAAAAGAATGATTAACAATTTCCAATTCATTTATTGCACTTGTCATTATAACTTTAACCTGTTTATTCTCAGGTATACCTTTCTGCTTTTCAATCTCCCTTATTGTTTTCAAAACCTTCATGCCGTCAAGCTTAGGCATCATAATATCCAGACAAATAAGATCATACTGCTTGTCGATATCAAACGATACCATAAACGCTTCAATAGCTTCCATTCCATCGACAGTTATGTCACACTCACCATACTTTGATAAAAACCTTGCCAAAAACTTCCTACTGGCCATATCATCTTCAGCTATTAATATTCTCATATGAGACCTCCTTCATTTACCTATAATACCCAACATTATTTAAAATTATTATTTTCTAAACTTTCATCTTTAAGCAAGTTAACCAGTTCATTATATAATATCAAAGCTTCATTAACATCTTCTCTTCTAGCGGCAAGTTCGATTCTGAACATCAGAGTCTTCAATATGTCAATGCCCATTTCTACTGCCAATAGCTTTAAATCGTGAGCATAAGACTCAATGACATAAATATCCTTTGCTATTATGGCCTTACCCAAATCCTCCGCTTTCTTTTTTATAAGCCCACAGCTATCTTCCGGCTCATCATCATTTTCAAATATTGTGGCCTCTTTACAATTCGTATCATTATCATCTAACGTGTTGTTAGGATTTATAAATTTCTCAATTTTTTTAAAAAACTCATTCATAATTATTGGCTTTGAAAGATACTCATCCATCCCTAAGTTCATGAATCTTTCCTTGTCACCATGAAGAGCATGAGCAGTAAGTGCTATAATTGGTATATGCTTCCCTGAGCTTTTCTTGGATTCCCTAATGAGTTTGGTGGCTTGAATACCATCCATTTGAGGCATTTGAACATCCATAATGCAAATATCAAAATCCTTCTCCATAATCTTTTGAACTGCCTCTATGCCATTATTGGCTACATCGTAGGTATACCCCCGTTCATCTAACATTCTGCAAATGACTATCTGATTAATCTTGTCATCTTCCGCCACAAGTATGTGAGCTGTATATTCAGATTTAACAATCTTATTCTCCTCAGAATATTGTGCAAAATTACCATGCCCAATTCCAAATTCAAGTACAAATGAAAAAGTACTTCCTACATTCTTCTCACTATTTACATCTATAGAACTTCCCATAAGCCCTAATAGTTCTTTGGATATTACCAGTCCAAGTCCCGTTCCACCATATTTCCGTGTATGTGACCCATCAACCTGCGTAAAGCTCCTAAAAAGTTTGTCCATATCATCTTTGGATATTCCAATACCGGTATCTATAATGGCAAACTGTACCTTTACAAAATTATTATTTCTGTTTACCAAGGTAATATTGACATCAACTCTACCCTTTTCTGTAAATTTCAATGCATTGCTTATTAAATTATTCAAGACCTGCACCAATCTGTTTGGATCTCCTATCAATTCAAGTGGAACACCCTTATCTATGTTGCACTTCAAATCAATCCCTTTTTCTTTTGCTTTTACAATATGCGATTTAATTATATTGTCACAAATTCTTTTAAGGTTGAATCTTATTTTTTCAACAATCATTTTACCTGCTTCAAGCTTTGAGAAGTCAAGAACATCATTTATTATTCTAAGCAGTGAATCTGCACAAGCCTTAGCAGTTTTTAAGTTGTCCTTTTGAATTGGAGTAAGATCTGTAGAAAGAGTCAAGTCAACCATACCTACAACTCCATTTAAAGGTGTCCTTATTTCATGGCTCATATTCGCAAGAAACTCGCTTTTCGCTCTATAAGCAGAGTTAGTAGCCTCCATTGCCTTCTTCATTTCCCGCTGTGCCTTTTTCTCCTCACTTATGTCAGAGCATATCAATGCAAAATATTCTTTTTCGTTTGAGTAAACCAAAGAGCTAATCCACTTATCTTCATTGTCTGGCATTCGCTGTTCAAAACGTATAACCTCACCGCCCAAGGCTACTTTACTATACTCTTCCAGCATGTTAAACTCAGTACTTTCAAAACTGCCGAATACATCAGAAGCCCTTTTGCCGACAACATCTTCCTTTACTCTGCCAACCATTCTGCAAAATTCATCATTAGCCTCCATTATATAGTAATCTATAGCTTTTTTATCAGCATCCATTATCAGTTTGTTATATGAAAAACCGTTCAACATATTCATAAAAAGGTTTCTATATTTTCTTTCATTAGCTTTTAGTTCATTTTCAATCTTTTTCTGATTTGTAATATCCTCTATTACAAGCATTGCACAATTGACATCTGACATTTTTATGGGTACAGCACTTATTTTAAAATGGTGTATAACAAAAACCCCATGATTATAGTGTCTAAAGATAATGCTGCGATCGACTACAGGCTCTGCCCTTTTCATAACACCGCTAATTGCCTTACGTAAAGGACATTCTATACACTTCGGACCATTTCTACAGCCATATTCCTTACTGTTTTCGCAGCTTATGCCATCACCAAAAAAATTGCCATTTACAAATTCAATATCTTTGTCTATCATTTTTAGGAAAGCATTATTTACATCCATTATTTTAGAGTCCCGGTCTACTATAATAAGGCCTACAGGTGCATATTGAAAGATACTCCTTAAGTTATTTCGCTCTTCTCTGAGTTCATCTTCCATCCTTTTGAATCTTGTTATATCTCTGAATACTCCAACAGCACCGCTTATTTGATCAAGGCCGCTTTTAATAGGTGCTATATTGGCAGATAAAAGTCTTCTTGTCCCATCCTTGGAAACTAATGCATAATAGCTTCCCAATCCGCTTTGTACACCTGTTCTAATTACCTTTTCAAATGGATTCTCAAGGTCCTCGCCAGTTACAAAATGTACAAGGACGAATACTTTGGTAATCTTCATCCCTGAAGCCTCATCAAAGCTCCACCCTGTAAGATTTTCCGCAGCCTCATTCATAAACAGTACATTACCCTCAGTATCAGTGCTGATTATACCGTCGGCAATACTGGTCAATGTTTTCTGCAAATCCTCAAACGAAAAGCTTTCATGCCTTTTTTTTAAATCTTCTTTCATAACAAGCCCTCTTAAACTAAATTTTTAAGGGCAGATACTGCACCCTTACCTCTCCTGTATCGGAATATAATGTTATTGTTCTACTGTTGTTTCCTCCTGTATCACTATAGTGTATATATAGATTAAGTGAGTTTAATGCCTTATTTACTGCTTCAATATTCTTCATGCCTATCTTAAACATGTCTGACTTATTTCTGGACTCTGCACCGCCATATATTTTTATTTCAAGTTCAAGTTTGCTGCATTTATAGTCGTTGCATAGTTTGTCGATAAGCATTGGAACCGCCGTATCTGCGTAAGTCCAGGGGTTATCCTTCATATATCCCTGACGAACATAGTGTTCAGGCAAAGAAATATGAACCATTCCTGCTACTTTCCTGATGGGTGAGTAAACCGTCATTGCTATACAGGACGAAAGGGCATAGGTAACTATAGATTCTCCATATTCATCTGTAACTGCATACTCACCTATTCCAATTACAATCACATATATCTCCCCTTACTTCTAAGTAAGCATTTTCACCGCAGAATATGCAGCTCTGGCTATTTCGCTAATTGTCACCTGCTTCTCAACAGCACCTATATCATATGCAACTTTCGGCATACCATAAACCACAGAGCTTGCCTCATCCTGACCGATTGTCTTAGCCCCGCACCTTCTCATCTCCAAGAGTCCCTTTGCACCATCCGAGCCCATTCCTGTTAAAATAATTCCTATAGCATTTTTTCCAGCGACTTTTGCAACTGAATCAAACAGCACATCAACAGATGGACAATGTCCGTTTACCTTTTCACCTTTAAAGCATTCTACTGAATATACACCCCCACCTTTTCTAAGCCTCATATGACTGTCACCAGGAGCAATAAGCACAGTTCCCGGAACAACCAAGTCACCTGTCTTAGCTTCCCTTACATTTAATGAACATGTGTTATTCAGCCTTTCAGCGTACATTCTTGTAAAAATAGGCGGCATATGCTGTACAATAACTACCCCCGGCATATCTTCAGGGAATTTCCGAATAACCTCGTATATTGCTTCAGTTCCCCCAGTGGATGCTCCTATCGCAATAATAGTATTTTTATTCTTTGCGTTAGCACTATCAAGTATCTTATCTGCCGGTTTATTATTTTTCCAATGGCCAAGCTTTGCTGTAGATGCTATTTTTATTTTAATAACAAGCTCATTTATTAGACTGTCCATATTGCTTCCATATCTGGCATCAGGCTTTGTAACAAAATCTACAGCACCGGCATTCAAAGCATCAAAGACGTTACTGCTCACAGCACTTACAACCACGACCGGCAGAGGGTACTGTGGCATAAGTCTTCTTAAAAACTCAATTCCATCCATTTTAGGCATCTCAACATCCAATGTCATAACATCAGGTTCAAATTCAATAATCTTATCCCTTGCCATAAATGGATCGGATGCAGTGGCAACTACCTCTATGCCTTTATCTTTCGCAATACCTCTTGCGATAGTTTCCCTAAAAACCAACGAGTCATCAACAACCAACACTCTTATTTTTTATTATTCATAACTATCACCTATTTTCTATAGACTGCTGGCATAATATATTTATACCGTGATTGTTCCCGGCCTATTGACTCAGAATGCCCAATAAACAGATATCCTCCCGGTTCTGTCATATCGTAAAATTTATTAATAAGAGTTCTCTTTGTTTCCTCATCAAAATAAATCATTACATTCCTGCAAAATATGACATGAAACTTCTTCTTGAATGGAAATACATTTTCCATCAAATTAAACCTTCTAAATATGACATTATCCTTAATTAGGCTTTTGATTTCATAATTCTCCCCATTCAATTTATTGAAATATTTAACCTTCCAGGTTGTCGGAAGTGATTCCATCTGTTCATTCAGGTAAACACCTGTTTTAGCCTTGTTAAGTACTGTTGTTGATATGTCTGTGGCAAGAAGTTTTGTGTTCCACTGTGCATTTTTACTTTCAAAATAATCGTTCATAATCATGCTTAATGTATAAGGTTCCTCACCCGTTGAACATCCTGCACTCCAGACCCTTAAATCCCTATCCTTAATATATTGTTCCATCCACGGCAAAACAACGTCTCCAAAAAATTTAAAATGATCGTTTTCTCTCATAAAAAAAGTATGATTTGTAGTAAGTTTGTCTACCAGATTTACTAATGCTTCACCTGTTTTATCTGTAATGACATAATCGTAAAGCTGAGAAAACCTTTCAAAACCTTTATCCTTTAACAAAGAACCCAATCTGCTCACTACAAGAGATTTTTTCTCAGGCCCAATCCTTACGCCATAATTCTTCTTTAAAAAATCGGTTATTAACAAGAATTCCTTGTCGGTAATGCTCTTTAGGATGTCCACTTCCACTCAATTCACACCTTTATAATGTAATCATAGATAACAATATACTGCATTTCAACTTAAATATTCAAAAGCGATTGTGCATCGTCATCATTAATGAGTTTTTCACAATCCAACAGCAGCTTTACATCATTTCCAACCTTCCCTATTCCCTTTATGTATTTGTTGTGACTGTTTGCATTAACCTCCGGGGGAGGAACAATATCCTGTGCCGATATATCAAGTACGTCAGAAACTGCATCAACTATTAATCCAATTGAAATATCCCTGACATCGATTACTATAATGCATGTCCTATCATTATAGTCATGCGGCTCTTTTTTGAACCTGAGCCTCACATCCATTACAGGAATAATTTTACCCCTCAAATTTATGATACCTTTAATGTAATGGGGTAATTCAGGAACTTCTGTAATTGGTTGAATGCCAATTATCTCCATTACATATCTTATCTCAACTCCATAAAACTCTTTTCCCAACGAAAATGTTAAGAATTTATCCCTTTGGGAATCCTCACCTATTAAATCCATTTCCTCTAACAATTCAGCCATACTTTATTCTCCTTTCAACTTAGTTATTAATTAATAATTACCTGACCAATTTTACCTGCCTTTTACAAGTGCTGCAATATCAAGAATAAGGCTTATTGTGCCTTCCCCAAGAAGTGTACATCCAGCTATCCCCTTAACCTTCTTTATGTACTGCGGAAGTGCTTTAACTACAACTTGCTGTTCGCCTAAAAGCTCATCAGCAAACAGACACACAGTATCCATCTCGCTTTCAACCATTATTGTGATACCCTCACTGATATTGCTGATAGAATCTTTTATATTAAATAACTTGTGCATCCTTAAAATAGGATAACAATCTCCGCGAACCATAATCATTTCATTGCCGTCAGGATCAGTTATAAGTTCATCCTCCTTTACCCTGAAGGACTCTTTTATTGATGTTATAGGAATTGTGTATGTAGAATTACTTACACGTATATTCATACCGTCAATTATTGCCAGTGTCAGTGGTATCCTTATAGTCATTGTTGTACCTTCACCAACTGTGCTGTCTACATTGACTGCTCCACCGATTTTCTCTATGTTGTTTGATACGACATCCATACCAACTCCCCTGCCGGAAAACTCTGTAACATTCTCTTTGGTAGAAAATCCAGGCAAAAATATCATTGAAAAGACCTCCCTGTCGGAAATATCCTTATTTGTATCCTGAATAAGGCCATTATCAATTGCTTTCTGGAGTATTTTTTCCTTATTGAGTCCCCTGCCGTCATCCTTGACAATAATTATTACTTCTCCACCCTCATTTTTAGCCTCCAAGGTTATTTTACCTTTTAAGCTCTTGCCATTTTTTATCCTTTCTTCCCTTGTTTCAATACCATGATCTATTGAATTTCGGATAAGATGCATGAGAGGATCGGAAATATTCTCAATTATGTTCTTGTCAACCTCTGTTTCTTCACCCAATATTTCCAAATCTACATCCTTGTCCAGCTTTTTGCACATATCCCTAACAATCCTATTCATCTTTTGGAATGTTGCAGATAAAGGCACCATTCTTATTGACATGACAATATCTTGAAGTTCACTGGTAATCTTTTTTAATTGACTGGCTGCCTTATTAAAGTTCTCCAGACTTAAACCTTTTAAATCAGGATTGCTTGTAACCATAGCTTCTGAAATTACAAGCTCCCCCACCAGGTCCATCAGTTTATCCAGCTTATTTACATTAACACTTATTATGTTTTGCAGTAAAGATTTATTAGCCTGATCCTTTTCTTTCTCCTTTTCAGGCCTTATAACTTCCGATGTTATTGGTCTGTCACTTTCAAGATCAATTACTGGTTTTTTCTTTACTGAATGTGTTTCATCGTTATTATCTACAATTTCTAGTTCAAGTTTTTTAAGAATAGCGTTTCATTAAGAACCTTTTCAATATCTTCGTAGGGTTTATCGCTGCAAAAGAACATCTTAAATCCGCTTTCCTTAATAATCTGTGAACTTTCCTCATTTTCTATAATATCTGCTGGCTCGCTCTTTATACCCTGAGCCAAATCCTTCAAAGAGTGCAAAATTGAAAAAGCCCTTATATTCTCCATCTCACAGCCATCTTCAAAATATACCACAGCCTTATAAGAGTTTTTCATTGAACTTTCACTTAAGCTGTCAGTTATAAAATATTTCTGTTTTTTGGAGCCATCCTTCTCATTAACATCATCATTATTTTCATGCACGGCAGTGCTGCCGCCGATGCTCTTCAATTCCCCAAGGAATTTCTTAATAGTGTTTACCAGATCACTTGAGTCACCATCCGGTTCAATCCCACTTTCAATTTTTGAAAGCTCCTCCTTTATAAAGTCTGTACATAATAGAACTAAATCACTTAGCTTTATGTAGTCAACATTTTCAGGTTTTGATTCTCTCAAATAGAAAAAAAGGTCTTCTATTGAATGTGCAAGTGTAGAAATTCCATTGAAAAGCATCATAGCGGATGAACCTTTTATTGTATGCATAATTCTGAATATTTCATTAATAGCTTCCTGAGAATAACAATTGGATTTTTCACTGTTTATAATTAGCTGTTCCAATTGTTCAAGAAGCTGATTAGTTTCAAATTTATACATTTCCAGCATAGGTTCCCTGTAGCCATTCGACAATCAAATCACCTCTCTCAATTATTTCTTAACTTCATCACAACGAATTCAAAACCTTCAACACATGTTCTTCCTTAAACGGTTTTACAATAAAATTCTTTGCTCCTGCAACCACAGCATCCCTCACATATACTTCCTGACCCATAGCCGATACAATAATTATATTAGCTTTCGGGTCCAATTCCTTAATCTTTTTGGTTGCTTCTATGCCGTCGAGAACAGGCATGGTTATATCCATTGTAACGATGTTGGGATTAAGCTCCATATACTTCTGAACAGCCATAGCACCATTCTCCGCTTCTCCGATAACCGTAAACCCGTTCCTTTCAAGCATCATTTTCAGCGATGTCCTCATAAATGCTGCATCATCGACAATAAGTACACTTGCCATATAATCACTCTCCTGGATTTTGTGACGTTACATTATTTATTTGAAAAAAATTACATTATATAGTATTATATTAGGAATAACTAAAATGAAACTATAGCGTAAGTTATTTTTGATCATGACTTGCTGCAAAATTATAACTGATAAATTTACTATATAAATCTATAATAATATCGTCATGCTAACAATTAATATTAATAACAAAAATAAGCAATCGGATTATAAAAATTATAAGGAGGTACATTATGAATCAACCCTATGATATGCCTTTAAGTGAACTGGAAAATTATTTACCGCCCTTAACTAGAGAAAAAGATTTTAGTAAGTTCTGGGAGTCCTCTCTTGAAGAATTAAATTCTATTCCTTTGGAATATTCTCTAGACCCAGTTGATTATCCTGCAAAAGGCATAAAAATGTACAAGCTAAGCTTTAAAGGCTTTAATAATTCTAATATATCAGGATGGTTTGCGATCCCTGAATCCCAAGGTCCGCATCCTGGTATTCTCCATTTCCATGGATATAACTGGGCTTTTGATGGAAGGCACCATGATGTTGCTAACTATGCACTTCGCGGCTATGCAGTACTATTTATGTTTTGCCGCGGTCAGCAAGGTGAAAGCATTGATAATGTCGTATCCCCACACGGCCATAGCATTGGCTGGATGTCAAAGGGCTTGTTATCACCGGAAAAATACTATTACAGGGCAGTTTACATGGATGCTGTCAGGGCTGTAAACATACTTGCATCTATTGAAGGAGTAAACAAAGATAAGATCGCTGTAGTTGGAGAAAGTCAGGGAGGTGGATTAGCTTTAGCTACCGCCGCATTATCACAAATTCCCATTCTTTCAGTTACTGAGTATCCGTTTCTTTCCCATTTCAATAGAGCAATAGATATTTGTCCAGAGGGACCATATGGTGAATTAAATGAATTTCTCAGACGTAATTCAGATCCACAAATTGAGATTGATGCTAAAAGAACCCTATCATACTTTGATGTTATGAATCATGCACCAGATATTAAATGTCACTGTCTGACATCTATTGGCCTTGTTGATCAAATAACTCCTCCTTCTACTGTGTTTGCCGCATTCAACCACTTGAAATGTACAAAGGAAGTTTCCATTTTCAGATATTTTGGGCATGAATATATACCGGGATTTGTCGATAAGAAACTTAGAACATTAATGGAATTCCTTCAAGCCTAGGAAATTTTGGCATAACTCCGGGCAATTTTGTTATCAAATGCTTCCATGAACTGATTAAAGGTGATAATATATTAATGTCCAAATAACAGATAAAACTTAAGGAAAGGTGATAAACATGTCTACAGACGAAAAAAACAATAACTTGGAGGAAGCTTTAGAGGTATCCTCAGATATAATGGAAAAGAAACAAAACTGGGCAGGCTTTGTTGAAACAACCGTTGTTAACTTTTTTGTTGAATGCAAGCTGGAAAAGCTCAATATTGAAGATGGCAGAGGTAATAAGGCAAAGCTGGCTAGACAAAAAGACGACACAATAAAGGTAGAGTACACCTCCACAACAACATTATAGTTCCCTGGGCATAAATAAAGTGATTTTGTAGCTTTTTAGCATAAACTACAAAATCACTTTTTTAATATTTCAATCATGCCTTACTTAATGCTTATGGTTATTAAGATGGTCACTACAGTATTCATAGTCGCTTCCACATGTACGGCAGTATCCGAATTTCAATTGCGGGTAATCCTCAGATGTCCTCCCGCAAACTCTGCATATATGAATGATTTTGAAATTCTTCTCAGGTACGATGACTTTGAACTTCTTTCTCTTTTGTTTCTTTATCAGTTTCTTAACTCTTGGCTCAACCCAATTTAAGTACATATCCCTGCCAAAAAATACAAGAAAGTTAGCAAATGACAATATTGCAGCAATTTTCACATAAATCGGACTAAACACAACAGAGTACATCACGTATAGAATTTCAAACCAGGCAATATACTTGATCTTTATAGGTATGATGAAAAACAATAGAAGTTTGAAATCTGGATTAATATAAGCAAATGCAAGAAAAACGGATAACATGATGAATTCAGATGTTCCATCTCCGGTAATAAATGCAGCTACAATTGCTGATATCATGCCTATTAAATAATAGAGTGTCAGCTTAAAGCTGCCCCAATGCCTTTCCAAAGCTGTACCAAATATATAAAATATGTACAGCATAAAAATTATAGCAATAACACCCAAAGCCGGAGGAACAAAAATGAAGGATAAAAGCCTCCAGACTTGGCCTCCAAAGACCTTTGAAACATCCAGTCTCAACAAATCATATACCCTACCCTGCGAAAACACATTTAAAGCAAACAATATAGCTGTAGCAATTACTATATATCTTACCAATCCAGGTATGGAAAAACGTTTGTACTTCCTTTCAAGCTTATCTATCCAGTTCATTCAAACATTCCTTTCAAATGAAATTTTCATTCCTAGTCCTGTATGTTGCTATCTGTTTCAAAGTTAACTCCAATCTCATATCCTTTCTGTACTTCCTTGCCTGGCAAAACCGATTGAGAAACAGCAAAACCTTCACCATTGACCTTAATATTAAGCCCTATGTCATTGAGTGCATTTATAGCTTCTAAAACCGTTTTCTTGCTTAAGTTAGGTACTTTTACCATTACAGGGTTATCAGTTTTATACATGTATAAGGTGACAAATGAATTTTCTCTCACTACAGTTCCCGGTCTGGGATATTGTGATATGACCTTTGTATTATTCACATCTCCCAAGTCTTCCTTAATAAATTCCAGCTTGCTCTTTTTTAGTTCTGCAGCAGCCTTTTCTATATCCATATTCCTTACATCCGGAACCATGTATTCCTTTGGAATAAGCTTTTTATCGCGTTCAGTATATTTCCTTTCCACTCCTAAGTATTCAAGCGTCTCTTCAATTATTTTACCAGCTACAGGTGCTGCTACAACACCTCCTGTATGCTGAATCATGTTTGGATAATCAAGGGTCACCAGTATGGAAATTACAGGGTTATCAGCAGGTGCCATTCCTGCAAAGGACGCCACATACCTCTCGGTATCCTTGTAGTCTATCGGGGCAGACCAAGCAACGTTAAATTGTTTTGCCACATCCGGCAAGCCCAGCCTGTTTATATTTTTAGTTGTTTCCGCTGTACCTGTTTTTCCTGCTACACCATAACCTTTAACATATGCCTTTCCCCCTGTACCATTAGGATCAGTAACCACACCTAAAAGAATATCCATCAATGTATTACAGGTCTGCCTCGAAAGTACATTCCTTACTAATTCCGGCTCAGTCCTCTCAATAATATTTCCATCCTGATCGGTTATTTCTTTTACAATATGCGGCTTTAAGAGTTTGCCTCCATTTGCAACAGCTGAATATGCCGTTATCAATTGCAATGGGTTAATTGTAAACCTCTGACCGAATGATGCAACTGCCATATCGAGGTTAGTAGGCTTTTGTTGGAAGATCCCCAAACTCTCTTCAGAAATATCAAGTCCTGTCTTGTCATAGAATCCAAAAGCCCTCATATATCCATAAAATTTATCAATCCCAATATCCTGTGATAACTTTGCATATACCGGGTTACAAGATCTGTACATGCTAAGCCTGAAGCTTTCAACACCGTGCCTGTTCGGTAAATGGCAATCAATTTTAGGTGAGTTTGGTGTTAGTCTGAATGTAAAATCGTTAACGGTAGTTTCAGGAGTTACAAGCCCTTCTTCTATACCTATTGCTGCTGTAATCGTTTTAAAAGTTGATCCTGGCTCATAGGGTTCTGCAAGTGTTTTATTTCTCCAAATGGAGTTCCACAGAAAATTCACTTCATTTTCACTAGTGCCCTTCCATTTAGCTTTATTCACACCTTCCGGTGCACCGCTTGGATTATTAAGATCAAAATCAGGCTTGGAAACCATCGCAAGAATTTCACCTGTCCTGGGGTCCATTACAATGGCAGTGCCTCCATTAACAACCTTATACTGGGATATAGCCTCACTTAACGCTTTATCTGCTATATCCTGAATTACTTCATCAATGGTGAGCACTACATTTGATCCATCTTTAACGTCAATAACCTTGCTTTCTCCAGGCATTACTCCCTGACCTCCGGCATCAACCTCACTCAGGATTTTCCCGGGCTTTCCTTTCAGGTATTTATCCATTGCCTGTTCAATACCAGTTATTCCTTGATTTTCAAAGTTTGTGAAACCAATAACATGTGCAGCTAATCTGCCTGCCGGATAATACCTTTTTGGTTCCTCATCAAAGTTTAGTCCCTGAACCTTTTTTTCCTTAATCCATGCTTTAATCTTTTCAGTTACTTCCTTATCAACTTTCCTCTTTATCATCTGATATTGACTGTCTTTTTTCTTCAACTTTTTCAAAATTTCACTTTCATCTGTCTTAAGAATCTGAGATAGCATAGAAGCAATTCCTTCGATATCCTGCTTAAGCTTATGCATATTCTCAGGACATGCGGAAATTGTATAATACTGAATGCTTACTGCAAGTTCTTTCTTATTTCTGTCATATATATTTCCTCTTCTAGGGGATATCAATGTGTCTCTTGTCTGCTGTGCCAATGCTGCTGATTTAAGTTCATTGCCCTCTACCATTTGAAGCCAGCCAGCCCTTGCGATTAGGGCAGTTATTAAAACAAGAAAAACAAACAATACAAAAACAATTCTCCCCTTTTTTATCTTATGTGATACATTCAAAAAAATTCACACCTTTCTAACAATGCCGCGTATTTTAAAAACACTTTATACCTTAATATATCCAGTTACTCCAAGAGCTGATTTTTACATCTGGTTATTTTAATGTTTAAAGTGTTTATATATTAAAAGTTCTAATAAATTAGTTATTGCAAAACATTTTCCTTGATTCATATGTCGCTAAAAATTAATTTTTTTAATGTAAAATCTTTTTCGTAACATATCTAGATTAAAAGTGATAAATCATTTGCATTTGTCTGTCGCAAATCCCGTTTACCCGTTCGTTATTTGCTCCGCCAAATGTAAGATTAATAGCACTTTTAATATAGATAATCAATTTAATTCTAATATCGGCACATTTTTAATTTTTATATAGGAAAATTTTTGTGTGTCTTTTTATGCTTAAATGTCTTTACATGCGTTGAATAGTCATCAACTATATGTCCATTACCAATAAGCTTGTATTTGTAAATAATAAGGCCATCCAAGCCTACTGGGCCTCTGGCGTGAATTTTGCTGGTGCTTATACCTACCTCGGCACCAAAGCCATAACGGAACCCATCAGAGAACCTTGTAGAACAGTTCCAGAAAACATTTCCCGAATCCACAAGACTCAAAAAGCTCGCTGCCTTATTTTTATCCTTTGTTATAATTGCATCGGTATGTCCCGATCCATAACGATTTATATGTTCAATAGCCTCATCCATATTCTTGACAATTTTAACAGAAAGAATATAATCCAGATACTCCGTTGCCCAATCATCCATTGTAGCAGCCTTAGTATCTATAATACCCTGAACCTTTTCACATCCTCTTATTTCAACACCTTTTTTGTCCAGCTGCTGCTTAACTGCTGGGAGAAAATCACCGGCAATTTTTTCATTCACAAGCAGCGTTTCAGCTGCATTGCAAACTGCAACGTACTGGGTCTTGGAATCTGTAACAATTTTAACAGCCATATCGATATCAGCATCTTCTTCAACATAGCAATGACAAATTCCATCTGCATGGCCCATAACAGGTATTTTCGAGTTGTTCATTATATGCCTTACAAATTCATTTGATCCTCTTGGAATAATAAGATCGATATAGCCATCCATTTTAAGCATTTCACTTACATCTGACCTTGTTTCTATTTGACTAATCCAGCCTTGGGGCATACCAGCCTCTATAGTTGCATCTTCTATAATTTTAGCTAAAATTCTGTTGGTTTCCCTCGCTTCGGAACCACCTTTTAGAAGAACACTGTTACCACTCTTTAAGCATAGTGTAGATATTTGAACCAATGCATCAGGTCTGGATTCAAAAATTATGCCTATTACTCCGATAGGGCAGGTAACCCTGTAAAGCTCCAGTCCTTCATCAAGCTCAGTGGAAGAAATTGTTTTCCCTACAGGATCAGGAAGGCTTATGAGACTTTTAATTCCATCAATTACATCTGCAATTTTGCTTTCGTCGAATTTGAGCCTTTTTAAAAGGGGTGCTGCTAAATTTTCCTTTTCACTCCTTAGCAAATCTTCCCTATTGGCTTCAATTATCTCGTTTTTTCTTTCTTGAAGCTTTTTGGCTACGTTTTCCAAAGCTCTATTTTTCATTTCCCCGCTTAAAGCAGAAAGCTTAATAGATGCATCTTTAGCTTTTATGGCAATTTCCTGCATGTTCAATACTACCAACTCCTCATATATTTAAATATAGTTATCCTTTTGTAATGGCATTTCAGAGAATACATTATTCAAGTATTTTCTGTATAAAATAGTTAATTCAGATTTTTGAAATGCCACATTGTTCAGTTAATTATTTGCTAATACCTAACTGGAGAATTTATTATATTCTAACATAAACCAATTGTTTTTAAAAACATTTTTAATCTATAATCTCAATCTTTACATCCCCTGTTATTTTTGCTTCACATGCAAGCCGTAATCCCTTCTCGATCTCATCGTCGTTTAGGAACTTTTTCTCCGCTTTTGTAAGATCTGAAACATCTCCCCCAATTACCCTTACAATGCACTTTCCACACTTGCCTTTTCCGTCACAACTGGCCTTTATCTTTAAATTTAGATCCCCAGCCACATCCAATATAGTCTTCTCCTTTTTTATTTTAGTCTTCTTGATGAATTTAACTTTCATATTTTATTCCTCCGCAATTTTTAGCCTAGTATTTATACTTACCACTATTTTATGTGTTAAAAGCTTTAATAATATAATTATGGCATAATATACTCCATAATTTACCAAACGCAAAAAGATCCTGGGCCTCCCAAGATCTTTTCAATTATGCTATATAAAAATAATTAATCCCTTAGTAAAAAGCAATTATTATGTCTGTGTAAACGGCTCGTTTTCCTTGAAAACTTCCTCGAAACTGGCTTCAAAATTCGAATTTATATTGTAATTATTTATTTTTCTAGCCATCTTTTCAAGTGCATCAAGCGAACTTGCACCACTAGCATTTTCCAGCTTGTCATGACTGTCCGACATCATGCTTAATGACTCTTTATAACGTTCCTTGAACTGTTTTTCGAAATCTCTATTCACATTATTAAACGAAACCTCATCTATATTAAATTGTTGGCTAAAATTCAAACCTTGAATATTATCTCCTTCCATATTATACACTCTCTCAATTATCATTCTTTTTTTCTCCCGGTTCTTTTTGTTTAGTGTCTTCACTTACGAATAAACCTCTGTCATCTTTCCCATATTCTCTATTGAAGGGTGACTTTTTTAAAAAACTACCTATCTCCATATCAATTTTTCCAAAAGGGTTCCATCCTTTCATAAAATAAGACCTCCAAATGGATTAAAAGTGATCAGTCTTTTAATCTTGATAATGTTTTAATAGTTCATAATTATATTTTGCATCGATATCTTAAAAATTATATTTGTTAATAATGTTAATTTGATTTTATTTGGCTTGTATAGCTCCCATCGGGCAAAACATAACACATTTTCTGCATTTGATGCACTTTTCCTGATCAATTGTCGGTGCATTATAAACGTTTTGGTCAATAGCATTTACCGGACAAACTTTGACTGCCGGACAAGGATGATTTTGTGGACACCTATTTTTATCAACAATAATATTCATTCTAACCACCTCCAACTTTAAATCTAAGAAGCCTTTTCACTTTCATTATTTTTTGATACATCAACCACAACAGAACAGCTCCTTGCACATGAGTTGCAATCGGTACACTTTTTACCGCTTAATGCCACATTCTTTGGTTTTTTGCCGGCTTTCCTAATTGAGGAAACATAATTTGCCATTGTACCCATTGGACAGATAGTGCACCATGTTCTATGATTGAAAAATGTCCCTAAAACAATTGACAATAAAGTCGTAATAATAATCATTCTCACAAATACAGAACCAACACTTATAACGCTGCCCCAGACAAAATATATCTGAATTGCAAACCCGCTCATAAGCAGCACAAGAAATAACAGCTTAAACCACTTTTCTTTTAAAATCCTTGGAACTTTAATCCCTTTGCTTATTTTTGAAACTAATATATCGTTAAAGCTTCCTCTTGGACAGAAGTTTCCACACCAATACCTACCCTTAAAAACGGAAACTACAACAGGTGCAAGCATACATACTATTGCAGCAATCCCTATAGACGGATAAAACATACCTACTATGCAAAATGTCAACAAAACTGTCCATGCCCATTTGTGTACGTATTTCCTTATATTATTCATAACCCCATCCTCCTAATTTTTATATACCCCCACAGGGTATGTAAAAATTATAAACCAAATAACAGTCATTTGTCAATCTGTATATTTATATATTTAGATTTCCGAATATCATTATCTCTTAAGAAAGGTAAACACTTTATTATTTAATGGATTCTTTTATTTTATCAAAATCATAACCTGGTACTTTGAGGCAAAAGTTTATATAGTCTAGCCCCCTGAAATGCAAATATAGAACCAAAGAACATTACTATTACTTTAATTATTATAAACAATGGTTTGAGTGCTTTTTTTCCAATTCTGCTTTCCAATGCACCATCTTTAGGACAATTCAACACACAAGTTTGACAATTTATGCATTCTGCACTAGTAACAAAACTGCTATTCTTCACATCTTTATTCATCGGACATATTTCACTGCACTTTCCGCAATTTATACAAACATTTTCATTCGTAGCTACTAGGGGCTTTTGCAAAATGCCTTTTAACCATATCATATGTACTTAAGTCCTTTACAATTCGTACAATACGATGTGATTATTTATAGTTTTGCATCAGCCCCTAATCCATAATAAGTATTGGGTTAAGTTAATTGGAAGTTCCTATTGTGCAGCCTGCACCAGCACAACCACGTCCCATTCCGCGACCCATTCCTTGTCCTTGCCCACATCCCATACCTTGTCCCTTGCCAAACCCAATGCCGCTATTTCTTCCTATTTTTGCACTTCCCATACCGTCACATGACTCCTGGTTGGCTTTGATTGTGTTATAAATTTCATCTGCTCTCTGTTGTGTAATTCTCCCATCCCTAACCATCTGATCCAGACTTGCTTTTCTCTGTTCAATCATTTGAGCTTTAAATTCCTCAAATTTACCGGCATCCTTTGCTATAGTTCCGTATGTCTTACCCTCTGCCCTTTCCTTATTTACATCAGCAATACTCTTACCTGTCAATGAAGAAGCAATATCTGCCGGAGACTTTATGTCGGCAGCATAAGCTATTCCTACTGCCCCTATAACCCCTGCTATTGTAAATACAGCCAAAAACTTTTTGATATTATTCATAATATCCACTCTCCTTTTAATTTAGTATTTTAATGTCCATGAAACAAAATCGCTTAGCAATTTCGCTCAACCTTATGAATTTATTATAAAAAGAATTTGTGGCAAAACTTTGACAAAAGTCCGAAACAATTTTGACAAATTGCCGATACCATAAGCAAAGATTAATTATTATAATTTTGTTTAATAATAATGTATAATTATATTGATATAGTTTTAGTATCTTAGGGGGTGTTTAATTTGAATAAATACATACTGATTGCAGATGACAATGAAAGTATCATAGATATTTTGAAAGTTTATGTTATTAAGGAAGGCTATGTTCCTGTTGAAGCACATGATGGTGCCGAAGTTTTGGATCTGTTTACCAAGTATTCCCCTCTTTTATTGCTACTTGATGTAATGATGCCTAAAATGGATGGATTTCAAGTATGCCGCCAAATCCGAAAAAGTTCAAATGTACCTATTATAATGATTACTGCTAAGGGTGAGGATGCTGACAGGATTATGGGACTTGATATCGGTGCAGACGATTATATTGTAAAACCTTTCAGTCCCGGAGAGGTTATGGCCCGCATCAGGGCAGTATTAAGACGGATTGATATACCCGAGGAAGAAAAAAAGCAACTCATACGACATCCCGGCCTTATAGTCAATATTTCAGACTATGAGGTTAAGGTTCAAGAACAATTTGTAAATCTTACAAAAAAAGAGATAGAGTTATTGTGGCTGCTAGCTTCAAATCCCGGAAAGGTTTTTTCACGGGATAATCTTCTAAACAGCATCTGGGGGTATGACTATTTCGGGGATGCACGTACTGTTGATACTCATATCAAAAGGCTCAGGTCAAAAATTATTTTATCCGATAATTTGGATTGGGATATTAAAACCATATGGGGCGTAGGCTATAAATTTGAGGTGAAGCATGTTTAAAAAGAAAATTGCTTTCAAGCTAACAGCAGGATTTGTTGCGATTGTGCTCTTGTCAATGCTTGCCATAGGAGTATTTTTCATTGAAATGTTCAGGGAATATACCATTGACAGCAGAAAAAAAATAATGCTGGACCGTGCCCATAGCATTGCTGATGTAATATATGAAAATACCCTGCCAAATGGACAAATGCGTGGTTTCGGAGGTTTTATCCGCTTTCTTGATACCCTTTCCGAATCTAAAGTATGGATAACCGATAAAGAAGGTAATCCTGCTGTCTTTACAGGAATGGGACAAGGAATGGCCTATGGGTATAGTTTTGGTTCCGAGCCTTTGCCGACGGAAGCTGAAAAAGTGATTAAAGAGGTCCTTTCAGGAAAAGAATCCATAAGCCAAAGCTTCAGCAGTATATACAAGGAAGCTACATTGACAATTGGGGTTCCAATTCTTGACAATAACAATGGTGTAGTAGGTTCTATACTCCTGCATGCACCTGTTACAGGAATAACCCAAACCCTTGACAAAGCAGCAGGTATGCTAGGTATAAGCCTTTTTGCCGCACTTATTATTGCAGTTGGGCTTGGAATTTTTTATTCCATACTGTTTACCCGTCCATTAAAAGCCATGAACCAAACGGCTATTAAAATGGCTGGCGGAGATTACACCGTCAGGACTGGAGTCAGACGTAAAGATGAGTTAGGCCAGCTTGGCAGCTCCATCGATTTGTTAGCATCCAGACTTGGATATACAATCAATGAATTGTTTCAGGAAAAAGGAAAAATAAACGATATTATTTCCAGCATCTCAGAAGGAATTGTAGCCTTTGATCTTGAGCTCAATCCCATAAGCTTCAACAATGCCATATCAAATATAATGAACCGTCCCCATCCCTATGAAAGCAGACTACTGGCAGATGACTTCAAAATGCTCGAAATCCACAGTTCATTAAGTGATATTATTAAGGATAGAATACCTTTACATATAACTAAAGACTGGATGAATAAAAAGCTTAAGTTCATATTGTCCCCAATACTTGATAATAAATCAAACGTAACAGGATGTGTTGCCCTGATACAGGATATTAGCGAAAGTGAACGGTTGGAGCAGCTAAGAAAGGATTTTGTCGCCAATGTTTCTCATGAATTCAGAACACCTCTTACTGTAATCAGGGGTTCCCTCGAAGCTTTACTGGATGGCACCATTAATAAAAAAGAGGATATTACCCATTACCACGGAAAAATGCTTTCAGAGACCAGAAGCCTGGAAAGGTTAGTGGGTGATCTTTTGGAGCTCTCACGTCTTCAATCAGGCAAGATTTTGGTTAACAAGGAAAAAGTTCATATCAAAAGCCTTATTTCAGATATTACCAGGAGCATGCAATCTATTGCTGACAAAAAGCATATACTTATCTCAAGTAATTTCTCTGATGATACTACGTCTATTATAGGAGATTATGACAGGCTCAGGCAATTATTTATAATATTCATCGATAATGCAATAAAATATTCACCTGATAACACAAAAGTTCTTATCGATATAAGCATAGAAAATAATCTTAAGGTGGTTATTCAGGATCAGGGTTACGGTATACCGAAAGAGGAATTACCCTACGTATGGGATCGCTTCTATAAGGCGGATAAATCACGTAATAGCGGGGGTACCGGTCTAGGCCTTGCTATAGCAAAGCACCTGGTTGAATTGCATAATGGCAGTATATCACTCCAAAGTGATGTTGGAATCGGTACAACAGTAATTATTGAACTTCCTGTGTAGTAAACGTTTTGTAATCATTTTAATTATCCCCAGTAACATATGGTTGACACTTATAAAAAATAGTAATAAAATGAAATTGTAAACTTTGTTTAACTTTTTTGCTAGGGGGGCATAATTCTATGATAAATTTAAAGAAAACCTTATGTACAGCCATATCTTTTCTACTCATTTTCACAAGTTCATTACCAGCTTTTTCGGAAACATCAGTAAACGATGTTAATTCCGCTATTTCTGCATCGAATGCTAAAAATCAATCTGAATCAAGCATAGAAAATCCATATGATTACGAGAATCCAGAAATTAAAGTGATTGACGAGAATAGTAATAATAAAAAAATTGAGCTGCATCTGGGTCAAATGCTAAATATAAAATTGGAGTCACATACTTCTGAAGGCTATATGTGGGTTGAAGAAGATGAAGACCCAAGTGCAAATATATCATTGACCCAATTAAGATCATTTGAAGATAAAAGTAACGATAATGACACAATTAGTTATTCCAACTTTGTATATATTGCTAAAAACGAATGCAGCAATATGGTTAAGAGATTTAAATGCGTTTCATCAACTGGAGATAAGATTTTAAAAACCATTACGTTTACAATCTCAATTTCTCAGCCCGAAACCTTGACGTTATTCAACAAGCCTTTCACTCCATGCCTGTATTTAAGGGTAGGCCAAAAGTTAAAAATTGTGTTGGATAGCAATGCCACAACCGGATGCAGGTGGAACTACAAGACACAACTTGATAACAAGGTACTTAAGGAAATCAACTCCTATTATGTGAGTATTCCCTGCCAATCACAAATTGCAGGTTCAGGTGGCTATCAATATTTTATTTTTGAGGCTGTAGAGAGCGGAAATGCTTGTATTGATCTTGAGTATAAGCAACCATGGGATAAAGAAAATCCGCCCTATAATACTTTCACGATGAGAATAACAGTTGATCCCGTTACAGATTATTCATTCCCATCTCCTACACCTTTACCCGTGACAATTTTATCTAATGAAAAGCGTTTAACCATAGGTAAAAATAACAATAGGCAACAAGTAATATTAACAAAAGGGCAAATCCTGGATATATCCTTACCCTGTGATGAATCAGGAGATTATAGGTGGATATATGGAAAGATACCTGATAATAATATGCTAAGAGAAAAGTTCCATGAGATTTTATATCTTGATTCATTGCCTTATACAGCATTAAGTCATTGGGAGTATACCGCTATTAATACAGGTACCACCAATATCGGATTTGCCTACGCAAACACAACAAACCTCTCAATGCAACCAAAAGATTTTTTCTGTATATCTGTAAAAGTAGTTGATTATTTAATGCCAGCTACTCCAAAACCAACAAATTACATCTCAGGCACAATAAAGGCAGATGTTGATTCAAAATCTGCTGATATCAACAGTAGCTTTATGGTTGAAATTGTTGAATTGGGCCTTACAACCACTACAGATAAAAACGGTAATTTCTCATTCCTTTCGCTTGCTAATGATACCAACCTTACTATAATGATCAGCAAAGATAATTACCTGACAAGGACTATAAAGAATGTTTCTTTTAACACCATATTACCTACAATCGATATATGGGCCGGCGATATTCTGATAAACGGTAAATCGGATGGTGCAATTAACATGGCAGATGTAGTTCAGGTTGCAAAAGCTTTCAGCAGCAATAAGATTACAACAGAATTTAACAACAATTGTGATTTGAACTGTGATGGGGCTATAAACATGTCAGATATAATTATCATGGCTAAACATTTTAACTGTACATCAAACAGTTATCCTAACATTTAGTTAAAAGCCTGTCGTGAGGGATTATGGGATATATAATGTACCGCTCGGTATTGGTATAAGTATGTTATAAGTATAAGTGTATTTCATACCTATAAAATGACACCATTAACTCTCACGGCATTTAGAATATAAAAGAAAAATGACTTATTCATTCGAATAAGTCATTTTTCTTATTTAGTTGCGGAGGCCGGATTTGAACCGACGACCTTCGGGTTATGAGCCCGACGAGCTACCATACTGCTCCACCCCGCGATATATAAATCGCATGAAAAAGTGATGTTAGTGCCGGAGACCGGAATCGAACCGGTACGGAGGGTTAACTCCGCAGGATTTTAAGTCCTGTGCGTCTGCCAGTTCCGCCACTCCGGCATATCTACATCACTTATCAGCGACTTTTACATTGTAATACAATAATTCTTATTTGTCAATATCTTTTTTTCTGTTAAATTATACTTTTTTATTATATACGTCTTTACACACAAATATCCGGGCAATAACCCGGATATTTAATATAAACAATTAATTTAATATCATTTAAAATTGAGCAGACTTTCTGTATCCACCACTGCCCCTCTTGGATTCAAAATTTTTCTTCAAATCATGAAGCTTTTCATCACTATCCTTCATGAACTTTGCCAGTCGCTCTTCGAATGACAGGTTATCAGTGCTATTTCTGTTCCAGTCAATATCAACAGGCTTAACAGTTCTCTGATTAGTATTGGATTCTTGAGCTTTCTTAATGGATAAACTAATCTTACCGTTTTTGTCTACTGAAATAATTTTCACTTTAACAACTTGATTTTCTTTGAGATGTGACCTTATGTCTTTGACATATTCCTCAGCAACTTCAGAAATGTGCACCAGACCTGTTTTTCCTTCCGGCAGTTGAATAAAAGCTCCAAAATTAGTTATACCGGAGACCTTACCCTCAACTATCTTGCCAACTTCAACCAGCATAAAAAATATTATCCTCCTTGGAATATAAATAGGGTAATTTAATTATACATCAAAAAAAGTATTCCGTCAATACCCTGTTTCATTCGCTGGAAAATAATCGCACTATCTATTTACATCAACATATACCCTTTCATTCTTCTTAACCATTCCTAGTTTCTCTCTTGCTACCTTCTCTATATACTCGTCACTGTTAATATTTTTCATCTGCTTTTCCAACTCTGCCTTTTGCTTCTTCTGTAAAGAAATCTTGTTTTGTAAATCATTATGCTGTTCTTTCTTGGAATCTAAAAGTCCTTTAAGACTATAGCTTATATATCCTGAATATAAAAGAATCAAAGCAATGACAATGAACCAGAACTTACTCTTTTTCTTTTTTTTCATAACCATAACTCCTCTTTTGTACAAAAATCGCTCACGATTTTATCAACATTAGTGTTGTCGTGAGAAATTGTGGTGTAGATTACATCATAATTTCCTAGACATAAAAACACTTATTATAACACCTATATTTTATTATTCTATAGCTTGTTTGTAAATCCCTCTTTATACTTATATTTTTTTTCTTCTATTCTGGAAAGCTCTCTTTGCCATTTTACATTTATCAAAATTAATCTTTGCTACTCTCCTGGAATTTTTGAAAATTCTTTTGGCAACTTTATAAAGGAAGATGCATGGTATTGAGAAAAATCTAAAAGCTACCCTAAAAGGATATGTAAATATCACCCATAAAGTTTTTAAAGCTTTCTTTAAGAAGCCTATAATTTTTAAAGATATGAATATAACGAGCCTGCTCAATAAAAGTATATATAAAATAGCTCCTATAATAGTTCCAAGAAAAATATATCCTCTTATTTCACCATCATTTCCTATATATACGATGGCAAACATAATCGCTGCCGATATGCTCCAATATAGAAGGTCTTCAATATATGTTATTATGTTGTTTGTCTTTATTGTCCTTCTCTTGATTCTGAATATGTCATATACAAAAGCTATCGACATACCGCCAAGAATTGACCACAAAAAGATATTGACTTGATTGCTTATCGACATATATAATCCCAACCATGAATTTATTTATGCAATGATTAAAGAATTGCTTCCTTAGCATTACTAAACCACCATTACTTAAACATCTTTGCCCAAAAACCGCCTGATTTCCCTCCTTCTTTGTCACTGTATTCCAGCACACAAATATCACCTTCAATATCCAGTTCAGAATTATCAAGATTCAGCTTATTAATATGTAAATCCTCGCCTTTGACGGTCAAAACCCCAAGCTCAGTATCCACTATAACACACTCATCATTAAAGCTTTCAACATCTAGAACACCTGAAATACTAAGCCTCTCTCTGTTCTCAAGTATTAAATTCTGAACCTTCTGTTGTTTTATATTCTTTTTCTCGTCAATCATTATCTTCCTCTCCTTTAATCTGTGCTTTAGATGTGTAAAAGATTTAATCATTTCAGGTTTCATTTGCATTATGTATGATCCACATATCTATAACTATGCTTGCCAATACAAAAAAATACCTAGACATAAAAAAAAGTGATTGTTAATCACTTTTTTCTATATACATTCCTTTTGCATCATTTTTTGGAACTGTTTCTGATATCGATACCACTTCGACTTTGACATTGCTGTTGCCAAACTGTATCTCAATAGTATCCCCAACCTTGACTTCGTTTGACGGCTTTGCTATTTTGCTGTTAATCTTTACTCGGCCCTGATCACATGCTTCACTGGCTAGTGTCCTTCTTTTAATCAATCTCGATACCTTAAGGTACTTATCAATTCTCAACCTCTTCACCCCCACCTTATAAATAAAAATCACAAAGTAATTTTTCAACCTTCCTATGCATCTAAAAAAGGGCGGCCTATTCAGACCAACCCATTTTTACTTCCAACTATATAATACTATTTATTTACTTCATCTTTTAAAGCTTTTCCTACTTTAAATACAGGAGCCTTAGTTGCCGGTATTGTTATTTCTTCCTTAGTCTGTGGGTTTCTTCCTTTTCTTTCAGCTCTTTCTCTTACTTCAAAAGAACCGAAGCCTACCAACTGAACCTTATCACCACTCTTAAGTGCTTCTTCAACACTTTCAATAAAAGCATTAAGTGCCTTTTCTGCATCTTTCTTTGACATATTACTTTTTTCAGCAATGCTAGTGATTAAATCTGATTTGTTCATTTTTTTCCTCCTTAAGTTTTAATTACTATAAAAAGCACTGATAATGCTTTTTACATATATATAACCATCTTCGAAAAGTGCAGCTCAGTATGCTTCTTTCATTAAAGCTGATAAGTTATGTAATAAATCCCAACTACTTTTCAAAGATAATTGCTAAATGTAATTTAGATCCTTTGATCTTTTGCCAGGTCCCACAACTTATCCATTTCTTCCAATGTCATTTCTTCAAGCTTTTGCCCGGCTTTTTTACTTTCATTTTCAATAAATTCAAACCGTTTAATGAATTTATTTATTGTCCCGGTTAAGGCCAGCTCCGGCTGAACTTTTAAGAATCTTGCCAGATTAACAACGGAAAACAACACATCACCAAGCTCATCTGTTATTCTTTCCACATTTTTACTCTGATATACATCTTTTAATTCACTAATTTCTTCATCCAGCTTTTTCATTGCATCCTCGGTCTTGTCCCAGTCAAATCCAACCTGAGCCGCCTTCTGCTGAATCTTGTAACTTCTCATTAAAGCAGGCAGATTGGACGGTATATCCTTTAAAACGCTGGTATGATCGGTAAGCCCTTTCTCTTTCTTTTTGATGGCTTCCCAGTTATCCACTACCTGATCGGCAGTATCAGCCTTTTCCTCTCCAAAAACATGGGTATGTCTTAAAACCATTTTCCTTGATACTGAAGTAATAACATCATTAATATCAAAGGTCCCCTCTTCTTTCCCGATCTGTGAATGGAATACAATTTGTAAAAGCAGGTCTCCCAACTCTTCTGAAATCTTATTCTTATCCTTCAGGTCAATTGCTTCAAGTACTTCGTAGGTTTCTTCTATAAGATATTTCTTTAAACTATCATGAGATTGCTCTCTGTCCCATGGGCATCCATTTTCGCTTCTTAAAAGCTCCATAATGTCCAAAAGATCTTTGAATTCGTATTTATCCTTGAGCATAATTATTCTCCTGCCAATACGTTTATCGGTATGCAACTTGTGCTAAGGAATGATTGAAATATTACTTCCAATTCTGAGCGGGTGTTAACGAGTTAAGTTAACACGTAAGCGAAGATACTATTGGAAGTTATATTTTCAACATTCCTAATTTAGTTTTCTTTCTGAAAAATAGTATAATTTATTAATTGTAAATATGCAATATAATTATATAAAAATCAATATTTATCTTATCTTTGGAGTATATAAAAATAACAGGTATTCATAAAAATCCTGTTATTTTAATTATTGACTTAGCCATGATCAAAATATCACTTCCGCTTTTGATAAATTAAATGTATTTATAATCTTACATAGCGGAAGTTATATTTTAATTAATATACATTTAGTAGCCGTTTTCTTTAGAATCATATAGTTTATTATGGTTATATCTACTGTTCCATTTGCTTTCCTAAGAACCCTGAAGCGGATTGTGCAAGCTTTGCTTCAACCTCTCCCATTCTTGTATTAGGATCCATAGATAAAAGAATAACTGCTCCTATAGGGTCTCCTTCTGATATAATAGGCGATACAACCTGTGCTGTATATCTTCTATCACCCGGTTCATCAGCTACAATATTGATGGTCTTTTCATCAGGTGACTTAACAAGGAATACTGACTTTTCCTCTATAACCTTTTCTATATCCGGGCTCAGCTGCTTTTCAAGAAAATCCCTTTTTGCAGCTCCAGATACCGCTATTATTGCATCTCTATCAGCTATACATGTAATATGACCGATTGTCTTATGAAGGGTCTCGGCATATTGAGCAGCAAATTCTCCCAATTCCCCAATCGGAGAATATTTTTTCAGGATTACTTCGCCTTCTTTATCAGTAAATATCTCAAGAGGATCCCCTTCTCTTATTCTCAATGTTCTTCTTATTTCCTTTGGTATTACAACTCTTCCAAGATCATCTATCCTTCTTACTATTCCAGTTGCCCTCAAAATTATTACCTCCTATTAATTAGATTTTCAGTACAATTTTATTATTGATAATTTATTGGAGTTTTATACATTTTCGGTTGATTTGTGAAAAGGTATTATTACGATAGATTCCTGGAGATTAATTACCTAAGAAACCTTTATGTTACTGTGAAAAATCGCAGTGCAAAACCATAACTTCCTAAACAATAAGAAAAACCGAAAGCCTTAAGCTATCGGTTATAGGTAAAAATTTTATTTTTAAAATTAATTTTAAATTTATTCTAATATTATCAATATAGTTCTATAACAATCAATATAGTTTTATGTTATTTAATACTCTCTTATTAACATTCATCTTGTACTGGTCGTCCTTCACCCATCCTTCAAGCTTCTTATTCACTTCATCCAATTGATATGTTCTCTTCAAACTATCCTTTAATTCGTCAAATTTAGGCCTTTTTATCACATAATAGCCACTAGTGGTTGTTACAAGACCAATGTCACCTTCCTTGGCATCAAACACCCATTCCAAATATTCTTTTGGCATTTTTTCATTTTTGCTGACAGTAAACTCCCCGCCATTTTGCTTGGCACCCTTATCATCGGTATATTGGGTTACAAGACTGCCAAAATCTGCCCCAGATCTTGCTTTTGACAATACTTCCTTTGCAAGATTCGTCTTTTCCTGTAGTTTATCATTTGGAAGGGGCTTTCCTGCTGAATCAATTGTCTCAAGGAACACTTCCCATACAGTTACTTTCCCCTCTTTATTCATTGCCTCAGCATATTTCTTTTGCAATTCTGAATCGGTTATTCTTATATTATCCGCTTCAACGCTTGCATATTTCCCAAAAGCCAACATATAATTCTTATAAATAGACTCATATTCACTAAGGCTTATCCAATATTTCTTTTTTACATTCTTTTCAGCCAGAGCCTTGTCTCCATCGCCCTCTGATTGCACTATATTGTCCATTGTCTCTTTGGACTTTTGAAGGTCTGCACTGTCCAAAGTTAAATTGTTTTCTTGTGCTTTCATAAGCATAATTTTAAACTTCTGTACCTCTTTCAACGCATCATTCTTTGCTGTAACCTCTGTTGCTTCGCCATTTTGGACTTTTTTCCAAAAACTCTTTTTTACATCATCAGGCTGATAATCCACTCCAGCCTTTGTCTCATAATCATTTTTAATTATCCTGAGAAAAAACTTGTACTCTGCAGTTGTTATTTTTTCACCGGCCATTGTTGCTATGTAGCTATTTGAACTCTCATAAACCTGATATATAATTGTTCCTCCAATAACCAGGGCAAGTACTAAAAATACTGCAATAATAACCGTTTTGGTATTACTTTTCATTTTAATTTTCTCCTCTGCGAAAGTTTGCCGGCATTTTCTCCCTTTAAGGAATAATTATAAGAACATGCCTAATATCAATATTATAATAGATTATTTCCCATCCTGCAAATCTTTAATGTTCATTAATAGGGTTTTAATATTCTCCAGTATTTCCTCTCCTTTTAATCCTTTAATAAGAAGCGTCAAGTAGGGCTTGCTGCTTGCATTAAACATAATCTTCCTTCTAAAATTATCCATGAGCTTGTTTATGATTGATAAGTCCATAAAGGAATCATTAATATACTGGAAAATTACCGATTCATTTTTTTGTGTAATCGAAGAAAATCCACATACCCTGGCAAGGAATTTTATATGTGCAATCTTTAGAAGGTTGCTTACATACTTTGGTATATTTCCATACCTGTCTATCAGCTCATCTTCAATTTCTGTTATATCCTCTTGGCTTGCTATAGATGCAATTTTTTTGTACATGTCAATTTTCTGATTTTCTATATCAATATAAGCATTGTCTATGTATGCACTAATATTAATGTCAATTGTTATCTCCTGATTGCTGATATCAGGGCTCTCACCTTTCAGCTCCATTACAGCCTCATCCAAAAGCCTGCAATACATGTCATAACCTACAGATTCCATTTGACCGCTTTGCTGTGCCCCTAAAAGGTTTCCTGCACCCCTTAATTCAAGGTCTCTCATTGCAATTTTAAAACCTGACCCTAGATCGGTAAACTCCCTTATGGCACGAAGTCTCTTTTCAGCAATTTCCGATAGCGTCTTGTCTTTCTTGTATGTGATATATGCGTATGCGAGCCTGTTTGATCTTCCAACCCTGCCCCTTAACTGATATAGCTGAGCAAGGCCCATTCTATCGGCATCTTCGATAATTATTGTATTGACATTAGGCATATCAAGACCCGATTCGATTATTGTAGTACAAACAAGCATGTCATAATTTCCATTTATAAAATCATATATAATATCCTCAAGTTCCTTCTCATCCATCTGTCCATGCCCAACAGCTATTCTCGCATCTGGCACCAATGCCTGCAGCTCTGCAGCCTTTTTTAAAATTGAACCTACTCTGTTATATAGATAAAATATCTGTCCCGACCTTGATATTTCACGTCTGATGGCATCCCTTATTATTTCCGGGTTGTATTCCATTACAAAGGTTTCCACCGGTTGTCTTTCTTCAGGAGGGTCCTCAATTACACTGATATCCCTTATTCCTACAAGTGACATGTTAAGTGTCCTTGGTATGGGTGTTGCAGTCAATGTCAACACATCAATATTAGGTGTAATGTTCTTGATTTTCTCCTTATGTGCCACTCCAAATCGCTGCTCTTCATCTATCACAAGCAAACCCAAATTTTTAAAATGCAGATCCTTCTGCAAAAGCCTGTGGGTTCCTACAAGCACATCAATAGTACCATCCTTCACATTCTTTAATATCTTTTTCTGATCTGCCTGTTTTCTAAAACGGCTTATAACATCGACAGTTACAGGGAAATCCTTCATCCTCTCGGCAAAATTATTATAGTGCTGCTGTGCAAGAATAGTAGTAGGAACCAGATATGCAACCTGTTTACCATCCATAACCGCCTTGAATATAGCCCTTATAGCCACCTCTGTCTTTCCATATCCTACATCGCCGCACAAAAGCCTATCCATAGGCTTTTCCATCTCCATATCCTGTTTTACTTCTTCAATACATTTTAATTGGTCGTCAGTCTCTTCGTATGGAAAGGAGTCTTCAAACTGTTTTTGCCATACTGTATCTTTAGAAAACGCATATCCCCTGGTAGCCTGCCTCTTTGCATATAACTTGACAAGCTCCTCAGCAATCTCCTTTAAAGATTCCTTAACCCGGCTTTTTGTTTTAGCCCAATCGGTTCCATTAAGCTTATGAAGCTTTGGTTCCTTTCCCTCAGACCCTATGTACTTCTGTATCAAATCAAGCTGATTTGTAGGAATATACAAAAAGTCACTATCATGATACCTTATTTTCAGATAATCCCTTCTTACAGTATCAACATTAAGCTGTTGAATACCTACATACTGGCCAATACCATGACTTTGATGCACTACAAAATCGCCAACATTTAATTCGGTAAATATATTTATTTTGCTGCCCTTATTTTTCCCTGAAGCTTTTCTATGCTTCCTCTCTTTCCCAAATACCTCCTTGTCGCTCACTACAACAAAACCCAATTTAGGGTATTCAAATCCGTTATTTAGGCTTCCCGGAGTCAACACTACCTGTCCCGGTAATATTTCATCAGGATGGGATTCCCTAAATACCGCCTCAACACCTTCAGCTTCCAAAGTATCTTTTAGTTTTTCGCCCTTCACCCTAGTGCCGGTAAATACAAGTATCCTGTGCTTTCGTTCCTTCCAGTTCCTTAAATCGTTTATAAGAAAATCCATACGATTCAAATAGGACCCTGTAGCCTTAGAAGCTATATCAAACCTTTCAGCATTATAAATATTGCTGCTGACCGTTATAAAAGTATTCATACTAACTGTAATGCTTTTTAGTAAGCCCCTTACAATGTCCTCATAATCAAATTTCACATTAAAACTTCCCGGAAGAAGCCTTCCTTTTTCCATTAATCCATTGCAGGATTCCTGCCATTCAAAAACAATATTTTCTATCCTATTCTTTAGTTTCCCGCTTTCATCGGCAAACACCAGACAATTATCGGTGTAATCCACTAGAGTTGATGGCTCATCAATGATATAGCTTATATATCTGTCAATTCCCTCAAAATAATAATTATCTCGAAGCTTGCAAATATCATTGGTAATATTTTCTCGGATTAAGGCTTTGTATTCTTTGCCTGCCTTCTTCAAAACCTCGTTCATATCATTCTCAATTCTGCTTACAATTGCTTCCCTTTTATCCTCATTATAAATTACTTCTCTTGCAGGAATTATTTTAATACCCTTTAATTGTTCTACAGATCGCTGCGAATCAGGATCAAATTCCCTTATGGAATCGATTTCATCGTCAAAAAGCTCAATACGTACTGCCAGATTATAATCCACGGAGAAAATGTCAATTATTCCGCCTCTAACAGCAAACTGGCCCTTGTTCTCGACAACCGCAACCCTTTCATAACCCATAGCAACAAGCTTCTTTTGTATCGATAAAAGATCTATCCTATTTCCTACCTCAAATTCCAATATGTTTTCAGTAAATAAGCGAGGCGGAATAAGCTTATGCAATAAGGAATCTATTGAAACCACAATAAGCCTGTATTCACCCTCAATAATACGCTTTAGAATCTCAAGCCTTTTAAAAACATTATCTCTGCTTTTAGCCTCAACGTCATGCAAGGTAATTTCCTTAAAAGGGAAATATAATACTTCCTCTCCCAAGAACAGATAAAAATCTTCATATATCTTTCTAGCTTCAAACTCGTCAAATGCGATATAAACACCTTTTTTATCTGTATGCTGACATATTGAGTATGCTACATGAGCTTTCTGGGAATTTGCCAATCCTGTTATGACTACAGACCGGTTTTTACTTATGGAATCAATTATTCCGTTATATTCACTCAGCTCCAAAAGTGGTTTAACTAAAAAATTCATGAATATTTTTCCGCCTTCTTTACTTGTTAAATTTATTCATGGCTGTATCAACACCCGACTTCAATATTGTTGAAGCAGCTTCTACTGCATTTTTTATACTATCATTAACAGCTGTTCTTTCATTTGGGGTGAATTTGCTTAATACATAATCAGCCAGATTCCATCCCTCCGGTGGTCTGCCTATACCAATCCTGACTCTTGGAAACTCATCCGATTGAATCTGGTACAAAATATTTCTCATACCGTTATGAGTCCCTGCACTTCCCTTAGGTCTTACTCTTATTTTACCCAGCTCTAAATCTATATCATCAAACATTATTATTATATTACCTATAGGTATTTTATACCATTCTATTATTTCCCTTATACTTTCTCCGCTTAAATTCATAAATGTCTGGGGCTTCACCAATATAACCCTCTGGCCTTCTATGCTTCCTTCACCTATCAATGCCTTAAACTTGACTTTTGTTATGCTTATATTATTTAGATGGGCCATTAAGTCGATGGCATCAAACCCAACATTGTGTCTGGTATTATTATATTTATTTCCCGGATTACCGAGCCCTGCTATTATATATGTCGTATCCATTTTACACCTCAGTTTATTGCTTTTTTGTATATTAGTATACACTATAATTTCCTATACATCAAAAAACCGATAAAGGCATCAACCCTTAACGGTGTTCTTCTCATATACTTTAGTCATTCCTCATTTTAGGCATGTTGAAAATATAACTTCCCGTATAATTTCGCTTTCATGTTAACTTAACCCGTGAACACACGCTCAAAACGGGAAGTGATATTCCAATCATGCCGCAAGTATTATTGCTGTGTGAATAAAGTACTTATGGAAATATCTCCATAAATTCTTTCAATAGCTTCGGCAAAAATCTCAGCTACGGAAATTACCTTAATCTTGTCCAATCTTTTTTCAGGCGGAAGTGGTATGGTATTTAAAATAACCAGCTCCTTTATTGGAGATTTTTCAATTCTCTCAATGGCAGGTCCTGATAATACAGCATGAGTACAGCATGCATATACTTCCTTTGCACCCATATCCAAAAGTGCCTGTATACCATTTACCATAGTTCCCGCAGTATCTATAAGGTCATCCACCAAAACAAGTGTCTTTCCTTTAACATCACCTATGACATTCATAATTTCACATACATTTGCCTTAGGCCTTCTTTTGTCAACTATAGCAATTGGTGCATCAATCCTCTCTGCAAACTTTCTTGACCTGCCAACACTTCCCACATCAGGAGAAACAACAACAACATCATCTCTTCCAGCAAATTTCTCCTTAAAATATTCAGCTATTAAAGGTACTCCCAACAAGTGGTCAACAGGAATATCAAAGAAGCCTTGAAGCTGCGGTGCATGAAGATCCATGGTCAATACCCTGTCTGCTCCGGCAACTGTCATAAGGTTGGCCATAAGCTTTGCAGAAATCGGATCTCTTGCTTTAGCTTTTCTATCCTGTCTTGCATATCCGAAATAAGGCATAACTGCGGTTATTCTACCTGCCGAAGCCCTTTTTAAAGCATCTATCATAACCAACAGCTCTATCAAATTGTCATTAACAGGATGACATGTGGATTGTACTATAAATACATCCGAACCTCTTACAACCTCATCAATATTTATGGCAGTTTCACCATCGCTGAACTTTCCTACATGAGCTGCACCTAAAGGTAAACCTATCTTCTCTGCTATTTCCTTAGCAAGCTCATAATTGGAACTCCCAGTGAATATTTTTATATCCTTTCCATGCAAATTCATTACTTTTCCCCTTTCAAACAACACATAAATTATCAAAAATCTAAAATTATAAATAAATTTATATAAAACACTTAAGAAATAAAGTGTCTATTTTTTCTTAACCCTTTGCATACCTTTTTTTGTTACCCATCCTTCTTTGTTCACCTGCCTGCTTCTGGCAATTGCCAGGGAATTCTCGGGCACCTCTTCGGTAATAGTTGAACCGGCTGCTACATAGGCATTATCTTTAACAGTGACAGGTGAAATGAGATTTACGTTGCATCCTACAAATGCATTATCCCCAATTACAGTCTTGTTCTTATTTTTGCCGTCATAATTCACAACAACTACACCACATCCTAGATTTACATTGCTTCCAACCTCTGCATCTCCAATATAGGTAAGGTGTGAAACCTTTGTATCATCACCTATGATAGATTTCTTAACCTCAACAAAATCTCCTATTTTTACGTTATTTCCAATTTTGCTTCCAGGTCTTAAGTAAGCAAAAGGACCTATATGTGTGTTGTCCCCAACAGTACTTTCAATTATTACAGAATTGTTAATTTCTGTACCATTACCTATGGTTGAACGAACAATTCTGCTGTTGGGTCCAATTATAGAGTCCTCTCCAATTATACTGCCTGCTTCAATATATGAGCCCGGATAAATCACTGTATCCATTCCTATTTTAACACTATGATCTATACATGTGGACTTTGGATCTATTAGTGTAACACCAGCTTTCATATGCATTTCAAGAATCCTGCTTCTAATTATTTCACCAGCTCTTGAAAGTTGTACCCTGTCATTTATACCTAATATTTCGTCGGGATCAGATATTTTTACAGCACCGACCTTTCCGCCTTTTCCCAAAATGATTTCAAGAGTATCCGTCAGGTAATATTCACCTTGCACATTATTATTGTTTAATTCCTTTAAGCTTCTTATAAGCTCCTTAATATTAAAACAATATATACCTGAATTTATTTCTTTTATACACTTTTCTTCAACACTTGCGTCTTTATCCTCAACAATTTTCAAAACATTGTTATTTTCATCGCGAACTATCCTGCCATAACCGGCAGGGTTTTCAAAATCTGCTGTTATTACTGTAGCACTATATTTGTTTTCTATATGATATTTAATGGTTTTTTCAATTGTATCACTGGTAATGAGAGGTGTATCACCACAAAGGATTATTACATGTCCCTCTTTGCCTTCGAGATATTCTCCAGCCTGCATAACAGCATGACCTGTACCTAGCTGCTTTTCCTGAACCGCGTAGGAAACACGTTCCTTCAAGCATTCCCTTACCTGATCCTGTCTATGTCCTACTACAATAACACTTTCTTTTATTCCGCAACTGCCTGCTGCATCTACAACCCATTCTACAAGAGTTTTTCCGCATATCTTATGTACTACCTTGGAATTCTTGGATTTCATCCTTTTTCCTTCACCTGCAGCAAGTACAACTGCCATTATATAATCCATTTAAATTAACCCCTTCCATTACAGCAATCAAAAATTAATATATAATATATGAAATGGTTTCATAATGCTAAAGGTTTATAAAAACCAAATATATTTTCTCACTTTTCTTTATATTTTTCAACGGTAATTATATTAAAAGTGCTAATAATCTTACATTTGGCAGACATAAAATAAAACCGCCGGGATTGCTTCCCTCGCGATTTCATTTTATATCACCATAATTTCCCACAGATGAAAAAAGACACTTTTAAAAGTGTCTTTTATTTATTACTCATTTACTGTTGTGGTTTCATATTTTTCCAGAATAGCTGTCTGAATCTTTTCCCTAGTTACAGCATTTACTGGATGAGCGATATCTCTAAATTCGCCGTCCGGTGTCTTCCTGCTAGGCATTGCGATAAACATACCATTCTGACTTTCAATAATTTTTATATCATGTACAACAAACTCATTGTCAAAGGTCACAGATACAACTGCCTTCATCTTGCCTTCAGCATCAATTTTCCTAATGCGAACATCTGTAATCTCCATTTATGCTTACCACCTTCCGTTAATATTATGGAATTATAAATTGTTTACATCCGCTTATCAGCTTATTATTTTATATTCGATATAAATTTATTTTTTCCTTCTTGTTTTTAATAAATTCCTTAACCTTTTTAAATTTTTTTGATCATTTTTCGTTATTTTGCTCATTCAATTGAATATTAATACGGAATAAATAAGATATTTCATACTAAAGTGGAACAAGATCTTTGTGTCAATATATCCCATAATTTACAATCACATATAAAACTACAAATTTTACCTACTTGATCGAATATTAATAATGCCATTCTCTTCATCGACTGTATCAAGAGTCAATATTGAAAAATAATTATCTACCAGTTTTCTATCAGGCTCTGCAGTCTTTATAAGCACCCCAATACCCGAAACTTCACACTCAAATTCCTTTGCCAGCTCCATAATACCTTTGGCCGTGCCTCCACCCTTCATAAAATCATCTATAAATAAAAGTTTTGAGTTCCTTTTTAATGACTTTAATGACAAGACCATCGTTTGGAGCTTTTTCTTAGACCCAGATACATAGTTAATATTCACTGAAGCACCATCTGTAGCTTCATTATAATGCCGTACGATAATTAAAGGCACATTGAGAAACCTTGCAGTTGCAAAAGCTAACGGTATACCTTTGGTTTCTACAGTTATTACATAATCAACATCCTTTTTATAAAACTGCCTTGTAAAAATACGTGCGATATTTTCTATTTTTACAGGATTGTAGATTATATCAAGCATATAAACAAATCCGCCTGGTAGAATCCTTTCTTTTTGAGATAGCTCTTCACAAAGATTTCGAGTAATAAAATCCGCTTTCTCGCTGCTTATTGAAGGAATAAACTTTATGCCTCCGGAAGCACCAGGTATAGATACTATCATGCCCAGATCAAACTTATCCAATATATCCTGAATTATATCAATATCTTCGCTAATTGTAGACTTTGCCGATCCTATAATTTCCGTAAAATTTCCAAGTGTAAATATCTTCCCTGGCGAATCCGTCAATAGCTTCATCAAAATTCCAATACGTTCGTTTCTTTGAAGTTTATCCATTTTCCCTCTCGTTTTACAAAACATTTTGTTTTAACAGTATTGGTTTTTATTATATAATATTATAGCGAATATTTTAATACTTTTTTAAATAATTATTCGGATTTCAACAAAAATCACTATAGTTATTAATAAACAATAAGTGGTTTTGCAGTCTATACATAAAATAATAAAATTGTTACATTTTGCATATAATAAAACTATACTTATATATGTTACGAAAAAGATTTACATTAGCAAATGCAGTTGAATCGTCTGCATTTGCAATATAAATGACGAATTTTTCGCAACATATGAAACAAGGAAAATGTTTTGCAACCATTAAAAATGTACAATGATTATTGCAAAACATATAGAATAATATGCAAGTTTTTCACATTAGGTATTAACAAATAATTAACTTGTCAATTTAAAGGAGTGTTAGCATTGACTGAAAAAAACTTACTTGATCCAAATCTTGTTAAAAAGATACATTTTGTTGGTATTGGCGGTATAAGCATGAGCGGATTGGCAGAAATTTTACTTAATCAGGGATATGAAATTTCAGGTTCAGATATGAAAGCCTCAAATATAACCGATAGACTTGTAAACATGGGAGTTAAATTTTATCAGGGGCATAGCAGCGATAATATGGAAAATCCTGATTTAGTAATATATACAGCAGCAGTAAAAAAGGATAATCCCGAACTTATAAAAGCACAAGAGCTTGGAATAAATACAATTGAGCGATCTGTTCTATTAGGCCAGATTATGAAGCAATACCCTTATAGCATAAATGTTTCAGGAACTCACGGAAAGACAACGACAACATCCATGGTAACCATGATTATGATGGAAGCTGGCCTTGATCCGACTGTGCATATAGGCGGTCAGCTCAATGCCATTGGCGGGAATACAAAAATTGGCGGAAACAAGTATTTTGTAGCAGAAGCGTGCGAATACGTAGAAAGCTTCCTGCAATTTTATCCCTTCATGGGTATAATATTAAATATTGAAGCAGATCACCTCGATTACTTCAAAGGAATTGACCACATTAAAGAGTCTTTTATCAAGTTTGCTCGCTTGATTCCTAAGGAAGGATATCTGATTGCATGTATAGATGACAATAATACCAGAGATATTCTCAATAAGATAGACTGTAACATAATAACCTATGGCTTAAACTCAGAGGATGCTTTGTGGCAAGCCAGAAATATTCAATTTGATGAAGACGGCCTTGGTTCTTATACTCTTTATAAGTCCAATGAAGAAATAGCTAAAATCAGCCTTAGCGTTACAGGAATGCACAATATCAGTAATTCTCTTGCAGCAGCTGCTGCCTGTTATACTATTGGTTGCAGTGTTGACTCCATAAAAAATGGTCTAAGAAAATTCTCCGGAACACACAGAAGATTTGAATTAAAAGGCCTTTCAAAAGATATAAAAGTCATAGATGATTATGCACACCACCCATCAGAGATAGTAGCTACACTCAATGCAGCAAAAAATGTTCCACATAATAAGCTTTGGTGCGTTTTCCAGCCCCACACATATACCAGAACAAAAGCTTTATTGAATGATTTCTCCAAATCCTTTAATGATGCTGATTATGTTATAGTTTCAGATATCTATGCAGCCCGTGAGCCTGATAACGGAGAGATTAACTCTCTGATTCTGAGTGATAAGATTAATGAAGTTTCCCCAAAATCCAAATATATAAAAGGTTTTGAGGATATTGCAAATTACCTTCACGAGAAAGCAACGTCCGGGGATCTGATAATTACTATGGGTGCAGGGGATATATATAGAGTAGGCGAAATTTTTCTAGACATGCAGCAAAATGCCTAAAATAGTCTTATATTTAAAAAACAGCTACATGAAAAGTTAATAATCTTTTTATGCAGCTGTTTTTCTTAGCCATTACTTATTGAGCTTTTCAGGGTCAACCATAGCAAACTTGATTTCACCTTGAGCCGCAACATCGCCCTCTACTGTTGCAAGAACCTTTGCTTTTCCCATTCCAAGCTTAAACGCAGATAGCTCGACCTCAAGCTTAAGTGTATCCCCTGGAACAACAGGTCTTCTGAATTTTATTGACTCAAAACCTGTAAACATTCCCAGTTTGCCTTTATTCTGCTCATCTAAAAGACCTGCTACACAAGCAGTTTGAGCTAGAGCTTCAACTATAAGTACACCCGGCATTACAGGTTGCCCTGGAAAATGTCCTTGGAAGAACGGTTCATTAACTGTAACGTTCTTAATTCCTACAGCACTTTTACCTGGCTCAACTTCAATTATTCTGTCAATCAGTAAAAATGGATATCTATGTGGTATTATCTTTTGAATATCAACACTTGAAAGCATTTTAGCACCTCTTTTATAATTAATTAGAACAACATGATGAATTGGTTTTATCAACCTTAATTGTTGTCATGAAAAATTGTGGTGTAAGATGCACCATAATTTCCTTGACATCAAAAAACCTTTAACATTATATCATAATATTTCCAAGTAGAAAAGCAAAAAATCATTATCACTTTTAGGAATGACTAAAAGTGATAATGATTTTTTGCTTTTGATGTTGTCGCAAGAATACAAGTACCAAATATAGATTTATGTTTTTGGCTTTAAAAGTTTGTATAGTGCATCACCAAGGCCTATGCCTCCACTATTCACAGCTGATTCAACAAGCTTTTCATCCAGCATTTCCTCATAAACCTTCTTTCCATAGTCTTCCTCAATAAGCCCGGATTTATGAACTGTTGCCCGCATTTCCTTATACATCATCTGTAAAAGCACTCCCTCAAAATCCTTGCATACCTTCTTTAATTCCTTATCATCCTTTTTTTCCAATATACTTTCCAGCTTTTTTTCAAAGCTTCCGTCAGTTATATTATCTTTATTGAGTCGAGTATTGTTATAATTTACCAACTCATTTATACTTCCCGTACCTTTAATATTCATACAGCATCTCCTAATGCATTACTATATTACCAAAATACTATTTTCTCAAATTATTTGCAAGTCCAAGCATTTCATCTGCAGACTGAATTGCTTTGGAATTTATTTCATATGCTCTTTGGGCAACAATTAGCTTTACCATTTCTTCAACAACCTGAACATTAGACGATTCAAGGTATCCCTGCTGGAGTGAGCTTCTTTCCGCCAGCTCCTCATCTAAAACCGGTGCACCTGAAGCTGAGTTCTGTCTAAACAAGTTATTTCCAATAGATTCTAAACCTTGTTTATTCGGAAACTTAACCATAGCAATTTTCTGTCCTAATGATGCTGTAGCTCCATTTTCATCAATATAAGTCAATTCTCCGCTTGATGTAACATTAAGTTTTGCTGTATCAATATTCAAAATAATGGGGTTACCTGCGTCATCCAGCACCTGAAGACCGTCAGATGTGGTAAGCATATTCCCCTGATCAGTTACGCTTAACTTGAAGCTCCCATCCCTTGTAAATACTGCTTCCCCTGTAGCTGACCTAATGGTAAAAAATGCATCTCCGTTAATTGCAAAATCCAGTGCGTTCTCAGTCTTTTCCAGATTGCCCGAGCTAAAGTTCTTTACTGTTGCTACCGGAGCAGCACCATGACCAACCTGAAGGTTTACAGGCTTACCTGTCCCCTCCAGCATATACGCCCTGTTGACTGTTTCATACAATAGATCCTTAAATTCTGCTCTTTCCTTTTTATACCCTGTTGTATTTACATTAGCTAGGTTATTGGATATAACATCCACATTAAACTGTTGTGCCTGCATTCCTCCGCCTGCTGTCCACAATGCCCTCATCATAAGCTATTCCTCCTCTATCTTACACTTCCAACCTGATTGACCACCTTTTCCAAGGTACTGTCCTGTGCTTGAAGTAACCGTTGATTTGCTTCGTATGACCTCATAACCGAAATCATATCTACCATTTCTTTTACCACATTTATGTTTGACCCCTCCAGAAAACCCTGGGATATTGTCCCTGTAAAAGGTTGTTCCTCAGTAGATTCGTCTTTTTGTACCAAATTGCTGCCGGCTTTTATCAATGACCTTGTATCTGTGAATTCACTAATCCTAAGTTTATCGACAACAACTCCATCTTGTACTATTGAACCGTCATTGTTTACAGTGAAATTATCACTATCCAATGTAACAGGCCCATTCTGTCCCATTACATATAAGCCGTCCTTAGTAACAAGCTGGTTTAATGAATTAACAACAAAAGCACCATCTCTACTGTAATATTCCTGAATATTCCCATCTCCATCAGGTTTTCCAATAGTAAAAAAAGCTGATTTGGAATTCTGAATGGCAAAGTCCAAATTATTTCCAGTCTTCGCTAATTTCCCCTGCTCATAGTTGGTAAAAATTTCACCTATATCACTTCCAAGCCGCATATTACCTACCTTTGCAGAAGGGTTCGATGCACTTCTGGTATCATTAATTCTTCTTGTCAGCTTTTCAGGAAAGGTCTCAAAAATTGCAATATCCTCTTTGTACCCGTTAGTATCGGCATTAGCCAGATTATTGGACACAACATCCATTTTCTTACTATTGGCCATGAGACTCCATCCGGAAGTATAAAGCCCTCGAATCATAAGCTATCTCCTTAAAACCTATATTGAAAACTATCAATTTTTGTATGCTTAAAAATTGTTACTCATATTTTATATCGGACAAATCAGAAACAAGCTTAATAAATATCTGATTTTTAGTAGTGTTATATTTTAGTTATATGTTTTCCAATAATCATTTTACATTTCTAACTATTGTAAAACATTTTCCTTGTTTCATATGTTGCAAAAAATTCATTTTTATAGTTCAAATGCAGACTGTTCAATTGCATGTGCTAGTGTAAAATCTTTTTTCCAACATATATAGCAGTAATTACTTACTTGAATACTAAATGCTTTGGCTATAAAATGTAATTAGTCATGATCAAAAAATAACTAAGGAAGGTATCTATTATATGATGAATTTGGTTTTTATTGTTGCAATCATATTGGTATTAGGGATTTACAGCGGCATTAACTATTATATAGGTCTAAAGGGATTTGAGCTTATTAACAGTGTCTTCCCATTTATAGCTCCTAAGGTTTTCTGGCCGATTTTCTTACTTGTAGCATTTTCTTATATAATTTCCAGATTTGTATCAAAAATTTTGCCTGAGCCGGTATCTTATATTATCACCCTAGTTGGCTCATACTGGATAGCAGCAATGGTTTATTTTATAATTTTTATAATAATGATTAAATTGGTTTTCCTGTTTGACAGATGGCTGTCATTTATACCTTCCCATCTAAAAACCAGCCAGATATCCAATTATGTATCTCTTTTTGTCATAGCCTTAGTTTTACTTATTCTTGTGATTGGTACCTGGCAGGCCAGAAATCCTGTAACAGTAAAGTATGACATATCCATTAATAAAGATGGCGGTAAAATAAAGAATCTTCATGCCATATTAATTTCGGATGTTCACCTCGGTACACTGGTGAGGAAAGGCCAGCTTGATAAGATGGTTCGCCTGATAAATGAAAAAAATCCCGACATTGTTTTCATTGCAGGGGATTTAATAGACGATGATATAAAACCTTTTAAGGATCAAAACATGCTGGAGAGCTTACAGCAAATAAAGACAAAGTATGGAGTTTACTACTGTCTTGGAAATCATGAGTATTATGGCGGAAGCAGTGAGGAAATTGCAGAGATTTTTAGAAACTCAGGAATTAAATTGCTTAAGGATGATTTTACAAGTATTGAAAACTCCATATATATCATAGGAAGAGAGGACATGGGGTCAAGGTCACACCTTAAAAAGCCCCGTAAAAATCTTTCCAGCCTCATTTCAGGCTTGGACAAATCCAAACCTCTAATCCTTCTTGATCACCAGCCTTCCAATTTAAAAGAGCCTATTGGCAAGGGCATAGATTTGCAGCTATCAGGTCATACACATAGAGGGCAGTTTTTTCCTTTTAATTTCATCACAAATGCTATCTTTGAAAATGATTGGGGTTATCTGAAAAAGAATGATTTTCAGCTAATCGTATCCTCCGGATTAGGGTCATGGGGACCACCCATAAGGTTTCTTAACAATACTGAACTTGTTGAAATCAATATTAGTTTCAATAATTAATAAATTATGTAAACAAATCACTAAAAAAATTATTATTTCTGCCGATATAAATAAATGTGTAATTAATATAATGATTTACATTTTTATCTAACAGGAGATTAATTATGGACAACGGCAGAAAAAAGCTAAATGAAAAACACGGCTTTAAAGGTTTCAACTTAAGTGGGCACATAATGAGTTATAGTCGGTTATGGATAATTCTTATATAATCTTTTGTGTTTTTTAGCATTAATTATACTGACTCGTTTATTACCTGTTATACTAAATTATCCTCCTGGATATAAAGAAGCGAGTAAAGTTATTGCTTCTTCAATTTTTCTAAGGCAATTTTTGTCTGTAACAATTGGTTCTGTATTGGTAAATCTCATTCTTATGAAAGTATTGAAAGTGTTGTACAACTGGAAGGATGCTGTAAATAATTCTGATTATGAAAAAATAAAATTAATACGTGAAAAATGTTTAAGTGCACCATATAGAATATATAGTATTCAAATTTTAATTCCTGCAACAGTTTTGTTTATTATGTTATTTGTATTCACATTGACTAATAAAAGTACCATTTACTTCAGAATTATGTTTTTGGTCTTTTCTCTTGTTTCTTTGTTTTCTGTTTTTACTTATATACTATCAAACAGAATATTCAAGCAGGTACTTGTTGAAACATTCGACAATCATGGGCTCCAAGGCATAAGGTTTGGTCTTAAAAGCAAAATATTTATTCAAATAGTTCCGATTTTCGTTTCAACGGTATTACTCACATCTATGGTAGGCTATTCCAGACTTATTGAAGAAAAAGGAAACATTTATTCACAACTATTCATGAGTAAACTCGATTATTCCTTACAGGACATTAACAGCGTTATAAGTTATGATTCCATCAAGAAAAAACTTTCTGAGATAGATTACAGTGAAAGTAATTTTTCTACCTTCCTGATAACTACTGACAACAAAGTAATTACATCTGATCAGGAAGATCTCAGTAAAATTAATTTATATTATATAAATAAGCCTACGCCTAATTTGCAAGGAAGGTTTTATGATGTGACATGTGAAACCCAGGGTGTATTTAGAAAGATCCCTGCCGGCAATAATAATGTTATTGTTGGCATAAAATTTAAAGTAGCTTCGCCCAAAACAGTTAATTATTTCATAGGTTGCTTTATGGCATTATTACTGCTATGTATAATTGTACTTTACTACTTTGCCAAATCAATTACAAGCGACATATCAGTCGTTGCTGCAAATCTTTCTAAAATAGCCGAGGGCGATAAAGTGAACCTTGATAAAAAAATTCCAATTGCCTCAAATGATGAAATAGGCGAGCTTATTGTAGCATTTAATAAAATCCAGGAACTTACTAAAGCCAATATAAAATCCATTAATGAGCAGCAGGCAATGATACTGGAGAAAGAAAGGCTGGCATCTCTTGGTCAAATGATTGGAGGCATTGCTCATAACCTTAACTCCCCTATCATGACCATAGCCTGCCTTATTGACACATTAAACAACTTGGCAAATGAGTATAAGAATTCTATTGGAGACCGGGATGTAACAAATGAAGATCACATTGAGATTGCTAATGAAATACTTGATTGCATAAATAAGATTTCTCCCCAATGCTCATATATGTCAAAAATAATCAGCAATGTAAAGCTTCAGGCAGTAAAGCTAAACGAGTCATCCACAGAAAGCTTTACCATTGACGAACTCATAAAAACTCTTAATATAAAACTCAATCACAATATGCCGGAAAACTCTCTCATAATACCACAAATCCAGGTAGAGAAACACCTTAAAATCCAAGGTGACATAAACAGCCTTATTCAAGTCCTGGATAACCTGCTGCAAAATGCTTGCGAGTCCTACCAGGATGACTACGGCTCAGTAGACTTTATTGTGCAAAAGGACAATAACAATATAAAGTTTATAATTAAGGATAATGGTAAAGGAATTCCCGTTGAGGTAAAGAGCAAGATTTTTAAGGAAATGATTACTACCAAAGGCAAAAACGGCACCGGTATAGGCCTTTATATGTCTTATTCAACAATAAAGGGAAGGTTTGGCGGGGATATTTGGTTTGAAAGCGATGGCGATAAGGGAACCGCTTTTTATATCACAGTGCCCTATGTTTCATGATTAACTAGATATTAGTACCAAACCCTATGCAAGTTCATAATCAATACTGCTTATTATCTAATCATCCTTGGAGCCTTTTAGCCAGCAATGTATTCCTTTGCTGGATCTTATTGTTTGACACCGCTATACCTATAGCTTTTTTTGATCCAACCAGCACAAAAACCTTCTTTGCACGAGTTATACATGTATATAAAAGGTTCCTTTGAAGCATCATGTAGTGCTGCATTGTAAACGGTGCAACCACAACCTTATATTCACTTCCCTGGCTTTTATGAACAGTTGTAGCATATGCCAGAACAACCTCGTCCAGTTCCGTAACATCATAATCCACTTCAATTCCGTCAAAACTAATCAGTAAGACCTTATCCTCCAGGTCAATTTTTGTTATTGTGCCTAAATCCCCATTAAACACATTCTTGTCATAGTTGTTTTTTATCTGCATAACCTTATCATTTAGGCGAAATGTTGTGCCTCCATGCTTTATGGAAACTTCTGAAGGGTTTAACGCTTGCTGTAATATGGAATTCAAGTTGTGTGCTCCCGCTTCGCCCCTCTGCATAGGGCATAGCACCTGTATGTCGTTTACAGGGTCAATTTTATAATACTGTGGAAGCCTTTTTAAGCATAGGTTTTTTATAACATCTGTAACCTTAAGGGGCTCATCCTCTTCAATATAGAAAAAATCACTATTCTTTCCCCTCTTAAATTAGGCATCTCACCTTTATTGATACGGTGGGCGTTTGTTATTATGGCACTGCCCTGTGCCTGCCTGAATATCCTTGTAAGGCATATTACGTTTACAGTGCCTGAATCAATAATGTCCCGTAATACATTTCCGGCTCCAACCGACGGCAGTTGATTCACATCTCCTACCAGTATAACTACCGTTTCGTTCTTAACGGCCTTTAAAAGATTGTACATTAATATTATGTCTACCATAGAAGCCTCGTCTATTATAAGCACATTGCACTCCAAAGGGCTTTCAGCATTCTTTTTATATCCCTCCGGCGGCTTATATTCCAACAGCCTGTGAATGGTCTTTGCTTCCATGCCTGTAGCCTCAGACAGCCTTTTTGAAGCTCTCCCAGTTGGTGCTGCCAACAGGCACACGGCCCCCATCCTTTGAAAAGCCTTAATTATCGCCAATGTAGTCGTTGTTTTTCCTGTACCAGGGCCTCCAGTCAATACCATAAACTTGGAAGCAACAGCTTCCTTTATGGCATCTATCTGAACCTGGTCATAAGTAATGCCGTATTCCAACTGTATCTCATCTATAACCCTTTCAATATTGTTGTCAATAAGGCCGCTTTTTACAGCTGTAATATCTCTTATTCTCTTTGCAACTCCCACCTCGCTGTAATAAAACGGTGGCAGGAAAATTGCATCAGCTTCGTCACTAATAACCGTTTTATCCATCAACATGGTATTTATGGTACTACCAATAAGCTCTTGATCTACCTCCAGAATTTCAGATGCCTTTATTATAAGCTGTTCCTTTTTTGCAAAGCAATGGCCGTCATTTGACAGCTCATTTATGGTATAGACTATACCTGACCGGCATCTCTCATAAGAATCCTTGCCAATTCCCATATTCTGTGCAATTTTATCCGCTGTTTTAAAGCCAATCCCCCAAATGTCATCTGCAAGCCTGTATGGGTTTGACTTGACCACACTAATGCTTTCATTGCCGTAGGTTTTATATATCTTAACTGCATATGCCGTTGATACCCCGTTACTCTGTAAAAAAAGCATCACGTTTTTAATTTCCTTTTGCTCTTTCCAGGCCTTCTTAATTGTATCAACCCGCTTTTGCCCTATTCCCTCAACATTTATAAGATAATCCGGTGACTCTTCGATTACTTTAAGAGTTTCCTCCTTGAAATGATTTATGATCCTGCGTGCAAAAACTGGTCCTATACCTTTAATAAGGCCGCTCCCCAAATACTTCTCCATCCCAGCTAAGGTGGCAGGAACAGATTCTCTGTAATCAACTGCAGTGAATTGTTTACCGTATTTGCTGTCATATTTCCATTCGCCCTTTATCCTTAAAACAGCACCAACATTCACCGCTGCCAGATTTCCCACCACAGTTATAAGATCAGGATATCCCTTTGATTTAACTTTAATTACGCAAAAACCATTTTCCTCATTAAAAAAAGTAACTCTTTCAACAATTCCACTTATATATTCCATATTATTGTCCTTTTGTAATAAGGGCAATTGCCCTATTTGTAAGTAAATCTATGGATAACAAACATTATTATCAATATTCCTCAGTTAGTGGATTTTATAATTTTAATTTTAAACCACCTAAATTTCCAACCCTTACTTTCAGCATAACCATTCAAAATATCTGCAATTTTATGAGTAGCCTTATCAGCTCCGGATGGTCCGGTCTCAGGCAAAAGTATAACAGCCCTGTCCTCGCTTATGGGAATAAATTTATCAGACCCTCTCAATGCACCTGTAATTAAAGAAAAAACTTCATCCAGACAATTTATAGATATATCACAAATAAAGTTAATTGAAATAATTGAAAAAGGTCTGTTATAGCTTTTATTCTTTTGAAACTCCAGATCAACATACTCTTTAAAGTACTTGTCCAACTCATCATAATCAATACTTAAAGCTTCATATTCACCTTTTTTGTCTTCCATACTCATTAGAAGCTTATTGGTTTCTGTTCTCAAATCCTCATAGCCTAAAATAATTTCATACTTATCCCTGTTTAAAACCACCAGTCTATTTATATTCACTATGTTAATACTATCTTTTAAAATTTCTTTTTCATGTATTATAACAGAAAATTCAAATACTTTACATATTTCCTGTCCAAAAACCTTCTTTGTATCATAGTAATCATTGTAGGATACTTGAACTTCTACAATCTCAAAGTATTGTGAGACTTTGTTTTGCCAATTCACAAAATCGAAAAGAGTTACTTTATTTTTATCATAAAAACTTATTTTATCATAGGCATCATAAAACTTCCCTATAGAAAGGCATGCAAAATAGCCCTTTACAACCTTTAGGGCTTTTAAAATTTCTCTTTGCTGTTCCTTTGGATAATTCATAAGATAAGGTATAGAACTATTCTCTATATGCTTTATTCTTTGATGCACATCATACTGCTTTCTTTTTTCCACATCTGATAAAATACTAAAAGCATAATTGATTTGCATCATTTTTTCTTCTGCACCCTTATCCCTATTGAGATCCGGGTGGTATTTTTTAGAAAGCCTTTTGTATGCTGCAGCTATTACCTCAGGTTCTGCATTATCTTGAACCTGAAGCAGTCTGTATAAATCAAGGTCTTTATACATTAGAAACCATCCTTAATGATCATATTGATCTTTTTATACATTCCTCCTCAGATCTCTGACATATGCACTTCCTGCAATTGATTTTGCCTGTTTTTTTAATTCAGCCGCTATTTCAGCAACCTGCAAATGACTGATTAGGTTTCGGTTTTCATTGGAAACAGCTGCAAGGGATATCGATATAATTGGATATTGTATCATCTGTCCTTGCCTGTTTGTAGTTGAAATAAACCCCTTATTCCGGTCTTCCATGCTGTACAACTCAACAATTTTTTTATCAAACCTTTTTATAATGCTTTCACATATCATATCTGCATTTTGGGGGTAAATAACAAGTATAAAATCATCACCGCCAACATGCCCAACAAAATCCGTAGGTGCCCCAAATGTATGAATACAATCCAAAAGTATATCTGCTGTGAGTTTTATTGCCCTATCACCACTGGCAAAGCCATAAACATCGTTATAAGCTTTGAAATTATCAAGGTCTGCATAAACCACAGTAAATAAATCCCTGTTGAAAATTCTTCTGGTTATTTCAGATTGAATTTCAAGGTTGCCTCTTAAACCTGTAAGAGGGTTTGCCCATCTGTTTCTATCTATTCTGATAAGTGTGTTTCTTACTCTAGCAATAAGCTCCCTAGGATTAAACGGCTTCTTTATATAATCATCAGCACCCAGTTCAAGCCCTTGCAGCTTTTGCTCTTCATCATCCTCAGCCGTAAGTATTATAATAGGCATTAAGTTATTACTCTCATCTGCTCTTAACACTTTACAAACCTCCAGGCCGTCCATGCCATACATAATAATGTCAAGAAGTACCAGGTCCGGTTTTTCCCTTCTCACCATCTCAATACCTTCTTCACCACTATATGCCGATATAACATCATAACCTGCCGGCACTAATATATCAGTAATTATTCTTACTATTAACTCCGTATCATCTACAATAAGAATTTTCTTTTTGAACATATAGTCTCCTTATTTAATCAAATCACTTCAACAAAATAACAACCATTTTTCTTGTTTTAAGGTAAGTAATTTAATATTTTAGTCATTCCTTAGGTAATAATGAAATATCAAACCTTATATATAATTAATTGATCTGCTAAACTTTAAGACTATAAACCTGAAAGCTATTGATACAGTTTTTCAATAACATAACTTGACCATTTTATATAACATTGAAACATATAATTATATTATATATTATTGAATCGTATGATAAAAGCACTTTTTTAACATTTTTAAAAAAATACAATTAATTTCTTAAACAAAATAAAATTTAAAAATTTTACACTAATCTATTATTATATTTGCGATTTTATGGTATATTAATATAAAGGAGTGATTTAATTGTCAGAATTTTGTAAATGCGGTTCATTGATGCTTTCGGGCAATTGTACAAATAAAAACTGTACTTTTAGAACCACGTCAAAGCCTTCTACACCCAAACAGTCTTCACGAAGTAAAGCTGCCTCTTCAGATGCATCTACTAAAGAGAAAAAACCCCCACGTGTAAGAAGAGCTTCAAAATGTATTACCTACAATCTATATGATATAAACAAAGAAGAGGCTATGGAATAATAGCCTCCTTTTTAGAATATTTCATTTCAGTATCAAAATCTTTTTTAAATTTATATTGTTGCCCAAAACACTAATTCTTCTTTATATTTATATATTTCTACGAACCCCTATTACATTTTTATACAATATATGATAACATATAAAGTATAATTTTTATGATGTAAGGAGTATATCATGAGCTATATAGTGCATTATTTCAGAAGCGGAACACAGCCTTTTAATTCACTTACTGATTTAGATGATGAAGCAGCAACTAAATTAATGAATGAATTATACGTTAAAGATTCTCTTCTATGGGAAAGGTTTTCAAACCCCAAACAGTATCTAGATGCAAGAAGGGGTACTGAAAAATGGCTGCTTGATGAATTTATTAAAAAAGGAGGAAACCCGCTTCTTGAAAGGCCCATTTACTTTGTTCTCGGCGGATCAATTTGGTTTAATGAAAACGAAACTGATGAAAACAAAAAACTGACCAGTCAAATACAAATACCTTTGGAAATCTTTGATGAAACAGAAATAAGCTTTACATATCCTGACAGTATGTTGACATTATTATTAGCTTATCAAAAAGATCCCATATACTATTTGCCTGAATATCATGGAAAAATATTTACATTGAAAGAGATACTTAATATCAAGGAAAACTTAAAAGGAATTCTTCCGGAAAAGATGCCCAATTATATTGAAGTTCAAGTCTGGAATAAAGAAAAGATATTATGCCATTTATCTCCTCAACAATCTTAAAATACTGTGCATGTCCCACAAATTTCATAAAGGTATTTAATGATTTATGCCGAAATAAATTAGTGAACAATGTATTTTTTGAAATACCCTATATAAACTGTCATTAAGGAGGAAGCAAACAATGCCTTTGAAGAAATTTCTGATATCAGGTTTTTTAAGTATTGGCATTCTTGTTGGAAGCACAAACATTACAAATGCCCAAGACATCAGCTATAAGGTACAATCAGGAGACACTTTCTTTTTAATCAGTCAAAGGTATGGAATATCCATGGAGAGCCTTATTAAATCTAATAATGCTACAGTAAATACAATCTTGTATCCTGGTAAAACAATCACAATACCTTTAGGTAATCAGATCATTCATACAGTCATATCAGGAGAAACATATTGGACTATCAGTAAAAAATACGGTGTAGATTTTCATAAGCTACTCTCATTGAATAACGCAACTGAAAAGTCGATGCTGAATATCGGTGATATGGTTATTATCCCGGCTGCATCACCATCTACACTACAACCTACACAAACAAGAGTTCATATAGTTCAATCTGGAGATACCTTCTTTACTTTAAGCCAAAAATATAACGTGAATTTAACCGAACTTATGAAGATAAACAATGCAAATGAAAGCACTATACTTTATATAGGTCAGAAGCTGCAAATTCCTCAGTCTGCTGTCCAAACACCACTGCCCACTCCTTCATCAAGCCCTACATCAAGTCCTACACCAACTCCTACACCAACGAAGCCTTATATAACATACACAAGCTATACAATAAAGTCAGGTGATAATTTATGGAATATTGCAGACAAATTCGGTATACCTTTGTCAGAAGTATTAACAGCTAATAATATTAGGGAGTCAGCAATGATAAACATCGGAGATGTGTTAAAAATACCCGTTCATAACATACCTGTAAAATCTACCCCTGGAGAAAGGTATGGAGAATATTTGGATTGGTGGACAGAAGCCCAATATGTCATACCTACCCAAAGTGTTATTGAAATCGTTGATTTCTATACCGGAAAGTCCTTCTTTGCAAAACGTACAACAGGTGCTAACCACGCAGATGTTGAAACATTGACTCTTACCGATACCCAAAAAATGAAGGAAATATGGGGCGGTAGTTTAAGTTGGACAAGACGTCCCATCATCGTTAAAATCAATGGAAGAAAAATCGCTGCAAGTGCTTCAAGTTTACCCCATGCAGGAAACGACAAGGTAGATGGCGGTATATATACTACCTGGAGAAGTGATGGCTACCCACCGGGCTATAACTTGGATTGGGTAAAAGGCAATGGCATTGATGGAGTTTTTGACGTCCACTTTGCAAACAGCACAAGACACAGTGACGGGGAAATTGATGCTAAGCACCAGGAAAATATTAAAATCGCTGCAGGATTAATTTAGAATATTCTTTGATATGATATACCAGCTTCAATATCCATGCAAAACAAAAATCCTCAAAGGCCTTATTATAAAGCCTTTGAGGATTCTCTTTTTAGAGGCGCCACCCAGATTTGAACTGGGGGATAAAGGTTTTGCAGACCTCTGCCTTACCACTTGGCTATGGCGCCATACTACAGAGACTAGACACTAGATACTAGAACCTAAACCCCTTTGGATTCTAATTTCTAGTCTCTAGTCTCTGTTTTTAAGAGCGGGTTACGAGATTTGAACTCGCGACTTTCACCTTGGCAAGGTGACACTCTACCGCTGAGTTAAACCCGCAAATGGTGCCCAGAGCCGGAATCGAACCAGCGACACGTGGATTTTCAGTCCACTGCTCTACCGACTGAGCTATCTGGGCATTTAATTGGCGACCCGGAAGGGGCTCGAACCCTCGACCTCCAGCGTGACAGGCTGGCATTCTAACCAACTGAACTACCGGGCCAAATTAAATCGTCTAACCTGCAACTATGTCGTGATTGATGTTCTCAGTTCGCATCAGTCACAAGCGACAATTGATAGTATACTCAAATAAATCAATAATGTCAACACCTAATTTAGTTATTATTCCAAAATACATCTCTATTTCTATTTATTTTTTAATATATCTTATAAATACTCACGAATTCTAATTTTTCAATACTTATTTTAATCTTTCCACAATTTCTTTTAACTCCTGCTCTGTAAATTGATATTTGTTATTGCAGAAGTGACAAACCAGCTCTGCATCATGTTGTTCATTAATTAAAGCAGTAATCTCGTCCTTGCCCAGGCTTATAAGGCCCGCTTCCATACGTTCTCTTGAACAGTTACACTGGTATTTGCATTGTCCCTTATTTGTAACTTTTGGATCTAACCCTTCCAATATAATACTCAATATATCCTCAGGACTTTCATTTTTTAAAAGTTCCGACACCGCTGGTATGGTTTTAATTCTTTCTTCCAAATCGTCAATAATCTTTTCATCGGCATCAGGCATCACTTGAACAAAAAAGCCTCCGGAGCTCTTTACACTTTCATCAGAATCTACCTGTACACCTAATGATACAATTGTAGGAATCTGTTCTGAATAATAGAAATAACAAGACAGATCTTCAGCTATTTCACCTGAAACCAGATTAACATAACCAACGTAAGGCTCCTTTAGTCCTAAATCCTTTATTATATTAAGATATCCCGGCTTGCCTACAACTGATCCAACGTCTAATTTACCATCTTCTGTGAAAATATTATCTACCTGCGGGTTATATGCATATCCCCTGACATTGGATTTGGAATCTGTTACAACTATTATGCCTCCAATAGGCCCACTGCCTTTGATTTGTATGGTAATAATGTCCTTTTCACCCTTTAATGTCTTGGACATTAATGCTGCTGCTGTCAACGTTCTCCCTAATGCTACAGATGCAATAGCTGATAAATTATGCACTGTACTTGCTTCCCGTGCCATATCGGTAGTATTAGCCAAAAATACCCTCAATTTGCCCTCAGCTGCTGTGCCGCTTATGATATAATCTTGCATGCTATTATATAATCCTTTCAAATTATTATTGTTTTGAAATGTACCCAGACGTAATATTTAAACACTTTTTATTCATACAAAAATTGAAAACCCCGATATAAATTATACCGGGGTATTATGGCTCATTACCGTTTTAGTTTCGGTGTAGAACTAATATTAGTTAGCTCTCTGAACTTTAGCAGCCTGAGGACCCTTAGCTCCTTCAACTACTTCAAATTCAACTTCTGCACCTTCCTCGAGTGTCTTAAAGCCGTCCATGTTTATTGCCGAAAAATGAACAAATACGTCATTTCCGCCATCTCTTTCGATGAATCCAAATCCTTTTTCAGCATTAAACCACTTTACTCTTCCTCTTTCCATCTAAAACTCCTCCTGAAATAAATACTAGTTTTGTAGACATATTACATGCCCCATCAATTCTACAACATTTTATCACACTAATCAACAGCTTGTCAAGAATAATAAAGAACATAAAGTCAAGAGTTAATATTTTCCTCTTTACTACTCCACAAATATATGCCTAAATTTATTTTTTCATTCGCATCAAATATTATACCTTCCTTAATTAGCAGATCTTTTTGGACTTCTCTTCCACCAAATGCAAATCCTCCTGCAAGTTCTCCATGCCTGTTTACAACCCTGTGACATGGTACATCTCCCTGATATGGATTTTGGTGCAATGCCCATCCAACAATCTTCGCTTTCCTGGGTTCACCTGCCATTCTAGCAATTTGGCCGTAAGTTGCTACTTTTCCTTTTGGAATTTTTCTTACTATTTCATAAACACGCTCAAAAAAGCCCATTTTAACAAATCCTCCTAATATGTTTTCCTACACACAAAGAAGATTCTTTCACTTTCTTCTTTGGGTTTTCTGAAGGAGAATTGTTCATATATTCCTAAGACTTCCATACTTTTAGTTTGCGAAATTATATTTTCCATCTCAACTATGGAATAGGCCCTTTCGTAATGCAATTCATCAAACCTGTCATATTTACCCTGATTTTCTACAAAAAATGTTAAATCAAACTCACACATTCTATTTTTCTTATTATAATTATTTGCCCATATGTACGTTATTTCCTTGCCTACTTCATATAATACATTATTTCCCAGTATGTTTTCCAGCTTATATTCTGAATTTATGTCAAAAATAAATAATCCGCCTGGGTTTAAATAGTTTGCCACAAGTTTTAGAAAAATTTTAAGTTTTCTCCTATCAGTAAGGTAATTCACTGTATCCATTAAGCATAAAGCAGCATCTACAGTTCCATACAGCTCAAACTCAGTTATATCCTGGTTTAGATATAATATATCAAGACCATTTTCCTTACTTTTTTCAGCCGCACAAGAAAGCATCTCGCACGACATGTCCACACCTATCATTTCATAGCCTCGCTTTGAAAGGTTAATGCATACGCTCCCGGTTCCGCACCCTAAATCAACCATTAGCGAAGGCTTACATTCATATTTTTTGAAAATGGCTTCTATATAATCCGACCATTTATTGTAATCTACATCATACATCAGCTTGTCATATATATATGCAAAATTATTATAAATAATATTTTCCCCCCATCTTAAATCTAATAGACCTAAAAAGTCAGCAAATCACGCTTGCTGACTTTTTCCTGAATTATATAACTTCTTTCTTTTTGAGACTATACCGCCAATTCTTCCTGTTTCCTTAGCAGTCAGGCTTTTCCATCCCAACTTCTTAACCTTTTCGCTCAAGCCCAACTCAGCTATAACCTGGTTTTTTATTATTTCTTCTATACTTTCCAAATATTCACCTCCACATAGGTATGATAAGTGATTAATCTTTTAGATTATTAGCACTTTTATTAATTATCACTTTTCTTTATTATGTGAAAATGCATCTATTTTATACAATTATTTAGGTATTATCAAATAATTTACTGGTCAATTGCATTTCAAAAAACTGAATTACTTGATTTCCCTTTTATATAGTCATATGCCTTTTTGAACTGCACATCCTTTTCTCTAGGTATATTGGATACAGGGTAATCTTTAAACTCTTCAAGGGACTCAACTTTAATGTCAGGCTCTATTCCAATACCTTGAATACACTTGCCTGATGGAGTAAAATATCTTGAAACTGTCAGCTTCAATCCCGATCCATCTTTAAAACCATAAACCTGTTGAACCAAACCTTTTCCAAATGTTTTTGTGCCGATCAGTTTTCCTTTGTCGTGATCCTTTATTGCACCAGACAGTACCTCACTGGCACTGGCACTATTTCCATTTACAAGCACTGCTAAAGGATATCTGAACTCTCTTTCATCAGACAATTTCTCATCTCTTTTTTTATTCTTATCTTCTGTATATACAATAAGTCCTTTTGGCAGCAGTCTGTCAGCTATTTCCACCACCTGCTCATAATCTCCGCCCGGGTCATCCCTCACATCTATAATAAGGCCCTTCAATCCCTTCTCGAGCAGCTCCTCTAAAGCCTTACTGAAATATGAATATGCATCATTATCAAACATGAGAATTCTGATATATCCAATATTTCCATCAAGCATTTCCCACTTGATATTTGATACCTTTATTTTTTTTCTGAGAATATCAAGGTCTATAGACTTTTCTTCAGATGGTCTGTAAATTGTGATTTTAACATTTGTATTTTCTTTTCCTTTAATCATATTTATAATTAGGTTTTCATCTTTAATAGAAGTTACATCTTTTCCATCAACCTTGATTATTTTATCGTCTCTTGTAAGTCCTGCCTTTTTAGCTGGCGAGCCCTCAAAAGCTTCTACAATGGTTAGGATACCATCATTATCCATAATCACATGCATTCCAATACCTACATATTCACCTTCAGTGCGTTCAGAAAAACTATTCATTTGTTCCCTTGTAAAATAAACTGTGTAGGGGTCCCTCAATGAATCTGTCATACCCGAAATAGCACCCTCTAGCAGCTTATTCTCATCAACTTTGTCATAGTAGGTATTTTTAAGGATTCCTTTTATCTGATTAAACTTTTCTACACTTCCTTTACTAACCTCATCTTTATCAAAAGAAACATAACTCTTACTTCCCGCTAAATCAAACCCGTTAAACAGGAAAAATGCCAGTATAAAGGAAATCACTGCTGTCACAAATACTAAAGATACCATTCCGGCAACTATACTTTTTTCATTATTCAAAACATAACACTCCTTAGGGTAGTTTATTAATATAATAATATGCATCAAAAAACACTTATAAACCCAGATTTATCCGGGTTTATATTTTGTGACAACAATATACTGTGTTTTAGCCATTTAATTTTTCATTCATGCTTATTACCTAGCATAACTTAACGGGTCAACTGTTGCCCCATTCTTAATCACTTCAAAATGCAGGTGCGGACCTGTAGATAGCCCTGTACTGCCAACCTTTGCTATTACCTGTGATGCATCCACGTTTTGTCCCGTATGCACTAAAATCCTGCTGCAGTGAGCATATAAAGTTGCAATACCGCCTCCGTGATCAATTATTACGGTATTACCGTATCCGCTCTGCCATCCAGCAACAATTACAACACCCTTATTTGCAGCTACAATAGAAGAACCTGATGACGCTCCAATATCTATTCCAGTGTGCATTTTGTACTTTTTAAGTACCGGATGAAACCTTCTGCCATAATAGGAAGTTATATTATGTGAGCTTGGTGCAGGCCATACCATGTTGCCGCCTATATATTTAACTTTTCTTTGTAGGGATCTGATTTGGCTTGCCAGTTCCTGGGACTTCTTAACCAACTCATCTTCCTGCTCATCAAGCTTTTTCAGTTTGTCATTAATCTCCCTAATCTCTTCATCCACATCAGCCCTTGAAGCTTTAAGATTTTCAATTTGCTTTTTCTTGGTGCTGATTATGTTTTCCTTATCAAGCTTCATTTTTTCCTTCAGCTTTTTTTTATATTCAATATCGGCTTTTGCCGTTTTGATATCTTCGATTAGTTCCTTATCCCTTTTTGATATGGCTTGCATGTACTTAAGCCGTGCAAAAAAGTCGGTTAAGTTTTTTGACTTAAGAATAGTATTAGTCTTTCCATAACTGGCATTTTCGTACATTACCTTTAGCCTGACCTTGAATAACTCTTCCTGCTTTTTATAATTATCCAGAGTCTCATCAATGGATTTCTGTATTTCACCGATTTCCTTTTCCAACATTGCCTTTTCAGCTACGAGTTTTTGGTATTCAGTGCTCTTAGAATTCTGCACCTCTGTTATGTACTTCTTTTCATCTATTGCAGACTTCAGCTTTGTCTGCTCCTTTTTCTTCTGACTGCTTATGCTGCTTATTTTATTGTTTATCTTTTCCCTTTGTCTTTTTGTATCACTAAGCTTATCAGCAGTTGAAGACAACGTTGTTGTCAATATCATAACCAGTATTAAGGCAATAGAAATCTGCTTTTTCATAATGGCCTCCTTAACATATTAAAACCATACAAATCTTACACCTATTGGAAGTAATTTGTAATTAATCTTTAACACATGTAAGATTTGCTGATTTTAAATTAGTCTTATCATCAGTAAAATTTATATTTATACATGAAGGTATTTTCTTATGGATATACCACTTCCAACTCCGCCAACCACAGTTCCTATAATACTATAGGAACCCAGAACATAAAGCACTATCGAATTAATGCTGACAAAATCAATGCTTTCACCTAAAATACCTTTGCTTAGCTGACCTTCAATAGTACTATAACAATAGTAGGTGACTATAAATGATATTATGGCCCCCACAAAGCCTATTATAATACCTTCCACAATAAATGGCAAGCGGATAAACCAGTCAGTTGCACCTATATATTTCATTATATTAATTTCTCTTCTTCTTGCAAATACTGTAAGTTTAATTGTATTTGATATAATAAATACCGATACCGACAAAAGTATTACAAGCAGCAATATGCTTATTATTCTGGCCCAATATGATATACTGGACAAATCCTCTACGTTTTCCTCCAGAAAAGCGACGCTTTCTACCCCTTTTATATTTCTAAATGTTTCAACTACACTTTTTATATGCTCCGAATCTTTTATTTTAATAATAAAGGATTCAGGCAGAAAACTTCCGTCATACCCCTCAAGTATGCGGCCATCTTCTTCTAAAAGTTCCTTACATCTTTGAAGGGCTTCTTCCTTTGTAACCCTTCTGATATCCGAAACAAAACTATTCATTTTTAATTGGGCTTCAATATCCCTAACCTGTGTTTCGTCAAGATTGGCATCACAATACGCTTCAATTTGAAGCTGTCTTACCATCATATCATTTATTTTGTATTGCAGATTCATACTCAATATTAAAAATATACCGAAAACCAACAGTGATGCAGTTACTATAATTATAGATGCAAGAGACATCAATTTGTTTCTGTATGCATTTATTATACCGTCTTTAATTATATATTTGGTGGTTCGTATCTTCATCTTCGTATTGACCTTTCTCCTGATCCCTTATTATTTCTCCTTTTGATAGGGCAATAACCCTCTTTTTCATAGTGTCGACTATATTCTTCTCATGGGTTGCAACAACCACAGTAGTTCCCATCTGGTTAACTTCAGCCAGAAGATTCATTATTCCCCATGAAGTTTCCGGGTCAAGATTTCCCGTCGGCTCATCTGCAACAAGCAGCACAGGATTATTTACCAAAGCCCTTGCCAAGGCTACCCTTTGCTGCTCCCCACCTGAAAGCTGATTTGGATAAGCTTTCGCCTTATTGCTAAGCCCTACCAACCCCAATACTGTGGGAACACGTCTTCTTATCTCCTTTGGCAATGCTTCCACTACCTGCATTGCAAATGCAACGTTCTCATATACCGTTTTTCCCGGAAGCAGCCTGAAATCCTGAAAAACTACTCCTATGCTCCTTCTAAAGAAAGGAATTTCCTTTCTTAACATTGTGCTTACATTAAAGCCGTTAACGCTAACAATACCTTCTGTAGCTTCTTCTTCCCTCAAAATCAACTTTATCAAAGTAGATTTGCCGGATCCACTTTGACCTATAAAAAATGTAAAATCGCCCTTGTTTATCTTTAGATTTATATTCGTAAGAGCCAAAGTGCCATTTTGATATATCTTCGTAACATTTTCAAAATTAATCACTATAATTCTCCCTCTTGCATGACCTCTTAATTTCTATTATTCTTTGTCTGTTCTTCACTATAGTCCAGGTACTTCTTAACCATCAAAGCTATTTTAAAAATAACAGCTTCATTAAATATTCTAATATCAAGGCCTGTCAATCTTTGAACTTTGTCCAACCTGTATACTACCGAATTTCTGTGTAAATACATAGCTCTTGCAGTTTCCGATACATTCTGGTTATTCTCAAAAAATTTGAGCACAGTTAGTATAGTATCATTATCAAGCTTTTCCTTTGACTCGCTCTTTGTATCATGCTTGTTTTCCATATAATCAGTTGGTTTTAATTCACCTGAAAACACCTCACTAAGAAAAAGCCTGCACAGGGTAGGCGGAAGCTGGTAAATCAGCCTTCCTATTCCTAAATTATTATAGTTGCTTATGTTTTTATCGCTCTCAAAAATTCCACCGATTGATATGGCTGACTGAGCATCCTTATAAGAGTTTTTTATATCTCTTATATTTTCGGCAATAGAGCCTATTCCGATGCTGACATTGATCATAACCTCGGCACTTAGAGTATCTAGAATTGTCTTGGCTATAGAATCGATTTCCTTTGCATCGTCCTTGTTTTTTAATTCTTTAATGAGCACAATGTTTTCTTCGTCTATAGCTACAACAAAGTCCCTGGCTTTGTTTGGAAACAGTTTTGATACCACGTCAAAAACCATTTCACATACCGAAACATCCTTGGTATTCCCAGTACGTATAAGTATCACAACTCTTGAAACATTGTTGGAAAGATGCAGTTCTCTGGATTTCTGCAATACATCGCTGGGTAATATATTATCATGAATTATATTTTTTATAAAGGTAGTTTTATCGAGCTTTTCCTCATGAGATAAATTAGCATTTATTATATTTATCGTAATTAATGAAAGAAACTTAATCCCCAATTCTCCATCCATGGCTAAAAAGACTATATTCTCAAGATTATTGCGGTTCATAATCTTATAGTACGAATATCCGGCTGTACTTTTTATCTTTTCGTCGGACCCCATTATTTCCAATGCATTTTCATTCATGTCACCGATCTTGGCTTCATCTGAACACGCAATTATGGTACCACTGTCATCCATTACGCCAAACTCAGCATCTATTGTTTCCCTAATTTGGGAGACAATGTTTTGATATATTTTAGACTGCATAACTATCCACCCCAGCAATATTATATTTTGTAGAATATTATGAATAAATGGTGTCTTAACTGTAGCTTATCCTTTTTATAATTATACACTAATTATAAAAAACCGCAAACGGTTTTATACCCTTGAAGTCTTTTTATGCACAATCAAAAGAGGAAGACTAATTTAATCTTCCTCTTTATAATATTTAATCATTATTTATCAATGACTCAAATATAAATTCAATTTATTTAAATAATTACTTAGTTCATTATTGTTTTTTCTGTTTCCTTATCAAAAAGGTGTATTCTGTTAGTATCAAAAGCAATCTTTATGATATCTCCAGATCTGGCTTTAGTTCTTGGATTAACTCTTGCAGTAAAGTCAACATCATCAACTACCATATAGAGGTAAGTTTCAGAACCAAGGTTTTCTGTCAACTCTATTCTTGCTTCAACCAAACTGTCTGACATCTGCTCAAGGAAAGCCGGCTCATCATGTAAACATTCAGGTCTGATACCCAAGATAACTTCCTTGCCTATATAATCTGTTCCCTCAAGCTTCTTTGCCTTTCCTTCAGGCAACTTGATTGTATCCTTACCAAAAGTAAGGTATATACCATCGCCTCTTTTGTCAACCTTTGCATTTATAAAGTTCATCTGAGGACTTCCGATGAAGCCAGCAACGAACATGTTGCAAGGTCTTTCATAAAGTGCTTGTGGAGTATCTATCTGTTGAACATATCCATCTTTCATAACAACTATTCTTGTACCCATTGTCAAAGCTTCTGTCTGGTCATGTGTAACGTATATGAAAGTTGTCTGAAGTTTCTGATGGAGCTTGTTAATTTCAGTTCTCATCTGAACCCTCAACTTAGCATCAAGGTTTGAGAGAGGCTCATCCATTAAGAATACTTTAGGTTCACGAACTATAGCACGGCCTAATGCAACCCTCTGTCTCTGACCACCTGATAAAGCCTTTGGTCTTCTATCAAGCAAATGCTCTATATCAAGTATTTTTGCTGCTTCATGTACTCTTCTTTTTATTTCATCTTTTGGAATTTTTCTGAGTCTCAAACCAAAAGACATGTTTTCAAAAACTGTCATGTGAGGATACAAAGCGTAGTTCTGGAAAACCATCGCTATATCTCTGTTTTTAGGGTCTACATCGTTAACAAGCTTGTCGCCTATGTACAGCTCGCCTTCGGATATATCTTCCAACCCTGCAATCATTCTGAGTGTAGTAGTTTTTCCGCAACCTGAAGGTCCAACCAATATTATGAATTCCTTATCTTCTATATCCATATTGAAATCGTTAACAGCCGTAACACCACCGGCATATCTTTTGTATACATTTTTCAGCTTAACACTAGCCATCTTTTCTCCTCCTATAGGTTAAATACGCTTTTAATAATTTTGCATGTTCACAATAATACTATAACATTTATAACAGAATTTTAACAGACATAGTTCTTAACAAATTTTATAGCATCAACTTGGTCACTTTGCATAAATGTCTTGTTAAAAGCTGTATATATTAAGGAAGGTTTTTCTGCATAAATATTTGAGTAGTGTATTCTTAATCATTCCCTAAATAACATATTGAATTTTTATGCATAAAGATGTATAATTATGTAATAGTAAAAACCAGAACAATGAGTAATTGAGCTTACTGCTTTACAGGAGGGTAATTTTATGATTAATGTAGGAATTATAGGTGCAACAGGATATGTTGGAATTGAAATCTTAAGGCTTCTTCAGAAACATCCCGGCGTAAAGGTTACTTCTATAGTATCACAAAACTTTGTGGGACAAAAGGTTTCAGATATATATCCAACATTAAGAAATGTTTTTGATATGAAATGTGACGCACTTGATATAGAAAGCATATCTAAAAAAGCAGATATCTTTGTAACAGCACTGCCCCATGGTGTATCAAAAGAAGTAATTCCTAAGCTTATAGCTTTGGATAAAAGGGTAATAGATCACAGCGGAGATTTCAGATATAAAAATGTAGAGGTTTATGAAAAGTGGTATGGTATTACACACCAGATGCCCGAGCTTCTTGAAATGTCGGTCTATGGTTTGCCCGAATTATATAGAGACAAAATCAAGGATGCCAAAATTGTTGGAAATCCCGGTTGCTATCCCACATGTTCAATACTCGGTATAGCACCGCTTTTGAAAAACAACATTATTGAGACTAAAAACATTATTATAGATGCTGCTTCAGGAGTTACAGGTGCCGGCCGCAGTACCGATCTTCCGTACCAGTTCTGCGAGTGTACCGAAAACTATAAGGCATACAAGGTTTCAAACCACAGGCATACATCAGAAATAGAACAGGAACTCAGCTTCCTGGCAAATGAAGACATCCTTATTTCGTTCACTCCACATCTTGTACCTATGAAAAGAGGAATGCTTGCTACAATTTACGGCAATTTGAAGACCGAGACATCAACTAGTGAATTGGTTAACCTTTATAAAGAGTTCTATAAAAACGAGTATTTTGTAAGAGTGCTTGATGAAGGTAAGCTTCCTGAAACGAAGTTTACTGCCGGCTCAAATTTCATCGATATCAGCGTTGTTGTAGATAAGAGGCTTAACAGGGTAGTAGTTCTTTCATGCGTGGATAACCTTGGTAAGGGAGCATCCGCTCAAGCGGTGCAAGACCTCAATATCATGTGCGGATATGATGAAAAAACCGGCCTTGAGTCACCTGGCTTATACTTATAATATCTTTTAGGGCGTTGATCAGTTTATTATTTGATAACACCTTACTGAAATTGGAGGATTACATTAATGTATAAATCTATGGAAACAATAATTAAAAAAGCTGAGATTCTTATTGAAGCTCTTCCATATATTCAAAAGCTTACCGGAAAAACCGTTGTAATAAAATACGGTGGTAATGCAATGATAAACGACGAACTGAAAAATTCAGTCATGGAAGACATCACATTATTAAAATATATAGGTGTTAACCCTGTAGTGGTCCATGGAGGCGGGCCTGATATCAACAAGGCACTTAGTAATTTTAATATAAAAAGTGAATTTATAAACGGCCTGCGTGTAACCGATTCAGCTACAATGGAAGTTGCACAAATGGTACTTGTGGGAAAAACCAATAAGGAAATAGTATCCCTCCTAAATCAAAAAGGGGGCAAAGCCATTGGACTTTGCGGTATTGACGGGAATCTTATTGAATGCGAACAATATACCACACTAGTCGATGGAAAAGAAACAGATTTGGGCTATGTGGGTAAAATCACCAACATCAACTCAAAAGTGTTGGATATAATCGCCAAGGATGAGTATATACCAGTAGTTGCACCTATCGGTGTAGGTAAGGATGGCCGAAGCTATAATATCAATGCTGATACGGTAGCAGGTGAAATCGCTGCATATCTTAAGGCTGAAAAGCTCATGCTTTTAACAGATGTTGAAGGTGTAAAGACCTCAAAGGACAGCAAGGAAATACTTTCAGCACTCACCATTGACGAAGTTCATAACTTAATCGAAGACAAGATTATTCAGGGCGGTATGATACCGAAAGTGCTTGGTTGTATTGATGCACTTGAAAAAGGCGTAGGCAGAACGCATATAATAGACGGAAGAATACCTCACTGCATTTTATTGGAGATATTCACCTATAAAGGTATCGGTACTATGATTATGAAGGATAAGGTACTGTATCACAATAATGAGAAACTCTAGGCAAAAGTCAATAAAATTTATAATAGTAATAAATCCAATAATTCTGAACGGAGGTCTTAATAATGGAATTAAATGAAATTATGGAGCTTGACAAAAAATACTTTGTAAATACATTTGGAAACAGAACCCCTGTATGTTTTGAATACGGTAAGGGTATAAATCTATGGAGTACTGACGGTAAGAAATATACAGATCTTTTTGCCGGAATCGCGGTTAGTGCATTAGGACATTCTCACCCGAAGCTTGTGGAAGCTATTAAAACACAGGCTGAAAAGTTCATCCACTGTTCAAACCTGTATTATGTAGAACCCCAGGCAAAGCTTGCAAAGGCCCTTGTTGAAAACTCATGTGCAGATAAGGTTTTCTTTTCAAACAGCGGAGCTGAGGCAAATGAAGCAGCTATTAAGCTGGCACGCATTTACTTCAAGAAAAAGGGAATGCCTGAAAAGTATGAAATCATAACTCTTGAGAAATCCTTCCATGGCCGTACTCTAGCTACCATCGCTGCAACAGGCCAGGATAAATATCAAAAACCATATTGCCCTCTTACACCATCATTTACAAGTGTTCCTGCAAATGACCTGGAAGCCTTGAAAAAAGCCATAAACAGCAACACCTGTGCTGTTATGCTAGAACCGATTCAGGGAGAAGGCGGTATAAACCTAATATCACCTGAGTATATGAAAGGTGTCAGGGAATTGTGCGATAAGGAAGGCATATTCCTCATTCTTGATGAAGTTCAATCAGGGCTAGGAAGAACAGGAAAACTCTTTGCATATCAGCATTTTGATATAGAGCCTGATATTTTTACACTGGCAAAAGCATTAGGAGGCGGATTCCCAATAGGTGCCATGTGTGCTAAAGATCATGTTGCTGCAGCATTTGAGCCTGGTGATCACGGTTCAACTTTCGGAGGTAATCCCCTTGCATGTGCAGTAGGTCTTGCAGTAATGGATACTATGATAAATGAAAAGCTGGTAGAAAATTCAGCTAAAATTGGAGACTATTTTATAGAACAACTGAATAAGCTAAAGGAAAAATATAGTTTTATCTCTGAAATCAGGGGCAAAGGCCTTATGATAGGCATAGAAGTTAATAACGGCAAGGCTAAAGAGCTTGTAACAGCTTGCTTTGAAAACGGCTACCTTGTTGGAAATGTTGGCCCTGGTGTCATGAGGGTTCTTCCTCCGCTTATTGTGACCAAGGAAGATGTAGACGGTTTCATAAAAGCATTTGATAGTATATTAACCAAATTTGCCAATTAGGAATGATCCATGACAATAAAATAGCAATTTTAAGGAGAGATTCCATGAAATCTGTTTTAGTTCTTGAAGACGGCACATATTTTACAGGCGAGGGCTTCGGACACAAGGGTGAAGCATTCGGTGAAATAGTATTTAATACCTGCATGACCGGATATCAGGAAATAACCACCGATCCTTCCTATAATGGGCAGATAGTTGCTATGACATACCCCTTGATAGGAAATTATGGTTTCAACCACTTGGATAACGAATCTTACAAACCCCATATACAAGGCTTCATAGTCAGTGAGCTTTGCGACTATCCAAGTAACTGGAGGTGCGGCATGAATGCCGACAAGTACTTTGAAACCAACAATATTACCGGAATTAAAGGAATTGATACGAGAGCACTTACCCAATATATCCGAAAATTTGGCAGCATGTTCGGCATGATATCCAGTGAATGCGGAAATATAGATATACTCCTGGAGAAACTTAAGACCGACAAGGAACGCAAACGCAATCTTGTTATGGAAGTGACAACTAAGATTCCTGTATATAAACCAGGTCCTGGAAAAAGAATTGCCATACTGGACTTTGGTGTAAAAAACAATATAGTTAAAGCTCTACAGGATAGGGATTGCTATATATGTATTCTCCCTGCCTTTTCTACTTTGGATGAAATTATGAAGCATGAACCTGACGGTATCCTTTTATCTAATGGACCTGGCGATCCCATGGAGCTTCTGTCGGTAAAAAACACAGTCCAAAGCTTGCTTGGATTAAAGCCGATTTTAGGAATTTGCCTGGGGCATCAGCTGCTTGGAATTGCATTGGGTGGAACCACATATAAGCTTAAGTTTGGCCATCATGGAGGAAACCATCCGGTTAAAGACCTTACAACTGGCCGCTGCTACATAACCTCCCAGAATCATAATTATGCTCTGGAAAAGAATTTTTCAGATGATATAACAATTACACATGTAAATATAAACGATGACACGACGGAAGGCTTCAGACACAAATATATGCCGATTTTGAGTGTACAGTACCATCCGGAAGCTTCGCCAGGTCCTCAGGACTCTGCCTACATTTTTGACGAGTTTCTGAAGCTATTATAGGTTATAGGAGGTCAAAATGCCAAAAAGGGAAAACATCAAAAAAGTGCTTGTTATTGGCTCTGGCCCTATAATAATTGGTCAGGCAGCAGAATTTGATTACTCTGGTGCACAAGCCTGCAAATCCTTGCGTGAGGAGGGCATTGAAGTAGTCCTTGTTAACAGCAATCCTGCCACAATTATGACCGATAGGGAAATTGCAGACCATGTATACATTGAGCCTATCACTCTGGAATTTTTAAAGAAGATCATCATAAAAGAGAAACCAGATGGAATACTGGCTTCCTTAGGCGGTCAAACAGGTCTTAATATGGCCGTTGAGCTTTCTGAGGATGGTATACTTGCGGAGCTTGGAATAGAACTCCTCGGAACATCTCTTGAATCTATAAAGCTTGCAGAGGATAGGGATCTATTCAAGCAAACAATGAACACAATAAATGAAAAGGTACCTAAGAGTGCTATTGTGACCAACATGTCTGATGCACTTGAGTTTGCTGCCAATAATAAATTTCCTATCATAATAAGGCCGGCTTACACTCTAGGTGGCACAGGCGGCGGTATTGCACAGAATATAGATGAATTTGAATATATATGCGGCAAGGGACTTAAGCTCAGTATGATAAACCAAGTTCTCCTGGAGCAAAGTGTTGCAGGATGGAAAGAAATTGAGTACGAGGTTATACGTGACGGTGCCGACAATTGCATAATTGTTTGTAATATGGAGAACTTTGATCCTGTCGGCGTACACACAGGTGACAGTATTGTAGTTGCTCCAAGCCAGACTTTATCCGATATCGAGTACCAAATGCTTAGGTCTGCCTCAATAAAAATAATACGTGCTCTTGACATTAAAGGCGGCTGTAATATACAGTTTGCGTTAAACCCTTACAGCTTTGAATATGTGGTTATTGAAGTAAATCCAAGGGTGAGCCGTTCCAGTGCACTGGCATCCAAAGCTACAGGATATCCTATTGCCAGGGTAGCAGCTAAGATTGCCATTGGCTTAAACCTTGACGAAATCAAGAATTCAGTTACACAAAACACATATGCCTGCTTCGAGCCGTCTTTGGACTATATAGTAACAAAAGTGCCAAGATGGCCATTTGATAAATTCATTACGGCGGACAGAAGCTTGGGAACTCAAATGAAAGCAACAGGTGAGGTTATGGCTATTGGCCGTACCTTTGAGGAATCGCTGTTAAAAGCCATCGACTCACTTGATATTAAAATAAATTACCAGCTTGGACTCAGCCTTTTTGAAAGCATGACTGTTGAAGAGTTGATGGAATTTATCCAGCAGCCCCATGATGAAAGAATTTTTGCCATATGCAAAGCATTGCAAAAAAACGTAACCTGTGAGGAAATATCAAATATAACAAAGATAGATATGTTTTTCCTCAAGAAACTTGAAAAAATTGTTAATATTGCAGAAGATATTAAAAACGCAGGAATCGCATTTTTAGATTATGATCTTTACACAAGAGCAAAGAAAATTGGCTTTGGTGACTCATACATAGCAAACCTGGCCTGCGTATCAGTGGATAAAATCAGCAACCTAAGGCACAAATATCCGATAAGCCCTGTTTATAAGATAGTTGATACCTGTGCCGGTGAATTCGAAGCTGTTACTCCATATTACTATTCCACTTATGAGGAAAAGGATGATGTGGCTGTATCCGATAATAAAAAAGTACTGGTTATCGGTTCAGGCCCCATAAGGATAGGTCAGGGAATAGAATTTGACTACTGCAGTGTGCATTCCATCAAAGCACTGAAAGAAATGGGATATGAATCCATAATTATAAACAACAACCCCGAAACAGTCAGCACTGATTTTGATATAGCCGATAAACTATACTTTGAACCTCTTACAAAGGAATGCGTCCTTGATATTATAGAAAAAGAAAAACCTGTTGGTGTAATAGTCCAATTTGGAGGCCAAACAGCAATAAACCTTGCAGCACCTCTTAATAATGACGGGGTTCAAATTCTCGGTACATCTGTAACAGATATTGATGTAGCAGAAGACAGGGATAAATTCTTAAAGCTTTTGGAATCGCTGGATATTCCCATACCACCAGGAAGCACTGCATTCTCGGTTGAACAAGCAAAGGTAATAGCCGAAAATATCGGTTACCCTGTTTTAGTAAGGCCTTCCTATGTACTTGGAGGAAGAGCCATGGAAATAGTATATAACGATCAAATGCTGGATGAATATATGAGCAGGGCAGTTGATTTGTCCTCAAAGCACCCCATCCTCATTGATAAATATATCGAAGGTAAGGAAATTGAGGTAGATGGAATCTGCGACGGTACAGATGTACTTATTCCCGGAATCATGGAACATATCGAAAGAGCAGGTGTTCATTCGGGAGACAGTATCTCTGTTTATCCTTCCAGATCACTGTCACAGGAAATTAAGGACACTGTTGTAGATTACACAATAAGGCTGTCAAAGGCATTGAATATTCTTGGGCTTTTTAACATACAATTTGTAGCAGACAGTGACGGCAAGGTTTATGTAATTGAAGTAAACCCAGAGCCAGTAGAACAGTACCATATATGAGCAAGATAACAGGGATTCCCATGGTCAATGTGGCAACAAAACTTATATTAGGCAAGAACTTAAAGGATTTGGGCTACACACATGGTCTTTATAAAGAGACAGAATTTTACGCTGTTAAGGCACCTGTGTTCTCTTTCTCAAAGCTTACAACAGTGGATACATTCCTTGGACCGGAAATGAAGTCTACGGGTGAAGTTATGGGAGTCGATAAAGATTACCACACTGCACTTTATAAAGCCTTTGTGGCATCTGGACTAAAGATTCCGCCAAGCGGTACTGCACTTATTTCCGTTGCCGATAGGAATAAGAAAGAGTGCAAGGACATAGCTCAAAAGCTTTGGGATATCGGATTTAGGCTCATTGCCAGCGAGGATACTTATTTGTATCTTTCCAGGGCAGGAATTGAGGTTGAAGTAGTTTCCAATGAAGAAATACTGGATTACTTGAAAAATGACAATGTTTCTCTGATTATCAACACCCCTACGAAGGGCAGAATACCTACAAGGCTGGGTTTCCAGCTAAGAAGAACCGCTATGGAGTACAACATCCCCTGCATTACTTCAATTGACACAGCTAATGCTGCATTGGAAGTTCTCGAACATATAATCAACAAAAAAGATACAGAGATTTATGCATTGGATGAATACTCAGTGATATGAACAAAACAAATTATTTAGGAGGGATATACTATGAAGCACTTAATCAGTGTTTATGATTTGACATTAGAAGATATTAACGAAATTTTCAGTACTGCAGAAAGGCTAAAAAGACAGCTTAAAGAAGGCGTGGAACATAAAATATTAAAAAATAAGACACTTGGTATGATATTCACAAAATCCTCTACAAGAACCAGGGTTTCATTTGAAGTCGGCATGTACCAGTTGGGCGGATACCCTCTTTTCCTAAGCTCTAACGACATCCAGTTGGGAAGGGGCGAAACTATTTATGATACAGCCCAGGTGCTTTCCAGGTATTTGGACGGTATAATGATACGTACATTTGACCACAGCGACGTGGAAGACCTTGCTAAATACGGTAACATTCCAATTATTAACGGTCTGACAGACCTTATGCATCCATGCCAGATTTTAACCGACCTTTTTACAGTATACGAACATAAAGGAGATCTTAAAGGTCTTAAACTCGCATATGTAGGTGATGGAAACAACATAGCAAATTCACTGCTTCATGGCTGTGCCAAAGTAGGTATGGATATATCGGTAGCTTCGCCAAAAGGATATGAGTGTGATAAAAACATCGTGGCTGAAGCACAAAAAGATGCAGAAGTTTCAGGCTCTAAAATTGTTCTTACAGAAGATCCTTATGTTGCTGTTAAGGATGCAGATGTTATCTATACAGATACCTGGGTAAGCATGGGACAGGAAGCTGAAAAGGCAGAGCGCATCAAAATTTTCATGCCTTATCAGGTAAATAATGACCTGTATTCAAAAGCCAAGGAAGATGCTGTTTTTCTACACTGCTTGCCTGCATACAGGGATTATGAAGTAACCTCCGATATTATTGATGGTTCACAATCCCTTGTTTTTGATGAAGCTGAAAACAGGCTTCATGTGCAAAAAGCTATTATGGTAAAACTTATGGAATAACAATCAGGAAGGTTTATAAGCGATGAATTATTCATTTATCATTAGAAAAGCAACTATTGATGATGCAGAGGCTATTCAAATAATCACCAAAATAGCCTTTAAAAAATATATGGAAAATACAGGGTTAGGTACAATGGATGCTCTTGAAGAAACTATAGAGGACATCATCGAGGATATAAGGTCAAAGGAAGTTTTCATTGCCTTCATCGATGATGTTCCGGTAGGAACAATAAGACTAAAAATAAACCCTGATAACACCGGTTACATAAGCAGGTTTGGAGTCAATACCGAATATCATAATATAGGTATAGGTAAATCACTCATCAACCTCATTGACAAATTGGTAAAAAGTAAAGGCATCAAAAGAGTTACGCTTCACACCGCTTCCAAATACAAGGATTTGATCAGATTTTACTATGGAAGGGGCTTTTATATTGAGTCTACTTCGTGTGATCGCGGCTATGTACGTGCCCTTCTTGTCAAAGAATACCTGTAGAATTATAATCCCTCGAAAAACTGTATCCATCAAATAAAGTCGTTCCGCAGCAAATAAAGATGTTCCGAAATGAAAATAAAGTCGTTCCATGCTCTATAAAAGTGGAAAAGTAAAGGGATTATCCAATCCTTTTCCATTTAAAAATCAAATCCCTCATAGGTCTTGATATAAAAGGCTTGTGAGGGATTTTTTCATGTTTTTTTCAATATTGTTTTTTCAATCTTTTTTCCATTGGTTTTTCTATACGGTGGGGAGAGTTTTACTGACTATTTACACTCATAGGCAAGCCCTGTTAAGCAAGGTTTTATGTACGGTGTCTTATATTCAAACCCTAATGATTATGGTTCTATTTGCCTTTTCAATACGCCTTTTCTATTGGCTTTTCTATATGCCTTATCTATATGCCTTTTCTATTGCCTTTTTCCATTTTCTTTTCCATTGCTTTTTCTATTCGATGGAAAGACTTTATTTTCTTTTTTGTTTTCCATATTTGTATTTATGTTCCAAAACTTAAGCCAATCCTGGAAAAACTTTATTTTCATCCATTTTTCAACATCCATTATTGGTGCGGGTTTGCGGGTTTGGGTTTGAAAAAGGTTTATTTGATATATACACTGATAGTGTTAAGGAAAAGGAGCAAGTTATAAGTTTTTTTATAAAATGAAGTAAGTCTTTCCAAAAAGTAAATAAAGTCTTTCTAATGATAAAGGTCAATATACAGGATATTGCCTGATATATTTTCCTTCCTCATTTTTATTATTTTTAATAACACTCCAATCTCATCGTCATCAAGCGAATCTTTCATTTTTATAAGCATTGACTTTATTCCTTCATATGTATCTGATGTTTCAGCCTCATTTAAATATAATTGTATAATTTTTATATCTCTATTTGCTAATTTCTCATCATATTTTTTAACAAGAAAATCACTACAGAGGAAAGCAATCTATTAAAGTAAATTCTTATCAGGATTTATCAATACTCTATCATTAATACAATAGCAATTTGGAAATTTAGCCAGTTCATCAATTATTTTATTTCTATCAATAAAATAGACTCTTAAAATATGACTTAGGCTTTAATATAAATATAATGCTTATATACAACAGAAACAGATACATAGACAACATTTACCGCCAGAAATTTTATTCTTAATAAATCAATTTTGAAAGGATGATTATTATGTCCCAATCACAACATTTAATTAAAGATTTCACAAAATTAACTTTATGGCAAAAAGCCAACGAAGTAGAGCAACAAATATTCAATATTACAAAAAGATTCCCCAAAGTAGAACAGTACCGCCTGGTAGACCAGTTAGTAAGATGCAGCCGTGGAGTAAGTGCAAATATTAGTGAAGGAGTCTGTGTTATTACAAAAGGCAGAGCCATTTATCATTTAGACTTGCAAGTGGTTCAAATGTCGAGACCCGTAACCATATAATTACTGCTTATCAATGCGGTTACATCTCAGAGGATGAATATAAAATGTTTGAAGAAAACCTAAGCCAGATATCAAAGATGCTTAGTGGATTGTTACGTTCACTTTATCAGAGAAAAGATAAAGAATAGCAAAAACTAACTTTTGTTATCTCTGAAACCTATGAAACAATAGAAGGTTTTAACTATTTACATCAATCTTATGGATGCAACTCGTACGAATCTTCATCTCTCCCCTGCTCTTTAAGCCACTCCTTTACCTGCTTTTCTATGCCCATTCCCATGTCATTACTTCTCATACGCTCCTGTACTTTGAGTACATATTGAGGTGGAAACATTTGTTTTATAGACTCTATTATACCTTCCCCTGGCATCGGAGTTATATAGTCCAGAACGTAGAATTCTCCATCTTCCTTCTGCTTTAAAACCATTACTACAGCCCCACTACCTCCAGAAAACAACCTAAACCTATCTTCATCAAAGGAAAAACCTCTTCGGTGTACATATAAATAAGCATACTTCTTTCCATTCCTATCCTCCACTCCAAAAGTATTATGCACCTCAAACCACTTTAATTTTCTATAAAAACATCTTGAACTCCGAAGTAGTATATATTCCGATATTACGGCATCCATGTCTGTTCTATCTATCAGCCTATCTGGTACAGAAACTTTATTTGTAAATGCAAAAACAATTTTAACCGTTGTTCCATTTCCGAGTTCCCTCTCCTCTGGAAATGCAGTAATCTCAACCTTATTTCCATTTACTTTTTTAGTAAAGAAACAGACTAAACCTATCCTTTTATCTTTTTCCTCTTTCCAGCCTGATTTCTGCATTTCTTCTATAAAACCTGGAAGAACATCATCTATTTTTCTACCAACATATTTTAAAGCACTAAGACCTTTAGGTACTATCGGATTGAATATTTTGGGTATATCCGATTCCACAATTTGAGATATCGAATCATAATTAATGTTGCTGTTGTTGGGCTCTAAGTAAATGGTATTTGTTTTACCCTTCATTAAGAATATCAACCTCTTCTGCTTTTTATAGCCCGTAGCATTGACATTCACAATTGCAGGAATCGGAACAGCAGGTTTATAAAGATATGAACCCGTTCCTCCAGTTCCAGGCTGCCCTTGCAAAGTTATTTTAGGGAACATCTCTATATCAGGGTCAAGGACAAATTTTTGTGATGTTTTGTCAATGACTTCTACAGCAGCATAATCACCGTCAAAAATAATGCAGGATACACAGACTATAAGAATTATTAAACTTGTAACAATAATCAATTTCTTTTTGTTAGCAGCAATGATTATAACTCTCTTCATAAAATCATTCCTTATGGTTCGCCAAGTTAGGGTTCAAAATGGAGAATTTATAGACTTGATGTTCTTGCTTAAGTAGATTCACTTCCACCCATTGCTCCTTCTGCTGGGTATATTCATGTAAGAGAACATCATCTCCATTGGTAATCCTGACAAAATCAAACCTGTACTTATTACCGCCTCCGACCGCATACACACGTATTATTGAATCATCCTTTTCAATCTTGTCTATTTCATCAATCAAACCGTACCAATTATTATAAACCGTTCCCACAAGTGATTCGGCATCATAATCCCAATGATGTAATGGATGACATAGAAAATCTTCAGGAACATAGTCTATGGATTTGATTTTCCAACCTTCCGAAGGTGTATTTTCAGTTGTTATAAGCCCGTAATAATAAGCAAAATATCCTGGCTGTGATTTATTATCGCCTTCTCCTTTATACGGCGGACCAGTTATAACTTCAATTTCTACCATAATATCCAGCCATATTTGACGCATCTTTCAGTATTGCATAGTAGGCTTGGATTACATCTTCTTGGGTCTGAAAGACAGTTTGAATTTGAGGTGTTTGTTCCGATTTATTAATAAAGTCCTTTGCAGCATATTTTAATCTAAATGCGGGCTGTTTGGACGGACGCTGGAATCGTTCGGAAATATCATCTTTATCATATACATTAAATGCAGTCTGTACTTCCTCTTGATTCCTATCATCTTTATGAACAAATCCTCCCATTACTGTCTGGACCTTTTTATTCTCAAGTACCATCCATATAGAAACAAAAACTATTGCAATTATAAGAAGTCCAATTATAGGTATTCTAAACCGTTTTAGTGAAATAACCATGTCACCAGCCTCTCTTCCTATCATAAATATATGAAATTATGAAGGGAAACATCACAAGTGAAATATGCAATATAACCTATTAAAATATTTATTTGAAATCCTGATTTATCTTTGAATAAAATTGGATTCAATAAATAAAGAAGGGATTGATTTGATGAAATACACACAGGCATATAAAGATGAATGCTTTAGCGAGTTCTTAGAAGGAACAATTATCGCTATGGAAGTACTTCTTAAGTTGAAAAAGATAACTACCGAACGTATAATTTCTATGCGGAAAGACCTTATACAAATGCTGAAAAAAAATGAAGTTAATACGGATGAAAAAATGGAAGTAATAAACAAAGCATTAAATAATGTACTTACAGAGAATGGTTATGACAAAATATTCTAACCACTAACCACACGAAACAGGCTGAACCAAGCCTGTTTTTTGTATGACTTTTTCTTATTTAATATGTTTCGGTAGCCATTCTCTCCGGTTATGATACGGTGAATAGCCAATACCCAGGGGCTCATGTTATGGAGGAACGGTCATGTATATTCAGGAATGAGGATTTAAGGGTTTATGATTAGGATTGAATAGATAAATGTGGATACTCCTTTATAGACTCTCTCTATTGATATTAAATAATTATAAATTTACCAAAAAAGGAACATTAAATGATTTCATGCAAATCACAAGATAAACAAGTGCTATAATCCATGCAACTATGGGGTTCTTATTGTGCAGAGCAATCAATGGGAACTGGATAGTATTATGCAAGAGTGACCACCAAATATTCCATCCATTGTAATACTTTATTGTCTCTAAATTGAGGTTAATAAGTTCTAAAGCCATATAAATTCCTATCCACATACTATTATATGCAATTTGATTTAATAATTTTTTAGGATAACGAGATAAGAATACTAATACAGTCGGAAAGAAACAACCAAATATTAATAGCAGTTCATCAAGTGGGGATATTAAAAAATTAGTTGGAAAATCCCACAAAGGCTTATCATTAAAAATAGCAACATAAATTAAATCAGCCATACCAACAAAGCACATTGTAGGATAGTATTTCTTCCAATTCTTACAGTCTCCCCATTTATATGCAGTTACTAAAAATATAGAAACTGATATAATCCTTATCAAAATATAATTCATTTTCTTCCCCTCAATATATTTTATCCATACATCTGTCAAACAAGTTTACTATCACAAAAATATAGTCTTTGCTTGTATAGACAAAATGTTAAATTGGTTAAGAGTGCTGCTCCATCACACGCTCTGCAAACAAATACCTTTTCTGCAATATGCCTACAGTCAATCCAAAAATAATTGCACCAATTAAGTGAGAATAGTAACCACTCATTGGTCTTATAGAAAATGTATTATCCTTAATAAGTACACCAAATATTATCTCAAATCCTAACCATGCAACTATACCGCTTACTGTTGATTTTATTAAAATATGTTCGTGTCCTACCCTTTTAAGTAAATAATAGAGTAAAATAGAAACTACAGAACCAACCATTCCCTGTACAACTAATCCCATTAACCAAGAAGGTTTATTTGCTGTAACAAATAGGCTGCTTAACTCGTAATCGCTATATTCGGCAAACCCCAATATTTTACAAATTTGTGTAACAATTTCGGCCATCAGTGTTGATAATGTACCAATTATACCTGCCATTAAAAATTTATCATTTTTCATTAAATATCAAATTTCTCCTAATTGCAAAAGATTTTGTCTATTTTATATCATATAAATGATTTTTTAACTAAATTCTATAAATAGTTTTTTACTTTTTAACTTTTTAATACATAATCTACTTCACTTTAAAACTTCCATTAACTTATTTCATGATAATATCAATTGTTATCTTCCATAGTGAATCTATTTTAATGAATTTTATATCAGTGCTCTTTTTATCTCTAAAATTTACATCTGATATTTGAGTTTTGTTAAGTCTGGAGAAAAGGGCAGTACCCATATAAGCACACGCTGTTGCCATCTCATCCATAATAGTGGTAGTAAACCTTTCTTTTAACTCATTTTTCATGTATACACCTACCTCAATTAGTTGAGAATCTATATTCTTATATATGATTTCAAAATCTCCTGAAGCAATTATATTATCAACATCGGAATCTGAAAAAACTACACCTTTTGGACCTTGGGGTTGAAAAAACATTTCATAAATCCTAATAATGTCTTTAATAAAAAGTCTTAACTCAAGTTCTGTTATTTCTGTCTCTACAAATCTCATTATCTATCCTTCTTTTCTTAATATTACTTAAGGGTCTTTTATAGGCATAGCCACAACAAGATATTTGAACATTTTGCTTAATAGCAGTATTTTGTCCAAAAACATAGTAATTAATTAAAACAACCCAAAATATAGTTACCAGGGTCTGTAATAGCAGATTTTACTTTGTTGTTTATCTCTTCCTCTGGGTCAGAGAGGTAAATTGCATTATTTAGGCTTTTACCCATTTTAGCATTTCCATCAAGACCAATTAATCGTGGACAATCTCCTAACAATACTTCGGGTTCAATTAGAACAGGCTTATAAAGGGCATTAAACCGCTTTACAAGTTTTCGTGCAACTTCTATATGTGGAATCTGGTCTTCACCTACTGGTATTAAATTTGCTTTACAAAACGTTATATCTGCTGCCTGACTAACTGGATAGCCCAGAAACCAATATGATAAATCCTTATATCCATATTGTATGGCTTCTGTTTTAATTGTAGGGTTATGTCTTAGCACATTAACCGTAATAAGCATTGAATAAAATATTGTCAATTCAGCAATTTGCGGTATTTGTGATTGCACAAAAAGTGTTGACACCTCTGGGTCAATGCCAACTGAAAGATTATCAAGAACAACATCATATACTGCCTTTTGTAATACTTCAGGTTTTTCAAAATGGGTTGTCAATGCTTGAATATCAGCAATAGTAATAAATGTATCATACTCATATTGCAATTTTACTCTGTTTGCCAAACTCCCGACGTAGTGTCCAATATGGAGTCTGCCTGTTGGTCTTTCCCCAGTCAAAATTCTTTTTTTCTCGTTCACAAAAATCACTCCAATTTAATTTATTTTTAATATTAATGCGTAAATAAGTGAACCACCACCAACCGTCTTCCATATCCCACCACCTCCTACAAAAATCAAGAAACTAAAAAACCTCTTATCCTGAAATAGGACAAGAGGTAATTCTCCTGCGGTACCACCTAAATTAGCAAAATGCTCGCTTAATTACATGTACAAACATACATGACGCTTTGATAACGGGTGCGTTTCCCGACAACTCCTACTATATTTCAGGTTGCACTCACAAGTCCATTCAATACAAGCATCCATATCGCATTCCCACCTTTGGCGACTCTCTGTGATTTCAACCTGCATTTACTCTTCTTGCTCATCGTTTTTACTACTATAATTATATACTAAATCATTATCAGCATAAACACTCTCATAAAAGTTAATTCCATCGTCCCGCCTTAGTATTTCCTCAAATATAAAAACAAGAATTTATCTCCAACCTATAATTTCAGTTAAGTTTTCTTATTTCCATATCCCTAATAATACCCAAGTTCCCTTTATACTCGATTCTACCATCTTTAATGAGTTCTAATATCCTCCAGAATAAAAAGATGTCAGATATAAAACTATCACACCTTCCAATACATTCTCCTACTGTTCTTATACATTTTGAAAACTGCTTATTTGTATAATACAATATCATTTCATCATAATACGAAACCTCGACACTGACAATTTCCTTATTATTTACAACCCTCAAATCTGCGTTATCTTTCTGAAGTCTCACCCATAAATCCATTTGAGCACAATACACTACTCTATCTATTTTCTGCCTCTTTCCAATAAACCACTCCAGCCTTTCGGGCATTATATCTCCCACACTGCTAAACTCAATAATAGTATTTCCTTCGTAGATTTTTCCAGATACATTGATTGTAAATACGTTTTCAATTTTTTCTTTAAGAAGAGATAACAAGTATAATAGTCCGCTCGTCTCTTTTCCGCTTTCTGCATACCAGATATAAATACTCTGGTCACTTATACTTGAAACTTCTTTATACAGATAGTCATAGTTATCTCTTATATCATCAATCATACAATGGTTATTTGCAGAGAAAACCGTCCTGCACCAGTCAATCCGCTTGTTAACATTATCAAAATCATTAATTGGCCCATTAGCCAGGTCATCTAAAAGATGTATAACTTTTTTACCCTCGATAAGACCTTTTTTTATAGCATGTTTTATGGTTCCAGCCGCACTCTCACTAAAACAAATATGTATGATTTCCTTCACAGTAATCTCTCCATAAATTAATATTTCTTTTCAACACATATATTCATTAACAAATTTTCATATTGCCCCCGACACTTTTAGTATAAGTAAAGATGCTTAAATTTCATTTGTTTGCCGCCACACCATAAATACAAGTAAAACTTATCCCATACCTTACGATATTCTATATCATCAAGTTCAACCCAACTTTCCATGTAACACCTCTAATAAATGCATTTCATAATTCAAACCCATTAACAGTAGAACCCTTAATATTGAAATTTGTAAGATATTTTATTACAGCATCTTTATCAATTACAAGAGCGTCATATTCAGTATACATAGCCATCATAAATTATCCCACAAAAAGTTTCGAATTTGATAGTGCAGAATATGCAAATAGCTTTGGAAATTATTTAGTATTCGCCGATAATGTATTTATGCAATATTGTCCTAACACTATTGGCAAAATCATCTGCAGCACCCCAATCGAAATTAAAAAGCCACCCCTGGGAGCTTCCCGTTGCAATCGCCCTTACATCGGTAACTCCCTTAAGGTTATCAGCAATAACCACAAGAGCCACTCTGTTGCTTACTCGCATGAAATATTTCTCAAAAACCAGAGTTCCAATGAATTGTCCATCACCCAAGTCATTTAATTCTTCATGCACCAAGTCAGCATTTTCGTTATCCCTAACCATGCTCAATACCTGTATGGGATCTATACTCACTTTAAAATTACATTTACCCATTGATGTTGCTCCCCCCCCTCTCTTATCATCCATATATACTATAATCGTTCAAAAAAATTTTCAACACAAACAATTTATATTCCCTAAAATTTAACTTTTACCCTTTCAAACTCCGGTACCTGAGGCAAAACTCCATCTTCAGGTCTGAAGAAAACCTCCAGGTGGTTGGTACTTGGTTCATATACAATGATTTGTTGTGTCCTCACATTGTAAAGACACCCCTCTGCCTGTGTTCCTACAGTACTGCCGGTATAATATGAAGCAATCTCTTTTAATTCATCAAGTGTTACTTCATCGCCTTTTGACAATAACTGATTTTTCATACTATCCCACCTTAAGACATTACCTGTCTCAGATGAATGATTGTCATAGTTTCCTATAAGCATAAAGGAATTAACAACTCCCAATGAATTATCTATACCCCATTCAATCCCGTCATTCAAAGGTGAATTTTCTCTCCTGACATCCCGTAAACTATTAACATCTGTACTCATATTATTCTCCAAGACTCCAGCAGTTTTTGGGTCACATAGAAAAATCAGATGCCCTATGCTGTAAGCTCTTTTAGCTGCCTTTAAATAGTTGGCAACACCATCGATTGTTTTATAATTTTCCAGTGAATATCTTAAATCCATGGGATAAGAGTTCTTTGATTCGGAAGAATAAGGTTGTCCTGTTCTTGAATCCAATATAGCGGCAAACACCCTATCATTGTTAAACCCTGAAATAACGCCCATAAAACCTAAATATCCAATAGAACATATAGATTTTTTATCATTTTTAAAGGTTATTACTGCTTGTAATTTTGCTAATTGATTTTGCGAACCCTGATACCAATCCAGTATCCTTTCAGCTATAGTTTTTTTAGAAACGGATCTCTCTCCATATACCGCAAGGGCAGAACATTGAGTAGATCTTGCTACGTCTGGAAATAAATTCAACATATATATTTCCTGTAACGAGAGTTTTCCATCTCCACTAACATCTTCAGCCTTACCTGAAAATATAGATGCCATGCCCTCTATTTCATTAATGTAATCAATTGGGATTTGAGTTTTAATATCATTGACTCTCTTAATGTAAAGTTGATATGTACTGTCAGAGCCTGAACATTCTGCTAAATAGGAATCAACTAATCTTTCATAATCGGGAACCGCCTTAAGAATTTTTCTTGCATATTCTTCTCCCACCTTCCAATGTGTTTTGCATCTTTTAACATCAATATTTACTTCAAAATAATTTCCCTTGTCAGTTATGCCGACACTCTCCTTTTTATCAATGGGCATGTTATGTACACAAGCACTGGACATAATTGATGATGACAACATGATTAACAATACAATAATACTAATTTTTTTCTTCATATGTACCTCCACTTTAAGTAAACTCTTTAACTATTACCATGTTATATATATAATACCACTACTTACAATTAATCACAATATTACCTTATGGCATTAAATAGTATTAATCAGATCCATTAATTCGCTTGTATCACTTTCAAAATTATAAAATAGCGGTCTGAACTTTTCATCCAAAACCAATAGGTATGCCTCCCCATTTTCCGGAAATATTATAAACATTTGGTCCATTGAATTTATTCCATCGAAGTTTAGCCATTTATTATTTACTTTCGCAGACGGTTCAAAGGGTACTCTAGCAATATAACCTTTTTCAGGAATAGCCTTAACTTTATCATACATTCCAGTAATATTTGTTAAATACAACTCCGCTTTATTCTGAATTATAGTATTCGCTTCAATCTCCCTTATTACTTCTCCCTTGGCAATATCAAAGATCTCAATGATTTTATGTACATTAGAAGAGTCTGAAGATGCCAAAAAGGATACAAGATTGTCTCTGCCAAGTTCACCAACATTGGAACTTATGGCTTTAAATTTGTTATCCACATTTATATCCTCTTTGTGCTTGTATAGGATGGTCCCAATAGAACATAACATAATAAAAGCAAAAAATATCCCTATATATCTTGTTTTAACTTTAATAATAACCATAGATATCTCACCTCATTATTCAATATGTGATAAGATGAGGCTTTATTACAATTTGGCAGGAATTTTATTTAATCATACCTTGGTAATATTTTAGTCATTTTAGATAAGCTTATTTTCATCTTAGGAAGTGCTTCTTGTTAAATCATCTATAATGCCTGCTGTGAGAATAATCAATAAAGGCATTATTGAATGTGCATATCTTGCCTCCGGAACAAAGAGAAGCTGCAAAGCCGTCATCATAATTATAAAAATGGAAATCAACATATATTTTCTTTTAATAAATGAAAGCATAACTCCAAACCACCCAAAAGAAATGATAAAGCTATGTAACATTTCCAGACTTTTAAATACAGAAACTCCCTCAGGAGGATAGAGCCATTGGGATTTAAATAAGAATGTAAATTTGCCTATTGTAAACCACTTTAGATAAAGCAGCGGCTCATTCTTGAATCCTTCTATTATATAACCCAGGCCTGCTTTAAGCTGATTGTCCACATTATATTTTGATAGATCTACATTATGAAAATATGGAAATGTTCCCGCGATGAGAGGATTACCGGTCTGTGTTGCCAGAAACACAAACTTGTTAAGGCTAATAAAATTTCTTACCCACCACGGAATCATAAGAATAAGCACACCTGCACATGTAAAAAACAATGACTTTAATACACTTGTTTTCCTATCCATAAAATACTTATATATAAATGGTACTACAATTAAGGGTAGTGCAGTAGGTCTTACCATTACAGCAGCGGAAAAAACAAATCCGCATAACACTGCATTCTTCCTCGACTTAATATTTTCAAGAAGTATGAACTGTATGTACAGGTAAAGTACAAATAAGAAATTATACAGAGTTTCGGTTAAAATCAATGTTGCAGCCCAAATAAAGCTGGGATATACGGCATAAAATATTGCTGAAACAAACCCAACAATCCTGTTCTTTATACGCTTTCCTAAAAGGTACATTAAAAGGCATGTCAATGCACCAAGGATAGCTTGAACTATTCTTACAGCATCAAGCGGGCTCCCACTCTTATACCCCCAAATGTAATATATTGCACTTAGAAACAATGGGTATCCTGGAGTTATGGTTGCATTCGGTACCAATGCCGGACGATGTAATGAATAACTGTCTGTATAACCTAGATAACCGTTATCGAGAAAGTTTCTTGCCATAACATCATAGTTGTATGAATCATTTTTTAGGGGTGGATGATTTATAGTGAAGACATAATAAAGCCTGAAAAAAAGTGCAGCTAAAAAAATCACAAGCAGGCATGACGCAATTATAAGCCTGGTTCTCTTTATGTATAGATTTTTTGCTTTATCAGTAATTCTCGTTATGTAATTCATTATGCTATACCGCCTCGTTATCAGCCTGGTCATTACTTGATACAAGATTACTTTGGGAATCCCGGACCTTGCCTTCTACCTCCAACTTTTCTTTTATCAGAGTTATTTCCTGAGTTAAACGAATTATTTTTTTTGATTGATTTGACAGTACTATTGTAATTTGAAGCGAATATACAATCAAAAAAAGCAACCCAAATACAAACAGTACTGAAGGTGCATATTTAATATTTATTAGAGCTGATATCTTCTCTATAAATACAGGTGATATAGACAGCAGCAAAATTGTAAGTCCAAACAAAATCCAGAGCAATGAATACTTGTCCGACAGCTTATTTTTTCTCACAAGCTCAACAACAATTACTAAAAATATAACACTAAAAATTATGGAAAGCAAATAAATATTTATTATCATGATAAAGCACCCGACCTGATAGAATTAATTAAGAGAACTATACTTACCTTAATCATATAATATGCAGATTTAAGCGGGGTTATGGAAGAAGTCCCTCCTTGCCGTTCTTTCATTTCTACGGGAATCTCAATAACTTTAAATTTCTTTTTATGCAGCCTTACCAATACATCTACCTCAGGGTAGTCGGAAGGATAATTGTCAGCAAAATACTCCAGAATTCTGCGATTGACAGCCCTAAATCCTGATGTAGTGTCTTTTATAGGATTTCCAGTTAGCAATGTGACAAGGCTCGAAAAAAACATCATACCTATACGCCTTGATAATTTTGAGTTATAACTGGTTTTCTTAACATATCTAGAACCTATGACCATATCGGCACGACCTTCCACCAGCGGGGCTATAAGATCCCCTATATAGGCAGGATCATGCTGGCCATCCCCATCTAATTGAATTGCAATATCATAATTATTAACCTTTGCATAAAGATACCCAGTCTGAACTGCTCCTCCTATGCCAAGGTTATAAGGTAGCTTTAGAACCTTCACACCACTTTCCTCTACGATTTTGGATGTGTTATCATATGAGCCGTCATCAACAACTACCAAATCAACATCATGGCCTGATTCATATAAGCTGCTTATGACTTTTGGAATGCTTTTTTCTTCATTAAATGCAGGCACTATAACTAATATCTTCTTGTTCCATATATTTATAGCACTCATATAACATTTGTGGGGATTGCTCCCTTTCTCCTTTTCTATTGTTTACTATATAAAAAGCATAGTATGATTACTTTTTTACAATACATTACCATTTAGTTTGCTCAAAAATATTTTTTGTAAACAATAAAATCAACGAGATCCGGTGCTAAATTATACCATATTCAGCAATTTAATGTCAATATACCCCTACATTTATTTACATATCTAAGATTTATTATTAATTAAATTCAGCTTATACACGATAAAATATATAGTCGCAAAAACTGGTTTCAGATATTATGAATAAACCGTTAGAAGATATTATGGTACAATATTCTTATTGTGATATAATTATGTTTAACAGCTATGATCATGCAGCCTTTATAGACTTCAAATTCATATCCGGGCTAAATCTTGTTATTTCAAAGGAGCTTTGTATTGGAATGGCAGATATCTTAAGTAAAGCTGCTGCAATAGTTCCATCGAGAATATATATAAATTTCTTTGAAGTATCTGGTGTTCATGCGTGGCGTTTTATTAACGGCACACCGGTCTGTTCGGTAAAAAAGTTATGATTAATGGAGAATCTAATAATGGAACAAAACACAAACAAAAATATATACTCAATTATAAGAGACAATTCCCGTTTATATACTGACAAGCCCTTAATTGTCATTGATAACGAGGAAGTTACTCATAGGGCGTTTATAAAAGATGTTGATACCATTGCCAATGCCCTCCGAAACTTTGGAATTTCACCAAACCAAAAACTTGGTATTATTATACCCAACTCTGTTATGTGGTATAAAATATTTTGGGCTGCAGTAAAAATTGGTGCCCGGCCAGTGCCATTAGATCCTCAAATAGGTCAGTGGGAAATGACCAGGCTTATGAATCTTATGGATATAGAGGTATGTTTTGCTGCCTCATCATACAGAGCAAATAATATTATAAAAAACTTACAAAAAGCACGCCTTGAAATTAAATCTCTTAAAACAATAATTAGTATTGATCAGGATATTAAAGAAGATGGTACCATGTCTTTTGCAAGCTTCATTGCATATGCCGATACCGTATATTCAGACACCATATACCCGCCTGATGATAATCACGCACTAATGCTTGCCTGTACATCGGGCAGTACAGGAAACCCTAAGGTAATCGTGGTGCCTCATGTTGGCTTTTATAAATCGCAGCTTGATATGGCCGATTATCTTGGATTTAACTACACAGACACCATGCTTCTAGGCATGCCTCTTTATCACCAGGGTGGTTTCGGCATGGGACTTCAAATGATTTTAAAAGGCGGAACGGTAATGTACCAGCCTTTATTCGATCCACTTATGTTCTTAAACCTTATAGTTGAGAAGAAAGTTACTGTAATACAGCTTACCTCTACCCTAGCTAAAATTCTATTGTCTTCCCCCGAGTTTTACACTTATGATCTGTCAAATGTCCGTATTTGTTATTTTGCAGGCGAAGTACTGCCGATGGAAATTGCAAAAGCCTTTTATGAAAAACTTGACATAAGGGTTATCAATGTTATTGGTTCTTCAGAAACCGGAACCATGGTTATATGGGACTCTATGTACGATAAAGGTACTGATCCCAGTGATTTTCAGCCACTTAGCTTCACAAAGCTAAAAATTTTAAATGACAAAGAAAATGAGGTTCAGGAAGGCCAGATAGGAACCATATTTATTCATACGGATGCTTTGTTCATGGAGTATTATAAAAATGAACTGGAAACGTCACTTAAGCTCAAGTGGTTTGATGGCCTTAAGTGGTTTAATACAGGGGATTTGGGATTGAAGCTTTCTGACGGAAGAGTACGCTTTACCGGCAGGGCTAAAAGAATAATAAAAAGAGGCTCCAATCTTGTGTGCCCTGAAGAAATAGAAGGATTTCTTCTGACTCACCCCGATATAGAAGCCATTGCAATAGTTGGAGAAAAACACCCTGTTATTGGTGAAATGATTGTGGCTTATATTCAGCCCAAAAAAGGATGCTCCATAACAAGGGGAAATCTTATGAAGTTTTGTCAGGGAAAGCTCTCTGCATACAAGGTTCCTGATCAGGTAATTGCAACTGATGAAATACCAAAGGATATCGGTAAAGTACAGTTCAAATACTTAAAGGACTAAATATTTAGCAGTTATATACTTGATAATTATTACATACTTAATAACTACAAATTTAAAAATATTTTATCATTATTTTTCTTTATATATCCTTCTTCAAATAGCTCGGTTATGGCCTTTTCGAAATCCGATTTTCCATATTGGCTTTCCATATTGCTCCACAGTTCCTTATCCTCTATTTTAGCAAAATCCAGAAAGCCTAAACTAAACAAATTTTCAACTACATCATTTTTTATCATTCTCATTTTATCTTTTTCGTCATATGGCGGCAGAAGTTTTACACTTTCAGGAATTATCCCTCCATTATCATATTTGTAAATAGTATATAGATAACCCAGACTCATAGTTGACGGGGTCTGAAACCTTATGAGGCTTTGAGAGCATAGCTCCGCTTTCCCATCCCCGTTAAAGTCCTTGCAAATATATCTGTATATATGAGGGTAAAATCCTTCTTTATCTTTCAGAACTTTTTCTATTTGAAGTTTACTATCCTTCTCAACAGACTCTACATCCTCTTTCGAACTCACAGCTGTTAGCTCTTTGTTAATCTGTGGAAAGCCGATTTTTACTTTTCCGCCTTTTTCGTATCTGAAGTCCATATCAGGTAAATCCACCTTAAGCTCCCTAAGCTTTTTATCTCTATATTCATAGGCTTTTATTTCTCCGGTCATTCCAACACCATTTGTCATCCAAGAGTATGATATGGCAATTATGGAACCCTTATTTGAGGGTATAAATTCAACAGTTGGTGTGTCATACATTATATGGTAAGGCTCACTTACCCACCCAATCTCATCCTCAACATTCACTTCACTTAAACCGACTTTTAGCTTAAGCTGTCCATTTGAATCTTTTGTCCGTGCTTTATAAAATGAAAGCACCACATCATCTGCTGTTCCGTCACCATCAGCATCATGCCTGTAGGCCTTTTTCATGCTGTCCTGAATTTCATCCGGCAAATCAATTGCATATTCTGCCTCATCAATAGATAAGCTTTTCCAAAAAGCACTGCTGTCACCCCAAAGCTTATAGATGTTCCCATCTTCTTTCATATAAAAAGTATTATCTTCAACAGACAGCAAAATCTGGTTTGCCCCCGCAAACTCCAAACTATAGTCATATTTATTGTAATCAAAGCCAGGGTTATCAATAGCTACAGTATCAAGCTTCTCAGATTTTTGCAGCATGTCCAAAATAGTATATATTAATATGTCTGATGCCTTATAAGCTTTGTCATAGCCTTTTTTCCGTATCTCCAACGTATGTTCATCATTAGCTGCTGCCAATTCTTCAAATGTCTTAAAAAGCAGCTTCTTTGAAGGATCAACCCTTGCTGTTGAGCTGTCCTTCTGCAAGGAATTTGTCTCAACTACTGGTTTATTATATGGCTCTTCCTCTATCTTACCGCATGATGCCAGTAAAGAGAGGGATAGTGTAACTGTCAAAATGAATTTTGGCAAACTGCTTCTCCATTGTATCAGCATAATAATTCCTCCATTTAAGCAAACCATATTAAAAGTATTAAATCTATTAAACTTTTGTTGTAAAGCACTATTCTTCCCGACTACGTCAAAAATCCCGGGTTTAATCAGAAAGCAACGGTGAATACATCATTATCGCATTGTTTTCTGTAATAAACTCATCATCCATCAAAATTCCGCTTTCATTATAAATCCTTCTATAAATGGTATTGTGCCTTATATATCCGCCCCAATATGTACTTTTTATACTATGATCCTTCTCGTATACTTCATAAGAAATGTTTTGCGGCTTTTCAGTCCTCCACTCTGCGTGGAGGAACTCATCGTCAATATTTAATTTCAGTTGATAGTCGGCATCTGTTTCATTAAGAATCTGAAGATCGATATAATTGTACACGCAGGTTGCACCACTGCCAAATGGCTGTGTTCTACCTGTATCAGGAAAAATATCATGGCTGTGTCTGTATCTCTGAATTACAGTAAGTGGCGTATGTAAGGTTATCCAATATATTATGTTGGATAACTGGCATAGGCCTCCTCCAGTACCTTCTCCAAAACTTCCATCAGGATTTAGTATAAGGCCTTTCAAATAGCCTTTTCTAGCAGACGGCTTCCCTATAAGTTTCCAAAAAGAAAATATCTGGCCTCTTTTTATAATTAATCCATCTATTCTTTTTGAAGCTATTCTAAGATTAATAACCTTATTATATTGCAAGCTTATATCCACACCGGAAAGCTTTCTTATCAAAAGTGTTTTATGCCCAAAGGCCCTATATGCCAAGCTGCTATATGAAAAGGAATTTGCAAACTTGTTTCCCCCTAAATACCATTGGCAGGATCTAAGAAATATATAATACCTCTTACCTAGATAAATCCTAAGTTTCAGCCTTTTTTTAGGCTCCTCATATATAGATCTCATATTTACCATCTCCAAGTATCTATATTAAAGGCGTTAATAGTCTCTTTTCTATTATAATAGATTTGGGGGAGCAATAAGTTACATATTAGTTAAGAAATGATTAACAATTGTTTCCTAGACATAAAAAAATTTTACTGCATGTTGTAATTTTGCAGTAAAATTTTCTAAAGATAAATGCTTTTTAATATTAATGTACTAAGATTATTTCTTTTTAGAACCAAGCAGTTCTTTTGCACCTGAAACTATAGCCTCTTTAGTAAGACCGTATTTCTCAAGCAATGCATCAGGTTTACCGGATTTACCGAACTTGTCGTTAACTCCTATCCTCTTCATAGCTACAGGACAGTTTTCTACCACAACCTCAGCAACAGCACTGCCAAGACCGCCGATAATGCTGTGCTCTTCAACAGTAAGTATAGCTCCAGTTTCCTTTGCTGCCTTTACTATTATATCTCTGTCAATTGGTTTTATGGTATGGATGTTTATAACTCTAGCCTTGATTCCTTCGTTTTCCAAAAGTTTGCTTGCTTCCAATGAAAGATGAACCATATAACCTGTGCTTATTATGGTTAAATCATTTCCACTGGCTATTTCAATACCCTTGCCCAATTCAAACTTATAATCGTTCTCGTCGAAAATTACAGGACAAGCAAGCCTTCCCAATCTCAGATAAAACGGTCCTTTGGTTTCTATTGCAGCCTTTACTGCAGCTCTTGTCTCTACAGCATCTGCAGGACTTATAACAGTCATATTGGGTAGAGCCCTCATAAGAGCAATATCCTCTATGGTTTGGTGGGACGCACCGTCTTCACCTACTGTAATACCCGCATGTGTAGCACCTATTTTAACATTCAGTGCAGGGTAGCATATTGAGTTTCTAACCTGCTCAAATGCCCTGCCTGAAGCAAACATTGCAAAAGTGCTGGCAAAAACAGTTTTATTGCAGGTAGATATACCTGCTGCTGTAGCCATCATATTGCCTTCTGCAATACCCATATTTATAAATCTTTCAGGATATTTATTTTTAAACAAATCAGTTTTAGTTGATTTTGATAAATCCGCATCCAAAACTACTATTTTGGAATCACCGCCAAATTCTAACAACGCACTTCCATACGCTTCTCTTGTAGCTATCTTCTTATTCTCCATGGTTATTCCACCTCCAATTTAGCCAAAAACTCATCCAGCTCTGCTATTGCCGCATCTCTTTGCTCTTTATTTGGAGCTGTGCCATGCCATCCTGCTTTATTTTCCATAAAGGATACGCCTTTACCTTTTACTGTTTCAGCAACCACCATAACCGGTTGGCCTTTTGTCTTTTTAGCTTCATCAATTGCATGGATAATCTGCTCATAATCATGGCCGTCTATTGCAATCACTTTGAAGCCAAAAGCTTCGAACTTATCCTTAACTGGTTCAGGTGAAAGAACATCGGTAATTTTACCATCTATTTGGAGACCATTGTGATCAAGGAAAACAGTAAGGTTATCCAGCTTGTAATGTGCTGCACACATAAGTGCTTCCCATACTTGGCCTTCCTGAATCTCACCGTCTCCTAAAATCGAATAAACTCTATAATCTTTTCCATCAAGCTTGCCTGCTAAAGCCATTCCAACTGCAGCTGATATTCCCTGCCCTAATGAACCGGTTGACATATCAACTCCAGGCACAGACTTCATACTTGGATGTCCCTCAAGATAGCTATCTACTTTTCTAAAGGTATGTAAATCTTCTCTCGGAAAAAATCCTTTTTGTGCCAGAGCACCATACAATGCCGGCGAACAATGGCCCTTTGACAAAACAAAACGGTCCCTGTCCTCCCATTGAGGATTCTTGGGATCAACCCTCATTTCGTTAAAATAAAGTACTGACATAATATCAGCACAAGACATAGATCCTCCAGGATGTCCTGAGGATGCACTGTAAACCTGCTCAATAATATCCTTGCGGATTATTGTAGCGTAACGTTTTAATTCTTTAATCTTCTTGCTATCCATCACTACAACTCCTTATATTAGAATAAAAATCAGAAATAAGCTTATAAATAAATCATCATTAAAAAGTATACTATAGCAAAAGTAATTAGTCCAGAGTAATAATGGCTAATGATTAAAATATTACCTCCAATTATTTGCCTTCATAGGTCTTAAATCCTTCACCTAAAACCTCTCTGATGTCAGTAAGAATTATAAATGAATTACCGTCTATTTCCATGACCATTTCCTTTAGCTGTTGAAGCTGACCTCTATGTAGAATACACAACAGTACATTCTTTTCCTTTCCGGTATACATCCCTACACCCTTTAGTGCCGTTACCCCTCTATCCATGATATCCATTATACTTAAAGCAATTTCATCAGATTTATCGGATATAATTAGAACAGATTTTGCAAAATTAACTCCTTCCAGGACCGCATCAATTACTTTGGAGGATATATAAAGTGTTATTATAGCATACATTCCCAGGTGAAAACTATTAAATGCAATGGTAGCACATATGATTATAGCTGTATCGATAATCAATATAAGCTGCCCCATAGTGAGGTTGGATATAAAATGGTTTGCTATTCTTGCCGCAAGGTCGCTTCCCCCTGTAGTAGCACCAGCCTTGAAAACCATCCCCAAGCCAAGCCCCATCAAAAAGCCACCGAATATGCTGTACAAAAACAGGTCTGGAACCGATGGAGTAGGCTCAAGTTTAACCAAGTAATTCTCCACAAAATACTTTGTATAAGGCTCCAGGAAATCAATGAAAACAGAGAGGAGTATTGTGCTGAAAAGTGTTCTTAAAATGAACTTTCTGCCTATAAATTTAATCCCCAAAATAAATAACGGGATATTTAAAATCAGCATAATAGCTCCTACCGGAAGCTTCTGATAGCTTAAATAATATATGACTGTGGCTATACCACTAACTCCTCCGGGAGCAATCTTATAGGGTACCATAAACACGTTTATTGAAGCTGCCGTAATAAACGAACCCACAACAACCAAAAAGCTGTTTCTCCAAAAATCATTGTTTTTCATATTTGATAATAGTTTTTTCATAATTCAGCACCCATGTTTCATATATACATTTTTATACACATCTATATATATTTATATTCCTGATTCAATCTTATTATTTTCCAGATGCCAAAAAATGATACACTAATAATACTTTTTACCTGCAAAGAGTTGTTGCTATTTTAATATGGTATGCTATAATATACACGGGTTTTAACTCAATGAACGGAGAGATAAAATATGAAAGTTCTTCATTTAATAGGCGGCGGGGATGTTGGTGGAGCAAAAACCCATGTTCTCTCGCTTGTAAAAGAATTGAGCAAACACATAGATGTAAAGCTGATAAGCTTTAGAAAAGGTGTATTTGCTGAAGACGCCAAAGCTATGGGTATAGATGTAGAAGTTATTCAATCCGGCAATATATTAAAGGATATAAGGAGAGTTATCTCAATTGTACGGAATGAAAATTTTATAATGACCCACTCCCATGGGGCAAAAGCAAACATGATAGCGGTGATTGTAAGTCGCTATACAAATGTTCCTACAGTTACTACAGTTCATAGTGATTATAGGCTTGATTACCTTCAGAGCTTCGTAAAAAGGGTTACATTCGGTATTATAAACACAATTGCACTAAGGTTTATAGACTACTATGTGGCTGTCTCCAGGAATTTCAAGGACATGCTGGTAAGCAGGAAATTTTTAGCCAACAAGATATTTACTGTTTATAATGGAATAGATTTTGATGATAATATAGGTACTTATAATAAAAACGAATTTGCAAGGAAATACAATATCACCATTAATGAAAGTGATATTCTTATAGGTATTTTGGTGAGATTAACTCCTGTAAAAGGGCTTAATGTATTCATAAATGCCGCCAAGGAGGTTGTAAAAAAGAATCCTAATGTTAAATTTCTAATTGGCGGTGAAGGAGAAGAACGAAAATCTCTTGAATCAAAAGTAAACTCGCTGGGATTATCTGACAATGTACTTTTTTTAGGCTTTGTCAATAACTCATACGAGTTTATGAACAGCATTGATATAAATGTTTTGACATCCATAAGCGAAAGCTTCCCATACTCAATCCTTGAAGGAACCAGAATAAAGAGAGCCACCGTAAGCAGCAATGTTGGGGGTCTGCCGGATCTTATTGATCATGGTGTAAACGGATTTCTTTTTAATCCTGGAGATCACATAAAGCTATCGGAGTATTTGCTAAAGCTTGTCAATGATAAAAACCTAAGGGAAGAAATGGGGAACAGGATTTATTTAAAAGCAAGTGAAAAATTTTCACTTAAAAATATGTGTAAGACTCAGTTGGATATCTATGAATCTGTGCTTAAAGCCAAGGGGGAATCAAGTCATTCCCATCCTGACGTAATAATTTCAGGGTACTATGGTTTTAAAAACATAGGGGATGACGCCATGCTTATGGCCATTACACAAAATTTGCTTCAACAAAAAGAAGACGCTAAAATTATGGTATTGTCCAGAGAGCCGCATGAGACAACAGGCCTGTATAATGTCGACTCAATGTTTCGGTTCAATCTCTTAAGAATACTTAGGTCAATGAAACCAGGGAAATTATTTATAAACGGCGGGGGTAATCTTATTCAGGATAACACCAGTACAAGATCCCTTATGTATTACCTTTTTATGATCTGGATGGCAAAGAAAAGACATATGAAGGTTATGCTGTATGCAAACGGCATTGGCCCAATAAACAGGAAAATAAACAGAAGAATCACCAGATATGTATTAAATAAAACAGATGTAATAACATTAAGAGAAAATTCCCCTTCAAAGCAGGAAATTGACAATTTACTTATTACCTCACCAAAAGTTATAATAACTGCTGATCCTGCTACCACTATACAACCTTCTACCACAGAGCATATAGATAAAATTCTTTCTAATGAAGGTATTGAATCAACAGGCCCATATATAGGCTTTTCCATCAGAAAATGGCATGGTTTGGGGAAATATGAGCGTGTTGTAGCAGATACCGCAGATTATATATCAAAAACACACGGCTTAAAGCCTGTTTTTATACCCATGCATTACCCTTCAGACCTTGCCATATGCGAAAGAATTGTCTCTAAGATGAGCGGTGATGCTTATATTATAAAAAATAAATACTCGGTTCCTGAAACAATAGGAATAATAAGCAGGATGGATATCCTTGTAGGAATGCGGCTTCATGCACTTATTTTTGCTGCCTGCCAGGGTATTCCGGTAGTGGGCTTGGTATATGAACCGAAGGTGGAAGGCTTCCTGAAGTCAATAAATCAGCCTTCTGCAGGACATGTTAAGGATCTTGACTATGAAAACCTTAAGGGAATAATTGAAAATGTGCTTAAAGACAAGTCAAAAATCAGCAAACAGTTGATTGGTGTTTCAGAATCCCTTAAGCAAAAGGCAATAGAAAATGCCAAAATAGCAATAGATCTATTATAATCAATAAGCAATGATAGAAGAATGAATTTATATATAGGAGTAAGATTTTTTATGAGAAATACTGTTGATATATTAGGTGTGCCCGTTGATAAACTTAATATGAGAGAGGCCGTTAACACTGTAACAGCATTTTTATCCAAAGATAAACTTCATGCTGTATATACACCCAATGCAGAAATCATGATGGAAGCCCAAAGAAACCCATATCTTAAAGATATACTTTGCCAATCCGATTTGCTTGTTGCAGATGGTGCCGGTGTAGTAATGGCATCAAAAATATTAGGCCTCGGACTTCCTGAGAGAGTTGCAGGCTTTGATCTTATAAAGAATCTGTTTGCTGAAACAGATAATACCCCTATGAGGTTCTTCCTATTCGGAGGCAAACCAGGTATAGCGGAACAAGCAAAGAAGAATTTGTTGGAAAACTACAAAAATATAGAAGTAGTGGGTGTAAGAAACGGTTACTTTAACAGTTCCGATGAAAAAGAAATTATTGAAGAAATTAATACATCCAAGGCAGATATTCTTCTTGTAGCCCTCGGTGCACCAAGACAGGAAATATGGATTCATGAGCACAAGAACCTTCTTAATGTTAAGGTCTGCATAGGTGTCGGAGGCAGTTTTGACATTCTTTCAGGCAATGCGAAAAGGGCACCCGAATTCTTTCAGAAACATCACTTGGAATGGTTTTACAGACTATGTAAGGAACCATGGCGATATAAGAGAATGCTGGATTTGCCCAGATTTATTATTAAAGTAACAAAGGTACGCCTATTTAACGCATGAATGAAAATTTGAGGTGAAGCATACACCATAATTCCTTGGTCATAAAAAACAGTTGCTAAATTAAAAGTTTTGACTTTTTATTTAGCAACTGTTTTTGACTTTAGAAATATTAACAAGGATATCCACGCTCTTACATATCCATCATTTTTTTCTTCATGTCCTCATAAACAAATTTATACATTTTAAACAATTCATTTGCTGCTGGGTCTTGGGTATTTACATCTGGGTGGTATTTTTCCATGATACCCTTCCAACCCACTTTTAATATTTCTTCTCTCATGCCCCTAGCTCTGTCAAGAGCACCAGTTTTTTCGTTCAATTTAACTAACTGATCCCTAAGCTTAGTAAGCTTTTCAAGCATCAAATTTAATTCTTCATTTCCCATATTATAACTCCCCTATTCTCATTACTTCTTTATGTGTTTAATAACACTCTTTATCTAGATAGCAATCCACACCAAATAATAATCAAATTTACAATCAATTAAGTACATACTTATGTAATTCTATCATTTCTCTGTATAAAGCTTCTTCTCATGATTCACCTCCAGACTTAGAGAATAGACTTAATACAGGCCCCAATATGGAGTTAGTAATAATTATTCCACATTTATTTGATTTATACACATTCTGCTTTAATGTCTACGAATCAAAAATGCAAAATAAATATATCTAATTCCAAGAAAATTTATATGAATTGAATAGATATGAATACAGTTAGTTATTACTGCAGCAAACTATTCAAACATTTTTAATTTAAAAGTGAATAATAACACCTTCAATTTAATTGTGGAATAATTGAAATAAAGAAATCACGAAACTACTTGAGATACTGCATTAAGAAAGGAATCAACTACTACTTATTCTTACTTCAATATAACTTATAAAACAATGTAGGACTTATTAATAATTTAATATGATATTAACAAAAACAAAATAAAATAAAATTTACCTTTATTAATTTATATTTTACCACAGGTTTTCGTTTTTGTGAATATAATTTTACTATTTTCCCGGAATGCTTTTACCGGTATACAATGATATATTGTCTGCACTAAGTTCATATACATAATTCATGGTTAAAATTTTCTTATCCCTTATTCTTAGTGCCATAGAACTATTTATAAACCCTTTTTTGCACGCTTTGATATATGCTTCAAGGGTATTGGATGCTTCTCCATTCATAGCAAGAAGTATTTCCGATGCCTTGTCGACAGTTAGTCCATTATCAGTTAAGTAAGGCCTCAAACGTCCATCAAACTCAAGTGAATATTTTTCCGGTGAAAGCCTTGCAACGCCATTAAGAAGCAGCACTGCAAACTCTTTTTGAGTTGCCTCCTTATCAAGCTTATAGTCATTATTATTTCCGGCAGATATGATTCCTAACGTATTCAGTTGTCTGATGGATGGATAAGCCCAGCTTTCCACATTAGGATTCTTAGCTGTTATATTGGGAAGATATATCCCCAGCTTTATCATCAACTCCTTCAGCTCACTAACTGTGCTGACTTTTGACCCTTTATTTATAAAATCCCTTGGTCTTTGGTTTTTCATAATTGAGTAAACAGCAGCGACTCCTGCCGATTCCCCTGCTTGCATGCCGGTACTGTAGCCTGCTGTGCTGCTTGAAACAATTGAAGAATATGATATCTTATCCCCCACCATATATAAATTGTCAATATCTATTGGTATCAAGCACCCTAGAGGTATAGAAAAAAGTGCCGGTTTGCCCACTACATACTTTTCTTTGATTTCCCCTGACGAATAAGCCACTAGAGGATTTGAAGCAACTGCAACCTTGTCTATAAAATCGGTATTTTCCATGGCTTCATTAATACTTAATGTATGCTCGCCTTTAAAATGCCTGTAGTCATTTATAATAAACTTGTCTGCAGTTCTTTCATATTTTGAGTTTTGGAAAGAAATGAGTCTGTCCTTTAAAAAATTTGCAAAGTTTTTTGCCTCAGCTACTGCCAGAACATAAGTATCCTTCAGTGCCTTCTCATCTGAAACATCAACATCAAATGCTTCTATTCCTTGAACTATAACCTTGTGCTGGCCTTCATTATGAAATTTTACTTTACCAAGCTTAAACTTTGGATTTAAAGGCTGGTACATGGATAAGACATCCTTAAGGGTTGATAGTCTGTCATGGCTGGTAAGTGCTTCTATATCAGTCCATTTTACATTGGAGATTTCGAAATTTATGCCTATAGGCCTGTATGTATTTTTTAAATTTACATCATCTGCACCTTTTGTGAACGGAATATTGCACTTTATAAGCAAATCACCATTCTTTGATGCATCAATAAACCTCTTTCCAAAATAGCTCGTCTCTTTTTTGTTTACATTAAGGTTAATTCCATATAGAGTATTATTATTTAGGGCGATTGATACCAAAGCTGCATCAAACACTATTGAAAGATCCTTCTCAGATTCAAGAAGCCTTTTCATTACTTCCTTATACTTTTTTGGTGATATCTCAGTCCCCAACTCAGTAACTATTTCATTATATATCTTACTGACCAATGCTTCGCCATGTGTACCCTTTGAAGGCTCAAAATTAAAATCAAGGGAACTGCATGGCAGTCCCCCTAGATCACTGCCTGAAGCCACAAGCAATGTTTTAGCCCCTGATCTGGCCGCTGCTAAGGAAGCCGCCAAACCCTCAGACTCTTCTCCGTAAATAATTACATCATACTTGTCCTTTTCCCTTGTAATAAAGTCCTTTGCCCAACCTATATCGCTGTCTGATGTGTTAATATCCTTCTCTTTCATAAGAGGTTTTATCGCAAACTGATATATAGACAGCATACAAACAAGAAATATGCCGATTCTTATAATCTTATCCTTCATATTTCTCCCTCCAAATACAACAGGCATCAATATACTATTTGTCGGCTATCTTATAAGTTCCCTTAACTATTAACCAGCATCCTTTTACCGCAGTTATTCCTCTTCCATCATCCCTTGAAGCAAGCAGCAAATGGTTGAGGGCGATTGGAGCACCTGTAGTCAAATCTGCACTCTGTGCGGCCGTTATGTCTGAAAGTCCTCCATATGTGCCTGATATGGCCTTTGCACTGCCAGATCTTAACACTATCTCGGTACTTGCCCCTGCCAAAAGCTTTTGTCCTGCCTTAAGCTCTAACGGTTGAAACTTGAAGGAATCAGGCTGTATCTCCTTAAGCTGCTTGTTTATAGTCTCATTTGCTGCAGTGAGCTTGTTAATTTTCTCACCGGCTTCAGTAAGTTTCTTTGTCAAATCACTTATTGTTGTATTTGCAGTTTCCAGCTTCGCACCTATTTCACTGATCTTATGATCCACATAACTTTGTGAGACAACAGGATCACCATCCGAACCCGGTTCAGGCGAAACAGCAGTCACTGCCCTTACAATATGTACAGTAAAAAAACTTGTCATTATAACAACCAACAATATAGGATATTTATATTTAAATATTTTTGATCTCTTCATCCTTTGTACCCCCTGTAAATCATATATCTGTCAAACCAAAACTAACGCTGATGGCATCATTTACCCTCTCCATCAACTCTTCATCCAAACGACCTATTTTTTCTCTAATCCGCATCTTATCAATGGTCCTAATCTGTTCTAAAAGTATAACCGAATCCTTGGCAAGGCCATATTCCATAGCACCTATTTCTATATGGGTAGGAAGCTTCGCCTTGTTAATTTGGGATGTTATGGCTGCCGCTATTACAGTAGGACTATATTTATTGCCTATATCGTTCTGGACAATCAAAACAGGTCTTACGCCTCCTTGTTCAGACCCGATTACGGGACTCAAATCGGCATAAAAAATATCTCCACGCTTTATTACCACTATATTTCCAACTCCCCGAGACTTTCTTCATATTTTTGCTGCTGCTCATTGTCCGCATCAAAACACATCTCTGCCAGTTTAGCATTAATCTCAGCCATCTCCTGGTAGCCTTTTTTCATTTTATCCCTCATTTCGATTCTTCTTTTCTCTCTTATATAAAGCTTCATTGCTTTCCTGACGAATTCACTTCTGTTTATTTTCTCAACAGCAATAATTTCATCAACTTCTTTTAAAAGATTATCAGGAAGACTCACCAATATTTTTTTTAAATCAGACAAAAATAACCCCCCATTCTTATTTTCGGGTTTCCTATCTTAAAATGACTTACTGGACTTACGGCTGGTAAAGCTATATGCTGCCATGCAGCGGTATGTACTGTTAAAAGCCATAAATAGAAAGGATATGAATTTCAATAACTTTAATATTCATATTATATATATCATTATATATTCCCTAATATTCATGGGTCAAATTAAAATAATATTACTCCTGTCTTAAGAAACCTGTAATTATTGGCAATTAAGCTTTAAGGAAGATACCCCCATAAAATCGAACTGTTTTTTCTTTTATTATTTATTTTTTATATTATTATATTCCTAAATAAGATAATTGAGCACTTTTTGTATATTACCTCCCTTCAAATAAACTCTTGGTATTCTTTTACCTATAATGCATACAACTTCATAGTTAATAGTCCCCATGATTGAAGCAATCTCTTCTACAGTGATCTCGTTATTCCCCTGCTTGCCAAATAAAACAACTTCATCACCAACTTTTACTTCGCTTTTAAGGTCTGTTACATCTACAAGACACTGATCCATGCAAATTCTTCCAACCACAGGTGCAAACTCTCCATTTATCAAAACCTTTCCTTTGTTACTCATAAGTCTGGTATATCCATCTGCATATCCAATAGGTATTGTTGCAATCTTACTTACCCTGGAAGTTTTAAAGGTTCTGCCATAACTTATACATGTATTATTCTCAACTTCCTTCACAAGTATTACATTTGCTTTTAAAGTCATTGCAGATTTTAAATTAATTTTTTTTGCATCAACCTCGTTGGATGGATACATACCATATTGAATAATCCCAGGTCTCACAAGGTTTAAGTGCATGTTTGGAAATTCAATTATGGCTGCACTGTTTGCAACATGCTTGACAGGAATATACACGCCAATTCTGTTGAGCTCGCTGCAAATCCCCATAAACCTTTCAAACTGCATATTTGTATAGCTTTTGTCCAGTTCATCCGCTGAGGCAAAATGTGTAAACAAGCCCTCTATAATAATTCTTGGCAGTTTACTTATTTCCAATACGTTTTTAACCGCACTATAACCTGGCATAAAGCCTACCCTGGTCATACCCGTGTCTATTTTTATATGAATTTTTACATTCTTCTTTTGCCTAACAGCTTCTTCCGACAATGCCCTTGCAAGGTCATGGCTGAAGACTGCCTGAGTAACATTATATTTTATTATATCGGCAACTCTTATGGGATCTGTATAGCTTAAAATTAATATCGGTACATCAATATTGTTTTTTCTAAGCTGTATAGCCTCATCAAGCATTGACACAGCCAGACATGTAGCACCATTTTCCAATATGGTTCTAACCACTTCCATAACACCGTGTCCGTATGCATCTGCCTTTACTACTCCCATTATTTCCGATTTTTTATTAGTTATTCTTCTTATTTCTCTTAAATTGTGAGCAATAGCATCAAGATCAACCTCAGCCCAAGCCCTGTTAAATTTCTGCCCCATTATTATCCCTTCTTCTGTAAAATCTTATTTATTGCATGTGGAAGTTCATCAATCAAATCCCCTGCTATAAGTCCATATTCACCTTTTTTTGCAGCTGCAATATCCCCTGCCAGACCATGTAGAAAAACTCCAGCCGCTGCTGCATCCTCAGATGCAAAACCCTGTCCCAAAAAGCCTGTAATAATACCTGTCAGTACATCACCTGTACCGGCAGTGGACATCCCCGGATTTCCCGTAGGATTAATATAAATTCTCCCATCAGGAGTTGCAATTATTGTTTTTGCTCCCTTTAATACCGTTATTACATTGTACTTACCTGAAAAATCCCTGGCATGTTTTATCCTGTCTTTTTGAATATCCGCAATACTTATTCCTGTAAGCCTTGACATTTCACCTGGGTGTGGTGTAACTATGACTGGTACTTTAGATTTTCTCAATACGCCAACATCTTTTGAAACAGCATTTAGTGCATCTGCATCAAGTACTAACGGTATCGTTGCACTTATTATAAGCTCACCCATAAGATCTGAAATATCCTGCCTGCTTGAAACACCCGGCCCAATTGCCGCTGCATCCATTCTTTCCATTTCCTTTATTATCTCATTTATACTTTCTTTCGAAAGGTAACCCTTGCCCTTATCTTCAAGTGGAATAACGATAGGTTCCACCAATTGAGTACCATAAATGTCACGCAATGATGAAGGTACCCCAAGATATACAAGCCCTGAACCCGATCTTAATGCAGCTTTTGCACAAAGGCAGCCTGAGCCTGTCATACCCGTTGAACCGCTTACAATTAAAACCCTTCCATAATTGCCCTTGCTGCTTTCCCTGCATCTTTCTGGGATTATGCCAGATACATGGCTTTCATCTATCAGAGTTGTTTCCATATTTACTGCATCGCTGATTATTTTAGGTATGCCAATATCAGCAATCACAAGCTCACCTGTATATTCACAGCCTGGGTTAATCAAAAGGCCAATCTTCGGATAAGAGAAAGTTATAGTTTTATGGGCCTTGATACACCTTCCCAAAACCTTTCCGGTTTCACCGTTTACCCCGGAGGGAATATCTATGGCGACAACATATTTTGAAGAGCTATTTACAAACTCTACTACTTCATCTATGATGCCGCTTATTTGGCCTTTAAACCCTGTACCGAAAATACCATCAATGATAACATCACAGGCCTCTAATTCCTCTTTAAATTTTAAAACCTCATTTTCACTGATGATCTCAACAGTCTCTATATTAATTCTTTCGATTATTTTCAAATTTATTTCCGCATCATTTTTTATTTCGGATTTTTTTGATGTTATGAACACTAAAACTTTAGCACCAATATTATGCAAATGCCTTGCAACAGCAAAAGCATCTCCTCCATTGTTTCCCTTACCTGCCAAAACAACTGCCTTTTTTTCCTTTAAATTGCCCACACTTTTTACTATCTCTTCAACCACTTTAAGTGCGGCATTTTCCATAAGTACAATTCCCGGTATCCCAATCTTTGTTATAGCTTCTGTATCCATCCTGCCAATCTGCTCCGGTGTTGCAACCTTCATACAAAAAACCTCCCTGTTGCACTATAATCTCCCAAATATTAAATAAGTAAAATATTACCTCCCAATAATTATATCATAATCATGGGAAGTAATATTTTACTTACAAAACCTTATTATTATCAAAATATAAAAAGTACTCTAGGCTTTATTGCTTATTCCTTCTCTTTTTCTCATTGAAATACTTAATGCTGCCAAAACTATTGCCACAGCTACCCAGAAGATCAACATAACCCTTGGATAGTACCATATATATTCGGCAAATCCCATAACCAGAACACCTATTATTGAGCATATACCTGCAATAAGAATGTTGTTTATGTTTGCATCAGCCTTATTGGATAAATTTAACATGCACTTTTTAATAAGCCTTCCAATAAACCATACAAAAGACACTATTCCCATTAATCCCACTTCAATCCAAACCTGTAAAAACAGATTATGTGCATGGGGCGGAACTTTTGATGTATATTGATAATAGTTTCTGCAGATTCCTATAAACACGTCTGTTCCAAGTCCTATTCCAGCCTTCCAATATTCTACAAACATTGGTATAACCGTCTGATAAATCTTAACCCTGTACTGGGCCGATGTATCCGCTTGAGTCAAGGACATCAGCCTTCTGTATATGCTTTGAGGCATAAAGGGTATAAACGCTATTCCCGCTAGTATAAATAAAGGCAGAAGCTTTTTATTCTTAAAGTATACAAATATCAGAAGCGACCCTGCAAAACAAAGCCATGCAGAACGTGAACCCGTCCATACAAGAGATATTAACGGCGGTACAGCCAATAATGAAAATACTGCCTTCTTAATAAAGCTCTTTGAATTTAAAACCACAGCAAAATAAAAAGGTATTGTCATTAGTAGCATCTCTGCATAGTTGTTTGGATTTCCAACAGTAGAAAATACACGTCCTTTAGCATCGGAGTTTGTAATAATATCCGTATATGACGGGTCTACAGGTATACCACGTATCTTGGCCTGATATATACCATAGAGGCCTGTAAATGTGACTCCTATTAGTAATATTTCAATAAAGCTGTTTAATGATCTTTCAGTATTTAATGAGCTCACAATCACAATCACAAGTAAAAAGCATGTAGCAAAAAACACCATGAATCTTATGCTTTCCTTTGGAAAAAATGAATTCCCTGTTGCCAGTAAAACACAGAGCATAAATAGTATCAGTGCAAAATCAAGAGCTTTAACATTAAAGCTTTCAAACCTGTGAAATATAACTTTAAGAAAAAACATTGCTATAAGTGCCAGTACAATAATTGTTGAATACATATTGTTCCAATAATCATGAGGTACTACAATTATAAATGCAATGCTTAATGCCAGAACAATTTCCATTCTGCGAAGTATATTGATTGCAAGCTTTATTATAAGGCTCTCAGCAAATACCTCACCATACTTTGTATAGTAAGTGTTTAAAAATCTGGGAACAAGATTAATGGCTTTATCCAATAAGCTTACAAAAAAGCTGTGCTCCAATACTTTCGAATAGTAATCCCTTCTCTTTACAAAATTTACAATTTTACTATTATCAATCAATTCTTTGAATTTCGAAGACAAATAAGCTGCTATTCTTGATATAAGGCTTTCCTTATATGCAATCTGGAGCTTTTTCACAAGGGTAATAATAAAGCCTATTATTAAGCTGCTTTTTAATATATTAATCACGAAGCATTACCCCTTTTTCTTAATGTCATATATCCTGCACTGGAAAGTAGAATTTCCAACAAGCAGGATGGTATTCCTTCCTGTATAAAAATCGGCACTTCCAAAGTTTACGCCGGATGAAGATTTACCATCCCTGTACACTCCTGGGCCCTCAATAGTTACCTTAATAGAGGAAAAACCCTTTTTGCTTGATGTTACAATCTCACCCTTTTCATTGGCAGCCCAGCTGACAGAATTGCCAATTTCTACATTTGTAACCTTCCCAAATTCAACATTTCTCTCAAAATCCTTTGCCAGATCCCCTTTGCTTACTGCCTTCGCAGCATACTCTGGGACTTCATCGGCGTAAAAACTTATCTCGATATTATCCTTTTTAGCAACCGCAACACCAATGCCTATATCTGACTTGGTAAGCTTGTAACCTACACCTGCTATTGCCCCTAAAACAACCAAAACAATCAATACATCCACAATACTAATTTTACCAAAAAGCTTTCCCTTACTATCCAATATCATTTTAACACTTCCTCCATAAAACTTTTTCTTTTAATTTAGATTTCTTATTTTTTCAAGCTTTCCCTGTATAAATTATATGTTTCCATAACCATCTTATCAAGATTAAATTTTTCCCTGATAGTTTTTAATGCATTTTCCCTCAAAGTCTTTTGCAGCTTTTCATCGTTCATAATTCTTGTTATAGCCTGGGCAAGTCCCTCGGCATCATCATATCTTACAAGAATCCCGCAGTTTGTCTCACTGTTTATTATGTCTCCATTTCCTCCCATATCTGTTGCAATAATAGGCAAGCCGCAGGCTAAAACCTCCAGGATGGCAAAGCTCAAGGCCTCATGGGCTGATGAGTTTATATAGAGATCGCTTCCATAAATAAGGTTTTTAATATCTTTTCTAAATCCTGTAAATATAATATCCTTTTCCAGTCCTAAATTCAATGCCTGCTTTTTTCTTTCTTCAAAAAAAGGCCCATCATTTGCAAGGACTAAAACAAACTTTTTATTGGTCATTTTCTTAAGTTCCGCAATGGAGTTAATGAGGAATTCATGGCCTTTGTCATAGGCAAACCTTGATGCACAGAGCATTACAAAGGTATCATCATCAATTTTAAGTTCCTGTCTCATTGTAGACTCTACAGGTCCTCCCCATTCTTTTGGGTCTACACCGTTAAATATAACCTTTATTTTATTGCCGTTAACGCCGTTACTTATCATCATTTCCTTACCTTTGTTACATACAGCCGCAATATTTGCTTCAAGTGGAGTCAACACCCGGTTAAAAAACCTTAATAGTGCATTGTTCTCAAGTATGAAGTGGTTTGTGTACATAACCTTGGTCTTTGGATTAAACAACCGGGACCACATGGCTATATAATTTTCCCTTAGATACTGGGTATGAATGATGTCAATTTTAAGCTTCCTGCACAATTTGCTTAAATTGTATGCTGCTCTTAAATCAAAAGGATTTTTCATGGAAATCCTATGGGACGTAACCCCAAGCTCTGAAAGCTTTTCAACCAAAAGTCCTTCTTCATTATAACCAAGATAGGCTTCTACCTCTTTACCATTAAGCCTCTCAACAAGGGATTGGACATACCTTTCTGTACCAGCTTTTCCGGCATGGTTTATCAAGTATAAAACCTTAATCATTTTTTATCACCTGTATTTTCATTTTGAATTTGATTGCCATTTCTAAATTTGATTATTCTTGCTGGGTTACCGCCAACAACTGCATACTCGGGCACATCTTTTGTCACCACGGCACCCGCACCCAAAATAGCCCCTTTGTGTACGGTAATTCCCGGCAGTATTATAACCCTGGCTGCTATCCAAACATCATCCTCTATTACAACTGGCTTTTTCGGTGCTGTTTGAAGGTTCATGGGTATATCAATACGGTTGTTTTCATGGTTCTGGGTAAATATCATAACATCAGGCCCCATCATTACATCACTGCCTATTTTTAATGGTCCTGCAATCCTGCAGTTTAATCCTATTCCTGTACGATCTCCAACTTCAATATCCCTGCCTGAGCCGAAAAATGCCCCATGCTCTACATTTATATTTTTCCCAGCCTTAAGAAAAATCCTTTTGCACAAAAACCTTCTGATTTTCTTTGTACCAAAGCCGTATGGCAGGTCGGATCCCGGCAAATGCCTTCCAATAGCATAGTAAAGTATTAGACAAATATAATAGCTTATTTTTTTCATCCACTACCTCCTAATGTAACATTTATTTACTGTAACAACAGATTTACATGACTTTTATTTTTCACAAGCCAACATATCTTTTTCTTTATAGGTACTCTCTATTTATATGGACTTTCTCTTTATAGGGAGCTTTAACATTACCCTCCCAAGCATATCCTTAGCCTCTTCAACCTTCATAAAATAAGTCATTAAAAAATAGCTTGCCGATCCCAATAAAACCGGAATAAACAGCTTTATACTTCTATCTATCAAAAACAAGCCGAAAGAAACATTATCAAGGAGCGTGCTTAAACCTACAACCAGCAGGAACATTACAATACTTGCACCCATAACCTTGATTACATTTATACCAAAACTCTTTAATTTCAAATCTCCGATCTTTCTTCTTACAAGGAAAACAAGTATCAGTGAGCCGGACAGTGATGATATGGAATACGCCAAAGGTATTCCGAATACACCTATAAAACGTGCTAAAATGAGGCTCAGTGAAATATTTATTACCATCATTATCACACCGTTTATAGCAGGCCTTTTAGTATCCTTCAATGAGTAAAAGGCCCTGTCCAAAACCTCCTTAACCCCGAACCCGACAATACCAATACAATAAAGTGCCATCAGCACTGCTGCAAAATTGACATCATCCTGGTTTATTTTCCCCCATTTTATAAGTAGTTCAATAAGTTGGTACCTGACAGCTAAAAAGCCTGCAGTAACGGGGATAAGTATAAAGGTTACGGAACTTAAAATCTTTACAAGGCTTGATTTAAACTCTACCATATCATTTTTGGCAGCGTACATGGAAAGTCTTGGGAATATCACGGCTGTAACCGAGTATACAAATGCAAGAACCGCATATAGAACTAAATTCTGTACCCAGTTCATCATAAAAACAGTATTGTCTTCAAACCTGCTGCAAAATATATTATTGAAAAGCATATTCACAGAATATGCCGATGTACCTATAAGTACCGGAGGTACCAGCTTTGCAGCTGTCATTAAATCCCGATCCTTTATGATAAGGGATGGCGAATATCTGTATTCAGTTTTAAAAATGGGTGGAATCAGGATAAGTGCCTGTGTTGTTAGTCCAATAAATGTAGCTACTATAAGTCCCTTTACTCCAAATTGGTGGCTTAATAATAACGAATAAATTATAACAATAAGGCTACTTGGTATACTTACTAACGCAGGCATATTAAACTTTCCAAAAGACTGTAAAATCCCCTGGAAGACATAGTTAAGTCCATAAAATATCATTATAGGGAACATTACCCTTAATGCAAACAATGTCAATTCATAGTTCTGAGATCTGAACTTTGGTGTCAAATGGGTTATAAGCGGTGTTGCCAATATACATAATGCAGAAAAAGCCAGTGTAAGTACTACTGTTAACGTAATTATCTTGTCTGCAAACTTGTATGCCCTTTCTTTTTCACCAGTTGTAATATGCCCTGAAAATATGGGTATTACAACCGTTGCCAAAGCTGTACCCAAGCTGGTAAATATTATGAGCGGAACCTGCAGCGAATAGGAGTATATTTCCATATCTATGGTTCTTCCAAACTTTGCTGCATAAAAGCTGCTGCTAATTAATGACAAAACTCTTGAGAACAGCATTATTATAGTAACTATACCGATAGATTTTGCTACACTTTTCATTTTGAAACCTTTCGATGTAAATTCTATATTTTAGTCATTCCTTATGGTATCCAGTAAATATTTTCCTTAATTACCCTGGCAGGATTTCCACCTACCAGCGTCTTTGGTGCAACATCCTTTGTAACAACACTTCCTGCTGCTATAACCGCACCATCACCTATTGTTACGCCCTTTAATATCAATACATTACAGCCAATCCAAACATCATTTCCTATCTTAATGGGCTTTATTTCCTCGGTAGGACTGTTGAATTTATGGTAATCTCTGTCCATTATACAAACATCCCAGGATATATTGCACCCATTTCCGATTTCAACCTTGCTTCCTGAATGTATTTCTGTCCTGTCTCCTATTGATGTATTATTTCCTATTATTATCTCTGAAAAATTCTCATTTCCAAATGCACTTAGCTTGACGCCTTTATAAAGCTGGACCTTCTTTCCTATCTTTATGGCAGCATTCTTTCTGATTATGGTTATACCGCTGCTTGCCCTAAGTAAAGCTCCGCACTGTGTAAGTCTAATTTTCAGAAAAAACCCTCTTACCAGCTTTATAACCTCTGTAATTATTTCGGGGATGGTTCTGTTAAATGCTTTTTTGTCAATTTTATAATCAGCTTGTCCATTTGTTGGTTCATTCATTTGCTACACCCCTTTTTGCCTAATCATCACTTACCTTTTTCCGAAAATTAATTATACCACTAATAAATTTATAATACTATATTAAATTTAGTGCAACAAAAAGAGTTCTAATTAATTTCCATATGTGGTAGAATGATTATAGAGTTTATAAAATGTTTATTTCTAGTTTATAAAATATTAATATTTCAAACGGGGGTATGTAGATGGCAGTAAGAGAACCAATTAATAGTATTGCTGAGGCGGAAAAAATATCGATTGAGGAGTTCCGCAGTCTATTCATGCAGAACCTGAAAGGCTCATTCTTTAGAAATGATGCTATTAGAAGAAACTATTATTTGGAGGGTACCATATGTTCCGATGTTGAAAGGCATAAGTATGGTACAAGCTTCAAAATACAGAGTGATGAAGGAAGCGTCATGAATGTATTCATACCGAAAAAAGCAGGAGATCGTTCCGGGGTAGAGCCAGGAAACAAAATCAACCTATATGGTATGTTCAACATTTATGATAATAATATTGAAAATCAGTTTAACTTTATTGAGTTTAAAGCATCAAGGGTTATTGAATCAGATGTAAGTGAAAGTAAAAAGGAATCAATTCTGTCCTTATTAAACGAGAAAGGTTTTTTGGACAAACCAAAAAAGAGCTTGGTATTTGACAACATAGACTTTTTTAAATTAATGGTAATATCTTCAAAGAATAGCACTGCATCAACTGAAATAGCAAATTACCTTAAAAGTGCCGGAATTTTTGAAGTATCCATGCATTATATCGATACATATAAGTCTGATGATATAGTAGAGCTTCTACAATCAATGGACAAAAACCACTATTATGATGCAATTATGATAACAGGTATCGAATCTTTGGAAAGAAAGCTCTTCGATGAATTAAATGTATTGGAAGCAATATCAGAGATGAAGTCGCCGATAATAACGGCAATGGGATACAGCCTGGCTGATGAAGTAGCAGATATGGTTGAGGACGGACCCTTGACAGCTGCCAGAATGCTCCTATATGCTTATAAGGAGAGCAAGTATCAAAGTAACGATTCGGAAATCATTCCAAATGAACACAACAGCAATTTATTTATAACCCTTACCCAGGAAAAAGAAGATCTCGAACGTAAGCTCTCATCAATGTTTATTGATAATTCAAATCTCATAAGCAAGGTCAAGAGTCAGCAAAGGCTTATGATTATTTTATTTTTTGTATGTATTATAGCTGTTATAATTTCTTTTATTAAATAGGCGGGTAACATGATTGAAATCATCGAATTGATAAAGTTTGATAAGGATAGCACATTACCATTATATGTTCAGCTTTATGAAAAGCTCAAAACATTAATCGGAGACGGAACTCTTGTGTGTGATGTCAGGCTTCCATCCATAAGACAGCTGTCTAAAGAGCTCGGCATAAACAGAGTAACAGTTGTCACAGCTATAAGAGAGCTTGAAAAGGATGGTTATGTTTATACAAAGCCCGGCAGCGGTACCTTTGTATCCAGCAGCTTTATAGTAACTGACAAAAGCATGCATTTGCAAAGCAACCTGGTATTGGATGAAGTCTATACGCAGGAATACGCATCGTTGATTAACAACGGACAGGTAAGCCTTACCGAAAACAGTATTAACTTTGCCAGTGCTACACCAACTCCGGATCTTTTTCCTGTTGATGATTTCAAGGTTGCTCTAAATGAAGTTCTAGAAAGAGATAAGGGTAATGCCTTTAGCTATCAGGATAGCCAGGGATATTACCCTTTAAGGGAATCCATTTGCAGGGTACTTGGAGAAGCAATGATAACATGCAATCCTGATGATATTCAAATAATTTCAGGTGCTCAGCAAGGTATTGATATAATATCAAAGGCCTTATTAAGACAAGGCGATTACATAATAACCGAAAGCCCAACTTATGCCGGAGCTATAGCTGTTTTTAAGTCCAGAGGAGTGCAAATTGCTGATATAGAGCTTTTTGAGGATGGAATGAGTCTTAGCGTATTGGAGTATACCATTAAGAAATACAAGCCCAGACTTCTTTATACAATACCGTCCTTCCAGAACCCAACAGGCTATTCATGCTCAAATCACAAGCGGGAGCAGCTTCTTAAGCTGGCGGATAAATATGATCTATATGTCATAGAAGACGATTATGTTAGTGATCTGGACTTTGAAGGAAAAAAATACATCACACTAAAATCTATGGATAAAAACAACAGGGTAATCTTTATCAAGAGCTATTCAAAAATATTCATGCCTGGATTACGCCTTGGGTTTATGATAGTACCGCCAGGTATTCTTGGAAACGTAATTGAAGCAAAACATGCTACTGATATTTCCACATCCGGACTTATTCAAAGAGCTTTTGATTTATACATCCGAAAAGGCTTCTGGGACAAGCACTCCCAGTTTATGTATGATGTATATAAGGAAAGGTACATAAAGACAATAAATGCCCTTGATAATAATTTGCCGCAAAATGTAACCTACAAAAAACCCGGAGGAGGCTTAAACCTCTGGCTTAGCCTGCCTCCAGGCTTTCATGTAAATAAGCTTGCTTCTCTATGTGCATTAAAAGATATCGTTTTTGCCCCTGGTAAAATATTTTACAGCGGCAATTCTTCACAGAAATTGAATAACATAAGGCTAAGCTTTGCATCAGTTTATGTTGAACATATCGAGCATGGGGTTGGCATACTGTGTAAAACCATAGAGCTTATGGAGCAAAAGAACGAATCTTACAGGAATTTGCCTATATTATAGCAACAAAAGATCTCTAAGTTTGTGCTATATTAAAAGTGATATTAATCTTACATAATATTTTGTTATTCCTTACTGTATATCGATTCTGTTGGATTTGCTCTTTCCCTCTTCCTTCGGAAGGCTTATAGACAATATACCGTTGTTATACTTTGCAGTTACCGTATCATTTTTTACATTTGGGACATAGAAGCTTCTTGAGAAAGATCCTACCCTTCTTTCACGCCTTAAGTAATTTTCTGATTTTTCCTCTGTCTCAGCCTTATGTTCTACTGATATTGTCAATGTATCATTCATAAGTTCAAGCTTAATGTCCTCCTTGTTTACCCCTGGAATTTCAGCATCAACTATATATTCCTTGTCATTTTCACGTATATCAGCCTTTATAGGATTTCCTCCCATAAAACCGGCCTGGAAGAATGGCTCTCTGAAAAACTCCTCGAATACACTACTAAAATCCCATATGTTATTACCTCTTGTTGTAATTTCATTTTGTTTTCTAAAATTTGGTGTTAATCCAAACATAAATCGCACCTCCATAATTTTTATTGATTTTGACTTTCTTTGACCTTATATTTATTTTATACCATATTGTATGCTATATACTCAAAAGTTGTTTTTGACTTTCCTTGACCATTCATAAAGAAAAATCCAGATTATCTTAAATTATCTCATTAAATCATGGATTTTTAGTTAATATTGCATTATTTTATTTTAGGCCTTCCCTTATAAAGCCTTTTCATCTCATCCTTATTCAATACGCCTATTATTGTCATTAAGATAAGGCCTATACAAACATTTGCTGCCACGGCCAAAATAGTGTTAAATGTGATACTCTGTGTAAAGATGCCGAAAAAACTGTAAACATATTTGCTTATAAAAAACATAATTATACTGACTAATCCCGGTTTTATCAGCCAGTTTCGAAAATCAATCACCATCCCTGTTGTATTTGCAACTGTAGCAAGATTTAAAATACAAACCAAACCGGAGCTTATTATTATACCAACAACATAGCCCTTTATTCCGTATGACGGTATTGCAAAATACACAAAACCTATTCTTATAATACTACCTATTATTGAATTCCTTAATGATACAGCCTGCTTATCCATACCGTTTAAAACACCTAAAAGGGTTTGCTGCAAATATGCGAAAATACAGGTAAATGCCAGTAGGAAAAGCAAATCCCCTACCTTTTCTCTTCTATAAAGAATGCCTCCAATCTCATTAGGAAAAGCTAGAAAAATTGATGTAAATATAAACCCAAGAATAAATGTAAACTGAATGGATTTTGAGATCCTATAGTTAACAGATCTTAATTGTTTCATGGATAGTGCTTCAGATATTGCCGGAACTAAGGTTATGGCAAGAGATGATGTTACAAGGGATGGGAAAAATATGAGGGGCATTGCCATACCTGTCAGCTTTCCATACTCCATCATGCTGGCAGAGTAGTTAAGCCCTCCTTCCAACAGTCTCCTTGGAATAAGGATAAATTCAAAAGCTGCCATAATTGAAGTTACAAACCTATTCACAGACACAGGGAACGCAGTTCTAACAATTTCCTTAATAATTTTCCTCTTCCTCATTATCCCTTTTCGTGATAAATTTTTATTAGAGGTTTGCTTCTTAAACTTATAAATAAAAACCAAAAGTGAAAGGTTTGCTATCTCACCAAGTGCCATACCTAATGTTGCCATTGCACAGGCATATTCCAGGCCTCTGCTCATAAATTTGGTAGCTAACAGCAATACAACAGATATCTTTACTATTTGCTCAAAAATCTGGGATACCGCAGTCGGTGCCACCTGCTGAATACCATAATAATAACCCTTTAAAGCTGAGGAAGCAGCTATAACAGGTATACACGGCACTAATATCAGAAGTGACATATGGGTTCTCGGGTCTTTTAAAACCTCACGAGAAAAAAAATCCATGAAGAAAAATATGCCGCCAGAAATAAATAATCCTCCACCTAAAGAAATTACAAGGGCACAATAAGTAATTCTTCTAAGGTTTATCAAATTGTTTCTGGCGAGCTCCTCTGCAACCATTTTGGATACAGCAATGGATACACCTGATGTTAGAGTCAGAATTATCAGCGAATACACTGGAGATATAAGCTGAAAAAGCCCCATCCCCTCAGAGCCGATTAAATTTGATAAATATATCCGGTAAACAAACCCGAAGATTTTTACAACAAAACCTGCGAGCATCAATATGATTGCACCACTGATAAAAGATTTCTTTGACATTAAAAGCTCCGAATTTAATAATCATAAATATAAATATTAAAATTATTCGGAACTTATGCACAATAGATTATTCTTTGCTTCTTTTCTTTAACCTATCATCTCTTCTTTTCTCAGCTTCAATGTACTCATTTTTTTCATCATCGGTTTCAGGTATAAGCGGGGGCACCAGCGACGGCTTGCAATCAGCACCTAAAGCTACAAATGTCATATATGCTTTATTGGTTAGTATTACATTGCCGTTTTTCAAGTTTTCCGCGTATACATTTATGGCTACCTCCATGGAGGTCCTTCCTGCCCACGTCATTTTAGCCTTAAGGATAACCAGTTCGCCCATCCTTACAGGGTGTCTGAAATCCAAACTGTCAAGTGCAACAGTCGCTACAGTCTTGTTTGAATGCCTTGAAGCTACCAAAGCACCCGCTATATCCATCCAATGCATCAGCCTGCCTCCAAGCAAATTTCCTAATAGATTAGTGTCATTCGGAAGCACCAGCTCTGTCATTTCAATCTTTGAATCATTCGGGGTTTTGCCATTCATTCCGTTATTAGAATTGTCAGCCATAGTCAAATATTCCTTTCTGAATTTCACTTTTATATATATATAGTTTCCTAATATTAAAAAACACCTTTATTAGACTAATTTATTATTAATCCATAAAGGTGTTAAGTAATAATTGAGTCATCACTATCTCTTATTACCAACATTTATTAAAGAAATAACTTTCTTATTTAAACTTTATAATGTTATACCAACCGAATTAATGAGAAAGTTTAATCTATCCCCATCCAATCCATGATTTAACTTAACACCGTCAATGCTTAAAAGTCCAACAGGATATACAGGAACATCCAACGAATCTTCCAAATATTCTCTCAATCCTCTCAATAATGATCCACCACCAATGATATAAATCTTGCCTATTTTGGATCCGTAACATCTTTTATCATAGAAATCAAAGCATTGATGGATCTGTCTTACCACCTTATCGATATTATCTTTCATTATATGCTGGATTTTAACCTGCATTTCACCAGCATTTATATCAGGCTTAACAATGCCATACATCTTTTTCAATCTTTCAGCTTCTTCCAGCCTGATACCCAAACTGCTTGAAACTATTCCCTCAAGGTTGCTGCTTCCAGATAGAATTACTTTGTTAAATTCCAAAACCCTGTCCTTAAGTATGTTTACTATGGTAGTTTCAGAACCGAAATCAAGCACTGCAAATGTGTCCTGACTTGTTTTATTAAGTTTCTGCTTCTTATACCATGATTCACTTTCAATAACTCTTATTTCCCTGTTAAAAAACTTTGCAGTACTGTTAGCAGGAATATCTACTGAAATAGGCTTTAGCCCCAACTCCAGCAATATATCTATATAGCTCTTTATAATACTTTTTGATACTGCTGTTACAAATACCTTTACCTTTGTTGTATCGTTCTCTTTCAACTGCTGCAGTACTTTATAATCAATCTGATGCTCATCTGCATTAATAGGCATATTAACTTTTACAGCTTCGCGAACTATTCCATCGATATCTTGACCAGGAGCCTTATCTATCATAAAAACACGAGATATAATGTTAGTACCGGACATTACAATTTTAGCATTCTTGGACTTAATACCGTTCTCACCGATAACCTTTTTTATCTCGTTTGTTACCTTATAAACGTCTTTGATAGCTCCGTTCTTAATACAATCTCTTGGAGTAGAAGCAATACCGTAATTCTTTATAAAAATTTCCTTGTTTTTTTCTATTATTACCTCAACAACTTTTATATTTCTAAAACCTATGTCTATACTAACCAAGCTGTTTTTAAAGAAGGGCAGCTTAAACATTTCATCTACTCCTCAGAATCATATATAGTCATTCTAATAACACTACTTAGATTATATTACCACTCGGTAAATTTAAAATCAATACTTCAAAATATTATTATTTATTCATACCACAAATTGGCTGGATGTGTGTTTGCCTTAATTTGATTTTTATACAAAAGATGCCATATACTGCATTAGCAAATCAATTATTTCATCCTTTGATGTAAGCCTGAAAACCTTTTCTTTTACATAGGTAGCATTTTTTAAGCCTTTAATATACCATGCTATATGTTTTCTCATCTCACAGATCCCAATATGCATTCCTTTAAGCTCAACAAGCATTTCCATATGCCTTATTACCATATCTATCTTCTCTTTAGGCGTAGGATCAGGAAGAATATTCCCCGTTTCAAAATAATGAAGTATTTTCTTAAAAATCCATGGGTTGCCTTGAGCTCCTCTTCCAACCATAATAGCATCGCAGTTGGTTTCATTAAGCATCCTCTCCGCATCCTGGGGAGTTACTATGTCACCATTTCCAATAACCGGTATACTAACTGCTTCCTTTACCTTTTTTATAATTTCCCAATCGGCTTTGCCGCTGTAGTATTGCTCTCTTGTCCTTCCGTGAACTGTAATTGCTTTAGCACCGTTCTCTTCAGCAATCCGTGCAATTTCAACTGCATTAATAGAGCTGTCGTCCCATCCCTTCCTTACTTTTACAGTTACAGGTTTACTCGACGCAGAAGATACCGCTCTAACAATCTGTCCTACCAGATCCGGCCTTTTCATCAGAGCACTTCCTTCGCCATTTTTTGTTATTTTAGGTGCCGGACAGCCCATATTAATATCTATTAAACATGCATCGGAATTATTCAATTGTTTTGCTATACCTGCTAAAATATCAGGGTCGGAACCGAATATCTGTACTGCTGCCGGTTTCTCCTCCTCCGCAATCAAGGTTAGAGCCTTACTCTTTATATCATTATAGTGCATGCCTTTTGCACTAACCATTTCAGTATATACAAGACCACAGCCTTGCTCTCTGCAAAGCACTCTAAATGGCATATCGGTTACACCAGCCATAGGTGCCAGAAATACTTTATTCTCAAGTTTAATATTTGCAAATTCCATAAATACCTCCCGTCAGATATTTTACCATAGAAACTTAAGAATAAAACTAATTTTTTGATATTTCCAGTGTTTGAAGTAATATTAAAAAAACTCCTATTGAATTATCTCAATAAGAGCTGAAATTTCACTATTAGTATTTTTTGAAATGTTCCATTGACCAGTTAATTATATACTAATACCTAATATGTTTCACAGCTAAATGTAAGGTTATTAACTCTTTTAATATAGCTTAATTCTTCTTGATCTCATACGAGGAATTAAAAAGAAAGTATAAACTCCTTCTTCATTGCTAGGTGCTGGCTGAGTCTGCTTTGATACCGTTATTCGGGATTCTATAACTTCATCCAATTGGATTTGATTATATTTGTTTACGTTTATAAACTTCGCAGCATAGGTGTTTTCATTACAGTTTTCTTCTTTTCTAATAAGTTCTCCCTCAAACTTCATGTCAAACTCTGAAAGCATGTTGTATACTACAATATCGAAGTAATAGCTGTTTTCACTTGCTAGATCATTGGTAGAAGTGAACTTTAAACCGCCTGCCGAGATGTCACAAACATCAATTTCCTGCCAGTTTTTCTTGTCATCACTCATCATAATTTTGCATACAGCGTTGCCGCACCTTTGATACTTTCTTTTTTCTGATACTTGACTCATAAGTATCATCTCCCTCCCATTCTTTCAATCGGTCATTATAGATACACACACAGTATGAATCTAATATATGTACATATTAAATTTTTACATATTTGCCTTTTGTCTCAGAATAGTACTTCAAGGAAGTTCTTATTATGTAGATTAACAACGCAAAAAAGAGTTTGTTGGCTATAAAAGCATAACTAAGGCATTTCTTAGTTATGCTTTTGAATATTTAGATTTGCAATATTAAATTACTGATAGATTTGTTTCTGATTATATTTTACCATAGCTGAACAGCATAGTCGAGGGTTATCTTTTTAACAAAGTCTATATATTAATTAACCAAAACAGACTTTTTCTCGGTCAAACCCTTAAGGTCGTTTGCTTTAATCATGCTGTTTGATAGAGTATAGAGTGTGTCACCTATATACAAAATCCTCTGAACACTTTTTTCATGATTAAAGTCATATTGGCCTGATTTTAGCGTGTCCTCATCACTCATATGAGTTATCTTGCCTTTAAGTGTAAAACCCTTTACAAGATCAATATTATAAACATAGGCTCCCTGGAAATATGCAGAACCATATTCTACAACTCCATTCATCTTCTGTGTATTCTTATTTTGGATCTTCATTTCATTTACAGGAAATGCAATCAGGTTCTTTTCTTTGGAGAAAAGCAGTGCCTTATGGTTTCTTAGAAGTTCTGAATCAGTTCCCCTATCCCCTATTATCTCCTGGAATTTTTGGACAGGATTACTTACATCGGTTACATCAAAAAGTGCTATTTTCATCCCCTGATAATATGCATTGCTTCCATAAACTTCAGTATCTTTTCCAAAACCTATAATATGGTTTTCATCATAAGGATGTAAATAATCGCTGTATCCTGGTATTTTTAAGGCACCGAGAATCTTTGGTGAAGCCGGGTCCTTCAAATCAATAACAAAAAACGGGTCTACCTTCTTAAAGGTTACCATATAGCATCTGTCTCCCATAAACCTAGTGGAGTAAATTCTTTCTCCAGGTGCTATATTTTCAATCTTACCTTTCAGATTTAATATGTCGTCAAGAATATAAACATTATTTTTTGACGAGCCTCCAAACTCACTTCCTATAGTGGTAGCTATTCGAAAGTACCCGCCGTTTTCATCCATAGAAAATTGGTTAAGTATTCTTCCAGGTACCGTTCCTTCTTTCAAATAAGTAATTTGACTGTTATTTAAAGAGAATTTATACACTTTTGTTGTCTGTCCCATAGATCCGTTAGGCACAACTGCAGGCGATACTCTGAGTTTCTTTGAGTCGGCTAATTCAGCTCTATAAGCCGAATTACTTGTGATAGAAACATACAAGTTATCCAGAGAGGAATATATATTTTGTCCTGCACCAAGGTATGTTCCAACTTTGGCGGGTTCATCCATTTTATCAAGGTTAATTCCGCTTATAACCATAAAATTATTGCCTGAAGAGTTTGGAAAATAACGTATATCAGAGTACTGAACACTCACCTTTTTACCCTTTAAAGCAGTATCACTGTAGCATGGAGTTATTTTTTCATCCTTGGAATCGCTATACACATAAACATACTTGTTTGAAACCAGATATACTGATGCTCCGATTTTGCGTGACGAAACATATCCTCCGTCAATTTCAAATTCACGAACCTTTTTTATATTTCTCTTGTCTAAAATGTCGTACACAATTACTTTAGTACCATTAGCAGCAGGCTTATAATCATATCGCTCATCATAAACTTCGTTCCCTGAATTTGAGGAGGACGCAACAACTGTCATATACTTTTTATCAATGTAAAGCTCAATGGGATATGCCTTCTCACTGGTAAAGCTTATAGAACTCATGACTTCCATATCCTCTCCGGGATAAGCTTTAACAACCACTATCCTGCCTTTATTGACCTGATATATGTATTCACCGTCTGTTTTTACAATATCTGCTTCGTCTACACCCTGAACTTGTACATTGGTAGTAGAATAATCACCCTTTGCTTCGGCCTTGGCATTTTCTTTAACAGCTTGTGTCCATGTAGGTGCATTTATACTCTTTTCAACTGAATCTGTAGTGATCTCAATACTAGATCTTTTTCTTTTAATAATATTGTTATTTATATCGGACTTTAAAATACTTTTTAGTTTTTCGAAGGAACCAACAACCGGAAGATTATTAACCTTGGCTATTATACTGTCTATTTCACTCTTTTCTTCTGTAATATTGTACATATTATCCTTGCTGCCTATAATAATAAGTCCTCTATCATAAAAAACTTCCTTTTCAAATGCCTCAGCCAGCTTTCTTAGCGGTATGTAGGTTCTGCCCTCTGTTATTTCAGGCGGCACATCTATGGAAACAGCTTTACCGCTAATGTTCATAGCGGCTTTTCCAATTTCCATATTTACATTTCTTCCGCCTATCGATAAATTTATTGTTGAAGTTTTCTCATTCCAATCAACTTTTGCACCAAAGCTTTCTGCAATAAACCTGACCGGCACAAGGGTTCTTCCATCTTTTACGAAGGGTTTGACATCTTCACTTTCCTTGTCCACCTGTTTTTCAACATTGTTTACAAGTGCCTGTGTGCTCCCCACATAAAGAACCACTGCACCTTTTGTATTATGTTTTTTTACTGATGCAGTACTGCCTGAAGTATTATCGTTGTTAGCAGCGAGAACCTTTTGTGCTGAATTATTTGTACTTTCATTTCCAGCCTTAATTATTGTTATTGGGACTATTACTGAAATAACTGCCAAAGATATCAGGGCCAATTTAGTACTCTTTCTCATTTTATTATCCCTCCAGGTTTATAAAGTTATTTGCTCCGCCAAATGTAAGATTTATTAACACTTTTAATATTTTATTAAAAGTGCTAAATCTAGTACATTTGTCTGTCGCAAATCCCGCTAAACCGTTCGTTATTTGCTCCGCCAAATGTAAGATTTATTAACACTTTTAATATTTATAAGACGACAATGTTAATGAAAAAGTTCCAAAATTTTAAAAACACTTAAGACCTAGTGATCTAAAGTGTTTTCAAAAATTCATTTATTTATAATAAAAACATTGCGAAGTAAAAGGTTATTCATCATTTATTTTTCTCATAAATAATTCTAAGCCCTTCAAGGGTGAGATGACCATTTATCTCGTCGATAGTTTCTGATTCACTGGCTATAAGCCTTGCCAAGCCTCCTGTTGCAACCACCTTAATATTATCCTCTTTCATTTCCTTCTTCATTCTTTTTACTATGTAGTCAACCTGGCCTATATAGCCATATATAATGCCTGACTGCATATTACCGATGGTAGTCCTTCCAATTACACTTTCAGGCTTTACCAGATCAATCCTTGGAAGTTTTGCTGCCTTTTGAAAAAGTGCTTCCAAGGATACCTTTATACCAGGGCATATAACTCCCCCAAGATAATCAGCTTTTGAGTTTATTGCACAAAAAGTAGTCGCAGTACCAAAATCAACAACAATTACCGGCCCGCCATATGTCTCAATGGCAGCAACTGCATTGACTATCCTGTCTGCTCCAACCTCCCTCGGATTCTCATACTTAATGTTAATCCCCGTCTTTATCCCAGGTCCCACCAAGATTGGATCCTTTTTGAGATATTTCCTTATTGCATGTTCCAATGTGTACATTATTGGGGGTACTACGGAGGCAATAATAACAGCTTCAATATTACTGGTATCAATCTTGTCATTGCTGAAAAGACTCATCATAAACATACCGTATTCATCCGCCGTCTTTTCTCTATTTGTTCCCAGCCTCCAGTGGTTCAAAAGTTTCTTTCCATCATACGCCCCTAATACTATATTGGTGTTACCAACATCCATAACTAAAATCAATTACGACATCCCCTAACTTATACCTGTAATCCTAACTCTATATTCCCAGCCTAAGGCTTCTTATTTCCTTAATCTCCAGCTCAATTTCCTTTTCTATTCTAGCAATATCTGCCTTTATATCTTCAGCCGTTTCTTCCAGTCTTACTTTGGATGCAAAATTAGATGTACTGGAAGAATATCCTCCGTGATTACTTGAATTTTGATTTGAGGAATAAGAATTCCCATAGCTGTTGTTATTCCTATTCTGGTAATTATGTCTTTGGGAATTATCCTTATGATAACCCCTGCTATAATTGTTCTCCTTATGTACACCGTGTTCCCTGGGTTCTCTCGGTTCCCGATGTTCCCTGTTTTCACGTTGTTCCTTATTTTCACGCTGGTCTCTATTGTCACGTTGTTCTCTGTTGTCACGCTGGTCTCTGTTGTCACGCTGTTCCCTGTTGTCACGTTGCTCTCTATTGTCACGTTGCTCTCTGTTATCACGTTGTTCTCTTTGTCCTCTGTTTCCTTGCTGCTGATTTCCACCAGTATTATTTGCCTTTTGTTGAAAATCCTGCTTCTTAACCATTTAAAATTGCCTCCTAGACATTAGTTTATATTTGTGTATTCTTCCTATAGCTTCCCGCCAAGCAGTTTACATGCATTTTCACCTAAAATGGCACTTTCCGCCTTTGTACCCAACTTTAGATTTCTAAGTTTATCAATTTCTTCACTTTGATCGGTCCAGGGAGAATCTGTAGCAAAAAGTACCTTTTCGTATCCATGATTAAGTATTATTCTCTTTGCCTGATCATCACTTATACATCCTAAGCTATATGACGTATCAAAATAAATATCGGTACCCACAAGATACTTTTCTACATCATCCCAATATGCAAAACTTCCCATATGAGCTGCAATAATTTTTGCTCCATTAAAGTCACAAACCAGTTTATAGAGCCTATCAGGAGTACAATGATAAGGTTCGGGAAGTCCTATATCCCGTCCTGCATGAAATACCAGTACAAGTCCTAACGAAAACATATACTCATAAATTGGATACATTCTTTTATCATCTATATAAAAAAGCTGATAATCAGGATGAAGCTTAATTCCTTTGAGTCCTAAATCCTTTATTCGCTTTAACTCTTTCTTCCATTCAGTATGGTCAGGATGAATACTGCCAAAGGCAATTATACCATCACCACATATAGATGCAGCCCAATTATTGATAACTTCAGTCTGAGAAGGTTTGGTTGCAATAGGCAGCAAAACCGAATAATCGACACCTGCCTTTTTCATTGAATCCCTTACCCCTTGAACCGTACCATCAACCCTAGGGGGTATGCCAGGCTGTCCGAAAATTAAATTTTTAGATATTTTACAACATTATGCAATTTTAAATATAGAATAATGATTGGAATCTGGAAAGTTTGAAAAATAACACTTATTAAATTACCCTACATTCACCTAAATCATCTTAAATTGAAGCGACTATTTCCTTTGTTCCTTTGATGTTTATTAACCTTTTCATATTATAACAAAAGAAAGCTAGGCCTGTTTCGCCTGAAACAAGCTTTTTGCCACGAAGTAAGAAATATTCAAAATTCATAACTCTTTTTAGTGTTCCAAATGGATGTTCCACAATCATTTGTCTTTTTTTGTACTTAGCACCATTAGCATTAAATCGTTCTATAGCATTTTCAACTATCTCTTCCTTTGGGTTGCGTTCAATGTGACGACCATATTTTGATGTTGTGCATTTATCCCGATATGGGCAATTTTGGCACTCTTCATAATTATAATAAATTTTCATCTTTACATCTTCACTTTTTGAACGCATATATAATTTTTTCCCAGCCGGGCAAATGTACATGTCATTATCCTTGTCATATATAAACTTTTCTTTTATATATCCAGAATCGATATTTGGTGTTACTACTTTTTGTTTTGGAACATATGGCACAATTCCGTTTTCTTCACACTTTATAATATCTTCACTTTTAAAATATGCTTTATCTGCTAATACTTCTATACTGTCAACTCCCAATTTCTCCTTTGCATTTTTAGCTACATCATATAACAACCCTTGATCAACTGCATCATTTCTCACTTCATAATCTATTATTAATTTGTTTTTCTCATCTACTGCTGTTTGTACATTGTAGCCAATTATTGTTCCTTTTGTATTACCAGTTTTCATTCTTTTTGCATCAGGATCAGTTAAGCTTATTCCTGAGGTATCGTTAAGCACTTCTTTAAGTTCATTGTAGAGCTCTTTCTTTTCTTCAAGGACTTTAATTCTATCGCTAATTTCTTTTGTTGCTTCTTTACAATCATTTTCTTCCAATGCTTTTAAATATTCCTTTAACTTTTCCTCTGTCAACTCTTCCATGAATTTAAGTTTCTTTAAAGTATAATATTTACTCTTGGCCGCATCTGCTCTTATTTTAGTCCCATCTATAGCAATTAATTCTTTTCCTATTAGGTTAAAATCATTACATATATTAATAAGGTTTTTAAATAGATTATCAAAACAGTCAATATGTTCTTTACGAAAATCAGATATTACTGAATGTTTTGGTTGTACTCCTTTCAATAACCATTTAACTTCCAAATTTATTTTTGCTTGTTTTTCTAGCTTTCTAGAACTTCTTATACCATTGAAATATCCATATACATACAGTTTAATTAAATCCATTGGTGAATACATTGATCTTCCAGAATTCTCATTATTCCCTTCTTTAAATCCCAGATCTTTAATATCCATTGATTCAATTAATGCATCAATTGCCCTAACTTCACTTTCTTCATCTATATGGTCTTCTAGGCTACTTAGCTCAACCTGTTTTCTACTAATGCCTTTTACATAATTCATAATTTTATAAACCTCAAAATTATTATTTGTTATATTATATCATATATGTTAATATAATGCATGATTTTCGGACAGCCTGATGCCGGCACGCTGTGACAGAGTATTTACAGCCTTGTTAGCAAGTTCATCATTGAAACAATGCACATGAAAATCTACAATCATATATAAACTCCCGTATTTCTAAAGGTATCCAAGAATGCCTCTGACCGAGACCTCTCCAGAAAACACATCACGTGTGCATCCATCATCACATTTAACTACAAGCCGCCCATCATCTCTAATATCTAGGGCAGTTCCGGTGTAGGTATCATTTTTATATATGACCCTGACCTGTTTGCCTAATGTGGCGGAATAGAGTTTCCATTCGTCAATTATGTCTTTAACGGCACCTTTTTTTATTTTATTATATATTTGCTCCAATTCATATAACAATTTTTTAATTATATCACTTCTTCTAAATAATTTCACATTTTTTTTATCGTTCATTCCTGAATAAACGGCTAAAGACGTTGCAATGCTTTTAATTTCATCCGGAAAGTCAAGAATAGTATGATTCACATTGATACCTATGCCAAGAATCAGGAAATTTACCATTTCAACCTCTGAGTTCATTTCAGTCAAAATACCGCATACTTTTTTACCATCACATATAATATCATTTGGCCACTTAATTCCAGCCCTGATGCCCGTTACATCATAAATAGCCTTTATTGCAGCAACTGAAGCACCTAAAGTAATTATCTGGACTTCTTCAGGACTGATTTGAGGCCTCAGCACTACAGACATCCATATACCTTTTCCTGCCATAGACGACCAGTTTCTTCCCAACCTACCCCGTCCTGCGGTCTGGGCATCGGCAATAACAACAGTTCCATCCTCGGCACCTTCCAATGCAATTTTCCTTGCATAAAGATTGGTTGAATCAACTTCTTTTATGTAAACTATTTTATTCCCAATTAAGTCCGTTTGTAAGCCATTTTTCACTTCAAATTCATTTAGTATGTCGGATGAATCTATTAGCCTGTAGCCCTTCCTTGTAACCGATTCTATATTATAACCGGCTTCCTTCAGGGAATTTATGTGCTTCCATATGGAAGTCCTCGTTACTCCAAGATGTTCACTTAAACTCTCACCAGAAACATAGTTTTCATTATTCTGCTTTAAAATTTCAAGAACCTTTTGTTCCAACATTCACTGACCTCTTTTAATATTTTGTTAAATCGGGTATTTTGATAGAAATGCTTTTACCCTTATCCTTATCCACTACAATTGCAATCTTATTGCCACCATCAACAATCATTTCAAAATTCTTCTGCTCTGCAAGCTTTGAATAAAAACTGTAAAGAAGTACATCCTGAAAATCCCCATGTTCTTCCTTATATGACTCAATAATATTATTTATATAAAGCTCTTCGGAATTGTCATATAGTATGGGTGAATCAAGCCTCTTATCCAAAATACTTATTTGTTCGGGCATAATAGTCGATGAAACCAAACACTCGGGCAGCCTGAAAGAGCCGAATATATAGTCTTTGAGCGGCGTAATAGATCTATTGTAAATCTCCATGGCATCTTTTGAGCCGGCCCCTACGATATGCATGTATTTGTCTGCCACATAACACAGTTTTGAAGGCAGGTCAAACTTAAGGCACTTATACTCTGAAGACTTGTATTTATCCAAATCATCCTTTGGATTTAACAAGGTTGATATACATTTCTTCTCTTCTCCATCAATCATAACAACCTTTTCATAGTGTTCAGACAGCTTTAAACCGCAATCTACAGCACTTTCAGCCAACTCAGATCTAATATAAAAATAAACCTCCATTATTCACTCACCTTACCTCTATACAGTTTTACTCCATTTTTATCGTCACAGCTATCTATTAGCTTAATTATATCCTTGCCCATAAGAATTCTGTCCTCAAATATCTCCTCAAGGGGAATTAGCACAAACCCCCTTTGAGTCATCCTTGGATGAGGGATTGTAAGATCTGGTAAATCCATCTTCAAATCTTCATATAAAAGTATGTCAATATCGATAGTCCTGGGGCCCCAGTGAATATCCCTGGTCCTTCCAAGCTGATTTTCTATTTCCTGAAACTTTGCTAAAAGCTCAAGGGGAGACCACATTGTCATAACCATTGCAGCAGCATTCAAGAACCTTCCCTGATCCAAATAACCTACAGGCTCGGTCTCATATAGTGATGAACACTTAATCACATGCGTTCCTTCCAACTTACCGATTTGCTCAATAGCATTCTCTATATTTTTTTCCCTGTCTCCTAAATTTGAGCCTAAAGCAACATATACAGTATTATCCATTCCTACTCCTTACAATCTGCACTCCAACCCAATCAAATTCGCCATCAATAGGTGCCTCAGGTTTTTTAACGGTGACAGATACCTTATCTATTTCCTTATATGTCGACATTATTTCCCTGGAAATATGTTCAGCTAATTTTTCAACCAGTCGAAATTTGTTTGATTCTGTTATTTCTTTAATAATACCATATACCTTCCCATAATCCACAGTGTCTTTTATATCGTCTGAATTTCCGGCTTTATGTAGGCCCAAATACATTTCCAAATCTATTATAAAATTCTGCCCATCTTCCTGCTCCTCTGGCAGAACACCGTGATATCCATAAAATCTAAGGTTTTTCATAATAATTTTATCCATAGAAAAAAAGACTACCTCCTAATAATTGCATCCGCCATCCTGGCTGTTCTTGCCATTTCCTTCACATCATGCACTCTCACAATATCCGCCCCGTAGGCAATTCCTATGGCAACTGTTGCACCTGTACCCTCAACCCTATCATCTACAGGCAAATCCAGAATATTTCCTATAAACCCCTTCCTTGAAGTTCCAAGAAGAATTGGCAGTTGTAAAGCACCGAGCTGTTCTAAATCTTTAATAACCTGAAGGTTATGCTCAAAGGTTTTACCAAAACCTATACCCGGATCTATTGCCATGGAATCCCTTTTAATGCCGGCTTTCTGTGCAATCTTTATACTTCTTTGCAAAAAATCTATAATATCCGCCATAAGGTTAGTATATTCCTTGTTTTGCCTGTTATGCATCATTACTATGCCTGCACCATACTCCGAAACAACAGATGCCATATTTTCATCCACTTGGAGTCCCCATATATCGTTTACAATATGTGCACCTGCCCTTAGTGCTTCCTTTGCAACCATTGCCTTGGATGTATCTATTGATATGGGAATATCAAACTCTCTGCTAAGCCTCTCAATTATGGGCACTACCCGCCTGATCTCCTCAATGGGCTCAACAGGTTGAAAACCCGGCCTTGTAGATTCTCCTCCAACATCTATAATATCTGCACCGTTTACTATCATTTCCCTTGCTCTATTTATGGCATCATCAACGTCATAATACTTGCCTCCATCGGAAAAAGAGTCAGGAGTTATGTTAAGTATACCCATTATATATGTTTTCTTACCAATGGCAAGGCTTTTATCCCTGCAAATGAAAACTTCCGTCTTGTTCATTTATTCCCTGCCCCTAACTTCTTAAACTTTTATCTAATATTTTATACATATCTTCCTCAGTGACGGTACGTAGATTCTTTAATGTACTCTTCTGCTTCATAGCCAGGGAAGAATACTTTTTCAATTCTTCCTGTGAAAAATTAATATCATTACTGATAAGCCTTCTCATAGTCTTTTCAAATTCATCAATGCTTATTAATTTTAATGCTTTTAAAACAGATTCAACCCTGTCCTGTGCCACTTGGTAATTATATCTTAGATATTCTGGCAGCAATAAACCGTTGGCTTTTCCATGAGGAATATCCTTAAAATATGTCAATGAATAACCCATACCGTGGGCAATAGTTGTACCTGTCTGAGCAATTGTAAGACCTGCAAGCATTGACGCATATAAAAGCTTTTCTCTTGTATCATAGTCAAACCTCTCTTCACACAGGTTTTCCAGACATGTGCCGAAAATATTCAGTGATTCCAATGCAAAAATATCGCTCATGGGACTTGCAGTTCTATTAAGATAACCTTCTATAGCGTGGGACATTGCGTCTATAGCAGTATTTACTGCAATATCCCTTTTCATGCTTTCAGTATATTTTGCATCAAGGAATGCGACCTTTGGAAATACATCTTCATGAACAAAACTCATCTTTGTCTCATACTCTGGAATTGTGAGTATTGAAGCCGCTGTAACTTCGCTTCCTGTTCCTGCAGTGGTAGGTATCGCAGCAATTGGTAAGGGCTTTATGGTAAATTCATTTTTTAACAGCTGTATGGGCTCTATGTCGTTTACAGCTAATATTGCTATTGCTTTTGCCGCATCTAAAGGTGATCCGCCGCCAATACCAATTATAAAATCAGCACCTGACATTCTGCAGGATGTGCCTCCATCCTTTACATTATGCAGTGAAGGATTGTTCTCAATTTTATCAAATATTTCGAATTTTATTTCTGCCTCATTAAGAATGTTTATTATATCCGAGAGGGCACCGCTTTTATGACCGGATGCCTTACCTGTCACAATAAAAGCTTTTTTACCCAGCTTAATAATCTCATTTTTATTCTCAAACAGGCAATTTGAGCCACAAAATACCTTAGTGCCGGATTGAAATTTAAATTTGTTCATGTAATTCATCCTTTCAGGTGTATATTAAATCTATATTTATTGGAAAGATTAGTATCTCATTTTCATATAGGAATATTATATATTTCAAGCGGGTATAAGACAATGGGGTATTGATATTTTCAGCATAATTAATCTGATTGCTGCCGCTTGACGAAGAATCTATGGAACAAAAACAGGAAGAGAATACGATTATTGCTTCACCGTATCTTCTTCCTGTCAGTTAGACAAGATCCCAAATCTTCTTATTGAAAATTTTTAATCCTTTCCAAATTAACCCTTGCTTCAGGGGCATGCTGCAGCACCCCCTCAACTGTTTCACAGCTGAATTGGCTGCACTTTCCACAATTATCAAGTCCTTTATCCAAGGAACATTTCCTTATTTCGCAAACGTTACAATGGCTAAAAAGCACTTCTGACTTACATCCTAAGCAATTAATAGTCTCAGGCTCAATGTTTCCATTAAACATTTTACTCCATTGATCAGCCGTCTGCTTTCTCAATTCATCACTGTTACTTACAGTGGCTTTATAAGCCAGACACTCATCACAATCCAGACCACAACAAGCAATATTTTTTGCCATTTTAGCACCCCTTTTCCAGTATTATCACATTCATTATACCAAACATATGTTTTCTTTGGAAGAGATTTATAAAATTATCGCTCAACATATTTTAATCCACACGCCTGCATGAGGCGTGACGCAATTTTTGCCTCATCACCAATTTATAGCAGTTTCAATCCACACGCCTGCATGAGGCGTGACTAAAAATGGCATGTCTAATTATCAAATATTAGAAGTTTCAATCCACACGCCTGCATGAGGCGTGACCCAGAAGATATACCTGTAATAACAGACTATCCTGGTTTCAATCCACACGCCTGCATGAGGCGTGACTAAACACCTTGTTTGTAACCATTAAGACCTTTACGTTTCAATCCACACGCCTGCATGAGGCGTGACATAGAATTAGCAAAGGAAATGTTAAGGCTTCGGGATGTTTCAATCCACACGCCTGCATGAGGCGTGACCTCCTCCTTATATTGTCCATGTTTGTAAGTTAGTTTCAATCCACACGCCTGCATGAGGCGTGACTTGGATACCATATAGATTTTGGAATACCGTATTTGTTGTTTCAATCCACACGCCTGCATGAGGCGTGACCCGGAATATAAAATCAATCCATGCTTGCCCTTTTGTTTCAATCCACACGCCTGCATGAGGCGTGACGCTTTATTTTCGTCCAACCACACATCAATTTGTGTTTCAATCCACACGCCTGCATGAGGCGTGACTAAACCGCCTCCAAAAGTAGTTCTTAATCTTGATGTTTCAATCCACACGCCTGCATGAGGCGTGACAATCTGGCTCCTTGCTCATTAGCTGTATGTTTAGTTTCAATCCACACGCCTGCATGAGGCGTGACGCAGTTATTGTTGCACATGTTGTGGTTAACCCAAGTTTCAATCCACACGCCTGCATGAGGCGTGACTTGATTACATGGCATGGTCAGCAAAAGATTTTGTTTCAATCCACACGCCTGCATGAGGCGTGACCTTAGCTTTTTGTTATCTTCTTCACTAAAACGGTTTCAATCCACACGCCTGCATGAGGCGTGACAAGGAATGTATATCTAGGCTTGTTAGCCAGTTGGAGTTTCAATCCACACGCCTGCATGAGGCGTGACATCAAAATGAATTTAATATAAGCTATCCGGGAGGAGTTTCAATCCACACGCCTGCATGAGGCGTGACTTGCTGCTATGTATGGCTTCATCCAGTGGAGTGTTTCAATCCACACGCCTGCATGAGGCGTGACTTTGACGGCATAGATGTAAGGTTAATGACCGATGTTTCAATCCACACGCCTGCATGAGGCGTGACAAAACACTGGCCGAAAAGGTTGAAAGAGCAAAAAGTTTCAATCCACACGCCTGCATGAGGCGTGACGGACATTATCGCAGCCCCAAGATAACCATGAATAAGTTTCAATCCACACGCCTGCATGAGGCGTGACAATCAACCTACTATAAGCGACTTTCCTTCTGTTATCGTTTCAATCCACACGCCTGCATGAGGCGTGACCTGGCGGAACTTTCTTCATGGCTGCAGGTACTTTTGTTTCAATCCACACGCCTGCATGAGGCGTGACAATAAAATCACTGATTTTTTCTATCATCTAATGTTTCAATCCACACGCCTGCATGAGGCGTGACGTCGAGTTTTGATTTATATATTCCTTTGTTGTTTCAATCCACACGCCTGCATGAGGCGTGACCCTTTTTCCTCTAAATAATTAATTACTTTTTCAGTTTCAATCCACACGCCTGCATGAGGCGTGACATAAAATCACTGATTTTTTTTCTATCATCTAATGCTTCAATCCACACGCCTGCATGAGGCGTGACGGTATGCTTTGAATGATGAGTGTATAAGATTTAAAGTTTCAATCCACACGCCTGCATGAGGCGTGACATCCTAAATTGTATACAAAGGTATATGTTTTAGGTTTCAATCCACACGCCTGCATGAGGCGTGACCAAGGGAAGTAATAAAGATATTTACAATCCTATTGTTTCAATCCACACGCCTGCATGAGGCGTGACACTCCACGAATACGACTTATCATGTATGTATATTGTTTCAATCCACACGCCTGCATGAGGCGTGACCAATACACTCATATAACCATGCCGTTATACTTATAGTTTCAATCCACACGCCTGCATGAGGCGTGACGGTGATTTAAATACATGGATAAATGCTAAGATTGTTTCAATCCACACGCCTGCATGAGGCGTGACTTTAATGTATTTGGTCGACTTAAATTTGACCTTGAAGTTTCAATCCACACGCCTGCATGAGGCGTGACAAATGACTTATTAGGTGCATATGATGAAGTTTCAGTTTCAATCCACACGCCTGCATGAGGCGTGACGTTGGCTTTATGCTGGTATAGGAAAGGTTAAGGTGTTTCAATCCACACGCCTGCATGAGGCGTGACCAATAGAGTTATAGGTGTTGATATTGCAAAAGGTGTTTCAATCCACACGCCTGCATGAGGCGTGACAGAGGATTGCAAGTAAAGGCGATAATCCAGATACGGTTTCAATCCACACGCCTGCATGAGGCGTGACGTATGTATCCATCTGCTGCAATTGTCATTAACCCAGTTTCAATCCACACGCCTGCATGAGGCGTGACGCACCGTAAACATACAAGCCTTTTATTGCGTCAGTTTCAATCCACACGCCTGCATGAGGCGTGACTTAACACACATCAGGGCAACATTAGCAAGAAATTGTTTCAATCCACACGCCTGCATGAGGCGTGACACATGTTATCAACCTACCTTTCTTAACTTGCAATGTTTCAATCCACACGCCTGCATGAGGCGTGACTGTGGTTTTCAAATAATTTTTTTGACTCTTTCCATGTTTCAATCCACACGCCTGCATGAGGCGTGACTGAGGAACTACAAAGGATAGCAAAAGCTATGCAAGTTTCAATCCACACGCCTGCATGAGGCGTGACAATTTCTTTTATCTCCATACCATTGACTATTAGGGTTTCAATCCACACGCCTGCATGAGGCGTGACTAAGTTATTAGAGATTAATTTGCACACTTATATAGTTTCAATCCACACGCCTGCATGAGGCGTGACTGGGCGTATCACGGAATTACAAAAGCGGATACTTGTTTCAATCCACACGCCTGCATGAGGCGTGACAGAACGAATCAAACTCAAAGGCATCAAGCGAGTTGTTTCAATCCACACGCCTGCATGAGGCGTGACCTTTATATACATATCCAAATGGAACACTTCCCTTTGTTTCAATCCACACGCCTGCATGAGGCGTGACCTTTTATAGTAAGTTTTATTTGTAAAAACTACCTTCTGTTTCAATCCACACGCCTGCATGAGGCGTGACTTAACGGATATCTTTTCTTTGCATTTTCAAAATTGTTTCAATCCACACGCCTGCATGAGGCGTGACCGACTCCATGTCCTCTCTGGCCTTGTCATCCTTGTTTCAATCCACACGCCTGCATGAGGCGTGACGTTCACGTTCATCAGATAGATTTTTACGAATTTATGTTTCAATCCACACGCCTGCATGAGGCGTGACTTATGGTCAAAATTAGCAGTAACAAGTCCTTTGGGTTTCAATCCACACGCCTGCATGAGGCGTGACTTATGAAGTAACTTTGGGTTTTGGAAATACTGTAGTTTCAATCCACACGCCTGCATGAGGCGTGACAAAAAACCATGTTGCACCTTCTTGCAGATTTGTTGTTTCAATCCACACGCCTGCATGAGGCGTGACTGATAGTATATTAGATCAATATAAAAACGTACAAGTTTCAATCCACACGCCTGCATGAGGCGTGACAACTCTCTTTGGTTCACTGCATCTGATTGGGATTATAGTTTCAATCCACACGCCTGCATGAGGCGTGACAATTACACCACCAATTTGACCAAGGAAAAAGTTTGTTTCAATCCACACGCCTGCATGAGGCGTGACTTATTCTGAGCCTATAAATAAGTATTATGATGTTGTTTCAATCCACACGCCTGCATGAGGCGTGACGAAGATAAAATAAAGAAGAATAATACAAGGCTTGTTTCAATCCACACGCCTGCATGAGGCGTGACGAGTGATGAAATAAAACTTGATCCGGAAAAGTTAGGGTTTCAATCCACACGCCTGCATGAGGCGTGACCTTGCTTCGTTTGTATTTCCTGCCAACCCACTTGGTTTCAATCCACACGCCTGCATGAGGCGTGACTCTTCTATCTTCATTTACTACCATATCGCCTGTAGTTTCAATCCACACGCCTGCATGAGGCGTGACTGCGATGGAGTAGGCTGGGTGGTGATTGGATAGTGTTTCAATCCACACGCCTGCATGAGGCGTGACCATTTAATCTCAAAAAATTATTTAGAGATTAATAGTTTCAATCCACACGCCTGCATGAGGCGTGACAAAAGAGGTATATCTTAATAAATAGGCATGGCGGTTTCAATCCACACGCCTGCATGAGGCGTGACGATAATATACATAGGTGATTTAATAAATTATTATGTTGTTTCAATCCACACGCCTGCATGAGGCGTGACTGACTGAATTTTTAAGTGGTTTGAGTGCTGTAGTGTTTCAATCCACACGCCTGCATGAGGCGTGACTAAAAGTAACTTTTTCTTGTTTGTCTACTGAACCTGTTTCAATCCACACGCCTGCATGAGGCGTGACCATTCCCTTCATAACCTCGGCACCTAAGTTCTCGGTTTCAATCCACACGCCTGCATGAGGCGTGACCAACCAGTCAATGGTATGGAGGTCTTATGGTAAAGTTTCAATCCACACGCCTGCATGAGGCGTGACATTGGGATGTGTGCAATTTGTTCCACTGTATAAGGTTTCAATCCACACGCCTGCATGAGGCGTGACTTTGTATATGGAGGATGTATCTGTATCTTTTAATGTTTCAATCCACACGCCTGCATGAGGCGTGACTCTCGAGACTATTAATTGCTTGGTACTGTTCGTGGTTTCAATCCACACGCCTGCATGAGGCGTGACCCACCTTCAACTCAATATCAGGGTACTTTAACCGGTTTCAATCCACACGCCTGCATGAGGCGTGACGAAGAAAACCTCCAGTTAAAGCATGAGCAAGAAGAGTTTCAATCCACACGCCTGCATGAGGCGTGACGCTCCTGCAGCAGGGCAAAGATATCATCATTGATGTTTCAATCCACACGCCTGCATGAGGCGTGACCGATCAAACAAAATTTATAATTGCAGATAGTTGTGTTTCAATCCACACGCCTGCATGAGGCGTGACCCTCTGTCGCTGGGCATTATGTTGGTCTTTATCTGTTTCAATCCACACGCCTGCATGAGGCGTGACAGTACGGCTTTTTATTTTAGGATGATAACTATGGTTTCAATCCACACGCCTGCATGAGGCGTGACAATTGCAGATGATGATTCTTTTGAACAAATCAAAGTTTCAATCCACACGCCTGCATGAGGCGTGACCTGACTATATCGTTGTTTCCGGTGCATATGGAATGGTTTCAATCCACACGCCTGCATGAGGCGTGACTGGACTAGAACCTTGTAGCAAGTGCAATCCACCAGTTTCAATCCACACGCCTGCATGAGGCGTGACTGATATAGCAGATTACAGACACTTTGATGTTACCGGTTTCAATCCACACGCCTGCATGAGGCGTGACTTTGTAATTAACCACTGCAGGTACAAGCACAATTGTTTCAATCCACACGCCTGCATGAGGCGTGACTCAAAGTGGCAGCATGTTTGATGTAGGTCCAAATGTTTCAATCCACACGCCTGCATGAGGCGTGACTCACGGATTGACCACATAAGGGCCTCACCTTCCTGCCAGTTTCAATCCACACGCCTGCATGAGGCGTGACATATTGGTTTCATTTTTTACCTCCAGTAATGCCAGTTTCAATCCACACGCCTGCATGAGGCGTGACGAAGAAAACGCAGGCAATATTATTTAACAGACAAAGTTTCAATCCACACGCCTGCATGAGGCGTGACACATTTGCAGGAGTAAAGGAATGTAAGAATTTTAGTTTCAATCCACACGCCTGCATGAGGCGTGACAGAATAGTACATAGTACTATAGCAGATAAAAAAGAGTAGTTTCAATCCACACGCCTGCATGAGGCGTGACTGTATAAAATGCCTGGGATGTACCCGGCAAGAATCGGTTTCAATCCACACGCCTGCATGAGGCGTGACTATCAACACCAAGGCACTCGTTTACCTTTTGATGTTTCAATCCACACGCCTGCATGAGGCGTGACGAGACTGATTGAGGTATGAAATAATGCGGATTTATACGTTTCAATCCACACGCCTGCATGAGGCGTGACAGGGGGAATTGATTATGACAGTAATATCATTTCAGTTTCAATCCACACGCCTGCATGAGGCGTGACAGTGTGTGCGTTAAAAAATCTATACAAGATTTACGTTTCAATCCACACGCCTGCATGAGGCGTGACCTTGCCTGCTCTTATTTATAAAGGAGGAATATAAATGTTTCAATCCACACGCCTGCATGAGGCGTGACAACACAAACACAAGCGTTTAGTTATCGTCTTAAAGTTTCAATCCACACGCCTGCATGAGGCGTGACCACAGTTGCGATAATTGTAATTCCCAAACTTATTGTTTCAATCCACACGCCTGCATGAGGCGTGACGGGAAAGAATTGTTGCTGAAAACAAAAGACTGTATGTTTCAATCCACACGCCTGCATGAGGCGTGACTTTAACACTGGCATGGTAAGGGCCATCCTGGATAATAAGTTTCAATCCACACGCCTGCATGAGGCGTGACTGTCAGTTTTGCTTCTAAATTCACCCAACTACCGGTTTCAATCCACACGCCTGCATGAGGCGTGACCACATACCCGTCTGGCATCACTGTTATTATTTTCTGTTTCAATCCACACGCCTGCATGAGGCGTGACGGATTTATATTCATTTGATTTAGGGCATTAATTTTGTTTCAATCCACACGCCTGCATGAGGCGTGACTTGCATCCCTCCACATTCCCCGGGCGTGGGTATGTTTCAATCCACACGCCTGCATGAGGCGTGACTTGACATGATCGGCAAGCAATTAGGCACCGCAATGTTTCAATCCACACGCCTGCATGAGGCGTGACTTCCAAATCGCCGATCTCCATTTCCATTTCCATTGTTTCAATCCACACGCCTGCATGAGGCGTGACGCTTGTATAGTTCCTCGGTTAAAACATAATAGTTGTTTCAATCCACACGCCTGCATGAGGCGTGACCTAGTGGCATCTATTGTATGATTGTTTTTGTCAGGTTTCAATCCACACGCCTGCATGAGGCGTGACTGTGAGGAATCTCCTGATGTGGCTACCTGTGAGGTTTCAATCCACACGCCTGCATGAGGCGTGACTCTAGTAGCATCTATTGTATGATTGTTTTTGTCAGGTTTCAATCCACACGCCTGCATGAGGCGTGACATAGATTCATACTATCACCAACTTATTTCCAGCGTTTCAATCCACACGCCTGCATGAGGCGTGACGCAATACTTCACCGTGTAACCAACAAACCAGTCTATGTTTCAATCCACACGCCTGCATGAGGCGTGACTAAACATGGACTTAATAAAATCATTTTGCAACAACGTTTCAATCCACACGCCTGCATGAGGCGTGACTATTGCGATCCACCTTATCTGCTTGATACCAGGACAGGTTTCAATCCACACGCCTGCATGAGGCGTGACTCCAACATAAACCTTTGCATTTTTTATTACTTTCAGTTTCAATCCACACGCCTGCATGAGGCGTGACCACTTAGTAAAAGTAGGTAGAAAAATAAAAGTAATAGTTTCAATCCACACGCCTGCATGAGGCGTGACAATATGATGCAGCAGTTGAAAGAACGAGATTGCAGGTTTCAATCCACACGCCTGCATGAGGCGTGACTGTCATTCTCAGCCATAAGGTTAATTTTACGCTTGTTTCAATCCACACGCCTGCATGAGGCGTGACAAGGAAATTCTCCACCAGTTAAGCAACTAAACACGTTTCAATCCACACGCCTGCATGAGGCGTGACTTAAAGGCACAAAAGTTTCAGGAAGTAGCACAGGTTTCAATCCACACGCCTGCATGAGGCGTGACCTCCCTGGCAAAAGATTGATTGATTATTTGGCTAGTTTCAATCCACACGCCTGCATGAGGCGTGACAGTTCATAAAAAAAATCCTTATTCCACTATAACTTCAGACTACAAATCCGCGAAAGTTAATTAATAGCAAAAGATCATGATACAAATAAACAGATAAATATCTCAAAAGCTTGATTATTACCTCATCGCGAACCTGCTTGCAAATTAATGTAAGCATATGCATCGCGATTCATGTTATAATAACTCCTTCCGGATCATATCCTTCTTTTGCACCAATGTGTTCAATTTTAGGTTTCCAATTGCTGCCTAAATAATAGAACCTCAAGCTGTCTTTATCCTTATCCATAACATCAATAAGTTTGTTTTTCAATAATGCTATCTGATGTGGATCAGCCAAACATTCAAAAACTGAATGTTGAACCCTTTGACCATAATCTCTGCATAATTTAGCAATTTTTCTCAATCGTTTCTCTCCAGCAACAGTTGTAGTATTTACATCATAAGTTATAAGTACCATCATAATTATATCACCTACTTCCAGAAAAATGGAGGGTAATCATCCAAATCTCCTCTAATATGCCTTGCCATCAATAGTGCTTGGGCATATGGCAAAAGGCCTATTGGTATTTTTTCATCAAGATAAGGGTGGGTAATTTCCTCCTTTTTTCTTTTTTGCCATTCAGTTAATACAAGTTTCTTTGTTTCATCTGTCATAATAACCGCTTCTGATTCCTTTTTTATAAACCCTTTTCCATTGATTTGCCTTCTGTTTATCAATGATAAAACCATCCTATCAACTAAATATGATCTAAATTCCTCCATCATATCAAGTGCCAAACTGCTTCTTCCCGGCCTGTCTCTATGAAGATATCCTACCTGTGGATCTAAACCAACTGATTCCAGTGCTGCTTCAACATCATGGGATAAAATTGTATAAAGAAACGATAACAACGCATTCACATTATCTGTTGGAGGCCTTTTAATTCTTTCATGAAAGAAAAATTCATCTTTTTGAGCAAGTATCATAGTATCAAGGCATCCAAAGTAAATTCTGGCTGCTTCTCCTTCTATACCTCGCAGCAAATCAATATTATTAACATTACGGACCTCCTCAGCTAATCTTTTCAAAATATTCACTGCTGACACCAATTCATTGCTTTCTATTTTTTCTTCATGATCCCTTAATGCTCTTTGAATGCATACCCGGGAGTTGAGAATTTTTGATACAATAAATCGCTTCGATAACCGAAGTGTTGTTTCATCATTATCAGCCCACCTATATTGTTGTCTCCTTAATAATACATTTCCATGAGCTTTTCCTGTTACTCTCCCCAAGAAATATCCGCTTGAACTCAAAAATGAAAACGCTACCCCACGTTCACAACAAAGTCTCATAAGAGCAGGACTTGCTCCAGCGTATCCAAAAGTAATAATTCCTTCAAGGTTGTGAATTGGAATTCTGAATTTAGTTTGGTCATCAGCTTTCACAAGCACATTTTCACCTTCGCAAGCCAAATAGGCATCAGGAGTGGTTACATAAAGTGTATTCAAAAGTCTTCTCATCCCAACTCCTCACTTTCATTAAAAGCAGCATTAATATAGTTGCTGACTGAACGATATTTTTTTGTCAGCCTTGGATTACACAACTCTACCAAAGAACAAATTGAACAATGCTTTCCAACTTCCGCAGGAGGAGTTTTTCCTTCCTTAAACATTTTGTGCATATAATCGATAAGGCAATATACCCTGCTCCTTATTTGTTCGTTTAAGTCAATCCTTTGCCTATGCTTAATTTGATCGTAGTAAAGTTCACCGTATTCTATTTTCACATTCATCATTTCTTCCAGACATATGGCTTGGGCACAGAGTTGCACCGCATCCCTGTCATCCTTCTTGGGTTTTCCCCTTTTAAATTCAATTGGTGTGACAATCCAAAAGCCCTGTCGTCCTTTTAGAGTCGTTGAATACTGTGATTCCGTTTCAACTCTTGTAAACTCTACAACGTCAGCTATGCCTCTTAATCCTAGAGAATAGGATACAAGAGGCATTGCCCTAACAACCCGCAGTCCTTTTCTTGTTTCATCCAAAAAAGGATCATCGGAACGCTTATGTATAAATTGTCCTTCAATAGTTCTGACATTTTCAGCCCAAAGCTGCTCTATATGTATCAATGCCCATTGGCGTCTGCAGAAAGCAAAGTGCTGTATGCCTGATAACATGAGTATTTCTTCATCGTTATACTCTTTATACATCATTTTTCAATAATGGTTACTCCTTCTGGAAGTTTCGATTTATCAAGATTAATGCTATAATCTGAAAAATCTCTAGGTGGCTTTGATATATCTTTTCTTTTAACTGAAATAATATCGAAAAGTTTTTGAGCCGAACAATTTCCCAGCTCAGATTCATGCTTGAAAATAACAAGTTTTCTAGTTGCCATTTTGCCTCTTGCAGCGGAACGGTCATGATCAAACATATTGACTAATGACTCCCATAAAACATCCAGATCTTTTTCAGCAAAGCCTGTCCGTTTGGCTAAAGGAGCAGATATGAAGCCTTCCATTTTGTATAACGCATAAGGAACGATATGTTTACGCCCCATGGTACGCTCTTTTTCAGCATCCTTTTCATTTGTAACTGCCATTCTAGTTATTGTAACCTCTTGCGGAACAATTGGGTCTATACTTTTTGCAAAACTAAATTGAACAGGTCCTCTGACTTGACCACAATTTACTTCATTTGACATTACAGCTCCAAATGCACGAATATCGTAAAATCTCCCACACATATAATCTGTTAGCTTCTTTGCTTCTTCTTTTTCTTTTGGAAGTTTTTTAGCTTCCTGCTTTATTTTAAGTTCTTCGTAAGCAAGCATGTTCAAGTTATTTAATACAGCATTTTCCTTTACATATATATCATACCCTAAACTACCAGCTCTTGATATCTCAATATAATTTCTTACCTTTCTTTTAATACATACATCAGTGACAAGACCATTGCTTGTCTCGGGATCAATCCTTGGCATATTGCCAGCATCAGGATCACCATTTGGATTTCCATTTTCTATGTCAAAAAACAATATAAATTCATACCTATTCTTTAGCTCACTCATCTTGTACATCCTCCTCTTTTTCTACTTTTGTATAATTTGCTTGATTCTGATGGTAATAACCTAAAACAAACATTCCCTGTTCTTCGAGATTGAGATGTGCCGGAAAACTGTCCAATCCGTTCATTACATCCTGAATTCTCATGTCAATGTAACCACCTTTTCCCTCTTTCTGAAGCTTTGATTTATGATGTCTGTAAAGCCTTAAAAGTATTGGAAATACTGTAGCTGGTGTTGCCGAAGCCGAGCCGAAATATTTATCACTTATTCCTGCATTAATACCCTTTCCAATTGCATCTTTCTGAGCCTTTTCCAAAAGTGAAAATAATCTTCCCAATCGATATGCCGAATTTGTCAATGATTCATTTAACCCCACTTTAATCATCTCCTCCTTTTCTTTTTGACTTTGAATCCTGAAACATCTTAACAAAAAAGCCTTTATTATTCCTACTGATATGGGATTTGCAGGTTCATCTCGTTCATCTCTTTTTGCACCTTTAACCCTTGAAAGTGCTAATGTATATAAGGAATAAGGATATATTCTGCCAGTCAAAACAGAATCTATGAGTTGTCCTCCCAATAACGGCGGAATATTTTCTGATTTCCCTAATGTAGCAACTTCTTTAAGAATTCTCCAAGGAGATATAAAAGTGCCGTATCTTTCAATGCCTACAATACTTAAATCTCTATAGTGTGTTGCAATTTTTTCCAATATTTCTCCAAATGAATTAACTCTAAAAAATCTAATTGATATACGTGCTGCATTTGGAGCTAATCCCAGCAGAAAACATCTGGTGTTTTCATCAAAATTCTTTGATTTTACTGGCAAACCATTCCTGACATGTTCCAGTATTTCTTTGGCTTGTCTTGCAGTAGAATCATCTACTACATACTGTTTTTTATCCCCCCCGCTCTCTTTTTTGTCTGGATCAAATGGATCAAGTGACCAGGCAAGAATCATTTCTTCTACATTTTTATTGTCTTCACGGCTAGCCCAAAACACCATTGTAATGTCAGCAAAATTAACTTTGTTTATTTTACTGCTTAAAAGATAGTTTAGTGCAGTTGTATATCTAAACATAGCTTTGCGACCAACTGGAGAATTATAACTTTGTTCCTTTTTGTATGATTCGAAAGATTTTTTATTAAATGATACAATAGCTGCACCAGCACTTTGTGCTCCCTGTACACCTTTTATCTCTTTGTGAGTTCTTGCTATTCTATCAATTTCTCCAGTAATAAGGCATTGAGAGGTAAATGGCCCTTTGGACTCTTTCTCATCTTCATCATCAATGGTAATACAATCTTCTAAAATCCCATTTTCATGTAAAAAACCTTTTATTCCTTCAATTTTAAAAATTATATTGTTTCCACTACCTAATTCAATAACCTTTTCTAAATCTATATGCTTTTCCCACTCATATGGATTCCATTTATCAACGAATCTCAAAAGAGCATTAACGCTTACATCACTTTGATATTCATTTAGCAAATCAGTATGTTTTTTCTTAAACGCATCAAACTTTTTTTGATGAATGTATATTTTAGTTTCTTGACCTTCTTTTTTAACCTCCAAACCAAATACATACGAAATATTGTCATAAAGAAAATTTGATTTTATATTTGACTTCCTTTGTACTTCCTTTGGCAAAATCATAAACTTGGGTAAAAATTTCTTATTATCCTCAATCATCATTGAGACAATCTCCAGTAAATCGCCATCCTTAGATAATACTATTGCATGTGATACCTTCGAACTACTGTATCCTGGCTTTGCCACTCCAGAGTCAGGATTATTCAGCAATATCTGATAGTACTCATTTAGTGCCTGTAAAATCATAATCCCACATCCCTTCTGGCATCAAAAACACCATCTACCATTATAGGCCTGAAAAAAATAGGCTTCATATTATCTTCAAAGTTAATGTCCCAAAGCATCCACCCTAAATCAATTTCGCCTTCAATTTGAGATTTTGAAATCTCGCCATCGACCAATTCGAATTGTACAGGAAATTCCCTGCATCCAAAATATGGTCTCATATGGCACTGTCCCTTCCTTGCTCTGCGTAGAAATATGTTATAATGCTTTTCAATTGTATCTTCGCTTCCTGCTTTGTCAGTCATCTCAAAGTGAGCTTCAATAACATATTCTACATCTCTCAATAGAAGTGTTGCCCTTTGCTGTCTTTCCTCTGTGATATACTGGTGCAAATCAACATTCGACCCTGAAATAGCTTTTTTTACATTTCCAATACCTATTTTTCCTTCAACTTCATTTCTCCTCACTGAATCAAACTTAATTGGTTTAATCACATGAATCTTATCAATTACCCACTTAATAGCAGGTTTCCAGTGAATTGCCTCTACAATTGCTCTTGCTGCTGATGGTGTAATTACATCATAGCTAACTCTTTCAGCCTTCATTTCAGGCCGTGTGAAGCATGCATAATCACCCCATACTCTTAACTTAATACCGTATCCCATAGTACCCTCCTTTCCATTTTCATTTTAAAACAATAGTACCTCATTTGGTGCTTTAACACTCTCTGCATCCATGAGACCTATTAAATTATTGTAAAATGAGCTGTCTCTGACAACCCAGTAAAGCCCTCCAACCTTTTCACTGCCTATTGCACCAGCTTTGACAAGTGCTTCTCTCTCAAAAACATAAATTTGCACAGAATACTTTTGAAGGCTCCTGCTGTACATTCCAGGGTATTTACTGTTTTCCATCTCAAATATCAATCTTTTAGCTTCTTCATCAAATGGAACAATAACTGTTTGCATTATATCGTCAATAAGATTAAAGCTATATGCGATATCTTCAAATGGGAACAAAAGTTCCTTTTCACCTTCTTTGATCATCTTTAAAATATCCTTTGCATCCAGCTGCTCCCTTTCAAAGTCGTATAATAGCTCAAAATAAGACTTTATGGCCTCTAAAGATAAAATGCTATCTCCAAAACTCCTTACTATACTTCTTGTTATAGATGCATTTTTACTAAATCTGCCCTTCTTGGGCATTCCATGTTCTTCAGGTTCAAAAACATAAACATTTCCATGATTCATTTTCCCTTCCCTGTTACATCTTCCTGCAGCTTGTGCAATAGAATCTATTCCTGCCATAGCCCTATAAACAACTGGAAAATCAACATCTACACCCGCCTCTATCAACTGTGTTGAAATAACCCTGCAAGTTTTTTTCTCCCTAAGTCGTATTCGAATCTCCGCCAATATCTGTTTTCGGTGTGCTGGACACATTCTTGCTGAAAGATGATAAATTCCATCAGATGTTAACTCTGCAATTTTTTCAAAAAGCTTTTTTGCGTGTTTTCTGGTATTCACTATACATAATACCTGGTCGAGCTTTGTTATTTCTGCTGCTATATTAAGATCACTTATATTACCTAAATATTGAATTTTTACTCTTTCAAATGCTTTCTGTAGTCCTATTGGATTTTCAATTATTTCTATAGGATTAATGTTACTAGGAAGCATATCTCTAATTGCAGGCTGAGTTGCAGTACACAATACTACTGTCACACTATAATTCTCAATTAGCTCAACCAAGGCCCATAAGCAAGGCATTAAGTAATCTAGCGGCATCATTTGAGCTTCATCAAGAATTACTACACTATTTGCAATGTTATGTAATTTTCTACATTTGGAGCTTTTATTACTGAACATTGATTCAAAAAATTGGACTGCTGTAGTAGTTATAATAGGCATATCCCAGTTTTCAGTTGAAAGCCTGTGCTTTTTTTCATTATCCGACCAATTATCATAGCTGCCGTCTGGATAATCGAAATTGCTGTGATGTTCCAAAACAACATCCATTCCTAATGCATCACGGAAAACCTGGGCATTTTGTTCAATAATGCTGGTGTAAGGAATAACATATATTATTCTGTCTTTTTTATTTTTAATTGCATGTTTCAGGGCGAACGCCATTGATGAATATGTTTTTCCACCTCCTGTAGGAACAGTTAATGTATAAAACCCATTTTTACAATTAGCTGCTTCAAGGCATGATTGTAAAATTTTTTGGCGTTCAATATTTATAGAAGTGGCATTATTCAGACTTTTAAACTCAAGCTCCTTCAAAGTATTTTCAAACTTTATGAATATATCACTAATATTTGCACTAGAGCCCCTATGTATTGATTTATCGAAAGCCATAAATTTTTCTGTATCAATAAAATCAGCATCCACTATGCAAGAATAAAGCATCCGTACAAAAAATGATCTACTAAATGCTGAAGTTTCTGCATTTTGGGGAACAGGTATGTTTTTAATATCTTCTTTACCTAATAGAGGAATCTGTATCTCATTCTCATAAGAACTGTAATTTGGAAGATCCTCCTTTTCTAATCTTGACAATAAGTTTCTATCATTTCCTCTGTTTCCATTTGGCAAACCGCCATGGTGTCCTGCCACAACATAGGCAAGTACTCTTCCAATCTGACAGCCATATTTCTCTTCCAACTCTTTAGCTCCTGCTGTAGAATGATCTACTTTATGTTTCTTCCCTTCAAGTCGTTCTTGGAATTCTTTTGAGTATTTCCCCAAATCATGTACCATCCCAGCAGTATACGCCAGCTTCCCGGCCCCAAAAGCATTGGCAAATTTTTCACTATATTCTGCAACATTTACAAGATGGTCTATTAACAGTTGCCAATCTGACTTGTCCTTATTATCAGTAGTATGTGCGTAGTAAGCCATATCTCCCCACCTCAATTTTCATTTCCCTTACAATCTAAATTATATACGCTAACCTGGTCATATATCTGCAGGATAAAAATTTTTATAATTATTTCTTATTTTATCTATTTCATCCAGCAATTCCTTCCTCAACTCTCCCGGTTCCATGACAACAACCTGACTTCCCATGCTTAGAACCCAGCTCTTTATCTCCGTTAATCCTTTCATTTTTGCTTCAAAAATAATCGATCTATCTTCAAATTCAGTTATTTTCTGATCCTCAACCCAGATTTTCTCCTTTACAATCTGAGACATTGGAAAACTGATCTTTAACTTTACTTTAAGTTCTTCATCCTTATAAATACCTATACAATTCTTCATAAAACTGCTTAGCTTGAAGCTGCTATCCGCTTCAAATCTCTCCTCCATAACAGTGTAACTCCTAATTCTGCTAAGTTTGAAATCAAGTATTTTACCCCTTTGTTCACAATAGGCGGCGAAGTACATATCTCCCTTATATTGATATATGGCATAGGGTCTTACAACTCTCTTGGACAATCCTGAATTTAATGAAATGTATTCCATAGCCATCTTATTCCTTGATATAATTGCAGCATGGATTTCAATAAGCTTTTTTCGCTCATCTATGAACTTTCCATTTCCCTTTGAGCTTTTAACCATATAATTATCAATATAATTGGATTCATCAGAAGTTTTGCTGTAAACAAGGTTAAGTTTTTCCAGAAATGTATTGTAATCATTTGAGACAGGGTGATTGGTATCGGTAAGCTGCTTTTGTGCAATTAGAACAGAAATATATTCCTCTGGTGTAATATTAAGCGACAATAAATAATCATCATTTTCAAGATAGTATCCACCGTATTTGCCTGCTTTTGAGTTGATGTATATACCTGCTTGCAGCAAGTCATCCTTGTATCTTCTTATTGTTCTTTCATCAACCTCAAGTATTTGGGAGAGTTCCTTTATTTTTATTATGCCTTTACTTTTTAAAATAACAAGCATTCTAAGTGCATTTCCGACTTGACTCATAAAATTATCCCCTAATTGTATAAGTTATCCCTATATTTTCCATTTGACAATACATGTTGAAGTGTAAATTAATTTAATTAACATCATCATTATACAACTTATGAAATAATTATTCAAATAAACAATTTTTGCTACATAGCATAGTGGCACAGAATTATAAAATATAAATAAAACCCCCCGATCAAGGATCAGAGGGTTTTATTTATAGCACAAGTTATTTTTTGATCATGACTAAATATTATTTTTTACGGAGTATAACGAATAGTTATCTTCTTTTCAGTATCATTCCACTCAATAGTTGATCCAAAATTTTCAGTAACAAATCTTAAAGGCAGCATGGTTCTTTCTTTTATAATCGCAGGAGCAACATCAAGCTTCTTTTTCTCAGCTCCAACAAAGCTTTCGGTTTTATCAATCCAAAGTTTTATTGTTTTACCCTTCAAAGTAATATCAACTCTTCCTTCATTTCCATCCCATGCAATAGTCCCGCCCATTGCTTCAATAATTGACCTGATAGGAACCAATGTTCTGTTATTTACAATTACAGGCGAGGTGTTTCTTCCAGGGTCAACTTCTTTTTCCACATCATTTACAGTCATTTTGGATTTGTTGATTTGAAGCTCAATTACACCTGCTGCACTTTTCATAACATCTTCGTACATTGTTTTAACATCAGTGGCACTAAGAGCATAATTGTAGATTTTGAGATCATCTATCATACCGTAAAATTCTCTACCTGTAGCACCGTCATAATTTCCGATGAATAATGAACCATCAGTTTTATTCAATATTTTATCTTTTTCCTCGACAACTTTTGATTTTATAAACTTATCATCCTGATAAATTGAAACACTGCCATTATCAAAGGTTAATGTAAGCATACACCACTTGTCTCCTATAAGCGGCATTTCTTTTCCGGAAGAAACACGGGTAGTATTAAAATCGTTACCGTCGAACTCTCCCATTCCTTGTTTACTATCCCTAAGAGCAACATAATATGGGGAATATGTATTTCCCTTTTTTATAATAAGAGTTCTTATTCCTCCCCAATTGCTCCTATCTACATTCGGACTCATTTTTACCCACATTGAAGCTGTAAAATGAGAACTAAAATCAAGCAAATCATTGTCCTTAACTTCTATGTAGCCATTTCCAAACTGTGCACATTTGCCTGAAATACCTTCTGAAAAAGGAACATCACCTTTAATTTCTCCATCAAGAGAATTACCTGAAGAATCCTTAAAATCGTTATCAAATTTGTAATGAGCGATTAGCTTGTCACCGTCTACTGAAAAACACTGAAAACTAACTACAGAAAACGTGATTAATAAACCAAGTACCAAACTAATTACATTTCTTGATTTCATACATGTACCCCCTAATTAAGTTAATATTATTGAATTTTATTATACATTTAGAAATTTTATTTTAATATCAAATTTTTGCTGAATTTTAATAGATTTTTGCCTTGATTTTATTAAAGACTCAATTGGTTATGGGGATAGATTAAGCTATTACAATGATTTGATAAATGTTGACGGGGTAATACCTGTCTTCCTTTTAAAAACTGAAGTAAAGTGACTATGATTTGAAAAACCCAGCATATAGCTAACTTCAGTAATAGAATATTTCTTTGATTTGAAAAGATCAACAGCTTTATTGATTTTTAGGTCCATATAGTATTCATAAGGTGTTTTGCCAGTAGAATCTTTAAATAAACGTGAAAAATAATAAGGACTTAAGTTTGAAACTTTGCACAATGTTTCAAGCGAAAAATCTGTAGCAGTATTTTCCCACAAAAAATCTATAGCCTTATTAATGTCAATTCTTGATGAATAATGTCTTTTTTCATGCTGATTGGGTAAATTGTTTTTCAATTCCCTTAAAACATTAATTGATATCTGAATTGCGATGCTATCAATTACAAACTGATAGCCTGACTGTCTTGTTTTGCATTCATCTATAAAAAGATTGATATGATGCAACAGAATACTACTAAGATAATTATTTGCGTTATCGAAGGATATCTTGCTTCTGTTAAATGCATCTTTTGATAATTCCTGAAGTTTTTTCTTTTCTATAAACATCGCCAAGTAATCAATTTTCTCTGTACTGTTTTGTTGGCATACGTTTATGACTTGATCCGGGTTTGTAGAAAAGATATGAGCCTTATATAAATTTTTTTCTTTTTTATCAACAAATATAGGCGGTATATATTCTTTGGGTAAAATAAAATGAAAGCAATCAAATGTAGTTTCTCCGTAAGCAAAACATTCGGGCTTAAATAACGCTAAGTCTGCAGAACAATACGATTCGTGCTTTATACATGAATTATCTTTTATTTTGCTTATAACTCTGTCCTCAAACATATATTTACACCTCAACAAGTAAATGCTTACATTTATATATGCATATATTATAGCACAGCATGTTTAAGGCCACAATCAAAGTAGTCTGTAGAAAAAACAGTATCTAATGCCTAAACAGTTATTTTACTTTTTCAAAAGCATGTGATAATTGAAGATAACAATAGCCCCGATAAGACCGGAATATTTAGATTTCCAAAATCGTTCCCCATTCACTCCCCGAATATACTTTTGAGTGAAATTCAAGCTTAACTTCTACTAAAATTAGGAATATAATAATGTTAAAGATTTAACACTGTTTAAACACTTCGAGCGCAAAGTGCTAGTGTTATCTAGATAAAAAACATCATTAATCTTACATTTGGCGGAGCAAATAGCAAACGCTTCAATGAAATTTGCGATAGACAAATGTAAAGATTAATTGATTTTTATCGAGGCACTTCTTTAAACAATGTCATACTTATTTCTTTGTTTGGTTTTTTGTAACGTTCCATGAAAATACCGATATATTAATAAATAACTAATATGCTTAATATATTATTATTGGTATAATTATGATAGCTAAGTTTGATAAAAGTATTCCTTTATCAACCCGCATTTATACATCATTTGGAAAGCAGGGATTATGAGAGGAGGGAAACGTTTAATATGAATATTGTGTATTGGATTATTTTTGCAGTAGGAATACTGTACACTTTTGTATCAGTTATAATTAACGGAATATCCGGGGCATTGCACATTGGACATCATATAGGACATATAGACGGAGATTTGGGAGGATTAGGAGGACATGGTGATGTTGGCGGACATAGCCATGCAGCAGGGCATAGTCATGTGGGAGGAGATAGTCATGTTGCAGCACACAACCATGTTGCAGGAGACGCTGTTGGGCATTCAGGAGATGTTAATGGCAATACACACTCCGGACACCAATCAAGTATACAACATTCTTTTCTTTCCTGGTTCTCCATATTAATTAACCCACTCGTCGCCGTATCATTTTTAACTGTATTTGGTGGAATTGGTATTTTAGGCACTGAGTATTTCAAATGGGTAGCTATATTGGTATTTTTAGTTTCCTTTGTTTCAGCAGTAATTGTTTCATTTTTACTATATAGATTTATCGCTATTCCACTGTACAAATCCGAGAACTCAAGTGATGTATCAAGACAAGATTTGATAAGTACGCCAGCTGAAGTTATTTCTCCAATACTTGAAGACGGCTTTGGAAAAATAAGATACGTAGTAAATGACATAAGACATACGGCACCAGCTAAACACATTGAAGGTAAACCGGTGGAACAGGGAAAACGAGTAGTGATTTGCAAATTGGATAATAGTACTTTTTATGTTTCTGAAATTGAAGAGATTTAGAAGTTAAATTCGATTATGACCAAACAATTTATTTATGTAGAGGAGAGGATCATATGCCAGATTTTTCATTAGTTTCAGTAGTACCTATTTTGATAGTAGCTGTAGTCTTCATTTTAATATTCAGTCTTTTTTCAATGTATCGAAAAGTACCACAGGACAAAGCATTGGTAGTCACAGGATTTAGAGGCAGGAGGGTAATCACCGGCGGAGGCGGAATTGTTGTTCCTTTATTGGAGAGAACAGATATTATGTCACTTGAAAATATGCAGATTGATATTCGTATTGATGGTGCATTAACATCCCAAGGCGTTGGTATTATAGCCGATGGTGTTGCAGTAGTCAAAATTAAATCTGATAAGGAATCAATACTTTCAGCAGCTGAGCAGTTCAACACTTCAAAAGGTATGGACCACATGCTGGCTGTTATATCCAAAACAACCCAACAGGTACTTGAAGGTAAACTTAGAGAAATTGTATCAAGAATGACTGTTGAGGAGATTTATAAGGACAGGGAAACTTTTGCCTCCCATGTACAGGGAGTTGCTGCAACCGAGCTTCAAAGTTTAGGACTGGAATTAAAAGTTTTGACTATCAAGGATATAGCTGATAAAAACGGATACTTGGAAGCCCTTGGTAAACCAAGAATTGCAGAAGTTAAAAGAGATGCTCAAATTGCAGAGGCTAATGCAACTAAGGAAACCAAGATTAAAACTGCAGAAGCAAATAGAGAAGGTGAAGCTGCCAGAATTCAAGCTGAAACCCAAATTGCAGAGGCTAACAGGGACAAAGAACTGAAGGTTCAATCCTATAATAAGGACCAACAAACCGCTAAAGCGGAAGCAGACTTGGCTTACGATATAAAAGCAAACGTAGTTAAAAAAGATGTAGCCGAAACCGAAATGCAAGTTGAAATTGTAAGAAAACAAAAAGAAATAGAACTTGCTGAACAAGAAGCTATCAGAAAAGAGAAAGAACTTGAAGCTACCGTTAAGAAGCAAGCTGATGCAGAAAACTATAGGGCTACAAAAAATGCCGATGCAAATAGATATAAGGAAGTTGCAGAAGCTGAAGCAAGGGCACGTGCAATCGAAATAGAAGGTGAAGCAAAAGCTAAGGCAAAAAGGGCTGAAGGTATGGCCGAAGTTGAAATCATTAAAGCAAAAGGTGAAGCAGAAGCTTTGGCTATGGCGAAAAAAGCGGAAGCATTTAAAATGTACAACGATGCAGCTGTCACTCAGATGATAATTGAAAAATTGCCCGAAATCGCTCAAGCAATTGCAAGTCCTTTGGCAAAGACCGAAAAGATTGTAATTGTTGATAACGGCAGCGGAGATGGCAACGGAAAGGGAGCTTCCAAGGTCACCGGATATATAACCGATATAATGGCACAGCTTCCGGAAACGGTTGAGGCTCTGACAGGTATGAATGTTATGGATTTATTGAAAAAAGATTCATCTAAAAATATACAGGCAAAAGACGGAAAAACTGCTGTACCTGATGTTTTTCAATCTCTTGAAGAAGCAGGTACAACTAAAGAGTAAGCATAGGGATATAGGGTTAAGGGTGCTGCAAAACTAAAATCAGTTTAGCAGCACCCTTTTAATATCTGGAATATCATCAATATTTCTTATCACTCTTTAGCTTCTGTGCAAGCTCATTTAAGTCATTTCCCTTTAATGCTCCTTCCAAAAGCTGCGGCAGAAGCATTGGAGTGCAGGCAAAACAAGGTATTCCAATCTGGGATAATCTCCTTGAAAGTCCTTCATCATAAGAAGGTATACCTTTATCGGATAAAGCTAAAAGGCATATTACCTTTACCCCGACTCATACATTTCAGTCATCCTTCTTACAAGAGAAGCTTGATTGCCTCCTTCGTAAAGGTCAGAGATAAGTATAAAAAGGGTCTTTTTAGGGTCCGTTATAAACTGGCTGCAATATGCCACCGATTTGTTTATATCAGTCCCTCCACCTAGCTGGATTCCAAAAAGCATATCAACAGGGTCATTGCTGCATTGCTCTGTCAGATCTACTATTTCTGTGTCAAATGCAACAATCCTTGTGTTAAGTGCCGACATGCTGGAAAATATTGAACCGGCTATTGATGCATATATTACCGACTCAGCCATGGAACCGCTCTGGTCAATATCCAGTATGACGTTCCATTGGTTTGAACGCTTTGCACGGTCAAAGAAATAAATCCTTTCAGGAATAATCTTTTTGTATTCCTTGTTATAGTTTTTCAAGTTCCGGTTAATTGTGTATTTCCAGTCAATACTTGAAGCACTTGGAATAGGTGAATGGTTACGTTTATTTAATGCACCTGTCACTGCTTTCCTGATGTCATTTTCCAGCCGCTTGTTTATATCCTCAACAACTGCCCTTACAAGCTGCCTGGCAGTTTCCTTGGTCCTTTCAGGAATTTTGCCCTTAAGTGCCATAAGGGTAGCTACCATTTCTATATCAGGTTTTACATTTTTAAGCACCTCAGGTTCAAAAAGCAGCTGTTTCAAGCCTTTTCTTTCAATAGCATCGGTCTGTATAACCGAAACAATATCCTCAGGAAAACAAGTTCTGATATCGGCAAGCCACTTTGCCAATTTGGGAGAAGACGAACCTTTTCCTGCCGAACGTGTACCTTTAGAACCTTGATTTGTAGAGTTACCCCCATCACCTGAGGTTTCATCATAAATTGATGCTAAAGCTTCATCCATAATAAGCTCATCCTGATCCAGACAAATGCCTTCCTTCGAATATGTATCCAGCATTTCACTGCCTTTTTCACCTAAAATCAGTCTCCATCGTTTAATAAGCTTTGTATCCATCGTTATATATCTCCAAAATCAAATTCATTAATATCTTCAAGAGTTTTTTGTTCTTCTTCCTCAAGCTCCCTATTTAATATATCACTTACTTCTTCGCTTCCAACGCCCCATATCTCGCCTAAAATTTCACAGACGCTTCTCTTTTCGGAAGGCCCAAAGCTGCTGAAGGCTCTTCTTAAAAAAACAAGGGCACGTTTAAATCCGTCATCCTCCAAAGATTCAACATAAAGAGATATCTGCTCCCATAAGGCAGTTCTTGCAATAAGTGCATACTTGTTCCTAAGAGACAACCCCTCAAACCATCCTGCTCCAATATCGGCTTCTATACCAGGTGAAAGCCTCCTCATGACCTCGGACGAAAGACGGTCGTTGTCCATAAGATTTCTCTCGAGCAGTATGGAACATGCATAACCTGAAAGCTTGGGGTTTCTGTCATCAAGGCCTGCAAGTTTTTTAAGTTCCTCCAGCCATATCCCTTCATCCACCACATTGTAGTGTTCTAAAGAAATGGAGTTTAAGCTGTTTATTGCTTCAATTATAATCTTTGCAGCTTCGTTATCGCATCTCGCAGCTTCAACAAGCAGCAAAGCCCCACGCAAAAACAACTGGCTTAAAAGTGGAATAAAGTGGCTGGTATCAAATTTTCTGATATCCCCGTAGCTTATAACAGTTGCCATGTCTTTAGCTGCAGCCGCAATTTCAGCAAAAGCTCCTGAATCCACCGCAAGCCTTTGGAGTTCCTTCCTGGCCATTTCCATTGCATCAATAAGACCGCAAAGGCATGCCTCCCTTATAACCGCAGAGGCTTCTTCAACCCTCCCGCACTTTTCCAGCATGTCTTTTAGTGCGTAAGCTGAAGCAAGCTCTATAGTTTCTCCCTTTAGAGTGGATTCAACCAGTTCAATTTCGGCCTCAGGTGTCCACCTTAATGTCCAGGCTTCCGCCCAGGTAGCCGATTGTTGGGCACGGGGCTTATACTTCTGGAAGCTAACATTTAAAACTCTTAACCTATGCAGAAAGAATGACCGGTTTAAATCAAGGTAAGCAGCATCCTTGGATTGAACCCTTCTATTTTCCCTTAGGTCCAGCTCAATATCCATTGCAACAGCAGACCTGTATTTATCCAGCTTGAGCCTTTTCAGCTCCCTGTAAAAATCATCCTGTATTGATGTTCTGCTTACGCCTTCAGGCAGAGAACCTATTCCAGTCCCAATCTCCGTACGAGCAACAGCTTCCGAAACAGCAGATAGCTCCCCATAACCAAGGCAAACAATAGCTGCATCTCTTAAATCCTTTAATACAGGTGCGATTCCCCCCCGCATAGCTGACATTGCATTGGCAAGCCTCACTCCCTCTATAGCCTCTGCCGACGAACGGTGAGTTCCGCTTTCTCTCATGTGCCCTGCAATTCCGGACAAATAAAGTGCTGGAAGCCGCTCTAAATCATTTTTCTTCATACAATCCCACATGTGCTCAAAATACTGGGGTGCACCATTACCCGCTCCATAGCCTGACCTGGAAGAAAGCTTGTAATATGAGTAAGGCATAAGTGTTAGCTTGGTTTTTATCCTTGGAAGGCTTTCAAACTCTTCCTCAGTCATTGGGGGCATTTCCGGCCCAAGCACTGAGGAGTGGTATGCACCTGTCACCACAACCACCTTTTGGGCTAAATGACCTTTATCTAAAACCTCCCTGATTTTTTTCCTCATATAGGCTTCTCTGACAAGATTCTGTGCCATATGAGATGGTGAATCATGGGACAGCTCCCTTAAGCCTTTCCCAAATTCGTATACTCCCAGCCTGTATGAATCTTTTAAAAGGTTATGCTCAAAGCTTCTCTCCCAGTATGATTCATGATCTTCTTCCCCTGCAGTTTCCGCCCATTTTTCATAAATACTTGTACCTGTAGGCTGTGCTTCACTTTCACCTGTACCCCTTATTTGCCGGTATTCAAGTGTTAAAAATACATCAGAGGGTAAATCAATAAACTCTGCATGGACATTGTGATTGTTTGCCCATACTAAAGCCTGATATTCAGGTGAGTATTCAGCCATGGGATATAAAAGGGTCTTGATGGGGAGTTCTTCAGTGTATGCAAGAACAGCAAAGGGAGGCTTGGTACCCGGTGCTGTAAAATACTCTATTTGGGAATTTGCATCCGAAAGGCCTTCAATCAATACTGCAGTAGGCTTCACTTCATCAAGAAATTTCAGAAGGTGATAAGCCCCGCCCGGAGACAAATGCCTTATACCAAAAAAATGAGGTGTGTATTTTTGCATTCTACACATTCAACTCCCTACATGCATTATAAAGGTCTCGCCACTCGGCTCCCCGCCTTTTTAAAACATTATCTATATATTCACGCCACACAAGCTTATCCTTTTCCTCATCCTTAACAACTGCTCCCTGCAGCCCTGCAGCCAGATCTTGGCTGGTTATACTGCCGTCTCCAAAGCTTGCGGCAAGTGCCATGCTGTTTGCAAGGAGAGAAATCGCTTCAGCTGTTGACATAACACCGCTTGGTGACTTGACTTTTTCTTTGTTATCCAGTGTGTTTCCGCTTCTTAATTCCCTAAAAATAGTAACAACCTTGGCAACGGAATCCTCAGCAGGAAGTGCAGCTTGAAGCTCAAGATTTTCAGCCAGTTCACTCACTCTTTTTCTTACTATTTCGATTTCAGTGTCTATATCTCCCGGTGTTGGCAGGACAATGATGTTAAAACGCCTTTTTAGTGCTGCCGACATATCATTTACGCCGCGATCCCGGGTATTTGCAGTTGCAATAAGGGAAAATCCCCTGACAGCAGGTATTTCAAGCCCAAGCTCCGGCACAGAAATTCTTTTTTCAGACAATATGGATATCAATGCATCCTGAACCTCCGATGCACACCTGGATATTTCCTCAAACCTGACAATGCCGCCTTGTTCCATGCACTTTAAAACAGGGCTCTTAACAAGAGCTTCCATGGATGGACCATTGGCAAGAAGCATTGCATAGTTCCATGAATACCTTATATGTTCTTCAGTTGTTCCAGCCGTTCCCTGCACCACCTGGGTTGAATCTCCGTTAATGGCTGCTGCAAGATGTTCCGACAGCCAGGACTTTGCTGTTCCCGGATCACCGATGAGCAAAAGTGCCCTATCGGTTACAAGGGTGGATATGGCAATTTCCACAAGCCTCTTGTTACCTATATACTTGGGAGTAATATCAACGCCCTTGACCTTACCTCCGGTTATGTATGTGAGTACCGATTGGGGTGACATTTTCCAGCCGGCCGGTATTCTGTTCTTTTCTGCTGAAATTAAAGCCTCTATTTCCTTCCCATACTGCATTTCAGCAGGCAATCTTAAAACCCCACTATTATTTGCCATATATTATACTCCTTCATTCTTTAATTTATTGTCTTAACTTCTTCAAATACTCGCCCGCTTCAATGAGCTTTAAGGCACCTTCATAATCACATTTCCTCGCATACTCCAAAATCACATCGGCATTTTCAGGCGGCAAAAGCTTTACCAATTCTGCAAGCTGGTCAATATAGTAACCCAAATAGTACTTTTTGCTTTTGATATTATACTCCAGCAAATCGATTATAACCTCTGCAGTTTTAGGATGGCTGGCTTGTATAAGCCCTTTAATCTTAGATATTGCGTTATATAAGTCACGACCCTTATCCTTTTGCAGACATTGGAGAAGGTGATTTATCGTTACTTCATCTCCCTTGCTGGTCAGTAAAGCCGCAAGGTCGGTTTCTCCAGCTTTGGCCAATAAAGGTGCCCATCTTGTATCCATCATTACAGACTCTTTATTTATGCTGTTAGGTTTAGCATTTGCAGCTGGACTATCAACTTCTATAACCTTTAACTCACGGGAATAGCAAAGGCCTCTTAAAACACTGATAATAGTTTTCGGTTTGGCTGAGGACTTTTCAATGGTGAAAAACCCTGAATAGGTTTCAAACACCTGTGCCGGAGAATTTACATATATAGCAGCTTCAAATGAATAGTTGAGGTAAAGGGCGTTGTATTCATTTCCTGCTTCAGCAAGAAGTTCATAGGCATTTACAGTTCTCATACTTAGAAGTAGCCCTGCAGCCATTTGAGCTAAGGTAGGATATTGCCCAAAAGCTATATCCCGCAGTTTTATTTTGCTTAGCTCTTTTGTATGCTCCATGCACTTTTTTAAAAACAGGAAAATCCCCTCATCTTTTCTTCCATCCATACATGAAAGTATATTGAAAAAATGCTCAACTTCCTGCTTATAAGCCGATTCATCTTTTGGAGAAATTGAATCTCCCGATCTCAATCGCTTAAAAATATTGTTCAATCCAACTTCCGCCTCATTAAGAAGGTAGTTAACAATCAGCCTGGAAGGATTTATCTTCATGGTTTTTAATGCTGTTACTTTATCTTTCCCCTCGAATATTTCAATAAGCCTGTTAGCAATTTTAGGCGTATCAAGGGTTTCAGCAGCTTCTAAGGCAGCTTCTCTGATTTCTTTCTTTTTGTCCTTAGTAAATTCTATAAACATTTCCTCAAATTCAGGAAAATTCTTAAGGATCTTTATGGCACTGATTCTTACAGCGGTACTTCCCTTTTCGTTTGCCTGGTGGAATAACTCTTTTTCATCTTTCCCTGATAGTTCCCAAATCAACTCAAGTATTCTGGCATCACCTTTTCCACCTTCAAAGGAAAACCTCTTTTTTAATATTTTAGTAATATCCTTTCCATATCCTTTCAGTATTTCAAATGCCAGTTCGGCTACTTCATAATACTGCTCATTTAAGGCATTAATCAAAGGATATAGGAGCCTTAAGTCATTAAATATTCCTTCCTTATGGGCCTCACGAATTATTTCTACTCTTCCCTGTCCTTTATTAAGAAGAGCATCGGCAACAGGTTTGATCTTCCTGAATGAAACATCTGTAGTTACACCAAGACACTCCGGTTCAAATTCCAGAAGCTCTCCCTTAATTCCGGTTTCGCCCTGAGTATACAGCACAGCATTTATAAGCCCTGCCAGCTCCAACAGCTTGTCGGATGCTTTCCCATCCTGAGGTTCTATAAGCTTTTCCAGTATACCGGAAATCCTTGCAAAGACCGGTGCACTTTCACCAGCCTTCATAAATTGTGGCAAAAGCTTTTTAAGCCTGAAATCACCTATTGCTAGCTCTGAGCCTGCTATCATCAGCCTTCTGACCTCGCCCTGCAAATCATATAGTAATGCGATACTCATATTCTCACTCCATTTACACGTATTTATGGAATAAATTCGTTGTTGCAGCAAACCACTTTAAAATCCAAGCCGAATAATTCTATTATTCGTTATCAGACTAAGCGGAACTGCAGTCAATCTCCTCCTGTCCATATCATGCCAAAACCTTAAAAGCATTACCTGATCAGCTAGCATTTCCGGTTTTAAAAGCTTTAATATATTAATTCCTTCAGGAAAATGTTCATTTTGGGGTTTTTCAAGAATCAATCTTTGCCCTGTATGATCCTCTATTACAAATTCATTATCAACAGTTCCAAACCTTAAAAACTTCAAAAGAATGACAGGTGCTTTATCACTCAAGGGATTCTTTATTTGATTTTTAACTAGTTTGACAGCTTCAGAGAAAGATTCTTTTGCGAAGGATCTTATCCTTAAAAAATCTTTGGAATCGGCATCCCTCATATCGTTGTTTTCCCAACGCACCCGGCAATTCAGGTCTGTGCCGGGGTAGGTATAAAGTTCTTTTATCATCAATACTTTTGAAATGGAATCATCTTCACGTATATATTTAACAGCTTTGAAGGGACGGAAATTATAAGAATTGTGCACCTCACCGGAAGTAAAGTTAAACCATATTCCATTATCCACATATTCACCTCTAGAGGCACTTGGGAATGATGTGAATGCGAGCTGGATTAGCTCGGTATCGCTCCTTAGTAGTCCCTGATTTTTCAGTTCATTAAGCTGCCATGTATAGCCAAGGGAATCCTCTATGGAGGAAGTGTTATCAGGAGCCAACTCATCCGATTGGAGCTTCTTTGAAAGATGTTCCCTTCCCTTTTTGCACAATGCATATAACCGGCTTAATAAATCAGAGGCATCGGTATAGATCTTCTCGTGGTTTTCATTTTCCTTAAACAAATATATAAACTCCCGCAAAGCAGCTTGAGGGCCCGAAAGATAATAATTTCCAAGCTGCTTTGCCTGGTCTTCAAGCAGAGCAATGGTTTTCTTATTTATGGTCCCCAAGCCGTTTTGCACAATGCTGTAAACAAGCTTTTCCAAAACCTCAAGTCCTTCAATCTGAGTTTTTACTTTTTTCTTAAGTGCAGAAACGTTAACCTTCTTAGGCTCGGGCTGTTCCTGTTCTTTTTCCTTTTTCTTTTGTTCCTTCTTATCGATCTTTTCACGCTTTTCCAGTATATCCTCAGGAATTTCTGCTTTCTCAAAGTTTTTACCGCTGACATATGCATACATAAGTCCTAATGCATGCTTGCACGGAAACTGTCTGCTAGGGCATGAACATCTGAAAACCGGGCTTTCGGGCTTGTTAAAATCCGCAGATGTATTATAATTACTGCTTCCGCTTCCTGAACATTCACCAAATATGATTGTTCCATCTTCTGACATGTTAAGCTTAACAAACTTGTTTTTCTTAACCAATCCCCATCCGTTTGATACGGCACTTTGATTCGGGGCCAGCTGGTTTATAAATTCTTCGGTAATATTAATCATATTAAACCTTCCTTTACAAGGAATATTGGTAATTTTTATATCACGCCTTAACCCAACCCTTTTTGATATTTTCAGTCATATAAGAATCCAATATTTCAAATATCTGCTCCCTGCTGTTAGATACCCTCATATCCCTTTGAAGAGGATCTTTCCTGTCGGAGCTGAAATTGGTATAATGCATGACATATGCCGGGTACCTGTCGTCAATCTCTTCCTTGTTGGTTTTCCAGACAATAAACTTTTGGACCATCAGCTTGCCTTTGCTCTCTTTTTTATAGACTTCCCTGAACTGAAGCTCGCTTTTAGGCAATTCTGCTCCGCTATCTTCCATTCCTAATTCAGGTATATAAGTGACCTCTGATAATTGTGACAATCTGAGATTGTGTTGTTCGGCAGTTTTATCAGGTCTTAATCTTACAAATATAGGATAAATAAAGCTTATGCCTTTATTGAATGATTTAAGCTTGTATTTTCCATCACTAATTTCCAGCATTGGGTTTGTTATTATTGTACTTCCGGATTCAAATAAAACGTCGTTGTAACTTATTTCAATCACTGTTTCAGGCTTTATCATCCTGAATGCAACATGGTTTGAATCTGTTTCGATATAATCGGAATCAATCACCATGCCTGACAGCTTTGTAAGCAAATCCTTTTTCTGTTCTTCATTAAAGCCGTTTCCGGTCTTTCCTACAATCTGATATTCATTATCTCCCGTCATCAGTGCAAGAAGCAGCGTCCTAATCTGGCCTTTACTGTCTCCGGTTCCTTCAGTGTACCCTACTATGACAGTATCAATATTATGCTTTGGTTTAATCTTATATACCAGCGGCAAATCTGTCCTTAAAACAAGCCCTTCTGAACAATCCTCCTCAACCCACTTTTTATATACATCTTTAAGTTCAGCTTTGGAGGCTGCCTTTTTATATGCTACAGGTTTTACATTAATTCCATCCTTGAATATTTCTGAAAGCCTTTCATGTATTTCACCGTAGCCTTTAACCTTAGGGTAAACGCCATCAATCTCAATAATATCAAAAGGTGCCAATTTAAGCTTTCCTATTTCCGTTTCCTTTGACAGTGCCGACAGTACATCAAAAACCCTTGTTCTGCCGTTGTCCTCACAAAGATAGAGTTCGGCTGGAATTATTGCAGAGCCTATGCCTGCACTTTTTAAAAGCTTTCCCGCTTCCTCGGTGCATGGAAGCCCTTGTCTTAAAGTCCCTCCGGTATTAACGATAAATGTGTCTGTGCCGTTATAAAATATAACACTCATTTCACCGTCATACTTTCTGGTAATAAAAAATTCCTCTCCTGCAATCCTCGAATCAATCTGCTCAGGATTTATTGCTATAAAGTTTTTGCATACATTTTTCTTATAATCAGAAGCAACCTTTGCAGTTACCTCGTCAACTGCACTTACCGTGCCTTCTAAATAGCCTTTGCTTTTGTTGAGCTTGGATTTATCCAGTATCATCCTTATACCCCCTTAAGTTCCAAGTTTGTGAGATGGAGTATAAGGCAGTACTTGTCTCCATCAACTCGGCCTTCCAAAAACCCTCTGTATGGTACACCTCCGGTTGTCAAAACAACAGGATCAACACCTTTTTTGCCTCCCCCGACAAACATGAGGGAATTGGACTCATGAAGGCTCTTTGCCATATCATAAAGATAATCGTATGTAAGACCGTTAACATGCTTTATCTGATATTTTCTTGTAAAAACGAATTTCTTTATCGCCTGATCTTTTGGGAATTTCTTACCAGTCCATTGAAGGGGTATTTCTCCCAATATATTGGCTTCCGACTTTGAAAGGTCCCTTCTCATTTTCTCGGTGCCGTCAGGGTTCTTAACAACCTCAACAAGATTAACCCTGTATACAATTTTATTGTCCTTACCTATGTACAGTTTCTTTGTCCTGCTTACAAATCTGCCCGTCTTTTCCATATCTATTTCAGGATCACCTTTTATAATCTCTTCACCAAGCTTTGTAAGGTCTCCATAGCGGCCTACCAGGTAATCCTCACTTATTTCCAGAAGGCCCTTTAATATCTTTACAGTTTTCTTCTGAGATCCATCGCTTAGCACATAATTTATTTTGCTTTTTCTTGGAGTACTGTCCATACCGACTACAGCATCCCTCTTTTTCTCATTGGATATATTTAATGACCTCATTAATTAAGTCCTCCTCACATCATACTAAAGTCAATACCAAGCTCGTCGGAGAATTCCTCATCCTCTTCCGCCTCCTCCAGGTAACCCGCCTGTTCAAGGCCTACAAATGCAAATTCACAGGGTGCTCCCACCAAAACAAAGGCTTTCCCGTCATTTTGCAGTATGAACGCCTGGCTGCCCTCATATCCGTCACGGTAATTGAATGTAAATGTATAGATTTTATCGGATATTTCTTTTATAAAATCGGGATTTTCATCAGCTCCATAAAGCTCATAAACTGTAGTTATCTGATAGTCGAGAAACTCTTCTATCGTTACTGTTTCCGTTAGCTCAATTTCACCCGAAAAGCTTGATGGTAAAAGAGTTGCCGGATTACCATCACCATCTACCGCAACAAGTGAAGACCTGTCTACCCATTCATTTGTCTGGCTTAAAATGCCTAAGCCTATGCAGCCTTTAGGAATTATGGCTGTACCTGATTCATCAACGCTAACCAACTTACATTCATTTCCTTCATCATCCAAGGCTACGGTATCTGTCCATCCATATATCTTCTTTCTATCTACCTTATCAGGAGGAAAGGAATATACCTTATCTCCCAGTTTAAATTGAAGCTCCCTTGCCATTATTTGGCCCCCTTTAATTGCTTTTAATATATATATTTTATCAGTATGACCTAAGACGTGTAAATAAGTATATACGGCATTTGCCGGAATGTTAAATATACACACTTTATACAAACACCTTATATAACAAATAAATTATATTTGATATTATAATTGTCAATGTGCCGAATATATAACAAATTTAAAGGAATCATTTTTGACTGCCGAAATTTGGAAATAAAACTTAAGAATGGTTTTACGAATATGTAGTATATAGCAAATATGGCAAAACACCTTAATGCAAGTACCAGTATTATATAGCCTCAAATTCTTCATCATCTTCAATGCAAGGTAATGTAATGGTAAAAGTCGTACCCCTGCCCAATTCACTTTGCACATCTATCTTTCCGTTATGCTGCTTAATTATCTGGTAGCATACATTGAGACCTAAACCCGTTCCGCTCTTTTTGGTTGTAAAGAAAGGCGTACCTATTTTTTTTAAGTCCTCTTTAGATATACCTTTACCATTATCGGAAATTTCCAGGATCATCTCATTCGTCTGCTCATTAAATCCTGTATTTATTTTTAACTTCGCTGATTTTACTTCTGCCATTGCATCAATAGCATTTTTACAAATATTCAGAATAACTTGCTTCAATTGTGCCTCATCGCAGTATAAATACCTTTCTTCCTTTGATAAATCAAACTCAATATCTATTCCTTTAACAAGGGACGATGTCTCAATCATGGCTTTGATTGATTTAAATATATCACATAATGATACCTCATCCTTTTCAGCTTCTCTTGGCTTTGACAAAAATAAAAATTCACTTATTATCTTGTTTACTTCTTCAATATTGCTTTTAATTTTTGCAGTATGATCTTTAATGGTCTTATCCTGGGACAGCAGGTCTATCAGTTGGCACCGCCCTTTTATTGTAGTTAAATAATTTCTCGTTTCATGTACTATTCCCGCACCCATCTGCCCTAATAATGCAAGCTTCTCCTGCTGTATCATTTTTTGCTGCTCATTCCTGATCTCTGTTATATCAGTACCTACACTAATTCCTCCAATTATTTGTCCCTCAACATTCTTAATTGGTGCAAAAAACATCATCATCTCTTTCCTGTTGCCTTTCATAGACACTAACGCAACCTCATGGTATTGTTTATCTGAATTTCCTCTTAGGACAGAATCAAAAAATTCATTTGAGTTAAAGTGCGTCAATTTATTAAATTCATCCAGACTCATACCGGTAATATTTTCGTCCTCTATCTCGTATGCTTCTTCAAATGCATTGTTGTATAGTATAATCTTATTTTCGTTATCTATCATTAATACACTGTTACTTATTGCATTGAGTATAGTCTGTGTTTGCAAATGAACATTTTCCAGTTCCTGTTCTCTTTTAACCTCCCTAATAAGTACCAAAATGCCATTGCTAATTTTTTGGGCTGTGACAGAGAGTTTAACGACATCTCCCCTTAGAGTCTTACAAATCCAAATAATATGGTTTTTTCCCTTTTTGTTTTTTGTTAATTCATCAACAAGAAATTTTTCATCTTGCTTATCCCCGCCAAACATCTTTAATATATATTCCAATGAATAGCCATATAATTTGTTTCTATCACAAGCCAAAATATCTTCAAACATCCTGTTTACGTACTTAATTCTTCTATCGAATCCACATTTAAGTACTCCTATTGGTAGTGCATCAAGAGTATTGTTCAAGGTTTCTTTAACATTTTTAACCCAAGGACATAGCTGCTTGTAGTTCCGTTATTATAGGTAAACCATACTGCAAAGAAAGTAGATACCGATATAAAAACACAGCTTAATTCCAATACCGTATGGTAAACATCCAAATATTTTATTAGCGTAGTATGTAGAACCAATGCAAAAAGTACCGCTGCTGTCACAGTAAGAAAATATTGAATAAGTAAGGTTTTTATTGGTAGATTGAAAGCCCCTCGGTTATTAAGTTCTGTATCCAATTTAATCCCCCTGACGTAAATGAATATTATTATTTAATTATCCTATATAGTAACATCTCTTAAATATGTATTATAAATACAGTTTTGACAAGTAAAAATTATACCATATGATTTTATATGTGTCCAACATATATGATGGCAGTGGGTTGCAATTTTAACCTTGACAACACCTTTTATACTGCTGTTATAATCATATTAAAAGAAATCAAGGAAAGGTAAGTTTATGAACATACAGATATATGCTTTAAAGAAGTGCTTCGATACACAAAAAGCAGAAAGATATTTTAAGGAAAGAAAAATCAAATATCAGTTAATAGATCTGGCCAAATATGGCCTTAGCAAGGGTGAATTTGAAAGCGTAAAAAATGCTGTTGGCCTTGCCGAGCTTATTAATGACAAGTGTAAGGAATATGTTACTTTAAACATGCAGCGGCTTGGGACAGGAAAAGTTGCAGAAGAAGTACTCTTTAAAAATTCCAAGCTCTACAGGTCGCCAATAGTAAGAAACGGAAAGCAAGCCACCGTTGGATATAAACCGGAGGTTTGGAAGGATTGGGTTTAAGACTTAAGACTTAAGAACTAAAAGTATAGCCTCAAGTCCAAAAGCCTTCTTCTCACCTCATCCACTATACTCTTCTCTTCTTCGATAGATGAAGCTTCAAATGTTACGGAGAACCTTAGATATGCACCGGCATCATCCCATGGAACAACAGATATCATCGCCTTTTCAATTATATACTCTGCTGCTTCCTGGGCATTATTGAAAACTGTATTTCCTGCACCTTTAGGTGCCTTCACATAGCAGTAAAATGTGCCCTTTGGCATCCTTGGATCAAAGCCTGCATCTTTAAGTGCTTCCATCAGCATACCGAATCTTCTTTCATATTTTTGGCAGGTTTTTTGGGTTATCTCCGGGTGATTCATGGCGTAGATGCCTGCTTTCAAAATAGCCCTGAACTGACCGGAATCTGTGTTATCCTTGACCATACCATATGCACTTACAATGTCCTTATTTCCCGCAACAAATGCAGCTCTCCATCCCGTCATATTAAATGCTTTTGAAAGAGAAAACACTTCAACTCCTATATCTTTGGCTCCATCAACAGATAAAAAACTCAAAGGCCGATATCCCCTATACACCAAAGCCCCATAGGCAGCATCAGACACAACAGCAATTCTATTTTTAAATGCAAACTCTACGACTTGGTTATAAAACTCTTTAGTTGCCACCTGCCCTGTAGGGTTGTTGGGATAGTTAATATAGAGAATCTTTGCCTTTTTTAAAATGGACTCCGGAATATCGTGGAACTCAGGATAAAAATTGTTTTCGTTAGTAAGCTTAAGGCTAAAAACCTCTCCTCCAAAATATTTTGTCCATGTTGATATAACAGGATAACCCGGTGTCGTGGTGATACAAACATCCCCCGGGTTTATAAAAACCGCTGGGAGCATTGCAAGCACAGGCTTTGATCCTATTCCATGAATAATCTCACTACGAGGATTAATATCAATTCCAAAAACATTTTTTAAATAATCAGAAGCAGCATGGTAAAACTCAGGAATACCGTTATCAGAATAAAACCTGTTTTCCGGCTTTCCTGCCTCCATTGCAAGCACCTCAACAATCTCCGGTACTGCAGGAGTATCAGGCTCACCAACACCCATGTCTATAAACTCAACACCTTTATTAGATGATAGTGCTCTCTCCTTTGCCTTCTTAATCAACGCAAACTTGTATGTACCCTTGTCCTTCCCAAAATTTGATCCTCCAACCCTCTTAGCAAAGTTGTTTATAAGAAAACTCATATAATCACTCCTATCTATAACCAGCCATCAAATCATCAAAAGTGTCCCTTCTTCTTATGAGCCTCACTAATCCGTCCTCGCAAATAAGAACTTCGGCAGGTCTAAGCCTTAGGTTATAGTTTGAACACATGGAGTAGCCATATGCTCCGGCATCTAAAACTGCCACTATATCATCTTCCATCAGGTCATCAGGAATTTCCCTGTCTTTTGCAAGTATGTCCCCTGTCTCACATATATTTCCTACAATTGTTGAAATGCCCCTCTTATCAGAGTTTAGCAGTTTTCCTTTCCTGAAAAATTCAATTTCATGATATGAATCATACATTACCGGCCTCATGAGTACATTAAATCCTACATCCGTTCCAACATATCTTTTGCCATAGTTTGTTTTAATGCTGTGCACCGTTCCAAGCAAAACACCGCACTCAGCAACAATATACCTTCCCGGCTCTATTTTTATCTGCACTTCCCTGCCATATACTTTCATCCACTCAATAATTATCTTTTCCAGCTCTCGTGATACCAAAGAGAGGTCAAGCCTTTCCTGGCTTTGCTTTTTATAAGGTATACCAAAGCCTCCACCCATATCGATAAACTCAAGATCCTGGAAATTACCAGCAATAGCTAATAGGGATTTTACCCCTTCGATATAAGGCTTTCCATCTAAAAACAACGATCCTATATGCTGGTTAACTCCTGCAACCTTCAGCGAGTATTTTTCTGCTATTTGTTTTACTTCCTCAATAAAAGAACTGTCAATTCCAAACTTTGTATTATTTCCAGCAGTAACCACCTTTTCATGGTGGCCCGCACCTACTCCTGGATTAAACCTTAGGGATACCTTCCCTCCTTTGTTTATCTTTCCAAAGGCTTCAAGCTGGGACAATGAGTCCACGCTTACAAGAACTCCATTATCAATGGCATATTTCATTTCTTCCACTGATACATTGTTTCCTACATAGAATATTTGTGAAGGCTCAAATCCCGCTTCTAGCAGTACATGTATTTCCCCTGGAGATATGGCATCTGCATTTAGGCCCTCATCCCTTATAATCTTCAAAAGCTCCATATTGGAATTGGCCTTGATTGAATAGTTAGCCACAAACCATGGATACTGCATGAGGTTTTTCATTTCCCTGCAGCTTTTCCTAAGAATATTTTCATCGTATATATATAAAGGACTGCCATATTGGTGAATAAGCTTTTGTACATCAACCCTGTTGTAAAAATCATAATCAAAAATTTTATTTTCAACGCAATTATCATTCATTTTTCTTGCCTCCTTCCAGCTCTGAGAGCTTAATTTCATTTTTTAAAGAATCCTTTATTAGTTCAACCAAAGGCTTATTTTTAGAATAAAGGCAGGTATCTTGCTCACTTTCAGATATACTTCCTGTTAAGACATTGGCAGAATCTGCAATAATCCTGATTTGCCCTGGTGCTTTAGCTGTATAATGGATTATCGCCCCTTTAATATCAAGTTTCCCTGATGCTATAGCCACCACCCTGACTCCTCTTTTTAAGGCATTTTGAATCTCATCCGTAATATAAGTAAACTCAGTATCACTCATTGATATATATACTCTTTCCTGAGCCTCATCAATGATGTTTTTTATTTTGTCCAATATATGCTTAAATCCGGTTATTGTTATATATGGCTCATAGGGCTTACGGCGTTGAGGACATTCCTTTTTGATAATTTCAACAACTTCTTCCATATGCCTTAATACATTTTTACAATATTCATCTACGGTCACCGAGGTGTAACGTGGGACACTTCCCTCCACCAAAAAGGCACCACCCTTTTCAACAAGAGCTGCCAATGCTTGATATGCATTAGCCCTTGGTATACCTGTTACCTTTGCCGCTTCATACCCAGTAAGTTCGCCTTCTCGGCTAAGAGCTACATACAGCTCGGACTCATGCCTTGTTAATCCTGTTTTCATTAGACATTCTATTAGATTCATCATCATCACCCTAGTAGTATTATTTGCTACTACTATATTATCAAATACTTATTAGGTGTGTCAATATGAGATTATGAAAAAAGTTGAGCGTCCATCCAGTCATACAACCAGAAAGAACGCCCAACTTTGGTACTTGAGAGCTAAACCAACTTTAAAAACTTGGATAATTTTTTCTCAATTTCCATAACAATAAAGGTTCCGATACCTATTACAATAATTTTGATCCATATGTCGCCCGAAAGAGGTGATGTTTTAAATGCACTGTTCATAAACGGCAAGTATATGAAAGCCCATTGCAAAACTGCCATGATGAAAATACCTAAAAATATGAATTTGTTTGAGAAAAAGCCTATTTTCAAAAGGCTGGCATGTAATGAACGGCTATTTATAAGATATGCCGCTTCTATGACAATGAAAACTGTTACTGCTGTGGTTCTGGCCACCTCTATGCTGCTGCCGTTTCTTAATTCAAATTCAAACATTAAAAATGATGCTGCAAGAAGAATTATACTTACAATAATTATCTTCACTATAAGCCCTTTAGTTAATAGAGGCTGAGCCGGGTTTCTGGGTTTCTTCTGCATTATACCTGGTTCCTTTGGCTCAAAAGCAAGCATCAAGCCAAGGAACACTGCAGTTGTCATGTTAATCCATAAAATTTGTGTGGGAGTTATGGGTAAAGTCACACCAAGGAATATAGCCAGAAGTATTACAAGTCCTTCACCCAGATTGGTTGGAAGGGTCCAGGTAATAAACTTTGTAAGGTTGTCAAATACCCCCCTGCCTTCCTCAACGGCGTTTTCTATTGTGGCAAAATTATCATCCATTAGTATCATATCCGCCGAATCCTTGGCAACCTCGGTGCCAGTAATGCCCATTGCAATACCTATATCCGCTTTCTTTAGTGCAGGTGCATCATTTACACCGTCACCGGTCATCGCAACAACATGGCCAAGGCCTGCAATGCTTCAACAAGCCTCAGTTTTTGCTCTGGGGTAACCCTTGCAAAAACATTGTTGGAAGAAGCAACTTTTTTTAATTGCTCGCTGTTTAGCTTCTCAAGCTCTAACCCTGTATAAACCTTGCTTTCCTTACCTTTTGGAGCAATTCCAAGCTGCTTTGCAATTGCCAAAGCGGTAACTGCATGATCTCCTGTAATCATTTTTACAATTATACCTGCATCATGGCATTTTTTGATGGCAGCGATAGCTTCTTCTCTTGGAGGGTCTATCATACCCTGTAGACCTAAAAATGTAAAACCGTCCTTTAAATCATCCTCAACTATCTTACTATTTGATGTAACCTTATAGGCAAAAGCAAGCACTCTTAGTCCATCCGATGCTATACTGTTATAAGCCTTTGTTACATCAGCACTTGAGTCACTTATATTCGCAAGTTTTTCAAGTGAGCCTTTCATATAAATACGGTTTTCACCGTTTTCCATCTTTATCAGTACGGCCATGTACTGCCTTTCGGATTCGAATGGCAAAACCTCCAACCGAGGATTGTTTTTTATAAGAAGATCATTATCAATGCCAGCTTTAGCTGCACAGACGAGCAGGCTTATCTCAGTAGGGTCACCCTGTATTTCACTTTCCCCGTCCTTAAAGTTAATTGAACTGTCATTGCAAAAGACTCCACACTTTAGGCATTCCAGTAAATTTGGGTCATCATCAGGCTTGACAGCATTTCCATTGGATAAAATACTTCCATCCTTGTCATAACCCTGTCCTGAGACGTCGTAATACCCCTTTTTGGTCCATATTTTTTTAACCGTCATGCGGTTTTCAGTGAGGGTACCTGTTTTATCTGAACATATAACAGTAGTGCTACCAAGGGTTTCAACTACAGGAAGCTTTCTGATGATGGAATTCTTCTTTGCCATTCTTGAAACACCTATAGCCAGTGTAGCTGCCAATGCTGCAGGAAGTCCCTCAGGAATTGCACCTACAGCCAGAGCTATTGCTGCCTTAAACATTTCGAGCCAACCTTCACCCCTGAAAACACCTACAGCAAACGTCACCACCGCCAGGATGCCAATTATGTACATCAGCAATTTACTGAATCCTGCGATTTTCTTAATGAGGGGTGTTTCCATCCTGACTGTTTCCTTGAGCAAATTGGATATCTTACCTACTTCTGTATTAGTTCCGGTAAATGCAACAATTCCATAACCTTGGCCGAATGTTACAAAGGTTGATGCAAAGGCCATGTTCACCCTGTCACCTAATATGACGTTTTCCTCAATGGTTTTGCTGCTTTTCTCAACGGGAACCGATTCACCTGTCAAAGCAGCCTCTTGAATTTTTAGCTGATTTGTTTGAAAAAGCCTCAAATCTGCAGGTACTTTATCTCCAGACTGTATAAAGACAATATCACCAGGCACCAATTGTTTACTTGAAATTTTAATTTTCCTCCCGTTTCTAATGACAGATGCTTCTGTTTCAATGGTTCCCGCAAGTGATTCAAGGGCTATTAAGGCTTTAGCCTCCTGAACAAAACCAATTACTCCGTTTAAAATAATAACAGCAAATATTACCATGGAATCCACATGCTCTTTCATTACTAGAGTGACTATGGCTGCCAAAAGTAATATATATATCAACGGTTGATGAAACTGCCTCAAAAAAAGGATTAAAAGACTATCTCTTTTAGCTCTTGCAAGTTCATTGGTTCCGTATTTATTAATCCTTGCAGCAGCTTCCTGATCTGTTAACCCTTTTTCCTTGCTGGTGTTTAGCGATTTTTCCACCTGATCATCCGTCAGCATAAAAACATTTTGTAGATCGGTCATATTTATATCCTTTCTTATCCAATACTTTCTATATTTTTATATTATGTACCCAATTACAGCCATATTAATCATTTTTATTTTTAGGTACAATCAAGTTATTTATTCATACATTCAAAGTTAAGTTATAATTGAAATATTACATGACTAAATGATGCATGAGCTTTTTCAGAATCTATACATAACAGGATAATCATTGATTGTCTGATTAAAGTGTTTTGCAATTATTAGGACATCCAACATATTTATTGCACCATCAATATTCAAGTCTAATCCATTCTTATAATTTTTATCACCTGAAACTGCATTAAAAGACTTGGCAATTTCTATAAAATCTGATAAATTGATTGCACCGTCATGAGTAATATCTCCAGCCCACAGTTCCAAAGGCAAATCTTCAGTTCCCACTATTACATCATCATTATGTATCCTAATATTGTTTATAAACCTTACTAGATAATTGTCCTTATATATGCCCATTAAATAATTAGTATTACATGCTTCATAGTAAGGTATACCTTTAACTTCAAAATACCCGTCATCATCAGTTAAAGCTGAATACATACTATTTATAACCACCTTAAATCCTGATTTTAGCCTGCTATTGTATGAATCAATATCAGTTTTGATGTATCCTGATATATTATAATGAGTTTGTTTCAAGTAGAATATTCTTGAGCTATTACTTTTAGAAATTAGATTAATTCCTCCATTTTTGTCAAAGAATATTTGTTTCGGATTGCTCTTAAATGAAGGTATATATTTTTCTACACCGGATGCATAATACATATTGTCTGTCCCTATCAATAAGTTATTATAAGGACTTAATGCAATAATAGCTTCTTGAAGCTCCCGTTTAATATTAAAACTTGATGTATCAAATACTATATGTCCAATAAATAATTGATTGTTCTTCTCATCTAGTATCAGTGGATATGCATTATCAAAGTAATTAATATCAAGTTTCGGATCAATATTTAGGGCTTGATGCAATTCTTTATCAAAGAGTATATCCCCATTGTCTTCTAAAATAAATCTTTCTAGGTAAAACTCTATTCCGGAACTTAAATGTGAATCAATATAGACTGAATAGATTTCCTTCCCTGCATCTGAAAATAATAAAGCACCCATATTTTTCCCTAAATATTTGCACACTCCCTGTTCCTTATCCAAATCATAAATCCATAAATCACAGGATATCTTTTCTTTGAGGTAGAGCCTGTTATTGCAATAATATATCTGATACTCATTATTTAGGTCCGAGCTTTGTATAAAGGATGGAATATCTTTTATTTTCCTTTGAGTGACGGTATCATAAACACTGATACTCTTATCTCCATTAATAATAAAAATTGTATTCATATCACTTGATAAACATATGTCTAAAGGATATTCATCCAAAGTAATTTTTTTATCTATCCGATGCATTTTCATATCGAAGAAATATAGTTCAGGCTTATGTTTGTTAATGGCAAAAGCCTTACAACTTTCACTGTCATACACTACCTTATCCCATCGTGCCTTAATATCAAATGATATATTGTCATCTTGTTCAAAAACAAATTCATTGCTGACAAATTCTCCTGCATCTGTTTTGTAATGTATTCTAAAAATATAAGGATAACTGTACCGAAGGCCTGAAACACAAATCTCATGACTTAAATTGGGGGACTCTTCCCATTGTGTGTTATTTGAAAATTTAATGTTTTTATAGCTGACATTTGGAGCCATTATATCATACTCAATCATGCAGGTAGTCGGACTGTTATTGCTCCATTTTATAGTTATTGAGTCATCAGCGGTCTGATTAATAACAAGGTCTTTAGGCATTATAAAATCTGAGGGTCTTGGATCATCCATCGAAACCTTTTCAATCAACACGTTTTCAATAAGCCCTATTTGTCCTAAGCTATTATATGTATATTTATAAGATAGAGAAAATACCCCCTTACTGTTCATAAGAATCTTATTAGCATTATTGTTTAACTGTATATGGGATTCATTTCTTGCATTATCCACTCCATACATTCCCATACTTGCTAAATTATATACTGATACTATCTTTGAACCATCAACGATATATAGGTTTTTGTTGGTGTCTGACACCGCATCTAGAGTATTACCATCATTGTTATATAAAGAGCATAATGTTTTACATTCCAAACCATTAGTGCTCATAATAACATTATCATATAAAACATACTCACCTTCATCTCCTAAGGCCTTTAGTGAATCCTTGAAAACAGATTTCGAAACAAAAGAACTGTTTGACTCATATAATGTACCTTTGTTGTAGGAAACAGTATATAGATATTTAGGTTCGCTTATTCCTTGGTGATTTTCACCATCTGATACGTATAATATGTTCTCCTTATTATTTTTTTCGAAATCACTTTCCATAGAAGTATATCTCAAAACGATACTTGATTTTTCCTGCTTGGTAGATCTTGAGTAGCTTCTGATATCACTCTGATAATATGAGTCATAGTATGAATAATTCTTCATTGTATATATATATCCGTCATTTCCAATTAGCATTTTAGTAAATTTATCATTAGTTATGATAATATCTTTAAACTCCAGTGTCTCTGCATCATAAATTAATATTTTTTCAGCTTCTCCAAGACCAACGAACAGTTCATTACTAGATAATACCAGACATTTAGGCGAATTGTCCGTCTGTTCAACTCCATCTAACATTTTATCTTTTCTTTCTCCTGTATCTGCATTATATATAATAATTCTGCCCGAAAACTTGTCCGCTATAAATATGTATGGTTCCAAGGGATGGATAACACAATCGGAAATACTGAATTCTGTACGCTCAGAATTCGATATGTATGTAGATATACTTGACTCTCCATTTCTCAAATTCTGTCCCAAGTCTGATCCAAAACTAATACTGGAAACAGAAATCACACAAAAAAACGTAAAAACAAAAGTTAACATCTTTAGACTTATTCCCCTAATTTTCATACTCATATCCTCCTAAATTTTAAAGCATCCTGCTATAATCTGCTTTTTATTATTTGCGTATATAGCTTAGAGTGCTAGTGATTTTATATAATTATTGATTTTATATAATTATTAGATTATACATAATTATCGATTTCAAATTGCATGATCAACCCTTATATACCCATGAATAAAGGCTGTAGCAATTATGAAAAGAACCCATATCATAAAAACTGCTGCAAATCTGATTATTGATTTTAGCAAAGAAACATTGTTGTTTTTTGCTTTAATCCTGCCGAAGAAAAACCAGGATATTAAGAAAAGTACCATACTAACTGCCAAATAACTCCCACATCTCATAAGCGTCGCAAATAAAATATCTGGCTGTGCCCCATACAACGAATCATCATAAATGTAGGCATCAATGGGTATTGGTCCAGAAGGTGTAAATAAACCTGTTAAAATACTTAAGAAAACATGATCCCAAAATCCATTAAAATACCATGTAAAGTACGAAGAAAAAAATGTTTGAGAAGATCTGAAGAAACTATATTGTCCATAATAAACCAGCAGGAATGATACCGGAACAATAGACATAAGAATTGCAGCCAAATTTTCTTTCAAAGTCCAAAGATTTATTGATTGAAGAAAGCTAACAAATGCAAATGCAAACAGAGCCATCATGTAAATTGCTAAATACCTTATTGAAACTTCATGGATAAATGCTGTCCATGCACCTTTTAATAAAAGTACACAATTTAGAACAATATACTCTAAAGCAAATGCTGCAGTTATTGTTAATACTCCTGCAAGCCATTTACTACCAAGGAATGACTTCTTTAAAAGCGGTATATTTTCATCGGAAGTATCATAATCTCCATCTCTTTCAAATTGAAAAAGAGATTTACTCACAATAACTAATGTTATGGAAGAAAAAAATAGAAATATTATATTTCTTACACTTTTAAAGGAATATAACCGTAATCCACCGTAATCTATTATCAGATTTGAGTTATACAAGAATACCAGCTCAATGAATATAATCAGAGCAAAACCCCATATCGCTTTTAAATCCCTATATATTAATGCTTTTTTACTAACACTAAGCATCACTTGTTAACCTCCCGGCTCACCCTTATTTACTATCTGACCTTATTTTTACTTAGTAATGGCTAAGAAAAACAAACGTTTCTCATCGTCCAAAACCCCGTTAAATCGTCAGGATTTTGTCCTTGTGAATATGAAGTTATTTCTAAGGCATTCCTTATAATCTCTTCAATACGCCTGCATTTGTCTTTATTTATAAAATCAAACCATTCATAATTCCTGCTACTGGTCTCCCTGCATTTCTCAATAAAAACCTCATGAGGATACTCTTCTGTATCAGTTTTGGCACCATTTTTAATCCAAAAATCAACCATATCCGGATCAAGCATAGATATTGCACGAATAAGAGGAAGTTCAAATGAATCCCCTTCTATCCAAGCAGGATTTACATCTGCCCCTTTTTTTATGAGCAATTCTGCAATCTTCCTATTCCCGGTGTAATGTGAACCTAAAATATTCTTATCAACAGGTACTCCCTTATCGATAAGAAACTTTACAATATCATAGTTTCCGGCATCAACTGCATCATTAAGCAGCCGCAATGCTTTTTTACTCTTGGGCTCTGCCCCTTTTTTAAAAAGATACTCAAGAGACTTTCTGTTAAAAACTTTTTTATACTCATTCAATGATGAATATTTGTATATGGAAATCAACCCGTTGTTTAAATAACTATTTCCGGCTTTCTTAACAGTTTTATCAATAAGATCAATATCTCCATGTGCTGATGCATATATCATGGCACTATCCGCATAATCTGGCCAGAAACTGCTATCTAGCAACTCCTCAAACATCCTTCCCAACTCCGGAGAATTGGAGTGAACATTGTTAAGTATTTCTCCATTTGTTCTTAACCTTTTTTAATCAGATACACAGCCATGTCATAATTTCCAGCCTTAACTGCATTTGATACTGGGTTCATTGCAACAGCATCTGGGGTCTCAAGTACCATACCATACTTTAACAAAATATCAACGCATTCTTTATTCTTGCAGTCATACGGCAAATCGGAGTCATACTGCAGACTGCTTAAATTTACATAGTATGGACTGCTTTCATTATACTTCAATAAAATTTCCAAAGGTTCGGAATATCCTAGGTAAGCAGCTAATATGATTGCATCTTTCATTATAAAGCTGTCATTATATATTTTAAGCTTTTCCTCTATAAGCTTTGAATCATTCAGCCGTACTGCATCGACCAAATCAATATGAGTGTATTTATATACAATAGTAGAAGCCAAACATATCAAGCTTATCAAAACAATAAACAAAGTACATTTTTTCATGCATCACCAACCTTACTAAGTAATGCCTTAGAAATAACGACCTATTCTCAAGGACAAAATCCCGACGATTTAACGGGGTTTTGGACGATGAGAATCGTTTGTTTTTCTTAGCCATTACTAAATAACTTTTCAGACTTGGGAAGTACAAATTTATAAATAAATATTGGTACGATCAGAGTAAATACAATAATAAAGTCAAGCCTCACAAAACCAATATTTAAAGCAATTAAATAAAGCATAAGACAACCAATATAAAAAGATATGATTAATTTGAAAAGCTTTTCAATCCATGTGATTCCAGTGAATCTATTGGTTTTTCCAGCCGCATTTTTCCTGTAAATAATAGCAGCAGCATATATAAATCCTATTGTCAAAATTATATATACAGCACACCTGATAAAATCAAAGGTTATGTTGCAATAAAACCGGTCCGCAAGAAGCGTTCCATAAGAAGGAGAATAATTGTTATACGCATCAGAACTATAATATATAGAATTAAAGCTATAATACTTTGAACTTAGCCCGAAGAAGGCTAATATCAAAATAAATACACTTTGTATCGTTCCTTCTAACAAAGATTTTGGTAAAAATCCCGGAAAAACAGGGAGAAAATACTCGTCTATACTTTGAAGATGATACCTGAAATACTGGCTGAAAATCAGAGCCATGATAACAACAGGTAGAGCTGTAACCAAAATGGTCATTAGTGTTCCAAACCATGTTGAATTGCATGATGACTGTACCATCATAATAAAGCTGAAAATGAACAGATACATTAGCAGTGTGGTGATTGTCCATATCGTTAACTCAACAAAATTGGCTTTCCAGCAGAATTGACTGATGAGAATAATATTAAACGCCACATACGCCATAAAGAAGGCTGCAACTATGTTATAAGCTCCTACCAGAAATTTATTTAATAAAACGTGGTTTTCTGAGTAGGGTATGCATACCACAATAGATGCAGAGGATGTTTTTCTGTCAATGTTAAAAAGTACTGAACTCATTGCAATAAGAGTAATTGAAATTATGCCTATAATGATCATATTTCTAAGTCCATATAATTGTTCCGTAGGATAACCACGTATAATGTCTATTCCATAAAAAGCGAACAACTCAGCAAATATAATGGGTATAAACCACCATACAGCTTTAAAGTTGGTATCCCTCAGATCTTTGTAACCCAACCTGATCCTCAAATATTATCACTTCCCCAAGAGCTCTATTATAATCTTATTTATCAGTTACCTTCAAAATTCATACAATATCTTTGATATGGATACTTTTGTAAAGATTATATCATACTTATTTTTGCATTAACATATGTTCTGTACTATCAAAATCCAAACTTATCCTATATTAAAAGAGATAAATCTATATACAATAGAATTCACCAACAAAAAAGAAAAAGTCCCATCCGGGACCTAAAATAGACAATTAAAATTATAGAATCAGTTATCCATAGTAAAATTATACCAGAATTTTTACCAGTTTATACATTAAAGCCTGATAAAATACTATTGAGCTTTTTCCTTAGTGTCACTTAATTTCTTTTTGCCGCTTCCATTCCCTTTATCATGTCCTATTCCCACTTCACTTCATCACCTAAAATTTGAAGTTTATTTGCAAATTTTTTATTCTTTTTATATAATCTATAGCAGAAGCTACACAAAATCACTTTTAGCATTGTATTATTTTATCGAATTTTAGTATATAATAGAAAAATCACAAAGTATTTTTATATTTTCGTGAGATTAAGTGTTTGAATATTGGAGTTTTCTTATGAAGTCGGAAATGAAAAAGGCAAAAACAAAAAAGCATAAAGAGTATCTTTCCATAATGCTTATACCCCATTCGCAGGATAGAGTCAGGGTTATAAAGATTTCATCCTTTTATCTTAAAGTTTCCCTGTTACTTGTCACACTGCTCATTTTCATTTCAGGACTTATCGTACTAAACATCAAACTATCCGGCCAGAAAAAATCATTGGAATCTAACATTGAAGATATTTCCAGACTTAATATAGAGCAAAAAAATATGATTAATGATAAGGCAAATGCCATTAAAAGCCTGGAGGAAAGAGAAAAGGCAATTAACGCTAAAATAAACCAGTTTACTGAAAAATACAAAGACATGGCAGAAAAGTATTTATCAGATGGATCAGGCAGCAAGACCAGCAGATCCGGGGATAGGACAGAGAGAACCTTTGTTGATGATATCTCCATTTTGAAAAACAGCCTGGATGAATTGATAGATGAAAGCAGTCATCAGAATGAGGACATATCCGGATTATCAAAAATAGATGAAAAACTTAAGAAATATATCTCTACCATACCTACCTTATGGCCAGCCTCGGGCAGGGTCAGCTCAAAATTTGGAGAACGTGAGGACCCCTTTAACTTTTCGGAACGTTTCCACGCAGGTATTGATATAGCTGCTGACTATGGTTCAGATATAAATGCTGCAGCAGAAGGTACCGTAATAACTGCAGGTACTCTCCCCGGCTATGGAAAAGCGGTAATTGTATCCCACGGTCATGGTCTTCGCACCTTATACGGTCATATATCTTCAGCAGTAGCAAAAGAGGGCCAAAAAGTAAAAAAAGGACAGTTAATAGCAAGAGTTGGAAGTACAGGCAGAAGCACAGGGCCTCATCTCCACTTTGAAGTCAGGATCAATGACACTCCTGTAGATCCCTTAAAATATCTGGATAAAAAATAGCAAAGTAACAATATATTAAAAGTTAATATAACACAATACATATTCTAAAGGAGGCCAAAATGTTTGGAAAAAAGGAGTTTGACGGAGTTGACAAGTTTGATACCTTAATCGGTGCAAGCTCAGTTTTTGAAGGAAACATAAAATCCGAAGGTACAATACGTATTGATGGAAAAGTCATAGGTGATATTAATGTAAATGGAGATGTGTACATAAGCACCAATGCCAGTGTGAAAGGAAATATAACTGCGAACAATATCCATAACGCAGGCACCGTTGACGGGAACGTTCAGGCCAACGGAACATTAAGACTCTTAACCACCTCCAAAATAAACGGTGATATAACTGTTCAAAACCTGATAGCTGATGAAGGGGGAGTTTTCAACGGTAAATGCACCATGAAAGAAATCACAAAGTGATTTCGTAGCCTTATTGTTGTTATGAGAAATTGTGATGGGAATACACCATAATTCCTAGACATAACTCTATTTTTTTGTGAGAAAGGGGGGCATATTGCAAACGATATTTGTTTTTTTGTAACTGCCCCTTCCTCATATTATAAAGTTTACGTTAGATACTTATATAATTGCCATTTTGCTTCAATCTGCCATCATTCAACATTTCATCAACCATTTTATCTATAAAATCCTTTATATCCTCATTAACCCTTAGAAACCCCAGTTTCTGACACGAAACTGCTGCCACCTGAGACCTTTCCAGCCCAAACGATTCTTTTATAGAGCTTATAATAGCCTCAGCAATTTCTTCCTTGGAGATAAGCTCCAACTTTCTGCTGTTAGAAGGCAAATCACTCCTATCCCTTACTATAGGTAATTCCATTGAAGATAACCATAGAAACTCATCTTTCATTACTATCCTGCCATCTTTTATTAGAACCTGGCAAGCGTCATTTATGCATTTCTGGATAGAACTACCTGTCCTTATCAATTTGGAATTATTAATGATCCTCTTGGTTACTTCAAGAATATGAACAGGACTTTCGACTTCAACTATCTTTTCAATATAAGGTACAAGTCTTGCGGGACGGTAGATTTCTTCCTCGTCTATAAACGGCAGCTCTGCTACCGCATATTTGTTTGCAGTATCATCTTTATTAATATCAACAATGCTCTCAGTTCTTTCAATAACAACAGCATCAATAGCACCAATTTTATTTTTCAAGCCTGTTGCTTTGGCTTTCTCAATTGCTTCTACAACCCTTTTTAACTCGTCCTTTGGACTCCTGAACCAATCCGTACTCCAAATCCTAAGTATGTTCCACCCTTTATCTTCTAAGATTGATTGTCTGAGTCTGTCCCTGTCCCTTGCCGATCTGGCACTGTGGTACGAGGCCCCATCACATTCTATTCCAAGGATGTATCTGTTGTTATCTTCAGGATCAACCACAGCCAGGTCAATATAAAAACCTGCACAACCAATCTGCTTCCTTACTGAATACCCTAAGTTGGTCAAACTTACATAAACCTCCTCTTCAAAGGGTGAATCACATTCCCTGCCGGTTTCAACAGGTATATTTAAATTACCGTCCCTTGCGTAAGTAAGAAACGTCTTTAAGGCTTTGACACCTCTTGCATTGGTCCTTGAAAGATCTATATCCTCCGGTGCAAGGTTGGTAAATACTTCACATCTAAGCCTTGCCCTGCTTATAAGAACATTAAGTCTTCTCTCTCCTCCCTCATTGTTTAAGGGCCCAAAGCTCATTGCCAAATAGCCTTCTTTAGTTTTACCGTAACCAACGCTGATAAATATTACATCCCTCTCATCCCCCTGTACATTTTCCAGGTTCTTAACAAAGAAGGGTTCATGAGGGTGCATGTTAAAGAAGGCTTCTAAGGATGTGTCCTTACGCCTTAATAATTCTATCTCGTCTATTATTGCCTGCATCTGTGACATGCTGAAAGCAGCAACCCCTAATGTCAACTCAGGACTATTTTTAAAATGCTCAATCACCCTCTGGGCCACAAGCCTGGCTTCAGGTAAGTTAACCCTTGTGCTGCTCCTGTCATAAGCCCCATCCTTTACATAGTTATATACAAGGCCCATTCTTTTGCTTGTATTCTGGGGGCTTGGGAAGACCACAAGCTTGCTGTCATAGAATTCAAAGTTGGAAACCGCAATAAGGGACTCATGGCGGCTCCTGTAATGCCATCTCAGCATCCTCTGAGGTGCCTTTTGTGCTTCGAACAAAGCAAGTATGCTTTCAACATCTGCTGTTGAGTAATCATCCTCTTCTCCCTCAGGGGTTACTGTTTGTTCGAAAAAGCTTGTTGGAGGCATTTGCTTGCTGTCTCCAACAACAACCGCCTGTTTTGCCCTCATTAACGCACCGAATGCCTCTACTGGTCTTACCTGGCTGGCTTCGTCAAATATGACCAGATCAAACCCAAGTCCTTCAGGAGGAAGGAAATTGGCAATTGAAATGGGGCTCATCATAAAGACAGGCTTTATGGCCTGAATGGCATTTCCTGCTTTTAACATAAGCTGACGAATCGGCAGGTGCCGGGATTTTTTCTGAAATTCCCATAAAAGAACTCCTAATTGTCCCGAATCGTTATTACCCTTGGGTACATTGTCCCAATGTTTCTTTGCCAGCCTCACCTGGTTATGATTTATAAGGAACCTGTCATAATCCTGAAACCTTTTTACTATACTCTCATGCTTATCCTTTGCAAAGCCTGCAATAGCCGATCTCTCAGTAAATGCAATATTTAAAAGGCACTCATGCCAGTTATGCTGAAGAATTATATCGAGGTTCATTCCCTTCGGTTCGACGTTAAGAGAATAGGTTACAAGACCTTCCAAAGACTCCTTTACCAAAGCATCGTTCATGTGGTTAAACACAACCATATCCTGCAGCTTTGACGAATTTTCCTTCCATAAAGCAATATGGCCTTTTTGATTGCTAAACTCCACGCTCTTCCAATCACCTGCAAGAGGAAAGGCTTTTACCTGATCAAACTCTAAAAACCTTATGAGAGCATCCATGGAATCGGTATACTTCTTTAACAAGCTATCTAGCTTTTCCATCTCCAAATCCTTGACAGCCGACCAATAATTCTGCTTTATGATTAGATCGGAAGGAACTTTACCATCCTGAGTATCCTGATATATGGACATTACCCAATCGGCCTTTACTTTTATATCCTCCCAGCTTGATTCCTCACCCTTGAAGAGGCTGCCAAAAATAGCCTTAAGGTTATCCTTTTCTCCATCTATAATTTTCAAATTTGTTTGATACTCTGTAATGCCATCACATATGGAAATCCAATCACTATAATTTTGAGGAAGTCCATTTTGACAAAGTCCGGCAAAAGTTGACTTAGCTTTTCTGTATTTCCCCGACAAGAACCTCCACCACTTGCCTCTATACACATTCAACGTCTGGCGTACCTCTATAACATCCTGGCCCCATGCATGAGGAATTATAATGCTTCCATATTTGCCTTTTAGCTTTTGCATGAATAATCCGGCAGTAATGCATTTATTTATTTCCATTTTATTTATTAACCAAAGCTCATTTTTTATATCAATTCCTGATAAATCAGGTGCTTTGGACAAACTTGCAATTGCTGCCGCCAGTCTTATTTCAGCAGCAATGTTGTGAGGCACTTCCAGGTTCAATGCCCCTGCCGTCCTCTCACTTTCAGCCACTAGAACATCAAGACTTCTCTCTGCATCATTTATAAGCTCATTAAGCCTGGGTTCTTCAGTGGGAAGGTAAGCTTTCCTCATACTTCCCCAAAAGGGATGTTTTACGGGCATCCCCATTGCTTTAAGATGAGCATCATAATCCTTGACAATGGATTCTTTCCTAATAAAATCATCCTTTTTCCAACTCTCTATATCTTTAAAAGAGATTTTAGGAAATGCAAAATCAGGGTATTTCCTTTTTAAAAACATTAAGACACCGAAAAGCTGTATAGGTGTCATATAGCTTTCTCTGACATGCGTATTCAATGCTTCACAGTAGTCATTCAGTTTGTCTCTGCTCTCTAGAAGAAGGTTCATTTCCGAACTGATATCCTTTAATTTTGGTTCTCCCAGCTCATAAACTCGCTTCAACTCAGCTAGAAGTGCCTTTTTATTAGATTTCTGGCTGTGAAGCTCCAGACAGGCATCTCCCAAACCTATTTTATCCAATCTCCTTTTTACAACTTCCAAAGCAGCCATCTTTTCCGACACAAATAATACTTTTTTGCCTGCATCGATGGCATCAGCAATTATGTTTGTAATGGTTTGGGACTTTCCTGTTCCGGGAGGCCCCTGTATAACAAGGTTATGGCCTGCCTGAACATCTGATAACGCCAATATTTGTGTGCTGTCGGCATCAACAACATGATTTATTTTTTCAGGTGTTAAAAACTTATCAATTCGTTCATTTTCTGAAATTCTGCTGCCGTTATCTCTAAAGCCTGTTCCAAGCAAGGCATCCAAAATGCTGTTGGCATCAGGTTTTAATTCTTCGGGCCATATATCCAAATCAAGATCCTTATACATCAAGTATTTACCGAAAGAAAAGAATCCAACACACATAAAATCAGGTTCTATCTTCCAATCTGGATATCTTTGTACCGCCTGACCCATTTGGTTCATATACTCCATGATGTCTTGATCTTCGGAATCCTCAAAAGTTGAAATTGTAATCTTATGTTCAGTTGAAAGCTTCTTTATAAGGGACAGGTTCTCTTGAATTTCTTCACCTGTATATCTCAGCCTGAAAAGCTCTCTTCCATTTGTTCTCACAAGCTCAACCGGCACAAGAATACATGGTGCACAGAGCTCCTTTCCCGTACTGTTATCTTCTATATATCTGAGCATGCCCAAAGTGAGAAAAAGGTTATTAACACCCTGCTCTTCTATAAAAGTCCTGGCGGCATAAAATGTATTTAACAGCCTTGTTTGGAGGTCCTTTTCAGTATATGGTGTTTGAAGCCTGTTGTCCTTTACCTTTTCTTCCTGAGGGGCCTGAATTGTTTCTTTTTGCTCACTCTTGTCCGACTCTTTATTCTCATCAACTTTATTCTTGTCAATCAGTATATCAAGTTTCTCTTTTGCCGCATCAAACAGCAGCGACTTTTCTTCTTTGACAAGTATTCTATATATTTCTCCCGACAGCTCATTAATAATTTCAACGCCTTTTGATTTAAGCGGGCGATAATTTAAAAAAGGATTTTTCAGGCTTAAGTCCAAGAGCTCAATCCTGGAATCTTCAAGTTTTTTTCTTATAGCTTCTGCCATTAAAGTCACTCCCAACAATAAGGTTATATACCTATAAAAATTATACTATATGTTAAGGAATAATTGAAATGTTACTTCCGATTCTGATGTGGTGTTCAAGAGTTAAGCTGATCTCCAAAATTATCTTTCAAAGCACAACAAAGGCTTGAAAGTATGACCCTTCAAGCCTCTGCTCTGATTCTCAGTACATTCATTATTGATAAAAATGCTTAGTACTTTACGTTTGCACTTTTCATATGGTTTTCCTTATAACTTATAAATATACCCAAATTTTTGTGCAAGCTTTACTATATCCGACATATTTATTGTACCGTCATTGTTTAAGTCACATTTAATATCATACCCCGTATCAACCTTTGTAAGAGCAAATACTTTTGCTAATAGAACCACATCTACCATATTCACGCAACCATCTTTATTGATATCTTCAATAATATATGATTGAGTTGGTTCTATCGTTGGTTTAATAATTTCCAATTGATGAATTGTTTCTATCACATCAACATAATATGTAACCCACGACAATGCAGCATTTAAGTTTATTTTTACTTCGTTGGTTGACCAGGATTCTTCATTATCTACATAACATTTCTGTGCTGGAGCACGGTTAATTTTTAGTCCCAAGCTAGCAACATATGGGTCCTGACAGCCTGAGTTTGGTCCTCCTGTGAGGAAACCTGGGGGTACTGACGGAAATGAAGGATCCATCTGAGGACAGAAGAACCTATGGTGAGGATACTTCAATGGATTTTCTCCGTATCCTGATACATAGCACTGAATCAATGGGTTACGCCCCATTAAATAATCAATAGCCTCGGTCATTCCATAAAAATATTTACTTGCACCACTTAAATCAAATGCATATGCCAATACAATTGCCTTATTAACAACATACGTATTAGAATCCCATGGATATCCGGTTATTTTCTCATTTGCACCTGCAAAATTATTGATGTACTCTGCTTCAGCTAAAGGTATGCCATAACCCTCTTCTTTCTGAATCTCAATACAGTTATCTGCTGCCTCTTTTATGCTTGCAACCGCTTGAGGGAATTCCTGCTCCTTATGAAGAACAAGCGTAAGAGTACCCAATCCCCCTGTCGCACATCTGTCGAAGCATCCACCCATACCTTTAAATTCTCCGGTAAGAACAATGGGCATTTTTTGGCTTTCCTTATAGCCTTTAAGATCAGCAAAATACTCTTTATCATTAGTTGTAACATACATTTCACATGCAGCCCAGTAGAAATCGTCTTCTACATAATTGTCACCATATGTATATGTACCTGTATCTACTTGATATGGATAGAATATTGCCGGATTTGCCTTGGCAGCCTTATAGGCTCTCTCAGCAGCAGCCATGCATTTATCCGAAAAATCGGGGTCAATATCTTTCCATATACGTGCAGCTTGTGCAGCACATGCAGCCAGGTTTAACGTTGCTGCTGTTGTAGGTGGATAGTATACCCTTTTTTGTTTATCCTGATCAGGACGTGTTGCTAATCCCGTCCATAAATCATCACCCATCTTATGTATTGCCATCCCTGCTCTGTCATATCCTTCAGGTATCTGCATTTTAAGCATCCATTCCATTTCCCAGCGTGATTCATCAAGTAAATCGTTTATTTTATTACCACTCTCTGGGATATTCATCTTACCGTCACCAAAAATATCATCTACGCCATATTTTTTTGAGTGCTCATATTGGTTCTGCAGTATCCACAAGGCTAAACCACCATTTACCATATATTTGCCATGATCACCTGCATCATACCAACCGCCTGTGGCATCAACGCTTTCAGGCCCTACATAGCCCTCTACAGAAACAGGCACAGCTATATCCTTTGCATGTCCTGCAGGACGTGACCACCTATTCTCAATACAATATGGCATTTTTATCTCAGTACCGCTTCTTGCATGATAAAAATACTTAAGTGCATCATATTTCATATATGAATATATATCTGTCCCTATGTCGAAAAGAAAACTTGTAGCTGACCCTGCTACCAATTGATAACCTTTGCCAGGTGTCGTGTAACTGGAAAAATCAATTATTTGAAGATTCTCACCTGCTGCATGGTCTGGCCAACTACTACCCGAATGGGATCCAAATGTTGTGGTAGTACCAGAAGCTACAACAGTTCCTGAACTATTTTTTAAATCCCATTTTGTTGATGAACCACCCGAATCGATCTTTAAAGTAGCCTTTTTAGCCGCATTCGGAAGGTATCCCAGCTGGTTTACACGGATATTCCTTGGAGGTGTTGGAAAGGGGGTTACAGGTGGTTTAGCCTCATCTTGCAACGACATGGATATAAAATTAATTTCATATGGTAATTCCCCAGCTAAATTCCCACCCAGCAGAAAGGAAAACTCAGCATCTTTGCTGTCTTTTTCAGCTGTAAACTTTTGACTTACTGTAAGAACCTCATTAGCCGTAACGTTAAATGGCGTCCAATTATTATTCCATGCTTCCCAATATGGATCACGCTGATCACCAATCTTGGCATAAACCTTGCAACCCTTTGTGGCAGTAAGAGAAAATTTTACAGTATAATTATGGCCTTTATATATCGATATTTCTCTGTGTCTTATTTGCACATCCCAATTATTTGTCCCTTTCTGGTCAATATGTACTGTGTATTTTCCATCCTTGACAAAAGAATATGAATTCTTTTCATCACTTTCAGAGATATGCCAAGGCAAGCTTATTCCGCTTTTAAAATCCGTAGTTTGGAGCAATTCATAGGCACTGCATGATATCTTTGCTGCAAACATGGTTAAAAGTGTCATACCTATTACCAACATTTTCTTTCGCATATTTATTCCTCCACTACTCTTTTTAATAATTGAAGGCATTAAAGAATAACCTCAATGCTTTCAATTTGCTATCATCTTATCGTTTATAATGTGTATGTATAACCAAATTTTAATGCAAGTTTTACTATATCCGATATATTTATTGTCCCGTCATCATTCAAGTCACATTTTTTATCAAACTCTGGATCATCCTTCATAAAACCAAATACTTTTGCTACAAGAACAACATCTGCCATATTTACCGAACCATCCTTATTGATATCCTCCATTATCTCTATGGGGGCAATTGTAATATCCTGAGAATCAAGAAAACACGAAACCCATGCCAGTGCTGCATTCAGGGTAATTTTAACCTCATTGGTGGACCATGATTCAACATGATCTAAATAACACTTTTGTGCAGGAGCTTTGTTAACTTTCAGACCTGCCCCTGAAACCCATGGATCCTGACAGCCTGAGTTGGGTCCCCCTGAAAGAAAGCCTGGCGGTACTGATGGGTATGAAGGATCTATTTGAGGGCAGAAGAACCTGTGATGAGGATATTTCAGCGGATTCTCGCCATATCCTGAAACATATGACTTAACTTCAGCATTACGGCCTAAAATATAATCCATGGATTCTGTCAGTCCGTTTAAATATTTACTTTCGCTGCTTAAGTGATATGCATAAGCCATTACTAGTGCTGCATTGATAACATATGAATTGGAATCATACGGATAGCCGGTTATTGTTTCACTTGATCCTCCAAAATTGCTAATATAGGTAGCTACAGCTAAAGGTATTCCATAGCCCTCTTTTTTCTGTATCTCAATATATTTATCTGCAACCTCTTTTATACTTGCTACCGCCTGCGGGAACTCCTCATATTTATGGAGTGCCAGTGTAATTGTGCCCAATTGTCCTGAAACAAGTTTATAGAGACTTCCGTCAGTACTATCATTTTCACTTGTAGACACTAAAGGTACTTTTTGGCTTTCCTTATAACCTTTCAGGTCTGCAAGGTATGCTTCATTTCCCGTTGTAACATACATTTCACAGGCTGCCCAGTAGAAATCATCTTCAACATAGTTGTCACCATATGTAAAAGTGCCTGGTTCAATACCATCAGGATAGAATATTGCCGAATTTGCTTTGGCCGCTTTATATGCTCTCTCAGCGGCAGTCATACATTTATCTGAAAAATCAGTATCAATAGCTTTCCAAATACGTGCTGCCTGGGCGGCACATGCAGTTAAGCTTAGCGTTGCTGCCGTTGAGGGAGGATAGTATACCCTATCCATATAATCCTGATCGGGACGGGTTGCAAGTGCAGTCCAGGCAGCATCTCCCATCTTATGTATAGCCATTCCTGATCTATCATACCCTTCAGGTATTTGCATCTTAAGCATCCATTCCATCTCCCAGCGTGCCTCATCAAGCAAGTCATTGATCTCATTCCCACTTTCGGGAATAATCAAGTTGCCATCACCAAAATCATCATCCTTATCTATTCTTACAGAATACTCATATTGATTCTGCAGCAACCATAAGGCCAAACCGCCGCTTACCATATATTTGCCATGATCGCTTCCGTCATACCAACCGCCTGTACAATCCATGCTTTCAGGCCCTAAATAATCCTTTCCTGAAGCAGGTACCGCCATATCCTTTGTATGCCCTGCTAATCGTGCCCATTTACTTTCCAGAGTATATGGCATTTTATTCTCTATACCGCTTCGGGCATAGTAAAAGTATTTTAGTGCATCATATTTCATAGTTGCATATATATCGTTCCCAATGTCAAATGGCAAACTGGTTGCTACACCCGCTACCAACTGGTAGTCTTTACCTGGCCTAAAATAATTGGAAAAATCAATTATATGAACTCTATCACCAGATGCAAGATCTATACCACCTTCCCCTTGTCCTTCAAAAGGTTTCGTTTTACCTGAAGCAACTACAGCTCCCTTACTGTCTTTTAACTGCCAATCTATCGGTTCAACTGTACCGCTATCCACCTTTAAGGTAGCTTTTTTAGATGCCTGTGGCAGGTATCCCAATTGATTCACCCGTATATTTCTAACAGGCGTTGGAGTGGGAGTTGGAGTGATAACACGTATATAATCATTTAATGACATTGATATAAACTTAACTTCAACGGGCAGCGGACCTGTAAGTTCTCCACCAAGATGGAAAGCAAACTCAGCTTCTTTGTAATTTCTATCAGCAACAAATGTATCCTCCACTTTAAGTGTTTGTCCAGCGGTAATACTATATGGAGTCCATTTGTTATTCCATACTTCTCCATACGGTTCACCCTTATCGCCAATTTTAGCGTAAACCTTGGTATTTTTATCCGCAGTTAGTGAAAATTTTACTTTATACGTCCAACCTTGAACAATGGATATTTCTCTGTGCCTTATCTGAACATCCCATTTGCTGGTTCCCTTCTTATCAATATGCACAACATATCTTCCATCCTCCACATATGTATAAGCATGATCCTCAGCAGCCTGACTCAAATGCCAGGGTAAGCTTACTCCGCTACTAAAATTTGTGGTTTGAAGCAGCTCTTGGGCATTGCATGAAGCCTTCGCTGCCAATAAGGTAAATAGTGCCACCCCTAACACTGTCATTTTTTTAAACATACTAATTCCCCCATTCCTAGTTAAATTATGTATTTTTATTAAAATCAAAGACATTGAAGAATGTCCTCAATGTCTTTATTAGTATATAGAAGAACCTACAGCTTATGATGTGTATGTATAACCAAACTTTAATGCCAGCTTCACTATATCCGAAATATTAATTGTGCTATCATTATTTAAGTCACATTTTTTATCAAATTCGAGGTCATCCTTTGTTAGGCCAAAGACTTTAGCTACCAAAACAACATCCGCCATATTTACTGAGCCATCCTTATTGATATCCTCTGTAACCTTTTCCGATTCAACATTCTTTACAGCGTCAATATAATATGTAACCCATGCCAGTGCAGCATTCAGGCTAATATTTACTTCATTGGTGGACCATGATTCAGCATGATCCATAAAACATTGTTGTGGCGGAGTGTAAAAATAGCTGCAACCTGAACCAGCAATCCATGGATCCTCACATTTAGAATTCGGTCCACTTGATAGAAATCCTGGCGGCACTGATGGGAATGAAGGGTCTATCTGTGGGCAAAAGAACCTGTGATGCGGATATTTCAAGGGTTCTCACCATATCCTGAAACATAGCACTGAACTAACGGATTACGTCCCATTAAATAATCCATTGACTCTATTACTCCATTAAAATATTTACTATCCTTGCTTAAATCATATGCATACGCCATAACAATTGCTTTATTTACAATAAATGAATTTGAAGCCCCCGGATAGCCTGTTATATCAGTATCCATACCTAAAATCAAACCCATATCAACTTCAGCTAAAGGTACACCATAACCCTCTTTCTTTTGAATTTCAATATATGAATTTGCTGCTTCAATTATACTTGCTGAAGCCTCAGGAAATTCCGCTGTCTTATTAAGTGCAAGAGTCAGAGTTCCCAATCCACCTGTAGCATTCCTGTTAAAGCATCCCTCAACACCTTTAAATTCACCAGTTAACACTGAAGGTATCATTTGGCTTTCCTTATAGCCTTTAAGATCTGAAAGATATTTTTCATTTCCAGTTGTAATATACATTTCACAAGCAGCCCAATAGAAATCATCTTCAACATAATCATCACTATATGCCATTGTCCCGCTATCATAGCCATATGGATAGAATATTGCAGGGTTTGATTTAGCAGCCTTATAGGCACTTTCAGCAGCAATCATGCACTTTTCCGAAAATTCCGAATCTATGTCCTTCCAGATACGTGCAGCCTGGGCGGCACACGCAGCCAGGTTTAGTGTTGCTGCAGTTGAAGGAGGATAGTATACCCTGTGCATATCATCCTCATCAGGACGCAATCCCAATGAAAGCCATTTCTCATCACCTAGCTTGTGAACTGCCATTCCAGCCCTGTCATATCCTTCAGGTATCTGCATCTTGAGCATCCATTCCATCTCCCAGCGAGTCTCATCAAGCAAGTCATTTATATTATTTTCACTTTCGGGAATATTCAGTTTGCCATCACCAAAAGGAGTATCTTGTCCATTTTTTTTAGAATGTTCATACTGGTTCTGCAACATCCATAGTGCAAAACCGCCGTTTACAACATACTTTCCATAGTCAGCTCCATCATACCATCCACCTGTAGCATCAATACTGTAAGGGCCATTATATCCCTTTCCGGACGCTAGTGAAGCCATATCATTTGCATGACCTGCCGGTCGTGCCCATTTGCTTTCCATGCAATATGGCATCTTTAGCTCAATACCGCTTCTGGAATGATAAAAGTATTTAAGTGCATCATATTTCATTCTAGTATACATATCTGTTCCAATATCAAAATACCAGCTTGTATAGCTGCCAGCCACGAGCTGATAACCTTTTCCAGGCTTTGTATAATCAGTGAAATCAATAATATGAACTTTATCTCCTGATGCATGATCAAATCCAAAAGGTTTTGTTTTTCCTGCTGCAACAACTGTACCTGAGCTATTTTTCAACTGCCAATCCAATGGGCTTTCATCAGCACCGCTGTTCCCAATCTTCACGGTTGCTCTCTTTACACCATCAGGAAAATATCCCATTTGATTGACACGAATATCCCTTGAAGGAGTTATGACCGGAGTAGAAGTTGGCTTGGAGAAGTCACTAAGTGACATGGATATGAATTCTATTTCATAAGGAACAGCCCCTGCCAATTCTCCCCCAAGTTCAAATGCAAACTCGGCCTCTTTATAATTAATACTTGGAGTAAACCTTTCGTTTACCGTAAGAACCTGGTTAGCCTTAATACTGTATGGTTTCCAACCGTTATTCCAAGCCTCACCATAAGGTTCTCCCCTATCACCAATCTTGGCATATACCTTGCAATCTTTTGTAGCAGTCAGTGAAAATTTCACAGTATATGTATAACCTGATATAATTGACAATCCTCTGTGTGCAAGTCGAACATCCCATTTGTTAACTCCTTTTTTATCCATATGAACTATCAATTTTCCATCTTTAATATAAGTATATGCATTACTATCATCACTTTCAATCAAGTGCCAGGGTAAAGAAACTCCACTTGTAAAGTCGGTAGTTTCCAGAAGTTCTGCTGCACTGCACATTCCCCTAAATGCCAGAAGTGTAAACAAAATCATACAAAACATCGATAACTTTTTAGACATTTTAATTCCCTCCATTTTCTTCATATGAATATACTTGCTGCCTGATAGAAGCAAAAAACAAAAAGCCTTATAAATGTTAATATCAGGCTTATTATATCAATTTATGAAATCCTAAACAATTGCATAATTGGGCAATAAGTTACAATTATTGCCTCAGTAATAGCGTTATTCATTTTAAACATTATTCTACAAATGTAAAAAACCATGTAATAATATTGTCAACCTTGATTGTTGCCGTTAAAAATTATATCTTAAAATACACCAGATTTTTTTATACGCTAAAAAAGACACTTCCCAAAGGAAATGCCTTTTCTTAACAAAATACCATATTGAAATTGATTAAGGAATGAATAAAATATTACTAATTATCACTCCAAGTCGTATTTAATTATCTGGAGTGCCATATACCTTTTTAGTATAGTCTCAATCTGTATGTAAATATCCTCCAGGAACAGTGCATACAACATCTGATCCTCCACAAGGTATTTACTTTCCAATGCCTTATCTATTATATTACATAATTTCTTTAAAATATCCTTGTCCTCCATCACCTTATAGTTCCTGTCCTTAGCCAAAACCAGCTTTAGAAGGGATGGAATCTTGACATTGATGTTTTCACCTTCTTTTTCAAGGCCAAGAAGCATATCAATATCAATGTCCAGCTCTTTTATTATTCTGAGTATAGTTTCAAGTTTCGGATTGACCTTGTGGCCATTTTCCAGTTGCGACAGATAGCCTGGGGATATTCCAACCAGCTTTGCAAAATCTTTGAGTCCATAGCGTTTTTCTTCCCTCTTAAGCCTTATTATCTCTCCAACTTTTATTTCCATAAACTTAAGCCCTCCCACACTCATGATAATGTCGAAGTAAAAAGCTTTACTTGTATGTTAATAAATATTGATTTAACTTATATCAAAAGTAAATAAAATATTTAATCTATCTTAAGTTTGGCAAACTTTCTCTTTCCTACTTGAATTACATCGCCATCCTTTATTTCAATATCTATATTGGCCTGATCAAACTTCACCTCATTGATCTTTAGAGACCCCTGTGTTATAAGCCTTCTTGCCTCACTGCTTGATGGTGCAAGCCCTGTTATTGTAAGAAGCTTTGGTGCCCATATCTTGCCATCTGTAAGATCTGAAGACTTTATAATTACCTCTTCAATATCCTCGGGAATAGCACCTTTCTGGAAAACCGATTTAAAATGCTCTTCGGCCTTCAATGAAGCTTCACTGCCATGATACAATGATACAACCTCTCTTGCCAGCTTCATTTTCAGATCCCTTGGATTTACTGTATTGTCTTTAAGCTGTTGTCTCATAGCCTCTATCTCATCAGGATGAACGTCAGTAACCAGCTCATAATATCTTATAATCAATTCATCGGGAATTGACATTGTTTTTCCATATATATCATTGGGTTCTTCATTGATACCTATATAGTTACCAAGACTTTTGCTCATTTTCTTTACGCCATCGGTACCTTCGAGTATAGGCATGAATAAACCTATTTGAACATCGCTTTTACCATATTCCTTTTGAAGAGTTCTACCCATAAGGATGTTAAACTTCTGGTCTGTGCCTCCAAGCTCTACATCCGCTCCAAGTTCTACAGAATCATATCCCTGCATTAATGGATAGAAAAACTCGTGAATGGATATGGGAAGATTGCCGGTAAATCTCTTTTTAAAATCTTCCCTCTCAAGCATCCTGGCAACGGTATATTTTGCCGAAAGCTTTATAACATCAGCAAAAGTTAACGGTGCAAGCCATTCGCTGTTGAATCTGACAATGGTCTTTTCCTTGTCTAATATTTTAAATATTTGAGACTTGTATGTTTCTGCATTTCTTAGAACTTCTTCCCTTGTAAGCTGTTTTCTTGTTTCGGACTTGCCTGTAGGATCTCCGATCATACCTGTATAGTCACCGATTATTATTACCACCTGATGTCCAAGATCTTGGAATGCCTTCAGCTTCCTCAATACGACGGTATGTCCTAAATGTATATCAGGTGCGGTTGGATCAAGACCCAGCTTTATGATAAGAGGTTTGTTTTCCTTTTCCGACTTTTTAAGTTTTTCCAAAAGCTCATTTTCACTGATTAATTCTGCAACACCTTTTTTTATAATCCTCAACTGCTCGTTAACATCCATAGTTTGTTAAGTCCTCCCGAAATCATATGTATTAATTAAAATCAGCATTTATCTCGATTTTAATCTGCATCTTTTTATTTTCTCTATATTTTATCACTTAAACCATGTAAATTCCAGTATTTTTCCTTGAAATTAGTCATTCCTAATTAAAAGCGTCTGCTGTCTAAAATCAATTGTTCACGAACTCTTTTCAATCCTTCCTTTATGGCCCTGGCCCTAATCTCACCAATTCCGTCAACTGTATCTAGTTCCTCTGAAGAAGCCTTCAATATACCCTGAAGATTCATAAACTTATCTAAAAGGTTTTTCATGACAGCCATTGGCACCCTGGGTATCAAACTCATAATCCTGTAGCCTTTAGGCGTCACATTCATTACAATTGTGTTCTCCCTTTGCCTGTACCCCAGTGCACTGTAGATTTTTGTTAAATCCAGCAGCTCATCATCGTCAAACTGCCTTATCATAGCTAGTATGTCCTCTGATGTTTTGGAATCATTTCTAACCATATAGTCTTCAATAACCATCCTCACATCTTCCTCAACATTTACAAGAAGCTCTTCCAACTGCATCCTTATTAACCGTCCTTCGTTTCCAAGCTCGCAAATATACCTGTCAACTTCAGCTACTATCCTCATAACCATTTCTGTTCTCTGTATAACATAGGCTACATCATCTAATGTAACACTGTCCTCAAACTCAAGTACACTCAAATTACCCAGTGCACTTATAAGTACCGAATTATATTTTTCCAGAGTCTGAAGGGCCTGATTAGCTCTTACAAGGAGCATTGACGTGTCCTTAAGTATATACTTGCAATCTCCTTTGTAAAGAGTAATTAAGTTTCTTCTCTGAGATATGCATAGTACGATTTCACCGGATTGTTTTGCTGCCCTTTCGGAACTCTTGTGCCTTGTGCCGGTTTCTTCTGTGGGAATAGAGGGGTTAGGGATTAAAAGGGCATTGGCATAAAGAATCTTTTTCAAATCCTTGCTGATAATTATTGCACCGTCCATTTTGGCAAGTTCGTACAGCTGTGCAGGCGAATACTCCTTATTGATGTAAAACCCGCCATCAACAAGGCTCATAACCTCATTCGAATCACCAATAACAATAAGTGCTCCGGTCCTGGCCTTTAATATATTTTCCAAGCCTTCTCTGAGTGGGGTCCCCGGTGCCATAATCTTCAGAATTTCCATAAGCTCATTATCCTTCAATCTGTCTTCCCTCATTATTCCATCCTCCAGTAATTTAACCTGCCGAATTATTCAAAATACTGCTAAATAAGTAAATCCAGTGCTTCTTTTACATTTTCAACAGCTTTTATTTGTATACCCTCAACTTCCTTCATCTGCTTTATCATTTTCTTGTTTCCCGAAGGAATTATACATGTTTTAAAGCCTATCCGCTTAGCCTCCATAACCCTTTTATCAATATGGCTTACAGCTCTCACCTCGCCTGTAAGACCTACTTCACCAATAAACACACAATCCGGATCAACTATTCTGTTTCTGAAGCTTGATGCTATGGCAACAATAAGTGCAAGATCACAGGCCGGTTCGTCAATTTTTATACCCCCAACCACATTCACATACGCATCAAAATTCCCAAGCTGCATACCTACCCTTTTCTCTAAAACCGCCATAAGCAAGGTTATTCTATTATAATCAGTACCTGTTGCCATTCTTCTTGGCATACCGAAATTTGTAGGACTGACTAAAGCCTGCACCTCAATAAGCATCGGCCGTGTGCCTTCAATACTTGCTACAACTACTGATCCCGGAACATTTACAGGTCTTTCAGCCAACATTACGGCTGATGGGTTATCTATCTCAGCAAGGCCTATGTCCCTCATTTCAAAAATGCCTATCTCATTTGTGGAGCCAAACCTGTTCTTCACAGATCTTAGCACCCTATAACTCATATGTCTGTCACCCTCAAAATAAAGAACGGTATCAACCATGTGCTCTAATACCCTGGGACCTGCAATAGCCCCCTCTTTTGTGACGTGTCCAACAATTATAATGGATATGCCGTTGTCCTTTGCAATTCTCATGAGCTTTCCCGTTACCTCACGAACCTGGCTTACACTTCCAGGTGCTGAGTTTACGTCCTCGCTGAACATTGTCTGTATGGAATCTATAATAACCAGTCCCGGCTTTTCTTTTAATATTACCGTTTCAATAATACTGAAGCTCGTTTCCGACACCATCAAAAGCTTGCTGTTATTAACTGAAAGCCTGTCCGCCCTGATTTTTATCTGACCTATGGATTCCTCACCGGAAAAGTATAATATACTTGAATCCATGATTATGCTATTGCATACCTGAAGAATTAACGTGGATTTACCAATGCCTGGGTCTCCCCCCACAAGTATAAGGGACCCTTTAACCAATCCGCCTCCCAGAACCCTGTCAATTTCCTTAAATCCTGTACAATAACGATCTTCTGCCTGAGAATTAACATCATTAATACTTACAGGTTTTATATCCTTGATATCTATATTGTTATTCTTTGATCCACTTTTAAGAATTTCCTCAACAAATGTGTTCCATTGACTGCAAGCAGGGCATTTACCCAACCAGCCCGAAGACTCATATCCGCATTCCTGACAAATGTATACTGATTTGTTTTTTGCCATCTAAAACTCCTTCACATCAAAATTCTATAGTATAATTATCGGCATTCAGGCAAAAGAATATATAGATTTATATCAATTATTACCCGAATTATTATACCACAAATATTTATATTATTTTATTAAATATTTTCTATTATTAAGTACAAAATAATAAGGTTGAACAAAATCAAATATTATACTGGAGGAAATAAATGTTGTCCGTATTTAACAGCTTCTTGTATCTATCAACTCAGATTATTCAAATTCTGATATTTATAGCAGGCTGCTACTACTTTGGTATATCAGTTTTTGGTTGGATAAAAAGAAAAGAGGATTCTCACAAAAAGTATAGCCCTATAAAGAAATTCGCATTGGTTATAGCTGCTCACAACGAAGAACTGGTTATTGCACATATCATAGACAGCTTAAAAAGGCAAAACTATCCAAAAGAGCTTTATGATATTTTTGTAGTCGCAGATAATTGCACCGATAATACGTCAAAAATTGCATCAGAGCGTGGTGCAATAGTATATAACCGGATAAATAATGAATTAAAAGGAAAGGGGTTTGCCCTCGAATGGATGTTTGAAATAATATTCAATATGGAAACAAATTATGATGCAATAAGTATATTCGATGCTGATAATATCGTTTCTGCTAACTATTTAGCGGAAATGAACAAACAACTGTGCAAAGGACACAAGGTTGTTCAAGGCTACATAGACAGTAAAAATCCATTCGATTCATGGATTACAGGCTCTTATTCCATAGCTTTTTGGCTTTCCAACCGGATTTTCCAGCTTCCAAGGTATTATTTGGGTTTAAGCTGCGGCCTTTGTGGCACCGGCTTTTGCGTTGAAACAACTGTTTTAAAAAAGATAGGCTGGGGTGCCACATGCCTTACCGAGGATCTGGAATTTACCATGAAGCTTGCATTAAATGGAATGAAGGTTGCCTGGGCACATGATGCCGTTGTATATGACGAAAAACCTCTTACCTTGAGACAATCCTGGAATCAAAGAAAGAGATGGATGCAAGGTCACGCAGACTGTGCATCCAGATTCTTAGGTGCTTTGTTTAAAAAAGCATTCAAAGAGCAAAATCTGGTGGCTTTCGACTGTGCCTTATACCTTTTCCAACCTATCAGGTTTATATTTATCGGATTAATTACTGTCATGATGTGGATACAAATGGTTTACCCTACGTCACCGTTTTTTAGCCTCAAATATGTTTTTCCTGTTGAAATCTGGAACGTTTTTGTAATACTCCAATTTTTTTATGGCCCATTTGTAATACTTTCAGAAAAGAAATTTAACAGCAAAATTATACTGGGTTTTATATTATACCCGTTCTATTGCCTAACATGGGTTCCCATTACAATCGAAGGATTTTTAAGTAAAAATAACAAGGAATGGGATCATACTACCCATACCAGGGAAATCACCATCAATGATCTGGAGGAAGCTTAGGCATACCTTAGCTTCCTCCAGATCAAAATCCATTATGATTTTGCTCTATCTAGCATCAAACAGCCTGCCTGTTATTTCCATCCAATTTTATTTTATAATACTTATTCCCATCATTGGAATTCCTATAATAAATATAGTTGCCCACAATCTCAATATCATTTTTATCTTCTACAGAGTCACCGGATATTTTAAATTTTTCAGACCCGTCAATCTTTGCTTTATATATGCTATTTGAGTCACTTTTATTTACAAAATAAATCCAGCCGTCCAATATATGTTCGTTATGAGCATACCAAAAATCAACATTTGTATTGTTGTTGGATACTACATACCCAGCTGGCTCATCACTGACAATTTCTACAGTGTTGCCGCCATTTAAACTTGACCTCTTAAGCCTTGCACCATGGTCAAAATTAAAAACCTTATAGAAAAGATCGTTGCCCTCAATGAGTATCCATGAAACTACATCATCATAGTTTAGTTGACTCTGCCCCTCTCCTTCCTGATCTACTTTATTAACCTTATAACTGGCAATATAGTATATGCAGTTATTGTCTTTATCTATCTCGACAACCTTGCTACTCACAAGCTTTGTCTTTGATGTACCGTCTGTTTTAACCTTATACAAACAGCTTTCGTCACTGTTATTTATATAATATATATAGTCCCCCATCATTAAAATTTGGTAAGCTTTATCCTGCACAATTTTTGTGCTATTGCTGCCATCATGATTTATACTTACTATACCGCCTTCAGGGCTTATATAATAATACTTATCATCTGTTACTATGAAATTTTTTCTTTCTCTGGCTATCATATCAAACAGTACACTATTTTCGCTACATTGAGGGTAGGCATTCCTATTCCACCTGTGATCAGAACCCATCTGTTTGTCTGATATATTAAAATACTGGTGACTTAATAATTCTGTACCATCATCCGATAATGGGTCATTAGCAGTTACATCCACCTGATAATAAATATTATTTATCTTGACTATATTCCATGCATGTTTCCACTCTTCCCCGTTAGATCTGACAGGAGTCAATGTCCCATTCAATGAGTCAAAATCTCCAACAATCATACTGGATTCGATTCCCACGGCATTGAGTAAAACCTGAAAGCTCCTGGCGTAGCCGTCACAAACAGCAATTCCATTAACCAATGCCCCGTAAGGTGTATGGGTCTCATCAGGTAATGTGTCGTTCATCAAATTCTGCTTATCATATCTAATATGCGTTACCAAATAATCATGTAGTACCAATTCTTTTTCATATTCTGTCATTTCCGGTTTAATCAAAGTATTCACTATTTCATGGACTTTCCTTGATAATTGATCATATTTTTCGAGTGCCTGGCCCAGATCGTCCCCCTGTGAATTGAGCAAATATAAATTTTTAATGGAATTCATATTCTTCAAAATGCTTATATCAATTATAGGGTTGCTCCAAAGGTTGAGTACCTCCAGTTTTGTAAGATTTTTAAGCGTTGAAATATCCGACACCTGATTTTGGGCAAGATCAAGCCTTTGCATATCAGCCAATCCTGTTAAAGCAGATATGTCGCAGATCTGATTATCCTGCATTAGCAGTATCCTTAAGCTTGATAATTCCTTTAATGCACTGATATCCGATATACAGTTATCCGATAGGTAAAGAAAATATATGTTCTTAAGTGTTGAAAGCTTATTTATATCCTTGATTTTGTTATTTTCCAAATCAAGCTCCTGGATGGAGGATAGATGCTCTATTCCATCCAGGCTTGCAATACCCTTTTCTGAAGCATCAAGAACGGTAATTTTCTTCACATCGATGTTCAATATATCTCCAACCGGCTTATTAATATTTAATCTTATAACCGCTTCAAGATTGCTGTCCGGAAATTTTATCACCTTAGGTGTGGTAATATCAACCACCTTATCTTTGCTGTTCCATTCCACATCAGTACCAAGGCTCTCTGCTACAAACCTTGCCGGTACAAGAGTTCTGCCATTAATAATCAAAGCCGGAACGTCAATTGATGTTACCCGTCCGTTAATAAATACATCCTTCTTAGATATAGTCAATTCAACGGTAATATCGTTTTTAATGCCGGTAACGGTTTTAGTTTTGGGATTCCATTTCACTTCAGCCCCCAAGGACTCAAATATTGCCCTTAAAGGCACAAGAGTTCTGCCCGAAATTATAGAAGGTGCCACATCAAGGCTCAGTTCCTTGCCATCCACAAAAACCTTTATTTCATTTGTACTTTTTGAAGCATTATCTGCTAAAGCATATGTATTGATTATGAAAAACGAACAAAAAAGCGATACAATAATTGATACCAACGATAAGCCAACCTTGACACTTCTATAGCTCTTCGGCATGCAATTCTCTCCTTACAAAAGAAATGTTTAATTTTGAGTGTTTTATTATACAGTTTATCATCTTTTGGAGGTTCCTTCAACTTGGATTTGATTTGGCGATGAAAAGTTGCTTTAAGAAAGATATTATTATAGACAATAAAAGATAGTGTATTAATTCTACTGCAATAAAAAATTCACGTGACTTTCATTGAAATCTATAAAGCCTTGACTTTAACTTTTCGGCTACAGATTTTTACAACAAAAGATCAAGTGAATTTATTATTTTACAGTAGAATCAATTCAGGTTATTGTAAAACATTTATACATTGTTCCCTTAAATTACAGGGCTTTTTTCCATCACCTTTTTTGTAAATGTAAGATTTTCTCCATCGGAGTCAACAAAAACATTATCTCCTGATTTAATCTTGCCTTCTAAAATTTCCTCGGCCAACCTATCCTCAACCTGGCTTTGAATTGCTCTTCTTAATGGCCTTGCACCATAAACCATGTCATAACCTTTGTTTGCAAGAAGCTCAACTGCTTTATCCGATACTTCGAGCTTGATATCGTTAGTCTGTATCCTTTTAGTCAGGCCGTCAATCATCAGCCTCACTATTTCTTTTATATGTGTCTCTTCTAATGGATGGAATACAATTATCTCATCAACCCTGTTAAGAAACTCAGGTTTAAATGTATTCTTTAATTCACCCATAACATTGCTCTTCATGTTTTGATAGTTTTTGGATTTTTCTTCATTTGGTGATGCAAATCCAAGTCTCTTTGGCTCTGTAATCATTCTTGCCCCAACGTTCGATGTCATTATTATTACAGTATTTCTAAAGTCTACTGTTCTGCCCTGGGAATCTGTCAAACGGCCATCCTCCAGTATCTGGAGCAATATATTGAACACATCAGGATGTGCCTTTTCCACTTCATCAAACAGAACTACCGAATATGGCTTTCTTCTTACCTTCTCAGTAAGCTGACCGCCTTCATCATAACCTACATATCCCGGAGGCGATCCTACCAATCTGGATACACTATGCTTTTCCATGTACTCAGACATATCAATTCTAATAATTGAATTTTCCTCTCCAAACAAGGATTCAGCCAATGCTTTACACAATTCTGTCTTACCAACACCCGTAGGTCCAAGGAAAATAAATGATCCAACAGGCCTTTTGGGATCCTTAAGTCCTACTCTGCCTCTTCTTATAGCCTTGGATACTGCCTTTACAGCTTCTTCCTGACCAATAACCCTAAGATGCAGAACATCCTCCATCTTCATAAGTCTTTCAGTCTCTTCCTCGGCAAGCTTCTTGACAGGTATACCAGTCCAGCTGGCAACAACTTCTGCTATATGGTCTTCAGTAACAGTATCGGTCTTTACCTGGCTCTTCTGATACCAGTCGTTTTTAGCCTTTTCAAGTTCACTCTTTAGCTTTTGTTCCTCATCCCTGATCCTTGCTGCTTTTTCAAACTCCTGAGACCTTATGGAATCTTCCTTTTCTTTTCTGAGCTTTTCAAACTGCTCCTCCAGCTTTTTAAGATCAGGAGGTGCTGTAAAGGATTTGAGCCTAACCTTTGAGCCGGCCTCATCAATCAAATCGATTGCCTTATCAGGGAGAAACCTGTCAGTTATATATCTGTCGGAAAACTTAACTGCAGCTACAATAGCTTCATCAGTTATTTTAACCCTGTGATGTGCCTCGTACTTATCACGAACACCTTTTAATATGTCAATGGCCTCTTCAACAGTAGGCTCTCCTACCGTTATTGGCTGAAATCTTCTTTCTAATGCAGCATCCTTTTCAACATGCTTTCTGTATTCATCAAGGGTTGTTGCACCAATAACCTGGATTTCTCCTCTGGCAAGCGAAGGCTTTAGGATATTGGATGCATCAATTGCACCTTCAGCCGCACCGGCACCGATTATTGTGTGCATCTCATCTATGAATAAAATAACGTTTCCTGCTTTTCTAATTTCATCAAGGGCCTTTTTAAGGCGTTCCTCAAATTCACCCCTGTACTTTGCACCCGCAACCATTGAAGACAGATCCAGGGTTACAACCCTTTTTTCCTTGAGAATTTCAGGAATATTACCCTCAACAATCTTTTGTGCCAAACCTTCTGCAATAGCAGTTTTTCCAACCCCAGGCTCACCTATAAGGCAAGGATTGTTTTTTGTCCTTCTGCTAAGAATTTGTATTACTCTCTCAATTTCATTATCACGGCCTATGACAGGATCGAATTTATCTTCCCTTGCCATTTCAGTTAAATCTCTGCCGAATTGGTTAAGTGTAGGAGTGTTTGAATTAGTGCCGTGGTTCTTAGGCTCTCCGGCGGAACCCGGTGCCTCTTCAGTCAGCATCTTGCTTATCTCACTGACAAGTTTCTGTGGATCAACCCCCAAATCAATGAGTATTCTTACAGCTACACTTTCTCCCTCTTTCATTATTCCAAGTATCAAATGCTCTGTTCCTATATAGTTCTGCCCCATTCTCCTGGCTTCTTTAAAGCTTAGCTCCAGAACTCTTTTAGTTCTCGGTGTAAATCCCAGAGGCTGTTCTCCTGTTTGCTCTCCTTTACCGATGAGTTCTTCAATTTCCTTAAGAACCTTCTCTTCCGTTACACCCTGACTTTGCAGGACTCTTGAAGCAATACCGGTTCCTTCCCTTACCAAACCAAGCAAAAGATGTTCTGTTCCAACATAATTATGGCCAAGCTGCATAGCACTTTCCTGTGAATGGGTTATAGCTTTTTCGGCTTTCTCTGTAAATCTACCGTACATTCAAATCACTCCTTTAACTTGTTTAATTTTTTGCGGATTATTTCAGCTCTTCCAACATCTCTTTCCAATTGCCCCGAAGAATTCGGCAAAAGTACCTGTAAACTACCAGGCTGTATAATAGCCATCAGCTCATTTATTGTCTTAATTTCTATATCCTTTATAATTCCCATATCTATTCCAAGTCTAACATCGGATAAGAGCTTGTGGCTTTCTTCGGATGTTAAAACACGGGCATTCTTCAATATACCGAGGGACCTGAAAACTTTATCTTCAAACATGAATGTGTTCTGCTTATAAAGATCATCTCTTAATGCCCTCTCCTGATTAGTTATCTGCTTGGTTATATTCTTAATGTTATAGACAACTTCTTCCTCTGTTTGTCCTAATGTAACCTGATTGGAAACCTGAAACATATTTCCCAATGCCTCAGTGTTCTCTCCATACAACCCTCTGACTGTTACACCTATCTTGCCGCATGCTTCCAATATTCCTTTCAAGTATCCCGACATTGTAATAGCCGGTAAATGCAGCATTACTGATGCCCTAATACCAGTTCCGATATTGGTGGGACAACTTGTAAGGTATCCGATCTTCTCATCATATGCATATTCAATCTTTTCGCTTATAATATCATCGGTTCTATTGCACAAATCCAAAGCTTCATCAAGCTGCATACCTGGAAACATGGCTTGTATCCTTAAATGATCCTCTTCGTTTATCATAATGCTTATTTTTTCATCCTTGCTTATTATTGCTGCACCTAATCTTCTATTATCCATAAGCTCCTTGCTTATTAAATGCTTTTCCACCAAAACCAGCTTCTCTATATTGTTTAATTTTTGTAGTTCAAAATATAGGAAATCTTTAGGTGAAGTGCTTTCATTACTAAATATAATTTCTTTTATTCTATTTATAATAAAGATACTTTGGTCAAAATCCATCCTGACCGGAAAAGGGTATTCATTAATATTTCTCGCCATCCTCACTCTACTGGTCATGACAATATCAGACTCAGGTACCTTTTTAGCTTCACTTCCAAACATAAACTCCCCTCCCATTTCTATATCCATTATCCAAGTCTCATAAAATATTAAAGTTAAAGCAACTTAAACTTCAGCATTATGTACCATCGCCCAAAACCCCGTTAATTGTCGGGATTTTGTCCTCTAGAATACGAAGTTTTTTCTAAGGCATTACTTTTGTATTGACTTAACTCGTCAACACCTCAATATTATCGGCATTATATTCCATTATCTAAAGTACAATTAAATATGGAATGATTATTAACCTACTCCAGTAAATATGGAATGATTATTAACCTACTCCAGGCTTTTAATTTTGTCCCTTATCTCCGCCGCCTTTTCATACTCTTCCTTTTCTATAGCCTGCTGCAATTGTGCTTTCAACTTATCAATCTCGTTTGATATACTGTGGCTCTCGCTCATCAATTTAGGTGCCTTGCCATGATGTTCAACACTTCCGTGGAGCCTTTTTAACAAAGGCTTTATACCGTCTCCATACATTTCATAGCACTTTGAACACCCAAATTTACCTACTTTCTGGAATTCCTCATAACTCATGCCGCATTTTTCACATACCATCCTTACATGTCCAGGACTGTAATAAGATGAGCTGCTGCCAATCCCGAAAATTCCCTTTAAAAAATCATTTACATCTATTGTTGAACCAAAACTAAGATGTCCCTTTTCCTTCGCACACTGCTTGCAGAGATGCATTTCCACTTTTTTATTATTGACAACTTGAGTAAAGTGTACACTAGCAATTCTCTCCTGACAATTTTCACACATCATTGTTAACACCACCTTTATATAGTTTGATCATGACTTATTATCGCTCATTTCCCGAAAATCCCGTAATAAGACTCATTAACATGTTTTTCAAAATTATGGCCCGTAAAAGGTCCCTGTCATGAGGGTTTACACTGCTTAGTGTCTTGTCACTTATTGCTGCTTTAATAATCAAGCCCTCCTTTTCAGTAACCATTTCATAACCTACAAAATTATTTATGAATATCTCCGCATTTTGCTGTGTTATACTATTTCCCATCGATGATATTATATGCATGAGATATGCACTCTGATTAGTCATATTAATACGCTTAATGCGTATATGTCCTCCGCCGCCTCTGCGGCTTTCGACGTAGTAGCCTCTTTCTGTTGTAAACCTTGTATCAATAACATAGTTTATTTGAGACGGCACACAATTGAAATGATTCGCAAGCTCATTTCTTTGTATCTCAATAACACCATTCATCTCGCTCATTAATTGTTTTAAAAATTCCTCAATCAAATCACTCATTCTTGCCATCAAAAACACCTCATTGATTTTGACTTTCTTTGACTATTAATATTATATCGAATTACTATTGCTAATTCAAGTTTAAATTTTAAAATATATATTAATTATTTCCCCAAATAATAAGATTTCAATCATATAAAAATAGTATTAAAAAAGAAAACTGCCAAAATGCAGCTTTTCTTTTTTTAATACCAATATTTTTATTCAAGGTCCTCAACTTCCGCCATATGCTTTTTGGACTCTTCAATAACCTTTGCACTTACTGGAGGCGGTGCCTCTTCATAGCGTTCAAACCACATCTTGAAGTACCCTCTGCCATGGGTCATTGATCTAAGGTCAGTAGCATACTTGAACATTTCAGCTTGAGGAACTTCAGCCACAACCTGCTGAATGCCCTTATCCTGCGGATTCATGCCCAGTATTCTGCCTCTTCTCTTGTTCAAATCCCCTATGATATCTCCCATATAATTATCAGGGACATACACCTCTATATGACAAATAGGCTCTAAAAGAACTGGATTGGCCTGTTCAAGACCTTTTTTATATGCAAGATGTGCAGCAATTTTAAATGCCATTTCCGATGAGTCTACGGTATGGTAAGAGCCATCTACCAGAGTAGCCTTCAGGTTAACAACAGGATATCCTGCAAGAACTCCCCTTAATATGCTCTCTTTTAATCCCTTTTCAACTGCAGGGAAATATTGCCTGGGCACTGCACCACCAAATATTTTTTCCTCGAATGTAAGATCTTCCTTGTTACCATGCTCAAACTCTATCCAAACATGCCCATACTGTCCGTGTCCGCCTGATTGCTTTTTGTGCTTTCCTTCAACTTTAACCTTCTTCTTAATGGTTTCCCTGAATGGAATCCTTGGATCGGTAAGGTTTACAGATACATTGAATTTAGCCTTTAACTTGCTTACTATTACATCAAGATGCTGCTCTCCAATGCCGGATATTATTGTCTGGTGTGTTTCCGTATTAACCGAAACCTTAAAGGTTGGATCTTCATCCTGAAGCTTATGGAGTCCTGAACTTATTTTTTCCTCATCACCCTTGGCCTTGGGTTCAACCGCCAGTGAGATTGCAGGCTCAGGAAATTCTATCTTATCAAGCACAATATTATTTCCGGGTTCACATAACGTATCATTGGTATATGTATACTGCAGCTTGGCAACACCACCTATATCACCTGCTATAAGCCTTTCTACCGGAACATGTTTTTTCCCTCTCATAACAAAAAGCTGACCAATTTTCTCAGCTTTTTCCGTTCCCGTGTTAAATATTGTTGAATCGGTTTTTATGGTTCCTGAATATACCCTTAACATTGATATTTTACCTACAAATGGATCAGCAATTGTTTTGAAGACAAGGACCGACAAAGAAGATGCTGGGTCCACCTTTATTTCAGCTATTTGATCATCAGCTTTTTTTACTTTTACCACTTCTTTATCAACAGGAGAAGGCATATATTCCAGAATGGAATCCATAAGATATTGCACACCTAAATTGTTTATTGCCGAATTGCAAAGGACAGGAGTGATGGATGCATCCGAAATCCCTTTCTTAAGACCTTTTAAGATTTCTTCATGAGTAAAATCTTCTCCTGCAAAAAACTTGTTCATTAAATCCTCATCAGTTTCTGCAACAGCTTCAGCCATCATGTCTCTAATTTCTTTTACTCTGTCGGAAAGGTTCGCCGGAACCGGAATGTCAACAAGTTTATCCTTTTCAAACTTTTTTGCCTTAATATCTATCATATCCAAATAGCCTGTAAATTTTCCATTTTCCATTATTGGAATCTGTATAGGAATAATGCTCTTACCAAAAACGTTCTTCATTTTATCCAGTACACCAAAAAAATCTGCATTCTCTTCATCAATTTTAGTCACTACAAGCATTATGGGGATTTTCTGTTCGTTTGCATAGTCCCAAGCCTTTTCAGTTCCAACTGCCACACCGCCTTTAGCAGGAGCAAGGATCAATGCACAGTCAGCAACCCTTATCCCCTGCTTAACCTCCCCTACAAAGTCAAAATACCCGGGCGTATCTATCAGATTGATCTTGGTATCTTTCCATTCGCAGGGTGCTAATGCAGTGCTTATGGATATTTTTCGCTTTATTTCTTCGGGGTCAAAGTCACATACTGTAGTTCCGTCTGCAATTTTTCCAAACCGGTCCAGAGCCCCGGTATTGAACATGATAGCTTCAGCAAGAGTAGTTTTTCCTGAGCCACCATGACCCATAAGACAAACATTCCTTATCTTGTCACTTGTATACTCTTTCATCTTAAATACCCCCTTAGATTTTTATAAAAACAAAAACGCCATGCGTCTTTTGTGTCCCATTGAGGTAACTAAAGCCAGCCTATAAGCTTAAAAGAATTGGAATTTTTCATTTTTCAATTTTGCTATAAAATAAACCTTGTGAAGATAATGGATACTGCCGTATATAAGTAAAATCACTTGCGATTTTATCATCCTTGATCGTTGTCGTGTAAAATTGTGGTATAGAATACACCATAACTTCCTGGACATAAACAATATAAATATATCACTTGACAATAAATATGTTAGATTCATAGAAATAATGCTATATAAATAATTATATATTATAATTTATCAAAGTCAATTAAGTTTCCAATTTTTATCTTATACAATACCTAAATAATTTCTTGACAACCCTGGTTTTAGTATTGTAAATTTAAACTAACAATTAAGCGGAACATACTGTAATTAAGATAAAACATAATAATAAATAATTTCCTTTAAAAAAATGTTATTTTAATGCAATATTATTGGTAAATATTAATCATTGTAATCAATTTTAGAAAGGACAGATATGCTATGGTAATAGTAATGCGGCCTGGAACTAATGAGGCTGAAATAAATGAAGTTTCCAAAGTTCTCGAGTCCCTGGGCCTTGGTGTACATATTTCAAAGGGAACAGAAAGAACAATTATTGGGGTTATAGGTGACAAGAGGCTTCTGAACGATGTTCCCCTTGAATTAATGACAGGTGTGGAAAAACTTGTTGCCATTGCAGAGCCCTATAAGCTTGCAGGTAAAACCTTCAAGCCTGAGTCCAGCGTCATTGATGTAGGTGGAGTCAAAATCGGAGGTAAAGAGATTGTTATAATGGCAGGCCCTTGTGCTGTTGAAAGCCGTCAACAAATCATTGAAGCGGCTCATGCCGTCAAGAAATCAGGTGCTCAAATACTTAGAGGCGGGGCTTACAAACCAAGAACCTCGCCATATGCCTTCCAGGGTCTAGAGGAAGAAGGGCTTAAGTATCTTAAAGAGGCAAAGGATGAAACAGGACTTCTTATTATAACCGAAGTTACAAGTGAACGTGCCGTTGAATCAGCCGCTGAATTTGTAGATATTTTTCAGATCGGTGCAAGAAATGTTCAGAACTTCCAGCTACTTAAGGAAGTGGGCCGCTCGAAGAAACCGGTTTTATTCAAGCGGGGTTCATCCACCACAATTGATGAATGGCTTAATGCTGCTGAATATATAATGAGTGAAGGAAATTATAATGTTATCTTATGCGAGAGGGGCATACGCACATTTGAAACTGCAACAAGGAATACTCTCGATATAAGTGCTGTTCCGGTTTTAAAAAGTTTAAGCCATTTGCCTGTATTCGTAGATCCAAGCCACGCTGCAGGAAAAGCAAATTATATTTCATCATTGTCAAAAGCAGCAATAGCTGCAGGAGCTGACGGCCTTATAATTGAAGTTCACCCAAATCCCAAGTGTGCCTTATCAGATGCAGCCCAACAACTTACTCCTTCAGTTTTTGACGATTTGTGTAAAGATATTTCTAAAATTGCCGAAATACTAGGGAGAGAATTTAAATATGGTGGATAAAAAAGTTACAATTATAGGTCTGGGCCTTATAGGCGGTTCACTTGCAAGGGCTCTTAAAGAACGGGTGGGAATCACTGACATAACCGCTATAAATAGATCTTCCAGATCAATTGATGCAGCACTGAAGGATAGAACAATATCACGAGGATCTAGTGAATTAAACCAACATGTATATGACTCAGATATAATATTTATTTGTACTCCTGTAAGGCGTGCAATTGAATATATAGAATTATTGAAAGAAAAGATCAAACCTGACTGTATATTGACAGACGTTGGTAGCACAAAGTCAGAAATAATATCATATATTAACAAGATGGATAATCCCCCATTATTTATTGGTGGGCATCCCATGGCAGGTTCGGAAAACACTGGTTATGAAGCTGGTTTTACGCATTTGTTTGAAAATGCGTTTTATGTTTTGACACCAAGTAAAACAACTACCGATTATTCAATGAATCTCATGACTGGGATTGTTGAGAAAATCGGAGCAATACCGGTAAAAATCAGGGCCGATGAACACGATAAGGCTACAGGCTGTATAAGTCATGTACCTCACATTATCGCTTCCACTCTTGTTAATATGGTAAGGTTTATGGATTCAGAGGATGGCAAAATGAAGCTGCTGGCAGCAGGGGGTTTTAAGGACATCACAAGGATTGCATCCTCAAGTCCGGAAATGTGGGAAAATATAGTTTTAAGTAATAAAGAGCAAATTGGAGGAATTTTAGATTTCTATGTCGAAATACTTAAAAAGTTTAAGACATCAATGGAAAATGATGATTCCCAGGCCATTTTAGAATTCTTTAAATCAGCAAAGGATTACAGGGACACATTTTCAAGCCACAAACGAGGCCTATTTACTCCTGAGTATGATATATTGGTAGATATTATCGATGAACCGGGAATTTTGGGCGAAATAGCCACATTACTTGGACACAATAAAATAAATATTAAAAATATGAATGTTTTAAATAATAGAGAGTTCCAACAAGGCTGCTTAAAGGTTACATTGCCTGATCCAGAAAGCCTTGATGTTGCACATAAGGTTCTAATTGAAAACGGTTATAAGGCTACTTGCATTTAAAAACGCATACATTATAGCCTACTTACTATAAGAACGGGGGAATGCAAAATGTTGATCGAGCAAAGAGATTCTCTAAGGGGAGAAATTACTGTACCAGGTGATAAATCCATATCTCATAGAGCCATTATGTTTGGTGCACTTGCAAAAGGTACCACTGAGATTGAAGGCTTTTTAATGGGTGAAGACTGCCTGAGCACTATTGACTGCTTTAGAAAAATGCAGGTTGGAATTGAAATCCTTCCCGGCAATTTGGTAAAAGTCCACGGTAATGGCCTATACGGCTTAAAGCCCCATCCGGCAAATTCCCCTTTAAACACTGGAAAGTCAGGTACCTCTATCAGGCTTTTACTAGGTATACTGGCTGGTCAACCATTCAACTCAACAGTTGTGAGGGATGAATCTGCCCAGAGAAAGCCTGTTGGCAGAGTAGTTAAGCCGCTTCGTCAAATGGGAGCAAGCATAACCGGTAGAGAGGACGGAAACCTTTGTCCATTGCTGGTATCTCCATCAAAGTTAAAAGGCATAAAATACCAGCTCTCCTTTGTCAATAACGAAATCAAATCCCCAGTGTTGGTCGCCGGACTTTATGCAGAAGGCGAGACAACTGTGGTTCAAACAGTTAAAACCAGGGATCATACAGAACTTATGCTAAACTACTTTGGAGCTGACATTAAAGTGGATGGCTTAACAGCCACCAGTCAAAGAATAGAAAACCTTTATGCACAAAAGGTTGAAATACCTGGCGATATATCGATAGCCGCGTATTTCATTACAGCTGGTCTTCTCACTCAAAACTCAGACATAACAATAAAAAATGTTGGATTTAACCCAACCAGAACCGGTTTTATAGATGTTTACAAGTCTATGGGGGCAAAGATAGAAGTATTTAATGAGAGAATGGCGGGCAATGAAAAGGTTGCCGACATAAGGGTTGTTTCATCTGAACTAAAGGCATGTGATATTGAAGGTGATATTATTCCCCGCCTAATTGATGAAATACCTATTATAGCTGTTGCTGCAACACAAGCCAAAGGTACTACAACAATTAAAAATCTCAAGGGCTTTAAAATTAAAGAATCAGGAAGAGTAAAAGCTATCGTAACAGAGCTTTCCAAAATCGGTGCAAGCATACGTGAAACTGATGACGGTATTATTATTGAGGGCGGTAAGCAATTGCGCGGTACTATCATCGAAAGCTACAATGATGCTTCCATTGCTATGGCAATGTCTATCGCAGGCCTGATTGCAGAAGGTGAAACCATGATAAGAAAAGCACAGGTAGTTGACCTTGCTTTCCCGGACTTCTTCCCTCTTTTGAATAATTTATAGGATATAATAGTTTATAAAATATAGTAGCTTATAGAATGTTATAATTTACAGACATAATCAAAAACCAGATGCAATTGATTTTTATCAATAACATCTGGTTTTTCTTATGGTTTTTAACTAAGAATTCCCATCATTGCCTTTACTGCTATCTTCTCTGATAAATTCAAATTTCTCATTAAGTTTATATCCCAAAACCATAAGTCCATCACTTAAGTGGACATTTTCTATTATCACATCATATGGCAACTTAAGATCCATTGGAGAAAAGTTCCAGAGTCCTTTTACCCCAAGCTTGGCCGCTCTTTCTGCCACTATTGGTGTCTGCTCAAATGGCACTGCCAGCATTGCAACATCAACATAATTCTCTTGGACGAAACTTTCGAGCTCATCCAAATGTCTAATAGGGATACCTCTTATATCCGTACCAACCAAACTGGTATTAACATCAAAAATGCCAATAATTTTAAAGCCTCTTTTTTCAAAATTAGTATAATTGGCAAGTGCCTGACCCATATTGCCGGCTCCGATAATTATAGCGTGATAATCGTTATTCAACCCAAGAATGTTACCAATTTCATTAAACAGGAACTCCACATTATAACCATAACCCTGTTGCCCAAACCCGCCAAAGCAATTAAGATCCTGCCTTATTTGAGATGCAGTTATACCCATCCTGCTGCTTAATTCCTGTGAAGAAATCCTTTTAATGTCCATTTTTAACAAGTCTGACAAATATCTATAATATCGTGGTAACCTCTTTACAACTGCAAGAGAAACTTTTTTCTTTAAGTTCATCCTTACACCCCAAAACATTTAATAAATAATGGAATTTTTGCCTGTTCTAATATGATTATATATCCTTGTTATTTTTTTGTCAATATTGATGGGCTCAGATTTAGGAGTAACATTAACCAATTCTTTAATATCCCTTAATAGAATTTTAGTCATTCCTTATCTAAGGCTTGAATGAAAAATCACTTCCACTTTCTATGCGAGTATTGACGTGCTAAGTCAACGCATGAGTGAAATTTATAGCAGAAGTTATATTTTGATCATTACTAAATATTAAAAGAAAAATTGCTGTCGAATAGGAATTTTGGTACAATTCTAAGTGAGCCATTTTGTCCTTTATATTTTGGTAAAATATAAAAAGTATTTATTTTTATATTTCTTTATAAGGGAATTTCAAAAAATACATTTTACATGTATCTTTTGAATAAAGCCACTAATTAAGCCTTTTGAAATAAATAACCAGTTAGTTATTTATTAATACCTAAACTAATAGAAATAAGGTGTTGCTATGATAATATTAAATTGCAATGATATATGCCACTCATATGGCATAAACACAGTATTAAAGGATATCTCCTTTTGTATACATGATGGTGATAAGGTAGGAATAGTAGGTGTCAATGGGGCTGGTAAATCAACCCTTCTAAATATTATTAATGGTGAGCTTCAGTGTGACAGCGGTACTATAAACATATCCAAGAATTACAAAATTGGTTTTCTCCACCAAAACACAGGACTAGATACCGATAATACAATTTTTGAGGAGATGCTTTCGGTTTTCCAGGAGCTTATTAACAAAGAAGAACGTCTAAAAGTACTTGAGAAGGAAATAAGTAAAACCGCTGAGGATGAATTGAATAGTTTAGTAAAAGAATATTCGAGACTATCAGACGAGTACTCGCTAAATGGCGGCTATGAATACAGAAGCAGGGTGAAGGGAGTTCTTAAAGGCCTTGGCTTTAATGAAGATCAGTTTGATATAAAAATCCATATATTAAGCGGCGGTCAAAAGACCAGGCTTGCTCTGGCAAAATTACTGCTTTCTGAGCCTGATATAATGCTTCTTGATGAACCTACAAACCATCTGGATATTGAAGCCATAATGTGGCTTGAGAGCTTTTTAAAAACCATGAAGAAAACGGTTCTCATTGTATCCCATGACAGATATTTTCTTGATTCTGTTACTACTAAAACTCTTGAGCTTGAAAATAATTCAGCAAAGTTATATAACGGCAATTACACCCAGTATTTAAAGCAAAAAGAAGTGGACAGGGAAATTCAACAGCGTCATTATGAAAATCAGCAACGGGAAATTGAAAAAATGGAAGCCTTTATCACCCAGCAGAAGCAGTGGAACAGGGAAAGAAACATAATTGCTGCAGAGAGCAGGCAAAAAGCTATAGACCGTATGGAAAAAATCGAGAAGCCTAAGGACTTGCCCGGAAAAATTAATATTAGGTTCAGAAAAAGCATAATAAGCGGAAACGACGTCATGTTTGTTGAGAAACTGTCAAAGTCCTACCCTGGAAAAAAGCTTTTTCCGATATCAGCTTTAAGGTCAAAAAGAATGAAAGAGTCTTTCTACTTGGGCCAAACGGCTGCGGCAAATCAACCTTGGTAAAAATACTTATATCAAAACTGCAGTCTGATGCCGGGGTTGTGGAATTTGGGCATAAGGTAAACATAGGTTATTATGATCAGGAACTAAATGATCTGGATGAAAGCAAGACAATATTAGAAGAGCTTATAGACTCAAACAACGACCTTACACTAACCCAAATAAGAACACTGCTATCATCGTTCCTCTTTACAGGAGAAGATGTTTTAAAGCCCATATCTACTTTAAGCGGTGGTGAAAAAAGCAGGGTTGCCTTGGCCAAGCTCATATTATCATCATCCAATTTTTTAATACTTGACGAGCCTACAAACCACCTTGATATAAATTCAAGAGAGGTACTTGAAGAAGCTTTGGCAAACTATGAGGGCACTATACTATCCATATCCCATGACAGATATTTTATAAACAAGCTGGCAACAAGGATTCTTGATATGGATAACTGCTCCCTGTTGGATTTGGAAGGAAACTATGACTTTTTTATTGATTACAAAAACAGGGTAAAAAAGTCTGCACCTGACACATCAACAGAGGTACAAGTATCCCAATCAAAGCTGGATTATAAGGCCGAAAAAGAAGAGAGAGCCAGAATAAGGAAGCTGGAAAAACGGTACTCTGAAATTGAAAATAAAATCGCTGATACTGAAGAGAGGCTTAAAGCTATAGATCAGGAAATGTTTGATGAAAGTACTGCATCGGACCATTCCAGGCTGACTGATCTTTTAGATGAACAAATAAGACTTAACAGCCTGCTTGAAGAGCTATACAGCGAATGGGAGAGCATTACAACTGAGCTAGGGTTATAATGGATTTTCAATATCACTGCATTTCACAGTTTGTAAGGCTGCATAACCTCCTGGATATCTAAAAAAATAGCATAATTGACTTGTGTCAATTATGCTATTTGATTTATTTAACAAATAATTGTATCTTATTATTTTGTTTTTCCGAAGTTTTGAGCAACAATTATAACGTCTGACATGTTTATAACTCCGTCTATATTTAAATCTGCACTAGGCTTAGCAATAGCTTCTTTACCAAATACACCGGCAATAGCTATAGCATCAGCCATGTTTACAACGCCATCACCATTTACATCACCTTTTAGTCCACCAGTTGGTGTTGGTTTATTTGTATTTGTTGGTGTTGGCTTATCGTCATCACCAATTACATCGTATGGGAACAATGTTGCAAATGCACCCATAGCCATACCTATGTCAACCTGATGCCAGTAACGATGATATTTGAACTTAGGACCTACACCTGCATCATATGATGACTGTAGATTATCCCAGTTAGGATCCTGCTTGTATGCTGGACGCATGTCTATGAACTTCATACCGTTCTTGAGAGTAGCACCCTGTGCATTCTTACCTGTCCATCCTGATGGAATATAAACTTCCTGATCGAAGAAACGTGAATAGTCTCCTCTTTGCTCTTCCTTAGTGAAGCCTTTATCTTCTTCATCTTGACATCCTAATATTACACAGTCAAGAAGCTCTTTAGCCAAATCATGTGCTTCTTCATCGTATGTATGATGTTTCTGAGTACCTGCTGCATAGTAAGCCAGTAAGTTTGCTGTTGAACCGGCAACACCTATGTCTGAACCCATATTTGTTACAGTTGCGTGGAGGTCTGGATTTCCTGTGTATGTTCCATCCCAAGTATCAGGCTGGCCTTCCCACTCAATATCTGAAGGAAGCTCGAACTCGCCAGGGCCAGTTACTTTTATGTATGGTTTTACCCAATCTACCCATTTCTTCATTATCTGATATGCTCTTTCATCACCAGTCTCATAGTAATACTCAGCTGTACGCTGGAGACCCCAAACCTGGAAACCGTACCATCTGTTACTTGGTGGATCGTGCCATACAGGCTGCCAGTCATAAGCCATATCATAGAATGTTGAAATGCCTGATGGATATGGATCATATTTGTCGTTCCATGAGTTGTTACATCCACCAGCTATAGGTCCTTCAGCTGACTGCAACCATTGGAGCAATTCTAACTGTCTGTCCAAACTTGTTGCCCAGTCTGAAACAGCACCTGATGCTTTTGGTTTCAATTCAGATACTGTTGATAAAGCGTATGCAGTCATAGGGTTCTGATATCCCTGATGGCTGGCACTGCTTCCTTCTTTCCAAGCCCAACCTTGTGAAGTTGTAGGAGCACCCCATGCCATGTACCATGAAATCAGGTAATGCATTGAGTTTTTACCGTCTCCTGCAGTACTTGTAATAGAAGTATCTTTAGCTATAGGCTTCATGTATTTGTCATACATTACATATCTTAAATAGTCGCCCATTTTAGCAGCTCTATCATTCTGCTTGGAAATTGTGCTTAACTTTCCTTGCTCTTTTGCCCACTTAACAGCCCAGTAAGCAGCTTGTACAGAACGGGCATCAGCATCACCTGCAACAGAGTAACGCCACTGCTGTGCGTATGTATCCTGTGCTACGAATAATGAACCGAAACCGCCCTTTGAAGTATTACCCCATTTATATGTTTCCCAACATGGGAATGGAACAGTTTCCCAGCATGACTCCTGCTCACCTCTCTGGTAGGTGTTGATCTGGGACATTCTGCTTGTTCCGTCGCCGTGGTTACCGTATTTGTACCAGTTGTCAACGTCGAATATCCAGTGCATGATGTACATATTAGCATTTCCATATGCAGATTTGAGTGCATTATGGAGATTATCCTTACCTGTTGGAGCATTGAGGTTCAATGATCCTGGATAATCGCTAGGCTCTGCACCCCCAGGAACAAATGATGCACACTTGCTTGGATCATAATCGCCTAAGTTTGGCTGATCCTTTGCTGCTGGAATGTAATATTTTTCAGTAACATCCCAAGCTTTGTTGTATTCTGCCCAATCACCTGTAAGTTTACCATACATAGCTTCAAACCATACATAGTAGCTGGCAGTTTCAGATGAAGTTTCATGTCCATAGTCAGGTGCTTCAACCATCATCGTTTCGATTGAGTGGTATGGAATACCTTCCTGACTGAAATAACCATTGGACGTATTATTAACCTGATCATGCAATTTAAGGAATGCTTCCTCGTATGACATACCTTCCTCGTAACTAGCTGCGTATGAAGTAACGCCTCCGAGATTTGCTGTAACGATAGTACTAACTGTCATGAATGTACACAAAGTAATTGAAACATACTTTTTTGTCTTTTTTAACACTTGTACTTCCCTCCTAATTAATAAATTAACTAATTTTGTAGTATTAGATTAACCTTTTAGACTTAAGGTTGTCCCTCCTTTCCCATGAAATGAATATTAAAGCAACCTCTGATTAACCATTTCTGATTTAATGAGGCCACACTCGCAAGAAAAAATTATGTTGAATAGGACTATTATTATTTCGTATTGCACAATTGGCATACTTTTCTGAATAATAATATATCCTTATTTAATTATAAAATAATATTTTTTTATTCAAAATAGACTATCTTGTTTAAAATTGTATTATGTTGTTATTTATTTTTAAAAAACGACCTAAATAATGCCTACGAGCCGCACAAAATATACTTTTTGGCGGCTCCAACAGAAAACCATAATTGCTTTTATATACATGAGAATAATCAATTCTTTGCAAAATACGCCTTTATACCCTCTTTTACTGCAAATGCAGTTTTATCCTGGTATTCTTTATTCTGCAGCTTCTTTTCTTCTTCGGGATTTGATAAGAAGCCACACTCAACAACAACTGTAGTTGTTTTACAGTCTTTGAGAATTATAATTGGTTCTTTTTTTACCAAGGCCTCCCTCTTATTCGATGGGTCCAAATTTTCTCTAATTGATTTTTGGATGCTCATAGCAAGTTTCTGGCTCTGCTGCATTTTTGGAGGGAAAAATGTCTGAGCTCCATAATACTTTGTTTGAGGAAATTTATTCAAATGTATACTTACTACAATATCCGCACCTGCTTCATCCATCATCTTTTTTCTCCGCAGCAAATCCTGTTTTCTTTTTTGTACTATGTTTGTAGTATCCTCCTGATATTCAAGCCTATCTTCCTCCCTTGTAAGCATCACCTTATAATTTTCAGCTTCTAACAGCCTTTTTATTTCAAGAACTATATTGAGATTAATATCCTTTTCACTTGTTCCGCTATAATCACTTACTGCTCCAGGGTCTTCACCGCCATGACCGGCATCAAGTAAAATGGTCTTCTGAGTATTTCCGGAATTTACCGGTGATACCCTCCCACGTCCAGGGTTTAACGTGTATAAAGCAATTGCAAGTATGAATATCATTCCAATCAACAAAATATTGTTTTTCTTCATTATAACTATCATAATTTACCACCTGTAAATGTGTTTTCAGTATAAAAATATTCAATATACTGTTTGTCATATTCATTTATTTTTTTATATTAATTACAGGGTATTTTCAGAGATTGGATTTGTATAATTAAAACAGTAGTGTTATAATTTCTGTATTCTATAGCATATCTATAAAATTCCTCGCCAGGAGAATTATTATGAATGATAACTCGCTTAATGAAAGGGTTCAGAGAATAAAATCCTCTGATATTGAAATTGATAAGCTTGTTGAGGAGTATAAGCCATTTATTGCATCATGTGTTGAAAAAATTACAGGTCGTTTTGTAAGATACGGTGAAGATGATGAGCTTAGCATTGCACTTTTAGCCTTCGTTGAGGCCATTAAAGCGTTTGATATTTCAAAAGGCAATTTTCTCTCATTTGCACAAAATGTTATTAAACGAAGACTAATTGATTACTTTAGAAAAGAGAGCAAGCACAGTAAAATAGTTTCAATTAGTACTTATACCAGTGACGATGAAGACAACGAGCTGGATTTAAGTACTGGTGAGGCTCTGGACAAGTATTCCCAGGATAACATCAGTGAATACAGGCGTTTGGAGCTCCAGGAACTAAAAAAAGAGCTTGCTTTATGGGATATCTCATTTTTTGAGTTAACCAACGCCTCTCCCAAATCTGAGAAAACCCGTAAATCATATAATGATATTATTCAATATCTTATGAAGAACCCCGACACGCTTGATCAGGTTAAAAAGAAAAAGCTTCTTCCAATAGCTGACATAGAAAAAAATACAGGAATACCCCGAAAAACCATTGAGCGATCACGAAAATATATATTAGCTGTTATAATAATTTTAACCGGAGATTATCAATATGTTAAGGATTATATAAACCCGGAGGTGATGAAATGAAAGCACTCATAGTCGATATAGAAGGAAAATATGCAGTAGCAATGACAAAAAAAGGTACTTTTATTAAAGTAAAAAATACAGGTAAATATACTGTCGGCTATGAAGCCGATTTACCATCAGGAATACTTACCAATGTAAAATTAATGGCTGGTGCAGCTTCTGCCGCAGTATTTCTTCTGGCAGCAGGTCTGGGCATTTTCTTTTACACAAACCCTTACAGCTATATAAATATCGATATCAATCCAAGTGTTCAAATAACAGCAAATATTTTTGACCGAATTATCAAAGTAACTGCTTTGAATGATGATGCTCAAAAAATCGTAGAAGATTTATCCATCAAAAATAAGGTTCTGGATCAGGGAGTTGAGCAGGTTGTAAACAGTGCGGTTAAAAACGGTTATCTTAAAGACGAAAAAACAAATGCCATAATGCTGACAGTTACAAGTGCCAATAGCAGTAAAAATAAAAAGTTGCAGGAAAAAGTGGCGGTTGTTGTAGAAAAAAAGATTAAATTGGATAAAATCAACTCCGAAGTCCTTGTTGAAGAAGTTAACGATAAGAATCGAACCGAAGCTGTTAAACAAGGGATATCTCCAGGAAAACTAAAACTGGTTCAGAAGCTTATAGGGTTAGATCCAAGTCTAAAAGCTGAAGATCTGATAGATAAACCAGTTAAGGAAATTTTAAAGGCAATCCGTGATTACTCAAAATCTCAAAAAACTGGTAAGTCGGATAATAGCAATAATATACCCAATGGTAAAAATAACAATAACTACAATACTAACAATAATTCTAACAACAATAATTATAATAATAGCAATAATAACAAGAAAAATGATAAAAACGATAAAAATAACAAAAATAGTAAAAACAATAACAACAATAATGTAAATAACAATTATAGAACTGACTTCAAAAAAGATTCAGATAAAGAAAAGAAGGTACCAGAACACGGGTCAACTCCCGTTGGCAATATCAGGCCTTCAAAAGACAAAAAAGAAGGCAAAAACAAAGAAAATTCCGTTACAGTTAACGACAGAAGAATGGAATTCAGAGAGGATTCTAAAGACAACGCCGGTAAAATTCAATCCGATAACGATAAGAACCAAAACAATATAAAGAAAAATTCCGACATTCAGGACAAAGTTTCAACACCTCCGCCTTCAGATAACAAAGGTGCAAGCAATCAGACAAAAAATCTTGATGAAAAGAAAAATACAAACAGTATTGTTGATAAACACAAGGAAACCGTTGAAGAGCCCAAGAAGACAGACATTAAGAAAAAAGTTGATAACAAGAAGAGCAACAATACCAATAACTGATTCCCCATATAAATATCTATTAATACATAAATAATGCCGATATTTAAGAAGTAATTATATTCGGCATTATTTTTTTCGGTCCACCCCAAAAATTTATATACACTTTCCGAATGTATATAATAACAACGATAACAATGAACACAGGAGGAGTTTTTTATGAGAAAAGTTTTATGTATTCTACTATCTGTAATGCTTGTATTGACCAGCGGAATCCTTACATACGCAAAAGGTAATGGCAAAGACAACAGGGATGGCAAAAAATTTGAAGATAAGATCAAGGATAATGGAAAGGGACATGAAAAGGAAAAGGAAAAAGAAAAGGAAAAGAAGAATAATGAAGTAAAGAAAAACAACGATAAGAAAAATGAAACAGTTACTACAAGCGTCTATTATGATGAAGATTCTCTTAAGAATCAGATCAAAAAAGTATCCAAAGATCTTGAAAACATGAAGAAACTTTTGAAAGAGCTTCATTCCTTCAACAAAAAACATAAAAAGGATAAGACAATGTTATTTATGAATGGTGAAGAAATTGATACAGGGGATGCTCCTCCGGTTATCAAATATGGAAGGACCTTGGTTCCTGTAAGAGCTATTTCAAAAGGTTTAAAAGCAAATGTTTCATGGAACCCCGACACAAAAACAGTAACTGTTACAAAATCAGTATATAGTGATGTTTACGGAGTAAGGAACATGACAGTGGAACTGGTTATTGGTGCAAGCACTATCAAAGTTGACGGTGCAAACGTTACAGCAGAAGTTCCCGCTTCTATTATAAATGGCAGAACCTTTGTTCCAATTAGACTTATAGGTGAAATATTTAAAATGAATTTTGATTGGGATAGCGAATCAAATACGGTAATTATAATAGAAAGCACTACAACTATCAAAGTTTCAACAGCAACACCAGCACCTACTGCTGTCGTTACGCCAACAGCAACATCGACTCCAACAATTACACCAGCACCTACTGCTACCAGCACACCAACATCCACACCAACATCCACACCAACTGCTACACCTACTCCTACAGCCACTTCAACGCCTACTCAAGCACCGACCAGCACACCGGTGAATACACCTACACCTACACCAACAACTGCAGCGGCAACACCTACAACTGCTGCATAATTATTACAGGCCATAGATTTGATAATGAAATAAAAGGTAACTTGTCTCCAATTTTTCAATTGAAAACAAGTTACCTTTATTTTTTGTTTATGCATTAAGTCATATTCTTAAGTTTGAAATAAACAACTCCTAGAGGCGGTACTGTAATTAAAATAGAATTCTTTTTACCTTGGCATTCAATTTCTTCTGAAAGCATGCCGCCCTTATTTCCCTGATTGCTTCCACCATAAATTTCTGAATCACTGTTAAATATCTCCTCATAATACCCCGCAACAGGTACTCCCATCCTATATCCGGTATGTAGCACAGGTGTGAAATTACATACCACAATTATCATGTTTTTCCAATCCTTTGCTTTACGGGCAAAACTGATAATACTGTTGTCCGCATCGCAACAATCAATCCATTCAAAGCCTTCATGACTGAAATCAACCTCATGCAAAGCCGCTTCTCTTTGATATAAATGGTTTAGATCCCTTATATAATCTTTTAGCTTCTTATGCATATCATAATCTAAAAGATGCCAGTCCAGGCTGCGTTTATAATCCCACTCAATAAACTGTCCAAACTCATTTCCCATAAATAGGAGTTTCTTGCCAGGATGAGCAAACATGTAACCATAGCTCCCTCTGAGGCCGGCAAACTTTTGCCAGTAATCACCAGGCATTTTATTAATCATGGAACATTTGCCATGTACCACCTCATCATGGGACAATACAAGAATGAAATTCTCCGAAAAGGCATAAACAGATGAAAACGTCAGTTCACCTTGATGATATTTTCTATAAATCGGGTCTTTGCTGACATACCTTAAGAAGTCATTCATCCATCCCATATTCCATTTATATGAAAATCCCAGACCTCCTACATGGGGAGGTTTTGAAACCAATGCCCAAGAAGTGGACTCCTCTGCAATCATCATTACATTTGGGAAATATTTATAAACCGTTGAATTCAACTGTCTCATAAAATCGATAGCATCAACATTTTCTTTTCCGCCCCATTTATTTGGCACCCATTCTCCATCCTTCTTTGCGTAGTCCAGATATAGCATGGATGCAACAGCATCAATCCTCAGACCGTCAATGTGGTATTTTTCAAACCAAAAAACAGCATTGGATACAAGGAAGTTACGAACCTCATGCCTGGAATAGTTGAATATATGGGTACCCCAATCGGGATGTTCTCCCTGCCTTGGATCATAATGTTCAAACAATGCAGTTCCATCAAAACGTGCCAGTCCATGACCATCCTTGGGGAAATGTGCCGGAACCCAATCCAATATAACACCTATACCATTTTCATGGCATTTGTCTACGAAATACATAAATTCTTCTGGCTTGCCATATCTGCTTGTTACCGAATAATACCCGGTTATCTGGTATCCCCAGGACCCGTCAAAGGGATACTCCGAAATAGGAAGAAGCTCTATGTGTGTAAATCCCATATCCTTAACATACTTTATCAGTGAATCGGCCATTTCAGTGTATGTAAGAAACCGCTCGCCATCCTCAGGAATTCTAGCCCATGATCCAAAATGCAATTCATATATTGATACAGGTTTTTCAAAGGTGCCGTTGTTGCTGCGTTGTTTTATCCATATGTCGTCATTCCATTTGTATTCGTCCAGATTATATACTATCGATGCCGTACCAGGCCTTAATTCGGAATAAAATGCGTATGGATCAGCTTTCAAATATATTTCACCATGTGGAGTCTTTATTTCATATTTGTATATTTCATCCTTGGTAATACCAGGTATAAAGATCTCCCAAACTCCCGAAGATCCCCTGCATCTCATCTGATTCCTTCTGCCATCCCATTGATTGAAGTTACCTACAACACTAACCCTTTTTGCACATGGAGCCCATACAGCAAACAAGGTGCCCATAACCCCATCTATTGCCATTATATGTGCTCCAAGTTTTTCGTATACCTTATGATGGTTCCCTTCATTATAAAGATACAGGTCAAAATCAGATATTACAGGCAAAAACCTGTAAGGATCATACATAGAATAGCTGTTCCCACTGTCATCCTCTATCTCATACCTGTATAAAAAGTAATCCTTTTTGTCCCATACTTTAACTTCATAAAAACCGTTCTCATTGATCTTATCCATCAGGTAACTGCCATTTGTCTCTTCATCAATAACCTTAACACTTCTGGCATTTGGAATAAATGCCCTTATAGCAAATCCTTTCATTTGCTTAGAAGTATTCTCCACTTTATGAATCCCCAAATAAGCATAGGGATCTCTTGATTCCGCATTAACAATCTCATAAATCTTTTCTGTATCAGCTGCAATATTCATTGACAATACCACCTTTTTCTACAGTTTATATTCCAATCATAAAAGTTTAGTGCTTATACCTAATAGATAATCTTATCCCAATTCTTTTTTATGCTAACCTTATTTCGCCAAAAAAATTCAAAATCCTTTTATTTTAATAGTATTTTATCTTAATTATATTATCTAGGCTTTCTTATTATTTATCAGTTTGTTATATTTCCCACTTTTATAAGAATTATACGAGAAGTAATATTTCAATCATGCCTTACTAGACATTAAAAAAGGGGCTTGCCTGTTAAGGTGCCCCAAATTCTTAATTGTTTTTTATTCTTTTTATTCCTTCTTTATCATTGCCATAGTCTTATCATAAACCTTAGTCATGTTTCTTCCGTCTCTCTTGGCTTGATACAGTGCCAAATCTGCTGTTTTTATAAGGTCATCCTTGTTATTACTGTATAACGGGAGAGTGGAAACCCCAATACTGCAACTAATTGACGGAATATCAATATCGCCGTATGGCGGCATGTAAGCTTTTTCAACAGCTTGTCTCACTCTTTCTGCAACATCATACGCAGTAACAACATCAGTTGAAGGCAAAACTACAACAAACTCTTCCCCTCCATACCTTGCAACAAGGTCTGTTACTCTTACTTCCTTAACTACCAGTTTTGCAAAAAGTGCCAAAACATGGTCCCCTGCAAAATGTCCATAAGTATCATTTATCTTTTTGAAAAAGTCAATGTCGAGAATCATTATGCTAAGATTCTCCTTGGAATACAATGCTATCTCAACCTGTTTCTTTAAAAACTCAACGAAATAACCTCTGTTATATACCTTTGTGAGATTATCATACTTTGAGCTCTTATCAAGAGTCGATATTTTACGTCTGCTTTTAATAAGAGTTTTAGCTATTTCGGTATACGATTTTATTTTATGGATTAATGCATCATTAAACTCATTTTCATATTGGCTATATAGTTGAAGGATGCTCTGAGGCGAATCAATGCTTACAATGGTAAGGCAAACATAACTTCCCTGCTTGTATTCATTAAGCTGATACGCACATTTAATCCCATTCTGTATACTTACTATCCTGCATTCTCTTCCTGTCCTAATAACAGGACATTTACTTGGTGACATATTGCAAAGAGGTACTTTCTCATGTCCAAGCCTTTGCCATGGATTTTCAAGATTGTTGTCCATACCTTCCACAGGAATAGTATTTTTATAAAATAATGTAATATTATTTACCGTTACAGTACGGCATATAAACTCATACATTCTTTCATATACTTCTCTCTCTGACTGAGCATTATGAATTGAATCGGTAAAGTCTTTAAAATTCTTAAGCTCTCTTACATAAGTTCTTTCTATAGTAATTCTGTTAAATATTATACCAAGTAAAACAAATATTATAAACGTAGAGACGGATGTCAGCACAACAAAAGGCATATGCAAAGCTATTTGGTCAGTTTTATGCTGATCAAAATAGCTATTCATAAATATAAATGCTGCTGTGCCTATTGATAAACATAAAGCAAGAGATATAAAAAGTATTGCTAAGAAGCCGATTTTCCCCTTTTCAGGGGCTCTGTTCTTTGCCAACAATGTTCATCCTTTCTCTACAGGTTACTTTAGAAAATAACCATTTTACTTTACCATATCTATATCGGAATTTATAGCGTTTTATTTTATAGTAATACTATAGGTATATTGTTACAGATGCGTTAAGGCCTGTATTACCTGCCTTAACGCTTCTAAAAAATAATACTTGATATAAAATATTTTGTTATTTGATGTTCATAGCAGTCTCATCGGAATAACCAAGCCTCTTCTTCGTTATAGGATCAAAAGCTTCCAGTTTTCCTGTCACCACATAGCTTGAACTGCTTGCATTGCTCTTTAGGTACACGTTTATTTTAACTTTTTGATCCGTTGTGTCAAATTTAACATTATTTATGGTTATATCTGCCAAAGGCTTACCGCCTGAATCGGTATAAGAATATGTCATGTTTTCCATAACCGGAGTCATTGCATTTGCCGTGTCAATCTCAATACGGTCAATCAAATTTCGAGGATCAACAAATGTATTACCCTTCTTTAACTTTAATGTCAAATCATAATTTACAGGTCTTATATCATTAAGTTTAAGGTTATCGGTACCAATCAATACACTAAAGCTCTTACCGTTATAGCCGCTGCTCATTACGCTTAAAGCTGGCTTAACAATCTTTACATTATGTAGAACAAAAGTATTTTCCTCCATATCACGGGTATTCACAACACCTGATTCGTTCGCACGCAATGTAAATTCGTATTTAGTGCTGTCTAATGTTTTAAAATTCATTTTAAATACGATTTCTTCTGATTGATTTGGTTCAAGCTTGATTTTATTTGGGTAGCCCTTTGCATCAAGACTTAATATCCAAGGCTCTCTAGCTTTGATATTCTTGTAATCGCTTGTGGACTGAACTTCCCATAAACCAGTATTATAGGTTGGTGTAAGGTCATAAGTCTGTGCCTTGGATCCGTTATTTGCCACTGTTGCTTTTACAACTAAATTGTCCTTTCCGTTCCAATCACTGTCATTTGTATCATCGAAGTTCACAGATACTTTTGACATCCATCCTATTAGGTTGTAGCAGAACTTGTAATCCTCAACAGCCTTTCCACCTGACCTTACAACATGCTTTGTAATTCCACATCCAACATCATTTGTTGTAATTACTATTCTTCCAGCCGGTCCGTTTGTCCCTGCTACATTTCTCACTGCCATGTTAGGATGCAATGTACCGTTAGTCTCCTGTATATTCAGTATAACTTCATCTGTAGGAAGCAGGCTGGATATATGCCTGTTATCGTCATTTAGCCACTCTTCACCATCACCCAGCATTGAAATCTCACTGTTCTTGTTCATCAACCCTGGTGTAACTGCACGGCTGGATTTCTCAGAATCTATGGTAAATATATTATCGAAGAGAGGATGCATCTTACCTTCATTATAAACTGGAACCTGTGCGTATTTATAGTTGTTTCCGGGACGCAGAGATACAAAGCCAACCTCGTCTGTAAATCCGTCTCCCGCCTTTATTTCCAAGCCAAGGCAATTTTCCCACCACAGCTGACCACCAGCATTTAAGAATGCTCTCATTTTATTTTGTATATCAGCTGAATAGGTTATCTTACCATGTGATGCCTGATACAGCACATCATAACTCTTTGCTAATTTTTCAGGAGTAAGATTCGGATCGTCCAAAGAAACCTCCCAGTATTTGAATAGCTTGGACTTTGCAATGTTATCAGGATTTCCTACAACACCTGTATCAGTCATGTCGGCTTCAAGATCAGTCTGTGCCTTTGCAATACTCCTTAAATCCTTAAAGTATGTGGACGGATCCCAATGTATTGGTGTTGATGAGTTTTGATCCGGAGCATTCGGCATTTTAGCAGTGTTGAACTTTGCAGTATCGACAAATTCGTACTTGTTATAAGCCGGAGGATAAGGGTTAGTCAGCTCCCAATCCATGGGCTTGTTAATATTTCTATCTAAAAGCTCCAGCATTGTAAAGTCAGGATTAGGGTCATTAACCTGTTTATTGTTGATAGAATCCCAAGCCGGTGCAGGAAGTGTAAGTATTCCCACATTAACCTTCCTCTTTTTCATTGTTATCCTAGGTACCTGAATGGTTTTTCCCGGATCAGGCTTTATAAAATTGTTTTCCTTTTGTTTTAATGCATTATAGATAAATGATGCGGCCTCAGCTCTGTTAACAGGATTCTTGGGATTTAAATTTCCGTTCTGATCCCCCTTCATAAGGGATTTTTCCAATGCCAGCTCTATGAAATATTTGAAGGAATCTGTGATTTTATCATAGTCCTTTGCCCTGTAATTGTTTAGTTTGGCACCCGGTTCACGATCGGGATCAAGTACAAAAACTTTACCATCCTTGTTATAATCAAGGCGTCTCGCACCAACTATGGCCATCGCGAACTCTTCACGCCTTACATTTTTATTGGCTTGATAATCCTTAGAGCTGAAGGCTTTGCGGGTATTAATATCAATCTTTGACATTTTTTCCTTGAAGAAATAGTTATAATAAGCTTTCATGTACTGGTATGCCCAAAAGTCTGTTGGTATGTCGGATATTTTTGTATAATCTTCAGGCCTAAATGAACTGTCATTCTCAGCAATTGAATATTTCATTACATTAAAGGCCATGTATGCCACATGCTCTCCAATTATTGATTCCTTAGGCTTATAAGTATTATTTCCCTTGCCGAATATAACTCCCTTGCTTGCAAGCTCCATAACCTGAATGTAAAACCAGTCGGATATCTTTACATCGCTAAAAGCCTTGGAATAGCTGACTTTGCTTATTCTTATTCCTGATATGGATGCCATACCGCGTTTAGCGATACAATTTAATGTAAGCCTGCCATCATCCGATACCTTTACAAGGTATGGACCCTTCTTTTCCCATCTGAGTCCTGACTTCTGGCTGTCAACCGTATCTGCAACTGCCCCGTTGGCAACCACATCAAATACCTGCTTGTTCTCCTTCAGAGTATCGGGTGTATACAAATAAACCTCATAAACACTGTTTCTGTCAGCATTCATGGAGAACTCAATATTATACCCCTTAACACTTGTATTTATAAACCTTGAGAGGTTATCATCCAACTGGGGCACCTGTTCTTCAAAAGGATCAAATGCAAACCAGTCTATGGCATTAATAATGCTCCCATTTGAGTTGTCAACCAGGTATAAATCATGTATGCCCGTTACTTTATAGCTCAAAGGGCTTTCAACACAGCCTATTTCGTTTGTCATCCCTGTCGGGTTAATGGTACATATAGTTGTACCTGTAGGGCTGTCCACCCTAATATCAAAAGAACCGCTGACGCTGTTGTTAAGACGTGCTTTAAACTTTGCAGGCCCCTCAGTGCCAAAGTCCATGGATTTGTATAAATAGTAGCTGCCGTCGGAAGTATCATATGCTTTCGCTTTGATGGGATCAAAAACGCCTTTGGTAAATTTAAACCAATTAATATTGCATATACCATTGTCTCTCTCACCTGTAAAAATGAGAAAAACCTTATGTAAGCCTTCTATACTTCCTGTAAGGCCGCATGAAACATCCACATATTTCTGGTAGCCGCCTGTATTTTTTACATTGCACTTTCCTACAAGCTCCCCACCTGGATGGTCAAGTCTCACTTCTATATTCCCACCCTCGGTTTCAGTAGATACACGTGCAGCAAATCCCTTGGTCCCTTTAGGAAAATACAAGAAATCGTATCCTGCATAATCACCATTTCCTATATAAGCCAGATTCTGGCCACCATCAACATCCTGGCAGTTTTCCAGGGTAAGACCGTTATTTACGGTGAGGGTCTCTGCTTCTATTCTGGTTAAGGCATTTACCTTATCTCCCTGTGCAGTAGATGTTGAAAACTCAGGTTCCTTTGCCATTACGGTAAAATTGTTTATAGAATTCTGTTTTATAAATGTGGTACCATCGAAGCCAACATCGTCTGATCCCCCCAGGTTGATGCTCATAATCGGAGTTGTAGTCCTTGTACAATATGGACTAACCTTTGTCGACGCTGTGTCCGCGAAAGCCGGTATACTCGTAACAAGAAAGACAGCAAGCGTGATTACTGAAATACACTTTTTTACTCCATTACTACTCATTTTTTATAACCTCCCTTATAATTATATATAAGCCATAGGCTTAGAAACAAAATCATTTGGAATTTTGCAATCCAAAAATAGACAAAACCCCATGTCTTAACATTTTATCAAATAAGGAAGATTAATGAAAGTATAAAATTATGAACACATTGAATACAAATGACAGACTCTTTGATTACAAAGAAAACCAGTCATCATCAGTAGTGTTCAACTCATCAGTTTCTAAAGCTTCAGGTTCTCCCCCATCCATTGCTATTCTATATAGTTTGTCATTATCGCTTTTGTTGCAGAAGAAAATATAATCCCCCACCAGATTAATAAAATCGCCCCTATAGTTACAAACAGTCTCAGGTATTCCGCTGTCTATCTCGATTCTGCATATTTTACCGTCCTCAGACTTGTTTATATAGTACACACAATTATTGAAAACATTTATATTACGGCATATGGAAGCATTCAGCATCTCATCATTGCCGCCGAAAATCCCTACTTTGTACAGCTTAAAGCCATCGCTTTTATTGCTGTAAAATATTAAGTCATCAGATACATTTAAAAAATCCGACTCATTATCGTTTATTGTAGTCCTGTTAGCACCATCAGTCCTGATTCTATAAATCTTTCCCTTATCGCTTTTGTTGGAATAGTAAATCCAATTATCTACAACATTAAGGCTATGGGAAGAGTCTTTATTGAGCTTAATCCTGCAGGCACCATCAGTCTTTATTTTATAAATTCTAAACCCATCGCTTTCATTGCAGTAATAGATCCAATCACCTATTACATTAATATCCCATGTTTTATCGTCATTGAGCTTTGTTCTTTCATTCCCCTCAATGCTGATCTTGTAGAGCCTGTCATCATCAGAAGCATTGCTATAATAAATCCAGTTACCGATGACATTTATAAACCAGGCACTGTCTTCACAAAGCATTTTTGAATCACTTCCATCCGGCTTGGATCTGAAAAGTCCTTTTCCAACATTGGAATAATACACCCAAAATCCCTGGTGTGCAGCTAAGCCTCCATTAACTATATTGCCCGATGAGTTACCTCTTTCATTTACAAATTTATTGGTACCCAACGCAGATCCAAACAGGCTTACAGTCCTGTTTAACGGGCTTTTTTCTAGATCTTCTTCATCTTCTTCATCATCAACCAGCTCCATACCTATGCTGTCTTCAATTTCTCCACCTTCAACTGATTCTTCTGTGCTGACATCGTCAGGCTGTCCGAAAATTAAATTTTTAGATATTTTACAACATTATGCAATTTTAAATATAGAATAATGATTGGAATCTGGAAAGTTTGAAAAATAACACTTATTAAATTACCCTACATTCACCTAAATCATCTTAAATTGAAGCGACTATTTCCTTTGTTCCTTTGATGTTTATTAACCTTTTCATATTATAACAAAAGAAAGCTAGGCCTGTTTCGCCTGAAACAAGCTTTTTGCCACGAAGTAAGAAATATTCAAAATTCATAACTCTTTTTAGTGTTCCAAATGGATGTTCCACAATCATTTGTCTTTTTTTGTACTTAGCACCATTAGCATTAAATCGTTCTATAGCATTTTCAACTATCTCTTCCTTTGGGTTGCGTTCAATGTGACGACCATATTTTGATGTTGTGCATTTATCCCGATATGGGCAATTTTGGCACTCTTCATAATTATAATAAATTTTCATCTTTACATCTTCACTTTTTGAACGCATATATAATTTTTTCCCAGCCGGGCAAATGTACATGTCATTATCCTTGTCATATATAAACTTTTCTTTTATATATCCAGAATCGATATTTGGTGTTACTACTTTTTGTTTTGGAACATATGGCACAATTCCGTTTTCTTCACACTTTATAATATCTTCACTTTTAAAATATGCTTTATCTGCTAATACTTCTATACTGTCAACTCCCAATTTCTCCTTTGCATTTTTAGCTACATCATATAACAACCCTTGATCAACTGCATCATTTCTCACTTCATAATCTATTATTAATTTGTTTTTCTCATCTACTGCTGTTTGTACATTGTAGCCAATTATTGTTCCTTTTGTATTACCAGTTTTCATTCTTTTTGCATCAGGATCAGTTAAGCTTATTCCTGAGGTATCGTTAAGCACTTCTTTAAGTTCATTGTAGAGCTCTTTCTTTTCTTCAAGGACTTTAATTCTATCGCTAATTTCTTTTGTTGCTTCTTTACAATCATTTTCTTCCAATGCTTTTAAATATTCCTTTAACTTTTCCTCTGTCAACTCTTCCATGAATTTAAGTTTCTTTAAAGTATAATATTTACTCTTGGCCGCATCTGCTCTTATTTTAGTCCCATCTATAGCAATTAATTCTTTTCCTATTAGGTTAAAATCATTACATATATTAATAAGGTTTTTAAATAGATTATCAAAACAGTCAATATGTTCTTTACGAAAATCAGATATTACTGAATGTTTTGGTTGTACTCCTTTCAATAACCATTTAACTTCCAAATTTATTTTTGCTTGTTTTTCTAGCTTTCTAGAACTTCTTATACCATTGAAATATCCATATACATACAGTTTAATTAAATCCATTGGTGAATACATTGATCTTCCAGAATTCTCATTATTCCCTTCTTTAAATCCCAGATCTTTAATATCCATTGATTCAATTAATGCATCAATTGCCCTAACTTCACTTTCTTCATCTATATGGTCTTCTAGGCTACTTAGCTCAACCTGTTTTCTACTAATGCCTTTTACATAATTCATAATTTTATAAACCTCAAAATTATTATTTGTTATATTATATCATATATGTTAATATAATGCATGATTTTCGGACAGCCTGTCGTTGGTGTCTTCTTCACCCGCCAATTCTTCCACACCTGAAATCTCATCTGCCAACGGCTTATCATTCACTGTCTTAGCATCAGCTTTTGGAAACATGATTACCTCATTCTTCTCTTCTTGAGCCATGTTTTCCAGGATGATTTCCAATGCTTTCCTCATTTCCGATGCGGACTCAAACCTATCATCCAAATTAAATGAACAAGCTTTAAGTATGACTTCACCCAGCATTTGCCCGGACAACTGAGGCTTATCCAATATTTCACCGACATTCTCATGTCAAGTGCCTTTTCGCTGTCTTGGTACTTGACCTTGTTTGGAAAGGGAGGCATAAACGGCAGTCTGCCGTAATTTGTAAGTTTGTATAGAACTATTCCCAAAGAATAAATGTCTGACCTTATATCATAATCGGCACCCCTATAAACCTCCGGTGCCATAAAGAAGGGTGTGCCTTTCATAGATGCTGCCCTTCCGCTTCCCGATAAAATTCTTGATATACCAAAATCACCAAGCTTATAATCCCCGCTACTGGAAATAAATATATTTTCGTCCTTTATATCCCTGTGAATTATTCCAGCTCTTGAACAGGCCTCAAGGGCATAACACATGTCTATTCCAAGTCTTATTACATCCTGCCTAGCCATAGCGTTTTCCTTTATATAGCCAATAAGAGGAGTGGCATACTCCATCCTTATAAGCACATCCCAGCCGAACTCACCATTCTTTTCATGGACCGCATGATCCTCATAGCAGATGATATTTCTTGTGCCCCTCAATGTATACATAAGCCTTATTTCATTGACCATATTTTTTACTGCATCTGTAAAGTATTCCTTAAGTGTATTTTCATCGTTATTATCAAATGAAGCCACAGCTTCCCTGTATTGCTCCCGTGTTGGAATTTCAATATGCTTTAGTGCAGACTCATACTTAAAGCCCCACTCATCTTTGGAAATCTTATAAACCTTCCCATAGCTTCCTTCACCAACAAGGTCTTCAATTTTCCAGCTTCCCCATAATGGCTCAAAGCTCTTTATATAATCATGGTTATTTACAGACAATTTCTCTTCCTCCTAAATATATCGCTTCCAGGCAGTAAACTCCCCAGCCACCCCCCCATCTACAGCAATGTCAATATGGCTCCGTCCCATGCCCCGACATCATTGAGGGTCTCAGTATCCTTCATTATCCTTCCTGGAGGATCTGCATATATCTGATACCCTGTAAACCTTGAAGTAATATTCTTATCAATATTAAGGCTTTGGTTAATAATGTTTGAAAGCTCTTTTGCAGGTATATCTGCCGGTAACTCAAGGTCAAAAGGATATTCCTTCTCTTTTATTTTTACTGTAACTATTACACTATTCATAAATTAGCTCTCCACTATTTCAATTAGTCTGCTTAATAATTATACCAAAAACTCACGGCACACTACTACAAAAATTGAAATATGCTATAAATGAACAAAAGGCCCTAATAAACTATTTTCAGCCTTGGAACAATATGATAATATATTGACATAAAGTTTTTTGGGGGTTTTTTGTTTGAAAAGGATAATTTTATTTATATTAATTATATGTGTTTCATTTGTATTCAGCATACCACAGTATGTAAATGCTGAAGAAATTCAAGAGAAAATTACTTTGGAAAATTCATTAAAGTTATTTAATGAAAGCATGAATCTATATTATGGGATGAAAAATATTGATAAAAATGATCCAAACACATGGTTTTTCGGCAACAACATTGTACGAAATGGTAATTATTATTCTTTTAATACGGATATAGTTAGAAATGCTCTAACCGATGAGGAACATTATTATAATCTTTTGATTGTTTATGGAAGTGAATACAGTGTTCCTGATAATAACAGGCTCTATTTTGAAGGTAAATTTCAACCCCGCTATTTGGGTTTCAATGCAAACGGGGACAGCTATGATAATCCCAATTATCCTTTCGACAGTTGGTTAGGCTGGAAGATACCTGAAAGGATCTTTATAAAGAATCCATGGAACAATATGAGACTTTGTGATCATTACAAGTTCAGCAAAAACAGATTTTCAGGCTCTGAAATAAAGCTATCCCGCCCTGATGGTACAACATATATCGGAAATCTGGAAAAGAACATCCAGCTTGGCCTGGATTTGATCTGCAGTACACAAACAGGAAAGGACCTGCTGGTTAACCCAGGCAATCGTGCCGATACCAAGCTTTATGACGTAGGTACAAAACCGGTTGATCCCGATACCGGAAGAACTGGGCTATGGTGTGATTTTCTTCAGGTCACCCAACCTCCTACATATTATTCCTGGGGACATGGACGTATTTTTAAATTCAATGGAAGCGGATTTAATTATATGACTCTTCCCATTGCTCCTTTTAAGCTTGTCAAGGATAACATTGCGGTGCAGCTTAATTCGCTGCCGTCAATCTCCATATATGAAAACACAGAGGCTACTATTTCTGCATATGCTACTGCCGATACCGACAAAGCAGTTAAGACTTCCGCACACTGGCAGGGTGCTGACGCCTCCGGCAATAATGTATTTGATGCCAAGAATCCTGAATTTATAATTGAAAAGGGTATAAAACAATCAACAATAAAAACACCCATGTTAAAATCAGGTAAATACAAATTTAAATTTTCGGTAAACGATCCGGCCAATCCCAACCCTGTGGAAAACATCTATATCGATAACACAGTAGAGGTAACAGTTAATGTGGTCCCAAGAGCCACCATAAAAGGAAGTGTAACATTGGATTACGATGTTCTTTCAAGAGACTTCCATCGTCCATTAAATAATGGCAATAATATAACAGCTGAGCTTTCTTTGGCTGCAGCCACCGATAAAGTCAGGTATACATGGATACCAAATTCTACAAACGGTGCCCTTAACATAATAAAAAATGATCCTCAAAATGTACTATCGGGCTTTAAGATCATTAACAATCCGCCGGAAGTAAACTCCAACAAAACAACAGTTGTGAAAACACCTGCAGCAACTGCAAATATAAAGAGACAAGCCCTTGGAGACAACCCAGGATGGATTTATGCTAGAAATCTCGTTGACCTTATAGCAGTACCTGCGATTAATTATTCCGGCTCCGTAACAAGGGAGTACAGGAGGGAAGTATATGATGTTGTGAGCTACACCGAAGTCAAGGATGAAGAATCAGGTGAAACTGAAAAAGTCCCGAACTACGGATGGCTATATGATGGTGGCGGCAATACCAGTGCTTTATTCAGCCCTCTTGGAAATGAACCTGTAACAGTTGTTGCACATGTGTTCAACGGAACAGCCAACCTGCCTAAAGAAAAGAAATTCAGAGAAGAGTATGCTGCTAATGAGAGCAATGTGACTAAAAAGAAATTGTACTGGGTTAGCCAGCCAATCAGCCTTGATGTGCATCGCTGGATGAAGCATCTTACAAGCAGCGGTTCTGTCAAATCCCTTGAGGCTAGGCCAGGCCAGTTTGACAGAATATTTAAAGGTCAGGAAGAAGCAGAAATAACTTATAAAATTGATACACCTATAAGCAAATATTACGAATATGACAGAAAGAATGCCCGCAACCAGGCAGCGTCTGGCAGTAAGAACTACCCCCGTGTACCACTTGCTTCCGATAAGGACTACAGTGGTATACCCTACCCATTCAAGTCGGGCTACTACTTTAATCCTGCTGGAAAATACAGCGTTACATTAAAAACCGTAACATATAAGAATCGGCGTGAGTTGACTCAAAACCATAAGGACTTGCTGGAATCTATACAGAATTCATTCCAGTTCTCTTCGAATCTTATATATGAAGAATCAAAGAAGAAATATACCTTGAACCTTAACAGAACAAACAGCCTGGTCAATATAACAAAAAGTCAGACGCAATCAAGCTACGAATTGATTCCGCATTCTCCAAATGATAACGGTATGACCCATGGACTATTTAAAGAAATTCTTGAAGGCTGGAACGAATCAGGCACCATAGGCTCGTACACCAACTATAAATACAGGGAATTCGTAAGCGATTCCAATGCACCTGTTTATAGGGTTACCGAAACAACAACACTGACCTTTGAAGTAAACAAGGGCAACAAGAAACTCTACACCGACTATGATATGCCTGATGGAAACAACTACTGGATGCGGGCAGGCTTTAATGATTTTACATATAAGGGTATGAGCATTAAGGGTACAGGTGTGTTGGACAATATTGGCATAAGCGTTGTTGATTCGGCTTACAACGATTTGTTTAATGGAGAAGATTAAAGCTGGCAGCGTATGGATCAAACGATCTGTACGCTGTTTTTGTATTTTAGTAGTGCCAGGATTTTTCAGGGATGTACTTTCTGTACTTCCGTATCAGATACCACCATATAGATACCGGGTAAGTATGCTTTTCACCTAATTCAAAACAAAAAAATTTTACCCTTATGAAATTCTTAATATGCAGTTTTCAGCACTGTCACGGTATGCTATTATATTATTATATTATTTTTTGGAGGACAGAAAATGAACAGAAAAATTACATTAACAATTATAGCATTATTATTATCTTTTATGTTTTCAATAACCGCAAATGGAAACTCCTTTATAAAAGTAACTGTAAATGGAAAAACAGTAGAATTCCCTGATGCTCAGCCGTTTATAGATGAAAGCGGCAGGACTCAAGTACCAGCAAGATTCGTAAGTCAAGCTTTAGGCTGCACCGTTGAATGGGCTGCTGCCACAACTACGGTTACTATAAAAAAGGGAAAAGACACCATCAAGTTAAAAGTCGGTGAAAGCAAAGCTCTTCTAAACAATGTTCAAAAGACATTTGATACAAAAGCCCGGATTAAAAATTCCAGAACTTTTGTACCATTGAGATTTGTAAGCGAAACACTAGGTGCCAAGGTTACATGGGACAGTATAGCAAAAACTGTAATAATAACCACCGGAACTGCAACAACATCAATTCCTGCAGATAAAGAAGTTATTAGTGGATATGTTGTGCCAAAGGATCCGCCATCAGGATTGGTTGTTGATGGGCATGAAAACAAAAAGGATTATGCAGAACTTGTTATAATGATTGATTTCTTCTCGGGAGATTTAGAACAAATGCTAAAGGAAACTGAGAGTATATTGCTACAGAAGTTTGATAAAAAGATCGTAGATGACGTTATGGCATATGCCAAACAGAAAAAGGTAGCAAGATATAAGCTTGAAAGGAAATCATTTTATGTAGGAGACAAAATCATTGATGTTGTAGGTGTTTATAATGGACCTTTGGATTTTTACGTTTATACTAAGTAGGAGGTTTATAGCTTGAAAAGAATTATTGCTATATTACTTATTTTTCTTATTACACTTGGTATATATAAAATACCATATAGTTATGCTGAGGAAATTAATGGAAAAATAACAGTTGATAACTCATTGAAGCTTTTTAATGAGAGTATGAAACTTTTTTACGGAATGAAAAATGTTGATAAAAACAATCCAGATACATGGTACTTTGTTAACAATATAGTTCGAAATGGAAATTATTATTCAATAAACACAGATTTAATAAAAAACGCAGTCATAGATGAGGAACATTATTATAATCTCTTTATAGTATATGGAAGCCAATATAGTGTCGCTGATAACAATCAAATTTATTTCAAGGGTAAACTTGAACCAAGATACCTTGGATTCAACCAAGAAGGCGATAATTTTGAAAACCCTAATCACCCTTTTGACAGCTGGGGAGGTTGGAAGATTACAGATAAAGTTTTCATAAAGAATCCTTGGGATAACACACCTCTAAGTATAAAATATAATTTTGTTAGAAGCCGTTTTTCCGGTTCTGAAATCAATTTATCTCGTCCTGATGGAACTACATATAAAGGTAATCTCGAAAAGAACATACAACTGGGCCTGGACCTTGTCCGAGGCCCTCAAACTGGAAAAGACCTACTTGTTAACCCTGGTAAATATGCCGATACAAGATTATATGATGTGGGTTCAAAGCCCATTGATCCTGAAACAGGAAAACCCGGGCAATGGTGTGACTTTGTCCAGGTAATTCAGCCTCCTACATACTATTCATGGGGGCACGGATGGATTTTCAGAGACAATGGAAGCGGTTACAATTACATGTCTGTTCCCATAGCTCCCTTTAAACTATTGCAAGATAACATTTCTGTACAGATTAATACGACTCCTGTATTCTCTGTATATGAGGATACAGAGGTAAATATTTCTTCATTGGTTACAGCCGATACTGATGAAGCTGTGAAAACCTCAGCACATTGGGAGGGTGTTGATGCTTCCGGTAAAAGTATATTTGATTCTAAAGATCCTGAATTTACAATAGAAAACGGCAAAAAACAATCCAACATAAAAACTCCAGCTTTAAAATCCGGAAAGTATACATTCAAATTTACTGTTAATAACCAGGCTAATCCTAGTCCTGTTGAAAGTGTATATGTAGACAACTCAGTCAAAGTAACAATAAATGTAATACCACGAGTTACCATAAATGGCACTGTAACCTTGGACTATGATGTTTTATCAAGAGATTTTCATCGTCCATTAAATAATGGTAATAACATTTCTGCAGTACTGGAATTAGGTGAAAACACTGAAACTACCAGGTATACATGGATTCCTAACACAACTAACGGTGCACTTGATGTAACCCGAACTGATCCACAAAACATTTTTTCAGGCTTCAAAGTTTTAAACAATCCACCGGAAGTAAGCTCAAACAAAACAACTGTCAATAAAACTCCAATAGCAACGGCAAGCATTAAGAGACAGTCCCTTGGGGATAATCCTGGATGGCTTTATGCAAGAAACCTGATAGACCTTATATCCGTGCCTGTAATAAATTATTCCGGCTCAGTAACCAGAGAGTTCAAGAAAGAAGTATACGGAGTAGTAAGCTACAGTGAATCCACCGATAATACTACGAATCCGGCAACAACCATAAAGACCCCGAATTACGGTTGGATTTATGATGGCGGCGGGGAAATGGAAGCTTTATTTAACCCACTAGGAACCGAACCTATTACAGTTATTGCACATGTTTTTAACGGTACAGCCAGCCTCCCCAAAGAAAAGAAATTCAGGCAGGAGTATTCGGCTTCTGAGAGCAGCGATACAAAAAAGAAAATGTACTGGGTAAGCCAATCCTTTAACCTGAATGTCCATCGCTGGATGAAGCACCTTTCCAGCAACGGTTCTGTCAAGTCCCTCGAAGCAAGGCCTGGGCAGTTTGACAGAGTATTTAAGGGACAGGAAGAAGCAGAGATAACATATAAAGTTGAAACACCAATAAGCAAATATTATGAATATGACAGAAAGAATGCAAGGAATCAAGAGCCTCCCGGGAATAAAAGTTATCCCCGTGTACCGTTTGCTTCCGACGAAGACTACAGTAGTATCCCCTATCCCTTTAAGTCTGGTTACTACTTTAACCCTGCTGGAAAATATAGTGTAACATTAAAAACCGTAACATACAAGAATCGTCAGGAACTTACTCAAAACCATAAGGATCTTCTGGAATCCATACAGAATTCTTTCCAGTTTTCTTCGAATCTTATATATGAAGAATCAAAGAAAAAGTATAATTTGAATATCAATAGGACAAGCAATCTCTTAACTATAACCAGAGGTCAGACACAGTCACACTATGAGCTGATTCCACATTCACCAAACAATAATGGTTACACCCATGAAATGTTTAAAGAGATTCTTGAAGGCTGGAGCGAATCAGAAACCATAGGTTCATTTAACAATTATATGTACAGGGAATTTATTAGTGATTCAAATGCACCTGTATATAAGGTAACCGAAACCACAACACTGACCTTTGAGGTAAATAAGAACAACAAGAAGCTCTACACTGACTATGATATGCCCGATGGGAACAATTACTGGATGAGGGCCAGCTTCAACGATTTTACTTATAAAGGCATGAAGATTAAAGGTACAGGCATGTTCGACAATATTGGTATAAACGTTGTTGATTCGGCTTACAATGACTTGTTTAATGACGAGAACTGATGTAAACAGCGTATGGATCATATGGTCTGTACGCTGCTTTTTTATTGATGATAACATTACTACTCAGTTATATACTTTCAATATTTCCTTTTTTCGTTTTACACTTTATTTTTGCCTATGAGATTTCTTATCTTTTTTCAGAATGTTTCCAGTAACTTGCTCTTGATCTGAGTTTATACGATTTTCAGGTATAAATTTTCTATATTTTTTAACCATATACCACCATAGCAATACAGGTAGTGAGAGTTCTAATACGAAAGGAACCATTACAAGCAATGTAGCATATATAAAAATTTGCTGTGGATAACTGTCAATAGTATGTACTATTAATCTAGATAATGGATACCATCCTGGGCCTAATGATGCATAGGCTATTAATGGAGGTAAAGCCAACATTTTCCAACTTTATTCATCTTGTTCCTGACAATGTCAAGATCTTTTATACTTTCATCCATGCAATAATATCCCTTTTTTAAAGCTGTTAGATACCATATTCCCTGCAAAATTGCTATTAAAACATAAACAATTATAACCCCAATCATATAGTAATTAACAATGAGCTGTGGGCCAATAGTCCAATAAAACATCTCATATATCAAGTACAAGAAGAGTAACGAGGAATACACTCCACATAATCCAATCATTAAAGAAGGCTTGAAAAAGCTGAAAGTATATGAACCAGCTTTATTTTTTCTACTAAACATATTATATACAGTTAATCCCAATATAATATTAACAAAAATTAATAATAGCGGTATATACTTGCAGAACCCGAAAATAACATCTAAAATTAGTAATACCATACCCGCAGTTACACTCAGACCCATACCTATAATTCCTGGCAATATAAACATACCCGGATATCTCAAGTCTGGATCATAAACAAACCTCTCTATCCACTTGTATCTTTGTTCCATAGACTGATTGTGATCGCCTTCTGTATACATATAAATTCCTCTTAATTTCATTTTTATTCTAAGTTTTATGCTTTGATTAGGGTAAGTCCTTAAAATTGAAATTCTTGCCAAATGTTATAGATGTAGCCATTTGAAAATGTGAGTATTTTAACGGCTGAAGCATCTGTAATTGCTTGTTATATTCCGATTCTGATGGTTTTGATGTTATAGATTCTTTCTTACATGTATTACTATCTAATAGCCATTTAATGCCTGAAGATATAACCTTAGATACCTTATCACCAACAATTGTAATTTCCCTACTTATATTATTAGTAATATCAACGGTTAAGTCATTTACTACTTTACCAAGGTCAGCAGCAACTTGAATTAGCTTAACAACCACTCTTTCTTTCAACCACTTCTTCAAAGATACTCCATCAATTTTAATTGCCTCTGTAACAAATGAAAATACAATACCTATTGCTATACCCACAAATGCTTCGGCTATAGTTCCAATTATTGGTACACAAGACCCAATTGCAGCACATATAGCAACTTCAGAAGCCATCCCTACGAGAAAACCAGTGACATAAGTAGATATTGCTACACTTGCTAAACCTAAAGCTATATCAACAACAACATCAGCTACAACTAAATCCCACTGTCCTTTATGCTCACTAGCATCAAAAAGTATATCAATTGCTATTCCAAGGGCAACTAAGAGTTTTGAGCTTTTACATATATTAACTAACATTTTCCGTTTAAAACCTGATTTAAAAATTGTTTTTAATTCATCTGCCATCTCAGTAAAAAATCTTTTATTTATGAGCTTTCTTACTTCTTCTCCTGCATTTTTTGAAACTTTATAAAATGATTTCTTTATTGCCTCAGTTAATTCAAGCTCCTCTTCCCCAAATCTCGGTAACTGTTTTAATAAATCATCTTGAAGCTCCTTAAGAACAATCTTTACTCTAAAATCATCCTTAGCCGAAGTAATTTTCCTAAATCTTTTTAGAGTCTCCCTTAGAATTTGAGATGAATTTATTTTCTTTAATACCTCTATTGGAATATCGGCTGCTGCCTTCATTCCATATTTGGCATTTGGGGGAATAGGAATTCCAATTTGCCTAATTGCACTATCCTTACCTGTTATAAGAATATACTCTATGTCATCTATAACATGCTTTATCACAGATACAGCACACTTATTAAATGGGTACTTCTTGCTATTGTATGAGACATTGAAACACAATAATGCATTGATTAAAGTATCTAAAAATGTGTTTATAGTATTACTCTTAGAACCTTTTGGATCAAAGGGATTAAGCCCAAGTTCAGACCAATCGAAACTTATATTCTTAGGATTTTGATTTGAATCTCGCATTACTAAATTGGCGGAATCAGGATTTTTGGGTACATATGTAACAGGGATCATGCTGGTTCCCGTAACCTTATTCATTAATTTTACATCTTTATAGGCACAAGAAGTCAGTTTTCCCACATAAGAGCCTTTAACGTTGGTATCTCTTATAATTTGCCTAAAGTATTCTGTCTCCTCGCTTATCAATTGTGCAATTTCTAAGTCAACAGATTTAAACTTTTTGGATATATCACTTACCATCCTTGATGCGTTGTTTAAAAAGCTATATATATATATCAATTGCACAATCAGACGTCTTCTTAATATACTCAAAGACATTTTCCTTACTGGCTGTTTCCCAACCTAACTGCCAGTACAACATTCTTATTTAGCTGGATAAATTTCTGAAATTCTCTGCATATATTTTAATCCTTTTAGAAAGGTTGTTCAGATCATCATACTTAACCAATACAATACTATTAACCGAACTCATATCTTCTCCTTAATGATAAAGAATTACTTATATAATTATACTAGATTTCTTATCGCTCATTAACAAGAACGTTAAACGTTAATTAAAAATTGTAGGACAAAAAATGAATAAAATCACATTAACAATTATATGAATACATAATAAGATAGAACAATTCCCTTATCTTAATTATTTCCCTCATCACTACCCTGAACATAAATATCCTCGATCTCTTTAATACCTTTATAGAAATGTACTCGTATTTCCTTATGTAAGTATTCATCCAATTCAGCTCCGAAGCTCTCAGGTCTTGCTACGCTAAGCTCTTCTTCGAAAGTACTTATCTTGATTTTATAATTGTGATTACTATTGCTTTTTGATACTTTACCTTCATCTTTATAGTATTCGAGAATACCAATTCTATCCTGCATACCTCCAAGCAAATCCCTTGCGATTTGGGTCTGTAATCCTATTCCCCCAATAAAGAAAAGCATGAAAAGACAAATCCCCAGAGTTATTTTTAACTTACGTAGTTTGGTTCCAATTGTTTTTATTGGTGATAGAAATAAACAACCTACAAATAGCATAATAATTAATCCCAGAGTCATACCCAGAATGCTTCCCCTGGTTCCTGAATCGGGAGCAACTATCCAAAGTATAATATTAAATGGTACAGATAATATGGCTAACCAAAGCTGACATTTCCAGAGGATTTTAAGCCATCTGTTTGAAGTATCCTCTATTTGATTTTTTTCTACGTCTTTTTCAAATTTGCTCATCACTTTTTCTCCCCAATCATATAGTCATCCTGAACATAAATATCCTCTATCTCTTTTTCCGAAGACATGTATATCATTCCTTAAGCAGTAGCATACATACCACTTCCAAAAGTTATTGATGTATTTCCAGATGCATATAATGATGATGGCTGCAAATTCGTCGTCTGATTATCATAATTTGCTTTATCTGGCTTTGCCACTGCAGTCGCCTTCTTCCCCCCACCGCCGCTGCCAAAGAGGCTGTTCCAGCCTGATTCCAGGAAATTACCGGCATCCTCGATAAGTTCGCCTCCGGCATCAATTACTTTTCCCCCGAGATCGACAACACCATCAATTGCTTTTCCTCCGAGGTCAACAACTCCTTCAAGGGCCCATTTTACCCCTTCTTTAGCCCAGTCTTTAATTGACTTGCCATTTATAGTTAGCACCTCAGTTATTAAAACAATAGCTAAACCTACAACAATTCCTACAACAGCACCAACTATTGTACCAACAACAGGTATAGGTATACATGTACCAATAGCGGCACCTATCATCATTTCCGTGACCAAACCTGCAACAAGTGATGCCACATAAGTTGTTGCAATAGTACTGGCTATGCCCAATGCAGTATCGACAACAACATCTGCCGTTAATTGTTCCCAACCTTTATCCCAATCTTCCATAAAGTCAAAACCTATATCAATAACAATGCCAATGACTGCCAGTGCTTTTGCACTCTTTATAAGCTTGGTAAAAAAATTGCCCCCGCCTGTAAACAATGCCTTAAACTCAGTTCCTGCTCCTGTGAAAAAGGTCTTTAGATTTGCAAACGACTTTGCTTCATTGGCAGCTTCCCTAAGAGCGACCCTTAAAGCATTTTGGAATGCAGGCTTTATTCCAAGCGTTTCCGGTGCAATTCTGGGCAGTTCCTTTAGCAAATCATCCTGCAGTTCACTAAGCACAGCTTTAATCCTTAAGTTCTTATTAAGATTGCCTTTTACCTGTTTAAAAAGGTCATCAGCCTCATCCACATCCAAGCTTCTCAAAACGTTCATCTTAGCCCTGTTTAATGATGCCTTTAAACTATCTGAATGAACAATCCTATCAAGCAGTTCCCTGGTAACTCCCTCACCGGCACGTATCCCATATTTCAGTATTCTGGGCAATTCAACCCCAAGCTCCCTCAGCGTTGAATATTTACCGGTGACGATGAAATATTTTACTCCTTCATCAATATATTCTATTACCGACACAGCATATTTTGTGAACGGATAGGTCTTGAAGGTTCTGGTAGCAACTCTGATACTTGCAGAAATGCTCACCAGTGCATTTATAAAAAAGTTCACCGTATTACTGGGTGACTCGCTGAAAAAAGTTGGACTTATACCTAACTTCGTCCAGTCATAACCTGTTATTTTAATGTCTGGAAAGGCTAACGACAAACCATTGGACATGCAATTCATATTACCTGAAATATACGCCATTGGTACAATGCTTGAACCTTTTACCTTTCCAAGGGTTTTAACATTATTATATGTACTGGCATTCAATCGTCCAATATGTGATTTGCTGATACTGGAACTATTGATTGCCCTTTTAAACTGTGCAACTTCCTTACCTAATCTATCTGCAATATCCCTATCCGCATCGGATAAATCCCTTGCAATATTGTTGGATACCCTTGCAGCAGTATTTAAGAAATTGTATATTTGAGAAGCACCATCCGATGCTCTCCTTATATGCTCATAAACATTACCTTTGCTGGCAGTCTCCCAGTCTAGTTGCCAATATAACCTCTTTATCTCATTTGAAAGATTTTTAAATTTCTCTGAATGTAACTTAAGTTGCCTGGATAGATTGCTTAAATCATTCATGTTTACTGATAAAACAAAATTATCGGAAGACATATATGCCCCTCCCCACTAATAATCAAATTTATTAATCAATTTCAGGAAGAATATCCTTAATGGAATCCTTCTTCCCTTCATTATTCTCTTTATCTTTCTCTTCCTTATCTACTTCCTTCTTCGCAACTTCTTCCAGCGTTTCCAGACCATCCAACACATCATCAATGCTTATAGCCTGATCAGTTTTAACATTTGATCCTATATTATTACCACCCAAATCTACGTTATCTGTCTTTATTTCCGGAAGTTCTATATTAAGATCACCTAAATCATTATATTCATTATCCTTTTTATCTTTTTCATTAACATTAATATCTATATCAAGTTCACTGCAAATCAAATCAATTATGTCATTCATATTTGACTTGTTACTACTTAAAGTTCCAGTCATTCCCTTATTGAGGTTATTATCATCCTCATGACTTTTATTTCCCACATTGCTAAATCCCAGTGCACTATCCGCTTCTATGCTTTCAATGATGCTTATTGCATCCTTCTCCAGCTCAATTGTATCTGGATTATTTATTTCTTGTACCCCATTGACAATACCGAATTCAAAACTTCTTTCTTTTGACTTTAGCATTTCAATTATGACATCATCTGTCATATCAATTTCAAAATAATCTTCGTAAATATAGGAACCATCTATAAAAAGTTTTATGGTCCATTTTCCGCTTTGAAGGTTATTGTTTATTGTATCTATCCAAAACCAAAGTATATTTGGGGTTTGCTCTTCCCCTTCCGGAGTCCATAAAATATTTTCGCTCATCTCAAACACATTCATATCAGGCGTATACCAAACAACGCTAACTGTATGAATTCCCGTAACATTGGTAAATTCCAGCCTGCAAACCACCTTTTCATCCTGCATTGGAAAAAATAAACGAATATTGTTTTCATACTGCATCTCATTAATATCTGTTGCAAGTACGAAACTTTCAATGTTAACAGTATAATTGCTTGTATTTACCATACGCTCATTGTTTTCATCAATCACAATAACAGATGATAAAACATCCCAATCATTTGGTAAATATAAATTGGCTGTTGGGTCATTGAGTGTATACCTGTCATCTATCAAAAATCTATATTTGTATGTTCCCGGCTCAAGTTCCAATTCCATTGACCATAAACCGTCTGTGCCCTTATTCATTAAATGGGAGCTGCCATTCCAGTTATTGAAATCACCAATAACACTTATTTTTTTTATATCCATACCTTTGGCTTCTTTATAAGATAATGTAAGTTTCATAATATCTCCTTATCAGCCGTTTGATTCTTCAGGTTTCTTTTGAACAATGCTCTTTAATAAAATCTGAAACTTTTCTTCTTCTTCGTTTTTAAAGCCTGTGAATATAACCTCTGCAATATCCAAATGGTTAAACATATATGTGTAATCGGCAGAAATATTTCCTTCAGGATAGAGGCATCCCACATAATCCCAAAGCCTTCCGGTATCGGCTTGAAGCTGTTTACGTCCATAAATCATAAGCTTTTTATTTGCATTCTTTAAAAGAACAACAGAACCAATAGGTAAAAAGTCCTCCATAGCAACGCTCCTTATAACAAATTTCACTAAATATTATTCCTTTATAAATATATACCGGCATAAAGCCGGTATATTCAGATAACGAACTGTAAGAATAGTTATATAACTTTACAGTTCGTTATCTATAAAAGTTATGTACATTAAAATCAATTTCGTAAGCTAAGAAGATTATTTTGTTTCCAGCTTAATGTTTCTGGAAATATCCTCGTCAGCTTTTCTAAGAGCTTCTGCAACATTTTTGAGAGCTGTTGCCAAAGACTCAAGATACTCGTCCAGTTTCTTCTGAAGTTCATTTCTTAATCCTGTAAACTCCTGATGAAACTTGTCTGATGATGCACCAAGCCAAACGCTGTGTGTTTCATCAACTACTTTCTGAATTTCTCCCAGAAATATATTTGCATCTCCGCTTTTTGCTTTTAACTTTGAAGCCAACTGTTGTATCTCTTGTTGAGATACCTTAAGCATATCACCCATTTTTAAATCTCCTTCCAACTTTTATTTATTATTTCACTCAGGATCAAATACATATTAATCAATCCTGATGTAAAAACAACTGGTCCATAAAATTGATAACATCATCATCCTGGAAAAAATATGTCCTCAAAATAGAATTTAGAATACTTTCAACTACACTGCTTATTTTATCTTTTTTATAGCTGCAAACATTTATATATTCTTCCTCATCTGACGGTATCATCAATAATATGTTTTGATCACCTTCAAATATGGCAAATCCTTTTCCATCAAGCTCGTTATCCCCACCATTTTCCAAGGATAAAAAGGATGTCTTCACTGATGGCTTTGACAAAGTATTTGCAACAATCTCGGCGTAATCTTTATCAACACCTGAATCCTCAAGGGCTTTAACAGCTTCTTTTATTTGACTATCATCTTCTGCAGCAATAATTTTATCAAAAAGGGATTCAGTTATTCTAATATCAATGTCCATAGAGCTTGATTCACCCTCATCATTACCAGGTTCAATCAAAGGTATCAAACTATATATATCATTTCGGACATCCTCTGTAGTTCTCTTAAAAGAGATAAATATCTCATCATCATTTTCTGTCGCAGTCAGCATAATTACTGCAAAAAATGTAGCATAAAAAACTATCTTATCTGATTTATCTTCTGCAATTTTGTCAATAAGTATATATGCCTGTGCCTCTATACATGTATTTACAATTGCCAATATATTTTCGTCCAGTATTATATCACCGCTGTCAGAAGTCTTTAAATAATTTCTTTCTTCCAGCACTTTTTTTATATCGGCAAACTCACTGTCTATTTGTTCCTGTGTGTATATTAAAAAAGGGTCATCAATACCTATGATACTTTCTGCTCCAATTAAAGAACACAAAAATATCAACTCTTTCTTACTCAATGTTACATAATAATTTGATGCCTGGTCAACCATTACATTCTCCTGATGATATCATCTTTTTAGGAATATTTTAATCATGCATTAGTGCACATAAATATTCCTTTTTTCTATTATCTCAGAATTGGACTTGCTTCGCAATATACAAAATATTATACACATGTTTATATAAAACCTCATATATATTGCCTCTTTATTCCTCATCATTCTTGTATTTGGCAACCAATTGGTCTACCCAAGCCTTGAGAACGCTATTTTCAATCAATGCGGTCTTCATTCCGGTATGGCTTCCCTTGGCTATAAAGTAACCATCTCCAGGCTTCTTTTGCCTCTCTGTTGTACCGTATGGAAGTCTTATATTAAATATCTGCTGATCGTTTATAAATCCGAACAGCATACCTGCCTGCAGATCTTTGAGAGCCTTTGCAAAGCCCTCCCAACTGGAGTTGATATCCCCTACTGCTCCGCCAATTACTATACTTACTCCCAAATTACGGTCCTTTTTCAGTATTTGCTCGAAAAGATCCTTTACTCCAGAGCTTGCAATCTGCATAAACTCATTAAAGTCATCTATCAATATAACATTAAGCTGACGTCCCGAAAGGAATTCCTTCTCAGAAACCAATCCCCCTGAAGCCATTCGTGCTTCATTTAATTCTTCCTTCCGTTCATCCAACAAGCTCTTGATACTTTCAACAAATTCCGGCAGTTGTTCACCACTGTTGATATAGTTTTTCACATGGGGCAGCTTTGAAAGCGGGAACAGCCCATACGATGCCGAGTCAATTATATGGATTGCAAATTTCTCAGGTGAATTTCTCATGGCAAGAGTAATGGCCAAAATCTTCTGGAAATTGCTCTTCCCGCTCTGTATGTTACCTGTAATGAGTAATTGGGGAGTTGTTGCCAGATCCAAATATACCGGTTCCATATCATTATCCGAAAGCCCCGTAGGAACAATAAACATGCTGGTTGCAAGAGCCTTTTTAACATCGCTCCTTACAAGCAGTTCCCTGAAGTATACCGTTTCAGGCATAATCGGAATTTGCTTTGCCTTGGCTCCTTGCCACGCTGCATCAAATTCTTTGATTAATGCTTTTAAGTTTATTGATCTCTCCAACTCGTTTTCACCATCTACCGCCAAAGCTGTCTGGTATTCCAACGGAGAGTTGGCCTTTACAAGACCACGGCCAATATTTGGTGACGGTTCAAGACCGTTGGTCCGACCCACAATACTTGTATAATCAGCTTTATCCGCCATTTGAAGTGCCAAAGCCATTTTAAAGTTTGCACTGAGCTTAAACCTTATGGCATTAGCTGTTGAAGCAGTTATCACAACATGAATTCCAATATTTCCTCCCTCTCTTGTAATCTGAACAAGAGATTCTTCAACACTTGGATAAAGCTCTGATAATGCAGAAATATTATCAATCAGTATAACTATTGCAGAAAGCTTTTCACCTGTAGCCTGCCTGTATGAATACAGACTGCTTATACCCTTATCTGCAAACTGCTTTTTGCGGTTATCAAGTTCTCTGAATATAAACTTTATGAATTTATCCAGTTTTTCGCTCTCATCCATCATTATGACTCCGCCGCAGTGGGGCATGTCGGAGAATATGCTTAACGTCCTGCTTCCAAAGTCCATAAAGTATATATTGACTTCTTCCGGTGTATAGGAAAGAGCCAGTGATGCAGCCAATGTCTGCAGCAATGTTGTTTTACCGTATCCGGGAGAACCGTATACCAGAAGGTGCCCTTCCTTTCCCAGATCTATTTTTAAAGGGTACTGTGTCTGCTTTTCAGGATCGTCAACAAGTCCAATTATAGGACAAATCCATTCCTCAGAAGGAATCCATCCTCTGCCGTTCCAGCCATGCCCATCCTTTTCCAGCAGTTCCTTTAATACAATTTTCTCCGGCATAGGCGGCATCCATGGTCCGTTCAGTCTTACTATGTTATTTTTTTCTGCTTCGCCGCTAAGGTGCCTTACAAGTACCTGAAGCTGGGTGTATTCCTTTTTAGGCCTCTGAATTGAGGCACTGGAATAAAGCTTACGTCGAGCACCATTTATATCCACTTCATAAATTTCATTAATATCATCATCCCTCTCAGATGCTTCAGGGTCATAGTCGGCACCGCTCCAAGCCGACTGAAAAAGTTCAAATATCTCGTTGTTACCAACCTGAATGTATGCTCTACCCGGTTGTTTGATGTCCGCAGCATCAGGCTTCTTGATTACCTCCTGACTGTCTCGTGCATCCTGAACCTTCAAACAAAGCTTAAACCTGGAGTTACTCCATATCTGCTCATCTACAATACCTGCAGGCTTCTGTGTTGCCAAAATCAAATGAACACCAAGGCTTCGACCAACTCTGGCAGCACTTACAAGCTCTCTCATAAACTCCGGCTGATCACTTTTTAATTCCGCAAACTCGTCCGCAATTATGATAAGGTGCGGTAATGGCTCTTTGGCCTTGCCGCTTCTATAAAGCTTTTGATAGCTGTCAATATGATTAACGCCATAGTCTCCGAAAATAGTCTGTCTTCTTTTAAGCTCACTTTTTATGGATACAAGGGCACGGTTGATCTGGTTACCTCCCAGGTTGGTAATTGTACCAACAAGATGGGGAAGATCTATAAATGCATTTGCCATACCTCCACCTTTGTAGTCTATCAAAACAAAGGCCACTTCATGGGGATGGTAATTGATAGCCATGGATATAATAAGGGATTGAAGAATTTCACTCTTACCTGAACCTGTTGTTCCCGCTACAAGACCATGGGGACCATGAACCTTTTCATGGAGATCAAGCTGTATTTTTTCTCCGCCAATTCTGATACCCAAAGGGGCTGCTAGCGACTTATATGGCATATTTTCCTGCCAGTTGGTCTTCACATCAAGCTCCGTCACTTCCCTGACGCCCAATAGCTCCATCATCGTAACCCTGTTTGGAAGATTGCCCGCCATAACCATCTGCTTCATCCTTATTGGTGCCATTCTTCTTGCAAATAGATCGGAATCTTTAATGCTCACCTTGTCAGGGGTAAACTCACTCTTTACAGTCTCAGCTGCCCTTTCTATCATTTCAGCTGTCTTGGAATTGAAATCCAAAATTACATGACAATCCTTAGGTAAAAACTCCATCCTATCGAACATGTATATGGTCGACACTCCCAGGTGCTGGCAGTTGTGAGCAAGATAAGTCATGATGGCCTCATTCTCCAGGAGCCTTATATCTCCCAAAAGGAATACAAAATGAGGAAGCTGGATTGAGTTTATGTGTTTGTCTTTATCTCCTGCTCTAAACTCTCTTTCTTTAATTATGTCGTAGAACATGGAAAAAATATTGTGGACAGACTCCCTATCCTTTGCCATAAACCTCATCTGCCTTGAATCATCCCATACATGAGGAAGCCACCTCATCCACTCCCATTCACATTCTTCCTCCTTTGAATATACGGCAATAATCTTTACCTCTTCATAGAAGTGATGTGCTGCAAGCTGCATAACAAGTGCCCTGATGTTATTCAATGCCTCCTGCCTTATTCCTATGTAGCCGCATGTCCCCATTTGATAAAGGGGCAGGCTGACAGGGATATTGTTAATATAAGAAAATTCTTCTACCAGTTTCTGAGGTTCCAAACTCAGGTTATCCGTCTCTATACTGATACGCTGCTCAGGTGCCCTTATCTTAAGCCTAAGAGGCGTTTTTCCCATACCAATCCTTGGTGCCATAAAATCACTATACTGTATGGTTCGTTCCCAAAGCCTGCGGTCGATTGACTGTACTCTTCTAATACACTCTTTTATGTCAGGATGAATAAGCTGTGTGCCATTTCTCTGCTGTTCCCTTGCAAATTCCAGCTCTTTTCTTTTTTCATGAAGATGCTGTAGATACTTTTCATTTCTGGTTTTATCGTCTTTTTTAAATTTTTTAACCTGCAAATTATAGTTTAAAATGGATATTCCCAGTGTTCCAACAGTCATAACAAGTGAAATATACATATAGTTTGACTTCATGAACATTCCCGATATGACTGTAGTAGTTGCCATAAGTGCAGGAGGCAGCAGTATCATCGGCCATGAAACCTGCGGCTTTGATGATATGGATGGCGGACTTGATATCTCAATTTCCCCTTTGGGCATTTCAGGTATCAATCTGGGCGGTCTCTGAAAATATGGGTATTGGGGTTTTTCTGCAACACTTTCCTCCCTGATCTGCTCAATATCTTTTACCTGCACTCCCTTTCCAGCATTGCACAACACTAGATAATCCTGAGTGAATATGATTTTATTCCCGCATATATGAATAATGTCACCAGGCTTAATCTGGCCTTCGTAAGTTCTCTTCCCATTTAAATATGTGCCGTTGGAACTTTTCAAGTCACGTACAAAATACTCCCCATTATCTGCCTGATAAATCTTGGCATGCTCGTTTGAAACAAGCTGATCCGAATAGATTATATGATTTTTCTGGGATTTGCCTATTTTTATTTCCTGAATTGACTTAGTGCTGAATTTTTTTTCAATATTGTATAAAGGATTCTTATTTTTCACCATAATCGCAGCCATGGACGAAGTAGACTTAAAGCTGCTTATTATAAATACATCTCCCTCTTCAACAGCTTTTTCCGACACTTTTTTCCCGTTATACGACAAACCTGATTTACTCAGGTTATATATATTAATATCAGTACCTTCCGCTTTTATAACAGCATGCCTGCTTTCAACTACAGGGCTTTTTAAGACAATATCATTAAGTTCGTCACTTCCGATAGAAATCTGATTGTTGTTAAACCCTGAGAGTTCAACCTCTCTGAAAAAATCATCGAAATAAATATGCAGGACTATATCCTCAAACATTTTATCTCCCCCATGAACTACATTAAAAGTGCTATAATCTTACATTGATCCTTAGCTACTTTCAATAAATTTTATAATTTCATAATAACTTATACATTGTCAGCTGTAAAGTTTTTTACTTTGCCCTCCGTTTATGTATTGATTGCGACACAATTCCCATTAATGGTATGTATTTCATTATATATATACTTAAAAACAGGTCTTGTAAAAGATTTTTTGATGAATTAGAATTGAATTGTATGATTAAATTGGTCGTTAAATGCATTTTTGTGACATTTATCGGAATTGTTACTTTAATATATATAGATTCATAGAACTAATTATTTGGGGGTCATTACAATTTTAAAAATACATATTATTGCAGGAAGCAGCTGCGAACTTCTTTCGCAGATACTTAGCAAACACGAAGAAATTAATATTGTCGGATATGACAAGACAATTGACGATGCTATAAACACTTTACAAAATACATATAGGAGTATAGATGAAGTCCTTCTTATCGACCAGGGAATTACCGGCAATTTATCAGATTTTGAAACGGTTTTGAAAAGCTTTAAGGAGTTATTATATGGTCCCTTAAGGGATGTTGAGTTCAAATTTGTTACAAAAGAACCTCAATACCATCAGGCTTTCAATCAAACAGTGGGCAATGAAAGAAAGTTCAAGGCATATTTTATTGATAAAATAAAAATTCCTGCCTCTACTTTAATTGATATTTGCCTTGAAAGGCTTAAGTCCAATGATCCAGTTACTATGGGCAATAATGAACTCAATGGAGCTTCCGAACAGCCTAAAAAGAAGAAAGGCTTCCCATTCTTCGGCAGAAGGTCCGATCCAACCCCAGCTCAGAGAGAACCTAACAATCAGGCATTTTCCAGGATTTCTGACAACCAACCTCAGGACTACCAGTACCAAGAAAAAACAATTTCCATGATTATGCCCTCTAATATGAGCAGGGCTATTGCAATTACCGGCCACAGAGGCTCAGGAGTCACCAGTACTGCTGCAAACCTGGCGGTAGAGTCGAGTTCACAGGGTTTAAGAACACTGCTTATAGATCTGGATACCTGCTTCAGGGGACAAAACCTATACTTCAACAAGTTTGGGGACGAAGTGGATATAAATCCCGACTTGGCAGCATCGCTTATAAAGTGCCTCTTAAAGCCCGACTCATATAATATTAACTCCTGTAGGATTAATGAAAATCTGTCTCTTATTACATTGGCGTATTCAATTGACAGCAAAGATAAGCTTTTTGAGTTTATTACTCCAAAGAGAGTATTAAATCTAGTTACTATGCTTAAACCTAAATTCAATACAGTTATACTTGATATTCCTTTAGAATTTCTGGCAGAGTGCTATGAGCTTCTCATTCATTTGGACAGCATTGGTTTATGTGCTAACAACAGCATGTATTCCATTATAAATTCAGCCAAAATGGTAGGTGACTCATTTGAAAGTGAAGATCTGTCAGTGTTCCACATGAAGACAAAGTTGGTAATTACAAAATTTAACGAAAACAACAAACATCAAAATAAAAAACTTACACCGGAGTTTACCTGTGACATATTAAATGATATAGGCGAGATAATGGACACAGGAATCCATTGTGCCGGCATTGTGCCTTATACAAGGGAATTTGATCTACAGATTGATTCGGGTAAAAAGCTGTGCACTACAAGCAAGGAATACAATACCCACTATCTAGGAATATTGAAAAATCTATTATAAATAAATGAAAAGCCATTAATCTTTTTAAGGACATATTTGTGGAGGAAAGCATGAAAATCAATAGTGTAAAAAACATCAAACCCGGAAGCCAGCTTCCCAAAAAAATATTTGCAATATTGCTGAGTATCTCGGTAGTTGCAGGAGCCTATTATATTTTAAATAATGCAGGAAAGGATGCAAGAAACACCATAGATATAGTAAGGGTAAAAAGCAGAGATGGCATTCCTGCCAAATCATTGATAACAAAAGATATGCTGGAGAAGTACTCAATAATCAAAAAAGAGTACACATCGGATATGCTTACATATGACAAAATTGACAAAGTTATAAACAAGTATTCCCTTTATTACATTCGCAACAAATCCTTTCTTTATGAAGATCAGCTTACAGATGAAAAGCCTTTGAAAAATGAATGGCTTTATGAAATGGACAAGGATAAGGAAGTACTCACAATGCCCTATGATTACATAAAATGCGGCGGTGATATTCTAGTCCCTGGAGACCTTGTAAGGGTCAGAGTTGCTTATGCAACAACCCAAACACAAACAGTTGCCGGAACAGCACTAAATCCAGGCTATGAAAGTGAAAAAACCGTGCGTAAAACCGACGTTGTGCTTGACAGCATAAAGGTTCGTGACCAGTTAAACTCAAGCGGACATTCAGTATATGAGGTTTATAAGGAGGTAATGAAGCTAAGTCCTGAGCAAAGGCAGGAAGCTATGAAAAGCAGGGATTTCATGGAGAAAATAACTGCAAAGGCACTTGTACTGGAAGTAACCTCCGACCAGGTGAAAAAATATGCACATTACAGCGGTGTAAAGGACGCAACATTCCTCATCACCCTCCTCAGCAGAAAGGACAATAAAAACATACTTGATGAAACAACTGCAATTACAAAGGAGATGCAATCATGGATGATGGAAGAAAACTAGACATAAGAGAGCAGCTTGGAAAACTATCCCCTAAGGAAAGAATATTCGAGGAGCTTGACAGAGCATCCCTTCAAGAAAATATATATGGTTTCATTCCTGCAAGTGACTGCACAGATACTTCCCTATTAATAGTAAATTTAGGAGTTATGCTGGCGGAAAAGGGTAAAAGCGTCTGCATATTTGATGCAAAGGTTTTTTATCCAAGCATATATAAGTTGGCAGACTGCGACGCAAATCCTAAGGGAAAGGGACTTTTGCAGATTATAAAGAGCGATAAGACAGATGTAAGGGATGCAGTCACAAACACAAGGTATAAAAACCTATACATAATGACATCAAGCCCTTCCGATCCTATGGAAGAGTACTTTGATATCAGGGAAGAAGATGTTGAGAGAATTATCGCATCACTAAAGGATATGTTTGACATAGTATTAATTGATATTCCCAATTTACCGCCCCTTGAGTTCTGCTATGTTTCCATGAAATGCTCCAATATGGGCTTTGTTGTATGGAGTGAGCGTATTGAATGCCCCCAGAACACCAGCAGACTAATGCATTTTATGAACTCAATCGGCATAGGCACCTCCAAGTTTGCTAACATAATTGTGAATAATGAAGCGGGCTTAAATTATGATTTAAAAATTATTGAGGATATGAACTTAAGACTTATCACCCGACTTCCCTTTGTACCGAGCGTCGTTGACTATTCCTTGGAAGGAAAGGTTTATGTGACCAAAAGCGTACTCATGGATAGAAGGTATAGCAAGGGAATAAACATTTTAGCCAGTATTATTAAGTAACAAATGACTAGTGATATTAATTTTAATCATTTTTCAATAAATAACGTTAAGATATGAGGTGGATTAACAGTGCTTACGAGAAGTATAGTTAGTGAAAAACAAATGAAATCCAAATTCACTAATAAAAGTATCTCATCTAGTGCTCTTACGGTTATTACCTTTGAGGAATCCGTTAAGCAGTGCCAGTCATATATAAATAAAGTAGCAACCAATTATTATCGTCAGGTGGAAGATGTCAAGGAAAAAAGAGAACTGACGGTAAAGTACATAATAGATTATGTTGAGACAGAAAAACCTGATGTGGAAGGATATAACGATTTAGGAACTCTTCGGGAAGATTTGATTGAGGAAATAACTCAATACGGTCCCATAACAGATGCAATGGAAGATCCTGAAATTGATGAGGTTCGTGCAAACGGCCCCGATCAGATTTTTGTTGAAAAGCACGGTAAAACCGAGTATTGGCCAAAAAATTTCAACGACAAAGAGCATATGGAGAAAATTATTACAAAGCTTATCAGGGCATCCAAGGTCAGGCTTACGCCTAAGACTCCCATAGTCAATGCCCGTACTATTGACGGATCAAGGGTTAACGCAACTCATGCCTCAATCTCCCCCTATGGAAACCCTGCTTTTGTTGTAAGAAAGTTTAAAAAATCCTCCATAACCCCACAGGAGATGTTGGGTTATCAGTCCTTTTCAGTCAATATGCTAAGGCTGCTTTCACTGATACCCAAGGCTGATTTATCATGGATGACTGTTGGTCCTACAGGCAGTGGTAAAACTACTTTAAACGAAATGCTTGTCCGGCAGATAGACCCATTAAGCCGTATAATTACAATAGAAAACCCTTCCGAGCTCAGGCTCTTAAGGTATAAAAACAACGACCCTCTGGATAAGGTAATAAATGATGTACTTCAATATGAATCTGTTTCAGAGGATATGGATGATGCAAGTGTAGCCACCATGGAGAATCTTCTGGTAAATTCAATGAGGCAGTCACCTCACTGGATCGGTCCCGGTGAATTGAGAGCCCCAAACGAGTTTACTACAGCTCTGCGTGCTGCACAAACAGGGCACTATCTGTTTACAACACTGCACTCCGAAGGTGATCAAGAGGCCATATTCAGGTTCCTCACCGCATACCTAAGTGCTTCAAATGAGCCTGCCGAACTGGCACTGAGAAATATCTGTGCTGCTATTAAATTTATAATTTTTGTAGAAAAACTGGCTGACGGCTCAAGAAAAATCACTTCGATCTCAGAAGTAAGAGGAGCTAAGGGCCTTATGCCTGAAGTTCATCAGATTTATAAATTTGAGTGTACCGATGTAGAAGAGGACCCTCATACAAACAAAGTAGTCAGAATAATCGGAAAGCATAAGAGAGTAGGTACAATTTCCAAATTTCTCGAGGAAAAAATGATAAAATCAGGTATCAAGAGAAGCAGATTCGAGTTCCTGACACGGCCTGTAACTCCTAACGAGGAGGAGGAATACGACATTGATGGTATATTATCTGATATTTAGTTTTATTGTTCTGGTATCAATAATATTTGTTTTGTATATATTCAGGTTTAATCCTTTAAATGTATTAAGCGATCTATTTCAAAGGCTTTTGCAGTGGGTAGCTTCATACAATACCAGAAGGACAATAGAGAGGCTTAAAAGAAACAAAATTATAAAAGAAAAAAAAGGCATTATACCAAAATACAATGCTTTGGCTGAAGGCCTTATTGAGGATTACAACCTCCCTCTTACATTGGAAGGATTCAACACGTTTATAACCATTTTATTTATCATTTTCATTCTTACAGCCTTTGTGCTGTTTAAGAATATGACAATGTCCATACTGGTTTCTGCATCAATGCTTGTTGCTGCCTTTACTTACTTCATGATGCAGTCAAGAATTGCAGAGTCAACAAAAATGGAAGCAATCATGGATGCGGAGGATTTGCTGTGCCCATTGGCAAAAGACGGAGTTTTGGTTGCCGTAAAAAAAGTCCTTGAGTCCAGAGATTATTTAAGCCCTCAGATCAGACAATATTTCGTTCAGTTTGTAGACAACTGCGAAAACCATGGCTATACATTCAAACGTGCTATGGAAGTCCTTAACAGGCAGTTAGGACCCAAATTTGACAACTTTGCCGAAAAGGCAATCATATTTGAATATAATGAGCGAAAAGGTATGGCTGATATTTTCCTTGATATTGTTGATGAAAACGCTGCACTGCGTGAAATAAATGCCAGAAAGAATAGAATTTTCAGACAGATGAACAGAGAGTTTATAATAAAGTCAGCCCTTATTGTATTATTTGTAATGTATTCTATGACAGGGGATACTCTAAGGGATTTTATGCTGTCAACAAGCATTGGAAGATCAATAAACGGTCTTGCCATTATTACCATATGCTTAAGCTTTGCAAGGTGTCAGTATCTTCAAAGGGATATAAGCATCAAAAAAGAATTTAAGGGGGGCGAATAATGTTACTTATAGCACGCCTGCTTGCAATTATAGCTATAATTTATTTGTCTTTCACCCTGGTTTTTGCTATTGTTAAGCCTGTCAGCAATAAACGCAAAAAGAATACAAGGGATTTTCTCAACCAGGCAAAAAGGCAGGCTAAAAAGGAAAAGTTTTATTACATACGTGATGTTGTCCTTAGACGATTTACCAATAGAATGCTTCTTGGTGAAATGAAAAGGAGCGAGTTTAAAGAGCTTATCATGCGACTTGACCTTAAAACTACTCCCGAGGAAATAAGGGCCAAGCAAATTGTTCTGGCACTTTTGGCGTTATTAGCTGCAATACTGGTAATACAATTAAATCCTCTGATCGGCTATTTATCGCTGTTAGGGCCAATAATTGCCTGGATGTATCCGGTTGATGACCTTGAGAAAAAGATAGAGCAAAAAAACAAAAACATAATGTTTGATTTTCCATCGTTCTACAGTATGCTTTATTACCAGTATTCAAAGTCAGTGCACATATATCTGGCTGATGCTGTAAGGGACTTCCTGCCAAATGCAAATCCCGATATGGCTGAAGAACTTGGAATATTGATCGATAATATTGAATACGGCGAGGAATATGCACTTAAGCAATTGAAAAAGAGGGTGCCCTTAAGATACATAATCAAATTTTGTGATATAATGCAGATAAGGTTAAACGGTTATGACAATACATCACAGATGGCATACTTAAAGCAAGAGCTCCATGACTTGAGGCTTCAGACTTTGGAGGACGAGCTAAAGTCAAGAGAGGCAAAAAATATCCGCACCCAGTTTGCTTTGATTCTTGTATTGACCGTGTATGTTGTGATATATTTCTACTATCAGTTTATTGATGCAACAAGATTGTTTAAGTAGATTCAACTTTGATTGTCGTCGTGAAAAATTATAGTGTAGTATACATTATAATTTACTAGACATATATAAATTTATAGGAAAAATTTTGGAGGTCAAAAATGGATAAATCTTTTAAAACCAGATTAAAAAATTACTTAAAAAGCGATGATGGCTTCGGCATAAAGGAAATTGCCGTTGCATTAGGTTCCATAGTTATCGTTGGACTTATCATAACAGCCGTTAAAGGTGACTTATTGACTTCATGGCTAAAGGATATATGGGGCTGGATAACTACATTTATTCAAGATAATATAACAAAATAATGGTATGTTTTATTTAATGCGGTTTTCGGAGGCCACAAATGAAAGCTATAGCTAATTCCATATTAGCAACCATACTGGTTTCAATATTTATAATAACCTTTACCAATTTTATAATGCTGTTCCCATGGTACCTGACACTGGTTTTTGAAACCATGAATTTATCCTCTGATGTTGCAACTGTTAATGGAGTAACAAAGAATATGGTGGATAATGTTATTTTGGATCTAGAGGACAAGCCGCTTTTTAAACGCAAAATGTCCGATCTTAAGATATTTATAAGTCATTCCGATTCGGATAATGATGTGGAAGTACAAAAAGCAGTTTTTTCAGATGATAAAGAAGTTAAACACAGAAGGCAGCGTGGCAAGAAGATCAAGGTGGGTATTGAAGCTGTATTCCCCTTTGATATTAAAGTTTTTGGAAATACATATTCATACCAGATTCCAATCAGGTTTAATCTGTCTACAATTGGGGTACGGTATTATAAAGACCTTGAGGGAGATCCTTTTTCTCTTCAGGGATCAAATACACAGCAGGGGGCAACACAATAATGAAATTCGTTTCTTTTCTTTTAGCGGGTGTATTCTTCTTTACAATACTCTTAAATCCTTTTGTTGAACTGTTTAGCCAGTTTATTGACAAATGCAGCATAGGAGCAGCACTTAAAACATCATGCCGTACTGCTCTTATTAACTCTGCCAATATAAATTCTCTCAGGGATGTCCAAAGCAAGCTGGACATAGAAGTCTTCAAGGAAAAATTCAGGGAGAACTTCTGCTACAGCCTTAATCTTAAGCAAAAATCCCCCGTAAATCCAAATACCTTTGTGTCTATAGACGGTAAATATAATAATTTTAATGTCTATATAGAAAAGATAGATGAAGATGAATGTGAGATAGAAGTTACTACCGCTTATAAATTTAAAACAAATCTTTTCAAACGTTTCTTCAATAGTGTTGCGGAAAACGATCCGACATACATTGTTATAAAGAGACGTCAGATACTATCGGTAGAAAACTGATTATGCGTTTTTTATGGACTGCCGTATAACCCGCCCTTTAATATCTCAAAATATTCCTTCATTTCATTAAAAACATCTTCCAAGTTCATCATGCTTTTTTCTGGATCTCTTTTAAACATGTTGATATACTTGGCATTAATCCCATCCATACACAGCATTACCAGTTCTACAGCCTTATTCTTGTTTATACCTTCTCTGAACTTTGTTTTGTCTATATCTTGAAGAAGCAGGGGCATGTTTTGATCATAAATTTTCTGATATCTATCCAAAACTTCACCTTTCAGTTCGTCCGGTATACTTATAAATGCTTCCATAATTAGCTTGGATACTACGGGAAGCTCATAATATACCTTCAATTTTCCAAACCCGTAATATATAATTTTATCTATCAAATCCCTGGGAACATTTAAATCCAGGCTGTAAAATTTCTGTGTAAATAGTTCTACGGCATAATCAAGTATATATAGATAAAGGTTTTTCTTATTGCCAAAGTAATGAAACAGTATACCTTTAGATATTCCTGCATTTTTAACAATAGTATTGGTAGAAGCCTTCTCATAGCCGTTCTGTGCAAATTCTTCCATGCAGGCATCAATAATAAGTTTTCTTTTATCCTCAGGAAGGCCTTCAAAAGTACTATTCAAAAGTATATCACTCCCTCTTGCAGATTGCTTTTTTGTGGGTTTGTATTAAATGCGATAAATTTATTGTATTTTCTGCCGCCAAATGCCTGGCTTATTAACACTTTTAATATATTATACAGAAATGTTCTTACGATTGTACACCACATATGTCAGTACAACAGATAATATTATAACTATAATCATAATCGCCAGATATACAGAATCTATTAAATTTTTATCAACAATATTTGACGGGTTTACATACTTAAATGGGGTAATATACTTTAGGTTAGCAAGCTTATCGGACACTGCCGACGCAATATTAACAAAGAATGTTCCTAATACTGCCCCAAATACTACCGGATATATTGCTTTAGCCTTTGTCACAAATATGGAAATGAATAGTCCCACAGCAGCAAAAGTCAGTTGCAGCAGGTAAAATCCCAAATGGAGGAGTATAAATGTTTCCATAGAATAGTCTGATTTCTTTATCGCCTCAAATGTGATAAAATCAACAACACCGAATATAACATTAAGCAAAGTTATATAGAATAGTACCGTCATAATCTTTTGAGTAATTATACCATTCCTGGTAACAGGCTTTGCCAGCAAAAACTCTATAGTCTTCTCATTCTCTTCCCTAGAAATTATGCTTGAGCCTAAAATCATTGCATAGGCTGCACCAAAAAGCATTATATATAAAAATATATAGGCGAAATAGTCAAGTATTTGTCCAAAATTCAGCTTATCCATTCCAAGACCTTCTAACAATTCCTTAGGAAATTTCTTCATCAATTCCTGATATTCCCTAGATTGGTTAGCAAAGGTAGGATACATAAGCATCATACCCACATTGGATAAAACAAGGCACAAGGTCCATATAATAAAGCCTTTTCTGTTCCTTTTAAGCTCCCTTAAGAATATAGTCATATCAATCACTCCTTTTAAGATGTTTTAATAAATAAATTACCATTAGGACTCATAATAGTGCATAAATATTTCTTCCAGTGACGGTTCTTCCAGCCAAAGGTTATCAATCTCCAAAAGTGCAAGCTTTTTCAAAAGATCATTAATATCACCGCTGTAAAGAAACTGAATGTTGTTATCATTTCGTTCCAGGTTTCTCATTCCCGGAACTGCCAGGATATCATCCTTATTCTTAAGTTCTACCATTACTTTCCTGTGTTTTTCTCCTCTTAATCTATCTATTGTCTCCACCTTTAGCATCCTGCCTTCTTTCACTATGGCCACCCTGTTACACATCTTCTGCACTTCACTTAAAATGTGAGATGAAAAGAAAATGGTAACTCCTTTTTTGTTTTCATACTTTAATATATCAAAAAATCTGTTCTGCATTAAAGGATCCAATCCTCCTGTTGGTTCATCCAGTATAAGGAGCTTGGGCTCATGGAGCAGCGACTGTATAACAGCAACCTTCTTTTTATTCCCGTAAGACAAAGAGTCAATTTTTTTATTAAGGTCCAGCTCAAGTATTTCACTTAATTCATTTATTCTTTTTGTGCAATCCTTTCTGTAAAACTTTGCAGAATACAAAAGCAAATCCCTGACATTCATATCGTCATAATAATTGACCTCGGACGGCAGATATCCTATGTTCATCTTGATCCTGGCCTGGTCTTTTAAGCAGTCCATACCAAGTATCTTTGCATTCCCGCTATCAGGAAATATGAAAGCCAGCAATGTTCTTATAGTTGTGGACTTACCAGCCCCGTTAGGACCTATAAATCCAAATACTTCTCCTTCTTTTACTTCCAAATTAACATCAATTATGCCCCTTGATTTGCCATAGTATTTTGTTAAATTTTCAATTTCAATTGCATTCATATTTGTCCCTCCTTGCATTGACTAGATGGTCAATTCATTTCCTTAATTATACACCCTATTGACCATGTAGTCAACAGGGTGTATTTATGAGAAATATTATTTGATTAACATACCAATAACACCATTTGCTTTATTTAATGGAAAAACTCCGTGATCAGCTGCTCTTGCATCTTCAATTGAGTAAAATGCATTGGAATTACACTGGTTTATAATAGATATAACATTATCCTTATCCTTTCGGCGTACTATGGTATAAACGATTTTCACATCACCTGTTACTCCTTTTGCACCTACTACAGTAACTCCATAGCCTGATGATGACAACCGCTCAACTAGCTTACATTCGTCCTTTACAAGAATCACTCTGATCACAAGAATTCCAATTGCAAGCTTTTCCTCTATAATAAGCCCAATAAATGTGCCCATTGCAAAACCGCCTGCATAAGCCAGATAACAAAAAATATTACTTAGGTTCTGCATAATCTGGCTAATAGCAACCAACCAAATAAACACCTCAAAAAACCCAAGAAACGGTGCAATAAACTTTTTGCCCCTTGATACAAAAATGATTCGCATTGTGCCAATGGATACATCAAATATTCTTGAAATAAAAATTAATAACGGCAAAACAACCCAGTTAAATAAATCATGGTCTATCATCGGTAATATACTCATAAAACCTCCAATTCTTTTTGCAGCTACTATGATTATCATAATCCAAAAAAAATCAGTTATAAAGCTGTAACCTTTTCCAGTTATTTTGTGATTGTTTTCCGTCCAAATATTTTCTTGTAAATGGAGCTTAGAGAAAACAATGTCCCTGAAGCCCTTGTTGAAAATGCCTTGACCAAATGAGGCAAGTTACTGAATTGATCCGGGCTGTCATTTATAAGGTATGTCCATGTTGACGAAGGCCCCGTCAGACCTTCCTTCTCCATATCTATACCGTCCTTTGTTATTTCCACCCTTTCAAAGGTGCTTACTATATCATTTTCAATATCCCCAAGCATTTCACTGAAAGCTTCTATAGCAATCTTATGAAATTCGTCCATAGGATTTTTTCTTCCCATTACTACCAAATGAATGCTCTCTCTTGTATAATTCATATATTCAAGATACTCAGCCCAGTGTTTGTTGATAAAGAATAATGTGAGCTGCTTTTCCACCTCATACATGGTCTTTTCACCATACTTAACCAATACTTCATCATACTTTTCAGGGGATTTTTCTTTTAGAATCTTAAGCTGTGCCTTATCCTGTAAGATATCCTGCCTCTTGCTGCAAACAATTTTTCTTTGTTCCTCTATTATGAAGGAATACTTTAAAAGCTGCCTTCTCACATCGGAATTATAGCCTTCCACAGTCCTCTGACCTCTGTTTAACTCATTATTCACAGTGGAATTATTAAAGGGCTTGTTTTTATCTTCAGGATACAGCTGCAAGGGCACCAGCTTTGTCAAATCATATTTCACCATAAGGTCATCTTCCAGGCTGATAAACAACCGGCTTTTACCAGGGTCTCCCTGTCTGCCGGCCCTACCCTTTAACTGATTGTCAATCCTTCTGCTCTCATTTTTGCCGGTACCTATAACATACAGCCCTCCGGCTGCAATTATTTCGTCCCTTCTTTCCCCATTCTCACCGCCAAGCTTTATGTCAACACCACGTCCCGCCATGTTGGTAGAAACTGTAACAGCTCCGTACATACCTGATTTTGCAACGATTTCTGCCTCCATCTCATCATTCTTGGCATTTAGAACATTAGCCTCAATACCTACACTATGAAGCTCTTTATAAAGCCTCTCCGATTCTTCAACACTTCCTGTTCCGATCAATACAGGCTGCCCTTTTTCATGAGCCTTTCTGATTTCCGCTATAATGGCATTTTTCTTAGCTTCCTTGCTTACAAATATCATATCAGAGCAGTCTTTCCTTATGCATGGCTTATTGGTAGGTACAACTACCACATCTACACCATAGAATTCGTGAAATTCATTGGCTGACGTCTTGGCTGTACCTGTCATACCTGCTATTCTTGGATAAAGATTAATGAAATGCTGGAGTGCAATCTGCGACATTATAATTCCCCTGGACTTTTTATTAAGGGCTTCTTTTGCTTCAACCGCTGCCTGAATGTTATCCGGCCAGTGCCTTTTATCTGCAACACGGCCTGTAAACTCATCCACCAATTCAATTTTTCCATCCCTGACAATGTAATCCCTATCTCTTTTTAAAAGTGCCTCTGCAAAAAGTGCACTGTTCACTTGCGTAAGCAGCTTGAGATTTGGCTCCTCATATAAATTGGAACACCCAAGAAGCCTCTCCACTCTACAAAGTCCAAAATCCGTCAGATAAACATTTGATCCATTCTGGTCAATAGCATAATCAGTGCCTCTTATAAGCTCTTTTGCCAATGCAGAAAGTCTAGCAAGGTCATTTTCCTCTCCCTCCTGGCTTCCTGCTATAACAAGGGGTATTCTTGCTTCATCAATCAGGATTGAGTCCGCTTCGTCTACAATTGCATAGTTAAACCCTCTATGAACCAGATTTTCCTCTCTGATACAAAGGAAATCCTTCAGGTAGTCAAATCCTGCCTCCTTGGCAGTGACATAAGTAATATCCATCCTGTAGGCATTTTGCCTATCCTTAATGCTCATTCCCTCTTTTATATAGCCTACCGTAACTCCAAGAAAATCATATATTGGCTTCATCCATTCCATGTCCCTGTGAACCAGATAATCATTAAATGTTAATATATGAACACCTTTACCTGTTAATGAATTAAGGTATGCAGGAAGAACAGCAGCAAGGGTTTTTCCTTCTCCCGTCTGCATTTCAACCATTTTACCTTCATGCAATGCTATACCTGCAATAAGCTGTACATCATAATGCCTCATTCCAAGGGTCCTATGCGATACTTCACGGCCTAATGCATAAGCCTCTACAAGGACATCATCTAAAGATGTGCCATCCTTGACTTTTTTTCTTATTTCAATGGCCATATTTCTAAGATCACTTTCACTTTTATCACTCAAGCTTATTTTATTTATTTCTTCAACAATGCTGTTATAATGGTCTATGTTGTAACTAACAGGGATGTGCATTCCCTGTATCTTCTTTCCTATTTGTGACAATTTATTAAACATAAAAGTACCTCCTTAGTTAATCACGTTTACATAAGGTATTGCAAAAATGAACTATATGTTTTTCAATAATCATTTCACACCTTTTATTGCGACGATCGGTCATCAATAATTTGTTATGGATTAATAAGGCGCCTATTTTGGATTTTAATATTTTTGAAGAGAATAATAATCAGAATACTAAATAAATAGATAATTTCCAGCGTTATAATAAAATGATTGGAAGCAGCAAAAAAACTACATAGAAGGTGGATGGGCAGGAAACAGATAACATTCAAAAGTATAGCTAGCTTGTATTCTGTATGACCGGTAAAATACACATGCCAGTTTTGAAAAAGGTGCCTTGCCCCTCTTCCATGCTTAGGTCTTTTTATATCGATTGATTCAATTAAGCAGGCAACCATTATGGAAATGCCTGTTAAAATAATATATGACATATAAATCCCTTCTCAAATCGACTTTTATAATGTCTAGGAAATTACGGTGTATTTACCACCACAATTTCTCACAACAACGATCAATGTAAACAAAATTACCTCTTGATTTCGTTTAATACCCACTCGATTGGAAGCAGTATACAATTATTCTAACTCTTTTCTGTTTGTCATTCAATAGTTTGTCCCTTAAACACCTATCTCAATTAATCTTTGCCTTACTATTTTTTCTATCAATTCCCGGGATAAAGGCTTTTGCGGGCTAAAATGAATAGTTGTCCCCGAAATTTTGTAGTTTTCCAATTCTTCTTTCATTTGCTCAACAATACTCCTGCTCATAGTATAGAACGAGCAATGATTCTTCTGCACAGCAAACCCAACAATATCTTTATTTAATCTTAGAATCGGCACCTGGTAGCTAACTCTTTCAGTTGCATTAGGCACAATTTCTTTAACGGTTCTTCTAACCTTTTCAAGTGCCTCACGTATATCCTCTGGTAGATCAGCCAGATAGTTATCAACTTCTTCCGGCATATTTATAGACGGATTTCTTTTTGGTTTTTTATCCATTTTTGCCTCCTTGTTAAGGTTATGTAATTGAAAGCTCTGGAAACTTCAAGCCTTCCAAATCGCAGTTCACTCCACGTACAAATATAGGATCTGTCTCATAATCCTGCATAACATAGTCTAAATCATCCCAATAAGGCATAAACCCAAACTCTATCTTTTCTATATTTGAAAACGGAAAATGGCTCATTAACTCGGTAAAAGATATGCTTCCAAGAGAAAATACACCAATAAGTTTTAATGTTGTTCCATTCTTTTCTGCTATCACCATGGTATCAATTTCAGGCAATTCATAAATATTATCTTTAAGATAGCCCCAGTGCACATGAAATACATTAATACTTTGAGTATTTAAACAATCAAGCCTAGAGGAAAAGTTTTTACGGTTATAAATATAGTCCCATACCTTTTGGATGCTATATTCCAATTTTACAGGTGTTATGTCATTATTTATACTACATTCATAAACCGGCAGTTTCTCCTTGACACGTTCAAATCCAAACTTGGGGTAAAAATCTACAACATTCTCGTTTGCCCATAAGTACATAGGCATATTATCATATTTTTTCAATATATGTTCCATTAGTATTCTGGACAATCCCTTGCCCCTGCATTCCGGTTTTGTGGCAACCGATCCTAGTGACAAAGCTGAATATTGCTTGTTATTAAGCAATACCTGAGTTTTAAATACAGATATGTTTGATACAATTTCACCGTTTTCCATAATTGAATAACTCTCGTATTTATCATCCCACATATTTAAATCATACCAGAACTGAAAGTCCAAAAATATGTCTTTCAATAGCTTGTTAAGCATTACTTGATAGTTCTTGTCATTGCCGTTATTAAATAAAATTTGCATATATGCCCTCTCACGTCAACTATAATATTTGCCAACATTATAATTCTAACACATTTAACAATAGCGTTGAATATATTACTCCAACACACAAAAAAAGCTGCTGCAAAATAACTTCTGCAACAGCCCTGTACACATATACCCTCTCTATTTATAGATATCCATACTGATCCTGCCATCCTTTATCTCAATGATCCTGTCGGCCTTCTCAGCTATCCTCCTGTCATGGGTTATCACCACAAAGGTGGTCTTGAATTTTTCATTTACATTCCTCAAAATATTATAAATATTCTCAGTAGATTCTGAATCAAGATTTCCTGTAGGTTCATCGGCCATAATTATCTTTGGATTATTGATAAGGGCCCTTGCAATGGCTGTCCTTTGCTGCTGTCCACCCGACATATTAGTTGATATGTTGTTTTTTACACTACCAAGTCCAACCATCTCCATCAGCTCTTCAGCCCTTTTTATCACTTCTGCTGATGCCTTTCCATGCTTTATTACATAAGGCATCAGAACATTCTCCAGTGCTGTGAACTCAGGCAAAAGGTGATGAAACTGAAAAATAAATCCTATTGTTTCGTTTCGGAGTTCTGCAAGTTGATTTTTATTCATCTTTTCCGTACTTATGCCATTAATCAAAATCTGCCCGTCGGAAGGCCTGTCCAAAGTTCCCATAATATTCAAAAGAGTACTTTTTCCACTACCTGACGATCCAATTATCGAGGTGAATGCTCCTTCTTCAAAGCTCAAATTAATATCGAAAAGCACCTGGGTTTTGACCTTGTCTCCATAAATCTTTTTTATATTAACCAGTTCGATCATTTTAGCCATTTCTTATCACCTCAATCGGATTTAATTTGGAGGATTTCCTTGCAGGTATTAGGGATGCGGCAACTGCTGAAATTACGGCTATTAAACCCGAAAATGCAATAAAACCGTAATTCATATATATAGGTACAACAGGTGTGCCGTCAGGATTTAGTGCAAATTTGGAAAACATGACAATCAACCCAACACCTAAAACCACCCCTATTATTGCCCCCAGAATCCCAAGGAAAAACCCCTGAAACATAAAAATCAGACTGGAGCTTCTGTCCTTAACACCCATTGCCTTAAGAATACCAATTTGCTTTGACTTTTGCATTACTGTAATGGCCAGTACACTTGCTATTCCAAGTATCACAGATACCAGAACAAACACCTGTATCATAATGCTTGACATGCTTTGTCCGCTTAAACCGCTTAAAAGTTGTGCATTTTGGGATTGCCAGTCTTCTACTTTCAGATTTTCATTATTAATTATGGATTCAACTGATTTTGTTATATCTACTGTGTCAAACACGTCGGAATCAGCAACCTGCATCTCAATTCCTGTTACCTTGTTCTGAAATCCGAAAATATCCTGGGATGTTTTCAAGTTAACTATCAGCCAACTCTTATTTATTGAAGAAACCTTCAGATCATAAAAGCCTTTAACCTTGAGGGTAGATTTTTTACCTTCAAAATTGACTATTTCAATTTCATCTCCCAGTTTCAACTCCAGCTTGTCCCTGAACTCTTTTCCTATAAGTACTTGTCCGTCGCCATTTAAAGCTTCACCTTCAATAATATTTTCCTTGATATTATAAATTCCATCTGCCTTATCAGGCAAAAAACCCCTTACCAAAACAGGCTCACTTTTTCCATCATGTCTGACGAAGCCCGAAGAATCAGCTGCAACCGATATCTTTTCAATTCTTTTTTCCGAACTGATTTTATCAACTATATCTTCCCAATTTCCAATAAGCTTATCATCCTTCATTGATGTAACAGTAATCTGAGATGAATTGCCTATTGTCTTATTTACAAGACTTTGCTGCAAACCTTGAATCAATAGGCCTATAAAGATTTGTACAGAAACACCTATAGCTATTCCCAAAGCTATAAAAATTGTCTGGCTTTTACCTGACTTTAAAAACCTCATTGCTACCTTCGCAGAAAATACCATATTATCTTCCTCCCCCAATGTAATCGCGAATTTCATCAAAAGTTCGGACGTATTTGTCCGCACCCATTTCTTTATAAGCGTTGGGGTTTTTTGAAAACGCATTCCCACCTGCAAGTATTTTTAAATTGCCTTTATACCTGGTTCTGATATCCTTTATTGTTTTATGTGCCGAAACAAGGTTATAATAATTTGTAACACTTACTGCAATAAAATCCGGCTTCAAATATTCCAAAATATTTATGAACTCTTCCTTTGGAGTACTACTACCAACAAATGTAGTATCAAAACCACATATTGTAAAAAAGTCAGCTACAATCCTTGCACCAATCTCATGATATTCGCCGTCTGGGCAAATAACAACTGCTATACCGGCTGCTTCCCTGATTCTTTTCTCTGCTTGCTCCTTGATAACATAGGTATAACAGTTCTCAATAACCGTCCTTACAATTGAGCTTCTTACATGCTCCCTCCAGATGCATAAGCTTTTATCTTCTAAATTGCATTCTATGCTATTTAGGGCTGGACCAACAATTTCTTCGTAGAGAGTTACTACATCCAGCTCACCCGTTGAAAGTTTGGAAACGGCATAATCTAAACAGGCATATCTTTCCTCGTTTTCCAGATGCTTTAAAAATTCTTCATAGAATTTGTTCATTTAATTCCCACCTTTATTGAATATTCCTTTTTCTATAATTCAGCTCACACTATATATAACTGCAACATTAAAAGCTCAATCATTCCTCAATATATTATCGTTCTTTATCTCTTATCTCTTAATGAAATCTAGTATCTCCTCGCCATGACCTTCAGGTGTTACCTTGGGATAAACCTTTATAACACTCATATCCTCATCTATAATAAATGTAGACCTAATTATTCCCATATATGTCTTTCCATACATCTTCTTTTCTCCCCAAGCTCCAAAGATTTCTGCCACTTTATGATCTTCATCACATAAAAGATAAAAAGGCAAATTGAATTTTTCCTTGAACTTTTTATGAGATGCAGGCTTGTCCGGACTAATACCTATAATAACAGCACCTGTTTCCAAAATATCGTCATATACATCTCTAAAGCTGCATGCCTGCTTTGTACACCCTGGGGTATTATCCTTGGGATAAAAGTACAATACAACCTTCTTACCTTTAAAATCAGCCAAACTTATATCATTTCCCTGCTCATCCTTAAGTGTAAAATCTTCTACTTTGCTTCCCGCTTCTATCATATAAAATCCTCCCGATTCACAGTATTTTAAATTAATCCATGATTAAATATTCCAACATTTTTATGAAAATTAACATTCAGTTTCAGCATTTGAAAAATTTTAAAGTGTTAATAATCTTGCATTTGGCAGATCAAATAGCCAATGGAATATGCAACAGATAAATGTAATAGATTTACCATTTATCAGATAATTACAAACTTTTTACAATAATAAAATGATAAAACACTACAAATAATATATACATCATAGATAAATGTAAAGATTAACAACTTTTCATTGCTATATGACAAAATCTGGTACTTGAATTGGAGTGTTCAATCATGATTATCACAGTCATTATTTTAGGCATAATAGCTCTTTTTATAATTATGCTATTCACAATATCACTAAAAGCAAGATTTATATTTGATACAGAAGAATCAAATATGTATATGACATTGTTTTGGCTTCCACCTTTATTTAAAGCCGTACTGGAGATTGTTAATACCGCACCGGTATTGACAATAATTATTCTAAATAAGGAATTGCTCTCCAAAACACTAAGAAGTAAAAAAAAGAGTCTGAACACTCAGCTAATAAAGCAAGTCAATCCCCAAGAATTAGTTATTAACGCATATTATGGCTTTAGAGATCCATTTTCTACAGGTGTAGCAACAGGATTCTTGGGTGCTATTTCAAACTTGACTGATATAGCATCAGTAAGGCATTGGCCAGATTTTACAGCGATTAGGGACTATATTTATGTAGACGCTTCCGCAAGAATAAATGTCGGTACAGCACTTTTAAGTTATTTACGCTCTTAATGATATTGCCCTAAATATGACTTTGTTGTGATAATCATAATGGTATTTGCTTCAAACTCAGATATAAAACCAGCAGCACAGGAAATACTTGCACATATAACAAAATCAAGATTACAGGAGGATTTTCTATGGATATCAATTCATCATTAACACAGAATGTAGATACGCTTTTCTCAAACTTGGAGAACTTTACTCAAAATGAAGGCTTAATCGGAAAACCTGTCAACTATGGGGATAAAACATTTATTCCTGTAATATCTGTAACATTAGGTTATGGAACCGGTAATACAGCAGGAAAAAATCAGGCAGGTAATGCAAATAATCAACAAGGCGGTTTATCATCCAATATGGCAGGCGGTGCTCTAGGCCTTGGTGCAAGACTTAGCACAGATGCAGTTTTGCTTATAGATAAGGACAATGTTTCAGTTATACCTGTTAACACTGCCAATACCGGTTCACAACTTATGGATAAGATTCCTCAGATATTAACAGGAATGAATAAACAAGGGCAGCAAGGACAGCAGGGGCAGCAAAACCAGTCCCAGAATCAACAGCAACAATAATTTAGATTAAAAGCGTTAAATATAATAGATTTATCTCTTCTATTCTATGGTATAAAGCATTAAAAAGCCTTGTATCGTTAGAATAAATAATATATAATACTCCTGTACCCCATAAGGGTATAGGAGGTTTTTATGAGTGAAAATAAGAGCTGTTTAGAATATAAGCAAGATGTAAGAAAACGTTTAAACAAAATTGAAGGCCAGGTTAAAGGCATCCAAAGAATGATTGATGAAGAAAAAAATTGCGTGGATATACTGACGCAAATAGCTGCTGTAAGATCTGCAATAAACAAGGTCGGTGGAATGGTTCTTGAGGTATACTCAAATGAATGTATGAAAGATGCCATAGACTCTGACGATAAAGAGAAAGTAATGGGTGAGTTGATGAATGCCGTACAAAAATTTCTAAAATTTGTTGACTAAATCATCAATATTGTAGTAAAATATTTATCAATATAACTTTTTGTATTAACACTTTTAATAAAGTTATTGTAGTTTTTACAAAGTAAATGCAATGACAGGAACAGTAGATACTTTCAAAAAAGCACAGCGAGCTGGGAATGGTGGGAGCCCGGTCTTAGTATGTAAGTGTTGAATATCCTCCTTGAGCTTCAGGCCGAATATCAGTAGGTGCTGACGGATTTCTACCGTTAAAAGGAACGCATATGTTTGTATGTTGTATCAGGTGGTTAACGAAATTTTAGGCTTTCGTCCTGTTATAGGGCGAAGGCCTTTATTTATGCCTAGGAAAATACTGACGAGAAAATAAATTCTTGATTCTTAAATTTGAATGGAGGTATGAATTGTATGAGAATTGAAATTATGGATACGACCTTAAGAGATGGGGAACAAACCCCTGGTCTTGCCTACACTCAGCATGAAAAGCTGACCATAGCAAAGACATTGTTGGAGGATGTCAAAGTGGACAGGATAGAAGTAGCTTCAGCTAATGTATCTACAGGAGAATTGGCTTCTGTACAGGCCATATCTTCAATGTGTCAGAAGTGGGGCTGTCTCGATAAGGTAGAAGTGCTTGGATTCGCCGATAAGACCAGATCTGTTGACTGGATAGTATCATCAGGTGCGAGGGTTATGAACCTTTTATGCAAGGGGTCTTTAAATCACGTAACCAACCAGCTTCGCAAAACACCAGAGCAGCATCTTGAGGACATCAAGTTTGTTATTGATTACGCTGTCCAGAAAAATATAAAAGTAAATGTATATCTTGAAGATTGGTCAAATGGAATGATAAATTCACCGGACTATGTGTTTTTCCTGGTAGACAATCTAAAGGAACTGCCGGTAATGAGATTCATGCTTCCAGATACACTGGGTATATTGAATCCCAATCAAACCTTTGAGCTATGCAAAAAAATGGTGGATAAATATCCGAAAATAAAATTTGATTTCCATGGGCATAATGATTACGATATGGCAGTTGCCAACTCATTTATGGCCATAAAAGCCGGCTTCTCAGGTATTCACACTGCTGTAAACGGGCTTGGCGAAAGAGCAGGGAATACTCCATTATCAAGTATAGTTGGAGTAATAAACGATCACTTAAATGATTTTGAAACCAGTGTAGATGAAACAAAGCTGAATTCCATAAGTAAATTGATAGAAGCATTCTCAGGTATAAGGATTCCTGTTAACAAGCCTATAATAGGTGAATATGTATTTACTCAGACCTGCGGAGTTCATGCAGATGGTGACAAAAAGGGAAATCTCTACTTTAACAAGCTGGTACCTGAACGATTCGGCCGTTTGAGAAAGTATGCCCTTGGAAAAACCTCCGGTAAAGCAAGTATCCTTAAGAATCTCGAAGAGCTTGGTATTTTCCTTGAAAGTGATGCGATAGCACGTGTAACACAAAAGATTGTTGAACTTGGAGATAAAAAGGAAAGTATAACAACTGAGGATTTGCCATTTATAGTATCCGATGTATTAAAAAGCGATTATCTTACTGAAAAGGTAAAGTTAATAAATTATTATATATGCCATGCACAGAACTTAAGCCCTGTTGCTACCCTTAAAATCGAGATCGATGATGTAGTTTACGAAGAAACCGCAACTGGTGATGGTCAGTACGATGCATTCATGAAAGCACTTAGTAAAATTTATACATGCCTTGGAAAGACTCTTCCAACATTGGTGGATTATATAGTTACAATACCGCCCGGAGGAAAAACAAACGCTTTGGTTGAAACGGTTATAACCTGGTTCAAAGATAGGGAGTTTAAAACAAGGGGACTTGATTCCGACCAAACAGCATCTTCCATTAAAGCAACTGTTAAAATGCTTAATTTAATAGAACAGGAATAAGGGCATTGTAAAATTTTTTAAAACACCATATAATTACTAAGGAGATTTCAAAAATTTCCTTAGTCAATTTTTATGGTGGAGAGTATTAAAATATATATTTTTGAAATCTCCAGTTGACTGGCTATTTTTAGAAATCACCTAAAGGATATTTATTTGTTTGAAAGGAGCATAAAATGATTATAAAACCAAAAACCAGGGGCTTTATATGTACTACTGCACACCCTGAAGGCTGTGCAGTACATGTTCAGGAGCAGATTGATTATATAAAGAGCAAGGGATCAATTAATGGCCCTAAAAAAGTATTGGTAATAGGTGCCTCCACAGGCTATGGTCTGGCTTCAAGAATTGCAGCAGCTTTTGGCTCTGGTGCTGCAACCATTGGTATCTTCTTTGAAAAACCTGCTTCTGAGGCCAAAACAGCATCAGCAGGATGGTATAATACGGCTGCTTTTGATAAAAAGGCTAAAGAAGCCGGGCTTTACTCAAGAAACATAAACGGTGATGCATTTTCTGATGAAATAAAAAATAAAACAATCGATATAATAAAAAAAGATCTTGGCAAAGTTGATATGGTTGTTTACAGCCTAGCTTCCCCAAGACGTACACATCCCAAAACAGGAGTTACCCATAATTCCGTTATTAAACCTACGGGTAATCCATATACCAATAAAACAATAGATTTTCACAGTGGCGTTGTATCTGAAGTTACAATACAACCTGCCAGCGAAGATGAAATAAAAGACACTGTAGCAGTTATGGGCGGTGAAGATTGGGAAATGTGGATTCAAGCACTCAAGAGTGCCGGAGTTCTTGAAAATGGCTTTAAAACAGTTGCCTTTTCATATATCGGCCCCAAATTGACACATGCTATATATACTAATGGTACAATAGGTAAAGCAAAGGAGCACCTTGAGAATTCATCAAAAGCAATAACTGCTCAGCTTAAAGAGGTTCACGGTAAAGCCTATGTTTCGGTAAATAAGGCACTGGTTACACAAGCCAGCTCAGCCATACCTGTAGTTCCTCTATATATATCAATTCTTTATAAGATTATGAAGGAAAAAGGGCTCCATGAAGGATGCATAGAACAAGCATCCCGCCTCTTTGCAGAACGTCTTTATTCCGATTCGTTGGAACTTGACAGTGAAGGCAGAATTCGTATTGATGATTGGGAAATGAGAGGTGATGTCCAGGAAGGTATCGTACCTGCTTGGGAAAAAATCACTACAGAGAATATACATTCTCTTTCAGACCTTGAAGGATATCGTAGTGATTTCTTCAAGCTCTTCGGCTTTGGCTTCAAAGAAATCAACTACGAGAACGATATTAGTCCTATAGTAGAAATACCAGGTGTTGAGTAATTATTAACACTTTTAATTTATTAAAAGCCAGCTGCCTGATTATACATAATTAAGCATATCAGGGAAGCTGGCTTTTTAATGTCTCAATAATTATGGTGCATAATACATGGTAATTTTACATTCATGCCTTAATATAATTGCTAATGTAATATTTATTCTCTAATTAATTTTTCTTTTTTAAGCATATTAATTCGTCTTGATATTTTGAATATTCCAAACACAAGCAAAATAGCCAACAATGTAGTAATACTAGATAGAATAAGTCGCGATGGATCAGGTTCTTCAGAAAAACGACTCCAATTCATAATGGTGGGAAATATACATATTGGCGTTACACCCGAAAACAAAGTAATAATTCTCTTATAATGCTTGATTTTGGATTCAATATCAGAGTATATTTCAAATGTTCCGTTAACGGCTTTTTTCCTAAAATACACCCAGCGAAATACCGAACCAATATATTCCGCCCCAGTTTCCTCAAGAAACTGAATATAAGACGTACTTTGGTAGTTTGAAGGCAGGTTTTCCAACAACTCTAATTTATATGTATATTCCCCTGATTCACATTCCTCAAAGACATATGTACAAAAGCCAACTGAAACAAGCTGCAATCCTTTTGCTGACATTTCATTGAGCCATTTTTCCTCTTTCTCAAAATCCCATGCGAAAAAAAATTTAATTATTTTACGTTTCATTAACCTTCCCCCCAGTAATTCTTTCTCCATTTCTAACCAGCTCCCGAAGCCTTTCAATTTCATTTTTAACAATTTCTTTTCCAATTTGGGTAATTTCATATTCCTTTTTTCGGGAATTAACGTCTCCAGAAAGTGCTTTTATAAAACCTTTATCAAGCAAAGTGTTGATTGCACCATATAGCGTGCCTGCTGCCAGATTAACTCTTCCCTCACTTAGTTCCATAACATTTTGCATTATTCCATATCCATGCATCGGTTTATAAAGTGATAAAAGTATATAGTATACTGCTTCTGTTAAAACTATGCTCTCTCTGTCCCCCATTATATCTGCCTCCGTTATTTCGTGTTGCGTTATACCGTCACCCGATATAACTATATTATAACGGCAGCCGATATAATTGTCAATAACTTTAATGAACATAATCATATAGTGTAGAATTTACTATAATTTCCCGGACAATAGAAAATCAGCCTACTGATTTTTAACCCAGTAAGCTGATTTTTATTATTTTTAGATTATACACCCTGCATGCAATTATCCGATATCCTAAGTGCCTCTTCCGATGGTACAGGCTTGCTGAAAAGATAGCCCTGCACCATGTCACAGTTCATACCGGCCAGCATATCAAGCTGAGAATTTTCCTCTACTCCTTCTGCCACAACCTTGAACCCGAAATCATGGGAAATTTCAATTATAGCTCTTACAAGCTTAACATTCATCTCGTCCTTTTTACATATATCATTTATAAACGATCTGTCAATCTTAACCTCGCTTACAGGAATAGATTTTAGATAGCTCAATGATGAATAACCTGTACCAAAGTCATCCAATGATATCTTAAATCCTTTTTTCCTAAGTCGTGCCAATTTGTCCACATTATCCTTAAAAGACTGCATTACTGCTGTCTCAGTAACCTCAAAACATAGTCTCTCAGGTCTTATACCGTAATACTCAATAATATTCATGACTTTATCCTCAAACATCTGATTTGATAGTTGAATAGGCGAAACATTAACGGATATGGTAATATCCTTCCAACCCCTTTCATCCAATTCTAGAATAAATTTACACGCCTCATTAATGACAAAATATCCTATATCATTAATAATACCTGTTGTTTCAGCCAACCCTATAAACGAGTCAGGGGTTACAAATCCAAATTCAGGGTTATACCAGCGAATCAGGGCTTCATAACCAAAAAGCTTTTTGCCCTTTATCAGATACTGGGGCTGGTAATATACCATAAACTCATGAGAATGCAATGCGTTTTTCAATCCATTTTCCAACTTGGATGTCCTTATAACCTGCTCATTCATTTTTTCATCAAATATAACCCAGTTGTTTTTACCAAGCTCTTTAGCTTTATACATTGCTATTTCTGCTTTTTTAATATAATCATGAACATCCTGAGCATTGTTATTGAATTCAACAACACCTGAGCTTATACCCAATATAAATTCCTGATCTTTGTACTGTATAGGGGTATTTACTATTTCCAGTATGTTGTCATATGCCTCCTTAAAATTCCTTTCTCCTCCTGAAATGCAGCAAATGAATTCGTCTCCGCCAAACTTGGCAATAGTAAAATCATTTCCCTGCTTTTTTATATTATTTGATAGTAGTCTTAGCACTATATCTCCCACAGGATGGCCGAATACATCATTAATATATTTAAAATTATCTATGTCCATAAGTATTAGAAATCCTGATTTATTTTCTTTCAAAAGGCTTGAAAAATAATCGATAAACCATATTTTATTTGGAAGCCCTGTCAATACATCATGTGAAGCAATAAAAACCAGTTCATCCTGTTGAGTCTTTTTTTCATGAATGTTTATAAATGCTCCTAACAGGTTTGTTGTATCCCCCTTGTTGTTACTAATTCCAACAAACTTGGAGCTAAACCAATTATACTCTCTTTGGACGTTCTGATACCGGAACTCTGTTTCATAAATACTTATTTCGCCTTTCTTTAATCTTTCAATATTTTTAAACACTGAAGATAAATCCTCAGGATGAATTTTTGCAAACCACTCCTCAATAAGAAACTCTCCTTCAGTATCTAGATCAAATATCGAAAACCAGTTTTCCGATAAAAACTTTTTATTGCTGTCCAAATCCCATTCAAAAAGTGCTTCGTTACTTGCTTCAAATATTTTTTTATATCTATCTTCACTTTGTCTAAGGCTTTCCTGATAATTTACCAGTTCATCATATTTATCCCTGAGCTCCTCCTCTGTAGCAGTTATCTCCTCATAAAGTGCTTCTATTTCATCTCTTTGAAGCGACATTTCATTAAGCTTCTTATCATTATCATACAACCTTTGTCTTAGCAGATAATTTATATAAAATGCAACTGCTATTACCATGCTTAATATGCCAATTCTTCCTAAATGGTCTGCAATATTAAGTTTAACTGCTTCATCTGGTTCTTGAAAAGAAATGAATGCAAATAAACTCAAAGATGTTAAAGATACTATTGATAGAACAATGCGATTGGAATACATTAAGGATAGTATTACAAGAACGAATATGGAACTCCATAAGGTTAAATTGGATGCTTCTCTATCACCTAAAATCAAAATTACATATGTGGATGAAAAAATTACAGCATTTATATGTGTTATAAGAGATTGTCTAACGGTTATTTTGCTTAAAACGTACGGCAGTACTGCAAATATTCCCATAGCCGTGCATACAATTACTACACGACTCGATATATACCCTTGATCAATCGTTCTCAAAACAAAATATAAAATAACTCCAAAAATAGTACATATCCCGAATATTAATGAAGCTATCTGATTGGTCTTTTCACTAGATTCAAAACCTTTAAAATAATGGTTATTTTTCTGCATTATTGAACTCCTTCATAATGTTAATGGATAATTTTATATAGATGAATTGAATCTACAATGTTTACAAGAATTATACACCATAAGTACGAAACAAAATCTCTTAGGATTTTGCAACGTTGATGGTTGTCGTGAGAAGTTGTGGTGTATCATTCACCATAATTTCCTAGACATCAAAATATATATCGTCATACTGTTTGGTGTACATAATAAGAAAATATCTTTTTATATCAAGAAAATCTTTTACTATATCTTAAAGTTGTATATTTCCATATAGAATCAGTAATTTATATAGCGATACTCCCAAGAAGTCTGTTATAATTAGTAATAACTAAAATATAACTTCCGCTATAGATTTGGCTTATGCGTTGACTTAACACGTCAACACTCGCTTAAAAGTGGAAGTAGTATTTTAGTCATTCCTCATATTAAGTTTAGAAAAAGGGACGATTTCATGAATATACTGTCAGCAGAAGGAATTTCAAAAAGCTATAGCGAAAAGATTTTGTTTAACGATATATCATTGGGTATAAGCGATGGCGAGAAAATAGGCCTTATCGGGATCAATGGAGTTGGCAAGTCAACTCTTTTAAAGGTTATCGCTGGTGTTGAAACATCAGATACAGGTAGAATTATAAAAGGAAACAGCGTGCGTATCGGGTACCTGCCGCAAAATCCGGTACTTAAAAATGGAATGACTGTATTAAGTCAGGTTTTTGAAGGTGATACGCCGGTTATGAAACTTCTTAGTGAATACGAGTATGCCCTTCACAAATTTAATGAAAATCCGGATGCCCAACTGGAAAAACACCTTTTGTCACTGACCCAGAATATGGACTCATTAGGAGCCTGGGATATTGAGAGTGAAGCTAAGACAATTCTCACCAAGCTCGGTATAAATGATTTTGAGGCTGATGCAGGTACTCTGTCTGGAGGTCAGAGAAAGAGAGTGGCACTTGCGAGGGTTCTGATTAATCCTGTTGATCTCATCATTCTTGACGAGCCTACCAATCACTTGGATAACGATACCGTTGATTGGCTTGAGAACTTTCTTAACAATAGAAAAGGTGCTCTGCTGATGATTACCCATGACAGGTATTTTCTTGATAGGGTAGCCAACAGGGTTATAGAGCTTGATAGCGGCAAGCTCTACAGCTATGAAGCCAATTATAGCAAGTTTTTAGAGCTTAAAGCAGAAAGGGAAGAGCTGCTCCAGGCTTCCGAACGAAAGCGTCAAAGCCTTTTGCGCAAGGAATTGGAATGGATAAGAAGAGGTGCCAAGGCACGTTCAACTAAGCAAAAAGCCCGCATAGAGAGATTTGAAAAGCTGCAGGATCAGCAAGGAATAGTATCTTCCGACAGTGTTGAAATTATGGTTGGTTCTTCACGACTGGGAAGAAAAATAATCGAGATGGAAAACATATGCAAAGGTTATTCCGGTATTAATCTTATAAATTGCTTCAGTTACATTTTAAGAAGAGATGACAGAATAGGTATAATAGGTCCAAATGGAATGGGTAAAACCACACTTGTAAAAATTATAGCCAACAGGCTAGAGCCCGACAGTGGTAATATTGACTATGGTGAAACAGTTAAAATAGGCTTTTTCTCCCAGGAGAACGAGGAAATGGATCACAGCCTCAGAGTCATCGATTATATCAGGCAAACTGCTGAATATGTTACAACAAAAGAAGGAAAAATTTCTGCATCCCAGATGCTTGAAACATTTCTTTTTCCTCCAAGTGTACAATGGACTCCTATTTCAAAGCTTTCAGGTGGAGAAAAGAGGAGGTTGTATTTGCTCAACATACTAATGTCTGAGCCAAATATTCTTATTTTAGACGAGCCTACAAATGACCTGGATATTCAGACCCTAACAATTTTGGAAAGTTATCTTGACGAATTTCCCGGAGCAGTTATTACGGTATCACATGACAGATACTTTCTTGACCGCATAGTGAATAGTATTTTTGCTTTTGAGGGCAATGGTCTGGTTAAGCAATATTCAGGCAATTATTCCGATTATCAAAGCTGTAGGAAGGAGTTTGAGGCTCAGACAAAAAGCAGCAGCCATGACACTGAAAAAAGCAAAGAAAAAAACTCCAATGAAACTACAAAAGACAAGCCACTTAAGCTCACTTTTAAAGAACAAAAGGAATTTGAAGAGATTGATGAGAAAATTGCCAGCCTGGAAGAAGCTTTAAAAAATATAACTGTTAAGATAGATGAAGCATCCAGTAATTTTGAATTGCTTCCATCCCTTCTTTCTGAAAAGGAAGCACTGGAAAAGCAGCTTGAGGAGAAAATAGAGCGATGGGCATATCTTAACGAGTTGGTGGAAAGAATTAATAATAATAAGAAAATGTAATTTGAAAGTAATTTAAATAATGATTATGATTAATCTTTTTAATATTAAGTAATGACTAAAATATTACTAAAAGGAGACTTACGTGATTGAATTATTAAAAAGCTTGAATATGGAAGAATCCATAGCCACAGCACTAAAAAAACAAAACATAACCGTTCCTACAGATGTTCAAAGAAGGGTTATTCCTGATATCCTTAAAAACAAGGATTTGATTGTACGATCCCAGACCGGCACCGGAAAGACTTTGGCATATTTGATCCCCATATTTGAGAAGCTAAAAGAGAGCAATGATCTGCATACAATTATTCTTGTTCCTACACATGAGCTTGCGGCTCAAGTTCATAAGCAGATAGAATTTTTAGCCAAAATTCAGATATAAAAGCCAGATCTGCACTTATTATAGGAAATGTGAATATAGACAGGCAAATAACCAAGCTTAAGGAAAAGCCCCAGATTATTGTCGGCTCTGCCGGACGTATTCTTGAGCTAATAAGAAAGAAAAAAATTACCGCACATACAGTAAAGTCCATAATAATTGATGAAGCAGACAGGCTCATGCTGGAAAACACCTGTGAAGATGTCAAAGCCATCATCAAAACCACATTAAAAGAAAGGCAGATTTTGATGTTTTCTGCTACCATATCTGTCCAAACAGTAAAAAAGGCTGAAGAAATTATGAAAGAGCCTATATATATAGAAATAGAGGAAGTAATTGCGGTACCTGAAACAATTGAGCATATATATTTTGTAGCTGAAGAAAGAGATAAAATTGATACGCTAAGAAAGCTTTTAAGGACTATAAACCCTGAGCGTGCAATTATTTTTGCAGGAAAAAGCGACGAAATAGAAATTATATTATCAAAGCTTTTATATCACAAGTTTAGTGTTCATGCCATACATGGTGCAAACATAAAGCTTGACAGAAAAAAGGCATTGGATGACTTTAAATCCGGTAAAGTACCTATATTACTGGCATCCGACATTGCTGCAAGAGGACTGGACATCAGCGGTATTACCCATGTTTTCAATCTCAATGTTCCTGAGGATCCTAAAGCTTATGTACATAGGGTTGGCAGGACAGGACGGGCGGGAAATAGCGGTATGGCTGTATCTATCGTTTCTCCTAAAGAAGTTGCGACAATTAAAATTTATAGGAATACCTTAAAGATAAACATATCGGAAAAAACATTGTATGAAGGTAAAATAGTTGAGCCTGGAAAAAGAAGAAGTTTTAAAAGAGTATCAAAAAAGTGATTACTATAATATTAAATTCACGTGGCTTTTTTGAAAGTACCATAAAAGCCACGTAAATTTGTTTATTTAACAGTAAATCGCATCTTTGATTGTAATTACTTTAGGAGGTTATCAATAGCTGCCTGATCAAAGCCTACAATAATGTTGCCATCAATATCAATTACTGGTACACCTCTTTGTCCGGATTTATTAATCATTTCCATCGCTGACTCACGATCTTTTGACACATCAACTTCTTTAAAACCAACTTCCTTATATTTCAGGTAATCCTTCACTCTTGTACACCAGGGACATGTTGGGGTCGAATAAACTGTAATATTCATAATAAATTCCTCCTTTAATCATGTTAATATATTTATACCCCCTATGGGTATATCCCAAACATATAATTTTCCTAAATTATATATTTTATTTTATGCAATATCAACATGTTTTTATTTAAGTAAATTCGACCATACAAAAATTTCCCAACAAATTATTTTTAAAACAAACCATAATGTGGTATGTTATTGATATATATTAAAGTAATTGGAAAAAATAAATCTTTAAGTATTTATCAACACTTTTAATATAGTTAATCTTATAATCAGAACATATTATGAATGGAGGTTTAAAGAAAATGTCAGAATTTTATACAGTATGCGATTCCACAAACTTTGAAGAAGTTATATCCAAGAGTCAGGTACCTGTTGTAGCTTATTTTTATTCAGATGACTGTCTTCCCTGTACCAAGTTCTCTCAGATATTTGAACGGTCTGCCGTAACACTAGCGGAACAATTAAAGTTTGTCAAGGTATTCAGGCCTCACAACAGGCAGCTTGCAGAGAAGTATTCTGTGAAATCAAGCCCTACCATAATATTTTTCAAGGAAGGAAGGGAAGTATGTTCACGACTTAATGGTTATATCAGCTTTCCCGAATTCAAAGAGGCTATAGAAAATGTTCTGGAAAAAACCTGCGATTCTAAAGAACGCACTATAGTACACTGCGATGTACTGATTATAGGTGCAGGGCCTGCTGGTCTTACTGCAGCTATTTATGCTTCCAGAAGCAAACTTCACACTATAGTAGTAGACTCAAGTCTTCCCGGAGGTCAAGTGGCTTCAACCTATCATATATCCAATTATCCGGGTACAAACGGCGTAATACGCGGTATTGACCTTATGGAAAATATGAAAAAGCAAGCTTTAGACTTTGGTTCACAAATTGACGATATGCAAAGCATAAAGAGTATTAACCTTACAGGCGATGAAAAATATATACAAACCGAAACAAATGATTATTATGCCAAGTCCATAATAATTGCTACCGGTGCAGAGCCCAGAAAACTCCCGGTTGAAAGCGAACGAGAGTATAGAGGCCGTGGAATACACTACTGTGCGACTTGTGACGGTGCACTTTATACAGATGCCAATGTAATAGTTGTGGGAGGGGAACTTCAGCAGTTGAAGAATCGTTGTTCCTCACTAGATATGCAAAAAGCATTACGGTGATAAACAGGTCAACTGAGTTTAAAGCTTCCCGCTCATCAATTGACGAATTGATGAAAAATCCTCAGATAAATGTGCTATGGAATACTGAAATCAAGGAAGTCTCCGGTGAAAACTTTGTTCAAAAGGTTGTCCTTTATAACAAGGAAAATGGAGAACGTAAAGAGATGGATACGGATGGAATATTCGTGTATATAGGTATGGAGCCAAATACATCTCTATTTAAAGATGTGCTTAACATATCGGAATACGGTTACATTATTACTGATAATAGCATGGCCACCAATATACCGGGTGTATTTGCTGCCGGAGATATCAGAGACAAGGAAATCCGTCAAATATCCACAGCCGTAGGCGATGGAACCATTGCAGGTATAATGGCGGAGAGGTATATCAGCCATAAGTAGATGGAGAACCGACCGTACTTAAAGTAATAAAAAGGGTTGTTGCAAAACTATAAATAATCACATCATATTGTACGAATTGTAAAACACTGATTACGTTATGATGTGTTTAAAAGACATTTTGCAACAACCCTTTTTCAGCGATTAAAGACTTATAGTCATCATCAAAAAATAACTTCTGCTATAAATTCCTCTTATGTGTTGACTTAACTTGCACGAACCCTCTCTTCATTCTTCTTATTACTATCCTTGTTGCTATGTTCTTTGAAAGGACATACATCTACACATTTACCGCATCTTATACACTCTGCTTCATTTATAGTTCCATTGCTGATTGCCCCTGTAGGACAAGACTTTTCACAGACTGTACACTTCTTGCACCATGTAATAAGCTTGTTCATCTTAAAAACGAGTGCCACCTTTGACACTAATGCCAGTATTATTCCATAAGGACAAATATATCTGCAATAAGGCCTAGATATTATAAATGAAGAAATAAGTAATACAAGTGAAGCAATCAAAGTTATGACGCCCCAGTTAAAGTTAAACAGAGATTTGAATGGGTCAAATTTACATAACCAGGCAGTGCCCGTTATGATTGCTAAAGCCACAAGGCCGATAAGTGTTACGTACCTGAAATGCTTCAGTGTCCTGTCTATTTCAGGTTTTACTCCAGTGCTGAGCTTAAGCTTTTGACCTGCCTTATGAACAAATTCCTGAATGGCACCAAATGGACATACACCTCCACAATAAATCCTTCCAAAAAAGATGGCAAACACTATGGGAGTTATAAAAACCACAACCCAATCTAGACCTTTTCCTTGCACAATCATGGAAAAGAATATTGGAATTTGCTGTACAGAACCTATGGGTGAAGGGCATCCTCCAGTGATAAACCCAAGATATATTAAGCCTCCTAAAAGGAGAACATACCTTAACCATCTGAAGTTCCTCCATTTTAACTGTAAAAACAAACACGCTGATGCAATAAATAAAAGTATCAATGTGATAAGATTTCTTGTGCTAAACATGCTTTCAAAGTAGCTGCTTAAAAAATTTTTACTATTGGTTACATTCTCTTTTTCCTGGTTTTGATCTATAGCCTCAATTGGTGTTGTACTTCCAGGTATAGCTCCCGGCTTTGGCGATACCGCATTTTCTTCTATACCATTATTATCTCCAGGTTTTTTGCTTACTAGGGGCACCTGAGTCACTTTTGTAGATCCTGCCTCTGTTGATCTATCTGAAGGTTTTTCTGAAGGTTTTTCTGAAGGTTTTTCCGATGCTTCTTGCTGTTTAGTTGCTTTTTCATTTGTCCCGGATTTTTTTGTACCGCTGTTTTCCGATGCCTCAACTGTTCCGGCATTTTTTACAGGTGTTGCTTTTGCCAAAGCTTTTGATGTAATTGGTGTGTTTTTGGCAGCTGTTGATGGCAAATTCGTGTTGCTCTTTGAAGCAGCAGGAACCACTGCTGCTTTGGTGGGTTGCGGTGTAGGTGATTGTTCCTTTTTAGCTGGTGCTTTCTGAGATAAATCACAAATCTTATCTCCGTCATCATCCACATACAGTCCGCATTTTCCCGGATATGGATCATTCTCAAGCTCTAGGGGACATTTAGCGGCCGCATAAGCCATCCCTGCTATCGCTATTATAGATAGAATAACAAATAATAATATAAAAAGGTTAATTCTTCTTCTCATCTCTTTACCTCCAATTCCTAGACATTAAACAAACTCAGTATGCCGTATATTGAATTTGCCATCATCCTACTCCCAAAAATAACCATGAACATGAAAGCTGGATAAATAAAATACAATTCCGCTATTTTTTCATCCTGTATCTTTAGAGAAATAGCAGAAGACGGGCAATTACCATGGCACTTCATGCACTTGGTGCATAGTCCGTTAATCTTTAACCCATCTTTCTCAGATTCTGCTACTCCGAAGCTGGTACATGCATTAACACATTGTTTACAGTTAGTGCATTTATCCTTGTCTATTTCAAGTCTTATCAAACCGATCTTGGATAATAAGGATTGAATCCTTCCTAAAGGACATATAAAGGAACACATTGTCCTTTTTCCGGTCAGCACAGGCATGATTATACAAAATGCAATAAAAACAATAATTAACACGACCAGTATACCCCAAAATGAATTAATCGGAAGTGCTGCAGCATGTAGAATGTTTTTTGACGGACAGTCTTTAGCACAGTGTGATGTTGGAATTACCTTTCCGAACAAAAGCAGTGCTATTACTATCAAGATTGCAATGGGTAAATTGAGCCACTTTTTATCAATGTTTTTTAAATATGGATTCTTAGTAAGGCACGAAAACCTGTCGTCCATTCCCCCAACCGGACATATCCAACTGCAAAAACCTCTTCCGAATGCAAGTATTACACCTCCCCAAATGAGAAGGAATATAAAAACAAAAAAGAGTAAACCTTTGGATTTTCCAGGTAAGTTCATTGTATGGATTAAAGCTTGTACTATATCATCAATTCTGATAAAACTACCATTGGTACTTGATAAACCGTTTTTTATAAAATGAATGAAATTTAATATGAATCCGGCCGTAAACAAGATACTCATACAAAAAAACGCAATGCTTCTGTATTTATACGCTTGACCAGTTTTTATCATCATTACAAAGATAAAAATAAAAAACACCCAAACACTGATTATTGACGATGACCTTGTAAGTCCCAGGCTAACTATATTCAAATCCCAAATAAGTACCACCATGGAAATAATAGCAGTTAGGAAGGTTAGAAGGCATTTTTTTAAATCAAATTTCAAAGTTGGTGAAATATTCTTTTGATTGGTTAGAATCTTATTCATAAAGCTATAACGCTCCTCCAATCGTAATAATTCCAATGTACAAGTAATAAAAACTCATTACCACAGCAGCCATTTTTCCAATAGTTTTAAGGTGCATAAAGTTGGAGAAGGCACCTAACAGCGGCAGCGGCAAAAAATAAACCATTGTGCCAACAAAGAATGTTATAAAAAATAACACACTGTTTATCATACTGCTCATGCTCATTGACTCTGTAAATACCAGCAGCATAGGAGGACATAGGTTTATACCTGTAATTAGTCCGAATATAAATGGAACCAAGAATGGAAGCTTCTCTGAAAGTTTTGAAGTAAAACCGTTCATTTTTTTTGCTGAACAGTTCTTGTGAGTGTTGGATAGACCATAAAAAAACATCATTGCTGCAAATACGATATATAACAAGCCAAATATAATACTGCTATCTTCGAATTTACCCAAAAACACCTGCGATGCTGTCCAAGAAAGGATACCAAACAATATATATCCTATAAGCCTTCCAAACAGGAATTGTCCCATATGTAAAAAGTTGAACTTGACGCTGTTTCCTTCAGCTAGCAAATATGGGACCAGCATAGGTGAACAGTATGCCAGGCAAACTGTCCCATTAGCCAGTCCCAAAAAAAATCCATTACCATTCATAAATATACCTCTCAAAATAAAAATAAATAGAAATTAAAATTAGGAATTAGGAATTATAATAAGAATAAAAGAGAAGTCATGGTCAGCAATATTACCGCCACAACTTCTCAACTTCTTACATTTTATCTGCATTCAAGTCTAAAGCCCTTGAAATCATAGTAAAGGCTTCAGCACGCAGAACATTATTATTAGGCTTAAACGTGGTATCAGGATAGCCGGTAATTATTTTAAGACCTGAAGCAATACTAATGCAGTTTTTAGCATTATCAGATACATTTGCCATGTCTTTAAATTTAGCAGCCTCAACACTTTTACTCTCTAATTCGAATGCTTTAACAAGTATTACCGCCAATTCCTGTCTTGATATTTTACCTAACGGTTTAAACTGAATGGTTTTATCTGAGGTTATTATTTTATTCTGGACAGCAGCCTCAATATAATCCAAAGACCAGGAAGGAATGGATGCCTTATCTGCAAAATCAACTCCATCCTTATGTACAGGCTTTATGCCTGCTGCTTTTAGTGCAAGCACAACTGCTTCAATACGGTTTATTTCCAGGTTGGGCTTAATTGTTCCATCAGGATAACCACTGAGTATTTTACTGTTTGCAAGCCTCTCTACATAGCTTTTTGACCAATGGTTAGCTATGTCCTTGAATGTTATCAGAGTAGAAGTAACCTCATCCTTCTTTGGATCAGAAGTCAAACTCTTATCAACAGCGGAAAGATCACAGGTACCATTTCCGTTGGCATCGGCATATAAATTACATCCCTTGCCTTTACAATTCGCCGGACATGGTGTTGCAGCTGGAGTTGATTTTACTGTTCTATCATCAGCAGAAAGATCACAGGTACCGCTTCCGTTGGCATCGGTATATAAATTACATCCCTTGCCTTTACAGTTTGCCGGACATGGTGTTGGAACTGGTGTTGATTTTGATTCAGAATCCGCAAGTGCTATATCACAGATACCGCTGGAATTGGCATCTGCATAAAGATTACAGCCAGAACCGCTGCAGTTGGCAGTACATGGCTCAGATGCAGAAACCATTGCTCCTATCACAAGAACAAGTGACAGGATTAATACAGGTAAAACTTTTTTCATTTTTACACCCCCACATAAAATTAAATGGTAAATTTATATAAAGTATATACTTTATACTTTATTGACGCTGTTTTATAACTAATGATGCAATACTTAATCCCATAATTTAAAGCAAAAGTGTAAAATATCTATTTTATCTCTATATAGTGTAACAATTTTATCATAAGTATATATTTATGTAAAGATATTACAATGATGCAACCGTGCATATAAATTTGTATATAGAAAGGTATACACACTGTAAATTATGTTGACTTTCTATGCATACAGTAATAATATTGGTAATAAATATATTAGCATTAAAGAAATAATCACCTTTTAAAACAATTTTGCGAGGTGAATGATTATGGATCAGGATACAAACAATTTCAAGCTGAACTTTAAGTTTATATTAATTTGGATAATTTTATTTGTTGGAGGATTTATATATCTTATAACAGGTATAGCACATGAAGCCTTGTGGTATGATGAATCCTACTCGGCAGCAATAATAACTCATTCTATTCAGGATATTTGGAAGATAGCAGGCAGTGATAGCCACCCACCCTTATATTTCATCGTGCTCAAAGCAATAAGCAATATTTTCGGAAGGACTGAGTTCGGCCTCAGGATATTCTCAATTTTTGGTGTACTGGCACTTTCCGCTTTGGGAGTCGGACCTGTAAGAAGAATTTTCGGTAAAGGTACCGGTCTCATATATTCTTTTATTATTTTAATTTTACCTGTAAGCCTTTTTATGGGACAAGAGGCACGCATGTATACCTGGGCAGCCTTTTGTGTAACAGGTTGTGTCCTATATGGATATCTGGCAGTAAGCTTAAAGAAAAAATTCGATTGGGTGATGTTTGGAACATATACAGTTCTAGCTGCTTATACTCATTACTATGCACTCTTAGCAGCCATAATAACAAATATATTAATATTCTTATGGACATTTTTTAAAGACAGACAACAACTAAAAAAGCATGTCATAACTTCATGTGTATCACTGGCTATCTACCTTCCATGGGTGTTTATGCTTACAGGTCAGATTTCGAGGGTATCGAAAGACTTCTGGATTCCCCCTGTAACCGGCACTACTATATTTAACACTTTTCTCTATCCATTTACCTTGAAGTTTCCACCTCTACCTCCATTACTTTACTATGCTATACCGGCATTTACAATAACAACATTTTTAGTTGTGAAGGGGTTTATATCTATAGTTAAAAGCCGTTTCAGCACAGGAAATGCTGCTGCTTTTGCACTAAGTATTTATTTACTCACTTTATTGGCAGGAATAATTTTCTCTCTGCTCATAAGACCTGTATTCATTGAACGGTATAGCGTACCTGTTATTGGATTACTTATATTATCTGCAGCTTTTGGAATTTCCCAGTTTAAGAGTTCGGGAAGGATGATCCTGGCATGCCTGCTGCTCCTTTTTTCTGTATCGCCCTTTATCTCACATATAAACCAGTACAGGATTAATGGGCCTTTAGCAGAAATCAAATCTTATATGAAAGATAATATTAAACAGGATGACATATTTATACATACTGATGAGCATACCAATGGATTATTTACATATTATTTTCCCGGTCACAAACAGTTTTTATACCAAGAGCCAGGTTATACACCATACAGCGGTATGGAAGCCTTTTCACCTGACGGCTCAACCGACAGAGACCTTACAGGATTCATGAGGGGGCACAAAAGTATATGGCTGGTTACGCGTATTGGTTCACCTGGACTAAGTGCTGTAAATGATCTTTTAAGTTCGGGTAAGTTAAATGTAGTTGGAAAAGTCGAAAGGTTTTTTATTACCTCATCACAGTATGCATTTACTTTAAGAAGGGTTGAACCTGGAGAAAACAAGGCTAAAGCATCGGTTTACACGGGAACGCTAAAAGTTATGCACAAGCAAAAGCCGGAGTCGTCATAGATAATCTACCTTATGGAAATTATGCAGTCGGAGTATTACATGATCAGGATGAAAACGGTAACCTGAGCTTAAAGAACGGTTATCCAACAGAAGGATACGGTATGACCAATACCATTAACGGTATAAAACTGTGGGCTACCTTTGAAGCTTGCATGTTTGAGATGGACACAAATGAAAAGAGTGTTGAAGCTGAGATGTATTATCCTCGGATGTAACAACTAGATGTATAAAATCCCTTGGGATTTTGTAACCTTGATTGTTGTCGTGAGTTTCCTGAACATAAAGAAAAACTTGAGAGAAGCAGCAAAACATAGCCTCTCTCAAGTTTTTTTAGTCATGTTGAAAATATAACTTCCCCTATGGTTCTACTTTCGTGTTCACTTAACCACTTAACTTGTGAACACACACTCAAAAGGGGAAGTAATATTTCAATCATGCCTTAATTAATACGGCTTCCCCATGCTGCCACATTGCCGTTCTTAGTCAATGCACTAAATGTTATAACAAACTTTTTAAGGCCGTTATCCCACTGTTTAAGAACAACCCCTGTATAATTAGTCCCGCTTATTGTCAGCCTTATGCCATTATCTCCATTATGCTGCCATTTTCCACTTACACTGCCAGAAATGGTACCATCCTTATTGAGTGATATTTTTACAGAATTTTTAATAGCTGCATTTATGTCTTTGCCGTGATTTACATAAGCATAGTCACCGCAGACATCTTCTAGAGAATACTTTCCAATTGTCTCCCCACCATAGCGGTGTGGTGCGACTACAGGCCATCCATCTTCATTAATGAACATTTGATGTACTCTTACCTGATGTGCCTCTCCCTGCCCTGGAAAACGGGTATGGAATATCAAATAATATTTCTTTGTATCTGCATCGTAATAAGCTGAGTTATGGCCTGGCGAAACATAACCTGTGCCGCTCTCAACAAAGCGGAAATTACCCATAAGTTTGGTGCCATAAGGCTCAATGGCCTTATCATCAAAAATAGTACCTGCTGGGCCGCGACAGTCAATCATATTATTACCTGCAGCATCCACAAAGGGACCATCAGGATTCTTAGATCTTGCAACTCTTATGTTATACCCCCCTGAAGCATCAAGTCCTCCAAAACTGAGGAACATATAATAATAGCCTGAATCGGGACTGTAGAGCATAAAGGGGCCTTCAATACGGCTGTGATTTGCCCCTAAAAGTTTCTTACCATAGCCTTGGCCAGGCAAGGGTTTCCCTGTTGTAGAATCCATTTTTAAAATATATATACCTCCTGAATAAGAGCCGTATACCATCCACAGATTACCGTTATTATCAAAAAACGTGTCCGGGTCAACAACATTAGGGTGCTTTGTAGCATTATAATTTGTACCATCCGAACTAACTCCTGACATTCCCGATTTCAATATTATACCCAAATCCTTGTATGGACCTGTCACACTGCTCGACACTGCTACGCCAAGAGTAGATAACGGTGAATCACCTTTACACAGACAGTAATACATATAATACTTTTCATCCTTAAGCTGAATTATGTCTCCCGCCCACATTGTAGTAGTTTGTGCATAGTCAAAGGATTCTTTCAATTCTATGTATACATTTGGTATCAAAGGATTTGTATTGCTGACGCTGGAAGAAATCTGCTGCCACCCAATTAAATCATTGGTTTTGGCAGAAGCAAGGTGCGATCCAATAATATAATAAGTCCCGTTAGTCTTCATTATTGAAGGGTCATGTACCGATACATCCTTAAATACAGGTATTGGAGGTTGAGTTGGTGTAGCATTAGGTGACGGTACTTTTGTAGAAGTAGGAGTAGGCACCATACTTGGAGTATTTGTTGCAACAGATATTATCTTATTAAACTTCAAAGCTATCAGTATGACATCGCTCATATTTATGGCTCCATCATTGTTCAAGTCACATTTTATATCATAGTTTGTTCCTGACGCAGTGGAATTGAAATGGTATGCAATCAAAATGATATCAGCCATGTTAATTACTTTATCTCCATTAATATCTTCCGTATCCAATCCTGTAAACGCTGTAGATGCTGATACTGATATGCTTCCAATAACTATCATTGAAATAAAGGCTAAAATTAGTAGAAGTGCTTGTCCCCAAAGAATAAACTTTTTTGTCATTATACCAACTCCTAAACAAATTTTTATTATAAACTACCTTAATACTTAATATAATACGTATAACGAATTTATTATATGGGGTTCATTCATAATTAACAATTAAATTTCCCAAAAGCTACGAAAAACCAGCTGTATAGTTTGATTACAGCCGGTTTTCCGTATTGAAGTCATTATAAAATCCATTTTACTTTAGTTTAAAAACATATAGGCCCATTGATCAGTTAATTATTTAATAATACCTTAATTATAATCTGCTGTTGTTTTACCGAAATGCTTTGCAATGATAACAATATCAGACATATTAATACTGTTATCCATATTCAAATCACAGGAGCTATTGTATTTTGAATCGGACTTTGTAGCATTAAAGCACTTCCCTATTTCAATGACATCTTTCATATTAATCGCACCATCCTGAATGCCATCCACAGGAATATCCCCGGCCCACATTAAAATAGGTGATTCAAGTGTAGAAATCTGTGTTATACCACCTTTAGCCAAAACATTAACTTCTCTAGCCAAATATCCTGTCTTTGTTATACTCAATGTACAACTGGTAACACTATTGGGTATGCCAATTATTTCAAAATAACCTTTGTCTTTTGTCTGAGAATACTTCTGAATACCTTTAGCCTCAACCAAAAAATTGGTTTGTGATTCACTGTTGGGCATATCAGATGCTATATAACCCGCTATGGTATAACCAGTTACCATAGTAGGCTTTGCAGTTGGAGTTGGAGCAGTGGTTGTAGGTGGTGCTGATGTTATTGGCCCTCCAAAGTATTTAGTAACAGCTGCCATTGCACCTACGAAACCTGCGTTATAGTCTATAGCCACCTCTGTGTATTGAAATTGGTTAACATCATCAATATATTTGTCCGTCATATCCGGTCCCCCAACTAATGCACCTGTAAGCAAATGCTTTGCAGGATTTGAGTTTTCGCCGCCTGCATACGTATAACCGTTGGCAGCTCTGTGGTGAGGATGGGTAGGGTATTTAGAGCCAAACCCGATGACATAGGACATCTTTGCTGGATTGTCACCAAGTATATAATCAATTTGTGATTTGGCAAGTGTTTTAAGAGATTCATCCTTTGATTGTTTATAATAGAGCATTGCTAAGAGTGAAGCAGCTGAAGCATATCTTAAAGCACCCCAGTTATCAAGGTATTTCATACCTCCCGGTGATGTTTTGATACCTGTCTTCCAGTAATTCAAATTGTATTCCACAGCATCCTTATAGGTTTTGTTTCCTGTTAGCTCTGATAATTTTGCATAAACTGCAAGATACATATCATCCCAGCACATTGTCCATTTATGCTGAAGCGGATCTTCCTGCTTTTTATTTCTGTTTTTTATAAAGGTTTCAGAATCCTGAAGGTATTTTTCATCCTTTGTAATCTGGTAAAGCCATGCTGCAGCATATGCCAGATCATCATAGTAGCTGTTTGACTGATAAAATGACTGTCCACTGCCATATCCAGGTTTGGATGTTCCCATAACATAAAGCTCTTTTGCCGCCTTCAGGCATTTGTCTGCGTATGAAGAATCGATACTCTGATAGTTGAGGTACATTATTGTAAGTGCAGCTGAAGTCATCCCAAGTACATCGGAGGCCGGATGACTGGCATTTGCAACATAATATGTAGGTCTGTCATATGTTTGCTTTTCAGGAGCATCCCAGTACTTATGGTCCTCTTCCCCTTCTCCGCACTGATAATAAAATGTAGTAGCATCAGGATGGCTTTTTAAGAAATAATCAGTAAAATATTTTAGAGTAGAAAGCATTTTTTTGGTATTGCCTGTAGAGTCGAATACATCTCTGTATTCATAAAGTGACCAACCAAGAATCGCAGCCGCATACCCTTGCGGCAATCCAAACTTAACATGGTCTCCTGCATCATGGAATCCACCTGTCAGGTCCACACCTACATCCTTACCGTCCTCTATGTGGCAGGCACCTCTCCATTCACTGAAAAAATTGTCAACTCCCACATCCTTACCGCACTTATTTGCATCAAAGAATAAAATAGAGTCCTTAAATGCAGTAGCATAATCAAAGCTGCCTGCTGCAAATGATGCAGATGGAACAAAAAAGCTTGTCAGTATGGATACCATCAGTAAATAACTCAAAATTTTTCTCATGTTTATTAATCCCCCTTGCGTATATAAATTTTATAATAATCCTACATTTGGTGAAGCAAATTACAAATAGTTCAATGGAATTTGCAACAGACAAATGTAATAGATTTATCAATTTTATAAAGATGAAATTAGTTTAAAATTGTTTAATCTTTTAACTTAAATAGGTTTTATGGAGTATAAATTTCGATAATGTATATCAAAAATTCTGCATAGATAATTATAATATATGATATAAGGTATTCGTTAACATTTCCTACTATAGATTATATCATACAAATCCTGCCTATTAAATCAAAGTATAATAAAAGGTTTTATATATTATGAATAATTTCTGAATTAACATAATAGATTTAAAGTGAATAATATTTTCGCTTTGTATATAACTACTTTTACAGTTCGGTATATATGTCTGCAAGGAGATAATTATGGTTAAAAGGATCACAACAGCTTCATTTATATGTGTAGTATTGGGGATAGCATCAATATTTATAGCCTCATACTTTGAACTGATTATAGGTACCAAAGGTCAGACCAGTTCAGACTTTTTAATCAGCTCAATGCTGAACAGCTTCAGGGGAATAGGCTTTGCACTCATAACAACCACCCTCATTAATATTTTTAAGCTGAGATTCGAATCAACAGAAAATTTAGTAAAATTCGGATATCTTGATCGTTTGACCCGTGAAGAAATTCTGGAAATAAAGGAGAAGCTTGATAGAAAGCTTTATTTTAGGGACAATCAGCATGAAAAGGATAATGTTTTTAATTTTTTTGTAAAGGGAGTTTCATCTTTACTTAATGAGTGTTATTACAAGAAATATGAGGCACGAATAGAATGTCTAATAAATGGAAACCATATTAAAAAAATAATACATAAGAGAATGGTAATTATTAATCCATCGAAAAGACTCACTTTTGAAAAGATATTATTTCAGGCATCAATGCAAAAAGTGGATGGAATTGATAATAATTCTCTTTATAAAGTAAGCAGATTTATGGTTAACAGAAGGGATAGAACGAAATACATACAGAAGAAAATAAAGCCCAATGATAATTCCGATAAGTCTACCGATGAGTATTGTATAGTAATAAATACCGTTTGCAGAATTGCTGTTAAATACTGCTGCGTTATAGATATGACGATCGAAACGATAGTTCCTAAAAATGATTTGTACTTTACAAATTACGTGACTAAACCATGTAAAGAGTACAACATAATATTCATAATGGAGGATAAGTCGTACAAATTATCAGGCTTTAGTTTCGGATATATGGAAAATCAGAAGTTCAACCTGGTTCAAAGAAAACTTGGCAATGGAATGGAATTGGGCTATTCTGATTGGATTTTACCAGGCGATGGAGTTGTATTCGCACTAAACCCAAAGTAAGAATACTTTTATTAAAAAGTGAAATCATAATTATATTGCTTTAAGACATACACTAAAGAAAATGAATCCATATATAATACTAAAGAAGGAGTGATAACAATGTACGACGAAAAAACCGTTAATAAATTTGATGAGAAGACTGTGAATACTTATGAGTAGTATAACATTGAGAAATTATAGCTTTGGGACAAGCTAACAGTTTAGCCCGTATGAAAAGTGTTATTAAAGTTAGTAGCTTTTCATCTATATAAAATCAATATTAATCTTAAATTTCAGCAGCCGCACCGTGATTCGAAGCGGTTATTTTTTTCCATAACCACAGTTCTAAATAAAAATCAACTGATTCTTATTTAATATATTATAAGCCCAATTAGTGACAAGGGTTACAAATTTTATTATTTTATTCTGTTAACCATACTAGCTACTCCAGTTGCAACACTCTTTCTTGCATCGTCAAGCCCTTCACAGAAATCTGTTATCACTGGAGCCTTCTTATCTACATAGTCCCATGCTGTAGATTGTTAATAAAGCCGGAGACATCACTGTATCCGGCTTTATTGGTACGAAACTCAGAAACTATAGCTAGATTACTAGATTTCAATGTTTTTGATTTTATTCTTCATCTGTCCAAATAAGACTTTTATCAAGCAACTCAAAATCTAGATGCCTTTTTGTTAGAATGTTACATTCTTCAGGCGTTATTAATACATAATAACCACTCTTTGCGTATTGGTAATACTTTAAATCTAAACTAATAATTTTTTCTATTTCTGATATCCATTCTTTTTTAAACCATTTTTCAAACCTATTTTTCCAGTTTAGAAGGTGTTCTCTTGCACTTACCAAATCCATTTGCCACGACTTTCCATCATCAACATAAAAATTACTATGAGATGCAAATTCTAAGATTTGTCTAAATAAAGCACCTTCAAATGATGGAGCATAAAAGGAACCTTCATCGTCGTCATGTGGGCAAAATACAACTGGCATATATGGTTTATAATCTAAATACCATGCCCATAAATCGCCTCCACCTGTAAAGGCAAATGGAACAATAGCACGACTTTCATAATCATATCCATAATTTTTAATTTTATCATATGAAAGCCATTCCATATTATATAACCATACATAGTTTTTTGTGTGTATGTTACCCATATCACTGCTATCAAAGCCACTAAAAAATCCACTCTCATTCATTTCAAGATAAGCACTTGGAAAATTAAAATCATCCCTTAAGCTCATAACTTCCTCCTGATTAAGGTAATGTCTTTGCAAAGGATCTTGCCATAAATACTGGATCTCTCCGGTCAGATGATTTAGTGGTTACAAATATTACCTTTCCGCCTGTTCCAAATACAATTTTTGAAGTCCACAAACATGTTTAAAAACTCAGATATTGATTGTATTATTTAATGCATTATTCAAAATCAATTTCTATATTTCCACTTTTATTTTTCATTAATGTCATTGTACGACCCCCAATGTTCAATTCATAATCACATATACTTTCATATATCCATCCAATAAATCCCTTTTCATACTCAATGTAATCTTCTGGTATACTACCACCAATTCTAGATGTTAAATAGTCGTCAATTTCATCATCATAATTTAGGATATCAGGTTCTTCTCCTATTTCATAATATATTATACGTTCTTCCAGCCTGCTTATTTCTTTACCTTCATTATTATTTATTTCTGCTCCAACAGGCACTTCAACAATTTCATAGTCTCCATGCTCATTAACATTTGCATATATGTGCCAACAAAGAATATTGTTATCGATAAAATCCGGAAACTTTTCTTGGTCGCAGTATATTTGCATAATAAATCCTTTTTCATTTCCTGATGGATATTTAGGAAAAGATAATGGTTTATGTGTTGGTAAGCCACCAATTTTATCAATATTCACTTTCTTTTTATCCTCAGGTATAGGTTTTCTAGTCTTCATATAGAATACCTTTTTCATATTTGCACCTCCTTAAAATGTAAGTTTTTACATAATGCTATGAGAGAATTCACCTCATAGCATTATGTAAAGTTTAATCAACTATTACTATTGTCAAAAAAACTCATCAATAGTTTTAAAACCATTTTTTGTACTTACCCCTGGAACCAGGGTATGAATTTTACCTGGTTGAATTAGTCCTTGCCTTTTTTTCCATAGTGCTCCTACCATTTGATTAGCCCATCCATCACGTAATCCTATAAATTTATTTATATATCCACCTGCGACAGAATCAAGAGCATGAGCAGCATCAAGTCTATCTCCTTTTTTTCCTCCAAGGAATTTATTTGCTTTTCTACGAGCTTTATCAACTAATTTTTCCATTGTAGCTTTAGGTGCACTGCGATAATTTAATAAATTTAGTTTTAGTGCATCCGTTTCAAATAAAGACATACGATTTAATTCTAAATTTTGCTCTGCAAGGTGTTCAGCAAATTTTTTCATTTTGTCACGACCAGCTGCTAATGCTGCATCCGCGTCTACCCCAAAGTGAATAGGTACTGTATCTGCTAAAGCTGTACTATTAGCACCAACTCCCGCATTATTGAAGTCAGCAACTATATATTATTCCTGCTTGCTTTTAACTCCCTCAAAAAACAAACAGTACATAAACCCTATCAATTAAGGCTATTTTTTAATATTTTACCATATCATTTTTACAATTGAAATACTCTTTATTCCTGTATTTCCTTTATTCCTGTACCTTCTCAATCGGCTTGTATTCCGTCTTTGTTCGCATCATTCCATAAATAATTCTAACAGCCCTGCGAGATACGCAAACGAGGGCTTGGGGCTTCGTTTTACCTTCTTTAATTTTACCTTCAAAATATTCTCTAAAAACTGGATGCCTTGGCTTTCCTGATGGTGATATTTGCACCAACTGAATAGCTAAAAAGTGAAATATAGCATTTAAAACCCTGTTTCCCTGCCTGCTCCTTTGATCTTTGCCCTTTCCTGCCGAACTGAAATTTACAGGACACACACCACAAAACTGAGCCAATTTATCAGAATTCGGAAACCTTTGAACATTGCCGATTTCGGAAATAATGTTAGAAGCAGTAATTAAATTGATACCGGGCATTGTTTGCAATTTATAGCCTGTCAAATCAACAAGCCTTTCCAATTCGTTGTCAATGTCCTCATTTTCCTGCTTTTTGAACCGTATTTCCCTTACAAGGCTTTTAATAATCAAGTCTCTTTCATATTGAAAATCCTTTTCCTTTGGGCTGTTCTGCTCCGATAATGACAATATCATTTCTGCTTGTTCCTGCTTCATTCCTTTATGTATTGTCCTCAATTCCTCTAAAAGTACCTCTGGTGTAACACCCTTTAAAGCTGCTAGGGTTTGCGGTCTTGAGGTTCGGGAATATCCTGCTAAGTGGCAGAAGTACGGCAAGGCAGCAGGCCCGATTAGAAATAACGAGATGTTGAAACGAGAGAACCCCCAGTTTTTACTGGCATTTACAAAGGATATTGAGTCGAGCCGGGGAACATTGAGAGGTGGGGTAAAAAACCACTTTCTTTTAAAACCGATCGAGGACCACAATTTAAAAAGACCTTCAACAAATCTTACTCCATGTGAGGTTTACTGGAGTGGAAAATCTCCACCTGACAATTTACCCTATAAAATTTTATCTGTTAAAGATTATTTTCCTAATTTGTAAGCGTCAAATACAAGCAGACATATAGGCATCTCAATTAAATAATATCAATATCTTTTCCTACCAAGCCATTCATCCAGAGCCTTAGATATTTCAACCCTAAACTCTTCATCTGGTAGACCAAGATCAGTTCCACGCTCATATGTCTGATCTATTGTATGGGCAAACCAGTCTGCAAATCTGGCGTCCTCAAGCTCCATATGAGGAAAATGCTCTATCACATAAGCAGAATAATCCAAATCAAAAAAATAACGGTCTATTTCACCATTTACAAAATCAGAGATGAAATCAATCATAAATGATGTGTGCTTTTTGTAGTTCATTTGTCTTCCTCCCAGGCATATTTTTCAGGTGCTGTTCCTTTTGGCTTTGGTACAAACACATTGGATGGTATTTTATCGCTGTCAGGCAATAAATCTTCAATTTTTGTTACATATCCCGATTTTCCAAGGTTAGGGGCGTTTGTAAGAATCCACGATAAATATTCAAATGGATTTAAGCCGTTTTCGATTGCTGTCACGATCAGGCTATAATAAATTGCACTTGCCTTCGCACCGTTAGGTGTATTGGAAAAAAGCCAATTTTTTCGCCCGATAACAAAAGGTTTTATACTACGTTCTGCACGGTTGTTTGAAATTTCCAACCTGCCATCAAGCAGATACCTTTCAAGATACTTTCGTTGGCTCTTTGCATAATATGCCGCTTTTCCAAGTAGTGTATTTGGTAATGCATTCAATTGTTCCATCCAGTTAAAAAATTCGTTTATCAGAGGTTTAGACTGCCTTTCACGCTCTTTATGCCTGTTTTCTGGGGACAACGAAGCAAATTGCTTCTCGAGATGAAACAGCTTGTCACAATATTCTACTCCTTTGGCTGCATTTGAACCAGGCTGTTTGTCCTTTGGCAAGATTTTCAACGCATCAAAAAGCTTCCTCCGCAGATGAGCCAGGCAGCCAACTACCATAATGTTTCCCGGTAATTTATGATACCCTTCGTATCCATCTGCGTGGATATAGCCAGAAAAATCTTTTAAAAATTTTTCTGGATGTATATGCTTCCTGTCTGGTTGGTATTCATAAAGCACAATCTGGTGCTTTGCCTCTCCACTGGTTCGGAACAGCCACATGTAACTCTTTGAGTGTGGCGTTTTCCCCGGTTCTTTTAGCACCTGTAGAGCACTCTCATCTGCATGAAGCACATCATGTTTGCACAATCTATGTTTCATTGCCAGATATATCGGCTCCAACCAGTCCTCAGAAGCCTTGATGAGCCAATTAGACATAGTTTGGCGTGAGAGCATGATTCCATTTTGCTTCCACTCCTGCTCTTGTCGGTATAATGGTGATGCCATCATGAATTTCTGTGATGCAATATGGGCAATTGTATCTGGCGAAGCAAATCCGCCTTTTATGACAGGCTCAGGCATATCCGCCTTAACAATCGGTACATGATCAGAGGTACTTTCACACTTCCGACATGAATAAACGTATCGTACATGGCGTATAATTACTGCTTTGGCAGGAATAATCTTTATTTCTTCACGTGTTTCTTTTCCCATTTCATGCAATTCACTGCTGCATTCCGGACAGAAACGCTCTGTTTTCGGCAATTCGTGTTCAATTATCTCTATAGGTAAATCATCAGGAAGTTTATCAGTTATTAAGCGGCTTTTTTTGCGGTGATAAGCCTTCACCTCAGTAAAACCAGGTTGTGGTATAGTCAAAACCCCAGTCGTTTCCGCTTCGTTGAAAAGACAAATCTGGTCTACAGAGTTATGTTCGCTGGATGCACAATATTTCTTATGCTTTGAAAGACGAAACTGCTCCATCAGCCACTGGTTTTGCTGCTTTAGTTGCTCGTTCTCTTTCTTTAATTCTTTTATTATTTTGATGAAATTTTCTGCTGGATTTTCTTTTGTTTTCATAAGATAATTATACCATAAAACCTGCATAATTCCAAGATCTTAGGCATATTTCAATAGAATATTTTTAAGTTATTTGTCTTTCAAAAACTTCGTTTCTCTTAAGCTTTTTTTCTAATCTGGCACCATCAATTAGGCAGGTCAATTCGTTAGCATTAAGAATCATGGTTTTGTCATTTCCTTCAGCAGGCCAGCGAAAACGCCCTCGTTCCAGACGCTTAAAGTACAACCAAAATCCATCGCCGTCCCATTCCAAGATCTTCAGTCTGTCTCTGCTTTTGTTACAAAAAACAAATAGTGCATCATCAAAAGGATCCAAGGAAAAACTCTCCTTTACCAGCATCGTCATACCGTTAATGGATTTTCTCATATCGGTATAACCACAACATAGATATACAGATTTATCACTCCATCTTATCATAGCGACCTCAGTGTACAACAAGCTTTTTTTAGAAGTTCAGTATTGGTCTCGGACGTAAAAGTTATATGAAAGCCATTAATTTCAATGTCCAAAGATTCTTTTATGTCTTGCATTTGTTTAGATTCCAGCTGCATCCATCCGCTTGGCACAATATTTCTTGACTCTTCAGCCTTAGCAAGCTCAGTGCAAGCCTCACTTCGTAACTTCTTTTGCCAGTAAAAGTATTTGTTTTTGCGTATGCCTGTAGACTCACAGAAATCCTTGATACTTTGCCCACTTTCCTGTTGTGCCTGAATTACTTGTGCCCATTGTGATAATCGATATTCTTCTGCAACTTTTTGTGTATTCATACAATCACTCCATTTCTGGTTGAAAAAGTTTCATTACTTTTTAGACTTTTTCAACCTAATCATTCGTGATTATATCAGCTTTGTACTTGTTATACTATGTGATGATGTAATTTACGCTTACCCTAATTTTGATAAAGATATCTATATTAAACTTTATTAACCAATTATTTTTTTAGGAAAAAGGATACCGAGGGCTAGTGTATGCACTAATTTACTTATTACGTTGAATATGTTTTAATTATACATCACAAGAAAAAGGAAAAGGCATTATGTAGTATATTAACCAAATAATGCCTTTCAAATGGTTCTAAACTGTAATTTTGAGTATTTAAAGGTAGGTTTTTGTTCTACTAACCGTACCAATTTTTATAGGGGTATGGCAATGATTCGTGAATTTTACAGCCATAAGACATAATTTACCAAATGCCAGCCTTATGATTTAATTATTTGTGCTGAATATTCAAGGTTTGGTGGTTTTCTATTTAAATCAAAATCATATTGTCCAAACCTGTTAATATGATCTGTAGGATATGGACTTAAGCAAGATAAAATAGCTTCATCAATCTCATACCCTTCTGATATCAATTCCTGCAATATCTTTGTTATACTAAAAACATTATAAAATATAATGCAATTTGCAATAAGATGATTGTACTTAATTATTTTTCGTTGTTCATCCCGGTTATTCTCAGTCATTGTTCCTCCAAACGATATCCATTTTGAAAAACCATTAAAGGCTTCATTCTTATTGGTAGCAGACTGAATGGTACTTCGGAGCTCGGGATCATTTATATATCTCATTAAGAAACCTGTACGTATTGCACATCCTAACTCCCTAAATGCTTTATATAATCGATTCTTTTTACTGTATGTACCAAGTTTACGGAGAATGGTTGATGGTGTTATTTTTCCTTCTTTTATAGAAAGTGCGACTCTTAGCATGTCAGGAAGGTGAGTCTTTATTAAATCCCAATTAATTGCTTCAGAAAACAACTCGTCTATATGCTCATATTTATCATCTTTGTTAACCCGGTAAAGCTTCAAATCCTTCCAGTTCCTTATCCTTGGCATAAGATTTATTCCTAAAAGATAGGATAAGCCAAAGATGGGTTCATTTTGTCCTTGTGTATCTGAATGAATTGTGTCAGGTTGGATATCCTCATTATCTTCATTATTGCTATTGAAAAATATGTCAAGAATATAAACTCCTTCCCAAACTCCGCAAGGGATGAAGTGGCTAAATAATGCTATATAATTGGTTGCTACAAGATAATAACCTAATGCTCCGTAACCACCGTACCTAATATGATACTCAGATAATAGATTATTATCATTAAGATCCCATTTTGTAGCATCAGCAGCAGCATTTTTTGTGTTTCCCCAGAATTTTGGTAAGGCAAATTTATTGTATGCATCGATAAGAAGCCGTATCATCTTTTCCAGTTTTTCTTCATTAGAATATCGTTGATTAACCCATGCTATTTGCTTTCTATTAAGCTTTTTTAATGATTTAGAAGCTTGAGAAGGTCCTAAACCACATCCATAACAAAATACTGTTGCAAGGAATCTCTCTACAGGCTCTTCGAGTTTTGTTTCGTGGCCAGAGACAGAACTAAAGTACCGTGTCCAATTAAGCCAATATTCAGTATCTATAAGAATTTCAAGGATGTTAACAGGAGCTAATCTTTCAGCAATCAATGCTTCAATCTTTTTAAGCTGTTGAGGATTTTTCTTTTTCTCCGGCTTACTTAAGACTGCTTCGCCATTTACAATTTTAAGATACTCATTTTGGGGAAATGACTGATCTGTATTTGTAATCATCTCATTAAGCCAATTCTTTAGATTGTCTATAAAGGCATCCGCTTCAAAGTTCATGTTTAACCGTTTACTATAGTCATCAATATTCTTATTATATTCGTCCCAATCAATAAGCTGTTCTCGGTAATCAGAATAATTATCACTTCCCGGAACAAATAAATCACCGGCTTTAAGTTCAAGCATTACTTGATAGAAAACACATACTTCAAAGTGTCTTCGGTCAATTTTTTCAGGATATATTTTTCGATTACTGCTGCCAGATATTATCTTCCAAAATAAATCTGGAATCCATGATAAATCAAGGAGTTGTCTCTGAGATTGGTTTTCCTTTCCTTTATTTATTATTTCAATAGTAGGTACCCAATCCAGTTTTGAACTTCTATATTTTTTTATAAACCTTATTGCATCTTCAATAGAGGAATCTTGGTTTGTTGTTTTTAACGGAATGCTTTCTAAAATATTAAATAGGGTCGAACGACTGCTTTTATAATGCTTCCACATGAATGGGTAATAATTATTACCAGAGTACGCAATATGAGAATCACAATCATTTATAACCTCATCTGCTTTTTCTCCAGCTATAATGGAATCTATTTTATCATATTTTTCTTCTTTTGTTCCTTCTGATTTACAGACTAAAACCGCTTCTTTTAGCTTGAAAACAAGTTTGTCTGCTATTTTTGAATACTGACCCAACTTATAATTCTGAAGTTCTTCTTTGGCATTATTTTTAATCCTATTCATCTTTTTTATAAACATTTCGACAATATCATCATAAGCTTTAGTATTCTTAACTGCAAGCATTGCTGCTATCAGGGCATATTTTTTATTTGGTTCCAGTTGCTTCATTTGTGCTGCATTCAGAGTTTGTGCTTCAGATGCAAACTGCTTTATCTTTATAATTGGGATATCTGCTAATGCTTCTTTACCGATATTCTGTTTTTTTATCCATGCGAGGTAATTGACCATTATTTTAATGCTTTTTAATGTAGGTGCTCCTGGATCATCTTTTAAAGAATTCCAAGATGTAAACGATTTTTGTTGTTCAACTTCCAATAAAATATCATATTGCTTTTTTATTTCTTCATTTAAACGGTTATTAATAGTTTTAAAGTAGAAACGATAAACTAGTGAGCGAATACGTCTGGATAACCTAACTAATGTGTTAAATGAAGGTAGTTCATAATAATTCCTTGTTAACTCTTCAATAGCAACATTAATAAGGTCAGCAAGTTCTTCTTTTGTTTTTGCTGCCTCCCTCATTGCTTTTGAAACAATATGTCTTGCAACTTTATCAAATGGTTTTGTTTTAAAATAGTCTCTCAGTATTTGAATATGTCGTGGTCTTGTTCCAGATCTATCATAATTATTTATATCAGGTATTATGGACATACCTATAGTCTCTGCAATATGTTGAACAATTTGTACTGGTATTTCTGTGATAGGAATAAAAAATCCAAGTCTTTGATAACTTTTAAGCATGACAATAAAACATAATTTTGCTGTATCTCCTCTTGTTACATTGATTGCAAAATCAATTTCATTCTGGGTTGGTGTATATATGTCATTTAATTCTTTCTGAGTAAAGTTGCTTTTATATCTGGGATAAGCGGTCTCGCTTATACTTGGCATTTTATCACATCATTTCATATTGTTTCACTAGTTTATAAAAGGATGTCCTTTTTAAATTGAGTTCGATCATGCATTGAGTTGCTGTAATACTACCTTTTTTCCATGCATTATAAAACTTTTCAAAATTATCTGGAAAGCAAATCTTTGGTCTGCCTAAGTGCTTTCCTTTTATTTTTGCAGCATCAATTCCTTCACGTTGTCTTTCACGTATCCTTTTTCTTTCATCTTCCGCAAGCCAACTAAGCACTTGCAGTACTATATCCTGAATTAAAGTTTCTAGTCCGTTAAGGTCTTTAAATTTAGTTGTATCAAGCAATGGCATATCTAAAACAACAATTTCAATTTCTTTAACTTTAGTTAGTTCATGCCATTCATTTAGTATTTGTTGTTTATTTCTCCCAAATCTATCAAGGGATTTTATATATAATATATCTCCTTTTTGCATAATCCTTTTTAATAACTGATATTGTGGCCTTGAAAAATCTTTACCACTCTGTTTTTCAATAAAAATAAGACCATCGTCAATACCAATTTCTTTCATTGCTATGACTTGTCTGTCCTCATTTTGTTCTTTATCACTTACCCTTATATATCCATATTTTCGTCCCAAATTAAACTCTCCTGATAGTATTTTTACTAAAAGTTTATCAATATTATTCGTAATGGTCAATGATTTTTATGAACATTCAAAAAATCAATTTGTTAATGTTTACGAATGAAAAAATCACAATATTTTTATATTCATAAAGGTTTACCTTTGCGAATTCTTTAAAAACAACTTCACAGCCGAAGCAATTAAAATACATCCAAGTGACAATTTTAAAAATGGGCCAGAAATATATGATACCAACACAGTTCCTATGAAAGAACCTATAACCGAGCTAATACCCATTGGAATAACTAAATGTGTAATATCCTCACGTACTGAATATACACCATTGGATGCATGTTTCATAATTCCTATAATTATAGTCGGTAAGCTAATTAATAAACTAGCTGTTCCTGCAATTTTTATATCAACACCAAAGACAATTATCAAGGTCGGTATTATCAACTCACCTCCAGCAACACCTAATAGGCTGCTGATAAAACCTATCACAAGACCAAATAGTACACCGATAATAACGGTTAATGCAGTAGAATAATTTTGAACTTCACTTGACGCAATAGGATAAAAACCTTCTACAATCAGCAACAGTCCAATAAAAACAAGCAATACAAGGATAACTTTCTTAAAGGAGGCTTCTGTAACTCGTTTTGAAAAATGGGCACCAGTATATGCTCCTGTCATTGAACCACATATTAGAGAAATGATTACAGTCAGTAAGGGTAAAAGATTATTCATTTTAGCATTTGGAAGCCTGAAAGCCAATGAGGATATGACTGTCACCAAACTAACCGCCAAATTTAAAGCCACCGATTTATGAGTCGATTTTTTGAATATACCGACTAAAACAGGCAATCTAAATTCCGCTCCACCCAATCCGATTAATCCACCTAAACACCCAATAGGTGTTCCAGTTACTAAAGACATAATGATAGATTTCTTTTTTTCCATAAGGTTATTTCCCCCTAAATCCGTTCATTTTGATCACCTTTTACCAAGAAAACTCTATCTTCTGGTATATGTAACATGAGCTTTTTGCATTTACAGCCCATTAAATGAGGACAATTATGTTTTGATACTTCAACCTGAAAAATGTTGCCTTCGCAGTTTACTATTATTGATGTAGAAAAAATTCCTTCGATTTTCTCAATAATTTCACATTCAAATGTATTCAACTCATTCGTAAATTTTGAGGATATATGTAAATCATGTGCTCGGACACCAGCCACCATTTTCGATTGAACTTCTGCCGCCGTTTTACTGGCTCTTAATATAAGCCCCTTAGACTTTGTAATAAAGCATCCATCTTCTTCGCCAATAATATCCACATCAAAATAATTTTTACAGCCTGTTATCCTTGCAGCCGTTAATGTAGATGGTGAACGAATAATTTCTTCCTTACTTCCGATTTGTATAGACCTACCTTTATCAAAAATTAAAATTCTATCGCACAGACGGTACGCTTCTTCGATATTATGCGTCACAAGCAGTACAATCCCATGATAGTTATTTCGAATTACACTTAATAATTCCTTTTCCAGTAAATGCTTTATATGACTGTCAAGGGCAGAAAAAGGCTCGTCTAAAAGCAGTAATTCCGGATCGGTTATCAATGTCCTGGCGAGAGCAGCTCTTTGCTGTTGCCCTCCCGATAATTGTGAAGGATAACGGTTTTCAAAGCCGGAAAGCTGCATTTTTCCAATCATTTCAATAACTTTATCATGACGTATTTTTTTATCTAAGTGTTTGACCCCATACGCAATGTTTTTGTATACTGTTAAATGTGGGAATAGTGCATAATTTTGAAACACGTAACCAATATTCCTTTTCCGTGGAGGTATATTTACTTTTACATCAGAATTAAATAACTCCTTTCCATTAAGTTTTATCTTTCCTTTATCGGGACTATGTAGTCCTGCAATACACTTTAAGGTCAAGCTTTTGCCACAACCCGATGAACCGAGTATTCCCAGTACTCCTCTATCGCTGGAAAATGAAGAGTGCAACGAAAAATTACCCATTGTTTTATTAATAGATACTTCAAGCATTTTAGTGTCACCCCTTTTTCATCTTCTTTTCCAATCGATTGACAATATACAAAACAACAATAGAAACACTTGTCATTATAAGTACAAGCATATTTGCCATATCTTTATTTCCTGCCTGTAATGCATCATAAATAGCAATTGGCATTGTCAATGTTTTATCTGGAATACTTCCAGCCACCATCAATGTTGTACCAAAGTCCCCCAAAGCCCTTACGAAAGCCATAGTTATTCCTGATATAATTCCTCGCCAGGCAATAGGGATCATAATAGTTAAAAATATGTTTAGTTCGTTTCTTCCTAATAGTCTTGCAGCATTCAAAAAATCTTCGTTTATTTCCGTCAAGGCAGTTTTTGAAGATTTTATCAAGTATGGGATGGATACAACTGTTGAAGCTATAATTGCTCCCATAGGGGTAAATACTATCATAATATCAAATTGCTCTTCGAGAAATTTACCGATCCAGGATTGCCGACCGAGTAGTACGAGTAAATAATAGCCAAGTACAGTCGGAGGTAATACAACAGGCAAGTTTGTCAAAGTATCAATAAAATCTGATATTCTTCCTTGTTTACGACTTAAAAAATAAGCTATAGGCAAACCGAAAAGGATACTGATAAATGTTGCTGTAACCGCTACACGAAACGATAAAAACAGTGGAAAGAGATTAACATTATTCATTTATTTCTTCAGGAAGGACGAAACCATATTTTTTCATGATTTCCCTTCCATACTCTCCATTAACAAATTTAATAAAAATTCGTGCCTCTTTCTCAGACTTTGTTCCTTTAACAACAGCTATAGCCTGTTGTAGCGGTTTATGCAACTTATCATCAATAAGTAAAAAAGTTACTTCATCTTTTTTGACAACTGATAAAGAAATAAATCCAGCTTCTACATTACCTGATTTTATTAGTGTTAATGTATCCTGAATATCCTTTCCAAAAACCATTTTATCCTTTAGTTTTTCCCATAAGCCCAATGATTCTAAAGCCTGTTTTGCAGCCAAACCATAAGGTGCATGTTCTGGGTTTGCTATTGCAATTTTCTTAAATTCCGGCTTTAACAAATCGCTAACTTCTTTTACTTGTAATGTGCTTCCGATCTTTATCGCAACACCAACACGCCCAATAGCATATAATTCTTTAGTATCGGCAATTATCCTGTCCTTCTCTATTAAATCGTCCACAAATTTAATATTTGCTGAGGCATATACATCATAAGGTGCACCATTCTCAATCTGTTCTCTTGCAGTGCCTGAAGAAGAAAATATTTGCTTTAATTTAATACTTGTATTTTTTTCATAAAGATCTCCGATTTCTTTAAATGCTATTACCAAATCAGCAGCAGCAGCAACTGTCAGTTCTGTTTTGCTATTTTCTTTTATGTTGGTTGTGCTTTTTTCCGATTGTACTATACTTGTTTGATTTTTTGTTGGGTCAGTATTATTTATTGTATTCACTGATGAGCCACATCCACTTAATAATAGAGTTAAAGAAAATAAGGAAGAAAATATCAATGAAATAGACCATTTTGACATATGACCAACTCCTTTTTTCAATTTTTTGATTTTAATAAGTTATATGAATTTAATTAAAGTTAGTGACTTACTAACTAGACATGCAATATTCATTGCAAACATGGCAAGAAATAACGTGGCATGACATAACACAATTCAATATTAGATTTTATCATGTTGTATTCATTATAAACACCTTCAAGTGTAAAATCAAGTCATTTTGCAATAGAAGTTTGATTTTGCTTCATATTTTATAACTAAATGAATTTTCATACAATATTATTTTTATACTCATAATAGTTATATACCGCTATTTAAAAGGCGTATCTATATAAATACATAAGATTATTAATGAAGCATTTTGACTTTAATATTGCATATCAGATTGATTATTGCTATAGTATAGAGAAACAGTTTAAGGAAGTGAGATAAATGAGAGATTGTTCATCATTAACACCACAAGAAGTAGCTGATATCCTTAAAATAGCCAAAAATACTGTATATGAATTAATTAAACGTGGAGAACTTAACGCATATAGGATAGGTAGGAAAGTCCGGGTAGACCTAAACGATGTTGAAGAATATAAATCTAAAAGTAAAAGTCAAAAAAGCAATTTAACTAATGATATCACTCAATCAGCAAATTCGCACCTATTAAATAATGACATAAAACCTTTCAGAGATGGTTTTATTATTTGCGGACAAGATATTCTTCTTGATATTTTATCACGTTATCTAGAATGCCACCCTAAAGGAGTTCAGGCATTGCGAGCTTATATAGGAAGTTACAATGGTTTATATTCTTTATATCATGGTAACGTTCAGATGGCTACTACACATCTTTGGGACAGCGAAACAGGACAATATAATATTCCGTTTGTAAAACATTTACTTCCGGGAATCCCCACAGTTATTATTCATCTTGCTTGTCGTATGCAAGGTTTTTATGTAGCAAAAAGTAACCCTAAAAATATTAACACTTGGGAAGACCTAAAGAGGCCCGATATAACCATAGTAAACAGAGAAAAAGGCTCTGGTGCAAGGGTATTGTTAGATGAACACTTAAAACTTTTGAAATATTTCGGTAGCTCTATTAAAGGATATAGTCGAGAATGTCTTTCTCACTTGGCTGTTGCCAGCACTGTTGCTCGGGGAGGAGCTGATCTGGGAATTGGTAATGAAAAGGTAGCTTTACAGGTACAGGGTGTTGATTTTATTCCATTACAGAAAGAAAGATATGATCTTGTTATAAAAAAAGAAGATTTTGAAAAACCACCGTTTCAAGCAGTACTTGAAATAATACGTTCTGAAGAATTTAAGATGGAACTTTTAGGTATAGGTGGCTATGATTTATATGATATTGGCAAAATTATAGCAGAAACGTAGTAAAAAATCCTATTTAATAAATCTTCTAATTGGTGGATATATAAACAAGTAAAACATAGCCATATACGAATTGTTTTCAAATATAGCTATGTTTTGATGATTAATCATTAATCCACAATCTCTTCCAGATCATCCATTTCTTCTGAATCATCCAATTCCTCATCATTAATCTTTTTGTATTGTATTTCAATATCTTCAAAAAAGTGACCATTAACAATCGTTATAATGTCCTTTTCTCCATATGATGTACCAATATCGACAGTAACCACATGTGTCCCAACTGATAAATCTCTATGAGCAATTTGACCGTTTTGAGGTGGTAGGGAATAGAAATGTCCATCAGCATTATAGGAACTGTGATTTAATCTTATGGTATTCCCCAAAACACAAATTCTATATATATTAATACCTATATTACTTTCTAACTCAAAAGAAGAAGTACCCCATTTGAACTGACCTGATAACTTTTTAGTAGTAAGATCATCATCGTTAATAGTTGGTACTTTAGTAATTTCTTCTGAAGAATTTTCAACAATTGTACAGTTCACTTTAATATCTAAAAAAAGATTAGAGTTCACCAGTACGACCTTATCAAGTTTTCCATACACTTCGTTTACTTGAACTGCATAGATTTCATCACAATTCGGAGAAATTATAAGCTTTTCCTTGCCGGCAAGTGGGGGAGAATTCCAACTGGCTCCATCTGGATTAAATGAATGATGATTTAAAATTAATCCCTTCATACTTGATTTAATTCTAAATAGATTTAATCCGTGTGTTACAGGTAATTCAACACTAGATTTACCAAATTGAAGTTGACCGGTTAACCTGAAATCTGTTTTAAGAACATGGCTTTTTTTCTTTCTCGATAAATTTCCCAAAGTTATATTAGTTGGAATATCTCTGAGAGAATATTTACTTCTCCCGATTTTTTGAGAGGAATAGATGCCTGTATGCCCTGAAAAGAAGTAACTTACAGCACAAGTCGCAAACAGGAACTCAATCCCTGTACCCCCAAACAATTCAACCCCCAGTATGAAAGATGCGATAGGAGTGTTTGTTGCACCAGCAAATACACCTATAAGCCCTAATGCTGCCAGATGAGATGGAGAAATACTTAATAGATCCCCTAAAAAGTTACCGAGAGTAGACCCAATTACAAACAATGGGGTTACTTCACCTCCTTGGAAGCCTGCTCCCAATGTTATAGAAGTAAAAATTAATTTCCAAGCGAAAGCAAAAGGAGAAACATGCCCACCTATTGATTCTTTTATCAATGGCAAACTCAACCCAATATAATCTCGGGAATCAACAGCATAAACCAGTACAATTATAATAATACCCCCGATAAAACTTTTTACCATAGCATTTTCAAAACTCGAATTAAAGAGATCTTTTAATTTGTGAGTTAATTTGCTAAAAGTTCTACTAACCAATCCAAAAACTATTGCTGCTAAAATAATTTTAAAGAAATTTATTGGGGTTATACCTATGTAATTTTGTATAGCATAATGACTGTGGTTTAATCCTAGAAGCCCAGTAACAGCGTTCCCGATATATGCCGCTATAAAACAAGGAATGATAGCCTCATAGCTCATAAATCCTAAAACTGCAACCTCAAGTCCAAAAACTGTACCTGCTAAAGGTGTTCCAAAAACAGCTGCAAAGCCGCTACTTACGCCATTCATTAATATAATTCTACTATCTTGCTTATTTAGCTTTAGTGTTTGGCTAATCCAATTGGCAATGCTGCCGCCCATTTGAACGCCTGTACCTTCTCTACCTGCAGAACCGCCAAATAAATGAGTCAATACCGTTCCTATAAAAACCAAAGGTGCCATCCTTAGAGGAACTGTAACGTCTTCTTGATTGATTTTCTCAAGAATTAAATTATTTCCCTTGATAGAGTTTTTACCGAATTTAATATAAATAAAACTTACAAATACACCTGCAAGCGGAAGAAAAAAGATAATCCAAGGATAATGTATCCTGCTTTCTGAGACATATTCGAGGCTTTTGAGAAAAACAGCATTAATAATTCCGACCAAAACACCTATAATACTTCCAATAAGTATGTACTTTGATATATCTTTCAAAGTATGCAACAATTTAATACTTTTCATACATAAAACCCTTCTTTCTTTGAAATTAAAAGTAGTTCAAAATAAAAACTCCTACATAAAATACAATTTCGTAAATTATGTAGGAGTCATTAGCATAGTAGCAGTTAATGGCGAACTCCATCACCTATTTAATTCGTTAAAATTATATCATACTGAAAAGTTCAAGTAAACAGAAACAACTTAATAAAATAATTAAAATTATTGCAGAAGAAAGTAATAATTCCCATATACTTTGCGCTGGTCGCACGGATGCTCCCACTACCTCAATTAGGAAAATTATGTCTTATGGCTGTAAAATTCACGAATCATTGCCATACCCCATTATGAATATACAAAGAAACATAGATAAGAGACTTAAGATACTTAACGAAGAAGAATTGGAAAATATTTATGGTAGGCCTTGCTTTACTTTTGAAGAAAGAACTACATACTTTACACTGTCACAACCAGAAAAGGATTTATTAGAGCTATTTCGTTCTGCTAAATCACAAGTATATTTCATTTTACAGTTAGGGTATTTTAAGGCAAAGCATCTCTTTTTTACATTTGATCTTAATGAAGTTGAGGAAGATGTCAAATATATTTTAAAACTATATTTTTACAATAAAAAAATAGTTGATATGAGTTCTATTGATAAAAACACCAGATTGAAACAACAACGCCTTATTATTGAACGTTTCAACTATCGCACCTGTGATGTTAAAATTCGAAAACATCTGGAGATAAGAGCTCAAAAATCAGCTTCTGTATGCGGTAAACCAATTTTTATATTCCGTGAAATTATGCATTATTTATCAGAGCAAAATGTAATAGTTCCAGGATACAGCTTTATGCAAGATACGGTAAGCCAAGCAATAACCCATGAACAAACCAGGCTAATAACAATTATGAAAAGCAACCTTGAGCCTCATGATATTATAGCTTTAAGTAAACTGCTTGAAGATTCGGAAGGACTTTATGAAATAACTCAACTTAAACATGAGCCTAAAGATTTTAGTTTAAAAGAAATCAGGAACGAAATTAACCGAGGTGAAAAGATACACTATTTGTACCAACTTGCAAAAAAATTGCTACCTATATTAATTATTTCTAATGAAAGTATTAAATACTATGCTTCATTGGTATGCTATTATTCTGTTTACAGACTTAAACAACTTAATGAATGGACATCTTACATCTATTTATTGTGTTTTGTTTATCATCGGTATCAACAGATGAATGATAACCTCATAAATACTCTCATTTATAATGTCAGACGTTATAGTGATGAATCCAAGTTAAAAGCAAAAGAGCAAATATATGAAAACCACTTAGAAATCAATCAAAATATGAAAAAAGCTGGACAAGTATTAAAAATATTTACTGATGATAGCATTGCAAATGATACACCTTTCCATTTAATAAAGAATAAAGCGTTCTCTATTATTGATCCACAGAAGCTTATGGCTATATCTGACCAAATCTCAAAATCAACAAAGTTTGATGAAACTGCTTACCAATGGCAATATATAGAGAATTTATCTCGCCAGTTTAAGCAACATTTGCGACCTATTCTTCTAAAAGTTGATTTTGCTTCTCCTTTACCAAATGATTCGCTTATTGAGGTAATTGATTTTATTAAAAATGCTTCGAATAAGGGTAAGCCTCTTGGTCAATATCAATCAGACACGATGCCAGATCAATTTATACCAGATGGCTTAAAGAGATATATCTATAAACAAAATGCCGATCAGAAAAAGATTATCTCCGATCGATATGAATTTCTTGCTTATCGTCTTTTACGAAATAGTTTGGAAGCAGGTGATATTTTTTGTGATGACAGCATCAGATTTCGCAGCTTTGAGGATGATTTGCTTGATGAACAGCAATGGCATCAGAAAGAAAAACTAATAGATGAATTAGGTCTACATATTCTCAATAAACCTATACAAGAGCATTTGGAAGAACTTGAAATGAAACTTGAAAACCGCATCAAAGAGGTCAATAAACGTATTTCATCAGGAGAAAATGAACATTTTCAAATAAAAAAAAGAGGTACAAGTAGTCGGTGGACTCTTAAATACTCACGTGATTCAGAATTTACAAATCATCAGTTTTATGATGAATTGAAACAGATTGATATTGGAAGTATTTTGCATTTCACAAACCAACATTGCAACTTTACTAAAGTCTTCGAGCATGTTTTGGGGCGATATTCCAAGCAGGTTAAAGATGATCGAATTCTTATTGCTTGTTTGATTGCCTGGGGCACTAATATGGGATTGGGCAGGATGGGCGAGATTTCTGATATTGACTTTTTAACTTTAGCAGCTACTTCAGATAATTTTGTTAGACTAGAAACTTTAAATGAAGCCAATGACATTATTAGTAATGCTATATTTAACTTGCCAATTTTTAAACACTATGATATCGGGGAAGTTATACATTCCAGTAGTGATGGACAAAAAATTGAGACGAGGATTAACACTATTAATTCTCGTCACTCCCCAAAATATTTTGGGCTTAGAAAAGGTATAGTAGACTATACCCTTGTCGCTAATAATATTCCCATTAATGCCAAAGTAATAGGAGCAAATGAACATGAAAGCCATTATGTTTATGACATATTATCCAGTAACACAACATCTATTCATCCTGATGTACATTCAACAGACACTCATGGAACAAATGAAGTAAATTTTGCCATTCTTAACTTTTTTGGCTACCAATTTGCACCACGCTATCAAGATATCTATGGCAGGGTCAGCAAGTCTTTATATGGATTTAAACATCCCAGTCATTATGGGGATTTAACAATTAAGCCTGTAAGAAAAATAAACACTGAAATAATTATAGAAGAATGGGAAAATATAAAGCGTATTATATTGTCCCTTGCACTCAAGTCAACGACTCAAAGTATAATTATTGGAAAACTCAGTAACTATGCACGTAAAAACAAGACTAAAGGGGCTTTGTGGGAATATGATAATATTATAAAAAGTTTATATTTCCTTGATTATATTGATTCTCTGCCACTTCGTCAAAATGTACAAAAGGCCTTAAATCGTGGCGAGAGTTATCACAAATTACGCAGAGCGGTATCATACGCTAATTTTGGAAAACTTCGATTTAAAACAGAACAGGAGCAACAATTATGGAGTGGCTGTAGCCGTTTACTATGTAATTGTATTATTTATTATAATGCCTGTATTTTATCAAATATGCTGACATATAAAGAAAGTACTGGTCAAAATTCAGACATGTTGAAATTGATTTCACCTATTGCATGGCAACATATTAATCTATATGGTAGATATGAGTTCAATAAGAAACATGAGTCTATTAATATAGAAGAAATAGTACAGCAATTAGTAAATTTTAAATGGCCAACTATTTAATAATTTTCTTATTCATCCTTTTCGGGGGGATATGCAAAAATACCCTAATAGGAAATCAATACAACGACTCTCCGGACGAAAACCTTGATTGGAATATGAGGGTTGAGGTTGCCAGAAAAGAAAGCATGAAGGCACTTATGTATGATATAGAGGCTGTTGTGTATGATAACAGAACAGGTATAGTAAAAGACAACTTTGCAGCTGCCGAAGATGATGAAGATTATGAAATAGATGAGGAACCTGAAAGGATCTATGTAGATAATGATAGGGTGTTTCTTCTTTCTCTGGCAAAGATCAATGCTATAAGGCTTCTTGAAAGGAAAGACTCCTTCTTCTTTAATCCGAATCCACCGGATGGCTGGGTAGAAAAAGATGTTGAGGAATATCTTGGCGGTGAGTACATAAACATTTCAATGGAGTATAATGTAGATGAGCTTATAAGAAAATAAATTTAAAATATAATTTTGTATAAATAATGGTATAATTAAATAATAGACCATAAAACCATTGAAAAAGGTGAAATAATGAAAAAACGTAAAAGTACAGAAGAAAATGACAATAACATAGAGACTGACAACTCGACTTTATATCATCAATTTCGCAGTGCTCTTGCAACGAATGATTTTAAAGCAGGAGAAAAGTATTTAACTGCTGACCTTACTACTGACAGTAAAAAGCTGAAAGCCATTGCTGAAATAAAGCCATCAGTAGAATTGAGTGAAGATCAGTTGATTGATTGGCAGAATAATATGATACGTAATGTTATGTCTATGGACGATCTTACTGCAGATGTTCTTGACATACTTACTTCTGTATGGCTTGAAAAAAGTGCATCTCCTACAGATATGGTAACACTTTCTGTAGATAATTTCCTTAGTCTAAGAGGAATACAGCCGAAGAAGAATGGAGATGGCAGAAGAGGTGGCTTTGAAGAGGAGCAACGTAAAATTATCTCAAACCAAATGAACATTCTTGATAATACATGGATCAAAGTTCATGAAATGGAAGTAACCGAAGTTGATGAAAGGCAGAAAAAACGCAGAGTCAAGTGGCGTGGTGAAAGTAAAGCAGTATACATATCATACAGATTTGGTAAAGTCAATAATGATAATAATATGGAAGCATATGTATGGAATGCAAGACCTGGGGATGTTTTTGCGAATTTTTTATTTGGACATGGAAGACAGACAGCTTTGTTATCTCAAAAAGCTTTGGAATATGACCCATATAGGCAAAAAGTAGAAAAGAGGCTGGCAAGGTATTTTGCATGGCAGTGGCGTAATAGGCAAAGCAGTGTATCTTACTTTAAACCATTTACTATAAAAACTTTGCTGGAAGCCATAAAAGAAAATGTGTACTATAGAATGCCTTCTAGAACAAAAGAAAGGATCGAAAAAGCACTAGATACTCTTCAAAATGACAATGTAATAAGAGGATGGCAATACGAAAACTTTGACGATTCAAAATTGAAAAAAGGCTGGGTAGATGATTGGTTAACGTCTAAAGTACTTATTGAGCCTCCTGAAGCGATAATTCTGCAGTATGAAAAAATTAAGAAATTTCCAGTAAAAAGTTTTAGTCAACCTATAGAAATAAATGAACTTTCTGATTTGAAAAGGTTAAGAAAAGAAAAAAAGCTTACTATTTTGCAGTTATCTGAAGAAATAGGCATATCAGCAAGCACTATTTCAAGAGTTGAAAGAGGAGATATACCTTCTGAAGATAACAAATTAAAAATTATTGAATGGATAAAATCTATAACTACATAAGAATTAATATTGATTTTTATATACTTAATTGTCGAAATTTTGACCCCGATAATTGTAATGTCGGGGTTATCTTGTGCGTATAAATATCCGAAAAGCCTTAGAAAATCAGGGTTTTCTATTGTATAGGCTTATGAAATTTTCATGAAAAATATTATAAATTCGGGGTTATCCTGTGCGAATGTCGGGGTTATCCTGTGCGAATGTCGGGGTTATCTTGTGCATAACTATTTTTGTACTTCTCTATTTTCAAGGGCTACAGCTTTTTTTTCATTCCTTATAATTTTAATTATTTTAACGCAATATGAGAAAAGATTTTTTAAATTACAGTATGGTACTATATAATTGGTAAAATTTAAAACAATAATTTTAACCAGTTGGGGGATTTTTACAAAGGATGAGAATTAATAATAATAATAATAAAATTTTTAATAATAATTTGAACTTCTTCATTAGCTTTTAGCCTTGAAGGAGTTTTTATTTTCAAAAATTACTTGAGAGGAGGAGTGATAAAAAAATAAAAGCTTTAAAAAAGCTTTTACCGTAATTTTAATCTTTAAATTTTTATTTTACAAGTAGTGTGCGAGACTCTTGTAAAAAGTTGGTAATAACATTACCCGGGCATCTTATTGCCATTTTTAATATTAACAGCCTAAAAATAAAACCTGAAAAAATTTAATTTTTCTAGGTCTATTTAAGTTTTGCCTTTTTTAATTATATCAAATTTAAATTTATTATGCAAATCTATATTTTACTAATGAAAAAGCAGCAGAGAGGAGGAACATAGTTGGGAAATTTAATAAAGGATTTTTGGACATACAAAGATTATTATGGAGTGTGTGAAGTAGTTTCCGGCTCGTTGGAATATAGATCAGTTGAAAGTAAAAAAGAAACTCGTGTTGAAAAAGCTTTAAATTATACATTTAGCAATAAAAAGAAAGTCGTCTCCCACTGGACTATTCAAAAATATAATACTTATTTAAATAAAAAAAGAAAAACAAACAGGACTGAAAATGAGAGCTCCTATTATCCAATGTTTTTTGAATTTGAACCAAAGATGAAGGATGACGGCTCCAATGAATTCAAAGAGCAGTACAAAGAAATGATAACTGAGGCCTATTTGATGGCCACATTCCTTATTTACGAAAAGGGAGTTGAAGAAGAGGATTTATTAATACTGTTAAATAACCACAGATCTGTATATATAATGATTAATCCGGTTTCATACAGTCTGAAGCCTGCAACAGATTTATATAAGATTTATAGGGAAATGTACAATATTATTTCAGAAGAAATATGCCTGAAATATATAGATAGTACTTTGTATAAATATAATGGGCTTATGAAAACACCTAACAGCTGGTATAACGGCGGGTATGTTGTTCCTGTAACATATACTGAGCTTGGGGACCTGAGAACGGATATTGAATTGAAATCTCAATTGACCTGGAAAAAGAGAAGTTTGGATCATGATGTGCCCGGCAAGTTATCTCCTACACTTTGCAAAATTTATGAGACAGCAAAGTTAAAAATAAGAGGAGAGAGCATAAAAGAAAGCAGGCCATCAGAAAACTCAAATAAAAATAATGTAGTTTATTTAAACTCATCAAATACAAATAGAAGCTGTGTAGAATATATACTTGAGAATGATATAGAAGTGGGTCACAGAAATTATGCCCTGGTGTCAGTGGCTTATCATTACAAGAGCATGGGATATACAATTGATCAAGTATTCAATATCCTTCAGGAGCTTGCTCAAAAGTGGGGCATGGAAGATACGGGTAAGGATATTATGGCGAAGGTAAAATCAATATTCAGGGGTACAAAGAAGTTTGCATGTGAAAGTGCTCAGGCCTATTTATGCCTGGAAAAAGGTTTATGTGAAAAATGTAAGTACAACCCCTTCAAGGAAAAGAAGAAGGAAGATAAGAATACAAAGTTTAAACTGCAGAAGGTTCTTGTAGATGAACTCTGGGAAAATAAAGCCAGCACACGTCATTATATTGCTCTTTTACAGCTTGCCAGGAATAGTTTGTTTAATAGATGGTTTGTTCCGGAAGCTGAGGGGTTCACAACAAGGACTATGAAAGAATTATGCAAATTAAGTCAGAACCTTATTTTTAGTAAAAACGGTGATTCTGTAATGGTATACAACAAATTATCAGAATCAAATAAAGAGAGATTTTGCCTTGTTTTAAATGAATTTTTGGATAGCGGAGAGTATATAACATTAGAAGATCAATTGAAACATTACCTAAGGCTCCTTTTTACCGGCTATAAAACAAGGGGGAAGTATGTCCAAACGAGGGTTGGCAAGGAGAGGATCAAAGAGCTACTGGACTATGCTACTGAAAACGCTGTATATAAACTTATTAAGAAACTTGTAGATCTAGGTCTTGCAGTATTTAAGGATGGAAAACTGTTTTCTTTGTATTTTAAGTCATACAAGGTAGTTGAAGTAAGTGAATACAAAGAAGATAAAGCAGTATCTCAAAAGAGGGAGCAGAAGTCTGTAGATAAATCCATTAAGGTATCAGGAGAATCATTTGTAGCACCGGTGTTAGGGGAAGTACTTAAGATGGTACTACCGGATTTATCACCTGATACTGGATAAGCTCAATAATGCCTTATAATTAACAAAAACTGTAAGGCATAAAGAAGGATATTTTGAAAAAATAAGTCCTTTAAAACAAGTAATACATTCATAGGGAGTGAAAAAATATTATATGAACATAAAAGATTATAACTTAAACACGGTTTGTACACAAAAAAACAAAATTTATAGTGGGGTAAATAGCCTGTCTAATAGGGGTTTAGCAATATCTTCATTTTTCTATAATATTTTCATAAGGTTTTACTTATATTCCCCGAAGGGTTTTTCGGTTAAAAAATCCGTCTGTCAGTCCGATTTTGATTTTTCTGGGTGTTTGGGAATTTGGACCAAAAGTTTTTATAATTTTCATCAATCAAACTTTGGAATAATGGAGGTTAGACATGAATTATTTTAGTGATACATCAATATCCTGGAGAGCAAAAGGTATTTTGTGCTATTTTTTAAGTGATAAAAATAGAAAACTTAAACCTAAGGATATTGAGGAGATTTCTAAGGAAGGCCGTGATGCGGTATATTCCGCAATTAATGAATTACTGGATAATGGCTATATACAAAGGGTTGAGATACGTGAGAAAGGAAGGTTTATTGCAGTTGAGTATAAGGTAAATGATCTAAAAATACCGTATACGGAAATCAAGGAAATGGATAAAATAAATCAGTCTGTCAGTCAACATTCTGTAATTCCGGAAAACAAAGAATATTCCGAGATAGAGAGGTATTTTAAGGAGCTTATTAAGTACGATCAGATGGTTTTGGTCTATAAAGAGAAAGATATTGAGCTCCTGGATGAGATAGTGCTGAACATAATGGATATGTATTATAGCGAATATACTACTGTAAATAGGGATAGAAAGCCACAAGCTATTATAAGGCCGGTACTTAGTAAGCTGGATCCCGGGAAGGTGACATATATACTTGAGCAATATAAAAGTGTTACAACAGAGATAAAAAACGTTAAAGGATACCTGCAGACAGTTATTTATAACTCAGTTTTTGAGGAAAAATCAAAGTATGAAAACTGGAAAAAGATAATTTATGGGGATTAAGTTAAAACAATCCAAATTGCGGTTTTTATTATAAGATTGATACTAGAACAGTTATTGCGGCAGCTACAGCTAGAGGTAGTGGGAGCATCCTGACGCCATAGGCAAAGCAAATGTTAATTATTGGTAGTTGAAAAGAAGGTTTTTATTTTTCTCTATTGAATTGTTATTAATTTTGAAAATATATTTTGATATTAATGCTCCTTGCTGTCCTGGATGAAGTAACTGGAGTGATGGGGGAAACTTTCTTGTTTTCATAGGGATTCTGAAGCCATCGCATAAATGCTGCCATTTCATCAAGTCCAATATCTCGATAATCAAGCTGCTCCTGATCCAAATACTCGAAAAATAGCTTTAGATGATAGCAGTAGGCTCTAAGCGTGTTCCGAGCTGCACCGGTATTGTCTTTGTACTTCAAGTATTTCAGAACAGGTTCAACCGGGTCACTGTTATTGTTTAGTAATATATACCTTGTTTTATTATTGGGTGTAATGACCGTCTCAACTCTCATAATTAATCCAACTATTTCTATAAATTTACCTTGTACAAGATAAATCCAATATACTATAGAGACATCAATGAAACAATTAAGTTATTATATAAATATTGATAGAAAAATACATAAAAATAACTCATAGAATACTATGAATACTATGAGTTATGAGAGTTAAGTTAATCCGACAAAACACACGCTAAGACAATAATTGGAATAATGTTGGCGATTTTACTCACGTTAAGATTAAAAAGGAGTATGGCTGGACAGGTACTTCGGGGAATTCCCCCCAAAGCTTTTCACTTTGGCGTTAGCCGGTGAAGAGATGTGGCAGGATGACATCAGGGGATGACCCTTGTTAGCATTTCTTCATGTCCTGCCTTTATATATACGCATTGTTATATGAAGTCGCAAGACCCTATATTCAGAGAACGACAGGACGCCGTTCCCTCAAAAAACGCTTATTTATTTGCTTCTTCAAATTCTTCTTTTGTTAGTCCGAAAAGAATCTCATCATAATATCTACCATTTGAATAAACCATCTGGCGTCTTCGTCCTTCTTCCTTACAACCTAATTTTTTCAACATTGTTCCTGATGCAATGTTTCCATCTAGAATACTTCCATAATATTTATTTAGCCTTCTTTCATGGAATGCATACTTCAATAAAATTTTCATTGCAGCAGTCCCATAACCTTTGCCTCTGTGATTCTGATCTATTTGCATCCCAATAGAAAACGTTCCATTTCTTTCATCTACTGAATTTAGATTTAACCCTCCAACATTTACACCATCAAGAGTTTCAATAGTAAACATTATACGTCCAGTACCTGGTGTAAAATTTATAAACTTACATATCAAATCTTTAGCTTCTTGTACTGTTGGCGGAAGTTCAACTTCATAATCCAAAAGTCTTCTTGATTCTGAATCAAAGCGGTTATAGTAGTGCACTTCCCAATCCCCTTCCTCTACAGCTCGCAAACGGACTATTTCATTTTGCCAAAAATAATTTTGATAATTAATATCTCTCATCTTCAAACCTCCACTATATTTATACATTGTCAAGTAAGCCATACCTCAACCCCGCCACACGATGTGGCGGTCAACCCTTGCGATTTCATATCGTCGGCATGGAAGAAGTTCCAGAGCCGGATCCAAAAGGATAACCCGTGAGAGCCGCTTCGCGGCCGGTGATGGAATTTGGTGCGGCATTCTTCATGCTCCTTCTTCGAAGAATTTACTTCATGATCTTCTACCCCGAACCTTTACTTCCATGCATTGTTATTTAAAGTCGAACGCCCCTTGTTCAGAGACCCACAGGACGTGGGTCTCTTCAATATACCTCATTTATTTATGCCCTATAATTAACGGTTTCTTTGCATCGATAATAATTGATACCATACCAAGGTTTTCTAGTGAATTTCTTGTATCAAATCTAAGGGATCTTCCTATCATGCCATCATTTTCATTCCAATATGTATAATGAAAATCGCCATTCTCATCACAGTATTCAAGCAAAGACACTTCAAATCCTGCTTTTTCAAAAACACTGATTAATGTCTTATAATCATAAACAATTTTATGTGTGGCTGCAGGATGATCTTTAGGCCCTGGTCCACCAATTTGCACCATATTTTGGTACCATTCATTTCTAAAATATTTATCTGGAACAGCACAGCGAATGTATCCACCTGGCTTTAGATATCTATAACAATTTTTTGCTGCTAATATTCCTTCTTCATATGTGAGATGTTCCCATATATGCTCAGCAAGTAAAGCATCAATACTTTCAATTGGAAACATCTTCTTCCAATCTGATATTTTAACTAAGTTTAAATCTTTTTCTTGTGCGTTGTGTCTACAACCCCTATTAGGGGTACTGGCAGCAAAACGCGGATTTTATACGCTTAGAAATAAAAGGTTGAAAAATAGCCATTTTTATATACTTTAACGTATTCTCAGAATTTCACGTTGGTAGTAATTAAGCGTTCTTGGCAATAAATATGGCTATAAGTTATATCAACATTGCATAGAATACTGCTTCTTGGAATAATCTACCGCTTAAAAGATGCCTGTACCCTATTTACCCAAAAAAGGTACTTTTGAATATTAATAGTATTCAAAAGTACCTTTTTCCTCCCACCGCTTAGTGGCCTATTTAAGTATTTTTGCAACCTCATAATAATTGAGGTAACAGTTTAATCAATTATTTCTTTTGTTTTTTTAAACCATTAGTAATATCATTTACTAAAATATCTACATTATTATTGTCATATTTCGAAACAGCTTCATTATCAGAGAAAGATATTACTTTAGAGTTTTTTTCTATTTTGAACAATCCATTTTCTGCATCTACTGAAGAATATAAATTGTCAGTTCCTGGATGTTTCTTAAGTATTAATAATACTTTCTGTTCTCTTTTTATTTTTGTCTCTCCTTCATCATTCCCTGCTTGACCCATCTGCCCAACGGTAATAATATCAGTTGTTGGTGAACTGCCATAAATTACTTTTTCAATTTGTACATTTGTATGAGTTACTTCCATTTTTGTATTTATATTAGGGTACATAGCCTTAAGTTTCTTTGCTTGGCTTTCTCCTCCTGGCAGAGGAAATTCTGTTTCAACGGTTTTTCCATCGTCTATTACTTTTCCAATAGCAACAAGATCAGCAAATTTTAAAATTTCGTCTATTGAATTTATTTTTATCCTAAAAGCTGTTTCATCAAAGGATTTTGATCCAATAATTTTAGTATCTGATATATTATTTTCGTTTTTGGCAAAAGTAAAAATAGTTACAAAAGCGACTGCCAATATAGTTACTGTTAGAGAAACATATTTAATATATTTGTTTGCCATAGTAAAATTCCTCCTTCTTTTTTATGGATAAAACCCTATTAAGTCACTTCTATCATGTGCCTGTGGTAATGTCCAGTTATTCCAACTTGGAAAATCACCTGTGTGCATTATAGATACATCAGTAGAAGACGGATGGCCAAGACCTAATACGTGGCCAAGCTCATGAGTAAGAATATACAACTTTTGGTCACTAGATATTGTTCCAAAGTTAGGATTTGTGTTTACACTTGCATATGTTATATTTACTCCACAATTGGTATTAGTCACACCTGTAACTGGATCTATCCAACAGTTACCATTTGCATCATACCCTAGTGTTCTTGCAATAACATTACTTGGCCAATATGATGGCCAAGTTGTATAAGTATAATAATCAACTTTTGATGAACCAACTGCAGCATTTTGCACATATGCTCTCAAGCTACTATTATTAGTCCAATTGTTAATTGAGTTATAATAATTACCTGACCAATTACTATCTAAATTACTGCCATTTGTCAAGACATATGCATAATGATGATACATGCCACCAGAATAAGTATATCTGACATCATTCCATCTATGAGGTACACCTGGAGCAAATTCATGTGCACTTGTTTGCAAAACAAAATTTAATAGAGTAACAATAATAACTACTAAAATTATAACTGATTTTTTCATAATAGTAAAAACCTCCTTTACAATTAATTATTAACATGAAAAGTATAGAATAACAAAAACTCTATATTCCCCCCTTCCTCTTCATTAGACATTAGTAAATATAAAATAGTTCCATATTTATTATAATATTATATAAATTATGGGACTGTTTATATATCTATTTATGTAAGAAATGAAACACTTATGTTACCCGTTGGTTACATTTATATATTATCATTTCCGTAACGCAATGTCAATGGGATTTTGCATATAAGTAACAAACTATTTGTTAAGAGTTTGATTATATTGACATTATAATTATAATTATTAATAATAGTATAATTTGTAGAATTATGGTGTCGAATCATTGTTATTCTGTATACAGTTTATGTCATATTATGCTACCTCACAGGATTTTTGAAAGTTAATTTTAAAAATTACGGATAAAAGGGTTGTAGCAGATAAGACATAGCCTGACTTATGAATAATACCTTTACCAAAAGATATAAATTTAATATAAGAGGCATCTTTTAACGGAAATCATACGATAAGCGGTAGATTATTCCGAGAATATATATTCTCGGAATTGTTTCTTTTATATCGTATTGATTCATTTCCTAGAATACGCTATAATTGTGATATAATCCATGCCGAGAATACGTTATAAGGAGGAATGGAACTTTGGCTGTTGTTTGTTGAGGTAATACTTCTTGTACTTATAATAAATCAGGAAATGAGTGTGGTAAGGAATATATTTTTTTGAACACTACCGCTGAATGTATGAGTTGCTCAAATTTGGAGCAGATATCTAAAATAAGGATGAATGAAGAATAAATGACTGTACAGAAATAACAGTGACTCATTAATAGAAAGAGAGAATACACAAAATGCTGGATGAATATATTTTATGGCTTAAAACTGATGGAAAAAGCAAAAAAACCGTAAATGAATACCCGATGATATTGCAAAAACTCATGAAATGGTATGAAGAAACTGAAGGTAACGAATTTCAGCCAGACAAGGTTACTACTCTTCATATCCACGAATTCGTCACCTTTTTGGACAAGATCGTAAATTATGAGCCAGCCTATATAAATAAAATACTTGCCTCATTAAAGACTTTTTATAAGTATGCTTTAGAAAAAGGGTTGGTCATATATAATCCGATGCTTAAGGTAAAAATGAAACGGACTATGAAGCAGTATGCAGCTCCTAAATGGCTTTCAAAACAAGAAGCATCCAAGTTTTTTCATGCTATTGAGCAGGAAAAAAACGAAAAACAAAAAGCCAGAGACATGGCTGTATGCAGACTAATGGCTGGAGCTGGTTTAAGAGTCCATGAAGTATCTGACCTGAATATTTCAGATATATGTATTGAAAAACGTAAAGAGAGTGTTACTGTTAGAAGAGGCAAAGGCGGCAAATTCAGGATTGTACCTTTGAACAGTGATGTTGTAGAAAGTTTGGAATCCTTTATGAAATACCGGGAGAACACAAATATGAATAGCCATGAACCATTATTTTTAAGTGAACGAAATACACGTCTATCAGACAGGACAATAAGGCATTTGGTAACAAAGTATGCCTATTCTTCAAAGCTCGATGATGTATCCCCCCATACTTTGAGGCATACATTTTGTAAAAACCTTGCTGATCAAGGCTATGGATTGCAAATTATAGCTCAATTAGCAGGGCATGAATCTTTAGAGACAACACGTAGGTATACTCAACCTGGGAACAATGATTTAAGAAGAGCTGTACAGACGATATCAGAAAAAAGATAGAGGAAAAAATATGTCTTTACGTGGCGGTGAAATACTTACAAAAGAACAAAGATTAGAATATACTGGAATTCCAGATAGTCTGAACGAAGCGGATATTGCGAGGTACTATACCCTTTCGCAGTCAGATATTGAGATAATCAATAGACACCGTAGGGATTATAATCGTCTGGGGTTTGCTTTGCAATTGTGTGTATTAAGATATCCGGGATGGCCTCTGTCCATCGTAAAGGATATCCCTCAAAATGTTCTTACATATGTCGCTGAGCAAATAGATGTTAAGCCAGAAATATACTTACAATATCGCCAGCGTGAAGCCACTGTACAGGAGCACTTAGATGAAATTAGACAAGAGTATGGGTATAAGGCTTTTTCCGAACGGGAAAAACTAACATTGTCAAAGAGCTTGTATAACTTTGCTATGGAAAACGGTAATTCATTATACCTTATAAATACTGCCATATCAGAACTCAGAAAAAACAAAGTTGTAATGCCAGCAATGGCAACGATAGAATATGCAGTATGGGAATCTCGTAAAACTGCTGAAGAAGTGATATTTAGTACTGTAAATAACTGTATAACTCAGAAGCAGAAGCAAATGCTTGATGAATTAGTAAATTCGAAAGTGGAAAAAAACAAAACGTGTTTGACATGGCTTAGGGAATATCCTACAAGGCATTCCCCTGAGGCATTTGAAAAAGTCATTGAAAAACTTGAGTACATAAAAAGTTTAAATCTTACTATAAATACAAGTGGTATTCATCATAACAGGTTAGTACAACTATCACGTATGGGTGCAAGATATGAAACTCAGGCTTTTCAGCGTTTTGAAGATTCTAAAAGGTATGCAATCCTTGTCATATATATTTTAGATTTGAGCCAGGATTTAATTGACTTTGCTATCGAAATACATGATAGACAAATGATGAGCCTTGAAAATAGCGGACGCAGACAGCAGGAAGAAATCCAAAAGCAAAACGGTAAATCCTTAAACGAAAAGGTAGTACACTATGCCAGCCTTGTAAAAGCATTGTCTAGAGCAAGAAGTGACGGACTCGATCCTTACGAAACGATTGAAGTATCTGTAATGCCATGGGATAAACTTGTTTCGTCAGGTCAAGAGGCAGAAAAATTAGCACGCCCTATTGATTATGATTATTTAGATTTACTGGAAAGTAAATTTAATACGCTAAGGAAATATACTCCGACACTGCTAAAAAGCCTTGAATACCGTTCAACAAAATCTACGGAATCTTTATTGGAAGCCATTTCCATAATTAATGAAATGAATAGTTCAAAAAAAAGAATAGTTCCTCAAAATGCACCTTTAGACTTTATAAATAATAGATGGAATAAATATGTTTTTAATAAAGATGGAACTGTTAACCGTAGATATTATGAATTAGCAGTATTAACAGAATTAAAAAATGGTATTCGCTCAGGTGACATTTCAGTTGTGGGCAGCAGAAGACATAAGGATTTTGATGAGTATCTGGTATCTGAAGATGATTGGAATGATAAAAAAGCTAATAATACTACAAAACTAGTTGTAAGTAGTTCATTCAGTGAATACATTGAAGAGCGTAAAGAAGCCTTATTGAAGCGTATCAAGTGGATTAGTGAAAATATTCAAACTCTTGAAGGAGTAAGCCTTGAAAAAGGAGAAATTGAGCTTAAACGTCTTGAGAAGAATACACCTGATGAGGCAAAAAATTATAGTAAGTCTATTTATGAACTTATTCCAAGAGTTAAGCTAACTGACCTTCTAATGGAAGTTATGAGTTGGACAAATTTTGAGGAACAATTTACTCATGCTTCTACTGGCAAAGCACCGAAAGAAGATGAGAAGGAAACTATATTAGCTACTTTAATTGCAATGGGGACGAACATTGGACTAACTAAAATGGCTGATGCTACAAATAATATATCTTATTACCAGATGGCCAATGAAGCACAGTGGAGAATGTATGATGATGCAATGAACCGTGCCCGTTCAATTTTGGTAAATTTTCATCATAAATTATATTTTCCATCTTATTGGGGCGATGGAACAACTTCTTCAAGTGACGGTATGAGAGTAACAACAAGCGTCTCTTCCCTGCATGGTGAGCATAATCCTCATTACGGTTCAGGGAAAGGTTCAACTATGTACCGCTTTATAAGTGACCAATATTCTGTTTTCTATTCCAAAGTCATCAACACAAATGCCAGAGACGCTGTACATGTAATTGATGGTCTTTTACATCATGAAACGGATCTCAACATAAAGGAACATTATACAGACACAGCTGGATTTACAGAGCAGACCTTTGGTTTATGTCATCTATTAGGATTTCGATTTGCTCCAAGATTGAGAGATATAGCCGATGCAAAACTATATACTTTTACAAAACCAAGTGATTATCCCAAACTACAAAATTTATTAAAATATAAAATAAACACCAAAATTATTGAGAAAAACTATGATGATATTCTTAGGCTTGCACATACAATCAGGGAAGGAAAAGTATCTGCATCGCTCATAATGGGCAAACTAGGCTCATATGCAAGAAAAAACAGCCTTTCTGATGCTTTAAGAGAAATGGGACGTATCGAAAAGACTATCTTTATTCTCGACTATATATCTAGTGAAGAGTTACGCAGGCGTATTCAAAAAGGATTAAACAAGGGTGAAGCAGCACATTCATTAGCCCGCTCTGTGTTCTTTGCAAAACGTGGGGAATTCCATGAGAGAGATTTACAAGACCAGATGCAGCGTGATAGTGCCTTAACTTTATTAATAGATGCAATCACAATTTGGAATACTGTTTATTTGACAAAAGCTGTAGATTACCTTAGGGATAGAAATGAACTTAATGAAGACCTTTTGGCCTATGTATCTCCTCTAAATTGGGAGCATATAAACTTTTACGGACACTATAGTTTCAACAAAAGAAGCATTACAACATTAGATTCTTTAAGACCATTAAATATAAAAACTAATAAATAAGGAGTGTTTAAAATGCCTTTACCACAGGAAGAAGGAAAATATTCATATGCAGATTACTTGACATGGCCTGACGAAGAAAGATGGGAAATTATCGACGGAATTGCTTATATGCAGGCTGCTCCATCACCAGCTCATCAATTAATATCTGGTGAATTGTATAGACAATTTGCAAACTATTTACAAGGTAAACCCTGTAAAGTCTATCCTGCTCCTTTTTGCGTAAGATTAACGAAAGGTGACGAAAATAATAATGAAGATATTAATAAAGTTGTTGAACCGGATATTACTGTAGTATGCGATAAATCTAAAATTGATGAAAGAGGCTGCAATGGTGCCCCAGATATGATAATTGAAGTTATGTCTCCATCTTCAATTAAGAAAGACAGAGTTATAAAGTTTAATAAATACGAAAAAGCAGGAGTAAGAGAATATTGGATTGTAGAGCCTGACGTAAAAATTGTAAGTGCCTTTATACTACAAGAAAGTGGTAGATATGGACGTCCTGAAATCTATACAGAGGACGAAAAAATAGAAGTATCAATATTTCCTGACTTGATAATTGATTTGAATTCTGTTTTTGGTACAATATAGTCATTTTAAAAAGGGTGCTGGTCTTAGAGTATACAAAATCAAGGATTTTCATAACTTTCATTGCTTAGAGTATAAAATCCGCGTTTTGCTGCCAGTACCCCTATTTATACACAAGAGGTTAGAATTCCAACAACTTTCTCTGATAAACCCGGTGATATTCCTATTGGATTATATTGGGCGTATAATAATGAATTGTCTAAAGATATAGGGCTAGATATTTCCCCATATAAAGATAAGGAAGCGATTGCATTTACTGCTTACCTCAAAGAAAATATTGACAATTACCCTAATAGGTTGCGTGCCGAAATAATAGCGTGTGATGGTAAAATTATCGGAGCCTGGCTTGGTAGAGGAGCACATTATGGTTTCGCTGCTGCATTAAACAAGCGACATTTTGCCGAAATTGTTAATAAAACATGGGATGAATGGCTTGTGTGTGAGGGTTTAGTAGATTATAATAATGGTTTTGACGCTGAAACAAAAAGTTTATCCCCTAAAGAAGTTATAAAAAAATATTTTGAAGCTATGGATACCAGGGATTATAAAACTGCATACGCCTTACTTTCAAAGGCTGAACAAACATTTTATCTATTTCGTAACCTTGATAGCCATAAGCTATATCAGAGTAGTTGGGACGCAGATGTTTTAGGCATTCCGAATATTATACAGGCTAAATTGAAGGAATGTCGTTTGAGGGATAACTATAGGTATGACCCCAATAATAGACCGCCAAAAGATTTATTAAATAGAAATGTTAGTAAAAAAGTACATTATATTATTGTTGCCGATATGAAATATAAACAAATTGTTACATGTGCTAATGGAATTAACAGCTGGACTATGACACTAGTAAAAGAGAACCCCGATGCTCCCTGGAGAATTGATGCTGAAAATACAGGTTAATTATTAAAATAATGAGCTATGAGCCTGATGTTAACCCGTTGGGCTTTTTCTTTTATTGCCAACGCCCTACTTACGGGAGGGCTACCCCTATTGCCTACAACGAATAAACCTTTAGGGGGAGTGGGAGTTGTCTGTATTTCTTGCCGTATATTTTCCTGAAGGTTCGATATGCTGTTTGCATAATTCTATGATCCATAAATTTGTATGTATTACTACATATCGCAACTTTATAATATTCCGCTGCTCCTGTAATAATTGAGTTTATTCTCTCAATTTGTGCTGCCATCGTCTTGCTATCCTGCATTGATTTGAGTTTCATGATTTCCTTACAAATGTTATCAACCTTAGCTATAACTTTTGCTTTAGCAGGATAAAATTTCCCAACCAATCCTTTACAGCCTTTATTATCTGGTCGAGCCCTTGGCTGGGCTGCCAGCAGTTCATATCCGAGAAATTTTACTCTGTTTTCTTCAAGGTTTGTTATTAATGTCTTTTCTTTGGAAAGGTTTAGTTTTAATCTATGCTTGTAATATTTTTGTAAAAATGATAAAATTCTTTTGGCTTCACTCAACATTGTTGTCATTATCAGCCAATCGTCACAATAACGGATTAAATACTTTGGAATAATGCCATTTCTTTTAAGGTTTGATCTGGCATAACATTCATTTTTCTATTTGGATTTTGGGTGATGATACATTCTTCCGATCATCCAGTCAAAATCATTCAAATACACATTTGCAAGCAATGGAGATATACAGCCGCCTTGAACTGTTCCTTTATCTGTTTGGAACTTTTCATTGCCATACACATATCCGGCAATCAGCATTTTCTTTATAATTTCGAGGATTCTTTTATCCTTGACACCAATCCTGTATAACTTTCTTAGAAGTATCCTGTGATTAATGTTGTCAAAATATTCTTCGATGTCTCCTTCTATTGCTATTATGGGTTTTTGTGGTGTGTTAAGATTTACCAGTGTTTTTGCAAAAGTCATGGCGTGATTTGTTGCTCTATATGGTCTGAATCCGAAATTCTGTGGATAGAACTTTGCTTCACATATTGGTTCAATTATTATTCTTATGCACTCTTGAATTATTTTGTCTATGACCGTTGTTATTCCCAAAGGTCTCAACTTGCCGTTTGCCTTCTTTATGTATGTCCGTCTGACAGGTTTGGGTCTATAGTCCTCTATTGATTTTTGTATCAATCCTATCAGCTTGTTTTTGTCCATTTGCAGGTACTTGTTCATCCTGCTGCCATCTATTCCTGGTGTGTTTGCACCTTTGTTGCTTTTTATATTGTGAATCGCTGTGACTATTGTGACTTCATTAAATGCAGCTTCAAGTATTCCGTTAAAACCTTTTCCAGATTTGCTCTTTTCATAAATGAAATCAAGTGTATCCTTTAATTCCTGTTCGCTCGTGAAGCTGTGCTTAATGTTCATAGTCTATGCTATGGCTCACAACCCATATTTCAGGGAGTTAGACTTCACTTTCGTTTTAAATCTGTAATCAGCCTGTCTGGTACCCTTCGCCATGTAAACGGCTTTCCCGTTCTCGGACTACTACGATACCTCTGTACAACAATTACCTTCTTTGCGACTGCCATGCTCCAGTAATTGTTGCATCCCTTGTTCCATTTCGTCTATCCTTATTAATTAAGAGGTTTAGGTCCTGCTGTGCTCCGGAAGGTGCTTTATATTGTTTGAGTTACAGTTTCACAATTAAGTTTGCAGTCATTTCAGGCTGCAACGAGCAATGCTACCGTGGCATGAGAATTGCTCGACCTTCAAACTTCCGACTTTCACCGGCCGCCGCCTGACGAAGCTTTACGACACATGTTCAGTTTTAATTAACCATGCCTCTCGGATACCCGCACCATTATCATGCCATGCCTTGCGGTTTAGGCTTTTCAGGTTACGACTTCACTACACTTTATACATCTTAAACTGGCAGGTTTAAGACGCATAGTAGAGGATTAGTACTTGCCTCATCTCCCACTTAACAGGTGGTATTATCGATGTTAACTCCAGGCAGCAAAGGGAATTTCACCCCTTGAATTCGACGAAACAGTTTGGTGCAATTTCTATATTAAATTGCCCGAAGGCTTTATTCCTGTTTGTTACACAGGGGTTATAGCCCAACAAGGCGTACCCCCGGATGGGGCACCTTCCATAAACGACCGTAGACTCATAGATTATTCGTAAATCCGATTCGAGCATATCTTTTATAAAACTATTTATCATTTATACTAATGCTAACATCTTTGTCGCCTAGTGCTTCCTTTAAGTCAATCTGCCAATCATCAGATTGTTTAAAGTATTTAATTGATTTAATAACCAATACCTTATTTCTGTCGACTTTGTCAGACATTAATGTTCGTTTCAGAGCTTCTTCTACTGATAAATTTGACGTTTCAGGCTTTTGGATTGTGATAACTGAAACATCTTTGGCTTTGGCCTGCCCAGGATAAGTAGTTAAAGTAACTCCGTCAATCTCAAATTGAACTTTCTGACCTATTTCTATATCAGATGGGACATTAGAAACCCAAGTTGCATCATAATATTCTTTAACACCGCCTGTTGAACTAAAATCTTGCTTTTCTGTGCTAACAATTAAAATTCTATTATCCTTTCTATCCATAACATAGCACCCATCAATTTTAATTTCGGTAGTTGCTATTTGAGTATTATTTTTAGCAAGGGATTTTTGGATTTCGGGTGTAGAAAGATGAGAGCTTTCTAGTGTAGTATTAATAACTGTTGAAGTATCTCTAGTTTTGTTAGAATTACAACCAGTAATAAAAAGAGCAATACCTATTATTAAAACTAATTTTTTCATAAATAAACTCCAATCATTTTTTTATTTACACTTCAAAGCCAAACCCTAGCAAATCCGAGCCACGGATGGCGAGGTTATTTCCGCCGCATTTCAAAGAACGTCTCAGGTATGTGACGGTCCTGAATCGGACCCATTAGAAAGACCCGTAAGCGGCAGCTTGCTGCCCGACGATGGAATGTGGTGCGGCATTCTTCATGCTCCTTCTCCAGAGAATTTACTCCATGACCTTCTATCCCGCACCTTTACTGCCATGCATTGTTCTCTGATGTGCGGCGGGCCCGCGAAGCCAGAGCAGCACGGATGCTGCACCTTAAATCTGCAGTGCCTTACTCAACAAAATATACTTAAAATCTTAATTGCAAAATACAGTACTTAATTTCAAAAAAACAATTATCATAATAAATATCCAATTTCTATTAGTTCTTCTAAAACACTCTCAAATTCTCTTCCAGGATTTAAAGTCCCTACTAATTCTTTAGTAATTTTTTTATTCTCATATACTTCTTTTACTAAGTCAACTTGAATTTGTTTCCCATCTTCTTCATAATAGTCCTTTGCCCAATCAGTCCATGACCTAGCGTCACAAAATATAAAACCAAGTAAGAAGTCTTCTCCATCATCACCTTCTATATAATCTTTCGGAAAAACAACATCACCTTTCTTCCAAAATTCATCAGTTGGATTTTTCCAAATACAGAATGTTACATCATCACGTTCAATGCTTTCATCTAATAAACTTAATAACTCATCTGGTACAAAATCATAAATACCTTTCGCAATTTCACATTCATCATTAGCATGTGGTGACATAATTGACTCATGGTCAAACCCCTTTATAATAGTTCCATTCTTTGCGAAAAGAAAGTAGACATGTTCTCCGGCTCCATTATCAATTTTGACCATGTCAATATCATCAATATAGTTTTTATTATAGCTAGTTAATCTCAACCATGCGTCTTCTTTATCCAACATAATAATATCTAATGCTGCCTGAGATAATAAAATTTCTTTTAATTTATCTTCTACCGGTAACTGAGTGTAGTTTGATATTTCCATCCTAAAAAAACACCCTTTCTATGAGTTCCAAATAATTTATTACTTTAACTCTATTGTAACAAACATCTACAGAGACCTACCCTAACAAATCGCGCCCACGGATGGGCGTCTTTCCGCCGCATTTCAGAGAACGTCCCCGTCTCCGACGTCCTCGAACGGTCCCGTGAGGATGACCCACGTAAGCGTGCAACTGCACCCGTGAGAGGATGTAGCGAAGCCTTTCTTCATGCCCTTCTACAGAGAAATACTTCATGCTCCTGCTCACGCAGCTTTCACTCAGACGCATTGTTGTACGGAGTCAGACGACCCTAGTCTCAGAAGGGCACACGGACGTGCCCTCCTCAAAGTTTATTTTTATCTGTAGCATAATCCCAATGATATCAGATAGCACTAATTTCCATTGGTTTTTTTACAAAACATTTTCTTTTTGTAAATGTATATATAATAACGATTAGAGAAAAAATCACATTACCTATAAATGGCTGACTCTTATAAACAGATACCTGATTTAAGCTGATCATTAGGAATACTATTGAATATAAAATCATAATCCAATACCCCCACTTTTCTAATTTAAGATACCCATATGCCATGATCAAAGACAACATAATTATTGATAACCTTACAATTATTTCTGGTACACCTGGAATTCCAAATCTGATATTAAATTCAAAGTCTTGTTTAATTCCTAGTGTTAACAACAAAACTACTGCTCCAAATATGTAGAAGCAACCAATTAATGTTACTCCCGCTGGCCTTTCTTTTTTCATTTATTGCACCTCCATTAGTTTCCTGTATTTACTTATAAAAAACGCTTCAAAGCCTATTCTATCAAACCCGCACAAGGATGTGCGGCATTCGTCTGATTTCGTACAACGTGTGTATCTGAGACGTCGTTGAATCGGACCCATAAGGAATACCCGTGAGCGGCGAAAGCCCGATGAATCGATGTGGGCAGGATGACCCGTAAACATGCCCTTTACTCAGATACTTTGATATGTGAAGGCCAGGTGCCCCGCGAAGCCGAAGCCGCACGGACGCGGCCCTTAATGAAAACTACATCAGCCTCTTTGTTTCGCTCTATATAAAGATTGCGAACCAACTTTACTTCGCATTAATGCTTATACTGCACTATAGCAATCTACTTGTCCCTTATCACTTAACAAAATCATTTTGTCCCCTGTAAAAAGAATATCACGTGCATAGGACACCACTTTTTCTTTAAAGATTTCATCTCCACTTGTCATATCCAATTTATAAAAGTAATTATCCTCAGAAGATAAGTATACGAAACTATTTAAAATTACTACTCTTGAACTAATTGTATCACTAGCTTTATATTCCCATATTTTATTAATCTTAGATTTTTCCGTAACAAATTCCAAGCAGTACACCATACCAAAATCATTACCGATGAAAATCTTATTATCTTTGATAATTGGCTCTCGGTATATAGCACCGCCTGTATCAAAGTTTGTAATTTCTCTACCAGATGAACTTTCTAAAACATAAACGACGCCGTTTGTTGCACAAACAATAATTAAAGTGTCTAAGAGAAAAGCAGCAGACTTAAAATAAAGATTTTCTCCAAAAGTCCATTTGATTTTTTGTTTTATTAAGTCAAAACAATAGAAATACCCATCACTCAATCCATGATAAATAAAGTCCTCTTTTACAAGTATATGGCAACTTGAATGATTGGAAGGATGCTGATAAGTCCACAAGACATTCCCTGTTGATTTATCAATATTAAATAGCTCTCCATTAAATGCTAGTATGCTCTTGTCAGTAACACCAATATGCCAATCTGGGTTTCGGTCTCCAAATTTACATTCCCATTTTATTGACAAATTTAAATAATCAATACAATACAAGATTGCATTGAATGAGTTAATATATAAATACTCGTTATCAAACAAAACAGTGTTTCTGATAACATGAGGAACTACTAAAATGATATTTTCTGCACCAGTATCTAAATCTACGGCAATCAACTGACTTTCATAAAAACCACCTTTGTCATATTTCACGGCAAAAAATAGTTTGTTGTCCAATACCACTCCGTTATCAGATATCATTGGCTGTCTGATTCCCTTTATTTTATAATTAAATAACGGTTTTTTCATTTCATTTACATCTCCTTGTATAAATTCTATACTTTGCAATCTCCAACTTATTGGTGCTGCGTGATTTAAAACTACCTCGAACTAAAAAACTTCGTAGCCTTACCCAAAAACCGTGACAAGGATGTCACGGAATTGCACCTGGCTTTCATATATCGTGTGTATCTGAGATGTCGATGAATCGGACCCTCGAAGCCTTTCTTCCTTGGCGGCACTTGTGCCCGATGAATCGATATGAGCAGGATGACCCGTAAGCACGCTCTTTACTCAGATACGTTGATATGTGATGTTCCCTGTCCCGCAAAGCCAGACGAAGACAGGACGTCTGAGCCTCAAAAAACTATAGTTATTACTTTACCTTTATGGTATAAAAGTCTATCTAAAATCCATTTTTTCTGTTATTTTTCTCAAATCCTTCAAAGATTTAATTTCAACTCCATTAATCTCACATTTTTCTCCACACTCTAGCTTTTGAATAACCCTATTTTCAAATCTATTTCTTTTGCTTTCAATTCCGATGTATTCAACCCTTATATTCAAATCTTTTAAATCATTATCATAAATTATGTTTTCAATATCATCCTTATCTTTATCCTTATCATCAATAACCAATATTATCATTTCTCTATATTCAAAATAGTCTCTAAACCCTTCCAAAAATTCATTATTTGATATTATTTTTTCTATAACCATTTCATCAGAAGAGTCTTTAATAGCTTTTATTTCAAAATAAAACTTATAAAAGCGAGATAAATCACTTACCTTAATACTAACTTCTTTAAGTGTCTTTATAAAATTCTCATATTCCTTTACTATTTCATTTAAACTTGCCTCTATTATATTAACCATACAATCTCCTAATGAACTAATCTTCAAAGCCCTGCATTCAAAACCCGTCCCAAGGATGGGACGGCATGCCTCATCTTTCCGATAACGTTTGCCATTTGCGATGTCCAGGAGCTGGACCCTCAAAGCCCTTCTCCTTGGCGGTGCTTGTCACCCAGCGAGTGGATGTGGGCACATCTACTTCATGCTCCTTCTTCATAGCCCTTCTTCGTGCTTTGCCCTTTACGCAAATGGACTTGTTGGACGAAGTACCGCGCCCCGCGAAGCAAGAGCACCACGGATGGTGTGACCTAAAGCAAAACTCTGATATCCTCTTACTACATATTATATAAAGAATATGTAGTGCCTCAAATTCAAATAATGCTTATTTTGTACGTCAAACGATTATCAACGTCTTATAACTCATTGGTGTTGTCATCGGTGTTACGGCACATTATTTGTAATTTTATGTGGCTTGGCAGTATCAGAAATAAGTTTATATTTTTCAACATGGTTCTCGAGTTCGTTCTCTTTTTTAATGTCGTCATTTATATATCTTTCTTTAGAATAAACGGTTGCAAGGATATAATCATCATAAAAGGTTAGTTCAACATAATAACTGCTGGTATTATGCAGTAAACTCATATTTATATCATTAAACTTTACTTGATTATCCACAATCTTAAGATTTTCATATGAGATGTCATCATATAAAGTTATGCTCATGTCATTATTGTTTTTAACGCTATCAATGGTTAAGTCTATCCCTTGGGCAGAATCGGGCTGAATATATTGCCATTTGCCTATAAAACTGCTGTAATCGTATTCTGTTACAGATTCGCCGATACTATCTGCAGAATTTGGCTTTGTTACACACGCTGTCATTATTGCGGTCATAGCTGTTATGATCAATAATAAAACTATAATTTTTCTCATTATGCACCTTCTTGCAAGCATATTTGCAATCCTTCACAAAATATAAATAACCTTCGCATTATCAAACCAACATGCACTACCAATTGCTCCAACGGCTGACTTTCAAAATCCGGGCAGGACGCCCGGCACTTGCGCGGTATTTCGTCCAACGTTCGCCATTTGCGGCTGTCGCCGAATCGTACCCGTAAGGAATACCCCTTGGCGGTGCTTGCACCCGATGAGGCGATGCGGGCAGGATGACCTCATGCTCCTGCTCCAGAGAACTTTCTACATGCTTTGCCCTTTACGCAAATGGACTTGTTCTGTGATCGTGCCCCACCACTAACTTTCGTTAGCCTCTAATCCTATAGGTTTTGATCTAATCTCTGCCAACTGACATCTTACATTGTATAATATTTTTAAACCTTCACTATCATCTCTTCTTATAATAAAATCTTGAAGCCTACGTTTTCCAAGTCTCTTATCCAGTAAACAAAATATTTTTGTCAATTGATCTTCACATTCTAAACTGTCTTCAAAAGATGAATTAAAATATCTTCTCATTGCATTGTAAAACTGAAACTCATCCAACTTATGCTTACGTCTGAGTATTTCTTCCGCATCATTATATGCTTTATAGTAACCCTGGGCTTGTTTTTCATCGTTATAGTCCACACAATTATTAATCCTTCTAATATCATTTGATAATGTATAGTACTCAATCTCCCATTCAAGTGTATTAGCTTCAAATATTACCTTCTTATCAAGCTCAATCCAAACCTTACCTCTCTGGTCATGGGTTCCCCTGTATACTGTTGCATAAAACTCAACTCTATCTTTTAGGTCTTCACAAATGAATTCTTCAATTTTTTTCTTCCATTTCGACCATCTTGCCATACTTACTCCTTTATGTAAAAATATTACTCAGTATTAATAGCCACTATAGTATCCTGGGCATGTCACAGAACGTCGGTGTATCTGACGGCCATGAATCGGACCCGCGAAGCCTTTCTTCGCAGGCGTGCTTCGCACCGATGAATGGCTGTGGTGGTGGCACGCTACATGGGATGACCCCAAAGCACTGCTTCATGCTTTTCTGAACCACACCTTTACAGATACACATTGATATGTGGAGTTCCCTGCCCCGCAACGCCAGACTCGGACAGGACGTCCGAGCCTTAAAAAAACATACGTTTTTAATCACTATTTGCCCAAGTTAGGACACCTTTGGTTTCGTTAAAACCTTCAATATCATATTGTGGGTATATTTCATTCTCACCTACATTTTTTAAATACTCTTCTAAATTTTCGTTTCTACTCAGGCATTGACATAGATGCAAAAATAAACTGTTGGTAATATTTTATCAATGAAAAACCACTAATTCAAGCAATATAATAGTATCAAAGATTGAATGGTGGGGTAGGAATTGGATGAAACAACAATAATAAAAACTTATAATGACGGGATAAATGCTGTAGTATCGCTAGTTAAAGATTTAAACGGACAAGTATCAAGCTTAGCTGGTCAGGTAAATGCTCTCAATAATAGGATTGCAGAGCTTGAAGCTCGTCTTAATAAGAACAGTGGTAATAGCAATAAGCCCCCATCTTCTGATGGACTTAAGAAGCCAAAGAACATGAGGGAGAAAACTGGTAAACCAACAGGCGGTCAACAAGGACATGAAGGCAAAACACTAAATAAGGTTGAAAATCCGGATAAAACTGTAGATTTGAAACCTACACAATGCGAATGTGGATGCTGTCTATCAAGTGTTGATGGAGTTACCCGCACTAGACAGGTAATTGAACTGCCTACTATAAAGGTATTCACCACTGAATATAGGACTCACGAATTGGTATGCCCAGCGTGTAATAAGGTACACAAAACAGAATTTCCTGAGGATGTAAAGCAGCCAGTGCAGTATGGTGAGAATATACAGGCTCTTATGTCGTACCTGACAAACTATCAGTTAATACCACTTGAGAGAACAGCTGAAATTTTAAGTGATATTATAGGACAAAATGTCAGTGAAGGAACACTTGTTAATGTAAATAGTAGACTCTACAAAAAGCTTGAAGAAGTTGAGACTTCTACAAAGCAACAGCTTATAGCTTCTTCAGTTGTGCATTTTGATGAGACAGGTATGCGTAGTGGCGGTAAAACTCAGTGGCTTCATAGTGCTTCTACAGACAAACTTACACATTATGAAGTTCATGAAAAAAGAGGTGCTCAGGCAGCTAACGATATTGGCATACTCCCTGATTTTAAAGGAACAGCGTGTCATGACCACTGGATACCCTATTACACATTTGGTGATTGCAGCCATTCGGAATGTAACTCTCATAACTTGAGAAATCTCAGGGGCATAAATGAGGATTACAATCATGAATGGGCAAAGAACATGTCTAGCCTTCTGATAGAAATTAAACAGAGGGTTGATACTTTGAGGTCTGAAGGTCGAGCAGAAATGGACTTCAATGAGACTGCAAAGTATAATGCCATTTATAAAGATATTATATCCAAAGGCAAGTTGGAGTGTCCGATACCAGTGGCTGAAAAGACAGGCAGGCCAAAGAAAAATGCTGCACATAGGTTGCTGGCGAGGCTTCAAAAATATGATGTTGAGACGCTTTCGTTCATGTATGACTTTAACATACCCTTTGATAATAACTTGGCCGAACGAGACATACGAATGGTAAAGCTGAGACAAAAGATCTCAGGTTGCTTCCGTGGAAAAGAAGGTCCCATTGTATTTTGCAGGATTAGGAGTTATATTTCTACCTGCAGGAAGAATGGTCAAAAGGTTATGGAAAGTCTGGTGAAAGCGATAAAAGGTGAACCGTTTATACCTCAGACACTTTAGCAATTATTAAATTGTAAGATATGGGGATGCCACTACGTTATCCCTTTATTTGAGCTATCTTTAGGCATGGGGTCAAAGACCATGTCTAGATATTAACACAGGCACTCCCGGTGTGAGAATGCCTGAGCAGTAACAAATTTTCTTGATAATAAATATTAACATATATCCAAGCTTCTGCTGATTCCTTTAACCTTTCCCTATCAACAGATAGATAACATGTTGTGTAGTACTTACTTAAAATTTGATCAATCCTATCAGCATCATCTTCGCTCAAATACATTAATCCCAATGTATTTTGCGAAATATCTTTAATAATATCATTAACATCAAAAATAATTGTTAATATACCTTCAACACTTTTTTGAATACATGAGTTCCCGCCAACTTGATTAAAATACTCGACTCCAGACTTACATAATACAATTAATGCAAGTTGCTCAAGGCCCCATAAACATACGTTCTTTTTATTCATGATCAAAACCTCTTCTAATATACTTCCTTTTAGCTACATAGAATTTACTGAGTAATCCGAGCATGGAGGCTCGGCAACGCAGGGAATTCCATATATCGTCCAGGTATGCGACGGCTCTGAGTTGGACCCGTAAGGAATACCCCTTGGCAGCTTTAGCTCGACGAAGAGCTGTGGTGCGGCATTCTACTTGGGATGACCCTCGTTAGCATTACTTCTTGATTTATCCCGCCCGCACCCTTGCGAATACCTTTTGTTATCGGATGGATGAGGCCCCCAGAGACCAGCATGCCCCAAGGACGGGGCTTCCTCGAATAATACTTTCAACTTATACAATATATAACTACACTTTCCTCTATTTTGTAGTTACCTCTACTCTACCAATACCACTATCACTTGCAATAACTATATTTCTAGTACAACCAACTAATTTCTCTAAACATTCAGTACCACCATGAGGATATGCAAAAGGGTTAAATTCCAATCTGCCAAATTCTTTATTTAACAATCTTACACCAATTATCTCAAGTTCTGCATTCATAATAGATTCGAACATAGAATATATATCCCAATCACCATACTTATCACTGTTATTGGCAACTACCTTTATATATACTTCTCCAAGCATTTTTCTGGTTTGTTCGAATTCTTCTTGGGTAGGCCACCAAAAATCATCTAGCTCTTTCTCATTAAAAAGGTGTATCCACTTATCTGCATAATCTTCAATCTCATTTTCTTTATCACGTTTAATAACTTCAACTATGCTATTTATTCTCGCTAATGAACAATTATCTTTTACTCTAAATTCAATATAACAATTCTCCATAGAACACCTCTTTTACCACAATATAATTTTATGATTCTTCAGAGGCCTTCTATATAAACCGTGCCAAGGATGGCACGGCTTGCCTCTTTCCGATAACGTTTGCATACAAGAAGCCTTTGAGGGTTACATAGCTCCTATGTCCCCGAAAAGGTTTGGTGAGCGACCCGTTATTCATTTCTACCCTTGTATGCGTTGTTATGTAAAGTCGCGTGCCTTCGAAGGCCAGAGGCGAACAGGACGTTCGCCCCTAAAATCCACTCTTAATTTAACACTTTTTATTGTAGGTGTGCATTTTTAAATTTTCAATAGCTTCTGCATTTTTTATTGTATTTTTATAACAAAAATAAAAATCAACATTGTTAGTGAAAGCAATTTTACAAATCTTACGAGTTTTTATCAATTTAGGTATACGTTTAGAAGCAGAAAGACCTGCCATATTTCTTATAATATACTTCGTTTTAACATCTTTTTCATAAGAATTATTATGTATAAATCCTAGAAAATCATTTTCATTATACTCCGATACATTAAAACTACATATATTGGTAAGTTCTTCTTTTAAATATAGTGAATCGTCTTGAAATCTGTTACCAAAAACTAATTCACTTGAATTTACACCCAATAAACCATCTATAATTAATATATTTTGAACATTCTCGTCTACCTTTAATATTGTATAGCCTACTGCATAAAAAATAAGTTTATTTTCTCTTATCGTTTTCCTGCATTTAAATTTCCAATCTATCCAAACAATAAAGATTAAAAAAATTATTAGTAAAATAAAAATCAATAAAATAAACAACCAAGTTTCCATTTTTATCAATCTCCTGGATTACACAAATATTCTCAAGCTAGTAGTCAACAACTCTTCAACGCCCATCCCCAACAACCCGACACAGGACGTGTCGGTCTGCACGCGATTTTATATAACGTCGCCCGTCTCCGACGTCCTCGAACGGTCCCATGAGGATGACCCACGTAAGCGCCCGTGAGAGGATGTAGCGGAGCTCTTCTACATGAATTTACTTCAGAGAAATACTTCATGCTCCTGACCTCGTAGCTTTCACGGAGACGGATTGTTATTTGATGTGGAAGGCCCCGTTATTCAGAGCCAAACAGGACGTTTGGCCCTCAAATTCTCCAAAGCTCTTCATACTATTCTTTTCGTTTATATTTCTCAGTTACTGTATAATCATAAGGAAAACAATCTAATACCTCTGGAGTTCTTACAAAGCACCGGTTTTTTAATACTTCTGTACGTTGAGCTTCCGAAAGTTCGTCATCTATTAAAATCTCATTTTCTTTGTCATTTACGTTATAATATAAAATATCCTCATTCCAAAAATCGAGGCGAAATCCTGTTCCCCATTGAGAGTTACTTCCCCAGTCATCAGCTAAATCAGCCCTTGGTCTATTATTACGACGATGACTCCAATACAATGTAGAGTTCTCAGCTGTATTTTTATCTATCAAATTAGGACTTGCTTTAATACAAACACCTGCACGCGAAAAAAGTAAGTCACCAAACATCAAACAAGGCCATCTAGTATTAATAATTTTAGGATATTGATTGTTGATTGAATCTTCTTCTACTTTGTATATCTCACACAAAAAGGGATGAAATTCTATAGGGTCAACTATCCTCAAACCTACCTTCTGCCAAAATTCTATATATTGTTCTAATGAGATTTTTGCAATATTACTGCCTTCCCTCTGCTTTTCCTGAAAACTTAGGAGCAAAACATCATTTATCCGGCTTAATGCATACAACTTAAATTCTGCGTTAATATCAGGTTCAACTTTTCTAAATAAACCATAATCTTTAAAATTGCTCAAACTTTCAAACACGTCAGAAAGGTATGGAATCGCTCTTTCAAGTTCATCTTGAAATAAATTATTTCCAGTATAATCACAAATACGATAATATACTTGTCTTTCCGACTCAATCCATTCAGTTTGGCTTATACCAAGTTGTTTTAAAAAATCTTTTAACTTTATACTCCCACTAAAGTTGTACATTAGCTTTGTTGCCAGGTCTTGGTCTATTTTTACTCCAGCATCGGCACATAAAGAAACAACCTCAAAATCGTGTGCAAGAATTATTGCCTGATATTTATCTGGAGCAACATATGTAGGGTCTGCTCCATTGTTTATAAGAATTTGAGCAGTTTTAATTCTCTGTTCTGAAGTACAATTCCATGCTCTAACTGCATGCATCAATGGAGTATATCCATTAGCATGTATGCTATTTGCATCCGCTCCATTTTTCAATAATTCGTTAACTTTTTTAAAATTACCAGCCTCTACAAATTTATGTAAATCTCTATCAATATCTCTCACAATACATAGCCTCCAATCTATAAGCAATATACTATCTAATCTAATATTTTAAAAGCCATCTAAGCGATTTATGGCATATAAACCCAACTTAAATACCATAAGCTCTTACAGAGCCCTTCTAATACAAGTCCGAGCCAGGACGGCGAGGTGATTGCCTTCCATTTCATATAACGGCCGCCATTTGCGGCGTCGATGAATCGGACTTACAGAGCCCTTCTCCAGAGGCGGTGCTACGCACCCGATGAATCGATGCGGGCAGGATGACCTCATGCTCTTACTCCAGAGAACTTTCTACATGCTTTGCCCTTTACGCAAATGGACTTGTTAGGTGAAGTTGGTCGTCCCACTTGTTCAGGGCTTGACACGGATGTCAAGCCCTCAAATAAGTATTTTTCAACCACCATTAGGTTCTTCACCCTCACTATTCTTCCAACTAATTTCATCAATTTGTTCATCTTCTAATTTTAATAAACTTGCTTTTTCCTTTGTAATTTTTACACCTTTCATAACTGCTCCTGTAAAATCACAGTTTTCAAAACTAGAATACCGAAAGTCAACATTTTCTAAGTTTGCATAATTAAATTTTACATTTTTATATATTGAAGCTCTCATATCACAATTTGATAAATTTGCATTAGTAAAATCAACTTCTATTAAATCATTCCAGCAAACATTAGACTCTGAAAGATTAGTAAATTTAAAAGACACATTTTTAATTTCAGTTCGACCAAAATATGTTCTTGGTATAGTTAGATTACTAAGATCTACATCACTTATATCTGTTCTAAAAAAGTTAATGCCGAAAGGCTCTTCATCATCGTATTGTGGCATTTTATCAAGAAGTGGTGGATTGTCGCCATCTTCAATCAAATTCATTTCCTTTAAATATTTGCATGATTCCTCATAGTTCATAATTTTACTCTCCACCATCACATTATTTTTGCTATCTGTACTAAAGCCACAACTTGAAAGTATAACTGTAAAAGACATTACAAATAAACTAAAAAGTATTCCTTTCAAAAAAACCACCTCATAAAACAAATATGCTTTTTTATACACTACAAAGCCCTGCTCAAAACCCGCCACACGATGTGGCGGTGACTACGACCAATTTCACCTAACATTGCATTTCCGACAAGTGTCTTTTATACATAATATTTTTTTGTATATACGACATATGTCGTATATACAAGCTATAGAAAAACTCTATCGCTCATAATTCTATCTAAAGGACTTTGTATCCTTGAAAAGTCTTTTTCACTTACATGTGTATAAATCTCTGTAGTTGTTGAGCTTTCATGCCCGAGTAATTCCTGAATATATCGTAAGTCAATTCCATTCTCTAATAAATGTGTTGCAAAAGAATGCCTTAACGTATGTACTGTTACCTTTTTCCTTATACCTGCCTTAAAAGCGGCGTTCTCAAATATCCTCTGTATAGTTCTTTCTGTAATATGGTCTTCTCTATTCTGGCCTTCAAACAACCATATTGTGGGTTTATACTTTTTAAAGTATTGTTTTAATATTTCTAGGGCAGCCTTTGATAAAATGGTGTACCTGTCCTTTTTGCCTTTTGCGGATCTTATATAAATTAAATTTCTCTTACTGTCTATATCCTCAATTTTAATCTTTGCAGCTTCACTAACCCTTAGTCCTGCAGAATATATTAACATAATTAACGCTCTATGCTTCAAATTATCAATTGCTAAAATAATATTAGCTACGTCTTCTTTGCTTAAGATATTCGGTAACTTTCGTTCTCTTTTTGGGCGTTTTATATCAAACTTAAAATCGATCGTATTATATACTTCTTTAAACAAGAATCCTAGTGCACTAATTGCCTGATCAATATAAACCGAAGATTTTCCATCATCAATGTGTTTTAATAAATAACTTTTTACATCATCATTATTTATTTCTTTAAAATCTTTACTACAAAATTGAAAGAATCTTTTTATATGATTCAGATATGCTTTTATAGTTTTTGTGCTATAATTTCTTAAGTTTAGTTGGTTCTTTACAGAAGCTAATATTTCTTCATTGTAATCTTCCATTAGATTATCAATAAACACAAGTTTATCTTTTCCAAAAAGTTTTTTTAAATTATTAACTGATTCCTTATTATTGGGTATACACCATATTTTATCAGATTGGATCCATTTTCGTCCATTAATTGTTTTAATCTTATCGATATTTTCTAATGAATAAGGGAATTTTACAGATAATAAAAGATCTGAATAATTATTAATAAAAACAGCCATAATACTTTCACCTACATATCAAAATACACAAACAAATGTTCCTATATATAATTATATATTTTTTTGAAAGAATTATCAATGAGCTTTTGTTTTTATTAAAAAAACAGTTTCCAATTTGAATAAATATAGTTTTTAACTCATCAATTTTGAATTGAACACAATGTTTATTGTGTTGAATTCGTGTAAATTTGACTCAAAGTATTGGCAACTCTGAGGTTAATTCAGTTTCTCACTACAAAAAATACACACTATTTTATTGCAATTTAACATAACGTATTATATAATAGAATTAAGATCAACTTAATGTATCCCATCTTCAATATATTTATGAGTTTTCTGTTGGAAATAAAATTTGATTGTGAGGGTGTAAATATTTATGAAATATGTTCAGCCAATAAGAGATTTGGACAAATTGGAAGAAATTAAGAAAATTCTTAAAAGAGAATCATATAGAAATTACTTCCTTTTTATTCTTGGAATTAATACTGGTCTTCGGATTAGTGATATACTCAAACTTAAAGTAGCAGATGTAAAGAGTAAATCACATATAATAATAAAGGAAGAAAAGACTGATAAAAATAAAAGATTTAAGATAAATCTAGTGCTACAGAATGAGATAGAAGAATATACTGATGGTTTAAATCCATCTGATTATCTTTTTCCTTCCCGGAATGGAAGTAATTCCAAGCCTATTACCAGGTTTATGGCTTATAACATACTAAACAGGGCTGCAAAAAAGGTTGGAATAGATGAAATAGGTACCCATACTCTTCGTAAAACATTCGGCTATCACTTTTATCAAAAGACTAAAGACGTAGCCATGCTTCAAGAACTATTTAACCATTCGGCACCAAGTGTTACTCTCCGTTATATTGGAATAAACCAGGATATGATGGATGAAGCAATAGATAGCTTTAGTTTGTAACGGGGGGGTGTTTGATTAAACTTATATTATATAGGAAGAAACTCAGTATAAATGGATAAAATTATAAAGAAAATATTGTTGTATGGTTTATTAAGGAGGTTTGATGATATGAGATATGTACCAGGGCAGCGTGTTAATTATAAGAATTATTCAGCACAAATTGTTTTCTACTATCCTTCCTACAAGAAGGGCAAGGATGCGTATACCATAAAGTTTTTTAAAGATGGTACAGAATTTCATAGGCTATGTGTGGAGGAAGAACTTTCAGAAGAAATGCAGATACAATTTGATGATATTTTAAAATAGAACGCTTGACTTTCATTGTTCCATTCTGACTATCCATTTTTAGAAAGGCTAGGTTAAGTCCTAATAGTCCATACAATGACAATTAGATGTTAGGATACACTATAAAAACTTTTAGCAGATGAAACTCACGAAAATCGTGGTCTATGGTTGATCAAAGGATTAATTATGCTTGATTTTTGGTTATATCTCAACAAACCATTTGTTCTCATGGTTTTGATATAAGAAAACCTTCTTGCCATCAATAAGGCATGAATAGCGATTGCCCTGGACACCTATTTTCAGGGAAGCACCTTTTACCGCCTTGCTTGGCCTATCTACACAATATGCCTTCTCTTCGCCGTCAATATTCATTTTTATTTTAAGAGGTATAATTTCCCCATTCAGATTAAAATGAGCAATTACCTCGGCACTTATTTTCTTCATATGAAACACCTACCTAAAGTATAATACTGAAAAAATAACATTATCTTCTATTGGATTGGCATTCAAGGCTTTATCCTTAAGTAAAAGCTCTTTCTATATGATTTCACCATCCGCAACGAACGTGTGTTCTATAATAATTATATGGCGGAAAATTATTCTTGTAAAGGCCTAATTACTATTTCTAGGAATTGTTTAAAGTAGAGTTTGTAAAATACTGTATTGACAAAATCTCAAAAGGGTATAGTATAAAATTAATTGAAAAATTGAATGTAGGTTAGAGGGCACTAGTACAAGCATTTGAGGTAATGAAACAGGTAAGTTAACGGCGGGATAAAAGAAGAAAGCGATCCTCGAAATGGAGGTTTTGTTAATGTGTAAATTTTATAATGATATTGAAAAATAGAGAAAAAAGTTTACAGGGATTATTCCAGGAAGGAAAATAAGAAAGGCCATGGCAAGCTAAAGGAGTGATAATACGTGTATGCTATTTGGTTTTAATGCAAGAAGGAGGGAGTTATAGAGCTGAGGGAGAAACGGACAGGGATATATAAGTATATCAGATTGGTTAAGATTAAAGATAAGGGATGTTATAAAAGTTTAAGTTAGGCAATAGGATGTATGATAATATTAAAAAAAGTATAAATAACTAGCTAGTTTTATTCGGCAAGGAATGGGAGATTTTATGAAAAAAAAGGTTTAGTAAACAAAATTGTATATTAATAAAAGTAAAGGTTGTGGTATAAATGATTAAAAAATTCTGTGTATTTGTTTTAATAATTATAATTATAAATAATTTTATGCCAGGAGCTGTAAAGGCTCAGGATGAACCTATTAATAATTTAAGATTCAAATCAGTTGTTGCAGGAAATCTTAATACAGCAGCAATAAAAGAAGATGGGACTGTTGTTGCTTGGGGAGAAAATTGCTATAATCAATGTATCATACCTAATAATGTAAATAATGTTAAGCAATTGGCCAGTGGCCAGGGCTTTATCTTAGTTTTAAAAGAAGACGGGACTGTCGAATCTACTACTGATCTTGGATATGATAAAATATCTTCATATTTAAAAAATATCGTACAAATATCGTCAACTTCAGATTTTGCATGTGCATTAAGAAATGATGGAAATGTAATAGTTTGGGGAAGCAATATATATGATCAACATTATGTCCCAAATGATGTGGTCAATGTTAAATCAATTGCAGCAGGTTATGGACATATTGTTGCATTAAAAAGCGATGGGACCGTTGCAGCATGGGGATATAATTTGGATAAGCAATGTAATGTACCAGCACTATATACCTGAAGGTCTTAAAAATATTAAACAGGTATCTGCCGGAATGGAGCATACTCTTGTATTAAAAAATGATGGTTCCATAATTGGTTTTGGTATGGTTCCATTTATAGTCCCCAATTTTTTTTCCAATGAAGCAAGTCAAAGTCAAGAAACTGGAACGTTTACCATATCTGGATTTATATCGCCAGATATAGCGGGCATAACAAAAAGTAACAATGCAAAGGAAAATTTTGATGTTGAATTGGTAGAATTAAAAAGAAAAATGATAACAGGTCAGGATGGTTATTTCAAGTTTTTCAATGTTCCAAGGAACTTAGAAGGATATACAATAAAGGTTACCAACAGCTGTTATTTTGAAAGGGATATACCTAATATTATAATAAATAATACCTCCGTAGAATTAGGTACAATAGAGGAGCCTATTTTTATGTGGGGTGGAGATTTTTATAGGGATAATGTAATAAATATGCAGGATCTGATTATATTAGCAAAGGTATTAAATGTTGATAGCAGTGATGAAAAGTACTCTTATGTATATGATCTAAATCGTGATAAAGTTATTGATATGAAAGATGTATTTATAATTGCAAGACACTTTTGTGATGCTAGAGAAGATTATGGTATATTTGGGGAGTGAAAATCATTTCTATTCTTTTAGTGGGAGGGGATATTTATATTTATTTTATTTATTATTGTTATCATTATTTGTATCGTTGTAGAATTGTTACTAGCTAAAAAGAAAGCGAAAATAAAAAGTTTTATATTGCCTGTTTTATTTACACTAATACTAATATTTGTTAAACTCGGAGCGGTTGCTCCTTTTGTGTTAGTGACAGTAATTTTATTTTGGATTATTGCATTAGCGTTATTATTTGAGTTTAGATTTAGGAGAAATTGAAGAGCTTTTAATATAAATGGTTTAAAGGATGTTATAACTTTACAAAATGCAAATTTACCGAGAAATAAATATAAAGAAGTAAAAAATTCGGACAGAATTTTTCTCGTAGGTCATGACTAAACTGTGCTGCTGGAGTTTTATGTAAAACTTGCCATAAACAGACTGCGTGACTGGCCCGCAGATATTCCCTGCTGGTTTTCAGGAAAGAAATTGGATTAGTCAATTAACTTGTTTATTTTAAACTATTTGCAGATGGCCACTATATGCAGAATATGCTTTCAAAGTCTAATTGTTTATGTATCAGGCCTTTCCGCCTTTGATTACTTTAATTTCAACTTCTTGTGATTCTACCTTTAAGGATAGGTTATCAATTTTATTTTCAAGCACATTTAATTTTTCATAAACTTGATTATAACCATCAAATAAAGCTTTTGAGTTGTTGTCCAGCTTGTTTTCAAGCCTTATTATATCATTTTTTACAGAGTCTATTTTATTGTCCATGGAGTTGAATTTTTCTGTGAACTCCGAATACATTTTTGTCATTAATTCAAACATTTTATCTTCCATTTTAAATCTTCCTTTAATACAAAGTATAAATATTATATCATTCTTCCAATTAATAAGGAATATTATCCTTAATATTTTAAAGAGAGCCTTTTGGATCAATGACTTTAGCCATGATATTCTATGTTGGCTTTATTGGTATTCTGGGAAAGTGGCTATAGTAGCCATTGCCAGGTCTATGTTTAATGCTAATAGCCCATCTAAAATGCATTTTGACCATTTAGGAAGAATTAAGCGATCAGAAAAATGCATTACACTATTAATGATCATCGACCAAGCTATGCCTATAACGAGAGGAACATCAGCGATCATAATCATAAACTTTCCATAAGAATATCCATTAAGTTGCTTGATTGTAACCCATTCCAAGAGTACACCGAATACTGCACCCGATATTAACTGCATTATTTTATGTATTCCTTTTTTGCGGGCATTAATTAAAAATGAAAAGAAAAATCCATATATTATAATTTCAAATACGAAAAAGTAATAATTCATTATCTTTTACCTACTTTGATTTCCTATATTGCTATAGTAAATTTATAATACAAAGTAATCTAATAAATGATGGAATGATATATTTGGTGAATCGAGTTCACCAAATATATCTATGAAACATTATGTTTCTTATAAAACTCATTAATATAATTTTCAAAGTCTTCCTTCAGATTAACCGGAATAGTGAATTTCAATTCAATAGTCTCAATTACATCCTTACCCAGTAGAACTTTTTCGATCTCCTCATTTGTCATATCCTTTTTTATTTTAAAGATAGATTGATTGTTTATATTATCTTTAAAATTATCATACATCCACTTTTGTGTCATAGGGTGGATGTCGGAGAGTTTGACACCAGCTTTTATACTTAATTTATTTTCTGAGATCATATTCTGGATATCATCTATCAAGTAATTTAGCTTATAATAATTCAAGACATGGCGACCAGATATATTATATTGTTTGGCTATAATATGATAGTTTCTAATACCTTGTCCTTCGCCATCTTTAACCTTTTGTTTTCTGCCAATAGCAGTGTATTTACGATAAATTGACTGTGCTTTTTCTATGGTACTTAATTCTCTTTGGACCCAATTAGTGTCAATTATAATCTCTTTTGCTTCATTCTCAGTTATGTCTTTAAATTTTTTAACATAGCAAAATATTTTACTATACTGTTCATCACCGGTTGCATCATAAAGTATTTGAAAAGCCTTTTTTCTGTTGTGTCCCGATAATATGAAATATTTTCCGTCATCCTGTTCCCAAACAACCAGTGGATGAAGCAGCCCATTTTTCTGTACGCTTTCTACTAGTTCTTCCATCTTTTTTAATGACAGAGGGGAATAAAAATTCCATTCTGGAGGTGAATCTTTAAGCTTATCCAAATCTATTTTAAATATATCCATTCCAGTGGACATGTTTGTTAATACATCTGCCATATTTGATGCAGACATCATGCTATATACAGAAGAGAACATATCGGCGGAATTATTATTTTCATCAGATGACTGGGATATTTTTGGTGTCTTGTTTAGCATCTCTTTATCACTTCCTTTGCAAGTTCTCTATATTCTTTTGATATCCTGCTATTTGTATCAAAGATCATTACAGGCTTATTTTCCCATTGAGCATTCTGAATCTTAACATCAATTTTAATAATAGTTTTTAAAATCAGGTCATTATATGCAGTTCTTAACTGTTCTTCTGCTTGGTTAGTAATGTTTTTGTTTCTTATGTCATATTTATTTATAACTATACCAAGTATATCTAGTTTTGTATTAAACTTTTGAATTCCCTTAATGAAATCTACGAGGGTCCCAATACCTTCAAGATCGAAGGATGCAAGTTGAACTGGTATTAGTACATAATCAGAAGCATTAACTACATTAAAATTTAATATTGAAAGGTTTGGATTTGTATCAATAATTATATAATCATATAATCCTGCTTGAATAACAGGAGTGAGGATTTGCTTAACAATATTTTCTCTATGCATTTTTGTAAACATGAGCATATCAAGGGTTCCCATTGATACGTCTGCAACAATAAAATCTATGTTTGGATACTGAGTTTGAATTATGTAGTTATTTAATAGGCTTTCTTCTTTAACGATTGCTTTACCAAAATGATTTTCTTGCTTATCCAAGCCAAAAGATGATGATAAATTTCTCTGTGCATCTGCATCAATAAGTAATACTTTATTTCCTAATTCGGCCATAGTATAACCAAGGCTTCCGCTTATGCTTGTTTTTCCGCAGCCGCCTTTATTATTGACAATGCTTATTACCTTTGTATCTCTAAAATCTTCTTTATAAATTTCATCTACTTGAAACCCAATAACATCAGCTATTTTTTTGATATTTTCTTTTTCCGTCATTGTCCTACCAGTTTCAATAGATTTAATCACATTGATGTTGACTCCGGATAATTCGGATAACTCCTTTTGAGTCATATCCATTTCAATTCTTCGGGTTTTCATTTTCTCATATTCCAATTTAATAGGCATTTCACCACTCCTCATCATTTGTAAGATATTATTACAAATGAATTATACCATTGATTGTATGCGGTTACAACTACAAATTGAAGAAAGTTATAACTTTACAAAAGAAAATGATGTAACTAATTATATAGCGGTATTTTGGGGAGGTGTAAAAATCAAACAAAGATTTGGAGGGGTTAAGTGGCCTAGAGCCCTGTTAAGAAAAATTAACATTGATCAAGCACATTTTAGGTTTCAAAAATCATATACATGGTATATAATATTTGTGTATTCGTTTAAACAAATATACAGGAGTGATAATAATGAATAATGTAGTAAACATTTTAAAAGCACTTTCTGATGAAACAAGGCTTCGAATTATCAACTTACTTCTTGAGAAGGAGCTTTGTGTTTGTGATATTAATGAGACACTTAAAATAACACAAACAAAAGCATCAAGGCATCTTTCATATCTCAAGAATTCAGGATTGGTAACTGACAGAAAGCAGGCACAGTGGGTATATTACTCCCTTGTTCAAAATGAAATTAGAGGTTTTCTTGTGTCTTTGATTCATGATATGCTTCGATGCAACGAAATGTATCAGAAAGACTTAAGAAATCTTGAATACTGGCTCAAGCATAAGGGAGAAATTTGCAAATAATTTAGATGGGGGAATAGAAATGAACATTGAACAAAAAGCAAAATTATCGTTTCTTGATAGGTTTTTAACTTTATGGATTTTTCTTGCGATGGGATTAGGTGTAGCAATTGGATTTTTGTTTCCAAACCTATCGAAAACATTGGAAGGAATGAGTACAGGAACAACATCTTGGCCAATTGCTATTGGTCTAATTATAATGATGTATCCACCACTTGCCAAGGTTAAATATGATGAAATGGGGAAGGTATCAAAGGACAAAAAGGTTTTTAGTTTTTCCCTGATTCAAAACTGGATAATAGGACCTGTATTGATGTTCCTACTTGCTGTAATATTTCTTCCTGATATGAAGGAATACGCTGTTGGCCTAATTATTATAGGTCTTGCACGTTGTATTGCCATGGTTATTGTTTGGAATACCCTTGCTAAAGGTGATAATGAATACTGTGCTGCACTTGTAGCACTAAATTCCATATTCCAGATACTGCTTTACTCAGTGTATATCTGGTTTTTTATTACAGTAGTTCCTAACTTTTTTGGGTTATCCTTTGGGGGAATTGAAGTTAATGTAGGCATTTTCAAAGTAGCACAAAGTGTTCTTATATACCTTGGGATTCCTTTTGCAGCAGGATTTATTACTCATTTTTCGCTAATTAAATTAAAAGGTAAGGAGTGGTTTGAAAAAGTATTTTTGCCTAAGATCTCTCCACTTGCTTTAATTGCTTTACTCTATACGATTGTTATTATGTTCATACTTAAAGGCCATAAAATAGTGGAGCTGCCGATGGATGTAATTAGGATTGCAATTCCACTATTGCTATATTTTGCAATTATGTTCTTTGTGAGCTTTTATATGTCCTGGAGAGGTGGATTTTCATATGAAAAGACTGTAACACTTGCTTTTACAGCTGCAAGTAACAATTTTGAACTCGCAATAGCTGTTGCTGTAGCTGTCTTTACAATAGGAAGCGGTCAGGCATTTGCAGCTGTCATCGGTCCATTGGTTGAAGTTCCTGTTATGGTAGCGTTGGTTAATATAGCACTTTTATTCAAAAGAAAATATTTTGACGAGAATGGTTTACCGAAAAGGAGATTAAAATGAGATTTGCAGTTTTAGGTGATGTGCACGGAAATGTTTATGCTCTTAGGAGCGTAATAGAGGATATTAATAATAGAAATGTAGACTTTATATTATCTACAGGTGATTTAGTAGGCTATATGCCATTCCCGAATGAGGTTGTGGATCTGATAAGAAGAACAGGAATACTTTCAGTCCAAGGAAACCATGACAAGTATATTTCTTCATGTAAACATTTAAGTAATGATCAAATAGCTAAAATGAGCCAGCAAGAGATACTTGCCAATGCTTCAGCGGCATATACAAATATGGTATTGACGGAAGAAAATAGGAATTATTTAAGAAGTATGCCTTCTCAGGTAAGAATTCAAGTTGATGGATTAAATGTTTTGGTAGTACATGGAAGCCCAAGAAGAATTGATGAATATATGTATGAAGACTCACCCGCCCTTAAAGAAATAGCAGAAACTACAGATGCTGACATTATTATTAGTGGGCATACTCATATTCCATTTACTACTGTTTTGAAAGGAAAACACATAATCAATGCTGGTTCTGCTGGTAAACCCAAACATGGAAGACCTGATGCAACATACGTTATTGTCGATGTAAAGGACAACAAAGTAATTTCAGAAATAATTGAAACTCCCTATGAAGTTGAGAAAATTATAAATGCAATAGAATCAAACAATATGTTTGATAAAAGGCTTATAGATATGCTTAGTAAAGGGTATTAGATTAAATGCATTATTAATCTTACATTTAGCAGAGCAAAATAACGAACGCACTAACGGTATTTTGCGATAGATAAATCCATATGGACATTTTAATCTGGATATGAATGAAAGAATACCATTAGATATTTCCATCAATTAACAACTACTTTGCCCCTGGTTGCACGGATGCTCCCATTACCCCATATAAAACGATCAGCCAGGTGCAAAATATGCTATTACATTTGCACCTGGCTGTTTGAATTATAAAGTTCCTACTGGTCTGAATTACGTGTAACTTTTATTGAATAATTTCCTGTAATGTATGGTGATGAATGCTTTACTTTGATGTAATAATGTCTTTGTGAATCGGTGTTTGTGAAATTTATTTTAAAGTTTCCATAAGCACCGCTGCTGTTATCCTGGCCTATGAGTTTATATTCATAATAGAGACATTCCTGAGGTCTTCCATCTGGGCTTTGGTTGGGCATTGAACCTTTGTAAACTTCTCCGTAAGTATCCGTCATACCAAAGGTTTCAACGGTATAGTTTCCAGGATACGCTGTGAATTGATAATAATCAACATCTCCTTCATTATTTATAGAAGCAACCTTTTCTATACCTATCTTAACGTTATCGGCGGAGAATACTGAGTCATTAACTTCTAGCTCTCCGTTTTCAGCAGGAGTTGGGATGTAGCAAATACTCTCTGTAAATAAGAAATCATTAAGATTGGCAGTATGCTCCTGTCCATCCCATGGGTCATTATATATTATAAATGGGCCTGTTTCTCCATCTTTATGGAATATATAACCTTTACCAACTACACAGTGATTAGCGATAAGAAAGGCTATAGGTGAATTCATATCAATAGCTTTTACGATATCATCGATAGGATATGTTCCAAAAACACCTGAAAATTTTGATGGCAGTACATGTTTTCGGGTATATCCTGTTATGTATCTTTCTATGCTTTCTGCTAAATTATACATATAATTTGGTTGATTAAATTGATTGGAATAAAGGGTAGGATTATTATATTTGGCAATTTCTAAAGTACGGTTTAGGGTGCTATTATTGAAATAGGCACTTACCATAGAGGCACTTGTTGCCCAACATAACAGATCGTATGGTTGTTGAGTCTGCTTTACCACAGAAAGGGTTTTTCCTTTTGTTACGCTGATTGTATAATTCCCTGAAGCTCCATTACGATCATTTATTTTTATATAATAAGTAACGTTTTTTTGGAGTTTCATTTCAAGTACACAGTTGTCAGCTGTGTCTGTATCACTGAGCAAAAGCTGCCCGGTGCCACTATAAATCTGTCCTGTGGTATTGTTGAAACCTTTGGTTTCTATCCTGTAGTTACCAGTAGTTGGAGCACTGAATCTAAAATAGTCTATATCAGTGGAAGAACTCATTTGTGCAGAATATGTAGTTCCTTCATAGAGCGGATAAGCTGAACTTACTGAATTACCTTCCCGATCATAGGTAATGGTTTCCTGTGGAATGGAAATTTTAAGGCCATAGTCTCCAGAATTTGCATTGGAATCCTTATGAGTTACTTTTATATAGTATGTTGTAAATGCAGAAAGGTTATATGCGATCAGCAGTGATACTGTTTACCAATCAAAACCATCGTCCGCATCGATTCGCCTTTCATCGACAGTACATAACACTAAATAAATATAGTGCGAATATTGCAGAGATTAATGCTGTCAAGACTGCAATTAAAGCAGCAAATTCACTTGGTGTTACAGATCTAACCATTTATCACGACTGGGATGGATTAGCTTTCTTTGCATACAAGTCAAACATTAAGCCTCGTCATGAAGATTGCCAGTGCTACATTCAGTATGCGGAATTTATTGAGCGAAAACGAATGAATATGCGAATTCGCTTTGTCAAGGTAAAGGCACATTCTGATAATAAATTAAATAATAGTGTTGATAGGTTAGCGAGGGTAGGTATGGTTATCTAAAAACCCCTGTTCGTAAGCGGTATCAAAAAGAAACCAAACCATCAGGTGGAAAAAATCTGCATAAAAAGCCCTACAATCCAGTTTAGGTAGAATCAATCAAACAAATTCACTTGTATCTCTAGAGCCACATGAAATAAGATAAAACATCTATTGTATTCTTTATCTGACCTGATTCTGAAAGACCATTGCGAAGCAGGTTTTCCAGAGACTCGCTATGTAGCAACTACAAAGACACCTTTGAAGCAATTCTTAAAACGAAATAACTAAACTGGAAAAAATCATTATTATTTTTGTATTTCTATTATGATACTCTACTGTTTGGCTTTAATTTTTATAGGACTGGAAATTAATACATAAAAGTCCAGTATATCAGTTGTGACATAGTATTCCGGTAATAATTCTCGTCATAAATCTTGTAATCAGCTCCTCAATTTCTTAATTATATTCAAGTGCAAACCTGATAGGACTATAACAGTTAGACCTTCACCATTGATAAATAAAAGCATTATAATCAGATTATTCCTTAGTTACTATATATGTTACGAATAAGACTTTAAATTAGCAAATGCAGTTGAATCCTCTGCATTTGCATTATAAAATGGGTTTTTCGCAACATATGAATTAAGGAAAATATTTTTCAATAATTAAAAATGTAAAATCATTATTGCAAAACATATAGCAAATGATTAAATCAACTGTAATTTAAAGTTAAGTTAAGTTTAAGCAAGTATATTAAGAGGAGGTGGTTTCATGTTTGATCATGCAATAATGCTTTTAAATTCCTCCTGATGTAAATTGGCACCTGGAAATCAGCATCTTTAAGGGATTGGAGATCATTATTAATAAAAAGTTTCTCATTAAATAATTAATATTAAATTTATTACGAATTAGGAGGAGAAAAATATGTTTAATAAATTTTTTAAGCGTGCATTATGTACATTTACGTCTTTAGCAGTTTGCGGTACTATAATAGTCAGTTCCCAAATACCTGTAAGTGCCAGGGGAAGTCTGATAGCAAGATGGTCATTTGATTCATCCTTGTCGGTACTGGCAGATTCATCAGGCAATGGATATAACTTAAGTGCAAATACAACAGTTCCAGTAGTTAATGATGCAATAAAGAAAACGGCTTTTAAAGGACCCAACTCACCATATGTCTTATCGGTTGAGAATACTTCTTCTGAGTTTACAACAGGTACGTTTTCTATCACTGCCTGGGTTAAATTCGAGCAGGACCCTGCAAACAACCAATGGGGTCAGGCAAAAATACTTGATTATTGCTGTATAGGAAGCGATATTTATGAAGGATATAGCCTTTATCTCTCAAAAGGAGGGTATTTAGCATACTCTACATCAGACAGCAAAGGAACAAAATGGACAACCATCAAAGCTCCAAACCCTATGTCTGCCTATGACTGGCATCATGTAGCAGTGACTTATGGCAGCAGTTCCATCAAATTATATGTTGATGGTGTTATGGTTAATAGCATGACATATAAAGACGGATATAAAAAACCAGCAGGTAAACTTCATATCGGAAGTCAGTTAAGGAAAAACGGCGAAGTTTACTGTCCTTACACAGGATTATTGGATGAAGTTTCATACTATCATGAAATGTTAACTGACAATGAAATCAAAAGAGACTATGAAGCATATAAAACAAGGTGTGTTGTTTCTGATGACTCAACAATAGCCACTGTTCCATACTCTGGTGGATATTATGCATACTCAATGATTAAAACAAATACCGCACGTCTTTATAACTATGGAGTTTTAGAAATGGTAACTACAACTAGAAAAGCATGTCCCGAATCAAGGCTTGTCGTTTCTTCTTTAAACTATGCAGAAATACTGGATGCTGCAGGTAACGTAATTTATAAATCTGCAAGAAAAAGTTACGTAGTATCAACATCGGGAATGAGTGAGAGAACAGATACATATTATGAAAACGTTCCTGCAGATATTGTATCAAAGGCAGTTTATGTCAGGGCATATTAATAAATAGTCAACTTACCTGAAAGTAACTTTTATAACATAATATTTAAATGTTTTATATAAAAAAGATGTAATAATGATTTTATTGCATCCTTTTTTTGTGCTATATTACTAATATAATTGGTAGGACTAACTTTTCTAGTCATTGTTTACAAAAAAGGGCATTTATAAATTTGGCAATTGATTGCTACTCCTTTGGAGCCATGATATTCTCTGCTGGTTTCAGGGAGAACAAAGAAAACTAGGAAAGCCTAATCTATAATTGCTGATTTCTTGTCTTGTTGTACTTCATTTGCCAATATTATTTGAATTAACATTTACAAAAGCATCTTTAAAATTTTTATGTACAATGAAACATATTGAATAATTATCATAATTAATATATTTAGGCTCTGGGCGTTCCTTCTTAGAACATTGACCACAAATAGGCATATATACCTTTATTTTTGCAAATCTTCTATTTTGATTAGCAATTAAAGAAAACAAAAATATTATTGGACTAAAAATTAGAACTATTAGTTTTACAATTAAGTAATCTTTTGAGCCATATTTACGTGAGTAACTTATTTTAGCTTTATTTTTTGTGCTTTCACCACATACAAAACAAATTTCGGGGAGTTTTTGTTTGTCTTTTAATTCTACCAAATCGTAACATTCCATATCTTCGGTGGTGTCTAAAACGTTTTTACCGCAAGAAGGACATGTATTATCTTGCTTTGGAAAGACTCTTTCATAACAATGAGGACATTTCATAATCATAACAGTGGCTTCTCCTATTAATAATTTCCAACTCACAATATTTATTTTCTCATAATAATTAAATATGAGCAATAATATACTTGGTTTTTACACCCCTGATATTCCTTAACGGATTTCCAGAAATAACTAACTAATAATTGCAGAAATAGGATGTTAATGGCATAATTAATAGTATCCTACAAATGGGTATTACTAAAAAATTTTTTATAATTAATGGGAGAAATATTATTTATGCGACCTGACAAAAGAAAATTTATCAGAGCAGCAATGAATGCTGACATTGAACAATTGAAAGTAAATCTTGAGTTGGGAGTAAATGTCGACTCGATGGATAAATATAAAAGGACTGCTTTAATGTGGGCTGCAAAATCTGGATGTTTGAATATAGTTAAATTGCTTGTTGAAAAAGGGACTGATATTAACATTAAAGATGTTAATGGTGATACCGCTTTAATGTGGGCTGCGGTGGGTAATAAACTTGAAGTCGTTGATTATCTGATAAAAAACGGAGCAGACATAGACTGTGGCGATCAGTTTGAGATAACGGCATTATGGAACGCAATAACAAATTATGATCTTGAATCAGCAGAACTGTTAATTAAGAATGGAGCGGATGTTAATCATAAAGATTGCTTGGGTAAAACAATGCTTATGGAAGTTGCTCATATTGGTCATACTTGTGCAGTCGAATTACTTCTTGATAGTGGTGCTAATGTTGATGAGACAGATAACGAAGGTAAGAAAGCAATACACTATGCATTTAAGGATGAGATAAAAATGTTATTAAAGAAATAGACTGAGAAATTAGAATTGTTTATTGAATGGATGCCAGAAGCACCAATAACAAAACAAATTGTGCACTTGAAAAGCATTGTAGATATTGATACCAAAAAAGTGCTAAAGGCATCCAGAAATAGTAGAATATATTCTTTAGGATTATTCTATGGCGGGATTGCGGATGAACTTATAAGAAAAGGACGAATAAAAGGATTAAAAGTAACCTACCGTTAATAAACATTTTAATAATTGGTAATTCCGGGTGATTTTTGAGAATTCCCGGATGTGCCTCTATGCTGTCCGGATGCAGTCGAAATACGCACCCTCCATGTTAATGTGCCATATAATGTGTTGAATATTTTTGAAAAGGAGATTTAACTATGCCATACGAGTTAAGAATCGATGTGCCAATTGGTCAAGCACAAGAACATATTATTGAGGTTAGTAGCGTTGAGGGTGGTAGTATAGATGTAAATTACGGAGTTGAAGTTTATTCTTTTAATATGTATGCAGATATAGTCAGGATGAAAGAAATCTCAATAACTCCTGATCGTTTTTTCTTTCACTGTCGATACACGAACTATACAGGTTTTAGGTTGACACTAGTGTGCCACGATCAAAACGTGGTAATAAAGGGAACTCCAATCACACATGTAAGCTGGATGAGACAGTAAAATAAAAAAACTCGCCAGAAATATAACCTTAGTAACTGTTGAAAATAGCTGATAATTACTGATAGGCATAATGGGAGCATAGCTGCTCTGTACTGAAAGGTATATAGAATTATTTGTATTACATATATTTCAGTCCAGAGCAAAGCTTTTTATGGGTGTACTAATCATGCAAGTGTAGTTATCCCTAATGAAGTTACCACCGATAAGATTGTCCCCCACTAAGCAAGAAGGAAGTCCAATTTTCAACCTTGAAGTAAAGATATAATAATAAAATAAATTAGTCTGCCTAAATACTGATCTGCTCCCTTCTGGGTAGAGAAGTGAAATAAAATTCAAGATTCCGGGACCTAATTTTTCAAGCACAAGCCTATCGATAATAGCACTTGTCAACTTTTCATCATAAAAAATACCGTTCCATTTACTAAACTCAAGATTTGTAGTAATTATCTGCTCCTTTTTTCATAACTTTCTGAAACAACCTGAAACAAAAGTTATGAACCTTCTTTTCGAAAGGTACATAGCTCCACTCATCTTATGTAAAGCAAGAATATTATATTCTGGCAGACGGAAAACTAACACATGGCCAAGTATTTCATATTAGAACCATCAAAATACTTGATGAATTTGCTAAGCATGGTCGATTTTTAAATGTCATCAAAATGACCCATACCCAATTTATCCTCCCTAAGTAAACTTAAACTAATAGACTTATCGAAAATTATTTTATCATAATAGATATTTTAGAAATTTATCTTCAACTTCATATTTGGTGAACTGAGTTCACCAAATATACTCTGATAATATTGCAAAATCTATAATTTTCAATTCATGTAGCTGGTCATATTAAAATTCCTTGCTATAATAATAATATCCAACATTTTAATAACTCCATCCTTATTAAGATCATAATCAGCAATATAGAGATTGTCTCCTTCGATGGTGTTGTAACCCTTTACAACGTCTATTACATCTGCCATATTAATTACGTTGTCTCCATTCATATCACCAGCCCACATGGTAATAGGAGAGAGCTGCAAGTCCTTTTTTAACACAATTTCTTTAAGCTCTTTCATGAGAAATCCCGGTTTTGTTATTTTGATATCGCATACTCCAATTGAACTAGAAACATTAATTGTAAAGTCTCCATAGACATCAGTATACACGCTTATTGGTTGCCCAATCACTTCAACTTTATATCATAATTAATTTACATAAATGTTTTTTCATTAACATTACTATATTCTCCCCTTTATAAACTAATATGAAATTATAAAAATCAATAATTCATATCAGTATTATAATATACATTTTGAATCATCGGAATATATTTGGAAATTTTACAGACCAATTTTTAGTAACAAAAATGACCTCCACCCTATTTCCCTGTAAGAGTGAAGGCCATTTTTGCCAAAGATACTCAATTACATTTAAAAATAGATAGAAGTTCAAAATCATTAACTTTATTGGTGTATATCTTAAATTATTAAGTAATTTAAGATATACACTATATACCTTCAGTTCGATTGGTTACTTCCTCTAGATTATTGAATTGTTTCTATTTTCCATATATGGTCTAGTGAAAGGGTAGTTACTGTTATCTTAACTATCCAGAAAGAGTCCTTGACAATAAAGGCTTTTAATGTTGTTTATATATAAACAACGTTAAAAATTAATAAATATAAATTATAAATTAATACCTGAAACTGTTTACTTTATGGCTTTTCTGTTTTCAATTCATTTAATTTATAATACTACGTACAAAAGCCATTTTCTATTCTAAGGTATATTCCTTCTCTTTATTATTAAAAGTATAATAGAAAGAAAGTACAAACATCATAAATTGCAAAGAATAAATTACCAACCTTTCAGTCAAACCTAAAATATTAAGCCCTTTTCCTATACCTATTGGATTAGTTGCACCTGTTACAGTAATTATAATTACCATAACAAGAATAAATCTACCGAGTCTATACACATTTTCTTGCTTTAAGTAACCAAAAGCAAGAATAAACCCTGAGGTAATTGTAGTAAATACTACCGCAACAGTAACGATTATGTGCATTATGTTTTGAAAATTCATATCAGTTTTATCTCCTGTTAAAGGGAATATACTGTAACCAAACAATGAAATTAACTCCATAATCATCATAACAATATATCCTGTACGTACTAAGAAGTGGTACTTTCTAAATGCTTTAACTATAAGCCCTGCAACAAATAAAATAGTGCAAATACTATAGATTCCTGTGAATATCTTCAAAAGTTCTGCATTTGGTGCACCAACCGCTGTAAGGGAACTAATATCCATTGTAATGGGATTATATTCATCCCACAACAGATTTCCAATAACAGTATGCAGTATATACACAATTACACCAACCATGCCTAGTGGCATGGTGTGTTTTTCAAAACGTTTCATAAATATCGTCCTCATAGAATATAAATACTCCTTATTTCGTTTTATATAACAAATATGCAATAAGTATATTTTGCTTACGCTTCCATTATTTAATACTATCTTATAGCTATCAACGTAAATTCTCAGTACTTTAAAATTCAATCCAATTTACTCCTGTGCCTATACATTTTAGACTATTGAGCACATGAATGAGGCATTGGAAGACATGATATTTGCATTGCAACCATCCAACAACTGAAATTTAAAAACTCTTCTATTTCTTCATTTAAATTTATATCATTTACTTCAAGCCCAATATCTGAAAGGAAAAACAAATCCTAGTGGGCATTTCCAGTACTAGTGTATGGAACTTTCATTGTTCTCAAAGCTGGAATACCTACTTCCGGGCTTTTTATCCTATCAATCACTTTTTTAACAGAACAATCCTGTAACAAGATATTAACGTCAGGTTTTAAGTTTAAGATTTGAAGCTCTATAGCATATTTAACCCAAGCAGGACCTTCAAGTAACCAACTTACAATGTCATTCATATTTTTTATCTCTCCTGTATAACCAAATTAATCAAAACTAACCCTTCCACTTCGCTCTAATATTCTCAAGCAAAGAAAAGTGAGCCAAGATGATGGCTGCTTCTTTTGTCCAAAATCCCAATCCTTACATTTTTGATAGATAGACTCAGGTGTAAACTGATTATTTTGATTAGCTTTACTCTCTATAACATCTAAAATTTCTTGGAAACGCTTATCTTTCTTAGCAAATTCAAAATAGCTTAAACAATCAGATATGCTTATAATATCGTACCATAATGTTGGTGCTTTTAGTTTTCTAAAGTCTGTTCCCATATAAAACATGTATGGATGAAGTGCTTTGCTGTTCTCCCATAATTTCAGTAATTGATTTATGCCTATAGTTACTAATTCTGAGTTTGCATATTCAGGGATCAACGATAAAAGTTTTAGAATTATGAGAGTTGCATAGGGGCAACAATCATCTTTCTTGCCAGGCCCTCTAAATTTTCCAAGTTCATTTGAAACAGTGCATGGAAATCCATTGTCTCTTTGCAAGGCTCCTATATATTCAACACCTTTTTTTATATTATTTTCATATGAAATACCTGCTTTTAACAAAGCATATAGCATAAGAGGTGCGTCACACAAACTCCATGCAAGTGTATCTTCTCCAGAACCTCCAAAGTGTTTCGGGATATTTGTCATACTTTTATACATTCCGTATTCATCTCTATTTTTTATTATTTGCTTTATTGCCATATCAATTTCTGGTACATCGGTATCAAGACCAACATCTAATAGGAAAATAAGTTTATGAATCGGAAGTTCTGGGTTTTTGTGATTTGTAACAAGTATACTATTGAAATCAGCAATATCATTTAAATACCTTTTTATTCTTGAATCCAATAGAACTAAATTTCTCAGTTCATTCAAACTGCTTTTATTTTGTTTCAGTATGCTTACTCTTGTTGCATACTCAACATATGGTTGGCTTTCGAGAAGCCAGTTTATAACTTTCATTTAAACCTCCAGTTTTATATTTTTTGAAAGGCATATTATAATGGTACTATTACTTGTTTTCATACTCATTAATATATCTATAAAGAGTTGCCCTGCTTAAACCTACCAATTTTGCAAACTCCGTAGCTTTTATTTCTTTTTGCTTCCACCTTATGTAATACTTTTCAAAATCTTTTGGTAAAGTTCTTTGTGGCCTGCCTATAGCAATGCCGCTTTTAGTACCAAACTTTTTTGCCTTCTCAATTCCTTCTCTAACTATTTCAACAATAAGTTCTCTCTCCATCATAACAAAAGATTAGAACAAAAAAAGCTGTTTTTGCATAAAAAAATAATGTAATTAATATTTATAATTTTTAGATTGGGAGAATATCAGTTTGAAAAGAAATTGGGAATTATTTTATTGTGAGTTGCATTTAGTATGCAGCGATAACTTTACATAAATTCAATGCTTAAATTTTTCTAAATGTAAACTACGGAGTTGAAGTTTATTCTTTTAATAGGTATGCAGATATAGTCAGGATGAAAGAGATCTCAATAACTCCTGATCGTTTTTTCTTTCACTGTCGATACACGAACTATACAGGTTTTAGGCTGACACTAGTGTGCCACGATCAAAACGTGGTAATAAAGGGAACTACAATCACACATGTAAGCTGGATATGACGGGGGTCATAGAATTCTTCTAAAGATATGGTTAGATGTTAGGAGGCCTGATGGGAGCATCCGTGTCATCAGGGGCAAAGTAGATTTGAAAGGTAAAATAGCCTATTTCGCAGATTGCCTTTTTTATAAATCTTTAATTTGATTTATATGTTTCAAAGCATTGATATGACTGGTTTTCAAAATTTACTTTGCCCTTGGTTACAGCTATGCTCCCATTAGGCTTAGTACCTTCATTTCTTCTTCGGTTGGAACATATGGTAACTTTTTTGAGTTTCCAGTTACTTTTATTACCAATTCATTTCGGAGCTCCCGAAACAAATTTTTCAGATAATAATAATCTGGTCTTTCACCCCTTATACCCCCATATATTACAATGTGATGCCTCTTCCTCTGCCACACATTAGCGTTTTTTACAAATATTCTTGATAATTCATGATTATTAAAACTCAATAAAAATTGCTATTTACTATATGAAAAGCTATATAGTAAATTTTAATATAAAAAAACGGCATTATAAATAATATAGGTTTACAAGGCACTTAGGTTTAAATACAATGATTATATACTGCTAAGTAAAAAAATAACCATAGTATAAAGTTAAAATTGCCTGATACATTCTTTACAAGATGTTTGGAAAAGTGCTCCTCATCTAACTAGCTAATCTAAACAGAATATATGTTTATAGAAGAATTCAAATTAGTTTGTTTATTGCAAAAGAAAGGAATCAAAAACTATGAATTACTATAGGTTAAATGGAAAAAGAATTAAATCGTTAAATGATCTACATAATACTTGGGAAAATTCTGAATATGTATTCACCAAGGTTCAAAGGGATTTGGTTTTACTAGGTACATATCAAACCTTTTATAATAACATTGATAATCTTACTAAGTGTTTAGGTTATAATGAAAGATGCGGTAATACTCTTCTTATCGGCTTTTCTGCATACAATTCAGAGCTAGGTTATAAAGATTTTTTAATTAAAGTTTGTTCTTGTGGCAGTATATCAAATAAAGATTGCATGACTTATAGTAAAATTACTCGTGACAAAGGATAGCATGAAGATACTTTTTTACTATTCTTTTTTATTATGGGTACCGCTAAGTAAATAATTGGAAGCTATATAGTTGTGAATTTTATCATCAATGGGGAATAATGTATTCTGATGAGTCTCTCATTCCACAAGAATGAATGAGTAAATAAACCGTAAAGGAGCGAATATGGTAAATAGTAAAGTATATTTAAATATGTCACCAGACGAATATATCAAACAACAACCCATAGAGCGACAAGCAGCGTTGGAAGACTTGAGGCATACTATTTTGAATAATTTGCCTGAAGGATTTAAAGAAATAATTCAGTATGGTATGATTGGGTATGTTGTGCCACATGAAATCTATCCAGAAGGATATCATGTCAATCCAAAGGAGGCACTTCCTTTTATAGGATTGGCAAACCAGAAGGGTTATATTGCATTATATCATTTGGGTATGTATGCAGACGGATCACTTTTGGAATGGTTTATTAAATCCTATGAAGACCTAAATATTGGTAAACTTGACATGGGGAAAAGCTGTATTAGGTTCAAAAGATTAGACAAAATCCCGTTGGAACTGGTCGGTGAACTCTGCTCAAAAATGTCAGTTGATTCCTATGTGAAGATATATGAGGCAAATAAACGAAAAAAGTAATTTAATAGCGGTGAGATTTTTTAAGGAGAAAATAAGGGATATTCTAAGTCACTACAAGCTTATATTAGTTTTAACGGAAATTGTCGAGAAGCAGTGGAGTTTTATTCAAAAGTATCTATGATTAACGAGGAAATTGATTATATAACAGCAATATTAATAAATTCAGTTATGCAGACCTTACAGCTCTGTTAATTACCTTATAAGCCTGGCTTCTAAGGAGAGCTCCACCACCCTTTCTGGATGGGAATAGTGCCTCAGCAAATGAATAATTTCCACGCAGCTTGAGATATTCTTTGATAGCCTTTTTTGCTGTATCTGATAATGGAAAATCTTTCGCTCCACCGTTTCCTTTGGTACATGGATGTATGTCATTTAATTATGAAGATTATTTATCAAATAATTTTGAAACTACTTTTAAATCTCATATGCATCAATAATTCATATTAGTATTTTAATATACAATTTGAATCATTGGAAGCTATATACAATTTTTAACAATTCAATTTTAGAAAATTAAAATGACCTCCACTCATTTTGATTGTAGGCATGGAGGCCATTTCCTCGAATAATACTCAATTCATTTTAAATGTATATAACTATCACTAATGCCTTATATAAATAGCCTATATCTTAATTGCCATATCAATATCGGGTACAGCCAAGATACGGTTAAAAATAACCAATAGCTCAGAAAATATTTCCAGTTAGAAATTATAATTGGGGTACCGCCAACATTTCCGACAATGTTAGCTACACCCCTATATTAGAGTAGCAGGATGTCAAGCATCATGCAAGTTGTTTTTTTGACAAAAAGCCTGGATTATAAGTAAATGTAACAAACTTCTCAAGGCAAGAATTTAATTTAAAAACTTAAAAACTATATCTTACCCTACTAAACCATATCGGATTGTGGCATCTATTTATTTCAAATTCAATTGTTTAAAAAATCTTCTATTATTGTTTTAATTTTAGAATGAAGTAGTGATTTCAATAATTTTATTATTGCTATCCCAGTTTACTTTTGCACCAAGTGCCTCACTGATGGCCCTCAAAGGGAGAAATGTTGATCCTTGAGCTATTAAGGCTGCTACATCCGTCTTAATGTTATTCTTACCTACCTTTATAGTTTTTTCGCCAATTTTAACCAGAATTTTTGTGTTATTCTTTGTAATACTTACCGTTTTTGACTTACCATCCCAAAGGACCTTAAAATTTAGAGCTTCAGATAAGGCCCTGACTGGTACCAATACTCTCCCTTCCTTAATGACAGGACAAGGGAAATTCATTGCTAGTAAAGATCCATTTAGATTAATCACGTTATTTGATAGAGTCAACTCATCATTATTGGAATCAATAATGATACGATCTTTTGAAATTACTTCCACTGTGTACTCTTTAGAATTTATAATATTACCATTTTCATTAGCACTAAAATGATAGCTTATAACCCCCATTTTGCTTAGTCCTGGTATTACTGCAGAATAATAGTCGCCTGCATTTTTTTCCAGAGGAATCTCTATTTGACTGTCCAAAATTATCTTGGCATTTTTTAAAGCTGAGGAATCTTTTATTTTTACTGCCACATCAATATCTTCATTAATTCCCACAGCTTCATAATTATAATGCTGAATTTTGTTACTATCATTAAATGTGCCTAAATTCATAGGATTATCTATGTGAAAAGACGGAACAGAAGGATTCGATTCATCTCCCCAGAAAAGAAGGGTTCCATCATTTTTCAAAGCAAGTCTGAAGTAAGAGGAAAAACTCACCCAATTAACATCATCAAGTATCTTTTGTGGCTTGTCCGATGATTCCTCAGTACCATTACCAAGAATTCCACGATCATTTGATCCCCAAGTATAAAGACTTCCATCATCAAGAATTGCATAATCACTTCCGTATTTTTTAATATTATCAAATATCTTTTCTAGTCTAGCATTTGTATCTGAAATGGAATTATCTGAGGTGCCTTTATTTGAACGATTATACCTCCATAGACTTCCATCCTCACAATGTACTAGTATCTCCAATGCGTTTGGTTTATTTATTTCATTATAGGAAACCACGTTATCCAAAATCTTAATCAATTTATTAGAGTTATTTTGACCATTACTATTATCAGATTGTCCTACAATATTCAAACAAAGTTCATTAGCTTTGTTCAAATATAAATCGCTAATAATTTGCTTTGTAATATCTATATAATTATTGATCCTATATCGTGAACCGTCACTCTTTCTTATACCTAAAATATACGGGTTCTCATTTATATCAAAGGAAACCACATCATCCACTATTAGCTTAAACTTATTGATTCCATTATAAAATAACTCAACATCTGATTCAGACCAAGCCCATAATTTTCCTGAGTTTGTTATTGCATAATTAATCGGCATGTCTAAATTTACTTCCTTAACATCATCGAGTATTTTATGAGCATCTGAAAATTTCCTGCTTGCATCATAAATTGATGAAGGTGCTTTTAATATCCATAATGAATTATCATCCTTAACTAAATAAAGAGAGGGATTACCCGAATAAGTCTTGTCCCAAAATAATTCTTTTACATTTTCGCATAATTTAATAGCTTTTTCGCCTATTTTATACATCCATAATGATTTGTCATTTTTTATTATATATACACAATCAGGACCAGCAAAGTAATCTTTAATATTATCAATGTCTGAGGCAACTTTCTGGAATGGAGGAATAGAATTGGATTTACGCCATATTGTACCACTATTATCCAAATATAAGTGATCTTTATTAGAAACAAATTCTTTGTTTAAATCTATTTTTGTAAGAGTACCATATTCAAATACCCACCTGCTACCATCCAAATTTTCTATTTCAATTGTAGCATATGGATCCTTAATATCTCGAGTGTATATATCTTTCACGTTTTCTCCAATTTTTGTTTGTGTACAGAACCCATTGTAAAATTTTAGAGATAATAACATATTATCATTTGTCAAAGCTATGTGATCTATTAATTTCTTAACATTTTTTAATGCAGTTCTAGGTAAACTAAAATAACTTATTGGACAAGAATAGCCCAATGAACAAATGGAGCCATCGTTCTTTATCACCATACACTCTCTTATTGAGTTATATGCATACTTAACTCCGCTCATAATTCTTTGGGGATAACCGTCCCCATGCAAAAGAAATAGCGTACCATCTTGTTTTACAGCACAATTTAAATTTACAAATTTAACGTTATTTAGAATGTGAGTTGAACCTAAAATTTTTCCATCAGATGATATATTAATATGCCATAATGTTTTATCAGATTTTATAAAATAATTTGATTTGATAGAAATGACATTTTCAGCTATTTTGCTTATATTCTTTAAGGATTTCCTTGCTTGTAAATTAGGATTATTTAGTATGCTATATAAAGTTCCTTTATTGTCAATTACATTTACATAATCACCCGCATTATCTATAGCTTTAGCCCCTTGATAAATCATCTGGAGTTTGTTTTTTTTCAATGTTTCAGGGCTATGATCTCTAATTCCCCACACCCAGACCGAACCATCTTTTTTCAAAGCGGAGAAACCAGAAACGGATTTAACATTATCCATAATTTTAATTGGGGTATCACTTTCTTCTATATTCTTTTCTGGATATAAACCATATAAACCATCTAAACCAAAGTAACTTGATCCACATGCCCAGAGGGTTCCATCTCTTTTAACTGCTAAATAATAAGCAGGACCAGCTGTGAAATCAACATACCCTTCTCCAATCTTTTTATATTCGCCATAATCAAATGAAGGTATATTCCAGAGGCTTCCATCCTCTTTTAAAGCCCTATTTTCCATAACCTTTATAAATCCTTTGTTGTTTGTTGTTTCAACTGCGAAAACACAGCTGCTTTTTAATGGTATTAAGGTTAGAATAAGTAAGAAGCTCAATAGTAATTTAAATAAATATTTCATATGTATACTCCTTCTTAAGTAATTGGTTAATATTAATTTTATCTAAAAAATTAGTCTCCAAATATAATGTTTCTTCTTAAATATAATCAGTTTTTAATTCAATAAAATTCTTAATTTGATTAATGTCATAAAAAATGTCAACACATATTGAATCAGTAGTATATATTTCGGCACATCCAAACGGCAATTCCCAAAGCATCCGGGATAATATCTCTGTAACTCTAATGAATATGCCAAAATCTCCACCTTTGTTATATTTGATGGCAGTTTATACCTAGAGCTAGGTTCGAGAAGAAGGTATTTGAATTGAAATAACTAAATTTAAATAAATAGAACATTTTTTCATATAAACCTCTTTAATTTAAAATACTTTTTAAACTTATTATACAACATTTACATATGATAAGTCTAAAAAAGTTATGTTTTAATTAATATACGTCTAAATATTATCATATATTTTTTATACGCTTATGATAAAATGTTTCCGGAGGGATTTTATATGAATCTAGCCTATATACGTGTGAGCTCAAAAGATCAAAACGAAGAACGACAAGTCGGAAAAATGAAAGAGTTAAAAATAGAGGAGAGATTTATTTTCATTGATAAACAAAGCGGAAAAGATTTTGAGCGACCTCAATATCAAACGATGAAGAAAATTTTAAGAGAAGGGGATCTATTATATCTGGATTCACTTGATAGACTTGGTAGAGATTATGACGGTATTATTCAGGAATGGAAGTACATTACGAGGGAAATAAATGCCGATATAATAGTCCTTGAAAATTCATCACTTTTCGATAGCAGAAAGTTTAAAGAAATGGGTGATATTGGTAAACTTATGGAAGACCAGTTTTTAAGTCTATTGAGTTATGTTGCAGAGCAAGAAAGAAAAAAAATAAGGCAGCGACAATCTGAAGGAATTGCAATAGCAAAGGAAAAAGGAACTCTAATTGGGCGACCTAGGGTTAAAATTCCTCATGACTTTGAAGCTGTTTATAATCAATGGAAGCAGGGTGAATTAAAGGCTGTTGAAGCTTTTAGTTTGCTGAACCTAAAAAAAGCAACCTTCTACAACAAGGTTAAAATATATGAAGGACAGAGAAAATAGAGATGGTATCTATAGAAAGAACTGCTTATGCAAGGTTAAAAAATAATATTTCACAAAAAGAGCTTACGGAAAAATATACTCTTCTATTAAATGAAATACGTCACGCTTATTCAGTTGTAAGAGGTGATGCATCTGCAATCATCTAATATGAAGAAGGTGGTAAATAATGAAATTCAAATTATCCAGATGTATTAATGGCCATATGTTCAATCCATCTCAATATAATGGCAAGTGTCCTTTTTGTGGAGCCTTTTGTGGCGATATGCCCAATATCCAAATAACTAAATTTACAGACTTGAAAATGTATGGTAGTACTGCTGACCTTGAAGAGCCTATTGTTGGATGGTTGGTATGCATAATGGGAGTTAATTTTGGGAAGGATTACAGGATCAGATGTAAGAAAAATCTTATTGGACAATCTGAAAATATGGATATTTCTATCGAAGATGATATTGGAATTGGAAGAAAATTATATGCATCAATCAGTTTTGATCAAGAAAATGTAAGTTATATATTTACTCCTGAAGTGGCAGGCACTATACTTCATAATGCTGAGTTAGCCTCTGCTCCTAGAGAACTGAATTATTTCGATGTTTTACAGATAGGAATGAGCAAATTCATTTTTGTTCCTTTATGTAGTCCTAGTTTTTACTGGAAGGATTGGGGAAAAATACATGATGCTAACCATGATATATGTACATTATCCCCTTTCCAACGCGTTAATGGCTGGTTGGTTAGCATAGGAGGAGAGTGTCCTATCGGGCGGGATTACAGAATAATTAATAATAAGAATTTCATAGGGCGATCTGAGGAAATGGATATTTCGATAAAAGATGATAAAGCAATTAAAAGATATTATCATGCATCTATCACTTTTGATCAAAAAGAAAGAATATTTATGGTTGCTCCTAAGAATGGACATGTATGGCTCAATAACAAAGCAGTATCTACTCCTAAAGAGATACACATTATGGATATTTTACAAATAGGAAATAGTAAATTCCTTTTTTACTCTTTGAGCAGTACTCATTTTTCATGGGATTAGATTGATGTCCCCAGTAGTTTTCAATCTGTGCATTAGAATTAGATTTACCAAGGTGAATTAAGTTAAGTTTATTACTAGATTGGTAGATTTAAAGTGGGCCACTATAAATCTACCTTTAATATTGAATATACACCCGATTATTCCAATAGTACTACAGTGAATATAGAAATTTTGCGACTGGCGTGAATCTGGATTATTCGGGCTCTATCTTCATTATCGGGGGACCTAATCCAGTTGACTGGAGCATGGCAGTTGAGAAGAAAGTAATTGCTGTACACAGGTATCGTAGTAGTCTGAGAACTGGAGAACTGTTTACATGGCGATGGGTACCAGACAAACTGATTACAGATTTAAAACGAAGTGAAATCTAATTCCCTTAAATAAGGGTTGTGAGCCATAGTAAAACTATGTACATTAGACAAAACTGCACGAGCGAGCAAGAGTTAAAAGAAACACTTGATTTCTTTTATACGAAAAGTAAAGGTAATGTGAAAACAATATGAAACTCCAACAGGCACAAGCTTTGATTCTTGAGCTTTTACCTAATCATAACATTTTAATCCTGACAGATTAGAATTGATTGCATATCATTATTTTGATATAATATGCATATAATGATTGTGGAGGTGCAATTTATGCCATCAATAAGACCAAGTTCTGATTTAAGAAACAACTATAATGAAATATCTAAGTTTTGTCATAAATATAATGAACCTGTTTACATTACGAAAAATGGACAAGGTGACTTAGCAGTAATGAGCATTGAAACATATGAACGTCTTGTGGGCAAGTATGAATTATATAAGTTACTTGATGAAGGTATAGATGAAATGAAAAAGAAAAAAGTAAGATCATTTCATGATGCATTAGCTGATATTCAGAAAGGCTTGAAAAATGAGTAAATTTGAGATTGAAATTACTGAATCAGCTGAAAATGATTTATTTGATATAGGAAACTATATTGCAAAAGAGCTTTTAGAGCCTAAAATTGCAAAGAAAATTGTTGATGGAATTGGGCAGGCGATTTTTAGTTTGGAAGAGATGCCTCTAAGAAACAATTTAGTTACTGATGAAAGGCTTGCTCTTCAAGGAATAAGAAAAATATTAATTGACAATTATATTATATTTTATACTGTTACAGAACAAGATAAAATAGTTACTATTATCAGAATACTATATGGTAAAAGGGATTGGCTAAATCTGATATAGAATATTAATAATATCTTGCAGTAAGGCCGCCCAAATATGCCGTAAGTAATGTAGAAGTCAACGATACAATCAAACTGTTCTTGAAAGCACTTGATATCGGTAATAATTTAGATATAAATTCAAAGTTTTCAAAAAAATCATACCCAGGAAATAAAGCACCATTTTCATGCATTTCATAACTGTTTGCTGTTGCAAAACAAATTTGTTGCGATCTTATCATATATAGGAATTTTAAAAATATATTTTTTAAAATTTATCTTCAACTGTATATTTGGTGAACTGAGTTCACCAAATATACTATGACATTAACCTTAAGTGAATATAAGTCTAACCTAGTGTTAAGTATTCCAATCCCTATATATATAAGAGAAACATTTGGGTTTTAAAGTGTTTGCATTTGGTGAACCTAAAATACTTATAACTACTTGAATGTATTTATTTGCATATTTCGAACTATTTTCTCTTGTCCAGGAATCAAGTAAAAGTTTTATCGTATACTTTTCCAACCTTTGAAGGTTATTTCATTGCAGCTATAAAGTATTTCTATGTTTTTCCATGTGCAATTACAATTCATTTATCATATTTCTTAATCCGGCGTTTCTTTAATATGCACTTTAGCCTGTTGAGCTTGCCAAACAAAAAATCTTATGGAGCAATACTCATAATCTTACTTATGAACTAAACTTCTGAAAAGGCATTTTGAATTTCTTCAATTTCTTCAATTTGCCCTTTTCTAACCAGGCTTTATGGAAGGGTAACTGTCATGTACTGCAAATAGAACGACAAGCAATCCCTATGTATGCAAGAGTAACACTTGGTGAATGGTTCAGGAGCTTCTAGATCAAAGTTATATTCATACCGGTTTTCTTTTCCCTCATCTGGATCAAGTTCTTGGGTTGCTTCTTTTTAACTTAATTAAAAGGATCGTGTTTTTTTATGAACAGAAGGTCAGCAGGAGAAGGAAACATTTCACAAAGAGCAAACGGTACTTGGACAGCAATGATTCAGTTAGGGATTAAGGAAGATGGCAAACCGAAGGTGAAAGCTTTTTATGGAAAAACTCGAAAAGAGTTAGCAGACAAACTTGCTGATTTTCGAGAACTTACAAAAGCAGGATACACTGATGAAGATATGCCCGAGTTCAGAACCTATATAACCAATTGGTTATATAATGTCAAAGTGAATGAGCTTAAGGCTATGTCTTTTGACAGGCTGGAAAGTACAATTAAAAATCATATTATACCGGTAGTTGGGCATTTTAAAACAAACATGCTCACAGACACAATTATTCAAACACAATTGCCACAACCTGCAAAATAGGATAATTATACTTCCGTCTGGCTATCTTCACCGACAAGGGACGGCCTGCTAAATTTGGCAGGAAAACGCACGCCAAAATTTGAGAGAAAATTGCGGGGGCTTTTATGATGATTGGGGTATTGGCAAAACAGGGACACGTGTACATATTATATGAAGTATGTATTGGCATGTTAGCGTTATAGGAGTTTTGATATATATTAGGGGCAGTAAACATAGCACTCATTCCTATCAAAAGCTTGTTGCATCATATTGATTTCTCCTACATATTATATAAATAAAAAATATCTATTTATCGAATTATAGAAATTACTCTACTTATTTCTTTATAACAAGAAAATTTTCAGAATGGGGGAATTTTGTAATGAAATATTTCTGTATGCCGTCTGATTTTAAAAATGAAACTATTGATAAATACTATGAAATAAACAACAAATACGAGCATTCAAAAATAATTGAAACCTTTGGTCAGCTTGCACCGGATACGGTTTTTGGTTCATGTAGATCTCCAAGGGGACTTCCAGTTGTGGATATACATAAGCTTGAAGGATATGTAAGATATTGCAGTGAGAAGGGCATAGAATTCAACTATGTAATAAATGCAACATGTATGTCTAATGAAGAGCTTACAAAGGCAGGCTATAAAAAAGTTAAGGATTTTTTTGAAATGCTTGAAGGTATAGGAGTAGGCTGGGTGACGATATCTCTTCCATCCCTTATGGAAATAGTAAAACACACAGCACCAAACCTTAAGATCAAGGCTTCAACTGTTTGCCAGATTAATAGCCCTCAAAAAGCTAAATTTTATGAAGAGCTAGGTATAAAACGCATTGTTATTGATGAAGATATTTATAGAGAGTTTAATACTCTTAAAAGTATAAAGAAAGTTTATAGTGGGGACATTGAAATTATAATAAATTCCTTTTGTGTTAACGATTGTCCTTTTAAGATGTTTCATTATAACAGCTTTTCTCATTCTCATACAAACAGGGATGAATGTAAATACTTCAGCTCGAGATGCCAGCATATGCATGTTGGGGTAGAAAACTACATGAAATTGAATTGGATACGTCCGGAAGATATTCATTATTACAATGATATAGGTATTAATTATTTTAAGCTCCAAGGCAGAACAAATGTATATTCAGGAGATCCTGCAAAAGCAGTAACTCATTATATTGAGGAGAATTTTGATGGGGATTTGATTAGTCTTTTAGAGCTATTCTCAAACAGCAAACCACTAGCAATAGCAGATTGTAAAATTGATAACTCTAAACTTGATGGCTTTTTTGAAAAATTCGTTGATGATCCTTGCTTTTGCACAAAGGTATGTAGTGAATGTGGTTACTGTAAAAGCTTTGCAGAAAAAAGTATCAGTAAAACAGATATTGCCCTCCTCGGCATGATGAACTTGATGAAAGGAGTTACAATGGATATGTTTATAGCTGAATTAAGCAAAGAATAATTGAGGTCTTGCTTCTATCATTGCATTCATATCTAATATTTACCACGTCATACAACTTAACATAATATAGATTAGAATATTATTCTTAAAGGAGATCAGGTGCTTTCAGAATGGAGAACGAATAACGGATTTCCATTTTTATATGCATATGTTTATGTAGATGGGCAGTTTGGTCCAGCAGTATCTGCTATGCGTAATACGGTTTTCAGGCGTGAGTTGCTCTTAGCTTTGGAAGCTATCAGGTATGGGGATGGAAGATTTTTTACTGCCTACCCAGTTGTAAAATTATTCTAACTTTGATACAGTAAAATAGTAGATATAAATAATATTTTAAATTGTAAATCATAATATGTTGATTATTTTTTTAGGGGAGTAGGCAGTTCAATTACCTGTCTGGTACGGGTAACTCCATCAACACTTGATAGACAGCACCCACATTCGCATTGTGTAGGTTTCAAATCTACAGTTTTATCAGGATTTTCAACCTTATTTAGTGTGGATTAAAACATTTTATAACAAGGTTAATTGACAAATCATTAAACATATGCTAAACTAAGGAAGTATTTAAAAGTGATAATTATTTGCACATATTTTTGTAAATGATTTAAGGTCATTTGCCAGAATATGTGTTTTTGTTTTTGCAACGAAATATAATATAATTGATGGAGGTACTAATATGAATAATGGTACAGTAAAATGGTTTAACACAGAAAAAGGATTTGGGTTTATTACCGTGGATGGTGGAGATGATGTATTCGTTCATTTTTCTTCAATCCAGTCAAGTGGCTACAAAAGCTTGGATGAAGGACAAAGAGTGAACTTTGATATAGAAAAAGGTCAACGTGGTCTGCAAGCAACTAATGTTTATATCGCTTAAATTTCCGTTGAATAAAGCTATCTCTTTTGGGGTAGCTTTTTAAATTTTATGTGTCAAATGAGAATTCGTGTGATACGCAGGGAATGGATTGATTTGGCGATTAACAAATTTTGAGAGCCGTGCTGGAGGTGCTTCCCTAACCAAACTTTGATGTGCGGAAAAACTATAACATAGGAGGTATTGAGATGAAATTAAGTGAAATAAAACCCGAAGATGTAGTAACCGTTTTTGATAAGCCAAGCAGAAAAATTCGTGAGCGGCAAGGCAAATATGTATCAGGAAATGCTGATTTTCTAACTATTCAATTCCTATATTATAAAGACAGTCTCTCACTATCCGATTTAATCCTGGGAAAAGTTACATTATTTAAAGATAAAGAAGCTGTAACCTTACTCTGATTTCATACACAGAGAGAATGCCCCCAGATTAATGGATTGTGTCTTACTACAATTTGAAACAAGGCCAAATAAGCAATTGGACAAACAATCTAGCAGAATAATGACACCTTGCTACAACAACCTTTAGTATTTATTGCTTGGCAGTAAAAGTAAATGCAGTTGATTTACCATAAAAAATGAAGGCCCCATAAGATTAAAAATCTTTTAAGCCTTCATTTTTTATGGTTGCGGGGGCTGGACTTGAACCAACGACCTTCGGGTTATGAGCCCGACGAGCTACCAACTGCTCCACCCCGCGATATCTAATGTGTCACTGTAGCATAACACACTTTCTGATAAATGTAAATGTAAATTTCAGCATACTATTTACTCCCTGCCCGGCAATACTTCAACATCATGCTGGAGACTATTTAAAATATCCATAATAATAGGCAATATCATAGGTTTTCTTTTTATTTTCTGGTATAGATAGTCTCTCAACGCATCCTTTACCGTACTTTTCATAGTTGACCAGCTTTTTCCCTGGCACTTTTCCAGTGCATCCCTTGCTAGATGTTTGATTTCCTCAATAAATTCTTCCGCTTCCCTGACATATACAAAGCCTCTGGATATCATATCTGGTCCGGTAATAACATTTCCATTTTCCTTCTATATAGTTAGATAGTACTTTTGATCCTTTGTTTCTTTTGCAGTTTTTTATTTTGATGGAGTGTATTTAAGCACAACTGCTGTTCTACGGTCTATAACAACACCATCCTTACAAAGTAACCCCGTGTTTAACACTTCATCCACAAAACCTCCAAAACACTGCCTAGCACTATGAAATACCAGCTTAAATGCGGAAGTATCGCCCAACATATGTACATAGCTATTGCTTGGATGAAAATTGAAAATGAATGTATAATTCCCTTTGATAAATGCTAAAACTTTATTGGATTCATGTACCAATAGAAGACGAGCTGGTTCTTTATACAAGTCGTTACTAGTTAAAAAGCTTAGCATAGCTGCATCAAAGTTATAAAGATACTCATATTTTAGATTTGGATTATCTACTAAACTCCATTGACGTCTTGCGTATTTATAACTCCAACCGTTGCCTTCGCGAGGAAAGTCAATCCATTCAGGATGTCCAAATTCATTACCCATAAAGTTGAGATATCCATCGCCTCCAACAGCACAGGTAATGAAGCGTAATATTTTGTGCAAGGTAATGGCCCTATCAATTCTTTCGTTTTTGCCGTCCTTATTCATATTCCAGTACATGTCCTGGTCTGCCAACCAGAACATCAAGGTTTTGTCACCTACGAGTGCTTGGTCGTGTGATTCAGTGTAGCCAATTACTTTTTCCTGTGGCCGACGATTGGTCAGCTCATGCCAGAATTCCCCCATATGCCAATTCTCGTCTTTGGTTCTCATCATCTTGATTAACAAATCAGGCAAACCCATGCCAAGACGGTAATCAAAGCCGATACCTCCATCAGTAATTGGTAGGCACATACCTGGCATCCCACTCATGTCCTCCGCTATAAGTATGGAGTTTGGATTTACTTCTTTTGCAAGCTCGGTGGCCAACTGAAGGTATGTAATCGATTCAAGGTCGGTATCCATAGAAAAATATTTTTTGTAGTTGTCAAAAGCGGTTCCCCTTCCGTGATGATGATACATCATAGAAGTCACACCGTCAAAACGAAAGCCATCTAAGTGATATTCAGTTAACCAATATTTAATATTGGACAGTAGAAAATGTTGGACTTCTAGCTTTCCATAGTTGAATAAGCGTGTGTGCCAATCAGGATGATCACCTTTATTTCCATGATGACAAAATTGATAATCCGTTCCGTCAAATTCAGCTAATCCCTCAACCGTATTTTTTACGGTATGAGAGTGTACTAAATCCATAATGACCGCAATTCCCACACTATGAGCTTTATCTACAAGAGCCTTAAAGTCTTCTGGTGTTCCAAAGCGAGAAGATACTGCAAAGAAATTGGATACCTGATATCCAAAGGAGCCATAATAGGGATGCTCCATGATCGCCATAATTTGGATTGCTGTGTAGCCTTGCTTTTTAATGCGGGGCAGCACGTTGTCTGCAAACTCTAAGAATGAAGATACACTTTCTTTTTCACCAGACATACCTATGTGGCATTCGTAAATATATAAAGGCTGCTGTGGTACAAATCCCTTGTCATTCCAGTTAAAAGGAACAGGTGGGTTCCATATCATTCCGTCAAATTGATTTGACTCAGAGTTTTGCACTATTCGCTTACAATATAGCGGTATACGGTCATATATATGGTTGTTGGCTTTGATTTTCAGTTTGACCCTTGAACCATGTGGAAGTTCTCCCTCAACAAGTAGCTCCCAGACTCCGTTGTCCAACCTTTTCAACTTGTGAACTTGGTCATTCCAGTTGTTAAAATCACCAATGAGGTAAATGTCTTGAGCATTTGGAGCCCATTCTCTGTATACCCAGCCATTGTCTTTCTCATGAAAACCAAAATAAAGATGACCATTGACAAAAGACGAAAGCATTTTGTCGTCTTCAACTAGTTTGCGTCTGGCTTTTTTATAACAATTCATGCGTAATTCTATATCACCCGCAAAAGGACTCAGATATGGGTCAATTTGTAAAATGCGATAGTCTTGATTCATAATATACTAACCCCCTCAGTTATATTATAACATTTTTCTGCTCAGGGCTGAATTTTTGGTATGGTTTGGTACTTGGTACTGCGTGGTCTGGTGGGATATTTTAATATGTTATCACAAAATTTTAATATACTAATTGATAGGAGGGCATATATTATTTCACATGCAAAAGGATACCTGCTATATGAGTTTCTCCATGAATCCTTCCGCTCCCCCGACATACACGAAGCCTATAGATATAACATCTGACTCGGAAATATTGTTGTAACTGTACAGAAAGAAAGCGGAAATATTAATCAGTCCATCCTCTGAAAGATCCTCATATTCCTTAGTATAATGTTATCTACATCGCCAATGCCAAGTCCATACACAAGAATCTTGCCCGATTCAACACTCCCATTAATTCCGGCCTATCTGGAATTAATCTCAAGCAACTGTCCGATTTCCATAATCAAAGTATTCTTCTGTGTCATACCTAACTACTGCAAGTTTAGTATGCTGTTTCAAGTTCCTGTATTCACCATGGACAGGCATGAAGTACTTAGGTTTGACAAGTTGATGCATCAACTTAAGCTCTTTCTGGCACATGTGACCAGTTGAATATCAGCCAATTCTTCAGATATTACTTCCAGTGTATGCCAATAATAAGGAAAATAAATCTGACAATCATATTTTTATGTGTTACTATGTAGATGAGGTGAATAATTTGAATGAAAATTCTTGGTATGATTTTGAAAAGCTCTCCGATGATGCGAAAAAAAATTTTCTGATTCGTATGAAGCCTATTGCAGAAAGAACCGGAAGAACCGATTTAATTCTATATAATAAGTATGCAGAGCAGTTTGGATTAATAAAAATCAAACCTTTTTTCTGAGATATATAAAGAAGTGCGTAGAAAATTGAGCCGTAAGGCTCTTTTTTATAACGCATAGGAAAGTTTAATTCTATCTTAACATATCACTTTTCGTTAAATACATTTCAAGATAGTTCACCTTAATGCTTTTAGCAGTCTAGGAATACCTAAGCATAAATAGGAAATGCCAATTTTTTATTTATATCTAGGGGTAGTGGGAGCATCCGTGCTCTGTACTGAAATGTATTTGGTAATATATGTTAATTATTCTTTGCATTCTAAGTGATACTCCCAAAAATAACTTTTAGCCCCTAACTAGCAAAAATATCTATTGGTATTCTTTCATTCATATTCAGATCAAAATTCCCATAAGGGTTTATATGAGTATAAATAAGTGGTGTTAATGCTCTAAAATCTTCTGGAGTCATGATTTCAAGCCATTTACTTTGTGAAAGAATTTTTTGAATCATCAACGTATTGACGTAGACAAGGCAATTTTGCAATAAGTGTAATGTTAAAACAGCAATTTCTTGGTCTTCATAGCGATTAGTTGATATTTCTCCTCCCTTTCCATAAAAGATGAAACCATTGGCTGAATTCCAGTTTTCAACAACATTTAGTCCTTGGTGAATTTCAATTCTTAATTCCTCTGACCTCAGATACTCACAAAGAAAAATGGTCTTTATGGCTTTACCCAGTTCCATAAATGCAAGATAAGTAGGATGTTTAATTTCATTATTTCTTTGAAATCGTTTCATTATTGCTTCTGTTTCAGCTGTTCCTAAACGTAAGGCAGTGGCATATTTAACCATTTGATCGTACTGCTGCCGGATAAGTTCCCAATTAGCATTTCTTGTTAACACTGGTTGTAAATTAGGAAACATATTTATTATGCCAGCATCAGGTCTATATAATTTTGCCTTTCCAATATTTTTTAAACGAGGCATTAAATTAAACCCTAAAAGATGGCAGAAAGCAAATGCAACTTCACTTTGTCCATGGGTATCTACAAAATTCTTCTCAATTTCCACATCAGTACAGTGCTTTAATAGTCCTTCTATCATTGCTGAAACTTCTGATGATGAGCAGGTCTTTAATTGAGAGTATATGCAAACTGAATTTTTTTCGACATGCCAGTATATCATTATACCTCTCCCACGGTAACGAGCATGCCATTCTGTCAGTATATTTTGATCCCATGCTCCAACTTGCTTTGAATCAGAGGCACATGTTGTAGTACCTTCACCCCAAATATCTTTGACTCTGGAGGTAAGTATTGCATTAACTACGGCTGAAATAGCATTTCTAAGATTGTCCTTATTTATAAATTTTCTTCTTATATAAAGTAAATCCTGAAATGATTCACCATGATTACCCGCAGAGACACGCTTTAATCCTGTATTTGTACCTAATCCAAATAAAGAAAGAATTAATCTCTTTTGAATTACTGAACGGTCTAAACGTTCATAAGTTGCAAGTGTTTTAAAATGATCAGTGAAATTTAATCTTAAATCTGCTTCCTTAAGTACATCAAGGAGGTTTGTCATTGGCCAATGCCTCATTATTTCAGCTTTAAGTTTTGATATATTTGTTGGTTCGGGCTGTGGATCATATGGTGTAATGCTAATCCAGCTCCTACCACCTCTTTCAGTAAATTTTACTTTATCATTATTAGGCATACATGCATCTAATTTTGAAAGTCCTTCATACATTGATTGACGGATATTATTGATGAATTCTTCTGAATCCAAAGGCTGCTTTAAGGCTTTGTAGTTTTCTTCTCTCCGTTCTTCAAAGTCAGTTGGTAAGTCTTCATCAGGATTTCTAAAACGATTAGCACCTATAACCCAAATTTCTTTACAACGTAGTTTATCTCTAAGTGCTTGCAATGTTATTATTTCATAATTAATACGGTTGATACGCTCTTGCCCGTTATCATCCTTTTCCAAAACCATTTCTTTTACCTTTGGTCTAATAACACCATCGATTGGGATATCTTCAATTTCAGTAAAGAAATGTGATGCAATTCCTGTATATTTTTTTATTAATTCTAAAGCATTTATTACTGGACGGTGAACATCATTATTAGAGCAAAACTCAAGAATATTTAATATTTGAGGAACCATTCGTCTATAATGTGTTCCATATGAAGCCCTCATAACAGTGTGAACTTTTTGACGATACTTTGAACCGGTATTTTTAAATTCTTTTACCAGTGCTTTTAATTTATTTTCATTTACTACTGGATATAAAACATTTCTAACTATACCATCAGGATTATTCAAAGCAGCATCTGCCATCTGGAATAATAAATTTGTCTTTCCGTTTACACGTCTGAAATCGTTTAGTAATTCTTTATCTACTTTTCTTTCGGCTCTTACACCTATTCTATGTATTATTTGAATAAGAAGCTCTATGAGATTATCCGTAATTTCTCTGCTTCTAAGCCAAAAGAATGCCGAAAGTATAGTATAACGAACATGTTCTGGATGTCGTCGAAGCTCTGGAAGTTTTTCTGATACTGCTCTAAGTTTATACCGCTTAACAATCTTCTGAGGAATGTTATTAAAAAGGTTATCAGGAAGACCTAATTGACGAATAGTTCTTAATTTTGTTATTTCACGGAATATGCTTTCAAGACCAATACGTCCAGGATCAGCTCTTAACTCACTGAATGACATTGAGTCTGCATCAGAAGTATAATCAACTTCTGTTTCATCATAAATGGCAAGATCATTAATAAGGTTTTCCATTTTGGAGATAGTTTCTTTTGACATTTTTTGATAAGTTTCCTGAAACAATTGATTTTCATATGCATAAATAGCGGACTTAATTATTCTGTCAATTCGTTCTACAGAAGGCGGTTCTATTTGTAATGATCTGAACTTCTTGTATGCTTCTTCTTTAAGGTTTTCAGTATCTGCTTCATGATAAAAAACTTGTTTGCTTAGCCAATCTGTTATATTTTGGGCATCATCATTTGTTGATTCTCTAAATCCAAAGTATTCTCTTATTTGTGCCTTGTGGTTAAAGAACATTCTGCTGCTAATATCATAATTGTCAAATATATGATCTTCAATTTGAGTTTGTTTGGATATATATTTTATTACTGCTTTTGGTATTTCATTTTTTGAATATGGAAACCTTGCTTCATACTGGAAAAACTTAAACATTACAGCAAATCCAATACGAGTGTTTCCAGTTTTATTCCTTATAAGAGTAAGTTCATTAGGTAAAAAAGTAAAATGATCTATTAATTCCTCTAATTCCCAATTTCTTTTCAAACTGACATTCCTCCAATCAAAAATTTGTAAATATTAACTGCTCAAAAAACTATAGTTTTATGATACATATTTTTTTAAAGCAAAAATAGCTTATTTACGTTAAATTTTTGTTATAATTGTGTATCATCATGTTTAATACTTTTTTGAGACATTTTATTGTATAATATTATTGATACTCTGAAAGAAAGGTTTGAATTTATGAATATATCTTATGAAAGAGTTTCTACCATTAGACAAGATGAGCGGAGGCAGGAATTATGCCTTGATAATTATAAGATAGATAAGAAGTATATTGATAAAGCTACTGGAAAAAACTCAGATAGACCACAGTTAAATAAACTTATGGTCGAATCTATAAAGGGTGACAATATATACGTTGAGAGTATTAGTAGGCTTGGCAGAAACGTTGATGATCTTCGTAAGATCACTGAATATTTCAAAGAAAAAGGTATCACTGTTCATTTTATAAAGGAAGGTTTCAATACTGATGGAAATATGTATAAATTTTTACTTACCATCCTTGGAGCTGTTGCAGAGATGGAAAGAGAAATCATTGTTGAAAGAGTAAGAGAAGGAATTGAAAAGGCGAAAAAATTCGGAACTAAAAGTGGCATTGCTATTGGCAGGCCGGAAAGAACTATACCAAAAGATTTTGAAAAGTATTATAAAAGATGGAAGTCGAAAGAAATAAAGGCTACAGAGTTCGCGAAATTGATAGGTGTAAGCAGAGCAACTCTTTATAGATATATTGCTGTGTATGAAAGTAATTTTAAGTAAATTTATGACATTGTTCCTGAGATTGACTGATATTGGGGTATGGCAAGGGTATGGCAATGATTCGTTTTACAGCCATAATACATATAATTCCACTATCGGATTATATATCTTATTATTAGTATGCTCAGCATGGACGATAACTTGGCGGTGAACGTCTGCTGTTAACATGGTAGTGTGAAACACTAGCCGAAGGCAAGGGTGTCCATCGTGAGATGAAATCTGAAAGAAGCCCTAGGCAAAGTCTTGGTCTGAGGAACACGAACCACATATAAGGCTTACTTGAGACTGACGAGTTTGATAAACAAAGTCCAACACTCCCCAATCTCGAGGAGTATATGTGGCAGATATGTATTATATGAAGGAAGTTCATAGTAGTTTCTTGTTAATTCTTCAATAGCAACTTTTATAAGGTCAGCAAGTTCCTCTTTGGTTTTGACTGCGTCTCGCATAGCCGTTGAAACAATATGCCTAGCTGATTTATCAAATGGCTTTGTTTAAAATAATCTCTTAATGTTTTTATATGTCTTGGTCTTGTTCCATGATCCTCCATTTGACTAATGTTAAAATATAGAATTAGATTTTTACACCTCATTTTACGACAACTTAACCTGAGGTTTATATAAACTTAAACTTGATAATTTATATTTATGATTGTTTAATACTTGGAAAATACCTTAGACCAAAATTGAAATTATCTAAAAGATTAGGGAGGCTAAGACATGAGGAATTTTATTAAAAGAGCCATTGCATTGTTTGTTGTAACAATGCAAGTATCAGTGCTATTACCACAGATTTCGTTAGCAGAAAATACTGCAAGCACTAATGTTTTTGTAGCAAAAGATGCAGAATGGAAATATCTTGACAATGGTGTGGATTTAGGAGCAACTTTTCGTGCAGTTAACTTTGACGATTCAAGCTGGAAGACTGGTAAAGCTCCATTAGGATTCGGTGATGACTACTCAGAAACAGATCCTACACTTCCACTTGCCACTACTATTAATTATGGTGATCCAAGCAATAAGTATATGACAACATATTTCAGAAAACAGTTTGAAGTAAACGGGCTTAGCAATTACAATAGCTTGGATGTATATATCCACGTAGATGATGGTGCTGTTGTATATATCAACGGAACTGAAGCATTCAGAAGAGGAATTGCTGATGGTATTGATGTACAGTATAATACAGGTGCCAAATTTTCGAAGAAAGAAGAAACATTTAAACTTCCAGTGGAAGCTTTAAAAGAAGGTGTGAACACAATAGCTGCAGAAGTTCACCAGGATGATGGTCAGAGCTCAGATTTGTGGTTTGAAATGTATATTAAAGGAAGTATGGATGCTGTAGCTACTCCTACTTCCACAGTGACTTCTACATCTACTCAGATATTAAACAGCACTCCAACTGTTGCTTCAAAAGATTTCAATATAAAGAATCCATATTCATTGATAGACTGGAATACATTTGGTCAATATAAGGCAGATTTTCATGCACATTCAGTTGAAAGTGATGGAGCAAATCAGCCAGCTGATATGATTGAGGAGCATTATAAAAAAGGATTTGACATTTTAGCGATGACAGATCATAATTTTTTAAGCACAACTTGGGATAGAACTGACAGGACTGGAAAAACTTATCTTACAACTGATAGACTTAACCAGATAAAAACAGGATCAGACAGAGGAAACCGTGGAATGACAGCTTTGCCAAATTCAGACGAGCAGTCAATATCTGATCATTTGAACTCCTTTTTTGCACCATTTAACAATGAAACAGGTGCTACACTTGAAATCAGTATTGCAAAGTGTCAAGAATTAGGTGGTATATCCCATATCAATCATCCTGGAAGATATACCGGAGGAGCAGGACAGACTGGAGCAGCAGGAGAAGCAGCATCCAACAACCCTGCAACTGTTTCAAAATATGTTAACCTTTTCAATAAATATTCATCATGTGTAGGTATGGAAATTATCAACAAAAAAGATGGTGATTCTGCAAGTGACAGAATTTTGTGGGACAATATATTGAGCCAAACTATGCCTAACCGTCCTGTATGGGGATTTTCAAATGATGATACGCATTCCCTGGCTGCAACTGGATATAGCTACAACATGATGTTGTTGCCTGAAAATACTTTGGCAAATGTAAGAAGTTCCATGGAAAATGGTACTTTTTATGCAGTAGCACTGGTATCATACAGAGAGTTAGGTTCAAATTTTGTGGCAAGCGGTCCTGCACCTATAATTACTAATATATCTGTTAATCAGCAGGATGACAGCATATCAATATCTGGCAAAAATTATGATACAATAGAATGGATTTCAAATGGAACAATTATTGCAACTGGTAATACAATAGACTTGAATAATTATGAAGCCAAGGTAGGTACTTATGTACGTGCACAGCTTAAAGGTGCAGGTGGAATAAGTTTCACACAGCCTTTCGGAGTTGAGGAAGCACCTGTATCAACATCTACATCAACAAACACACCAACGAACACGCCAACACCAATACCAAATAATAATGATAAAATGCCTTCCCAAATAGGGTTAGGTATGACAACTGATCCACAGACAAGCATGAGTATAAACTGGACAACAGTTGATACTACCTTAACAGATGCAAAGGTCAGTGTTTGGGAAAAAACTTATGGTGAAACTGGAGCAGGTGCTTATACTGCTAAAATTGAAAAAAGAACTGTTTCATCATCTACTTTAAAAGATAAAAACAATCAGGCTGTAACAAGTAAAAACTTTTATTCAACAACATTAACAGGATTGAAGGCAAATACAGAGTATCAATATAGATGCGGAACAACAGGTATGATGAGTGAAATAAAAAGTTTCAAGACAGCACAGGATAATCAAGACACATATACATACATATATATGTCAGACTCTCAGGTATCAGGCAATAACTCAAAAGGATGGAATGCAAACCTAGATATAATAAAGAATAAGTATCCAAATGCGAAATTTATATACATTGCAGGAGACCTTACCGATACTGCGGCTAATGAAGGCCAATGGGAATCCTTCTTTAACCAGCCTGGTAATGCTCAGTATAACCAAACATTCGGTGGCAGCTTGATTTCAGAAATTCCACTTGCTGCTGTAATGGGAAATCATGATGCTTCAAATGGCGGAATAGGTGGAATGAGCAGCCACTATACATGGGGAAGCAAGGTTAATGGTGTACCAGTGTCCTATGCATTTACATATGGTGCTGCACGTTTTATAATGATTAATCTCGAAAATGCATACTCAATGAGTAATACTGCTTTACGTTCTGCACAGACTGAATTTTTAAAGAATGAAGTAGCTTATGCTAAAAAGAATAACCTTTGGACAATTGTTGGTTACCACAAGTCACTTTACTCCGGTGGAGACCATATGGATGATGCTGACGTAATAGATAACAGAAAATATTGGGCACCAATTTTTGCACAATTAAATGTTGATGCTGTATTACAAGGTCATGACCACATACTGAGCCGTGGTTTTGTTAAAGCAGATGGAACAAAGGCACCAGTTACAACAAAAGTAGAAGACAGAAAATATACAGCAAAGCAGCCTGATAATGCACCTCTTTATTATGTTGGAAACTGTGGTAGTACATTAAAATTTTATTCAATGCTGACAAATAACAATTGGATAAAGCCTGGTGACCCAGTTGCTCCAAATTATGAGTTCCTAGATTTAAATTCAGCTGCACCTGTAGGTAGTGTTCTCAACCCACTTGGACCAATGACTGATGATAATCAAGAAGGTGTAGACCCTAATTTTATAAGAATGCCTACATTTACAGCAGTAACTGTGTCAAAGAACAGTATGAAATATGAAACTTATATGACAGGATTTAATAGAGATACTAATACAATTGTAAAAGATACTTTCCTTTATGATAGTTTCACATTAACAAAAGATGTTAAAGTAACCGCAGGCTCAGCAACAACTAATCCAAATAAGAATGTAACAATAAAAGTTAAAATGAATCAAATGGATAAAGTAGGAGGCTTAAAAATTAAGCTTACCTATGATGCTGCAAACCTTACTGTAAATAATGTAACATTAGCTCAAGAGTTTAGTTTAGCAAATGTAAATACAAATATACCTGGAGAGATATTATTTAATGGAATTAATAGTGATGGTATAACTAATTCCAGCATTGATATTGCAACTATTACTTTTAAGGCTAGATCAGATATAGATGTTTCAACATTACCAATGAACATATCTTTGAAGGTTGCTTCTGCAGAAGCATGTAATTTGGATTTCCAAGAGATTGGGCCAATATATACAGAGGATGGTACAATAACAATTGTTCCTACAGTGCTTCCTGTTGCATCTGATGTAAAATTTACCGGTGAATGTGTTGTAGGACAAACATTGACAGCAAGCTACAAATATACAGATGGCAATAACAGAACAGAGTCTGGCACTAAATTCAGATGGTTGATTAAAGATGTAGCAAATGGTGAATATAATCCAATAGAAGGTGCTGTTGATAAATCATTGAAAGTAACAAAAAACATGATTGGTAAAGCAATAAAAGTAGAAGTAACTCCAGCTAATGCAGAGGACATGGGATTGTCTGTCGCAGGTGATAATGGCAGAAATGTTGTAATAAGAATTGGTGATGTCAATAAGGATAATAAAGTTACTTATGTAGATGGACTTAAAACTCTCCAATACATTACAGGAAAAACTACACTTGATGACCAGGCATTGATAGCTGCTGATATAATAGGAATGGACGGCGTAAATGTAAACGATGTAGTAACAATACTTAAAGCAGACGTGGGATCAATAACTTTGGAATAAAATGCTTAGAAGTTTTTGATTACTATAGAAAAATCCTACTATTGACTAAGACATAGTAGGATTTTTCTATAAATAAACCGGCAATGTGGCTGCTACTAAGCCAACATCCTAGTTGTCTTAGCAAACCCACATCCTTTTCCACTTAACTGTGATTTTGGGACCTTAGCTGATGGTCTGGGCTGTTTCCCTTTGACAACGAAACTTATCTCACGCTGTCTGACTCCCAACGAGCATCTATACGGCATTAGAGTTTGATAGGGTTCGGTAACCCGGTAAGGCCCCTAGCCCATTCAGTGCTTTACCTCCGTTAGACTCCCTTGAGGCTAGCCCTAAAGCTAAAAAACAGAAAGGATACTCAAATAAAGAATTAGCACAAGACTTAGAGAATTAACTTGACAGTGTATGAATAAGGTATGGGAAATACCTCTCCTGGCACAATCAAATGTAAAAAGGAGAGTACAAGACAGGATAGTTAAGAATAAGATGAGCCTATTAGAGTTGGCAGAATACTTACAAAATCACAGCGAAGCGTGTGGCGTTAGCAGGCAACATTTTTATGATATAAAAACAAGCTTACGGTGGGGGGCTTAAAAGAATATCAAATTTGGTGCCGACTTCCATATAAATGAACCCCCATCAAACATCAGGATTTGTTTGAAGATAACGGATTAATTAAGAAATTGTTAAAGAAACACTTGAAAACATGTTGCAAGCTGAAATAGAAGATCATTTTGGACGAAAGCATCAACGGACAGAAGATAATGAACCAAACTACAGAAATGGAATTCGCCAAAAACCTTTAATAAGCAATGTAGGCGAAATGGATATTGAGTTCCGAGAGATAGGAAAGGTCAATTTAGTCGTTGAAAATCGGTACTAAGTCAAGTAAAAGTACAAGAATAATAAGAATTCTCTTATTATTCTTAGCGTTATGTCAACCTGCTTTTCATATGACTCATATTGCCGTTTTTTACTATTATAATTCATATAATAATTATTTGATTAAATAACATGTAATATTTATGGAACATATGTGATTTAAGATAGACTACTGTTGATCATTCATTCTTCTTTTAAATACACCAATAAAATCTGTAAGTAAATTAATAATTATAATAATTATTATTAGAACTAATGCTGCTCCAAAAGCTTTTTCGGTCTGATTTCCCTCACCTGCAGGAGAAGCATAAAAAATAAATGATGTTAATGTAGATCCAGTACCCTTTAATGTATTTATAATATTTGAAGGCATCCACCATTCTCCAGAGCTGTTTCCCATTTTCATTGTATCTCCGAGTGTAAGCCAGACTATAGCTGTATCTCCAATTATCCTTCCGATACCTAGAGTCACAGCAGTAATAAGACCGTCTTTTGAGGCTGGAAGTACAACTTTTAAAACAGTTTGAAGCTTTGATGCTCCCAAAGCTAATGAGGCTTCTCTGTAATTAACTGGTACATTTTTTAGTGCTTCTTCACAAGTTTTTATCATGTAAGGCAATACCATTATTGCCATAGTTATTCCTGAAACAAGAAATGATCTTCCCAAAGCCTTGTCAGAGCCAGGAACCATTTCGCTTAAAAAAGCAAATTGAGGATTTGTAAATACTGCTAACGCAAAAATCGCTATGATTATTGTAGGAACTCCTGAAAGCACTTCGATTCCCATTCTTAAAACTGAAGCCAGTTTATTCTTTGCTGCATACTCGTTTAAATACATTGCTGTGATCAATGACCATGGAAATGCAACTACTAAGCCTATCAGAGTAAGAATCAAGCTGCCAAGTATAGGTGAACTTATGCCTCCACTCATTTTTTCATTTGAAGTTGGAGCAGGTGCTTTTAGAATAAAATCCGGTGACAGCTGGGATATTCCATTTATTATTAAATATATAATTATTCCTAGACATATACACACAGTAAAACTCATTGCCAACCAGGATATTAAATAGCCTAAATAATCTCGCATAATTCTCTTATTCAATTCCAACCCTCCTCTTTACTATATAATCAACAGCTTTTGACAAAATACTTAAGATCGTACATGTAACCAGCAGCAAAACTCCACATGCAAATAATGCTGATGATGTATATTCACCGGTCAATGTTTCCGACTTATTTACTATTGCTGAAGCCAAAGTAAGGACGGGTGTGAATAAGCTGTGAACTGGACTTATACATTGGGTAGGGTCAGGTACTATTCCTATACCTCCAATAACCATGGAAACGGCTATAGCCTCACCTGTAGCTGCTCCAATTGCAAGAATTATACCTGCGAATATCCCTGATTTTGCTGACGGAATTAAAACTTTTATAATTGTTCGCCATGGTGAAAAGCCAAGTGAATATGCTGCTTCCCTATATCTTTTGGGAACTGCTTTTAAAGCATCTATCGTAAGTGCTGTTATAATTGGCAAAATCATAAAACTAAGAACAATAACACCTGCTAATAAAGATCTTCCAGTCATTTGAAAATAACCTATGTATTGAGCTTGCATTTCAATAGTAATAAACTGCTTAATAAATGGAACTATTACAAGAATACCTATCAAGCCATATATAACTGAGGGTACAGATGCAAGATACCTAATTATAATTTGAAATGGTCTTCTAAGCCAGACTGGTGCAAGCTCAGTTATGACAACTGCTGTAAGTATTCCTACAGGGGCACTTATAAGAAGTGCTCCAATAGATGTGTATAATGTTCCTATTATTAAACCAAAGACACCGAATGTCTTAATGGGCTCGTCGGCAGAAGCTCTTGCAGCCTTCCAAATTTGCTGATCAAATCCAAGATTGGTTAAAAACCCAATACCGTTTTCACTAAATACTTTAACAGATTTTATTCCAATAAAGACAAATATTATTAAAATAATGATACCACTTAATACTGCAATCAATAAAAAAGTCTTTTCAATTATAAATTCCCTGATTTTTTTCCACTTTCTATTTTGTTGTATTTCCTCATTGTTAGCAAGCTCATCACCAGATATAATATTTTTCTCACTCACCAAGTATTCCTGTTGCAAATGCATTCCACTCCTTTATGATTCAATTTCATCCTTGTAATAGTAATCAAGATTAATAAAACCCTCTTCTTCAATTATCTTTCTCCCTGCTTTACTTCTCAAAAAGTTTATATATTTTGCTTTTAAACCTTTTGCATCTCCGTTAGTCACCAGATTCAGTTTATTAACTAAAGGCCATTTCTTTTTTATAACACTATCCTTATCAGGTCTTACTCCTTCTATTGACACTGCCTTTACTGTTTCATTCAAAAACGGAAATGTTACAAAGCCGACAGCCAAAGGTTCTGATGCCACGGCTTGTCGGACTAATCCATTTGATGAATTAGGCATAGCTGTTCTTGCATATTCACCAAATTCATCAACCTTTAATATTCCTATATCATAAAATGTATTAGATGTACCAGTGCCTGCTTCCTGAACATTTACATAAACAGGATTATCATCACCCATTGCGGCTCTCCAGCTTAAGTACTTTCCTTCAAACAATTTGCAAATCTGATCCCTGTTAAGGTCATTAATTTTATTTTGATTATTTATAATTACCGCAATTCCTTCTTTAGCGACTCTGTAACTTTTGATATCCGCATTATAGTATATTTCATCTGCCGATAGTTCCCTTGTGATGTTTGCTATATCAAACTGGCCATCAAGACATGCAGTTATACCAGCTGATGACCCTCCTCCAAAAACTCTGGCATCAAATTTAGGACTAAGTTTTTTTAGTTTATCAATTGCTCTTTGGGATATGTTAATAAATGCTGATGCACCACCCATTCTGAGTGTTCCTGACATCAGTGAAAAATATTTAATATTTACACTTTTATTACTGTCATAACTTATAACTTCAGCATCAAAAGAAACCTTTACCATATCGCTAGGAAGCATAACAACTCCATCAATATTGATTGGTCCTTTTGTTAGCTCAACAACTTTTCCATTTATATCTGCATATGGCATATCCATTGCTAATTCAACCGTCCTGTCTGCCATATGTATGCTTACTTTATATTCTTCCTCGTTAAACTCATAATCTGCACCAAGGTATTCACATATGGTTTTAGCTGGAAGGTAAATTGTGCCATCATTTATTATGGGAGATTTATCATCAGCTACCTTTTCCCCATCAATAAAGAGATTCAATGAACCACCTTTATTATCAAGATCTGCAAAGTTAAATGCAGAAATTATTAATACAATATAAGAAATGATGAGTAACAGAGTTAATCCTTTTTCCTTTGTCATATCTATCCTCCCCCAAATCAAGCGTTAAACCTTTTTAAACTAATTTGCCTTTCCGCTAAATTTTATACACAAAATATTAAGTATGTATAAAATTAATGTTAAGATATCTTTATTAAATAAAAATTGGTTAGTCTAAATTTGATCTATTCAAACACATCGAAATAATTTTTATTACTTCTCCTCTTGTTATATAATTGTCCGGCTTAAAAGTATTATCACTATACCCGGTAATAATTCCTAAATTATAAGCAGATTCAATATAATCCTTTGCCCATAATGGAATAGATCTTAAGTCTTTGTAATTCAACTTTGATTTATTTTCTTGAGGAAATTTGAATGCTTTCATTACTATTACAGCCATTTCAGATCTGGTTAGCTTATTACCTGCTCTTATGGTATTGTCACTATATCCGTTAATTAATGCCCTATCAAATGCAGTCTGAATAAACCCCACAGCCCAATCTGGTAGACTGAGCTGATCTTTAAACTTGAGAGTGCATTCCTTAGCTGCTTCTAATTTTTGAGATTTCACTAACAAAACAATAGCTTCAGCTCTAGAAATATAATCATCAGGTCTTACTCTTCCATCTAAACTACCTAATAGTATTCCCCTTTTAAACAAATCTTCAATAAAATCCTGTGCCCAATGCCCATTTATATCTTTAAATGATGTACTTGCAGGCTTTTGTTTGTCACTATCAACTTTTGTGAATGGAGGTGTATCTGATATAGATAAATTAGATTGTGGAGTTTGATTTTGTGCTGTTGGATTTAGGGATGTACTTGTTTGGGGTGCTGGTGTTTGTAGTGCTGGTGTCTGGGTTGTTGACGATTGATATATTGGCTTTGGGGTAATTGGTGTTAGTTTAGTATTATCTGATTTTTTAAAAATATCTATTTCACCTTTTAGAGAATGAATATCTATTTTATTTGTGCCATCCCCTCCAATAACTGATTCTAATATAATATTTGTCTTACCATCTTCAGCATCAGATAAAATGGAAAAATTTACAGAACATATCTCAATAGATTTTGCATCTTTTATCCCATTACTGCTAGCGAATGCAAATTTAATTTCTCCATCACTATTTAGTATATTTGTGCCATGAAGCCAACTCTTTAGAAAAGTGCCTATCGAAATATCTTCTTCTTTTACATAAAGCTTTTTCTTGTCATACTTTAAAGAAAACTGCAAACCGGATATATTTTCAGGTTCATCAAGTATTAATGTTATTTTAACTTTTTCTCCTTGACCCCCAGTGCCAGAATTTACTTTTAATATAGCCTGACCTTGTGAAAACGCCGTAATAACACTAATGTAAATAAAAACAAATGCTATAAGACAAGCCTTTTTTATTTTTTTACTATCCAGCATAATTAACCCCTTTCTACAGGAAACTTAGGAATAATCTTCAATATTTTCGATCTCATGAGTATATAATCAGAAGAGTTTATAAATCCATCACCGCTTACATCAGCTGCCTTTTTCAATATATATACGGAAATTCTGTTGCCTTTTACAATAAATAAGATTTTAAAAGATAGTAATCGCCTGCATCAAAATGACCGTCTCCAGAAATATCACCAAAAATAAAATCAGGTATTGAGTCTGATATCGAAATAAATCCATCAGATTTTGTCAACAAAATATTCAACCATACATCAGCTTTACAAACATTAATGCCTTTAAACCAATTTGTATTTACTAAATTTTACACATTAAATATTAAGCTTATATTAAAATTGAAGTTAATATATCTTTATTGAATAATTATTTTAATCCAAATTTGACGCTTTAAGAAACTTGTATATAATCGCAGCAGCCTGTTCTCTCAACGAATTACTTTTTGGAATAAACTTAGTATCAGACATTCCATTTACTATTCCGAGCACATTCGCTCCCTTGACATAATCCTGTGCCCAACTACTTATATCTTTCATATCACTGAACCTATTTTTATATTTACTGACATAACCCTTAGTTTCAAGGCCATTTATATATTCATAAGCCCTCATAATCATGGCACACATCTGTTCACGTGTAATATTGCTATTAGGTTCAAACCTTCCAGCACCCATACCCTCTATAATCTTAGATTTTACCGCAGTGGCAACAAGTTTGTCGTACCATTCCCCTGCCTTAACATCTTTAAATTCACCTTTATAATCAATTAGATCCAGTTCCAATGCACGTACGATAAATGCAGCAAACTGAGCCCTTGTAACATTGTTTTGGGGTTTAAAGTTATTACTGTCAACACCCATTACCACCTTTCTTTCAACCAATTTATCAATATATACCTTTGCCCAGTGCTTGATATCAACATCATTAAAGGTTTTTAACCCTGCAGATGGTCTTTTCAAATCTGACGACAAAATTTCCAAAGTACGGGTAAAGGCCTCATCATTATTTACATGGTAAACTTTAAACTGCGTATCAACGAGGCCAAAGGGCTTTAGCACAAACCTTTTAATTCCAGGTTTAGCATCTTTTTTTACCTTGAACTTCACATTAATGATATTAGCACCATTTTTTATCGTAACTGGGTTTGTTATATTAAAATAAGCAACACGAATATTTTGCTTATTATCACTTTTATTTATAGAATTAAATTTATTAGTAAAATCAATATAGCTATTCATCAAATCTTTTTCAGGACTATTATTTAAAAGTTCAAAATTAAAATGGTCATATTCCAGTACAACCTCTACTCCTTTTGTTGTAAGGGTATTTAGATTATCTCCAGATAGTCTTAGGGACATTGTAAATTCATCACCAGGGAAATAGGTTTGTTTACCAAACTTTATATCAGGGACTACATCATCGCTTCCTTCTGCTTTTATCTGTACACTAAAAGTCAAAACAACCAAACTTATAAGGAGAATGATCAAAGTGATCTTATTCTTTATTATCATAGAATCACATCCATTATTCATAAAAAATTTACTGAAAGGAGAAGCTGTTTTGCCTCTCCAATCAGCATTAGTAAATTACTTGTGAGGAATTTGTAAAGCGAATTTTATTTTTAAATCAAGGGGGTTTTAGTTAATTCCAATATTATTAATTTCAAAAGACTGCACCCAGAGATGGAAGTCTAATGATCCTATTTCAACATCTTTTGAGAAATCAGCTCTTAATGCATCTTCTGTACTAAGATCAGTTGTGTTATTGTCATATTTCTCATTGTACATAAGTACCCATGCTGAGAAGTCTTCTGTGTCTATAACACCGTCTGCTTTTGTTTCTACAGTGCTTGTTGCTTTGTTTATTGTACCTACATCACCAGGATAAATTACAGTTGGTTCAGTTGAAGTACCTACTATAGCTACTTTACCTGATTTGAGGTTTATAGCAATATTCTTCTTGAGATATCCAACGCCTTCAATTGTAAGTATAGTTGCATTTAAGTCTGAAGCATATATTCTGAATGTACCTTTAACTTTATTATCTACCTTGTCTAGTTTTGCATAATTTCCATCAACATCTGCCAAGAAAGCTTTATCCCCATTTATTACTACTCCAGTATCTCCCTCACTCTTCTTTAAAGTGAATTTGAGGTTTTTGTATGCTTCATTGATTTGTTTCTGAACTAATTTTGATGCAATTTCATTACCAAGAGTACTAGCTAATAAAGGAGTCTTTCCAAGGAATATGCTTATATTTCCTTCAATTACTGCATCGCCTGTTACTATGATATCTTGCATAAAAGCTTCACCGCTATTTACTGTATATACTTTACCAGTTGTTCTGTCAATCATCTTTATTGCACTGAAAGCGAGCTTATATGTATCAACTGGTGTAGTATCTTTAATTTTTAGATATGCTGTATATATTACTTTTCCGTCAGTAAGAGCTGTTTCTTTGTCCATATCAAGGTATATTGCTTTAAGCTTTTTGTCATTGCCTGTTCCCAAATCATATTTGTAATTGAAGTTAATGCCTGTGTTTTCCAAACTTGCATCTGCAGTTCCCTTACCAAGTTCGAATTTTGATCCATCGTATCCAAATTCAATCATAAGGTTGTTTGTCTTATCATTACCAGTGTTAACTCCGCTAAATGCCATCTGAAGCTTTACAACGTCGCCTGCAACATATTTTGGTTTATCAAGTGTTATAACAGGCTTAATGTTCTGGTCATTCACATCTTTAACTGTAACACTTGCATCCGAGAACTGTGCTTTCACTGGATAAGTCTGCATTGAATAGAATGGTATTCCTCCAACTGATACAGGAGGTGCAGATATCTTTATTGAATAGGCCCCCTTTGGTGATCCATCCTGTATAAGGAATGTAACTGATACTAAACGGCCATTTGCCAATATATGAGTATTTGATGCACCTGTGTTTTGTGAGTCAGTATAAAGCAATACTGCACCCTTTGAATAATCATCAGCCATATCTATATCTTCAATGCTGCTTACTACACTTCCTTTTTCAAAGGAATCAAGCTTTAATACGTTTTTATTATACTCAAAATATAATTCACCAGATGTAAGACCTTGTGAAGGAACATTTGAAAGATCAACATTTACAGTTACTTTCTGTTTTGGATATCCTGCTGCATCAGTACTACCTTTTACTGTAACATCAGATATTACTATAGGAGTTGGTGTGTTTGTGGGAGTGTTTGTAGGTGTATTTGTAGGTGTATTTGTAGGTGTGTTTGTTGCTGTTGGCTCTGGTGTATTTGTAGGTGTGTTTGTAGATGTTGGTACTGGAGTATTTGTAGCTGTCGGTTCTGGAGTGTTTGTAGGAGTGTTAGTTGGTGTTTCAACTGCTAGTGTTCCTACTATTACATTAGCATTTCCAAATACAGCATTGAATGGTTCATAATTAGGATTATAGAAAGTAGGATTTTCTCCATCATTAGCAAGTGATATTGGATATGCTCCATTTGGACAATCAGCATTAACAGTAAATGTTAATGTTGCTAGAACACCGTTTGTTTTTATATGAGAAGTTCCACTCTGTGCATCATCAGCATAAAGAACTATCAAGCTTTTTCCATCAAAATTTGTACCAATATCTTTAGCACTGTTTGTTATAGGTCCATTTAGTGCACTTACAAACTTCATTTTTGTAGTATCAAAATTAACAATAACTGTTCCAGCAACCAAGCCATCTGCAGGAACATTTTCTACTGTCAAAGGTACAGAAATTGTTTGACCTGCATCAGTCTTTATGTCTGCTATAGATACCTTTAATTCTCCATCAGCAAATATTTTTATGGGCAATATTGAAGATATCATACAAATCGTAACTATTAAACTTATTGCTACTCTTTTAAATCTTGAGATATTCGTTTTCATTTTTCTTCTCTCCCTCTTATTTTACTGGTTTATATTGCAGTTTCAAATGCTACTCACATAACTAATCTCATTAGGGCATTGGTGGATAATATGGTAAGTATTTATTTTCAGCTTGCATTGTTGGGTATTGAGTTGTCTTTTTGAGAAGATATGATTGGAGAATACTGTAATCACCAGCATTTATAAGATTATCTCCTGATACGTCTGCACTGAATAACCAAGCTGTAGCTGGTAATGAAACAACTTTCTTTAAGAGATATGATCTCAAGTTGGAATAGTCAGCTGCATTTACCAAACCATCACCTGTTACATCACCAAATTTCCATACTCTGAAAAGGCCATTCTTTACAACAATTTTTTGACCTCTAGGATTTCTTATAACATATCTTAAAACTTCAGCAGCACCAATAGCATCTACTTTACCAAATTTCTTTGTTACGAATGTAAACTTTGTTCCTGTTGAGTCTTGTGCTACTGCTCTTCCAGCCAAACCTGCCCATGAAGAATCAAGGTCTCCTTTAATTATTCCACATTCAGCTTGTTCATTGTTTACTGCAGTACATATACTGCTATTGTCTCCAGTTGTTACACTTATAGTTAATGATATTCCATCATCCAACTCCCCAGCAACATCCTTAACAGTCTGCTGGATTTCTGAATTAACTACTACATTTAATGTATCATCATTTACTCTGATATATTTCTTTGATTCGATTAAAGCCTGGGCATCTTTTCCCAAGTTGTAATAGATCCATTTAAGTGCGTTTCCAACCGCTTCTCTCTTAGTAATATAGTTCAATGGTCGAACATATGGATAAACACTATTTTTTGCATTTATTACTGAACATTCAATATTGTCTATCTTTGTTGATTTTACAGTTTCATTTACATAATCAAGTGATACAAAACCTATTGCATTAGCATTATCTTTTACTGATACTTGCATTTCTTCGGATGATGGGTGATTAATTGCAGTAGATACAATTGTTGTTTTTCCTAGAGCAAGTTCTTTAAATGCATCAAGTGTTCCTGAACCCTCAGTTCTTGTGTGTACTTCTATTGGTGCATTGTTTCCACCCAATTGGCTCCAATTTGTTATTGGACTTGTAGCTGCACTTGAAAATATATTTTTTACTTGATCCTGAGTAAGATTTGTGATGGGATTTGATGGGTTTACTATTACTGCAACTGCATCTTTTCCTATTGTGATGGGTATAATGTAAGGATATGTAGCTTTTTCTGAATCAGAAAGATCTCTTGACATCATTCCAACATCCAAAGAACCGTCAAGGACTCCTGACAGACCTGCACCAGATCCTCCTTCTGTAATAACCACATCAACAGCATTTCCAGTGGATGCTTCAAATCCAGTTTCCAAAGTTCTTGCAAGTGGTGCAATAGTAGTTGATCCACCTACCTTAAGTGGTGTAGCTGCTGCATTCGCTTGAACTGATGGAATGATAAAACTACCAGTTAGTACTGTCGCTGCAATTAGCAAATTTACTGCTCTTTTGAATTTCAACATCTTTTTTCCTCCTTTAAAATGTAGTAAGTTATACTCTTTTCATATTGATCGTTATATCAACGAACATGTACATTTTATAGAACAAAGATTAAGAACATATTATAAACACGCTAATTATAATAATGATTATGTAAAAATGTAGTTAAGTAAAATTGGGTTATTATAATAATTTTTACAAATAAAAAACCAGCCTCGGCTGGTTTTTTATTTGTTATTTCATTATTGTGATAGTTTTTGTACTCGCTTCCCAATCAACTTTAAGACCCGCATTTTCACTGACGAACCTGACTGGAACAAAGGTCCTCCCCTCAATAATCTGTGGAGGAACATCAATCGTTTTACTGCCGTTGTTTACAATTACATTCTTTTTATTTATCCACATCTGAATTTTAGAACTTCCTATACTAATAGTAATCTTTTTATCTGTTGCATTCCAATCTATTTTACCATCGAAGGCTTCTACTACTGCCCTAATTGGTAAGAGAGTTCTTCCTCCTATTATTTTAGGTGCAGCATCAATATTTGCTATACTTCCACCATTTTCTATAACCGGTTTATCAACAGTTAATTTTACTTCAGGTTTTGGGTTACCAACTGTTATCTTACCACTTACATACTCAACATTCACTGGAACAGTCATGTCAGTATAAAATAGATTTTCTTTTTTTCTATTTAGAAAGTCTAACTCATATGTAGGAGTCAACTTTACACTAACATAACTTGAAGGACAACTGCTGCTTACATCAAAAGTTAACTCAAGAAATGTTCCACTGGACTTAATATGAGAATTGCCTGTCATATCATAATCTGTGTAAATTATAGTAGTTCCAGTATCTATATCGTTAGATATAATATCAAACATTGGATTATGTACTATGCTGCCGCTCTTTATATTATCCTTTTTCAATGTAACCTTGCTTTTATCATATTCTATATTAAACTGGGCAGCAGTAAGCCCTTTATCTGGTATATTATCAAATTTTATTTCCATTTTCACCTGACTGCCAGGGTTTGCTTTAACGCTATTAATCGAAACTGAAACCGGCTTTGCACGACAATAAGCTGTGCTCATGGACAAGATCATTATTGCTCCAAGTATGGATACAGTGCATAATAATTTAAATAAATTTCCTTTGATGTTTTTCCTCTTCATTTTTATCTCTCCTCAAATTTTTGATTATATTTACAAAAAAACCAAGCTTTTATTGCCTCAGTATTTTTATATTCAATTAAATATCTATGGACATCGAACAGTAAAGTTATATATCAGTTCGCACGGAATAGCCCTTTTTCGGCTATTCCGCTTACTATATATAACTAATTTTACTTTTCGACATTTATGGGATAATATCCCTTTGCTTTTATATTCTTTTGTCCTTCTTCACCGATAATATAACTTACAAATTCTTTCATATCAGGTTCAATATTTTCTTTTGATAGTATTTTAAAGGGTATGCACATTTTATACTTACCTGACAACAAATTTTCAATGGATGGTTCAACTCCTTCAATATCAATTGGATAAACAGAAGCATTATCGATACTGTCAAAAGATATTATCCCTATCGCATTATCTTGTTGTGAAACTGCTTCTATTACCTCATTTTCACTATCTTTTTTTATGTATGTGGACATTAATGACTTATTAGTCTTTCCATTAGCTGATTTTTGGATAAGCTCAAAAAAATCATTTACTGCTAACAACATTCTATTGCCTTTTGGTGTATCACCCATCATATACAATGTGATTTTTCCATCATCGCCACCAAGCTGACTCCAATTTTTAATCTCACCTTTCATTACCTTCTTCACACTTTCAATGCTTAAATCCTTAACTTTACTGTTATTATTTACAATAACCGCAAATGCTTCATAACCAAAAATTGTTTCTTTAAGATTTAAAGCTTTCTCTTCCGGTGTTAATGGTCTTGTAAGTATCCCTAAATTGGCTTTACCTGTATTAATTCTTGATAATGGGACACTTGCAGCAACTTCTTCACAATTAATAAAAATCTTTTTATGTGCTTTTTGCAAATATGAAAACGCCATTTCTTTAGTTATTTTATTTCCAAGTTCATTACCAGATACAATATAACTCTTAGGTATCGGTGTGGAGTTTTTAATATTTGGTGTACTTATCTCTTTAATTTCTGTAGAATTTTTAGCTGTTTCATGATCAGAAGGTATTTCACCCGGTACTGGAGTTACATATTCAATTGCTGAAGAAACTTCAGAAGTTGGTGTGTCCTTAGTAGTATCTTGTACATTTTCTTCTTTACCCCCACATCCTACCAAGTTGATCAAAATAATTACTATACAAGTAACCAATAAAAATCTTTTCAAAGCATTAGACATTTCTTTTCCTCCATGTGTTTTATTTTTCTTTATTGAAACTTCTTAACTTTTACAGTATCATTGGGTTTATCCCACTCTACTATGCACTCAAATGCTATAGATGCCAAACATAATGGTATGTATGGTTTGTTTTGGATTAACTCAGGAAACTCATCAATTAATTTTGTTTTTCCATTAACAGTTATTTTTTTCTTATTAATCCACATTTCTGTATTTCTGCCCTTATAGGTAATTTTAATTTTCTTTTCTACTGCATTCCATTCGCATATTGCACCAACTATATTTGAGATTTCATTTACAGGTACTAGTGCACCATTCTCACCAAATGTAGGAACAATTTTACTATCTTTTGAATTAATCATTTGCTGTTTACCATTAATATTAATCTGAGGTTCACCCAATTTCATTTCCACCTCCAGCATCAATTTTTTATTCTGACTGGATAATAATATATTTTGGTTGCTTACACTCCCAGGTAAAGGAGTTGTAGAAATACTTGGTGTCACTGTGATAGATGGTGAAGGTGTTCCAGTTGTGTTTGATGTTGTAGTTGGGGTATAAGTTGGAGTTGGCGTTGCACCAGTTGCTTTTGGTACAGCAATTGTTCCACTACTAAAAGAAGCAGGTATTATTTCAGCATCTGCCTTATAAAATGCACCTTCAACATTTCCCCCAGAAACTCTCTTATCCTCACAATTTGGCTTAATAGTAGCCGTTCCGCTGGTAAAACTACTTTTTATCTTAAATACAGCTTCTCCAAATATTCCATTTCTCTTAATATGAGAATCCCCAGTTTGAGCATCATCATTATATAAAATCTTTACTCCATCTTGTGGTGGTGGTTTTGTTGAATCATTTCTAATCATAGCCAATTGTTCTTGGGTATAAACTGCATTAATATCAATATTTTCATAACTAATATCTCTAACTTTATCACCAATAATTTCCCCAGAATTGAACTTTACAAATTCCAGTTTTGATTTATCATATTCCAATACTAAAGTGGCAGAATTAACTCCTGTAGATGGTATATTGCTTAATGATATTGAAACGCTCACTTCATCACCAGGGTTGCCGCTTGTACTTGAAACATTAACTGAAATGGATCCATCGGCAAAAGTTGATTTAGATATAAATATAAATGAGATTGCTAACGCAATTATTAGAATTGTGCTAAATAACCTTTTCGAATTCATAACATTCCTCCTACTTGACACATAAAATTTCAAAACAATAACTCTAAAATGTCTCCTTTCAATCATTACTATGTCTTATTATTTAAATACATATAAATAGCCTTTGAAACTTCAGCTCTTGTTATAAAATTGGAAGGCTTTATTGTATTATCACTATATCCTGTAAAAATGCCCCTTTTGTATGAATTGATAATATACTTTTTCGACCAGCTTGGAACATCATATTCATCTGCAAAGTATACATTGAATTCAGATATACCTAATCCGCTATAAAAAGCATTCTCGAGTATTTTTATTGCTTCTGCTCTGGTTATGAAATTATTTGCTTTGAAATTATTGCCGCTATAGCCTTCGATATATTTGTACTTATATGCTTCTGCTATATATGCTAAAGCCCATGAAGGTGTATTATTTTTATCAGCAAATGGATATGAAATATTATTGGGAACATTAATATTCTTTGCAACAATAATCATTTTTACAATTTCTGCTCTGCTAACATAATTGTCTGGTTTGAATGTACTATCATTATATCCTGCAACAATACTTCTTTTAAAAAGGTCTAATATGTAATCCTTTGCCCAATGTGAACCCAAGTCCGAGAATAATCCTGATGATGGATAAGTTCTGTTATCTAACACATAGTAACTACCCTGTTTCCTTGCAACATTTACAGAATATGATGTGAAGCTAGTATAATCAGATGAATATACACAAATTGTAAACATATTTAAATCAGGCAAACACTTAATAGATATCTCTTTATTTATTGGGTACTCAAGACCATTCACAATAAAATGTACATTTGCATAATCAGTCTGAGGTCTTAGCACAATTTGTGTCTCACCTTCTTTAAGTATCGCCCAGTAAACTGATTTCTGTGCGGAAAATTCAGGCGATAAGACAGCATTATCAATAGTTAAACTTTTTAGCTGAGTCATTTGTAATAAGGGAGTTGTTGTAGGTGTTATTGTGGGTGTTGAAGTAATTGTAGCTGTTGGGGTTACCGTAGGAGTTGAGGTTATAGTTGGAGTTGCTGTTTTCGTTGGAGTAGGTGTTGAAGTAGCATTTGAAACTGTTATCTTCCCATCCTCATATAATACTTCAACAAGGCTTATCATCTCTGAATAAAAGACTGAGCTTTCATCTTTATAAAATTTTATATCATGTTCACCAGCAGGACATGAAGCAGATACATCAAATTCTATAGTACATAATACTCCATCTTTCTTAATATAGGAATCTCCGCTCTGCTTATCATCAGAATATAGAACTGTAATACCATTTTCTATAGTATTATATGATATATCTTTTGCTTTATCATTTACAATATCTCCAACTGTAATTTGTTTAACTGTAAATTTGCTTTTATCAAACTCTACATTAAACTGGCCTGATGTTATTCCCTTTTGAGGTACTTTTGAAAGATTGACATCAATTTTAATGTTAGCACCTTTATTGCATGAAACTTTACTTAAAGATATCTTCATGGCATTTGAAGAAACAGAGTTTGGAGTTGGTGTTGGAATAATTGTAATAGCTGGAGTTATAGAAGGAGTTACAGTTTTTGTAAGTGTTGGAACACCACCTGAAACTACTATTATTTTATTATTTAAATACGACGTTTCGATAATATTTGACACTTCATAATCTGAGTAAAAGCAGCTATTATCGTCTTTATAAAATTTGAAATCATATTCACCATATGGACATGATGCAGAAACTTCTAAATTAATTATGCAGAAAACTCCACTTTTATTAATGAATGAATTTCCGCTTTGTTTACTATCTGAATATAAAACTGTCAATCCATTTGATATCAAACTATATGATAAATCCTTGTCCCCATCATTAATAATTTCTCCAGCGGTTATTTTACTGACTTTAAAATTGTTTGTATCAAATTTTATGTTGAACTGTCCAGATTTTACTCCTTCCTTTGGTAAATCCTCAATATTTATAATCATTTTTACAATTGAACCTTTATCACAGAAAACATCATTCATTGATAATTTCATTGATTTATCGATTATAGGAGCGGTTGATGGAGTTGCTGTTGGAGTCATAGATGGAATAGTATTAACTACAGTTGATAAATTTGAAGTCTGAGAAGCATTAGGAGGTGTTGCTACTGTTGTGGGAGTGTATTTAGTTGAAGTTCCTTCTCCTATGGTTATTTCACCAGCTCTATATTCCACATTATTAATTGGTCTTAATTCCAATGGGTTAGATTCATTATTACTTTTTGTGTAAAATGGTATCTCTCCTTCTGAATCCACTGTAATAATTTGTTTTTCTAAACACTCATCATTAACTTTAAACTTTAAAGTTAAAAAGACCCCGTTATCTCTTATGAAATTTTCTCTACCATCATATAGAATTCTAAGTCCTACTATCTTTTTATTGAAAACAATATTTTCAACTATTATTCCTTTCTTTTCCCACTTAATTATGGGTCCTGAAAATACTCCTATACCCAAAACCGGAGTAAGTAAAAGATTCTTCGAATCATAATAAATACAAAGTTGTCCTGTAGCAATACCAGTTTGAGGAACATTCTGAAGGCATACGTCAAAATTGATATAACTTCCTGGTGAACCGTGTACCTTTGCCAAAGACAAAATTACAGGTTGGTCTTCAGAGAACACATGAAACATGATACACATCATGGATAAAATCAATAAAATGGATACTATTCTCTTTATAACCTTTGATAATGCAAGAAATCTCATCTAAAAAAATTCCCTCCCTCTTAAAAATAAATCACATTTATCAAGCATTATACTATTACATTATCTTTAATTAGCTATTAATTGGTTGTTAAGTTTAGTAATTTGGATTATTAATTTTTATTAACATTTTTAAGACTGGAATTTAAAAAAGTACTCTTATCTAAAACGCAATAAAAAAGACAAAATGTTAGCATTATTTTGTCTATGTAGCTATTATTAATTAAAGGGATATATATCAGTTTGAATCTTAAGAAAAGGGAAATAGAGATATTGGGAATAGATGACTTGGATTAAGAAATGAAACAGGTGGATTTTTATATTGAATAGGTCTATGCACTACATTTAATTTCTCTTAAATATGAAGTACAAATATCATCTGGCTCAAATTCATTTGAAATATTAATATAACTGCAATCCTCGCATATCAAGGAAATATTATGGAGTTTCCTAGCATCAGTTTCAGGAAGATTGAATATAACTGTACCACAGTGTGAACACTTAATTGTTTTAAATTTAAACATATAATTCTCCTTTTCGTATAGAATTTATTTACTTATGTATAATTCTACAAAACTTTTGTTAATCTACAATTAAGTGATTTTTAACTTAGTGTAAATTTTTAAGTGCTGCTAAAAAATTAATTGTTTAGTAGGTATTGGATTACTTTTCCAACTTGCCTCTATTATAAAAGCTTTTTAGCCTTAAAAGGCACTTCAATTTAAATAAGATTTCATTAATGCTAGCTGGCTTAACCATATACTCATCAGCTCCAAGTTCTAATGATAATGACTTGTCAAATTCGTCTGCATTTTCCGACAAAACAAGTAAGATTGAACCTTTTAGCCTGGAATCAGATCTTATTTCTTTTATTAAATCAAATATCATAAAACTGCTTTGATAAACACAATTTATTATCAAAATATCAGGCCTTTTGACCCTTGCCTTATCGAGCCCAGACTTGGGTTTAGCAGAAAAAAATAGTTTGTATTTGCATTTTTTAAGTTCATCTTTTAAAAGTATTCCATAGCTATCATTTCCTATTAAAATTATTGAATGCATACTCTTCACCTATATCTCTCCATAAAAACATAATTATGCAGGTAGCTGTACTATAAATTCTGTACCAGAACCAAGTTTGCTTGTAACTTTGATGTTTCCGTTATATAGATTTACTATATGCTTAACTATAGATAATCCAAGACCTGTACCACCCATATTTCTGGATCTGCCTTTATCAACCCTGTAAAATCGTTCAAATATGCGGTGTATATGCTCCTCGTCAATACCGATTCCTGAATCCTTTATTATAAAATTTATTTTTCCTTCTGTTTTAAATACTTTCAAATAAACTGTTCCGCCGTCTATATTATATTTAATTGCATTATCAATAAGGTTTATCAACATCTGTTTAATCCTGTTTTTGTTTGCAGTAATAGTGATATTTTCTTCGACTTCAAAGCTAAGCTGCACATTTTTTTTTGATGCAACTCCTTGAATCATGTCATAAATTTCCTTAACAGTATTATTTATTTTATGTGATGAGATATCAGAATCTTTTGTCTTATTTTCAATTTCAGAAAGCTGTAATATGTCATTTATAAGGCTTGATAACCTTTCAGATTCTATATCTATTATGTCAAGAAATTTTACTGCAACACTTTTATCATCTATTGCACCGCTTTTTAGTGTTTCTATAAAGCCTCTTATTGAAGTTAGGGGAGTCTTAAGTTCATGTGTAACATTAGATACAAATTCTGTTCTTATTTGCTCTAGCTTTTTCAGGTTGGTTATATCATAAATAGTTGCTAATCCTCCTGCATTAAGCTGTTCAGTTGTATTAGTTTTTATTGGGCTGGTATAAATCCTTAAAATTTTATCATCTGGCGGCCCTATAACAACTTCAGTTAAATATGGTTCGTTTTTTTCAATGCTCTCTTTTAGAAGATTGTTAATGTGGTTATTTCTAACAAGTTCAATCATATTCATTCCTATTACTCCTGGCCCATTTTTTATACCAAACATTTCACATGATACTGAATTAATAAGTATTACTTCAAATTGGTTGTCTACTGCAACTACACCATTTATCATACTATTTATAATGGAATCGAATTTAATGTTTTTCTCATTCATTTCAGCAATAGATAATTCAAGCTTTTCAGCCATAGAATTAAAGGTATTAGCGAGCTCCTCTATCTCATCATCGCATTTAATATTCACTCTTCTTGAAAAGTTTCCCTCAGAGATATCTCTTGTTACCTTTATAAGTTCATTTACAGGTTTTGTAATCATATTTGAAAAGCGAAAAGCAAGGATTGTCGTTAAAACAAGTGCTATTAGAACACCTATTCCAGTATACAACATTATTATATTATTAATCTTATCAATCTGAACTAAAGGAACTGAAACCCTTGTAATTACTCCATCTGAAGGTAGGAAAACAGCAATATATAGAAGATCCATTTTCATATCTTTACTAAAACGAATATCTCTGCCTATATTCCACTTTAATGCTTCCTGCACTTCTTTCCTATTACTGTGATTATCCATACTCTGATAATCCTTTTCAGATTCGCCAATTACTTTACCGTTTTTATCTATAAATGTTACTCGGAAATAGTTTTTATCACTTGATAATTTTGATATGTCTTGTGGAAATAAAACAGAGGCATACTGCTGGGCACTTTTATTATAATCAATAGGAATTCCTATTTTTTTGTTTTCTGCTAACTGAAACTGTATTAAATGTGCAGCATTTTTTAAGTTCTTCTCCAATTCATCTTTATAATATTTTTGTGATAATTCAGATATTAAAAATCCTGCAACAAAAACCACTGTTATAATTAAAAACAGATAATATAAGAAAATTTTTTGTTTCATTTACCAGATACTCCTTTGTCGTTGAATCTATAACCGATCCCTCGAATGGTCTCTATATAAAAAGGGTTACTGTCATTATCCTCTATTTTTTGTCTTAGATATCTAATATGAACGTCTACTGTTCTTGTTTCACCATAATAATCAAACCCCCAAACCTTTTCCAATAAAATTTCTCTCGATAACACTTTTCCTTTATTCATTACCAAAAGCTTTAAAAGCTCAAATTCCTTAAATGGCATGTCTAACAATTTATCATCTTTAAATACTTCACGTCTGCTACAATCAATTGAAATATTTTCAAATCTTATTATTTCAGAATAATTTTCTATGGAAGTATGAACCCTCCTAAAAAGTGCTTTAACTCTTGCAATTAATTCCCTTACGCTAAAGGGTTTTGTAATGTAGTCGTCTGCTCCAAGCTCAAGTCCCAATACCTTATCAAACTCTTCATTTTTTGCAGTAAGAATTATTACTGGTATAGATTGAGTGACTACATTCTGACGCAACTGTCTGCAAACTTCCAGACCATCAATTCCAGGAAGCATTATATCAAGTAAGAACAAATTCGGAATGTTGTATTTACATTCTTCAAGAAGTTCTTCTCCCGTATCAAAAGTGATTACACTAAAGCCGTTAGCTTCAAGATTGTATTTAATTAACTGTTGAATATTCTTTTCATCCTCAACAGCAAAAATTAACTCTTTAGACATATAACCTCCAAGATTTAATCAATCATTATTATCCTTTTTCATCTCATCAGCAATATTAACAAATGGGTTATTTATCCTATCATCCTTATTTAAATGTCTAGATAGATGTTCATGCTCTCCAGTCACTATAAAAGCAACCCATTCACTAATATTAGTAGCGTGGTCAGCCATTCGTTCAAGGTATTTTGCTATAAACATGAAATTAATTGCTTGTTCAATAGACTGGGAGTCATTTTTCATAATATTTATAAGCTCCAGTATTATTTTAAAGAATAGGTCATCTACTTCATCATCACTTTCGCACACTGCTTTTGCTAGTGGAAGATCGAGTTTGATATAAGCATCAATTGATTTTTTAACCATTTGCTTTGCTAAGTCAGCCATTTTGGGTATATCTATTAAAGGTTTTATATATTTTTCATCAGCCATCCTAATTGTTATTTCTGCAATATCTGATGAATGGTCAGCAATTCTTTCCATATCAGTTATTATCTTTAATGCTGTACTTATAACCCTTAAGTCTTTAGCAATAGGCTGCTGTCTTGCGATAAGGTTCATGCATTTACGTTCGATGCTCTTTTCCATATCATCGATTACATCATCATTTTTAAATATAGTTCTTGCCATGTTTATATCTTGTTTTTTTAAGGCAACGATTGTATTATCAATTGACTCTTCAACGAGACTTGCCATTTTTATTAGATCATGATGTAAATCTTCAAGCTCTTTATCAAAAAAATGTCTAGTAGTTACCATTTTCTGCACCTCTTTTTAAATTAATTTTCAATAATAATTTTGTCCAATTATCCGAATCTTCCTGTAATATAATCTTCTGTCCTTTTATCCGAAGGTATGTTAAATATTTTTTCGGTTTCGTTATATTCAACAATTTCTCCTGTTAAAAAAAATGCTGTGTTATCTGATATTCTCCCAGCTTGCTGCATATTATGTGTAACAATTACAATGGTATACTTTTCCTTTAATTCATCAATAAGATCTTCAATCTTCAAGGTTGATATGGGATCTAGTGCTGATGTCGGTTCATCCATCAGAACAACTTCTGGCTCAACTGCTAAAACTCTTGCAATACATAGACGTTGCTGCTGACCACCTGACAGACCTAATGCACTTTGTTTTAACCTATCCTTTACTTCATCCCACAAAGCTGCATTTTTTAAACTTTTTTCTACAATATCATCAAGCTTAGGCTTAGATTTGATCCCATGTATCTTTGGCCCATAAGCAATATTATCATATATTGACATTGGGAATGGATTAGGTTTCTGAAATACCATTCCAACCCTTTTTCTTAAATCCACTATATCAAATTGTTCATAAACATTTAAATTATCAAGATAGACTTCACCTGTTATTTTTACATTATGTATCAGGTCGTTCATTCTATTTAGCGTTTTTAAGAAAGTTGACTTACCACAGCCTGATGGTCCAATTAGTGCAGTGACCTTATTTTCTTCAATTTGAATATTTATTTTTTTTAATGCTTGATTGGTTCCATAAAATAGATCCAAATTTTTTGTGAATATCTTAAGATTCTTATCCAATTTAATCAATCCTTTATAGTATAATTTTTACCTTCCAGCAAATTTATTATTAAGGAATTTTCCCAAAATCCTTGATGATATATTAAATAGAAATACTGATATAATTAAAACAGCTGATGCACCATCAGCAACCAGCCTTGCATCAGGTGCTGTTCCTTCAGAATTAACCTTCCAAATAAATACTGCCAACGTTTCTGCAGGTCTGAAAGGGTTAAGCGGTGATGATGAATCCATTGGGTTAAAGTTGGTAAAATCAAGAGGGTATCCACTAACACCAGACGTAAATATTAATGCAGCTGCTTCACCAAATACCCTGCCAGAAGTAATTATCAATCCTGTTACCAAACCTGGAATCGCACATGGTATCAATACTCGTATTATAGTTTGCCAATGTGTGGCACCTATTGCAAGACTTGCCTCCTTCACAGAATGAGGAACATTTCTAATTGAATCTTCGCAAATTCTTGTAACAACAGGCAAATTCAAAATTGAAACCGCTAGGGCACCTGAAAAAATGTTGAACCCCCATCCGGTTTTCTGCACAAACACGAGAAACCCGAAAAGTCCTATAACTATTGAAGGTAAAGATGCAAGGGCTTCAATACTAAATCTTATTAATTTTGTTAATTTTGTAGGTTTTGCATATTCAGCCATATATATTCCTGCTGAAAGTCCTATTGGTAAAGTTATTGCTAATGAAAGAACAACTATATAAATAGAATTGAAAAGTGGGGGTCCGATACCTCCGCCAGCCTCTAATGAATTGGGCTCAGATGTAAGAAAGCTCAGATTGAGCTTGCTTTTTCCCTGATATATAATATATCCTGCAAACAAAATTAATAAAAGTATAAGCAGTGTTGCTATAATATATAGAACAGCTGTTGCAATTCTATCTGTCACCTTTGCTTTAATAATCATTTTATAAAACTCCCCTTTGCTCCTATTTTGTGAATAATAACAATAAAGAGAAATGAAATAATTAAAAGGAGCAGTGCTAATGACCATAATGCATTTGCCTCTAATGTTCCTGTTACAGCGTTCCCCATTTCCATTGTTATAACACTGGTCATTGTATTTGCCCTATCAAAAATAGATTTAGGCAAAAGTATATTATTACCAATTACCATCTGCACTGCAAGTGCTTCACCAAAAGCTCTTGCCAAGCCCAACACTATTCCAGTTAACATTCCTGGAAGAGCAGCAGGTATCAAAACTTTTCTTATGGATTGCCAACGAGTTGCACCAAGTGCAAATGATGCTTCTTTATAGTCTCTAGGAAGTGCTTTCAGTGCATCATAAGATATACTTGCAATAGTTGGAAATATCATAATAGATAAAACCAATCCGCCTGTCAGAAGGCCTTTACCAGTTGTGTTTATATCTTTATCTATAAAAGGAAGAGTAAGAGTCAACTTGCTTATAAAAGGAACTAATACTGTAAGACCTATCCACCCATATACGACAGATGGTATTCCAACAAAGATTTCTATAACTGGTTGGAGTATCTTTCTACCAATATTAGGTGAAATTTCTGACATAAAAATCGATATTGCAACACTAAAGGGCGTACTTATTAATAATGCAATAGCAGATACTGAAATAGAACCGAAAATAAATACTAAAGCACCTATTGCAGGACCACCTTTTGATATTTCTCTCAATGGGTCCCATTTGCTAGAGAAAAGGAATTTAAAAGGAGATTGTTTATCTATAATAAAAGTTGATAAACCTTGGGAAGCAATAAAAAATACCAAGCTTATTGTCAATATTATAAGAAACACACCAAAAAATGTAACAACGGATTTTCCCAATAATTCATTTTTAAAATATCGTTTATTTTTATTATCCCTATGTTTTGACATTTGAAAAACCCCCATATATACTTGTTGCTAATTTATCTTTGATCAAAGCTAAATTAGCAACATGGTTTTGAAGCATAGTTATTTATCTTTTTACTTTCATGTCTTTAATAGGTATAAACTTGAGTTTTGGTACAATATTAGTTTGAACATCATCACTCAACATATAATCAATGAATGATTTTGCTAAACCTGTGGGTTCTCCCTTTGTATACATATGCTCATAAGCCCATACAGGATACGAACCGCTAGCTACGTTTTCGCTAGTTGGTTCAACACCATTTAGCTTTAAGGCTTTTGTTTTATCATCTAGATAAGAGAATGCAAGATATGAAATAGAACCATCAGTTTGAGATACTGTCTGCTTTACTGTTCCTGATTGATCTTCTTTTAAAGCAGTCCCCTCGGCTTCTTCAGCACCGTTTAATGCATACTTTTTAAAAGTTGCTCTTGTTCCTGAGTTGCTTGGCCTGTTGATAAGAACTATCTTCTTATCTTCTCCTCCAACATCCTTCCAGTTGGTTATTTTGCCAGTGAATATATCTATAAGCTGTTGTGAAGTAATATTATCAACTTTTACATTTGGATTTACCACTGCAGCAATACCTACAACACAAACTATATGATCATTTAACTCTTTTGCTTCTTCAGGCTTTAACTTTTCTTCAGCATAAACATCAGAATTACCAATATTAACAGCACCTTGATATACCTGAGTAAGTCCTTGACCGCTACCACCTGCATTAACAGTAATTTTGCTGCCTGAGTTCTTTGCCATATACTCTTTTGCGGCATTGTCTGCAAGAGGTAGAAGTGCAGATGAACCAGAAATGCTTATTACCCCTCCATTTGATGAACCGCAAGCAGATAACATTATTGATAAAATCGATACCATTAATACAATAAGTGATGTTTTTTTGAACCATGTGCTTTTTTTCATTATAAATTTCCCCCTATAATTTAATCAATTAATTAGTTAAGTTAATCAAATATATTTAATTATAAATATTTGACTTTGATTTATTTTTATATTACGTTTTTCTGATTAAGAGCACATTAAGCTAATGTTAACAAGGTGTTAATTTTAATGTTGAGACCAACATTTGTTTTTTTATTCCTAATGTCAGTATGCTTTTCATAAATTTAACAATATTTTAATCGTCGCTTAAAAGTATTGGTATAAATTATTTATAAAAATATTTAAACCCAAGCGAGGTATGGTATGGAAAATGAATTGTTTTATTGTTGTAATCTAATGATTAAACTTTTGGAAAATTTACTTTTACAAAATAAAATAACTTTGGAAGAGTTTGAAAAAGAAGTAAGATTGAAAAGGATTTTTATTGAAGAAATATTTAATAATTATGATTTATCACACTACTCCACAACTAGAACATAAATAGAGAAATATTAGATCTCAAGTTTTGTAAAAAATTCTTAGGTTGCTAGTTTTAACAAGCAGTAATATAAGCGTTTGAAGTTATATTAGTTAATTCAACATTTGTACTAATATTTAAGAACTTGCAGAGAATATAAATAAAGACTGATGATACAGTATTTGTTGTGTAATTGAAATCGTTTAACATATTTCGTTCTGCAATAATATATTCCATATGTTTATTATCTATATAGTCTTGCAAATTATTGTTTATTTCAAGCAAGCTATCTTCAATATTGATTTTCATCATATCAATATTCTTTCTGAAATATAGCCTAAGACGGCTCTCATAGAGCAAATGCGGAACCGGATTTATATATTTGATATGGTTGTGTGCACTGCAAAAATAATCTGACAAAAGGTGTATTACAATTCCGAGACTATATGATAGATTTTCTATTTAAAAGTAATATATCTTTATCTAAGGATTCAAAAGAATTGCTAGGTTTTTATTTAGCAGATTTACAGAATGAGTCTTAGTATGAGGAATTACGACCATTGAAGGTTTTTTATCTGGAGCAACACTTCCCAAGATAAAACTTTTATAATCAAGCGGAACATCGATAATCTTATTCGTCAATTTGTAGAGTCTTTCAGCAATTAGTTCATGAGTATTGCAAAGCATAACATTTCTCCTTTCAATTTAATTTCATGGATCTTAGTTAAATTAAAGCAGATTAATACTAACAACACTTTAAGTTTGTGTAAAATTTTATTTAATAATTATTCTGATATTAAATCAATATGTAAACTGAATATTAACATGAATTAAATGTGTTTTTAACATAGGAGTTGTAAAATATAGTCATTATTAATGTGCTTTATGGAGGTTTTTTATGTATAAAAAAAATATAATTTTAAATAATGCATCTATAGATTATCCTATAATAAACGAAAATGAAGTTTGCTTTCTATATAAAGGAAAAGCAGATAATGTATTTATCGTTGGAGATTTTAATAATTGGGAGCTAACGGACAACATGGAAAGGTATGTAGGCCAGGATATATGGTATATTAAAAGAAAATTCCCCAAAGATGCAAGAATTGAATATAAATATATAGTTGATCAGAACTGGACTATTGATCCTAATAACAGAAGTATAACCGATACAGAATATTGCTGCAATTCAACTGTCACAATGCCTGGTTATAAAAACAATATGGATTGTATGATATATCATCAATTTCCCAAGGGAGAGATTATTAAAGATCTTTATCTCGCCAGTAAATATATGGAGAAAAAAATGAATTTCAAAGTTTATATTCCTTATGGATTTAAGGATGAGAAAATAAACAATTTTATATATGTTATTGATGGAAGCGATTATCTAGAATTTGGAGATATTACAACAACGATTGATTTTTTAATGTATAAAAATTGCATTCCAAAATCAATTGTTGTATTTATAGATCCTTCTGAAAGAACTAATGAATACAAGCTAGGTTTAAATTACATGGATTACATAAAAAATGAACTTATACCGCATATAGAGAATACATACACCATATGCAGAGATTATATTGAGAGGACAATAATCGGTGTATCATGGGGAGCCATGACAGCCATGTATATTGCAATGACTTCTGATAATTTGATAGACTATGTAATAACACAATCAGGTTATTTCTGGGCAAAGGATTGGATGATTTTTGATATTATAAATCAAGTGGAAAGAAAAGATATAAAATTCTGTATTCAATCAGGAATGAAGAATGATACTGAATTAATGAATGAAAGATTGAACAAGCTACTTAAAGATAAAGGTTATAGTGTAGTTTACCAGAAGTACAACGAGGGGGATAATTGGACTAACTGGAAAAACCATCTGTCAGATGCATTGGTTTCAGTTTTTAAATTAGAAGATTTTCCTTTAAACAACGATATAACAGAAGATATGGATTATATAATAGATACATTATTATTTGATTAAACCCAAAATCAGCTTTTTAAATACTATTAATTGGAGGATGTAGCTATGCTATCAAGCACAAACACTATTGATGAAGACATATTAACGATTATTAAATCAGATGCAATACATGTGAAGGATCTTAATGTATGGTATAAAAAGAATCATGCATTAAAAAATGTCAATATAAATATAAAAGAAAAAAGCATAACAGCATTTATTGGACCTTCTGGATGTGGAAAAACAACTCTTTTAAGGTGCTTTAATAGGATGAATGACGGTATTGAAGGCTTCAAACTGGAAGGAAGTATTCTAATAAATAATAAAGATATATATAATATAAATAAGCTAATAGAGTTGATAGAAATCCGAAGGAAAATAGGTATGGTATTCCAACAGCCCAATTTATTTCCTATGTCAATTACTAGGAATATGAAACTACCAGTCAAAGAAAACTTTATGAGCCTCTCTGATAAAGATATAAATAGGATAATTGAAAAAAAACTGAAGGATGTACATATCTATGAAGAAGTTAAGAATAGATTGAATAAGTCTGCACTTTATTTATCAGGTGGACAACAGCAAAGATTATGCATAGCTAGAACTATTGCAATTGATCCTCAAATAATATTATTTGATGAGCCATGTTCTGCTTTGGATCCTATATCTACAATGAAAATTGAAGACCTTCTAATGGATTTGAAAGAAAAATATACTATTGTTATTGTAACTCATAATTTAGAACAGGCAAAAAGAATTGCAGATTATGTAGCATTCTTCTATAATGGTATGATAGTTGAGCAAGGAGCATGTGAGGATATTTTTATCAACCCCAAAGAAGAAATGACAATAAAATATTTAAGCGGTAAGTTTTAAATCTTCTTAATTTTTGAAACAGCAAGCATAAGGTTCTCTTTAATGTCTTTTCGTATCAGCTTATTTAGGTAATTAAAGCATAGCTGTATTTTTTATGACATTTTCCAGCTGAATAGCATTCCCTCAGGACTTATCAAACTCAATCATTTTTTACACAAATTTAACATTAAATTTAGTTTCCTTTTTGGGTAAATGGGAATATAATAACTGTATAATCGCTTAAGCGATTATACAGTTATTATATTCTTACAAAGGGTGATCTAATGCATAAATTGGTTAATATCTTAAAAGCACTATCAGATGAAACACGCCTGCGAATTATTAGTTTGTTATATGAAAAAGAACTTTGCGTTTGCGATATCATGGAAACATTGCAAATATCTCAAGCAAAGGCATCAAGGCATTTGATATATCTAAAGAATGCAGGGTTGGTAAAAGACAGGAAATATGCTCAATGGGTTTACTATTCAGTGATCAGAAATGAACAAATGAGATTCATAGATCTCTTGGTGGATGATAACTTACAAAATTATGAACTATTCATGAATGATAAACACAATCTTAATGAATGGCTGAAAAGAAAGAATATCCAATGTGATATTTAGAACGCCTTGTCAAAAACAGTAAATTCAAATTAACAAATAAAGGAGATTATTTATGCAAACTGAAGCTATAACAAAGCTTTCTTTCCTTGATAGATTTTTAACTCTATGGATATTTATAGCTATGGCAATAGGTGTTGTTGCAGGTTATATCTTTCCAGACATGGCAAAAACTCTTGGAACTCTCAGCACAGGTACGATATCATGGCCTATAGCAATTGGGCTTATTATAATGATGTATCCACTTCTTGCAAAGGTTAAGTATGAAGAAATAGGAAAGGTAGTAGAAAACAAAAAGGTATTGCATTTTCTTTGATCCAGAATTGGATTATTGGACCGGTTTTAATGTTTTGTCTGGCAGTATTGCTACTTGGAGATATGCCGGGCTTTGCTATAGGACTTATTATAATTGGTCTTGCACGTTGTATAGCAATGGTAATTGTGTGGAACACCCTAGCAAAAGGGGATAATGAATATTGTGCTGCTCTTGTGGCACTAAACTCAATATTCCAGATACTTTTATATACCATTTATATCTACTTGTTCGTTACCCTTATCCCTAAATGGTTAGGGTTGTCATGGGGAGGACAAATTATTGATGTCTCTATGTTAGAAGTTGCCAAAAGTGTCTTGATATACTTGGGCATTCCTTTTGCGGCTGGTTTTATAAGTAGATTTGTATTGATAAAAGCCAAGACGAAAGATTGGTATAATAAAGTATTTATTCCCAAGATTTCCCCATTAGCATTAATAGCACTGCTATATACAATAGTTATCATGTTTATTACAAAGGGTGAAGAAATTATAAAAAATCCTGTTGGAGTCGTTCGTATTGCAATACCTTTATTAATATATTTTGCAATAATGTTTTTTGTCAGCTTTTTTATGTCTTATCGTGGTGATTTTAAATATGAACAGACAGTAACATTGGCATTTACGGCTGCAAGCAATAATTTTGAGCTGGCCATAGCAGTTGCTGTAGCAGTATTTGGTATTGCATCAGACGTAGCCTTCACAGCGGTAATAGGTCCTCTTGTTGAAGTTCCAGTTATGATAGCATTGGTCAATGCAGCACTTTTGCTTAGACGTAAATATTTTAATAAAGATGGTTTACCCAATAAATTTAAAAGTATTTAATGAAAGGAATGAGCATGATGAAATTAAAGATTGCATTTGTTTGCACAGGTAATTCGTGTAGAAGTCAAATAGCCGAAGGCTGGGCAAAGTATCTAGGAAATGATGTGTTTGAGGTATATAGTGCCGGAACACATCCTTCAGAAAAAGTAAATCAAAATGCCATTAATGTTATGAAAGAGGCAGGAGTTGATATCAGCTGCCACTATCCAAAGACATTTGATGATATACCATATGAAATTGATGTATTAATTACTATGGGATGCGGGGTAGTATGTCCTTTTGTCCCTAATAAATATGAGGAAGACTGGGGGTTGCCTGATCCTGTAGGTCACCCGATAGAAGAATTTAGAAGGATTCGAGATATAATTAAGGATAAGGTCTTAGACTTGTTTGCAAAAGCCAAAAATAAAGAAATACTATAGTATTTCTTTATTTTTGGGAAGAAGTAATAATGGAGAGAATTTGGGAACTCTATCTACTATAAAAGCTTGTCTCATTCTCCTTAAAAAAATTACATTTCCAATAATTAACATTCACATTTCAGTACAGAGCACGGATGCTCCCACTACCCCCATTACGAACTATACAAACATTAGCACTTTGTGTAATTTTAGTGTCTTTAACATCAGTTTTTGCTCAAAAACAAGAGCAACAGTCCTCAGATGGATATGTTATAGAACGTCAACAGTACGCTTATGTAAATACAGATGGTGTTAGATTAAGAGCAACTCCAGGTTTATCTGGAACCATTTTAGCTACATTATACACTGGTTACATTTTAAATGACCCTTATGGATACTCAGAGGTATATAGTGATGGCTATTGGTGGCACTATGTTGGCTATAATGGAACTTTTGGATGGGTCGCATCAATTTACTTAGATTTCGAATAATAATTTAAAAATTAGGAATAAGCCACAGCAAATGGGAAATAAAATAATCTTAAATGCTGTGGTTTATTTTATAATCCCAAACAGAATAAATTTTGTTATGTATGAATTAAATAAGGAGGTTTTTCATTGAAAAAAATTATTTACTTTATTTATATTATTGTTTTTTTAACTGGTTGTTCGTATCATATAAGTAAGAAAGATGTAGTGAAAAAAAGAACTGACATGAATATTTCCGATGATATGGTAAATAATTCCGAAGATAAATTACAAAATAATTACAAAAAAGAAAATATACAAATTGCTATTGATAAGAATTTAATATTAGATAACTTAAATAATATATGTATATGTCCAAGAAAGTTTGGTACAGATGGCGAAATAACAGCATTGAACTTTTTAAAAAACAAATTAGAGGAGTATGGATATATTACAGATATTCAAAACTTCCAAGTATATAAACTGGATATGAAGTCAACGTACGTAAAATATAATGTTGATTATTTTAAATCCAATCCCTATAATTCTGAAAGTTTAGGAACCGGACGTAACTTGATTGGAAAAATGGATAACCACGAAAATACAAAAAAAACAATACTACTGACAGCACATTATGACACCACCGCAGATACTATTGGTGCTATAGATAACGGTACTGGAGTGAGTGTAATCCTAGAAGTAGCACGGCAGTTAAGAAAATACGATAGTACTTTAAATATAGAAATAGTCTTATTTAGTGCAGAGGAGTACTTTAGGGCAGGTTCTCGAGCTTTTGTCTCAAGCTTATCCGATGATGAGAAGAAAAATATTATTGGATGCATTAATGTGGATATGGTTGGAGAGAAAGGTGCTGAAAATTTCGTTATAAAAGCAAATACTGGGGAACATAATATTCTTACTCTAATGATGAGTGATCAATTAGATAAGCCTTTACCAATTCTTGCTGCTGGAAATAGTGATGATCTTTCATTTTATCTTAATAAAATACCGGCAGTTACATTAGCAAACAAAAAACCAGATCCAAGTAGATCCAAACAAAAAAATCAATTTCAATATATAAATATTGATGAACTAGAAAATGTGGTTTATTTAATTGCAAACTTTATAATTAACTTCGATATAGATAAGTATAATAAATTTTTAACTACTAAAACCTTTGCAAGCAATAAAACTATCGATGATCACTATAATATAGGTAATCCTGTAAATACTCGTATAATAGATGAATTTGAGATTAAAAAAATAAATTCAAATTTACAAGAGAATGGTTATGACAGCCAAACTGAGTATGTGTACGAACGTGCAGATGGTAAAATGTGCATAATCACACAAAAAAACAGTACTTTCATTAATCCTTCAGTTTATAGTAAATATAAAATCTTGAATAGTAAAAAAAGTGGCCAAGGTATTGATTGTTTTTACTTTATAAATGAAGATATTACGAGTGATACAAAGGTTTATTATTTAATTAATAGCTATTATGGTGAAATAAAGGGTAATATTTCTACCAATGAAGCTCTAGACATTTTAAAGTCTTGCTATGAAAAAATGTATAATAGTATATTTGGTAAATGATTAGCATGTATAAAATACGAACGTTTTTGATACTCTGAATGACTAAATATGATGTTATTTGCATAATTAGATGTCACATAATTTGTAGTAATAATTGACATATGGAAGTCTTTATTATAACATATAAACAAAATTCATTTTATAATTTTTGTGAGGGACTTATGAAAGAACTAAACTGGATTCATATGTCAGATATACACTATAATTTTGAAAACTATGATACTCAGCTAATGAGAGATAAGACTTTAAGCTACCTCCAGTCTTTAAAAACAAAATTTCAATTTATGGTTATTACAGGAGATATTCGTTATAAAGGTAAAGCATATACTGATGATACTATTGAATTTATTCGTAATATTGCTGAAAATTTAAATATAAGTATTAACAATGTTTTTGTAATTCCTGGTAACCATGATGTAAAAAGGAGTCCAAAGAGAGAACTAATCATAAAAGGAATTATAAGTTCAGAAATTCCGTCTGATGAAATTAATAAGCTTGATGATGAGACATTTAATGACTTGCTGATAGGACAAAGCGAATTTTTTGATTTTTACAAAAAACTTACAGGTAATGACTACAAAAAAGAAAACTTTCACTTTGTAGAAAGTAGAGATGGATATAATATCATTCATATAAACACATGTTTAATAAGTGGGTTTGATGGTGAGGATGAGCAAAGGAAATTATTAATTGGACAAAAAAAGCTTCGGGAAGCACTCAAAATACTCGATCATGATGTTTTTAATGTTGCAATTGGGCATCACAGCATAGAATGTTTAGACCCAAAAGAACAAGAAAGGCTTATACATAACTTGTCAGATTGTCAAATAGACATGTATCTTAGTGGACATGTACACAAACCCAATGCTACATTTGATGTAAATAATGAAAATAACTTATTACTAGTTAGTTGTGGGTCAGGTATGTGTGATGATTTCTCTTCAGTGGGATTAATAACTGGTTTTATCAATATGGAAACAGGAGATGGAAAAATTGCGTTCCATAAGTGGTCCCAGAAATTAGATAAGTGGATAAAAGATAATGAAGTATTAAGAAATATGATAGATAATATTAAGCCTATTAAAATTAAAAAACTTGAAAAAAAAAACTAGTTGACCAAACGTTTTTAAATAATACAATTATCCCTGATATAAATGTTAGTGACTTTATTACTAAGATAGCAACAACAAAAAGTTTTAATAACTTTGAAATTAATTATTCTTCCATAATAAAATTACCAACAGATATTCCGATAATTGCCAAAAACATATCCGAACGTGAGGATACCATAAATGACTTAATAACTCTTTTTAACGACAAAACTTGGATACATTTATTCGGGGATGTTTGGTCGGGTAAAACATATTTAAGTTCACTTATAGCTAGAAAGTATATAAATAATAAAATATGGTTAGGATTGAAGGAATGTAACTCCGAGCAAGCCTATTATACTATATATGAGATGCTAAGCACTTTAACTTGCGTTGAACCTATGCATTCTCTTGAACAATTTTTCAATAATGTTTGCACTCTAATTAACCGTGATACATTAATTATATTTGATGATATGCCAAGGTTTACATCAAAATTGTGGAACTTTTTCAGCAAATTTATTAATGAATGTAGTAAACATAATATAAAAGTTATCACAACTAGTCCAAATGAGATTCCTTTTAGTATAAAACAAACTTTGGAAGAAAAAGTATTTTCTTGCATAGAGATTCCTAAATTATCAAATAATGAAATACTTGATATATTAAATGCCTATAACGCTCCAGAATACATATTAAATGAAAAGTTATTGGGTTTTATAGCTGCAAAAACACAGAGGCATCCTTCATTAGTATGTGCACTATGTAATTATCTTTCAATCAAGGAGTGGAAATTTAATTTTGATACTTTAGAAGGCATTTTAAATAATAATTATTCAACTAATCTTGAAAGCGAAATACAGAGTCTGGTAATAGAATCTATAAATAGTGTGCATGAGAAAGAGTTGCTATATAGACTCTCTATTATCGATGGGCCATTTACTTTTGATGAGGTAACGTCTGTATGTAATATTGAACCAATAATTGAATTACCTATGGAGAATTTCGAAAATATTAAAAAACTTTGGTTTACACAAGAAAGTGAATTATTTATTATATCTCCCCTTATAAAAAAAATTGCAGAAAAGAATATTACATTAAGTGTAAAACGATCTGTGAACTTAGCAATGGCAACCACTATAATGAAAAGAAAATCTCTTTCGCCACCAGAAATAATGAGAGCAATAATCCATTTTTCAGGGGCAGAAGAATTTAATGACGCTGGTTTAGTATTAATTAGAGTATTAAATGAATTGGATAGGCTTGAAATAAATTCAGATGAGTGGAGTTTTACGAGTTTATGGTATGGTATGGAACTGCCGCCCAAAATGCATATAAAAACAAAACTGTGCTTAAGAGTTTTACAAGTTAAATGTTGCCTACGTATTGGAAAAGATATCAACATTTTATTAGAAGATTTTGATAATCTATTAAAGGATTATAATAATGAATATATAGCAATCTATATGGCTGTGGTGCTTTCATTAAAAAATACACAGAAAGCAAATGAATATTTCCTAAAATCAGTTAATTCTTTGAATGGCTTAAAAATATTAAATAATACTGATAAGGAATTACCTGAAGAGCTAAACTTAGAATCTATTATCTGGATTACTGGATCTTCAATAAATTCAACTGAAGATGTTTTGAATTGGATTAATACTCTTAAACAATTATCTACAAAACAATTAGAAAGTGTATTCAGAGATGAAATAGCTGAACATTCATGTTTCAATGTTATTAATCTTATGTGGCTTCAAGAGCGTAAAAAAGAAAACCCAGACTGGATATTAATATTAGGTTTTCTTAATCAGTTAACTGATTTTGCTTGTGAAAAGAAACTTGAGCTTTTATGGGCATGTACTATCCGAGTAAGAATTATTATTTTAGCAGAGAACCAAGGGAATATAGATGCTGCTATACAATTAGCTGAAGACTCTATAAAAATAGCTTCTGAGAACCCTAATATACAGTTTATTATAAAATCTGTTACTGGGCACCAGCTTATATATGAAAAAAGATACCCCCAAGCCATTAAATGGCTTACTGACGCATTAGCTCAAAATACTGATATATATCCTTATGAAAAAATTAGTACATTCTCAGGACTTAGTGAAGCGTTTATGAGTATTAACAATTGTAATTTTCAAGAATCAATTAAATATTCAAAAGAAGCTGTTGATTTTTCCAAAAAGTCAAAAAATATGCCCGATTATTACCTAGTTAAAGTGTTGGGAGAATATATTATAACATTATGGGAGACAGGTCAAATTGAGGAAGCATTTTGCCCCTTTGAAGAATCAGTTAATATTTTATTATCTAAGGAAAAAGACACAAATGAATGGAAAGAAGTATTTACCATTTTTGGACATGTTTCTGGCTATATAGTTGAATCGTTAAAATACGGCACTCCCCCAGATAAAACAAGAGATGGAGAGCCTTATGCTCCTCCATATAGGAGAATATTTCTTAACAGTCACCCTTTAGTAGTCGAGATGTATAACAAGGAAATGGATTATGTATTAGCTATTCATACTTATTGGTTTGCTGAAAAAATAGGTAAGAATAACGAAGCAAAACATTGGGCAATACGGGCTTATGAAATGGGAATAAAGTCATCGAATCAAATGCTTCTAATATCAGATGGGTTTAATTTAAATATATATTTATTGAATAGTAATAGGTATGAAGATGCATTGAAAATATGTCTTGATTGTACTATTAACTTAGTTAGAAGAAGCAAAAATCAACAAACTGAAAAGAATTTCATTTACGAATCAATTACATATGAACAAGAAGATCTTAGTGACATCAGAGAGGAAACTGAGAAGAGAATGCTTACTTTTTGGGCAATTCCATCTCTAATGAAAATAAGCACTATAAATTTGACTGACCCTATGGCAGCAAAGGAACATGCAAAACAAATTATTGATGTCTGCCTCAAGATTAAAGAGACTGCCAGTCACCAAATTCTTTGGGACAATATATCTAATTTGTTTAACGCCGTATTTATTGAAACAAAGGACTATGATTACTTTATAAATCACTATAATGATATTATTAAATCAGAAGATATATGGATAAAAGTATTCTATTACATTGGTTCTGTGGCACTCTCCAAAAATATCAAAGATATAATAAAAATACAATTGATATGTGCACCAGTAATAGACAATGAGTATAAAATATTTCCTTCTATTTATAGAGCAGTTATTGGGGATTACTTTAAGCTATTTTGGATATATGCATTGAGCAGGTATGAATCAAAGTTTATTGGAGTAATATGGAAAATGAGAATTTTATTAGAAAAGTATAATTATTTATCTGATGATTTAGCTATAAAAAAAATATTAGGAGTAGTATCAAGTAATTTAGATATTGATTTAGATACCAAAATGTGGGATTGGCTTGAAATATAATATCACCACACAGAATGTCCCTTCTGTGTGGTATAATGGTTAAAAATGATTGAACAGGATGATGAAAATGAGTGATTATCTCAAACAAAACACTTCACAGAAGGAAAAGAATGAATTTTGGCCTCAAATTGTTAGAGACAGTATCGAATTTTGGATGGAATATTATTTGCAAATGACAATTATTGGAGTGAGGTCTGAAGGAATAGAAAAGAAGATCCGGATGCATTTGGGGCGTTTTAATAATTACTTCGTTAATATATATGGACATGACAGGATATCCGCTTGTGTAAAAAGGGATGTATTGGAATGGCAAATTTCTATGAAAGAATCCGATCTAGCACATTCAACTATAAACAATCATTTAGCTCACCTGTCAGGCTTTTTTTCTTGGGTAGAAACCAAGTCACCTGGTACTCTCGCTGCCGGTAATCCTTGCAAGGGAGTAAGTGAACTTGGATTACCTCCATTAGAGCCCAGAGCTCTCAGTGAAGAACAGATACGTTCTCTTAAAAATGTTTGTGACAGGCTGGATCGATTCCACCAGCTCAAAGGAAGAAGACATGCGAAGTTTGACACATCCAAAGTTCATAACCTACGTCGGCCTTTGAGGGATCGAGCTATTGTTTTTACACTTTTGTGCACTGGATTACGTCGTGAAGAATTGGTTAAAGTAAACTTATCTCAGGTTAGTCCATGCACTCCTGATGAACTTCGAAACTCAAGAAAAGCAAAAATTGATAGAGTTCAAGGAAAAGGTAAAACTGAAAGGGTAGTATTTCTTTCTAATGATGCAAGGATGGCTCTTGCCGATTATATAGAAAAGGAAAGGATTCATGATACATTAGAGGATTCCACTAAATTATTTTTAAGTGCCAAGGATATACCTGTAAGGAAAGCAGATGGAAGCATGAGTCCTCGCAGTATAAATGATATTCTAAAGCAAATAGGTCAATGGCACGATAGCGAAATGAAAGACCCCTCCAGGAGGATATCTCCATTATGCCCACATGCTTTGCGTCATACATTTGCTTTCCAGTTATCAAAAATAACTGGTGCCGACGCGTATGAATTAGAACGAAGACTTGGACATCGATCGCAAAGATATATACAAAGATATACTAATCCGCCTGAAGATATTGCTGCAGGATATGTGGAGGAACTATAATGAACACTGAAAGAAATGTTAACATTATTGATTTAACTGAAACAGAAAGAAATGAAGCATTAGAATCTTACCGGATAATCAAACCTTTTATTGAAGATAATATTCCTTTAGTGAAAGTTGCGGAAGAATCTTCAAAATCTTATAGAACCCTTCTGCGATGGGTAGATAAATATCGAAAATATGGGTTGTCTGGTTTAGCTACGAAACGGCGGGCTGACTCTGGAAGACACAGAAAAGTAAAGGACGAATTGAAATTATTTATTGAGGGACTTGTATTAACAAAGCCTCAACCAAGTATTGCTGCAATATATCGCAATGTAGTTAGTTTGTCAAAACAAAAAGGTTGGCATACTCCGGGATATAAAACAGTCTATAATATCGTTAAAAATATTGATCCTGCTCTTATTACACTGGCACAAGAGGGCAGCAAGGCCTATAGTAATAAATACGATCTATTATACAAACGGAAATCAACTTATCCAAATGAAATATGGCAAGCAGACCATTCCCTTCTGGATATATGGTTAGTTGATGATAATGGAAAACACAGAAGGCCATGGCTAACAATTATAATGGATGATTATAGTCGTGCCATTGCTGGATATTATCTTACTTTCCAAAACCCCTGTGTTCAAAATACATCTCTTGCTCTTAGGCAAGCAATATGGTATAAATCTGATTCTAAATGGCATGTTTGTGGTATTCCAGATACTTTCTATACAGACCACGGAAGTGATTTTACATCAATACACTTGGAACAAGTAAGTGCAGATATAAAAATGAGGCTTATTTTTTCAATAGCAGGTGTTCCAAGAGGTCGTGGTATCATTGAACGATTCTTTCAAACAGTAAATCAGCTTTTCTTATGTCATTTATCAGGATATATGCCAGAAGGTCAATATCCAGAGAAGCCACCAACTATGAAAATTGGTGAATTAGAAATACTTCTTAAAGAATTTATTATTGAAAACTATAACTATAGAGTTCATAGCGAAACCAAAATGCCGCCACAACAACTTTGGCAGAGAGATAGCTTTATTCCCCAATTGCCTGATTCTTTAGAGAAGCTTGACCTACTATTATTAAATGAAGCAAAACCTAGAAAAGTTCATCCTGACGGGATACATTTCCAGAACTTTAAATACGTTGATCCAAATTTAGCTGCATATGTTGGGGTGAATGTGACAATACGTTATGATCCTAGAGATATTGCTGAAATTAGAGTATTTTACGATAATTCGTTTATTTGCAGGGCTATTAGCCAAGAGATAGCAAACCAAACTATTTCTTTAAAGGATATTATTAGAGCACGAAACAAAAGGAGAAAGCAACTTCAGAGAGAGATTAAAACTAGGAATGAAATCATCGAATTGCTTTTAGACGCAAATAATGAAGAATCCAGAAAGAATTGTATAATTGAGCCTGTTGAGAAGCCGAATGATGTACAATCTCAAATCAAACCAGGAAAGAAATTAAAGAGGTACTTTAATGAATAATCCTGATAAAATACAGTTTCTAATTACAAAAGAATACCGTAAATTTGCTGAATTTTGTAATGCTTGTCGTCAGTATAAATACATTGGGTTGTGTTATGGGTCTCCTGGTGTTGGTAAGACATTATCAGCACAACATTTTTCAATGTGGGATACCATTGAATATTACATTTCAATCTACCATACTGATAAAGAGATAAAATGGGGTGAGGTTGTTAATAAGTATGCTGCCTTCTATACTCCACGAATAGCTCCTTCTATACGTAATTTAGAAAAAGAAATAAATGATACCATTCATTGGTTCAACGTTTTGTTGGAACGCACTAATATGGAATTGAAAATCCTTAACAGGAGTACTGGTACCCATAACAGTAAGATCAAGGAGAAAAAAAGAAACAATAATTTTTGTGAACTTATAATAATTGATGAGGCTGATCGCTTAACTTCAGGGGGACTCGAGGTTGTAAGAGATGTATATGATAGATATAAAATTGGAGTTGTTCTTATAGGAATGCCAGGAATAGAAAAAAAGTTATCAAGATATGCTCAGTTTTATTCAAGAGTAGGATTTGTTCACAATTTTAAATCAATCAATGCTGATGAAATGAGTCACCTATTAAAATACAAATGGAAGGAATTAGGGCTAAGTTTTGACCCAACAGATTTTTCAGATAAAGAAGCAATGAATGACATTTTAAGAATTACAAGAGGTAATTTTCGGTTATTACATCGGTTATTTACTCAAATTGATCGTGTGATGAAAATAAATGTATGTAATTTTATTTCAAAAGAAGTAGTTGAAGCAGCAAGAGAAAATCTTATAATCGGAGACCTTTAAATTGACTAAATTGAAGAGGGGGGCAGCAGCTATTATTTAAAAAACTTTGCAGTGAAAAATATTTTTATTTTGTGGAGTATATGGCTAGTTTTACTATATAATTGATATAGGCATGGATTAAGTAAAATAAGGAGAATATGCTTATGGGAACATTACATAATCTTTATGTTGGATGCGGTGATACAAGTATTATTTTGACGGATTCAAAAACATTTATTATTGATTGTTATAATGTGGAAAACCATGTTAATCTATTACCTCGAAATAAGATTATAACAGCGTTATTTATAACACATCAACATTATGACCATTTTCTTGGTATGAAATACTTAAAAGATAACAAATATTCAATACAATATCTTATTTATTCACCTTATGAAAGACGTCGTGAAGATAATAGCGTCCAATATGAAGAATGGCAAGAGTTTAATAGTCTTGTAAGTCATTTTAAAAAAAATGGCAGTAAAGAATATACGCCTATGCGTCAAAGTTCTTTCGATAAGCCATGGTGGAAAATAGATGGTCTTGGCTTTTGGATGCTGGGACCAGAAAAACATATATCAGAAAGTAGTACAAGAGAATTACATGATGCTTGTTTAGTATTTTGTGTAGATATGGGAAGTAGAAGATGTTGCTTCACTGGTGATGCTTCTGATACTAGTTTAAATTGGATTGCGAATAATACTAAAAATTATTGTAATGATATATTACATGCAAGTCATCATGGTAGCTTAAATGGTGCTGATTTAGATTTTATTAAAAAAGCAAATGCAAAATATACAGTAATTTCCACAGAATCAGGAGTCCATAATTCCGTGCCACATCAAACAGCAATAAAAAGATATAAAGATAATACAAAAGATGTAGTTTACCGCACTGATATTGATGGAAATATAAAATGGCATTTTTAAGAATAATATATCTTGGAAAATAATTCAAATTTCCAGAGGAGGAAAAGGCAGCCTTAAAATTTTGGAGAAAGTATATATTTAGGGTGTATCAAGACTAATCTATTGATACACCCATATAGTTAATCATATTTTGTTGCCAAATTTTTATATTAATAGTACCATCACTTCTAGTCGTGATACAATTTCTTTTTTGGCAACTACCATCACTTCTTTTATATACTTCCCACCCTGTAGCAATCTTTGAATATTTATCAGTAATACTTGTATCTGTTACATGGTCATCCGATATAATTGTGAGATAAGGGGTAAAATAGTTAAATAAATCTGCATAATAACCAGATTCTCTTCCATGATGAGAAGCAACAAAAATATTTGCTCCTTCTATGGCTTTTATAAAAAAATCCTTTTCAAGTAGTTCCTTCCAAGAAGCAGTCTCGTTATCTCCTGGTATTATTACTTTTACTCCAAGATATTCAATAACAACCACAGTGCTATGGTTATTAATATTTGATCGGCCACAGGTATTTGGTACAAACCACTCAAATTTTACACCACCGTTATTTTCAGGCTTTGTAGGATTATCCGCATCATTTACTTCAATACAATATCTTTTTATAATTTCAATATACTTCTCTACTTTTTTACTATCAGAGCTTGGATTTGCTTTTCTTATATCTTCCTCAGTGAGGTGACTTGGTACGACTAAACATTTAGTAAACACCTTATCAAAGTTCAAAATATCATCTATGTGATCAGTATGTGGATGTGTTATAACAAGCTGATCAATAGTCGTTATACAATTATTTTTTAGATATAGAAGCGGACTAAATTCACTTTGTGTATTCTTATGTCTACCTGTTCCTAAGTCAATGACAAAATGCTTATCTTTAGGTGTTTTTATATAAGCCGAACTACCATGTTGTACATCCCAAATAGTTATTTCCAGCATAAATTTGCCCCCTCAATTATGTTGTTTAGGTAAAACAAATCCCATAATAATTTCTTGTTTGAAATAGCGAAAAAATCTATAATATTCATAATAGAAAACTAAAGCTAATAGTAAAATTCCTATACAGTAATATAATTCTGCAAAGCTAAAATACTTAAAGGTAATTATCAATTCACATATAAAGAATGAACTTAATATAAAAGCAATACATCTAGCCATACCATAAAAGGATAGAAATACAAATGCAGTTGAATAAATTAATGGCTCTCTAGATTCAACATAACAAATTACAGATCTAAAATCTCTATCATCATATTGTAAATTAAAAACCTCAGAATATTTCCTTTTAAAGTTTTCAAACATATTATTTGAAAATTGGCTTTTACTCTTCAATCCTCTAGATAAAAATGAGAATTTTAAAAAAATACTTTTTTCAACTATAAGAGAGCTTAATGTAGACAGCACATGCCCAATAAAATATGCAAAAACAGAGATAACTATAATATTTTTGATTTCCATATATGAGTAAACATTTTTCAATATTTTTGTATTATCAAAGGTTCCTTTGAAATGATTAAAACTAACATAACTAAAAAATATAAACAGGATGCCAGGAATAAGATAACCAAATATATCATATAATGTCGCCTTTATATCAGAAATTTTCAATGCAACTCCTCCTTTATCTAAATATTTACATATAAATTATATCTGTTTATTTATAAAAACACAAAGGATTAATAATAAATTATACAAAACTTCCATTTTGATCAATTCTGAATAATAATCCTTGCTTTGTTGCATTCCCTTTGAACTATTATAGGACAGTTAATTGTGCAAAATAAATGACATATAAATATTCAAATAACAATATGAATACTTCAATACTAAAGCAAAATCTGTATCAATATAAGTATCAAAAACAAAGTAAAATAAATTGATAATATTCATGAATTTTGATACAATCACCTTATTAAATATCTGATAAGGTGATTATTTTATGCTCATAGGTTATGCAAGAGTTTCAACACAAGATCAGAATCTTGACTTACAAAAAGATGAACTTATCAAATCTGGCTGTGAAAAAATATTTTATGATATAGCTAGCGGTTCTAAATCAGAAAGAACTGGTTTGAATGATGCAATTGAATACATCCGTGAAGGTGATATTCTTGTTGTATGGAAGATGGACAGGCTTGGACGTTCTTTAAAGCATCTTATTGAAATTGTAGGAGAGCTTGAAAAAGGAAAAATAGGGTTTAAAAGCTTAAGAGAGAACATAGATACAACTTCACCTGGAGGAAGACTTATTTTTCATATTTTTGGAGCACTGGCTGAGTTTGAGAGAGAAATAATCAGAGAAAGAACCAATGCTGGGCTTTCTGCAGCTCGAGCTAGGGGGAAAAAAGGCGGAAGACCTAAAGCTATGGATGATAAAAAAGTATTAATGGCAAGAAGTCTATTTAGTGATAAAAAAAATTCAATTAAAGATATATGTAAGACATTGAACGTATCAAAACCTACATTATATAGATACTTGAAGGTAAAGGACTTTGAAATTGTTTACGATGACTAGAAAAAAGGTAAATTGACTCTGTCAAAGCATTTAAAGAACTGAAATTAAAAAAGACAACGTTTTATAAGTTGGTCAAATTATATGAAAAACAAAGAATTCCTGAGGTTTCGGGAGATTAATTTATGCCGGTTGAGTTTTTAACACATGAACAGGAAGTAAAATATGGAAAATTTAGCGAAGACCCTTCACCTGAACAGTTGGCAAAGTACTTTTGGTTTGATGACAAAGATAAAAATGCTATCTTTAATCATCGCCATGACTATAACAGACTAGGCTTTGCCCTGCAGCTTGGAACTGTGCGGTTTCTGGGGACGTTTCTTTCATCACCAATTAAAGTTCCCGCAAATGTAATTTCATATGTTTCCCAGCAGTTAAAAATCAAGCCCGAAGTAGTATCTTTATATAATTCAGAGAAAAACACTCACAACCACAGAAACGAAATACGTCAAATATATGAATACCATGATTTTACCAGCCAGCCTTTTCACTTTAGATTAATTCGCTGGCTTTATTCAAGGGCATGGATATCTGCAGAACGTCCAAGTGTAATGTTTGACCTTGCAACGGCAAGATGTGTAGAAAGCAAAATTCTTTTACCAGGTGTAACCACCTTGGCTAGGCTGATAGCTCAAGTAAGGGACAGAGCAAGTATACGCCTATGGAGTAAGCTTGGGAAACTTCCCAGCAATGATCAGCTCATCTTGCTCGAAAATCTTCTTGAAACTGAATCTGGCAACAGAAATACACTTTTAGATATATTAAGACAACCACCAACCACAGCCACTCCTAAAGGGTTACTTATTGCCATAGATAGGCTTGAAAGATTGCGTTTATTAGGTGCAATGGAATGGAATTTATCAGGAATACCAGTAGGACGGCTTCGGGTATTGTCAAGATATGCATCTATGGCAAGGGCACAGACTATAGAACGCATGAATTACGAAAGGCGTATAGCTACGCTTGTTTCATTTGCTATTACTTTTACTATTAGTGCTCAGGATGATGTTATTGAGATTATGGAGGCTATTTTTACAAATATTTTTCGGAAGTCTGATAATAAAGGTAAGAAAAACAGAATTAGAACCATTAAAGATTTAGACTCTGCAGCAAGAAGGCTTCGTGAAGTATGCTCTTATTTGCTTGATGAAAGTATTTCCGATAACAACCTGCGGGAAGTCATATTTACAAAATATCCGAAAGACATTTTAAGTTCATCTTTACAAATGATAGATAGATTAACAAAGCCAGCAGATATTTCCGTTGCACATGAAGAACTGTTTCGTAATTATACAAACATAAGAAAAATACTTCCTAGCCTCTTGGAATCATTAGAATTTAAGGCTACACCTTCAGGGCAGCAAGCTTTGCTATCTTGGAATTTTCTTGCTGACAGTGAGAATAAAAAAGGCAAGGCAAAATATGCAGATGCTCCGTTAAGTGGTTTAACATCAACATGGAAAAAACTTGTTTTAAAAAACTCCAATGAAAAAATAAACCCATGTGCTTATACCTTTTGGACTATTGAGCGTATGAACGATGCATTGAAAAGGCACGATATTTATGTTGATAAAAGTGAACTGTATTGCGACCCTAGAGCACAATTACTGCAAGGTGAAGAATGGGAGTCGGTCAAACCCCACGTTTTAAGAACTTTAGACTGGACTTCGTCAGCTGTTGAAGCATTAAAGCCTCTGGCTGATGAACTTGACAGAGCTTATAGAACTACTTCAAGAAGATGGGATACTAATACAGCCGTACGAATTGAAAATGATAGACTTATACTTTCGCCTTTGGATAAACTTGAAGAACCAAAGTCATTAAAAAAACTTAGAAAACAAGTACAATCCCTTCTTCCACATATAGATTTGCCTGAACTAGTTCTTGAACTCAATAGCTGGGTTCCTTTTCTTGATGCCTTTACACATATTAGTGAAAGCAATTCAAGGGTTGATGATTTGCATATAAGTATATGTGCTGTTTTAATAGCACGAGCATGTAATATTGGACTTGAACCAGTTGTTCAGCCCGGAGTCCCTGCACTAGAATATGACAGGCTTACATGGGTGGAGCAGAACTATTTTCGTACAGAAACAATAACACAAGCAAACAACATTTTAGTTGCTTATCATTCCAAATTAGGATTAGCACAAATTCTTGGTTCAGGAGAAGTTGCATCCGCAGATGGATTACGCTTTGTAACTCCAAGTAAGACAATAAACTCAGGACCAAATCCTAAATATTTCGGTGTTGGACGTGGAGTAACATATTATAACTATACAAGCGACCAGTTTACAGGCTTGCATGGAATAGTTATTCCAGGAACTATAAGGGATTCGTTATACCTTCTTGAACTTGTTCTAGAGCAACAAACTGAACTACAGCCAAAAGAGATTATGACCGATACTGCTGGGTATAGTGATATTGTTTTCGGCTTATTTGGTCTTTTAGGCTATCAATTTAGCCCACGATTAGCTGATATAGGCTCATCGAAATTCTGGAGAATAGATTCTAGTGCTGATTACGGTGCTTTGAATGTTATTTCAAAAAATAAAATAAAAACAGATCTTATAATCCGATATTGGGATGACTTTATGAGAATAGCTGGTTCACTCATGCTTGGTACAGTAAACCCTACGCAACTTATTAAGGCATTGCAGCATGGTGGTAAACCAACGATGCTTGGCAGAGCCATCGGAGAATTAGGTCGTATATTTAAAACAAAGCATAATCTCACATATATTGATGATGAAGCATACAGACGTAAAATTCTCACACAGCTAAACCGTGGAGAATCACGTCATAGTCTGGCAAGAGCAGTATGGTATGGGAAAAAGGGGGAATTACACCAAAATTACCGTGAAGGACAAGAGGATCAATTGGGTGCTTTAGGGCTTATAGTAAATGCAATTGTTATTTGGAATACAAGATATATGGAATCGGCTCTTGAAGTCATCCGTGATAGAGGCAATATCCTTGAATATGAAGATATTCCACGATTATCTCCACTAGGATATGAACATATTAATATTGTTGGTAAATATTCATTCAATTTGTCTGAAACAGTAGCAAATGGAAAATTGCGACCACTTATAAATATAGAAGAAATACAACCACAACAGGAGGAATAATTAATGTGAAGAGCAAAACTATTTGGCAACCTACCGAAAATTGCACATATTAATAGAAGAAAAATTTATGTGAAAAAAGAAAAAAATTATAAGGAGGCAATTTAAATGACTTGGGAAAGTGTAAGAAAGGCATATCCAGAACAGTGGGTACTTATTGAAGCAATAAATGCTAAGACCGAAGGTGATAAAAGAATAGTTGAAAATATGGATGTTATAGGAAGTTTTGCAGATGATGGAGACGGTGCTTTTCAAAAATATATTGAATTGCATAAAGTTCACAAAGAAAGAGAGTATTATATCTATCATACCTCAAACGATATCTTAAATATAGGCGTAAAAAAGTGGCTGGGGGTGCGGCTATAATGATAAATATTAGTTCAAAAGATGGATTGATATATGTTGATGCCACCCTGATGCATGGAGACCGCAGCATTACAATAAAAAATGCTTTGGTTGATACTGGATCATCTGCTACAGTAATTTCAAGAGATATTGCTCATAGTTTAGGGATGAGACCTGAACCTACAGATATTATTAATTCAGTCCAAGGAATTGGAGGCTCAGAGTCCGTTGTTGAAAAGAAAATTGATGCCATAAGCCTTGATGATGTTGCTGCAACAAATTTTGATATTCAAGTCGGTGCTATGAATTATGGTATCGATTTAGATGCTATTATAGGACTTGATTTACTGACAGCTTGTAAAGTAGTAATGAATTTAGAAGCTTATACATTAACCGCATTAAAAGAATAAAAAAGTCGTATGTAATGGTGAAATTTAAAATTAACGGCTTTGACTGTAAAATATTTACATGCTTATAGCCGTTTTCTGTTCCATTACTACACAAACCCCATGTTGGCGGTACCCCATATAGGATGTTTTTTGTATAGTTATTTATTTTTAAATAGTGAGTTGAACTTCAGACCCAGCAGCAGCTCATCCGGGATCTAATACCAGGAGCGGCAGTTTAAATTGGCACTCCTGGTATCAGATTGGCTGAAGGTCTCTTTAATAATTATTAATCATTTTTCAAATATTTAATATAAAAAGTAATTGGAGAGATTTATGTGAGATGTATTAGTAAAAAAATACGTAAAAAGTGGTTTAATAAAATAAAGGAGATGTATTCTACCCCGTATAGAGTTGAATTAGATTTTAGTCCTAAAGACAAACAATTTTTGTATAGGCTTACTGATGGAACCTGTTTTTTCCTTAAGACAGGTAAATGTTCATTGGACTTAAACAGATTTGATTTGTTTAAGCACAACTTACTAAAAAAAATCTTTAGAAGATGGTATCGCAATGCAGACTTTACAAAGAAGGTGCACCCTTTGTACTGTAAAAATCTTAGTACCAAGATGTATGAACTGCCAAAAGCTTGCGATGTAATTACATATTACAGACATTCCTGTGGACATTATGATTTTTGTGATGGGCAACATCGGACTTGCATTGCATCTAAGCTGGGAATCAAAATTGATGTTCTTATTGATGATATAGACAAAAGTTGTGATTATTGTAAGGATTGAGGATTTAATAGGGGTTGTAAGCTTACAACCCCAAATATAAAGAAATTTATAGTGATAAAAAGATACTTTTAAAAAGTTATGATAGTATGTGGAAGAATATGCAAGAAAGTTATATGTTCAGTGTGGATGAACAGGGATTTGAAACAATAAATTTTGGTCATGTGTTTCCTGAACAGTGGCTATAAAATATAAATCTTACCGTTGGATGAAATTTAAAAGTGAACAGAAGGAGAGATTGTATGAATATCGATGATATAGTAAAAGATGGATTTATACTGCACGAGGATGATGGCAGAGTAAAAGGGCTATCTATTCTTTCTCTTAGAATAGCTTTAAGGTCTTTTTTTTCAACATATAGTTGTATGAAAGATAACTTTAATATACGTAAATCAAGAAAAGACAGGGATTATATTTATTCTGACTCGTACTATGAAGCTTGTTCTGAGACAATTATCCACTTTCACCATTTCTTTGAGTTGGTGCTAAAGGATTTCTTACGGCAGGATAGTGAATTAATAGTTCTCGATGGATTGGATGATCCAATCATACTGCATAAATTAATTAAGAAAGAACCTATAGAATCAGAATTATCGGATTCACTTAACACTATTGAATTTGGAAGGACATTAACTTATATATGTAATTTGGTTCAGGAGAAACGAATATTTACTGATGGACGTTTAGATTTCCTACTTCAAAGCAAAGATGCCCTTAAAAAACTGAACAAATTAAGAAACAGACTAATGCACAGGGGAAGTTTTATACTCCGGTATGAAGCATTAGATGAATTTATTGGTACATATATACTTCCAATCATAATAGAAATAACTAATCTTAGTGAATTTAAATCATTAGAAAGATATTGGAGATATACTGCCTTAAAATGCAATATTGACCCTTTAATAGAGATTATGAATGAGTTTAAGCAAAAGAACTTTGATTTCGGCAAAATTGCTTACTTGAAAGAACTCGGGAGAGCCGCCTATAATAACCCCTTAGAAAACAAAGGGTTTGGCATCAACTATTTTGAAAGAGGTAACAAAAAACTGCTTAGACGGCTGGAAAAGATAAGAGAACTGGAACAGAAAAATGAAAATGTATCAGAAATTAAAACCTGCCCCATGTGTGGTGAAAGCACCCTGATTATATATGAAGATATTGAAAGTGAGTATGATGTAGTTGACGGGGAACAAGTCTGTACTGATGCATGGAAATACACCTATGAAGCCAAATGCATTTGCTGTACTTTTGAAATTAATAAGAACTATGTAAAAAAACGCAAGTGAGCATGGGCTTAATTTAGAAGATTTTTGGAAAACAGAAGATTTAACTTAGTTGAAAAAGGTTCATGAATTTGCTTCACGCAGCTCATCACAATAATCTCAAAAGTAAAAGTGTTATTTGATTCACCGGGCTTTGGAATGCCAAATACTGAAGTTTCAATACCACTAACAAAACAAGCAGCATTAATTGGTAGGTTTGAAGGTGAGGCTGAGGTAAATTATTTAACTTTAAGCGGATTAGCTGCTTTGAATAGTCGAACTGGAATGTATTCAGAAAGGTTTCTTTATCATCCATATAAAAATTTTATTATGGTAAAACATGATAAAACATTAGGAAAGGAAATGCTAATGATATAATAAAATTTGCTCAAGAAAACAAATAATTTTAACTCTATTTTGGGGTTATAGCCATAAATATGTATCTTAATGAGAAAGATCTTAGGCTTTAGGCGAAGTGGTTGATTCCAAATCAAATATTGAAAAAGATCTACTGAAAAGTAATTCTGAAAACCGCGTATATCAATGCTTTTAAGTTTTAGTTTGGCATAACAAATTCTTCAATAATTAAGAAAATTCTAAAACCTCAAAGACGTTGATTTAAGCCACTTTTAAACTTTACTTTTCAGTACAGAGCACGGATGCTCCCATTAGGCCTAATATTGCAATCTTTTTGTCAGCTATAAATGGAAGTTTATGATATAATTTTTATGAAAGGGGAGAGCTATGTTGAATAATTTCAAATTTAGAGAGCTTACACCTGAAAATTTCTTTGAATATGATAAAAGAGGTTCCAATAAGGAAATAAGTAGGGAACTTGCTATAGAAGCGACAAAATTTTTCTTTGAAGCACAATTATCTGAAAAAGTACCCAAAGATACTCGAGAGTTGTTTGAAGTTGCTAGGGCAGTAATGATATATGGTGTAAATTTTTATCCTTTATATACAGTAGGGGCTGAGCAGTTATTTAGGGTAGCAGAAAACGCATTAAGAATGAAATGTAATCAAACAGGAATTGTACCAAACCAGGGTAAATATATGTTTGCAAATATGTTAGGGGCGTTAGTGGGGAATAGGGTAATAGATAGGGAGCATATCGATATATGGTATTCCTTTAAAAAATTGAGAAATATATTTTCTCATCCTGAGTTTCAACAATTATTTCCACCTGGAGATGTATTGGATTGGATGGATTTAGTTTCGGAGTATATAAATCGTTTATTTGAATAATAAACCAAATATATATCGACTACATCAGACAACGATATCTCTCGGATTCATCCAAAGATTCGAACAGGCTAAAAATAGATGCTCCCATTAGGCCTATTTGCTGGGGCTTAGCTCAAGACGATCCTTATTTATATCAAGATATGCCATATTGTTGCGACATACCCAATTAAGCACTTCTCCTGATGGCTGAGGATTTCGCTTGAATCCTGCAAGGGCTCTTTGATACTCTAAATCTGTTGTCATTGAATTTTTAATTCTAAACATATTATCCTTAAGAACTGTAAGAGCCTCTTCTGATATATCCGATCTGAAGGCTGTCACATTATTATTTTTATTGATCAATAAAATAAAGTAATCTCGGCTTTCTATCATCATATCCAAGACTTTCTGCACCATAGGGTCATTTGGGTTAATCAGCACATTATATACTTTATAATCATAAAACTCAAAAGCAAAGTGAACAACTTCATACAATGAAGTACCAAGCAAAGTATGACCAAACCTAAATCCTTTATTCAATACTTCATGAGGAATGGTATCGTTAAGGCGTAGTGCCAATAAACCTCTCTGCTCATTTCTTTCCTCTATCATGCCAAGAGCACAACAAGGCAACTCAGCCGTTATAAAATCACTCATAAACTGTCTGTTTAAAGCAAGCTTTGGCAGCATGTAATATATATTGCTCAATATATTCACCTCTAAATCATATTAACGTAAGTCTATTATATTGTTATATATAAGTCAATCATTTCAAAAAGTGCATATACCGGCACATCCGGACGGCAATTCCGAAGGCATCCGGAATCAGTGTCCGGATGCAGCCGAAATACGCACAAAAGGTGCTAGAGGCTAAATAGTTTGGTTTTTTTGTAAGATTATGATTAATAATTGTATATATTGTTAAAAAGTGATAATATTTAGGTGTAAACGGCGGGTTTTTATTATATTAAATCTGAATTTCGTGTAATCAAGCATTTATCCACACACCACATTATTGTATGCTAATCCTAAGAGTATAAAATCCGCGTTTTGATGCCAATACCTCTTATTGAAAGGAGAAAAAACTATGCTAAGTAATAAGGAATTAAATGCTGCTTTAATAAAAATTACGAAGAGAGCAGAGTCAAAACCCTTAAGGTATTTAACTGATACTTTTGTAGAAGCAGGTCATTTTATGACAGTTTTATCAACGCAAGAAAATCAAGTAATTTTTGGGAGATATGGAACGGGAAAAACTCATGCACTAAAAGCTCTTGCAAATCAAGTTTCAATGAGTGGAGATATTGGTGTTTATATTGATCTTAGAACAATTGGTTCTTCTAATGGCTTACATGATAGTAATTCTCAGAGTATATTTAAGAGAACTACTTCTTTGCTTCAAGATGTTTTAGGAAATATTTTAAATGAGATACAGCAATTTGCTTTTGATAATGGTCAAAGTGAGAAACTATGTAGCTTAATAAGTGATTTTTCTCAAGCCATTCTTAATGTAAGGATAGATGGTGAAATAACATCAGAAAAACAAGTAATTGATACTTCAAAATTTAAAGAAATGCTCGAAGCTGGAATGTCATTAGGAGCAGATATTAAAATTGATATGAAAGCAGTATTGGAAGAAATTATTGAATCTCAAAAAAGTTCAAAAACTACTCAAACAGGGATACAAACACATACTATACATTTTGGTGAAATACATAAATTATTAAAAGACATTTTAATTGAACTAGATAGTAAGCATATATGGGTATTAATAGATGAATGGGTTGAGATACCAAAAGACATTCAGCCTCTATTTGCAGATTTTATTGGTCGAGCATTATTTCCATTAGATAATGTATTCACTAAAATTGCTTCTGTTGAATATGATTCTGTTTTTAATACAACTGATGCAAATGGTAATAAAATTGGGTTCAAAATAGGAGTTCATGCAACCCCAAGCCTAGAATTGGATGAATTTTTAGTATTTAATAATAATCATGATGAATCATATAAGTTCTTTAAAAGGTTAATACTAAAGCATGTAAATAATATTTTAAAAGAGGATGGAAAAGAGGAATTTATTGATGCAGAATCATTTATTAGGTGCACTTTTACACAAGAAAAGGTTTTTCCTGAATTAATTAGAGCTTGTGAGGGCAATCCAAGGGATATAATAAATATCCTTTCACAAGCTGCATTAAAAGCTAATGATTCAGCAATAGGAATTCCTAATATAAGGTCAGCTGCAAACTATTGGTATAATAGGTCGAAGCTCTCTGAGTTAAGTGAAGAAGGTAAAAATTTACTTCATTGGATTGTTGATGAAGTAATAAAAGGAAAAAAGGCAAGGGCATTTTTATTAGATGTTAACACAAAAGAAAGGCTAATTGATGAGATGTACAATCAGAGAGTTCTACATATAATTAAAAATAACACCTCTGGTCAAGATATCCCTGGCAAAAGATTTATTGTTTATCAAATTGATTATGGTTGTTATGTTAATCTTATACAAACATCCTATAATCCTGAAGGTTTATTTGAAGCACAAGAATTAGAATCTGATAAAGAAATATTTGTTGATGTACCTAGTGATGATTATAGATCAATTAGACGAGCAATTTTAGACTTAGATATGTTTAAAAAAAAGCAGACAATAACTTCTGATAGTACAATTACTTCTACCTAAATATTTAAGGTAACCTACCATGTAATTTTCTTGCGTATATGCATAGAAAACAATCTTTTCGATAAGAAGTTAGTTAAATAAATATATAAAACTCTATTATAATTCTTGCTGGCTTTATACAGGTTTATGCTTGGTCCTGAATAAATTCGGCAAGAATTTATTATTATGGGTTAGACTTGCAAATTGGTTTTATACAAACTTCCAAAATATTGACTTTTACGCAAATTACAAATAGGCCTGATGGTGCATCTCTATCATGCCAATTTAATACATTTTGAACTCTTTCAAGCGATAGCCCATAGATTCCTTGGATACCTTGAAAAAGTTGGACAAGTATTTTATTAGTTCTTCGTTTTTGTCCTGCTCTTCTGAACCTTTAAACAAATTAAGCTGCTGGCTATAGTTCTTCTCAAACTCAGTTTTCTTTTGATGCAACATATTTTTTGGCATGAGGAAGCAGGCTGCAAAGTAGTCTGCTTCTTTTTCTGGCTCAGGTTTATTATCGCCAAAAATTGTGTCTTTATTGCAGATAATTGCTCCGTCCTGCAATGGATGTACCAGAAAATGATGCCCCAATTCATGTGCAATGGTAAAATTCTTGCGTGGCTCATAAAGATTGGAATTGACAAATATAATTTTGGCTTCTCCAATAACAAAGTAGACACCGCAAAACTCTTCGTCATTTTCATCTCTCTCTTCGAATTTTATGCCACGCTGTTTTATTATATCACTAATTAGATCGATGGGAGGCCGATTAAGGACATTGCACTGCAATATTCCGTCGACTAGATTTGCAATTTGTTTTCGCCTTTTCCAATCCATTAGATTTCCTCGCTCGCCAGTTCCAAGGCTCTTTTTTGCAGATTCTTCCAAGTGTTCTCACCCATGTTACCACGGGCAGCAGCAAGTAAAACTTCTTTTGCAGGTTGTGGAGAGGGCACTAACTCGATGATGCTATCCTTTGAGGTTTCGGTTTTACCGCTGAATGCTTCTTGCAACACTGCCTCAATCAGTTGAGAGGCATATTTTTTTGCGTTAGAAACCTCTTGTTCCAGCTCATCACACAAATCCATCAGCTTGTCCACTTTCTCCACAATGCGTTGTTGCTCTACGAGTGGTGGGAGGGGGATGAGCAGTTTCTTAAGTTCTGGCATTCCTACCATGTTAGGAATGGCACTTCCTTTTGCTTTATCAAATATTTTACCTTGAAACCAAAAGGATCTAAATAACTTTATAAAATAATCATCTATGATACACTTTTTGTTTAATGTAAGCTTAAGTAAGGCTTGGTTTATAATACCAGGTTCACAATCATCTGCTAATTTTGAAATTCTTCCTAGAGTAACTCCAGAACAGCTAATAATTAAATCGCCTGGTGCAACCTTGAATCCCAATAATGAATTATATTTTTCTTCGGATATATAATAATCACCTATATAGCTATTGTCGTAAATAGCATTTTTTTGTTCATATACTTTGTATGTTTTTTCACCTTTAGGAACAAAAAAAGCTTTGACTAACGCACTACCGAATGGTCCTCTTTTCATTGCTGAGTCTGCATTATCTACAATATCATTTAATATGCACCATTCCCACCCCTGTGGTAGTTCAAAAGGCTTTTCTTCCTCGATAATGGGTGGCAAACCCTTTTGATTTTTGATTTTCTTTTCGGCAAGTAGCTTTTCTTTTTCGTCCTTAATTTTCTTCAAAAGCACGCTAGCAGGCTCGTCGTTTGGATCTTGTGGACAGAGTTTACCCTCGATAGCTTGCTGCAAAATAGATTGACGGAGAGAAGATATATTTTTTAATGATAAATTTTCGATAAGCTCACTTAACCTATCATCAATTTGTTTTACTTTTTCCAGAATAGAGAGCTGTTGTTCTAAACTAATATCTGGAAAATCAAGCTTTTTTAAATCTGCAAACCGAAGTGCAGAACGCACACCTCCTCTATCGCCATACCATTTAATCAAGTTAATTCCCAAGGTGCTTTTGAGATAATAAAACAAAAACTCACTGCTTATTTCTGCTGTTGTCTCAAAAACTACATATGCAGGGCTTACAACACCAAATACATCTGAAGCTGATAACCCAATTGAGCCTATGTTGATACGGTATGGGTTATATGCAAATTGATTTCCACCCAACACAATATAATTTCCCAGATCATCACTGGCTTTATTGTTGGTTACGGTAATTCCTTCTGTATTAGTAACACCGTAAACTGTCAATTCTTTTTGGTTTAGATCCGTGTTTTTCACTTTTGTTTTGATTTCTTTAATATATTTTCCTAACTTGATTGTAGGAAATGATAACTCAATCATTTTAGCATCTCCTCTATCTCATTTAGTATTTGTGTGCTTCTCAATAGGCATTTTGCAGTTTTCTTAATAATTTTGTGAGGAGATTGAATTTCGTTCTCAATCTGTGTAGCAGGGTTTTTAAAATCAAGATTATAATTTCTTACCTTGATTTCTTCAATGGTCACCTTCCATGCACATTCTGTTTCTTTTCTGTCATTCCACCATGCTTTTTCAGCATCAAATTCATCAATTTTGATGGGCTTTGTCTTTGTGTAGTTCTTATATCCTATTGGCAGTTGATGTTCATAAAACCAAATTTCCTCTGTTCTTCCACGCTCTAAAAACAAAAGGTTGGTGTTAATGCCTGTATAGGGTGCAAATACACCGTTGGGCAGTCTTACAATGGTATGCAGATTAAACTCGCTCAGCAGTTTTTCTTTAATCGCTGTTTTTACACCCTCTCCAAACAAAAAGCCGTCAGGCAATACAATTGCGGCTCTACCTGTTTGCTTTAGCCTATACATCAACAGAATAAGAAACAAATCTGCCGTTTCCTTGGTTTTGAATTGTGTCGGGAAGTTATCCTGTATGCCGTCTTCCTCAATACCGCCAAAAGGAGGATTGGTCAGAATGATGTCCACCTTGTCTTTTACTTTAATATCCTTTACAGGATAGCTTAAAGAGTTATCGTGCTTAATCTGCGGATTGTCGATGTTATGCAAAATCATGTTTGTAGTGCAAAGCATATGGGGCAGTGGCTTTTTTTCTACACCCAAAATTGCTGTTTGCAGTTTTGCTTCGTCCTCAATATTCTTTACCTGCTTGCGTAGATGTTCTAATGCACAAACAAGGAAACCGCCTGTACCACAAGCAAAATCAAGCACCTGTTCACCTAATTGTGGGTTGACCATATCCACCATAAATTGAGTAACTGCACGAGGTGTATAGTATTCGCCCGAGTTGCCTGCACTTTGTAAGTCCTTAAGTATGTTTTCGTAAATATCATTGAACAAGTGACGGTCTGATACTTTGTCAAAGTCAATTTCATTTAGTTTATTGATAACACTACGCATCAGAGTACCGGATTTCATGTAGTTATAGCTGTCCTCGAAAAGAGATTTCACTAATAATGTTTTAGGGTCACTCTTTTCGGTGAGCTGCCAATCCTTGAAGGTTTTAAAAAGTATGTTATTTACAAAATCAAGTAGTTCATCACCGGTAATGCCTTCGTCGTTTTCAGCCCAATCAGACCAGCGCAAGCCGCCGGGGATAATGTATTTGTAGTCATCCGATAAAGCATCCCATTCCTTTTCCTTGGAATCGAACACCTTCAAAAACAGCATCCATACAAGCTGTGATATTCTTTGTGCATCTCCGTCGACACCTGCATCTTGACGCATGATATCCTGCACTGATTTGATTGTAACTGATATACTCATTTCCTATTCTCCTATGCTACATACAGTTGGTTCTCCAGTTCTGCAATAGCTTCCATAAATTTTTTTTTGTTACCGAAGTGTTTTAATATCTCTACTGGCGTACCGAAACGGGCGACATCCGGGACTTTTAATACTTCTAAGCTTTCCAAGTTTGCAAGCCCTTCATCTGCATATTTTTCAAGCAAAGTTTCTAAAACCTGTTTTGCTATTTCGCCATATTTTTCGAAATAACCACGCTTTTTCAAGTTGTTTGCACGCTCTCTGCGAGTTAATGGGGGCATATCAAAAGCGACGTGACAGATTAAATCGAATGGATCTAAATCTTTTGATACCTCTTCTTTAAGTTCGTCAAAAAAAATTCCTTTTTGCTCCAGTTCTTCAATGATGACTGTTTTCTTCTCTGCACTGTTCCATATTTGCAAGAACTCATCCAGTGTGGAATACTCACTTCGGATATTCTTCTTAGTATAGTCAACAAGGCTTTCTGTAATCAGCTTGCCGCTTACATCCATATACTGCACACGTTCATTGATTACGGACACGGGAACATCGTTCACATAGTATTTGATAGGCTTTGTTTCCTCGTCATTTGGATCAAATGTTACATCGGGTGGGACTTCTTGTTCTTCCTCTGGGAGATTATCCTGTGTTTCCTCAACTGAAGCATCTTCTGTTTCCTCTGTAGGAATTTCGCCTTCTGTTTCCTTCACCTTTACAGGATCACCATCAAAGTCTTTGTCCGCAAACAGCTTTGTCACATTGCGGAAATCAATAATGGTAAAGTAGAGTTTGTCGTATTCTTCGTTGATTCGTGTGCCACGTCCAATTATTTGTTTGAATTCCGTCATGCTGTTAATATTGCTATCCAGCACAATAAACTTCACGGTATCTGCATCAACACCTGTTGTGAGTAATTTGCTGGTAGTTACAAGTACAGGGTAAGGCTCGTCCTCAGTCATAAAGTTTTCTAATTCCTGAACACCTTCGCTGCCACTTGTCATCTGTACAACATATTTAGGATTTTGCAGCACTAAATCTGCATTTTCATTTCTAAGTGATTGAGCCATACGATTGGCGTGGTCAATATCAACACAAAAGAAAATTGTTTTTGCAAAGCGAGAGTTATTCTTCTTTAAGAAGTCAGATACACGTTTTGCAACAAGCTCGGTTCGCTTTTCCAGTACCAAATTCTTGTCATAGTCTTTGATGTTATATTCACGATCTTCAATTTCATTTCCGTATTTATCTTTTTTGCCTTTGATAGGGCGATAGCCTTCCAAATCCTTATCTATGCCTACACGCACAACTTTATATGGAGCCAAAAAACCGTCTTCAATGCCCTGTTTTAAGGAATAAGTAAAGATAGGCTCTCCGAAATATTCAATATTTGAGGTATCTTTTGTTTCTTTTGGAGTTGCAGTCATGCCAATTTGTGTGGCATTCTTAAAATACTCCAGTATTTTTCTCCAAGCAGAATCTTCTTTTGCACTGCCACGATGACATTCGTCAGCCTGTGTCAAGTAAAAACTAAAAAATTTTTAAATTTTTCACATAAAAAAATAGAACCGAGCGATTTCTTCAACGAAACCACCCGGTTTAAGATTATTAAGAATCATCCGTCCTTTGCTTTGGTTTATTGATATTTCTATAATTCATCTGCCGTAAGCAATTCAATACCTTGCTCCTTCCATTCTCTTAAAAGAGAAAGAACATCAAAAACATTTCTGCCAATCCTGCTCATATCTTTTACAATAACGGTATCAATCGCATTTACAGATATGGCATTCTCAATTTCCTTGAGTCCTTTCCTATTGAGATTCAGCCCACTGCCAATATCTTTTGAATATCCAACTATGCTAAAACAATGTTGCTCGGCCAATTTCTTTAACGATCTTTCTTGCCCAATCAGATAAACATCATTTAAATTTTCAGCATTAGCAATCCTGCTGTAGATCCATACTTTCTTCATTATAACATCTCCAATATTTTTTTATAATCATCAGCAAAGTTCCACACAATCTCAATCTGATTTTCACCGAACACGTATATTGAATCAACAAGTTCTTTCACTAAATCCCTGCTTAGTTCTTTGATTTCCTGTTTTCTTTTGAAGTGTTCGATAAATTGGTTTTCCGACTCCTTATTCTTTAGTTTTTGAAGTTCGTAATCGGCTTCCAGTTTGCTAATCTGCGAGGATGTTTGTTCAATCTCTTGATTGTACATTTCTCTCTGCTTCAGATAGTCATCTTTTCCGATCTTCCCATCCAAATATTTCTCATACTCTTCAATTTTTAAAGCATTTAGCCTTTCAAGATGTTGCTGAGCTTTCCTTGCAGATTGTAATAAATCAGCCACTTCACTTTCTGATTTTTCTTTTTCCTTAAGTACAAGCTTTTCTGCTTTGTTGGCTATTTGAGCCTGTTGCCGTATTGCTTCCAATAGCACTTCCAGAATCATTGGCTCCTCTGTTCTTCCATGATAGCAAAGGCTGTTTTCATCAAAATAGTTGCTCTTACAAATATAATAAGGCACCTTTGTATGTGAGCGTTGAAGGTTCTTCTTACAAATACCGCATTTTACTTTACCATAAAGAACTCTTGTATTATCAATCTTGTACTCTTTACGTTTGGATATCTTACGAATCACCTTCTGAGCTTCCAAATACAATTCTTCGCTTATTATAGCCTCATGCGTATCTGGAACCACTATCCATTGTTCCCTCGGAACAGCCACCGTACTCATACTGTTAACGTCAGGCTTTTCCCTCTTATGGTTGATTGTCTTTCCTGTGTAAGTTTCATCTTTAAGGATTTTTAAGACAGCCATAGTTTGCCAAACCAAATCTCCTTTGGCTTTTCTCCACTTTTTGTTATTATGATTTTTTTGGTAGTGCCTTGCAGGTGAAGGTACTCCATCTGCATTGAGTATTTTAGCGATCGCACTTGTATTGTTCCCCTCGGCTGCCAATTGAAAGATTCGCTTAACAACAACTGCAGCTTCCTCATCAACAACAATTGCATTTTTCTTATCCTTCGCTTTGAGATACCCAAATGGAGCGAAAGAACCAATATACTCGCCCTTTTTCATTTTAGCTGTTTTAGCTGTCTTTACTTTCTTTGATAGGTCTTTACTGTAAAGGTCGTAGATAAGGTTCTTCAACCCAATATCAAGGCCTGCCGTTATACCATTATCTTTTGCACTGTCATATCCGTCATTTACAGATATAAATCGAACTCCTAAAAACGGAAATACTTGCTCCAGATAATCCCCTAACTCCAAGTAGTTTCTGCCAAATCGTGAAAAATCTTTTACCACAATACAGTTAATTTCTCCTTGCCTTACTTTGGTTAACAACTGCTGTACTGCCGGACGTTCAAAATTCGTACCGCTGTAGCCGTCATCGCAAAACTCCAAGATGTTTGAATCTGCCAAATCAGGATGGCGACTTATAAAATCCATCAACAGATCACGCTGATTACTAACGCTGTTGCTTTCAATTTTTGCATCATTTTTTGAAATGTCCGCATCCTCATTGGAAAGCCTAATGTACATAGCTACTGAGACATTCTTGTTCATCAGGCTTCACCTCATCTTCTATAGTGTTAAGATAATCAAGTAATTCCTCATATTCGTCTTTAAACTTAAAATTGATCTGTATACTCCTATCGGCATACAGTTCCACAGTTTCTATGAGGGCTGCAACCATTTCTTTAGTTAATTCTTTTTCATCTCGGAATGCTCTAAAAGAAGATAACCACTGGTTTTCATAGGAATATGTTTGATCATACTTCTTCTGTTGTAACAACAATTCATTTAGTCTGTCTTTTAATGCAACTTCATCTTTCTCATACTTAATTTTTGCATATAGATACTCCTGTTCAGTAAGCAGTTGTTCAATATAATCATCATAAAGAGAACTTCGCAAGGAAGGCAGCCTTTCAATTTGTGCTTTAACCTTTCTGATTTCATTAGCCAAGTTGTCTTTCCTATTCTCATAACTCGCATCGGAATTTACTTTTCTCAGAATATCATCCACCGATGCAACCATATCTATTTGACTGCGAATAGCAGCATATACTGCTTTAATCATATCAGTTTCTACTATATGCTTTCTCGTGCATTTATAACCACTATTTGTTTCGTAAGTAGTGCATGAAAAATAATAATAAAGCTCATCATTTTTAATCCTTCTCCTGCGAACAAGTTTACATTTGCAATCTCCGCAAATAGCAATATCCTTAAAAATATTCTCAGTATTTTCAAAATGCTTGTTTTGCTCTAAGCGTTCAGTAAATTCTTTATATACTTCCAATCGTCTAGCATGGACAATATCAAAAGTTTCTTGATCGATAATCGGTTCATGGTCGTTTTCAATAATTGTCCATTCATCTCTTGGCACTCTTGATTTTCGCTTGCCTTCATAAAGGGATGCCTGAATTTTGCCATATATCTTGTGTCCTAAATATACTTCATTCTCTGTTATAGCTTTAATTGCCTGACGCTGCCAGATATTGTTATTATAACGGGCATTTTTCCACTCGCCCTTTAAATATTTGTACTTGCTTGGAGAAGGTATTCCCATATCATTTAAGCGACGAGCTATTGCAGTATCGCTCAGCCCTTCTACTTTCCACTGGTAGATTTGCCGAATGACTAAAGCAGCTTCCTCGTCAACTACAAGTTTATAAGTGCCGTCATCCGGCCTGCTGTATCCATAAGGCACGTGTGCACCTAAAAATTCACCCTTCGACTGTCTTTCTCTGAAGGTAGAGATGATTTTCTTGGATATGTCCTTTGTATAAACATCATTCAAAAGATTTTTCAAAGAAATAATCAAGCCTTCATTACTGTTTTCAGGGTTAAAGCTGTCATAATTATCATTGATAGATATAAAACGGACTCCAAGAAACGGAAAAATCTTTTCAAGATAGTTTCCGGTTTCAAGATAATCTCTGCCAAAGCGCGAGAGGTCTTTTACCACAATGCAGTTCACTCTGCCTGCTTTAACATCGTCCATAAGCCTGTTAAATTCAGGACGGTCAAAATTCGTTCCTTTTTCTCCGTTGTCCGTATATATTGAGTAAATCTGCAAAAATGGCCTTTCCTCAACGAATTGTTTCAACAAATATGTCTGATTTTCAATGGAATCACTATCTTTTCTGTCACGCACATCCTCAATAGAAAGACGGACATACAGTCCTGTTTTAAAAACCTTCTCCTGTGTTACCGTTTCTTTTTGTGCGATCACAGACTGTCTTCTGCTTTTTCTTGCCATGATTAAATCGCCTCCTTAAACGCAACACTCGCATCAAAGGAGTCTGATTTGCTGGCGCTTTCTATAAAACGAATAGCACTTTCATATTCCGCTTGATGTTTAAAATGAATATCGATTTTCCCATTTTCATATACATATATTTTCTCCATCAATGACACAACTACTTTTCGTGTAAGCTGCTCAATGTTTTGGTACTGCTTAAAATTCTCAATCCATAAGTTAGTTGGCGTCTTATTGTTTATAATATCTTCAATCTCTTGTTTACGCTTTAGTATAAGCTTTTCTGCCTTTTGAATTTTAGCATTATATCTGCTGACATGGTTTCGGTATTCTTCTTTGGTGATTACTTTATCTACAAAGTGTTCGTATGATGTCAGCTTATACTTTTGAATCTTTTCTATTTCCTCTTGTGCCTTGACAATTTGAGCATCCAATTTCAATATTTCTTCTTGCTTGTAAGGTAGTGTATCGATATATGTTAGAATACGTTCAATATCAAGAATACTGCGTATATGTACATTTAAAGCCACCAAAACAGCTTCTTCAAATGCCTTTTCACTGATATTATGGGTAGTGCAACTATTTTTATCATTTCGGTTGGTAGAACAAGTGTAGTAGTAATATTTTTTCCCATTAGCAGGAACCGTCTTGCGGATCATATTTTCTTTACAATCCCCGCAGACAATAATACCTGAAAAAAGATATACGGTTTCCTCAGCAGGGGCAATCCGAGTGTCATGGAGCAATAAACCATTTACTGTGGTAAATAGCTCTTTTGATATTATAGGCTCATGTGCATTTTCCACTCGCACCCACTCTTCTTTAGGACGTTCAACTCTCGTTTTTATTTTGTAATTCGGAGTGGTTCTTTTTCCCTGCTCCAACACACCGATATACAATTCATTTGTTAAGATTCGTCTGACTGCAACGGCAGACCAGAGAGCCTGCTGTTTTACTTTAAAGGTTGTTTTGTACCTTTCTCCCAATGAGCGTTTATATTCCATAGGGGACAGGATGCCCATTTCATTTAGTCGGTTGGCTATCCCCTGCTGGCTCATCCCCTCAAGTTTCCACTTGAAAATGTCACGGACAACTTGAGCTGCATATTCGTCTATTTCCAGCTTATTCTTATTATTCTCAGCTTTCTTATAGCCGTAAGCAGCAAAAGAGCCAATAAAATCACCCTTTTTACGTTTGATTTCAAGTTGGCTCCTTATTTTAATTGAGGAATCTCTGCAATATGAGTCGTTTATTAGATTTTTAAATGGAATCATGATGTTATCGGTAATATTTGAACCTTCCGCACTATCATAATTATCATTGATCGCAATGAAACGCACACCAAGAAAAGGAAATATCTTTTGAATATATTTCCCTGACTCAATATAGTTTCTGCCAAAACGTGAAAGGTCTTTTACGACAACACAGTTTACCTTCCCTGCCTTAATCTCTTCCATCATTTCTAAAAAGGCAGGCCGATTAAAGTCAACGCCACTATATCCATCATCTACGTGCACAGAAGCAATTTGGATTTCTGACTTTGACCTTAAATATTCACGAATTAGTTCCTTTTGGTTTGAAATGCTGTCACTTTCTTCTTTATCTCCATCATCTCTTGAGAGTCTTACATAAATAGCAGCATTATAGGTTTTGTTATCTTTTAAAAATTCCATGAGTAAAGCCTCCTGTTTGTTTAAAGTATTAGCAAAACTTTAAACACATTAGGCTTCACTGATTATAGTCCAATAAAAGCTTAGCATAAAATTAACTGCGCGTCCAGATTTCCGAAGCGCCAATTTGTAAAGTTTTGCCTTCTACTGTTCTATAAGCTTCTAAAGTAATTCTCCAACCTGTCTTCTAATGTTGCTGTTGTATCAGCGAAACTCATCTTAACCACAACCTTGCCACATCTGAAGCAGTAAGGATTTTTCACTTGTCTGATAAAATCTTTCTTTCGTTCTTCCACCGGTAAATCCGTATTGACTTTGACTGTTTTAATATCTACTAAGGTGGATGGATCAACTGTACGTATATCTATATTTTTCATGTCCGTTATGGTCATGGCTGTATTCATGAAACCGCTCCTTTCAAAAAAAGCGAGCAGCTATTCCCATAACCGCTCACTCAATCTTGATAAAAATATTCTTTTCTTTTTACTTTACGGAAAAATGCTTTTACCTCATCAAGAGAATCTGTCACCCTATAGTCTGATAGGGCACCAAGCACCCTCTTGCGGTACTTTCCTTTTTTACTGATCCTGAAATCTAAAATGGCAATGAGACCGGTATCAGTTTCACATCGAATCAAGCGCCCCATACCTTGCTTTAGCTTAATGAGCATTTCAGGAAAAATAATAAATTCTATAAACTCTTTCAACTCCGCATACTGTTTCTTCCTATGTTCCAAAATCGGTGTCGGTGTTGGAAACGGCAAGTTGACGATAATAAGTGAAGATAGAATATCTCCGGGACAGTCAACACCTTCCCAAAATGAGCCTGTAGCAAAAAGAACACTGTTTCCGCTGTTTTTAAAAGCTTCAACAATGTTCTTCTCACTTTTATCCATTTTCAGGACCGGATATTTGATTCTGTGTCTCGCCAATTCATATACTCTTGATAATAAAGAGTAGGAAGTAAACAAAATCACTGTATGCCCATAGGCTGCATCCACAATCCTTATAATTTCATCAGCTAAAGCCTCAATATACTCATTGCATTGTTTATCAGGAAATGGTACGTTTTCACTGACATAAAGCAATGCATTATTTTTATAGTCAAATGGAGAACGACAGCTCATCTCACTGATAAAATTTTTATTGACCTTATCTATTCCCGCATTGCTTTTGAAGTAGGTAAAGCCTCTATCATCTGATAATGTTCCGGAAGTCAAAATCTTTGGGATTCCGTTTTTCCATAGTACTTTGTGCAATTGATCCTCTAAATCTGTTGGGATGCAGCAGATAGAAACCAATTTGTCGCTCAAAGGGTTTTCAAGCCAATAAATGATATTCTCTGTCCGGAAAAAAGTTTCAATCTGTTCTTTTGCTTCCAAAAACATAATCTCTAATGTCCTGCTCTTTGAAATATCCACCGCACAATATTCCTGAATATTTTCAATGATTTTTAACATCTCCAAGAGCAGCATTTTTTCAAAGTGCCCTATGAATATACCAATTTGTGATGTTTCATCATCTACAGCATCCAGGTTAATTTTTGAAACTAGGCTTCTAAAAAATCTCGTCCTCAGAACAGATAAACTGTCTAACTTCATTTTTGCTATCTGTAAATATGCCTTATTACCTTTTAGATTGCTTTTTAGCACATTGGTCATGATCGTTATATCTTCACTTGAAAATCTCTTCCCAAATATTTGCATAGCTGCATCCGGCAATTTATGAGCCTCATCAATAATTGCTACTGAGTGTTCCGGAATAAGCGTATGCTTCCCTTTGGCACGTTTCATTGTATCTGCCAAGTAATAATTATGGTTACATACCTGAAAGTCATGAATTGATGATCTCGCATAATCCATATGCTTGATATATTGGCATTCCTTATAGTAAGGGCAGGAAATTTCACAGGCTTTGGGCACATTGATTTTTTGAACTATATGGTTTTTCAACCCTTTGTATTCATCCAAATCAATTCCGTAATCCGGTATCTTTAATGCGGACAATTTATAAAGCAGTTCTCTGTCCACAGCTTTTTGACTACTCTTTAAATAACTCGTTAACCGGTCGTATCGCATCTGACAAAAGTAATGTTCTTTCCCCTTTCTTAAAACTGCACTTAAAGGACGATCAATCACCTTATTCTTCAGCAATATATCAGATAAGATTGGGACATAAGTGCGAACAATGGCATTTTGCAAATCAATACTGGATGTTGATATAACACAAGGGACAGAGCAGTATTCATTGTCCAAATATGTAAGTATACCTGCTTTGCTACGCTTTTGTCTTTCATAAAGAGCATAAACAACACAAGCAACTATGTAAGCATAGGTTTTTCCCGTTCCAACCTCTGCTTCGCAAATAGCAATATGATTCTGCTTAATTCCTTCATACATCATTTTAGATAGCTCAATTTGATTTTCCCTGATTGTAAATCCGCTTGCTGCCATCAGTTTTTTGAAGATAAATTCAATCATGGCATTCGGGTTTTCAGGAAGTGTGACTTGATAAGCAGGTGTAGCAATAAACTTCTCTATTAGTTTCTTTTTTATATCATCAGAATAAACTTGCTTGCTTTTAGCAATAGCAACCATACAATTTCTCATCAAGCAAATTACATAGTAGGTATTTATGCTTCTATTTTCTTTCACCATGAAAATGTAGTTTTTATCAAATGTAAAAAGATAACGAAATTCGTTTCTGTTTCCATGCTTTTTGAGATATTGTTGCATTATCGATTCGTCTGTCGTTTTTATCTCAAACATAATTTTCCTCTCCTTCGTATTATGTGGGATACTTGATAGCACAATGATACGGTGGCCTGTACTACTATTTGAGCGATTTTGAATAATCAGCTTTCGTACAGGCCACCGCATAGTTTCTGCTGTCAAGCAATTCGTTTGAACAGTAGAATTGGTGTGTATCATATTTGTTCTCAACGCCCCTGATACAACTGAGGGGATATATCAGTTTGTCTTTGGAAAACATCATATAAGCTGACATGGCTATAAGTTCTCAAGCCAAATGAGCGTTATCCCGTCATTCGTTGCGGGCTGCCCAATGCGGTGAGGCGTTCAAGGCAGAAGTATCATTATTTATCCCTTTGCCGGTCATCGCAATTAGCCATTCCACTGGCTATTTCAAGCCGGAGGTGTTCGCTCGCGTCCAGGACGGTCATGGCGCTCCGCTTTCGTTGCTTGCCATTTCTGGCTACAAAGGTGGTTTTCCTGATATACCGTATGTTCAGTTTTCAAGGAGCATAAGGAGAGTAAAAAATTACCCCCTCACTTCTAAGCCGGAAAAGTGAGGGGGGTGTACGGAATTATTTTTTATTTTCCATATATTTTTTTAGCTTCTTTAGGATTCTGTTCTTTCGATCACTTATGGTCATTACTGGTATGCCACTTTCCTCTGATAGCTGTCGCTGACTTTTTTCTTCATAAAATAACTGGGTGATTAAATTCAGTTCATCATCAGACAAAAGGGATAAACATTCCTTTAATTTTTCAATCATGATTTTGGTGACAATGGAATCGCAAAGATCCTCTGTAAGCCTATCAACTAGCATTTCTTCTCCCAGAATATCCTCATAGACATTATCAAGCTGTGAATACAAGAACCTGCCATGTGCCAAATCCCGTTCTTCTAAATAGCGCTCTCTTCGGAGCATTTTGAAATACTCTCTGTAGACTTCTTCTGTTACCTGCTCTACGTGATTATCAATGCGTATAAAAAACTTCTTTTTCTTATCCATTTTCTTAACCTCCAAATTTCGTTTTGATGAATGTTCAAACGAAATTTGAAAGTCATGGATAACGGGCGATAAATGTTTCCCACCGACTTGTGCTATAGATACAGGTCTTCATAAAGGCACCTCCAAAATTCCCGAAGTATGCCTTTAATACAAAAACGTCTAAAAACACGTCTTTTTGTTTTAAGGAATGCTCATGCTTTATAAGAAAATAAGACCTGTAAGTTCCCAGCCTTTTCATGCAACCTTCTCCTGTTTCCGGGCATGAAAAAAGGCCGGAAGTGAACTTAATCACCTCCGGCCTTAATCGCCGCCATATTAACTGATGAAAAAGGCATGAAAAAAGCCCCAAAATCCAATGGAAATTGAGGCTGTATGCTTCTATATTCGATTTAATTTATGCCATAATTCACCAGCATAAACAGTGTAACATGTTGGAAGTCGGAAAGCAGTAGGGATTTAATCGGAACTTTGTCGGAAGTTAGTCGGGATTAAGTCGGGGTTGTCCAAACAGTGAAAAAAGCTCGGTATCTCACTTCCTCCTTCGATTGCAGCAAAAATTCCTCTCATTGATGGAATAGTATAGCCCCAAAGGCAAATAGCAAATAAATCAATCGCTTCCCTTTTTTTATCGTAATATGTACTACGCTCCATATTTAATAATTCAAGCATTTCCTGCTCTGAGTATTTGGAAACCGTCAAATATTGCTTACTTAATATTTCATGATACATCTTCCCGTTATCAGGATATTCATAAATTTTATTCATTGTGGAATCAATCAATGAAATGAGCCAATGTGTTTCAAATAAGGATCGTACATTTTCTGAAAACCTATTTTGTTCAGTTTCAGGCGCAAAATTAGCCAGGTACTCTAATGCTCTCTCCAAATTTTTACCGCAATAACATTCGGCACTCTCACATATTTGATAGGCTCTATTTGATGTTGACCACACGACCGGACGATATATTTTAAGAAGCAGTTTTGTTTTATGTAGAACCGTAGTGCGCTCTATATTTAATCCTTTATACATTAGTGCGCATTGTTTCATTACTTTGCTCTCTTTACGCATAGCATCTGTCCTTCCTTAATTTTCATATTGACATCTGTTTCAATCAAGTGTAACATATATAACGAACGAAGTTGCATATCGTATATCCAAATTATACACGAACATATTTTCGTTTGTCAATAGAATTATTGTGTACGATGTTGCATATCGATCATATAAAAACGTATTGCTTAGGAAGGAGCCAATATCATGTTGTTTGGTGATAAAATTAAAGAACTGAGAACTTCGGCAGGAATGAGTCAACAAGAATTAGCAAATAAAGCAGGGCTTTCCTTACGATCTATTCAAAATTATGAGAGCAACCAAAGATACCCAAAAGATGTAGCAATTTTAAACAAGCTCTGCAAGGCATTGAATACAACAATAGAAGAACTAATGAAGGAAGAAGATAATTTCATTCAGGAAGCATCTGAAAAATACGGCACCCGTGGCAAAAAAGATGCTCAAAAATTAGTTGATGAGTTAGGCGGCCTTTTTGCCGGTGGGGAATTAAATGAAGAGGATAAAGACAAAGTTTTTAGAGCTATCACTGAGATGTACTGGAGAGCCAAGGACAATAATAAGAAATATACCCCTAAGAAGTACCGAAAAGAGTCTGATGAATAGGTTACTGTCCGTTTTATAGTACACATTATTTGGTATAATGGGGATACTAAGGGGGTGAATCACGTATGCCGAACAAAGACTATATTCAATCGGTTGCTTCCGGGTTAATCAAGCGTTATGATACGAGAGATCCTTTTGAACTATGTAAAGCTATTGGAGTTGAAATTTTTTATGCTGATTTAGGGCATCTCAAAGGAATGTACAAATATCTTAAACGGAACCGTTTTGCAGTCATCAATGAAAAACTTGATGATTACATAAAAAAGTTGGTTTGTGCTCATGAGTTAGGGCACGACTTATTACATAGGGATTTGGCTAGGAGGGTGTGTTTGCAGGAATTCATGCTGTATGATATGAAAAGCCGTCCTGAATATGAAGCTAATCTATTCGCATCAGAGATTCTTCTACCGGATGATGCTATTTTTTCTTATGCACATGAAGGTTACGATATTGAACAAATAGCACGGATACTTTATACCGACATAAATTTAATCGCCCTAAAAATGGCTTCTATGAATTCAAGAGGATACCAATTTAGAACTGTTTATGACCCAAAATCTGATTTTCTAAAAAAATAAACAGAGTATTTTCTTCATTGAAAAGCTCTGTTTTCTATTTGACACCACCAACTACAAGAGCGATGTGGTTGCGGTAGATATTGCTTATCTCTCATAAGTATCATAACAAAACTGATGGCCTCATTAAAATGTCGACAGTTTTAATATTTACCCTATTTTATTTAATATGTATGAGCCATCACATAAGGATTGTTCTTCACGTTCCCTCTCATCTTTAATAAAGGAAGCCCTATTTTCTAAAATCTTTAATATTTGTACAGTCCACGTATTAACCTGATCTAATTCAATCATCAATTAAATATTCCTTTCATTTGTCATTTCCATAGGAAAAATCTCAAAAATCCATTAAATATCTTGATAATAGAAAATAAAATCGAAAACCTCCACAGCTTTTTTATATTTCAATCCGGATATATAACAAAGTCTATCTGTTGTTGATACAATTCCCTTTATCAAGTAATCCTCCAAATGGTCATGGAAGCAATTCAGCTACAAAATACCTACCACCATTTTCTACTTTAACTTTTTCAATCCAAAACGAGTTTTATTCTTTATCATTAATTCTTTCCATTCAATATTTTCTACTTAATACATATGAACAAAAGTAAAGAAAAGGCTCTAAAAATACCATAGATCCTTCCGTAACAACATTTCAAATCTGCTGTTACTCCCTTTTTTTAATCTCTATTGTCAGAATGTTAAGCAAAGACGAGTAAAAGCTTATTAGAAACAGAGATTAACAATGAAATCTCATTCATGCTTAGTTTCCATTTACTATTGCAAATATCTTTGCATAAGCATTTTCTAAATTTTCCAGTGACTCATATATTTCTTTGAGGATATCACTACTTAACTTAAAATCCTCTTGCAATTTTGCAATCAAATTATTCTCTTGTGAATGGAGTATACCATCAGATTTTAAGAGTGCAATCAATTCGATTATAATTCTTCTGATGCTTTCCGGTGTGCTTATTTCAAGAATCTTTTTAACAATTTCATCGTATTCTAATCTTTTAATAGTATAAGCATTTTCATCAAGAGCCATCTCCTGACGATATTCTTGTATGTAATTCTTCTCCTGCTCAGAATAATCATTATCTATATTGGCAGCAAAGTTACATAATTCTAAAAATAACTCCTGTTCTGGTTTTGATAAATACTTTAATAGCATGAAAATCCCTCCAATAAATTTTTTAAATTACCATTCTAATTTTTCATCCTCTTGGTATAAGGAAATTGCATAATCTATGAATTCCATTAGTTTCTCTTTATTTATTGCATCAATACTTATTCTGTATTTTGCTCCATATTTCATGTTCAGCTCAAGTGCCGTTATATCCATTCCCAGAAATCGGTCTTCATTCATATATGTATAATCAATATCTTCATAACGTGCAATAAATTTAGAAGTGCTATTTGCAGAATCCTTAACACAGACAGAGTCCACTGTAAGTACTAATCCGGACTTACCATTGCTTGAAATACTGGTGTCAGTTATATCTATCAAATCATCTTTTCTATACTTTCCTTGACAAATTATTTCTCTAGCATTGCTTACACGTGGAGCATAATCATCTCCAGGTGCATAACCAAATATTTCTTCGAATTTCCCCTTTAAAGCTGATTTAATATCGCTCATTTTTATATCCTCCATTTTTTTTAAGTTCTCGCAAGCTTTATAGTTTTCTTCATAAAATTCCTGTAACGTAAAATCATTTCTATAAAATTTCTCATAATAGTCATCAATTCTACAAATGATAGGTCGTTCATCATAAATACTGCATAATTTTGTACTACAATCAAAATATATGCAAACTCCATCTCCTCTATCTAAATGCTTATAAAGATCGCTTCTGCTCACAGCCTTACAACACAAACCACATCTTTCACAAATAAACACCCTCTACACCTGGCCTATCATCTGCAAGTATTTGTTTCCGTTTTCTAACACTTGTGCAGTTGCCTCCTCAAGTTCACCATTCTGTTTAAGTAACGATGTGTCCAGAACGGCTTTAATTGTTTGAGCAAGCTGTACACACTTATAAATGTCTTGCTGTTCAGCTAAATTATACTTCTCCCAATCCGTTCCTTTATGATTGATTGTATCTGCCATTTTTGAGATGTATTCTACAAAGTAAGAATCAAGCTTTTGCAACAATTCTGTAAGCTGTCCTGCCCGTGTAAATATTGCCTTTAAAGCCACACCTATATTCTTAGCTTGAGCTTTAAAAGCTTTTGCTTTGTCATAATTACCATAAGAATCATTCAAAGCTTTACGAGCTTGGCTGGCAAAAATAGCTCCTCCAATTGCAAGTGCTGGTCCCGCAACAATACCACCAAGAACAATCATGCCCCCCATCATTCCAAATCCACCAGCTGCAAGCGCACCCCCACCAAGCCATGCAAGAGTGGCATTGACTGCTGCTGCACCAGACAGAGTTCCCAAGGCAGTACCAGTTGTAGCTGTAACTATTAATCCACCTAATCCACTCATCACGACACTGTATGTACCATATGCCAGTAATGCCCCAGACCCAATAGCTGCAAGGCCATTGATAGCTATTTGTTTTGCTTCATATGCCGCCTCTTTAAGTTGTTTAAATCCTTCACTTGATGGATTAAAATTCTTCAGTTCTTCAATCCCTTGACTATTTTTCAAGTTAATATTCTTTATTTTCTCAAAATTCATAACAAAATCATTAACAGAAGTTGAAAGTATACGTATCTTCTCTTGACCTAAAGCCTCGATTGCTCCTTTTGTCTTATCCTTTGCCATCGTTATAAACTCTTCAGCTTCTTTAGCCATTGCTTTTGCCGCTTCATTAACTTCATTAGCTTCATTCATATCATTCTTTGCATCTATTCCTTTCTTTACCCCTGTAATAGCTGCAGCAACAGCAATTCCTCCAACAATAAATGGTATAGGCATGTCCATCAATCTCCTTTTATATTAATTTAATTTTTTTAGAATTCGAGTGCCATGTTTTTATTACGCATAAATGTGTCAAACTCATTAAAATCCTTAAATTGCAATGCTTTACCCATCTCTAATGCAATATTATTTAATGCCGTAGTAAACAACTCAAGATTATTACTTTCAGTTGATTTTTCAATCATTTCAAAACTTTGTTCAAAAAGAATTTGCCTATTTTTATAATGGTTATCAATTAGTATACTTAATTCTCTTCTTTGTTTGTTCATAGCTTCTAATGCGGCTTCTGTTAATGCATGAATCTTGTTTCTTCTTTCAATTGAAACTCTCTCCTCCTGAAGCACCTGTATAGCTGATTTATATATGGTGGAAGATGTCATATATCCAATCATTCCACCAATAACCGTTCCAACTCCAGGGAATATTGCTGTGCCGATTGCTGCACCCCAGCTTGCTGCCATCATTCCTGTCCCTTTTTCACCAAGCTCCTCTACAAGCTCAACTTCATTGATTTCACCTTTTGCATAACGAACAATTGATTTTCCGACTTGAAGGGATACCGTAGCTATCATAGCGGGCATATTGGTTTTTGAAAGATTTTGAAATATACTGTTGCTGCTTGTCTGCATAACTCCTTTTATAGCAGCTCCCCCTGCTCCTATTATGTAACTGGTACCAGCTCCTTTAGCTGTATCTATTGCTGTATCTTTTAAAGCTTCTTTAATCTCTTTTTCACCTCTTATTACACTGATAATGTTTTGTGAAACAGAAATTGTAGCTGAAATTACAGCACCGGTTTTTGCTTGTTCAATACCGGCACGATTAGCTGTTTCAGCCACATACTTTGCTGTAGCTAACTTGGCATGTTCTCTGAGAAACATTGCTTCTTTACTACTAATCCCGCTATTTTGAACATCTTCTGCAACCTGTTCAAACTTCCGTGCATTTTGTTCCAACAACTCCGCTTTTTCAAAATTCCCGTTTTGTCTAAATTCAGCTGCTTTTTCATGGAGTTTTTGAGCTTCTTCGGTTGCATACTTTTTTACATGCTCATATTGTTCAGAAGGAACTAAAACCTTGTTTCCTCTGTATTTAGCCCATTTATCTCCGGCAAGCTCTTTTGCCAATTTTTCTGAGCTTTCTTTAATTTCTTGTGGTGTTTCATATTTACCACAAAATTTCATCTGTGCACTCCACAAGGGCTGTCCATTAACTGTGATTGGATTTCCATCAATATCTACAGCAAGAACATCAATCCTTTGGTCATTCCCTAAACCCACATCGTTTGAGCGACTATACCTAATATCTCTACCCTTAATAATGTTTTCAGCATTCTCTTTGCTTACAAAATGCCTTTCTGCCGAGAAACCAGCCTGCTGCTTCAGATTTTGATACTCAAAATCAGGGTTCACTTTAGATTCCGATATATGTCTAAGTCCTTTTGATATAATATTTCCTGCTTCATCAACAGACCCTTTATATCCTTTTATGTATTCTGCTGAGGCACTTCCAAATTTATCAACAACATCTTGCGCACCAACTCCAAGTGCCGCATCTCTCAACCCATCATTCTTCTTTTTTTTCTCTTCCATCCAATCACTTCCTTTAAACAAATATCCTGCACTAATACTCGCAGCCATAAATTTCATACATTTTCTTTATGTTCAACATGATTTCTTCTCTAAAGCTTTGAGGTTTAATCACTTCCAAGTTATCACTCTGGCTTAACAACCACATTTTTATACCCATGCCAAAAACCTCAGCTTCGATAATTTTTTTCTCTCCATCTTCTGCAATAATCTTCGCTGTTGGCAGACGATCCAATACTGCTTCCAAAGAATGACCCCAAAACTTAAACTGGATTTTCATAAGTTCTCCGGAGTACATAAACTGAACTCTTTTTCGGAACTCTCCATCATTGAACTTGTCTTTGTATGGGATATTAAAATGCTGTTTTATACCCTTCAAATCTGTAATTCGGTCTATACGAAAAGTGGTAGGGAAATCCTTACTTCCATCTGCCATAAAAGCTATTAGATAAAAATAGTATTCTGAAAACAATACAGCTACTGGCTTTACTAATCTTTCCTTTGTAATACCGTCTTGACGAGTATAATCAAACTGTATTATCTCATTATTGGTTATAAACTGTGATAGCTCCCACAGAATGGAAAACAGGTGTTTTTTATGCTGTAATGGCACATAGTGATGCAGCTCATTTCTTATCATGTTCTCAATCTTTTTACGATCATTTGGCACAACCTGTGTTAATAACTTACTGATAAGGCCATTGAGTTCTTCTTTACAGAAAGCACGGCTTTCCAATAGAATCTTACATAGTGCCATAACCTCTTCATTAGTGAGCCATTCTCTCTCAAAACGAACAAGGTAATAAACATTCCTAGTCTTATCATACTTTATTGCAACCTCATTTTCTGTCATATGTGTCTCCGCTAAATATGCACGAAGATCATCAATATCTCTCTGTATTGTTTTTTGAGTAACACCAAAAAAGTCCGCAAGCTGCGCTTTTTCTATAGCTTCGCCTTTATTTAGCCTCTCATAAATGCTCAGCAATCTAAAACCTTTATTCCCATTATAATCAATTCCTAAGTTCAAATCTTTCACCAACCTATTTACACGCTCAATATCATTATATCTGCCAAGATAGACATATAATGGGGTTCTTCAAGAATTTCTTTATAATCTTAGTTTTAATTCGTTGTTAAGTTCATCCGTATATATCTCAAGTATATTAAGTAACCTATCAGTTTCAGGATTTTTAATAAATACCAACAACAAACTCAGGAAAGTGTTCCATGATAACTTGGCTTTTTTATTCTCGACTTGCATGATGGTGTGTCTTGAAACTCCAATTAAGTTAGCCAGTTGCACTTGTGTTAACCCTAACTTGGTTCTTAGCATTGCTAAATTATCAGTCATATTGGTTAATACTTTTTCCCTCGCTAAAGCAACATTATTGTTTTCCAAAACACATACACCCCGCTAATCTAAATTTTACCAACATAAATAATATCATAAAATTTTACATTTTACTATACATATAGATAAAATGTTGAAAATAATGACTTTAGATAACCAATAAAAATAGGCCCTCTATGGAGCCAATCTCTACTGCTTCTCATTAATTTCTTTTACTCCACCGCCAAATGACCAATAATTATTTTCAATAAAATCGATAAACTTTTGTAGGAACTCATCCTCTGAACAGCTTTGAGGAACTGAAACACAGCCGTTTATTTCAATCTCCTTAATGGCTTTATACTCATCATCACCCTCAGAATCCATAGTCATTAATATCCTGTCTGCTGCTTTACGATATTTTTCTACTCTTTGATAATCTTCTTGGGTAGGATTTGAAATACGGGATAAATCCATGTTATCACTTAAATCTGCCAACTTAACTTTACAGGCTGTTTTATTCTCAAGAACCCTGCCAATGAAATCATCATAGTTTTCATTCTCACGCTTTGTCAGAGCATCTAATGCAATCAGAACTCCTTCAGAAAAACCTTCTTTTCTCAAATATTCAATAGTAATATCTGAATCCTCAATAGTATCATGTAACACTGCACAAATTCTTTCCGTTTCATTCCTTCGCATAAACATGACCCGCAGCGGGTGAAGTATATATGGCTGCCCAGCCTTGTCCAACTGTCCTTCATGCGCCTTAGCTGCGATACGAATAGCTTTATCAAGCATTTAGAACACCCCGTTTCATCTTTCCAATAAAATTATACTGCAAACTATATCTATAGTTTTTTAAACTCCTTATACTCCTTTAAAATCTGTTCAGGTTTTTCAAACTGCATTCTTCCAGGCTGAGCGTCAAACATATTCTGGATATCTACAAACGCACCCAAAACATTCAACGCAAGTGTAAGTTCTTCAACAGCCCTTTCTTTATCCTGAGCATTAATCGATTCTATAGCACTTTTTATAAGATACCTTACATCATCTGCCCATATGGCATATCTTGAAAAGGCAGCAACATTGTTCCCATCACGCTGGTCAAAGGCTGCTCTCTCCAGTCGGGAATAAATATATTCCTCGGTATTACCATTGTAGTGTTTTAATTCACAGAAGGCTTGATGATTACCGAGAGAAGAATAGAATTCAAGAACAGCCCGTATATTATCTGTTAGTTCCATCTGGTATCTCACCCTCTCCCATGCCAATTTTAAAGCTCTTTTAGCGGTTTAATGATCTTTTCAATTAATGCTTCGTCGTCTGTAATACTAATAAGTGGCAAACTGAAAACATATGCTTCATCAATATGTTTGCATTCTTCGGATTGGAAATGATTAACTTTGCCATCTAATTCATAGTTATTGTCTTCACTTGCACCAGACCAATAAAACCAGATATTCCATAAATCCCAATGATCCCTTTTATCAATATCAGAGTATACAATTTTCCCGGCAGTAATAATTGGTTGTTCCACTTCATCTCCCCAAAAAGTGATTGTAATGCATTTATTAACCAGTTTATCTTTATTGTTTTGATAAACACGGAAAATTGCTTCAACAATCCATCTATCAGCCTCCTGCAAGCTTGCGCTTACATCCTTTGTTATTCTATTACCATATAAGTTTCCCCATTCAGGAGCCAATTGGTTGTCAATCTTGAATATTAATCGCTGACATTCTTTAAATACTTGTTGAATATATTGAAAAGCTAATGTTATTTGATGGCCCTTTTGAATATCACTCACACTGATTCACCCCTATAAAAAATATTTTTTTCTATTGTAATGTCTAAGTTGTTCAATTGGTCAAAATAAGTTTTCTTCTCAGCAGAACTATTTCCATCATTATAAAAAATCGGGTACGGCAATGAAAAAGCCGAATTCAACGACTTATCCGGTAGAGATATTCCTGAAAAATCTCTCAACCCGAGCTTTTCCATATACTTCATCAAGTCGTCTACGATAATCTTTTCAAATGATGAATAAAATGGATACATTTTCTCAAGTATTTTGTACAATTGATGCCATCTCAGATGAAATACATTTTCTTTTATTTGATTATATCTGCTTTGTATTATTTTGGTAGTTGCCATTATGTCTGAGTAAGCTTCGGCTTCTGTTAAATAAACAATATATCCCTTTTTGCCTTTAAAGCTTGACACAGATGATTCAGTAAAATTCTCTATATCATTATTTATTGCTTCAAAATAGCGGACTAATTGATCATTTTCGTCTGTTCCACTTTTCCCTGATTTGAATTTAGCTTCAACAATAAGAAGCAAATCATCAAGACCATGTACATGGTCTCTAAATATAAGGATTAAGTCCGGCTCTCCATAATTCTGATTCCAAGTCCAGAATACATACTCTACTTCCCGGTAACATCTCAGCTCAATTCCTTCTGAATTTAGCTTTTCCCAAAAAGTTGTTCTTTCCTCGTTATATAAAAACGCAGACTCAATAAAAGGAATCAATATCATGTCTGGCCTTAGATATTTTAGAGTGCCAAAAACTGTTGAAGTAAGGATATCCTCCGTATACTCATAACCTAACGATTTGCCTTCAAGTACGGCTTGTATCAAATAATCACCCCCAATGGATACTCAGATATAGCCTTGTGCATAACCCGAACCCATTGGAATAGGCGGGTTCTATGCACATAAAATTTGTTTATCCCTCAATATATGATAGGATTTCCTCCCATTAATGTCGAATTTAGTAATTACCACAATCACAAATCTACAAAAACAGGAGGAATCCCTATGCATCAACAATTAATAATGAACATCATCGATCTGTTTACTCCCCAATCCAAAGTTGAATTCTATACTAAAATATTTGATACCCTTGACCTCTCCGATTTCCCCGATGAAGTCAATACAAGTGTTTCCGGACCTGACGGTTTCTCGCGGCACGCACTATTCAGAGCTTTCATGGTCATGAAGTGCGAGAAATTTTCTGAAATTACTCAGCTTCAGGAATATCTCTTCAACAACCAGATTATCGCTCATACCTGCGGCTTCGACATAACCAGGAAGTTGCCTTCCTACTGGACTTACAGACGTTTTATCAAAAACACCGCTCACAAGTGGTTTTCCGCCGTTATGCAGTCCCAGGTCAAGGCTCTTGTTTCTCTGGGGTTTATTGACGGCAGCTTTGTATCTCTTGATTCTACTTCTATTGAGGCCAATACCTCAAAGAATAATTCCAAGTCCTTTGACAAATCCCGTTTTGATAAATCCATCCTGCCGAAGTCCGATAAAGACTGCAAGCTCGGCGTAAGAACTGCCAGTAACGCCTATAATGAGAAAAACTATGAGTTCTACTGGGGCTACAAAAATCATATCCTTGTAGATGCCATCACAGGCCTACCTATCGCTGAAGTCACTACTACTGCCAATATCACCGATGGAGAAATTGCAATTCCGCTACTTAAGGACACTCATTCCTGGCTTCCTCTTAACGAAACTTTCCTCATTGCTGACAAAGGCTATGATATCAGGGATATCTACAATTTCGTACATGATGAACTTCGTGGGCATTGCTTTATTCCCTTAAATCAAAGAGGATCAAAGAAAAATCGCAAGACCCTTATCTGTGGGAATCCCATATGTGACGCCGGCTTCGCTATGCAAAAGGACGGCCGCCAATATCTCAAAGGCTATATCAAGCAAAAATTCCGATGCCCTTTTCATTCTTCTAAAGATGATTCTGCTTGCCCCTGTAATCATCCTAAATACTTCAACGGTGCGAAAAGAAGAGGCTGCATAAAGTATATTTCAACAGGTTCTGATTACAGGGCTTCCATCAATAGAGATTCTAAGTATTTTAAGTCCATCTATTCCCTAAGGACTGAATCCGAACGCTATAATTCCAGATGGAAGAATCTCAATACTGATAAAGCTTCAGTCCGTAACATGGCGTCTGTAGAAAATCTTAATACCGTTGGCCATATCTGCTTACTGGCCCTCGCTGTAGCGGCAGCTAAATCGAAAAAGATTGATTGCATGAAATCACTCAGAAATTTCAAAATATCTGCTTAATTTCAAGTCATTCATCACCTAACACTCGGGCATTGTTATGCAATTTTTACTGTCCGCCAGCCTTTTCACTGGGTTTGGATTGAGTTGTCAATGTTCATCTTACACTAATTACCATCTATTTCAAGACTTCCGCCTTAAAATCATCAATTATGCTCATCCCTATACTCAGATATGCAAAAGAAAAAGCTCAAAATAGGTTTTATTATTTAAAAAACTTAAAAATATCAAATATACTAAATGTGGTTTTACGGTAGACCTTGTTATATAGGGCTTTTTTAGGGTTTGAAATCCAACCCCATCCTCTTGGAGCTTTCACTCCTAAGCTGTGGCGTATATATCTTTTTACACTCGTTCTTGCCGCAATACTCTTTTTAATACTTGGTTTTCTCATACCGAACTTCATTATTATCACCCTCTTTTTTCACTGTCAGGAGTTTTCAAAAATTCTTAAATTTTTTTCTTAAAAACTCTTGACTTTTATTAGCTGGTCTTTTATTTCTCAATTACAAACCCACTCCAGCTATCGGCATACTGCAAAAGCAGCGTGAGCCGTTCCTCATGGGTAGCGCAGGAACGGTTATCCTCCACATATTGTCCATCGTGATAGACAATTGCCTGCACTTCTTCCTCTGTAAGGTTGATGTGCTGAAGCGCCAAATATATACTTCTAACCGGTACACTCAAATATGTAAGTTCAGAATTAAAACGATATGGATAATCCGGTTTGTATCCGTACTTTTTCTGCTTTTCTGAAGGTTCATTTATAAGATACTGTGGATTTCCCGGCATACCCACTTTACCTAAATCATGCAACAATGCTACTATGACGCAGCTCTCATCACTTATTTCCGGTGCAATTGCAGACTTGATCTTCAACATAGTTTCAGCAACATTTACCGAGTGCTCTAAAAGACCACCCTCTTTGCAGAGATGGTATTTCGTGCTTGCAGGTGCTGTTAGCCAAGCGGTTTCTTTCTCGATGAAGTTTATTACCCTATCAAATTGTTCTTTTCGCTCTATAACAATGGATTTTAAATCTTTATATCTTTCCGATACACTTTTTTTCATAACAACGGTCCTCACAATGTAATTTCGAGTGTATTACTTTTTAACAATAACCTCTGTACGCCGGTCGATTTTATATTCAAATTCTACCTTTACTTCACTGTCAGCCGGTACATTAACAGAGAATTCAATAAGCCCCGATGTTTTCTTTGAATACTCATGTGTTGCATAAACCATTTCCCATATACCCCAGGCATAATGTTCAAAATGCACTTCCGCAGCTTCTTCCTTATGGTTCTTAATAATGCACTCATATTTGTAATGTTCAAATCCGTTTATTTTCTTTCGATCAACTTCATTGAAATCAAAGGTGATGTCAAACGCATTACCGATGGTGAGCTTAATATCTTCATCCTTTGGGGTATGCCCTATACTATCCTCACCAATGAACTCAAGAGAATTGTCTGCTTCATCAGCTTTATACAGTTTGATTTTCCCCTTGGGTATGGCGTAACCCAAGCCACACTCTTTCTTATTTGTAAACTCAATAATTACATTTGCCTTTTCTTCACTCATGTTGAGCTTGTAATATTTTTTATAAGGTATACTTAGACCATTTAAAATATTGATTTGCTTGGTCTGATTATCTTTCAGTGTTGCGGGATTTACTAATGTGTACATGTGATAATCAAAGAAAGCTTTTTCCTCAGCTTGAGGTGCAGCAGAGGACTCACAAATATACATGCGTTCTTCTATGTCATAGGTATCGTCCTGAATTCTGTTGACATCTCCGGCAATAAGTTTTATTTTGGCATTTTCAAACGTTGCACCACTTTGATTTTCAATTTCTGCCCAGCCTGCAATGTTTAAGGTTTTCTCCAAAATTTCTACGACATAGTTCGCATTCCAATTGAAACCCTTGCTAAGATAGGACACCTTAACATATTCAGATGTTGACTTCCCAATCTTCCATACAAGAGCAGGCTTTACGATAAGTCCTGATGGTAAAGAAGGAAGAACAATTTCTGCCTGGGCATCAATATATATCTCCTTTGTAACATTATCCTCTAATACACATCTTCCAGCACTCTCAACCGATAAAAGACGGCAGCTCTTCTTTTCACCAGTCTTCCGGTCCTTTAGATAGACTTCCTTATCAATATACTTTTTAAGGAGCTTATCCCTATCAACCAAGTCATAATCATAATTGAACTCCAATATATTCAGGCCTTGCACCAGGAGAGAATCCGTTTCAATCTGCTGTGCTACATCAGCAAAAATCAGCTCAGTCTCAGCTCCTGTAAGGCTTACGACACGTGTTTCCTTGACAGCGCCGAATCCTCCATTGTAAATAGTCAATGAAATGTCTTTTGTATCAGTTGCAGTAGATATTTTTTTCATGATCCAACACCTTCCTTTATAACAAATTATATCAAATAATATGTACAATAAAACGGACAGTAAATTTATATTCTATTCTGTTTTAACAATATCAATAAGCTGCTAAGCCTGCACAGAAAACTTCTGTTATAGCAAAAGAGAGAGGGATGCCCTCTCTTTCTCATTGAAAAACTATCTTTTCTTTTTATCAAGATAAATCAAGAATGCAAGAAGCACAATTATTAACAGAATGATAAGTGTGCCTTGAACAGGGTGTTGTTTTAGTGCTTCCAACAACTGCATTGTTTCCTTATACTGCAAAACCTAATCCCCCCATCTATGTTAATTTATATGATTTTAAATTTCACATAATGGAAAATTTGCTCCTACAACCTTATTCCTAACTGATTTTGCTTGAAATAGTGCCTTATCTGCTTCTGCAAATAAAATATCTATAGCAATTGGTTTATCAGTTGTTGCTACTCCAATACACACAGTAGCACCAAAACATTTTTCGGATTTCTCTATTGCCTTTCTTAACCTCTCCGCATATTTTAATGCTCCTTGGCTATCTGTGTCAGGAAGGATAATGGCAAACTCTTCGCCTCCCCATCGTGCAATAGTATCAATCTCCCTGGAATTTGCTTTGAAAACTTCCGAAACCCGTGTGAGGAGCTTGTCCCCAGCCAAGTGCCCGTATTTGTCATTTACTCTTTTAAAATGGTCAATATCTATTATGACTAATGAAAGTGCAGTTTTTGAACGATTCAGTCTTTTTAACTCTGATTCTAATTTTTCATAGAGGTATCTACGGTTAAAAAGATCCGTGAGTGGGTCTTTATAGGCATAATATATTATGTTTTTTATCCATAGGCCGCAGAATACACTAATAACAGTTGAAAATACAATAACACTTATCCAAAAATAATTATAGAAGGTTGGTTGTATGCTGTAATAAACAAAGCAAACAATAAAACTTATTAACAGTCCCCCTAGACCTATATAAATAGGAATATTCCTATACAAAGCATTCCTCATATAAAATGACCACCTCACTTACCTATTCCCCCTATTCATTTACAATATTTTACTTTATTTATCTGAAACATTCCAATAACTTTTTACAGGTATTAGCATTTATTTACTTTATATTTTATATTTAAATTCCCTATGAGTAAATATTAATTATTACCAATAGTGCACATAGTATATATAAAATAAGGGTAGACTACCTACCGTTGTGTGTTCTACCCCTATTTTAATCCCTGTTTTTGTGAACTAACATGGCTCGAATAATATCGTTCAGCAAACTTATTTGCCCTTCCGATAATTTATTGGCTAATAGCTCCATTTCTAACCTTTCAGGACTTTTAGCACTATCTCTATGGCCAAACGCAAGATAATCAAGAGTTGTATTTAAAGCAATCGACAGATTTAAAAAAGTCTCGAATGAAAATCGCTTTTCTCCTCGCTCTATCTTGCCCTCGTATTGTGGAGATATATCAACTTTTTCCGCAAGTTGAAACTGTGTAAGTCCCATTTTGTTTCGTTCCTGTTTTATTCTTTCTCCAATAGCCTTATAGTCCATGTCTCAACCCCCTGTAATAAACATACAGGGAAGTTTTTGAAATAAAAACAGTCCATTGGTAAACACAACTATTTACTATATGGTCACATTCCACCCTCTTATTTGTATTGTTCTAAAATCTCCTGAATAGAGTTTTTGTATTTTTCAATAACGCTCTCCGGAGATAATATCTTCACTTTATTTCCAAACTGTGCTAACCATGCAAAAAAGGTAGAACTAATTGCAACGTTTATTCTAATTGAAAAGCTATTGTCATCAACTTTGTCTAAACTAACATCCTTTCCAAAACGATCGATGACCGCATTAACAAGGGAATTGTCGAACTTTAATTTTACCGTCTCTTCTTCTCCTCCGAACATATTGAATACTTTTTTTGAATAGTCAACAATGTTAAATTGCTCATTGTCCGGCAGCATCGCTCTGGGCTGATCTACGATTTCTATATTCGTCATCCTGTCAACTCGATAATGTGTAAAGTCATTATATTTTTCCGAGAAAGTAATCAGATAATAATTTTCATCATCCCAGGATAAAGCATAAGGACTTACAAAATAAAGTTCTCCATTCTTTCGATATCTCTTTTCTTTTTTGATATCGTAGTCAAAATACTTAAAAGATACCTGCTTGTTCTCTGCAATTGCTACATGAAGCCTGTCCACATTATAATAAATGTTTTCATTTATAGCCTTAACCCTGTTTGCCACATAAACTTGGCGATGAAGCAATGCAGCTTGATGAGAGCTTGCCAAGCTCTCGATCTTTTTTATAAGTTCATTACTCTTTTTATATGTAACAAATTTTGAACATTGAACAGCATCAACCAATAGTTTTAATTCCGGCAATTCAAAGACACGGCTTGCCACAAAATACTCCGTAGTTTTTGATTTCCGAGTAGTAATATCTATTCCATAATGCCGTAAGGCATCTATATCGTCATATATGGATTTTCGCTCAGCAGTAATGCCGTAGCGTTCAAGTTCTGCTATCATATCATTAATTGTCATTGTATTTTCTTCATCCGTTTTTTCAAGAAGCATTTTCATTATGTAAAGAATTTTCAACTTCTGGTTAGAGCTTTTTGCCATAACTGCACCCCCCTATAATTGCAACATTATTCCAAATAATTACACCTCCAATGATATCATAATATCACAAGAGGTGTCCAATAAAACGCCCACTAATAAACTTATTGTCAATTAATTCATCAATACATATCTTCATATTCCGCTTTAAGCATACCAAAATAATTATCATCTCTTATTTGTATTTGTAGTTCACTTTCATGTCTATACAATGCCACAGGTTTTTTAAGCAACTCCAGAACTTTACTACTTTCAGTAAATTTTTTCGCTTCAGAACAAAAGTAACTCCATTGTTCAGCTGATATTACAATAGTATTATTCTTAAACCAGCCATTAAATAACTTATTATTGGTTACTACAATTGATATTACATGATTAATTTCGTTCTCCTTTATTTCATGCTTGTGCATTAAATTACGAAAAATGTTAGAATTCAAATTAATGTATCTTAAAGATATATCAGCTTGGTCAATTCCCTCTTCAATTCTCATTTTAGCCTTAAAATGAGAATAAATATCAATAGAAGATATTACTGATTTTACTTGTAATAAAAACAGAACATCTAAATATTTTGCAATTATGTCTACATCCGTTTTAACATGATGATTTTCTTTTATTTTATAGTCACATTCTAATATTTTAAATTCATTATTCTCAGCAATCTGTTTTATCAAATTATTATATTCTTGGCCGAATTGTTGTACGATTTCTCCTGAATTACTATTCTTTTTCTTTGAATAACGTTGTGTAGCGTAGTTAAATATTGGATTATAGAAGCCAGTCAAACTAAGTTTTATTGGATGTAAATATATACAATTACCGTCTCCAGTATTTAATAAAGAAAGTGAAATTAGTTTGCTATATATTGTAGGTTGCTTATTATTTATAGTAACTATTCCATTAAAAATTTGTTGGAATTCTTCTTCCGAAATAAATCCTATGTCAGAAAAGTACCTTTTTATTATGTTACAATCAATAATAGTATAGTATTTATCAAAGATGCAATTACTTAATTTTGCCCTTTCTCTTTCTATAAAACAAAACATCGTTATTAACGATAAAACATACAAAGATTTTTGAAAACTTACAGATTGTGCTGTTAATAGTAATTCATCGACATCAAATGATAACTGTAGAGATATCAATTCAACTATGTTATCTATTTGTTTTTTTGTTAAACCCCTCTCTTTTCCTAATGGATAAACAGAATCTTTTATCATCTCAATTATTGGACTAAATAGAGAAGGTATATGGGGTTGTGAAATTACTCCTTGCCTTAATCCGGCGTATTTTACTTTCAGAAATTGCTTATCGGCATATTGCAATCTAATATTTAGACAATCATTATCTTCGTCAAAGGATAAACTTTGTATTTCATACTCTCCAAAAGACACCTTATCAAATAGATTATATAAAGAATGATATGTCGCGGCAAAGTTATATAGTTTATTCATTGTTCTTTCATCATAATTCTTTTCATTCCAGTAAATAGCTTTTTCCTTGATATGATCATCATATAAATCATTGCAAAGGTGAATATATGCTATTTCAAACATATAATCTATAAAAAATTCAAAATCAATTAACCTTCCTCTTGATTCCATAAAATTTGATAAACTCTCATTATTAACTGCAAAGTTTGATTCAGCCTTATCTCTCCAAAGTGATAACGATACTACAAAACAACTAAGAGAGCTATTAAAAGAAGACCTCATTATATCCGTAAAAATATTATTTATAGCTTTTGAAATTTCAAATACTTTTATAACAAATTCTATAAACATCATTTGGTGAACAGAATCTTTTTTAGAAAATTTATTTATAGCCATTAAATATGTTCCTGTAAACCTTGTAAAGTAATAACTAAGGTTTTGATTTTGAAGAATTTTAATGAATATTTTATTTGAATTTATTAGTTTAACATCTTTCATTGAGCTTACTTGACTAAATAAATTTTCAAGGTCATCTATATTCTCATTAGAAATTGCAGATTTAATCTTCTTAACAAGACTCTCCTTACCCAATTTACCTTGCCTCCCTATACAGCAAGCTCATTCAGCTTGCAACAAACCGCAATAATCACGTTCCTAATGCCTCTGCTTTAGAAAATTCAAAACACAAAACCCTTGGTGGTTGTTGATAGGCCCTTAACTGGAGAACTGCATTTTGTCCCAATCGTGCAAATTTTCCACTTTTTTGCACACAGACCCATTTTCCTTACATTACAAGATAAACCACTTACACCAATGAAAGTGCTATATTGAGAAGTAGATTATTTTCAACTTCTGGTTAGAGCTTTTTGCCATAGCTGCCCCCTATAATTACAACATTATTCCAAATAATTACACCTCTAATGATACCATAATATCACAAGAGGTGTCCAATAAAACGGATTGTGTTTTCAACCCCTGATCTATTCCACAAACCATTTTAGTATTTTACTTCTGCTTGCATGCCGTAGTTTCCCAAAAGCCTTTTTTTCAATTTGTCTAATGCGCTCTCGTGTCAATCCAAACTCATTTCCGACTTCCTCCAATGTCCATTCTTTTCCGTCAATAAATCCAAACCGCAGTAAAATAACTTTTTCTTCACGAGGTTTTAACGTTTGCAATATTTTCGCAACGGTACTTTTCAATTCTTTTTTATTTAAATTGATAAATATTTGTTCCTCGGCAGCACAACCATCATAGAAAAAAGATTCATCTTTTTCTATCAGTTCCTCAATACTCTCAAAGGTATTAAGATAATTAATATATTCTTCCGCTTCATCTTCACTGCAACCCAGTTTTTCTGATACTGCCTTTAACACCTCTGAACAAATCTTATTACAGTCACATTGATTGCAGTGATAACACTGTTCAAGTATGTCATATATACTGAACAATTTGTCCTTTACATGAACAGGTATGTACATCAGCGGATTTAATGCCGGAGCTGCTCGAATTATATTTTGCCTTATCCACCAGGGAGCATAAGTTGAAAATTTATCTTGCCTGCCAACCTCATACTTATCTAAAGCAATGACTAAACCTACACATCCATCTTGTATTGTCTCAGCCAAAGGGATTTTATACTTTTGATGATGCCACAAAGCGATTTTGACAACAGTTCGTAAATACATTTCAATAATGCGCTGCTTTGCATAAAGATTATCACTCTTAGCTTGTGGCATCAAATTCTGCCATTCCCGATGTTGTGGAGGTTTTATTTGACGTATCTCATCAATAAAAGGAGCTAAACTCTTATCAATCTCCACAACCTCTTGAAATAGCTTATCGTAATCGGTTTGGCTACGATCATAATCATCTTCGTCATCATCCGAATTTTCAATAGAAGCATCACGTATTATCACACCCATAGAAAGAAGATGATCACATACATAATCCACTTCATCCAAAGGTAAATCATGCTCTATAATTGCATCAAAAACACTTTCCTCAGTAACGTATCCTTTGATTTTATAGGCTCTATGTAGTTTTTCAATTATCTCCTGATGCACAGATATACTTGCCATAGCTTTAACTTCTTGCTAAACGGCATAAATCCAAGATACTATCAGTGCTAATAGCTTGGTTATAACGCTCATCAAATTCTTCCAAAAAATCATAGAGATTTTTTAGGTAATCATCACTGTTACTGGCAGTTTCAATGAGTTTTTCATATAATACATCAACACCGCCACGTACATACTGTTCATATAATTGCTCATCGCACTGCGCCTTTTCACTACCATAATATCGAAACGCCTTATTCATACGTTCGTCAAAATTCGGCTCATTTTCCTTATCTAAAAGCATTATCAGCCTATAATTAAACTTGAGATTTGGCTGTTCACGTATTAGAATATCCGGAAATATTTTGGTGGTTTCTGTACCTTTGTCTAAATCAGCTTTGCGACCATATAAAAATCCTATAATGGGCGCAACCATGTAAACATCAAGGTTCCTTGCAAATAATTGATTATCTCTATCAAATTTAGCTGTAAGTTTAATTACTCTTTCGGCGTGTATACCTCTGAAAGAATATTCTTTATCAAACATTTCTATCACCTCGTCACTAAATATGTTTCAAACTCATTCTTTTTGTCAAATAAGTACCGCATACCAACTTTTTCACCCATGTTTGTTTCAGCAATTTCACCGTCTGTATCTTTAATAAAGATAATAACCTGTTCAGCGACTTTGGGTAGTGCATCACAAACAGTCTTGATCCTTGTCTTATCAAATGCAGACAAAGGGGCATCCATAACCAGAGGGTACGGTTCAGAAACCAACATCTCATTTTCGGGATTTCTGCTTTGACGGGCCATTTTTATGACTCCTGAAATGAAAGCAAAAATAACTGAGATACTTTGTGCCGTCGATGTTTCAATATCTTCATTAAAACCCTCAAAATCGTTGACAACAATTTGAATATTGTATTTTTCATCAATTGAAAGCGAAAATCCACCGTTATAAATGCTTCTAAAGATTTCATTTACAGTTTTCTCAAGCTCTGCTCTTGTCTCAGCTTCTTTTTCCTTATAAAGCGTGTCTAATACATCATACATATATTGGGCGTAAGCTTTGTAAACTTCTATTTTTCTATTATTTTCATCTTTCAGAGTCAACTCATTTCTTTCTGTAATGCGCCGATCTCTTGATGTTTCGAAACTGCCTTTTTGACGATTTAAATTATCCCTTTCTTCACGAAGTTGCCTTAATGCTTTTTCATATTTCATTAAGTCTTTTTGAAGTTCTCCCACTTTTTCCATTCCTTGTAGTTTCTCTTCAATGAGCTTGATTTCATTTTCAACTTCTGCATAGGTGTTCTCAAAGTCTCTGATCATAGAATATTTATCAGAAACATCATCAAACATACTATCTGAACTTTTGCATTTTAACTCACATTCTCTTACAAACTGACCTATCAAAGCACCAATTGATTGTGGCGGTATAAACTCCAACACCTTGTTTAATTCCTTATAGGCGTCATTACCCACCTCAATTTTACTTCCACAAAGACATATTCCACGTTTAATTAAAAATTCAATAGTTCTTGCATGAATATCAGGGATACCCTTGTCCAATTTATCTGCTTCCGATAGCTGCTGCAGAGCATCTTTCATTAGCTTCTTAGCAAAATAAGCAGACGCATCTTTATTAAAAGATTTTAGGAGTGAAGCAGTATTTGAGACCTTAGACTGCACTAACCCTTGTAATTTTTGACGTAGGCGCTCTTTTTCTTTGGCTAAGCGCTCACTATCTGCATTGGCCTTAATTTTTTCACTCAAATCGTTACATTTCTCTTGGGCAATGCTTTCTTCATTTTCGATTTCTTCTAACCGTTTTTCAATACCTGCAATTTTCTCGTCGCATTCTTCAATTTCTTTTGTGTATTGGGCAATCTTACTATCGCTTTTAGAGTCATAGCTCTCATCATAACTACGAATAACAGATACTTTAGGAGCACGCCCTTTCAAATGATCTAACGCGGCAGTAAACGCACTTAGCCCTAATAACCCCCTAACTGCTTGGGCAAATTCTTGACTCTTACCTTTTCGAATTTCCTTACTCATATTCCCGATACGTTCACCATCGAAAAAGAAATATTTAGAAAGCTCTTTAGGCAAGATTTCTTTCATTCGTATATCGGTTTCTAAATCTCTTACAAATTCACGCTGACCATCACTATTTTTATAGGCTATCTTAAATATAGTATTATTAGGTCGCTTTAAATTTCCGGTTCCGTCTTTTGTATAACGTTGTTCACGAATAAGAGTGTATTCTATACCACTATGCATTAAACTCAATTCTACTCTAACGGTTTCTTCTGTATTCGGAAGCATTGCTTGTGCAGTAGCTTTACAAAGCATCGATTTATCGTCAAAATCAGTATCACCATATAAGCACCAGGTAAAAGCCTGTGCAAGAGTAGTTTTACCCGATCCATTTTCACCCATAATCACTGTAACGTTTTTTACAGGGTCAGTAGCAAAAGATATAGTCTGTTCGCCTTTAAACTGTCGGAAGTCTTTCAGCTTTAATGTTCTTAATAGCATTGCACTTCCTCCTCAATCATCTTCTTAATCATCTTTACCATTTCGCCATCATTATACTGCTTTGTTTTGATGTTCTTCTTTTCTCTCATAATCAATTTTGTCAGCATTTTTTGTGCCTTTTCGGTATCAATTTCAATACCATTGATAATTGTTGGATTACTATTGTCCATAATCAAAATCCTCCTCGAAAGTAATCAGGTTATCGTTAATAGAGTAAGCCTCTTTGATTTCATCTAAAACTGACTCAGCCTCAACCATATTCATAGCAATTCGAGCAAATTCCTCAGCTCTGCACAACTCGTTCTTTACTAAAGACAATTCCTTTTTCATTTGCTCCACTGTGAGTGAAGGTACATCATCAAGAGGACGAGGAAGGGCGATAAAGTCATAAATTTCCGCATATTCCTTACCCTCAGCTAATCTCAGCACACGGCCTCGCCTTTGAATGTATTCTTTTGGGTTAGTAGTACTTGCTAATATAAATGCGACTTTTATTTTGGGAATATTTACACCCTCGTCAAGACATTTAATCGCAATTAAGGCTTGAAGAGTATCACCATCTGCAAACTCTCTTTTTAATATCTCTCGCTCTTCAACATCTTCTTTAGATGTAAACTGAGATACTTTCATATTGAGTTTATTTCCAAGCAAATCAGTGACTACATCAATTTGTCTTAAATCTTCATCATCTACCGTAGTAAAGTCTTGGTTTTCACGGAGTAGTTTTGTTGCACCACAGTAAACCAAAATATGTCTGTCATGAAGATATGGCCTAATATATTCCTCTAATTTTGTAATTTTATCCTCAGCACCAGCAACTAACCTTGCCCTTGCCAACGCAAGAATTTTACCCTTTTCGCTCAACTTTACTTTCCCATTTTTCCCTTTTATTAAGCATTTCCCTATCTCATAGGTAAGCTCTGAATATCGTCGAAGTTCATCATCATTTAGAGTAACGATGATGGGATAATATTTATATCTGGTTAGTTTCTTTTCTTCTATTGCTCTATCCAGAGAGTATTCGATGCACTTTTCTCCGAAATACGAAAATAATTTTGCAGTTCCTTCTTCATCGTTATGTCTTTCAAGCGTTGCAGATAATGCAAGTCTATATGTAAACTTTTCGCTCAATAACTTACTTAAATACTCTGCCCCAAAATTATGAGCCTCATCTACCACTAATAAAGCATTGCCTCTTATCTTATTAATTTGAGTCTGTACAAAATCCGATGAAAATGTTGCATTTGTACAGATGAAGCAGAAAAATTCTTTGTTTCTTACCTTCAGTTTTTGATCTCTTATAGCATCCTCCAATCGGCGTTTCCAATCCTTTTGTGAGGACGCACTATAACCAATAATCGGGTTCATGTTAAATTTTACAATATCTTCAACCCATTGCTCAACCAAATGCTGATATGGACAAACGATAATCACGGCAAGTTTGTCTGATACCCTTTCAGATAATCTTGCTATCGCACCAAGACCAGTAAAGGTCTTACCTGTTCCAGTAGCCATATCAAAGATGCCTCTATAATCACGCTTTTCCCATTCATCAATAGCCTTAATTTGGTAGTCATGTAACTGGACATTCCGTGGAATATCAGGTCCTAAACGATATTTTGTTGCTTCCTCTAATACATATATTCTTTCTCCAAACTCATGCTTATCTATATCATAATTAGGAGTTGCTTTTTTATATCTATCAATAATTTCTTGTTTTAGATTTGGAAAATCAATAATCCGAATGTTAGGTTCACAGTCATTCCAAATAGAAGCAAACGCATTTTCCTTTGCGGCTACTCGATCTTGTTCACCTTTCCATGAGCAAAAGACATCTATAGTTTCATAATTTAATGTCATAGCCGCTGCTGACTCATTCATTGAACCAGAAAAAGCAACTTTGTTACCAAAATCGTCACTGATAATACCCATCTTTTCATGGTACATTCCCATTTTATTTTCATCTTCGGTAAAGGCTATTTTGATGTCTAATATCCCATCCGATATAAGATTTGCTAAAAGATTAAGCCTATCCTTCTCATAGACATCTTTCGCTTCTTTCAGTTCACGTACTAAAGCTTTTTTGATTATGTTATCTCTTAATTCATATCCTTTACGTATTGCTTCCACATCTTCTGCTGATAAATATGGGGAAGCTACTAACAGGATTTTTCCGCCATTTTTCACAAGTGCTGATATGCCTTTAGATATTTCAACAAGCGCTGAGGACGAGAAAAATCCAACAGCTCTTTTATATGATACGGCTTGTTGTAACAAAGGAATATAAAAATCCTTAGCCACATTATCAAGCAGTGAGCGATATTCACTTTTAATTTCTATATCCTGTAAGCTCATTGTTTCACCTCTGTTTCAACATCCCTCTGATATTGTGAAAGAGCTGGAAAAACTCTCCCATTGACAAACTGATAATATTTTCTTAAAGCGTTTGAGATGTTTCCGTTAGTATCTTTCATCTCCTGCTTGATTCGCACCAATATATTATACATTTTATCGTTATCGCTTACGATAGCATCAAGTGAGATATTAAAATGACGTTCTACCATTCTGGCCTTGCTAATCCGTGAGCGTACTGCCTTTGTTTTGCTGACAATGTTAGAATCGGCATTTAAAAAATTTTCGAATTCAGTTTCTCTCATATACTCACCTCTAAGCATTATCCTCTATATACTCTAACACTTCTTGTAGCTTTTCAAAGTCGCTATCATCATTAAAATAGCTAACACTAAACCGTACAGTACCAGAAGGGAAAGTGCCTAAAAATTGATGTGCAGATGGGGCGCAATGTAGTCCGGTTCTAACCGCAATATCGTGCTCAGTTAAAATTTGCCCGATACTGTCACTACTGTAACCGTCAAATACACAGGATACTACACCTATTGTTGTGTCTTCATTAGTTGGACTGACGATTCTAATATTGTCGAAATTCCTTAATACTTCTAACAACCTTTTATGATTTTTCTTTTCCTTTTCGAAAATGGATTTAATACCAACTTTATCAATCCATTTTAATGCTGCATTTAATCCTGAAATTGCCATGATGTTTGGACTTGCCACCTCATACCTTTCAGGTATTGTTTCAGGCAGGCTCTGATTTGCAGAATCTACTCCTGTCCCGCCATAAAGTAATGGTGCTGGCTTCACTTTACCTGAGCAAGTAAAGCCAGCTATGCCCAATGGACCGTACAATGTTTTATGACCGGCAAACACGGCAAAGTCAAAAGCATCACTGCTTAAATCAGTGTCTATCAGTCCGGCAGTTTGAGACATATCAATAATATTGATAGCATCATAAGCCTTTGATAAAACACAAATATCATCAATAGGAGCCACAACACCGCACACATTGCTTGCATGGCTTACTACAACTATATTGGGCTTATTCTTTGCAAACTGGTACTTGATTTTCTCTAAATCATATGTAAAAGTTGTCTTATCCACCATTAACGTATGGATGTTTAGCTTATAAATGCTTTGCAAATAGTTTATTACCCTTGTTACGGCGTTGTGTTCAAAAGGCGATAAATAAATATTATAATTATCACCAATAGGTAAACCCTGTAAAATAATATTTAGAGCCTCTGTCGCTGTATGGGTAAAGACCACCTTTTTGTTGGGACAATGAAACAAATCTTGCAAGAGTATCCTTGTCTCTGCTATCAGGTTACTTGCGGTAAAAGCCAGTTTGTGTTGACCTCTACCCACATTAACTCCATACTCACGGTAAAATTTATCCATGAATATGTACACTTCTTCAGGCTTTGGAAATGTTGTGGCTGCATTATCAAAGTAAACGGTTTTATTCAATGTCAACCCCTCCTAACACATCTTTTCAAGCAGTTCCATGAGGACCTGACGCTTTTCCTGTTCAGAAATAGCCTGCCCCATTTCTTCAAGCGAAGTTGTAATTTCGTTCAAGAGCAGTTTTGCTCTGTCACTATATTTTGTCTTACTGAACGTCTTAACTACCTCGCTACCATCTTTGTCTACAAAAACAATCCTGTACATTTCGGAAGCATTTTCGTTACTATCCGCATAATTTTTATCAAAGTCCTCTACAGTTTCCTTAAAGGCAGCTAAGTCCTTTAAGAACATTTCTATAGTGTTTGCATTCCAATCATCAATCCTCAAAGATGTGACAGCTTTGCCTAAGCGTTCCATAAACGTTACTTCATCATTGGTAATTGACTTCATCAGCTCAAGGATTTTGCTTTCGTTATTAGTAAACAGATAATTGATGGTATTTTCGCCAAGAGATTCATACCAATCCTTAATAACAGATGTGAGACTTGCATTTTTCGTGTTCTGTCCTCCAAATATAGTTTTCACATCAGAAATTAGCACATTGATAAGGTTGCCCTTTGCCATATCAAAAGCTTGTTTAGTTGCTTTTATATGATTAAGAATCATGAGATTAAACTCATTCATTCCAAAGAAAGTAAATATCTTTTCAAAAAGATATTCTCTGGAATTGTTATCAATCTGTCTTAAGCTATTAATAAACTTTTTTTGTTCTCTCGGAACAGGTTTATTAGACTCCTTGCTATTGATACCACAATAAATTTTACTCATTTCTTTAACGTACTTTGGTAACGACATATACCAACGATTCATAGCAAACACAATAAAGGAAAAGCTGTTATAGGCCTTTTCCTTCTCAATAACATATTCACTAAAGATGCTTTCAAGTTCCGTCATGTACTTTGCTTTTTCCTCGTTCCAGTCTTCTAAGAAAACCGAATATTCATCAGGATTTTCATTTATACTGTTTAAAAGATCAGCTGTAATTCTTACCTCGTTGCCTTTATTTTTTATAACCAAGTTCTTTTTACAATGATGTAACACTACAGCAATATAAATCGGGATAACTCCCTTTTTCAATCCAATACCATTTTGTGGAAGAGTTAATGTATCATAAAGCACGCGGAAACTCTGACCGCCACCTACATTAGCACCTGTAAAAAAGTTCTGTATAGTAGTCAGCATATTCCGCATATTTGCATCATCAGGATTTAAGTTAATAACAGGTACATTGTCTGCATTCTGCAAAATTCCTGTTTGAATCAATGTACTTCGCATAATGGATACATCTTGTCCTGTCCCCGTCAATCCTAAGTTCGTGTCTAATTCGTTCTCTAAAAGTCCTGAAATTAACTTCGTACGGCTATTGATAGCAACCGTAGGCAAAACGTTTTTGTTTATGGACTCATTATTGATTATTGGCGTATAAGGATAGATTCTTTCGCAAATATCTGAAAGAAGTGCAGAAATCTGTGCTTTACGGTACAAATTCTTTTTTTCACCCATATAAAAGTATTCCGCACCACCTGTTTCAGGTCTTACGTAAGAAAATATAAAACTACCTATAACTTCCTCTAAATCCTCTATATAAATATCGTATTCATCAGAAAGCAAGTCATCATCTACCACAAGAGATTTAAGCTGCTTTACTGCGCTATACTCATAGGCAATCTTTTCAATTTCGGTATAGATATTTGGGACAACAAAGACAATTCTATTGTGGTTGTGCTGGCCACTTAATAACGCTTTTTTAATAATGTCTATTTCTTCTCGACTATTAGGGATTATGGCGTAAACCATTCCGTCTGCATCTGTTCCTTCGATTTTCCTTTCCCAATTCTCTACAGCCCAAAATTCATTACTGTCGATAAAAATAAAGTCAAAATAACGTGTAATCTCATTTTCGTCGTTGTAGCGAGTCGGATACATATAACTGTCAAAGGTAGATTTATTCAAAATCTCCTTTACGCTTAATGTACTTTTATTTTTCTCAATGGTCTTTATTATCTCACCAGGGATATCTACACCGCTACTTTCTTTGAGTTTTAAGTAATTGTTGCTACGCTTTAGATAAACGATACATTCTTTATCAATCAGTTCGGACAATACTTTACTAATTTCTTTGGTATCTCCAACACTATCTTTGAAAGTATCAGCGATAATATTAAAAATAGGTGGCAGTTTTTCAAACTGCTCGATGATATAAATAAGCGAAATTGTCTTAATGATCTTTGCTCCAAGAGAGTCCGGTTCAACCTTTCGAAGTACATTAGAAGTGAGCTTATACAGCTTATGCGTTTCGCTCGTATAAGGCTCTTTTCTAAGTAGTGGCTCAAAATAGTCATAAATGTAATCAGGAGTAAGCATAGGAAAATCACCCTCTGCTGTTTTCAGAAACGCAGATAGGGTGTACTTCTGATCCGATGACAGAAAGGTAAACAAGGTCCGCTCATTCTGAGCAACTTTTTCCGATAATCTTGGTAATATGAACGTTGAAATAGGATGCAGAGGATAGCAGCCTTTGATTGCTGTCTGCACCATATTTTCGTCTTTTTCATCCAATACTCCGTTCAAAGTAAAACGTTGAGTCAAATCGTCAAATCTGTCTTTATTTTCCTCGCAAAACTTATTCCAAAACGCCTTGTCTTTCTTAATAACAGCAGAAATAATCTCATACATCTGGGAAAAGTTGTTATGTAGATTAATATGCTTAAATCTACCAGACACACCACGCCATCCATCCACTTTTTCTTTCGGTAGGCTGTTGTCGATATAATTGGCAATATCCTTATGACAAATAAGCATTAAATGAATTTGTTTGTTTCCACTACGGTCACACTTCTCAGCAAAATCCTGTAACAGCTTAATGTCACTGATAGTAGCACTCGCGATGCTTGACTCTAAGTATTTACTAAACTCGTCATATATAATGTAAACACCATCATAACCTTTCGTCTGAAGCTTATCTACTACTTTTTCATAAAGTTCTACAACATCAAATCCGAGAAAGGGATTAAAGGTGCTACCAGAGGTAAGGGTAGGATATAACTTCTCAAAACGTTCATAAGCATTAACATCATATTCTTTCAATGCGAGGATAAAATTATCCACTGGCTCACTTAAGGTCTGAGCAAATTTCTCGTAGGTATCCGGGTAGCTTTGCTTCCAAAGCTCTATTGTGTTGATAGAAGCCTTAAAATTGGTTTCAGGCATTAAATCAGCTAAGTTTTCCGATCTTAAAGCCTGCTGCAAAGCATTGAGGAAAGACTGAGTAAGGCTTGCACTGCTTCCGCTGACAATAATAGGGAGCAGTTTCTTATCACTTTTTATATAATCAACCGCAAATTCATAAAGCATTGAGTTGTGTATTTTCATTTTCTTTAAGAGCATATCAAATAAAGTCACATCTTTTTTGAAAAGAAGTGACATCAGCACAAGAATTATGTGCGATTTACCCCTACCGTAGGCTCCAATCAATATCCTTGCCCTTTGAGTTGCGCTTTTGGTCGTGCTAAGGAGCACATCTTCTATAACATCAAAGGACGACATGGTTGGGATAAAGTTTCTTACTTTTTCATCATTGTATAAATCATAGGCAATGTTGACTGAGGTTTGAAAACCTTTTGCAACATTTATCTTTTCGTTAAACATAATTTTGTATCTCCCATGTGTCTTATTTTAGTTGTTGATTGCTCGGTAATATTCTCTTACACACTCCAAAAAGTCTACTTCTCTTTCAATCCGAACAACGTCAAGTCCTGCGGTGCGAACTACCTTGATATATCCCATAAGTTCTATTTTATAAAGCAGATTGGTTAGTGTGATTATATCCAGGTTAAACACCTTACCGGCGTTACAAGTATTGTTTTGAATCGCCGAAATTTTGATTTCACGCTGACCCGCAGCCTGATCCACAATAACTGCAAGCAATATCAGTGGATGCAAGGTATCTTTCTTTGGGGTGGTTTTCTTGTATATCTTTTCCTTTTTATTTGCAATGTCAATAAGTCCAAGCTCACCTAAAGGACAATCGATATTACTTTCCGGCTGTACCTTTTCAGGATTAGATTTAATGCGTGGCACATAGGTGTTAATGATACAGTTGTAATCGTCCTCTAATGAACGCTCCGATACCTCATCATCATTTATACGAATATAGTTGTTTAATTGCACCACAAAGTCATCTCTTGTAAACTCAGACAGTTTAAATTCGTTAAAGAAATAGTACCAAGCAGTGGCATCCGTTTTGTTAGTGGCAAGTTTATAGTGAAGAAGCCACAACGTACCCATTTCCTCAAAATAAGGATCGTTTTCATAAACTACTGTACCAAAATTGGTAAAGTTCTGTACCTTTCTTCCAGCAGGTGGTTCCTCAGTAAGTCCAACTGCCTGAAGCCAATATCGCAACGCCTTTACCATATTTGCACCTATACCTAAAATGTCCATAGGGTTTCCGTTAACACCCATGAAAACCTGTGGGTCATCTTGAACATTTCTCATTCCTTTATTAAGCCAACCTTTTCTGATAAAAAATGTATCATGTGCTCTAAATTTAAACTTCATTATTTCACTCCTAAGCCTTAGTCTTTGGTTTTCAAATATTTATCCATTAAGCAACCGCCATCTAAATACTTAGCAGTGACACACATCTTACACCGCTTGCATTTCTGCTCATTGATAAGATAGGTATCACCATAGACCGAGATAGCACCAAACTTGCACAGAGATTCACATTTTAAGCATTTTCTACAGGCATTGAATTTCCTAACCTGATAGCCAACCATACGCTGTAAATCATCGTGCTTGGCTACATTCAATGTCTTAACTTTTACCGCAAAATCGTATCCATCCTGCGAAAAAGGCTGAATAGATAGTATCGGCACATTGGTTTTTATATCTATCACAATGGTTTCATTGATAAGCTTTCTACCTAATTCCGGCGCAATTCTGCCAAAAGGATTAAAAAGTTGAATAAAGCTATCGTCCACTGGCTTGTTTAGCTTATAAATCTTTGCGTTTTCTTCTGCTGTACAGTTAGTAAATTTTATCTTGACGTCCTCAGCCGCAACAACACCATTTCCGCCTTGTCGGGCTTTCCATTTACCTGTATCAACATAAACCTCCGCATCAGGCTTTCCAATTCTCTTTGCAAAGTCCACAAGAAAATTTCTCCATCTCTCAGCCTGTTCCGGCATATAAATCTGCGAAAGAAACTGCGCTCTTTCGTTATTATTGGGGCAACACCAGCACCCCACACGGTCATAGCCTAACCTGTAAGCATCGTTAAAGTCTATCTGTTCTCCTAATATATAAAGCCATATATCAATGTCTTTCCAATAAAAAATCGGAGAAGCAACCTTTTGTTTTTGTATTTTAACAGCTTCCGCATTATCCTCAATTCGGTTATACTTACTTCGACTTACGGATTCACATTTGCGGATGCCGTAAAAGGTCAAAATATCTCTATCTCGATACATACTGTTTAAAACACGGGTTATCGGACCCGTCTTGAACATTGAACAACACCAGCGGAGCATACGAGCAGGAGGACCAATATCCTCACATACTTTGTAAAAATTCTGTTCCTTGTTTTTAGCTACCTTAAAAATTGCTTTTGGATTGTTCTTTCGGAATCGTTGTGCATACTCCATTGTAAGCGGGAATTCTAAAGTTGTATCCCCAAAAATATGTACAAGACTCGGATCGCTCAATGCTCTCGCTGCCAAATCTGCTGTGACTGTTGAATCCTTACCACCCGAGAAAGAAAGCACAATGCTTTCATGAGGGTATTTTTCGGCTGCAGATTGAATAAAGGCGAATGCTTCATCTTTCAGGTAATTAAGCCTGTCCTGATTGGCTTTTATAAACCTCTCAATAGACTGATTAAAATATAAATAATCATTTTGAACGCTATACTGATCCAGCAACTCCCTAATGACCTTAGGCGAATTTTTTTTATAAAAACTGGTGGTAATCAGCTTTACTTTCCCATCGATGTAATAACGGTTATTAGAAGCCCAGATAGCCTTGTCATGATAAGCAAACGGTTTTGCTCCGATAATTTCTAATAAAAGTCTCTCTTCAGGAAAAACTGGACGCAAATCAGCACAAAGATAAGTGGTGTTTCCATTACAAAGAGTGCAAATATTTTTATCTATACTGTTAGCCGCTTTAATAATCGGCACTTTACATTCATCACACCAAAAAACTTCATAGGGTATGTCCTGTTCAGTCACACTCCCACAAAGCTCACACCTTTCATCCTCTGTTTCTCTATTACAATTTTTGCACCACAAACGAAACACCTCCCTCACTATTATATTGTATCATTTCATCTGTCCCAAAAAACGGACTTTGTTTATGCACTAATGAAGAAAAAATTATTCCGGCTTATAGTATTCGAGTAAATCTCCCACAGTACAATCAAACAACTTACACAACTTACTCAGGGTTTCATAATCAATACGCTGCATTTTATCGTGATAAAGATTAGAGATTGTTGCCCTTGAAAGCCCTGTTTTCTCATAAACATCCTGTATATTATAGCGGTTTTGCCCCATCAGCGTTGACAGCTTACAGCGTATAGCCATTTCAGCGCCTCCCTGTAATATAATAATTCAATATACAGTTTAGCATGATTTTACCAATCGGTAAATAGATATATGCTTATTTTTTTATCATATCTAATCATTATAAACTCATATTAGTTTATACTTCTTTTTTCACCTGTAGATATTAGTTCACCTGTATATTTCAAGGGGATGCGCCTTTGGCCTGCCCCCCAGCCCACGAAAAGTTATAAGTCGGATATGCCATGTTAGTACTAATTTCCTTAGTTGGCTTATCTTGAACAAAAAGGGCTGCCCCCAGCTCACGATTGATACATGCTTCTCCCTTTACTCCCAGCTCTTTTTTTATACTACCATTCTCTTTTACCTGCTCTGACTGCTCCCTCTCCACTTCGGGTGACTTAGATTCTTCTTTCTTTGGTTCAACAATATTCAGTGTATAGAGGTTTGAAGTCTGTCCCCCATGTTTGCGTTCTGTATCAAAACGAGCTTCTTTAGTAATAAAACCTGCTTTCACCAGGTCATCTAAAGCTCTTTTTACTGTATTGACACTGTATCCGCACTCTTTTGCTATGGTTTTAATGGACGGAAAGCATTGTCCGTCCTTATTACAATGGAGGGCAAGACAGTTTAATACAAGCCTTGCCCTCGGTTTCAAATCTGATTGAAATGCATTGGTCATATATTCGATTTTTGCCATGATACCCTCCTGTTTCAATTACTACCGGAAAAAGCTCTCCTTACAGCTTTCTTTCCGTTATGATATATTCCTTTACGATAGGATGATAGATATGTCCGTTGATATTGTCGTTAAACAAGTCATGAGAAGCGTCAGCAATCATCAAATCTGCTCCAAATGTAGCCTTACAGTCGCTTTGAAATTCCAAAGGCACACTTAAAGCCATCTTAAAAGTTGATAAATTCTTGCATAAATGCAGCAACTTTGAGTAATTTGCTTCTTCATAAGGCAAAAGGCTTCCACAGACCAGCCTGATGGCTGCTTCCTTGAATGCATTGGTTAATTCCTTAATTACTCCACAGTCATAAATGATAAAATTGTAGTCCTTATCAATTTCATTGGTTAAAAAGCAGTCTACATCGCCAACAGGATAGTGTTCTCCTGCCTTCTCATAAGTATATCTCTCAATCAAATAATGCAGATGTCGGTTCATGTTCATTTCAACATAACAGGCGGTAGCCCCCCTTGCAATCAGCCAGTTTGCAAAATTAAATGCCGTTACTGTAACACCATTCCTGCGTTCAGCTCCGGCAACAGCAATCTTTATATTCTTTGCACTCCACTTATATCTTGGTATTTCGATTTCCACAGATTCCTTAATTTCAGATGGTACAATTTTTAGTTCTTTTTTAGTCAATTCCTCAGCCTGCTTATATCTCTGCATACCGGCTTCAGACAAACATTCTCTAATCTCACACTCTAAATCCTCCACAGTGCTTGCAGAAACAATATCGGTAACCCCTATTCCGAGTAATTTATCAATATATGCTTTTTCATTATCACAGCCGGATAAAATAACAATAATTCGAGCATTAAACATCATTTGAAAAGATTGCAGGGCGACGATAAAATCATCGAGACTATCCTCAATACACCCGATATCCACCATGAAATACTTGCAGCTCTGATAATTCCTCATATCTTTAACTACAAACTGTTTTAAAGTAAATCTGCCCACAAGCTTTTTTATAACTACTTCCGTTTTATTGCTCTGTGCATGCTCATTTTCTTCTTCCAAGAAATCCGTAAGATCACTTTTCCCGCTACTGGACAGATATAACAGCATTGCTCACACCTCCAAAATGCAAATCATTTATCTTTTCTTTATCTTTCAAATGATTGGTCATTAACAAAACTATACCCACAATGACAATCAATATATAAACAATCAGTTCAATCATTTTTTTCCTATTCATACTCCACCTCCTGCACTTCTGCTTATAATCCAAAACGGGCCTCCTGCTCCTGCACTCTTGCTGGCTTCGTTCAAGATAATAGATAAGTCCCATTCCTGTTTGCTTCTTTTATTACTTGCCGGGTCTGCTACTAATATTTTTCCTTCTTCTGTTACTCCACGAAGCACGATAAAATGTCCACTTGATGTAAAATGCCCTTTCGTCATAATGGCAACTACCATTTTGCCTGACGAAAGAGCATCTACAATACGTTGTGATTCAGTTGCCGAACAGCCTTCCACATCCAAGCCGAAAGCCTTCGCAGCTCCGGGGATTAAAGCATGGTAAGAACCGCTGCTTTTACACCAATACCCATTCTCATATGACCATTTTGACATTTGTACCGGATCTATCATGGTATTGGTAAGACTTGATACTACCATAGCCATAGAAGTTGGGCCGCAAGCATATCCACCTATAGTATCTGTTCCGTAGGGTTTATCCGCCCATCTGCTGTCAAGCTGATTATAATAAACAACAGGCGTCTCTCCCTGATTGTAAATTGTGACTCCCTCATAACTTTTACCATAATTGTCTATATAATCGGGATCGGTTTGCAAAATGCTTTGATACATGCCAAAGTCATTTTGAAGCTGCTCAACTGCTGTCAAAGCTTCACCATTAAAAAATTGTCCTAAAAACTCTAAAGGATGGGTAAGTATATAAAAAAACATTGTGATAATGAGCAATACAGCCATTAACGGTGTAAGGATAAGTATCAGCAGTCTTTTCCTCGCTTCCGCATCAGTAGCTGTTTTTATCGCTAAATGTGTAAGCAGCTTTGACGTTATCGGATCAATTGCCAATAGTTCCACCCCCTTGAAAATTATTAAAAGTGCAAACAAATCATTGCTTGCACCTTGTATTTTCCTATCTTCCTCCGGCTTTGCCCATGTAGTTAAACTTGTATTCCGGTATTTCAAAATTTACGTGAAGCCGCTTTGAGCCTATGACAAATAAAGCATGACCACGCCTTTTGCTTTCCAACAGTTCCTCCTCAGCCTCGGTAAGATTATAAAGCTCTTTTGTTTCCTTTAAGTTCTGACCGTCGCATCCCATAATCAGTTTGATGCAGGGAATATCCAACAGTGCCTGACCATACATCTTGATTTCAGGTGAAAGGAAGTCCACTACACTGTGGGAAATAATAATCAACCCTGCTTCATACTTTCTTGCTCTCTTTTCTACATTACGCAAGAATGCAAGACTCTGAGGGACCTGGGGATCAATCATCAGATAGGCTTCATCACAAATCAACAATACTCTTTCGGACCTGTCTTTACTCATTTGTTCCCAACACCAGCCAAGCAAATTGAAATATTGTGTCCTTTTGATGTTATCACTTGTATTTTGCAGACTGTGAGTATCTAAACAAATACAGCGAGTATGGGTTTTAATGCTGCTGTGCCCATTCCATAAGAAGCTGTCACTGCCATGTGCTATGTCATAAAGGAGCAGTAGCAAATCACGATATACCTGATCGCTTTTATTTGCTTTCACCTTTTCTTCAATCAAACTATAGAGATCGCTGAAAGTTGGAAACTGTTCATTGGCAAAGCCAGAGATATCCGTGTCCCAATCAATTCCGAATTTATAGTACAGCTCTACGATACTCTGTTTAAGAATTGCTTTTTGCATATCCTTAAGACTCGGCAGATACAACTGAAAGAATATTTCCAGATTCTTAATATGAAGCGCCATATCACTCATACCATCTGCATCATCATAAAGCTTGCCGCCTTTTTCTTCAGGCTCATCTTCACTGTCGCGCGGTGCTGGCCGAATTTGCAATGGATTGATTCTTCCATTGTTGCCGCCACCGGCGTTAATCCAGTCGCCATTTAGATTAAGGCATAAATCTCTATACTCTGATTCAGGGTCGATAATAAGGAGCTTTGTGCCTTTCATGTATTCAGACAACATAATGTGTTTTACGGCTGTTGACTTGCCTACACCCGCAACACCCATTACGACCATATTGGAGTTGGTACGGTCATTGCCACGCTTCCAGGTATCTACGATAACAAGTCCACCATTGTTATCCTTCGCAAAATAATAGCCATTACCATCATTAAACCCTGAGCTTGCAAAGGGAAACCCTCCCACAAAGGTACTCATGGGAATTATGCGCTGTACAATATTTTCAATCACAGGATTGGTAGGATAGGTCGGTGATATGGTTTGCAGTCCTTCTTTTTGCAAATTAGCAAGCGTTCTTACCTTGCATTTCATAACATTGATGACACTTTCCACCCTACGGCTCACCTTTACAAAATTTTTCTCATCATGGGCAATCGGCATAATAGAAAGGCTCATCAGTGCTACTGTTTCACCGTTTTGGTCGATTTGGAGCATAATGCGCTCTCCGTCCTCAACTGCTTTTTCCGCTCGCTGACGAGTTAAGGGGTCTTTTGCACTTTCTGCAGCTCCACGGTTTTGAATGATGCTCTTACTAATAGCAGAAATTAAAGCACCATTGTCCACCGGCTTAATACCGATTGAAACAATGGTGCTTGGAATATTGGTTATCTTGGAAAGCCAACCTACATCAACCTTTTGTGGATATCTAACAACTCCATAAATCTTGCCTGTATTTTCTCCGACAATCAGACTGTTTCTTTTAATTTCTAATCCCATAGGCGTAATAACATTTAAAAGAGCTTCATTTACAGGAACAAATTCTGATTTAGGCTTTTTAATTCCAATCACAGTACAACACCTCCGCTTAGAATTGGAATACTCGGCTCGAAACTGGTATCTTCCAGGTGCATATAGGCAGGATTATTGATAAAATTGCAAAGCCTTACAATATCCTGTTGTTCCAAAATATCGCAGCCGATTCCATTGTCCGTAAAATTACTTGCAAACTCTTTTGCTTTCATCAGTAAATCTTTTTCAGTCCCCTGCTCTGCCTTATCCCAAATAACTACATAAAACTGGCGTTCCACCACTTCACCAGATAGAGCAAAGGTACTCATTTCAAGGATTTCCTGCTTTAAAAGCTCTTTTTGCTTCGAGTCGCTCGTTATAAGAAGCTCTGAAAGTTCTGCAATAAGCGGTGAAATATCTACCGGTCTTGAGACAGCAATGAATTTAAAGGGATATTGTATGCTCGACATATTAGCAGTAAGCTGCTTAATTATAATGTTTTTTTCACTTTTGCTGAATAAATCAATGCTGATTGGATTGATTTTTAGATAGCATAAAATCAGACCATCTCCTGTATAGAGGAACTTACCTTTAATGTCCTTTACATTAACAAACTCATTGGCTGTTTTCCGCTCTTCACCTACTTGAAGTGCCTGTTTTTTCTTTTTCTCTGAAATCTTGATAAAAAGAAATGCGCCCCCTCCAAGGACAGCGCATATCACAATCATAATGATGGGAAAAATCATTATGATTCCACCTCCAATTCTTCGTTTTCCATATTTCTATAAGGTTCTTGTAGTTCTCGGTTCAACTCTTTTGCTTGCACCGATTGCAATAATAGGTCATAAACACCTGAACCTTTTTCAAAGATTTTCGCAGCTTCAAAAAAATCAGTTATACCTCGTTCCTCAGTATAGGAAATTGTTAAGTTTACATTATGGAGGGCATGGTCAATGGGTATGGTGAAGCTGCCCATTCCGGGATGATAAAAGCGGTTGTATTCCACTAATGCATGGTTTTCATCAAGGTTAAGAGTTACTCGTATTTCAAGCATTCCATGTGTATCAAAGTCCTTATCCTCGCTCTCGGTTTCCTCCGAAGTTAGCGGTTCAAAGACAAGTTCTGTCATATCTTCTATTTCCAAATATTCTCCGCTATAGCTCAAATGCCCGAAAATCTCGGAAATACTTTTCTCAGGATACTGATTTTTTTTGATGTCAAAGGCATTTTTCAGTCGATAGAAACCGCTGAAAACTGTTCCTGCACCCCAATGGGTATAGTAACCTGTAGTTTTATTGTTCTCTGTCACCTTAAAAAGGCCACGATGCCCCACCATCTTCACCTCCTGTCAAAAAATTTCAGGTGTGCCTTATAAAGACACACCTATCGTATTACAGTTCCAAATCTTCTTCATCATCTTGTACAAATTCCATTTGGGCTAAAAAATCATCAATGTTTACCGCAGGTTTAACTCTCGCAATTACCATATTGTCCATCTCTTTGTAAGAGAAATATTCCGGTTCTTTGAAGCGTTCTGTATATTGTGCCACCTGCTCATCAGTTAGAGAAATGTCTTCACCATAACCATTATCACCACAGATAAAAAAAGTACCGGCAATAACATCCCCATTATCAATTCTACGGTTACCGGTCAAACCCAATAGTTTTCCTTCTTCATTACAATAAATGTGAGCATCATCTGTTAAATATGAGTACTCAATGGGACCACCTACCACAGCTTGCATAGCCCTAAAATCATTTTCTATATCTTTCACATAAGGCTGTTTTTGTGGCTCAACAATGAGTATTCGGATTAAGTTATTATTATCGTTCATTCAAAATCCTCCTTTATTGCTTTGGGGCAATATGCCAATCATCATATAATGATCCTGAAATATTCACATAATCGCTCAAATTCATGGATAACATTCCGGCAGGTGTCCATGCATCCTGAGCATAGGTGTAGACTCTATATTGTCCGTTTGGATACCACACAGGGCTGAAATGACATCTTTGACGATAGGTGCTATATGGATTCACCTTAAATTCAAACTGTGCCGAATAACCGTTCACAGTACGGTCCAGCAATCTCCAATAGGTTTCATATGAAAATTCGGGAAAACAACTTACCGCCGTTTGTGCACCGGTTATATGGCTGCTCGGCGCAGAAGATGAGAAATTTGTTTGGACCTTGTTATTGATACCATAACCGCTTTTCATGGTTTTATCTGTTGCGGTAGGTGACTTGCTATCAGGTGTAATATTGCTTGATGCTGTCAGACTTGCACTATAAACATCGGTAAAAAAGTCATACCATCCATGATCTTCCCACCAGCCGTTGTCAACCCAATGTCCCCATTCGCCATGATCGCACCAGTCCCAGTCGGAAATCCATACCCAATAGGGATGCCATTTTGCCCACCAGACACTCCATGTTGCATAAGTTTTCTGATTCTTGTTTGGAATGCTTGGTGCTTTAAACCCATCATTTCTGTCTTTTGCGGTTGGATCAGGCGGGGGATTTTTGTCAAGGTCAACAATTTTGGCTTTTATTACGTTTTCACTTAGATAACCTTTGTTTGTACTAACGGTTATCGTTACATTCTGTTCGGTCGATGGTGTCGTCCATTTGCACCATACCAGTTGGCTTTCTCCTTCAGGAATTACAATATTACTCATGGTGTATATATTTCCACCGACATTAAACGTTACCGTTGCAGGACCATCTGGATTGATTTCTTTTGTCGTATTCAGTGTTACAGCAGTAATCACCTGAGTGTTGGTTCTATATTCAATTGACGTATCAACCGGGTCAGTGGGCGAAGCATCTTTATAGCTTACAATTCCTAAACCCAAATAAGTAATAATTGTCGTATTGGATTGCCTTCCAGACGACGAGCCATTCCATGCAGGAAATCCCAAATCAGAACGTTCTAAAAACATAGCCAGTGGCAAGTTTTGATGGGTTAAGCTGACCATCTTACTCCTCAAACCACCGTTTTGTATCTGATCGTACAAAGCAGCTTCATGAGCTGTCATCCCCATCTGTATTCCTTGATACTTAAAATAGGCAATTGGTTCAAGGAGCAATTTATAATTCCCAGTCGTAAGTTGCTCAAAAGAGATATCAAAATCATTGGCAATCATTCGAGCTGCACCATCGGAACAAAAATAGTTTTTTATTGCTTCAATACTTGCGCTTACACTGCCACTGCTTATAATTCTCGGTAAAGACACAGCTGGACTGTGATATTGATAACTCCCCATAACAGGCGAAAGTTGGCTTCCGTTTCGATAGTGAATCTTTGATTTTTTCCCAAAATGCACTATATTTACTGATGGACTTTGATTTGTATAGTCAATGGGTGTCCCAACAGGCTTTCCTGTTTGTGTATCGATGATGGTAACTCTGACACCATCGTTACCGGGTATCCAGGAGTTTTGACTTGTACCGTTTCCCATCCCACCGCCACCATTATCTATGTTTCCATCCCCTTCTGCAAAAGCTGTTAACGGAGACACAAACAAAAGAACGAAGATTAGAAATATAGAAAATATTTTGCTTTTCATCTTGGCCTCCTTCTAAAATAAAAAGAGGCAAATCTTTACGACTTACCTCTGCTTAAATGCCTATATTCAGTTAATTCATGTTACCAATTTGCTTATTCCAGTCCCCATCCGATTGGCTTTTGATTTCTTGATTTGAACCACTGTTCTTGACCCAGCCAAAACCGGGAACATAGACTTCGCCTTTGCTGTTGGTTTCACCGCCCGTCGGCTTACCCTCTTTGGGTTTAGTAGGCTCTACCGGTTTGACCGTTACGGTAGGTTTTTTGTCCGAATTGGTCAGGTTTGTATCTTTAGGAATAACATGTGGTTTGTCATTATCCACTGCTGTGTCGGGCTTTGCGGGCGGTTGAGGTTTCACAGGGATTTCCGTCAACTGAATATCGTTTGGTTTTAATGTATTTGTGTCCTGTGTCTCTTTCGGAGTAACCTCCTGCACAGTAACAATTGGTTCATTTACTTTATCATTTTGAATTTCGCCCACAGATACAGGATTATTTGTATCCTGCGAGGTGGCCGGTAATTTAGTTTTGTCCGTTCCTTCTCCAAGCACTGCAAATATCCCTACAACGAGCAGAACACACAAAGCAGACAATCCTGCAATTATAAATCCCTTTTTCATTTTAAGGGTTAATTTTTCCATAACAACATACCTCCTTCAAAGGCATAAATCAATATATCAAGTTGTACAGCTTCTTGGCTACATTATACCACCGGACTTGCGTAACGTCCAGTAATAATTACGCACTATGTTTCATATCATTTCTGATGTTTTATCAACATAAATCATATAGGCTCTATCAGAACTTAGGTGTGTAACCGGCTTTGAGTTTCATTTTTATCTGCATCGGCGGTAGATGCCCCCATCCAAAAGATAAGGGCACAGCTATATCAACTGTACCCTCAACGGTGAGCTGGCTGATTCCGTTTATATTTGACGGAGCCAAAGGAGCATTGGTTACACTTACCGACAATCCCGAAACTGCATACTCCAATGTACTGCCGGCATACTTTACATACTTGCCATTTTCTTGTTTCAATCCAAGATTATCCTTGAGCCTTCCGTAAACGTCGCCGGTTGTTATATTTTGATTCCAGGATGTCCCTGAAAGAACATATCCTCCTGAGTACCCTTCACGCAGACCGTTATAAGCTTCATCCCAATTTTCAGTAGCTACATCAATTACTGCTGATTGGACAGCATCTCTTACACCTACAGCCACTATCATCAGTCGCATATACTCAAAGGCAGAACTGGACAAAATAATGATAGCAAGTACAACTGCAATAATTAAAGGTGTAGAACTGCCCGTTTTATCAGATAGGACATTTTTCAGTTTCGTCACTTATGATACACCTCCGATGCACCCGTTGCTTTTGACGTTAATGTGATTGGAAATGAAGCAAATTCGCCAAACAGCCCAATGTTTACGGAAGTGGTCAAAGTAACGGTAAATTCCTCATTGAGTTGAATATTGCCCATTCTCGACCATTGTATTGTAGGGTTTAATCCTGTTTGATTACGAAGTTGTTCCGCTTTGACTGTGGTAGCACTTCCTACGCCACCGGCAATTTCAGCAGTCCTGCAAAGTTCAGTGGCAAATGTATCTAATTGTTGCTTTGCGATAAATACAGGCATAACCTTGACAAAAAGCGCCAAGACCATTGCAATCGCCAAAACCAAAACACATGCATCAACAAAGCTCGCACCTTTTTTATCTTTAAATAACTCGATCAATTGTGACCCTCCTTTCCTTGAACATGAAAAATACAGTTAGAACATCTTGCCGAGTGCATTAATAATCTCATAACCAAGGATGCCAAGATACATGAACAGGAAGCAGCCGAGCATGGTAAATGAATATTTCTTAACCTTTCCAGGCTGTTTCATAGCAATCAATTTCAGCTTTTGAAGTTCCATTTGCTTAAAAGCATGGTTAAGCATTTCAAAATACATGACTCCGTTATCTCCGCGTTTTACAGATATAAGCCCTCGCACAACATCGGACAGCATGGTGCTGCCGATTCGAGATTCCAACCTTGTAAGTGCTGTTTCTTCGTTACCTGATTTCATGTCTGCAATAGTTATTTCAAGTTCCTGTCTGAAACTTTCTCCTGCACTTTTTTGATAGGATTGCAAAATCGCCGGAACATCGCGAGTGGCTTTTAACGACTGTGATACCGTGGAAACAAACCTTGGCAATTCATATTCAATTTCTTCTCTCTTTTGTCGTAAAATTTCATCAGCAAAGCGAAGCTCTTTGAAAAGCACCGCAATAGCCAATAATATGATAACCGGTGCTAAAATTGGGAGCATGGGTAAAATGGGTATAAGCAAAGCAGCAATCAGCCCTGATTTAACCCAAGCTTTTGCAATATAGGTTTCAGGTGTCAGTTTGATTCCTGCGGACTTTAAAGTAGCAGTCATTTTTCTTTTCTTGTAATCGTCCATCCTTATAAATTTAGAAAACTTGGAAGCCAATTCAAAAATAATGACTTCCATGTTTTTTGTTTGCTTTTTATCCTGCCTTGCAACATTTAAGACTGCTTTGGTTGTTGCTATTCTCGGCAGGTGTAGTGCCTGAGCAAGGATAAAATACATACCACTTGCCAGCAGCAGTCCAGAAGCAGTTAAAATGAAGAATAACATCAAATCTCCCATTCATCTTCCTCCTCGCCATCCTGTTCAAAGCAATACATGCTGTCCAGTTCTAAATCGTCTTTGTTCAACATATCAGCATTGAAGCCCATTATTTCTTCTTTGGCCATCTTTCTATCACTCAAAGGAATTGCGTCATAACTTACATGAGGGGATGGATGGGGAATGCTTCCCCTCTCGGCCATGGAGTGGTAATTGATATTTGCAACGATAATATGGTCTACCACACTGATCTGAAGTGGTGCAAAGATGGATACCAACTTTTCTGTGATATCTCGGTCTTGGATTGAAGGATTTAGGCTTCCCCCAGGGTGATTATGAGCTAAAATGATTGATTTGCAGTCACAGTCAAGAGCAGCCTTTAGAATCATCCTTGGATAAACAACTGCTTCTCCAATACTTCCCTCAGAAAATGTTCTTGTTTCGATGATGTTGTTGCCGCTATCTAAAAAGGCTGCCATGAACTTCTCTCTGTCTTTAATTCCGCCCAATAAAGAAACAAAATACTCCCCTGCTACCGTAGAAGAGTTTAATACAATCTTGTTCTCCTTCTCCTGTAATTTGAGAAGTTTATAGGTAGATATAAACTCATTTAAGACATAGATCTTTTCAAGCTGCTGTTTGTTAGGCTCAATAATGTTGGGGTGTTCCAAAACATTAAAGAGATTGTTCTCGGCTGCATATTTTTTGAGTTTACTTTCAGAAATCCCTGTAAGCCTTGTCAAACCTTTAATGAAACTGGATGCATAAGCCTCATCATACTTTTTCTTCACTGCTTTGCACCACCTTCCGTGCTGTCAATCTTCTGTGTTCTTATTTCATCTATCAGTACCTCCGGCATTACCTCTTCGCCCATACCAAACAGCACGAGTCTAACAGCATTCAACTTTTCAAAGACATCTGCTGAAAAATCAAAGGTTTCAAGGTTCTTGAAAAATCCCCCTGCTCCATAGTACTGGATGCACCTGCTGATTTGTTCTGTAATGTCCGAATCAACTTCAAAGAGCTTCCCTAATAGTTGGGAAGCCCTTTCATAATCTTTCTGTTTAATTGTTTTATCTTGTAACATGGTAAAAACTCCTTTCTTGCTTATATTTGCGCTAAGTAATCTGTGGTTTTGATTTGATACTACCTCTTATACTCGATTGGTTTGGTAAGCCTGATTACTGCGGCAAAAGAAATAAGTATTGCGAAAGCACATATAGCCAATATTCCCTTACCAAGTGCCGTATTCATGAGTACCGAATACCAGTCTCTGTTTAAGAAATAAATAAGCGGAATATTTGCCACCAAAAGCAGAGCCATTGTGATAAACTCTTTCAACGGTTCATACATCAGATAATCCAGCTCTGCTGAAACAATTCGCATATCAGAGAGCTTTGAGATGATTGGTGACAATGTAGTTTTTAGTGTTTTGTCCTCCTGGCAGGCAATCATGGCATCTACCCACTCACTAAAAACATAATGGTTCAGCTTTGGTTTCATATCAGAAAGAGCCTGCTTCACATTAACATTAATCATTTTTGCCTGTGTCAAGAATGATTGAAAAACATTGGAGATTGGTGGATTCAGATAGGTGATATTCTCCTGAACAGCAGTAATAATACTCTCATTTCTCAAATAGCTTGTGGTAATTATTGATAGAGCTGTTTCCATTTCTGCATTCATCTGCTTTTTGTAGGAATGAGAAGTAAAAATTAAATACCAAAAAGGGACAAGAGCCAGCCCAATTGAAGCAACAGGAACCATTAGAAAGTTATCCATGAGAACAGAAGCAAATAACCCTATTACCATGAGAAAAAAGGATAACGCACATATTGCTCCGAATTTGCCCTCCTTGCCCATGAGGGATAAAACCTCTTTGGCATCTCTTACAGTTTTTCTGATTCCCTTAACAGGCTTTGGATTTTTTATTGCTTCAATTCTCTTTCCAATCGGTGTTTTGCGGTTCTGAAAGGGTTTTACAATATTTTCGGCAAACTCAAAAGGCGATAAATTTAAAATCAAAAAAAATCCTGCAATCAGACCTACAAAGGCAATTAAAATAAATAATGTCATGCTACATCAGCTCCTTCTGTGATTTTTTCAAGCAGACTCACAGGCATACCGTTTTCAAGAAGTCGCTTTTGCAGACTTTGCGATATATTGCCGACCTTCTGATATTTACCCTTAATCTGCACCTTGCCATCCACAACTGTATTTTCAGTGATATGGTAACGAAAAAGAGTGTGAATTTTGCGTGTCCCGTCTTCGCAAATCTCACACTCTGTTATTTCCATGACTTTACGGCTGTTATCCTCTAACTTCTTAATAAACATGACCAGCGGAAAGGCCTCAGTCACAAGGTTATATAAGGTCTTATCATTGATATCATATTTCTGGGTACACAGTGTTACCATACGATGATATGTTGCGGTACAACTGTTTGCATGGGTTGTAGTAATAACGGCATGACCGGTTCGAGCTGCTTCCTGGGCTGCAAAAGCTTCTGCCGATTTCATCTCACCGACGCAGATAACATCAGGGTTACAAGTAAGGGCATACTCCAGAAGTTTTTCCTGGTCAATATTCTGCTTGGGGTCTTCCGAATATCGGGTGACGGTATGCACCACATTGTTGATGACGTTACCCCTTTCATCCTCTTTTACAAGGTCAAATTCTCGACAGCCATTCTCAATGGTAAAGATACGTTTTTCATCGGGAACGGTAGATAAAAGCCAGCTCATCAAAGTGGTTTTGCCTGAACCCGTACTACCGGTTACACACATTGACAACCCATATCTCAAACAGGTACTTAAAAAGTCCAACATTTGTGCTGTGGCCGTATTATTTTTTATAAAATCATTTCTCCTCAGTTTTTGAGGATTAACAATACGGATTGAAGCAGCCACACCCTTATCTGCATCAGTGATAGGGTTTCCCAAAACAGTAATACGGATTTTGTTGGAAAGATGCCCCACCACACCGGGCTGTGAGTTATCAAGTATCATACCCGATTTGTGAAGTAATCTGCGGACTACATCAACGGCGTGTTCAGGACTGCTAAACTTCTCAGTGGAAGGGAGAACCCTTCCATCTGAATAAGTTATCTTGACATCTTTCCAACTGTTGATATTGATCTCCTCAATATTGGTTGCAAAAAGATATTGGGTTAGAAAAGAGAACTCTGCCATCTCTGTATACAGGCGTTCAACGAGTTCTTCTCCATCCATGCCTTCTACGCCCAATCTGTAATCCGTAAGGTATTTTGCAATAAATGCTGTTATTTGTTGTTTCTGTTCTGCCGGGTTATTTGCAATCATGGTAGCATATTTACTTGATAAGTATTCCTGTATTTCCTTTAGAACCTCAGAGAATCCCTTTTTGTTTTTGGCTACATTATAGAACAGGCCGATGTTTCTACTCATCGCCAAACACCTCCTTTACGATTACCTTTAAGACCATGTCATATGCTTTTGCAGCTTTCCCAGGTATACTATCAAAAAGTGTGAGAGAAGAATTTTGTTCATCAATGGCTTGTACATAGGGCAAAGTATAGGAAACACCGCCAAAAGCATTCTTATATTCTTCGCCATCCTGCAACGGCCTTACATTTGAAAGCACTTTAATATGTTTGTCTACATTGAATTTAGGCTCACTAAGCAGTGGCAATACGGACCTGAAATAGGACACGCTTTTCAAATCACAGCTTCCAATCCTTAATACTCCATCAGCCACTTCCAAGGCTACTGTTGAAATAATACTTTCAGTTAGCATACTGGAACAATCTATAACCACATAATCAGCAATATGGCGAAGAAGGACCAACAGATCAACTGCTCGGTCTTTCTTGTACTCAGCATAGGAAAATGGATTTTCTCCGGCCTTGTACCCCAGCAAACTAATATAAGGATTCTTATCAAAAGAAACACAGTTTCTTAAAATGACTTCCTGTGTAATGTTAGGAGCTGTCAATACCTCACCGATTGAAACATCAATCGGCGTTTTGGATTTAAAAATTGTGGGTAGTGTGGGACAAATATCATCACACAGCAGGAGCAGCACATTTTTCTTTTGATCTGCAAGCTCTTTTGCCAGTTTTATGGCACTAACCGTTTTCCCACTTCCTGGACTCCCCCATACTGTTAACAATTGTTTTCCTTTATTCGGCATCAGCGTTACCCTCCTCTTTCTGCTCATTCTGTTTGACGTTTGTAACTGTGTTTGGGGTGCCCTCCTTTTTCTCAAAGAGTTTGTCCTGTTCAGCTAAAAACTTGTTGGCATTTTCGTTAGTACCACGGTAAACCAAGGTGGCATGAACGTTTCCTTTCTGCTCAAGGTCTGCAAGTATCTTAGCCTGTTCTGTATTGACAAGCAAAGTTATAGTCGCCGGCAATTTCTTTTCTTCGTTTTCACCGCTGGTTTCTTTTTGTGGCACATATTCCTTATCATCACCTGTTTCTGCGGTTGCTGCCAGAACTTTTACATATTGAAGTTCAGGTGGAATAGTTGCTTTTCCCAAGTTATCGTAATTTGCAGATATAAGGGTTACGATATCACCGGCTTCCAATTTGCCTGACAAACCAGCAGCAAAAGACTTGATGGTAATGGACATAGCAACCTTTGTCCCATCCAAGTCATTTAAGTATTCAAACTCAGCAAGTGGCTTTTCAGATAGTTTTGAAACAAGGATATAGTCACCTTTTTGCAAATCAGCATTGATATATTTTCCGACGGCACTATCTTTACTCTTAATAACGTTGTCCGGAAGGTTATATGCCCCCACTTTCACGATTTCCAGCTTGTCAGCAGTAAGCACTTCACCTTTTTTCACTGTCGATGATACTCTGACAATTTCCGTTTGTGCACGCAATCCACTGTTAAACAAAGGCGTAAGCCCAAAGCAGATGACAAGAGAAAGGAAAATACATACCAGTCCGATGACTGTTCGGTTTTTAAAAATATTCAAATTCATATTCAATAGCCCTCCTGTTTTTTAATTGATTGCACTTACTAAAAGTGCCAAGTATGAAAAAATACCTCCTACACAGAAAAAAGGTGCAAGAGGTAATGCGATTGAGTTTAGCTTTTTACTTTCACTCGAAAGTCTTATACATAGTCCTGCTATCATAGCAAGAACAAGAGAAATAATGCTTTGCATAGCCCCAAGGGGTGCACCCAGCACAAAACCACAAGAAGCCATCAACTTTATATCACCACCACCAATTGAAAAGCCGTCATCCCTGTGTATCAGGATTGCCGCAAGAAAATACGGCAGTCCTGTCATAACAAGTCCTGAAAGTGCATCCCAAGTATCAATTGCCAATAATCCTGTTATCATTATGAGTAACGAAATAGCATCTGGAATTTCACGCTTTCGTATGTCCCACACAGCAGCTAAGACAAGTAGCAAGGCAAACAATCCACCTTTTATTATCAGAATCAGCATTGTTCTAATTCTTCCTCTATTTCTTGGGGAATCTCCTGTTCTTCGTTTTCGTACTCGGCATAGTAGTCCTCCATAATGGCAGGAAGTTTACCGTTAAAATGATAATTATGAATTGTCAGTTCATGCTCCTGCGTGTCAATCAAACTATTCATGCTGTCACGAAGCATATCCATATAGGAGTAATCGCTGTGCTGCCATTCGGTATAAATGCAGTCCAATGGGTTTTGCATGGTAAGCAGGATATTGATTTGCTTCTTGTCCAAATCGTGATATTCAAGCAAAGACAAAATATCTGCTTTCATCACAATCTCATAAGCCGCATCAATGATTTGCTGTGGTGTTTTTCCTTTCAGATTTTCAAGAAATTCCGCATATTCGTTGCTTGCTCTTTCATAAAGCTGACGATCTCTGTCATCATAGTCCAATTGCTCAAGAAAACGATGAGTTACTTCATAGAAGTCATTTCGCTCTAATTTCACGGTTTCAAAATCAAGTTCTTCCCAATAGTCAAGCATACGGTCCAAAATGTTATCCAGTTTTTCAATCAGTCCTGCCATTCTTTCCGTCAGTGGCGTATTATATAAGGCATTTCTAAAAGCAGTTTTTACTTGCAAATCATTAAAGAATATATCGTCGCGCTTTGCTACGGAGACTGATTCTTCAAACATTTTCAGTTCCTCATCAATTCTTTTAATAAGTCCTTCCTTATCTGCCACAACCATCATCCTCCATTTCCCGTTTAACTTCCAATATTTTCATCCCAAGTGCAAAAACCACTGTAACCGTTACTGAGTTTCCTGCTTGTTTATACAGTTGATTATCAGAGTTGATTGTCCTTGCTTTATCAAACATCTCATCAGAAAATCCCTGCAATCGCCAGCATTCTCTCGGTGTTAATCTGCGGATACGGCCACAGCCAATAAAAGCCGTTCCTTGGTTGCATCCGGTTTCCAGCGTTTGTGCCACACCTTTGCCTATTCGCCCTCGTCTTGTTTTGCTATTAGGAAAAGCAAAGTTGATGGTGTCACCGCATCCGGCTTCTGCATACCCCAGTTTTGTCGCTTCCTTGATTCTGATTCTTTTTTGGCAATTCTCACAATCACAGAGCATAACACCGTGGCGGTCTTGTGCTGTCAAAGTAAAACTCGGTTCACCGCAAGGTTTAAAGCGAGGACCGTTTTGCCTTTTTTCTATTCGGTTCGGAGTCAGGACAGCTCTCGCACATGCATAATAAACGCCGGAATTATCAGCCCCTCGGTTGGTAATTCCGGCGTTATATCTCGCTTTTATACAGCGAGCCGTGTCGGTTATTTTACTATTTTTGTTTAGGTCAATGAAATACAACCCTGTTTTTCCACCCCAGCCACCGCTTTGAGCTGAAAGGGTTACACTTGTACCTTCGGGACTGTATACTCTCTGTCCCTGCATTCCTCCAATGAGTTGGATAAGAGTTTTTCCGTCGCTTCCGGTGAGAGGAAATATTTTTCCGGGACTTTTGTTTCCAGAATGTCTATAAGCGACAATGTAGATCCGTTCTCGATTTTGTGGGACTCCGTAATTGCGTGAATTAAGAAGTCCGTACTGACAATCATAGCCGAGTGTGGCCAGCGTATAGAGAATGGTTGTAAAGTCCCATCCTCGATTAACGGATAACAGATTTTTAACATTTTCAAAGATAATCCATTGGGGTTTATCTTCGGCATTTTTGCCCTGGATGAGTCTAACAACTTCAAAAAAGAGTCCGCTTCGCTTTCCGTTAAGCCCTCGCTGGCTGCCTGCGACCGAAATATCCTGACAAGGAAATCCGGCAGTCCAGATGTCGGCTCTTGGAATTTCTTCTGGTCTGACTGCTGTGATATCTTTTGCAAACCATTCATCCTCCTTTACATCAAAAATTGCCCGGTAGCTTTGATCGGCAAATTTATCTATTTCGCAATGTCCGATACATCTCATCCCACAAGCTTCCAAGCCTGCCCGAAAACCGCCAATTCCACTGAAAAAATCAATGAAGGTCATTTCCATAGGCAAATCACACTTCTTGTCCCAATAGTACGGCTCATTATTTATTCATCCTCCATTCATCTCCATAAGCATATGGATAATATTTTTGGCTTCTCGCAAATCGCACCATGTTTTGAACCTGATCTACTACCGAAAGATTTGTCTGGTCTTTTGTTGTCATCATGACAGAACCGATAATCCCCGTAAGGATACAAATTACAGCAGGTGTAACATTATGCGAAAGTATCCATATAAAAAGAGCAACAACTCCTGCACCGATTGATCCAACAATAGATTGCAGAAGTTGTTTTCTTCCAAATCCGGGAAAAATCTCGGTTTCGGTTTTTACTCCCATAGGTATATATAGCTTTTCATCCATTTTCATCCTCCCTTAAGCATAGTAATAAAGCACCAAGTCTTTGATCTGCCAAATGCTTTCGGCAATAATATAGAAAACTACGGTGTTTTTGGCTCGTTTCTTATACTGGGCAGCTTCCTCCTCAGCAGCAGATAAGCGCACCATACAATAAATAAATCTTGCCGCTGCACCTATTCGTACCAGGCTGATGATTGCATTTGAAATGTCATCCATTGTCACCACTGATTAGTCACCGCCTTTCATATAGATATTGTAGTTTGTATGTCACCATTTAACATCTTTACCACTTCTATTTGGCCAGGTTTTTCGCCATACCGACAAGCCTTACGCTGTGATATACATTATTAATTACACCGGTTCCGCCACCACCGGTTGTGATGAGAAAATCTTGCAGGAATCTCGGTGTCCTGATTGCCAATACCATACAAGCAACTCCCCAAAAGATATGCATATTCAGCATCAGTCCTACGCCTAATTTTGCAAGAGATATTTGTATTACAACAGCAAGTGTTGACTGAAAAAACTTATTGATATATGTTTTAAAAACACCTTTATCATTGTCAAGAAGTCCAACACAGGCTAAAGGTACGCCGATCCTCAAAATCAATATTTCCAGTCCCCTCATAAGGAACTGGAAATACAGCATGAAGTAGCAGATAATAAAAATCAGCCCGAAAATTGCTGTTACTATCCCTAATGAAGAAATACCATTTACCCATGCCTGCCAATCGTAGCTTGTTGCTGCTCTAATAGCTATCAAGAGTTTATTGGTCATATCCTCCACTATACTGCCAAGCCATCCATAGATGGTAGGAAAGCATATCGCAACAGCTAACGCCCTAAAAAAATTGGTGAGCAGATATAGAGGTTCTTCATCAGCATCACCGTCTGTCCACATTACATAAGTTTCAAAGCCTTTTTTGAGAAACTTTAAGATAATCAAAGAAATACCAAATCCAAATATAATGTCAAACAGAGTTTCTGCAAGATTTACACCGGATACAACAGTCATATATTGTTCGGCATACAATGTCATAGGCACTATATCGGTTAAGAGATTGTTGATATAGGCTATAGAGCCGTTGAGCAAAGCAACGATTAGCATTACTAAAATGACTTCCAAATTTCAATCACTCCTTTCCAGGGGAGTACCTGAATGATACCCCCAAAGAAATTTCGTATCTGCTATTCGTGCTTTTCGTTATTGCTATCTGTTGATGTAATAACCGCTTGATAGGCTTCCAATACGCTTTTTTCTATCTGCTCTCTTACATTGGATTTGATCGGATGGCATATTTCAACATAACTTCCGTCTTTAATCTTGCCGCTTGGCATGGATACAAAAAGCCCCTTTGCTCCATTTACCAGCCGCACGTTTTTGATGATAAAACCTTCATCAATAATTAGATTTACAACTGCTTTCAACTTACCGTTGTCCTTGAATGTCTTTTTGATTTCTGTTTTGATGTTCATCATAAAATCCTCCTGATTTTTTGTTTAAAAAAGCATTGGCGGTGCCGTTTGCACCGCCAATGCTTTTGATTGAGTCGTTTAGCCCTTGTAGTTAAACATCTCTTTGATGCGTTCTGTGATTGTCGGCAGCACTGTACCGTTTATAATAAGATACAGTCCGGCAAGAATGAGTGCCCCAAGCACAATGGAAATAAGGACGGTAATTGCAACATCGAGTGTGCCCTGCCCTTCACGATTTGCAAGTGCTCTCTTGGCTCTGCCAAAGATTTGATTGACTGTTGATTTTACATTGCCAACAGTTGCCATAGCTTTGATTTCCGCATTTCTTAGAATGTTTTTCATTGAATAAATCCTCCTTTAAAATATGAATTAGTAAAAATAAGACTGTTCTTATACAGTCTGTAAAACGTTTTTAGAATTACTTATAATATCCAACGATGAGATTAAGTGTTGCCGAACCGAGTACCGCACCGATACAGGAAACAATAGCAACGACAATACGGTTATTCCACTTTTTCTGATCCATCTCATCTGCAGCTGATCTGCGGATGAAGAAATAGATAATGAGAAGTCCTGATACTACCGGAGCAAGAACCATTAGCCAGGTAGTAACATCTCCAATCAGTTTTTCAGTTCCTTTGACAATCTGGCTGTCTTTTATGTCGTCGGCATAAGCAGGCATTGTGCTCATAAAAGAAACAGCAAGTGCAACCATTCCTGCACTTGCCGTTTTCCAAAGGTTTTTGCATTTTTTCTTTACGGTTTTGATGTTCACAAATTTGTCCTCCTTTCATTATTCTAAATCAGTTTCATTGTTGGCAAATCCACCATTACCTTTTTGAGCTTGTAATTGCATTTTCCTGATAATATCTTTCTGATAGTAAATCCAGATATTCCATAATGCGATTTCCTCATTCGTGTTAGTGATTGCAGGGCGCTTTTTCTCCCGTTCCTCCCGAAGTCTACGGTTGTGTTCCTTGTCGCCAAGCCCTAACATCCTGTTAAAGTACCACTCTGATAAGTCCGGAGAATACATGATAGCAGGATGCGTACGGGAAGTGACAATCTGATAAGGCCGTATAATACGCCTGACCTCATCTACATTCAAGAGTTTCCGTTCTACTAAACTGATACTATGAGAACTTGATGGAGTGGAATATTTTGTGTGGTTTGACGACAATTGATAACTTGAAACAGTATAAGTACCAAGCTTTTCCGATATCTCACGCAAAGTATCCATATCATCTGCTTGTAGATATACCCAGGTTTGGCAGTTGGCTTTAATGGTGTCCGAGGTATTTTCATCATACTTCTCTTTTAGCTGTGAAAAGGACTGAATAAACAGATTGAAGCGCATACCCCTGCCACCGCCGACTGTCAGCTTATTTGTGAAATCAGTGATGGTTGTAAAGTTTCCGAATTCATCCAAAATGAAATTGACACGCTGCTTTAATCGACCTCCTCTCATATCTGCTAAATTGGCAAGCAATTCATATTGCTGAGATACTATCAGCGAAGCCACCGGGTAAAAAGTGGTTTTTTCATCAGGCAGAATAATAAATAGTGCTTGCTTTTTCTGACCGATGTCCTGCAGCTGAAAATCGCTCTTGTGGGTTATGGCATAAATAGATTTACTCGTAAACAATCGGAGTGTCGTCAAAGCTGAAGTATAAAAGCTTCCCCTCGTCCTGCTTGGTGCAACATCAGAAATAGATAGTAAAGCTTTGGCAGGATGAGCAGGTGGAAGCTTTTTAACATATTCAAGCAGTGGCATTTTATTGCCGATTGTCTTGACCATTTCAGCAATAAACCAATAAACATTGGTAAGGTTCTGATACTCCGGACGATGCTTGTTGTCACATACCACACAGAGTATAGATGCAGCAATAATGGAACATTCACCATTGGTCCAGATCTTTTCACCTTCCGGTTTGCCAACAAGATTATTTGTCAAATCCCATGCGAGCATTTCAGCCTTATCGGCATCACCTGCATTAACAGCATTAATGATTGGCTGTAGTAGATTATAGCGTTGGCTTTTCGAAGGATTTTTAAAATCTAAGACCAGAACCTCATATCCGAGTTTCTTAAGGAACTCAGATGTATAGTCAAACAGCTCAGCCTTTGGATCGCTGACTACAATGGATTCCCCTGCAAGTCCAAGGGTACAGATAGATTGAACTACCAGATTTCGAGACTTACCGGAACGGGTAGCACCAATACATAGCAGATGGCTGTCCTCGCCGACAAAATAGATGCGTTCTTTGTTGCCTTCTTTCTTTACACCGATGACAACACCTCCTTGCTGGGTAATTTCACTCATAGGCATCAACTCCTTTCAACTAACTCAAATCATTGAGAATAAACAGTTATATTAAATCCATGAACTAATATAATCGCTTAGCCTTCTTTTTCTTTCATAAACTCCAATCCATCATAACCAGTCTTAATCAACTCCACGATTTGAGGATGGCTCGGGTCTAGGATAAAGCTGTCAAAGGCTTTATCCTTTTCTTTATCTTTTAGCCACCTTGCGGACCCATGCTGATATTGTCCGACTGGTACTGGGGTTTTTATATCCGGTGTTATCTCTACTAAATCGGATTGGTATGGCCGTAAATTTGTGAAGAAATACATTACAGCCATAACCAAAGCAAATCCCTGTAAACAAAGAAACAGCATCAAATGCTGTCTGCTTATAAATATACTTTTTAAACATTCATTGATTGGCAATAGCTTCAATATAGTCATCTGCCTTGATAGTAACATATGGACAGCGGTGGAAAAAAAGATGTTAATAAACCCTCCAGCCGTGAAAATCATAGAACAGATGATCAACTTCGGTTTTGTTTTCATCTTTCCAAATCCTCACTTTTCTCCTGTTCCAATATAAGCATTTCTGCAAGCTCATTCTTGATCGGCGTATTTTCCAGCCACTTCTTAAGGCTTTCCGGCTTTACTATGCCCAAGAAGTCAGCTCGTTCCCAGCGTGCCTCCCGTCCGTCAAAAAGGTTTTTGGCATATACCGCCTGACCTCTCGCCCCATAAGTACAGCCAAAACCGTTATAAGCAACCCACAAACTATTTTCTGCTGTCCGGCAGTTACTAATCAATGCTTCCGGATTCAGCACCAAAATCTTATTTTCATAGTCATCCCTGTCACTTCCAGTAATACAGTCATCCATACCAAGTGCCTTGCTGCTCTGTCTGATTTTTAACCCCTCCTCAAAATGATGGTCCAGAACATAAATCGTCGGGATATGCAGTTTGGCTGCCAAATCAATTTCACCCTGCATCCCCTGCGATATTTCATCCCCGCACACCCAAATTTCATCGCAGCGCTTTAACAGTTCCAACCCCATTTTTAAGCCCTGTGCCCTCTGTTCTGGAATGGTATCTTGCAGGTAGGCTGTAAAAATCGTATGAGGAGCCAATGGTATTACACCGCATCCGGCAGCATACTCACAGTATCGGTGCGCTTTTTTGATATTTTCTTCAATAGCTCCCCTTAACGGGGAACAGATATATACCAGTTTCAAGCCGTTTCACCTCTCAATCTCAAGTTCAAAATCAATCTCATTAAAGGTTTCAAACCCTGTGTCCATCCCGGCATCATCAAGCTGCTTTAAAGCCTCCTGTCTGGCAATAAATTCAGGATCGGTTACAATGCCTTGCTCTATGAGTTCATCAGCGACAATGGAAGAAGAAAGCTCATCAGTAAAACAGAGATTTTCACCATCTTTCTGAGCCATATCAATAACAGTTTGAGGCAGGATTTCTTCTGCCATTTTCTTTGGCATCATCAGCCCCTTTTTGTATTCACCAACAATCTCATAAATGCCGATAGCAATCTCTCCACAGGTAATGATGTTTCCCCATATGTTTGGATTAGGCCTGCTGTCCGGCATATGTTTCACCTCCGTCTATATAAGGCATAAAGGCAATGGCACTCAAATATTCCATGCCGAGCCTTGCTATCATTTCATTCTGATTCTTTAATACAGTATCGACTGTATGTTCTGTACAATATTTCATCATATCTTCCACATACTGCCCAACATCCAGCCCGACAGGGTTTTGCATATACTGTTCTTCCGACATATTTTCAATTTGCTTGTTTAGCTCTGCCTTATAAGCCAGAAACCTTGCTATAGCAATTACTTGATTTCTCTTATTTCCCATGCTTAACCTCCAATCTCCATGTCCTGCCTGAATTCATCTTCAAAGTCAAAGTCATAATCCCTACCTTGCAGTTCGGGAACAATGTCTTCAATTTTCTCGATCATTCTACCGACAGAAAGCATATCGTCATTGGAAAGGTTATTATCAAGCATCGTAAGCTTGACAAGATTAGAATGAAGAATCATCAGCTCTGTTTCGGTAAACAGAGCCTTTTCATCCACCAAACCGGAACGGATGGCAAAATCCTGTGTGGCTGATTCTTTATTGTAGAAAAATTGTCTTTGTAGTGGCTGTTCACTCTCAGGAGCCATGCGATAGGTTGAAAATACATAACCAAACAGGTGATGCAGCTTACAGGCTAAAACTACACCGTTATATTCAGCCAGCTTATATGAACCGTTTTTGAGTTTCTCATCCTTTTCTGTATAAGGACACTCAGTGCATATACCGGCTTCAACTGCCGTTTTCTTGGCGGTTTCCTCCAATAAATTAAAAACTTTTTCCTTAACTGAAACAAACGGGTTTCGCTCGATCATATCAGCTTTGGTATAGAATGCTATAAGCTGATTTTTATAATAAATATCAGCAAGATAATCGGAGGAAGTTGACCGTTTCACATCAAAGCCACGCCTTGCAAGCTGCTCAAAAAAGCATCTGTAGAAATCCATTTTAGTCCGCATAAATACACCTCCATTAAGAAGAATAACCGCCCTGATATTTTTCAAGGCGGTTATCATCATGTTTCTATCTAATCAAAATAGTGAAACTAAAATTTAATCTACAAAATGTTCCTTACCTGAAAGTGTTGGATTTACAGGGTGAAATGGTTTTGTAGGCGAGATATTGAGAATCTACAAAACCCATCTAATCTACAAATGAAAGTGAGCCACCACCATAGGGTATGGCAGCAGCTCATAGAGGATAGTTTTGTAGATTTTAACTCCCTATTCTCCATAAAGATGGTCAGGGGGAATCCCTGTAGGGTAACGCCATTTATTCATTTCAATTTGTCTCCTTTCGTCGGTTTGAATAGACCGGCCCGTAAACCAGTGGCTAAAATCATCTGACACACTTGGGCTTGTACTGGACCTTCCCAACACAGTATGGACAGCCTCGTCCGCCCACTCGTCCTGCTACATCCGAACGCCACGAATGACCGGCAGAGCATTTCCACCAGACTCTTTTGTTTGAGCCGGGAGTTACAGTCGTTGGTGGAATCCTGTTTTTTTCACAGTCCCATTCATTGGCAATTTCGGGGTACAGTGTTTCCAGATCGTTAAAACCTACCAAGACTTTTTGACCGGAGCAGTAGGGACAGCCTCTGCCGGCAGTCCTGTTAAAAATAATCGCTCTCCATGAATGCCCCAGCGAACATCTCCACCATGCCTTCTTGTTGGATTTAATGCCCATTTGGGATGGGAGGCAGGAATTTTTATCATAATCCCATTCTCTTGCGAGTTGGGGACTCAGCGTTTCGAGATCATTTACCCCCGTAATTATCTTTTGCCCCGAGCAATAGGGGCAAGAAAATCCTTCATTCCTGCTGAAAATTCTCGCTTCCCAAGAATGCCCGGCAGAGCATTTCCACCATGCTTTTTTGTTTGACTTCGAAGCTACCTGCGATGGAGGCAGTGTATTTTTTTCAAAATCCCATTCACTGGCTAACGCAGGATTCAGAGTTTGCAGATCATTTGTACCGGTCAGAACCTTTTTTCCAACACAATACGGACAGCAATCTCCGTAGGTTCTGTTGAAAATCATAGCTTCCCAAGAATGGCCTTGAATACATTTCCACCATACTTTCACATGAGAGTATTCTGTAAAACATTCAGGACCCCGCACATTTTTCTCAAAATCCCATTGCTGCATCAAAGCGGCGTTCTCAGACAGCTTTTTTCTTTTACTCATCACACAGCTCCCACATTTTTGAGAGCAGTCGTTCTTCCTCAGACTGCATGGATATATCCTTAGAAACGGCTTCGTGCAGAGATTGGGGAGCACCCAACTCGGTCATATCCCTCAAAGCGGCATCTGTAACCTTCGTTTCTCCGCTGCCTTTCAAAGACTTTTCCTGCACCAGAATCTCGTTCGCAACGTCCGGATAGAGATAGGTGCGAAGCATTTTACGAAGATATCGGTTTTCAACAATCAGCCTGTTGTTCCGCTGAGAAAGCTCCATATTTTCGGCTGTCAGTTTTTCCTGCGAAAGAACAGATTTCTTTTGTTCTTCTTGATACTCTGTTTTCCCTTTCTTTAGTACGGAATTCTCCTTAGATATCTGCTCCGCATGATCATAAATCCTTTTCCAGTAGTCATTCAGTTCGGTCAGTGCTTTTGCCAACTGAGCCATACTTGGATTGTTACGAATAAGACCAGCCACATCAAGACTTTTGAAAGCAGTGACAGCCACTTTTTCTTCTGCAAACACTTCTGCTTCAATCTTCAGGCATTCGATCTGTTCACGAACTTCAGGATTTCTCCTGAAATCATATCCATCCGCAGCGTATCCAAGGCTGACAGCGTAAGCTGCGATAAGGCTGCACTTCATAAGCCTTGCGTTTCCTGCCACCTGGGTGGCATAATATAAGTCAACGACCGACAGCATTTGTTCGGTTGTCATTTTTCTTGGCCTTGCCATTTTAGAGTTCCTCCATATTCCGATATAAACTTTGGCTGTATCTTGCGCTGCTGCCTTGAAGCCTTAGAAGCGCGGACTGAATATCATCATCACATCCGGCGCCCTTTCTGACTGTTTCCAACACACGCATAAGATATTTACAGTCCTCATCAACCTGTTTCCGTTTCTCATCAGCATTCAGGAAAGCAAGATACCGTCCCGTTTTACCGTCAATAAAATGTGGACAGGAGGCACATTCTCCGAGTTCACCGCTGCTTCCCATGTGCCGGAGGCAGTCACCAATACTTCCGCCTGCGTAAACCTCCGAATCACATCTTCCGCCGGTCACCGCCACCGTAGCAGCCGATTTCGTTATCCTGTGTTCCCGCATTTCAACATGATGGGATTTCTGCTTTCGGGAAAACTCATAGGTGGCACATTCGATGAAACGGGAAATATTTGCATAATAATGCGAGCTGATATTGATGTCCTCATGTCCGGCCAATTCTTTGCAGATTGTGGGCGAACCACCGGATATAATCAGGCTGATCATTGCCAGATGCCGTGTATCTCCTAAATGGATACACTCATCACTGCTTAAATCAATCCCCATTTTCTCTTTTTGAAATCTTTTCAGGCAGGCTCTAAGGGACAAATACGAATAAAACTTAGCTTTTGCCTTTCCGCCTCGATCCTCCAGAGCAAATAATGTATCAATCACCGACATGGGCATTTGTGAAGTAGCCTTAATGTAGGCTTCAATTTCAGCAGCAAGCGTTTCGGGTATGGAATACTTTATAAGTCTGTAATCGTCAGAAATGTTGTAACGGATGGGCTTTCCACCACCTTTAAGCCGTGTACGCCGTACCGTCAAAATGTTTTCACCGTTTTCTCTGCTCAAGCAACGGCGGGGAATCAAGACAAACTCCGTTGGACGCAGTGGCAAAATTACGGTGAGCTTCCACCAAAGGAATATAGGAAAATAAAAAATCCGTTCCTTTTCTTCTGCATTCATCCAGAATTGTTCTAAACAGTCGTTAAACTTAAAATAGTTTTCAAAGCTTGCCAAGACACGCTGGAGCTTTAGTCCTTTCATCTGCTGGCTGAAAAGAGCCTGATCCTCCATGTTTTCAATCGCAAACTCCCGCATTTCGGTGCTATCGGGCAACATCTTTAAGAACTCCAAGGTATGGACATTAATTGGAATCTGTTCATATGCGGAGAACTTAGCAAATTCAGTCAAACTCTTTACCAGACTTTTCAAACTGCCGAGGCTTAGACTACCGATCTGCAAAAGAGTATAGATCTTTGCGCAACTCACAAAACGAAGACAGGAACAGCCAAGCCAGCTCTGGGTTGTCCGTAAATACATAAGCTGGTCAATTCTAAAGGAAAGACTTATTCGGGCTACCTGATTGGTAAGCAGCCAAACATCATCGTTGAAGCAATCGTTCAGTATGACTCCTTTGTTTTTGTAGTCATCAAAAATCCCTTGTGCCTGATTCGAGGTTTCCTCATCAATGCGGGTCACCACAAAATGCCTGTCATAGTTGCCGTTATTACTGTCGGCTCTGGCTGTTATCATATATTCACCGCCAATCCCGAAAGCTTGAGCATGGCGGACAGGTCTGATTCGGGGTAGAGCTTTTTGATTGAGGCAATCATTTCTGCAATGGCAGGCATAACCGCCTCCTTCAAAATTTTAGTACAGCGCTCAGCCTCGGTTTCATCCGCAGCTTTTTTCAGCTCCAATAACCTTGTGTATTCCTTCGTCAATTGGTAGAAAATCGTCCTTGTATAAATCTCATACCCACAGCCTATGCAGCAATTCCTTTCAACATCTGCGCAGGCATAGCCTGCGGCTGTCATCAGGCATAAGCACCCTTCCTGTTTCCCCAGAGCATTTCCCGCGGCAATGTTTTGAAGAATGTCCGCCACTGTGCCGCGGATAGATTCCGGGCGCCTCACGATTTCGGCAATGGCGCTGCGTGCCTTGACAAGACTTGCTTCCACTGTCTTTGTCATATTCTCCAGGCCATAAGCGGCAATTCCGATTTCTGTTATCAGCTCTGTCTGAGCGGAAGGGGAAAGCTTTCGGTAATCCTGCTGTGCGTACATCTCCAGCATCAATGCCGGGATGAAGCTGAAAACGCCCCGTTCAAACATTTCCCTTGCGATAAACTCGGGCCGGTAACCGGAAAAGTTCGCATCCCGTAAATAAATATCCGTTGTTGTAGGCAGACTGCCGAAATGTCCTTTATGACTTCGTGCGAGTGCCGCAAGCATATATCCTTTCGGTTTGGCGGACGAATCCTCCGCCACTGCCTCCAGACCTTGCAGATAGGCTTTGTTTGCCCGGCGGGTGCTGAAATCCCGGTTGCCGCAGGCAGTAACGAAGTCCTTGCCGAAAAACAATTGTAGCTGTTTTTTCTGTCCTACAGCTTTAAGGAAACAATCACCCGGCTCAATATCTCCATGGTGTGAAACCACCACAGCTAAAATCATCCCCATTGGCTTTCGTAGACTTTCAGGAACAAAGAGCTTCAGCTCCGAAACCCCTTCATAAGCTTCCGTTTTACGAGGTTTGCGGGGCATATAACGAAGCCGCCACTCAAGCTCATTCAAAATGTTTTCTGCATTGAAATCCCCCATGGAAATCGCTTTGCGTAGCTTGTCACCGGGAACAGGCAATTTGGGCATTGGTAATCGAAGAAGATCTGTTCTGCGCCAGCCGCAAATAAAATGAAGCGAAACAAACAGCCATAAGTCTGCAAATTTCTTTGATTGCAGGGCCTTTTTCAGCAGCTGTTCTTTTTCCCATGCTTCATCGTTAAATACAATGTAAGCCATCCGCATAAAGTCCATTGCGGAGTAAGCCTCCTGCGGCTGCGACTCTCGCCGGGATTTGAAATGGAACGTCCAGCCGTTTGATAAATGCTGGTTTTCCCGCACATAAATCAGGAATGAAGAAAATAACCTCGCCGCATTTAAAGGAAGCTCTTTGTCCATCTCCGCAGCCAAAGCATCTAAATCCGTTTCCTCCATTTCAATCAGCTCCGTTTTAAGGGTAAAGCACAGATAGTCTGCGAGTATCCATGCACCCCTGCTGTCAGAGCAATTACGCTTGATGTAGTCCGCAAACAGATTTCCTGTTTTGGGGACCAAAGAGTGGAGCCGATCCGTCAGTAAAATAAGTTTTTCATCGTTTCCTGCGCCATACGAGCGAATCCACAGGGCAAGGCCGGGTTCAAGCTTTTGTAGATCGGTTCTGGAAACGGATAAAGTCTCATCAAGCTTTGCATGCTCTAAAGTGGACACTCCAAAGAATGCGTTTTCCTTCAAAAACATGAAAAGTTCCTTTTTGCATTTTCCTTTCTGCAATGAAAAGTGTTTGTTTCCTGCGGATATCTCTTGAATCCAATCAAAGAAATCAACAGTCTCAGTCGTTTTTGCCATAGCGCAAACCTCCCTCGCTCATCAGAAAGTTTGCAAACAATTCGTTCGCAGCCGAGAGTTCTTTTACAAGATCCCCCTTGTTTTGCAGATAAACCAATGCGCTGTCAGGAGAGGAGTCACCGCGCCAGTATTGCAACCCGGCAATATCCTCGCCCATTAGGACTAACTGCACTGAGAACCAATGCCTTAAAGCGTGAGGGCCAAGGGGGTTTTCGTATAGCAGCTGCCCGTATAGACGGCACTCCGGGTCGCTATGGTTGAGCAGGGCTGTCCTGACGTGCTCCGCAATCAAGCAGCGGAACCTATTCTGATAGCTGGAGTAGGTCATGGCCATACCATTGCGGTCAATAAACATCGGGCAATATTCGGTTTCATGCCCGTTCCAAGAGCGCCTTTTATGGAATTCATATACCTGGCAGAAGGCTGTCAGGAACGCCGGATACACGCGCTGGCGCCGTTTTTTCTTAATTCCTCCGCATCGGATACCGTCGCTCCTTAGCATGTATTCTGTGCTTAGATCGATCTCAACCTTTTTCACAACACCGCTGACGATTGTAATGGAAAGGCCGCTTCCCAAGGGACTGCATTCCTGACGTACATTGCACACTTCCCCTGGGCGTAAACCCGCAAAGGCTTGCAGGCAAATCGCGAATGCAATTTCGGGCGTATATCGAAAGGCACTGCTTATGATGACCTGAAGCACCTTCGTCGGTATGTCTCGGAAGATAACCTTCTCTGAGAAGGCTCCCCTGACTTGAAAGTTCGGAATATACTTTCTTTGAATTCTTCCGCGCTTTGATAATGAGGTTTTTTCAGAGTAAAGATCGCTTGCCGAAAGCTCCATATATCCACCGTATTTCAGGCTTAGTTTTCTGAAAAAGCCTGTCACGACGGCTACGCACCGGTTAACGGTTTGCTTATCTCGATAGGTCCCATTTGCCTGTTTTCCTAATGCGTAGTCTTGAAAAAATGCTTCCAGCATCTCCTTTTTTATGCCGAATATATGCTCTACCCCAAAAGTTTCGTACTGCTCGATCAGGATGTAGTTCAACACGGAACAGATATGATGCAGCTTCTTTCTGCCGTCACTGGTTATGGGGATACACACACCTTGCGTATAGGCGTCGATATAATTGTGCAGCGAAGTAAAATGGACGATCACATCATACTGGTTTTTGATTACAACAAAGCATCTGGAATACGCCTTGCCATCCTCCAGCGGCAGTCGGTGTTCATAGATAGCATAGTGATAAGAGTCCCTCCATTCGCGCGTTCTGCGGCTGCTCGCAGCTTCAAATTTGTAAATTGACATAACGATTTCCTCCATATTTTGTATTTGAAAAGATAACTTTCCAAACCAAATTATACAGGTTCGTATGTCAACTGAAAAACAGTCAAATGGGATTCCTTCTGTCAGTGCATCGCCTGACAGAAGGAATCCTTTAATGCTGTGAAACTTGGAAATCTACAAAACTGATCGCATTTTTTAAATCAAGGTACTTGGTGTTTTGTAGATTTTTTCGACAAAACTACGTCATTTTCAATCCGTGTTCCAATGGTAATTTACAGAATAAGTAATGTTAGACTTGTTATACATGCAATCATGGTTAGTATAGTAGTAAAACTCTAGCTTGGAATAAGTACCTGTCGGTAGATTTCTTTGGAACGTTATACCATTTTTGGTTGTTTGATAGTCAAGCTGATCCCATGAATTTGTTTTAATGTTATATCCCCTTACTCGTCCAAAATCACTTCCGCTATGTCCGCTGACAGGCGGTACAGTAAAGGTGTATTGCGTAATAGTAGCTCCCTCCAACCCGTTCTCCATGATAACTGAATCCGGGCCAGTAAGCACCATACCGCCGCCATTTGTGGAATCTGCCACGAAAAATACAATAGCCGACCATGAAGATTCAGCTCCGGTACTGTCAACTGCCTTAACCTTCACTACATTTTTGCCCAGTGGATAAACATAAGTTTCAGCAGGACGGTTTTCCCAAACATAGGTAATGGCATCTCCATCTGCATCATTGGAAGTTGCTGTGATTTTAACAGGTGTACCCGGTGCAACGCTGTTGCCGGCTGGTGTCCTTGTAATAACAGGTGCAGTAGGTGCAGAATTTTGGATAGTAAAGGCCACATCCGACCACTCGGAAATACCGCCATAGTTGTCTTTTGCTCTTACTTTTATCGTATGAGTACCTACAGGATAGTAATTGTCCTGAGCCTTTCCATCGTATTCATAGATAATTTCATCACCATCTGCATCGGTACTATTAACAGAAACATTGACAAGAAATTTCCCGTCTTTTGCGTTTCGTGTAACATTTGCCACAATAGTTGGCTTTGACGGTGCTGCATTGCTGATAGTAAAGGTTACGTCTGTCCAGTCGGAAACATCGCCATAGTTATCCTTTGCTCTTACCCTTACCGTATGATTACCAACGGTATAATAGTTATCTTCAGCCTTTCCACTATATTCATAAGTAATTTCATCTCCATCGGGGTCGCTGCTGTTGGCATAAATCTCAACAAGAAATTTACCACTACTAAATGTACGGGTTACATTGGCGTTTGCAACCGGCTTTGCGGGAGCTGTATTAATTACTTCAACGCTCTGTTTTGAGGTGAATGTTCTGCCAAGCTCATCAACAACGGTGGCACTCAAAATATAGTTTCCCGGTGTACTGATTGTCACAGTTCCGCCGTGGTTTCCCAAATTACCCTGTATATTGCCATCCAACGGTATAGATTGCCCGTCTTTTTCAAGGCTCCAAACAATATTTTTGCCACCAGGATTTGCAGCCTGACTGACTGTTACTTCAAATGGTACTCCTGTACGTACACTGCTCGGCATCGAGAAATCACAATTTATCAATGGGTAAACGCTGATTTGTGCGCTATAGCTGAAAATTCTGCCTAAAACATCGGTCATTGTTGCGGTAAGGAGGTATTCACCTTCCTGCATTAGACGGATTTTTCCACCTTGTTCATTCATCGTTCCATTGACTGACTCATCCCATTTAGCAGGCTGACCGTTTCTCATTAAACTCCATTCAATCGGCAGCACTCCCATATCGCCTGTAGTGCGAATATCAATATCCGTATCTGTATGGGCAATCTGAGGAAGATTAAATTCTATGGAGAGGACAGGGAGAATCTCGATCTTATTTTCACAATTGAATTGGAATACTCTTCCGGTTTCATCTGTCACACTTGCTTCAATGCCATAGTTTCCCGCAAGTTTGAAACGAATGTCTCCACCATTATTCACAAGTGTGCCGTCAATATAGGTATCCCAATCCTGAAAACCTTGCATATTGTTCACATACCATTTAACTGTCAATCCGTCCATATCGGCAGTTGTAATGTTGACGGTAATAATATCATCGGTATGAGCAGCTTTGGGCAAAGTAAATACAAGCTGCGGAATCGGATATACCTTGATTTCATTACTATTTTTGAAACTTCTGCCCGTTTCATCGGAAATAGTAGCTGTCAGCGTATAACTGCCTTTTTGAGTAAAGCGGATATTTCCTCCATCATTTCCGAGACTGCCTTCGATATAATCGGAAACAGCAACTTCCGTTCCGTCCTTTGTAACACTCCATACAACAGGGAGCTTACCTGCTTCAATAAGCTGTGTTTGTACTGTGACTGGCTTATCTGTATGAGTGGTTTTTTCTATTGTAAAGTCCATGTTGATCACGGGATAAACCATAACTGGTGAGGTGTATTCAAAACTACGTCCGGTGCTGTCTATCACCGCAGCCTTTAAATGGTAGTCCCCCTTTTCCTTAAAGCGGATAGTACCTCCGTTATCGTTAAGCGTTCCTTCAATACAGTCGTTCAAATTAATCTCTTTACCATCTTTCGTCAAACTCCAGTGAACCTCAAGCCCCTGTGTTTCCAGGAATGAGGTTTTGACTTCTACAAAGGTATCGGTATGTGCAATTTCCGGCAAATAAAAGCCTGTAACTGCCACCGGATATACAACTGTACTTGCCTCATCAGAAAATACCCTGCCTGTCGAGTCAACCAACACAGCTTTTAAGATATAGACTCCCTTTTCTTTAAAACGGATAGTACCTCCTTCATTGGAAAGCGATCCGTCGATACAGTCTGAAAGTGCCGCATCCTTACCATTTTTGGTAATGCTCCATACTGCTTTCATATCCCCGATTTCGGAGGATGTCACCATTAGGGCAATCTCTTTGTCGGTATGGGTTGTTGCAGGCAGGGAAAAGGTAAAGCTCGCCACAGGGTAAACAGTAATTTGCGCAGCAGCTTCAAATTTTCTGCCCGTTATGTCAATGACAACAGCTCTAAGAGTATACCAACCTTTTTCTTTAAATTGAATATTGCCACCTTCATTGGTAAGATTTCCATTGATGCAGTCCTTTAAGCTAACCTGTTCCTCATCCTTTACAAGCTGCCAGACAATATCCAGATTCCCTAAATCCTTGCTTTCTACCGTTACGTTTACCGTTGAATCGGTATGTGCTGTTTTAATCATATTTAGTGTCAACTGTGGCACAGGATAGACCTGAATATCGGCTTTTCCTGTGAACTCACGGTTCGTTTCATCAATGACGACTGCAACAATGGAGTAACTGCCACTTTCCTTGAAGCTGATAGAACCTCCATCATTATTCAGATTGCCCTCAATATATTCACCCCATTTTACTTGCTTTCCGTCCTTAAAAAGACGCCATGTTACAGTTTTGTTATCTTTTACCACCACTTTGACTTCAACCTCTTTATCGATATGCGTCTTACCGTTAAGATCAATGCTTATATCTGGTACAGGATAGATTTTGATTTCCTTGCTGAAAGTGTATTTTTTATTGCCATAATTGGTTGCGGTAGCCGTTATTTTATAATCTCCCGCCTCTTTAATGCAAATCTTACCGCCATCCTTGTTGAGTGTTCCTTCCAAAACATCTGTTGCAAGTGACTCTGTATCTTTCTTTTGAATTGTCCACTCAAGATTTTTCACATGGCTTAAAGTTGTCTTTACCTCAAACGGTGTATCGATATGGCTATAATTGGGCAGTGAGATTTCTACCTTTGCCGCCGGATAGCTTGCGCTGCCACCACCGCTATTACTGCGATTTGACTTCTCATCCGGCTTGGTGTTTTCCTGCTCTTTATTGTTGTCTGCCTGTTCTTGTGAGATACGCTCCATAGCCGCAAAGCGACGCAGAATCATCGCAAAGGCTTCCGCTCTGGTACTGTACGCCATCGGACGCACGGTCTTATCGGGATAACCATAGGACAAACCATACTTTTCCGCTACATTGATATATCCCTTATCTTCTTTAGTAATTTGACCGTCATCAACAAAAGGCGTATCTCCTGTCATGATCTTAGCCATATCTGCTTTGCCTATGGAACGTACCATCATGCGGACCATTTCCATACGGCTGATAGGCTGGTCAGGCTTAAAATCTTTTCCGTAATCTTCTTTTGCGATTACTTTGTTTTTGACAAGAGCTTCAATGAAACTCTCTGCCCAATGTTTGTCCGTATCATCAAAGGTATCGGGGCCGGTGTGGGTATAACCCTCCAACTTTAAGCTATATGTCAGCAAACTTACAAATTCACTGCGGGTAATAGTCGCATCCGGGCGAACCGTACCGTCAGGATATCCGTTTACAATGCCTTCCTGTGATAGCTTTTCAATTGTTTCTCTTGCCCAATGATTCGCTGCATCGGGGAATACTTTAAAAGCAGCATAAGCAGCATAAGCAGCACCGCCAAAAAGGGTTAAAATAAGAGCGATAGCAGCAACAATTGCCATCGCCCGTTTTAATGTATTTTTCATATTCAATTTCCTCCGTTTATTTAAATTTATCTATCCAATTCGCTCTCTGCTTCATGATTTTGCTCATGGCAGTCCAATGACAAATTCGGAATATTTTCTTGAATCCTGTTCATTACATTCATCAACCTCTTTTCATCATCAAAGCTGATTTCTCTGTCATTTCTGCCCCTGAAAATACATGCTTCATATAAAGTTACCAGTTCATTTTCTTTGAACAGTTTTTTCTCATCAATCAAACCGGCACGTACTGCAAAATCCTGCCTTGCTCCGTCATAGTCGGTGTCAAAGTAGTGTCCATAAGCTACACTGTCACGGTTATACGAATACCTCCACGTTACGAACCTCAACTGATCGTTATTATCCATCATTGCTGCCAAAAGAAAATTTCCAAACTCACAAAGCACCTTGTAATTTTTCACACTATCAAACGGCAGATTTTCAGCTTTTTCATAAAGATCGTAAGCATGTTTCATGGAAGAAAATAATTCTGATAATCGGAATACATCATCACGAACTGCTGTGTTATCTTTATAATGAATTTCACCATCCGGCATCAAAGAACAAATATATTCTCTGCCTTTGTAAAATTCCACAGGTTGGCCGACAGTTTCAAATTCAACCACAGTATATCCAAGTGTGTACGCTCGTCCTAAAAATGCCCGATACAATTCGTTACTAAATTTTCTCATCGAAAGCACCTCACATTCTCGCTTTCAATATCCTGTTCACTATCTGTCGGTGGGGCAGGCAAAATCTGCTCAATTTTGGAGATAACATCGCCTATAGCTTTCTCTACCTCTGATGTAAGTGCAGCATCTAACTTTACACGTTCGATACAGCAAGATAGCAGAAGTGAAAGTTCGGCATTGGAAAACAGGTTATCCCTTTTGACTTTTTGCTGTTTTTCTATAAAGCCACATCTTTCTGCAAAATCCTGTTGTGCTTCTTTAAAACATAAAAACTGCCGAGCATAGTAATAGACTTCCGACTTGTCATAGTCCATTCCTTTTTTCCATGTAGCATACTCATAACCAATCAGAGGGGACAACCGGCATCCCATTACAATGTCTCCAACTTCATAAAGCTTCATATACCCGTTTGGCAGATTCCCTATCGGCTTAACAGGCAAGTCTGAGGAAAGATTAAACTGCTTTTTTAAGTCCGAAGCAATTTCCACTATAATATTGGCACTTTCACATTGGCATCCACTATATATCAGCCTGTCATCTGCGGTTATAACGGCTACCAGTCCTCCGGTATCGTTAAAAATTTCTGCTGTTACATCGGATATTTCAGGTTCTTTAATAGTTAGCTGTACCTTTTTTAACCGCTTAAAAAGTTCGCTGTATAATTGCTTTTTTGAAACCAAAATTATCACCCTTTCATTCAGGATATTGATATTGTTTTAGTCAGGCATTTTATCATTTTCCTTTCCTGTTAATCAAAAAGGATATGGAAAACTTATTTCTCCATACTCTTGTCCCTGTTTTTTAGATATAGTTCTTTTTTCGCCCTTTTCGACAGTTCTGTACTCATTGCTTTTTCTGCATCATCATAGTCCATGTTTAAATCTGATGTGTTTTGTTCCAGCATAATCAAGATTTCATAAACCATCTGTTCGGTATAATAAATTTTTCTGGCTTCTGTAAATTCTACATTTGAAAGCTCACGCTCCTTATTTAATATTGTTTTGACAACACCAAGCACTTTATTGGCAATCAGTTTGTCCATTTCATCTACTGCCTTATCTTTGTGCTTGTTGATGTTTTCAGGGTCTGTATCATAAAGCATGGCAAGCTTTGACTTTATCTCTGCATATTCATTTATTAAATCTTTAATGTAGGGAACACTTTGTTTTAAATCAGCTATCAGTTCATCAATTGCCTCTTTAACTTCTTCCGGAAGCAGTTGATAATAAAGCCTTCCCTTTTTCGGCATTATGTCTTTAAGCTGAAACAGACGGACCGATAATGGAGATAGGTTGATACCGTTCAATACTCCATCAAGCGGAATGGCTGCTAAATCATCTTCATCAATTTTCCCTACAAGTTCTTTTAAGTATTTATATTCCTTAGGGTAAATGGATTTCATATAGTCATCAAAGCCTTTTACCAGTTGATCTGTAGTTTCTTTCAGTGCTGATTTACTGTTTTCCTTAGCTCTGCAATAATCCGCAATTTTATCTGCAAAGGTTTCCTTTATAAGCTGTATACGAATGCTGTCGGCTACTTCCGGCTTAACAAAATTCTTCATAGTCTTTTGGTTTTTGTCCCAGAAGACTACATGGATATGAGGATGACTGACTTCATTGTGATGTGCACAAGCCCAGGACAGATTTTTAAGACTGATTCCATTTTTTTGAGCAAGAACCGCAATATGCTTCTCAATGTAATCCTCCCATGCCTTATGATCTTTTAAAAGCAATTCGGCTGCTGTTTGAGGCGTGAATGAAATGACACTTCTAAATATATTAACCTTTTTATATGACAGCTCCCGCACTTCTTTTGCTACCTCTTGCCAGGTTTCAAACTCTACCAAGTTACCGGGATAAAGTTTGCCAAACAACCCGTGACGCATACCCTCATTCTTTGATGCTCCAGGACGAGTAGCAATATATCGGATATGGGCATAATTGCATTTAGGTGTTTTTTTATAATTTGGAGGACGAAATCTCTGCTTATACATCAAAATCGACATAAGCAGCTGTTCCTCCCTTAACTTCTGCAATTGCTTTCTTCATTTCTTCATCATCCATAAAGACTGCGATTGCATCAGCACTTTTCATATTGGCGTAAACTAAAGCACGTTTTCTTGCCAGCTTTTCGATTTTTTCAAAAGAAGAGTATCTGTCTTTATCAATCAAGTCCGATATAATGGCGATATTTGCATAGTATCCTGCGGCTGAAATAATTGTAAGTCTGTTAATCATTCCTGCAAGACGGTTAGCCAATGATTTAATTGAAGTTTCTATTTCCTGATGTATGATGGCTGTTATCGTGTCTATGTTTTCTTCGTATCCATTGACAGCCAATCCTTTCTCCACAAATTCTCTAATAATATCAGAAGCAAACACATTCTTCTTTACTGCCAGCTTTTCAATCTGTTCCAAGGTTTCGGTAGAAAAAACCACTGACCTTTTTTGAGTTTTTGGAGTGTTACTTTTAGGCCTATCTTTCACAAAACCCCTCCTTTCCGCTTGTCACCCCAATGGATGACTAAAAATGCTGCAAGAACCTCGTTACCGGCACTGCCGGTAAGCTGTTTTCTCGTGGGGTGGGAACCCCACTATTCCTGCCTTACCTCAAAGGGGAAGGGATTAAACCCTTTCCCCTTTAGGTTCGGGGCTTCCCAAAAGGGAAGATTTCATACTGATGAAAAGAAAGTTCATGGTTCAACCTCCTCCATGTCAAGTTCCTCATTCGGCTCATCAACGGCATCCTTTTCAAATTCGGCTTTCAGTTCATCTTCACGCATGGCGTCAAGCTCAGCTACAGTTCTTCCTTTCCGGGTTTCAATCAGATCCTGGTTAAAGTCTTTGAGATGCGGTCTGTGGATTGCTACTTCGTAGCCTTTTTCGCTGTATTTATCACACCATTTCATTGCAGCCATCTGACCCCAGTTTCTATAACATCCGTCTTTATCTTTAGCAAGGTAGTCATTGTCCAAGGCGAATACTATTTTTTTGATTTCAGGATGCCACTGCAAATATCGTTCAAGGGCGCCATCCCAGGTACATCCGAGAGAGATGCGGTTATCCTGCCTCCAATCATGTCCATAGAGTTTTGCAAAGGTAGCATGGCTCATGGCATCAATGGGACTTTCGCAAACAAATACCATATCGCTCTTCCCTCCGATCACAAAGGGATAGCTCTTATCGGAATTAACGGCATCCATTTTAAATGCCTTATCAGTATAGGTTCCGCGCATGGAACAGTACTTAGGAATACCGCTCTCATCGTATCCGACAAACACACAGTTTCCATATTGGGCTTCCTGATAAACTTTCTTTTCATTCATCAGTACGGATACAATTTCCGGTTCAATACCTCGGATGGAGATTAAATACCAATAGGTTCTTTTAAAATTTTCTGCCTTATCAGGAATAATCAGCGGGCCTTTCTCTTCTTTTTCATAAGGTACTACAGTTTGAATATAAGGTTCATAACGTTCACCAAGCAGTTGTGCAACGGCTTCGGGATAGGTTATATTGCCGTATTTCATCACAAAATCAATAGGACCGCCTTTTTCATCGGCAGTCCAGTGATAAAAACGGTTGCTGTCTTTAAAAATGTACAACCCACCCGATTTTTTTGCATGAAGTGCTTTTCTTCCTCCATTCTCAAGTTCAAAACCATACTGACGTGCAAGATCAATTAAGCTTACGCAGTTTGCTCTTTGTATTTCTTCCTCCGTAAAGTGGCGATATGCCTTCCGGGTTTGCGTCTGCATAGGCTATACCTCCATTTCTTCATCCAGTTCCTTTATCTCCTCCAAAATATCTTCAATATCTGCATCGTCATATCGATATTCCAGGGATTCAACAATATCTTTGCAGTCATCCGGCAAATACTCTTTTATTTCATTCTGCACATCACGAATTTCACCCATAAAGCCCCAGCAGCTTGCTATTTCCTCGTTGCTTTCATACAGTTTAAATCCGTAGCACTGATCGGTAAGGTAATAATCATATTCCCTAACTTCGCTGATTAAAACCTGTCTTGCCTTTTCAATAGTTTCAGGAGTGACCACACCATATTCCTTTTGTATGTTATCGTATGAAACATAAATCCAGCCTACCTGCCCACTGTCCCAAGGACAGGAAAAACCGGTTGTATTGATTGTAATTCCACTGTGGTCATAAAGATAAATAGGCTCGATAACGAAACTGCTCGAAAGATAATCCAAGATATTATCATGGATGGCTTTTCTGTATGCACCATAGCGATTTCGATACAAAGAAATATCAATCTCCTCTGTAAGTTCCTCGAATTTTTCCTCGGCTTCTTCATAGTCGCCCAGCTTTTTTTCCAAAAGATCCATCAAAAAATCGTCCGGCTCATGAAAGCTGTGTTCGTCACCAAGATTATATCTGCTATGGAAGCAGATCATTGTTCCGAGATTATCTTGTTCCGCACGGGGATGCTGTGGCGTATCATCATTTACCACGAACAAAACATAGGGCTGTTTTACCGCAACCATCGGCATTATGATCACATCCTTTCAAAATAAAGTAATTTAAAATGGCTTTAAAATAACATCCTTAGATATCCCGTTCTGCAATTGCATGTTCAGGCTCTCTGTCATCAGATGAATACCGTGAATCGCTTTCCTGTCCGTTTTCATCAATAATAACCTCCTCCTGCTGCCTGAGTTCTTTAAACTCCAATTTTGTATTAATCTCTGCCTGACGTGCTGAATACTCTGCTAAGCGCTCTTCAAATTCAAATGGTTTTACTACTTCCTTTTTGGCTTCGGAAAGTTGTACAATCGCATCCTCAAGTTTTTGCTTTGTCTGTGCCAGTATGCTGTCGATTTTCTCTACAGCATTTTCAATCCTTGTAACACTTCCAAGCTCGGAATCACCGAGTTCAACACGATAGGTTGATGCTCCTTTGATTTGCACTTCTAACTGGTCAAATGCAGATCGGGCAAGTAAAAGTTTAAACCCGCGATAAGCACCAACTTCCAAAGGTTCCCCGTTTACAAAAATGTCATGGAGCTTACTCATCATGATAAGCCTTTCACCGGCTTTTACCCTTTCATCGAAGGTCTTGCCGTCAACAAGCATTGAAAACTCTTGCCCAACTGATTGATTTTTCAGCTCAATATCTTTTTCCAGAGCTGCAATTTTTTCCTTACAATGAGCAATCATTTTTGGATAATGACTTTCGATGTTTCTTTCTAAAATAATCCTTTCATTGTTCCAGTTAGCTTTGAGCAATTTCAATCTTGCTACTTCATTATCAACTTCCATTTTTTCTGCCAGAAGTGGATTAGATGTTGCTATGGCTTTTACTTCAGCAGCAGAGAGAACGGTTTCGTCCATATCCTCACATGAACGAGAAATGCTCTTGCCTGTCATGACTTGACTGATATATTTCAGTTTTTGCTCTTGGATTTGCCACAAGTAAGCATCAAACGTACCTTTAGTGACATATCGAAAGATACTTATCACGGGATTCTCATTACCTTGACGCAGTATTCGGCCATCGCGCTGTTCAATATCACTTGGGCGCCAAGGACAGTCCAGATGATGGACAGCTATCAGCTTATCCTGAACATTTGTGCCTGTTCCAAGTTTTAATGTGCTTCCAAGCAAGATTCTCACCTCACCCATACGTACCTTTTCAAACAGTGCTTCACGTTGTTCATCGGTCTTAGCATCATGAACGAAAGCTATTTGTTCTTCAGAAATACCCTTTTCAGTCAGGCACTGCTTGATTTCATCATAGACATTAAACTGTCCGGGCTTTGGTGTGCCGGAATCACAGAAAATAATCTGAGTAGAGCGTTTTTCTTTGGTCTTCTGCCATATATCAAACACTTTATCAATGGCAATATTCAGCTTGCTGTTCGGATCATTTGGGGCATCTTCAATAATCAATCGAGGGTCGATGGACATGAGCTTAGCTTCATTCGTCAGTTTAAGCATATTGTCGGTAGAAGCATCAACTTCGCCGCTTCGGATTTTATCAGCTCGCTCAACAAAGGTATCCATCAGCATTTTTTGAAATGGTGTGGCTTCTGTTGCGATAATGGCTGCTTTACCACCCTCAATATCTGGAGTCGGGAGATTCAGCATATCGGCAGTCTGAATATCAGCTACGAGTTGAAACATATTCATAAGTTCAGGCAGGTTGTGGAATTTTGCAAAACGGTTTCTCATGCGATAACCGGAGCCTTCCGGCGTTATTTCCAAAGAAGATACAACTTCACCAAAGGTGGCAGCCCAGCTGTCAAAGTAGTTTAAGCCCATTTTTTGAAGCGTCTGTGGCTGCAAGTATCTCTGCATGACATACATCTCACTCATGCTGTTGGAAATGGGTGTCCCTGTGGCAAATACCACACCTTTTCCATTGTTGATTTCCTGCAAATACTGGCATTTTAAAAGCATATCGGTAGCCCTTTGGCTTGCCGATTTACCGATACCGGCAACGTTCCTCATTTTTGTATAGCTGAAACAATTTTTGTAAACATGGGCTTCGTCTACAAACATGTAATCTACACCAAGCTGTTCAAAAGTTAAAAGGTCATCCTTCTTTTCCTCAGCAGCAAGCTTTGTCAGCCTGTTTTTGAGGTTGTTTTGAAAGATGACCATTTGTTTAATTGACCAATTGTCGCCCTTTTCATCACGCATTTTCTTGATAATGTAAGATAGTTGGTTAATTTCTTCATTCAATTGCTTTTCCTGGCGCTCTTTTGAGATAGGAATACGTTCAAATTGACTGTGACCGATTATAATGGCATCGTAATCACCCATAGCGATTCGGGAAACAAACTTGTTTCGGTTGGCTTTATCAAAATCCTTTTTGGTTGTCACTAAAATATTGGCTTGCGGAAAGAAACGGTAGAACTCTTTTGCCCATTGCTCTGTTAAATGATTGGGAACAACATATATGGGTTTTTTAATAGCTCCAATACTTTTCAGATACATCCCTGATGCAATAAGGGCTGCGGTTTTTCCTGCACCAACCACATGTCCTGCCAAACCTGTACCTGAATAAATAACCCTCGCCGCAAAATTCCTTTGGTGCGGTCGCAGCTTTACCTCCTCACTCATACCGGGGAATATCAAGTGAGATCCGTCATACACACGAGGTCTGATGGTATTAAACCTTTCATTATAAATATTAAGAAGCACCTCAGCTCTGTCTTTATTGCTGAACAGCCATGCTCCAAAAGTTTCTTTAATTTGATTTTGTTTAGCTCTTGCGATCATGGTTTCATTGGCATTGACAACATATTTTACTTGATCTTTCCCGTTTGCATCCACATAAGGTACAGGGTCACGCACTGTTGTACTCTGTAAGTTCAAGCAATCCTCAAAAATCTGATAGGCATTTACTCTGCTTGTTCCATAGGTCTTATTAACCTTAATAGAACTGGCATCCCTTGTTTTGTTCAAAACACGCCACTGGGTGGTATACTCCATATAATCAATGTCAATAACATCTCTAAGATAATAAGGAGTACCAAAGGTTTCATGCATAAACTGGCGGTAATATTCAATCGGTATCCAAGGAGAACCAATGCGAAAATCAATATCCCCGGGCAGCAGCCTTGGAGGCTGCACTGCTTCTAAAGCCTCTACATTTCGTGTGAAAAGGTCCGGATATTCTTCTGCTTTTATTTTTGCATATAGCAGCTTATCTTTGACCTGTCCGCTTAAGTATTCTTCATTCAGTTCCCAGCCTTCGTAATAGTTGCCGTAGTATTTCTGTGGATTCAAATAAATTCTGTCTCCAAGTTCATCAATCAGCTCATCTGCGGTTTTACCGGTCAGGTTTGCCATATACGGCAAGTCTATTTTCATTTTAACATTAAGGCTGATTTCAAGTGCTTCCTTTGCTGTTTCCGCCCTGTCCGGCAAACGGTATGATTTAATGGTTGCTTTATAAAATATTGGTGCTTTAACCCATGACTGTTTATCCTCGCTCTGATCCTCAATAGAACGTAAGAGCGGAAATTGGTCGTCATCCGAAAATACTGCAATATTGGATTTGTCATTGATAAACCCACATCGGTCAACGAATCTATCATATACGCTGTTAAGTTTTTTCTGCGCTTTTTGAAGTTCATCAGGCGTGTAATCCCTTGTCTGTACAGCAATAACATTTAAAAGCGCACCTCTGATTTCACAAAGCCCTTTAATCCTTTCAGCTCGTTTCCCTGTATAATCCTGTGGTATCAACTTGTTATGCTCACAATAATATATTTTTTCATCCAACACCACATAGGTATAGTTTTTAGTTCCTTTAGGAGCATCCAGCTCAGTTACTTCATTCACTGATTCTTCCTCAGCGGCTTCTAACGGTTTATCAGCTTCTGCGGTAAAGGTTGCGTGGAGCTTATTAATGGCCTTATCAAGTTCTGCATATAAATCTTGCCCTTCCGGTGCAATACAGGCTGTACCCTCCTCATTTCCATACATATTCCTGCTGTGTCTCATTTCACCCAAAACCATGTCAGGGTGCTCATAGAAATATTGATTGATGTTGATGTAGTCTGTTTTTCTCGTATTGGTAAAAACCCAGTCCGGCAAAGAATACTTATCAACCTTTCTTGGACGATCAAGCTTTTTAAAAAATAAAATATCGGCCGTAACTTCCGTCCCCGCAAGTGCTTTAAATGCATTGTTCGGCAACCGGACAGCACCAATCAGGTCGGCTCTTTGTGCTATATATTCCCTTACCGCAGTATCTCTTTTGTCCATTGTTCCTTTACTTGTGATGAAACCAATGATACCGCCCGGTTTTACAAGATCCAGGGATTTGGCAATAAAATAATCGTGAACCAGAAAATCCTCATCAGCATATCTCTTGTCGTACAGCTTTATATTATTGAATGGAATATTCCCAAGGACCACATCAAAAGAATTATCCTCAAAGTTTGTGGTTTCATACCCCTGCACATAAATATTGGCTTTTTGATATAGTTGCTTTGCAATTCGTCCGGTGATACTGTCAATCTCAACACCGTAAAGAGGCGTGTCGGCAATTGCTTCGGGAAGGACTGAGAAGAAGTTTCCCGTCCCCATCGCTGGGTCAAGAATCTTTCTATCCCTGCCACCTTTAAAACCGAACCTCTCAAAGGCATTATAGATGCATTTTACCAGTTCCGGCTCGGTATAATAAGCCGTGATAGTGGAATTTCTGGCATCCTCATATTCTTTTTCATCAAGTAAAACTTTTAATTCCTGATACTCATTTTCCCATCCTGATGCTGTATCAGAAAAGGCATTGGCGAGGCCACCCCATCCCACATAACGTGCAAGGATAATTTGTTCTTCGGGATTAGCAAGGCGCTTTTCATTTTCAATCCGCTTTAAGAGTTTGATTGCTTCAATGTTATTTTTATATTTGGTTTTTGCTCCGTTTGGATATAGGTTATAATCCTCGGAATAACGGAAATTCAACTTGGTATGACGGGACTGTCCAGACTTTGCTTCGACAGATAAGGGAATATCCTTAGCCGTTTGCTCCTGCGGTTTGCTTTCTTTTTCTTCCGAATTCTTTTCATCCGGTGTATGGTATTGTTCTATTTCTGCCAGTTCCTTTTCAAGTTCATCTTTCAAGTCTTCAAGGTCCTGCCAATACTCCGACTGTTTGTAAGAAAAAATTGCTCCCGATTCCCACTTCTTCTCAATCTCAATCAACTCAGCCTTTACTTCTTCAAGCTCGTTTTTAAGCGAGTTAAACTTTTCATCTTGGTCTATATTTACTTCCTGTAAATCCAAATACCGTCCTTCATCAATCAGTTTTCGGATAACTATAGCAGCTCTCAGCCATGTTATATTGGTTTTATGCTTTTCTCCGTTTTCATCAGCCCAGTCAAATTCAATGCCAATGCTGTTGTGGTTTTCAAATCCAATCCCTTGTTTATTTACAGAATGACCTCCAACCCCATATTCAGCTTTCAAAAACGCACTAAATGCTGAGCCTGTCGGATTAGTCATTGCAAAATCATAAATCCGCTTTTTACCATCTTGCATTACACTACCTTCAAGAAGCACAATTTCAATAAGCTGCTCCTCGCTGCCTTTTGGTGTCAGGTCAAACAGGTTCATTTGTTTACTCTGCATTGGCTCTGCTTCAATGGTTTCAACTTTATGAGCTTTTGAAATATCTTCAATTTGAGAATAGATGGGGTTATCCTGAATTGCTGTTTTAGCTGTAGGTAGAGATACTTGACCTACCGGCATCATTCTATAAAAGCCTATTTCCTGAAAGTTTGGCTCGCTTGCCTTTTCCTCTTGCCTTATTTTTACATCCTCGAATTCTTGCAGTAGATCAGTAATTTCAATCAATGGAGCTTCAAATTGCTTAAAATACTTATCGATATCCGCATCGGTCAAAGAAACATATTCACCTGTGTTATAATTCACTCTTGCAACCAAAAATGTTCCAAAAATCGGCTGTCCATTAACAATGCGGTTAATAGAAGTGCTGTCAAAGTCCACGTCATCAGCACATATCGCATCAATACCTTCTGTAATTTCAATAGTAGTAAAAGTACCTCCGACTTGTTTTTGAAGCTCCTTATATCCATTATGGATTTCAGTAACATAAGGCGTTTTGTCATGTTCTACTACCAAAACTTTCAATAGTTTTTCCTTTATCTTCGGCTCATCAGTTCCCTTCATTTCTTGGAGTTCATCAGGGATATTATAATCTCCGATGGGATCATTTTCGGGCATAAAAAAAGAGCCATCCGTTAATGACTCATTCTTTTCGGATAGCTCCACATTTGGAATATAAGGTTCACTGCTTATCTCACTTTGTAAATCAGTTCGTTCAGAACGATTTCCTCTGCTGCTGATCTCAGGCTGTACATATGTCTGGTTTTCTCCATGATGTCCTCGGTGTTCGGCATCGGGTCGGACTTCAACATCTGCTGTGTGATGTACTCTATTTTCTCCACTGCTTCCTCTTGTACCCGGTGCATGGTCGCCATCAGAGTGCCATCCATTTTCAAAATCATATATCGCTGTGGATTTTGTTCTTTGAGGTACTCCATTGCCATCCTGCCGTATTTCCCCAGTGGCCTGTCGTCCTCGCTGTTGTTCGAGATTTGGATATTGGGAATATTCACTCCGTCTATCTCTGTGTAACTCACGCCTATTTTGCTCATTTTCTGCTCTCCTTTCTTTCTCGATGATTTTTATGTTCCGCTCAATTTCAATCAAGATTCCTTTGGAAATATCGGTGACAGTATGGCCAAGTTTTGCAATTAAAGGAATGGTATTAAAGTGAGCAATGGTAGCCATTCCGTATCCTAATTCCATTTCTTCATCGGTTAATCCGCATCTTTTCCCTACAAAATATGAAACACTGTCGCTGATAAGTTCTTGAAGCTGCATTTCCAGTCCGTCTTGCGGAAGGTCTTCAAATAGGTGATTCCCAAAGTCGTTCTGAAAGTTTTGCAGGTAAGTATCCAGGTTTTCCATAACAGCTTCATAAGAGATTCTGCGAAGGCAGTCTGCAAAACCTGCTGTCTTTATGTTATGCCCGTATGAAAGACGCAGTTCGATACGCTTCTTCATATCTTCTTCAAGCCGCCAGTTTGTTGCAATCACATCTCTGCCATTGGTCTGAGAAACATCAAACAAGTGCTTGATAGTAAGTCTTGCGTTTTCATATTCACATACTGCAATACCTGTCGCACCTTTGTTGACGTATCTTCCAACCCTATTCCAAACTGCTGTAGGTGCAAGCATTGTAACATTTGGGTTTTGAGCATATACAAGCAGTGCATTATCAAAACTGTATTTGAAGAATTTAGATGCAAACGCAAGGTAATCCCGCCAGGCACTTTCGCTCCGTGTAATATGGGGAGCGATTGTTTCATAGATCGTTTTTAACCTTTCATCTTTTCTCAAGCAGTGTTAGCCTCCTTTCTGTCAGGGTAGGTTTGGAAATATAGTTCAAGCGCTTCTTCCACCACCTTTTCAATTTCACTTGTCTTGGAATCAGGCGAAAAAAATTTGGAGTAAACTTTATGTTTGATTTTAATCGATGGAGCCGATGATGATTTTGGTTTTCTGTTTATTTCACCTGATAGAATCTGATATGTGGTTTTCTCGTTAAGCTTGCTGTTTGCTGAATAGCTCCTAAGCATTTCAGTCTTTTTCATATCCACTTTGAACTCATTTTCCGAAAGAACCTTTTCAACTTCTTCTTGCTCCGTATCAGCAAGGTATGAAAGATCAACCGCACATCGCAGGGAGATTTCATCGCAGTCAACCCTGTGCTTTAAACCGGCGATCAGTTTATCAACTCTTAACAAACGGGCAACAGTATTTCTTGAAAGTCCATATTCAATCCCTACTTTATCGAGAGATTTTAACTTGTTCCCCAGTGGGGAACAAGTTTCGTCACTCCCTTTATATTCAGGGTTTTCGAGCCTTATTAACTCGTTGATGATGTCATTTCTTTTGCCCTGTGAAAACATTTTAGAGTGCCTTAGAGCAAGCACGGCCGCTTTTTCCGACGGCAGCATATCTGTAAAGGAGCGCTGAATTACATTTGTTTCTACCACATACATGAGGGCTTCTTCATCAGACAAGCTGTCCTTTACAATACAAGGGCCTTCTGTAAGTCCTGCCAGTTTTGCTCCATTCATTCGATTATGACCGGCAAGCATTTCATATTCATAGCCGTTTTCGTCAGATTCAATTCTTCTTACGATCATCGGCATCAAAATCCCATTTGATTTGATGCTCTCTACCAAGTCATCCAATCGCTCGTCGCTATATAAGCGAAACGGGTGATTTTGATATGGTCTGATTTTATTAAAAGGTATCATCAAAATCCCATTATCTCCTGATTTAGATGGCATTGATGCTGGTTCAGCAGCCTGCAATAATTCATCAAGAGATTTAACTTTCTTAGCTGTTGGCCTTGTTACCATTCGATATCAGCTCCTTTGCAACTTCACTGTATGCAAGTCCTGCCTTTGACTTTCTATCAAAATCTATGACACTCATGCCGTAACGATTTGCTTCACCCACTCGAATAGATCGTGGAATCTGCATTTTAAAAATTTTCATCCCGTTACCATAGGCTTCTGTAACTTCAGCACAGACTTCCTTGTGAAGATTGGTTTGCATATCGCACATCGTCATCAAGATTCCTTCAAACTGAATTCCAGGGTTAATTCTCTTTCTGATTTTTAAAATGGTTTTCGTCAAGTCTGTAAGGCCCATTGTTGCGTAATATTCGGGGTTGATCGGAATGATTACGCTATCGGCAGCTGATAGTGCATTAATGGTCAACGGACCTAACGAAGGATTTGTATCAATGAGGATAAAATCATAATCGTCGCGTAGCGGTTCCAGGATGTTCGAGAGTAATTTCTCACTCCCCATTTCCATACGCAGATTAGCTTCTACAACAGATAAATGAATACTGCTCGGAATAAAATCTACTTTACCATGAGAATGAATGTACTCTACCTTATTTGGCAGTTCTTCCTCATCCATAGCTTTGTTCATAACATCTGCAATAGTTATATGAACAGAAGTGCTGTCGTCCACAAAAGATGCTGTCAAATTGGCCTGCGGGTCAAAGTCCACTGCCAATACCCGCTTACCAAGTTCTCCAAGAGAATATGCCATGTTTCGGACACTGGTTGTTTTGGCGACACCACCTTTTTGGTTCGCCACCGCTATAATTTTACACATTCGTATCTTAACCTCCTCAAAACTGCTGTTATTTGCCTTTTTGGGCATAAAAAAATTGGACTAAATCAGTGAAACCCTTGTGTTTAAAAGGTTTTCTAATTTAGTCCAAGTATAACAGCTTCATCAACAATTACCATACCATAGTTTTTAATACACTCTTTTACTTCTCCCATTCTATTTATCGATTGTATTACTGCAATGTCTATTATTCCACTTAGGTTATCTTTACCCTCTCCCAATTGACCAACAATAGTTCTTACCTTCTTCCTGCCTCTTCTTTTTTCTTCTCCTAAGTCTGGCAACAATTCTTTTATCATTAGAAACTCATCAATTCTTTTTTTCCATTGTCCCACAAGACTAATCTTATCAACTAAAATAAGAGTGTTAACCTTTCTTTCAGCTATCAACTTTATAGCTACAACAGTTTTACCAAAAGCAGTTGTTCCGCATAACACACCATTGTCATACATTAACATTTTGCTCAAAGCTAATGGTTGTTCATCCCGCAAACTTCCATTAAACTCCACATTTATTGGTTTTCCGCTATTCGTTTCATCAATAATATTAACATCTACACTTAACTGACTAAGGATATCTCTTAAATCATTCTCACAACCTCTTGGCAAGCATATATATTCTTCCGTTTCATCACTGCAAGAAATAATCCGAGGTTTATTAAAAGTAGGCAGCCTCATGGCTTGTGCTTTATAAAACTCTGGGTTTTTAAAAGCAGCTATCCGTTTTATGTAATTTAAACCTCTTTGAGAAATTCTCTCCTTCGATATGTATAGCATATTGGATTTTACTATTTTAACCTCATCTGGAAAATCAGTTGCTAAGAGTTTAATTTTAGCAGTTGTTTCCCATGGCTTATTTACATCTTCCTCATCTTTCTTCAGGGCACCTAACTCACTACCATCACATAGTTTTTTTATAAGTATTTCAACTTCATCCTCTGATAGTTTCTTAACTGAAGATAAATACGACCATTGATCATCATATGGGTTAAAGTTATCATCAATAAATACACTATTGCCTTCTCTTCTTGCTTCCTTTTGCAATGGTAAAGCAATTAAGTTTCCTAATCCGCCTTTTGGCATAGTATCTTGATTTGGAAATAACCTGTCATAAGACTTAAATGTAATTTCGTGCCTTTTTGTCATAGCATATGTAAGGAGTGCACTACCAAATTTCCTTGCAGTAACTGCCGGAACTGGATTGTCAAAGAAAAACCAAACATGAGCTCCTTTACCAGAACGTGAACGCTCAACATTTAATGTTATATTAAACTCCACACATACTTTTCTTAAAGCAGAAATATCCTTTTGCCATTCTCCATCATCAAAATCCATAGCTAGGAAATAGCATGTTTCATCAAGGTTTAATGGATATATTCCAGCTATAAAGTTATTTAAGCCTCTTAAATGACTTTCAATAACTTTCTCATTAAGCTTGGCAAAATCTTTGTGGGAGCACTTATTACACGTTCCTTTTGGTTTTAAACAAACTCCTTGTTTCCAATCATTTAAGCAAACAGGTGAATATCCTGAAGTACCCTTCTTTTTATTCTCCCATCTTTTAGCATAAACATCCTCACGGCCTTTGAAAATGGACATATACAATTTAATCTTTTCATCAGTAGAAGCAGAATTATTTATTTCCTTATTTAAAATATGCTCACATACTTCTATATTAATTAATTCCTGTGACCCATCACAATATAAGTTTCCATTGTCTTGGTTAAAAGAACTACTAGTATCTGAAGCTGCTTGCTGCTCAACCATGCTGAGTTTGTCCCTTAAAAACTTCACTTCTTCTTTTAACTTGTTGTGTTCAAGCCATAATGTGTTATATTTTTCAAGTAATTCTTTATATTCCATAATTATTTTCCCCAAAAATAAAATACATAATATAATAATATCATGTGTTAAGTAATTGGAATATACAAATCAAGGAAAATTTATATATGAAATTAGATTCTCCACCGTTTTCTTTATAATTGTAGCTTCTAAAGTTATATCCACTTTTTAACATCATTCAGTTAATATTCCATTTTGATAATGATATAGGTACAGAAGAGCTGGCACACCTTGAAATAGTGGGCACAATCGTCCACCAACTCACAAAAGGCGTACCTGCAAAGATTATGGAAGCAGAAGGTCTTGGTGATTATTACGCAGATCACGATCACGCTATATACCCTGTAAGTGCAGCAGGCAACCCATTTACCGCAGCATATATTCAATCAAAGGGAGATCCCATAGCTGATCTGGTAGAAGACTTGGCGGCAGAACAAAAAGCCAGAGCTACTTATGAAAATCTTATAAATATGTGTGATGATCCTGATGTTATAGACCCCTTAAGGTTCTTAAGGGAAAGAGAAGTTGTACACTTCCAGAGGTTTGGAGAGGCATTGGATATTGTTCAGAGAAAGCTGGCTTAAAAGAAGTGTTTTGTTCAGAAGCCGGATTATTTGATGAAAAAGTAATAGTATAGCCTTGGGAGATTTAGTCAACCAAGGCTAATTTTATATTTTTGCATACAAATATATTATTTTTATGCTGACTATCCAGCCGGGTGGAAACCAACGGTCATATTAAGCCATCACCTTAACCAAACTCCAGGATTTAATCGAAGTTTATTCTTTAAAGCTTAAGGTTTGAATTATAAAAGCTTTGAAACTTGATATCTGAACTCTGAGTCTTGAACGTTGAGCTTTAATTAATCACGATATCTCATAAAGTGCGTTTATTGACCCAAAACGCAAAGGGAGCTTAAGTTTTTGGTTTTCAGATAACCAGCAATATTTTCTAATCTGGAATTTCTATAGTAGTTATTGTATTTGATTCGCTAAGTACAAAGTCAACTTCATGTTCGAACTCGTCAATTTCTTTTTCAAATTTTTCTATTCTACCAACTATCCCCAGAGTATCGACCAGTTCCCATTCATTCTGTTCAAGGTATGGTTTGGAAATAGCCTCCACATCATTTGCCGATGCTTTTATGTCCTTACCAAAATTACTTTCCAGTAAAATATCCAGCTTCTGTTTAACTTGCATATTAGCATTTTCCACTTCGTTATATGCTGTGTGATAACGTTTCTTTATCTTTTGCAGCAACTCTTTTTCGTATTCTATGGAAGTTTTTCTTTCAATTGCTTCCGCAACTGTCATTGTATTCCCTGCAATTGTAACCATTGTTTTGGCATTGGAGTTTACAACAGCTGACTTTATTACCTTTCTTCTTTCTATTAGATATTGTATACTGTCGATCTCACCTTGTGTCCTCCTTGAAAACTCCTCTTTAGTGTACATTCCCATAATCTTTTTCTTTTTTTGCACACCTGCAACAAAGTAAGCGGCCTCAATTTCTTTCCGTATCCTTTTATCAAGTAATTTTAATTCCGCCAAAGCTCTTGTTATTGTTAACTTCACTTAGGATCCCCTCCTATGATTACAATACTTATCTTTTTTCTTTTTTTATTGTCTAATTATATTTTAATATAAAGCTTCATAGAAATACAGACAAAAAGTTTGCAATCATATTCCATATTCTCTCTTGTCTCTTTATTCCCATGCCACATGTGAATAGCATTTGGTGTTTTTGCATTTAGCTCTTCTACAACCCACTGAAATAACATAATACTTATCACAAAATTCGTCGCTAAGAACAAAATTATGAAATGATTTTGTCAACCGAAAGAGAAAGCACATCGATGCTGTCTTCCTTAATTTTTTAAAGTTATGGATGCTTACATACAACTGAAGTATATTATCTCTTTCAGCCGAAGCAAGAACTGCAAAACAGACTTCATGGTGATTATCAACAAGTCTCTCCCTATATTCTAGAAATTTGTTCATTATTACATCATACTCAATCGTTGGAGCTATAAGCATTTCTTGTCCAGGCATATATTATAACTGAATTCGGATCTGGAATCTGGAAGAGAGATCCCATTGCCGACCTGGTAGAAGACCTGTCTGAAACGGTTGGCTTATATTTCTCGCAATATACTCCAAGACTACGTGATTTAATACTGATAGAAGCTTTCACCTCTATTTAGGACAATCTTGTCCTCAAATTTGGCAATAAAATGAACTTCCGAAGTATTCCTTGATTCCAGTAATACGGCACATCTCTATACAAATTTACAAGGAAAATAGCCATGATTCTTTTGGTTAAAATCAATTGCAACCTATCTATTCTCTTGTCTCTTCAGCTAATACCTTCATGTTCCTCCAACTGGATACCCAATCAATGTTTTTTTCTATAACTCTGCAAATGAATATAAAGGATTTACGAGCAAATCAATACATGCGTTTGGTTTATCTAATTGCAAATGAAAACTAATATTAATACTAAACTGCCACGTAGTATTTAATCCTTACTTTATTTTTTATAATCTTTATATCTGGTCTAAGTATAAGTGATAGATCAAAATCACCCTAAGGCACTTTTATTACCTCGTCGTAAAGCTTATTCACACCAATTGTATATAATAAAATAATATTGCTTTTATTTGCCCCATCATAAATGTTGATTACTTTCTTTTCGTATTTTTGAATAAATTCATCATAAGGATTCACCTCATCATCAACATAATAATCAAACATCTGGCTTGATCCAATAATCAATAAATATTCATATTCTCTGTAAACAGCTTCATTATAGCCACTTCCATCAGTATACATATTTTTTATTAAGTTTATATTTATTTCTTCATTAGCACCTATACATACTCCATATTTACAATTTGATAAATTCTCTATTAGGTCTGTTGTAGTAATTGTTGTATCAGCATCAATAAATTTCTTGATGATTGCATTTATAAAATCGCATACTGATTCGGCTATAGATTTTATTCCAAAGCAAATTTTTTTCCTCAATATTACCAGATTTTTAAGAAAATCATCAAAGGAATCTGCAACTTTATAAAATTCCCGCAAGTCAACCCCACAATAAACGCTCGGTTCTAGTACATCTTTATCTCCATAGTACAAATAATATCTTCCATGACCATCATCAATTGAAAACTCTACAGACATGGAAAAAAATCTTGAAACTTTATACAAATAAATAAGCTCTTCATTCAAGTCGCACTCATCATGGTCGATATTTTCAATAAAAGCATCCATTTTACTGATATACTTTGGAAAATCATTATAAAATTCACATACTATTTCCTCGGTATCTTTAGAATCAAAATATTCAGGAATTATCCCCTTCAGTTTAAGTTTTTCTTCCAACTCATTATTTCTTATGTAGATGCCTAAATCAAAAACGAATCCATCAAATCCATTATTAATAAACTCCTCTTTATGTTGCTCGTTTGCTTGCTTCAGATCCCAGTGCCAATGACCAAACCCATATAAGTGATCAACATAGTTATATTTAATTTTATCATTGGCTTCGTATTGTATGTACGCATGTTCAAATTTTCCACCATTACATTCTGAAAGCATTTTTATATGAGAATTTGGTAAAGCAAATCCAAATTGATTTTGGAAGTCCTGCATTGATTTTTCTAAAGGAATTTTTTCATAACTTTCTTCAAATGGAACTAAAATTCTTTTATAATCCATGGGTTAATCCTCCATCGTATTCATTATATCTGCCATAACTTAATCGTTATCAAATATTGATGTAGTAACCAAATCATTTCCTTTATTAATTACCATATTCTACGCTCTTTTTAGAATATACTCAACAATTTCCCTATACCGCTGTTGCTGATCTGGGCGTGCCTTTTTCTCAGCTTTCCTAAGTAGCTGAATTGTACAAGTTCCATAGGTTTTGAGCCCGTCAGCGGCAATTTCCCTTAGTTTAGGGTTGTTGACCCCAAGCAAATCAATTATAGCAGGAATTGCAGGTTCAAATTTTGCATATGACAGTGTGCGTATAGCACTTCTTTGTACACCAATCCTGGAATCATATAATAGCTTACAGGTTAACATGAGATAACTCTCTTTATCTACAATTTGCCTAAGACATCTATGTGAGGCTGACCTCACCTTTGAATTCTTATGTTCCAACAGTTTTGTCACTGCATCTATAGCTGCAGTTTCTTTGAACGTAGCTATTTCTTTTAATGCACTGAGTATTTTTGAAATGTCGTTACTCTGTATATCATCAATCAAAATCAAAAGCCCATCTCCACTAGTGGCAGCATTAATATTTACAGATTCCACAGGTTCATGCAAATCTTTATAATCCTTTATTAACTTTCCTATAGCATCTTTACTCAACAAAAGTGAGGTGTGTAAACCAATTCCAATCAATCTTGAATGACTTAATTGTTTGCATATTTCATCATAATCTTGAATGCTTTTCATCATGTTTATCCCCAGACTCCGGTTTAATCTATGATAATTGATGCTCTCATAAACCAAAAGCAGTGGACTCAGATCCACCAGACAATCAAAAGCTTTTGCAGAAATTAATCTGTCTTCGCTTTGCCAAAGGGCATATAACCATGATACATATTCTTTACGATTATAAATATCTATTTTTGAAGTAAGATCCAGTAATCTCAAAATCCAATCCCTTGACCGGATCTTAATTTGTTCCATATACCATTCTTTTGGAAGGAGCGGGATAGCTTTTCTTATCTTATCCATATAAACTTCTATCGGATTTATTTTGCCTTCAAGATATGACTCTAGTACTTTTTTGCTAGAATATACTGACACTTTCCGATTCAAAATCTCAACCGCAGAATCTTGTCTTGTTTGAAAATCAGGATTATTTAAAAGTTCAAGCAGGCGGTTTTCATGTCTCATGTTTTTATTATCTTTTTCTTTGTTTGCACAGATTTTCTTAATTTCAATATCTTTATTTGATTCCTCGTTTTTTCTAAATATCCAGGCAGGCATATTCAGAGGAAGCAGATTATTTAACAAGGTAAATTTACATTCAGAGTCTTTGACATTATCTTTAGAAATGCTTTCAATTAAATACTTAATTATTTCACCATATTTTAAACTATCAGTTTCATCAATTACCAACAACTCATCAACAATTTTGTCATAGGATTCTAAATTAAAGTTTTGTAGTTGGTAGGCATCTTTTAATAAGGTCATTCTATCTTGTAAATTATCAATCTTTATAAACGCATTATATATGTCGGTATCAAGCAAAATACAGTTGCATAGCTTTAGCAACCTGTAAGTCCAATCATTTCCACGGCACTTTATGAAGGTGGTGTTTCTGATTGTATCTGCAACTTTTATAACTATTGGTTTTTTTAATAAAACGATTACTTTGCATAGCAGGTTGAAGTACTTTTGTTCCATATCAAAGCTCAATTCATTCGAGTGATGCATTTTGAAAAGTACAAATACATTATCCGCCAATACTTCATAATGTGAATTACCAAATGATTTCTCAGCAACAAGCAGGAATATTTCAAAGTTGTCATTTGAAATATTCTCGGATTTATTTATGACATCAAGCCATTCACGCAAATAATGTAAAATGATAAATTCTGTTTGTGATTCTGATAGCATATTTGACTTTAGTAAATTCAGCAACTCATCCTTGTGGCTCAATTCAAGGCTATTAGTAATATTAGTTAAAGCATTTGAAGTTTTTTTATTTATTTTAGTCAAGTCACTGCTTCGAATTAATTTCTCAAATGAGTCTTTGTATAGTTTGCTCTTATGATTTAATAGTTCTGATATGCTTCCGCATGAAAGTCTGATTATCCCCTCTATCAAAGCATTGAGAATTAATGTGGAGCACTTATATTTGTTCCTTATTATGTTCTTTACAAATTCTATGTTTATATTACCATCAAAGGCACTAAGTAATAACTCTGTTTTTCTTTCATCAATGGAGGCTTCAAGTTCTTTTAACAAATGTGATAAGTAAGAAGGTCCCGCTATAGATTCGAGTCCACTTAGCAGCAATTGCCGGAACTCAGGGTTGTCATGGTATCCAATCCAAAAAATCAATCTTTTAAGGCCTTTATAATCACCAATCTTGATTAATGCTTTGGCAGATGCCTTCTTAATATTCATGTTCGGATGCTCCAAGTTTTTGACTACATAGCTACTGGCCCAAACAGCATTGAACTCTTCCATAGCAATAATAGCCTGCCTCCGTGTTTCCATATCATCTGATTCCAGAAGTCTTAAAATATCAAAAGTGTAGCCGATTGCATGCTGTTTTACCAAGCATCTTACAACCATCTTACGAATCTGAGGCTCTTTATTGCGTATAAGCTTTCTCATTCTATGATCAAGTATATAATGTCTAAGATTTTCAATCACTTCGAGAAGTATTCTTATTTCATTTATACTCAGTGTTTTTTTGTCCAATATTTCGAATACTATTTCTGACAATAAAATTTCGCCGGCTTCAGCTGCATTTTTTGCTTTCAAAAAGTATACAGGTCTTATCTTTCCTCTTTTAAAAAGATTCTCCCCAAACTTTATAATAGATGCTCTTATACTCTCCGCAGCAACTGCTTCTATTTGATACTCCAAACTATTGCTTTCTTTAGGAAACCTGTTAGAAGCAACTTCAGAAACATGCCTATAGAAAAGTTCTGATATCTCATCTATCGTTTCAACGTTTCCATATTTGCAAAGGGTTGGGATTAAATCTTGCACCGAAAGCTCATCTTTTTTAAACAATAAAAGTCTCAAATCATCTTTGTTCAAGCTAGGAACAATATCTTTAATTATTTCGGCTGGAAGTATGGCTGGATTTAATTTTGATTTTAATATTTTCCTTCTCTCATCATCACAAAGATGCCATAATACCGTTAATGCCTCTTCCTGGTAAGGCAATAAATAGTAGTAAGTATAAGGATCGTTTGACTGAACACCTAAAGCCATCCATAATTCTTCAATGGTTTTTGTACTTCCAATGTGTTTTAGTGCAAAAAGGCATTCCTTAGAGTATTCTTCCAAATAGCTTAATACAGTATCCTCATCGTCAATTCCGCCTACATCACCTAGGAGCCTTAGTAAAATTGCTTTTATAGAACTGACTTTTGTTCTTTTTAATAAATCAATCACAACATCTTTTACATTCGTTATTTGAATCAGTGGAATAACTATACTTAACCTGCTCCAAATTTCAAAACTTTCTTCCACGAAGCTGATTTTTTCTACTAATTGTTCCCTGCATGTAAATGTGAGCATTTCAAAAATTTCCGGACTGCATTGGGTATTCTGAACAAATACAGTTATAAGATTGTCCAGATGCTCTTCCTTAATGAAAATACCTGAGTGATGAAAATACTCAAGGGCAGTGAAACATGCCTCACCGAATCCCATGCTGTCTTGTGCAGAGATACTGAGAATATAGCTAATCAATTCTTTCTTTTTACTTTTACCCAGGGTTTTCATCGCCATGCAGCGGAGTTCATGATCTATTGAATCATTCTTTAATATAATTTCCAGCTTGTCAAAGTTTTGCCATACTTCCAGTGCTTTGACAGCTGACATTCTGACTTGAATAGAGTTGGCAAAAAGGGCTTTTTCCACTACTTCTAAAGGATACTCCTCACTTTGAGCCCATGCTTCTGATAATAGTTCCAATGCATCTTTAATAATTACAAAATTTGAACCCTTACACAATTTTAATATGCATGTATACGCTTGGTGAGTTAGTGTTGTATAGCTATCTATGCTTTGCCTGATAAGCTTGAGAGCTATGGACTGAATGCGAATATTTTGTATCTCACATATCTTTTCAAAGAAATCTTCGGGCTGTGATATTTTCCTTGTATCCAGATCAAATAAAGCTTGAAGCGTAATTTCATCTGGGTTATTAAAGTCAACCTTTTTTAATTCAAGATATATTTCCAACTGTCGCCAAGTTACTTCTACAACTTTTGGAGCCTTCCAACTCCTCCAATCCGGAAAGGTTTTCTTCTTTTTCCAGTTATACAGATGATAGAAAACTACGGCATATAATAGTTGTAAATCAGCCGAGTTATTCAGATTAATATCTGTAAGTACTTGGGCCCATTCGTACAAAATTTTTTCATCAGTTTCATTTTGAACATTTTCATTGAGATATACAAGTGCATCATATACTTTTGAAATATCATCACTTATAATTGACTTTTTCAATACATCTACTGTATCCCTTATGCTAGCACTATTACTCATATTCTTTCCCTCTTTAGCTTATTTCTTCTTATTATTCAATAACTTGTATTTAGAGTTTAAGTTAAAAACCATAAAGAATTCCTCGATAAGTTTCAAATTATCGCATCCAACCAGCAAGTCAACCTCTTATAATTTCAAAATATGTTTTAAGAATTAATAATAAAATTGTATTATTTATCAATAATATAGTCAAGCAGATGAATTTGCACTTTCGCCCTAACTACCAGCTGTCCATTCTAAGCCCGTTCAAACTTACAAATCAAGCATTATATAATATTCCATTTTGATAACGATATAGGTACAGAAGAGCTGGCACACCTTGAAATAGTGGGCACAATCGTCCACCAACTCACAAAAGGCGTACCTGCAAAGATTATGGAAGCAGAAGGTCTTGGTGATTATTACGCAGATCACGATCACGCTATATACCCTGTAAGTGCAGCAGGCAACCCATTTACCGCAGCATACATCCAATCAAAGGGAGATCCCATAGCTGATCTGGTAGAAGACTTGGCGGCAGAACAAAAAGCCAGAGCTACTTATGAAAATCTTATAAATATGTGTGATGATCCTGATGTTATAGACCCCTTAAGGTTCTTAAGAGAAAGAGAAGTTGTTCATTTCCAGAGATTTGGAGAGGCTTTGGATATTGTTCAAAGGAAGCTGGCTGAAAAGAAGTGTTTTGTTAAAAAACCGGATTGTATGGCAAATAAGAAGTAAACCGGAAATAATTAAAGGGTTGTTGCAATAGCGATTAAAAAATTTTATTGCAATGCCCCATCTTCATAATAATTAACTGGTCAAGGAGGCATTTCCCAGCTACGCTGGACATGAAGCAAAACGGCCCGCTCCCCTAAGATAAAGGAGCGGGCTGTTCTGCTGTTATCCAGACTTCAATTACTTAATTTTGTAATGAAATTAACCAGACGTATGGATATGGTTGCCATCTGTGCACGAGTAAGTGACATTTCCGGTCTCATCGTGCTGTAATCCTTACCTACAGATGTTCCTACAAGTATACCGTACTTGACCGCAACAGCTATAGAAAGCGTTTCATCTTTGGTCAAGCCTTTAAGATCTTTAAACGGTGCGAGTATCCTTGCTTTTTCTTCTTCTGTAAGCGATACATTGACATTTAACGCCGCAAGGATATCTTTTATCAGGACTGCGGTAACGGCTCTGGAAGTAAAGCCATTGTTATTGAGCCCGGATGCAGACTTAATACCCTTTGCCGCCGCAGTGCTTAACACCTTGTTATATTCAGCGTTAAAGCCTACTGTACGCATGAGCATTGTAACTGTCTGCTGATTAGTAACCGTTGCATCAGGTTTGAATGTGGAATCGCCATTGCCGAAAACTATGCCCAATTTGGATGCAGTTCTGACGAACTCAGAAGACCAATGATTTTCCGGCACATCTTTATAAACGGTATTTATGGTTACCGGAATCAACGTCTTTGCTTCGTTGACCAAAACGTAAACTGTTCCGCTCTTATCAGTATATGTGGGGACTGAAGTAAACGAACCGTCTGCGTTTGGCGATACAATCGCTGTGAATTTGGTTCCCGCCGGTATAGGTATGGTTACTGGAGTCAGACCTTTATTTGTTTTCGGTAGTGCACCCAGCGTAATTGGGTTTGAAGCTTTTACAATCCCCGGATTTTGCTTGAATGCTTTTTCTGCTTTATCCAAGGCTTCTTTCGGGGTTGCTACTACTGTGTCCTTTATCGGACTGGTGGTGGTATTGGCCGCAGGAACATCCTTAATAGGATTATCGATTACAGGTTGTGCTTTCTCTGACGATGTGGGCACGTACCCTGATGATGTCGGAGTATACCCTGACGATGTCGAGACATATTTAAACGCTGCGGAAATTGTATGGTCTTTCGTTACCCCATTAAACGTGTAGGTACTTACCGCACCCACACTAACGCCATCCACAAGCACATCGGCAATCAAATAGTTACTGTTGGCCTCAATCCTAAATGTCTGGCTCGCTCCTGAAGCAAGTTCGATCTCGCCGGACGGAGTAATCGAGCCGCCTGTTCCGGCTGTCACGGTGATCTTATGCTTTGTTACCTTTGGCCAACTGACTAGAAGCTTATCAGCCTCACTGTCGGTTCCAATTTTTTCTACCTTGATCCAGTTAATTGAATAGGCACTATTGCCACCGCCGCCACGGATAGCGATGTTGCCAATCAGTCCATTGGCGGATTGGGAACCGTCCAGTTTGATCTCAGTGGTTAATGTGTAGCTGCCCATATTCACCATGCCACTGTTGAAGTATGCAGGTATAGTGGTAGCCACCTGGTCGGCTGAATACTTATGGTCGTTGACAACCGCTCCATCAGCATCGGTATAGCTGCCGTTTGAGTTATCTTTGATCCAACGCACACGAATTGCGGTCGTACCTTTTGCGGTGTAGTTGAAGGTGAGACGGTATTTCACGTCCTTCTCCGGGGTGAAAGCCACTTTGCCGTCGGTATCTGTCGTCGACCAAGGCCACTTGGATGCGTCATTACCCAAGATGATATTCGCACCGGTCCAAGGGTCTCCTTTGCCCATGTCATAGACATAGATACCGTCAACAGGCTCCAGCTCAGGCTCTTTATCCTTCTCAATGTAATCATGGGTTGCAAGAAATGCTTCTGGGTCCAGAACTGCCACCAACGCCTGCTTGGCATATCCTTTCGAGTCGAACAACAGTGCAAATTCGCCTGCACGCCAGCCGGAGATCGCGTCTCTCACTCCGCATATGCTGACGCGATTGATGACCTTCGGGTTGTTCGTTTTATTGGCAGGACCCGCAGAGTACTTTTTGTAAATCCTGAACAACTCGGCGAACTTCATTGCCTGATTATTCTCATTCTCAGTGGTGATAGTGCTGCCAGGAGGGCAGCCAATATCCATCTCGGTAATGTTGACTTTGACACCGGGTAGCGTTGCAAACAGCTTTATGGAGTTCTCCACATCCGAGGCATTCGTGGTCAAATTGTAGTGTGCCTGCATACCGATGACTTCAATCAGGGATTTGCCGTTGGGGCGAACGCCTTTGTATCGCTCGTTGATGTCCTTGACCATTTCGTAGACGACATGGGCTTTGTTGGATGAGTCAAGACCGAAATCGTTGTAGATAAGCTTGCAATCCCATTCAGGGTGACTGTCAACCACTTTGGCTGCTTTAAGGAAAGCGAGCTCAACCCACTCCCATCCCAGTGCCTTATACCAGCCTTCCCCTTTAGCCAGCGAAGCTTTCCAGTCTTTCGGATCCGCGGTACCAACAGCTTCATTGACCACGTCAATACCTTCAAGACGTCCGCCGAAATTACCGAGTACATTCTCAATGTGATCATTGAGATTAGCTAAGGCGGTTGCTCTATCGAATGTACCCGGCTGTCCAAACTTAGCCGGAGGTGCGTCCCACATCCACGTAGGCGACTGAGAATGCCATGCCAGCGTGTGCCCGTAGAAAAGCATTTCCGGGTTATTCTTTCTAAGGTTGTTGAACGCTTCGTCCGTGTTATTATAAGTAAAGATACCTTTTTCTTTTTGCGTGCTATCGGGCTTCATCTCATTGCCGGGTGCATACGCAGCAAAATTGTGGACCAAGGCATTGATCTCGCCCGAGCCGAATATACCCATGGTGAAATAATCCTTGTAGACATCCTTCAGAGCAGGGTATTTTTCATAAGTCTGACCCGTGGGAAGAATAGCGTTGCTAAGGTACTTCGCGGGATCTAGAACGGCCTTGAAGGCTTCCTTGGCACACAGGTTCTTGTCAAAAAGCAGCGGGAAACTAGCGGCACGCCAACTGTCGCCGTCGTTGGTGCCCCAGAAGGTAACGCGCTCTATGCGGCCTTTGCCTCGATTTGCCGGGCCGGCAGCATTCTTCTTGTAAATATCAAAGAGTTGTGCGTACTTGCCGGCCTGGTTCAAAGTCTGCTGATCAGTAAGGTTGCCGGAGTTTGAGTAGGAAATGTCCAGTTCGGTAACGCTTATAGCAACACCTGGTAAAGTCGAAAATAGGTTGATCGATTTCTCCACGTTGGCTGGGTTGGTGTTCTGGTTATAGTGAGCCTGCATACCGATGCCCTCGATCAGGGGCTTACCGTTCGGACGTTTTCCTGCGTAACGTTCGTTGATGTCCTTAACCATGTTATAAACACTTGTCGCCTTGTCGGCGTAGTCAAGGTTATAATCGTTGTAGTAGAGTTTACAGTTCCATTTATTGGCATCCACGATCTTGGCCGCCTTCAGGAATGCATCCTCAACCCACTCCCATCCCAGGGCCTTGTACCAGCCATCGTTGTCTCGCAGATTCAGCTTCCAGTCGGCATTGTTTTTGTCGTCCGCAAATGCCTCATTGACGACGTCTATGCTGTAGAGACCAGCACCGTAACGGCCCAAAACGCTCTCTATATGAGCATCCATGTTAGCCTTGGCTTCGTCGACGGGCAGTGCGTCCGGCGTACCCCACATCCAACCTGGCGACTGTGAATGCCAGGCCAGTGTATGGCCAATCAGATTGAGGCCCGGTACCTTGTCTAACTGCTGGTCGAGAGCGTCGTATGTAAATGTGCCCTTGACATTCTGTACGCTTGAGGGTTTCATTTCGTTCTCGGGCGTGAAGGCGTTAAAATGGTATTTGATAATATCCAGCTTGTTGCCAGTCATCTTGGAATTACTCGAAGTGGTACCGATCATGAAATAATCCTTGTAGACATCCTTCAGGGCCGGATACTCTTTGAAATCCGGTTCTATGTTTTCAACAGAAATCAATTCCTGCTTGATACTGATATTATCGATGTACCAAACGTCGGGGTGCTTCTTTGCGTCGTTTACAACAAAACGGAAGTCAATGCTCTTTAGTGTATCGTTCAAACCGCTGGCTGGGGTGGTGACATTGACCTCTTTCCAGGTTCCTATGTCAATGGTGCCAGGGGAAGTTGGAAACTTAGTCACTCCTGCTGCACCCGCATAGTCGCCGCTCAGGACAATGCCCGGGCCTACCAGTGTTTCTTTACCCTCATTGCCTGCTGCAGGGACATAGACACTGTACGAAACTGTGTAGATAGCATTTTTGGCTAGAGGCTTATCAAAGGTCAACTGGATGGCGTTGTTAGCACCAACGTAGTCGGACGAGGCAGCCAAGTGAGTACCCTTGAGGGCGTAAGTATCGCCATTACCAAAGTCTGAAACCCACTGAACAGCAGCATTGGTTGTTTTAGACACGCCGAAAGCTTTGCTCCAGAGAGCATTGTCAGCGTTATTAAAGGTGATGTTGATATCGTCAATGGTCGCACCATCAGACGATGGTGTGGGTGTGGGTGTTACAACACCCGATACCGCTGTCTTGGTGATTAAAATACTGTCGATGGTAAAGTCGCCGGTCGTGCCTTCCGACTGAATGCGGATGGTCTTATCGGCTTGCAACTGAGCATAGGTGAAGGTCTTCTCAAGGGAGAAAGCCCCATCACCAACCACGTCCTGGGAGACATGGGTGCCGTAAGGACTTGCCGTTTGAGCCAGCTTCATCTTCGCACCGGCGTAGGTATGTCCAGTCACCGTGATGGTGTAATCAAACCCGTCTGGGAGTGTGGTCAGATTTTTCAGATCAGTGCAATGCCAATCCTGCGTCCGGCCGGTAACACTGATACCTTTGCCTGAGCCGTTGTCGACTATGGTCAGCGTCGGGCTGCCGGCCTTCTGCAGCCAGGTGGTGCCTTCCAATGTGTCACCGACTGCTTTGCCCTGGATCTCATTGTCAGATGCCATGGAATATACGCTGGTTGTTAATGCATCGGCACTTGACAGACTGCTGGGCAAAAATTGTACCACCATCAGCACAGACAAAAGCAGAGAAAGAACTCTTTTCTTCATTAAAATTCATCTCCTCATTCATATGATGTTTTTTCCTCTTTTATTCTGGGGTTGTAGTTCCCCGTTTTCAGCCTCGCTACTTTAGTGTAGCATTATTATCAGGCAATCCATTATGCAGATTAATATGCTGAGTGCTATGCTTAGCTCTGTTCGATTCTCTCTGCCGTGAGCACCTCCTCTTTTGTCCTTAAACTTTACGCGATTGGGTGCTTGCCAAAAATAAAATCATAGATGCAGATAAACCCAATATACCAATGTTAAATTGGAATTGCTGTTTTTATTTTCGGGCTGGTATAATAACATTTTAATAGCTCAAGTTACCACTCTAAAAAAGTGGGCATGGCCCTTGCTATAAAAAAATAAGGGTTTTGTAGATATCCCCAACTCGCTTGAAATCACTGTTCTTTGCTAACATAATATATCCAATTTCAGGTAATGTCAATAATTACCCTCAGCCTAGCCAGTGATTAATTGACCACTTAATTCATCTTCCTTCAACAATTTTTGTATATATTCAACTAATCAAAAAATGATACTTTGAAACAAATTATCAGAAATCCCCAAAAAAGTTATATAATGTCTATAATACTTGTTATTTTATTTTTTGGGGAGACAACATGCATGACACTTGTAATAATGCTTATTACTTTTATCTGTGGAATAATGATATTGGTTACTGACAGAAAAAGTGCCTCCAGCAGGTGGCTTTCACTCATTTTATTTTTTGCAAGCCTGGCTTCCTTTGCAAATGCTATTCAGGATTTCTTTCCTGTTTTCATGTACAAGAACCTAAGTATTACACTGTCAAAACAAACATTAGATAATATCGACAGAATAAATGCTTTCCTGACACAAATCGGTGAACACATTATCTGTTACTTTTTCTTTATGTACTGTGTATCCTATAGCGGATTGTTCAATAAAAAAAAACGACATATTTTAGGCATTGGTATCTTTACAATAACGGCGGTATCCTTTTTCAGCTTCCCAATCACAACAAACCATGAAAAGGTTGATATGTACATTTATGCTGATTATTACAGGTTTCTGGCATTATGGTCAGTTCCTGCAGTATAAAGTCGAAAAACAATTCTTGCTTTCTGTTTTGAGCAATATTTTTTCCGGTACAGCGATATTTAATCATACCTTAAAAAATGAAATTATAAAAATATCCATGAGTACTGATAATATAAACAACAGCCTTGTGAAAAATGAAGTTGATCTTTCTCAAATTAAAGAGAATTTGGAAGTTATAAGCCGTTCTGCAGAATATCTAATGAAGATGGTTAAACGCATACAGGATTTTTCCAAAGAGATAACATTACAAGAGACAGTGAACTACATACCAGATATTTTAAAGACTGGCTAAAAGCAATAACAGGTTACCTAAAAAATGATGAACAAATAGAAATTATTGGTACCGCAACATCAAGGGCTGAAGTTATAGAACTTATAACTAATGTTGATGCTGATCTTTGTCTCATGGATATTGATCTCAATGGTAATCGCTGTGAAGGCATATATGCAGCTATGGATATAGGAGAAATCAAACCTGTTAAGGTAATTATGCTAACTTCCGTGACGGGTGATGACATAATACTTGACTCTTTTACAGCAGGAGCAGTTGATTATGTTAATAAAGAGAATTATAAAGAAATTCCTTTAATCATGAAGAGGGCATTTTGTGCACCTACATACACAAATACCCTTATTAACGAATTCAGTCGTCAATTCAAAGGAACTCATCAATAAAATAGAGGATTAGTCATAAGGTTGTGAATTTCAATCGTTTTTGATATATAAACATATAGTTTACTGCAAAATTTATAGAAAAGAAGAATTTTCATCTTTTTATCACATTAACACTTTCACTCTATTAAAGTGTCACAGCCTACCCCAAAAATTGTTCAATATACCATTTATCCCTTTTATATTGTTTACCGTTTTATAATGATTCCAATGAGCAGGAAAAAGCTTTTTGTAGAGATTATTGGAAAACCGTTGATCAATTAAAAGTACAACACCTCTATCTTCCTCAGAACGTATTACTCGTCCAGCTGCTTGTAATACTTTATTCATTCCAGGGTAAACATAAGCATATTCATACCCAAGTCCATTTTTCCTATTAAAATAATCCATAACAATATTTCTTTCCAAACACAATTGAGGCAATCCAACACCTACAATAATTGCTCCTAATAACTTGTCTCCCATTAAGTCAACACCTTCAGAAAAAATTCCTCCTAATACGGCAAACCCTACCAGCAATTCCCGTACATCATCCTTAAAGCTATCAAGGAAGTGCTCTCTTTCTTCCTCCGACATTATACCCGTCTGTAACAAAGACTTTACTTCAGGATACATTTGATTAAATATTAAGTGTACCTCATTCATATATTTGTATGAAGGAAAAAACACCAGGTAATTACCAGGATTTTGACTTATAACTGCATAAATATATTGAGCAATATGTGCATAACTATTTTGTCTGTCTTTAAATTTGGTTGAAATTGTGTGGGATATTAAGAGACAAAGATTATCACGTTCAAATGCAGAATTAAGCAGAATCCTGTAATCGCTTTCATTTCCGCCTAGTATATCTACAAAATAATCAATTGGTGTTAGTGTAGCAGAAAAAAAAATTGCCGATTTACCCCTTTTAATCGCCTCTCCTAATAAATGGGATGGGTCTAGGCAGAAAATCTTGAATTTCACATCAGACTGGTCCTTTTCTAAATAAGTAATATACCTTTCATCATATAATTCAGCAATTTTAATAAATGCAAGAACCTCAAAATATAGTTCCAGCATTTCATCATAACCTTCTGACATTCCATTTTGTGTTAACCAGGTTTCCGATTCCTTAACAAGTTCCTTCAATGCTTGATATAATTCTTTCAGCCCTTTCTGACACACTAAATGGTTCTCTTTTCCACATTCCTTCCTCATCTCAATGAACATGGAATTCACCTTGCTTAAGGCTTTAGATAAAGTTGGCTTTTTTGTTTTGAATGTTTTCTTTAAATTTAAAAACGGTCTTTTATATAGTTCTGCCGAAAACATTTCTCTCGACCTGTCAACTAAATTATGAGCCTCATCGATTAAGAATGTATACTCACCTGTATTAAATTGAAAGAATCTTTTTAAATATACCCTTGGGTCAAATGCATAATTATAATCGCATATTACACTATCTGCCCACATTGCAAGGTCTAATGAAAATTCAAAAGGACAGATTTTATGCTTCTTAGCATATTTTTCAACAACATCCCTTACAAATGAGTGTTCACTTGTATATATATCAATAATTGCATTATCAACCCTATCATAGTGGCCTTTTGCATATTCGCAGTTCTCCGGATTACACCATGCATTTTCCTTAAAACAAACTTTTTCCTTAGCTGTCAATGTAATCGTTTTAAATTTTAAACCATATTCTCTCATTATTTCAAATGATTCTTCTGCTACTTGCCTTGTAATTGTTTTTGCAGTCAGATAGAAAATCTTTGAAGTTTTTTCCTCTCCTATCGCCTTAACTGCAGGAAATAAAGTAGAAATGGTTTTTCCGATTCCTGTAGGAGCATGTACAAACAGTTTTCTACCCTCGGAAATTGTTTTATATACTGCTATCGCTAACTCTCTTTGACCGGAACGGTATTTTTCAAAAGGAAACTTCAGAGATTTGATTGAGTCATTTCTTTGAATCTCCCAATTTCTAGTAAGTGCTGCCCATTTTAAATACTTATCAATTAGCTCAAAGAAAAAGTCACTAATCTCGGTGATAGTAAAAGTTTTTCTAATGTGCTTGATTTCTTCAGTCTCTATTTGATAATAAGTCAGCTGAACATCTATATTCACCAATGCATTTTGGACAGCATAAATATAAGCATAGCATTTTGCTTGTGCCCAATGTAGGATGTTAAATTCATCAATGTATTCTAGTGGTTTGGCAGTAGTTTTTATCTCGTCTATAGTTACTCTTGAGTCTTCTTTAATTACTCCGTCAATACGTCCCTCACAGATTAACAAGAAACCTTTATATTCAAGTCTATAAACCAGAGGTACTTCCGCATTATACCCTTCTATACCTGACTTTTGAATCTTCTGATGTATCTTTGTCCCTTCCAAAGCCCTACTAACGCCTATAAATCTATTATCAATATCTCCTGAGCGTAGTGTAAATTCTACCAGGTTACGAATAGAAATTCTTATTTCGTTTGATGCCATAATATTATCAACTCACTTAATGTAAGAACTAGTGTTCCACAGCTATTATATCACTAAAAAAGCCCTGCAGCTTTTTGCCTGCAATAGGCTTTCTTAAATAAGTTATACATTACGAAATATATTTTATCACTTTCGTTTCGTCATTTTCACTAATATTATAAAATTCACATCAAAACAGCACAATTATATTTTATTGGTTTCTTCTTTAAGTCTACCGACCTTATATATAATATCTACAACCTTTGTATATCCGCGTCCATTATGTAAGTGAATGTGATCATCTAAAAGTGCATTAAAACTTACAAATTCAATCCAAAATTCATTCTCAAGCACTCTTATATCATTATTCATTTCCACCAAAAAATCTTCCTGAACATTTTCACTATGTTTTTCTAATCGTCTTAAAATCCTAAATAAGTCCTTGAAACTTTTTGATATATAGCCACTTCTATATAGTCCATCTTCATACTTTTTAAGAACTTTTATCAATTCAAAAAAGAATTTATCATTTTTATTGCAAAACTTTACAAGATCCTTTTCAACGGCATATAGTTGTTCCTTTGTAGCCATGCTAACACCACCATATTAATATAATCTTTGAGTCTATACAATATATGTTCAGCATTTTAGATGAAATCTCATAATTAAATTTATTAAAAAATATGGAAAAACATAACTATAGAGTTTATTATTAAAGCTGGATATTTGAGGAATATAAATGTTTATTTAGAATGGATAATTTAATATAGAAAAACTAAGCATCCTACAACCAGGAGATGTAACTTTAAATCTTGGGTGGCTGTATACCTGAGATTGAAGCTGCTGCCTGTATAAAGGGGATTCGTTTATATCTATATTGTATTATATCTATAGCTGGTAGTCAATATACACTATAAATAGCACTAAACAGCCAACATTATGAAAATCGTTTCATAAATATTGGCTGTTTAATGTTAATCTGTTGGATGGAGCTTTGTCAGCTTCACCATAAATGATTCACTACTTTTGGCTTTCATAGAATGTAATTGTAACACTGCCTGCTCCTGTACCAGGATTTGAACTCAAATATAAAGTATTATTAAGGTATGAATATTTACTATCTGCCCGTACTTCAAAAGTAGGTACCAAACTTCCAAACTGACCGCCGTTTCTAACTATGATTATTTCTCCGTCATTGGTCTGCCAAAGGTACCGTGCATCAATTGTCATAGGGTTGGAAAGATTCTGATAATCAGCACCTGCAGATAAAATCTTGGCAGTAATTTTTCCGGTAACTGAACCGCCAGTTATTGGAATAACATTTCGGTTACCTCTCTTACTTGCTCCAACTGACTGGCTAGCTCCAATGCCAACTGTCTCAACAATAAATTGACTGCCATTTCTTTCGGATATAGCTTTTCTATAATCCCATGGTTGATCCTGGACATCTGTAGGTTCAGTTACTATAACCGAATTTGTTGAATCAGGTTTAATAGTTACTCCTGATACATCATAAACACTTATTTTCATAGTCTTAGCTGACAAGTCCACAACACGTCTAGCAACATATTTGCCGGAATTGAGCCAGCTATATGTTCCTGAGCTTGGGGCTTCAAAATCTGGTACAATTCTTATATCGTTTTTATTTGCAGCTGTACCGGCACTTCTTAGAAATATGTATTTACCATCTGATGTTTTAATCATTAAAAGCTGTTCAATTTCCATTGCTCCATTTGATAACTCCAACTGTAAATCAAGTCCTCCCGACATAATAGAACCAGATATTTTTGTGCTGGTTATAGTGCCGCTTTGGATTACAAATACCTGTCTTTCACCGTATTGGGTTTTCCCCAGGTTGTAAATTTGCTCCAATTTCATGTTTGCCTCCAAAACCAGCGAACCACTTTCAGGCTTTGGAATTCCATCAGCCATTCCACATGTCCAAGACTTATGAGGAATGAGTATCTTCTCATTATCCGAAGTTTGCTGTGGTGATGTTGGAGTTGGTGTACTTGTGCTGCTTATAATTGTATTGAATTGACCTGCAATAATTATTACATCAGCCATATTTATGGCATTATCAACGTTCAAGTCATATTCAGCTTTATATTTTCCATCACCCGATACAGCATTGAAAGCACCTGCCAAAAGTATAACATCTGCCATATTGACTACCTTGTCACCATTTAAATCAGGTGTTTTTGTTCCTGCTGCTGTTGATATACACTGAATAAAACTTACTGTAATGATAGTCATAACTACAAAAGAAATAAATAGCAAACCATACATTCTATTGTTTTTCATATAAATCTTATCCTCCGATTTCTAAAGCTACCTAACTTTAAAAGCTATAATAAGTTGGGTATATACTTTATACTTGTCCTATGGAATGTTTGAAAAACTACTCTGATTCTAAGGATGTGTTACCTTATAACCTGTGCACTAATATGTATAGTTAAATTTTGAGGCAATCATAATTACATCGCTCATATTAATAACCCCATCACTATTTAAATCACATTTTACATCATATTTACTTTGTTCTCTTATTGCATTAAAACGTGAAGCAATTAGTATAACATCAGCCATATTAACTACCCTGTCTCCATTAACATCCTGAGGAACTGGATTAATAATGCTTGGAGTAGGTGTATTAGTAGGAGTATTAGTAGGGCTGTTACTTCCGGACATAGATTTCAAAATGTCAATTGTACTATTATACCAAATATTGGCCGCTTTAATATATCCGTTAACATTGAGGTGTAAGCCGTCTGAAGAAAGGTCTGTACTTCTTACAAAATTCATACTGCTCATCTTGTTAAAGTAAACACTCTTACCCTCATTGACCTTCTGCTGAATTACTCCTGGAATTTCCGAATTATATTTTGTGACGCTATCGGGCACAGGATAATAATCGGATACAAATATTTTAATATTGGGCTTTTGTTGAATAATCTGATCTATCAGGTTGCTAAGGCCGGTAGGATTTGTTTTTCCCCCCTGAAGTAAATCGTTTCCGCCGATCCACAACAATACTACATCTGGATTTTGAGCATTTAGCCAGTTATTAATATTATTTGCTACCTGTGGTATTGTCCATCCTGAGTGACCTTCATTATCTCTATCCGGTAATGTACTGGGTCCTCTTTGGTTTGAGCCTACAAAATCGAAATTGATACCAGCTTTTTTATAAAGATTGTACAATTCAGTACGATAGGATCCCATATTCGGATCTCCCATTCCTTCAGTACATGAATCGCCTACCGGCATTATTTTTATTGGCCTTGTTATTGGAGATACTACTGGTGAAGTACTACTGGATGGTACCGCTGTGGGAGTTGGTGTATTGCTAGGTTTAACGGTTGGTGAATTGCTTCCGGACATAGATTTTAAGGTATCTATTGTAGTATTGTACCAAATATTAGCTGCTTTAACATATCCGGCAACACTAAGATGTAAACCGTCTGAAGAAAGGTCAGTACTTCTTACAAAATTCATACTGCTCATTTTGTTAAAGTACACTTTCTTTCCTGCATTAGCCTTCTGCTGAACTACTCCAGGAATTACCGCATTATATTGCTTGATTTGATCAGGCACAGGATAATAATCGGATACAAATATTGTTACATTGGGCTTTTGGTTTAAAATCTGGTCTATAAGATTGCTAAGCCCTGTGGTGTTAAGGTTTCCATTTAGAATCATATCGTTTCCGCCGATCCATAAAAGTATCACATCTGGATTTTGAGCATTAAGCCAGTTGTTAACATTACTTGCTACCTGTGGTATTGTCCATCCTGAGTGACCTTCATTATCTCTATCCGGTAATGTGCTCGGTCCTTTTTGGTTAGAGCCCACAAAATCAAAGTTGATACCGGCCTTTTTGTAAAGGTTGTATAATTCAGTACGGTAAGATCCCATATTCGGGTCTCCCATTCCTTCTGTGCAGGAATCACCAATGCACATTATTTTTATTGGTGTTGCTGCAGCATTTGATGATAATATTGGACATGTAGAAATCCCTCCAACAATAATTGCACTGATCAACAACATTGAAAATATTACTTTCTGAAACTTATGACGAATTCTAAACATTCTTGTAGCCCCCTAAATATTATTTATTTATGCAAAGTTTCCCTAATAAAAAGTTAAATAAATACATAGGAATAAATACTATGTTGGTTAATTTAAATCACTTTATAATGTTGATAATTATTGGATGAAAACCTCCCTTCCATAAGTATCGCTTTGCTCTTCCAAATTTTATATTTCTTTTAATATTTTAAAAAAGCAACCTTAATCTTTTCTTAAGAAATATATGTAAAATTAAATTTCTTTAACATGCCTAAATGTGATTAATTTATTAAGCTATACTTAAGGTAGCTGTTGTATAATTAAATTATGAATAAATAGAATTAGGCGGTGAAAATATGAAAATATTGCTTATTGAAGATGAAGTTCATCTTTCAGAAGCTCTTGTTTATACATTAAAAAAGAATAATTACATAGTTGATGCAGCTTATGATGGAATAACAGGCCAGCAAATGGCTGGGACACTGGTTTACAACGTTATTATCCTTGATAGAATGCTGCCCGGAAAGGAAGGACTTGATGTTCTAAAAGAACTTCGAAAACAAGGTATTACGACACCTATTCTTATATTAACTGCAAAAGATTCGGTTAGAAATAGGATTGAAGGACTTGATAGTGGTGCAGATGACTATTTGATAAAACCTTTCTCAAAAGATGAATTGCTGGCAAGAATAAGGGCTTTAGGAAGGAGACAGACCGAAATAATAATAAATGAGGAAATTAATATAGGAAATATGAGTTTTAATTCCTTAAAGGGCGAAATAAAAGTAAACGATCAGATTCTAAATCTTACATCAAAAGAATCTCAGATTCTTGAAATACTTATTAAAAATAAAACCTTGGTTATTTCAAAGGAACAACTTATGGAAAAAATTTGGGGATTTCAATCTGATATAGAACTTAATAATATAGAAGTATATCTGTCATATCTAAGAAAAAAGCTTGCTATGGTAGATTGCAGAATTAAAATCGAAACCATCAGAGCAAGAGGTTATTGCCTGAAGGAGGTTTTATAAAAATGTTTCGGAAGCTTAAGATCAAGTTTATCATGACCAATGTTGTTTCTTTATCAGTTGTACTGCTTATAATTTTTTCTGGAATATACTTTTCAATGAAATATTTCATGAAATTTCAAGCCGATATTATACTAAATACCATTGCAAGAGATGAACAATTGAGTTCCGATTATAATCCGTCTCTTGTAAGATTCTTTTTTATCAAAGTAGATCCATCAGGAAAAACAATAGGATTCGATTCGGATATCAATATTGCTGAAAATGATATTGAAACATTAAAAGATATGGCATTTAAAAGTAACATTACTAACGGAAACGTTACGAAAAACAATTTAAAATTTAAATTTATAATAGTTCCCAAAGAATATGGGTCCATACTGGTATTTCTTGATTATAGCGTTGAGGTAGAAATGACAAAACCGCTTTTATTTATCAGTGCTTTCATTTGTCTAATTACTCTCACATTGGTTTTCATAATAAGTATTTTTCTTGCTAACAAATCTATACAGCCTATAAAAAAATCATGGGAGAAGCAAGCTGCTTTTATTGCCGACGCATCCCATGAACTTAGGACACCCCTTGCAGTAGTAACTTCAAATTTGGAAATAGTAATGGAAAATGAAACGGAAACTGTGGGTAGTCAGAAAAAGTGGTTTGGCAACATCCATAGCGAATTGGAACGCATGAAAAAACTTGTTGATGATTTGTTGTTTTTGGCAAGAGCAGATGCTGAAGATGAGATTCCTAAAGATTATTTTGATTTAAGCAGATTATTATTTAAGATATACGATTCTTTTATTCCTCTTGCAAAGAAGAAAGACTTAAGCTTAATTTTAGATAACAAAGATAATATTACATTATACGGCAATGAATTTCAAATAAAGCAACTTGTCACAATACTATTGGATAATGCAATAAAATATACTGACTATGGAGGTAAAATCGAGTTAAAATTGGAGGTCAGTGCAAGCGTGTATCGACTATCCATTAAAGATACCGGTGAAGGTATCCCTAAAGAACATATAGATAAAATTTTTGACAGGTTTTATAGAGTAGACAAATCCCGCTCCAGGACATATGGAGGCTCAGGATTAGGCTTGGCCATTGCCAAATGTATAATAAATGAACACAAGGGTACTATTAATATAATAAGTGAAGTGGACAAAGGAACAGAAGTTGTCATATTTTTTCCTGTTGGATTAAGTAAATAACGTTGGTTCACTTGATTGATTTGGATAAAATCAACTCTAATTTTAACGGGTGCAAAAACTCCTCTGTTCGTTCTGTAAGCTCTAAAAATCATTTTGTATTAAAAATACTCTTAAAGTAGCCGATATTAAAAATGAACTATTAAATACACACAATTCATAAGAATTAATAATTATCTTCCTCCTTCACAAAATGCAGATCAGCTATGTAACAAGAAGGCTCTATACAAATAAACTCCAATGATGGGAAGGCAAATATATCTAAAGGCAATTCTAGTGATGATAAAATATTACAGGTTGAATTAATTTACAACTCGATGAAAAGTAAATTAAACAAAAAGAGAGGCAAATATTATGGTGATAAAAACTAAGTTTATACTTCTGGTTGGGTTTCTTTTGATTATGCTTGCTGCAGTTGGGTGTAAAGAAAGCATTAATGATATTGATAATGATAATTATGACAAGACTAATACAAATACTACTCAAAAGGATGTAGTGCTTGAATTTTGGACATGGTCTCCTATAGATGAAATCATATCAAAGTTTGAGTCCGATAATCCAGGTATAAAGATTAACACAAAATTGCTTGATTATTTCCAGTGCAAGGAAGAATATATGAAGGCATTGACAAATGGGGATGGACCTGATGTATTGATGTTTTACAGTGATATGTTCGGACTATATACTGTGGATGGAGTCCTTCAAGATTTGCTTGAGGAACCGTTTAACGCAGAAAAATACCAAAAAGACTTTCCAAGATGGGACGGCGGATTATCAATAGATAATAAACATCTGTTATCACTTACTTATACTACTGCACCACAAGTTACTTTGTATAGGACAGATGTAATGAAGGAAAATGGTTTCCCGTACGAACCTGAAGAGATGGCAAAATACCTTGAAAATCCAGATAATATATTATCTATTGCTACAAAATTAAAACAAAAGAATAAATATATTTTCCAATGGCCATATGACTTACCGAATGTTGTTAGATTTTCCATGGGTACTTTTGACAAAGACTTAAACTCCATAGAGCATGGAGAGCTTATGAATAAAGCATTGGACATTACCAAAACAGCCTTTAAGAATAAAATGATTCTAAATGGCAATTTATGGACCGAAGAAGGCCAGGAAGCAATAAAGGATAACCAACTTGTTATGTTATTAGATGCTAATCCATACGCAGTAAATGAACTGGAGAAATTAGCACCGGAGCAAAAGGGGCTGTGGCGTTTGACCAAACCTTCTTTAGGAATGGCTTCATGGCAATTTGATAACAGAATTTCCATAAATGCTCGAAGTAAACATAAAGAACAAGCCTGGAAGTTCATTGAGTACCTTGTTACACATAAAACCGATATTATATATGACAAGCACTCAATTCCCGAGTATCTTCCAGCACGCCAAAGGCTGAAAGAAGATTATTATATAGATGCATATTTAGGGAATCAAAATATTTTAAATATCTTCAATGAGCTTGGGAACAAGATGATCCCTTATAAATTGACTCCAATGGATGAAAAGGCAAATGGTATATATGGTCAGGGCATATGGGATGCGGTTGAACGAGGTACTAACTCTGATGAAGATATTAAAAAAATATTCCAAAATATTAACAAGCAGTTAGGCGAAGAAAAAAAGCATTACTCGATTAATGGATGAACCTGATACTCTTCTTTCTCTGTTCTTGTTTACCTCCAGAATTGTAGGACAAAGTTGCCTTTAGGGCAATTTATAAGAACGGTAGATAATTAGTCTACCGTTTCTTTTTGAAAACCAGATATTTAACTCCATTTATAGTAAGCCTAAAACGATTACCATTTTTATATTGCAAATACAGACGATTCAACTGCATTTTCTAATGTAAAATCTTTTTCGTAACATATCTAATAATTAATTTTCATTATCATAGATTCCGGGTGAGAGAATGCATGTATGAAATGCCATCATTGCAATTTCCTCCAGAGCCACAGCATTCTGTACAGCATCACTGGCATTTTTGCCCCAGGAAAAAGGGCCATGCTTATTAACAAGTACACCAGGAACAAAAACCGGGTTTATATTTGTAAAAGTTTCAACAATTACATTCCCAGTACGGTTTTCATATTTTCCACTTATTTCTTGAACTTTAAACTTTCTAGTACATGGAATTTCACCATAGAAATAGTCAGCATGAGTAGTACCCAAAAGAGGTATTCCTCTACCACTCTGAGCCCATATGGTCGCCCATCTTGAATGAGTATGCACTACCCCTCCGACGTCCTTGAAATTGTTGTAGATAACTAGATGGGTAAGAGTATCTAGAGAAGGTTCCATATCTCCATCTACCTGTTTGCCTTCCAAATCTACTACAACCATATGTTCCGGTTTCAATTCTCCATAGGCTACACCGCTGGGTTTTATTACTACCAACCCTCTTTCACGGTCTATCCCACTTACATCCCCACAAGTATAGCTTACAAGTCCCTTTTTAGGGAGTTCAAGATTTGCCCATAAAACCTCTTCTTTCAACTTTTTTAACACAATATCACCCATTTTTAGACACCAGCCATTCTGATGAATTTTTGCTTTCAAAACTTCACGCAACTATACAGATTAAATTTAGAGGACTTCTAAAAAAATCCCCCTCAAACGAGGGGAGAATAATAGGAGGAAAGCACTATATCTTTCTATTCCTTTCTTTACTAATAAAGATAATATACTATGTTATTTCATAAGTGCTTCTTTCAATCCATTATACGCTGGCTTTGGATTAAAATTATTATCATAAATCAGACCTCTGCCAGTGCCTGGGAAAGTTTGAGGAATCCATGAATACTTATCAGTAAAGCCCCAAACCACAAATGTTTTAACGTTAGGGTTTCTCAAGGCAATTTCCATCAATGACTTGTAATTGCTTCCCTGTGTATTAAACCCTGAAGTTTGATTTTCTGAATCATTCATACGAATATCCAGCTCAGTAATGGATACCTGTAATCCTAATGCTGCATACCTCTTGATATTTTGCTCTATAGCATTAAGCTGGGAAGCACTCATTCCATTGATAAAGTGACATTGGAATCCTACTCCGTCAATTGGAATTCCCCTTTCCTTCATGCTCTTAATCATATTGTACGCTGTATTGGACTTTGCTCCCATGTCTTCTATATTATAATCATTATAGAAGAGAAGTGCATTAGGATCAGCCTTTCTTGCAGTCTGGAATGCAATGTCTATAAAATCATTACCGATTTTATTTGTCCATACACTTCTTCTAAGTCCATTACCACTATCGTCACAAGCTTCGTTGACAACGTCCCATTCTGCGATTTTTCCCTTAAAATGATCCATAGTCTTGGTAATGTGGTTATTCATCGCTGAAACCAGTCCATCACGGCTTCCACTCCAATTTCCCATCCATCCAGGAAGTTGAGAATGCCATACAAGAGTATGTCCACGTACTTTCATATTGTTACTTAAAGCAAAGTCAACCAATTTATCACCGTTACGGAAGTTGAAATTATTTTGTGAAGGCTCTATGGCATCAACTTTCATTTCGTTCTCAGCTACAACCATTGCAAATTCATTTTTCAGAATATTATCATAGGTTGAACCTGTTTGACCTGAGAACCATTGACTGTTAACACATGTACCAAATGTTATTCCCTTTGCCGCAGCCAATTGGTACAATGCAGTCCCCTTAGGTGATGGTATAGGCGTTGGTGTTACTTTGGTAGTTGTTGTTGTCGTTGTGGTAGTGCTGACTGTCTTGTTAAAATTTGAAGCAATTATAATAACATCAGCCATGTTTATTGAACCGTCACTGTTCAAGTCATATGAAGCAACATATTTTCCATCTCCAGCCACTGAATTAAATTTAGTAGCCAATAGTATAACATCAGCCATGTTTATAACACCATCATTATTGAGATCCCCTTTTAATGATGTCCCTGAAGGTATTGTTGAAGGTGATGTTGAAGGTGATGTTGAAGGTGATGTTCCATTTTCGAACTTAAACCAGTCAATGTTTACAGGGCCTGAGAATACCAGATACAAGTCATTTACTCCTGTAGCTTTACTGATATTGCATGACTGATCTTCATATGTGTCCCAGCCACCTGTTGGTGCTACAGACAATGTACCTAAGAGAGTACCGGTTGGGCTCCCTAATCTTAGCTGTATATCTGTATTGCTTTCACCTGCAACACGAGCCTTAAATGAGGTTGCTCCACTTCCAAAGTCCACATTCTTAAATACAAGATTATTGCCGTTTTCAATATAACCAACACCGTTTCCATCACCAGTACCGATTTTTTCTATAGTTGATGAACTATAGTCGTTATAGTTTTCTGCTTCTATTGTATCAAAAGCACTTATCTTAGTTGTGCTTGATGTTGTAGGTTTTGTTGGTGTTGGATTGGTTGATGGTGATTGTGTTGGTGTTCCGAAACTAAGATTCATCTTAGTCATATCAGCTTTACCACTACTTTGATACCCCTCAACAACCATGGAGACTTCATACATCTTGCCCATCTTCATTCCTTTAGCTTCCCATGCTTTAAAGTGTTCACTGACACTGATGGTTCCGCTTGTTCTTTTAGATGTGCAGATACTCCAATACTGTTGAAAAGTTGTATCTCCCTTTATGGAAGGTCCTGTTCTGGAGTTTTGATAAACTTCATATGTACGCCCATCAACAGTAATTGTTCCTTTCATTGGTATACCATTTCCCGGTGGCTTCCAGGTGCCATAACTATCTATGATGTAATATTCTACAAGAGGATCTTCCGTCCACCCATAAACAGCCATATATGAATTGCCGTTTGGTTGGTAGTTACAGGCATAATCTATTGATATGCCATTATAATCCTGCCATGCCTTGGTCGAGCCGAGTTTCTTACCTGTACGGAATAATATATTATTGATATTACTCCATGAGCAGCTGAATGTACCTCCCCCATTGAGCGTCATAGTACCAGTACCGTTGTCTTTCCAGTACTCGTAGTTATAACCGTCAATTGTGCCAGTAGCATTTGAGGTAAGTGTTGGTCCTGCGTGTGCAGTTAACGGAAACAAGGTAAACAAGATGGTAAAACTCATCATAATAGAAATGATTACCATCATTTTTTGTTTCATTTTAAAACTCCCCCTTCTTTTTTAATAAATTTATTTATATATTAAGTAAAATATATATGTTAATATATTCTACTAATATTTCTTCTACTTCATTAATTCTTCTTTCAATGCACTTTACGTCGGATTTGGATCTTGGTGATATGACGAAATCATTGCTTGGTTAACTGACTACAGTATTAAATTTAGACGCAATAATTATGACATCTGCCATATTTATTACTCCGTCACTGTTTAAGTCATATGCAGCAACATATTTTCCATCTCCTGATACCGCATTAAATTTAGTTGCTAATAGTATTACATCTGCCATGTTTATTACACTGTCATTATTCAAATCCCCCGTAGTTACAGCAGGACTTGTCACAACTGGTTTTGTTGGTGTTGGAGATGGCGTAACTGGTTTTGTTGGTGTTGAGGTTGGTGTAACCGATGTCTGACTTGTAAAACCGGCTGCACACGCCATCTGTGCAAAATTCCACAGACTTGGTTTCCACACTGTCCAATCATGACCATAACCCTGAAGAAGCCATTCTGTACAGGGGATATTATTGGTCTTGCAATAATCCCTTACCCTATTATTACTGAATATGAGATTATCCGCTGTTCCGCAGGAAAGAAACAACAATTTTAAATTGGCTTTAACCTTGGTTCCTCCATCAGGGAACAATTGGTTATTCTGTTTTGTGATTGGTGAAGAGGAAAAGCCGCCAATATAAGGGAACTTGTCCACGTTCGGCAGCCCGATATTCATGGATTGGGCACCACCCTGCGAAAGACCGGCTATCGCACGGTGTTGAGGGTCGGTATAAACGGAATAATTTTTTTCGATGTAAGGTATAAGGCTGTTGAGCAAATCTTTAGTAAAATTTTCCCAACCATCAGACACACCATTACCTGTTGCATTGCCGTTCGGTAATACAAGGATAAATGGCTGAATTTGACCGGCTGCAATGAGGTTATCAAGTATAACATTTGGTGCTCCGTTGTTGTACCATTCGTCTTCATTCCCACCAATGCCGTGTAATAAATACATGACACTATATTTGCTGCTTGCTGAGTAACCTGGCGGCAGATAGATTCTCGCTCTCCTTTGGCTGTTTGTCGCTGTGGACTGATAATTAATATAACTGACCTGACCGTGTGGGATATTGTTCTGAACTCGGTCATAGCCTGACGGTGGTGTTGCTGGAAGCGATGCTGCTGATGAAATGTTTGCTGTAACATTTAAGTATGTTATAAGCAGCAAACCGATTAATAGAATGCTTAAAACCTTTCTGTTCATAATTTACCCTCCTAGAATAAAAGTTAAATAATTGATTAAGCTTAAATATAAGTTAAAGCATAAATAAAAATTTTCTATATATTTTTACATTTTTTATGCAAATGCAGACGATGCAGCTGTATTTCTGTTTGAATTAATATATACCCTTAAGTTTTGCCATTCTTTTTACAAACTCTTGCGGACTTAGTCTCCTGTCAAACAATTCCGCCACAAGATCTTTATGTGTTTCCGCATCCGCAGCCGGCAGGATAGTATCCCACCAACTAATGAAGCTTGTCCCGCTTTCCATGATCTGAGTTGTTTGTTTTATAAGCGGAGATACCTGTGCTTTGACTGAATCATCCATTTTCCAGCATGACAATCCTGCTCCGCTTGAGTTGCCTTCTTTTGCTGATTTCTCACAAATATATTTAAGTACATTTACTGCCTCCTGCTTGTATTTAGTGTTAACGTTGATAAAATAACCATCTGTAACACCACCATAAATTTCTGTCTGAGCTCCTTTGCCATTTCGTATTGTTGGAAATGGGATTGCAATTACCTTCCCTTTTACCTTTGAATCAGGATCCTCAATATTAGCTCCAACCCAGTTTCCCTGGTACATCATTGCAGCATTGCCCTGGGTAAATTCGTTTACCATATCATTAAAACTGGTATTAAGTGCATCATCATTAAATGCTTTATTTTCCACCAGTTGTAATAATTTGTCTGCAGCTTCCTTGTAATCCTGTTCGTTAAACAATGACGGAACAGCTAGTGCATTCCTGCACGCCGTACTTCCAGCCTGACGCATAGCCAGAATATCGTACCAATACATACCCGGCCATCGATCCTTTTCACCCACAACAATTGGAACAATTCCTTTGGACCGCAGTCTTTTCACTGCCTCCAGTAATTCATCATAGGATTCAGGAATTTTAGCTCCAGCTTTCTCAAATAATTCTATATTGCAATATAAGCTGGCAATAAATCTATATGCGGGCAAACTGTATATCTTTTCGTTATTCTTGCAGGAATCTATTACCCCCGGAAATAATTTATCCAAGGTTTCATTATCAAGATATGAATCAAGAGGAAGAATATTTCCTTCGTCTATAAAAGGTCCCACAAAACTTCCACTCCACATGTAAAACAAATCAGGAGCATCACCAGCAGCTAATGCTGTCTTGATTTTTGACTTATACTGTTCTCCATTCCAACTGAACTCTTTTACCTGAACTTCCGGATTCTTCTCATTCCACTCCCGAATTGCATTTTTCAGGGGATTAGAAACCAAGTCAGTCCTATCTACCCATTGATTCCAGATTGTCAACGTGCAAGGCTCATTCTTCTCCTTATTTTCTTGTATTGAATCTTTTAGTACACTTATTTTACATGAAGTTAGACTGAGCACCATAATTATTAAATTTAAAGTTAATAATATCCTCATCTTGGACATGCTTATTACTATGATCTCCTTTAGGTATTATCAAATAATTACTGGTCAATGGGACACTTTCCATCACATCTTAATTATATTAGTTACAAATATATAACTTACTAAATATTTTGCTTAAATTATCTAAAATATTGTCTATTTTTATACACTCTTTGATCACAAAACTGTTTAATTCGCTATATAAGGCATTATTTATATATATAAAAAGCGATAAATTTTTACACTTGTCCGACTTAAATTCCACTAAACAGTTCGTTATTTGCTATTATGAGCATTGGTTGGATTTCAAAGATATAGACTATCATAAGATAGAAGAATTTTATCTCTGAGTAGAAAAATATTGAACTATATAAGTATGTTTTTACTCTACTTTTTTACGAAACTCATTAACTGAAAGTCCGGTGAACTTCTTAAAGATAGTGCTGAAATAATTAGGATCATTGATGCCTACCATTTCACCAATCTGATATACTTTCAAATTTGTTTCCTTTAATATCTTCTTGGCATATTCCATTCTTTGTCTTGTTATATATTCAACAACAGTCTGCTTTGTTTCCTGCTTGAACAATCGGCACAAATGGCTGGGACTGACATAGAATTCCTTGGCAATGGTTGAAAGCGAAAGATTGGAATCGTGCATATTCTGCTCTATATATTCCTGTATCTGCACAATTAATATGTTTGCTTTCCTTTCATTGAAGGAATGTATTTTGTTGATAACCTTCTCTAACAGGCTTTTTAAGTAGTCTTTCATTTCAAGCAAATTGTCCATTCTGAACACATCTTCATATGGCTTAGTATTTTTCCCCCACAAACTTGATGTGTCAATCTTAAATTCAAGTAGAACACGCATGCAGGTTGATATTATATCGAAGGCTTCAAGCCTTAAATTTTCAATGGTAATAGACAGATTAAAACAACTTTCGGAAAAGAGTTCATCTATAAGCTCTATTGCTTTATACTTCATCCCGGTTTTAATGAAAAAGTCCAGCTTTTCCCCTTTGTTAGGAATACCTCTCCATGATTGATCACTGTTGTACGTAATATCATTGTAATTAACAACCTGATTTTTTCCAATTACTACTTTATAATTTAATGCATCACAAGCTTCCCGATAAGTAACTTTTATATTTTTGAGCCCGTGAATCTTGTTCCCGATGCCTATGGAAACAAAGCACTTACATCTGTTAATAAGCAACGCTTTGATGGTTTCACAACAATCTGTAAGGTCCAATGACTCATTATTGCTTAATATGACTATTTTTCTGCTGTTATCAAAAAACACATGGACGAATAGATCCTCCTTTAGTACTTGCCTGATTAAATCGGAACATTTCATGGCAAGAAGTATAAGTTCTTCTTCTCTATCATGCGGTCCTCCGACAGAATCGCTCACCTCTACTACAGCAGTCTGAAAAACATCAGATTGCTCGTTCATAATTATTTTAAAGTAAGCCATCTTATCCACAATCTCATGTTGATCCAATTCACCAAGCAGAATTTCATTTAAAAATTTCTCCTGCATATAAGGCAGACTCTCATCCAATCTCTGTTTCAATTTCTCATATTCCTTGATATGAGTTCTCTCCATCTCAATTTTACTTTTTAATTCCAATGCAACTTTCCTGATCTCTTCAGGGTTAACCGGCTTAAGTAAAAAATCAGAGATGCCGAGTTTTATGCTTCGCTTTACATAATCAAACTCATCATGTCCTGTAATGATTACAATCTTTATATGTGGAAACTTTTCAACAACAGCTTTGCTAAATTCAATACCATCCATAAACGGCATGCAAATATCCGTAAAAATGATGTCTGGAATAATTTGATCTATTAAATCTAGAGCTTCCCTGGCACTGGATGCTTCTCCTGCAATTTCCATACCAAGTTCTTCCCAACATACACGCCTTTTCAAGTAATTCCTTATCAAAAACTCATCATCCACAATAACAACTTTAAGACTAGACATATTTTCCCTCTCCATTTTCACCATTGACCGGAATCAAAATCGTAATCTTTGTTCCTAAGCCAATAACACTTTCTATACGGAAGCAATCATCCGATGCGTAAAATATTCTCAAGCGTTCGATTGTTCCCCTCAGACCGAAACCTGAAACTCCTGTATCACTACTATCATCCAGAATCCGACGAATACATTCTTCTGACATACCCACACCGTCATCTTCCACTTTAATTCGAATAAAGTCCTGTAAATACTCGGTCTCAACAGATATAATCCCATGTTCTCCCTTAACCCTGATACCGTGATAAAGAGCATTCTCCACCAAAGGCTGCAATACAAGCTTAAGAATTTTAAAACTGCCGGCCCGTTCATCCAATTTATATTGTACCGAAAACAAATCTGCATACCTTATTTGCTGTATATTCAGATAGTTTTTTACGATATCAATTTCTTCATTAATTGTGATTACCTCTTTTCCTTTACTAAGGCTCAGCCTGTAGTAACTCCCCAAAGCGTCAACAACATCGCATGCTGCTTCTGTTTCTTCCATTAATATCAAAGAATTGATTGATTCTAATGTATTATAAAGAAAATGCGGTTTTATCTGTGCTTGAAGTACGTTTAACTCTGCCTTTCTTTTAATCCTTTGCTCAGTTATTACACGGTCAATCAACTGCTGTATTTCATAAATCATCATGTTGTATCCATCCTTAGCTGACCGATCTCATTGCTTCCGACACGGATATCCACTTCCTTAAATTCACCCTTCTGTACACCTTTCATGGATTTTAAAAGTTTTTTTATCGGAATGGTAATTATTCTTGATGTAAGAATCGTTCCAATAAACATAAGGAGACTGTTGATCAGTATAATAGCAAAACCGATCAAACCCGGTACAGCTGTTTCATTGGACAATTCCTTAGCAGGCATCAAACTTACAATCTTCCAATTAGACCTATTATCAACCAGATACGAAACCAGATATTCAATATCCTTGATACGCTTAGTCATATAACCATGATCTTTATATATAAATGATTCCATCAAATTTTTAATTTCGCTGTTGTCCAACACATTTAATTTGACAATACTTTCATTATTTTCATCAAGGATTGTAACCCCTGTAGTATAGTTATTGATAATACTTGCATAAGAATCCTTAAATGCATTTTCCGATATATTGATAACCAAAACTCCAAGTGTCCTGGTTGAATTAATGTCCCGTATTAAACGGATCATGGATACAAAATTATCTTTTGGAATATTCCCAAAAGCATTTCCTCCATTTAGCCTTAAAATGTAAGCACCTTTCTTGCGTACAACCAGATCATACCACTCTGCATTCGTAATATTAGACGGCATAAACTGAAGATCATCCTGGTTATTTATAGAATATTCATTTCCGCTATTATCGAAGATATAAACCGAGGAGATAAAAGATATTTCCTGAGTCAGTTTGTTGAGGTATGTACCCAATCTTCCCTGCACACGCAAATCAGAGTATATGTTTCCATTCCTTAGTAGCAATTGTAAATCATCATTAGACAGGATCATTTTGGAATAATTGTCTATATTGCTAATCATCAGGTCCAAGCTGGTCTTAACGGAATACAGAGTCTGAACAGACAAGTCACTGACCTTTTTTAATGCAGTGTTTGAGTATATCTTTTGATACAGAGCATTGCTAAGTAAAATTGAGAAAATCAAAATAACACAATAAAATAATGTAAAACGTACACTGATCCTCATGTCGGAAAGTTTGCCATAAATAGTGCTTTTGAAATCGCAAATTCTTTTATATAATCTTCCCCTATATACATAATCACCCCATGAAATTATATAATACCTTATATTCGTCTAATCTTGATCGTAGTCGTGAAAAATTAACATGTAGAATACACTATAATTTCCTGGACATTAATCAATAAAATTAATCGCTTTAGAAGTTCTTATATAATTAATTATACCATGTGAAAGTAAGAAATGGAAACCTATATAGTCGCTTAAAATTATTTCGCAGGATTCCATCTCTTATGTTTTGAAAGTGGGCAGCCCAAATCTCTTAGCTTTGCCCTGATTTCTACAAAGCATCCACATTGCATGCAGGTAGTACCAAGCTCCAGGTATTTACATTCTCTACATTGCAATAATCTGTGCTCATAGACCTCATCACTTACAAATTTAATATTTTTGTTCTTTGAAAGCTTGTCAATTGCATCATTAATCTCATCTTTAAGAACATGCCTTTTCGTCTTCACACTTTCCAAACAACTTTTACATTTTGATTCAAACATAATTCATCCCCACATACCCTTAAGTTATTCAATTTCTAATACAACTACAGACTTTGATGGTATTTTACATACAGCATGGTTATTTTTCAATTGTGCATTAACAAGCACATCAATTTTCACCTTATTGCTATCATCGAAGGTGTTCATATCGTTAATTGCTCCTGCTGTCAGAACATTTCCAGAGATACTATTTACCGTTTTTCCTCTTATATCAATGTCAATTTCTGTATCTTCCATTGGATTGAGATTGCAAATTGAAACATGAATTTTCTCTTCTATGTCCATGGAAGATGATACGCTAATCCCATGAATTTTTTCCCCATTATATAGATATTCTATATTTTCAAAGTCAACGGATAAAAGTTGTGCATCCTGGTGCACCTTAAACATGTCATAGATATGATATGTAGGTGTTAGAAGCATCCTATCACCTTCGGTAAGAATTATTGCCTGAAGAACATTGACCATCTGGGCTATGTTTGACATTTGAACTCTGTCGCAGTGGTTATTGAAAATATTCAGGTTAATACCTGCTATCAAAGCATCCCTCAATGTGTTTTGCTGATAAAGAAAACCTGGGTTTGTGCCTGGCTCTACATCATACCACGCCCCCCATTCATCCACAATCAAGCCGACCTTCTTTTCAGGGTCATATTTATCCATGATGGTACTGTGCCTTTTGACCAGTTCTTCCATATACAGCGTTTGTTTTAGTGTTTTGAACCATTCCCCTTCATCAAATTCCGTAGCCGAGCCCTTCTGGCCTGTCCAGGAACCACTTGGTAAAGTATAGTAATGTAAACTTATCCCATGCAATAAATGCCCGGCTTCCTTCATCAGCACTTCCGTCCAGCTATAGTTATCACCATTTGGACCACATGCAATCTTATAGATAGTGTTATCACCAAAGTTTCTCACATAGGTTGAGAATCTTTTGTATAGGTCTGCATAATATTCCGGTCGCATATTCCCGCCACAGCCCCAGTTTTCATTTCCAATACCGAAATATTTCAGCTTCCAGGGTTCCTCCTTACCATTTGCCCGTCTTAAATCAGCCATTGGCGATTTGCCGTCAAAAGTGATATATTCGACCCACTGCTGCATTTCCTGAACCGTACCGCTTCCTAAATTACCGCATATGTAAGGCTCTGTACCGATGATTTCGCAAAACTCCAAAAATTCACCTGTACCAAAATGATTATTTTCAACCACACCACCCCAGTGAGTGTTAATCATACAGGGTCTCTTCTCTTTTGGACCGATTCCATCCATCCAATGATATTCGTCGGCAAAACAACCTCCCGGCCATCTTAAAACAGGTACTTTTAGTTTTTTCAATGCTTCAACAACATCGGTGCGATACCCTTTTACGTTTGGAATCTCAGAATCTTCTCCAACCCAAATACCTTCGTATATACATCTTCCAAGATGTTCCGAGAAGTGACCGTATATATTTTTGTTTATTTTTCCCTTTTTAATGTCCGCATTTATTACCATCTCCAGCATTTGTAAGTCCTCCTTATGCTTATTAATACCAATTTAATAGTGCAGTTTGTTGTAATTGAGAGTTATATTGCTCTATAAATCTTTATATCCAATCCATTCTCTGTCTCTATTCCTTCTCCAATTAATAAATCTTTGATTAAGCACTCCAATACTTTACTATTTGTAATAATTTTAGGGCAGGTTCTAAACAGCACGTTATTCCGTTTTTCATAGATGTTGCCGTTATTCTCGATATAAATTTTACAGGGTTCTCCTGTATAATCCTTTCCCTCAAGCATATACCTTGCAGATAAAGTATTCCTGTTGCCATCCTTCCCTATGATTTGGGTATCTACTCCTCCTGAGAGCACATTGCCTTCAAAATACTTTCCTGTTACCTCCCCCGTAAATGGAATCATTACAACAGTATCTCCATAATCGTTGTTTAGTTTAATGGCATTCTCCGGTTTTACATGTACAGTGAATACTTCTTCAAATTTCAAAAAATCCTCCCCTTATATTAATTTGAATTTATTATACCAAACCGCCGTTAGCAACAGCTCTTACACGAAGATGATGATACTCTTCCATATTGGGCTCCATCTGGTGCATATAAACCACTGAAAAACCTTCCTGCGGATCAATGGATACATATGTGCCAAGCATTCCAGTCCATCCGAACTCTCCCACAGATCCGTTAGAATGCCCTTGTGCTGTACTCATCAAGGTCCTTACACCCAAACCGTATCCGTATCCAGCCAGATATGAACCTGAAAAGTCCTTTAACTGTTCTTCATTTAAATGATTTGTCCTCATCAGGTCTATGGTCTTTCTGCCTATTATTCTTTTTCCGTTATAGCTTCCGTCATTAGCCAGCATCTGTGAAAATTTAAGATAATCGTTGACAGTGGAAAATAGGCCTGCACCTCCAGGTTCATACACTGCATCAGGCTGATGGAATTCATCCAGAAAACCGGAAACCTTTATCATCCTTCCGTTTTCATCCTTCCTGTAGTTGGAAGCTATCCTCGATTCCATTCCTTCACGGTAACGGTAACCGGTATTCTCCATGCCTAGAGGACCGAATATTTCATCCTGTAGAAATTGTCCTACGGTCTTGCCTGAAATCATCTGTATCAAGCCAGCTATAATATCATGTCCATAACCATACTGCCAGCGGGTACCTGGATGGAACTCAACAGGAACGCTGCCCATAGCCTTAATCTCAGTCACAATATCATATTTCCCATACTTTTTCTGTAATTCATCTTTTACTTTTGCCATTCCTTTTGCTGTGGGTGAATCTCCAAAGGGAAACCCCAAACCTATTGACATAGTGAATGCATGCTTAATAAGCATTGGACTTTCTGATTTTATTGTATGGACTTTGCCATTAGGCTCCGTAACAAAAACTTGTGTATTCCTGTATTCAGGAAAATACTCATAAATGGGTTCGTTTAACAGGAATTTTCCCCTTTCAAACAACATAAGGGCTGCTGTGCAAATAACCACCTTCGTCATAGAAAACAGACGATATAAGGTGTCTTCGGTGATAGGCTTTTTCTCCTCCAAATCAGCATAACCGAAATAACCCTGATATAAGGTTTTCCCATCTTTGGCTACAGCACATCCACATCCTGCCGGACCATTTTTCACAAATTGTTTCAATAATGCAGACAGATCATCAAACCTAGCCATATTACTTATCTCCTTTGCTATGCATCCCTTTTTCCTTTAATCATACCTTACTCTAGAGTAAAGGATGCCAGGCTAGCATTACCCTCGCCTGTATACTCAAAATATAATGCCTGTATGCCGTCTGGAATTTTGATTTGTGCAGAATATTCCTTCCAAACATTCGTAAAATCAACAGGTATCTTTCCAAGCAGCGTACCATTCCATGATGTCTTTACCACAAAGGCACCGCGGCAATATCCACGCACCTTGATCTTAACCTTCTTAACTCCCCTACAATCAAAATATTTGAATCCGGCTGCAGCACCATCCCTCAAATTTGCAATATATCCGATTTGTTCATCCTCGTCTTTCCCATCTTGGGTTATCTTAGGAAAGCGACCGTCCATCCATGCTCCTAAAGTACCTGTATACTTTTCCTCGTCCTTACAGTACAAATTACATGCAATATAGGCAGGATACTCTCCTCGTCCGGTAAGCGGTCCTCCATTGGAACCGCAGGAAGTCATCTCTACCTGAGGTATGGTATCGTCATCTTTAAATTCAATCTGCTCAATACAACCCTGCCTGCTGAAATTTGTCCCATTGGTATGTCTATGGTAAAAAATGTACCATTTTCCGTTGATTTCAACAATACTACCGTGGTTATTACCGCCATAATACATAGGCTTATCTGAAGGTTTGTAAGAAGCAATATGAAGATCGTTATTGCTTACAATAACTCCCCGGTATTTAAAATCTTTTGTTGGGTACTTACTGGTGGCATAGCACAGTTCATGAAAGACAGTAGAGGAATAGATAAAATAATAGGTATCACCTTTTTTTCTTATGGAAGAAGCTTCAAAAAACTCATGACCTTCAAAACCACTACCTTTGCTGTACGGTTCGCTGGGTGCTATAAATTGAGGCTCTTTCTCAATAGTAATCATATCCCGACCAATCACCGTTACCATGGGACCCTTTCTTGTTTTGTCACCAACTGGACAAAATCCGGTATATAGATATGTTTTCTCTCCCTCCGTCAGTACTCCAGGATCAAACTGAGGCTGGTCACCCTCTCTTTCACCCAGACGTGTTCCATCAGAATAATGTACATATCCATAGAATTCAAACTTACCTGCAGGGCTATCGCAGACTGCCACTGATACAATCGGCACTTTGTCAAGAACATAGTACAAATAATATAATCCATCCAGCCCGACTGTAATATCCGGTGCATAAAGACACATGCTGCCGTCCTGATTAAGTGGATCGTCTGTTTTTTTGTAGATTACACCTTCATACCGCCAATCACCCAGATTATCAACAGGTGCTGACCAGCATACATAATCATTTAAACAAAATGCATGCCCATTAAAACGGTCATGCGAGCCATAAACATATACCCTATTGTCAAAAACATATGGTTCTCCATCAGGAATATATTCCCATGATGGAAGATATGGATTTAATCCTTGCTTTTTCACAATCATCACCTGCACCCCTTCTGTCAACACATGTTTTAGTAAGGATTTTTTTTAATATTATGAACAAGACCGCTTGCGATTTTACATTAAAAAGTGCAGTGAAAATTGCATTCACTGCACTCTCCCACTTAAATCATTCCTTGCATTACTTATTTCGATCCAGCAACAAAAGCATCTACTGATTTCTGACAATCATCGATAACCTTCTGAATTCCTGCTTTTTCAAGCGAAGCCTTCATCTTTGGATAATATGTATCATAGTCAACCAGCCCTGAAGAAAGCGGTTTTCCCTGATTCTGGCCTATCGGAGCAAGTGCTGCCATTTCTGATTTTACATTGCTGGAATCGTAAGTCCATCCTACAATTTTCATAGGTTTTGCAGAGTCATTAAATTCCTTCATCTTCTGCCACTTATCTGGGCTCTCACTTGCCCACAGGTAATCTAAGAACTGGCTTCCACCCATGGACCACTGAGCAAGCCCGTAGTAACCTGAGTTATCGGCATTAACATTGTCAGCAAAATCAATCTGGTTGTCACCAATCTTCTTGTAATGCTTGTTTTCAATCCCCCAACTCAGAAGATTCTTGATCTCTTTATCTGAAAATAGCAGATTTATAAACATCATTGCCCTTTCAGGATCACCGGATGTTCTAGGAATAACCAACTGTGAGTTTGTCAAATCCGGTGTTGTAGTATAATACTGAACATCTTTCCAAGCATTAGCCTGAACCAGATCATAACCAAATTGTGCCTTTAATTCATCCGCTTTTCCAGGCTTTAGCTGATCTGTCCAAGCAAAGACTTTTTTAGCCTTCTTAATTGGTGTGCTGTCCTGAAGTGTTGCTACATCCTTATTTATGTAGCCTTTCTGATACCAACTGCGAGATAATTTATATATCCTTTTTGAAATGTCTGCTTCCATCAGATTTATAATCTTTACATCCCCATCGGTTTTTTGGTATCCTACCGGGACATCTACAGTACCAACATTAATCTGCCAATCCTGTACTAAATACTGTTGCTGATCACCCTGTGACGACAAAAACGGTATTATCCCTGGTTCTTTCTCCTTTATAATCTTAAGCCATGGTTCAATATCTTCCGGCTTTGTTATGGAGTTTATATCAAAATTATATTTGTCGACTAGCTCTTTATTAAATATGAATCCACCAGTTCCGAACATATCCTTTGCAGTTGGGATTGCATAGAGCTTTCCGTTTACAATAGGACCTTTCAAATATGCCGGATCAATGTTGGCAATAATATCCTTTCCATGTTTTGCCACAAGTTCATCCAACGGTAACCATGCCTGTTTAGCCACGTAGTCATTAAATCCCCACCAGCTTGGTGAAAACATAATGTCTATCTTATCACCGGAAGCTACTGCCATCTGCTGCTTATTCTGATAGTTATCCCACCAATAGTAATTCAGTTTGATAGTCGCATTGATTTTTCTCTTAAGAATTTTGTTTAGTTCTTCCTGTACCAGCTTTACATCCTTACACTGAGGTGCAAGAAAGTATGCATTGATTTCATACGGTTTCAGATTAGATGCTGTGCTGTTATCAGTTGGTTTAGCCGTATTTGGACTTCCACATCCTGACAATAACAAGCTGCATGATAAAACAGCAGAAACAAAAATACATCCCACCCTTTTGATTTTGAACATTATTACTCCTCCTTAAATATTGTAATGTCTATATATTGATCAGCAAAGACGAAAATTCAAATTTTCGCCCAAGCTGTAATCAACCTTTTACTGCCCCAATAGTAAGACCCTTTATAAAATATCTCTGGAAGAAGGGATATGCGAAAATAATAGGTCCGATACCAATAATCGCCATAGCCATACGCAGGGTTTCTCCAGGTACATTTGCCAATGCACTCGTAGTATTTCCTGAAGCTGATGCAAGAGAAGATGTCAAGAACTGTAAGGAACGCAGTGCCTGATACATTGAATATTGAAGATTGTAGTATTGAGGATCGTTAATGAATAATAGACAAAGATACCAGTCATTCCAATAACTCAAGAATGAAAATAATGCTATTGTGGCAATAACAGGAGTGGACATCGGAATAACAATGGTGTAGAATATTTTGAATTCACTGGCACCATCAATTCTAGCCGCTTCCAGCACCGAGTCGGGTAGATTGATTGTAAAAAATGTCTTTGCAATCAGCACGTAAAATGCATTCATGACCGCCGGCATGATCAAAGCAATGATATTATCCTGCAAATGCAGGTATTTGGTATACATGATATACCAAGGTACCAGTCCTCCTTGAAACAGCATGGTAAAGAACATAAAGAAGGAGAAGAAATTTCTGTATTTAAATGATTTTCTTGAAATCGGATAGGCATATAACATTGTAAACAGTACACAAAAGAATGTACCAACAACACATGTAAAAATTGTAATACCATAAGACCTTAACAACTTTTCCAGATCATTGAACAAATACCTGTAAGCATCAAAACTGATTTTGCTAGGAAAAAACGAATATCCATTAATCGCCAGGGATGTCTGATCTGTAAGCGAAACCATGAGTATCAAAAACAAAGGTGCTACACAGGCAATACAATAAACTATAAATATTACATTTATTATCAAATTAGCAGTAGGTGAAATGGAATTTAAGCTTAAAGATTCTTTTATATTTTTGGTCTTTATAATTTTTGTCTTCATATTTTCCTCCCTCAAATGTCATATTATTTTTCAAATAATTAGTCGCTTAGAATATCTTATTTTCCTTGTTTATTTTACCAACCACCCAGTTGGCTGTTAAAACTGTGAAGAATCCCACAACAGATTGGTATAGTCCAGCAGCAGAAGACATTCCAAGATCCCCACTCATAATCAATGCTTTATATATGTAAGTATCCAGAACTTCCGTTGTTGGTGCCAAAAGACCCTGCTGCATCGGAACCTGATAGAAAAGTCCGAAATCAGACCTGAAGATATTACCAAGGTTGATAATAGCTGTTACAATCATAAAAGGAACCAAAAACGGAATGGTAATATATCTTATCTGCTGCAACTTGCTGGCACCGTCCAATACGGCAGCTTCATAATATTCCTGGTCAATTCCTGCAATTCCAGCAATGTAGATGACAATGCCGTAACCGATATTCTTCCACAAGTTTACCAGCACTAATATATACGGCCAATGCTGAGGCGAAGCATACCAATCTACTGTCTGTAAGTTGAAAATATTAACGATGGTTTTGTTAAAGAATCCGTTCGGATCCAGAAATGCCAGTACAAGATAGGCTACAACTACCCATGAGAGAAAGTAGGGTAAAAATATTACCGACTGATAAAACTTGGCTGCAAGCTTATTTCTCAATTCGTTCAGAGCCAATGCTATCAAAACTGCAAAAATCAGACCTAACACAATGAAAAATAAATTGTATAAAATGGTGTTCCTGGTAATCTGCCATGCCGCATCGGAGATAAAAAGAAACTTGAAATTTTGCAATCCCGCCCATGGACTGCCTAGAAAACCATCGATATAGTTGAAATCCTTAAAAGCTATTACCACACCAAACATAGGCAAGTAATAATTGACAAATACTAGAATGAATGGTGGTAGAAGCATTAGAAACATCGCCTTATTTTTTGCTAATTCCTTTATAAATCCCGACTTTTTCCAGAAACGCTTTTTCTTTGGTGCAGTTCTTGAATCCTGTGAAATGTTTACATCTGGTGTAATGCTTGCATTTGTTGTCATTGCATATTCCCCTCACATAATGTATTTTAAATAAACTAATTAATTTACCACTTTATATAAAATATTTATTGGAGCATTGCTATTAATTCGTTCCATCCTTTTCGGTTACTCTTAAAGGAATATCACATTATTTACAATTACAAACTTTTTTATTCATGCCTTAATAAGGGTAAGTTTCTCCTTTTTTTGTTTTATAGTATTGGCTGAATGGTTGATTTCATCTTATTTTTATTATATTAGTAACCATGAGAAGTCTTAATAAAGATTTTGCTTAAAACATCTAAAATATTACCAATTTTTATTATAGTTAGCTAAATATAAAATTTTCTGTTATGTATTTCCTCTTTCCATTTCATCATTAATATTAGTTATAGTGAGAAAACCTAGACATAAAAAAATACCCCTCAGATGAGGAGGTGAAAATGAAATGCTTGGCACTTGATAGATTAACTGTTACATCACTTGCTTCCTCTGATGTATTAGTAAATCAAAGGATAGAATTTTAATTGATTTTGTTTATTATCAAAAATTCCCCACTCAAAAACCATTATGTTTTCGAACAAATGTTATGGAGTTATAAATAGTACTATACTCCCTCCTAGATGCTTAAATACTTAAAATTACACTGAGATTTTAAGTATTTAAGCACATTTTTTCGTTCATGCCTTAATATAGCTGTGATGTTACTCAACTTTAATTTCAATATATGTGGCATCTTTCTTATCAAGGTCAGTAATAATTTCATCAATTTCTACATAAAACATCTTATGTCTTATATATCTATTTGGATAATTGATCGATTGAAAAGAAACTAAGTTTTTATCTGCCAATCCAGATATCTTTCTAAAGGTTGCACATTGTTTAAAATTATCTGAACCATCAAATTTCTTAAGAACGATTTTAAAGTTCTCGTGCATCAGGTAATATCCCGGAAAATTTTTCGACTCAAAGGATATGCAATCCGGGTCAGAAAGACCAGGAACTATATTAAATACCGAATCATCAAATGGTGACACATCCTTTGAAATACTCGCTTTAAATGATTGATGACGGATAAACTGTCCACGAAAATTATATGATTCGAGCCTCATAAATTGTGATCTTGTGTTTTTTGTCGACGTTTGATTAGGAGTATCGGACTCCACCTTGATGGATGAAACTATATTGTCAAAACCGCTAGCTGCCAGATTATTACTATTTGCTGTCAGAACAACAGATCTTCCCGTAAAGTTGTAATCTTCATATAGTATCACCTTGTATCCCGAAGCTACTTTAATAGAAGATGCTTCATCATTTAAAATCCCTTTTCTAAAAAGTTGAAACATATCATAATTTCCGACATCCAATCCAACAGCCCACCCGGTATAATTTATATTTTGATATACAGTAACAGGATTTTTCATTAGTGCTGCTGTTGGTTCTTGTGTCGACACCGGTTTTTGTGTTCTAATAGTCTTTTGCGTTGCCTTCAGCGTTTGTAAAGGAGTATTGAGTTTAATATCAGGAACTTTTGTAGTTTCATTTTGTTTTGCATTGTCAGCTTTCAAACTTGAAGGAGTTGGTTTAGGAATACTACTAATGCTGTCTTTTTCTGCTTTATTATTTATTATATATTTTAACAAATCATTAACATTAATCTTTTTAGCTTCTTCAACTGAAAAACCATTTTCCAAATTCTTGTATTTATTGTACAATACATATCTGCCTGTAGATATCCCTTCACTTTGTGCATCTTTTCTTTCGATTATATTGGTTTGCATTATGTATACATTTACTTTGCCACTTTCTTCTTGTAAACTGGTTTTTAACGAGTTCATTATATTATCCAGTTTTTCCTTATCAACTTTATATTCTTTATCAATCTCACTTTTTTGGTTGTTTAAAGTGCTTGAGATTAGTATATAATCTTTTTCAGCTACGCTTAAAGCCCTATCTTTTTTCACCTCATCTATTATATCAGCAATAGCTTTAGAAACATTAATCTTACCAAACTTTAATTTCTTAATAAGAACCTTTGCATCCTCATTTAATGGAACTAACTTCATAACATCCCCGGTATTATCAATTTCTATCTCAAGACTGGGATTAATGTCAACATCAATATAAGCAAAGACTTTTGGCTCAGAAAAAATATCATTTATATTGATTATACCTACAATATTTGAAAATGAGGCTATAACAAATAAAATAACCATACAAGCAACACCTATCATGAGTTTTGCCGATACTGGCCTTTTTCTAACAATATCTTTTTCTGTAAATTCAATTTCCTTTCCTACATAATCTGCAGAACCTCTCTTTATATAAAAGCATTGAAAATCGTTAGTTGTAACAATTGCTTTACTTTTTGTCAAGTTTATTATAATGCCTTCATATTTCATCTCTACCCCCCTAAATGAGCACATATAAATTATAACTGTGCAAAGTAAATTCGCAAAACATTTTCAGTCCTAAATAAACATCTCTGCTATTTGCCGGATTTCCTTTATCTAAATACCTGGTTTAAATATGCTTTGAAATTTTCGTAATCGTTTCCATATAATATACATAAGCATATAATAAACTCCCTGTTTCTTTCCACTGACTTTGGATGAAAATCTATTATTTTAGTAAGTTCTTTCATTTTAAAGTATTTTTTCGTTTTTAATTTTTCGTAAATATTCTTATTCTCAATAACTTTTTTAGCAATACTTATACACATTTGTTTTGAATCCCTATGTTTTGGGATATAATAAGGCAGATCTCTTATATTTAAGCCGAAGGCTTCCAATTGTCTTGAAAAGTCTCTTAACTCATATATAAGTTCATACCTGCCTGCCTCCACTCCTAAATCAAACATATTTAATTTTTCCTCAAGCTCACTATCGCTTTTGCTGTTAAAGTATGAAAAAGGAATTTCATTTTTGCTAATAGATGATATATGTCTTAAATAATCTATCATTCTTCTTTTAATTACCATCTGTGCAAATTTGAGGAATTGCCTGCTTTTACTGCCATCAAATTTTTCAATTGCCTCATCAAACGCCATAAGACCAATGCTATATTCATCACTATTTTTTATATCAACTATACTTGAAGCATTAAAGTTTGAAATCTCTTTTACAATAAACGGTATATAATCTTCTATGAATTTCTCTTTTAAACGCTTGTCTCCATTTTTAATTTTTTGAACAATACTGGTAGCTGTTTCACCAGTATAATTTAAAACAGCTGATATAAATAGCATAAACATCTTCCCTTAACAATAATTTTTATACCTAAACTCATACTATATTAAAAGTGCTAATGATCATACATTTATCAGAGCAAATAAAATAATAAAGGGCTTTTTAGAATTTGCGACAGCACCTTTTCTAATTTAGTTGAATTTTTCTATTATAGAATAAAAATATTATCTAATTATCTATTCATTTGATTAATTCGTAATCGAATTTATTTTTGAGTTCGGAATTTCTATCGTTTTTAAAAATACTAATCAAATAATTGTTTATTCTTATAAATATATCGCTTTATTCTAAAAAGCCTTAATAAAAATTTTGCTTAAAAACATCTAAAATATTATCGTTTTTACTTCCTAGACATAAAAAATCCCCCTCAAATGAGGGGGACGAAAATTACCAATTTTTACTTTGAGCTTGCCAGATACCAGTATTAAAGTATGCATCTGAACCTATAAACATACTCTTTCGTTCTGCTTCTCCAGCCAAATGCCATCTGAGCCATGCTAAAGTTGCTGGAAGAGCATATTTTGGGCCGGTACCGTGGTCTACTCCCTGCATTAAACCCATCCAAACTGGAACTGTTGCTTTGTTATAATCGTTTCGAGTGTTTTCGAGAGCTAAATTATCTGCCAATCCACAAATAAGTGCAGTGGGTTTACGCATCTTACTTGCTCCATTGCCATCAAGGGATCCACCGTCAACGTGAATTGTTGTTGTTATTCTGGGATCACTTGCTACACCATAAGAAGCCACTGAACCGAGCGAATGTCCGCCGGCAGCAATTCTGCTTGTGTCAAGTTTTTTGTAATATTGACTTGATGAGTTGTTATTCTGTGCTATGATCCAATCTATTCCTGCTTTCATTTCAGCTCCTGAATCTGATGGAGATTCACTGTAAACTACAAATCCATGTGAAGCAATTCTTCTCATTATATCTTGATAGAAACTTGGATCAGAACCTCCTCCCGGACCCCATATAAATATGGGATGTGTAGTAACTCCCTGACTTCCAAGATTAGCTGGCCTAACAATCCATGCTTTACCATTTGGCCCAACATTTTTTTCTACTGCTAGTGAAAATGGGCCGTCTTTTTCAACACTATCAACAGAAGGTAAAATTTTTGTACCAGCAGATACAAGCGGTGTTGGCGTTATTGTATTTGTCGGAGTACCAGGCGCAACTATGCTTCCTGACTTATTAAAATTTGAAGCAATAATTAGAACATCTGCCATGTTTATAACACCATCTCCATTTAGGTCATATGCCAAATTATATTTTGCTGAACCATTAGCCGCATTAAAAGCTGATGCTAAAAGTAAAACATCTGCCATATTTACAATACCGTCATTGTTGATATCACCTTTAATTGTTGGACCCGTGCTTGGTTTTGTTGACGTTGCAGTAGGTGCTGCAGTCTTTGATGGTGATGTTGAGTTTAGTGCATCGGCAAATGCTTTTTGTATTGCATAATACGCAGGCTTTTTCTGACCATTGTCATTAAAAATCAATGGAGCTATTGCTTTGTCTTCTGGAGACTCAGGATTTACACGCCATGATTGGGAATCTCTTATTCCCCATACCTGGAAAGCCCTGCAAAATGGTTGTTCTACACATGCTTTCGCTATCCAGCCATATATCTGAGCCTGTTTCTCAAGTCCAGCCTGTGTTGTATCGGGACAACCGACATCCATTTCTGTAACATAGCTTTCAACACCTAAATCAGCTAATTTCTGCATCTGGTCCGCAAATCTTTTGGCATCAGTTTCGGTAAAGCTTGGTCCCAAGTGCATTTGGAAACCCACACCATCTATTGGAATGTTGCGGCTCTTAAAATCTTTTACCATTTCATAGACACCCTCAAATTTGGCAGGCCTTGTTTCCATATCATATTCGTTATAGACCAGTTTAGCGTTTGGGTCAGCCTTGCGAGCTGCTATAAATGCATCCTCAATATACTTTTTGCCTTGCTTCTGCCCAAAGATGGAAGCACCATCCTGGCCATTTGTTCCAATTGCATTGATACGATATGTACCATCTTTTTGAAATGCTTCATTTACTACATCCCATGCATAAATTTTACCTTTATAATGATTACCAACGTTGCTTATGTATGTTTCCATCATGTTCTTTGTTCCATCAACCCATCCGGGGTTATACTTATGCCATACAAAAGCATGACCATGAACAATCATATTGTTTGACAGGGCAAAATTAACCAAACTATCACCACCGCTATAATTATACTGATTTTGGCTTGGTGATATTGCACCTATTTTCATATTGTTCTCACTTGTTACTATATCAAACTCAGTTTTTACAATATTTTGATCACTACCGCTCAGATTCCCGGAAATTGCAGCACCGACATAAAATTCATGCCCTTTAGCCCTTATTTTTTGTGCCAACGAGCGAAGGGGATCATCTGTACCAACAACTGCAGTACTGCTAGATTTAACTGGAGTTGGTGTATTTGTTTGTGTATTGGTATTGGAAGGTGTTGGGCCAATCTTAAGATCCATCTTGGTCATATCAGCTTTACCGCTGCTTTGATATCCCTCAACAACCATGGAGACTTCATACATTTTGCCCATTTTCATTCCTTTAGCTTCCCACGCTTTAAAGTGCTCACTGACACTTATAGTTCCACTTGTTCTTTTTGATGTGCAGATACTCCAATACTGCTGAAAAGTTGTATCCCCTTTTATTGAAGGTCCGGTTCTTGAGTTTTGATAAATTTCATATGTACGGCCGTCAACAGTAGCTGTTCCTTTCATTTGTATACCGTTTCCCGGTGGCTTCCAAGTACCGTAACTATCTATGATGTAATATTCTACAAGGGGATTTTCCGTCCACCCATAGACAGCCATGTATGAGTTACCGTTAGGCTGGTAGTTACAGGAGTAGTCAATTGAGATATTACCATATTCCTGATAAGTCTTAGTCGACCCTAGTTTCTTTCCGGTACGAAATAATATATTATTGATATTACTCCATGAACAACTGAATGTTCCGCCCCGTTGAGAGTCATAGTACCGGTACCGTTATCTTTCCAGTATTCATAGTTATAGCCGTCAATTGTACCAGTAGCATTTGACGTAAGCGTTGTTGCTGCTTGTACGTTTACTGGAAACAAGGAAAACAAGATGGCAAAAGTCGCAATAATGGAAATAATCGCCTTAACTTTATTCAACATTTACTCACCCCTCCCCATTTCTTTAAATTTCAGTTTCATTTTTCAACTCCCCCTTTTTTTAAGATTATTGATTTCTTATGAAGCAAGGCTGAATACTAAAAAACACTTAGTAATGGCAAGGTATTCCTTATTTACTTTTAATAATACCCTTGTTCAACATATGTTGCTTTATATAGATAATAAAATGAAATTAAATCTTTAATACACTAATGGGTGGTAAAACTCTATTTTCTAAAACCATGATGATTCCTCTACTTCATCAGGGCTTCTTTTAATGCATTATACGCTGGCTTTGGATTAAAATTATCATCATATATGAGAGCTCTGCCTGTGCCTGGGAAAGTTCCTGGAACCCAGGAATATTTATCGGTAAATCCCCAAACCATAAATGTTGTAACATTATCATTTCTTAAGGCAATTTCCATTAATGATTTGTAATTGTTTGCCTGTGTCTGGAAACCGGTAGTTTGGTTTTCCGAAGAGTTCATACGAATATCCAGTTCAGTAATGGATACCTTTACTCCTATCGCTGCATATCTCTTGATGTTTTGCTCTATAGCATTAAGCTGGGAAGCACTCATTCCATTGATAAAGTGACATTGGAATCCTACTCCGTCAATGGGTATTCCTCTTTCCTTCATGCTTTTAATCATATTGTATGCTGTATTGGACTTGGCATCCATATCCTCAATATTGTAATCATTATAGTAGAGGAGTGCATTAGGATCAGCTTTTCTTGCAGTCTGGAATGCAATGTCTATAAAATCATTACCGATTTTATTTGTCCATACACTTCTTCTAAGTCCATTACCGCTATCGTCACAAGCTTCGTTGACAACGTCCCATTCTGCGATTTTTCCCTTAAAATGTTCCATGGTCTTGGTAATGTGGTTATTCATCGCTGAAATAAGTCCATCACGACTTCCACTCCAATTTCCCATCCATCCAGGAAGTTGAGCATGCCATACAAGAGTATGTCCACGCACTTTTTTATTATTACTTAAAGCATAGTTAACCAATTTATCGCCGTTTGTAAAGTTGAAATTATTTTGTGAAGGCTCTATGGCATCAACTTTCATTTCATTTTCAGCTACAACCATTCCAAATTCGTTTTTCAAAATATTAGCATAAGTCGAACCTGTTGAATTAGAAAACCATTGACTGTTAACACATGTACCGAACATTTTTCCCTTGGCTGCAGCTAATTGGTATAAAGCTGTTCCTGATGGTGATGGAATAGGAGTTGGTGTCACCACACGAGTTGGGGTTGATGCTTTTGTCGGAGTTGGTACAGGCGTATTGCCTGGAGAACTGATTACAGTATTAAATTTGGAAGCAATAATAATGACATCAGACATATTTATTGCTCCATCATTATTTAGATCATAAGATGGATCATATTTACTGTCCCCTATAACTGAACCGAATGCCTTAGCCAAAAGAATCACATCAGCCATATTTATAATACCATCTTTATTCAAATCCCCCGTAGGAATTGTTACAGGTATTGTTGGTATAGGTGTATTTGCCGCACTGCCGCCAAATGAAAACCAATCAATATTTACAGGGCCTGAAAATACCAGATAAAGGTCATTTACTCCTGTAACTTTATTTATATTACAGGTCTGTTCCTGATATGTATTCCAGTCTCCTGTAGCTTCCACCGACAGTGCACCCATAAGAGTACCGGTGGGACCATTGAGTCGCAGTTCGATTTTAGAAGTAAGTTCACCTGCAACAAGAGCCTTAAAAGAAGTGGCACCACTTCCAAAATCTATTTTATTATATGCCAGGTAATTACCGCTTTCTATATAACCCAAACCGCTGCCATTAGTGGTAGTTATTGTTTCAATGGTCGAAGAATTAATGCTGTTATACTTCTCTGCCTCTATCTGTGTAAAGGCTGATCTAGGCCCCGGCGTAGGTTCTGCAAGCCTTGTAGGTGTAGGAGTAGAGGTATCTGCAGGTGTAGGTGTAGCTGAAGGATTTGAAGTAGCTTGACTTCCAGGATAATTTCTGATAAGTCCCAAATCCCAGATGAGCTTTTGGTAGTCACCAGATAGGCTTAAAGTGCCTTGGATGAGAAAATCAACATGGTTTATGTCATTAATTTCGAGTTTCTGGTTATATCCTGTACGTATGAGTTCACCGTGGGAAACATTAGTAGTCCACTTAGTAGTTGAATTATATTTAGTAAGATTTCCTCTCCATGCCCATTTTTCGGCAACCTGGGTCCATGGTCCCCCAGCACTTGATGATGTCCATAACTCGTAATATCTGCCATCTTTCATGTCTTCGATAAGCAAATAGTATTTGCCGTCAGCAAGGGATTTATAGACCTCAGCACCTTCAAAAACTCCAGACATGGCTACAGTAGGTGCACTCCAACCTTTAGGGAAGTTTGAAAGTGACGTTTTACGCATATAAAGCCTGCCTGAACCATCATCCGGCGTATTGTACATATAGGCGTTTTGATCGTCACAGATGACGAAATAATCCCACCCCATATTCCCGGATATGCCGAAGGATTGGGGCCCTTTCCACGAACTTGGGTCAGCTATGTTAGTCGTAGTTGAATACGCAGCTCCATATGTACCATCCTGATAAACAAGATACCATAATTTCTGAGGCTCGAAATAAAATACTTCCGGTGCACAGAAATAACTTTCTCCAATTTTGCTCATGTAGGTACGTTTTGCATTTTTTAGCTCTGGAATTGTGCTTGCGGACGTATAAAGCATCTGCCACCCGCCGCTTTGATTTGCACCGGTGTAAAACACGTGGTATTTGCCACCATAGTAAACAATAGTCGGGTCTTTCGCCCCATAATAGTCGTACGGCGGCAACTCACGGTGGAAAATTACAGGTTCATCTACTGTCCATGATGGATTTGCATTTGCTGCAGCGTTCAATACAGTAGCAAACATCAGTAACATAAAAACCAATCCAAAAGCAATTGAAAAACTTTTTTTAATAAAACACTTCATAATTTGACATCTCCTATCTCTTATATTTTATAATAGAGAAATATTCACATCATTTTCCCAAGTCAGATTTTATAGCTTTATACCAAACATCTGCCATTTTATTATAACCTGCAGCATTAGGATGAACTCCATCAGCCAGATCAGAGACGGTAAGTGCTGAGTACATGTCCACCATATATACAGGTTTTCCTTGATTGGTCTTATTTTGGACAATTCCCTGAATTTGAGCGTTATATGTCTTTACATCTGCATAGCTCAGCGGGATAATGCTAGCTACATAAAGTTTACCGCCTGATGGTAATTTCGCACAAATCTTGTCAATTAATGCACTTAACCTAGCAGGAGCATTATTCAAATCATACTTTTGGGAAATATCATTTGTGCCAATATGTAACAACACAATTTTTGGGTTGTATTTATCCATCCATGAATTGATATTTATATCAATCTGGTCAATTCTCCATCCTGAATGTCCCTCATGATTCTTATCTCCAAGTTCTGAAGGCCCATTCGATAGAGAACCTACAAAATCCACAACAAGCCCATCATTGGCTATATTTTTCCAAAGCTTAATCCTGTATCCACCCGGTACGTTGATTCCATCGGTTATCGAATCACCCAAAGGCAATACCTTTGTGGTAACTTTTGAACTTGGAACCGGGGTTGGAGTTGGTGCCTTGGTCGGAGTTGGAGTTGGTGCTTTTGTGGAAGTTGGCGTTGTAGTCGGTGCTTTTGTTGATGTTGCGATAGCTACTATTTCACCAAAATTTCCAGCAATAACTATAACATCAGACATGTTTATTACACCGTCATCGTTCAGGTCATAGGCTAAAGCATATTTAAAATCTCCTCTTACTGCATTAAATGTACTTGCTAAAAGTATAACATCAGACATATTAATCACACCGTCATTGTTGAGATCACCTTTAGTTGTAACAACAGGATTTGTTGTTTGGGTTGGTGTGTTGGTGGGTTTTGTAGTTGGTGTGTTGGTAGGTGCTGCTGATGCAGCGGCTAGATATTGCTTTAACCAGGTAAGTGCAGGACGTTCCTGCCCTGATGTCGAGATTAAATGTGTATTGCTTATCCATGTTGAACCCTGAATATAACCCCACAACGTGATACCTTTAACATATTGACTTTCATATAAAACAGGGAATTTTTCTTTATATCTGTTTAGCTGTGTAGAGTCATCACCTGTCATGTCAAGTTCAGATACGTATATTGGCAATCCAGTTGCACCCAATGTATTTAAAACACTCTTCATTGTATTTGTAGAAACATTATCCATATTAAACTGGTGACACTGTATTCCTATTCCATCTATTAAACCTTTACCCTTTAAAATGTTTATGATCTTGACATAATTATTTGTTGCATTGGGATCACTTATTATTCCATATTCATTTATTAGCAGCTTGGAGTTTGGAAATGCTTTCCGTGCCTGTTCAAATGACCAAACAATCCAATCCCAACCCGTTGAGCCGCTTCCCCCCAGAGCATTTCTATAGGAAGCTGGTGCATGTAAGGGCTCATTAACAACATCCACATAATCAGCATCGGGGTATTTTGTACCGGCAGCCTGAATCCAATTTGTTACCGCTGTTTTCTGGTCAGCCGCTGAAAGACTGCCTATCCATGATGGTTCCTGATTTCCCCATACTAAAGTATGAAATTTAAATGGAAATCCATTGGTTTTACAGTAGTTGTAAATCAGATCCGTATTGCTCCAGTTCCTACTGCCGCGACTGTATTCTACACTGCCCCATTTACTTGCATTTTCAGGTGTTGCCTGATTCCAGTAAGTTGCAAAATTTGATGGAACACTGCCTGCAATAATATTACCTACCCACTTTGGGCCTTTTGCCATTGCCGCTTCTGCATTTCCAATCGGTAAAACCCAACAACAAAGCACTGAACATAAAATAACTAAAACCCATTTTTTATATTTAGAAAAACTTAATGAAATACCCATACATATTTTCCCCCTTATATTAAGGATAAGACCTTACATCTTATTGTTTGCAAGGTCTTATGATATTTAAGTTCATTTCTTTTATTTACACCAGTTAGCAGACAATCTTATTACTATTTCAATACGGCATTAAAATTTACTGCAATAATAATTACTTCTTTCATATTTATAACACCGTCACTGTTCAAATCATATTCCGCCTTATAATTTATATCACCATTGACCGAATTGAAACTTAATGCTAAAAGTATAACGTCTGACATGTTTACTATTCCATCACCATTAATATCTCCAGTAAGGTTCGGTTTTGGTGTTGGCGTGCTTGTCGGTGTGTTTATTGGTGTGTTTGTAGGTGTGTTTGTTGGTGTGTTTAAAGTTTGATTAAACTGCCACCAACTAAAGTTAAATAAATAATCGCTTCCACCTGTGAACTTAAGGAACAAATCGTGAACACCTGTCGCACCGCTAACTGAACATGTTTTAGTTGTCCAGGTCTGCCAGCCACCGGTTCCTTCCACTTTACAAGTACCAACCAATTTACCAGTAAGGCTATCCAATCTAATTTCTATATTTCCTCCTTGTGTACTACTTGCTACTCTAGCATCAAAACTCGCTGCACCACTGCTGCCAAAATCTACCCCTTTAATCTGGATCCAGTCTCCGTTTTGTATCATACTAACATTTCTTTGGCCTTCACTGCATGCCTCAGTTTCAGTACCAGACTCTTTATACATGTTAACAGCAGTGTTCTTAACATAAGGATCTACATATTTGAGCTGTTTCAAACCATCAACTGTTGGAACTACCTGCTTAATAGTACCGTCAGTGTTATAAAACATCTCATCGATAGCCGCATTTCTTTGATAATTAGTTTCTACTCCTCGTTGTTTACCTAAATTTCTGTTGTGGTATACACAATACCATTTATCTTTAAACTTCAAAGTAACTGCATGATTATTGTTACTATAATTATCTGGAGGCTGTGGAAGTATTACTCCCTTATATGTAAAACCTGATGTAGGACTTTTGCTTGTCATATACTCAATTTTTGAAGCACCCTGAGTAAAATCGCTGGCATATGAAAAATAATACGTTCCATTATACTTATGCATCCATGAAGCTTCAAAAAATCTAGGTGCACTCATTGCTATTGCTGATCCTACAGTGCTTATCATGTCACTGCCCAGCTTGATAACCCTTATATTGTTTTGACCGTTTCCTCCAAAATACATATATGCCTGTCCATCATCATCAACAAAAACACCAGGGTCGAATAGCCACATATTGGTTGCTGGTTGCACTCCAGGAGTATTTCCTGTTACAAGAGCTGATGAACGAGGATCTTTAAAAGGTCCGGTTGGACTATCACTTACTGCTACACCGATACCGTTTCCTCCGTTACCGTAGTACAAATAGAATTTATTATTGCGATATACAATTGATGGTGCCCAAGAAACGCTAGCCCATTTTGAATCTGTCTTGGCATTGAAAACCTCTCCATGGTCTGTCCAGTTTTTCAAATCATCCGTTGATATACAAGTGATATCAGGAATATTGTATGTTGACTGACCTGCTGTAAGATCTGCGTCGTGTGACAAGTAAACATAAAGTCTCCCATTATACTCTACTGCGGTAGGATCCGCTGTATAACGCTGAGAGAAAATTGGATAGTCTGCAATACTTTTTACCGGAAAAAGAGTCATTAAAATACTGCAAATACAAACTACTAACCATACCTTTCTTAAACTTTTGATCATCATTAAATCTCCTCACTTTAAAATTGTATTTTATTGTTTATTTATATAAGTGCATTCTAAATTTTTTAGAATTAGTGTTACTTTTATCGCCTCCTATTTAATTCCTGTAACCATATTAATTCTTATATAACATTAGTCATGACAAAAATAACTTCTGCTATAAATTTCGCTCAAATGAGACTTAGTTCTTCAACACCCCCTCAAAAGCAGAAGTAATTTTTCATTCATGCTTAACTCAAGGTTTTAAGAGCAATGAATTCATAATGTCCAACAATTCATTTCATAATACATTTTCGTATTGTTGAACTTTTTTAAGTTAGGTGTTTATTTTAATAAGTAAAAAATTTTAATTATATTAAAGATAACTAACTTTAAACCTTAATAAAATCTAGCTGCGAAGTGGCTAACTTTGGCCATAGTACGCTTTACTGCCATGCTTTCTCAAAAAGTGCCTATCTAATAATGTTTTATCAATCTGCTTTAAATCAGGTTTGAGAGAAAATGCATGATAAGCCATCATGGCAACCTCTTCTAAAACTACTGCATTATGTACTGCCTCCTGCGGATCTTTTCCCCAGCTAAAAGGCCCATGGTTACTAACCAGAACTCCGGGGACACAAACCGGATTTTTATCCTTAAAGGTCTCTATAATAACATTTCCGGTTTGTTCTTCATACTGACCGTTAATCTCTTCATTGGTCAGTTTGCGTGTGCAGGGAATTTCACCGTAAAAATAATCAGCATGGGTGGTTCCTAGAGCCGGAATCCCTCTACAAGCTTGAGCCCATACGGTAGCCCACCGGGAATGTGTATGTACTACCCCTCCTAATTCCGGATAGTTTCTATAAATCACCAGATGAGTCATTGTATCGGAAGAAGGGTTAAGTTTTCCCTCCACTTTGGTCCCATTAAGGTCCAGTACCACAAGATGTTCAAGCCTTAATTCCTCATAGGGTACCCCGCTGGGCTTTATCACAATAAGGTTTTCCCCCCTGTCAATTCCACTTACATTTCCCCAAGTGTATGTTACAAGCCCTCTTTTTGGAAGCTCAAGGTTTGCTTCCAATACTGCCTCTTTTAACGTTTCCAGCATAACCTTACACCTCTACTTTTACAAATTGGTCCTTATATATTGAAGCCTCTTCCTTAATTTTTTTAAGTTTCTTCATCAAATCATTTTGTCCTCTTCCGAAGTAGTCATGAAGAATTTTGTATTGTTCATAAAGTTTGTTATAAACTTCTACATTCTCAAGTTTAGGTTTAAATGATTTTTCTTTCACTTTCCCCATAATCTTGGCGGCCTCAAAAATGCTGTCATAGCCACCACTTTCTTTGCCTGCAGCTACAGAAGCAAACATGGCAGCCCCTAATGCAGGAGTCTGGGAAGAAGTTCCTATTCGAATCTCCATATTGGTAACATCCGCATAAATTTGCATCATAAAGTCATCCTTTGAAGCGATACCGCCGCAAGCATAGAGTTCGGTGATAGGTACTCCGCTTTCACGGAATGTCTCAATGATTATCCTCTTGCCATAGGCAGTTGCTTCAATCAGTGCTCTATATATCTCTTCAGGTTTTGATTGAAGTGTTAAGCCAATGATTAAGCCTGTAAGGTCAACATCCACAAGTACAGACCTGTTTCCATTCCACCAATCCAATGCAACAAGGCCAGATTCTCCCACTTCAAGTGCTGATGCCTTTTCACGTAAAAGCTTATGTATGTTGATTTCCTTTTTACATGCTTCTTCCATGTATGAAAAGGGTACACAATTCTTTACAAACCAATCAAAATGGTCCCCAACACAGGACTGACCCGATTCATAAGCAAAGAAACCTGGCATGGCACCATCTTCAACAACCCCACACATTCCGGGGACAATTTTTTCTTCCGTGCCCAGCAAAATATCACAAGTGGATGTTCCAATTATCATAAGCATCTTACCTGGCTCTGTAATTCCTACAGCCGGAATAGATACATGGGCATCCACATTTCCAACGCACACGGCAGTCCCCTTTTTTAATCCAGTCATGAGAGCAGCTTGTTCTGTAATCTCACCCGCCTTTGAACCAAGTGGATATAAATCCTTAGAAAGCTTTTCTTCCACATAATTCTCAAGCCTTGGGTCCAGAGCTTTAAAAAATTCTTTGGACGGATAACCATCCTGCTTATGCCAAATTCCCTTATATCCTGCTGTACATATTTGTCTCTTTTCTACACCTGTGAGCTGCCATGTGACCCAATCAGCAGCTTCAATCCACCTATCCATGGATTCATAAATTTCAGGAGCTTCATTTAAAACCTGCCAGACTTTTGCAACTTCCCACTCGGAAGACTGTTTTCCGCCATACCTGTCTACAAATTTTTCTCCTCTTTTCCTTGCGATTAAATTTATTTTATTAGCCTCGTCCTGTGCTGCATGATGTTTCCAAAGCTTTGGCCATGCATGGGGATTTGATTTATATTCATCTTTCAGACAAAGAGGCACTCCCATACTGTCAGTGGGCAAAATTGTACAAGCAGTAAAGTCAACCCCTACGCCTATGACATCATCGGAACTAACTCCTGATTCTTTTAATACTTCGGGTATGGTTTCCTCAAATACCTCCAACCAATCCTTGGGATGCTGGAGTGCCCAATCGTGTCCAAGTTTTGTCACCTTATCAGGTAAATAGTCAGAGATTACCCCGTGTGTATATTCCCTTACAGCTGTTGCAATTTCTTCTCCTGTTGATACATCCACCAGTACTGCCCGACCGGATAGTGTTCCAAAATCTACTCCAATTGTGTATTTCCTACTCATACTTAAAGACCTCCATTCCTATCATAAAGACTTATACTATCTATACTATTTAAACGGGTTTTCATCCTTATAAAGCATTGAAGGTGGCTGATTGAAAGCAATATCCTGTACTCCAAGCATTTTCATAGCTTCAAACAGTACCTTTCCTGCGTGTTTAAAAGCCACACCGCCATGATGCGGGTATCTCTTTGCGATTAAAACATACCTGTAGAACCTGGCCATCTCTTTTATTGCAAAAATTCCGATCCCACCAAAGGATTTTGGATCCACATCTATAATTTCTCCACTCGCTATATAACATTTCAGGTTGCAGTCTGCAGTTCCCTGAATCCTGAAGAAAGTTATATCCCCCGGCCTGATTACCCCTTCAAGTGTTCCTCTTGATATGTCCGGCTCTTTTGAAGGTTCCAACAATCTATGCATAATTAGCTGATACTTCATTGCAAAATTCTTCATACAAGTTGATGGAGTATTTCCACAATGAAATCCCATAAAAAGGTCATTTAATTTATAATCGTTAAATTTATCCTTATTGTTTTCGTACATGTCTTTGGGTACAGTGTTGTTTATGTCTAAAATAGTAGCAGGAAGCTTAGTTGCACAGGTTATGATATATTCACTCAATGCACCATAGATATCTGTTTCACATGCCACTGGCATACCTATAGACGCAAGCCTTGAATTTACATAGCATGGAACGAACCCAAACTGTCTCTGGAATGCAGGCCAGCATTTATTTGCAAATACTATGTACTCGGAAGCTCCTTTGTTGTTTTCTGCCCAATCTTTCAAAGTCAGCTCATATTGTGCCAATGTGGGAAGAATTCCGGGATATCCGTTTCCATCACCCAGTTCCTGTTCCATCTCTTTTACAATGGAAGGAATTCTTGAGTCATCCTTATGTTGTTGAAAAGATTCATAAAGATCTAATTCCGAGTTTTCCATTATCTCCACACCTAAATCATACAGGGGCTTAATCGGGGCATTACAAGCAAGAAAATCCTGTGGCCTTGGTCCAAAGCCAATCAGCTTTAATTTGGATACTCCAACAATAACCCTTGCAATATTCTCAAAATCCCCTATCATTCCTGCAATCTCATCCGACGTACCTACCGGGTACTCAGGGATATATGGATTTAACTTTCTCAATCCCAAATTATATGATGCATTCAGCATTCCACAGTACGCATCTCCCCGCCCATCAATAAGGTTATTCTCAGTTTCTTCAGCAGCGGCCACAAACATTGAAGGCCCGTCAAACTTCTTAGCTAATAGTGTTTCAGGACCTTCCGGACCGAAATTACCAAGATAGACTACCAATGCATTTACATCTGCATTTTTTATCTCATCCAGGGCCTTTAAAACATCCGCCTCATTTTCCACAATTGTCTGAACCTCAACGATTTGGATATTTTGAAGTTCACAGGCCTTAACCACCTTCTGCCTTCTTTCTTTACTAATCTCAGCTGGAAAACAGTCTCTACTGACAGCCGCAATACCTAATTTTACTTTCGGAATATTTACCATATGGATTCTCCTTTTCCATTTAATATTTATTTTATGACTACTATGAATCATTACTAGTACGCATGTGCGTACAAGTTAAGTCACACATTCACAATTTCTTAAACTTTAAGATAGTCGACTTATCGTTGAACACAGGAATCCTTAATAACAAGCTTTGGCTCAATCACTTTTTGCATAGGATTATTTTGATAATTATCATCTTTAAGCATTTCCAATAAAATGCTGGCTGCTTCCTGGCCCAATGCCTCTTTGGGATGATTTACAGTAGTAAGTTTTACCGGACAATTCTCAGAAAAATAAGAGTCATCAAATCCGGTAATAGATATATCCTGGGGCACTTTGACACCTAATTTTAAAAGGAGCTCGAAAGTTCTAAAAGCAATTTCATCGTTATAACAGACAATAGCATCTATTTCTTTTTTCTCTTCAATGAATTGCTTGATATATGTATAAGGCTTTACTTCTTTATCCTCTGTATGAAACCAGATTATATTATCCGGATTGTAAGAAAGTCCAACTTTGGTTAATCCCCTTGCAAACCCCTTATGCCTGTTTATCCCCTGGATATCATCGGCTTTAAATACACCTATTATATTCTTATGACCAAGCTTGGCAAGATATTCAACTATCGAAACCATACCCCCGGCATCATCCAGAATCACATGGGATTTACCCTCCAACTGGGTATTATAGCCATGAATAAATACATAGGGTATATGATGTTTGTCAAAAGCCTCATAGAATTTGAGGTTGTCGGAAAATAATGCACTCTTGGTAGGCTCGATAATCAATCCTTCAATGTCTTTGCCCAATAAATCCTGGAGGCAGTTGGCCTCATTTGTAGTATTGTTATTGGTATTCTTTAACATGATGCTGTAACCACTGCCAGATAAAACACCGTCAATGCCCTGAATCACCCGTGGAAAGATGTATTCTGATATGTATGTTGTAATGACACCGATATTTTTTGAATCGCTTCGTTTGTTTTGCCTTCCCAGACAAAAGGTCCCTTTACCATGCTCGGTATAAAGCAATCCTTCGTTTACGAGCATTGATATGGCTTTTCTAACTGTGTGCCGGCTTAAGGAATGCTCCTTAGAAAGAATGTTTTCCGAGGGTATTTGGTCACCCGGCTTTATGCGTCCCATTAAAACCTCTTCTTTAATATGCTCCATCAGCTTATAATATTTCGCCTGGTTATTTCCGCTTTGCATTATGACCCTCCTAAACAAAATCGCTTGCGATTTTGTCAATCTTAATCGTTGTCATGAGAAATTGTTGTGTAGCATACACCATAATTTCATAGACATCATAAATCAACCTGTCTGCACATGTTAATAATATTATACATCATCCACTTTGCATCTGTAAATGCTACCATAATTTCAATCATTCCTTGGAATGTTGAAATTATAACTTCCGATAAAATCTTCGCTTACGTGTTCACTTAACTCGTGAACACCCGCTCAGAATCGGAAGTAATATTTCAATCATTCCTTAACTGCTTCTAAATTCTTTTGGGGTTACACCTTCCCATTTTTTAAATATATAGCTGAAATAGTGAGGATCGTTATACCCTACCCCATATGCTATTTCCGCAGCTCTTAATGATGTTGTTTTTAAAAGTTCCTTAGCTTTTTTGAGCCGTACCTTCGTCAGATATTCGGTAAAGGTCTCCCCCGCTTCTTGGCTAAACACAGAGCAAAAATGGTTAGGACTCATATTTACATATGATGCAACAGAATTTAATGACAGATTGGGATTATAAAAATAGTTGGTTATGAAATCCTTTGCCTTACCAATAATGTCTCTATACCTGTCATCCATTCTATTCTCTCTACATTCCAAAACCTTTCTAAGCACGCTTTCTATGAGTTCCTTAAATTTATCTATGGAATTAATAATGAGCAAATCATTTTGAAGCTGAACAGCTTCCGGCAATATTTTCTCTATATCCCACCCTAGCTCCTTGACAAATTTAGATGCATTTAACATGATATCAATATAAGAATAAAAAATGTATATCAGAGAGTTCATCCCTGACCTTTCCAAACAATTTACATAATCACCAACAAATTGCCTAATGTCCTTATATGAACCGTATTTCATAAAATCATTGATACTATTCATATCCAGCTTAACAAATTCTTTTAAGCCTAAATCAAGCTTTAGGTCATTTATTCCGAGTATTTTACCTTTCCCGTATATGTATTTGTATTTGTTTACAAAGTCTGCGTCTACATATGATTTTGCAATACCACCCAGCCGCTCCATCACACTTCCGATACTGATGGAAAGAGTACAATCCGTGTCTCTCTCTACTTCATTCATGATGGTTTCTGACAATTCATAGGCATAAGTGCCTAAATTTAATTCACCATCTCCTTTGATAATTAAAATTAGCTCACCCGCATTTCTTTTGAATTTGATTACCTGATGATTTCCCTTAAGGATTTTATCAACTACTTCCTCAAACTTCAAATATTCTCTATATTTGCAGTCATTCATATTCCAGACTTTCGTCTCAGCTTCCATGATTGTAACAAGATAATATTTAGAAATAATATTTATTTGGAAGTGCTCACATTTATCAACTATATCCTGAAGTGAAACCATACCCATTACAAGCTCGTTTAAAAACCGATCTCTAAGGACTACTGTATTATTTTGAAGCTGCTCTTTTAATTTTTCTGAGGTTTCTTCCTCTTTTTTTTCCTGCCCAATTTTAGCAGCAATTTTTTTTAGAACCTCCATCAATTCGGTGGCACACACCGGCTTTAGAAGAAATTCGGCAACACCGATACTGATAGCCTCTTTTGCATAATGAAACTCATCATGTCCTGTCAGGATGACTATTTTAACCCATGGCATCATTTTGTGTACCATTCTGCTTAGTTGCAGACCGTCCATGAAAGGCATCTTTATATCCGTTATCAAAACATCCGGTTTTACTTCCTGTATCAATGGCAGTGCCATTTCTCCATCAGGTGCTTCACCTGAAAACACAAAATTGATGTTTGCCCAGTTTATGCTGTCTCTCATACCCTCTCGAATTTCTATTTCGTCATCGACTAAGAATACCTTGTACATAAAACTCACACCTCCAATGGTATGGCAAATGATAACCGGGTCCCCTTATTTAGTTCACTTTTGATTCTAATACCATATTCATCGCCATAGTACAGCTTTATTCTTTTGTGCACATTATTTAATCCAAAACCGCTTTCTTTAAAAATCAGCTCTTTTGAATTACTTTCCAATTCAGCTACTACCTCCTTATAACGGCTCTCGGGCATACCTGCACCATTATCCATAACTTCAAATATTATTTTATGCCCTTTTCCCTTATACCCCCGGATGGTGATGGTTCCACCTTCCCTTTTGTTCTTGATTCCATGGTATAAAGAATTTTCCACCAAAGGTTGCAATGTAAGTTTCAAAATTTTATAGTCAAGAATATCATCGCTTACTTCAACGTTAAAATCTAATATATCCCTATATCTGATTTTCTGGATTGTCAAGTAACTTGTGATATGTGCAATTTCATCACGAATGGAAATCCAGTCCTTTCCCTTGCTAAGGGTTATTCTAAAAAAACTGGATAATGCTCTGACAATTTCTATTACCTGCTTGCTTTTATTTGCTTCTGCCATCCAAACGATTGTGTCCAGGGTATTGTAAAGAAAATGGGGGTTAATTTGTGCCTGCATCATTTTTAATTCTGTTTTTTTAAGGTTTTCCTGTTCCTCTTTATTTTTTTCCAGCAGCTCTTTAATCTTTTGAACCATGATATTAAAACTCATTCCCAGATGAGCTATTTCGTCAACACTCTTGCTTCTAACCCTCACATCAAGGTTTCCCTGTGCTACCGATTTTGTCATTTTATATAATTCTCTAATGGGTTTTGATATGCTGCCTGAAATCACCCATGCAGCAATTGTTGAGAATAATAGCACCAGACCTAAAACAATTAAATTGGTCAACACCCATCTTTTAATATTTTGATCTATTTCGGTTTTGATTGTCTCACTGCTAGAAATCTCATACAGAATGAATTCCTGAATGTTATCTTCTACAAGGGATGAAACACCTCTTATGTTTTCTAATACTTTCTCATTCTCTTTTACTGTTTTTTTATCCCGTATCTGCTTGCCCATTAAATCAACGTATTTTGTCAAAGTACTCATGGTGCGGAGTGTAACATCCAGTCGAACTCTATTCTCATGGGTTCTTACATTTTGCATAATTCTGTATATATTGTTGTTGATATCATTAATAATTTGATACTGCCTGCCCTTTTCAAACTTAATTTTGCCTGCCACAATATCCCACATTTCAGCATCAATCTGATTTTTTACAATTCCATTTAACCGATTGGCAGTAGTAATATTGGATACAATGGTATCATACTGCTCTCCATACTTTAGGGCACTGTATAATATGGCCACATTCAAAAGGCTCATCATGACGATGACAATGATAAAAGCTATGATAATTTTACTTCTCATTGAAAGCTTTACATCAATCATTAAATCAATAAGCTTATTCTTTCTAACCCAATGCTTTATCCTGCTTAAATACATACAGTTAATCCTCCTTCCCTGTTGCTGCAAGATCAGTATTTTCGGTTTGGCAATTCACTTTTTGCCATATCCTGAGAGAAAATTCCTTCATTGATGATAATCCTTTTGGGAAGAGAGTTTCCCTTCATGATGCTTTTCGCAGCCTTCATCAATTCAGGACCTTGAAGGGGATTACATTCTACGGTACAATTAATTTTTCCTTCAATCATAGCCTGGAATGCTGCCTTTACAGCATCTATGGAAATTATTATTATATCTTCTCCAGGCTTTAGGCCATATTCCTCTATAGCTTCAACTGCTCCCAAAGCCATATCGTCATTATGTGAATATACCACATGAATGCGGTTTCCTTCCGATTTTAAAAAGTTTTCCATTATCTCTTTGCCTTTTGATTTCATAAAATCCCCATACTTACATCCAATCATTTTTATGAATGTATTGGGTTTTATAATTTCCTCAAAGCCTTTGCTCCTCCCGTTTGTCGGTGATGAACCAAATGTGCCTCGAAGCTCAACAACATTTATACTCCCTTTAGTCTTCTTAACCTTTTCTAAAAGCCATCTGCCAGCTTTCCTTCCTTCTTCCTCAAAATCAGATCCTATATGGGTAACATATAAGGCCTTATCCTGTATATCAATTGCCCTATCCATAACTATGACAGGTATTCCTGCAATCTTTGCTTCGTTTAGCACGTCTTCCCAACCGTTTTCTACGATAGGCGAAAAAGCAATTATATCCACCTTTTGAGCTATAAATGAGCGGATAGCCTTAATCTGATTTTCCTGTTTTTGTTGTGCATTGGAAAATATCAACTTTATGCCTTCGGCTTGAGCTGCAGATTGAATGGACTCTGAGTTGGCGGTACGCCAGTCACTCTCTGCACCCACCTGGGAAAACCCTAAGACCACTTTATTTACCACTTTCTGATTCTGGGAATCATAGTTTTCTCTATAATAATTTTTTTGTGAACAAGAGGGTAATAAAAGTAATATGGCGATTATAATCATCACCAATTCCAAGAAAGTTTTCCTCATCTGCAAAGCTCCTTAACCTTTTTTGACTCCCTTCTGACAGTGAGTATTCGTTGTATAATAATGAACAGACAGAGTAATGCTGCTACTGAAATTCTGGTCCACCATGAATTGAGTGTACCGTCAAACATGATAAGGTTCTTTATAACACCCTGTGTCAGTGTACCAAACAACGCTCCAATAACATATCCCACTCCACCCGTTAATAGTGTACCGCCTATAACGGTTGCTGCAATTGCATCCAGTTCCATGCCCTGACCATGCAGAGAGTATCCTGAATGGATGTTGAAGGTAAATAATATGCCGGCAACTGCTGCACAAATTCCATTTATAGTATATACCAAAACTTTAGTTCTTGCTACAGGAAGTCCCATTAAGAGAGCTGACTGTTCATTCCCTCCAACTGCATAAACTGCCCGGCCAAACTTTGTATAATGAGCTATAAATATAGCTATTCCCAATGTAAGAAGAGCTATCACAACTCCAATTCTTATAAAGCTGTCTCCCGCCATATAAATCTTATAATTCGATATATCATTATAAACTTTATTTGTAATATTTATGGTTTCAATACTGATAAATGCAGCAGCTCCTCTTCCAAAAAACAGTCCTGCAAGAGTCACAATAAAAGGCTGAATCTTAAAGAAGTGTATAAGACACCCTTGTACCAATCCATACAAAGCTCCAAGAACAATCATTAAAAACATCACTAAAAATGGATTTAATTTAGAAACTTCAACCAGGTAAGCGGATGCCATACAAACAAGACATAATATTGACCCCACTGAGATATCGATACCACCTATTAAGAGAACAAATGTCATACCTACGGCTAAAACAATCAGGTAAGAATTATCTATAAAAAGATTAAAAAATACCTGCAAAGAAAAAAAGGAGGGATACTTTAAAGAGCCGATACTAAATAACAGCACAAACAAAAGGATATTTATCAACATAGGTACAAATTTAGAATTAAACTGCAGCTTTTTCACTATGCCCACTCCTTTCTCCAATGAATAATCCCATAATTTTATTGCGGAATTCTGCTGACTGTATGAGGCATATCAGTATAACAACGATGGCCTTAATCAGAGGCAGTACCTGTGAGGAAACTCCCAAAGCATAAAGTGTGGTGGTTATACTCTGTACAATCAATGCTCCTATAAGACTTGCTCCGATGGAAAATCTTCCTCCGCATGTGGAATTTCCCCCTAATGCAACAGAAAGAATAGCATCAAGTTCATAAGCATCCCCCGCATTATTTCCGTCTGCAGCTTTTATCATAGAACTGATAATAAGTCCCGATATACCTGCACAGAAGCCGCAGAATGCATACACTAAAAACTTGATCTTTACTACATTAATGCCTGAAAATCTACTACCTGTGGAGTTAACCCCAATGGACTCAATCAATAGTCCCAGTGCAGTTTTTTTGATAACTATGATGGTAAGTACCAGCACAGCTGCAAAAATCACAATAGAAAATGGGACAGGCAAGCCTGGTAGAAATCCTCCCAGATACGCAAAAGGTTTATAGTACACTGTGACAATCTGACCACCGGTTATCATCTGTGCAATTCCTCTACCTGCCACATATAGGATGAGGGTAGCAACTACAGGCTGTATACCCAGTTTTGCCACTAAAAATCCATTCCAAGCCCCAGCTATGGTAGCAGCAACCAGTGCAACCACAATTGCTACTATGAATGGAAAATTAGGAACACCGTTAAAATTACCGCCCAGTACCACACAGACAGCTGCACCTGAAATAGCTGCCACAGTTCCCACTGAAAGGTCAGTTCCACCTGTTGCAATAACCAGAGTCATTCCAATTGCCATTATCATAAGAGGTGCCGCCCGGTTTAAAATATCTATGATTCTTCCAAATAAATATCCATCCTTATACTCAATTTTCAGAAAGTCATTTACGAATATGATATTGAATATGACGATTAAAGAAAGTGCCACTAAAGGCCAGAATAATCTATTGCCATATACTTTTTTAAGTATATCCCACATTCCTTTACCCCCCTGCTATGGTTTGCATAACATAATGCTCATTGATATCTTCACCTGTGATTTCAGCTACTTTGCATCTATCTCTGTACACTGCCATTCTGCTGCAAGTCCGAAGTTCTTCATCCAAATCGGAGGAGATGAATAAAACGGATAAACCTTTTTCCGCCAATTCCAATATCAGCTTTTGTATCTCCATCTTTGTCCCTATATCAATCCCCCTTGTAGGTTCATCCAGGATTAAAAGCTCCGGCTCAGTTGCCAGCCATCTTGCAAGTATGACCTTCTGCTGATTACCCCCACTTAAGTTTTTTATCAGCTGCTCAGGTCCTGCAGTTTTGATATTAAGGAGCCTAATGTACTTATCTGCCAGCTCCTCCTGCTCTTTTCTGCTCAAATTTTTTAAAATTCCTTTCTTTGCCTGTAATGCCAGTATTATATTTTCTCTCACCGAAAGATCTCCAATGATTCCTTCGGTTTTTCTGTTTTCAGGACAACATGCAATCCCAAATTTCATTGCATCCAATGGGGATGATAAATTTACCTTTTGATCATAAATATACATTTCACCACTGTCTGCTTTATCTACTCCAAAAATGAGTCTGGCTGTCTCTGTCCTCCCTGAACCTAAAAGTCCAACAAGTCCAAGGACTTCACCTTTTTTGATTTCCAGGTCAAAGGGGTTGATGGTACCCGAGCGGCCATATCCTTTTGTGCTAATAAATGTAACTTGGTTATTTGACTCGTTTTTTTTGTCTTTTTTGCTGAAATTCGAAAGGTCGTCAAAATCCTTTCCAATCATCCTGGCGACCAACTGAAGTCTATTAAGATCCTTGGTTTCATATTCTCCTACCAATTCACCATTTCGTAATACGGTTATTCGATCGGATACTTCGTAAACCTGATCTAAAAAATGGGTTACAAAAATAATCCCCAGTCCTTCCCTTTTCAGTTTATTCATAACTTCAAAGAGCTTTTTAACCTCATTTCTATCAAGGCTTGATGTTGGTTCATCCAGTATCAGTATTTTTGCAGAAACATCCAATGCTCTTGATATAGCAACCATCTGTTGTATGGCTACTGAATAATTATCCAGCGTTTTTGTCACATCAATACTGACATTAAGCCTTCTTAACCCATCTTCCGCTCTCCTGTTCATGGTTTTCCAATCTATCCTGCCCATTTTCATTGGTTCACGGCCAATAAATATATTCTCAGCCACCGAAAGGTTTGGACACAAATTAACTTCCTGATAAACTGTACTAATTCCTACAGCCTGTGCGTCAAGCGGTGTTTTCGGAGATATCCTTCTGCCGTCTAAAATGATATCTCCGCTGTCCGGCTTTTCTACGCCTGTCAATACTTTAATTAATGTAGACTTCCCGGCACCGTTCTCACCCATGAGTGCGTGTATCTCACCTTTTCGGAGCCAAAACTCAACATTTTGCAATGCCTTTACACCCGGAAAGGTTTTACAAATCCTTTGCATTTCAAGAACTGGACTATCTTTAATCATTATCCACCTCTCCCCTCTAAAAAATCATGAAATGATTTTTTACAACCTTGGTCGTTATCGTGAGAAATTGTGGTGTTGAATACACCATAATTTCCTAGATCTTAACGAATTTTCACCTAAAGAAAACCCACTCCTGTGGTCCTTTGCACGATCAAAAAATAACTTCCGCTATAAATTTCGCTCATGTGTTGACTTAGCTCGTCAACACCCAGGATGCATGGCGAGCAGTTTAGCGAAGCTAAACGACCAGCCGCGTAGAAAGCGGAAGTAATTTTTTAATCATACCTTAATAACTTTACAAGGAGTGGTTTTTCATTATATAGGAGGTACCTTAATTAATACTGGCGGCTAGATAAAGCAGCTTTTGCTTCTTCCATTGGAAACAACTTTTCTTCTGCATATTTAAGCTTCGGAACTTCTTTACCGGCTTCCAGGTCTTGAATGGTTTGTACAAGTACAGGTCCTGTAAGTGGCGAACATTCTTGAACAGCATTGAGTTTACCTGCTATCATTGCTTCAAATGCACCTTTTACACCATCGATGGAAACAATTTTGATATCTATTCCAGGTTTCAAACCAGCAGCTTCCATAGCTGAAATCGCACCAAGTGCCATGTCGTCATTATGTGCAAACACAAGATCAATATTGCCCTTATCGGATTTTAGCCAGGACTCCATAACTTCTTGGCCTTTAGCACGGGTGAAATTACCGGTTTGTGATTTTATAGTCTTGAATTTTGTGTCTTTCATTGTATCTGCCCAAGCAGATCCACGATCAACAGCGGCTCCGGATCCAACTGTTCCTTCCAACTGATACACGTTTACAGTTGCCTTATCTTTAAAACCTAGCTTTTCTTGATTGTCTTTTACCCACTGTGCAAGTTGTTTACCTTCTTTATAAAAATCTTCCCCTACACGTGTAATCCAATATTTGTCACTACCATCAGCTGTTTTAATCGATCTGTCAACCAGTATAAGCGGAATTTTCGAATCTTCAATTTCTTTTAATATTGTATCCCATCCTGTTTCAACAATAGGTGCCAATGCAATATAATCAACTTTTTGAGCAATAAAGGATCTTATTGCTGATATCTGATTCTCCTGTTTTTGCTGAGCATCTGAGAATTGAAGCTTAAATCCAGCTCCTTCACAAGCATCTTTAATTGACTTGGAGTTAGCTGTACGCCATTCACTTTCAGCACCTATCTGTGCAAAACCAACTACCACCTGCTTTGAAGTTTTTTTATCATCAGATGCCTCAGCAGAAACACCTGGGCTTGTGGTAGAAGTATCAGTAGTTTTACCACAAGCTACCATTGAAATAGTCATCAATGCACAAATACCCAAGCTAATGATTTTAAAAAATTTCATATTAATCCCCCTTAAAATATTTTTTGTTGGTGGATCATGTTAAAGAATAACTTCCCTTATATGCTCGTTTTCGAGTCCACTTAATTTCGTAAACTCACACTCACAACGGGAAGTAATTCTTTAATCATGCCTAATTAAATTCATACATTTGTAATGAACTTAACATTACACAACTGATATATTTATTATATGGAGATAGAAAATTTTATAAAATGGACTTTCTTTTGGTACTTGTTTGAAAATTTAATCAAATGAATTCCTTTCATAAATATATGGGCAAAATTTTATGATTTTATTATGATTTTTTTGGAAATGCTGGCTTACTATTATACAACTGTATTGAATTTAGCTGCAATCATAATTACATCCGACATATTTACAACTCCATCTTTATTCAAGTCGCATGTTTCAACATATCTGGCATCACCACGGATTGAATTAAATACAATCGCTAACATAATTACATCTCCCATGTTTATAGCACCGTCAAGGTTTACATCAAGACTGTTTTTAACAGGTGTATTGGTTGGTGTATTAGTTGGTGTGTTGGTTGGTGTATTAGTTGGTGTGTTGGTTGGTGTGTTGGTTGGTGTGTTGGTTGGTGTATTAGTTGGTGTATCTTTAAACAAATCTGGTAATATGTTATAAATGTACTGATTAACATAACCCCACCAATGTGTACCACCACTAGCCACCATAAAATAGAAGTTTCCTTCTATTGGATCGTTTGAATATATGAAAGTATCTGTTAATTTTTTCAGTTCATCCATCTGAGGTTTCATATTGGGATATGCAATATCTTCACTGCCTGTAGCACAGAACAACTTATAGTCATGTGGCGCTTTATAACCGTATTTCTTTGGAATACTTGCCAGATACTCTGCTGTTTTTGCGGCCCCAGTAGTTCCGGCACCCCCAGTTAATGCCCAACAGTCACCGCTATACGGCATATAATATTTGATATATTCAAGGCAGTTAATATATGTGTACCAGGTACATACCGAACCCATTGAGAATCCGCCAAATGCCCTGTGATCTCTGGAAGCCTTCATATCCTCAGTACTTTTTGATGCTAAATATGTATTATATTTGGTTTCAACCAATGGAATAATTGTTTTGCTCAATTCCTGATGGAAAGTCGCCACATCATTATTACCCTTGTAAAATGAAGGTGTAACAAATATAGCTGGTGCAATATCTCCCTTTGCAATCATGTTATCGATTATTACCTTTAATTCCTTGTTCTGACCTGGTCCGCCGAATAATAATGTCTCATCTTCACCGCCACCATGCATCAGATATACAACGTTATACTTTTTAGAAGTATCAGACTGGTTATATCCGTTAGGAAGATAGACGTAAAAATTCTTAGTAGCACTACCCCAAGTGTAACTTAACCTTTCAATAGTACCTTGCTTTGAACTAACCGACTTGTACTCATTCGGAAGTGGTCTATAAATTTTCTCACCTGCTGCAAATACCGATAGATTAATAGTAGCTACCATGCTGAAAACCATGATGCCCGACAGAATAAAACTCAACCCCTTTTTTAAACCTTTTTTTAAAAACACTATAAATCCCCCTTTAAAATTATTAAATTAAGTTATTACTTACAAATCCTTATTACCAAGGCACGATATAAATATATTTTCCACTATAATTGTGCCCTTCCTTTGTGGATGAAAAAAAATCTGCACAAAAATGGAAAGAATATTTTACTTTCATCATCTAGAGCCCCCCCTTTTCTTATAAATTTAATACTACAGTGTCGAATTTAGCTGCAATCATCATTATATAGGACATATTTACCGCTCTATCTTTATTTAGATCCAGTGCATCAACATATCTGGAATCGCCATTGACTGAATTAAATACATTATAACATCCTTTGCAGTCTTCACTCTTTTCTTCTTTGATCCCTTTCCTTTAAATTCTTGATTGTCTTAAAATATAGTTTTACAGGTTATTATATTTCAAATTTCTTTCTTCGAATATTATAGCTTCCATGACATACCTACATGAAATTTATTCTTCATTGTAAATTAAACTTTTCTCCATGCCCGGGCATTTTTGTTTAAATAACAGTATTGAATTTTGCAGCTAAAATTATAACATCAGCTATATTTATTGCTCCGTCTCCGTTCAAATCACGGGCTTCAACATATTTAGGGTCTTCTCTGACCATATTAAATGATGTCGCCAGAAGTATTACATCCGTCATGTTTATTACACCGTCTTTGTTCAAATCTTCTTTAAGAACAGTATTTGTAGTAATAGTGGCAGTAGTAGTGGCAGTGGTGGTAATTGTTGATGCATTCGAACCGATCTGAAGTATATATGCCTCCAGTTGGTCGAGCTGCTTGCTTGTAAGATGCGATGTTTTTCCATGCCTGTCACCCTCATTTTTCGTTGTCAATACTTCACGTATTGTTGCCGCTGATCCGTCATGCAGATAGGGAGCTGTCCTCCACATTTCCAATAGAGTGGGAGTATAGTACATTCCGTCGGGATCAAGTATGTCCTTTGTACCTACATCATAAGCCTCTAAATCAGTATAGAATGGTCCTGAATGGCAGCTTGAGCACTGAGTTTCACTGCTTTCAAAGATAGCCTTACCGAGAGCAGCATCAGTAGTCATAGTGCCATCCTTATTTGCATATGGATTTGGTTCGGAAGACAGGCTTTTGATATAAGCTGCAACATCATCTAGTTCCTGCTGGGTCGGTTCTTTAAACTTAATGAACCTGAAACCGGCTTTTATTCCAACATCTGCATCGGTCCTTACGCCACGCCACATTGCCGGAGGTGTATCAAAAATATTAAGCATCGATTTTGTGTTTTTGGTATTGCCTATGCCGTCATTGGGCATATCCCAATCAAGTCCGTCGGCTCTGCCTTCAGGATGGCAGGAAGCACAACTGAGCCATTTCTGAGTAGTTGTTGATGCATCGTGGAATGTGCGTTCTCCTCTTCTTACCGGATTTTCTGCAGGTTGAGTTCCAAGTTTTATAGTGCTTTGAAGTTTATCTTCCGCTGCATTTATAAAATAGACTTCGCCTGAAAAATATGCTGCAACCGCTATATTTTTACCATCAGGAGAGATCGAGATTCCCCTTGGTCCCTGTCCGGACAAATCTATCTTTTTTAATATACTGGCTCCCCACAAAGCTCCAAGGTCATATTTTAAATTATCTCTTTTGGCAGGGTCAGCTTTAATCTGAAACCATATATCGGAATAAGGCTTGTCATAACCTGACTTTGAGCGGTACAACAAGGAGTAGTTACTGTTTGGCGAACCTGTAGCACCTCCTTTTAATATTTTCCATTGCTGACTAAGCCCTGTACTACTGCTGTTTGTCACAATACCAGCATTATTATTACGGGAGGCACCACTTACATCCATATACTTCTGGCTGGATTTGATCTGAAGCTTATAATAACCCTCACCTGTATCAATTAATTTCCATTTCTGATTATCGGAATTACTCTGATCCCATTCAACAACAGGAGAATTGTCGACACTAGCACCAGCATTATCCAGTGCCTTGTTTGTACCTCTGTTGATAATGGAATAATATCCGTCACTATTAGTGATAATCCTATACTGCTGGTTGTTATTACCGTTATCATCCCATTGGACCAACTGTGTATTGTTGGCAGAATTACCCCCAGGCACGTCCAATGCCTTCCCACTATTTCTATTTATCAATTTATAATAGCTGTTAGAGTCGAATTGAGTAACAGGTTCATTGGATCCACCATTTATATTTCCAGCCAAAAGCTGATGAAGTCTGTTCAGATCGATTTTAAGCACCTGGTGAGTGCCTGATAAGCTAACCCACATGGTTTTACTGTCGGGTGATATCGTCAGCCCCCATGGATCTGCCGCTCCCTCTGTTATCCTGTCCAAAATAAAAGTTGTGTATATATTTTTCTTTGCTACATCAATTATTGTAACTGCATTTGTCATAACCCAGCCTTTTGTTATTTGAGTAGTTGGAAGTGATGTCTTTCCAAAGGTGTGAAGAACATATGCCCACTTTCCATCTGGAGAACATTTTATTCCTCTGACATTGGATGATCCCTGAGGCAGCATGATATTAGCTTCTTCCAGCTTGGTATCTATATCAACAAATGTAACTGATGCCGCATATTTAGGAGCAGATGCATTTCCAGATGGCAATGCATGACCAACTATGGCATATTTCCCATCTACTGTACCATCCATAAAATATGGGTAGTCCTTTACTGAGATGTCCTTTTCTACACTCCCTGAAGATAAATCAACAACAGATACTTTTCTAAGTCCATAATCCGACACAACAAGCTTACCTGCTATCAATGCAGCTCCCAGGGGTTTTGAGCCGGTTGAAAACCTTCTTGTCACAGATCCTGTAAAAGGTTCTACCTCAGCAACAGTTCCGGCACCGTATTCACACACGTATACATATTTATTACCGTTCCATGTAAGAGCTTTTGGCTGTCCGTTCAATGGAACAACTTTTTGTATCGAACCATCCGATGCCTTAATAATTTGCAACTGGGATTTGGTGGAATCCGATACCGCAATCATGCTGCCATCAGACGAATATGCTGTATCAAATGGGGAAAAGTATATGTTGTCGATTGAATATCCATTCCAACCTTCCTGAAATATGAAACTTCCCAAAGTAACAGTTATTGCGATACACAGAACCATCGGTATAAGTTTTTTTAGTACGTTTCGATCCATTTTTAACACTCCTATCCTTCGTTATTTTTCATTAATGCCTTAATTTAGAGATGGCTCTACCTGTTCTCCTCTTAACTGTGCATCGACATTTTTGTAGTCTCCAAAGAACGGTGCAATTCCTGAATCCAGCCATACTATAAATGAGTGAAGCTCACTCTGCGTAAGAGTTCCATGTCCGGTCTTCAGCTTGTTATAGAGCCTCGATGCTCTGGCACCAAATTTTCCGGGTTCTGTTCTTGGGTAGACCTTATTCCAGTCTGCTCCCGGATACATAGCGTCAATTAATGCAACATAGGGCTTCAAATTTTTATAGGAGCTAAACCATTTGGTTTGTGCATCTGTAGTACCCTTTCTAAGGTCAGGTACCTGGGAACCGTTGTGACATGATATACATTTTTTGTCCAGGATTGGCTGGATAAGTCTTGGAAAACTCACAGGCCTTGCTCCCTGTGAAGGATCTGGAGCTATTTTCGAAGGCTCTCTTCTTAATGCAAGTGGTACACTTTCCGGGTTCACTGCTGCCTGGCGGCCCGGTTCATGGCAACCTTGACAGTATAACTTTGTTTGACCCGGAACAAGGAATGTATCGGATTTCATTGTCTGAACTGCTGTTCCATCCTGGTCAACAGCCTGGAAGAAAACAGCTCTTCCTGGAGGTAAATAGAACGAGGCACTTCCATCGGACTCAACAGGTACTGAACCTAATAGACCTCTTGTATTTCTCCCGGCCCATATACTCTCTGTACTTTCATAACTTATCATGGGATCTGTGGCCATAGTTGTGGTCTTTGGATAAACCTGCCATATACGCAGTTCTTTTATCTTTGTACCTGATGGAAGCGGAAGCAGTGAATTGTAAACATTCATAACCGATACAACTCCGTCTTGAGCTTGTCCGGTTGGCTTTGCCGTTCCTGGAATAATATTAGGCACCTTACGTGGACGAAGAGGCATGGGGCCATAGCAGGAAAAGTTGGGATCACTGTATAACAAAGATTTGTTTCCCTTTGTATCTATTGCATATATGCCATAACGCTTGTTGCCGCCATTAGTGTTGGCATTGGGATCATATACACACAAAAAATAGTCCTCACTAAGGGGATATGGGGTTGCATATTTCTGGTCAGTGGTTGTTCCTGTTTCACTTTCAGGATATTTGGCATCGGGTGTAATTTTTGTAATGGTGGACAGATTGTCATCATCCTCAACATCCGGGTCAATTACAATGAGAGCACCGTAGTTCTGAGCATGATGGGGAGCCGCCGTTCCCACATACTTGTTGGAATTTGGTATAGCCCTTAGCTGCATCTGAGTAAGAGGCAAATTGGTCCACCAACTCGGCCCCGAGTTTGGATAATTCAAGGTAACAGCTCTTGCATCAAGACCATCAGGATTAGTTATCCATGCAGAATGAGCATGATTAGCTCCTCTATCCACATAGTCCCAACGGGTATATATAATCATACCGTTGTTGTCCACACTTGGACTCCATTCATTTGTTTCATGGTAACTTATACATCTGATGTCGCTTCCATCGGCATTCATAGTGTGAAGATTAAAGGTAGGAACAATACGCTGATGACAACGTCCATATCCTCCCCTTCTCTCCGATATGAAAATAATCCTTCCGTCGGGAAGCCAGCGGGGGTCAAAATCGTTATAAGCCCCGTCAGTCAACTGGGTAAGTTTTGTCCCGTCCACATTCACCTTGAAGATATGGTAGGTAGTGTTCTGATTCCAAACCCCATATGAGTTTTGTGCATCTGTATAAGAAAATACAATCTGTTTTGCATCATAGCTTAAATCAAAAGAGTAAAAAGCACCTCCAGTAAGCTTCTTTCCTGCGTAACGTCCGTTTGTACAAATTGAATTAGCTAAAACGTCGGTTACTGTAGGATTACCTGAAAAAGCATTATTCAATATATACAATCCGCCGCCTTTAACGGCATTAAATCCGAAGCTCCCGTCAATCATGTGGTTCTCAATGCCTGGAAATGAATATGGTTGATGCTTGGTAAAAACAATTTTATCAAATGCAAATTCCGGTTTGGTAAAATCGATACTCGCCGACAGGGTTGTAAAAGTCTGCGTAGACAGGAAAATCCCTGTTACTATTATAATCACTGTGACCCTGTAAAAGAATTTTGATACTTTCCCCATAATAACCCTCCTTATGTATTCTATTTATAGATAAATTTCCTTTCGCTTAAAAAGGTACTCTAATAATGCACCTACAATCAGCAAAAGGCCTCCGATCCATACAAGGCTCACCCATCTTAAAACCATGACTTTTATTAAAATTCTGTCGTTTTCATCCATCCCTTCAAAAATGATATAAAGGTCTTCCCATATTCCAGCTTTTACTATTGCACGGGAGTGGGTTATATTCTTTTTTTGATAATAAGAAAGCTCAGGCTTTAATTGAAGCCTGCCTTTAGGCCCGCTGACCCCAATAACTGCAACAGCTGTTGTTTTGCCCAATTCTTCCTTCCAGTACAAATTCCTGTATTTGACGCTGTATTCGTGAATTTCCAAAGTGTTGTTTTTATCCAGCATTTTTTCACTGCTGTAAAATATTCCCCGGGAGCCTGTAAATCCCAGAGCCATAAGGAGTAGTGCAAAATGTAAAATTATAAATGATACATACCTGGGATTAGATAGGATTTTCTTTTGATTTCTAATAAGCTCTATGGCAAAATTGACTGCAAGCATTGCACAAACAGCCAAAGATGCCATTGTAAGATATCCGTAATTGGAAAACACAATCATCACAATTAGTGCTGTAATACCTATAACTGCACCAGGGATCAGGAGTATCCTCCTGCCTGAAAACAAACCTGGGCAAACTGCAAGGCATAAAAGCACCAAAAGTCCAAAGATTCCAAAACTGTAATCATAAAACGCAGCCGACGTTACCGAAGCATCCTTGAAAAACAACCCTCCAAACAAGGGAAAGGCGGTTCCTCCAAAAATCAGAACAGCTATTATTACACATAAGGCTGTGAACAGATTTACAGGCTTTATAAGAGAGTAAAACACTTTTTTAAGCCTGGATCCTCTATCCTCAGTATCACCTTCCAAACCTTCCCTATGTAACCTTTTAATTCTGTAGTATGTGAAAACAATTAATACAGCCAGGACTATTAAAACTCCTCCAAAAACAATGGTTACACCCTGACTGCTGTAAGCATGTACCGATTTTAACAAGCCGCTCCTTGCAAAGAATGTTCCCACAAGTATTGTGAATGCCGTCATGGTTATCAGCATAAAATTAACCCTTTGTCTGCCGTATCCATGGTCTTTTCCCCTGATACCATGCAAAAAAGCTGTAGCAAACAGCCAGTTTACCAGGGATGAGTTCTCAATGGGATCCCATGCCCAGTAACCACCCCAGCCAAGCTCGGTATATGCCCATAACCCACCAGAAACAATTCCGGCAGTAAGAAGTATCCATCCCCATATTGCCCATTTCCATATAACAAAGCCATTTGATGAGTTTTTTTCCTTAAGGTCAAAAAGCTGGTAACAAAAAGCTATAAAGAAAAAAGAAAAAGCTACTATGATAACAGGAGGATGAAATACCATCCCAATACTCTGGAGTGCTGGGTTAAGGCCAAAACCATCTGTTTGCTCAGATACATGCTTAAATGGATTGTTTATAAAGGTTACAACAAACATAAAAAGCGTCATGACAAAGATAATGGTGCCAAATACCGTTTTGGTAGAGCTTTTATCCATACTTTTCATGTAGACAATAATAAGTAAAACTGCAAATACCGAGGTCCAAAACAGCATTGAACCTGCACTTCCAGACCAAAAAGCTGAAATTTTATAAATTATCGGAAGTGATTTTTCCGTATTGTGATATACATATTCAATGGAGTAAACTCCCTTTACCAGAGAATAAACCAAAAGAATAGAAGATACCAAAACCCCCAGACATGAAACTAATCCCATAAGTATTCCAAGGTTTTTTCTTACTTCTGTTTCCTTTTTAAAAACTATAAGGATAAATGATATAAAGCCGCTTGCAAATGCAAAGCGTAATATCCATGTCCCCAATAAATCCATATAAACCCCCGCTTTTTATTTTTTATTTTGTCTACCATAGTAAGTTTTCCTATAGATTAGCCTGAAACCATCTTACCAGCCAAGGGCTTCAATCATTTTTGCAGCATACCGTTTTCCCAATTCTACTGATGAATCATGACTAAAATGCAAACGATACGTTGTATCGGAAGGATCTTGAACCAGGCCTTGTGCTGAAACTACATAACAATTGGTAATTAAAGAAGGCAACTGATTTACCAATGTATTGTGTCCTGCACAAGGACCGCTGTATAGCAGTTCACCCGGGAGAAAAGGAACGTTACCAAGGTTCAGATCTTTTCTAAGGTCTTCCACTAGTGTTTTTACTTTACCAGGCCAACTGGTATCGCCGCTATTTGATTCTCCCTGGTGGAAAATGATGCCTTCAATGACGCCTCCCTTTTGCTGTGCAAGTTTTGCACGATTGATAATCCAACTATATTTGGTACCTCCGACCTTCATAAAAGTCTCTATCTTTTCACCACTGATAGCACACGGTATCAGCCCAATAGTATCACCCGCCGGAACTTTCTGTATCATGCTCTTGCCAAACCAGTCACCAGGGCCTATAGCGTCAAGCCAGGCAGGGTGTAGAGGTGGACATGCCACATCCCACTGATCTGTTACTCGGCCAGTAGCAGGGTTATTATCATATCCCAATACGAGCACTCGTGGGTCTTCTACCTTATCAGAGGCTTGGGTATTTGCATATCCTGCCATATTAGATTGTCCCAGAAGCAGAAAACAATGGAATTTAGCAACAGCTGTTGAAGTTGGTGTCTGTTTTGCAGTCGGAGTTGCTGTTGCTGAAATTGGTGTTACAGGGGTTATTATCTTGTTGAAATTTCCTGCAACAATTATTACATCAGAAATGTTTATTGCACCGTCATTGTTCAAGTCATATGCTGCAACATATTTTGATTCACCTCTGACTGAATTAAATCCACCTGCCAAAATTATTACATCAGCCATGTTTATTACACCGTCATTGTTCAAGTCTGGACTACTCGATGAAGTTGGCATTGAAGTAGGTGTCGAAGCATTAGCGTTGAACTTCCACCAGTTCAAATTAAACAGGTAACTGCTGCCTCCTGTAAATTTTAAATAAAGATCATGAATACCGCTTACACCACTTATATTACAGGTTGCATTACCCCAGGTCTGCCAATCGCCCGTTCCTGCAACTGAACAAGTTCCTATTAAAGATCCGGTAATGCTGTCAAGCCTAATCTCAATATTACCCCCGCTGGCAGCACTTGCTACTCTTGCCTCAAAGCTTGACGCACCGTTTCCGAAGTTGATATTGTTGTAAACAACATAATCTCCATTCTCAATATATCCCACATCCTCGCCGCCTTCACTGCAGGCTTCAGTTTGGATTCCCGACTGGTCATCGAAATCTTCCGCCTCCAACTGTGTATAAGGCGATTTAGGTGAAGGAGTGGTGGTGGGAGTAGGTGTAACATCTGGAGTAGGTGTATCCATCGGATCAGTACCGGTGAACTTCCACCAATTGAAATTAAACAAGCTGCCGCTGCCTCCTGTAAATTTCAGGTATAAATCATGTATCCCTGTTGCACCGCTTACTGTACAGGATTTGGTTGCCCATGTCTGCCACCCGCCTGTACCCGATACTGTGCAAGTACCAACAAGTGTCCCTGTAGGACTATCAAGACGCAGTTCAATTTTCCCGCCGCTTGTTGCCGATGCTACTCTAGCGTCAAAGGATACCGTTCCAGAACCAAAATCAACACCCTTTACCTTTATATAGTCTCCGTTTTCAATATTGCAAACATCCATTCCGTCTTCACTGCATTTTTCCGTTTCAACACCTGACTGCCAACAAATGGTTTCTGCTTCGTTTTTGACATATGGATTCAAATTACCAAGCTGGGTTGGACCATTTTTTGTCATGGGTATACTTGGCATTGTGCCATCGGTATTGTATTTGAATTGTTCCACACAGACAGAACGGTGATAGCTTCCGCCTCCCGGCAAACTACCTGTATGATAAAAGAAGTAGGAATTTCCTTTATAATCAATCACTCCCGGATGGTTTGTAAAGCTGTTTTGAGAACCCATAAGAACTCCCTTATAGTTCCACGGTCCTGTAGGGCTGGTGCTTGTAGCATATCGGATATCTTCACTTCCAGCTCCTCCCATACCCGCATAAACCATGTAATATAAATTATTACGTTTATAAAACCATGGACCCTCAGTATAACTCGTTGGTTTTGGAGATACCTGGACAACACCTCCTGAATAAGAAATCATATCCTGATTTAGCTTCACATAATAAAGGTTACCATTCCCCCAATAGAGATAAGCCTGCCCGTTATCGTCAATAAACACGGTAGGATCGATATCCTGTGCTCCATTATTTGTTATTAGTGGCTTTCCAAGGGCATCGGTGAATGGTCCTGTGGGGCTGTCCGATACCGCTACACCAATTACTCTGGCACCTCCGGCATTTTTTCTTGTCATTGGAACATACATATAAAACTTACCATTCTTGTATACACACTGGGCGGCCCATGCATCACCTTGCCCCCAACTGAATGTTCTATAAGACAACGGTGATCCATGATCGGTCCAGTTTACCATGTCTTCGGATGAATAACATCTCCAATCATTCATGGTATAAAAGTTATTAACTATTGTGTCTTCATCATGAGTGGTATACAAATAACATCTGCCGTCATACACCATTGGTGCAGGATCAGCTGTATAAAGAGTCTGTACTATAGGATTGTCAGCAAAGCAAGTTGAGATATCAAAAACCAAAATTATTACGAATAAAACTATTATTGATAAATTCTTTCTCATTTTTCATTCCCCCTGTTTAGTTAAAATTTAATTTTATAAATAATTTGTATTTATGAAATCCTTTATAATACCTAGACAATAGCGTTAAATTTTGCTGCAATAAGTATTACATCGGACATGTTTATAGCTCCGTCTTTATTTATGTCGTATGCTTCCACATACTTGGAATCACCATGGACTGAATTAAATACGTTTGCCAAAAGTATTACATCAGCCATGTTTATAACACCATCATTGTTTATGTCAATTCTGTTCGTAGATGTAGATATAGATGTAGGTGTAGATGTCGAAGTGGGTAACGAAGCAGTATTAAATTTCCACCAGTTCAAATTAAACAGATAACCGCTGTCACCTGAGAATTTTAAATAAAGGTCATGAGTACCGCTTACACCGCTGACATTGCACATTACAGTGGTCCAGGTCTGCCAATCGCCGCTTGCGGTAACCGGACAAGTTCCTACTAAGGTACCATTAATACTGTTAAGCCTTAACTCAATATTGCCTCCGCTTGCACCACTGGCTACTCTAGCTTGGAAATTTGCCGCACCGATTCCAAAATTGACATTTTTGTAAGCAACATAATCCCCATTCTCGATATATCCCACATCCTCGCCGCCTTCACTGCAGGCTTCAGTCTGAATTCCCAACTGGTCATTGTAACTCTCAGCTTCAATTTGTGTATAAGCTGATATTTGCCCAGGTGTTGGTGTTGGTGTAGGTGTCATTGTGGGTGTCGCTGAAGGTGTTGGTGTTTGGTTTCCGTCTGGTCCCGATTCATCATTTAGCCTAAACCAGTCAACATCCACATAACCGGAACTTCCGGAAGGATTAAAATTCAAAATAGCATATTGTTCACCCTGGAAAGTCCCATACTGCCAGTCAAAGCCCATGGTTATTGTAGTTCCGAGCTGCTGCCAATTCCTTGTGTCATCTTTCCAGAAAAACTTGGCTTGCTTGTTACCAAAATTCATTTCTACCCTAAAGTATAAAATATCTGAAGTTATATTATTGACAGTTGCTTTTACGCTTTCTTCTTCTGACATTATTATACGTTTGGGATCCTTGGTCAAAGCAATATAGCCACGTGGATCGCCCAACATTCCCAATCCGGCTATATCTCCAGGCTGCATTTGACTACAATCGATTTTAATGGTACCTGTACTTATAAGCCCCTGGCCTTTTTGAGTTAAACTGTTTCTGGCATTCCAAAAATCCTTACCGGTAGTAGCTTTTAGTCTTAAAGCAGAACCTGTAAGGGACCATTTTGTATTGTCCGGATTATGATTCCACATCCACTGGAGTCCTAAAGTACTGCCGTTAAATTCATCTGAAGCTTGCGGTACCTTAATCGGTTTATTTGCAATAGGTTTGGTGTATTTAGACTCAATCTGCCCTAAATATCCGGTCTGCCGAACTTCGGCCAGTTATTTTCCCAGGTAACAGGACAGATTCTTGTGGGACGGCCAATTGCACCATCATCCTGATGTACATAGCCCCAATAGCTGCCATCGGGAAGATCTACAATACCGCCCTGATGACCGCCTTTTCCTGCAGTACACAAGGTTGTAGTTTCGCCATAAGGTCCCCAGAGAGTATTAGAACGGGAACACACTAATCTTTGAGCAGGTACAGCGTTAAATAAATAGTATTTTCCTTTAGCTTTAATTAAATGTGTACCTTCAACATTATTATAAGAAAGAATTACTCGCGACGCCCCGGTTGTAGCACTTAAGCTGGAATTTAGCTGTATCATACTGATCTGGTTTTGCCAGGCTCCCCCATACGCAATATATGCAGTTCCATCATCCTCTATAAATAAAGCAGGATCAAAATAACTTCCGCTCAATATATTGCAGCTCCAAGGGCCAGCGACATCTTTGGCATAATAAATACGGGTACTTTCACCATTAGGCGTAACAACCACATAAAATGTACCGTTCTTATACGCTATGGAAGGTGCGAAACAACCGTTACCATATTTTGTTCCTCCCTGCATGTTATATGCATTACCAGTATATGAAGATATACAATGACTGACAATTTCCCAGTTGACCAAATCCTGAGATTTGCAAATAACCAACCCTGGTACACCTGCGAAAGTGGAAGTGGCTAGATAAAAATCACTGCCAACCCTTATTATACTGGGATCCGGATAGTCTGCAAATAAAGGCGGATTGGTGAATGTGCCGTCTCCATTGTCAGACTGCCATGCATATGTAAAGACTGTTTGTGAAAGGCATAGACATAATACCACCAGAATAATCAGGGCTTTTTTTAATCCAAAGCTCCTATTTGACTTTCTTTCAAATAACATAATTAAACCTCCCTCGATAATCTTTAGTTTTCTTCTATAAATTCTTTAAACAATGGTATTAAACTTAGCTGCAATCAAAATAACATCCGTCATGTTTATAGCCCCGTCTTTATTCAAGTCGTATGCATCAACATATCCTGCATTTCCTATAACAGTATTAAATCTGCTGGCCAAAAGTATAACATCCGCCATGTTTATAACACCATCATGGTTTATGTCAGAACTGTTTGCAGGGGTTGGTATTAAAGGTTGTGTTGCAGTTGGTGTCGAAGGTACGGCAATGAATTTCCACCAGTTCAGATTAAACAGGTAGCCGCTATCGCCCTTGAATACCAAATAAAGATTATGAATACCGCTTGCTCCATTAACACTGCATTTTGCATCATCATAGGTCTGCCATTCTCCGTTTGATGCAACCTGACAAGTTCCTACCAATGGGCCGGTAATACTGTCAAGTCTTATCTCAATATTACCTCCTCCAGAGGCACTGGCACATCTTACCTGAAAGCTTGCCGCGCCGCTGCCGAAATTGACATTGTTGTAAACAACATAATCACCATTCTCAATATAACCAACATCCTCCCCACCTTCAGTACAGGCTTCGGTCTGGACCCCCGACTGTTTATCGAAACTCTCTGCTTCGTTTTGTGTAAAGGCCGATCTTGTAACAGGAGTCGTAGAAGGAGTAAGCGTCGGGGTCGGAGTTTGAGTTGGAGTCGGGATCATAGTCTGAATCGATGTTGGCACTGGAGTACTTCCATCGGTAGATTTGCCCCAGAGCTCAAATTCATAAACTCTGGCACCACCGGAGTTATCCTGTGTGGCTGTATTGATATTTAGCCTTACATATCTTGCGGTAAAGGTGGGAATATTCCTATCACTTATGTTTTGTTGATTTCCATGGACTGCATCAACATCAGTCCATACATTTCCATCGTCACTCTTTTGCAGAGTGAAGTCTCTGGTATTAAATTTTATTGCTTCTGCCACACCCGCATGTTTTACCACCCATCGGCTGATATCATAATTGACACCGAGGTCAACTTTTAACCACTCTCCACTAATACCGTTAACATGACACCATTTGGTGCTATTTGACCCATCCACTGCATTTTCCGGCTCTTCACCTGCAGTATTACCTGAAGCAGTGACTGTTTTATTCAAAGCCACATTTGTTAATGTTGTGGTGCTACCTACCAACTGCAAAGAACCGTTCAATTGATAGGTTCCTCCTGCCGTAGTCGGAAAGCTGATGGTTTTGTTACCGTAACGCACATTGCAAACATTACCGGAATTAGACTTGATAGTGACATTACTTAAAGCCCCATTGGACCAGTTCATTTGTGTAACCGTAAAATTACCCGTGCACAAAGTCCGTTTGCATGACCGGTAGACCATTGGCTGGGCAGTGCCGGTAAAAGTTGAATTTCGTTATTATGGCTTTGCGACAACATTTCTGCTATTCCGGAGGTAAATCCGAAGTTACCGTCAATCTGGAACGGTGGATGGGCATCCCATAAGTTGTCGTATAGACGGCCGTCTCTGTTAACGGGAGTTATCATAAGTTTAACAAGATTGTAAGCATGAGGACCATCTTCAAGCCTGGCCCAACAATTGAGTTTCCAACCTTCAGACCAACCGGTTCCCACATCTCCACGTGCATTTAAGGATACAATTGCCGCATTGGCAAGAGCAGCTGTTCTTTGTTTTCCAATTTCCATCCCGGGAAACAGGTTATACATATGGGAAATGTGCCTGTTTTTCTCGGACTTGCTGTCCCAGTCATATGCCCATTCCTGGACCTGCCCCCAGCTGCCGATGGTATCAGGTTTGATCTGGGACACTTTGGACTCTAAAGTGGAACGGAACGCAGAGTCAACATTCAGTAACCTTGAGGCCTGAATCACATCTTTAAAAAGTTCCCTGCAAATTCCATTGTCCATTGTCACCCCATAACTGCAATATGCACCTTGCCCACCACTACCACTGGGTGTTGAAACTTCAGGGGAAGTACCGGGACAAACTACCTGATAGTTTTGTCCATTAATACTTTTAGATTGCATCAGGGTTTGTAAAAAGTCGGCACTACCCCTGATTACAGGATAAATTTCGTTCAAATACCTGGTATCCTGATTAAAGTTATAAGCATCATACAACATATTGGAAATCCAACCGGCACCGGTTGGCCAGAATCCCCATGCACCGTCAATAGGAGCACATCTGTTCCATAAGTCGGTGTTATGATGTACTACCCATCCATTGGATATATTATAATGGGCACGGGCAGTTGCATTACCAGGGGTTTGCAATGCTTTTGCCTTTTCTATGAAGGGCTTGAAACACTCAGCCAGGTTAGTTGTGAAGGCCGGCCAATAGTTCATCTGGTAATTTATATTGGTGGTTAATTTACATCCCCAGGCAGGGTTGCGGAATTTATTCCAGATTCCCTGAAGGTTCATGGGTTGTGAATCACGAGAAGCACTGATCATTAAGTACCGTCCGTATTGGAAAAGCACCTTTGCCAGTTTCGGGTCGTTGGTAGTAGAAAATTCAGATATACGCTGAGGCATCGGTTTGCTATTTTCACTGCCGCTGCCTCCCAGGTCCACATCCACTCTCTGGAATAAGCCCTGATAATCTTGAATATGATTGCTAAATAAGGTATCATAAGATTTAGCCGATGCATTTGTAATATCTGTAGTTGCTTTTCCTTTCTCATCTCCATTACATGTAGTATAATTGACAAAATTGGTACGGACAGAGGTTAGAATAACTACTGAATCAGCATTTGAGACAGATATTTTATTATTATTAGCTGAGACCGAGCCATTGGTTGGTATAATTTTTGAGCGTGTTGAAAACCATACAGCATAAGAAATACCATTGTCGCTATCCCCATGCCCATTCATCACAAGGGTATCCGAACCTGCAGTGGAAACATTATATTGACCTGTAAGGGAAGATGAATAACCTGCAGTAAAAGATATCGATCCAGCTGAACTACATGTTATTTTGGTCACCATAACCTGATCAGGATAACTTACAAAAGATTCACGGTGATATTTTTTACCATTATAGGTGTAATCACTGGAAACTACGCCAGTATTCATGTCCAGCTGTCTAGAATAACCGGATACCGAGCTGTGGCCAAAGGCCAAATTCAATTCCCCGACTGATTGATACCTTGCTTGCCCCCACCGATCATATTGTTAATGGTGGCATCTCCGTTTTTGTATTGGCCGGCAAACAACTGGTCCTGAGCTGTTTTTAAAGAGTTTGCAGCTCCAGCTTTATTATTGTTGCCAGGTCCACTACTCCAAAAGGTGCTTTCATTTAAATCAATTTTCTCATCCGGATAGTTACCGTAAACCATTGCACCGATACGACCGTTACCCAATGGCAGTGCTTTATAAAATGCTTCATTGTTATCATAGGCATTACCGGAAAAGTTCGTTCCGGCCATACTGTTGTACCATAATTTCAGATCATTATCCAAAGCAGCGGCAAAGGATCCTGAACTTTTGGAAGAACTGTTAAATGGTAAGTTCCAATTCATCGCCAGGACATATGCCAAGAAAATTACTCCAACTCTCTTAATAAGCATTTTACCATGCTTCATTTACAACACTCCTATTAAAGTATATTGCCAAATTTTGCCGCAATCATAACTATATCCGCCATGTTAACAGCTCCATCACTATTGAAGTCGTATGATTCAACAAATTTGACATCACCTTGAACTGTATTAAACGCACTTGCTATAAGAATTACATCCGCCATGTTTACAACACCATTATGGTCTACATCAACATTTTTCACCGATGTGGGAGTTGATGTAGGGGTTGACGTAGGCGTTGAAACTGCAGTACCAAACTTCCACCAGTTTATATTAAACAAGTAGCCGCTGCCTCCGGTAAACTTAAAATAAAGATCATGTCGCCCGCTTACCCCGCTGACATCGCATGTTACACTATCCCATGTCTGCCAACCACCGGTCCCTGTAACAGGGCATGTCCCTATCAAAGTACCATCAATACTGTCCAGTCGGATCTCAATATTGCCTCCGCCTGAGCTGCATGCTACTCTTGCTTGAAAACTTGTGGCTCCACTGCCAAAATCGATATTGTTGTAAACAATATAATCACCATTTTCAATATATCCCACATCTTGACCGCCTTCACTACAATTTTCCAACTGTACTCCCGATTGGCCGTTAAAATCTTCCGCCTCGATTTGAGTAAAGGCTGAGCGAGGACCAGAAGTAGGTGTTGGTGTAACAGGACCTGTTGGAGGTGGTGTTGCCGAACCTGTAACCCTTAACTTTGCATTAGATTCACCAAGCTTTACTCCTTGTGAACTAACTACAAACAGCTTATAGGTACCTGCAGTATAAGGTGCTGTTATAGATGTAGCATCACCAACTGCTCTTGTCATTGTGGCTCCCTCAACAAAATTTGTAGTTCCTGTTGGGCAAACCATATTGTATTAGTAGAATTTCCACTGCTTCTAATATTCATCTTTGTACCTGCTGTCGTAGCACAGCTTGCAGGAAATACATAATCCTGTGTCGAGAGCAGACTACCCGGTATAATGTTTCTATATTCTTCCTGAATTCCCGAATTCAAACATGTATTGTACTGTGCCAAAGGCCATACGTTATCCGAAACTACAACTGGCGGGTCAATTTTACTGTTTGGAGGATTAACGCCCATTTTATTAACTGTTGCATAGGTCCTTAGTATTGTAAGGTGGTGTTTTTGTCCAAAATCTTCACAGTTAATGGTATACTTAACTCCTGGGTCTATATCCAGTACATTATCGTTTTCATTGATATAAGCAGTTCCTTCATCGTTATGCAGCCCGTAAGTAGGCCCTGATGTTGCCGGAGGTATACCCCTTACATAATTCTCATTAATGTTAGTGCCAGGCATCTGTCCTATGGTATATATTGCACCGCTGTCATGAAGCCTTGTTAAGGTATCAATAATCCTGTTGTAACTTATTGTGTTGTTTTTACATGTAGTTGAATCAAGGAATTCTTTCCATCCCCACCCCAAATGGATACCATTATATGCAGTGGATTGAACGTGGTTATATGTTATTTTGACTGTATCTACAAAGTATGCCGTTATGGCTGCACATCCCCAAATCCGGGGGCAGTACTGGTGTTGTACAACATATTGTTTGTAATGTTAATACTCTTACATACTCCTTCTATACCGGTAGCATATTTTGCACGATTTCCGCCGTTTCCGATATAGACATGCTGAGGATGCCCCACCGTTATTCCGCTTGATGTTATGTCAGTTATATAGTTGCCAATAATATTGGAATTAATTACATCGTTTACCATGGAAATTCCATCACTGCCGCTGTGCTTCACTGTATTTCTTATAAAGTTGATAGAATCACTGCTACTTACGTTGATCATTCCAGGTAATGTATCAACAAGATCATACTTTGTATTATGCCAATTATCATTATAAAAGGCTATAAAAGCTTGTGCAGCCTGACATGTTGACTTACCATGTGAGCCTGCAACATTAACAAGACTATAATCGGTATTTGCAAAGGTAATTCCTTGGAAGGTTAAATTCTTTACCCTGTTTGTAGTTGATGTTCCGGCAATTTCTATGAGCTTCTCCACAACAGGAGCCTCTACATCGGCAGTAGCCATGTTCTCACCCGGCCGGATATAGTAATAAAGGGTTTTGGTGGTCTTATCAAAATAGAATTGTCCTGGAGAATTTAAGAATTCGAATGCGTTGTATATCGTATGGGTCCCGGATGCGGTAAAGGCTGCCCCCCAGCCCGGTGTCTGTGCTATAGCCCCATATGGCTGTTGCAAAAGAAGTACTCTGTAATTACCAGCTGTAATCACATCCCTTGTACAAACTATATTCTCGTTCCAGGTGGTACCATTTACTATCTCAAGATCATCTTTGTTGCTGGCAATAACCGGTACATCCGCCAAGTTATACTGAGCCCCGTCGCTCTTACTACCGCTTGTCCAAGCCCAACTGGCTTGTCCCGCAGTTACGGAATAAGTCCCGTATCCACCTCTGGCCGTGACGGTTTTTTTGGTCATTGAAGCCCTCTGATCATTAACATAAAGGTTCCTTAATTTAGTTGTGCGGTTCAACTGAGCTTTATATATATTACCGCTGTGCAGGGTCCAACCCGTAACCTTTGTTGCACCATTTAAAACAGGCGTTTCACCCTCATAGGCTTGATAATATATCCTGTATCCGTTTGTCCCTGAATCCTGTGGTCCAAAAGTAATAGTGCTGGTAATATTATAGGTGCCTCCTCTAAGATATATGTATATATCTCCTGTCATATTACCGTTTAAGGTCCGTACTACGTCTCGGGCTTTAGTGATAGTCAAAAAAGGCTCACTTATAGTACCCGGATTGTTGTCATTGCCTGTGGGTGATACATAATAAGTCGCTTGAGTCGCAGCTGTTACGGTATGCATGAATACTGGATTGACTGAAAAAACAGATACCATGAACAGCAAAGTTGTAAGCAATAATACGCATCTCTTAATTGACATTTTTTTCAAGACAATTCCCCCTCCAAATAAGTAGTTTTTTCTCTTCTTAATCTTTTGATATATCTTTTTCGTATTACTTATTCGCAGTAATATATTTATTTAAGTCAGGTATATGAGGTATGATAAATATTTTTAGTTAACAAACAATATATTTATCAGACTTATAATTACATAATTCTGAAAATTTCATGTTCTACAAGTCTAATTGGAGTATTAGCACATCATTACTTATACACATAAGCTCTCTAACACTATTGGGAATTTTGTCACACATTATTTGGCCTTTTCCCTCCGGAAGCACCTCTTCTAAATACTCACTGATTTCCATCAACATCTTCTTGATTACAAATGACCTGTGAATAATACAAGGCTCTGGATCATTGAACAATTCAATACTCTTTTCAATTATTTTCTCTTCCTTTAAAGGTAGTGAATTTAATTTACACCAAAGCTCAGTCCTACCATTTTGATTAATAAATGTGATTTTTTTAGGTTGCATAGCCTACACCACCATATCCAAACAAAGTCGCTTGCCAATTTGCCAAGCTTGATCGCTGTTGTGAGAAATTAAAAAAACAAAAATACAATATATATGTTGCGAAAAAGATCTTACATATGCAAATGCAGTTGAATCGTCTTCATTTGCATTTAAATAATGGATTTTTCGCAACATATGGATCAAGGAAAATGTTTTGCAATAATTAAAAATCTAAAATGATTATTGCAAAACATATAGTACCGAACAGAAAAAAAATAAGAGCATTAGTTATTTTTATAATATGAAGCCTTTCTCTTATTGCCTCCGAGACCTCGAAAATCTCCCTGCCCTTATAAACTATCAAAGTCAGTATGATAAGTGGCAAAATTAAGCCAAGATTAAATAATATAAGGTAAACCAACGCCTGATTACTTAATTGTGAATCGGTCTGAAAAATTGTAATTATAGTTGCAAGATATATCTGCCCGGTACATAGGAACTCTCCTAATGATGTGATCATTCCAAGAAAAAAGCTTATGCAAAGTATTATATTTAGTTTAGTAAAGCCAGATGCTTTTTTAATCATACGATGGTTAAACCTTCTTAACACCTCCGGAAGCTGCAGAAATACTCTGTCATATCTCTCCCTTTTAGCTGCAAAAAAGTCCTGTATGCTCATTATTATAAGGATCAGCAGTACTACTGCAAGAAGCATCTTCATTAATACATTCAGGAAACTGAAATTGAATATTGACAAAAGCTTGAAAAATACAGTTCCGAGCAGCATATATGCCAAAAATTTACCTATTATAAAGGAAAATCCTATTTTTAGTATCTTTATATTTTTAACTGTCAAAAGAGATAAGAAAAAAAGCAGCATGGACATGGAACAAGGATTTATACCATTTGCAAGCCCTGCCAACAATACGCCCATAACTTTAAAGCCCTCAAACCTCCGTAAATCATTTTCGTGATTTACAATTGAGTTATCAATCTCAAGGGTTTTGAAGCCGGCTTTGTTAATTTCCTTTTCAAGATTGTTCCTTAAAGTTTTTTCATCTGAATAATACTTGTCTCTAATGAAAATAGCCGGAACAATTCCATAATCTTTCGATGAAACCTTGTAAGCCTCGCTATACTTGTCCATGAGGCTTTTATTTCTCAAATCGGAAATATCATATTTCTTTAAATTAAAGTTTTTATGGCTTTGGTTCAATCTCTCAAGGAAATCCGTTATGCTTGCACATGAAGCACAAGTGGGACTATAAAAGTACACAGCAAGAACATTATCTTTATCTTCAGTCAAGGCCTTTGAAACAATGCCCTGCATCACAAACAACGATATTAAAAGGAAAACCAAGAACTTTTTCATTTCATTATCACCAATCATTCATTTCAAATTCTATTATTGCATGGTTAAATAATACTTCCTGTTTTATTTTATAATCCCAATGTATATTTAACTGCTTCATTTACATCTGTAAATAATTTTTCAATTGAATTGTCACTATTTAAGATAACAAACAATGGATATTTACGGAGACTCGCCTCAATACCATAAGCATAAGAATATATATTAAAATATATCTCTTGAGGATCAATCTCGTAATGCTTGTCATAATCCTGTCTTATATCAAAATCCGGTCTTATTGTAATTACATTTATCTTTTTCTGCATGGAATCAATATTTTTCCTTGCAATTTCTTCGTGTTCCCTGCACTTTCTGCAGCCTGACCACATAAACATCAGCAGTGTTTTTTCCTTATCTTTCCTACTAAATGCACCGGACTTTGAAACATTCCTAATAATCATTTCACCGGCCTTGTGGCTTAAATCCCTTTTTTCGCCCAACTCAATTATTTCATTTATCAATGATATGTAACTGTAACCGGTAACCATAATTATCTTGTTGTTTTCATCTGTGAGAAATGCTGTAGGCTTAGACTCACTCAAGGATACCTTGTCCTCTAGGGAATAATTATATTTTGAGTCAATGCCTGCATCCTTTATCTTTTCAGCAGGTATCCGGCCGTCCCAAACTATTAAATAACTTATACCTTCAATATTTATTAAATTAATAATTTTTGATATGCAATCCAGCCTTACTATGGATTCATCATTTGTGCTGTCAAGATAGAAAACAACTTTATATTTACTTTTCACATCACTTATTCTGTTATCTTCCCCGTAAGCATTAACAAATTTAACACTTGAAGGTATTGTATCCCCGGACTTAAACTCCATCCTGTTATCCGGATTAAAGTATCTGCTTGTTATAACTACTGCCAAAATTACTATGGCAAGTATATAAAGAAATGCATACTTTTTCATGTATTAAATTTAGAAGCAATAATTATTACATCAGCCATGTTTATTGCACCGTCATTGTTCAGGTCGTACAATTTATTGTACTTGATATCTCCATGGATTGAATTGAATGCAACTGCTAAAATAATTACATCGGCCATGTTTATTACACCGTCTTTGTTTAAATCTCCTGTAGCAACAACAGGCGGTGTAGGTGTATTCACATTAATTGTCGGTGCAGGCGTATTCTTTAATCCTTCAAATGTAAACCAGTCAATATTTACAGGTCCTAAAAATACCAGATACAGGTCATTAACGCCCTTGACATTGCTAATGCTGCAACTTTGCTCCTGATATGTATTCCAATCACCAGTTTCAGTAACCTTTAATGTACCTAAGGATGTACCAGTTGGACTATCCAATCTTAGTTCAATCTCTATATTTAATAAATCTGCTACTAGAGCCTTAAAGGAGGTGCTACCAATCCCAAAGTCTATATTTTTATATACCAGATAGTTTCCCATTTCAATATAACCTACACCTCTTCCACCATCAGCAGTATCTATTTTTTCAATAGATGAAGAACTAATATCGTTGTAGCTCTCTGCTTCCAATTTTGAAAAGGCACTTCTTGGTACCGGTGTTGGTGCTGGAGTTGGTGTTTGTGCTGGAGTTGGTGTCGCCACTGGTCCGGAAGATATCTTAAGTACGACTGTGCCGTGTGAAGGTACTGATGCAGAATATGATCCATTAAATGTTCCTTTGTCAGCTTTAGCCCACAAGTCGCGAACTACTGCACTACCTGTTATTCCTATATCCGACCAGTTAACGGCTATGGTGGAGGTACTGGAGTTTCTGTTAAGTAATGCAACTGCCTTTGTACCGTCTGCAAGTGGTTTTACCCAAACCTCATTACCATTTGAGCTTTTAACCCTGTAGCCCTGTTTCCCTGCCGGATCCTGGTTTACAGCTATTACTTCCCTATTCATTAGAATATCCTTGGTAGCTTGTGTCATGTTCCTTATATCATTACCGGCAAGAAGGGGGGATGCCATCATACACCACATGCTCATCTGCGTACGGTATTCCTCTGTTGTACAGCCGCCGTTTCCAATCTCCAGCATGTCTGGATCATTCCATGCCCCGGGTCCTGCTGAATTTGTGTATTTGGAATTTTGGTCAATTGAATTTATTATACCTACGAAACCATAAGGATGACCCGTAGCATCCCATTTATCCACAATATCACGTGTGGTACGCCATACATTACCGGTTGCAGGCATCCAGTTCTGGTATTCCCATGCACAGATACTAAATACTATAGGTCTTCCGCAATTGGCTAGTGCGGTCTGCATTTTCTGGTAATCGGTTTTCATATCACTTCCGTTCGGTATATTACAGTTGTCGTATTTTAAATAATCTATACCCCATGAAGCAAATGTTTTTGCATCTCTGTCCTCATACCCTTTACTTCCGCTTTGAGGAACATTTGCACACGTCATAGTCCCACGATCTCCATATATTCCAAGCTTAAGACCTTTTGCATGTACATAATCCGCCAAAGCTTTTATACCGCTTGGGAAACGCTTAGGATCAGATATAAGGAATCCGTTGGAATCACGTGCGGGATTGGCCATCCAGTTATCGTCGAGATTTAAGTATATATAACCCGCATCCTTCATACCGGAGCTTACCATTGCGTCTGCAATCTGTTTGATTTGTGTTTCATTAATGTTTTCGTGAAAAATGTTCCAACTGTTCCACCCCATTGGTGGTGTTTTGGCAAGACCGTTATCCCATGCCCCTGCATTTAAAGCCATCAACGTGGTAAACACAATAACCATAATACCCATAATTGCCAAAAACAATACTTTCTTCATAAAATACTCAACCCCCCATAATTCTTATTTCATTTTTAACATTTTTCGATGAACCACCAAACGTCTCTTTTCGTAATACTTATTCGCAGTAATATAATTGTTTAAATTAGGCATATGAAAAATATTTTTAGTTATGAAATAAAAACAGGCATCCATGGGATCAGAAGGAATGCCTGTTAAATAAGAAAATTTTATATTTTAATCATAATTTGCTTAAATTAAATTAACTATTTTTTTGCTTATAGATTGCCAAATGCCATATGAGCCATGCTAAATTTGAGTTAACATATTGTGTTAAACTTACAAGCAATAATTATAACATCAGCCATATTTATTACACCATCATTGTTTAAGTCATATACTAGATTATACATCATATCTCCACTAGTTTTATTAAATCTGCATGCCAATTCAATTACGTCAGCCATATTAATAACACCATCTTTATTACAATCCCCTATTGATGCAGGACTAGAAGTATTCGTAGGTGTAGGAGTATTTGACTTTGTAGGAGTATTCGACTTAGTGGGGGTAGGCGTACTTAGACCGGTATACCCCTCTTTCGAATACCTGACGTACTCATAGTATGCACTTAATGGAGTCCTCCCATCATATGCCCCAAGCCAGCTATCAACAGTAATTCCCGGCCAAAGGTTCATCATTATTTTACCTGGTGTAGAGGGTATCTCTTGTGTACCTGTATATACCTTCACTCCGTCTACATAATAAGTTATTGAATTTTTCTGCCAATCGAATCCGTAAGTATGATAAGATTGTGAAGCATCAAATCCAAGGTTATATATGTACTCATGTCCGCCTTTGCCGTTTGTGTACCAGTTAAATTGGACTTTAGTGGTATCTTTCCCTAGAAACTCAATATCAATTTCATCCCATGGGTTACCATCTGAAGGCCCAGTATAAGTAAAAAACGATGATACAATACCAGTATTTTTGGGAGGCTTCATCTTTGTTTCGTAATATCCATAACCATAAAAGCCGGAAGTACGGTATTCCCCACCTTTATAAGGATAGCCGGAGCCAGTATTGTCCCTATCAAGTGTAAGAACCATTTTATTATCCCCGAATGTAACCTGGGATGGACTAAATACGCAGTTAAATGGAGAACCGTTAGCACCTGAACGGTATTCCCAATTGGAATTGAATGATGCAAACTCTTCTAAAAAATTCGAGTTTGTAGGTTTAGAAGTGCTTGTCGGCGTAGGAGTCGATGAGCTTGGGCTTGGTCTGGTATAGCCTTCTTTTGAATATCTGACATACTCATAATAGGCCTTTAATGGGGTCTTACCATCATATGCTCCAAGCCAGCTATCAACAGTAATTCCCGGCCAAAGGTTCATCATTATTTTACCTGGTGTAGAGGGTATCTCCTGTGTACCTGTATATACCTTCACTCCGTCTATGTAATATGTAATTGAATTTTGCTGCCAGTCAAATCCATAAGTATGATAAGCCTGCGAAGCGTCAAATCCAAGGTTATATATGTACTCATGCCCACCTTTGCCGTTTTTGTACCAGTTAAATTGGACTTTAGTGGTATCTTTTCCTAGAAATTCAATATCAATTTCATCCCATGGGTTACCATCTGATGGGCCTGTATATGTAAAAAACGAGGAGACGATACCGGTATTCTTTGCAGCTTTCATTTTTGTTTCGTAATATCCATACCCATAAAAGTTGGAAGTACGATATTCGCCCCCTTTATAAGGATAGCCGGAGCCGGAATTGTCCCTATCAAGATTAAGAACCATCTTATCATCTGCAAAAGTAACCTGGGATGGACTAAACACACAGTTGAAAGGAGAACCGTTAGCACCTGAACGGTATTCCCAATTGGAATTGAATGATGTAAATTCTTCAAAAAAATTCGATCCAACAGCAAATGCATCAGATGAAACAAAAAGCTGTAAAGGGATCATACTTGCAGCAATAAAGATAATAACCACCAAAGCAAGAAACTTCTTCAATAAAAAAACCCCCTTAAAAAAATAAAATATAAAAGAGCTAGAAGTTTGGTGTCACATCCCCAAAACTCAATAGTCTCTAGTTATATTCTATATTAGCTGTCCAGGTGGTATAAATATTTAATACTTTTGATTTATATCTATTTTTTTGGAATATGATTTGATGTTTTTTCCTGAATCGCTATGCAATACTGACCAGGTGACATGCCTTCATACTTTTTAAATATACGTATAAATGTATTTACATTGATGCACCCAACCTTATTGGCAACCTCGTTTATCTTTAAATTACTGTTTTGCAAAAGATCCTTTGACACTTTAACTCTGTATGAATTTAGATAATCTTTATAATTATAGCCTGTATAATATTTAAATACAGTACTGAAGTATGCTGGAGTCATATTAAAGTACTCTGATATTTCATCTAGAGAAATATCCCTTGAGAAGTTTAAATGTATATAATCAATCATTTTCTTAGCCATATTTTTTTCAAACTTGTCATCCTTTATTATCTCCTTGGCATAATCTATAGCCATTTCCATACTCATCTGACTGCCTTCACGCCATGCTTTATCAAACTCTCCTTCATCCATAATATCTCGAAGCTCCATAAGACGTTTAGTGTATTCGGAAATATCATTTTTCGATATAAGATTTCCTACTACATTAAAAAGTCTGTCGGCTGCTCCAAACAGGCGAGCGGCTCTTTCCGATTTTTCCAGTTTGGCACAGACTCCTGCAAGTCCTCCCAATACCAAAAAAACAAACATGATTGTGTTCTCTTTGCTGTCGCAAAAAACATTCAAGCTTTTAATATAAAGCTCCCCAGCTTTCAAAAAGTTGCCTGTCTTAAGTTCCAGTTCTGCTATATTACGATAAAGCCATGCAACTTCTCCAGAACTCCCTATTTCTTCCGATACAGCCAAACTTTCCTTATATAATACCATAGCCTTGTTAAAATCCCCTCTGTATCTGTTTATCTCACCCATATCTTTAAGAACCCGAGCTATTATAGCTTTATATCCCAATTCATAGGAAAGATTAAGGGCCTTTAAATAATAATCTTCTGCAATACCATATTCGCTCTGTGATCTTGATAATTCAGCTATGCTTATCAAAGCATTTGCAATACCCTCTTTATCATCCAGTTCTTCACAGTACATAAGATATTCATTAATCATTTCCATTGCCTCATCAAAAATACCCTTACCTCTCGCTACAAATCCAAGCCTCCAGAGAGCCCTGGCTATACCCCACTTGTCTTTTAATTCTTTGCAGATTTTCAAACTCTCACTCGAATACTCTTCTGCCTTTACATAGTCTCCCTTTTGGTAATATAATAGACTAAGGTGCTGAAGAACTTCTGCAATTCCAGGCTTATAATCAATTTGGTAATATATGTTCAAACTTCTATTTGCCAGTTTTTCTTCCTCCTCAAGATTGCCCAGCATACTTACAGCTAACGATAACTTATATTGTATAGCAGCTTCCCCCATTAGATCCCCAATTTCCCTAGCAAGTGACAGACTTCTTCTAAAAATCGAAATTGACTTCTCTGGATTGCCCTGCAAATGGATTAATCTTCCAAACCACTCAAATACTTTAATGTAATCTTTTGATTCTATAGAGTCTCCACATCTTTGAACTAAAGGTTCAAGTATGGAAACACCTTCATTCCAGAAGCCACGGACTTCCCAAAAATATCCCATTGCTCCTGTTAATTTTAACTCTTTTTGAAGACTATTAGTCATTTGTAAATGTTTTAAAGTATTTATTATATTTGAATGGGAAAATTCCAATTCAGAAAGCCATCTTTGACGCTCTTGTCCATTCATGCTAAACTCGGCTTCAGTAACAAGTGACAGGTAGTAATTGGAATAACAATCTTTTATATAGTTTTCTTCCCCACTAATTGATAATAGTTCAGCTGCATACTCACGTATTGTTTCTAGCATAGTGAACCTATCTTCGCTCTCATCAGCAATTTCAGTTACCTTTGTTAAAAAGCTCTTGCTTAGTAGACAAGCCATTGTTTCCAATAGATTTTCAATGTCGTTTTTACAATTAGTTACAGCTTGTGCTGCTTTTAAATCAAACTTGCCGGCAAATACACCCAGTCTTCGAAATAACCTTTTTTGAGTCTCATTAAGTAAGTTGTATCCCCATTCGATGGTATCCTTAAGGGTACGTTGACGATCCTCTAGATCACGGGCTCCATTATTTAGCCACACTAACCTGTTTTGGCATTGGTGAAGCAAATTGTGTACAGAAATTTGTTCTATGTTTGCTGCTGCAAGCTCAATGGCTAAAGGTATGCCTTCCAAGTAAGCACATAATTCAATAACTTTCTTTGCATTTTTTTCAGTAATTTTGAAGTCAGGTTTAACAGCTTTGGCACGCAGCAAAAAAAGGGTAACAGCAGGTTGTTGAATTAATTTTTCAATTGGTGTCTTTTCCCCAAAATCCACTAATTCTAATGGTGGAACATTAAATAAATGCTCACCTGAAATTCTTAAGGGTTCTCGACTTGTTACCAGAATGGTTAAACCTGAAGTAGAGGTGAGAAGCTCAGTAACTATTGAAGCAGCATCAATAACATGTTCAAAATTATCAAGTATTATGAGACACTTCTTGTCATATAAAGCACCTTTTAAAGTATCATAAATATGTTGACCCTTAATTTCAGCTATATTTAATGATTTAGCAATATGTGATGCTATAGAATCTGAATTTGTAACAGTTGAAAGCGGAATGAAAAAAACTCCATCACTATAGTTATAAAGCCGCATGGATGCAACCTGCAGCGCGAGCCTTGTTTTACCTATTCCACCAGACCCTGTAAGCGTTACAAGCCTTACACGGCCAAGCAAATTATTTATTTTCTCAATCTCATCCTCACGTCCGACAAATTCGGTTAAAGCAAAAGGTAGATTGTTTTTAGGCCTAAAATTATTCCTTTGTCTTCCATTATCTAATCTTAAATTTGAATATTCCTTTTTTATAATAAATCCACATTTGGTATCATGTATTAAAACATCATTTCCTAATAAATACTGAATTCCATCCTTTATGAGTCCAGGCAAACCCATTGTCTCATTATAAAACCATTCAAGGAAATTATCCGTAGACTCCCAGCAAAACACTTCCTTCATCCACGAACGTAATCCTTGTGGAGATAAGGGACCTAAATTTATAGTTTCATATAAAGGTGCACCAATATAGTCTAAACCTTTTACTGCTTTAGGCTCATTTGTGTATACCAAAGCAAGATTTATGTATCTTTTATCGATTATAATTTTGCATAAAAGATTTATAGCTTCAGAGTCAAACTGGCCAATATCATCTACAAGTATAACAAGTCCGTTTTTCTTATTACTCAATAGTTTTTCAGTTAATATGCTTTCAGCATATTGCTGGCTTACGTTACTAATATTCAATTGAGTTTTATTGGTATCAGATACTAATACAGCATGTTCTTTTGTTTTAAGATATTGATTTGTCAAAAGAGAAATAACTTCATAATTGCATTGTGAAGCTATACATTCTATAGCATTCAAAAAGAATGTCCGCCCAGAATAAGGAACCCCCACAATCCTTAATACTCCCCGCTTCATTTCATGTAAGTGTTTTAAGAAACTGTGAAATTTAGCCATAGCATCGTCACGCTCTATTAAATAGGGCATATTATACGATTTATCCTGTTTAGCTTTTATATACAATCTTACCACCCATTATTATATTTATTGTTACAATATAAAATTGCAATACTTGTTAAGGAACAATTAAGCTCTTAATTTTTTAAGTCAAAAAATATCTCTTATTACTTTATATCATAGCACTAACACGCGTTAGTTATCAATACTTGTTTATTTTATTTAACTTTAACTTTCATTGCCAAGCTATCGTGTATGACGAGAACTATAAAGGACAAATCAGAAATTCGATCTGTCCTTTCAGATTTATCAAAAGAATCAGTTATTATTTCACATACAATATATCGCTTATTGCACGCTCTGTAGTACTACCACCGGGCATATTTACTACTCTTCCATTAAAGTACATAGTTGATGATAATCCCCCGTCAAGATTATATGCTTCTTTACATCCCAAGTCTTGAAATAATTTAGCAAAATCTATCATTGTCATACCTGCACTATAGCGTGGTGATCTTCCATCAACAACTATAAATATAAAGTGATTAGGTTCTACCATACCTATTCCAGTACGTGGGTGTGCCGGTAAAAGATATGTTGCTCCTTGATCAGAAGGCATATTTACAAAAGTTGTCAATGCAGTTCCAGACTTAACCAGGATAGGTCCAAATGATACTACCTGAAGTGCTCCATTAGACAGTAAGGTAGTTGTTGATATATTTTTTTCATTTGCTGTTTCCATCAATCCGTTTTTATATAAAATGAGACAGTCTCTAACAGGAACATTTCTGTATAATTTACCATTTCTTATTTCTATACCATCATTTCTGAAACCGTAGTAGTTACCATTAACTGCAAAAATTGCATTGTTATCCTTAGCCATCTTTGAAGTTGTTTCAGTAATATTTTTTCCAAAGGTATTTTTTGCAAATGCAGATAAGATTGTTGAATCACCACTTAATTTAACATCTGCTATAAAGTATGTTATCATAGAGCTGCCTGTACCCGTTTGAACTTTTTTGATACTAATATTTGTTGTTGCACTTTTGTAATTCCAATCATCAACTTGAGCAGTTGTACTCACTGTTGGAATTGGAGTGGGAGTCGATTTTATGGTTGGAGTTGAAGTTGGTTTTACTATTGATGTTGCAGAAGTTGCAGTTTTATTGAAGTTGCCTGCAAGAATAATGACATCAGACATGTTTATTACGCCATCATTACTCAAATCATATAATTCAACATACTTTGAATCTCCTCTGTATGAACTAAACACCCCTGCAAGTAAAATTACATCGGACATGTTTATTATGCCGTCATTACTCAAATCTCCCGGTGGAGTAGATGCATTTGACAGCACACTGGTTTGCACAAAACATGTAGCAATAATGCTGCATATAAGTGCCAAAATCAATATTTTTTTCGTATTCATACTATACACTTCCCCCTTTTAAAATATTAATATTTTACAAATAATTGTCTTGCTTTTTTATAATCCCTCCTTTCATGCTCTTTGTGATAAGGTTTAATTATTCTTTATATAAATAACAATTATTTATAGTTTTTTTGTCGTATTGTGGTAAATACTAACAGCTACAACATAAAGGTTTCTTTTCAAATTGACGATATATATATCAGGAAAATTGACATTAATCCTTTGACAAATAAATATATACGTAACAAAAAATAAATTTAAGCGGAGATAAGTAAATATGAAATATATTAATGACAATTCATCCCTGCATGAAATACAAAAGAAAGGTAATTTTTATTTATTTCTATTAGTTATTGGTTCGTATATATTTTCATTAATAATATCATTATTTGCAGACATGGGATTAAAAGGCAAAACAGTCACCTCTACATTGATGCTCTTAGATATGGGTATTACAATATTTATATACTGTTCAAAAATAATACCCACAAGTAAAAAGAAGTATTTATACTCAACATTTGCATATTTATCCTTACCTGTAACAACATATTTTCAGCATGGTTCCATTGATAATACTTATGTTTCATTCACAATTTTAGTGTCAGCCATGATATGCGCTGATTACATATATCTTTTATTTACTACATCTATAGCAGTAATTCTGAATTTAGCAATGTATTTAATATCTCCAGTTACTTTTTTCCCAGCATTAAGTTCTGACCAATTTACCTCTTTTGTGGGTTTATTATTCATTAATGGTATAATTCTTTCTTTAGGTGTTAAATTGATTGTAAATTATGAGGAGCAGAATAAAAAATTAAAAATGCTGCATGATAAGCTTGAAGAAAACATGAAGGAATTGAAGTTAACTCAAGACAAGTTAATTCACTCAGATAAACTAGCAGGACTAGGACAATTGATTGGAGGTATCTCTCATAATTTAAAAACTCCAATAATGGTTATATCTGGCATAACAGTTAAGTTGGAAGACCTTATAAATGAATATAAGGATTCAATTTTCGATGAAACAGTTACGAAAGATGACCATAGTGAAATTGCTGATGAAATGATCGAATGGATTCAAAAAGTAAAGCCACAATGTAAATATATGAACGATATTATATCTGCAGTTAGAGGACAAACTTTAAGTTTAAATAATCCTAAGGAAAATGATTTCAAATTAAATGATTTGGTAAAAGACATAGAAATACTATTATTAAATGTTGCAAGAAATAAAGGTTGTCAGCTATTAATCAATAATTATATTGAAAGTGATTTGGTTATTAGTGGTGATATGAATGTTTTAATTCAGGTATTAAATAATTTAATTACAAATTCAGTAGAAGCATATAAAGGTCTGGAAGGTGTTATTAATCTGGATATTAAAAAAGTGGAAAAAGATATTATGATAACGGTAAAAGATTCTGCCGGTGGTATAAGTAAGAGTATTCAGGAAAAGTTATTTAAAGAGATGGTTACAACCAAAGGTACTGAGGGTACAGGCCTGGGACTATATATGTCATTTTCTACAATCAAACGCTTTGGAGGAGATTTATGGTTTGAATCTCAAGAAGGTAAAGGAACATGCTTTAATATTATATTGCCATTATCAGGGCAAGTAGTAATGAACAATTAAAATTCTAATCATTCATTACATAAATTAAAGGAGAGTTTAACTCTCCTTATCATCACCATCTATTCCCAAAGCTTCTATTTCCACCAAAACCGCCTCTATTATTGTTGCTTCTCTGCTGCTTTCTTGCTCTTCTGCAGTCAGGGCATCTTTGTGGTTCATTATCGAATCCCTTTTCTTTATAAAAAGCCTGTTCACTTTCGCTAAAAATGAATTCTGTATTACAATCTTTGCAACCTAAAACTTTATCTGCCATATTTACTATACCTCCTCAATTATTTGGATCATATAATTTCCTAACTACCCGCTCCAAAGAATTCAGGAGAGTTGTATTCAATAAATAATCCATTTTATATAGTAATTTACTTCATTAGTATAACATAGTTCCAAAAAACTTTCAAGACATTTATATGCATTCGATAACATTATATTCTAAAGCATCAAGTTTTTATAGAACTATTATATTCTTCAACAAGAGATTTTACTAATTCCTCAACAGAAACAATATTTTCAGCCCTATAAGCATTTTCACCTGCAAAAGCAAATCCATATTTCATCTTTCCTCTTTTTGCATTTATTAATGCAAGAGCTATACAATAGGGACTCGATTCATATTTACAAGTGGAAATACAATGATATGGACATTTATATGGTTTTTTACTTCCTGCTTCTACATCATATAAAAACTCATTTTTTATTGCTCTTCCAGGCATACCTACAGGACTCTTTATGATTCCAATATCATTTTCTGAACATTCAATATAGGTATTTTTAAATTCTAAGGAAGCATCACACTCTACAGTAGTAACAAAGCGTGTTGCCATCTGCACACCTGAAGCTCCAAGGTGAATAAATTTATATATATCTTCACCAGTATATATGCCGCCTGCAGCTATTACAGGAATTGGCTTGGCTGCCTTGTCTTCAATATTTTTAGCTTCAATGATCACTTCAGACACCAGTTTTTCCAGTTTAAAATCCGGATCTTTGATTTGCTCAATTTTAAATCCCAGGTGCCCTCCTGCCAGAGGCCCTTCAACAACAATAGCATCAGGAGCATATTTATATTTTTCCAGCCACTTTTTGGCAATGATACTTGCAGCTCTTGCTGAAGAAACAATTGGAACAAGTTTTGTGTCCTTTGTCTCTTTTAAAAATGAAGGGAGATTAAGCGGCAGCCCAGCTCCAGAGAATATTATATCGACACCTTCCTCTATAGCCGTTTTAGCCATATCTGCAAAGTTTGACAGGGCTACCATGATATTTACACCTATAATTCCTTTAGTTAACTCTCGAGCCTTCCTTATTTCTTTTCTAAGTGCCCTTATATTTGCCTCAAGATAGTTAGTTGAAAAGTCAGTTTCCATCATCCCAACAGCAGCCGTTGAGATAACACCTATACCGCCTTCATTTGCAACTGCTGATGCAAGTCCGCTCAACGAGACCCCAATTCCCATTCCACCTTGAATAATTGGCAGCCTCGCTGTCAAGTTACCTATTTTTAAGCTCTTTCCTCCCCAATGGTACATATATAAATTCTCCTTATTGTTTTTTAGGATTCAATATCATTATCATATTTTTTCCTTCCAGCATGGGTTGCTTTTCGATGGTTCCAACGTCTATAACTGCATCAGCAAATTTTTGAAGCACCTCTTTGCCCGCTACTGTAAATCGCATTTCCCTGCCTCGAAATCTTATGCTGACTTTTACCTTATTACCATCTTGTAAGAATTTATATGCACTTTTTGCTTTAAAATCAAAATCATGTTCTTCAATTTTTGCAGACACCCTTACTTCCTTAATTGAAACGACCTTCTGATTTTTCCTTGCTTCCTTATCTTTCTTGGTCTTTTCATACATACATTTGCCATAATCCATGATTTTGCATACTGGCGGTACAGCGTTTGGTACTATTTTTACAAGATCCAGGTTCTTTGAAATCGCCAGTTTTTGTGCATCCATTGACGCCATAACTCCTAGCATAGCCCCATCATCATCAATAAGTCGAACCTCTCTGTCTCTAATCTCATCATTCATTGGCAATTCATTTTTTCTAATATAAAACACCTCCATTAATATTTTTTAAACTTATATGTGTGTTTATTTATGTCCTTATAAAACCAAAAAGTGGATAAACAAAGTAATCCACTCTTCGCAACAATTAAGTATTAATCGAATTATAGTTAAGCTGTAAACAAAACCATTATCCAAAACGAGAAGCACACTCTTCCTATTTTTGTTATCACCTTATTATATCATTGCTAGGTGAAATTGTGTAACTTATTTTTAAATATATTCCGTTAATTATTGTTTATACTACCATATTTTATATGACTCATTATAATGCTACAGTTATCTTCCTCTTTGGGCAATCAGTTTTCTACCTGTTTCCTTACGCTTTTCTTTTCTGAAGTAACAAGACTTACTGCTTTTTGCAACCTCAGTTTTCTTTATTATGTCCTTATTCTCCTCTGCTGCTGAGCTTAAAGGATAGGGATGATCTTGGATTACAGGTATAGTCTTGGATATCAGTTTTTGGATATCTTTTAAGTAGGGTTTTTCATCTCTATCACAAAATGAAAGTGCAACCCCTCCTAATCCCGCTCTTCCTGTACGCCCAATCCTATGAACATATGTCTCAGGTATATTAGGTAGGTCAAAATTAATTACATGAGACAATTCTTCCACATCGATACCTCTCGCAGCTATATCTGTGGCTACTAAAACCCTTGTCTTTTTAGCCTTGAAATTACTTAAGGCCTGTTGCCTTGCCATCTGTGATTTATTCCCATGAATAGCTTGGACCCGTATCCCTGCCTTTGTAAGATCTTTTACGATTTTATCTGCTCCATGTCTTGTTCGTGAAAACACAAGTGCAGATGTAATTGATTTATCCTTTAACAAGTGAATAAGCAGAAACTTCTTTTGTTTTTTCTCGACAAAATATACTGCCTGCTCAATAATATCAACTGTAGATGAAATAGGGGTAACCGCTACCTTTACAGGATCTGTTAAAATAGAATCTACCAACTTTGATATTTCTCTTGGCATTGTTGCTGAGAATAACATTGTCTGCCTTATTCTAGGCAAGTGTGATATGATTCTTTTCACATCAGCTACAAGCCCCATGTCCAGCATCCGATCTGCTTCATCAAGTACAAAAAATTTTATATGATGCAAGTTTATATATTTCTGGTTCATCAGATCAAGCAACCTACCCGGAGTTGCAATAAGAATGTCTATCCCTTGCTTTAGCATGTCTGTCTGAGGATTTTGTGACACTCCACCAAATATAACACCAATTTTTAGACCTAAATTTCGTCCATAAGCAGTAAAACTATCTCCAACTTGAAGTGCCAGCTCACGTGTCGGAGTTAATATTAATGCCTTAATAGTTTTTGGATCTTTTTTATCTATTTGCAATTTGGAAAGATTCTGCAATATTGGAATAGCAAATGCTGCTGTCTTCCCAGTGCCAGTCTGAGCACATCCAAGCAAGTCTTTTCCTTCAAGCAGTGGCGCAATAGCTTGCATCTGTATTTCAGTAGGTTTTGTATATCCTTCTATCTTTAATGCCTCTTGAATTGGCGAAATAAGATTTAATTTATCAAATGACATTTTTTCTCCTCTATCTTCTTAACTATATTATGGCTTCTTACCCGAATTAGGTTTTCCTGTGACCTTTGACTTTCTGGTAATTTTCTTAACAATATTCTTCTTTTTCTTTAGCCTATCTGGGTTTTTAAATGACATCAAACTACCGCCTTTCTCATTTTATTATTTACATCTATCGTACCCCTGCCAAGCAGCAAAGCTCCGATGGTCCATGCTCAAAATCGGAAGCAATTTTTTTATCAGTCCTTAGTAAATTGTGTCCACTTTTATTACGAAATAACGCAAATTACCCAATATCATTTTAAAGATTTTTATTCTATAAATACTACTTAATCCCAACTTTTGTCCTTACGTAGGTTATCTTATCCTCACTTATCTCATTAACTGCGATAGTTACAGTTTTATTGGAACTACACTTTGTACACTTATGTGCACCGTCTGTCAATTGCCTTGCTCTTTTACCCGCTAGGATACATAAGGTATATCTGCTGTCAACCTTCTCAAGCAACGAACTCATTGATGGATCAATCATTATTTATCATCCTCTCTAATTTATAAAACTAACTTCAGACATCTTGGTAGTTATCGGCACAGAACACACCATAATTCCCTAGATATAAATAAAAGAGTGGATTAACAAAGTAATCCACTCTTCGCAATACATAAGTATTAATGAGTAATAGTCAGATTATAAGACCACTACCCAAAACGAGAAGCACACTTCCTATTTTTGTAATCATCTTATTATATCATTAATTAACGAATTTGTCTGTTTTATTTTAAAATTAAAATTATAAGTTTAGTTTTTAGACACTTAAACCGGATTGTTCTTCAAAACGGAAATAACCTTATACCCGTGATTTTCAAGGGTTTTAACCATCTCATCAGTATTTTGGGTATTTACCCTTATTACAACATCGCTGGAGCCCGACTCTCCCCCATAGATTGCAATATGCGTTATATTAACACCGTATTCTTTTATAACATGGGTGATGTCGGCAAGGATACCCGGGGAATCTTGAGCCTCAACGGCAATTCTGGCACCTATATCACTAAAACCCATTAATTCAATAAATGCATTAAATATATCGGTTTCGGTTATAATTCCACAAAGCTTTTCTCCTACTAATACTGGGAGTGTACTTATGTTGTTATCCCTCATCAACAGAGCCGCCTCTTCTAAAAGTGAGTCAGCTGTTATTGTTACTACATCTTTTGTCATCACCTGGGATACTTTAGTTTTTCCCAAAAGATAGTTCACCTCAAAAACACTTAGTGTAGTAGCCTTTGAAGGCGAAACTTCCAGCATTTCACGTTCAGTAACAATACCAACCAATTCCTCACCCTTTACTACCGGCAACTTTCTTATTCCATTATGCCTCATTAATTCCAGAGCCTCAGCTATAGTTGCATCAGGGGATATGGTATACGGGTTGGAAGTCATCTTGCTTTTTACATACATAAAATCAACCTCCCAAATATGCTTTTTTTATTTCTTCACTCTGAGCTAATTCTTTTCCGGTTCCTTTAAGCACTATGGTTCCGGTTTCAAGAACGTAAGCTCTGTGAGCTATGGAAAGTGCCATGTGTGCATTTTGCTCAACAAGAAGAATGGTAGTTCCCTGTTTGTTTATATCCTCAATGATAGAAAATATCTCTTTTACCAAAAGAGGTGCCAATCCCATGGACGGTTCATCCATAAGCAAGAGTTTTGGCCTTGACATTAAAGCCCTTCCAATTGCAAGCATTTGCTGCTCACCTCCGCTTAATGTACCGGCATTTTGCTTAAGCCTCTTCTCCAGTATCGGAAACCTGGAATACACCTTTGCCATATCTTCCTTTATATTCTTTTTATCTCTTCTTAAATAAGCACCCAGCTCTAAATTTTCCAGAACAGTCATATCCGAAAAAACATGCCTTCCTTCCGGTACGTGGGAAAGACCCTTTTTAACTATCTCCTGTGCATTTATATCTTTGATATTCTCACCATTAAATAATATTGTTCCATTCTTAGGTTTTATAAGTCCTGATATGGTCCTTAGTGTTGTAGTCTTACCTGCACCGTTTGCACCAATAAGCGTTACAATTTCACCTTCATTTACCTGTATAGATATATCCTTAAGTGCATGGATTACTCCATAATAAACATCCAGATTTTTTATTTCAAGCATCAGGAAACCTCCTCCCCCAGGTAAGCCTCAATTACTCTCTTGTTGCTTTTTATCTCTTGGGGTTTACCATTTGCTATTATCATGCCGTAATCTAAAACATAGATTCTTTCACATATCTTCATAACCAATGACATATCATGCTCAATAAGAAGTATTGTAAGCTTAAATTCCTTCCTTATCCATTCTATCAAATCTGTAAGTTCTAAAGTCTCATTGGGATTCATTCCTGCAGCCGGCTCATCCAGTAGTAGAACTGTTGGTTTGGTAGCAAGTGCCCTTGCTATTTCAAGCCTTCTTTGTTCCCCATAGGGGAGATTTTTGGAAAGTTCATCCTTTTTAGATTCAAGTCCAAATATTTTGAGGAGTTTCTCTGCTTCCTCAGCTATTTCTTTTTCCTCCCTGTAAAACGAAGGCAGCCTGAAAAAAGAAGATATAACGCCGTATTTAACATTTTTGTGAATAGCAATACGGATATTATCCATTACACTCAAATCCTTAAAAAGCCTTATATTCTGAAATGTTCTGGCAACTCCCATATTGGTAATGGCATTAGGCTTTAACCCACTTATCTTTTTAGCCTTTTCTCCATTGTCAAGCTCAACACTACCAGAACTTGGTTCATATACCCCTGTAAGAAGATTGAAGAAAGTAGTCTTCCCTGCACCATTAGGTCCAATAAGGCCCACCAGTTCACCTTTCTGGAGCTCCATATTGACATTGGAAACTGCAGTTAAGCCTCCAAATGATTTTGTAAGATTTTTAACTGTTAGTATTGCCATCATGTCACCTCACGTCCCCATCTTCTCAGGCTTTTTCCATGGAAAGCCGTTGAATTTTATTTTTTTATTCTTGAATTTCTCTCTTGCAATCATGACTATTACAAGTATCAATGAGTATAAAATCATTCTGATCTCAGGAAAATCCTGCAGATAAAGGGATACAACAGCTAAAAGTATAGCAGATATTATTGAACCCCTAATACTTCCCATTCCGCCAATAACAACTATTACAAGTATATCAATTGACCTTAAAAAACCGAACATATCAGGTTTTATAAAGTAAAAATAGCTGGAATACAACGCACCTGCAATACCTGCACAAAATGCTCCTATTACAAAAGCAAGCACTTTATATTTTGTTGTGTTAATCCCCATAGCTTCTGAGGCTATTTCATCCTCCCTAATAGATTTGCATGCTCTTCCATGGGATGAATCAATAAAATTCTTTACTATTATTACTGTGCCTGCTGTAAATATAAAAAGCCATGTCCAGTTGGTGTATTGAGGTATACCGCTAAGGCCTGCTGCTCCACCTGTAAAGCCTAAATTCAATACTATAATTTTAATAATCTCTCCCATTCCCAATGTTGCTATTGCCAGATAATCTCCCTTCAGCCTTAACGTAGGTATTCCAATTAGAAGTCCTACAACAGCTGCAAAAAGAGCACCTGCAGCAATACCAATAAAGAATGAATATTCCTGAGTCATATTAATTGTAATAAGAGCACTAGAGTATGCACCTATTGACATAAATCCTGCATGTCCCAGAGAAAACTGTCCAGTAAAACCTGTGATCAAATTAAGGCTGACTGCCAGTATTATATTAATGCAGATTAGTGCAATGGTGATTTGGTAATAATCACTCAAAATATTAAACATTATCAGAAGCTGTACTGCACCATAAAGTCCAATAACACCTGCAGCAGTTTTTATATTCTTTACATTAAATATTTTATTCAATTCTGCCTCACCTACACTTTCTCACGGATATTCTTGCCAAATAGTCCAGAGGGTTTAATTAAAAGAACTAAAATCAGTATTGCAAAGGCAACTGCGTCTTTATATAATGAGTTTCCATATCCGCTTATCAGTGTCTCTATAACTCCAATTGAAAAACCGCCAACCAGTGCCCCCGGAATTATTCCTATACCGCCAAGCACCGCAGCAACAAAGGCTTTAAGTCCAGGCATTATTCCCATAAAAGGGTCAATAGAGTTGTAAAAAGCACCAACTAAAACACCCGCTGCTCCTGCAAGTGAAGAACCAAGTATAAAGGTAAAGGAAATAGTCCTATCCACATTAATTCCCATAAGCTGTGCAGCATCCTTATCCATGGAAACTGCTCTCATTGCTTTTCCCATCATTGTTTTTCTTACAATAAACTGTAAAAGCACCATTAAAAATATTGTTATAAAAAGCAGAATACTTTGCTTATCTGTGATTTTTACCCCCATAAAAAGTTCCCTGCTCGTTTCCGGCAAAACTGCCGGAAATGCTCTAACATCCGCTTTTGCAAAAAACATGACTACATATTCCAGGAGTAATGATATGCCTATGGCAGTAATCAATGCTGATATCCTTGAAAAATTTCTCAGGGGTTTATATGCTACTTTTTCTATAATTACGCCCAACATGGCACAAAAAATCATCGCAATAATAAGAGCGGGTAAAAATCCAAACCCTATACTTGTTATACAAATAAATCCAACATATGCCCCAATCATATAGATGTCGCCATGAGCAAAATTTATAAGTTTTATAATTCCATACACCATTGTGTATCCCAAGGCAATCAATGCATATATACTGCCGAGTGATAATCCGTTTACTATTTGCTGTAAAAATTCTGTCACATTCCTCACTCTCCCCCTTTAAAATTTTTATATCATCAAACAGCCATATAAGAATTATGTGAGAGAACTATCTTCCCACTTAATTCTTATATTTCCAAATAAACAATTTAAAATAAGAGATATTATATTTTTTATGGTTCAACTTTTACAGACGAAGATTGCACCCCGTCTTTTAGTTCTATAACCACTGCAGTTTTTACAGGGTTATGGTTTTTGTCAATACTGAACTTTCCTGTAACACCTTTGAAATCTGTCGTGTTGTCAAGCGCCTCCTTTATTTTACCTGGCTCAGATGAGTTAGCTCTTTTAATAGCATCAGCAGCAAAATATCCAAGGTCATATCCAAGGGCGTTGAAAGCATTTGGATCTTTGTTGTTCTTATTTTTAAATTCTTCCATAAACTTAACAATCACAGGATCTTTATCAAGTGAGGAATAATGGTTTGAAAAATAAACCTTGTTTAAAGCAGTTTTTCCAGCTAATTCACCTAAGACAGGAGAATCAAGACCATCTCCTCCAAGTACCGGTTTATCTATTCCCAAAGCCCTAGCCTGCTTAATGATAAGCCCAGCCTCGTTATAGTAGCCTGCAATAAGCAAAATATCAAAGTTTTTATCCTTGATCTTTGTAAGAATAGCACTAAAATCCTTTTCATCTTTTACAAATGCTTCCTGAGCTGCTATGGTCCCGCCATTCTTTGCAAAAGTATCTGTAAAGTTTTTTGCCAGTCCTTTTCCATAGTCACTTGAATTATCCATGAGGACTACTGCATTTTTCGCATTAAGATTTTTCGATGCGAAGTTTGCCATTACAGTTCCCTGAAACGAGTCATTAAAGCATATTCTGTATGCATATTCCTTAACACCTTTTGCATCAACAGTGACATCGTCGGCAGTTGCAGAAGCAGATATCAGAGGCACTTTATTCTTATCTGCAACAGGAATAGATGCTTTTGTTGCACCTGTTGTAGCAGGTCCTAATATTATAGATACATTTTCCTTAGTTGCAAGCCTTGTTGCTACACTTGTGGATTCAGCCGGATCTGTTTTATTGTCCAGCTTCACATAAGTTATTTTTTTGCCCAATACTCCTCCTGCAGCATTAATTTCATCTATAGCCATAAGCACACCGTTAAGTGTATCCTGACCATATGATGCAGCCGCACCTGACAGTTCATAATTTAAACCGATTTTAATTTCATTTTGTGATTCCGATGTTTGAGCACATCCTGTAAAAAGTACTAATGTAGTCATTACAACAGCTAAAATACTTGTCAAAACTCTTGTTTTTACCATCTTGTTTACCTCCTATAATTTCACCAGATAACCAAATCCTAGTTTTGCCACTAATACAAAATCAAGCCCTAAATACAGTTTAATGGTTTTAATAATACTTAATAGTATATTTCATTATATACGAAAAAAACTACAAAATAACTGTTTAAATATTGTACATGCAACCATTTTAAGCTAATGTAGAAAAGCATTTGAGAAATAGTTAATATGGTACTTAAGCAACTGGCATTTATTATAGTATAATTACCCAAACACCAAGCAAACAAACATGGTTTAGAGTGATAAAAATATAAAATGTGAAAAAGGCATGTGCTTCTATGGCTTTTGATTTAAGCCATAGAAGCACATGCCTTTTGTATTATATAAAAACAGAATTATCAATAGGATAACCAGTAAAACAGCTTATATAGATGCTTTCACAAATATATTTATAGTAAAATATTTTTTATCTTTTCCAATTCTTCCTTCGGAAATTTGTTGAAACTTTTTAATGGTTTTCCTGAAGCAGGTGCATCTAAATAAGTAAATAATTTTTTATTGCCATTTTCCAATTCAACTTCCTCAGAATAGATTTTTTTATCATCTTCTCCTAATAATGCTTCACTAATCTTAATTCCTGAAGTAATCAACGTTTTAAACGCCTTATTCCCTACAATAATCACAACCTTACAATTAGACAGACTTATAATTTTGTTAAAATATTTATTATAGCACTCAGATATAGTTAAACAATTTAATCCATTCTCGTTTTTTGATTTACAATGCACGATCTCTGTCAAGCAATAGTCTTCTCCATGCTTTACTAATTTACTGCAATTATTGTATAGCAATTCTGCTATCCTGTTTCTTATATAACCCCAGAAAGGTTCTGCTTTTCCATGAGTACCATCTAAATTAATTATACTAACCCTATTATATTTACTTATATAAGTATAATTACTACTGAATCTATTATTAAAAAAATCAATTATTTTTTCGTCATGCCAATCCATCTTGGGAAAAATCTCATTATCCGAAAATGAGGGGTTTGAACTTATAACAAGGACTTTCGCTGTTTCTAGATTCCCATTCCATGGCTCTGGTAATACAAATTTTTCTTTTTTTCTATTTTGTGTCTTAATAATTTCCGAACAAACACATTTGCTATGCTTATAGTATAACTCTACATTTTGGCACCTTGCAATATTAAGAAGTAACTCCCTTGCCTCTTTTATCATTTTAACTACCCCTAGTTTCCTTATGAATTTTAATATGTTTTTTTGCCACAGTTATAAAAAACAACTGCATGAAAAGTGTTATTTGCTCCTATTTTACAATGTGGCACATAATATATCGAAGTACATATTTTATCGGCACCTTTATAGAAAAGATTAACAGATAAGCACAAAAACAAGTTTAACAAAATTCTATTTCTCATCCAAGTTTAATCATTTGAATAAAAACAAAACCACAGGTGAGGTTTCGGGGTTAGAGCTCTTGAACCATCTTCCGAACCTCACTTTAACCTGGTATCTATTGAATCCCTTATCATATTAAATTCTTTTACTTGTTTGTATTTTGGCAATAATTTATTTACATTTTCAATAACAGAATTTAAGTCAACATCGTCCCAAACATATATCGTAGCTTTTATTATTCCTCCATCTTCATACACCTTTACTTTAGCAATTTCAGCATTTTGGTGTATTAAATGTTCAATTTCCTTCGGATCTACATTTTCACCGTTTCCGGTCAGTATCATTCGTTTTTTACGTCCTGTCAAATACAATTCGTTATTTTCATCTATATACCCCAAATCTCCTGTATGAAAATAACCGTCTTTATCAAATGCCTCTTTTGTTGCCTTTTCATTTCCATAGTAACCAAGGCACACATTATCCCCTTTAACCGCTAACTCACCACATCCGTTTTCATCAGGATTTATAACTTTTACAACTATATTTTCAAATATAGTTCCCACAGATTTGACATTTATGCTGTTGCTGTATTGGATGCTAAAAATGGAAGATGTTTCAGAAAGTGCATAGGCTTCCATCATATTAAGGCCTGACTTTTTGTATTCGCTGCGAATATCCTCATCAAAATAGGCTCCTCCCGAAAACATATACTTGATGTTACCGCCAAACAATGTCTTTAAATCCTGTCCGGTTAGGACAGCAATCTTGTAAAAGCGTTCATATATAAGGGGAACCGCACAAAAAACCGTAGGCTTTACAATTTGGAGTTCCTCCCCCATTTTTCGCGTATCCGAGCATAAATATATCTGCATACCCGAAATAGTGGAAAACAAAAAATTACAAAGTCCCGCATAAGTGTGGTGCAGCGGCAAAAACAAATAGCATATATCAGTATCGATCATAGGTGCCCTTTTATACAGATTGTCCCATCCGCACAGAATATTTCGCTGAGTAAGCATGGACGCCTTAGGTATACCTGTAGTTCCGGAAGAAAAAACAATCTTGCACATTTTATCATATTCTCTCTCATCAAAATCAAATATATCCTGTTTATTTTTAAGCAGTTGGTACCCTTTTGCCAAAAGCTCCGCGAAATCCTCCTGCATGTATATATAAATTATGTCATACTTAGGTTTCAAATTACCTATTATATCTTTTTTACCTTTTGAGTATATAACGCACTTCACATTGGTCCTTCTAATTGCATCATCTACTGAATATTCCTTCCACTCCTTATCAATAGCAACGTTTGCTCCAACATACCCCATTATTGCAAGGTCGGATACCATCCATTCGTAGGAGTTTTCTCCATACACTGCTATGTTTTCATTTTGAAGTCCAAAAGACAAAAGCACTTCTGCAAACGCTAATACATCATATATTGTTTGTCCAAAGGTTTTTGCCTTATATATATCATCTACTCTTGTGAAAATATATTCTCTGTCTTTCCACTTTTTATAATCTTCCTTTAAAATTCCCTGAATCGTCCTGTTCATATTTCATCTCCCATTCAGAATGTTAAAGAAATAACTTCCGGTATTCTTTAATCATACCTTACTTAACAATACATATTCATACTGGTCTTCCCTTGCTTCTTCTACATACTGTTCAACAATTTTACCCTTTTTAATAAGTGCTCCTATAGAAGAAGCCTGTTTTATTTGAAGATTATCCATAATAACCTGTGTCATGGCTTTTCCCAAGCCTTTATGCTTATTATCAACGCCCATATACAAAAGAACATAATCGGAGCATTTTCTTCTCTTCGCTAATATATATAATAAAGTGGGCAGATTAATCTTTCCATACAGCCTGTTTCCATAATTGGGCATACTGATAAAAAATCCTACAGCCTCACCCTCATAATACGCGATTTTAACCATAGACATATCTAGTATCATTTTATAAGATGAATAAATTTCCTTAAAGTCATCTTCACTTAAATGTTTAAATATTGGAAAATTACTGTACAGTTTCATAATGAGTTTGTAAACTTCACCTATTGCTTTATCCCATGTTTTTTTATTGGGGGATATTATTTCATAGCCTTTCTCGGAAAATTCCTTATATCTTTCTTTGAACTTGGTTACTTCAAACCCCTTTTTGGGAAGTTTCCTGTATATATTTGAAACATAGCTTTCTTCAATTGCAAAACCACTCTCTATAAACAGCTTCAAATAATAATCCTTGTTATAGGGTTCAGATGTGTATGGCGGACGCTCAAAAAGATTTACTTTCAATCTATATTTAATCCAAAAGCTGGCATCTACAGGTCCAACCATTTTAGGCATACCGTTATCTTTAGCTAATTTATCTGCAGCTGCAAACATTTCACTTGCACACTTTATATCATCTATACATTCAAAAAAACCTATGTATGCAATGCTGTCGTCAGGATATTTTGTCAATGCAAGCCTTCCGGCTATTTCTCCATTTTTATATGCACACATCTTATACAATTTAAAGTATTTATTAAGAACATGCTTTCCTGTTAGAAGTTTATGCTCCTCGCTTTTATTTTGCATAAGATCCCTTTTTCCATATAACTTTTTAGGTAAAGTAAGGAAATCTCTAATATATTTTTCTTCATCATCAAACCATATTATTTCCATGGCTCTTACCTTCCTTCTATTCTAATCTCACCGGTACTGCCGTTCATATAAACAACATCACCTGTTTTTAGCTTTTGGGTGATACCTTTTATCCCGACTACAGATGGAATCCCTAATTCTCTCGAAATAATTGCAGTATGAGATAAGAGCGACCCTTTTTCAGCTATTATACCCTTTGAGAGAGTAAGAAAGAAAACCCAACCTGGGTCAGTCATTTTTGTAACAAGTATTTTATCCTTTACATCATTAGCCTTTGTAACATCTTCAATAACAAGCACTTCACCTCTGGCTTCTCCGTTGGAACAAGGTGTACCCGTTAATATTGTCTCATCCCATAGTTTATTCTCAGCCTGGTTTACCTTTCTGACAGTTTTATTAAATTCATCTCCGGCAAAAACTAGTCTGGAATACGGAGGTAATTGCTCAAACTGCTTATATTTTTCCATCCTTTCCCTCACCAAAGAATGAAAATCATACAGACCGCCTTTTATGTAATCAAATATCTCTTCTGTTCTCAAATAAAATATGTCTTCTTTTTTTTCCAATGACCCTTCCTTTACCATATTGCTTCCTATTGTCAGGAATATAGTCCTTACCATCCCATAAATACGGCTTCGGTTAAGTCTTGATATTTCACGGTTTTTAATTCCCTGCATTGCACGTCGGCTAAGTCTTTCTACAGATCTTACCTTTCTCTTAGGAATATTGTCTGAAAATTTGACAGATACCCTTGTATCCTTACATTTAAGAGTATTGTATAAATTATTTAGTTTTTCTATGTCTTTTCCATACTCTACTATTTTATCAACCAACAGCTTGGGATTAGAGCGGAAGGTCTTAGTTTCCAATTTCAGTTCCTCTGTCATCCTATCCCCATATAGCCTTAGATAATTAATAAATCTATTTGTAAAGTCACTTTGGTTTAATGCCATAAATTCTTTTAACATAAGGTCATTATGAAGAGCTTCAAGTCTCTTTATCCATCCTTCATCAACAGCCATTTTGGCTAATGCCACCAGCTCTCTAACAGGCTTCATGCTTTCGATATTGGTTATTCCGGAAATATACTGATTTGTTTCCTGCTCGTAGTTTTTAATACCAATTTGCTTTAGTTTCCTTTTTAGTAGTGCTGTAAAAACGAAGCCGTACATGTCATTTAAAAGGGTAATATCCCAATCCTTTAATACCGCATCGCCTATTGCATTATATAAATTTACTAATTCCCTATTTTTCATATCTTCATGATAATTTTCACAAAATAGTTTTTCAATTCGGTCAAAGCTGGCATTGAGCTTTTCCATACCTTTTTGAACATGAAACGCTTCATAGATAGCGTTAAAATATACTCTTATCCGCTGAATTACCGATATATTGTTTTTTTCATCATCGTGCTCCTTATTGGATACACCCATCATTTCCTGCCATATCGGAATAATTTTTTTGCTTAAGGGGAGAAACTTTATCACAGTATACCAGTTACTGATTTTATAATAGACTCTTCCATTTGCACTTCCCACCATCTGTCTAAAAACCGAATCATACTTTTCAACCATTTTTTTATTTTTCAGGCATCTAAAAGCTACACCCTTAAACACACTGTAGTATGCAAACTCTATAAATGATTGTGTCAATGGCAGAGTAATCCCGGGATAACTTTCTACAATATTGCTGTTATCCAAAATAGTGGTTTTCAAAATCTTTAAGGTTGTTATGGGTCTAATCTGAAGTATATAGATTTGTCCGTTTTTAATTGTGAACTCAATATCTAAATACTCTCCAAATAGCCCTTTTAATTTATCACTATAGCCAATAAGCTCTTCAATTACTTCCCTACCTATTACAGGTGAGCCTTCCATACTTTCATAATAGTACAACCTGTCTGTATTATTATAATAGTATGATGTTGTCGGAACCTTTTCCTCAACTACACCATCCCCGCTTCCCTCACCAATTACAATTACCGATTCATTTAATAGTCCCTGGGGATTGGCGGTGAACATTACACCTGAATAGTCTCCATTAACCATTCGCTGCACAATGACACTCATGGATATTTCTTCTGTTATGCCCTGTTGCTTGCAGTATAGGGCTACATTTTCACTATAGACCGACTCCCTGCATTTATTTATTTTTTCAACCACTAAATTAACCGGCACATTCAAAAATGTATCAAACTGTCCGGCAAATGAGTTTTCCGCCCCATCCTCCGATAATGCTGCAGAACGAACAGAAAACAACTGCTCCGCGGAAAAATTTTCTTCTAAATATTTATTAACGCAGCTTGCCATTTCGTTACTTTCCAAGTCTTTATGAGAAATAGCAAAAAGTTCTGGCACAGGAATTCCATAAGACTTTGCCAAAAACAAATTATGTGCCTTTTTACCCACTATATAATTTTTAATATTATCCTGAGTAACCATTTTCATCAGATGTACCCCACAATTAGATAAACCACTACAACCAGAATCATGGTGGATTCCTGTATATATGTATATCTCTCAACCTTATCTACTATTTTATATTGAGTAGGATCCTTCATAAATGAAATAAACTTCCATGTCATCCACGCTACATTTATGAACAATACACCAATTGCTATTCTGTTTAACCTGTACACCAGAAGGAAATTTGTCAATATATCAACCAATGTCAGTATAAGAACAAATCTAGTAGACTTTTTATATCCAAACAATTTTGAGTATGTAGTATATTCCGTCTCATCCTTTGGAGCACGGATTTTACGGGATATTTCCCATATAAGTGCTGGAAAATACAGAGTAAATGCGACAAGAAAACTTGTTAGAGTAAATGGATACAAATTATACTTTATACATGTAAATGATATTATGTATATATTCATAATCAATTGTACAGGGTTATGCGTAACAAGTGCTAAGGGTAGGCTTTTTTGAATTTTATGTTTTTTAAAAAACCAAACAGACATCAGCCAGCCGTATACATATAAAAAGAGAAAAAACCATATATTATTCATAAATATGAAATTCAAGATACATGTTACTATGATCAAAATTGTAACAAATATTTTCAAGTCAATTTTATGCACACGTCCTGATGGTAAAGGCCTTTCCGGGAATAATCTTTTGTCTGTTTCATAATCCTTGAAATCATCTGCAATTCGCAGCATAAGTAGAAAGCTAAAAATGGTAAAGCTTCCGACAAATTCTGCTATTCCGATTGAGAAATCAGTTATTCCATAGTTTAAAAGCAGAATAAAATATATTTCAAGGAATATTATAGTTCCAAGAATAAGTCTTGGAACTATGGGATACATCTCTTTAAAGTATATAGAAAGTCTTTTTAGCATATTCTTTCCCCTATTCTCTCACCGTACTTCACTTTTGTTTCTATACCTTTAGCAGAATTTGAAACTATGTCCTCATCAATATTTACTGCGGTTTCTTTTAAAAGCAATACTATTGTGGACCCTCCCATTTCAAACCAGCCCTTTTCCTCACCCTTTTTAAATGATGCTTTTAAATTGTTAACGATCTTGCCAACTAAAAGTCCACCTACTTCCATCTGCACTACTTTTCCAAAATGTTTTGTATCAAGGACCGAGTACTCCCTGCTGTTTTCACAATACACCTTATGCCTTTTTGCAGAAATGGGTCCTACAGTATGCAGTCTGCCGCTAATGTGTTTACTGAATAACATTTTACCGTCATCACAATAGCAATAGTGATGATAATCATCCACTGTAAGCCGGAATACAAGGCATATTCCGCCGCTGTATTCCTCGGCAAGTTCCCTATCCTGTATGAGTTCTTCAACGGTATAAATGCTATTTTTTATTTTAATGCTAAGGTCTTTTTCAATTTTGTAATACATAAGCTTGGAATCCGCAATCGAAGGCAATATACTTTCATCCCTGGGGATAGGTCTTTTCTCGGGAATTATTGTTCTTATGAAAAAATCATTGAAAGACTTATATTCCCTTTTCTGGTATTGTGCCATATCAATTCCGTATTCCGCTATAAACGGCTGGATTTTTGCAATGGACTTGCTGCTGTCATTTTTCCTTGCATTATACCTTGAATACCATTTACCTGAAATAAATACTCTTAAAATAATCCGCCCTAAAATAGTATTATATAAAAACTTTAACTGCCCGTCCTTAAATTGCTTCTCCTGGTACAAGCTTCTAGTCTCACGATTATAGATATTTACACCCATTTAATTTTCCCTTTACCCTACAAGCATAATGGCACAACATACTACGATTGCAGCCAAACCCAAAATTATATAAGCAACTCCACGTGGTTTTGGCACTCTAATTTTAAGTATGTATAACAATGCCATGATTAACATCAATAAACTATATATAGCTGCAAAAGTACTCGCTTTAAGTATGAAACTAAAAAACCAGAAGGTTGTAAATATAAGGGCCGCAAAAGTTACCGGTAAGCCGGTATAATATTTGACAGGCGATTCTGTGCCTGATTCCTTGATAGCTATATTGAAGTAGCCTAATCTTGATATAGCAGCTAATGTATACACTATATAAATCACCACATTATACCATTTAGTTAAACCTATTCCACAGCATAAAGCTATCGGTAACGCTACAAACCCCATCATATCCGCAAGAGAATCTATTTCTACCCCAAACAATTTCTCTTCCTCTGTTCGTTTACAGTGTCTTGCAACCATCCCGTCAAAAAGATCGCATACCCCACTGATTGCAAGGCACAGCATTGCATAAGGGATATTTTGAGTAAATGAAAAATAAATCCCCATGACCGCTAGTGCCACACCTATATAAGTAAGTATTACTGATTTGTTGTATTTTCCTATAAACATAACTATTCCTTTTCTACAGTTATTTCTCCAGTGGTTCCGTTTATCGTTATTGTACTTCCGTCTTTTATAAGCTTTGTTGCATCATTGGTACATACCACGCAGGGAATTCCATATTCTCTCGAAACAATGGCCGCATGGCACAATATTCCGCCATATTCGGTAACAATTCCTTTTAGAATGGCAAATTTGCTTGTCCAACCAGTGTCGGTAAACCTTGTCACAAGGATATCTCCTACTTGAAGGCGATCTATTTCTGCAAGACTATTAATTACTCTTGCAGGCCCTGTCACCGTCCCATTATTGCAGCCGATTCCCTTTATCCCACCGGACATCTTTTTGCCTTTTATAGAAGCTATATTAAATGCAGCTCCAATTTCATTTTCACTTAAGAAGTTCTGGAAGGACTGATAATACTTTCTATTCCTTGCTATGATATTCCGTAAATCCTCTTGGGTAATTTTCCTGTCAATAAATTCAAAAACGTCTTCTATCTTTGTATACCAAATGTCATCTTCACAGCTTAAGATTCCTGATTTAACATAGGCTTTTGAAAGCTTCATTGTGAAAATACGTATTATATAATAAAATCTTGTGGAAATATCCCTGAATTCCTCTCTCCACCATAACATGCTTCGCATTTTAACTATACTTTTTTCAACCTTCAAATATTTCTTTTTACCAAGCTGTTCTTTTAACTTCTGTTTCTGTTTTTCAAAAACCTCTACCTGATGTTTTCTGTCACTTTCTGGACTTAGACTGTCATCTAATGCAACTGTTTCCTTAAACATTTTAATAACGCTTTCCACATCTTCACAGTAACATGGATACGTTACATCAAGCTCTTTTTCTGAATGATAGCCATACAAATTAATAAACTCAGCAAGCTTTGGTATATAGTTTTCATTGCTGTTTTCATCATATGCCTTTTTAATTACCGATACCTTACTGTCACTCCAAAAGGCATACGCTTTTTTATCTGCAATAATCTTTCTTGATATATCCCACATATAGTAAAAAGGAAGCAAATGAGATATGTTATCAAGCCCTCCAATAAGATTAAAATACTCTCCGCTGCTTACAAACTTAAGCAAATTATCCTTAAATAGTGACTGATTGACTGTATTAATGAAAATCTGCCAGAAATACGTACTTTCACTTAGGAGGTAGTCTTCCTTAACAAGCTTGTACCATATAAATTCCAAATCATCAAGCTTTTCTTCATTCTTAAAACTATTTATATAATTAAAATATTTATCTAAAAGCTCAGTTTTAAGTTTCTGTGCATTTTTACTTCTATCTGCTACTATTTTCTTCTGTGCTATAGCCATTCTGAGTATTCCCAATAAGGTTTTAGGTGTTATCTTTGTAACATTTCCATCACCTTCATAAGTGGGCATAACACCAAGATCATTATCAAATTCTCTTTCCTTATATCCAGGAACCTTTGACATGGCTGTTTTTACAACACTCAAATTCCAGTAAGGACGTCCAAAAAACATATCCCCAGCCTTACGCCATTCACTCTTGTTGAGGATTTTTGAATCAAACACAAACTTCTTAAGGGTATATTCCCAAATGAATTCATAAAGGCTCCACATATAGGGAGTGCAGACATTGGCTGATACTCCGCCATCCTTAAAATCAGCAGTTGTCCACTGATCCTTTATGCCTGAATACATTATTTTTGTTATGGCACGGGCTTGGACAAAATATATTTCATTATCCTTAACAGCAAACTCTATATCACATGGAAATCCGTATAGCATCTGAATATCCAAGGCCTTTTTTGCAAGCTTCAAAAACTTTTCTCTTGTCAAAAGCTTATTGGTCTTTTCATAAACTTCCTTATCATCAAACCAGTTATATAAATAGCATTCCGGATTTACCTTGCCGCTTACAATCTCTTCGCCAAGCCCTTCTGCTACTTCCACTACAATTTCTTTATCATTGCCGCTTAAAGGATTTACCGTAAATGCTATGCCGCTTATATCTGCTTCAACCATTTCCTGAACGACAACTGCCATTTTCATGTCGCTGACACCCAGCCCATTATCAATTAGATAAGATAATACTCCCTCTGTATACATAGACTTGTAGCATCCTATAATTGACTTGCAGATGTCATCGATTCCTTCAACATTTAAAAAAGTACGGTATTGTCCTGCAAAAGCAAAGCCTGCAAGGTCTTCCTTCAGGCCGCTGCTACGCACCGCATATTTTTTAATTTGAAGAAGCTTGGATATTTCAGATATAACATCATGGGTAAGATCTATTTTATCAAACAGTTTTATAATTTCACTACTTATTGTCCTTATATTATCCTTATTAATTTTAGACGATAATTCATTTATTTTTCCGGCTAATCCACTTTCTCTTATTACTTCATCATAGGTATCGCTATCAAGCACAAAGCCATCAGGCACACAGAATCCATTATTCCTTAGCTTCATAAGCGACTGTGCTTTATTTCCTACCTTGTCCGCCTTAGCATAACTGCTTAAACTAACAAGCATCCTTTATCCCCCTAAAACATGTTTTTCCTTAGTTTAACTAAATACAGCAACATGTTTAAAATAATGTGTGTTAATGCACCAACCAATACATAGGCAAAGTAGAATTGTATTGACATTGAATAAACAATACAAACTACTAACACACACCCAAATATTGAATCGGCCTGATCCATAAAAATAAACAGTACTTTTTTAAAACCCCCAGTTGTCTTACCGGGTTTAATATCCATTCTTCTTTTTATAAAACTGTTCGGGAGTTCAAAAATAGCATATGCAATGCCAAACAATACACCCATAACAGCATTATAAAGGATAGTGTTTTCTCTTGTTATATATATGTAATTATGTACGGTAAGAAATGTACTAGTTTCACAAATCAATCCCCAGAGAATTGTAAGAACAGCTCCTCCAAGAATCATTCCAATAAATCCCTTCCAGGTTTTATTATCACCAAACAATCTTCTTTTGTCCCATACAAGAACTCCGCCATCGATGGGCTTTTTCATAAAATTGCACACAGGCAATTTGCACCAAATCATATTAAATATACCTGCAAGTATTACAGGAAATAGAGTTATGTACATTTCTGCCAATTTAATAAACAGTTTTTTCCCTTCTCTCCTATTATTCCATTTATCGAATTTTCTGCGGCTTAGGGATTATTTTCGCGATTATATTATACCAAATTATTTCCCCCTGTACCACCTAAAAAGCTCACAAGGCAGTTTTTCCCCTTTTACTCGACTAAATATTGCAAAAGATATAACTATCTGGCTCCTGCCTTCCAGAATTCTCCGCCCTTTTCATAAGCTCCGATATCAGGCCCTTCACCTAAATAGTTGTCATTAATACCCCGTATAACTTCCCCCGAGTCAATCGCTTGTGTTACATTATCAGTTAATTGGAAATCATAATTTTCAATGTCGCATAGCGGCATAATATCTGCCTTCAGGTTATTTTTCTTCTCAAGTGCAGGAAAATCACCAATATTAAAACCAACTAGATTATTATACATCCTGTTGCCAGAACTGGTATCTTCAGTCCCTGCAGGAATATAACTGTAAGAAATATCTCCAGAATTAAAAGCTGTATTGTTATAGAAGTAAATATTATTGCTTGGCCTTGAATAGTTAAAAGCATTATAGCTGCAATTCCATATAACGTTATGATGGATGTAAAAATCCTTGCAGTAATTATCCATATAAACTCCATTACCAATCTTATAAACCCCATCTGAATAAATATCATGTATCCAGTTGTAGGCAATTTCTGTTCCTTCTCCTTCAGCTCCCCAAGCATAAATTCCACCAATATCCCAGTTCATCAGGCCCGCATTGTAGCAGTGATTATATGTTACTAATACCTTCTTTGCAGCATTTAAAGATACGAGGCCTCTACCCCCGTTATATATAGTGTTTTTTGTAATAACATGTCCCTTGCCATGAACGGTAATAGGATTACAGTCTGTACCACTGTAATTACAATTGCTTACAGTGCAATTCTCCACCCTATTATCTGATCCGTATAAAGTTATACCATCACCTGCACTCCAATTAATTTTACAATTGCTTACAGTATTGTAAGAACCGAATATTCCAACCCCAACTCCATCATAGTTTATATTTGTCCAATCATGTCTGAGCCAGCTTGAGCCGCTTGCAATGTAAGTAAAATGGGATAAGTACTCCATTGAAAGATTGTCCAGCATGCAGTGATTTGATTGATTTAGATTGGCAGCCCCGCCAAAAGTATTTAAATCCTTAATATTGATATACTCTTTTGAAGATAGGTCAATTGTCCACTTTCTTGTTTTTACTTCTATCTTATGATTACTAGGATGATCGGAATTTTGTAATTGCAGATATATTTTTCCATTATCATAGTACCATTCACCTTCTTTATCAAGAGCAGCTTTTACTCCGGTAATAAATCCAACGCCTTTACCAACATTATCCACCCAAGTGTTTCCCTCAATTAAAAGCTTACCTTCCTCAGATGAAGCAATCTTTCCAACTTGAGAAATCCATCTATCTCCTACCATAGCCCAAATAGTTCCACCATTAAAGGTATCTTTGGGCTGGCTCAATTCATCTGACAATACTTCTTTTTCATTCATGCTGGTTATTTCAAATGTTTCGGGAGAAAAAAGGTCATTTCCGCTATTGGGAAAACGTGCCTCATTTGTATTTACACCGTCTATAAATACTTGAGTTACCGGCTGGTCTACATTTGCAACAAATACATTTTCTGAATATAATGACCAGTCTGAAACAATATCACATGAATTCAAAACCACATTCTCACCTTGAACTGCTTTAAAAGTAACAGGCAATTTTTCAGTTCCAGACTTAATAGGCTTCAATACCTCATGATATACTCCTTCCCTTATATAACAAGTATCACCGGCATTTAGAACTGATGCTGCTTTTTGAAGAGTTTTAAAAGGTGAATTAATACTTCCGTTATTACTGTCGCTTCCTTTCGGTGATACAAAATAAAATTTCTTATAATCTGGGTAATCTTCTGATGTCATATTGAAACTTTTAGCTAAAACGATGACATCTGCAATATTAACAGCATTATCCTTATTAAAATCAACAATGGCTAGAAATCCTGAATCGGAAGAAGTTTTATTAAAAAACTTTGCAATCTCGACAACATCTATCATGTTTATAGAATTATCCTGAATGCCTTTAACAGGAACATCACCTGCCCACATATCTAACGGAGAAGATTGTTGAAACATCTCAATATTTTCCGTTGCAGTAACATTTGAAATTTTTCTTTCCAGATACCCCGACTTACTAATCCTATATACAAATGTCTCATTACTTGGTACCCTTTTAATTTCAAAATAACCCTTTTCATTTGTTATGGAGCTTAAACCTGTACCTTCTAATTCAACCCTGAAGCCTGACAAGACAGCAGCAGCCTGAGTATCACTAAAATTGAAGGCCGGCCTTATATATCCTGACACTGTATGACCATAAGAATTATCTGCTGCACCGGAAACCGGATTTGTAGAAGCTAATACTGATTTTGAGAATATTTGTATACAATTTAACGTTAATGATGAAAAGATTGTTATCAATAAAAAAGATAAAACAATAGCCTTCTTCATTTGCTTATCCCCCTAAACAAAACAAATGCAAACACTTGTTTCCCTACCGTTAAGTTAATAATATCATAATTTGGTAATGAAATAAAGTATTCTGCAAGGCAGTTTTTACTTTTTCTCAAAGCCTAGTTTCTTTTCTAAAAAAAGTTTATACCAGGTAATAACTGGATAGGCACCACAATAAAACAAAAGAGAAAAGGGAAATATCTTCCATCCTGTATAAATCATAATACCAAATGGATATGCAATTATTGACTCAAATAAAAAGGAAAAGATTATCCAAAACAAGTTATATTTAATCAATTTACTTATAGCAACACCCCTAGGAAACAATTTACAAAACATTACCGCTATAGTAGGATAAACCGTAATATCATAGAAAAATGCATAAAAGTACGTAATTTTACCTAATTCAACATAATGGAAAAACCCCAAAGCCAGTCCTAGCATATGGTCTATAATCTTTGCGAATGCAACCATAGAGATAAACATTATATAGTCGAATATTTTAAACCTTTTTGTTATTATTAATGATAATAAACTTATAAAAAAAATGACATATACTATCCAATAAGCAATATGGCCTATATAAATACATCCTCTCCAATAACCTTTTTAGTAGTATGCCCCACAAATAGAACAATTAAAATTAACTTTATAATTTCCTAGTGTATGGAGATAATACTTTTATAGCAACGACAATTAGGTGGTGCGGCAATGAGTTTAAAGAATTATTCGACTGCAAGGCGTTATATAGCCTATGTAAGTTCGTTCGGAACTACACAACTTCATTTGAGAAGTCCAGTTGTAATGGCTTTTTGGTCCGCTATGTTCCCTGGTTTCGGACATTTGTTGCTTTCAAAATATATACGTGGCTTTCTTTTATTTACATGGGAAGTATACGTCAACATTCAGGGACATATTAATCTAGGAATTTTGTACTCTTTTACCGGCAAGTTTGACAAGGCAAAAGAGGTTCTTGATACAAAATGGATGCTGCTTTATGTACCAACATTCCTTTTTGCTATTTGGGACAGCTACCGTACAACCGTAGACTTAAATAACCAATATATACTAGCTGCAAGGGAAGATTCAGATGTTAAGCCCTTTAAAATGGACACAATAGAGATAAATTATCTTGATAAAAAAGCACCCTGGTCATCTGTCATATGGTCATTTATAATGCCAGGAGTAGGCCAGTTATCGATTCATCGAATAGTTACTGCATTTTTCATTCTTATATGGTGGATAGCAATAATCTATTATTCAAACTTTCTTCCAGCAATACATCATATATTTATGGGTAATTTTGAGGTGGCCAAGGCTGTTTTAGATCCTCAGTGGACACTAAATATACCTTCAATTTATTTTTTCACCATATATGATGCCTATATAAATACCGTAGAAAGTAATAAGTTATTTGATTGGGAGCAAGCAAAGTTTTTAAAAAGAAACTATCAAGACAGCTCCTTTAAAATGCCTTTAATAAAAAACACCGGGAGTAAACATATGTATATTATCTCAACATTTGAGCACTCAATCCATTTGGAAAAAGCAATTACCTTAATTCAAATGAAAGGAATTGAAAAGGAAAATATTCTTGCAATTCCCATGGATATAAGAAGGCAGGAAAGTAAACTCATAGATACTTTCCATCATTCTGATGGACTAAGCTTCCTTGATTTGCCGTTTATATTGGGTTCATTCCTTACACTCTTTGGGGGAATTTACGGCTTCATCCTTACATGGGGGCCTATAATATGGGGATTAATAGGTTTGGTGGTTGGCTTTGGTATAGGCTTGGCTATTAAAATAGTTGCTGCCAAAAAGTATTCAAGTTGGCGGACAAACAAGAGGGTATCCGAGGTTGTGCTAATCATTGAATGCAAAGAACAACAAATTGATACAATAAAAGGTATCCTCTTGTCTCATAATGCTTTCGGTGTCCGTATACTGGATTTAAACAAAAAATAAAGAAGTTAAAAATTTTCCTTCAAATATAATATCATAAACCATCTCTCCAGTAATAAATTAATTCTCTATGAATCAATTTATTTGTCTTGAAGTTATCACACATGAAGATATAATAGATGATATAGGATTTATTATCTTGCAATTGATTTATAAATAATAGCTATTGGAGCGTGATAATATGAAATACCGTGTTGACCCCAAATCCGGAAATGAGCTATCTGTACTTGGTTTTGGATGTATGAGGTTTCCCAGAGCCAGGGGTTCCATTGATATACAAAAAACTGAAAGTATTATTCTCCAAGCTATTGATCAGGGAGTAAATTATTTTGATACAGCATATATATATGGTGCAAGCGAAGAAACACTAGGAAACATTCTTAAAAAAAATTCACTGCGTGAAGAAATCTATTTAGCAACAAAGCTTCCTTTAGTTTATATACGCAACTCACAAGATTTTGATCAGATTTTCAACAAGCAGCTTGAAAGGCTGCAAACCAACACTATAGACTACTATCTGATGCATAACATAACAAGTTTATCACAATGGGAAAAACTATGCAATTTGGGTGTCGAAGATTGGATTAAGGCCAAAAAAGCTGAAGGATCGATAAAACAGATTGGTTTTTCATTTCATGGAATTAGAGATGAATTTTTAAAAACAATCGACGCTTATGATTGGGATTTTTGCCAAATCCAATATAATTATGCAAACGAGAATTTTCAGGCTGGTGTAACCGGTCTTAAGAGAGCTCATGAAAAAGGTATGGCCGTTATAATTATGGAACCGCTGTTAGGTGGGAAACTTGCAAACGGGCTGCCAAAGGAAGCAGTTGACATGTTAAGAAAAGCCAATCCCGATCTATCCCCTGCAGCATGGGCTCTTAAATGGCTGTGGAATCAGCCGGAGGTCACTGTCGTACTATCCGGAATGAATGGAAGCGATCAAGTAAAAGAGAATTTGTTTATCGCAGATACATCATATCCATTCATGCTTTCAAACGAAGAAAACAAAACCTTGAAAAAGGCAAATGATATTTTTGAAAAATACAACAAAATAGCATGTACTGGCTGCAACTACTGTATGCCTTGTCCTAAAAATGTTAATATACCAAGCTGCTTTGCTGCATACAATGCTTCTTATTCTTTAGGAAGAATCACCGGAATGACCATGTACATTACAAGCTCCGGTGCAATGTCTGAGGATGGCCAAAGCGGTGCGAGTCTTTGCAGTAAATGCGGCAAATGCGAGGCACATTGCCCTCAAAACATAAAAATAAGAGATGCCCTGGTCGATGTGCGAAAAAGGATGGAACCATTTTGGTATCGGTTTGGAACATCAATCGCACGAAGGGTTTTGAATAGAAAAAGATAGAAAATCCAGTACGTATTTATTAAATTCCTGAGGTTTTTCTACAAATGGCAAGTGTCCACAATCAGACATAACAAATTTTTTTGAGTTTTTTATATTTTTACAAACATATTGTGCAATATTTATATTAAATGCTTTGTCCTTATCTGAAATTACAATCAAAGTAGGAACATGTATTACTTTTAATCGCTTTCTGGCAAGAGGTTTATGAGGCATAGCCAGTTTAAAGTTCCAACTGTAAAAATTCTTTTGTGTTCTAACAGTCTCAAAGACCTTTTCCCTGGCTTCCTGCCTATGTTCAGGCGGAAAAAAGTATTCCCAGAACCCAATTGGTCAAATAATGCTTTTAAATCCTCATAATGAGAAAAAACAGATGTAGGAGTATCAGATTTGCCATATCCTCTTTGGTCATACCATATTACTTTGTAATAATCTGAAAAATAATCCACTTGGTAATCCCATATCCTCGAATCATTAAAATTACCGTGAATCAGGATTAATGGTTCTCCTTCTCCCTTCACAGAATAGGATAATCTGCCGTTGTTGATATTCAAATAATCACTTTTAATGTTGTTCAAAATATTTTCCTCCCTTCTAGGATCTATTAATTTTAATTGGAACCCATAGTCCTCCCCTGGATTATGCCCTGGTGCATAATAACACTCAATACACGGCAAATCCTCCAACTCATAGCCAGATGTAGGTAACCACTCTATGTATAACCGTTTCCAAGCTTCCACTACATTAGGAAACACTGCCCATGTAGTACTCTTAGGTATTATCATTTTTTCCATTCCAGCTAAATCCATTCTCACTGGCTTTCCTCCACAATTCCGGTATAATTTTAAATGCATCCTCTGTTACTACAGGCTCTTTTATTCCAACAACCAAAAACTCAAAATCTAATTCTTCAATCCTGTACTCCATTTCAGTCTCTCCCTTTATTGTAATTTGAAAGGACATTTTGGGATAAGCTTTTAATTGTATTCCTCTTAAACGAGCCGCTGTCGGCTTAACTCCATGAAGATTATAAAAAGCACGTGCAAATGAATCGGGAGAATCATAGCCATATTTTAAAGCAACATCTATCACTCGGACATTGGTGCTTTGAAGTTCAAATGCCGCAAGAGATAATCGTCTTCGTCTTATGTATTCTGACAAAGATATTCCCGCTATTGAAGAAAACATTCTTGGAAAATGATACGATGAACAACACGCCAGTTTTGCCACTTCTTTCAAGTCAATTTTATTGGATAAGTTTTCCTCTATGTAACTCATCGCTTTATTCATACGTTCAAGCCAGCCCAATATATCAACCCTTTCAATACAATAATAAATAAAACGGAATAATTTTCTCCGACTTTCAAGGCACAAATATGTCGGCTGCTAATGCGGAAGTAGTTTTTTATTCATGCCTAATATACATAATTTTATCAAATTGCATCCATTATCGTCCATTATTTGTATTGATCTTATTAACTTCCATTATTATTTAAGATAATTTTTAATATCCTGCAGAAAATATATTGGGTTAAAAAATATAATCTGTTGGGAGGTATAGTAATGGGTATATTGGATTTTTTAGGACGAAAAAGCAGTGCACCTGTAGTTAATACTGATTGCAAATCATCCGGATGTAATGAATGCGGATGTGAAAGTTTTAATGTAGAGCTTGCAGATGAAATAGTATACGATGAATATGCAAAAGGTGTTTCGTTTTCAACTGTAGGAGATGAGATAAAACTCACTTATGATGGACTGCTTGCAAAAAGTGGTTCAAAAGAAGTATTTGCAGTAGTTGGCTTTGGTGATAACAAGAGCTGGGACAATGTCTCAACTTACCCTATGAGCACTACCAACCAACATGTATATGAATTATCTATCCCTGTAAAAGAAAACGGGCAATTAAACGTTGCTTTTAAGGATAGTGCAAACAACTGGGATAACAATTCAGGAAAAAACTATACTTTTTATATCCAATAAAGAAAGGGTAGCCGTAATGGCTACCTTTTCTACCTATTTTGAGGTTAATATATCCAACCCCTGCCAATAAATTCGTGCTCTATATAAAAACACACATTTCAATTTCCCAATATTAATTGAAACCTGGAATCAAATAAGTTAGAATTATATTGTTTCAAATATTTAGTAATTATTAATTATTTATCTGCCTAGTCCTATTTGATAATTATAAGGGAGAAAGATTATGCCTAAGAAGAATATAGACACTATAAACAAATTGAAAATGACTTACTTAAGTCCATTACAATATGAGCCGCTTGGTTGGAGAGTATATGATGAAGACTCTCGTGACCGTACTGATGGAGATTTTCAAAGGGACTATACAAGAATCATGTATTCATCTTCATTTAGAAGATTACAGGGAAAAATGCAGCTTCTAGGCATAAAAAATGACCAATTTTTCCGCAACCGTTTAACCCACAGCCTTGAGGTGGCACAAATCGCCCGCTCCATAGCTGCAAGGATAGGATACTCAGCAATCGACACCTATGTAGTTGAAGCTGGAGCATTGTCCCATGATTTAGGGAATCCTCCCTTCGGCCATTACGGTGAAAGGGTACTTAATGAAGCCTGCTGTAAAATAGGCGGTTTTGAAGGAAATGCCCAGACTCTTAGAATACTTACAACCATAGAGAAAAAACGTCCTGACTTCAGAGGTTTAAATTTGACATTCAGAACATTGCTAAGCGTTACCAAATACTTTAACCGTTTCGACAACAGTATCTCTGTAGATGATAATAGGTTTAACAAACAGAAATTCATATATGATTCTGATTATCAATTTTTAAAGGATTTTATAGATGAATATCAGGTAAAAGTGAGAACCCTTGATGTTCAAATTGTTGATATTGCTGATGAAATAGCATATGCAGCCCACGATTTGGAGGATGGTTTAAGGCAAAAATTATTTAACATAGATGAAATATTGCATGATTACGAAGTTGTATACGGTGACACCGAATCCTTTAATATGTTTAAGGATATTGTTAACAGCTGCCGAGACAATGCTTCTAAAGGGTTAAAAAAGGTTGAATCTTCCGAGTACTCAAAGCTGTTCCGTAAGGAACTTGTTTCTTCTATAATATATAATTTGATACATGACATTGATTTGGTTAAGCCTTGTGAAAACAAGAAATCAGTTACAAACACTACCTGGGACAAAGAAATAGGGTTTTCAACATATGCCGAACTCTCAAGCGGTTTAAAAAGGCTGACATTCCAATGCATTAATCATAATGATGAAGTATATTTTTATGAGCAGATGGGTGGAAGAATAATAAAGGATTTATTCAAATTGTATTTGGAACATCCAATGTATTTACCTCCTGAATATAGGGCTAAGGATATAATGTATCGGTACGATATAGATGAAGACGAAAGTGCCCTTCAGACTAGATTAATTGCTGACTATATTGCAGGTATGATGGATTCATATGCCATATCAACTTACAAAAAATTCTATGGCAATAATTCACTAGGTAGTCTCTTTTAGTACATCAACAAAGGTTAACTATCCATTACATATTACTCTGACGTTTTTATGTAATTAAGTTTACCAGTAGTATTCGGTATCTAAAGCCACCTATGATAATATTATATAAATTTTCATATTTTTATACTGACTTTCAGCTAAAGTTATTGAAATCTTATTATTTGTCTAGTAGAATGACATAGAAATAAATTTTTTAAATGCAAAGGAGTATTTTAAATTTATGATTCGAATTGGTATTGTTGGATATGGAAACCTCGGCAAAGGTGTCGAGCTTGCAATTAAGCAAAATTCTGATATGAAGCTTACTTATGTATTTACAAGAAGAGCACCCGAGGACATAAAATTAAAGGATTCATCTGTTAAAGTAATGCATGTTTCAGATGCAGAAAAGTTAAAAAATGAAATTGATGTCATGATACTTTGCGGTGGCTCAGCAACAGATTTGCCAGAGCAAGGCCCTGTTTTTGCACGTATGTTTAATACAGTTGATAGTTTTGACACTCATGCTAAAATTCCTCAATACTTTGAGGCTGTTGACCAGGCTTCAAAGGCTGCAGGTAAGGTCGGAATCATTTCAGTTGGCTGGGACCCCGGACTATTTTCCATGAATAGAATGCTTGCTGAAGCTGTATTACCTCAGGGAACTGAATACACATTTTGGGGCAGAGGCGTTAGCCAGGGACACTCAGATGCTATTAGACGAGTAAAAGGTGTAAAGGGTGGCGTTCAATATACTATTCCTAAAGATGAAGCCATTCAAAGAGTAAGAAATGGTGAAAACCCAAATCTTACTACGAAAGAAAAGCATCTAAGGGATTGCTATGTAGTAGTGGAAGAAGGAGCAGACAAGGCTGCCATTGAAAAAGAAATTAAAAATATGCCAAACTATTTTGCAGATTATGAAACAAAGGTAACATTCATATCTGAAGAAGAATTAAAAAAGAACCATTCTGCAATGCCTCATGGAGGATTTGTCATTCGCAGCGGCAATACAGGAGAAAATACCAAGCACATTATTGAATTTTCACTTAAACTCGACAGCAATCCAGAATTCACAGCTAGTGTACTTGTGGCTGCTGCCAGAGCTGCATACCGTTTAAGCAGCGAAGGACAAAGCGGAGCAAAAACAATGTTTGATATACCTCTTGGTTACTTGTCAATAAAATCAGCAGCTCAACTTAGAAAAGAACTGCTTTAATTAAAATATGCATATTATACGCACATTTAAAGCCTGCTATTATAAACTTACAATGGCAGGCTTTAGTGTTTATAAATAAAGAAAGTAAATTTATAATTTTACTACATAAAAATCAATATTAATTTATTTTTATATAAAGTGGTTGATGATGGAGTATAAACAGAATGAAGCGAATTGTATTAACCGGCGGCGGAACTGCTGGTCATGTTATGCCAAATCTTGCTATAATAGACGATCTTTCAAAGCTTGACTGGGAAATCCATTATATAGGATCATACAATGGTATTGAACGCAGCCTTATTAATAAAGCAAACATAAAATACCATCCTATCAGAACTGGCAAGTTGAGGCGTTATTTTGATATTAAAAATTTCTTGGACCCTTTTAACGTCTTAATAGGAATATTTCAATCCATATATCTGATGATTAAAATAAAGCCCTCAATTGTATTTTCAAAGGGAGGGTTTGTAGCTGTACCAGTAATTATTGCTGCATGGTTAAATAGAGTTCCTTCCATAACACATGAAGGCGATATAACTGTAGGACTTGCCAATAAACTTTGCGTTCCCTTTGTCAAAAAAATATGTACTGCATTTGTCAATACAGCAAAATACTTACCTCAAAATAAAGCCGTCTATACAGGGTTACCTATACGCAGAGAAGTGTTTTCTGGAAATAAGGCTTTGGGTTATGAATTATGTGGTTTTACAAATTCAACCCCGGTAATCCTTGTCATGGGTGGAAGCCTTGGCTCTCTTAATGTAAACAAAAGCCTTAGAAATATTTTGCCGGAGCTTTTGAAAGATTATCAGGTTGTACATATCTGCGGAAAAGGTAATGTAGATAATTCACTACAGGAACTTAAAGGATATAAGCAGTTTGAATTTGTAACTGAGGAACTGCCCCATATTTTTTCCATATCCGATATAGTAATTTCCAGGGCTGGTACAAACTCTGTATTTGAACTACTCACACTAAGAAAGGTATGTCTTTTTATACCCCTTTCAACCGCAGCAAGCAGAGGCGAACAGATATTAAATGCAGAATTTGCTGTAAATAATGGCCTTAGCCAAATGATCACTGAAAACAACTTAAGTAACCAAGTATTTCTCGATAAAATCAAGGATTTGTTTAAAAATAAAGATACATACATCAATAACATAAGCAAGTATAAATTTCCAGATGGAACAGCGGAAATTATTAATCTTATAAGCACCTACTATAAAGGAAAGTAACAAAATCACGAAGTGATTTTGTTACCATAATTGTTGTCGTGAGAAATTGTGGTGTTGTATACGCTATAATTTGCTGGTCATAAATAAAAGGACTCCATAGGTAAATTATGGATACATTACTTCCTGAAAGCTGTCCTCCTTATTGATACTATTATAATAATCATATGTAATAGCAAGGCCTTTATCCAGCGTAGTTGAATCAGCGTATCCCAAATACTTTCTAGCCTTTTCAATAGAGGGTATTCTATAGAGTATTTCACATTCTTTAATCCTGTCTAAATCCTCATAAGAAACATACTCTATCCTTCCTGAATTAGTAAATTCCAAAATTTTATTAGCAAGCTCCTTAATCTGTATATTGCTGGATGATCCTATGTTAAACACCTCAAACCCAGTCTGGTCTCTAAAAAGTGCCTTTATGGTTCCTTCAACAGCATCATCCACATAAGTGAAACTCCTTAGCTGATCACCTGTTCCACAGATTTTAACAGGCCTGCCCTTTAATATGCTATCAATAAATATTGATACGACGAACTCTTTTCTCTGTCCAATACCATATATATTACAATACCTTAAGACTGTGACCTTTACATCAGATTCCTCTGAGAACTCCTTCATAAGCCACTCGGAATACATTTTGGATTTACCGTAATGGGTGATAGGCTTTAACTCCATAGTTTCATCCAGTATCTTAACAGGGCTTCCCTCTCCATATACCTCAGAAGAGGAAGTGAAAAGCAGATTCTTAACTCCAGCTTCTCTGCACGCCCTTATTACATTTTTTGTCCCTTCAAGGTTTATCCTATAGACTTGATTTTCATCCATAAGGCATGCTGTAACTCCTACCATTGCAGCTAAATGGCATACGGTTTTATGCCCTTCCATAGCACATTTCAGCCTGTCATAATCCATAATATCGCCAAAAACATAATTTACATTTTTATTTCTATTGGGTTTTATATCATAAACCGTAACCTTATAATCTTTACTTATCAGCTGTTCTGCAAGGTGGCTTCCAATAAAGCCGGCTCCACCGGTTATCAAAATTTTATCCATAAAAGTCTCCATATCATTAATTGAACCCTAATTCTACTATATTCTATTTGGTGCCATTTGGATTATATCATTTAAAATATTAATAAAGGTTATCAATTGTTTACAGGAGTATTATTATATTATTACAATCATATATTATCTTTATTAAGTTTTTCTTTTTTATAATAGCAAAAAAGCTAAATAATATCCAATAATTTTATCATCAGTTCTATAGATTTCTTATGAATATCAATTCAATTCTTCATTATTTTAAATTGATATCAAAAAATATTAGTAAATGACGATATTAAATGTATATATTCAGGCTCACTAGGGAGATATGCTATGGTAAACAAGACATCAAGTAGTATTATTATTTTACATAAAAAGAATAACCTGTATTTATGTATCGTTTTATTAACCGTATTTATTTTTGGTCTTGCACTATTGCCGTTTTCAAAAAACATAAATAATTCATACAAAGTCTATATGGCATTACTTTTAATTTTTGATATAGTAAGCATATTGTTTATATTCTTATCTAAATATATCAAATACAATATAAAGAAGTATTTATACATAATCGTAGGTTATGCATCAGTACCTTTTTCTGTATATTTACAGAGTGGTACGATCGATAATACATATTTAGGCTTTTTAGCTTTAGTAACAGCAAGTTTATATGCAGACTATGCATATTTGTTATTTGTAACAGCAATTTCACTATTTGTTAATGAAGCCATGTATATAATATCTTCAAGCGAATTTTTTCCGGTGTTTAATCAAGAGCAATTCTATTCCTATATGTTTTGTTTATTTATTGCTGGATTAATTTTGTCTTTTGGTGTAAAAGCAATTGTAACTTATATTGGCCATAATGAGGAATTAAAACTTTTGAACAAAAAAGTTGAAAAAGCTCTATCCGATCTGAAAAAAGCTCAAGAAAAACTAATTCATAAGGATAGGCTATCGGGACTTGGACAAATGATCGGTGGTATTGCTCATAATTTAAAGACTCCAATTATGTCAATATCAGGTCCACTTGTAGCACTTAATGATTTAATAGATGAATACAATGTATCAATTAATGATCCTAATGTCGAAAAATCTGACCACTTTGCCATTGCAGCTGATATGAAAGAATGGTTGAGAAAGATTTATCCACACCTTGAATACATGACCGATATTATCGATACAGTAAAAGAACAGGCTACTCAACTTAATACAAACGAATTAATTTCCGATAGTGCATTTTCGATTGAAGATCTAATAAATAGGATTAATTTACTTATGAGTCATAGTATAAAAGCCAGTAAATGCAAATTAAATATAAAAAATGAAATTCATGAAGATATAAAAGTTAAAGGTGAAATAGTCACACTTCTGCAGGTTATCAATAATTTAATTCAAAACTCAATACATGCTTATAATGATCAAACTGGTGAAATAGACTTAATTATAAACCAGGAAGAAAAATTCATAGAACTCTGTGTTAAAGACTATGGAAGCGGAATACCCGATTTTGTAAAATACAAAATTTTTAATCAAATGATAACTTCTAAAGGAAAAAACGGTACCGGAATGGGTTTATATATGTCTTATTCAGCTATTAAAGGAAAATTTGGTGGAGATATGAGGTTTGAATCATCGGATCAAGGAACATCATTCTATGTTATTCTTCCTACGGCTTCTATGTAATTAACTATGATTTCTTTAGTAACTTCAGTTAAAGTCTCGCTTGCAGCTTGATATACACAAAAAATGGTGCATTGATGATTTTTGGCGTGATCATGCGGCTCCATTGACGGAATAAATGTTGTGCCGAGCTACTAAAAAACATGGATTTGAAGTAATTGCTTTTGACAGGCATGAGCAAGGAAAACCTGCCATATATTAGGGCATTACCTTACTTGCCATATACATAAACAAATAAATAAGGGATACTATGATAAGTAGCTTATTAGTATAAAAGCATTATCGCAAGTATCCTTTATTCTATTACAATTTATTTAATTGTAATTTGTTTAATTGTATTTTATTTATTGTAATTTATTACTGTAATTCATATTGCCATCGCCCTTTAACTGATTGCTGCTATCCATCAAATGATTCATGCCTCTTACTAACGAATCATCCTCAAGTACACTATAGAGATGGTATCCCAAATCTTCACGATCCTTTAATACTTCTTCCAAGGTTTCCACAGTACCAAAATCCTCAAGATCATGAGCACGTTTTATAGTCTGCCTTAACATTTGCTGGATTTTCAATTCATGCTCCAAATCATTTCTAAGAAAATCCCTTATACTATATCTGCCTTCCACTTCATGCTTTATATAGGAAAGTTCATGCTGCGTAACCGGATGTGCGGTCGGTACTCCTCCTAGCCTTGTAACACGCTCTCCTACTTCATCAATATGCTTTGTTGTTTTTTCAATATGTTCTTCAAGTAATTCATGAAGACTTATAAACCCTTCAGCACCTTCCGACATCCAATGGTGTTTGTTATACTGGTGTAGTGAAACACTTAATGCACATTGATGATCATCCAACATTAATGCCATTTCCTTACGTACTTCATAAGGAAGGTTGATACCTGATCCTTCCTGTTTAACAGTCCTTGGCTGCTGCCTAAGAATCATATCATGGCTTGTCTTATGCCCAGGCATGTTTTCATTGAATCCTGATTTCTCCAAGTTAAATCTTCCTTGGAAGTTGCCGACATTCTTCATTGTGGCTTTAATATCATTGGGTACTTGTGATGTAGTTTGTACTGGTTCCATTACTTACAACTCCTTTAAATTATATTCCATGGTTATTTTGTCCTAATATAAAATAAATATTAATGCCCCTAAAGCCCGCAAAAATTGATCTCATTGGTACTCATACCCTTCTTATTAGCAATTGCTGATGTTGGCGGTTACCTATTCAATGACGCTTCATTAAAAGTGAGTATATAAACCAACGGTTTCCAAAATTGAAAATGCGTGATAGTATATATGAAGGGTCTCTTTATAGAAATGTTGGAATTATGCCAGTTGGTATAGAACTGACCCAAATCAAAAAGAGCTTGTTGTAAAGCTATATTACTATGTGTATGTAAAAAAGATAACTGAATAATTTCTTTGTCAATTTGGAGGCATTATGTATTTAAAAGAATTTTTTTCAAAAAACAATAAAGAGCTGACTCTTTGGCTGGAAGACATAAATAATAAAAGCGAAAATACAGACAATGATCAAAACTTACCCAAAGATATCCTTCTGGAAGAACATAAAGAAAACATAGCAAAGTACTTGAGTTTGTCCGAATTAAACCATAAATACCTTATATTGGTTTATTGCGAAATTGTTTTATACATGAATAGAAAAGGTGATTATGAAAAATCACGCCAGTGTTATTCAAGGCTACTTGAGCTCCATAGAATTATAGGATACAGGAACGATGATGATGATACAGATATATTTCGTAATGGGTTGTATTTGTGTGATAAGAAGGATATAGATTCGCTAATAAGTATCCTATCAAATTCTCTTGAAACAAAAAGGAATAATGACGGATTAGATCTGCTAGGTTATTTGCATTCATTGGGATCTATACATTCTGATGCAGGGTTGCCTGACGAATCAATAAAATATCATTGTGAAGCACTTGAAATTGTTAGGAAGTCAGAATGTAAGAACCTGGAAGCAAAGCATCTGAGTAGAATAGGACTTGCATTTTTGTCTAAGGAAGATATGGAGCAATCTCTAAAGTATCATTTAGATTCAGCTTCCATATTAAATGATATTCAACATAACTCGTTGCTGATATCGGAATTAATGAATGCTGCTTTGATCTATAGAGCAAAGGGAGAATTGAAAAATGCTGCAAAATACTTTGAGGATGGGCTTCGAACATGCAAAAATTTCGGCAATCACCAGCTTTTAACCAACATTCTCGGAAACTTGGGCTTAACATATTATGATATGGGTGAACTTGATATGTCCTATAATTGTTTTTGGGAAGCACTTCAAGAACACAGAAGAATTGGCTATAAAACAGGTGAAGCTGTTGATCTTGCAAACCTTGGCATGATTTTTAAAGCTAAAGGTCTGGACGAGCTTTACAATATGTATCAAAAGCAATCTTATGAAATATATTGCAGTACACGTTATAAGGATAATGGAATAGCTTTAAGTTATAATTATTCCAAGATTTTTATCTATGACAAAAAAGGTGAATTTGAACATTCAATTAGATTATACCAGCAGTTTCTTGCTTTTTACCGGGATATAGGATGTAAACAACTGGAAGCCAACACTCTTACTGAATTGGGATTGAGTGATGACTATATAAATGATATAGATAAATCAATTGATTATGCCATGCAAGGGCAAAAAATATTCAATGAACTGGGATATTTGGATGATGAATCACACTGTCTTTGGAGAATTGGTTATCTTTATTATTGTAAAGGGAATTTTGATAACGCATTAGAATACTTGTCAAGTTCTGTTGAAATAGATAAGAAAACCCAAGAATATTTTTGTCTGGAAAACAAATTGATTCGTATTGGTGAACTATATTATCAAAAAGGAGACCTGCAGCAATTTGTTAATTACTACATACAAGCGGCGGATATTTATAAAAATGCCGACAAGAGGCATGAAGAAGCTCAACAATATGAGGAGATTTTCGCACTATTAAGAAAAAAGGAGGAATTTTTTGAAGCAATAAAGTTTTATAGGAAAGCGGTAGAAGTATACGAGGAAATCGGAGATATGGAAAAAGCAATTGAAGGATTGCTTAATATCGGAGATGAGTATTATAATCTCAAGGATTATGACCAGATGCTGTTAAATTACAAGGTAGCCATAGACTTTTATAATGATATTGGAGATAAATCGAAGGAAGCGGATTTGTTAATAGAGGTTTCAGCTCGTTTACTTGACAAGAACTACTTTGAACAGGCTATTTTTTTTGCCCAAAAGGCTGCCGACATATCACGGGATACTAATGATAAACTAAATGAAGCATGTGCCTTGAGTGCTATAGCGGCCGCATATTGTCTTAATGATAATTCTGTTGAAGGCATAAATCTATACAAGCATATTATTGACATTTTTGTTGAAGAAGGAAGTAAGAATGATGAAGCAAACGTAAATGAATGCATGGGCAATTTTTACAATAGCAAAGAAGATTTTGATAATGCAGTATTCAGATATTTAAGAGCGGCAGTTTTACATATGGAAGCCGATAAAGGAGAAAAAGCTGCTGAAAATTATAGAAAAGTAGGATCCATTTATGTAAATACGGGTGATCTGGATTCTGCAATCATATATTATAAAAAAGCAGTTGAAATCAGCAAAAATATTGGAGATACTGAAAGAGAGATGGATTATCTTGATTATTTAGGTGCGTGTCATGAAAGGAAGAATGATTTTTCTTCCGCTAGAAATGCCTATTTTACAGCTGTAAGTATAAGCAAAGAAACAGGAAAACCTGATAAAGAGATTAGATATTTAAAGTTTGTTGGAAAAACACATTTCAAGGAAAATGATTATGTGAGTGCTGCAAGATTTTATTTAAAAGCATTTAGAGCCAGTCAAAAATCAGGCTTAGTTGTGGATGAGGCGATATGTTTGAAGAATCTGGGTATTATTTACTCTGAATTAAAAAATTATATGATTGCAGAAAAGTATTATATGGAAGCCTTATCTAAAATCAGAGAAACATCTAGTAAAAATGTAGAGGCAAATATTTTATATCAAATTGGCAGTTTCTTTTTATCCCGGAGCAATACCTTTCTTGGGCTGGAGTATATGAACCAGGCGGCAGGGATATATAGAAGCACGGGTAACAAAAAACTTGAAGCAGAAGTGGTTAATTGTACAGGGAGGACATATTTTTATCTTAGGATATTCGACAAAGCTCTTGAATCTTACCTTAGAGTACTGGAATTGAATGGAGGTACAGGTGATATAAATGAAGAAGTCAGAATTTTAAATATGATTGGAAAATGTTATTATATAAATGGAAATCTTGACAATGCACAGAAGTATTGCTCCGAAGCACTTAAAAAAAGTGTTGATATAGAAAATGAATCAGAAAGGGTCATTGCACTTAGAAGTTTAGAAGATATATTTATAAAAAAGAGACGAAAATGAAGAACTGTGATATAGACCCATTTCATCACCTAAATTGTATTGTTCTCTACTTCTATATCACAACTCATTTAACATCTGTCTTTGTTCCATTTAAACATTTAACAGACTTGTCAATATGGGTTTCAATATCTTTAATGGGCCAGTACACATGAATACCCCTACTAAAATTAAAAGTAGGGGTATTACGTAAAACCACTAATATCACATATATGCATACATTATCAACATACACTCTAGAAGGTAACTTTCTCAGGTGTCCAGTTTTTAATTATACGGTATAAAAGCATTGATGCTTCAGCTCTAGTCAATTTACTCTTTGCCCTGAAAGTTTTGTCATCATAACCTGCTATCAGCTTGCTTTTATAAGCAATAAGCACATATTTTTTTAAGTTGGGCGAAATGTCATTCACATCCCTAAATATACTGTCAAGCTCTTTTAAATCTACAATCATATTTTCAAGCTTTAATGCTTTTACAAGAGCAACAGCAATATCCTCACGTACTGTATCCTCATTTGGTTTATATAAATAAGAATTGCCGTTTTTATACCCTGTCAGATAGGCTTTTGCCGTCTCAATATAGTTATATGACCAAGCATTTTTTGATACATCGACAAAACTTTCCATTTTTGAAGAAGTGAGATCAAGTTTGAGTGCTAGAACCATTATCTTCGCAAACTGCTCTCTTGTTACAAAACTGTCAGGTTTGAAGGTTCGGTCAGGAAAACCCGATAAAATAAAGCTGTTAGCCATTTCTTCAATTGCACTATTAGCCCAATGGTTTGGAGAAACATCTTTAAAACAATGTCCTTCATATGTGCTGAAATCAAGCAAAAAACGAGAGTTTACTGCACCATTTTCATCAACAACAGCATTTTCTGGAATATCAATTTTATATTTCTTATTGCCTTGAATTCTAGATAATTTTAATAAAAGCATGCTACCGAATTTGTCAAACTGCTTATACTCAATTAAAGCATCATTTGAAATAGATATTTTGTCAAAATTGTGACTTGCTTTTAGTCCTATGCCTTTAAATACTATTTTTACCAAATTGTCTGAAATTGAAATAGATCTACCATCTTGAGGAATTGTGGAAACAATATTGAGGTAATCCGGCCCAGCTGTACCTTCTAGAACAAATGTATATTCTTCATTTATAAGCCCATCTTTTGTCTTAATCGCTCCCTCAGGAATTGTTACAGTAACGTTTTTTAGTTTTCCCGGGTCTATCAGCAAATCAAGAAATCTTCTACTGTAAAGGAAACTTTTGTCACAAATTTTAGCTCCATTGCTCACTTTTATTTTATTGAAGTTATCACCGGGTAAAAGATTTAAATCATCAAAATAAACTGAAGGATTAATTCTTTTATCACTTTTATCAACTGGTAAAATCCGTTCTACGAAAACACCTTTAAATTTGCCATTGTTTTCTCTTGTTGATAAGTTTAAAGTAATTTGCTTGTTCATTTTATTATCTTTGCTTCTAAATGCCCCTTCAGTAATATGTAGAGAATATTGACAACCATATTCCAACATTAAATCAACAGTAAATCTCTTTAGGGGAGCAGAATAAACTACAGTCTGCAATATTTCAGCCTTCCCCCCCTCCAATAGAATTTTGCCTATATATTGTGAGCCGCTCTCGATAACTTCATCAAAATTAAAATCAATACGTACACATCTTCCTAGGTCTTTTTGCCCATCTTTAACAGAAGTGCTTACAAGATTCATATATTTTTCTTCGGTATTAGTGATATCAGGCGTCGGAGTAGGTGTAGGTAGAGTTAACGGAACCGACGATACTGGTATTGATGTTGACAAATTTGTTGTTGGTAATATAGTTGTTGTTACTGTTGTCTTTGGTGTAATTATTACTGCTGTTGCAGTCGGGGTTGAGGTTTTAAATGGGGTTTTGGGTGTAATTGTTGGTATATACATTGTGGCAGTGGCAGTTGCTGTTGGTGTTGGTGTTGTTAATTGGGTTGATGATGGGGTACGATTAATTGATATTTCTCTTTTTATATAATCAATTTCTACTTCACATTTAAATATTTCTGCTATAAACTTCAAAGGAAGCATAGTCCTTCCCTCTTTTATAACAGGTGCTTTTGTTGCTGTAACTTTCATTTCGTTAAACACACAATCACTACTGCCAATTTTCATTATTAATTTATCATTATTTGAAATTAGTATTATCTCTTGTCTATTACCGTCCCATTGAGCACTTGCTCCCATAGCTTCAGCAATTGCTCTAACTGGTACCATAATTTCATTTTCCAATTCAAAAGGAGATGCATCAAGATTATTTTTTTGTCCATTATAATAGATATATCTATTGAACGCAATTCTTGATACCGGTATACAATCAGTCCAGTTTTTACAGTTATCAGAAACCATGATTTTCCCAAATATATCATTTTGAGTAACAGCTATGTATTGCACTCCATCCCATATTACTTGATGTATTTGTTTAGAATTTGTAGAGTAGACCTTTTTCCAATTAGATCCGTCTTCCGATGAGAAAACTCCGTCATCTCCAAATACCATAAAACAATTATTCGTATAAATTACACACTCTGGGCTTTCATACTTAAAAAGTTCCAAATCATTTGTGCTAGCTAAATGCCATTCCAATACGTTATCTGAAACACAAACTACAGGCTTGCTTATATCTGGAGCGGACCCAACTGCCACATATTTCTCCCCGTCCCAAGCAATACTTGTAATGCAACCTTCTGTATCATTATATCTCATCGTCCAGTTAATTCCATCCTCAGATACCAAAATAATTGACATATTGTATCCGCTATATTCATTTTCCTGCCCACAGCCATATGCTATAAATTGTTTTCCAGTCCATACTAACCCTCTTATATTACACCAGTCCAAATTAAAATTTAATCCGGAATTGACTTTTGACCATACAACACCATCATCTGAATAAATAATTTCTGACATTCCGGCAGCTACATATCTGTTTCCTGAATAAGCTATACCGTGCATCTCCACAAAATTGAAGCCTACATTAACTTTTTGCCATACTTCACCATCAGTAGATGTTAGTATTAAGCTTCTTGACCCAACTATAATAAATTTTTCACCATCCCATATAACCCCTAAGTAATAGCCCTTTACATCATCATAAACGTCATACCAGTTAACACCATCTGTTGACCTCATTATTGTTCTCTGCCCTACAGCAACATATGTACTATTTCCATATGCAATGTCATACATAAGTCCTAGTTTTGAATCACCAACCGCTGCATTTGGTGATAAAATCGATAGTACAATACTGATAATTAAAATACAGCTTATAATCCTTTTATTAATTTTTTTCATAAGTACCTCCTATTTAAATTTTTATTTATTACTTATATCTATCATATATCAAGTTTTTTCTAATATCGTACCATAATAAAGCATTTTATGTATAGATTTCTTTCATAGGTACAACAAATTATAATTTTCTGCTATAATCTAGATTAAAAGTGTTAATAAGCCTTGCATTCGGCAAAGCAAATACCCAACAGTTTTAGCTTGATTTCTATAGTCAAATAAATGTATTAGAGGGAGGTATCTCATATCAATACCGTAAGTGCATATCCTGAGTTAGTAGAATTTCTAAGAGGCTATATAAAAAGAATGACTCTTTGGGAACGGGACTTTAATGATATATTCGACAGTGTAATAAAAATTAATTTTGATATAAACAATCGTTCATATGATGATTTAGTACGCTGGTTGCATTTTAAATCTAATATATATATGATGTCCTATTATCATTGCTATCCCTATTCCTGTGATTCTAGCGGTAAAGATAGAATTTCCAAGCGAATAAGGTACTTATATGATGAGACGAAAGAAAAGTATTCAGAATACCTGAATGAGACTGACATAAATAATTTTAAGATTGTTTACAATATGCCCTCATATCACGAGATAAAGAGGCTTATCAATGATATAATTAATGCAGGCTACCCTCACCAAACTATCATTTTTTGTTATAGGACACTTATTGAGGGTTGGACAATTCGCCGTATTGTAGATGATTTATCTGATTCAACGCTGGAAAAAATATTTACTTCCTTTGTGAACGAGTATTCATCGCAATCCCAATTACCTGCATTCCTGGTAAACATGTATTTTATCAGAATGAAGGAAAAGCTAAGCAATAAGCTAAAAACTAATACATCAAAAAAAGATTGGGCTACAGCTGAAAAGCTTTCAGAATATATGAACTGGGTTACAGGAAACACCTTACTGAGTTTGTATTATGGTAAGAATCGTGAACATGATATTGCTGATTGGTGCAATAAGGTTAAAAATAAAGTGCTCAATAATGCTTTAAAGAATATGAATAGTGTCAGCCCTGTAAAAACTGAAATGTGAGGTAATAAACTATGGAAATCAAAAAAATAGAGTGCCCTACTGAAATCACTCTTAGTCAATACATTGATCATGATATTGATATTCAGAGAATAGTTGATATCGAAATACATATTTCAAAATGCGATGAGTGTCTAAAAAAAGTCAGACGGCTGACAGAATACCATGAATCTTTAAAAGCACTTAAAGCTAAATCTGAATTCTTTGAATGTTACAAAAACAGCAATGAAGATATTTTGTCAATGCCTGCTGCAAGCAGTGCAAACAATAATTCTGTGGCTATCGCTACAACTAAAGATGGAAAGTACACCATTAAGGTTGTTCCTTTTTTGCATGAGAACAGCTTTATGATTGAAGTGCAGGTCCTTGACAAAAACCTTCATGGGACACTGATAATTGAAAATGAAGATGGCGTTATTATTAAGGCTCCCATAGTTAATGGCTTTGCCAGGGAAGAAATACATAATCGGATAGACTTAAAGGATGTCTCCATCAGAGTCGAAGTTGAAAAATAATAGATTGGTGAATTTATATGAACGTTTATGCCCTTTTTGATAATAAAGAAGCAGAAAAAATCAATTTGAAGTTCCTTCAACCCTACAGCAAAAGTGAGAGGGTTGAGATTTCATACCTTGGAAGTGTCTCTGATAATATAAGGGAATCCTGCGATAAAGGAATTAAGGAAGCATATTTTTTGCTTGCCGATTATACAGACATGATACCGTCCCAATTATCCATATGGTTTCGGGGTTTTGAGAAAGATGTAACCGGCAGCAGTACAGACCTGGCATTTGCGGCTTCCCTGTTTTCATATTTGATTGAACAAAACCAATTAGTCACATACAATAAACCCAAATCGATATTTTCCACAGGTGTTATCAGCAAATCCGGCAAGATAGAAAAAATATCTGGGCTTGATAAGAAAATTAGTGCAGCAATAAAGCTGTGTTCTGAGACACAGGATAACATTATGCTAATTCCAAGTGACAACTTATCAGATCTCAAACAGCTACGTGATGAGGATAGCGTATTAGATGAGGAAATTGAAAATTCCAATCTAAAAATAGTTGCCTTATCTACAATAAATGATCTTTTTAATGTTTTTGAACTTAACTTTTCTCAAAAAAAGGTTAAAAGCAAAACCTTCTTGTTCAGTATTATTGCAGCTTTGATTATTATAAGCGTAATATCCATAGGTATAAAAACAGCATTAAATTTCACTGATTCCAGCAATGAAAAAGTACTTGCCGATAATAAAAACAGCAATATAATTACTCCTCAAAACACCTTATCCTGCTTTATTACTGAACATATACCAACAATTACTCCTACGACTTTAATTAATAATTTAAAACAACCTTCTATTTCTGCAAGCACCCCAACTTCAGCAAAATTAGAGGCTCCTAAAGAAATTGAACCGTCAGGCAGCAATACAACTGCCCCAACTTTCATCACTGTAGATCCATCAAAAATGCCATTAAACACACCAGAAAAGCTGAATATATTCTCTATTTCCAGCTCTTTACCTAAAAATGGTGATATTGTTGATATACATAAAACCGATTTTTTATTCTACTTCAATACAAAAAACCTGCAACCAGGTTTTAATTTCGAGAATATAGAAATCAGGGGCGGCAATGGTAAGATACTGAGCAAACAAATTGATAGTACGAAAAATATTCTGTCAGTTAATCTTTGGGCTAAATATGGTGCAGTATTCACCTTAATCATCCCTGAAGGAGCACTAACAGGTAGTAATGGTATGATTAATAAAGCTACCAATTATACATTTACAGCAAAAAACTCAAGTGAGTTTATTTCTGTTACAAGCACCATACCATCATCCGGTCAAGCCAATGTTCCATTGAATTCACAAATCCATATCGTCTTTAACGAATTGGGACTGGAACCCGGTTTTTATTTAAACAATATTACAATCACTGGAGGAGCAAAAATCACTCAAAAAAAGGTGGATCGCAGCGGAAGCTCGTTAACCTTATCTGTTGAAGGATTGCTGCCATTAACCAAATATACCATTCGTATTCCAGAGGGTGCAATAGAAAATGGAGTCGGGATAGTCAACAGTATGTATAGTTTTAGTTTCCAAACTGGAAGTTAGCTTGGCTAATCTTCATCAGCCCTACTCAATCATATTCTTCACAAATATTGATTCTAATTATCAACTTCTATGATATTTAAATTCTCTACATCGCTCTTAAACTGTTTAATTAATTCTGCTTTTGAAGCTATTTTACCATTAAGATATGCATTTAAAACCTTATTGAACGATTGATTAATCATATCATCATATTTGGAATTTATTTTATAATTGACATCTCTCATTATAGGATCATAAAATTCTGCCAAGCTGGTATCAACATATCTGCTATAAGGAATTTTTTTGCTTAACAAATATATATTATTTGGTAAATCATCATTTTTTACTACCCAATCTTTCATAGCATATGTATCTATTGTAATAAACTTTAACATTTTCCACGATAACTCTTTTTCCTGGGAACTATTGCTAATCCCATACCAAGTTCCACCACACCCAAATGGAAATGGCGGCTTTGCTATTCCCCACCTTCCGCCTTCATAAGCCTTTCTATCAATTTTACCAATTATTTGGCTTATTCCTGACGGAGGTAAAACGGTTGCAAGGAAACTTTCGTCACTTGCAATAGCAGCATTATATCCACTTGTCCCCTCGCTATAGCCTGCCTCATATTTATTTGACACTATCTTTTTAGCAAGGTCTATAAAACTTTGAACCTTTTGGTCAATCTGCAATTTGCCATCCACTACCCATCCTACTGATCGGCCTCCCAAATACATTTTTTCGACATCTCCCCAAGAACAAAATACGGCAACTTTGCCTTTACTTTTTTCCTTAATCTTTTTTCCAGTTTCCAGCATATTTTCTTCTGTAGAAAACATCCCTGCTATCTTATTTGGATCATTTGTCCCCAAGTATTTTTTAGCAACTGATTTTTTATAAATAATCGACCCTACTGAAACTTGATTTGATAGGGCCTTAATTTCTCCTCGATAGTTTGTTCCAAATCAACTGTATAGGTCACCATATTTCCAGATAACTCTCTTGCTCTGTCACTTATATCCATATAAAAATCATTATCATCAACAAATCGTTTTACAAAAGTTCCTTCAGAGGCAAAAATATCCGGCACTTGAGAACCAGCCCTTACTGCAGCTGTTAATTTATTTTGATATTCCATATTTTTCAGGGTATTAACAGTTAAATTAACGGTAATATTTGGGTACACTTTATTGAAAGCCTTAACCATACCAGTCAATTCTTCAACATTGTAATGCCAAAAAGATATTTGCCCTTTATATTTTTCGAAATCCTGTTGATTAGTCTTTATGGTAATTTTCTTATTTTTGCTGTCCCAATTAATTAAAAGACCAAAATTTTCTGAAATAAATCTCAATGGAACCATTGTCCAATCATCTACAATCATAGGAGGAACGTCAGAATACTTGTCCTCACCATCAACAGTAATATTGTTATCATTTACCCTCATTTCAATTTTCCTGTCATTATACTCAATAGAAATCTTTTCATCGCTATCATCCCAATTAACAACGCCACCCAGCACCTCAACAATTGATCTAATGGGCACCATGGTTCTGTTATTTACTATAACCGGTACAACTTTTTCATAATATCCTATATCTATTTCATCATTATCCAGTACCATTTTGGGATAATTAACTTTCAATATAATTTGTGTAGCATTTGAATATAAACTACCAGTAATAATAATTAGAATTACTAAGCACAATAAAACAGCTCTTCTCTTCATAATAAACCATCCCAACTTTTTTATTCATATTTATTTTTTAAATACTACTGTTTTTGCTACTATATCATGTAAACCTTGTTTCTTCTTTGTTATTTTATTTCTATAGTTGTATTGTTAAATTCATAAAATTCAGCCTCTTTAAACTCCATTCCGAACTTTTCTCCCTGTGAAGGAATGTGACAACACCCAAGGCACGCATACTTCTTGCTCCTGCTCCGCGTGCCACAATGTAATGGCTTTGTTTTATGAAGGACATTATCATTTCTTTTCAATCAATAGAAAATTCATTATCTGAGCGATTGATCCAAACAATATCCCATTCTCCAGTGTCAAAAACTTATTTTCCATTCCACTTGAATTGATGTGTTCAACAGTGGCATACCCATTTTCAGCAACAAACGAATCAATTTTCCCTGCTTCTATCCCGAATTTAATCTCCTCTTCTTTGATTCCTGTGCTTATCAGATCTTCTTTGCCAGCTATTGTTTGAAAATCAAAGCAGATTTGGCTACCCGCAATCGAATTTTCACGTATCTTTTTCAACATTTCTACCACTGTAGTTTCGGACAAATAGAACGTAACGCCTTCCCAAATAAACAGTGTTCTTTTTATGGCATCATACCCGTTTTCATAAAGTAATTTGAATAAGTCATCTTTTTCAAAATCTACTCCAACATATGTTATGTTCTCTCTTATCTCGATTCCATTTTTAATGAGTATGTGTTTCTTGTATTCTTGCGTGGCTTTAGTATCAGCTTCAAATATCTTTGTATTTCCAATTAAAGTATTATATCTATATGGTCGGCTGTCATAGCCCGCACCTAAAAATACCATTTGTTCTATACCGTTTTTGAAAGCATTAATAAAAACTTGATCTATGTATTTGGTTCTTGAGATTACGTATTCGTACAAGCCTTTGGGAATCATTGATTTTATCTTATTGCGTTCGTTTTTATCCTCCAAGACTGATTTCCGATCTTCCGGCAAAAAACAAGCCGCAATCATATCATTGGTCCTAACCGCTTCCTCTTCCTCAAAATTCGACAAAGCACGCAGAGAGGCCATTATCATTGCAGTTTCTGATGGCTTTACATTACTCATATTCTTTTCCTCCTTTTGTTTTAATGTACAAAACGTCTTTTATTTTTCTATCCTCAACAAGTGTGGCTTTTTCTTTCTCCGTATCCATTTTATAGCATGGACTTACTACTGACAACACATAAATATTCATACTATAATGTTCACTCCATCCTAAAGCTTTCGATATAAGAACCATTCCCCTGTAGTACTACTATTTCACTTTTCGTCCCTCAGTTAAGCCTTCTCAATAATACTTATTTTAGGTTAGCCTTCTATTTCTTGATTGAAGTGGTTTGCTACAACCATTATATCTGCAATGTTTATTACGGATTATTATCTACATCCCTACCCACCAAATACTTAGATTTTAATTTTCTATTCCCTTTTCTAGAAAGGCTTAATACCCAACTAATATAGTGTTGAAGCCTATTTTATATTTCTGGATCTTTGATATTCCTTAATAGCTTTCCTGATAGCTAATTATCAGCTCTAAGTGCATTATTTATATCATATATCTCCTCTAAATGACCTAAGTTAAGTTGTCCTTTTGAGTTTAAAATTTTGTCAACACCAACATGTGGAGTGTTTACAGTAAATTAGACACAGAGAAGCTCGCAAAATCTTAATTTTTTGGATTTTTAAAATTGGGTGTTATTATTAGGTTAACTTATTATTGCCCTATAGCGTTAATTGTAAATTAGTGCAATATATGGAATTAACGAAGCAAAGTAACCCGAAATATTTACGATAATAAAATTCAGCCTATGCTGAATGTCTATTTCTATAGTCCTTTTCAAATTCTATTGGTGACATATTTCCTAATGTTGAATGTATTCTTTTGAAATTATAAAAGGTTTCAATATATTCAATTATTATTAATTTGGCATCCTCACGGGTTTTGAACCTTCTACCATGAATTATATCTTTTTTTAATGTTGCAAAAAAACTTTCAGCACAAGCATTGTCGTAACAATTCCCTTTCCTACTCATACTTTGCCTTATTCCTCTTTCTCTTAGTCTATCTTGATATTCATAAGCTGCGTATTGACACCCGCGATCTGAATGGAATATCAAGCTGCTACCAGGTTTCTCCCTTATCATTGCTTGATTAAGTGCAGAAATGGCTAATTCCTTAGTAATTCTTGAGCCTAAAGACCACCCAACAACTTTTTTGCTGAATAAGTCTTGAATACTTGCAAGATAAAGCCAGCCTTCATCTGTTGGTATATAAGTTATATCTCCAACCCATTTTTCATTTGGTCTATTTGTAGTAAAGTCTTGATTTAGGAGATTAGGAGAAACTGGATAAGTATGATTTGAATTTGTTGTTGCCTTGAATTTTCTCTTTAATCTGCTTACTATACCATTTTCATTCATCAGCCTCTTAATCCTTCTCTTTGAACAGAGTATACCTTCTTTATTTAATTGTATTTTTATTCTTTTTTGCCCGTAGGTTTCATATGATTCTTTGTGTATCTTATTTATTATTTCAATTAATTCTTTATCATTCTTCTTTCTGTTACTTTCAGGCCGTTTTAGCCATTCATAAAATGAGCTCCTTGAGATATTAAATATTTGGCACATCTTCAAAACGCAAAAGTGGGAGCTGTTTTCCTTAATAAACTTATATTTTACTTCACGTCTCGACTGAAGATGGCCATGGCTTTTTTTAATATTTCATTTTCTTCTTCCAAATCCTTTAATCGTTTTTTTAATATTCGGAGTTCTTCATCTTCAGGTCGAAGATTACCTTTGCCTGGAAACGCATCTTCACCATGCTGGTGATACTTTTTTATCCAATCTCTTATTGTTGTTTCTGTTACTCCAATGCTTATTGCTACTTCTCTCACTGTCTTTTGTTTTTCTGTAACCAACTTTATTATTTCTTTCTTATATTCAGTTGTAAAATTGGTGTTTGCTGCCATTGGCGGACACATCCTTTCTTTTGTCTATTATACAAGCTTTCTATGTGTCCATCAAACTGGTTGTACTCCAGTAGCATAAAAACCTTTCTTATTGCACAAATACTTTTCTAAAATTTTCTGAAACTCGTCAACTTCAATATATTCAATATCTTTATATCCCCACACATTCTTAATAAACAGGTCTCCATTTTTAGTTTCAACAACAATTTTTATTCCTTCAGTAAAGCTTGATTTTTCAATTAATTTATCATCTAAATAATACTGAGTTTCTTTATTGCAATATTCTCTTATTCTCCTGCCATCGTAATCCAAAAACTCTATTTGTGTTGCGACATTTCCATTAAATTTTTTAAATATGCCCTCTGTTTTTTGTATCATACTCATGTAATCATTACATTTAACTTTATCAACAGGGGCTGGTGGATACCAATCTTTTGATATATCAGCATAAACAATCCCGCTTCTTGGTGTCTTATCAAAAATTACTTTTTCTACTCAATTATTGTTCCTAACCCACTCATTATTTGAATCATACTTAAATCCAGCTCTTTCAAAGGTTTCACCTAGAATTCGTTTAATAGCTTTATTTAATCTTTCAGGTTTATTTTTTGAACTTTCCATGTCCCACCTCTAAAAAATTTCTATTAAAGAATACCTACAAAATTTTGTATTTGCCTTTATCGTTTACATGCCCGACGCCGTTTGAGCCGGACCTCAGAGAACCACACATGAGAGCGGCTATGCGGCCGGCGAAACGGTGTGGTGGTCGGGTAAGTCAGGCCATTACTGGCCTTTCTCCCCTAAGAACCGTGCATGAAAGTTTCTCTTCACACGGCTCAAGCATTCATAAACTGTTTCAACTCTATGTAACAGCCAACTCAACAGGTTTTTTTATGAAACCATGAAATTTATTGTGACATTCAGGATGTACTATTGTTTTGTTATTGGTTGATTCTTCTGTATGCAATCGCCATCCGGTTTCTTTGGTTATTCTTTCACTACAAAAAGGACATTTTCCTCTTTGTTTGTTCCACAATTTTATTAACTTCTTTCGGCCACCCATACTCTCAAACAACCTATACCCTTCTCGTTCTTCGAAGTAGTTTTCCCACTCTTTGTCATAGGGATTTGCATCCCCTCTTATTTTCTGATGCCTTAGTATTTTTGTATCGGAAGCATGTTTTAAGCATATTAATTCTTTTTTCGTTTTTACTGCAAACACCCATTGCCTTGTTTCTATAATATGAAAATATCTGTTCTGAATCCACTCTTTTGATTTATTGTGATGTCTCCTACATGCCCAACGCCATATATGTTTAAATATTTGATAGTCAACATAAGAGTAAGCTTTCTTTGAGACTTTGTGTCTGTGATAATTAGCCCATCCTTGTATTTTGGAATTAAGTATTTCAATTAGTTTTTCTTGCTCTACTGAAGAGTATTTATCTATCTCTTTGTATATATTCTGCAAGAATGCTTTTATGTTACTCTTTGACGGCTTTATTAAAAGCTTACCTTTATACTTTCTCACATTCTTACCGAGAAAATCAAATCCTTTATCAATATGCGTTATTAATGTTTTTTCGGCTGATAATTCTAAACCTCTCTCTTTCATAAAAGAAGCTATTACAGGCATTACTTCTTCCCTCAGTTGGGTCTCTGTATACCCTGTAACAATAAAGTCATCTGCATAGGTTACAATGTTTACTTTTGGTCGAATGGATACACCGTTTATTGTTTTCTTTCTGAATATGCTTTTGAGCTCTTTTTCAAGCCCATTTAGCGTCAATACTGCAAGACAAGGCGAGATGATTCCGCCCTGAGGTGTTCCCGCTTTTGTGTCGAAAAATTCATCGTTGAATATAATTCCGGCTTTTAACCATTGCATTAAAATCTGTTTGTCTATAGGAATGTTATTTATTAACCATTCATGACTTATATTATCAAAACATCCTTTGATATCTCCCTCAAGTATCCATTTTGATGAGCTCTTCGTACTTAGTACAGTAAATGCTTGTTCTATTGCATCTGCTGTAGACCTTGCTTTGCGAAATCCATATACATTATTATCACATATAGTTTCTGCTATGGGGTCTAGTGCCATTAAATACAATGCTTGCATTGCTCTGTCTTTAATTGTAGGTATTCCTAATGGCCTTTTCTTTGTACTATTCTTCTTAGGTATAAATACCCTTCTTAGAGGTTCAGCTTTGTATCCTCTGCGTGAAAGACTTTTTGCTCCTTCTAGTTTCTCATTTTCTTTCTCCCATATTATTTGGTCAATGCCTGGCGTATGTTTGCCTTTATTACTTGTGACCTTTTTTACTGCTAAAAGTTTTGCACTGAATGAATGTGTTAGTAACCATTGCAAGGCTTTAACCCTGCCATATTTGCCTGCCTGTTGAGCCTTTACGATACGTATTTGTAGTTTCCTGACAACATCCTGACACTTGTCCCACAATATGTTTGACCATTGTATTCTGTTGTCGGTAGATGCACACGCCAAAGCGTTCATTTGCTTTTATCCCTTCGAAAATTCTACAGATTATCTCGTAATTGAACACCTAGTGGAAGTCTGCACGCTCTCACGTTAGGACATTCGTCCCTATCCATACCATTACAGTATGGCATTCGCTTCCTCCACTTTTCCCATACCCAGACTCCCTTCGGTTCGCCTTACGGCTCCCTACCTTGTGCACAAGGAGAAGTGTGGGCTTACTACGTTTCGTACAGATAACTTATCAGATGGGTTAGGTTCTGCCTCTCTACCGATAGCATTATATCCGTGTAATCCCAGAACCAAAGGAATTAACTTGCTATGTACCATTTTGGTCAGAGCTTATCAGCACATTTAGCTCTTTTGCAGTAACGGTATTTATCAGCAATTTAGTTATCTTAACCATACCATCCACAACCTCGCTCCCAACCGCCTTTGTGCTAGCAGTATCACTTTCTTCTCACGAAGATTGCTTATTCCCTTTTGGGGAAAGGGCTACTTTGTCACAGCACCTTAGCACCCGAATGTTGCCATTCACGCACCTGCTGCTAGGTTACTGTTAACGGAATAACAGGTTTATTAATTAAACATTTATCTGCACAACTTCGTGTCGTACCGGATTATCTACATGGGATGACCCGCAGAGCGATTCTTCTTGACATTCTAACCGCACTTTTACGGGCATGTTTTGATATATGAAGTCCTTTCTCAACATTAGAAATGCTACTTTCATTCTTCTAGCGATGAATTTCCAACATTTCTTAATAAACATCCCAAGCTATATTTGAAAGCAATCTGCACTTGTGACAACAAAAATCTATAAAATTGTACAATTGTCTATCCAAAAGCCATTCGCCATTGCATTTAGGACATTTTCTACTTAGCTCCGGCTTTTTACTATTACTCTTTGGATGATATAAATAATAATACATTGGAATGCTGGTTTCATTGAAAAAAGTATTACATATTTCAATGCCTTTCTTTGATAGATTACTGTCATATCTACTCATTTGTCTAATTGCATACCGTTCTCCACTTTGACAATGCATTTGATGCAAATCTAGTGTCATGTAATCTTCTTCCCAACCCAAAATACAACATGTATTTTCAGGCAATTTATATACTGGAATTGGGTTAAAGCAAGTTCCACATCGAACAGGTGATTCAGTTGAAATATAATTAGTATATAAAACATAATATTCAATTTTATCACACTCACATGAAATTTTGCTATCAGGGTCTTCACCAGTAACAATGTACTCATACTTGACTTTCATTTTATTCAGTGCAGCGACTGATTCCTTTACAAATTTACTAGCATATTTCATATCAAGTGAATCTTTTTCAGGAATCATGAAACACCCAATATAATTTTCTCCATTAAAAACTATAGGGTAAGTCCTTCCGATAATCTGTCCATTTCTTATTAATGAACCAGTAAAAGCATAAATTTTATCTAAAATCTCTTCATTCATTGTTTCCGATTTAAATTTGATTTCACAAATAAACATAGCATTCATTTCCTTCTCTTAGTTAATGAATTGATTATACTTCGACAGAATGTAAAAAAACATAATGTGGCACAAAAAGGATTTCATATATTGCCTTGGAGCCATTGCGATATTGGGCAATACTGAACTCCAAAACATGCTCTATAATCCAATTGCCCAATGTCGTAATGGCTTTCGTTGGACTAAGCTGCAACCACTCATTACGGATTAGGGTTTTGACTTTTTTTACTGTTTTTTGTATTAGTTAAAGATGTATTTTCATCTACTCAAATAACTTTCGTTAACATCTACAATTGTATCATTTTATCAATAATTTTCAATATTACACCAGTTAATCATACTTGATATATCATTCAATTTTATTGTTTTTCACAGGATTTTCACTAATTTGTAATCATAAAATATTTTACTGCATAACAAAATAGAGATACTGAAATCTTTCATTTTTTATGAAACTCTTGTATAAGGCCTATCACGGCTTCTATACATTAAAGATATAAGCATCATATTCCCCATATTGCATTTCACACACTTTTTCGATTCTTTAATGCATGGATCCGATGCTTTATCTTTTTGAAAATTCCAATCCTCAAAAACTCCCACACATAGTTCTCGCATCTTAACTGACGAGTTTGCAAGTATACCAAAATACCTTATTTTCACAAAATTCGGAGGTAATATATGCAGTAAAAATCTTCTCATAAATTCGGTAACAGGTAATGTCATACTTTTTATAGTGCTCTTATCCTTGTAATCTCTGTATCTGAAAGTTACCTCATCTTCATCAACATTTTCTATTCTGTTATTGTTTATTGCAACCCTGTGTGTGTAATTCCCCATATATTTAAAAACTTCTTCCGAATTGGCAAAAGGCTTTTTGCTATATACCACCCAATCCTTTTTATACAAGGGTTTTAACAAGTCCTTTAATTCTTCATGGGATATCTTTTCCTTGCCTTTTTTTGTCAATTTTTGTTGTAGTTCTTTGGTATAAGATAGAAATTTGCCCTTAAATAGCGTTGACATCACCTCAACTGGCAACAAATATCCTTTTTTGCTACTAATCCATTTTTTAGAATCAACATTAATTCCTCCGCCTGTTACTACACTATGAACATGGGGATGATATGATAGATTTTGCCCCCAGGTATGTAGTATTGCAATCGCACCAATGTCAGCCCTCATCCTGTCTCTGCCAAGCTCAATAAGTGTTTCTTTAACGCATTTTAATAGCACTCCATACAATATTTTTTGATTATGTAAAATTAAATCATTAAGAGAATCCGGAAGTGTAAAAACAACATGAAAATAGTCAATAGGCAGCATTCTATCTATTTGCTTATCTAGCCAATCTTTTCTTTTTTCATGCTGGCACTTTGGGCAATGTCTGTTTCCGCAAGACATTGCTATTTCATGTTCTTCACCACAACTATCACATTTATATATTTGCGTTCCCAGCGAATTCGTCCGGCACTGGCAAATACTTTCTACTGCTCTCAAAACATGATATGGGTATCTATACTTGCTTTTTATTTTGTAAAAATGTTTTCTAAATATATCCGATATATCTTTTGTAGCATTTCTAACATTCTCCACAGTATTATTTTTGTTCTTAGGTGTTATCATTGCCCTTGTTTTTATCTTTCACCAATTTTTCAAGAGGGCTTTCTACAGTCAGAGCATGGAGATTACTGATGTGGATATATCTCGATGTTGTTCTTACGTAACTATGTCCCATTAACTGTTGCAGTCTATAGATGTCGTTTCCCATTTCGACTACACTTGTTGCAAACTTATGCCTAAGGGTGTGAACTGTAAATTGCTTTGTTATTGAAGCCTTTACCAGTGAGTTTTTAAATGCCCTTTGTACAGACCTTGCAGTAATGTGAGTTCCAGGTTTATCACCAGCAAAAACCCATTTGATTGGTTTGTTCTTTTCCAGGTGTTCTTCAAGTTCTTTCAAAAGAGATGGAGATAGCAATGTAACTCTATCTTTTTGACCTTTTCCATTCCAAATTTGAATAAGACTACGTTCAGGCTGGATATCCTTTATTTGAAGTCTTATAGCCTCACCAATCCTCATACCGGTCGCAAACATTAACGTGAACATTGTTCTATATTTTTCTTGAGGTGCATTGTCAAATATTTTTTGAATCTCTTGATCTGGAGTACAACCAGTTTGATGGACACATAGAAAGCTTGTATAATAGACAAAAGAAAGGATGTGTCCGCCAATGGCAGCAAACACCAATTTTACAACTGAATATAAGAAAGAAATAATAAAGTTGGTTACAGAAAAACAAAAGACAGTGAGAGAAGTAGCAATAAGCATTGGAGTAACAGAAACAACAATAAGAGATTGGATAAAAAAGTATCACCAGCATGGTGAAGATGCGTTTCCAGGCAAAGGTAATCTTCGACCTGAAGATGAAGAACTCCGAATATTAAAAAAACGATTAAAGGATTTGGAAGAAGAAAATGAAATATTAAAAAAAGCCATGGCCATCTTCAGTCGAGACGTGAAGTAAAATATAAGTTTATTAAGGAAAACAGCTCCCACTTTTGCGTTTTGAAGATGTGCCAAATATTTAATATCTCAAGGAGCTCATTTTATGAATGGCTAAAACGGCCTGAAAGTAACAGAAAGAAGAATGATAAAGAATTAATTGAAATAATAAATAAGATACACAAAGAATCATATGAAACCTACGGGCAAAAAAGAATAAAAATACAATTAAATAAAGAAGGTATACTCTGTTCAAAGAGAAGGATTAAGAGGCTGATGAATGAAAATGGTATAGTAAGCAGATTAAAGAGAAAATTCAAGGCAACAACAAATTCAAATCATACTTATCCAGTTTCTCCTAATCTCCTAAATCAAGACTTTACTACAAATAGACCAAATGAAAAATGGGTTGGAGATATAACTTATATACCAACAGATGAAGGCTGGCTTTATCTTGCAAGTATTCAAGACTTATTCAGCAAAAAAGTTGTTGGGTGGTCTTTAGGCTCAAGAATTACTAAGGAATTAGCCATTTCTGCACTTAATCAAGCAATGATAAGGGAGAAACCTGGTAGCAGCTTGATATTCCATTCAGATCGCGGGTGTCAATACGCAGCTTATGAATATCAAGATAGACTAAGAGAAAGAGGAATAAGGCAAAGTATGAGTAGGAAAGGGAATTGTTACGACAATGCTTGTGCTGAAAGTTTTTTGCAACATTAAAAAAAGATATAATTCATGGTAGAAGGTTCAAAACCCGTGAGGATGCCAAATTAATAATAATTGAATATATTGAAACCTTTTATAATCTCAAAAGAATACATTCAACATTAGGAAATATGTCACCAATAGAATTTGAAAAGGACTATAGAAATAGACATTCAGCATAGGCTGAATTTTATTATCGTAAATATTTCGGGTTACTTCGCTTCGTTAATTCCATATATTGCACTAATTTACAATTAACGCTATAGCGCAATAATAAGTTAACCTAATAATAACACCCAATTTTAAAAATCCCAAAAAATTAAGATTTTGCAAGCTTCTCTGTGTCTAATTTACTGTAAACACTCCAGCAGCAACTATAGCAAGAAAGGAAGACAGTTCGATCACAAAGGTTATAAAAAAATATGGAATAGATGTGCCCAGGAAACACGGCACAGGGACTCGTAAAATAATTGGTGTAAATTATGAGACTAAAACAGGAAGTAAAACCATGACATATTTTAACGAGCCATTAATATACATGAATCAGCCCAAAAAGTGGCTAAAGGAAACTAATGAAATCTACTATAAAAAACCTTTAGTAATCAAAAGGCTTGAGAATTGTAAATGTGAACTTTGCGGAATACAAAGTAGTATTCCTGGGGATTTTGCAGTTCACCACGTTAAAAAACTAAAAAGCCTAAAAGACAAATATTTTAAGGCAAATATAATAACTCCATATTGGGTACAAAGAATGATTGAACTGAATCGTAGAACTTTAATAGTGTGCAAAAAATGCCATAAAGACATCCATTTTGGAAAAGAAATATAGATAAATCGATTGACTTTACACTTAGAAACAGCTGGCGAGCCGGATACATTGAAAGGTGTAAGTCCGGTTCTGAGGGGGGACGCAGAAATCTACTTGGTAAAACAAGCAAGACGCTGTTAGTCCTACCCTACGGGTCAAATGTATTATGAGAAAGCTTATTAATATTGTGTATAAGATGATGCGGGATAAGTCGGAGTATCGGGAACCAGTTGTTCCGATAGAATAGCATCCAATAAAATGGGTGCTATTAAAACCATCATCATGTATAATGGAAGAAACAATAGAGAATATCAAGGGTGAAGAAAATGTCCATATTTACAATAATCAAAAAAGTTGCTGGACCAGTTCTAGCAACTCATAATTTTGTGTTAGAAGGTAAACAGGGCTCTTTAAGAATAGCATTCTCAAAAAAAAGAGATGATGTAACACAGTATATTGTATTCCAAAAAAGTAATTTTCAACATGCAATGCGTATAGAATTTTCAACTTCGATCAAGCCAATTCCAGTGTTAGGACATAGCTTAAGTGATAAATATATTAATAAGTTTTGGTGGGAATATGATGATAGCAATATTGAAACAAAATATACAATAATTAATGAATTACTTTCAATAGCAATTAATGATGGTATTAGCTATTTAGAAACTATGAGTATTCCAGAATTGTTGGAATGAATCAAAATCTCAATATTATGGCAACTTATATGTCTCAAAGTCTTACAAAATTTATTAAATAAAAAATAAAATTTTATACACCTATCAGGAAAGCTATTAAGGAATATCAGGGGACCAGAAATGCTGTATATTGGTTATAAGTATAATGCAACAACGGTCTCTTGATAGACTGTGTAAAATTATAACTATTATATCTTTTCATCTGATATTTTATCTATTTTTTCGAATAAACTTTTATATCTGTCACCCATTAAGTCCATTAATTCTCTTGAATCATAGTCTTTTCCCTTTAAGTTTTTTAATTCCTCTAGATTTCCGTCAAATAACTCAACTAACAAAATTTTATACGACATTCTAATTCCGCTATTAGCTATTGAATCTAATGTGTAATTATACTTTAAAATATCTTGTTTTATTTTTTCTAAAATACCATATGTCTTATTTAATAACATTAATTCTTTTGGAGTTAATTTTTCGCTTATTACATTAATTAAATTTGGATAATTAGAGTTTAATGGAATACATTCAGGAGCTTTACCGATATGCGGCAATGGAATTTCATTTTGAACTCTTATCCCTTCAAATGTTGCAGTATAAGGTCAAGATTAATAATTTTAGCACTTCTAATTATTTCTTTTTTTGATTTTTGTTTCTCTCTTCTTCCATTAAGCATATAGGTAAAAAACGAACCCACAAGAGCACTGATGGGAATTGCTGTAATAACCGTTGACCAGTTAATACTCCCAAAAAAATCCTTTAGTATCTGTAACATATGAATATCCCCCAATATTTCTATATCATGGTTAAATTATATAAATTATCGAGTAAAAATACAATTATACATAGAAAATAGTTCAAAATAATTGGTTGATGTTAAAATCAGAGGATTTCTAGCAGAATATCTGGCTTTTTTCCCAAATAATATACACTTGATTTAAAGAAGTTGATAAGCGTTTCTCCGAATCTGCATTAAAGCTTCTCACGAAGCGGAATCCGAGCCTTTTGCCCCCATTCTTTAGAACTCGCTAAAGGAGCCATACTTTAAAATCTTCGCAGGTGGCTTTAAAGAAGCTTGCGAAGTGACTTCACAGTGACTTGTAGAGTCAGAGCAGCAACTGCCCTGTAAGTGATTCTTGGGTGATCTTTGAAGAAATCACATGCAAAAATATATTTTTTACAGTTAATTTGCCATCATTAATCTCATACCTTATCTTCATGTTTCTCTAAATATGAAGATAAGGTATTTATTGGAATATTCTTATCGCTAATAGTAAACTTCTTTAATTGAGAACTATATACTGATTCATACCAATCTTTATCTACCTTCCTGTTCCATATAACCATATAACTATAAAAATCAATTTTCCACCATCCACAGTTACATTGCCAAACTGTTTAATGAATTTCACGCAATGGTTAAAAAATATATGTAAATGCTTAAATGAATCATATTCCTTTACAGCATTTTTGAAACAAAAAAGACATCATCAGATTTTACTGTGAAAGTATTCAGCTTTTGAACTAGAAATTCTCATATCATATTCTGTTTTAAATGTAGAGTAATCATTAAAATCTAAAATAGATTTATTATTCATAGCCATACATTTATTTTCTCCATTACATACTTTATAATTGCTTTTCATGAATTCTCGGAACATAGCCATAAGTGCATATTCTTTAACTACTCATTATTAGTTTAATTGGAATACGTGGATAATATAAAATTATAGAGTATTTAAAACACCTGCCCTAAACCTAATTTCCTCACATGGTCAATCCAATCATATACCATAGACGGTTTATATTTCTTCTCACCATTATCATCTTTACATTTCTCCATTGCTTGTGCCAATAAGGCGTACTCATTCTTAATCTACTATCGAGGCTCAATCACTTCACCCTATCGGATTTTGGCTCGTTTGCTCCCTGTCCTACGCTTAAACCAAAGACTTGGTAATAGCGGCTGGCTAGGCCTTACTATGCAAGGTTTCCTTGCTGAATATCGTGTGCCTTACAGGCACACTCTACATATAGAATTATTGCCGGAATGCTATGACACAATTGTAACACCGGATTTTTATGCAATAATTCCCAGAGCTATATAAATTCGAGTGAAACATTAGAGTAGCATAATAAAAATACAAAAATTATAATATTTTTTTCCAGTTTAGTTATTGGGTTTCAAGACTGTCTTCAATGGGATGATAATTGTGATTCAACTAACTTTTGGAAAGAAATTGACATGCAGTTACAGTTGAGAATTCCAGATAAGATCTTAGCAGCAAATGGGTGGAAATAGAACTTTTATTATAAAGAATTGAAATAATGTTTTTGATAGTTGGCTGGGCTTTTCCTAGCCTTATTAATGTTTCTAGAAACCAGCAGGTAAAATCAGAGGACCATAATATTACTGATAAAGAAATAAAACAGAAACATATTAATGGTCTAACTTGCAGAGTAAGGGATAATGACATGGAATCTTTATTTATATGTAAACCATAAAAGAATCTTCATTCCTCAATAGTTCCTCTGGAGTCTCTCACGGAGAAGGTCTTTGATGGATATCCCCCCCATTCCAGAGAAAAGCTGACGGAGCTGTACTTTAGAATCTATAACGCTACTTAATAGCATCTATAAGTTTCTTTGCAGTGACCTACAGAGTCAGAGTATGGTAAAGTATACTATAAAAAGTATATCGTTACTTTACCATACCCCTGTAAGTTATATAATGGGCTTAATTTGGACTCCTTATCCGATCAGTCTTGACTTTTGACTTCTCGTTAGACCAAAATTCTTGCATATGCTTTATTTTTTATTCCTTTCGTTATCTCAAGATAAATGAAAAAAGGCCAACAGACTTTAACGTCCATTGACCCATGATTTGTTTTTCAAGTATGAAGTTATTCTTGCTTTATATCTTTTGTAATCTGTCTACATCATCTAGTAAATGCAGTCAGTATTTCCTGCCACAAGGGTCGGGAATTCTACACCAATACAAAAATTATATTCCTTCGATCTGCTTTCTAGGGTCCCAACCATCAGGAGGCAGTCTCCTTTTTGAATACCATGGGCAACCTCTATCAATCCAATTCTCTCTCCATTTTTTTATTCCTTCTTCTTTATCAGGAAAATCACGATATCCAAATTGGAACCCGCAACATGGACAAATTTCATACGAACCATTCCCACTTTTGCTATATGGAGGTTCGAATAAATTATTATAATTACATACTGAACATTTAAATCCCATATCAATTTTCCTCCCTTATAAGTTAAAATATTTCTTCACCTTGCTGAGCTTTCCAATATTTCATTTTATCATCTGGCTTAAAGAAAGTAATTGTATAGCCGTCTTCATTATAAGATCCAAAGGTATTTGTATCTGGATCATATACTCTTAATACACCATCGTCATCAACCTTTTGTAAATATAAATCAGCATTATTGTAGAAATCATTCGCCATCTTTGCATATTCTTCTTCTGTTTTTGCTCCAATTTTAGAACCATGTTCTGTAAAATGATCATTTAGTGTATCTTCGTTAGCCCAGTTATGGGGCCCAGGGTTACACCAATTATGTACAAGTACACCTTTACTTGAAACAAAGTATGTATGCAATCCCTCTACTTCAAAATTATAAACTTTAACAGGCTCTTCAAGTTGTTCTTTGCTTACCCCAGTTATTCCTGCAAATTCATTGGAAATCAACTTTACTTTATCTCCTTGAACTAGCTTTTCAGCTGCTGTCCACCCTTTGGCTTCAACCCAGAATGGATGTGTAGGTGTTGTATTAATTTTAATATTTCCGATATATACATGTACTAATATCTGGGTATCCTTTACAAAAACATGTGTAACTTTTCCAATTCCCTTTTCACCAGTTTGAGGGTTCTCGTCAAATATCTCATCTCCGACTTGAACCTCACGTATGTCCTTAAATCCATCCTTTGTTTCAACCAAAGTACCTCCTGTGAAGCAATTTCCTCCACCACATTCTTCGATCGCTTCCTCAACTCTATATGGTATTCTCTCTTCAATAGCTTCAATCTCTGCTTGTGTTTTAGCAGCTCCAAGCTCATCTAATTCTGAATCAACTACAGCTATTGCTTCCTGTAACTCAGCTTCACTCGCCCCCTCTAATAAAGGTGCTACCTCCTCCATAGTCTCCGCTGCCGTATTAACTACAGACGCTGTTTTAGTTATAATGGCATTTTTTTCTGCCTGAATTGTAGCACTTTCAAGCTTCTTCAATTGTCTATTAAGTGCCTTCATAACAGTTGTTTGTGCAAATTCATCAGATGAACTTATTATTTGGCCAAGCTCACTAAAGACACTTACAAGACTGCCTGCCACCATACAAAGATCATATACTTGCTGAGCTTGTAAAATTGGCAAATTTACATAGCCATTTAATGCAGCAATAAAAGAGCTAATTTCATCAATTGTGTTACCATTCGTATAAGATTCATCACTGCAAATTATTCTAAAACCTCTATCTCTAAAATAAGTATCCCATCCAATATCTTCTGGACCACTAGCTAAATATTGCTTGAATAACGATGCATAGCCATCTAATGAGCATTTCAACATATCCCTTATATTGTTAGAAATATCCATATACTCCTTAAATGTATACTGTCCATTGTCAAACTCTACTTTTACATCTTTTAGCATACTAGCTAAAACTTGTATCCATGCAGGTCCAACTTGCCCATAGTACCATTCCAGAGTTTCCAATGGTTTATCTGAAACACTTTTTCTCTGGGCTAGATAAACAGGATTATCAATTAATAATGCATTAAGCATAAATTTTGGGGTTTTAGGAGTTGCATTATAATGGTATATTACTTCTCTGCCTATTGAATTTATAACCCTTAAAGTAAATCTCGGTTGACTAACACATTCAACCTTAACAATTTTAGAAGCTACTAATGATCCGCCTGTACTTCCCGGAACATTTCTACCTACAACATATATTTTATAACTTCCTTTTTGAGGTACTTTATAATCATAATTAAATTTTTTCCCACTTTGTGAAGCTATATATTTGCCATTAATATAAACTGCTATATGGTCACAATTTATACCAGTTGCTTTAATATTAATTATTTGCCCAACTGAGTACTCTTGTTGATTATAAGGACCATCAAGCGTAACGTTTGGAATATTTGTTGCTTGTCTATATGCTGCCGCTGCTTTTTCTATATCAATAATTTTCGCGTAGCATTTGCCATCTTTTGGTATGAATTTTACACCGGATATATCCAGTCTGACTAAAGGCGTATTAACATCATCTTTGTAGTAAATTCTATCAATTGAATCTTCCTTTCTATACTCGAAAAATCCAGTAAAGTTAGGACCTGTGAATAAGCATTTTGATAGATACTCTCTAACTCTTGCCCCATCTTCTTTTATCCAACCGCTTTCCCCAGCAAATTCTGATAGTCTTTGCATCAGAAAATATTTGCTTAATTCTTTAGCTTCTTTTTCTTCTACTTTACCATTTTCTTCTGTCCTCATAAATATTCTTTGAAAATCTTTTACTGCCCATAAGGTATCTATATCAAAGAATCTAGTTTTATTGAGTTTAATTGTTTTTCCATCTGAATCAACCTTTTTACCACATCCTAAAAGCCTTAATGTTGTTTTTATCCTATATACATTCCCCCAGAGGCTCTCTTCAACTTCATCATGTGCACCAAATTCCTCATCATTAATTTTATATTGCCATTCTGAATTTGTTACAGTCATTGTTATTGGCTCAGTAAATGAATTGCTTCTAATATCCAATAGAACTCCTGGAAATTTTTTAATAAAGTCAACAAGATTAACAATTACCCTTCCATCAAAAGGATCAACTCTATATGAGCTATTTGGGAATATTGCACTGTTAGTCCCTCTAATGGTTACAATGTAATTTGTTTGATCTTTTCTTAGTTCTCCATCTACTTCGTCAACAAGTTCATCTAAATATTCTTCACCATTTTGTAAACCTCTTTCGCTTCTATCACTGACACAAATCGTATACTCACCCGTGCCTGCTTCACTGTCATAATGACTAACAGCTAAATAATAGAATTCACTTTGTGTGGGTGTAAATGTAACATAGAAATTTGTATCCGTTTCACTATCATCATTTGAGGCAAGCACGCTTAAATCATAACCTTTAACCTCTAAATATGTATCTGTATTCCCATTACTATATATGCAAAAGGTTTTACCTGCTTTAAGGTATACTTTGAAAAAATCAATATCACCACCGAAGTCAATAGAACCGTTAGCACTGGTGTAGTAAGTATTTGACGGTGCCAAAATATTTATGGTATAACTCCTTTTAACAAGATTATCTGTGGAAATTTTAGTTAATTTACTAGTGTAAGGAAATGAGTTTATCTTGGACACAGTAACATATCCAGCACCATAATCAACAAACAAATTAGCAATATCTGTGTTTGTCGGAAGCGACATGGTATATTCAGAAGAATCCGTATTAAAAATATTGTATCCTGCTAAATCAATTTCGGAACCTTCTTTTGGATAAGGATCAATGATAATATCACGTAAATCACAATCATGTCTTTTGCTAAACATCACAGGTACTGCTTGATCAATTTTGTTATTTATCCCCAATTGACCCTCTCCATTATATCCCCAAGCCCATAAACTGGTATCTTTTTTTTGTACATAAGAGTAGTAGTCTTCTAAATATATTTTTTCCACGTCTTTAATTAAGGTGTTTTCTGTAAGAACATATACAGGATAACCATCCACGCCCATACCTAAATTTGAGTCTGAATTTGAGCCACACATCCACAAGCTTCCATCTTCTTTTATTGCTGCCAAGTTTCCATGACTTGAATCTATAGCTACTGTTCTTAAACCCGATAAATCCTCTATCATAGTAGGTAGGATAATTTCTCCATTTTTATAAGTGCGACCACTAACTTTGTCGAGTTTTCCTATACCTAAAGCAGCACTAAAACTTCCCCAAGATAAAATAGTACCATCATTTTTTAATGCATGAGCAGAACTGTCTGAAACTGCTATTTGTAAAATGTTATCCAGACCACTTATTTTAATTGGCTCAAATATACATTGATCTTCGCCTATTTCTGGATTTAATATGCAATATGAATTATATCCAAAACCATAAACAGTTCCATCATCCAATAAGATAAGAAAAGTTTTCCTTAAAGCCGCTATATCAACTACTTTTTTACCAGCAGGTAGTCCTGAAACCATTTTTGTTTCGCTAATTAATGCATATTTTTCATAATTTAATCCAACCCCCCCATGATTATATCCATCAATGTAAAGAATGCCATCATCTGTTAAGTATAATGTTTCATTAATACCGCCTACTACCTTTTTCACATTCTTTAAAGATGTATAAGTAACATTTGAATTATTTTCAATATTTATTTTCAATATGCTTCCGTCATCTTTAGATATCCCTAAAATTTGATCTCTATAAGTATAAAACAATCTTTTCAAATTATTAAATCCATCAAGTTTTACAGGTAACCCTTGAATGTCCCATATTGTACCATCGCTCTTTAATGCAAGAGTTTTAAATTCATCTAACCTTGGGTCAGCTATATAGTCATCATAAAATGGATAAATTGAAAGGAAGTCAATATACTCTGCCCCTTGATATACAATATTAACCTCTTGATATGTTGAGCTTATTGAATTAAAATGTTTAGCCATAACGATAACATCATTCATGTTAATTGCATTGTCTTTATTTAAGTCACCAGCATCATTAAAGCCAAAATCAGTATTGATCTTATTGAATGATTTTGCCAGCATCACTATATCATACATATTTATTGAAGCATCTTCATTTAGATCACCAGCCCAAATAGTCACAGGTTTGTCAGACGTACCAACAATTATATTTGAACTTACCATAACATTGGTTATTTCTCTCCTTAGATATCCAGGTTTGGAAATAATAATCTTGTATGAATTTATTGAAACAGGCGAAAAATTAAATGAAAAATATCCATTTACATCAGTAAATAATCCATTTCCGTCTTTTTTATTAAAATCAGTTGTTTCATTAAAATCAGTTGTTTCATAAATTGCAATTCTGAATCCTGATTTTAATGATGATGATATCTCTGGACTTATGTATCCACTAATTGTATAATCATCAACATTCAATTTAAATCCTATATCATCTTCTATGCTACTGCTTGTGACAGCTTGAGGATTTACTGGTAATCCTTCATTTGCCACCAAAGTCTGATTCAAATTACACTTCAAAGCATTTCCATACCAGTCATAGAACGCTATACCATTAGGACTGTTTGGCATAGATGGAGTGTTTTCAAATTGTATTTTTATCTGGTTTGCTCTCAGCACTTTAAACCTTACTACCGCCAAAGTACCTGTGTTTTCAGCCATACCAGCAGTTCGATAGTCATCCATGTTCATATAGCAGGTTCCAAAGTTCAAAATACCACTGTTTATATTATTCATGGCACTTGGAAACGGTGAATATTTAGGATTCACCAATATATTCCCGCACATTGGATAAGTTGAAGTATCAAATGGTGTATTCGTATAGTCTACAGGCATAACTACCGATGGATCATACTTCAAGTTAACCTGATATCCTGCAAGGTTTGTAATTGTATCTGCCTTGATACTTAGTGTTATATAATCTCCTACATTTGCAGTTGACTTGTCTGATTCCATTGATGCTGTGCCAACATTTTCATCGTACACACTTAGCTTGTAGGTTTGGCTTTCTGAGCTGCCGTAGTAAGAATAAACCTTTATAAAATAACTACCTGCTGCCAGCTGGCTTACAACTGATTCATCCGCATTACTTCCTACTATGGAACGTCCAACCTCTGTAAAATTGCCGTTTGAATATGTATATATCACCAAATCACAATCCATGTCAGAAGGTATATTTTGTAGGCGTATCCCTATATTTGTACTGCTTGCCAATGAAATTTTGTAACAGTCAATATCATCCTGATTATCCATTGTACCGTTGATACAGCTATTAAGGCTTATTAAAGGCTTGTCCTGATTGTTCACGTTGTAAATATCATCATTTACCTCATATTGATCAGGTGTATATACACCCGCTTTAAGCTCATATGTATCAGATGCATTTGAGCCTGTATAGGAATATACCCTCACATAGTATTTGCCTGGAACTGTTATAATGCTGTTAAAGCTTTCGTCTTGGCTTTCTGCACTGAATGAACCTCCAAGCAATGTGCCACTGGCATCGTATACCTGCATGTCATAGTCGCAGCCTAATGGAATGCTTTTCATAGTTACAGCTAGTTTTCCTGTTTTAGTAGTGTCTAGTACAAACCAGTCTTCATCAGTGTTTATATTGATTGTAGGTGTAATAATTGTATTATCTCCCAAAGCTTTTGCTGTTTCCTTACTATCATTTGCCTCAAAACTATCTGGAGCTTTTTCTGTTGAATATACCATTAGCTGGTAGTTGTGATGTGCCGAACTGGTGCTGTAGGTATATGGCTGCATATCAATAAAATGGATTCCAGTTTTAGCCGCAGTAAAGTTTATATTTTCATCATAATTCGAGCCGTTTACCGAATAACCAACATAGTTTAATACATCATCTAAAAGGCTAATATCATAGTCCTCTCCTGCCGCCATGCCCTTAAGACTTATTGAATATGTCTTTCCTGCTGTAAAGTTAACAGTATAATAATCATGAGTAGTTCCATTTGCAGTACCAAAAACAGTACACTCTCCTATTGTTTGTGCTGTTACAAATGAGTGGTTCGAGCCATTGTCCATAACATAGCTGAGGGTATTTACATCCTGAACCTCAGTCCTATAAACTGATTCGACAACCGTTAATTGCTGTATAGGCTCACCACCTAAATCACTAATATTCAAATTTTCCTTAACCGCCGATTCAAATACCCTTCCATCCCTGGCTGTAGAAATAACCTTACAGAATTTTATACTATCAATGTCGTCAATCTTTAATGTTATTTGGTGTTTTGTTGTAAATTCTGGATATGATATTTTCTTTTCCAGATTGGTAGTAGATCCATAAAGAAGTACTGAGTCTGCTTCAATGCCAGTAGTCCATGATACTGATACAAAGTTTCCCTTCATTTTGTTGATGTTCAAGTTTTCTATTCCATTTTCACTGGATATATTGGAAATTCCTTTATTTATAAGAGCATCAATAAAAAGATTGTTTTCCACATTTAAAGGTTTTTCTGTTTTTCCAGTGCCTGCAAGACTTACATCACAAATATTTTGAGGCTCCTTTGACTTGTCTGTTGGTATTTGAGGTATCGGAGTCCCTGATGGCAAAGGAGTGCTTTCGTCTTCAGGTGCCTTGTTTATAAGTGCTGCGTAGGCATTAAGCATTCCTGATGTTGAAACTTTTCCTGATAGGCTTGCAGTTTTGGTTACATTATTTAATATTCTTTCCTTAATTTCAGCAGCACTAAGTAATCCTTCATAGCTTTTTAATAAAGCAGCAACACCTGTTACCATTGGACAGGCCATTGATGTTCCGCTCAAATATCCATATTTGTTACCAGGAAGTGTGCTCAGAATTGATGAACCAGGAGCTAAAATGTCCACTTTAGGACCATAATTGGAAAAGGCAGAGAGCTGTCCTTTATTGTCAATTGAACCTACTGTTATCATATTGGGAAGATTATATGCAGCGGGATATACAGGATTAGAATCAATACTTCTTCCTGCATTTCCAGCAGCAACTACAAATAGCATAGAACTGTTTGCCATGGCATCTCTCAAGGCTTCGTTGAAATTTGGGCCTCCCCAAGATAAATTCGCAATGTTCACACCTATTTTCTGGCAGTAATCTATTGCTTCAATGGCTTCACTAGTGTATCCTGTATTTCCGCTTATGAATTTTAACGGAATAATTTTTACTTTTGGTGACACTCCTACAACTCCGACATTATTCATTCCAGCTGCAATAATTCCTGCAATATGAGTTCCGTGAGTATCTTCAGCCTCAGATGTGAATACATTGTTTGAATCTGCCGCAAAGTTCCATCCATGCAGATCATTTGTATATCCGTTTCCATCATCATCCAAATCATTAGATTGCTCGTTTGGATTTTTATATATTGCACCAACAAGATCAACATGATTGATATCTACTCCGGAATCTATAATTGCTACCTTGACAGTATCAGAGCCTTTTGTTTTACTCCATGAATTTACAGCATTTATATCCACTCCCGCTGTGCCTGCCTGACCGTCTATAGTTTGTCCAAAATTATGCAAATACCATTCCTCGGTGAACTTTTCATCCGAAGGTACTTCCATCAACTCCAGTTTGTAGTTGGGTTGTGCGTATTCTACATTTGGATCTTTTTTAAGTTCATCAATAACGTTTGAAAGTTCACTCTCATCTGAAACTTCTATGGTTTCAAGCTTGAGCTTTTTGCTCCAATGCTTAGATTTAAAAGACAACTTTTTCTTTTTCGTACTGAGATTTTTTTTGGTATTTTCTTTCTTGTTTATATCTTTATACTTTACTATAATTTCTTTTTTGTCTTTCCTGCTATCAGCCTCTGTCAGATCAGTAAATTTTACTGAATCAAACTGGTTGCTGCTATTTTCTGTTTGTACAGATGCTAAATTTGTAACCTTATTTGGAACTTGTTTGATGTTCGGTAATAATGTCGGTGCTACTGATGCTTTTTTTGCTGTATCCTCAAGTGACTTTCTGATTGGATCATTTAATGGATTATACACTGATGATTGACCTGTAGGAGCAGATACAGACTTTTTCTGCGATGAAAATTGAGCAGCATTTACTGTAACTGGCCCTAAAATTATTTCTGCAATCAGAGTAAACATTACTCCTGCTGAAATTAATCTTCTTTTTAACAAAATAAGACCTCCCCTTAATTAAAATTATCATTTTTAAAGAATAATTGATTTGTTTTACTAGACTTGGGACGGTAAGTTAAAATTATAGATCGATAAAGAGCAATAAAGTTCTTCCGTAACTAGCTTAGCTAAATACTAAAGACCTATTTAAAATAAAAAAGCACCATGAAAAAGTATTGAATTAATTGGCATAGAAAGATTATAGGTGAGATATATTATACCTTGTTATATAAACACTAAGATGGATAGCTTTGATATTCACATATATTTTAACGTGAGTTCGATAAAATAAGTGCCATAATTAACCATACTCATAGATTATAATTAAGTAAGGCTTTAGTTTCTTGAATTCTGAAGCCTTTTTATTATGAAAAGCAACCTTAGAGTGTGGCAACAAGAATGCTTTTACTAAACTTTAAGCTTGGTTTGCTCGGCAAAAAGCTATACGCAGCAATACCAGCTACAACATTAGTTAAAAAGTTTGTAAAGCTTCTATGCCTAGTATGTTCAATCTGGCAAGTATTTTTCAGAAAATCATTTATTGTCTCAATAAGAGCTCGCTTTCTGAGTAGAAGCTTTTCTTCTATATCAATTAGCTTATTTTTCATGTTCTTTTTTATCTTGGTTATTAGCTTTATCCCTCGATCATACAACTTTTTAAACAAAGGCTGTGATAAATAGCCCTTATCTCCAAAAAGTTTTCCAAACAGGTCTTTTGTAAGTATATCTATTACCTTTGAGTCTCTATCATCTATATCACCCGGTGTTAAAAAGAATGATAAAATTTCTCCTATTTCATTTACTACAATGTGCAGCTTAAACCCATAGAACCAACCTGTAGAAGATTTACCTCTCTGAGCAATCTCTTTAAAAACTTTGTGAGAGTGAATTCTTCTGTTATCACAAACATCTAATGTCGTAGAGTCAATAAAGGAAATTCCTGTTGTCTTGCCTAGTCTATATTTTTGTGTGTATAATATTAATGGAATTAGTGCTTGTTGCATTAACTCTACAAACCTTGTATAACTTACAAGGCTCGGAAAGTACCCATTTAATCTTTTACAGACAAATTCTTTATAATAATGCTTAAAGTTTCTATAACTCGAATGATGAAAATATATTGTTATTGTCATTACTTCACTTAATGTCATCATTCTTGAAATGTTAAAGAGGTTAGGTTCCTGCAGTCTATTATCAGTAACCAAATGATGCTTTAAATAGTTGTCGAGCCTAATGCAAAAATCATCAGTATCGCAGAAAATTTTAATAAGTAAATCTTCCATGAAGCTCCATCTCCCTCTGTTAAATTTGTTTTGCCAACATTGATTATACAGATTCGGACAGGAGCTTCATTTTTCATTTCTGTTTCATTCTTATTACAATCATATTATCGAACTCACGTTATTTTAAAATTAATCTTATTATTGTTTATATAACTTCATCTTATTACCAATCAAGCCCCTATATCTAAATAAAACAAATGATAATTATTTCTTCCAATCAATATAATAATAAACAAATTATATTTAGTCAACTATTATGATACATAATAACAAAATTTTAACTTGTTTCATTCCTGCTCTTTGGGGTGTTTTGCAATTAATCCGTTGATATCATAATATCACTTACAGGAGGCATGGAAAGTATACAATAAAACCTTTATAGTATACTTTCCATGCCCTGAATCTGTAAGCCTACTGCAAAGACTGCTCATAAGATGCTATTAAGTAGCGTTATAGATTCTAAAGTACAGCTCCGTCAGCTTTTCTCTGGAATGGGGGGGATATCCATCAAAGACCTTCTCCGTGAGAGACTCCAGAGGAACTATTGAGGAATGAAGATTCTTTTATGGTTTACATATAAATAAAGATTCCATGTCATTATCCCTTACTCTGCAAGTTAGACCATTAATATGTTTCTGTTTTATTTCTTTATCAGTAATATTATGGTCCTCTGATTTTACCTGCTGGTTTCTAGAAACATTAATAAGGCTAGGAAAAGCCCAGCCAACTATCAAAAACATTATTTCAATTCTTTATAATAAAAGTTCTATTTCCACCCATTTGCTGCTAAGATCTTATCTGGAATTCTCAACTGTAACTGCATGTCAATTTCTTTCCAAAAGTTAGTTGAATCACAATTATCATCCCATTGAAGACAGTCTTGAAACCCAATAACTAAACTGGAAAAAAATATTATAATTTTTGTATTTTTATTATGCTACTCTAATGTTTCACTCGAATTTATATAGCTCTGGGAATTATTGCATAAAAATCCGGTGTTACAATTGTGTCATAGCATTCCGGCAATAATTCTACATGTAGAGTGTGCCTGTAAGGCACACGATATTCAGCAAGGAAACCTTGCATAGTAAGGCCTAGCCAGCCGCTATTACCAAGTCTTTGGTTTAAGCGTAGGACAGGGAGCAAACGAGCCAAAATCCGATAGGGTGAAGTGATTGAGCCTCGATAGTAGATTAAGAATGAGTACGCCTTATTGGCACAAGCAATGGAGAAATGTAAAGATGATAATGGTGAGAAGAAATATAAACCGTCTATGGTATATGATTGGATTGACCATGTGAGGAAATTAGGTTTAGGGCAGGTGTTTTAAATACTCTATAATTTTATATTATCCACGTATTCCAATTAAACTAATAATGAGTAGTTAAAGAATATGCACTTATGGCTATGTTCCGAGAATTCATGAAAAGCAATTATAAAGTATGTAATGGAGAAAATAAATGTATGGCTATGAATAATAAATCTATTTTAGATTTTAATGATTACTCTACATTTAAAACAGAATATGATATGAGAATTTCTAGTTCAAAAGCTGAATACTTTCACAGTAAAATCTGATGATGTCTTTTTTGTTTCAAAAATGCTGTAAAGGAATATGATTCATTTAAGCATTTACATATATTTTTTAACCATTGCGTGAAATTCATTAAACAGTTTGGCAATGTAACTGTGGATGGTGGAAAATTGATTTTTATAGTTATATGGTTATATGGAACAGGAAGGTAGATAAAGATTGGTATAAATCAGTATATAGTTCTCAATTAAAGAAGTTTACTATTAGCGATAAGAATATTCCAATAAATACCTTATCTTCATATTTAGAGAAACATGAAGATAAGGTATGAGATTAATGATGGCAAATTAACTGTAAAAAATATATTTTTGCATGTGATTTCTTCAAAGATCACCCAAGAATCACTTACAGGGCAGTTGCTGCTCTGACTCTACAAGTCACTGTGAAGTCACTTCGCAAGCTTCTTTAAAGCCACCTGCGAAGATTTTAAAGTATGGCTCCTTTAGCGAGTTCTAAAGAATGGGGGCAAAAGGCTCGGATTCCGCTTCGTGAGAAGCTTTAATGCAGATTCGGAGAAACGCTTATCAACTTCTTTAAATCAAGTGTATATTATTTGGGAAAAAAGCCAGATATTCTGCTAGAAATCCTCTGATTTTAACATCAACCAATTATTTTGAACTATTTTCTATGTATAATTGTATTTTTACTCGATAATTTATATAATTTAACCATGATATAGAAATATTGGGGGATATTCATATGTTACAGATACTAAAGGATTTTTTTGGGAGTATTAACTGGTCAACGGTTATTACAGCAATTCCCATCAGTGCTCTTGTGGGTTCGTTTTTTACCTATATGCTTAATGGAAGAAGAGAGAAACAAAAATCAAAAAAAGAAATAATTAGAAGTGCTAAAATTATTAATCTTGACCTTATACTGCAACATTTGAAGGGATAAGAGTTCAAAATGAAATTCCATTGCCGCATATCGGTAAAGCTCCTGAATGTATTCCATTAAACTCTAATTATCCAAATTTAATTAATGTAATAAGCGAAAAATTAACTCCAAAAGAATTAATGTTATTAAATAAGACATATGGTATTTTAGAAAAAATAAAACAAGATATTTTAAAGTATAATTACACATTAGATTCAATAGCTAATAGCGGAATTAGAATGTCGTATAAAATTTTGTTAGTTGAGTTATTTGACGGAAATCTAGAGGAATTAAAAAACTTAAAGGGAAAAGACTATGATTCAAGAGAATTAATGGACTTAATGGGTGACAGATATAAAAGTTTATTCGAAAAAATAGATAAAATATCAGATGAAAAGATATAATAGTTATAATTTTACACAGTCTATCAAGAGACCGTTGTTGCATTATACTTATAACCAATATACAGCATTTCTGGTCCCCTGATATTCCTTAATGGCTTTCCAGAAACAGAATTTCCATCAGAGATTTCCGGTATACCAAATTAAACATTAAAATTAATGCGGTTGGACTGCTGATATTCTCTGCTGGTTTCCGTGGTATTAATACTTCAGTTAATATCTGAAAGTCCGCCATTCATTAGGTAAGTAACTTCTTCTAGAGATGGAGGATTAGAGGCTAAAGGAAATCTTGTACATACAGAAGCTGCTGTTGCAGCAGCAAATTTAACTGTTTTCTCATCATCCCAACCTTTAAAAATACCGTAAACAACTCCTGCCCTGAAAGTATCTCCTGCACCTAATGTACTTTTCACATGAACCTTATAAGGGATAAATCTATTGACCTTGCTCCCTTTTCTGCCATAAAGAATTTCCTGTGCACCAAAAGTAAAGATTACAAGGTCTTTGCTCATATTGGTATATCTTTTAAACAAACTATCAATGTCTTCTTGTGGAAAATTATTCTTTATAAACTCATTTGATATAATAGCAGCAGCTGCATTTTTAAAAATTTCGCTGTCCGGCATACAGTCTATTGTTATATAGCTTTTTCCTTCCTCAACGCAGAATTTTGAAGCTAATGTCGATTCCTCATTAAAAAACGGATCTATCGAAACAATTTTTGATCTTCGTATGGTTTCTCTATCAGGTATATTCCATCTCTTCGGCCCCCTAAAATAATTTGCAAATTTACCGAAAACAGTCCTGGAATTTTTATCGATCAATACCATATCTTCTACCCCGTCATAGGTTGAATCATAAGTTAATCCAGTACAATCTATTCCCCATTTATTATAGAACTGAAGGATATTGTTTTTTGTTTTCATACCAAGAAATGGCCCGTCAAGCTTAACATTAAGGCCAAACTTAGCAAGAACTAGTGCTGAGTTACCGCTTTCACCTCCTGGAACATTGTAGGACTCCGTTATTTCACAGTAACTGTCAGATTCCGGATATAGTCCATCTAAAAGGTGAAGTGTAGACCACACAGTCATTCCATAAAGATAAACATCTAGTTCCTTCTTTAAAATTTTCGTTGGCATCTTTAAGCCCTCCTTTTATAGGATTTGAGTTTTACACTATCTTTTATTTTAATAAAAAATTTTATAAGGTTTTGTTCCCCCCACTTCCTGTATCCATACACAAAAAATTGAATTTCAATGGAAGTTTTCATGCTGGACTGCTGATATTCTCTGCTGGTTTTCAGACCTACAATTGAATTCAAATTAGCTCTGCATGTATACATCTATAACTCCGTTGTTTGGTTTACAAAATATTATTTTCTTTACTGTCACCTTTATAAATTCTTATTTTAAAATCAGCATTATTAACATTAATGTTCCACCAATCCAAGGTTTTACGTCTAAGCTTATGCAACTCAATATCAAATTCAGTAACAGGCTCTTTTTCAGAATACTCATATAGTGAGCTAAACTCATTAATCTTATCTAATGGCATAGTAACTTTTACATAAGTTTGCGTACCATTGCAAACAATCTTTGAAGCTTTTTCAACCTTTGCTCCTTCGGGTAATTTAAAATTGCCGAAGGATTGCTGCAAAGAAAAAACATTTTCCTGAGTAAGTTCAACATCAACTATTCTGTATGTTTTAAGTGGAACTACAATCCACAATATGTAAGCTACTGACGATATCAAAACTATCAATAGTATTATTTCTAAATATTTTTTCAATTAGAAACTCCTCTTTCTCTACTTAAATTAAGATACTTTCCTATTGTATCATTATAATTCTTATAAGAATTATAAAAGAAGTCTTCTGCACATCTGATATTCCTTAATAGCTTTCCATATAAGCATGCTTGTTGGTTTCAATATTATCTTTAATATTCGTATACTTTAATTCTATTTCTATATGACCACCAGCTACATGTGGAGCTTCCATACTTATACCTAATGAATCATTAGTTAAATAGCTAAATGCAAATGGAGACTTTGCATATGATGAATCAGCAGTGTTAAAGCATCTAATTAAATCCTCATCAGAGTATGATTTAAGTATATAATCGAATGCACTTGCAGAGGCTTGATTCATCTCAGGTTCCCTAACTTCATAATTTCTAAACTTATTAATAAAACTTTTATCGATATTAATATAATCCTTTAATTCAATCTTCCTACCACTGTTAATATCAATATTCACTGTATAAAACAATCTTGAAGGATATGTTCTTCTTGGTCTAGCATATCCATCATAAGTAACACTTAAGATATAATTGCTTTTTCTGGTAATCTTGTAGTTTATTTTTATAGTTATGTCATCTTGATACCTGAACAAATCTAAGACAGTGAAAGCTTCTTTTCTGAGCAGATCATTTATTGAATTTTGTCTGCTTTCATCTTCGAGTTTTTTAATCTGAGGATAGGTAATGTTTATTTCCCTGTTATTATATACCGAGTCTGCTACACTAAAGACTATATTTGAACTTTTATTATTTTTTAGGGGAAACTGTTTATTGATTGATATAATACTTGGTTTTTCATTTCCAAATTTATTACATGAAATTAAAACTAATAACATTGCCATTACAAGCAATAAGCATATCTTCCTTATCATCTTTTCTCCTATCTCAGATAGTAATAAACAGATTTTACATTCAATTTTAGTAATATGTTTAGTCTATTATATCATTTTCATTATTCCATTGGAATGACTGGTTCTCGGTATTCCGACTTATCCCGCATCATTTTAAAAATGATATTTACCAGTTTTCTCATGATACATTTAATGCTCTGTTTTTTTGTTTTACCGCATGACAATTTCTTTTTATAATAATCATAAAAGTAAGCATTTGTGGGCTTTCCCTTTGGATCACTCAACAATGAGACTGCGATTTGGAAAAATATTTGATATAGATTTCTGTTACCAAGTTTGTTACTGAAATTCTTGTTCGTCTGACCTGTGGAATATCTCATTGGCGAAATTCCGGCATACGCAGCTAGAGTGTCAGCATTGGGAAACCTTGATATATCACCTATTTCAGCTATGATTCCTGCGGCTGTCACTGTATTTATTCCTTTCATACTTTCAAGCTTATAACCAAACTGAGGAATAAGTTTCTTCATATTATCTTCAATACTTGCTATGATAGCCGTATTATCATTGATTTGTTTTATTGATGATGTGACAATAAAATCTCTCAGGTCTTGAAATTCGTTCGTTGTATCTCCGTCTTTCTCTACATAATCAAGTATTTGACGTGCTTTTTTCTCAGAACAGTTATGATGGCTCTTTTCACTTAGAAAGGCTGTAAGTTTTTGAATGGTAATTCCATTTAATTTTGACGGGGACGGAAACGCTTTGAAAAATTCCAGTGCTGTTTTACTATCAAGAGAGAAGAAAAAGTTTTTGTAGTTTGGATAATGATGGCTTAAATACGTATGGATTTGATTTTTTAAAACAACGTTATTTTTAACCAGCGTATTTCTCTTTGTTACAAGTTCGTTTAATGCCCAATGTAAATCATTTGGTACTGCATCAGGTAATGCATCAAGCTTGTTTAATAGAACGTTAGCCACACATTGACTGTCTATGCTGTCAGATTTATTTATGCTGGCTTGGTTTTTCCTCTCAGACTGTGACAATGAAGGATTAACATATTTGACTTTATAATTCCTTTCAAGTAGAAATATTGCCAATTCTCTTCCGTTTCCAAGCACATCTTCCAGAGCAAAAACTGGTGTGATTCCTTGTGGTGTGTGCCTTTTAACAAAACTTATCAACTTGGTAAAGTCATTCTTTTTATTTGGGAACGTTAATTCTCCTAATTTTTCACTAAAGCAATCAATGATAACTGCTGTATGCTGGTGTTTATGCACATCACAGCCCACATATAAATGTTGCATTTTTCTGTGTAACATCATTAAAATCATCCTTTCATTATTCATATTTCAAGGTACATAAATTTACCTTAAGCATCCCTAATTTCCAGCGTTAGATCCTATTAAAAAGTCCCGCATCAACTTCTAAGCAAAGGTTTTAAAGATTTTATAAAAGCCATATTTTAAATACAGCCTTTAGAAAAACTTCAAAACCAAGAATAACGGCATTCTCTGCAAAGCGTTAGCATCTGGCAGGAGCCAGAAACCCGCACAAATATCAACAGCCCTTATTCATGGTATAAGCCAACTTTAAGTAAAAATTTTATAAGGAATATTTGCTTCAATAACCCTGTGAAGCATATCAACAGTGCCTTTACTACATGATAAATTCTCATGGAAAAACAAAACTAAATCAGGCTTTTCCATCTTAATCATTTGTGCATTTCTTATAGGTCCGGCACTTTTGCCAAATCTCTGCCAATCTGCCGGATATTCAATAAAACTTATCCCACACTGACGAGCAGCACGGACAGCCAGAGTATCAGCACCACGGCATCCTCCAGCAATAATCAAATCAATATTGAGACTTTTTACAACAGCTAAAATCTTCTGGTAATCCCGATAAAATCGACTTCCAGATACTAAAACCTTCATATATATAACCTCCAGTTTTACTGAAAAAGCCTGTAATAAATACAAGCCTTTGCACTAAAGCCGAGATCTGTAAATATAGCTATATCAACGCTTTCTGAATAAATACAGGATAAAAAAGACCAACCTAAACTGGTAAATGGAGCTACCATAATCTCTGGTAGCCCTATGTAAAAACCTCTCAAAATCCCTCATATCTCTTCCTCACAATCAACTGGACGGATAGTAATAATCCCCTGTGTAACATCAATAACCACCCTGCATCCAACCTCAAAACCGAATGTAGCTAACCACTCAGCCGATACAACAATAGCAGGTGAATCATCAAGCCAATGACTCTTGACAGACGATAACGCTACCATATAAAGACACCTCCCCAAATATCACTCATGAGCCTATGGAGGAAGATACCCCTGCATAAGCCGGGACAAATGCTACCGCTATCTCAGATATACGTCAATGGGACTTTGATAAAAAAATAAAATAAAAAATGCTTTCTTCGAAGAGAACTCCTTTGTGACTTCGTTGACTTCATCCGATATGACCGAAAAGACTGCTAGCAGTCCTTTCGATCATATCTCAAGTGAGGATTTCAAATTTTTATTATTTGAAATCCTCACTTGATGGGGCTTATGAGCTGCTAAAAGAGCCCTTGAAGAGTTCTTGCAGTTATGCTGTTCTTATTAGCTGCTTACAAAGACAACTTCAGGTCACTATAACGTCACATACGGATTGGCAAAAAAGACAACTACATGTCTTTTTGCCAATCCTAAAGCGATAAAAAATATAAATTAAAAAATACTTTTTATCGCTTGTTGTCGCTTCGGAGAGTCTGTAAAAGCCGCTACAGAGAGGCTTACGGGTTATGTCTTAACTTCGCAGTGGCTTTGAAACTGCTACAAAGAATCCATTGAGACTCATACGGCAGATGGAAAAACTTTTTTATTAGTTTTTCCATCTGCCTACCTAAAAGTATCAGATCTATGATTTGATACTTTTAGTGTATGTATCTCTGCAAGCTGCTTACAAAGAGGTCTTTGAAGCTGCTAATAAGTTCAGCTAAACCCGTAAGCATCCCGAAAGAGTCTTCGTTAGTGGCATTTAAGTCACATTCAAATAGAGGTATGGCTTATATATAAGACGTACCTCTATTTTCAGGAGAACGGAGTGATAAAGAAAACAAATCACTCCATTCTCCTGATGAGGCCTACGTAAGACTCTAAACAGTGCAGTATAAGCGGCTTCGTAGAATTGCAGGGATAAGCATTTTTTATTTTATTTTTTTTCAAAGCCCATTGACGTATTTCTGAGATAGCGGTATCTTTTGTTCCAGCTTATGCAGGGGTATCTTTCTCCATAGGCTCATGAGTGATATTTGGGGAGGTGTCTTTATATGGTAGCGTTATCGTCTGTCAAGAGTCATTGGCTTGATGATTCACCTGCTATTGTTGTATCGGCTGAGTGGTTAGCTACATTCGGTTTTGAGGTTGGATGCAGGGTGGTTATTGATGTTACACAGGGGATTATTACTATCCGTCCAGTTGATTGTGAGGAAGAGATATGAGGGATTTTGAGAGGTTTTTACATAGGGCTACCAGAGATTATGGTAGCTCCATTTACCAGTTTAGGTTGGTCTTTTTTATCCTGTATTTATTCAGAAAGCGTTGATATAGCTATATTTACAGATCTCGGCTTTAGTGCAAAGGCTTGTATTTATTACAGGCTTTTTCAGTAAAACTGGAGGTTATATATATGAAGGTTTTAGTATCTGGAAGTCGATTTTATCGGGATTACCAGAAGATTTTAGCTGTTGTAAAAAGTCTCAATATTGATTTGATTATTGCTGGAGGATGCCGTGGTGCTGATACTCTGGCTGTCCGTGCTGCTCGTCAGTGTGGGATAAGTTTTATTGAATATCCGGCAGATTGGCAGAGATTTGGCAAAAGTGCCGGACCTATAAGAAATGCACAAATGATTAAGATGGAAAAGCCTGATTTAGTTTTGTTTTTCCATGAGAATTTATCATGTAGTAAAGGCACTGTTGATATGCTTCACAGGGTTATTGAAGCAAATATTCCTTATAAAATTTTTACTTAAAGTTGGCTTATACCATGAATAAGGGCTGTTGATATTTGTGCGGGTTTCTGGCTCCTGCCAGATGCTAACGCTTTGCAGAGAATGCCGTTATTCTTGGTTTTGAAGTTTTTCTAAAGGCTGTATTTAAAATATGGCTTTTATAAAATCTTTAAAACCTTTGCTTAGAAGTTGATGCGGGACTTTTTAATAGGATCTAACGCTGGAAATTAGGGATGCTTAAGGTAAATTTATGTACCTTGAAATATGAATAATGAAAGGATGATTTTAATGATGTTACACAGAAAAATGCAACATTTATATGTGGGCTGTGATGTGCATAAACACCAGCATACAGCAGTTATCATTGATTGCTTTAGTGAAAAATTAGGAGAATTAACGTTCCCAAATAAAAAGAATGACTTTACCAAGTTGATAAGTTTTGTTAAAAGGCACACACCACAAGGAATCACACCAGTTTTTGCTCTGGAAGATGTGCTTGGAAACGGAAGAGAATTGGCAATATTTCTACTTGAAAGGAATTATAAAGTCAAATATGTTAATCCTTCATTGTCACAGTCTGAGAGGAAAAACCAAGCCAGCATAAATAAATCTGACAGCATAGACAGTCAATGTGTGGCTAACGTTCTATTAAACAAGCTTGATGCATTACCTGATGCAGTACCAAATGATTTACATTGGGCATTAAACGAACTTGTAACAAAGAGAAATACGCTGGTTAAAAATAACGTTGTTTTAAAAAATCAAATCCATACGTATTTAAGCCATCATTATCCAAACTACAAAAACTTTTTCTTCTCTCTTGATAGTAAAACAGCACTGGAATTTTTCAAAGCGTTTCCGTCCCCGTCAAAATTAAATGGAATTACCATTCAAAAACTTACAGCCTTTCTAAGTGAAAAGAGCCATCATAACTGTTCTGAGAAAAAAGCACGTCAAATACTTGATTATGTAGAGAAAGACGGAGATACAACGAACGAATTTCAAGACCTGAGAGATTTTATTGTCACATCATCAATAAAACAAATCAATGATAATACGGCTATCATAGCAAGTATTGAAGATAATATGAAGAAACTTATTCCTCAGTTTGGTTATAAGCTTGAAAGTATGAAAGGAATAAATACAGTGACAGCCGCAGGAATCATAGCTGAAATAGGTGATATATCAAGGTTTCCCAATGCTGACACTCTAGCTGCGTATGCCGGAATTTCGCCAATGAGATATTCCACAGGTCAGACGAACAAGAATTTCAGTAACAAACTTGGTAACAGAAATCTATATCAAATATTTTTCCAAATCGCAGTCTCATTGTTGAGTGATCCAAAGGGAAAGCCCACAAATGCTTACTTTTATGATTATTATAAAAAGAAATTGTCATGCGGTAAAACAAAAAAACAGAGTGCGTCCGTAATGGACTTGAAAGTATCATCCTAAGAGGATTCTGGACTAGAGAGATGTCTGGATGGTCGACTGATTAACCGGAGGTGGAAACGCCATAAGGGAACATAGCATCTCAGTAAAGTGTATACCTTGAAAATTAGCTTACAGGGGGATATGCGAGACCAATGTGTAATATGGTTAAAGCTAAACTGCCTTAAACCCAGTGCCTTGACCTTAACTTTGGGGGATGTGCGAAGGCTAATTGATAAGCACATGAAAAGATTCTATGAGAATCTCGCTTTGTTGGTTCTCATAATCTCTGAGACTTTTCAAGCGTATAAGAAATACGATAAAGGTACGAACGGGAACCTAAGTTACACGAAATTGTACTTCAAGAACTAAACGGAGATAACCTAAGTCAGCAGAGCTGATATGGTTACGGAGCCACCATAGTAGTCTGAGGAACCTGAATAGACAGGGAAAGCCGTAAAATCGGATACAGGAAAGCTGTCCACATGGCGAAGGGTGGCAGGTTGTTTAATTGAATGAATATGGAGGTATGCGAAATGCAGAAAGCTGATATAGTTCTATCAATACTAAGCAAGAAGTCAAAAGAAAATAAAGAATTTATCTTTGATAGGTTATATAGAAATCTATTTAATCCAGATTTCTATATAACAGCTTACGGAAAAATCTATGCGAAGGAAGGTAATATGACCGCTGGTATAGACGATAAAACAATCGATGGTTTCAACTATGATATCATTAATGACATAATTGAAAAAATGAAATCTGAGACATATTATCCTATACCAGTTAGGAGAACTTATATTCCAAAGAAAAATGGAAATTTAAGACCTCTGGGAATACCATCTTTTATAGATAAGCTTGTACAAGAAGTAGTTCGGCAGATACTGGAGTCAATATATGAACCTATATTTTTGGAAACTTCACATGGCTTCAGACCAAATAAAAGCTGCCATACAGCCCTCTATCAAATCAAAAACAGGTATAAGGGAACAAATTGGGTAATTGAAGGTGACATCAAAGGTTTCTTTGATAACATTGACCATGATGTTCTTATTAGTCTATTAGGTAAAAAAATCACGGACGGAAGACTTCTGGAATTAATAAAAAGATTTCTTAAGGCAGGTTATTTTGAATTCAATCAAGTAAAAGGCTCTTTGTCAGGAATACCGCAAGGAGGTATAATAAGTCCTATTCTAGCCAATATATACTTGCATGAACTGGATAAGTACATGGAGTCATTAAAAGAACAATATTCCACGTACCAAAATAAAAGAAAGTATAACCCTGCATACTCACAACTTGAAAAGGCGAGGCACAATGCAAGACGAAGAGGCGATAATAAAACTGCTAAAGAAATACTAAAACAAATGTATACTCTACGTTCATTAGACCCTATGGACCCTGATTATATAAGGGTCAAGTACACAAGGTATGCCGATGACTTTGTTGTATGTATAATTGGAAGCAAGAAGTTAGCAGAGGAAATAAGAGATAAAATAAAAGAACTACTTAATACTAAACTAAAATTGGAACTTAACATGGATAAAACCATTATAACAAACTTAACAACAGAAAGAGCAAGATTTCTTGGATTTGAGATTTCCAAAACTACCAATTGCACTTTTACAAAGAAAAACACACTCGGTTATAAAAGAAGGACACTGAACGAGACAATACAACTTTTAGTTCCAAACGACGTGATTAATAAAAAACTGGAACCTTTCAGAAAGAATGGCAAACCCACTCATCACTGCAATAGGATAAACCTGACCATTGCAGATATAATTGGCAAATACAACTCAGAAATCAGAGGCATGTACAACTACTACAGAATTGCAACGGATGTAAGCTCCAAAATAGGAAAGTACAAATACTACCATTATTCCAGTATGGCAGCAACTATAGCAAGAAAGGAAGACAGTTCGATCACAAAGGTTATAAAAAAATATGGAATAGATGTGCCCAGGAAACACGGCACAGGGACTCGTAAAATAATTGGTGTAAATTATGAGACTAAAACAGGAAGTAAAACCATGACATATTTTAACGAGCCATTAATATACATGAATCAGCCCAAAAAGTGGCTAAAGGAAACTAATGAAATCTACTATAAAAAACCTTTAGTAATCAAAAGGCTTGAGAATTGTAAATGTGAACTTTGCGGAATACAAAGTAGTATTCCTGGGGATTTTGCAGTTCACCACGTTAAAAAACTAAAAAGCCTAAAAGACAAATATTTTAAGGCAAATATAATAACTCCATATTGGGTACAAAGAATGATTGAACTGAATCGTAGAACTTTAATAGTGTGCAAAAAATGCCATAAAGACATCCATTTTGGAAAAGAAATATAGATAAATCGATTGACTTTACACTTAGAAACAGCTGGCGAGCCGGATACATTGAAAGGTGTAAGTCCGGTTCTGAGGGGGACGCAGAAATCTACTTGGTAAAACAAGCAAGACGCTGTTAGTCCTACCCTACGCATTAAATGTATCATGAGAAAACTGGTAAATATCATTTTTAAAATGATGCGGGATAAGTCGGAATACCGAGAACCAGTCATTCCAATGGAATAATGAAAATGATATAATAGACTAAACATATTACTAAAATTGAATGTAAAATCTGTTTATTACTATCTGAGATAGGAGAAAAGATGATAAGGAAGATATGCTTATTGCTTGTAATGGCAATGTTATTAGTTTTAATTTCATGTAATAAATTTGGAAATGAAAAACCAAGTATTATATCAATCAATAAACAGTTTCCCCTAAAAAATAATAAAAGTTCAAATATAGTCTTTAGTGTAGCAGACTCGGTATATAATAACAGGGAAATAAACATTACCTATCCTCAGATTAAAAAACTCGAAGATGAAAGCAGACAAAATTCAATAAATGATCTGCTCAGAAAAGAAGCTTTCACTGTCTTAGATTTGTTCAGGTATCAAGATGACATAACTATAAAAATAAACTACAAGATTACCAGAAAAAGCAATTATATCTTAAGTGTTACTTATGATGGATATGCTAGACCAAGAAGAACATATCCTTCAAGATTGTTTTATACAGTGAATATTGATATTAACAGTGGTAGGAAGATTGAATTAAAGGATTATATTAATATCGATAAAAGTTTTATTAATAAGTTTAGAAATTATGAAGTTAGGGAACCTGAGATGAATCAAGCCTCTGCAAGTGCATTCGATTATATACTTAAATCATACTCTGATGAGGATTTAATTAGATGCTTTAACACTGCTGATTCATCATATGCAAAGTCTCCATTTGCATTTAGCTATTTAACTAATGATTCATTAGGTATAAGTATGGAAGCTCCACATGTAGCTGGTGGTCATATAGAAATAGAATTAAAGTATACGAATATTAAAGATAATATTGAAACCAACAAGCATGCTTATATGGAAAGCTATTAAGGAATATCAGAGGGCCAGAAAGGTATTTCATCTTTCATCTCGTGTTTTTAGACGTTCTCTGCAAGAGATATAGAGGTTATAAGTAAATAAGATCATTTTTGTTGCATACTTACTATTAAATTGTTAAAATCTAATTATTAATAATCAAGGAGACAAATGTATGGAGGATATTACCACACAAACAGGTGCTCCAATTGAGCAAATAAATAATAATTCAAGAGTTTGGAATCCAAATACTTTAAAGTGGATTACAATATTTCTTTCAGGTATCACAGGAATCATTTTATACATAATAAATTATTACCGCTTAGACCATCCCAATAAAAAGCAAAAACTTCTTCTAGGGATTGTATTTTTTATTTTATTGACTATTGTTGTCATTGCTCTACCAAATTTTAATTCTGTACGTTATGTGTTTTTTGGTATAAACATTGCTCTAGGCATCTACTATAGTGCTGACCAAAAAAACTATTTTACACAACACATTAAAGATGGTGGTAGGAAAGCCTCAGCTTGGTCTGCAATTGGTCTGTCAATATTATTTCTTGTAACATACCTCTTTATTGTTGGTATATTGATATACGTGGTTGATTTAATACTTTCTTCAGTTATTTATAAATCGTTTTAACAACATTTTTCTTTTCAGTATTCTCCGAAGGCTCAGGCTTGCATTATTGTAATGCAAGGATACAAGTATAAACAAGCATTTGCCTTCCTTCGGAGTCTCTCTGAGGTCGCTAACGGAGTGAAGTCCGGGAAAAGGTCCCCCCATTCTTTAGAACCGCTAACGGAGCTGTACTTAAAGAATCTTCACGGGCAGCTTAAAAGTAGCTTACGAAGTGTTTTCGAAGTAACTTGCAGAGCCAGAGTAGTAATGGAATACGATATAGATATTATCGTATTCCATTACTGCTCTGTAAGTAACTCTTTAGTAGCGTTTGAAGAAATCAAAAAAACTTCGGAAACACAGGAATCGGAACAAAAAATCCTATATTTTTTATTCCTGTTCCTGTGTTTGTTACTTCCAATGGCTAATGAAGCAATCTCCGAAGCAAATCCGTGGCAACCCCATCCTCCCATTCGTTTTTTGAGAAGGACCAGAAGCAGCTAGTGGAGCAAATCCGGGACAAAGCGTTCTGCTTTTAGAAAACCCTTCAGTTTGGATTCGGAGGAGAACTAGGCAAATACCTCCCCGGAAGTATCTTGTTTAACTCTCACTACATTTTAAAAGGCATCGAAGAACAATTTTAAATAGACATGTTTCGGTATTTCCAGTACCCGAAGCCATATAAAAAAGCTTTTATTCAGAGTTAGATTAAATAAATGTAAAAAACGGTTGAAATATGTAAGTTTAATATATAAAATAAATATTAGAAATTATTCAAAGAGATTACATTGTAAGCATATGTCTATAATGCGAAGTTGTATATAGAAAGGATATTTTATGCTAACAGATAATGAAACCGCAATATGTGATAGTTTATATCAATATATAAATTTTGATTTACCTGAATACCTCAGCCCAGAAATTTTTACAAAAACCACTTTGGAGGAGTTAGGTGAGTTCTATTTCAATAAGGCTATTAGCAGTGTAGATGGTGCAAATGATAAACTGCTTAGCATAGTAATTAAATCCACACTAAACAATAAAGAACTTAGTATGCCAAACGATTTTCACATATCACTTTGCAAAATAGTCGGAATTAAAGAATTGCCAAAGGATAAACTTTTAATAGTTCAGCATGAATACGATAAAATATTCGTTCAACAGTATGGCTCGGTTTTGCATAAAATCGATGCAAAAATCAATGTAATTAATACTCAACTTCAATCAATAAAAAGTAGCATAGCATCTGTGGAATCAAAAACGCCAAGTCTTTCTTTGGTTAGGGATGTGGCTACCGAAGAAAGTCTTTTACTGGATTACCATAGGGAGTGTAATGAGTTGAGGACACAAAAAGAAATGATATTGTTTTCGAAACAACACATGGAAAGGCAAATGAACTGTTTCTGTAATTTGGGAGAACCACAAAGTGTCTGCTATGCTATTCAAGGCTTGGCTCTAAAGTTGTCAAAAGATACTGTGATGAATGTGTCCCTTGAATTTTCGTTGTATAAAGATGTTCTTGAAATTGCAGAGGATCATTTAGATAGACCATATGCCTTGTTTTTCAAAGTTAAGTTGTATACTGCTATTGATGCTCTACACAAGAATTGGCATCGGTCTATACATACTAAAAGTGACGAAGAAAGAGTGGCGGAACTTAATCTTGCCAAAGCTAAAATTCCCTCTATTGATAAATTGCATATTCAGAAAAATTCTAATCCCCAACTATATCTAAATACACTAAGGAAATTTATACAAGAGCATGATGTAGTAAATGAATTATCTCAGTTACTTGAAAAAAGTGTTTGCTTAAGAGAAAGAAAAGACGTTTTGCTTAAAAGTGTAACACTATTTCAATGCAATGATTTCATAATATTCAATCATATTATTCCGTTGCAAATTGAAGGGATGTTTGGAGATTTCTTAAAAGACTCTACTACTTTTAATCGTTTTACAAATCTGACGATTTACGTAAATGATGTTCTTAAAGAAAAAATCCAACACTTACAAGATGTTCAGGCTGATATATATCCTGAAGTAATTGAATATTTCATGTACTATTTCAATAACATAATTCGCAATCGTATTGCTCATGGTAATTACAAGGCTCTTTTCAATAACGGCATATCAGCTGAGATATTTGCTCACGAGTTGCTGCTTGATTTAAGTATCTTAGTTCACATGCTGTCACGCAAAAGCGAAACTGATAAAATGCACCGATTTATATCAGGTTATAAATCACATTATGCCATGTTAATAAAGTCGGAGGATAATCCACATTTCGGAGCAATGTTTAACGATATGATTGGAGATAAAATCATATCCGGCTATGACTCTATAGAGAAAAACCGTCCACTTCAAGTAGCATATTGGCTTGTAAATCCATACTATGAAAAAATCTACGAATCAACAGGTAATAAGGCGGATTTAATAGAATTAAGGAATGATTTCCTGAGCAAGGAATTTTGGATATATGTTGTGGACACATTAAATGATAGAATTGAAAACAATTTTGGATATCAGTCAATAAACATGGAATTTTTATCAGTAGTAAACGGTTTGTTTAAATGCAACATAACCCCTGAAGTGAGAGTGTTGTTAGGAGAAACTAATGCTGCATTACAGAAAATAAAACTAATGCAGAATTCGTAAAAATGTGAAATTTCCCATTATGTAATGTGGACAAGCCAGGTGGTAGCAATTAGAGGGGATTCAACTTTTGCACCATTATAAAGTACTGGGTTTTCCGCGGATGCTGAAAAAGTAGTTTTAACCACTATAGTTCATTTTGAGGAGTGATATATATGTTCAAAGGGCTAATTCATTATCAAAATGGGAAGATACCATTCATAATAGATAATTATCAGATGAACCTGTTTTCAGAAAAAGAATTGGTTACTCTATTTGTAAAAGAACATAATTTTAAGACAAATTATATATTGACCGGTCAGTGCTTTGATACAGACAATACACCTCGGGACATTACCCTATTGGTTGAAAAATCAATGGGAAGCACTTGCTATTTAACATGTTTTATTGTAAATAATTTAAGTTCTGACAAAAAAATCGATACAATAAGCTTTGAGTCAAGATTACTTGATAGTATTTTTCGATATAAATACCATTATTTAGATTTGACTAGAGCTGGAGTCAATCTTGCTGTGGAACGAACAGAGATATACTCAATACCGTTTAATATTTGTGGGAGCACATATGAATTAAAATATTTGATTGGCCAAAATCACCGTATGGGTCTTTTAGAAAGCTTTAAAATGAGTGGCAAAACATCCGTACCCCTACAAACAGCACATATTGAAGAATGCTATAGAATTACTCTTCTAATGAATAGATTTTCAAAATTTATTACTTCCACCTCCGATGTTACCTTTGAACGAATTACGCTTTCTGCAAATGAATTTATTGTTGCCGATTTTTATTGCAAATGTGTTTCAAATAACCCTGCAGTAGACTTGGATGTGTTGTTTTGTGAGTTTCCAGTTATGAAATATACTGCTAAAATACTTGATAATTTAGCGTTTGAGTTGGATTCTAAGATAACCAAAAGCATTCCATTGGGACATCTTGCAAACTATGACAATCTCTATACCCCACACCGATTTATAGAACAGATCACAGCATTTGAGTATTTGTTTGAAAAATTGGAACCAGAAAAAGCAAAAAACAATAAATTCCCTTTAAAAACTCAATTAAAACTAATGTTTGATGTTTTTCCAGAGATATTGAATGGCGTCAGTATAAACTCTGATGAAATTGCAAATCACATCAAGGAATTGCGACGAAACATTGTCCATGGGTACGCTTACTATTACGACTTTAACAATGACTCCAATATTAAATTCTGCATTATTAAAATTGCGGATTTAATACAACGAATGAGTCTTAAGCTTATTGGTTTTGATAATTCTGAAATTTCCGAATTTAGAAAAATTGTAATAGCTTATTAAACTTACCATTATGTTTATAATTGAGAAAAGCATGAACTTCGTATTAGGCTAATACTGTGAAGTTTAGAATTTTTGTAGTTATAGCAATAATTAGAAACAGGGAATGATTTGCAACAAAGTGTATTATGTGTAACACTAAAGAGTGATAAACGAAGCTATTAAATGACCAGCAGTACAATAAAAAAATATTTCGAGGTAGTATATGCTAAAAAAAATTGAATTTGAAAATTACAGATGCTTTAAGAAAAACTCCTTAACTTTTAGGGATTTAACTATTATTGTCGGGAAAAATAATGCAGGTAAATCGACTATTATTGAGGCTTTGCGTTTAATTTCTTATGTGTGCAAAAAATGTAAACATACGACATATGTTGATGCTCCCAATTCTTTAAAATTACCACTTAGCTCTAGGGGATTTAAAATTAATGTAGATAAATTCAAGATTGATTTAAGAGGGATAGTATACTACTATTCTGAGGGCAATGCCAAAGTTATTGCACGTTTTGATAATGGAGCAAAAATAATTATTATATTAAACACAGATTTTGCATTTGCAACTATATACGATACTGAAAACAACATTATAAAAACGAAAGGCAAGGCTATTGACTTAGATTTAGACATTGTTGATATTTTGCCACAAATAGGGTTGATAAAGGAGAATGAAAAACTTTTAACTCTTGAAACTGTTCTTTCAGATATAGATACATATTTATCATCTCGGCATTTTCGTAATGAGTTATGGAGAAATAAAAAAGAACTTTTCAATGATTTTAAGCAATTAGCAGAAACTACTTGGAGTGGATTAAGAATTATTGATTTAGATTATAATTCATCAATTAATGATTTTATTCAATTACTTGTTGAAGATGAGAGGTTTACCGCCGAAATAGGTTTAATGGGTAGTGGGCTTCAAATGTGGTTGCAAATAATATGGTTTATTTGCAGAACCAAAAACAGTAAAACGGTTATTCTTGATGAACCCGATGTGTATATGCATCCGGACTTGCAAAGGAAAATACTTAGACTATTAAAGAATAGATATGCTCAGGTAGTTATAGCAACACATTCAGTTGAAATAATTTCAGAAGTTGACCCGAAGAATATTGTTACCATTGATAAAAACAGTGTTAATATGAGGTATTCAAATAACATAAAAGCTGTACAAAATATTATAGATTCAATTGGAAGTGTACATAATCTTTCATTAGTTAGATTGTCGAGTGCAAAAAAATGTTTGTTTGTAGAAGGGAAAGACTTAAAGTATCTTTCCAAATTTCATGAAAAAATGTATCCTAAAAGTGAAATTTCCTTGGAAAGCTTGCCCTGCATCCCTCTTGGCGGCTGGTCAAGATTAAGTGATGCGTTTGGTGCGGCTAAACTATTTTATAGCGAAACTCAAGATGCTATAAAAAGCTATTGTATTCTTGATAGTGACTACTTTTCTCCAGACCAAATTAGTGAAAAGTACAATTTAGCAAAGGAAAATCATCTACATCTTTTCGTATGGGAGCGAAAAGAAATAGAAAATTATCTTTTAGTACCTAAAGCAATCTTTAGAATAACTCAAAGACCTGAAAGTGAGTATACTGAGTTTTTAATAGAATTTGAAAAAATTATTGATGGAATGAAACTTAATATAACAGACCAATATGCCAATCAATTGTACTTGCTAAGCGAAAGAAAAAAACAATTACCAACTTGTAATTCAGAAGCAAGGCAATATATTGATAGCAAATGGACTAATCTTCAAAATAAAATTAATTTGGTTTCAGGGAAAGAAATGATTTCAAAAACAAATGCATTTATTAAAGAAAAATATAATAAAAGCTGTTCTGTTCATAAAATTCTTCAAGCAATTACTCTTGAAGAATTGGATGAAGAAGTAAAAGACGTTATTCGTCAAATATCAAATTAACTTGTAATTATTAATGATATTATTTGAGTTAGTTGCTAATTATTTTTAGAATGTAACGAATGTTCAGAAGCAGCAAACTTCCCATTATCAATATAACCAGTAATATATTTATTATTTATGTAAGAGAACATACGTTGATTGGCTTCGGGTACTGGAAATACCGAAACATGTCTATTTAAAATTGTTCTTCGATGCCTTTTAAAATGTAGTGAGAGTTAAACAAGATACTTCCGGGGAGGTATTTGCCTAGTTCTCCTCCGAATCCAAACTGAAGGGTTTTCTAAAAGCAGAACGCTTTGTCCCGGATTTGCTCCACTAGCTGCTTCTGGTCCTTCTCAAAAAACGAATGGGAGGATGGGGTTGCCACGGATTTGCTTCGGAGATTGCTTCATTAGCCATTGGAAGTAACAAACACAGGAACAGGAATAAAAAATATAGGATTTTTTGTTCCGATTCCTGTGTTTCCGAAGTTTTTTTGATTTCTTCAAACGCTACTAAAGAGTTACTTACAGAGCAGTAATGGAATACGATAATATCTATATCGTATTCCATTACTACTCTGGCTCTGCAAGTTACTTCGAAAACACTTCGTAAGCTACTTTTAAGCTGCCCGTGAAGATTCTTTAAGTACAGCTCCGTTAGCGGTTCTAAAGAATGGGGGGACCTTTTCCCGGACTTCACTCCGTTAGCGACCTCAGAGAGACTCCGAAGGAAGGCAAATGCTTGTTTATACTTGTATCCTTGCATTACAATAATGCAAGCCTGAGCCTTCGGAGAATACTGAAAAGAAAAATGTTGTTAAAACGATTTATAAATAACTGAAGAAAGTATTAAATCAACCACGTATATCAATATACCAACAATAAAGAGGTATGTTACAAGAAATAATATTGACAGACCAATTGCAGACCAAGCTGAGGCTTTCCTACCACCATCTTTAATGTGTTGTGTAAAATAGTTTTTTTGGTCAGCACTATAGTAGATGCCTAGAGCAATGTTTATACCAAAAAACACATAACGTACAGAATTAAAATTTGGTAGAGCAATGACAACAATAGTCAATAAAATAAAAAATACAATCCCTAGAAGAAGTTTTTGCTTTTTATTGGGATGGTCTAAGCGGTAATAATTTATTATGTATAAAATGATTCCTGTGATACCTGAAAGAAATATTGTAATCCACTTTAAAGTATTTGGATTCCAAACTCTTGAATTATTATTTATTTGCTCAATTGGAGCACCTGTTTGTGTGGTAATATCCTCCATACATTTGTCTCCTTGATTATTAATAATTAGATTTTAACAATTTAATAGTAAGTATGCAACAAAAATGATCTTATTTACTTATAACCTCTATATCTCTTGCAGAGAACGTCTAAAAACACGAGATGAAAGATGAAATACCTTTCTGGCCCTCTGATATTCCCTCTGCTGGTTTCCAGAAAGAATATATTAAGAAGGAGTCTGAGCTTGATTACATTACAAGAGAACGCATATTAAAAGCCAACGGCCTTCTAATCCGTTGGCTTGATGCAGATATTTCATTTCACAAAATAGTCTATCTCTGGATAAACAAGATCATCTTTTTCTAAAAATTTTAGCGGTAATAAATCATCTTCTATAGCTATATTTATACCCCGATTTTGTAGAAGCTTTAAAATCCCTAATCCCTCTATGCTCAAAAACTCATTCTCCGAACTTTTAAAATCCTTTAAAGCCCTATGCCCATTTAATAACTTTTTAATCCCATCTTCTATTTCTTTCTTATCTTTATTATAAATTGCTCTATATATTTCCAAAAGTGAGGAGTAATAAGTGTTATTTTTTTTGGTTAGCTGTTTTTCCAATTTAGCAAGGTACGGAGATGCCTCTTCCTCTTGCTCTAATAGCAAGTATTTTAAAAGATATCCTGAAATATAGAAAGCATCAAAATCATCCTTCTCAATTTCTGGTCTTCCTCCTAAAAGTTTTGCTATTGATACAGCAAGTTCTATATTATCACTTAATAATGCTGCATATATTGATTTATATTCATGCATAGAAGCAAAATCTGTTGAGATTTGTTCATCTCCCTTATCTATAAGAGCTAATAAGTATTCGTTCATTTTAGCTGATAGATAAAAGTATTCCTTTGCCTTTTTGTAGTCTTTACCATATAATATTTCTCCAACTGCTAATACCCTATAACCTGTTGATAAACTATGATACAAATACCCATCGTTTCCTTGAGGGATTCCATTTTTTCTTACATTGCTAATTTTTTTATCAATTAATTCCTTGCGCTCTTTTACTATTTCCTGAAAAGTATCAAAATAGCTCCGTTTAATCTGTTGTTTTGGCATTGTATTTTTCTCCTTTCGAATTGCTTTAGTACTATGGTAAATTAAACCATTGTATTTTACCATCTGGTGATATTACATTTGCAGTTTTATTTAAAATTCCTCTATTGTTATCCAAAACATCATCTAATTCATATCCAGCCCTTCTGGTAAAAGCATCATTTGATGTCATCATTTTATCAGTATTTCCTCTTACCCATCTATTGCTCATTTGTGGCCCCATGCTTGTTTTTTTATTTAGCCTAAGCTTACCTTTACTATTAAACTTTGTCTCATTTACTATAAGTTCTTTAACATTTCCATTCTTATCGTATTTTGCATATAAGCCATCTATACCATGATTGCCTTCTACTTTTGATGGAAGTTTCTTATATCCTTTCTTTTTCATCATTTTATCAGTTATCTTCTCTGCCATGGCGCCCTTCTCTTTTCTAGACATTCCATCCCAAAAATTCTTCCCATGGCTTTCTCGTGCTTTTCTACTTTCCTCTAAGTTTTTATATAGATTTGCTTTCTGCTGACAGGACATTTTACTATATCCACTTAGGTCAACATAGTTTACAGGATTATTACCTACATATGCATAAAGGTTTAATCCATCACCCCTGTATGTATCCTCCTGTGTAAACCTTCCCACAACAGGATTATAAAATCTTGCTCTTAAATAATATTGGCCTGTTACTGAATCAAACTGTTCACCTGCATATCTGAACCTATTCTGTACCTTCTCAATAGCTTGAATAGTGTTACCAAAAGCATCATACTTGTACGAGTTAACTATCGCACCCCTTGAGTCTGTAAGGCTTATGACATCCCCGTGCACATTGTTGAGATAATAATAACTTTCACCACTTCCATCCCTCTGCATCAGCAGTTCATGCCCGCGTATACTTGCAGCCCTAAGCTTTTCACCATCAAGTTCGGCTACAATATCCCTGCCGCTATAAACAAACCATGCAGTTCTGCCGTTCTCCTCAATCTTGCTCCTAAGGCCTTCAGGATCATAGAAGTTCCTGATATATTCCCCATTTGACTTTCTTACCTTCTCTGTCCTATTGAAACAGTCGTATGTATAGCTGGTTGTTCCCTGTTTTCCAGCTTCAGATAAAAGGTTTCCATTTGAGTCATAGCTGTAACGTGTCTGCTCGGAACCTTCAATCTTTTCAATAAGCCTGTTTCTTTTATCGTAAGAATAATTAACTTCTGTGCTGCCTCTTCTCCTAAATGTCCTGTTTCCTGCAAAGTCATATGAAAACAATTCTTCTACATCAGGATACACCACTTTTGATAATCTGTTAAGGGTATCATATGTATACTGTGTTATCCTTCCATTTTCCTCTTTTTTGATTTGATTTCCATTATTATCATATTCATAACTGTGCTTTAGTATCTCAATACCTTCACTGTTTTTCGCTACAATCCCGGCAACATTTTGGTCTAAATCATAGCTATATTCTATTGTTACACCATTTCCATACCTTATACCTGCAAGCTGGCTGTCAGGCTTGTAAGTGTATGCTGCTGCCAGCTTTCCACTATCCCATACCTCTTCCATCCTGCCTGCTGCATCATACTTATAATTTGTCCTCCTGCCTGTTAAATCCTTTAGCTCTAGAATATTTCCATTTCTGTCATAACTGTACTCCAGCATTGGTTTACCGTTCATACTCTTGCTCTTAAGTCTCATGTTGGGAGTATATGCATAATTGTAAACCACGCCCATACCGGAGGCTGAAATAAGGTTCCCGTCTGCATGATAGCTAAATTCCTGGCTTCTACCTGTTTCAGCATCCTTCATAAGGGTAATGTTATCATCCTTATTGTACATGTATTCAACGGCATTCCGGTTTCTGTCAATCTTCTTTGCAAGTCTTCCCTGCAAGTCATATTTGTACAGTATTTCGCATCCTGCCGGATCAATGATCCTTGCCAATTTATTTATGCTGTTGTACTCATATTCTGTCCTATTTCCGTTTCCATCAATACTTGTCACAACATTGCCTACATAATCGTATTCATATTTTTCACTGCTGCCGTCAGGCTTTTGTACATCAGTTATTCTGCCCCAAAGGTCTAATGTGTTGGTAGTATGATTGCCTTCCCCATCCTTGATGCCTGTGATGTTGCCAAGTGCATCATATGTATACTCCTGGCTGGGTCTTCCATTTTTCTTTGCCCCCGGTGTATATATTTCTTTTATTCTTCCAACTGAGTAATATGTATATTCTATGGATTTACCAAGTGCATCTGTCTTTTCAATCAGGTCTCCTGCCAGGTTGTATTTATTTTTCTCTACAACAAATCCAAGTGGATCTCGTACCTCTACAAGCCTGTTCATACTGTCATAGCTGTAAAGTGTGCCTTTTCCGTCATCCTTTTCCTTGTCGTATTCCTCCGGTTTTACATGTTTAATGATATTTCCTGCTCCATCATAGAAAAGCCTTGTTACTTCCCCCTCTTTTCCAGTGATTTTGATCCTACGGTTCATGCTGTCATATTCATATTCAATACTTTTTCCGTTGGTATCAATCTCGCTTACAAGGTTACCCTGCTTGTCGTACTTATAATAGTGGGTTTGTGAAGCTGCACCCTTTTCTCGCTTTATTGTCTGTATAAGCCTGTCAGCTGCATCATAAAACATTTCTGTCTCATAGCCCAATGGACTGAGAACTTTTGTAAGATTTCCATTTTTATCATAATGGTACACAGTCTGGGCAAGAGCCTTTCCTTTTGATCCTACCGTCAGGTCTTCCCCATCTATTTCTTCTATCTTTTTGTCAAGACGCCCAAGACTGTCGAAACTATATCGAATAACTCTGCAAGTCTTGTCATTTATACGTGCCTTTTCAAACGTTCTATTACCAAGGCAGTCATATCCATACTCAGCCTGTGCCCCTGTAGAATCGTATATCTTAACAATCCTGCTGTTTTTATCATATTCATACCGTATTGTATTCCATTTAGCAGGGGTTTCCTGTTCGCTTACCTTCTGTGTTGACCTCTTCTCTTCTGTCCTTCTTCCTGCCCTGTCATAAGAGTAACATGTGACACTGTATAGCTTTTTGCCTGCATTTTCTTCTACTGCCGTTCTTTTTTCCAATAGCCATCCTGCATCATTGTATTTGTATAATGTTTCAAGCTTGTTTGCGTCTGTCTCTTTGATCAAAAGTCCATCGACATTATATTTGTACTCTTTTACAGTATTGCCTTCTTCATTCTTTATAGCAGTCAGCCTGTTCAATGAGTCATAGTCATATTCCATTCCAGGCCCATTGTCTTCATCGGGATTGTATTTACCCGGATCAATTGTTTTTACGACATTGCCGACGGCATCATACTTTGTTCTTGATATGTGGCCTGTAGGTAAAACTGTTTTAATTCTTCTATTGTTCTTGTCATATATGTATTCAATTCCAATACCGTCTTCTTTTTTACTGTCAAAGAAATTTGCGTTTATTTCTTTAACCAGATTGCCATTTAAGTCATACCTCAATGCGAATACATTCTTTAAAGGATCGGTTGTCTGAATCAGCCTGTCCATTGCATCATATATGAACTCATAGGCCTTGTCATCACCCTTACTTTTACTAGACTCATTAGGCAACACCTTTTTTATGAGGTTACCCATTCTATCATAGGACATGGAGGTTATTCCACCCTGAGCATCCTTTATAAATGTCTTTTTGTTTATTTCATTGTATCCGAATTCTACTGTTCCGTAGGATGTAGTGATTGCCTCAAGTCTTCCTGCAATGTCATATCGATACCTGAAAATGTTGCCCTCAGGATCTTTTACTCTAGTAGGTTTATCAACATGGAGGCTGTCATATTCAAATTCAGTGATATTACCCTCTGCATCAGCTCTTGACAGCATCCGTCCAAAACTATCATATGTAAATTCGGTCTTTGAATATTCACCGTCATTGATCTTGACATACTCTTCAATAAGATTTCCCGACAAGTCATACTTATATAGAGTCTCAGCTCCACCTGAAGTTGATGTCCTTATAAGATTGCCGTTATCGTCATAATCATTCAAAACTGTGTAACCTTCCGGGTATTTTTCTTCAAGTATATTTCCTTTATTGTCAAATAAACGGAATGTTGTTTGTCCGTTACGGTCAGTCTCACTGTTCTTGTTGCCGTATTCATCATATGTAAAACGTTCTTTTGTTCCATCGCTGTGTATGGCTTCTATCAAACGCCCTTCATCATTATGTGTGTACCTTTCCATGTTTCCTGTTGAACGGTAAATGAAAACGGTCTCATTATTATCAGGATAATACTTTATATCAACTGTATCCTGTTCATTTACACATTGACGTACTACCCTTCCCTCATCATCGAATTTGTTGCTTACATACTTTCTACCGTTTGCATCGGTTATTGAAACAATGAATGGTCCTTCATACTCGTATATAAATTCGCCTTTATTTGGAAGAATTGCACTAACCAATCTGTCTCCATTATAACGATAGACAATTTTTCTACCGGTATGATCTATTATCTCTGATATTTTTCCCAGCTCATACTTAAATGTGATGACCTTACCGCCGGGAGACACTATTTTTTCAACAAGTCCACCTGGTGCATACTTTACATTTACCGCATTATTATTTCTGTCACTTACTAGAATCAATTTCCCTCTGCCGTCATATGTATAGCTCTTAATATCTTTTATGGAAAGTGTAAAATATCCTGTAGCCGGATCCTCAATAAGAGTTTCAGAAAGGTCCTTGGAGTCTTTCTTGTGCCACTTGCCTTCTTCTTTTACAAACTTCTCCTCATGTCCATCAGGGTACATCAAGGTAATACAATCAAGGTCATCTCTTTTTAGACAGCTCTCATATTCAAAGGTCCAGCCATCTCCCATGATGCCCTTTCTTAATCCAATTGAGTTGTATCTCCTCTTGATTTCAAGGTCAATTCCCCTATCTTCAATTACAAGGTCTGTTACATCAAGATAAAAGCTTCCGTTGGAAACATTTATGGGGTCACCGCAAAAATCTGACTTCTTGGGATCCATAATGGACTTTCTAGCTGCAGTCTCTCCTATATCTCCTGCTTCACCTGCAAGCTTTGCAACCTTGTTGGCATTATCGCTTATTCCATCCATTACCTTATTGGCTCCCTTTTTAATCCACGGTGCTGCATTGTCTATAGCTTTACCTATATTCTTAGCTATCTTTGAGTCCATTATGCCTGCAGTTCCAGCCCCTATTCCTGCATCTAACAGCACAGCCCAAGGGTTTATTCCCTTACCCTCGAGAGTCTGCCTTACTATGCTTTCAAATGCATTGTTTGCTGCTCCAATAGCCATTTTACCGCCTAATGAAGCAGCCGGTCCCAATGGTCCAAATACAGCACCTGATATGGCACCTACAATTGTTTCTCTTGCTGCAGCTGCCGCATAGTCACTGAAATCACTAACCTCGCCGCTCATTATATCACTGACAGCCTGACTTGCAACAGCGGCTGTTCCTCCCACCACTGCACATGTAGCAACAGCACCTATAACAACAGCACCAGCTCCAAATGTGGCTACAGTAAACACCGCTGCTGCTGCAACTGCCGCAACTATAGCCAACCCTCCCAATACATTAAGGGCTAGCTTGCCCCAGTTAAATGGAGGCTTTGGTGCAACTTTTGGGGCATCGTCAAACGGGGGATATAATTCCCGAACTCTTCCCTCAAGAAATACATAATTTGATAGGTAATGAAATTCATTTTCAATTGTAAAACCGCTGTCCGAATTGCTCTTCTTAAGGAAAACAATATCCTTTGCAGTGATTTTTATATGCTTTGGAGTGGTAATGGACATTTCCTCAACCGAATTCATGGTAAGCTTTTTATGACTTACTATGGTAATGCCGTTCTCATCCTCCATGCTTATCTTTATAGGCTCCTTGCTGTCGCCAACAATGTTTAAGGCTTTTGGAGACATCTCAAGCTCACTTCCGTGTTCTGTACCAAAAAATCTTGTATTTGGATCACTTGTCTTTTGACAGCTGCCTCCATTTTTTCTTACACAGCCAATGACCTTAGCGTTGTTCCCAGTGGCATCTGGAAAGTAAAGGCTTGCATGTGTCCCCTTTTGCGGCATGCAATACATGATGTCTCCTGTAGGAGGTATAAATGGAAACCAAAATGCTTTACCTTTGTCCTGGGCTTCATCTATGTCAAGATGAAGCTTTACCAGTTCTCCTTTTGTATCAAGAACATTTCCCCCAATGGATACTCCATTTATTTGACTATTGTTTATCTGTGATACATAAATGCCTTCCTTCATGGAAATCCTGTATCTATAAGTAAGAATCCCTTTTTCCATATAAGCATCTATGCTGGTCACATACATTTTTTTATTTCTGAAAGAAATTTCATCCCCTAATTTATACTGCTCTCTGCTTTCTATATCATAATAAAAAAAGTCATTGGCTTTAACGTCGGATCCGCTTCCCTTTGCCTTCATATATGCCATAATGTCCTTGTTTGCCGTATAGCAAATACTGTCTTCAAGTTTGCAGCTTGCTCCTTCTGGGAAACCAAAGCATAATCTTGTCCCAGCATCGTATATATCTACAGCTATAACTGAATTAAAACGGCTTGCGAGCCTTTTAATGAGTTCCCAATCAGTCTCTTTATACTGCAAAACGGGCTCTCCAATTTTAACACCATCACAAATTGTGTTTATAAAATTATTCTTTGGATAATCTCCTAAAATACCTTTAACAAGCTCAGGATATGTCATGTTCATATCCTGAAATGAACGGCTCTTCTTTTTGATGTCCAGCCTGAAACTGCCCGATATACCTTGAATTTGGGCATAGTAAACACCATTTATCTTTTTTGTTTCTACGCTTGTAATCAGGCCTTTAAAAATTGTTTTATTGCTTTCACCTGCTTCGTAAATATGTATCTCATCATCAAATGAAGCATTGACGGTAGAATTAAAATTTACTGTTTCATCTACAATGCCATATAAATAAAGTGTTGCATGCTCATTGATCTTACTCTCAATTTTAATATCACTGATGATTTTGATTCCATATGCCGGTTCTATCTTTATATTATCAAAACCCTTCATTTTCTAAGACCCCCATGTCCTACTCGTCATGCTGACCGTCAGTTTTAAATGTAATCATTCCTCCTAAGCTGCATATAAGCTTGGAATTAGTGGTAAGAGCAGCAAATCCGTCCACAATGGTATCTTCCTTGGTATCCATCCAACATGATAATATGGCTGGAACACATGGTTTTCCTGCAACCGGTTTACCATCCTCGCCCACAAGTGTTACAGGTGCATTGCTTGGGTTTGCAGGACTGCTGCACACTCCAAATTCAGGTACATTCTCAATAGGCACACAGTCCCATTGGTTCATCATTGGTTTATTATTTATATATGAACCATGGCTCACAGGAAGGTTTATCTTTCTTCCATGGCTTCCACAGCTACATACCATAGTTGCTCCCCTCACTATATATCTGCTTATTTCCGGCATCAAACCCCTCCTAATCTTCTACTGGTATTCTTTTAAGGCAGATCCCATTCAAATATCTCCTCAAAATGCTCTCTGCCGCATCAAGCCTTACAATAATAGTTGGTTTAGCTCCATCCGACACTGAAAATATCTTATGATCCATAATACCTTCTTTCTTTAAGATAAGCTTAGTAATTACACTTTTATCCCTTGTAAACTCGCATTTGGGACTTAATGCATCAACCTTTTTAAATACAGGAAGAAAGTATTTTTCCTGCTTCTTGTTTTCTGAATCTATCAGCACTATTGTTTTAAACAGGGCATCCGGTTGGTATTTTTCAAATAAATTTTTTAGCTTTTCAGATACTAAAAAAAGATCCCTGTTCAAAATATCCAAATAACTGCTTTCAGGAGTAGCTTTTACATAAAAAATAACGGTATCAGCCACATTATGTATGTCTTGATAGTTTAAATTTTTTATATCAATTTTACCTGAAAGCTGCGTAATAACAGGTAAATCTTTATATCTCTCATCCTGCTTCAACAAAAAATAGTCCATGCTATGCCTTCACCTCATTATCGCTATACAACACTTCATTAAAGTCCCTATATTCTCCCATCATAATGCATATTTCAGGTACTTTCACCATTTCAATAAATGCAACACTTTGTAAAAACTTAGGAATAACAGACCTTGTGAATTCAACTGCCAATGTGTGATATTTCAATGCCTCGGATAACTTAACATTATCTACATCCATATCTGTAACAAATCTTCCATATTGCTTTTTTTCATTTTTCAAAAGGCTTATTTGTTTAAACAGTGAAGAAAATATAAATTCTGCATTCCACATACTATAGCACTCGGTTGTATCTAAAAACCATCTACTGTCATAGGCATCTATTCTGTAAAATGATGTATCCTCCATTATGCTTGTACGTAAAAACGAAATGCAAATGTACTTAATATCCCCCTTCACTCCCCGCTGCTGAAACCCTGCTGCTTTTCTACATACATCCTCAAGCGCAGAAACCAGCTCCTTTTCAATATGCTCCCTATTGGAAGAATATCTTTGATCTATATTCAGAAGCTCCTGTGCCCAATTATTGATGATGCATTTTGATACAAGTTCCTCAAGCATCCCATTCTTATCCATCATTCAATATTCACCTTCGCCCCATTCATTGATACATCGTCTGCAATGGTTAAATTAGCACTTGCTTGTATTAATTGTATTCCCTCATCACCCTGAACCAGAATTTTTGTACCTGAATTTATTTCTATGTCCTCTTTTGCAGATATGGTTAATTTCTTGTCGGTAGAAATTTCTATTCCGCCATCATCAGTTAATCTCACCAGTTGTTTTCCATTACTCATAATTTCTATTGCACCCGGTTGAAATACAATATGCTTTCCATATTTGGTACTTATACTTTTAACCGCTGGGTCACTTCTCTTCTGTGGATCTTTGGATGTAAGGTTTACCGAACTTGCTGTAAAAGCATTTTTTTCATCTGCATCAGGAAAATACAGCCTTACCTTATCCCCTATCTCAGGCATGCAGTACCATCCTGAACCGTCAGGAGAAGAGTAAACAGTGGAATAAGGAAACCACATTGCTTCACCTACAGGCTGTTTTTCATCTATTTTAAGATGCACTTTTACAGTATCTTTTGCAACATCTATTACCTTGCCAAAAAGCGAAACCCCTATAAGCTGGTCATTGTATATCCTGTTATACTTTATTCCTTCTCCGTCTTTTAATATGTATGTATTTAAAACAATGCCATCATGAACCTTTGTCTCAGAACTTAATATATAGAGCTTTCTGTTTTTAAAGTTTATAGGCCTACCCAGTTCCAATATATCCGGGCTGGTTATTTCATAACTTATTAGATTTTTTTCCTGTATTCCATCTATGCCGTTCTGAGATTTTCTAAGGTAATCCTTTATATCTTTTTTAATTATATAGTTGTACTCTTTAAGATCATGCCCGGAAGGGATATCAACTTTTCCTATATAGTATTTAACCCCATTAGCATTACATGATGGTATAAGCGGTGCATTAAAATGCGATGCCAGACGCTTTGCAAATTCCCAATCAGTTTCGAGGTATTGCACAAGAAGGCCTCCTGTTGTTTTACCATTTGAAGCCTCATCTAAAGCCTGTGACTTGAGATACCCACTCGTTACCTGGTCAAAAATCTCCTTATAAGCAGCATCCTTGTTCTGGAAGGAACGTTTTTTCTTCTTAACATCCATCAAAAAGCTTAAGCTCAAAGCCTCAATCTGAATACTTCTGACATTCATCTTGGCATGCAGGGACATACATGTAACAACGCCATAAAACAAAACAACACTTTGATTTTCACCTTTTAAAGATACCTTTATGATTTCATCTTCACATGAATTCTCAATGTACTGATCCATCTTTTCTTCTGGAACAATCCCCTCAATATACAGCCTTGCATGCTCATTCAATTCCCTGACAATTTTGAAATCCAATATTCTGTTAAATTCATAAGGTTCTACTATGATATCCGCAATTGTAAAAATCGATTGGCCCATTCTTATCCTCTTCCTTCTATATTCTTTTTGGTTACCCTTATAGTTTTCATTACCTGAAAAGCAACCTCTCTCCAGTCTTTATATTCATCATACCGGCAGCAAAATGTTCCCATGACTGTTTTACCTTCAAATTCAAAGAAAAACATCAAGTTATATATAAAACCATCCATAGCAGGACTTTTAAATTCAAAATAACCGACATTTTTTTCATCTACTTTTTCAACACCATCTGTAAAAAATATATTGGCTGGATTGACCTTTTTTAAGATTGCCTTCATCCCGTCCGTCAGTTCCTTGACCTGATCCTCATTAAGGCTACTGTCTATACGGTTCAGCATAATATTGATACTGCCTGTTTCATCAGTTTGAATAATTTCCGGTCGCTGGGAGGAAGGATACTTAATCTGCCGCTGTTGCTGCGGCATTTCCTTGAAATCCTTCGGCATAAGGAGCTTTACATTATCATCATAAAATACTCTTTCCTCAAACTCGTAATACCGGTTGCCGATTTTAACTTGACCGTCACTGATGTTTTGCAGTTTAGACTCTTCATTGTTTATAATTTCCAGAATTTTTTCATCTATATTACCCATTTTTACCCTCCCCTGATAAATTTAGTAATACCCTAAAGGGCAAATCAAACTAATATACATATTTTAACATTCTACAATTTTAAGTATATTTTAACATATTTATAATGTAAATTACATACTTTAATTTAATTACATATCTATAATCTCATATTTCAGTATACTCAAAAACGCTAGTAACTAATTCCTACTTAGCGATAGATTTTAAAGCGTAAGTGATTTCATTTAAAGATCAGTTAAAGCATCATATTCATATATTGTAGAATTATAAATACCCTGTAAAATTATTTCACTAATTTTTTGCTTTATGAAGCCCTTCCTTACAAGGCTTTTTTGCTGTAGAAAAAAGGAATTATTAAATAAAAATAGAATATTAGGATAATAAAATTATTTATCTTATGGAGGACTTCAATATGCCATATGGTTATATGGGAAAAATTTTATGGATTGACCTCACAAACAAAGTGATTAGCGAAGAGGTAATACCTGATGAAGTATATGAACAGTTTTTAACCGGGTACGGCCTTGGCTCTAAGATTATATTCGACAGGCAAAAAGCTGGTGCAGACCCTCTCGGCCCTGATAACATTTTTGCCGTAATGAGCGGACTATTAACCGGAACAGGTGCATTATTTAGCGGACGATGGATGGTTATGGGAAAAAGTCCTCTTACAAATACATGGGGAGATGCAAATTGCGGGGGATATTTTGCACCTGCAATAAAAAATACGGGATATGACGGTTTCTTCTTCACAGGTATAAGTGTAGAACCAGTATACCTATTAATTGATGGTGATAAAAAAGAGTTGGTCTCTGCTGCTGATTTATGGGGAAAAGATAGCTATAATACTGTAGACTACCTAGAATCTAAACACGGCAAGCACTTTAAGGTCGCATGTATCGGTCAGGGTGGTGAAAATCTCTCATTAATTTCTGGTATTGTTACCGACAAGGGTAGGCTGGCTGCAAGAAGCGGGCTTGGTGCTGTTATGGGTTCTAAAAAGCTTAAGGCAATATGCCTTGGCGGTAATAAAAGTGTAGATATATTTGATATTGAAGAGGTTACACGTCACTCCAATCTGTTTTCCCAAGACTTTTATGATGATAAGCACTCGTTAGAAGACAAAATTCTTGGTGGCATTACGAATGTTCCCATATTATCCGGTGTAGTCAGAGTCCTTGATGAACACCAAATGCTTCCTATAGGTGGAGAGGTTGAACGTTACGTTATGAAGACATGGGGAACCTCTGGTACTGTGGCTTATTCTGCCAATATTGGGGATTCTCCTATTAAAAACTGGAAGGGTGTAGGGTGTATTGATTTCCCAGGGCGATTGACAAAAAAAATATCCAATGACTCAGTTACAAAGTATGAAACTGAGAAATACGGGTGTTATGCTTGTCCCATGTCATGCGGTGGAAGGCTTAAGGTCAATGAAAAAGAATTTTCCACAGGAGAAGGAGATACCCATAAGCCGGAATATGAAACTATATGCGGATTTGGTTCCATGGTTCTTACTAATGACATGGTTGGAATAATAAAAATTAATGATATTTTAAATAGAGCAGGAATTGATACTATAAGCTGTGCCGCCACTGTAGCATGGGCATTTGAGGCGTTTGAAAACAGTGTAATTACAGAAGAAGATACAGGTGGACTAAAGCTTACATGGGGGAACAGTGATGCTGAAATAAAACTTGTAGAAAAGATTGCTGCATGCGAAGGAATAGGAAAGATATTGAAGGATGGTGTTAAAAAAGCTTCTGAACACTTCGGGAAAGGATCTGAAGCATATGCTATGCATGTTTGCGGACAGGAGCTCCCAATGCATGACCCAAGGCATCCTAATTCCGTTGGTTTGGGTGTAGGCTATGAAGCTGAACCGACTCCCGGAAGACATACCAGCAACTTGGATTGCTGTAGTTTATACAGTGACGATGATAATACTCAAAAAGTACAGAAAAAAAAACACATTCATCCCATAAAGCAAAAATGTAAGGATGACGACGATGGGGAAAAACAAAAGGGAGCAAGTTGCTTTATGGATCTGGTAAATGGCCTTGGATTATGTGCTTTTGCTTTTGGTGTAGGTCCGACTCCACCAATCGTTGAATGGACCAATGCCGTTACCGGTTGGAAAAAGGAATTCAATGATTACCTATTCATTGCACAGAGGATAAAAACCCTAAGACATTCATTTAATATAAGAGAGGGTATTAATCCTTGGGATATTAAAATGCCGGATAGAGCAAGGGGAATACCCCAATTGGAAGAAGGTCCGAATGAGGGTGTCCGACCGGACTTTGATACTGCAAAGAGAAATTATTTCGAAGCGATGGGATACGATCTTGATACTTTGAAACCAAAAAAAGATACTCTGGATAAACTTGGGCTTGATGATGTCAAAGCAATTTTATATCCTGAAGTTTCCAACTAAATAAAAGCGTTTATTCTTTTTACATAACAAGGGAGTAGATTTAATGCTTATAAATTTAATAATTTTATTTCTATTTATTATCTTTTTTAGCTTAAACATATTTGCAGATGCTAAAAGACGAGCGGAGCTTGGTACTGTCACCAAGCCCTTGCTCGTCCCCAGTATTATTCTTTTCTATGCTTTAAATACCGAAAATATGGACAAACTTTTAATTATGGCTTTATTTTTTGGTTTTATCGGAGATGTTGTCCTTTTAGGAAGAGAAAAACTTTTTATATATTGGGGTATGGCTGCCTTTTTAACAGGCCATATTTTCTATACAGTCACATTTGTAAATTCCATCGATAACTTTCATGTAATAAATCCCTGGTTTTACCTTATGATTATGCCATATTTAATTTATGGAAGCTTTATGATAGGTTATCTATGGAAAAACATAAAGGTTTCATCTGGTGGAAAACTTCTTATAAGTACCATGATTATTTATATGTGTGCACTATTTGCAATGAGCTTTACCAGCTTATGCCGTTTATGGACAGCATTTAATGCCGGCACCCTACTTCCGTTCATTGGGTCATTATTTTTTATTTCATCTGATTCATACCTTGCATGTCAAATAGTAAAGGAAAAGCTTAACTATGTACAAACTTATTATAAGAAATCAAATATAGACACAATGGAAGTTATTATTATGGTAACCTATGTAGTCGCTCAAAGTCTCATAATGTTGGGATTTCTTTTTCAGTAAACTTTTACTGCATACATTATGTATCTGTAAGAGTAGAATAGCCGCTAATATAAACTATATATGTTCTGAAAAAGATTTTACATAAGCAAATGCAGTTGAATCGTCTGCATTTGCTTAATAAAAATGAATTTTTCGCAACATATGAATCAAGGAAAATGCTTTGCAATAATTAAAAGTGTAAAATGATTATTGTAAAACATATAGTATAAAATGGTAATAGTTGCTACGGATTTCATTAATCGATAGATTCATTCCTTAAAAAAACTCATGATTGCTTTTCCCAAAAATACAGACGAACCTTCGCCATACAGCCCATCATATGCCTTTATTAAATCTTCATCTTCTATAAATCCTTTTGCAATATCTAACAATAGAACTTTAACATCTTTCATTCTATATATCTGCTTTGATATAAATTCATATTCTGCAATCAGCCTTTTTATTTCTGGAGTTGTTGTATCCTTCCCACGTAATCCACATAATTCTTTAAAAATCTCATCAGTTCTCTTTTGATGTGATTGAATAATATCAAGCGGGATTGCATTTTTCGCAGCTTCTTTCATAGAATCTATCACAGCCTCTTTGCCTCCATACCATTTCAAAAGGTTCTTCATAGTCTCCTGCCCCTCTTCAGCATATACCTTAGCAATAAAATTGTCTTTGAGGCTATCCATATCTATATTTTCTTTTTTCATCATTTCTAGCCGTTCTTCATTCAGATTGTCTTTCATGTATTTAAACATTTCCTCAATTTCTTCTTTACTAAACTCCTGAAAACTCATTTTATTATCTCCTTTCAGAATATCATCAATCAACCTTATCAAATTATCCAGACGTTTCCTTTTTAACATCAGTATTTTCTTCTGGTTAATAAGAGTTTTCTCTTTATCAAAATTGGGATTTTCCATAATGGACTTTATATCTTTCAAAGGCATATCAAATTCCTTAAAGAATAATATCTGCTGCAATGCCTCAAGAGCTTTATCATCATAAAACCGGTATCCTGATTCATTACATGTTGTAGGCTTCAGTAGCCCTATTTCATCATAATAATGAAGCGTACGTATGCTAATACCGGTTAATTTGGAAACTTCGTTTACAGTTCTCATTTTTGTATTCCCTCCTTTGCTATATTTAATTTACACTATAACGCAACGTGAGTGTCAACAAAAAAGCAAAAAAATAAAAATGGAACTGCCTATCAGATTTGACATCTTCCAAGCAGTTCCAATAATTTTGTATACTTTACTTATTTCTATCATTCTATGATGTAACCTTATATGGCTTCATCATTTCATTTTCTTAAGGCTCAATTCCCCATACCAATGTGTTATTTATAAACACATTGATCTTCTCCCATGTTGTGAAATAGTCTGCATTAGGATTAAAGGAATAATCGTTTAATTGATTATAATTTGACCAATCAGCTTTTGCAAACCTTGATTTTATTACAATTGAACCACCAGGATTAATAACACCCGCATCTTCTGTGAACCCAATCTCGAGGTAATAGTCTGCGTTATTTTTATATGTATTAAACTTAGCAAATGTTCCCTTAATAATTGAATTACCCACCGAAGACCAGTCACACCAAAAGTTCTGTTCCTTCTCACCGTCAATTGTGTAGTAATACCTTAATTTTACGTCTGAAAGGTTAACAAGTGTGTCCCTAGTATTTGTTAGTAGGAAATCTGTATAAATATTATTGCTTAAATTCTGAGTACTGAGGTTATAGGCCATAACACTTAACTTTCCTGTCTCAGGATCAGGTGTTGGTATCGGTGTTTCTACCATGCTGTTTAATGCTTTGTATACATTCAATCTGCCTCCTGAAACTGTCCTGTTCATTAATGAATCTATTTGATCGACACTGCTCATAATCAGATTCTTAATATCCAAACCTGTTAGGGATTTATCATATGACTTTATAAGAGCAGCTGCTCCTGTAACATACGGTGCAGCCATTGAGGTACCATTCATGAATGCATATTGATTACCGGGAATTGTACTGTATATGCTTACTCCAGGTGCAGCAAGATCTATTGTGGATTTCCCGTAATTTGAAAATTGAGCAGGATTGTCATTGTGATCAGTAGCTGCAACAGATATTATACCTGGATATGTATACGCTGCAGGATAATGTGGGTATACATCAACATTTCTTCCTGAATTCCCTGCTGAAACAACACTTAGCACGCCATTATCACTTGCGTATTTAAATGCTTCTTCAAGTATAGGAGCATTTCCTCCTCCTCCCCAGGAGTTAGAAGTAATAGGTATATTCATTTTCACTGCATAATTGATTGCTTGAGCAGCATCTGACAATGCTACAAATCCATCACTGTCCAAGAACTTTAACGCAGCTATACTGACGTTCCAATTAACCCCTGCTATCCCATATCCGTTATTGGCTGCAGCACCTATTATACCTGCACAATGCGTTCCATGCTTATTGTCATCCATAGGATCGCTATCATTGTTTGCAAAATCCCAACCATAAACATCATCAACATAACCATTTGCATCATCATCAATTCCATTGTCTGGAACCTCACCAGGGTTCTTCCACATATTTTCCTTAAGATCAACATGTGTATAGTCAACACCTGAATCTATAACCGCTACTGTTACATCTCTGCTCCCTTTTGTTATGTTCCACGCCTCTGGTGCATTAATGTCTGAATTTGGAGTACCTTCTGTTTGACCTGCATATTCAACTATACTTTGCTTGTTTAATAAACCTGTTATTCTGTTCAATTCATTGAAATTAGAATAGCCTGTATAACTTACAAGATATGTATTGGAGGAAAGATCAAGCTTCCTCCTAATTCTGCCTTTAAATTGGTTGACAAGATGTTTTAGCTCTTCCTCACTTTCATACGGCTTAAACTTAACAATAACATGGTCTGCAACCATGGCCTTACTATCATCGATGTGGTCCTGAGCTAAACTATTTGAGCTCATAACTACTTCCATTGTATCTTCAACGCGAATAAAAGGATATTTTCCCTTTTCGCTTATAAGTGTTAGCTTCCTATATAAGTCACTATTTAAAGCACCTGAAAATGTAAGATTATTAACACTTTCAATATAGTTAGCGTGTACAAATAATTTGTTCAATCACTAATGTTTACCTATATTTGTAATTTCCAAACATTTTTACAAACAAACATTAACAAAATAGCAGAATACACAATTCAACTTTACTAGATGAAAAGTGTATATTAATTGCACCAAATTCTTGCCTTTATTGCCTTAAAAGTATATAATCGAAACAAAAAAACCTTGATTTGCAACTATTTTTTCACGTACCAGGAGGATATAAAATTGAGAAAAAAATTCGTTATTCCATTGATTTTAATATTATGTGTAATTATAAATAATTCTTTTTTATATGCATTGTCCGATAAAAAACCTGCTATTCCTGTGATAAATTCGCCTGCCAATAACACAGTAATTGATAAATCAAAAGTTACCATTGCATGGAATGACCCATATATTCAAAAACCGCATTACATATGGCTTGTCCAGGAGCCTGAAAATATAATTATTTTAAAGAAAATTGAAATTAAAAAAGGAGTTAATAAGTATACTGTGCCATCAAGCTTTCTTAAGCCAGGCATTAAATACCGTTATAAAGTTGGTGCGTTGGTTTCAAAAAATAACATTTACTATTCCACTATAAGTTACTTTAAGACAGCACAGCCACCTGAAATAACAAATCCGGAGAGTGAAGGCAAAATAGATATATTCGATGCTGTCTTGAAATGGGAGCCAGTAAACCCTAATGAGAACTATGTCTTAAGGCTTGCAGACGACAGCAGTGGAAAAATCATTCTAAATAATATCAGTTTTCAGAATGTTGCCGAGTATAAGCTACTCCCTGAAAATCTTTCATATGGAAAAAAGTATCGTTATGTGATTGGTGTAAAAGACTCATATAAGAACATATCTTGGTCAAACGTCAGGAAATTCACGGTTAATGAAAAGAAAAAACCTCCTGTATTTATATCTGATATTGTGGACAAAACCCAATACCAGGATAATACCAGTATGGTTTTTGATATGAACTATAATAAAGAACCCATTAAGATATGCCATATTAACTATAAAAACAGCATATTGATGAAACCGGGAACCATATTAACAGTACCCCTTAATGGTAAGTATGAAACTTTTTCATCAGTAATTGGACTTGAAGAATCGGTCTATTTATATGGCGGCTCTGTTACATTCAAAGTATCTGGTGATGGCAGGAGCCTCTTTGAAAGTCAGGTAATAAAAAATGAACCGTCAAAATTTTTTCATGCAATGCCAAGGAAAATTGATATTGATGTAAAAGGTGTAAAGGAATTGACTCTGGAGGTTAGAGATGCAGGGGATGGATCAGATTATGATTTCGGTATTTGGGCCTGTCCAGTTGTTTATGAATCCAAACCCAATGTAAAATATTCAACAGCCGGATACAGCTTGGGAGACGGAGAAAAAGGCATAACCCTTTACAGTAACTTTCCTGAGTCAGTTTATGACCATCATATAAACGATCAGAAAGTATGTGTCCTTTTTCGCAGGAACGGAATTATCGGTAAAAACAACATTATAGCAGATCATTTAAATGTGAGTACAAAGCAAAAACCGCTTTATTTTGGCGTATTCCTCCATAATAAATCTCAAAAAGATGCTTTTCTTAAGGTTACAAATAAGGGTGCATCAAGTATGCCGGTTAACAGCAGCATGTTTATGCTGGATGCTCTTAGGGCCTACACCCAAAGTGTCCAAACAAGTACAACATTAAAAGCCGGAGAATACTATTATCTGTTTAACCACCCCTCCCTTGTCCTGAGCCCCCAAGGTCAGGAATTAAACGATTTTGTAAACGCCATAGCGAGATTTGAAACGGATCAGATACTGGAAGTTACCATATGCCTGGTAGAAGATCCCTCCATATTCGATACTCCAGCATTGATAGATACATATCCCGAAGTGCCCTTCGACGGCTATACCAGAACTTACAGAGGCACAGCGGAAAACAACCCGGTTGTAAATTTTAGCCTGAATGCAACCATAAATGATACCGATATCGACTCCAGTCCAATAATTGTGACCTACCCTGTCTACAACGCTCAGGAAAACAAATGGAACCCTGAGAGTGTAAATTTTCCCGGGTGGTTTACAAATATTACTTCGGATAAAATTGATGGAGCAATTGTATCTGATATGTTCTCATTCAAAGAAATCCTCAATAATACCAATATAATAATCTCACCCACAAACCGTTATCCCGAAAACGGACCGTATTTATCCAACCTAGGCAACTGGGGAATCCGGTACAAAGAAAGGATACATATTAAAAACAATACTGATAAAACCAGAATTATAAAGTATTATTTGGGCAATGTAATTGCAAATAACAATTACCTGGATGTTTTAGCATATACACCATCAGGAGAACCCATAATGGGTATGGATCCAAAAGAACTTTCTCCGAATAAGGAACTTTTAAAACTTGTTCAGGAAACAAAAGTACCTCCCTTCGGCGAAAAGAATATTGATTTTGAATACATATTTCCCAATAACTCTTCAGGCGGAATATATCATACTCTTTTGCAGCAGGAAGCCAAATAGGAGGGATTAAGATGAATTATTTAGCACATATATATCTTTCAGGTAATTATGATAAGCATATGCTCGGCAATCTACTTGGTGATTTTGTAAGCAAAACTGAGGATGGTAATTTTGAAAATTCCATAAATGAAGGCATTTATATGCACAGAAAGCTTGATAGTTTCACTGATTCCCACCCTCTCTTTTTAAAGAGCAAAAGCAGAATTTCCAGCTCAAACAAGCGATTTGCCGGACTATTAATAGATATGTTTTATGATCACTTTTTAGCAAAAAACTGGTCAAAATATTCTAAATCATCATTAGAAGCATATACAATTAATTTTTATAAAATACTTGAAAAGTACTCTTCATGCTTACCTGATAAACTTAGAACTGTTATGCCTGCTATGATTAATGAAAACTGGCTTCTTTCTTATAAAGAAGCAATCGGTATTGAAAAAGCATTGGAAAGAATCTCAAAAAGGTTGTCCGTGCCGGATAATTTGCTGGCAGCTTCTATAAGTGAGTTAAACTGCAATTATGGAGATTTAGAAAATGATTTCAGCACATTTTTCCCTGATGCAATTGAATATGCAACTCAGCTATTGGAAGGGCTTCGATAACATTTTTAACACCTGCTAAATTACGGTGCATTCTAAATGGACGTTATAAACTTATTCAATACTGAAATCCCTTTGTTGATTTCATCTATCTCCATATGCCCATACCCCAAAAGCAGCTTATCCAAATGCTTTCCTTTACAGATACTGTGGTATTCCACCGATTTTAGAATAATCCCATTAGTTTTACACTTATGCAGAAACTCATACCCAAATTGCATTCCTGGAAACTCTACTGCAATATGCAGTCCAGTAGCATCTCCCCACGAGTGCCATGTATTCCCGAACTGCTCCGCTAATGCCAACAATAGTGCCTTCCGCCGCTCACCATAAAGCCTCTTCATCTTCAAGACATGCCTATCAATCTTTCTGCTCCTCAAAAACTCTGCTAAAGCTGCCTGTTCAAAAGGGGGATTCTGAACATCGGTGTGAGTCCTTAGGTACCTCCACTTTTTATGCAACTGACGAGGCAGAAGTACATAACCTATACGTAAAGCAGGAAATAGCACCTTTGAAAACGTGCCTACATAAATTACCCTTTGCGGATCCATTGAATAAAGCGGTGCAATTGGCTCACCGCAATACCTGAACTCACTGTCATAATCATCCTCTATTATATAAATTCCATTTTCCCTGGCAAATCGTATTAACCCGGCACGACGGCCTGCCGGAAGAATGCCGCCTAGGGGAAACTGATGAGAAGGTGTTACATATATAGCCCATGCAGCTTTCCCATCAAGATGTTCAATAATCATTCCATGTTCATCTACAGGTACAGGGCAAACTGGATACCCTTTGTTACGCAGTGCCCGCAGCATTCCCATATGGCATGGGTCCTCCATCAATATTTCTTTCCCTTCCTCATAGAGCATTCCTGAAATCAAGTGTAGTCCATAGGTTGCACCTACAGTAATAAATATATCACAAGGATCGACTTTAATTCCCCTGCTTCTAAAAAGCCACCCGGAAATTTCCTCACGCAGCTGCGTTAGCCCATCCGGACCTGAGTATCCGAACTGATATAAAGGCATTTCATCCATTGCCTTATACAGAATTCTATTCCACATATACCTAGGGAAATATCTCAAATCAGGTTGACCTGTCCTAAAATCAGCTTTTATATTATCATAACTTTGAGATTCTTTTTGTAAAAACTCTTCCGAAGATTCTTTAGGTATGCTTAGTCCCTCAGCTACCCTTGTTGGAGCACCTTGACTGCTAAGCACAAATCCCTCAGCCAGCAGCATATCATAAGCCTCACATATGGTATTGCGAGATACTGCCAAGTCTTTAGCCAACTCCCTTGTTGAAGGCAATGGTTCACCTGCTGCTATCCGTCCATCAAGTATATAATCCCTTAGTTTGTGGTAAATCTGCCTCTTTAAAGAAACTTCACTTTGCCTATTTATCTCTATTCCCAACATATATACCTCAACTGGATCTAATGAACTTATTACAAACTGGTACTTTAAAAGTACCAGTTTACTCAATATCATTATAACATAGTTTTTATTGAGATTATTAATGTTTCATATATAAAAGTTTAGGAGAGTACATAAATGGATAAATTAAAGGGTTCATTCTACCTATTCTGTGCATTTTCACTTGCCGGAACTTCTGTTATTTCTGCACGATTTGTTTCAGGTCAATTGGGGACCTTTACAATAGCTGCACTCAGTCTTTTGTTTGCTATTCTTGGCTTGCTGCCTGTTTGTGGATTCAGGCTTATAAGTGAAATGAAGCTTATACATAAAATGAACTGGATTATAATATTACTTCAAGCTTTCTTTGGTATATTTTTATTCCGAATGTTTTTGCTAAATGGTCTTTTGCATACAAGCTCCGGAGAAGCGGGCATTTTAACAGGAGCTACCCCTGCAGTTACAGTAGTTTTAGCAAGGGTCATTCTAAAAGAGCACCTTAATAAACAAAAAATAATCGGTATTTTAAGTACCATTGTCGGTATACTGCTAATACAAGGAATTTTACTGCCTCAAAGAAGCTTCTCATTAATGCACTTATATGGAAATATACTGGTAGTCTGTGCTGCCATCAGTGAGTCTATGTTTAATATTCTTTCACGGATCAACAGTGTAAGGCTGGTTGCAAACGGTCAAAAGCCTTTAGACCCTATTATTCAAACAACACTTGTATCAATAACAGCTTTTATTCTATGCCTTATACCCTCAATTTTAGAAAACCCGGTTTTGCCAATAAAATCGCTTAATCTCAAACAGTGGGGTTCATTGGTATGGTATGGCCTATTCGTTACTGCATTGGCTTTTATCTTCTGGTATGCAGGAATAAAGAGATGTACAGCATCTACCGCTGCTGTTTTCTCGGGCATGATGCCTTTTACAGCTTTAATATTATCAAGCTTGGTACTTGGAGAGAATGTAAGATGGGAGCAATGGTCTGGGGGAATCCTGATTGTGTTTGGGATATTGGGCATTGAGGCCATGTATCCTCAGCTTAACCGACAATGATATTCTTTTTTATCAGTAGCTAAGAATACATGTACCTCCACCATCAATGTTAGCAAAATCGCAAGCGATTTCATTCTTATGTTTTCAATAATCATTTTACGTTTTTAATATGCAAACATTTTTCTTGATCATATAGTTTAAAAACCCAGATCTTTTCTCATAGCATTAACAATTTTACAGTGATTGATAAGGTCATCATTTGACTTAACCTCACTGGTGTAATTAAGTCCGTATGGCCAAAAATGCTGGCTATCTCCCTTTAAAACATCTTGGGAGTTACCTGTAATGGCTCTCAATTGATTTGTTGCATTAGTACCGGTAAATACACCATTTACTATTAATGATCTGTACTGGTTTGTAGTTCCTACACCAGCAGTATGTGCGATTTCATGCATGGCAGTTATGTGATTCATGTACTCTTTTTTACCAAACCTGATATTACCATTGATATTTGCATCAGCAGTTGCAACAGATGGCTCGTATTGAACCCTTAAGTTAAGAACAATACTCGTGTACTGATTATAATAGAAAACAGCCTTGTCCATAGCAGCCGTTATGGCTTCATATGCCGCAAGCTGGTCAGCAGTAGGTGAACTGGCCTTTATGAGAGTATAGGTCACCTTACCTGTCATACCAACGGTAGGTGTAGGAGCTTTGGTAGGTATAGGTGTTACAGTTGGAGTAGGCTTTTTTGTTGGTGTAGGCATTGGTACAGTACTTTTTACAATAGTAGTGGCAGTGATATTTTGTAAATAATCATTTGCAGTTTTACTGAAATGCTTGATAACTATCATTATATCGCTCATATTTATTGCTCCATCTTGATTCATATCAAGAACAAGATTGTACTTTTCACTTGATGAAATAAGATTAAATCCTTTGGCAAACTCGATTATATCCGCCATGTTTATGGAAAGATCGCCATTAAAGTCCCCGGCCCATATGTCGATTGGCAGTCCTCCAGTTGATAAAGCTGTGTCTCCTGAAATAGCCTTATCGGATATGGTTCTTGTTAAAAAGCCTGGCTTTGATATCTTAAAAGTATATCCGGCACCCCTCTGAATGTTATTAAGCTCAAAATGCCCTGTAGAATCCGTTTGACATGTGCCTTGCAATCCCTCCACAGTAACAATAAAGCCTGAAAGCTGGGATGATGCAGTACTGCCTGAATTGACAAACTCAGGTTTTACAATACCTGTTACAGTAAATCCTGTATTAACCTCCTCAGCATTAGATACAGTGCAAATGATGCCAGTCATCATTGTCATGATAACCGCAAAAACAGTTATGACTTTTTTAAACATTTTCAACCCCCCTTATTTTAAAATAAAAAATAAATATTAATGGTATTTGCAATAATTAATTTTTTAATAATAGATCCTATAATCAATATGTAAATCAATAATTATACTATAATACTATAATTTTATAATAATAAAATCAAGCCACTTTTTATAATAATAAAATCAAGCCACCTCAGCACATTTCTAATCTATATATGTTACGAAAAATCATTTCCGCTTTCCTTCATCTGCCCTATTGACCTGCTAACATACACCATGATAAAATTATACTGACCATTCAGTACTAATATTATTTTATGATTAAGAGGTATGCTGATGAACAATCCAAATGCACGAGAGAGAATTTTACAAACCGCCATTAAAATCTTTGCTGAAAAAAGCTTTGAGGGGTCCCGTATAGATGAAATTGCACGGGAAGCAAAGGTACCAAAGTCCTTGATTTACTATCACTTTAAAAGTAAGGATGAGATTTTGGAGGTACTGACTACAAATTTCATTAACGAATACTTGGGAATAATTGCAGCCAAACCAGGTGAAACCCATCAGGAAAAGGCACAGGAAATTCCCGCAAGGATGAAAAATGTATATTATGAATTCGGACTTAAAAATGCAGACTTGCTTAGAGTAATGCTTATTGACTCTCTTAAAAAGTCCAAAGATGCACCAATTTTATTTAAAGTAGTGGAAGCAATGATAAATAAAGAAAGCGAAAACACATGCACTCAAAACTATAATATTCAGGAAAGGCGAATAGCCGAATTTTTTACCAGTTTTATTCCCATGTATGCATATCTATGCTTTGCAGATTCATGGACCAAATATTTCAATATTGAAAGAAAAGAATTTGACAAATTGTTTATGAAAGTGTACACGGAAACTCATGGTGCTTATCATAAAAACCATGATTAAGAGGAATGGAGGTATTTATGAATCAGGAAATCATATCCATCAATTTAGGTGCTGTTAACTGCTACCTGGCTAAACAAGGCAATTCATTTATTTTGTTTGACACCGGCGGGTATATAACTTTTGACAAAGAAATAAATAATCGTTTGGAAATGCTTGAAAAAGAATTGGATAAAGCAGGGTGTAATTCTCAAAATCTTAGGCTTATTGTTCTAACCCATGGTGACTATGATCATTCAGCAAATGCAGCATATATTAAGGAAAAGTACAAGACCAAAATCGCCATGCATAAAGGTGATTTAAATTTGGTACAAAAACCAATTCTTGAGGATGTCATGAAAAGCTTTTGTTTCAGATCATTATTTCTTAAGGTACTGTTTAGGATAATGAAGAAAAAGCTTGAAAGGATAAATATTAAAATACTTGGTAATTTTAGAGGATTCAAACCTGATATTCTTTTAAATGACGGCGACACCTTGAATCAATATGGATTGGACGCAAAAATTATACATATTCCAGGACATACACCGGGCTCAATCGCCATACTAACAGAAAATGGGCAGCTTATAGCAGGAGACACATTTACCAATACTAAAAGACCAAAAGTTGCACCAAATGCACTTGATTTTCATGCTATGGACAAAAGCATTGAGTTATTATGCAAGCTTGATATAAAAACAATATACCCGGGTCACGGAAACCCCTTTAAAATGAATGAATATAAGTAATATTCAAAAATATGGTGTCTATAATGTTCAACAAACCATCAATAGACACCATATTTTTAATCAGGCTTTTTACAATTACTGCTGCACGAACTGCAACACGACCCGCATTGACCATTTTTAAAAGCCTTTCTGACTTTATACCCTATATATAATGCAGCCAAAGCACCGGCTAAAATCGGTATTAACCATGTAGAATCCATTTATATCCCCTTCTTTCTGTTAGAATAAAATCACTTGCGATTTTGCCACCTTGATTATTATCATGAAAAATCTCTAAAATCACATTATGCAAATCCTAATAATGAGCCTACCTGATATACCAGTACAGACATAACCCAGCCGAGAACCAAGCTGTACCCTATGGCAAAAAGTGTCCATGCCCACGAATTGGTCTCTCTCTTAATTGCACCTATTGTAGCTACACACGGAATGTATATAAGTGTCATAACCATGAATGAATACGCCGAAAGCGGAGTCCACATCTTAGCTATAACCGATTGAAGACCTTCATCCTGAACCCCGTAAACCACACCAAGAGTTCCAACCACCACTTCCTTTGCAACAACTCCAAACAAAAGTGCTACTGCAGCTTCCCAAGTTCCAAAACCGGCTGGTTTGAATATTGGTGATATAAAAGCACCGATCTGCCCCAACAAGCTTTCACGGCTGGCATACTCAACCCCTGCTGGTAAACTTGAAAGCACCCATACAAGCACAACTACTGCAACTATTATTGTACCGGCCTTTTTTATGAAGTCGCTTCCCCTATCCCACATATGAATAAATGTACTCTTTAACGTCGGAAACCTATATGGGGGAAGTTCCATAACAAAATGAGATGTTTCACCCTTAAAAACCAGCTTTTTAAAAACAACTCCAACTCCTATAGCTAATACTATACCCAAAAGATATAACGAAAAAATTACTATGCCCTGGTTCGCACTAAAGAAAGCACCTGTGAACAGTATATATACCGGAAGCCTTGCCGAACAGGACATAAGCGGATTGATCAATATGGAAACCAACCTGTCCCTCTTGTTTTCAAGGGTTCTTGTTGCCAAAACTCCAGGTACATTACATCCAAACCCGACAATCATGGGAATAAAAGACTTCCCATGAAGACCTAATATATGCATAAACCTGTCCATAATATAGGCCGCCCTTGCCATATATCCACTGTCCTCCAGTATTGATATTGCAAAAAACAGCAGGAATATGTTAGGCATAAATACAAGTACAGATCCTGCTCCACCTATTATACCATCAACAATAAGCGAAACAACCAGTTCCGGTGCCCCAGCCCCTTGTATCCCTCCTCTTACAAATCCACCAAACCATCCGAAGAAAGCTTCAATAAGATCGGCTAATGGATTTCCCAGGGTAAAAGTAAATTGGAAAATTCCCCACACTGCCAGAAGAAAAATGGGAATACCTAAAAACCTGTTAGTCACCACCATATCAATCTTGTCGGTAACTGTAAGCTTTTCTTCTGCAGACATTTGCCTTTTTACGGTTTCTTTTACTATACCTTTTATAAATCCATATCTCTTTTCTGCAATTACAGCTTCAATATCATCTCCCCATAAAGATTCCAGTCTCTTTACACTTTCGTTTCGGATCTTTTCAAGCTTTTCGTAAACCTTGTACTTCTTGATATTATTTTTAATACCTGCATCGTCTTCTAAAATCTTTACAGCAAGCCATCTTGTATTATACCTTTCTAAAAGGCCTGCTTCATTTTTTATCTCATCGGAAAGCTTATTTATAACTTCTTCTATTTCCTTGCCATAATTAATTATTAAAGGCTTATTATATTCACTGCCCGCAGCTTTGAAAAACAATCCCGTCAATTCATCAAGTCCTTGGCTCTTTGTTGCAATAGTTGGCAAAACTGGAACTCCAAGTATGTTTGATAATCCATTTATATCTATTTCAATATTCTTGGATTTTGCTTCATCATACATGTTAAGTGCAACAATTACTTTAGCTCCCATTTCCAAAAGCTGTGATGTAAGATACATATTTCTTTCAATATTGGTCGAATCAACTATATTAACCACAACATCAGGTTTCTCGTTTATAATATAGTCTCTGGCTACAGCTTCATCCTCCGACAAAGCCCCAAGGCTATAAGTACCAGGTAAATCAATTACCCTTATGGTATTTCCTCCTGATACATAGCTGCCTTCCTTTTTCTCAACCGTAACTCCCGGCCAATTGCCTACATGCTGCCTTGATCCTGTAAGGCTGTTAAACAAAGAGGTTTTACCTGAATTAGGGTTCCCAGCCAGTGCTAAAACATATTCTTTTGTAAGATTATTTGCCAATCCATTATTCACCATTGTATTTCCAACTCCCATTTGTTAGTCCAACCTAACTTCTAATCAAAAATATATAAATCGCTTTAATCCTATATAACTTCAACAAATATATCTGCAGCCTCAGACTTTCTAAGTCCCAGCCTGTAACCCATAACCCCAAGTACCATAGGATCTCCAAACGGTGCAAACCCCTTAACCTGAACTTCAGTGCCACTGGTAATTCCCATTTCGGTAATCCTCTTACGAATTACTCCCCTTGAAGCTACCCTGACTATCCTGGCCTTTTCACCTTTTTTCAACTCACTTAGTGATATAATATTATCATTTTTTATATTATCATTGTTCATATTACCCCTCCATTCCTTTTGACCAAATCACCTTAAATCCTAATAATCTTCACTGTCTTTTATATTGAACTCTGTACTCATATAACCATTTGTACAAAGGAAATTTGTCAATCTATCCATAGTCTGAGCACTTACTGCATGCTCCATAAGGCAAGCATCTTTTTCAGCTATATCCGCATCAACACCAAGTACCTCTACAAGAAACTGTCTTAGTTTTTTATGCCTTTGCCTTATCCTGTTTGCCATTAGCCTGCCGTCATCAGTCAGTTCCACTGGTCCATAGGTCTGCTGCCTGACCAATGACATATCCTTGAGCTTTTTAACTGTTTGATTCACACTTGCTTTGGCTATATCAAGTTTATTGGCTATATCGGTAATTCTTACGATACCCTCTTCCTCTTCCAACTCAGCTATAGCTTCAAGGTAATCCTGCATTGATGCAGACAAAGTCATATCTTTTGACATTTAAATCTCCTGTTGGATTATAAATATGTATTTGCAATCGGTATTGATAATCATTCTCAATAGAATTAGTCTTACCTAACATTTTACCGGAGAATATATTCGTTGTCAATAGGTATATGGAAAAAAACTTACCAAAAAACTACTCTGTCCTCCGATATTTTTTTAGTACATCTTCAGCCATGGCAATAATATTCTCCTTAAAGGTCAGTGGCTCTATAACCTCTACATTTCCACCAAACCCAAGCACAAAACCATACAGCCAATCACCAATCCCCATATTGAATCGAACCTTTATTTTGCCATCTTCCATAACCTCGTAGTTATCAATTCCAAAGATGTCGTCAACCGCATACGTCATAGATTTTTCAAAAAGCAATACAATTTCCGGCCCCTTGTCCCCATCAATATCACCATTTATATCAAATTTTTCAATGGAATAATCTCTCATAACAAATATCTCGTCAGTTATTTCAAGCTGTGAAATTCGTCTGAGTTTAAAGAGCCTGAAGTCATTCCTTAAAAGGCAATACCCATAAAGATACCAATTTGATTCTTTAAAAATAATTACACAAGGCTCAACTTTCCGCTCGGTAAGCTTTCCATAAGCATAATATGTAAACCTTATAATGTTTTGCAAACGGATTGCTTTCTTAATTTCATTAATTCTCAAATGCAACCTGTCATTCTTGTTCCATGATGATAAATCAATAGCAATCTCATTGCCTGCAGGCATATAATCGGAATTCTCTGTAACTCCGGAAAGTTTCTCTATCAAGAGCTTGGTCTTTTGATCCTTGTTTATGCTGTGAAGCCCTTTTAATCCTGCGAGGATAGAGAGTATTTCTTCGTTTGAAAGCACACTTTTATCTATTTTATAACCTTCAACAATTCCAAGTCCTCCATTGGCTCCCTGAAATGTTGTTATGGGTATTCCCGCACAAGATATGGCCTCAATATCTCTATAGATTGTTCTCACCGATACTTCCATTTTTTCCGCAAGTTCTTGAGCTTTAACCTTTTCTTTTCCTGATAGATACATAATAATTGCAAGCATTCTCTCTAATTTCATATAGATACCCCATTGCTTTTTTATTAATAATATTGTGACTAGTCTTTTATACTTTAATATAACTCATATTTCTTGATCAAATTACGGAAACACTCTTGCCTTGCCCTTCAAAAGCTCATAATTCCCCTCATTACTCTGATTTTGAGAAGAATAAATACAGCAATACAGTTCCTTGGCGTACTTTATTGCATAGTTTGCTGTATGCATTGTACCATCTTTCATACCTGTCTCAATAACATATACGGAACTTGACAAAGCTGCCTGGAGCCTGTCCCTCTGTATAAAAAAATACTTTTGAACGTGAACTCCCGGCATATACTCGCTTACAAGGCAGCCTCCATAAGTAATGCTCTCAGCCAGGCCGGTATTTATGCCTGGATAAATTCTGTCTATTGGTGAAGGTAATATGGCAATAGTATGTCCATTTCTTCCAAGACATGTTTTATGGGCTATTGTATCTACTCCCAACGCCAATCCGCTAACAATAACCTTTCCTCTGTCTACCAGAATTTCTGTAACCTCTTTGGCCTTTTCCTCTCCTTCAATGCTTGGATTTCTAGTGCCTACAACAGCTTCACAGCTATCTGAATATAACAGATCCTTTATTCCTTTAACAAATAGCAATACTGGTGATTCATCTATTAATCTTAAAGAAAGCGGCAATTCACTATAACCAATAATGCTTATCCCTAAGTAATTACATCTATCCATAATATATTTAGCCCGGTCCCTTGCATAAATCGGAGTTTCTACAGAAGATTTGCCCCTAATTGCCTCCAAAACTCTTTTTCTTCCAACTCCTTCAGTGCAAAGCATGGCTAATATTTCACTGTTCTCTATTTCTATCACTTCCCTAATAAATTATAAATGACAAGTGTAAGCTTATTAACACTTTTAATATATATCTAATTACAATATTTATTATAAAGCAGTTTGCACTCCTAAAACAGATAAATTTTATATTACTAATGTGTAATGAATGGATTATATATACTACAAAATGCCTTGGATACCAATGTCTATAGGGCTTGTGGTCAATACTTGAATCGTCCCCAAACCCATAAACACTATATGTTTGATTAACAAAATGCAGGGTTTCATTTTCGGAAGTTAACATAAGTATTATAGTTGACTTGCTATGTTAGGAATGCTCCCAACATAGCAAGTCTTCAGTAGGTAACAGTTATACTATAATGCAAATCTCTTAGCTACCAAACTCTATACGACCGCCGGCATTTTTAACTGATTCCAGCAAACCGCCAATATCATACTTTGAATTCTTTCCACCGAGGAAAGGCAGTCTAAGTATAATGCATATTCCACTAGGGGAGGATAACTCAATAATGTTAAGCAGATTAATTACAGCTCCTGCAGGTATAAATATGCGAAGAATTGTTCCTGGCAACTGAGGGCAAGGTGTTGTCTGTTTACATTTTTCTTCCATCAATAAACATCTCCTTACTATTTTGTTATATAATATAGTATGAATCATATAACAAGTTGGTTACCATAATGTATTAACATATATTTATTTTATAACATTAATCCGAGTACTAATATCCATATCCATTGGGATTTTTATCTTCATAACATTCATAATAATATTCATCAGTACTTTTATCTTCATAACATTTATAATAATATTCATCAGTACTTTTATCTTCACAACTTTCATAATAATACTCATCAGTACTTTTATCTTCACAACTTTCACAATAATACTCACCAGCACTTTTATCTTCACAACTTTCATAATAATATTCATCAACACTTTCGTCTTCACAACTTTCAAAACAGTATTCATCTAAACTTTTTTCTTCATAGCTTTCATTGTATTCTTCATCAGCATTTTTTTCTTCACAGCTTTCATCGCATTCTTCATCAGCATTTTTTTCTTCATAATTTTCATTCTTAGCTTCTGAAACTTTAGTAATTTTCACCATAGAATCAAGAGGAATTCCCACAGCATTCGAATTTAATACACCCAAAAAACTTGCCAAAATACCGGATGGTATCTCAATAATCTTTGGCCCATTTTCATTAACCCAATTAGAGTCATCTTTTTGGGTATCTTCTTTACTATTGTCTTCTATACCAAGCTCCCCATTATCATCAGTAGATAATAGTACCACCTGAAAACAAGGACCGCTTATATCTTCAGTTTTTCCTTCTTCGGAATTATTAGTTGTGCTATCAGATTCTGAGGTCTTTTCCAATTCATAATCGATGTTTTCTTTAATAGGTTGAGTAGTCTGCAGGCTTTCTGTAATATTTTCACTATCAATGTAATCATTTTTTGTTTCATCATCCAACTTATCATCAGAGTCTACGATTATTTGTTTTTCTTCCTCTTTTATGGTTTTACCTAATGGATTTTGAGAATCGTTTGACTGTTTTGCAAATATAGTTGCCAACAAGCTATTAGGCGACTTTTTACTGCAGTCAATATAGTTTGTTTTTCCACAATCAAAGAATTTATCAACAGGTTTAGCTGGATGTGTAAGTTTGTTATAATGATACTTATCTACAGCTTCTTCCATCCCCTCTATATCTTGTATTTCTTGTATTTCTTCTATTTCTTCTATTTCCTTTGTTTGATCTATCTCTTCTATCTCCTCGGTCTGTTCCATATCTTCTATATCTTCTATGTCTTCTGTTTGTTCTGAATTACTGTATTCATCGATAGAATCGTGTATCTGTTCCTCTTGTTCAAAATACTCTTTGAGTTTAAATGTATTAGTTTTACCGGTTTTATGCTTTGCTGAAACACAAGCTATAATAGCCATTGGTGATATCTTATTTCCATCAATGTGATTCATTTTCATTTGATAATACCTCCACTAATAAATATATGTTATTGATAAACAGTTAAGTGTACATAATTATATTATGAAATGAATAAATCATGGGTTCGTGTATATCGCCACTCTCTGTAATAAAAGTATTCACTTTATGAAATTTTGATAATGAATAAATACAGATTTAATGGTTAACATAATAATAATTTATATATGCTCAATCATTGAAAGGTGGCTTTATATTGACTGGTTTTATAATAAAACTATTTATTTGCCCTATAATATTAATAATTTCAGACGCATTATTTAATAATGTAAACTATGCAAACTTATACCAACCTATAATTATTGGCCTTATTCTTGCTGTACTTGCACATACTATGGAAGTACTTTTACTCAGAAAAGGTACATTATGGACAAGTAATGCAGTTGATTTTATAGCTTCGGTAATAATTGTTTATATTACTCAGTTTTTTTTACAAGGTGCAAAGATAACATTTTTAGGTGCTTTGTTTACTTCAGTACTTTTATCTGTCACCGAATACTTCCAACACCTGTATTTAATAAAATCTGGAAAATGGGCAAAATCAAGCAAGTAAATTTGCTGATTAAACTACTATCACAAAATCAGTATTTTCGTTTATAGCGATCATTCTATATAGCAACAAATTTATGACTCGCCATAGCTGGTGAGTCATAAACTGTTAACTTGAATATATTAGTAATTTATTATGCTTGTAATAGCTCAAAGAGTAGTATATACTTATTTATGTAAAATTATTACATTAAATACAACGAAAGGATGAAGTCTATGTGGGAAAATTCTATTAATGTTGAACAGATTTGTGAGATCAGATCGAAATCAATAGTGTATTTGGGAGTAGGTGCCATTAGCAAAATCAACGATATAGCATCAAATTTAAAAAGCAGAAATATAACCAAAATAATTGCAGTCACAGGTAAAAAAGCCTATAGATCAACAGGTGCATGGAACCATGTTGTTAAGGCATTAGAACAAAGCGGCATAGATTATACCATATATGATGGTGTAACACCAAATCCAACCACCCATCAAGTTGATGAAGCTACTAAAATGGCCATTGAATTTGGTGCACGGGCAGTAATATCAATTGGTGGCGGAAGCCCAATTGATGCTGCGAAAAGTGTTGCAATTCTGATAAACTACCCGGAAAACACAGCTCAGGAACTTTATGAATATTCATTTACACCCACTTCGGCGGTTCCACTTATAGCTATCAACCTAACCCATGGAACCGGTACAGAAATAGATAGATTTGCTGTTGTATCTATTCCTGAGAAAGAATTTAAACCATATATAGCTTATGATTTTATCTATCCTGAGTATTCCATAGATGATCCGGGACTCATGCTAAATCTTCCAGAGGATCAAACATTATATGTGACCATTGATGCATTAAACCATGTAATTGAAGCCTGTACTTCAAAAGCTGCAAGCCCATATTCCATAATGCTTGCTAAAGAAACAGCAAGGCTGATTGCAAAATACCTGCCAATAGTAAAAGAAAACCCAAAAGACTTAAAAGCAAGGTATTTCCTTACATATGCATCCATGATCGCAGGCGTATCTTTTGATAATGGTCTTCTGCACTTTACACATGCATTAGAGCACCCATTAAGTGCAATAAAGCCTGATCTGGCACATGGTTTAGGACTTTCACTCATAGTTCCGGCTGTTGTAAGACAGATATATTCTGCATCATGCCAAACCCTTGCTGATGTACTATCACCAATAATACCAGATTTAAAAGGTACAACAGATGAATCGGATAAGGTTTTTGTTGATTTGAGAAACTGGATTGAGAAAATGGGAATTACTCCAGGATTAAAGAATGCAGGTTATTCAGAAAAAGATATTGAACATTTAACCAACCTGGCTTTTGATACCCCCGGCCTTGCATCATTGCTGTCATTAGCACCGGTAGAAGCTTCCAGGACTGTGGTTAGTGACATTTATACACGTTCATTATAGTTGTAGACTGGAATTATATCGGCTGCTCAATTACCCTGAAGTCTAATGGGTATTGAGCAGCTTACTGTAATGTGTGCAAAACTCTCTTGATTTATCACTTAAACATTTATTTATTGCAATGGAAAACATTTTTGCAGCTTGTTTACGGCGATTAAGCATAAAATATGCTCTCCCGGCAGCCGCAACTCTCTCTCCTTCTTCATCTTCCCAACTAGAGCAATACGGAGAACGATTTTTTTTGATTACATTTAGGGCCTTTACTGGTGATATTTCCAGCAGAACCTCAACCCATTTTTGAATAGTCCAGTAATTCCCCTCATAACTGATACTCAATACATGATCCACAATTTTAGGCAACAATTTTCGGAGCATATCTGCCATTCCCAATTCTATAAGTGCCTGAATGTATGCATAAAAAGAATTTGAAGCCAAATTGAATTTTGTAATATATGGAAACAAAATTTCTACAAGTATCCTGCAATCTTTCATTTCAGGCAACGAAATAAAAAATGGTATTGTCCTCTCATTTAATCCTATTGGCTCAACGGCTTTTTCCATATTAGATAATAATTCACTAGCATTCCATTTAAGCAAGTTTCTTCTAAACTCTGATCCATCCTTGGCAAATGGAAATTCCTCAACCAAATCATATGGCCCGTCATCATACCATCTAGGTGCTATTAAAGTATTTACATTACCTCTTGACATTACAACCGTATTCATTTTCGCTGCAAGATCATGTACAAATTCCTTTAAGGCATCCTTGAAACCAAGTTTACTATCATTGCTGTAAGGATGAAATATCAATATTCCACCATTATCACTTATTGCAATAAGTGCACGTGCTCTTACATACCCATCCCGTGTTTTACCATATATCACCTGCTTATTTATATCAATTATATTTGAAAACACTGAGAAAAAGTTAATTCCACCAGGTGATAAACAAGTCTTAAAGTACTTGCCCATATTGAATATTTCTATAGGATCCCTTTCAATAGAAAGTATTATTTCTTCCCCATTGGAAAGTTCCTTAATTAATTTATAGTCACCGTCAATCCATGGTGATATATTAACATTGATTGACTTCATCCTTTCAAGGAATTGCCTGTTGGCATCCTCATCCCTGAAATCCCATGGCATATGAGAGGCTCTCCTCTTAAGTATCATAGTAACGATATTGCGGAAAGTATCACTAAGCTCAATGGAAGATAAAATCGTCTCATGCACATCACTTCTTTGGAGCCAGTCTGGAAACTCATTTAAACTTAAATTGAGATTAAGACATTTTCTGAACATGAAATTACTTTCTTCTTTAAACCTCTCCAATAATCCCATCATTGCAGCATGGCTAACCTTTTTTCCCAAATTATTCAGCTTCACTTCGCCCAGTTTAGCCGGGCCTTCAATTAGTCTTCTGCATAATTTATCAATACGTAGTTTCAAAAAACCTTCCTTATCTTCCCCATTACTTACCTTATTAACAAGCTCATCAATCTCTGCCTGCAGTAACTCAGCATCGGGATAGTACTTAGATAACAATCTGTCCGCAGTGTTTACAGCATTTACGTCAGAGTATGCAAGTCTCATTAGCACCTCATGCAGTTCTGCAGGATACCTGTTTATCCATGTAGTATCAGTATCAAGGGGTGGAGGTAAATCAGCAGCCTTTTCTCCAAAAAACTCCACTATACTTAGTTCCAAAGCTATTGTACACAGAACCCTTATTTGTCCTCCTGCAATAGCTTCAGCAATAAAGTTTTTATAAAAGTGATTGCTGCACATTTTTATTATAGACTTTAAGATTCTTGTAGGGTCGTAACATCTGTCAACATTAGCCAAAAGTGCCTTGGTAACACAACCAAAATTGTTATAATTTCCACCTGCTATTTCTGATGAGAGCTTTAATACATCTTTTGCAATATAGGCATCTGAAATTCCACATTTCCTCATTTCAAAGAAACAATCCAGAACTTGCTCCTCAGGTACGGCAAGGCATAATAAAACATATCTTCTTTCCTCATTTTCAATAAATTCACCAAACCTCTTATCCTGATATAACCGCCTTAACAAATTGAATATAAGTGGAACTGATTTCTGGTCTAACGCCTCATCCAGTATTTCATCATCAATGGTATAAATATAGGATCTGGATTCACCTTTAGCCTGCCATGAACTAATCACTTTTTTCCATGGGTTTATTGCCCTTTCAAAATCACCCTGGAGGTTAACAAATTTAAGGAATTCATCTATTATATTACTGATAATCTTCTGCTTTGAAATTTCACTATGTTCCATCATTTGATCCCAGTAAAACCAAAATGCTAATCGCAAAGGTACATTATCATACTCTTTCGGCAATGCACCAAGGGCTTTATACATTTTCTCATACTGACTCACTTTATCATTTTGAGACCATTTCATTATATTTTCAAAGAGAAACTTGGACTTAACTACAGGTGGTGTATTATCACCCATATTCTTAATCTTTTCTCTTATATTATTTAGTTTAATAGTTAATGGATTATGCCTGCTTAAACCACGTGGCATCCTTTTAGCCATGCTTATAACTTTATCTAACGATTCCCACCATTCCTCCCACCTATCAATAAAGCTTATGTCACAAACCAGGTTAAAAAGATCAATTGACCTCCTGGCTGTTTGGTTGTCTTGAATGGAAAGATAGTTTATCCACTTTTTAAAATCACTTCCAAATCTGGCTTTAGGAATACCTGGTACCGGATCGATGCTTTTCCTGCCAAGGGATGTATCCACAAGGTTGGAATATTGGTACCCTTGGTCCATAATTATACAGTTAACTCTTGAATGGGAAGCCCATAATAGTATTATTTTAATCCTCTTTTCACCTGTAATATTTGATAGCCGCCATAATTTTATAATAAACTCCAGCCCTTCTTGATTTCCAAAATTCTTATATATTTCATCAATATATTCATTATGATTATCCAGCCATGCCAAAACATCCTTAAAGGTTTCAGGCTTTAGGATAGTCAGCCAGGAGAAGCAGTTTATTATATTTATCATGTCTTTATTATCTCGTACTATTTTATTATGTAGTTTCTTTTCAAAATCACCAAATGAGGGATTTATTTTAGCTAGAGATTCTGGAAGTGTAGTTTCATTGTGAATGGATTGCTTAAGTAACTCAAGTAGACTCTTATTCCTATCACTCCATTTTTCCACATCCCCAACAATTTTCGGCAATGCCTTGGGAAAATCCCTTACAAGCTTATTTATTGTAAATATTGCTTTATGTATGTGTTCACGGGTTATAACAACCTCGCTCACCTCTTTTCCTTCTGGATGGGAAATCCACTTACCGTTAATGCCGGGGTAACCAATAAATAAATCAAGATCCCTTTTTATAAACATCTTTGCCCGATTTATGCCTTCTATTGATTTTTGGGGTTTAAGTGGTCTCATATATCGGCTAAGCCTCCTTGATACCAAATTATAAAAACATCCATTATAACCCAAGTATAAATTATAGGCTAGATAAGATACAGACAAAAAGTTTGCAATTTATTGTTTATGCTATTTTATTTTGAAATATATATTTATCGGGCACCTTCCTGATTTAGCATTGATAATGAAACGCTTTTGTTTTTTGGGTTGATAATTAAATATAAGGCATTATCAAATAAAACATTATAATTGGACAGTGTGCTTATACTGCTTTCTTTGATGTCCTGTAATTACTTGGACTTTGTCCTGTAATGCTTTTAAAAACTTTTGAAAAATAGCTTTGTTCTTCAAATCCAACCATTCCTGAAACATCAGTAATATTTATTCTGGGATCATCTAAAAGTTCAAAGCTTTTTTCTACTCGGAGTCTTAATATAAACTCAATAAAGCTTAATCCTGTTCCTTCTTTGAATACTCTGCAGAAATAGGACCGACTTAAAGATACATGGTCTGCTACAGTCTTCAATGAGATTTTTTTCATATAATTTTTATCTATAAAGACTATTGCTCTTCGGACTGATGTTGGAACTTTGGTTAAAGTTTTACTGTCTATCTTTTTAATGTTATTTTCTAAGCCTTTCCCCATTGCAAAAAGACTATTATACTCTATTTTATCAATATGATTTTCATACTCAAGATATTGGTCATTAATACAGAACTTACCTGGACTGATTCCTGTCTCCTGCTTAAAAACCTTTGTAAAATAGCTTTGTGTTTTAAATCCGCATTGTTTTGAAACCTCATATAGGGATAAACCGGAATCATTAAGCAATTTTTTGCTTTTCTCAATCCTTACCCTGTTTAAGTATGTAACAAAACTACAGTTTAAGTACCTTTTAAACAATGAACAAAAATATGTCTGGTTTAGAAGACAATATGATGCTGCTTCCTCAAGCAATAACTGTTTCATATAGTTCTTTTCTATGAACTCTAGTGCCTTTTTAATAGCATAACAATCCTCATCTTTTTTATATATGTTACATTTGCTTGCAGACTTCATAATAAACCACCTCACTCTAAAGGATGATACTTTTCTATTGTGGCATCATTAAAGGTTCCCATTTTAGTGTATGCTGTAACAGCCATATCGAAAATATGAAAAGCAAGAGCTGCTCCAGTTCCTTCTCCCAAACGCATTTCAAGATTCAACATAGGCTCCATACCTATATTCTCCATAATCTTTTTACTTCCAGGCTCTGCAGATCCATGTGAAGGGAAAATATAATCCTTAGCCTCAGGTTTTATATTAATAGCCACAAGTGCAGCAGCCGCCGAAATAAAACCATCAATAAGTATTGGAATACGATTTGCAGCAGCACCGAGAAAACATCCTGTAAGCCCTGCTATGTCAAGCCCCCCCACCTTCGCCAGCACATCAATGGGATCCTTTGGGTCAGGCTTATTTAGTTCTATTGCATGTTTTATTACACTTATTTTATTTAATAAAGCCTCATTGGTTAGACCTGATCCTTTTCCAACCATAATCTCTACGGGATTACCTGTAAGAACCGCTGATACAGCTGCACTGGTAGTTGTATTTCCAATCCCCATCTCACCTGTTCCAAGAAGGTTTACTCCTTTTAATTTCAATTCCTCAACAATTTCCATACCCACTTCCATTGCTTTTATAGCTTCTTTTCGTGACATGGCAGGCCCCTTTGCCATATTATCAGTTCCCATTTTTACCTTTCTGTTAATTACCCCATCACAATTTATTTCATCATCCACGCCGACATCTACCACCACAATATCAGCCCCTGCATGCTTAGTGAATACATTTATTCCTGTTATTCCTCTGGTAAAATTTCTTGTCACCGTAGAAGTAACACTTTTGGGACATGAGCTGACACCCTCTTCAACTACACCATTATCTGCACACATTATTACTACAGTTTTTTTTCTCAAACTTGGAATAACCTCTCCGGTTATGCCTGCAAGCTTCTTGATAATCCATTCAAGGCGTCCAAGGCTTCCTAACGGTTTTGTAAGATTATCAAGCCTCTCTTGTGCTTTTTCCATAGCCTCATTGTCAAGACCTTTTATGGAATTTATTGTTGTGTCAAATAACATTTGAATCTCCCCTTTTAACCTCTTACTATAATCCCGAACCCCACTTTTGATTCATAACAGTCGTTGAATACTTCTCAATCTTCCATGATGGTATCTTGCATTTTGAGCATCCTGAAGAGTACCACTTATTCCTGATCCATCTGGAAGCTCTTGAGTTTCTTGAATTGTTCACTACAAAACATTCATTACAATGGGTAATTATCTCTGCCTTTTTTCCAGTTATAACAATGGATTTAATTCCATGGAGTGTACCAGTCCGTGACGGCCAAAGCTTTATCTTTTCAACAAGTTTAAAAAAATCTACATTTTTTCTATAATACTTCTTTTTTATATTCTGGTTTATAATCTGGTTCACACCTGACTTTTCTATTTTCTTGTCCATTACATCCTTCCTCCTTCATACCTTCTTTCAAAAATCATGTAACGCATGAAAAAGCATTGTGGCCACACCTATTTCCAATACATCATGAATAATTCTGTGTGACAAACTCTCAACACAGGTGCTTTCAATTCCTAATGGAATACCTGGTGCAGCAATGATCATTCTTTCATTGACGGCAGTTTCCTTTATAATTCCGGCAGCAGGCGTTGCATCCAGTACAAAATCAAAATTTGGCAATACCTTATCCAGTTCTTTTACAATTTTAATGTTTTCTATATGTTTCTTAAGACTTTTTGCTTTTTCCTTATCAATATCATAAACTGATATTTTTGCCCCTTTCATATCGAGAAAAGCAGCAGCTCCAATGCCTACAGGTCCTGCACCAATAAGAAGCACTTCCTTATCACGGATTCCTCCAGCCACTAGATCTAAAGCAGCAGCATAACCTCTGCCCGTTGCATCACCATTATCCACCACTTTTCTTGATAATGTATTTAATGCAATAAATTTTTCATCGTCAGCAATAAATATAACGTCCGCCATTCTTTGATAAGCTTCCTCAATCCCTGAAATATCTTTTTCTGAGGTTACATATGATGAAAACCCAAGAATATTTATTATATCTTTAATCGTTTCGCAAAAGCCATTTATTACTCCATCCCCGCATGATACCGGAACTACTGCAATGTGAGAGTTAACTTTGTAACTGTTATAATACTTTTCATAGATACCTGTTGCATGTAGAGCAATCCCCGCAAGATCGGTTCCGGTCTTAGTTATTAATTCCTTATTATATGACATTAGGTTTTTCGAAACTTCACAAATATCCTTTTCCTTCAATAATGTCATTACTTCACCTTCCTTCTTAAATTATTGAACCCGATAGGAGTTTTGTCAATATATGCAGTTAAACCCATCTTGTTCATAATACTACTTATGGTACTGCTTCTATTTTTTAATGCATTATCTATATCATCTCCTAATATTATAAGGGTTGCAGCCCAGTTTGTTTTGCCTTCATCATAGTCAGTAAGTGCCTCATGGGCACCGAAAAAATCCTTTATAAGCTTTAGGTTGACAGTACATGACATAATATGTTCACCACACACCTCAAGGCTGTCTTTAGTTACTTTAACATGTTCATAAATAACTGTTTTTTCTTTACGTCTGCTGATTCCTATACTCATTCCTCCTTTTGAAAAAGACTTCCATAATACTTCAAGGAGATTTGTCCCTGTTGAATTGTATACAGCTGTAGGAGTCTGGCTTGGAAGCCTCGCATCAATTTCAAGTACCTTCAGTATGTTATCATGATAAATAACTTCAACATCAAAAATCCCGGTCATATCTAGATGCTGTGCAATTTTAAGAGAAATTTGTTTAAATTCATTTTCTTTTTCCTTTGTTATTTCTGCTGGAGCAATCACTCTCTTACAGTCAAATCCTTTATCCATTTCAAGCTCTGTTACCTGAAAGGTCTGCACCTTTCCATTAAAGCATATCACCTCAATAGAATATGACGGTCCTTCTATAAATTCCTGTATAACCCATTCACTATCCGCATCCATAGCCTCTAAGTGCTTTTTAAATTCATCCTCACAGTTAATTCTGGTTACTCCCTTGCTGCCGCTGGCTGATGACGGTTTAAATATAACAGGAAATCTACACTGGGGCCATTTGTGAGGTATCGGTATACCTATTTTATTAAACAGCCTGTCTGACATCAGTTTGGAAGAAGATATTCCATAAGCCTTCTTATCATAGAGCAGTGGCTTACCTGCTTTTTCTGCACATATCCGGATATTCTCAAGTGCCGTATCATCCTCAAGGGCCGGAACTATAAAGTCAACCCTTCCAAAAACCTTTAAAAGCTCCTCAGAATCATTAGTATCAGTTACAGCAAACTCATCGCAAAGCAAACCCGCCGGAACATTTTCATTACGGTCAACAAGTACAACCTCCCAACCTGCCTTTTTGGCCAGATAGGACGCCTCAACACCTTGAAGCTTTCCCCCTACTACAGCAACCCGCATACCAAACCTCCACCGTTTAAACAGTTAACCGGCTCCAAATTATTATGCCTTTTATTAATAAATTCCCTGTACTCTGATAAAGCAGCCGGAGCTAATCCACAATCTATAAGCAGTGGCTCTATTCCTTTTACAGTCCTGTTCCCTTCATCTATATCCAATATACTTTGGGAAACACCCATAAGCCCTGATTTGGGAGGAATAAGTGAAGTAACAACATTTGCCCCAGCTTCAAGTCTTTCCCTTAAACCCACTATTCCCTCAACATCTAAAGACGCTGGAATGAGCCTGTCCGGGAACATTATCCGCATAACTGCAATCATATTGAGTTCTAACTTATCACTTCCTTTTAAAGCTTTATACATTGGCGTTCCATGCTGGGGCACAAAGGTCATAACCCTAATTTGGTCAGCATCAATGCTTTTCATCTTAAAAAGAGAATCTGCTGCATCTTTTACTCCGTCCCCTACTCCCAATAAAAGCCCCTCTTCTACCAGCAGCCCCGCTTCCTTTGCATGTACCTTGGATATCCATCTGTCATCATAGTTTTGATTAATCCTCAAAGCTTTATATAGAAGCCTGTTATGTGTCTCCTGATAGCAGGCATACCATGTTGCTCCCGAATTTCGAAGCTTTTTAAGTGTATCCCTGTTAACAACACCTGGTGAAACCATAACAGGTAACTTTACACTATCACTTACTGCTTTAACTAATTGAATCAACTTATCTGAGCCATCCATAAGATATTCAGGGTCTTCACCCATAGTCAGATCGATTAAGTGAGCACCTGATTGTTCCAAATCATATGCTGCCTGCATAATTTCCTCATCACTCTTACGATACCTTCTGCAATAGCTATTGGATTTTCTGTAATAGCAGAATGTACAATCGTTTCTGCAATAAGTTGAAAAATATACAAACCCGTACATAAACACTTTGTCCGAAAAATATCTTGTTCTCATCTCTTTTGCTGCGTCAAACAGTTTTTTTCTATCATCTTCCTTATCAATACCTATAAGGTACTGAACCTCTTCCTTTGAAAGAGACTCCTCATCCAATGCCCTTTTTAATATATTGTTAATATTTAATGAGACCATATCAGTACTCCTTTCAATTTCAGATATTTAACCGGACTCCATTAAGATAAGTAATACTTTTGCCCATGCTATGGATATTACGTCCGCCTTCTTTTGCCATAAGCAGTCTTTCAAGACCAAATCCAATTCCTATCCATGGCCCTGTCATTCCCCATTTTTCATCTAAAAAATGGGGTCCCATGGCACTTGAACCAAGCTCTGTATCACACAACATAACATCAACGGTATCACCATATACAACAGATGATGTTCTTTCAAGATGATATCCTTCAATCCCCACCGTTTTCATCACAACTTTTGCAAGCTCCTCTATCCTTTTCTCCCGATCTTCATCAGCTGTTCCCCATTCCACTAGATTCAGCATTGTGAATTCGCTTAAGTGCTCAGAACCTTGAGATTCTTTTCTAAAACATGAGCCTATTTCAAAAATTCTCACAGGCATTTCCCAAATTCTTACCAGATCCTTTAAAATATAATAAAGGTTCGGTGCCAACATCGGTCTTAAACATTTACCACCATCCACCCAGAAGACCTGAGAAAAAAGAGTATGATTGTCATCTATAGTCATCTTTTCCAAAAGACCTTTTGATAAAAGCACAGGGGTTGTTACCTGAACAAAGCCAATATTATTAAGTGCATTTATGAGTTTTGTTTCCAGTTCACAAATTGGTGGTCTTTTTGTCATTTTCCTATACTCTTCAAGGCGGCTGCGGCCTTCTCTTGCCAGCACCTTTTCTATTTTCTTAAACTCACTGTCACGCTCTTTCAATGTATCAAATTCTATAATCATTTGCTCGTTTTTAGCCCCAAGCTCACCCAGTCTCTTCTTTTGAGACTCACTCCATAAAATAGACATTTTTAATTCACCACACTTTCGAATTCATTAAAATTTGATATGCTAAGCTAATTCAATTTTCCAAACAGCCGGTTTTTTCATAATAAGAGGTGTGGACCTTAGGCATCTATGCCCTACAAAATTAATATCACTACGTCCTAACATCCTTATAATTGCTTCACCATAAGTCAACCCCGCTTCAACCTCTACAGGCTTAGAAACACAAAATCCAGTCTTTTCAAAAGCAATAGATGTCTTTCCGCAAAGATGGATAATGGAATTATCCAGATGTCCCTCAACCCTCTTAAGGAGATTGTATGAATGTTTGCCGCTGATTTCTCTATAGATCTTAGGGCCCACAAGGCCCAAATCCCCAGTGGGATCCGCATAAGATATTATATCTGCACCTTTATTAACACCCTCCAGAATATATTTAAACAAGCTGTCTTCAATCTTCTGTAAAGTGCTTTCAATTAAATCACGACGATTTTTGATTCCCTTATAAAGAGACATAGAGTCTATAAGCAAGGCAATTATGGTAAATGGCCCCTCAACATTAAGCACTACATTTTTCTCTTTTAACTTCAAAAGGCTTACTGCATCAAGTACTTCCTTTATACGCCCCTTTTCAAGGTCAATTTCTTTAATATCAGCCAACTCTTCAATTTTCTTATATTTGTATCCTTGAAGAACAGGGCCTGTTTTTTCTTCTCCTATCCTAAAATCGCCCCCAATAGCTTCTGCCTCAACAGTTACACAGAACGGAAGCCTACAGAGTGTATCATTATCCATTTTTCTCATTTCATCAGAAACCAAAGCCATGGAATCTTTCTTAGTGTGGGCAGCACTCCTTGGTATTCCTGTATTTTTTACAATAGAATCCGGGATCAGCTCCATTGATTCTCCTGAGCATATAAAATCCAATTGATTACTAAAATCATTCATACCGTTTCCTCCAAAGATTTCTTATTGCCGGTAAAACCATCCTTTGCTTGTTGAAAGCTCATGGCCTCATAAAAGTACTCCTGAAAATCTTTATCTGCTGCTGACTCTACGAACTCTACAAATCTTGCAACTTCCTTTGCCTCATCTCTCTTGCTTTTATCAAAAAGTGCCAATTTAGCTCCCTCTCCTGCTGCATTTCCTACAGCTGTAATATTTTCAAGTCCACAATCAGGAAACATACCTATTGTAAGGGCACTTTCCTTATTTATGAAACTTCCAAATGCTCCAGCAAGAACTATTCTATCTATCTTTTCGAATCCACTCCTTTTTAAAAGTATTCTTGCACCTGCATAAAGGCCGCTTTAGCCAACTGAACAGCCCTTATATCTTTTTGGGTTATTGATATATCCATACCTAATTCATTCTCATAATTCCATAGGAGAACATATTCCATTTTACCTTTTTCATCTTTTCTAACCCTGGGTGAGGTATTCTTTTTTACTATTGTGCCGTTTTTATCCACTATTCCTGACTTAATCATTTCTGCCACAGCGTCAATTATTCCAGAACCGCATATTCCTTTAACGTTTACCATTATTGACCCGTCATGCCATTTGTCATCTCCGATTATTTTTATGGAGGGCTCCAGCGACACCTCATCAATCCTGACTCCTTCGATAGCTCCAGGTGCTGCTCGCATGCCAAATTTTATCTGTGCGCCTTCCAAAGCAGGCCCGGTTGCACATGAAGTGACTAGAAGACGCTCTCTGTTACCAAAGGCTATTTCCCCATTGGTACCGATGTCAATAATAAGTATCTTTTTATCCTGTTTGTAGGGCTCTTCGGATATTAGTACAGCTATGTTATCTGCACCGACAAACCCTGCTTCAATAGGAAGGAAATGTACATTACCTCCATCCATAATGTTTAGTCCCAAATCCCTGGCCTTAATATCAAGAGAGGATCTTACTACCGATGTAAAAGGTGAGCAGCCTAAGTAAGAAGGATTTATATTAAGTGCTATATGATGCATTGCTGTATTACAAACTATTACAACCTCAGAAATCATTTGGGCAGCTTTCCCGCAAGACTCAGCCATTCTCTCTATCAGCCTGTTAAGCTCTTTAATAATTAATGAGTTCATCTTTTCCAAGCCGTCTTTATTCATCATTACATAAGTAATCCTTGAAACAACATCATCCCCGTAGCAAACCTGGGGATTTACCATTGAATCCCTAAATAAAACTTTTCCTGTTGCAAGTTCGCAAAGGTAAGCTGCAATTGTTGTAGTACCCAAATCTATTGCAATTCCATATACTTTATCAACATTTCCCTCCTCAACTGCAATTATCTCTCTGTCATCTAAAAGTGTTGCAATTACATCCCATTGACTTTTTCTAAGTACATCCGGCAAGTCAAGAAGGCAGCTATAATCGATTTTAATTTCATCCTCAAGATACTTATAACATGCCTTTAAACCGTCTATAAGCCTTCCTGCATCATCCCTGTAATCGTCAAGAGTTGGTTTTGTAAGTTTAACATGGTATTTCTTAATATTTGGGTCTATTTTAAATGTATTTTCTTTTCCAGTTTCCAGTATTACCTGTTTTAAAGCCTTGCTGGTATCAGGAACAAAAATTACAACATCCCCATAATTTTGGTACAACATGCAAGCCTGAAACCTTCAGCAAATTCCGCCTCGGTAAGGAGTGTTTTTTCATGCATTGAAACAGTTGATATATTTCCCATTTTGGACTCTATGCCATCTTTTTCAGAATATCCTTCTCGTATTTTCACCTTGCACTTTCCACAACTTACAGCACCACCACAGGGAGCATCAATATCAACCCCAAGATCTCTTGCTGCCTCCAGTATGGTTTTCCCCTCTTGTATACACCCTTTAATTCCTTCAGGTTGAAATACAACATTAAAAGTCATATATATCACGTTCCTTATAAAATTATTTATATACTATATTGACAAGCCTGCATTAAAAATCAACCTATTCTTAGACATTAAAAAATAGCCAGGCTCAAATATATTTGGCGGAGAGTCCGGGAGTTACACCCGGCTGCACGGATTTAGAGTCCATGTGATCCTTGCGATCCACCCTCCATGTTAAAAATATCCTGACTATTTTAGAGCTGAATTTAGTTTTTAAGAATTAAGATAATTATAAAACTTTATTACAATCATCAAAACATTTTCCGATTCGCAATCCGGGCAAATACATTATTGGTATTCATTACAGATGCGGAAAAGGAATACGGACTTATTTGTTCCCGTACTCCTTTTCCGGGAATCTGTTATTTAGTCCAGTAATCAAGCCCTAATCCTGTCAGAATCTTCACTGCCTCATCATACACGCTGAGATATTCCTGTGTTGGAAGCAATGTAATAACATCATAGCACTCTTCAAAAGGCTTACCCTTTGGTGCTGCCTTATAATCCTTTTCATAAATTGATACCAGTTTATCCAGTATTTCATTTACTTTTTCAGTTTCCATACCTGCAACTGCACGAGCAGCTTCTGCCATCATTCTAGCTTCAAGGCCTGTAGTGTAATTCGTTGCAACACCCTTTGCAGAAGCGACCCCTGATAAAATTTCACGTCCGCTTGCAGTATCAGTTATCGCCTGTGCCGCTGTCTCCAATAAGCACATTACCGTACATGGGCCTGCAGCTGTATAATACTGGTTACCAAGCATCAGATGAGTGTTAGCCTCTATTGCCATCGCACAGTGTCCAGCTACAGCAAGAGCCTCTCTGGCTGTAGTGATACCCCAACGCACATGAACAGGCCCGTCAAGATGCCAGGTTGCATTTAACATTACGAAGGCATTAATAGTTGTAGCAACATCGACAATTGTAGTCTCTTCAAGACCACCTGCATAACCTCCGTATATAGGCATTTGCTCAACCATGATGACATTACCAGCCAGTACATAATGAGCTGTAGCAATCAATGCACCTACATCGATTTTAAGCTCATTTAACTGGGATACTTCATGGCTGTCAGAAGGCCTCATCCCTCCAGGAAAATCTGCAGCTATTACTCCTGCGGGTGATAGTGAAGTTTCGTTCCCCTACAACCCCATACCCGATCTTCCGGCTCTGTCCTGAGCAGCTCTTACCATAATTGCTTCAGACTTTACTGCTGCTATTTCCCACGGACTTCCAGGTACAGGGTCATGACCTTTAATTGTCTGGAGTACACCGTCAACTATTGTGTCAACAAGAGGCTCCTGTGCATAGGACTGGTGTATTGCAAGAAAGTGTTCCTCTGAACATGGTGCTCCCGTTGGTCCCCCTTGAATAAGAGGTGATTTTTTATCACTGAAACTTCTTGGCACAACCTCTTCTGCTTCTTTACCTTCACCGTATATAAAACGGCTAGGTGCAGAAGCAATTGCAGCGTCTACTTCCTCTTCGGTGTACTTAATAACACGGCCTGTATCAATACAGTATATACCGCATTCTACCAACAGCTCCTTACCTGCTTTAAAAAGGTTGTTTATGAGTTCTTTGTCAGTGGGAATTATGGTCTTCTTATCCATTTTGATGTTGTATTTCTTTTTTAACATCCCAACTGTTTGAGGAATAACTTTATAGTCCCATTCCTTTTCTTCCATCTTAGGCCCGCTTCTTGCCCTATCATATACATCAAATACAGTCAATGCTTTTGCTAGTGCCATTTGTATCACCCCGGATTTCTAACATTATTTTTTTAGCTATTTCAACTGCTTCAGATGCACTTTCCGAATAACCGTCTCCACCTATTTTTTCTACCCATTCACTGGAAACAGGAGCTCCTCCGAACATGCACTTATATTTCGCTCTTACGCCTTCCTCTTTCAGCATATCTACGATGTCCCTCTGTGAAGGCATAGTTGTAGTCATAAGAGCAGATCCTACAATAATGTCAACGTTATATTCCTTTGCTTTTGCAACAACCTCAGTTACAGGTACATCCCTGCCAAGGTCAATTACTTCAAAACCGCTTGCAGAGAGCATTGTCTTGACAATATTTTTACCTATGTCATGAATATCCCCCTGAACAGTATGTATAAGCACCTTTCCCAGTGAAGCATTCTTTTTGTCTTCTTCAGACATAGATGCTGTAAGTATGCTCACTGCTGCTTCAAAAGCTTCTGCTGCAAGTAACAGCTGTGGGACGAAAACTTCCCCCTCGTCAAACAGATCACTAATGGTTTTCATACCGACAGCCAAGCCGTCATTTATGGCAACCAGCGGGTCAATTCCAGCTTCTACAGCTTCTTCAGCCGCTTCCTCAGCCATTTCACTTTCCATTTCTTCAATAGCCTTTTTTAGCTTTTCAAGAATTTCATTTTGGCTCATTATATTACCTCCTTTTTTATTTTTAAATTAAATATATATTATAATCAGGATAACCTGGCTATTTGTAAACGAATTTTTAGTATCTACCAAACTAATGATTTGATTTATTAAACTCTTCAAGTGCTTGGAAAAATGCATCCAAATTTTCAATAGGAACCCCAGGCGGCAAATCGCATCCTGATGATAGTATAAAGTGAGGATAAGGCTTCATTTTTTCCAGAAGATTCAGTGTCTCTGTCTTTACCAGCTCAGTTGAACCATGGCTTAAAACCCTTGATGGATCTATATTTCCAAAGACCAAAACTCTTGGAGGTATCTGGGAAATAATATCTACCATATCAACCGCATTACCGAAATGATATCCCTTAGCTCCTGTTCCTAGCATGGATTCAACCATCTTTTTTGTTTGCCCGCAGTTGTGAAGTACAACAAAGAAATATTCATCCTGTACTGCATCCACTATTTTCTTGACATAATATGAAGAAAACTCCTCACACTGCTTTGGCGACAAAAGCCCTGCAGTAGGCTCTGCCAGAAGGATCCCATTTGCACCAGCTTCTTTAAAAGCTTTAGCATAATTGATTAAATATTCCGTACATTTATCCAATAAAATCTTCACGGTATCCGGGTCCTTTTTTAAGGACTTCAATGTGGTTTCAAGTCCCATCAGTACTGCAGCTAAAGAAAATGGTCCAAGCATTCCGCCAAAAGTAGGACGGTCAGTTATATCCTTTGAAGCCAATTCAGCTGCCTTAACGAATATAGTTCCACGTCCCGATTCAATTGAAGGTATCTTTAGACTTTCGGCAGATTCTCTATCTTTTACAATTTCATTGATAGTACGCGGTGCTTCTATTTCAGAAAAATGAACATCACATCCGAAGGTTTCAGCTTCTGTGGTCAAGTCCATTCCTGTCATTGCACCTATCATTTTAGGGTATTTATCAATAATACCTTTCATGTTTTCAAATTGTGCCTGAGAATTGTTTACTACCTCAATTATCTTTTTACCATTCCCTTCAAGGCAGGGGAAAAACAGTATAGGTAGAATTTTGACATCTTTAGCAGCAATTATATCCTCAGCCCATCGTTGCATATTAATTTTCATCTACTTTCCTCCTTTTCTTATATTTTTTTACTGCAATAGGCAATACTTATTTGTTATATTTACAAATAGTAAAATAAAAAGCCCACCAAACACAATAACGAAAATCGTGTTCGGAAGGCTCCATAGCCATAATATGAGTATTATACTTCCAGGTATAATAAACAAATTATTAAATATTTAGATAAATATAAGTTCTTGTTCTAACCTTATGTAACAATGGTAACACATCATTATGCCAACGTCTATGGTTTTTGCAGTACAAAGATTTTTGTACCCGAAAGACAAAAACCTTTAAATACTTGGATAGTCCGGTAATAACATATACTTCAGTTTACTTCTGAAGACAGCTTAAAAAGCTTATGAATTTTAATAGCTAAGAGCAGCCTCAGGCAATCCTCAAGAGAGTGCAAATCAACATCCAAAAGGCTTTCAATTTTTTTTAATCTGTATTTCAAGGTATTCTTATGTATAAAAAGCTTGTCTGAAGCTTCAATCGTACTTGCATTCTCATTAAGGTATGCATCAAGTGTATCAATCAGATCCGATTGGTTTAATCTATCATAACTTAGGAGAGGTTTTAAAATCTTATCAAGATATTTCTCCAATAATTTCCTGTCTTTAAGAGACATCAATAGAAAATAAACATCAAAGTGAGGAAATCGATGGGTAAGTCCAGACAATCCTTCAACCTGTTTTAAAATGAGCATTTGCCTGGCTTCACGCAAACTTCTGTTTATTCCTGCCACACCTAGATGAGCTCCCCCAAGTCCCAAGCTAAGATTTGTTCCCGGAATTTTTTCTCTCATTTCCCTGTCAACTTTAAAAAGGAATTCTTCAATCTCATCCTTATCGTCAAAAGCTGTAGTTAAAAAAACAACACTGTCATTGCTTATTGCTGTAATAATATTTCTAGGCGGACAGAGCAGAGAAGCTGCATTTTTAATTGTATTGTTTAACTCAGGAACCACTATCGTTATTTTGTCATTATATTTTTGATAGTTTTCCTTGATATAATCCTCAAATCCTTCAAACTTTACAATACCTGCCTGGTTACTGTTATTTATACTCATTCCGCAGGCATTAAGGCATTCTGCTATATAACCGTTATCAAGATTCTCATTATTTAATATACATTCCAAAATATTTTGATCGGATGTATCATTCAATTCATCTACAATAATCGCCTTGCAAATTTCCTTTTCAATCTTGACCTCAGTCCCATTATGCATATACATTTCAAATAATGGCATCTTCAATTCATTCGAAAGTTCTATTACTTCATATGTAAGATTCTCCACAGTCATGGCATAACATACAATTATACCTGCTGCTTCCCTCTTATATGCCTCATTTACCAATGCAAGCATATCTTTTATTTTAATACCGGAATTATTTCCTGAAACTATAACCAAATCGTCCTTTTTGATTAAACTGAAGGCCCCTTCACAAGCCTTAATTAAATCTGTTCTTACAACCCATTGTATTATTCTTCTGTTCCCTTCAAATCCTGCAATTTGCTTTAAGTCCTTAAGAATACTCAAATGGAACAAAGCAGAGCACAATAAAGGCATATTTTATCACCTCAAAACTTTAGTAATTACTGCATCATTGCCTCTAAGCTACTATGCCTGAAAATTATGCCAAGCTTCATTGCCCGCATATACTCACTTATTATTATATATCATTCCAGCATTATTTGTCGAATTACCCACTATCTTGACAAAACCTACAACTCCCTGAACAATATTACGAAGTGATTTTGCCAACCTTGATGTTGTCGTGAAAAACAAACATAAAAAGGAGTGTATTAAAATCATAATACACCCTTATAAATATAAATTATCATTTATATAGTTTTTAAATTATTTCTTCCTTATACAGCATTTTCTCCTTTTTCTCCTGTTCTAATCCTTATCACTTCCTCTACATTGTAAACAAATATTTTTCCATCGCCAACCTCACCTGTTTTGGCTTCTTTAGAAATTATTTTTATAACATCTTCCACCTGAGAGTCCTGAATAACTATTTCAATTTTTACCTTAGCCAGAAGATTTAGGGTTACTTCAGTTCCACGATAATACTCTTTTCTTCCCTTTTGCATACCACACCCCATTACCTGGGATATTGTGATTCCGTGAATATTGTATTTGTTTAATTCATCCTTTATCTCTTCAAGCTTTGCCGGACGAATAACTGCTTCAATTTTCTTCATATATAGCACTCCCATCATTATTTGATAATTCTGTTCTAATTACATGACATTTTTCATATAGCAATTGATTCTTCAGTAGACAGCTTCTCATAAGCTTCTTCTCCATGCATAGCATAGTCAAGGCCTTCCTCTTCCTCTTTATCGCTAACTTTCAGTTTTATAAACATGGATATAACCTTAAGTATTATAAATGTCGCAAGTCCTGACCATAAGATAGTTATACCTACAGCCAGAAGCTGAACTCCTACCTGAGCAGGATTTCCTGCTAAAAGTCCATCTGCACCTAGTGGATTAACGCTCTTTGTTGCAAATATTCCAGTGGTGATTGCTCCTAATATACCTCCCACACCATGACATCCGAAAGCATCAAGTGAATCGTCATACCCCAATCTTTTCTTCAGGAATGTAATTGCAAAGTAGCAGACAGGGCTAACGCAAAGGCCCATAATAATAGCTGATACGGTTGTTACATATCCAGCAGCCGGAGTGATGACGACCAGTCCCACAATACCTCCGGTAAGTGTTCCTAAAATTGTAGGCTTACCTCTATGCATCCATTCAAGAATCATCCAGGAAAGCAGAGCAGCAGCCGCAGCAGTATTTGTGTTTACAAAAGCGAGACCTGCCAGTTCACCTGCCGAAAGTGCACAACCTGTATTAAATCCAAACCATCCAAACCAAAGAATACCTGCACCAATGAGAACCAAAGGGATATTGTGAGGTATAATGGGCTTCTTGCCGTAGCCTTTACGTTTTCCAATAACCAATGCTGCAACTAAAGCAGACACACCTGAACTTATATGTACAACTGTACCTCCTGCAAAATCCAGTGCCCCAAGATTTCTTAAGAAACCTCCCACAGCCCAGACCATATGGCACATCGGATCATAAACAAGTATGCCCCACAGCAGAACAAAAATAATATACGCTGAAAATCTCATTCTTTCTGCAACAGCACCACCAATTATTGCAGGTGTTATTATAGCAAACATCAATTGAAATATTGCAAATACATTGTGCGGAATAGTGGCAGCATAATCTGCATTGGGTGCACCACCCACACCACTGAAACCAAACCAGTCAAAATTACCTATTATTCCTGACAAGTCAGGACCGAAAGAGATTGAATAACCAAATAAAACCCATTGCACCGAAATGAGTCCAATAAGTACTATTGAACTCATCATTGTATTCAGTACATTTTTCCTTCTTACCATACCACCATAAAACAAGGCCAAACCAGGCGTCATGAAAAACACTAATGCAGATGCCACCAATACTAAAGTTGTATCACCCGAATCAACTTTTGCTGCCTCTTGTGCAAAAGCAAGAATCGGTAATCCAAATAAAAATGATAAAGCTAATAAAGCTGAAAAAATCTTTTTATTCATTTTGCTTGCCTCCTAAAAATTATTTAAATATAAAATATTGATAAACTAAAAAAAGCCTTTAAAAACAATAAGTTCAAACAATGAACTCTCGTTTAATAAAGGCTTCATAGCCGCAAGTTGTATTACTGCACTTCGCGGTACAATAAACTATTAATTTGAAGTAAATAAATTAAAAGTGCTAACGTACTATTACAATATCACCGGGTAAGTATTGCAACTTTGTTGTAATAGTACCATATTTGGTTATTGTAGTCTATGGTTCAAACAGAACAAAGATTTTTGTACCCAAAGGACAATTTTTATTTTATTAAAAGTAAAAGTTGATAAAGACATAAGTAGCTAATAAAAACCCGGTTTGGTTTAATTCGCACACTGCACCCAATATATCCCCTGTTGCTCCATCTATCTTTTTTCCTAAAAACTTAACAAGGATAAAAGACATAAAGATCGGAATTAATGAAAGAATCAGCCCTTTAATATGTAAAACACAAAAGAATATAATGGCATGAAAGAAAATTCCTACTCCAAGCTCCTTCCAACTGCATAGGTCTATAAATGACTTTCCAAGCCCTTCTCCGCTTCGTGCATACTTTGATACACACGCTCCTGTAAGGGAACCTATTCTGCCGGCTACAGGAAAAAGGATCAATATCTTTAATGTATACTCTTCACTCATACCTGAAATTAAAACCCAGTTAAGGAGTATAACTGATGCTATGGCAAGTACAGCATTAGTACCTACCCTGCTGTCCCTCATTATTTCAAGCATCCTATCCTTGGATCTGTTTGAAAAAATCCCGTCGAAGGTATCTCCCAATCCATCCATATGTAATCCTCCGGTCAATAAAATATATAGTACTATAACAAGTGCAGCTGCAATGGAAGTTGGAAAAATACATCTACTGATATAAAAGCTGCCAGCAATTATACTTCCGATAATGAGCCCGATTATTGGAGCAAAAACCAAAGCTTTCCCGAATTCTTCATTTTTTATTTCGATTTGAAGTTTAACTGGAATTGATGTAAAAAACTGCAACATTAGAATGAACCTCTTAATCACCATACACATCTAGTCCTTTACTTTATTCACCATTTCTCAACTTATTACTTGTCTTTTCTATGAATAGAAAAACATTACTTGATTTTCATAGGAATTCCGCAAACACATAAAAAAACTTCCTGTGATGCTTTTGCAAATCTTTGATTCACTCTGCCGGCAATATCCCTGAACATTCTAACTGAAGCTCCTTCCGGCACCAGACCTACTCCCAATTCATTTGTTACCAAGACAAACGGTACGTTTAATTTGTTTATAACACTAATAAGCTTTTCAACTTCAGTCATTATATAGTTTTCTATCCCTATCATTTTACTGGCATCAATATCATCCCAGTTCCGATATTTTTCAAACATCAGATTTGTTATCATAACTGTTATACAGTCTAAAAGCACAGCCGATTTACCTTTTACAATATCAGGTAGCATCAAATCAAGGTCCTTATATGCCTCTAAGGTTTCCCATATATCAGGCCTTTGCTCTCTATGTTTTTTAATTCTAAGCTTCATCTCATCATCAAAAGGAACTGCTGTAGCTATGTACAATATATTATGACCATAGCCCTTTACTTTTTCCTCTGCAAATGCACTTTTACCGCTTCTCGCTCCGCCTGTAACCAGTATCAGCTTTCCCATAACCTCACTCCTCTGAACAAAATCACAAAGTGATTTTTAAGCCTTCTATATTACTTCATTTAGGATCTCTATAAATTTTTCATTACTGTCTCTGTCCTTGATTGCAACCCTTATAAAACTGTCATCTAAAAATCTAAAATTGGATGCATCCCTAATAAGTACTCCTTTAAAAGCCATTGATTCTCTTAGTTTATACGAATTAGTCTTTTTATCCTTTATCTTCAACAAAATAAAATTGGTATTTGGCTTAAACACATGAACTTTTTTCAAATTGCATAAGTCATTATAGAAATGATCTATTTCCTTTGAAAGCCATGAAGTCGTTCTATCAAGATATCCATGCTTATTTCTAAGAATCAAACCGGAAATACCTGCAAAGCAATTGACAGACCAGGTAACTTTTCTTTTCCATAAATTAGATATAAGTGCCTTGTTCCCCAAGCCATAACCAAGTCTTAATCCAGGTATTGCAAAAAGCTTGGTAAAAGCTCTTATAATAAAAAGGTTATCAAATTCCCTCAGGTATGCTGTCATTGAATTAAGATTTCCACCTATGGTAAGTTCTACAAATGTTTCATCAATTATCACCTTAATACCCTTTCTATAGGCTGCCTTTAATAGATTCAGCAAATCATCAGGAGATGTAAGAACAGATGTTGGATTGTTGGGATTGCAAAGTATTAATGAATCAGCATCGTTATCATTCATAGAACTTATCAACTCATGCACATCCAGCTTGAAACCTTTAGATTCCTTAATCCTGTAAAAAACTACTTCCGAACCTGATTTTGAGGCAGCTCTCTCATATTCGCAAAAGGTAGGTGAAGGTATCAATACCTTCTTGGGCTTTAACTCGTCAAAAAGGAGAAAAATTACCTCTGCTGCACCATTACCAATTATTATTCTATCACGAGGAACATCTAAGTATAATGATATATCTTTCCTCAAGTCATTACACTCAGGATCAGGATAACTTGAGAGCAAATCCATGTTTGATATAATAAGTTCTCTAAGCTCCTCAGGAATCCCTAAAGGGTTTATGTTTGCACTATAGTCCAGAAAGTCTTCTTTCCTAATACCATACCTTTGTGAAGCCCTGTAAATATTACCCCCGTGTTTTTGGACAGTTTCATTTATAATTCCCTCTTCCATTTAATCAATCCTTCATCCTTTACTTTAGATTAAATAGCAATGCACAACTGTATAAATTAAAGCAAAAAGCTTTAATGCCAGAATGGCCGAACAATACATAAGCCTTATTGTCCTTTTTATATCAAGAGCCTCAAAATCCCGGTATGCATCTCCAATGGTAGGCTTTTCTACAACTTTACCGAAATAAACATTGTTTCCTCCCATCATTACACCCAGTGCACCTGCAACAGCCGCCTCAGGGTAAGCACAGTTTGGACTTTTGTGATTCCTTCTGTCTCGAAGCATTATCTTAAAACTTTGTGCCCCATTCATTCCGCAAATAGCAGCAGAAAGTGGTAATAAAAGTCCAGAGATCCTTGCAGGAATATAATTTGCAGCATCATCAGCCTTGGCAGAAAACCTTCCCATGTCAATATATTTTTCATTCATATAACCTACCATAGAATCAAGAGTGCTTATAGCTTTAAATGCATACGCTAATGGAGCTCCAAGTCCGAATAAAGAACCAAGTACAGCATAGAACAACGGAGAAATAACTCCATCAACAGTATTTTCAGCAGTTGTTTCAACCACTCCTCGAACAGTTTCCTTACGGCTTAAGCTTTGTGTATCACGGCCTACAAGCATTGCTAGGCTTTTTCTTGCTCTCTCAATATCATTATTTATCAGTTCACGGTACACTTTTTTTGCCTCAACAGCAAGACACTTTGTTGCAATAGATGAGTAAATGATATATATATTAACGATATGGAACAGGATTGGACTAATAAGCATTGCCAGTTTAAGAATTATAAGCACTGTAAAAAAAGTCGTTCCTACTACAATGATTGTAAGAAATATTCCTGCAAGCCTCTTTGATTTCCTTAGTTCATCTTCAGTACAGGTCACACTGGCGAATGAATCCCCTTCAGTTCCTCTATTTATATAGTTTCTTAAGCCCTTCTCGGTTTTATTTATTAGCAATCCGATAAATCTTACCGGATGGGGCAGCCAATGAGGATCTCCAAAAAACAAATCCAAAACAAATGCTGCAACAATGTCCAAAAGCAGCCAAATTGCCATTCCTATCTCCCCTTTATTTGTTGCATGTACCTAAATTTATAATTTCATATATTTTTTCTATGTCAAGGCTGGATCTTAAAATTTCAGCAAGCTTATCATACTGCATTTCCTTATACTGATTAAACTCCATACTTTTGTCATAATGAAGCTTGGTTAAACCCTTCCTTTTTCTTATATTGTTTACAAAACCTATCGTAAACTCCATGTTGTCAAAAATACCATGTATATATGTACCAAATACGCTGCCTTCTCTGTTCATTACCCCTCCTACGAACTTTGCAGCACTTCCGGCGGCTTTATTTAACTCTATAAAAGGTATACATCCTTCTTTGTATTCAGTAGTACCCATATGTATTTCATAGCCGATTATTTTAGTATTGTCAAGGTCGTGAAGCAGCTCGGTATTACTCGAAACAACTCCCTCGACCTGGGTTGTTATCTTCTTTTGCCCAAAAACTGTACTTGAATTCAAAAGTGACATTCCACAAATACCAAGAAGCTCTGATTCTGTCTTGTATGGATCTTCAATATTTTGGCCTAACATCTGATAGCCTCCGCATACACCAAATATCACAACACCTTTTTTGTAGAGGTTTTTAATCACTTCCTCCATTCCTGATTTTTTAAGATAAAGCATGTCTTCTATTGTATTTTTAGTACCTGGAAGAACAATAAGATCAGGTTGTCCAATTTCATGAGAAGTATCAACATATCTAACTTTTACTCCCTGGAGATTTTCCAATGGGTTAAAGTCAGTAAAATTGGACATATGAGGAACCTTTATAATAACTATATCAATTTCGCTTATATTTGCACCTTTTTCCTTTTGAAACCTTTCTGCAAGGCTGTCTTCATCTTCAATATTAAGCTTTGTATAAGGAACAACTCCCAACACAGGGACCTTTATTATATCGTAGAGCATATCAAGTCCCGGCTTTAATATTTCCAGATCACCCCTGAACTTATTTATAATAACACCTTTAACCCTTGCCTTTTCTTCCTCTGTCAAAAGCAGCATGGTACCTGCTAAAGAAGCAAAAACACCGCCCTTATCAATATCACCCACAAGTATAACCGGCGAACGGGCGATTTGGGCCATTCCCATGTTAACTATGTCATTTTCTCTTAAGTTTATTTCTGCCGGACTTCCGGCACCTTCAATAACTACAATATCGTTTTTAGAGGAGAGTCCCATAAAGGTTTCTTTTACCATCTCGGCCAGCTGAGGTTTAAACTCATGATACTCTGCTGCTGACATATTCTTATATACTTGCCCGTTTAAAATAACCTGTGCCTTTCTGTCTGTGGTAGGCTTTAATAAAATTGGGTTCATTGTGACAGATGGTTCTTTTCCGGCTGCTTCAGCCTGAACTACCTGTGCCCTGCCCATTTCCTTGCCTTCCTTTGTTATGAATGAGTTAAGTGCCATGTTCTGAGATTTAAACGGTGCAACATCATGGCCATCCTGCTTAAATATTCTCAGTAATCCGGCAGTTATTATGCTTTTACCTACAGATGATCCTGTTCCCTGAATCATTAAGCTTTTACCCTTCATCCTTTTTTCTCCCCTTTCCTTAGAACTTTGTATTCCATACATCTTTTTATAAACTCCGCTGCAATGCCTGTATCGGACCAGAAATGAATATGTGGATATCCTGCTATAAGGTTCTTCTTCCTGTATCCGCAATTCCAAACCTTTTGGGTTTTTGGTTTATAGACCTTGTACCCGTCTGGAAAATCGTCATTATATACAATTTGTGAATAATGAAATTCATGTGCCCTCACCCTGCAGCCCTTTTCTGAAAGTACCGAGCCCTCTTTTATTTCAACCTCGACATACCCGAATCTTTGCAATTTTTGGGTCATTTTACTCTCCGCATCAACAACACCAGCCATTTTATAACAGTTTCCATCATTGTCTGTAATAGTATCAGTTAGATACATAAGGCCTCCACATTCTGCATAAGCCGGAATGCCGCCTTCTATTGTGGTCTTTATTTCATCCATCAATGAAGAGTTTTTCTCAAGCTCATGGGCCCACACTTCAGGATAGCCCCCTCCCAAGTATAATCCATCAATATTATGAGGAAGCTGTTTATCCTTCAGAGGGCTAAAATATACAAGCTCTGCCCCCAGCATTTCAAGAAGATCCAGGTTATCTTTATAGTAAAAATTAAATGCCTTGTCCATGGCAACTGCAATTCTTACCTTGCCCCTTTCTTTCAGATGCCCCGGAGTTATTATATTTATTGGTGGTTTAAGCTGGCCCATGCATATTTCTTCAGTGTCATTTGCAATATTTATAAGAGCATCAAGGTCTATTGTAGTCATAATCTCATCAGCCAAGCTGTCAAGTTTGGTTTTTAATCCCTCTAATTCATCACTTGGAACAAGTCCCAAGTGTCTGCTTTGAAGGCCCCATTCTTCATTTCTCTTTAGATAGCCTATAGCTTTAATCCCTGTCCACTCTTCGATAATATCCTTTAGCATAATGTAATGAGCTTTACTTGTGATGTTGTTGATTATTACCCCTTTTATAGCCGTTTCCCTGTTAAATTCAACAAAGCCTTTTACCAGTGCAGCTATACTTAGTGACATTCCTTCACCGTTTACCACTAAAACAACCGGTGCTTTTATGATTTTTGATACATGTGCTGTACTGCCTTCAATGGAATTTCCGCCAAAACCGTCATACAGCCCCATAACCCCTTCAACTATTGCTATGTCTGCTCCGGTAAAACTTCTCCTTAAAAGATATGAAACCGTACTGCTGTCTAAAAGCCAGCTGTCAAGATTCCTTGAGTTCCTTCCTGTTATAAAGGTATGAAACATGGGGTCAATATAGTCAGGCCCTACTTTATAGGGCTGTACAACAAGTCCTCTTTTTAACATAGCTGCCATAAGACCTGTTGACACTGTTGTCTTTCCACACCCACTGTTTGTTCCAGCAATAACTAGCCTTGGGATTTTCATCACACCACATCCTTAGCTTTCAATTCCTATTCTTGCACCAATCCCTTTGTCAATAGGGTGTTTTATAGGATTTATTTCAGACACATAATCAGCAAGGTCAATCAATTCATAAGGTGCAGCTCTTCCGGTCACAACAAGTTCCAATCCATGAGGCTTGTTTTTCACAAATTCAACTACTTTTTCAAGAGAAATAAATCCTCCCTTTATTGCACCTAATACTTCGTCAAAAATAAGCATATCCCAGGACCCGCTTTCAGAGTCTTTGACTGCTGTGTCAAACAGCTTGTTTATGCCTTTGGCGGTTTCCCTTTTTTCTTCATCGTTCATATTCCATGTAAATTTATTAACCATTTCAAACCTTTTAACGGTAAATCCCGGCTCAAGGTTTTTTAAAACATTCAATTCCCCTGTGTCGGCGGATTTTAAAAATTGAACCATGTATATCTTAAATCCCCTTCCGTAAGCCCTTATGCCAAGTCCTATGGCAGAAGTTGTCTTTCCTTTTCCATTACCTGTATATATATGTACCAAGCCCTTTTCCATTAGAATCACCCTCTTAATAGTTGGTTATTTTTATTTGTATCGTCACCACAACAGATCCTCACCAAGGTGGCTGTAATCACTTTCCATAACTATACTGAATTTATTGTCTTCATAATCTATAACTGAAATTGAAGCATTACCAATCCATTTAATTTCAGGTTCAACCTCAAGTCCCACACTTCGGAAATAATTCATAAGTGCCCGTATGGCAATACCATGTGTGACAATGCAAATATTTTTTCCATTGTTTTTCTTTATTATAAATTCTATCTCATTCACAATGCGGCTGAAAAATTCCATCATGGACTCACCATTTGGCATACAGTGCAGATGGGGTTTGTTTGACCATACCTCAAAATCTTCCGGCCACCTTTTCTTAAGCTCATCCCATGTTATACCATCCCAGTCGCCGCCATTTATCTCCTTAATTCCTTCACTTATTGTTATGGGAACATTTATCTCTTCGGATATGTACCGTGCTGTCTGTATGGCTCTACTTAAGGGGCTTGAGTAAATCACTTCAATGCCAAAATCCTTAAGCCTCTGGGCTACACATTTCGATTGCAGATGGCCCTTTTGTGTAATATTTCCATCAGTCCACCCGTGAAACTCTCCTCTAACATTTCCTTCCGCTTGTGCATGCCTTGTAAGTATAAGTCTTGTTCTCATTTTATCACCTATGTTTTAGCTCATTAGCAGATTTCGCTGATCCTGTCGATAATTATATCAACGAGTTTGTCATCATCACCTATGTGTCTGCCCATTTTTATTTCAATTCCCGGAAACCTTTCTTTTATCTCATTTAATTCATTTGGTATGTCCTCTCTAACATGGACACCGTCAAACAAAAACATTGGTACTATACGAATGTTCTTTGCCCCTCTACTGACAAGGAGCTCAACACCTTTTTCCATGTTTTCTTCCGAAAACTGCAAATAGGAAGGTACAACCAGTTCCTCGCCAGTTTTATATTTAACCTTGTCCACCAATGAATTGAGTATATCTTCAGTCTCCTTTTTTTTACTTCCGTGGGCTAAAATCAATATGCCGTTCATAAATTTTCCCCTTCTTTATAATTAAATTTGTTGCCACCCCGCAATCACTGCTGCAATCTTGAAAACGCATAATTCACTGCATTTATTGTTTTTGTAATATCCTCTTTTTCATGTGCATTTGAAACAAAAATAGCTTCAAATTGTGAAGGGGCAATATAAATACCAGACTGAAGCATATTTTGAAAGTAACTTCGAAACCTACCCACATCACATGTCATAGCAGTTCTTAAATCAACCACATTTTCTACAGTAAAAAACGCACTTAAAAGTGAACCCATTCTATTAACCTTAAGAGGAATGCCAAACTTTCTTGAAGCATCCAAAAATGATTTTTCAAGCTCCTTTGCATTCTCTTCAATCTTTTTATAAATACATTGGTTGTCCCTTAAAATTTCAAGGGTCTTTATCCCCGCTGCCATGGCAACAGGATTGCCCGATAGTGTACCTGCCTGATAAACCGGTCCAACAGGAGAAACCATGCTTATTATATCTTTTCTTCCTCCATAGGCTCCTACAGGCATACCGCCGCCTACTATCTTGCCAAAAACCGTCATATCAGGGGCAATTCCAAAATGCCCCTGGGCTCCTCCATATGAAACTCTAAAGCCTGTTATAACTTCGTCAAAAATCAAAACTACACCATGTTTTAAAGTTAGTTCTCTAATTAATTCAAGAAACCCCTTTTCCGGCAGCACAACTCCCATATTACCAGCAACCGGTTCTACAATAACCGCTGCAAGCTCATTGGCATGACTTTTAAATACATTTTCCAATTCATCGAAGTTATTGTACTCAGCAATTATTGTATTTTTTACATAGTCGCTAGGAACCCCTGCACTATCAGGAACCCCTGTAGTAAGTGCCCCAGAGCCTGCCTTTGCTAATAGTCCGTCTGAATGGCCGTGGTAGCACCCCTCAAACTTAAGTATTTTGTCCCTGCCTGTAAAGCCCCTTGCGACCCTTACTGAACTCATAACCGCCTCAGTACCTGAACTTACCATCCGCACCATCTCTACAGAGGGTACCGCATTTATTATCATCTCTGCAAGGATCAATTCCTTATGGGTAGGAGCACCATAACTTGTTCCATCCTCACAGGCCTTTTTTATCTCTTCAACAACCTCAGGATGTGCATGCCCAAGAATCATCGGTCCCCATGAACCCACATAGTCTATATATTCATTTTCATCCATATCAATTATCCTTGAGCCTTTGGCACTTTTTATAAATGGAGGCGTCATACCAACGGATTTATATGCTCTTACCGGACTATTTACTCCTCCTGGTATAAAGTTTTTTGATTTTTCAAAAAGCAACCGGGATTTTTCCATGTTCATTTCTATTCCTCCTTATGACCGAGTTGGTCTTTCTTATTCACTGCCGGTTTTGCAAAAGCTGGTCCTTCTTCCTCAATGTTGGCTATTTAACCAAGCTGCAGCCTGTTTAGCAAAATAGGTTATTATAATTTTTGCTCCTGCCCTTTTTATAGAGGTCAGAACTTCAAATACAGCACCTTTTTCATCAATCCAGCCCTTTTCCGAAGCCGCTTTAATCATTGAATATTCGCCGCTCACATTGTATGCTGCGACAGGTATATCAAACCTTGTACTCACCCTGCTTATAACATCAAGGTATGAAAGTGCAGGCTTTACCATGATTATGTCAGCTCCTTCCGAAATATCGTTTTCCACCTCTCTAAGGGCCTCTGTGGTATTTGCATAATCCATCTGATAGCTTTTTCTGTCTCCAAAAGAAGGTTTAGAGAGTGCAGCCTCTCTGAATGGACCGTAAAATGATGACGCATATTTTGCACTATATGACATGATGGTTTTATTGGTAAAACCGTTTTCATCAAGGATTTTTCTCACAGCACCTATCCTTCCGTCCATCATATCCGAAGGAGCAATAATATCTGCACCAGCCTCTGCATAGCTTAATGCAGCTTTCGCAATAAGTTCTACCGAACTGTCGTTTAAGACATCTCCATCGCAAATCAGTCCGCAGTGACCATGGCTTGTGTACTCGCACAAACACACATCCGCTCCAGCAAGGATATCAGGAAATTCCTTTTTCATTTCTCTTAAAGCCTTTTGAATTATGCCATCAGGATTGTATGCTCCAGAGCCTTTCTCATCTTTAGTTTCAGGCACTCCAAACAAAAGAACCCCTGGAATCCTTAAATCCCTTATCTCTTCTAGTTCCTTTAGGAGTAGGTCTAATGAGAAATGATAAACACCCGGCATGGAAGTAATTTCCCGCTTAATGCCCTTGCCCTCCACCACAAACAACGGATAAATAAAATCATTAACAGAAACAGAGGTTTCCCGAACAAGTCTTCTCATATTTTCATTAATACGCAGCCGCCTTGGCCTTTTAATCAAATCCATATTCATTCCTCCGATAGCTCCACAAGTTTATCTACCAAACCATCAATAGTATATTTGTCAGCAACTGCCGATACAAAAAGACCTGATTCCTTTGCAGTCTGGGATGTTACCGGTCCTATACATACAATTTTGGTTTTTGATAAAAGTTCCATGTTTTCCTTACCTAGTATTTCAATAAAATTCTTCACTGTTGATGAGCTTGCAAATGTTATGAAATCAACTTTATTTTGTTTTAGGTAATCCTCTACAGTACTCTTCATGGATGCTTCCATAACCGTCCTATACACCGTAAGTTCCTCAAAATCTATGTCATTACTTTTTAGTCCTTCTGAAAGTTCCTTGCTTGCAATGTCTGCCCTAGCCAATAGTACTTTCTCGCCTTTGCCCATAAGCTCCACAAGACCCTTTAGCAGTTCTTTTGTAGTATAATCATCCGGCATATAATCTACATTAAGTCCCACCTCTGAAAGCTCCATTGCTGTAGCTTCACCAACTGCAGCTATATGTATTCCTGCAAGACTCCTTATATCAATTTTTAAAGTCCTCATTCTTTTGAAAAATCCCTTAACTCCGTTAACACTTGTAAATACAACCCATTTATAAGTGTTCAAATCTCTAAGAACCCTGTCAAAGTGTTGGTAATCCAAAGGCTCTTCTATTCTAATTGTAGGAAATTCTATTACATCTCCTCCAAGTTTTCTAATTTCCTCCACAAGGCTGCTGGCCTGTTCCCTAGCCCTGGTTACCACAATCCTTTTCCCTTTCAATTTGCCCTTTGGAAACCAGTTCAATCTTTCACTTAAGGCAACTACATTTCCTATTACAGTAACGGCAGGAGATTTAATACCTTCATCAATTACCTTTTTTGAAATATCTTCAAGAGTTCCAACTACTACCCTCTGGCTAATTGTTGTACCTCTCTCAATTACCGCAGCAGGTGTAGTGCTTTTTTTGCCATGCTTTATAAGGTTAGTACTGATCTCATCAAGATTTTTCATTCCCATAAGAAATACCAATGTCCCCTCAAGCTTTGATATTACTTCATAATCAATAAAGCTTTCATCCCTTCCCGGCTTCTCATGCCCGGTTATAATATGCAAGGAAGAGCAATATTCCCTATGGGTCACAGGTATTCCGGCATAAGCTGCTGCTGCAACAGCTGAAGTTATTCCAGGCACTATCTCAAATTCTATACCGTTTTTTTGAAGGACCTCGGCTTCCTCCCCACCTCTTCCGAATATAAAGGGATCACCGCCTTTGACTCTTGCTACAACCCTGCCCTCCAATGCCTTATCTAAAAGTATTTGATTTATCGTCTCCTGAGGCACCGCGTGATGATCAGGCATTTTTCCAACATTTATGTATTCTGCATCTTTTTTTGCAAGGCTAAAGATAGAGGCATTTATAAGTCTGTCATATACTATAACATCAGCTTTCCTAATACAATCAGCAGCTTTTAAGGTTAAAAGACCGTAGTCTCCCGGTCCTGCACCTAAAATATAAACAATTCCCTTTTTATCAATCATATTTACCTCCTGCCTGAAGCATGTCTGCAAGCTTTAATCCCAATTCTTCGAAATTCTCCTTTTTGCCTTCAATAAAAGCTTTTCTCGGATCTGTCTTATCATCTTCAGCCAGCATCCCGTATATTTTTATGTAATCACCACATATATGAGCATAAGCTCCTAAAGGTGTACTGCAGCTTCCATTCAACCTTTGTAAAAAGGCCCTTTCGGCATTTATACAAATCTCACTGTCTTCATCGTTAATGACTTTAAGAAGTTCATGGAGTTCATCTCCTTTCCGAACTTCTATGCCTAAAGCCCCCTGTCCTACAGCGGGAACCATCTCTTCATGACTAAATATCTCAGTTACCTTATCTTCAAGGCCTAGCCGCTTTAGGCCTGCCATGGCAAGGACAATTGCATCAAATTGATGCTCCATAAGCTTATTTAGCCTTGTCGGAACATTACCCCTTATCGGTTTTGTATTAAGATCTGGCCTAAGCTCAAGTATCTGAACCTCTCTTCTCACGCTGCCCGTTCCTATAACAGAGCCTTTTTGAAGGTCCTTTAGGGCTTTACCTTCTAAAGAAACAAGTATATCCCTTGGATCCTCCCTTTTGGGTATGGCACCGATTACAAGTTCATCCGGCAGTTTCGCAGGCATATCCTTCATGCTGTGAACAGCCATATCTATGGAATTATTTAAAAGTGCATTTTCCAGTTCATTAATAAAAAGACCTTTACCCCCAATCTTATCAAGGCTTCTATCTAAAATCATATCTCCTTTTGTTGTTATTCCCACCAACTCAAATTCGAGATCAGGATAGTTTTCCTTGAGTTTTTCAATTACCCAATTGGTTTGAGTAATTGCCAATTCACTTGTCCGGGTTCCAACTCTAATTATTTTTCTCATCTCTTTATACCCCTCGCAACCTCTTTAAAAACTCTACTACCTCATTAACTTCGCTTACTTTCGTACCATATGCTACATTTGGCCTGTCAACAATAATTACCTTTACACCAAGCTCTATTGCAGCCTCCAGCTTTTCTAAAGTCCCTCCTGCTTCTCCACTTTCTTTTGTTACCAGGATGGAAGCATTGCAATGTTTTAACATTGCAACATTCATATCCTTTGAAAAAGGACCTTTTAACGCAATAATGTTGTCTGGCATTAGGCCTGCCTCTTCACATTTTAATAATACCTTGCTGTCAGGAAGCACCCTGGCATAAAGCCTGCTCTTGTAATCAGGAATATTCTTTGTAAACACATGAATATTATTGCTTCCTACAGTAAGAAATATATTTCCTGATATAGAAGAAGCTCTTTTTGCAGCCTCCTCAAAGCTTTTAACCCTAATAGCTTCGTCCATACAGACTCCTACTTCCATTCTCTCAAACCTAATATAGGGTATAGAGCATTCATCAGAAGCTTTAATGGCATTTTCAGACGCTTGGCTGGCATAGGGATGTGATGCATCAACAATACACATTACTTCCTTCTCTCTTACCAACTTAATCATTCCATCCTTGTCAAGCTTTCCTACATGGATACATACGCCGCCTATATGACTTAGAAGGTGCCTTCCATAATCTGTTGTTACTGAAGCAATCACCTCAATATCTTCACTTTTAAGCTTTACCGCTATTTCACCGGCATCTTTTGTTCCTGCCAAAACCAAAACCTTCATACTGACCACTTATCCTATTCTTAAATCACCATTAATCTATTTTATAACCCCTTGGGGTAATTATTTTCCCATTTTCTATGTAAGTACTTGAATTCCCTATTATAATCACAGTAAACATATCAATTTTATAATCAAGCATATTCTTTAAATCTGTAATATTGTATTCCTCATTTTCCCTGCCTGCATTCCTTACAATACCTACAGGCGTTGATTCCTTGCTGTACTTCAGTATAATATCCCTTGCTTTTATTATATAGTCACATCTGGTTTTGCTTTTTGGATTGTAAATGCAGATTACAAAATCACCTTCGGCTGCACATTCCAATCTCTTATAAATTAACTCAAGAGGAGTCATAAGGTCACTTAGGCTTATAACAGCAAAATCATGCATTATGGGTGCTCCAAGTATTGAAGCGGCACTGCTTGCCGCAGTAATTCCAGGAATAACTTCAACAGGTATTTGGCTTTTAGACTTATTCATCAATTCCAGCATTATTCCCGCCATTCCATATATACCACTATCACCGCTACTTATAAGAGCAACATTTTTACCTTCCCCAGCCAACTTCATGACCAGTTCGCAGCGTTCCACTTCTTTGGTCATACCCGACTCAATAAACTCCTTATGGGGAAAATAATCCTTTATAAGTTTAATATATGTATAATACCCTACTATTACATCTGCATCTTGAATTGCTTTCTCTGCCCTATCGGTCATATCCTCCATATTACCAGGCCCTATCCCCACTACATAAATTCTTGGCATCTGCTTAGTCCTCCCTCATAACTTCCTTCAGACATCTGAAATAAGCCTGCATGTCCTCTTTGCTGCTGTTCTCCCTGATACTATAGAGAAGTTTTCCCAATATTTCATTTACAGTGCTTTTAATCACATACTTAACCGTTTCCATTTCTTCATCGCTTGTGGTTCTAAGTTTTTTTTGCAAATAATCTGTTTTTTCACTCAATACCTCATTTGCAAACTTCTGAACCTCCTTGACAACCGGTAATGCCTCCCTGAAATAATACCAGTTTTCAAATTCAGCAACATACTGGTTTATTATTTCTTCAGCTCTGGATACCTCAGAAAGCTTGTAATCCATGTTTTTGTTAACCTCTACCATCAAATGATCAATATTAAAGCAGCATACTGACGGTAACTCACTAATTGCCAAATCTATATCTCTAGGCACGGCAAGATCAATAAATACCCTTTTCTTACATGTGGTAAGGACATTCTCCAATAGATCTTTGGTTATAGTGTAATGAGGGCTTGCAGTTGAACTTATGACTATATCGCATTGATCCATTACCGAATACCTCATTGAATAATCCAAAACCTTAACATTACCATATAGCTTCAAAATGTACTCTGCATTACCGCAGCTTCTGTTTGTCACATATATTTTCCCAATACCTTTTGAGATAAGATTTTTGAGGGTAATAACACCGATTTTCCCCGCACCGATAATAAGGGCACTCTTTTCTTTTAGGTCATGTCCAAATTCCCTTTCAACAAGCCTTACAGCATGTGTTCCCACAGATATAGATGTTTTGGAAATCTCTGTAGAGGTTTTAACCTTTTTTGCTGCTGTAATCCCTTCACGGAAAAGTGTATTGAGCATGCCCGAGGATGAACCCACTCCTATGGAAATGTCATAAGCATCCTTAACCTGACGCAATATCTGGTCCTCTCCAAGTATCATGGAATCCAGGCCGCTGGCGACCTTATAAAGATGTCTTGCAACCTTCACACCGCTGTATACATATATGTATTTTTTAAGTTTATAAATATCCAAGCCTTTTATTTTGCATAGCTTATTTTCCAGCTTACTGCTGTCATAATTAGGGTCTTCATGATATATGTAAACCTCTGTCCTGTTGCAGGTTGAAAGAATCGTGCATTCTAGTATACCATCCATATTCACTATCTCACTCAATGCATTCTTCTGCTCCTCAATTGTAAAGCTAAGTTTTTCTCTGATTTCAACCGGTGTTTTTCTATAATTCACACCTACAACAAGCAATTTCATATTTTCATCTCCAATTTCTCTTCAAAAATGGCAATAGTTATTCCCTTAAAAGAGGTTTTCTCCATAATAAAACTTCCTTTTGAAGCAGCAATGTAAGCACATGGCTCTGCCACACATGAAACTCCAACCTTGCTCTTAACAAACCCCGAGCCTTTAAATTGCTGTTCTATTTTTCCAACCATATCCCTCGGTATTATTTTAAGCTCAATTTCCGCCTCGCTGCAATACTCCAATAAACCCTTCTCGTCAGCCTTTAAGTCTATTGTTGCAATACATTTTACCGATTCAATACTTTTCCTTTTTGTAGCAAGTGCATTTTCAACCGCTTCAATTACTCTTTCCTTTGTAATACCCCTTTTACAACCAAGGCCTATCACAAGGTTTTTAGGCCTTAAATATAAAACTTTACATTCCTTTGTAAAAAGATCCGTTCTATTGGATAGCACCACCATGGCCTTAATATTATCCACCTTTTTACTGGACAGATCTTTCAGATATACAACCTCCGAAGGGATATTTCCCCTTAAAGTGCATTCGGAAAACAATCCAACCTTATTACCGTTTACAAGTTCTGAGCTTATATATTTAAGATTATCCATATTTTCAATGACAAGATTGTTACTTCCTGCAAATACATCAAATGAAATTACTCCATTTATATCGGTGGCCGTTGTTATAACAGGAACTGCTCCAATTAACCCGGCAATTTCCGATGTCAAACTGTTTCCTCCCCCGATATGACCGGACAAGAGGCTTATTACAAACCTTCCCTGCTCATCCATGACAAGTACTGCAGGGTCGGTGGTTTTCGACTTTATAAGGGGTGCTATTGTCCTCACTGCAATTCCACTGGCCATAACAAACACAAGTGCATCAAAAATTTCGAATATATCCTTTACTAGCTCATAAATAGGAACCTTTAATGGGTTAACATTAAAGCTTACATTTGAGTTTTTATACATAAAGGAATCCTTTATGTACAAAACCACCTCAGTATCTGAGGCTTTACAAATGCTTTCTGCAGTTTTCATTGCAAGCTCCGAACCGTTTTTTGTTATTGCCATGATTGCAATCTTCATTTTACAGCACCTCTAAATTCATGGGAAAAGCTTTTATCATAAAGCTTTGACAGCTCATAGTCATCACCAAGAAAATCGCCTACCGTTACTAGAGCAGTTTTATCTATTCCTGCTTCTTTCACAAGGCCTGAAATATTCTTAAGGGTTCCCCTTAATATTCTCTGATCAGGCCAGGAGGCTTTATATACTACTGCAACAGGAGTATCTTCCAAATAGCCTGTCTTAAGCTTTTCCACAAGTTCATCAATCATTCCTATACTTAAGAATATAACCATAGTTGTACCATGAGCTGCTAGCATCTCTATGGACTCTTTACCGGGAACACTTGTCCTTCCTTCCATTCTGGTAAGTATCACCGTCTGTGTAACCCCTGGTAAGGTATACTCCTTTTCAAGAGCTGCAGCAGCTGCAACAAATGAGCTCACACCAGGTATTATCTCATACTTTATACTTCTCTTTTTCAGTTGATCCATCTGTTCACGTATAGCTCCATATATGGATGGATCACCAGTATGCACTCTTGCTACTATTTTACCATATTGTACAGTGTTTTCCATAACTTCTATAACTTCTTCAAGGGTCATTTTTGAACTGTCATGAATTTCAGAGTTTTCTTTTGCAAATTTGAGTAACTCGTTGTTTACAAGTGAACCTGCATAAATGATTACATCAGCCTTTTCAATAATGTTCCGGCCCTTAACTGTTATAAGCTCCGGATCGCCCGGACCTGCTCCTATAAAATAAACCATCCTATTTCACCCCGCTTTTTTTTATTATCATAGTGGAGAAATAACTAAGACCCTCTTCATCAAGTTCGTCAATTCCAAGACTTATCATTTCATCATCCATACCGCATTTACTCACAACCACAGCCTTTTGTGACAGTCCCTTTTGATTAAGTTTCTTTTTTAATTTTTCCATATTTTTTGATATTTTCATAAGCACTATATTATCGAAGCTATCCAATATATTATCGAGATCGCTACATTCATATGCCGACGGTACAACAGCTATTGTCTCTCTGTTCTCTCCCAAGCTAAGGCCGGCTCTTGCTGCAGAAGCACAAAATGAAGTAACTCCGGGAATTATTTCAGTATCATACCCCTTCTCCTTTATTGCCTTGTGTAGATATATGTAAGTGCTGTAAACTGTTGGGTCACCCAATGTAATAAACCCAACGTCTATCCCACTGTCAAGCTTCATGGATACTTGCTGCACCGCCAAATTCCAACTTTCATCCAACACCTTGTCGTCAAAGCTCATAGGAAAAATAAGCTCAAGTATTTCTTTTTCGCAGTTTATAATACCTTTGGCTATCGTAAGAGCCTGACTGGCTTTTTCTATAGAGGTTTTTGGAACTGCCAGGCACTGTACCCTATCTAAAATTTTCTTAGCTTTTATAGTAATAAGCTCAGGGTCTCCCGGCCCTACACCTATTCCGTAGAGTTTTCCTTTCATTGTCTGCCTCCATATTCACCGCTTATAATATATACAGGATTTAGTGCCTGCATAAGGTGTTTGCCTCCAACGCTCCTACCCTTTGATACAGACATTAAAACCACATCGACACATCCGAATCCTTTTTCCTCAAGGCCTTTTATAGCCTCATAAGCAGATTCTATTGTAACTGCATTGGTTACCACCCTGATTTTCCCTTTACAATTACTTATACATTCCAGTATATCATTCATTTTACCGGAGGAGCCCCCTATAAATACACAATCAGGTTCTGGCAGACCTGTTAGCACATCAGGTGCTTTTCCATGAATTATATTTATATTGTTAGCTCTAAATTTTTCTATATTTTCTTCAATAAGCTTAACCGCATCTTTTTCCTTTTCAATTGCATAAACCTGGCCTTTGGTGCACCTTAAAGCACATTCTATAGAAACAGAACCCGTGCCAGCACCGACGTCAAAAACAGTATAGTTCTCCCTTAGTCTTAGCTTGGAAATGCTTACAGTTCTTATTTCTTCTTTGGTCATGGGTACATCTCCACGAATAAACATATCATCGGGTATCCCATGGATTGCATTATCCATGGGGCCTTTGGGTTCACTTGTACATTTTTCATTTAGTACAAGAAGTACAGAAAGCTTTTCAAAAGTCATTTTCATTAAAGAATCTGGTTTTCCTGTTGTTATTCTTTCCTCTTTATAAGAAAGTTTTTCTCCAATTGTAACTGTTACATCTTTAAGGCCTTTTTCAAAAAACATGCTGCAAATTTTCTCAGGAGTATTATCCCCTCCGGCAAATATGATAGTCTTTTTGTTTTTCCTCACAATGTCAATCACATCAGCCTGATCTCTTCCATGAACACTGGTTAAAAAAGCATCCTGCCAGCTTATTTTCATTTTTGCACACAGGTATTGGAAAGAGCTTATTCCAGGAACCACATGAATTTTGTCATTATCAATTTTACCCTTCAAGTATTCCAAAATACCAAATACTCCCGGATCACCTGAAGCTAAAACAGCTATATTTTTTTGTTCCATGTTGCTCATTATGTATTTGGCAATTTCATCAAGATTGTTTCCTACCTTTATTCTTTCACAGTCTAAATTCCCATACACTTGAAGGTTTCTAATGCCCCCTATGAGTACATGGCAATTACTAATAACCTTTTCTGCTTCAGGACATATAAGAGCTTTATCACCTGGGCCAACCCCTAAAATATATACCTTATTCCCCATACCCATTCCAACTTTCTCCATATAAAATTTCTTCCGCATTTTCATCCATTGCCAATAGAAATTTATCTTCATTAAACAGTACAGTACCTACCAGCAACTTGTTATATACATTCTCCATACACCTTTTTGAAGAGTTTTGAACTATTCTTTTAAATACATTTTCCAAACCCGATTCCCTGATAATTTCAGCTGCCAAGTCTGTTGTAGTGCAGCTGTAAACGCTCTTAACAACTTCCATGGATGCTCCCTCAAGTGCACAGTAAGCTGCAAGTATCTCCATCCTGGCGTCTGCAACCCTGCTGTGGGTGTTGAATATACCGGCCGCAACCTTTACCAGCTTGCCCAAGTGACCTACCAAAATCAGCTTCTTAAAACCAAGCTCCACTGCTTTATCCAGTATATATCCTATAAAGTTACTCATCTTTACAATGTATTTATCATCTATATCAAGCATGGATTTAGCAAATTCACTACCATAGTTTCCAAAAGTAAGAACTGCTTTGGTATTTCCCGATGCTGCAATAACCGATAGTTCCATGGCAACAGCCTCTTTCCAGGCTTCCTCCGACATTGGTGTCACTATGCCGGTTGTACCAAGTATTGATATTCCTCCTACTATTCCAAGCTTCGGGTTATATGTCTTTTGGGAAAGTTCCTCTCCTCCCGGAACACTTATGGTTATTTCCAGGCCTGTGCCTGGCGTTATAACCTTCTCTACCTCTTCCATTATCATCCTCATTGGTACAGGGTTTATGGCAGGCTGTCCAACTTCAACCTTAAGTCCTCTTAATGTAACTTTTCCTATTCCTTCTCCGGCTCTAACCACTATCCCCCCTGCAGAAGAATACCTTGCTTCTGCATAAACCTTAATTCCTGTTGTAATATCAGGGTCATCCCCACCATCTTTTATTACAGAGCATCTGACGCTGTCACCTGAAAATTCTATATCCTCTATAGGAAGGTGTAGTTTTATCCCTGCAGGTGTATCAATGCTTGCAACTTCCATTTTGCTTTGACCAGCCAGCATAGCTGCAGCAGCTTTAGCAGCAGCAGCGGCACACGATCCTGTAGTATAGCCCTTTTTAAACTTTCTTCCATTTACAATGACATAATCCTCCATAGCTTACACCCTGTTCATATACAGCATGGCATTTATAATAGCTGCCGCAATATTGCTGCCTCCCTTTCTGCCATCTGTAATAATATATGGAACATCCAATGTCTTAAACAGTTCCTTGGACTCGACTACATTGACAAAACCCACAGGAACACCAACAACAAGATCCGGTGATATGGTTCCCTCATTTATAAGTTCATAAAGCCTTATCAGTGCAGTAGGGGCATTTCCTATAACAAAAATCCTGTTATTTTTATCTGCTGAGGCCTTTTCCATGCAAAGACATGCCCTTGTTGTGTTACGGGCCTTTGCCTTCTTAGCTATTACCTCATCATTCATATAACACACAATCCGTCCACCGTATTTACCAAGTTCCTTTTTGTTGATGCCGGAAGCAGCCATCATTGTATCTGTTACAATATTCCCGCCTTCCTTTATAGCTTTAATGCCGTTTTCTATTGCACCTTCGCTGATATTAAGTAATTTGGCAAATTCGAAATCCGCTGTAGTATGTATGACCCTTTTTATAACCGACTCATGTAACGCTGGAAATACAGTATCTCCAAGTATATCTGTAATAATTTCAAAGCTTCTTTTTTCTATGTCTTCAGGCTTTACAATTTCTATTTTATCAAGCATTCCACATCTCTCCTATATTCATTTCCCATTCCGGTCCCTCCAATTGATTATTGCCCTTCGTGCCTTTGCTATAGTTACTGCTGTTTCATCATTCTCACTGAATTCAAAACCGTCCTTATTATTTAAAATTTCTATAAGGTGACCAACCCTGGGAAGTCTTAAGTTCATCTTTCTAAGTGCATCTTTATTGGAAAAAACCTGATCAGTGGTTCCCTCCACCTTGACATTCCCATTGCTTAGTACATAAGTGTAGTCACAGTATAACGGAACAATATCAATATCATGTGTAGATAATACACAAGTAATTCCAAGCTCCTTCTGAGCGTTTTTAAGCAGCTTCATTATCTCACTTACGCCACAAGGATCAAGTCCTGCCGTAGGCTCATCCAGAATCAGCACCTCAGGCTCCATGGCAAGTACTCCTGCTATAGCCACCCTCTTTTTTTGCCCAAAGCTTAAACTATGGGTTGGTCTATCCTTTAAGTGGCTTATACCTGTTCTATCCATTGCAATATCTACTTTTTGTCTAATATCTTTTTCTTCAAGCTTCATATTCATAAGACCAAATGAAATATCCTTATACACACTTGCTGAAAACAACTGGTTATCCGGGTCCTGAAAGACAATCCCGACTTTTCTCCTAAGATGCTTTAATCCATTATGGGAATAGTCCAAAGGTTGTCCATTATAAAGAATGGTTCCGCCTACAGGCTTCAAAATGCCGTTAAAGCATAGAAATAACGTTGATTTTCCGGCACCGTTTCCCCCTAATATTGCAGTAGTTTGACTCCTTTTTATTTTTATGTTTACATTTTCCAAAGCTTTAGTTTTATCAGTATATACAAATAAAAGCTCTTTAGTCTCAAGAATATTATCTGTCATTAAAGAAAACCTCCACCAAAATTCCCAGGATTTTTAGTCATTCCTTAAGTGACAACGTTAATAGCACCATAAGAAATGCAAACATAGCAGGATTTATAACATCCTTGCAACAAAACCTAATTTCTTCCTCCAAAAAGTTCAACTCTCCATCATAGCCTCTTGCTTCTAAGGAACGATAAATTTCATCACTTCGTTTAAATGATCTTATAAATAATGATGAAAAAAGAATCTTAACTGACCTGAAGCCTGATGATAAGCCTTCATACCCCAGTCTTGCCCTCTGTGAAACAAAAATATTTTCAGCTGTCTCCAAAAGGATAAATATAAATCTGTATGTAAGCCCCATAAGTTCAATTAATAATTTGGGTACCTTAAGCTTTCGTAAAACTGCCATTAGTTCAAGCATAGGTGTACTGAGGGATAAAAAATACAAGCATGAAATTGTTCCAAGTGCTTTAAAAAATATATTAAGTGCATCCTTGATCCCTTCAATGGTAGCTCCAATTTGTAATCCGGCAATAGAACCTGACAGAATAAACATCCTTTCAGACAAATTTTCAGGTCGGGTTATTTCTATAGTAATAGCAAGTGTACTCATTAATAAAAACACAAATGGAACTAGCATAAGCTTTAGTATGAAGCCTAAAGGCACCTCTCCCTTTTTATAAGTAACCAATATCATTATTAATGCAATAAAAACCGATATGGCTATGGAATCAGCCCAAATGCATATACCCAGAGCAAACAGGGAAAAGAGTAACTTCCTGATTACACTAACCTTTTTAAGTTTTGAATTGTAAGCATATTTATCAATATTTATCAAGTCTTATCTTCCTTCTTTGTTCTTCCTCTCACATATCCAATGTAATACCCGATTATAAGACAACCTACACCTGCCTGTAGTGCGAATAAAAGGCTCTCAATCTCTCCGCTGGGCGGAGTCCAAACAGATTCAAACCATGGATTGTAATCAGGCTTTATTTCAGTTATGGTTTTTTCCGCCTTGTCATCGGTCCCTAAAAAATCTCCATGCTTTTGAAGAACAAATGGTACCAGGGTTATAACTGCTACAAGAAGCAGTAGAATTATATTAGTTTTCCAAATTTCTTTTTTTCCTTTGACTGTTTTGGTACTAGTTGTCATTTTGCCACCTCTTCGGACAATATTTTCAAATCCTTTAACTCAGAGCTGTTATAAGTTTTTATTACATTGAAAACTACAATTGTAATAATCCCCTCACTTATTGCCAGTGGAATCTGTGTGAATGAAAACACTCCTAAAAATTTAGCTACCGACCCGAATATTCCTCCCGAAGGCGAAGGATATGCCAACCCAAGTTGGAATGACGTTACTACATATGTAAAAAAATTACTACAGGATGCTCCTAAAAAAACTGCAAGCCACAAGGGTCCGCTAAGCTTTCGAACAAGTTTGAATAATCCGTATGCTACAAATGGGCCGACAATGGCCATTGAAAACATATTTGCACCTAGCGTAGTAAGTCCTCCATGGCCTAAAAGAAGTGCCTGAAACACCAATACAATTAATCCTATAACAGTCATTGCCAAAGGCCCGAACACCATCGCTCCCAACCCTGCTCCTGTAGGGTGGGAACAGCTTCCTGTAACAGAAGGTATTTTTAAAGCTGAAAGTGCAAAAGTGTAAGCACCTGCCATGGCTAATATTATTTTTACCTTTGGATTTAAGTTTACCGTTTTCTGTATGGAAAACAAACCCATCACTATAAAAGGTATTGATGCCGCACCCCATGAAACACACCATAAGGGCGGAAGGTAACCTTCCATTATATGCATTGCTGAAGCCGATTGAGGAAATAATGCAATCATTAATATAAGTCCTAAAACTGTTTGATTTTTTCCTGACATCAAAAAAACCTCCTAACTTTTATTTATTAATATTAATAAAGTTAAGGGGTTAATAAATTTAAAACAACAAAATATAAACACCCCCCTATCCTTCGTAGCGTAAACGGTGTACATGTAGCAAGTGTAACCTGATTTATGAGCCTTCAAGGTACACTTATTACTAAACGATAAGGCAGGTATTCTGACTAAGCATCATCATTCCTATGTTCCTTCCCGGCTTCCCAGTGGACTATACATAAGAACTCCTCATTCACAGCGGCGGGACCGTATGGGACTCTAACCCATTTCCCTTTTAATCGACTTTTATATATTAACACTTTTAATATAAGTCAAACCTTATGTTTTTCTATTCACTTTTCTATAGTTTAATTCATTTTATTCATTCTTACAATCAAAATATTATTTTTTTTTACAAAATTTTAAATTAAGTGATTCCAAAAAATAACTGGTCAACTGGAGATTTCAAAAATATTGATTTTACTGATCTTCAACATTAAAAAATTGACCACGGAAATTTTTGAAATCTCCTCAATACATATTCATATATATTAATATAGCTTTACTTCTCCCCAAACTTCATTGATTTTATCCATAAATAGCTCTATAATGTATTTGCAATAGACTTATGTAAGAGATTAATCACCCTTGATATATAAGGTGAACTATGGAGGTACAAATGACAGCATTTCCATTCTTTATTGACTTGAAAGGTAAAAAATGTATTGTAGTGGGAGGCGGAAAAGTGGCTTCTAGAAAAGTTGAGATCTTAAGCAGATTTAATGGGGATATTGTAATTATAAGCCCTGAAATTTCACATAAGATCAAACTTCTAAAGGACTCCGGAAGACTTGTTCATATTAGTCGATGTTATGAATCATCTGATATAAGCGGTGCTTTTATGATTATAGCGGCTACTTCAGATACACTGGTTAATGAAAATATTTATAAAGATGCAGTAAATCTTGGCATATTTGTAAATGTTGCAGATGACCCTAAAAAGTGTACATTTTTCTTTCCCTCAATAGTTAAAAGAAATGATCTTGTGATAGGTATCTCAACATCAGGAAGCTATCCGGCACTCTCAAAACAAATCCGTAAAAAAATCGACTCAATAATCAATAATAATATAAACGAGGACATAATGTCTATATTAAAAGAGTCTCGGGAAAAAGTAATAAATGAGATAGAGGATGATCACGTAAAAGCTGAGATTTTGGATAAAGTTCTTGAGGAAACAGTTTTTACTGACTCCCAAATAGATATTGAACATTTTAAGATAAGAATGAATGACATTTTACAAAAGTATAAATAATGGTTTATTAGAATAAACATCAAAAGCGAAGGTATAATAATACTACTACCTCCGCTTATGTATCATATTAAAGTATGGATTAAAAATTACTTCTGCTTTCTTTGCGAGTGTTGACAAGTTAAGTCAACACATGAGCAAAATTTATAGAGGAAGTTATTTCTTGATCATGACTAAAAGCAATTAATTTTACTTAATATTTTCATATGCCTTATCGGCAAACTCGGTTGTAACAATTTTTTCATATGGAGCTTCCTTTTGCAGTTCTCCTGCTGTTTTCATAACCTTTTGCAATAATCCAAGTGAATCCTCGTTCATTGCAGGCACTTGACACCATGAATCAGTCTCCTTATACCTTCTTGCTACTGACACCAGAGTGTCCAAATCAGAATCAGGAAAAGAAGTTTTGATAGACTTTGCTATCTCTTCCGGGCTATGGCTTTGAACCCACTTCTGCCCTTTATATATGGCATTGGTAAATCTCTGTATTACCTCTTTGTTTTTATCTATGTAGCTTTTCTTTGCATAATAAGCAGTATAAGGTATCTCTCCGCTTTCTTTCCCTATAGATGCTAAAATGTAGCCTTTTCCTTCCTTTTCCACAGTTGACGCAACAGGCTCAAACAATGTTACATAATCCCCCTGTCCTCCTGTAAAGGCTCCTGCCATAAGGGCAAATTGTACACTTGTATCTATTTTTACATCCTTACCAGGTATTAAACCTTTTTGCTTCAGTACATACTCTAGAGTCATTTCAGGCACTCCACCTTTTCTTCCACCAATGATGGTTTTACCTTTTACATTGCTCCACTTAAAATCCGGTTCAGGCTTTCTTCCTACCAGGAATGACCCGTCTCGCTTTGTAAGTTGTGCAAAAACTACCCCATAGTCTTCCTTGCCTTCATTGTATACATATATGGCAGCCTCAGGCCCGGAAAACCCGATATCCACCTGACCCGACAAAACCGATGTCATTACCTTATCTGCACCCTGACCGTTGGTAAGGTCAATTTCAAGGCCCTCTTCCTTAAAAAAGCCCTCGTTTAAAGCAACATATTGCGGGGCATAGAATACAGAACGGGTAACTTCACTCAAGCGGATTTTTTGGTAATCACTCTTGCCGCAAGCTGTGAATAATAGTAGGAAAACCCCTGCCAGCAAAAAATACACATACGCCTTTCGCATAATAAACACCTCCCCCCATATGATATTCATTAAAACTTGGAAAGGTGCTATAGATAACGAACTGTAAAATCATCCTTTATTCTTAACAAGCAGTTTTTCCACATATGCTACACATCGGTACATAACATACGCCGCTGCTGCAAGAATAAAAACACTGGTCATTACCAAGTCAAGCTGAAACACCTGACCACCATAAACTATAAGATATCCAATGCCTGCCTTGGAAATCAAAAACTCCCCGACAATTACTCCAACCCATGAAAGCCCTACATTTACCTTAAGTGCATTCATTATTACAGGAAGCGATGACGGCAGCACCACCTTCATCATTATTTGAAATTTATTAGCCCCAAAGGTCTTTGCCAGTTTAATTTTATCAGGATCTACCCCTAAAAATCCATTCAATATTTCCAGAATAGTCACAATAATTGAAATTGTAAGTACAATTGCAATTATTGATATAGGACCTGCACCTATCCATACAATAAATATTGGTCCTAATGCAATTTTAGGCAAACTATTTAGTATGACCAGGTATGGTTCAAAAACTTTTGATAAAAACTCAGACCACCACAATATAACAGCTATTATTATGCCTAATACAGTACCAAGGGAAAACCCTACAACCGTCTCCATGCAAGTTATGCCAATATGTTCAAACAGCTGTCCTTCTCTGTAAAGACTAATAAGCGTGGAAAAAATCCTTGATGGCTGGCTTGTTATAAAAGGATCAATAAACTTTAACCTTGCAGCCGCCTCCCATAACCCGAGGAATAAGACCAGTATAAGTATTTGAGTCAATAGTATGCTAAACCTTTTTATACGGACCTTCTTAAGATACTCCATATGCTCCTGTGATATGTAATCATTACCCCTATTATACATGAACATCCAGCTCCTTCCATATTGCATTGAAGTATTTTGAAAATTCAGGGGCCTCCCTTGATTTAAGAGGTGTTCTTTGGCTGCAGGAAAATATAATTTCATGGATGCTTTTAACTTTTGCAGGCCTTTTTGAAAGAACAACTACCCTATCTGCAACACTGATGCATTCGGCTATGTCATGGGTTACAAGTATGGCAGTTTTATTTTCTTTCTTAATAATAGCATAAATATCATCCGTAACTGCCAATCTGGTCTGATAATCAAGTGCTGAAAACGCTTCATCAAGTAACAGTATTTCCGGCTTTGCGGCAAGGGTTCTTATAAGTGCTGCCCTCTGCCGCATGCCACCTGATAGCTGTGAAGGGTACTTATCTTTAAATTCGTAAAGCCCATAAGTCTCTAAAAGCTCTAATGCATAGTCTTTGCTTTCTTTTGAAAGTGTTCTCCTGATTTCCAAGCCTAAAAGCGTATTCTGAAGAATTGTCCTCCATTCGAAAAGATGGTCCTTCTGCAGCATGTATCCAACCATTCGCAAATTCTCTTGCTGAGGCTTGCCTGCTATAAGAACCTTTCCCGATGTTGGATTCACAAGTCCTGAAATAAGGGAAAGTATCGTTGATTTTCCGCAGCCGCTAGGACCTACAATGCTGATAAACTCTCCTTTTTTTACGGAGAGATCTATGTTTTCCAGGGCATTTATCTCACCATTGAGTGAGTGATATTTCATCCCAATGTTCTCCAGTTTTACAATACTATCCACATCCCATACCGCCCTATCAATAATAATGGTATATTATATTCTGACATTAGAATCCATGGTGCCTAAATTTTTAGACAGGGCATAATCGCTTGCAATTTTGTCACACTTGATCGTAGTTGCGAGAAATTATGATATAGATTACATCATAATTTCTCGCAACTAAAAAAGCCTTGAAAGAGTGTTAAGCTCCGTCAAGGCTTTTTGTAATGCTATTATAGCACTATTAATTATTTCTTCATTGCTTTAAATGCTGCTCTCTTTTCATCTTCTATTTGCTGTCCGCCTGATTTCATGTAATCCTGAACAAGTGAATTATAAGTCTTGTCAAAATCTGCAGGCTTACAAGTAATTGATTTTACAAATATCTGTACTTCTTTGTCTGTAAGTGCCTTGGAGTATTTTGCTTCTGCTTCGATAACTCTGTCAAAACGAGGCATATAGCCGGCATCTGTTAATGCTATATTGTAAGCTTCTGTAAACTTATCTTCAAATCCTGGATATCCGAATGATGCTGCTTTTATGTTCTTTTCAGTACTTCCGAATTCCTTACCGTTTACTATAATAGACAAATCAATATAGTTTGCTTTTTTATCATCCGGAAGCTTGTCGTTTGATATAACATTCATTGGTATGCCATCTTGCTCATCAGTATATTGATCACCCTTATTACCATTTTGGAGGAATTTCAACACTTCAGGTTTTGACATCCAGTTAAGATATTTTATTGCTTCAACAGCTCTTTTACTTGATTTTGGTACTATTATAAATAATCCATTAGGATTGTATTTCATTTTTATGTTTTTACCTTCTGAGTTCTTAAATGGATCTATTGGAATAATGTCACTGTCAGGAACATTTTTCTTAAGCTCAGTTGCCAAACCAGGTGTAATTCTGTATGGGAAGTCATAACTTTGAATAAAAGCACCAACCTTACCCTGTGCAACATCTTTTTCGTACTGTTTACCGTCTTTATCCAAAACAAACTGTTTATTTAATAGACCCTCATTGTACAATTTGTTCATAAATCTTATACCTTCTTTAAAGCCAGGTATTACCCAGTTCCTCATACTATATCTGTCTTCTTCGGATATAGAAGTTTTAAATGATTCAAGAAGAGTGTGTGAAGTCCAGTTAATATTATTTGGGTCGACAGTGATGGTAAAAGGAATAACTTTTTCGCCAAGTTTTCCTGGATCCTTTTCCTTGAAAGCTTTTAAAGTGTTATAAAATTCATCTGTTGTTTGAGGAACAGGCATATTTAATTTATCAAGCCAGTCTTTTCTTATAAATGTTCCAAAGCATGCTTCCATAACTCTCTTCGCAGGCACAGCGTATTGCACTCCACCCCAGTTGCCGTAGTTTAACAAAGTATCTCCAAGATAAGCTTTAAGATCTTTACCGTGTTCATCAAGCAATTTTCCTAAATCAGTAAGTCCGCCGTTTTTTATGTAGTTGTACATCAAACCTTCATTGTAAGTAAAGGAAACATCCGGAGCCTGATTTGCCGCCATCAACACATTCAGCTTTTCAACTTCCTGACCTCTTAAAACTGGTACAAATTTCAGCTTAATTCCATTTGGATCACCAAAGTTTTTCTGTATCCATTCTGTCTGGAAGTTCTTGTCTGCCTGATACCCAGGTGTTGATCTGTCAAAAACCTCAACTGTCAATTCCACCATTTCCTTTGGTTTTTCACTTGCTGTGGTATCATCAGTCTTATCACCCTGACTGCCGCAACCTGTAATTGCAGTCGTTAGCATTGCCACTAGCAGCGTAGTACTTATTACTTTGCCAAAACGCTTTTTCATAAACATGTCCCCCTATTATTATAATATTAATAGATTATATAAAATCTCCATTATTAAAATCCATTTATATAGAATTTAATTTATGAGATATTATATCATTCCTTAATAGCCCCAAGCATAACACCCTTAATAAAATGCTTTTGTATGAACGGATAAACACATACTATAGGAATAGTCGCGAACATAACACTCGCAGCCTTCAAGCTGTCAGGAAGCAAGCCTGGAGACATATTACCCTCAGCAAAAGCAGCTTCTAGAGACTGACTGTTTGCTACTATTTGATACAGCTTAAGCTGCAAAGGGTACTTATTCGGATCTGTTATATAAAACAAGGCATCCATAAAACTGTTCCATTTCCCAACTGCATAAAACAAGCTTAAGGTAGCTATGATTGGAAGAGATAACGGAAGCACCACTCTTATCAATACTCCAAAGTCAGTACACCCGTCTATTCTAGCTGCTTCTTCCAAACCTTCAGGCAATGAATTAAAAAATGATTTTAGAAGAATCAAGTTGAACGCACTGATGGCACCAGGCAGTATAAGACTCCACATACTGTCCAGTAGTCCAAGACTTTTGACCAGAATATAGTCCGGTATAATTCCACCGCTAAAATACATGGTTATTACTATTACCAATAGAAAGCCGCTTCTTCCTTTCAAACTCTTTTTAGAAAGCGGATATGCTGCTGCAATGGTCAAAGCCATACTCACCACTGTGTATATCACAGTAATTAATATTGTAAAAACCATAGACCACATCATTGACTTATCTGAGAATATTGCCCTATATGAGTCGATTGTAAATTCAACAGGCCACAAAAATACCTTAGAAGATATGATTGCTGAATTTGAACTTAAAGATACAGCTACTACGTTTAATACAGGCAATAAACAAAGCAATGCTGAAATTGTTGTAATTACTATTATAACAGTATCAAATACCTTGTCGGATGTTTTTTGCTTCCTTGTATTACTCAATTTTTCTTTACGAAAAATACCATTTGACAATTTAGCTTCCATAATTATATGCACCTTTCTTTACCAAATTCCCTGTTCACCGCTTTTTTTAGCAATAAAGTTGGTTACTAATATTAAAATCATACCTACTACAGACTGGAACAACCCTATCGCCGTTGCAATAGTGTATCTGTAGGACTGCAATCCCACCTTATAAACAAATGTACTTATAACTTCTGAAAAATCATAAACTTGAGGATTGCCGATGATAAAAGGACGATCAAATCCAATCATTGCAATTTTTCCTACATTCAATATCAATAAAACAATTATAGTAGGCTTAAGTGCAGGTAAAGTTATATGCCATATTCTTCTTAATCTTCCTGCTCCATCCACCTCTGCCGCCTCATACAGTTCAGGGCTTATACCTGATATGGCTGCAAGATAAATAATCATTCCCCACCCTGCACTTTGCCATACACCTACTCCTGTATAAGTAAACAGCCAGTTCCATTTTTCTGTAAGAAATGCTATTGATTCTAATCCCATTGATTTAAATAAAGAAGGTATTATACCTGTAGTTGGTGAAAATACTTGAAGCACTATACCGCCTATTATTACCCATGATAAAAAGTGCGGCAAATATAAAAGTGTCTGAGAAGTTCTTTTAAACCAGCTTATTTTGATTTCATTTATTATAATTGCCAAAATAATTGGTGCCGGAAAGCTCATAACCAAGTCAAATAAATTAAGCATAAATGTATTTCTTAATGCTTTATAAAAGTCGCTCATCCCAAATATTTCTTTAAAAGCATCAAATCCTATCCATGGACTTTTAAAAACACCTTCAAAAGGATTGTATTCTTTAAATGCAATTATAGTTCCATACATAGGTATATATTTGAAAATTATAAAATATGCCATTGGAAGGAGTAACATAAGGTACAGAATCCAATCTTTTTTCAAATAATAAATTATATTCTTTTTTTTAGGAGTTTTAGCTGGAGCAGGAATTTTAGTCGTTGTAGCTATTTCACTCATTAAATTTCTATCCCCCTTCTTATTTCTCTCTTCATTCAGCCCTGCAATAAACTTTTTTACATAATGAATATTGCAAAAGCAAAACATTTTGCTTAATACCATAAATTGTACTAAAACCATACTATTTTATAAAACTCGCATGCTATAGCTTTATATATTTTTATGACTAGTTCAAGTACAAGTTATGCAACGATAAAAAAATCAAATAATGATAAGCTAAAAATTATTAACCTGATAAGGAAATGAGTTACATTTTCATTATACTAATCTCCAAAAGTTATTCAAGAATGACAATTATTCTATATATCACTTTTGCTTATCCGTTTATTTTATAACCTTTCCGAGCTTTTTATATTACTTACAACAGTAAAATAATCATTTCTAATTTCCCAACTATTTCCACGCAAAAACAAGAATTAAATTTACCATATATATCGTACAAATTGATAAATTAATTTATTTGAAATTAATTCATAATAATGTATAATAATTAAAAGTGATATATTTTACAAAAGTGTAACTTGCTATATAATTGATTCTGATATAATCATTAAAATATCAAAATAATTTTATCCCAATTTAATTTAGAGGTGTTACGTGAAAAATTATACTTTGATAGTTAAGCTTTTTATTGCACTTTCACTTTTTATTATAATTCCTGTTATAATAGTTGCTACACTATCCAGCTATTCTATAATGAATTATTCAGAAACTGAAATCAGCAACTCAGGTATAAGTAAGTTAAAAGTATCCAAAAGCATCACTGAATTGTTAGCTAACACTGTACAAAAAGATGCTTTGCGTATTTCCTTAGACAGCAACCTTACTAATTATTATGACTATACAAACTTTGAAGCCAATTCAAAAAATAAAGAAGAATTGTTTATTATGTACCAGATCCAAAGTATGCTTGCGGGTGTTGTCAATACAAACGATAGATATCACTCTGTGTATCTGTATTTGGATAATTCAAACTATGTTATTACAAGTGAAGATGTATGTCTTAAAGATAACTTTGATGACATAGAATGGGTTAAGTCATATAAGGCCAGCAAATATTCCAATGAACCCATATCATGGCTCAACCCCAGGCTAGCCAATCAAAGGCGTTTAAATAGTTCTGTGAATGAAACAAACACGGGCAATGTTTCCACTTCATCTAACTATGTTCTTTCTTATATATATCCGCTTACACCTTATACAACAAATTTAAGCGGGGCAATTGTGGTAAATGTATATGAAGACTCATTAAGCAAATTAATTAACAGCAATAATTTAAACAGTGAAGGATGTATAAGCATTATAAATTCAAAAGGTCTTGGTGTTACTGATATTGATAAGACCCTGGTGGGTTCAAATATATCCTCCAAAGATTACATAAAAAGCGTATTGACCAGTAATAAGCAAGAAGGCTCTATTATCACAAAAATTAATAACAAAAAATATCTGGTAACTTACTTAAAATCTGACATAAAAGATTGGATATTTGTGGGTACATTTTCCCTTGATAACCTTACTAATACATTTACTTCAATAAGAATGCTTATAATATATATATCCCTTATACTTCTAGTTGTAGGAATTTTTTTATCCTACTTTATTTCACGAAAGCTTTATAATCCTGTTAAAAAGCTTGTAAACGATATTAAGAACCGTAAGGGCATAGATATAATAGGTAATGAAAATGAAGTAGCCCTTTTATCAAAAGCATTTGATTCATTGATGAAACAAGAAGATCAACTTTTTAATACCATTGAAAAAAACACAAGGCATCTAAGGGAAAATTATCTATTGGGTTTACTCAAAGGCAGATCTTCTGAAGCTGATGAGCATCAAGAAATGTTTCACAATCAATATTTTATTTGTGCAATCATATCTATTGACCGTTTTAATGAGTTTGTTTCCAACTTTTCAAGCGATCACCAGTATTATTTAAAAACAGCTATATTGAATACTTCTGAAGATGTAATTTCAGAATCCATACCATGTTCAGGGCTGGTTATGGAAAAGGATAAAATCGTACTTATCATGAACCCTGATACATCCGATTATACTAAAACTATCTTTGTCTTGAAGCAGAGATTTGCTCTATTACAAAAAGAAGTATCCAAGGTAATCGACAGCTCTGTTACTTTTAGTGTGGGGAATGTTTACAACAGCCTGACAGATGTGAAGACATCCTATTTTGATGCACAGAACCTATTAAAACTAAGATTTATGAGGGGCCATGGAACTATAATAACCAATGAAGATACCTATACCGGAAATAGCAAGTATTATTATCCTTTTACATTCGAAAAACAGATTTTAAACTATGTTGATGCCGGTTCTAAAGAAGCCTTGATAAGTTCCTTAAGTGATTTCTTCACTGATATTAAGGAAAATAAAAAGCTGGCATATGATAATGTTATTCTGATTATCAATCAACTGCTTGGAAGCACTATAAAGTATCTCCTTAATTTAAACATAAGCGTTAGTGATATTTTCGGCAATGACTTTAACATTTACAACCAGTTAACGGAAATAGAAACTTTGGATGATGTTAGCTTGTGGCTGGCCAAAATATACCTTCGCATCATAGAATTCTGTCAAAAGCCAAAGGCCGATAATAAAGAACATATCACAAATATAATGAATTACATACATAAAAACTATAAAAAAGATATTGATATAAATATGCTGGCTGAGCATGTAGGCTTAAGCTATTCACATGTCCGTAAGATATTTAATGATGAAACAGGTGAAAACATTGTAAATTACATAAACAATTTAAGGATTGAAGAAGCACAGCGATTACTCAGGCAAACAGACATGAATGTAAATGAAATCGCACTTAGTCTGGGGTATAATAACAACCAGAGCTTTAACAGATTCTTTAAGAAGTATGTAGGCATAACCCCCGGAGAGTACAGGAATATTAAAGTTAAGGCTATTTAGATATACCAAATGGATTAGCATCAAGACATTTGATTTTACTGCAAAACAAAGAAACCATGAGATGATTTTATCAACCTTGATAGTTGTCGCAAGAAATTACGGTGTCTGTATCATATGATATTACTGTATTTAAATTTCAAAAGACACCATAATTTCCGGACAATAATAAATTTGCTTTTACTAAAACTCTATTGCATTGCCGATAGCCTCAAATTTGGCCGTCTGAACCTTTGTACCTGTTAACTTCTGACTTCTTTCATCGGGCTGACTTCCGCCAATAAAAACTTCAAATAACCCAGGCTCTAATATACTTCTACCCTCATCATCAACCATCGCCATTTGTTCAGGTTTTATATCAAATTCAACATCCATTTCTTCATCCTGCTTTAAATGAATTCTTTTAAAACCCGCCAGCTTCCACTTTGGAACAAGACTGCTTGCCTCAATATCTTTTAGATACATCTCTACTACTTCATCCGATTCGTAGTCTCCTACATTTTTAACTTTCACTTTGCATTCTATTTTTTCACCGATGCTGATTTTATCCTTGGAAAGCTTAAGTCCGCTATATTGGAACCTGGTGTAACTAATGCCATACCCAAAAGGATAAAGAGCTTCGTTTTCCATGTATTTATATGTGCGGTTCTTCATGGAGTAATCGTCGAAATCAGGAAGTTCTTCAGTAGTCCTGTAAAATGTAACTGGAAGCTTTCCTGACGGACTGAATTCTCCGAAAATCATTGATGCAATAGCCCTTCCTCCCTGAGCACCGGGATACCATGCCTGTACTACTGCCGGTATGTTTTCATCTGCCCATGTTACTGAAAGTGCACTGCCGGAGAGAAGAATCAATATAACAGGCTTCCCGATTTTATAAACAGCCTCTAATAGCTCCTGTTGGAGTCCTGGAAGATCTAAATGAATTTTATCCCCGCCTGCATACTCATTGGAGACATCACCTTGTTCCCCTTCTAATGTTGCATCAAGACCCATACACATAATTACCAGATCTGACATTTGGGCAGCCGCCAACGACTCTGCAAACCTGTCCCTTGGCTGGGCAAGACCTGTTTTATCTTTAAACAGATGGCAACCGGACGAATAATTTATTCTTGTGTCCGGTAAAACCGCTTCGCGAATTCCATCTAAAACAGTCACATACTCCGATGCAGTGCCAAAATAGTTTCCTACTAAAGCATCTCTGCTATCGGCATTTGGACCTATAATGGCTATTGACTTAATTTTATTTTTATCTAACGGAAGCATATTGTTTTCATTTTTCAATAAAACAAGTGATTTCTTTGTAACTTCCAGTGCAAATTCCCTGTGTTCCTTGCAATCATTTATTTCATAAGGAATTTTAGTATAAGATACTTCTGAAGGATCATCAAACATTCCAAGCTTCATTCTTGTGACCATCAGCCTTGTTACAGATTCATCTATGGTTTCTTCAGTCACAAGGCCTTCCTTATGTGCTAAAAGCAGATTAGCATACATATTTCCGCAATTTAAGTCACAGCCATTATTCACCGCTAAAGCTACCGACTCCGGTGCTGTTTTTGTAACCATATGGAATTCATGGAAATCTTTTATAGCCCAACAATCAGATACTACATGACCCTTAAAGCCCCACTCTTCCCTCAAAATTTCTTTTAGCAGCGTCCGGCTGCCGCAGCATGGCTCTCCGTTGGTACGGTTATAAGCACCCATAACAGCTTCCACATTTGCTTCCTTCACACACTCTTTAAAAGCCGGAAGATAAGTTTCCCACATATCTTTTTTTGATACAACTGCATTAAACTCATGTCTCATACTCTCAGGACCGCTGTGTACTGCAAAGTGTTTCGCACATGCTGCAGCCTTAAGATATTTTTCATCGCTTCCCTGCAAGCCTCTAATGAATGCCACTCCCAGTCTTCCTGTTAGGTAAGGGTCTTCTCCATAGGTCTCATGACCTCTTCCCCACCTTGGATCTCTGAATATATTCACATTTGGTGACCAAAATGTCAGGCCTTTATAGATATCATGGTCCCCTTTTCTTTGAAACTCATGAAATTTTGCTCTGCCTTCTGTTGAGATCACATCTGCGATTTTATATAGGAGTTCTTCGTCAAATGTTGCGGCCATGCCGATAGCCTGAGGGAACATTGTAGCAGTTCCTGCCCTTGCTACTCCATGCAGTGCTTCATTCCACCAATTGTAAGACGGTATTTCCAAACGCAGTATGGCTGGTGCCTCGTGCAACATCTGGGTTACCTTTTCCTCAAGTGTCATTCGAGATACTAAATCCTTTGCTCTTTCTTCAAAGCTTAGTTTTGTGTTTTTATAACCCGGTATATCTTGCATAAAAGGCCTCCTGATAATTAGTCATGATCAAAAAATAACTTCCGCTATAAATTTCGCTCATGCCTTAATAGATTGTTCTGTCCAATTCATCCTTAATTCCCGTTTTTCTATAAAAATATGAGTTAATTACATCACGCCATTCCTTAGCATGCTCTATCTGCCCTTCCAGCCTTTCAATAACATGCTGATAAATGTCAAAATCGACCATTTCCTTAATGCTCTTCCACTGCTCCTTCAAATTAATTGCCTGCTCCACTCCTTTAAAATGAGTGTTATAAATATGCTGAATAATAGTTTCACCAGATTTTAACTTGTATATGTAAGGAACATGGTGGAAAAACAATAACAGTTCTTCTGGGCAAGTTTCCAAGTTCTCATACATTTCTGCATTCTCTTTATGATACTGCTTGGTATATCCTGTTCCGTTTTTCACAGTACGGTCAACCCCTATTCCCTTACAATCAGCACGATGGTAGGTACCCCATTTGTCATACTCATACCCGTCAACATTAGGGCCATAATGGTGGTTTGGATTCACCATCCACCCTATGCCAAGAGGTGATGTATAATTCTCGTATATTCTCCATGAGTTTAAAAGCATTTTTGAAATAGTGTCAACTACTGCTTTATCAGTGGAGTAAGTTAGTTTTATCCACTCATCGGTAATCTCCTCTTTTGATAAATCCGGGTTCCAGCATAAACGTCCAAATCCGTAAAGGTTTGACTGTGCTAATTGAAAACCTGTCCAGTTCATGTCATCACCTACGTTTCCAACTGCTGCAATTCCTCCGTACTTATTGTTAAAAGGCTTCCCATTTACAATCTTCTTTACATTTGAGCCTTTTCCAATTGCATACGTATCAAAGTCCAGTATTTCCTTCCACATTGGTACCAGATAACACAAGTGTTTCTGCTGGCCTGTATACTCTTGTGTAACCTGAAGTTCAAGTATTGTATTGGTCTTTTTAAGCCCTCCGAATAAAGGCGATACAGGCTCCCTTACTTGGAAATCCATCGGACCGTTTTTGATCTGCAATATAACATTATCAAGAAACATTCCATCTAAAGGCATAAAATGATCATATGCAGCTTTTGCCCTGTCTGTTTTTCTATCTCGCCAATCCTGAAGACAATTATATACAAAGCATCTCCAGATAACTATACCCCCATAGGGTACAAGAGCTTCTGCAAGCATATTTGCACCATCTGCATGGTTTCTGTTATATGTAAATGGTCCCGGTCTAAACTCTGAATCGGCTTTTACCAAAAACCCACCGAAATCAGGTATATAGCTGTAAATTTCTTCAGCTTTCTTTTTCCACCAAATCTTTACATCGGCATCAAAAGGATCCGCTGTGTTAAGATCTCCAATCTCGATGGGAGCCGCAAAATTGATGCTTAAGTATGTTTTGATGCCGTATTCCCTGAATACATTTGCTATCCTCGCAACATAAGGTAGAAAATCTTCTCTAATAAGCCTTGTTTCCATTTTATGCACATTAACATTATTTATTGCTATACCATTAATTCCTATTGATGCTAATAGCCTTCCATAGTCCCTTATTCTTTTCAAATTTCCCGTAATTTTATTATTCGCATAAAATATTGATTTTCCTGCATATCCTCTTTCAACACTGCCATCTATGTTATCCCAGTGATTAATGATTCTTAATGGGTTAGATGGATTTTCCAGCCTTTTTATTCCGTCAAGTTCTGTATTGGTACTAATAAGCCTTAGCAGTGAAAATGTGCCGTAAAGCACTCCCTTATCTGTTTTTCCGGTAACAATTATATAATCTTTGTCCCCTGTCTTAACAGATTTTATCAGAAATCCCTCATCACCTATATCATTTTCATCATTTACATCAATGGAAATATCAACTGCTTTGAGCTTTTCCAATGTTCCTATAAATATGAAGGATGGCTTATCAATTGATCCCGATATAATGGGTTTTACCCCTAACATTCCGTTGATACCGATATTAACTTCCGATAAAGCAGACTGTATAACCGATGTATCTTCAAATGCAGCTATATTACTGCACCATTTTAAATATTTTTGAGCCAAATCAGTATCTTTAAACCTCTTGTACCTCAACCAGCAGCTATAGCTGCTATTTACATCAAAATCCTTTTCCGTGCCTGATTCTACCATAGATTTCCCTCCAATCAAGAGTACAAAATAATTTCCTAGACATTTACAAATTGTAAGCTTTTATAAAGTTCCAGAAGTTGCCTCCAAATAAATTTTCTACATCCCTTTTGATTTGCTCTTCGGTAACTTTATAATTCATCGCAAAGAGGTCACTGTATTTCTCAACAAGTACCCTGGAAATCACAGTCTTAGAGTGTTCCCACTTGCTTATAAGCTGTTCAAATACGCGGCAGTCCGAATGCTGCGGAATAAAAGATGTTCCCAGCCACTCAATCCTAATCCTAGTTATTTGATCTATCAAGGAGGGTGAATTAAGATACCACCAGCATCCGAAAATCATTAAGTTGCTGAATTTTCTCGCTGTAACAACAAGCTCATGTTGGTTTTCAAGAGAGAGCAATGTAACTAAAAACTTATTGTTTTTATAATTTGAACAAAGGTATTCCAGTTCTTTTATGTCTGCTTTAGCAAGGGAATCTCCTGCTAATTCCAATTCAGGATTTACAGCACGCTTTACCCCAATCATTAAAGCAAATGGAATGTTTTTCTCTCTGCACACAGGCAAAATACAGCTATCTATAATTTTTGCCCTGATTGAACCGTCAAACATCGTAAAATCAGGAGGAAGAGACACAGCACAGTACAATGCCTCCATCCTGTCTATATGCTCTACAAGAAACCTTTTTATTTCCTCAATGGTTCGGCCTGACAAATCGCTGTGAACATCAAATCCGAGCTTTTTTAGTTCTGAAAGAGAATCCTCCCAACCGTTTAATATTCTATCAACCCTAAGGGCTGCTTTAAACCTGTCATCTTTGACATATCCTTCTTCCCAAACTGCACTTTCGGTTTTATCCAACGGGTCATTTGTCATAACAACGCATTTTAATGAGACTGTGTCAAATACTCTGTCTATATGCTCCTTAAGAGATACCGATCTAAAATATTCACGGTAATAGTTCAAATCTTTATTATTTACATCTAGTCCAAGCTTGTTAAATATAGTGATAATTGATCTTGCAGGTTCGCTTACTGGAGAATTTTTTATAAATAAAGCATCCCATACGCACTGTGCCTGATCCCTCTTACTCATTTTGTAAAAGCTTGGTCCATCCATATCTATTTGCCGCATTGCCTCTGCAACCAGATAATGGTATGTCAGCAACTCATCTATGCCATAAAGAAACAAACTTCCAAAGCACTCCGAAAAAAGGTGAGTGTGAATATCGGTTATTCTCACCGTCCTAACTGCTTTATCCACTAATTGTGCCAATTCATTTATATTATTCATATGCTTTCTGGTCTCCCTTGGACTATCTTTGAACCCTTCCTGATCCGTCGCCGTTCATAAGAGTTTTTACCTCATTTACACTTACATGATTAAAATCACCTTCTATGGAATGTTTGAGACATGAAGCTGCTACTGCAAAATCAATTGTCTCCTGCATATTGTATTGGTTTAGAATAGCATAAATAAGTCCCCCTCCAAAAGCATCTCCACCGCCGACTCTATCTACAATATGGACAGGGTAGCTCTTTGAGAAATAATACTCATTCCCATCATAAAGCATGGCGGCCCAGTTGTTATCTGATGCAGTTATACTTCCCCTTAATGTGATGGCCACTCTTTTAAACTTGAACCTTTCAACGAGCTTTCTTGCAACCTCCTTATACCCGTCATGGCTTAATCTACCTCCGGATACATCGGTGTTGTCAGCTTTTATACCAAAGACCTTTTCGGCATCTTCCTCATTTGCTATACAAAGATCCACATATTCCATTAATTCACCCATAATCTGCCCTGCTTTTTGAGGTGACCAGAGGTTTTTCCTGTAATTAAGATCACAGCTTATCTTTAAGCCTTTCTCTTTAGCAACCTTACAGGCTTCCTTTGCCAATACGGTTGAGTTTACACCTAATGCAGGTGTTATTCCTGTAAAATGGAACCACTCTGCTTTATCAAATATTTTATCCCAGTCAAAATCCTGGCTTGTTGCTGTAGCAATGGAAGAGTTTGATCTGTCATATACCACCTTAGAAGGTCTTTGAGAAGCTCCCTTTTCCAGAAAATATATACCCAGTCTTTCTCCTCCTTTTGCGATGAATTCTGTATTTACGCCATATTTTCTTAGTTCATTTATTGCAGACTGCCCGATAGGGTTATCAGGTACCTTTGTTACAAATGCAGTATCGATTCCATAATTGGCTAGCGATACCGACACATTAGCCTCCCCTCCGCCATATACAGCATCAAATGACGAAGCCTGGTTAAACCTCAAATAACCAGGTGGTGAAAGTCTTAGCATTATTTCTCCAAAACATATAACCTTTGACATTATAGCACCCCCAGAATAATTTGATATTCTTTTAATGATAGTCTTATTTCTGATTTCTGGCTTTCTTTATTTCATCAATAAATTTCTTGGCCAATTCGGTTATCGAATTGTAATCACCTTTTTTTGCACCTGCTGTAAGACTGCCTCCAGCTCCTACAGCCACTGCTCCAGCCTTTATCCATTCTCCCACGTTTTCCAGTGTCACTCCGCCGGTAGGCATCATAACAGCATAAGGCATAGGGCCTTTAACAGCTTTTATGAAAGTTGGTCCCAGTACTTCACCCGGAAACACCTTTATAATGTCTGCACCGGCCTCCAAGCATTCTACTGCCTCTCTCACAGTCATAGCACCAGGCATACTTGCTATTTGATACCTGTTGCAAATCTTTACAACCTCTTTACTTAAATATGGACTTACAATGTATTGTGCCCCTGCTAAGATTGCTGTTCTTGCCGTCTCAGAATCCATAACGGTTCCTGCACCGATAATGATCTCACCTGATGAGTATCTTCTGCTTAATTCCTTAATAATTTCTGTTGCACCAGGCACTGTATATGTAATTTCTATTGAGGCAACTCCTCCCTCAATGCATGCATCAGCAATTTTAAAAGCCATTTCAGCATTGTCTGCTCTTACAACAGCAACAAGCCCACCTTCCTTGATTTTTGAAAGGATTTCCTGTTTATTCATCTTGCTTCCTCCCCGATCTAAATATCATGGATTATGTAACTCACTTAAGTAATATTTTAGTCATTCCTTAGGTTATAATTTTGCTTTTGATTTAATTATAATATATAACAATGCTTTTGCCAATTTCTTGGTTTATATTGCTTGTAAATATGCAAAAATTGCTATAATATTATATCAGGAAGTAAAATCAATCTTTAAATAAAATAAATGATTTAATAAATAAAAAGGAGTGGCATAATGAAGCTTCCAAAACAGCATTTTACCTTCAGGCAGCATATGAGGACTAATGATTTTGAACTATTCCACTACAATGACAGCATTCCTGTTGAAGTGGATTTTCACAATCATGACTTCTATGAAATATATATGTTTCTTTCAGGAAGCGTTACATATGTTATTGAGGGAAAGTCATACAGGCTTAGACCTAAAGATATTTTAATCGTAAATAATAAGGAGCTTCATAAAGCTTTCATTGAAGAGGGAGTTCCCTATGAGAGAATTGTTATCTGGATTAATCCGGATTATATAAAAAGCCTGTGTACTGACAAAACCAACCTTTTTATAGCCTTTGATTCTACATCGGTCAACAAGTATAACCTTTTAAGGCTTAACCCCGATACTTCAGAATATATTTACAATATTGTCGAAAAGCTGGGTATTGCCTGCAGCAGCATAGCTTTTGGAAATGATATGCTGAAAAAAGCATACCTTTTAGAGCTGCTAATTTTCCTTAACCGAGCATTTCAAATGCCCATGGGCAAGGAAACTCAATCGGACATAATTTATAATGATAAAATCAATAATATAATACAATACATTAATGATAATCTGAACGGTGATGTCTCTCTTGAAACCCTATCTTCCCGGTTCTTTCTAAGCAAATATCATCTTCTTAGGGAATTCAAAAAAAATACCGGTTATACCGTTCACAGATATATTCAGCAAAAGAGGCTCATCATGGCCAGAGAACTCCTAAAGCACAACAAACAGGTAACCGAGGTATGCATTCAGTGCGGATTTGGCGACTATTCCAATTTCATCAGGGCATTTAGAAAAGAATTCGGAACCTCTCCAAAAAGGTATAGTAAAAAGCTATAGGCTTTTGAATACAATAGCAACATTTGCAATATTTTCGGCAATAAAAGCAATAAAAATGGCACTTTCGTCCTATATAATAATATTATAAAAATCAGATTAGTTTATGCAATATTTATTGGTTTTTATATGGAAGAAAGGTGGATCATTATTATGAAACTGAATAAAAACGCAATTAAGGACTGCTCAATGTGGAATGAAGCAAATATAGCAATACCAGGTTATGACATTGATGAAATGGTTTCTAAAACAAAAAAGAACCCAACGTGGGTACATTTTGGTGCCGGAAATATATTCAAAGGCTTTATTGCCCCGCTTCAAGACAAGTTGTTAGGTTTAAAGAAAGCAGAAACAGGGCTAATTGTTGCAGAAACCTATGATGTGGAGATAATTGACAAGCTGTATACCCCCTATGACAACTTAAGCCTTTTAGTACTTATGAATCCTGACGGAAGCCTTAACAATAGTGTCATAGGAAGTATCGCCGAAAGTCTTGTAGGAGATACTTCAAGACTAAATGACTGGCAGAGGCTAAAACAAATATTTGAAGAGCCATCGCTTCAAATAGTCAGCTTAACTATAACCGAAAAGGGTTATGCTCTAGCAGGTGCTTCGGGCGATTATTTAAATGATGTAAAACATGACATAGAAAACGGCCCCAAGCTTCCCAAACATATAATGTCCAAAATTGCTTCATTGGTATATTCCAGATATCTAAAAGGTGAGCTGCCCATTGCTTTGGTAAGTATGGACAACTGCTCAAAAAACGGAGAAGTTCTTCAGAACTCCATCAGGACCATTGCCCAGAACTGGGTAAAGAATGGATTTGTAGATGATAAATTCCTTGATTACCTTAATAATGGTAATAAGGTATCATTTCCATGGACTATGATTGATAAAATAACCCCAAGACCTTCTGATAAGATTAAAACAAGGTTAAGTGAAATAGGATTTGAAAGCACTGATATAGTATGTACCGATAAAAACACATTCATAGCACCCTTTGTTAACGCTGAGATATCTCAGTACCTGGTAATTGAGGACCACTTTCCAAACGGCCGCATGCCCCTTGAATCAGCAGGTGTTCTGTTTACCGACAGACAAACAGTAAACATGGTGGAAAAGATGAAGGTAGGAGCCTGCTTAAACCCTCTGCATACCGCCCTTGCCGTATTTGGATGTCTCCTAGGCTACCACTCCATCGCCGATGAGATGAAAAATCCACACTTAAGAAAGTTAGTTGAAAAAATTGGCTATGATGAAGGGCTTCCTGTTGTAGCAAATCCCGAAATCCTTGATCCCAATGACTTTATTAAAGAGGTTATTGAGGTACGGTTCCCAAATAAGTACATACCTGATACACCACAAAGAATTGCAACCGACACATCACAAAAAATACCTGTTAGATTTGGTGAAACAATTAAAACTTATGCTACCAGTGACCAATTGGATGTAAACAGCCTAAAATATATTCCTTTGGCAATTGCAGGATGGTTAAGATATCTCATAGGTATAGATGATAACGGAGAAATTATGGAATTAAGTCCTGATCCAATGATGAATGAACTAAAATCCCATATCGCCGGAATTCAATTTGCTGATATGGCTTCAGTAGGCGACCGCCTTAAACCCATTTTATCAAATGAAAAAATATTCGGAATAGATCTTTATTTAACCGAATTAGGTAAAAAGGTGGAAGGATATTTCAAGGAAATGGTTTGTGAAAAACATGCAGTAAAAAAGGTACTGGAAAAATACCTTTAATTATTATTTACATAACACAAGGAGGATGATGAAAGCTTATGAAAATGACATTCAGATGGTTTGGTGTGAATGATGACAGTATAAAACTTGAGCAAATAAGACAGATTCCTGGAATTACAGGAGTTGTAGGAGCACTTTACGATGTTCCTGTCGGTGATGCCTGGCCTATGCAAAAAATACTGGAATTAAAAAGAACTGTAGAAAATGCAGGACTGGAACTGGAAGTAATAGAAAGCGTTAATATTCACGAAGACATAAAACTTGGACTTCCCAGCAGAGACAAATACATAGAAAATTACAAGGGATCCATTAGGAACCTGGGAAAAGCCGGTGTTAAGGTTATCTGTTACAACTTTATGCCTGTATTCGACTGGTTAAGATCCGAACTGGCCTGGAAGCTTCCTGACGGCTCAGAAGTACTTTATTATGACAATAACATTATTAAGGATGTTGATCCAATAAAGCTGGTTGAAGATATGGCAACTAATTCAAACGGATTTTCACTTCCTGGCTGGGAGCCATACAGGCTTAAGGAGCTGAAAGATACCTTTGAAAAGTACAAGAGTGTTGATGAAGACAAACTTTTTTCCAACTTGAAGTACTTCCTTGAAAATATAATTCCTGTATGTGAAGAAGTTGATGTAAAAATGGCCATTCATCCTGATGATCCACCGTGGTCACTATTTGGACTTCCAAGAATAGTCACTAATAAGGAAAACCTTGAAAGGTTAGTTAAACTGGTGGACAGTCCCTATAACGGTTTAACGCTTTGCAGTGGTTCTTTAGGTTCTAACCCTGAAAACAACATACCTGAGTTGGTAAGATATTTTGGCAAGATGGGAAGGATTCATTTTGGACATGTGAGAAACATAAAGTTTGTATCGGAAAGAACATTCCATGAAACATCCCATCTGTCATCCGACGGTTCTTTAGACATGTTTGAAATAATGAAGGCATACCGTGATATAGACTTTAAAGGCTACATACGCCCTGACCACGGAAGAATGATCTGGGGGGAAAAGGCAAGACCGGGTTATGGACTCTATGACAGGGCTTTGGGTATTGCTTATTTAAACGGTATATGGGAATCCTTAAACAAGATGGCATAAACCAAGTCAAAGTCTAGTTTCTTTTAGGATAGGAATCACTAAAAAGTTACTCCCGCTTTCTTAGCGAGTGTTGACGAGTTAAGTGAATACATGAACGAAATTTATAGCGGAAGTTATATTTTAGTTATTACTTATATTGATATAATCTTGCATATAAATATATATATGAAAACGAAAGGAAGTATTAATATGAGTCAAAAAAGTCATGAAATTGATTATGAGATCATTGGCAGCGAAATGCAGTTGGTTGAAATAGAACTGGATCCTCAGGAAAGTGTTATTGCAGAAGCAGGTGCAATGATGTATATGGACGGTTCTATTCATATGGAAACTATTTTTGGCGATGGAACGGATAAAAGTAACGCAGGCGGTTTGATGGGAAAATTCCTAACTGCGGGAAAGAGACTCTTAACCGGAGAGAGTCTTTTTATGACCATCTTCACCAACAACGGGTCAGGAAAACAAAGGGTTTCCTTTTCAGCTCCCTACCCTGGCAAAATAATACCCATGGATTTAAAGCAGTATAATGGAGAGATTGTTTGCCAGAAGGATTCTTTCCTTTGTGCGGCTAAAGGTGTATCAATCGGAATTGCATTTAATAAAAAAATAGGTGTAGGATTGTTCGGCGGAGAAGGTTTTATAATGCAGAGGCTTGAAGGAGATGGTTGGGCTTTTGTTCATGCAGGTGGAACCATAATAAAAAAAGAACTTCGCCCTGGTGAAACACTCCGTTTAGATACCGGCTGCCTGGTTGCTCTCACAAAAACTGTGAATTACGATATTCAGATGGCGAAAGGCATTAAATCAGCAATATTCGGAGGGGAAGGCTTATTTCTTGCCACCCTCACAGGCCCTGGTACAGTATGGCTCCAGTCATTGCCATTTAGCAGGCTGGCAGGCAGAATTCTGTCCAACGCTTCTACAAAATCAAAGGATGAAGGCTCCATTTTAGGTGGAATTTCAAATATATTCGAAAACCGTTAACAAGGTTGCTAATCAATCATTAAACAATGAAGGAGCAGAAATCATATTTTTATTCCTTCATTGTTTTTTATTTTCAAAAAGCTTTCTATAACTATCAAGATTATTTAGTGCACTAAATTCCTCATCCTCTTTAAGGTAATCAAGCAACTCCGGACTCAAGCTAATGGTCTTCTCCAAATCTTCCAGAGACTCTTCTATACAGCCTAAATTCACAAAAAATAAAGCCCTGTTATAATATAAAAATGAACTGTTTTTGTTATGCCTAATTCCATTACTTATTACATCAATTGCCGTTTTATAATCATTGCTGCACTTATAGATTATAGAAAGGTTCAAATATGCATATGGGTTGTCCTGTTTTAGGCTTATAGATTTATTGTATGCATCTATGGCTTTTTCCTCGTAGCCCAGTTTAAACCAAATAACACCCATATTAAAATGAGCTTTAAAATGGTGAGGGTCTATCTCAATACTTTTTTTGAAATGCTTCAAAGCTTCCATATTATTATCCATTTCTTCGTATATTACACCTAGATTGTTATGTGCCCAGAAGTCATTTGGTACAATTTCAATTACCCTATTATATGCTTCAATAGCCTCTTCCCTTTGACCCGCATCATCTAAAGTATTTGCCAGAAAAAACCAGGCTCTACTGTATAGCGGATCTAATTCTATTGCCTTTTTATAATATTCTATAGCATCGTCATATTCACCTGAATTGTCATACAAAGTGGCCAGCCCGTAATATGCCCTTGCTTCTCGTTGGTCAATAGAAAATACCTTATGGTAAAACTCTTCAGATTGTTTTTGTTCACCGATAGAATCGTATAAAACAGCCATATTAAGCAAGAGTTCTACATTTTTATCACTCAGCTTTAGTTTCATTCTATAAAAAGACAATATCAACTTGGTAAATATACTTCTCAACTTTTCTTTAATTTCTTCAAAAGTAACCATAAATAAGCCTTATGCCTCAAAACCATATTTTTATATATTTTTCCATCAAAAAGAGTGTTTTAATGCAATAACAAATTTGCTTAGCATTAAGACCAATATTATATCAGAATAAATTATTTTCATCCATATTTATAAAATCTATTAAATTTTATATAACGAAAATCTTCAAAATATATAAAGTGGCACATTTTCCAGCATATTTGCGGATAATTCACATCTTCAACGGAAAAAATAAAAATGCATCACATCATGTTATTATAGGAGGTTATATGGGAAAACTTTTTGGAATATTCAATAATCAAAATAATAACGAGAAATCAGAAGATGATGTTTTTTTAAACACGCCAGATGCTAATTTAAAGACTGAAGGCATTATCTTAGATGGTCCCGAAGTTAATTCAAACATTGAAGGTGTTGAAGCAAAAAATGAAGATATCAATTTAGGTACTGAAGATGATAATTCAAAAATTGTTGAGGACAGGAAGCTTATTCTTCGCCAGGAAGAGCTTGATATCGCTAAAAACAGAGTTCAGATCGGACAGGTTGAGTTAAGTAAGGAAATCGTCGAAGAGCAAAAGGAAGTTGATGTACCTGTTATCCATGAGGAAGTTGTTATTGAAAGAAGAGCAATAGACAGGCATCCTAGTGATTCCCCTATAACTGAAGAAGAAACCATAAGAATTCCAGTAACCGAAGAGCGGGTTGAAGTTGGCAAACACACTGTAGTAACAGGAGAGGTTTCAGCGTATAAGCGTGAAGTAGGAGAAACTAAAAAAGTTGTTGAGACCTTGAAGAAGGAAGAGGCAAGGGTTCATAAAGATGGTGAACCACATATAATCGGCAATGATGGAGATTATACTCTTCACTAATATTCTAAACTAAATAGGAATTTTCATTTAACATTATTTTTAGATAGCAAACTGCGAATCTATGCAGTTTGTTATCTTATTTATACAGTTTCAAAGGAGGATAGCAATGGCAGAAAACCATAATAATCATAAGCTTTTCCTGCGAGAAGAGCAACTAGACATATCTAAAGAGCAGGTAAAAACAGGTGAAGTAATTGTTCATAAAGAAGTTGTTACTGAAGATAAATGTATAACTGTCCCTGTCACACGTGAAGAAATAGTTATAGAGAAAAGAGTACTGGCTGAGAACAAAAAAGACTGGCTTACAGAAACCATCCGTATACCCGTCAGTGAAGAACGTATCGAGGTTATTAAACACCCCGTGCTGCTTGAAGATGTTGAAATTTATCAAAATATTTATCAAAATACACAGCATATTAAAATATCTTTAAAAAAAGAAAAGGTAAAATGGACTGTTAAGGGAAACCCCAAAATACATGTTAGGTGAGATGCTCTACTTTTTTATACCAGTGTATCATTAATTATTTTACAGATTTCAATCCTATACTTGTTTATAAAAAAGTGCCCGTCATCAAACTCATAAAATCTACAAGAGCCGTTAGTCACCCTCTCCCACTTTTTCATATGCTCAAAAGAGATTAGTTCATCTTCCCTGCCATTTAAAATTGTTATATTACAGCCAAGCTTAAAATGATCTTTTTGAAACTTGTACATTTCCACAATATTAAAGTCTCCTCGTAAAATTGGCAGAAACATGGTTTTAAACTCTTCATTTTCAAATAACTCCATATTAGGACCGCCATAATTTGATATAAGCTTGATAAAGTCATTATCATTCAAAGTGTGCATATCCTTGAATATATTTTCTGTATCCGGGGAATTTCTTCCCGAAAAAAAAATGTGCTCGGGTTCTTTCATTTTTGTAGCTTTAATTTTCCTTGTAACTTCATATGCAAGGATTGTCCCCATGCTGTGACCATAGATGGCATATTCTTCTTCGTCTATCTCCTTCGATATAATGCTGAATACATCAGAAACAGCCTCTTCCATACTTTCATACAGAGGCTCACAAATCCGCTTACCCCTCCCTGCTAATTCGACAGGCCTAATATCAATTGCTTGATCCAAGCTCCTCTTCCAGCTTAAAAACACTGATGCCGAACCACCTGCATAGGGAAGAAAAAACAGTTTCATTCTTTTCAATCTCATTTCCTCCTATAGTACTTTATAAATACATTATACATCTTTCATGTGATCATTCATTATGTTATAAATATCTCCGACTGTTTCAATAGTTGCAACAGCAGATAGCGGAACAGTAACTTTATAGGTTTTGGTCAAATACATGCCTAGGCTGAATAATCCAAGAGAATCCATTCCAAGATCACTGTATAGGTTTGTATCTACCTTAATATCACTGCTTTCAACACCTACATATTCAGAAACTTTAACGGCAAAATCGTCCCATTCAACTTTTTTATCCATCTTTTACCTCCAGATAAATTCAGTTTTTTATTATATTAATTTTTAGTCGTAATCAAAAAATAACTTCCGCTATAAATTTCATTCATACCTTAGATATTCCCCAATTCACTTAATGCAACCTCTTTTAATCTTTCATAATTAACCTTGCCGGCACCTGGATTTTTCGGAATCTCATCAATAAATAAAACCTGATCCGGAACCATATAATTGGGCAGCTCTTTCCTACAGTGCTTCATTATATCTTTTAGTTCAACCTTATATCCATCTTTAACTACTATAAATGCCCAAACCATCTCACCATACAACTGATGCGGAACACCAACCACAGCAGACACTTTGATGCCCTCCACCTTATTCAAATGATCCTGTACAAAAACAGGAGAAATGGATTTTCCACCTCTTTTAATTAAATACTTCCTTCTTCCGAGTAAAGTAATATACCCATCTCCTTCATTTCTGACAATATCTCCAGTTTTAAACCATCCATCCCCAAAACTCCTAGCTGTCTCTTCAGCATTATTCAGATAGCCTCTCACAACATTGCTACCCCTTACATAAAGTTCTCCTTCATTCCCTGGGGAAACAAGGCTTCCTCCTTCATCTCTCACCTCAATAGCATTTGATGTTCCGCTACAGAGTCTCATTTTACTGGTAGGCTTGTAAAAGCCTTCCTCAACATTCTGCTTGCAGACCATAAACACATTGGCAGTCTCTATAAGCCCATACCCGTTGGCAAGAGAATTTAAATTAATAAATTTCTCCTTCATTCTTCTCACCAGGGATGGCGATATAAAATCCATACCACCTGCCATAGTTTCAACTGATGTCAAGTCAAAAGTATCCAGCATGGGAAGTGACAAAATTGATTCAAAGTATGCAGGGGAGCAGTTAATCCCTCAGCTTTCCATTGAGACATTAATTTGAGAAATCTTAATGGCGAAACATCCTGAGAAAAAATTATAGATATGCCACCAAACATCAAACCGATAATAGTTATAATACCGGAAGTGGAAAGAGGAAACGCTATGGAGTACCTATATCCTTTAATAATATTAGAGTTAATGGGTGTTATAAGATCAATGCTGGCATAAACCTCCGAAGCTATATTAGCCTGAGTCATTGCAACTAATTTGGGTATTCCCGTTGTACCTGAACTTGATGCTATTACCAGCGGCATATCTGGACTAACTTCATTCATATAGTAACTATTTAAATCAATATGATCAATGCTTGATTCAAAATCATACTCACAGGCTGATCCTTTATGAGTTGTCACAATTCTGTATTGACAGCCTGCTTTTTCCGAAGCCGCTTTAAAGCTATCATATTGCATTTCTGAAACTATTACCAGTTGAACCCTGCTTTTTTGGAATATATCAACCTTTGCTACATCGGGAAACATGTGGAATAATGGAACTGCACATGCACCTAACCTTGATATGGCTGTAAAGAGATAGAAAACTTCTGGACAATTGGGCATTGAATAGCCAATGGCAACTCCAGGTTTGACCCCAAGATTAATAAGATGCCTTGTATATCTATCAACACCATCCATATACACTTTTACACTTACCTGGCTATCATTATAGTACATTATCATATCATCAGGTATAGCTGTCCTTATAAAGCTTTGATAAATTTTATCAATGGTATTTAGGCTATTATCAATCACTTTAAACCACCCTTTCTACAATGCTTTACCATCCAATCAGCAGCCGAATATCTTATCCAATGAATTTGTTCACCAACTGGCATTGTATGAGTCACAACCTGGCTGCTAGAAAAAACAGGTTCTTCTTCAACAATTATTTTCTCTTTTTCCCCCAATGCCATTTCATAAAGTTTAATTGCTTTATCATAGGTCATCCAGTTGTCATGCTTTCCATGTATAAATAGATATGGGCACTTTATAGAGCCTTCTGCCAAAGTACTCATCTCATCTAAAAACTCGTCAGCAGCTTTTCCTCCTGTTTGGAAATCATACCACTCTCCTTTTTTCATCCATTGAGGAGTAGCATTTTTGTCTACCTCAGTTATGAATAAAGGAAACAGTGTGGCACAAAAAGTATATCTTGAATCAATGGAACAGGCCTTATAGGCATATCCTCCGCCCATGCAGAGCCCGTATGCACCATAAGACCCATTTATAATATCATCACGCTTATCCAAATAATCAGGAATCATTTTAAATGTATTGATCAGATTAGCCACAGTACATTTCACATCACCTGATAAAAGAGATTCACCGTTTCCAGGCATATCTGCTATAAATACCGCAATTCCTCTTTCCACAAGCGGCCTTGCAAGTGTATTCATTTCCTCCTTGCAGCTTCCAAGTCCTGAGTATATAATGACACAAGGGCTTTTTTCGTTGTCATTCTTATTTGAATGATGCAGATAGCAAGAAAGTTTTTTTCCTTCATTAATAGGTAATTCTATACATTCAACCTTAGAATCCAAATATTTAATGCTTTTTTTATAATAATCTCTATACATGTCGTATACTCTTTTTTTCTCATCAATACCAGATAAGTTGATGAGAAAAACAGCGTACCAGCATTGTGCTGCATAAAGATAATATTCCCTGGCTGATAGATTATTTCCTTCCATCTCAGCCTTTTCGCCAAGCAATTTGTATCTTTCAGCCTTCTTTTCCCATTCTACAAGCCATGTTTTTTCCAGTGATTTTGAATTAATATGGTTTTTACTTTCTACTCGTGTCAATACATACTCAAGATCAATGGGGTTGACACCATATATTAGAAGCCTTGTAATAACAGGATTTAGCATATTCCTTATAGACCACTCCATATATATCCCCTCCAATTACATTAGCATTCAATATTAATAGTTAAACTGATTTACTACTTTTCATTTTTCCATGTCAATATTATCGAAAAAACATGCCAAATCATTAGACATTATTTTGTTTTTTCCACCTAATTACCATCACACCAACCATATTATAACATAAAGCCTTTGCATTATACAAACACAAAGACTTTAATTACTTCTCATATGCAAATGAGGATATACCTCTTATGCCCTCAATTATCTTCCTTGCAGCAAGTGCACCTTGGCAAACCAAATAACGAAAGCTTCAACGGAATACTTTTTCCAGATCCTCTTGCAGCAGTTCCCACCCAATGCGGTCAAGGGTATTTCTGAAACGCTCACCCGGTTTGCCATGCTTTTTAAAAAACTCAAGTGTAGTTCCAATTACCCTATGAAGCTGCTCTGTAGAAAATATTACAGGAAAAAGCTGTTTTCCTATAGCGATCCTATTACCAAACAATCCTCCAAAATAAATTACAAATCCGCTTTCACCTTCCCATGCCCCTCTAGGACAAGACTTTACGCAGCGACCGCAATAGTTACAACCACTTTCATCATATAGTAATGTTTGGCTGCTTTTATTAACAGTAATTGACTTCTCTCGACACACTTTCTCACATAGTCCACAGTAATTGCATTTGCTTTCCAGCCATTTGGGCTTCATTGCACCTTTTATACCAAGATCATTTTCCTCAGCCTTAAGGCAGTTATTACGGCAGCCTGTTATTCCAAGCTTAAATTTATGAGGTATCTCCCTGCCATAATACTTTTCATCGAATTCTACAGCAAGAGAGGTTGTGTCAATTAAGCCGCTGCAGCAAATTGTACTGCCCTGGCATGCTGTTATGGTCCTGACTCTCGCTCCGGATGCTGCGGTCTGCATGCCGGAGCTCTTAAGCTCACCCTTAACAGCTTCAATATCTTCAAGTTTGATGTACGGGATTTCTATACTCTGCCTTGAAGTCATGTGAATATAGCCTCTACCATACTTTTGGGCTAATTCATAAACCTTTTGCAATTTATCAGCCTGGATTTGCCCACCGGAAACCCTTATCCTTAATACAAAATATTCTTTATCCACCTGCCGTATAAAACCGTTCTGTTTTAATTCTTTATAATCGACCTGTGCCATAATAGACCCACCTTTATTACAAATAATATTCTAATATTATATCTTGTTTTTTAGTAAATTGCAAACTGCATCTACCGCTCCTTCAGAACTAATACTTGCATCGGGCTTGAAATTGTTAAAAGAAGATTCATCTATGTTTATGATAAGTATCTCATTAGGTTGGTTCAATAACTTAAGCTTTTCTGCTTCATAATCATCCAGATTGAATATTGATGTAATAAAAATTTGCCCTGAATCGGTAAATATTCTTGCCAACTCTCCAATCTGTCTTATATGTTCATCCCTTCCTTCATAACTGGATACTCCATCTGAGACTAGTCCATGCAAAAGGCTGGAGACCCCTAAATAATAGGCTTTAAATTTCAGCTTAAAAAGCTTGTTTTCCAATTCCTTTCCTATATTTTGTATTACATTTCCATTTCCCTCATTACCGGAAGTAATGACTATAAGCATTGCCTTGTGTCCATATACATCTTCTCTCTCTTTAGATGAAATAAGGCTTTTTTCCCATAAAAATTCCCGATCTTTGATATGCTGGAGCAGTGTATTATCAGAGTCTGATACCCCTTCTAAAATAATTCCTCCGCCTGAGATCTCATAGTTATCTACTATTACAAATCTTCCTGTTAACTCTATTTCAGAAATAGGATCAAAAGCAATAGGCTTGGTAGTTTCCAAAATACACTCAGCCACATCATGCCGTTCAACCTGATCCTTAAAAGTATCAATATTTAATTCCGCGGCATCAATAATACTTAGTATCTCAACCAACTTCACAGCAATTCTCAGAGTTCCTATTTTGAGTTTGTAAGTTTTGTTTTTTATAAGCGGTGCTTTACCCACCCAGAATATATTTACCCTGAAACGAGAGCTTACCTCAGGCAATTTTTCATTTGCTTTAACCATTAACTCCCCGGGTTTTATATATATCTGGGTATTTAGCGTCACACCAATAGCCTGATCAGCATAGGCAGCATCCCTTGGCTTTATATTGAAGCCCTCAATGCTTTTAATTACACTTCTCTTTTGTGAAGGTAAAAAAACAACTTCATCTCCGGCACGCACTGTGCCGCTTAAGATAGTACCTGCCACAATTCGTCTGTCATCGCCTTCTTCAGTAAACTTGTAAATATCCTGGGCAGGCATACGAAGCGGAAGTTCCTGATTTTCCTTCTTGTTTACAAATCCGTCCAACTGGCTGAGCACAGTAGGTCCATCATACCAATCGGTATTAGGTGACTTACTCGCAATATTGTCTCCGTTAAAAGCACTAATTGGTATAAAATTCACCGGTTTTATATTTACCTTGTTTATAAACTCAGTAAATTCAGCAGTGATTGAATTGAAAACATCTCTATCAAAATCTACCAAATCCATCTTGTTTACCAACACAACAACCTGTCTGATCCCCAACATGGAAACAATATGTCCGTGCCTCTTAGAGTTTTCCTTAATCCCTTCCTTTGCATCTATGACTAAAAGTGCAGCCTCAGCCCTTGAGGCTCCGGTAACCATATTTTTTAAAAACTCAATATGCCCGGGTGCATCTATAATAATGTAATCCCTTTTTCTTGTTTTAAAAAAGCATCTTGCAGTATCAATGGTGATTCCTTGTGCCTGCTCATCCTTTAATGCATCCAGTAGGAAAGCATATTCAAAGGGTCTGGAATTCTTTGTGCAATATTCCTTAACCGATTCAAGCTTACCTTCGGGAAGAGAGTCTGTGTCAGCCAAAAGCCTTCCAATCACAGTACTTTTGCCGTGATCCACATGTCCAACTATAACAATATTCATCTGTTCTCTAGTTTCCATATTACATATACCCTCCCCTTCTCAATGTCTCAAGGCCTCCACCGTCATCCTTATCCTGAGCACGACCTGATCTTTCAGCTATATTTGCAAATTTACCGCTCTTTAATTCTTCAATAATTTCGCTTACATTCTTTGCTGTTGAATCAACCGGTAAAGTACAGGGATAGCACCCTAGGGATCTGTAACGTTTACCGTCACCCTGATCAAAATATAAAGAAGTAATGGGTATGTTCTCCCTCTCGATATATTCCCAAATATTCAGCTCTGTCCAATCAAGCAGCGGATGAATCCTTATATGGGTCCCTGGAGCAAAATCCGTCTTAAACTGGTTCCAGAATTCAGGCGGTTGATCACCCACATCCCAGTCATTTTCCTTATCTCTTGGAGAGAAATAACGTTCTTTTGACCTACTTCCCTCTTCATCAGCCCTAACACCTACAATAACTCCTGTGTACTTCTCCCTGTTTGTATCAGGTATATATTTACCTGTTTTAAGATCCATCACATATCTATCCCACTCACCGGACAGTGTATTCTTTAAAGCTTCCGACTTTAAGGACTGGCAGCAGCTGATGCGGTCAATTTTCCCATTGGGAAATGTATTTCCTTCTGTTAATGCCTTACTGTTTTCGCCGTATACCATGGTCAATTTCCATTTTAATGCAAGATCATCCCTATATTTAATCATTTCGGGTATTTTATAGTGAGTATCAATGTGTACAAGCGGTATGGGAACATGGCCGAAAAATGCCTTTCTAGCCAGCCAGAGAAGTACTGTGCTGTCTTTTCCAATAGACCAGAGCATGCAAATATTTTTAAATTCCCTGTATGCTTCTCTAAGTATATGAACACTCTGTGCTTCCAACTTATCCAAATGATTCATATTTTCTCCTCCAATCTTAGGTGTAAACCACATTCTTTTTTATCGGGGTTCTCCCACCACCATCTTCCCCTTCGAACATCCTCGCTGGGTTTTACGGCTCTGGTGCAAGGCTGGCATCCGATGCTCGGAAAACCATTTCTATATAAATTGCTGTATGGAACATTATGCTTATTTATGTATTCCCATACCATGTCTTCTGTCCAAAATGCTATAGGGTTTATTTTATAGATAGAGTGACTTATATCCCACTCAAAGATTTCTATTTCCTGACGCGTCTGTGACTGATATCTTCTTAATCCGCAAATCCAGCCATCCACGGTACTCAAAACCCGCTTAAGGGGCTTAACCTTCCTTATCTCACAGCATTTTTTCCTTTGCTCAACGCTTTCATAAAAGAAATTCGGGCCGAACTTGGAGACTAAGACTTCCAAGTCCTGGCTTTCCGGGGCATAAACCTCATAATTAAAGTTATACCTTTGCATGGTCTCAGCCATAAGGTCATAGGTATTCTGAAAATGCCTTCCGGTGTCTAAAAAGAAAATTCTTGCGTTGGGATTATTTTTAAGCAAAATGTCTGTAAGGACCTGATCTTCAATAGAAAGGCTTGATGCCAATGCAATTTTGGAGCTTCCTATTTCATTAATAATATACCTTATAATATCTTCAGGACTTTTTTCTATAAAATCATTGTTTAATTTCTTTAGGTTTAATTCATTTAGATTTAATTTACTCATTTCTTTTCCCCCTTGAAAAATTTATTAAATCACATAATCTTCGGGTATAAAAACCCTAAAATCCCTTGGCCTTACATAAATCTTTTGTTTCTCCATTAGACCAAGCTTCCTGTATTTCTCTTTACTTATTTCAGCCTCAATATAATCCCCGCAGTCAAGCCTCTTTAGTTCCAGGTTTACAATAGGGCCTACAGCCCTTATAAAAACAATCTCTGCGGCAATAAACTCATTTCCTTTTGCCTCAAGACTTATTTCTATATCATGGGGGCGGATATAGCTTATTGCATTTTTATTCCTGGTCTCAGCATGTTCCGGTACATCAAGCTTTATTGACCCAATCTCAACTTTCCCATTATGCACCCTTCCGTGGAAAAGGTTGACGTTTCCTAAAAAGTTATATACAAAAGGATTTACAGGATTATCATATACCTCTTCAGGTGTGCCAATTTGCTCTATTTTGCCTTTGTTTAAAATTACAATTCTATCAGCAACATCAAGAGCTTCTTCCTGGTCATGTGTTACAAAAACACTCGTAATGGGATATTCATCATGGAGCTTCCTGAGCCATCTGCGAAGGTCCTTCCTTACCTTTGCATCCAGGGCACCGAAAGGCTCATCAAGGAGCAATACCTTAGGCTCTACAGCCAACGCCCTTGCAAGTGCTATTCTTTGCCTCTGACCGCCGGAAAGCTGTGCTGGATAACGTTTCGCCAATTCCTCCATCTTTATAAGTGAAAGCAGCTCATGAACCTTTTTATTAATTTCTTCCTTACCGGGCCTCAGCTTGGAAGGTCTGACCTTCAATCCAAAAGCTATGTTTTCAAAAACATTCATGTGCTTAAATAGTGCATAATGCTGAAACACAAAGCCTACTTTTCTATCCTGTGTGCTTTTTTGGGTGTTATCTTCACCATCAAAAATAATACTTCCTTTGTCTGCAGATTCCAGCCCTGCAATTATTCTTAAAAGTGTTGTTTTACCTGAACCGGATGGTCCCAATAGAGCAACCAGCTCTCCCGTGTTAATCTTAAGATTGATATCACTAAGTGCTTCAAATGAATCAAAATGCTTTGTAATGTTTAAAATATCAATGCTCATAACCATTCCCCCATATTTAGACTTCTTTAACATTCCATCGTCACCGTTAAAATTTAATCATTCTTTAATTGCTGCTTTATCCTCCAATCAGCAATGTTTTTAATAATTAGATTTATAATTGCAATTATTGTTAGCAGCGAAGCTACCGCAAAGGCAGCAGAAAATTTGTATTCGTTGTATAGTATCTCAACATGAAGAGGCAATGTGTTTGTAAGCCCTCTGATATGACCTGAAACAACCGAAACAGCACCAAACTCACCAGCTGCTCTTGCTGCTGTCAGCATTATACCGTATAATAGTGCCCATTTTACATTTGGAAGGGTTATCAGCCAAAAAGTCTTTAAGCCGCTTGCTCCTAAAGTAAGTGCTGCTTCCTCTTCGCTTGTTCCCTGGGCTTCCATTAAAGGTATCAGTTCCCTGGCTACAAATGGCAGGGTAACAAACAGGGTGGCTATAACAATACCGGCAGGAGCGAATATAATCTTTATACCAAGGGAGGTAAGAAGCGGGGCTAACAAGCCATGACTGGTACTGAAAAGCAAAACAAATATCAATCCTGCAACAACAGGAGAAATCGCAAAGGGCAAATCAATAATTGTAATTAGCAGGTTTTTACCTTTAAACTTGAATTTAGCCACCGCCCAAGCCACTATAAGTCCAAATGTGGTATTTATGGGCACAACAATCGCTATTGTAGTAAGGGTTAACTTTATTGCTTTCATCGCCATGGGGTCACTGATTGCAGCATAGTACACGCTTGCTCCCTGTTCAAAAGCTTTGAGAAATACCGAAATAAGCGGAACTAAGAGCATTACCACAAAAAATATCAGTGCAATTGCTGTAAGGATAATTGCAACAAGTTTTGTGTCATTTGCTGCTTTTTTACGGGTCTGATTTATCATATTTATTTTAGTGGGGATACTTCCAGCCATATTTATCACTCCTAAGTTATTTCTAAGGCATTACTTATCATCTATCTATGTCTGTTACTGGTCCACCATTGGAACACATTAATAATCAAAAGCATTATGAAAGATATAACGAGCATTATGGCAGCTATAGCCGTCCCACCTGCATAATCATACTGTTCCAGCTTTGTTCTGATTAATAAGGGTGCTATTTCTGTTTTTAACGGCATATTACCGGAAATAAAAACAACTGATCCGTATTCGCCCAAAGCCCTTGCAAATGCGAGTGCAAAACCTGTTATTACAGCGGGCATCAATTCTGGCAATATAATTTTACGAAAGGTTTGAAATCTTGTTGCCCCAAGACATGCAGCTGCTTCTTCAACCTCAAGGTCAATACTTTGCAGAACAGGTTGAACCGTGCGTACTACAAAGGGAAAGCTTATAAATATTAATGCTATTGTAATTCCTATAGGAGTATAAGATATTTTCACTCCCATAGTTGCAAACAGCTTACCTATCCATCCATTCTGAGCATAAAGAGCAGTAAGCGAAATACCTGCAACAGCAGTTGGAAGAGCGAAAGGTAAATCTATCAAGCCATCAATTATCTTTTTGCCTGGAAATGTATATCTTTCAAGAACCCACGCAATCAGAAGCCCAAATATAGCATTTATTGTAGCTGCTAAAAAAGAAGTACCAAATGAAATTTTCAATGCAGTAAGTACTCTTTCTGAAAATGCTATGTCCCAGAACTTCGCCGATCCTATACTTGAACTGTTAAGAAAAACCATTGATACAGGAATCAAAACCAACAGGGTAATATATACTAAAGATAATCCCATTGTTATCCCGAAACCCGGTATAACACTTTGCTGCTTTAGTTTAAATGATCTTATTGTCAAATTCATGAACTCACCTCAATACATATTTTGAAAGATAACCAGAAAGGCTCTGCTGCTGTCTTATTCTTTTATGTATATCCGGTCAAAAACTCCCCCGTCATCAAAGTGCTCTTTTTGTACCTTATTCCAGCCTCCAAAAACTTCATCAATGGTAAAGAGCTCTATTTTCGGAAACTGTGCAGCATATCTCTTTGCGACCGATTCATTTCTGGGCCTGTAATAATTTTTAGCAGCAATTTCCTGACCTTCATCACTATACAGATATTTCAAATATTCTTCTGCAACCACACGTATTCCATGTTTATCAACTATTGAGTCAACAACAGTTACAGGAGGCTCAGCCAAAATACTTATTGAAGGAAATATTATATCGAATTTATCTTTTCCAAGCTCATTGATTGAAAGAAACGCCTCATTTTCCCATGCGATAAGAACATCACCCATTTCACGTTCAACAAAGGTCGTTGTAGAGCCTCTTGCACCTGAATCCAGTACAGGTACATTCCTATAAATTGCCTTGACAAATTCCTTTGCTTTGCCTTCATCATTCCCATTCTTTTTAAGTGAATAGCCCCATGCTGCAAGATAATTCCAGCGAGCTCCCCCTGATGTTTTTGGATTTGGAGTAATAACCTCAACATCAGCTCTTATAAGGTCATCCCAGTCTTTTATGTTTTTTGGGTTACCCTTTCTTACAAGGAAAACTATGGTTGATGTGTATGGTGTAGAATTGTTAGGCAATCTTTTTTGCCATTTTTTATTAATTATTTCTTTATTTTTATTTATTGAATCGATATCATAAGCCAGGGCTAAAGTAACTACATCTGCTTCGTTTCCGTCAATAACTGCTCTTGCCTGGCTGCCGGAACCTCCATGTGACTGTTGTATTGAAACATCTTGCCCCGTTTTATTTTTCCAGTACTTTGTAAAAGCTGTATTATACTCCTGATATAGTTCACGGGTAGGGTCATAAGAAACATTTAGAAGTGTAATAGGATTAGTATCTGATGAACTCCCCTGTTTTTGAGGCTCATTTCCACCACATCCGACAAATCCTGCAGCTATAGCAATCATAATGGCGGCTATAAACCTTTGTTTTGTTGAAAATCTTAATTTTGTTAGTTTTTTGATTCTTATACTCATTCTCATCACTCCTAAAAAAATTTTATCTGCCTGTGTTATATGACCTTTAGCAATACATTAGTACTCTTATCGTTTTACTAGGAATTCAGATATTTTTTTATGGGGTATTTAACCCCATAAAATTTTTATTTCGTAGTATTCTTATTTGTTTTGTATGTTTTATATTTTAAACCCAGAAGAAATATATGTCAATAGGTTTTTAATATAATTTTGCCCCTTCTTCAATAACATCACGATTAACACACTTTAAGGCATGATTGAAATATTACTTACCGTTTTGAGTGTGTGTTCACGAGTTAAGTTAACTTAGAAAGCGAAATTATACGGGAAGTTATATTAGGGGCATGCCTAGCCATTTAATTTTTCTAACATCCAAACCATATTTTCGCCTAAGTTTTCAAAGGTACGCTTGCCTTCTTCATCGTTTTGGACTTCACCTATATCTCTTGCAAGAGTCATATTCCAATAACTTGATGTTGCAATAGGCATCTCTGCAATGCCAAAGAAAAAATTAATAGCTGAATAAACAAAGTTTGATCCTGCACGTCTTACTGCCACAACAGGAGCACCTACCTTATGCTTTAGCAGGTTGTTGTTTGCCTTTGATACATATCCGCATCTGTCAATAAATGCCTTAACTTCAGTAGTTACATTGCTAAAATAAGTTGGCGAGCCTATAATAACTCCATCAGCATCAAAAACCTTTTCCAAAACATCATTTAGTTTATCATCTTGTATTACACAGCGTTTGTTTCTACTTTTAAAGCATCCGCCGCATGCCCTGCAGCCATGTAAAAGCATGCCTCCCAACTGAACATATTCAACCTCTATACCGTTCTTAGCCAGTATATTCCCAACTATCTCAAGACTTTGTTTGGTATTACCATTTACCCTTGGACTGCCATTAATTGCTATTACTTTCATAATCCTGATCAACTCCTTAATATAACAATTGATTAACCACTTTTAATATATAGAGAATTTCACAGGAAATCAAGTATCCATTATTAGTAAATTCAAATAATTGCTAAATACTAAAATAATCATAAGAAGTTGAAAAGGAATAGTATATCTTTGCTTTATTTATTAAATTACTTACATCACTTTTACAGTTTTAACTTTATCAATAAAGTACCTATGTTCTCTTATAAAATGGTCAGGTATCAGGGGAGACAGTGTTCCACTACCCAGAATCTTGCAAGACATCCTGAGTTTTTTGACCTTCTCAAGGAAACAGATAAACATCTCCATCAGTTTAACTGTTTCTTCACTCAGAAACTCCAAAGCCCCATCATCTAAAGACACTTTCATAAGCATCATTTCAATGTCTGATGCTTTAGTAAGAAGTTTATTAAAACTCTCTTTAAATCTTAATATATCATCTGACAATATCGTTTCAGCCGGGTCTATAAATGACGAAAGGGCCGATGCATGCACAACACCATCCGATAGCCAGATCTTTACTCTTTTTACCAGCTCTAGTGGGATATCGATTTCGCTCTTTACAGGCATGGTCAGAAATTCTTTAAATTCTGTTGCTTCGTTTATCTGCTGATTTATTATACTTGGCGATAGGTTCATCTGAAGTTGGCATGTTAAAAGCCCATATAATAACATCTTTTTGTATTCTATGAAGCATGAAAGTCCATTTAGAAGAGCCGGATATTCGGGCAAGTCCATTTACTTGAAAGATTGCATGATCCCTCATTATACTGGTCCAAAACAAGATTTGGCTTTTATAATCCATAATTATAACACCTTCTCGCATCTAGCAAGTTTATTATTATTATTACGCCTGTTAACATAATATTAGGCAAATTGTTTAAATGTGCATAAGAATATTAACATCTTAGTTAACAATTATAGCATATCTAGTATAATCTCCTAAGTTTTGCGGGAAGAATAGACATTTCCTCCCTATATTTTGCTATTGTCCTTCTTGCAACATTAATACCCTCAACCCCTATTTTTCTCCTTATTTGTTCATCACTTAATGGATTTCTAATATCCTCGTTTTGAACAATATTCCTTATAGCCTTTTTTACAGCATTAGCTGCAATACCAGAATCATTTACAGTATCAATCTCTGTTGAAAAAAAGTATTTTAGCTCATAGATTCCTCTAGGGGTCTCAATATACTTTCCATTAACTGTTCGGCTTATTGTTGACTCATGCAGTCCTACCTTATCAGCCACCATTTTTAGAGACAAAGGCCTCAGAAATTTATGCCCATTTTTTAAGAAATCGTTCTGATATTCAATAATGCAGTTTGCTACGTTTAATATTGTCCTTTTACGTAGCTCTATAGCTTTTATAACATCAATAGCTTTAGAAATATTTGATTTAATATATTTTTTTGTTTCTATAGAGCTTTGTTCATTTTTAATTAAAGACCTATAATGTTCGTTTATTTTCAAACTCATAGCCCCGTCATTGATGAACAAAACGATGAATTTGTCATTAACGAACTTAGTAATTAGATCCGGTTGAATATACATTGTATTATAATTGCCTGAAAACTTTAACCCAGGCTTTGGGTCTATATTCTTAATTTTTTTATAAATTTCTACTACCTGTTCATAAGGTAAATCCAGCTTTTCTGATATACTTTTATATTTCTTTTCAGCAAGCAGTTCTAGGTAGTTGATAACAACCGTTTTAATATTCTCATCCAACTCCCTCCTACGATTAAGCTGCAATAAAATGCATTCTTTTAGATTCCGTGCTCCAATACCTGCAGGATCTAACTTTTGTATAACACTAAGTGCTTTCTTAACTTTATTTAAAGCTACTCCTAGAATACAAGATACTTCATTGATATTTACACTGAGATACCCGTAATCATTTATTGTTTCAATTAAATAAAACGCAATTTTCCTAATTTGTGCATCGATACAAAGTTCTCTTATCTGAGTCTGCAAATGATCCCTTAAAGTAAGATGATTACTTACATAATCGGAAAAAAACTTTCTTTCTAAATCTACATATCCCTTTTCGTACATATTATCTTCTGCAGTTTCATCTCTTTGCAGTTCGAAATCAGTCGATTCATAATCTTCCATATCCAGTAAAGGATTTTCATCTAATTGTATTGTAATATACTGCATTAGTTCAATATTTGACATTTGCAGTACTTTAAGCTCATAAATGATTTTGGGTGTAATAGTCAATTGCTGATTTTGAGATATCTGAGTTCCTAATCTTGTATTCATAAGACCTCACCTTTCTAGTGTTACTAACAAAAGGATATCACTCAAAATTGAAGATTTTATGTAGAACAACAAAAAGACTGGCATAATCAAATACCAGTCTTTACTTTTTACAGCAATTATTTAGGACACTTAAGATGCTTAGGCATGATCAAAAAATAACACATCCGTTATAAATTTCGCTCATGTTAAGACTCATTATAAAACTTCATATTCAGCTATTTTCACAATCTTATTCTCTGAATTTGGCTTTTTTATTACAACATATTTGCTAATAAAATTATGACAACCAGGAAGTATAACCTTGCCCTCAATATTATTCATACCTCCCGATTTACCGGTGATAGCAATATCCGCGGGCAAGACATAACCATATTCATCTGCGACTTCCAATACCGCACTGCTAGCATCAAAGTTAAGCTTACCGATAACTTTTAAGACTCCTTGCTCACTTGATGTATCTATTTTACTGATGCTGAATTTTAGGTCTTTATAAGTGCCTCCCTGTCCCAATTTATATGAGTTATTATTGTATGTAATGGAAACAGTATTAGTAGAACCTTCCCACTTTACCTCAGCACCAAGGTTTTCACTAATAAACCTGAGCGGTACAAATGTTCTGCCGCCGGATATCTCAGGAGGCACATCCAAATTCACCTTACTGCCGTTTACATATGCATAGTTGGTCCCAATTTTCAAAGATACCTTGGTAGCATTTTTTGTGGCTATAACAACCTGTCTTTCAGAATCCCAGGAAACTTTAGTCCCAAATTCCTCGAGTATTTTCCTAAAGGGTACTAATGTTCGTCCGTCCTTAGCATATGGTTTTGCATCAAACACAAGTTTTTTATCATTGTACCAGACAGTGATCTGTCCATCAGCATATGCATGCTGTAAAGGTATCAAACTTAATGTGACACTCACCAAAACAACTAACGCTAAATATTTTCCCATGATACACATCCTTATAACCATAATTTGATAATAGTATATAAGAAAATTGTGAAGATTTTATGAAGATAAAAGATTTATAATTTAAAGAGCTGTATGACTGCTGGTATTTGAAGCAATAGAAATGTGCAATGTTTGTAGAACTGCAATTGTTTTTGAGAATTAAAACTTTCCAATTTAATCGATGAAATACTTCATACTAGTCTTCTTCAATTCCTTCGTGCTATATAATATTTCGTATTCATTAACTCCAGTTATTTTTGCAATATTACAAACAACCTCTTCGCATTCCTCTTTAGACTGTCCATGTATCATGGTATACAAATTATACGGCCAGTCACGGAAGGTCACTCTCTTATAACAATGACTTATCTGGGAAAATGATGCCATCAACTTTCCTATTTCTTCGGATCTTTCTTCCGGAACAACCCATACCACCATTGCATTATGAGAAAACCCTGCTTTTCTATGGTGCAGGATTGCACCAATTCTTCTGAGAATCTTTTGCTCCTTAAGGCTATGAATCCTCTCCAAAAGGGCATCTTCATTGATATCAAGATCTTTTGCAATTGCTTTAAAAGGTTCCTTTTGCAATAGGATATCTTCTTGGAGTATTCGTATAATTTTTCTATCCAAATCGTTTAGCATTTCTACTCCTTAATATTGAAGTTTGTTTTTATTTTATAAATTTTTTCTGAAGGAAAGCTTAATATCCTACTTATCTGAGACTTTTCTCTTATTTCCTCTAAAACTTCATCCACTTTTTCTCTTGAACTTGCTATTACTGTAAACCACATATTTAAGGCACCGTCTCTTATATAATTATGGGTAACACAACTGTACCCGTTAATAATATCTGATACCTCATCAATTCGCTGTGCAGGCACACTTATTGCACACAAGGTAGAGAAATACCCCAGACTTCTCGAGTCGAAAATCCCTCCAATTCTACGTATATAGCCATTTTCCTTGAGCATCTTTATTCTATTTATAACTTCATCTTCGGAAATTCCCAGCTGTTCTCCTAAAACCAGGAAGGGCCTCTTATGTATCGGGAACTTTTCTTGAAGCAAATTCAAAAGTTCTCTATCTGTATTATCCATATCAATTATTCCTCCACTGCCGACCTATACAAACACCACGGTTCTTCTGCCATGAAATCTCCGTTGTTATAAAATGCTGCCCTTGCCCTGCAACCGCCGCAGGCAACTTTGTATTTGCACTTACCGCAGCCACCTTTATAATTCATAGTCCGCAATTCATTAAAAATAGAACTGTTCGCCCAAATTTGACTAAAAGGAGTTTTTCTTACATTTCCAACAGACTGATTAATATAAGCACATGGCTGAACCTCCCCTGTGGGACTGATAATACAATAATGAGTACCAGCAAGGCATCCTCTGGCAAATCGAAGGTTAATTCCCATTTCCTTGGCTATTCTCATAAATTGGGGAGCACAGGTGGGTTTTAATTCAATTTTTACCTGCTGCTGTTTCATTATAATTTTAGTAAGCAGCTGCTCATATTGTTCTGTCCTTAAGGATTCCTCTTCAATATTTACAGCTCGGCCGGTTGGTACAAGGAAAAAAATATGATGGGCAACAGCTCCCATCTCTACAGCAAAATCAGTCAGATCAATTATTTCATCCATATTCCAGTTCATAACAGTAGAATGCACTTGGAATGGTAAACCGGCTTTTTTACAAGCTTTCATGCCCGCAACTGTTTTATCCCAAGAGTTTTCCAGGCCTCTGAAGTCATCATGCTTTTTTCGATCCAAACTGTCAATGCTGATACCCATTCCCATTGCCCCTGCTTTTTTTAACCTTATAGCTGTTTCTTCATTTAATAGAGTGCCATTTGTTCCAAACACAGGTCGTAAGTCTACACTTACAGCATGTTCTACCAAATCAAAAATATATGGTAGCATAAGAGGCTCTCCACCCGAAAAAATAACTATTTTAAAGCCTGCTTTTGCTATTTCATTCAGAAGTTCCTTTCCTTCTTCCAGAGTCAACTCACCTTGGGCTTCTGTCCCTGAATCCCTATAACAATGCTTGCAAAACATATTACATTTATTTGTGGTATTCCATGAAATAATCATTGTTTTTCTCCCCCTAAATGCCTATTTCCTCATCGTTTAAATAACACGCAGGATCTGATGCCCAAAAATCACCCGTCACTGCTTCCGCCCTTGCACGAAAATTACCGTTGCAAATGTCAATCCACTTACATAAACTGCAGCGGCCTTTTAAAAGAGGTTTTCTCTCCTTAAGGCCCGACATCAAATCGTTTGACTCATCCTTCCAAATTTCTGAAAAAGTCCTTTCTTTAACATTACCAAGGATATGCTGCTGCGTAAATTGATCGGGATGGACATACCCCTCTGAATCAATATTTCCAAAGGCTATCCCAGATCGGTTTCCACCATTCATTTTTAATTGTGACAGTATTTTATCCGATAGTAATGGGTATTTTTTTAAAGACTGTAAATATAGATACACTGCATCTGAATGATTATCAACTGTCAGGATTTCTGTGCTGCTGCCTAGTTCTATTGCTTTATTCATTATTAAATCAAGAGCCGACCTGGTCTCATCATGGGTTATGTCGTCATTAACCATGTCAGTACCCCGACCTGAGTATACCAAGTGGTAAAAACAGACCCTGGGTATTTTCTCTTCCTTTATCAAGTAAAATATATCGTCTAAATATTTATAGTTATACTTGCTGATAGTAAAACGAAGTCCAACCTTCTGCTCAGCTTCAATACAATTTCTTATTCCTTTAAGTGCATTGTCAAAACTTCCACTAACGCCCCTAAAAGCATCATGACTCCGCCCTATTCCATCCAAACTAATACCTATATATCCAACACCAAGTTGCTTAAATTTCTTTGCATGTTCTCTATCGATCAATGTACCATTGGTAGAAATGGTACATCTAATACTGCGAGTATTAGTATATCGGATTATTTCCAACAAATCCTCTCTAACTAAAGGCTCTCCGCCGGAAATCAATATAACCGGAACTTTAAAATCACTAAGGTCATCTATTAATTTTTTCGCCTCATCAGTTGTTAGTTCACCATCGTACTTCTTATTCTCTGATTGTGAATAGCAGTGCATGCATTTTAAATTGCATGTTCTGGTGCAATTCCATGCTACCACCGGACCATACCCATTACTGACACCATGTTTTTGTTTTCCAGCCCCAGGCACATACCTTAGCTTGTCCCCATAATTCTCAGTCCCACATAGTAGTTTTGTAACTCCTAACATAAAATAATTCCTTTCAACTCAAGTATACCAATTCAACAGGTAATCGTAAAAAATATCCATACCAAGTTTATCATATTGACTCTATATATTACTTAATTCTTCAATTTAGATATAAAATGTTATTTAATTGATGTATATTATAGCATATTCTAACACATTATAACATATTGTATCTCTTTATTACATAATTCTCTTTATAACCCAGCCTATATTTTTTTTGTGGTTTTTGTTTATTCCTTATTTATGTATTCATAATGCAACTCCTTCTTGAGATAATATCATTAATTTTGCCAAGAAGGAGTTATTTACTGATAGCAAATTTTACGAAGAGTGTGATGTAGTTTTTTTCAAAGCATTAAAATAAGGTATTGCACAATTTGCTATTTGTGCAGCTGTTGGAATAGGTTTTCCATAACCATATCCACACTTCGAACCACTGCCTGGAAACATTATATATACAAGATCTAAGTCATCGTGACCAATAAATTTACCTGAACTGGTTTTATACTGGAACCCTAGTGCTGCATGCATTGCTATTGAAGCTTCACCGATTTTTCCTGCAGGGCCTTTATCAGCATATATTACATAAACACTTTTTCCAGTAGTTGTATCTATTACTATTCCTATATCTCCCAGCATAACATTGTTTTTATTATTTTTAGGAAGTACAATATATGGAATAGTCTCAGCATTTACTGCTTGATCTCCATACATTAAACTGGTATTAGGATCGTGTGGTGGAGGGTAATTTATTGGCGACCCATCGGTATCTACTTGTGCCGATGTTTTCCAAACTGTTGCCGGAGTATAATCAGGCCCATAGCTATAAGTTTTAAGATAGACTCTTTCAGACGGACGATCAACTACATTTGCCCAATATACCTCATTAGGATAATTCTTTGCATGATTCATCACATAGTTTGCGATATGTTTCATATCCACTTGGATATTCATGCTAACATCTCCTTACTCTATATATAGCTGTTATTAATAATATATAAAAAAGACAGCGATTATGTTACCACAATAGCTTTCTTTTTTATATGCTTTTGATTTAGGGTTATTCCAGCATTAGATTTTCTATTCCTTGTCCTTAAAGGTTGTGCAACAAGTTTCGTCACTGATATCAGCTTTATGTTTACCCTCCATTGCATTAACTTCAAGTGCATCGGCATAGCACATCATACTTTTATTGTAAGTGCAGTTTGTAACTCCGCATTTAACTTTCATACATGGTGCTTCCATTAAATCACCTCCTTTTCCGGACTGGTAATTCCTATCCATATTACTAGCCCTTGCATCCCGGCTTAGCTTATTTACATCATCCCCATACCTCCTCCGCTCATGCTACCGGAGGAACCACCGGACATGCCTCCCATAGGCATCATGTTCATCATTCCCATACCTCCCATATTACCCATTCCACCCTGAGGCATAGACTGCATTTGCATACCACCCATGTTATTTGTCATCATTTGCTGCATCTGATTTATCTGCATTTGCATTTGGTTTAAACGCTGCATTATCATAGTATTTGTATCCATACCCATTGGAGCACTCATGTTCATCATTCCCATTCCACTCATACCACCCTGCATCTGCATACCTCCCATGCCGCCTTGCATGGTTATTCCTGGTTGTATTTGCATATTACCATGTCCTGTCATGTTACTCCCTGGATTTATAAAGTTTAGTATTACAACTGCAATAATTATTCCTATAAGTGAAAACATTGAAAGTCTAAGCCACCCATTGTTTTGCATGAATGAACCTCCTTTTTCTATTTGCGTATTTTTATTAGACTTTACACCCTTCTGTTTTGGGGTTGTAATATAACTAAAAAAACCTATTCCTACAAGTCCAACCCCTACAATTAGCAGCAGGATTAATACAAAGATATATAAAGTTCCTACACTTCCAAGAATCGTCAATTTACCACCTACCTATTTGAGCCAGATAATTGCAAGAAACACCGACCCTGCTATAATAAAAGGGAGCAAGATAACAATTGTTGCCGTTGTAAGATAATGAGTTGCTGTTAAAAAGCTATCACTTTGACTATGGTGGCTGTTGTGGCTCTGACTCTGGTTTTGCTCCTGCAATCCCTCTATCTGCTCTTGCTCCTTAATCATGTCACTTAGAGTAATATTTCCAAGATGCATGGAACTCATCATATTTCCCATGGTCTTATTCATCATGCTTGCCTGCTTTCTGTACCCATATCCATAAGATACTATCAGTGCTAAAATTGTAATTTCAACGAAGGTTATCGCAAGCCGCCAGAAACGCAGCTTCTTTTTATCCACTATTTCGTCTCCCCCTTAGATACCTTATATACAATCCTAAAATAATACTAATAAATATCAGCGGAATGGTGATAGCTGAAGCATTTGCTATAAGGTGTTTCAAGTCAAAATCTTCTTCTATTGACATAGAAAGCCCCATAAGAGAATTATGCATTGCTCCCATCATGCCCTGCATAAACATCATGACCTGCTGCTCTGTGGGTCCCGGGCTTAAATAAGATATTATTGTTGAAGATAACATAAAGAAAAATGAAGTTGCCATAATCCAGATAAACATTTTAAACCACCGCATTTGCATCATAACTGCCAAACCCCTCTCCATTCCTTTAGCATCTTTCGCAAATAATATTATTCATTTAGTTATATTTATCAGAAACATTCTCTTTTGAACTTGGTCTTTTAGGCAAAAGAAGTGCATGACACTTCACATATATGTGCCAAATGACACTTGCAACCACAATGTAAGTAAGCTTTTCGTGAACATATAGAGCAAACGAAACCACCGCCATATTTGAGTCCATGCATACCCAAATAATGGCTCCGGTAATAATGAAAATGAGTGTTGTTATAAAAGTAAATAGCTGGTAACCACTCTTTCCAATCATAAACCAGGTAAGCTTCTTTTCATCACTTTTTATGCCCCGTATCACCTCAATGACAATGGATATGAAAGTAAGCAGTACATATACAGCCGCCAGTACCCGGTGAACATAATCTGCAGATACAATATCATAGTTTAGAATCCATCCATATTGAGCACCAACCATAGCCAGTCCGCTTAACGCCAATAACGCAAATACAATCGTCCAGAGCCAATGAATAATAAAATCAAATCTTACATTATTCATATTCAATACTTCCTTTTCTATAGGTTACCCGTATTATCCCCAGGTTCTGGTTTTTTAGATGAGTTTGTTTCACCTGATGTCCCTTGATCGTTTGATTTCATAAATTTGAATGCTCCTTGATCCGCCTGTTTCTTAATATAGGCTACCAAAGCAAGAATAAGCGACACCACAAGCACAAAAGACAAAGCTTTTATTAGGAGGTACAAAAGGCCTGCTATACTTAGGACCGAACTATACCCTCCTATCATACCACCATGCTCACTCATACCGCTGCCTAAAATTAAACTTGAACCTGTAAAGCTGCCAAGGAGTGCAAGGAGAAATATAACTCCAATAACTGCAATAGTTATAACCAATACTGTTTTTAAAATAGGGTCATTATTTATTACTTGTATAAGCTTATTGGTATTGGCATTTTTGAAGAAAGCGTTTTTAATCCACACTCCAACACCAATAATTACAGCAATTACCAAGATAACCATAAGGAGTTTGACTAAAAGAATCAACAGGCCTCCTACAAATGTGTCAATTGAAGTTCCATAACCTCCCATATTGTTCATTCCTCCCATGTGATCCATATTCCCACCTCCTGTTAACATGTTAAAAATATCCCTTTCAAATTACATTGGGGTCTTTATCGGGATTTCCATCTAGATTTTTCTTATTATCGCTCTTTCTTAGCATACTCATAATCGCACCTAGTACACCTAATACCAATCCGATCATTAATACAACAAGAATAATATTAAATATTGTAATCATACTAACATTTCCAAATAGCCCATTAAGCCACTGGTTTCCACTAATCATACCTGTATGACTGGATGCACCTGTAGTGCCCTGAACCGATATGGAGGCTTGTACCATTTGGTTGGTAAATTCCTCACTAAGGTTACTGAGCATGGCCATCCCCTGTGCAAGCTTATAAACCCCCTGATGTATCTGTCCCATCGCATCTTTGCTATATGAGTATCCAACTGATGAAGCGTAGGGATTTACATTTACGAGAATAGATGCTTGACTTAACTTATTTATTGCGTTATATAGTTTTTCCCTATTCTGTATTGCAGTATTATATCTTGCTACATAAGTATCGTAATTGGGTGGATTTTGCTCGACTATTACCGACTGTGCCAATAGATCATCATTTAACTGATTGATCACCATTATTCCCTGCGAAAGTGTAAATATCCCAGTATGAAGCTGTTCCAGCTTGCCCTGATCAAATACATAGTTTTGGTTTTGCTGCATATTGACAGTTCCCTGATTATTTGGAGCTGGAGTGGCCTGATTATTCGTTGTGTTATTACCGTTTGGTGCTATGTTTACTGAGCTGTTCCCACCAGGATAGATATTTATTGTTCCAGTCCCCTGTCCGGCCTGACCTTGATTAGTTCCCATTTGCATGTTATTAATGTTGGCTTGCGGCAAAGTAGCTTTTGAATAGGGATCTATGCTAATTAAATCAATAGCTTGATTTATAGTACCAATGGCCTGATTGAGCTTATCTCTATTCTGTACAGCTATAGTATTAAGTTGAGTATTTTTTGATGTATTTTCTTGTGGAGTTTGCTGTCCCGAAGTCTGATCATGCGGCATTTGATTTTGTCCTTGAGTGCCAGGATTTTTATTCATTTCAGAGTGGTTCATAGGTGTAAGAAAAGTATTCCACCCAAATACCCCAGACCTCCGACAATAACCAATATAATAAATACCGCTAAGATCCTGCTAAAAATTTTCACATAACCAACTCCTCAATTTAATCCTTCATGGTTATTTTTTATCAAAACATAACAATATATACGAATATTGTTGATTTTCATAGCGAGGAAGTTAAAAATTAGCTATTCCGGTTTATTAAACTTGCTATTCGGGTCCGGTATATAATTTGCTTTAAAATCAGTATATTCAATCGCTTGCATCATTCCTCCTGCCGCATGATGAAGCTCATGGCAGTGCTGCACCCATCTTCCCGTATTATCTGCTTTAAATGCCACCACGTACTTCTCACCCGGCCTCACAAGAAGTGTATCCTTTGTAAGAACTGCTCCTTTTACCGGATTATCAACAATAGTTTACTATAGATAACTAAAATACTAATACTAATTTACCACCGATTTTCCCAAGCATTTAAAAAGCGAACCCTAAGATTCGCTTTTTAAATCAACCCTAACTATAGAACAGGAACTACATCATACCCATTCCGCTCATACTGCCGCTTCCGTTATTCATTGGCATACTTCCTGAGCCGTTCATTCCTCCCATGTTCATCATGCCACCCATCATACCGCCCATCATGCCCATGTTACCCATACCTTGCTGCATCTGTGAGCCACCCATACCGCCATTCATCATACCCATTTGCTGCTGCATCTGATTTAACTGCATCTGCATCTGGTTCAACTGCTGCTGAATTGCCATATTATTATCCTGCATCATGCCGCTGCTCATTCCACTCATGTTCATGTTACCCATGTTCATGCTGCCCATATTCATGCTGCCCATACCCATGCCTTGCTGCATACCTTGCTGCTGATGCTGCTGATGAATATTGGCTCCTTGAGCACCAGTAGTTGATACAAAACCTAAAACCACTACGCTTACAAGGATACCTACAAAGGAGAATACTGCCAATTTTAACCACCCGTTATTATTCATTACAAACCCTCCAATTATTTTTTCAATAGCATTGTTTTTATTTGACCCGCTTTCCTCATTTATCTTCTTATCAATAACTTTAGGATTTAACTTCTTATCCACAACTTCAGGTTTTTGTTTTTTCTGGTTCACAATAGAATTTATAAAACTCCAAAGAGCAAATCCTGAACCTAAAAATAAAAGACTAAGAAGAATATACATATAAATCTGACTTACAGAACCTAAAATACTCATTTCCACCACCTCTACTTAATCCACACAATTGTGAGTATTATCGCCCCTCCTATAATGAAGGGAAGCAAAATAAATATTATTGCTGTTGAAAGATAATTAAGCTTATATATTACCGGCGATTGGCCTTGATGGTGCGAATGCATCTCCATCATGTTTTCCTTCATTTGACTCTGACCATTTTGGGAACTAAATAAATCATAAATTGTCTTTCCTTCTAAATGCATCTGTTTCATCATATTTCCCATACTTGCATCCATCATTTGAGCTTTGGGAAGCTTAGGTGAACTCCAAAGAAGAACCAGTGTGATTACTGTTAGACCTGAAAATACAAAGCAAAGCCTCCAAAAGTTAATCCTCTTATTATCAAACATTTTTGTCACCCCTCTTAAGACTCCTAACCAGTAAACCTATGATGATGCTAAGTACAATAATTGGGAGTGTCAGTGAAGAAGACATTATAAGAATATTTTTTAGTGGGCTATGGTTTTCAAGATTCATTGCGACTCCCATCATTGAGTTATTCATAGCACTCATCATACCCATCATAAACTTCATCACTTCAGCTTCGGTAGGGCCAGGTCTAAAAATCGAAATAACCACTCCAGATGCAAGGAAGAAGAAGAAACTTGCTAAAAACCATATGAAAATCTTAAACCATGTTTTTTGCATCATCTTTTTCTTCTCCTTACTATAACCTTACCTTTTCCTCAATGGCTTTTTTCTTTGGCCATATCAGTGCATGGCATTTTTTATATATGTGCCAAATTACACTTGCAAGAGCTATATATGAAATATATTCATGGATTAAAAGTGCAAATCCCACAGCTCCCATGTCAAACTCATTACATATCCATATCAATGCACCGGTTATAATTAAAATTAGTGTTGTTATAAAGGTAAACAGCTGATATCCGCTTCGTCCAAAAATAAACCATGCCAGCTTTGATGTATCATTCCTGATGTTTCTGAACACTTCATAAAACATTGATATAAAAGTTAAAAGAACAAATATTGCTGCTGATATCCTGTGTATATAGTCTGCTGTTCCATAATCAAAATCTAATAGCCATCCGTATTTTGCCCAACCATACTGAATCCGCTTATTGCGAGCAGTGCCCATACAATTGCCCATAGCCAATGCATTACAAAATCAAATCTAATACTCATAACTTATCAGCTCCGCAATTAGGGCAACATTTCCACTTTGCCTTAAGTTCTGCACCGCATGATGCACATTCAGTTATTAATTTCTCACCACAACCGGAGCAGAACTTGAATCCCTCTGATACTTTAGTTGAACAATTAGGGCAGCTAATACATGCCCTATCACTTGTCTTTAATGTTTCCAACTTTTCAGTTATTTGCTTCGAGTAATTATGCCTTAAAAACATGAATACTCCAAGTATAACTCCTACAACAGAAATAAATAGAAGAAGTTTTATAAGTAATGACAATATACCTGTTATACCTAATCCATATCCGGTGCCAACCACCATACTGCTCCTGAAAATCCCATTATTCATACTGTAGGTCATTATCCATCCTATTACTGTTATCAGCAGCCAAGCACCCACTATCGATAAAGCCACTATAACAATTGTCTTCAAAATAGGATCATTTTTTATATTATCATACATTTTAATTGCACCTCCCTGATTTGAAGTTTTGGTCAATCTTCTTGGTGGATTTTAACTGACTGAAAATAAATCCAAGGATACTTAGAATTAACACAACAACAAATATAACTAGTACTGTATTAACAATGGTCTTGATGTTAATATTACTAAACAAACCTCCAAATACCCCTTGTGACATAGCGGTATGACTCATTTGGCCAGCAGTTGTTATATTTGATATATAGGTCTGTGCTGTATTTGACAATATTATTGACTGCCTTGTTAAGTCATCACTAAGCAGATTCAAAGAAGCTACCCCTTCAGCTAATTTATAAATACTCTGATGAATCTGATTCATTCTTTCCTTGTCGTAGACAAGTCCTGAAGATGATATATAGGGATTTATATTAACAAGACTTGCAGCCTCATTAATATAATTTTGAGCCTGTGTCAATTTAGTTTTATTTTGCACTGTCAAGCTATATTGGTTTGTATAGTATTGAACCAAGTCCTGGGTATTAGTACTTGCATTTTCAGCTTGGCTTACCAATTGATTTTGAAGTTGATTTAAAAGTGCCATGCCTAATGACATTTTGTATACACCATTATGGAGTTGCTCCATCTTGTTTGCATCGTAGACTGTCCCCATATTCTGCATAATCACATTATTTTGCTGAGAGGTGGTTGACTGAGTAGATTGATTCGCATCAGCTTGAGGGTAAATATTAACAGTAGTATTGTTTCCTCCTTGACCAGAAGCTGTAGGATTAGATTGGGCATTAGCTTTTGTATCACCCTGTGGCATTGGCGTTACCGGGGCTTGAGAGCTATCTTTCATCTGCATATTACCCATTTTGTCAGAATTTGAGTCAGATGCATATGGGTCAACTGTCATAAGCCTTATTGCTTCGTTAAGTGCTGTTAATGATTTATTTAAGCTATCTTTATTTTGTAAAATAGTATTAGCTTGATTTAATCCTGCTGAGTTACCAGATTGCTGGCTGTTATCAGCATTTTGACTCATACCTGTATGGTTCGCCATTGTATCTTTGCTTGTATCTTTTGACTGGTTTGTATTCTCAGTATTTGCGGTTACTGTTGTATTATTATGACCTGAATGATTAGTAAACAAGGTTATATACCCTATAAACCCTAGTCCTCCTACAATAATGGTTACTAGAAAAACCACTAAAACACCTCTTAAAAATTTCATTCGTGACTCACCCCTTTACTGAATTTCAAATAATAACTCTTATTTATCATAAATAACCTTGTAATAATTTTTGACTACATCTGCCCAGTCATCATATGATGAACACCAAATGCTGCTGCAGCAATAACCACAATAATAGCCAGCACAACCAATATTGTTATCATCTTTTTATTCATCTAGTTAAGCCCCCTTTCATTTATGGAACGTATTAAGCTTATAAACGAATTATACAAAGTAAATATGAAGATTTTATGGAGATTAATGAATACATTCTGGCTATATTGAAACAAAAACGATGGAAAGCCTGTTCCCTGCTTTCTTTTATTCAATATTGATAACAGGTCAAATCAATTGTGCAAAACAGAGGTAAATTATAGAGACCCTCTTAATGTTTTCTTAGTAAAAACATCATGAGGGTCTCTTATATTATTTTTTCCTACAGCGGTTTTAACATGAAGTTTTATTTTTTTGTATCTACTTTTTTCATAAGAAAGTATAAAATTTAAAAATAAATCAATTTTCATTCATCTTGATTTGTTTCCTTTGGCAGCGAAAGAATAAATTCAGTGCCATAATCTACTCTACTCTGAACCTCAATACGACCTTTATGTGCTTCTGTAATAGCTTTCACAATTGTAAGCCCGATACCGGAGCCTCCGGTAAGCCTGTTTCGGGATTTATCCGCCCTATAAAATCTTTCAAATATGAATGGCAAGTCCTCTTCAGGTATACCTGGACCATTATCCTTAACACTTATTTCAGTAATATCTTCAGCCCCTTTAACACTTATGTTTACAACACCACCTTCAGGTGTATACTTTAAAGCATTTGATACCAGGTTAATAACTACTTGGCTGATTTTATCCTTGTCCGCAAAAACCTCTTCGCTCTCACCATTAAAAGCAAGCTTGATATCCTTATTTTTAAACTCCGGTTCAAAATTTAAAACAATTCTATAAATAAGCTCTGATATATCAAAGCTTGTTTTATTTAAAACAAGACTTTCGCTTTCATATCTTGCTAATTTTTCGAGATCTCCTACCATTTTATTAATTCTGATTATTTCCTCGTGGCAGCTTTTCAGTCGCTCAGCATCAGGCTTCCATATCCCATCAATCATTGCTTCCATATGGCTTTGCAATGTTGCAAGGGGTGTTCTAAGCTCATGAGCTACATCTGCACCTATCCTTTTTCTCAATACTTCCTGCTTCTCAAGGGTCCCAGCTAAATTATTAATTGTTGATGTTAGCTGACAAATTTCCTTTGTATTTGACCTTTCCAAAACCCTGTCGGAGAAGTAACCTTTAGCTATTGATTGTGCACTTCTTATTACTCTTGATATAGGAGAACTTAGTCTTCTGGCAATTATACTTCCCAATACAAGTGAAAATAACATTGTGAAAATTCCTATTCCTATAAGGAGTTTATTTAATGTATTTATGAAAGCAAGGTCATTATCGCTCAGATAGTATGGACCATATGAACCGATTTGGATCTCACCGACCTTAGCAAATCCACTGTTTATAGCATATGGTATCTCAGTGTATGTTCCCTTCATATGAGGATAACGGCTACTTACATTTTGGGCCATATGCTCTATAATCCTCTGGCACATGCCATTGTTATGGACTGTTGCATCCCAAATTGCATTTCCATCTTTATCCTTAACCTTTATAATAAGTCCATTTTCAAGTGCTCTTACACCAATAGTCTCTATCATTTCCATATTCCATTTTCCATTATCCTGGTACTGATGGCTGATTGACGATATAACATCATTGTTTTTTTGTTCTTGGTTGTGCCTGACATATTCCCTAAAATACTTATCAAGAAACAAGTTTGTTATAGCCATTATAAGCACCACACTTATAAGTGCAACAAGTGCATACGAAAAGGATAGTTTGACTCTTAAACTATATTTCACGTTCCCTCCCCCTTTTTTTCCCTTGTTTATTCTCCATCGAATCGATATCCTATGCCATGAACAGTCAAAATATATTTTGGTGATTTAGGGTCAGTTTCTATTTTCTGCCTCAAGTTTTTAATATGGGTATCTACAGTCCTGTCAAAGCCTTCAAAATCCTCTCCTAATGCTATTGAAATAAGTTCTTCTCTTGTAAAAGTCTTTTTTGGGTATTTTACTAAAGTCATGAGAATTTTGTATTCATTAGGTGTAAGATTTACTATACTGTTATTTTTTCTCACTTCATATTTCAGATTATCTATTACCAGATCATCATTAAATGAAATAATATTCGAAAGAGGTACAGGATCTTCGGATGTTCTCCTTAATACCGCCCAACTCTTGCAACAAGCTGTTTTGGGCTAAAAGGCTTGGTTATATAATCATCAGCACCAATATCAAGTCCCTTAAGGATATCCTCTTCTTCAACCTTGGCAGTAAGCATTATTATGGGAACCCTTGATTGCTTTCTAATTATTTTGCAGATTTCCTCTCCCGACATATCTGGAAGCATTAAATCTAAAACTATTAAAGAAGGGTCTATTCTCTCAAACAAATTAAGTGCCTGGTTACCATTGTATGCTTCACAAACCTCATATCCGATATGTTCAAGATAAGACTTTACAACTTCAACAATCTTTTTTTCATCATCAACCACTAAAATCTTTTTCCCACAGCTAATCATCTCATCAACCTCCAAGGAATATTTCGTAACATATACATTAAAAGTGAATATTTCTTTACACTTGTCTAAAGCAAGCCCTATTAAATAAAAACAAAGCCCTATTAAACAGATACCGGACTGTAAAGCTTTACAGTTTGGTATCTGTAATTAAGGAGCTTTCATTACTAAGGGATATTGTTATACGACATCATAGCCTTGGTCCTCTATAGTATCCTTTATAATATCAACATTAACCTTTGCCGGGTCGAATTCTATTGTAACTTTTTTTGATTTCAAATCAACAGTTACGTTTCCAACGCCATTTAATGCTCCTACGGCTTTCTTAACACTGTTTTCACAATGACTGCAAGACATTCCTTCAACATTTAAGGTTTTCACTTCATTTGCCATAATTAAATCCTCCTGTAGTTATATTATTTTTGTTCATATCCCTGTACAGTATTAACAAGGTTTATTGTTTGCTGTGTAAAATCATCATTCAGCAGGTTCAGCTCTACTACTCCTTTGATAAGCTTTCATGAAGTCTTGTCATTTTATTCTGGTCATAGGTAGTACCCATGTCTGCCATTTCTGTTGCAGCGGCTTGTTTTTCCAAATCAGGTGCATTAGGATCCATAGTTATTAGTTTTAATGCCTCATTTAGCTTATTTTTTGCTTTTACCAAACTGTCTTTATTCTTCAAAACAATCTCCACCTGTGCTGTATATTCTGCACCATTATTGCTTAGATAGTTATGGCTTTGATTGTTATTACCAGTAGTTATCGGACTAGTACTTTGGCTGTAATCCTGCTTAGCTTCATCATTAGGCACACTGTTTACCTGTTTTTCCTGATTGGCTGTTTTACTCACACCTGCATGGTTAGATAAACCCTTTGTTGTGGCATGTTCCGCCATAGTTCCAGTTGAATTTCTGTTATATATATAATGATACCCAAGGTATAGACCACCTGCAACTATTATTAATATCAATATAAAAGCTAGTATTCCTCCGCTCTTAGAACTCTTAGTCTCACTCGTTCCACTATTATTATGGACTTTAAATCTTTTTAAGCTTAATGAGTTTGTTACTACCGATACTGAGCTAAATGCCATTGCACCACCTGCAAGGACAGGACTTAAAAGGCCTAAAGCAGCAAACGGTATTCCAATTATATTATATATGAATGCCCAAAACAGGTTTTGCTTTATTTTACCCATGGTTTTCTTTGATAGCCTAATGGCAGTTGGTATTGATCTCAAATCCCCCTAATAAGGGTTATATCTGCAGCCTCAATGGCAACATCTGTTCCTGTGCCAATAGCCATTCCAATATCAGCTGTAGCCAATGCAGGCGCATCATTTATACCGTCACCGACCATTCCTACAACCTTACCCTGGCTTTTTAATTTTTCTACCTCTTCTGCTTTATTTTCCGGAAGAACCTCAGCCAGTACATTTTTAATGCCTACCTGTTTTGCAATAGCATTAGCAGTTCTCTTGTTGTCACCGGTTATCATATAAACTTCTATACCCATTTTTTGAAGGTCTTCTATGGCTTCCTTGGAATGTTCCTTTACTGTATCTGCAACAGCAATAATTGCTTCAATACTGTTATTGACAGACATGAGCATTGCAGTCTTTCCTTCATCCTCAAGCTTTGCAATAGTAACTTCAATGTCAGCTACATTTAGCCCTTTTTCAGTCATAAGCTTCCTAGTACCGATATAGATTTCCTTATCTTTGATAACAGCCTTTATACCTCTTCCAGGTATAGCTTCAAACTTGTCTGGGTCGGATAAATTACCATACACGCTTTTTCCTTTTTCGTATATAGCAACTCCCAAAGGATGCTCAGAAGATTTTTCGGATATTGCAGACAGCTTAAGTATTTCATCTTTACCCATACTGCCTAAATTTACTACATCAGTTACTTCAGGCTGTCCTTTTGTTATGGTGCCGGTCTTATCGAGAACAACACTGTTTAACTTATAGGCTGTTTCCAGGTGTTCTCCGCCCTTAATGAGGATACCGTTTTCTGCACCCTTGCCTGTACCTACCATAATCGCTGTAGGAGTAGCAAGACCTAACGCACATGGACATGCAATTACCAATACAGATACTGCACTAACCATTGCAGAAGTAAAATCGCCCATTACAAGATACCATATCAAAAATGTTAAAACAGCTATACCTACAACCGCAGGAACAAATATACCAGATACCTGATCAGCGATTTTTTGAATCGGAGCCTTTGATCCCTGGGCATCCTCAACCATCTTGATTATCTGTGAAAGAGCAGTATCCTTACCTACTTTTGATGCCTCAAATTTAAACGTACCGAATTTATTTATTGTTGCACCAATAACAGTATCTCCAATCCTCTTTTCTACAGGAAGGCTTTCACCTGTCAGCATAGACTCATCTATGGATGAATTTCCTTCCAATATCTTTCCGTCACAGGGTACCTTCTCTCCTGGTCTTACAACAACAACGTCCCCAACAACTACTTCATCAATAGATACATCCTCTTCAATACCGTTTCTTATAACCCTTGCAGTCTTTGCCTGAAGCCCCATTAGCTTCTTTATAGCTTCCGAGGTTTTACCCTTTGCAACCGCCTCAAGATATTTTCCAAGGAGTATAAGTGTTATAATCACCGCCGCAGCTTCAAAATATAATTCCTTCATCATACCTTCCTTATGAGGCTGGAAGAAAGCATTATATATACTAAAGAAATAAGCTGCCGATGTTCCCAAGCTAATAAGAACATCCATATTTGCACTTCTAGCTTTCAAAGCATGAAAAGCATTCCTATAAAATCTAAAACCTATAATAAATTGAACCGGAGTAGCTATTATTAATTGGAAATACTCGTTATGCAAAAATCCAATATCTATATGAAAAAGCATAACTACCATAGCCAGAATAAGGGGTGAACTCAGCATTGCGGAAGCTATAAGTTCAAACCTTAACCTCTTAATTTCCTTCTCCCGCTGCTCCTTTTCCCTGTCAGCAGCAACTTCCTGAGCCTTCTCCGCTTTATATCCCAAAAACTCTATCACACCAATAATATCCGATGCTTTTATTTTTGAAGGGTTATACTCAACGTTTGCCTTTTCTGTAGCAAGGTTTACAGCAGCCCGTATTATCCCATCTGTTCTTCCAAGCTTCTTTTCTATTTTAGCCGAGCATGCTGCACATGACATACCGCTTACTTTAAGCTCAATTCTGGCATTTGCATGTTCTGTTTCCTTTTCAATTTCATAACCAAGTTTCTTAACTGCCTCACTTATTTTATCACTATCAACTGATATATCATCAAACTCAACTGTTGCTTTTTCAACAGCAAAGTTGACATTTACCTTTTCTATACCAGGTAACTTATTTATTATTTTTTCAATTCGTGCTGCACAAGCCGCACAAGTCATCCCTGAAACTCTAAAAGATTCCTTTCTTATCACACCACCACATCCTTTAAATTTTCTATATTAACAACCCTATAACTTAGCCGCAGCAGCCACCGCCGCCAACTGATCCGCTTGCAGGTTTATAATCCTTAACTTCATTTTTTATATCATCAAGATTTATACTATTTATATCATCAACTACTTTTACATACCCATTTAGCATTCCCATCCAACATTTAAATGTAAAATTACCTTCCGGAACAAACTCAATCTTATTTTCCCCATTTTTTAAAGTCATCTGTGAGTTGTATTCTGGAAATATAAGCCTATTGTTGCAATAGTTCAGCTGTTCACCATTAATTATGAAATTAGTCTTTACTCCTTTTTGTATAACTATAACCGCAGGTGAAAAACCATAGTCATTGACATTAAAGCTCACATCTTGAACTCCATCCTTAATTTTACCTATTGCAATATCATCTACGGGAATATTACCGCCGATAAATTTTGTAGCCTTTGAGCTTGCTCCACAACATCCTCCACCAACAGAATCGGTTTGGTCGGAATTATCATCAGCACTATTAATGTCATCATCGGAAACCTTTGTGATATCGGGCACAACCTTAATACTGCTGCTTATCATGCCCATCCAGCATGTGTACACAAATGTTCCTTCCTTTTTAGGTGTAAACTCTATAATATTATCACCAGAAGTCAGCTTCTCGCTCTCAATTCCAAACTCCTGAGCAGTTATGGCATTATTACAACCGTTTAAGCTTTCTTTATCGGCTTTTATTATCCACTTAACAGGAATATCTTTTTGTACAACTATTGGAGTATAACCTCCTGGCTCAAGGGTAATAGTTACAACCTGCACTCCATTGTCTATCTTTGCAATATTACCGCTTCCGGATGAAGCCCCTAACGCAAGACCAATATTGTATCCTGAAAGGTTAAAGCCTCTATTAAGCATAACCACTCCAAGTATCATGACCAATACTGCACTTACCTTAAGCATTTTATGCGTAAATTTACCGCTTAAAAGTGAACTTATTGCACCAAAACCAAACATCAAAGGAACAGTTCCTATACTAAATAAAAACATTGATAATGCACCCGCCAGCATACTGCCTGTTCCCAAAGCGTATAGCTGCATTGCCTGCAGAGGGCCGCAAGGCATTAACCCATTTAATAATCCTATAACCAGAGGCCCTTTTTTGCTGGTATTGCCATGAATCTTTTTCCCAAATATTTTAGGCATCCTGGGGTTTATCTTTCTAAGCCAGGGAAAAATGTTTAACATATTTAGACCCATTATAACCATAAATATACCTGATACTATAGCAATTATGCCTTTTGCCGTACCAGAGAAGCTTACTACCGAGCCCAAGGCCCCAACTATTCCACCTATAACAGTATAAGATATAACCCTGCCTAAATTGTACAAGGCACTGGGTTTCAATTTGGAAAACCTTATTGATCTTTTCTCTTGGCTGTTTTCTTCACTATTTTTACCGTAGTCATTAACGCCAACCTTATGCTGTACGCATACCGATAGATTGATTCCGCCGCACATTGCTATACAATGCAGTGAAGTCAGAAGACCAACAACAAATAGTATACCATATCCCATAGACTGGTTGACTTCAGGTATAAAATTAAAACCTACTGTGTTATTGATGATCAAGTACAAAGCCAATATTATAACACCTATACCTATAATCTGTCCCGGACTCATTCTATTTTCTTTAGCGACAGGTGATGCTTCCGGTTCCTTTTTTGGGTCCCCTATATCAGTTGTAGATGAATCTTTACTTTTGACCTTATAATCAAGCTTCTCAATAGTCTCAATAATTCTTTCAATATCAAGTCTATCACTGTCGTAAGTAACATAAACTTTTGAACTACTGTATATGGCTTTAGTTTCTTTCATTCCGTCAAGTTTCATTAATACATTCTCTATTCGCACTTCGCAACTGGTACAAGTCATCCCTTCTATATGAAGAGTTTTTTGTATCATTCTTTCTTCCATAGTATACCTCCAGACACCTAAAATTTCACAATATGTTTTGCCATTATCATTTCAGACTTCCAGATCACAGCAAAACATTTTCTTTGGTCTATAAATCGCGTATATTCGATTTATATTTATAATTCTAACAGGAAAATATGAAGATTTTATGTAGGAAATAAAGAGTTGCAAAATCGCAAGCAATTTTATTTTTGCTCTGCGAAATGTAATATCATAATTACTTTTCAAATAGAAAAAGGTGGACTTCCCCACCTTTTCAAGCTTTATTTAGTACATTTCAAAAAATGCATTATTGAGTTTTCCAATTTGAAGTAAACAGCTCTTTATTCTTTTCAATTAAATCCTTTGGTATTGTTATATTTATACCATCATCTGTCTTTTCATCCTTCATAATAGGAACAGGGTTACATCCTCCCCTTTGCTGCTCAACCATGTCCATCTTAAATCTGTTTCCGCAATTTTGACAAACCAGAACATCTCCTTGCTGTTTATAATAAGCCCTTGGAGAGCCATTACATACCTGACATGTGTTAAAAGCAGTTCTAACAGATCCATCTGATGCCTTAACAGCTAGCACTTCCATGTTTGTATCTTCTACCTTAAGCGGATAAAACTTAGCTGTTTCAGTTATTTCAGCCTTTGGAATTACCAAGTCGGCAGCTGTACTAGACACAGGTGAACCGATTTCGTTTTCTCCTTTATTTTTTCCATTAAAGACAATAATTAATGCCACCGCAAGTAATACTACTGCAATACCGGAAAATATAACAATACTTTTTTTAGATTTATCCATGTTTTTGTTTTTACTCATATCACTACCACCTTTTAAAAATTTATTAAACTTATATTAGCAGACGTTTGTGAAGATTTTATGGAGATATAAAAATATATTTATATATAGATCATTTTACCTTTTTTCAGGGTCTTCAAATACTATACCTTCAGCATCAATAGAATAACCATTACCGCCTGGACATTTAGGTATCTCTTTAACATATTTACCTGATAACATTTCAATTTGCAAAGGATACCTACCGTTTTCTGCCCTATACTTATTTGCAGCAGCTTGAAGCATTTTAACATTTTCCTGACAATCATTCTTTTTTCCTGTAATTTTCTCTACAAGCTTGTGCATAATATCATTATCAGAATGCCTACCCGTTAAATGCCCATAGATAAAATAAGAGCCTGCTGCAGTTATAACAACCAGTATAAATATAATCGCAACATTTATAGTCTTTCGCATAAATTCACCTCTATCTTAAACTTTTTACTCATTAGATATTAATAGCAAAAATTTATGAAGATTTTATGTAGAAAATACACAAAGTGATTTTACAAACTTTACGATGTCGTGAGAAATTACGTTGCATAATAGCCATAATTTCCTAGAAGCAAAAAACCCTACCGGTTTTCCAGTAGGGTTTTTTATATATGATAGATTTTAATGCATTCCCATGCCGCCCATCATACCCATTCCGCCTTGCATATTTCCACCCATGTTCATACCGCCCATCATTCCATGCATTCCCATACCGCCTTGCATTCCGCCATTCATATTCATACCGTTCATATTCATGCTACCCATATTCATTCCACCTTGCATTTGCATTCCATTATGGTATCCATTTCCCATATTCATACTTCCATATCCATAGTACCCATTAAACGTGTTTATTCCCCATAAAACTGCAAAGATCAAAATGATACCCACAAGAGAAACTACCGCCAGCTTGAACCAAGTATTGCCCAAAACTCCACTATTAGTCATAACAATGACCTCCTTTACGAATTTAATGTTTCTTTTGCATTTCCACAGACGGGACAAACCTTCCATTCATCATTTAATTCCTTACCGCAATCTGTACATATCTTCTTAACAGCATCAGCCTTTTTTCCTGAAAATGTACCCTTTATTTTGCGGATGTCATCATCGGTAAATACATATTTCTTTACAGCCACAACTATCCCGATAATTAAACCAACAATAAAAAGTACAAACAAAATCTTAATTAATAGAAACAAAACAAAAGATATTATTCCCATCGACCCATAACCTGCTCCAGATCCCATATACATATGATCTCCTCCATATCCGCTCCTAAAGCCTATATTTATCCCCAAACCTGTTCCAATAAGCAAATTTGAAATTAGCCAAAAACCGATGGCCACCAGAAGGATAGCTGCTATTATTTTGAATATTGAATTGCCATTTGAATTACTCATTATATCACCTCCCTCTTGTTTCAGCATATCATTCCCTTCTTGCTATTATTTAAGAGCAAGAATCATGCCAACATAAGAAACGTTTGAACTATGCACTGTTTTGCTTTATGAAAATGTAAAAGCTAAAATCACAAATTATAAATGTTCAATTCTGAACACCTCTATGTTACAAATTGCACAATGCATTTTAGAATTCTTCATAAATTCTTCATGACTATAATTTATAATTTTAAAAAAACATTTGAATAAGCATAATGTTTCAAAACAAATAATAATGGGTATGTTTTATTAGCTGGAGGAGGTGATTACGACATGGAAAATATATCCTTTATACTGGCCTTTTCAGCAGGCTTGCTTTCATTTTTGTCACCGTGTGTCCTGCCTTTGATCCCTGCATACATAAGCTATCTTACCGGTTCTGCTGTAACTGATATAACATCCGGAAAGGATAGATTTAACTTGTTTTATAAATCTGTAGGGTTTGTTATAGGTTTTACATTAATTTTCATCATGATGGGTGCATCAGTAAGTTCATTGGGAAAATTGTTTTCAGAAAATCAAGGTTTGTTTCGGCAAGTAGGCGGGATAATTATAATCATTTTTGGCCTTCATACTATTGGATTATTTAAAATTAATATGCTGTACAGAGAAAAAAGACTGCTTCCATTTGGTACAAGTAAAAATGTCAGCTCAATATTTATAGGAATGGCATTTGCCACCGGATGGACACCCTGTATAGGCCCGATACTTTCAACTATTCTGATTTATGCCGGTAGCCAGGACACGATTGGAAAAGGTATCTTATTACTATCAATATACTCACTTGGCCTTGCCGTACCATTTTTATTAACTGCACTGGCAATTGGTAATTTCTCAGTGTATTTTAAGAAGTTCTCTAGATTTCTCCCTGCAGTTTCTGCTGTAAGTGGAGTTTTGATGATTATTATGGGCGTTTTAATTTTTACAAACAAGCTCACTATACTTAGCCGTTACTTAAACTTTTTTAACCTTTAGGAGGGAGTAAAACATTATGAAAAAGAATATATTAATTTGGGGTACAGCAATAATTTTAGTAGTTGTTGCTATATTTGTTACAACGAACTATAAGAAAGATAATGGAAGGATAAACAATATATCAGAAAGCCCTCAAGCCGGATCTCAGAACAAGCCTTCTTCCAATGATACTACTGAAGCTAACAAAGCCATAGACTTTACATTATCTGATTTAGATGGTAATAAAGTATCACTAAAAGATTTTCATGGAAAAAATGTATATCTGAACTTCTGGGCAACATGGTGCCCACCATGCCGCAAAGAAATGCCTGCCATAGAAAAGTTATACAAGGAATATAAAGATAAAGGGCTGGTTGTCCTTGCAATCGACTTAGGTGAAGACAAGGAAACTGTAAAAAACTTTATCAATGAAAACAATTATAGCTTTAAAGTACTTTTGGATTCCGACCAAAGCATTGGATCTAAGTACAATATATCTGCTATTCCTGTATCTTATTTTATAGATAAAGACGGAAATATTGCTGCTAAAAGGGTTGGAGCTATAGAAGAGGATGAAATGCGGCAATATATCAAAGATTTAATGGATAAAAAATAAGCCCTTGCATATCAAATACTTTAATTATATCAAAAGGACCATTAATCTATATTATGTTAAGAAGTGGGTATATGTAAAGAAAACACTTTAACAAACACCCACTTTAATTATATTAAATTTTCTTCTGGCAGCTTATTATACACCCTTATATTTACATAATCACCAGGATAGACCTGAATCGTTGGTCCTAGAGTAGTACCATTATATCCCCAGGCATTGATAAAAACATCAGGCAAGAGCTCTTTTCTTACTGTATTTTGTACTTTTCCAACCTATATATAAGTGCGTGTCTGGATATTCCGAGAAGTTTTGCTGCTTGTGTCTGGTTTCCTTTTGCAAGATCAAGTGCTTGTCTGACAAAGCTTTCTTCTACTTCTTCGATTGAAATCCCCCCTGACGGAAGTATAAATATATCCCTTTTAGAATATGCTCCCTTAACAACCTCCTTTGGCAAAATTGATGCAGTAATGACCCCATCTGAAGCCAGTATAACCGAACGCTCAATAATATTTTCAAGTTCCCTAATGTTACCTGGAAAATCATAATTTGTTAATATATTCAAAGCATCCTCATACATTTTTACAGGCTCCTTGTTCATTTCCTTTACAAACTTGGAAATAAAATAGTCAACGAGCTGAGGAATATCCTCTTTTCGCTCCCTCAAAGCAGGAATTTGTATTGGTATAATTTTTAGTCTATACAAAAGATCTTCTCTGAAAGTTCCTTCCTGAACCATCTTTTCCAAATCTCTATTTGTTGCTGCAATTACACGGACATCAGCTTTTATTACCTCTGTCCCTCCAACCCGCTCAAACTCTCTTTCCTGAAGAACCCTTAATATTTTAACCTGAAGGTGTAAAGGTAGTTCGCCAATCTCATCTAAAAACAAAGTCCCCCCCTGTGACCTGTCAAACCTCCCCACCTTTCGGCTTTGTGCACCTGTAAAAGCACCTTTTTCGTAACCAAAAAGCTCGCTTTCGATAAGTGTTTCAGGTATTGCACCACAGTTTACCTTTATATACGGTTTATCCTTCCTACTGCTTTTATTGTGTATCGCATTAGCAACCAGTTCCTTACCGGTACCGCTCTCACCAGTGATAAGAACCGTTGCAGGAGTATCTGCTACTTTATCAATTAAATCAAATACATCCTGCATTTTTTTGCTGCTGCCAATAATCCTAGTATCATAAGCCTCACTAACGCGTGTTTTCAGGTAGTCTATAGTATTGTTAAGCTCTTCAATGTTCAATGCCTTTTTTATTGTAATTTTAAGTTCTTCTATATCAAACGGTTTTGAAATGTAATCAATAGCTCCAAGCTTCATAGCTTCTACAGCTGCATCGGTGCTCCCATGGGCAGTAATCATTATAACCGGAACTCTTTGGTCCATCATTTTGATCCTCTTTAAAACATCCAAGCCATCAATTTCCGGCATTCGATAATCGAGTATAATCATATCAGGCTCTTGATCAATAAAAAGTTCAAAGGCCTCCTGCCCATCTGCTGCTTCAACAATGGTAAATCCTTCATCCCTCAAGGTTTTACCAAGTATCCATCTCATATTTTTTTCATCATCTGCAATAAGAATTTTCTTCATCTATTTAGATCCCCCTTACTGGAAGCATAACCTCAAATACTGTTCCTTTCCCTTCAATGCTGGATACTTTCACTGTGCCTCCATGTTCCTTGACAATCCTATGCACTATTGAAAGCCCAAGACCAGTCCCATCTTTCTTTGCTGTGTAAAAAGGATTAAAAATTTTATCAATACTTTCCTTATTAATACCAATCCCAGTATCCTCAAAAACTGCTTTTATTAGGTTTTCATTTATATTAACAACAGAAATTCCAAGTGTACCTCCATCCGGCATTGCTTGCACTGCATTAAAAATAATATTTACAAAGGCTTGTTTTAAGAGATCCCTGTCAATAAAAGAACTTGTATCCCCTGTTTTATTAAATATAACCTTTACCCCATGCTGTGTTATATATTTATTTGTTATATTTAAAACGTCTTCAACCACACAATCTAAAGGATACACACTTTTTTCACCTCTTGGCGGCCTGCCAAAATCCATAAGTGTCTTTACGACCTTATTTGCCCTCTCAACTTCCTCATCTATAATATCAAGCTCCTTTAATGCTTCGGGATTGTCTTTTAATTCTTTTTTCATTGTTTGTTCTATTGCCTTAATTATTCCGAGCGGGTTTCTAATTTCATGTGCAACTCCCGTTGAAAGTTCTCCTATCGCTACAAGCTTTTCATTGCGCATCAATTCCATTTGCATCTTTTTAAGCTCGGTGATATCGTCAATGATTATGACCAAGCCTTTCTTAACATTTTCAAAGTTTAGCGGATAAACACTGACTTTTATTATCATTTCCTTTCCATTCTTATTAATTATAAGTTCTATGCTTTCGTTAGATATCTTCTCTTTAAATGCTCTATAAACACTATCCTTAACTTTATCGTGTAAGGCAAAAATATCTGTAAAATTTTGCCCTATACACTCACATCCTGTACCAAGTATATTTTTTGCCTCTTGGTTTACCATGGTTACAAGCATATCGTTATTCACTGCAATTACACCGCTCCTGATACTTTCAATAATGCTATTTGTATAGTTTTCAAGAAGTTTGTACCTTTTAAGTTCCTCATCGAGCTTAACAAGATTAAAATTTTTCTTTTCCACTAACGTCCCTGTCACAGCACCAACTGTAAAAAATAAAATAACATCTAAAAATTCATTAATAGCCTGGACATTAAAAGCCTGCAGCGAAAGGAGAATATAAGGAGAATAAATTAAACTTACAGCCAGTGAAGCAGTAATACCTCCTCTGAATCCAAAATTGAAAGCAGAAAGAATAATAGGTATATAATAAAAAAGCCTATAAAAATTATGGATAGGCAAATCCTTATCTCCTCCAAAATAATGCAGAAGGCTGATAGCTATTATTAAAATAGCAAGCAACACTTTAATTCTTATTTTATTTTTCATTGTACCCCACTCTTTTTAATTACTATAATATCTTTATTTCTTAATTGGATTTTCACAATATGGACAATACTTCCATATAGGATTTATTCTTTTCCCGCAACTTTCGCATCTCTTTTGTAATGTTTCCTTACAAATAGGGCATACATTAAAACTTTCTTCAACTATGTTTCTACAATTCGGACATCTTTTTTCATTGTTAGTAAAAAAACTCCTTCTATTATTATCTTTATATATAAAGAAGTAATAAATAATTATCGCTGCAATGATCAATAAAAACAAAGTCATAAATATCATCCTTTCTTACCTTTTAACAGATTGCCACAAATAGGATGCCAATAAAAATAGAATTACTATTAAGTAAAGTAATTCTATTTTAGCTTAAAGTTATGAAGTTTTTATGGAGATATGCAAGTAAAATTTAATCACTTACTTAATTGTCCACACAGCACGAGAGTCCCCTTTATGGAAGCGCTCTTGGATTTTGCAGCATCCTAAGAGCATCAGCCCGTTCATTAACAGATAACCTTCTATACACTGCAGACTGAACATCTGGTCCATTTCCCGAAAAGTGGTACAAAACCAGATTCTCAATTCCATATTGCTCAGCAATCTGTTTGCATACTTGCCTTATTATATTTACTATCTGGATTACCTTGGAGGCATCCGCCCTTCCCCATAGTTTTGTAACTATATACTGCATGTCTTCCAGTGTCATGCATTTGCTGCGGTCATCATATACAGCATTAATAATCTCTTCATCTGTAATTTTGGAAAAATCATAGGTCCCAGGAGAGGTATTAACCAACTTACCCTCAGGTACTCCCAGGCCGGATTCTAATGCTTTTCTAAAAATTGGCACAGAGCCTAGGTATGTATATACTTCCTTGGGTGATACAACACCTGTGCCATGTTGAACGCTTGTTGAAAACAGTACAGATCTAAGAGCCCGGCTTCTTTGACTAATATCAAATCCGTAATAGTTCTTTAGAGCAGCATCTGCACGGTCATAGTACTTGAGTTTTATATATCTGCTTTGGATTTCCAAAAAATCCTGATAGCCGTTTAACGCAATTTCTTTCCATGCAGCATCAAAATTATTACCGAATCCATTATCCAGGGCTTTAGCATCTGAGAGCTTTCCATATACACTTTCTGCAACACTTTGAAGAGAATCATTATTATTTGATGCCAAGTCATCTCTTAGCCACTTTAAAAAAGCGTCTAGAGAACCTGTTTTTGAAGCAAGCTGCCATGCGCCATAACTCTTGCCCCCGGCATCCTGAGGATTGTTTGCGATACAGGCCGCACCACCTGCTCCTCTTGACTCATATTTTTCAGATAGGATTCCTATTCCACTCTCGCTTTTTCCCATATCCTCATCGGGAATATAATTATATATTATTGCATTTTTATTATCCTTTGATTGTTTTATGTAAGTTTCTTTTTCACTAGCATCAGATATTGTTTTTATCTTGTATATGTCATTTAACCTATCGTAGCTATATGTGACACTATTTCCTTCGGTGTCGTAAACTGCATCTAAAACACATTTCGGGCCATATTTATAGTTAATTGCAAAATCATTATTATCATAAATACATTGAAGTGATTTATCGGAATTATATGTAAATCCAAACTTATCACCGGCGGTTTCGATTGATGAAATTTGCTCTCCTTTATAGGAAATCTTGTATGTACTTCCTTTGGGGTTTGTTACTAAGATAAGCTTACCTGAAGGCAGGCTTTCATATTTATATCGCAAATTATCTTTTCTTATTAATTCATATCCATCTTTGGTTTTTATAAGTTTATCCGTGCATCCTGGAGGTGCAGCTAATTTATTTCCATTTAGCTGAAAAATCGAGTGGTCTCCTGAACTATATAACACATTAATCCCGGTTTTTATGAGTTGTACATCTTTTGAAGCAATATAACCTTTCCTGCCGCTTTGCATTTCCACAAAAACATATTTCCCTGATGTTTTTAGCCACTTTAAAGTTTCTCCTTTACGAAGGGTCCCAACAACTTTAGCCCTCTTGCTTGGTTTTTCTATCAGGCTTGCGTTATCCGCTTTCACTAAGACTATATTTGAAATGCCACTTATTTTTGATTCATATGATGTCCTCCACCCTAATCCCACATTTAGCAGTGGTTTTTCTAAAAAATTTGGACTATAGCATCTTTCCATAAGTACTTCATGTGATTTAGGCAGAAAATCCTCCTGCTTTAATATGAAGTCTGATTTACATTTAACCTGAGTCGGTACTTTTTGGGTCAAAATATTTTGGAGAGGAAATATCTGCATTGCCAAGGTTTCCAACACATATTTTAGCTGGTCGGCAACCTCATTAATTTTATATTTCCCATCATTGTCCAAATTAAAATAAGTTCCCCTTGTAGCATTTGCAACAGCCTGTAACAGTTCTTTATCAGCATTCTGCCCATATGACATGGGAAATAATTTGATATTCTTCTTTGCAAGAACATTCGCCATATCTAAAACCTGATTTTTATCTCCTGTATTCTTTTTACCCGTAAATAGAATAACTGCTTTTCCAGTAGTATTATTACCTTCAAAATATTTGTTTAGTTTCATCAATCCTTCTGTAAGATTGGTTTCATCAGAAGTTAAAACTGTATCATCGGTTTGGGTTGATTCGCTACTTTTAAGTAATTCCATAATTGCTTTTTTGCTTATAAATTTGCTTCCATTAAAATTGTTCTTATTTGAAAAGTCTAAAATGCCAAAGCGGATTTGACTTTCTACAACACTATCTAAAAATTGGCTAAAAAAATCCAATCTCTTGTTTTCATATTCCTGTCCGTTAATAAAGGACAAATCATCCATTGCAAAGACAATATCCAGCTTTCCATATGAAGTGGGCATTTTATTATTTCCCAGTAAATATATCCCCGATGACTGTATACTGCATGATACTGTTTTTGCTATTTTATCCAGCGAAATTCCTTTTACAGGGACCAGCTTTTTATTTACAGTATCCACCTTAAAGATACAAAGAGAATTTTCATTGACCCCTCCCAAATCATAACTGTTATAATTAAAAATTATTTTTGACTTGAGTCCCGACAGGTTTCCTATATAAGCTTCATATGGACTCCCAATAATACCCGGAACTGCATTAAGCTGCATGTTTTTACACACTCTCACCCAAACAGGTGTGACAGCAAGATTATCCTTTCCTTTCGCAACAATCTCAACACTACCGTTTGGACGCACAGCAAACTTGGTAATGTCCTGCATAGTGTTCTTCTTACAAGGGTTAGAGCTCAATATCATTTCAGCACCGTCTAATATTCCATCTCCGTCATTATCGGCATTGGTAGGATCAGTGCCGGATATATTTACCTCATACCCATCACTTAAGCCATCGCTGTCTGTATCCATTTTATCTTTTTCTGTACCATAATAAAGTTCTTCTTCATTTCTAATTTCATCCTCATCACTATCCAAATAAGGAATAAAGTCATTATTAAGCGTTGTATCCTTTGAAACTTTAAGTTCATATGAACTGCCGCTTTGACCTATTGAGTTATATGCCCTTACAATATAGTAATATTCAGACTTTACATCTACATTCTTATTTGTAAATTCATTATCCAATGTTTCTCCAAGCAGTATATATGGTCCTTTGCTGCTGGTTCCATCCAAAGTATTTATCATACTTGTACTTCGATATATTGCATATCCCTCCTGGTCGGTTGATTTAGTCCATCTTAACCGTATGGATCCATTTTCCCATCCCCCAAACAAAACAGGTACCTGAGGAATTGATAATTTTAATAAGATATTGGAGTTTGGGCTTTCATTTGAAGAAATATCATCAGCTGTCACCGAGTAGTAGTAGGTCCTGTTAACCACAGCAGTAGTGTCAGTATATTCGTTCTCCGATATATTGGATGCGATTTCAACAAGTTCTCCCGGTCTATTTCCTCTTTTAATATTATAGAATTTTGCACCTTCTACTGGCTCCCAGCTTAATAAGGCTTTACCGTTTTGTTCTGTTATTTTAACAATTGGTGCTTTAATACAAGTCTTATTGTCAGGAGCTTCCTTTAATGTTTTCTCAATCAGATTAAAATTAAGTGATCCTACTTTATTGCTAAATTGTGACAATCGATTTGAAACCGAAACATCATTTTTTTGTGTTGTATTTACTGACTCTGCCGATACAATCGAAGTGAAATTAAAAAGTTGCGTTGAGATTGCAATGGTGAGCAAAAAACTTTTCAATGTGTTTTTCTTCATTTAATCCCCTCCAAGTGGTAAATTTCATAAATACGTATTATAAATAGATATGATGCAATTATATACATTATTATCTATTAATTTATATTTCAATTTGTTCTTCGATAATCTTCAAATTTTTTTAAATCGATTGCATTTCACATAAACTCATATATGTGTTATAATACCTTAGTCATGCCATATGAGATTAATTGGCTTATGTAGATATGTAGAATGGGGGTTACAAGGTGATAGGTGTAATTGTTAATACGGCAGCCGTTATTATAGGAAGTTTAATTGGTCTTATGCTTAAGAAAGGGATTCCCAAAAAGTTCACTGACGCGGTTATGCTTGGTATAGGTTTATGCACTATTTACATTGGAATATCAGGAACATTAAAGGGAAAAAACACACTAATTCTTATAATTTCCATAGTTATAGGGGCCATTCTAGGAACATGGATGGATATCGACAAAAGAATAAACACTATGGGTGATTGGATTGGTCAAAAATTCAAATCCTCTTCCGGATCTGTTTCAGTAGCTGAAGGCTTTGTTACAGCCAGTCTTTTGTTCTGTATAGGTGCACTGACAATTGTAGGTTCTTTAAATGCAGGACTTTCAGGAGATAATGAGATGCTTTTTACTAAATCGGTTCTTGATTTTATATCGTCTACAATGCTTTGTGTAAGCCTTGGTATCGGTGTATTATTTTCTGCATTTTTCGTTTTGGTATTTCAAGGTTCTATTGTTCTGTTAGCACAGTTTTTACAGCCTATATTAAATGATTCTGCTATTGCTGAAATCACCTGTACAGGCTCTCTGATGATTATTGCACTTGGACTGAATATCATTGGCCTTACCAAAATCAAGGTAGCAAATTATCTTCCAGGAATTATTGTTGCACCCATTTTATGCTGGATAACGACATTATTATAATACATAATAAAAGTAAAAGAGCAAGGTGATTTATTTCGCCCTTGCCCTTTTTTATTTCATCAGAAAATTCCTTTATTTCTGCCCAAGGTCTCCTTCTTTACGTATAGCAGCCTGAGCAGCAGCAAGCCTTGCAATAGGCACACGGAATGGTGAACATGAAACATAGTTAAGGCCAACTCTATGGCAAAACTCAACTGATGAAGGATCTCCTCCATGCTCTCCGCATATACCCAGCTTAATATCAGGTCTTGTTTGTTTACCCAGTTTAACTGACATTTCAACAAGCTTACCGACACCTGTCTGATCAAGTCTTGCAAACGGATCGGATTCATATATTTTCTTATTATAGTATTCATCAAGGAACTTACCTGCATCGTCACGGCTAAATCCGAAAGTCATCTGAGTTAAATCGTTTGTTCCAAATGAGAAGAACTCAGCTTCCTTAGCAATATCATCAGCTGTCAATGCAGCTCTTGGTATTTCTATCATTGTTCCAACTTTATATTCAAGCTTAACGCCTGCATTCTTTATAACTTCGTCTGCTGTCTTCACAACAACATCCTTAACATATTTCAATTCCTTGATTTCGCCAACCAATGGAATCATTATTTCAGGCACAACATTCATGCCCTTCCTGTTAACGTTTATAGCAGCTTCTATAACTGCTCTTGTCTGCATTTCAGCAATTTCCGGATAAGTAACTGCCAAACGGCATCCTCTATGACCCATCATTGGGTTGAATTCATGGAGGTCTGCAACTATACCCTTTAGATCTTCAAATGTAAGACCCATCTCTTTTGCAAGAGCCGCAATATCTTCATCAGCCTGCGGCAAGAACTCATGAAGCGGTGGATCCAAAAATCTAATAGTAACAGGATAACCCTTCATTTCTGTAAAGAGGCCTTCAAAGTCGCTTCTTTGCATTGGAAGGAGCTTATCTAATGCTTTTCTTCTCTGTTCTTCAGTTCTTGCAACAATCATTTCTCTCATTGCAGGTATTCTGTCAGCTTCGAAGAACATGTGCTCTGTACGGCACAAACCTATACCTTCTGCACCAAACTCCATTGCCTGTTTAGCATCATGAGGAGTATCTGCGTTTGTTCTAACCTTCAATGTACGGATCTCATCCGCCCAGCCCATCAACTTGGCAAAATCACCAGTCATCTGGGGCTCAACAGTCGGAAGCTTATCACCGTATACATTACCCGTTGAACCATCCAGGGATATCCAGTCACCTTCAACGTACTTCTTGCCATTTTTATCCAAAAAATATCTTTCTTCTTCATTTATTTTGATTTCACCACAACCGGCTACGCAACAAGTGCCCATGCCACGTGCAACAACAGCAGCATGTGAAGTCATACCTCCGCGGCCGGTTAGTATGCCTTGTGATACATGCATACCTTCAATATCTTCCGGTGAAGTTTCAAGTCTTACAAGTATAACATTCTTTTCTCCTGCTTTAAATGCATTAACCGCATCATCCGCTTCGAAATATACCTTTCCTGTCGCAGCTCCCGGTGAAGCAGGCAAACCTTTTGCAACAGGAACAGCAGCCTTAAGAGCCTTCGGCTCAAAGTTAGGATGTAAAAGTGCATCCAACTGCTTGGGATCAACTTTCATTACAGCTTCGTCCTTGGTTGCCATACCTTCTGCTACAAGATCAACTGCGATCTTTAACGCTGCAGCAGCAGTTCTCTTACCGTTTCTTGTCTGGAGCATGAACAGCTTACCTTTTTCAATGGTAAACTCCATGTCCTGCATGTCTCTATAATGTTTTTCCAATGTATCTGCTATATTGATAAATTGATTGTATGCATCCGGATTGATTTCTTTTAATTGATCTATTGATTGAGGAGTTCTGATACCTGCAACAACATCCTCTCCCTGTGCATTCATCAAGAATTCTCCATAAAGCTTCTTTTCCCCTGTAGATGGATTTCTAGTAAATGCAACACCGGTACCTGAATCATTTCCCATGTTACCGTATACCATTTCCTGAACGTTAACTGCAGTACCCCAGTCACCAGGTATATCATTAAGCCTTCTGTACACTATGGCACGTGGGTTGTCCCAAGAACGGAAAACTGCTTTTACAGCTTCTAAAAGCTGTATCTTAGGCTCCTGAGGGAAATCAAAACCCTTTTCTTTTTTAAAGAGCTCCTTATATCTCTTAACAACTTCTTTAAGGTTAACTGCAGTTAAGTCTGTATCAAAATGAGCGTTATTCTCTTCTTTTACTGCATCAAGGATCTTTTCAAACTTGGGTTTTTCTACTTCCATAACAACATCACTGAACATCTGTATAAACCTTCTATAACTGTCATATGCAAACCTTTCGTTATCAGTAAGCTTTGCCAGGCCTTCTACAACAGTATCGTTAAGACCAAGATTTAGAATTGTGTCCATCATACCCGGCATTGAAGCCCTGGCTCCTGAACGAACAGATACGAGAAAAGGATTTGAAGGGTCACCGAATTTTTTTCCGACTATCTCCTCTGTTTTTGCCATCATAGCATAGATTTCTTCTTCGATTTCTTTGGAAACTACTTTACCATCATCATAGTACTTCGTACAAGCTTCTGTTGTAACGGTAAACCCTCTTGGAACCGGCAGTCCCAAACCAGTCATTTCAGCCAGATTCGCACCTTTACCGCCAAGCAGGTTTTTCATCGAAGCATTACCTTCGCTGAATAAATATACATACTTTTTCATTTCAAAAACCTCCCGTATTTTATTGAATTAATATAGGTGATTTCTAAAAAATAACTGGTCAACTGGAGATTTCAAAAATGCTTAATCTACTGCTCTCCACAATAAAAATTGACCAAGGAAATTTTTGAAATCTCCTTATAGAAGGAAAGATGTTTAAAAACAGTCCACCTTTCATAATTCCCAGAATGAGCGTATAAACTAAAAACATTTAAAAACTTGCAATAAAGATACCGATATGTAGTTACTAAGGCATGAATGAAAAATCACTTCCGCTTTCTAAGCGGCTGTTTACGAGTTAAGTCAACACATGAGCAAAATTTATAGCGGAAGTTATTTTTTATCATGACTAAAAATCAATAATCCTTATTATAACATATAATTAATATTTTTCATTATATTTTTGCTAAATTTCACATTATTTTATAATTATTTTAAATCGCTTTAAAATATATCATCTTCATTGCTTTAAAAGTTTTTTTAGTTTCTCACAGCTCTTATTTATAATCCTTAAATCTATATTCATATTTATATTCATTATTCCTATGTTTATACATGACCTATTAGTCCTTGTAAAAGAAATCATCTTGATTCTTTTATCATTGTTCATAATACTGTTTAACGAATAATCTACTGTGGCAAAACCAGCCAAGATGATAAAAACAAATAGAACAATGCATAAGACTAATCTTCTTCTACGCATTCTCAATTCTTTGAATTTTTCAACTCTATTCATTTTTATTCCTCCGAGCCAATCTATTAAAAGCGGTAAATCTATTGTATTGGTCTGTCAAAACTTATATTTCCCATAAATTCAACTAAATAGACATGTAAAAATTTTGATATGTCATTTAATTCTTAACAACTTCATTAATAGCCTGTGCTAAGTACTTGGTGCTCTCAAGACATTCTTCCATCAGATTTCCATCCCCTCCTACTTCTATTATTATTGCTTTATTGGATACATGCTGATTATATCTGTTGATGCTTAAATTAATCGGCTTGGCAAGTCCTGGACATATTTTATTTAAAGTATCCTGGAGCTTTAATGCAAACTTAAGGTTTTCCTTCCAATTTGGATGGTAAAGACCACGTTTATTTGTACCCATAACAAACATTACCTGGGCAGCCTTTTTTCCATTTACTTCTTTAACAGCCCTGAGTTTTTTACCTTGTGCGGCAAGACCGTCCCTATGGAGGTCTATTATAACGTTAATGGAAGGATAGCTTTTCAATATGCTTGATGCTGTTTTAAGAGAATTCGCATAGGAACTGTTGTAATCAGGGTAATCATGGATGGTGCCGTTATGTATTACATCTATGCCATAGCTTTTCCTTAATATTGATGCCAGTTGTTCTCCTACTCTTACAACACCTTTTTGAGGGTCTTTTGACCATGATGGCAAATTAGTTTTATTCAAGTTACTGATTTTATCAATATAGGACTCAGTTGTATGAGTATGATAAATAAGGACCTTCGGCCCCTTTTTTGATGTCAATTTACTTATAGGAGCTTTCAGAAGTTCACTTATGGCTATTTTCTCATCTGTATCATTATTAATAGCTATTTTGGCCTGAGATTGATTCCCTATGTTATTTTTTTTATTATCCTTATTCTCTTTATTTCCGCCAGGCACTTCATCTTCCTCGGTATAAATACTGCTCTGATCTACCAAAAGCCCGTTTTTTTCGTTGTCTACAGCATTTTCATCATTGGAATAATCCAGTTTGACTTGCTTTTCTCTATTTAGCAAAACGTCAGGATAGTCCTTAATATAATAATTGCTTAATATCACCAAGTTTGAATTCAATACCGTTTCAGGACTGCTAAAATCAAACCCAAATATCCTGCTGATCATACCTTTGATTTCTCCATATAATGAAACACTTATGTTACCACTGTTATAAACCGAATCAATAATAGGAAACGAGTTGTTTAGCATGGACTTGAAATTATGAACATCTATATTGCCAACAAATGTACCTTCAAATCTCGATAGCAAATTTCCTCCAAGTGTGCCTCCCTTAATAGCTGCAAATGATAAAAGTACAAATAAAGCAATTTTAGATACACTTTTAATAAATATACTTTTGTTTTTTATATGTCTTGTCTTCATTTTTCCTCCGGTACATGCTTTTTATAATAATATTCCAAGCCCCATTCCATTATTACCATTTTAGTTATTGTCTGTTTCCGTTTGCAACACTGTGTTAATTTCCAGTGAATTTTATGTCGTATTTTAGCACTTTTTGTCGAAGCATTTCCAATGTTATAGTTTTGTTATATACTATAATTGCGTTGTCATAGTAATAATTCTTTTTCAAACCTGTTAGATTTCAAATTAATCGGGTATTTATTTCAATAATAAATAGTTCCTACATTAATTCACTTCAAAAGTTAAGCTTAGATTGTATTTATTTAAATTCGGGCCTTAGATCAAGGAGGAATTATTATGTACAGCTTTAAATCATTGCGTTGTTATAATTGCAAAGCTATTATTCTTAATCTACCGGAATTGGAAATTTCAAAGTTAGACGGCTTAAATTTTATCTGCGATTGCTGCGGTCATCAAAATCTTCTTACAGAATTCAAATTTTACAAAAGCAGCTATAATGATCCTCAACTAAACATCTTCAGCATGGAAAACCTGACAGCATTCTGATACATAAAGGTATATTGGATTCCTGTTATCGTTCTATTACCATTTTATATACTTAAACATCTTTTTATCTGGACTTGATTTACTTAACCTGTGCCACTATAATATTAATATAATTTAATTTAAATATTATAGATTAGGCAGGTACACTAATGAGTGCACAGATCATGGTTGTAATAGGAAGTTTAGTTGGATTTGCTGTTTTAGCATTTTTCTTCTACAGATCCATCAATAATCTGGAAAAGAAAAAGACGAGCAAGAAAAAAGGCCGTACAAAATATATGCCAGAAGCTAAAAGCAGGTATTAAGGAATGATCAAAATTTCCTAGGCATTCAAAAAAGAAGGTTTTCACCTTCTTTTTTGTTATGTTTAAGACTATTTTTTAAAGATTTTTAAATGCAGTTGAAAGCATTAATTTAATCCTATTTAATTGGTTTACTTCACTTGCTCCAGGATCATAATCAATAGCAACAACATTTGATTTCGGATAATGCCTTCTAAGTTCTTTAATAACACCCTTGCCAACAATATGATTAGGTAAGCATCCAAATGGCTGAGTACAGACTATATTGCTTGCACCTGTGTGTATTAATTCAAGCATTTCGCCGGTTAAGAACCAGCCTTCACCGGTCTGATTACCACATGAGACAATTTCTGAAGCCATTTTAGCCAAATCTTCAATATGAGCAGGAGGATCAAAGTGAGTACTCTTTTTAAATTCCTCCCTTGCAGCAGAACGAAGCCATTCAATAGCCTTAATTCCTGCATTTGCCTTTACTGCTGATGATTTTTTCATTCCCAGCTTTTCATACTTGAAGTTGCTGTTATAAAAACAGTACAGAAAAAAGTCCAACAAATCAGGAACAACAGCTTCAGCACCTTCAGCTTCCAATAAATCAACAAGATAGTTATTTGCCGCTGGCATAAACTTTACAAGGATTTCGCCTACAACTCCAACCCGGGGCTTCTTTATGTCTTTACGCGGCAGAGAATCAAAATCACGTATAATTTCGCGACAAATCTTCTTATACCTTGCAAATGAAGGATATTTGCTTTTTGTTAGAAATTCTATACATTTACTTTCCCACTTTTTATGCAATACATTGGCAGATCCTTCTTCCAATTCGTATGGACGAGTGGCATAAAGACAACGCATCATTACATCCCCGAACACCACGCTATAAATTGCTTTTATTCCCAACTCTGGTGTGATTTTAAATCCCGGGTTCTTTTCCAACCCTACCAAATTAAGCGAAAGTACTGGTATATGCGGATGACCCGCTTTACGCAATGCTCTGCGGATAAATCCGATATAGTTGCTGGCACGGCATCCACCGCCGGTTTGTGTGATCATTACTGCAGTTTTTGATAAATCATATTTACCTGATAAGACCGCTTCCATAATCTGTCCCACTACCATCAAAGAAGGATAGCAAGCATCATTATTAACATATTTAAGCCCAACATCAACAGCCTTCTTGCCGTCATTGTCCAAAAGCACTATATTATAGCCGCATGACCTAAAGACCGGTTCTATAATAGAAAAATGAATCGGCGACATCTGCGGAGCAAGAATTGTGTAATTGTCACGCATTTCCTTTGTAAACAGTACTCTTTCATATCTAGCAGGCACAATTGTTCTTTTGGTTCCGCTTTGCTTTCTTACTTTGATTGCAGAAAGAAGGGAACGGACACGAATACGTGCTGCACCTAAGTTATTAACTTCATCTATTTTTAAACATGTATAAATCTTGCCGGAATCCTCCAATATATCATATACCTGATCAGTGGTTACAGCATCAAGACCGCAGCCAAAGGAGTTAAGCTGAATCAAATCAAGATCGTCACGTTGCTTAACATATTCTGCAGCAGCATAAAGCCTTGAGTGATACATCCATTGATCCATAACAAGAAGAGGTCCTTCCACCTTAGAAAGGTGAGAAACAGAGTCTTCTGTAAATACGGCTATACCATAGGATGTAATAAGTTCCGGAATACCATGATTTATTTCCGGATCAATATGGTATGGACGTCCTGCAAGAACAATTCCGTGACCACCTGTTTGTTCCAAATACTTAAGGGTTTCTTCCCCTTTCTGCTGAATTTTTTTATGAGCTAATTCCATTTCATCCCAGGCTATTTTAGCCGCTTGTGTTACTTCCTCAACTGAAATATTAAACTGGCCGCCAAACTCTTCCACAAGTCTTTTGGTTAATACCTTAAGATTGGTAAATGGAAGAAATGGACTCATAAATAAAATATCCGGATTCTTAAGCTCATCCATATTGTTTTTTATATTTTCTGCATAAGATGTAACAATGGGGCAGTTATAGTGATTGTGTGCATCTTTGAATTCCTGACGTTCATAAGGAATACACGGATAAAATATATATTTTACCCCCTCTTGTAAAAGCCACATAACATGACCGTGGGCCAGTTTGGCAGGGTAACATTCCGATTCACTTGGAATTGATTCAATGCCAAGCTCATACATCTTCCTTGTTGATTCAGGCGATAAAACCACCTTGAATTTAAGTTCCTTAAAAAACTCCGCCCAGAAAGGATAGTTTTCATAAATATTTAGAACACGTGGAATACCTACAGTTCCACGAACCGCTTCCTCTTCTGTAAGGATTTCACGATCAAACAGCAGCTTGGCTTTGTACTCAAATAGGTTTGGAATATTATCTTTATTTTTCTGACCGCCCGCACCACGTTCACAACGATTACATGTGACAAACTGTCTTCCGCCGCTAAAACGGTTAATGGTTAAAAGACAATTGTTGGTACAACCTTTACAGTGTGACATTTTTGTAGTAAATTCCAAGTTATTGATTTCATCGTGAGGAAGCATTGTTGTGGATTTGCTTTCATCATAGCGTTCTCTTGCAATCAAAGCTGCACCAAATGCACCCATAATACCGGCAATATCAGGTCTTATAGCCTCACACTCTGCAACTCTTTCAAAGCTTCTTAGAATAGCATCATTATAGAAAGTCCCACCCTGCACAACAATATGCTTTCCAAGTTCAGATGCAGAACTAACCTTAATTACCTTATACAGTGCATTTTTAATTACAGAGTAAGCCAGACCTGCCGATATGTCCGCAACCTCAGCACCTTCTTTTTGAGCTTGTTTAACCTTGGAATTCATAAATACTGTACATCTTGTCCCAAGATCAATGGGATTTTTTGCAAATAGGGCAGCTTTTGCAAAATCCTGAACACTGTAATTTAATGATTTTGCAAAGGTTTCAATAAAGGAACCACAGCCTGATGAACATGCTTCATTAAGCTGCACATTGTCTACAGTATGATTCTTAATTTTAATACATTTCATATCCTGGCCACCAATGTCCAGGATACAGTCAACTTCAGGGTCGAAGAATGAAGCAGCATAGTAATGTGCAACTGTCTCAACTTCACCTTCATCCAATATAAGTGCACTTTTAATTAAAGCTTCACCATATCCCGTAGCACATGAATGTACAATTTGTGCATTTTCCGGAAGTTTGGAATAAATATCTTTAATTGCATTAATTGTTGTTGTAAGAGGACTGCCATTATTATTGCTATAGAAAGAATATAATAGTGTCCCGTCTTCACCTATCAAGGCTGCTTTTGTTGTTGTGGAACCGGCATCAATTCCTAAAAAACACTTTCCTCTATAATCATTAAGACTGCCACGCTTTACTGTATTTCTGTCATGACGCTTCTTGAATACAATATAATCTTCTTCATTCTTAAACAGGGGCTCCATTCTTTCCACTTCAAATTCCATTTTTATTTTACCTGAAAGCTTGGCCTCTAAAGCTGAAAGGGTGGTATTGATTTCTTTATTTGCATTTAATGCAGAACCTGTTGCAGCAAACAGATGAGAATTTTCAGGTATAATCCTGTGCTCATCATCTAATTTAAGAGTTCTGATAAATGTTTCTTTAAGCTCGGATAAAAAGTGAAGAGGTCCTCCTAAAAATGCTACATGACCGCGAATTGGTTTACCGCATGCAAGTCCGCTGATTGTCTGATTTACAACAGCCTGAAAAATTGAAGCTGACAAGTCCTCTTTTGTAGCACCTTCATTCATTAAAGGCTGAATATCCGACTTGGCAAATACCCCACATCTTGCTGCAATAGGATAAATGGCTTTGTAATTTTTTGCATAGTCATTAACACCTGCAGCATCAGTCTGCAGAAGTGACGCCATCTGATCAATAAAAGATCCCGTACCACCGGCACAGATACCATTCATTCGCTGTTCAACATTCCCGCCTTCAAAATATATGATCTTGGCATCTTCACCACCGAGTTCAATTGCAACATCTGTCTTAGGTGCAAAAGTAGACAATGCAGTGGACACTGCAATTACCTCCTGGGTAAACGGTACGCCAAGATGATTGGAAAGCGAAAGACCACCTGAGCCCGTAATCATTGCTGCTATTTTTATATCACCTAATTTTTTGTGAGCTTTATTGATAAGCTCACAAAGACTTTCCTTAATATTGGCAAAATGCCTCATATAATCGGAAAATAAAATCTGTTTCTTATCATCTAATATTGCAATTTTTACAGTTGTGGAACCAATATCAATTCCTAAATTGTAAATAGTTGTATTATACATAGCATTATGCAGATATAAATAATCTGCTATAGACCTCCCAATTTAATTTGACTCTAAACTATAAATGTACGGCAAAGATACAAATTGTAGAAGTTATAGTTATACTTTTATAGTTAAATATATATATAATGAAGCATTTTTCATGTTATAAAAATCACGTTACATTATACAACAAGAAAGCCCAAAATACAATATGATGGGTGTTTTTACCTCATTCGGTGCTTTTTACAGCCGACACTTTTCTTTGAGTTCTCTTGCTTGGGTTACACGAATTAGTCCATTTGCCGCATTTATCACCTAATGCAGCTATAATTTTCCCATCAATCTCGACCTTTATGACTTCACAGAAATTTGAGCAATCGTTACACTCAAAACTCGACGGCACATAATCAAGCTCTATAACATCAAAGCCTTTAAATTCAGTAGGTTCACCCGTTTGTTCAACATGCTCCTTAGCAAGAATCGCAACACCTATAGCACCCATAACATTAAAGTATTTAGGTACAATAACCTTATGACCTACTTCTTTTTCAAACGCCGCTCTTATACCTTTATTTGCTGCTACTCCTCCCTGAAATACGAATGGAGGCACAAGTACTTTTCCCCTTCCAAGATTGTTTATATAGTTTCTGACAAGGGCTTCACAAAGTCCATTTATTATTTCTGCCTTTGAGAATCCGAACTGCTGCTTAGCGACCATGTCGGATTCTGCAAATACAGTGCATCTTCCGGCTATTCTAACATTCTTCTGTGCTGTAAGAGCTAAGTCTCCAAACTCCTCTATGGGAACCTTAAGCCTTTCGCTCTGATGATCCAGAAAAGACCCTGTACCGGCAGCACAAACAGTATTCATTGAAAAGTCGACCACTACCTGATCCTTGAGTATAATAATTTTGGAGTCCTGCCCTCCGATTTCAAAAATTGTACGAACATCGGGAACATAATGCAAGGTGGCTGCAGCATGAGCAGTTATTTCATTTTTTACAACATCGGCTCCGATCATTGCACCTATTAACTGTCTTCCGCTCCCTGTTGTTCCAATTCCCCTAACCTTGATATCTTCATTGACTTTTGATTTCAGCTCTGTGAGTCCAACCTTTACAGAATTAAGAGGTTGTCCGTTACTCCTTGCATAGTAATCAAAAACAACATTGAAATTTTTATCAATTATTATTATATTTGTGCTTACTGACCCAATATCAATACCAATATATACCTCTTTCATTTCGAACCCCTTTTCTACTGGTTGGATTAACCTATTTGCAAATCTTCTGTTGCTTCTTTCCTCTTAATAAATCAACAAAGGCTTCAATTCTGGTCTGATTATTGGCTTTACCTGTTTGTTCATCTATAGGAATGGTAAGAACAGGCAAATCAAACCTTTCGATTATGTTAGGTATAATGCTCTGGTTTACCAACTCAGGCAAGCAGCCAAAAGGCATCAAATGAATTATTCCATCAAAGCCCATTTCTTTAAAATGCTTAATATATCCTACATTCTCCTGAGCATGCCCGCCAATCTCTATTTCAATAAACTCTTCACCCTGTTCTATTATGCTTTCTATCTTTTTATCCCGAATAAAACCTGGTATTATGTTATGCTCAATCCAATCGGAAAGATACTGTGACCTTTCCGTTTCGACACCAAGTGTTCCCAGTATTTTTTCTATTTCCATATTTACTGATGATTCCAATACTACATAGATTTCACCAATTATACCAATTCGTATTTTATTGCTTTCCTCCACTTGGATAACAGGAACTCCATCAAGCATCCTGTTAGCTTCCTTCCCTGCCTCTTCAATTTCAGTTATGGTTTTTGTTTTGTCGAACACCTTAAGAATTTTATTCCATGCCCTTTCACAATCACCCTCATTAATTTCATAGGCTCTCATTTTTTCAATTCTCTTTTCAACCCTGTCTATGGCATAGGAAAGTTTATAAACAACCTTCAATGTTTTTACTATTTTAAATATAGATGTACCGTTAGCTATCTTTAATGCTTTTTTGGTAAAATCCCAAAAGTGTGGAAAAATAGCATCTATAACTATTATATCGCATTTGTAGCCAAGGTTTTTAAGTATTCTATCATGTAATTCGCCGTAATAACCGGCCCTGCATGGCCCATGGCCTCCCGAGGTAATTATTGCTTCTGCCCCCATCTCTATGGATTCAATATAAGAACCCAAAATTACTTTAAGAGGGAAGCATGCAAACTCAGGTGAATGCTTAACACCAAGATCAAATGTCTTTTGAGTGGGCTTGGGAGGAACGATTACCTCATGCCCCAACATTTCAAGAAGTTTTTTATACACTATAACCGGGCTCATATGAGGAAAAGATATTCTCATACTGAAACTCTCCCAAACTGTGGCATCTTTCTTCTCTTAAGCATATCTGTAAAAGCTTCAACTCTGGTTACCAAATGGCTGTCTCCTGTATGCTCATCAACCCTTATGGTCAAAAACGGCTTGTGTTTTTTTTCAGAATCCAGCTCCATCATTTTTCCGATATACGAGTCCGGACCACATCCAAAGGCAGTTATATGAACTATACCATCGAACCTGTCTTCATTTAGAAAATATAGTCCCGCACCAAGCAGCTTGTTGCTGAATGTCCAGAATAATTGCTTTTTAAGATGTTCCATATGTTTATATATATCTTTTTCTGAAAGCATATCGAATGTAACAATGTTTGCACCTAGACTTCTGAATTTCGAAATTATATCCATAGAAATAAAACTATCATATATATTATATACATATCCTAAAACACCAATATTCACGGCATCAGGAGAAGTATTTTTAAAAGGCTCATCTGAAGTTTTTCCGTTTAATATTTCATCCAGAGTAAAACCTTTTTGACTTAAGCTTCTATACTTTTCAAACTCCCTGTCAGCAGCTCTTAAAGCACCTTTCATCTTTGACGGAGCAATGCCTAGTTTAGACGTTATCCCTTTGTAACTAGAAAAGTTAGTTATATTTTCATTTTTATTCAAAATTTTTGGTGATAATATCCTGTCACCATAGTCTTTAAAAATAACTTTGGCCATATCTGGCAATCCCAAAAACTTGGGACAAAATGTTTCATATTTTTTTATACTAACCATTCTGGGTATAAATATATAATCTACCCCATTTTTAATGAGATCTAAAACGTGGCTGTTAAATATTTTAATGGGTACACATATTTCCTGTACAGTAACCTTAATGCCCTCATCTATCATTTTCTTATTGGTATCATCCGAAATTACAATTTCAAAACCAAGCTCCTTAAACATTGTAACCCATACCGGATAATAATAGTAGTAAAGCAGTGCCCTAGGTATTCCAATCCTCATTTGACCAACCCCACAACTTATTTATACCAAAACTTTCAATATCCATTCGATCCTTCCAATGTAATATTCTGCTATCAATAGAGTATAAATAACTTTTATTCTACATACCCTATTATACTTTTCACTTTACAATTGTCAATAGCTTGAAAAGGCAAAAACCCACATTTATAAGACCTTCGGCTATTATGTTTTGTTTTTTGAAATAGCCATACATATTAAATTTACTAAAGACATTTTAGTTTTATTCTATAAAAAGAAACTATTTTTGTATTTGTGCTTTATTTGTACCCAAATTGAAATACTCATAAACAATCTATATAGGGTAAAAGTGACAAATATCTATTACAGTTATCTGTAACAAATCCCGCTAGGATGTATCTTATAAATAAAAAGTGCTTTGTAATAAGAATACTACAAAACACTTTCCAATATGTCTTAATATAAAGTAATTCCTTAATAATAAAATACCCGGGTTACTATTAATCCTGATACAGTGCCCCATGCTTCTTAGGTGTTCCCATGTTATCAAATGGCCAGAACCTGAATATGGCCTTTCCGCCTACCCTTGATATGTCAAATGGCCCAAGGGTTCTGCTGTCTAGGCTTCCTCCTGGTGTACGGTTATCACCTAAAACATAAATTTGCCCTTTTTTGACCGTTAAATTACAATATTCTTCTCTTATATTATCAGTAAAATCACCATTGATGTAGTCCTCTTTTAAAGCCTTACCATTTAGATAAACTTTGCCGTCCCTTACTTCTATCTTATCTCCTTCAACACCAATTACTCTCTTTATGATAGGACTCCTGTCAACGCCATTCATATCGCTGACATCAATTGTAACTATATCTCCATATTTTAGATTGCCTATCTTAGGACTAATCTTTTCAATGATAAGCTGATCTCCATCCTGCAATGTAGTCTCCATGGAAGATCCACTGACAATTGTCCTTTGACCAACAAAAGCAACTATCAAAAAGCCAATAAGTACTGCAACTGCAATATGAACTCCCCAGTCCAGAACTTCCCTTAAAGCCGGATTCTTAATACTTTTAAACGTAATAACCCCTCCTAAGAATGTATTTTGAAATTACAATTAAACTGTTAGCCGCTATTTATTTAATTGTGTAATCCTTACAAATTATATTGTAATTAAAACATATTACCACTTTATTAACAAATTTTGAACAATTCCAATTAATTAATTAGCTTCATAATTAATGGTAAACCTATATCTAAATATTATACTACAAAAGAACGGGATTTTACACCCGTCCCTTTATTTATTAATAGTTTTACTAATATGAACTTATATAGACTTGTTAACAGGGTTTAAACACTTTAGCCTTCCGACTTTATATGGAGCTCTTTAAGCTGCTTAATCTCAACTACGTCCGGAGCATTAGTCATCTGGCACGAAGCATTCTGAACCTTAGGGAATGCGATGACATCCCTTATACTGTTTCTGCCTGCCATAATCATTATAAGCCTGTCCAATCCATAAGCCATACCACCATGTGGAGGTGTACCGTATTTGAATGCCTCAAGCAGGAATCCAAATCTAGCCCACGCTTCTTCTTCAGTAAAACCAAGAAGCTCGAACATCTTGGACTGCAGTTCCTGACTGTGTATTCTTATGCTTCCTCCTCCTATTTCAACACCATTTAATACAATGTCGTATGCTTTTGCACGTACCTTGCTGGGATCAGTCTCAAGGAAATCAATATCTTCATCCATAGGTGATGTAAATGGATGGTGCTTTGCCACATAACGTTTTTCTTCTTCATCATACTCATATAACGGAAACTCTGTAACCCAGACAAACTTATACTCATTTTTATCCAGAATATCAAGCCTTCTGGCAAGCTCCAACCTTAACTGCCCCAAGGAGTCATACACAATATCATTCTTGTCTGCACTAAAGCATATCAAGTCTCCGGGTTCCGCCTCAACCCTTTCAAGGATTCTCTTTATTTCATCTTCGCTTAAAAACTTTGTTATAGCGGACTTAAGTTCATTTTCCTCAACTGCGATCCAGGCCATACCTTTTGCTTTATATATCTTTACAAATTCAACAAGGCTGTCTATTTCCCTTCTACTGAATTTTGCTCCGCAGCCTTTTGCATTTATAGCTCTAACGCTCCCTCCGTTTTTAACTGCGTCGGCAAATACTTTAAAACCGCAGTCGGCAACTATATCCGATACATCTTTTAATTCAAATCCGAATCTTATATCAGGCTTATCCGAGCCATATCTATCCATTGCTTCCTGATATGGTATCCTCTTTATTGGTGTTTCAATATCAATATCCATAGCCTCTTTGAACACTCTTTTTATAAAACCTTCATTTACAGTGAGAACGTCATCAACATTCACAAATGACATTTCAATATCTATCTGTGTAAACTCAGGCTGCCTGTCAGCTCTTAAGTCTTCATCCCTGAAACACTTGGCAATCTGGAAATACCTATCAAAACCGGAAACCATCAACAGCTGCTTAAAAAGCTGCGGTGACTGTGGAAGTGCAAAGAACTTCCCTGGATGCACCCTGCTTGGTACAAGATAATCCCTTGCACCTTCCGGTGTGCTCTTAGTAAGTATAGGAGTTTCGACTTCCAGGAAGCCGTTTTCATCATAGTAGTCACGTGCAATTTTGGCAACCTTGTGCCTTAAAATAAAATTTCTCTGCATGTCAGGCCTTCTTAAATCTATGTATCTGTGCTTAAGCCTGACTGATTCGTTAACATCGGAGTCTTCCTCTATATATATTGGAGGTGTTTCAGACTTACTTAAAACCCTGAGTTCGGAAACCATAATCTCAATTTCTCCTGTAGGAATCTTTGGATTCACTGTTTCAGGACTCCTTTTCACAACCTCGCCTATTGCGGCAAGAACATATTCACTTCTTATTGACTCTGCTTTTTTGAATACTTCTTCGCTGATAGCACTGTTAAAAACTATCTGTAATATTCCGCTTCTATCTCTTAAATCGACAAATATTACGCCGCCTAAGTCTCTTCTTTTATGAGCCCAGCCCATAACAGTAACTTTTTCTCCCACATTGCTTAAGCCTAACTCACTGCACATGTGTGACCTTTTTAAACCATAGATCGATTCTCCCATAAATTACCTCCTATTAATAATTTCATCGTGTATATTATCTAAAGCAATCTCTGCCTGTTCACCGTTTTTCATATTTTTCAGCACAGCCCTGTTGTTTTTTACCTCATCATCGCCTAATACAACAGTATATTTTGCCCCAAGTTTATCTGCATATTTCATTTGAGCTTTTAAACTTTTTTGAAGCAGGTCCTTTTCAGCAGGTATCTGTCTTTTTCTAAGATCATAAATCAGCTTCTCTGCGTAAGTATCAGATGTTTCACCTATTGTTGCTATATATATTTCAATTTCCTTCTGTGGCGGAATAGGTACACCCTGACTCTCCATTTCCATTAATAGCCTTTCAATACCAATAGCAAATCCAACAGCTGGAGTAGACGGACCTCCGCAAGCTTGAACCAACCCATCATATCTTCCGCCGCCGCAAATGGTCCCTTGGGTACCTACATTTTCAGAAATGAATTCAAACACTGTTTTGGTGTAATAATCAAGCCCTCTGACTATGTTCTTATCAACATTGTAAACTATCCCTAAATTATCCAGGCCTTTTTTAAGACCTTCAAAGTGTGTACTACATTCTTCACAAAGGTTGTCAAGTATAGCCGGTGCACCAGCAGTAATGGTTTTGCATTTTTCCTCTTTACAGTCGATAATTCTTAAAGGATTTCTTTCAAACCTGTTATTGCATAGTCCGCATAACTTATCAAGGGATGGTCTGAAATAATCCATGAGTTTTTGATTATACTCTTTTCTGCAAATAGGGCAGCCAATACTATTTATATTAAGCCCTACATCTTTTAGCCCCAAGCTGTCAAAAAGCTGCTTTATAAGGCTTATAATTTCCACGTCTATGGATGGTCCCTTTGAACCGAAAGTCTCCACGCCAAATTGATGAAATTCCCTGTATCTTCCTTTAGCCATCTTTTCGTATCTGTATGCAGAAATAATATAATAAAGCTTTACCGGCTGAGGCAGAGATGACATACCGTTTTCGATATAGCTTCTCACTACGCCTGCTGTTCCTTCAGGCCTTAATGATATACTCCTGTTTCCCTTATCTAAAAAGGTGTACATTTCCTTCTGGACAATGTCTGTCGTATCTCCCACACCCCTTTGGAACAGCTCGGTATGCTCAAATACAGGTGTTCTTATTTCCTTATACCCAAAATTAGCACATACTTTGGCAATCTGGCTCTCTACATACTGCCATTTGTAGCTCTCTATAGGTAAAATGTCTTTTGTTCCCTTTGGCGTTTGTGTTAACATGTCTTCCTCCCGACTAATCACATTAATTTCCTTTTGTAGACATAAATAAAACCTCCAATCCCTGGTAAGGGACGAGAGGTTGTTTCCCGCGGTACCACCCTAATAAGCTTTATAGGCTCGCTTTAGCTCATTTAACGCTGAGGCAGGCGGATCTGCCTAATCAATTTCAGCAGACCGACTCCAAGGTGTTCGTTCACTATTCTTTTCCTAAAAGCACTTACAGTCACGATGCTTTCTCCCTTAAGGCAGTGTATAGCTACTTTTCCCTTTCACTGTCGTTCATAATTCATAGATATATAGTATATTTTAATTATGCATATAAATATTGTCAACATCTTATTTAAATTTAGTCATTTCTTAAGATAATTTTGATCTAATTGCATTATTAATATACATGAGCATAACAAGTGATCAATTTTTTACATAATAGTTTCTTTTCTTGCTACCATTTCATCAATCCTTTGTATATACTCATTAACACTTTTTACATTAAAAACACGTTCAATCCTGTTTTCTTCCGGATACACCATCTTTGTTACCGCACCTGCTCCCATAGCTATAATAGGCTGCTTTTCCTCCATAATCTGAATGTTATAAATGCTCTCATGACCCTCTGTACTATACCCTATATTTTCCAGGTTGCCCAATATATTTTTCTGCCTGTATAAGTAATAAGGCTTCATACCCATTCTATAGGCATATTCTGCTGCAGCACCAACCATTTCTTCTATTTCCCCGTTACTGATATCGGTATGGCTGGTTTTATCATCAATCAGCTTTGATCCTCTTTTTATAGATAGTGTATGAACTGTAAGACTATCAGGGGAAAGCTCTAATATTCGCTCAAGACTTTTATTGAACATTTGAGCTGATTCACCGGGAAGTCCGGCTATAATGTCCATGTTTATATTATCAAAACCTATCTCCCTGGCCTTCCTGAATGCCCACTCTATATCCCTTGCAGTATGGTTCCTGCCGATAGCTTTCAATACATCGTCATTCATTGACTGAGGGTTTATGCTTATTCTATCCACTCGGCTGGCCTTAATTATGCTTAGCTTATCAATATTTAACGAGTCGGGACGTCCTGCCTCCAGTGTAAATTCCTCGAGGTTGCCAGTATCAAAAGTACTTCCGACATAACTTAGAAGCCTATTTAAACTCTTCTCGTCTATTGATGTAGGAGTGCCTCCTCCTATATAAATACTTTGCACACTCCATCCATTTCTATTTATGATGGATGCTGTTTTTGCCATCTCAACCATCAATGCATCCATGTATTTTTTTACAATATCAGATGATAAACTTATAGGGTTTGATGTAAATGAACAGTACAGACACCTTGTGGTACAAAAAGGTATACCGATATAAATGCTAACTGAATTGGGGGATGCCAAATCAAGTATTGCTTTCTCCTTTTTTGCTACATTTAAAAGCACCTCTGCCTTATCCTCTTTTACCATATAGTAGCCTTTAAGGCTATCTGATATAGAATCCTCAGTATAGCTCATTTCAAGCATTTCATGGACTATTTTTGCCGGTCTTATTCCTGTAAGTATTCCCCATGGCATTGATTTTCCTGTCAGAAATTTAAATACCAAATATAATTGTCGTTTAAGTTCCATCTTTAATTTCTTTTTATGAATATGCTTTTTTATATCCCTAGGAGTTGAAACAGGAGCAATATTATTGCCGGAATTATATATATTTATACCGTCACGCCACAATTCAATATAAATTTTGTCATCATTTAAACTGTCTTCTTTCTTCTCTGCCAGGCTGCCATCAGCCCCAGCTATCCTTATAAGCACAAAAATCCCCTTAAAATCAGCAGGGAATTCATCGACATAAGCTATATCCTCATTATAAAAAAACAACTTAATAACATCTTCAACCTGATACTTAAAGTCATGTCCTTCCAGCTTTACACAAATCATTTTTATCTCCAAAGAAGTCTAAATAAAATTTATTAACCTTAAACAAGTTTTCATTCGCCAAGTATTAATTATATTAAAAGTGATATGATTTTGTATTACATATCTAAGACCATATTGTTTATTTTTTCAAAGCCTATGGTAGAAGCTTCATTGTGGCCTGGATATACCTGAATCTCATCTGGAAGTGTCAACAGTTTGTTTTTTATAGATTTAATTATATTGTCCCTGCTGCCCCCAGGCAAATCGGTTCTTCCTGTTGAATACTTAAAAAGTGTATCCCCTGTAAATAGAATATTACCTACTTTTATGCACATCCCCCCAGGTGTATGACCCGGCGTGTGTATTATTTCCAAATTGGTATCCGAAAGCTTTAAAACATCTCCGTCCTTAACTTTTATATCAGGTATTCCAAATGTTCTTCCTTCACCAAATACAAATGAACAGTTGAAAACCGGATTGGTTAAAAAATCAGCATCATCCTCATGTATGACTACACTGCCGCCCACCGCTTCTTTAAGATCATCAGTATGGCATATATGATCGATATGACCATGAGTCAACAAGATATATTTTATTTTCAGCTTATGTTCATCCACTCTCTTAATCACATAGGATGAATTAACACCTGCATCAATTATTAAGCCTTCCCCGTTTATTCCTAAAATGTAACAATTAGATTCAAACATACCATTTGGCAAACATTCTAAAATCATATTAAAACTCCCTTTTGCTATCAATTAGTAGTGTAACAGGACCATCATTTATAAGGTTTACATCCATCATAGCCTGAAATTTCCCTGTTTCCACCTTTATCCCATAACTCTTGCAATATTCTACAAATCTTTCATAGAGCATTTCTGCATCTTTAGGTCTGGCTGCCTTATCAAAGCTGGGTCTTTTACCCTTCCTGCAGTCACCATACAGGGTGAACTGGGAAACTATAAGAAGCTCTCCCTTTTGATCTAAAAGAGATTCGTTCATCTTTTCATTGGAATCCTCAAAAATCCTTAAATTTATTATCTTATCTGCAAGATACTGAATATCCTTTTCATCATCTTCATTTCCAATCCCCAAAAAGACCAGAAGACCTTTGTCAATTTTACCCATCAACTCACCATCAACTGTAACACTGGCCTTTTTTACTCTCTGCACAACCCCTCGCATGTCCTTTTCTCCGTTCTTTCCTTATGAAATCACTGTTTATTTCTTGTCACCTCAAAAACCCCTGATACCTTTTTCAATTTTTTAATTATCTTTTCCAACTGCTCTGTATCAATTATCTCAAGTGTAAGATTCATCACTGCAATCTGTTCCTTAGTTGTCCTGGCATTAATAGCTTTAAGAGGAATCCGTGACTCACCTATCACATTGGTTATTTCCATAAGAAGTGCAGTTCTGTCATTTGCCATAACTGTAATATCTGCCTTGTATGCCACATTGTTGGCAGAATACCAGCTAACCTCTATAATTCTCTCTGCAGTATCCGACGCATTAGTTACATTGAAACAATCCTTTCTATGAACCGATACACCTCTTCCACGTGTTATATACCCTATGATATCATCACCCGGAACGGGATTGCAGCACCTCGAAAGCCTGACAAGACAATTTTCTATGCCTTTAACAACAATACCATTTTCAGGTATATTCTTTTTCTTTTTCTCAGGCTTTTGGTTGTTGACCGGTTCAAAAAACTGCTCTAATTCTTCAGGCTTCAGTGTCTTTTTAAATTCCTCTTTTAGTTTGCTTATAACCTTGTTTATGGTTATGCCTCCAAAACCAAGGCTTGCATATAAGTCTTCTATTGAGTTGTAATTATACCTTTTTAATAGCAATTCAACCCAGTCCGGCTTAAAGAGCTGCGAATAAGTTAGTCCGTTTTTCTTTAATTCCTTTTCAACAATTTCCTTACCTCGGATTATATTTTCTTCACGTTTTTCTTTCTTAAACCACTGATTTATTTTATTTTTAGCCTGGGAGGTCTTAACTATCTTTAACCAATCTCTGCTTGGCCCATGGACATTAGAAGCAGTCAAAACCTCTACAATATCTCCATTATTCAATGAATAATCCAAGGGAACAATTTTACCGTTTACCTTTGCCCCCATCATCTTGTTACCAACTGCACTGTGGATGGCATAAGCAAAATCAATAGGCGTGGATGCTGCAGAAAGACTTATTACATCACCCTTTGGAGTAAAAACAAAAACCTCATCTGTAAAAAGGTCAATTTTTAAAGTCTCCATAAATTCTTTTGCATCCCGCATTTCCTTCTGCCATTCCAAAAGCTGCCTTAGCCATGACAATTTATTATCCAGATCACCGTCATTGGATTTGCCTTCTTTATACTTCCAGTGTGCAGCTATACCTACCTCAGCAATCCTGTGCATTTCCCATGTCCTGATCTGAACCTCAAACGGAACCCCCTCATGACCTATTAATGTAGTATGAAGTGATTGGTACATATTAGGCTTGGGCATGGCTATATAGTCTTTGAATCTGCCCGGCATAGGCTTATAAAGCTCATGAACAAGTCCAAGCACTGCATAGCAGTCCTTTACCGAATGAACCAGTACACGAACAGCGAAAAGATCATAGATTTGCTCTATTGTCTTATTTTGCTCATACATTTTTTTATAAATACTGTAAAAATGCTTGGGGCGTCCGTCCAGGTGGGCATCTATCTCAATTTCCTTGGTTTTCTGGGTAAGGGTTTCCATGATATCATGGATAAAAGCTTCTCTTTCTTTCCTCTTCTTTGCGATCTTCTCAACTAATTCATAGTATCCTTTGGAGTCTATGTACCGGAGGCTTAAGTCTTCCAGCTCCCATTTGACTCTTGACATCCCGAGCCTATGAGCTAAAGGAGCATATATTTCCAAAGATTCCTTAGCCTTTTCAAGTTGTTTTTCAGGAGCCATATACTTTAAGGTCCGCATGTTATGTAACCTGTCCGCAAGCTTTATCAATATTACACGGATGTCCTTGGCCATTGCCAAAAACATTTTTCTTAAATTTTCAACCTGTTGTTCTTCTTTAGTTGTATAAGGAATTTTACCAAGCTTTGTAACTCCGTCAACCAGATTGGCAATTTCCTCGCCAAATTTCCCCTTAAGTTGTTCAAAAGTACAGGTGGTATCTTCTATGGTATCATGCAGGAGTCCTGCTATTATGGAAGTGCAGTCCAATTCAAGCTCTGCCAAAATTATTGCAACCTCTACAGGATGAGTTATGTAAGGCTCGCCTGATATTCTCTGCTGCCCGTCATGTGCAGCCTTTGAAAGCTCAAAAGCTTCTTTAAGAAGCTCAAAGTCACAATGTTTATTATATTGCTTAACTTTTTCATATAATCGACTAAAGCCTTCGCTCATGAACCCTGCTCCTCCCAAATATTACAATAATCATTTTACAATTTGAAACAATTGAAGTTTTTTATATAAGCTTGAATTATCAAGGCTTGTTTTTCCTTTTATATCTTTATTGAAATCTATAGAAACATGGTAATCGTTTTTATAATGAGCTTTCAAAAGCCCTAATTCACCAAGTATTTCAATGCTTTTTTTCAGTTTAAAGTAGTTCATATTAATTTTATAATTTAAGGCAATCTTCCTAGCCAGGACAACCATATTACCAAGCAGTAAACTGTTTATAGAGTTTGCCCTTATATACCTGTAAACCACTTCAATATCCTGCCTTTTTAATTCTACATTCATTCCTCCTTGTTTGTCGGTCTTGGATAAAAGGCATATACATTCAGCTTCATGCCCTTTTAATCTATTATATACCAAATCTATATAACCAGGGACTGACCACAACCCATAAAACACTACTCTATCCGCATTAAAACTGTGCAAATGTTCAATACAAGGATTGATAACAAGTATTGTTCCTGCATCATCTTGATCATTAAAACAAGTATAACAGATATTTAATTTCTTTTTAATACACCCGTGCAAATTTTCGTGCATTTTTTTTATTTTTTTAGCACTTTCCATCGAATTTACAAGAATTATTGTTTTTTTATCATCATTAATGAATAATTTTACTTTATCTTCAATTTCCTCTGTGTCTTGGAATGCCATATCACAAACTTGATTATTTTGATAATTATCACCAACATTTTCAACTACAAAACCTACACATTTCTCCAGGCTGTTATAAAATTTTTGCTCACTCACAATGTCCTTTGAGTACTTTATGTCCTTTAAAACAAGCTGGGCCCTATCAACAGAATTCCATGTATTTTTATCCAAAGAGCACACTACATCAACAAAGTCTTCACTCAATAGATCCTTAGAGAGATTTCCCATATTGAATCCTATGCCATCAACTGTAAGGCCCTGATCTTCAAAAACCGCTTTTAGATGCTTATCATTGCCAACAGTCCTTAAATCAGCTATTCTGACATTCTCATACAAAAATAAAGGGCTGGGGTTTCCTACCCCGAAGGGTGACATCATCTCAATTTCCGAAATACTCCTCAAATTTATTTCATTCCTTGCAAGTCTTGCGTCTATTTTAACCTTGGGAACAAGATCTTCTTCTTTCATGTTATTATCAGCAAAATTGTTTAAAAGCCTATCAAATTCTTCAAGGTTTTCTTCCTTTAAGGTAAGCCCCGCAGCCATCTCATGACCGCCATAATTGTCTAAAAGGTTTTCACATGCACATAGAGCCATAAACATGTTGAACCCTTCTATACTTCTCCCTGAACCCTTTAAAATACCATTTTCACATGACAGTATTATGCACGGCTTATAATACCTTTCTGTTACTTTTGATGCTGCAATACCTATAACACCATGGTGCCAGCCCTCTCCTGATACTACCATGACTTTTTTATCTTTATATTTATTGTCCGACTCAATTTTATTCAATACTTCATCTATAATAGCAGATTCTATGTCCTGCCTTAATTTGTTTTCACTGCTTAAAAGGCCAGCGATTTCCATAGCAGTGGTCCTGTCTTTAGTCGTAAAAAGTGTTACTGCCCTTTTAGCATCACCCATTCTACCTGCCGCATTTATCCTTGGGGCAATTATAAAAGCAACCATCCAAGTGGTTATGTCATCATTATTCTTATTGCAGTGCTTCAATAATTCCATAAGCCCTATATTTGTTGTATTTCTCATTATTTTAAGGCCGTTACTTACTATTATCCTATTTTCACCTACAAGAGGTACTACATCAGCGATTGTCCCAATAGTTACAATATCAAGATATTTATAATAGATATCTCCAAGCTGAAGCCTATCACATAATGCTGCCACCAGTTTATAGGCTATACCAACACCTGCCAGCTCTTTAAATGGATATGGGCAATCCGGCCTTTTGGGATTTATAACCGCTAAAGCATCCGGAATCTCTTCCCTGCATTCATGATGATCTGTTATTATTATGTCAATACCATTACTCTTAATAAAGTCTACTTCCCTTATGGCTGATACGCCGCAATCAACTGTTATAACCAGCTGACACCCCAAATTAACTATAGTCTCAGCAGTATCAAAGGTTATGCCGTAACCATCATTTATTCTGTTTGGTATGAAAAAATCCAGATTAACACCTATACTACTTAAAAAGTTATATAAAACAGAAGTGCTTGTGACACCATCCACATCATAGTCACCATAAATTAAAATTTTTTGGCCTTTCTCTATAGCTTCTAAAATTCTCTCAACAGCCTTGTCCATATCCTTCATCAGAAAAGGATCATGAAGCTTATCTTTTGAAGGATTTAGAAAACTCTTTATATAATCCTTATCGTTAATACCCCTGCTTAAAAAAACTTTTGCCAGAAGCGTTGAGACCTGTGCTTCTTTAGATAGCTTTAAAACATCATCATCTTTTACTTCATTGCAAATCCACTTTTTATCAAACATCCAAAATCCACCTGTATTCCTAAAGAAAAATTCTAAAAAAATTACTTCACCCTAATTTAAGTGTGAAGTAAAATCTTATCCCAATTATAATGTATTTAATTTAAAGTTGCAACAAAGCCTTATTATTGTCATTTATTCCTTTCAAAAACAGCTGTAAAATAACTTGTTGTTGAATCGCTATATGTTTTTGCTATTCTTGCAGAATTGTCATGCCCTAAAAGTCTTAACCCATCGGTTCCTGCGTCCTTCATTACAGTAAGGAAAGTCATGATTGAAGGCGGTGAATCCATATTATCATTGGTCATTTGGCTTATAGCATTAATATCCCATGATTTTAAAGCTCTTAATGTAATTTCATCCATCTTGTCGGCCTTTTCTGGAGTAAGATAGTGTGAAAAATCCACCGATGCTATGACCAGTGCTTTCTTTTGGGAAATACTGCTGTAAATTTTGTGTCCCAGCTCAATGGACTTTTTCATTCCATAATTACCATGGAGTATAACAGGTACAATTTTTGCATCAGGCAGATAATATTTGATATATGGCACAATAGAGGATACCGAGTGTTCCACTTCAAGCAGCCTGGTTTTGCTCTCTGATGTCTTTATGCCAGTGATTCTTTTTATCAGATTATCATCGGGCTCTAAAACCCCAAAGGGTGTAGACCAGCTTTCCAAAGCAGTGTTAAGCATTTGGTTGCCTTCTCTTTTATGGTTTGGTCCGATTACTACAACGCAATCATAATTTCCATTTGATACAGTTTTAAAAAATGAAGCGATAAGATCACAAGCTAAAAGATGGTGTGGAACTATACCTCCTACAATATCCCCTTTATAAGACTCTTGCTTGTTTGCAATCCTTATGGATTGCATGAATTCAGCATCATTATAATAAATACATCTTATCATGTCCTTTATTATAGGTGTATCCTTGGTACCAATTTCAGGCACACCCCTTTCAGGGTCCTTTGTGCCGATAGGTTTTATACCTGCTTCAATGTTCCCGGTGGTTTTGCTGCATGCAGCAAAACCACCGGCTATAATTATTAGTGTTAAACATACAGCCATATATCTCAATAATTTATTCATAATATATCTACCTTGTTATTTTGACTTTTATCATATCTGAAATTCCGGCAGCACTGCTTCCATAATGCTTTATAAATGCATTATCTGAAGTAAAATCACCCGGCGAAACTGCTCTTGCAAAGTATTTTATTTCCTTTGGTTTTTCTTTGCTGTTTTTGCTGTAGTAAACAGTGAAGACAACCTTCTGTCCCGAAACTTCATCAGGATAATACCTGTTTTCCACATATTCCTTGCCCTCGACATATCTGAATCCGCAAGGCAGAACATCTGTTATCTCATAGAAACCGTCTGGTGCTGCTTTTGAAAACTCTGGTTTTATAGTTATTGATACTATATCAGATTGTTTGAAAGAAGTATCATTTTTCCCGTTATATTGCCTATTAAGCTTTACTAATTTACTTTCTTCCGTAATAGAGTCTTTTATTTGTCCCTTAAAGGTTGAGGTTACTGCAATTTCACCTTGAATATTGCTGAATTTAATGCCTTCAAGGCTCTTTGAAGTCAATTGAATCCTGAATTTATCAGCCTTCTTAAGCTCAACATCTTTTTTCTTACCATCAAGTTCATAGGTAAACCTACTGGTTTTTTGAGTATCAGGCACCGTATTCATTGCATAATTGATTCTTTCAAGGTTGGTTATTATATCTCTTCCCGAATTTTGAGAAATATACCTGTGAAGTCCTTCCTTTTCAGGGAGATCAAGCTTAAGGGCTACCAATGAGCATAAAGCAGTAATCTCAATTATATCGTCCTTACTAGTTCCAAAATCCATATATGCTAACGGGTCGATTTTCTTGAGCTTGCCCTCTGTTACCTTTGCATATTCCTCTCTGGCAGTCTTTATATCCCCCAACTCTGCAAGGGCCAGGCATAGATATATCTTATCCTTGTATGATATCCCTTTTGATGCCAACAAGTTTTTGACATCATATAGTACAGGCTCATTTAAAGATGCAAGCCCATAGAAGGATGCAGCTACATCTGTCGGCTGTGACTCTTTATCCTCTATTGTTTTATAGAAATACAGTTTTAAGCTGCTTTTGTCAAATTCATCCTCAGAAATAGCACATATTTTAGCAGATAACTCAGGATTGGCACTGTCATATTTAAGTAAAGCTATCCCTCCGTTTTCCAACTGATATTTGGTAAATTCAAAGTTTTCCTCCATGCTATTAACCTGAAAATATTTCTTCAAGAGATCCTGGGAAAGCTTCCTGCAAAGCTTTTGATCAACCCTTTCCCCCCATGTGCAATCTAAAGACCATAGTGTATCCGAAAACTCAGATATAGCTGCATTATAAAATTCAAGAGTCGTAAGGGTTTTGCCCCCTTCAATTTTCAAGCCGTCTGCAAGCTTATATGTTTTGAATTTTTCAGCTTCCAATATATTTTTAACAACCGAAAAGTCCTTTTTAATTCCATCATTGAAGTTTTTACATTTCACCTTAACGGTAACGGAATACTGTCCTTCTTTAAGGCTGCCAAGGGACTGGCTTGTAAAGAGATTTACCTTTCCAACTTTATTAAACTCCTTTTTAACTCCATTATTTCCTTCCAATAATACACTGTAAGTTACATCATCACCGCTCTTAACACCTGTTCCAAAAGCCCTCATTGTTAATTCAGGGTTATCATTTTCCATGAATATTTTATTAAAAATTATGTCTGCAAAAAACGGCAGCTTGACATTAATATTGGTCTTTCCGTTTCCTGCCTTTAAATCATCTGATACACCCTGGTAGGTAATTCTCCATGACGTAAGGTTATCAGGCACCTTAAAGTTTGCCTTAGCTTTTCCGTCCGCCCCGACTTTCACAGTGTCAAAATATGCATTATCTTTAAAGTCTGAACGGATGGTCTTATCTCCTCCCTCACCGCATTCTGCACCGCCAAACCTGTTTAAATCAGTGGGCTGATAGGAGAAATAGCTTGCTTCCTCCCCTTCAGAAATGTTTTTTGAGTATATGGCCCCTAATGTGTCTACAAATTGGTCCTGTATTGCAAAAAATGCTTCATCCACAACACTGATATTCACATCCGCAGGACAGGGGTTTCCTGATTTATCATTCACCTCTATATCAAGGTTAACTGTATCCCCAGGCTTGTAATCGCTTTTATCCGGCTTTACCTCTACATTAAGTTCTTTTTCAGAATAATCATATAAAATATTGGTGTTTCCTGCATCATATACATTTTTACCGTCAAAATATACCGCCTTTACATATATATTCGGAATTTTGTTTTTATCCATTTCGAAGGAGTATTTAAAGTCTTCGGATATGCTGTACCCTGCCAAACCCTTCCTCTGTACTACAAATAACACCCTTGTATCAGGCTTTTTACTAAGGCTTTCACCACCATACTTAACCTCAATCACAGCCTTTTCACCAAGTTTGTATGTGTTTTTCCCATCTTCAGTTACCAGGGAGTATGTTTTAAACTCGGAATTGTAAATGTTGTAGTAGTTATTGATGAATTTGATTTCCTCAATCATCCTGCCTTTGCCGTCGGCTCCTGTAACCTTTACATAATACACCCTATATTCCTTGGAATTCTTTTCAATAGGAACACTGAATTCGTATACGCCGTTTGATGTTGTAAAATCTTCCTCCTTTACAACACTTTCAACCTCTTTGTATTCATACTTTTTCTCAACCCTTTTATTTATGAAATCATAATATTCTCCTATAACTTTTTGCTCCCAGTGCTTTTCGTAAACTTTTGCCTTCAATCTCCTATCTGCAGCTTTCCCCTTATAAAAGCTTTCATCTTGATACACCATTTCGCCATGTTCTTTTGCTTTATCAATATCAATAAGGTTTGTTTCCACCTTTATCCTAGCTGTATTATTTGAAACCTCGGATTTTACCTCTACCATTGTATCCCTTGGAAATACTATTACAGAGCCTGATGAGCTTATAACAGCTTCTTCAGATTGGTTATTGTTTACAAACAAATTAAATGTAGTAGGCCTCCATGAACTGTCGATGTAAAAGCTTTCAGGAATAAAATTTAAACTTCCATGTCCGTCATCTCCACATGAGATAACACCATTTGAATGCCGATTAATACCGGCATCATAGTCAAGCTTTATCCCAGGAACCGGAGAACCTTCAAAAAAGCTGGCCTGTATATCAAAATTAACCTTTTCCCATGCTGCGGCAATCTTCTTATCAGGCTCAACGTTTATTCTATATGCAGGTTTGGTATATTCCTTTACCTCAAAAGAACTTTCAATAATAGTCCTTTTCCCGAATTTCAACATAATTGAATAGCTGCCCGATGCAAGATTATCCAAAGTAATCTCATCCTTTATGAAACCCGAAGGAGTAAGCATGATTTCCTTTGTTTGAAGGCCTGGAAGATCATTTTCCTCAAAGTAGGAGTAATCATACCTGTAAAGAACCAGCTCTGCCTTTTCGGGCATTGGCGTTCCGTCTCTAGGCCTAACCATCCCCCATATCCTGACTGTATCATTAGGCAGATACATTCCTCTATCAAGATACATATATGTCCAGTAAAGATCGTTTACAGGTTGTTCTCCATCTTTATTCATATACCAGTTGGTTTTGGTCACATATGCAAAGAACGTAGGTTTGTTTTTATTATTAATTTTAAATATGCGATAACCTGTATCCTCAGGAATATTAATCTTGCCATCGATAAAGGCAAGACCATCATCTCCCGAAATTGCCTTTTGATTTTCATCTGAGCTAACCGTTACGTCCCCCAATGGCTTACCTGTTATGGAATCATTGAGCCAAACCAGTGTTTTATCCCTGCACACTGAAATATAAGTTGATATATCACTTACCTGTAAAAGTGTTCTAAATGTTCTACTTCCATACTTAATCCTTATAAGATATTGCCCTTCAGGCATCTTTGCCGGAAAGCTTATATAGCTGTAATAGTAGTCATCATTTGTATTTTCCACTTTGGAATTGAAGGATGATATCTTTTCCAGCTTTAAGGAATCCAATTGATCATTACTGTTATCCTTTACGGCCCAGTATGGCAAACTGTTCATTATTTCCACAGACTTTAAAAAGTCACTGTCATTCTGGTACTTCAGAACTTCAATGGATACACTGCCGTCTTTAATCTTATCATATGTATTTACCTGGAGCACAGGAACAACATCTGACGCAAAATTGTATATGGCCTGTGAAAACCAAAACCCAGGTGCAGATTGTTGATTATTGTTTTGAGGATTATTGGTCTGGAATTTAAAAATATAATCCCTCTCCAGTTTATCCTCTCCATCTCTAAGCCCTAATCCCTTCTTTAAAGTAACTGTATAAATCATTCCAGGCTCAAGTTTCTCCGGTACAAAAACAGCTACCTTTTTATGGTATTCAAACCGTCCCTTAACCTTTGGACTTATTTCAAAATACTTGTCAAATTCCTCAAAATTCTCATGACTCATAGTAATCTCAATGCCGGTATTGGTTTCTACATTGGTAGCCATATCCCTTGGCAGGGTTCTGACTACCCTGAAGGTCTTTTTAGTCTGGAATGCCCAGGAATAATTATTTGAAGATTGGCCCTCAGGTATTCCATCTTGCGAAGGCTTAGGCTGAAGTGCTTCAAATTTATATACACTGTTGGGCACTAAAGGCTCATCCGCTTTAACACTGAATGAAGTTGCTGAAAGCTTCTTAACTGCAAAAGACACATTTGGAGTAATCTTAAGAGCCTTTTTAATATAACTCTCATCACACTCTTTTTCACTGGTCACTTTAAAACCTGAGTTAACCTCAACACCTGTTCCGTCATAGCTTAGTGGTTCAATATTAGTTATCTTTACAACTTTTTCAGCTTTTGTAGTCTGTGAATTAAAAGTAAGCTTTTCCTTGTAATCGGATTTAAAAAACAGCCTGTTAACTGCAAACGCTGTTATCGCAACAAATATGACAGTTGCAACAATAATTGCTGTAACGGCAAACTTATTGCTTTTATACAAATCTTTTATATTCATCAAATTCCCCTCCCATTAAATTTTACAATGCTTGATAATTCATTGCAGCTTATAAATAGAGTATATTATATTCTAATATTACTACAAATCTCCACATAATAATTTACAAAATAGTTAAGGATAATAGACAAGTTAATACTCACAGAAATATTACATGCAGACAAAAAGACCTGCATGATCTCTATAGAAGGTCTTCTTGGGTTAGTGTTTATACCTCTTATGTTAATACTTTTTTAGGTTTATAATGCTTTCATTTAGGTTTTACTCGTGCAGCAATAAGCCTCTTAACATCGCCAAGCACACACGTATCTTTCACCTCTACCATGAGCCAGCGTCCTCCGCAAGCAAAGGTTGTTCTAGAATATAAGTCTTTTATATACTGTGTAAAAGTACCTAGCATCATTTCAACTTCTGTTTCTTCCTTGGCACCTACTACAACCAATGCTATAAAGTAGCCTTCCATCGGATACAGGGTACACAATGACTTGCCGCTCTTTTGGTATTTTATATTCCAACCCGGCTGTGCTGCACATTTACTGTACGACATTTTAGGCTGAACATTATATGTACTTTCTATGTACGATAATAGTTTGAGCCATAAATCTGACCCTTGTCCGATGAACTGGTTAACATCGTCAACAGTCGGCCTTTGAGTGTCATTAAAAAGATTATTCCATTTCATAATCATCTTCCTTTTATATTTTATACTGATGCAACCAATACCATCATGAAAGAATTATTCTTATCAAAACTGCCTCCGTTAAAATCTCCAAAAAACTCTATTTTTTCATATCCATTATCAGAAAACACATTCTTTATATCGTCATACAGAAGGGGATAAAGCGGTATTTCATTATCATATTTTTGATTATCTACTGACAAAACAGTTTTAAAATATACTTTATTTTCCACTCTATCATACCTGTATAACCTCTCAAATGTCAACCCTGCTTCCTCATTAAAAATAGTCGGTAAAGACTTTATATCTTTTGAAATCACCCTGTCATAATTAATCACCTGGATTATTAAACTTCCATTACTACCGATAATATCCTTTACATCACTAATAAATTCTTTGATTTGGGTTAAATTGTCCAAATGCACTAAGGAATTACCAATACAAAATACAGTATCAAATTTATTGCCGTGGAATTTCTCCTTCAAGCCAAGCATATTTGCATGCAAAAATTTTAATTTGCCGTTCAAATTTTGGGCTTTGATTGCCAAATTTTCAATCATATTTTTATCAATATCCACTGCCGTTACATCGTAGCCGTGCTTGCACAATTCCATAGAATAACCTCCTGTACCGCATGCAACATCGAGAATAGATTTCGGAGGATTGCCTGAAGTCCTTCGTAAAAACTCTACTGTATTCATAGAGACAGGAAAAATATAATCATAATACTTTGAAATCTCTTCATAAAAAGCCATTACAAACACTCTCCTTTGTTTGAACAAATATATCCCAAAAGATATATATTGTTATTTTAAATACCATACATAGCTTCAATAATTTTATTTCCCGTATCTGTTTTAAAGTATTTCTCTTTAATCGATTTAATAGATATAATATCCAGAGAATCTTCATCAATATTCACTATGAAATCCGCTTCTATAAGAATTTGAAAATCAATGCCGTCTATCTTACTATAACTATGATGATTACCTATCAAGTAACAAACCCTGTTAATAATTGTTTGCTCCATTCCAATTTTCTTTAAAATCCTCTCTGCAATTGGCGGGCCTTCAATCTCCTGATACTTTCCTGCAGAGGAATTATATTTTCTTTCAGCTTCTTTTATCCCTATATCATGCAAAACCGCAGCAAGTTCTATAACTGTCCTTATTTCTTCTGTAACAGATTCCTTCCCACTTATAGTCTTAGCAAAACCATAAACTTTTATAGCATGATTTATCCTTCTAACATCTTGTTGGTTATAATCTATTAAACTTTCTAATGCTTTTGATATCATATAAATTTCATCCTCTCCTAATATTATCAATTGTAAAACTTAAGTTATAAATATCCTCCACTACACTTTGCGATTGGAAATAACATGTAAATTATATACCTTTTTTTGAGAATATGCAGTATCCTGAGATACGATAATGCATCGAATTTCTTAGATATAAAAAAACGCCTTACGGCGTTTTTATACATTAGTAAGTGAAATCTTTTTCTGTTCATCACACATTATCATTTTCCGTTTTTCATCAAGTATGGTAAGAAGTACTACCTTGCCATCCCAGAGATCCTCCACATGCTTCAATGTCTCATAAGCATAGCTTAATTCCAGTTCCCTTCCGTCATACTGGTGCTCCAATACCAATGTGTTGTCCTTCTGAACATATTCCAACACCTTTATGATGGGTATTCCCGACATACCGACTGAACTTGCAAGGGTATCCCTGATCTTCTTCCAGCCTTCTTCGTCTGCAACCTCGGATATTATATAGTCATTGCCCCTCTTATCATATTCAAAAAGATTCATCTCCTGGCACAATTCATAGTTTAGATAACGTCTTAGGAAGGACTGGTCTCTTTCCACTTCCCTGATTTCAAATATCTTCCTCGGATTATCCTGGTAGTTGTTTCTAATGTATTCAAAAATCTTAAACCCAACATAGTACGGATTAATTTGACCTAAATGAGGTCTTATAACCTGGTTGTGCCTTTTCAAAAACTCAAAATGAAGACCTTGGGAAAGTTCCAGTTTGTTAAGTATTGTATAATGCCAGAAGCTGGCCCATCCTTCATTCATTATCTTTGTCTCGATCTGTGGCACAAAGTAGGATGTTTCAAACCTTACTATATCAATAAGGTCACGCTCCCAGGAAGTAAGTTTACCATACCTGGAAACGAACCATAACAAGTCATCATCAGGCTCTATCGGTATCTTTTTGAAATCCGGCACTTCTTCAGGCTGTGTCTGTTTTGGCTCTAAAAGAGGGTACTCACTCCTAGGCTTCTGATACTTCTCCAATAGTGCTTTCCTCTTCTCATCCTCACTAAGACGCTTTATTCCTATCTCTCGGGGACATTGAAATTTTAATGCATGAGAAGCATTTAAAATTTTCTCAACCTTTGCATAACCGATGCCTGGGTCTGCAATGTATTCCCTGACCCTGTCTGCATGATTTTTGAAGGTTTCGATTGTCAATTCAGCTTTGGTTCCATCCCTGAAAAGTCTGTTGTTCTTAAAAAAATCATTGTGTCCATAAACATGGGCTATAGTAAGTATTTGAAGAAGCAGTGTATTGTCCTTCATGAGGTATGCCAGACAGGGATTAGAGTTTATAACCATCTCGTAAGGTAATCCTGTCAGGTTGTATTTATGCAAAGTTTTTATTCTTTCATAAGACTTTCCATAGCTCCAGTGCGGGTAGTGGGAAGGCATACCGACATAAGCCTCATAACCTATCATATCCTCATAGCTGCATATTTCGAATTCCTGCTCATAGTAATCAAGACCTACAGCTTGTGCTATCTCTTCTATTCGTTCATTCCACATCTTAAGTTCATTTATTGTATAGTCAGACATTTAAGACCCTCCCTACACCAAAGAATGCGTAAAACCAATTATCCTTACTCGGAAGTAATATTTCAATTTGTCCTTAATTTGTACCGTCTTTATCAAGCAGCTTCTTTAGGCCGGGCAGCACATCTTCCTTCTTTGTCATGGTAACAATTGAAAAATTCTTATGCTTCACACCCTTTTGATACTCACTTTTAATCGTACTTATAGAGGAATAATAGCCAGGTACAATCTCTCCATATCCAAAAAGGTTGGAAACCTCACAAAGCTTGTTTGCATATTCCACTGCTTTTGCATTATCTTCAGCCCAGTTATCCCCATCACTGCAATGGAATGCGTATATATTCCAGCTTGACGGATTATACCTCTGCTCTATGATTTCAAGTGCCTTTTCATAACCGCTGCTTATATAGGTACCTCCCGACTCACCCTTATGGAAAAACTCATTTTCGCTTACTTCCTTTGCAACTGTTGTATGTGCTACAAATGCCACCTCTACGTTAGCATATTTGAGCCTTATAAACTGATAAAGCAAAAAGTAGAAGCTTCTTGCAAGGTACTTTTTTGATTGGTCCATGGACCCAGAAACGTCCATAATGCAAATAACGACAGCGTTATAGTCCTTCTTATGTTCTTCCCTTACTCTCCAGTACCTTAAATCATCCTCAATAAAAGGAAACCTTTTAGGCACGTTTTCTGTATTTTGAACATCGGAATATTGATTTTGATCGATATTTTCATCAATATTCTCACCTGAGGATGATTTAGCATCCATTTCTTTCATGGTTCTTTCATATCCCTGCTTACGTTTTATTTTTTCAATTATAGAACGTTTTTTTGCAAGTCTGGGCGGGATTCCTTTCCTCTGGAAGCCTGAACGCTTGGCATACCTGATCGACTCAAGCTCCCCAATCCTTTTCCTGTCAAGATCAGGCAGGTTAAGATCATCGAAAAGGTAGCTTATTAGTTCATCTATGGTAATTTCTGTTTCGTAGTAGTCCTCACCTTCCTGATTGCCTGCCTGACCGGAGCCATTTCCCTGACCTTGGCCCTGGTCTTCACCCACCTTATCTCCCCTCTTTTCATTACCTGTTCCGCTTCCTGCTCCGGAAGTATTCTTCCCATATATGAACTGGTATTCCTTTATGCTTTTTATGGGGATCTTGATCTTTTTATCTTTTCTCTGTCCTATTATGCTTTCTTCTGCAATAATATTTCCAATATTCTTCTTAATAGAGTCCTCGACCAGTTGACGATGTCTCCGCCTGTCTTCTGCCGATCTGTCTTTGCCGCTGCTGCTAAACTCCTTGAAAATAGCCATTTTAATCACCCCATCATCAGGTAATTCTCAAAAATAATTTGATATATTATGCGATACACACATTCTTAATCTTTCCACAAATTGTTAGCTGCATATTTTAATATTACATTACAGCAATGGTCGCAATAACCGTAGTTTTTCATCTCTTCAACCATTGCATTGTATTTTTCGCTTTGTTCCTGATCCCTCACCTTGGCCATTGTAACAACTCTGCTTAATTCTCTTACAGACGCAGTAAGCTTTTTCTCTATAGCTTCCTTTAGCGGCTCATAACTATTGAAATCAAGCTTTCCGCCATTTCTAAGAACAAAAAACATATATGCAGTAACATCTGCTCTAAATCCTTTTGCTGCAGAATCTGTAATTCCGATTTGTTCTTCAATTGATCTTAAGAACCTCTCATCAGGTTCTAACTCTTCGCCAGTGTTCCGATCTTTTATCTTTGTTTTATTAACATATGCTTCCGCATGGTCAAGGTAGTTGTTAAAAAGGCTTTCAGCCTGCTCTCTGTAACCATGAATAAATGCCTTTGTTATTTCCTTCTCAAGTATCTTGTTATATTCTTTTCTGATGTTATCCTGTATGAAAGCCAAATATCTTGATTTGTCATCATCAGATATGGCAAGTTCCTTAACTGCCTTAACAAGGGTTTCCATTACCGAAATGGGATTTATACAATCATGTTCCGATTCCGATAAAGCAGTATCGATTGACTTCATTATAAACCTTGTTGAAATACCAGTCATACCTTCCCTTGCAGCTTCTTCACGAAGCTCGAATATATCAATCTTTCTTGCCATTCCCTTTTCAACAATCTCTTCACCATTATATATTTTCAGCTTGGTCATAGGGTCAACCTTAGCAGAAGGTGCAAGCCTTGTAAGAATAGCAAACATTGAAGCAATCTCAATGGTGTGAGGTGCAATATGAGCTTTAAATCTGCTCTTTTTAAGAATCTTTTCATAAATCTTTGTTTCTTCACCCAGTTCAAGGCAGTATGGTATTTCAATCTTTACAATTCTATCTAAAATAGCTTCATTAGTATGATCTGACTTAAATTTGTTCCATTCCGCTTCATTTGAATGTGCAAGAATTATTCCGTCAAAATAGATCATTGAACCTTTACCCGGTGACGGAACTGATTTCTCCTGGGTTGCAGTTATCATTGTGTGGAGGTATTCAGTCTCATTTTTGAAAACTTCTATAAACTCTACTATACCTCTGTTACCAACGTTAAATGCACCATTTAAGGACAAGACCCTTGGATCATCTTCTGGATACATGTCAATTTTCGATATATCAACCGATCCTATAAGAACTGATGTGTCCTGGTTATTAGGGTCTACAGGCGGTACTACGCCTATTCCTTTTCTCGATCTGATTGAGAACCCTACTGTTTCAACCGGGAACTTTTCATATTCGCCGTTAAATTCATTCTTAAGCCTGTAGCGGCATATAGGACAAAGGTCACCTTCTATTTTTACATTGAGTATTTCCTCAAATTGCTTTCTAAGATGTTTTGGAATCAAATGCAGAGGCTCCTCCCTTATTGGGCAGCCTTTTAATGCATATACTGGGGAACTCATTTCAAGAGCCTTTTTCAAAGCTTCCATAAGTGATGATTTTCCTGACCCAACTGGTCCTACAAGATATAGAACCTGTCTGGACTCCTCTCCTGCCATTGCAGCTGAGTGAAAATACCTGACAAGCTTCATTATTGTTTTATCAATACCAAAAAAATCATCCTCAAAAAACTTGTACTTTTTTACAACATCATTCCCATAAATTCTTCTTAATCGAGGGTTTTCATCAGTTTTAATGACTTCAACTCCCGGATTTGTTATAAGATTATACATTCTTTGATGAGCTAACATGGAAATATCAGGATTTTGTTTTAAAATCTCAAGATAATCCAGAAATACCCCTTTAAAAACACCGTTTTTTCTCTCTTCCCTATCCTTTTGAATAATGCTAGAAATATCTACCTTTCCCATAATAATTACCTCCTTTTTAATAGGATATGTTGGTTCATGTAGCATACAAACGCTGGTTCAATCTATATAAAATCACATCATCTTTTATATCAATTCCTAAGCAATTTATATATAAATTATAATATTAATAAAGGTCATTTATATTACCTTTATTAAATAAATATTTCTACATTTATTGTACTGGATGAATTAATATTAAATTACCTTAAATATTTACCGGAAAAGAAGAAACTTTAAACAAAAACTTCAAAAGTGCTTTAAATTTATAACAACTAATTGTTTTTTATATAAAGTTATCCTGAATTTACTATTGTTAATATAATAATTTTATCATATTTAAAGCAAAATAACTATATCCAACTTTGGTCTTTATGCTCAAATTTTACCATTATAACGGGTTTGTATTTAATGATATAATAATTTTGCCATAATCCCAGTTTTCGAAAGGTATGATTATTATTAAAACTCTAAAAGAAAAAATCAATAAATGTTTATATATATTAATAGCTGTCACTGCAGGATTATGCCTTTTTTTGCTGACTTGTTCCATAACCCTTGAAAAAAGTATTATGAATCCTGAATTTCATGATGAACTGCTAAAAAAACATGATTTGTATTCATATACCCAAAAACAAATAAAAAGTTCATTTGAAACCTTAAACCTTAATGCAGGATCCGATGCAGACTCCGACCAGATCTCAAACCTTTTGATTTCTCTAAAAAAGTCTATCACTCCGGATCTAATAAATATGAATTTAGATAGCCTTGTAGATGGTATGTTCCAATATCTTAACGGAAAAAGCAACTTTCTTCCCGACATAGTAATAAATACCGATTCTATAAAAGATAATATTAATCCTAACGATATGACAGACCATAATCAAAAATACTCATACGCATTGTCAAAAATAAAAAAGATAAACTTAAGTCTTATCCTTCAATATTTTGACAGAAGTGATATAACTGACAGTTTGTCAATAATAAAGCTGTACTTTTATATCATTAATACTATACCTATTTTTCTTGCCCTGCTGGCAGTAATGCTTTTTATTGTAGCTGCAGCTTTTTCAAAAAGCATAATTAAAATTGTTAAATGGCTAATACTGTTATCTTCTGCCTGGGCTGCATTATTGTTAGTGTCTGCCATTTTCATTATTTATAAAAGCCATACACTGGAAAATAGCATCTATCCAATTACTTCATCCATACCGCTTCCTGCTGATATTACATTATCCTATATAAATGATCTTCTGAAAGGTGTATGGTCAACCTTTATGGTCCTTGGGTTTATTATTGGTTTAATCTGCCTGTTTTTATTAACTATGCTGAAAACTAAACACATCAACCTTGCAGAGAAACAAATATCCGGCGATAAAACCAGGCTCTTTAGCTCTATTAAATACGGAGCCTGTATTTTCTTATTTATGTTAGTTATATCGGTATTAATAAATAAATCTTATATAGTTAAAAAGGAATTTCTAGAAAATAATTTCCCTGTAATTATTAATAAGCTTAAAAATTACAGCACTGTAACCAAAATTATTCCCGCCAAAGATACATCAATATACATGCTTCTCTTAAAACTTGTCGACAAAAAAGATAAGACACCTATAGCTGACATAAAAATGCATCTTACAGGTGAAGCCTCTTCACGCAAAATAAATAGTCTTGATATTGTTTCTGACGAAAACGGTGATGCCAGATATATCCTGGATAAAGGTAAATACAGGCTTAGCTTTGATTCAGAGAGCTTTCCTAAGTCATACCAAATGCCCTCATCTGTTTTTTTCGAGCTTAAATCAGCAGGAACAACCATAATATCAATTGAGCTTGATAAAAACCAGGATACCGCCTTAAATAAATGGGGCATCGCAGAAATTGAAATTTTTGATAATGACAATATTCCGGTTCATAATGTTGAATTATATGTTGAAGGTATCCCATCAGCACCTGGCAACCCAGATACCTTGAAGGCAGTGACAAATTCTGAAGGAATTGCTGTATTCAGGCTTAATGAAGGAACTTACAAAATCGGCTTTACAAATACAACCTTTCCGGCAAATTATAAAATTCCTTCTCCCATAGATATTAGTGTTATGGCTAACAGTATTGGGAGATACAGTTTAAGATTATCTTCGGAATGAACAATTTATTAGCAATGCCGGCCCATCCTGTAACAATAAAATATCGCCTGGAATATTATAAACCATATTAAATTAAATGATTAATCATTTAATTTAATATGGTTAAAAGTATTTTTTGCAGGGAGGAAAGAAATAATGCCTTATTTTGGATACTCATTCTCTAATGGAGGAAATGGAAAGAAGAGTAGTGAAAAGCCAAGCAATACCATACCCGAAGCACAGGAAATTAAAGGAACTTCAAATAATCAGGCAGCTAAAGAGTCTATGGAAGAGAAACCTTTAGAAATTAAAAAATCACTAAATGATATCAACCTATCAGCTGCAGAAATTCCTCTGACTTCAAATAAACCGGTTAATCCACAAATGTATGGAATGCCTCAGATGCCCTATATGCAAAATCCACCTATACATACCTGTCCATATTTAATGTATTCCCAAATGCTCCCGGATATCTATAACACAGCCCCTTTATATGCAATGACACAAGATTTCCAGAATGGAAATGCCATAAGGCCGGCTGGTGACCCTCCGCCTATATTGAGCGACAACCCTCCGGTCCTAAATATAGTTATGTTCAAGGAACTTACTGGATATCCCAATTATGGCAACCCTAGCAGAAATGCCGATATTCTTTATACTGGTAACAGGGGCACCTGGACATTCCAAATGCCGGGTTTTCAGCAGATACCATTTATTCGGTCTGCCCAGATAATAATACGTGCAGTGCTAGATGACCATAACAATGTTCCTATAAATAGGTATTCTGCCAGAATAACAATAAATGAGAGAGTTGTTCATAACGGACCAGTACCATTAGATCATGGTACTCCTACCGGATCAATGTTCACTAACTGGAGGCCGTTAACCTTTACTGTTAATAACATCAGAAGAATGAACAGAATAACAATCGAGAATACTTCGAGAACCGGTCCTGATGATTGGATGGCTTTTGACTGGATTGAGATAAGAGTTAATGAAAGGTGAAATGTTTGTAAAACCTAAGGCTGTTTTGGCTTTATTACTTAATCAATAAGTGCTATACTGTTATAAGAGAAAACAACATAAAGCAAAAATTATTTATATGTTTTGCAATAGTTTAGAGCAATTATCCATACGAAAAGTAATTATTTGTTAATATCTAATCTTACTATTGCAAAACATATTCCTTTATAGTGTTTTATTTAACAGCAAATTCAAAAATTTAGAGGAGTGACAACATTGCCATTTGACGGTATAGTAGTAAAATCCATAGTGGAGGAGTTATCCGAAACACTTACAGGAAGCAGAATAGAAAAAATATTTCAGCCCGAGTCCGATGAAATAATAATAAATATACGTGCCAAAGGCCAGAACTATAAGCTGTTATTAAGTGCAAGCCCAAACTACCCCAGAATCCATTTTACCGATTCATTAAAGGAGAACCCTGCCGTTCCTCCAGTTTTTTGCATGCTGCTCAGAAAACATTTATCAGGCGGAAAAATAACAGGGGTTGAGTTTCATGACTTTGAGAGAATAATTAGCCTTTATGTCGAATCATTAGACGAGCTTGGCGATCTGACGAAAAAACACCTTATAATCGAAATAATGGGTAGACATAGCAATATCATTCTTACAAATGATGAAGGCAGAATACTTGATTCCATAAAGCATGTAGATAATGAAGTCAGCCGAATTAGAGAAGTTATGCCTGGAAGACAGTATATTATGCCACCGGCACAAGACAAATCAAACCCTGAATGCATTGTTCCCGAGAAGTTTATTGATGAAGGGGCATTAAACTGCCAAACCAATGTGGATAAATACCTTTTAAACAACATAAAAGGCTTCAGTCCGCTCTTATGCAGAGAGATAACCTTTCTTTCTGGAATAGATGACAGAGTATCTTTTGCCAACCTGCCAAAAGAAAAAAAAGACAGTCTTATAAGTGTGCTTAAAAACACTTTGGAAGCAATAATTACATCGGACTTTAAGCCTTGTATAGTATTTGATTCTGAAGACATGGCGAAGCCTGTTGAGTTTCATTGTCTAGATCTTAAACAGTATAATTTTGTAAGGCATTATCCTACAATGAACCAAGCCCTGGATGCCTTTTACAAGGAAAAGGACAGGGCTGAACGAAGCAAACAGAAAAAATCCGATGTTTTGAAGGTAATAAACAATAACCTGGACAGATGCAATAAAAAGCTTTCTCTTCAGCAGGAAAAAATGCGGGAGGTATCCGACCGTGATGAATTAAAACTTTATGGGGAATTGTTGACTGCAAATATATACAGCATACCCAAAAACACCAAATCAGTATCCCTCTTAAACTATTACAGTGAAAATAACGATTTTATTGAAATTTCACTTGACCCTGATCTCACACCCCAGGAAAATGCACAAAAGTATTTTAAACAGTACAATAAGGCTAAGAGTGCATATTTATCCACCAGTAAGCAGATGGAAGAAACAGTTAAGGAAATGGAGTACTTAGAAGGTGTTCTTCAAATGCTGGATAACTGCAGTACTCTCCAGGAAATTAACGAGGTAAGACAGGAACTGGCCGAGGAAGGTTATCTATCAAAGAGGAACAAGAACAGCATAAATAAAAAGGACAAGCCTTCTAGTCCTCATCATTTTAAATCCTCAGACGGTTTTGACATATTGGTAGGAAAAAACAACAGGCAAAATGACCTTTTAACATTAAAGCAAGCTTCCAGCTGGGATATATGGCTTCACACCCGTAACATACCCGGCTCTCATGTGATAATCAAGAGCAACAGGCAAAGCATACCTGACAGCACCCTGCTAGAAGCTGCAATAATTGCTGCATACCACAGCAAAGCAAAGAATTCATCCAACACCCCTGTTGACTATACCACTGTTAAGAACGTTAAAAAGCCTCCTGGTGCAAAACCTGGAATGGTTAATTATGATAACTTTAAAACCATTATTGTTGCACCTGATGAAGGCTTGATTAAAAAGCTCCGAGCTGATTAAGTTCCAATAAGCTTAAGTTATTTTTCATCCATGCCTAAACTGATGACATGGACAGGCCCCTGTTTTTAAAGGTCTCAATGGTCTTATGCATGCCGTCTTTATCAACACAAAATTCAAGGGCATCTTCAAAGGATATTCTATCCTGGGCAAGCAAATCCGCTATTGATTTATCAAGAAGCTGCATGCCTATTGTCCCTCCCATTTGTATTGAAGAGTTTATGGCAGTGGACTTTCCTTCCCTTATCTGATTGCTTATGGCAGGTGTAACAACCATAATTTCAAGGGCAGCTACCCTGCCTTTACCTGTCTTATCAGGTATAAGTCTCTGTGATATAACCGCCTTTAATGCTGTAGAAACCTGCACCCTTATTTGCTGCTGCTGATGTGGAGGAAAAACGTCTATCATTCTATCTATGGTTTTTGCAGCACCAAGGGTATGAAGTGTGGAAAGTACAAGGTGGCCTGTTTCAGCAGCGGTAACGGCAATACTTATTGACTCCTGATCCCTCATCTCACCGATAAATATAACATCAGGGTCTTCTCTTAATGCCGCCCTGAGTGCATTATTATACGTCTTGCTATCATGGCCTATCTCCCTTTGATTTACTATGCATTTGTCATGGTTGAAAACATATTCTACAGGATCCTCAAGCGTAAGTATATGTCCATCTATTGAGGAATTGATCTCATTAATGATGGATGCAACAGTGGTTGACTTACCGCTTCCTGTAGGACCGGTAACAAGTATCAACCCTTCTTTTATTTCACTAATCTGTTTTACTACAGGAGGTAGGTTTAATGCTGATAATGATGGTATTTTTGAAGCCAAAGCACGGAAAACCAAGGCTATTGATCCTCGCTGGAAAAATGCATTAACCCTGAATCTTGATACGTCAGGCACTGTTATGGAAAAATCGGCTTCGCCAACAGATGTTAAGTGTTCCATTTTTTCCTTATCCATACACGCCTTTGCATATTGCATTGTATCTTCAAAAGTCAGCTTATCTGAGTCAATCTGCTTCATATGTCCGTTAATTCTGAAGCTTGGTGCCCTTCCTGCTGTTATATGGACATCTGAAGCCTTACTGTCAACTGCCATTTTTAATAATTGATTAAGCTCTATAACCATAGGCATCTCCTTGATAAGGAATTGGCAAGATACATCTTCCGCTTTATAAAATGTGATTTATAGGTTAGATAAGATCATTAATTTACATATAAAAAGCATTATTAATTTTACATTTTGCAGAGCAAATAATGGAAGCATCAATAAGATTTATAATAGACAAATATAAAATTAATAGATTTATCACTTTTAATATAGATTTGAAATGGCCTAAGAATTATAAGCAGAATATATATCCATTCATCCCCAGATTTTCTTATCCCACTATCGAGACATATGAATGTAGGAATAACTAAAATATTATTTAAGTCCTTACAAAGATATTTTAATCATTCCTAAATCAAATTATATATCGGCATTTCTTATCAATATATTTAGCAGTTTTTATTGTGCCACATTTCCAAGCCTTTTTAGCTTATTCCATCCAACCTTTACACCCATCAATGCAGAAAGAATGGATTTATAAACAACATAGGTCATAAGCTGCCTGTATACAATCCTCTGTATAAATAGTGTTATGAGAGGCCTCTTTTTTTCTCCCTCCAAGTGGAAAGCATAACATGTTATACAAAGATCAATCAAAAAGAAAGCTATATAGGTTATAATGGTATCAATTCTATGTCCTCCAATAAGTCCAAGGAAAAATAATATATCTGTTAACGGGGATAAGGATTGAAACACAACTTGATAAAGCCAGGTATTAGGTAATGCAATAAACCCTAAAGTTTTTTGGTTCTTGGAAAACAGAGCATCCCTGTGCTTCCAGAGGCATTGGAGAGTACCGTATGACCATCTTACCCTCTGTTTTAATAAACTTTTAAGATCCTCAGGAGCCTCAGTAAATGCCTTTGCACCTTCTTCATATACAATTTTATAACCCTGTCTTAAAAATGTCAGGGTAATATCAGCATCTTCAGCAAGTGTGTCCTCCTTATAATACCCTGCCCTAACGACCAGTTCCTTCCTCCAGGCGCCAATTGCTCCCGGCACTACAGTTATGCAGTTCAATGCATCAAAAGCTCTTCTCTCAAGGTTAAGTCCTGTTACATACTCCACATGCTGCCAGGTTGTCCATATATTCCCCACATTACCAACCTTCACGTTACCTGAAACAGCTGCAACATTTTTATCGACAAAATGGCGAACCAGAAGTGATATGGCATCTCTGGATATAACAGTATCCGCATCGAGAACCACTACAATCTCTCCATTGGCCTCCATAAAACCTCTATTAACAGCTGAAGACTTTCCTCCATTAGCTTTGTTTATGAGCCTGACTTTCTTTACAAGTTTATATTCAGCCTCCACAACACCTGCTGTATTGTCCTTTGAACCATCATTTACAACCAATACTTCGAGATTTTTGTAATCACTCTGCAAAAGAGAGTCTACTGTCTTACAAATAACCTTTTCTTCATTATATGCAGCTACCACAATACTTACCATGGGATTAAAGCTGCTTACATTATCAAACTTTTTTCTTAAATAGTTTCTTCTCTGCTTTGTGGCAAAAAATATTAAAAATACAAACCTTAATAATCCTATTGCTGTGGCAAGGTAGAAAAACTTTGTTAAAACTTCAGGAATCACCTTAAGGACTTCATTTACAAATGAAGATATCTTACCAAGGGATAGGTTAAATGCATCAGCCCCAGGCATTACCTCCTTTTTATCCATTCCCATCAGCTGTCCCACAGACACAAAGTTAATACCCTTATTTCTTATCATTTCAATTACAGTGGGAAGTGCTTCAACGGTAGCAGTACGATCCCCACCGCTGTCATGCATTAACAATATGTTGCCGTTTTCCATACCATTCTCAATATTTTTAATTATTTCTGCCTGATCCTTAGCTTCCCAGTCTAATGAATCGATATAGTTTCCAACCATTTTATATCCGAGGCTGTTGATACTGATAAATGTATTTAAAGATTTCTCCTCAGATACATCCACTCCGCTGTCATAAGGCGGGCGAAACAATATTGAACCGTGTCCCGTTGCATTTTCAATAATACGATTAGTCATTTTTAATTCTTTTTGAGTTTTTTCAAAACTTTCCATCACTGTATCTATGTGATTATATGTATGATTGCCTATTTCATGCCCCTCACTGTAAATCCTGGATACAAGGTTCGGATATTTCTCTGCATTAGATCCAACTACAAAGAAAGTTGCCTTTACATTATATTTTTTCAGTATATCCAGTATATAAGGTGTATAGGAAGGATCCGGCCCATCATCAAAAGTCAATGCAACAGATTTATAGTCCTTAATTGATATACTTGATACCTTGCTTGGCTTTGGGTAGGAAATATAGTTTTCTTTTTCGATATATGCCTTGTCATCAAACTTAAAAACTCTTATTCCATTTGTTTCAGGAACATAGCCCTCTACAATTTCCCCATCACCTTCCATGAAAAATTCTTCAACAAGCCTTGGTCTTACAAAGCTGTCTATATCAACATTGTTTGAACTAACAGTGCGTAAATAATCCCATATGCTGGCATCCTCACTTCCAAGCCTCCATAATCCAATTGAGTATATCCCGTTTTCTGCAGCAACCCTGAAATGGTTATAAAAAACAGAAGCATCGTTGAAATAAACTATATGTTCCTTACCTTTAATCTTATACTCTAAAACCGGTGCCTTATTTCTTGAGTCCCATGAAAAAGATGCTTTATTATCATTAGCTATTTGCATAATTTGATTAAATGTAAGACTCACTCCAGGCTCAGTTGACCCTTTCTGCCAATCATATCCGTACATTCCCATTCCTGCAATGATTTTGCTCTTGTCTATTTTGTATTTAAAAAGATTGCGTTTAAACCAATCGCCGGATGACACCGGTCCTGGACGGGTAGAGTTGGTATGCTCGTCATACAGCATTAATATTATCTTATCGGCTAATTTTGATAGTGCAACATAGTCAAAGGCTTTGTTATTAATCTGTACATCTACAATGAGCTTCAAGCCTTGTTTTTCAAGAGCCTTCTTAAATTTTCCGATAAATTCCGTGTAATTCTTTTTTAGTTTTGGATCTATGCTCTCAAAATCCAGATTAAGTCCTTTATAACGGTTTTTTAACAATACCTCGGTAACCTTCTTAATAAGCTCATTCTGCTGTTTCGAAGACTTTAACAATTTATTTACATAGGCAGAATCCCATTTATCAACAATATAATTACTAAGTGACGGAATAATGGTTATATTGTTTCTTCTAGCTATCTGGTCAATTTCCTTTTGAGGTTTGTATTCCAATACAAGTTTTTTGTTAATAGACAGCCAGTCAACTATCACAACATTGATTTTATCAACATTCTTCTCAAAGGATTTTCTGCTTTTCCCATCCCATTTTACATAGAAAGCATAGACCTCCAGATCGTTGCCGAAAGCGGGATTGCTTGGCACCGATACTGCTTCCTTGTGAGATTCTGATGCATCAAGGCTTACTGTATAATTATCTTTTTTATCTCCTGATTCTGCATATGTTCTAGAGCTAAGTCCAAAAAGAAATACAACAGTCATTATTAAAATAAAAAATGCAGTTGATATTCTCTTTACCAGCATCCATCTTGTGCCACTGACATCATGGAATATGTAATTGCCTTCTTCAAGCATATTATTGTGGACAAATCCAAATAAAACCCGAACCCAGCTGTAACTGCCAATTATAACAAGTATCATGAGTACAATCAAAGAATATGTAAGGCTTTGCTGTGCATAATCCATACTAAAAATATCATTTAAGGACAACCTGCCTGTAAGAAACTTTGACACACCATATGTGTTATCACAGCTTCCAACAGTTAAAATTGCATATTTAATGACAGAACCGCTGGTTATAATACCTGTAATATATCCAAATATATATGACAATATATTAAACCTGAATAAAAGTACTATTATACCAAGCAAGACCAAAGAATACTTTGATATTGGGAATGCTCCCACAAATAGGCCTGCTGAAGCTGCAATGGAAAGTTTTAAAGTATTTTTATCTTTTTTAATTATCTTTTTTGTAAAGAAATCAATAATTAAATAGAACAAACCAATAGAGATAATTGAAATAATAAAATTTAATATAATAAAAAGTGCCGCTTCGTTTTTGCTGTATTGCTCCACCGTAAAAATCCCATTAGTAAACAACATGTTTGTTAACCCATAGATTTTATCAGATGCTGCAATATTCTCCCATAGCTTCGTAAACACAGTAAAGGTAAACGGAATTATGAGAGAAACTCCAAACCCTAAAACAACTGAAATTATATTGAGTTTCATAAAAAGTATTGCCAATACCATTAATATTCCTCTAAATCCATAGAAGGGCAATACCCCAATTGCCAGCCCTATACATACAGAAACTGCAATTTTTTCAGCTGACTTAAATGAAAACAATGATGAAATAAACCTTCTTATCATAATACCCCCACCTCAAAATAGTAATGTCTAAGAAATAGCATTCGATTCTCATCATCCAAAACCCCGTTAAAACGTCGGGATTTGTCCTCTAGAATACGAAGTTATTTCTAAGGCATTCCTTAAATAAAATATAAACGGGATTTTGCATCCTCTTATCTAGTTCTTTCCGTTTTTACTTCCCTGGCCTTTGCTGCTACTGTCGCTGTTTTTTTTCACTTGCCCAGGTGCTGTTTCATTACGTCCGCTATTATTCTTACCGCTGCTTGCAGTTGGGGCCGGAGTACTTATAACAGCCGATGGAACTTGAGACGTATTAACTGATGGTGATGAACTAGAGTTGCCTGCATTAGTCACAGGAGTTGCTTTAGGTGTAGCATCGGATACTTCAGGTATCGGTGTGATTGCCGCAGGTTCAGGAGTATGCTTGTTGTTATTCTTTGTGCTATTTTCCTTATTACTGTTTCCATTTCCATTGTTACTCTTATTGCTGTCTTCATTGTCGTTTTTGTCCTGCGGTTCCTTACTTTCTGTTTTGTTTTCTGAAGGCCTACTAATGAGCGGCGTTGGAGTTTGAATTTGTGCAATAGCAGTAACATCACTCTTCCCCCTGTTTACAGGTGTACTATCAGGCTTATTTTCATTATTCTTTTTATCATTCCTGTCATAATTTATATTCCCATGAGTAGCTCCAGGCGTAGGTTCAGGTGTAGCCGTACTAACACTTTTACTGCTGTTATTATTTTTTGTAGCAGGTTCTTTTGTAACCGTACTATTGTTTCCTTTTGAATTTTTAGTCGAACTTTCACTCTTGTTACTCGCAATCTCTTCATCCTGCTGTTTATTTTTACTTGAAACCTTATCATCTTTAATTATTTCCTTTATTTCCTCTTTATCAATTGCTTCCTGCCTTTGTTCCTCTTCGAAGTAGGTATAATCCTTAGTAGGCAGCAAGTTAAAAAGATCAGAAATTTTGAGTTTTTTGGCATCTTCCAAAGCCAGCTTTATACCTTGATTATCAGCATTGTCATATAATGAATAACGACCAAGGGACATGTTCTTTACATGAGCTTCTTTTAACTTAATCGGGGAAGTGTGAAATGCAACCAACTGTACTTCCTTATTTTCGTGCTTTATCTTATCCTTTATATTCCCAATCAAATCTTCCATTTCCTTATTTAACTTTTCATACTTTTCCGTGGACATTTTCCCATCTACCTGCAATGCACCTGCCACCAGGACAAGCCTGTTCTTATCCTTAAAATACCCTAATTCCGCTGACCTATTAATGATCTCAACTATGCCGTTCTCCACTTTTTTACCTATGAAATCAATGCTCTGACAAAGTTTTTCTCCATCCTTGTTTAGGCTCTTTACGCCCACAATGCTGTTGCTTTTGTTAATTTTAAATTCTACGCTTGGGTTTATATCCACATCAATGTAAGCAAAAGTTGAACCTAATGCCTGCCTTGATATTATTGCAAATAATGCTACTATAAATATAAACACTGCAGCACTGCCAATGGCATATGCAATTTTACTGTTCTCCCTCAAAACCCTTAAAAACAGTGTTTGTTTTTTATTTATAACATCATTCTCCGTATACTCTACTAAAACCCCAGGAATTAATTTATTATTCTTTTTAATCCTTATATAATTCCCTTCATTATTTATTACAACAGCCCCTATCTTATCTATTTCCAAAACAATACCTTTAGATCTCATAATCATACTCCCCCTTCAAGATCAAGCAAAAATCCCTTTACAATTTCCAAATCACTTTTTATTACCAAGCATGCAGCAATTATGTACTTCCTGTTCCTTTCAAGCGTTCTCTCGCTGACATCTATATTGCTTAGTATATCCTTAACCGGAAGATTCTTTTTTTCTACCAGCCTGCTAAAAAGACTTATATCAGATGTAATAAACTTTGCAATCTTTATACAACTGATCCGTGCATCTTTATGTTTAGGACTTACATTTATTAAATCTTCAAACCTTATATCAAACTTTCCCAAATCCTTTTTAAATTGCTCAATTTCTGACCTGGTCTCGACCTGATCAAAATGTATTATCATGGAATCGTTCTCAATAATGTTCATTCCTTGGTCCTCATTTGATAAGTAATTTGTAATGGGTATAACATTCTTATGCTTTTGCTCTTTCTTAAGGTAATTCTTTACACGCCTGTCAATAACCATTTCTGCAAAAGTCAAAAAATGGGCATTTTTATTTGCTTCATAGCATTCAATTGCTTCATTGAAGGCTATAAGTCCTATGCTATATTCTTCGGAATTATATGTATCAATAAACTTTTTTGAGGTTTTTGAAACACATTTTAGAATAAACGGTTTGTAATTCTCAATAAGTAATTCCTTTAGCTGGCTATTGCCAAGCTTTATCTCTTTTATCGTTTCTTCTAATGAACCAGTTTGAATTTTCTTGTTCCTTTTTATACCAAACACTCATTACACCCCTTTCTATATGGTTTCCATGAACCAGTAAATTTTGTGACGGGGTTAATTAAGGCATGAATGAAAAATTACTTCCGCTTTTGGGCGGGTGTTGACGAGCTAAGTCAACACATGAGCGAAGTTTATAGCAAAAGTTATTTTTTGATCATGACTAAATAATATTAAAAAATATTTATAGATAAATGGTTAGGTTTGAAATCTGTACTATTTGTTGACATTTTTTTAGAATTAATCAGTCGATTGATTTGATAACCAGAAGCAAGCCTTTATTAACAGAAATCTCTGCAATTTCACCTGTAAATTCGTTACTTACTCCTCTTGAAGAACCAAGTTTGATATGGTCATTATCCAAAGGATATAAAAGTCCCTTGGAAGTTACACCTTCCACACTATCAGTAAGCGAAAGAATGGTGAGCTTCATATTGTTTTCATTTTTAAGAATTATATGATCTTTAATGAGCTGTATTTCATTGCGTTCATTCGCTATGATACAGTTAATATTTTTATCTGACATCTTTTTTAATAAAAAGATATTTGAAAGTGAATGATCAAAACGTGTACCCAAACATCCAAGCAAAACTATTGAATCAACGCCTTTATCTACAACGTACTCCAATGCAAGCTCCGTATCAGTCATATCTTTTTGAGATGGATACCTTATATCAATTACTCCTGCGTCCTTAAAATATTGGTAATCTTCTTTTGACACTGAATCAAAATCCCCGATCATAATATCAGGGAAAATACCAAGTTTTCTAAGATGCCGAGCACCTCCATCAACACTTACAACCATAGAGCATCCGGCAAAAAACTTTTTATGGTAATCATAATCCTCAACGCTACCACTACAGACTATGACAGCTTTCATTTTTCCTCCTTATAAGAGTTTTCTCTAAGGGTTTTTATCATTTGTGCCATATCCGGTGCATTGTAAATGGAAGAACCCGCTACTATTACATTTGCCCCAGCTTCAGTAACCTTATATATGTTATCCGGCCTTATACCGCCGTCAACCTCAATATCAATGTCAAGTCCTCTTTTAGTAATCATTTCTTTTAATTCTCTAAACTTCTCAGTAACGGAGTCTATGTACTTTTGTCCTCCAAAACCCGGGTTAACTGTCATTAATAGAACCATATCAATATCATTAAGTATCCATTTGATATGTGATAAAGGTGTGGCTGGATTTAAGACAACACCGGCTTTAATACCTTTCTGCTTTATACTTTGTATGGTACTGTGCAGATGGGTACATGCTTCCACATGAACAGAAATTATATCCGCACCTGCATCATAAAATTTGTCTATATATCTGTCGGGCTCCTTTACCATCAGATGTACGTCCATCGGCAACTTTGTATACGGTCTGATTGCCTTAACTACAGGTGGTCCCACAGTGATGTTTGGAACAAAATATCCATCCATAACATCTATATGTATAATGTCGGCACCTGACTTTTCAGCTCGTGCGACCTCATCACCAAGCCTTGAAAAATCTGCCGACAATATCGACGGTGCAATTTTAATCATTTTTCGTCCTACTTTCTATATCTCTGGTCTTTTTGTTTCTTCAATAAACTATAAAAATGAACAAATCTTTCGTATCTTTCATTATCTATATCGCCATTTTCTACTGCTTCCTTTACTACACAATCAGGCTCATTTATATGGCTGCAGCCATTAAACCTGCATCTTCCCAAATGATTAATAAACTCAGGATAATGAAGCTCAAGATCATTAAGCTCTACCCCTGTAAGCTCAAAGGAACTGAATCCGGGAGTATCTACCACTAGTCCCCCATTAGACAGCTCAAGCAGCTCCGCATGCCGTGTAGTATGCCTTCCTCTTTCAATCTTGTCGCTCACTTCTCCTGTTTCCATAACTGCAGCCCCTGCAAGCCGATTAAGAATTGTTGACTTACCTACTCCCGACTGCCCAGCAAAAACAGTTATATTTTCCTTTAAAATGCCCATCAGGTCATCAAAACCTTCATGGGACTTGGCACATAGAAAAAACAAATCATACCCTGTGTTTTCATAAACCTTTTTAATTCTTTCAATGTCCTGTCCGGAGCTTCTATCTATTTTGTTAAATAGTATTATAGGCTTGATATTCTTAAGGCTTGCAGTGATAAGCATCTTGTCCAGCAATAGAAAGTCCGGCTGCGGCGATTTAACAGCAACAACAACTACAAGCTGTGTTACATTTGCTACAGCAGGCCTTACAAGCTCGGAGGACCTTGGTAATATCTCCTCTATGAGACCAGTATTCTTATTAGTATCAATAATAGAAAAAGAAACCTTGTCCCCAGGCAAGGGAATTATATCATCTTTCCTAAAAATTCCCCTAGCTTTGCATTCAATTATGCCATGGAAGGAGGATTTTATATAATAAAATCCTCCTATTCCCTTCATTACAACACCTAAAGGCAACCTACCTACCTCCCGGATAATCGACATTCATATCTGAATTAGGTTTATTATCTACATATACTTTAATATTTGTACTTCCATTTTCAGGTACAGGTACCTTAACTGCTAATGGAAAATCCTGCTTATTAACCGTGCCATCCATAATCACCGTACTCTTTTTTGTATCGCTCGGTGTCATTTCTATAAGTACTCTCACGGTTTCACCAAAAGAATCTGCGTTTTCCAATGGAATACTTACAGAAACCTCTGATGCCTTTAATGGGGTAGGCGTATGGTTTCCATTTGGTGTTGCACCTTGGTTCGGAATCTGAGTATTAGTGTTTACAGTTTCAAGAGTTATATTTACAGCTGACCTCTCAGTAACAGTTGTGTTTGGAGGAGGATCCTGGTTTACAATCTTGTCTACATGGTTTGCACTATCCTCCGGCAACACCTTTCCTAATGTAAGCTTATTGTCTGAAAGGGCTTTTTGTGCCTGAACCCTGGTAAGTCCTATAAGGTTTGGTACAACCGTTTGAATAATTTCCGGTCCCTTACTAAGGTAAATTGTAACTGACGAACCTGGCGAAACTTCTTCATCAATACCCGGCTCAGTTCTAACAACCAATCCGCTTGTAATAACATCACTAAATTCATCTTCCACCCTGGCTATAAGATTATAGTCTTCTAATATTTTCTGTGCTTCTCTTGACGTCTTCTTGCTTAAGTCAGGAATTTTTACCATTTCCGGTCCATTGCTAACTGAAAAAGTTACAGGATTATACGGGTCCGGCTTAATCTTAGTCCCTTCCTTTGGCTTCTGTGTAATAATGATGTCCTTTTCCACACTCTTGTCATTCTTTCTTTCCACAACAACGGTTATTCCTTCACCTTCAAGTGCTTGCTTAACATCGTCGATATTCTTTCCTTCATAGTTTTCAAGTACAAAATCCGACTTTGCAGGAGGCATTATACTTGGGCCTATAAACTTAAATGCAATAAAAACAAATATACCTATAATAAGCAGAGATGTAGCTATTGCAAGTATCCAGGTAACTCTGTCCTTCTTTTTATTCTTCATATCATCAATCTCTTCCTCTTGAGTTTCTTTTGCAGGTACTTCTTTAACCTGAGGCTCTTTTACAACGGTTTCAATAGGCTTATCAGGCTGTACTATTTGAATCCTTCGTGTTGGCGAATTATCAATGTCTATTTTAGTAGATGGCACACTTGAAGGATCATTCAAAACCATTCTCAAATCGTTAAGTAGTTCTGTCGCAGTACTGTACCTATTGCTCTGCTCTTTTTGTATTGCTTTCATTATTATGCTGTTGACACCTTTTGGAAGATCACCTTTTATATTGATAGGTTCCTCCGGCATCTCCTGCAGATGCTTTAAAGCAATTGCAACAGGGGTCTCACCATCAAAAGGCACCTTGCCTGTAACCATTTCATAAAGTGCTATTCCAAGAGAATATAAATCCGACTTTTCATCTGTAAAACCGCCTCTGGCCTGTTCAGGTGAAAAGTAATGCACTGATCCTATTGTACTTCCAACCATCGTTATGGTTGACGATGATACCGCCCTTGCAATACCAAAGTCTGTGACCTTAACAATTCCATCTTTCGTAATGAGTATGTTGTGAGGCTTTATATCCCTATGTACTATACGCTTTTTATGTGCATGCTCAATTGCAGAACATATTTGCAATTCAATATTAACAGCTTCTTTCCAATCTAAAGCACCCTTTTCTGCTATATAGTCTTTTAGAGTCACTCCCTCTATGTATTCCATAACTATGTAGTGTATATTTCCTTCCTGACCTACATCATATATGGAAACTATATTTGGATATGACAGGCTTGCCGCAGACTGTGCTTCTATCCTGAATCTCTTTACGAATTCCTGATCATTCGTAAACTCCTGTCTTAATATCTTAACCGCTACAAACCTATTAAGCAAACTGCATTTTGCTTTATATACAAGGGCCATCCCGCCCCCACCTATTTTCTCAATCAATTCATACCTGTTTCCAAGAATCTGACCTTCCACAATCAATCCTCCTTAATCCTCACATTGTAACAACAAAATATAACTTCCGCTCAAAATCGGAAGTAATATTTTAGTTACTTCTTAACAAAAATAATAATATAACTATTTCCACATTTTTACCTTATTCTTTGAAAATTATAACAGTTATATTATCCTCTCCACCCATTTCATTAGATTCTCCTACCAGCTTTTCACAGGCAAGATCCAAGTCATCGTAATTTTTCACTATTTCAAGTATTTTTTCTTCATTTAACATATTGGTTAAGCCGTCTGTGCACATTAGTACAATATCGTTTTCCATTATATCATATGTATAAGTATCAACTTCTAATACTTCACCACACCCCAAAGCTCTTGTTATAAGGTTTTTATTGGGGTGTTTTTCAGCTTCCTCCTTGGTTAGTGTACCATTTCTAACCAGTTCTTCAATATACGAATGATCTATAGTAAGCTTTTCTATTTTATTATCACGTATCAGATATACTCTGCTGTCCCCTACATGTCCAATATACAGCCGCCTATTAACAACGACAGCCGCAATAAGGGTCGTACCCATACCGGAATCTGTTTCATTTTCAAGGGATTTTTTATAGACATCTATATTGGCCTTCTCAATAACTGATTTGATAGCCTTTTCAATATCCTCTCCCTCTTTAAAGATATCAGGATTTTCAGATATATTCTTACTTATTGATTCTACAGCAGCCTTACTTGCTATTTCCCCGGAGTTATGTCCACCCATCCCGTCCGCAATTATAAACGTAACAGGAATACCCGGAAGGCCCGCCAATATATTGTAGCTGTCTTCATTAATCTCTCTGACTTTCCCTTTATCACATCTGACCCCGAATTTCACCAAACCACTCCTTAGCATGGACAATTTGTAAAAATTAAATCGCTTGCATTTTTGCAACCTTGGTTGTTGTCGTGAGAAATTTTGGTGTAGTATACGCTATAATTTCTCAGACATAAATAAACTATATTTCTTGCTTCCTTAAGCCATCTGTTATGCTTTTCCTTAGCTGTCCACATGCTGCATCAATATCACTGCCGAGTTCCCGTCTTACAGTTGTCTCAATTCCGTGCTTTTCAAGAATATTTTTAAATTTTTGTATTTTATCCATCCTGGCTCTTCTAAATTCATTGCCTTCAATTGAATTAACCGGTATGAGATTTACATGGCATAGCATCCCTTTAAGCCTTTGGGAAAGCTCTTTTGCATTTTCCGGCGAATCATTTAGATCCGATACCATTGCATACTCAAATGTTATTCTTCTACCAGTTACCTCTGTATATATCTTACATGCTTCAATCAATTTGTCAATAGAATATGCTTTATTTACAGGCATTATTTTTTCTCTTATTTCGTTATTAGGTGCATGCAAAGATATGGAAAGTGTAACTGGAAGGTTTTCCCCGGCAAGTTTAATAATTTGCGGAACAAGGCCGCAGGTTGATACCGATATATGTCTCAATCCGATATTAAGACCTTCCTTATGATTTACCAGCTTTAAAAACTTAATGAGATTCTCATAGTTATCCAGGGGTTCTCCAATGCCCATAATTACAACATTACCTACCCTTACTCCCTGATCCCTTTCAATTGTAAGAATCTGGTCTACCATTTCGCCGCCAGTAAGGTTTCTGCCAAAATCTATACCTGTAGATGCACAAAATTTACACCCCATCTTGCAGCCTGCTTGTGAAGAAATACACGCTGTAAATCCATGTTTATAACTCATAAGAACACTTTCTATAATGTTGCCATCAGCATATTCCAAAACATATTTTACTGTTCCATCTATATTAGAAATCAGCCTGTTACGGATCTTAATCCTGTCAAACCTGAACCTTTCCTTCAACGCCTGCCTTAAATCCTTCGAGATATTTGTCATTTCATCTATGGACATAACACCCTTGTGACACCATTGAAATATCTGTTTCGCCCTGAATTTAGGCTGTCCCATTGATATAAGTGCTTCTTCCAATTCTTCTATTGTCAAATCAATTAGATTAAGCTTTTTTCCCATGCTATCCTCTTTTTCTCATCTTCGCTATAAAAAATCCATCTATTTTGTTTATGTTGGGGTATAATTCAATATATCCATTCCTTGAATATTCTTTTAAAACATCCGGCAATAATTCACCAAATTCCTCGTAACTAAAATCTTTATTCACTGCCAGGAATCTTTCTACCAAATCCCTGTTTTCTTCCTTTCCGATTGTGCAAGTACTATATACAATAAAACCACCAGGCTTAACATATTTTGATGCAGCATTTAATATCTTAAGCTGAAGGTCAGTTATCTCTTTGATATCCGACATGGTTCTGGCCCACTTTATGTCGGGTTTTTTTCTTATTATACCATATCCTGTACACGGTGCATCAACCAGCACCCTGTCAGCCTTCTCCAGTAAACTGTCATCCACCATAGTTGCATCATAAACTTCTGCTTTTATTATGCTTATACAAAGCCGCTCTGCAGCTTCATTAATCAGATCAATCTTATGTTCATGAATATCCCTGGCTATTATTTGGCCTTTATTTTTCATCAGCTGTGCCATATGTGTTGTCTTACCGCCAGGTGCACTGCAAACATCAACAACCAAATCACCTGGTTTTGGGTCAAGAATTTTTGCAGACAACATGGAACTTTCATCCTGCACCTGAAAATGACCCATTTTATATGAATCCAGTTTTAAAAATGACCCGGGATTTTTAAGTATTAGTGCTTCTTCTACAGCTTTTCCCGCCTCTGCTTGTACTCCATTTTCCGATAAATTTGCAATTAGCTCTTCCTTTGATGTCCTAAGTGTATTTACTCTTATTGTAAAGTCAGGCACCTCATTATTACTTATAAGCAAGTCTTCAGTAAAATCAAAACCAAAAGCAGATATCCATTCCTTTACCATCCAATCGGGATGGGAGTACTTAACGGACAAATATTGAGTTGGATCCTTTTGCTTGTCCGGATATGTAATGCTCTCCTTCTTCCTTGCTATATTTCTTAAGACACCGTTAACAAAACCGCTTGAAGCTGCATGTCCATACTTTTTAGCCAGCTTGACGCTTTCGTTGCATGCTGCCGACTCCGGAATCCTGTCCATATATAGTATCTGATAAACTCCAATCCTAAGTACATTAAGTATCCAGGGCGAAATTTTCTTTAGCTTTGTGCTGGAAAAACTGCTTATGACATAGTCAATGGACAGCTTCCACTTTATTGTGCCATACACCAATTCCGTTATAAATGCCCTGTCTACATCCTTAAGAGTATTGCTCTCAAGCTGCTTGTTTAAAGCAATGTTAGAATAGGCACCTTTTTCGTTTATATCGTAAATTGTTTTTAACGCGATTTCTCTCGGTAAATCTATAGCCATATTAAGTCTCTCTTTTTAAAATTTTTTACTTACTCTTGTTGTTATTAATAATTACATCAAAGCATGAATGAAAATCATGACTAAGCAATAATGCTAATTAACTTATTCCTAAGCGTTTCTACATCTACAAATGTGTCTTTGCATGGGCCATTAGGCCTCTCGTTTGTTACACCTATCACACATAAATTCTTAACATCAAATATACCACTTATAAGGTCTCTTTCACAAGCTACTGCTACTACAATTTTAGGTTTCTCTTTCACTATGATATTTCTGGCTGCAGTACCTCCTGTGACAACCATAACCTTTATTCCCATATCAACAGTCATATTTTTAATATCTCCAATGGTGCAAAGACCACAGTTTTTACAGTTTCTTATGTCAGCGGTTATTTTAATTTTACATTCAAAATTCTGAAGACAATGGGGTAAAATCAATAGCACATCTTCGGGCTTAAACTTTACACCTGCTGACTCAGTCAATATATTGTTGATATTTATATAAAATCTCCGAATAGTATCCTTATTATTCCTTAAAAATTTCAAAAAAACAGATATAAGCGGGAATAGAACATTGAGGCTCCATTTGGCAAAAACAGCCATTGAAGGGTTTATTATTTTAGTCTTGTAAGCTATAAGGATAATAGGTATAGATAAAGCCAGAAGGGTTGTTACTCCTCCGAAAGTAACTATAGTAAGAAAAATTATGAAATTATAATTGGAAATAGTAAAATTGCGGTAAATAAATGCCATGCCCGAAATTACCAGGCATAATGCAAATATAACCGCTATAGAGAAATATATAAACTTCTTCAAATATTTATCCAATTACTTCACCTTCATTAATCTTATGTCCACACAGATATTCTTCAATAGTCATTCTCCTGGCTGATTCAAGCTGTATCTCGAGTATATTTATAATGCCTTCTCCGCAGGCAACAACCAAACCGCTTTTACTGCTTCTAATTATTGTTCCTGGCTTATATCCTTCGTTTTTACCATCTAAAAACATGGTCTTCCACACTTTCAGCTTGGCACCGCAATACTGAGCATAAGCTCCTGGCCAAGGATTTGTGCCTCTTACCAGATTGTGTATTTCCCATGCACTTTTCGTCCAATCAATTGCTCCCGTCTCTTTTTTCATCATAGGTGCATATGTGGCTTCCCCTTCCGGTTGTTTTTCCCTTTTCAGATCTCCTTTTTTAAGGACTTCCAGGGTTTCCTTAAGAACCTCTGCCCCTACTATGGACAAGCAGTCATGAAGTTCTCCTGCAGTCATATCCACCGGAATTTCCATTTCACGCTTTATAAGCATATCCCCTGTATCCATACCCACATCAGTGTACATGGTTGTTATACCTGTTTTTTTCTCACCGTTGATAACTGCCCACTGAATTGGTGCGGCTCCTCTGTATTTTGGCAGAAGAGAGCCATGGACATTAATACACCCCATTGGTGGAAGCTCAAGGATATCCTGAGGTAGAATCCTCCCATAAGCTACAGTTACAAACAGATCTGGCTTTAAAGCCTCCAACTGTTTATAAAACTCACCTGTTCTTATTTTTTCAGGCTGCAGCACAACTATATCATTTTCCTGTGCATAAACCTTAACAGGAGGTGGTGTCATTTTATTCCCTCTGCCCTTCGGCTTATCAGGCTGCGTAACGGCAGCCACTACATTGTAATTATTCTCAACCAGCATTTTGATGCTTGGAACTGCAAACTCTGGAGTCCCCATGAAGACTATTCTCAATACTCTCACTCCTCATATCCTGAACAAAATCCCATGTGATTTTGTCACTCTTGATTCTTTCCTAATCTATATTATCTTTTTTCTTTGATTTTTGTCTTCTTTCACTGTTCAAGTCGCTTTTATTTATTATCTTTTCTGCTCTATCTGTAAACAATATACCATTAAGGTGGTCTATTTCATGACATAATGCTCTAGCTAAAAGCCCTTCTCCCTCAACAACTATGTCCTGGCCTTTTAAATTTTTGGCCTCTACAGTTACCTTATAAGGCCTATTGACTTCACCTACCACATCAGGTACACTTAAACACCCTTCAATTTCCGTTTCTTCACCGTCTTCTTTAACAATTTTTGGATTTATAAGCTCAAGGAGTCCTTTACCCACATCAATTACTACTATTCTCTTTAAAATTCCTACTTGTGGCGCTGCAAGTCCTACACCATCGGATTCATACATAGTTTCCGCCATATCCTTCACAAGCTCAACTATTCTTTCATCAATAGCACCGACTTCCCTTGCCTTCTTCCTTAAAACTTCATCCCCGTCTTCCCTAATAATCCTTATTGCCATAAAAGATCTCCTCCAAAAGTTTATACATAAAAGATTAATAACTTTTAATATATATTAAATTCACATTTTAAAATTATAACATATTAAACGGATTTATATCCATACTCATTTCTACAAAGTATTTTTCGAATTTTTTGTACAATTTGTCTCTAATCAAGGTAAAAGCATCGATAATATTGTCTATATCTTTACATTTAATGATAATTCTCCATCTGTACTTCTTTTTTATGAATGCAAGGGGTGCTCTCATAGGTCCGTAAACCTCAGGCTTTTCATCACAGCCCTCCATAAACTCAACAATTGTTTCTCCCACTTCTTTTGCATTAGTTGATACAATTTTATCATCCGGGCCGCTGATAATAATTACGCCTATATTGGTAAAAGGCGGATAACCTAGTTTCTCCCTGAGCAATATTTCATGTTTGTAAAACCCCATATAATCATGGTTACAAGCAGTTAATATACTAAAGTCTTCTGTATTATAGGATTGAATTATAACTCTTCCCTTAAGCTGTCCACGGCCTGCACGTCCAGCAACCTGGGTAATAAGCTGAAATGTCTTCTCAGATGCCCTGAAATCCCCAAGGTTCAACATACTGTCCGCCGCTAATACCCCTACCAGTGTAACATTTGGAAAATCATGCCCTTTAGCTATCATTTGAGTTCCTATCATTATATTTATGTTTTTTTCTTTAAAAGTGGTAAGTATTTTTTCATGAGAGTCCTTAGCAGCAGTGGTATCCATGTCCATCCTGATAACCGAACACCCGTCAAATGTCTTTCTTACTTCATCTTCAATTTTTTGTGTACCTGTTCCAAAATGCCTGATACTCCTGCTGTTACACTTAGGACACGATACAGGATTTTTAACAGTAAAACCGCAGTAGTGGCATATAAGCCTTTCATTATTGGCATGATACGTCAGGTTAATACTGCAATTGGGGCATTTCATGGTAAAGCCGCAGCTTCTGCATATTACAAAGGATGAATAACCTCGTCTGTTCAAAAAAAGTATTGTTTGCTGCTTAAGCTCAATATTCTTTTTGATTTCCTGTGCAAGTTTATTGCTAAACATAGACCGATTACCCTCATTGAGCTCGTTTCGCATGTCAACAATTTCTACCTTTGGTAGAACAGCATTGTTTGGCCTATCAAGCATTTTATAAAGCACCATTTCGCCCCTTGCTGCCCTATAGTAAGTCTCAACAGAAGGTGTAGCTGAACCATAGAGCAACAAGGCATTATTTGCACTACAACGCTCTCTGGCTATGTCCCTAGCGTGGTATTTTGGAGTTGTTTCAGATTTATATGAGCTCTCATGCTCTTCATCGATTATTATTATTCCCAACCTTTCCAAGGGAGCAAAAACAGCTGATCTGGCACCTACAACGACCCTCTTCTTACCGTCCCTTATAAGCCTCCATTGATCATATCTCTCTCCCGCCGAGAGCCTGCTGTGCAGGACTGCCACCTCATCCCCAAACCTGCTTTTAAACCGTTCAACCATCTGAGGTGTAAGGGAAATTTCAGGTACTAATACAATCGCACTCATACCTCTATCAAAGCATGCCTTAATTAGCTGTAAGTAAACCTCAGTCTTTCCGCTTCCTGTTACCCCATGAAGCAATGCTTCGTAAAATCCTCCGGTTTCAATTTTTACCAATGCATCCTTTAGTACTTCTGCCTGCTCCTCCGTAGGTAAGAAAGCTTCTGATCTTTCATAGGTTCTACCGGTATAAGGGTCTCTTTTAACTTCAACCTCCTTATAATATATATACCCATGTTTTTGCAATGTATTTACAGAACTTGAGGAAGCACCTGAAAATTTCGTGATATCTGCAACTGAAAGGTACTCAGCTTCCTTTAATATTTCCAATACTCTTATCTGCTGAATACTTCTTATTTTATTTCCATTTATGGCTTCATCAATAACATCAATAGGAAGTGCCAAAGAGGCCACTCTCACCTTCTTTTCCTTTGCCTTATTGATAAATTCCTCTTTTATCAAAATTATTTGTTCTTTTTCCATCTGCCTGATGTATCTACTAAAAGTTGCCTTATCGATATAAGCAGCCAGTTCTTCCAACCCACACTCTCCGCCATTTTCAATAAGAACATCTATTATTTCACATATGGTTTGGTTATGGTGATCTGTATTCTTTATAAGAATTACAGATTTTATGCTTTTTACACCTACTCCAGGAGGAAGCATACATTTTAATGCATCATAATAAGTGCATATATACCTTTTCCTCATCCACCTGCATAATGCTATTGACCACTGATCCAGCCATTTTATGTCATCTAAGACCTTTTTAATATATTTAAGACGATATGATGTATTAAGCTCTTTAACATCTTCTGTACCCATAATAAAGCCTTCAGCATTCCTATTGGAATTTCCAAAGGGAACAATTACTCTGCTTCCGGGATGGACCTCCTCAATCAGGTCCTCAGGCACAAGGTATGTATATTCCTTATCATATTCTCTTGATGAATCACTTAAAACCACTAAAGCAATACGGTTCATCAAATTCCTCTCTTCATAAGGCATGATTGAAATATTACTTACCGTTTTGAGCGTGTGTTCACGAGTTAAGTTAACACGAAAGCGAAATTATACGGGAAGTTATATTTGGAGCATGCCTAAGTATATAAAAATGAATGATTTAATATATATTAATCGGAAGAAATATTTTAATCATTTCTTATATAATATCATAATTCTCACGACATAAACAAAATCCCTTGGGATTTTTCCGCATATTAAAAAAATTACCTGCCCAATCAGGTAATTTTTTTATATATTTATGTCCTACCGTAGACCACAATATCAATTATAAATTTTTCAGATATGTACTATATATTTATCAATCTTCGTAATTATTGCCGTCTCCGCTGTCTACATTGTCATTTGCGTCAATGTTATCTTCCTGATCATCATCTTTGTCCTTGCAAATTTCCATTTTTGAAACGGAAATCTCATAAGCTACCTTTGTCACCGCATCTCCTGACTCCTGCTTCTTTTGGTAACTTCTGCTTTGAATTCTTCCCCAAACCTTGATGTTATCGCCAATTGTAAGGCTCTCAGAAAATCTCGCATTTCTTCCCCATGTTATACAGGGGATATAATCGGATTTATTGTAGTGCCTGTTTACAGCGAGCAATATATCAGTTATTTCACGGCCAAATGGTGTCATTCTGTAAATAGGTTTCTTACATATATACCCGTTCAAAAAAATCTGATTTGGATTCTTTATTCTCTTTTCATCTTCGAGAAATACAATCTCCCTGGCGAAAACAGTTAAAACCAATCTGTTTCCTTCGTTATTATAACTGTTATAGGATCGGAACTGTCCTTCGATTTCCACTACTTTGCCAATCTCCAATTTTTGCTTGGAAGTTAGTCGTTCAGAAACAGTTACAGGAATTCTGTCATAGCTATCACTAAGCCGGGGAACGTCCAGCATAAAATAATAAAAACCCTCACCATACACTTCATGACTGAACTCCAAATTCGTAACAATCGTACCGGATATGGTCACCATGTTGTTCTCAATGATGTTTCCGACCATCCGCCGCCCACTCTCCTCTCTAATCCACCGTACATCTTTATATTTTATCTAGTGTATATCTATTCGCCAGGATCAAAATTTAGAAGTATATTATTTTGCTTTGATCTATTTGTTCCGCCAAATGTAAGATTATTAACACATTAATCTATATAAAAAGCACTATGAATAACTTACACTATATCAATAGTTATTAATTATTAAAATGTAACTTAATGCTAATTATATATTATATTATATATTTTAAGTCTTGAACATACCCGAATTTTATCCAAATATTAAAACTCCAAATCAAAAGCAATAAACGAATGATTTATTAACACTTTTAATATAGTCATATTTGTACAGTATTATTAATTCTTTAATCAATAGAGCTGTGATGCTTGATTGCAGCATGATATGGCATATTATCCTTTGAGTAGGATGTTAATATGGCTCCTGAATAAATGGCAAAGGCAGCTGCCGCCATAACATAATAAGGGTTAATGGAACCTGAACTAACTTTAATTTCAAATTCTTGCGGCTCTATTATGCTTCCATACTTTGTTAGTAAAGTTCTCTGCAAGCAGCAGATAAAATTTTCCCTGTATATACCTTCTCCTATACTTGAGGCTGTTACACTTGCTTTGGAATTAAACCCATAGGTAAGAACGGAATAACGTTTCCCCTGCAAAAGGGAAATTCTTTCATAGTCATCCGCATTTAAGATAACAGTCCCCTTGTCATCTGTTAATAAAAAGAGTTTTTCTATCAGCTCTTTTTTATTAACATTACCAGTATCATCCTCAACTATTTCATCGGCTTGATTGAGAAAAATTATTACATCAAAATTAAATCCTAAAAAAACATCGTGCATTAAATCATCCAATTTAACACCGATCATAAGAATATCAACACCGTTTTTTTTTAATTCCTTTGTATATTCAGGAACTTTTCGATAATCTAACCCGGTTAAGCTTCCTGAAGTAATTATACTGATTTTTTTGTCTGAATCATTAAATATTTTACTTATGAGGTTTAATGTGGTACAATCATTTCCGCTTTCAATTATTCCTGCAATTATCACCTGTACAACCCCATTTCATATATAGAATGAGTATATAAGAGCAATTGCTCCATGTACATTTTATAATGTGCTTTTAAATGAAAATTATGCGGCTTCTATTTATTAGCAAATTTATATTTGTAAAAATCAGCTTATCCATATATCACTAATTCATCCTAATATGTGTATTTTTTTTGTCCAACCTTTGCATTCCCTTGGCTTGATAACCATCTGGATATATTTTACTATATCAATTATAAATTTTTACTTGTATCTATGTTAATCTCATTCACTTTCTTTACCTCCAATAGGTATTTTTTTGATTTTTATTTGTATATAATGTTATTATTTGATTAAATTTGGCAATTCTTACATTTTCACTTTATTTGTGAATAAATTAATATATAATGATATTGGTAATTTAAACCTTGTATTCAATTAATAAATATAATATTTTTTATATTTTTCTTTCCAATTTATATTAATTGCATGTATATATATTTTTTCTTCGCACACTTACTATATGATCTATATTCGCTGTAATTGCTTCCAAATCGATAATCCCATATACAATGGGTAAAATAAATATTCTTATTTGAGGAGGTTTATATATGATTCATAATGGTGTTGAAGATACAAGACACTTTAAGATTCATCAATCAGATGTTATCTCAACCATTGAAAAGTTAAAGGCCAGTCAGGGAAAACATTATGATGCATCCTACTTTTTCAATCTAGCCATTGAGTTTTGCCTGGAAAAACAGCAGATTGAAAAAAGGCCCATTATTTCCATCATGGGTTTGACATTCCCTGAAGAAATTATTTATGCCTTTGGGGCACAGCCTTTGTGGATTTTAGGAGGGAGCTTCGGTTCTGCGTTATATGCGGACAGATTCGTTCCCCGAGATACTGACTCAGTTACAAAAGCTTCTCTTGGGTGTATCAGAGGCGGAATGACGCCATATAACGATGATCCTGACTTACTGATAGTACCAATTACAACTGACAGCATGAGAAAGGTTGCACATATGCTATCAAAGGAAGTAGAGGTATTTCCTGTTGATGTGCCGCCTATAAAGTCCGATAGGTACTCAAAAAAGAAATGGATGTATCAGATTAATTCATTGATACAAGTTCTTGAAAAAAAGACAAAAATGCGATTATCTTACAAAAGGCTTTATGATGCATCTATGATGGTAAATGCTGCGAAAACAGAAATGCAAAGACTATTGTATTACAGCACATCATCAAGCGGATTTATTCCGGTATCGCTGGTTATGTTTATCATAAATACCTATTACTTTGCCCCTAACATTCTTGAGTGGACACAAAAATTAATGATACTGAATGATAAGTTCAAGTCATGGAAAACTCGCAATATTGATGGTTCTGCCTTTTTTGCCCATAGTGTTAAACCCAGTATAATAATTGCAGGATCCCCTATATATTTCCCCAACTTTAAAATTCCATTACTTTTTGATGAGTATAATGTTCATGTTGCAGCATACGTCAATGAGATGACAAGAAGGGCTTACAGTAAAACAGAAATATTTGGCATGAAAGTCGGTTTGGACAAATTGCTTGAAATAGTTGCCCACACCCACTATATGGAAGATAGCTCTCCATCTTTTCCACATAACACCAGCCGAATGAAGTTTATTACCGATGCAGCAAAAAACAATGTTATTGACGGTGCTATATACCATGTTTTGAAAGGACAGATAGACTACGATTTTGACCTTATTTATCTTGAGGAGTATTTTTCAGCTAATAAAATTCCTGCATTCCGCCTGGAAACAGATTACAACTATCAGGATATTGAACTGCTACGCATAAGGACAGAAGCATTTATCGAAATGATAAGTGCTAAATATGAAAATTCGATAAATTCAGATTCTGAAAAGATGAGGGCTTAATCATGAAAAACAAGAAAAATAAAGTTATCAGATTTAAAAAGAGAAGTCACTTTAGATACCTAATATCTAAAAGGCTTATTATTACAATCATATCCAGTATTCTTATTTTGCTGGCAGTATATTTTTGCATGAGTTTTCCTTTTTATCTGCCGGAATACGGCATTGAAAGAACCAGCATTACAGTTGAAAAAAACAATCATCCATTAGCTCCCTATGATTTATTGTGGTTTGATAATAAGGATGAAGTTATAAAACTAAATGCCAATATGCTCACTGACATAAGCCAGTTAAAATTTTATTCATTAGGATATGAGGGGAAGGTATTTCCGCTTACGCATCAAGGTTCACCAATAGCCATGAATAAAGGAATGACAGGCACATATGCAGCTATATTGCCAACCTTTAAAGCAGATATCGATAATAACGGAAAAAAAGATAAAATAAGCCTCTCTGCCAAATTTGACTCAATATTCACTCAAAGTTCCGAGTTTATGTTCATGAAGCTATTCGGCGTTGTAAGAACAAATTTTACAATGAAGGAAATACCCTTAGAAATTTTCTATATAGAGGGAAGCAAAGTTATGATCTTTTATGACCAGAAACCTCTTGCCAATTCAAAGATACAGCTCATTTCAAATAGAGGTCTGAATAAAACCGTCAAGACTGATGCTGCAGGCATGCTTCCCAGCATGAACAAGAAAGATCTACGCAAGGGAATCCAGGTTGTATATGTCTCCGAAGATGGCACTTATAATATATCAAGCTACACCCTTGAAGGCGAAAAATTTTTTACAGGATATTATTATAAAGCTATGCTGCCCTTTTTGAAAGTGATGTTTTATTCTGCCATTTTAATTCTGGTTATTCTGATTGTTAGAAAAATGTACGCTTATATAAATAATAAAATGAGAGACTACAAAAATAGTCCGGAAAGTATTTAGGAGGGCAAAATGAAAATCAAATTTTATTATATAAGATGGTTTATATTAGCCGTTAGCTTTGTACTTTTGACCTTTGGAGTTCAAATTTTCGGATTCAGAACAGACAAGGTATATATTCCAACATTAGCATGCCCATTTACCTTTGAAGGTATTATGCACTCATCATGCTACTATTTGATACACCCCCAGCAGTTTTTTGCTATTCCCGCTGTCCTTGTAAGCGTAATCGTTTCATTTATAATATTTTCCATTATATTCGGCAGGATGCTTTGCGGGTTTGCCTGCCCCTTCGGCTTATTACAGGACATACTTTATAAAATAAGACAGCTTTTTAGGATAAAACCAATACGTTTTTCAGAGAAGCATTATAAATGGATATCATTTGTGAAATGGGTATTACTAGCTATATTTTTAGGAGGTTTTTATTTCGGAATCAATTTTTGTTACTTTTGCCCCGCTATGGTTACCACGCCGGCGTTTGCAGGTTCGGTAATTCCCATATACCTTTCCGGTTTTATAGCAATTTTTTTTGTGGCAGGTTCATTTTACAAACAAAGACTCTTCTGCACAATGTGTCCATTCGGTCTATTAATAGGGCTGTTCTCAAAAATATCCTTTTTCCGTTTAAAAAAAGACTGTACAGCATGTACAGAATGCGGTGCATGTTATGAAGCATGTCCTATGGGAATCAAAGAAATATATACTGAAAGAGAAAAGACTGACATTACAACCCATAATTGCCTCTTCTGCGGTGAGTGCGTAAGGTTGTGCCCGGAAAATAACGGTCTGGCCCTGTCATTCTTCAGGAAAAAGTTCTATATTGCAACAAGAAAGGACTTTTTCAAAGAGCAGGGTTTAAAGAACGAGGAAAAGGTTAAGAAGGTTGATTTATTAACCAAAAATATAGATTCGCTATTGAAGGTGGAAGGAAAGGAGAAGTCACATGCAGGAAACAACAGCGGCAAAAAATCAAGAGGAGCTTAAAAATCAAAGGAGAAATGAAAGAATTGTCAGAAATATGCAGCATGTTTCTAACAAATATCTTCGCCGCATTTACGAAATTCCGATAGTTCCTCAATCATTAGAATACTTTTCAAACATATTAAAAAGAATATTTGTGGAAAACAAAAGTGTAGAACGGGACAACGGGGTTAAACTTATAGGTACCTATTGCGTCATGGTACCTCAGGAACTGATTTATGCAGCAGGCTGTATTCCTGTCAAACTATGCAGTGGAAGCTATACCGCTTATAACATTGGTGACGAGTTTACACCGAGGGATGCATGCCCTCTTGTAAAATCAAGCATAGGTTTTGCATCTATGAATCTGGTACCGATTTATGATGAATGTTCCATGGTAATAGTACCAACTTCATGTGACTGTAAAAAGAAAATGGTATCTATCCTGGCGAAATACAATGACAATGTTATCCCTCTACATGTTCCAACAATAAAGCTGGACGACGAATTAAAAAACAGTTATATAGAAGATATATATGCACTTAAAAAAGCCATTGAGTCCATATCACCAAAGAAAATAAGCTACTCTAGATTAAAAGCCGCCACAGAAGCAATTGCTGTGGCACAGCGTGAAATATACAGGTTGTATTCATTAAAAATGCACTCCCCTTCCGTAATCAAAGGAACCCACGCAATGATAGCCATGAACTCCTACTCATATGACCGGATTGACAGGTGGGCAAAAGCATTAAGGATTCTTAACGATGAGCTTGAACTACGAATTGAAAGCAAAAGATATGTTGCAAAACCCAATGCCCCAAGAATAATGGTAACAGGCTCCCCAGTAGTCTTTCCCAACATAAAAATACCATTGTTGATTGAAGAAATGGGAGGCATATTTGTTGCTGACGAGACCTGTATGGGTGAAAGAGGCCTATATGACCCGGTAGCCGTTACTGAAAACTCTCTTGACGGACTCATTAGGGCATTGGCAATCAAAGCAATCCTGCCTTGCTCCTGTCCTTCTTTTGTCAACAATGACCAGCGAATTTTTAAACTTAAACAAATGATAGAGGATTTTAAAGTACAAGGCGTTATATATCATGTTCTAAGAGGCTGCCTTGTATATGACTATGAATATTTTGCAGTTGAGGACGCTTTAAGAAGTATGGATATCCCAATCATTAGAGTGGAAACAGATTATAACGAGGAAGATGTAGAACAGCTTCGTATTAGAATTGAAGCCTTTGTGGAGCTTATCAAATTTAAAAATATGGAGGATTAAATTTATGAATTATTACGCAGGTATTGATGCAGGTTCAACTTATTTAAAATCTGCACTTATTGATGATAAGGGTATAGTATCAACTAAAGTAATTGCTACCGGTATTGATAATTCAGGCAATGCGGAAAAATTAATTTATCAGATCGCAGAAGAATCGGGAATAAAAAGGGATGATATAAAATATATAATGTCTACAGGCTACAGCCGAAAGGCCATAGATATAGCAGATGATGATATATCTGAAATCACTGCCCATGCATACGGTATCCGCTTGACCGCCCCCTCAAATGTAAAGCCAGGTCTCATAATTGATATAGGAGGTCAGGATAGTAAACTCATATACCTTGATGAATTTCACAGAGTAAAGAACTTTACAATGAATGATAAATGTGCCGCAGGAACCGGCAAATTCATGGAGGTTATTGCACAGATTCTTGAAACAACCATAGATCAAATAGGCCCCATATCCCTCGAAAGCAATGCTCCATGCGACATAAACAGCATGTGTGTTGTTTTTGCACAGTCTGAGGTTATATCACTTATAGCCAGAAAGTTTTCCAGGAAGGATATACTTGCAGGCATGCATATCTCTATGGCAAAAAGAATGGTTAAAATGACAAGAAAGTCGGAAATCAACGGAGATATTGTCATGACTGGTGGAGGAGCATTGAACGTTGGTCTGCAAAAAGCTTTTGAAGACGAATTAATGACAGACATCTATGTTGCAAACCATCCTCAGTATAACGGTTCACTTGGAGCTGCACTTATTGCAAGAGAACGTATGACAAAGGAAAAGGCAGTGTAATGGATAATATATTATCAAACTACGCAAGCCCATTTTTAACTGCAATTGCAGTAGGATTTAGCTGCGGGGCAGGCTGCAGCCCTGTGGTCGCTCTATTCCTTACAACATATATAATGGGTAATTCAAAAAATGTGAAAAAAGGCCTGCTGTCATTTTTATATTTTTTCTTTGGGAAGACATCAGTAATCATAATACTGGCATTATTATCCGCACTATTTGGGGGTGCCGTTTTAGGTGATAGTGGTAAATTGGCAGGCATTAGCACCACGCTTGTATTAGACATATTTTTGATACTTACAGGCCTTATTCTCGCTGTAAAAACTCTAATACCAAAGAAGAAAAGCGGATGCTCTGACTCATGCGGAAAAAATTCACTTTCATCGGGATGTAATTCTTGCAAAAGCCATCTGAATCCGCCGAAATCTAAAAATGGATTTGCAGTTTTTGCTATTGGTGCAGCTTATGGAATAACACCATGCCCACCTCTTTTAATGGTATTGGCTTTGGCTTCTTTAGCCGGTGCATTCAGCAGTATAGCTATAGCTTCACTTTTTAGTATCGCAAGTTCTGTATCACCATTAATTGTTTTGGCTGCTCTAGCAGGTTTTTTCTCTAAAAAAATGCATAATGAGATTCCCGAACTTATAAAGGTTTTTCAATTATTATCATTCGTAGTATTTATCATTGCAGGTATAATTTCGTTGTATTTACATCTATCCTGAATTTCTTGAAAACTTAATTTTATACAAGGAAGAGGTGAGAAAGATGAAATATTATTTTGAAACCATGATTGATGTAATCACCAGGAACGCAGCAGATGAAAAGTGCGTAACGTTTATCGGCAAGAATTACGAAAAGACTATTTGTTATAATGATATCTACAAAAGAGCACTCAGGGTTTTGTATAATTTACAGCAAAATGGCTTTACCCCTGGTAACCGGGTAATTATTCAAATTGACAACAACGAAGATTTTATTTATTCAATATGGGCCTGTATTCTTGGTGGAATGACCATTGTTCCTTTATCAACTGATGTTACGCCCGAGAATGTCAGATTGTTAACCAGCATAATTGATATACTTGAAGAACCTCGATTAATAATTTCAAAACAAATATTTAAAGATCTTAGAACTTCTCTGAATAAAAGCTTTTTACCCATGTTAAAAAAAATGGAGCATAAGCATGCTTTTTGGGAAGATATTATGGACTCCCCTGTTCTGTCTGACAAAATATACAATGCCGATAAAAATGAAATAGCAGCTATAATGTTTTCTTCCGGTTCCACGGGTGCACCAAAAGGAGTTCCGCAAACCCATGATAATATAATTAATGCCATTTATGGTGCTGTGGCTTTACATGGTATTACCAATAAAGACACTTTTCTTGGATGGCTGCCATTAACTCATATAATCGGGATTCACCTGTTTCATTTCGTTCCATTATCAGTGGGTTCAAACCAAATAATAATGGACAAGAGTTATTTTGTTCAAAATCCTGTGAAGTGGTTAGAAACAGCACATAAATACAAAGCAACTTTTCTGGTATCCCCCAATTTTGGCTTTAAACATTTTTTACAATTTTTTAAAAAAGGACAAGCAAAAGATTGGGATCTTTCACATATAAGATTGATATTAAATGGAGCTGAACCTGTTTCTGAGACAATTGCAAATGAGTTTACACATACTTTGTCTGAGTTTGGTTTGAATAAAAATGCAATGTGTCCCTCATACGGTATGACAGAAGCAACTATAACAATAAGTTCATTTATTGCATCCAACGGTATATCATCAATTAAAATCGACAGAGAAAGTCTGGCTGTAGGCAGCGAGATAGTTGAAACAGATGAACAACCAGCACCTTCTTTTGTTAGCCTGGGCTGCACTGTAAATAATCTAGAGGTAAAAATATGCGATGATAACAGTCAAACGTTAAAAGAAAATTTTGTAGGACATATTTGCATAAGAGGTACAGGTGTTGCCAATGGCTATTATAACAACGAAATTGCAACTAAAAATGCATTTACAACCGATGGTTGGTTTAGAACCGGGGATATTGGGTTTATAAAAGGAAAAGAACTGTATATAACCGGAAGATCCAAGGATATGGTCATTATTAATGGCCAAAATTATTATTTAAACGATATTGATAGAATTATTCAGAATGTAAAGGGCATTGCGAATGCCGCTGCTTGTCCAATAAGAATGTATGATACCCTAAAGGAAGAAATACTTTTGGCAGTAAAATTTAAAGGTGATTTGAAAAGTTTTTTAAGTTTGATCCCTGAACTTCAAGGCAGTTTAAATACTCAACTGGGCCTTACATGCAAATACATAGTGCCTGTAGATGAGATACCCTGTACATCGAGCGGAAAAGTACAGAGATTTAAAATAGTACAAATATATGAAAAAGGAGAATTTGATGCTGTAATAAGCAAAATAAAAAGCTGTAAAGCTAAAGACACCGATAATGAAGAAACACGCCTGTCGGAAATTGAAAGCAAACTGATTAACATATGGTCCCTGGTATTAAATATAAAAAGCATTAAAAGAGATGACAATTTCTTTAGACTTGGGGGAAACTCCATAGGTATAATGCAGATGATGCAGCTTATAGAAAATGAGTTAAACTGCCAGGTAAGCTATAACCAATTTATTATAAACAATACAATAGCCGCTTTGGCTGATTATATCAACAAAAATAAAAACGAATCAGATTTATACACAATTGAAAGAAAAAACCAAGAGCTGGAAAATCTATATGAGCCCTTTCCCCTTACAAACATTCAAATGGCATATGTCCTTGGAAGAAATGAAAGCGTTGAATTAGGAGGCGTTGGGACACACCACTACGAGGAAATTCGGACAAATCTTAACGTTGAGAGGTTTAACAATGCCATACAAAAACTAATAAAAAGGCATCCTTCACTACGCACTATTATATTTGAAAACGGCACTCAAAAAATTATGAAGGATATACCGGATTATAAGATTCAAGTAGATGATTTGAGTCAATTATCTTCATGGGAAATTGAAGAACGAATCATAGCGGAAAGACAAAGAATGTCCCATTATGTGTTTAAACCCGGCATGTGGCCCTTCTTTGAATTTAAAGCATTTAAACTAACCGATAAAGACTATTATCTTTTTATAAGTATTGACCTTCTGATATTTGATGCTGCAAGTTTATTCTATTTCAGCAGAGAATTGGTCAAATATTATAATAACCCGGACCTTATTCTACCGGATTTGAATTTTACATTCAGGGATTACGTAATACACCTTAATGAAATAACTAAGTCCGATCTCTACAAAAAATCCCGCAACTACTGGTTAAATAAACTTGAGACATTTCCCCAAGCCCCAAATATACCTTTAATAGCCAATCCTTCAAATGTTACCAAGCCGCACTTTAAAAGAAAACGAAAAATATTTGGTATCAATGAATGGTTAAAGCTTAAAACACTTGCTCAAGAGAAGAATGTGACACCCTCTTCAATCTTGTGTACAGCTTATGCACAAGTGCTATCCTTCTGGAGTAATCAAAAGGATGTGGCACTAAACCTCACAGTATTTAGCAGGTACCCGTTCCATGAAGATGTGGGTTCTATCCTTGGAGATTTTACATCTTTAATTATATTGGGATTGGAAATAAGTCCTGAGTTAACATTCTGGGACAAGGTGGAGTATGTCCAGAAAAGCACCATGGAAGCCCTTGAAAACAGGCATTACGATGGTGTAGAATTTACCAGGGAATATGCGAGATTTAATAATATCAAGTCAAGGGCTGCACTTCCATATGTTTTTTCCAGTATTTTGTTTGATGGGGGAAGTGAAGGTTTATGTGAGCTTGGCTCTTCCAAAATGCAACTAAGTCAAACATCACAGGTTTACCTGGATAATCAGCTTATGGACTCGGAAGGTCAGCTTTATATTACATGGGATTATGTTGAGCAGCTGTTTGATCCGGAGCTTATTGATACCATGTTTAATCAATACATAAATCTGATCTCTGAAATAATCCTCTATAATGATTATGATGCTGCCAAGCTCAGTGACAAATATGAAATGACATATCAATTATATAACTTATCGGTAAAGGAGTTTGAAAGCGATACACTTCATGGTTTATTCATGCAGCAAGCCAGGAAAAACGAGTCAAATACAGCCATCATTGAAGGTGATGAATCCATTACATATGACCAACTTAATAGAAAGTCAAATCAAATGGCTTTATATCTGCTTATGCAAGGTATAGGCAAAAAGAATTTTGTAGGAGTGATTGCAGAACGAAAAATCAATACAATCATCAACATTTTGGGTATCATAAAATCCGGTGCTGCATATGTACCAATTGATCCAAGTTATCCTGAAGAAAGAAAGGAATATATAATATCAAACAGCAATTGTACATTGATACTTCATCCTGATTCATATGAGCAAAATAATGTGAGGGAATATAATGAAAATGACATATGCATATATTATCCTGATGAGATTGCCTATGTTATCTACACATCCGGAAGTACAGGAAAACCCAAGGGGGTTATAATAACTCATAATGGAGCGGTAAATACCATACTTGATATAAATAACAAATTCAATGTATGCGAAAGTGACCGGATCATAGGTATATCTTCAATGTGTTTTGACCTGTCGGTTTATGATATATTCGGGGCCCTTAGCACGGGTGCAGCTCTCATCATGGTACCCGATCAAAGAGATGTATTTAATCTAATAAATGTTGTACATGAGAAAAAAATAACTATTTGGAATACCGTTCCCGCAATAATGGACATGATGCTGGAATATGCAAATAATCAAACGCAAAGCGAAAGTTTAAGACTTGTTATGCTAAGCGGTGATTGGATCCCCCTCACCCTGCCGGAAAAGATATCAAATAATTTTCCAAATGCCCAAATAATAAGCCTTGGCGGTGCGACTGAAGCTTCAATATGGTCAATATATTTTCCCGTAAAAGGAATAAAATCTTCATGGAAAAGCATTCCTTACGGTTACCCACTTACTAAGCAACAGCTTTACATATTGAACTTCAACAGACAATTATGTCCTGTTGGAGTGCCCGGTGAAATATATATTGGGGGCAAGGGTGTTGCTTTAGGTTATCTAAATGATGAAATCAGAACAAAAGAATCTTTCATACAGCATCCTCAGTTTGGCTATTTATACAAAACCGGAGATTTCGGGGTACTTCATGATGGATATATTGAATTTTTAGGCCGCAAAGACAATCAGGTAAAAATTCAAGGGTACAGGATAGAAATTGACGAAATACAAAACAGACTTATAAAACATCCCAGTGTCAAAAATTCAATTGTTACTGTGTTTACCGATAAGAAAAACGAAAAGCACTTATGTGCGTATGTTGTATCAGATAGAGAAATTCAAAATCATGAATTTCGGAGCTTTTTATCAAAGGATCTTCCGCTTTACATGATACCTACATATTTTATTAAAGTGGACAAGATACCACTGACTCCAAATGGTAAATTAGACGGTAAATCTTTACCTCCTCTTGATAAAGCACAGGTTAAAGCAACTGAGTTTGTGATGCCGAGGAATGATATTGAGAAGAGGATTTATGAATGCTGGAAGAATACTTTAGGTACAGATAAAATCAGTATTAATGATAGGTTCTTTGAGATCGGAGGAGATTCGGTAAAAGCCATTCAGCTTGTCAACCTTCTTTCTAAAACCTTTAACATAAAAGTAAATCAAGTCTTTGAAAGTCAAACCATAGCAGAACTGGCAAAGCACGTTACATTTAAGGATGATAACATAAAAGAAAAAATATCAAACTTAAAGTCAAAACAAGTCCAGATAAACAAACTAAAAATAACAGAAATATGCAGCAGCAAATATAAAAAATACCTATCAAATATCAATAAGTTTCTAAATATTGACCTTTCTTGTGATTGGGGTTATCAAAATGTTTTATTAACAGGTGCCACAGGCTATCTTGGTACATACATATTGAAAGAATTATTGCAAAATACCAAATACAATATTTATGTAACCGTCAGAGGCTGCACAGTGGAAAGTGCCATAGAGCGGTTTATAAAATCTGTGGACGGTTATTTAGGCGAAGGATTTTTTGCAAATTATAAAAGCAGGATATTTATTATACTTGCAGACCTCACAAAGCCGTATCTTAATATGTCTGAAGAAACCTACAATTATTATGCTGGCATAATCAATTGCATAATTAACTGTGCTGCAAATGTCAAACACTTTGGTTTATATGAGGATTTTGAAGAAGTTAATGTACACGGTGTAGAAAGACTGATCGAATTTGCAAACAAGGGATTAAAAAAGGATATCCATTATATCTCAACCAACGGACTTTCTATGTATAATACTCAAGACCCTTCCAATGCCCTATATACAGAGGATGATATTGATATTGGCCAGGAGTATGATAATTTCTATCTCCAAACCAAGTTCGAAGCGGAAAAAATATTGGTTAGAGCCAGGGAAAGCGGCTTAAATGCCAACATTTACAGAATTGGAGTTCTTGTCTTTGATTCAAATAACGGTAAATTCCAAAGAAACATTACAGAAAATGCATTTTATAACAACCTCAAGTCTTACATAGAGCTTGGCATGGTACCTGATACTACATTTGAGAAACTGGAATTTTCTTATGTTGATTATGTAAGTAAAGCAATAATACTGTTGTTTGACAAAGTAAACCTTAAAAATCAAGTATTTCATGTTTTCAATAATGAAAAGATCACTCTTACTGAATTTGCAGAGTGTCTTAATCATTCTTTAACTGATTTAAAAATTAAGCCGTTTAATGACTTTATAGATACTTTGGCAAGCATGCAGGAAAATGATGAAAAAAGACCATACTTTGAGGACCTTTTATTTACTTACAGCATTTTTGAAGGCATATCATATGTTCCTGAAATCAGAAACGATAAAACAAATGCTGTACTTTCAAGGCTTGGCTTTAGTTGGAAAAAACCCGATGAAAAGCTTCTAAATAAGATGATTGAACATTGTAAGAAAGTTAATTTTATTTATGCTAAAGAGATTATTTCGTGATTTTGTTCAGTATTTTAAAATATGAAAGGGGAAATGGATATGTCACTTTTTATCGACGGCAATTCCTTAACCATTGAAGATGTTTATCAGGTGAGTTTTAATAATCAAAAAGTATCTTTATCATCTGATGCTGAGTTCAGAAAAAAAATAGCTGAAAGCAGAGAGTTCCTTGAGGAATACATAAAAAAAGGATATCCGGTTTACGGGGTTACAACAGGTTTTGGTGATTCATGTCACAACCAAATAAACTATAAGAAATCTGAAAAATTACAGAGATCACTTGTTAACTTTCACGGCATTGGTGTTGGAAATTATTTTTCCAAGGAAGTTGGAAGAGCTGTATTACTCGTTAGGCTTAACTCAAATATCAGGGGCTATTCAGCCATAAGGCCGGTTCTTGCAGAAAAAATGCTGGAGTTTTTAAACAAGGATATTATACCCGTTATTCCTGAGATCGGTTCCGTTGGTGCTTCCGGTGACCTTACACCTCTTAGTTATGTGGCTGCCTGTTTAATGGGAGAAAGAAAGGTGTATTACAACGGCAAAATAGCACCTACAAAGGATGTTCTAAAGGAAGTTGGAATAGAACCTATAGTGCTTCAAGCAAAAGAGGGTCTGGCCATAATGAACGGAACAAGTGTTATGACAGCTGTTTCAGCTCTGAATTGGAGAAAAGTCAAAAGGCTTTCCAATATCTCGGATTTTTTAACCGGGGCAACTATAGAGGTAATAGGCGGAAATGATGTTCCCTATAGACGAAAAGTTTCTGAAATAAAGAATCATATAGGCCAAATCGAAAGTTCTGAAAAAATTTATAAAGTTATTTCTGATTCAAAAAGAGTACAAAAATACGAAGCTTTATTAGAAAAACTTGGTTCCATAAATTCAGACGGATATAAAAAGACCGATGTAAAAATCCAGGATAGATACTCCTTAAGGTGTTCCCCGCAAATTAATGGAGTGGTTAGAGATACTCTCCATTTCACAAAAACCTGGATTGAAAATGAACTTAACTCTAGTAATGATAATCCGCTTATTGATAATGAAAATAGAATTATATACAACAGCGGAAATTTCTATGGCGGACATATATGTGCTGTAAATGACTATTTAAGAATTGCTGTGGCAAATATATCAGATTTGTGTGATAAACAAGTCGAATTATTATGTGATGGCAAATTTAATAACCTTACTGAAAACTTAACTCCGTATTTATCGGAAGTTGATGAAAATAAAGGTACACTTCATGGATTTAAAGCTGCTCAAATAACAGTTTCTGCATTATGCTCGGAAATCAGCTATTTGTCAGGTGCTGTAAGCATTCATTCCAGACCCACAGAATCACTCAATCAAGATAAAGTTTCTTTAGGTACCATATCCGCAAGAAAATTATCCGAAGCAATAGAGCTAATGTATCTTCAATACTCTATTCATCTATTGGCTGTTCTCCAAGCAGTTGATTTAATCGGTGAGGAACATTTCGGATCATTAACAAGGAAAGTATTCAAAGACGTAAGAGAATTCACAAGATTTGTCCATGAAGACAGACCTCTTGATGATGAAGCAAAAATGGTTTCAAAATATCTTCAAAGTGCAGATTTATTTAATGATTTACATAAAGCAGAAATTGAAAGCTCTATCCTTGCACAGCCAGACTTGCAATTAGTATAGGCATTTTGAAAAGCTCAAAACGGGAAGTAATATTTCAAACATGCCATAATTACTATAATATAGCCGGGGAGTTGATTTTATGAAGTATAATAAATTAGGCAATACAGGCGTTTTGGTTTCAGAACTGTGTCTTGGCACAATGACATTTGGAGGCCAGGGATTTTGTGAAACCTTTGGTAAAGTACAGGAAGAAGAAGTTAAAGGCATTTTAAAGAGAACCATAGAACAAGGAATAAATTATATAGATACTGCAAATTCATATTCAGATGGTTTATCCGAAACAATATTGGGTAATTCTTTGAAATCCCTTGGTGTAAACAGGCAGGAAGTATTTGTTGCAACAAAAGTAAGGTCTCGTACAGGACCAGGTGTAAATCAGGTTGGGCTGTCAAGGCTTCATATAAATTACTCCGTTGAAGACAGTTTAAAAAGATTGGGAATGACTCATATTGATTTGCTGTATTTACACGGCGTTGATTTTCTAACACCCTTGGAAGAAACAATGAGAGGTCTTGAAGATGTTGTACAAAGCGGTAAAGTAAGGTATATTGGGATTTCAAACCATCCGGCATGGAAAGTTGTTAATGCAAATTCCATAGCAGAGAAAATGGGCTGGTCAAAGTTTTGTGCATTGCAATATTACTATAGCATAGCAGGAAGAGATATTGAAAGAGAAGTAGTTCCTATGGCTTTAGAAGAAAACCTTGCTCTTATGCCTTGGAGTCCGCTAGCCGGAGGTTTTCTAACCGGTAAATATACAAGAGACGATGAAAAAGCTGGCAACAGCAGACGTGATAATTTTGATTTTCCACCTGTAGATAAAAACAAGGCATATGATATCATCTCTTTAATGGATAAAATAGCTAGAAAGCACAATGCCACCATCCCAAGGATTGCCATCGCCTGGCTGTTACATAAAAAAGCAGTTACAAGCGTCGTGGTCGGAGTTAAAACAATTGATCAGCTTGATGATAATCTTGAAGCTGCAAAAATAAAATTATCTGAAGAGGAAATGACCGCACTGGACAACATAAGCAAAATCCATATAGAGTATCCTGAGTGGATGCAGCATATACAAAATCAAGATAGAATTAGTAATTACTAACGTATACACCCCCTCATGAATAGGTTGTAATAGTTAAAGGGCAGCTAAAATTGCAGTATTTTAGTTGTCCTTTAATCTATAATCTTCTCATTTCCACAAACTTTATTTCATGGGGTTGAAGTACAAAATTGAATATATAACTGTTACTAACCACATCTATCATTGTCTTCTTTTGCATTATATTTGACAGTGACTTAAGTAATTCCACTTCTTCCTGATTGGCTAATGTAAGAGCCCCCATTTCAAGCCATTTATCAAAACAACTGCTGTAATTGCGGTTTATGATATACTCTTTTATAATATAACTTCCGTTTTCAATAGATTTCAGTTCAATACCAAATTCCCTGCTGACCGGATCTAAAAACTGTTTATATCTGTCGGCAGAGTTCTTATCAGTGGTTTCGTCTTCAATATATGATTCTGAAGGGTGAATGTAATTATACAACATCATTTGCAAATTACCCTGGCCTTTTGTCATGAAATATCCTTTACCCTGTGCCACTACTGTATCTCCCAGTTTATTCAAAAGATATAATGCATGATAGGAAGGTTTTTTGATTCCGTTGTAGTTAAAAAGCCCTGCCCCTCCATGAAACGCCTCCAAACCTATACTGCTCTTCTCATGGAAATCCGATAAGTTCCAAAACGCAAAACTTATTGAATCATCATAGTTTTCCAGAATATTTTTTACAGTATAACAAGCTGCAAAACTAGTATCATTCAGTAAATCATAGTATGAGGATACATAATAGCGTCCATCCAGATAAATTAGCCTATGTATGTTACTTTTATTTTTAAACAGCATTTTTAGTGAATCAAAGAAGGCTTTCAAAATATCAGGATCATGGTTTAAAAATCTATTAATATTTTTGACAGGACTGATACCATTGCCGCCATATGCTTTTACATTATGGTAAAGGATAAAATTAATAAAATCAGGCTCACAGCCATTATCCTGATAGAAATCAACAAATCTTTTTATAGAAGACGTACTTTCTTCAACTTTCATTAAATCAAAAGACGGACTTCCAAACCGTAGCTTATGGTTAATGGATTTTATGCTTTGGTAAGCAGTTTTGTAGACCTCTAATGATAAATCTTCGCTTTCATTGCTTGATGATATGTCATATAAAGCAAACAACCATGTAGATACTTCATAAATACCGTAACGTTCAATAAAATGTCTTGTCAGCTTGTTTACAATATATGTAAAATTTTCAATATCCTTAGGACTGCTTATTATAAAGATGTTGTCATTGCTGTTTTCTTTGTTCGCCTTTGCCGTACATCCTGATATGAAAGAATATAAAATAAATGGTTTAAGCTTTATTGATAGCAGAAAATCGATAATTTTATCAATGCAAACAAAATCATCACTTATGATATCATTAAGTTTGATATATTCGAATCCAATCTCCTTCTGGATAGTTTTTAATATTTCCTGTATATCGCCATACAATAGTTCCCTTGTACGACCAAAAGATAATAAATTTTTGAATGAGCGGCATAATTTTTTCCCCGGTTTTGATATATCAATCTGACATTCAAGATATAATCCCTTATTATCAAATTCTTCATTCTCCAAAGAGTTCCGCTCGGGCAAATACGCCATTAATTTAGGCAGATAATCAGACTGCTCTATATCGTTATAATTTATAGAATTGCTTTTTTCCTCCCTTTTCAGTGGAATTGACAATAGCTGATTCTGTTTTCTATATAAGCTAGGGAGCATCCCATATGCCTTTTTGAAAGAGGAGGTTAGTGCTCTGGCATTAGGAAAACCAGTCTTTTGAGCTATAGTATCAATATGTAAATCTGTCGAAATAATTTCATTTGCAGCATAGGCCAATCTTACCTTATGTAGGTATGACAAAAAGTTGATTGACATATTCTTTTCAAAATAACGGGATAAATATGCCGCTGAAAGCTGTTCCATTTCCGCCAGCTTGTTCAATGTTACGTTTTCATGATAATGGTTGTTTATATAATTCAGGATTTTTTCCATCCTATCTACATTCTTTTGTGTCTGAATTTGATTATTCGGAGCTTTATCGCTTTTAAACCTAGCGGCAATTACATATAAAAGCTTATAAATCACAGCCTTTCTTAATATCTCATTTGTACTTATGCCCTCATAGCTTCCATACTTTTCCACACTTATTTTAAATAATCGTGCCAACAGTGATCTTATTTCATTAAAGGCATCCTTGTTTTTGTATTCGGCAGAATTGCACTCAAATAATACTTTCTTTTCATCAATTAATTGACTTTCAAACTGTGATAGATCTATTTGAAGTCCCAGCATGGTACAATTCTCTGAAAAAAGCTCATGGACATTATTTGAGTTGATAAGAATAACATCCTCCTCTGAAAGAAAATAGCTTTTATCTTCAACAATAACTTGAATATTTCCAGTTAATATTAAAAGAATTTCAATGCTCTGATGCAAATGTCTCTGTACTTGTCCAACCTTGTTAATAAATAAATTATAAGGAATATTGTTTTTATATTCTATAGCTTCATATGTGTAATGCATATTACTCCCCCAAGCCTTATGCCTATATTTTATTCACCCCAAAAACAGCTAATTCACCTAATAATCTACCATTATGTATATAAACTTCCACTTACCTAGACATTAGTATATTACATTTTTTTAAATCACGAAATAGAATTTAGTAATATTAATAAGGTGAATTTTAATATAAACTTGGAAAATATAAAGCCTTATAGTATATTAAAAAAGTTAGCAAATGTTTTTAAAGTCAGACGAAGTCGTAAGATTCTTTAGTCTGAATAATAATACACATGCAATTATGGGTAACCATGAGAGAAAACATCTAAATGGAACTTTATCTTATGCTCAGGAAATAACAAAAATACAATTCCTGGAATTGATATAAAAAAGCAACCGGAAGAAGTTCTGTGTGGATGTACAGCCGGAGAAAAGTATTTGGAAAAGATGTTTCATGATGGTTATTGGTATAATGCTTATGATGGTAAAAAGCCGGTTATTTTTGGGCATCATATAGTTGGGGAAAAACCCCTTATTTTAAATGACTAGATTTATGGAGTTGATACAGGTGCTTGTCATAGTGGCTTTTTAACTGCAATAACAATACCGGACTTTAAAATTTATTCAGTAAAAGAAAAAGAAGATTATTGGAGCGTGGAAAAGAAAAAATGGCAAAAACCAGTTATAATGAATCGACCTTGGGACACAATGGATCGGGGGCGAATTGAAGTTGAAATTAATCGCTTTAAGCATGACAAAGAGGACAACATAGCTAATTATATAAATGAAATAGAAAAGTGGTCAGAAAATTTAAAATCACTGATTCCCAAGTTCCATGAAATTATTGAAAACAAGGCAAAACAATTAGTTCAGGATATGGGTGATGAATGTTTTAAAGAGTATGCAAAAAATCATGCCATATCAAACTTTCTGTTCCCAAGTTATAATAAAAGATTATCATTGGACAGCATATTAAAAAAGTGCTCCATGCCTAAAAAACCATTGAATTAGCAGGAATATTAGGCATTAATGTTCCTAAGTTTCCTCAGAGTTTTTAAAAAGTAAATTAATTCGCCAGCTTTGCATTCATAATTATTGTCAATATGGTTTGCATAAAATATTTCACTGCCTCTCTGAAGTAATATTTTAGTCATTCTGAATACTTCGCCAAATCAATAATTGTAATGTTTTTATAAATATAGGGCTGTTGCAAATGGGTACTTAATTGCATCATATTGTAATCTTAAGCACAAAGGTGAAAGCATGCCGTTGCTTCCGCTTATTATCCCTGCTTATGTAAACAAACTCATTGCGTCAACTGACTATGCTGCTATATTATTGAACTCACTGAATTCCGACAATGAATTTCCAGTCGAAGCATCAGGAAGTTCGTCCATGCTTTTTAATGCATTATACAGCAGCGTAAACATCTCCTGACGTGTGATTTCTTTGTCTGGTGCAAACATATTATTTCAAATGCTGTTTGCAATCCCTAATTTCTTTGCTGCAGCCAAATAGCTTGTGTAATATGTGTTTCCACTGTCGCTAAAGTTGCTTGCTACATCTTCAAGAGGTTCAATTCCATAAGCTCGCATCATCATTACAATATACTGTCCACGGGTAAGATTGTTACCTTCTGTAGTACAATGATCAACCTGGTAAATGGTATGAAGTTTGAAGTTTCTTAACTATTTGGTAATGATTTTCATACACATTAATGCTAGAATCAGGTTAAAAATAAGAGTAGTTGTTCAAAGATATTTTTATTAAGTAAGGAGCATATGATGATAATTAATTCAAGAAAATTCTATTTTATTTTGACAATAATAATAACTTCATTTTTATTTTTCTCCGGTATAGGCTTAGTGTATGTATATGAAACGTCTATAAAAAATATTAATAAAAATGATTTCAAAAAAAAGGATCTTGTATATAACTTGGTAAAACCCATAATACAAGAAAGTCAGCCTGTTAATATATTACTAATAGGCGGCGATAAGGTTGCCAAGAATGCCGATACCATGATGCTGATTAACTTCAACCCAATAACTACGGATATGAGTATTATGTCAATACCTAGGGACACTAGGATTCACATAAAGGGGTCTAATCTTCCGAAAATTAATACTGCTTATCAAGTTGGTGGATCAGACCGTTGTATCGAGACTGTATGTAGTTTACTTAATGTAAAAATAAAATATTATATTTATATAGATGTAAATAATTTGGTAGAAATAATAGACAATCTTGACGGTGTGTACTACAATGTACCAGCTAACATGGACTATGATGACCCAGTTCAAAATCTACATATTCACTTAAAAAAAGGTTATCAGCTACTAGATGGAAAAAAATCAATACAGTTTTTAAGATTTAGAAAAGCATCAAAATCTAACCGCGATGTAAGAAAAATTTATAATGGAAGTGATCTAAACCGAGAGCAAGCACAGCAAAACTTCATAAAAGAATTTTTAAGGCAGAAAAAGGATATGAAATACATAGGAAGAATCAATAGTATTATTAATAGTATTCTTGAGAACCTTGATACAAATGTTACCGTCAGTGGTGCCATTAAACTATCTCAAAATGCACCAAATTTCAAAGCAAATGAAATTAAGACATTTATTCTTCCAGGCAACGAGGCAAGTATAAAGGAAGGTAAATATGGAGTACTCTCTTTTTATGTCCCTAATATCAATGATACCTCCAAGATAATCAATGAGCATTTTAAATCAGATCTGCCATGACAAAACTATATCCTGGCTGGAAACAAGAGAGGATTATTGGGAGTTGAAAAAGAAGAAATGGCAACAAAGCACTGCAGAAAAAAGAAAATTGATAGTTTTACTGAACCTTTTATAAAGTGGTAAGCTCCTTTATTAATGAGTTAAAACTAATATTAGTTTCTGCCACATTAAAAGAAAAGCGAAAGGAGTGTGACCTTTGGAGAAAATTGATCTTATTCGCCAGTGCCAAACTGGAGATAAAGACAGTTTGGGTAAACTATATAGAATTTATAGCCAAAATGCATTAGGTACCGCTTACCTGATATCCAATAGTAGGGGAATTGCCGAAGATATAGTTCAGGAGGCCTTTATTCAATGCTTCAAACATATTCGGAATTTAAGAGATCCCCAAACATTTGATGCATGGTTTTATAAAATATTAGTCACAACAGGCTGGAGAATGGTGAAAAAGCATAATCGCTATATGTCAGCTGAATCCCGTAACATAGATGAATCAGCTTCTGTTTCAAATTTTAATAATGATTTTGATGCCTTTGCCAACAGTTTGTCTTTGAAACAGGCACTTAATAAGCTTAGCTTTCCTCTTAAAACAGTTGTTATACTGTTTTACTATAATCAAATGCCAATCAAGGATATCGCAAAAATTACGGGATGCTTTCAGGGGACTGTTAAATCCAGGCTTCACAATGCCAGAAAGCAGCTCTACTACGAGCTATGTGGTGAGTTAAAAGAGGGAGCTTATTTAGAGAAGAGCTTGGATATTTATAAAAGAAAGGGGTATAATTTAAATGGTAAACATGGATAAAGATTTTGATTTTTATATTCAAAAAGAAATTCAGTACTGTGTTAAAGATATAAAATCCTCAGAAGAAATGCTTGAGTGTATATTCTCCAATCTGGATGAAAAAAAATCCACAAGCAGATTATTTAATTTAAATTTAGCTAAGATTAGTATAGTAACTGTTGTAATATTCATATTATCGTCCGGTCTAATTTTTACTATTTCTCCTGATACACGTGTCATGGCTATGGAAATAATAAAGAAAGTGTTTGTGATAGACAAGAATGATAATTTAGTGGAAAAAAATGCGGAAGATATTATACTACAGCCTGCTGTTTGTGATAGAACAAATTTAAGTGATGAGGAATTATCTTTGAAGATGGGTATCAATGTTCACTTCCCCAAAACACTTTGTGAAGAGTTTTCACTGGTAAATAAACTCGAAAGTGTTGGGGTTTTAAGTCCTATCAGTTATAATTTATGGGATACTCTTAAAAATGATATACAGCAATCAATACACAATGAACAGATATTCAAAGGCCTCCAAAAATATATGCCGTACAGAAGTGCATGCGGCGTTTACCAAAACAGCAGTGGTATAACATTTGGTATCAGTGTAAGTAATAAGGATATCTCTCAGTTTGATAGATCTCTTGTAAATGTTAACTCACACGAAGAGATAAACATAGGTAATACACAGGCTATCTGGGACGATGTATCATATCCTGATTATACTGAAGGAAATATGGCTAAAAAACCTACAAGTATAAAATCGGTAACAACTTTAACTTTTTACTTTAATGGAGCAACCTATATGATCACATCTATTTATGATTCCAAAAATTTGTCAAAAGAATCGGCTATAAAATATGCACAAGCTTTTTTAGATTATCAAAAGCTATAAAATCAAGTAATATTGATAAGAAGCATAATCACGACAAGATACCACTTGCTTTTAGCTAAAATCAAAACCATTATAATAAGTTAACATGGCCAAGATGTGTATATTATATAGGATATACAGAAAAAGACTATCTTGCGATTTTTGTCGAAAATATAAGGCATTCTTGAGGTAAATGTTGATATTCCCCAGGAAATGTAGAATGATGAAGAAACTCTAATTTAATTTAAACAGCACAAAGCCTTATGCTATTCGCATAAGGCTTTGATATAAATCTGGCGACTACCTATTTTACCAAGACGCAACCGTCTAAGTATCGTCGGCACTAAGAAGCTTAACTGCCGTGTTCGGGATGGGAACGGGTGTGACCTTCTCGTAATCATCACCAGAAAATTTAATTGATAAGGCTTTTGCCTCATCAATCTTTGACTATTTAATTATCAGGTCTTGAAATCCCTTATCCTAACTTCCGCTAATCTCGCTCATGTGTTGACTTAGTTTCGTCAACACTCCCTCGAACCGGAAGTAGCGTCTAAGTGATTTCTGAAATCCTTTATCCATAACTTCCGCTAATCTCGCTCATGTGTTGACTTAATTCCGTCAACACCCGCTCGAATCGGAAGTAATGTCTAAATGATTTCTTATATACCCTCAAAACTATATAATGAAGTAATATTGACAAGAATTTGATCATAACTACTTTAAAAGACCTACTTTATATAAATACCTGTTATTTGGTCAAGCCCTCGACCTATTAGTATCAGTCAGCTTAATGCATTACTGCACTTACACTCCTGACCTATCAACCATGTAGTCTACATGGGGTCTTACCCTTACGGTGGGATATCTCATCTTAGGGTGGGTTTCACGCTTAGATGCCTTCAGCGTTTATCCCTGCCGAACTTGGCTACCCAGCTGTGCCACTGGTGTGACAACTGGTGCACTAGAGGTTCGTCCATCCCGGTCCTCTCGTACTAAGGACAGATCCCTTCAAATATCCTGCGCCCGCGACAGATAGGGACCGAACTGTCTCACGACGTTCTGAACCCAGCTCGCGTACCGCTTTAATTGGCGAACAGCCAAACCCTTGGAACCTACTACAGCTCCAGGATGCGATGAGCCGACATCGAGGTGCCAAACCTCCCCGTCGATGTGGACTCTTGGGGGAGATAAGCCTGTTATCCCCAGGGTAGCTTTTATCCGTTGAGCGATGGCAATTCCACTTTCATACCACCGGATCACTAAGCCCTACTTTCGTACCTGCTCGACTTGTTTGTCTCGCAGTCAGGCTACCTTATGCCTTTGCACTCGATGCACGATTTCCAACCGTGCTGAGGTAACCTTTGGACGCCTCCGTTACCTTTTGGGAGGCGACCGCCCCAGTCAAACTGCCCACCTGACATTGTCCCAAGTCCGGATTACGGACTCTGGTTAGAGTTCCAGTACTCTTAGAGTGGTATCCCAACATTGGCTCCATAATGGCTAGCGCCACTACTTCCAAGCCTCCCACCTATCCTGTACAAAGAATACCGAAACCCAGTATCAGGCTACAGTAAAGCTCCATGGGGTCTTTCCGTCTAGTCGCGGGTAACTTGCATCTTCACAAGTACTACAATTTCGCCGGGTACGTTGTTGAGACAGTGCCCAAGTCATTACGCCATTCGTGCGGGTCAGAACTTACCTGACAAGGAATTTCGCTACCTTAGGACCGTTATAGTTACGGCCGCCGTTTACTGGGGCTTAAGTTCACTGCTTCGCCTTGCGACTTACAGATTCCCGTAACCTTCCAGCACCGGGCAGGCGTCAGCCCCTATACTTCATCTTTCGATTTAGCAGAGACCTGTGTTTTTGATAAACAGTTGCTTGGGCCTATTCTCT
>NZ_LGTC01000001.1:4040000-5832500 GCF_001262605.1 Pseudobacteroides cellulosolvens ATCC 35603 = DSM 2933
TATGGAGGAAAAAATAATCAAGGCCTTTGATACCTTCGATATTAGTGAAACAGATAGGCTCCTTGAAGGTAATATAGAAATAAAGATAGATCCTGTTATATTAAAAAGAATAAAAATATCTACTTATGAAAAGGCAGGTATCAATAAGAAAAAAATCGTACCCAAAAAGAAGCTTCTATTAGCTGCAGCAGTATGTGCACTTCTTCTTACATGTATGTTTGCAATCGGTATAGGAAATGTTGCTGATGCGTTCACAAGGTTCTTTGGATTTGCTCCTGGTTATGGTATTCTCGAAAACAACCAGAGTATAGAATATATAATTGAGAGCCAGAACATAAAAGCAGAGGATGAAGAAGTAGCTATTACCATAAAAACTGCTGTAGCATCTAAAGATAATATAAGTGTTTATGTTGAACTGAAAAGAAAGAATTTTACTGAGGCTGATTTAATAAAACTAAAAAAGTTAGAAATGGATAATCTCAAAAAAGAAGAATCTTATAACTTGAAACCGTCCCTTATTTTGTATGCAGGTGATAAAGCTTATGCATCTGATTCAGGGATATATAGCAGTGGAGGTAAAGTTGATGATGCAAATGTCAGTTTCACTGTTGACCCTTCAGATATAAATACTGATATAACCTATAAAATAGTGTACAATAACAATAAAGCGATTCCAAGCTTTAAACTTAAAAAGATAAGTATCTTTAATACGTTAGATGAAATAGGATCTACACAAACCCATAACAATATTTCAATTACAGCTATAACAACTAAAAAAGACGGGCAGATTCAGGTGGACCTATACCCTATAAATAAAAGTAAATACAGAATAAAGTCATTTACAAAGGACCTATATAAAGGCTATGGAGATAGAGATCTCAAATTACAGACAAATAAAGAATTAAAAAGTTATTCTTCATCGGGCAATTGGTTAGGGTCAGCCTTTAGTATACCTTTCAACATTTTGCCAGATGAAAAAGCATTATTTATAAAAATTCCGTACTTAATTGTAACTACTAATGAGAGTAATATTATAAACATTAAAATTCCCGAACTTGGGAAGAAAATTTATTTAAATAAAGAAGTCAAATTCAGGGATTCAATAATGATTATAACTGATGTGGAGAAGATAAAAGAACAAAATCGTGAAAACGAGAATCTTAAGATAAATTTAAAATATAAAAACTTTGATAAAAACAAGATTATATTTAATGCCAGATTTGGAAAGCTAGATTTTTGGGGAAATCCTAAAGGTGGTGGATATTCTTTTACCAATTATGGCGATCATGTAAGTGCAATAAATCTGTATCTTGATAGAGATGATGGTGATAGTGTAAAACTTAAAATTGATCAGCCTGAATATTATCTCCTTAGCGAATACAATATAAAAATTAAGGAATGACAAACTTGCCTGATATATAGTATTATTTCCTATCGCATGCAGATAATAAATCATAGATTTATATGCTATAAAAAAATTCAACACTAAAGAAAAAGAGTGATACTATGTTTAATAATAGAAAGGATGCAGGAAAAAAGCTGGCTTTAAAATTGGAAAAATATAAGGATGATGATGTTATTGTTCTGGCAGTTCCAAGAGGTGGTATCGTAATTGCTCTGGATACCATTAAAAAATACGGCTTTAAATGGGACCTTGCAATATCAAGAAAAATAGGGGCTCCAAGCAATAAGGAAATGGCAATTGGTGCAGTTTCAGCTGATGGAAGCTATTTTGTCAACAAAGAGTATGTTGATATTTTTGATGTGTCAAAAAATTATATAGATGGGGAAATCGCTCAAGAAACAAATGAAATTAAAAGAAGAATGAAGGAATACAGAGGAGACGATTCCTTACCCGATGTAAAAAATAAAACAGTAATTATTATGGATGATGGTATTGCTACGGGATATACAATACTGGCTACTGTGAAATCAGTTAAAAAACAAGGTGCAGTAAAAACAGTTCTGGCTGTGCCCGTCGGCCCTAATGAAACTATCGAGGAACTTCAAAGTATCTTTGATGATGTTATATGCCTTGAGGTACCTAAAGGCTTTATTTCGGTTGGGATGTATTATATGAATTTTGACCAGGTTTCAGACGAAGAAGTATTTAAGATTATGAAGGAGCTGAGGAGCTAAAATATGAACTATAAGCTGGTTGCAGTTGATTTGGACGGGACACTGCTTACACCTGAGCTTGATATATCAGATGAAACTATTGATGCCATAAGAAAAGTTACGCATAAAAATGTTATGGTAACATTGTCTACGGGCAGAATGTTCCTTGCCGCAATTCCACTTGCACATGAGCTTGAACTCGATGTTCCGATTATAACGTGTAATGGAGCATTAACAAAGTGCTCCAGGACCGGCAAGGTATTTGATAAAAAGATCATACCCAAACAGCATTACTCCCAAATCATAAAATATTGCCAAAATAATGGATTATCCACAAGTGTCTATAGTGATGATGAGATATTTACTCATGAAAACAGTGCAAATATGGATATACATAGAGAAATGGATATAGCTAAACCTCGGATTATAAGCGATATGGAATCTTTGAATGGTGAGTCAGTGATAAAAATATTATTTAATTGCAATAAGAAATCCAAGCTTAATCATCATTCGGAAGAGTTGTACAATGCTTTTAAAAATAAGCTTACTTTCTATTTCTCCCTGCCATATTTTGTTGAAATAGTGAATAAAGATGCCAATAAACGTACCGCTCTAGAAAACCTTTGTGCTAAGTTGAATATTTCCAGGAAAGAAATCATAGCAATTGGCGATAATTTCAATGACCTGGAAATGATCCGTTTTGCCGGCTTAGGAGTAGCAATGGGTAATGCACCTGATTATTTAAAACAAGAAGCGGATTTTGTTACACACTCAAATGATGAAGATGGAGTACGATATGTTTTGGAAAAGTTTGTTCTAAAAAACAACTAAATAAATATATTTAGGGCCATTATTGGATATCAGAGAGAACTGTACCGATTCCGACCTTTTCCAAGATTTTATGGACGTATAATATTACCAGTACAAAAAATATCAGTGCGATAATTAAGGAAAATATTTTACAAAAATTAAAAACTAAAAATACAGCTAATCAGGAAACTGTGTATTTCCAGGTATTATAAAGTTCCCTTCTGTTCCTTCCTCAGGAAGGGAATTGATAGTATCCAGAACAGTATATCCCCGAATATCGGTTATCCTAATTTTAGGAATTGTTGTCCCCATATTGGTGGCTATAAAATGATTCCATGGTGTCTTTTCCATGTTAATCCAGTTTCCATCCTGATAGTATTCCATTTTCAGTACAGGGTAAATGTGATTTCTTACTTGAATCGCAGCCCAGTGTGGACTGCTGCCCTCCTTGATATGGTAAGAAAAGTTGCCCGTAATGGGTGCTTTTATTATATGCCACTTGATATCTATTTTACCATCAGCCATATTTCCAATTTTTCCAAAAGAAATAGGACTAAGGTCACATGCTCCGTCAGCACCTTCAGGATACAAATCAACTACATAGACAATGGTGCTTCCTTTAGGTCCTGTTACTTCCAGATATGCCCCCGCCAGGGCTGATTTAACACCATAACTGTTATAATCGGTAGGATTTAATGCAGTAATCTCCATATCAGAAGGTATTGGATCCAAATTGGCACAACCTCCGGTATACCCTGAACCGGTGAAGGTAGCATAACTTGAATGTTCCCTCTCCCAATAGGGATAAGGATTTTCAGTTTCAGGTATGGTAACTGTTTTTATTTCAACTTCCGGATAGTCAGCAGGTGTTTTATTGAAGTGTGCCGCCATAATTATCAAATCAGACATATTTATGATACCATCTTTATTAAGATCATAGTGTTCCACAAAGCTCTTATCGGTTTTTATAGAATTAAAGGACAATGCAAGCAGAAGTACATCGGCCATATTAATAGACCCATCCTGCTGCAAGTCCCCTGCCCAAATCAGTATTTTTGAACTTTCAGTACCTATTTGTACATTACCCTTTATCGGTACATTTTTAATCTCCCTATGTAAGTAACCCTTCTTACTTATCTTAATGGTGCAAAAAGTGTTTTCAGGTATATTGGAAATTTTAAAATACCCTTTTGCATCTGTAATTGAATTATCTATGCCGGATACTTCTACAGCAATTCCTTCATTCGATTTGGAATTTGCATCAGCTGACAAGTAGCCTGATATAGAGTATTTTGTGCCTTCAATTGCGTATACTTTCGGTACTTTGACTTGGAATGCAAGTATTATTGGAATCAATATTGCAATGGTCATTAACCTTTTTCCCCTCATTTCAATTCCCCCCCTACCTTCATCACTATCGCCAATATCTAATATATATAATATTTTATTATATTAAAAGGAAATAGTAAAACCATAATTTGGGGACATGCTTGATTATTCTGCAAAACATTTATATAATATAATCATCATCTGTAAACCAATATTAACATTTAATCTAAATAAAGATTTACACACAGAAAAGAGGTCTGGATTATGAGTCTAAAAATCATATTTAAAAAAATCGTTACTCTTTTATCTATTACTATGATGTTATCAATACCTGTCTATGTTCTAGGTGAAGATAATACATCAACAGCTAAAATTACAACTGTAATCACATGGACAAACCCAACCGATAAGCCATTTGGACCTACACTAGGCGGACCTCATGAACTTTCAATATCGTTGACGGATGCTAATGGAAATCCCCTGACTGACAAAAGCATATCGTGGGAAACATTCGGAGCCAATCTATCTCAAAAAACGACCTTAACTGATCAAAATGGAGTTTCAAAAAATAATCTTTTCCTATACCATAGAGACGTAAGTGAGACCTATACTCTCAGCATATCCATTAGATTTGAGGGGGATGATATTTATGGAAGGTCAAGTTATGACATCAAATTAAAGTGTTATGACATTGGGCCTCCAACACCTACCCCAATGCCAAAACCTTCTGCCAAAATTACTCCAGGTCCTGAGATACTTGATAATATTCATTCAATTTTAGGTTTTGTATCTTTTGAAGAGGGTAACGGTAAAGGCTCAATTTCGCTCTCCGACTTTGACGTTAACATACTCGGTACAAGCAACAGCACTAAAACTCAAGAGAATGGTTATTTCTGTTTGGATGATGTTTATACAGCCGGACTACTCCGAATCAGCAAGCCAGGTTTTATTTCAAGGGAAGTCCAGCTTGAGAACTTTTTGTCTAGGGAATCTATCCCAAAAGATTTCCCGAGCAGAGGTAGAAGTGTTAAGCTCTTTGCCGGGGACATAAATCAGGATAATACCATAAATATGAATGATATAATTGAGTTAGCTAAATGTTTTGGCTCTAGTAATGAAAATGATTTATATAATGAAGTATGTGATTTTAATAAAGATCAAGTTGTCAATTTTTCCGATGTAATAATAGTCGCTAAAAATTTCAACAAAACCTCGTCAGATTACATGAATCTTAGCCCAAATTTTTCAGATAGCTATTATTGGCTTGATTTCAGATATGAACCTGTAAAAATTAATCCTGAAAGTGTTACTCTTAAAGCTTACATATATCAAAACAAGGGAATTAATGCAGTTGCCCCTGTATGGATTGAATATTGGAATGCATCAGACTATAAAGTTGTTATGACAAGCTCAGACATGCTTTTTAGCTCTTCTGATTATATTGAACGGACATTAACAGGTCTAAAACCTGGAACAACTTACTGGTATCAGGTTAGATCTGTTGTAACAAGTGGAATATCCAGTTTCACTACTATGTCAAGTGATTTTCAATCGGAGGAAGCCAATTTTAAATACTGACCTGTTAATTTACTAAAGTTAATTCATAAACCAATAAAAGTAAGATATGAGACCTTTTTTAGGCCATGCCTCCAAAAAATCCTATTGAGCTTATCTAAAGGCTAATTTTACAATTTAATGAGTAACTGTAACAGGAGAAATTATTGACAGCAACAATAAAGAAAATGTAAATATAATTATGAAAAGTGTTTCAAAAGATTTAATAACTGATGCAGAGAATGCATTAATACCAAGTTAAAGGATTGTAGCATCCAGCAATTCTAAATTAAAAATTGATGGATATAAGTGGTTTCAAATAACTGATGGCAAATTTACAGTTGTTATTGACACTTCAATAATGAAAAGCGGAACATATACTTTGGTTGCTGAGATGTAGCGTCAAGTAATGTGTAGCATCGATGGATAAATATTCAATGAAAACGGCACATTGAATGCGTCTATTGATGTTACTCCAGATCCGTCTACAGTTGAGGATTATTATGAATACTCCAGTGAAGAGTATAAGGTTGGCAATAATGTAGTTATATACGAGTTTCTAAACAATGAAATGAAAAAAGTTACAAACTTAGCTGCATCAGTATCCTCCTATGGTACAGAATTATTTGAAAAAGCTGATGTTTTCAACACCTTTATTATTAAGCTAATGAATAGAGGTACAGATGATAAGCTTAACTACATATGGAACAAATTGCCTAAAAGCTTTTCAAACGATATTTCCGATCCAGATAAGGACAAATTCGAAATTGTATCTAAATCATTAAATACTTACATAATAAAAATCCTGACTTTTATAGCAGTACCATATTCAAACCAAGCGATCCCCAAATAACACAAGCCATAAACGCACTTTCAGGAAGAAGAAGCCCGGGTGTGGATTCAGTTGAAAACCGCAAGCTGAACAGGTTACTCCTTGAAGCATATTTTCCTCAAGACTTTTCAACAAACATCAAATGCAGCATTAACCTAAATTTCAAAAATACAACAAAAACAGCGGATGGCTATATGATGATTGCTATGTCGAAGGAGAAAACAAAGGCACTAGATATGTAAATCTCGGTAGTTTGACTGAAACAACTTTAAACGGATATACCCTGTATACAAAAGCAGCAGATAATGGAAGTATATCTTTAAAGCCTGTAGAACTTAGAATTCGTATTGTACCATATAAATTTATCGATCCTTCAAAAGGGTTTATTTATAATTATGGTATAGATTTATGGCCTCATGATTTTGATATTGAAAAAGAAGAATACAATATCGAGCTTGGTCCCATTTCTGATGAAGTGATCGTAAAGCTTGAGAAAAGGGATGCCTTTATGAATTGCTCTTTTTCAATGACAGTGCCACCAGGAGGTTTCATGGTACCTGTTGAAGAATCGGCTGATATTACAATGCAGATTTCATTAGTTTATGATGTGACACTAAATGCTGAAGTAGATAGTGTTACTTCAAGAACAGTTACTGAAAATGGAGTATCCGCTGAAATGGAAAATGTTTCAGTATTATTTGAAAATAGTAAGGTTCAAATTCCAAAGGGTAGTTCAATTAGTTTTCCTTTCAAAATCATTGCAAATATTGATGCTAATGAAGTTTCTTCCTATAAAATAGGCTTTGTGAAATTAAGATTGACTAATGCAAATAATCCTGATGATTTCAGAATTGTATCAGTACCATACAATTTTACAATTTTACTGCCAAAAATTAACAATGTATATCCGGAAATTATTAATAGTACCACTGGTGGAATTATTGATATCTATCGAGAAAAATTTGTAAAGGGAGCAAAGGTATATCTAGGAACTACTCAACTGGCTATAATAGAAAACGAAAGCGGTATTGGCAGAATAGCAATAAGAGTTCCAGAAAACTTTAATCAAGGTCAATATGATCTAAAAGTTGAAGGTCCAGGAACTTAAACTACGGTTATATGGAAAAATAAAACAAATATTGTAACCCCTCATTACCAATGGATTTCAATAAGAGATACCGGAAAAATAAAAAGTGGAACATCCGGCAAATTCTATGTTTCATTTGACTCAAAAACAGGATATTTAGGAAAAGCATCTATACGAGTAAAAAGTATCCCCGCAGGTTGGGGCTTTATAACAAGCAAAACCACAATAGATATGAATGAAATAATTGAAATAACTGTTACAGTCCCTGCAGGTGAACCAGCAGGTAAAAATGAAATAGTTCTTGAAGGAACCGATTCTTCAAATAGCGGTTTTTCTGTTGTAGGCAAATTTAATGTAGAAGTTACCACCACATCTTTAGCTCCAGTAATCTCACACATATCAAAAAATAAAGGGTATGCTGGAGTTGAAATTACTATCTGCGGTGAAGGCATTGAAACAACATCTGTTGCAGAAATTGTTTCAAAGGCAGGAGCTGCAGCAATGCTTGAAATTCTTCCATCAGACAGCAACTATTTAAGGGTACGCATACCTTCATCAGCAATATCAGGTAATCTGCGTATTAATAATTTGGGTATATATTCAAATACCCTTCCATTTACAGTTGTACCAACAGGAATTATAACCAATTTCAACGAATCTGCTATTTAAATGGTATTGGTTCCTGGTGAGTCAAGAACTGTTAATTTTAAAAACAACAGTTATCCAATTAGTGTATCATCTGGAATGTATATAAAATCTGAACCTGATGATACAACAGGAAATATTAAGTTTTCAGTTCCCAATAATACATTGCCCGGCACTTATGATGCAAATGTAAATATAAAATATCCAAATGCAATAGTACAAACTCCAGTAATAATATATGTCATAAATGAAGGCAAATCTAGCGAAGAATTGTCCAGACAGGTTATACTGGAAGGTAGAAATTTATCTATAAAAATTAAAGGAAACAACATTAGTGCACTAAGTTTGGCAAGTCTTACAATAGATGGGACACCTCTTAGTGTTATTCCTCAAAGTACTCCAAATGGATGGCTTATTGATATTGGAATGGTAAATGACGGATCTATTATCTCCTACAAATTCAACCATACTGCATATGGTAACACTTATTTAACTCCTGAATATGACTATGTTGTAAATTATACCAATAAAAACAGCGATTCAGATATCTATGAAGTATGTCTTCTGGAAAACACAAGCGGTGATGTTACTTTAAGACTTGTGCCTAAAGCTCAATTTAACCCATCTCAAATAGCTGTCACTTATAAGATAAACAATGGTGCAGACGCAACAGTAACTATGACAAAGATGGGCTCAAACTGGGAAATATCACTGGGTAAACTAAATGATGATACTTATGTAAGCGGCCATTTTGTATATGGCAAAGGCACAGTAAGCATAACGTCTCCAAAATTCCTGCTGCATTATGACAGCACCTATCCATCAAATATAACAATACCGTGGACCATTGAAAGAAATGTTGATGGTGATGCAATAATTAGAATACCTTCTTCATGAATCATACTTGATGGAAATCCTATAACGCCCGAATCTTTAATAGCATCAGTCAGAATTGGCACAAGTGATACAATGAATATTAATTTTATACTCACAAGCTGAGTATATTCGGCTAATTTAGGAAGCATCAGCAATGGAACACAAGTAACCCCAACATTTACACTTCTGGTGGATGGTAAAAAATACAAAAATACACAAAAATGGTGCAATAAAGCTGGAATGGAAAGCAGCCGCCAATCAAGGGGAGTAGTTCCAATGTCAAGACTATATGCAACAAGAGTAGAGATACCTTCAGGCGATGATTATGACGAAGATGCACCAAAGGGTATGCCTAAAGTTCAGTATACAAATGAGGTCAACGAACTTACAACAAATCACCTAAAACCTGTCTTTAGAATTTTTAATACTTCATCAAAAAGCATTCCACTATCTTATATTAAGTCCAAATATTGGTATACATTTGAAGCAGACACGATACCTACAACGACTTTCACCTTATGTATGCAACTGGCTATAAGAAGAGTAGCTTCTCCCCCCTTAGTGCACCCAATTAACCCGACCACTTTGTTGTCAATGCCAAGCTGCTTTAACACCCAATTTATTGCTTGTTGAAGTATTCTATGTGAATTTGCTCCAGAGTGCCAGGGAGGCCTTCAAGCAGAAGTATGCAAGAGATAGAAGTGCATACCCTTTTTCAAGTAAATATCCCTTTACACATTTTCAACACCCCTTTAAAAGCTTAATATTCTAGCGTCTTTATATTCAATTATGTCATATTTTATGCAAATATTAACCTCAAAAACAACTAATTTACCTTAAAAATCATATTTAATGCAGTCAACCTTACTATAAGTAAAGGCGGAATGTTATGCCCTGTCAAACTTGTTCATGCATGCTCAAACCTTATACATATCCATTTGCATCGGATCCGTATAATTTTATTAATCAACAATTCAAGTGTGCTTATAATTATTTTTCTAATTCATATACAATCTCATATCTTGGCATTTGGAGCATATCAAATCCTACCACTACTAATTTCCCAATGTTTTTTAATATTTCTTTTATACTTTCAACCAAGATGCCATTTTCATAAACCGGGACTTTCTCAATTTTGATAGATTCCAGCTCTTGAATACCATCTTCTTTAGAGGTCCAGTTGCCCATTGACTGATTGGTCGTATTGTACCAATGTCTTAGTTTAGGTATTATATCCATAACATCCAAAACAGATGTTTTTTTCGAGTAGGCCACTGCAAAAACGCCAGATGTTAAATTATCAAAGTCAGGAGCTGTTTTATATATGCGGATAGAATTAACGAATTTTGAATTTAGAATTAAATCAAAATTACTTTTTTTCAAATCCGATACTTTTAATGTTCCTAAATCAATGATGCTATCCTTTGGATCTCCCCATAATTTTTTTTGCTTTTCTCCTGATAGAGCTCCAATTTTTTCAAATGTACGATATTCATTGGCTCCGTCTATAGTCGCATGTTCTCCATTGGGATAATAGCTGAATGCTCCTTCTTTGGGAATGTAGAATTTTTCAAATTTAAGGGTAATGTAGCGTTCTATCAATTTCCTTGTTTTTTCTTTGTTTTCCTGGGAGACTTCATTCCAGAGATACTTAAAAAGAGCACTCATAGATTTGGATGTTTCTTAATTCCACTCGTGCCATTCGTCAAGTTCATCGTCTTCAGGAAGATTATTAATTAACTCATCAAACTCTTCAAGCATTGAGTCGGCAAGTTTATCCTTATACCTTAATTTATATGAATCATAAATATCTTTGCCATCATAATTTACAAATGTCTCTAAAATTGATTTTGTGTTACTTACATCCTTTTTTCTAAGTTTACCGCTTTTTGACTTTGGACCCCAAAGTCCTGTATCAGGATCCTGATTTTCATAAAACCACTTCAGTAACGCTTCTTTAATTTCAGGTGAAATATTATGTAAGTTATGTTTCTCAATAACACTATCTTCGAAATATAAACTCAAAACATCCCTTGTATTATGAAAAGTTGTTTGAGGTAATTTTGAAGCTATCCATCCCACTGTAGACACATCTTCCAAATAAGCTTTCATTTTTTCCGGAGTATTAATTTCATCAAGGTATTTCAAAGGATATTTTAGTTTTATGGGTTTACCTAAACCCTACGATGCCTAAAAAGGTTCATCCTCACATGTTCAGGAGAACAAGGGCAACCAATTTGTATCAAAATGGAGTTGAACTTGAACTGGTATCAAGAATCCTTGGACATGCATCAACACAGACTACGCGTATATATGCTACACCATCTATAGAAATGATGAAGGAGGCTATGGGTGCGAGTGTTAATGGCATACCAGAAGAGCAACCTTTGTGGCTGAAAGATGAGGAAGAATTGGCTCGTCTTTGTGGATTAAGATAAAATATTATCCTTATCTTTTTAGCAAGAAATCCTTGGTTTTCAACCTTTCACTAAAAAGATGAGGATAATAAAAAGATAAGCATACCGACTTGCATCGTGGAATCGATGGCCTCGCTGGAATTGTCCAAAATGAATTCCGGTTGGATCCTTTTTAAAAAATCCTATTTCTTTTCTGCGGAAGGAAAACCGTTAAACAACTAGAAGATATAAGATATAAGATTGACATACTTGTACAATAATTCAGAAGAAAGAATACCTTTGCGAGCATTTGTACAATCAATAAAACCCCATAAAAAATAACAGATCCCTTGCTAACAACTCTAATATCTGATTGTGACACTTCAGCATTGCTTCACTATAGTCATTACACCGTAGGATCCTTTTAAAAATGGACTATAGTGAAGGCAATGCGAATTGTGCACAACCAGGTGTCGTGTAACTGGCAAATCTCCACCGCGGCGCAGCACCGAGGTATAAAGGCCAAGGAATCTGTTAATCTTTATTAACTTGAATTTAGTATAACAAACGCTACATCTAAATTCAACTAATATTTTTTCTGAGTAAAGGGGCTGTTGCACTAAAAAATTAGTGTATCAGCCCTTTTTACTTGCAAAAAAGCAATTGCCAGACTATTCAAAGTCCGGCAAAAGGTGTAGAATATTTTTATGCTAGTATAAAATTTAACACATAAAGATTATACTACGCACGGTGGTTTCTATCAATTAAAATTGCCGTTAAATGTTGAATGTATGATTCCGAATGATGATTCTGTAAGGTTGCTGGGTCAAATTGTAGAGGAGATGAATTTATCAGAATTATATAAGACTTATTCCCGTTTAAGGAAAAAACAAGCAACCCCAACACAGATGCTGAAGATCATGCCATATGCTTATATGAATAATAATTATTCTACAAGGAAAATCGAAAGAGCCTGCAAGCGGGACATTAATTATATGTACCTTCTTGAAGGCTCGCCTGCTCCGGATTATACAACAATTGCAAGATTCAGAAGTATTGATTTTGCACCTGTTTCAGAAAATCTTTTGGCACAGTTTACGCAGGTGCTTGCTGAAAACAAAGAAATTTCAATGAAAAATCTATTTATTGATGGGACAAAGCTTGAAGCTGCATCAAATAAATAGTTTCTACTCAGGCATTGACATAGATGCAAAAATAAACTGTTGGTAATATTTTATCAATGAAAAACCACTAATTCAAGCAATATAATAGTATCAAAGATTGAATGGTGGTGTAGGAATTGGATGAAACAACAATAATAAAAACTTATAATGACGGGATAAATGCTGTAGTATCGCTAGTTAAAGATTTAAACGGACAAGTATCAAGCTTAGCTGGTCAGGTAAATGCTCTCAATAATAGGATTGCAGAGCTTGAAGCTCGTCTTAATAAGAACAGTGGTAATAGCAATAAGCCCCCATCTTCTGATGGACTTAAGAAGCCAAAGAACATGAGGGAGAAAACTGGTAAACCAACAGGCGGTCAACAAGGACATGAAGGCAAAACACTAAATAAGGTTGAAAATCCGGATAAAACTGTAGATTTGAAACCTACACAATGCGAATGTGGATGCTGTCTATCAAGTGTTGATGGAGTTACCCGCACTAGACAGGTAATTGAACTGCCTACTATTAAAGGTATTCACTACTGAATATAGGACTCACGAATTGGTATGCCCAGCGTGTACTAAGGTACACAAAACAGAATTTCCTGAGGATGTAAAGCAACCAGTGCAGTATGGTGAGAATATACAGGCTCTTATGTCGTACCTGACAAACTATCAGTTAATACCACTTGAGAGAACAGCTGAAATTTTAAGTGATATTATAGGACAAAATGTCAGTGAAGGAACACTTGTTAATGTAAATAGTAGACTCTACAAAAAGCTTGAAGAAGTTGAGACTTCTACAAAGCAACAGCTTATAGCTTCTTCAGTTGTGCATTTTGATGAGACAGGTATGCGTAGTGGCGGTAAAACTCAGTGGCTTCATAATGCTTCTACAGACAAACTTACACATTATGAAGTTCATGAAAAAAGAGGTGCTCAGGCAGCTAACGATATTGGCATACTCTGATTTTAAAGGAACAGCGTGTCATGACCACTGGATACCCTATTACACATTTGGTGATTGCAGCCATTCGGAATGTAACTCTCATAACTTGAGAAATCTCAAGGGCATAAATGAGGATTACAATCATGAATGGGCAAAGAACATGTCTAGTCTTCTGATAGAAATTAAACAGAGGGTTGATACTTTGAGGTCTGAAGGTCGAGCAGAAATGGACTTCAATGAGACTGCAAAGTATAATGCCATTTATAAAGATATTATATCCAAAGGCAAGTTGGAGTGTCCGATACCAGTGGCTGAAAAGACAGGCAGGCCAAAGAAAAATGCTGCACATAGGTTGCTGGCGAGGCTTCAAAAATATGATGTTGAGACGCTTTCATTCATGTATGACTTTAACATACCCTTTGATAATAACTTGGCCGAACGAGACATACGAATGGTAAAGCTGAGACAAAAGATCTCAGGTTGCTTCCGTGGAAAAGAAGGTCCCATTGTATTTTGCAGGATTAGGAGTTATATTTCTACCTGCAGGAAGAATGGTCAAAAGGTTATGGAAAGTCTGGTGAAAGCGATAAAAGGTGAACCGTTTATACCTCAGACACTTTAGCAATTATTAAATTGTAAGATATGGGGATGCCACTACGGTATCCCTTTATTTGAGCTATCTTTAGGCATGGGGTCAAAGACCATGTCTAGATATTAACACAGGCACTCCCGGTGTGAGAATGCCTGAGCAGTAACAAAAAATTTATGTTAAAGGCCATGAGCTTTATTTACTATACCCTTTTTTAAAATTAAGAAAAAGAAAGTAGTGTTTTGAAATAAAATATTTTGCTAATTTTGAGATGGGCTTTGCAATATGATTTTTAATCGCTATTGCAACAGCCCCTTTCTCACGACAACGATCAAGGTTGATAAAATCATTATATGATTTTATTTATATCTCTAATAAGATCATATGCATCTGTTATTATACTCTTGTACCTTTCTTCATTAACACACTTCAGCCAGGCTGCCATGCCCGATATCTCACTAACTATTTCATAAGGCACTTTTCCTTTAGCCATAGCCTTACGGGCATTATATATTGCAGCTCTTAAGGTTTTCACCCATTTCTTGCTTACTCCAAGCTGGTGGCTATTTACCACAACACCAGTTATTGACTGGCAGTTGTTTTTCTTTAAAAATCTGGTCTTTTTAAAATTTAGCTTAAAACCCTCATCTGAAATTATTTTAGTGACAAGCCCGCATAATTTGCCGGCATCAGCTAATACAGTTTCTTTTGTGCTAAAGCTCATATCATCTGCGTATCTTGTGTATATGAACCCAAATTTTGAGGCAAGACCATTGAGCCTTTTATCCAATGAACGGCAAAGGATATTGGTAATCATGGGACTCGCAGGTGAGCCTTGAGGAAGTATTCTTCCCGTCGTTGCAACAAATTTTCGTTTACCGTTAACTTCTATCTCCATGCGTTCACAATACGTGCACAGCATGGCTAGCAAAGAGGCTATATAACCTGAATAACCAAAGCCGACAAACATTCCTCTTACCCTTTGAAAGGTGATGGTAGGGAAGAAGTCCTCTATATCCATATTTATCAATAAAGCCGGACTTTTTACATGAATATCGGCACCTGTAACAACCGACCTTCCTTTAATAAAACCATGGGCGTTATCCGAACAGGCGTTGCTAAAACGGTTATTACCTAAACAGTCATTATCTTGACATGCCAGTTTTTCAAGAATACCCTCTAGTATTTTCTTCTGAACGTTTTTCAATACTTTTTTTGGTGCCGCTATATTACGAGTTCCGCCTTTTCTTTTTGGAACCTTGTAATGGTGGTAATGATCCATTGTAACAACATCACGATGATATACCAAAAATCTAAGTGCTCTGTATTCCACTCCAAGAAAATCTGCCAACTCCCTGTCGGTATTTATAATGGGTAGCCCGTTTGCGACCAATCTGTCTTGGTTTCCTGATTTATAATGGAGCATTGAGGAATAGCCGTTACCAATATAAACAATGCTGTCTTCCTTCTTTTTCTTCCATGCTGACGACTTCTGTTCCTTTGCCAGTTCCAGCTGTTTTTTTCTTTGCTCACGGCGTTCTTTGGATTCTTTCATAATCCGCTGAGCGATATCCTTGCGGATTCGCTCTTCATCCCAGGAACCGTTATATTGTGTTTTAAGCTCCCGAAGTTTAGTATCTATTTCGCTCTTTTCCTTATAGACTTTTGCAATTTCATCTGCAATTTTTTTGTACTCGGAAAAAAGCCGTTGCCTCTCTTGATATTGCTCAGGAGTTTCATTCGCCTGTCTTTCAAAAGGTGTGGGCAACCCTTTGGGCCAGAATCCATATTCAATCATTTTATAAATGGTGAACTCTTTCTTACCCATACTTTGAACATTATCTCTATATTCTGCTCTTCTATCCCTTTCAATGTTATTATCCATCATAGCAGCATCTCCAAAATATCATTGATTTTATATTCACGATCAGGTCTGAATTCCAGTTGCATAAATTTGGATGTAGTAGCGTAAAGTGCAAGAATATGGGAGCATGGCTCCGATATATTCCCTGAGCCTCTATTAAATTCACTGCATTTGCACTTTACTTTTGATATCTGACCGTCCTGATCAATAACCAATTCAGCGTTGCCATCCTTATATACATTTGCGGCAATAAGCTCCATTTCATTGTTTACCTTGAGAGTAAAATTGGACATTCCTTCCTGCATATGTTCCTGTACTTTTATCTCCATATTAGTTGTTTCATACAATGATTTATCAATTGGAACATTGCACAGTTGACGAAATCTTACCACATCTAAGACGGGATCAAAATACCCTTCGCCACGTCTTAGAAGCATACCTACTCCGGCTTTATTTATGGTTTTTGACGAACTGTTTAATTTTTCGCTAATACTGTCAACAGATAAAAATCTATGCTCTTTTAAAAGCGAATAAACACTTTCGTAATTTCCATTACCGATAAAGCCGCCTAATATATTAAAAGCAGTTCCTTTAACCCAGTCATTGGAGGACCATGATGAAAAACCTATAGTCATTTTCATGGAACCCATATCACCAATTATGAATTGAGGCATCCCAAAGCCTAAAAGCCTTATGGTAAATGACTTTACGTGAGGAATGATTTTTTCAATTACAAGCCATCGTCTTCTGCCCCAAATCTTCTCTTCACGCTTCTTTTTCCCATGATAAACGGATTGAAGCTCCATTGCTTTCCCAAATGGCTCAAATACAATTTTAACGGGTTTTTCCGGTTCAAGTATCCATTTCATATATCTAGGGCTTTTGTTTGCTTTGAATCTTCTTAGAAAAGAGCAAATATCGTACATGTCAACAGGGGTAAGCGTAATGTCAACACCACCAAGGCTTGCGGCCCCGGATACCTGATTGAAGCCTTTAATCCACGATTCTGGAAGATCTATTTTTTTCTCCACATATTCAGGCATGACACCTGAGTCGATAGTGAAACCACCAGGGTTTACAGACAGCTCTACATTTGTGTATGTTCTGAAACGTTCCATTTCTCTTGCCAACTTGTCGGAGAAATCAATATTGGTTGTACCCAACTGTGGTTGTTGCTTTAACTGGAACTCATCCATGTTTACCGAAAGACACCCGTATGTTGATTCATCCAGCGAAAATGCTTCGAAGGATACCTGATCAGGATGTACCGTTATAACAGGATCGAGCACATACCAAAGGTTTATGTCACGAGCCTTAATAAACTGCCAGAATTTCCTTTCAAGTTTATAATAGTCACTCCATACATCATATTTGTCAATTTCCTTTTTCAATTGGTTCTGAGCTTTTGCCAGGCCATCTATCTTTATATTCAAACTTTCCTTATAATTTTGCAGGTCGTTAATTTTGTTTTGCAAATCGGATTTTAAACCTGCTGACATATACTTTTCATGTGTTGAAATTTGCCTTTCTATTTCCTCATTGAGCCAGGTAAAAAACTCAGTTCGTTCTTTCTTTTTCTGCCTGGTATCCGAAATAACGATTTGACGAAGCATAAGCATGGCATCTCTGAAGATAAGAGGCTTTTTTAGTGTTCCTACGAAGGATACTTTTTCCGCCCTGGAAAGATCGGGACTTAGACCTAAAACTGTCTGGTCTCCGTTGTGGATACACATGGACGGACTTGCGTACTGATAATTAACCTGCATGTACAGCACCTTCCTTTCTTATTTTAGCAAGAGCTACCAGTGCCCTCTCTGCATCAATAATAATATTAGAGGCACCTATATTTATCAGTATTGACTCAATCTCGCTGAGTTTATCTGGAAATGTTGAAACAAATCGCGGCAAAGAATCATAAACACGTTGTTTGCTCTTTGAATTCCTATTTGGTAATAATAAAAGGGTTTTTACATAGTATATAAAAAGCTCCTTTGTTTCTATGCTAAAGTTTTCAATAGTACTGTCAACTTTACTTGAAATATATGCTTTTACTTCCGGAGATCCATGTTCTAACATTTGAACTATAAACTCACCCGGTATCCGCTCTCCATAAATGCTGTCAAGCTGCAGGAGGCCAAAGCTGTATGCTCTTTCCACAGGGGAATCGATAATCATGGAGTGGAGCTTTTTCTGTTTTTCCTGCGGCAAGCTGGAAAAAACTTCTTTTGCCAGCTGATTTGCAATAGGAACCTCTGATTCTAAAAGAATGAGGATTGTAGAAGGCTTATCAATAAGATTTTCTTTAAACATAGCTATTATATCTAAAAGCATGCTGATAATTCTTGAGGTTGATGATTCCAAAACATCAAGAATTTGTGCATCCATTGGAATGTTCTTGCATTTAATAGCTTCAAGGATTGAAATAATCTTTTTATTTCGTGATGAAGCAGCCCTTAAAGGTATTGCTACTTCCTTTAATATTTCATCAAGCTCTTCAAATGAATAAGCGAAAATTACTTCTTCAAGGAACGCACAATGCCATTCAGGCAGCTTTGGAATATCAAACAATGCATTAATTATGCTGTCAAATATTTTTATCCTCAAGCTTGGGTCAGCTTCTCTTACCTTGCTTGAATGCTGCATCAGGATATCGTTGATATTCTCAGAAACCTGATCCGGGTTCAAACCTTTTTGATGGTTATGAATTATATGGTTTAAAAAAGCTGCGAATTGCTCAACAGAAAGATTATGTATTCCTGTTGAGAACAAGTCAGCCCAATCAGACAGGTTTGGCAGCATAATAAAATTTGCTGCAAATTCAGGGGTAAATCTTCCGCCGGTTCTCTCAAAATAAGCAAGTGCCATGGATTTAAGTCGCTTGTCTGAGCACCTTATAAATGAAAGCAACAACATCATATCAAAATCGTTTGTACTGTCAACTTTTTTTACAAGAATATCCATGAACATGCTTGCAAGGGGATAATATGAAACAAGTGCCAGTTTTACAAGCTTGTCATATTCAATATTGGAAATAAACATATTTAAATTTGGTGAATCCTTCAATATGAAGTAACAGGCTTTCACAACAGGATCAATATTAGCTTCTAATGCTATATCCGCTGCTGCATCCAAATGTCTGTCCCATATATCCTTGCGGTACTCATAACGTCCTTGAATTCTCATAAAATGATCGGTGTTGAACCATTCGTAATAATCTCTCCATTGCTGCCAAGTTTGCATGTTTTCAGGAGGCTTTTCATTAAAATCATTGTATAGATAAAATTTTATAAACTTATTAAAAGTAAAGCTTTCTCCCTTATCATTTACATAGTCAATATTTGTATAACTTGTTAGGAGTGCTTTAAGAGCCTCTATAAATTTATCTTCATCTGTATCGGCATAACAGTTAATAACCCGCCGTATATATCGCTGAAAATATTCCAATGCTTTTTTATTGGAGTTGCCTTTAAAATAATATGTCAAACGTGGTGCATCCACAAAATAACCTATTTTTCCAATGATATCTGCAAGTCCTAATACTTCCGCTTCCTGTAGTGTATTCTTGAAGTCTATAATCTTCAAGCTTTTGCCATCAGAATAATGACTTGCTTCGTAGTGTTCGGGATAGTTTATATACTGGCGTGTTTGCCAGTTATAATACTGCTGCAGTGACCTCAAATATCTTTTTTTAGCGAACTTTCTATAGGCTGCACCATCAAGAACTTTATCTTGGGGTAAATCCTTTCCTCTAATTCGTATAAGCTTTAAATCCATTTTTGAAACATTTATATTTATCCAGTAAATTTTACCTTCCCTTAAAATAGGATCCAATGCTGTAATATATATATCTGCACAACGTTTTACACCCTTTGCATAGCCTATTTCAGCCCAGGTCATATTTGAAGGAATTAATGCCTTTGCCTCATCAAATAAAATGGGATTACTTGTTTTGGCAAGTTCAAGGAACAACCCTGAAATAGCCTCAGTGCTTGCAATACTAAATAGCAGCGTATACACTTCTTTTGGCGGATTGCTTTTAACAAGCTGGTTTAACATCTTCTTTCTCATATAAATATTTTGATTTCCAAGTATACCTACAAAAAGGTTAAAGTGCTGGGAATAACATTCTGGAAGCTTCATAACCATATTTGGGTTTTTAGCAATCCGAAATCCATGAAACTTTGTATTCTGAAACTCAATTTTTTCTACTATCTGTTCATAAGTGAGGCCTATAAAATAAGGCAGCACAATCTTTTCATATGGAGCTAAGTGACTAAAGTCCCACGAATTCATTTTCTTTATTGATTTAAAGGCGGGTAGATGCCCTTCTTTACCCTTAAATATGAGATATTTGTCATACTTGACATCATCACAAAGAATATTTCCGTTTTTAAATTCATGTTCACCATATAGAACAAGAAAAGAAGGGTTTTGGTCTTCGTCCCATCCCCAAAGCACCAGGTGCCGTAGTGGTTGAACCTTTTTATCCCAGGTTTTCTTCAAATTAAGAGGCCTTGAAGTTGTATTTGCTGTTTCGCCCCCAGTTATTGGTGGGGTTATTGTGGGTGACTCCACTTCCAATCCATATAAATTGCAGATTCCAGCAAGTCCATTAGTAAAACCGCTTCCGACAGCAGCAAATTTCCATTTATCCCTATACTTATATATTTCAAAAGCTACAATAGCTCTTTCATTGCTAAACATATCCTGACTTAAATTATATTGAAGCAGCACTTTTTTTGTAACTGTACAAATTACTTGAACGTAAGCTCCGTGTAGTTTGCTGAAATTATCAATTTTCAAGTCATCATCATATATGGAAAGGCTGAAGGCTATTTTGGTAATCCTTTCGGGAATTTTTACTAAATCAACATTGATGGACTTGCCATCATTTGCTAAAATAATTCCGCCATCAAATGTATGTGGGTTATTATAAAATACAAAATCGTCATCAAATTGAACCTTTTCTGAGCTCCCTAGAGGAAATGCAGATACATCCAATGAAATGCTTGAATCTGCCCATCCAAATGCCAGTAAAAGCACGGATGAATTTCCAAGGTAATTTGCCAAGTCAATTCTTTGACCTTTTACAAGATAGGTGCACATAAAAATTCGCTCCCTCTAAGGGCATTTCAAAAAATACATTATTTAGGTATTTTTTGCATAATAACTTCAATTCAGTTTTTGAAATGCCACATTGATCAGTTAGTTATTTGTTAATACTTTATTGAGAATTATTATTTTAATATGAATTACAATTTACAAATATAATATCATGTATCTTACTATTGGTGTATAGAAATTTTAAAATGTGTTTTGAAACTTAATTAAATTGAATATTAATTATTAATTAATAATATTTAATTTAAAGGGGTCAAAACAATGACGTTTTATGTTGTTAAGGCAAAGAGAGTGCTTCCTGTTGTTTTAGCTGTGGTAATAATATTTGCTGCTGCATTTATTATTCTGATGTCTAATTCCGAGGTGTTAGGAGTGTTCGGCACCGATAAAGATTTACCCATATATTCAGTTGATTACCCCGATAAAGTCGTGGCAATAACATTTGACTGTGCCTGGGGTGCAGATGATATACCGGATATTTTAAGCACTTTAAAAAAAGAGGATGTAAAGGCAACCTTTTTTGTTCTCGGTCAATGGGCCCAAAAGAATCCTGAAATGATAAAAATGATGGCTATGGATGGGCATGACGCTGCGAATCATTCATACTCACACTTCAGGATGGGGGCGTTAAGTGCTGCAAAAATCAGAGAGGAAATTGATTTATGCGGAAGGAAACTAAATGAGTTAAGTGGAAGTAAGGTTGATCTTTTCAGAGCACCATATGGTGATTACAACAGCTCTGTAGTGAAGATTGCCAGGGAATTGGGGTATTATACAATTCAATGGGATGTTGACAGCCTTGATTGGCGACCTGGCATTTCGCAGACCGAGATAATGAACCGGATTGTGACAAAAGTAAAACCGGGATCAATCCTACTTTTCCATAATGACACACCTCATACAGCAAGAATTCTTCCTAATATTATATCAGCACTAAAAAATAACGGATATGAATTTTTGCCTGTTTCAAAAATGATAATGAGGGAGGACTATTATATTGATTTTGACGGAACGCAGAGAAGGAATAAATACTAATTATTTGTGATAAGGTAAATACTTTAAAGCTATTGAAGAAGGCATTATGTCTTCTTTTTTTGATGTGTGCGTCCAGTGAAGTTGGATTGTACTTACCGGTGAAATTCCGGTACGGGGTAGTTGCCAAGAAGCCCGTTAGCTAATTCCGGTGCGTAGCAATAATTCTGGGTACTGAGCGGGAGGATAAAGTACCTGTCTAAACACCAGAGCAAGCGAAAATGCAGTACATTTTGAATTGAAAGCAGAAGGGTGTTCTGCAAATGAGCCACAAAGGCTTGTTGATGCATTTTTAGAAGGCAAACTCATAATAGTAATTATGAGCAAAGGACATTTTACACAAGGAGGACACTTTATTGTCTTAATGGGATTTACTAACGACGGCAATATCTTGGATACAGATCAAATAAGTAAAGCTAGAAGTGAGTAGAAATGGGACATATCAATTATAACAGGTGAGGCTTGTAAACAATCAGGAGCAGGCGGACCGTTCTGGATTTTATCTGATAAGTAGGGAGGAAGGGACTTATGAATAAGAAAACATTAAGTGTTAAAGAATTGACTTCACTTGACAGTACTGAATAATGTTTGGGTAATATCTCCTCTGGACAATAATTAAATTGTAAGGAGGAGATTTTTATTATGACAACACAGGAACGAATAGTGTTCAACTTCAAACGGTCAAACTGTTCAAACTAAGCGGTCAAATGTCAAATTTCAGGCGGAATATTCAGTCAAAGGTTCAATATCATATCAATGACATACTATATCTTAAAAACTAACTTTTTCGTAGAAAATCATTAGTTAAAAGTCCCTCACAAATTTTTTGTTATAAATTCGACTATAAAAAAATCATGACTTAAGTAACTTCAAAAATTACTTTCACTCTGCTATAATTCTATTTAAGTATATTGAAAAGTTTGAAAAATGGTAGATTTACGATTTGTATTTTAAATTTATTAATTTATATATTCAAATAAGTAGGGGGGATGAAAATGAAATTAAAAAGACTTTCAGTAGTACTAATTATTGGTAGTTTAATTTTTTGCAGCATTTTTACAAATAAAGTGTATGCAGCAATTAATCCGTCAATCTCAATGGAGCATAGTACAATATGCCCAATTGCCGGACAATACATTCAGACAAAAATAAAAGTAAAAGACATTTATGGCTTTGCCGGTTATCAAGTTAGAATTAAATATGATAAAACTTTACTTGAACCATATGTTCAGTACAATGACTCCGCTATATACACTGGAAATTATGAGCCAATGGATAATTATACAAAGCCAAATCCAGGGGATATTTTGCTTCATAGCAGAGAATGTAAAAAATCAGACTTTATTCCAGTATCAATTGCAAAAAATGATATTTCAAATGGAATTTTAAATTTCGGTAGATATTATATAAAGGCTTCAGCATATAAATCTTCTGGCATATCTGAATCAACAGGTACAATAGCTGTTATATATTTTAAAGTACTCAAAAATTCTGTAAATCCACTTACAAGTATATCTTTTGAAAATTCATCAACAACTACAACAGGACCAATTACTGGGGATTTAAACGGGGATAATGCCGTTAATATGACAGATGTTGTGGAAGTGTCAAAGTACTTTAACACTTTAAACACTGACCCAAATTACAAAAAAGAGTATGATATAAATCTGGATAATGCAATAAATATGATAGAAATAATGATAATAGCAAGTAAATTTAATACTATATCAAACTCAATTAATGGAACTTGTTTATATAATTGGGATGCTTTACAAGTAAAAGAGTATTCGGTTTACCAAAAAGAAAATCAAGCATATGACTTCTGGACATGGAATACTGGAAATAAAGTGCTGGCTGATAAGGGTAGACATTGGTTTGAAGATGTCGATGGAGACGGAAGAAAAGATTTGATAGGTATAGGTGCATCGGGTACTGTAGATGCAGGTTGGGTATATGTAGCACTCAATAATGGAACAGAATTTAATTTTTGGTCATGGAATTCAGGAGGACAAGTCATTTCAGACAACAGCCATATATGGCATGAAGATGTCGATGGAGACGGAAGAAAGGACTTAATAGGTCAGGGAGCTGCTGGAACTCCTACTGCAGGCTGGGTATATGTGGCACACAATAACAAAACAGGATTTGACTTTTGGTCATGGAATTCAGGCGTAAGAGTGCTAGGGGATCAGGGAAGACATTGGTTTGAAGATGTCGATGGAGACGGAAGAAAAGATTTGATAGGTATAGGTGCACCGGGCACAGTAGATGCAGGTTGGGTATATGTAGGACACAATAATGGAACAGGATTTGACTTTTGGACATGGAATTCAGGAAGACAAGTCATATCAGACAATAGCCCTATATGGTTTGAGGATGTTGATGGAGATGGAAAGAAGGACTTAATAGGCCAGGGAGCTGCTGGAACTCCAACTGCAGGTTGGGTATATGTAGCACTCAATAATGGAACAGGATTTGACTTTTGGACATGGAATTCAGGAGGACAAGTCATATCAGATAACAGCCCGATATGGTTTGAAGATGTTGATGGAGATGGAAAGAAGGACTTAATAGGCCAGGGAGCTGCTGGAACTCCAACTGCAGGTTGGGTATATGTAGCACTCAATAATGGAACGGGATTTAATTTCTGGTCATGGAATACTGGAAGGCTAGTCATAGCAGATAACAGTCCTATATGGTTTGAAGATGTGAACGGAGACGGAAGAAAGGATTTGATAGGCCAGGGAGCATCAGGAAATTCTGATGCAGGCTGGTTATATGTGGCACTTAATAATGGGAAAGGATTTGATTTTTGGACATGGCATACAAGACAAAGAGTGATGGCTGACAATGGGAAGTATTGGTTTGAAGATGTGAATGGAGATGGAAGAAAAGACCTGATACGCCAAGGAGAGCCTGGTACTGCCTATGCAGGTTGGGTCTATGTAGCAAATTGTTCATGGTAATAAATTATTGTAATTAATCTGAAGAACTATACCTTTGTTACTTCCATACCTACCTACCTACATGATTACTACCCACACTATAGTTTCCGCTTTCAGCTGCATCATAAGCTTTCTTACATAAAATATTTTCTGAAACAAGCATTGGTTTGTTATTTTCGATTTTTACACATTTCCAAAGGATTGGGTCTCCATAGTATTTACCAAATTGAACATATTCACCAACTTTTAAGGTCCCTGTCTCAGATAATTTAACTGATGGGTTCCAATTGTGTATGCCATCGAAGATTAATTTAAGATGAATATTAAAGGAAATACAGCTTTTTTAAAATTAAAAGGGAAATACCTAAAGAACAAAAAATATATTTATTTACATTGATGATCTGGTCACAGGAATTGCAGGATAAGAAAGGATAAATTTTATGCAGGATGTTAAATTAACTGATGAAGAGATAGAGAAGTTTAATAAAATTTATGATAAAGCTTGGTCATTACATAAGGGGAATGTTGTTTTAAGGCAAATTTACTATATGAAATTGAGGTTTATAAGAAAGTTAAGATTAAGGAAATAAATTAAGCTTTTTAAGCAGTGTTTTTTGGTATGCCCTCAATTTGGGCAGTCAGCATGGGCTATTGGAAAAGCGAATCAAGCATTTGGTAATGATAAAGAGCATTGAAATGGTCTGATCAAACTTATAAAATTGATCAATCTGAGATAAACGTGCCACGTGAAGCTTCATTGCAGTGCTTAAACTTGGGTTTAGGTGAAAAAGCAGTTTACTATGCTAAAGCAGCAGTTGAACTAGATAGAGAGAATGATGGCTTACATGCAAACTATGGTTTGGCGTTATTAATTAATAAGCAGGGCAACGATGCATTTGCCGCTATCAACAAAGTATTGGAAATGAATAATCAGGATCAAATAAATAAAAATATATATCAACTAATTTTAGAAGTTATATCAGGTAATAATCCTTATCCAGATAGGATTGGTCCAAGAGTCAGAGAAGAGGAAAAAATCCGATAAAGCTTCTATCCATAGGTGAAATATAACCAATATGTATCAATTTGCAAATAAAGATATTATTCTTTTGTGCATTTCAACACACTTTTAAAATTTTAATGTACTTATGTCGTACGTGATGATTTATGGAAAAGATGGATTGGTAGTTATTTATTGACCGACTATTCCACATGTTATATAATAATAGTATAATAGGTTGAGGAGCGTGTCTTATGTCTTTGCCGTATGCATTACTAGGTTTTTTGAATTATATCCCAATGGCAGGTTATGACTTGAAGAAAATTTTAAATGATTCCATAAAGTTTTTTTGGTCGGCTCAAACAAGTCAGATTTACCGTGAATTAAAAGCACTGGAACATGAAGGATATATTGTTTCAGAGGTAAAGCCCGGTGAGAAAGGCCCGGATAAACGTATATACAGTATTACCGAAAGCGGTATATCACACTTAAAGAACTGGATTTCGGAAGTGCATACCAACGAGAATATACGAAATGAGTTTATGGTATGGCTGCTCTTTTCATCACAAATTGATTCGGGTGAATTATACGTGGAAATGAAAAAGAAGTTAAAAGAGTACCAAAAAGAATATCAATCATTAAAATTTGTTGAGAATAGAATCCGGGATTATTTACAAAGGTTTAGGAAAGAGGGTGAAGATTTTTATTGGAAAATAGTTCTCAAAAGAGGGCTATATGATGTTGAGGCAAAAATTAAATGGGCTGAAGATATAATAAGTTCATTAGAATTGAAAAAGAGCTGACAGCTCATTTAGATATTCCTCATTGTAAAGATTTACAGTTAAAAAAGTCTGACATGGAAAGGTTGAAAAAAGCCAGGGAAATCAGATTCCTAAACATATGTGAGAAAGGGGTTAAGATGATGAAACACAAAAAAATAATTCTATCAACTTCAGTTATTCTAGTCATTCTAATAGCTTTTGGGATTTATTTGGGGCTTCGAACAAAAACTCAAATCAAGGAACTTTTCCGAATGAACAAGGAACTTCAAGAACAAGGTTACTACATGGCGGAGTTCGAATTCAAGATGCTGGGGATTGCTTATTACCTGGATAAAGGGCATTACCTCACTTCATTATCAAGGATTAATCACCTCCACAATCAGCTGAAAACAAAAAATGGGCTGATAAAGGTACCCAAGTTTAAAAATAAAGAAGAAGAAATGCAATTTTATTTGAATCTCCAAAATCCTAAAACCGGAGCGTTTATGGATGAGTCTTACCCTTATTGTACATACACCGGTCCGACGGGAAATGTACTGGAACATCTTGATGCATTAGCAACATCATAATGTTGTACACATTATTAATGTATCATCTAAATATTGTGAAGGTAAACAAGTAAAAACTACCAGTGTGGCCTCAACAACCATGGCAACAACCATTTGGAACAAACTATGTGCGTGATATATTTATTTATCAAGGTTCAAAACTTTTGCGTAAGTACTGTGAACTTAATTTTGCTGAAAAGCCCTTGCTTGTACCTTGCGAAGCTTTTGACTTTTTTGGGGGATGGGTTTACCCCGGAATCACTCCGACAGGCGGCTTCAATAGTCACTGTAAGAGACAAACAAGAGAACCAGAATAAAAATATAGGATTTTTTGTTCAAGTTCTCTTGTTCTTGAAGTGTTACGATTGAATCAAACAATAATTTCACTAAAAAGCCTCTGCTTGTGGAGAAAGTAGTCGATAAAACTTTTATCAACTACTTTCTCCAGCCTGACTCTGCAAGACCACTGCGAAGCAGCTTTTTAGTTGCCTAAAAGTTGCTATACAGGTTCTAAAGCACCGCTTCGCCAGCCATTCTAAAGGGTGGGGGGAAATTGATTTTCTCAAGACTCGCTACGTCAGCAGCTACAACGACAGCTTTAAAGCTATTCTTAAAACTCAATAACTAGACTGGAAAAAATCATTATAATTTTTGTATTTTTACTATGCTACTCTATTGTTTTGCTTCAGTTTATATAGCTCTGGAAATTATTGCATAAAAATCCCGTGTAACAGTTGAGTCTTAGTATTTCGGTAATAATTCGACGCGTCGAACTTTTTTGAAAATTGGAAGTTAATTAAGGAAATCTTACTTTGATCCGCTTTTTGTTCATGTGGTTGCTAATTGCACCACTTAATAGATCAAGTTGTTTTTTTAAAAGACACTTTCCCATATTAGTGGTCTTTTTACTTAGTACTGTTTTGAAAATTACTCTGTTGTGGTAAAATAAATTTATAAAAGTGGAATGGCGGTGATAATATGAAATGGGAAGAAGTTAAAAATGCCCATCCTTCTGCATGGCTTTTGATTGAAGCAATAGAAGCACATACCGAAGGTGAAAACAGAATTATTGATAGGATGTCGGTTATTGATTCATTTCAAGATAAATCTAGCAAACCAGCACTTTTGAGATATTTGGAACTACACAAGAATTTTCCAGATAGAGAATTCTATGTTGTTCATAGTGAAAGAGAGCATCTTGATATAAAGGAACAAAAATGGGCAGGTCTAGGAGTGAGGGCACAAAATGAAGTTTGAACTTAAATATGGAATCACTTTTATAAGTGCCATTTTTAAGCATGGTGATAAGGAAATTCTTATAGATAATATCGTTATTGATACTGGTTCAGGAGGAACAATTTTATCCACTGAAATTGCATTTGAGTTAGGTCTTGAGGCTGAACAAAATGGTACCCTTCACAGGATACGCGGTGTTGGAGGTACAGAATTCGTTTATGAAAAAGCTATAGATTCCATTCAATTAGGAAATGTAGAAGTATGTAATTTCCAAATTCAGATTGGAGCAATGAACTATGGTTTTGGCATAAATGCTATCTTGGGAATGAATTTCTTAAATGCTGGAAAGCTACTAATTGATTGCGGAAATTTAGAAATTCGACAATAAAGAAAAAAGAGAAACAGAACTATAGCAACCTGTCTGGCTCTCTGATATTCTCTGCTGGTCGTCAGAAAAGAAAGAGCTGGATTAATCCAGCCCAGTATTGTTAAATTTCATGTACCCTGCATTTCAGTTCTAATAATATTGCATGAACTGCAAAAAGAAAAATATACATAAACTCCGCCTAAGATAAAATCAACACCAGCTATTATATTTCCAGAATATCCATATATTTCTCCAGTTAAAGTTGATATTCACCTCTTAGATTTATTGTAATCCTCTGTAAAAACTATTTATCCTATTTGGTACTTTGGAATTTCCAAAGCTATCAAATTTTAATAGAACTTCCATTTTACCTATATTTGATACTATACAAATTAAAACAGCTATTTACTTAACTTATTTTGAATGTTAAAATTTACTTAACATAAGATTCCATAAAGCAAATTGAGACATTAAAAATTAATAATTGCTTTTATATTGAAAGTTAATTATTGTGAATTTATAGGTGGATTGAAATGAAAAACAGAATTTTAGTATTTTTTTTGCTTTTTTCAATAGTTCTTACTCAGATATCTTCAAACTGCTTTGCACAAGATATAGTTGAACAAAGCTCTAATCAATTTAAATTTAAAGCTGTTTCTGCCGGTTCAAGCTTTTCAGTGGCGTTAAGGGAAGATGGGTCTGTCGTTGCCTGGGGACGCAATAATTATGGTCAGTGCCAAATTCCTGAAGGTTTAAAGGGTGTAAAAGCTATTGCTGCTGGTGAAAAACATGTGGTAGCATTAGAAGAAGATGGAACTGTTGTTGCCTGGGGAGATAATAGCATTGGACAGTGTAATATCCCAGAAGGATTAACAAATGTAAAAGATATTTCAGTTGGATTTAATCATACAGTAGCATTAAAGGAAGACGGAACCGTAGTTGCTTGGGGAAGGAATTTTAATGGTGAGTGCAATGTTCCAGAAGGATTAACAAATGTAAAGGCTATTGCTTCTGGCGGAGAATTCACTGTAGCATTAAAAGAAGATGGAACACTAATAGCTTGGGAAAGAAATGATAGAAATCAGTGTCAAATTCCGGAGGGATTAACAAATGTAAAGACTATTGCGGCAGGATTTGCTTATACACTGGCATTAAAGGAAGATGGAACAATCGTAGCTTGGGGATCAAACAATAGTAAACAATGTGATATTCCAGAAGGATTGACTAATGTAACGGCTATTGCTGCCGGTTCAGACCATTCAACAGCATTGAAAGAAGATGGGTCTGTTGTTGCTTGGGGTAGAAATGATTTAGGTCAGTGCGATATTCCTAGTGGATTAAATGACATAAAAACTGTTTCTAATGGCTATCACCATACAGTAGCATTAAAAGAAGATGGCACTATTGTTGCTTGGGGTTCTAACTTTGACGGTGAATGCAATAACTTAAGAGAGCTATTAGATGTAAATGTTATATCTTCTGCAGATTATCAAATACAAGCAATAAAAAATGATGGGTCCATTTTTACTTGGGGATTTAATAATGGCATGCCAAAAGGATTATCAAATGTTAAAGAAATTACAGGTGGTTATAAACATACGGTTGCATTGAAAAAAGATGGGACTATTGTTGCTTGGGGGGAAAATGATTATGGACAGTGCAATGTTCCGGAAGGATTGACTAATGTAAAGGCTATAGCTGCTGGGGATTATCATACAGTAGCATTAAAGGAAAATGGGACTGTTCTCGCTTGGGGTTTTAATCTTGACGGACAGTGTAATGTTCCAGAAGGGTTAACCAATGTAAAAGCTATTGCTGCCGGATTTGGACATACACTGGCATTAAAGGAAGATGGGACTGTTGTTGTTTGGGGATGGAGCGAATATAATATTTGCGATATACCAAAAGGATTGACTAATGTAAAAGCTATTGATGCTGGACAAACATTTTCAATAGCATTAAAAGAAGACGGTACTGTTATTGCTTGGGGTAATAATAATAGAGGGCAATGCAATATTCCTACAGGGCTAAAAAATGTAAAAACTATTGCTGCTGGGGGAGAACATACAGTAGTTTTGAAGGATGATGGAACTATTGTTGCCTGGGGTTTTGATTTTGCTGGGCAGTCTTATGTTCCAAAAGGATTAACAGATGTAAAGGCTATTGCTGCTGGAAATTGCCATTCAATAGCATTTAAAAAAGACGGTACAATTATCGGATTTGGTCAAAGGAATTTCCTAATGCCGATTCTCAATACTTATCATAATATTGCAGGATTTGTCTCCCATGATTTTGATGAACCTTTTGAAAACTCTACCTTGAAGGAAGGGTTTAAAGTTGAGATATTAGGAACAAATTTCTGTATTTACACTAATATTGATGGAAGTTTTAAAATATTAAATGTTCCATATAATTTTGAGGGATATACTGTTAGAATAAGCAAACCTGGTTACTTATTTAGAGATATAAAAATTGTAGACTTGTACAAAAGTATAGGTTCTATTGATTCTCCTATTTTATTATTGGCTGGGGATAATAATGGTGATGGTTCAATTAACTTTGCAGATGTAGTGGAAATAGCAAAAGTATTTAATACTAATTCAAACAATGAAAATTACAAAGCTGATTGTGATATAAACAAAGATAATTCAATAAATATAGCAGATGTTATAATTATTGCAAAACACTTCAATGAAACAAGCGGATAACTTCCAGCTCAATGGATACCAGGAAATATGTGATTAAAATAAAGTTAGAAACAAGTAACTACTTCAAAATAGCAGTTCATCGTTCATACTAAATATTCTTTTGGGATATTGATTATTGTAATAAAAAATACAAGATTAGAGTTCAAAATGAAAAACAAAATAGTATTTTTCTTGATTTTCTCGCTAACATGTTAAGTGTAACTCAAGAAAGGTCAGATTTAGTACAAATAGAGGACAAACTTAAAAAGTTCTCCAGTACCATTCCCACCATATGGCCAGTCCGTTCTATATCAATTGCCAAGATTCTATTTTGGCCTTCTTTGGATGCCCAGCCAGACCTGTACATCATCCATAAAAAGGGAAGTTTAATCTATGTCATTCTTTGAATTTTAAAGTAAGTAACCGAATGTTCCTAGTTTTATTGCTTCATCTGCTATTTGGTTGTTGTAAGCTTGATATATTTTAATTGTTCTTTCATTATACTGAGCAAGTATTAATTTACTATTTATAATTTTTTCATTTTTATTCAAATATACTACCTCCATACAAATATAGATAGAATAGGTTTCCATTGTACCCCCCCTGTGTTAGGATAGTTGTCGTGTGAGGGAAAATATGATAACCTCGTACAGAAGGAGTTATAAATAATATGAGAAAAAGAGTAACGACAACTTACACAGAAGAACAAAAGGAAGCTTTATTAAAACGCATGTTGCCTCCGCAAAATACACCTATCACGGTTGTCTCTGAGGAAACTGGTATCAGCAAATCAACATTGAATACATGGAAAAGAAAAGCTCAGGACGGGAAAAATGGAACCTCTCAAGCCTATAAAGTCGGCAAAGATTTGTCATCAAAGGAGAAGTTCTTAATCGTAATGGAAACATATTCAATGCCCGAAATAAAGCTGGCTGAATATTGCAGAATAAAAGGCCTGTATGTTGAACAAGTAAAAAAGTGGCGTGAAACCTGCATGGTAGCTAATGGGCAGGAGAATGAAATCTACAAAGATCTTAGAGCTGAATTGCAGGAAGATAAGAAAAAAATTAAGATTCTTGAGAAAGATTTAAATAGAAAAGAAAAAGCTTTGGCAGAAACTGCAGCGTTATTGGTACTAAGAAAAAAATTAGGAGCGATTTTTGGGGACCAAGAGGAAGAATGATCAGCACCCAGAATCGCGTTACAATAATTGAGCTGATAACTGAAGCAGTAGAAGCAGGAGCCAGGATAAGTCCATGTTGTAATATTGTTGGGATTACAATAAGAACTTACGAGAGGTGGATTTTCGGAGGAAATATTAATATAGATCAAAGACCTTTAGTAAAAAGACCTGAACCTAAAAACAAACTTAGCAAGGATGAATATGAAAGTGTATTAAAGGTGTCAAATCTTCCGCAATACGCTGACTTGCCACCTTCCCAGATAGTCCCCTCAATCGCTGACAGAGGTATATATATAGCCTCGGAATCTACCTTTTATAGGATACTACGACATGAAAACATGCAAAATCACAGGGGCAGAAGCAAGTCCCCAGGAAAGGCTAAAGAACCTGAAACACATATAGCATATGAACCCAACAAAGTATGGACTTGGGATATTACATACTTAAACACAAGCATTAGAGGTAGATACTACAAACTCTACATGATAGTTGATATTTTCAGCCGCAAAATAGTTGGTTGGGAAGTCTGGGAAGATGAAACAGGAGAACATGCCAGTGAATTAGTTGAAAAAGCAGTAATTGCAGAAAATGCAAGAAATAACCTATTAGTACTCCACTCTGACAATGGAACTCCTATGAAAGCCTCCACGCTAAAATCAAAGCTTGAATTGTTAGGTGTAATGGCTTCTTATTCAAGGCCAAGGGTAAGTAATGACAATCCATATTCAGAGTCACTTTTCAGAACCTGCAAATACAGGTCTAATTACCCCTCAGAAGGATTTAGTGACATAGAAGAAGCACGGAAATGGGTAATGGAATTTGTAGAATGGTATAATAATATTCATTATCATAGTGGTATGAACTTTACAACGCCAAATTCAAGGCATACAGGGGTTGCAGGAGAAATAATGGAAAACCGAAAGAAGGTGTATACTGCAGCTAAGGCACTACATCCTGAAAGATGGTCAAAAGGAATTCGAAACTTCTATTTACCAGAGTTTGCAGCATTGAATCCAATTGATGAAGAGAAAACTAAACTAAAATCAATAGGTTAACTGCTAATAGAATTAAGCAGTGCTTTGTGGCGACGATTGCTGTAAAAAAGATTTAATAAGTGCGGTTTATAATGAGGAGTTCCTGTATGATAGCCTGTCAAGGCGTTAGACGCCTTTCCCTCATTGTTCATTCTCCAGAGACATTCCTCGAGGGATAGGAGGCTGACCGCTTTGGCTAACTATTCATATAGGGGAGGCTTGTTGTAAACTGGATTCTTGTAAAATGTTTTTCCGCCTGAGGAGCCAGACATAATATTTATGAAATTTGAAGTAATCGGGAGAAAATGAGAGAAATGAATTTTCTTAAAAGCTATATAAAAACGCATAATATTTAAAAAGCTAAATTGGAATATTGAGCTAAAACAATCAAATATGGGACTTGACCAAGGAATTCGGCAAGCAAAATATTTATTTTGTTTAATCAAGCAAATCAAGCAATTAATTTTAGGAATCATGATACACTTTGCTCGAATGTAAAACCTTTACACGACAACTGCCTTGACAAACGTCGAAGCTATTAAAGCCTTTTTTTAAAATATAATCACAAAGGTTGAAAACGCTATACTTGTATGATCTTACAGTACTATGTTCATGGAAACTTCTAATAAGCCAGCCGAAATAGCTCTCAATTGCAGATTTGCACCAATCTGGATAACATGACATCCGATCAATCTTTGGAAAATACTTGTTATTAAATAAAATCTTTTCACCAGATATGTATTCACCTAAGACTGCTAATACTCTACGCCATGCCAGACAGCTGTTACCTATTACTGGAGTTATAACGTCATACCAGATGGAAGCAATCTCAGGATTATAGTTTAGATCATTTATTGATAAGAACACATATAAGGTGCGTATTGTATGACTTGCGTTTTTTAAGCTAGTGTAGGAATAACCATTATTATGATACAGTTCATTAATTGCTTCTAAATATCCTATCATTTCATCTGCACTACAAACTGGCTTGGATTGGCTTAGATACCGTATTCTCTCAATCTGTTTTGAGGAAAAACTTTGGATAACAGCTACATATGGGAATACATCTTCATCCAAAATCATGCTATACGCTGCAGGGCAAAGTCTCTTTTCTTTACAGAAATCAAAGAACTGTCGTGCATGACTAAGTAATATATATCTTGTGCCTTTGTTACAGTGAAAGCCATCTGCATATAAGAAAAGAAGATCATTATAGGATACCTCCTGAATATTTGAAGCTCCATGCTCATAGATTATTAATAAAATATCTGAAGCATATGTTTTTGCATTCTTTAAAGAACTCTTTGTATAATCTTGACTTCTAATCTCAAGATATGTATCAAGCAATTCTCTCCAAGAATTAGGAAGCTTGTCGTAACAGGGTTTAATTAGTAGTAGATGATCATTGATAACAGTCCCTGTTGCAATGAATTCTTCTAGTTGCTCCATATACTTCCAATAAACGTTAAAAGCCTGCCTAGTTTGATCTTTTTTTACTATCTTCATTAACCAGTGCCTAATAGTTTCGTGTGATAAAGATCTTTCCTGTTTTTTAAGATACGTGCCGAATTCCATATAACAAGTCTTATGAGACCTACGGCTAGACCAGCATACTTTTCGCTCTTTAAGTAGTTTCTGCAAGCCTTCTACATATTCATAATACTGATTCATAGAACCACCTCCTGTTTTTGATGATTCTATTATCCTATGTTACGACATTATTATCCTCATCTTTTTAGCAACCAATCCTTCGTTTTCAACCTTTCACTAAAAAGATGAGGATAATAAAAAGATAAGCATAATCCATATGCAATATATATACGATCAAAACCAGTAGCATCATTAAACATGGTGAATTACCTTTAGGACAGCCTCTAGTAATTTAGAACTGGTTTGATTCGCAAGTTCCAACCGGTAATCACCAGTACTTATAACCAAACCCGGTCTGAACATATCTGATTGAGAAGTTTCTTTATGACAAATATGAATCGGAAGTTCTGCAAAAACGGTTGGTTGTTCCTTTTCTGGTGCTTGTGCAGATGTACACAGCTCTTCTCGTACCCTCCGTTGCCAATAAAAAAATTGTTTTTCATCTACATTGTTTTCCTGACACCATGCCTTTACAGTCATACCACTAGTACGACATTCCCGGACAATGGGTGTCCATTTTGAAAGAAGGTATTGATGTTTTACTTTCCTGGTATCCATCTTTAAATTCTCCTTTAAGGTTTTTCTAGTTTACTTGAAAAACTCTTACGAGTTATTAAAGTAAACTATTATAGAAGAATTTTCTCATACATCTTAGCTCTTTGCGAGGTACTCATTGTTTACCGTTTACGCTTAACATAATGTTCAGTATACATTATTGATCCTATTCTATTGTTTATTGTTTTGTAAGCGTAAATTACATCATCACATAGTATAACAAGTACAAAGCTGATATAATCACGAATGATTAGGTTGAAAAAGTCTAAAAAGTAATGAAACTTTTTCAACCAGAAATGGAGTGATTGTATGAATACACAAAAAGTTGCAGAATAATATCGATTATCACAATGGGCACAAGTAATTCAGGCACAACAGGAAAGTGGGCAAAGTATCAAGGATTTCTGTGAGTCTACAGGCATACGCAAAAACAAATACTTTTACTGGCAAAAGAAGTTACGAAGTGAGGCTTGCACTGAGCTTGCTAAGGCTGAAGAGTCAAGAAATATTGTGCCAAGCGGATGGATGCAGCTGGAATCTAAACAAATGCAAGACATAAAAGAATCTTTGGATATTGAAATTAATGGCTTTCATATAACTTTTACGTCCGAGACCAATACTGAACTTCTAAAAAAAGCTTGTTGTACACTGAGGTCGCTATGATAAGATGGAGTGATAAATCTGTATATCTCTGTTGTGGCTATACCGATATGAGAAAATCCATTAACGGTATGACGATGCTGGTAAAGGAGAGTTTTTCCTTGGATCCTTTTGATGATGCACTATTTGTTTTTTGTAACAAAAGCAGAGACAGACTGAAGATCTTGGAATGGGACGGCGATGGATTTTGGTTGTACTTTAAGCGTCTGGAACGAGGTTATGTTAAGACTTTCGTTATGTAAAGAAAAGCACAAGAATGAAATGTTTAAGCGGAAGTCTTAACGTATATCTTTACATAATAAACTAAATATTGTAATCATAAGTCATCGCAATAAATAAAAAACGAGGAGGCGTTGATTTATGCAAACTGATGTGAAACGGTTGATTGAATTATGCCGTGAAGAACTGGAAACTAGGGATTATAGCGAAGACTATAAATGCCGTATTTCCAAGGCATGGGACACTCTTGTGGAGTGGATGGATACCAATCATGTATCAGAATTCGATACGGATGTGGGAAATGCTTTTTGTGATAGAAAAGTTGGTACTCATCTGCCGAACAAAGACCTTATCAAATCTCAAAGGGTTTATGTCAGGGCTATCAGGATGCTCATATCTCATCAAAATGAAGGGAGCATCGAAGACCATGCTCCTAAAACAGAGCACGTTTTTTTAGGAGCACTAGGCGACACTATAAAGCAATATATTGATTACATGGCAAATGTTCTTAAGAGAAAGAAGTCGACCATTAAAGGCAATGAATACTGCTTGTTCCTGTTTTACACTTTTCTAAAATCTCATGGGTATGAAATAAAAGACATCAATTTTGACATTATCGAGGATTTTCATCATGAACAGGGATATTCAATGAATACGCTGCATACCTGTGCAGGGATAATCCGTCGATTTCTGAAATACTTATACGAGTCATGTAAAATTGAAAAGGACTATTCGATTTATGTGGTTCCGGACAACTATCGAATCAGGGAAAGTAAGCTTCCCTCTGTGTATACCGAAGAAGAAGTTCGGAAAGTTTTGTCGTCCGTTGATCGTTCTTCCATTATCGGGAAGCGGGATTATCTCATTCTTATACTTGCTGCTGAATATGGCTGGAGAAATGGCGATATCCGCCATTTCAGGTTGGATCAAATAAATTGGGACAAAAATGAAATCTGGTTTTATCAAGACAAGACCGATGTACCAGTATCATTTCCGCTTCTCGCATCTGTTGGGAATGCTATTATTGACTATTTGAAGAACGGGAGGCCAGCCACATCTGTGTCGGAAGTAATACTGTCCGTCAAACCGTCGAGAAAATCCATGCCTCTATCGGCTCAGGCTGTCAGTCACATCGCAGCAATGTATTTTGGGAAATCAGGGATATCCTCATTAAATGCCCGTCACAGGGGAACACATGCATTTCGCCATAGCCTTGCGTCAAATATGCTTAGAAAAGAAGTTCCTCTACCAGTAATTAGCGGTGTTCTTGGTCATAGCTCTACAGAAACAACAAAGATTTATCTTAAAGTGGATTTTAAGCAGTTGAAGAAATGTGCCATTCCCATGCCGGAAAACAACTCTCCTTTCTATAAAAAAGGAGGAATCTGGTTATGAGAAAGATAAACCCATATGTACTAAAGTCTGTTTTCGCCGATGAAATGCGGAACTACCTTGACATAAAAGTATCCCATGGCTTTCAGATGACAAGCTATTTTTATCAACTGAAGATATTTGATCAATTCTGTATAGAACGAGGTATAACTTCTCCGGTATTCACAATGAAGGATGCTCATGCCTGGATACAGGCAGATGGCGATGAAGGAGATAGAAGGTATTGTGGTCGTCTCAGTATTGCAAAAAACTTTCTCACTTATCTTAACGCTAAGAATTATGATGTGGCAATACCTGACTCTGTACCGTATAAAGGTTCGGATTTTAAGCCGCACATTTATACGGATGATGAAACCACACGGTATTTCAACGCAATCGATCGTTATTATACGGCAAGAGCTAAAATCAATTCGATACAGTTTCCTGTTATGTTCAGGCTTTTTTATTGCTGCGGAACAAGGCTGAACGAAACCTTGGGCATTCGGTTAAAAGATCTCGATCTTAAAGAAGGGATCGTCCGCTTGTGTGAAACAAAGAACCATAAAGAGCGATTCATTGTATTGGGTGACGACCTCTTGGAACTGATGATTGCCTATGCGGACAAGTATTTTTATCAGCTTGACGGAGATGATTTTATTTTCAATTCAAGAATAGGTTCCCGTTACAGTAAAGATAGAATCTACACCATACATAGAGAGACGTTGCAGTATGCTGGAATCCCCTATTTAGGAGACAAGGAAGGTCCTCGAATTCATGACTGGCGCCATACTTTTGCGGTTAGGTCGTTCAAGAGGATGATTGATTCCGGGATGGATATGTACACTTCCCTCCCAATCTTAAGCACCTATCTCGGACACAAAAGCATCTATGACACTGAAAAATACCTCCGTCTCACGATGTCAATATATCCTTACATTGAGGAGAAATGCAGGTGTCAGATGGAGTATGTATTTGGAATTGTGGAAAGGGGTGATTTCAGATGAAGAACACAGATTTTGCTTTCTGCCTTAATAAATTTTTTGTCAGATACCTCCCAAGCGTAAAAGGGAGCAGTCCTTCAACGATTGATTCCTACAGGTACTCATTCATAAATTTTCTTGAATACTTACAGGAAACATCGAAAATCAAAGCAAATAAAATTAAGATAAGTGACCTCTCTTATGAAAACGTGTGTGGTTATCTAGATTGGCTTGAAGAATGCAAGCACAACGGGCCTAATACCAGGAATCAGCGACAGGCAGCCATAAACTCTTTTGTAAGATTCCTTATGATGGAGCAACCGGAATATATGAATGAATATCAGCGTGTTTTGGCGATTCCTGTCAAAAAAATCCTTCGGCCGGAAATCTCATATGCAAAAACAGATGGCATAAAGTTGATGATGAACCTGCCAGATGCCACAAGTGCCATGGGATTGAGGGATTATGTCATTCTGGCAATTCTTTACACTACCGGCATAAGGGTAAGCGAGTTGATTTCCATTAAGGTCAAGGATTTATCTTTATATGAACCAGAGACGCTGCTGGTTCATGGAAAGGGCAATAAATACCGATACGTTCCGCTAATGAAGTATTTGATCCCTTCAATCAATAGGTATCTCGATGTACTTGGATACAATCGACCAGGAAGGGAAAATGAATGGCTTTTGAAAAATCATATGAAAAAGCAATTTACACGGCAGGGAATAAACTACATAGTTTCAAAGTATACATTGCTAGCAAGGTCTCAGAATCCGGGCTTGGTTCCGAAAGATTTCAGTCCTCACAAGATAAGGCATAGTTCAGCTATGGGGCTTGTGGATGCTGGTGTCGATCTTATCTATATCCGCGACCTGCTCGGACATGTCAGCGTAAAAACGACGGAAGTCTATGCGAAAACAAATGCACAGCTAAAACGCAAAGCAATAGAGGCAGCAGGAAATGAAATAATACTAGATGAATTGCCTGAATGGGAATCAAATACCGATTTAAAGTCATGGCTGAAAAGTCTTGGCACGCGTAAAATCTGACATCTATTATGTAAAGATATATGTTAAGACTTCCGCTTAAACATTTCATTCTTGTGCTTTTCTTTACATAACGGAAGTCTTAACATAACCTCGTTTACGTAAAGATTAACGTAAACGAGGGCGTTTTCGCTGGCCTGCTGAAGGAAATGACAAAACCATGATTCTTAATGCTAACGAATTGACTTGTCTGATTGACGGTGCCAGATTAGAAAAAAAGCTTAAGAGAAAAGAGGTTTTTGAACGAGAAATATCTTAAAAATATTCTATCGAAATATGCCTTAAAACCTTGGAATTATGCGGGTTTTGTGGTATAATTCTCTTATGAAAACAAAAGAAAATCCAACAGAAAATTTCATCAGAATAATAAAAGAATTAAAGGAAGAAAACGAGCAACTAAAGCAGCAAAACCAGTGGCTGATGGAGCAGTTTCGTCTTTCAAAGCATAAGAAATATTGTGCATCTAGCGAACATAACACAGTAGACCAGATGTGCCTTTTCAACGAAGCAGAAGCGACTTCAGATTTGACTATATCACAACCTGGGTTTACTGAGGTGAAGGCTTATCATCGCAAAAAAAGCCGCTTAATAACTGATAAACTTCCTGACGATCTACCTATAGAGGTAATTGAACACGAATTGCCGAAAACAGAGCGTTTCTGTCCGGAATGCAGCAGCGAGTTGCATGAAATGGGAAAAGAAACACGTGAAGAAATAAAGATTATTCCTGCCAAAGCAGTAATTATACGCCATGTACGATACGTTTACTCTTGTCGGAAATGTGAAAGCACCTCTGATCATGTACCGATTAATAAGGCGGATATGCCTGAGCCTGTTATAAAAGGCGGATTTGCTTCTCCAGATACAATTGCCCATATTGCATCACAGAAATTCATGATGGCATCGCCATTATACCGACAAGAGCAGGAGTGGAAGCAAAATGGAATCATGCTTTCACGCCAAACTATGTCTAATTGGCTCATCAAGGCTTCTGAGGACTGGCTGGAGCCAATATATCTGGTGATGAAACATAGATTGTGCAAACATGATGTACTTCATGCAGATGAAAGTGCTATACAAGTGCTAAAAGAACCGGGAAAAACGCCACAGTCAAAGAGTTACATGTGGCTGTTCCGAACCAGTGGAGAGGCAAAGCACCAGATTGTGATTTATGAATACCAACCAGACAGGAAGCATATACATCCACAAAAATTTTTAAAAGATTTTTCTGGATATATCCACGCAGATGGATACGATGGGTATCATAAATTACCGGAAAACATTATGGTAGTTGGCTGCCTGGCTCATCTGCGGAGGAAGCTTTTTGATGCGTTGAAAATCTTGCCAAAGGACAAACAGTCTGGTTCAAATGCTGCCAAAGGAGTAGAATATTGTGATAAGCTGTTTCATCTCGAGAAACAGTTTGCTTCGTTGTCCCCAGAAAACAGGCATAAAGAGCACGAAAGGCAGTCCAAACCTCTGATAAATGAATTTTTTAGCTGGATGGAACAATTGAATGCATTACCAAATACACTACTTGGAAAAGCGGCATATTATGCAAAGAGCCAACGAAAGTATCTTGAAAGATATCTGCTTGATGGCAGGTTGGAAATTTCAAACAACCGTGCAGAACGGAGTATAAAACCTTTTGTTATCGGGCGCAAAAATTGGCTTTTTTCCAATACACCTAACGGTGCAAAGGCAAGCGCAATTTATTATAGCCTGATCGTGACCGCAATCGAAAACAGCTTAAATCCATTTGAATATTTATCATGGATTCTTACAAACGCTCCTAACCTTGGAAAATCAGGATATGTAACAAAAATTGAAGATTTATTGCCTGGCAGCGATAAAATACCATCCAACGTGTTTATACCAAAACCAAAAGGAACAGCACCCGAAAAATATGCATGGGAGGAAGACAAATGAGTTACAAAAAGCACACTTCATTTATGGTTGAATTCATCTCTGATTTCGTAAATGGTGAAATAGAGCGTTATTTTTTTGATTTGGATTATTCTGCTTATGTGATAGAGCATTTTCCTCATATGGAGCTTGAGGACGCCAGATTTGCAGACTGGTTTGCCCATACAATAGATCAGACATATGAGCGTGGAACTGATCTTGGTCTACCAGATGAAGAGTTTAGGGTTGAAATATCTAAGGCTCTGGATGAATGGCTTGGTAGGAAAAGATATTGATATTATTTAATTGAGATGCCTATATGTCTGCTTGTATTTGACGCTTACATTGTTTTACATTGAATGTATACGTTTAATAACTTGGTGTATAGACTAAATTATAAGGCCATGAGATAATACCCTAAAAATTAGTTTAGAGCCTTCAAAATTTTTAATTTATATTGCAGGATGAAATCCGGATTTATGTTTATAACAACACCAATATATTGGAGCCTATTTTTTTGGTAGTTTGAGAATACCATATAATATAGAAATTAATATATTATCAGTTAATAAAATATCAGAAAAACATATAAAAAACTGTGAGAATTTGAAAGATGCAATGAATAACCTTTTAAGCAAGAAAACAATTCTCAACACCTAATTGAGTTGCATTCAAATATCAATAATCTATCTGATAAACTTATTTACTAAATATGATAGCATGAACCCTACACCCACTAAAATAATCATTACTTCTAGACAAAAAGTAAATATACTAAAAATGCTTGGAACTCTTGGCATTATTATGTCAATTATATCCCACATTTTTACCCTCCTTGTAATTAATACGAATTTCTCAGCTAATGTCTAAATAGTTCGATTCCTTACGATAATTTTTGGCAGAACTATTACGATCCATTATCTCAAAATGTTAACATGAATTTAGTACAGTATTTATATTTGCCTACATTTTACATTCTTACAAATTATAGCTTTCCCTTACTATCATTAATATATTGAACAATATGCTTTTATTATTGACAACACAGATACATGGACATGCAATAGCATGATTAATCCAGAAAAAAGATATTGTCAGACAATTTCTTCGGTATATCCTTCTATATCTATCAGTATAACCATGAAAAATTAAAAAAGTATTTGTTACCTTTACGGTCTACTGATCATGATCTATTTGGTCTATGAAGTATAATAACAGAAATTGCACTTTTTCAGTAATAGTTAAGTTATATCTTAGTGTCAATACAACAATAATTATATATCAATTCGAACATATCTTCTTTAGTTAAATATTAACTTTAACAAATTTGCATTTTTCCATACATCTTATTAACATTAAGTTACTCATGCACTTTAATGTATTTTAAAATTTGTTACAAAATTAATTTGGACCATCTTTTTCTTAACTATATTATCATATAAGATTTTTATAATATACCCAAATAAAAATATATTTATTGTTGAAATAATCATTGTGACTATTGTAGCAATTTCAACAGAATTAATTACCTTACTATTTTCATATAATATAATATGTGTATTAACATAAGAAGTTATACTAAAGAAAAAGGCACAAACTAGTAATCTATTATCTCTAATATATATATACGATAAAATGGCTAAGGCTACTGATGTAAAGATATATCTCTCATGCATCCTTGATGAGAAAGTAAATACTCCAGCAAAAAGCAATAATGCAGTTATAAATATATAAGAAGAATTTTGTGATTTTATATAAATAAGCCAAGAAAATAGAGTAATCAAACAAATTGATATCATCCCCCAGTTATAGTAACTAAAAATAAATAATGTTTCTGAATCATCTTGAAAATTCGCCCCTAAAAGCTGAAATAAATTAAACGCATTTAAAGTTGCAAATTTATATTCTCCCATAGTATTTAAGTATAAACGAAAAATCCATAATGGCCCTAACTTTAAAGCAAAAGGAAGCACAATAATTATTGCTGTACAAATACAAGATAAAGCTGATTTTATAATATCTTTAAGATTTCTTTTTCTAAATAGTTCAAAAAATAAAATTGGTAAGAAAATAATACCTTGAGGTTTCATTAATACTGCTATAGAAAATAAAATAGATGAAAAAACAATTTTATTTTCAGTAAGCTTAAATAATGCTAAAACAATAATTAGTGTAAAAAAGGAATCTACTTGTCCCCATAATGTTGAATTAATGAAAACAGCAGGATTAAAAACATAAAAAATAGATAATAAAATACTCATTTCAATTGTTATATATTTTTTCGCAACCCTAAAAACTATACAAGCGGTGGCAACATCTGCTATAATTGATGGTAATTTCAACAAAACAACATAATAATGGCCAATATTATCAAAACTAGCTATCTTGCCGATTATAAGTAATATATACATATATAGTGGAGGATAATCACTTGGAATTTTCATCTTATATACATCTGTAAAGCCTCCAGATAATACTGATGCCCATTTTTTAAAACATACAATATCATATGTAAACCCTTCCATTAAAGTAACGGAGGCTAGCCGTAATAAAAACCCTATTCCAAGCAATATAAATACAATAAAACTGATGTTTTTTGTATGTATCTTATATCCCTTATTATTAATTAAATAGTAAAATAACATAAATATAAAAATGAATATAAAAAAATATATAACTATTTGAATTGCATATTTATGTGAATCTCTTGGAATCGGATTTACATTTAAATTTCTTAGATTGTCTTTCTTTTGATTTATTTCATTTTTTTCTTGGACACCTTTATCTTTTTTTCTAACGCTGTAATTGTTTTTGATTTCATTAACATTTTGTCGTTTGTTCTGTAGACTTTTATCAATTTCAACACTATTATTTGAAATATATCCATTATATCTACTTAATGAATAACCTGCAATAATGCCTGATAATATTAGAATTAATAATAAAATTATTCTTAAGTAATATTTTTTAATTATCAAAACAATTATCCCCCTTAAAATAATTTAACATCTCATATTAACAATTTACTATTATTTTCTTCATACATGTTGATTCATAACAAGTTTGATACTTTCTTACTGTACTTGTCAAGTATATCTCCTATAACTAAATAAATCAAATAAATCAATATTTATTAATTTAAATAGGTTGATTTTATTCCACTTACATATGTCTATGTATTATAATCAATTAGATAAATTATTTAAACCAAGAAATAATAAAAGGAAGCATCAATTAATAATAGAGCTTCCTTTATAGTACTTATGCTTATTTCTCTACAATCTCAGTGCCAGTATTAATTATACTGTTCATATATATACCGCTAACTTTAGGTGACTTTATATCATTGTTCAGTACCACAAAGTAATCATATTTATATTTATTTTGCTGCCCTATTATACCACTCATCATTTCTATTGTAGCCTCAAACTTCACTATATATTTGCTCTGTTTCTTTGTATAAGCTGGATGTGGTATTATTTCAAAGTTACTCAATTTCAGAACTTTTCCCATATTAGACTTTAAAGGAAATGAATCAATATTAAACTTAGTTTTGTATTGATCATCTATTTGCATTATTTCCTTTTTATCTTTATCGATATTAAGCTTTAAAATACCCTTTGAATAATCAGCAAATTCCTTTTGACTTGAAAACCACTTAGATTTTAATAAGTTCATTCTTTCATTATCTAATTCTTTAAAATTTGTAAAGAATTTTTCAATTAGTTTTGATTCATTATCAAACCTGCTTCCATCTTCTTTATTTGCATATTCTTTACCATCTGGTGTTTTATCTGTATTGATGTATGGAAACCTTTCAACAAAGTCATTGTTTATAAGCAACACCCTGTTTTGATATCCAGGTCTTGTGCTAGATTCTACAGCTCTTTTTATCTTATAATCACTACTATCTTTTACAACTGTTATATCATAACTTGCTACTATCCTAAAATAATCATACTTGTTTTCATCAATATTTACCGCTTGTTTTTCATATAGCTTTGTTGTTGGATTCTGCTTATACGCTAAATAAAAATCTATATCCGGCAAGCATTTAGCCATTAATTGAACCTTTGTATAGTACATTAAATCATTGGTACTTTTGCCTATATATGTAGTTTCTATTCCTTTATCCTTTAGTGCATTCATTAACTGATACTCAACAACAACCATTCCATTAAGCTCTATATACCTTGGCAGATGTATACCAATTTCAGGATTATTCTCCCCCTCCGAAATAGTACGCTTTGAAATAAATGGCTTTATATCTTCAGGTACAATCGCCGTATTATTATATTTTTCAATTGGCTGAGAAAAAGCTTTAATAAAATAATCTGATACAACCTTCTTAACCTTCTTAGTAGCAGCCGAATTCTCAATTGTCACATTGTTATCTTCGCTATTATCGGTTTTATCATCGCCACCTAGAAATGATGGCATACTACAGCCAGTATTAATTATAAGAATAAGTGCAATAACTGTGATTAATGCTAATCTAAAGTTTTTTTTCATAATTCCACCCCGTTTAAGAATTAAATAATTTGTTTAGTGCATTTTTGATATCATCATTAGTATACTGATCAATTAGATATAGTAAGTTATCCTCCGGATCTAGCTTACCGTTATTATTTTTATCAATGCCAAACTCGTAGTTTACAGTAGCTGTTCCTTCAAAAACAACAGCTGCAAATTCGCCTGAATCAAGTAGATTTATATTACTTTCAATAACATTACCATCGGAGTCTTTTTTCATATAAATATAAGGCATACTATCAGCCGCTGACCCATCTGCTTTTTTATTAATTGCATCATAGCCTTTACCGGCTGCAATAATAAATCCGTTTAATTTTGAACCCGGTGACATAATAACTTTTCCCCTTGTATAAACTATCGCGTTTATTGTGTCTTTAATAACAAGAGTCTTTCCCGGATCATTTACTACAATAATGTAATATTTGGTATTAATAGGAGTAAATCCAATTTCATATTTATCAATACTACTACTAATAAGCTTAAGCTCACCATCAGTTATTACCGTGCTATTATCCATAAGATTACATTCTTCTAATTCTTCTCCAATATAATTAAAAAAATTCTTTTTTGCTCCTGAATCATCAGTAACCTCTTTATATTGGTGACTAATTACACCTGCTTGATAACCTGGATCCCTTTTAACAAAATCCTCAGTAATTTTCATAAGTGGTTTTTTTATTTCCGGTAAAAATTTGGTTTCAACAGTATTATAGTAGTCAAAGTATGTACCTTTAAGGTTTAACAAACCGTTCTTACTCACACTATCCCATTCCCATTGCATACTACCACCTGGAAGATACTTCTGTGTTTCCTTATCATTTATGTTTAGGTAATACAATGAATTTTCAAAATCTGTTTTAGAACCGACTAACGAACTTTCGTCTACTTTTTCTAAGTCTGATTTATTTCCAAGGTCAACATCTGAAATATCCATAAAATACATTTTGCCATTTGCCGCCATTTCATAATTACAAAAACCTTTTAATTTTGACGGATCATTTTCTGGACTATAGAAGCTAAATGGCTGGTTAAACATTTTCAATTTACTAAACCAAGTGCCTATTTCTGATTCATTTTTAAAATTATATACTTGGAACAAATTACTATAGCCTTTTGCCAAATTGCTTTTATACTGGTCTGCTATCCATGAAGTACCTTTATTATCCGTATCACTATGAAATTTCTGTCTATCTGCCGCTGTTCCCTGCGGCTCAAAATTTTTGTATGAAGCAATCTCGTCTGAATCGTTCCATGCACATGAAGCGTCCTCAATCTGAGGTGCATCATTTGGAAATACTGGGGTTCCCTTTATTGGATCAATAAGGAAGGTACCTCCATTTATCATTACATTCCCATTAATTATTATCTTGGATTTCATTGCATCTAATATAGTATCCTCAAACGGATGATGTATTACTGAACTATTAACAATTGCACTTGAAGCATCGTGGTACTGGTCAGTTGAACTTCTACCGTCTGATAACCCAAAATAATTTCTGTTTATAGCTATAATAGAATTTAAACCATTCATTTCAACATCATCAAATGTATAAACATCTTTATGTCCCAAAAAATAATCTTTTTGTCCAAACATTTGTATGCACTGTGCTACTGCATTGTTGTTTACTTCAATAGTACTATTATCTGCAACTGAATTGTCTGGATTTCCGCATCTAATAAAAGCCCTTACAAATGCATTTCCGCTAATATTCAACTTGGAATTTGAAGTCGCGTACAAACCACCATAAGTATATTGTTCAAACTCATTTGATTTTTGTGGTGCAGTACCGACAACTTTAACATCACCGTTTATAATGGCATTAGAATTTTTAACATAAATATCTCCTATAGCATTAATTGCTGCAGGTCTGAAATATTTATCATTATTATTTTCAATTGAAATAACAATTTGAGAATACACATCACTACCTGTTGATACATTAACCCCTTTTTGATATGTTGAAGTAATTGTCAATCCCAATGTAACCCAAATTTTATTTCCATCTACTTTAAAACCGACTCTAGCTATATCACCTTTCAATAAACTCTTTGCACCCTTAGATGGCTGTACCGTAATAGTTCCAATCTCTTTATTTATTTCTTTCTTTATATCTAATAATATAGTATCTACATAGTTACTAGCATCTGATATATACGGAACTTGTTTCGTATATGTTTTATCCTGTATATATTTTTTTATAATTTTAATAGCTTTCTCAGTACTTGAACCGCTTGCCAAATACGAATATCCAATAACAGATTGGCTCTTACTAACCTTCAGTTGCTGTACTGATAGATTCAATAAAGGTACCATCATCATTAGCATAAGCGTACAAATAATAATAACACTTGGTAAAGCCATCCCATCTTTTTTGTACACTATTCTCCTGATGCACTTCATAACCTTTCACCCCACTAACTCAATTAATTCTTAACATTTCTATTTCAAACTAATCAACATTCACCTGGACATTAAACTTTTCTACAACCTGGAAATTTGCTCCCTTTTTTTTATATAAGGTTATAAGATACTCCTGAGTAGACCCATTAACACCAGTAACACCCTTATATTCAGAATCATAAATAAAATTACTTTTTCCTTCACCAACTTTTATTCCCTTTAATAAAGTGGCTCCTCGAATATTACCACTTCCACTTTCTAAGGTGACTGAAGAATTCTTCTTAACACTATCAATAACCTCCTGCTGAACTTGATTCGCAGCAGCATTAATTTCTATCTGATTTTTAGTTAGCTTATTTATCATAGCTACATTTGCAAACCCCGCCATAAGAGGCACAGTAATTATTGCAAATAATGTTATTGCAATAATTAACTCAACAATTGTAAGTCCTTTTTTTCTCTTTAATAATTCTCCCATAACAAATCACCCTTAATTTATACTTACTTTTTCTTTCTGACTTTTCCCAGTAATTATGGAACCGGATCTATCTATCACCTTTACTCTGCCACCTGGATCAAAAACACTCAAATGAAGTTTATGAGATGAGTTATTAACAATTTTATAATTTACTTTTATTTTTTCACTTTCTTTTAAGTCACCAACATCTACTTTTAGATCTGCATTAAGATCTCTGTTAGGGATACTTCCAGAAATTGTCTTGCTCTTTCCTACAGCATAAGTAACAGTCATAGTGTATCTACTTTCTGTCAAAGCAAGCTGAACATCAGTTCTTCCTGAAGTCTTATACATGAAAACTTCTCTGGATTTGTCCGTTCCTAATACTTGGAAATTCTCCCCAGCTGTATAATATCCTGATTGCTTAAGGATGAAATCAGGCTCTAGAACTGTATTTGTTGCTGTGCTATTTTGTGAAGAAGTACTGCTGTTATTATTTCTAACAGCAGTACCATTATTTGTAGTTCCTGTATTCGATGGTACAGTAAATATCAAACCTGAACTCTCATTGTATTTGTTAAATCTATTTTTACTTGAGCTAAATATTTTATTAGCTTCTTCAATATCCTGAGCATAAATCTTTATTTTTCCTGTAACACTATATATCTGACCTACAGGGACTATGCCACCTACCTGGCCAACAGCTGGAGCTGTCTTATTAGTAGTATTGGCTTTATCATCTTTGGGTTGATCAATAATGAACTCTGCTACCTTAACCCTTCTTGATCCACCTTCTATAAATGAAAGTAGCTCCCAAATTTCATTGTATGCAAGGTCTGATTTAAAATCAACAGCAACAGAGTAATATTTGCTTCCTCCTTGCGTATTTGTAGAAGGTGTAGTAGTATCATCTAAGCCTGTATCGCTTCCTCCTGCATTAACCTGTTCAACATTGTTTGTTGAACTATTATCATTGCTGCTTACTGATACATTAACAACCTCAGGCTGATTTATCTTTACATCTTTTAATTTATTTCCCATTAACTTCTGTAGCTTTATCATATAAGATATACAATCAAACATGCCACTAACATCAGGGACATAATTACCAATTCTTTCACTAACTACCTTTTTCGATTTTAATTCGCTTTTCTTTTGCTCTATATTCTCCAAGTCTCTCTCCAGTGCACGTTCTTTTTCTTTTGCCTCTGATAACTGAGCATTAACATCATTTATTTCAGGAATATAGTTGTTCACAAAAATGGTATAAAATAAAAACCCATATACAAGCAATCCAAGGACAATAATAAGCCTGATTTCTTTTTTACCGATTGTCATTTTACTTTCCGCCCTTTCTCGTAATAGTTAGTTCATATTTAAATTCGTACTTTCCATCCTTAAGCTCAACTGAAGAATTATTAACCATTACGGATTCTATTCTAGAAATATAAGACAGAAATTCTGTTGCCTGAATTGGATCCATTGAATAGCCCTCAACATTCAAACTTCCTTCAGTAAATTTTATTGTTTTAAGGGAGCACCCTTTAGGAACAGAATTTCCAATAAAACTTACTATCTGCCCAACTAATATATTCTTACTATCAATATCTAACACTATATTATTCTTTTTTGATATTTCACTTTTAATAGAAACAATGTCTGTATTAACTGCTTTTACTTCATTATACTTCTCACTTTCAATATTTTCATTTATCATATCAAGCCTTGTATTTTGCATTATTATATAGACCTTAGGTAGAACTAATGATACCCCAACTAAAGCCAATATTGCAACTATAAGTGTAACAACTTTTACTTTCGATACCCCTTGCCTTTCAACCTTAACAGGCTCTTGAGGATTTCTTATATCTTCGGGCAATAAATTAATATCTTTCACAATATTTCCCCCTTGTCCATTCTATTGGATTTCTTTATATCTAACAGAAAACTCTGTAATTATCGGCTTTGAAAAATTTCTGTTGGTGAACTTTTTACTGTTGGTCTCAATTGGCTTTATTGTCAATACAACATACCCTTCATCTACTAAAATTTTGTTCTCCCAATTTGGAGTGGGTGCACTTGGAACCCTCTTTTCAAACTTACAGCTGGATGAATCGATATCTTTAGCAACTATCGTAGTACCTACTTTTAGAGTGTTATCAGAACCAAATTTCCAAGTCTTACTTTTTCCATCAGGAAACGTTAATTGCAATTCTTTATCAGAAATAATCTTTATTATTTTTGAAGCTTCAATATCTTTTCTAAGCAAGTTAGATACATTAGATACCATGTCCTCTTGCCTTATATAATTATAGTTTGATTTATATGTGTCAAAGCCATACAATAATATGGATGACATAACAGGCAAAATAATCCCAAGCAAAGCAGTATAAATCAATACTTCCACGAGGGTTAAACCTTTTTTGTTTTTTTAAGATTTATCATGATTTAATCACCTCTTTACAATTATCCAACCCGGCCAATTGACCGGGTCGGATGAACATTTTATCAAGTTGATGTAGCTGCAGCAGCTGAAGATATTGGATATAATAATTTAGCACCGGCTGTAACATGGATTCTATTTGCAGGAGTTGCATTTTTTGTTAAACCTACTGTAACTGCACCAGTATCAGTGTCTACAGCAACTTCAAACCAAACATCTTTTTGACTCAATTTTGCTTGCTTTGCATTAAGATAAGGTCCAAATTTCTTATCAACCCCATCATCAGTAGTGTAGGTTATAACCTTTGTGAAGCTATCCATTAAATTTTCTACAGTATCTTTTTTAATTTCACTATCTGTTAGACCAACATCATCTGTTTCTGCTATGTATGTCTGAATTGCTGTTTGCAAATAACTGCATGCAGCTTTGTCTGACTTTTCTTTCTGCTTACCTAAAACACCACCGAATAAGTTGATGCTGATTGCAGCAAGTATTGCCAATATAGCAACAACTATCAAAAGCTCGATTAATGAGAAACCTTTTTTACTCTTTAACATTTTTTTCATAACTTTTCCCCCTCTGATTTTTTGGTTAATTTTTTTACTTTGCCCTTCCGATAAACCACTAAGCATTGTTTATCGTCCACCCCCTTCACTCTGGTTTATTTATGGACACTTTTTGATCCCAACAATTTATTCTAAACCCTGATATATTGAAAGCATTGGGTAAAGAACACTTAATACGATAAATCCTACTAACACTGCCAATACCATTATTATGGCCGGATTAATAAAATCAGTCAGCATTTTCAATGAAACCTCAACTTCTTCGTCGTAGAAATCAGCACATTTATTTAATGAAAAATCAAGGTCTCCAGACTCTTCTCCGACTTTAATCATCGACATTACCATGGGCGGGAAGAACTTCATAGATGCGAGAGGCTGACTTAACCCTCTGCCCTTCTTAATTTCAGCTATAACTTCTTCAAATGCCTCAGCTATTGCTGCATTGCCTATAACATTCTGAACTACTTCCATGGATTGTATTAGCATTACTCCACTAGATATAAGAGTTCCTAGAGTTCTTGTAAATCTAGCTGTTATTGTATTTTTTACAACAATTTTTATTATCGGCAGTTTAATTGAAAGACTCCCAAAAAATCTTTTACCATTTGGAGTTTTTATATACTGCCTTATGAATACAACCAAACCACCAATTGCTAGAAATACAGCCCACCAAAATGCCTGAAAAAATCCACTTACAGCAATTAAGATCTTCGTAAATATTGGCATTTCAACCCCAAAATCACCTAATGCTGATGTAAACGAAGGAACAACAAAGGCCATTAGTATTATTACAACTATAACTGCTATAGAGATAACTATGATAGGATATGTCATTGCACTCTTCAACTTCTGATTTAATTTATATTGCTTTTCCATCTGCTCTGCCAGTCTGTTGAAAACCTTGTCCAACTGACCGCTAACTTCTCCGGCTTCGACCATAGTAACAAATAACCCTGGAAATATATCTGTCTGCTTTTTCATGGAAGACGATAATGAGATACCCTTCTTTATATCATCACCTATATCAGTTATCACCCTTTTCAATGTAGGGTTTGTAGTTTGCTCTTTTAATATATCTAAACACGCTGCAATTGGTATTCCTGCTTCAAGAATTATGGCAAATTGTCTTGCAAAAATTGATAAATCCTTTATAGTTATTCTCTTCTGAAATATTTTTATCTGAGTTATATCGGTAAAAGCATTTTTTTCCTTTATCTCAACTACTGAATAGCCTCTTTCAATAAGCATCGATGTAAGGTCCGATTCTCTTTCAACTTTGGCCTCACCAGTGAAAATCTTACCCGATTCATTTTTTACCCGATAAGTATATAACGGCATTTACTGAACCCCCAAACTGATTTCTTATTTATAATGCTATCCCTATGGCATTTATTAGGTAATTTATCTTTTCAATGTTTAGCTCTGGAGCAAACTCAATTCCTCTGACATCAACATAATTTATTGGATATGTGGGTACTCCGAAGGCTTCCTCGAAATACTCTCTTATGCCCTTTAGCTTTGAACCTCCACCAACAAGGAATATTTTGCTTATTTGCTCTCCGGCACATCTATCTATATAAAAATTAAAACACATTTTTATATTCTTTGTTATTTCACCAATTATCTTTTTGGCACATTCACTGCACTGCCATTCCAAATCATTATTTGGATCTCTGAAGGCTACCATTCCATACATCTTTTTATATCTTTCTGCCTTATCGGTATCTTTTACATTCAAAGACAGTTGGTCTATGATAACCTGATCTATATTGCTGCTTCCTAAAAGCACAACTCTATTGAATTCTGGAATTTTATTTTTTAGAATATTAACTATTGTGGTTTCAGATCCTAGATCGATAACTGCTACAGTATTTGTTGTAGTTTTAGGAAACCTTTGTTTTCTTGATAATATATCAGTTTCTTTAAACTCAATATCCTTTTGAAAAAATTTTGATATGCTGTTTGCCGGAATGTCAACTGAAACCGGCTTCAACTTGAGATCCTTCAAAATCTCTATATAGCTGTCAATTATGTTCTTAGCTACCGCAGTTACAAATACCCTCATTTTTTCCTTGCCATTATCATTTATGACATCAAGCAACTTGTAATCCACACGGTGCTCATCAAACTTAATAGGTAGAAAGTTGTGTATTTCAGACCATACCTTTTTGTCAACTTCTTTTTCTTCAACCTTATCAACCATAATTATTCTTGTTATGATATTGGTTCCAGACACTACTATCTTAGCCTCTTTTGCACTTAAATCGTGCTCATCAATAACCCTTTTGATCTCAGAAACAACTCTAGCCTTATCCTTAATTGCCCCATTCTTAATACACCCCTTTGGCGTATCACCAATGCCATAGTTGATTACCATCAAATCATTATTTTTCTTTTTTCTGAGTTGGATTATTTTAATGTACCTGAATCCTATATCAATAGTCATAAAATCACTGGAGAATAATTGCAATGCCATCTTATGCACCTCATTATATAAATCAGATTTAGAAGAGCTTTACTGCTATTTGCCTTAAATTACATCATAATAACATATATTATATCATGTTTTATTATAAAAAGCCATCTAAACCGATTAAATTCGAAATAATTATGTTGAGAGCAGTTTTTTCAAATTATCTATATCAAGTGCATACTGACAAGCACTTTCAAAATCTATGAGTTTTGATCTATAAAGATTTGCAACACATGAGTCCATTGAGTGCATTCCGAACTGTGATCCGGTATGAATACAGGTATTGATTTGCGGTGTACGTGACTCACGTATCAGGTTGGCTATTGCAGGAGTCCATATCATTACTTCAGTAGCAAGCAAACGTCCTCTTCCGTCAGCTCTTTTTATAAGCTGCTGTGATATGATACCCATTAGTACCGTTGAAAGCTGACTTCTCACCTGAGACTGCTGATATGGCGGAAAAACGTCAATTATTCTGTCGATGGTTTTTGCTGAACCTACTGTATGTAATGTTGATAACACAAGATGGCCTGTTTCTGCTGCAGTAAGTGCCGTAGATATTGTCTCCTGGTCACGCATCTCACCTATGAGTATAACGTCAGGGTCTTCTCTTAATACAGCTCTCATTGCATTTGAATAAGTTTTTGTATCACCGCCAATTTCTCTTTGGTTGATAATACTTCTATTGTGCTTATGTAAAAATTCTATAGGATCCTCTATGGTAATTATATGACATTTTTTTCTATTGTTAATATAATCTATCATTGCAGCAAGCGTTGTTGATTTACCGCTTCCTGTAGGTCCTGTAAGTAATACAAGCCCTCTTTGCTTCATTGCCAGTTCGGCAGTTATTTCAGGCAAACCCAGATCCTCAATTTTAGGGATTTCAGTTGGAATTGTTCTTGCAGCTATCGCATAACTGCCTCTTTGCCTGAATATATTTATCCTGAATCTTGCTATGCCAGGGAGAGAATATGATGCATCCACCTCACCTGTCTCTGCGAGACTATTAAACAAATCACTAGAAAGACACTGCTTAGCCATTCTTTCACAGTCCTGAGCCGTCAACACAGGCTCATTTAGATAAATCAGATCTCCATGTATTCTTATAACCGGTGATACTCCGGTACATAAATGAAGGTCAGATGCATTGTTTATAACTGTCTGTTGTAGCAAATAATTCAGGTTCATCTCTTCTCATCCTCACATTCTACTCTTTAGAATAAGTAACACGGACCATTTCATCCACTGTTGTAACACCCGATAATACAAGTCTTGCACAGTTTGCTCTCAATGTCTTCATTCCGCTTTTTATAGCTGCGGCTTTTATTGTATCTGAGGTAACATTCTTAGCTACAAGATCCCTAATTTCACTATTTATAGTCATTATTTCATATATGGCAATTCTTCCTCTATACCCGGTGTTGTTGCAATTCGGGCAACCCTTCTTGGTATAGATCTTTACATCCTCATCTTCCCCTATCTCTAAGCCTTGCCTATCGCTTAATGTAGGAGTATATTCTTCCTTACATTTAGGACATAACCTTCTTACAAGTCTCTGTGCTATTATACCAACAACGGAAGATGATGCAAGGAATGGTTCTATTCCCATATCTATCAATCTTGTAACGGTACTAGGTGCATCATTGGTATGGAGTGTACTTAAAACAAGGTGACCTGTTATAGCTGCTCTAATTGCAATTTCGGCTGTTTCACCGTCACGAATTTCTCCTACCATTATGATGTCGGGGTCCTGTCTTAAGAACGATCTTAAAGCTGCCGCAAATGTAAGACCCGCTTTAACATTAACCTGAACCTGATTAACACCTCTAACGGTTGATTCTACCGGATCCTCTACTGTCATTATATTAACATTCGGCTTGCACAATTCCTTTAATGCTGTATATAATGTTGTGGATTTACCACTTCCTGTAGGACCCGTTACAAGCACAACCCCATGGGGATGTGATAAAATGCTATCGAATTTTTCCAAATCATCATCAAAGAAACCAAGATCTTTTTTAGTTACATTAAAACCTTCTTTATCTGCAATTCTTATAACGATCTTTTCACCAAACATAGTAGGAAGAACAGATACACGCATATCATATGCGGAATTATCAATTTTCATCGAGATTCTTCCATCCTGGGGAACACGCTTTTCCGCAATGTTAAGGCCGCTAATGATTTTTATTCTGGCAACAAGGGATGGAAGTACTTTTTTGTCATATTTCATTATTTCCAAAAGCTGACCATCTACCCTGAACCTTATCATAACGCAGTCTTCGTATGGTTCTATGTGAATATCACTGGCATGGCTTGCAACAGCTTTATTGAATACTATGTTAACCATACGCACTATTGGTGCATTATCAACGTCGCTTATCTCAATGATGTCATCCTCTTGCTCATGTTCTTCATTTATTTCAACATTTATTTCTTCATTAACCTTTTTTATTTCTTCTTCAAGATCCAATGCAACTTTCTGTGGTTCTTTTACATCGGTTTTCTTATCCTGTGTCGCTGGAACAGATTTTGCTACTTTTTCATAGTAACCGTTTAATATTGTGACAATCTGCTCTTCATCCGCTAATAAAGGTATTATTTCCATACCGGTAACAAGCCTGAGATCGTCCACAGAAAATATATTCATAGGGTCACTCATTGCAACCTTAAGGAGATTATTATCTTTTTCAACAGGAACCAATTTGTGCCTTCTTGCAATATTTTCATCAACAATCGCAACTATATCTCCAGGTATATCGGCATTTTCCAGATCAACATGAGGTATACCCATCTGCTTTTCAAGGAATTCGTAAAGGACCTTCTTCTTTATAAACCCTTCTTTTGCAAGAATTTCTCCAAGTCTACTTCCTGTCCTAGTCTGAATATCCAAAGCACTATCAAGCTGTGCCTGAGTTATAACACCAGCTCTGACAAGCTGCTTGCCAAGTCTTTCTTTAAATAATGACGGCTTATACTCGCTATCATTATCTATAAATGTCGGATTTTTAACTTCACTATTATTTATATCGGAATTTGATCCGAAATTACCATTTGTATTATTTACCATTGAGGCATTGTTGGAATTAGAATCATTGTCATCAAAATTATATTCTATTTTTTCACCTGATGTATAATCATTGCTATACTGCATAAACCCATCATAATCATGATTGTTGGGTATTTCAGCAGCAACTGTAGCAGCGGTAGCTGCTATTTCAGAGTTTGTATCTTCATTTATCTGATCAACCGTATCAGCATCTGATTGACTCATACTTTTAACAAATATTTTTGATATGAGATTTTCAATATGCTTTGCATCTGCAAATACCGGCTTAATTTCAAGGCCTGTTGTAAGTCTAACATCATCTGTCGCAAATATATCTGTAGGATCCTTCATTGCTACAATTAGAGTATCGCCATTCTTTTCAATAGGTATCATGCAATATCTAGTCGCCATACTTTCACTGATAAGAGTAGGAACACTATAATCACTAAAATCAAAATTCGAAAGATCTACAAACTCCATTTCCATCATAGATGCACTGGCATTTACCAAATCACTTTGTGTGACTAATTGGAGTTCTAAAAGTATATCTTCAATTTTTTACCTGTTTCTCTCTGAATACCCCAAACTTTTTTAAGCTGCTCGATATTCAGAAGGCCTTTTTCCAAGAGAATCTCATCGATACTCATTTTGCTCTTATCAATCATGTCAGACCTCCCCAAATAATCACTGGTAATCTATTAAATGAATTTATTACCTCAATAAGATGCAGTACAATATCACAACTAGCAAATTATCAATAATTACATAACCTAGAATTATTAATTTAAATCACAAAAACGATATCAGGAATAAACTTAGGCTGGTCAGATAGAAAATTTTTAGACCCCCTGGCAAGTTTACTTTTCCCCTTAAAACACAAATCAATAATAAAACTGCTATATCGTTGATTTATTAATAAAAATTACACTTTTGAAAATAAGGCATCCTAATTTATAATTATTTAAAACAAAATAAGATTAATATTATTTATACTCGCATTTTCACAAGAATAAACCGTACTTATATAATTAGAAAAATATTTAGCAAGAGCATTAAACACTTCACACAAATATTATTAAAAGAACTGCACTGATTATCATTTTTGCACCGAGAATTATTATTACATAAATACTTTAAACAATCAACTACTTTTATGAATATTCTTACTATTTTAGTAATTTCCTGCTGCGTATTAACTTGGAATACTATTATTAAAACATCTGCTTCGGCACATTGCCATCCATTAATTATGTACTTACTATTTTCTTGACTACTTATATTTATTATATGCTATGCAAAACTATAAAATCACATAATTATTTTGATAAATTTAAACTCACATCATACTCTTTAAGGACTTTCGCTGTTTCTTATATATTTATTATAAATAAGTATTTAAAATTTTACAACCACTTTTATATGATAATTCTTTTGATTTCATGATATTTCTTTTTAAATATAAATTTTTTCTAAATAATATTAAATAATTTTAAACAACTCATCCGATTCTGGTTCATTAATTACCTCTATTCCATTATGACCATACAGTACTCGATTCATTTCCTTTGTAATCTTTCCTATTAGGGCTGCATTGATCCCATTTCTATTTAACTCACTAATAAGTTCTCTTCCGTTATCGCATGTAATAACCATGCTTCCACTTGAAATAAGCTTTAAAGGATTCAAGTTCAACAGATCACATATAACAGAAGTTTCATTTTCAACAGGAATCAAATCTTCGTATACTTCCATACCTACCCCAGATGCCTCTCCAATTTCCCAAAGAGCTCCCAGTATTCCTCCCTCAGTAATATCATGCATGGAATTAACTCCAAATTTGCCGGCAATTATACCTTCCTTTACAACGCTTAATTTACCGACAAAGCTCTTTGCCCTTTTTAGCTGCTCTTTTGTCATCCTATCCCTAAGAAGATCTTCGTGATCTGATGCTATTATTACAGTGCCTTCTATGCCTGCTGACTTTGTCATTATAATATCATCTCCAGGTTTTGCACCCGACGTAGTTACCAACTTATCCTTAAGTATTTTGGCAACAGCCGTGCTGATTATCACAACCTGGCTGACAGCAGCAGTAATTTCAGTATGGCCGCCTATAATGTCCACATTAAGAGCATTCGCAGTATCACAAATTGCCGTCATTATCGTCGCTATATCCTGCTCAGTCGTTTTCGGGGGAGCCAGTAATGTTATAAGAAGTCCTAGAGGCTCCGCTCCGGATGAAGCAATATCGTTGCATGCAATATTTACAGCTATTTTTCCAACCTGGTTTACAGCACCGGTTATAGGATCTGTTGTAAGAACACAGGCATATTCTCCAAAGTCAACAGCACAACAATCTTCTCCAATTCCAGGCCTTAGTAGTATTTCTTTTCTATTATTGTTCAATTTCCCCAATACAATTTCCTTCAATATGCTATTTGGTATTTTTCCTATTTCCATTCTTCCCCCACCTATATGTCATATCATTCCTCTTCCTACCTTGACCTTAGCTTTAACAGGTGCATAAACATCTTCAGATATTTTTTCTCTAAATAAAAGCACCCCGTCAGACCCATATATCTCTCTGTATAATAAAACTTTGTAACCGGTTTTCGGTTCTCGCAGCACTACACGCTCATTCTCAGGAATTTCATCTACATATTCCACTTCTTCTCCCTGAGGTTCATATTTCTCTACAACCTGTGATTTTAACACAACTTTCATTCCGTTTTCCCTATCTTTCCCAAGGATATAAACTTCGATTACATTACCCTTTACCAATGAAAATATTGCTATAGGATAACCGCTGCTGTTCCTAAACTTGAAATCAATATAGTTTTCAGCTATAGTTGCATCCCGCCCCATATCAACATACCCTAAAGGCATTGAATGATGTGTCCTTTCCAAAACCTTAAGCTTTGAAAGCAGTACTGCGTTATAAAGTGTAGTAGTTACCTGACATACACCTCCGCCTGTTCCTTTTACAAGCTCATTTTTAAAAATAACTGGTGCCTCTTTATATCCATTTGCAGCTGTTCTCGGACCTAATGACTCATTCATAGAAAAATTCTGCCCCGGCATTAACAGTATACCATTTATTTTACTGCAAGCAAGTTTTATATTATAGCTCCTGTTTGCATCTCCTTCATTAAATCTTGTTGAAAACTTTCCTATTATATTTTCGATATGATTTATATCCGTTTCTTTTATTTCGGGTTCTACTTCCTCAACAATTAATTCATGAGATGTAAAATTCTTAGCTTCCAATTTGGATGTCCAATTATCCAGATTTTTATTTATATCCAACCTCTTACCTGTTTCATGCCCCACAATTGTAATTTTTCCTTGTTGGAATTTTACTGCCGCATTCATTTCCTGTCTGTCTACATCTTTTTTAATAACCTTTAGAACTTGTATCATCAGGTTCCTATCAAAATGCAGTTGAGAAATTATATTATGCTTTTTTATCCTTGTTGCTATAATACTATACAACCGGTAGAATATATTGCCGCTTCTACCAATGCTATATGCTTCTTCTATAGCATTTTGTATTTTAAAACCTATACCTAATTCCTCAAAATCATACTGCCATGCATTGCCCGCATATTCAAGCACAACCTTTTTAACCGGGTTCACTCTACCAATCGCGTCGTTTAACCGCTCTTGTGCAGTATTGATATCAAGACCTGACACATCAATTCCATCGATTGAGATACCCAAGTATATGGTTTTATCTTTTAAAACAACTGCTGCAAAAATTGAAATAAATATAATAACAGCGGCAACAGTTGCCCAAATAATCCTTACTTTTTTACTATAACTTTTTTTCAGCATCCATCATATCCTGTTTCATTAAACCTCCTTATAATAAATATTCAATTCAAAGTTATTTATACTGTTATTCTTATAATTTCTGTATCAGCTATGGCTTTTTCAACCAATTTCTCTATATTTAAAAGCTCTTCCGATTTGAGTATTTTTTCCAGCCTTGGTTTGGTTTTAGGATGTTTTGCTACAAATACTGTACAACAATCTTCATATGGTAGTATGGACGTCTCAAAAGTTCCAATTTTCCTCGCCCTATCAATAACCTCATTTTTATCCATACCTATCAGAGGTCTGAACACCGGCATATCAACTACAATGTTTGTAACAGCAAGACTTTGTATTGTTTGACTGGCCACCTGCCCAACACTTTCTCCGGTAATAAGTGCCATAGCCCCCACAGATTCTGCTATTTTCTCTGCAATCTCCATCATGACCCTTCTCATAATTATAGTCAACTCATCCTCAGGACATTTATCGTTAATTTCCAATTGTATATCTGTAAAAGGAACAATGTGTAATTTTATCTGTCCGCAGTATGATGCAAGAATTTTTGCCAATTCAATAACTTTATCCTTAGCCCTCTCACTAGTATACGGATAACTGTAAAAATGTACAGCTTCTATTTCAACTCCACGTTTTGCTATCATCCAGCCAGCAACCGGACTATCAATCCCCCCCGATAGGAGCAGCATAGCCTTCCCGTTAGTTCCGATGGGCATACCCCCGTTTGCAGGAATAATCTCAGAATATATATATGTAGACTCACGAACTTCCACATAAAAAATAAAATCCGGATTGTTTACATCAACCTTTAACTGCTGATTATTTTCCCAGATATGGGAGCCTAATTCCCTGCTTATTTCCGGTGATTGCATAGGGAACTTCTTATTTCCTCTTTTTGCCTCTACTTTAAACGAACTGTAACACTTTTTTTCTATAAGGTTTTTAACCATTTTAGCTGATTGTTCCTTAATTACATTAAAATCCGATTCAATCTTTAATACAGGACTCACTGAAACAATACCGAATACCCTTGTAAGTCTATCTATAGCTTCATTATAATTATAATCATATTCATCTTCCACTGGCTCAACATATATTCTAGCTTGGGACCTTATTACTGCTATTTTACCCAAGCTTCCAATAGATTTTTTTATATTGTTCACAAGTTTTTCTTCAAACACAGGTCTGTTTAAGCCCTTTAAAATTATTTCCCCAACTCGAACCAATATTACCTTTTTCATTTTATCCTCCACTTTTATGTTTTACATAAATTTATTTAATATACTAAAAGCATAACTTCCAAACAATTTTACCACAATATCCTAAAGCATTATACAAATCATGAAGTAATTTTGCAACCTTGATTGTTGTAACAGAAAATTGTGGCACGGAATACATCATGATTTCCTAGACATCAAGAAATTAATAATCTAAAATAGTATTTAAATGTTATAAATGTTGAACAGTTGGGTATCAATATAATAAGCAATTTTAATGTTTCTTTTTGAAATTTGATATATTTTTTTATTTTTTTAAAAAGAACTATTGTTAACCGGGATTTACAATACTATAATATAATTATAGCAATAATAATTAATAAAATTTGAAAATACTATTTGCTAATTCAATTTCTTTTTGTATAATATATTGTGATTTATATAACATAAAAATGCAATAGTATTAATAATTTCTGGAGTGATTAGATGGGTCATTTAAGTAACTTGATTAAAACCAGAAGGCAAAGTGCCGGTTTCTCACTGAGAGAATTTTCAGAAAAATGCGGCCTTAGTCATACTTATATTAAAAATCTTGAAGAAACAGATCCAAGAACAGGGAAGGAAATCGTTCCAACTGTAGAGTCATTGGATAAGATAGCACGTGCTTTAAATATGACTCTGGAGGAACTGTTAAAGGAAATCGGTTATATCAAGAAAGACACTAATTTAAGTTTTGAAGGATCAAACCTTAAGATGATAAGAGGTAGTAAGTCTTATAAGGATATTACCGATGATATTTTCTTAAAAACAAATAGAAAAATAGATCCTTCAATCTATGAAGATATGGAGAAAGGAAATGATGAAAGTCCTTCCCCTATTTTGGTTGATATTTTAGCAAACTATTCAGGTGTCGACAGATCGTTCTTTTATCGCAGGAATAACCCAGATGACTTAAGAAGGGCACAACTCATTGACCCTTATCGTGTTTATGATGATCACAAAAAAAGTCCTTTAGATCACATAAAGAACGCAGAGTTGAAGGAGTTTATAGAAAATCCTGAAAATGTTGATTATCTGCTTCTTGCTAAAGAATTGAAAAGCAAGAAGATAAAAGTTAAGTTCATTCGCGATATGATTTTTGACGATTAAGCAAATCATGATTGAAATATAACTTAGTTATTTTTGATCATAACTAAGAATGATTAAGGGGTATTTTTCCAGACCGGCTATTTTGACCGGTCTTTTTGTCATTTCATATTAATTTTGAAATTTACTTTCTGCCATTGTCTTTCTTTTCCAGCAGATCAATAACATGGTCGGTCTTTTCTTCCATCAGAAGCTGTTTTATAGTATCAAGCTCAGCTTCACGCTTTTTCTGGTTAATATGTATCTTCTTCTTCATTTTGATTGTAGCCATTATAAACCATCCAAGAAATGCTATAATTACAACGAATATAGATAATATAATTTTTGTCTTTAATGTAATTCCACTTTGTGAAACTTCGCTTTCACTTTCTTTATCATTATTTCCTTTCTGAACTATAGCAGTCGGCTTTGTCTCCATTGTGCTAAAAGCTTGACTTCTATCAGTAACCGCAACTACGTCATCAGTTGTTTGTATAGGTGTTGTAATTATGCCACCTATTTCTGTCGGTGCTATAGTCACAGATATCACTTCAGTTTGAACAGCAACCGACATAGCCTCCGCTGAAGGGCTCCGCTCAGATAACTTTCTAAGTATGTTATATGCCTTAATATTGTATAAATATGATTTCTGAGGGTTTAATCCAATATCTTTAAACTTGCAGGCAGATGTAGTTCCAATAAGTTTATTATCCCTAAATACTTGATAAATAACATTACCGGTAGCATCCTTTATACTTGACCACTCCAAAACACAATAATTTTCTTTTCTTTCTGTTATATTGAGATGTGCAGGTGAAGAAGGCGGATAATCACAGTACCTCTTGTCTGCCCAAAGCTCAATCTGTGATATATTTGGAGGCTGCTTGGAATCTACCCTGCTTACATGAAACCTCCAGAATCGTTTTTTCACAGGTATTGAAAGTATTATATTTGCATGGCTTTCAAAATCCAGATCCATTCCTTTTGCATAGACCAGCTTATATGTTCCGGACTTGGAGTTTAGGTCATTAATAGAATCAGCTGCTTCCAAAACAAGCCTGTCCGTCTCGTGACTCCCTTTATCCTTACCAACAAAAAATCTGATTCTATTTATCATCACTGATAGATCACCCATATCAACAACCACATTTGTAGGATTACTTTTCCCAGCGAAAAATGTGGTTGGGTTCCCATCAAAGGCAGCATTAACATTGTTATTTATAACATTATCAACCTGCACTTTTATGTCTTTAGATTTTATAAAACTCATCAAATCCAGGTTTATCCCCTGATAATCAGACCATAATTGCAGCTCAGGTATCTGTACTGAATCCTCGCCAATTGCTTTCAGGGTAAACCTCCATATTTTCCTAGTCACAGGTGTAGATAACTCCATCTCATCCCATATACTGTCTATTGTAGTGCTTTTTTTAGATATCACCAATCTATAGGAATTTGTCTTGTTATCCATATCAACCTGGCTGTCAGCACATTCAAGCCACCAATCGTATACAGTATCATAATAACCTGGCTTTCCTAACGATACTTTTGCATTACTAATTTCAACTCTTTCAGGATATTCTATTTGAACCCAGGCAGGATTCACTTTAGCTGTACGTGCATATGTATTTATATCTCCATCAAAACAATCGCTTGCAATCCCCTCATCAACGGGAGAAGATCTAATACGTGCACCTGCAATATCAGGCTGGTAGGACCACCCTGCACTATTAACACATATAGAGTTAAGAAATATAATAATTATAGTACATATTGATATTTTTAGGAGAGCTATAATTCTTTTTTTCATAAATCACCTTGAATAATAAATTGTCAATTCCTCCAGATTTGCTGCTCCAGAAATCACTAAAAAAGTAGCTAAAAAGCATTCATGGGCATAATTTAATAATACTATAATTATAATTCAAAGTAAATACAGCACTATAAAACATACATTTCTTACCTCAAACTTTTTTGCAAGAATCAGCTTTTTAACTTTCATTTTTTTGTTTTAAAACTATTGTACCCACGGAATTTAAGTGTTATAATGAGTTAACTAAGATATTTTTGCAGCATTTTAATATTTGAATTGCAAATTTAATCAAGTATTTAATCAAGTATTTATTAGATTAAATTAAACTTAGTAATATTAATGTTTACTTTAAGCGAGTTCTAAAAATAACTGATGAACTGAGGATGAATTATAAAAATTAATCGGTTTTTATAGCTAAAGTAAATTTAATATATTAATAAATTTAGAAAGGTTGCTTTAGGATGATTAAGAAGAATGGTTTACCTCCAAAGCAGGGTTTATATGACCCTCTGTATGAAAAAGATGCTTGTGGTATTGGATTTGTAGTAAATGTTAAGGGTAAAAGATCCAACAAAATTGTTGGTCAGGCCTTAACTATACTCAATAACCTGACACATCGTGGTGGCTCAGGTTCCGAACCTAATACTGGCGACGGGGCTGGTATTTTGATACAGATACCTCATACCTTTTTAAAAAATGAATTATTATTATCGGGAATAGACCTTCCCGAGTATGGAAGCTATGGCGTCGGAATGATATTTTTACCGCCTGATGCGGATCAACGTGATATGTGTGAGAAAAAGATGGAAGAAATAATAAGGTCCGAAGGTCAGACTTTATTAGGTTGGAGAACAGTTCCAACCGATGATTCTACACTCGGAAGTTCTGCAAAAGCATGCATGCCGTTTATACGTCAGGTATTCATTGGTAAGAGCTCCGATTTGAAAGATGACCTGGATTTTGAAAGAAAGCTTTATGTAATTAGAAAACTTGCCGAGAAAAGTATACGATATGCCCAAAAGGACAATAATGAATTTTTCTATATAGCAAGCTTATCCTGCAGAACTATTGTTTATAAGGGTATGCTTACCGCACAGCAGGTTGGAGAGTTTTATAAAGATCTTAGCAGCGATAGCGTGGATACAGCAATGGCACTTGTTCACTCACGTTACAGTACAAATACATTTCCTAGCTGGGAAAGGGCTCACCCAAATCGCTATATAATGCATAACGGAGAAATTAATACATTAAGAGGAAATGTCAACTGGATGAATGCAAGACAATCGGTGATAAAAACTGATAAATTCGGCGATGACATATCAAAAATATTCCCAATAGTAAATGAGGATGGCAGTGACTCTGCCATATTTGACAACTGTCTTGAGTTTCTTACACTTTCAGGGCGTTCCATTCCTCATGCTGTAATGATGATGATACCTGAACCATGGTCAAAAAATGAAAGTATGGACGATAAGAAAAAAGCTTTTTATGAATATCATTCATGTCTTATTGAGCCTTGGGACGGTCCTGCTGCCATCTCCTTTACAGATGGTAAAATGGTAGGTGCTGTACTTGATAGAAATGGTTTAAGACCAGCAAGATATTATATAACAAAAGATGATATGGTGATTTTATCATCTGAAGTGGGTGTTTTGGAAATTCCTCCTGAAAAGGTTATTGCCAAAGAACGTCTACACCCCGGAAGAATGCTTCTTATTGACATGGAAGCCGGTAAAATAATAAATGATGCTGAGTTAAAGGAAAAAATCGTCAATGAAAAGCCATACAGAGAGTGGCTTGATAAAAACCTTGTGACATTGGAAGAGCTTCCTGAGCCTAAATCAGTTATTGAACCTGATCATGAAACTGTATTACAGCGTCAGAAAGCTTTTGGATACAGCTACGAAGATCTTCGTACAGTTCTTTTGCCAATGGCAAAGGATGGAGTTGAGCCTATTGGAGCCATGGGTATAGACACCCCATTAGCTGTATTATCCGATAAACCTCAGCTTCTATATAACTACTTCAAGCAGTTGTTTGCACAGGTAACAAATCCACCTATAGATGCTTTGCGTGAGGAAATAGTTACAGGTACAGAAACCTATATGGGTTCTGAGGGAAATCTGGTAGATCCTACTCCTGAAAGCTGTCATCAATTAAAGCTTAAAACTCCTGTAATTGATAATCATGAACTGGAAAAGCTGCGTAGCATAAAAGAACCTGGATTTAAAGCAGTTACACTCCCAATATTATTTAAGGTTTCTGAAGGAGGTCAGGGTCTTAAAAAAGCTATGGATGCTCTTTTCGCAGAAGCTGATAAGGCCTTTAGCCAAGGTGCAAATATCCTTATACTATCAGATAGAGGTTTAGATAGAAACTATGCACCAATTCCTGCACTCTTAGCGGTGTCAGGACTTCATCACCACCTTATACGCAAGGCTACAAGAACACAGCTCAGTATAGTTCTTGAGTCCGGTGAACCCAGGGAAGTCCATCATATTGCTTTATTGTTGGGCTATGGTGCATCTGCTATTAACCCATACCTGGCATTTGAAACAATTGATGATATGATTGGTCAGGATATGATAAAAAATACAGACCATAAATCAGCTGTTAAAAAATACATTAAGTCTTTGACTAAAGGTGTAGTTAAAGTATTGTCAAAAATGGGTATATCTACTATCCAGAGCTATCAGGGTGCCCAGATATTCGAGTCTATTGGTATTAAAAAGGAAGTTGTGGACAAATACTTTACCTGGACCCCTTCAAGAATAGAAGGTATAGGACTGGAAGAAATTGCAGCAGAAGCTGCACTTCGCCATAAAACAGCCTTTTCTGAACGTGTAGTTGATGAATATGTATTGGAAAGTGAAGGTCAGTATCAATGGCGTAAAAACGGTGAATATCACATGTATAATCCCGAAACCATTTATACATTGCAAAAAGCTTGCCGTACAGGTGATTATTCATCATTTAAGGAATATTCAAAATTATTGAATATTCAGAGTCAAAAACTCTGTACCTTAAGAGGCTTAATGGAATTCAAACCTTCAATTACACCTGTTCCTATAGAAGAGGTTGAATCTGTGGAATCAATATGCAAACGCTTTAAAACCGGTGCCATGTCTTATGGTTCAATAAGCCAGGAAGCCCACGAAGCAATGGCTATCGCCATGAACAGGATAGGCGGTAAAAGTAATACCGGCGAAGGCGGAGAAGATGTTTCAAGATTTAAGCCTATGGAAAACGGAGATTCCAAATGCAGTGCCATAAAACAGGTTGCATCAGGAAGGTTCGGCGTTACAAGTGAATATTTGGTTAATGCAAAAGAAATACAGATAAAGATGGCACAGGGAGCAAAGCCTGGAGAAGGCGGTCAGCTGCCAGGACGTAAGGTATACCCCTGGGTTGCACACACAAGGCATTCAACCCCCGGTGTCGGTCTTATTTCACCGCCACCTCATCATGATATATACTCTATCGAAGACTTAGCCGAGCTTATTCATGATTTAAAAAATGCCAACGAGGATGCCCGTATAAATGTAAAACTGGTTTCCGAAGTAGGTGTCGGAACAATTGCAGCAGGGGTTGCAAAAGGTAGAGCTGATGTAATATTGATAAGCGGATATGACGGCGGAACCGGAGCTTCACCAAGGACCAGCATAAGGCACGCAGGTCTTCCGTGGGAGCTTGGACTTTCGGAAGCCCATCAGACATTACTTCTTAATAATTTAAGAAGCAGAGTTGTTGTTGAAACAGACGGCAAGCTCATGACAGGCCGTGATGTTGTTATTGCCGCACTTTTAGGTGCTGAAGAATTCGGCTTTGCAACAGCTCCATTAGTTGTATTAGGCTGTGTTATGATGAGGGTTTGTAACCTTGATACATGTCCTGTTGGAGTTGCAACACAAAATCCTGAGCTTAGAAAGAAATTTAAAGGAGATCCACAGCATTTAGTAAATTTCATGCAGTTCATAGCACAGGAAATGCGGGAAATCATGGCTCAATTGGGCTTTAGAACAATAAATGAAATGATTGGAAGAACCGATAAACTTGAGATGTTAAATGCAGTAGATCACTGGAAAGCAAAAGGTGTTGATTATTCCGCCATACTTTATCAGCCGGAGGTACCAGCTGAGTATGGTCGCTATTGCCAAATGTCACAGGATCATGAAATCGATAAAACACTTGATAAGAAGGTTCTTTTGGATCTATGCAAACCTGCCCTTGAAAAGGCTGAAAAAGTTAATGCAACTATACCCATTAAGAATATCAACCGTGTTGTGGGTACAATTGTTGGAAGTGAAGTTACTAAAAAATACGGAGGAAAAGGTCTTCCTGAAGACACCATAACCCTGAATTTTAAAGGTTCTGCCGGCCAAAGTTTTGGTGCGTTTGTTCCTAATGGTATGACAATGCTTCTTGAAGGTGATTCCAATGACTATGTTGGAAAAGGACTTTCAGGTGGAAAGCTCATTATTTATCCTCCAAAAGAATCAACTTTTATACCGGAAGAAAATATAATTATCGGTAATGTTGCTTTCTATGGTGCTACCAGTGGGAAAGCCTATATAAGAGGTGTAGCAGGCGAACGTTTCTGCGTTCGTAACAGTGGAGTTCATGCAGTTGTAGAAGGCGTAGGAGATCATGGATGCGAATATATGACCGGAGGAAGAGTTGTGGTCCTTGGCCAAACAGGCCGTAACTTTGCTGCCGGTATGTCAGGCGGCGTCGCTTATGTGTATGATATAGACGGCGACTTTGCATCAAAGAGATGCAACACGGAAATGGTTGAGCTTCAAACAGTTGTTGATACTGAAGATATCATTGAGCTTAAGACGATGATACAAAAGCATATTGAATACACTGGAAGCCAGCATGCCAAGAACATACTGGATGATTGGAGCAATTCCCTGTCAAAGTTTGTTAAGATCATTCCTAAAGACTATAAGCGAATGATTTCTGCTATTAAAAAAGCACAGGAAAGCGGTCTTACCGGAGACGATGCTCTTATGTCGGCATTTGAAGCCAATTTCCGTGATACAGCTCGAGTCGGCGGCAATTAAAATTGTTAGTAATCTTGCATTTGACAGAGTAAATAACAGCGATTTTATGTGATTTACGATAGGCAAATGCATAGATTACTCAATTTTAATAAATTAAAATTGACGGTATAATTTAAAGTTGATTATATATGGAGGAAATATTATGGGTAAACCTACTGGATTTATGGAATATAAAAGAGAACTACCCCCTGATCGTAGTCCTCTTGAAAGAATAAATGACTGGAACGAATTTCATCTACACCTGCCTGAAGAAGCACAACGAACTCAAGGTGCAAGATGTATGGATTGCGGCATCCCCTTTTGCCACACCGGATTACTTTTAAACGGTATGGCTTCAGGGTGCCCAATAAACAATCTTATCCCCGAGTGGAATGATCTTATATATAGAGGACGCTGGAAGGACGCAATTGCAAGATTATTAAAAACTAATAACTTCCCGGAATTTACAGGTCGTGTCTGCCCTGCTCCCTGTGAGGGATCTTGTACTGTAGGAATAAACGACCCTCAGGTTACAATAAAAAATAATGAATGTACAATAATTGACCGTGCATTCAAGGAGGGCTGGATAGTACCAAACCCGCCTAAAAAGCGTACAGGTAAAAAAGTTGCTGTTGTAGGTTCCGGACCTTCAGGACTTGCATGTGCTGACCAGCTTAACAAGGCAGGCCATTTGGTTACAGTATTTGAACGTGCTGATAGGATAGGCGGTCTTCTGATGTATGGCATCCCAAATATGAAGCTTGATAAAGGCATAGTTCAACGTCGTGTAGATTTGATGAAAGCTGAAGGCATAAATTTTTTAACCAATACAGAAGTTGGTGTAAATTACCCCGGAGACAAACTATTAAAGGATTTTGATGCAGTTGTTTTGTGCGGCGGTGCAACCAACCCACGAGATCTACCTGTTGAGGGACGCAAGTGTAATGGAGTTCACTTTGCAATGGAATTTTTGCGTGCTAACACAAAAAGCCTTCTTGATTCAAAATTGGAAGACGGTAATTACATTTCTGCCAAAGATAAAAATGTTATTATAATAGGTGGCGGTGATACAGGTACTGATTGCGTTGCTACTTCAATACGCCATGGCTGCAAAAACGTAGTTCAGTTTGAAATAATGCCGGAACCTCCAAAGGAAAGACAGCCTAGTAATCCATGGCCCGAATGGCCCAAGGTGCTTAAGGTTGATTACGGTCAGGAAGAAGCCATAGCACTGTACGGAAAAGATCCTCGTGAGTACTGTATAACAACCAAGAAAATGGTGTCTGATGATAATGGCAATGTAAAAGAAGTTCATACAGTAAAGGTTGAATGGAAGAAAGATGACAGCGGCCGTTTCATTCCTGTGGAGATTTCAGGAACCGAAAAGGTTTGGGCTGCTGACCTTGTACTTCTAGCGATGGGATTTTTAGGTCCGGAAGAAACTGTTTTAAATTCAATTGGAGTTGAGAAGGACCAGCGTTCAAATGCCAAGGCTGAATATGGCAAGTTTGAAACCAACATTAAAGGAGTATTTACTGCCGGTGATATGAGAAGAGGCCAGAGTCTCGTTGTCTGGGCTATTAATGAAGGCAGAGGAGCTGCAAGGGAGTGCGACAAATTCCTTATGGGCTCAACAATGCTTCCATAAGCTAAAATCACATACAATTTTACAATCCTGATTGTTGTCATGAGAAATTGCGGTATAGGAAACGCCACAATTTCCCAGGCATCAAGAAAGCTTCACATTTAAAACATGCTTTAATTAAGAGCATTTCTAAATAGTGAAGCTTTTATATGTTTTGTAATATTACTCAAAACAATATTGTACTAATTTTTGTACTGTTGTATAATATCTATCTAGATAGTATATATTTTTATTGGAAGGTTTAAAATACAGATGATACTACGGGAGTTAATGTGAGGTACATTCTGAAAGATCAGATTTTTACTGGAAAGAGGTAAATTTAATGAACATTGGAATATTCACCGATACATATCACCCGGATGTAAGTGGCGTTGTTACATCAATAGATATGTTGTCAGACGAACTAAAAAAAAGAGGACATAACGTATATATATTTACTATATCGAACCCAAGTATTACAAAGAAGCGCCCTGGTGTATTCAGATTACCAAGCATGGCATTTATTTTCTATAAATCCAGAAGGGTTGGTTTGTTTTATTCTAACAGAGCAGCTAAGGGGGTAAAGCGTTTAAAGCTTGATATTATTCACACCCAATCGGAATTCTCTCTTGGCATATTCGGTACAATCATGTCCAAACAGCTTGGAATACCATTAATACATACCTACCATACACTTTGGAAGGATTATGTACACTATATCTCCAAAAACAAATTCAAAAAAACTACCGACGATATTGTTAAAATATTAAGCCGGAATTTCTGTAATGCTTGCAATGCTGTTATTGCACCATCCAAAAAGACTTATGATATATTGTATGAATACGGAGTAAAAAGTCCTATTAAAATAATTCCTACAGGAATAAACTTAGATAGATTCAGCGAAGATAAATACTCAAAAAATGACCTTATGGCATTAAAGGAAATCCTTGGTATAAAAAAGGACGATCCTGTAATGCTGTTTGTAGGAAGAATAGATAAGGAAAAGAGTATTGACATTGCATTAAGACAGATGCCTGAAATAATAAAAAAGATACCTAATGTTAAATTTCTTATTGTTGGAGATGGCCAAGCCACAGATGATCTTAAAGAGTTAACATCGGAACTTGAAATAGAAAAGTCCGTTATATTTACAGGGGTTCAACCCTGGGAGAAAATCGGAATGTTCTACAGGCTTGGTGACGTATTTGTAAGCTGCTCTATCACTGAAACCCAAGGACTTACATTAATAGAAGCCATGGCATCGGATGTGCCTATAATAGCAAGGTACGACAGGAACATAGATGGTATCATTCAGAATAATAAAAACGGTAGAATATTTAAATATGAAAATGAGCTGTCTGAGACTATAATAGAAGTGTTAACAGATAAAAAGCTTGCAAAGAGCTATGCTAAAAATGCTAGACGGACTGTTGAAATTTTCTCCTCAGAAGAGTTTGGAAAGAATATTGAGAATCTTTACAATGAAATACTGGAAAGTCATAAAAAGATAAGGAAAAGGGGTTATAATTTCCGTAAGAAATTTAAAAGCTTCAGTATTAGGACCCCAAGAAGCGGTGCGTAAGGAATACCTTAAGTATACGCATAATATTGTAAAAGGAGAATAACTACTGATGTATTTAATAAATATGCTCTCTTCCGCTGATAAAATCAAAGGACAGGGAGTCGGTTCCGCTTATTTGGAGCAGGTAGAGCTTGTAAGAAAAGGCCTTGGAGATCGGTATGCCGTTGTTACAAATAAACTTAAATTAGCCGATATAATGCATTACCACACGTTTGATTTACAATTTTATTTTCTTTCTTCACTTGCAAAGTTCAAAGGAGTTAATGTAGGTTATGTTCACCTCCTTCCTGAAACTGTTGACGGGAGTCTTGAATTTCCTACCCTAATAAAGAAAATTTTTTACAAGTACATTATTTCATTCTACAAAAAAATGGATTATCTTGTAACAGTTAATCCATATTTTATAAAGCTCCTAAAAAATTATGGCGTTAATGAGAGCAAGATAACATATATACCTAATTTCGTATCTATTAAAAATTTTTATCCAATAAAGCCGGATAAGAAGCTGGAAATAAGGAGAAAATATGGTATCGGGGAAAATGAGTTTGTGGTATTAGGTGTTGGGCAGGTCCAAACAAGAAAAGGCGTAATGGATTTTATTGAAACAGCAAAAAATCTTAGCAATATACGCTTTATCTGGGCAGGCGGCTTTTCCTTCGGGCGTATAACAGCAGGTTATAAGGAACTAAAAAAAATAGTAGATGATCCTCCTTCAAACGTTGAATTTCCAGGTATATTGGATAGAGAGCATATGAATGAGCTTTACAATATTGCTAACGTCCTTTTTCTTCCATCTTACAGTGAATTATTTCCTATGACCATTCTCGAGGCTTTTAACTGTAAATTACCTATTTTATTAAGGGACCTTGACATCTATCCTGATGTTTTCTTTGATTATTATCAAAAAGGTAGCAATGTAAAAGAATTTACAGATATAATACGAGCCATGAGTGATGATGTTTTGATCAGATCATACTGGGAAAACCAATCCTGGAAAGGCCACCAGTTTTATTCGGAAGAAAATGTGCTGTCCATGTGGAAATCCTTTTATGACAGTGTTAACAGAAAAGAGCAAAAAGAGAGCCCAAAAGCAGCTTTATAATCTTTGAGGCCTTTATTACAAAAACAACTTAAAGAGGTATATTCGTGAAAAAAAACATTTTTAATCTCATAATAATTTTAATATCACTTGCAGTACCATTTGTTGTGGTTTTTTCAACTCAGAGTTTCGGAAATTTCCTGCAGCAAATTTCCAAACTCGATGCACGCTGGATAATTCTTTCACTTGCTTTCATGTTTTTGTATTGGTTTTTTGAGTCCTTATCTCTTCATGTAATTTCTGTTTTCCATGGTATTAAGGAAAAGATTAGTCATTCCTTTTCATATACAATGGTTGGCCAATTTTTCAACTCCATAACACCTTTTCAAACAGGCGGACAACCGGCACAGGTTGTGTATATGATGAAAAACGGTATTAATTCCGGAAATGCAAGTTCAATAGTAATGATTAAATTTGTCGCATTTCAGTCTGTACTTACGATATATTCGTTAGTGGTAATTTTATTTACATATAAAGACTTTAGTGCCAAGGTTCCTTTTTTATTTCCTTTCACTGTTTTAGGATTGGGAGTTCATGCTTCCATGATCGGTATATCCATGTTATTCTCCTATAACCGAACCTTGACTGAAAGAATACTGAAATTTATATTTAAGACATTAAAAAAGATAAAAATTTTTAAGGGTGATGAGGTAGAAGCTGAAAAGAACCTTGAAAATTCACTATCCAAGTTCCATGATAATGCTTATCTTTTAAAAAAGAATCCAAAGCTACTTATTAAGCTTTTTATATTAACCATGATTCAGTTATCCTTCTTCTTTTCAATCCCCTATTTGATTTATAGAGGATTTGGCGGCGGATCATCAAGTTATTTTGAACTTTTTGCTGCAGCAGTATTTATTGCTACAGTAATATCCATAATACCGCTTCCCGGTGCAGCAGGCGGTGCTGAGATAAGTTCATATACCTTCTTTCATTTTTTCTTCGAAGGTAATGCAGTCTTCACTGCAATGCTTCTATGGAGAATAATTACATTCTATTCCTGTATAGGTTTTGGCGGTCTATTCACTGTAGTTTGTCCTAATAAATCCAAGAAGGTTGTTAAGGAAAAAGAATAGCTTAAACTCTTCAGAAACAATTCTTATATCATATGTCTTGAAATAATCATTTTACATTTTTAATTATTGGAAAACATTTTACTTGATTAATATGTTGCAGTAAATTCATTTCTTTAATGCAAATGCAGGCGATTCAACTGCATTTGTTAATGTAAGATCTTTTTCGTAACAATATGTAGTTGACAATATTATAAATTACTCCTATAATAATTGTTAACCATACATGAAAATTTAGTTAACAATTGGAGGTTTTAATTTGAGCAAGGTACATAAGATGGTTTTAGTTTCAATGTTTGCTGTTTTAACCTGTATAGGTGCATTTATCAGGATTCCTTTTCCACTGGTGCCCTTTTCACTTCAGATTTTCTTTGTTATTTTGTCCGGATTACTGCTAGGTTCAAAACTAGGAATGCTTTCCCAGTTAGTTTATATTGCCATAGGCCTTGCAAACTTTCCCGTGTTTACGGGAGGCGGAGGCCCCGGCTACATTTTAAAACCTACCTTCGGATATATTGTCGGTTTCGCTGTAGCAGCCTTTATAACCGGCAAAATGAAGGAGATTTTTGATTCTAAGGGTATAACTTTTACTAAGCTTCTTATATCATCATTTATGGGTATATTAAGCTGCTACACCTTAGGGGTAGCTTATCTTATAATCCACACAAAGTTTATAGGCGGTGCAAATGCAGATGTTACCGGAATACTTCTTACAGGATTTTTGGCATTTTTGCCATGGGACATAATTAAAATTGCAATTGCGTCATGGGTTTCTAATGAAGTGATGAAGCGGATAGGAGATTATAAAATACAGGCATCGCAAGAATAATAACACATCTAATCTAAAAGATACTAAGGCATGATTGAAATATTACTTACCGTTTTGAGCTTGTGTTCACGAGTTAAGTTAACTTAGAAAGCGAAATTATACGGGAAGTTATATTTTCAACATGCCTGAACTGCAAAATTCTACCATTTGGGTATCTATAATTATATTGATTTTCTAAAGAACTCGTACATCAATATGCCTGCAGCAACTGATGCATTAAGGGATTCAGCTCTTCCAGGCATAGGTATTTTGATAAGATAATCTGCTGCCATTGCTGCTTCATCACTTATTCCATTTGCTTCATTGCCTATGATTACGGCTGCATTATGACATTCATCAATATCATAATAGTTCATACTGCCATCTAAATGTGAAGCATAAACTTTAATCCCTTTTTCTTTTAATTGATTTATGACACCTACAAAGTCATCGGTTCGATGAATGGGCAAATGAAAAACCGATCCCATTGTTGATCTAAGGACTTTACGGTTATACACATCAACGCACCCTTTTGACAAAATTACTCCTGTCATTCCTGCAGCATCGGCTGTTCTTATTATTGTTCCCATATTTCCTGGATCCTGGAGAGACTCAAGTATAACTATTTTATTATTGCTTTTTATAATGTCGCATAACTCCGCGTCCTTCTTTTTTATAACAGCTAATATACCCTGGGGTGTCTGGGTATCGGATATTTCCTTGAAAATTTTGTCCGATACCGTATAGCAGGATAATCCCATATTATGAATCTTATCAATGATATCCAGTCCTGTTTTGCTTTCTAAAAACATATTGGAAACAACAATTTTATCTATCTGAGCCTTCTCTTTTACCGCTTCCTCAACAAACCTTAGTCCTTCTGCAATAAAAAGCCCTTTTTCTTCCCTGTTCTTTCGTATTTCCAGTGCTTTTATTTCCTTTATAAGTGAATTTTGATTACTTGTTATAAAATCCATACTAACCCTCGGCCTGTTCAATTTCTTTGATATAATAATAAAAGGCTCTTGCGAGCCCATTATTTTAAAGTTCTATTGTAATTCTTAAATCATAAGTAATATTTTATTCATTTCTTACTTAACTACACTCTTTGCTTTTTCTGCTAACTGTGCAAATGCTTGAGCATCATTAACAGCCATATCAGCAAGAACTTTTCTATTTAAAGAAATTCCTGACTTCTTGATTCCGCTCATAAACTTGCTGTAGCTTAATCCATTTACTCTAGCAGCTGCATTTATTCTTGAAATCCACAATTTTCTAAAATCCCTTTTCTTAGCTCTTCTATCCCTGTATGCATATACCAAGGACTTCATAACAGCCTGATTAGCTAACCTAAAGAGTTTGCTTTTTGCTCCAAAATATCCTTTTGCAAGTTTGAGAATCTTTTTATGTCTTGCACGGGTTCTAACCGCACCTTTTACTCTTGACATTGATTAAACCTCCTTCTACTTATATGGAATCAACATTTTAACAGTTGCTGCATTAGCAGGCGATGCAATAGCTGATTTCCTCAAGTTTCTCTTTCTCTTAGTAGTTTTTTTGTTCAAAATATGGCGCTTAAAAGCTTTAGCTCTCTTAACCTTACCAGTTCCAGTCAAACTAAATCTCTTTTTTGAAGAGCTGTGCGTCTTAATCTTAGGCATTTTTATTTTTCCTCCTTAAATCCTATATTACTGCTGCTTTGGGTTAAGTATCATAATCATACTCTTACCTTCAAGCTTAGGCTTTCTTTCAACAGTAGCAACTTCTTCAACCGCTTCAGCAAATTTACCGAGTACTTCTTCGCCTAATGAGGTGTAATTCATTTCTCTGCCTCGGAATTTGACACTGACTTTAACTTTATCTCCATCTTTCAAAAATTTACAAGCATTCTTTACTTTAAAGTTAAAATCGTGATCTTCAATGGAGGCTGAAACCCTTACTTCCTTAATGCTTATAACCTTTTGATTTTTCCTAGCTTCTTTTTCTTTTTTTGCAAGTTCAAACATGTACTTGCCATAGTCCATTATCCTGCAAACAGGCGGAACCGCTTGAGGAGCAATTTTAACCAAATCAAGATTCTTCGAGCTTGCGAGTTTCTGAGCTTCTTTTGAAGAAATAATTCCTAGCATAGTACCATCACTATCAATCAGTCTGACTTCTTTATCTCTGATTTCCTCATTTATCATCAATTCTTCTTTGCTAATAACCAAACACCTCCAAAATAGATTCCACGAACAAATTATACTCGGCAAAACAAATAAAAGCAGATCATAATGGATCCGCTCTTTTAGCTAAGTTAGACTTACCGATTAACTTTCACTATTAACCTTACAAATAATATCCGTAAGGTGAGAAGCGGATAACTTCTTCTTTATTTTACTAAATAATGATATCAAAATCTTAATTGATATGTCAAGTATTTTCTTAATTTATTTTACAATATTTTTTTATTAATATATCTACAAAACCTGAAGTTTATATCATTATATGCCTTAGCATCACTTTCCTCAATCAATTCCCAATCATCTTCCAAATCCAGATTTACAAAAAACTTGTCCGCTCCAAATTTTGTTTGAACTTTTGTTACATAGGCCTCGCTGCAAAACGGCAGCAGCTGTTTGTATACAGTTTCCCCTCCTATGACAAAAACATCGTCAAAATTATATTGGCTGAGCTTTAAGTTTAAATCAAAAATAGAACTGCATTTAATTACACCGCTAGGATTATAATCATTATTTCTGCTAAGGATAATATTAGTCCTATCTATAAGCGGCAGTCCTCCAGGCAGAGACTCGAAAGTTTCTCTTCCCATAACTACTATCTTTCCAAGGGTTGTTTGTTTAAAAAATCTCATGTCTTCAGGAATTCTTACAAGAAGTTTTCCATTACATCCTATACCCCAATTCAAATCTACGTTTACAATCGCTTTCATAAAATCACCTTTTTATTGTATGATATTTCTCAATTCCACTGTAGATTTTACTGTAAATTTGTCTTTTCTACAACATCTCTGATCACTTTTTATATAATTAATAATTAATTCTATACTGCAACAGGTATTTTTATCTGCGTACCTTTTTGATACCCTTGAAGTACAAAATCATCAACAGTAAACTTATAAAAATCGTCCTTATCTGGATTTATTAAAAGCTTTGGTGCATCATATATCTGCCTTTCCAACAGCTCATTTATGAGTGGGATGTGCCTGTCGTATATATGAGCATCTGCAATAACATGAACAAGTTCTCCAACTTCAAGGCCACTTACCCTTGCAAACATATGTACCAATGCTGCGTACTGGCATACATTCCAATTGTTTGCAACAAGTATATCCTGGGATCTTTGGTTTAAAACTGCATTAAGCTTTCTTCCCGTAACATTAAATGTCATACTGTATGCACACGGATAAAGATTCATTTCATTTAAGTCCTCATGGTTGTACATATTGACAATTATTCTTCTGCTGTACGGATTGTTCTTAAGATCATACAAGACCCTGTCCACCTGATCAAAATAACCTTCGGGGTACTTATGTTTTATAGAAAGCTGGTAGCCGTAAGCTTTTCCTATTGAGCCGTTTTCATCAGCCCAACTATCCCATATTCTGCTATTAAGCTCCTTGATATCGTTTGACTTCTTCTGCCAAATCCATAACACTTCATCAATAGCAGCTTTAAGGTTGGTAGGTCTCAATGTCATAATAGGAAATTCTTCATTCAAATCATACCTGTTAACAACACCAAACTTCTTTATGGTATGTGCAAGAGTGCCATCAGACCACTTTGCCCTTACAACTTCACCTTCGGATGAAACCCCATTCTCTAATATATCCCTGCACATTTTAATAAATATTAGATCCGCTTTACTCAAATTATCACCTCATTTAATAACCCTTTTTGCTACTTCTCTAACTTTGCTCATTACAAGCTCTTCATCAATGATAGTAAGCACCCTGTTCTCCATAACTATTTTACCGTTTATTATACTTGTTTCAACATCGGAACCCTGAACTGAGTATACAACAGCTGCTATCGGATCGTTTACAGGGCATAGGTGAGGCTTGTTCATATCAATAATTATAAGGTCTGCTTTCATTCCCTTTTTTATAACTCCGGTAACCCCTCCAAGTCCATTTGCAACAGCCCCATTTGAAGTTGCCATTGTAATAGCTTCCCTTGCATTGACCAGAGCAGGTTCATTTTTATAGCCTTTATGCAGCAACGCTGCTATATGCATCTCTTCAAACATGTTAAGGTTATTGTTACTTGCAGCTCCATCAGTTCCAATAGTAACATTTATTCCACGCTCTAAAAGGCTTGGAATAGGTGCAATCCCGCTACCAAGCTTCAAATTGCTTGTAGGATTATGGGCTACACTAACATTTTTGGCTTTTAATATATCCATGTCATCATCGGTTAGATGTACGCAATGTGCTGCAATTACAGGAACATCAAATATACCGGTTTCAAGGCACATCCTTGAAGGAGTAATGCCATGTTTCTCAATTGACTCTAAAAGCTCTCTTTTAGTCTCCTGTATATGTATCTGAATACCTATTCCAAGATCCTTTGCAATCTCTGAGGACTTATTGAGCCATTCCCTGTTAAAAAGGTAGGTTGAGTGAACCTCAAGGCTGACTATTAACATTCCATCATCTTTGTTATGCCAATATTTGTAAAAATCATAAACCTTACTTGTCTCATCAATGATTTTATTACCTTCTTGTGCATTGAACTTTATAGGACTTATGGACAGATTTGCTCTAATGCCTGATTCTATAACTGCTCTTGCAACCTCGTTCATATCCAGATACATATCTGTAAATGTGGTTGTTCCTGTTTTTATCATTTCTGCAATCCCAAGCATTGCTCCCCAATATATGTCCTCTCCCGTAAGGCAAGCCTCAACAGGAAAGATATTGTCAAAGAGCCATTCATGCAAAGATAGGTCATTGGCATAATTTCTCATCACTGTCATGCTGGAGTGGGTATGGGTATTTATAAGTCCCGGCATAACCAGTTTGTTTTTTCCGTCTATTACCTTCTGAGCCTTAAATTCAGGCTGCAGTTCATCTGCAGAACAAACAAAATCAATAATGTCATCTTTTATGCCTACAAAGCCTTCTTCTATATGAGGATTATCAATACCGCCTGTTATAATACCAATATTCTTCAACAAAATGTTCATAAATTATTTCCCTCATAATAAAGTTCTTTTATTTTATAGAAACCGAACTTATATATAGCTTTGCAGTTCGATATCTATATTATATTAATTCAACAATCTATACTTCCCCATAGTTTTCCTTATATCTTGCTTTATACTCATCAATTGTATAGTGGTGCTCTGTCGCACCTTTATGTTCAACGGCAAAAACAGCTGATACACTTGCATATCTACCCATTTTCTCCAATGATGAACCCTCAAGGTATCCTTTTATGAGCCCTGCTCTGAAAGCATCACCGGCTCCAGTTGGATCAACAACTCTTTTGGGCTTTGCTACACTTACCTGAACCATCTGATTCCTTCCGGATATCAGAGATCCTTTTTCTCCCATGGTCACTATCAAAATATCAACACTGCCTAAAATTTGGTCCTTAGAAAGGCCTGTCTTTTCTTTCATAAGGTCATATTCATACTCATTGAATATTGCAATTTTTGCTCCCAAAATGCCGTCTTTAAGATCCTTTGGAGACAACCTGGGTATTTGCATACCTGGATCATATATATAGGAAATTCCAAGTTGCTGGCATTCTGTTGTCCATTTAGTCATAGCTTCAGGCTCTGTAGGTGCGATAATAACCAATGATATGCCTGTTAAATCCATATCTTTTAATGACAATTGAGGATCCAGAGCCATGGCACCAGGATAAAACCCGGTTATTTGATTATTAACATTATCAGTTGTTATATAACACGTTGCTGTATAATCATCTTCGGCTATTTTTATATGGCTTGTATCAACGCCGTTTTTATCGAGCCAATCCCTGTACTCGTAGAAATCCTTCCCTGCAGTACCTAATATCATAGGCTTCTCACCCAAAAGTGAAAGGCTGTACGCAATATTAGGTGCTGTACCACCCTTTACCCTTTTCATGCTCTTTACAAGAAAGCTTACGTTCAAAGAGTGAATTTTATCCGGCAATATCTGTTCTTTAAACAATCCGGGAAAATCCATTATGTTATCATAAGCTATTGAACCACAAACCAGTACCTTACCCATCTTAAAACCCCCATCAAATATTATTTCTCAGCAGTTAAAATAAAAATGCCTGCACCCGGTATGGATTTGCCCGATTTCCTAGTGCGGCCTGCAAGCTTCTCAATTCTTACTTTCTTAAACCCGGAAGCTTTAAACCACATTTTTAAATCATCTTCGCTAAACCCCTGCCATATATCATGCATTTTTTCCACCAATTCTTTATCAGAGTGCTCGTTATAATCTGCCAAAAAAACTTTTCCACCCGGCTTTAAGATTCTTTTCATCTCTTTTATTGCCATTTCAGGATCTGCTATATGATGCAGATACATACTTGCACACACCACATCCCCGCATGCCTCAGGCACGGGAACATCAAGACCATCGCTTTCCACCGTTTCAATATTTTTTATTCCTTCATCACTAGCTTTCTTTTGCAGTTCTTTTAGCATTTCACCTGAAATATCTACAGCAATTACTTTTTGGGCAATCTTTGATACCTCTCTTGAAATATAGCCATCGCCTGCACCAAGGTCAACCACCAGCATATTATTATTTATTATATCCAAATCAATCAGTTTATTCTTGATAGATTCATCATAATAATCCTGTCTTAACTCTTCCCACTTTGAAGCAACATCATTAAAAAAATCCTTTGCCTCACCTTCGCTTGCAGAATATTGCTGGGAGTCTCCAACAGACAGCCAGTTAATAAGTGCCTGCCTGCTAAATCTCCATTCCCTGCCGATTTTCCTTGCTGGTACCTTTTCCTCTTTAAGAAGCTTTATAAATGTCTTAACACTTACACTAAAAAGCTCAGCAGCCTCTTCCATTGTAAGAATTTCTTTTTCCACAATAACACCTCGGATTTTTAATGTCTAGAAAATTAATCTTATACATAAACATTATATATCACTAAGGCAACATTATCAAACACTACTTCTTTTAAATTCATTAAATTTATAGTTATTTATAGCTAATTTCATTCAAAACACACCACTCAGATCCTTTTGCTTATATACGCCAGCTTTCAACAAACTTCATAACCACTGAAACAAATTTATTTTCAACATCCCTTGTTGTTTGTATAACTTCCTCATGATTCAGCTTCTGGTTGAGTATCCCGGCAGCCATATTTGTAATACATGATATACCTAGAACCTTCATGCCTGAATGAACTGCAGTGACAACCTCTGGAACGGTAGACATGCCTACAGCATCAGCACCCATAGCACGAAGTGCAATTATCTCTGCCGGGGTTTCAAACATTGGTCCCTTAGCATAGGCATAGACTCCCTTTTTTATTTCTATTCCAAGTGCCGCTGCAACCTTTTCTATAAGATCAACAGCATCCTTGTCATATGCCTCTGTCATATCCGGAAATCTCGGACCGAATTCATTAATATTTTTTCCCCTAAGTGCGGAAGGTGCAAACAATCCTATATGGTCTGTTATTGCCATTATGTCTCCGGGCTTAAAGTTTTTATTGATCCCGCCTGCTGCGTTTGTGACTATTATATTGTTAATTCCCATTTGCTTTAATACTCTTACCGGAAAAACTACCTGTGAAATATCATATCCCTCATAGTAGTGAAACCTTCCCTTTAAAGCCAGAATCTTCTTACTTCCAAGTGAACCAGCTATCAATTTGCCAGCGTGACCTTCCACCGTTGTAATAGGAAAATTGGGGATATCACTGTATTCAATCTCTTGCCTGTCTTCTATTCGTTCTGCCAGAGGTCCTAAGCCCGAACCCAATATTACAGCAATCTCCGGTTTAATGGTAAGCTTGGTACTTATAAATTCTGCTGTCTCTTTTATTCTGCTCATCGTATCATACATGGTGCTGCCTCCAACAAATTATAAATTTTTTATTGCAAATAAGTACTTGTAGATATCCAACTGATATATAACTTTACAATTCGGTATCTATATTATGTAATTGTAATTATATTATATTGCCATTAAAAAAACAATTTAAACGTCACCAAGAACAAGCTAAGGCATAATGAAAAAATAACTTCCGCTATAAATTTCTCTCAGGTGTTGACTTAACTCATCAACATCCGCGTAGAAAGCGGAAGTAATATTTCAATCATGCCTTAGTGACGTCGTATTAATTCATAAAATGATCTATTTAGACTATCTTTCTGCATTCAAGATAAAATCGCTTTTCTTCAGCTTCTCCCATGGAAAATGTCTTCTTTGGCAAAACTCCGTCTAATACAACAGTCTTGTAAAGATCATTTTTATCCATTACAGGCAGGTAAAACCCTATATTTCCGCTTTTGCCGCCGAGAGAATCAACAACTTCTTCTCCATGTATATAGTCTATTTCAACATTTTTATCGTCCACAATAAGCTGATCAAGAAACAACTGCAAAGTACCAACTTCAAGGTTGCATTTTGGACATTCAACCTTTATTATAGCAAAGCATGTGCCGGCTATAAGCGGAAGGTTATGAACACCTTTATCTTTTGGCATACTATCAAGCTTAACTTTCATGTCGTGTTTCGAACTGCACTTTATAAGTTCTATCTTTGCAGATTCTCCATAAAAATTTTGCATTTTACCAACAAAATCATCCAGTCCGATATTAAAAACAACCCTGTGAATAGGCTCAAACTTAATGCCCTCATCATGAACGTTAACCAGTTCAACTAATGCAAATCTTGCCGGATGAGATTCCTTTTCCTCTTCAGTACAAGATTTCTTGACATTCTCCCAGTGTGCTTTTGCTGAAGCAAGTGAGTGATTGCCATCTCCAACTGCAAAAAGCAATACACCCTTTTCATCTCCTACTCCATATCTCTTTTTAAAGTCTTCAGGATCTGCAAGCTTTTCTATGGCACTTAAAATATTGTCAGTAATTTCTTTATTTTCTATCTTATACCCCTTAATATGTCCTCCGCTGAGCATTAATTCAAAGTCATAAAGGCATGTCAATTTATCTTTCATATCAAACAAAGGCTCGATAACGGTTTTATCCGGATCATCTATCAGCACCATAATATGAGGCAATTCCAAACTTGCATTTTGCCTTATTTTTATTCTGGGCGGAAGTCTGTTGACATCTGTACGCTCTGTAGCTCTTATTTGAGATTGGGATCCTTCATTGTAATTGTATTTCTCAAGGTCCATAAGAACGATTAATCCCTTTCTCGATTCGGCATGGGAAGTTTTTCTATCGATAAGAATAAAACCCGGGTTCTGTTCTTCCAAAACTCCATTTTCCACGTATTCAATCATATTTTTATTTATTTCGTTGATTTTATTTGATTCTTCAGCCTTTCCCAAATAAACCTCTGGAAGAATCAACTTTAAAGTGGATGGACTCTCCCCTACAATCTGGTCTGCCTTTTGCCAGTATTCAGGCTGGGATGAATACTGGTCACAAGCCACTACCGCCCACTTTTCCATATTATTTTCTTTTCCAGGCATCAGTACCGTAGGAATCCTGATCCCCAACTTTTCATATAAGCTATACATTTTATCCGCCCCTCAAATATCTATTTTGCACATCACATTGTATAAATTAGCCAATGCAATGCCATTATTTTCTTTACCATTATTTTCTTTACATAAATTAAAGATAATTTATTTATATAATATTATATAAAAATGCAATTGTAGTCAAATGCTTTATTATGAATTTTTTTATGTGAACATTGAAATAATAAAAATAATAATAAATAGGAGGGCATTTTGGAAAGATATAGCGAGGTAATGGGATTACCTGTGATATGTGTTGATGACGGAAAGAAAATAGGCACCGTATGCGATTTGGTTTTTTTCCCAAAATACAAAAAAGTTAGAGCTGTCTTGCTCGAACGAACGGGATGTCATATCAGTAAGAAAGCAATCCCGTTGGAAGAAGTTTTAAGTATGGGTAAAGATGCTGTAATTGTCAATGATTGCTCATGCACCAAAAAAATTAGTGAGCTGGAGAAAAACGAAAACCTAGGCAAAAAAGGCAATCTTATGGGGTTGCGCATATACTCAAAGTCAGGTGAAGATTTCGGAACCGTTAAAGATATATTATTTGATTATAAGACAGGGACCATTGAAGGTCTTGAGCTCTCTGATTGCCTTGTTTACGATATAATGCAAGGCAGAAATATAATCCCGTTATTCGGTAAGGTTGAGTTTAGTGAAGAAAACATTCTGGTTGATAAAGAAGCTATTGATGAAATGCAAAACACAGGCGGTGGTCTTATAAAAAAGCTACTTCCATGTGAAAAAGAAGAAAAGAGGTGAATATATGAGAGGTGGTTTTACAAGAGGACTAGTTTTAGGCGGCTTAATAGGTGCATCTATAGGAATGATGAAAAATTCAGATATGATGAAGCCCAGAAGCAGAAGGCGTATGATGAGAGCTGGCAGGAACATGGTTAGACGAACAAGTAATGCAATAGGCGATATGATAGATTTATTAAGATAATAACATTAAATTGTAAAATAATTATTTCAAAACATATAGATACCGAACTGTACAGTTTTATATAAGATCTATTGTATATTACAGTTCGGTATCTTTACAGATAGTAAAGTGTTTATTCAGGTGGTTTGTAAATTTTTTGAAGTCTCCTTATCAATTCTTATTCCAAAAAGGTGGCGTATGATGCATTTTAAAAGAAAACTATTAATATATATAGTTCTAATATCAGCATTAACTTTATCATGCCTGTTTATAATAAGGAATAAAGATAAGATTATAGATATCGTCATTCCTTTTTTTATTGCCATAATAATTGCCTACACACTAAAACCATTGGTATTAAAAATGGAAACAAAAAACATTCCACGCTCCTTAAGTATAATTTTAATTTATATTGTTTTAACCTCGGCAATAATTGCTACGACAATTTTTATTATCCCTGAGCTTATTGCCAACACAAAAGAAATTATGGATAAACTCCCGGAGTTTACAGGTAAATACCAAAAGTTGTTCAATAGCTACATATCCAATATTCAATCAAGTAAATGGTCACCCGAAATAAAAAATGCCATTCTCAATGAAATTCAGAATGGTTCAGGTAAATTGCAGGACTTCATCATGCGTACCCTCTCAAAAGGCTTAAATACGACCATGAAAGCAGTTACTATATTTTTTGACCTTACACTGTCTCTGATTATTGCATACTATTTTATTAAAGACTCTAAATCTTTCAGGGATGGATTCCTTTCACTTGTTCCAAGAAAATGGCGTAACGGGCTTATTAATACTGGAAGAGAAATTAACCAGATTTTATCCAACTTTATTCAAGGCCAGCTTCTAACTGCACTTATTGTAGGAGTATTAGAGGCATTAGGACTCCTGCTTATTAATTCCAAGTATCCCTTCATACTAGGTCTGATCGGTGGAATCGCAAATATAATACCTTACTTCGGGCCATTTTTAGGTTGCCTGCCGGCTGTTGCACTGGCTTTAATCGAATCTCCAATAAAAGCACTGTGGACCATTATTATTTTTTCATTGGTTCAACAGATAGATAATGCATTCATATCCCCCAAGATAATTGAAGGAAAGCTTGGCCTTCACCCACTAACTACAATTGTTGCTGTTCTTATAGGCGGTGAGTTTTTCGGAATTATCGGAATGCTTGTTTCTGTTCCCATATTTGCAATTATAAAAGTCATTTTAAAAAGGTCAGTTGAAGCAATAGTATAATTTCTCGTCAGTCTTGACACTAAAGGCCATCTTTTATATATTTATTAATATACATTTTTTAATTTCCCAAGCTTTGATACGTTATATGCTTTATGTAAATCCAGGATGAATACTAAGCTAAAATAACTTTTGGTCATTCGTCAACACTTGAGCAAAATTTATAGCTGAAGTTACTTCTAATTATGATGAGTTACATAAGCAAATTAATATAAGAATACTTGAGAGGAAGAATAACAATGCAAAAACTAGGTTTAAATGAGCTGCGAGAAAGATATTTGAGTTTTTTTGAAAGCAAGGGCCACTTACGCCTCCCCAGCTTTCCGCTTGTCCCTCAGAATGATGCAAGTCTCTTACTTATAAATTCGGGTATGGCTCCTTTAAAGCCGTACTTTACAGGAAAAGAAGAGCCTCCTAGAAAAAGAGTCACTACCTGTCAAAAATGTATCAGGACACCTGACATTGAAAACGTAGGAAAAACAGCAAGGCATGGTACTTTTTTCGAAATGTTAGGAAACTTTTCCTTCGGAGACTATTTTAAAAATGAAGCTATTCCCTGGGCTTGGGAATTTGTTACCAAAGATTTGAAGATCCCTGTTGAGAGGCTTTGGGTGTCAATTTATGAGGATGACGATGAGGCCTTTGAAATATGGACTAAATCCGTCGGTATACCTGCCGAAAAGATAGTTCGTATGGGTAAGAAGGACAACTTCTGGGAGATTGGCACAGGTCCTTGCGGTCCTTGTTCAGAAATATATTTTGACAGAGGTGAAGACAAAGGATGCGGCAGTCCAGATTGTAAAGTAGGCTGTGACTGCGACAGATATATAGAGTTCTGGAACTTGGTTTTCACACAATTTAACAGAGATGATGAAGGTAACTATACCAGGCTTGCAAATCCTAACATCGATACCGGAATGGGACTTGAAAGGCTTGCTTGCATCATGCAGGATGTAAATAATCTTTTTGAGGTGGATACTGTAAGGAATGTCCTTAATAATGTGTGCAGTATTGCAGAGGTTAAATACGGTGAAAACAATAAGACTGACGTATCAATCAGGGTTATTACCGACCATATCAGAAGCACAACAATGATGGTTTCTGATGGTGTTATACCATCTAATGAAGGAAGAGGCTATGTTTTAAGGAGGCTTTTAAGAAGAGCCGCAAGACACGGCAAGCTCCTTGGCGTTGAGGGTCAATTCCTTTACAATCTGGCAATGGTGGTAATAAACGAATCAAAAGAGGCTTATCCAGAGCTGTTTGAAAAAGCTGAATATATTCAGAAGGTAATTAAAATAGAAGAAGAAAAGTTCCAACACACCATTGATCAGGGACTTGCAATATTAAATGGATATATCAGCGATCTAAAATCCAGTAGTGATAAAGTGCTCTCAGGTGATAAGGCGTTTAAGCTGCATGACACTTTTGGTTTCCCTTTTGATCTTACACGTGAAATAGCAGAAGAAAATGGTTTTTCAGTAAACGAAGAAGAATTTAGGGCTGAAATGGAAAAACAAAAAACAGCAGCTAAAATTGCCCAAGGCAACAAAGATGGTGCCGGATGGGATGATAATATTTACTCAACACTTGATAAATCTATAAAAACGGAATTCCTAGGGTATGGTAGTTTTGAGTGTGATTCTAATATTTTATATATTGTAAAAGATGGTCAGCTGGTTGATAACATTCAGGAAGGCGATGAAGCTGTTATAATACTTGATAAGACTGCATTCTACGGCGAAAGCGGTGGTCAGGCAGGTGATACCGGCTATCTGCAAGCAAAAAATGTACTTTTCAAGGTTAACGATTGTAGAAAGACTGCTGATGGTAAATTCCTGCATATCGGAATTGTAGAAAAGGGACTCCTTGAAAAAGGATCATCTATAACTGCAAAGGTTGATGTGGCAAGCAGAATGTCCACTGCCAGAAACCATACTGTTACACATCTATTGCAAAAAGCTCTTAGAAATGTGCTGGGAAGCCATATAAATCAGGCCGGTTCTCTGGTAGAACCTAACAGGCTTAGATTTGACTTCTCACATTTTTCTCCTGTTACAGATGAAGAACTGGAGAGAATAGAAAATGAAGTAAATGAAAAGATATTAGAAAACCTCCCTGTATCTGCAACTGAAATGAGTCTCGATGAAGCGAAGAAATTAGGTGCAACAGCACTCTTTGGCGAGAAGTACGGCAGCACGGTAAGGGTTGTTAAGATCGGTGATTACAGCATGGAATTATGTGGAGGAACTCACCTTTCCATGACCTCACAGGCATCACTTATAAAAATAGTCAGTGAAAGCGGTGTTGCAGCAGGTGTAAGGAGAATTGAGGCACTTACAGGTCTAGGTGCAATACAATACTATAGCCAAAAGGAAAAGCTCTTAAACGACGTTGCAGCAGCTTTAAAATCCAGTCCTACCGACTGCATTAAAAAAGTTGAAATATTAACAAATGATATAAAGACCGGACAAAAGGAAATTGAACAGCTCAGAAGTAAGCTTGTAGCAGGTTCAATTGATGACATCCTTTCAAATGCAGTTGATGTTAAAGGAGTAAAAGTTATTACAGCTAAGTATGATGGCCTTGATATGGACGGACTCAGAAACACTTCTGACATGCTTAAAAACAAGATTGACTCAGGTGTTGTAGTAATCGCTTCCAATTATGAGGACAAGGTAAACTTTGTTGTTACGGCAACAAAAGATTGTCTAGCAAAGGGAATCCACTGCGGTAATATTATCAAGGAAACAGCTAAAATAGCAGGCGGCGGCGGCGGCGGACGTCCAGATATGGCCCAGGCCGGCGGTAAGGATGCCTCTAAGATAAAAGACGCCTTGGAGTATAGTATAAAAGTAATCGAGGCTCAAATTAAATAAAGATAATTTACTTATTCCATATATAAAACTAAGGGAGGGCCTAACATGAGCGATTGTATATTTTGTAAAATTATAAATAAGGAAATTCCTTCAACAGCAGTTTACGAAGACGACAAAGTCTATGCTTTTAAAGATATAAACCCTGTAGCTCCTGTACATGTTTTAATTGTACCAAAGCAGCATATATCAAATATAAATGAAGTTGATGAAAGCAACTCTTCTTATTTGATAGACATTCATATGGCAGCTAAAAAAATTGCAGCAGACCTCGGAATTAAAGACAGCGGCTTCAGATTAATCAATAATTGCGGTGCTGATGGAGGCCAGACAGTTTTCCACCTGCACTACCATTTGATTGGTGGAAAAAATTTAGGGCCAAACTTATTGTAATTTCCTTAAATATTATATATAATGTTATGTACTTGTTCATAGATACCAAACTACGTTGATTGGTATCTATGAAATAATTATATATTACTTAATTTTTATAGAAATTTTACTAATAGGTAATAAAAGCCACAATTCCTTGAAATAAGGCTAGTTTAGTACTAAATTTCTATTGACTTTATTTTGGTAGTTGAGATATAATATAATATGTGCTTCACTTTGTCTTATTCCCATAATTAGACAGAATAGTGATAAAAGCTTATTCTTGGCACAATTGCTACCATCGGAGGGAGGGAAATGCATGTCTGAAGTAAGGGTTAAGGAAAACGAATCCCTAGAAAGTGCTCTTAAGCGGTTTAAAAGACAATGCGCGAAAGCTGGCGTATTATCTGAAATCAGGAAAAGGGAGCACTACGAAAAGCCTAGTGTTAAGAGAAAGAAAAAATCCGAGGCTGCAAGAAAAAGAAAATTTAAATAAGCCATTAAATAGGAGGCTATCTTATGTCCCTTAAGGAAACACTGCTTGAAGATATGAAAACTGCCATGAGGGAAAAGGACACTCTTAAGAAAAATGCTATCCAAATGGTCAGGTCAGCAATTCTTCAAGTGGAAAAAGACAGTAGAATAACCCTTGATGATGATAGTATAATTGATGTTATTGGCAAAGAAGTCAAAAAGAGAAGAGATTCCCTTTCTGAATTCGAAAAAAGCGGCAGACAGGATCTTATCGATAATCTTAAGACTGAAATAGATGTTTTACTGAAATATCTACCTGAACAGCTTTCAGAAGAAGAACTTGAAAACATTATTAAAGAGACAATTCAAGAAACAGGTGCTTCATCAATGAAAGATATTGGCAAGGTTATGCAAGCTGTAATGCCAAAAGTTAAGGGTAGAGCTGATGGAAAAATCATTAATCAGATAATTAAAAAGATTCTAGCATAAAGCTCGATTAATATCGAGCTTTTTTAATGCAGAGAAATTTGGATGTAGCATCCACAATAATTTCCTGGCATTAAAAAATTAAATACATCCCCCTTTTATCAAGAAGGATGTATTTTTTTACTTATATATTCTTTATTTTTGCTAATTCCTTAATTAAAAAACTCTTTGTATAACACCTTTATTGCCATATCACATTCATTTGCCCTAACACCAAACATCATACTAACCTCAGATGAGCCCTGGTTTATCATTTCTATATTTACTCCGGCTTTGGACAAAGCATTTGTTGCCCTTGCCGCTAAACCAACTGTATGCCTCATACCCTCTCCTACTACCATTACTAATGCCAGGTAAGGCACAATCTCAATATCATCAACCGATAACTCATTCTTTATTTGCTCTATTACTTGCTTTTCCTTTTCTTCTGTCAGCTCCTTAGTCCTTAAAACAACCGACATGTTGTCAATTCCTGAAGGAACATGTTCATATGATAATCCTTGTTCTTCAAGTATTTGAAGGACTTTGCGGCCAAACCCCACTTCCCTGTTCATCATATATTTGCTTATGTATAGTGTGCTAAACCCTACATCACCAGCTATACCTGCAACATGGTCACTGTTTACGCCTCTCTCCTTAACAATCATTGTTCCGGGTGCACTTGGATTATTAGTATTCTTTATGCATACAGGTATTCCTTTTCTGTATACAGGCTCAAGAGTCTCTTCATGAAGTACTGAAAAGCCCGCATAGGATAATTCCCTCATTTCCCTGTAAGTAAATACGCTTATGGCTTTTGCATCAGGCACAATGTTTGGATTTGCTGCAAAAACCGAGTCAACATCGGTAAAGTTCTCATAAACATCAGCACATACGGCAGCAGCCAAAATTGATCCTGTTATATCGGAACCGCCTCTTGGGAAGGTTACCACATCACCTGCTTTGGAGTATCCAAAAAATCCTGGGAATATAATGATTCCCTCATAATCGTTAAGGGCTTTCAAGTTATCGAAAGATTCAGGCAGAACCCTTGCATTCCCAAACTCATCACTTAGGAAAAGTCCTGCATCTTTTGGGTTTAAATACTTTGCATCATAGCCTTTGCTCTGTAAGTAAGCCGCAACAACCTTTGCCGAATTATCTTCTCCAGCAGCCTTCAAAAGATCCATAAACATTCCTTCATGGGTTACCGGACCTGATAACCTTTTTTTCATATCCTCTGCTATAACTTCTGTTATACTGCCGTCCAAACCTAACCCTTTTGCAATATCATCAAACCTTGCGATGACAGCATTCATCTCATTAACTGCTTCACCTGTTTTTATATACTTCTCAGCACAACTGATAAGTAAATCAGTAACCTTGATATCCTCCTTAGAACGCTTTCCCGGTGCAGAAACAACAGCAAGCCTTCTTTCAGGGTCAGATGTTATAATATCACATACCTTTATTATTTGTTCAGCTGATGCGAGGGATGTTCCTCCAAATTTACATACTTTCATTTCTCTTCCTCCTAATTCTTAATCCTACCTAAAAAATTTCTCTAGTCTTCTAAAACTCTTATAAACCCTGCAACTTCTTTAATACAAGAATTGTGGGCTAATTCCTTCACTTTTTTCCTTAACACACCTTCAGCTTCTTTTTCAGAAATAAAAACCAATTCTTCTTTTGCCACTTTAATTTCAGAAGGTATCCAATCTACTTGCCCAAACATTGTTTTAACAAGTTCCTCCGCCTCATCACGGTTTTTAACCTCTAGCCTTATATAGAAACGTGTTTCCATTAAATCAGCGTCCATTATATTTTCATCGGTATTTATTGTCCATATATTTTTACCGTTGTTATCCTTGTGTTTTACAACATCAATTACATCTGCTACTACAGCACTTGCAGTAGGTAGTTTTCCTGCTCCGCGGCCATAAAACATAGCATCTCCTATGGCATCTCCCCTTACAACAATTGCATTAAATACATCTTCTACATTTGCAAGAGGATGACTTTTATTTATAAACGCAGGACTAACTGTTGCATATATTTTTCCGTCTACCCTTTCACTTCTGCCAATCAGTTTAATGACTGACCCTGATATCTCTGCATAATGCATATCAGCAAGTGTAAGCTTTGTTATTCCTTCAGTAGAAATTTTTCTATAATCTATATATTCATTATAAGCAATAGATGATAATATTGCTATTTTTCTACATGCGTCATGTCCCTCTATATCTGCAGTGGGATCTGCTTCAGCATATCCATTGGCTTGTGCCTCCTTCAATGCTGTGTTAAAATCCTTACCATACCTGTTCATCTGAGTGAGAATATAATTGGTGGTTCCGTTTAAAATACCCGTAATTCCGTTTATTTCATTGGCAGCGAGGCAGTTGTTCAAAGGTCTTATAATTGGTATACCTCCACCAACACTAGCCTCAAAATGATAATGTACATTATTGTCTGCAGCCATTCTAAGAAGCTCAGGTCCATGAGTTGCAACCAATTCCTTGTTGGATGTTATTACATGCTTCCCTTTGGATAATGCCGTCTTGGTAAACTCATATGCAATACCTTTACCGCCTATTGTTTCCACAACAACGCTAATTGAGTCATCATTAAATACATCATCGGAATTTTTGGTTAAAAGCTCCTTGTCGGGGCAATCATCAAAATCACGTATATCTAATATTTTTTTTACATATATTTCTTCTCCGGCTCTTTGGCTTATGCTGAGCCTGTTTTTCTTTATAACTTCTACTACTCCTGAGCCAACTACTCCGTAGCCTAAAACTGCAACAAAAATCATATTTACCTCCTATTACTCTCTTGCAAGGATTTCTTGACGACGAACTCCTTCTATTCTTCCAATTTCATTCATCAACTCTTTAATATCCTTAATCATACCCGCGGTTTCAATGGATATTGTTACATCAGCAAGACCATTGATAGGTATATTTTGATTGATTGTTAATATATTGGCTTTAGCTAATGCTATCTGGTTGATTATACTTGATAAAATACCCGACAAATCTTCTACTACAAAAAACAGGGTCATTACCTTACCCCTTGAGGTCTCATAAAAAGGAAAAACATAGTCCTTATACTTATAAAATGCACTTCTGCTTATCCCAACCTCTTTTACAGCTTCATTAATAGATTTTATCTTTCCTTTGCCAAGTATCTGCTTTACCTCAATCACCTTGGAAAAAACCTCTGGAAGTACTGAAGCATCAACCAGCAGGTAAGTTGAGTCCTTATTCATTCATCTTGTCACCGTCCTCAATAGACGCACATTTGTTTTTCTATCGTGAAATTATAATAACATATAAACTCAGCAAATTCAATAGCCAATGTAATTAAAATTGATTAATATTTTAGTTATTTAAAAATAAAAGAGGTGCCTTTTATAAGACAACCTCTTTTTGCTTTTATTTATTCTTTGTAATAATCACATTATAAAAAATTCTTTAATAATGTATTTTTGAAATACCCTTATTTAAATTTCAAGAATTTTCTCTACTTCCTTTTTCATATCTTCCTTGGGACAAACATTTTTATGTTTTATTTCCCTCTTATCAAGGTCTTTAAGTCCTACTGGAATAGCAAGACCGCACTTTTCGGACAGAATCCTTAAAAGCTCAAATTCATCCTTGCCAGCTATGCTTTCTTCACCAAAAATGGCTTTTACAACACTGTCATTAAATTTAAATGGGCTTGCAGTTGAAACAATAACTGTTTTTGTCATATCACCTGTAGATATGACATACTTGTCATAAACATCTATTCCCACTGCTGTATGGGTATCAACTACATAATTATATTCATTATAAATACATTCTATTGTTTTCAAAGTATCAGCTTCGCTTGAGAACCCACCCCAGAAGTATTTTGAAATTTTCTTCTTGGTATCGGAGTCAACTGTATAAATACCATCATCCTTCAGCAATTTCATCCATTCATTTATTAGCCATGAACTGTGTTCTGTTATTTCATATAGTAATCTTTCAAGGTTACTGGATATTAAAATGTCCATAGATGGCGAACTGGTCTTTTTAAATTCTCTTCTTTTGTCATAGACTCCGGTATTTATAAAATCAGTAAGCACATTATTCTCATTGGATGCACATACCAACTTGTTAACAGGAAGTCCCATTTCCATTGCGTAATATGCTGCTAAAATATTTCCAAAATTTCCTGTTGGCACAACAAAATTTACTTTTTCTCCTGCCTCGATCTCATTTCTTTTTAATAGATCTGCATACGCGGAAAAATAGTAAACAATCTGAGGCACAAGCCTTCCCCAATTTATTGAGTTAGCAGAAGAAAACTTATAGCCGCCTTTGCCCATCCTATCATTCATCTCATCATCTGTAAATATAGCTTTAACGCCATTCTGTGCATCATCGAAATTTCCATAAACCCCTATGGAATAGGTGTTATTACCTTCCTGGGTTACCATTTGCATCTTCTGAACATCACTCACACCGTCATTTGGGAAAAATACAATTACTCTGGTGCCCTTAACGTCTTTAAAGCCCTCTAATGCAGCTTTACCGGTATCGCCTGAGGTGGCAACAAGAATAACTGTTTCATCAGTTTCACCTGTTTTTTCAACCGCCTTAACCATGAAATGCGGCAAAATCTGAAGTGCCATATCCTTAAATGCACATGTAGGCCCATGCCATAATTCAAGCACATGGACATTATCATTCAGCTTTATAACAGGTGCTATCTCATCTGTACCAAACTTCTCTTTTGTATACGCAGAATTTACACATTGCGTAATTTCATCTATGGAATAATCGTCAAGAAAATGCTTAAGAATAAAAACAGCCCTTTCCTGATAGCTCATTTGGACCAAATTGTATATCTCCTCAGGGTTAAGCTTTACCGGGGTACTTGGAACAAATAAACCTCCATCAGGTGCAATCCCCATCTTAATAGCCTCAGCAGATAGTTTAGACTTAAGACCCCCTCTTGTACTTTCGTATAACATATTATTCCCCCTAATTTTTATCATATAATTAAAAGCGATTAATCTTTTAATATATACTACTTATTTGATAATCATACTCATCAAAGCTGTATTTTAGTCATTCCTCATATTAAAGTTCCTTATTATAATAATACAAAAAACATAAAAAATAAAGAAATTTTTATATTAACCTATCTAAATATGAACGGATACCGACGAAACCTTGCATACCTTAACCTCATATTGTATTCCATTTTGCTAATTAAACCGGCCGCTGCATTTTTCCCTTGATTAAATAAATATTCTTTTTCTTCTTCAGTCAAACTGAAATCCAAGCTGGAAACATTTCCCGTAGCTATCTTAGCCAATATTTTATTTTCATAGTTTTTCGTTTTTGGAATACCTATATCATGAACTGCCGAAATTAATGATTTTAGTACATTTAAAGGAGTATCCAGACTAAAAAACTTCTTTTTTTCATCTCCATCAAGACTAAAACCTATTGTCTTAAACTTATTATCATCCCCTATCATCCATACGGGATAATTATCAAAGACGCCTCCATCAACTATATTGTAGGTTTTCTTTTCCTTTCCACTTCCGACCTGTATTTCAACAGCTTTAAAAGCAAACGGAACACTTGCACTCATTCTGACAGCCTTTGCTACCTCCAACTTATCAGGGTTAATTTGATAAAACTCAATATCATCGGGCAGAACCAGTGCTTTCCGCCTTGTGGCATCAACAGCTAAAAACCTTGCTCTATACCCATTTGGATTGCAGCTGTCAACTATTCCACCCCTCAAATCTTCAAAGGTCCTTATCCCCTTCTTAATCAGATGGCCATAAAGCCACTCTTCGAGATAATCTCCGTCAAAAAGGCATCCCTCTTTACTATAAAGGGACACATTCTTTATTATATCTCCCCTGAAATTAACATCGGAATTTTCATCTTCATGCTCTTTATGGATTATTCCTCGTGGTCTTTGGCTTAAAAAATCAATAACAGAGTTATTATCTTTTCTGTTCCTACTTCTCCATTCTTCAAAATAAGCCACTGCTGAAACTAACTTAGGAATATCCTCCATTTTAATTTTCCCAAAATCAAGACCATCCAATATTCCTCTTAAATCAGACGCTATAAACCCTGACCCAATAAGTGAGCCTGCAATAGCACCTGCTGACACTCCGGCAATGTTTCTGAAGGTATATACGTTTCTTTCAAATGCTTCACAAACACCTGCAAATGCTATACCCTTTACTCCACCACCGCTTAAAACCAGATTATACATCTTATTTGCATTATTTATTTTATTCACTTTATATCAATCCAGAAAATTAGTCTCTTATATATTATATTATTTTTGATTGATAAATGCTTACTTTGATAGATTTGCCATTTCTTTTATTCTTGCCTGAGCATAATAGGCTACCTGACTTTTAGGATATAATTTGACTACCGTCTGAAACAATTCAAGGGCTTCCTTATTGTTATTTATGCCCTTATAAGCTACGCCCAGCTTATATAATGCACTATCCATGAATTTCCACTTATCACCATAAATTCTTACTTTATTGAGTTTTTCAATAGCCTCGTTATACTTTCTGCTGTTGCAAAGGCTATATCCCTGGTTATAAGCACTATGTGCAGCATTTGGAACAATGCTTTCAAAAAGTTTGTCATACTTTCGTTTGTCTGCAGCACTAAACTTAGTATCTTTCATAAGTATCAACATATCGGCTGCTGCTTCATAATTCCTCGAATTTGCTAGGCCCTCAGCTTCACTGAGCTTCTTTACATTTTTATTATACTCAAGCTCGTTTTCTAACAAAGCTTTATTGCTTTTTAAAGTTTCATAATCCTTAGTTAGTTTACTAAGACTGCTCTTTAATTCTGTTACTTGTTTATTTAATTTGTTGATTGTTTCCACTTCCGTATCAACCTTATTCACAGGCGATGAGTCCGTTTTGCTTAAATATAAAGGTATATTGCACAACAATACAATAACTGCCCCCAGCAGCACGCAACATATGTATTTAATTAAATCACCTTTTAGGAAATTGAGTTTTTCTGAGATATTAATGTTATTATTTTTTATATTTTTATTCTCTTCCTTGACAGGAGGTTGCTTATTAAAAGCAGTTTTAACCTCTTTTTTGGGAGAGGATGCTTCACGTTCTTTTATCAATTTATAGAGCCTCGTTGCCTTAATATTAGACCCTTTTAACTCCATAATCTTTTCATATACAAGTCTGGCTTTATTGTAATCATTTATGTATAAATAACAAACCCCAAGCAGATCCATTGCTTGGCAAAATTCAGGATTTAGGGATATGGCTTTCTTTAACTCTATTATAGCCATGTCTTCACTTTTAGCGTTAATACTGTCTAAAGCTTTATTATAAAGGTTTATAGAGCTTCTTACATTATCCGGGATAGTCCGATCTTCAAAACCCAATGCCTCGGCGTCAATATGGGTGTAACTTTCAAACTCCTGCTTCAAATCAATCAATTCATTCCCTCCTATATGTTTTGCAATAATCATTTGACATCTTTAAATATTGCAAAACATTTTCCTTGATCCATATGTTGCGAAAAATTCATTCTTATAATGCAAATGCAGACGGTTCAACTGCATTTGCCATTTTATGTGTTTTTCGCAACATATATAGCTCCTGAAACCTATTATGTAGTATACACTACAAACTATTAAACATTAAAAAATTTCCGAACCTCTCCAATATAATATAACGAACCATATGCACAAATTATGCCGCTTTTTGAAACCTTCTTCATACTATACCTTATAGCATCTTCAATTCTATCACTCACACTGACCTCATTACAATAGCTTCTTAATATTATAGCCAACTCTTGGGCTTCCATACCCCTATTACTTTGAGGCTTCACAGCAATAAATTCAGATGCGATTGGTACCAAAGGCTCTATGATGGCTTTGTAATCCTTGTCCTTTAATACACCAACAATAATTATTATTCTCTTTCCTGGGAAATATTCCTTAAGATTTTTAGCAAGGGTTAAAGCACCTTCCCTATTATGTGCACCATCTATCAAAAAAACAGGATCTTTACATACAACTTCCAGTCTACCCGGCCATACAGCTTTTTTAAGTCCTCTATCTACAGCAGTTTCACATATCCTGTCAAAACCCTTTTCTTTAAGAATATTAACCGCTTCAAGTGCTGTTACTGCATTTACCGCTTGATGTTCACCCGGGATATGTATTTCAAATCTTCCGTACTTTTTGTGAAAAAATGTACTTCCCCATATGCTTGATTCTAATATATCAAAATCTGATACAAGAATTTTATTAAGCCTTGAATTTTTGTCATTACACACCTCTTCAAATACTTTTAAGGCTTCATCCGACTGCGGGTACAACACAACATCAGTATTTTCCTTAATAATTCCAGCCTTTTCGTAAGCAATCTTTTCCAAAGTGTCACCTAATATATTCATATGATCATAGCTTATTGTTGTAATAACTGCGGCTAAAGGGCAATCTATAACATTTGTAGAATCAAACCTACCTCCAAGTCCTACTTCCAATACAACAACATCGCAGTTATTTTCAAAAAAATATTGAAATGCAACAGCTGTAACAATTTCAAACTCCGTTGGATGATTGCCTCCATTTCTAATAAGTTCATCAACTTTTTCCTTAACAAAATAAGTTATTCTCGCAACATCAGTATCTGATATCTCTTCAATACCTATCTTTATCCGTTCAGTAAATCTTTCCAAGTATGGCGACGTATATATGCCTGTTTTATAGCCTGATTCCATAAGAATACTGCTAATAAATGCTACAGTAGACCCTTTGCCGTTTGTTCCTGCTACATGGATAAACTTTAAGGATTTATGAGGATCTCCCATTAATGAGAGAAGTGCAGTTATATTTTCAAGTCCTAATTTTACTCCAAACTTTAATGTTCCGTGGATATAATCCAAGGCTTCAGCATAGTTCATTGATTTCTCCCCAATCTAGAAGTAAAGATGTATCATATGGATAATACCCTCATACGATACATCTCTAGATTTATTTCTTCAATCATTTCCTGGAATGTTGCAGACCAACTCCCCCTAACTTCGCTTCCGTGTTGACCTTGTTCGTCAACACCCGCTCTGCATGGGGAGTAGCTCTGCAGTCATTTCCTCGAATGTTGCAGACCAACTCCCCCTAACTTCGCTTCCGTGTTGACCTTGTTCGTCAACACCCGCTCTGCATGGGGAGTAGCTCTGCAAGCATTCCTTAATTACTGCCGCAGCACTTCTTAAACTTCTTGCCGCTTCCACATGGACAAGGATCGTTAGCACCAACCTTTGCACCCTTTGAAACAGCCTTTTTAGGTTCGTCTCCATGGCTGGCACTCGTTGGTTCTGCCACCCTCTCCCTCTCAACACTTTGATCTTTTTCTATATGTGTATTCAAGATAAGCTTTAATGCATCTTCCTGAATATTCTTAATCATTTCTTCAAACATTTCAAAGCCTTCAAATTTGTATTCAACAACAGGATCTCTCTGACCAAAGGCACGAAGACCTATTCCATGTTTTAACTGTTCCATGGCGTCTATATGATCCATCCATTTCTGGTCAACAACTCTTAAAAGTATTACTCTTTCCAATTCACGCATGAGATCGGATCCAAGTTCTTCTTCCTTGCTATCATATCTCTTAGTCAAAAGCTCTATTATATTGTCGCTTACATCTTCTTTAACCATTCTTTCCATCTCTTCCTTAGTAGGCTTTATTTCACCTTTAGAAAGAAATCCACTTGCTAAAAAGCTGTCTATTGCTTCCCAATCCCATAAGTCAGGATGAGGAGATTCTGTACAATAAAGCTTGGCAACACTCTCTGCCAACCCTTCAATCATTTTTATATAATTTTCTTTAAGATTTTCTCCGTTCAATACCTTGCTTCTTTGTCCGTATATAACCTCTCTCTGTTTATTCATAACATCGTCATACTGCAAGACATGCTTTCTTATCTGATAGTTCTTGCCCTCTACCCTTTTCTGTGCATTTTCAATTGCACCTGACAGCATTTTATGCTCTATTGGCTGATCCTCTTCAAGACCTAATGCATTGACAAGCCCTTTTATTCTATCAGTACCGAAAAGCCTCATAAGGTCATCTTCCAATGATATATAAAACCTAGATGCACCAATATCCCCCTGACGGCCGGCACGACCTCTCAGCTGATTGTCTATACGCCTTGATTCATGCCTTTCGGTACCCATTATGAAAAGTCCGCCTGCCTCATAAACCTCTTCTTTTTCCTTATCTATTTGCTTCTTGAACTTTTCATTGAGCTCACGATAAGTCTTTCTGGCATTTAAAACAATCTCGTCCTTGGTCTCACTAAAGCTTGTTGATTGGCTTATAAGCTCCTCATCAAAACCCTGCTTTCTCATTTCCTGCTTTGCCATGTATTCAGCGTTACCACCTAGTACTATGTCGGTACCTCTACCAGCCATGTTTGTAGCTATGGTAACAGCACCTTTTCTACCTGCCTGGGCAATGATTTCCGCTTCTCTATCATGATACTTTGCATTCAATACTTCATGCTTTATTCCACGTCTTCTAAGCATGCTGCTTAAAAATTCCGACTTCTCAATGGAGATTGTACCGATAAGTACCGGCTGCCCCTTTTGGTTGCATTCAACAACATCATTAATAACAGCATTGAACTTACCTACTTCTGTTTTATATACACAATCCGCATGGTCTTTCCTTTTTAAAGGCTTATTTGTTGGAATAACTATTACATCAAGCTTGTATATATCCTGGAACTCCTGCTCTTCTGTCTGTGCAGTACCGGTCATACCGGAAAGCTTCTTGTACATTCTGAAGTAATTCTGGAACGTTATAGTAGCAAGGGTTTTACTTTCTCTCTCTACCTTTACTCCTTCCTTTGCTTCTATAGCCTGATGCAAACCATCACTGTATCTTCTACCATACATAAGACGACCTGTAAACTCATCAACAATAATTATTTCACCATCTTTTACAACATAATCCCTATCTATCTTCATAAGGCCATGTGCCTTGATAGCCTGATTTATATGGTGGGAAATAGTAAGATTTTCAGGATCTGACAAGTTTTCAAGCATAAAATACTGCTCTGCTTTTCTTACGCCATTTGAAGTCAGGTTGGCTGTATGAGCCTTCTCATCAACTATATAATCCTCTTCAATATCGTCATTATGCTGCTTATCATCAGTTTGTGTAAATACCTTTGCTTTAAGCCTGGAAACAAAGGAGTTGGCCCTTTTATAAAGATCTGTGGACTTATCCCCTGCACCTGAAATTATAAGCGGAGTTCTGGCTTCGTCAACCAAGATACTGTCAACCTCGTCCACTATGGCATAGTGTAGATCTCTCTGAACCTTCTCTTCCTTGTAAATAACCATATTATCCCTAAGGTAGTCAAACCCGAATTCGTTATTTGTTCCGTATGTTATGTCACAATTATAGGCTTTTCTTCTTTCGTCATTATCCATATCATGTACAATCAAACCGACAGTAAGTCCTAAGAATCTATAGATTTTACCCATCCATTCGCTGTCACGTCTTGCAAGATAATCATTAACTGTAACAACATGAACACCTTTTCCCTCAAGGGCATTCAAATAAACAGGAAGCGTTGCAACAAGGGTTTTACCTTCACCGGTTTTCATTTCTGCAATTCTCCCTTGATGCAAAACAATACCACCTATTAACTGCACATCAAAGTGCCTCATTCCAAGAACCCTTATACCTGCCTCTCTTACAACTGCAAAGGCTTCTGCCATTATGTCATCTACAGTCGCCTCTTCTTTTGCAATCTTTTCTTTAAATTCAAATGTTTTAGCTCTTAACTGTTCATCAGTCAATGCTTTTATATCCGGCTCAATTTCATTTATTTCATCAACTATCGGTTGAATTCTTTTTAGTTCCCTATCGCTGTAACTACCAATAACCTTTTCAATAATACTTTTTATCATCATAAAGATATCATCCTTTCCAATTTAAAACAAATATTAACTCTGACTTGAGGAACTCCTAACTGCCAAGAAAACCAGCAGAAAAATTCCAACTGCTACAATTAGATCTCCGATACTTACTATAGGCATCAGCCATCCCAAAAATGGAGGCATCTCAATAATATCAGATAGTAACGGAAGCTTTGTAGCCTCATTAATAAGAATGTGCTTGCCGTCAGATCCATTTTTCATGAGTTCCAAGCTGCCGGACAAATCTCCTATTTTTTTCAGAAGCTCAGAACTGACAGGCATCAAACCACCATTTAGCATCATGACCAAAATATTAGAAAGCGTTCCGACACCAATAACCACCACACCAAAAAGCCGCCTGTTATACCATAACACAACCATCAGAAGAGTAAACGCAGCTCCTTGAGTCACAAAACTGTACCTTCCTGCATCAATCAACCCTCTTAAAGCTAGAAGCCTTATTGCAGTCTGAATACATACAACAATCAATAGAAGCCATAATTTCTCGAATTTAAGATTAAGAATATTGGAAACCCTGCCTTTGGCGAGAACTCCCAAAACAACTCCTAATACAATAACAACAAGGTATAGCATAAAATCACCCCATTGCTGCTATAATTGATACTGCCTAAAAGCACGCAACTATTAACTTTTATTTACTAATTTCTTAAGAGAAGTCTAAGGCATACAGCATAATTATACTGTATAACAGGAAGGCGGTGACGAGTCAGTATAGTTAATGACTAGTCCCTTATTCTTATAACTTGGTAGTATAGATATATATTGTAATTCTGTTATACTTTCAATTAAATTATTTTTCAGAGAATATTTATTAGTTCCACAAAATAATCCTTTTTTGCATAAAGGTTCTTTAATATCAAATGCAACACTATACCTTATGTTAAACCCATTATCCATCAAAGTATAGTTCAAAGCATCATCGGATATGATACCATTAGCATCACCGTTTGGTGCTAATGATGGTCCTTCATTTAATACATCCAATACATCGGATCGGCTGTCAATAAAAACAAGCATGTCATAATAGGCTGCCGGAAAAACTGCAGTCCCATCGGTTGTCAATGCTGATAATATTATAAGGCTTATGAACAGCTTCTTGAACATATACCAACCCTCAATATTCCTAAATAAACTAATTTACATATACATATAATACATATAGTAATAATACCTGAATAACTCAATTTAATCAAGCAAAAAATCACAAAGAGTGTTTTCAGCCCTCTTTTTCAAGCCTTTCAATAATCATCCTATAACCGTCGGCACCGTAGTTGAGACATCTGTTAACTCTGCTGATTGTAGCGGTGCTTGCTCCCGTTTTCTCTGCAATTTCAGTATATGTTATTCCGTTTTTTAGCATCTTGGCTACTTCCAGCCGTTGAGCCAATGCCTTAATTTCGGATATGGTACATAAATCCTCAAAAAATTTATAACACTCATCTACATCAGTGAGTATCAATATAGCCTCAAAAAGCTTATCTGTATTTTCATCCCTAATCTTGGAATTCAAATCCATCAACTCCTGTTTCTTTTTAAAACAATATCTCCAAAATTAACGCCCAGACATTTGGCAACCAGAGGACACTTGGCTCTTAAAACAAAGAAAGTCTTATCTCCTGCTCTTTTATCACCTTCAAGAGACTCAAAATTCGCCTGTCCTTTGGATATTATAACATCTGCCTTTTGAAAGGCTTCCATAAACTTCGGTGAACTTTTTTCAAATACCACTCCAAGTAAATCATTACCTGTATCCACTACCTCGCAAATAGAAGTCAATCCCACCTGTATTGCATCTTCCATAGTAGAATCGTTCAGCATAGGTCCACCCTTGACGGAATATATTACGTTTAACCCAAGTCTCTTTAATTCTTCAACTAGTACCATATCAAATACTATTTCTCCGCTGTTATCGCCAATAATCATAACATTTTTAGATTCTTCAAGCATTGATTTAAGCTCATTGTAATCATCCAGGTCAAATTCCCTGTCGGTTATCTCATTCATGGCCAAAGCTACATCAAAATCCGGAGTAATTCCCATATCTATTATATTACCAGCTACCGCAATTTTAAATGCTTTATGCAACCTGTCATCGGACTCTTCTACCAGTTTGCAAAACAGCCCATATTGCCCTAATGCATAGTCGTTCCATTGAATTTTGGCTTTTTTATAAGGGTCAACAATACCTATCATATCATATATTTTCTTAAGAACAATTGTGGAATTATAGCCGGGTACTCCATCCAGACTCAATTCACTTATAATTCCAAGTACATTGTTGATAGTTTTGCTTATTTCTTTATCTGGGATCCCAGCTATCCTTAAGGTTGATATGCCCTGTTTCAAATAGCATGGAATACAATCTGCTTCTACTCTCATATTAGACTCCCGCTTCTATTATATTAAAAACAACTATTATTTTAATTTATATACTTGATAAAGTCAAAAAAAATAAGAAATTGATTTTTCATTTTTTATATAAAAAATACTATAGCAATATCCATCATTAGGTGGTATAATATTTTCGTGAGAAGTAATAATAATTCATTATATTATGTAACATTATTACAGCAAACGATCGACTCAATAAATCAGCTTACTTTATTCAATTGCTTCACAAAATCATTATTTAATTTTACATGTACCATGAACTAATAGCATCTTTAAATAATCAATTGTATGAATTGTTAATTATTAGCAACCTTTTATCTTACTGAAGTCAATTTTACTTTGAATTATTTATATATAACATAAATCTTGATTATTGTTCTTTAAAAAAGCCTTAATAATCATTAAATTTTCTTCAATTTAGTATTAACAAATTGTTGCCCCCCTTAAAATTCACAACAAAAACCAATACAATCTGTTGCATTTTGGTGAAATTCTTGTCGTTTTCTGCATATTTATAAAAAAGTATTTATTTTTTTTAAAATATATTATATATTATTCACGAGTAATTATTAACTAGTTACTCCCCTATGTCCCGTTGCATTCTCCCTTCTCAAATAGAATGCACGGGTATTTTTTTTATTGTTAGGGAAATAAATATATATATTATTTTTAAATAAATTGAGCAATTCCGAAAGGTGTGACGTTTTATGGGAAGTGAAATAGAAAGAAAGTTTCTAACACAAAGTAACAACTATAGGAATATTTCAGAAGGCGTACCTTATATGCAAGGATACATCTGTTCCGGTAAAGGTAAAGTTGTAAGAGTACGAGTAGCAGGTACCAAGGGCTACATTACCATAAAAGGGCCTCATAAAGGAATAAAAAGAGCAGAATATGAATATGAGATTCCTCTAGATGATGCTAAGGAGATGTTGGAAAACTTATGTTCAAAGCCTCTTATTGAAAAAGACCGATTTAAAGTTAATTATGAGGGATTTGTTTGGGAAATAGATGAATTTCATGGGGAAAACGAAGGACTTGTAGTTGCAGAAATAGAATTGACTGATGAAAATCAGCACTTCACTACTCCTGAGTGGATTGGCAAGGAGGTAACAGGTGATTCAAAATATTACAATTCAAGTTTAATCAAAAACCCATATTCAAAATGGAATTATGTTTAAGATTTTTTTATTTTAAGGTTTTGTCCTCATAATATTTATGATAGAATTAATCTAGGTTATAGTATTAAAATTGCATAATTCTATATTTTTATAAATAATTCGTGTTATAATGGTATAAGAGGTAATTTGTACCACTAATTAATAAATGAACATTTACTTAACTTATTAATTAAAAAAGCAATAATTAGCGAATGTATCATACACAGTTCTCTTATGACGCAATTTGTATTTACGCACTATTCTTTCCAGTTATTTTTCATCCATCATAGTTATACATCTGGCACTTTACCTTGTTCCATTTATAAATTATTTATGATATTATTAGCAAATGCAAAATAATATAGCTTTTAATGAGTAAAAGCCGGGTTTTGTTAACCTACACTCCTTAACATACAAAGTAATTATTAAGCTTTGTAAACCCGCTTTTAAGTTAAAATCATAATTCTTTAAACTAAATTCTATATAATTAAAGTTTAAAGTTTAAATGATTTTGACATATATTATTTTAATTATTTTATTTATCTAGATTAGGAGGTGTAAACAGATTTAATGATAATCAAGCATAAAGCTTGTTATCAAGATCAAAAGAGTAAAAGATAATCACTTTTGATCTATGAGGTTAAGGTATAAGAATGTATATGTGTGCTATAACATTAATTTTTTTCTTGGAGTGTAGCTTTAAATTAAAATGAATTTTGAAAGGGGAAATTATTTAAAATGAAGAAGTTAGGTTTATTTTTCTTAATTTGTACATTAATAGTATCTTCCATTGTTTCACTTAATGTCAGCTATGCTGCTGATCTATCGTTTCCTTATAACGCAACTTATGCCGCCGGTTTCAATTCCCAGGCTGACGATCAGGCACAAGCCAATGAAATGCTTCGTAATGAATATAATGAATGGAAAGCTGCCCGTGTAACACAAAACGGTGCAGGCGGAAACCTTAGGGTTCAAAGAGGATCCTCCGACAGCTACGATACAGTATCTGAAGGTATTGGTTACGGTATGGTACTTTCTGCTTATTTTGATGACAGGACAACATTTGACAGTCTTTGGAAATACGCAAAAGCTCACTTTAATTCCAACGGCTTAATGGGATGGCATGTTGATGCGAACGGAAATTTTGTAGGTACAGGCGGCAGCGGTGCTGCTACTGACGCAGAAGAAGATATGGCTATAGCCCTTATTATGGCAACAAAAAAATGGGGTACATACGAATCAGACGCTAAAACACTTCTTAGAAATATGATGTCTAAAGAAGTTGAGCCAGGTACATATGTGTTGAAACCTGGAGATACCTGGGGAGGCTCAAATGTAACAAATCCTTCATATTTTGCACCTGGTTATTACAGGGTTTATGCTGAGTTTACAGGAGATCAGAATTGGCTTAAAGTTGCAGACAAGTGTTATGAGATACTCAATAAATGCAGAAACAGCAATACAGGTTTGGTTCCAGACTGGTGTACAGCACAAGGTACACAGGCCAGTGGTCAGGGATATGACTTCAAATACGATGCTGTTCGTACTCCATGGAGAATTGCAGTCGATTACAGTTGGTATGGAACATCAAGTGCAAAAACTGTTTGCGACGGAATGTCCAAGTTCTTTAAAAATGGTGGCATTTCAAGTATTGGTGATGGCTATTCAATATCCGGTAACAAGATAAGCAACAACCACTCATCAACCTTTGTATCTTGTATTGCTTCAGGTGCAATGACTGGCTTTGATGCAACTTTTGCAAAAGATATGTACAATGATTGCTTGAAAACAAAGGATGCATACTCTACAGGCTGGTCCTACTATGGAAACAGCTTGAGAATGATGATTTTACTTCATTTGACAGGTAACTTCCCAAATCCTTTAAAGTATAGCCCTGCATCAGCTACTCCAACACCTACTTCTACTCCGTCAAGACCATCAAACACTCCTACTCCAACAAAACAGACAGGTAATCAAGTTGTAGAAGATGTTAATAGAGACAGAGCTGTTAATATGGCAGATGTTGTTCAATTGGCTACATGCTTTAATGCAACAAGAGGTACAAACAAGTACATTGCAAATTGCGATATAAATAATGACGGTTCAATCAATATGAGCGATGTTATTATGATAGCTGTAAAATTCAATTATACTTATTAAAAAATAATATGGCATAATTAGAGTTATCGGTTTATTTCACCGATATAAATCAATAAATGATTAATACAAGGGCTATTCCCGAGCACAGGCTCAGGATTAGCCCTTGTATTTTATGAAAAATTAAAATATTTTTTATTATTTGTATTGACAATTATATATAGGCCTTGTATAATGTTAAAGGTCGGTGAACGAAGTGCACAAAGTAAAAAGATATGCGGGTGTAGTTCAATGGTAGAACCTCAGCCTTCCAAGCTGATTGCGTGGGTTCGATTCCCATCACCCGCTTTAGAAAAATTATAATATGCGCCTGTAGCTCAGTGGATAGAGCAACCGCCTTCTAAGCGGTTGGCCGCACGTTCGAGTCGTGCCAGGCGCGCCAAATAAAGGGGCTGTTGCAATTACGATTTATAATCGTAGTACAACGCCCCATTTCTATAATGATAGTGAAATATTTTAACCAAAATATTATATTCTTTTTCTTTCTTTTGAAAAAAGAGTATAGCAAATAAAGCTTACTGATTTATGCTCTTTATTATAAACATTTTTATCTAAGCTGTTTTTAATGGATGTAAATATGTAGAACATCGTTCTGACTGAATTTTGTTGTGCAGTTTGTTTACATTATGAGCTAAGCCAAGAAGAATACATTCTGCCAAGATATTCTTTTTCCCTTTACACAAAAAACGTCTGAATCCCATATCTTGTTTTATTTCTCCAAAAGCACCTTCAGACTGAATACTTCGGTTCATTCTGAGCTCTTTTCCCTCATCACTAAGGATTCTGGTTATCGCTGCCTCACGTTTTTGCTGAAATAGTTTTGAAACTTCAAGATGCTTGGTTCGTTCTTCCAATGGCTTTTTGCTGTTTCCCTTAATGCATTTTGATTTAATAGGGCATTGAGTGCAATCTTCACATGTATAACAGGTTTTCTCACTTCTATAGCCAGTCTTGCTTTTGCTGAATTTAATCCCTGTGGCTACAAGCTTTTTACCGCTGCTACATATATAAAAGTCGTTTTCTTTGTCATAGCTCATATTTTCCTTCCTACTGATATCAGTTTTATATTTCCGTGTCTTACTAATTTCATAATTGGAAGGTTTGATAAAAGCAAGCTGACCGTTCTCATCGAGATAGACGTAGTTTTCCTCACTTTCATAGCCTGAGTCTGCAACTATATTTCTGTAAGTATACTTCAAACGACTCTTTATGCTGTCTAAAAATGGTATTAGCGTGGTTGTATCTGTAGGCTGTGGTCCAGCACTAATCCATACTATATATTCAGCATCTACCCCAAACTGAATGTTGTAGCCGGGTTTTAGTTGCCCATTCTTCATAGCATCTTCTTTCATCCTCATGAAGGTTGCATCAGGGTCTGTCTTTGAATAGCTATTTCTATCCCCCATGAGATGCAGATGCTTATTATATTTCTTGAGCCTTGATATGTATTCATCCAGCTGTTCAAATGTTTTTTGGAGAGGAGATTTTCTTTTTCCTATACCAGAGACAAATTGAATATCTTCATCGTTTTTTATTTTGCAAAGTTTACGTCTGAGCTTTTTCAAATGGTGCATCTTGATTTCTTCACCATATAAAATCTTAAATCCAAAATTCTCTTCTGTTTGTTTTAAAAAAGTTGGGAGCTTATCCATCAGTTTTTTCTGATTCTTAGTGACAGAACCTTTCCAGACAAAAGTATATTTATTTGATGCAGCTTCAAGCTTTGTCCCATCAATAAATAGATTTTTCATTGAAATTTCTTTGTTTTCAGCAAGCATCTGCGTAAACTGTGCCAAAAGATTTTCTGAAACAGGTGCAAAATGAATACTTCTGAATCTTGCAATTGTTGTATAATCCGGAGCAGGCGAGCCTTCAAGAAGGTACATATAATTAATGTCCCGCTTGCAGGCTCTTTCGATTTTCCTTGTAGAATAATTACTATTCATATAAGCATATAGCATGATCTTCAGCATCTGTGTTGGGGTTGCTTGTTTTTTCCTTAAACGGGAATAAGTCTTATATAATTCTGATAAATTCATCTCCTCTACAATTTGACCCAGCAACCTTACAGAATCATCATTCGGAATCATACATTCAACATTTAACGGCAATTTTAATTGATAGAAACCACCGTGCGTGGTATAATCTTTATGTGTTAAATTTTTTACTAGCATAAAAATATTTTACACCTTTTGCCGGACTTTGAATAGTCTGGCAATTGTTTTTTGCAAGTAAAAAGGGCTCCTACACTAATTTCTTAGTGCAACAGCCCCTTTATTATTTTTATCACAGGAATCACAGTTTCCTCAGCTGATAAACAAGACAAATTAAAAGGCATGCAATTTTACTTTATATCACATACTTGATTGTGTCATGAGAAACAGTGGTATTGAGCAGTATAAACCTAATTTCCTTCCCTAGACATCAAAAAAGCACCTTCATATAAAAACTAGTTATTTTTACATAAAGGTACTTTTCTATAACGATTTTTATATCTTATTCAGTACTCATTTGAAAATTAAATCTCACTTAAACTTTGAACAATTGACTTATAAAGAGCTTCTGCAGTCTTTTGCCTGAAACTCTCACTCTGAAGCAATGCAAAATCATCCTTGTTTGTCATAAAAGCAACTTCCGCTAGTGCTGCAGGCATCTTTGTAGCCTTTAACACTACAAGATTTGGCCTTTCAACCAGTCCTCTGTTTTTAGTATGCAATGAACCTACAAGATTATCCTGTATTAACTGTGCAAATCTCTTACTGGTAAATCCTTTGCTATTGGAACGGTTGGGGTAATACAAAGTTTCTGTACCTTTTTCTCTTGAATGAAACGCATTGTTATGTATACTTAAAAACAAGGTTGCATTTAAGTCATTGGCTATATACGCCCTCTCGTAAAGGCCAATATAAGCATCCTCTTCTCTTATAATGTAAGATCTTATTCCTGCTTGTTTAAGAAGTTTGTCCAACCTTATCGAAATATCCAGGTTAAAAGTCTTTTCTACTGTGCCAAAGCTCTCTGCCCCAGGTTCACTGCCTCCATGTCCCGGATCAATAACCACGAGCTTTTCTCCTGGTACTGCAGGCTTTAGAATAGTAATGGCGGTATCATTCAGATTTGACCTTGAAAATACCTGATATACAAATTTCTCATTAGCACTGAATACAATACTTGTTGTATTTTGGGAGCTGTCCTTTTTTATTTCAATAGTCTTCAAATACTTGTCATCTATGTACATTATACCTGTATCAAGATTCGCCTGACCAGACGGAAATGTAATTGTATAAACAGTATTATTTTCGCCATAACTGCCTGAATAAAGCTTCTTTAAGTTTTCTCCACCCTCGGTAAGGGTTGCTCCGCTAATTGTTAAACCTACCCTGTCTCCCATATTGCTGTATTTTATATTTCTAAATACAGGGGGATCAACTCTTACAACCAGCTTGCCATCTTCAATATCGGATTTGAATTGAACCTGGCCTGTAACATCTAAAACCACCCTTGCCGTCTTATCGTCAAACATTGCGTAACGAATCTTTTTTATGTACTTGCCGTTTACGTTTACAGTCTGTTGGTCCTTGCTTGTTTTTGCATTAGGGATATCAACTGCAATTCTATCCGGCTCGGTAAATCTTGTTATATTGTACCCCTGATAGCTTTCTGCATCTATTATTACCTTTTCTTTGCTATTTTCTATAGAAAACTTAACATCTAACCCACCAATGTCTTCCGAATCCGGAGGTGGTGTCTCTGTGCTTTCCGCACTACCCGATGGCTTTTCAGTAACACTTGGGGTGGGGGTATATGTAGTTGTTGGAACTGGTGTATTTGTTGGTGTTAAAGTTGGCGTTTGCAGAGGTGTTGGTGTGAATTTGGGAGTGGCTCCAACTGTCGGTGTCTCATCCCTGTCTACATCCCCTCTGCCTGAAATGCCCGTACCAAGAATATTCAAAACCAACTTATCCGGCAGTTTTTCAACTTTATACTGGGCTTTGTCATTAACATCGAGAACAACCCTTGCAACCTTCTCCTCAAACTGCGAATATCTTATAGCTTTTATCTGAGCAGATTTAATGTTTATCTTGTTTTTAATTGTCATGCTTGTATTGGGCAAATCAACCACAATCCTGTTTTTATTAGGATCATCTATCTTAAATATGTTATAGTCTGAATAGTTTGTGATATGTAAAGTAACCTTATCATTTTTACCTTCTGGTGTATAAACTATGTTATCAAGCTTGGCCATTTCATTTCCATTTTTCTTGTTATCAACGGTAACAAGCTTTTGAGCCGCATTCCAGGATACATTCATATTGAGCTGTTCACCAACAAACCTTAAAGGAACTAGAGTACGGTTGTTCAAAATTTGTGCAGGTACATCCATCTCAACATTTTTATTGTTTACTGATGCTTTTTTATTATTTATTGTGAGAAGTATTTTGTCCTCACCTAAAGTCACACCAACCTGTCTGTTTTTTTCATCCCATGTTATCTTTGCTCCTAACTGTTCAAAAACAGCTCTGGCCGGCACAAGTGTCCGATTGTCTTTTATTACAGGTGACACATCGGACTTGACTGATACTCCATTTACTTTAATGTTTATATTTTCTTGAGTATTATGTACAGTTTTCTCGCTCGTCAAGCCAGGGTCAGCAGAAAAGGAAGTTGATACCATTGCAAGTGAAATTGCAGAAGACAGCAAAACTGATCCAATTTTTCTCATGTTTAAACACCTCATTTAATTACTCTTTTGTATATTGTTATATTTATCGGTATGCAATAGACATCAAGCTATAGTTTAAATGTATATATTGCATCAAATATTTTACAAAGTACCAAGCCACAAAACGATTATGTACTCTCTACGCTGCTGTGAGATATTATATGTAAAATATGACAAATTTCTTATGTAAAATATGACAAATTTCTTAGGATATAAAAACATTAACCCCATAGTTTTATATATGGGGTAATATTTTCGCTCTTATTATATTATATAACACTTAGCTGGACAATTTAAGACCTAAAACCCTATTGAAATAAATTTGTAACATAAATGTAAAAGTAGAGATGAATTATTATATACTTCAAATATCAAGTTTTTTTATTCCTGCTTTTAGCATCCTCATATGATACTATACATCCACAAAATTTCTGTCTATAAAGCCCCATTTCCTTCGCCTGCTGCTGGCCTTGCCTGAAACCTGGCCTGAAGTCCCTGTAATAAAAACCTATGCCATATTTTTGTGCAGCCTTTTCCCCAAGCTCCTTTATAAGGTCATGTTTTTGATATGGGCTTACCAATAGAGTAGTTGTAAAACTGTCAAACCCATTTTCAGCAGCATAAGCAGCAACCTTGTGGAGCCTTATGCTATAGCAAAAAAAGCACCTTTCTTCGTCATTTCCCTTGAATTCTTCCCAATTCTGCTGCATAAAATCATCAAAATATGCTACAGGAAAATTCAAAGTATGTGCTAGAATGCCTACATTTTCTTTTCTTCGTTCAAATTCTTCCTGTGGATGTATGTTGGGATTAAAGAAAATTCCTTCAAAACTAATATTATCATCCCTTATTACGCTTATCGGATACACTGAACATGGTGCACAACACATGTGCAATAACAATTTCATTTAAATCTCCTCATTCCTTTATTCCGAAGTGATCATAAGCAAGCCTGGTTGCCATCCGTCCTCTCGGTGTTTTATTTATAAACCCAAGCTGCAATAAGTAGGGTTCATAAACATCCTCTATGGTATCCGCTTCTTCACCGATTGATGCAGCTAATGTATCAAGTCCTACCGGTCCTCCGCCGAACTTGTTTATAATTGAAAGAAGCATATTCCTGTCAACTCCATCCAATCCGATAGGGTCAATTTCCAATGCATCAAGCCCCATCTGTGCAACATCCCTGCTTATATAACCATCTGCCTTAACCTGTGCAAAATCCCTGACTCTTTTTAAAATTCTGTTTGCTATCCTTGGTGTTCCTCTTGATCTTGAAGCTATTTCTCTCGCACCATCCTCATCAATACCCATTCCAAGTATACCTGCCGACCTCTTTACAATAAGCATCAGTTCATCAATGGTATACATCTCCAGTCTGTTTATAACACCAAATCTGTCCCTCAATGGTGAAGTAAGAAGTCCAGCCCTCGTTGTAGCACCGATAAGTGTAAACTTAGGCAAGTCAAGCCTTATGGATCTGGCACTTGGACCTTTTCCAATTATTATATCCAGTGCATAATCCTCCATTGCAGGATACAGAATCTCTTCAACGCTTCTATTGATTCTGTGTATCTCATCTATAAAAAGCACATCAAAATTTCCAAGGTTGGTTAGGATTGCTGCCAAATCCCCGGGTTTTTCTATAGCCGGTCCTGATGTTATCCTTATATTTACTCCCAACTCGGAAGCAATTATGCCTGCAAGAGTAGTTTTTCCAAGACCTGGAGGGCCATATAACAAGACATGGTCCAATGCCTCATTTCTCTGCTTGGAAGCCTCTATAAACACCTTGAGATTTTCCTTGACTTTATTTTGCCCTATATATTCATGAAGTTTCCTCGGCCTTAAGCCTACTTCGTCATAATCCTCAATACGCGACTCACAGCCAACCAATCTTTCCTCTTCCATTATATATCTCCTATCTATAAGTTTTGCAATAACCATTTTTACTTCTTTAAATTATTGTAAAACATTTTCCATGAGTCTTATGAAAGTATAAACCATTCTTCATTCCTTAAATTATCTCATGAGACTCTTTAATGCATTTTTTACTATAGATTCTAAATCCATCTCTTCCGAATATACTGAATTTACAGCTTTACTTGCTTCTAAAGGCGTATACCCCAATACGATAAGTGCACTTATAGCTTCACCAGCCCTTCCGTTATCACTTCTGCCGCCTTCTAATCCAGTGTCCCCCACAGCTGTCTCTACCAACTGTTCTTTCTTTATCTTATCTTTCAATTCCAGTATTATTCTCTGAGCCATCTTGTTACCTATTCCTGGAGCCTTTGTAAGAGCCTTGACATCATCTGTTATAACAGCCAATCCAAACTTGGTAACCGGGACCGACGAAATTACAGCCAAAGCAGCTTTAGGTCCTACGCCTGAGACAGATATCAGCATCTCGAACAAATTCAGCTCTTCCCTTGTTATAAAGCCGTATAGACTCATAATATCTTCTCTAACATAAAGGTGAGTATATACCTTTACCCCATCACCAATGGCACCTGCCTTTTCTATGCTGGTAATGGATGTATTTATCCTGTAGCCTATTCCATTTACATCTACAATCATATAATCGTTACTTTTAATCTCTAAAGTTCCCTTAATATATGCAATCATGTTTTTCCCTTTCAAAAACCATATTATTGTATCAATTCCCTATAGCCTGCTTAGTCATGATCGAAAAATAACTTCCGCTATAGATTTGCCTCTTGTGTTGACTTAACTCGTCAACATCCAGGATGCATGGCGAGCAGTTTAGCAAAGCTAAACGACCAGCCGCGTAGAAAGCCGAAGTAATTTTTCATTTATGCCTTAACATATTGTAAGAATGTCCATGACAAATGGCTATAGCCAATGCATCTGCCACATCGTCAGGCTTCGGTATGGCATCAAGATTTAATATAATCTTTACCATCTGCTGTACCTGGGATTTCTCGGCACGCCCATATCCCGCTACAGCCTGCTTTACCTGAAGAGGTGTATATTCAAAAACTTCAACACCCAGCCTGGCAGCAGCAAGAAGTGCAGCACCCCTGCCATGACCAACAGTTAATGCCGTTTTTATATTCTTATTAAAAAACAATTCTTCTACAGCAACAAAATCAGGTTTGTTCTTTATAATCAAATCTTCCAGTATACCGTTTAACTTAAGGAGCCTTTTGGGAAGTGCAACATTTGCTTCTGTTATAGCTGCACCATAATCAATAACCGAAAATTTGTTCCCTTCATATTTTACTATACCATATCCCGTTATTGCAACTCCAGGGTCAATCCCCATAATAACCAAAATCAAACAACTCCTTTTGATAAATCCTATGTTTTATTGCATATTTATACAGTCTATTGTATAATATTAAACATTAAAATAATAAATACATTGTAACATATAAGAGGAGGATTTGGTATGAGCAAGAAAGAAAAGGTAATTCTCGCTTATTCGGGCGGATTAGATACATCAATCATAATACCATGGCTTAAAGAAAATTATGATTATGAAGTTATAGCTATGGCTGCTGATGTTGGTCAAGGAGAAGAACTTGATCCACTTAATGAAAAAGCTATTAAAACAGGTGCAAGTAAAATCTATATTGAAGATTTAAAGGAAGAATTCGTTACAGATTTTATCTTTCCGACAATTAAAGCAAATGCTGTGTATGAGGGCAAATACCTGCTTGGAACATCGTTTGCAAGACCTATAATAGCAAAAAGAATGATTGAAATAGCTCTAAAAGAAGGGGCTACAGCTATTGCACACGGTGCAACCGGCAAAGGTAACGACCAGGTAAGATTTGAGCTTACTGTAAAAGCATTGGCACCCCATCTTAAAATAATAGCTCCTTGGAGAATTTGGGATATAAGATCTAGAGAAGATGCTATTGATTACGCATTAGAAAGAAATATTCCAATCCCTGTTTCCAAAAAAGACAACTATAGTATGGATAGAAATTTGTGGCATTTAAGCCACGAAGGCCAGGATCTTGAAGATCCATGGAACGAGCCTCAATATGACAAAATATTAAAGCTTATGGTTCCACCTGAAAAGGCTCCAGATAAGCCTGCTTATGTTGAAGTTTACTTTGAAAAAGGGGTTCCGATGAAGGTAAACGGAGTTAAGTACAAGCCCGTAGAACTCATCGAAGTACTCAATAAAATTGGCGGTGAAAACGGTATCGGTATTGTAGATATGGTTGAAAACCGTTTAGTTGGTATGAAATCAAGAGGCGTATATGAAACCCCAGGCGGAACTATCCTCTATGCTGCACACAGAGAGCTTGAGCTTTTGTGCCTTGACAGAGATACACTCCACTACAAGGATCTTATTTCTCAGAGATTTGCCGAGTTGGTTTATTTCGGACAATGGTATACGCCATTAAGAGAAGCTTTATCAGCTTTTGTGGACAAGACTCAGGAAAACGTTACCGGAACAGTAAGAATGAAGCTGTACAAAGGTAACTGCATGCCTGCCGGAGCAAAATCACCATATTCATTATATAATGAAGAACTCTCAACATTCAGCAGAGATGAGGTATATAACCAAAAAGATGCTGAAGGATTTATTAACCTCTTTGGTCTTCCTATGAAAGTAAGTGCATTGATGAAACAAAATGTCGAGAATGGTGATACTAAAAGCAAGAAAACTAAAGAATCAAAAAGTGCAGCTAAGGCATCGGATAAAAGCAAGGACAAAGCAAAAAGTGCAGCTAAGAGCTCAGCTAAGGCCTCTGCTAAAAGTGTAGAAAAGAAAAAGAGCAGCAGCTCCAAATCCAAGAAAAAGGGTTAATTAATAGATTTTTATAGTATTCTTACATTGAATAATAAACATAGGAGTGAAAAACAAATGCCAAAGCTTTGGGGCGGTAGATTCCAAAAAAATACTGACAAGATTGTTGATGACTTTCATTCATCAATAAGATTTGACAGCAGAATGTATAAGCAGGACATAATAGGAAGTATTACCCATGCAAAAATGCTTGGTAGCTGTGGTATTATACCACCTCAAGACTCTGAACTTATACAAAAAACTCTTTTTGAAATATTATCGGATATTGATAACGGGCAAATTGAATTTGAAACAGATGCTGAAGATATTCATATGAATGTTGAGAAAATTCTAATTGAAAGAATCGGTGATGTCGGAAAGAAGCTACATACCGGAAGAAGCAGAAACGATCAGGTTGCTCTTGATATAAGAATGTATTTAAAAAGTGAAATGGACGAGTTGGATAGTCTTATTGTTGTCCTTTTAAATACCATTATTAAGCTCGCTGAGGAGAACCTTGATACAATAATGCCCGGTTATACCCATCTCCAACGTGCACAGCCTATAACCTTTGCACACCATCTGATGGCCTACTTCCAGATGTTTAGAAGAGATGTAGAAAGGCTTTATGACTGCTATAAAAGAACTAATGTGATGCCTCTTGGTTCAGGTGCACTAGCGGGTACCACATATCCCCTTGACAGAGATATGGTTGCTAGGGAATTGGGTTTTGATTCCATTACTGAAAACAGCCTTGACGGAGTAAGTGACAGGGATTTTGTAATTGAATTGGCATCATGTCTGTCCATAATTATGATGCATTTGAGCAGATTCTCCGAAGAACTTATTCTATGGTCATCCTATGAGTTCGGATTTATAGAAATGGACGATGCATATAGTACCGGAAGCAGTATAATGCCGCAGAAAAAGAACCCCGATGTTGCCGAGTTGGTTCGAGGTAAGGCAGGAAGGGTTTATGGGAGCCTTATGTCAATACTGACAGTTATGAAGTCACTTCCTTTAGCTTACAATAAAGACATGCAGGAAGATAAGGAAGGAATATTCGACAGTATTGACACTGTAAAAATGTGCCTTAACGTTTTTACCAATATGCTTGCTACTATCAAGGTAAAAAGTGGAAACATGCTGAAAGCTGCACAGGGAGGATTTACCAATGCAACAGATATTGCTGATTATCTGGTAAAAAAAGGTATTCCTTTTAGAACAGCACATGAGATTATAGGTAAAATGGTACTTTACTGCATCCAGAACGACAAATCAATCGATCAGCTTACTATGGATGAGTTTAAAGAGTTTTCAGAATCAATACAAGGTGATATTTATGAAGAGATCAGCCTTAAAAAGTGCGTTTCTGAAAGAAAGCTGCCTGGAGGCCCAGCAAGAGAAAGTGTGCAGAAATCAATAGATAATGCACGTGCCTTTGTTGAGTCAAAGTCTTAATCATTTATACGCTATCAAATATAACGAAAGCTGCCGGTAAAACTTAGGAATGACTAAAGTTTAGTTTTACCAGCAGCTTTTCTATTGTTATATCTCTAAATTTTGCATTCTTTTTACACTAATATATCCTTTAAAATTTCATCTTCTTGCAGCAATTTTTTTGCTTTTTGCCTGTATTCATCTATATGGATATATGTATATCTGTTAGGCTTTATGGATGGTGCCAAATCAATAGCTTTTTCAAGGTCACTTGCTTTTATGGCATGGGTTTTTACATGCTCAAAGAAGCCTGTATCCCTGAATACTTTGGTTACTCGCTCATAACGGTGTTCCTGAACCTTAGCCATAAGGTAAGTAGCGACACCAACCTGAAGTCCGTGGAGTTTGGGCACATCAAGAATTTTATCCAAGGCATGTGAAATAAGGTGTTCACTTCCGCTGGCAGGGGCTGATGTCTGAGCAATTTCTACAGCAATACCGCTCATAGTCAGGGAATCTACCAATTCTTTAATAAAAAAATCTTCTCTGATACTATTAAATTGAGTTCTTACAAAACTGTTTACCGACTTCTTTGCAATCATAACTGCAAAGTCATCTACTTTTCCTTTGCCGTTCTTCTCTTCAAACTCCCAATCATATACAGCTGTAATCTTCGAAACCAGATCGCCGATTCCTGAGAAAATATACTTTTCAGGTGCTTCTTTTATTACGTCTATATCAACAACAATTCCATAAGGCATAACCGCATTCACAGTAGTACGTTTGCCCTCAATAATCAAAGAACAACTTGAGCTGGAATACCCATCATTTGATGCTGAAGTCGGCACACTGATAAATGGAAGCTTTTTTAGAAAGCTGCAGTACTTTGCCACATCAAGAGCTTTACCCCCTCCTATTCCAACAATAACATCAGCCTCTGCTGGTATGGAAAAAGCCGTATTGATAATGTTGTTTATATCAATATTATCGTTTTCTATAGTTTTTACAATCTTTGTAGACTGGAATTTAAATGATTGCCGTATCTTTTCGCCAAACATATCATTGATTCCCTGGCCTAAAAACAAAACTATGTTGGAAAATCCCGACTTTTCAATGAGTGCACCGATATACGACAGGTTTCCCTTGCCCACTTCCAGTATTGCAGGGATAGATATCTTGTTACTTCCTGCTTTCATATTTAATCACTCCCATTTGATTTAAATATAATCCCACTTCATTAAAGTTTTCTACGGCTACAAAATCATCTCCGGAATCTCTAAGCATTTTCTGCAGATGTCCCCTGGCAAAAACAATATCAGCTTTTCTAGAAGCTCTAAAATCAGGCTCACTGTCACCGGCATAATATAACTTGGGATACATGCTTTTATAATGTTCCGCAACCAATGCCTTATCTACCCCATAAGTCTCTGAATAGAACGGACTGTTTTTGTCAGCAGTCATATTTATTTTCCCGTCTTCATAAACCCCATTATTTGTTATAACCTTTATATTCTTAATATCCAAATGCTCAAGAAGCTTATGAATGTAGTAACTACATCCTGCACTAAGTATCATAAATTCACCGTTTGCTTCTTCAATGCTCTTTATCAAATCCTTTGCATATGTATCAAACTTTATGTCCATAACAGCCTTTATAATTTCCTCTTCACTTTCATTTGTAGATCCAAATATTGTTTTAAGAAACTCAAATACTGTCATTTTACCATTGGTCCAATCTCTATAAATCTCCCGGCCTTTATCACCCAGGAATTTTTTCATAATAATATAGTAGAAGTCTTCATCAGTCAGTGTACCGTCAAAATCAGATATAAAAAGAAAATTTTTCATAACCTACGCTCCATTCCTTAATTACTTTTACTTATAAAAAACATTATTATATGTTAACCATGAATTTAATTATTAATTCCATTCAATGAACAGAATTTGGCCGCTATAAATTATATCATATATGAATTATCCTATAAAAACATTTTTTTCCATTGAACATTATTTAAGTTTGTGTTATAATATTAAAAATTGTCAAAAGCTGTGATAGAGTAAAGTAAACGGACAAAGTCGATTTAAGAGAAGAGATATCGGCGGCTGAAAGTATCTCTATGAGACAAACCGTTGAAGTTCCCTCTGGAGCTGCATCTTTGAACAGAGGAATGACTAATGTTACTTTTAAGTTTTATTTTAGTTGTTACTATATAGTAGGAGATGCCGGAGCAAACCCGTTAAAGTAATGAGTGTTTACCTTAAGATTTGGTGAAAACTTGGGTGGTACCGCGGAGAATACCTTCGTCCCTTTTTGGGATGAGGTTTTTTTATGTCTAAGAAGAAATAATACAGATTAACCATCTGTTAAAGGAGGAATATAAAAAATGAGAGAACAGCTAAATAGCATTAAAGATCAAGCAGATAAGGAACTTTTAAGTGTTCAGTCTATTCAAGATCTTGAAGCCCTCAGGGTTAAATATTTAGGTAAAAAGGGTGAATTGACCGGGGTTTTAAGAGGAATGGGTGCACTCTCTGCCGAGGAACGCCCAGTAATAGGCCAACTTGCCAATGAAGTAAGAGCATTTATTGAAAGCAAAATTGATGAAACAAACTCACAGCTCATTAAAAAAGATAGGGCTCAAAAGCTTCAGAATGAAGTTATTGACGTAACTATTCCGGGAAAACGCAAGAACCTTGGCAAAAAACATCCTCTAAGCCTTGTAACTGACGAAATCAAAGACATATTTATAGGAATGGGCTATGAAATTGCAGAAGGTCCTGAAGTGGAGTTGGATTATTACTCCTTTGAAGCTCTGAATATCCCTAAAGGCCACCCTGCAAGAGATACTCAGGATACCTTCTATATCAATGAGCAAATTGTTCTGAGGCCGCAAACTTCACCTGTACAAATAAGGGTAATGGAGAATAAAAAGCCTCCTATTAAGATATTGAGCCCCGGTAGAGTATATCGTTCAGATGCTGTTGACGCTACCCACTCCCCTATCTTCCATCAGATAGAAGGACTTGTTGTAGACAAAGGCGTAACAATGAGTGACCTTATTGGTACATTGCAGGTTTTTGCAAAAAGCCTCTTCGGCGAGCAGACAAAAATTCGCTTAAGACCACACCACTTCCCATTTACAGAGCCTAGTGCAGAAGTCGATGTGTCCTGCTGGGCCTGCGGAGGAAGCGGTTGCAGAATATGTAAGAATGAAGGCTGGATTGAAGTTTTAGGTGCCGGAATGGTACACCCTAGAGTTTTGGAGAGATGCGGCATAGATCCTGATGTATACAGCGGATTTGCCTTCGGTATAGGGGTTGAAAGAACTGCAATGGGCAGATTTAACATAGATGATTTAAGGCTGTTTTATGAAAATGATATAAGATTTTTAAATCAGTTTTAGTAATTATATATTAATGGAAGAAGGGAGATACAAAAATGAAAGCACCGCTTAGTTGGTTAAAAGATTATGTTGATATAAATGTAACCCCGAAAGATTATGCAAATGCACTTACACTTTCCGGTTCGAAGGTTGAAGGCATCGAAGTTGCAGGCGAGGATATTACAAAGGTTGTAGTAGGTAAGATCCTATCTATAGAAAAACATCCAGATGCCGATAAACTTCAGGTTACCAAGGTTGATGTGGGAAATGAAGTTATACAGGTTGTCACAGGTGCCCAGAATATAAGCCTGGGAGACTACATTCCTGTAGCTCTTGTAGGAGCAACTCTTCCTGGAGATAAAAAAATATCAAAAGGAAAATTAAGAGGAATTGAATCTTGCGGGATGATGTGTTCAATAGGCGAACTTAACGTGACAAAGGAAGAATTCCCTGAAGCTGCAGAAAACGGAATTTTCATACTTCAAAAGGACCTTCCCCTGGGTAAAGATATAAAAGAAGTATTGGGCATTAATGAAACAACCGTCGAGTTTGAAATAACTTCAAACAGGCCTGACTGCTTCAGTATTGTTGGGTTGGCAAGAGAATCCGCAGTAACCCTTGGAAGCAAATTTAAAAAGCCTGAAATCACAGTAAAAGAAGAAGGCGATGACGCTCACAAATATGCATCTGTTGAAATAAAAGACCCTGACCTATGTCCAAGATACGCAGCTAGGGTTGTGAAGGACGTAAAGATAGGACCCTCCCCCAAATGGCTTAGAGACAGGTTAAAAGCAGCAGGAGTCAGATCAATCAACAATATTGTTGATATCACAAACTATGTTATGCTGGAACTTGGCCAGCCAATGCATGCCTTTGATCTTGAAAAGCTGCAGGACAAAAAGATCATAGTAAGAAGAGCAGTTGACGGTGAAATGATGCATACCCTGGATGATCAGGAAAGAAGCCTGGATTCGTCAATGCTGGTTATAGCAGATGGCAAAAGGCCTGTTGCTGTCGCCGGTGTAATGGGTGGTGCAAATTCAGAAGTCGATGAAAGCACCAAAACCATCCTTTTTGAATCTGCAAATTTCCATGGAATCTCAGTAAGGCTTACAGGTAAAAAGCTTGGCCTTCGTACTGAAGCATCATCCCGCTTTGAAAAAGGCCTTGATGTTGAAAATGTAATAACAGCTCTTGACAGAGCAGTTCAGTTGGTTGAGATGTTAGGCACTGGAACTGTCTGCAAAGGCATAATTGATTGTTATGTGAAAAAGCCTGAGGTTAGAAAGCTTCCCTTAAATCCTCAAAAAATAAATAAGTTTTTAGGAACCTCAATAGATACTCCTTATATGATTAATCTTTTCAAAAGCCTGGAGTTTGGTGTTGATGAAAGCACTATGACTCTTACAGTTCCCAGCTTTAGACCAGATGTTGAAAGTGAAGCTGATGTGTATGAGGAAGTTGCAAGATTCTATGATTATAACAACATAACCCCTACCCTGCTTTCGGGTAAAGAAGCTACCCAGGGTAAAAAGACCTTCAAGCAGAAAGTTGAAGATGTAATAAAAAACACAATGATTGCATGCGGGCTTTCTGAGGTTTATACTTACTCCTTCACAAGCCCCAAGGTATGGGACAGAATCAATCTTCCATCGGACAGCGAGTTGAGAAAAGCTGTTGTCATCACAAATCCCCTTGGTGAAGATTACAGCGTAATGCGTACGACAACTATCCCTGAAATGCTTGATGTTATTAGCACAAACTACAACAGAAGAATTGAAGAGGTAAGGCTTTTTGAAGTTTCTACAGTATATCTTCCTCAAAGTTTGCCGATTACCGAGCTTCCTGTTGAAAAGCCTGTTTTGACATTAGGCATGTACGGAAATGCAGATTTTTATGATTTAAAGGGTATTGTTGAAGAACTTCTTTCTTCCCTTGGTATTAAAAAATTCGAGTTTGCACCACATAAGGATTTTGCAGCATATCATCCCGGAAGAACTGCAGAGCTTTTGATAAACGGTAAATCTGCAGGCTTAATTGGAGAAATACACCCTGAAGTTGCTGAGAACTTCGAGGTACCTGAAAAGACTTATATAGGTATTATTGACATAGAGCCCCTTGTTAAAAACGCCTCATTTAAAGCAAGCCATAAGCCTCTGCCCAAGTTCCCCGCTGTTACAAGGGACATTGCAATGCTGGTAAAGGATGAAATACTGGTTAAACAGATTGAGGATATAATAAAACAGAGATCAGGTAAAATCCTTGAAAAATTTAAATTATTCGATGTATATAAGGGAAAACAGGTTCCTGAAGGAATGAAAAGCGTTGCCTACTCAATTAGTTTCAGGGCTGACGACAGAACTCTTACCGACGAGGAAGTAGCCAAGACAATGGTTAAAATATTGGATGGCCTAAAGAATATTCTAGGTGCACAGCTTAGAGAATAATTAAAACAAAATATACAAATATTATGGTTGTTGTCGTGAGAAATTATGGTGTATTCTACACCATAATTTCTTAAGACATCGAAAATTTAATACACCCTATTTCAATATACGTTGGACTTTGTCCAATGATTTTGTTATAATGCTATATAAATTGTGCTAAACTATGGCAAACCAGTATTTATACATACAAAAATTTATTAAAACTGAAACTTTAGATAAAATCAATAGGAGGTTTAAAAAATGCAAAAGATTCAATTCGATTATTCAAAAGCACTTGGCTTTATTAATGAAAGTGAGGTTAAAAACCTTATACCTTTTGTACAATCTGCACACGATATGCTTCACAATAAAACAGGTGCAGGAAATGACTTTTTAGGATGGGTTGATCTTCCATTAAACTACGATAAGGAAGAGTTCTCAAGAATAAAAGCTGCAGCAGAAAAAATCAAGTCCGACTCCGATGCCCTCATAGTAATAGGTATAGGCGGTTCATACCTTGGTGCAAAAGCTGCAATAGATGTTTTGTCACATACGTTCTATAACAATTTGCCCAAATCTAAAAGAAAGACTCCTGAAATATATTTTGTAGGAAACAATATCAGCTCAACATACATATCAGACCTTCTTGAGCTAATAGACGGCAAGGAAATTTCAGTTAATGTTATCTCCAAATCCGGTACAACTACAGAGCCTGCCTTAGCTTTCAGAATCTTCAAGGAATACATGGAAAAGAAATATGGCAAGGATGAAGCTAGAAAAAGAATTTATGCAACTACCGACAAGGCCAAGGGAGCATTAAAGAAGCTAGCTACTGAAGAAAAATATGAAACCTTTGTTGTTCCCGACGATGTTGGTGGAAGATTCTCTGTTCTCACAGCTGTTGGACTTTTACCGATCGCTGCTGCAGGTATCAACATTGATGAAATTATGGCCGGTGCTGCTGCTGCCTATGATTTATATAAAAACACAAATGTTATGGAAAATGATTGTTATAAATACGCTGCAGTAAGAAATGCTCTTTATAATAAGAACAAAACCATTGAAATATTAGTAAATTATGAACCATCACTCCATTTCATGACTGAATGGTGGAAGCAGCTTTACGGAGAAAGTGAAGGTAAGGACCAGAAGGGTATCTTCCCTGCTGGGGTTGATTTCTCTACTGACCTCCATTCAATGGGTCAATATATACAAGATGGCTTGAGAAATATTTTTGAAACAGTTATAAACGTTGAAAAGCCAAAAAAAGGCCTTGTAGTTAAGGAAGATCCCCTTAACGTTGACGGTCTCAATTTCCTTACAGGCAAGGAAGTAGATTTTGTAAATAAAAAAGCAATGGAAGGAACACTTTTAGCTCATACTGACGGCGGAGTGCCAAACCTCATCCTTACAGTTCCAGAACTAAATGAGTTCTGCTTTGGAAGCCTTGTTTACTTCTTTGAAAAGGCCTGCGGTATAAGCGGTTACCTCTTGGGAGTAAACCCATTCAACCAGCCTGGAGTTGAAGAATATAAAAAGAACATGTTTGCACTTTTAGGCAAACCGGGATACGAAGAAGAAAAGAAGAAGCTTGAAGCACGTCTCAAATAAGAATAAAAGAAAAATTAAAGCCGGGGAAGAATGATTTATTCGCCCTCGGCTTTCTGCTTATTATTCAGAATTCAGTAAAATTTTATTCATTCCTTAATTAATCATGATCAAAAAAATAATTTCCGCTATAAATTTCGCTCATGTGTTGACTTATTAAGTCACATAAAAAACAGTTATCTCCGGTCTGGATAAAAACCTTAGTGGGAACAAGACATTACCAAGCCCGTTGCTTATATAAATATCAACTCCATTTAACCTATGATGCCCCCTCTTAATCCCCATTTTACAGAGTTTTTCCTTTCTGAGCACCTTGAATTCCAAATCAAAGGGCATCCATATCTGCCCTCCATGGAAGTGACCGCAAAAAAGGTAATCAATTTTTCCTTTGGGTATCTCCAGTACTACATCAGGGTTATGAGTGATTGCAATATTAAGTTTAGCATCTTTTACACAATTTTTTACAGCCTTATCAATGTCGTGCTCTCCCCTTCTATAGTCTGTAATTCCTATTATGTTATACTTTACTCCACCCTTTATAAAAACCTCGCAGTCATCATGCAAAACAGTGACTCCTTGCTTCTCTACTTCCGTTAAAAACCTGTTAAACCCACCTTTTTTATCACTCAAAAAGGCTTCATAATCGTGATTTCCAAAGCACATATATACTTTGCTGTTACCCGTAATTTCATTTAAAAATCGTATGAATTGGGGAATATCCGATTCTCTCGTAATATAATCTCCAGACATTAGTATAAGATCAGGCGATTCTTTATCAATTATATTTTTTATCTTGTACGGCTTCACCCTCAGCAAATTTATGTGGATATCAGTGAGATGAATAATTTTAAGGCCTTTATTGCTTTTTGTAAACCTAATCCTTTTTAATTGCAAATTTCCAGCTTCAAACCACATATATGTAAGTGCTAAAACTCCCAAAATTAAAAGTGCTGTAAGTATGTAATACATCATATCCTCCGTCTAAAAAGTCATGCTCTTAATATTATATTTAATGGATGTCCATAATTCAATTACTTATTTTATCGGAGAAGAAATTAAAGTTTACTAAATCTTCACTCTATATTATTGAGGTTCATATATTAAACTGATAATGCTATTAATAATACATTATGTATTCTTAATCAAATAAATTTATGAGGTGATAGCAATGGATTTCGATAACCCAATTATAACACAGCACAGCCTTAACTCCCAAACTGCACGTAATTTATCCCATTCAACCAAATCCATTCCCATGATGGAAGGAATAACCCCTCGCTGGCTTCTAAAGTTCCTGCCGTGGGTTCCTGTAGAAGCTGGAGTTTACAAAGTTAACAAGATAAAAAAACATGATATATACCCTGAAATGATAAGTTTTGATAATAGTAACATTCAAGTTGGCCCGAAACAAATGGCCCAAATCCCATTTTTCCAAAATATTGATATGGATAAAATGAATACATTATCCTCACTTTTCCACAAAAAAGAATTTGATGCAGGCAATTTTATATGTGAAGGTGCACCTGAATCAAATGAATTCCTAATTGTGGCAAATGGAAAAATTGAAATTACAACCAAGGGTTTAAGCGGCGAAAAGCTTAATATCGACATACTTTCATCAGGTGACTACACCAACGTGGATGCATTTGTAAACAATTCCATGAGGCCAATCTATATTAAAGCACTTACACCTTGCACAGTATTTTCCCTTAACAAACGGGCACTTACAGGCCATTTGGATAATTCCCCTCAACTGGCTGAATCCATTAATAATGCAGTAACATACTGGCTTTCAAAAAAGAAAGCTGTTAACGAAAACCAAGAGAAGCTAATAAGCATTAAGTCCGGTAAAATGGGTGAATATGAGCTGCCTCATACATATCCCGATTATGAAGAAAGCCCAAGAGAATATATTCTGAGCCTAATTCAGACAATTTTAAAAACCAACTCTAACGTTACCGATATTTTCAACAGCCCAATAAATCAATTAGATGAACAGGTCAGATTGACAATAGAAGCGATGAGGGAAAGACAGGAGTGGGAAATCCTTAATAACAAAGACTTTGGCCTTCTAAACAATGTCTGCCCATCCATGAAGGTTCATCCTAAAGATTCAAGCCCTACACCGGATGATATGGATGAATTGCTTTCTAGGGTTTGGAAAAAACCTGCTTTCTTCCTGGCACACCCAAAAGCTATCGCAGCCTTTGGAAGAGAATGTACTAGAAGAGGAGTGCCGCCGCCTACCGTTAACATTTACGGTTCTCCTTTTGTCACATGGAGAGGTGTGCCCATAGTTCCCTGCGACAAGCTTATGGTTAATGGAAAGTGCTGTCACAATTCCTATCATGGCAGTACAAATATCCTTTTGTTGCGGGCAGGCGAAAAAGAACAGGGTGTCATCGGACTACATCAACCTGGAATTCCAAACGAAACAGGTATACCCAGCCTTTCAATGAAATTTGCAGGAATTGACCAGAAAGGTTTATCATCATATATTCTAAGCCTTTATTTCTCTGCTGCAGTATTGAGCAGCGATGCCATCGGCATGTTGGAAAATGTAGAGGTGGGTAAATATTATGATTGCGAATAATTATTACCACAATTCCATTAACGAAGCTGATTACTATTTTGTAAAGCAGCAATGTGAAAACACATTTAAACAAAATAAATTTTCCGAGGGAGATCAAAATATTAAGATTCGCAATATTCGTAAAGATTTTCCCATACTCGAAAGAAAAATAAACGGCTATAACCTTGTTTGGCTGGATAATGCTGCTACCACACAGAAACCTTTATGTGTCACGGAATCATTAAATCGGTATTATAAAGAGTATAACTCAAATGTACACCGAGGGGCACATACATTGGCAAAAGAGGCCACAGAAGAATATGAATCTGCACGGAAAAAAGTTCAGAAATTTATTGGATCTTCTTCACCTGAAGAAATAATTTTTCTTAGGGTGCAACTGAAGCTATAAACCTTGTAGCAAACACCTACGGCAATATGATAATCAATGGCCAAGACGAAATTTTAGTGTCACAGATGGAGCATCACTCAAATATTGTTCCATGGCAGATGCTGTGCCATAAAAAGGGTTCAAGAATTGTGCCTATTCCAATCAATGATAAAGGTGAGATAATTCTTGAAGAGTATGAAAAGCTATTTTCACCACGTACCAAAATGGTAGCTATAACCCAGGTTTCCAATGTTTTGGGTACTATAAATCCCATAAGAGAGATTGTGGCTATTGCACACAGTCACGGTGTATGTGTCCTTGTGGATGGAGCACAAGCTGCACCACATTTATCTACTGATGTCCGTGAGCTGGATGCAGACTTCTATACATTATCCGGTCACAAGATGTACGGCCCAACAGGCATCGGTGTCCTGTACGGTAAAAAGGCTCTTCTTGATAGCATGCCTCCCTGGCAAGGCGGCGGCGGTATGATAAAGGATGTTGATTTTGATAAAACCGTGTATATGGACTTACCATACAAATTTGAAGCAGGTACAGGAAATATTGCTGATGCAGTAGCACTAGGCACTGCTGTTGACTATATTGAAGAAATAGGGATGAACAATATAGAATGTCATGAGCAGGAACTTACAAAATACGCTATGGAAGCCCTTTCAGCTATTAAAGGTTCATATACCATTGGTAATGCTTACAACAAAACCAGCGTACTATCGTTCATTTTAGATGGTGTATCACCTCAAAAAATGGCGGAGCTTTTAGATAGCGAAGGAATTGCCGTAAGAGCAGGTCACCACTGTGCTCAGCCTGTACTGAAGCATTTTGGTTTAAGCAGCACTTTAAGGGCTTCAATTGGACTATATAACACTTATGAAGACATTGATGCTTTGGTTAAGGGAATTATAAAACATAGATATAAATCATAATTTCATAGATATTAATAATTTCCTGGATATTAATAAAAGTAAAATGCCATCATGATAATGTAACTCAAGATGGCATTTCTACTATCCTTATTAACCTTCCTACACTTTCTTCAGCAGCATCTTAAGGCCAAATCCTATGATTATAATTCCTACCAGAACATTCATCACATCCACCACTGTCTGATTCATCATTGGATGAAGCAAGCTGACAATGACAGCAAATATAGTTAAGAAAACAAGAGTAGCCATTACCGCACCAACACCGAAAAACCTCATTTCCTTTTTACTAAAGCCTTCACTTGATAATTTTGTGGCAAATACACCTGACCAGAAAAGTATTGATAAAGGGCTGGAGGCAGTCAAAATAAAGCTGGTTACAAACGCATTGGATGTATCATAAAGATTACTGTTGCCAGCTATTGTGGGTATTATTTTTATGCCAAAAGTCCCGAGAATAGTTCCAAGTCCAAAATAGATTAGAATTACAGTACCAAAATACTTCAATGCTTTTTTGACACCATCTTTTTCCAAAAGCGAACCAATACCCAAAATGGCAAGAGTTACAAATATAGTGTCCATTAATGTAGCCGCAAGCACGGCAGCTTCTGCCGGAAGGAATCCCCCATTGGTAGCAGTATTAAATATGTATATACACACCGGGCCTATAGCAAATTGCAGCATCAGCCCAAAACGAAATCCTTTTAAAACCATAGTCCATCCCTTATATCTCTATTTTTTTATGTAAATTTATCAATAACACCTAATCACTTTACCATACAAATGGCACTAAGGCAATTTTAAAAACTAATTTAAAAAATTTAATATTTAAAATATATTAAAATTAATATAAAATAAAAAGTATGGAAGGAATATAATCCATATAAAAAATCAAATAATATAAGTGTGGTGATTTTGTTGAGCAGAAAAGCAATAAGAATGATAGCATTAATAACGCTGGTATTTTTCTTTGTAACATCAGTAGTGTTACTTGTTACTCCATTTTTCTCAATGGGAGGAAACTAAACAATGGGCAGTATCATAAGTTCCTATATATTCCCTCATCCACCGGTTTTGATACCCGAGGTTGGAAAGGGTGACGAAAACAATGCAATTTTGACACTAGACTCATGCAGAAAAGCTTCAAGTGAGATAAAACAGGATAATCCTACAACCATTATAGTTACAACACCCCACGGACCATTTTTCCAGGATTATCTATATTTATCCACTAATAGCAATCTGTCTGGGAATTTTGCAAGGTTTGGTCGAAAGGATGTAGGACTTGAATTTGAAAATAATTTGCAGCTTTTAGATAAAATTATTCATAATGCCAATAAAGAGGGCATAGATGCAGGAGGCATGGACAAAAAGACCCTTGACCGGTATGGTTTAAGCGATGAATTGGATCATGGTGCCCTTGTTCCTTTGTATTTTATTAACAAGGAGCTTCAGGGTTTTTCTCTCATTCATATATCCATCGCAGGCTTTACATTGGATATGCTGCATAAATTCGGAAAGTGCATATCCTCTGCAGTAAAAGATTCTGATGAAAGGGTAGTTTTTGTTGCCAGTGGTGATCTTTCCCACCGTGTCAACGAGAATTCTCCATATGGGTCAAGCCCTCTTGGAAGTAAATTTGACAATTTACTCGTAGAAAGCATTCGTGCTTCTAAGTATAACGATCTTCTAAATATTGATGAAAAGCTTTGTGAAGGTGCCGCAGAGTGCGGCTTACGCTCATTTGTTATTATGTTTGGAGCTTTGGAGGGCTCTGAGGTCAAACCTCAGGTGTATTCCTACGAAGCTCCTTTTGGTATTGGCTATTGTGTTGCAAGATTTGGTACGAAATGATTGAAGAATTACTTAAAAAGGAGAAACATACAAATATGGACCCCTATGTAAATGTAGCTAAGAATGCCCTTGAAGCATTTGTCCGTGAAGGTAAAATAATCGATGTACCTGACGATTTACCTGCTGAAATGATCCGTGATTCTGCAGGGACATTTGTATCAATTAAAAAAGATGGTGAACTTCGAGGGTGTATTGGAACTATTTCTCCAACAATGCCTAACATTGCTCTAGAAATTATTCAGAATGCAATCAGTTCCGGTACTCAGGACCCAAGATTTGATGAAGTGAATGAAAGTGAGCTAAACAGCCTGACATATAGTGTGGATGTCCTTAAAGACCCTGAGCCTGTAAATTCTATGGAAGAATTAGATGCTGCCAGGTATGGGGTTATTGTACGTTCAGGCAGAAGGTCCGGGCTTCTTTTACCTAATTTGGAAGGTGTGGATACACCATTAGAGCAGATATCCATCGCACTTAGAAAAGCAGGAATAAATCCAAAATCAGAATTTTCAATTGAAAGGTTTGAGGTTATACGTCACAAATGAGCTTCGATAATGGAAAACAGGCAAGATACTACAACAAAATAGAAGATTCAAAGGTTCACTGCTTTTTGTGTCCTCACAACTGTGTAATTAAACCCCATATGACAGGAGCTTGCAGAGCTAGAAAGAATATTGACGGTGACCTTTTTTCATTAAATTATGGCAAAGTTACCTCTTTATCCCTTGACCCAATAGAAAAGAAGCCATTAAACAGATTTCACCCCGGTACAAAGATATTATCTGCCGGTTCCTTTGGATGCAACCTAAAATGCTCATTCTGCCAAAACTGGACGATTGCCCACGAAGATGCAGATACTGTTGAAATAACTCCTCAAATACTTGTGGACAAGGCTGTGTCACTTAAAAACAATGGTAATATAGGTATTGCATACACTTATAACGAACCTTCCATATGGTATGAGTTTGTTTATGATACCTGCCAATTGGCAAAAAAAGAAGGTTTATCAAATGTTCTTGTAACTAATGGGTTTATTTCTCGCGAACCGCTTTCAGATATCCTCCCATTGATAGATGCCATGAATATAGATGTAAAAGCCTTTACTTCCGGGTTTTATAAGGATATATGCAGTGCTACCCTTGATAATGTTAAAGAATCGGTAGAACTGGCTTCAAAGCACTGTCATGTTGAGGTAACTACCCTTGTCATACCTGATCTCAATGACTCCATTGATGAAATTGAAGAACTCTCTAAATGGCTTTCATCTATTTCCCGGGATATTCCCCTCCATCTATCAAGATTCTTTCCAAATTATAAAATGTCCCACATCAATCCTACCCCTAAAGATACACTTATTAGTGTAAAGAATGTTGCAGACAATTATCTCAATTATGTATATTTAGGCAATGTTTAGTATGCTTTAGTCATTACTTAGCTCTTAACACCATCCGATATAAATATTTCAAAAATGTTACAGGAATATGAAATTTGTGTTGCAATGTGAAATAACCTTACAACTTGAATAAAAAAATTGTATAATCTATAATAAAATTATTATTAATCTTACATTTGATTATACTGTTATAAGGATGTGGAGTTTTTGCCTGGTATCTTTAATTTTGACATCCATAGTTTTTTAAACAACATAGTTAATTATATTGGCTTTGAAAGCCCTTTAGATGTTATTAGAGCAATATTTGACATAGGAATAGTAGCATACGTAATCTATAGAGCAATACTTCTTGTCAAGGAAACACGTGCTTGGCAGTTAATAAAAGGTCTTCTCTTTATTGTTGTTGTTTCCTATTTAAGTAGTGTTCTTGAACTAAATACTGTAAATTATATTTTAACAAATGCAATACAGATAACGGCAATTGCTGTTGTTGTTCTTTTTCAGCCTGAATTAAGAAGGGGACTTGAGACAATTGGAAGAAGCAAATTCAGTGACTTTCTTAATTTTGAGGAGAGCAGTATACGCATACAGACAACTGCAATGATTGAAGAAATAGTAAAGGCTGTTACCGAACTCTCAAGAACCAGCACAGGTGCTCTTATAGTAATTGAGCGGGAGACCAAGATAGGTGAAATAATAAATTCGGGAATACAGCTCAACTCAAATATATCTGCTGAGCTTATAATCAATATATTTGTACCCAATACACCACTTCATGATGGTGCTTTGGTCATACGTGAACACAAGATCAAATCTGCATCCTGCTTTTTACCCCTTACAGATAACCCTAATCTTAGCAAAGAACTAGGTACCAGGCATAGGGCTGCATTGGGTATTACAGAGGTATCCGATTCCATTTCCGTTGTTGTATCGGAAGAAACTGGCAAAATATCTTTTGCATTAAACGGCGGGCTTACGAGAAATCTTACTCCAGATACCTTAAGGAAAGCATTAAATAAAAATCTTTTAGATGATACGACGCCAAACAAGAAGCTGAGTTTATGGAAGGTGAAAAGCAAGTGAACGAACTATTAAAAAAAGATATTACCGTTAAGATTATATCAATAATATTTGCGATTGCCCTATGGTATAATGTGGTAGATAAAAACTCCAATCCTATATATCCAACCAGCGTCAGCGTTCCTCTTGAAATACTGAATAAAAATTCCCTGGATAACAAAAAAATAGGATTAAAAGATACCAATATTCCTCCTAATGTTCGGCTTACTGTTAGAGGAAGAAAAGATAAGCTTGAGGCTATGCGTCAGTTTGACTTTAAAGCAACAATAGACTTGTCGGAAATCAATTCAGTAACCGATAAGGAACTTAAAATAAAAGTCATACCCAATAATCCGGAAATTCAAGTTCTAACTATAGAACCCGAAACAGTCACACTAGCTCTTGAAAAGGTAATTCAAAGCTCCTTTAAGGTTGGCATAAAAACCAGCGGTGTTTTAAAGAAAAACTACCAGTTAATCAATACCAACGTTATACCCGATACTGTCCCCATTGAAGGTAATGATTCAATTATTAAGTCAATAGCCTCTGTTAAGGCTGAAGTTGATGTTAGTGATCTTGATAAAAATCTAACAATAGAAAAGGAATGCAGGTTTTATAATGACAAAGGTGAGGATATAAGCAGCAGTGTAAAGAGAAATGTAAAAGTCAAAATTCAGTTTGAAGTTGCTAAAGAGATAAAAGTTATTCCTGATGTTAAGGGTGTTCCTGCTAAGAACTATGTATACTCCGACCTTCAAGCAGTCCCGGATAAAATTCTTGTAAGCGGTCCTCCTGATATTCTATCAAGCCTATACGAAATAAAGGCTCAATCGGTAAATATTAACAACATGACTTCAAGCACTACCATAAAGAGCAAGCTACTTCTTCCAAAAGATATAAGTCCTGTTGATGGCAGCACTGATATTAATGTACATGTCATTATTGAAAAAGAAGGCCAAAAGGACCTTACAATTTCCAGTGAGAATATATCAGTTATTTACCCGAATACCAGTGTATCGTCAAGATATACAATTATGCCTCAGAATATATCCATAAGTCTGAAGGGAAAAACTACAGACCTTGCGAATATTGATATAAACAATTTGAAACCTAGTATAAATGTTGCCGGTCTTGCAGATAATCCTACAGGGACATATAAGGTACCTTTGAGCCTTAATCTCCCGGCAAACGTACGTCCCGCTGATAATTACCAAATAGAAGTATCGGTTGAGGAAATTATAGAGGAGCCTACATGAAACTTATTATAAATAACATACGCACATCAGTTGAAGACGATATAGAATTTATAAAGCATCAGGCAGCAAAAAAATTAAAGCTTGGAACAAATGATATTAAGGGCTTTAAGATAATTAAAGAATCTGTTGATGCAAGGCGAAAACCCAGTATAACCCTTGTGTATACAGTACTGGTTGAAACTTATTCAAAAATAAAGCTATCTTACAGCAATGATATTACAGAGCTTGACGAAACACCTTCTCCCCCACTTTTACAAGGGAATATTCAACTTAATAAAAAGCCTGTAATTGTTGGCTTTGGGCCTGCCGGTATGTTTGCGGCACTGGTTTTGGCACAGAATGGTTTTAAGCCTATTGTTATTGAGCGTGGCGAAAGCATTGAAAAGCGAACCGAATTGGTTAACCTTTTCTGGAAAGAAAATAAACTTTCTACAGAAACCAATGTTCAGTTTGGTGAAGGAGGGGCCGGAACCTTCTCTGACGGTAAGCTTACAACAAGAATTAATGACCGAAGGTGCAACAAGGTTTTAGAGGAGTTTTACAATAATGGAGCACACGAAGAAATACTATACAAAAATAAGCCTCATATAGGTACCGATGTGCTTAAAGATGTAGTTAAAAACATTCGTAAAAGAATTGAAGAGCTTGGAGGCATGGTATTATTCAGCTCTAAGCTGACAGATATAGAGTTTAAAGGCACTTCTATCCAGGGAATCAAATACAACAGTAACAACATAATAGACACAAACATCTTGGTACTTTCCATTGGCCATAGTGCCAGAGATACCTTTCAAATGCTGCTTGATAAAAATATTCAGTTTTTACAAAAGCCTTTTTCGATTGGAGTCCGGATTGAACACCCTCAGGAAGTCATTAACATGGCTCAATTCGGTAAGGCTAATGTAATACCAAAACTGGGGCCTGCAGATTACCAGATTTTTCACAAGATCGGTAACCGGACAGTTTACTCTTTCTGCATGTGTCCTGGAGGCATTGTAGTTGCTTCTGCTTCAGAACTTGAATCCATTGTAACAAACGGTATGAGCGAATATAAACGTGACAGGGATAATGCCAACAGTGCTCTGGTAGTATCTGTTGAGCCTAGCGATTTTGAAGATTCACATCCATTAGCAGGTATGCATTTCCAGAGAAAATGGGAAAAGCTTGCCTACGAAACAGCTGGTAGAAATTATTCCGCACCAGTTCAGCTTCTGGGAGATTTTATAAAAGGCTGTGCTTCAAAAGGCTATGGAAGTGTAAAACCCAGCTATACCGGAAATACCACATTAAGCGATATAAATTCATGCCTTCCAGAATTTGTTACAACACCCATGAAAGAATCTATAAGCGTATTTGACAAAAAAATTAATGGATTTGGTATGGCAGATGCAATCTTGACAGGTGTTGAAACACGAACCTCCTCACCTGTAAGAATTCCTCGGTCAGATACACTTGAGGCCATTGGTTTTACCGGCCTCTACCCTGCCGGTGAAGGTGCCGGATATGCAGGAGGAATTGTAAGTGCTGCTGTTGATGGAATACGAATTGCTGAGGAGATAATAAGCAAATATAAACCCCATTATTAGGAAACATTTATTAAATTTTAGAATAAAATATTTTATATTATGAAAAGTTAATAACTATTTCAGTGGATTTTTATGTATTAGAAGAATATGTATACAAATTTATTAAAAATTTTATTGTGTTATTAAGTAATTACAAGTTATAATAAATTATACGACTTAAAATAGGCTAAATTTTGGTAATTTTATCATAAGAGCAATATTACTAAATTTTATATAAATTATAATTTTAATAAGCCTAAAGAATTAATTATTTTAATATAAATTAGAGATATCATAATATTGTTTCATAATTTGAATAATTTGAGAGGGGTCATTTTACAATGGGAAAACTTTTTGGAACAGATGGGGTAAGAGGGGTAGCTAACCTTGAACTAACAGCTGATTTAGCATATAGTCTTGGGCAGGCAGGTGCATATGTATTAACTGCTGAAACCAAGCATATACCAAAAATACTTGTTGGAATGGATACCAGGATTTCCGGTGATTTATTGGAATCTGCATTAGTTGCTGGAATCTGCTCTGTCGGTGCAGAAGCAATATGTGTTGGTATAATTCCAACACCAGCTATAGCTTATCTTACAAGACTTTATAATGCTGATGCAGGAGTTGTTATATCAGCATCACATAATCCCTATGAGTTTAACGGAATAAAATTCTTTGATAATAGAGGTTACAAACTGCCTGATTCAATGGAGGAAAGAATTGAAGCAATAATCCTTGATAAGGCTGAAGAACTGCCACGTCCTGTAGGCGAAAAAGTAGGCGTAAAAAGCGTTAACGAGTCTGCTTTGGATGATTATATTAACTTCATTAAAAACACTATTAACTGCGATCTTAAAGGAGTAAAAGTTGCAATTGACTGTGCAAATGGAGCTGCCTACAAAGCTGCACCCCTTGCACTGTTTGAGCTTGGTGCTGAGGTTTCCGTTATAAATAACGAACCAAACGGCATCAATATAAATAATGGCTGTGGTTCCACTCATATGTCACAGCTTAAGGAATTTGTTAAAGAGATTGGTGCCGATATAGGTCTGGCTTTTGACGGCGATGCCGACAGAGTTCTTGCTGTTGACGAAAATGGAAACCTTGTTGATGGCGACCAAATAATGACTATTATAGGTATTGACCTGAAAGAAAACGGTAAACTTGCCAACAACACCATAGTTGCCACTGTTATGAGCAACCTTGGTTTGGATATAATGGGTAAAAGAAAAGGGATTAACCTGGTTAAAACAAAGGTTGGAGACAGATATGTGCTGGAAGAAATGCTGGCAAAAGGTTATTGCTTAGGTGGTGAACAATCAGGACATATTATATTTCTTGAACATAACACTACCGGTGATGGTCTGCTTACGGCTGTTCAGCTTTTGAAAATTCTCAAAACCACTGGCAAAAAGATGTCTGAATTAGCATCGCAAATGCAGGTTTTCCCTCAGATCTTAAAAAATGCTAAGGTCTGCAATGAGAAAAAATACAGCTACATGGAAGATGAGGTGATTGCACGCTTATGTAAGAATCTTGAGGATGAATTCCATGGTGAAGGCAGAGTCCTTATTAGACCTTCCGGAACTGAGCCCCTTGTAAGGGTTATGATTGAAGGAAAAGACCAGGAATATATTACCTCCAAAGCATCTGAACTTGCAAAATATATTGAAGAAAGGTTGGGATAATTAAAAGTTACCTTTAGGCAAACATGACTAAGAGTTAATCAAATTAAACCATTTAATAAAAAATATAAAAATTTTCATACAGAATATTAAATATGTACCCCTTTATTTATGGGCACATTGCATAAAGCGCCAGAGCTGCAGTATTTCAGCAGTTGACGAGGAGAAGGAGGTCACATGTAGTATTGGAGGGACAAATCTTTTAAAGCCCAATGAACATGTGAATTATCGAAAATTCGGCGGAAACCTTCTGGTCTACCATGATCACTAAAGACTTTACAAATATTACAGGTAACTGTATAACAAAATAAGTCTTAAATGGTTATTCTGTTTGTATACTTATCATTTTTATTAAATCTATTGGTTGGTTTAATTCTATTATGCTTGCCCATATGTTCAAATTAATAAAAATTTGGTTATTAAGCTAGGTTATTGAATAATTAAATAACCACTAATATTTGTTGCAAAATATTCCATACTATGCAGGATTCACGCTGCCAAGCAGCTTTATCCCTATTTGTTTATGCCTTTAAAAATTACATGGATTATTTTGCGTTATCTAAAGTATTTTCAGAAAATAATAAATCATTTTGAAAAGGAGAATTAATTATGTGCGGTATTGTTGGATATATAGGAGATAAAAAAGCCACACCAATATTGATAAATGGACTAAAAAAACTTGAATATAGAGGATATGATTCAGCAGGAGTTGCAACATTTGACAGCAATTGTATCAACGTTATTAAATGTAAGGGCAGACTCGCAGCCCTTGAAACCAAGCTTACTGAAGATATGCCTTCAGCAAATATGGGAATAGGTCATACAAGATGGGCAACTCATGGCGAACCGAATGACGTAAACTCTCATCCCCACATAAGCCAGTCCGGAAGATTTGCCGTTGTACATAACGGGATTATTGAAAATTACATTAAACTAAAAGATTTTCTCCAGACACAGGGGTTTGAATTCAAATCGGAAACAGACACCGAGGTTGTAGCTCATCTTATAGAGTATCATTATAAGGGTGACCTTATACAAGCTGTAATAGAATGTGTTAATGATATTGAAGGCTCATATGCTTTAGGAGTAATATGCAGCGATTGTGAAACCCAGTTTGTTGCAGCAAGAAAAGATAGTCCCTTGATAGTGGGTCTTGGTAAAAATGAAAACTTTATAGCATCGGACATTCCTGCTATCTTGGAATACACAAGGGATATATATATTCTTGAAGATAAAGAGATAGTAAGCCTTACAAAGGATGAGGTTAAGGTTTTCAATATACTTGGTGCTGAAGTAAAAAAAGAAGTTTATCATGTTACCTGGGATGCTACTTCGGCAGAAAAATCCGGCTACGAGCATTTCATGATGAAGGAAATGTTCGAGGAACCAAAGGTAATAAAGGATACTTTGTCACCAAGAATAGTTGATGAGGGCATAACTCTTGATAATGTTAATATAACAGCAAAAGACCTTGAGAACATTGATAAAATCTATATTGTAGCATGCGGTACCGCTTATCATGCCGGTGTAGTAGGAAAATACATCATTGAAAAGCTTGCAAGAATACCAGTTGAGATTGATATAGCATCTGAGTTCAGATATCGTGATCCTCTTATAAGCGACAGAAACCTGGTTATAATAATAAGCCAATCAGGCGAAACCCTTGATACATTAGTTGCTCTTAAGGAATCCAAAAAGAGAGGTGCAAAGACCCTATCTATTGTTAATGTTGTTGGAAGCTCAATTTCAAGAGAGTCGGACTACGTACTATATACATGGGCGGGACCTGAAATAGCTGTTGCTTCAACTAAAGCTTACAATACTCAGCTTGCTGCATTATACCTCGTTGCTTTTAACTTTGCATATAAAAAAGGCTATATTGAGGATTCTGCCTATAAAAATTATATATCCCAGTTAAAGGAGCTTCCTTCCAAGGTTGAAGAGGTCTTAAAAAATAAAGAAGTTATACAGAAATTTGCATCCAAACATTATAATGCAAAAAGCATATTCTTCATCGGAAGAGGCCTTGACTATGCACTTTCAATGGAAGGCTCTCTTAAGCTAAAGGAAATATCCTACATCCACTCTGAAGCATATGCCGGCGGCGAATTAAAGCATGGAACCATAGCACTCATAGAAAAGGGTACGTTAGTGGTATGCCCTGTAACCCAAGATGACCTTATAGATAAAATGGTCAGCAATATAAGGGAGGTTAAAGCAAGAGGTGCTGTTGTTATGGCCATCACCCAGGAGAAAAACGCTTCCATAGACAAGGTTGCTGATGTTGTTATTACAATCCCCGATATAGATTCATTATTAGCACCTGTAGCAGCTGTAACTCCGCTTCAGCTATTTGCCTACTATATGGCTATTGAAAAGGGCTGCGACGTTGATAAGCCTCGTAATCTCGCTAAAAGTGTTACAGTGGAGTAATAGAACTTGTGTTGAATATATATATATATAACTGTACTTTTATAATAAATAGTGTCCTAAGTAAAATTAAATATTCCTAGTTATAAAAAATGGAGGAGAAGATCTGAAATCTACCCCTCCATTTTTTATATTATTAATAAATGATTATTCATACTTCTTAAAAAAATCAATATAATAATGCCATTTTGCTATATTGACAAGCCATTCACTAATGTCTAATCATATTTGAGTAATCATTCTCTATTTTTAGTTTATCAAGAATTTGGCTTATCTGCCCTCGATGATGTGTTTGATGATTAAACACATGTAAGAGTGTTTTCCAAAATATTTTCTCCAGTTTTTCTCCAGACCCTGTTATCCTTGTAACTGTTTTATACAAATCTTCCGTTTCAATTTCATTAGTCAATTCTACGATTATTTCATCAAGTTTCATTCTGTTTTCTTTCAGCTCAGTAATATTTAAAAAAAGCTGCTCTCCGTATTCGGGAATTTTTTCCATAATAGGATGTTTATAAACAGAAAATTCTTTGACTGTTTTAAAACTATGTAACCAGATTAAATCCGCTACATAATAGTGATTTAATATTTCACCTATACTTTTATAATACCCCTCTACCTGATAGTCAAAAATATTAGGCTCGTGTTCTTCTATAATCTTTAGCAATTGAGCATTTATCTCCTGATTGCATTTGGAATAATATTTATATACTTCAATCATCCTAATTCTCCTTCTTTAATTTTAATGATGGAATAACCTAACCCCTGTCATAGCCATTACCATTTTATATTCATTGCACGCATTTATTACTATATCATCTCTAACAGACCCGCCAGGCTGTGCAATGTATTTAACTCCACTTTGATATGCACGATCAATATTATCCCTGAATGGGAAAAAAGCATCCGAACCTAATGATACATTCTTTAACCCCTCAAGCCACTTCATCTTATCATTTCCAGTAAGTCTTTCAGGAACTGTTTCCAAAACATCATTGAGCATATTTATTTCATAATCAGTAACATCATTTCTTACAAATAAATCAATGGCGTTATCCCGTTCAGGTCTTCCAACACCTTGCTTAAATTTTAAGCTTAATACTTTTGGATGTTGCTTTAAATACCAAATATCAGCTTTATCGCCTGCAAGCCTTGTACAATGTATTCTTGATTGTTGACCTGCACCACAACCTACTACCTGACCATTTAATACATAGCAGACAGAATTTGATTGGGTATATTTAAGTGTTATCATTGCCAATATCATATCTCTTCTTGCATTATCAGGTATTTCCTTATTTTCAGTGACGATATTTTTAATATCCTCATATCCTGCAATATGATTATTTCTCTTTTGTACAAACTCTATCCCGAATATCTGCCTTGTTTCAATTTCAGAGGGCTCATAAGCCGGGTCGATTTCAACAATATTATATTTACCCCCTTTTTTTTGTTTAAGGATTTCAAAAGCTTCTTGTGTATAGCCTGGTGCGATTATACCATCAGAAACTTCTCTTTTTAGAATAAATGCTGTTGATTTATCCACTATATCACTAAGTGCCGCCCAATCTCCAAAAGAAGAAACTCTGTCTGCACCTCTTGAACGAATATACGCTGAGGCAAGCGGGGATAATTCAATGTCCTCAACAAAATATGCCTTTTTAAGCTCATCAGTTAAAGGCAATCCTATTGCTGCACCAGCTGGGCTAACATGTTTAAATGAAGCAGCAGCAGGCATATCGATAGCAGTTTTTAATTCCTTTACAAGCTGCCATGAGTTCAAAGCATCCATAAAGTTTATATACCCTGGATTTCCGTTAAGCACTTTAAAGGGCAATTTACCAGTAACTGAACGAATTTCAGCCGGTTTTTGATTTGGATTACAGCCATATTTTAGTTCATACATTTTAATAAAACCTCCTTAAGAATATAATTTTCTATCCTTTAAATGCAATAGCATCAAGTTGAAAGTGAAGCCCATCTTGTCCGCCATGATGAGCAAATTCCGTTTGTATTGATTTTCGGGCAGGATACTTTCCATTAAATCTTTCTTTGATTACCTTTTCCATCACAGGTATATTCCAAACATCTCTAAACAAGCAATCAAGCTTTACGACTGATTCTAAAGTTAAACCTATTGACTCCAATCGATTACTTAAATGGTCAAACGCACCATTAATTTGATTTTCTATAGACTGACCTATGTTGCCTACACAATAGCTTAAGAAGACAAAATCCCCAGCCTCCACAATTCCAGAATGTGCCCATTCCTCATTTACATCACTTCTTATAATTTCTCTCATGCAATCTCCTCCCTTATATATACAAGATATAAATGCTACCAAGTAATGCTGTTTAATCCATTAGAACTATATATTATCTTTCAACCATTGCCTGAAATAGAGCAGTTGTTCGTCAGTATGGAAATAATGTTCTCCCTGTTCCAATACATTCAACTTACAATTATAACGTTTTACAAACTCATAAATCACATTAACCTCCGTAAGATTGTCATCTGAACCATAAAGAATAGCAGTCGGTTTGTCCCAATTTTCTATCGGGTGGGATTTTACATAACAATAATAATCCCAATAGAGAGTTTGCCCAATCGGTGTTTCAATTTCTTCTTCCGCTTTAAGCTTTTCCTCACTTACATTAAACCATGTCATCATATTGTTTATAATGCGTTCCATATTTAATATTGGTGAAAGAAATAGACAGTGTTCTAGAGGCAAATCTCTGTAAGCAAGTAAACTGAAATATGCACCCATACTGCAAGCAAATAAGCTTATATTACTTGAAATAGTTTGTGCATAAATCATAATTGCAGTAAGATCGCTAACACAATTTTGAACCTTACATTTATAGTCTTCATCTTTACGATCTCCATGTTCAGGTAAATCGAAGCTAAGTACCTGATACCCTTTGTCAACTGCTTCTTGTGCAAAAATTACAATTGCATCATCATCCTTGCTGGACATATTTCCATGAATAGCTATAAATAGTCTTTCTGATGCCTCTCCCCACAGAATTGCAGGAATACCTTCGATCGTTAAGCTAATTTTTATCATCATTATTTCCCTTTCGTGTGTTTACATATCTTCGAATTAATTCTTGTTTATTTTTTCATATGTTCTTAAAGTTATTTTTTCTGATTGCTGCGTATCCTTAACCTTAACAAAACCCATCTTTTCATAAAAACAGCAATTCCTATAATTTTGAGCAGGTGTTTCTAATCCCCAGATTTTTGCCTCTGGATGTTTCTCTTCTATAAACTTTAACACTTCTGTACCAATTCCAAAATTCTGAAATTCAGGTATTATCTCAAGACAACCAATCCAAAAGTAATTCTCACGTATATCTATAGAAATGTCCCCAATAATTTTTCCATCAACTGAAATTTTGTAGATAACAAACTTTTGAATTTTCTTTTTCATCTCATCAATCGAAATATTATAACCAGGACACTCCCCAAAATCTAAAAAATCTTCGTAAAAACTTTTATTCCTGACTTTTATAATTTCAATAGCATCATCTTCGGATGCCCTTTCGATTATTATATTCATAATTCGCTTCCCATTCCCAATTCATAGGCTCCTGCATCTTTTTTCCCATCCCTTACTGCACCCCTTTGGTCAACTACTGGAGAATTATTTACTCCAATATTTGCAGCAGGACTACCCTTCCCTAGAGCCATTGTTTTTGTATAGCCTCCATTATCCGCAAGGTTAAGAAGCCTAGGGTCCTTAATTAGCGAAGCTGCTGCAGACTTTTCATCTTTTACTTTTTTACCGTATGTTATAGCAGGGCTAAGATATTCAATATTTCCTCCTCCATCAGAAAGCTGCATATTTGTATTATAAACAGCCCATTCTCTTTCAGAACGGTTATTTGAGAGAATACAATTGGTCAATTTCACCTTACTTCCATCAGTCGTCTGTATACCTCCACCATGAAACCATGCATAATTGTTAGCTATAGTTGAATTGGTAATTTTACACATAACGGCTGATACGGCTATAGCACCACCCATGCCTAAGTTGGGGCTTGATAGGGTATTTTTATGAAATGTTGAGTTTATAATGTCCAAGTTTCCTGTAAATGATAAAAACCATAATCCTCCTCCCTGCTTACAGCAGCGATTTTGGTCAAAGGTACATGAATCTACTTTAAGGTTACCTTCCTGGGCATATATGGCACCGCCTTGCCCTTCATTAATATTTACTATCTCATTAAATTCAAAAGTGGAATTTGCTATGGAAGCCGTACTTTTTTTATGATATCCTTCATCACCAGGTTTATGAAACACATAAAATATTGCCCCACCCAGTCTGTTGCTGGTATTACCGGTAAAATTAGATCCTGCAACGTCAAAGAAAGCAGTTTTCCCGTTTTGGTCAAGGCCATCAATGGATATGGCTCCGCCATTTCCATGTTGACTTCCTATAACCCCTGTGGCTTTATTTGCGATAAAATCACAATTTATAACTTTAAAGCTACTGCCAAGTCCTCCTACTGCACCACCATTCGAAGCTCTATTCCCTATAAAAACACAATTTGAAAAATATCCGTTTGGAACAGAAAACAGATATACTGCCCCGCCCCGGATATCACCCAGATTACTGCTGCTTGCACATTCATTATTTATAAAGTTTACATTAACCGCCTTGAATTTCCCCTCACTTGTATTACCTTTTTTACCGGTCATCATGACAGCCGCACCGCATTGATCACTGAAATGGCCGTTTTTCACGGTATTTTTCCCATCCTTTATTGTTATGTTCTGTATTGTAAAATCAACTGCAAAAACTTTGAATACCTGGCACTTGCCTTTGCCTCCTATGGCATACCCTGCTCCGTCAATAATCGTCGGGTTCCTTACCTCAAGAGTACTGTTTACATCTATATTGTTATTAAGCTTTATTTTCCCTTTTGAATTCAGTGCTTTTCTTAGCCCCGCTTCTGTTGAAACTATGTAATCGGGCTTTGTTACATCATCTTGAGCGATATCAACCTTTGGTCGAGGTTTTATCTTTATAATCTCAATAAGCTTCTCAGCCTGATTCCATATGACCCGTCCATTTATAGCCTCAATAACAGGCCTTATTGGAAGATAAGTTCTTCCATACTTTATCAAAGCTGTTGTATCGGTCGTAATTCTTACACCATTCTTTAAAATATATGTTTTTCCAATTGGAACCTCAACCTTGATATAACCTTTTTGTGCTGTTGCAGTATTGTTTGACCATGAAACCGATGCTCCGAACTTTTCTAAGACTATTCTAAAGGGTACCTGGGTTCTCTGTGCTGAGTCGATAAACGGATACCCCATATCTTCATTAAACTCAATAAACTCGTTATCTACCTTAACTCTTATTTCATTATTACCGGAATAAACACTGCTTGGAAGAACCATGGATACAATAGTTATCACAATTAACAGTATCAATAATTTTTTAAACAATATCAATCTCCTCCAATTAAAGATCTCTTTTCTTCTTGCTATTAATAAGTGCTGCACGTCCAATCTTAGCAAAACCATGCCTGTTTCTTATGGCATCCAATGTCCTGTCAATATTTTCATGTTTCGTGTGTTTATCGTCTTTTTTAATATCTTCAACCACATCGAATATTGACAGCTGCCCTTCAGTACAATCCTTTTCAAAACCCGAAAGGCTAATTCCCAAAAGTCTTACAGGGTGAAATTTGTTCCAGTTGTGCTCTAACAAATTGCAGCCTGCTAGATAGATATCTTTGGTAACACATGTCTTATGAACATTTGTCTGTCTTGTAATGGACTCAAAGTCGGAATACTTTATTGTAATCTGAACCGTATTGCCGCATTTACCAAATCTTCTAGCCGTCATACCAATATCTTCAGCAAGCTCCATCAATATAGTTTTTGCTTTTTCAATATCTGTTATATCTTCAGGAAGCGTTGTTGACCTCCCTATGGATTTCATATCCCCCTCTGTATGAGGTTGTACTGGTGAGGTGTCCTGTCCATTTGCACGATCATGTAGTTCATTGCCATACTTGCCAAATTTCTTAACAAGTATACTCTTATCATACTTTGCAAGTTGTCCAATGGTTTGAATGCCCAGCATATAAAGCTTTTCAGCTGTTTTAACTCCAATACCGTACATTGATTTGATAGAAAGCGGCCACAGCTTATGAGGAACATCCTGCTGCCATAGCTCTGTTATTCCAAGAGGCTTCTTCATTTCCGAAGCCATTTTGGCAAGAAACTTATTTTCTGCAATACCAATGGAACACCATAGTCCCAACGTATTTTTAATTTCATTCATAATTTGGTTTGCAGCCTCAAAAGGCTTTCCAAATAACATCTCTGTGCCAGTCATATCAAGGTAGGCCTCGTCAATGCTATTTTGTTCAACCATTGGCGTATACCCCGAAAGCAAGTCCATTACCTGCTTTGATTTACTTTCATAATAATTGTGATCCGGTGGTACCAGAACTAAATTGGGACAAAGCCTTAAGGCATCTTTAATCACCATGGCTGTTTTAACTCCATAAGCCCTTGCTTCATAGTTTGCTGCCAAGATAATCCCTGCACGTTTCTTGGGATCACCGGCAACAGCAGATGGCTTACCTGCAAGGGATGGATTTCTAATCATTTCACAACTTATAAAAAATGCATTCATATCTACTAAAAACACCACTTTTTGCATTTTAATCCATCCCCCTTGTAATATAATTGACATATTAATAGAAATGTTATAAAATTATACTATGTGTATTACTTTTCTAAGTTTTTCCTATCTACAAATTCAATTATAGGCAATTCATTTATATTTAAATAATAACTATTTATAACAACTTAACAGTATTTTATCATAAGTTCGGTTACCATAATAGCCCTGCAGTTTATTCTCTTGTTTATTGAGCAATTTAATTTTATTTAATATAAAAGATATTATTATATGAAAGGTTTGGTTTACATGTCTTACTTAAAGGAATATATTGCAAATTTCAAGAAGCACTACCTTACCACCAAGCTAAAGCGGGTTGAATTTATATGTTGTTTGGGACTTAATTTCACTTTGACAATCACACAACCCCTCAGTTCAGATGAAACTAGAGCCTATGTAGGGCAATTTCAGGGTTTTATAGCAGTTTATTTGGCTTTTCGTTTTGGAATTGTTGGAATGCTCATATCACTGGCCTTTAGTATCAAAGACATGTTTTTTATAACAATGGGATACATAGAGACCAAAAACTATGCCTATTTAGTTGGCTTGATATTTACATTTATGACACTTGGTTGGGTACTGATTGTAGGCATAATTTCAGTCAGGCAGGAAAAGCATCGAAGAGAAATGCAAAGGCTGGCAATTACTGATGAGTTAACCGATCTTTTTAACCAGAGATATTTTCACACAACCCTTGAAAATGAAATTAAAAACTCTTCTAAATGTGGAACTTCAATTGGCTTAATCCTTATAGATATTGATAACTTTAGAATGTATAACGATTTATATGGTCACAGCTATGGAGATACTATATTAACAACCACTGCCTCCATATTAAAAAAGATTGTAAATAAAGATGACACTGTTTACAGATTTGGAGGAGATGAATTTGCAATTTTAATGTTGGATAAAAATTTGGAAACCCTCGAAAAAGAAGCTAAACACTTATATGATGAGTATGAGAAATTAAAAAATGAGTATTACAATGACAGTTTAGTAAGTAAAATTACATTTTCGATTGGTTTGTCCGAATACCCAAGCATTTCAAGCAGCAAGGAAGAACTGATTTCCCATGCCAACATGGCCCTTTACCAGTCAAAGAATATGGGAGACGATAAGGTTCATTTCTATCAGGATATTATGCTTCAGATTCATAAAAGTATGAAGTCCGATGAGGAAATGGTTGGAGTATTTAAGGGTTTACTAAGTACCATTATTGCCAAAGACAAATATACCTTCGGACATTGTGAAAGAGTTTCCTCATATGCTGTAATGATAGCAGAGGCAATGGGTTTGGAGCTTGATGAAATACAGACCATATTATACGCAGGCCTTTTACATGATATTGGAAAAATTGAATTACCTAAGTCTATCTTAAACAAACTTGGCCGTTTGACCAGCGATGAATTTGAATTAATTCGTCAACACCCTGTTAATAGTGCAAATATATTAGAGCCTTTATCCGGTATAAATAACTTAATAGATTATGTAATTCATCATCATGAAAGGTATGACGGAAAGGGTTATCCCGATGGCATTGCCGGAGAAGATATCAGTTTAGGTGCAAGAATACTGTGTGTAGCAGATTCTTTTGATGCAATGATATCTGACCGCCCATACCGTAAAAGCATGTCTATTGAAGAAGCATTTCAAGAGCTTGAAAAATGTTCCGGATCTCAATTTGATCCTAAAATAGCAAGCTTGTTTGTTAAAATCATGAGAAATAAAATGTCTGTTAAGTACAACTATAAGGTTGATACAAACACTGCTTTACAAAAACAACCTGCCTTGCAGAAAGTTTAATCAATTTGTACTTTTAAAAAAGAGGATGCCGTTATTTTAGGACATCCTCTTTTTTATTCAAATAATAATACTAATGTGAATAATCTTTATGACTATCATCTGGTTAATAATTCCGGATTATCCACCCAAATCATCAAATAAGGATTCGCTGCATTTTTCTCCTTTAGTATCACCATATAAGGTCTGTCAAAAATCAGCTGCTTTGGCTCATATATAGAAGAAGGCAGCATTATGGTTGCCTCCGAAGCCAATACAGCTCCATTTTCATCCAGCTTGAATCTAGTTCTCTGATATGCCTTCTGGATAAAATAGCCTAAGAAATTTGAGTTTAATAAAGACCTTCCCTCCAGCTCAGTATAATTATGACCGATATTAAAATCCATAACAGGCACTACTAAAGTATCTCTGGTATCAAAGCCAACAGATACATTGCTGTTAATTCTTTTCATGATGGAGGAATAAGTATTATATAAACTTTCTTGGGGATCAACCTTGGCAAGTATTATTTCATCTTTATCATTCTCTGGAATTAGCTTTACAATAAAGTCATTTTTGCTTTTATAATCATAAATCCTGACCTGTTTCTTTAGATCTTCTGATTTTTTTGACACGGAATTTATACCGAAAGCTTTTACTCTTCCTGACAAACTGCCTGATGTAAAGCTGATTGGTGTACTCATGCTTTCAAATGCTTTAGCAAAGCTTAAATTCTTACCAAGGAAAGCATATGCAATAATGTCACTAGGTCCAATTTTTTCATTTACCTGTGGTGCTGAATCCTTGAATTTGCTTTTTAATTCGGCATTTATTTTATCAATAGTTTCCTGTCCATAACCCGCCAAAGCTACGTAGCTTTCAGGTGATAAGGAACCTACCATTGGGAATCCTGTATTTAGTCTATCTGCTAAAGGTGGATTACCCTGCAATTTTATATCTTCACCGATCACTTTTTTTAGTTCATCCCATGCCATCTGCAATGTGGGGCAAAATACAATATTCTTTCCAGGTACAATCTTCTGCTGAGAATCAGTGCTTATAAGTGTTGATTTAAGTGTATTTGAATTCACAAGCAGAGGCTCTTTTGGAGTTACAGTTGGTGAAACACAAGAAGTAGGTGTGGATGTAGCAGCCTCTGCTTTTGTTATTTTGATAATATACTTTTCATTTACTCCATAGGAAGGATCAAATACTATTGTTGCTGTCCCTTCATTAACTGCCTTGAACTTCCATCTCGATTTGGTAAAAGCATCCGGATTAGCTATTTCTTCAGTTATTTTTGATACAAATTCAACATTGTTTTTACCGCTGCTTATGGTATATTCCCATTTCAAACCTCCAATACCACCTACGTTTAATGTAATGTAAATATCATCATTAACCTTAACATTTACATAGTTTAAATGCATAACAGAAGGTTCGGGGTATTTGTCTGAGTTGATATTAAAATATTTAGATACTCTAATTACATCGGACATGTTAATTGTTTTATCATTGTTCAAATCCGCTGAAGCATTAAATGCAGCATCATTAATTGTAGTATTAAATACCTTTGCTATTGCTACTATATCGCCCATATTGATAGTATCATCAGCATTAATATCTCCAGGATACATAAACACAGGCTGCTCACTCGATCCAACTTCTGTATCTTTAATAAGAGTTATATATTCTACTTTATGAGATAAATAACCAGGTTTAGTAACTCTAATGCTATACCCTGTCTTATCACTTCTTTCAGGCAGGTTTTCAAACTCAAAGTAACCTGCCGGATTAGCCAATACCGATCTTTCCAAACCAGGCACTTCAACCTTAAACCCAGAATAGTAGTTTATATCAGAACTTCCGGGTTCCGGCCTTACATAACCGCACAATTTGAATTTCCTGGTTTCAGTTGGTGTAATAATTGGTGTAGCAGTTGGTGTTGGCGTTACTGTAGGCGTTATGGTAGATATGGGAAGTGTAAATTGACCCTTACCAAGCAATCCATAGTTAGCAATGGTATATGTATCTAAAAAAATTCCATCCCCTGTAGAAGGCTTTCTCTCAACTGTTTTGGTCCATTTATCTCCTACTTTTACAGTTATCCACTCACCATTCACATAATAGTGAACATTCATGTCCTGATCAAAATAATATAAACTCTCATAAGCAAAGGTATTGTATGCTGTAAGTCTGGTACCTGCTCCTCCACCGGCAGTTCCTCCAATACTCCTTCCCGAGCCTATAACCACACTTGTCTCAGGTCCATAACCTTTAACTTCAATATAGCTGGTTAACCTTTTTTGTTCAGCCGAATATGAATATGTCGGGAAATCAATCATCATTTGAGGTCCAACATCGCCTATTCCTTCAGTATGAGTATGAGTATCTACAAAGATGAACTGATCCTTGCTTATAGATGGGTATCCTAGTCTAGGTGTTGGAGTAGCTTCTTCTGCTAATACAAGTAACGGTACACAAAGCATCACCAATGCTGTCAATATCAGAACAATACTCTTATTTAGTTTTGCTGCTGTTCTCATAATATTCCCCCCTTAATTCGTAAATTAAAACATGTTTGTAACTTTTAGCCACACAAGTCAATAATGTTTTACACTATATAATTAAATTATATATAATACAACAATAATTGGCAAGAAAAAAGTTCATAAGACTTGTCAAATTTCGTACGGCTGCAAAATTCCATGTGTTAATAATATATAAATAAGCCTGGTCATCACTATCTAAATCCCCATCATCATCCATATCCAAATCATTCATCGTTAGATCGCCAACTCTAATAATATCCATCCTTATTTAAATCTCCTTTTATTTTTCCAGAAGGTTTAGGTGTTGGCTCCAATGTGCTTTTTACTTCCTCCCTGGTTTCTACCGGAAACTTATTTATCATGCCAAGAAGATGTTGTTTCATATAAGCATAGTCGTCAGAATCAAGTCGACTATTTCCATCTACATCAGCTGTTACAGGTGCTAATTCAAATGCTATCATTCCAAGTAAAAATTGTCTTAATAAAGCATAATCATCTGAATCAAAATCATTGTCTTTGTCAAAATCTCCATAAACCGCTTCAGAAGCTTTAACTTTCAAAATTGATAAACTGCCCAAGCTAAATGCAATAGTTGATAGTATAAGCAAAATAATTAGCCTTTCAAGCTTCATAATACGTTCCTCCTTTTTGATAATTCATATTCGTTAATAATGCTTTACAAAACATATTCTAACTATATATATTCTCTTCTATATTTTCAACCACAATGTAAAAATCACCATAATCTCAACATAATCTACATAAACATGGAAAACTAAAAAACGAACTGCTTCATACAGTTCGCCTTTTTAATGCAAAAATTTATTTGTCATGTTGATGTTAATTTATTTAACTTTCTATCTATATTAAAAATGAAGATTATTAGCTTCTAATATAGTTAAAACATTTCTATTTTTCATTAATGTTAAGATAACATTCAACGCAAAAAACCTGGCCTTCACCGCTATCCTTTGAAACCTGGGTCAATTCTTTATTGCATTTGCTGCAATAAATTCTATTAGGTTCTGAAGGCTCTTCGTCGGATATATAATTAGAGCATGCCAAATCACATCCATCCGCTTCACAATTTAAGCAAGCATCATCTGGAACTCCAAACTCGCATTCATATTCTAAAATGGCACCACTCTCATTTATTATGCCTTTTAAGTTTGCACAGCTGCTGCAAATACATTCTTTCATGTCATATCCCCTTCTAAATACAGAATATAATAAGAATATCATACTTCACCGAGTTTTTGAACCACCTCTTCAATCCTTGCTTCACGCTGTTTGTGAGACCAGTTTACAATACCAGTTTCATAAATACTGCCGCCTTTGGATTGGCAAGCTTTTTTCATCTGGCTTATTGCATTATTTCCGCCCATAAACCTAAATCGCAGCTGCTGTGTAACAAAGCACCCTATCTTTTTGCCTTGCATTGATGGTAACTGTGACAGATAAAGCTTCATAACAGGCGAGAGTGAGAATGCCCATACAGGAGCACCGAATATAAGTAAATCATATTTACTTGTATCAGGTATGTCCTTTAATTGAACATTTCGTGCCTCCTTCGGGTCACCATTAACTGCTGTCACCTGTTCTAAATTGACTGAATGTCCTGCTGCAGCAAGTCTGTCTTTAATCTTCTGTGCAACAGAAAGTGTATTTCCCGAGTGAGAGTGTATAATAATTCCTATTTTCATAATAACTACCTTCCTTTTATTGTAAAAGTCATATTCAATCATTATAGATTACCGAATTGTAAAGTTATATATCAGTTCGGTATCTATATAATCATACGTAAGATCTTTTATATAGTCTGATACTTTACTAAAAGTTGTCATTTCAGGCATGAGCTTTGTATCATAGCTGGTAATCGGTGTATTATTATTGCATCCGAACACAGAAAATACCAGATAATTTTTACACAAATCATAGTTTTTCTTTGATTCTATAAATTCCATTAATATAAAATCTCTAGAATATTGTTGAATCGAGAAAAAATACTATTTTCTACTCTAAAAAATGACGATAACTTATATTGTATAGCATTTCCAATTAGTTTACAGGATAACAATTTGAGTAAGCCTTATTTACATTTATTATTTAGCAATAACATTCTTTATAGTAATATTCTTTAATTGTCATAAGGAGGAAAGTGCTTTATGAAAAACACTTTAAATAAACCTTTTTCATTCATATATGCCCTACTTACAAAATTCAAATCCATCAGTTTTTCAGATAAGATATCAGAATTACTTTACAGCATTGCTAAATTATTCAGGTATGCAAAAATCAAGCTGAGACTTTTGCTTTTTTTTGTACTATTGTCAAGCGTACCTTTGTTTATTCTCGGTTCTTTCAGTTATAAGGAATCGAGTTCAGCTCTTGAGACAAAAATCCAGTCCTTCTCAAGTGAAATAACTGGACAGTCAGCTAAGATCATAAGAAATTCTATGAATTCAGTTGAAGCAAATTTTAGTGAAATCCAAAATAATAGGGATACTCAGCTATTAATAAACAAATTCGACCAGAATACCGCATCACAGCAGGATTTAATCGACTCACTATATTTTTCTTTAAGCAGCATGTTCTCGTCCAATTCAATCGAAGGCTGTATGGGCTTTTCCATGATACATAAAGGCACTACAGTTCTGAATAATCTTGGAGCCCAATCAACTGATTTTGCAAATATGGAAAAAGAATTGATGCGGATTGCTGAAAATGGCAAGGGAAAACCTACATGGCTATGTATAAAAGGTGCAAACAGCAATGAAGTTTATCTTTCATCAGTGGTTCAAATAATTAACCTCAACACAGGAGATCCACTTGTTACTATGGCTGCATTTTTCGATAAAAGTTTTTTGAATAATATCCTTAAAGATGTTAACATTGACGGATCTACTGACTTCGTTATTGTCGATTCAAACAGTACCATTATTTCATCCAAAAATCTTGAGAGATTTCCAATAAACTCCAAATATCCAAACAAAAACATAGTTGATCAAATTCCATTGGAAACTAAAAAACTTGAATCTGCATCAGTTAATAAAAAAGTGGCTAGTAAATTAATTAAGGCGACTTTTCAATCATCAATAAACGGTATCAGTTATATGGTTTGTTTCTCGCATGTAAATTACACCAATTGGGATATCATATGTACAATCCCCATGGATTACCTTAAATCCGATTCCAGGCATATAAGAGATACAATGATTATGGTTGGAATTATTATATTCCTCCTTGCTGCAATAATAGCACTATTTATTTCAATCAGTATCTCGGTACCTTTAAGCAGATTGGAATCCCTAATGAAGGAAGCAAGTAACGGGAACCTGAATATAAGCATTAAAGACAAATATAGCGATGAAATATCCAGCCTTGTAAAAAACTTTGATGACATGGCACTAAATATAAAAAACCTTGTTTCCAAAGTAAATGTCTCATCCCAAAATGTACTGGAAAGCTCGGAAAAAGTTAACTGTCTGTCAACGGTTTTCCATACAACCGCCGAGCAGGTTGCCGAGAGCATGCATCAAATTGCATTAGGTACATCAGAACAAGCGGAAAACAACTGCAAATCCCTTGAATTTGTTAAAATACTCTCCAACGACATAAACAAGGTAGGAGATGAAGTCAAGATTGTTTCGGAAATTATCCATGATACCAAATCACTTAGTGAAAATGCTCTATCTGTACTAAAATCACTCAATGTAAAATCCATGCAGACCAGTTCGGCAACCAATGATATAGTAGACAATATAAATACTCTTAACACTAATATAAAAGAGATACAAAAAATAGTCAAATTTATAAGCAATATATCGGAACAAACCAACTTACTTTCGTTAAACGCAGCAATAGAAGCAGCTCGAGCCGGAGAGGCAGGAAGAGGATTCGCAGTCGTAGCTGAGCAAGTAAGAAAACTTGCCGATCAAACAAAAGAAGCTTTAACTACAATAAGCGATGTGATCAAAAATATTCAAGAAAAAGCCACTTTCACCGTTATTTCAGCAAGCAACACTCAAGAAATAATTAAACAGCAGATGAATGCTGTAAGTGAAACTGATAATTCATTTAAGGATATTTTTAAATCTTTGGAAAATATCAGCAATTACATGGTAAGCTTCGAATCGTCTGTAAGCAATATTCTGGAATCTGGAAACAAGACACTTGAAGCTATAAACAATATTTCTTCTTTTTCAGAAGAAACTGCAGCCACTGTGCAAGAGGTATCAGCTACTACACAGAACCAATTGGACAGTGCTGAAGAAGTTGACGATCAGGCAAAGCTCTTAACCGAACTTGCACAAGAACTTAACAAATCAATTACTATTTTTAAAGTGTAATATTTTAAATCTCGTTAGTCCAATATTGGGTTCGAAAAGGGCTGAACCTCATACATTACTTATGAGTCAGCCCTTAACTATTCTATAGTTTAATTAAATTTGATTATTTCTATACTTTTCAACCAAATCTGTAAGCTTATAATTGCTTTTTTCCACAACATCCATGAAGCCTTTTATTATTTCCGTAAAGCTGTTACCTTGATTTTTATTAATGAATTCCTTATATTGTGTCCTTGTATTTTCAGGCATAAGCTTTGTATCATAGCTGAAAAGCGGTGTATTATTGCATCCGAACAGGGAAAATATCAGATATTTTTTATACAATTCCTTAACATCATTCTGCTTTAAAGAATCCTTAAACCTATTGATGAATTCCTCTTGTATTTGTGCCCTTTGAAGAACTTCATCAAAACCTATTACAAGTGCTGCATCCTTTGCAGGAACTTTGTTTGATTCTTTCGCCATGATATCAACATATTCTTTCAAATCGAGGGTCAGATATGGTTTGTATTTTTTATAAAATTCATAATTTATAATTGGGAAAAACATTCCTTCAGCGGTCTCAACGCGATATCCTGCAGCTTTAGTTTCGTCCAACAACTTTTTTAAATCAGTATCTTTAATACCATAAATACTATTAATATCAAAGTCCTTACTATATTCTTTAATGAATTTTTCCTGTATGCCGCCTTTATAATACTTCTCTTCTAACTTAGAGAGATAAGTTCTCTGAGCCTTTTCAAATTCAACCACCATTGATACAGCATCTGAAGTGGAGGCAAACTCAATATTGCTGTCTAAAAATTTTGCAACTTCAGTTATTTGAGGTGATCTTGACATAAGAGCCTTAAAGCCACTGATTATTTTATTTTTATCCGGCTCATTCTTTCGTGTATCTGCTGCTGATTTATTAATACTCATCAGTATATTTTGCTCATAACCATTGGTGGTATATTCAAACTCTATTTTATCTCCTGTTTTTAAAGCCAGTTTGTCAAAAGCCGGTCTTACTTTATCTGAAAATCTGAAAGCTGCAGCTTCTGCTTCCCCTGAAGACTTAATTAGCTTGACTTCAATGCTGTTTCCGTCTATAAGCCCGGTATAAATCCCCATGCCTTTTTGAATATCACCATCTTTAACCGAACTCTTTGGTGTATTAGCCGGATCACTTGTCCCGGTAGTCTTTGTATTACTGCCAGCTTTTGACCCCGATATGAAATAGTTCTGTGCTTTTTGCTTTACTATCTCCTCCAATTCTGCCGAATTGGTTCTTGTCAGTATTTTTTCATGGTATTCCTTCGGAAACATCTCTTTGATAGAGGATGCATACTGTTCCCCATCCTTTGGTGCTTTATATTCCAAAACAGTATATTTGTTATCTCTATCCGCATTCATAACCAATACAAGAGGTATGCTGAGCCCTGCCCCGTTTTCCAGCTTGCCGTCAGTGTATTTATATTCCTGCTGCACACTCCAGATGTAAGCATATGTTTTATCATCCTTTTTTTCAACCCCATAAAGCTCATGAGCTTCAAAAACAACGCCGCCTATGGCCTTAAAATCAAATTTCTGCTCAAGGTATTTACTGATTACATCATCAATAGTATTTTGCTTATCAGATTGCTTCAGGTTTTTATCTTCCACAACAGCCACTTTATCAACTTCCATTTGCGGCACTGACGTGATATTGCCACAGGCAGTACTTAAAAGAAAAACTGTTGAAACTAGAATTAATGTTTTTTTATTCATAACCATTCCCCTTTTCACTGTAGAATATAATTAATTTCGTTTCTACCGATTCTATATTAAAAGTGATAATTATATTGCATTTGTCTTCCGCTAACTGCCTGGCTTATTAACACTTTTAATATATTTACATTCTAGCAGTGAGTTTTCTCCAAACAGTTTCAAGGTTGTAACGAAATTGTAACGATTGTTCCTTCCCCTTCAGCACTATCAATATCAAGCTTCCCGTCGTGTGCCTCAATGATTTCCATGCATATCGATAGCCCCAGTCCATTTCCCCCGAGCTTCCTGCTTCTTGATTTATCAACCCGGTAGAACGGCTCTGTAATACTTTTTATATCAGCCTTAGGTATTCCTATTCCGTCATCCATTATCTTAATATAAATATCCTGCTCCTTCCAAAGCTTTATCTCAATAAGAGACCCTTCGGAATATTTAATTGCGTTGTCTATAATATTCATTACCACCTGCTTTATCTTTTCTTCGTCCACGCTGGCTTTAACATCCTCAAGCTGACAACTTATTGTCATTCCAAACTTTCCAGCTCTGTCCTTCATAAGATCCACAGCTTTTATAATAATATTCTTTATGTCCGTCTCCTTCTTCGAGATGGAAAACTCGTATTGGTTGAGCTGCGACAATTCAAGAAGGTTATTTACCATATTTAGAAGTCTCTTGCTTTCATCAACTATATAGGTATAGTATTTTTTGCGTTGATCCTCTTGGTTTATCCTGCCTGAAAGGTCTGCATATCCAATGATATTTGTAAGAGGAGTTCTTATTTCATGGGTTACACTGTCAATAAACTTTTTCTGCTTTTGCTGTTCGTCAGTTAGCTTGTCTATCATAACCTTTATGTTTTTGCCCATATCATTAAAAGAATGGGCCAGTTTTTCAATTTCATCCCCTGTGCTTACCCCGCTTATCTCATTAAAATTGCCTTTTGAATATTCCTTTGTGGTAAAGGTAAGCTTCTCCAAAGGTTTGATCATTCTGTAAGAGAAAAGATAACTTAAAAGAAGCGATACAAAAAGTGCAAAAACAAGTAGAATGACCAAGGTTATCTGCAGATTTCTTTTCATATTGTCGGCTTGATAAAGTGAATACTCCAGGCTTACCGTACCTATTACAGAGCCTCTCACTATAATAGGAAAAGCCATAAGCAGCTTTCTATTAGGGCCTTCGGTATTTATAAAATATACCTTCTTGCCTGAAAGAGCACTCTTTTCCATTTCATTGACTGATGCTTTTTTATTGTCTGAAATCTCCACATCACAACCGGACTGAAGTTTTAGTTTTTCTTCAAGTGAATTAACATTAAGTTCCAATGAAACCTCAGGTTTTTCACTGATTTTAAGGTATTCAGAAAGATACTGCTCTGTAAAATTACTTTGGCTTAAAACGTACTGATAAGAGGTGTATAGATTAAAGTTATCAATTGTCCTTATAATTATGATTCCACTTATAAGCAATATTGCTACAATAATAAACATGTTCATTGAGATAACCTTAAGTCTCAGTTTCATTTTGTTGGCTCCTTATACCGATATCCGATTCCAAAAACAGTTTCAATACAGCTGCTATATTTTCCAAGCTTCTTCCGGAGCCTCTGTATATGAATATCTACAGTCCTGGAATCACCAAGATAATCATAACCCCACACCATGTCAAGAAGCTGTTCCCTTGTAAAAACCCTCTGGACATTGCCTGTAAAAAGCATAAGAAGATCAAATTCTGTGGGGGTCAGATCCAGTTCCTTTCCATTTGCCAGGGCTATTCTGGTTTGCTCATTAAGACAGATTACTTTGCTGTCAGGAGTTTGTTCATAATCTGTATGCTTTATGGATATTTTCTCAAAACGCCTTATAACAGCTTTGATTCTTGCAATAAGTTCCCTGCTGTCAAAGGGCTTTATTATATAGTCATCCGCACCCATCTCAAGCCCTACAAGCTTATCGGATATATCACTTTTAGCAGTCAGCATAATAACTGCAGTTCCCGTTCCTTGAAGTCGCTTGCACACATGAAAGCCATCAAGCTTCGGCATCATCACATCTAACACAACCAAATCCGGCTTGTAATCGCTGCAAATTTCAAGGGCTGAGGCCCCATCATGACATACCTTTGTATCAAAGCCCTCAAGCTTTAAATTCTGCTCAATCAGATTTGCTATTAAATCATCGTCATCTACTACCAATATTTTATGCACCTTTAAGTCCTCCAGGCCATAATAGTTTTTATAGAAATAATTATAACATACCTTTATCAAGCTACAAGCTCTATGCTGACTTGCCTAAACTTACATCTTTTCCGGACATTCAATTCCTAAAAGTCCCATACCTGTTGAAATGACTATCTTAACAGCTTTGCACAACTCAATTCTTGAGTCCCTCAATTTACCTTCACTGCTTAAAACATGATTCTCATGATAAAACTTATTAAAGCTTTGAACGAGATCTATTAAATATTTCGAAATATCTGACGGCTCGTATTCCTCTGCAGCATCAATAATTACCTGGGGAAATAATGCTAAAGTTTTTATTACTTCATACGATTTATCATCAGTCAATAATTCATATTCTATATCCAGTTCTTTGCTAAAATCAGTCTTTTCCAGCACACTGCATATCCTTGCATGGGTGTATTGTATATAACATGATGTTTCACCTTCGAAGTTTAACACTTTATCCCATACAAAAACCGAGTCCTTCATTCTTTTATTCTTTAATGCACTGAATTTTACAGCACCTATTCCTACGATTTTAGCAACCACTTCTTTTCCTTCAAGCTTCGGATTCTTTTCCTCTATCTTTTCCATGGCTTTTGAAACCGATTCATTCAACACATCATCAAGATAAACCACAGTGCCTTTTCTTGTCCCCATTGCACCGGTTTCAAGGCTTATCATTCCGTTTGCAACATGTACAAGGTTATTAGCCCATTCATATCCCATTAAATCTACAACCTTGAATATTTGTCGAAAGTGCAAATTCTGCTGTGTTGCAACACAATAAAGCACCTTGTGAAAATCATATTTTTCCTTGCGGTATAATATGGCTGCAAGATCACGGGTTGCATATAATGTCGCCCCATCGCTTCTAAGAATCAAGCATGGCGGCATGTCAAACTGGGTTAAATCAACAATCTGTGCTCCCTGGCTCTCCTGAAGAAGCTTCTTATTCCTTAACTCCTCAATTACAGGCTCCATTTTGTCAGTAAAAAAGCTTTCCCCGTCCCATGAATCAAACTCAACATTCAAAACCTTAAGAACCCTTTTAAACTCCGCAATACTTACTTCCCTGAACCATTTCCATAATTGTACATATTCAGAGTCTCCATTTTCAATAGCTTTAAAAGCCGCTCTGCCTTCATCATTTAGACTTTCATCATCTTCTGCTTCATCATGAAATCGAACATATATTTTAACCAGCTCTTTAATCGGGTTTTTCTCAATTTCTTCCTTATTGCCCCACTTTTTATATGCTACTATAAGCTTGCCGAACTGTGTACCCCAATCTCCGATATGGTTAATTCCTACACATTCGTAGCCTAAAAACTTGTATATCCTATTTAATGAATCCCCTATTACAGTTGTAGGCAAATGACCTATATGAAAAGGCTTTGCAATGTTTGTAGCACAGTAATCAATTAGCACAGTCTTTCCATTACCTATATCCGATCGTCCATAGCCAGCTCCCTCTTTCGCAATGCCTTTCAACACCGCAGAAGCAAAATTCCCTTTGTTAACAAAAAAGTTTACATACCCTCCAGCACTAATAATCTTGTCAATAATTAGAGGCTTTTCAAGCTTTTCTGCCATTTCAGCTGCAATTATATTAGGAGCCTTTCTAAACGCCTTTGAAAGCTGAAAACATGGGAAAGCATAGTCGCCCAAATCAGAGTTTGGCGGTATTTCAATCAATCTTTCTATTTCTGCTATATCTAATTCAACTTGTTTTGAAATGGTATTTGCAATCTCTTTTTTTAAACTTTTCACAGTTAGCACACTCCTTATCTACTTAACAACATGGTATATGTCAATTTATCCTATAAAATCAAAAAAACTCCAATCTCATAAAGAGACGGAGCTGCCGTGGTACCACTCTAATTGGTGTTTGCATAAACCTTATTGATAAAACACCCACTCAAAAACCCTTATCGCAGGAATACGTTCCCCCTACTGCTATTTCAGGGAAAATCTCACTGGCTCTTTTGATATTTGTGTTGTTGTCAGGCTTGCACCACTCCCCAACTCGCTGTAACCATTGACAAATACTACTTCTCCAGATCATCGAATTGCAATATAAACTTTGGTTTTCTTTATTATATTAAGTTTACATGAAATTATCAACGCTTTTTTGTTTTTTATTTTGTATGCATTTGGTAAACTATGAACTGAGCATCAGATTTGAACCATTATGACTAACAAACAGAAATAAATATAGAACAATTTTCCTTAACTAATTACTCCCCTGATATGAAATAATATTTAAAATTTAATAAATATCTGATTAAAATATCTAATTAAATTATGTCATACATATAGCACTTTGTCAACCATAAATTACACAAAAAAAGAGCTACAAGTATAGTTTCAATAATTTATAACCGCCTTATTTGCAGCAGCTTACTTTTACTATATGGCTTTATTCATAATGTGGAGCTATACTTGAGAAGTTATTCTCAATTCCCATTTCATCAAGGATTTGAGATATTTGTCCTCTATGGTGTGTCCCGTGATTGGAATACTGCATAATAAATACCCCCAGTGAAAACTCAAGCTTAACCTGAGGAAGATTAAAATAGATAGTCTTTTTCAAATCCTCATCACTTAGAGATTCAACCATTTCAACAAATGCACCGTCAAGAACTTCCAATGCAGCTCGGAGCTCAACAAAGTCGATAGTATCGTCCTTCCCCGGTTCGATTTTCAAATCCAAATATTTGTGATTTAATCCATTAATTTCAGGACATGACTCTTTAATTATCTTCTGAAAAAACAATGCTCCTCCTACAATATGCTCAAAAATTCCCTGAAGGCTTTTGAAATGGGACTTTCTATCCTGAGTCCTATCTTCCTCACTAAGTCCTGTAAGGAGTTTTATTACCTGCCTGTCTGCACTTTGGTTATACTTCATAAGATGTATAAGATATTCCTTCATAATGTTGCCTCCTTTAATATCTATATTTAATAATGCTTTTTGTTCAGTAGACAATCTAAAAAATCTTTTAATAAAACCTTTTCATCAATTTGCTTTAACTGTTCATTTTTTGTAAACAGCAACAATATCATAAGTCCAATAAAAACATCTATATATAAATCTTTCAAGTCAAATGTAAAAAATCCTTTTAACATTATGTAATCCAAGCTTCCATCCCAAAAAACCTTGTCAATTAACGAACACATAGCACCGGAAAATAAAAAAGCAAACATTATATTAACAATTTTAATACTACCTATTCTTTTAGTTAGAAACCTGTAAAACACTATTACAAGTATGCTCAAAATTACAACAACAGCTATATGTAATCCTTTGCCGGCATTAAGCTTCAACATTGAATTAAACCAAGAATAATGCCTGTTGAACATTGGCTCAAAATACAGTATAGGAGGTAAAATCGCAAACCTTTTATCAAAAAAATTATTATATATAATTATCTTTATAGTCTGTTCTATTGCTATTAATAAAAACACACTAACCCATGTTGCCTTTATTTTGGCCTTCATATTTATACACCGCCAAATTAATAATGTATGCATTTATTACTTACTAATTTACTAATTCAATTTAATTCTCTCTACAAACTTAATGGTATATTATGTAAAAGCATAAGTCAAGTACAGAATCCGATTGGTTATTAAATATGTAGGGATTTTTCCAACCTTCTTCCAAACAATGTAGAAAAAACAGGATAAATGAACCTTGATAGAACTACTTGAATGGAAACTTATAATTTAAACCCAAATACCATTTTTTTAAGAAAAATAGCCTAAAAATATATTTGATCTTTAATATAAAAATGTTATAATTATAGTATAAGAGTGATATCAAAATAATATCATAAATAAATCAAAAGGGGCGAGGAAAATGAAAGAAAAAAACAGAGAGGTTATATCAGGTCTATTAATGTTTCTCGTAGACATCTTAATGCTTTTAGCATCTATCGGTGGTGTAGTTTGGGGAATTATAAAGACCAACACAGAACCATCACCACTATCAATAGCATCAATAATCGGAGGTGCTGTGCTTTTTGTAGTATGGTGTATATTCACAGGCGGATTTTTTACACTTCAACCAAACGAGGCTGCTGTACTAATATTGTTCGGTGAATACAAAGGTACCGTTAGAAAACCCGGGTGGCACTTTGCAAACCCGTTTTACACTAAAAAGAAAATTTCCCTTCGTTCAAGGAACTTAAATGGCGACAAGCTAAAGGTAAATGACGAGGCAGGTAACCCAATAGAAATTGCTGCTGTTATAGTATGGAGAGTTGAAAACACTTTTGAGGCAGTATTTGATGTAGAAAACTATATTGATTATGTTAAAGTACAGAGTGAATCTGCAATCAGGCATATAGCAGGAATGTATCCCTATGACATAACCGATCAAACTCACAACATCTCATTAAGAGGCAGTGCTGATGAAGTTTCAGAAGCCTTGAAAAAGGAACTTCAAGAAAGACTTGGTAAAGCCGGTGTTATTGTTGAAGAAGCAAGACTCAGTCACTTGGCTTACTCACCGGAAATCGCTGCTGCAATGTTACAGCGTCAACAGGCATCTGCTATAATTGCTGCCAGACAGAAAATTGTTGAGGGTGCTGTAGGAATGGTTAGAATGGCCCTTGATAAACTTAATGAAGATGGAATAGTTGAGCTTGACGAAGAAAGAAAGGCAGCTATGGTAAGCAATCTATTAGTAGTGCTGTGTGGTGAACGTTCAACCCAACCGGTAATTAATACAGGAACACTTCATAATTAAGGTTGTGATTAAAAATGGCAGAGAAAAAAACTGTACTATTAAGGCTAAACCCAAAAACTTGGGAAGAATTAAGCAGGTGGGCCGAGGAAGAATTCAGGTCAATTAATGGCCAGATAGAGTTTATCCTGCATGAATCAATCCAAAAGAGGCGGAAATCAAAACCCGCCTCTTTAGAGGATGATAACAAAAATGACAAAATCTAAAGTGAAGCAATAAATAATTTCAAGTTAATTGTTTCAAACTATACCATGCTTTGACAGGGAGTGGTTTTATGCCAAATATGGCGGAAAAACTAATATTATTATCGCTGCAAAATGAAAGCGGCAAGACCTTTTCAAGAGCTACCTATTTGAAAAGGTACGGGCTTTCGTCAGCACTGCTATATGAACTAATTAGCAGAAAAAAAATTGAAGTTCAGGGTAAAAAGCTATTTATTATTGATGAATCTTCTACAGGAGATCCTATACTAGATAGAGCATTTGAAGAAATAAAAAATGCAAAGACACTAAACAAATGGATATATAGCTTTGTAAGATTTAAAGCCAGCATAAGAAAAGAGATTCTTTATAATTTTATAGATAATGGAATTGTAAGAGAAGACGAAAAAAGATTTCTTGGCTTTATTCCGTTGAAGAGATATCCAGTAATCAACGATAAAGATAAAAGGATTGCAGAGCAGCAAGTTAGAGATGTACTGCTTGATGGAAAAAATGAAGAAATCTCTTTAATTTTTATGTCCAGCATAATTGTTGCCTGCAAGGCCCAAAGCTTGATACTTACAAAGGCAGAAATAAAGACAATTTCAGACAAGTTGAAACTTATCGCCAAGGGTAAGTACTATACTACAAACGATGACCTATTACCAAACACAATAAAGGCCATACACTCAGCAATAGCTGCAGAATCATCTGCAGGAACATAATTTTTCAAAAAAGGTATTGCTTTTTTTTTCACCAGATGGTATACTATCTTAGCAAAGTTAAGTTTGCTAAGTAAATATGCCGAAGTGGTGAAATTGGCAGACGCACTGGACTCAAAATCCAGCGTACGTGAGTACATGCCGGTTCGAGTCCGGCCTTCGGCACCAAACTTCTTAAGAACCTTGTAACTACACAGTTACAGGGTTTTTTACTTTTATACCCTTGACCTCTGGACTTTCTGTTGACGGCAAATAATCCATTGGTGAAAGGGTGGACTAAAATTATGGCAAGAATTAAAATGGCTGTTCAGAAACAGGAAGTAACAACATTATCAAATTGCTTTGAGGAGTTTCTTAAGCATTGTAAAAGGAAAAATCTTTCAGAAGCTACAATCAAGAGTTACAGACATCACTTGGCAAAGTTCTTTCAGTATTTTGGGGATGATACAGATATCATGCTGCTAACCCAGAATACTATCTATGACTATGTTTCACATCTACAAGAGGTCTTGGACAATCCCACAACAATTAATACTGGTTTAAGACATTTAAAGGCTTTTATGAAGTTTTTGAATGAGCAGGGTTATATCAATGCTGTCAAAATTACATTCTTGAAAGTGCAGGAAACCACTAAAGACTGTTATACAGAACAAGAACTGAGGATGTTACTGAGGAAACCTGATGTAAAGCATTGCTCCTTTGCTGAGTATAGGAACTGGTGTATTGTTAATTTCCTTGTTGGTACTGGTTGCAGGATTTCTACGTTAATTAATGTCAGGATAGCAGATATTGACTTTGATAATGCCTATGTAACTTTCCGGCACACAAAGAACAAGCAGCCGCAGATTAACCCTCTTCCACAAAATTTGATAAGCATTATTCAAGATTATTTGGATGTAAGGAAAGGTACTGGAGAAGACTATTTATTCTGTAGCGAATTAGGTGTACAGTTGCATCCCCACAGTGCTTCACATGCTATAATGTTTTATAACCGCAGTAGAGGTGTATCCAAGACATCAGCCCACCTGTTTAGGCATACTTTTGCCAAGAATCGGGTTATGCAGGGGGGAGACATCTTTAGACTCCAGAAAGTTCTTGGTCATCAAACCTTACAAATGAGCCAACATTATAGTAATCTATATGGTGTTGAAGCCTTGCAGAATACAGACAGTTTCAATCTCTTCAACAGATTACAGTCACCGACAAAGATAAAAGTTAAATAGTATAGTGTTACTCACAGGGAAGCTTAACCGCTTCTCTTTTTTATTCCGGTAGAAATTCTCTGAACAGTCTTATTGTTGGAAAGGTCTTCTTATTAATATATATACTTACTATATTCAGCGGCTACTTCTTCCAGTGTATTTGGATGGGTAGCTTTCATTTTTGCCCTAGAAGGATATTTATAGACTGGGTTTAGATAATTTTCAATTTTTCAATAAAATACTAGTTACAAATCAAAAAAGCTTTGAGCTTATTAATATAAGGTTTTTAGAAAGTCACAAATGAACAAAGCTTCTGGACTTAATAGTATTGCTGGAATACAAAATACTATGGAATTTCAAATGAGGAAATGTCACAAGTGAAAATAATTTCAGGATATATCAGTATAGAGAAAGAAGTTTTATAGTTTTCGATTACTGATGTCACAAAACAGAAAAAAACCTGAAGGGATTAGTAAAGGTGGTGATGCTGGGCTAATCAGTACAGGTACAGAAAAATTAATAATTACTTTCAACACTATGCCACATACGACTGAATTTTCTGGAGGAATAAGTATAGAGAATGTCACGAATGAAGAAATAGCTCTAATTATGAAGTATAGGGTATTTGCAGTATTTGAACATTTCTCAATTATCTTATGAAATCAGGAGATATGATGGCAGCTTAAAGCCATTAAAGCTACTGTTATCAATAGTTTAGAGCATGAAAACACCGGAAAAGGACAAACGGTTTGTGAAATGCTGTTAATAAACTAAAAATTTGAAGGAGGAATTGACATGAAAGACAAGGATTTTGAGAGATTTATTGAAAATATGGATAATCAGGAAGTAGAGCCAGTGAAGAACAAGAACAGGATTACAATGATAGTACTCCAGAACCTGCCAAACATTTACCAGATGATTGTTGATGGTTTGACTGTATCAGAAATCTGCCAGAGGCTAGGTGTTGATAGAAGAAACTGGTATCACATTATCAAAAAGTACCCAGAGTTACAGGCAGTTGTTGATAATGCAGAAAATGCCAAGACAGAAAAGGTAAAGCAGTCACTTTATATGATGTGTCTGCCAAGGGTTGTGAAAGCACAAAAGGTATTATCCAATGGGACAATAGTTGAATATGAGAAAGTTTTGGAGCCAGACCCAAGCATGGTCAAATTCTTCCTGCTGAATAAGGCACCGGATGAATTTAAAGAAAAAAGAGAAGTTGAAGTCACTAAGAAAGAATTCATTGTTGAAATCATTGATACTGATAATTACACAGTCATTGATGAAGAAAAAGCAGAGGAAGGCTGAGGAGGTGAATTTAATGCTCTTAATTACTATAGTAACACTGGCAGGTCTTCTACTTGTTCCCTATGTAATTAAAAATGAACACAGTAATGAATAGTATCTATATTTTTTAGTTGCAGGATTAAAGGAAGGTACAAAAAATTGAGACTTCAAGATGTTCTTATATATTTATTATTATAATACTATCTCAGAGTCTCAGAAAATTGTACCTTCTCTTAAACAAATCAAAAATTATTGCTGGAGGTTATTTACAATGAATACTATTGAAATAAACAAATTAATGAGTGAATACTCTTATTTACATGAGATTTTAAGCTGTTTAAGGCATACTGACCATCTCTATGAGGATTTATATGCTGATATTGAAATGCCAGAAGGTGATTATGATAGACTCTGTTATGAAATAGAAAGGATAGAAACTGAATTACAGGAATTAGAGGATACCAATGGTATAGCAATAATTTCAGACAAAATTATTATAGAGAGAATTGCCAGATGTGATGGCTGGATTAACGCATATGAGAAATTTATTGCTGAGGGAGAAATTAAAGAAGGAGACCCAATGTATAATGACCCTTTTATAGAAGAGCAAAAAGTCTTAAAAGCTATGTATGAAGCAGAGTTGAACAAAAGAGGGAAATAAATCCCTCTTCCTCCCCTATATTAAGTTTCAAGGAGGTGTAAAGCAGTTGATAGACATTTATAGAAAAATAAAGTGTACGGTTGATACAGTTGGATACTCTAAGAAACCAACAGGACAAGCAACGGCAATAATTCAGAAGAGATTTAAAGAAAACCCTGCTTTACACCTTCAAGAAATGACGGCTGCTGAGCTTCTTTATAAAGTTGGTGAAGATGGGTACAGCTTCAAGCCTGCTGTTTTCAATGAAGGTGGCACAGGTAATGACCATTTTAAGGAACTCCATATTATTGCTATTGATATTGATAATGTTGAGAACTGGACTATCCAGCATACTAAAGACAGGCTCAGCTTTTATGAACTTGATTATATTGGTATTTATAAATCATTTTCATATAAAGAGGAAAAGCAGAAGCACCGGATAATATTTGAACTCCCGGTTGTTATTACTGACAGAAGGATGGTTTCACTTTTATATTTACTGTTTATGCAGGTACTTCCCTCAGATAAACAATGTATTGACCCTGCAAGGCTATATTTTGGAGGAAAAGGAGTTGTTGAAGGTACTAACAAACCTGTAAGTCTTGTAAACCTTTATACTGCCTTTATTAGTGAATTGGATAAGGTGTCGAAACAGCAGAAAAGCAGAGTTCTACAGGATATTGCAGCAAAGGTAGGACTTAATATTATAAATGGTGTACTGGATATCTCTGTTTCTAACGAAAGTATTGTACCTAATTGGACTATGGAAAGCCTTGCATTTAAAAAGAGAGGCAGAAAGGGTACTGCATATACTGATATTGAGAAATCATATTCCCCGGAGTCTATTACTGCTAATTATGGTTTTGAGCAGGTAGGACTGGAAGGATTTAAAGAGTGTACTTTGTTCAGTAGGTTTGAAGAGGGCAAGCACTGGCTGTACCATCCCCAATTATTTCACCTTGTTACCAATCTCTATACTTTCAAAGGAGCAGTTGAGAGAATATCCGGCAGCCTTGGACATTATCAGAACAAGGTACAATTGCAATCCAAGCTTAAAACAGCAGTAACTCAATGTGCCAAAGCTGAATATCTGCCACAGAATTGTAATGCTGATGTCTGCCCTTACTATAATGAATGTGGACTAATTCAACAGGGATACAAAAGTTCATATGACTATTTGAAAAACAGTAGGATGAATGTAATTGAATATGTTGGTACGGAACCGAAATTAAGGCAGTCAGTAAAACAAGTAAGAGATAAGACTCAAAAAAGTTTTGAAGATATTATGAAAGAAATTTCAGAGGTCAAAAAAGGCTTGTATGTATTAAAATCACCAACAGGTGTAGGTAAAACTGAAATACTGACATCCTTTGACTGGAGTAGCCTTAACAAGAAGGTGGCTTTTGCCATGCCAACTCATAAGCTTAAGGATGAATTCATTAACAGATGTGAAGAAAAAGGTCTGTATGTATGGGGCAAACCTCAAATGGTGGACTTCCAAAATGAAGTGCAGCATGAAATTGAGTTGCTATATTCAAAGAAACTCTATAAACAGGCTAAATTGCTGTATTTGAAGGAATTGAAGAAGCACACAGGAGATAAAAAAGACCCTTTACATGAGCCTTGTAAAGCCTATGAGCATGATTTGAGGAACATAAAACATCAGAGCCTTATTGCAACAACCCATAGAGATATTTTGATTAATCCAGAAGGATACGACATTATTATTTATGATGAAGATATTATCTGGACTTCAATGGAGCAAGGTAGAATCGGCTACAGCAGCTTTGAAAGTATTGTTGAAATGATATACGGTCATTTTAATGGACAGCAAGTACCGGAAATAACTACAGCATTAAAGTCTTTCAAGGATAATAACGAAGTGGTTTTGGATTTAACAGGGATTAAGGTTGCTGATGAAGAAATACGGCATATTCAAAACCTTCATAGTATTTCGACAAGAATTGTTGACATTGCAACTATGGGTATCTTTACCGCTGATTACCTTTTGAAAGTTGAAGATGGTATCATCTATGGCAAAAGAGCTGGACTGCCCAGTAAGCCATCTTTGATACTGTCGGCAACTGCAAATGAGGGAATTTATAAGGCAGTTTCACCAGAAGCTAAGTTTTTTGATATGGGTAACGCTCATGATGGTGGTAGCTTAATTCAGTATCTGGACAAATCTTACAGCAGGTCATATATTGCAAGAATGGATATGGGCAATTTGGTTCATGGAATTTGTGATGTTTTGGAGAGTCAAGGAAAATCAATAATAGATTATACAGTTTTGACATATTCACCGGACAGCGAAAAGGAGTTTGTGACAGCTTTGCAGGAAATGGGCTTGAATGTAGATGAACGGACATACTTTGGCAACTGTTCTGGGTATGACCATTTGAAGGGAAAGCATATGCTTATTCTTGGTACACCTAACTATCCTGTAGACAGCTACAGAATGATGGGACTACTTATATTTGGGAATACCTTCGATGTAATGTCAGAGGTTGAAACTGGTAAGAAAGAAGTCAATGGGTTTAGAAAGAGGTATGCAAGCTTTAATGACCCTATATTGCAGCTAGTTCAGAAGTATGCAGTAGAAACGGAACTTTTACAGGCTGTGGGAAGAGCAAGGCTGTTGAATAATGACCAGACGCAAGTATTAGTCTTGGCAGGATATCCTTTGAATGAAGCTGATGTAGTGCATTATAGTGGGAAAACCATAATCAAATAATTGAACAGAAAAAAATATATCAAGGGTAATGAAAAGCTAGTATTATTTTGTAGGGGAGTGTTTTGGCAAACTCCCTCTTTATTATTTAATAATGCAAAAATTTTGTCTTTAGATTAGTGGCACATAATGGTAAAATAGTAATAAGTCGATTAGTGTAATAAAGTTTACTCGTTCATATAAAGGTACACAGGAGAAGTCTGATGAAATAGAGGGTGGTAAATGTGAAGTCGTTTGATGAAATAATAGAAATTATAGATGCTAAGGAATATGATAATGCTGAGAAAGAGTTAGATATATTAATAAGCAGCCTATCAGGGAAGGAATTAATAAGGGCTTACTATATAAAAGCATACATTAATGATGAATTTCGATATGACGAAGTTTCACGAAGAAAAGCCAAACAATATTACGGGTATGTTATTGAAAGTGATTATCCAAAAGATTATGCATACTATAGGCTTGCGATATTTGAAAGAGATAAACAAATATCAGTAAGTATGCTAAAAAAAGCTCTAAAATTATTTCCTCAAAGTATATGTTGTTACAAGTATTTATTAACCTGTTCAGAGAAAGATGAAAAGGACAGTGTGTATGATGAAATATGCAAAAAGAACCTGTTTGACTGGGATATACAAGAACAAATGTTTACACTTTGTTTTGAGGAAGAGAAATATGAAAAGGCAATAGAAGTTTATTTGCGCAATGATTTTTCTAAAATGGATGATAATACATACAAGTATGCATGGGACCTAGCGTATGCTTTCTCTATAATGTTAACTGGAAATAAATCTTATAATGATAAATCAAAAGGCATCTTAGACAGCCTTGTTGAACATGATATAAAGAATTCTCTAGGATATAAGCATTTTCTAGGGCTTTGTTATTGGTATTTATGTGAAGAGAACAAGCTGGAAGCTATTAAGTGCTTTGAAAAAATACCATCAGGGTATGTACTCGAAAATTACCCTCCATTTCCAAGTGGTCTTTTCCCGCTAAGTTTTACAATAGTTTTTGAGAAGATTTTCTCTAAACTTATTGAAATAGCTAAAGGGAATAGACAGTTATTGGTAAAAGCAAAAGGTCTTAGAGTATTATTTTTGCATTCAGCGAAAGAATTTGAGGAAGATATAAAACTTGGTATGTCAGAAGTAAAAGATATTGAAAGTGCTATAAAATACTTCCCTAATGATAAGGTGTTTTATCAAGTAATATGTAGTGTTTTGACTGAGAAAAGAAGCTACTTAAAAGTATTTGAATATCATTTTAAATTACTAAGCACATTTTACACTATTGACGAGGATGATACAGTAGATGCTTCATATATATGTGATTGTGGAGATGATGCATTCAAGGATATGGTGGACTTCTTAAAGACCAAATTACATGAAAATGAGTGCTTTATACATAATGTATGTAGTGGATTAGTGCCAGCAATAGTAGAAAGACTTTGGAAGAGTGATAAGTACAAAGAAATCGTCGAGATTTCCTCATTGTTTCCTATTAGCGAAATTGAGAAAACGGAAAGTGTTTTTGAGATTGCATTTTCATATGCTGAGGAAAAGCAGAATAAGATAGCTAAACGCCTATATGAGCTTTTGGTTAATAAAACTGAAACTGGAAGTGGGGTTTATAATAATTTGAGCCTAATTTATGAAGGCGAAGGTAATATTGAGAAATCATATGAACTTTTGAATAAAGCGTTAGAAAAAGAACCAAATGATGAAATTGCAAAAGGAAATTTCGATAGAGTTAAGAAAAAGGTAAATGATGAGAACAAAAGGAAATCTATATATAATGAGGCTTTTAAAAACTTTCAAAATGAAGGTATTTTTGTAAAGCAAAAATTATTAGATTTTTCTCAAAAAAGAGATGAGAACAACTATATTGTTTGTAGCTATAGACAACTTCCGATTTATATGAAAATGAATGAAAATCAGGCGAAGAGCCTATTGGATGATTTTTTAGAAAAGAGCTATATATTAAAGGTGACAAAGCATAATTACGATACCAAAAGTAACGTTTATACTATTAACCCTAAAATTTTAAATTATATACCGGAGTTGGATAACACAATCAAAGATGACTTAGAACTTCTTGAGATGAGTAAAGTGCTTTCTACCGAAAATTTATCTTCTATAGGCTATAATAGCGATTTAATCAAATGTTTGGATAAGATAAAGACTCCTGAATTGTCTGTTATGTTAAAAAGAGATATAAAAGAAAACGCTTTAGCTTGTTTATTAGGACAGAATAAAGCTTCTATTATTTTAAGTGGAAGTATATTAGAAGCTATACTTCTTGATAAAATTAAATCTGTAAATATAGATAAAGCTCAAGTTGAGAACGGTAAGACTAAAAAGGTTATTGATATGGATTTAAATGAATTACTTTATGTAGCGAAACAAAACGACTTAATCAAATTAGAAATATACCATTTTTCAAACGCAGTTAGGATATATCGTAACCTTATACATCCAGGTGTAGAGATAAAGAAATTAATAAATGGTGTATCATCTGAGAATGCTGAGTTGATGTGGGATATCTTAAAAAGGGTTTTAATTGATATTTAGCAAGTCAACGTTTTTTTCTAATCTGTGAATACTCGGAGGAAGAAGATGACTTGATGAAATAATGTATACTTATGTCAATGAAATTATCTATTGATGTTGCTATCATAGTATTGTATAAAGTTGTAAAAATTATTATTATTATATTTGTATTTTGCACCTTAGTTGGGAAAGTTTTATTATAGGGCAAAGTATGAGGTGAATAATACAATAATTAAGGAGATTATTATGATAAATAGGGTTGAAGTAAAAAAACTATTTGGACTATACGATTATGATATTCCTTTAAACACAGAAGTTGGGATTACAATCATATATGGTATGAATGGGTCAGGTAAAACAACATTACTTAATATGATAAAAAACGCTATCCAACAAAATCGGCAAAAGTATAATCTTATGTCAAATTACAAATTTAATGAATTTAACATTTATCTTGATGATATGTTTTTGTCCTTTGATAATAGTAATGATGAGTATCTATCTGTTAAATTCAGGATTAATAACGATAAGATACATAGCTTTAATTACCCCAAAAAAAGAGAAAGGTACGATAACTGGAGAAGGGTTTACACTGAAGATGGAGTAATAATTGAGAATAGAATGTATAGGAATGTTATTGCTCATGAAAGAGATGGAACTATTATATATGCTGATGACCAATATCTTTCGATAGATGATAATGTTGAAGCAAAAAGTAAAAAAATCATGGATAAGTTGGATAATGCAATAAAAGAAAGAGTATCTGTACACTTTATAGAAACACAGAGATTATTAGATTTGAGTAATACCGATCAAGATAATAATGTGAGAAGAGAAAAAAATGGCAGGGTAATTGAGATTGTTGATAAGTATTCTTTTGATTTGGCTAAAAGAATTCAAAGGAGTTTAACTGATTATTCTGAAATATCACAAAAGTTAGATAAAACTTTTCCTGAAAGGTTACTCAAGAGGAGCGAATACCTTAGTGAAACTCAAATAAATGATAAGCTATCACAGTTAGAAGAAAAGAGAATTAAACTTGGAAAAGCAGGATTTCTTGAAGAGAGTGATAATGTAAGTTTCTATATTCCTAATAATGTTAGTATTCAGGATTTAAAAGTATTAACAGTATATGTTGAAGATGTCGAGAGTAAATTGTCAGTATTTGATAACTTGCTTATAAAAATTGAGAATTTGATAAAGCTTCTCCAATTTTCACATAAGGAACTTTACATTGATAAAACTAAAGGGTTTATATTTAAAAACGATAATGGAGATGAAATTCTACCAAGACAGCTGTCATCAGGTGAGCAGCATGAGCTTGTAATTATGTATCAGTTAATCTTTATGCTTAATAATAACGTTTTAATATTAATCGATGAACCTGAACTATCTCTTCATGTGGTTTGGCAAAAGTCGTTTATTAATAACATTAAAACAATCATGCAAAGCACTAAATTTAATGTACTAATTGCTACACATTCACCACAAATTATAAACAATTATTGGGAATGTACATTTGCTTTGAATGGGGGAGAAAAAGACAATGAGGGAAGAAATAACCGCTGAGATAATTGCAAATGATATAAAAATGTCTAGAGATGCTGGAGAATGCAAGCCTTTTATTCTTGTAGAAGGTATAAGTGATTTTAATACTTATAAGAATTTTTTTTGTGCTGAATGCGAAATTAAAATTTGTTTTGGTAGGGAAAAAGCAGTAAATGTGTTAATTGATGTCGAAAAGTATAAATATGAAGGTATTTTATGTATAATTGATCGGGACTTTCTTGATTTAGGTGATGATATTAGCTATAAGAGTGACTGCATTTTTCTTACTGATTCTCACGATTTGGAAACAATGATATTACAATCTCCTGCACTATGTAAGTTACTAGACCAATATGGGTCAGAAACAAAAATAAAAGCTTTAGGTAGCTCTATTTTTGATTATATATTACCAATTGGGTTATTTGTCGGATACTTAAGATGGTATTCTAAAACTGAAAAATTGAACTTAGATTTTAAGTCTATAGAGTTCAGGAAGAGTATTGATAAGAATTCTCTTAATATGGACAAAGTAAGGCTGCTAAACGCTCTAATTCTTAATACAATTTCTAAAGATAATACAAGCGAGGAAACAAAACAATGTTTAAGGGGTATTAATAGAATTGATATTATCAATAAAATTGACAAATTATTATTAGAAAACAAATACAACCCATGGACTGTTTGTTGTGGACATGACTTAGTTAAAATATTATCTGTTGGACTATGTAAGAAGTTTGGAAGCTTGAATACTAATGATACGGATATGGATGGGTCAGAAGGTGCCAAAATTGAAAGAAATCTTATGCTTGCTTATGATTTGCAATATTTTATTGGCACTAATTTATATAAAGCAATAGATAGATATCAGAGGGACAATGTCAAGTACAAGATTATTAAGCAGAGCCATGTGGCTTCATAAGTAATGAGACACTTATATATCATTTAACACAAAGATTATTGTAATAATGAGTTGAAACTGGTAATAAGAATTCTATAAATAGCTTACTTGGGGGAAGTAGGATGGCAATTACTATATTGAACAATATCCTTATACTGCAAGCTTATGCGAATAGAACTATTTATTTGATATTTTAACCAGTACCACTACATTCCCTGTTGTAGTATAATAAAAGTATAATCCAATGCTGTCATACAGAAATTAATCCAGTTACAAGACGTGTAAGCCGGATGTGGACTACATTTGGCAAGAAGTATATAGAGGAATGGACTCAAAATCCAGCGTTGGTGACAACATGTCGGTTCGAGTCCGACCTTCGGCACCAGATAAATCAAGGGTTTCAGTTAATAACTGAGACCCTTGATTTATGTTTTGCTGTAAATTTACTAACATTTTACTAACAAAGTATTTAAACTGAATTTCTAGCTTGTATTTTTAATAAAAATATGAATTTAGTTTACATCTGTATTAATACCTTCCCGCTTTCAACCTCTTAAGAAAATCCAATTTTTATTCTAATATTTATTAATTAATCATTTGAGTACAAGCTAGTAAGAAATTCTTCAAAACTCTTAGAAACCTCATATACCTTAGGCTTTAAATTTGCTGATTCTTCACTACTCCAAATACAAATAGTAGGCTCCTCTGCATTTTCGTGAAAATTAAGCACCAGAAAATTACCCGCAAATAACACAGCTATTGGTACCAATTCGTAACCAATTAAATCTTCATCATATATCAATCTTGCATCGAGCATGGTACATACTGCATTAATATCATATTCCCCATATTTATGGCTACTAGACTTTTCTAACATACACAAAAATCTATCTATTACATAAACATGATTATTATATTTAAATAAATTAGTTTTAGGAACCCCACCATTGTATTTCATTATAAATTCTCTAAAGGAACTAGGAAATTTTACATTTAAATACTCTTCATTTAAATCAACTAATTCTTTGCTCGGTAATGGTTCAATTATTCTATTTTCTTTAATCTCCATGTTCTATCATCCTTTCATAATATTTATCTTGGTGCATCTGCCCAATGTCCTTCAGTTCTACCACCATTATGCGAAACCATATTGTGAGGACCAAAACCTACTAATTGCATTGTACCATCTTCATACTTACCTTGACCTTTAACGCCTTTACCTTCGGTATGGTGCCAAGTAAACTTTGTTGGTTGCTCATATGGGTCAATGTCTATAAACAATTCTGGGTGTTTTTGCTGCAATTCACTATCTTTCCATAGCTGCTCATTTAGCCATTTAAATTGTTCATCATCATCCTTAAGCCACATATCCTCAGGAAGCTTATAAGTTGCGACAACTACCCCTGCTTCTGCAAAATCTGCGTAGCCATGCAATACACCTTCAACTTTTTTTACCTTAATATCCGGTACCAATATTTTTTCTTTAGCTTTTTCGATTATCTGAGTTCTTCTATAACTTGATAATTTTGAACCACCTTTAATATCAGCTGCCCATGACCATCCTTTTAAGTTTGAATTTATAACCTTTGCATATTCTTTGGCATACTCTTCTAATACTTCATCATCAAATTTTCTTTTTCCTGCAATAAATTCATCTATTGCAGATACAGTTCCACAAGCAACTGTACTTACTGCCTCTTCTTTCATTATTACTTCTATAATATCATCTATTGTTGTTTCAGGTGTTTTGGGCAAATGTCTTTGTAAAAACTCCTTTGCCTTAGTTTCACTCATTGTTGAAATTCTCTTCTTTACTGCTGCAACCATTTCATTAATAACTTTTTTTGTACCTGAGGAAAAAGTTTAATTATTTCTATAAAAAGTAAACATTCTTTTGCTGGAACAGCTCCATCACCTGCAATTTCTGCCACAATTTACTCCCCCCCTTGAATTTGTCTTTTTCACTGGAAGAACCAAAGCGACGATGGTTAGACAGATTTATTTGCTGTATCAGATTATCCAGCTTGGTACTGATTTCTTTATTTTGTTCCATAAGAACTTTACATAAGGAAACCAGTCGATCTTTGGAACATTCATTCAATTGTTGGTCTGTTAAAGTGGCTTTATTTATAGTTTTCATATGAAAATTATACCATATTTAATATTGAAGTACAGTCTATATTACGAAACAAAACTGAAAAATAACATATATTTTTTAAATTACAATACCAGGATGCCTTTCTTTAAAAGCACCACTGCTTTGCTCAATAGATAATCCTTCAAGTAACCATCTAAGTTCTTTAATAGATACCTGTTTTACATCTGATGCAGTCATAGGCCAACGGAAATTCCCTTTATCCAGTCTCTTCATTAAAAGCCAGAGACCTGTTCCGTCCCATTGAATTATTTTTATAATGTTGTGGTTTCTATTACAAAATACAAACATGCTTTTTGAATATGGATCCAGTTTAAATCGAAGTTTCACGATAGCAGCAAGACCATTAATGCTTTTACGCAAGTCAGTTACACCACATGCAAGGTATACTTGAGTTCCGGCGGTAAAATCAAGCATATACTCCAAGTACCTCCAATACTTTACGAAGGTTATCTGTCTGACAGCCATCAGCTACATCTATTGCTATGTTCCCCAGCCTTATGACTATTGGAACTGAAGTATTGTTAATTATAATATCTTGTGTAGTTACTGTTACAGGAACAAATTCGTTTGGTGTATTGCTTGATGATATGGTTTCTTTATTAAATCTTCTTAACCAATAGTAAAAAGTTTTAATAGACAGATTATTCTTATTACACCATTCTTGTGCTTTGAGGTTGCTAGAACTATAATCAGCAATTCTTTCCTTCCAAATCTGGTATTTCATATTACTTGACATTAAAATACCTCCCAAAATTATTATTTGAAAGGTATTATCTCAAAAAATTACATTTTATTCGAGGTACAGTCGTTTTGACGCTTACGTTAGTTCACCATATGAATAAAACAAAAAGAGACAATTCCATAAATGAAACACATCTCTTTTCAGTACGACTTGCAAAGTTCATCGTAATTATATTTACCAGCTTTTACTATTATGGAAACATTGACCATATAATAAAACCTCTAACAAACCTGATAAAGATTTAATCTCTTTTAATCTATATAGCCATGTTTTCTAGCATTTATAATACAATCTTCTTTGTTTTTATAGCCTTGACTGTATACACCACGTATTCTTCCATTCTGGATATTTAATTTCCATCTCCACATCCCTTGAGAATCCTCGTTAAATTCCCAGATATCTTTCACCTTATTATCCATCAAAACACACTCCATAATTTTTACTCGTTTACACATTATATAATATTTTCAAATTATTTGCAAGTAATATAGAGGTTTATTTATAGGGGTGATTTGACTATCACCCTTATACTATATATATTTTACTGGTGACAAAAGTCACTAATTAAGGTAACTCAACCCTATACAAACAGCATCAGCAACATCATTATCAACTTCAATACCAAACTTCTCCTTAACTACATCTATTACTGTCGCACCTGAAGGAAGAAAAACACCTGCATATAGACTTTGGTATTCTTCGGATTTGCAAGATATAATTAAAGATGTCTTCCTAATGAGCTACATGAGGGATATAGAGGCTAGACTACGGAATCCAAAACCAAGCAGCATAGAAGAAGAAATTCCTTTCTGGGAGTTCCTAGATATTGAATTTGATAAAAATAAAAAACTTTTTATTTTACAGCTTACTATACACAAAAACCAAGTTTTCCTGAGTTATTTAAAAGACTTATTGGGTCGCCAGTACTCCATTTAATTGACGACGAGCTAGAAGGCAAAAATGAATTCAGAATATACAAACAGCACTGGAAAAAAAGAGAAGATTTAGGAACAGAACTAGGAGCAGAAAATGTCTTATATACCTTAGTTGATACAGAGAATAAGCTTCTCTATGTTGGAGAAGCAAATATTCTGATTAAAAGACTCAAGCAAGAACATCCTTCTATCAGCAAGTGGAATTATTATAGATATAACGTTTTGCCAAAACAGTTTGCTAAACATAGAGTAACCTTAGAAAGAATGCTAATAAGAGACTTTGCATCTCTTTTAGATAATAAAAAAGGCGTACCAGCTATTACAATATCAAATTACACTTTAGCAAATTATAAAATCGATAAGTAAAAGACAATAATTTATCATATTACAATATCCACGTAAACCATCTGCACCTTCAATAATAGCTTCCGGTTTCTGACTACCTTTCTTCTTGGCAGCTAATAATCTTATTTAAAAAATAGTATAATATATATTAATTGTCCCATATAAAACACTTCACGATAAGTTTTGAGAAAAACAGCCCTCAGCCAGGTTGAAAGAAGCTTTAAATAAAATTATCATTATTCATAAAGATATACCTTTTTGGTTGGTTTTTCTATAAAATATTGAGTTACTTAAGTCACATTTCCAAAACCCTTTATATACCCATATTACATCAGAAATAGCATAGTAAAAAATATATTTCATTTACTATTCAAAAAGGTTATAATTATGTTTATGAACATATTCAAAAAATCTGAGACCTTTTAGAATGCTTTTTTGGGAGTTGTTGATGTTGAGAAAATATGGTTATATAAGAGTCAGTGATAAAGACCAGAATGAATTAAGGCAAATACAATCGTTAAAAGAAGCCGGTGTAGATGAATCATTTATATTAATTGATAAGCGGAGTGGTAAAGATTTTGATAGGCCGCAGTATCAGTTACTAAGAAAGGTTTTAAGGGAAGGAGATCTTCTCATTATTGCTTCTATAGATAGATTAGGTAGAAACTATAAGGAAATTATTAAAGAATGGCAGTTTATAACGCAAGAGCTAAAGGCAGATATAAAAATACTGGACATGTCCCTTCTCGATACTACTCTTCATAAGGATTTGCTTGGGACATTTATAAGCGATTTAATACTCCAGGTACTTGCTTATGTTGCAGAACAGGAGAGAATTAATATTAAAAATAGACAGGCAGAAGGTATTGCGGCAGCTAAAAGTGAAGGAAGACACTTGGGAAGACCTAAAACAAAAATTCCAGAAAAGTTTGAAGAAGTTTATAAAAGGTGGAAGGTCAAAGAGATTACTGCTAAAGCTGCAATGGAAGAACTTAATCTAAAGCCAACAACATTTTATAACATTGTTAAATCTCTACCTAGTGAAATAAAAATTGGCAACTTCTAACACGGAATATGGAACAGATATAAATATGTGAGGTGCAAAAAATGGAAAAACCATTAAGTGAATGGGTAGATTTAATTTTAAGATTTTATTCTGGAATGTCAAGTTTGGAAGAAATCGATAAATGGGTTTATGAAAGTGGAGATACAGATGAGGTTTTGGGAATTGATGGCTATTTTGACTATGAAGATTATGAATTTAGCAAAAAGTATATTAGAAATCATAGAGACCAAATGAAACAAATGTTGTTAACTGCGTTAAAAAATATATGCTCAGTACATTATGAGAAACTGGACGCAGAGACCAAAGTGATTTGTGATGTTATTTTAAGTAATGAATCTGAAAAAATGTACAAGTTGAAGCGAGTATGTATAGAAAATAAAAAAATTTCTAAATTAGCAATGCAAATGCTCTCAGAAGGTAAATTAGAAAATGCATTAACCAATACAGAAGTAATAATAAAATTATTTCAGCGAGAAGGAATCCCTATTTTTGAAAAAGTTATTAACTTTCAAGAAATATATGGTGGGATTTGGTATAAAATAGGCAAAGGTTATTACAAAGGGTATCATATGAATATTTTTTATTTTGACTCGCAAATACTTAAATATCGCTTTAAGTATTGGTCAAAAGATAGTGGAAAGTATTTCTTTCAATGTATGGACTATCATTATGCAGGGGATATCGGCCCCTGCATTGATGAAGATGGAAAAATATATAATTTTTTTATGGGAACATATAAACTGAGAGCAGACAGTATTGAAGAGTTTTTGGAAGATGAGTCTATTAAGTATTACTTTGTTAATATGTATCCAAAATGGATAAATAGTAGTATTACCAATAAACAATTTAATGATTTACAAAAGAATGTTGATTTTATTAAGATTGAAAGTTCGCACTATACTGATAAATATTTTGAGTGGTGGAAAGATGTTACTGAAAGTATATTTATTAGAATTGACTTATTGAGTAAATATGAATATATAGGTGATATCTATTGTAGAGATAATAATATTATAAGATCCTGTTTAGGGATAAGTTTTAGCAATAATTATCTATACCCATGATATTCTAACATACTTATTATAAAAAGACACGTGTCCTGGTTTGCTCTGATGGACAACTCCTGAGTTGCCTACAAGCCCCACAGACACTACTATTGCTACTATAAATTCTTTTCAATGGACATATTTGTACTTAAATTAGTGGTATGTAATTTGTTAAAAACGTAGATTGAGGGAGGTTATTATGAGGGATAGGATTGTTACAAGTAAGCACTATAGAAAAAACTGTATGGGAAAACTTATGACTTCCATTACGTACACTGACAGATGAAGAACGTAAACTAATCTGGGACAAACTAGCAAATATTTGGGATATAAAAGAGGCAGACTGGATATCATATTCCTGAAGTAATGCTGTAATAATGCAATAATATTCTTTTTTGCCTTCACTCATTGAATTCTTTCTCTTTGCCATAAAAAAACAGCCTCCTATGATATTTTGATTTTTGATTTATCATAAAAAGCTGTTTTACAAACTTTTTTCACAGTCTCTTCATTAATGAATTCCTAATTTTGCCCAATCAATCGGCAGCCCTCATGCCCTTAGAAAATTCATTCCTATACTGCTAATTGTGATTACTTTGTACTTAATTTTGGGAAAATACCTCAAATAATTATCATATAAATTATAACTTCTGATTAAAATATACTGCAACTCGAAGTATATCTATCATATTAATAAACCCATCACAGTTTAAATCGAACATTGTCTCATATCTTCCGTCACCATAAGTACTGTTAAAATATCTGGCAATTAAAATTATGTCAGCAATATTTATTACCCCGTCTGAGTTTATATCGCATTTAACAATTTCAACTGGTGTATTTATTGGAGTATTAGACGGTGTATATGTAGGTATATAAGTGCTTGTAGATGTTGGTGTTTGGGTGCTAGTTGGAGTTGGGTTTCCTGTAGGGGAAGTTGTTTGACTTAAACCCATTATCTGGCTAAAAGGAATTATATAACTTTCTGAATCAAAATTCATTAATGTTTCATCTTCCTTCAAAATTGCAGTGCTAGTATTTCCAGCAGTAATGGCTTTTATACCACTCAGCCCTTCAGGCACTTTGCATTGATCTTTAGTATTATCACCCCATGCAATAACCGTGCCATCTTCCTTCAATGCTACAGTGTGTGACCCTCCAGCTGCAATAGCTTTTACACCTGACAACCCTTCTGGCACATTACATTGTCCTGATCTATTATCACCCCAAGCAACAACCGTGCCATCTTCTTTCAATGCTATAGTGTGCCAATCTCCAGCAGCAATGGCTTTTACACCTGACAACCCTTCTGGCACTATACTTTGCCTAAGATCATTAGCACCCCAAGCAATAACTGTACCATCCCCCTTCAGCCCTATAGTGTGCTGCCTTTGGAAGAGATGGAAGAAGGTCAAAACAAGGTTTAATAATCTGATTAGGCATGGAATTTATAAATCAAAAGCATGGGAATATGCAAACACAAGAAAAGGCTACTGGAGGGGGTAGCCAAATCCTTTCAAAAGCACTAACCAATGAGAAACTCAAGAAACAAGGTTTTCCTACAACAACTGAAAGGTATCTTAAAATACATTAATTCTTATTGAACCTCCGTATACCGAATGGTACGTACGGTGGTGTGCGAGTCCTACTCGATTAGCTTAGCTACGCACTCTGATCTGATAAATTAAAGTGAACAACCGTGCAGACTGAAAATAGAACAATGTAAATGCACATAAATATTATGGGATGTATGATATTCATGGTACTGTTTTTTGAAATTGCTACAAACGATATGTCCGCAGGTATAGCCCAGGGTGACAAATAGGATTTGTCCCAGTTAAGGGCTAATACATTAGCAATGGTTCCTATAACCGTTAAAACCATTGCAGGGATGAAGTTTTTGAAAAGCAAGGTGACAAGTGTCATCAAAGGAACCAGTGAAACAGTTGACAAACCAGCAAGGACAAGGCGTAGGCTATATTCACATGCTTTGGCAAATGACATGTCAAAGCCCAGAATAAAGCCAGATAATATATTCAATGCTGCTACTACTACATACTGAAGTATAACAAACAATGATACATATATAATTTTTGAGATTATTATACTCGTCCTACTAAAAGGGGAGTTCAACATATTTTTCAATGTTTTCACCTGAAACTCATAGAAAATTGAAAACACAGAGATAAATGAGGTAATAATAGGTCCTACTAGAAAAATAAAAAATACTGAAAGCTGCTGGTTAAAACCGTCCCAATTGTAAGCCCCGCTTTTTATCCAGTCATTTTTCTTGATTGCAAATGTCAATACGAGGATAATAAGGGGAAACAGCATTCCAAGGAATGAGAGGGAATTTATGTAGGTACTTCTAAATTTTCTAAATTCACATTTTAATAATCCAAACATTTCGGCACTCCTTTTTAATTATTCCTTAATTGGTTTATGAATTAACTTCGTCTGTAATTGCGAGGAACCTTTCTTCAAGGCTTTTGGCTACTGATGCAAGATTGAAAACATTTATATCCTTATGAACAAGATTGTAATTTATACTACTGTTCATATGCTTTTTACAAAACGCTTTTATGGTCTTTTCCTCTGAGGCAAACTTTATATTCATATCTTTTAGTACTAATTCAGCCTTTTCAGGCTTATCAACCTCTAAAAGCAAATAACTCTGATCTTCTGCTTCTATATTGCTTATATCAGTTTCTTCTACAAGCCTGCCTTTGTCGATGATGCCCACATAGTCCGCTATTTGCTGGACTTCACTTAAGAGGTGACTCGACACCATAATAGTAATACCTTTATCTCGAGATAAACCTTTTAGAAAGCTCCTCATATCCTTGATGCCAGAGGGATCAAGCCCGTTTGTAGGCTCATCGAGAATGAGAATTTTAGGGGAATGAACAAGTGCGTTTGCAATACCTAAGCGCTGCTTCATACCCAATGAAAAGTCTTTAACCTTCTTCTTCCCAGTATCTTTAAGGTTTACTATTTCAAGTACTTCGCCAATCCTGCTTTTTGGAGTTTTGTATAGCGTTGCTGTTATTTCGAGATTTGATCTGGCTGGAAGATTCTCATAAAAACCTGGAGATTCAACAATTGAACCAATATTGGCAGCGGCCCACTGCCGATTTCTTCTGATATCCTTTCCGAATACTAATATTTCTCCACTGTTAGGCTTAATAAGCCTTGTAATCATCCGTATGGTTGTAGTCTTACCTGCTCCGTTCTTACCCAAAAAACCATATATTTTACCCTCAGGTACATTTATACTTAAGTTATCAACGGCATTAATACCTTTATAAGCTTTTGTGAGGTTTCTAACCTCAATTGCGTTGCTCATTATGTCAGCCCCTTTCAACTATATTACACGCAACTAGTTCAGTTTGTGACAAAATACACTTGAATTTTTATCCTAGCTGCGTGGAAATTATTCATTTGATGAGGCACTATTCCTGTCCTGGAAGGGTGACGGAGCTCTCCTTAGATTCTTCATAAGCATTGGAAGCATAGGATATAAACTATAAATATAATTTGCCCAGAAAAAATTGATACGGCTTAACTGACTAGTATTTATATGGTCTAATGATTTACATGTTTGAACATAGTACCAAATAGTTTAGAAAATATCCCTATATAGGCCATATATTAAATTATGCGAAACACGAATTTTGCTTGATTTTTTAACTTCATTGATTGATTCCTCCTTTAAATATTATCAGTATGCAAACCAAAATGTACATATTGTGAGTATTTTATTTTGCAAACAGGTGTGCCATCAATTATGTTTTACATTATTTTTTGAGAAATTGGCACTCATTCTTAAGAAGATTAATTCTTAATACATTATCTATACTGTAGGTAGACGTACTTTTTAAAAATGAATATATAGTTTGGAGCTAAGATTATTAAGGAAATTCATGATTTACAGAAAAAGTTTTGAAGACATTTAATTTTTAATTTGAAGCCTTTGTATATTTTTGATTAAACAAAAGTACAGCTTGAAAAGCTGTACCATATAATGCATATTTTTTACATAAAAGCACATTTGTTCTTTGTTTTTACACTTGTCTCGTTCAGAGACAATTCTCTCACTCAAAGTGTTTCCCACCTTAAATCATAGCTACCTTCTGCATCTTTACCTATAACAATTATTTTATAAGTTCCACTTTGGTCAATTTTAATATCTTTCATTCCATTCTGAGTCTTATCAAAAGCAATAATTTCAGTGCCTTTTGGGTCTACAAACTTTACATTTAAACTTCCACTTATAACCTTAATATCATAAGTAACCGTCAAAGTTTGATCTTGTATTAACTCAATTTCTTTTGTGAATTCTTTTGATAGTTTTTTAAAAGAGCTCGACATATGCTTATTTGCAGAATTTTGATTACTTCTAATACTAATTCCACATGCTGCAAATAATGAAAAACTGATCATAAGAATCACAACAGTGGATATTATCTTTACAAAACGAATATTCATTACACCCTCCTTGCCCATTGCTAAATAATACCAACTGCCATCAGGCAACATGTTATTTATTATTCTATTTATCTAGACATGTAGTAATTTCCATATTTTATTATATCATATGAAAAGCCATGCTTTCAATGATCTAAATAATAGTTAATTTTAAATCAACGAAGTTACACTTTACGTTTAACTAAAAAGACTTTAAAATAGCATTTTACTCATTGTATGTTCTGGTTAAGTTTGGTATATTAAACTTATTAAGACTATCAGGAGAATCTATCATGAACAATGTTATAGAAAAATGCAAACGAGAATTTTTAGAAGAATATGAATTAGATTTTAAAAAAGAATACTTTAGTGATAAGGAAAATGAAGAGCTGAATGCCATTAACTATTCTAAAGAGGATATTGATCAATTTATTCTGTTAAAAATGCTTCAATATACCAAAAGTACAAATTCAAGTATAAAAACTATTAGAAATATAGTCATTTTTTGGTTTGTTTTAATCTTATTAGCTCTTATATGGGTCTTATATAGGTAATTAATAAACTTAATATCAATTGATAAGCCATTAAATTTTATCAACTAGAATAACCTGTATTACAGCTTGGTATCTATAACATTATCCTCAATAGAAAAACCCCTGCAACCTGGCCAGCTGCAAGGGCAAAATTCCATATTTTATTTGAGAACTATGTATTTTAAATGATTAAAACATCACTTAGTAGATGGTCCAGCCCCTTGAACGTAATGTTGATTTATTCTCGTCACTTGCTGAAGTTCCGCTGTTATTTCCCCAGATTATGCCATTGTTCACTCCAGTTGAAACTGCATTTGCAAAAACCCTATCCATCTCAGTTCTGCTCAATTGTGTGTTCATCAAATGATATTCATTAACTTTCGTAGCACATACGTCACCAATTGACGTCAATGAACTTTCCAAGTATGCATATATAATATCCAATTCCGGACAATTCTGCAATCCGTTTATTGAGACTAAATGACCATATCCAGCACTACCCGAGCCGAATCTTGCTAATGCAGCTCCATTGGATATAGTAAGGTAATTCTGGTGAGCTCCTTCTCCCAACCCGCCCTTGGTAACTGATGTACCAGACACAGCTTCTGTAATAGTTCCATCCGCCCAATGCCATACTGCTGTTGCCGGCACCACAAAATCACAACGCATGGTTGTTGAATCACCTATTGTAGTGAAATCAATTCTAACCTCGCCTGTTTCTATAGGAAAAGTCGGTAACATGGTCCAACCTGTAGCAACTACAGTCCACCCTTTTCTTGAAAGGCTTAAAGCCGATTGATATCCTGCTTGTGAAGGCTGTTGATTTCCACCATCGCTGATATCTACATATAATTCTGTCCAGCTAGGAATGCTATCCCTGTCCCTTCCAAGGCTATCGAGTGCAGCAAGTATTTCATCTGCCTCGCTTGTACTTAGTTGATTGTTTCGAAGGTTCAGGTTAGTAATTTGTGTACATCCTGTCAAGTTAACATTAGAAATAAGGTTGTTAGAAAAATCTACAGTTGCCAGACCGTTGGAGCGTTGAAGGGCCCCTGCAAGTTCAGGTTAGTATAGCGATTGCCGCCGGCATAGAATGAAATGTTTCTGTCTCTGCTGGTTGAAGGAATTCTAATACTGCCGGCCTGGTTATCGTTCCATATTAAGAGCTCGGCGATATCAGGGAAGCCACTCATATCCTGGAACAAGTGCTGATACGCAATTTGCGGATTATCTCTGATGCATATATGCCATATACTTTCTCCAACAGAACCGAATTCAATTGAAGGATATTGATTTACGGCTCCACGCAGATCTCCAAGTTTCGGGCTCTGGGACACATCAAGGTTCAATAGGTCGCAATCCTCAAAGCATGCACGCTTCAATTCAGGTGTATTAGTCAAATTCACCGACTGCAAACTTCGTGAAAGAAAACACTCAATAGTATCAAGCTGGGTGAAATTGCTAAAATCCAAAGAAGTAAGCTGATTATAGGAGGAACACCACTGTCGTAGGTACGGTGCTACCAGGTTTACGTTATAAACAGCGGACACATGCTGATCAGGTACAAATTCAATTGATGATGACCCCGAATCCCCGGCGTCATAACCTATATTAATACGTGTCACAGCACTCCATGGTGTAACCACAAGAGCAGCAGTCCTTGTTCCGGCTGAGCCATAGTCCTTTACAGGTGTATTTGATGAACTGGTTGTCCCGTCTGCAAAAGTCCATGTGATTTGTGCATCTCCTGTAACCTGTATAACTGGTGCAAAAACGCTTCCTTCGGTGATAAAGGTAATTGCTCCTTCAGTTATGCCAGTAGCTGGAGTCGGTAGCGGAGTTTGTAGCGGAGTTGGTTGAGGTGTCCATGCAGGAATATACAAAGTCCATCCCCTTTCCTGCAAAGCTAACTTATCCGCATCACTAACAGAGGTTCCGGAAATGCTGGCCCACAATATACCACCCCTTACTCCTGATGCAACTGCATCGGCAAAAACGTCATCCAGTTCAGCTGAGTTCAGGCTAGTGTTGGCAAGGTGATACTCTCTGATTATCGCAGTACTTGTATCACCGATTGAAGTTAAGTAGTTTTCCAGATATGCATACAGTATTGCCATATTTGAGCATTTCTGCAAGCCGTTTATTGATACAAGATGGCCCTCTCCCGCATTACCGGCACCAAATCTTGTTAATGCCAAGCCATTGGATATAGTCAGGTAATTCTGATGAGTTCCAGCTCCCAGCCCATTCTTTGTAGCCGGTTGACCGGAAATAGCTGCTGTAGTTGTTCCATCCGCCCAATGCCATAATGCTGTTGATGTGTTGGCAAAATCACAACGCATATTGGTTGAATCGCCTATTGTAGCAAAGTCGATTCTTACCTCACCCGTGGATGTAGGTAAAGTAGGTATAGGCCTAGGCGTCTGGGGTATCCATGCAGGAATATACAAAGTCCATCCCCTTTCCTGCAGGGCTAACTTATCAGCATCGCTTGAAGGGGTTCCCGATTTGCTAGCCCATAATATACCTCCACGTACTCCTGATGCAACTGCATCGGCAAAGATTCCGTCCAACTCAGCTGCACTAATGCTGGTGCCCGCAAGGTGATATTCTCTGATTATCGTAGAGCTTGTATTACCAATTGCAGTTAAAGAATTTTCCTGATATGCATACAGTATTTTCATATTAGGGCAGTTTTGCAAACCGCTTATCAATACAAGATGACCCCGTCCCGCATTACCGGCTCCAAATCTGGTTAATGCCGAGCCATTTGATACCGTTAGATAATTCAGGTGTGCTCCATCTCCCAATCCACTCTTGGTAATTGGTTCACCGGAAACTGCCGCTGTAGTTGTTCCATCTGCCCAATGCCATACTGCCGTTGCTGCCCTAGCAAAATCGCAACGCATATTGGTTGAATCGCCAGCTGTTATAAAGTCAATTCTTACCTGTCTTGTTGGTGAAGTAACATCATATTCCGTCAGCGAGTTCTTTTCATCTGCTAGTGCATACTGGGTAAAAACTCCAAACATTATGGTAAATAACACCACAAGAATGCAAAGCATTTTGTTTGAGAATTCCCCAAATCTTTTTGTTTTCATTAGTTTCCCTCCTCGTATAATAAGTTTTGTAAGATATTATTTAGAAAACATTTCATCATTCCTAAATAATATAAATATTGTTCGGAGGTTTTTTAAATTTAAGGAGGGAATTGGAAAATTTTTTATATAAATACTTTGGCAAAATAAGTTGCCCTCATATTTATTCAACTTATGGTTGATAATTTACGGCATGCTCCCTTGCTTTTCTTAATTGCTTCTTAAAAATGATACCGAAAAGGAATCTTACAAGGGGCTGTATAAAAAACAACTGTGAAAAAAATGCGAATGGAAAATTAAAAACTATCTTCTGCATCCATTGTGCGAGGAACTCTGGGGTAATACCATTATAAAGAATCGTTGCTACGAAGCTCATCATTGGACACATTAAAATGATTGTTGAACATATGATTGCTGTTGTAACTATATATGGTTTTTCCTCTCTTGGATTTACAATGCTGAAAGCTATTTTTAACGAAAGAGGACCTGCAATAAATATTTGTAGTAAAAATGCAAATATAAACTCAATAGGGACTACCTTTCGAGACTCTATAAATACCTTATTTAACATCCCCCCCATCTCAATAGCAAGATTATAAAACACGAATAGATGTACCGTAATAACTACGGACAAAAAAGCAAAAACCACTCTCTGAAAATTTGTTGTTGGCATAAAAAATACCCCTTTCTTTTGTTAAGTGACTGCTGCCCTATTTAAGACAACAAAAAAGACACACTCACGCCTTTGTACCGTAATCAGATTTACGTGCAAAAGCACCACATGTGTCGTTTCTTTAAATTTACTATTCAATTGCTGATATACTTTACCACATTTTTCCCAAAAGGTCAAGCCGGTAAAAAGTTTAAATTACAGCATCTTCGTATTAGAAGTGTGTTAACAATTTATCGTCAAAGAATTTCTTAATACTTTCGCCTGGAAGAGGCTTACTAAAGAGATATCCCTGACCGATATCGCAGCCAAGCTTATTTAATAATGATACCTGTTGTTCATACTCTATGCCTTCTGCAATGATTATACAATTCAATTCATGTCCCATGTTCAATATATGTTTTAATATAACAAGAGAATCATTATTTTTAATAATATCTCTTGTAAAACTAGGGTCAATTTTTATTATACTTGGCTTAACATTCTTAAGTAACCTTAACGATGAGTAACCAGTGCCGAAATCATCAATAGCAACTCTTATCCCGGAGGAAATAAGCTTATTGATAACCACAGAAGTATTTAAATCCTGCATAACGCTTTCCGTTACCTCTAACACTAAATGCTGAGGATCCATTCCCAGCTTTTTTAAAGTATCGGTCAGCATGTAATAGAAGCCTGGATGTTTTAGTTGAATTGCCGATACATTTACAGCAATATGATTAAATGGATATCCTGCTTCCTTCCATATTTTGTTCTGCCTGCATGCTGCATCTATTACCCATTCACCTATAGAAATAATCAGTCCGGTTTCTTCACACAACGGTATAAACTCTAAGGGCGAAACAAGTCCATTTGAAGGACTTTCCCATCTTAAAAGTGCTTCTAACCCATATACTAATCCTGACTTGAGGTCGAACTGGGGTTGATAATGAAGAACAAATTCATTTTTATCAAGAGCCTTTCTTAACGAAGTTTGTAGATCCATCTTCCTGGAAACCTCTTTATTTAGCATCATTGTATAGAATTGGTAGTTATTTTTCCCATTATCCTTTGCACGGTACATTGCAGTATCAGCGTTTTTAATGAGGGTATCCACATCTTGTCCATCTTCAGGGTAGAAACTTATTCCGATACTTGGCGTTGTATAAACCTCCCTGCTTCCCAGCTTGAAAGGATTTACAAATTGTGATACTATCCTGTTCGAAATTTGGGATACGGAATTTTCATCGGTATTATCAATAATAATAACAAATTCATCCCCGCCATATCTGGAGACAATATCATTTTGACCTATACAGCTTTTTAATCTCAGGGCAGTTTCCTGCAACAGCTTATCTCCATAATTATGACCAAGTGTATCATTTATCAATTTGAATCTATCCAAGTCGATAAATATTACCGCAACTCTGTGATTGTTAGCTTTATTCATAACAATACGCTGACTTAGATAATCGGTCAACATATGACGGTTTGGAAGGGATGTCAGTGCATCATAATAAGCCATATGCCTAATTTGTTCCTCGGCCTTTTTTTGCTTTGTTATATCCAGAACGGTTCCTATAAACGAAACACTGTTTTCATCATTTAAGAAAGCGAACGAAATCTCAACATGAATAATATCACCATACTTGTTATGAATTCTGAACTGATAATGATCATCAAGCGATTTATTTGGACCTGAATTGAGAGTATTAAATACATCTAATTCATCATCACCATGGAACAAATTTATCACATCAATATCTTGCAGGTCTTCCAAACTATAGCCTAATAAATGCTCAAGGTAGGGATTGATATAAATCAAACGTTTATTTTTGATTATAAACACGCCAATCAGGGAACTCTCTACAAGGCCTCTGTAGTGCTCTTCTTTTTCTTTTAATATGTTTTGATAGGTTATCCTGAGTTTGATATTTGTGTAGCCCACTACTATAAATATTACGAGAATTATAATAGACTTTTCCCTGCTTACAATAGGATCTTTCAACAAATATAAGACTGAGATTGTAAGAATAAGCATAGTAGCTAAATATACCTTGATGAATTTTGTATTATTCATAGAGAATGTGGTTATAAGCAGCAAAAAACTAATTAACCATAATTGTATATCCATGAAATTATTCACATATGCAAAGAATATAGTCGCTCCCGAAGTGATAATATATAGTGATATCAGAAAAAAAGCAGCATTATTTTTAACAAAGTTATTTTTTATTGTTAAAATAAACAAAGATGAAAATATCAAAATATAAATTATGCATGAAACAGTTGCAAAATAACCGGATGGAGGATACCAAAAAAACGTTATTATCGGCGAAAGAAGTGCTCCCGCAAAGCTTATTAATCGTAAGGTTCTACAAGCATTATGAGCTTCATAAGATTTTAAATCTATAAAATTAAACTTCATACTATAGCCTTTCTATATTAAAGTGTTATTAATCTTAGATTTGTTAGAGCAAATAACAAACTGTTTTAGCGAGAATTGAGACAGACAAATGTAAAGATTATCACATTTAATATATCTACAATTATAAATAATATAAAAGTACAATAGGAAAATGCCACAATTAGATTGGCTTTATAAATGCATAGGATATTCTAGGTAATTTTTGTTGGAGTGTTGTGAAAAACAGATCAAAATAGCACTCAGGAACTATATATCTCTAAAAAATATAATTCTACATTGTTTTATAAAATCCTGCACAATATTTTTCTAAAGTTTCTCTATACATAGAAAAAGCGCCTGGCAACTCAGACGCTTTTTCAACCTTAATAATTTATTCTTTTTCTATTCTTTTTCTAAAGCAGCCTCTGAATACTTAACATTTGAATTCCATAAGATCCATTCCTCATAACCGGCATCGTAAACTGCTTTAATTTGCTGTCTTACTTCCTCAGCACCATATTTCATATAATTTCCCGAACCTATCCATGAAGCGGTAAAATCCTGTAAATAAGGTCTCATCTTAGCCCTGTAATCAGGCACTGCAGCAATTCTGTCTTTTGCTTTTTTCAGTGTGTTATAGACAACATTGTATGGATCTAAATCAGGCTTTGGAAACATAATTTTGTTAATTGTCTGTCCCAAATAATAATGGGATGGGTACACCATTGGACTTATATAATCCACATCTTTTCCAATATATTCAAGGTATTGGCCTATCTTTTCGGTATCATTTGGGCTCTCACATATTATTCCAAACACATCTGCCGATAGGGCGGCATCAGGCATTTCACTTCTTGCAAATGCGAGGAACTCATTGATTCCTTCATATAGCTTTTTATCACCCGCACCTGGAAATACCATATTAGACTTATTTCCATCCGGGAACCTGACATAATCAAATTGTATCTCATCTACTCCCTTTGAAAGTGCTTCCTTCGCTATATCTACATTGTACTTCCAAGCTTCTTTATTATATGCATTAACCCATGTCATGCCGTTATGGATTAAAAAGCCTCCCGATTTATTTCTTACTGCCCATTCAGGTTTTTTCTTTGATATTACCGGATCTTTAAAACACACTATCCTTCCTATTACGTAAATACCATTTTCCTTAAATTTCTTAACTATTTCTTCTATCTTAAATCTCTGCTGATAAGTTCCATATTGCTTTACAATAGGCACATCTGACGGATAACTTACATAACCGGTATCATCCTTGATATCTATAACATAGGCATTTATTTCAGTAGTTTTTGCCACTTCTATAAAGTGATCAACATTACTCTTGATGCTAAGCGGCCATGAAGACAGGAAAAGTGCCTTAGCCTTTACCGGCTCAGGTGAAGGTTTTGCTTGCGGAAGTTCGGATTCTGACGGCTGAGGCACAGGTGTGCTTACATTTGAAGCTGTAGATGTAGGCTTATCACCACTGCCTGTTTCAGGATTTTCTGCCAACTTGCTGCTGCAACCAATCAAAGAAGCTGATGCCATAGTGCAAGCAATAATTAAACATAGCATTTTGGAACGGAAATTATTTCTCATAGTGTCCCCCATTATTATTATATTTTGGGCTGCAAACTGGAATTTCACGAACAAAATCACAAAGTGATTTTGCAACCTTAATTGTTGTCGTGAGAATTATGGTGTAGCATACACTATAATTTCTCAGGCATAAAAAATAACAACAATTTTAGATATGCTATAAAATTAGTATCTTTATCAATTTTAATTTAGCAAATACTTTGAGAAAAAACAATATGATTTGCTTATTTTAGAATGTGGAATTTTTACCAGGAGTATCTGGGTGCTGTACTTATACTTTTTGCCTATTTCATCTTGACATCATAATATATCTGTTATAGTATATATATAACAGATATATTTTTTATAACAATCGAGGTGATAATTTGATTCTAAAATTGGATCTTCAATCAGAAACACCAATTTATATACAGTTGAAAATGCAAATCATTGAGGGTATTGCAACCGGCAGTCTCGTACCGGGCGAGCCCCTTCCATCTGTTAGACAGCTTGCATCGGATTTGGGTATAAATTTGCATACTGTCAACAAGGCATATACTATGCTAAAACAAGATGGCTTCATAATAATTCACAGACAAAAAGGTGTTGTTGTCAGCTCATCTGAAGACTTAAAAGTTACAGATGAGTATCTTAGTCAGCTCAAATCCAATATTAGACCCATTATTACCGAAGCTTTTTGCAGAGGCATGACCATTGATGAGTTTAGTATAATTTGCAAAGACATTTTTACTGAGTTAGGCATGCCCCAAATATAACTTCCCGTATAATTTGGCTTTCGTGTTAACTTAACTCCTCAACACACGCTCAAAACGGTTAGTAATATTTCAATCATGCCTTAAAACAAACGGGAGGTAATAAACTATGAAGACTTTAGTTGTTCTGCTACTTTACTTAACATGCTATATTCCAACACTGATTTTACTTGCAATAAATCCATATATTACAAGAAAGGCTGTATGCTTTGGTGTATGTATTCCTGAAGATGCACATTCCAATCCTGAAATAATAGGAATAAAAAAATCATACCTGAATAAAACACTTTTAACTGGCGGATTGTTATCAATAGCATCATTATTGCCAGCTGTTATTATTCAAAGTGAAACTACCTACTCTTTCCTTCCTGCGAGTATCCTATTAATGGTTGCAATAATGTATATCTTTTACTTTAAAAGCTACAATCAAGTGAAAACTATAAAATCCAAAATGAACTGGGTTGATGAAAGTTCCCAAGTGGTAATTGTGGATACCAGTTTTAGGAATAAAAAGTTCATTGCTTCCCCGTTGTGGTTTTTGTTATATGCTTTAGTAATTATAATAACAATAATTTCAACATATGTACTATATGATAAGATACCCGACAGAATACCTACAGGCTGGGATTTTAACGGTGAAGTTAGAGGCTGGATGCCAAAATCATATAAGACATTACTCTGGGCACCAATGGTACAAGCATTTATAATGATTATTATGGTATTCAGTTATTGGATGATAGGGAAAGCAAAACAGATTATCGATCCTGCTGACCCTGGAAAATCAGCCCATCAAAACAGGCGTTTCAGGTATATGTGGTCTATATATATAATTACTACCGGATTCGTTCTGACTGCAATGATTGGATCTCTTCAGTTATCCATGTTTGGTCTTGTAAAAAACAAACTGGTTATATCAGGTCTTCCGCTTGTTGTTGTTTTTGGCATAGTTACAGGAGCTATAATTCTATCTTTGACTACCGGCCAGGGTGGAAGCCGACTTTTCACAAATAAGGATGGTAGTGGTTCTACTGTTGGAAACAAAATCTCAAGAAGAGATGATGATAAATATTGGAAACTTGGCCTCTTTTACTACAATCCTGACGATCCTTCCATCGTCGTTGAGAAAAGGTTTGGCATCGGTTGGACAAATAACTGGGCCCGCCCTATATCCTGGATATTAACTATCGGCTTACTGGCACTTATTACAGGCTTCATGACTTTAAGCAATATATTAACAAAATAAGAAAGGAATGTGAACTAGTATGAAAAACAAGGAAAAATTAATCTCTTTTATTATCATTGCAACAATTTTTACCCTTAGCTTCACTAACTCAGCTTTTGGGAATGCAGAACAAGAGTCAGAAATCGTTCCACTTAAGCTTATAGGCATCTCACAAGGTGCTGAAATCAAATGGGATAAAAACTCCTCTACTGCATCTGCAATCAAAGGGAAAAAGACCTTACGAGTTACAAGCGGCAGCAACAAAGCCATAGTTAATGGAAAAAACATTATTTTGAGCAAAGCCGTCAAGTGCCAACACGGCAGAATAATGGTACCATTATCCATCATTAACAGTACATTAGGTACAAAAATGAGCTTTGAAGACTGTCTCAAGATATTGTCAGTAAAATATGTGGAATATCTTCAAAAACAAGATACTGCCGAATGTCTTGCATTTTATAATAAAAACCTGAAACGTGTATTAACACCTGAACTAATAAAACAACAGGCTATGATACTAAAATCAGCAGGCAATATAAAACAGGAAAATATTTCTTCCAGCAAAAACGGGGTACATATAAACATATCAATAAGGTATTCTTCCCCTACTGTTGGGCAGTTTGACTATATTATACGCTTTGATTACAACGGTTTTATAGATGATATAATGCTAAAAACTGTAACACCAAGCGACCCATATAAGGCCCCTGAATATGATAAACCTGACAGCTACATAGAAAAAGAAGTAGTCATAGGTTCGGGAGATTGGAAGCTTCCCGGTACTTTGACAGTACCAAAAGGAAAGGGACCATTTCCGGTAGTTATACTTGTACACGGATCAGGTGCAAATGACAGAGATGAGACTCTAGGTCCATTAAAACCCTTTCGCGATATGGCCTCAGGTCTTGCAGCAAAAAATATTGCAACTTTCAGATATGAAAAAAGATCCTCAGAACATAATCTTAAGTTCGGATTAATAAACAAAGTGACTGTTAAAGATGAGACGATCGATGATGCATTTGTCGCTGCCAGCTTTCTAGCAAAACAAAAAATAATTGATCCATCCAATATTTTTGTATTGGGACACAGCCAGGGCGGCTTGCTTATACCAAGAATTATTACCGGCAAGGATTCCAAGGTATTTAAAGGTGCTGTTATTATGAGCGGTGCCTCAAGGTTTTTGGGAGATATACTGGTGCAGCAGTATGAATACCTGATGAATTTAAATATGGCAACTAAGGAACAGTTGGATTTCATGAAGATTCAAAATGACTTAATTAAGTCAGATAACTTCTCACCCGAAAATCCTCCGCAAGGTTATGCCATGGGTACTCCTTATTGGTGGGCTGATATGAAAGCTTATAACCCCACAGAGATGGCAAAAGAAGTCACAAAACCCATGTTGATTTTACAAGGTGAAAGGGATTATCAGGTAACAGTCAAGGAAGATTTCAGCGGTTGGAAGGATGCACTTTCCGAGAGAGAAAATATAACCTTCAAGCTTTATCCAAAACTCAATCATATGTATACAGAGGGTGAAGGTCAAGGCACACCCCAGGAATATTTCACTAAAGCTAATGTTCCGCTTTATGTAATTGATGATATTGCTACATGGGTAAATACATCAATGGAATAACGCATGAATGAAAAATTACTTACGCTATAAATTTCAAGGGGGCTGATGCAAAATGCACAGTCTCTTTTTTCATCATTTTGTATTTCATAATCACCCTATTAATTATTATTGCATAATTATTCATTGTATTGTATAATTATGCAATAATAATAATGGGGTGATTAAAGTGGATAAATATTTAACGGAATTAGCAAAGTCAATTCTATTTACGGCAGCGAGGCCTGAAATTGTCATGGAATGTGGTAAGGGAATGTATTTGTGGGACAGCAGCGGAAAAAAGTATCTGGATTTCATTGGCGGATGGGCTGTAACATGCTTGGGTCATTGTCCTGAAGCTATTAGCAAAGCCTTGAAAAATCAATCTGACTTGCTTATTAATGCAAGCCCTGCATTTTTTAATAAACCTATGCTTGAATTTGCTCAATTACTCACAAACATCTCCTGTTTTGACAGGGTATTTTTCGCCAGCAGCGGTGCCGAAGCCAATGAGGGTGCAATAAAGCTTGCAAGAAAGTATGGAGCAAAATACCTTAATGGGGCATTTGAAATAATTACAACTGTAAATGGATTTCATGGAAGGACCCTAGCTACCATGTCTGCTACAGGCAAAAAACATTGGGATGTACTTTTCGAACCTAAAGTTTCAGGGTTTAAACACGTTCCTATCAATGATATTGATGCTGTTTACCAATCCGTAGATTCAAATACATGTGCCATTATGCTAGAACCCATTCAGGGAGAGGGCGGTGTTTATTCACTAAATGAAGAATATGTAAAGGATTTAAGGAAATTGTGCGATAACAAGGGCATCTTGCTTATATTTGATGAGATCCAAACAGGTATTGGCCGTACCGGAAAAATGTTTGCATATGAACACTACAAAATTGAGCCTGATATAATGACACTCGCCAAGGGCATTGGCGGAGGGTTTCCACTGTCTGCTATGCTGACCAAAGAAAAACTCAATATATTTGATGCTGGAGACCAGGGAGGTACATATTGCGGGCAGCCTCTTGCCATGGCAGTTGGCCTTGCTGTTGTCAATGAAGTCATTAACAAGAAATTGCCACAAAATGCATTGGTTCAAGGCCAGTATATCATTGACAGCTTGAATGGGATTAAAGAAAAGTGCAGCTTGAAGAATATTCGCGGTCTTGGGCTTCTCATCGCCTTCGATTTACCATATGAAAACGGTAGCAAGATTGTATCGGAATGCCTTAAGGAAGGTTTGATTATTAATTCTCCAAAGCCATCAACCATTAGATTAATGCCGCCGTTGATTGTTACAAAAAATGAAATAGACATTATGATAGATATACTCTGCAAAGTAATTCCTAAGCAATTTCATTAATGTTATTAAATATATTAATAATTTACTCATATATATGGCATATCTTATTACTTTTTGATATAATTTCTATGGTGCCTGCATCTATATTCCATTCTTACAGGCACCATGTCTTCCAGGCATTTCTAATTTATATTTTGTAAGTTTTACACCATAATGAACATGGGGGAAAGACATATCATGAGTTCAACAGAACCTATCATCAAAGTTAAAAATCTCAGTAAAACCTTTCGCACCGCCAAGAAAAAAACAGGCTTTATGAGTACAGTCAGAAATCTCTTTTCCACCGAATATGAAGAATTTAAAGCTGTAGACAAAGTCTCCTTTGAAATTGCTCCGGGAGAATTGGTAGGATATATCGGACCCAATGGTGCAGGCAAATCAACTACCATAAAAATGCTTACTGGTATATTGCATCCTACTGAAGGTGAAATTATTGTTGACGGTCTTGTACCTCAAAAGGAACGAATCCATAATGCTAGAAAGATATCGGTAGTATTTGGCCAGCGAAGCCAGCTATTATGGGATCTGCCGGCTTTGGACAGTTTCGAGATGATGCGGAAGATGTACGCAATACCCAAAAAGCGTTTTGAAGAAAATCTGGAAGAATATACAACTCTTCTGGGTCTGGATGAGTTCAAAAACCGCCCTGTACGGCAGCTGTCATTAGGGCAGCGTATGCGATGTGAATTAGCTGTTGCTCTTCTGCACGATCCAAAGGTTGTTTACCTGGACGAACCAACTATAGGCCTAGATGTTGTTGCAAAGGAAAAAATCCGAGAATTCATACTGCAGCTTTGCAAAAACAGAGGCACCACAGTTATACTTACAACCCACGATATAGTTGATATTGAGCGTCTATGCCAAAGAATGATCATAATAGATAAAGGTCATGTTATATATAACGGAACCCTTTCAGAAATAAAACAACGCTACTGTCACTTAAGGCGGGTTCTCTTTTCTCTTGATGAAGACTCTCAATATAGAGATATCATAGAATCTCTCGGTAAGATTGATACTAGTGTACAAATTAATTTACGAGAAGACAGAAGCATTGCAATTAGCTTCAATCCCCAAAATATCAGTGCTTCCGATATAACCCGTTACATAGTAAACAGCTATCCAGTTAAGGATCTCACCGTAGAAGAGGCTGATCTTGAAGAGATTATACGCGAAATATATATTAAGGAATGAACAAATTATGATTAATAAGAAATTAAAATTTATCAGTGATTCCTTTATAAGGCACAGCGGAATTGTTTCAGTCACCTTAAAGTCAGAAATGGCCTACCGTTTCAATTTCTTCACCTCCATTATCTGGTCAATGCTGACAATGGCACTTGTATATTTTCTTTGGTCTGCAATACATAAAAGCAGCACCTCCATAACCATAACTTTCCAGTCGCTAGTTACATATGTGTGTCTGGGTCAGGCATTCAGCTTCGGCCGGCCTGGACAGCGACATGTATTAATGCGTATAGGGCATGGAATAAGAAGTGGTGATGTCCTTCTGGATATGGTCAGACCTACTGACTATCAAATGCTAAACTTTTCAGGTTCCTTTGGTTCATTCATCATGGACACCTTATTTGTATCACTGCCCTCTTACCTATTGGCATTTTTCATATTCCATATAGATCCGCCATCATCACCGGCAGCAGCTACTGGTTTTATTATCAGCCTTCTAGGTGCATTTTTTCTGGTCTTTTCCCTTGATTTTTTAATCGGAATTATGGCTTTCTGGACCAGAAGTGTATGGGGATTGAGCTATGCCAAAATGGCCATCATCGAAATCCTGGCTGGAACAATGGTTCCCCTGTCACTCTTTCCAGGCTGGCTGCAAAAGGTGGTTCTTGTTCTTCCATTTAAGGATATGGCTTACACACCTTTGGCTATCTATGTAGGACAGATTGAAGAAAACGCCATTATACCCAGCATCCTGATACAATTTGCCTGGGGTGTAGGTCTGGTTCTTTTGACCAGGCTGTTGTGGCTTAAGGCACGCAGACGACTTGAAATACAAGGAGGTTAAAAAAGTGTTAAACAGTTTATCATACCTTTTTACAGGACACCGCTTGCGTATAAAGGGATGGTCCTTATATAAAGCTGATTTTACCATTTCAGCCATAGCAGCAATGCTTCATGACGGATCCACACTGCTATTGTTATCTGTAATATTCGCCAACATCAAGCAACTGCAAGGCTGGAGCTTCAATGAGATGCTCTTTATTTGGGGGTTCGCAGTACTGACCCGAAACCTCGGATATACAGTGATGGACGCACCGTCAATGGTTTTTAACTACATCCGTTATGGTGGAATGGATCAGGTGCTTGTACGTCCACAACCCCTGATTATTCAGATTGCCGCAGAGACCGGAGTCAATATTTATGCAGTTGGAAGATCATTGGTAGGTATAGGTGCCATTATGACTTCCCTCCCTGCTCTTCATCTTCCCTGGTGGAGTATAATTTATCTACCTGTAGCCATTATAAGCAGTTTAGTACTTTTCTTCGGTATGCAGCTTATAATAGTATGCCTCTGTTTCTATTTCGTAAATGCCTTTTCTGCACTTACGGCAGTAGTCTGGATGAGCCAGTTCGGTCAATATCCAATAGACATTTTTACCCTGCCCCTTCGCTTTGTTTTCACATGGGTATTGCCGTATGCATTGATTGGTTTTTTCCCGGCAGCTTTTATGCTTCGTGGAGGTAACTATGCTCTCTATGGCTTCCTCACACCTGTTATGAGCATAATCTTTTTAGGGCTTTCTTTATTGGTATGGAGTAAATCCATTCGCCATTACAACAGTACAGGTTCCTGATAGATATAGGCCTGTGCTTTATTGACCCTGCCTCTAATAGCTCTAGCTTTAATGCTTCGGCCCTCTTCTGCTCCTTCTTTCATGCTGCTTCTCATTACCGGGATTCATTTGAGAACTATCAGATGTATTCTCTTCAATGCTGCCTGCAGGTTTTTCTTGTGATTTTTCTTGTGAAGGTGCTGACAATCCTCCTTTAGCCTTTTCTAATGCATCAGAAACTGCTTCCATGATTCCCATACTGCTGTAGGTAGCTCCTGAGACAGCATCAACATCTGGTGATTGTGTGCTTAATATCTGGCTAGTCACAGAGCTGTATGCAGGATTAAACCATGGTTCATCATCTCCATGAGATATAACATTGATATCTGAAATTTTGTCATTTTTTAATGTTACAGCAACAGTTGTAGTAGCACCTCTGAACCCTGAACCAGAACCTTCATAAGTCCCGTCCTTGTAAATACTGCCGGTTGATTTTGAAGGAATTTCTGAAGATTCAGTTGTATTATTTGTATTATTTGTATTATTTGTATTATTTGTATTATTTGTATTCACATTATCTACTTTATTCACATGATTTGCGTCAATTGCTTTTGCAGCCAGATTGCCTGTGAAATATGAGCCAGACATGAATGCAACTGCCATCGCAGCAGCAACACTGTTACGAATTTCTTCATTTGCTATGTTTACGCCTGCATTACTGCGTGGACATACAGTAATACAATTGAAGCAGTAGATACATTCTCCTGAATTAATTTTATCATATTTATATAGTGGTATAGCCATGCTGCAGCTTTTAGTGCATGCTTTGCAAACACCACATAACTGTCCCGCTTTCTTTATCTTTATAAGTCTGAATCTTGATATAATTGTAAAAATAGCACCTAGCGGACATAAGTAGCGGCAGAAAAAGCGTTCTACGAAAAAAGATGTTGCAACAATCGCCAATAATATTAAAAAACCTATTGTAAATTCAGTAACCACATAAGAAAAATCAGGGATTTTACCAAAGGTTGCGAGTATACCAAAAGCGTTCCAGGGACTTGCTGAGCCAAGATTTAATACCCCTAAGCTCCATACGACAATTACAAGAAAGCCAAGAATTATAAACTTAAGATATTTTAATACCCTGTCGGTTTTTTCATTAACTTCGAAGGAGACTTTGAAAACCTTTCTGGAAATATAATACAGCATGTCGCTCATCGTTCCAAAAGCACACATCCATCCGCAGAAAAAACGCCCTAACAATATTGTTGCAGGGACTACTGCAATAACACCTACCAACTGTGGAAGGTACCCACCGAGGCTGAAATTTTGATGAATAAGTCCCGTATAAATTTCCCGTATGCCTGTAAAGGCATTAACATAAAGGCCTGGCAGAAATATAAAAAATGCTGTTTGTACAATTAATCTTATGAGCTGTATCGTTGAAAACATTTTATTCTTTTTCATAGCACCGGCTCCTAACTTTAAAATTTCTCTTTAATCCATCAGTTATCAATACTTCTCCATCGGAATTTATTATAATTACTTGGGCATCAAGCTTCCTGACTAAGTCCAGCCCATCCCCTCTAAAACCGTTTTCCAGAATGAATGATGCTGTTGTCAGTGCATCTGCATCCATGGAACAGTCAGCTATAGCGGTAATACTTAAAGCCGTAGTTTTAGCAGGCATTCCTGTTCGTGGATCAAGTATATGATGATATCGAATACCATCCTTCATAAAAAATCTTTCATTACACCCTGATGTAACAATGGTTTTATCTGTAACAGTCAAAATGCCAAGGAAGCTGCCTGTTACTTCCAGAGGGTTCTGTATGCCAATCTGCCATGTTCTGCCGTCAGGACGGTTTCCAATTGTGACAATATTGCCCCCTAAATTTATCAATGCATTCTCAATGTCACTTTCTAAAAGAATTCTTTTAACTTCGTCAGCGGCAAATCCTTTTGCAATCCCCCCAAGATCAACAGCCTGGCCTGGAATATCAAGACATGCTTGACATCTGATTTTATCAAGCACAACGCTCTTATAATTAACAAGCTTTTTTATTCTATTAATATCATCCTCATGAGGAATGAAATTCTTTTTCCTTCCAATGCCCCAAAGCTCAACCAAAGGACGTATTGTAATATCAAAAGCACCTGAAGACACTTGTGAAAATTCTATGGCACGGTTTAAAACCTTAAATGTATCAGGATGTATATCAATAAATCCTTTACCTGAATTTCTGTTTAACCTTGAAATATCACTGTCCAATTTATACGCAGACATTAAGTCATCTATTTCATAAACCCTCGTTATCGCACGTTCAATCAATTCTTCATCATCACAATTATAAATTTTAATGGAATTCACAGTTCCTAATGAAAAAAAGTCTTTTGAAACACAATTGGCTTCCATTTTACACTTCCTTTCTGTTGATAATTCTATATTTATATATTTATATTCTACAATATAATTACCCACTAAGGATCAGTAAAAACGAGGCAAAATTGCGGTAGAATTTTAGGCGACAAAAAACTCACCGATAACCAGTGAGTTTTTGTATTATAAAATGCTATTTGTTTTGTTGTGAAATGATGTTTACGTTATGGAATAGATCTATTACTTTCTATATACAACCCCAAATTTTAAGGCTAACCTCATAACATCCGTCATGTTAACCGCTCCATCATTATTTAAATCACAAGTTAGATCAGTCTCCCAAGTACTGTTAAATGCAAAGGCAATTATAACTACATCTGCCATATTGATAACTCCATCATTATTTAGATCTTCTGGAATTCTAAAGTTCGTAGGAGTTTGTGTATTAGTGGGTGTATTAGTAGGAGTATAGAATGGCTGAACGGGAATTTCCTTCCCAAATGCATCCAGATAGTAGGTAACCCATGCCAAAGATGCATTCCAGCTTATGGATACCGAGTTTGTATCCCATGATTCAGGATAATCAAGATAATCTTGCTGAGATGCACATTTAAACGGATTCCCACTACTTGCCCATGGATCATGTATTCCTGAGTATGGACCGCCTACAATAAATCCTGGAGGAACTGATGGATAAATGGTATCAATATAATCAGGAATAAAAAACTGAGGACAGAAGAATCGGTGATGCGGATGCTGCACGGGATATTCCCCATATCCGGACACATATACCCTATATATCGGATTACGCCCCATCAAATAGTCTATAGACTCTGTTAAAGCATTAATATATTTTATATCCTTACTAAGATCATATGCATAGGCCATAACAATTGCTTCATTGAGTACGAAGGAATTTGATGCATGCGGATAACCTGATATTTCTTCACTTCCGCCATAAAAATCATTTATGTAAGTTGTTTCAGCCAATGGAATACCGTAACTCTCATTTTTTTGTATTGATATTAAAGCATTTGCAGTGTTTATTACATTTACCTTAATATCCGAAAATTCAGATGATTTATGAAGTGCAAGTGTAAGTGTGCCTAATCCTCCCGTAGCGAACCAATCAAAACATACAGGTATACCGTTATATTCTCCGTCACCATTACTAAAAGGTATCTTCAGGCTGTTTTTATATTCTTTTAAATCTAATAGATATTCGGGGTTTCCTGTAGTAACATAAAGTTCACATGCAGCCCAGTAAAATTCATCCTGTAGATAATTATCCCCATACATCGTACTTCCATACACTTCTTTGGATAGTGCAAATATAGCTGGGTTTTCCTTTGCGGCTTCATATGCTGTCTGTGATGCTGCAAAGCACCTTTCGGAAAATTCAGGATCAATATCCTTCCAAATACGTGCTGCTTGTGCTGCACATGCAGCAAGGTTTAATGTAGCAGCAGTTGAAGGAGGATAGTATATACGTTTTTGCTTATCCTGATCAGGCCTTAAAGGAAGTGTAGTCCAAATTTCATCAGCTACCTTATCTGCTGCCATACCCGCTCTATCATAGCCTTCAGGGATCTGCATTTTCAGCATCCACTCCATTTCCCAGCGGCTTTCATCCAATAAATCATTAGTACCATTTCCGCTTTCAGGGATGTTCAGCTTACCATCACCAAAGGTATCCTCCAGTCCACTTGCTTTTGAATGCTCATACTGGTTCTGCATTATCCACAATGCAAGGCCTCCGTTAACAACATACTTACCGTGATCCCCTGCATCATACCAACCTCCTGTACCATTAATTGAGGATGGACCAATGTAGTTTTTTCCTGTAATAAGAGCAGCCTGATCATTAGGGTGTCCCGCAGGCCTAGCCCATTTGCTTTCAACACAGTATGGCATTTTTATTTCTACTCCGCTTCTTGCATGGTAAAAGTATTTTAATGCATCGTTTTTCATCTGAGTATACATGTCAGTTCCTATATCAAATGGGAAACTTTCAGCATTGCCCGCCGCAAGCCTGTAATCTTTGCCCGGTACAGTATAGCTTGAAAAGTCAATTATTTGTGTAGTCTCGCCTGCTGCGTGATCAGGACCAAAAGGAATAGTCTTACCTGATGCAACCACATCACCTTCACTGTTCTTTAAATTCCACCCAACGGCTTGATTAGTCATGCTAGCCACCTTCAGTGTTGCTTTTTTAATACCATTTGGGAAGTATCCAAGTTGATTTACACGGATATCCTTATATGGTGTAGGTGATGGTGTTGGTGTAGGAACAAAATCCGGATCATCAAGAGACATGGATACAAAACTTATTTCATTAGGCAATTCCCCAGCCAGCTCACCCCCTAAATGAAAAGCAAATTCCGCATATTTACTGTCTTTGTTAGCAACAAATGTATCTTCTGCATTCAGTGTTTCGCCCGCTTTCAAATTATAAGGATGCCAATTGTTATTCCAAAGGTCACCATAAGGCTCTCCCATATCACCAATTCTTGCATAAATCATACAGTCCTTTTTGGCTGTTACCGAAAACTTTACATTATATTTATGTCCAGATAATATTGAGATTTCTCTATGTCTTATCTGTACATCCCACTTGTTAACACCCTTTTGATCCATATGTATTGTATATTTACCATCTCTTACTTCTGACCACGAGTTCTGCTCAAAACTTTCACTTATATGCCACGGCAGGCTTACACCACCTTTAAAATCTGTAGTCTTCAAAAGCTCCGCAGCATTACACATTATCCCTACTGCAAGCACAACCAGAAAAGATGTCCCAAATACAGCCAGCTTTTTCATCATTCTTAGTCCCTCCCAATCAATAACAAATACTATACTTATGACTATAGGTGTAACCAAATTTGCCGGCAATTGCTATAGCATCCACCATATTAACAACACCATCTTTATTAACATCAGCCAGTGGATCATAATTTATACTGTCGTAGGTTGTGCCAAATGCTTTTGCGACCAAAACAACATCTGAAATATTAACAGTACCATCTTTATTGATATCTTCTAAAACAACTTCTGGAGTTGGTGTATTAGTGGGAGTACTTACTGGCTGCATGGGAATATCCTTGCCAAATGCATCCAGATAGTAGGTGACCCAAGCCAAAGATGCATTATAGGTTATATTCACATCATTTGTCTGCCATGCTTCAACATGATCTAGGTAGCTTTTCTGAGCTGGAGGAAATCCTTTAGGAATAAATCCTCCTTCGTAATAAACAAGATTTGTAGTTGAGTCCGGACCGCTTACAAGAAATCCTGGAGGAACAGATGGATAATTGTAGTCAATCTGAGGGCAGAAGAAGAGGTGATGGGGATACTTTACCGAATTCTCACCAAACCCGGTCACATACACCTTATATAAAGGATTACGCCCTATCAAATAGTCTATAGATTCCGTTAATGCATTTATATATTTAATATCCTTACTTATGTCATATGCGTAAGCCATAACAATTGCTTCATTAATAACATAGAAATTTGATGCATGTTGATAGCCTGTTACATCGCTTCTAACACCCAACTTATCTTCATAGGTCGATTCACGTAAAGGAATACCGTAACCTTCTCCATTAATAATACCTATAAAGTTATCAGCAGCCTTCTTTATACTTTCCTTTGCTTCAGGAAATTCAGATGATTTATGAAGTACTAATGTGAGCGTTCCCAATCCTCCAGTAGTGCAATAATCGAAGCACCCGCAACAATGATCAAATAATCCTGATAAACTATAAGGCATCATCTGGCTATCCTTATAACCCCTAAGATCTTTCAGATACTCGGATTCTCCTGTTGTTACATAGAGCTCACATGCAACCCAGTAAAATTCATCCTCAATGTAATTGTCTCCATACATTATACTCCCTGGCTCGTTTCCGTATGGTACAAATATGGCTGGGTTTGCTTTTGCAGCCTCATATGCTGTCTGTGATGCCATAAGACACCTTTGGGAAAATTCATGATCAATATCCTTCCAAATACGTGCTGCTTGTGCTGCACATGCAGCAAGGTTTAAGGTGGCAGCAGTTGAAGGCGGATAGTATATTCGTCTTTGTTCATCCTGATCAGGTCTTAAAGGGAGCATGTTCCACTTTTCACCAGCCAGCTTGTCTGCTGCCATACCTGCCCTTTCATAGCCTTCAGGAATCTGCATTTTCAGCATCCACTCCATTTCCCAGCGGCTTTCATCCAATAAGTCATTTATTCCGTTGGCACTTTCAGGTATATTCAACTTGCTGTCACCAAAAACATCGGACAAACCATTTGCTTTTGAGTGTTCATACTGGTTTTGCATTAACCACAATGCAAGGCCTCCATTTACAACATATTTGCTTTGATCCGCACCGTCATACCAACCTCCTGTACCATTAATTGATGATGGACCCGAATAGTTTCTTCCAGCAATAAGTGCTGCTTCATCATTAGGGTGTCCTGCCGGACGAGCCCATTTACTATCAACACAGTATGGCATTTTTATTTCAATTCCACTTCTTGCATGGTAAAAATATTTCAGTGCATCATATTTCATCTGTAAATACATATCAATCCCAATATCAAACGGAAAACTTTGGATATTGCCTATAGACAATTGGTAATCCTTGCCCGGTGTTGTAAAACTGGAAAAATCAATTATATGTACATTTTCACCTGATGCATGATCAGAGCCGAAGGGAATAGTCTTACCAACTGCAACCACATCACCTTCACTGTTTTTTAATTTCCATTCAGTCGGGCCAACAGACCCGCTAGATACTTTAAACGTTGCCCTTTTAACACTATTCGGGAAATATCCAAGCTGATTTACACGAATATCCCTATATGGTGTAGGTGTAGGGTTTGGAGTTGGTATAAAGTCCGGGTCATCAAGTGACATGGATATAAAACTTATTTTAACAGGCAGCGAACCTGCCAGCTCTCCACCTAGATGAAAAGCCCACTCAGCAATCTTATAATCTTTGTCTGCTGTAAACGTATCTTCTGCAGTAAGTATTTGCCCTGCTTTTAATGAATACGGTTCCCACTTGTTGTTCCATGCTTCACCATATGGCTCTCCCTGATCACCGATTTTTGTATAAATCCTGGTAGCCTTATCTGCAGTCACTGAGAATTTAACGGTATATGTATGCCCTTTTTTTATTGATATTTCTCTATGTCGTAACTGAACATCCCATTTGTTGGTCCCTTTTTGATCCATGTTCACTTCATATTTGCCATCCTTTACTTGTGCCCATGAGTTTTGTTCATTGCTTTCCGCTATGTGCCACGGCAAGCTTACGCCACCTTTAAAATCTGTGGTCTGAAGCATTTCTGCAGCACTGCACGTTATCCCTCCTGCCGTCAAAACCAGTAAGGATGTCCCTAATACAGCCAGTTTTTTCATCATTCTTAAGCCCCCTTAAACAACGTTAGTGTAAATAAAATTCATTCTACTTTAAACTATATGCGTATCCGAATTTTCTGGCAATTGCCACAACATCAACCATATTAATTGCACCATCTTGATTCAAATCAGCCAATGCATTATAATCCTTGCAGTCAGGAGTTGTTCCAAAAGCTATTGCAATTATCACAATATCCGAGATGTTAACAACTCCATCCTTATTGATGTCTTCTACAACAACTTCTAAAGTTGGTGTATTGACTGGCTGCATGGGAATTTGCCTGCCAAAGGCATCAAGATAGTTTGTAACCCATGCCAATGACGCATTCCAACTTATCATTACTTCATTTGTGCCCCAAGCCTCAACATGATCATGGTAATATTTCTGTGAAGGAGTTTTTGCCACATTAGTATTAGGAGAGCACCCACCTTGCATGTCATAATATGCACCTGAATTTGGACCTCCAACTAAAAATCCAGGAGGTGCTGAAGGATATATGATATCAATCTGTGGACAGAAAAACCTGTGATGTGGATATTTTACAGGATTTTCACCATAACCGGATACATACACTTGAAATAATGGATTACGTCCCATTAAATAGTCCATTGACTCAGTTAAACCATTGATATATTTTACATCCTCACTTAGATCATATGCATAAGCCATTACAAGTGCTTCATTAACTACATATGCATTTGAACCATATGGATACCCGGTAACCATTTCCCGCTGCCCCGCAAACTCATTAATATAACTTGTTTCGGCAAAAGGAATTCCGTAGCCCTCTTTATTTTGAATATTTATAAAGGTATCAGCAGCATTTTTTATGCCCTCTTTAACATTTGGAAATTCAGATAGTTTATGTAGGGCAAGGGTAAGAGTTCCCAACCCTCCTGTAGCACACCTATCAAAGCATCCCTGTATACCATTATATTCTCCGGTTAAAACAACAGGCATCTTCTCACTATCGTTATAAGCATTCAAATCGTTCAGGTATCCGGCTTCTCCAGTTGTTACATAAAGTTCACAAGCTGCCCAATAAAAGTCATCATCAACATAATTATCTCCATATGTATTACTTCCTGGTTCCTGTCCATAGGGTGCAAATATGGATGGGTTCTCTTTAGCTGCTTTATAAGCTAACTTGGATGCAGTAAGACATCTCTGTGAAAAATCAGAATCAATATCCTTCCATAATCTTGCTGCCTGTGCTGCACATGCAGCAAGATTTAGTGTAGCTGCTGTTGAAGGTGGATAGTAGATGCGTTTTTCAGTATCCTGATCAGGCCTTGTTCCTAGCCTAGTCCAATTTTCGCCTGCCAGCTTGTGTACTGCCATTCCTGACCTGTCAAACCCTTCAGGAATCTGCATTTTTAGCATCCATTCCATTTCCCAGCGAGTTTCATCCAATAAATCATTTGTGTTATTTCCACTTTCAGGTATGTTCAATTTACCATCGTCAAAGGCATTCTCAATTCCTTTTGCCTTTGAATATTCATACTGATTCTGCAATACCCACAATGCAAGACCTCCATTAACAACATACTTGCCATGATCTGCCGAGTCATACCACCCTCCTGTACCGTTAATAGTCTCAGGTCCGATGTAATTTCTTCCAGTAATAAGAGCAGCCTTATCATTTGGATGTCCTACAGGGCGAGCCCATTTGCTATTAGCACAGTATGGCATTTTTATTTCAATACCGCTTCTTGCATGATAAAAATATTTCAATGCATCATTTTTCATCTGTGAGTACATGTCAGTTCCGATATCAAACGGTAAACTCTCGGCATTACCTGATGATAGTATGTAACCTCTACCAGGTGTTGTAAAGTTTGAAAAATCAATTATATGTACATAATCACCCGATGCATGGTCAATGCCTAAGGGAATAGACTTACCCGATGCAACAACAATACCTTCAATGTTCTTTAAATTCCATACAGCCGTGTTAGCCCCAACAGGCACTTTGAACGTGGCTTTTTTAATGCTATTTGGAAAATAACCAAGCTGATTTACACGGATATCCCTAAATGGTGTCGGTGTTGGGTTTGGTGTAGGTACAAAATCCGGATCATCAAGCGACATAGATATAAAGCTAATATCCACAGGCAGTAGCCCTGTCAACTCTCCACCAAGGTGGAAAGCGTACTCAGCAAGCTCATAGTTTTTATCAGCTGTAAAAGTATCTTCTACATCAAGTATTTCTCCTGCTTTCAAGGAATACGGCTGCCACTTGTTGTTCCACACTTCACCATACGGGTCCCCCATATCACCTATTTTTGCATAAATCTTGGTAGCCTTATTTGAAGTAACTGAGAATTTTACAGTATATTTATGCCCTTCTTTTATTGATATTTCTCTATGTCTTAGCTGAACATCCCATTTGTTGGTTCCTTTTTGCTCCATATGAACGACATACTTGCCATCCTTTACCTCCTGCCACGAGTTTTGTTCATTACTTTCAGCTATCTTCCACGGCAGGATTACGCCACCTTTAAAATCTGTCGTCTGAAGCATCTCTGCAGCACTGCAAGTTACTCCTCCTGCTGCTAATGCCAGTAAGGATGTCCCAATTACAGCTAGTTTCTTTTTCATGTTCGAATCCCCCTCATAATCTAAATAGCCAACTTATTTATCTATAATATTTTCAGCAGTTACATTATCTTCATTCCAACTTATATATATATCCAAATTTTATAGCCACCTTTATAACATCTGCCATGTTTATTGCTCCGTCATTGTTCAAATCATATTTTGGGTTATACCTAATAATAATATTACCAAACTCTTTTGCAAGCAGCACAACATCTGCCATATTAACTACTCCATCCTGGTTAAAGTCCTCAGGAACCATTATTCCAGTATTGGTTGGTGTACATGCAGGCCTAACAGGAATCTCCTTGCCAAATGCATCCAAATAATAGGTCACCCAGGCAAATGGTGCATTGAAATTTATTTTAACTTCATTGGTATCCCATGCATCAATATCATCAGTGTAACAAGTCTGAACTGGAAGTACCTTCCCGATTAAAGGACCACGTCCATCTAAAAGCCAAATACTCTCAGAGCCCGAATATGGGCCTCCTACAAAGAATCCAGGTGGCACGGATGGATACTTTTTATCAACCTGGGGACAGAAGAAACGATGATGGGGGTATTTAACGGGATTTTCACCATATCCTGATACATAGGCCTTAATAAGTGGATTACGCCCCATCAAATAGTCCATAGACTCCGTTAAGCCATTAATATACTTTGTATCTTTGGTAAGGTCATATGCATATGCCATTACAAGTGCTTCATTAATAACATATGTATTTGAAGCATATGGGTATGCCTCTATAGTCTCTTGCTCACCCATAAACTCGATTGTACGTTTTGAAGAAAGAGGTATACCATAACCCTCTTTATTTTGTACTGCAATAAATGTATCAGCTGCATTTTTAAAATTGTCTATCACATTTGGAAACTCATCTTTCTTATGTAAGGCAAGTGTAAGAGTTCCTAATCCTCCTGCAGAACGACTATCAAAACATCCTGCAAATCCTTTATACTCACCTGATAGAACTTCAGGTATCTTAAGACTGTCCTTATATCCCTTCAAATCTGCCAGAAATTCTTCCTCTCCTGTTGTTACATAAAGCTCACACGCTGCCCAGTAAAATTCATCTTCAACATAGTTATCTCCATACGTAAAACTTCCCGATTCCTGTCCATAAGATGCAAATATAGAAGGGCTTGCCTTTGCGGCTTGATATGCTGTCTGTGATGCTATAAGACACCTTGTAGAAAATTCAGGGTCAATATTCTTCCAAATACGTGATGCTTGTGCCGCACAAGCTGCAAGGTTCAGTGTAGCTGCCGTTGAAGGAGGGTAGTATATCCTGTTTTCAGTATCCTGATCAGGTCTTTTAGGCATTAAAGTCCACTTTTCATCAGCCAGCTTGTGAGCAGCCATACCAGACCTGTCAAAGCCCGCCGGAATCTGCATTTTAAGCATCCACTCCATTTCCCAGCGAGTTTCATCCAGCAAATCATTTATATTATTACCGCTTTCAGGGATGTTCAATTTATTATCTTCAAAGATACTTTCAACTCCACTTTTCTTTGAGTGCTCATACTGATTCTGCAACATCCACAGTGCAAATCCACCATTAACAACATACTTTCCATGATCTCCGCCATCATACCACCCACCAGTACCGTTAATAGTCTCAGGTCCATTATAGCCTCTTCCAGTAACTAAAACCGCAACATCATCAGTGTGTCCTGCAGGACGAGCCCATTTACTGTCAACACAGTAAGGCATTTTTATCTCAGTACCGCTTCTGGCATGATAAAAATATTTTAGTGCATCATATTTCATCTGCGAGTACATATCAATACCAATATCAAATGGAAAGCTTGTTTCACTCCCTGCATAAAGCTGGTAGTCCTTACCGGGCGTATTATAGTCTGAGAAGTCAATTATATGAACTATTTCATCAGATGCCTCATCAAAACCAAAGGGTTTTGTAGTACCGGAAGCAACAACTGTACCGGAACTATTCTTCAATTGCCAATCAACCGATGAAGTCTGTGTACTTTTTACTTTTAATGTAGCTTTTTTTGCAGCATTTGGATAATAACCCAGCTGATTTACCCTTATGTTTCTAGCCGGTGTGGGAGCAGGTGTGGGTGTTGGCTCAAACTGGGGATCATCTAATGACATTGATATGAAGCTTATATCATAAGGTAATGCACCAGCTAACTCTCCTCCTAAATGAAAAGAAAACTCCGCATCATCATAATCCTTATCTGCAACAAATGTGTCTGTGACTGAAAGTATTTCATTTGCTTTAACTTTAAATGGCATCCATTTGTTGTTCCAAACCTCTCCATAAGGCTCTCCCTTATCACCGATTTTTGCATATATCATACAATCTTTGGTTGCCGACAAAGAAAACTTTACAGTATAAGTATGATCTTCTACTATTGATATTTCTTGATGCCTTATCTGCACATCCCATTTGTTGGTTCCTTTACTTTCCATATGCACTACATATTTACCATCCTTTATTCCCGACCAAGAGTTTTGTTCATTACTTTCCGAAATATGCCAAGGTAAGTTTACTCCGCTCTCAAAATTTGTTGTCTGTAGTATCTCGGCAGCACTGCAAGTCAATCCTCCTGCCAGTGAAGCAGTTAACAATGCACCAATTAATGTAAGTTTCTTTACCATTTCTTTAGCCTCCTATCAATTTAAAATATAAATAATTTTAAGACTCTAACTCATAAACACAACCAAATTTTAATGAAAGCCGCATAACATCCGCCATGTTAATTGCCCCATCATTATTCAAATCACAACATATATCAAATTTATCATCACCTAAGCAAAATCCAAATGCCTTGGCAATAATAAAAACATCTATCATGTTTACTACTCTGTCTTTGTTAATATCTTCAGCTATACCTGAACGGGTTGGGGTAGTAGTTATATATTTTGTTGGGGTAGGTCTTGGACCTACTCCACTAAAATCTAAATAAGATGTAACCCATGCAAGTGCAGCATTAAGACTTATGGATACCTGGTTTGTATGCCATGATTCAACATGATCAACATAGCATTTCTGAGCAGCAGGTCTGACATATCTCAAACCACCTCCAACAGACCAGGGAGCTATCATTCCTGAGTTTGGTCCGCTTGCAACAAATCCTGGAGGAACTGATGGATATGACGGGTCCATTTGCACGCAGAAGAACCTATGGTAAGGATTCTTCATGGGATTTTCGCCATAGCCGGAAACATAAACCTTCACCAATGGATTTCGTCCCATAAGATAATCCATTGTTTCACTCAAACCGTTAAAGTATTTGGTATTTTTACTCAAATCATAGGCATATGCCATAACAATTGCTTCATTCAGTATAAATCCATTTGACCCAAATGGATATCCCGTTATCTCCTCACTTTGTCCATCATATTCATTTATATAGGTTGACTCGGAAAGAGGTATGCCATAACCCTCCTTTGACTGAACCGACATAAATGTGTCTGCTGCTTTTTCAATACTAAGTACAGCTTCAGGAAATTCAACAGCTTTATGCAAAGCCAGTGTCAAAGTTCCCAACCCGCCTGTAGCACCCCAATCAAAACATCCTGCCATACCGTATGATTGGCCTGTCAATGTTACAGGCATTTTCAGGCTAGCTTTATAAGATTTCAAATCGTCAAGGTATTCTTCCTTATCAGTAGCAACATATAACTCACATGCAGCCCAATAAAACTCATCTTCAACATAGTTATCACCATAAGTTTCACTGCCAGGTTCCTGTCCATAAGGCGAAAGCACTGCAGGATTTTTTTTAGCAGCCATATATGCCGTTTCTGCTGCCGCAAGACATTTAGATGAAAATGCTGAGTCTACATCCTTCCATATGCGGGAAGCTTGTGCAGCACAAGCTGAAAGATTTAATGTTGCAGCAGTTGATGGAGGATAGTATATTCTCTTTTCCTTATCCTGATCGGGACGGGTTGGCAAATATGTCCAATTCTCGTCTGCCATCTTGTGTACTACCATTCCTGCTCGGTCAAAGCCTTCAGGAATCTGCATTTTCAGCATCCATTCCATTTCCCATCTGGATTCATCCATCAGGTCACTTTTCCCATTTCCACTTTCAGGTATATTTAATGTCCGATCACTGAAAACTGCATATCTTCCTTCTTTAACTGAATATTCATATTGGTTTTGGAGTATCCACAGTGCCAAGCCCCATGAACAACATACTTGCCATGATCTCCTGCATCATACCATCCACCTTTACCGTCTATGGTCTTCGGTCCATTATAGTTTCTGCCGGTAATGAATGCAGCTGTATCTTCAGTATGACCTGCTGCACGTGCCCATTCGCTTTCTACACAGTAAGGGATTTCAATATTTATACCACTTCTTGCATGATAAAAATATTTTAGTGCATCATATTTCATCTGGGAATACATGTCTGTTCCGATATCAAAGGGGAAACTTACAGCACTTCCTGCAATGAGCTGATAATCCTTTCCAGGTTTTGTGTAGTCAGAAAAATCTATTATTTGTAGTTCTTCACGTGCTGCATGATCAGGACCATAGAGATAGGCCTTACCATTAGCAACAATATTGCCCTTGTTATCCTTTAGCTGCCAATCTACAGCAGTAGCTCCCATATTAACCTTTACTGTAGCTTTTTTTGCGGCATATGGAAAATATCCCAACTGGTTAACTCTTATATTCATTAGCGGTATTGGATCAGTTGTCGGAGCTGGTATAAACTTCGAATCAACTAGTGACATGGAAATAAATCTTATTTCACATGGAAGTTGTCCAGCCATATCTCCGCCAAGGTAAAAAGCAAATTCGGCAGATTCAATACTCCTTTCCGGTATAAATGTTTGATTTACATTAAGAGTCTGTCCGGCACTAATTGAAAACGGCTCATTACCATTGTTCCATGCATCCAAAAAAGGCTCCTCGCAGTCGCCAATTCTGGCATAAACCTTACAAGCCTTATCCGCATTAATGGAAAACCTTACATTATATGTATTACCTGCAACAATTGAAATGTCTTTGTGGCTTAATTTAATATCCTCTTTGCTTGTCCCTTCTTGATCAATGTGGACAATAAGGCTGCCATATCTCACAAAAGAGTATGAATTCTGTTCATTACTTTCATAAAGTCGCCAAGGCAAACTGAATCTATCGTTAAAATCAGTTTTCTTCAGCAATTCGCCTGCACTGCACGTCATGGAAGCTGCTATTAAAACCAGCAGCATAATGAACAATAAAACGATTTTTTTCATCATACTTCTCCCCCTTAAATCTACAGTTTATCTATACACTTAAAAGCCTCTTTACAACTTTTCTATGTTTTTGAGTTAAAAAGCCAAACACTGCACTTTGCACGTTGGTATATGCTTGAGGCCATATTTGAAAAAATTCGAAGTTTTTGATTATCTTGAGCAATAGCTATAACATCAGCTTTAATATCCTCAGCTGTCATTAGTATAGAATCTTCTGCGGTACGGGAATAAATAATTGATGTATCGATATTCACCCCATGCCTTGCTGCTATTTCGTTTGCTGTAGCTATGGCATATCTGGCAGATTCTACTTTATCAGGTAATTCAGCATGAAGAGGCAGGCTTCTTGGAACTTCTATAACATATATAATAGTGATTTCCAGGTCGGTAACCCCTTGTATAGAGCAAATGAAATCAACAATGTCCTCACTTGGTTTTTTACCATCAATGGGTATAAGTATCTTTTTATACATCATTATTTGTACTTACACCTCCGGGTCGCCTAGTAATATTTTCCTTAAATTCTCCTGTTCCTTCTGTGTAGAAATTGCAATTACCATATCCTTTGGTTTTAGTACCGTATTGCCCTTTGCAAAGAGCACATTCCTTCCCCTTAAAACTAAAGCTATCACACACTCGTATGGCAATGTAATTTCGCTCAGGCTCTTATCGACTACCGGAGAATCCTCTTCCAGTTCTGCTTCTAAAAGAACCATTTCATTGTGGTCAAATGTCAATAATGTTGTCAGCTGCTGCTTTGCCACATACCTTTCAATTGCTTCTGCTATTGATGATGTACCGCTAATCGTTGTACCGACACCGAGCTCTGCAAATATTCTTTCATTTTTTGGATTTGATATTCTTGCAACTGCTTTTGGCACATTAAAATATTTCTTGCCAAGCTGACATATTACAAGGTTGTCTTCATCATCGCTTGTAGCAGCCACAATAACATCTGCACGGGAGCATCCAGCCTTTTCCAGACCATCAATAGAAGATCCTGATGCATACATAACACATTCTCCCAATTCGTACTTAAGTCTTTCTGCTTTATTAAAGTCCCAGTCTACCAATGTTACTTCATATTTTTTCTCAATAAGAGTCTTAGCTAGATAAAATCCTACCTTTCCGCCTCCAACTATTACAACATACATATCACTACACCTCCAAAAGTCCTATATAACTTGAACAGCTTACTTCTGTCGGGCAATAACATGTAAGCCCGATTTCTTCCTCGTAAAACTTCTTGCTTTTTGGATCAACAATTCTTACTACTACCTTGGGCAACTTATATAGAAACTTTGCTATCTGTCCAACCATTATATTTGTGTTATCCCCTTTTGCTACAGAAATCAGTGCATCTGCTTCCTTAATACCTGCACCAATGAGCACATCCTCATCAGTTCCTGATCCGACAATAATCCTTCCTCCAAAATTACTAAGAAGTTTATCAAACGCAAGAGGGTTGCGGTCAATAAGGCATACATCATTACCAGCATTAAATAATTCAATGGCCATTTTGCTTCCCACTCTTCCACATCCAACTATAATTATTTTCATTGCCAATACCTGCCTTTTCCAATTAATAATTTGTATTTAATCATATTTTTTGATAAAATTAATAATTAATATTAATAATAGTTTTTAGTCATTCCTTAACAAAGATTAATTTTTATATTTTATAGTTACTAATATTATTTTATACTTATAAGAAATTGCTGTAAAGCAAATATTACACAATTATTGTAATTATCGAACTTTTAATGTTGGGGAAGTTATGGTGTGCTCTGCACCACAATTTCTCACGACAACCAAAAAGGTTAACGAAATCGCAGGCGATATTGTTAAACTGCTACAAATTCAGGAGGAATCACTAATGTCCTTTTTCAGCGAAACCAACCTTCCGGGAATAGGAAAAAAAATCAACTGCATTACCCATTCAAAGGAAAAAGTATCCATAATTTTGCATCATGACGGAAAAAGAGAGCTCTATATCATGGATAAGAATAACGAGCCCCTTGCCGGTATTTCACTTCTAGATGAAGAAGCAAGAAGATTTGGTGCTTTTCTTTCGGGAGCGGTATTTAAACCGAAATCTTTAGAATACCTGGAAAATGCTATGGAAAATATAAAGATTGATTGGTTCAAGCTGGGAGATGACTCCCCAGTGATAGGTAAAAGGATTGGCAGCCTTGGTTTAAGGAAAAAAACCCAGGTTTCCATAATAGCAATTATAAAGGATGGCAGTTATATTACAAACCCCAGTTCCGATTACATTTTTGAAATAGGAGATACCTGTGTAGTAATAGGCAACCCTAAAAATTTTCACAGTCTTTTGAAAATAATAAGGCAAACTGTATAAAAAGTAATCAAATTGATAATATCAGCCAAAATGATAGGTGTTGAAGAAAAATTTCTATAATCATTAATAAGGAGACTTATGGAACACGATATTCTTTTTGATCTTGGTATAATATTATTTCTTGGATTTTTTGCAGCAATAGCCATGAAAAAGCTGGGCCAATCAGTCATCGCAGGATATATGGCAGTAGGATTAATCATCGGCCCAAAGGCACTTGGCCTCATTAAAAACACAGAACTATTATCCACCCTGTCAGAGCTAGGAATTGTACTATTAATGTTCTTTCTGGGTCTTGAGTTTTCAATAAATAAATTTAAAAAAATAAAAAATTCTGTATTTTTCATAGGTACTTATGAAGTTATATTAAACCTGATTGTAGGCTTTATAATTGGTACAGTGCTGGGATTTGCTTTTAAAGAAAGGCTTTTTCTGACATGTATCATAGCCTTAAGCAGCAGCGGCGTTGTAGCCAAGCTTCTGTTTGATATGAAAAGAACTGCTTCTAAAGAATCGGAAATTCTTATGGGAGTAATGGTTTATGAAGACTTTTTTGCGATACTGATACTTGGTATATTATCCAGCTTTACAGCCGCCGATAAGGCCCAAATTCCCATAACCGAAATATCTGTATCTATGCTTAAAGCTTTGGGCTTTTATGCATTTTTTATTATAATAGGAATTCTTTTTATAAACAAGATTATTGATATATTGACAAGGATAGACTCTCAGGAGCTTTTTACAGCACTTATGATTGGACTCATTTTGCTTACAAGCTCTCTGGCTTTGCATATGGGCCTTGCTTCAGCAGCAGGAGCCTTCCTTCTGGGTATGCTGATAGTCAGCTATGATGTTGAGGAAAGACTTCATCGAACTGTATCCGCTTTTAAAGACATATTTATAATTATATTTTTTATATCTTTCGGTACATTCCTGGATTTTCGCCAAATTCCCGGAACACTTCCTCTCATTCTTATAATTGTACCGTTATCCATTTTATCTGAAATAGCCATATCCTCATCAGGTGCTTTCTTTAGCGGTTTTTCAGCTTCGAGTGCACTATCCATAGGTTCAAGCATGATAGCAAGGGGTGAGTATTCCATGATCTATGCTTACCTTGGGTTTAGTACAGGTGCCATCTCAGAAAGTTTATATCAATTTACAGGGGTCTATGTATTTACAATGACACTTATAGCACCTATTCTAATGAAACATTCAGCAAAAACAAAAGCCATTATCTCATTTGCAATGCCTGAATTTATAAAATACAGTACCAAACTGGTATCCACAACATTAAAGCCTATGCTTCTCCCGGAGGAATCAGGCATAACATATGAAAAAACATACAGGTTTTTAACCCACTTTACCATATATCTTGCACTGGTATTCGCTTCAATAGTATCTTCCGTAATGTTTAAAGGACTTTTAATAATACCATTGGCACTTATACTTTTGGAAATGATATTGATATATAGAATGAGAATCTTTCTCTCCGCTAAAATAAAAAAGATAGAAGAACAAATCAACTATCACGACATTCATCAAGGTCCTTATAACCTTGATTACATTATAAAATTTATTTCAAACCTATTTACTGCATTCCTTGCAATTATAGCACTAGGCACAGCACTTTGGAGTTTTGGATATACAATACTTATAGTACTTCTTGTTCTTTTTATTATCTACCTTTTATCTGTAAGTATCTATATCTATAGTAAATCAAATAAAATCATGAAGTGATTATTCCTTATCTCCTTCTTTTAAATCATAACCTGGCAAAACTTTTTTGATTTCAGGTATACTCGAGGATTTTACCATACCCAGTTTTGCAGCCCGGCTTATTATCTCCTCATTAGTTATCGTATTCTTTGTGTCATTTCCTGCCAAATATATTATACTGATAAGTGAAGTAATAATAATGCCTATTCCAATTCCAAGAACTATACTCTTTATATTAAAATTAAAGTTAATCATTATATCCTCCATTACTTCACACTTTAATAACCACATTATCTGAATTCATACCTAATATCAACTGAATTTCACCCTTTCCGATGTTGAGCGTTTTAGCTATTTCCGTTTCACCCATACCGCTTTGTGAAAGCTTTATCACTTCTTTGTATCTGCTGTTTGCAACAATTCCTCTGGATTTAGGCTTGGTATTTTTTAAACTATTAAACTCTTCTGTAAAGTTTTTAAGCTGTATTGCCTGGATACCCATAACTTCGCGATTGCTTCCTTCGGTCCTGTTCTCTGCAGCATCTTTTATTGCCTTACTCTTTTGAGTTGGCAATGATTTTAGTTCTTTTATTTTTTCATCAACCGATAAAAGAATGCCCTGTATTTCATTAGTTTTGGAATCAAGATTATCATATATGTACCCTGAAATACGGTTAAGTTCATCAATCATTTCTTCCGCATCTTTCATCACGCTTAATAATGCAGCCTTCATATTTTCCACATTTTTGGTATAATCATATGCTTTTTTCCTATCATATAATATCCAGACAAATGCTAAAATAACTAGTAAAATGCCAATAAAAATGACACTAATGTAAAACTGAATCATTATAAATCCCCCTGTCAAATACAAAATCATGAAATAATTTTGCAACATTAATCGTTGTCGTGAGAAATTGTGGTGTAGAATACACCATAATTTCCTAGACATACAAAATCATGAAATGATTTTGCAACATTAATCCCCTAGACATTAATAAAGCAAAAATTGGTTCTGCCGAATACAAAACTTCAGTAGAACCATTTATAACCTTATATCAATAATACTATCCTTATCATTTTTTCTCTATTTTTTTTGCTTTCCTTTTTATTTTTCTTTTCCCTATCCTTGTTATCCTTTATTTCAGGGCCTGAAGTTCTTCCCTGAGAATGGACTGTCTTAACTTCATTTTCTGATTTGTGCTGCAATCTGTCAGCATTATTCTGATTCATACCCAAATTTTTTTGATGATCATCATTTACTGCTTTTGACACCTCTGCAGTTTTGGGTATCATAACCTGAAAGTCAATAGGTTTTATAGACATACAACCACTCCTTATCTATCATAAGGACAAATCCTTATATCTGCTCCATCCCTGTATAATGTGCAATACTGAAGATTCTCCTTAACATACATCAGACAGGATCCTATTGCTACTTTGGTTCCGCTGTAAATTGTGGCCGAAGCTTTTATCTTACCTTGTGACTCTTGCTGTAATATCTCTTCTATTTGGGCAATCTCAACTTTTATCTCCTCAATCCTGTTTGAATAATAAACTTTTGTTCTAACGCTTTTTGCCATCATTTCCTGTTTTTCAGGAGTTAAACCTCCGGCACCCTCAATTTTCTTTAATATCGTAATAGCTTGTTCAGCCTTTTTTATATCGCTTTCCATGGCGATGCTCTCATCTTTCAACATCTTATAACGTTCCCGCAAAGTCGGATCTGTTCCAACCTCAAGTTCTGTTACAGTAGCCATAGTAGAGCCTATAACCTTTGCAGCTATAAGCTTGCCGACTTTGGCAACACCACCTACAAGAAGACCTTTCTTACCTGATAGCTCCAGTTTTTGCCCGCATTTTATGTTGCTGTGCATTATCGCTTCAGCTTTAATTTCATTCTTTGCCTCAACAGTACTATGTTCAATATACTTGGCTATTATATCTCCACCGCTTTTTAAATAGCCCTTTCCCATTCCCTGCATACCTCTTCTTAAAATAATATCTCCGCCGGCTTTTATGGATGCACCTTCAACAACACCCCATACCTCTACATTACCGCCAGCGTCAATAGAAAATCCTGAAAGTACATTTCCCCTTACAATAACATTTCCAATAAAGTTTATGTTCCCTGTTGTTGTATCAACATCAGCATGAACTTCGTATATGGAAAAAACATTAACTTTCCCATCAATATAGCAAACCTGTCCATCAATACCGGCACATAAAGATTTTCCATCCTGAGATACTTCAACATTTCTGCCCTTAGGCAATGTCGCAGGCTTACCGTTTAGAGCCGGCAAATCATACCCCATAACGGTCTTCCCTGCCTTGCCTTGTACCGGAGGTAAAATAGAACACAAAACCTTTCCTTTCTCAACGCTCTCTATAAGGTTAAGCTCCCTGTAATCAACCCTTCCATCCTCCATTATGACCGGTTTCCTATCACTGCTGATGTCAAAATAAAATTCTATCATACCATTCTGTCCATTGACGGCTTCAACTCCACGGGCAATAAGAATCTGCTCATTAAATACAGGATACTTTATAATATTTTCTAATGATTCACTGCTCACTCCAAAAACAACACCATTTTGCCTCAAAATTTCGATGACCTCTCCTGCATTTAACATCCTGCCTCCTTCAGGTGGATTAAAGGTGATAAATGCCTTCATTTTATCAGGTGACACAACTACTGAAGCAGTAGCATCAACCTTTACCTCAACCTGACTCTCAGCAATTTTAACAGGTGCTCTGTCTGCTTTTAAAATCGCTAATTCTATAGTTCCTCTTGAATAATTTTTAACCTGCTTTCTGTTTAATTTCTCCAGCACTTCCCAGGTTTCCACCTTTTTGCCTTTTCCAACAGGTGGATTAACAACAATATAAACACCGTCTTCATTATATTTTAATTCAAAGAATCCATCATTTAATTTGGAACTATTTTGCATTTTTAAATCGTTCATCAGCCAGCTCACCCTCCTTATGAACAAAATTACTTGCAATTTTGTCAACCCTGATCGTTAGTCTTTTAATATTGATCTGTGCCGAGCTAATTTCCCTCTTAGCCTTAATATGGCTTTTGTATGTAGCTGTGATATTCTTGACTCCGATACCTTCATAATGGAACTTATTTCCTTGAGGGTCAATTCATCAAAGTAGTATAATGATATTACATTTTTCTCCTTTTCCGGCAGTTTACTTATGGCGTCACTTAATATTTCTTTCAACTCATTGATTTCTATATAAGTCTCAGGTTTATCCTCTGTTCTCGAATATGGGTGATCAACACCTATTTCATAGTTCTGCTCAAGAAAATCCTCCAGTGATACCATTGAAGAAACACTGACATCATTCAACAGCTTATAGAACTCATCCATAGAAATTCCAAGCTTTTCTGCTACTTCTTTATCAGTAGCCGAATGGCCTAACTGATTTTCTATTTCAAAATAGACCCTTTCAAGTTCTTTGTTCTTTTGCCTCAAAGACCTAGGTACCCAATCCATCTCGCGAATGCTGTCTATTATTGAACCCCTTATCCTTAGAGATGCATATGTCTCAAATTTGACACCTTTATTAACATCAAATTTCTCGATTGCATCAATAAGTCCGAAAACGCCAAAACCCATTAGATCGTCATATTCCACATTTGATCCGAAGTATATGCTTAATCTTCCTGCAACGTATTTTATAAGGTGGGCATATTCAATAATGAGCTTCTCCCTAATAACAGGGTCTTTTCTTTCACTGTACTGCTTCCATAAATCAATTTGTTTAACATTTGCAGATAACATCAAAATCCCCCATTACTAATAAATTTAGGACTAATAAAACTAGTATAAAAAATAATTCTTCTCATCAACTCTGAAATCAATATTATGTGCACTTTAATCCGATGCTTCCTGCTCTTCATTGTCATCCGACTCAACTTCTTCATTATTTACTTCTTCATTATTTGCTTTTTCCATCTCCTCCTTTCTTTTCTCAAGCTCTTCATGAATGCTATATAGAACACTTCTAGCAGATGCTCCGATTATGTAAAAGATCACTAAAGCGATTGTCATTTTAATACATGTCTGCTTCAGATCATCTTTACCGGTATAACTTATAGTGCCTATAACTATAGCCATAACTGCACTAATTATAAACGGAAATCTTTGGACATAATCCATTGGGATTCCTCTCAATCAAATCTAAATATAATTTATACCAAACCCCACAGTCTTGATAAGCAATTTGCCGTCATCGGAATATAATTCTATAGTCCGCCCATGATTTCCACCAACATCTTCTGAAACGATGGGTATTCCTAATTGTGCCAGAACATTCCTTGATGCTTCTATATTTCTAAGACCTATACGAATATTATCGCTTGAATCAGTGAAATTAAACATCTGTGCTCCCCCAGCAAGCTTGGCTTTTATTATTCTCCTATTTGCTCCCAGCTTAACCATCTCCTCGACAAGCTTAACAATAGCCGTATCAGCAAATTTAGCCTCATTAACTGCAGCTTTTGCAATCTTGCTGGTCGGCAGCATAATATGTGCCAAACCAATTATTCTCGTTGAAGGTTCATATAAAGCTATGCCTACGCATGAACCCAAACCAAGTGTCACCAGGATACTAGGATGACTGGTTGCTTTATAATCTGCCATGCCTACCTTTATATTTTCATGCATCAGATTATTACTCCTAAGGTCTTTAATAGTGTTTCATATGAACCTAAATCGGGTATCAGGAAAAAATCCCCTATTACCTTGTTGTCTCCTTCATTAAACTCTGATGCAATATAAAGCACAGTTTCACCAAGCATACCGAATTCAATAGCTGGAACGCTAAGTATTGCACCTGCCATATCTATTGCAACATTAGGAACACTACATAAAATTTTAAGATTTGTCAGCATTGACAAAGCAGCAACATACGATCCTGTCATTATATTGCCTAATTCTTTTATTGCCGACATCTCAAGTTCATCAAACTCCTCACTGGTACTTTCTTTAAACCCAAAAAGCATATTCACCAATAAACGTGCAGATTTCTTATCAAGCATAAAAAGAATGTGTCCTGTAATATCACCTGTCATACCCAGTAGTATTCCCACTACAGGCTCCTCAGGAGCATTTAACATGTCTGGAATCTCATTAAATTCAAGAATTTTAACCTTCGGAACCGACATATCTATTTTTCTGTTAACCATCTTAGCAAGGGCAGAAACTGCATTGCCAGCTCCAATATTCCCTACTTCACGGAGCACATCCAACTGAAGGTTGTTTAATTCATTAAAATTAATTGTCATATTTTTACTCCTCAAACCTATTCCTTAACAGAAATGTTAACAAGCTTTTCTATGTTTAAAAGAGTTATAACCCTGTTATCAACCTTGCCTGCTCCAAGCACATTCTCCATTAACCCTTCTTTAGCAAGACTTGTTGTACTTTCAATCTGCTCCTCATTGATATAAATAACTTCTTTCACTTCATCCACAATTATTCCCATCTGAACATCTTCAAATTTTACAATTATTATTCTAGTTTCTTCAGTTTCCTCAATTTGAGGGAGTCCAAACCTCTCTTTTAAATCCATTATAGGAACTATATCACCCCTTAGGTTGATAACTCCCTTTATAAATTTTGGAGTCTTTGGAACTCTTGTAATAGGAATCATCTTTTCAATTGTATTAACTATCTGTATATCAAGGCCGTATTCTTCATCTGAGAGTACAAACACAACAAATTGTATGGTATTTAATGCAACAGTTTCAGTCATTTATGACACTCCTTTCACTATACTGCAAGAGAATTTACATCCAATATCAGTGCAACGTTTCCATCTCCAAGTATGGTTGCTCCGGCTATGGTCTTAATTCCCGCCAGAAGCTTTCCTAATGATTTGATAACAATTTCATGCTGTCCGATAAGATTGTCTACAAGAAATCCCGAAAGCTTTTCACCTTTTTTAACAACAACTACTGTCAAAAGCTTGTTTTGCTTATCGCTTGGTGGAACATCGAGACAATTTCCAATCCTGATTATCGGAACAATGGTGTTTCTTAATAGAATTATTTCCTGCTTCTGAACCTGCTTAATATCTTCAGGCTTAACCTTTATGATTTCTCTTATTGTATTTAATGGAAGTGCATATTTTTCAGTATTTATTTGTACAAGTAGAGCCTGTATTATTGCCAAAGTCAAAGGAAGTCTTATAATAAACTTACTACCCTTTCCTGCTTCTGTATCAACCTCTACCATACCACCTAATGTTTCAATTTTGGTCTTGACCACATCAAGTCCTACCCCTCGGCCTGATAAATCAGTTATGGCCTCAGCAGTACTAAAGCTTGGTTTAAACAGAAAATCAATAATGTCTTTTCTTGAAAGGTTCTTTGCAGCATCCTTATTTACAAATCCTCTATCTATAGCCTTCTTCTTTACTTTTTCCAGATCTATTCCTTTTCCGTCATCCTCAACCTCAATAACAACATTGTTTCCATCCTGATATGCTCTTAAGTTAATCTGTCCTGCATCCGGCTTTCCTAATTCTCTTCTTTTATCAAGGGACTCTATTCCATGGTCCGCTGAATTTCTCAGTAAATGTATAAGAGGATCTCCAATTTCATCTATTACAGTTCTATCAAGCTCAGTATCTTCACCTGACATATTAAGAACAATCTCCTTGTTTATACTCCTTGAAATATCCCTTAACATTCTTGGGAATCTGTTAAATACAGTTTCAATAGGAACCATCCTTACTTTCATAACTGCGTCATGTAGGTTTGTTGTAACTCTTTCAAAATATTCAATTACCTCATTATAATTCTGATTTCTTTCTATTTCGTCCAAACCTTCAAGTCTAGTTTTTATTATGATAAGCTCACTTACGAGATTCATTAGAACATCCAGTCTGTCAATATCAACTCTTACTGTTTTTCCTGTCTTGATATTGTTTTTCGAAGCTTGCGACTTCTGGTGCTCTGATTCTTCACTATCATCATGATGACTTGTTGCATCTTCATGAACCTCAGCAGAGCTTTCCTGTGGTTCACTCAACACTTCATTAACAATCTCTTCAGTCCCGTTTGAATGAATAGTTGTAATTTTGACATCATCAACTTCTGATATGGATGTCAATTCCTTATGGAATGTTTCAGCATCCCTTTTACTAATAACAACAACCGTAAATTCAAAGTCAAATTTTTCATCCTCTATATCCTCAACTCTAGGTTCCGATTTTATTATTTCTGCATGACGTTCTAAAGTTTGGAATATTATAAATGCCCTTGCTGACTTCAAAACACAACCCTTATTTAATACAACAGTAATTTTGAAGACATTCATATTTATGTCAACTGCTTTATTGATGAGGTTCTGCTCATACTGATTCATTTTGAAGTTAGAAGTTACATGTTCAACACTAGCCTCTGCATTACCTGTTTTTAATACATTATCAACCTTTGCTGCATCTTTGCCATCCTTTTTGTTTAATATGCCATCCAAACCCCTAATTATTTCTGAATATTCTTCACTTCCCTCTGATCCTTTTGTCACTACCTCATTCACATAATTCTCCAATGCATCAAGGCACCTGAACAATAAGTCTACCAGATTGGTATTAACTTTTACTTCATTATTACGAAGTGCATGAAGAACATTTTCCATATCATGGGTTAACTTAGCCATTTTGCTAAATCCCATAGTTCCGGCCATACCTTTAAGCGTATGTGCTACCCTGAATATTTCGTTCAAAATTGGTACATCTTGAGGATTCTTTTCAAGCTGGAGCAAGCTTTGGTTCAATCCCTGCAAATGCTCTTTGGATTCCTCAATAAATATTTCCAGATATTGGCTCATATCCATTTTTACTACACCCCCACTATCTCCGTAATCTTTTTCGTGATCCTTTCAAGCGGTACAATTTCATCAACTATTCCCAATTCAACTGCGACTTTAGGCATACCGTATACAATACAAGTCTTTTCATCCTGTGCAATTATATATCCGTTGTTTTCATGTTTTAATTTTTTTGCACCTTCGCTTCCGTCATTACCCATTCCAGTCATAATGACGCCTACGATATTTGCAAGGCCTGTCTCACTCAGAGACTCCATCATAACTGTTGCAGATGGTCTGTGGGCTCCATATGGAGGATCTTTTGTAAGTTTTATTATTATGTTTTTATCTCTAGCCAGAGCAATCTTCATGTGATAATCTCCCGGTGCAATATAAACCACTCCAGACTTGACCGTCTCATTGTCTTCTGCTTCCTTAACCCTTACACTGCTTAATGAATCCAATCTTTCTGCCAGTGATTTTGTAAACCCCGGCGGCATATGTTGAACTACTAAAAATGCTGCAGGTATGTCACCAGGCAATTGGGGTATCACATCCCTCAAAGCCTTTGGTCCACCTGTCGATATACCTATAGCAACAATTTTCTTAATTTGTGAACTTTGATTATGTCCTTCTTTAACAATTATTTGCGGCTCATAGCAGCTTTTAAATTGCTGCACCTCTTTTGGCTCCTTTGCCGCAATTTTATTTTTCAGCCTGGATATTACCTTAACTTTCTCCAGCAATTCACTTTTCTTATCTTCTGAATTTATATGAAATATATTAGAAGGCTTGGTTATAAAGTCAATGGCACCATGCTCCAAAGCGTTTATTGTAGCCTCTGCACCTTCTTTTGTATGGCTGCTTAGCATTATGACAGGAATTCTACATACCTTTGAGAGTTCTTTCAGGCATGTAATACCATCCATAACAGGCATCTCAACATCCATAGTTATAATGTCCGGTTTAAGGTTAATAGCCTTTTCAATTGCTTCTTTGCCATTTCTTGCAGTATCAATGGTGGTAATTTCTTTATCACTATTTAAAATATCAGATATTACCTTTCTCATAAAAGCCGAGTCATCCACCACCAAAACCCTAATAGCAGAAACACTATTTATCGCCATAACACTATATCAATCCTTTTTTCCTTAGTTTTCTTTGCTCTTCAAAAATAAAACTGATTATAGTTTCTCTTGACCTGTTATCAATGTTATAAAATTCTACACCTGCTTCATATTTGTTTTTGCTTTCAGAATCGGTTTTAATACTTCTTACTATCGTTCCATAAAACTTTATAATCTTGTTTTCAGACAGTTGAAGCTCGCATTCAATAAATTTGCCCTTTTCAATACCTTCAACAAGTGCCAGGCAAGTGCCTCCTCCACTTATATCCCGTGTAAGACCCTTAAAGAAATTGCCCTTTGGCACAGCCGTGTTATTAAGCATCTCAACTTCCCTGCATTTTATATCCAATACACAATCGAACCTGAAAAATTGCCTTCTCTGGATTTTCTCCATTTCATTTTCTATGCTTAGCTTGTATATTGGCAATCCATCCTTTATAAGTCTATCTGTCAGGGTTGCTTTAAGCTTATAAAATTGATTGCTAATGCTTATATAGACGTACATATTTGTACCATTGGATGCAGGCAGATACATTCCTTCATATATTGGTGCCGCTACACATATGACATTTTCTCCCTCAGCCCATTCAAATTCACTTACAAAAAGATTATTTATATCTTTTTCACCTAAAGAAAAGTCCAACAATTGAATTTCCAATTTAGTTCCAGGTTTCAACTCGGAAGCCTTCATATGTACCCCCGCAATCTTTTAGATTTTCCAAAATCAACTGCATTACAACTCCAAGCCATCAGACATTTAAGAAACCAACAAGCCTGTTCATAAAACCCTTAATCCCTTTCATTTCTGCATTACTACCCTCGTTCCCATTGCATATAAGTTTCTTTGATATCTCCCTGATTTGTTTCGAAGCATTGCTTTTGGGATAACTTATCAAAAAAGGGTTTTGTGTTTTTACTGCTTTTATAACGGCTTCATCCTGAAGTACATATCCAAGAGGCATAAGCTTTAGTGAAAGAAATTTCTCAGATACTATGGAAAGTTTATTTAATAAATCGTTTGCCTCATTGGTATCCTCTGCCCTATTTACTATAACCTTTATAAGTCTTTCCTTATCTCTGTTGGATATCATCTTGATAAGTGCATATGCATCGGTTATTGAAGTAGGTTCAGGTGTTGTAACCAGCAGCACCTCATCAGCAGACATAACAAAGTTCATAACATTATCTGAAAGGCCTGCACCTGTATCTATAAGAATTACATCTGCTATCTTATCCATTAGTGAGATATTTGACAAAAACTTTTCAAGCTGGCTGTTTTCAAGCTTTATGAGTTCCTCAACGCCTGATCCCCCAGATATGAATTTAACATTGCTTGGCCCATCCGACAGTACTTCCAGTATATTTTTCTCACTATGAATAACATCCACCAATGTATGCTTAGGTATCATTCCAAATAATACATCTATATTTGCAAGACCAAAATCAGCATCTAAAATTATGACCTTGAGCCCTAATTCACTTAAGGCAATACCAAGATTTACTGATATATTGGTTTTGCCAACGCCACCTTTACCACTAGTTACTGTAATCACCTTGGCGTTTTTCTTTTCAATGGCAGGAGCCTGAACCTGCTTATTTTTTTGCATAGTTTTTAGATTATCAACAATCTTCCTTAGCTTTTCTGCCTGATCCATCATATCAAGATATGCTCCCTAATAAATTTTTGGTCATCTTGTCGATATTTAAAACTTCAATATCATCAGGCACACACTGTCCGGTCGTAACAAATGATAAATTTTTACCTGTACGGAATTTAGTATTTAATATAATTCCATTAACTTGGCTTTCATCAAGTTTTGTAAAAATCAATTTATAGTCTTTTAAGAAACTGTAATTATGCAGTATATCATTGCAGTTTCGTACACTTGTGGTTGAGCTCATGACCAAATATACCTCATCAGCTTCTGAGGCAACTATCAGAGACTTTAATTCATCAAATTGGGATTTGTTCCTGTAGCTTCTTCCTGCAGTATCAATAAGAACAACATCCTTATCCGAGTAAAGTGAAATAGCATCCTTTATTTCATTAGGTGCATATATTACATTTACCGGCAAACCCAATATTTCTGCATATGTCTTTAACTGTTCAACTGCCGCAATTCTGTATGTATCAGCAGTTATTAGCCCTACATTTTTCCTGAGATTTAAAGAATAATTGGCTGCAATCTTCGCAAGTGTCGTCGTTTTGCCAACTCCGGTGGGACCGACAAATATAATTACTGTCGGCTTTTTATCTTCCTTAAGACCAATAGTTTCCGGTTTACCTAATATTCCGGAAATAAGGTTGTATAACATGGAGGCTGCGTCGTTAATACTTGTTGTATCTCCAATCTTTTTACTTACAGTATCAATCAGTTTTTTTGCAATTTCCTCTTCAACCTCATTCTTAATAAGGTTGTTATAAAACTGCATAAGCACATTTGAATAAGGCTTTTGAGGCTTTTCTGACCTTTCCTGCTTAACAGGTACGGAAGCCGACGGTATAGCATTATTCTGGAATTGCTCATATATCTTTTTGAGCATGGTCTCCATGTTATTTACCTTATTCTCCAAGAAATCGATTTTTTCCTCTTTTTCCTCTAAATTTGTTTTAAAATTCGCTTCATTTTTTGTCGAATCTTCCTTTTGTTTGTTTGTTTCGACATTTTTCCCCTTCTCTTTTTTTGTTCCGATATCATCATCTATGGCTGCAAGCACTTCAACCATAGGCTTTGCAAATACATTCAAAAGGCCTCTTTTTCTAACCTTTCGCGTATTTAAGATCACTGCCTCATTACCCAAATCCATCTTTACTTTTAGTATTGCTTCCTGAGTATTGCTTCCCATATAACGTCTTATTTTCATATTTAGATACTCACCATCCCAATCGATTGAACTTCTATATTAGGGTCAATTTCACTATATGATAAAACAATTAATCCAGGTAAAAACCTCTCTGTCATTCTTTTAAAATAAAGCCTGACAACAGGCGATGCCAACACTATAGGCTGCTGTCCCAATTCCACCAGCCTCTGAACCTGTCTTGACAAACTGGATAATATGGTATTTGTCACATCAGGCTCTATTGTTATATATGAACCGTTTTCGGTTCTCTGGACAGACTCCATTATAATTTGTTCAAGCTTTGGATCTATGGTAATTACATTTGATTTGCTGTCATTTATAAACTTTCTTGATATGGCTCTTCCTAATGCTTGTCTAACATATTCTGTCAGTATGTCAGGATCGTGGGTAGCTGGTGCATAATCTGCCAAAGCTTCCAGGATTGTTACCATATCCCTTATTGAAACACCTTCTCTCAGCAGATTGGCAAGAACCTTCTGAATTTCACCTAAAGTCATAACCTTAGGTATCAATTCATCCACTATAGCAGGATAGTTCTGCTTTACATTGTCTATAAGTGTTTGAACTTCCTGTCTTCCCATGAGTTCACTTGCATTTTTCTTTATCACTTCAGTAAGGTGTGTGGCGATTATTGAAGGTGAATCAACAACCGTATACCCAAGCATCTCGGCACGATCCCTATGGCTTTCGGAAATCCAGACTGCAGGAAGCCCAAAAGCAGGCTCAACAGTTCTTATTCCATCAATTTCTTCCTCTACTCCACCAGGATTCATAGCCATGTAGTGATCGAGCATTATTTCACACTTTGTAATCTCCACTCCTTTGATCTTAATAACGTATTCGTTTGGACTAAGCTGTATATTATCCCTGAGTCTTATAACAGGAACTATCATCCCCAACTCAAGTGCTAACTGCCTTCTTATCATAACAACCCTGTCTAAAAGGTCCCCGCCTTGATTAACATCAGCAAGGGGAATTATCCCATATCCAAACTCCAACTCTATAGGATCAACCTGCAATAGGGATACAACATTTTCAGGCTTTCTGATCTCTTCAACTTCACTCTCCTGCACCTGCTCCTCTTCATGTATTTGAACTTCCTTTTGCTGCTTTAATAATGCAGCTCCTACCAGTGCAAGAATCGCTGCCAATACCAAAAATGGTATTGTAGGTAAAAAGAGTGATAACACAACACATAATGCTGAAGACAGGAATAGCACCTTTGGGTTTCCAAATATCTGTTTTAAAAGGTCACTACTCATTGCTGCATCAGATGCTGCCCTTGTAACTATGATACCAGTGGCTGTAGAGATAAGTAGCGCAGGTATCTGACTCACAAGACCGTCACCTATAGTAAGTATTGTGTAATGTTCAAGTGCTGTTCCAATCTCTTCACCTCTCATCAGTACTCCGATTATGAGGCCACCGATTATATTAATAAAAGTAATGATTATACCTGCTATTGCATCACCTTTTACAAACTTGCTGGCACCATCCATTGCCCCGTAAAAATCAGCTTCTCTCTGGATCTTTTTTCTTCTTTCCTTTGCATCTGATTCATTAATAAGTCCAGAGTTAAGGTCCGCATCTATTGCCATTTGCTTTCCAGGCATCGCATCAAGTGTAAATCTTGCAGCAACTTCCGATACTCTCTCGGAACCTTTGGTAATTACCATAAACTGTACTACCATTATTATGAGAAATATTATAAATCCAACAACTATGTTTCCCTGTGCGACAAAGTTCCCAAAACCTGCTATAACCTGCCCTGCTTCACCTTCTGAAAGTATATGTTTAACTGCAGTTATGTTCAGCGATAATCTATATAATGTAGTAATAAGAAGTAAGGATGGAAAAATTGACATATCCAGAGCTTCCTTTGAATAAATGGTATTTAGCATGATGACAACAGCTAAAGATATGTTTATTGCTAGAAGTATATCCAAAATAAAGCTAGGTATTGGCAAGATTATTATAAGAATTATGGAAACTATAATTATAGCAACCGACATATCTCCCAGCTTCATTTATGCATATCCTCCTCTCAAAGCTATATTAAGGCATGAATGAAAAATTACTTACGCTTTTAAGCGGGTGTTGACGAGTTAAGTCAACACATAAGCGAAATTTATAGAGTAAGTTATTTTTTAATCATGACTAAAAGTAAATAATCTTCATTATTAATGTATAAAGCCTAAATTACACCCCATTTTTGATTCCATAAACGAATGCAAGTATTTCTGCAACCGCTTGATACAATTCCTCAGGTATCTCCTGTCCAACCTCCACACTATCATAAAGACTCCTTGCAAGCGGTTTATTTTCGACTATTTCAACCTTGTTTTCCTTTGCAACTTCCTTGATCCTCTGAGCCATATAATCCTGTCCCTTAGCAATAACCTTGGGTGCCGGTGAAACGTTTGCATCGTATTTAATGGCCACTGCAAAGTGGGTTGGGTTGGTAATTACAACGTCTGCCGATGGTACATCATTAAGCATTCTTCTCATTGATATTTGTCTTTGCTTTTGCCTTATCTTTGATTTTATCTCCGGATTACCTTCAGTTTGCTTAAATTCTTCCTTAATCTCCTGCTTTGACATTTTCAAGCTTTTCTCAAACTCATACCATTGATATATATAATCAACAGCACCAATAAAAATCAGTGCTATGCATATTCTAATTGAAATATTTATAACTGTTGAAGCAATATATGCCGCGACACCTATTGCATCCAAGTCCATCAGTATTAATAGGTTTCCAGCTTCCGATTTAATATAGGAGTATGCAATGAAACCTACAATTACAAGCTTTATAATGGATTTAATCAGTTCAACAACAGATCTTAATGAAAATATCCTTTTTAAACCGCTTAAAGGGTTAATTCTGCTAAACTTAAATCCCAGATTTTCAAATGTAAAAAGAAAACCAACCTGTGCATATTCGGCAATAAGACCGGTTATTAACGCTATGGCCAATATAGGCCCGCTTATCTTCATAAGCTCTATAAATGACAGTATGAAAAGTTTTGATATCCCATTTATTGTATAAAGATCCGGTACTTTTACATATTCAGTAAGAACGACTTTTGTAAAATAAACTATTTCATTATACATATAACCGCCTAAAAGACGGAGTCCAACAAATATAAACAATAGTACAAATGCCGAGGTTATCTCCTTGCTTTGTAATACCTGGCCTTTCTTTCTGGCATCCTGCCTCCTTTTAGGAGTTGCCTTTTCGGTTTTGTCATCCCCTCCGGCAAAGAGCTGCAGGTTAACAGGTATATATTTTTTCTTTAAAGGGTCTATAGTCATTTTTGAAATACCATATCCTTTATGACTTTTAACATTTCATTATCCAATTCTCCTACCATGAACCCTACGAGATAAATAAAAGCAGGTATTGTAATCACCATAACCAAAATTCCAAGAATGATTTTTGCAGGCATCCCTACTGCAAATACATTAAGCTGTGGGATACTCTTTGATATAATCCCAAGTGCAATATCGGTAACTAATACTGCAGCTATAACAGGTGCACTTATCTTAAAACCTATTAAAAACATTTTACTGAAGCTTGCCAAAACATCATGCATCAAAATACTGTTAAAAGCGGTCTTTCCTGCTGGGATAAATTTATAGCTTTCAAAAAGTCCCTTCATTATTATGTGATGGCCGTTAGATGCCATTAATACCATCATGCTTATCATGTAATAAAAGTTAGCTGATATAGGTATCTGTATATTGCTTATGGGGTCTAATACGTTTACCATACCGAAGCCTACCTGCATGTCAATCATTTGACCTGCCATAAGTATTGCATCAAAAATTACGTTTGCAATATATCCTAAAATAATACCAACAATAAACTCTTTAAAAATTATCAGGGTATAAGAATACAAATTTCCCCCAAAATCAACCGGGTTCATTTTTACTGCATTCATTAATAAAAGCGATGATGTGAGTGCAAATCCAACTTTTAAGTAAACCGGTATATTTCTTCTCCCAAATATGGGTGATACTACAAAAAGCCCGGTCATCCTAACAAAAACCAGAATAAACATCTCTATGCCGTTTAGCAGTATCCCTTCCGGTATAAGCATTATTCTCCACCCACTAGTGTATAAATAGTTTTAATCTTGTAATAATTTCACTTACTTAATATACTGATTTACATTCATAAAAATCCCTTCAGTAAATTCAATCAATACCCTTAGCATCCATGAGCCAAAGAGCAGTATGCTTCCTAAAACAGCTAAAATCTTGGGTATAAATGTAAGGGTCTGTTCCTGAATCTGAGTAGTGGCTTGAAAAATACTTATGGCTAAACCCACTATAAGACTAAGTCCTAGCATTGGTGCTGAAACATATACAACAGTCATCAATGACTTTTGTGCCAAATCGATTACTGCCCCCTGATCCATATTAATCCTCCTGTTCCTACTGCGTCATCGGACAAAGCTATTGACAATAGTTTTTGTTAAGAGATTCCATCCATCAACCATAATAAACAGCAATATCTTAAAAGGCAGAGATATCATTACCGGCGGAAGCATCATCATCCCCATTGACATCAATGTGCTTGAAACAACCATATCTATAACAAGAAATGGCAGATATATTAGAAAGCCGATTTGAAATGCTGTCTTAAGCTCGCTGATTAAAAAAGCCGGAATAACTACTGTAAGAGATAAATTTGACAGATCCGCTTTTTTTACAGGAGTTTTACCTCCTGATAATGATACAAAAAGAGCCAGATCCTTTTCATAAATATATTTATACATAAAATTCTTTATAATTGCAGATGATTTATCAATTGCAGCCTGCTGTGTTATCTCCCCTTTTGAATATGGCCCGTAAGCATTGTCGTTTATTTCTTTTCCTACAGGTGCCATGATAAACAAAGTGAGAAACAGTGCCAAGCCGATAAGTACTTGGTTTGGCGGCATCTGCTGTGTACCTAATGCATTTCGCAGAAACGAAAGTATTATTACAATACGGGTAAAGGATGTCATCATCATTAGTATGGATGGTGCTAATGACAAGACTGTCAGCAGCAGTAAAATCTGTATACTGGAAGATACATCCTTAGGGTTATCCGAGGTGCCGATATCCAGGCCAATTTTGGGAATTGGCACAGTCTGTTCTGCGAAAACAACAGCAGGAATAATAATCACAAAAATAAAGGCAATTATTGTAAAGAAAACCTTTCTATTTTTCATTAATATTATCATCTCCATAATCTTCAGCAGGTTTTCCAAACTTAGAATATAGTATTTTTAATCTTTGTAAATTGCCTTTAAACCTTGTTGATTCCATGGAAACAGGTGAGTCTTCTTCAGTATCGGTCTTCTTATTCTTAAAGTTTTGAAAATACTTATCAAAAATTGTTTTAAAATCAAAGGCATTATTTATTGGAGTTTCTGTTTCCATTTCAAGGTCATCAAGCTTAATTTCCATGATAAATTCAAGATTCTTACCTGATGATGCCATAAGAACAAACTGATTACCAGCCTTAACCAGATGCAATTGCTTATTTAAGCCAAGTGTTACTGTATCAACAATTGAGAGGTGCTTTCCTTTTGATGCTTTGTTCATTTTATTACCAAGGAATCTGGTAGTAATATATGTTAAAAACAAAACTGAGCCAAAGCCTACCAGATAAACAAACCCTTTAAATACAGTAACTGTAGTCTCCATTAGTTTATACTCCTATTCTATCCTAATACCTTCTTAACTGCCTCAACAACCCTTTCTGCCTGGAATGGCTTTACAATAAAGTCTCTTGCACCAGCCTGTATGGATTCTATTACCATTGCCTGTTGTCCCATAGCAGAGCACATAATTATTTTTGAATCGGTATTAATTTTTTTTATTTCCTTTACCGCCTGAATACCATCTACTTCCGGCATGGTTATATCCATTATAACCAGATCCGGAGCAAGTTCCTTGTACTTTTCAATAGCCCTGGCACCATTTTCTGCTTCCCCTGCAATTTCATAACCGTTTTTTGATAAAATATCCTTGATCATCATCCTCATAAACGCTGCATCATCAACAATTAGAATTTTTTTACTCATTCTTAATCCCTCTCCTTAAATTAAATTCTGGTTAACATAATGTATTTTGAGAGTACAACACTTAAAAAACAAAATTCTTTATTTTAAACTAACATTTAATGCATTCTATAGTCTTTTTGAAGGATGTATGATATCAGTAATTCTGACACCAAAGCTTTCATCAATAACAACTACTTCACCTTTAGCTATTACTTTTCCATTTACCAGTATATCAACAGGCTCACCCGCCAACTTATCAAGCTCTATAATGGAACCCGGGCCAAACTCCAGAATATCCTTTATTAGCTTGTTGGTCCTTCCAAGTTCGACAGTCACCTGCAAAGGAACATCCATTATAATGCCTATATTCTTTTTTTCAACAACCATTTTCCCTTCATCAAAGGATTGGAATTGAGCCGGTTGCACATTTATCGGTCCGCTATTATGATGGTGTTCACTAAATCCCATATTTCCATAACCCATTTGCTGGGGTTGTGCTGAAAACTGCTGTCCCATCCCTGAAGACTGTGCAGGCGGTGTTGAAAACTGCTGCATCGTGGGCTGAGTTGATTGAGGTGATGGCTTAACAGGTTCCGCATGACTTGAACTTTTTACATCCATATTAAGTAGGTTATCTACCAGGTTCTTGGCAAAATTTATAGGAATTAGCTGCATTATCTCACTATCAATGAGATCTCCGATAATCATTTTGAAGGATATCTTTACTACAGCTTGATCTTCTTCAAACTCAGTAAACGGCTGCTCAGTACCTGTTTTTATATTAAAAGCCCTAGGAGGCGAAATATCAATTCTTTTATCAAACAGTGATGACATGGAGGTGGATGACGATCCTATCATTTGGTTCATGGCCTCACCAATAGCACTTAAATGCAGTTCGGAAAGCTCACCATCACGATTGCTTCCGTCTCCTCCCATCATCAAATCGGATATTATCTTTACATCATCTTCCTTCAAAATCAATAAATTTATACCGGTTAGCCCTTGTGTATATTCAACCCTTACTGCTACAACAGGCAAATCATATTGTTTTGTTAATTCACCCCAGGTTGATACAGTTACCTTAGGGGTAGTAATAGTTACCTTATGACCCAGTAAGGTGAATAATGTAGTTGCAGAAGTTCCCATACTTATATTGCCTACTTCTCCAAGTGCATCAACTTCCTGCGGACTAAGACCTTCTGTGACACCTGCATTATTATCTGAAGAAGGTTCCGATATGGGTGTACCATTCAGCAAGGCATCAATTTCTGCTTGTGAAAGCATATCTCCCATTTTATTCATCCTCCCTTTTCAGTACATCTGTTATTTTTATGGAGACCTTATTTCTCTTAACTCCAGGATTGGCATAAAACTTTAATATCTCCCCTACGTGAACTTCAAGATTACCATTTATACTTGTATCTAACGGCAATACATCTCCCTGCTGCAATTCCAAAAACTCTGCTACCGTAATTACCGTTTTTCCCAATAATGCTCTAACCGGCACTACTGTCTGCTCAATTTTGTTTTCAATATTCTCTTTTACATCTGATGCAAACTCCTTCTCCGTTGTTGAAAACCAAAACTTAGTGCTGAGCTTTGACACTATAGGCTCAACAACCATATGCGGAATGCAGATATTTATCATCCCTTCTACTTCTCCAACCCTTGCACTTAATGTGACAAGTGCTACTATTTCGTTAGGGGATATAATTTGTGCAAACTGTGCGTTGGTTTCAATTTTTTCAAGCCTTGGTCTAATTGCAATGACATTTTCCCATGGCTCTCGCATCAGGTTTAACATCTGTATTATTATTCTTTCAATAATAGCAAGCTCTATCTCGGTAAATCCCCTGACCCTTTCCATTGAAGAACCTTTTCCACCCAAAATTCTGTCAATCAATGCAAAAGATATGTTAGGAGCAATTTCAAAAATAACTGATCCTGTCAAAGGAGTAAAATCAACAACCGATAGAATAACCGGATTGGATATTGAGTTGTTGAACTCATAATACGAAAGCGGTTCTACCGATATTACATCAACCTGCACAAGAGTCCTTAAGTAACCTGAAAGAAAGTTAGTCACCAAACGGGAATAATTCTCGTGTATTATATGTAGCGTTTTTAGATGATCCTTTGCAAACTTGCTAGGCCTTCTGAAATCATGGCTTTTAATCTTCTTTTCGGCGGTTGTAGTCTGCATCTGCTGAACATCTATTTCACCAGTATTTAGTGCCCGCAACAGTTCGTCTATCTCATTTTGTGATAGAATATCTCCCATTTGATCACCCCCTTACTGATAGAACCAGTCTTCTAACACAACAGAATATACTAAGTCTGTCTTTATTATCTCAGACTCTAAAAGCAGTTCATTTATCTGCTGCTTTAATTCTTTTTTGGCCTTTTCCTTTGTCTCGGGTTTAGCCACCTCGTCTAAAGTCATGTTCAAAAAATAATTTCCTACAAGTTCCCTCATTTCACTTTCATATGCTTTGAGTTTCACAGCAACATCTTTTATACCTTCAACCTTTATAAAATACTTAAGTTTTATACTGACTCTAATAGCAGCAAGGGATTTTTCTTCCTGGGATTGTGGGCTTGCTTTTAAATTAAAAATTTTATCACCTTCAAATAAGGCCATCTCCGCCAGATCACTATCCTTTGGAGCTGAAACCGTAACTGTTTGAACAACTTTAGTTTCTTTGCCTGAATTGCCTCCAAAAACAAAGACATAAATCGCCAGCACTGCTAAACTTAGCGAAAGAAACGCAATAACAACCAGCAGAATAAAGAAGCTTCCTTTTCCACCCAACTCTAATGCCCCCTTTTAATCCTGAAAGAATCTATTCGCTATTCTCACAAGGATTACTGACAAACACTAAAATACAGCATAATTTTTCCCTATACCTAAATAAAAAGTAAATCTAAAAAATAACATTTTGTTACCCCAATTTACTTCTTTACTGCTAAATTACTATATTTCTTTGGATTGCTTTTTTTAAAGACAGCTAAACATAAAGATTATAAATCCTTCAGATTGCTAAAATATAAATGTAATCAAGAATAGATCAGTTCATCTCTGCTGACAAACAATATTTTTCCCTTATATTGTACCACCTTATCAACTATTTGTTCAATAGTTTCCGCTACAACAAGTTTTTTCCCGTTTGTAGTAGTTACCACTGTATCTGGAGTTGATTCCACCGACTCGATTAACTCACAGTTAAGCACAAAAGTTGAACCATTCAGTCGCGTTAATTTAATCATAATATTTTTACCTCAAAAACTCAAGTGTTTTTTATGTTACTTTTTTATGTTAAGAAATTATTTTGTCGGCTTATTTAATAATTTACCCTGATTTTAGCCGAGTCTAACGGATATTTTTATATCATATTGTTATTAACTATAGACTGCTTGTAATTTTTACAAGCAGTCTATTTCACTTTGAATTTCAAATTATTTACATACGTATTACCTTTTTAGATTAACCAATTCCTGAAGCATTTCATCTGAGGTGGTAATAATTCTGCTATTTGCCTGGAAGCCTCTCTGGGTTACAATCATATCTGTAAATTCTCTGGAAAGGTCTACGTTTGACATTTCCAGTGTTCCAGGATTTAAACTTCCAACCCCTTCACCGCCAGGTTTGACAGCTTTTTTGAAATCACCAGAGTTGGTGGTCTGGGTGTACATATTGTCGCCAACCTTCTGGAGACCTGCCGGGTTTTCAAAGCCCGCCAATCCTATCATTCCCAAAGGCTGTTGCTGACCGTTACTGTATACTCCTGTAATTATTCCGTCTCCTCCGATATTGAATGTAACAAGGTTACCTGTCGGATAACCATTCACATCCGTTGGCTTAACCGAACTATCTGCATCATACATTGTTAGTTTCTGGAAGTCGATTGCAATATCTATCGGTTGGGTTCCTATACTTGAAGCCGGTATCAGCTGTATTGTAGGATTTGTAGAATAGCCTGATGCTGTTGTAACAATCTGTCCTTTTGTATCAAACTGTAAAAAGCCATTTGCAGTAGATGATCCAAATGAAGCAGAAACACCCGATCCTGCCGACGCCGACCAGAACCATACCGTTCCTCCTGTGGTACCACTTGCTGTTATACCGCTTGCTGAATCCTTCCAGAAATTGATGCTTACTTTATAATTATTACCTAATGTGTCATAAACAGTCATAGGCACTGTAAATTGCGGCGATGATGTTGAGATTGAACTTCCAAGGGGTACTTTTGATGCATCAAGGTTGCCGGCAAAAGCAGCTTGTGAAGTTGCCTTTGCTGCTATCATTCTTTTATTTCTATTATACACATCGGAATAAAGATTTATAGGTTCTACAGGCTTTTCCGTATCATACTTGTATGAACCGTCAGTCTGGGCTGTTCCTCCATAATCCTGCCACCCATATACATTCAAGCCTCCAGATGATACCAGATTACCCAATTTATCTACCCCAAAGTTGCCAGCTCTTGAAAATTTATACAGGTCTCCTGCTCCACCTTTGAGTATAAAAAAGCCTTCTCCTTCTATGGATAAATCTGTTGGGTTATCAGTTCTCTGCAAGCTTCCTCTTGTTGTTATTGTATCAACAGCTCCTACCCCCAGACCCAGACCAAGCTGCATAGGATTTGTTCCTCCCCTGCCTGTGGCTGAATCGGGTGCTGATGCACCTTTCATGGTTTGACTGAATACTTCCTGGAATGTTACTCTTCCAGATTTAAAGCCAACTGTATTGACATTGGCAACATTATTACCAATAACGTCCATTCTTGTTTGGTGAGCCCTTAACCCCGACACTCCGGAGAACATAGATCTCATCATATTAAAACTCCTCCTTCAGTGGACTATTCCTTCAGTCGATCCGGAATAGGCAGCCTCCCCGAAGGGTCCAGCCGCAATATAATAATCTTCATAATAATATCGGTAATTTTTACTAAACTGTTAACATATTTTATGCGAACACAGCACCATCAATATTTGTAAATACATTTTCCTTAAGCTCACTGTTGTTTACAGCAGTAATAACTGTCTTACTTTTTACATTTACTACAAATGCCATATTGTCCACTATTACCAATGAGTCTTTAACACCTTTCATACCAGCTTTATTTACTGCCTCAGACATTTTTTCCTTCTGAATTTCTGTCAATTTGATGTTTCGGGACTGTAACCTCTGCTCTGCATGCTTTGAAAATTTAAGGCCTTCATTTTCAGTAATCTTGTCCTTTAATATTGCACCAAAGTCATTTACAGCACCTGTTTTTTCCTTCACAGGGTTGCTTCTCTGCTGGTTTTGTCCGCCGTTTATTCTTCCAATATTATTGAAGTAATTGTTATTAACAACCATTATTACTCACCAGCCTTTTGTTGCTCTACAGGTTTGATATTGCTTATGCTTTCAACAGGAACATCAAGTTTATCTAGTATTGCTGTAGTTGTTCCGTCAGGTGCGATTTTATATTCCCTGAGAACCGCAGATATAGGCACTTCTTTTAAAGTTGACGGATTTACCACATTAACTTCTACAGTTTCTCCAATATGGCTTTCGAGATAATTTTTCTTGTAGGAAGGATCTGTTGTCAGAACACCTGTAATACCGGATATATGTACACTAACCCCATCCATAACTGCATAGTCTTCATAATAGCCTTTCTGAATTTCCTTGACTGTACCATTGACTGGAACAATGTCTCCGGTAGAAGTGCTATAAACCGCACCCCTGCACTCAAAGCCTATCAGATTGGTGTAGGTTGAAATGTTGCTGTTTCTTCCAGCTTGCCCCTCTGTTACTTCAGTTACCTGATCTATAGGAACCTCTTGATCCTTGACAATTACATAAGTTTTATCCTTTGCTATTCTTACTGCAGTTACTTCTCCATCAATGGTTTTCATCTGGTTACTTGATGCATCTTCTATAGTTGCAGTCACATATTTTCCTACTAGATTCATAGCTTTAACTGAAGAAAATCCCGAATTCATGTTTTGCATTTGCTCCAATGAGCTGAACTGTGCCATTTGACCTATAAATTCCTTGTCTTCCGTAGGCTTCATGGGATCCTGATATCTTAACTGTGTCACAAGAAGACTTAAGAAATCATCTTTACCAAGTTCACCGGTTTTTCTATTGCTGGTTGACTTAGCAGATTCATCAATTATTTGCTGAATTGTTTTTTGTGTGTTTATTGAACTAACAGCCATCTGATTTCCTCCTTCAAGCAGTAAGGTTAATTCTGTTTTCTCCCATTATGTACGGATTAACTTTTTCAATATTTGCGGCAGCTTCCATAGAAGCTATAGGATTGTGACCATTTACCCCAACCTTACTATTATTTGTTTTGACTTCATTACCATTCTCCCTATGCCCGTTAAATTCTCTTGATGGGTTGCTGTCTACTGATACGGAAAAGCCTTGTATTGAGAAGCCTTGTTTTTCCAAAGTATCCTTCAATAATTGCATATTGGATTCTAAGACTTCTTTAACCTGCTGACTCTCTGCTACGAATTTTGCTGTGATTATTCCATTCTCTGTTACTATCTTCATTGAAAGTTTGCCAAGGCTCTCAGGTCTCATAGATAAAACCATTTCTGACTTATCTCCATTAAAAACGACCTTTGCCTTATCAATTATCTGAGTTAGTATTTCCCTTTTACTTACAGGCTGTTCCTTTAGACTCTTATATACGTCTACCTCTCCAGCTGTTTTATTTAATGTACCTTGCTCCTTGATGCCTGCGGCATTTAAATCACTGCTTATACTTTTTATGTCAGCCTTTGACTCAAGACCTAAGTCTTCTTTTGAAGATTTAAGGTAAACATGTTCCTGGGTCTTTGTTTCTGTATTCTCATCAGATGCTTTTAAATTTTCCTCTGTAGTGTTTGATTTAGGCTCCTTAGATTTCGAACTTTCGGATTCATTATCCGAAGACTGCATGCTTTTTTCAGTGTCTCCCTTAATTACTAAAGATGTTTCCTCTTGAGTTGATGTAGCTGAGTTATCCTTTATAATGTCATCTGCAGCTGCTTTCCTGCCATACTTTTCAAGCATACCCTCAACAATTTTTGCTAATTCTTTTTTCATTTCTTCAGGGTTTTCTTGCACTTTTTGTGTCAACTCCTGAATTTTTTCCTTAAGTTTTTCTACCAGTCCATCCAAAGGACTTTTTTGTAATTCTCCTTTATGGGAGGATACTTCGGGTGATGTTTCCATCTTACCTTTAGATTCCTGAATATTTACCTCATCAATACCCTTAGTTTCTGATAGAACAACATAACCAGCCTGCCCTGCTTTGGTATCCATAAGCTCCATAACACCCGTAATAAGATCTTTTAGAGCGTTCATCTGGTCTCCACTTAAGCCAAGCTTTTGAGATATGCTTTCTACAATTGAAGAAACATTATCTTCATTTTGAAAATCCTGAGTCTCTATGCCAAGGTTTGCCATTATATCCCTAAAAACTTCCGGCTGTATGCCCAGAACCTGAGCTATTGCCAATTCTTCCTGGGATATGCCTTTACCAACAGGCTTTTTTACATTATTATCTTCTTCATTCCTTCTAGCTTTTCTGTCAGTGTCATCAACAGCTTTTGTGGACTCTTTTGTATCCTTGGTTCCAGTATTTTGGCTGGTTCTAATAGCTTCCCTGTATGAGTTAATCCTTGCTTTATCTTTCCCTATTGGTTCTTTTGAATCAGCCCGATTTGAGTTTCTTCTGTTTTCAGCCGCTTTCAATTGGGTATTGAAGGATGCCTCCTTTTCATAAGGAGCTTTAAGAACAGCAGATGATGCTTTTTCAGTGCCAATTCCGGACTTTGCTGCTGTAGAAAATGCCTGTGCTCTGCTTAAAAATCCCATCATAAGATCTTGTGTTATCATTATCTCACCTCCCTTCAATGCCTTCTGGTTTTACTCTGCACTGCTTGTATCTATGATGCAGGTTTAACCATATAGAACTTTGATAGCTTTTCAGAAACCACAGCAGAAAAATCAGTTTTCATAGAAGCTAGAACTTCTGCCGAAGATTCTTTTTTCATATATCTAAGTATGTCCACCACAAGATCAATCTTCCCTGTACCCAACTTTTCAAAAATAGCTGCGGCAGCAGATGGATCCATGGTTTCATACAAAGTTGCAAATTTCTTTATCTCTGTATCCACTTTCTTCTCTGTAATAATTTCAGCATATATCTTTTGTGAAACCTCAGGGTTGAGCTGTTCGTAATACTCCTTAAACGCTGTTTTATCTCCCTTTGCTACAATTTCATCAATCTTCTTTTTATATTCTTCCTGCTTGCTTTTTTCAGCTTCCATTTGTTTTTTATATTCTTCATATTGTTTTTTGGCTGTCTCACTATCCTTTTTGTACTTTTCTACCTCTGCCTTTAATTTATCAATCTGACCATTAGAATTTTGCAGTTCTGCGATTTTTTTATTTGCATTTTCCAGCTTTTCTATCTGCTCTTCTTTAGTCTTTTTTAACTCCAAGTACTTTTTCTTTAAGTCTTCAGGTGTCAGTTTATCCGGATCATCCTCTTCCTTGGCTTTTGCGAGTGCCAGATTTAAAATGGGTATACCTTGAATCTCTTTTCTGTATTTATCTGCGGCACCACCAACATTATTCTTTATAACAATAAATAAAGCCCCTCCAATAACCGCTATTATTATTACAAGTGCTGTCAAAAGAGCAAGCAGCCCAAACAAAAATCCTTTTTTGCTGCTTTCCTCCACGCTTCCTTGCGGTTTAGGGCTTTGTGATTCCTGATTTAATATTTCATCTTCCTGAAGCTTACCCTTCTTAGCCATCTTCATCCCCTATTAAGTCATGATTGAAATATTACTTACCGTTTTGAGCGTGTGTTCACGAGTTAAGTTAACACGTAAGCGAAATTATACGGCAAGTTATATTTTCAACATGCTTATATTTCGTTATCCGTATATTTGTAGCTAACTATCTCATCCATTCGCTTTTGCTCATCCTTGGACATCTCAATTAGATATTCATTATACTTTTTTTCTCTAAGGGTTTCTAATATTTTCCTTTCCTTAACTATTTTTATAAGTTCTTCTCTATATTTATCGACATTATCGCTTGCATCCTTAATATTTTTATTTTGATCATCAATATTTTTTGCAAGCCTGGAAATATACATGGTATAGCTCCTGAGTTCATCAATTCTAACCATTTTAGAAGTCTTTTCTTGAAACTCATTTATGTATTTTTCCCTGTGCCTTAAAAGTGATTTTGCTATTTCCTTTTCCTCCTCCAGCTTTTGAACAGCTTTACCAAGCTCATTTTTAGCACTGTCTTCCAGCTGTATTTTTATGTTCAAAAGCGGCTGGAGCCTAAATTTGAATTTAGCCATATATGATCATCCTTATTAAAATCATGAGGAAATTATTGGCATTACAGCATTTATCTCAAAGTTTTTTTGTTAAGGCATCAATAATAAATTATTTCTACTTTTTAGTAGGTGTTGACTAAATTACTCCAAAAGGCTGAACATCATATTTGTAGTCTCCTCAAAAGTCAACTTGTCATGGGTTCCCTGCTCAATAAAACCGATAATTTTATCATAGACATCAATTGCATAATCAATTTTCTCATTACTGCCTCTTACATAAGCACCTATATTTATAAGATCTTCAGCATCCCTGTAAACAGCCATGACTTTCTTAATTTCAGCGGCAGTCTTTTTATGATCCTTAGTCACAATGTCCGACATAACCCTGCTTATACTGGCTAAAACATCGATGGCAGGATACTGGTTCTTATTAGCAAGTGCTCTGGACAGTACAATATGACCGTCTAAAATTCCCCTGGCAGTATCGGTTACAGGCTCCATAAGATCATCACCATCTACAAGCACTGTATAAAGACCTGTTATAGAACCTTTATCAGAGCATCCTGATCTTTCCAGAAGCTTTGGCATGGTAGCAAAAACAGATGGGGTATAACCTCTTGAAACAGGCGGCTCTCCAACAGCAAGCCCAATTTCTCTCTGTGCCATCGCAAAACGAGTCAACGAATCCATAAGCAAAAGAACATCTTTTCCCTGATCCCTGAAATACTCTGCTATTGCAGTTGCAATAAGAGCCCCTTTTAGTCTCACAAGAGCCGGCTGATCAGATGTGGCAATAACGAGAATAGACCGCTTTAGTCCTTCTTCCCCCAAATCCTTTTCTATGAATTCCTTAACCTCTCTACCTCTCTCTCCTATAAGTGCAATTACATTTATATCTGCCTTTGTATTTCTTGCAATCATACCTATAAGTGTGCTTTTGCCGACACCGCTTCCTGCAAATATGCCTACCCTTTGGCCTTTACCTACCGTTAAAAGCCCATCTATTGTTTTAACCCCTAAAGGCAGGGGCTCTGATATTCTCTTTCTTTGCAGCGGATGCGGAGTAGCATTATCAACAGGATAATAGCATTGCGCCTCTAGTGTGCCTTTGCTGTCAATAGGATTACCCATGCCGTCCAATATCCTTCCTTTAAGCATATCTCCAACACCAACACGAAGAAGTTCACCCGTGGCTACCACTTTGTTTCCCGGGCCTATACCATTCATTTCACCAAGGGGCATAAGAAGAACCTTGTTATCTTTAAATCCGACAACTTCAGCTTCAATTGCCTTTTTGCCCTTTGCAGGGTATATATGGCAAATCTCCCCCATATTGACCTCCGGCCCGGTGGATTCAATAGTCAATCCAACTACCTTTGATACTTTACCTGAATATTCTATAAAATCTGATTTATCAAGTATGCCCAAGTATTTTCCAAGATCAATTACAGGCATTTTTTGCACCCCTATTTTAGTCATGATCAACTTTTTACAAAAAATTTCGCTCATGCCTTAGTAAATATCACATCTCTAAATGCACTCTCAATTTTTTTGAACTTTGTTTGCATCCCTGCATCGATAGTACCATATGCAGTTTCAACAATACACCCTCCAGCCCTTAACGACGAGTCTTTTTTTATGTCCAGTTCTCCTATGCCTTCAACCATTCCCAAAATAATGTCCTTATTGGCACATACATAATCAAAATCCTCATTAGATACTTTCAAAACAACATTTTCTTTACTGGAGCATTTCTCCAATGCTTGTTTCACCAAGCCAAGAACAACTTCTTTATTTGTATTGATCTCCATTCCCAAAACCTTCCTGGCTATATCCAAAACAATATTTACAGCATCAGACTCAATACTTTCCAAAACGTCCTTATATTCAACCCTTGCATGTTCCTTAATAAATTCTGCCTCTTCAAGCAAGTCCTCATATTGCTTCTTCACCTCGTTATAGCCTTCCTCAAAGCCCCTTTGCCTGGCCTCTTCCAATATGGCATTCGCATTCTCTAAAGCCTCATTCTGAATTTCATTTACTATTCTTTCAGCCTCATAATTTGCTTCTTTAATTATCATTTTAGCTTCTTCCCTGGCGGCCTCCAAGATTTGTTCCCTTGTTTCTGTATCTTCCTGTGGTTCTATATAAAACTCCTTCTCATCATCTTCTTTTACATCATCATCAACGCGCTTGATGGTTTGGAAGTTCAAAGACTGACTAACTTGAAAAGGCAACCCCAGATTTATCTGATAGTTTTTATATACCTTGTTATACAATTATTTCATCTCCTCCGCCCCTGGAAATAACAATTTCACCTGCATCTTCAAGTTTTCTTATTACATTAACAATCTTTTGCTGTGCTTCTTCAACATCTTTAAGCCTTACAGGTCCCATAAAATCTATATCCTCTTTTATCATCTCGGCCAGACGCTTTGACATATTTCCAAATATGAGCTTCTGAACCTCTTCTGTAGAACCCTTTAACGCAATTGCAAGCTGACTATTGTCCACTTCTCTCAAGAACCTTTGTATTGATCTATTATCAAGAGTCAATACATCTTCAAATACGAACATTCTCTTCTTAATTTCTTCTGCCAGATCAGTATCCTCAATTTCCAAGGTTTCCATAATGTATTTTTCTGTTCCTCTATCAACATTATTAAGTATATCAACAATAGACTGAACACCACCTGCTGCAGTAAAATCCTCCGTTACCAATGAAGAAAGCTTCTTCTCCAGCACCCTTTCAACCTCTTTTATAACTTCTGGCGAAGTCCTGTCCATGGTTGCTATTCTCCTTGCAACATCTGCCTGCTTATCTTGAGGTAAGGCAGATAGGACTATTGATGATTGTTGAGGCTTTAAATACGCAAGTATTAATGCTATTGTCTGAGGATGCTCATTCTGTATAAAGTTCAGAAGCTGAGACGGATCAGCTTTTCTGACAAAATCAAAGGGTCTTACCTGCAGCGATACGGTAAGCTTGTTAATTACCTCCAAAGCTTTTTGCGTACCCAATGCCTTTTCAAGAATTTCCTTTGCATAATTAATACCGCCTTCTGCTATATATTCTTGTGCAAGGCATATTTGGTAAAATTCCTCCAGCACTCGTTCCTTGTCCTCGGGTGTAACTGTCCTGATATTTGCAATTTCAAGTGTAAGCTGTTCAATCTCTTCTTCTTTTAAGTGTTTGAAAATTTCGGCAGACTTCTCAGGCCCAAGAGATATTAAAAGCATTGCTGCCTTAGTCTTTCCGTTATAATCACCTTTAATACCACTATTACGACTCACCTTCTAATTCCCCCCAGCAAGTTTTATAATACCCGAATATGGATCTTATCTATATGGTTATTTCTTAGCCTACTCCCAATCATCTGAAAGCCAAGTCCTTAATAACTGTGCAACCGAATCAGGTTTTTGCTTGACAAACTTCTCAATCTGCTTCTTAACCTCAGATTTTTCTTCCATATCAATTTCCTGAATTTCTTCTTCAAATTCATCACCAACTGTTACATCAAATCCACCTACACCTGCTGCAGCTAAAGCAGGCTCGGCTACTGGAGCCGGTTCTTGCTTTTCTCCTTTTTTCTTCCTTGGTATAAGTGCTATCATAAGCCCTAAAGTAAGAAGCAGAAGTAGTGCAAAGAATCCATATGCATTAACAAGCTCTTTTATGGTATCAGCCAGCGACTTGGTTTCTATAGCTTCAGGTGCCATTTTATATTTGTTGACCGATATATTGGCCACGGGTATTCCGGTAGCCCTGCTCACATCACTTTTAATAGAATCAATGAAAGCCGTTGTAATATTCTTATCATCCTTAACCCGTCTTCCATAGTATAGTGCAACGGTCATGGTGGATTTCTCCATATTCATTGCTCCTAATGCTTTTTCCTCATCGGTCACCGTTCTTTTGTATTCATTATTAATCTTCTCGGATGACTTGTCATATGAAGAATTGCCATCTGAATTTATAGGGTATGTAGTGGTGTCTCCTGGGTTAGAGTCGGTTCCGGGAACTCCCGATGCGTTGCCGTTAACAAGCTTTTCCTTTGTCTCCTCCGAGCTGATTATGGCTGGGCCGTCCAAACCCGTTCCGTTGGATATATCACTAATCTTTCTTGTCATTTTGTCAAAATCAAGCACTGGGTTTACTACAGCCCTTATGCTTTCAAAGCTGTCAAGGGGCACCTTGTTGTACAGATTATATACACTGTTCTCAAGTGCTCTTTTCATTCTTTGCTTCATGTCATATTGGTTATTCGCTTCATTTATTGTGCTGTCTATTGATTGATTATTCAAAATATTTAGATTGTTATCAAGAACAGTAACATCCTTTGGTTCAAGCCCAACAACACTAGATGCAACCATCATAACAATACCCTGAACCTGTTTTTCAGTAAGCTCACTCTTTGGTTTAATGATTACATTTGCAGAAGGCTTTTCATTATCCTTCTCATCAATCACAAAGGGAGTTTCTTCAGGTTTGGATATTGTGACGCTTGCATCCTCAATATTATCAGCCAGCATTTTTAGTTTTGTGCTTAGGGTTGACTCATCATAATGCTGCCAAAGCTTTTGTTTATCACTTTCAGTTGTGTTAATTTTAATTGAACTGAAAGCATCCTCAAAGGTCATGCCGCTTTTAGGATAGCCGCCCTGTATTAATGCTACCTGTGCTTTATTATTGTCTTTTGAGTCAATAAGAATAGTACCGGAATTCTGATCCAGTTTAAACTTGATATTTTGATCCTGGAGAATTTTAGTCATCTCACTGATATCTTTTTGATTGGAACTTTTAATAAGAGGCACATAGCTTGATCTGGTCGCCAAAACTATGCTGGTTGTCAGAACAGCCAGCAAAATAGCAGAAATAATATAAATACGTTTTCTTTGAGATTTATCGAGAGCCTTCCATAAATCAGCAGCTTTTTGCTGTAGCCTCGAAATAAATTCAGGCATAATTACACCACCTTTTACAGAGCTTTCTCTTCCGTGAAAAATTTCCAATCCTAGAATACTTTAAATTCCAATACTTTTCCCCATTTATCTCCGTTCAGGCATTGCTATATGAAAAAATGTTATTAAATAAGTATCACCACTTATTGGTTTTCTAAATTTGCATTCTCATTATTTCGCTGTACGCATCAAGAATCTTGTTTCTGATTTGCATAGTCAGCTGCAGTGCCACTTCTGCCTTCTCTCCGGCAATTAAGACCTCATGGATATTATCAGTTCTGCCCACAGCTAAATTTTCGGTAAGTTCTTTAGATTGAATCTGTAAGTCATTTACAGAGTTGATGGCATTATTAAAAATTTCAGCAAAGTTTAGTCCCTTATTTTCAGTATTAGGGACATTTCTATCAAAAACAATGGGAGATATTGCATTAAAACCGTTTACAGAATTAACAGCCATAGCTTCCTCCAGATATTTAATAAAGTTAAAAGTAATTATTGGCTTGCTAAGATATGATTAAATATGTATAATCCCATACATTAGGCACTTGTTTATCTACCTATGTCAAGGGCTTTCATAGCCATACTTTTTGTGGTATTGATTGCCGTAACATTAGCTTCATAAGATCTGGTAGCCGAAATCATGTTTATCATTTCGGTCAGGACGTCAACATTGGGCATACTGACATACCCATCTTTATCCGCATCCGGATGCCCTGGATTGTAAATCTTTTTCAAAGGAGACGGGTCCTCAACAATATTGCTTACCCTAACACCATTTCCAGCAATTTTATCTTTACTGCCAGTATTTAAATATTCTGAAAACGGAGCTTTAGTAGATTTTTCTTCAAAAACCACCAGTTTTCTCCTATAGGGCTGCCCATTTTCATTTCTGGTTGTTTCAGCATTAGCAATATTCTGGGATATTATATCCATTCTTAAACGCTGGGCAGTAAGCCCTGTAGAGCTTATATCAAGAGAACTGAAGTATCCCATTTATTATTTTCTCCCTTCACTAATTACTGATTTAAGAGTTCTAAATTGCCCAGATAGCTTTTGAACTAACGCATTATAAATAATATTATTCTTAGCCATCAAAGCCATCTCTGCATCGATATCCACATTATTACCATCAAGTCTCATTTCCAAAGTAGTATTATCCTCTGTAATGGTAATATTAGCATTATTTAGTTCTGTTCCTCCAATGGGAATATGCTTTTTATCGGTACGGAAGCCTCTGAAGTTGCTGCTATCCAAAGCATCGCTGAGAACCTTTTCAAATGCTACTGTCTTTCTTTTATAATTTGGCGTATCTATATTGGCTATATTTTGTGTAATTGCTTCATTCCTCATCACTGTGCCATCTATTGCCTTTTCCAATATCCTAGTATTATTAAATAACCCTCCAACCATTGGTTATCCCCCTTCCGGTGGAATTTACAAAATGATAGAACATACGCACACATATACAAAAATTATTTAATTAATGATATTAAGCATAAAATATTTGAATAATATATTTTTTGAAGTACTCTTACTGATAATTTAATTCGACAAAACTTTTGATTTCTCTAAATAAAAAGTCTATTATTGATGTGTTAAAGCACTAAGAAGACAATGTATCGGTCATACAATTACATAATATCATATTTTTCTATGAAATTCAACAAAAAATGCACATGGAAAAATATATGCCGTTATATAAGGAATATTACAAAAATAAATAACTGCCTTATATCCTCCATAGATAACAGGCAGCTTATATAATATTTTTTATAATTCGATATATTAACAAAAATCAATTAGGCATTCCTTAGTCAATTGTCAGGTCTTAGGAAAACAACTCTTCGATTTCATTTTTTATTTCCATCACTTTACCTAAAGCCCTCTGGGATATTTCAAAGTTCTTCTTTCTTTTGTCCCTGATTCTTATATCCAATCCATCCATCAATCCGAAATTTACATTCATTGGCTGAAAATCCTTTACTGCAGGGTTGGAAATATAGCTGCTTAGTGATCCTAAAGCAGTAACTTTCGGAAAAAGCACCACATCCTTACCAATATATCTTAATGCAGCGTTAATACCTGCTACCATTCCTGATGAAGCTGATTCAACATACCCTTCTACCCCGGTCATCTGGCCTGCAAAAAACAGATTTGGCTTTTCCATAAGCCTGTAAGCTCCATCCAACTTGCCCGGCGAGTTAATAAATGTATTTCGGTGCATAACTCCATACCTTACAAACTCTGCATTTTCCAGACCAGGTATAAGTCCGAAAACCCTCTTTTGCTCAGGCCATTTAAGCCTCGTCTGAAATCCTACTATGTTATACAGCGTTCCTTCTGCATTATCCTGTCTTAACTGAACCACTGCATAAGGTTCTTTACCGGTATTGGGATCAACAAGCCCTACAGGCTTTAACGGACCAAATCTTAATGTGTCCTTCCCTCTTTGAGCCATACTCTCTACCGGCATACAGCCTTCAAATACCGCATTCTTTTCAAAGTCCTTTATATCAGCAGTTTGTGCGTTAATGAGTTCGTTTAAAAAGTACTCATATTGCTCCCTATTCATAGGACAATTAATATAGTCATCTGTTCCTCTGCCATATCTGGCAGCCCTAAAGGCTTTGCTCATATCAATTGAATTATATTCAACTATAGGAGCAGCCGCATCAAAAAAGTAAAGATATTCTTTTCCGATCAAGTTTCCCAGATATCCGGAGAAATCATCTGATGTCAGAGGACCTGTTGCTATTATAGTGATTCCATCTTCCGGTAAACTCTTTATTTCCTCACTTATAATTTCAATATTTTCTGCTTTCTTTAAAAGTTCGGTAACCATTTCTGAAAACCCGGTTCTATCAACTGCCAACGCTCCTCCTGCAGGTACAGAAGTGGCATCTGCACACTTCAATATAATAGAATCGAATATTCTCATTTCCTCTTTTAAAAGGCCTACCGCATTTTCAAGTTGTGCCGAACGCAGAGAATTGCTGCAAACAAGCTCCGCAAAAGTTTCCAAATGATGAGCTGGTGAAAGTTTATGGGGTTTCATTTCATACAACTTTACTTTTATTCCTCTTTTGGCAATTTGCCATGCTGCTTCACTACCCGCAAGCCCGGCACCAATAACATTTATATAATCAACCATCTATGTCACATTTCCTTTTTAGTCATTAGTTAGTTATTCATTAAATATTTCCTGACTATTCCTTTGGTTTTACATAATCACAACCTTCTTTGCTGCACTTTATGGTCTCTTTTTTTCCTGATGCATGGGAAACCAAAAAGCTATCGCATTTCGGACATTTTTCATCAGTAGGCTTATCCCAAGTCATAAACCCACATTCAGTTCTATTCTCACAGCTAAAATATTTTCTTCCTTTTTTGGTCTTCCTTATTACAACCTTGCCTCCACATTTAGGGCAGTTAACTCCTGCCTCTTCCACAATAGGCTTTGAGTTCCAACACTCAGGAAAACCGGGACAAGCCAGAAACTTACCGAATCTACCCATCTTAACGACCATATTTTTACCGCATTTTTCGCATATAACATCCGAAACCTCAACAGGTATTTCAACCTGACCGATACTTTCTTCTGCTTCAGTCAACACAACAGCAAAATCCTTGTAAAAATCCTTCATGATTTCTACCCATCTTTTACCTCCAACCTCCACTGCATCAAGCTTATTTTCCATTTGAGCAGTAAATTGGATATCAACTATATCCTTAAAGTTATTCTTCATAATATCAGTAACAATCTTACCCAGCTCAGTCGGGAACAGAAGCTTTTTATCCTTTTCTACATATCCCCTGGCAAGTATGGTTGTAATGGTAGGTGCATAAGTACTTGGCCTTCCTATACCCTTTTCCTCCAATGTTTTTACCAGTGAAGCTTCTGTGTATCTTGGCGGCGGTTGAGTAAAGTGCTGCTTTGGATCAAGTTTTTTGAGATCAAGCTCTTCTCCTTCTTCCAAAGCTGGAATATTGGTTTCAGCACTTTCTCCATCGTCATCTCTGCCTTCAATATATACAGACATAAAACCGGAAAATTTTACTTTAGAACCAGCTGATTTAAAAATATATTTTCCAACATTAATATCCACACTAAGCGTATCGTATACTGCTGATGACATCTGGCTTGCAACAAACCTTTCCCAAATCAGCTTATACAGTTTATATTGCTCATTTGACAATGAATCCTTGATTTCGTCGGGATTTAAGCTTATATAAGTCGGCCTTATGGATTCATGTGCATCCTGTGAAGCAGACTTATTTTTATAAACCCTTGCTTCCTGAGGCACAAAATTTTCTCCATACTTTTCCTTTATATACTCTCTTGTTTCACCCTGAGCTTCTGTCGATACTCTGGTAGAATCAGTTCTTATATATGTTACAAGACCCATTGCACCATGTCCTTTAACCTCTACTCCCTCATAAAGCTGCTGGGCAACCATCATTGTCTTCTTGGTTGTAAAGCCCAGTTTTCTTGCTGCTTCCTGCTGCATTGTACTGGTTATAAAAGGAGGTGCAGGTGTCCGTTTCTTTTCACTTTTCTTTACCTTTGTTACAACATACTTTTTGCCGTCAATTGCCTTTATTATCTCATTAACCTTGGCTTCATCACTTAATTCAATCTTTCCTTCGGTATTTCCATGAAATTTTGCATTAAATGGTGTCTTCCCTTTAAGCTGGCTGAGTTTTGCATCAATAGTCCAATATTCTTCCGGAACAAAATTCTCTATTTCTTCTTCCCTGTCACTTATAAGCCTTGTGGCAACTGATTGAACCCTGCCGGCACTTAAGCCTTTCTTGACTTTTTTCCATAGCAGAGGACTGATTTTATAACCGACTATTCTGTCCAAAACTCTTCTAGCCTGTTGTGCATCAACCAGATTTAAATCAATTTTTCTTGGTGCCTTTATCGCATTTTTAACAGCATTTTTTGTAATTTCATTAAATGTTATTCTGCACCTATCATCTTCATTTATATTTAATATATTAGCTAAATGCCATGATATAGCCTCACCCTCACGGTCAGGGTCAGTTGCAAGGTATATCTTTTCAGCGTTTTTAGCCTCTTTCTTTAATTTTGCTATCAGATCACCTTTTCCCCTAATAGTAATATACTTGGGTTCAAAATTGTTATCGATATCAACCCCCATTTGGCTCTTGGGCAAATCCCTTACATGACCCATGGAAGCTGTTATCTTATACCCTTTTCCCAAAAACTTTCCTATAGTTTTAGCTTTTGCAGGCGACTCAACAATTACCAAATTACCAGCCATCATAATCCTCCGTAATCTGCTTTTTAATCTTTAATCCTAAAAATCTTACCGGGTATTTGCTCCACTACCCCTTTTAGTTCAAGCATTACAAGCAAAGAACCTACAACCTTTATGCTAAACCCACTCTTCTTTGTAAGCTCATCGATGTGTAATGGCTCAAGCTTTAGACATTCAACCAGTTTTCTCTCTTCGCTGTTTAGCCCTTTGAACAAGGCTTCATCATAAGTCCTATAACTATGTTTAGTATCACCACTATCAGTTATACCATAATTAATCAATTCCTCCAATATATCTTCAACGCTTGTTACGATTTTTGCTCCATCCTTGATCAACTTATTAGTGCCTTTACTATTCATACTACTAATATTTCCAGGGACTGCAAATACCTCTCTTCCTTGCTCTAATGCAAACTCGGCAGTTATTAATGATCCGCTTCTTTCTCCTGCTTCTATAACCACCACACCAATAGACATTCCGCTTATAATTCTATTCCTGGCAGGAAAGTTGGAAGGAACCGGCGGAGTACCTGGAGGATACTCTGATATAACTGCACCTTTTTGAGTTACTTCCGAAATAAGTCCTCTGTTCTCCGGAGGATAAGCTATATCAGCACCGCAGCCTAAAACTCCTATTGTTCTTCCTGTTTCTTTTGCTCCCTTATGTGCATTGGTGTCTATTCCCCTTGCCATACCGCTAACTACTGTCAGGCCAACTCCTGCTAATGTATATGATAGGGATTCAGCCATTTTTATTCCATAATATGTTGCTCTTCTTGCACCAACTACTGCAATACATTTTTCATTTTTTAGTATATTCCCTCTTACATATAAAATTATAGGAGGATCATATATATTTTTTAAATAATAGGGATATTTTTCATCCCTAATAGTAATTATATCTATTTTTTGATCTTTTGCTACTTTTAAATGCTTATAAGCATCTTCCCTGAACTTTCCATCCATTAAGGATTTTATCGCTTGGCGATTCAGAAAAGTTGCTTTATTTAATTCTGCCTCTGAAGCATGCCATATATTCTTTGGATGCTCAAAAAAATTTATAAGCTTACTGCATTTTACAGGACCAAAACCTGGTATTGAATTTAACCAAACCCAATATATCAATTGTTCTTCCATACTTTTACCTCGTTTTATGAAGTATGCAATCACTAGGCTATTATACCATACAAAACACAAATAACAATAACTTTGTAACTATAAAAGATTATTAATCCTTACATTTGTCTATTGCGAATTAGTAATAACTAAAATATAACTTCCACTATAAATTTCGCTCATGTGTTGACTTAACTCGCCAACACCCGCTCAAAATTCGAAGTAATATTTTAGTCATTCCTTAACTTGTTTACACATATATATCGTAAAAATATGGATAAAGATTAAGTCCATTTCAAAAATACAGAAAATATTTATATTATAGTTATTTTAATCCAAAGAGGAAGTTATCTTACTCTTGTAATATTGTGCTAATTCCGGAAATTCATCCAGTGCTCTTTTACCCGCATCACTTAAGCCATAAACACTTTTTTCTTGTTTATAGAACCAACCGTAATAGTTTTTATTTAGAATACTCCAAGTTTTATTGGAGTCTGTCCCGTATTGGGTAATTTTTTTAGCTGACATTGGGCCGAACATATTTAGACAGCAAGCTATATGAAGTGAGTTCTCTCTATAAGCGGTAACGAGCTTTCTTCCTCTACTGCCGCCAACGTTAAGCTCCATAGTCCTGCCTTTAAGCTCTTCAACAAGTTTCATTTTTTTATTTTTGCTTTTTTGTCTGCTCGCTTGAAAGTCGAAAGGCTTTGGGGAAATGGGTATCTCAATTAAATTTTTGCCGTTTAATGAAACAAGAATCAGTCCTAACTCAAGCCTTTTTAAGAGATAGCATATATCTCTCCATTTTGCTGTTCCAATAAGCCTTTTTGGCTTTGGAACAGCAATATAAACAAAATCCCCTATTTTCTGTCTTTTAACGGCTTGTGCAAGCAAATCAACACTTAGGTTCCTTTTCAGTTCAATAATGGTCAGCTGGTTTTCCTTGGTAGCACAAATATCGCAGAAGTTGACCTCACTCCTTACTTCATAACCTTCCTGAACAAAAAAATCATGTATAGGTTTATATAAATCCTCTTCTAAAAATTCTTTTCCCATAAAAAAAGGCCTCTATATTCTATGATTTTGCTTATTTCGGTTGACAAAATCGCAAGCGATTGTCACAACAGAAATTATAGAATAAATAGCCCAGATTTTCAACTACATTAAATTAATAACTATTAATTATACAGTACCTAATCATGAATTTGGAATGGAAATTATAAAGGTGGTTCCTATACCCTCCTCTGATACTACCTCAATATCTCCCATAAAATCCTTTTTTATAATCTGGTATGAGCTGTAAACGCCAATGCCCGTACCATCTTTTCCCTTATTGGTAACTAACTCTTTAAAGAGTTTTTCCTTAATATCCTTTGGAATTCCTCCTGCACAATCTGTAATTATAAATTGTACCTTACCATTTTGTTCATCTATCTTAAAATCAATTGTACCACCATTTTCATAGGCTTCTGCAGAATTTATTACAAGGTTGCATATGACTTGAATCAAGCTTATAAGCTTGCCTTTTATTATTGTATTACCATCTATATTATGTTGAGAATTCATCGTGCATCTATAAACTTTTAATTGATCATTGAGAATTATATTAAGTCTCTTTAACAAATCATCGATAGTAAAAGAATTATATTGTGATATTGATCTTGAAACAGTTTGATCCTTAAGGGTTAGTGCTAGATCCTTAAGATAAACAAGATATTGGTATATGTTATCTGCCGCAACTTCCATATCCTTTGCAATATCATGGTGATCGTCATTCGTGACCAACGAATCTCCAATAGAATTGGAATATTCATTTATAAGCTCTTTCAGACTTTGTATTGAAGTGCCTATACACATAAGAGGAGTTTTCATATTGTGGGTAATACTGCCTAAAATTCTTCCCATAAAATACAATCTTTCGTTATCAATCATTGTCTCATGGATTTGTTTTAGCTTCATACTCAGAACTTTATTCTCCGCCAGCAAATTATGGCCTTGTTTTTTTTTGTAAACAAATTTTCCTTGCACTAAGGATCTGGTGTAATAAATTGTCTTGCGAATTTGTTTTTATATGGAATCCGTTTATATTATATTCTATCATTATATCCACTGAAGGGATATTATCATTAGTATCAGCTAAAAGTATTATCTCTATTTCAGAACATACATCCCTTATAGCTTTAACAATCGATAGATCCAAATGACCTGAATTATTTAAGTTAACAACCAATATATCCATCTCTTCGGATCTTATCAGTTCCAACATATTTAGTTTGTCATTAAAAAAGTGTACATCCATATCATATGCTTTAAGTTTGTGCCTGTGTTCCATTGAAAATGTTCTATCATCGCTATGGATCAGTACTTTTATTATGCTAGAATTATTCAACCTTGTCACTCCTTAGAATATACAGATTCCTTAAACTCGTACGAAAAACCAAGCTTATAAAAACAGCTTTATATAAAATGTTGTTCCAAGCCCAGTTTCTGAATTGAAATACAGGTCTCCGCCAAACCTGCCTTTTATAGTTGAATACGAAAGCATAAGTCCAATACCAGTAGCGTTTTTACCTCTTGTAGTAACCATCTTTTTAAAGATAGATGATTTTATTGCTTTAGGTATTCCAACCCCATAATCCTTTAAAGATATAAGTATGCAACCCTTCATATGCTCAATTCTTATATCAATGGTATCAGCATTATTCTCAATATTGGCATATGCAGCATTTACCAATATATTATCAATAACCTGCAGCAAGTTTATAATTTCACCTGATATTCTCAATTGAGGATCTGTTTCCACTTTTATGTTAATCTTTTGCATATTTAAGATTTCGAATTTCCTTATATGGTTTTTAATGCTGTCTATCAGATCATTAACACTAAAACCATCCATATTCCTTGTTGTAAACTTCGAATATTGGTCGTTGATCTGATCTAATACACTGGTCATATAACGTAAATTACCATCAATTCTTTCTATCCAAGAGCTCATTTCCTCTGCAATTTCATGATGGTCATCTATAGTGACAGATTTATCTGTAATTGACTTTGTGTATTCATCAATAAGAGAATTCAAAGCTACTGTTGAGCCCGCAATTGCCATTATATAGGATTTTATATTATTAGCTATACTGATTAAAAGTTGGCCTAATGTGGACATTCTCTCCTGTTCCCTGAGTTGTTCACTCATACGCTCCTTTTCCAAAAGCATGAGGGCACCTTTTAGTGTATTGCTTATTTGTCCCCTTAGAAGCTCAAAATTAATTACATCATCGTTGTCAACCTCAAAACACACAAAACCATAATGCTCATTATTAAAAAAAAGTGGTTTAACAAGATATGTAAACTGCCTGTCATAAGGTATAAATACATCAGGAACAAGCATTCTAGTTTTAAACGGAATATCCTCATAATCACTTCTTTCATTATTATAATATGCATACATAAGTTCTGAAAAATCAGGTATATCACTTTTAACAGTTACGGGCCCTTCCTGATATCTAATTATAAAACAGCTTTTGATGTATAATTTTTTCAATGCTGTAGTCAGTAGATCAAAAAGAGTATCCAAGCTGTAGGTTTGCAAGTTTTCATGAACTTTAAAGTTTGATATTGCCCTAATGTAGTAGTCAGAAAATGTTGACGATCTGTTTACTACAGCTTCACATCCACAGGATTCTCTAATTACCGTTGAAGTTGGAAGCTTTATAACTTCAGATACCTCAGTACCGTTAATCTCTTCTAGAAGCAGCTCAATTGCTTTTTCAGATATCATATCCAAAGGCTGCATAACAGTGGTCAGTGAAGGGGTTATTATTGCAGAATTGTGGGCATTGTCAAAACCGCATACTACAAAATTTTCTTTATAATCCAGATTCATGCTCCTAAAATATTTTATAGCACCCACTGCCATTTCATCATTGGCACACACAAGGGCATCAATTTTAATATTATTTTTTATTAAATATTCTGCTGTTTCCCAACCAGTTTCAGATTGAAAGTTTCCATTAAATATTATTTTCTCGTCAACCTCTATTCCATTCTCCTCCAGCACTTCCAAATAAGCATTATACCTTTCATTAGATTCATCGTTGCTTAAAGGGCCTTTTAAGAAACCGATTTTTCTATATTTATGGTGGTTTACAAGATGATCAACAAGGCTTTTCATGCCCTTTTTATTGTCTACTAATATACTTGGAACGCCGGGAATATTTTCATATATTGAAACCTTCGGTATACCTTCAAAGGCTTTAATGTATTCCATGAAATAGTCATGGGAGACCTTGTTTATTAATGTACCTGTAGCTATAATAAGGCCATCAAGCCTTGAAGCGTCGGCAAGTTTGTATACAATATTATGTTCAACACTAATATTATCAGTGTTAAATAGAATCCTTCCTTCAAAGGCTATCAGGTTGACATCCAACTTCTGGGCAGCCTTTCTTATCGATGTCCAGAAAAGGGTTTGAAAATCTCCATCTATTTCATTTACAAAGAATCCAATAGTGAGTCTTCTTTTCATAAATTGTCTCCCTTTCTGTTTAATCATTCATGGCTTCATATACTATCTTCCCCAAAATTTTCTGTCAAGACTTCTATATTGTATAGCTTCAGCTAAATGCTGAACTTTAATATCATCACTTTCATCCATATCGGCAATTGTTCGTGCAACCTTTAGTATTCTGTTATGAGCCCGTGCACTTAGTCCTAATCGCTCAAAAGCATTTTTTAAAAGTTCTTTACCTTCATAATCAAGCTTGCAAAACTTGTTTATAAGGGCTGGTGTGAGCTGTGAGTTTGAAAATATTTCAAGTCCTATATACCTTTCAAGTTGTCTCTTTCTTGCTTTATTGACACGCTCCCTTATTACATGGGATTTTTCACCGCACACCGGATTGTCAAGGTCTTGATATTGTACTCCGGCTACTTCTATGTGTATATCAATCCTATCCAAGAGTGGACCAGAAATCTTTCCTAAGTATTGCTGTATTTGCCTTGGGGAGCAACTGCATTGCTTGCTGTCATCTAAAAAATTACCGCAGCGGCAAGGGTTACCTGCACATATGAGCATTGTTTTAGACGGATATGAAATACTCCCGCTTAATCTGGATATATTTACATACCCGTCCTCCAAAGGCTGTCTCATAACCTCCAATGCCTCTTTGCTGAATTCAGGAACCTCATCTAAAAAAAGAACACCAAAATGAGCCAGGCTGATTTCTCCAGGCTTTGGAATCTTTCCACCTCCAACCAGGCTGTAGTGTGATATGGTATGATGAGGAGATCTGAACGGTCTTTTTGTCATCAGGGGTGTCTTTGGAGGAAGTGTTCCTGCTATACTGTGAATTTTAGTAACTTGGAGGGATTCTTCAAACGTCATAGACGGGAGAATTGACGGAATTCTTTTAGCAATCATTGTCTTACCGGAACCTGGGCTACCAATAAGTATACAGTTGTGGGCACCTGAAGCTGCTACTTCCAAAGCTCTTTTTACATTTTCCTGCCCTTTAACATCGGAAAAATCAAATTCATATTCAATATTATTTAAAAAAAGGCTGTCAATATCTATTGTGTAAGGCTCAATTCTAGCAGTTTTATTCAAGTGGTTAATCACATCGACAATACTTTTTACTGGAAGTACATTAACCCCTTTTACTACCGCAGCCTCCTGAGCATTATCTATCGATAGTATTATATTTTCTATACCTTCGTCTTTAGCCTGGACAGCCATAGGTAAAACCCCCGTTACAGGCTTGACTTGCCCGTCTAATGACAGTTCCCCAATAAACATATAATTATGTATTTCACTTGTATTTATCTGCCCTGTAGCCGACAAGATTCCCAAAGCAATGCCCAAATCAAAATGAGAACCTTCTTTCCGAACACTTGCTGGAGACAAGTTTACAGTAATTCTTCTTACAGGAAAATCCATTTTAGAGTTTTTAATTGAAGTCCTAACCCGTTCCTTTGATTCACGAACAGCAGCATCACCGAGTCCAACTATATCGAATGCAGGAATACCATTAGATATGTCCGTCTCTATTTCAACAACATATCCGTCTATACCAACCAATCCACAACTTTTAATTCTGGAAATCATATTGAATCAGCCTCCTCATTAATTGGGCGGATGGTAAAACTCTCATATATCTCAAAAGGCATAGCTAACTCTCACATTTGACATACACAAAATCACTTATGGTTTTGCTTAACCTTAATTTCCCATAAATATACAAATGTAAAAGTTCTACTCTTAATTTATATATAGAGAAACACAAATATATATATTAACTTATAAATTATCGGATTAATTTGAAGAAAAATTAATAGGAATTAAACTGTAAATACCAATTTAATATATCTATACCAAACAGTATGGTAGTAAAGGTTCCCAATACTATTGCTGGTCCAAAAGGTATTGCTTCCTTCAGTTTCTTACCCTTAAATATCATAAAAACTATTGATATTAGAGAACCAATGATGGCAGATAGTATAAAAGAAACTACTACCATTCTCCAACCAAGGAAAATCCCAATTGGCACGAACAGCTTTACATCCCCCATCCCCATTGCATCAGTCTTATAAATAAATAAGCCAATAATTCCTATAATAAAAAGTACAATGGAAACCAAAGCACCTCCGACCAAAGGATTCCACCAAGCTCTATCCATAAAAATCGGAAATTCATAAAACAGATTATAGAAAAATACAATTAGTGCCCCGCCAAGACCAGCGAGAAGTAAATCATCGGGAATAATATAATAGTCCATATCAATAAAAAATACTGCAATTAAAATTGACATCAATAAAAGAAATGCAAAAAATTGTATAGTTAAACCAAATTTTAAATATAGGGATATGCTAACAATAAGAGTAAACAAAGTAATCTGAAATGGTCTTACAAAGACTTTACTAGAACACTTTTTGCACTTTCCTTTGTGAATAAAAAAATTAACAGGTACCAGCATTTCAAGAAGTGTTAGCTTTCTGCTGCACGCACCGCAAAAAGGCCAAACCCAACTCACATCTTCTTCACCCTTGGGAATTCTCGATGCAACAATATTAATTATTAATCCAAGGAACAAACTAAAAACAGATAATATTATGATTGGCATTTATGTGCTCTCTCCCTGTTTGTTAATTGGTGATGCTGTCCATATCATTATTATTATATTTGATTAATGATAATATTTCAAGCCAAAACAAAACCAAGAATTGATTTTGAAAATACCTACTTTCCTTAAAATTCTGGCATATTAAGGAAAGTAGATATTTATAGATCACTTATAATCGCTGTATTACGGCATGAATGAAATTTATAGCGAAAATTATTTTTTAATCGTAATAAAATTGATTAGTATAATGACTTTTCTTCTATTATCCTTACCATCTTTATACCAGCTATGTTTTTAATACTTGTATATATATCTTCAGTTACTTTTCCGTCTACATCTATCATGTTGTATCCAATATTGTTTTTATGGTGTGTAAGCATATCTGCTATGTTTACTTTGTTTGCAGCAAGTATTGATGTTACCTGTCCTACCATATTGGGAACATTTTCATGAGCAGTCAATATTCTTGTACATCCGGGTTTTACTGCCATATCACAGTTAGGAAAATTAACAGAATTCTTTATTACACCTTTTTCAAGATAGTCTTTAACCTGATTTACTGCCATAACAGCACAGTTTTCCTCAGATTCAGGAGTTGATGCACCCAAATGCGGTATAGTAATTATTTTGTCATTTCCTAAAAGGTCTTGTTCAGGAAAATCTGTTACATAACATGCAACCGTACCATCATCTAAAGCATCCAACATATCCTTGTTAACAACAAGTCCACCCCTTGATAAATTTATTATTCTTGCTCCCTTTTTCATAATTGCAAACTTTTCTTTATTAAACATTCCCTTTGTTTCCGGTCCAAGCGGAACATGAACAGTTATATAATCACATGTTGACATAATTTGATCAAGACTTGTTGCTCTAATAACACTGCTTGAAAGTCCCCATGCAGCATTAACAGATATAAACGGATCATATCCTATAACTTCCATTCCTAATGAGACAGCATCGTTTGCAACCATAACACCTATTGCACCGAGACCGATAACACCAATCCTCTTACCTTTTATTTCAGGGCCTTCGAATTGGGACTTACCTTTCTCCACCAGCTTTGGCACTTCATCTCCTTTTCCCTTTAAGGATTGAGCCCAGCTAATGCCTTGGTTTATTCTTCTTGATGACATGAATAGTGCTGCTATTACAAGCTCTTTTACTCCATTTGCATTAGCTCCAGGAGTGTTGAAAACAACTATTCCTTTTTCAGTGCATCTATCAATTGGAATATTGTTTACTCCTGCACCTGCTCTTGCAATAGCCTTAAGATTGGATCCAAATTCCATTTCCAGCATATTAGCACTTCTTACCAATATTGCATCTGGATTCTCTGCTTCATTTGATACCATAAATTCATCCTTAGACAATAATTCCAAACCTTTTTCAGAAATACTGTTAAGTGTTTTTATATTATACATTATAAAACCCCTCCCCTTATATGTTTATATTAACAAATTACCAAAAAATATTGAACAAAATGGAAAAGGAGTCAAACCCAAATAGAGCGACTCCTGTGATTAACATAATAGTAATACACAATTAAAGCACGTGAATTTGCTCTGTCCTTTTGCCTGAGAGATTATTCCATCTATGGAATTTGCCCTTCGGCGCCATTTATTGGTCTCTCCAGAGATCCGTCCGGTTGAAGTCTCGATACCTGAGAGTATAACTCCTTCGGTGAATTGTATGTACTAAAAAATACACAATTACTCTCCCCCAACCATCATCCGCCAAAATTTAATTTTCCATTCTTAATAAAAATCAATTTATATCAATTTTTATATATTATATTATAATAATCCAGATACATATTGTCAACAAATTTTACCTTGATATAAAACAAGGAAGCTTCCAGTCTACCTGGCAGCTTCCTTGAATAATTAATAATGTTATTATTCAAAAGAAATTGTTGTATCTATTGCTTTACGATCAGTGCCAGTAAATGATCCCATTTTATTGAGCTTAATGATATCAGAACCGTTTGAAATATCAGATTTAAGCTTAAATGTTATGTTGGCAAAAACCCCATTTTCTTTTATTGGCATTGATCCTTGAGTAGCATCATTAAATAGGAATGATATAACACCTTTAACTCCAGTATATGCAGTAAAATTAACTATTGGTAAAGTTGTTATCAGTCCAGCATCAACACTAACTACTTCCAGAGCATTTGTGTCGTAAGAAAGTCTGAAATCACAGTTGTTTATTCCATCTCCTTTAAGTCCTTTGAATGTGACTGGAACTGTAACTGTGCTGCCTGCTGTTCCATTTAAACGGCCTACAACAACTTTGAAGCCTTCAGCAATAGGTGTAGGAACTGGTGTAGCAGTAGCAACCGCTTCAACAGTAATTTTTCCTTCGTTGAATGATGGCAATATTGCGGACATCTTATCGTCTTTAAGTGATGAGAATGAACCTACATGGCTTAAAGCAAACTTATAATTTCCAGATGCGGCACTATCCTTTATCTTAACCTTAATTACAGCAAATTCGCCATCATTGATAATAGGCATTTGCCCCTGTGTTGCATCACTAAACAGTAATGAAACATATCCGCCTTCAGCATTGATGTTAGATGTAAAGTTAGCTACAGGAAGAGTAACTATAGAGCCTGCTTTCACACTAACTATCTCAAGTGCACCTTTCTGGAACATCAACTTGAAATCACAATTATTTATTCCTTCTGCAGGTACACCTCTAAAGTACACTGGTATATCCATAGTATCTCCAGGTACGCCTTTTATAGAAGTGATATCTACAATCAGCTTATGCTCCTGTTTTACTGGAGTTGCTGTTGGTGTAGCTGTTGGTGTAGCTGTTGGTGTAGCTGTTGGTGTAGCTGTTGGTGTTGCTGTTGCTGTAGATGTTGGAGTAGCAGTTGGTGTTGGTGTTACTGTCGCTGTTATTGTAGGCATTGGTGTAGATGTTGGAGTAGCAGTTGGTGTTGCAGTTTCCTTTATTGCTGTTACAATTATCTTTCCATCAGTAAACACAGGCTCAAGACGAACCATTCCTGCACACGAGAATGCACCAACTCTATTTAATGATATCGGATAGTTTCCTGTAACACTAGGATTTAACACTTTAAATTTAATATTTGCAAAAACTCCATCTTTAGTTATTAGAAACTGTCCTTGAGTATTATCATTGAAAAGGAATTTAACTGTTCCATTGGAACCTTTAGCAGAGAAGTTAACATTTGAAAAAGGAACAATTTCACCAGCTTCAACGCTTACTACGCTTAATGCTTTATCGTCAAAGGAGAGTGTGAAGTCACAGTTATTTATACCCAGCTCAGGTACATTAGTAAATTTTATAGGAACTATAGCTTCCTGCCCTTCAACTTCAACATTTTCAATATCAACTTTTAATTTCTTTGGTTCTTTTGTAGGAATAGCAGTAGGTGTGTTAGTAGGTGTAGCTACGATTTCAGAAGAAATCGGCGTAGGTGTTGTTTTTGCCTTATCAACAGTCAACACACCTTCTTTTGTTGTCACATTAACTTTTACCATATTCTTGCCGGAAACCGACCCAATTCTCTTAAACTTAAATGAGTAATTTCCCGCAGGTGCATTTTCCTTAATTTTTAAGGTTATATTTGCAAATACGCCATCATCGACTATAGAGTTTGATCCTTGAGTGATATCATTATAAAGGAAAGATATGGTATCTTCACTTTTATTAACCACAAAGTCAGTGATAGGACTTTTCACTATGCTACCAGCTTTAATTTCGATTATATCCATTATGCTACTATCATATGATAGTCTGAAGTCACAATTGTTTATTCCCCCAGTGCTTGGTACATCACTGAATTTTACCGGGATAGTAACAACACTACCTGGTTCACCATGTACATCACTAATAGCTACATCTATGGTTTTTACAATAGATGCTGGTGTTGGAGTAGGTACAGGTGTGTTAACTTTTGAAGTAACAGTTACCTTTCCATTTCCAGTTCCTACCTTTACACTAACCATGTTTTTGCTAGAAAATGCTCCAAGGCTGGTAACTTTTATATCGTAGCTACCTGCTTTTGCATCGTTTTTTATAACTGCCTTAATATTGGCGAATACACCATTGGATGAGATTAAATTCGAACCTTGTGTATTATCATTGTACAAGAATTGGACAATACCTGCCTTGTTGTAATTTGCAACAAAGTCAGTTAATGGAGAAGTAACTATTTTGCCAGCTTCAATCCCCTTTATCTGCAAAACATTGCTATCATATGAAACTTTAAAGTCACAATTGTTAATACCACTGTTTGGAACATCTTCAAAGCTCACTGGGATAGAGATTTCACTTCCTGCTTCCCCTGTTGCAGATCCTATTGAAACTTGCACTTTTGCAGGTGCAACAACTGGAGTAGGAGTAGGAGTAGGCTTTGAAGTCTCTCCTGATTTGGTTACAGCAATAACGCCACCATCTATAAATGCGTCAATAGGCATCATTTTGTATGAGTTATCTTCCTTTAAGCCGGATATTGCACCAACCTTGGATGATACAAGTTTATATTCCTTAACTGCTGCACTTTCTTTTACCTTAAGCTTAACACTAGCAAATACACCGTCATTTTTTATCTGATTTGAACCTTGTGTTGAATCAGAGAAGAGGAAATATACTGTTCCATCATTCCTTGTGTATGAATAAAAATTAGATGGAGAGTTTGCTATTATTGAACCAGGTATAACACTTTCCATATTAAAAATGCTATTATCATATTGCAGCTTGAAATCGCAGTTATTTATACCGCCGCTTGGTACATTTTCAAATTTGATCGGTACTGTTACTGACTGACCTGCAACAGCATCAACCTTTTCTACAGCAATTTTTAAACCCTTTTTTACATCAGCTGTAGGTGTAGGAGTTGCTTTCACATTACCGTTCACCTTTATACTTCCTGATGAAAATTTCTCATTTATGCTACCGCCCCTGCTGTTTGAAAATGATCCTGAGCTATTCAATTTTACTTCATAGTTACCACTTACTGCATTATCTTTGATTTTAAACTTCAAATTAGCAAAAGGACCATTAATGGTTATTGGCAGCAAGCCTTGTGTTGAATCATTGAATAAAAACGATATTACTCCAGGTCTACCAGAATATGCAGAAAAGTTTGCTACTGCATTAGGTACTATAATTCCTGGTGTTATTTCTTCAAGTTCCAAAAAACTGCTTTCATATGACAATCTAAAATCGCAATTATTAATACCTGCGGTAATACCTTGAAAGCTTACAGGTATTGTAACTGAATCTCCTTCACTTCCTTCAACTGTGCCAATGATTACATTAACCGATGAATCAGCAAATGTTATAACTGGAAACATACTGGTAATCAACATAATCATCATTAGAACAAGTGCAAATATTTTATTCTTCTTCACTTAGATAAACCCCCTTTATTTTGTTCCGTATCAGCTTATAGCAACGAAACTTTAAGCACTTTTCTAGTTTACCCCTTAGATAAGATAAGTAAAAATACCCTCAGTTTTCTCTCTGTAAATTCTCAGTCGCAAATAAGCGGCTATGTATGTTTTATCCCTGCTGTATTCTGTTTTTCTAAATAACTAATTGGAGCTTCAAACAGAATATTCATGCTTCTTTTTATTTACATATCACTCCTCTCAAAATAGTAATAAAAATAAACTTACGGTTTTCGTTCGCATTTTTGAAAAAACCGCTTATATCTTCAGAAAAATATCTAAAGTTACAATTGACCCTCAACATTTATATATAATAAATAACTCTTAGCCACTTTCAATCTGGCCTTTTAATGAAAAAGTGATTAACCTATTACGCAACACTTTTCATATAGATCAATAGGCAACTTATTTAAGCAAACACTTATACCATACTATACAAGTCCCATAAAAAATATGATGACATTTCACTAACAATAATGTGTTATAAGCGTCTTGCCTTTTATTCCTGAAGAATTATATCATAGGTATAAAATTGCTTTTGTTTACCTAAAATAAACATCTTTTGTTAAACTTATTCAATAATTCAATTAAGAATCATAGATATGAGATACTTTTTTAATGTGATATTTAATATTTTGAATGTGTTTAGATAAAGATGAAAAATGGTATGAATTAAGAGCGAATTGATCAATAAGCAGTATAATAATTATTATCTCCAGGCTGGTTATACTGCAACCGGAATTAATAATATTAATACTATTCCATGAATGAAGTGTGTATTAGTTATGAATATTGGGCGTATTTATAATAAATAAGTCAAGAAAATTAGTATATATCATGTTAGTGTTAAGTCAAACATCCTAAAAATAAGCTATTTATTTACCATATTAATTTTTCAAAGTTCGAAAAACAATAAAATCAAAGTACATATCTTCTATACTTAATAAAAATCTACTATTCAAACAACAACTTTAATTACCAAAGTTTTGAAACGCTGTTTCTCAAATCACTTCAAAAACAAATCAGATGAAATACACACTGAAGAACCAAGCAAATATTGATTTCGTAAACATGCATAAGTAATCCGTTTATTATTACTTCCTTAGTAATATATGTAATATTTTAGGAAAAACGAACAACAAAAAGGAAGAAATCAAGCGATATCTCAATTGCTTCCCTATGTAAAAAAAATATTATTACGAATCAACTAAATAAATATCTTATCTCTATATATATTATAAACAATTTATACATATTTTTTTATGATTTTTCTTTTGATTTTTTGATAAGCCTTATGAATTTTAAACAATTTATAAACTATTCCATTATTTCATCAAAGTATTCGCTCAAAATGCCGTCATTCTCAAAACCATTTGCCGAAAGAATCGATTCAAAAGTAATAACTTTTTCTTCACAACGTTTAAGTAAGGACCTCATGATCATTGCAATATAATCCTTTTGATTCCTTACCTCCATATCTTCAGTATATACCATTTGGTCATCCCATGTTTTTGAAAGAACATGTACATTGGTCAACTCCTTGATGCTGCGGGGTGTCCAATTTTTACTGCTTAAGCTGCTTAGTATAAGCACCTTGGATTTCATAGAGCATGATAAATAAGATACAGGCGTAGTCAGTACCACGGTATTACCATGTAATTTCTCTTCCAATTCAAAAATACTTTCAGAAGCCTTAATGCCACTTCTAACCATTTCTAAAAAGCCCTTGTCAGCACTGATGTTCTTAAATCTTGATACTATTTCAACGAAGGTCTGTGCACTATCTATAAGGTTCTTAGCCTGCAACACATCATCCTCAGATAAATCCTGTGAAACAAGTATTTCAAGGAAAACCTTCTGCAGGAAGGCGTCTATAGGGAGTTTTACTTCAAGTTCTCTGTATTCATCTATCCAATTCCTTATATATTCATACTTTTCAATATTGTAATATCCAATTCTCTCTACAAGACCGGGAAATTCAATATCCGGAAACCTTGCATACGGCTTTTGCCTGCATATTTCATCGGCTAATATGGAACTTCTTATTGGATCAATTCTCAATATCAGCCTTATTAATGATCTTACATTATCCCTATTAGGAAGAAGATTAAAAGACGGGTAACAAAGCAACGCCAATGTTATTAGTGCCTGAGAAAACGGGTTGTCAATTATTCTGTTTTTTCTTGAATGATTGTTCAAAATAAGACCATTCGCCTCTAAAATTCTGCCGATGACAAATTCAGTAACCGGGTCAGCGTACGTAGAAAGAATTGTTATATCTGAAGGAAGATATCCATTTTCCCGTATTAGTTTTATAACCTTTTCCCCAATAAGCTCCAGCATATCACTTCTAAGTTCTACAGGCTGGGTTCTTTCAATAAAAGCCTTATTATGTATTCTACTAGAAGTTTTTCCTTCAATATAATCATAAAGCATATCGGAAAATTCATACATGAAGCTTTTACATGTGAATGAAGTATCAAGATCTACTATTTTACACCTTTTTAAAAGCTTTTCTTTAACATAATCATGGTTACTGCCGAAAACCTGTCCATAACCACCTTCATGATTATATCCTAAAAAGCATGATTTTACATTTGGCAGAAGCAAATCTATAAAATCCACCTCTGTTGGAACACACTCTTCTAGATTGTCGATTATTATATGCTGCACCCTTTTAAAAAGCTGGTCTCTATAGAAATCATCAGCAATAAGGCAGCTATTGTAAAGCTCAACAGCCATTGCAAAATCAAAAACTCCAAGCTCTATACACTTATTTCTATATGCTGCAGTAATATTGTCAGCATCATGAAAAATCTGCCGTTTAAGATCATCCTTTATTTCAAGTGAATTGTATAGTCTGCTGCCGATTTCTTTATATGATATACCTGATGTGGCAGCTTTAACTAAGTTCGAAGTAATATCTATCGATATCCTATCGGTAAAAGATGCTACCCCCTGAAAAATTCCTTTTCTTTCCCTGTGGGATTGTATAACGGTGGATACCAAAAACTGTGCAGACTCAAAAGTCAGGAAAGTCGGTTTTATTCTCCGATCCAGAATATCGCTGCAATTTTTTAAAATAATTGGATAGTGTGTTCTGATTTCACTTTGGATAAAACCATAGTATGAGGTTCTCCAAATAGTTCCGGAACTTTTAAGAAATGTTTTTGTTCTCCAATCAAGGGATTGAGTTCTGTTTAATAAAAGAATTAATATTTTTTCACTGGGTATACACAGCTCGTTCACCATGTATTTGTATCTTTCCAGTAATATGGTGGTCTTGCCTGAGCCTGTAGATCCTTTTAATATAAATTTTGAATTATCCGGTGCCTCTATAATATTTTTAAACTTGCTATCAGAAATAATAGCCAATCACCCCAAAAAATCTCTTGGGAATATTATAGCACCATATGGAAAATTTAAAAATACATTTAAGAAATTTTTCCCTTTAGTCATGTTTAAGTTATTTATTATTTATTATTTTGTAATTTTAAAAGTTATTCCTTAACAATCACTTTATCAATAAATAAAATGCCATAACCTGCATTACAAAAATTGCCGGAATACCAACCATAAATTTCAGATGCTTTGTCTTATGCCTAAACAGAAAAAAAGATATGTAAAGGCCGGGACAGCCACCGACTAACCCTAAAATAAACAGAGTTTTCTCAGATATTCTCCATTTTTTATGCTTAGCCTTATATTTATCAATCCCAGAAACAACTAACGCAATCAGATTTATAGTTATTAATATTAAAATTATATAACTTTTAGGCATTTTCAACTCCCCAAAATCTGTATTAGGTTTAGATGAAAAGTGATTAATCTCTATTTGTCTATCGCAAATTTCCTCTAAAACCATTTGGTATTTGCTTTACCAAATATAAGATTAATATAACACTTTTCATCTATTTATATCACTTTATATAATCAATTCCTCAAGCTGTTAATAGGTGCTGGTATGCGGCCACCACGCTTTATAAACTCATCACTTCCAAACCTGTTCACATTCATAACAGGGCCGGTGCCTAAAAGTCCTCCAAATTCAACAACGTCTCCAACCTTCTTGCCAAAAGCAGGAATAACCCTAACCGCTGTTGTCTTGTTGTTTATCATACCTATTGCTGCTTCATCGGCAATTATTGCTGATATTGTAGAAGCACTGGTATCACCTGGTATAACGATCATATCAAGACCCACCGAGCAAACGCAGGTCATAGCCTCCAATTTTTCCAATGTAAGAGCCCCAGCTTTCACAGCCTCAATCATCCCTGCATCCTCACTGACAGGTATGAAAGCACCGCTTAATCCGCCAACATATGATGACGCCATAACTCCTCCCTTTTTTACTGCATCATTTAATAAAGCCAAAGCTGCAGTTGTTCCATGTGCACCGCACTTCTCAAGTCCCATTTCTTCTAAAATGTATGCAACGCTATCACCCACAGCCGGTGTTGGTGCTAATGAAAGGTCAACTATACCAAACTCGGCATTGAGCCTTCTTGAGGCTTCCTGTGCCACAAGCTGGCCCATCCTTGTAATTTTAAAAGCTGTCTTTTTTATAGTTTCGGACACAGTTCCAAAATCAGCACCCTTAACCTTTTCCAACGCACTCTTTACAACGCCTGGGCCGCTTACCCCCACGTTTATTACACATTCCGGTTCTCCAATTCCGTGAAATGCACCTGCCATAAACGGGTTATCCTCAGGAACATTGGAAAATACTACAAGCTTGGCACATGCTAGGCTGTTATCATCCTTTGACAGCTCTGCAGCCCTCTTTATTACTTCACCCATTTCCCTAACAGCATCCATATTGATACCGGCTTTTGTTGTTGCAACATTAACTGATGAACATACCAGTTTTGTAGAACTTAAGGCTTCGGGAATAGCTCTTATTAGCTTCCTGTCTCCATTTGTATATCCCTTGTGGACCAGTGCTGAAAAACCTCCGATGAAGTTTATGCCCACTGCATCAGCCGCTTTATCTAATGCTTCGGCAAACTTTACATAGTCCTCCTCATCTGAACTTTCAGCAATAAGAGATATTGGAGTTACCGATACTCTCTTATTAATAATCGGTATTCCATATTCTTTTTCTATATCGTTCCCAACCTTAACCAGGTTTGCGGCAAGTCTAGTTATTTTATCATAAATCAATTGCCTTGATTTCTTTGAGTCCCCATGGCAGCAGTCCCTTAATGATATACCCATTGTGATTGTTCTAATGTCAAGACACTGTTCCTGTATCATATTGATTGTTTCAAGTACTTCCCTTGTTCTTATCATTAATCCATCCCCCTAAATCCTATGCATTGAATTAAAGATGTCTTCATGTTGAATTCTTACTGAAAGCCCAAGTTCCTCACCTTTTTTCTCAAGCTTGTCAGCCAGCTTTGTAAAATCTATAGCAAGCCCTGAAATATCAACAAGCATAATCATGGTAAAAACATCCTGGAGTGTTGTCTGGTTTATATCCAATATATTTACATTGTTATCCGCTAAAACGTTGCTGATCCCGGCAATTATTCCAACTCTGTCCTTGCCGATTACTGTTACTATAGCTCTCATTTCTATACCCCCCTGTTAATTGTTTAAAATTGACCAGTTAATTATTTGTTAATACTTTATACAATTTAATTACATCCTATTTTTTTCTTTATTTTGATAATCAAAGAAAATTTAAAAAATAAAAAAACTATATGAATAGAGTAACATAAGCGTATTATACAGTTTAAAATTCACAATATCAACCCGAACATGTGTTTGATTTTTGGTTATTTATGTGATAAAATGATAAAAAAGAAATTAATTCTTATTTAATGTGAATATGGACATTTAATTATTTGTTAATACCCAAATTACTCATGATGAAAAGGTGATGAAATGGAACTGGAAACCAAACTGGAGATTTTATCCGCAGCAGCAAAATACGATGTATCATGTTCCTCAAGCGGCAGTAATCGAAAAAACACTCCAAACGGCTTGGGCAACAGCCACAAGGCAGGTATTTGTCACAGCTGGTCGGAAGATGGACGCTGTATATCACTATTAAAAATTCTTTTTTCAAATCAGTGTATATATAACTGTACATATTGTGTTAATAGATGCAGTAATGACACAAAACGAGCCGCGTTTACTCCCTATGAAGTGGCAGCCTTGACTACAAATTTTTACAGAAGGAATTATATCGAAGGACTCTTTTTAAGCTCAGGAGTCATTAAAAACCCTGATTATACCATGGAACTACTCATAAAAACAGTTAAGCTTCTAAGGGAAGAATTTCATTTCAATGGTTACATACACCTAAAAGCAATTCCCGGAGCCGACACCAGGCTGATTCATGAAGCTGGCTTGTATGTTGATAGGATGAGTGTAAATATCGAGCTTCCGTCAAGTCAGGGATTAAAACTTCTGGCTCCAGATAAAAACAAGGAGTCCATAATAAAACCTATGGGTTTTATTAATAATGCAATAGCCGCTGTTAAAGAGGAAAATAAAATTTACAGAAAAAAACAGTCATTTGTTCCAGCCGGACAGAGTACTCAGCTTATTGTAGGTGCTACCCCGGATCATGACTACAATATCATAAAGCTATCCGAAAATCTTTATAGGCATTTCAAGTTAAAGAGGGTATACTACTCCGCATATGTTCCTGTAGTTGAACACCCCAATCTGCCCGCTATCAATAAGCCTCCCCTTTTAAGAGAGCATCGGCTCTATCAGGCAGACTGGCTTATGAGGTATTATTCATTTAATGCTGATGAGCTTCTGAATGACGGCAGTCCGGACTTTGATCTGGAGTTAGATCCCAAATCATGCTGGGCAATAAGAAATCTGCATATTTTCCCCATAGAAATTAACAAGGCAGATTATCAAACGCTTTTGCGGATACCTGGCATTGGTGTTAAATCTGCCCAAACCATAGTTTCTTCAAGGAAACTTTGCTCACTAGGTTATGACGATTTAAAGAAGCTTGGGGTGGTTTTAAAAAGGGCACGGCACTTTATAACATGCAAAGGCAAGTTTTATGGTAATTCCTTTAATGAGGCATTTTTGAGAGATGAATTGGCTGCTGAAAACAGTGTGGGCTCAAAAAAGGTGTGCAGCGGGCAAATTTCAATGTTCTCATACTTTGGCAACAATTTAAACTCGTTATTGCAGTAAGCCCTATGTATATATAAATCCTCACATACATAATATATAAAGGAGAGTACCCATGAATGACCAAATGATTAGCTACACCTATGACGGAAGCTTCGAAGGGCTTTTGAGTGCAATATATGAATCATATTACAGGCATGAAATACCTCTTAATATTTTACCTGAAGAATCATCACAGATGGGTATCTTTACAAAGGATTATAATGTAAAAACCAATATTGAAAAATTTCACAAGGTTTATAACTCAGTTAGAGAAAAAATTTCACCATTAGCCTTAAGAAATATTTATTATGTTTTTATTTCCGACTCCAAAAACAAAGAATTAATCATATACAAATACTTAAAACTTGGCTGGAAGTTTGGCGGGGACATCGACAGGCTCATAACAGATGAATCAGTCCTAAATGTACGGATAATCAGCCGCAAGGTGACATCTGAATGTCACAGGTTTCTAGGATTGGTCCGTTTCAAACTTATGGAAGGTGATTATTATTATGCATCTCTAGAACCCGATTATAACATCATAAGTTTATTGGCTCTCCATTTTTCCAAAAGGCTTTCAGACCAAAGATGGGTAATCCATGATCTTAAGCGAAAATTAGCTGTAGTATATGACAAAGAAGGATGGTTCCTTACCGCAATTGAACAACCTCTAGGAAGTCATTTAAGTGCTGAAAAGGAAGACTTTCAAACCCTCTGGAAGCTTTATTTTAAAAACATCTCAATAAAAAACAGAAAAAACCCAAGACTACAAAAACAGTTTATGCCTGTCAGGTATTGGGCCCATCTGGTAGAAATGGAATAGGTGTCAGCAAAAATCAATACTGTCGCCCGGCTTTATAATGCCTCCCTGGAGTACCCTGGCAAATATGCCTTCCCTTGGCATTACGCAGTCACCGATTTTATTATAAATTTCGCACTTTTTATGGCACTCTTTACCGATTTGAGTAACCTCGAACAATACATCATTTATTTTAAACCTGGTACCTATCTTCAGTGTATACAGCTCAACACCTGACGTCGTAATATTTTCAGCAAATTTACCTGTACATAAGCCTGTAAGGCCTAAATCCTTCATTTTTTCTATGCTTTCAATTCCCAAAAAGCTAACCTGCCTGTGCCAATTGCCTGCATGGGCATCCCCTTTTATCCCAAAGTTCACAATACATTCAGCAACATCTACCGATACCTTGTGTACACCTTTTTTTGCACTGATATTAACTGCGACTACCTTACACATTTTCCTGACCTCCTGTCTGCCTCACATACTCGCCTGATTTCCCGCCTGTTTTTTTAATAAGGGTTATATCACCGATTACCATACCCTTATCCACAGCTTTGCACATATCATAGACCGTAAGAGCCGCAACAGAAACTGCTGTAAGGGCCTCCATTTCAACTCCTGTTTTCCAGCAACAGCTCACCCTAGCCTTTATATCAACGCTTAAGTCTTCCAAGTTGCAATTAATTTCAACTTGAACCCCATCAACAGGCAGGCTGTGACACATTGGTATCAGCTCATCAGTTTTCTTTGCTGCCATAATACCGGCAATCCTCGCAGTGGAAACCACATCACCTTTAGGCATATTGCCATCCATAATAAGGTTTAGAGTTTCCTCTTTCATAAATACCTTACCAACCGCCACAGCCTCACGTTTGGTTATATCTTTTCCAGAAACATCCACCATTCTGGCATTTCCTTTTTCATCAATATGACTTAGCCCCATTTTCTACCCTCCTATGTTATTCATGCTTCTTTGTGAGTTAAAATTTTCACTGAAGTTATGTCCCCTAGGTTTTTTGGAAATAACCTCCCTGATAAATTCATTAAGCTTTATAGGTTCTTCTCTTAACACTTTTAAGAGATCATATTCATCGTTATCCCCAAGACAAAGCTTAATCTTTCCATCGCATGTAAGTCTAATCCTGTTGCAGTTTCCACAGAACTTATGGCTCATTGGACTTATGAATCCTATCTTCCCTCTAAACCCAGGCATTTTGTAATATCTGGCCGGCAAGCTTTCATCACGGTTTTGAAGCTTCACAAGCTCTTTGTATGAGTCAATGATCCCGGAATTATATACTATCTTATCCATGTTGCTCTCTCCAAACTTTCCGATAGGCATAAGCTCAATAAACCTTACCTCGATTGGCCTGTCCTTTGTGAGGAGAAAAAAATCTTCTATTTCATCATCATTTATTCCCTTTATAAGCACAGTATTTATTTTAATTGGCTTAAGATCTACATTTATAGCTTCATCAATTCCCTCAAGCACATTGTGAAGGCCGCTTACACCTGTTATTTTCATAAACCTTTCAGGATTAAGGGTATCAAGGCTTATATTAACCCTGTGGAGTCCGGATTTTTTAAGATCATTTGCCTTTGAAGCCAAATTTACACCATTGGTTGTCATCGAAAGATCAATAATTCCAGGTATCTTTGCTACACGCTCAATAATCTCATTAATATCAGGCCTTATCAAGGGCTCTCCCCCTGTTATCCTCACTTTTTAATTCCTAGTTGTGCCATCTCACTTATAATACTGTTATATTCGCTTGGTGTAAGAAAATTTTTGCACCCCAAATTCAAGGGCTGCTTTTCCTTGTCTGAATCGTTTTGAGGCATGCAGTATATACAATTAAGATTACAGTTTCTTGTGACAGAAACCCTTAAATATTCAATGTTTCTGTTATATTTATCCCTCATATTTTCACCTCAAAGGGTATATACCCTGCCCGCATTCTCAATTCTATATCCTTCCATTTCAGTTAGTATCCTCTTAAACTCATGGGATTTCAAAATATCCAGAAAAGTTTTGACATGCTTCATTTCCATAAACCTCTCTGGAATGATAAAATCATACTCCTCTTGGCAAACCGGTATAAAATCCAGGCCATAGATTTTAGCAGCAGAGTATATTCCAAGCCCAACATCAGCATTCTTAGCTGCCACTAGTGCTGCTATCGACATATGGGTATACTCCTCCCTATCATAGCCTTCTATATCCTCTTTTTCAATCCCTTTTTGTTTAAGAAGGAAATCCAGAAGAATCCTTGTCCCCGCTCCCTTCTGTCTGTTAACAAAGGAAATGCCGTCTTTTTTAAGATCCACTATTCCATTAATGTGTTTGGGATTACCAGGTGCTGTCATAAGCCCCTGAATTCTTTTCACACCTTTTATGAGATTAACTTTTTCATTAGGAAAATATCTTTTCAAGTAGCTTATGTTATATTCTCCCGTTTCCTCATCAAGAAGGTGAATGCCTGCAGCATGTGCCTCTCCCTTTTTTATAGCCATTATTCCCCCGATACTTCCTACATGGGCTGAGGATAAATACATTCCATAATCCCGTTTTCTCATTATATCTGTAATAACATCAATCAAAGGGTCATGACTTCCAACTACCATAATGGTATTTTTTATTTCCTCATGATCTTTAAGAAGCCTTATCTTTACCTCTTTACCGCTTTCAATACCCTCCTGATTTAATGGTATTTCCATTATTCCGTCAGCCTTGACCATAGAAGTAATCACACCTGCTCCTCGGTTTAACGGCGTAGCCACCATCTTACCATCAACAAAACCTGTCTTCATCCTGACAAATTCTTTGTATTTTAATGATGATACAACCTTCTTTGACAGGACGGCATTGACAGTTTCATTAGATGGGTATGATATTCCCCTATATATCTCCAATACCTTCTTCAAAATCTGGTCCATAACAATAATTCCCGATACAGGATATCCAGGAACTCCGATTACTGGTTTGCCATTCACTATCCCAAGTATGGTTGGCTTGCCCGGCCTTATTGCTATACCATGTACCAGTAATTTCCCCACACTTTCGACGGCTTTTGCGGTAAAATCCTCTCTTCCCGCCGAAGATCCGGCGTTTACAATAATAATATTACATTCGGATGCAGCACTTTTTATTGCCTGGGAAATACTTTCCAATTTATCGGGAATGATGTCGTAAACACGGGGAATAGCACCCCAATTTTCCAGCATTCCCGAAAAAATGGAGGAATTAAATTCAATAATTTCCCCCGGCCCTGGATCGGACTTAGGATTTATTATTTCGTCACCTGTGGGAATAAGTCCAACCAAAGGCTTTTTCCTTACCTTAACCTTAAGAACTCCACCTGCAAGAAAAGCACCCACAATATAAGGCTCTATCAGTGTATTGGAAGGAACAATCATCTCGTTTGCGCATACATCCTCACCAATCTGCCTTACATTCTGCCATGGTGAAGAAGCATTTACAAGCTTAATACTTCCATTACCAAGCTCAATGACATCCTCAATCATTACAACGGAATCAAACTCATTTGGAAGTGGATCACCGGTGTCCACCCTCTTAAAATCCGCCTCTTCAATCAGGTGAACAGGGGTTGTGTCAGTTGCACCATATGTACTGCTTGCCTTAAGGGCAATTCCGTCCATCGCACATGCATTGTAGTGGGGAGAAGATATTAGTGCATATACTGCCTCACTTGTTATTCTTCCAAATGAATCCTTTACAAAAATTTCTTCACTCCCCCAGAAAACACAGGACTTTTCTATCTCCTCGATATATAATTGAAGAGCTTTATCAAGCTCTATATTGTTTAAGTATGAAAAACTCATATTAATCTCTCCAAGTGCTTATAATAATATAACCTCAACATCTTTTCCCTCTTCAATCCCTTCACATTCTCGACCTATTCTTAAGAAACCGTCCGCCTGAGATACAAGAGATATGAGGCCTGATTTACCGAATAGCGGATGAGCTAAAAAACCATCATGAGAAGCTTCCAGTCTAACTGTTACAAACTCTTCCCTTCCGTTATTTGACGGATAGTTATGAGCCATTTTAGCCCTTATAACTGAAGATCCTATAGATTTAGAGTCATTGAAGGCATCAATAAGCTTTAATACAAACACCTTAAACACAATATAGGCTGCAGCAGGATGTCCTGGCAGACCAACAACAGCTTTATGATCAATTTTGCCTAATATTGTAGGCTTACCCGGTTTTACTGCAATCCCATGTACCAAAACGCCAGGCAGTCCAAGTGAATTTATAACTTTCATGGTCTGATCTTTAAGCCCTACAGAGCTTCCCCCAGATATGAGAATTATGTCGCATTCTTTTAAAGCTAAATCAACCTTACATTTAATCTTGTGGAAATCATCCTCACAAATTCCATACATTACCGGCTCACAACCATATTCCACTATACCGGCATGGAGGAAATAGGAGTTTATATCTCTTACCTCGGAACCCTCAGGTTTGTTTTTTATATCCACGATCTCATCACCGGTTGAAACTATACCAACTTTAACACGCCTCTTAACGCTTATATGAGTTACTCCTAAAGCAGCAAGCGCCCCAATATCCTGGGGCCTGATTCTGGTACCAGGTTTTATTACAGCATTTCCGCTCTTTATGTCATCTCCCTTAAAGACAAGATTGTTACCTGGTGCCACTGACTTGTTTATGTATATAAATCCGTCATCAAAGTTATCGGTATACTCTATCATAACTACTGCATCGGCATTGCGGGGAATTTGCCCTCCAGTCGGCACATATATTGCCTCTCCCTTTAAAAGATACACGTCCGCTTCCTCGCCCATCTTTATCTCGCCTGCAAGCTTAAGCTGAGCGGGGCAGGAATCACTAGAACCGAAAGTATCTGATGCCATGACAGCATATCCGTCAACAGATGAGCGGTTAAAGCCCGGAATATCTTCTGCTGAAACAACAGACTCTCCACATATTCTTCCTACGGCATAATTAATTTCAATAGTTTCGCATTCAAGTTGATATCCTTTGAAGTTCTTTTCAATTATTTCAAAAACTTCATTTACACTTTTAACACTAAACATCTCTGTTATATCCTCCAATTGGCCAAAAAACTTATTGTCTCACTTTTTTCAGGATTTTTGAAGAGCTTTTCAGGTTCGCCCCTCTCATAAACTCTACCTTCAAAAAGGAATATGGCTTCGTCAGCAAGCCTGATGGCTTGGGACGGATTATGGGTTGTTATTATAAACGTTGTCTTATTTTCTTTATTTGCTTTTTTTATATAATTTTCAACAAGATGAATGCTTGAAACATCCACGGCAGCAGCAGGCTCATCAAGAAGAACCACCTCTTTATCAAGCACTAGTATTCTTGCAGTTGCCACCCTTTGTGCTTCACCGCCTGATAAACTGCATGCTCTTGCCTCCTTCAGATTTTCAAGTCCCACCTGTTTCAAAGCATCTTTTGCCTTTTTTAAAGCATCATCCTTGTTAGCTATACCCATCATTATATTTTTTAAAACTGAAAAGTTAAACATATAAGGTTTTTGAGGGAGGTATGCAAAATCCATCTCCTTTTTGCCTGTATATAAAACCTCCCCGCTGTCTGGCTTTTCAATCCCTTTTATTATCTTTACAAGAGTTGATTTACCTGATCCATTTGGTCCTAACACAGCATAAATTTTCCCTCTTTCAAATAATAGATCATCAATATCAAGAACAATTCTGCCATTATATGACTTTTTTATTTCCTTTAAGCAAATCAACGCTATACCTCCTGAATCCTTTGCATAGTCCAGTTAATTATAAAGGATATTAATAGGAGTATTATCCCTAAGGCTAATCCCTTATCATAGTTACCCTTTCCAGTCTCCAAAACAATGGATGTGGTAATAACCCTGGTATGGTATTGAATATTTCCCCCTACCAACATCACTGCACCCACTTCAGAAATTGCCCTTCCATACCCCGCTAGAACTACAGAGGTAAGCTGATATCTGCATTCCAATATCAGCATTGCAAGTGTCCTTATATATCCTAAGCCAAGGCCTTTACATGTCTCCTCAATACATTCCGCCTTACTCTTTATTGCAGAAATGGTAAGCCCCATAATAATTGGCGTTACTATTATTACCTGTGCAATCACCATGGCGGGTGCAGTAAAAAGCAGCCCTAATTCGCCCAACGGCCCTTTCCTTGACAGCATAAGATATACCAACACCCCTACAACAACAGGCGGCAGTCCCATTAATGTCTGAACAACCCTTACCAGCTGCTTTTTGCCCTTAAACTCTTTGCTCCCGATTACTACTCCTGATGATATTCCAATAACAGAAGAGATAATGGTACTAAAAACAGTAACAAAAAGGGTAAGCAGTATAATACCGTATATTTCCCTATCAAGTGAAAATATTAAATTGAACGCCTCAGTAAAGCTGTTTAATATATCAGTCAAAATAATTACCTACTTTAAGAGTTATTGATTAATCTTTTTTAACATAATTTACATAAAAAAGGCTCTCCCCATACTTAACCTTACCAAAATTATTTATCATAACAAGGACTTTTTCAGATGTCATCCATTCTACAAATTTATCTGAATTCTTCTTATTAACATGTTTGTGCTTATCAGGATTAACTTTAATTATTGTGTACTGATTGAACAAATCTTTTGCATCCATAAGCAAAATCTTAAGATCAAGCTTATCCTTCATTGAAAGAAAAGTGGCCTTGTCTGTAAGTGTATAAGCTTTCTTTTCGCTTGCCATTTTCAACACTTCACCCATTCCCTTACCGGCAGACACATACCAATCATTGCCAGAAGGCGTTAGTCCGGCTTTTTTCCATATACCAAGCTCCTTCTTATGTGTTCCTGAGTCATCACCCCTTGATACAAAAAAGGATTTGCTCCCCATGATCCTTTTAAAACATTCTTCTGCACTCTTTGCAGATCCACTAATTTTAGCCGGGTCGTCCTCTGACCCAACCAAAACAAAATAGTTGTACATCAATTCTATACGTGATAAGCCATTACCGTCAGCAACAAATTTCTCTTCAGACTTTTTGTCGTGAATAAATAACACATCAGCATTTCCATCTTCACCGGTCTTTATAGCTTGTCCTGTCCCTTGAGCTATAATCTTTAAAGTAACCCCGGTATCCTGTTCAAATTGGGGCTGCAGGTATTCAAGAAGCCCGGAATCGTTAACGCTTGTCGTTGTTGCAAGCGTCAGCACACTTCCATTTTGCACAGACTTTTCCTCTGTCTTTTCATCATTTTTTGTACAACCCGACATTACAAATAGCGTCAAAAATATAACAGTAAAGGTAATGAAAAGTGCTTTAGACCTCAGTAGACTTTTAGGCATGATTGAATTGATTGATTTTAACATTATTAATATTTCCTCCTTTTCAAATGGAAGGCAAGTCCGTTTCCGCAACTCACCCTGAACGGCCTGGAATCCATGGCATTACGCTTTAGGAATAGAAGGCTCGGAAGATTTTACGAACGCTTTATATAAAATTTTATGACTTTTATACCTCATTGTTATATAATATATTGTTATTATATAAACAAACTAACTTTATTAAAAGTGATTAATCTTTTAATAAAACTTAAGGGAGGCTTTAATTTGTCATTTAAAGTAGGTATAATTACTGCAAGCGATAAGGGTTATGCTGGTGAAAGGCTTGATGAAAGCGGTAATGTCATAGCCCAAATGATTGCTGGTATTGGTGGAAAAGTAGTTATATATAAAATAGTTCCTGATGAAAAGCGTGAGATTTCAGAAACCATTATAGATATGTCGGATAATGTAGGTGTTGACCTCATCCTAACTACTGGCGGAACTGGTTTTTCACCAAGAGATATAACTCCTGAAGCAACTCTAGCTGTCATTGACAGGCTTGTTCCCGGAATACCCGAAGCCATGCGTCAGAAAAGCCTTGAGATCACGCCGAAAGCTATGTTATCCAGGGCAGTTGCAGGTATCCGTAATAGTGCACTCATTATAAACTTGCCAGGCAGCCCAAAAGCCGTTGCTGAATGTCTTGAGGTAGTATTGCCCGTTCTCCCCCATGGTATCCAAATACTTAAAGGACAAGCCGGCGAATGTGCACGTTAGAAAAAATGCCCTTGGGAATTATGGTGCCGGTATCTGCTTCATCAAAGGCACCATAATTCTCAGACACTATATCTTCATTAGCCTCCAATAATTGATGGATAAAGCTTTATACTGTCTCCATCCTCAAGCAGGCTTGCAATTTCAACGATACTAAAGCTTTGCTCCAGCTTTTTACACCTCATTACAAAACCTATCTCTTCATTAGGTATGCCCGCTTCCTTCACAGCATCAATGATAGAAGCTTTATCATTAAGCTCCAGCTCGAAAGCAGTCTTACCCTGGGTAAACCTTTTAAACCAGTAATTTACCTCTACATGGATTTTCATAACTAACTTTCCTTTGCCAAAAGTTCCTCTGTTTTGTTATTATACATTTCTATCATTTCATATGTCAGCTTTTCATCAAGAATACCAGACATACTCGGGGTTTCAAAAAACCTTTTAGGCAGTTTGACTTCCTTTAGATCAAATCCAAGGGATTTCTTAATTCTCAGCTTGGATTTATAAATCCTCTCACCTATAGCTGTCAAATCATCATTCGTAAGGTCGTATCCAATTGAATTAAGCACAGATATAATTGTTTTCCTGTCATATACCTTTCTTGCAAAGAGGCATATAATAAGAGAATTGAGCATACACCTTTCCTTCTCTTCCTCAAACAATGCATTAACCATCTTTTCCTTGTCAAACTCTTTCATAGATTGATCTAGTGAATAGCCCCCATTACACAAGTGGGAATGTCTGGCACCAACAGTTGCTCCAACAATCGCACCATATCCGGTGTGATACCCAGGCATTTCATTTTTTCCAAGGGCCATAGCAAAGTCTTTTCCTCCATAAACATCGGATGCCTTATCTACGCCCTCACCCAAATAGCTGTAAAACTCATTCTTCCTTATAGAAATATATTGAATTGCCTTTAAATAGTTTTCAGTATTACCAAAAGCCAGGTTAACCAATGTCTGCTCTTCATTTACAAGCTTTTTAGCAAGAGCTTCAGTTGCCCATCCTAAAACAACTCCTGCCGACATGGCATCCATTCCTGCCTTTTCAACTTCTTCGATAAGCTGTAGAACTTCATCAGAGGATTTTATACCCAGAAAGCTACCCAAAGCAAATATGAGTTCATAATCATAGCCTACGCTTACTGCCTCATATTCATATCCCTTGTCAAACTCACGCCTATACTGACCAATATGGATACATCCCACAGGACACCCTGTGCACGCCATTTTTCTGACAAGGTTGTTTTTAGCAAAAGTGTCTCCGGATATTTTATCGCCGCATTCAAAAACACCCTGCTTCAAATTCTTGGTGGGAAGTGCTCCTGCTGCATTTAAAGGTTCGATATTTATCGGGGTACCTACGTCATGGTACTTTGACATTATCTCGGTGTCGGTAACCCTCTGGTAAATTTCTTGAAACACCTTAAAATATTCTTTAAAGTTCTTTATAGGTAAATTCTTATCACCCAAAACTGTAATAGCCTTAAGGTTTTTGCTACCGAAAACAGCACCAAGCCCCAACCTTCCAAAATGCCTGTAAGTATCAACGCAAACACTTGCGTATTTTACGAGATTTTCTCCGGCAGGTCCTATTCTTATAATACTTCTCTTACCGCCGCCAGGCTCTCTTTCTCTTATATTTCTGCCTATTTTGTCATTAGACATACCTGCAAAAGCTCTGGCATCCTTAAACTCAACATTATTTCTGCTAATAGTAAGATATGAAGTGCTTTTTGATTTCCCTGTTATAACAATTGCATCATAACCAGCCATAAACAAAGTCATAGCCAGCCTTCCCCCTGCATAGCTTTCACCAAGCTCCCCAGTGAGGGGTGAACGAAACATCGCTACCGTCTTTGTAATTACTGGGAAAACTGTTGATGCAGCACCAATTGCTAATATAATAGGCTGTTGCTCATCCAATACATCAAGCTCTGGCTTTAGATTCTCTTCAAGGAGTTTTGTTGCAACACCCACTCCTCCTAAGTAATCACAGAGATCTTTTCTATGATCTATACGAATTTTCTTCTGAGTTAAATCAATATATAGAACCTTTATATATTTCTCATAAATCATTTGGAACATCCTCCATTCTTAAGCATTCATGAGGGCAAAACTTTGCACAAACCCCACAATGCTTGCAAATAATTGGTTTATGCTCATCATCATCAAAGTGTACTGCACTTACAATACATGCGTCTACACATTTTTTGCAGCCAATACATTTGTCCTTTTTCAATACAACTCCTCCACCAGGCCTTTTTTCAAGTGCTCCGGATGGACAAGCCTCTGCACATGCCCTTTCATCCTTGCATGCGATACAAACATCAACAACAAACTTTCCTTGTAATCCCCCGCTTGTTCTAATCTTTATTGCACTCTTGGAAATTGAGTGGTTTTGTTGATTCACACCTGAACAAACCAGCATGCATGTAAAACAACCAATACATTTATTCATACCATCAGTCTTTAAAATCTTAGGCACTGTAATCACCTCACAAATATTAAAATACGATAATTCTCAACAAATAGTTCGTTAATTATATAACAATTATTATACATCAATCTGAGTGCGATTTAAAGTTTTTAATTCCCCATATTAGAAATACCGAACCACATAGTTTTACAGTTCGGTATTTTATCAAAACAGTTTATTAAATGTAAAATGATTATTTCAAAACATATAGATGCTGCCGCAAAAAAACTTACCCCCTGCAGTCCTTTGCTAAGGCCTCGAAAGCCGGAAGTGCACCCTTAATTGTTTCCAGACTGCTGCAGTATGCTATTCTGAAATACCCTGGACATCCAAAACCTTTTCCAGGTACAATAAGAAGATTATATTTAAGTGCCATTTTTACAAACTGGGTATCATCCTCGATAAGTGCTTTCGGGAAAAGATAAAATGCTCCCTCAGGCTTAATACATTCAAAGCCAAGACTTATCAAGTGATTGTAAAGTAAATCTCTGCGTTTCTGATATTCTCCAATATCTATGGTAACGTCCATAGTTTCGGCAATTACTCTCTGAAAAAGTGAAGGTGCATTTACATACCCCAGAATCCTGTTTGTAAATATCAATGCATCCATAAGCATATTTATCTCTTTTATCCTTGGGCTTGCAGCAACAAACCCAATTCTTTCACCAGGCAGAGACAGTGACTTGCTGAAAGAACACCCTTGTATTGCATTATCAAATATTTTTAACAAACTTGGAAGCTTCACTCCGTCATAAACCAGCTTGTTATATGGTTCATCAGATATTACAAAAATCTCGCTTCCAAATTCCTTTTGTTTCTCTTTTAAAACTTCTGCAATTTTTATTAATGTTTCCTCTTTATATATTACACCAGTTGGATTGTTTGGTGAATTAATTATAATTGCTTTGGTATTTTTAGATATTTTACTTTTAAGATCATCGATATCCGGTTCAAAAGTATCCATGTTGGGTTTAACAACAACAGTCTTTCCACCGTGATTATCAATGTAGAAAGAATATTCTACAAAGTAGGGTGCGAATATAATAACCTCTTCACCGGGATTAAGTATTGATTTGAGTATAATATTAAGGCCTCCGGCTGCACCGCAGGTCATGACGATATTTTCCCCTTTTAGTTCTACACCTGATTCTTTTGTAAGACTTGCAGCAACCTTCTCCCTTACATCCATATAACCTGCGTTATTCATATACTTATGAATTCCCGCCACATCATCACATATATATTTTTTTAATGTATCACGTACCAATAAAGGAGGCTCCATATCAGGATTACCTAAAGTGAAATCAAATACGTTCTTGTCACCATGAATTTTTCTTAATCTTTCCCCTTCTTCAAACATTGCCCTTATACCTGATGAGTTTGTCAAATTACTAACTACTTTTTGTGAAAGCATACCATACTCCTCCTATGTAATTTTTTCTCTATCTTTATGTTGTGATTTTATTATTCCAAATCATATACTATTTTTGATATTTTAGCAACCACCTGTGGTGCCGTATTTTCATCAACTTCTTTAGACATAATGGAAATTATATAAGGCCTGTCTGTAAATACTATACCTACATCATTAATAGTATTAACCTGGGTACCTATTTTATGAGCAACCTTAATATCTTGAGGTAAAAGTGCCGGAATTCTATCATTAAACTTTGTATTTAAAAGATTATCCATAAACTCCTTACCCAAATCGCTATTGTTATTGCAAAACTCATAGACACACTTCATATAAATCCCCATATCTCTTGGACACGAAACATTCTTGCCATCATTGACAACAGTACCTCCAATCTGCCTCATATAATTCTTTACGTTTCCTATGCCTATAAATCTCAGCAGCATGTTTGTAGCCACATTGTCACTATGGGTTATTGATAATTTTGATAACTGTCTTATGGTATACTTTTTGCCGAAGCTTTCAGTTTGTATGATCCCGGTTCCGCCCTCATAGTCATTTCTTAAATACTTTAATGTTCCTGTCAGGTTCACATCACCGCTCTTTATCTTCTCAAAAAGATAAAGGTTAATTGGCACCTTTACTGTACTTGCAGCAACAAACTCCTCATATTCATTTATTCCAAACGATTCATTGGTAAAAAGATTATAGTAATAAACACCATAATGACCATCCACACCTTTAAGATAACCAAGTAAAGTGCTCTTAATCTTTTCAGTTCTTTCGCTGCTAATTACTTTAAAATTATCTGTTTCTTCTTCTGCCTGTTTTATTGAATCCACCTTGGAAAATTGCTGTGCAAAAGCTAGTACATCTTCTATGATATTCTCACCTGATAACACTTTATTGACTTGAAATCCTATAAAAAATAATATGCACAGTATAATAAGAAACCTTATTCTTTTAAATATAAGCCTTCTTCTTCTTTTGGCTTTATTTACTGCCATAATACACTACCGCCCTTACATACGAATAACAAAATAAAACATCTATAGACTATTCATCCTTCTTGCTCTTCTAGATAAACGTTTCATAACAAACCTCAAAACCAAAAATCCACCGCATATAGCTATAATCGGTATTAAAATCTTCCTTACAGTATTTTCAGACTTTGCAACCTGTTCATTGTCGGTATTTGCAACTACTGGCTTTTCAATATCACGAGAGGCTACTACATTCACCGTTCCGAGTAGAACCCCATTCTTTTTGTATTCAACAACACCGAGTTTATCTCCTTTTTTGACAGGTGCCTTGATAGACGGTTGAATTTTCTCTTCCCTAATTAAATCATCAGCTGAATCTATCGGTGTGGCACATGAAAAATCAGTTTCAGCAACCAAATCAAGCTTTTCATTGTTTTTTGAGTTCTCAACTGCAATGCTTTTAAGAACATCATTAGCACTTACAAGCTTTTTATTTACAAAATGTTCAAAGCCATATTTGTAGAGCTCCTTTGTGTATGAGAACACCTTGTTGTTGCCTTCGGTAACATGCATTACTACAGCAATCAATTCAAGTCCGTCTTCACCTACAGCAGATGATACAAGGTTATTTCCTGCTGCACTGGTGTAACCTGTCTTTATGCCGTTAACTTCATAGTTGTGCTTCTGTCCGTCTAATGTATAAGGATACTTGTTTGAATACCACAAGAGCTTGTTTGTTGATCTCAATGGATCCCATTTTTGATGTTTGTTTGTTGCTGGTAAATCTTTATAATATTCTTTGGCTACAATCTCCCTTATTTCAGGCTTAGTCATGGCATATCTGGCAATTAGAGCCATATCCCTTGCAGTAGACAGATGATTCTCCTCACCCTTTGCATCATCCTTGCCGCAAGGATTCACAAAATTGGTATTATAAGCACCCAATTCCTGAGCTTTCTCATTCATCCTCTTGGCAAATTCCTCTTTTGAACCGCTGATGTTTTCTGCAATTATATTAGCTGTTTCATTTGCAGAACGTACAAGCATGGCATTTAGCATGTTCTCTAATGTTAGATTGCTTTCACCGGCCATTATCCCAATATTCATGCCGCCTGGACCAATATCGTACACAGCATTTTGTGATACATTCATTATGCTGTCCATCTTACCATTTTCAACTGCCAAAATTGCAGTCATAATTTTTGTAGTACTTGCAGGCCTCAGTTTAACATCTGCATTATTCTCAACCAGAACCTGACCTGTTTTCGAATCCATAAGAATATAGGAGTAACTTGAAGGTATATTAACAGGCTGCGAATATGCAACACTACCTAATGAAGCAATAATTAAACATACTTGTAAAAAAAGCAAAATTCTCTTAATCATATTTATCCTCTGTAAAATTTTTAATTAATTATAAGTCATTGACAATTATTTATACATTTCGACCAAGGCTATTATAACACTCTGACTTTAGAACAATCAAGCAATTTACCTACCCAATTTTAGGTTATTCAAATTGATATAATTTTATTTCTAAAATAATAATAATTTGGAATTATTATTACACAAACGCCGATGCTTCAACTGCATTTGCTAATGTAAAATCTTTTTCTCAACATATATATTAGTTTGTACAAATTGAATAATCTTGCAAAAACACAAATCAGCTTTTTTGTGACGGTACTGGCGATGAAGCAATACCGGGTGTTCCAACAGTTTTTGAAGATGGTGCCTGCATAACTCGAACTGTTTCTATCTCCTTCTTATCACCATTATCTTTTTTATACCATACTTGTACTGTCATCCCAACTTTGATATCTCCTACTGTTAGCTTTTTTTCATTTATTTCATTATTACCTCTTTCAAAGGTAGTAATAGAAGCAGATGAAGGAATTTCGATATCCTGATTTTGTCCTGTAAACTTTTTCTGTGTCATTCCCCTCATGTCTCCTCTTCTATTCCCATCTCCGCCTTCACTTCCGTTCATATTATTACTATTGCCTGGCATATCCGGTGGAGGTCCATCAACCCCACCTCTGTTTCCACCCTGACCATCAGGACGGTTTCCAGAGCCAGTTCCATCATCTGCATTCTGTCTTCTTTCTCTCATTTTCTGCATTTCCTCTTCTGTAAGCTGTTTTCTCTGAGGAATCTCGATTAAAGCAAGTGTCAACTTATTTCCGGTTATGGATTTTACTTCTCCATATATATCTGGGCTATTGCTTCCCCAAGACATTCTCCTGTTATTTTCCTGCATTTCTGTATTCTGATTGTTTACTTCCTGCCCCGACTGGCTGGAATCATCAGCTGACTGACCACATGCCATAAGTCCTGTAAGACTTGCAGTCAATAATAATACTGCTAATACTTTCTTATAACTTTTCATATCATATTCCTCCATCTGTTTAATGAATAGCTAAGAAATAACTCGTATTGTTATTTCTTAGCCATTACTAGTAACGACTTATACCTCACTAATAAGTATCATTTTAACCATGTTATTATAGTCTATAAAAAGGGACACATCAGCATAGGTTTTGTCCCTGCTCATCTCGTCCTTACTTATAACTGTAATGCCATTATCTATACCTTTTTTATAAATTACCATATCGTCCCTGAATCTATATACTTTATCGTTTATTTTTATTCGTTTCGCATCATAAGCCTGTATCTTTGTAGACTTATTATATGAATAAGTTATACCAAGTACAGCTTCTATTCCTCCGGACATGCTTACAATTACCGCAGTACCTGGTTGTGCATTAGTTACATTACCGCTGTAACTATACTCTTTTCCATCAACCATAATAGAGCATCTGCTGCCGTTTACCTTTGATACAACACCCATCTTATATTTCTGATCCAAAAGGTCACTTGCTACAATTATGTTAATATCACCAAATTCCCCAGATTTATTTATATGAAGAATTCTTCCTGAAGGTATATTCCCATATGGCATATCTGCCCAGTTTAATAAGTCGACCTTAGTATCAGAACCTTCATTATTTGACATTATATTGTATATTTTTACATCATCTGTGACCAGGTATGAATCTATCATCCTGTCATCCTTATTCACCGTATATTGGGATAAGGTTGTATAGGGAATGGATGAGACAGAAATGTACTCATCATCAATTTTTGTGTAACTAATTAAAGTACCCTTATAGCTGCTGTATGCATCTTTGGTTTTATATGACACCGTTGTGTTATTAGGCAGCAAAAGCTTTATTATATGAGAATCGCCTGAAGCAGCATCAGTATAGTTAAGAACAAAGCCATAGTTAGTTGTTTCCTGATTAGGATAAATAACATCAACAATTTTGCCGTCATATCCAAACAAAACGATAACCTCATCATTAATATTGAACAAGGTTGTATTCCTAATCTTACCAAGATCCATATCTTTACCGAATTCATAAGTCTTGGTATCTATCTGGACCTGCCTGGCTGTTACTTTATTTGGTAGAAAAGCTTGCAGTTTGCCGGAAATATCACTGTCTACAACTAGTATATAACTGTTTTTGCCCCATATATCGGTTATTTTATAACACACGTCATATTTTTCTATACTTGCGGCTTTAATTAAAGTGCTGTTTCTTATGATTGGCATATCATCATCGTATTCTATACTTCCAATCTTTTTCTTTGAAATATCAAGCTTGCTTCCTATTTCGGGTTTACTATATATAGGATCAAATATCAATGCATATTCATATCCGTTTTTGCTACTGTTTTCCCCAAATATTATTGATGTGTTTGACTGGAGTATATTCTTTAAATTATCATAGGTCTGCTTTGTTCCATTATAATAATAAGTGGTTTTATCGGGTAATACCCATGATTCCTCCTTACCCTCACTGCTCTTATATGTAATCTTTGTATCGGATGCACTTATAACTGTATAGTTAGTCAGAGTATTAAGCTTGTTATACACACTGGTTATTTTATCATCCTTTATATAGAACTCATACTTGCTTCCTAATTCGGGTTCATTGATTTTATCATCGAGATAATATACACCTTTATCAGTCATTATCTGGTTTGATGCCAGTTTTTCCATTGTTCTGGAATTAGCCAGCACTATATAGGAATTATAAAAGTCTATTGACTGGGAGAACATTTTATCCGCTTCCTGAGGATTTGTCTTTTTAATATTAGCGGATAACATTGAATTTATCATCACAGCTGCAGCCCATCGCTGTACACCATCTACCGCCTGAAGCTTTACACCATTGGCCAAGCCTATTGTCTTAGCTTTCTCTATGTAATTGTCCGGCCAAAAACCCTTTAAATCCTGGTCGGTATATCCTAAAACCCTGACAAGAACTGTACATAACTGTGCAAATGTCACCTTGTCGGTTGGATGAAATTTCCCATCAGGCATTCCTGTTATGTACCCTTTGCTAACTGCAACATTTATATATCCGCTTGACCAACTGTTGCCTGGTATATCCGGAAATACAGTTGATCCCTTTAATGAGTTTGCATCATCTGCAAGTCCTGCTGTAACAACAATAATTTTTGCAAACTGTTCCCTGGTAAGCATACTGTCAGGATTAAAATTGTTAAAGTTATCACCATTCATGATACCAAATACAGAAAGCCTGTTTACGGCATCATAGTATGATGCATCGCTTTTAACATCTGCAAACTCGGCAAATGCAGCTGTTGATGTTGCCATAACCATCATAATAATAAACATTGTTATTCGTAGTTTCATTTGATTTATCCTCCATTAAATTTAAAATGCCATTATATACCTTAGGTAATTCCAAAAACTAACTGGTCAACTGGAGATTTCAAAAATATTGATTTTACTACTATTCACCACAAAAAATTGACCAAGGAAATTTTTGAAATCCCCTTATTCAAATCTCAATGCTTGAATTGGATTTAACTTTGCAGCCTTGTAGGCTGGGAAAAGACCAAACACAATTCCGGTTACAAGTGAAATACCGAATGAAATTAATATCCACTCCAGTGAATAAACAGGCTGGATTGCAAATGAGGAATTAAACTTACCAATATTACCTATTACAAACTTAATAATTCCAAGCCCCATGAGCACTCCTATAATGCCTCCTATGCCGGTAACCATGGCAGCTTCAATCATAAACTGTACCAATATGCTTCTTCTCTTGGCACCAATAGCTTTTCTTATACCAATTTCCCTGGTTCTTTCTGTTACCGATACAAGCATTATGTTCATTATACCTATACCGCCAACCAATAATGATATCGCCGCTATTCCGCCAAGTACCAGCATCATTATGCCAGTTATGTTATTAAGGGTTGACAGCATCTGCTCTTGGTTAAATACTCTGTAGGAACTGGTATTATTATAAATCTTCTGAAGCATTGCATTTAGCTTATCCATAACACTTGTAACAGCTTCAGGTGCTGCAGCCTGTACCGAAAAATTTCTGATTACTGCTGATCTGCTAAGCCTTTGAGCCGATGTTACAGGTATAATCACCTGATCATCTTCCGATTGATCCTGTCCACCTGCTTTTTGCTCTAATAACCCCACAACCTTATAAATCTGACCGTTAATTTTAATAGTCTGCCCAATTGGATTTACACCTTCAAAAACATCATTTGCCACTGCCGTGCCTATTATTGCAACCTTTTGTCTATAATCCAAGTCAAATGAAAGCAAAAACCTTCCAGACTGTACATGTACATTTCTTATGGTTTCATATTCCGGGCTGGTTCCTACCATGCTGGTATCCCTGGTTTTCGTTCCTACCTTTACTGTAACACTGCTGCTGACTTGTGGTGCTACCGCTGCAATTTCACTGCTATTCTCCTCAGAAAACTTCTTAAGGTCGTCATACGTAATATTTCTATTGCTGTTCCTTCCTGTGATACTAATTGATATAAGATTTGTACCAAGGCCTTGAAGTGAATCGGTTATACTCTTTGTACTTCCCTGTGCAAATGCTACAGCCGCAATAACTGATCCAACCCCTATAATAACACCCAACATGGTAAGAAACGATCTTACCTTGTTGCTTAATATACTTTTAATGGCCATTTTGTAAGCTTGAAGAAGCCCCATTTATCCCACCTCCCTATCTTCAATAATTTCTCCATCCTGGATTCTGACAATTCTTTGAGCCTGATTTGCTATATCATTGTCATGGGTTATGAGAATAATAGTATTGCCATTCTTATGAAGTTCCTTTAAAATGCCCATTATTTCTGCACCTGATTTGGTATCAAGGTTACCTGTAGGCTCATCTGCAAGAATAATGGGTGGATTACTTACTAGTGCTCTTGCTATCGCAACTCTCTGCTGCTGTCCTCCTGATAATTCAGTGGGTTTATGATGCAGCCTGCTGCCTAAGCCTACCATTTCCAGTGCAACCTTGCACCTCTGATGCCTCTCTTTTGTTCCAACTCCCTGATATATAAGAGGAAGTTCTACATTTTCAATGGCAGAAAGCTTTTGTAGAAGGTTAAAGCCTTGAAATATAAACCCTATCTTAAAATTTCTTATTTCAGCCAGTTGGTTATCATTCATCTTACTTATTTCACGGCCATCCAAAGTGTAAGTCCCTGATGTCGGAGTATCGAGGCACCCCAACATGTTCATAAGCGTAGATTTTCCAGAACCTGAAGGTCCAATTATGGCAACGAACTCATGCTTGCCAATATAAAGATTAATACCATTCAAAGCATTTATTACATTATCACCCATTTTATATATTTTTTGCATGTTAGATATTTCAATCATATCCATCCTCCTGAATTTGGTCAGTCTTACCTTTGGCCTCCTTGTTGTCCACCAGATTGACGAGTGCTGCTCCTTTGTGAACTTCCTCCAGGCATCCCACCTCCAGGCATTCCACCTGTCATTCCACCAACTCCCATTCTAAATCCGGATTGGTTGGTAGTACTCTGAGCAGAACCGGATGTTGTCAATGGAGGTAATATTACTATATCTCCTTCTTCAAGACCACTTAAAACTTCAATATAAGAATCATTGTTTATTCCTAAAGTAACCTGTTTTGGTACTGCACCTTTATAATATTCCGACATAGCAGAATTTCTTTGCATCATCCTATTGGAATTACCGGTTCCCTGTACTCCCTGGCGATTGCTTCTATCATTTCCACTTTGTTGCTCTTGGCTATCATTTGATTGTGGTCTTTGTCTTCTATTAGAATTATTACCTTCTGCTTGTTCTCCATTACTGTTTGAACTATTTCCATTTGAATTGCCGCCCCAATCGCCGCCTGGTCCCGGTATATCACTTCCCTGATTGGTTCCGCTGCTTCTGACCCATACACTGCTTCTATTACCGAACTTTGTTACCGCTTCGATTGGCACCATGAGTACATCAGGTTTTTCCAATACCATTATACTTGCGTTGACATTCATTCCAATCCTTAGATTTTCGATATCATTAACCTTAATAGTAACAGGATAAACACTTACTCCATTAGATGATGTACCTTCAAAAGCTATCTTTGAAACTTCTCCTGATAAAGGCTTTGTATTTGTTTCAGTCAGAGCATCAACGGTAATATTTACCTTCTGTCCAGCCTTGATTTTATCAATGTCAAGCTCATCTATATCCACATCAAACTGAAGATTTTTCATATCTATAATATTTCCAAGGATATCTCCTGCCTTCACATTGTCTCCAACTTTCTTTGTCTGATCCATAATTATTCCATCAATTGATGCATACACCTTGTAGTATGAAAGTTGTTTTTTTGCTGATTCTACCTGTGCACTGGCATCAAGGATTTTTAGATCACTATTTTGCTTTGCCAGGGATAAATCATCATTTTCCATCTCTATTAAAACATCTCCGGCATTAACATGAGAATTCTCCCTTACATTTATACTTCTCACCGTTCCACCGGAAGTGCTTTTAATATTTTTTACATTTACATACTCCATCTTACCTGCATCTGTACTTGTATGGCTACCTGAAGATGTGCTAACGGAAACAGTTGCTCTTAAACCTTCCTTTAAGGCACCAGGATTATCAAAGGTTACTTCAACGTCAAAAACCTGCCCTCCTGAAGCTGATGGGTATGGATTAGATCCTATATATGTAACAACACCGTTTACCGATTGCATTAATTCCTGGATATGGAGCACTGCCTTTTGTCCCGGTTGAACCTCATTCTTTAGGGATGCATTAAATGGAACTGTTATCTTTAATTTTGATGTATCTGTTATAGAAAGTATATTCGCACCTTTTCCAATCTCATCCCCTAACTTAAGAGTAAAGTTACTCACTCTTCCGCTTATTGGAGCACTGATGCTCAGCTCTGTTATACTCCTTTGATTGTCATTGGCTGTAACCTGATTCAATGCCAGATTATTTTTCGCTTTTTCATAATTTAGCTTTGCATCGGAATCATCAAGCTCATAAAGCAAATCTCCCGCTTTTATATTATCCTTATCCTTAAAATAGACCTTTGTTATGGTACCTGATACACTTGTTGAAATATCTACTTTATTTGCCGGTTCGATATACCCGGAGCCTGTAACTGCCTGGGATATGGTCCCCTTCTGAACCCTTGTTGTTCTTTGCTGCTGGCTTGTGCTTGTTGTTTTGGAACCGATTTTTATAACGTCAAACTTAACAAGACCAAAACCCACAGATCCTAAAACAATTAATACAATAAGCACTTTTATCAGCTTTTTCCCAAATAATCCCTTGATTTTGCCAAATACCTTCTTCACAATATATACCTCCTGCTTAATGTTTTTCACTTGTTTTTAATTTTAAAATACAATCCTTAGAAAATCCTTAAAAACACAAATAAATTTTGGCCATAGGATTTTTTAAATTTTTTATGCTATATTTCCTTAATATAATTAAGGAAATATAAAGGAAAGTGACTTATAATAAAAAGGTAATGATAAAATTATATAAAGCAGTACATCTAAAAATACATATACTCATAATGAAAGGAAAGAACATATGAGACTCCTTTTGGTTGAAGATGAGCGTAGACTTTCTGACGCACTTTCTTACATTTTAAAAAAGAACAATTATCTTGTAGATACAGCATACGACGGCCCTTCAGGTCAGGATATGGCGGAAAGCAATATATACGATGTTATTATATTGGATAGAATGCTTCCCGGAAAGGAAGGACTTTCTATTTTACGTGACTTGAGGAAGCAAAATATCTCAACACCGGTTCTGATTCTTACTGCCAAAGATGAGATAAAAGACCGGGTTGAGGGTTTGGATTCCGGTGCTGATGATTATCTTGTTAAACCCTTCTCAACAGATGAGCTTTTAGCAAGGATAAGAGCACTTGGCCGTAGAAAGAATGAACAAATTCAAAGCTCAAACCTTAAAACCAGCCTATTCGAATTAGACCCATTAAACTGCGAAGTAATGATGAATGGCAAAATAATTAAGCTAACCCTCAAAGAGTCCCAACTTTTGGAATACCTTATCCGTAATAAGGGAAAGGTTATCACCAGGGATCAGATTTTAAGCAAGGTTTGGGGTTTTGACTCTGATGTAGATATGAATAATATAGAAATCTATATCTATTATCTTAGAAGGAAACTTAATCTTAAAGATACAGGGGTACGCATTGAAACCATAAGAGGTATCGGTTATTCATTCAGGGAGGATAACAATGTTTAAAAGATTAAGACTAAAACTCACCCTTACAAACACTATAGTTACCGGACTAATATTCCTGTTTCTTTTATCAGGTGTTTATGTTTTTATGAAGCAAAGTCTGATAAGACAATCTGAAAATATGATGAGATCCATAGCAATAAATGACAGGTTTAGATATACTCCATTTATTACGAGAGCAAAACATCTTGATACCAACTATTTCTTTGTTATGGTTGACAGCGTCGGAAATATAGTTGACATTTCGAATAACCTTACCAATACTTATGACGAAATATCCCTGCTTGTAGATGAAACAATGAAAATTGATAAGGACTTCGGGAATATAAAAATTGAAGGTATCAATTTCAGATTTTTAAAGTCATATTCCAACTTCAGAAACGACCTGTTAAAAATAGTATATTTTAATACTCAACCTGAAACACAAATGCTAAAAAATTTGCTTACTATAATTATAACCGTTGGAACAATTACAGTACTAATCACATTCCTTGCCAGCCTATTTATGGCCAACAGGGCTCTTATACCTGTAAAAAAATCATGGGAACGGCAAAAGGATTTTGTCGCAGATGCTTCCCATGAACTCAGAACCCTCTTGCTGTAGTACAAACAAACCTTGAGCTGGTAATGATCAATAAGAAAGATACTATAGAAAGCCAGCTGAACTGGCTTGACAACATAAAAGCCGAGAATGTCAGAATGACAAATCTTGTTAATGACTTACTTTTTATTGCTCGATCAGATTCAAATGAGACCCAACTGGAAATGAGCAATTTTCCATTGGATATCGTGTGTAAGGAAACTGCTATTTCCTTCAAGCTTCTATGTGAAGGCAGAAATATTGATATATTGGAAGATATCCAGTCTAATGTAAACTTTTACGGCAGTGAAGCCAGGATTAAACAGCTCATTACAATTCTTACGGATAATGCAGTTAAATACACTCCATCAGGCGGCCATATAAAGATATCCTTGAGGCGAACAGATACAAATGTAGAAGTGGTTGTTTCAGATACTGGTGTTGGCATACCCAAGGAGCACCATCATAAGATTTTTGATAGATTTTACCGTGTAGATTCTTCCAGATCAAGCGAAAGCGGCGGATCAGGACTCGGACTTTCTATAGCAAAAATAATTGTCAAAGAGCACCATGGTCATATCAATGTAAATAGTGCTCCAGGCCAAGGTTCACACTTTTATATAACTCTGCCGTTAAAAAGGAAAGTCCTTCGCGAAAAATAATGTCATCATTTTTTATTCTTTCATTGAAATTTTGAATTATTTAAACTAAACTGCAAATAATAATTTATGTATTCCAGCTAATTATGAACAAAATTCATAATAATAAATTAAAATAGCGAGGGAGAGTAAATTGTCTAAAAAAAAATATCTATCATCAATAATAGCATTGGCATTATGTTTAGTTCTTTGTCTGACAACGGTATACAGAGAGACAATATTGGACTTTTATGGTTTTAGCAAAGCAGCACTATCATATTATGGTTCACGGGGACAAGAAGTTATTGATATTCAGTCAAAACTATACAACTGGGGGTATTACAAAGATATCGTTGACGGGATATATGGTTATAACACTTATAAAGCAGTTACTTACTTCCAATCAAAAAACGGATTGTCTGTGGACGGAATCGCTGGTCCTCAAACGCTGGCAGCATTAGGCCTTCCAACAGGTGAAACAACTGCTAGTACTAAAAACAATTATTCCAATAGTGGAGACACCTATCTTCTTGCAAGGCTTATTCATGGAGAAGCAAGGGGAGAACCGTACACAGGAAAAGTTGCTGTTGGTGCTGTAATCCTAAATAGGACAAGGGATGGAAGATTCCCCAAGACCATAGCAGGGGTTATATACGAACCTGGAGCATTTGATGCTGTTTATGACGGCCAAATCAATCTTGAGCCGGACAAAGAATCCGTTAAGGCTGCCGCAGATGCTTTAAACGGATGGGACCCCACATATGGCTGTGTGTTTTATTGGAACCCTGCCACAGCTACCAGTAAGTGGATATGGTCAAGAAAAATTGTAACTGAAATTGGAAAACATGTTTTTGGGGTATAATCTTCAATCATTCCCACATTTCCTAAGTAAAACTCCACGTCTCACTTCAATTTGAATAAGTGAAACGTGGAGTTTTTTAATATATCTAAGGCATTACTTTCTCTACATCACTGTAATCTTCTCCAAAGGTATCCACAGTAACGCTCTTTATCTTTTGGTCCTCTAAAGGTTTATCATTATAATCCCTTTTAACAGCGACAATTCTGTCTACTTCTTCAATGCCTTCAGTTACCAAGCCAAATGATGCATATTGTCCATCTAAATGGGGTGAATTTGCAGCCATTATAAAGAACTGAGAGCCAGCAGAGTTGGGCATCCTCGATCTAGCCATGGAAATTACTCCTCTCTGGTGCTTCAAGTTATTAGTATGCCCATTTTGTGAAAACTCACCACGGATACTGTAGCCTGGACCACCCATACCGCTTCCCTCCGGACATCCACCCTGGATCATGAAATCCGGGATAACCCTGTGAAATACAAGACCATTGTAAAAGCCTTTTTGTGCAAGAGAAATAAAATTCCTTACGGTATTTGGTGCGATGTTTGGATAAAGTTCTACCTTTATCTTGTTTCCATTTTCCATTTCAATTGTTGCTATAGGATTATTTGCCATATCATTTTCCCTCTTTCGTCTTATTATATTGATTCTTCAATCATTCCTTGGAATGTTGAAGAAATAACTTCCCCTATACTTCGCTTTCGTGTTAACTTATCTCGTTAACACCCGCTCAGAAGGGGAAGTAATTCTTTAATCATTCCTTACCTAAAATACTGTACTCCTGCTTCAAATAACTTCTGATCCTTTTCCCCTGGAACATTTTTTATTACATTAGTTCCAATTCTCTCCGAGTGCCCCATTTTACCTAAAACCCTTCCGTCGGGACTGGTAATGCCTTCTATAGCCTCTATGGATCCATTGGGGTTGAACCTTATATCATATGTTGGATTTCCATCAAGGTCAACATACTGGGTAGCGATCTGACCGTTCTTTTCCATTTCTCTTAAAACAGCCTCATTGGCAACAAACCTTCCCTCACCATGTGATACTGCTATTGTATGGATATCACCCGCATTAACATTGTTAAACCATGGTGATTTTACCGAAACTGCTTTTGTTCTAACCATACAGGATACATGGCGACCGATGGTGTTGAAAGTAAGTGTAGGACTATCGTCTGTAAGATCCCTGATTTCTCCATAAGGAACAAGTCCCAACTTGATAAGTGCCTGGAATCCATTACATATACCCAACATCAATCCGTCTCTCTGATTTAAAAGGTTCATAACCGCCTCTTTAACATAAGGGTTTCTAAAAGCAGTTGCAATAAACTTTCCTGAACCGTCCGGCTCATCCCCACCGCTAAAGCCTCCAGGAATCATAATTATCTGTGAATTATTTATTTTCTTAACCATCAGCTCTATGGATTCCTCTATCTCATGTGAAGAGAGGTTCTTTATTACCAAAACATCCGCAGTTCCTCCTGCTTTCTCAAACACTTTGGCAGTATCGTACTCACAATTTGTTCCTGGAAAAACAGGTATGAATATCCTAGGCTTAGCTATGCTTGCACCTGATCTTTTAGTGTTCCTTATTTGGTGCAAATAATTTTTAGGCTTGCCTGCTTCCTCATCAGTTCTTGTTGGGAAGATTCTTTCAAGGGTATTTTCCCAGCTTTCCAAAGCTTTTTCAAGACTGATATCAATACCGTTTATACTTATAACCTGTTCTTTTCGTGTTTGACCTAACAGTGTGTATTCAATATCACCAAATGCTTCTTTAAGATTAGTATCTCCCGGCATTTCAAGAATAATCGATGCTATTTCGGGTTTAAACATATAATCGGAATCAAATCCGTCATCAAACTTCATTCCAATCATGTTACCAAAGGACATTTTACTTACGGCCTCAGCTATTCCTCCTGCTTTCACAGTGCTTGAAGCCAGTACCTTACCCGACTTTATAAGCTCACTCACCTTTTTATAACCTGACTTCAACTTATCAAAATTCGGAACTTCGTCTTTATCTCTTAATGCTTTTATCATAACAACCTTGCTGCCTATTTCCTTAAACTCAGCAGACACCACGTTGTTTACGTTTACAGCCGCTACAGCAAAAGCAACCAAAGTTGGAGGAACAGTCATATCCTTAAAAGTTCCAGACATGCTGTCTTTCCCGCCTATAGCAGGTATTCCAAAATTCTTTTGGGCCATATATGCACCAAGCAGTGCACTAAATGGCTTGCCCCATTTCTGCGGATCCTTTCCAAGTTTCTCAAAGTACTCCTGTAATGTGAGCCTTGCTTTCTCATAATCACCGCCTAATGCTACAATCTTTGCAACAGCTTCAACCACTGCAAAAACAGCACCATGGAAGGGACTCCATTTGGCAATCATCGGGTTGTACCCATATGTCATCAATGTACCTGTAGTAGTATCACCATTTAATAAAGGTATTTTGGCAGCCATACCTTCCTGAGGTGTACGCTGATATTCCCCCCCAAAAGGAAGCAATACAGAGCCTGCACCTATAGTTCCATCGAATCTTTCAACTAATCCTTTCTGACTGCATACATTTAAGCGAGAAAGATTTGAAAGCCACTTGGATTCCATATCGGATTCCTTTAATACTTCATCCGGCAGCTTGCTGAAGTAATTTTCCTTATCTGAAGGTGCTTCAACGCTGACCTCGGAGGTTTGCTTTACACCATTGGTGTTTAAAAAGTCTCTGCTTATATTTACTATCGTTTTATTTCTCCAGCTCATTCTAAGCCTGTTTAGCTCAGTAACTTCAGCAACTACCACTGCTTCAAGGTTTTCTTCCCTTGCTGCATCTATAAATGCATTTACATTTTCCTTATCAACAACAACCGCCATTCTTTCCTGGGATTCAGAAATAGCAAGCTCTGTTCCATCGAGGCCTTCATACTTTTTAGGCACTGCATCAAGATTTATTACAAGACCATCAGCCAGCTCACCTATGGCAACGGAAACGCCTCCTGCTCCAAAGTCATTGCACTTTTTGATCATGCTGCTTACTTCTTGTTTTCTAAATAGCCTCTGTATCTTCCTTTCAGTAGGAGGATTACCTTTTTGAACTTCAGCACCGCATGTGAGAAGTGATTCTTCGGTATGCTCCTTTGAAGATCCGGTAGCACCTCCGCAGCCGTCACGACCGGTTCTGCCGCCTAGAAGTATGATCACATCTCCTGCCTGTGGAGCTTTTCTTATTACATTTCTCTTTGGTGCAGCTCCAATAACGGCACCAATTTCCATTCTCTTTGCAACAAAACCCTCATCATAAACCTCAGCAACCTGACCTGTGGAAAGTCCTATCTGATTACCGTAAGAGCTATAGCCGGCTGCAGCTCCTGTAGTTATCTTCCTCTGAGGCAGTTTTCCAGGGATAGTGTCTTCTACGCTGGTTCTTGGGTCACCGCTTCCTGTTACACGCATTGCCTGATATACATATGAACGTCCTGAAAGCGGATCTCTTATAGCTCCTCCAAGACATGTGGCTGCACCGCCAAAAGGCTCTATTTCTGTTGGATGGTTATGAGTTTCATTCTTAAACATTACAAGCCATTCTTCATTCTTTCCGTCAACATCTACATCAACCACTATGCTGCAAGCATTTATCTCGTCCGAAACATCCAGGTCCTCCAGCATGCCCTTCTTCTTAAACTCCTTCATGGCTATTGTAGCAATATCCATAAGGCAAACATCCTTGTTTCTTTTTTCATACACATAGCTTCTTGAATCAATATAGGCTTTGTATGCCCTGTCTATAGCCTCAGTGTATACTCCCTTTTCTATATCCACATTTTTTATTTCAGTTAAGAATGTTGTATGCCTGCAGTGATCCGACCAGTAGGTATCGATTACCCTTATCTCCGTAACTGTTGGATTTCTCTTTTCTTCGTCCTTAAAGTACTGCTTGCAGAATTTTAAATCTTCAAAGGACATGGCAAATCCCATTTGGTTCATAAACTCCATAAGCCCAGAATCATCCATTTCTATAAAACCAGTAAGCTCTTTTACATCGTCAGGCATCAATACATCCACATCCAGGGTATAGGGCTTGTCAAGCTTTGCTTCCTGGCACTCAACAGGGTTTATGCAATAGTTCTTTACCCTTAAATATTCTTCGTCTGAGACTTGTCCATCAAGAACGATAAGCTTTGCTACTTTTATCTCAGGCCTCTCCCCTTCAGTTAGTATCTGAACACATTGAGAAGCAGAATCTGCTCTCTGATCATATTGGCCTGGAAGGTATTCAATTGCTATAAGCCTGCTGTTGCTGTCTAAATCTATCTTTTCATCACAAACACTGTCAACCGGAGGTTCTGAAAAAATTATCTTTCTCGCTGCATCATACTCTTCATCTGATACCCCTTCAACATCATATCTGTTGATTATCCTTACAGACTTTAATCCATCAAGCTTTAAATTTCTTTTGAGATCTCTGTAAAGGCCGTTGGCCTCTATATCAAATCCCTTCTTTTTTTCAACAAAAATCCTACGTACTATTTTATTCATTCATATATCCCCCATCTATAATTATCATTCAAAAATTTTTCGCAACATGTAAATTTAGGAAAATGTTTTGTTATAAATAAAAATGTAAATGATTATTGAAAAACATATAGTAACAAATTAAATTACATTTTACTCTATCATTATAATATGATATCATGAATAAGTAAAATTAATAATACTAATATGATATATAAGGAAAACTTATGGATGTTAACTTTGAGCTTTATAAAATTTTTTACCTTGCTGCTAAATCAGAAAGCTTTTCATCAGCATCACGAAAGCTTTTCATATCACAGTCCGCAGTAAGTCAATCAGTAAAACACCTGGAAGATAAGTTAGGTGCCAAGCTCTTTACTAGAAAAGGAAAGCAAATGGTCCTTACAAATGAAGGTGTTCTTCTATTAACCCATGTAGAGCAGGCATACAATTTCATAAAGACAGCTGAGCACAAAATTCTTGAAATACAGAACATGGATGCAGGTGAAATCCGGATAGGTGCAAGTGATACAGTGTGCAGATACCACTTGGTACCTTATTTGGAGAAATTCAATACACTTTATCCCAAAATTAAGATTCATGTTATAAATAGGACATCCTCACAAATTCTTAATCTTCTCAAAAATGGAATAGTAGATTTTGGTATTGTTACTCTCCCCGTTGAAGATGATGATATATCTGTCAGTGAATTTATGAATGTCCAGGATATTTTCGTTGCCTCAGACAAATACAGTGATTTGATGAATATAAGTATTGATCTAAGAGATATAACCTGTTACCCTCTCTTAATGCTGGAAAAAAACAGCTCAACCAGACGTAACCTTGATATTTACTTTAGGAGTATAGGGGTATTAATTACTCCTGAAATTGAGCTGGAAAGCGTTGATCTTCTTGTTGATTTTGCAAAAATAGGTCTGGGCGTAGCATGTGTTCTAAAAGAGAGTGCAATGGATGCCTTATGTAAAAAAGAAATTTTTGAGGTCCAAACCAAAGAGAAGCTGCCGGAAAGGAAACTCGGAATAATTTCTATGAAGTCAGTACCCCTGTCAAAAGCTTCCACAAAATTTATGGAATTTATACCAAATCGTTAATTTTGCCCTTAAAGTGGCTCAAATTCTTTACTTTTATCTTTTCATTATGCTATGATTATATTGTTTATTAAGGAATAATTAAAATATTACTTCCGCATTTGAGCGGGTGTTGACGAGTTAAGTCAACACATGAGCGAAATTTATAGCGGAAGTTATATTTTGGTAATTCCTAGGAATAATTAGGACCAATACAATATTCCTAAACACATTTTATGAGGAGATGATGCTATGTCCGAACAAATCAAGCAAATCGCATTGCGTATCAAAGAATTAAGAGAAATTTCAAAAGTTTCAATAGAGGATTTGGCAATGCAATTAAAAGTGCCTGTAGAGACATATAAGCAGTACGAAAGCGGTACTTATGATATACCTGTAAGCTTTCTTTATGAAATTGCCAACAAGTTCAATGTTGATCTTACAGCTATTCTGACAGGGGAAGGTCCCAAGCTTCGTACCTATGCTCTTGTAAGAAAAGACAAAGGGATAGAAGTAAATCGCAGAACCGACTACAAATACCAGCACCTTGCATATAATTTCCTTCACAAAAAGGCTGAACCATTTTTAGTAACTGTAGAACCTGATCAGGAAGAGTCTCCTATAAAAACCAATTCACATCCCGGTCAGGAATTCAATTACTGTCTGCAAGGTACTTTAAAAATAGTAATCGATGGACATGAAATCATTTTAAATGAGGGAGATTCACTCTTTTTTGATTCTTCTGCAAAACATGGGATGAAAGCGTTAAATGGGAAAGTTGCTAAATTTTTAGCGATAATCTTGTAATTATAAAGAGTTCAGGAGGTTTACAAATGTTATTGGAAAAATACCTTCCTCGTGTTGAATTTAACTCTTACGAGGATTTCTATGAAAACTTTAAAATAAATGTGCCGCAGAGCTTCAACTTTGCTTATGATGTAGTTGACCATTATGCTGAAAAAACACCTGATAAAAGAGCTATTGTATGGTGTGATGAAAAAGGCGACTATGCTGAATTTACATTTAAGCAGCTAAAGGAATACAGCGATAAGGCGGCTAATTTCTTAAAAGATGCAGGAATCAAAAAGGGCGATCCTGTAATGCTTATACTGAAAAGACGTTATGAATTCTGGTTCCTGATACTTGCTCTTCACAAAATTGGAGCAGTGTGTATTCCGGCGACTCACCTGCTTACTAAAAAGGATCTTGTTTACAGGAACAATGCCGCAGATATAAAAATGATAATTTGTGTTAATGAACCGGAAGTAATAAAGCATGTTGAGGATGCTGAGCCTGATTCACCTTCACTAAAATCGAAAGCACTTGTAGGAGGCAGCCGCGACGGCTGGTTTGATTTTATAAGTGAGCTTTCCAAAGCCTCTGCTGACTTCGTAAGACCTATAGGCAGTGATGCACCTACAAACGAAGATATTCTACTCCTGTACTTTACATCCGGAACCACAGGAATGCCAAAGATGGTAAGGCACAATTACACATATCCCCTTGGTCACATCCTTACAGCTAGATACTGGCAAAATGTCGCCGAAGACGGTTTGCACCTCACTGTAGCGGATACAGGCTGGGCAAAGGCAGTTTGGGGAAAAATATACGGTCAATGGCTTTCAGGAGCAGCAGTATTTGTATACGACTATGACAAGTTTGTTCCAAAAGAGCTTCTTGAAGTTATAACCAAATACGGTGTTACTTCTTTCTGTGCCCCACCGACAATATACAGGTTTTTCATTAAGGAAGATCTCTCCAAATATGATTTCAGCAAGCTAAAATACTGTGCAGTTGCAGGCGAACCCCTTAATCCTGAAGTTTATAATCAATTTTATAATGCTACCGGTCTTAAACTTATGGAAGGGTACGGACAAACCGAGCTGACTGTGACAGCTGCTACATATCCTTGGATGGAACCTAAGCCCGGTTCCATGGGTAAGCCTTCCCCTGGATATGATCTTGATATAATCAATGAAGATGGCAGCTCATGTGAGGTTGGCGAAGAAGGCCAGATAATTTTACGTACAACTAAAAGAAAACCTGTAGGTATGTTTGACGGGTATTACAGAGATTCAGCCCTTACGTCTAAAGTATGGCATGATGACATTTATTATACCGGAGACATGGCATGGCGTGATGAGGATGGGTATCTTTGGTTTGTTGGAAGGGCTGATGATGTTATAAAAAGCTCTGGATACAGAATAGGGCCCTTTGAAGTTGAAAGTGCACTTTTAGAGCATCCTGCAGTTTTAGAGTGTGCAATAACGGCAGTTCCTGATACCGACAGAGGACAAATCGTAAAGGCTACCATTGTTCTGGCTAAAAACTATAATCCTTCAGAGGAACTGGTTGTAGAGCTTCAAAACCATGTTAAGAAGGTTACGGCACCTTATAAATACCCTAGAATCATTGAATTTGTTAAGGAACTTCCAAAGACTATCAGTGGCAAAATACGCAGGGTTGAAATAAGGGATAATGATAAATAAACTGTAGTTTAAGATATAACGGACATTAGAAAAAAGTGGTTTGCTGCTTAATTTGATATTAAGCAGCAAACCACTTTTTTACACTTCTACCAACCTTGTCAGCAACATATTGCTTCTTTCAATAAACTTTGTCATAGCTTCAGCACTAAGCTGCTTATGACTCATCATCGCAAGATCATATATATGCTCGCAAATAAGCTTAACCTCATCTTTGCGATCATCTTTATCCTTAATATTAATAACCTTTTTTATTAAATCATTATTTTTGTTAAGTACCAGAGTCTCTTCATTTCCAAACATATGGCTCATGTCGAACCCACCAAACCTTTGAGACATCTCCTGCATTCTTCTTGAATGCTCATCTAAAAGAATCATGCCTGGTACACCGACTGCTTTGAGACTTTCCACTTTGAGTTTTAACTTATCGTTGCCAAGTGCATCCTTAAACAGCTTTTCAAAGCTTTCCTGGAGCTCTTTTGATGCAGCTTCATCAACATTCTCTTCCTTCTCCTTCAAGCTTTCTGAAAGATCGGAATCAATTCTCAAAAACTTAATCTCAGTTTGCTTTGATTCTAAAAAGCTTATGAAATGATTATCTATCATTGTAGACAGTATAACAGCTTCCATTCCGTTGTCCTTGAACAGTTTTATATATTGGGCCTGCTGCCTCTCATCCGAAACATAGAGAACCTTGTTTTCATGCTTTTCCTTGTTGCGTTCTAAATACTCATTCTGTGAAACATAATCTCCATTTGTTGTCTTATAAATAACTATATCCTTAACCCTGTCATAGAATTTAGTTTCACGGATACATCCATACTTTACAAAAGGATTAATATCATCCCAATACTTGTTGAAATTTTCCCTGTCATTCTCATAGATCGATGTAAGCTTATCTGCCACCTTTTTAGTAATATGGGCAGATATTTTGTTTACATAACCGTCGTTTTGCAAAAAGCTTCTTGAAACATTAAGAGGAAGGTCAGGACAATCCAGCACACCTTTTAAAAGCATCAAAAACTCAGGTATTACTTCTTTTATGTTGTCCGCAACAAATACCTGGTTGTAATACAGCTTAATTTGGCCCTCCATGGTTTCAAACTCATGCTTTAATTTTGGGAAATACAGAATACCCCTTAGATTAAATGGATAATCCATATTTAAATGAATCCAAAACAGCGGCTCATTAAAGTCATGGAATACTTTTCTGTAGAACTCCTTATATTCTTCATCAGTACAATCCTTCGGGTTCTTAAGCCAGAGAGGATTTGTATCATTAATGGGTTTTAGCTCCTTAGGCTCCTTATCTTTTTCAGCTTCTTCAGCTTGTGCAGAAGGCTCTTCTATAGAATCAAAATATACTTCATATGGAAGGAAGGAAAAATACTTTTCGAGGATTTCTCTAACCTTAAAACTATCAAGAAACTCAAGGCTGTCTTCAGATAAAAACAATGTTATAGTAGTCCCCCTTGAAGTTCTGTCAGACTCACCCATCTCATAATCCATGCCGCCTGTGCTAACCCATCTTACAGCTTTCTCATCCTTCTTAAAAGACAATGTATCAATCTGTACCTTGTCGGACACCATGAATGAAGAATAGAATCCAAGACCAAAGTGACCTATGATCTGCCCTTCATCAGTTTTATCCTTATATTTTTCCAAAAAGTCCTTTGCACCTGAAAAAGCAATTTGATTAATATACTTGCCAACTTCTTCAAATGTCATCCCTATACCATTATCGATAATTTGCATTGTCTTTTCTTCTTTATTAACAACAACTCTTATTTGCCATTTATCGTCACCATCTAAGTCAGCTTCACCTATAGTGCTCAATTTCTTTAACTTGCTTATGGCATCCGAGGAGTTTGATACCAGTTCACGGACGAAAATGTCCTTTTCTGAATATAGCCATTTCTTAATAATAGGAAAGATATTTTCCGTGTTTATTGATATACTTCCGCTCTCATGCATCATATAAATGCCTCCTTAACCATTATTTCTAATTATTAATATTACATTTACTTAAGGTTTTGTCAAGTATATTTTAGCACTCTGCTTGTGAGAGTGCTAAAATATACTTGACAGTTTTTATATATACTAAAGTATTATTAATCTTAACCATAATTTCTCGTAATTGATACAATGGCACAGTTCTTCATTTGGAAAATACTAATTCTTAATTATTATGTTGAAATGCCGATAAATAATTATATATTACCTATGTTTGAATGTTTTAAGAACAACAGGTATATGTTCTCTCGTTATCCAAACTTTATATTAGTAAAGGAGCATTTTTATGAAATTCTATAAACTCAAAAAAATATCTCAATTAGCTTTCTTACAACATTTAAAAAAAGCACCATATAACGTCGCAAAATACTCAAGATATATTGGAATTCAAAAAAGGCTTCTCACATTTTTTATTCTGCTCTCAAGTATCCCTTTGCTAAGCATCGCTATACTTAGCTATACCAAATCCAGCTCAGCAGTTCAGTCAAAGACTGAGTCCTATTCCAGCGAAATCATGTCACAGTTTTCAAGAAATGTTAAAAATATTTTGTTTTTCATCGAATCCGGTTGTAATGAAGTTATGAAAACTACAGAGTTCATGGAAGCAATAAAGCAGTATGACCAAGGCGGAATACCTATTATGGATACATCAGTAATAATAAATCCAATTTTAAATAACAAGTTCTCCCCAACAGTAATAGAAGGCTGTGAAGGAGCAATATACTTAACCAAGGGCGAAATAGTAGGAACTACTTCAAGCTATCAGACCGGCAGTGAATTTATGACTATGTTGAAAGATTTTGAATCTATGGCAAAAAACGCAAACGGAAAGTATACGTGGCTTATGAAGAAGGGTGAAAGAACTTCCCAGAATTATATCCTGTCATTTGTTGAAGTATATCATGAACTTACAAACGATCCCTTAGGTACTATTATAGTTTTTTTAAATGAATCCTTCATTGGAAGTATATATGGCTCAACCTATATAGATGGTTCTAAAGATATATTTGTTGTTGATACATCAGGAACAATAATTTCCAGTAAGAATAAGAATGATTTGAAAATAAATACCCAATATTCCAACAAAACATTTGTTAATGCTATTAAAAGTTCTCTAGAGTCCAACAAAACTGATCCAGCCAAAGACAATCAACCGAAAAAGGGATATACATACATATCTGAAAATGGTAAAGAGCATTTGTTTTCATATTCTCAAGTGCCTGGTTTAAATTGGTTTGCTGTATCTACTATTCCATTATCCTTTATACAAAGTGAATCATTGGCCATAAGAACAACCATTATTTATGTAAGCTTAATTATTTTCATTCTGGCTGTAATTATTTCATTTTTAATTGCCGTTAGCATTTCAAATCCTTTGTATAAACTTGGGGACCTTATGAAGAAGGCAAAAGAGGGTGATCTTGTTATTTCCATCAATGACAACTTTAATGACGAAATATCCACCTTAAGTAATAACTTTAATGAAATGGTATCAAATATAAGAAACCTCATTGCGAAGGTAAACACTTCCTCAACGCAAGTTCTGTCAAGTGCTGAAAAGCTCAGTAAAATGTCTCATACTTATTATACCTCCTCAGAACAGATTGCAATCAGTATGGATGAAATTGCTAAAGGTGCCTCTAACCAGGCTTCAAACAATTATAAATCACTTGGGTATCTAACTACATTATCAAATGATATTGAGAAAGTAGACTCGGATATGAAAACTGTCTCCGGGATCATACATGACACTAAATATTTAAGTCAAAATGCGATAAAATCGGTAAAATCACTAAATGAAAAATCTATCCAAACCAACAAGGTATCAGAAGATATAGTAACTCAAATCAATTCCTTCTATGCTGATATGAAACAAATACAAAACATTGTAAAATTTATTGACAATATTTCCGAAGAAACTAATCTGCTATCATTAAATGCAGCTATCGAAGCAGCTCGAGCAGGCGAAGCAGGAAGAGGATTTGCAGTAGTTGCCGATCAGGTTAAGAAGCTTGCCAATCAAACAAAAGAATCATTAACATCAATAAGCAATTCAATCCAGAACATTCAATCCAAGGCAGACTTAGCATTTATGTCTGCAAATAAAACCCAAGAAATTGTAAGCGATCAAATGAATGCAGTTAATGAAACAGATGATTCATTTAAAGCAATTTTTAATTCAATGGAAAACATTAGTAAGTATATGAAAGAATTTGAGGTATCTGTAAATTATATACTAGATTCCAGTACTAAGACGTTAGAAGCAATAAATAACATCTCATCGGTATCACAAGAAACTGCTGCATCTGTTGAAGAAATAAGTGCAACGACCCAACAGCAAATTGAGGGTATAAGTGAAGTATCATCCCAGTCAAAACTATTAAGACAAATGGCACAAGAGCTTAATGATTCAATTTCACACTTTAAAATTTAATCTTATAAATTAAACATATTCTTGTAATAAAGCCAAAGGTAGTTTTTTTAAATAAAATTTCCTTTGGCTTTATATTTGGTAACTTTTAGCATGCTTTTATCTTAACTTAACGCTAAAGTACTTTATATTGTTAGCCGATAAAATATTATGAAAACTACTTACAGCTTCTTTTTACTCTTATCATCTATTTACTTACCATCGGGGGATTCAAAATATTAATAAAATTTATGAAAACGGTCATAGAAAAGGGGTATCTTTATGAGTATTATCAGGAAATTTGTATCAAATTACAAAAAGCCCTTGTTGGAACTACTAGTGATTTGCAAAAAATTACCAGATAAAATAGCACAGTTATCCAGGTATGTAAGGATCCAAAAAAGGCTTCTGGTATTTTTTATTCTTTTAACCAGTGTACCATTGATTAGTATTGGCATACTGAGCTACAGCAAGTCCAGTTCCGCCGTTGAATCCAAGACACAATCCTACTCCAGTGAGATTATGTCACAGTTCAGCCAAAATGTTAAGAACATGCTGTTTTTCATTGAATCCAGTGGAAGGGAATTTATGAGAAGCGAAGATTTTATAGAGCTTCTAAACAAATACGATGGGGGTGAACTTCCAGAAAATGAACTAACCTATCAAATAGACCCCCTTATAGTACAAAAATTTTCACCCTCTGTTATGGATGGCTGTGAAGGAGCAATATACATTTCTAAAGGCCGTTATTTAGCAGGTGCTTCTGCATATCATGTAAGCATGGATTTTGAAAACAACGCAAAAGAATTTGAATCCATTGCATCACAAGCTAAAGGCAAATATGTTTGGATGATGAAAAAGGGATCAAAGACCTCACAAAATTATATAGTCTCAGTTGTAGAATTATATAACGAACTTACAAACACTACTTTAGGTACCCTTGTGGTATTTTTTAACGAAGCATTTATAGGAAATATATATAAATCTATAAACATCGATGGTTCCAAGGATATATTCCTGGTAGATACTTCTGGAACAGTTATTTCCAGTAAAAATACCGAAAGCATCAAGATAAATACCAAGTATACCAATGAAAATTTAATAAAACATCTAAATAATACTTTGAATGAAAAGAATGCTTCCAAAAATAATGCTGTAAAAAAAGGACACCTATACTTAAAAGATGACGGCAAAGAGTTTTTAAATACCTTTGCCCAGGTTCCCGACTCAAACTGGTTTGTTGTTGCTACTATACCGACAGCCTTTATACAAAGCGAATCAGTAGCAATAAGAACCACCATATTCTATGTAAGCTTAATACTTTTTATACTAGCCATTATAATATCAATATTTATAGCCATAAGTATTTCAAGTCCTTTAAGAAAGCTTGAAAGTCTTATGCAAAAAGCAACAGAAGGTAATCTTAATATTTCAATCACTGATAACTACAAGGATGAAATTTCAAACCTGAGCAATAACTTTAATAATATGATTACAAATATAAGGATGCTTGTAACTAAGGTAAACACTTCTTCAAACCAGGTTTTATCCAGTGCAGAAAAGCTTAGCAATATGTCATATACATATTATACTTCATCTGAGCAAATCGCCGTCAGCATGGATGAAATAGCCAAGGGTGCTACTGACCAGGCTGCCAATAACTATAAGTCCCTTGAATATGTCACTGAATTGTCTGATGATATAAAAAAAGTAGGCAACGACATGAAAACTGTTACTGAAATTATTTACAGCACAAAACATTTAAGTCAAAATGCACTTGAAACTGTAAAAGCTCTTACAAACATATCTGCTCAGACAAGCAAGGTATCAGAAGACATCGTACAACAAATAAAATCATTTTACACTGATATGAAAGAAATAGAAAAGATTGTTAAATTTATAGGCAATATCTCTGAACAGACCAATCTGCTTTCTTTAAATGCAGCCATTGAGGCAGCTAGAGCAGGTGATGCAGGAAAGGGATTTGCAGTTGTTGCTGAAGAAGTTAGAAAACTTGCTGACAAGACTAAGGAATCTCTAACGTCAATAAATAACTCTATACAGAATATTCAATTAAAGGCAGAAACCACATTCAGCTCTGCGAATAAAACACAGGAAATAGTAGTAGAGCAATTAAATGCAGTTAACGAAACAGACAATTCGTTTAAGGAAATATTCAGATCAATGGAAAACATAAGCGACTTTACAAGAGAATTTGAGGTATCGGTAAACAAAATTCTCCAATCAAGTGTTAAGACTCTTGAGACAATAAATAATATTTCTACAGTTTCACAGGAAACTGCTGCTACAATAGAAGAAATAACTGCAACAACACAGCAGCAAATTGAAGGTATCAGTGAAGTATCCTCTCAATCAAAGCTGCTTAATGATATGGCACAAGAGCTTAACAAATCAATTTCACACTTTAAAGTTTAGTTTAGTAAAAAGAGCCAAAGACACCTTTGGCTCTTTGCTTTCCTGTCAAAGTATTATCTATAAATGCCCTAAGTTACTACCAGGCTTAACTGCTCACTTTCCTTGTACTGTGCAGACCATTTGCCGCATCTGTCACCCCAGCTTGCTAAAACAGTATCGTTTGATGAAATCTTGATGAGTTCACACATATTAGAGCAGTCATTACATTCCATGCTGGTTACAGTAAAGTCCCTTTTAGAGATATCAAATCCACCAAAGCTTGTTTCATACTCTTTTTGATGCATTTTTTCCCTAGCCATCAATGCTGCTCCAAATGCACCCATAACATCATAATATTGTGGAATTATGATCTTTGTCTTCAATTCCTTTTCAAATGCTGCCACTATTCCCTGATTTGCAGCCACTCCACCCTGAAAAACAAATGGCTCAAGTAATTCTTTGCCTTTTGCAAGATTGTTGATATAATTTCTTACCAATGCTTCACAGAGCCCGCTGATTATATCTTCAACGCTATGTCCAGCCTGCTGCTTGTGGATCATATCAGACTCTGCAAATACAGCACACCTTCCGGCGATTCTTACCGGAGAGCTGGAATTTAGTGCATGTTTTCCAAATTCCTCAATTGGTATATCCAGCCTTGCTGCCTGCCTATCCAGAAAAGATCCTGTTCCTGCTGCACATACTGTATTCATTGCAAAGTCATAAACAACACCGTTTCTTACAAGTATTATTTTTGAATCCTGACCACCTATCTCCAGTATAGTCTTTACATCAGGCACAAGCTTTAACGCTGCAATTGCATGGGAGGTTATTTCATTTTTCACTATATCACATCCAACTACAACCCTGGCCAAATGCCTGCCACTCCCGGTTGCACCAACACCCATTATATTAACTGAATCTCCCAATGAGTCATTTAACATATTTATTCCTGTTCTCATAGCTTTTATGGGTTGTCCACCAGTCTTTAGATATAGCTTTTCAATCACATAGCCATCTTCATCTATCACAACAAGATTTGTACTCACAGAGCCTACATCAATTCCAAGATAACATCCCTTTTCCTTCAAATGAATCTATCTCCCTTCTTCTTTTAAGCAAATCTACAAATGCTTCAATTCGAGTCATATAGCCTGCTTCCCCAGTCATTTCATCAATTATGAGTGACATGATGGGTATTTTAAAATCCCTTTCAATAGATGGCAAAATACTCTCCGATACAATCTCAGGCATACATCCAAGAGGAAATATCTGAACAATTCCGTCAAAACCATCCTTGGCAAACAGCACAGAATTCCCTATGGTTTCCTGGGAATGTCCTCCTATCATTGCACCCAAGTATGGCTTTGCAGCTTTCTTATATCTCTCATCACCTTTTAGATGCAATGCTTTTTTAAGCATATGATCGATTATCCATCCGCTAACGGTAACAGGTCTTGTGACCTCTATACCTTCATTTCCAAGCCTTGATTCTATAAAAAGATTTGTATAGGGATCGTTAGTTGTATATATCTCACCTACAATTCCCACCCTTATGGGGTTTATTGTCTTGTCCGTTTCAATATTCAAAAGCTCATTCGTCGTATCATCAATATGCTTTTTGATGTTCTTTGATCCATCTATTTTAAGAACATTATAAAGAAAAGACTTATAAATTTTATCAGTCATTCCCTTACGTATTTCCCTAGGTCTTATTTTAAAAGTAAGCTTTTCCAGTTCATCTACCCTTTTTGAAATCTCAACTGTATTTTTTACTGCCTTTAATATTTTATATATATTTAATCCGCCTGCAATTTCTCTTATGTTGTTAATAAGTTTACTGTAATCATTGCCGGGTATATCCAGTGTTATTACCTTCATATCCGTCCCTTGGTCCTTCAATATTTCCCTGTGCATCTCACAATAATAGCCAAATCTGCAGGGTCCGCACCCTCCTGTCATCAATATTGAATCCGCACCCATTTCATGTGCCTGTAAAAAGTTGCCCAGATTTATTTTAAGAGGAAGGCAGGCCAATTCCGGGGCAAGCTTAGTACCTATTTCCAATGCCTTTTTATTATTAAAAGGAGGAATTACATATTTAACTCCCAGATCATCCAGCATAGCCTTAACCGGAATATATGTATTACCCATATGCGGAAATGTCAACTTCATTATTTTCCCTCCACCTTATCATATCAATGAATGCCTCCAACCGGGTGTCAAGTCCCGCTTCACCCGAGTGTTCGTCAATTGTTACGTATATAAACGGTATGTCGGTGTTCCGCCTAACCGTTCTTTCCGCCAAATCACCAATAAACGCATCTATACCGCATCCGAACGACATAAGATATATTATTCCTTTAATATCACTTCTTTCTTCTATCATGTGCATTACTGAGCCCAAGGCTTTTCGTCCGAAGTTCCAGAAAACCCTTTTGTTAAGCTTTGCAGCATGATGACTTACTATATCATCGCTTATCATCTCCTGTGTGATAATATTGACTCCATGTGTTCTCAGCTTCTTGAACAAATTCATATTTATATAGCTGTCATAAAGGTTGTATGGATGCCCGATTACAGCTATATTTATAATACCGCTGTCCTTCACAACAAATAAGTTACTCTTTCTATTCTTTTCATCCTCAGGCATAAATCCTTTTTTTATGTCCTCATTGTAGTCATTGAATTTATCCAACGCAGCCCTATATGCTCTTCTTATAAGCTTTTCATCATCTACTATGAAGCTTCCTATTTTAATAATACTGTCAAGTTCATTATTTTCATCTTTTCTACAGTTTATTTCCACATCAATTATTTCCGGCAATCCCTTTATGGTATTTTTAATCATATCCGGCAATCCACCGAATTTGGGACATACATACTCACCCTTAGAAATGCTTGTAAGCCTTGGAATAAACAAAAAATCAACCTTATCTTTGATTTCCAGTACATGTCCATGAAACAATTTAACCGGTACACAGGCTTCATCAACACATATTCTTACACCGTTATCCAAAACCTTTTTAGTTGTGCTTTGTGAGGTTACAACCTCAGCTCCCAACTCTTCAAAAAATGTATTCCACAAAGGATACATTTGATAATAAAACAGACTTTTTGGGATACCCACTTTTATTGACATTATCCATAACACCTCGGTACATATTATTTACTTAATGGAATTTTTTATTCATTAAGGAATTGTTATAGTATATATGTACACCATAATTTCCCGGACACAAAACAAAAAGGCTGCTCTATTTAAAAATAGAACAACCTTTTATTGCTAATTGTTTAACTTTTTTATAAAAATCTATTAATTTCTGTATAGTAAACTTTTTTGAAAATTAAGCTTTTCCGTTACATCCCAATACGTTAACCAGTTTATGCTTAACAACTTCTTTAATCGCTGTTCTAGCTGGTCCTAAGTATTGTCTTGGGTCAAAGTGTGATGGATTTTCAGCAAAATACTTTCTGATTGTAGCAGTCATAGCAAGTCTTAAGTCTGAGTCAATGTTTATTTTACAAACAGCCATTTTAGCAGCTTGTCTTAACATATCTTCAGGAACGCCCTTTGCACCAGGCATGCTTCCGCCGAATTTGTTTATTATTTCAACATATTCAGGCATAACTGATGATGCACCGTGTAATACTATTGGGAATCCAGGAAGTCTCTTTTGTACTTCTTCAAGAATATCGAATCTCAATTTAGCTTCGCCTTTAAATTTGAATGCACCATGGCTTGTTCCAATAGCTATAGCTAATGAATCAACTCCAGTTCTCTTAACAAATTCTTCAACTTCGTCAGGATCTGTGAAAGCAGCATCTTTATCGGAAACATTAACTGCATCTTCGATACCTGCTAATCTTCCTAATTCACCTTCAACTGTTACTCCTTTGTCGTGAGCATAATCAACAACCTGTTTAGTCAATTTGATGTTTTCTTCGAATGAATGGTGTGATCCATCTATCATAACTGATGAGAAACCACCATCAATACATGACTTACAAAGTTCAAAAGTATCACCGTGGTCCAAATGTAAAGCTATTGGAAGACCAGTTTCCTGAATTGCAGCTTCTACCAATTTTACAAGGTATGTATGGTTTGCATACTTTCTTGCTCCTGCTGATACCTGAAGTATCAAAGGTGCCTTTTCTTCTTTAGCAGCCTCTGTTATACCCTGGATTATTTCCATATTGTTAACATTGAACGCACCGATTGCATAACCGCCTTCATAGGCTTTTTTAAACATTTCTGTTGTTGTAACTAATGACATATCATCCACTCCTCATAATTTATTATTATTAATATCATTACTCATTGTTAAGTTTTTGTCAGTCCAAATTTAATTTTAACAGATTTATCTTCAAAATCAAGGGTTTATTTAAAATTTAACCATAAAATGCACAATAAATTTGCTTGTATGTTATTTAAATTGTTAAAATACGCCAATATTATTTAGATATAAACCAATTATAAATCAAAATGCATAATAAAAATTATTGCCCAAAGACATAATATATATGTCAAATATAGAATTGCTTTTTAATCTGTCTTATGCTATATTTTAATGTGACCGTGCAAATTAACTAATAATTACATATATTTAAGGAGGTACTCATAATGAGTGAATTGGTAGGTGCAGCTATATTCGGTCAGTCTGGCGGACCGACATCAGTTATAAACGCCAGTGCAGCAGGTGTTATTCAGGAAGCATTAAAGCAGTCATGTATTACTAAAGTTTATGGTGCAGCTCATGGAATTAAGGGAATACTCGACGAAATGTTTTATGATATGAGCCAGGAAGATCCTAAAGAATTGGATCTTTTAAAGACTACTCCATCTTCAGCTTTAGGTTCTGTTCGCTACAAGCTTAAAAGTGCTGAAGAAGATGAAACAGATTACAAGAGACTTGTTGAAGTATTCAAAAAGTACAATATAAAGTATTTCTTCTATAATGGTGGAAATGACTCAATGGATACTTGTAACAAGGTTAGCAAATACATGCAGAAGGTTGGTTATGAGTGTAGAGTTATGGGTGTTCCAAAGACAATAGACAATGACCTTTATGGAACAGACCACTGCCCAGGTTTTGCAAGTGCAGCAAAATATATCGCAACATCTACAATGGAAGTTTATCATGATGCAAGAGTTTATGATACAGGTATGATTACAGTTTTGGAAGTAATGGGAAGAAATGCAGGTTGGTTAACAGCTTCTGCAGCTCTTGCAGCTTACAAAGGAAATGGACCTGACCTTATATACTTGCCTGAAATTCCTTTTAGCATGGAGCAATTCTTAGAAGATACAAACAAAGTATACAAGGAAACAGGAAAAGTTATAATAGCTGTTTCAGAAGGTTGTAGAGATGCAAAAGGTACTTATGTAGCAGAAATGGGTGCCAATCTTGCAAAAGACTCCTTCGGACATGCTCAGTTAGGTGGAACAGCTTCCATACTCGCTAACATAGTTAAAGAAAAAATCGCTAAAAAGGTTAGAGGAATAGAGTTCAGCCTGTTGCAAAGAGCAGCTGCACACGTTGCTTCATTGACTGACGTTAACGAAGCATATCTTGCAGGTCAAATGGCTGTTAAATATGCTATTGAAGGCAAGACTGACTACATGGTAGCTTTTGAAAGAGAAGCAGGACCTGTTTACAAGTGCAACATTAAGCTCTTGAACCTCACAGATGTTGCAAACACTGAAAAGAAAATTCCAAGAGAGTGGATAAACAAAGAAGGTAACGGATTAAACAAGGAATTCATAGACTATGCACTTCCTTTGATCCAGGGAGAATCATGCCCTCCATTAGAAGATGGACTTCCAAGGTTTGCTAAGCTTAAGAAGGTTCTTGCTACAAAATAAGATAATAACAATCAATTGTTGTTTATAAGTATAATAATAGGACAGTGAGTTTGATTGACTCCACTGTCCTATTTTATGTCTAAATTAAAAGTGATAAATCAATTGCATTTTTCTGTCGCAAATCTATTAATATCAATCATTCTTATCGTTTGCCTATCACAAAATAACAAAATATGTTAAAACCGTTCGTTTTAATATAGCTTATGTAGTCGGTAAACAAAATGACAAAGTGATTTTGGAAACAAATATTAATCAGCCTTTGTTCCGCACTTAGAACAGAAAACATCGTCCTTATCGATTTCATTACCGCATCCAGGGCATTTTTTAAGGTCTCTTACATCAATTATCTTTAGCCTTAATTCATCAATGGCTTTGATGCAATTCTCAATCTCTTCGCAGTTGGTCTTTACATCCGAATCTATATCTTTTCCTTCTTTGTACTTATCAAATATAGCACTTCCTATTTCCGCCATGTATCCTTGAATCTTGCTCTCCTCTGATTTGATAGCCATATTGAGCTTTGTTATCTGCACCATATTTCCGGAAGCTTTTATTGCAACCTTTCCTGCACCCGTAATCTTCTTTCCTACGTTATTGATCAATGACATTATAATTACCGCCTTTCATATATATATTTTTTTCATAATAGCCTTATTTCTTTGCAGATTTATTTGAAGTTCTGCGTCTCTTAATGTTCTTTCTTTTTGTTACTGAATAACCAAAATAGCCTAATGATTTTTTAAGGCTCCAGTACTCACCATGAGAGTAACATATAAGCCTGGCTTTTTCAATACACAGCTTTCCCTCATCATTTAATAATTCCTCATCTACATTCACTGCAACAATTTCTGCCAAAAACATATCATGAGATCCTAATTCCAGCACCTGTTTGACTATGCATTCAATATTTACAGGACTCTCCTTTATAAGAGGTACATCAACTACAGATGCTTTTAAGGTATTCAATTTCAGGTGCTTAAATTTATCCATATCTCTGCCCGATTTTACTCCGCAAAAATCTGTAGCAAATGCAAGCTCCTCAGTTGTAAGGTTTACCACAAATTGGCCCTTCTCCTTAATCAAACCATGTGAATACCTCTCCTTTCTTACTGATATGGATAACATGGGCGGGTTGGAGTTGATTGTACCAGCCCATGCTATAGTTATAGCATTGGGTTTCCCATCTTTGTCTGCACATGTTACTAGAACAGCTGGCACAGGATTTAATATTGTTGATGGTTTCCATAATTGTTTAGCCATTTTCGTTTCTCCATTTAGGTATTAAATTTATTGGATATTTTCTAGCCATTCTTAAGCGGTGCTTCCCATGTGTTGTAAAAAACGGTCTGCTCCGGTTTCTTTCTGGTAGAATGCTTTGGTATTTCATTGGCATATCCTAATGGTGTATATGCAATCACTTTTATATTTTCAGGTATGTTTAATATTCCTTTAACAACTCTTTCATCAAACCATCCTACCACACATGTAGACAAATCTTCTGCCATTGCCGCCAACACGAGGTTTTCCATGGCCAAAGCACTATCAAACGCATAGTACTCAATTCCATTTTTAACCCCTGACTCCTTGGGGTTCGCACATAGTACAATAACATATGGTGCTTCAATACACGCCTTTGCAATAACCGGCTGGTTTGAAGCTTTACCCAGTAGATTTTTTTCAACCATACTATCGACTATAATAAATCTCCAGCATTGTTTGTTTCCCCAAGATGGTGCCATGCAGGCAACATCAATAATTTTTTTCACCTTTTCCAGTTCAACTTTGTCACTTTTATAGGATCTTATACTAACCCTGTTGTTAATTGTGTCATAAACGTTCATAGTAATCCCTGCTTCCTCTCTAGAATAATCCCATGCCTATTTAGCAGCTTTCCTGTAGGGGCAAACGTTTATACATATTCCGCAAACCGACCCCCTTCCTATATGCTTGAAATTGCTATTCATATAGGTAGAACAAGCTCTGGCATCGATTACAGCACTGCGGTCCATTCCAATACGCCACTGACTACCTGTTAAAGCGTAAGCAGGACATGCCTTAACACATTTGCTGCACTCACCGCATTGGCTTTCCATAACATCATTTGGGGATTTGAGCTCCAGATCCGTCAATACTGTACCCAATCTGACTGCCGGTCCATAATCCCTGTGTATAAAAAGTCCGTTCTTTCCAATCCAGCCCAATCCGGCTAAAACAGCACCTGTCTTGTGGGGAAATACGCCACTGTAAGGCACTACTGCATCAGGAATAGATTGTGATGCAGGTACTGTATATGCATTATACCCTTTTTCCTGCAAAAATAACATAATCTTTAATGTAAGTTGGTCTATAAAAAAATTAACAGATCTGTAGTGGCTAAAATAGGTAAATGTAGGCTTATTATCAATTTCATCTATAATAGAAGAAGATAACCTTATTCCAACTGTTATAGCATATGGATACTTTTCCAACTGCGGTCCTACCGCAGATGAAACATCTGAGAATCCAACGAAAGTGGCACCAAGGTCCTGAATATAGTTTTCCAATTCTACGGCTGTAATTTTCATGATATCCTTTCTGAACGAAAAGCGATTGGTCCTCTCCATTTGGCGGAGCAAATAACGAACAGTTTAACGAGATTTGCTTAAGACAAATGTAATAGATTTATCACTTTTAATATAGTATAATAATTATAATATAATGAATAATATTTATAATAATTGAAAGCAATAAATTAACTTTCATTGTTCATATTTAATATTAATATAATATCAAACAATGTATGGAGGCATCAATGTATTTTGAAGAAAATCAAGAATTAGCAGAAAAAAAACTAATTTTACTATATGTTATAAATAAAATAAACGTACCGGTTAGCAATACCCAGATTACTAAAATAATTCTTGAAAACAGGTTTATGAATTACTTCTATTTTCAGCAGTTTTTACTTGATCTATGCAAGCAAAACCTTTTACAATCCGAAAGCACAGAGGGAAAGGTATATTTTAGAATTACCGATAAAGGTAGAGAAATATTGAACTATTTCATAAATCACATTCCTTTAGGTGTAAAAAGCAGGATAGATGAAGCTTCATCAAGTATACGAAAAAAGATTAAAAATGAAACCTCTGTAATTTCAGATTTTTCGCCTGAGAATGACAACCAATTTGTAGTGACATGCAAGATAAATGAGGATGATTTTTCACTTATAAACTTAAATATAACTGTTGGAACTAAAAGCGATGCCCGTAAAATTTGTGATAACTTCCAATCATTCCCGCAGGAAATTTACTCGGAAATCATCGAAATACTCATGCAAAATAGAAATAAAGTCTAACTTATGTAATATTAGGGCATTATATACCCTAATATTTCTTCAAAGCTTGGGGCTTTCATCCTCAAGTTCTTTAAAAAATGCACTCTTAATATCATCACCTACATCAATTCCTTTTTCTTCAGCGGCTTTTATTAAATTAATCAACTCATGCCTTAAAAACTCCAATCTGAGTTTGGCAATCTTATACTCGCCATAATCATCTATCCATTTATCTAGAGACGTTTCACAAGATTCATAGACCTTGTATGCTTCTTCAATCTTGTCAATTAATACTGATGATTCAACAGTACCGTTAAAATCTTGCTCTTTGCAACTTTCAAACAACTCTTCACTCATAGCAATTCTCCCATCTTACATTCTTTTTTCAACCCTAGGATATAGCCTGGGACTAACCTCTACTTCTAAAACAAGTACTAAATAATTACTTTTCCAGAATAGTTTATGTTAATTCAATGTATATGGTTCTATATATATTTACTATAATGCTCTATGTTGTTTTTGTTGTTACTTCTGCTTTACATTTATCTATGGCAAGTCAATGACCTTATTTTTAGTTGATTCTTTATATAAAACAAACTTTTTGCCTATAACCTGTACAACATCTGCACCTGTAAGCCTTGCAGCCTCATTACATAATTCCTTGGTATCTTCAAGAGAATTCTTTAAAACCGATACTTTAACAAGCTCTCTTGCTTCTAAGGCATCGTTAAATTGTATAATCATATTGTCGTTTAAACCTCCCTTTCCTATCTGAAAAATAGGTTCAACGTCATTTGCCAATGCCCTTAAAAAGCTTCTTTGTTTTCCTGTTAACATTCCTTGCACTCCTTAATTAATTAAAGTCCGTTAAATCTTTATATACATTAAAAGTAATACATACAAGATTATTAACACTTTTAACATACATATAATTTACTATAGCCGGATTAAAAAAGGATAGAACTACATTCTATCCCCTCACCGTATTCATAACAAAATTACTATTTACTAAATTAAGTATATTTATATAAATATTTTACATCATAGAAATATAACTTGTCCAGTATGATATTAATATTCTATAGTCCTATTTTAGTACTACTTTAGTCCTATTTTTCCATTTTATCTCATATACTCAAATTCCCAGTCATGAACCTTAACAGTATCGCCTTCATTAACGCCCAGCTTCTCCAACTCATCAACGATACCTTTCTTTTTAATGGCTCTTTGAAAATACTGCAGTGATTCATAGTTTCCAAAGTTGGTTGATGCAACCAATTTCTTTATCCACTTGCCCTCCACTATGAAGGTGTTGTTCTCTCTTCTTATCTCAAAAGGCTTTTCTTCCTCTGCAGTGTACACAACTTCAGTTTCTGTTTCAGATATCAGAATACTGTCCGGTATGGTCTTAAGCATTTCTGCAGCAGCATATATGAGATCTTTTATACCCTGTTTTGATGCAGCAGATATGGGGAAAACTCTATACCCAAGGGGCTCTATTGCATCGCGAAACTTTTTCAGGTTATCCTCAGCACCTGTAACATCCATTTTATTTGCTGCCACTATCTGAGGTCTCTCAGAAAGCTGCTGGTTGTATTTCCTTAACTCTTCATTTATTATCTTAAAATCTTCAACAGGATCTCTATACTCTGTTGCTGAAATATCAACTACATGTATAAGTAATTTGGTTCTTTCAACATGCCTTAAAAACTCATGCCCAAGTCCCGTTCCTGCATGGGCACCCTCTATAAGCCCAGGTATGTCGGCAATGACAAAGCTATCAATGCCGGGCATGCTAACAACTCCTAAGTTGGGCTCTATTGTAGTAAAGTGGTAGTCTGCAATCTTGGGTTTAGCCGCCGATACAACAGATAAAAGGGTAGACTTACCTACATTGGGGAAACCTAAAAGCCCTACATCCGCCAAAAGTTTTAACTCAAGCAAAACCCATTTTTCATCTCCCTGATCGCCTGCTTTTGCAAAGCTGGGAATTTGCCTTGTAGGTGTTGCAAAGTGCTGGTTCCCTTTACCTCCCCTGCCGCCCTTGGCTATAATTGCAGTTTGCCCCGGTTTCGTCAGATCAGCAATAATCCTGCCTGTTTCCTCATCTTTAACTACAGTACCCTGAGGTACCTTTACTATAAGATCTTCAGCACTTCTACCTGTGCAGTTTGCAGCTCCTCCATCCTGCCCGGCATCCGCCTTATAATGCCTCTTATATCTAAAATCGGCTAATGTCCTGCTGCCTTCGTCAACAACAAAAACAACATCACCGCCATTACCTCCATCGCCGCCATCAGGCCCTCCCGAAGGCTTATATTTCTCTCTGTGGAAAGATACTACACCGTTTCCGCCGTCACCGGCTTTTATATATATACGTGCACTGTCTATAAACATGGGTTTTCAACTCCTATTACCGACTACAATGAAATAGCAATCAGTTTATTATTCCACAAAACATTATAAAAAATCATGAAATGATTTTTTCAACTTTGATTGTTGTTGTGAGAAATTATGGTATATTCTACACAATAATTCTCTGGATACAAATAAATCCCGGATTAACCGGGATTTTTGTTTTAATATTATGCTTGAACTATACTAACCTGCTTTTTATCTTTGTTAAGTCTTCCGAACTTAACCTTTCCATCTACCAGTGCATAGAGTGTATCATCACTACCGATTCCCACGTTTGTCCCCGGATAAATCTTCGTTCCTCTTTGCCTTACAAGAATGTTTCCTGCAAGTACGAACTGACCGTCACCTCTTTTGACACCAAGTCTTTTAGATTCACTGTCACGTCCGTTTCTGGAGCTACCAACCCCTTTTTTATGGGCGAACAATTGTAAATTAACTCTAATCACATCTACACCTCCTCATCCAAAATCGATACATACCTTCTATATTCAGGTGTTTCTATCAATTGTTTAAATCCTACTGCCATAGTATCAAGGATAACTTTAACGGTTTGTCTCTTTTCAGGATCAATATCACAAGGTAATACACACTTCATATATCCATCTTTTTCAATGAACCGATTAGTGCCATTATCCTCATAAAGCTTGATGCCAGCCAACTCATCCAGGGCATTTATACCCGTATAAGCAATAACCGAAACAGCTGCACACACGATATCCTGTCCATGTTTACCTGATCCCGCATGTCCTTTAATCTCGTATTCCCGGATAAACCCTTCCTTATCCCTGACTATATGAATCTTAACCATAAAATCCTTTTTCAGGACCACAACCTATTAGGCATTGATCTTTTCAATCTGAACCTTTGTGTATGGTTGTCTATGTCCTTGTTTCTTCCTATAACCTTTTTTAGGCTTATATTTGAAAATGATAATTTTCTTATCTTTTCCGTGTGATAAAACCTTACCACTTACAGTTGCATTAGCAACTAACGGACTGCCAAAGCTTACGCCACCTTCTTTTGATACAGCAAGAACCTTATCAAAAGTAACAGCTGCTCCTTCATCTGCAGTAAGCTTTTCAATGAAAACAACATCACCTTCTTGAACCTTGTACTGTTTTCCACCAGTTTCAATAACAGCGTACATTGGAACACCTCCTTAATCCAAAACTCGCCAGCCTGGGCAGCAACCTAATAAAATTGCATTTAATGCCTTTGCCGTGCGGCCACCAAAATATATTATCACAACAGTGAATTGATGTCAATCTCTTTTATCTTTATCTCCTCGTGTTTAACCTCTTTGGATTCCTTAACTACAATCCTTTTATTGAATGTTTTCTCCATCCTTGAAAGTGATTGTCCATCCGCACCTGTAAGAATAGCTGCGACTGAAGGATGAACCTCAACTTGTATTGCATTTGCTATAGTTTGAGTAAAGTATCTGTTTATTTCTTTCTCAACATTTCTAGCGATGGACTCAGGTGACAATATCTTTCCTATACCATCACAGTAAGGGCAGTCGGAATGCATAACCGAGGCAAGCCCTTGCCTTATTTTCTTTCTCGTCATTTCTATGAGCCCTAGCCCGGTCATCCCAACAACAGTAGTCTTTGTCCGGTCTCTTTTCAAAGCCTGCTTCAATGTATCCATAACCTGCTGCTGATGCTGAGGCTCCCTCATATCAATGAAGTCAATGATTATGATGCCTCCAATATCTCTTAGCCTTAACTGTTTTGCTATCTCCTTTGCAGCCTCAAGATTAGTCTTAAGGACGGTATCTTCCAAATTGCTTCCGCCAACGTATTTACCTGTATTAACATCTATAACCGTCAGTGCTTCAGTATGATCCAAAACCAGGTAACCTCCGCACTTTAACCATATTTTCCTGGCAAGTGCTTTGGATATTTTAGGTTCAATTTGGTAATATTCAAAAAGATCGATACTTTTGCTGAAATACTCAACCCGCAATTTAAGTGCAGGGGAAGCCATTTCAACAAGCTCTAAAACCTTTGAGTATTCCTGTCTGTCATTAATTATAAATTTATCCACATTCCATGTAAACAAATCCCTTACTGCCCTGTAAATAAGGCTTATATCCTTATGAATACACCTCGGTGTAGGCCCGCTTCTCTCCTTTTGCTTTATTTTCTCCCAAAGCTTAATGAGGAAGTTCAGATCACTTGATAAGTCTTCAGTACTTTTGCTCTCATATGCCGTCCTTACAATAAGTCCCATTCCTTTAGGCTTGATTTTTTCGGCCATTTTCTTTAGCCTGTTTCGCTCTTCCTCATTCTCAATCCTTCTGGAAATACCTATGTAATCAGCATTAGGCAGCAAAACCAGCTGTCTTCCAGGCAAGGTTATGTGTGTGGTGACCCTTGGCCCCTTGGTTCCAATAGGCTCCTTCGTCACCTGCACAGTAATCTCCTGTCCTGGCCTTAAAAGCTCATCAATATTATATCCCCTTAATTCATGATAGACATCATCGTCTTCTTCTGTAAATTCTTTTTGTGAAACTGCATCTCCTACGTATAAAAATGCATTTTTTTCATACCCTATGTCAATAAAAGCAGCTTGCATACCTGGTAGGACACTGCTTACCTTCCCCCTGTATATGTTACCTACAAGCCTTTCCTGGTGAGGTCGCTCAATGTATATCTCTACAAGCTCCTTATCTTCTAACACTGCTACTCTGTTTTCTTCAAGTCCGATATCTACTATAATCTCATTAACCACATTTCAACCTCCTTAAGCTTCAAGACAAGGCATCTTGACTCATAGGATTTAGTATCCTGCTATCTCTCTCAATATAAAGCCCTGTTCTATGAACTTTTACAAGTTTTAACTCCATATTTGACAATAAATTAAAAGCTGAAATCAATAAATCCGGTTTTAAATTAGACTTGCTTCCGGCACTCAGTTTTGCAGAAATGCAGAATAAATTCTTTACATCGTAGCTTAAAATTCCTGGTTCATATTTATAAAGCCCTTTAATGTAATTAATCATAAAGGGATTAGAAATCAATTCCTCATTGCTTTTTATGTCACTATGATCAGCACCATTTTCCAAATTATATATCATCATAGCCTTAAGACTATGGATCATTGGCCTTATATCCACATCCTTTTTACTCTTCTTACTTTCCTTGCTCACAAATATATTATCCTTGGACATTATATTACTAATGGTACCATTTATAAAATCCATACCATATTTCTTATCGGAAGATACAAGAATTTCATAATCAGCAGCAGCTATAGTCGCCATAATATTGGATTTTGTAGTTTTATCCATTGCATCCATTATCTTTAGTCCATCAGGCAAATTGCCGTTATATTGATTTAAAAATTCACTTGGCTCCATGCTGTATGAAAGTTCAAAGTCCCCATACTCACTTTCACTCGTAACACCGACAGATAAAGGCAATCCAAATACCATATTAGGATGAGGGTTAAAGCCCTGGGAGTATGATATTGGAAGGTTCGACCTTCTTGCTGCCCTTTCAAAAAGCTTCATCATATCAAGATGGGATATATATTTAACCTCTTCCCCACGTACAAACTTAACCCTTATACTATTCAATACAGACTCCTCCCTCAAAAACAGCAGCCCACAGCCAGAACATCCCGTCCTGCAATTGGATGTCAATTCCTCAGCTTTTGCCTTTTCCATTTCATTAATGAAAAAGTCTTTTGAAACGCCAATATCTATGTGATCCCACGGTAGTATCTCATCGTAGCTTCTTTTCCTATTTGCATAAAAATGTACATCTACACCGTTTTCCAAAAAAGCTTCCATCCACGCATCGTACTTAAAATGCTCGCCCCACGCATCAAATTTGCATCCTTTTTCCCAAGCTCTTAACAAAACCTTGCATAAGCGTCTGTCACCTCTGGCAAAAACCGCCTCTAAAAGGCTGAGCTTGGAGTCATGCCAGTTATAGCTTATATATTTATTTTTAATCTTACTTTTTAATGTCTTTTGCTTCTCGGTAAATGTTTCAATGAAATCCTGAGGCTCCCATTGAAATGGTGTAAAGGGCTTAGGTACAAAAGAAGAAGTGCTGATGGTAACATTAAGCCCTTTTCCTCTTTTCTCCTTAGGAACGCTCATATACGCATCCACAACCTTGTTTCCAAGATCAGCAATGCCTTCTACATCTTCCATTGTTTCTGTAGGTAGTCCAATCATAAAATAGAGCTTGACCCCATTCCATCCGCCGCTGAATGCCAGTGTAGCGGATTTTATCAGATCCTCCTCAGTAACTCCCTTATTAATTACGTCCCTAAGCCTCTGAGTTCCTGCCTCCGGAGCAAAGGTAAGTCCGCTTTTTCTAACTTTCTGTGCCTTCTCCATTAAATCAAGAGAAAAAGAATCTATTCTAAGGGATGGCAACGAAAGATTAACCTTTCTCTTTTCCATCTCCTCGATAAGCTTCCCGGTCAAGTCTGGCAAATTGGTATAATCGCTTGTACTTAAGGAAGTAAGGGATATTTCATCGTACCCCGAACTATCTATTAATTTTTTTGCAGTCTCCGATAGTTTTTCAGTGCTTCTTTCCCTGACAGGTCTGTATATAAAACCTGCCTGACAGAATCTGCAGCCTCTAATACAGCCTCTGAAAAGCTCCAGCATAACCCTGTCATGAACTATATCAGTAAATGGAACTATGATTTCTTCTGGGAAAAATGTATTATCCAGATCTTTTATTATTCTTTTCTTTATAACCTCAGGATAATCCTTTTTCTTGGGTATAAACTTTTCAATAGTTCCGTCTTCTTTATATTTTACATCATAAAATGAAGGTACATAAACGCCTTCAATTTTAGAAATTTTTTCTAAATATTCTTGCCTTGAAGCATTTTGATCTTTCCATAAAGAATATGCATCAAGTACATCATGCAAAACCTCTTCGCCCTCACCCAACACAAAAAAGTCTATAAACTCAGCTAAAGGCTCGGGATTGTAAGCACATGGTCCTCCTGCACATACAAATGGATGTTTATTAGTTCTTTCACTGCTTAAAACGGGTATCCCCGAAAGGTCAAGTGCATTTAGTATGTTTGTATAACACATCTCATACTGCAGGGTAAAACCCAATATATCAAAATCTTTAACAGGACTTTTGGTTTCCAATGCAAATAGAGGAATACTCTTTTCCCTCATTTTTGCTTCCATATCAACCCAAGGGACAAATACCCTTTCACAATATGCATCATCCCTTTTATTAATAAGATGATACAATATTTTCATTCCCAAATGTGACATTCCTACTTCATAAACATCTGGAAAACAAAATGCAAAACGTATCTTTATGTTGGAAATATCTTTTTTAATACTGTTCCATTCATTGCCCGTATATCTAGAAGGCTTTTCAACACTTAATAGTATTTCATCACTTATTTTATTTATCATATTATATTCTCCCACTACTTATAATACCCAATATAATGATTTTTAGCAACATAAACTTACTTCAAGGCAAGCAATGGCATATGATTAAGTAATTTTATTGATGTTATGGTATATTGTGTAATAATATGCGAAATATTTAATCATTCCCTTAATTCATTTGTTCCGAAAAATGAACTTTTCATGCAGAGTATTTTTTACCGTAAATTACTGCAAGCCTTATGGCCTCCTCCATACTTACAGAGCTCGCCAGGCCTTTACCCGCAATATCAAAAGCAGTTCCATGATCAACAGATGTTCTTAAGAAAGGGAGTCCGATTGTCAAAGAAATTGTTCTTTCAAAATCAACCATCTTTGTAGCAATATGTCCCTGATCATGATAAAGTGACAGAACAGCATCATACTTACCTTTTAGTGCCAGATAATATACTGAGTCGGCAGCTATAGGCCCTTCTACATCTATTCTCTTATCCCTTAAATACTCTACAGCAGGCTCTATTTCTCTAACTTCTTCATCCCCAAAAAGACCATGTTCACCGCTGTGGGGATTGAGCCCTGCAATGGCAATTTTCTTTCTGTCTACGCCAAGTACTTTTAACGCATTATAAAGTCTCATAACATAATTTATTATTCTGTCTTTCGTAACCAAATCACAAGCTTTTTTTAGTGATACATGCCTGGAAAGAAAAAACACCCTAAGGTTTCCAACCTGAAACATGGTTAGTGGATCATTGGTTGCTGTAAGACCTGCCAGCATTTCAGTATGTCCGATAAAATCTATATTGGCTTTTTTTATTGCTTCCTTATTTATCGGTGCTGTAGCAATAGCTGTGATATGCCCTTCCTTGGCCAACTCAACAGATTTTTCTATTGTCTTGTATGCAGCCCAACCGGCATCGCTTGATACCTGTCCGAACTTAATTCCGCTGATATTAACCCCTTCAATGTCAATAACATCTACAGTACCACAGCAATAGCTTCCTTTTTCAGCATCAGTAACAACATTGATGTTTAGCCCCGACTTAACGATTGCGTCAGCTCTATTTAAAATCTCCGCATTTCCTATCACCAAAGGCTTGCATATGCAATATAATTCACTGTTTTTCATTGCTTTTAAAACTATTTCAGGTCCTATGCCTGCCGGATCTCCCATTGTTATACCGATAACTGGTCTATTCATACTAATTCTCCTTCCAAAACATCTCTATAGTCATTCCTTACTTAAATATTAGCAATTTATATAATAATTGCAATATTTTCTTTTTACCATTAAAATATTCTTGAGATTTCTTGCTAAATACTTTATAATATATAATGTCTTTTAAAAATCAATTAATTTTTATAATAAATCGGGGTGTGGCTCAGGTGGTAGAGCGCTTGGTTCGGGACCAAGAAGCCGGAGGTTCGAGTCCTCTCACTCCGACTCGTTGTAAATAAGCAGTTTCAAGATTATTGACTAATTATATTTTCTCTTTCTTAGCTTATATACACCTTATTTACACCTTGAAAGAAAAAAGCTCCTCATTGTGATAAACAGTTTTATCTTTTTAACTGTCTGCCTCACGGGAAGCACATCACAATCAGGAACTTAATATTCACGATTAAATATAAACCTTACATAAAGAAATCCACATAATAACTTTTTGAGATAGGCTGGAAGGTGGTTATAGTAGCTTATTTTTTAATATCACACTTTTGCTTCATTATGAAATGACAATCAAGATTTTCAAACGACTGACCAACATCATGATTCAACCAATTAACAGGGGAAATCAATAATAAAGGTCACCCCATCCCCAACGGTGCTTTCACACACAATAGAACCCCTCAGCATTTTTGTTACAATGTTGTAAACAATATTCAATCCCAAACCCGTACCGACGCCCCATCCTTTTGTCGTGAAGAAAGGATCAAATATTTTCCCTAAATCATCTTCTCTGATTCCCTGCCCATCATCAGAGTATATTAAAATGAACATAGATTCCTCTTTCTTAAATTCAATCTTGATAATACCCTCATCATCTTCACCATATGCATGCAGTAAAGAATTCATCAAAAAGTTGGTGAGTATTTGTGAAAAAGCACCAGGAAAACTATCGATCATCAAAGACGGATCACATTCAAGATTTATAACAAGTCGTGTTTTTTTAAATTGAGGCTGTAATGAAAAAACAATCATTTCAAAATACTCTTTAACATAAAACGGTCTCTTTTCTTCAGATACCTGATCCACCGTAACCTGTTTAAAGCTTGAAACAAGTTTTGCCGCTCTTTTCAAATTAATCTGAATGATTTCTGTTGTTTTAACACACATATCAGCATAATCTACAAGTTGGGATTTTTTTATGTGATCACTATGGACCAATGATGTGAACTCCTCGGTTTTGTTATTAAGGTGTGAAGATGCAGTAAGTACAATCCCAATAGGTGTATTGATTTCATGTGCAATACCAGCTACCAACCTGCCCGTAGCAGTCATCTTTTCAGACTGAACAAGTTGTGCCTGAGTTATCTGAAGGGTCTCTAATGTTTTTTTCAGCATAATATTGTCATTCATACTTTGTTTTGAATATTCATCAAGCTGTTGATTTACTTCAACCAGCTGTTCATTGGTTCTTTGAAGCATATCATTGGATTGTGTAAGCTGGCTGGTCCTTTCCTTGAGTTTGCTCATCATCACATTAAACGATTTTGCCAGCTCCTCAATTTCATCATTTGAGCTTACATTGATTTCATCCACATTGAGATTACCAGCTGCAACCATCGACGTCATTTTGCAAAGTTTTTTTACAGGCATCGAAATATTATTGGATATAATAAATGAAATGAACAATGATAAAACAATGACTCCTATGATATAGATAATATTAATGATACCATTGATTTTAAATTCATTATGTACTTGTGCCTTGACTAATTCACAATAATTCAGCTCATTGAGAAGGAAATCCTGTATATTATCACTCATGGTATTGATAATTACATTGAGATTTTCCCATGATGCCGAAATCTCTGTAAATGACTTGTTTGCTTTTATCTTTTGACCTATTTTATCGATCTGTTCCTCTAATGTAGCGACCGTACTCTTTACAGTTCCTATTTTTGCTTTGCTTTCATCTGTTTCGACATTCTTTGAAATATCCTCCAGATTTTTTTTGATACTTTGAATGATTTCAATATGCCTACCATCCTGAAATTTTTGTCTACCATAACATATTTCTCTAATTTCCGGAGAGAGCTCATCCTTGGCCACTGTTATAATGCTGTTTGCAGTTGTAAGATTTGTTATAATCCTATTATATTTCGTCTCATTGTCATAAGCACTTTTATATATCATGGCTGATAGATAAGTTAATAAAAAAATTAAAATCAGGAATGAAAAAAATATTTTCTTCCGAATTGGTAACCTGGCTCGATTCACTTGATCATTGATTTTTTCTTCTATAGAATGAATCTTTGATTTCAAAGTTATCGGAAAATTGAATTTTATCACAATCCACCATCCCTTACTCGGATAAACTCAATCATTGCTGTTTGAGTAATTCTAACTTTTCTTTGGCATTTTCCATATCAAAAATTCCCTCATTTGTTTTGATCCACTTCTCCACCTTTTCACCCGAGGCAATTTTTTTGATGGTTTCAAATAACTGCGGACCGAGATTTGGACTGCACTCTACAGTAACATTAGATTTGCCTTCCAAAATTGCGTTGAATATATCCTGCGAAACTGCATCCACTGATACTATCTTAATGTCCTTGCCAGGTCTTAATCCGTATTCATCAATTGCTTCAATTGCACCCAAAGCCATGTCATCATTATGTATAAATGCCGCATCTATCTTTTTTGCATCATCCTTCAAAAAATATGCCATCACTTCTTTGCCTCTTTGCCTAAAAAAATCTCCTGTCTCTGATTTAACAATTTTCATATTAGGATAGTTTACAAGCTGATCTTGAAACCCCTTTTTTCTTTTTATTGCAGGGTCCGAGCCTGTATTTCCTTGGATTTCTACAATATTTCCAGTTTCATTTAGAAGCTTAGCCATTCTCTTACAGGCATTTACCCCTTCTTCATAAAAATCTGAACCAATTAACGTAACATACAGTGACTGCTCAACATTGGCCTTGCGGTCAACCAGAATAACAGGTATGCCTGCATCTTTTGCTTCCATCAGCACTACATCCCATCCATTATCAACGACTGGCGAAAATGCAATGAAATCTACCTTTTGGGCAATAAATGAACGGATGGCAGTAATCTGATTTTCCTGTTTCTGCTGTGCATCCTTAAATATAAGATTTATTCCGGCTTCTTCAGCTGCCTTTTTTATTGAAATTGTATTGGTAATCCTCCATACAGATTCTGCACCCACTTGTGAAAATCCTACCGTGAGTTTCTTTGCTCCTGATGTTTTACTCGTATCTGGTCTTCCACAAGACACCATAATTAGATTCAAACATAATATAATTAAAAACAGTGTATACCATTTGAAATCTTTCATATTCTTCATCTCCAGTCGAATATAATGCATCACTCATGATTCACTGCTAATTTAAACTTAATGCCTATTACCAGATTGATAATATTAGAATAGAATAGTAATAATCATAATAAAATTAGGAAAAAATATTAAATTTTAATAGCATGAAAATAAAAAAGAACATATATTTAATTATATCATAAATATAGAATACTGCAATAACTCAATACTGCAAGATTACGGTAAAAGCATGAACCCACTTTCTGCCTATACCCTTTATAAAGAGTTTTTTAAAAAATGCTGTTTCAGCATTTTATTTAGGCAGGACCTTACTATGCGAGGTTTCTTGCTGAATATCGTGTGCCGGAGTTTTGCTGGAATCCCTGCTTTTTAAGCTCAATACAAGCTACCGTTCTTGTATTCATCTTTTCTTATTTAATTTAACAGTTTTTTAATAGTAATCCAATTAGAGGTTTTATTTTCTAGTAAAAAAAGTCTTATGGAAATATGTTATTACTTATGATACATTCATAATATAACATATTTTTCCGTAGTACAAATTTATAGAAAGAAGGTGAAGTTTTATAGTTAAACAAAAGTTCAAAAGCGAAAGGAGAGTGTAAAATGAAACAGAGAATGAAGGTAGTTTTTTCAATCTTTATGAGTCTTGCCATGTTGTTTTCCTTGTTTCCAGCGACCGTACAAGCAGCCACAACGCTTACATCAAATGCCACCGGTACCATTGACGGCTATAACTATGAATATTGGAAAGATAACGGTACCGGTACTATGACACTCAATGGGGGTGGCACATTTAGTTGCTCATGGAGTAACATCAATAATATATTATTCCGTACCGGTAAGAAACTAGGCTCTACAAAGACTTATCAGGAATATGGTAATATCTCAATTGACTACTCTTGCAACTACCAGCCCAACGGCAACTCATACATGGCTGTCTATGGGTGGACGGAAGATCCTCTTGTAGAATATTACATTATAGATAGCTATGGTACCTGGAAGCCACCGGGAAATGGTATAGCGATGAAGGGAACAGTTACTGTTGATGGACGTACATATGAAATATACCAAAACTCCAGAACTGGACCTTCTATTAAGGGTAACACAACTTTTCAGCAGTATTGGAGTATATGCACATCTAAAAGAACAAGCGGAACCATAAGTGTCAGCGAACACTTTAAAGCATGGGAAGCTAAAGGAATGAAGATGGGCAAGATGTACGAAGTCTCAATGGTTGTAGAGGGATATCAAAGCAGCGGAAAAGCTGATATGACTAAAATGAATCTTAATGTCGGCGGCCCAGCTCCCTCAACACAGCCTTCAACCCAGCCTTCTATAAAGCCTTCAACCCAGCCTTCTATAAAGCCTTCAACACAACCTTCTGTACAACCTTCAGGATCCACAAACAATCAGCCTCTTCGTGTTTTAGCAGAAAAAATAAGGGCTAAAGGCCATGAATTTTATGTCGGTGCTGCGATCCCGGGAAATTTTAGCATTAGTGACCAAGATATTGTAAAAAAAGAATTTGATATTGTTACATGTGAGAATAACATGAAAATTGGCACAATATCTCCAAGCAGAGGTCAGTATAATTACAGCGGCGGGGATAGTTTGGTTAATTTCGCCAAAGCCAATGATATGGTTGTTCATGGTCATGCTTTTGTGTGGCATAAGTATAACCCAGGCTGGGTAGACGGAACCAAGAGCATGATGGAATCATACATAAATGCTGTCGGTACACATTATAAAGGTAAAATTTATGCCTGGGATGTTGTAAATGAAGCATTTCAAAAAGATGGAACATATCGTATTAATGCAATTGGATCCAATGGTCAGGATGGTGCTTCTGTCTTTGGACAAAAGCAGGGCAAACAGTATATTGAGGATGCATTTATTGCTGCTCGCAAAGCTGATCCAAATGCTAAACTAGTGTATAACGAATATGATTTAGAAACCAGACCTGCCAAATTTGATGGTGTTTATGCAATGGTAAAGGATTTTAAGAGCCGCAACATTCCAATTGACGGTGTGGGTTTTCAAATGCATTTGGGACCTAGCTTTACTGAGGCAGATGCCCAAAGATTTGCTGATCAAATGCAGAAATTAGCAGATATAGGCGTTGAAAGTTATGTAACTGAAATGGATGTAGGCTGTTCAGATACAACACAGGCCGGACTTGCAAAACAGGCTGAAATATACGGGTGGATAGCAAAAGCATGTGCAGAACAACCTTACTGCAGAGCCCTCCAGGTATGGGGCATAAGGGATTCTCAGTCATGGCGTATAAATCCGGATTCTCCTGAAGACAGAGCAATAGCTCCATTAATTTTCAATGACAACGGGCAGAAAAAACCGGCATATTATGCAATACAAAAAGCTTTAGCAGATGCTTTAAACTCTTCATCAATACCAAACCCAACTACTCCACCAATCACAGTTCCATCATTAAAAGGTGATCTCAATGATGACGGAATTATAAACATGGCAGATGTTTTACTTGTAGCAACATCTTTCAATGCGACTCCCAGCTTTCCAAAATATAATGCAGCTTTCGATCTTAATGAAGATGGTGCTATAAACATGGCAGATGTTCTTATTATTGCACAGAATTTTAATAAACCGGTAACTAAAACTTCATCAAATCCAACAACAAAAGCTCCACCAACACCTACACCAACAAAGGCAGTTTCACCAACTGTATCAAAAAACCCTAATGCAAAGCTTCTTGCATTGACATTTGATGATGGTCCGGATAATACTCTTACAGCAAAAGTGCTTGACAAACTTGATAAATATAAAGTCCCCGCAACATTTATGATGATCGGCCAAAAAGTAAACAGTGGTACATCCGCTATTATTAAAAGAATTGTGGATTCAGGCCATGAGATAGGAAATCACTCATGGGGATATGATAATATGGGTGGCATGTCATCATCAGCAATAAAAGATTCTATCAGTAAAACACAAGCTGCTATTAAACAATATGCAGGTGTAACACCCAAGTTCTTCCGTGCACCAAACCTAAATTATAGCCAGACTCTATATGATGCTGTTGATTTAACATTTGTACAGGGTGTTACTTGTAATGACTGGAGCACATCAACATCTGCTGCCGATAGGGCAAATGCCATTATTGCAGGTGCTAGAGACGGCACAATACTCTTGATGCATGATGTTCAGCCATTGCCTCATCCAACGCCTGAAGCTCTTGACATATTGATACCCAAGCTTCAGAGTCAGGGTTATGAATTTGTAACTCTTTCTGAATTGTTCGAGAGAAAGGGCGTTGCATTAAGGGCAAATGATAATATTGCTCATACTACACTGCCTAACTAAATAGTTATTATGACAGCTTGTACTTCCTACTAATTTTAAAGGGACAGAGTGATTTAAATAATCAACCTGTCCCTTTACTTGTTTGCAACAGCATTAAAGATAAAATTTAAATAAGATGTTTATTTTTTTAAATAACAGCTATATAATCTATATAAAGTTAATCATATAATTCATAAAGGTGGTTAGTATGCCTAAAAAGAAAACATTCCGTGTCATATTTTATAGCTTTATCATATTAGCAGCATTATTTTTATGTGTTATTAAGCTGGCTGATGCTAAATTTTCATCTATTTGGTTGTACATTTTGGTTATAATAATATTTACATTCAGATTGATATCCTCTATTAAAATAACAAAGGATGGTTAATCATGAAAAAAAATATGAGTTTGAAGCTGAAATAAGTACCGGGCTATCCAAGTCTCTGTCCGGTACTTTTTTAATCTCTAGGAAATTATAGCATATTCTACATGCTCATTGTACGGTATGGAAGAACCTTCATCCCACGCTTTTTTGAATGTAGCTTCATTAAGCGTGGATTTCAACTTGTCCAAACGTTCTTTATAGTCTTTCATATCATCTTCCGCAACAATATTGCATAGATCATCTATATAATATCCTGTTATACCAAAGAGCTTTGCTGCTTTAATACGGTCTCCCAATTCTGCAATACTGCCAGCCAGACCACCAATACTCAAAAACAAAAAAATATTGTTTGTTACCTTAATTTTATCATATAGTTCAATACTTGCCAAAAACAGCTTATATGCCTCACTATAATTTTCCAGCGTCATTTCTATTTCTGCCAGATTTCTATAAATCCAAACCTGACCGCCTTTATATCCTATCTTATCTAAAATTACCATACTTTCATGATATAACTTTTTTGCCTCATCAAAATTCCCTTGAAATCTGGCAACTTCCCCCAAATCCTTTATGGAAAAAGCAGTCATATACTGGTAACCAATCTCTCTGCTTATTTCAATATTTTTAACATAATACTCTCTCGCTAAATCATATTGACGCTGAGATCTGGCCAGTTCAGCCAAGCTAATGAGTGAATCCATCAGTCCGGCTCTATTATCATTTTTTTGACATATCTCATAATATTCTAAAAACAATTCTTCCGACTTTTTAAAATCTCCCTTTGATCTTGCAACCTGCCCCATCTTATGGATCGCTCTACCCATACCAATTTCATCTTCCATATCCTTATATAATTGATATGCTTCCTTTGAAAATTTATCAGATTTGATATAGTTTCCAGAATAATAATAAATGTTTGCCAGTTCAATCAGCACTTGTGCAATTCCAGCCTTATTCCCTATTTCTCTAAAAAATCCTAAACTTATATTCCATAAATAGTATTGCATTGATTCATAATTCGCACCATATAACATCAATCCAATTGCGTAAATAATACTTGCTTCCTCATACTTATCACCGTTCTCTATTGCCAGTTCCAAGCCCTCATTCAAGGATTTTTCAGCACCGATTCTGTCACCATATAATAGTAAGAGCCTTCCAGCCCATCTGTAAACTTTAACCAGGTTAATAGTATCAGAGCTATTTCCATACCTTTTTAAAATTCCTTCGATACATGTCTTCCCTTCGTTTAGCCTTCCACGTATCTCCCAAAATGAACCTAACGCCCCAGCCATCCTGACTTCTGTTTCAACATCCTTTTGTACTAACGAAAGTTCCATTGCAGCATATATATTTAAATAACTTTTTTCAATCTTTCTTAGCCATAAGTACTGCTTTGGTCCACTATATTCCTTCTCGGCATTTTCAACCAAATAAAGGTAATAACTAATATACCTTTTTTCTATACCATCAATAATGCCGCTGTTTTTTAACATTTCTTCAGCATATTCTCTAATAGTTTCCAGCATCGTATAATAGATTTCATTATCATTTTCAATGTATAAATATTTTAACAGACTTTTATTGCTAATAGAAACCAATGCATCCTTAATATTAATTACACCTATAAATTCCCTATCCACGATTTTATCGACGGCTTCCGCGGTAAACTCACCTGAAAATAATCCAAGGCACACAAAAAACTTTCGTTCATTTTCATTTAGAAGGCTGTAGCTCCACTCAATTGTTTTCCTTAGTGTGGCATGTCTTTCTGGAAGGTCTCTCATACCCCCGCTTAACCACTTTAACCTCTTACGGCTTTGCTCTATCATTTCATCTAATGACAACTGCCCCATATTTGCAGCCGCAAGCTCAATCGCAAGAGGTATACCCTCAAGCCTTGAACACAGCTCTGCAACCCGGGATACATTATCTTCAGAAAGTACAAAATCACTTTGAACCGCCTGTGCTCGTGCTATAAACAAAGCAACAGAATTATTCTGTGCAAGCTGTTCCAATGACAGCTTCTTCCCAAGCTCAGGTATTTCCATTGGTTCTAGATTGTATACCTTTTCTCCATCAATATCTAAAACTACTCTGCTGGTAACTACGAAATGTATGGCAGGTTCACTGGTTAACAGCTCTTCTACCAGATAAGCTACATTAATCAGCTGCTCAAAGTTATCAAGTATAATAAGAGTATGTTTACCTTTTAAAAATTCCTTTATTGATTCTATTGTATCTACGCCAGGTTTTTCAATTACCTTCAATACTTTTGCTATAGCAGTTAGTACTAAATCAGATTTTACTATGGATGATAGATTTACAAAGTATACCCCTCCCTCATAACTAGTGAGTTCGGAATATGCTACCTGTATGGCAAGTCTTGACTTTCCAATGCCTCCAGGCCCTAACAAAGTAATAAGCCGATTTGTTTCAAGCATATTTTTAATTTCATCCAATTCACTTCCCCTGCCGATAAATTCGTTAACCTCAGCAGGTATATTATTAGGCGGAATTCTAAAACTTAGAAAGGAGTTATTATCGTCATTGATATTTTTGTAGGAATCGTCTAAAATCCACTCATGTTCCCCTTTCTTATTTAGCATTCCGTTTTCTATCAGATATGTAACTAATTCTTTTAATTTTTTAGGCAACCCTTTAGTTTTTTGGTAAATCCAATCTAAAAACTCCTCTGAAGGCTCCCATAAAAGGATACTCCTTATAAATATTCTTACACCTGCAAAGGAAATAGAATTAAGGTTGACTATATCAAAGAGCGGAATATCAAAGTTCACAAAATTGACATAGCTGTTCACCTCTGATGTATATACTACACCAATAACCATATTATTGTTTTTACCAAGAAGCAAATACCTTAAAAGGTTAAGAGTTGCATGATCTAAATATGCCAAATCATCAACTATTATTATAAGGCCATCTTTTTTCCCAGTTGAAACACACTCCTTTAATGCCCTTTCAATTCCTGCTGTTCCGGAAATTTTATCAGAAAAAGATACCTCATCGCATTCCAGCAAAACTCCATATGCTTTAACCTTAAGCTCCCTGGCTGCATTAAGTGTTATCACTTCAAAATTTTGCATAGCAGCTATTTCATCTATTTTCTTTACAAAACTCGTTTTTCCTGAACCGGGTGACCCGATTATACTCAATACTCCACGTCCTTCTTCTCTCAGCTTACTTAAAAACATTCTTACCTTTCGTATCTGATCATCTCTTTCAATAAGTCTTGAAGCCTCTTTATCCAATAATATCTCTTTAATATTGTTACTAATGATGCTAACAACCTGTCCACGCCCTCTATGTTTAGCTTCGTAACACATATTATCTGCATTTTTTATTATTTCTTCAGGACTTAGGCCATCTTCAGGATATGCAGCAACACCTATGCTTAAAGAAATATTAATCTCACAATCTTCTCTAATTTTTAAACTCTTTACATTAAACAGCATCTTCTCAGCAACAAAACAAGCCTCTTCTTTATTGGTATTTATAAGAATAACAACAAACTCATCCCCGCCATATCTAAACAAAAGATCTGATTTCCTTATGGATTCTTCTATACTGTGAACTACTTTTATAAGAACATTATCCCCAAAGGCATGTCCGTATATGTCATTTATATTTTTAAAGTAATCCACATCTATAAAACATAATGACAGTGATAAGCCACACTTATCAGCCCATTCAAGCTCCCTTAGAAGCCTTTCATCCATAAGACTTCTATTAAATGCACCTGTAAGAGGATCCTTTATACTTATACTATTATCATTAGCATGAGGAGTAATATTTTTCATATGTATTCTTTTATACCTCCATTGAATACCTTAATACATTTTCCAGATCCATTGAATATCCTTCGTCGTATGCTTTTCTAAAATCTTCTTCACTCATTTTAGATTCAATGTATAAAAAGCGTCTATCGTATTCAGCCATATCATTTTTTGATATTATTCTTTTAACTTTATCAGCTAATAATTGTGCTGCTCCAATCAGTATTGCAGCTTTAATGAGATTACCCGATTCTGTTTCAACCTCAGCCAGCCCGCCAAGTACAAGCATTAAATGCACCAGCGATCTTTGCTTTGTTATTATATGCAGTTCAAGGCTCTTAATAAAATATGCCTTCGCCTCAGCAAAGTCACCATCTATCATTTTAAGTTCTGCCAAATTTCTATAGACCCATATTATATTTCCCTTATGATTAATCTCTTTTAAGACTTTAAGACTGTTTTCATAAAAGTCTCTTGCAAGGTTGTAGTCACCTCTGTAACGGTATACTTCACCAAGATCATTCATTATTCTTGCTTTAAGCTCTTTATACCCTATATCTTCGCATATGTTAAGGTTTTTATAATAGTATTGGAGTGCCAAATCATACTCACCCTGAGAACGCATAATCTCTGCAAGGCTAATCAGTGACTCTGTAATTCCCATTTTATCATCAAGCTCCTCATGTATATCAAGAGCATTTTTAAAAAGACGAATTGCTTCTTCATATTTACCCTTTGACCGTTCAGCATACCCTAATCTAAGTAATGCCCAACTCATGCATCTTTTATTTTCAGTCTCTTTACTTAACTGTAAACTCTCATTTGAGTATTCAGATAACATGTCATATTTCCCAACATAAAAATCCATCATACCCAAATCACTTAAAATAACTGCCATACCCGACTTATCATTTATCTGCTTATATAATTCCAAGCTGTCTAGAAGCATTTTTTCCTGCTCCTCCACATTTCCAATAAGTCCGTAAATATACGCAAGGTTATGGAGGATGGATGCCTCTACCTGTACATTTCCCAATTCCCTGCATAAAGCAAGTCCTTCTTCAAAAATTATCATAGCTTTCTTATTCTCACCTTGTAGCATCAGCATTTTTCCATACCAATGATACACTTTAGCAAAAACTTCCGATTTATACTTCCCTTGATATTTGTCAATAATTCCTTCAAGTAAGTTTTTGCCTTCAGACCAAAAACCTCTTGTCTCCCAAAACAATCCCATTGCAGCGGCTAGCCTTAATTCCATATCGGTATTTCCAGCTTCCTGCGACCATTCTATAGCCCTACGGATATTCAGGTACGCCCTTTCTATCCTATTAAGCCATTCTTTCATCATATGACCGTTAAGTTTTTCATTGGCTTCCTCAATAAGCATGAGATAGTATTCCGCATGACGTTTTACATAAATCTCATACTCACAACAGTTCTTTAGGTTATTAAGTGCATATTCCCTGATTGTTTCTATCATATCTAAGTAAATCTCTTCATTCCTAGTATTACTAAAGCTAATCCTTATCAAGCATTTATTTATCAGCATTCTGAATCCATCATTTATATCAAGGCTATCCAACCCCTCACTTACTACATTTTCCGCTGCCTTTTTGGTAAAGCTGCCTGCAAAGATTCCAAGCCTGTTGAAAAACTTCTTTTCAGCTTCACCAAGCATATTATAGCTCCACTCAATTACATTATTAAGGGTCTGCTGCCTCTCAGGTACAACTGTCATTTCTTTCCAAGCCCATTTTAACCGTTCCTTGTTCTTAATAAGCATTTCTTCAATACTCAATTCATTTATATTGGATGCAGCAAGCTCAATTGCCAAAGGTATTCCGTCAAGACTTCCGCATAACTCTATTACAAGCGGAGCATTCACTTCTGTCAAAATAAAATCAGGCTTTACAGTTTGAGCCCTTGTTATAAAAAGAGCAATCGCGGGATCTACAATTATCTCCTCTACAGAATAAGTCTTATCATTCTTTTTTATATCCATAAACGGAATGTTATATATATATTCACCTGAAATCCTCATAGCTTCTCTGCTTGTTACAAGTACAGACAGTAATGGTGCCGCTGCTAAAAGCTCAGATATTATTGAAGCACTACTTATAACCTGCTCAAAATTATCCAGTATAACCAGGCAGTGCTTGTCACTAAAATACTCCTTTACAGTATCGAACATAAGCTGTCCAGACATTTCCTTAATATTGAGCTCTGTAGTAATGGCTGATATGACCAGATCTGGCTGGTTTACAGATGCTAAAGGAATAAAATATACCCCGTCCTTATAATCATTCAATCTTTCTATAGCAACTTGAATAGCAAGTCTTGTTTTTCCGATACCGCCAGTTCCAAGGATTGTCACAAGCCTGTTTTTATCCAGCAGCTTATTTAATTCCCGAATCTCATTCTCACGTCCAACAAACTCTGTTGTAAGCTTTGGAATGTTGTTATATGGCATATTGGACTTTATTCCAAGTCTTTTATCAAGATAAACATTTTTATATTCTTCATCAATAATAAATTTATTGTTACTTCTTATTTTTATTACATCCTGTTCGTAAAGGTATGATAACCCTTCAAAAATATGCTTTGGAAGCCCCTTTGTCTGGTTATTTAACCAAGTTACAAACTCATCCGGCACATCACATTTTAATATGTTCTTTAAGAGTTTATAAGTTCCAACCAATGTTAATGGTTTTATTTCATAAATCTCATATAATGGTACTTTAAGGTTTTCAAAGCTCCTTAAATCATCTTTTTCATTGCTGTAAACAAGGCCTATCGACTGAAATTTGCCGTATATCATTAAATACCTTATGAAATTAATGGTGGCATAATCTGTATATTTAAGATTATCAATAATAAAAACTATTCCCTTTTTATTATTGGCATTAACCAGATTTATTAATGTATTTTCTATATAATCAATGCTAATATAACCATTAGCAGAGTTAAATTCTTTGGACTTCTTAATAACTCCATATGGCAGCGATTTCAATTCATCATTAGAGGAAAGCTTAATTGTGTATAAGTTATCTTTTTCCGCCAAAGAAAAAACACGATCCAATAAAACAGTACATCCTGATCCGGAAGGTCCCAAAAGGCCCAAAACTCCTCGTCTGGCTGAAGGCAGGCTTTCTATAAAGTATTCCAATGAAATATCTACACGTTCCCTCTCAACAAGTAAATCACCATTGGAAAAATTTATACAAGTGTTGTCCAATTCACAATCACTTATAATGCATCCTCTTCCATTACGCTTTGCCTCGTAGCACCTGCTATCTGCTGACTTCAGAAGGGCTTCAACCGATTGGGCATCTCCAGGAAAAGATGCAACGCCCATACTTAAAGATAACGTAAGCGGAGGGTTGCCAACAACAGGTTCCGACTTAAATACTTCATGTATTTTAATCAATAATGGTAAAGCCTCTTCTTTTTGGGTATTGGGAAAAATCAATACAAATTCATCTCCCCCATACCTAAATAGCATGTCGGATTTTCGCATTACCATCCCGATTCTCTTGACCAAACTTACCAGTACTTCATCTCCTCTTCCATGGCCATATGCATCATTTATACTTTTAAAATAATCCAGATCAATAAAGCATAAAGACAGAGGTAAATCACAACGCTTAGCCCAATCAAACTCCTGTATCAGTCTTTCATCAAGCATGGCACGTGTATATGCTCCTGTAAGTGCATCATATATTTCCTTATATTTGTTATCAATACCTGACGAACTTAAATCAGCCATATGCCTCTCTCCTCTATATACCTTATAATTAATTCTTATAATTTAGAAATACTTTAAATGTATATCGTCATTTCTATTTTTTTTATAATAAGATTTAGATAAATAAAAGATAAATTTAAATGGACCCATTGAAAATTACAACAATAAGTAGTAAAATATAAGTGTAGGAGATTTATGTAATTAATTTAATAGTAAACATACTGATAATGACAAACCTATCGAAAGATAGGGACGTAAAGCCCATGGGTCTAAGGTTTATTCTATGACAGCCGGGTTGCCAAAGGTGTTAGGTCAGCTTTTATAAAGCTTATACCAGCTCTGTTTGGCAAGTCATTCAGAGTTTTTTTATGTTCACTTTATTAATTATGTAAAACCCTTTCGACAATGGCAAACCTTTCGAAAGAAAGGGACGCAAAACTTCAGGTCTAATGTTTATACCAATTTTTATACTTAAGAATTGGATTCCAGGAATTTTATAGGGTTATCTTCCAGGCAGTAATTCTATTATTAAAAGCAATTTCATGCTTTTAATTCATGATTTTCAGCAATGGTTAATTCATCTTTATCATACCCCAAATGGAAGTACTCTTTTTTAATCCTTGAAAATTTCCTGGCATGACTATGACGGCTGAGTAACCGAAAAAGGGGGATTTTATCATGAATCGATTGATTAAGTTTTTTTTGATTTTAACCATCACTTCTTTGTTTTCAGTTACACCATTCCAAGTATCAAATGCCGATGAGCCAAGTTTAATTGTTGAAAACGGAGTATCTTTAATTAATATTCCTTCTCAAGTTGATGGAAAAATAAGCATCTCCGGCCAAACAACCAAACAAAAGATTAAAGCCCTTATAATAAAAGATACTTATCAGGAATGGTTTGATATTGATCTGGAAAATGGAAAGTTCAATGAAGACATATGGCTTACAGAAGGTAAAGGCCAATATGACGTGAATATCATGGTTAATCTCGAAGATAGAAAATACACATACGGTCCTAAAATACACGTTGAAAACGTTTCCGAGGTAAATCGTTTTCTCGTTCCCACCAAGGATGTAGAAAGCAATGATCCTGCCATCTCTGATCTCGCAAAGCGTCTTACCCGCCTCTCAAAAACTGACCGTGATAAAGCCAGAAATATATATAACTGGATTACAAGAAACATAAAATATGATTACGATAAATATCGCAGACAGCTGGCAAATGATTATACAGATATCTATGGTGCTACAAATACCTTTAAAACTAAAAAAGGTGTTTGCTATGACTTTTCAACCCTGTTTGCTGCCATGTCCAGATCTATAGGACTGGAAGCCAAGGTTATCCGCGGCAACTATGTATCTGGTAAGCGCCAGGAATATCATGCATGGAACGAAATACATCTAAAAGATGAAGGCAAGTGGATAAAGCTGGATTCAACTTTCGGATACGCATTGAATAAAAACTATTTTGATAATAAGGACTTTGATGATGACCATGTAAAAATCGACGAAATGTAGGATAATTACCGAAATTTTCGGATCATATAAAGCCAGTTGCTTGGGGGTCGTTAAATACTACAGCAACTGGCTTTATACTTTTTATAATTAATTTATATTGGTTTTTACTATAATATATCTGATTAAATTCCTTTCATAATACCCTTTTCTGCAAAACTTACATATTTGTCCCCTGCAACAATAATGTGATCTATGACATTTATTGATATTGCCTCTAAAGCAACTCTAATCCGCTCAGTCACCTCGATATCTGCCCGAGACGGTTTCATACTGCCTCCAGGGTGATTGTGGGCAAGAATAACACTGTTTGCCTGATGCCTAAGTGCCGTCTCTACTATAAGTCTAGGATATACTGGCGATTCATTTATTGTTCCCTCTTGAATCAATGCCGAATAATTCACCCTGTTTTGGCTGTTTAAACAAATAAGATAAAAAGCTTCGTATGTTCTGCCCATAAATAAAGACACAACAAACTGCCCAGCTTTTGCAGAACTGTCCAATACAGGCTTATCCCCCCATTTATCATTAAAATACCTTCTGGAAATGGAAGGTATTAATGAAAGAAGAAAAGCAGAGTTTTCTCCTATTCCTTCTGTATTATTGAGATCTTTTATGTCCGCTTCAAATACGCCTGATAATGAACCGAACTTTTCCAAAAGCTTATGTGCTATTTCATTTGTATCCCTTCTCGGTATTGAATAAAAAAGAAGCAGCTCCAATACCTGATGGGGTTCAAATCCGTCCAATCCATCATTAAGAAATCTTTCTTTCAGCCTTTTTCTATGACCCTCATGCATAGTATCACCTGTATAACTTATATAGTATATACTATTTCGGCATTAATTTCTAATTCCTGAATAAGCAATTATTCAATAATTACTTTTGAATTTATAGGCACTATCTGTATCCATGTCAGCCCAGGATTCAGCACAATGGGCTTACCGCTTTCATCTGTATAGTTTGTCTTTGCAGTTCTTGATTTTTTCGACCATTTAATCTTGATTGCATTGCCACATGAAACAAACCATCCATTCCCGCTGCCAACATCTTTAAGGTCTTGTCTTCCTTTATCGTCGCCCTTTATTCCATAGATCGGTACATGCTGGACAATTATATTCTTAACCTCTAACTGTCTTTGACTTACCCTTTCCATATGAGGATCGCCGTTACGGGACTTCTTATATATTTGATTTGAAGGATCAAACTCATATGTATTGAATATTCTTGAATTATACTTTACTGTTACTTTGTTTGCCTTATTATCAGAATTTAATTTCTCATCTGTTTGATTGTAGCTAAAAAGCAGCTTCTTTTCAGTAGACTGCTTGTACTTGGCCTTTTTAACAAAATTCATTACATTATCCATGGATGTATAAGAATCCTGCCAATTCCTCCTGTCCTTTGTCAAATCCCAGAAAACTTCCCCTCCATAGCCTACACCATTTATATTGTTTATTTTGAACTTTGAAATATCCTTCATAGCCATTGGACTCCAACCAAAATGCACATAAATGGCATCATGTTCCATAACATAATCAAGATAATAATGTCTGGAACTTCTTACAGGACCAATCATTGTTGGTTTAGTACCCCAGAACACCGGCATCAACCTGGTTTCACCGCCTTCTACAGTTATCTCATAAACCAGTTGTGCCTTATTAAGACCTCCCTGCGGCAATACCCTTTTCCCTTCATTATCAATCATTACCGCCACCGGCCTTACGCCTTCCTTTGGAAAAATAAAATCAGTTGCCTTTTGAGTAGGTGTGGGTTCAACTATTGGAGTATTGGTATAAGAAGGGCTTGGAGTAAATTGTATCGGTGTATTGGTAGGTTTTAAATTCTTATCATCCCTATCGCATGCTGCTATGCTTGTTATAGCTATAAAAATGCCAACTAATATAAAAATTTTTCTTAGCATAAGCTTCCCCCGTAAAAAATTAAGTATAAATAATATTTTGCTATTCCTAATCTCCTATATATAAACAGAAGGATCAATTCTTTCAAATTGTCCCTCTGTCCTATACTTACCTTATAAATATTTTGTTTTACAAAATATTATTCAGAAAAATCAAACTCATCTTCCATTCTGACTTTGAATTCCTCAAAAACCATATTCAGTTCACGCTCATCTTCGACACTAATGAAAGAATCTTCACCCTCTTCATTATGCTCTATCTTAAGAATCAATACCTCGTCAGTATCACTATCCTCTTCCTGTTCCTCTTCCATTTCAACAGGCAAAAGAACAACATATTCACTGCCATTCATTTCAATTGTATCAAGGTGTTCGAACTCAACTTCTTCTCCGTTTTCGTCAACTAAAACTACTACATCATCTCTCTCTTCGGACATTATAATCCCTCCTTTTCCTTTATCAGAATTTAATTATATCATAGTATCAAAAGTTTCCCAATATTTTCTCACTAAATTGTAAACATTAAATATATTTAACATAATATTTTGTTTTTATACATTCACATAAGGAATGACTAAAATATCACTTCTAATTTTCAGCAATGTTTACAAGTAACGTTAAAGGCTGTCCAAATAATTCTGAAGTATATACACAGCAGCAATTTGATCCTCAATGGCTTTTTTCTTTGACGTTTTTATACCCATGTCATGCATAGCCCTATTAGCAGCTTTAGTGGTTAACCTTTCATCCCATGGAATTACTTCAAGCTTTGACTGCTCTTTTAAAAGATTTATAAATTCCATTGTTTTTTCCCCTCTTTCACCAACAGTACCATTCATATTCCTGGGAAATCCAACGACACATTTTTCTGCCTGATTCTGTGTTATAATTTCAACTATCCTTTTTAAAGGTTTTTTAATATCTGTATCCCATCTGATTGTCTCTACACCTCGTGCAATCATTCCCATCGGATCGCTTATTGCAATTCCGATCTTCTTATCCCCATAATCAATACCTATAATTCTCATTTTCCCTCCATATAGTCATGATCAAAAAATAACTTCCGCTATAAAATTTCGCTCATGCCTTAGTACATACCTATAATTTTACCTTATTTTTATTGCAAACATAGAGCATACACTTGAGCAATATCCACATAAAACACACTTGTCCATATCTACTTCAGCTTTGCCATTTGCAACTTTCAAAGCACCTTGTCCGCACCTCTTCACGCAGCATCCACATCCATTACACCAATAATCAATATGTAGTATTCTCTTTTTATTAATTAAAGCATACCTGATATTTTCCGATACATCTTCACCTTTAAACACACTTATATTCATCTTTACTTCTTCTATCGACTGCATGCCTAATGCAATGGAATGAATAAAAGGAATTTTTAATACAAAATCCATGCAATCCTCATAACTCTTTATAAGATTACCTCCACCTAACGGCTTCATGCTATATATTCCTTTTCCTGCATTATAAGCCTTTTCTACTGCTGCCAGCATTTCCTCTATAGTTCCGTCACCTATTCCAAGGCCCGTCATGTTAACCAATGGGTGTATTACATCTATCTCAGGCATATTTGCCGCTGCCTCAACTACTTCAACATTATGAGTGGATACGCCAACAGCTTTTATAATTCCCTTCTGCTTTTGCTCCAAATAGTAATCAAGGGCATCTCTGTGCCCCCTTAATGTTAACTTGCTTTCCTGCTCATGAAGCATGAAAATATCCAGGACATCAACATCCATTTCCCTCCTGGCTTTCTCCACACTATCTCTGGCGGATTCATTGCTGTACGCATATGATTTGCTTGCGATAACCGGCTTAATTTTAGCAATCCTGATTGCTTCTTTAATATGAGCATATGTTCCATATAATTCAGCTGTATCAATAAAGTTAACACCCATTTCAAATGCACTTGCTATGATTCTTGCGCCTTCATCTATTGAAAGATTAGCCTGCAGCGGGCCTATAATCAGACCCCCAAAACAAAGCCTGGATACCTTTAACCCAGTATTGCCCAATTTTATATAATTCATAATAGACCACCATTATTTCCTCTACGTTAAAATCACCATGTAATTTTTCAAGACATTAAAAAAGGACATCCTAAAACCATTAGCTGCAAGCTAATCTACCGGACTGTCCTCAAAAATCAACAACAAATTATTTTTTCTCTTCCAGATAAAATCTGACAATCTCCTCTAAAAGCTCATCACGTTCAAGTCTTCTTATTATGCTTCTTGCATTGTCATGACTGGTTATGTAAGTAGGATCACCTGAAAGTATGTATCCGACTATCTGGTTAATAGGATTATATCCTTTTTCCTTAAGTGCATTATATACCAATGTCAATATCTCGTGTGCAGAATTCAGTTTTTCCTTATCAACTTTGAACATCATGGTTTCGTTATTAACCATTTATAACCACTCCCCCAACTACATAGTGTTGTATGATTATTTAGTGCCATTCCTTACACTTATCGTTAAAATAATGTGAGGTTAGTTACATATCTTATTAAGATCTCTTCCGTAAAAAAAGACATATATTGCTTCAACAATCATAGAACTTTTAGGCTATTGAATAATAGTACTTAAGTACCATTATTATAATTGTAATACAAGCGAATAAAATATGCAACAATAACCAATCTTAATTTGACAGCATTATCTAGCCCTAATTATTTTTATCACAATTATATTTCACTTATCGGTAATAATCGTTTAAGCATTTAAAATATTTCCCAGAATGTAATCCTCTTTTGCTTCTACAAGCTTTACATCTAAGATTTTTCCCTTTGTATTGCTTCCTCCCCTTGATACAACACGGGAAAAATTCATAGTCAAGCCTTCCACATAGCCACTTAACAAATCGAACTCCTGCTCAAATAAAACCTGAACTGTTCTGCCTACCATTCTCATATTAAACTTATGCAAATTTCTATCTGACAGCTTTAAAAGGATTGAGCTCCTCTCCTCTTTTTTATCCGGTGTAACCTGATCTTTAAAAGTTGCTGCAACAGTACCCTTCCTTGGCGAATATTTAAAAACATGCATTTTGGTAAGAGCTATTTCCTCCAAAAAACCTAGTGTTTGGTTAAATTCAATATCTGTTTCTCCCGGAAAACCTACCATTATATCAGTTGTTATGGATACATCAGGTATATTGTCCCTTAAAAGTTTTACTACATTTGCATAATCCACTGTAGTATATTTCCTGTTCATTCTTTTTAAAGTTTCATCACACCCACTCTGAAGAGATATATGAAAATGAGGGCACAGCTTTCTAAGGTTCTTTACCTCTTCAACAAACTCCAAACTTACAATATTTGGCTCTATCGATCCCAATCTGATCCTTTCAATACCGTCAAAATCATGAATATCCTTTATAATTTCAAGAAGTGAATATCCTATATCCCTTCCATAAGATGCCAAGTGTATCCCTGTAAGAACTATCTCCTTAAATCCGTTTTGTGCAAGTCCTTTAACTTCATTGATAACATCTTCCCTATTTCTGCTTCTTATCGGTCCCCTTGCATAAGGTATAATACAATATGAGCAATAATTATTACAACCGTCCTGGATCTTTAGTATTGCCCTTGTCCTTTCCTTATATGAAGTCACGTCAAGCTTTTCAAATTTGCTAAAGCATTTTATATCATCAACATAGTTTATTTTGCTGCTTCCCGATTTTATTTCCTCAAGAAACTCTATTATTTTTCCCTTATCCTTGGTTCCAACAACCATGTTAACCCCAGGTATACGCTCCACCTCTTCCGGCGAAGTCTGAGCATAGCAGCCTACAACTATAACAAAGGATTGGGGGTTGTTCTTCTTGGCTTTCCTTATGACATTCCGTGATTTTCTGTCACTCATGCCTGTAACTGTACAAGTGTTTATTACATAGACTTCAGCCATAGTATCAAAATCTACAACCTGATAGCCTTCATTCTCAAAAATCTCTGACATGGCACCGGTTTCATACTGATTAACTTTACAGCCAAGTGTAAAAAAAGCAACTCTTTTCATTAAATTTCCCTCAATAACGTTTTATATATTTTTAATCAAAAGTTTGTTAGTTATGCACAATTGGTGGTAAAACCCTTATATCAATGGCATTTCAACTACTTAATTATAAAACATTGCAAGTGATTTAACAATATCATCATTGACTTAGCACCAAAAACAGGATAATATTAATTTGAGATTGTTGTTATAATTACGTGTTTTATAGTAATACCAGCATTTAGAGAAAAGGGGGTTTGAATTATGAAATCATTTAACATTATTTTAAAATCCATTAATGATGTCAAAGACTTTGTTAATATCGTAAACAGATATGATTTTGATGTTGATTTGACATCAGGCCGTTATGTTGTTGATGCTAAATCAATTATGGGAATATTTAGCTTGGATCTTGGAAAGCCAATTAAAGTTGATGTACATTCAGACGATTGTGAAAAATTCTGCGAAGAAGTTAAAAACTTTGTAGAATAATCTGAAAAATCAATATACTAATGAATTAAACTTCCGATTTTGATAAGGGCATTTCAAAAAATACATCATTTAAGTATTTTTTATGGGATATCATCAATTCAGCTTTTTGAAATGCCCCATTGACCAGCTAATTATTTGCTAACATCTAAATCAAAATCGGAAGTTATATTTTATTTCTAGTGTTTTTCACTTATTACTTCTATATCGTTTCTTAAAAGCAGTTCTGAAGTTACTCCATTTCCATCTATCAATCTTCCTGAAAAAGTACCGTCATAAACTTTGCCGTAGCCGCAAGAAGGGCTCTTTGATTTTAAAATGGCTTTCTTTACGTTAAGCAGCTTAGCTATTTTTAGAACTTCCTGTGCACCCTTTATAAACTCCTCGGTCATATCCCTGCCATCTTCTCTTACCACACTGCATTTAGAATCTAAAACATCCGCACCCGAACCTCCTGCTATTTCAGTTTTAAGCCTTGGGGTGGGACATCCTCCTAGCTGCTCCGGGCATACAGGTATGGCTTGCCCTTTTGAGACAAGCTCAATAATTCTATCATCCGCATTGTTTCCACCATTATACTTGCAGTCAATGCCTGCTAAACATGCACTTACAATTATCATCCTCTTACCTTCTCACTTTTCTACCCTTTATATTCATTCTAACCTTATGGCCAACTTTATCCCATTTTCTCGGCCTCTTGTCTTTTTTCTCTGAGGAATCGGTATCATCCGTTTCATGAATATTTTCTGCAATTACAGCTTCGGACAAGTTCTCAACTGCATCTCTAGACCGTTGCTTACCCTTTTTATGATTACCTTTTGATTTATTATATCCGGTAAAATCATCATTGTCTTCATCGCTTGCTAAAACAAATTCAAGCTGTCTTTTAGCAATATCTGCTTTTGCAAGCTGTACCTGCACTATATCTCCAATACGGTAAATCTTCCTGTTCCTTTCTCCGAAGAGAAGATACTGTTCTTCATCAAAAACATAGTAGTCATCTTCCATGCTACTCATCCTTACAAGACCTTCTATTGTATTATCAAGCTCTATAAACATGCCAAAGGAAGTCACGCTTGAGATTATTCCCTCAAAGACCTTACCCTCATGCTGCTTCATATATTCAACCTTTTTCAGATCCTCTGTCTCTCTCTCTGCCTCTTCCGCTGCCCTCTCTCTCTCCGAACAGCGTCTGGCGATATCAGGCAGACGTTCATTGAGCTCATCTTCCCTGTTCTCATTTAACTTACCTCTTAGATATTCTTTCATAATTCTATGAATTATAAGGTCAGGGTATCTTCTTATAGGAGAAGTAAAATGACAATAGAATTTTGCTGCCAGTCCAAAGTGACCGTCGCTTTCATGGCTATACCTTGCCTTCTGCAAGGATCTTAACATGACAGTACTAATAATTCTCTCTTCTTTGGTCCCTTTTACCTTGCTCAATAAATCCTGATAAGCTTTTGGATGTACTTGCCCCGAGCCTTTCAAATGGTATCCCAACTTGTTTATAAAGTCACTGAAGGACTGTATTTTTTCAATATCAGGTTCTTCATGTATCCTGTAAACAAATGGTGCATTAGCCCAATAAAAATGCTCTGCAACAGTTTCATTACAAATAAGCATAAACTCTTCGATAATTTTGTTTGCAATTGTGTACTCATATTTCTTTATATCAATGGGTTCTCCCTTTTCGTTAAGTATTATCTTGGCCTCATCGAAATCAAAGTCGATAGCTCCTCTGGAAAATCGCTTCTTTCTCAATATTAAAGCAAGCTCCTTCATCAATTCGAAGTTACTTATTAGATAATCATATCTTTGGTAAAGCTCAGGATTTTTCTCCTCAAGTATTTTATAAACATTTGTGTAGGTCATTCTTTCGTCTATATTTATAACACTTTCAAAAATTTCATGATTTATAATTCTGCCCTGCTTATCTATATCCATAAATACAGAAAATGCCAGCCTATCAACCTGCGGATTAAGACTGCAAATCCCATTTGACAGCTTTTTAGGCAGCATTGGTATTACCCTGTCAACAAGATAAACACTGGTTCCTCTTTTCACTGCTTCCTTATCTAGCGGGGAGTTTTCAGTAACATAATAGCTTACATCAGCAATATGTACACCCAGTCTGTAATTCCCCTCTGGAAGCCTTTCTACTGAAACAGCATCATCCAAGTCTTTTGCGTCTTCACCGTCTATGGTAACCATTCTTAATCCTCTTAAATCACGCCTGCCTTTAATCATATCCTCAGTAACCGTTTCACTGATGTTTTCAGCCTGATTTAAGGCAGCCTCATCAAACTGCTGAGCAAGGTTATGTGCTTTTATAATAGATAAAATATCATTGCCCGGATCGTCCTTGTGCCCTATTATTTCTATGATCCTGCCTTCAGCATTTCTTCTCTGCTCAGGCCATTTTATAAGCTCAACAACTACTTTTTCACCTGATTTTGCACCATTTATCTCATCCTTTGGGATAAAAATATCCGAAGTTATTCTTCTATCATCAGGTATGACAAATCCAAAATATTTGCTGCTTTCAAAAGTACCAACAATGGAGGTATTAGCCCTTTTTAAAATTTTGATTACTTCACCTTCAGCTCTTTTACCCCCTGTATTTGACTTATTTATACGTGCAATTACTCTGTCATTATGCATGGCACCATGTAATGAATCTCCGGAAATAAAAACATCACCGGCTTCCTCTTCATCAGGTATTACAAATCCGAATCCCCTGTCGCTTCCCTGCAATCGCCCCGTAATAAGACTCATTCTCTCCGGTACTCCATATCTGTCTTTGCGAGTCTTATATATTTTCCCTTCTTCCTCCAGTTCTTTGATAACCTCCTCAAAGTCACTTATATCCGAAGCAGGAACATCCAATACGGTCACAAGTTCTTTAAAGAGAAGAGGTTTGTACGCATCTTCCTTCATAAACAATACTATTCTGTTTTTTCTTTCATTCCTCAATTCACTCATAAAAAACTATTCCTTCCGTTTATTTTTTATTGTTCCCATGGTTTTTTGCACTATACTGCAAAATATACTAATTTTTATATCACTTTCATATGGATTAAAATGTTATTAATTTTACATTTGTCACTTTTTTATAGATTATTTTATGTACAGATACCAAACTGTAAAAATCTTAAACATAAATAAAAAACAACTACCAATAACGATAGTTGTCTTGTTAACCAGTGTAAAATTTTCTATTATTTGTTTAAAAGCAACTCCAATGCTATTGAAGTGACAAGAAACAATATAGCTGCTACAGCTGTGTACTTACTCAGTAATGCATCAATGGTTCTACCTTTATTTTTTCCAAAAAAAGTCTCAGCACCACCTGCAATTGAACCGGATAAACCAGCCTGCTTACCTGATTGTAACAACACTACTACTATTAGTATTATAGCTAATAATATATGAAATATATTCACAATGATATTTACTGCACTCATTATAAAGCACCTCCATGGCAAATTGACAACTAATATTGTAACATATATAAAAACAAAAAACAAGCATTATATGATGCCATTTTTAATATTTTTTCCAGACATAAAGTCAAAATACTGATGCAGGGCACCAATTAAAATCGATACCCGGCATCAGCATTTTTAATTGTTTATAAGATACTATCTGTTATAAACTGAGTACATAATAACCGCTACTTCAGCTCTTGTTGTTTTTTGAGCAGGAGTGATCATGTTGGCACTACCCTTAATCATTCCTTCCTTTACAAGTACTGCAACGCTCTGTACCGCATAAACGGATATTTCTGAAGCATCACTGAAGCTACTGATAACTGCTTCATCCGCTTCAGGTAAATTTTTGCCTGCTGCTTTGAGCCCTTTAACTATAAGTACCATCATATCCTGCCTTGTAATCTGTTCATCAGGCTTAAATTTATTGTCTCCGCTTCCATTTGTTATACCCAGTTTCTTTGCTATACCGATATCCTGATAGTAATATTTTCCTTCAACTACATCGGTAAAGTTGGAGTCTACTCTTGCATTTAATCCCAATGTTCTCACCAACAGGCATATAAAGTCGGCTCTTGTAATATTACCTGATGGTTCAAAAGTGTTAAGTTTTTCAGAAGTACCATCAATAACTCCTTTTGATGAAAGAACTTCTATCTGTTTTTTAGCCCAGGAATGCTTTCCAATATCACTAAAGGTTTTCTTTTCAAAAGCAATTGCATATTTACTGAAATGGGTTGTTGTAAACGTCACCTTCCCGGACGCAGCATCATATTTTCCACTTGGTATATTAATTATTTTACCGGCAGGATCAATATAACGCACAACAATGTGTTCCAAGTTCCTCAGTTCTTCGGTAGTAGGCTCATAGTCTATGGATACTGTAACTGGTGCATCAGGGTTGTTCCATGATATAGGATTATTACCAACCTTTGCATTGAGTTCTATTACAGGCCTGTTACCCACTATCTTCTTTATCTCTTCATTCAATTGGGATGTATCAGCCTTTGCTACAGCAAGAGCTACGTTGTTTACATTCTTGTTTTCTTGTTTCGAATTACTCATCATGTTGCCCGGTATCACAATTTCAGCTACAGGTGTCTTGATTTCAATCTTCTTCTCTATCTTTTCAGCAGATAAGGCTTGCAACGGAAGCTCCTGAGTATATTTTTCAGCACCTTCCACCTTTTCTACCTCTATAACTAGCTTTTTAACACCGTTATTGTCCTCTTTTGCTTTTTCCAAGGCTTGATTGAGGGTATTTAAATCTACAGTCGTACTAACAATTTTTCTTTCTGCATCAACAACAGGTTTAATTGGAATTTTAACTCCTTCAGGCGTTGGAACAGGTGTTTTTTCTGGGGTTGATGTTGCTAATGGCCCAGGTGTCTTTGTAGGATTTGGTGTTGGTGTTGGTGTTGGACTTGGACTTGGTGTTGATGTCGCAGTAGGACTTGGTGTAGCTGTTGATATCACAACGGGCGGTTGATAATTGCTCAGCCCATTGATCGCCGCTTGTAATTGTGCAAAAGCTGTATCAACCTGGTTTTGTGTTGCGTTTGCGTTTAAGTTTACTGCAATTGCATCTGTTAGTTTTGACTGCATTGCCGACCATGAAGCCGATGTGTATGCTGAACTACTCAATCCTTGTGCCTCGGTTATTTTTGCTGCAAGAGCCGTTTTGATTGCCGTTGCAAGCATTAAAGTACCAAACCCTCTTGTATCAATATATGTCATATTGGTACTGTCGTTCCATGAAGCCGCACTATCCCTTTTTCCGTCACCGTCTTCATCATTGTTTACATGTACGTCAAAACCGATGAGTTTTCCAGCCTGGGGCTGAATGTAGTCCAAATCTATTGCTGCCTCAACTACATATCCTATTTCTGTAATATTATCACTGGCGTATACCGTCCGTGTAACAGATTGGATTTTACTTTCATTGCCATTTGATCCAAAATCCTGAACATTCGCATAATTAACATAGTAATGTGCATCATCACCTCCATACCCGTTTGACCTATCCATATATTGATCTATGAAAATTTCAACAGAGTCTTGATTATAAGCATTGTCATCATTTTTGACCAGCTTACTATCAGTTACATGGGCATAAACATAAAGTTTTTCACTATCCCACATTGTTCTTACTTTAGCTTTGGAACCACTTGACCCAACTACCCATTTATCAGTTGTTATTTCATCTGCACTGTTCCACATAGTATCCATTGTACCATCTATATTGGGAGTACCATTTACAGCATTGGCAACATAAATACTTTCACATAAAGTAAGGTTTCCAAACTTGGAAGTATCGGTATTCTGACTGTTTGATTTGTCATTCCATGACAGTACTGCACCAGTATCATTATCTGTAAAGCGAATGTCGTAATTTTTTACATCATGCAACACTGCAGTAGAAAGTGGAATTACAGCTTCAATCCTATATCCGGCTGTAATCTCCTTAACTGTGTACTGAGCACCTTCTCCTGTACTATCCCTGGTAAATACATAATTTGCGTCTTCTACAAAAACCTCAACCTTGTCATTGCTGTTTATTTGGGAATCGCTCACCTCTGCAAGGATATAAAGATTTTGATCGTCCCACAGTGTTTTAAAATAACCTTTAAAAGCACTGCTGTCCATGACAGGTGTAAAACTACTGATACTCCAAACATGCTCTGTGTTTCCATCAATCACAGGAGTTCCCTTAGAAGATTTCAAATTTTGTATTAAAGCAGGCAATTGATCAGGATCAACTATACCCCAATATGCGTACTTAGCCTGATATTTGGAGTCAAAAAGAAGTGGTGCTTCCAATCTGGCAATTGGAAAAGTTGATAGCCAAGTATGTTCATCGCTTATTCCCCACAAAGTTACATTGCTAATATATTGTTTGACCGACTTAAATGCCTCAAACAATTCTTTATATCTGTAACCTTGATGAATAAGGATACTTTCCGGAATTGTTTCATACTTGCTCTTATCATTGTTATTGTAAATACTAACATCCAACTCAGTAATCTGATTATCCAATCCAAGTTCACCGAATTTTTTAATTGAATCGATCATATAATCCACAGAGGGTTGATATATGTTTATATGTGTCTGATGGCCTACACCGTCAATGGGTACACCTTGGTTTTTGAGTTCAACAATCAGATTATATAACCAATCTCTTTTCTTTGGGTCGTTAGTATTATAATCATTAATATACAACTTGCCTGTCCAACCATTTTTGTCCAACTCAGAACGTGTTGATATAAATGCTTGTTTTATAAAATCCTTACCGGTAATATTATACCATTTACTGTTACGCATTCCATCCGGTCTATCCTGGTCTATAACCTCGTTTACAACATCCCAAGAATCAACGACACTGCCATACCTGTCAACAACGGTACGGATATATGTATCCAGCCTCTTTAAAAGTAACGCTTTATTAGCGGCCCTTTTTACCGGGTCTGTCTCAAGGGACATATCATTACCATTATCATCTCTAAACCACCAATCAGGGGTCTGTTGATGCCATACAAGAGTATGGAATCTCAAGTCCATACCGTTATCCTCTGTAAACTGAACTATCCTATCAGCTTCAACCCAATTAAAATCATCTTTATTACGTTGAATTGATTCAGGTTTCATTTCATTATCAGCAACAACACTATTAAAATGTTTTTGCATGAGATTACTGATTACACCTTTTGTCTCACTAGCCATCAAAGCTGCTCCAATTTTAAAATCAGTATTATAAACATCTTTAACTGATGTAAGATTACTCTGTATAGTAGGAGGCTCTATATAAGTAAGTGTAAAATCATCTATATAATATGATTTCGTTGCTCCAGAAGGATCATTATAAGATGATTCAATATATACAGATAATGCATCAAAATCATTACTGACCGTATAGTTTCCTGTAAGTCTAACCCAACTGTCGGCAGTAACTGTTGTTCCAGATACAATTGTTTCATAAGACGGAGATCCGCCAAGGTCACGCTGCAGACTTAGTGCCAGTTTTGCTGATGTTTCACCTTCTTTAAGTTTTACCCAAACAGAAAAATTGTATTTGCTATCTTTATACATTTTAGATGTTACGTTTATCTTTGGAGCATCATAAGTATTTTTTCTGTTTGTAGTAAACAGGCTGTAACTTCCGCTATGTGATACAGTATCCGAAACGGTAAGAACTTCACCGCCTATTCTCGGCACCCAGCCCTGGTTGGTATTGGTTTCAAAATCACTTATAATTCCCGAATTATCAGGAGTAGGTGTTGGTACAGGTGTACTGGATGGGGGCGGGCTTGTCATGTTAATGTTGACGCTGTCTATATAAAACTCTTCTTCAGCATCGGAACTTTCAAAATACAATACCAAAGACTGCATGTCCTGTGTAAAAGTATAAGTGCCGCTTATCTGTTGCCATTGTGTGTCACTGACAGATATGCTTCCTATACCTGGATAGGTTTCAGAACCACCTACCGGTGTTGCTGCCATTGAAAGTTTTATTGTACTTGATGAAACAGCCTGGGTCCGTTTTACAAAACCTGAAATCTGGTAAGTTGCTCCTTTTTGCAATATATTTTTCACGGAAATCGAAGGACCATGCCATCCGGAAGTACGGCCCGTTACTTTTAAGCTGTACGATCCTGTATTTTTAGACTCGCTTGATGAACTTACCTGTGCAGCACCTCGGCCTGTCCAACCACTTACAGTGTTTTCAAAATCATATGTTATATTAGCAACAGGAGTAGGTGCAGGCGTTGGTGTTGATGCTGAAGGCGGGGGCGGCGAAATCATGGATATGCTGAAATTATCGAAGTAGAACTGGTCCGTAACGCCCGAGTTTCCTACATAAATGGTCAGATTCTCCATATCCTGTGTAAAGGTATATGTACCGCTCAGTTTTGTCCAGTTTGTATCAGATATATACCTTGTTATAATACTCTTGGTAGTTGTGCTTCCTCCAGCCTGCTGTTCTGCGGATATTTTAAAATTACTAGGGGCAGCAGGCATATTAGCCAGCTTCACATATCCGGATATTTGATAAACCGCACCCTTTTGAAGAACACTCTTTGCATCAAAACTTGCACCATTTGATTCTTCTGTACACCCGGTTATTTTTAAACTATAAGAACCTTTGTTTGCAGTTTCAGTAACAGGAGAAATCTGGACTCCTGTACCTTTTGGTTGCCATCCCTGAGTGCTTCCTTCAAAATCAAATCCATTGGCAGGAGTAATCGATGGCTCATCCGATACATTAACATACATAGTTTTATCATTAGGGTTAAGCACAGAACCCTTTCTACTGAACAGTTCACTTAATGTAACAAATTCATACCCCTGGTTAATAAGATATGGTATTAAAATATCAAGGACTTCAGGTGTTGGATGCGGCAAAGGTTGAACGTCATGCAAAAGAATTATTGCACCATCCCTAGCCTGGCTTATAATTGCATTTGCCCTTTGCTCGGCTGTGGTTGACTGATCCCAGTCATTTGCAGTAATGCCCCCTGCAAATGTCAAATTTATGACATCAAACATTGTATCGTTTGTTGCAAGACTTGGCGGTCGGAAAAACTTAGGAGTTGTGCCTGAGTATTGTAAAATAGCTGCATTTGTATCGTTTATTGATTTTTCAATATCTGAAGCAGACATACCTGTCATTGCTGTATAATCCCACGAATGGTTTGCAATTTCATGTCCCGAATTAACTATTCTGGTTACTACTGTGCTTGTTTCAGCATTAATATTTTTTCCAACCATCATAAATGTTGCGGGTACATTATAAGCATCAAGTTTATCAAGCACCAGGGGTGTAAGGGTTTTATCCGGTCCGTCATCAAATGTAAGTGCTATAAGCTTTGGTCCTGTAACACCAAGGGCTTGGCCCATTTTTTCAGCATATCTCTTACCCAAGGCAACTTGAGAATCATGATCAAAATGCAGATTATATGTTGTATCGCTAGGATCCTCAACCAAGCCTTGTGCAGAAACCACATGACAATTGGTAATCAAAGAAGGCAATTGGTTAACCAAAGTATTGTGACTTGCACAATCACCACTGTAAAGCAACTCACCGGCAATAAAAGGAACTTTCCCCAGATTCAAATCAGTTCTAAGGTCTCCCACCAGTGTTTTTACTTTTTCGGGCCAAGCAGGGTCGCCATTATTAGATTCTCCTTGATGGAATATAATGCCATCAATAACTCCTCCCGCTTGCTGTGCAAGTTTTGCACGTTCGATAATCCAACTATATTTAGTACCTCCGACCTTCATAAAAGTCTCAATCTTTTCACCGCTGATAGCACATGGTATCAACCCGATAGTATCACTTGCCGGATATTTCTTTATCATTGTCTTGGCAAACCAATCCCCAGGGCCTATAGCACCGTTCCAGCTCTCATGCAAAGGTGGAGCTGCCACGTCCCACTGGTCTGTTACACGTCCAAGTGCAGGGTTATTATCGTATCCCAATACACGTATGCGAGGGTCTTCCACTTTATCAGACTCCTGTGCTGCAGGAAATCCTGCCATATTGGATTGTCCCAGCAGTAAGAAACAATGAAATGTACTTCCAGGTGTTGGTGTTGCTGTACCTGTAATTGATGGTGTAGGTGTTTGTGTAGGTGTTGCCTGATTGAGTTCAACCAGACTGACATCGTCAACACAAAAATCAACATATGTAGGACCTGCTTCTGTTGTTTGCACATAAAGCATAATGCCTTTACTTAAATCAGCTCCGGTTGGCCCTGTATAATCTCCATCAATCATGGTCCACTGGCCTTTAGTTACATTAATATACTTAATATTATCGTATCTATCTCCTGTCTTCTGTGGAGTTCCATCCCCAGTTCCATCATTCCATTGTACACCTAACACAAATTGTACTGATTCCGGAGCAGTTTCACCGGTATACTTAACCCAAGCTGCAGCATGATACGTCTTGCCCGGTACAGTACCACCCTTCTGGTTTCCGCTAAGATTCTGGGCCGGACCCTCCCAGTTTTGGGTTCTGCCTGTAACCTTTAGACTCTTACTGCCACCATGTATTTCATCTAATGCAGAAGCTATTGTACCACTGCCTCTACCAAACCACCAGTACGGTACATTATCTGTTCCTACGCCTTCCATGTCTCCATTATTGACTATGTCAGTTCCTGCTACTATTACAGGTGTTGGTGTGGCTGTTTGCGTAGGCAACGTTGTTGGTGGAGGTGTAGCTGCTTGTGTAGGTGTTGTCTGATTGAGTTCGACCATACTGACATCGTCAACACAAAAATCAACATATGTAGGACCTGCTTCTGTTGTTTGCACATAAAGCATAATGCCTTTACTTAAATCAGCTCCGGTTGGCCCTGTATAATCTCCATCAATCATGGTCCACTGGCCTTTAGTTACATTAATATACTTAATATTATCGTATCTATCTCCTGTCTTCTGTGGAGTTCCATCCCCAGTTCCATCATTCCATTGTACACCCAACACAAATTGTACTGATTCCGGAGCAGTTTCACCGGTATACTTAACCCAAGCTGCAGCATGATACGTCTTGCCCGGTACAGTACCACCCTTCTGGTTTCCGCTAAGATTCTGGGCCGGACCCTCCCAGTTTTGGGTTCTGCCTGTAACCTTCAGACTCTTACTGCCGCCATGCATTTCATCTAATACAGATGCTATTGTACCACTGCCTCTACTGAACCACCAGTACGGTATATTATCTGTTCCTACGCCTTCCATGTCTCCATTATTGACTATGTCAGTTCCTGCTACTGTTTCCGCAAATATTGTAGTAATATTGAAAGGATAAATTGAAGTAAAGATAATCAAAAGTGTCATAAATAAGCATAGCTTTTTATTCATTTTAATTCCTCCTTGTTAAGAAAAGATATTGCCAACTACAAACAAGAAAATTACATGCTAAAAAAATCGTTGAGTTGCCCCAAAATCAAGGAGCACCTCCCTTCATTAGTAAATTTACTTTTTTAGGTATAAAAAGTAGATATAAAAAAGTGTCTTTACTGAGCAAACATCTGTAAAACGGCAATTGTGAGAAATTATAGATACTTCATAATAATATTGTATTGAATGGTAAACCTCGTAAGAATGGTTAATAAAACGAACATATGCATAGCTTTTTAAAGCTAAATTATTTTTATTTATAAACGAACAAATTTATTCTACCATACTTTTTCCTATATGTAAATATCTCAATATTGAAATATTTAAATGCTTACATAAATACGCAGTAATAAATATCTTTAGTAATCAAATAATGATTTTCTAGACATATAAAAACGGAGCATATCCTTTTGGATATGCTCCGTTTTTATATGAAAAAATTATTTATTCTTAAGGTTGAACCATGCATCAAGTCCAGGATACTGGCTTACTCCGCCAAGTTCTTCTTCGATCCTTAATAACTGGTTGTATTTTGCAACACGGTCAGTTCTTGAAGGAGCTCCTGTTTTAATCTGACCAGCATTTAAAGCAACAGCTATATCAGATATTGTAGCATCTTCAGTTTCACCTGATCTATGTGATACAACAGCTGTATATCCTGCTCTGTTTGCCATTTGAATAGCATCAAGAGTCTCCGTAAGCGTACCGATCTGGTTAACTTTTATAAGTATGGAATTAGCCACTCCGAGGTCAATTCCTCTCTTTAATCTCTCAGTATTTGTAACAAAAAGATCGTCCCCTACTAACTGGATTTTGGAACCGATTGCTTCTGTAAGCATCTTCCATCCATCCCAGTCTTCTTCTGAAACGCCATCTTCCAATGAAATAATTGGATATTTGTTTGCCAAATCACACCAGAAAGCAACCATCTCTTCCTTAGTCTTCATTATGTCAGCTTTCCAGAAATAGTAACTTCCTTCCTGACCCTTTTTCTTAGCTTCTTCATACATTTCAGTAGCAGCTGCATCTATAGCAATTCTGAAGTCAGCACCAGGCTTGTACCCTGCTTTTTCAACAGCTTCTAATATAACCTGGATAGCTTCTTCGTCAGTCTTGAGGTTAGGTGCGAAACCGCCTTCATCACCAACTGCAGTGCTGTATCCTTTGCTGCTTAATACCTTCTTCAAATTGTGGAATACTTCTGCACACATTTGCAGAGCATGTTTGAAGCTTTGAGCACCAACAGGCATTATCATAAATTCCTGGATGTTAACGCTGTTATCAGCATGCTTTCCACCATTGATTATGTTCATCATTGGAACAGGAAGAACCTTTCCATTTACACCGCCAATATACTGGTAAAGGCTTAATCCAAGAGCTTCAGCAGCAGCTTTAGCAACAGCCATAGATACGCCAAGAATAGCATTTGCTCCTAATTTTTCTTTGTTAGGAGTTCCGTCCAGAGCAATCATAGCAGTATCTATTGCTACCTGATCAAATACATTCATGCCTTCTATTTCTGGTGCGATAGTATTGTTAACATTATCAACTGCATTCTGAACACCTTTTCCTAAATATCTGCTCTTGTCACCATCTCTTAATTCTATAGCTTCAAAAGCACCTGTTGAAGCACCTGAAGGAACTGCAGCTCTTCCTAAGAAACCGCCTTCCGCTATAACTTCAACCTCAACTGTAGGATTACCTCTTGAGTCAAGTATTTCTCTAGCATATACACTTTCAATTTCTAGATATTGTTTCATTACTTAATCTCCTTCCATTCTTAAAATATAACATTAATAGAATAACTTAAGTCTTGACAATTGTAAATATTATTTTGTAAAATGCTTGTTAATTTTTTAACCGCCTTTATTGTTTATTATATTTTTTAATTTTATGTAAATATAAATTGAAATATGTCAAATTTATTATAAGGTAAGCCCAACTTTGTTGTTTGAGATTAAAATAAAATGGTATAAATACATCATTATAATTGAAAAATATCTATGAATATTAAAGTTATGATTGTTAAAATTATTAACACTTTTATTATTAATAAAATAAGGAGGTACTTAAGATGAGTCGGATTGTTGGAGTTAAAGCACCTGATTTTAATATGGAATGTGTAGATGGAAATGGTGAAGAGTTCTTAAACATTTCATTAAATGATTATAAAGGAAAATGGCTGGTATTGTTCTTTTATCCATTGGATTTCACTTTTGTTTGTCCCACTGAAATAACTGCCATGAGCAGAAGAATAGAAGAATTTGAAAAGGCCGGTGCTCAGGTTCTTGGGGTCAGTGTAGACAGCAAATTCTCACATAAAGCATGGATTCACGCTCCTATTGAAAGCGGCGGCCTTGGAAAGATTAATTTCCCAATCGCTTCGGATATTACCAAGGAAGTATCACAAAAATACGGTGTTCTTATAGAGGAAGCAGGAATTGCCTTAAGAGGCCTGTTCATCATCGATCCGGATGGTGTAATAAAATATTCTGTTGTTCATGATTTGAATATAGGAAGAAGTGTAGACGAAACACTTAGGGTTTTACAAGCACTTCAAACTGGAGGCCTCTGCCCCATTGACTGGCATCCTGGAGATAAACTTCTTGAATAAACACCACCATTATCTACTAAATTATAAAATTCCCCCAAGAGTTTCTTCCTTTTTATATATAGGATTCCTGGGAGGAATTTTTTATAAGTTTGATCTACTTCACAACCAAAGAACTTCCTGTCATTTCTTTCGGTTTTTCGACTCCCATTATATCAAGCATTGTAGGAGTAAGGTCCGAAAGTCTTCCAGCCTTAAGCTTTGCATTACCCAAACCAATACCTATTAAAGGAACTTCATTTGTGGTATGTGCAGTAAACGGCCCACCTGTATCATAGTCAATCATCTGCTCTGAATTACCATGGTCTGCAGTTATAAGAGCTACACCTCCCTGAGCCTGTATAGCATCCACAACCTTGCCAATACATACATCAACCGCCTCAACAGCAGCTTTTGCAGCTTCCATTACACCTGTATGACCAACCATATCAGGGTTTGCAAAATTCAATATAATAACATCATATTCCTTCGAATTGATTCTTTTTACTGCCTCTTCAGTAACCTCGTATGCACTCATCTCAGGCTTTAAATCGTAAGTAGCAACCTTGGGAGATGGAATAAGAGCTCTGTCCTCGCCTGGGTAAACTTTCTCAACACCGCCGTTAAAGAAGAATGTAACATGGGCATATTTTTCTGTTTCTGCAATTCTAAGCTGCTTGTAACCAAGCGTGCTTATGTATTCGCCAAAGGTATTTGCAAGTGACTCCGGCTTAAACGCTACAACAGCATTTTCTATTGTTTTGTCATACTGGGTCATGCAGACAAAGAATACCGGAAAATAACCTTTTTCTCTTTCAAAACCTTTAAACTCAACATCAGTAAAGGTTCTTGTAATTTCTCTTGCCCTGTCAGGCCTGAAATTGAAGAATATAACAGAGTCATTCTTTTCTATAAGGGCAACAGGTTTGCCTCCTTCTAAAATAGAAGTAGGTTTTACGAATTCATCAAACTCACCTTTATCATATGATGTTTGTACAGCCTCACCAGCACTTGACGCTGTAAGTCCTTTTCCTGATGTCATAACATCATATGCCATTTGTACTCTATCCCATCTGTTATCTCTGTCCATAGCATAATAACGTCCCATAACAGATGCTATCTTACCTGTACCAATTTCTTTTAGCTTGGCTTCAAGTTCTTCCACAAAGGCCTTTGAACTGTCGGGTGGTACATCTCTGCCGTCAAAAAAGCAATGAACATAAACATCCTTAAGTCCCTGCCTTTTTGCCAACTCAATCAATGCGTAGAGATGGGTATTATGGCTGTGAACTCCGCCATCTGACAAGAGCCCAAACAAATGAAGCTTTGTGTTATTCTTTTTACAGTTTTCTATTGCATCGAGGAATTCCTTTTTGTCGTAAAAGTCCCCGTCTTCAATGGATTTTGTGATCCTTGTAAGTTCCTGATATACTATTCTTCCGGCACCAATATTGGTATGCCCCACCTCGGAATTACCCATCTGGCCTGCAGGAAGCCCGACATCCATACCACTGCACTTTACTGTGGAATTGGTATACTCCTTAAGGTATCTGTCAATATTGGGCGTATTTGCAGCCTTTATGGCATTTCCATCTTCCTTTGGATTTATGCCGAAGCCGTCCAAAATAATTAACGCAACCAGTTTATCCTTCATATTAAAAACACTCCATTCATATTTTCCAATTTCACATTTATATAACAAAAACAACCCCTTCTATATTAAAAGTGTTACTAACCTGATAACACTATAATACAAAAAGAAGAAGGTTGTTTTATTTCGCTATAAATTAGCCGTTATACTTAACGATCTTTTCGAAATCATCAAGCTTAAGGCTTGCTCCGCCAACAAGACCACCGTCAATATTCGGCATGTTGAAAAGATCATGTGCACTTGCAGCAGTAACACTTCCTCCGTAAAGAACACGTGTAGCGTCTGCAACTTCGCTGCCATATACTTCTTTAACGCATTCTCTTATTATGGCACAAACCTCTTCAGCCTGCTCATTTGTTGCAGTTTTACCGGTTCCGATAGCCCAGATAGGTTCATAAGCTATAACAGTCTTTTTAACCTGATCTGCTGAAAGGCCTAAAAGTGCTATTTTAACCTGGAATCTAACGAGGTCTGCTGTAACTCCCTGCTCTCTCTGAGCCAAGGATTCTCCGCAGCAAACTATTGGAGTCAAACCATATTTGAATGCTGAATGTACTTTTTTATTCACTGTTTCATCAGTTTCAGCAAAGTATTGTCTTCTTTCTGAATGACCGATTATAACATATTCAATTCCCATTTCTGCAAGCATTTGGCCTGATACTTCGCCTGTAAATGCACCCTTTTCTTCCCAATGCATGTTCTGAGCAGCTACTTTAATGTTTGATCCTGCTGCTGCCTTCTTTACGTCTGATAAAGCAACAAATGGAACTCCTACTACAACTTCGGAATAAGCTCCTTCAACTTTTGCCTTTAATGCACCAACAAATTCTGCAGCTTCATTTGGAGTTTTATTCATCTTCCAGTTTCCTGCAGCCATTATTACTCTAGCCATTTTTCATCTCTCCTTATTTATCCAATAATACATCTATACCAGGCAATACTTTTCCTTCTAGGAACTCTAATGAAGCTCCTCCGCCTGTAGAAATATGAGTAATCTTTTCAGCGTATCCAAGCTGTTCTACCGCAGCAGCAGAGTCTCCTCCACCTACGATGGATATAGCTCCGGACTCGGCAACAGCTTTTGCAATTTCCTTAGTACCGATTGCAAAGTTAGTGAATTCAAATACACCCATTGGTCCATTCCATACAACTGTCTTTGCATCCTTTAAAACATTAGAGAAAAGCTCTATTGACTTTGGTCCTATATCAAGTCCCATTGTATCATCTGGAATTTGTGTAGAGCAGACTATACTTGATTCTGTATCGTTGTTAAACTCTTTACCTACTTTATTGTCAACTGGAAGTAAAAGCTTTACACCCTTCTTCTCAGCTTTTTCCAACAGGCTCTTTGCAAGATCAAGTTTATCAACTTCACAGATTGATTTTCCAACATTGTTGCCCTGAGCTTTAATAAATGTATAAGCCATACCTCCGCCGATAATGAGTGTATCAACCTTGTCAATAAGGTTTTCAATAACAGCTATCTTATCCGAAACCTTTGCTCCTCCCAATATAGCAACAAAAGGTCTTGCAGGATTTGAAAGTGCTTTACCCATTATATCAATTTCTTTCTGAATCAGATATCCGCAAACTGCTGGGAGGTAGTCTGCCAAGCCTGCAGTTGATGCATGTGCTCTGTGTGCTGTACCGAAAGCATCATTAACATATATTTCAGCTAATGTTGAAAGTTCTTTTGCAAATGCAGGATCATTCTTTTCTTCTTCCTTATGGAATCTTACATTTTCAAGCATAAGAACTTCGCCATCTTTTAATGCAGCAGCTTTAGCCTTTGCATCTTCTCCTATAACATCTGATGCCATAACAACTGGTTTACCCAATAGCTCACTAAGTCTTACAGCTGTAGGCTTCATGCTGAACTTGTCTTCAAAACCATTCTTTGGTCTTCCAAGGTGTGATACCAGAATGGTTTTTGCACCTTTATCAACAAGATATTTAATAGTAGGAAGAGCACCGACTATTCTCTTGTCATCTGTAATGTTCTTGTTTGCATCCAATGGAACGTTAAAATCAACCCTTACAATAACTTTTTTACCCTTTACGTCAATATCTTCAATTGACTTTTTATTATAGCTCATTTTATTCATTCCTTTCTCTAAAAATAGTAACAAATTAATAGTTTAAATAAACTTAAAATATTTAAAAAGCCCATCCCAAAACCACTCCCTGTTGGTCGGGTTGAAGGATGGACTTATCAATTAGTAATTTATTTACTTATGGATAATTAAGCATCAACCTTTGCCATGTGAACGATGAGGTCTACTACCTTGTTTGAATAACCCCACTCGTTGTCATACCATGATACGAGCTTAACAAAGTTTCCATTTAATGCGATACCTGCTTTTGCATCAAATATTGAAGTACGTGAATCATGAATGAAGTCTGATGAAACAACTTCATCTTCAGTGTATCCAAGTATACCCTTTAATTCATTTTCTGATGCTTTCTTAACAGCAGCCTTTATATCATCGTATGATGCAGCTTTTTCAAGTCTTACTGTAAGGTCAACAACTGAAACGTCAGCTGTTGGAACTCTGAATGCCATACCAGTAAGTTTTCCGTTTAATTCAGGAATAACCTTACCAACTGCTTTAGCAGCACCTGTGGATGAAGGAATTATGTTGAAACCTGCACCACGTCCGCCTCTCCAGTCTTTCATTGAAGGACCGTCAACAGTCTTCTGAGTAGCAGTTACAGCATGAACTGTAGTCATTAAGCCTTCAACTATACCGAAATTGTCGTTGATAACTTTTGCTAAAGGAGCCAAGCAGTTTGTAGTACATGAAGCATTTGAAACAACTTTCATATCTTTAGTGTACTTGTCATTGTTAACGCCCATAACGAACATTGGAGCATCTGCTGAAGGAGCACTGATTACAACTTTCTTTGCTCCGCCTTTGAAGTGAGCTGAAGCCTTTTCAGTAGTTGTGAATACACCTGTTGACTCAACTACATAATCAGCTCCACAGCTTGACCATGCAATTTCTGCAGGATCCTTGGAAGCAAATACAGCTATTTTCTTTCCGTTTACTACTAACTTACCATCTTCTGAAGAAATTTCACCTTCGAATTTTCCATGAACTGTGTCGTACCTCAACATATATTTCATGTACTCAAGATCGATGAATGGGTCGTTAATACCAGTTACTTCTACGTTTGGATTTGCAATTGCAGCTCTGAAAACAAGACGTCCTATACGTCCAAAACCATTAATACCTATTTTTACAGCCATCAAAATCATCCTCCTATATGTTATTAGTTAATTTGTTATAATAGTGAAACATATTTCCATCACTATCGTGCAGCTATTATGTAGCTAAAGCACTAATCCCCACTTTATGGCTTTTTTATTTTTTGCCAATGTTATTCTATATTATTTTATTTCATTTTTCAATAGAAATTGGGCAATTTTATTAAATTTTTAACAATCTTTTCCCACACATAAATAAATTATTAAAAATTTGTTATCCTTCGGATAATAATTTTGAAGGATATTTAACCATTAAAGTAGAATAACAATATAATACCCAAATTCTAATAAGTTATGAATACTTGTTTTGCTTGTTTTCAAACTTTTGCAACCTATGCTGCTCATGCAGTATTATGATATACTATACATATTACTATACATATTGATGATTTCTATTCATACGGAGGGATTTTAATGAATATAAAAGCCGGTGAAATTGTATCCATACGTCACTGTTCCGGTACCAAGCTTTATAAAAGCATTGTACTTGATACCATTGACGATATACTTTCTGTAAAACTGTTTGAAGAAGTCGCACTTCTTAACTGTTCTCCCGGCGATCCAGTAGTTTTGGGATGCGAACTTGATAATGAAGTTTATATGGGAAGCTGTAACCTTTTAGATATCGATAAGGATAATAATAAACTTTCTTTAAAGATAGACAATTATGAGACTATCACCAATAAGAGGCTTTATGAAAGATTCCCCGTTTCCTTTTACGCAGATGTAAGGATTGGGGAGTCCCAAAAAAGGAATCTTGTCCTGGTTAAAAATATAAGCATTAACGGTCTTATGATTAACACCAAGTTTGATTTTCCCTTATATCAGGAATTGAAGTTTGAGCTTCATCTTGATATTAAGCTTCATCTTAAAGCAACCGTAATAAGAAAATCTAAAGACACCAATAATTATGAATATGGTTTAAAGATTATTTATACAGATGTAAACACTCCAAAGCTTTTGAAGAAGCTTATACTTATCTTAAAGCAGGAGCAGGAAGATTTTATCAAGAAAATGAAGGAACCGAATTAAAGAAAATAGTTGAATAGTTGTGTTTTATTGCATATATTAAACTACCTCCTAAAAACAGCCGGGGGTAGTTTTTTGTATTAGCAATTTTGCTTTAGTAATAGCTCCCCCTCTCTTTAGAATGGATGGGGGAGTTATTTTTTAGAATTTATATAAAAACCGATTAGAATTAAATGTTTTTTATTTGATACTTTAGCACTAACTTTTGAAAATCTTCCCTTGATACTTTTTGTTCCAATACCATTGGTATTTTTAATACATCTCCATCCTTAACCGTATATGTGTATACCACCAAAAAATCTTCACATTCATCAATATCGACATATTTTGAACATACTGCTTGCTCTTCTACTTCCCACCCCGGTAATATACCATTGACAAACTTTAATAATACCTGGTTTTCTTTCAGGTATTCATGTTCAGTTAGAATTTCCCAAGTTTTATCAACACCATCCAAATGACTATCCCATTTTAAGAAAAATTGCACCGTATAAACATCCTGAATATATTTATCATCTTTTGAAATTTCCTTATAAAATGACTCCTTTGTTGATAAAAAATCCTCATCCGCTTTTGATTTCTGCCTTGTAATAATAACAAGGTGCGATTTTTCATCTAAAACATGATATAAATTATTTTTATAAATTATAAACATAATGTTCTCTCCTATCAATCAACTGTTTCGTAACGTTTATCAATTTTATTCCATACTGCATGCAATGATTCATTTCCATCCTTATCAACCTTAAATATTGCTCCATCATTTATTGCTTGCCCGCGACCATATGTATATTCCGGCAGTAAATGTTTTTCACTTCCAAGAAAACCGGTTCCGGTACATGGTGGTTGTGTATATGCATTTATCACAGGATGCTCACTATTATTCGGGCAATAATTGCTTGTGCATCTCATGACATACGTAGACCCCCCATTTTCTGCCTTTTCTTTAAATTTATTCCCCTTATAATCCAAACGCAAATTATCATATGCTTCCCCAACATTGTTTGTAAAAGGTGCTACATCAGAAGCTTTTGAAGCACAACCCGACATTACTCTCTTAGGGTTATCCTTATCCAAATAAGCATTCAATTGATCTTCGTCAATAACTTTTTGCATAATTGTGTCCTCTTTTACCGGACTAAGATTTTGACGATAATTAGCTAATTCCTTTAAGCAATTTTTATCATTATCATCTAGCTTTATACTATCATTATTGCTTAAATGTCCATCCAAGTTTTCATTTAGTGCACATGTTGTCCTGCAATTTGCTGAAGTCAATTGATCATGCCTTGCTTTATCAATTGATGCATCAAAGCTGTCCTGTACTTTAAATTGATCTCCACGAAACTTTTCATTTATAGCAAGATTCTTTCCTTCAAGCTTTTTACCACTTGTTGATACTCCGAGATTAGTTAATTTGGCCTTGCCAGCATCTTTACTTGCTGTTTCACTGCCCTTGAATATCGGTGGGTGTGTCGTATTACTTTTGGGAAGGTTTTGTGGGGCAGGTGTTTGTTGTGATGAGATTTCCCCTTCCGAAGCACTATCATCTATAGACTCTGATTTTTGAGAAGACCCGCTTGAACCTGAGTTTGAACTATTACCTGCCGCTGTTACATCGGTCATACTTGAACATTCTATATCTGATCCAATAAACTCATTTAGATCAATTGAAAAATATCCAACGCCATTGGAATTAGTAAAAGTCTCAGAGTATCCAACAACAAATGCTTTTTGAAAACAAACTTTTCTTACAAGTTTATCTTCTTTAATCTCCTCCATTACAACTTTTTTATATCCATCAATGTTTTTCGGAGGGATTAGTGCCCACTGATAAAGCCCTATAGTTTGCTCATCAGTACCTATCCTTCCCATAATTGTCATCGTATTTTTACACTTAGTTCTGGTAGTGAAAATATCATCTGATGGAGGATTAGCAATGCAAGATACAGATTCTATGCATTTTTCCAAAATCATACCACCATCAATAGTAACCTTAAAAGCCATAACTCAAGCCCCCTATGAGCTTTATAAATAAATAATAAACAGACAAATGCATCTATTATCTTACTAATGAATTTTAATGATACAATGGTATCATACACATATTTTTTTGTCTAGATTATCCACTAGTACACCCAAAATTTTATACCAAAATGGTGCTTGCAAAAAAAAATGATGCCTAAATAATTTCTTATATAGACACCATAATTATCCATACCATAAAAATCTCAAAACTACAAATTACCCTTTTAGCCGACTGCCATTAAATAACCTTCAACAAATTGGCCATTTCAATAGCTGTTACAGCTGCATCATAGCCCTTGTTTCCCGCTTTTGTCCCTGCTCTTTCAATAGCCTGCTCTATGGTATCCGTTGTCAGAACTCCAAAGATTACTGGAATTCCCGTATCTAATGATACCTTGGCTATACCCTTTGACACTTCATTTGAAACATAATCAAAATGAGGAGTTGATCCTCTTATTACTGCACCAAGACAGATTATAGCATCAAACCTTTTGGAATTAGCCATTTTTTGTGCTGCCAACGGTATTTCAAAAGCACCAGGAACCCATGAAATCTCTATATTATCCTCTAAGCCTCCATGTCTTACAATACCGTCAATACAACCGCCAAGAAGCTTACTTCCGATAAAATCATTAAACCTTCCTATTACAATACCGAACTTCAAATCCTTAGCTATTAAGTTGCCTGCATTAGTTTTTATTGCCATTATATATTCCTCCTTAATAATAATCCTAGACATCAAATAAATGTCCCATCTTTTCCTTTTTTGTTTTAAGATAGAAGCTATTAACTTCATTTCCCTCTATCTGCAATGGTATCCTCTCAACTACCTCAAGCCCATATCCTTTAAGACCTACAAGCTTTTTGGGGTTATTGGTTAGAAGCTTGATTTTTTTAACACCAAGGTCACAAAGTATTTGTGCACCTATTCCATAATCCCTTAAATCGGGGGGAAGCCCAACAAAACATTGGCCTCCACAGTATCCTTACCCTGATCCTGAAGCTCATAAGCTCTGATCTTGTTAACAAGACCTATTCCTCTGCCTTCCTGCCTCATATATAACAGTATTCCCCTGCCTTCATCAGCTATCTTCTTTAATGCCGCATTCAGTTGTTCACCACAGTCACATCTTAACGAGTGAAAAGCATCTCCCGTAAGACATTCGGAATGTACTCTGACCAATACAGGTTCGTCTGTTGTCACATCACCTTTGACCAGTGCTACATGATGCTCTTTGTTTATGGAATTTTCAAAGGCTACTATTCTAAACTCACCATGTACCGTAGGCATTTTTGCATCAGCAGCTTTTCTTATGAGCTTTTCATTACTTCTCCTATATTCAATCAACTGAGCTATAGTAATTATTTTCAAACCGTGATGCTTCACATATTCCATTAACTGCGGAACTCTTGCCATGGTACCGTCATCATTCATTACCTCACATATGAGCCCTGCAGGATACAAACCTGCCAATCTGGCCAGATCTACAGATGCCTCAGTATGCCCTGCACGCTTTAGTACCCCTCCATTTCTGGCAACCAGGGGAAAAATATGTCCCGGCCTTACAAAGTCTTCCTTTACAGCACTTAAGTTTGTTAATTCCTTTACGGTTTTAGCCCTTTCAAATGCCGATATACCGGTAGTGGATGAACTATGGTCGACTGTAACGGTAAATGCCGTCCCCATATTTTCATTGTTTTTATCGACCATAAGATGCAAATCAAGCTCATTGACACGGGCTTCTTCTAAAGGCACGCAAATCATACCCCTACCATATGTAGCCATAAAGGTTATACATTGAGGCGTAACCTTCTCTGCTGCCATGACAAGATCTCCCTCATTCTCCCGATCTTCGTCATCAACTACTACTACCATATTTCCTTTTTTAATTTCCTCTATCGCCTCTTCAATTGTATTAAACTTCATATTACTTCCTCCCCTAAATCACGAAGTGATTTTCGACATTATAAAAAACCGTTATCTCTTAGAAAATCCATGGATAATCTGCTTTTATTATCTTGATCTTTATTATTAAACAAAGTCAGCTTTTCAACATACTTTGCAATTTGATCCACCTCTATATTCACAGTATCTCCTGCTTTTTTAGTACCCAGGATAGTAACCTCACGGGTATGAGGTATTAATGATACTTTGAATATGCCATCATCAACATAAGCAACAGTAAGACTTGTTCCGTCAATTGCAACCGAACCCTTTAATATAATATACTTTAGTATTTCCTCATCTGCTTTTATTGAATACCATGCTGCATTATCTTCTTCTTCCTTTTCAGATATAATACCTGTACCATCTATATGCCCGCTGACAAGGTGTCCGCCTAATCTATCCGATAACTTAAGTGCCCTTTCCAGATTAACAAAAGACGATACAGCCAAGTCATTAAGGCTTGTTTTTCTAAGGGTTTCCGGCATTACATCGGCAATAAAAAATTCATTTCCCATATCTGTAACAGTAAGGCAGACTCCATTTACAGCAATACTGTCACCAACCCTGGTTCCCTCAATAACCTTATTGCAATTTATTATAAGTTTAATCGATTTACTTCCATATGATATGCTTTTAACTTTTCCCAGTTCCTCAACAATTCCGGTAAACATAATTATTCACATACCCTTCTATAAGTATATCATCATCAAATCTTTCAATAGAAACATCCTTAAGGAATATGGCATCCTTCATTAGCTCGGCACCTCTGCCTTCCACCGGAGTGGGTGCACCTACACCTCCAACTATCTTTGGAGAAACAAAGCTCATCACCTTATCTACAATTCCATACTGCAGTGCAGACGCATTAAGAGTCCCTCCGCCTTCCAACAGTACACTGTCAATTTCCAGTTTATAGAGCTCATCCATAAGCTTTGCTAGATCTACACCTGTTATAGTGCCATTTTCTACCGCATCAGCCTTTACTATTGTTACTCCTTTATTTAATAATAAAGCTTCCTTGTCTTTAGATATTTTAGATGTAGTTGCCAAAATCACACCTTTATCCGATTGGATATTAAATACCTTGGCTTCTAGTGGAATACGTCCGCTGCTGTCAACAATTATTCTCACAGAGTCTATTCCCATCTTACCTTCAAGCCTTGTAGTCAGTGAAGGATCATCTTTAAGAACAGTATTGATACCTACCATTATGCCAGCAACCCTGTTTCTTATGGAATGAACATGCTGCCTGGATTTTTCTCCTGTAATCCATTTGGAATCTCCTGTTGCTGCAGCAATTTTGCCATCTAATGTCATAGCAGTTTTCATTATTACAAAAGGCTGCTTTTTTGAAATATATTTTATAAAAATCTCATTTAGCTTTTTAGCCTCATTTTCCAGTACACCGGTTATAACATTTATACCTGCATCCCTCAAAATGCCGATTCCCCTACCAGAAACCTTGGGATTAGGGTCCTCCATTGCCACAACAACTTCCTTTATTCCTGCCTGTACAATTGCATCGGCACATGGAGGTGTCCTGCCATAATGGGAGCATGGCTCGAGGTTAACATACATGGTGCCGCCTCTAATATCACTCTTTGCGTTTTTTATTGCGGCTGCTTCAGCATGAGCACATCCTAGCATCTCATGAAAACCTTCTGCAACAATTACTCCATCCATAACGACTACAGCACCCACAAGAGGATTGGGATTGGTCCTTCCCTCTCCTCCTTTTGCTAGCTCCATTGCTTTCATCATAAACTTTTCATGCATAACCAAGTTAGTCACCATTTTAATAAAACCACCTGCTTTAAATAAATTATAACTATATTTTCTATATATAATTCCCATACACAGACAAAAATTCCCTGAAAATAACATCTTCAGGGAATTATAAATACACATTAACATCTTCTTCCATCCAGACTTTACTGTCGGCTCCGGACTTTGACCGGATCTGCTCTATAAAAGCTCGCGGGCTCACAGCTTTGCTGCCTACCGCCGGTAAGGAATTACACCTATCCCTGAAGACCTATTTTACTTGTTAATATACTTTTTACCATACCCGTTAACTTTAGTCAAGTATTTTTCAAATTTACAACTATTGTTTCTAAAACCTTACATTTATACTCTCACCCAATATTATTCCATCTTCCTCAACAATAGAATCAAAGGCAAGTATTTTTACTCCATTTTTTGATGCTTTTTTTAATCCTTCCGAAAACTTAATATCCATTTCATAATTTGGGGTAAAACAAGTAACCCCTTTCATCTGTATCAGGAATATAACAAAACCTTCAAATCCCATTTTTACAGCTTCCATTAATTCCTTTACATGCTTTAAACCTCTCTGTGTGGGAGCATCAGGAAACATTGCCGTTTTGTCCTTCTCAAGTGTAACTCCTTTTACTTCAATAAACATTTTCCGGCTATTCCCCTCACAATAGATATCAAATCTTGAGTTTTTAAATGTTACTTCTCTTTTTAAAAATGTTATATTTTGAAACTCATATATCTCTTTGTTTCTTATTGCTTCGCTAATAACCATATTGGGTATCTGGGAATCTATATTGATAAGTACATTGCCCTTATATGCCCCTATTAAAGAATATTTGGTTTTTCTATTTTTATTATCAGTCTCTTCCAAAATAACCTCTGTGCCTGGTCTCAATATTTCCCTGCATCTTCCGGTATTTTTTACATGAACTGTTTCTTCGTTGCCATTTATAATGACCTTTGCAATAAATCTATTGGGTCTTTCTAAAAATATCCCTTTTATTACTTTTGTATATTTCATTATCCTCTCCTCACGCATAATTATTTTAACTATTATATACCCCTCTTTTGGAAATTTAATTCAATAAAAGCAAAAAGCTTAATTATGATATTATACAAAAAATACTTGAATAATGTATTTTTTGAAATGCCCTTATTGAAACATGTTGTAAAATATAATAGTATAGTATTATGCCCTTATAAACAAACAGGAGGAATTTTGGGATGAGTAGAAAGAAGACAAGCATACTTATTACAGCTTTAGCCATTATTGTATTATGCTCTATCGGTGCTGCAATTTATTTTTCATCTTCAAATAATAAATCAGAGGTAGGTACTAAAAAAGAGGATACAGAAGCATTTGGCTATCAAGCTTTAAAAATTAACGGCAAATATATAAGTGCAGATATTTTTACAGAAGAGAGAAATAAATTTTTTGAAAAATGGAGCAGAAATGCGGAAATGCTCTATAAAACCGATGAAGAAAGAAATGACATGCTTCTGGATGAAATAATTAAAAGACTAGTCATTGAGGATTATGTAAATACCAAGGCCGATGTAAAAGTAACAAAAACCGAAGTTGATGATTATATAAAAAAGTATATAGAATTGGCGTATGCTTCCCAGGGTGGAGTTAAGGCTTATATGGAAGGCAAGGGCTTTAAATCGGAAGAAGAAGTCTTTAAAAATACAGAATTCTACTTAAAGAGATTAAAATTCTTTTCAGGTATTGCAGTTAAATATGGTATAAGCATACCCGATTCAGAGTTTGAAGAAAAATATTTAAAGCACAAGCAGGATTCCACTTTTGCTACAGGTAAAAGGATTCATATATCGTCAAAAGAACGTGGTGAAACTGAAGCTTTAAAATTAGCAAATGAAATTTACAGCAAGCTTAAAAACGGAGAGGATTTTACAGCTCTTGCAAAGGAAAAATCAGAAGATGAAGAATCAAAATCCTCAGGCGGAATTATGGAAAATTTATCAGGAGGTATTTATAGCAAAGAGTTTGATAATGCTGTATTTAATTCTTCACCCGGCACTCTTATACAACCTGTTAAAAATATGGCTGGGTATGATATTGTGTATCTTGAAAAAATCACAACCTCATATCACCCAAAAGATGAGTATAAGAATATACTGCTGATGCAGAAATTTGGTGAGTCAGAAAAGCTTAATATATGGCTTGAAGAAGTAAAAAAATCATATACAATAGAAATAACCGACCCTACTTTCAAAGCATACAGGCAATTTAAAAGCAATGATATGAAGGGTGCAGCTGCAAGCTATGAAGCCGCTTTCAAGAAGACAAAATTCGAGACATTCCTTCAAAAAGCATCCGAATGCTATAAAAATTTAGGGGATTGGGATAAAGTTATTGATTTGAACGATGAAGGTATGGATAGAACACCTGAAAATGTGCAGTACTACATCAATAAAGCAGAAGCACTCTATAAAAAACAACAAACTGATGATGCAAAGGAACTTATGGAAGAAGCTGAAAAAAAGGCTAGTGATAATATATATTTCAAACAGCTTATACTTCAAATGTATAAAAATCTCGGTTTGAAAGAGGATGCTGATAGAATGGAAAAAGAAATAACGTCGAAGTAATGCATAACTAAAGTATTTGAAGATATTAAATAAATCAAAAAGCATTTTCCAATAATTGTTACATTCAACTGAAAAATGCTTTTTTGATTTTATTTCTGGCTCTTTACATAATTTTTAAGTATATTCAGTTCTCTTTTAAATGTCTCATCAAATCTACCTTCAATGAATTTTACCGCTTCAGAATCATTCAATTGCTCGTAGTTAAATCCGTAATAATTCTGAAGTTCGGTTTGCCACAGCCCATCGAATTTTATTTCTAAAGGAGTAAAATAAACCGTTGGAAGCCTTTTCCTTAATTCTGCGTAAAGTTTTTCAGAATATTGTCCGCCTAGATAATCATTTTTCTTATCATATGCTTCCTTGATATCTTTATTTTCATTATCAATTACCATTTTTATAAATTCCCAGGCTGCTTCTTTATTCTTACTGTCTTTTGGTATCCCAAGCACATGAAACCCATCAAAGGCATTTGCTCCAAAAGGCAACTTTGTTACTCTCCATAAACCCTTTGATTTAGGGGCCCATTCCTTTAACTTCTTCTCTCCCCAGCTTCCCATATATATCATGGCCAATTTACCGCTGCTTATAGCTTCCTGTCCGGAAGGCTCCCATACGCCTATGTTAGATGCCAGTTCAAATTGCCTCATAACCCTTGATGCATATAGTATCCTTTCAACTTCCGGGCCTTTCCTTATATAATTAAAGTTGTTGTCATAAAAGCCTTTGTTTCTAAAATAAATATCAGACGGTTCAGTAAGCCATTGTGCAATCCAATGGTCATGTTTCTTCAGTTCCATAGCCATATTAAGCCAGTTATCGGGATCTTCCATGTATTTTCCCAGTTCATCTGGATCACTTGGAAAACCATACTTTTCAAGAATATCTTTTCGATAATATGCTACACTTGGATATTGTGCCATAGGAATAGCATTGAGCTTTTTTCCATCGGGTGATAAGGCAAAACACAACTGTGTTTTACTGAATTTCCCCATAATTTCTTTAGCATTATAGGGTGGGTTTAATAGATCGTCAAACACATCCATATAATGGAGTTTGCCAATACTTCTGTATTCTGCCTTTAACATTACCACATCCGGTGCATTCCCTGCTGCTGCTTTATCCAAAAAATCATTTGTTATATCTACATTTTGATCTATAAATTTCAGCTCAAGATTGGGAAACTTTTTTTTCATCTCAGCCCTAAACTTAACCCATGCTGGATCATATCCCCAAATTGACAATTTATTAGATTTTGATGACTTAACTACGTCATTACCTTCTCCAACATTTAAATTGCCATTTTCACCTGATTTGGGTCCGGCAGTATTTTTGTAGCTACAGGAAGTTAGCAATAATATACATAAACTCAAAATACTAATTTTACAGAAAATTCTGCTCATTTTTATTTCTCCTTTGTCATTACCTAAATGTTTTGCAATAATCATTTTACATTTTTAATTATTGCAAAACATTTTCCTTGATTCACACTAACTCAACCCATTTATGTGTTTGCATAAGAAATTGGACAAATTTGTCGTGAGGCAAAGGCTTCTCAAAGTAATATCCCTGAAACTCATCACATTCCATAGTCTTTAGAGCATTAACATTATCAAGTGTTTCAACACCTTCAGCAACAACTCCCAGACCAATATTATGTGCCAGCTTGATTATAGCTTCAACCACTGCAACATTATGCCTATCATCAGGAATGTTATTTATAAAAGACCTGTCAATTTTCAAGCATGTAACCGGCAGACCTTTGAGTGCAGATAATGATGAATATCCCTTTCCAAAATCATCAATGGATACATTTACTCCAATACCTCTGATTTTTAAGAGTTGGCTGATAATTCTCTCAGAATCCTTCATAATCATGCTCTCCGTTATCTCCAATTCCAGACATTCAGGACCTATTCCTGTCTCTTGAAGTACTCTATTAATGAGATCCGGCATTTCAACCTGTTGGAATTGAAGTATTGAGCAATTCACAGACACACGACTTAAAGGATATCCTTTGCTCTTCCATTCCTTTAACTGCGAACATGCTTTTCTTAAAACCCATTCTCCAATTGGTACTATAAGACCTGATTCTTCAGCTAAACTAATAAACTGATCAGGCATAATCATACCATCTTCAGGGTGTTTCCAGCGTATTAATGCCTCAGCACCTGAAACCTCACCTGTTTTCGCACACACCTTTGGCTGATAGTAAAGCATAAACTCTTTATTCTCAAGTGCCTTATGCATTCCATGTTCCAGCTTCATTTTATTCGGTATGCTGAACTTGCTTATATTTGAATAAAATTTGAAGATATTACCTCCCGATTCCTTTGAAGCATACATCGCCAAATCTGCATTCTTTACAATATCGACCATGTTATTACCGTCATCCGGAAAGAGGCTTATTCCCACACTAGCACCGATATACACTTCCTGTCCTTCCAAATCAACAGGCTTCTTTATCTCATTAATCAAAGATTCAGCTATCTGCCTAATTTCAAAATCATTAATTTCATTTAATATAACCACAAACTCATCACCGCCAATTCTTGCAGTGAATCTTTTATTTCTCTGATATCTTTCAAGAACACCATTTAGTCTTTCACTAACAGACTTTAAAAGCAAATCCCCAGCAAGATGGCCTAATGTGTCGTTAACCTGTTTAAAACGGTCCAAGTCAATAAGCAATACGGCAGCCGAGCATGATAATGCTGTATTACCCTGCTCACTTAATGAATCCAGCAGATTTTTCAAATAGTCGGTAAAATTAAATCTGTTAGGTAAGCCAGTTAGAACATCATAATAAGCAAGTTCATGAAGCTTCTGTTCAGATTCCAAAAGCAGGGCTGTTTTTTGTTCAAGCTTGTCATACATAGACTTATACTCTGAAATTAGGTTCCTTAAATCATTGGACATGGCTATAAAATTGATTGTTAATTCATTAAGTTCAAAAACATTGCTTCCAGGCCACAAAACGCCTTCATGTGATCTGAGTTTTTCCGGCAGTCCTGTACTAACCTGAAGCAGCTTGGATAAAAATCTTAGTATTACTCTGTGTATAACAATTATGAAAACTCCCACTAGAAATGTAAAAAGCAGAAGTATTCTTGCCTGCATCATATAGTTATTGAATATCTGGCTTCTGAAAAACTCAATAGGCAGACTTACTTTGATTATAACAGCACCGAATAAATCCGTTTCATGTACAAACGAAGTATTACTCCATCTGCTCTCTCCAAAATTTAGATTTGTTTTTTCAGGCATCCATAGATAAAACTCATTGTTTTTATCATAAGCTACCCTGTCTATCTTTTGTCCCATTATATATCTATTGTTAATATACTGCTTAACCTTGCTGCTGTTTACTGTCTTTGACTCTATACCTGCAACGCTTATTCTAAAATTAGTATTTCTTGTATCAGCTTGTGCGATTTCAGAAAGGTATCCAAGCTGCAATACAGATTTAAGTTTTAAATCTCTTATATTCTCTTTATTCCAATTCTTTGTTTGTTCTATGATATTCTGTGCTACTGCCTGGCTTTTTTCCCTTCCATCATTCTCAATGCTTCTCTCAAAGCTCCAACTGCTAATGGCAAGATATATCATAAATGGCCCTAAGATTGCAGCTATTGAAAGATGCACCATAAAGGCTATCAGAGTAGGCGGCCTTCTATAATTGCCATCCAACATATAATATCTTTCATGTGGGACATATGTATAAAATACATCAGCCAGCATTGTATTGAATATTCCAACCATAAGATAGATAAAAAGAGGTGAAATTATTTCTATTTTCACATCTCCATGGGATGAATAAATGGAGTATCCTATAACAGCAGCACTCGCCAGGACCCAGTAAAAAGTATCAAGGAGAATAATATTCTTTTTCTTGATCTTAAATACAATCCCTACCGCCAGAATCTCCATAAATGCCAAAACAGGTTCAGTAATCTGTTCAGCAAATGAAAATTCTATTCCATTAACCAAAACGGCAGATATTAAAGCCCATTTTAAGCCGAACAGCCTTAGAATTATAAAAAGAAACACACTGCTAAGCGTCAACTTGATATCAAATATTAGATTAACTCCAAATATTTTACCTAGTAATGCAAGCAGTGTTAATAATGATATTGCATAAAATTCCTTTTTAAAATTGGATAATATGTTAAGAAATCCCAAGATATCAACCTTCTTTTTTTTAAATTTAATTTTTATCAATTGGGGTTTACTAAAAGATTTAAATAAAAATAGTTGTTTTTATAGATAAGAATTACATAAAATATATATTCGACATGAAATTATATTAATCCTTCTTTTGAATCTAAACACTTGATCTTTTATTCTTTTATCATGGATAAAATTTGTTTTGGTAAAAATCTTTTAATCTTATATGGAATAATCTCAAGATCGGCTTTGTTAAGGCCTTTTATATAAGCAAGAACTGCAAAATATACTACCCCGCCTATGATTATTGAAAGGAATAACAAAATAGCATTAATAATATATGATTCGCCTAGGAATGATAATATGAAACTCAAACTATAGTGGAACACAAATACAATAACACCCATAACTATAGATGAAAACGCCGGCTTAAGTATAATGCCGGCCTTAAATCCAGCATTCAATGTCCTTTTCATTAATATTGCGTTTAATATTATAGGTATAAGAAATCCAACCATGGATCCAATAATTGCACCTAAAATATTAATTTCCGGAATAACAATAAGAAAATAATTAGTGACAACCTTTCCTACAATACCTATTACCATAAAAAAAGTAGTTGTATATAGTTTTCCCGCTCCCTGCAGGATTGATGTCTGTATTTGTACAATTGCCATAAGAATCAAAATAAAAGAACCATACTTCATCAGGTATTCACCCTGGCCATAATGCAGAAGCCTGAAAATGGGAAGGCTCAATACCGAGAACCCCACAGCAGAAGGTAATGCTATAAGAAAGCATGACCTGAAAGCAAAATTAACTTTTTGTTCTATTTCCACACTATTCCTACGTGCTACAGCAGCGGAAACCGCCGGAAGTAAAGCCGTGGCAAGTGCCACTGTAATAGCTATTGGAGCATTTAAAAGCTGCTGGTACTTAACAAGAAAACCAAACATCGCTGATGCTTTGGCTTCGGCAAATCCAGAATCAAGGAGCCTGCTCTTGGTATTCCAAATATCAACAAGGGTGCCTGCATATTGCATACCAACACACAATGTTATTGGAAGGCTATAATTGACTACTTTATTAACCAACTGCTTGTATCTAAATCTTTTGACACTAACACCAATCTCAACTCTAGGTATCTTATATCTGTCTTTTTTCTTTTGATAACCAACTAAGAACATTGCAGCACAAAGTGCACCTAAAAGAGTACCTATGGTACCTCCTGCACAAGCCCACTCCAAGCCGTACTTTAAGAAAAGTGCTGCAAATATAACAGTAAATATTGCATTTATTACTTGCTCAATTATTTGAGATACCGCAGTTGGCGTCATATTGCCCCTACCCTGAAAATACCCCCTGTAAGCAGATGACACTGCAGTAATCATTATTGATGGTGCAAGCCACATTATTGAAAGTGCAGCACTCCTAAAATTCATAATATCAGCAACAAAATGTGCAAACGCAATTGTAAGAACAGACATAATAAGCCCCACAACCAACATCATGAATCTGGCTATTTTAAAACTTCTTATGGCATCTTTATGATTATCAACTGCTGTAAGCTCTGAGACAAGTTTGGAAATAGCTACAGGCATTCCTGAATTAGCCAAAACATATATAAATACATAGACATTATATGCCGCACCATATATGCCATAGCCCTCATCCCCTATTATTGCAATCAGAAACGGTATATATAATAATGAAAGTATTTTAGTAATTATTCCTGCTGCCGATAGTATTGCAAAACCCTTTGCAAATGACTGCTGCTTCATTCTATCCCCTTTTGTATACCTAATATTATCTATAATATGTAAAACACTTTAAATTTATTAAAGAGAATTTAAAGTGTTTTACATATCGTACTATTTGATTCTAACACTAAATTTTGATTTGTAAAACATTATTTTCATCTTCATCAGCTTCTAATCTTCTGCCGCTAAACAATGGCTTTATACAGCCTCGCTTTCAAGATTAGCCCCTGTAAACTGGCTGTTATAGAGGTCTGCATAGAAACCGCCCTTTGCCAACAGTTCCTTGTGGTTACCCATTTCAATTATGGTTCCCTTATTCATAACAAGTATCAATTCAGCATCACGGATGGTTGAAAGCCTGTGAGCTATAACAAAGCTTGTTCTGTCCTTCATAAGGTTTGCCATCGCCTTTTGTATCAGTACTTCTGTTCTGGTATCGACACTGCTGGTAGCCTCATCGAGAATGAGAATTGCAGGATCTGCAAGTATGGCACGTGCTATGGTAAGAAGCTGTTTTTGCCCTTGTGAAATATTTGTACCTTCTTCATTAAGAACTGTGTCATAGCCTTCAGGCAGTGTTCTTATAAAGTGATCTGCATGTGCTGCCTTTGCTGCACGTACTATCTCATCCATAGTGGCATTTTCTTTCCCATAGGCTACATTGTCTTTTATTGTTCCATTAAAAAGCCATGTGTCCTGCAGAACCATACCAAACATTTTCCGCAGTTCATTACGTTTTATGTTTACTATATTGGTGTCATCAATGCTAACTTCTCCTGCATTTAATTCATAGAAACGCATTAGCAGGTTAACAAGGGTTGTTTTCCCAGCTCCTGTGGGACCAACAATAGCAATTGTATGTCCTTGCTTAACATCAAGGTTCATGTTTTCAATAAGAGGAACATCCTCCTTATAGCAGAAATCAACGTTCTTAAACTTTACTTCTCCTTTTGGATTATCTAATACAACAGCATCTTTGCTGTCAGGAATTTCTTCCTCTTCATCAAGAATTTCAAATACACGCTCTGCACACGCTATTGTAGACTGTATAATATTGGCAATATTGGCTGTCTGAACTATAGGCATTGTAAATTGTCTGGAGTATTGTATAAATGCCAGAATATCACCCAAGCCAAGAATACTTCTTGTAATCCATATACCTCCAACGATACTTATGCCAACATAACCTATATTGCCTATGAAATTCATAAGAGGGAACATGATACCTGATACAAATTGTGCTTTCCAACCGGCACTACTCAATTTAACATTTATTTCTTCAAACTTTTCTATAGAGTCCTTTTCATGTCCAAATGCTTTAACTATCTTATGACCGGTATACATTTCTTCTACATGCCCACTGAGTTGGCCAAGTTCTTTCTGTTGTGCTGCAAAGTATTTCTGTGATTTCTTTGCAATCATTGCTGTAGCAACTATATAAAGAGGAAGTGTTACAAGTACAATCAACGTGAGCACACCACTTATTGTAAACATCATTATAATGTATCCAATAATAGTAATAACAGATGTTATAATCTGTGTCAAACTTTGTTGCAATGTTGTTGATATTGTATCAATATCATTAGTTACACGACTTAATATATCACCATGAGGATGCATGTCAAAATATTTCAAGGGAAGTCTGTTAAGCTTACTGTCCACTTCTCTTCTCAAATCACGAACAGTCTTCTGTGCAACACCGGACATTACAAGCCCCATTATTACGCTGAATAATGAACTTATCACATAAATTCCTATTAGTATCAATGCGATCATTCCAATATAACGGAAGTCGTATTCACCATTGGTTTCCCTTATAGCCCTGATTGCTCCTTTAACCTGGTCATCTGTAAATTTCATTTCTTTGCTCGCATCTTCTTTTGAACCTTTGTCAATAGAATCTTTGAACATAAAATAATATATAACAGGTGCCTTTTTACCCAAATCAGTTATTTTCTCAACTGTATCAGCCTTCTGGTCTCCACTTTTAAGTACTCCCAAATTTGGGAGCTTTAAAAATTCCTGTATAGCTGCAACTGATTTTTCATCAAGCTGCTGTCCATTCTGGGGAGCCGTTTTATCATCCTGCTGGTTGTTTTTAGGCATAGCACTTGACATTTCTGTCATTTTTTTAATAATTTCCGCTTTTTTATCAGCACTTTCGATAGTATTGATCATGGGAAGCATAATAAAATCCTTTAAGGATGTCATCATCTTAGGATCAATTTGCTGATTTTGCTGAGAACTCTGCTCAGTCTTGGGCATTGTGCCCAGTATGTCGATTAAAGCTGCAATTGTGTTATTCTTCTTTTCCAAATCACTTATAGAATCAATATCAGGAAGTTTCAATAAGTTGGAAACAGTGTTTAAGTTCTTGGAACTTATCTGCTGAGAGTTGTCATTGGCATTCTGCTCCAAATTAGGTATTTTAGCCAAGAGACCAAGCATCTTTTTAATAACATCCGCCTTTTTCTGTGGATCAGCAATTGTTTCTATCATTGGAAGCTTCATCAGTTCCTGTGTTGCACCAATGGCAGCAGGACCCATTTGACGTGCTTGAGCTCTAATTGCAGCAGCATTTGCTCCTGGTTTCATGGCAGCAGCTTGCATTTGCTGCAGCTGACTTACCATCTTTTTTTGCATATCTGCCATTTGAATCTCAATCTGATTTACTGCTTTTTTCTGTACATCAGACATTTGCTTGTGGATCTGATCCACTGCCTTAAGTTGTGCTTCCGACATCATCTTATCAATATTTTTTAGTCCTTCTTTTTGCCCGCTCCCAATTTGGGAAAGCATCATTCTTGCCATATAGCCATCCTGAAGCTTATTAGTTGCCTTCGCAGTTATTTTTGGAGCAACTATGGAAAAAGTCGTACTTAAAATGGCAAAAACCAATACGATAATTAAATTAATCTTATGGGGTTTCAAATATGATACAAGTCTCTTGAAAGACCCTTTAAAATTTTTGGCTTTCTCTGCAGGCATTCCGAAGCCGGGGCCCATAGGCCCGCCTCTTCTTCTCTGCATAGATTTATTGTCTATTTTTTGTTCGCTCATGCTATTTCCTCCTCTGAAAGCTGTGAGGATACAATTTCACGGTATACATCACATGTATTAAGCAATTCCTTATGTGTTCCCATTCCCGCAATTTTTCCTTCATTCATTACAATAATCCTGTCTGCATCCATAACAGTACCTACTCTCTGTGCAACAATAATTACTGTGGATTCGGCTATTTCATTTTTTAATGCTGCCCTAAGCTTTGCATCTGTTTTGAAATCTAAAGCAGAGAAACTATCATCAAAAACGTATATTTCAGGCTTTCTTACAAGTGCACGGGCTATTGAGAGACGCTGCTTCTGTCCACCCGATACATTAGTACCTCCCTGGGCAATTTCATGATTATAGCCACTATCCATACCATTTATAAACTCAGCTGCCTGTGCTATTTCAGCGGCGTGTTTAATCTCGGCATCTGTGGCACCATCATTACCAAATTTTATATTGTCTGTTATGGTTCCAGAAAACAGAACAGCTTTCTGAGGTACAAAACCTATCTTGGCACGAAGGTTTTCCTGTGACATATCCCTTACGTCAACCCCATCTATAATAATACTTCCGCTGTCAATATCATAAAACCTTGGAATAAGATTTATCAACGTAGATTTACCGGCACCCGTACTTCCTATAATAGCAGTAACTTCACCAGGTTTTGCTGAAAAAGATATATTTTTTAAAGCAGGCTCTTCTGCACCATGATAACTAAAAGTTACATCCCTAAACTCTATATAACCTTTTCCTGAATAAGAATCTTTTATATTTTTAGGATCAACAATTTCAGGAACAGTATCAAGCACTTCATTAATTCTTACTGCTGCTGCCTGGGCACGAGGTACCATTATATACATCATTGCAAGCATCAGCATTGAAAACATGATCTGCATAGCATACTGCGTAAATGCGGACAATTGTCCCAAATCCATATTTCCTTCGCTTATACGTATACCCCCAAACCACAGAATAGCCAAGGAAGTAAAATTCATTATAAGCATTATGGTAGGCATCATAAAAGCCATAATCCTATTGACTTTTATATAGTTTTCTGTAAGATCAACATTAGCTTCATCAAAGCGTTTTGACTCACGTTCCACTGTGTTGAATGCACGAATTACCCTTATACCCGTAAGTTTTTCACGTAAAATAAGATTAATCCTATCAATTTTTACCTGAACCATTCTGAAAAGAGGTATCATTTTTGAGGCAATCAATCCAATAACAATTCCTAACAAAGGTATCGCAACCGCAAGCACGAGAGTTAAAGGTTTATCCCTTCTCATCGCAAGAATAATCCCGCCTATTGCCATCATAGGTGCAGAAATCATCATACGCATTATTAGTATTGTAACCATTTGAATCTGGTTAATATCGTTTGTAGTTCTTGTTATAAGAGTTGCTGTACCTATTTTATCGAACTCATGCAATGAAAAACTCTCTACTCTTTTAAAAACCTTGCTTCTTAGTACAGTACCCAACCCAACAGCTGCTTTTGAAGACAAGAAGCTGGCAATAATGGCACAAATAACGCCGCCTCCTGCAACTAAAAGCATTAATCCGCCAATTTGCAAAATCTTATCGGTATCCCCCTGCATAACACCGTCATTAATAATATCTGACATCAATGTTGGAAGATATAGATCTCCTAATGTTTGTAAAAATACAAAAAGGAACACGCCAATTACCATAGCGGTAAAGGGCTTTAGAAATCTGTACAATCTAATCACTGTGATTCAACTCCTTCTATTAAATAAGTATCATTACTTATATGAATAAATAGATTTTATATAATTAATTATTTTGGGTTCATATAATTCGCTATAAATGAATAATAAATGACAAGTAAAATTCAATGCAAATTTTAATCTTTTATCATTTTCGTTAAAATACTTTCCATTTCATCAACCAATTCATTAAGCCTATTTATCTCCTCATCACTCAACATATCAAACTTTTTAACAATTACTTCCCTAATCTTTATTTTATGCTTCTCAAGCATGTTTTTTCCTTTTTCAGTTATTTTAAGAATAATCACTCTCCTGTCATTAGGGTCGTATGTTCTCTCTATAAGATTTTCTTCTATCAGTTTATCCGCCATAACTGTAAGATTAGGTTTTGATATCATAATTTTCTTGCTGTAATAACTCATAGTATTGCAATCATGGTTATGAATAATTTGTAAAAGTCCGAATTTCTGCTTTGAAATAATAGAAGCAGGAATATCCTTCATCAGTTTTTTATAAATAAGAGGAAAAAAGACGAGAAACTTCTCGACCAACTTTTCCCTTTCCATGACTTTCACCTCCCTATGAACAAAATCATATCCTCCATAACTCCCCAGGCATAATTAAATCAGAACATTATTATAATTAATAATTGTTATGATTAATAACTATTAATAAGTATAATACTTATTAATCATAATTTCAATTGATTTATTTTAACGGTGAATTTAAGAAAGCCAAAATAAGTTATGCTATTAATCATATATTTGACAACACTTTCAAGTATATAATTAATAACATAACCTATTTATAAATGAATATGGATAAGAATAAAAGATATTGTAAGATATACATTTTGATATTATAAACATTAAAAGATTACCACTTTATATAGCTCATGATTTCTTTCTATTAGCCAGCAAATTTTTACTATATATAATACCGCCGATTGCAATGACATATGTAATCCAAACAATGTTAACCTTATAAGGAACATGTTTACCGGCAATATCTGCAATACCAGCAACAAAATCAGATACCACAAATACAAAACTTCCTATTGCAGTAAATATATATCTTCTATCACTATAAAATAACGAAAGCCCTGATGCTGCCATTACCGACAGCCAGATACCGTAAACCAATGCTATAAAAATAAGGGGCTCTGAATTTTTCGTAGGCTCAAAAAATATCCACCATGCTATGGTCACCAATATGCTGTAAATTATCGTTCCTGCGACAAAGCTTATATTAATAAAAGGCTTTTTTAATTCTTTCGATGTCTTAGCAAAACAAAAAATAGTAACTGCCTGTGCTACAAAGTAAATCCCCATACCTACCATGAGTCCAAATGGCAAAATATTTGCCAATACCAGGTTTCCAACCAAATAAACCCCAGAAACAACTGCAATAATCTTTGAATATATACTTTTATCAAGTATAGCCTGAATTACTGCCATAACAAGAAAAGAAATACTTACTATTATTGAAACGCTTGTCGGAACAGTCTCTCCACCTGTATAAACTATTCCGCCTATAAGGAATAAAAATTGCAGTAAAAATATTATTCTGTACAAAATTGACCTCCCGATATATAACATTAAAGGGTATTGGATCCATGCCGGATTAGGAACATTATACCATTAAACTTACAGTACTACAATAGAAAATAGATAACCTGCCGATTATAATATACACAGCTGGTTATCTATTCATCATTTACTCCGGAATTAAAGACTTCAAAGCCTTAATCCTCCTGTTTTTCCATCTTTTCAGGTGCACTTATACTGAGAATGGAAAGCACGTTGCGAATTACAATCCTGGTACAATCTATGAGCAGCAGCCTTGCCTTCATAATGCTTTCCTCTTGCTTTCTAATACGGCATGCTTGGTAAAATCCATGCAAATACCCTGCAACCTCGAGTACATAACGAGTCAATCTGCTAGGTTCCAAAGTATTGGCAGCTATCCTTATTTCTTCCGGGAACTGTGCCAAAGCTTTAATTAGAGCCAGCTCTTCCTTTGTATTTAAAAGTGCAAGATCTACAGAACCTATATCCGGTAGCTCTACACCATCTTGTTCCTTAGCTCCTGTAATAATGCTGCAAATCCTTGCATGAGCATACTGTGCATAGAAAACAGGATTCTCATTTGACTTCTCTACTGCAAGGCTCATATCAAAATCCAAATGACTTCCTGAAGCTTTCATGTTGAAGAAGAAGCGTGCAGCATCCTTACCATATACAATAGCTTCTTCGTCACTTCTTAAACCATCCTTACCTAACTCTTCTATTAGGTCATTCAAGGATACTGCCCTCCCTGTCCTCTTGGACATCCTGTAGGCTTCCCCATTTTTAAACAGCCTTACAAGCTGGAACAGAACTACATCCAGCTTGTTTGCATCAATACCCATTGCCGATACTGCAGCCTTCATTCTGGCAACATGCCCGTGATGATCGGCACCTAACAGGTTTATAACCCTGTCGAATTTCCTCTTTAAAAATTTGTTTCTATGGTAGGCTATATCAGATGCAAAGTAAGTTGGCAGTCCGTTATTCCTGACTATAACCTCATCCTTCTCAATGCCGAATTCTGTAGCCTTAAACCATATTGCTCCTTCTTTTTCAACCGCATAACCTTTTTCTTTTATAAAGTCCAAGGTCTCCTGAAGCTCACCGCTGTCATAAAGAGACTTTTCAGAAAACCATACATCAAACTCTATTCCATAATTCTTAAGTGCTGTGCGGATTCTTTCCAGATTGATGGGGAGAGCATATTCAACAAGAATCTTTTGTCTTTCTACCTGTTCAACCTTTAAGAGCTTGTCCCCATTTAATGCTATATAATCCCTCATGTGGTCGGCAATATCCTCACCCTGATACCCGTCTTCCGGGAATACAACCGCATCTTCCCCGAGCAGTAATTGAAGATATCTTGCTTCAAGGGATTTTCCAAACTTCTCAATCTGGTTTCCAGCATCGTTTATATAAAATTCCTTTGTTACATCATAGCCCGCTGCCTTAAGGACATTTGCAATACAATCGCCTAAAGCACCGCCTCTAGCATTACCCATATGAAGAGGCCCGGTAGGGTTTGCACTTACAAACTCTACCATAACCTTTTGTCCATTACCGATATTAATCTTACCGTAGTTCTCTCTCTCAGCTTGAATAACCTTTATGGTATCATATAACCATTTAACATTTAAATAAAAATTAATAAACCCCGGTCCCGCACATTCAACCTTCTCAATATATGTATCTTGCAATTCCATATTTTTGATAATAATCTCAGCTGTCTGCCTGGGTGCCTTCTTGACCTGCTTGGTAATCTGCATGGCTATATTTGTAGAAAACTCACCGTGTTCTTCTTCCCTAGGTATCTCAATAATAATTTCAGGCACTTCAACCTGGGGCAATTCACCTTCGTTATAAGCCTTTATAAGAGACTTTGATATAACTTCTTTAATTTCCTCCGTTAAATTCTGTATAACATTTGTCATTAATACGTCCTGCCTCTCTAATAAACATATGAAAATCATTTTCTCCAGATTTATTATTATCTATTTCAAGCTGATAATCAACCTTTATTTCTCCGCCTTCATCATTAACATTTACTTCCACCTCATTTGCATATACTCCTACAGTAAATGTTCCATAAGTGGTATCGTAGTATGAAAGATGTTTCTGCCCCTGTTCAAATATAAACTGGGAGTTTACAGATCCAAATCTCATAAGTGTTACTACACCATCGGATATTTTCAAGGTTGTTGTGGTCCCTTCCATTCCGGTAACTTCGCTCTCTTTATAGGTAATGAAGTAAGCGTTGCCTTTCTTGTAGTATTTTCCTTCGGTAACAAGCTCAAGTATGTTTGTGTTCTGATTATTTGAAGTTTGTGTTCCCTTAACGGAAATTATTACATACTTTTTCATAGAGCACACCTCCAGCAAAGTCAGCCTCATTGGGCTGCTGTTATTTTTACCACTTCATCTCCCATTTCTATATATACTTGTTTGACCTCTTAAACATGTATATGACTAAACTTTACCCGTAGGAAAAGAATTATATCATTATCTTTAAGAAATCTTTTATATATGAAAAGCGCCGCCTTAATATTTGTAACGCTATTCATAAGGCTAAAAACTTAAGCATTTAAATTATGGAAACATTATTCATGACTAAGTTTTTAGCCTTAGCACACTCGCTTCAATACTTTTCAATATCAACCTTTTCAGCTGAGTGGATATCACTTTCCAATATTGCACTTCCAAGGCTTTCAAATTTCTCAACACTATCACTAGTATAATACCTGTAAACCGGATTAATACGTTCATCCCTCATAATGTCCATCTCACCTAATATATTACGGACTACTTTGGTAACCTCCAGGGCTGAACTTACAAGCTTCACTTTATCCCCCATCACCTTTGATATGGTATTATATAGCATTGGATAATGGGTACATCCCATAACAAGGGTATCAATTCCTTCTTTTTTCAAAGGTTCCAGGTATTCTTCAGCAATTCTAAAAGCTATATCGTTTTCCCACCACCCTTCTTCAACCAGCGGTACAAATAGCGGGCAAGCCTTCTGCACTATTTCTATTGAGCTGTCGAGTCTGTTAATAGCCCTCTCATATACACCACTGCTAATTGTTGCAACTGTTCCAATTACACCTATTTTTTTATTTTTTGTTTCATTGACCGCTGTTATTGCACCCGGTTCTGTAACTTCAATGACCGGTATATCAAAACTATCCTTCACAAGTTTTAAACTGCACGCACTAGCTGTATTGCAAGCAATTACTATCATTTTTATATCCTGATTCAACAGGAACCTGATATCCTGAAAAGTATATTTAACAATGGTATCTTTTGATTTAGTACCGTAAGGTGCTCTTCCGCTATCGCCGAAATATACAACACTCTCAGTTGGTATAAGGCATTTTAATTCTTTTAATACCGTTAGACCTCCCAACCCTGAATCAAAGACACCAATCGGTCTGTTGTCCATTTGTTAGTCCCCCAATTATTACATTTTATCCAAATCTAAATAGTCTTTTCATTAAATCTTTCTATAGCAAGATCTATAAGCTTTTCAATCAGCTCACCATATGGTATTCCCGATGCTTCCCAAAGCTTGGGATACATGCTTATACTGGTAAACCCAGGCAGTGTATTTATTTCATTTATATAAACATTGCCCGAATCCTTATGAACAAAGAAATCAACCCTTGATAATCCCGAGCAGTCTAAAGATTTAAAAGCACGTACTGCGTAGTCCCTTATTTCATTTATGGTAGAGTCCTTTAAATCAGCTGGAATTATTATTTTTGAGTTGTTGTCTATATATTTTGCCTTATAGTCATAAAACTCATTACAAGGAACTACTTCTCCAACTGTAGATGCAACAGGATCATCATTACCTAAGACGGCACACTCAACTTCCCTACCATCAATAAATTCCTCAACAAGCAGCTTTCTATCGTACTTAGCTGCCTCAAATAATGTATCTATCAATTCCTGCCTGTTGCGTGCCTTTCCCACTCCTACGGAAGATCCTGAATTGGAAGGTTTTACGAAACAAGGATATTCCAATGTACCTTCAACTTGTAAAACTAGATCATCCAAATTGGTTTTCAACGATTTTCTATTAAAAACAAGGTACTTTCCTTGAGGTATTCCCTCTTTTTCAAAAATTATCTTAGTAAATGCCTTATCCATTCCAACGGCTGATGCTAAAACACCAGGACCCACATATGGTATGCCTGCAAGTTCAAATAACCCCTGAATGGTGCCATCTTCACCATTTGCACCATGCAGCACCGGAAAAACAACATCTATGCCTTTATTATCACTGACATCAACACCTGCTGCGTTAAAAATGCTCCTGGCGGAAGCAGCTTCTGCTAATGTATTCTGTGTGCTGCAAGCTATTTGATTTTGTTCTGCAGCTTTTTCCCATTCCCCGCTGCCAAGTTTTTCTACAGGTCCATTATAATTAAGCCATTTACCTTCTTTAGTTATTCCAATCATTACTACATCAAATTTATCCTTGTTTATATTCCTAATTACAGACTCTGCTGATACCCGTGACACTTCATGTTCTGTGGACTGTCCTCCGAAAATTACTGCAACTCTGATTTTTTTATTCATATTTATTCCCCTTTTAACATGCAAAACATTGAATTTTCAACGTTTTGACAATATAAGAAAGCCTAATAAAATATATATTTCTAATTTTACTATTTAAGTACCGCAACTTCAAGTTTTTTAGGGAAATAAAATAATTACAGAATTGCATAATATATCACAGTCTATTGCATAGGTTATAATTTCCTAAACATAAAAATACTAAACTATTTTATAAATGTAAATGTATAAAAATCTTGAATTATAATAATGAAACGAAATTTTAGAAAGGTTAAGATTAAATAATCTTAATATACTATTATTCTATCACCTAGTACACCTTATGTACAGTCCTATTTATTATAAATACCATCCTTTAAAGTTTTTTAAGTTCGATATTTATAGACAAAGGTATGCATAAATTCTGTTGGCAAATTACCGTTGAATGCTTTTACATGCTATGCTATATTATATATGAAAAGTTGTTAAGGCGTGGATAAAAAATTATTTTCAAGGAGGTACCAAACATGCCATTTTATGATTTAAAATGCAAAAAATGCGGTGAAGAGTTTAACATAATGGCAAAAATGAGCGATAGGGACAACAAATTGATTACCTGCCTAAAATGTGGCAGTAATGAACTTGAGACCCTATTTAGAAACATAAATATTATTCAATCAAGAAAAAATAGTTCCACTGAATGTCCAAATATTCATAAGTGCAACGGCTGCTGCGGTCATTAATAAATGGCATTTCATTTGGGGTTATCATGCCTTAGTTTATAAACTTAATAGTTTTCAAGCCTAAATTTTTATCAAATATTCTTTCTGCTTCTATTCCATTTATCTCAAATATAACTGCCTCTACAACTATATAAACTTGCCCAGCCTCTCTAAGGCATCCTACATGGGCTTCCTCTCCTTTTCCTATACTAATATGAAGGTGAATTGAGGGCTCATTGTCACTCTTGTATATAGTACCTACGCCCATTATTTCCCTTCCATCAGAAAAGCTTCTCCATATCTGCTCAGGCGGTAAAACAGGTTCTTTAGGCCCAGATACATATGAAGCACCCTTTAATGCACCCAACATAATGAATGCAGCAGTCTTAATCTCTTCTTCTTCAGCTACCTTTTTAATGGACTCTATAAGTTCATCCCCATCTTCAACTTTTACAACAAATATCCTTCCCATTGTTCCTTCCCTGTACTGCAAACCTTTTCCTCCCTATTTCAAATAAAAATTTTACTTAGCCATAACAAACAGTATTCAGCATGTTTTATTTAAACAGCTTTTGCTCCCTATTTTGGAATATCAACAAATCAACCATTCTTCCATAGCTTTCGGTACCGTCTTTTTGCCTATTCACCTTTAAATAGGCATCATTAGCAGCATTTGAAACCTTATTTACTACGCCTTCAAAGCTCTTCCAGTATGTATTTCTTGCTTTTAAATCCCTGTTAACCTCCTGGCTGAACTTTTCTCTTAAAGTGTTAAAACGTTCTCTATCCTTTTCAAATAAAGCATCCATAGCATAGTTCAGTGCAGCAACGGCCCCTGAATACTTAAACTCCACATTCGGATTTTCCTGACTTGCCAGGAAGCCGACAAAATTTGCTTCATCTTCTCTGGCAAAACCACGCTGATGAGCCATCTCATGACATATCACAAAAGGAATAGATGAATCAGGCATATCCATATTGATATTTGCCTCTCCTGTGAAAGGACAATACATTCCACCCAAGCCCTGCATTGACATAACTTTTGAAAACAACATACCCTTTGGCTTTCCAAAGTCTCCTTTTAATTCAGGATATGTTTTTGCTAAAATTTCATACCCTTTATATGCAGTATTTAAAGCATTGCCTTTACCTTTTTCCAAAACCATAATTCCATTTTGATTTTCTTTTACCTTGAGCCTTAACTCATTAGTTTTGATTATAAGATTGTCACAAACTTCCACAAGCTCATCAATATTAACACTACTTGTATCATATGAAGCTATTTTCGAAAATGGATACCTGTTATAATTTAATGCCCAGCCGGCAATAAATATTATATATACAATTGAAATAATTACAAATACCTTTTTAAAAAATTTTATTGTAATCTGTTTTCTATTTCCTTTTTGTTTGACAAGCCTATAAAACAACATTCCAATATTGTATATAATATATAATATAAGCCCTATCTCCAAAAGCTCCATAATTGAAAAGGGAAATATTCCCGTTATAGTACTGATAAACTGGACAAATTTTTTACCTAATAGATTGGAATAGTATTTTTCAATTAATTGGGGGGTGTAAGCTGTCCCATAAAACAACGCCGCCCCTAAAGGGATAAGCATTATAATAATAAATCTTTTCAATAAACCTTTCCTCTTAATTTTTAAATCCATATTATCCCTCTATTCTTTTTAATAGTTTTACACCTATTGTAGAAACAAGATAATATAACAAAGCAATAAATGTACCGAATATCAAAATTGATGCTATAAAGGTCTGTAAAAGATTTAATCCAGTAACAAAAATTAATGCTATAAAGGCTCCTGCAAATATTATGCCGGCTAACATATTAAAAAGAACATTAAAATTCTGTTTTACTGCTTTTTGTTCATTATCCCAGTTCAATTTAGGATTAATTAAATCAAAGACTATTCCGGTAAACGAGCTGAATATTATTCCTATCAATCCAACTACAAACATAAGTGTCACTGTATAAATGCTAAGTTTTATCATATAACACATGAAAATTAGTGTTATACTTACGCCAAAAACACCTACTGCCACTCCGGACATAACCTTCATAAGGATTTGCTTATCATACCCTAAAGGTATGTACTTATTGAAGTACATGTTCTGCCCTTCCCTTGATATCGCGGTAGATGTAACACTGTTGCTTGAAGACAAAAACACAGAAAATGCAAAACCGATTGCTAAAATAAGGCCATTATCTCCGTTTTGCCTTATAATGCTTCCTAACTGCTCAAGGCTCATACCATTATTCGAATTTGAAAAACTCGATATTAATATTATTACAGGCCATATAAAATTACCAAGTATACAGTTTATAAAGTATGGCGGGGTTCTTAATATAATTCTTATCTCTTTTAAAAAGTAAGTAAAAGCAACAGGTCTCTTTTCTGTAGCACGCTTAAGCTCCATATTGCTCATTGCTCTTCTTTTTGAACCGGTTTCAGATATTCCCATGACTCCTTTAAAATACAATATCTGACTTAAGTATAAGAACACTATAAGTATTATTGCAGTTAAACCCAGGAATAACAGCATGTTTATAATTCCTGCAACATCAACGCTCCTTATTAGGGACATAGCAGCATATTTTGCACTTGGAAAAAAAGATGTAACTGTACTAACGTTTCTTTCCAGTTGTGCCAATGTGGATTCAAGTCTTCCCTGGTCAAGGTTTCCATCAACAAACCTTCTTACCCCAAACTGAACCCCAACACCTATACCAATTGCTATTATGCTGGCAAAATACCTAAATCTGTCTTTATTTTTTATAAGTCCGGTAAACCTCATTAAAGGCATTATTATAAGCGAAGAAATAACCAAAGGTATAACCGGAAGGGTTAAAAATATTACAGCAGCATATAAATAATACAGAATCCCGCCTCCGCTTTTAACTCCATATACCAATAATACAGGAGCCAGTACGACAATTTCAGTCAAATACTCGTAAATTGTTACAACAATAAACTTTGCACCTATTATTTCAAAAGGTCTTAACGGTAATGGCAGCAGGCTTTCTATATCCTTTGTAAAGTAATATGTGTTTAGAATATAGAAAATTCCAAAAAAGAACACCACAAAACTGGTAAGTGCAAGAATTATTGCCGGAATAAGTGTCTCAATTTTCATGTTCTTTAAAACATCATATGAAATTGAGGTAAAAAAGCCCAACTGTGCTATCATGGGCAAAAATGCCACCCCGAGAATGATCCATAAAATCCATTTTCGTTTACTTTCGGATGCATTTCCGCTGCCCTTCAAAAGTATTCTTGCTAGTAAAATAGTATTAGTTTTCATTTCCAGTCATCTCCAAGAACATTTTTTCCAACGATTCTTCCCCTTTAAAATGTATCTTCAACTCTTCAAGGGTACCGCAAAAAAGAATTTTACCATTGTTTATAACAGCAACCCGGTCACACAATTTTTCTGCAACCTCAAGGACATGAGTTGAGAAAAATACAGTTTTGCCTTTATTTGCATGCTCCCGCATCATTTCCTTTAATACAAACGAAGATTTAGGATCAAGACCTGTCATTGGTTCATCCAATATCCATACAGACGGATTATGAACTAAAACACCCATTATAACAATTTTCTGTCTCATACCATGGGAGTAGCTTTGAATAGGATCTGTAAGAGCATTAACCATTTCAAACCTCTTGCTTAACTCCTCAATCCGTGTATTCCTCTCGGCTGCAGATACATTATAGATATCTGCCATAAAATTTAAATACTCAATTCCCTTCAATCTCAAAAATATATTAGGGTCATCAGGAACAAAACCAAACTGTCTTTTGGCTTCTATAGGGCTTCTATTGATATCAACGTCATTTATCTTTATAGCCCCGCTGTCACAGCCTATTATGCCTGTTATCATTTTTATTGTCGTAGTTTTTCCAGCTCCATTAGGCCCAAGAAAGCCAAATATTTCTCCTTTTTTGACCACCAAATTGAGATTGTCAACTGCCTTCAATTTTCCATTGTACGTTTTATTAACATTGCTAAGTTCAATCATTTTTTACAGTCCTTCCGATTTTAAATTAAAAGCTGCTTCATCTAGAAGCAGCCTGTTATCCTTATTTTATGGATTTTGTAACCTTTAATCTTGCCATAGCTCTTGCTAAAGCTGTCCTTGATCTAATATATTCCATTTGGGATAACTGTCTTTGGAGCCTTTCCTCTGCCCTGTCTTTTGCAGCTTTTGCCCTGTTAACATCTATCTCATTGGGCCATTCTGCAGTATCACAAAGTATAACTGTCTTTTCCTTTGTAATCTCCATAAAACCTTCACTTAAGAAAGCCTCCAGCCACTCTCCGTTCTGTAGAATCCTAATAGGACCTATAGCTATAGCAACAACCGTAGGAGCATGGTCCTTTAAAACTCCCATCTCTCCTTCAGGCGTCTTTAGTACTACCATTTCCACCTCGCCGGAAAAGAATTTTCTATCCGGTGTAGCAATTTCAAGCTTAAACATGGATGCCATAATCACACCCCCTACATATTCTTGGCTTCTTCATATACTTCATCAATAGTTCCTTTCATATAGAAGCATGATTCCGGAATATCATCCATTTTACCGTCAATTATTTCCTTAAATCCTCTTATTGTTTCTTTTACAGGAACATACTTTCCTTTATAGCCTGTGAATGTTTCAGCAACAGAGAATGGCTGAGACAGGAATCTCTTTATTTTTCTTGCTCTGTAAACCGTCAATTTATCTTCCTCTGAAAGCTCATCCATACCGAGGATTGCTATAATATCCTGAAGTTCCTTGAGCCTTTGAAGTATCTCCTGAACCTTTAACGCTACCGAATAATGCTCTTCTCCCAATATTCTCGGATCAAGAATTCTTGATGTGGAGTCAAGCGGGTCAACAGCAGGATATATACCTTCTTCAACTATCTGTCTGGATAAAACCGTAGTTGCATCAAGATGGGCAAACGTAGTTGCAGGAGCAGGGTCGGTAAGGTCATCGGCAGGTACATAAACAGCCTGTATGGATGTTATTGAACCCTTCTTTGTCGATGTTATTCTTTCCTGCAATTCACCAACGTCTGTTGCAAGAGTAGGCTGATAACCAACGGCTGACGGAACTCTTCCCAGCAAAGCCGAAACTTCTGAACCAGCCTGAATAAATCTGAATATATTATCTATGAATAACAAAACGTCCTGACCCAATTCATCTCTGAAATATTCCGCCATTGTAAGTCCCGTAAGACCAACTCTCATTCTTGCTCCAGGCGGCTCATTCATTTGACCGAAAACCATGGCTGTTTTCTGTAGAACCCCTGATTCCTTCATTTCTACCCAGAGGTCATTCCCTTCCCTAGTTCTTTCTCCAACACCGGTAAATACTGAGAATCCACCATGCTCATTTGCTATGTTTGTTATTAGTTCCTGAATTAAAACCGTTTTTCCAACCCCTGCACCACCAAAGAGTCCTATTTTACCACCTTTTGCATATGGTGCTAAAAGGTCAATAACCTTGATTCCTGTTTCAAGAATCTCAGTTGACGGCTTAAGGTTTTCAAGACTTGGTGCCGGTCTATGAATAGGATACTGTATGTTGGATTTTACATCCCCGGCTTCATCAACAGTCTCCCCAAGTACATTAAATACCCTGCCCAAAACTTCCTTACCGACAGGAACCTTGATGGGTGCTCCAGTATCTACAGCATCCAGCCCTCTTACAAGCCCGTCTGTTGATGACATGGCAACACATCTTACAGTATCATTTCCAAGATGCTGCATAACCTCTACAACAACGGCGGCATTTCCGCTCCTCTCGATATTTATAGCATTGTATATTTTGGGCAGCTTGCCGCTTTCAAACCTGATATCTATAACAGGGCCGATTATTTGCATTATCTTTCCAACATTTAGAGCCATAATCTTCTCACTCCGTTCAAAAGTAATATATATTGTAATTCCTCAATCATTTCTTAGATATTTCTTGTATTGTTGAGGAAATAACTTCCCCTAACTTCGCTTCCGTGTTCACTTAACTCGTGAACACACGCTCAGTATGGGAAGTAATCCTTCAATCATTACTTAGCTTAAAGCTGCAGCTCCCCCCACTATTTCTGATATCTCCTGGGTAATCGCTGCTTGCCTTGCTCTATTATAGTTGAGATTCAAAATCTTGAGCATTTCATCTGCATTGGTAGTTGCATTATCCATTGCCGACATTCTGGCATTCTGTTCGCTTGTAAAAGCCTCAACCAATGCACCGTATATGATGCCCTTGACATATTTGGGAATAAGCACATCAAAGACAGCTTGAGGAGACGGTTCATAAGCAAGACTTTCATCAATCTTAACCTCTGCAGCATTTACATCTTCTCTCAGATCTTCTATAGTTAAAGGCAGTAACTGCATCAATACAGGTTCAAGGGTTATGGAAGTCACCATCTTTGTGTAAATAAGGAATACTTCATCCACTTCTCCGCTTTTAAACAATCCTAATATTTTTTCAGCAACATCCCTGGCTCTATATATTGTTGGATTTTGTACAGGATAATCAAATTCCATATCCACATTGTATTTCTTCCTTACAAAATGACCTCTTCCCATATGACCTGCAACTAAAAGGAGTGAATCAGGGTGTTTCTTTAACTCACCTTCTGAAAGCTTGATAATATTGTGGTTATACCCTCCGGCAAGTCCCTTATCTCCTGTAATTATTACATAACACTTTTTCTTGCCCTCTTTTTCATTTCTTAGGTCAAAAAATATATTATCTAAATTTCCGCTGTGCATTAATATGTCGCCAATAGTAGCCCTAACCTTATCAAAGAAAGGCTTTGTCTGGTCAAGCTGCTGTCTGGCTTTTTTTAATTTGGCAGCGGAAATAAGCTTCATTGCCTTTGTAATTTGCCTTGTTTCCTTTATACTTTTAATTCTTGATTTAATTTCTCTCATATTTGCCATAACAGCACCACCTTACCTCTTGAAGTCCTTTTTAAACTCATCTATAGCCTTTTTAAGACTCTCTTCCGTTTCGGCTTTCAATTCACCTGTTTCAGCTATGGCCTTCGCAACCTGAGGATATTTTTCATCCATATATTTAATAAGCTCTGAGTTAAACTTCCTGACATCCTTTACGTCAATGTCCATCAAATACTTGTTGGATGCCACATAAAGTATTATTACCTGATGCTCAACAGGTATAGGCGAATATTGCGGCTGTTTTAATGTTTCCATTAGTCTTTCACCCTGCATCAGCTTTTCTCTGGTGGCTTTATCAAGATCAGAACCGAATTGGGCAAAAACAGCCAATTCTCTGTACTGTGCAAGGTTAATTCTGAGTGGTCCTGCAACCTTCTTCATGGCTTTAATCTGAGCAGCTCCACCAACCCTGGATACCGAAATACCAACGTTCAAAGCCGGCCTTTGCCCTGAATAGAAAAGCTCCGATTCAAGGAATATCTGACCGTCAGTAATAGATATAACATTAGTAGGAATATACGCAGAAACGTCCCCTGCCTGTGTTTCTATTATTGGAAGTGCAGTAATTGAACCGCCTCCTAATTCATCGCTGAGTTTTGCAGCTCTTTCAAGAAGCCTTGAGTGCAGATAAAATACATCCCCAGGGTAAGCTTCTCTTCCCGGCGGTCTTCTAAGAAGCAGCGACATTGCTCTGTATGCAACAGCATGCTTTGAAAGATCATCATATATTATAAGAACATCTCTATGATCATTGTACATAAACTCCTCTGCCATTGCACATCCGGCATAAGGTGCTATATACTGAACTGTAGCCATTTCGCTTGCAGTAGATGATACTACAATGGTATATTCCATAGCACCGAATTCTTCAAGGGTATTAATAATACCTGCTATGGTTGAAGCTTTCTGTCCGATTGCTACATATACACAAATAACATCTTTACCCTTTTGGTTAATTATTGTGTCTATTGCAATGGCAGTTTTACCAGTCTGTCTGTCACCTATGATAAGCTCTCTTTGGCCCCTTCCTATAGGAATCATAGCATCAATTGCCATATAACCTGTTTGAAGAGGAGTATTAACAGATTTTCTATGCACAACACCTGGTGCCAAATATTCCAGCGGTCTAAACTTTGTAGTCTTTATCTCGCCTTTTCCATCTAATGGAATACCTAGCGGGTTAACAACTCTTCCAATGAGCTCTTTACCAACAGGCACCTGAACCGTCGTACCTGTACGTTTTACACTTGTGCCTTCCTTAATCCCTTCTGCATCCCCTAAAAGAACGCATCCGACATTATCCTCCTCAAGGTTAAGAGCCATTCCGCGTATGCCATTTTCAAACTCAAGAAGCTCACCATACATACAGCCTTCCAAACCATAGATTCTGGCTATTCCGTCACCTGATTGCAAAACATAACCAACATCATCAGTCTTTGTTTTTACCCCATAATTTTCTATTTGCTGTTTTATTATCGAAGTAATCTCTTCAGGTCTCAAATTCATCTTTTTCACCTCGTTAAAAAATATATATCATAGAAACTTTCTCTTCGCTAAGGCATGAATGAAATATTACTTACCGTTTTGAGCGTGTGTTCACGAGTTAAGTTAACACGTAAGCGAAATTATACGGTAAGTTATATTTAGGGCATGCCTAATCTGTTAAATGCGGGATTAATGATTTTAACCTAAAAGTTCTTTAATGCTTTCAAGCCTGCCTTTAACAGAGCCATCAATTACTTTATCTCCTATTTTTACCTTTACTCCTCCGATAAGACTTTGATCTATTTCTACACTTGCCTTAACGCTTGTGGCACTGTACAACTTACCATATTTTTCCTTAATCTTTGTTATCTGCAATTCATCCAACTCAGCAGCAGATATAATAGTCATATTAAGTGTATTTCGTTTAATATCTGCCAGCTTTATAAACTCATCATTTATTCCAGGCAAGTGTTTAATCCTGTCCTTATCTAAAAGCAACAGTAAAAAATTCAAAATCTCCGGCCTTAAGTCTTTTGAAAAAATACTCTTTAAAGTTTCCTTTTTAGTGTCAATCTTCACCTCAGGATTATTAAGAAACAACCTGAAGTCCTGTTGGTCTTTATATATACCTATTATTTCCACCAGTTCATGCTGAAATTCATCAATTGCATTGGCGTTATCAGCAATCTCAACTAATGCCTCTGCATACCTTTTATCAATTAAGGGCATTATGCTGCACCTGCCTCATCAATAAATTTTTCTGCCAATACCCTGTTCTTTTCATTGTCCATGTTTGCTTCAACCACCTTAGAAGCAACAACAAGTGCCAGACCTGTAACCTGACTTCTTACTTCTTTTATCATCTGAGCCCTTTCACGTTCAATCTCTTCTCTACCCCTTGCAAGAATTGCCTCAGCGTCTTTTCTTGCACTATTTAATATTTCCTCATATTCCTTATTTGCTTTAGCTCTTGCATCATTAATGATCTGATCTGCTTGGTTTTTAGATGCTCTTAGCTCTTCTTCATACTTCTGTTTGAGTCCATTGGCTTCCTGCTTGGTTCTTTCAGCATTATCCAACGAATCCTTTATCATATTTGTTCTATTTTCCATGTATTGAGTAACTGGCTTAAATAAAAACTTCCTCAGGAAAAAATACAAAACTAACAAATTGATAAATACTAAAATGAATCTAAATTTTTCAAAATAAATTAACATATCTTGATTCATCCTTTCATAATGAACATTATATCAAAACAATCTATAGTATCAGTTCTTCCTTAATCATGAAGAACCTATTGACTCAATCAATTTTGTGTGGGAGTCTCCTCCCACACAATCAAACGGTAAAAACTTGTATTATCCTATTTTTGTGAAAAGCAGTATGGCAATCAATAGTCCATATATGGCTGTTGCTTCTGCCAAAGCCAAACCTGTTAGAGTTATGGACATAATTTTACCAGATGCCTCAGGCTGTCTTGAAACAGCTTCTGCAGCTTTAGATGTAGCAATTCCTATACCTACACCTGCTCCCAAACCAGTCATAACAGCAAGACCTGCCGCAATTGCAATTAAACCTGAACCTTCCATTGTTTCACCTCCTTACTCAATAGCTTCTCCAACATAAAGTAAAGTCAAGAACACAAATATATATGCTTGAAGACCACCATCAAACAAATCAAAATATATGCTGAATACGCCAGGTAACAAAAATGGCTCAGCAAAATAAATCAATTCCATAATAGTAAAAGCTGCTAGAATATTACCAAATAGACGAAGAGTCAGCGACAAAGGCCTTACAAAATACTCCATTATTTTAAATGGAAGCATTATTGGAAGTGGCTCCAAAAAGCTTTTCAGCCAGGCTTTAGGTCCTTTATATTTTATTCCGGCAAACAAAACCAAAACTATAGACATAACAGCCAAAGCACCTGCTACGTTGAGATCCTTTGTTGGTGGTGCTATTTCAGGCAAATGCTCTAGAAAACTTAAGCCTGTAAATTCAGCAATACCCTTACCGGTAGGAATTATGTTAAATATGGATATAATATTTGCGAATAATAAGAAAAGAAGAAGAGTGCCAAAGTAAGGTGCAAATGGCCTCCAATGATGCCCGAGACTGCCCTTTGTAAAGTTATTCACAAACTCTACTATAGTTTCGGCGACATTCTGTTTCCCAGTAGGAACCATACGCAGTTTTCTGGTAAATATAATCGAAACGATGATTAGAAAAGCCATTACTATCCACATTACTATAATGGAATCGGAAATAGGAATGTGAAATCCAAAAACGTTGATATCATACCCTCTAAACTGCATTTTATGCATTAATTCTTCACTATTCATCTGCATCACCTTCTTGAAAAATTGTACTACTTTATTAATTGAATAATCTATTATAACTTTTATTGCACCTATCTATTATCGTACTTATCTTGTATTTACTTTAATAATATTTACTTGGAAAAATTAAATTTATAACAATTATTTTATAAAATCATTCTTTTTTATACCTGCTCCTCCAACCAAACTTAAAAAAAACGCCGTAAAAGGCACCAGAAGAACCCCCTCTGTAACACCTATAAGCAAAGATATATTAATTAATATGGATATTATCAATAATAATGCTGTCCCGCCAAATAGCAGCAAAAATATGACAATGGACTTGACTATCACGGCTCCATTGTAAGAAGGTAAAAAGAACTTAGATAATAAGATAGCCCACATGCCAAATTTAATTATTCCAAAAGTACTACCGGCCAATAGGCCTAAAAAAACAAGAATCTTATCATTCAATAATATAAAATCCAGCACTGCTATCAAAATAAACAAAATAGCAGATCTTTTAATTATATATTTCTCATACTTTGTCTTGAGCAATTTCTTATCCTTATTTGATTTAAAACACTTTTAAAATTTATTTAAAGTTTACTTATAATAGTTCCGATAAACACATTGATAAATGTTAATTTTCAATTTATCTAATCTATTCAACTAGTTCCTGTTATAGGCAAACGATAGCTTCTGTTAATAATATCACAATTAATTATTGAAATCAATAAGAATTAATTCAGAATTAATATAGAATTTATTGGAATAAAATTCAATCGCCAACATCGGAAACATATGAAACAGGAGTGGATTTTTTATGGACATAGGAGCAATTATAGCTCTAGCAATAGGCTTTGCAAGTGTACTTTTAGGTTACGTTATGGAAGGCGGAACAGTAGGTGCCCTTCTACAAAAAACCTCTGCAATTATAGTTATAGGGGGAACAATAGGTGCAACAGCACTTACATTCCCATTGTCCGAGCTTAAAAAGCTTTTTTACGGCTTCAAATTAATAATTATAGAACATAATTATAACGAGGTAGATGTTATACTCGAAATAGCCGAGCTATCAGAAAAAGCCAGAAAGAATGGATTACTCAGTTTAGAACAGTACGCACAGGGAAGTGATGGCAAAAGTGTAAACAGCCTTCTCAAAAAAGGCCTGGCATTAGTTGTAGATGGAGTTGAAGGAGATGTAATAAAAGACATACTAAAAAGAGAAAGTGATCTTAAGTTTCGGATTTACGAGTCAAATATTAAGATTTTAGAAGCTGCAGGAGGCTTTTCTCCAACAATGGGTGTTCTTGGAACAGTCATGGGAATGGTTTTTATTCTGGGTAATATGGGCAGCGATACAAAAGAACTTGCTCATAGTATTGCAGTAGCTTTTATAGCAACGATGTATGGTGTAGGCCTGGCCAATCTGGTATATTTACCCTTAGCCGGAAGGGTGAGATCAAAGGCAGAAAGAGAAGTTTCTGTTAATGAGCTGATAATTGAAGGACTTTTATCCATACAAGCTGGCGAAAACCCAAGGATTATAAAAGAAAAGTTAAACCTCCAGCTCTTAGAGCAGCTTAATAAGGGAAAATTTTGAGATCATTGAGGTGATAAAAATTGGCAGGCAAAATTAAACTAGTTAAAGATACCACTGATCGCTGGCTGCTTACTTATTCAGACCTCATGAATCTATTGCTAATATTCTTCATAATACTATATTCCATGAGCCAGGTTGATGCCGAAAAGTTCAACAAATTGGCTGCATCCTTAAGGGAGGAATTTGGCAGCAGTCAAATAGGAACTTACATAGGTAATACCGGTACTTCAAATTCAATTATTGACCTAAACGAAGGAAGCTCATCTACTGTGATACCTGATAATCTTGAACAGAGGCAGATGGAAGAGGTTAAGGAAAGAGTGGAAGCATTAATTAAGGAAAAGGGCTTTAAAGATCAGGTAAGAGTTTCAGTTAAGGAACGTGGAGTGGAAATTTCCATGCAGGAAAACCTTCTTTTTAAAAGCGGCAGTGCAGCATATGAACCTTCTGCCAAAGCTACCCTGACTGAAATCGGTAAAATAATCAAATCCCTTTCTGGAAATCAAATAAGGGTGGAAGGTCATACAGATAACGATCCTATTAATACTGAATTGTTTCCGTCAAATTGGGAATTATCCTCTGTACGTGCAACAAACGTAGTTAGAACTTTAATAGATATTGCGGGTCTAAATCCACTAAAAATATCAGCGATAGGATATGGAGAGTTCAGACCTAAAGCTCCAAATACTACCGCTGACAATAAAAGAAAAAATAGACGAGTTGATATTATAATTGTAAAAAGCTCATTTAATATAGGTGAAGCAGGCATTATGTAATGATTAGGAAGTAATATTTCAATCATGCCTTAGTCATGTTTAAAATATAACTTCCCGTATAATTTCGCTTTCGTGTTAACTTAACTCGTGAACACACGCTCAAAACGGGAAGTAATATTTCAATCATGCCTTACCATAAACTCATCCGGCTTAGAAGCAATGTACCCAAACTCGTACAGCAAAGCTTTCGTGATTCTTTCCGAAGCCATACCATCTCCATAAGGGTTAACTGCTTTTGCCATTTTATTATATTCATTTTTATCCTCTAAAAGTTCGGAAGCTAATTTAATAATGGTAGCTTCATCAGTACCGGCTATCTTAACCGTTCCAGCTTTAACAGCCTCAGGACGCTCAGTCTCATTTCGGAGTACCAAAACAGGTTTTCCTAAAGACGGAGCCTCTTCCTGTAATCCCCCGGAATCCGTCAGCACCATGTATGACAACCCCATTAGATTATGCATATCGGAAACTCCAATTGGTGAAATTAGATGAACATTAGGACGATCGCCCAATATGGATTTTGCCGTTTCCTGCACAGCAGGATTCAAATGGACAGGATAAACTACTTCTACATCACTATATTTCTGTGAAATAACCCTAAGAGCTTTGCAGATATTAGTCAATGGTTCTCCAAGATTTTCTCTTCTATGTGCTGTAACTGTTAAAACTCGTTTATTGTTAAAGCTAACTTTTCTCAAATCTTCATTTTCAAAAACATAATTCTCTTTAACAGTAGTTTTTAATGCATCTATCACAGTATTTCCGGTTATGTAAATTTTTTCTTCTCCTACACCTTCATTTAAAAGATTTGTTTTATTAACTCCGGTAGGAGAGAAATGATATTCCGCCAGTGCACCTGTCAGTTTTCTGTTTATTTCTTCAGGATATGGTGAGTATTTGTCGAAAGTTCGCAGTCCTGCTTCAACATGGCCTACGGAAATCTTGTTGTAAAACGCTGCAAGGCTTGCTACAAAAGTAGTTGTTGTATCACCGTGCACTAAAACAATATCCGGACTGACTTTTGCAAATACATCACATAAACCGTCTAAAGCTCTTATTGTTATATCTTTCAATGTTTGTCTGTCCTGCATTATATTCAAATCGTAGTCGGGAGTTATACCGAACATTTCAAGAACCTGATCGAGCATCTGCCTGTGCTGTGCCGTAACACATACTATTGATTGTATTTCATCATGTTTTTCCAACTCTTTTACTAAAGGTGCCATCTTTATTGCCTCAGGCCTTGTTCCAAAAACAGTTACAACCTTTAATTTCTTCATTTCCAGCTCCTTCGCAGATATAAAAATGTTAATTTTAAAGTGTTTTATCTGTGCTTATTTTGTTTTCTGCCGCATCAATATTTGCACTTTCTTCATCAGAGCCAGTATCCATTTCTGTCATAAACCTGGCACCGCCTATTATGAAAATTGATAACGCTGCTACAAGAATTATAGCACTAATAACACCTCTGCCTGCCAATACAATAGCACACAATCCTAGTGCCCCGCTGGCAGTATATATTGCAACAACGGATTGCCTCTGATTCAATCCCATATCCATAAGCTTGTGATGGATATGGCCTCTATCTGCTGCCATGATGGATTTACCTCCAGCCAACCTTCTTACAATTGCTGTTATGGTATCAAATAAAGGCAGTCCCAAAACTAACAGAGGAATAGCAATTGCAATTGCCGTATATGATTTTATCGTCCCTTGTATGGAAATTACGCCTAGAGTAAATCCGAGAAAATAAGCTCCCGTATCCCCCATAAATATCTTAGCTGGATTAAAATTGAAAGGAAGAAAGCCTAATGTCGAGCCTGCCAATATAGCTGTTATTATTGCTACATCCCATCTTGATGTAATTATTGATACAAAGAACAGCGATAGGGATGCAATAGAAGAAACCCCCACAGCCAAACCATCCAAACCATCAATAAGGTTAATAGCATTTGTTATGCCTATAATCCACATTATAGTCAGTGGGTAAGATATGTATGGACTTAAACTGTATCCATACAAAAGATTTATTTTTGTTCCTGTAATAACCACAATTATTGCAGCTATCAATTGAAAGAAAAACTTTATCTTCGGCCCCAACTGCTTAATGTCATCTATAATACCAATAACTACTATTATTAATATTCCGCCAATCATTCCCAACATCTGAGTGCTTAATTCAAAAGCATCTCCGCTGGTTATTGCATCGTTTATTATATTAAACAATAATGTAACAAAAAATCCTGCAATAATTGCCAGCCCGCCCAATCTGGGAATAGGCTTTTTATGCACCCTTCTCGCATCATTTGGTATATCAACTGCCCCAAATTTCACCGCAGCTTTTCTTGCAATAGGGGTTGCACACAGAGCCACAATAAATGCCAATATAAAGGATACTACATATTCATATGTTAAACCCATGAATAACACCTTCTTTTGTAAAATATACTTAGGAATGTCTCAAATAGTAATATTTTAGTCATTCCTTACACTCTGACTACCCTTATACCGGCTTCCTTTAAAAGTTCCATAGATAGATCATCGGGATAATCCCCTCTGAATACTATTTTCTTTATTCCTGCATTGATAGCCATTTTTGCACATAAAACACATGGTTGAATTGTCACATACAAAGTACCGCCGCAAACACTAACCCCAGAGTTCGCCGCCTGTACAATTGCATTTTGCTCGGCATGAATAGCCCTGCATAACTCGTGCCTCTGCCCTGAAGGAATATTAAGCTGTTCCCTCAGGCAACCAATGTCTGAGCAATGTTTGCAGCCTGTAGGTGCTCCGTTATATCCTGTTGCCAGTATCCTTTTATCCTTTACAATTAATGCACCAACCTGTCTCCTAATGCATGTTGATCTGCTCTTAATCAGATCGACTATGTCCATAAAATACTCATCCCACGATGGCCTCATACCGACCTCCATAACCACATTAAAATTGCTAATAAATAACTCAAATTTATATTTTCTTTTTTATTATATCGGAAAAAACAAAATACAATTTCATGTTATTTTGTTCCAAAAATCCTGTCTCCAGCATCTCCCAATCCTGGTATAATATATCCGTGATCATTCAATGATTCGTCTATTGCAGCACAATATATCTCAACATCAGGATGCTCCTTGTTGATCTTTTCAATACCAGGTTTTGAAGCAATTAGACACATCAATTTTATATTGTTCACATTTCTTTCTTTTATATAAGCGATTGCCCTGGAAGCAGATCCTCCTGTGGCAATCATAGGATCCATGATTACAATATCTCTCTCCTCAATATCGCAAGGCATTTTGCAATAATATTCAACCGGCTCCAAAGTCCCAGGATCTCTATATAAACCTATATGCCCTACCTTTGCCATTGGAAGCAGTTGGAGCATACCATCTGCCATTCCCAGACCAGCTCTTAAAACTGGTACTATACCCAATTTCTTGCCGGAAATTACCTTTGTACGTGCAATTCCGACAGGAGTTTCAATCTCAACTTCCTTTAAAGGCATGTTTCTTGTAACCTCATAGCTCATAAGCATGGAAACTTCCTGTACAAGTTCTCTGAACTCCTTTGTATCAGTATTTATATCTCTTAATAAAGAAATTTTGTGCTGAATTAGTGGATGATCAAGAAGATGAACATTTTTCATTTGTTATAATCCTTTCCTAAAAGAAATTTTATATTTTTATTTATTTCTATACTTTTCTTCAATTTGTGCAATTTTATCCAGTCTTAATTGATGCCTTCCTCCGGCAAATTCAGTATCCAACCAGGTTTCCACTATATCAAGAGCTGCTCCTATTCCCACTACCCTTTCTCCGAGTGCAAGAATATTTGCATTATTATGCTCTCTGGACATTCTGGCCATATATGTATCAGTGCAAAGAGCAGCCCTGATACCTTTTACTTTATTGGCTGCAATGGATATACCTATGCCTGTACCGCATATAACTATACCTTTATCGCACTCTCCTTCACTTACAGCTTCAGTAACTGCCTGTCCAAAGTCAGGGTAATCTACCGACTCAGTGCTGTAAGTCCCGAAATCCTTTACCTCATAGCCTTTTTCTTTAAGAAACTTTATTATTTCGGTTTTTAAATTAAAACCGCCGTGATCACTGCCAATACCAATCAATTTTTTCACCCTTTTTCATTTTATATTATTGATAAGTTTATGTCAAAATAAATAGATAAATATCAGATTAATTTCTTTTAAAAGTAATTTTACATTCATGCCTTAAGAACTATCATTAAAGCTCTTATCTCAGAAGCTATCTCTTCTGCACACTTTTCATAAACTTCCATAGAACCTCCAAAGGGATCCCTTACATCCAAGCTTCCAGTATCTTTAGTACCTTTTGAGTTTTTTCTCACAAATTCCTTTATTGTAAAAGTCTTATCCCTTGCTCCAGGAAAATTGTAAACTACCATATCTCTATGCCCAACTGTCAGAGTTAAAATCAAATCTGCCTTATTAACCAAGTCACTGTTTATTTGTTTTGACCTGTGTCCGCTTATATCTATCCCGAATCTTTCCTTCAAAACCTTTATAGAATTGGCACTTGCCGTATCACCGTCGTATGCATTTACACCTGCTGACTCTACAATGAACTTATCACCGATCTCCGGATTTTTTGTAAGCTCACTCTTAAATATGCCTTCTGCCATACTGCTTCTGCAAGTATTGCCTGTACATACAAACAAAATATGTTTCACTTAATCACCTACTTTAATAATATTGTATCCTGCTGCCTTCTTCATCCTGTTCATAACTGCAAGTCCAACTCCAGTATCTTCTATTGCTTCTGCAAGGATGACTCTCACCCCTTTATCATCAAGATGCCTGAGTTCTCTGAACAGACTGGAAGCTATTGTATCCGGCATTTTCCTATCACCTAATGACATGACTGTTCCTACAGTATACAGACCCTTTGTTTGTTCAGTAGCAAGTATCCCTACCGGTATACCATCTCTTTTATAGCTCTCAGCAAGCTCCCTAATCTTTTCTACACAAGCCTCAACTTTTCCTTCTATTATTATTACATCAGCTTTTGGTGAATAATGAGTATATTTCATTCCAGGTGCTCTAGGTTTAATGTCCTCCAGATGATCCGAAAGAATTGCCTTGTCTATATCGATTTTCCCAACTGCTTCTTCCAGCTGCTCTTTAGTAATTCCTCCCGGTCTTAAAATCATTGGAGGGTTAACCGTTACATCTAAAACAGTTGATTCGAGACCTACTTGGGAACTGCCCCCATCAATAATCAATTCCACCTTTCCCATAAGGTCTTCAATAACATGCTTTGCCTCCGTAGGACTTGGTTTTCCAGAAATATTAGCACTTGGAGCTGCAACAGGAACCTGTGATTCCTCAATAATTTTAAGTGCAATAGGATGTGACGGCATCCTGATTGCTACAGTACTAAGACCTGCAGTTATAATTTCCGGAACACGGCTTGATTTTTCCATAATCAAGGTTAAAGGTCCCGGCCAAAATTTTTCCATCAATTTAAATGCCAACTCCGGTATATTCTTGACAAGTCTTTTAACCATTTCAACATTACAGACATGGACAATCAGCGGATTGTCCGACGGTCTTCCTTTTGCAACGAAAATTTCGGATACTGCTTTTTCATCTAATGCATTTGCCCCCAGTCCATAAACAGTTTCAGTGGGAAAAGCAACAAGACCACCCGATTTTAATATGTCAGCTGCAATACCAATATTTTTAATATCAATACTGTTTTTATCTATAGTCTTTATAATAGTTTTCAACTCACTGCTCCTTTTTATTAAAATTAATTAATTTTTATTGCAGGCAGCAATAATGTATTTTTTTGAAATGCCCTTAATCAATAGTCACAATTATACCGCATATAAGGCCAATCATGTTTCCTATAACCGGGAACCTGCCTCTATACAGGTTTTTTGACTGGGGAATCAGCTCACCTAAAACTATATAAATCATGCATCCCCCGGCAAACCCCAAACACGCCCCTATCAGCTCCTGAGATATGCCGCCTAAAAATGCTCCCAAGAAGGCTCCAATGCCCATAGGCACTCCAGTTAATGCAGTATAGAAAAATGCTTTAAACCTGCTTAACCCTCCTAACCTCATGGGTAGTGCCATTGCTATTCCTTCAGGAATATCATGAATTGCTATAACAAGGGTTATAGTCAATCCAAGTTCTACAGAAGCACCAAATCCCGAACCAACGGCTATTCCTTCCGGAAAATTATGCAGTGCCAATCCTATTGCTGTGAGTATACCTGTTCTAAGTAAACTTGAGTTCTTATAGCTCTTCTTTATGTAATCTGTACTATTTATATATTCTTCTACTGCAATTATGGTTAAAATACCTGCAATAACACCTGCAAATGTCAGATACACACCACTAAAGCCGAAAGCCTCAGGTAAAAGCTCAAAGCATACAACCGCCATCATAAGTCCTGATGAAAATTCGATGATAAAGCCTAAAGTCCGGTTTGATATATCCTTAATAAAAAAAGCCATTAAACCTCCGGCACCTGTTCCTGCAATCCCCGAGATAAGGCCTATTAATGAAACTTTTAATAACAAATCCATAAACTCACTCCAATATTTAAGAATTAATATTTGATCAACTTACAATCCGCATATTAATTCTTATTCAACAAGTGAGCTTAAAATAATAAAATCTTAATATTAATCCTCATCATCCATAGCTCCGCTTCCGAGCTTTTCAGACTGATCTGTGGTAATGAGTGCATCTATAACCTCATCAAGGTCTCCATCAACAATACTATCAAGTTTGTATAATGTAAGTCCTATTCTATGATCTGTAATTCTTCCCTGAGGATAATTGTATGTCCTGATCCTCTCACTCCTGTCACCGGTTCCAACCTGGCTTTTCCTTGCCTGGGCAACCTCTGAGTTTTTTTGCTCCTCTGCAATCTCAAACAGCTTGGATCTCAAGACCTTCATGGCCTTGTCCTTGTTTTTATGCTGTGAACGCTCATCCTGACAGGTAACTACCAACCCGGTAGGAATATGGGTAATTCTAATAGCTGATTCAGTTTTGTTAATATGCTGTCCACCGGCACCCCCAGCTCTATAAGTATCAATCTGCAGATCTGCTGGATTTATATCAACTTCAACATCATCAACTTCCGGCAGTACAGCTACTGTGATTGTAGATGTATGTATCCTTCCGCTTGCTTCAGTTGTAGGAACTCGTTGCACCCTGTGAACACCGCTTTCGAATTTCAGACGGCTGTATGCACCTTTTGCTTCTATGGAAAACACAACTTCCTTAAATCCTCCAAGCTCTGTCGGATTAGAATCAAGGATTTCCACCTTCCATCTTTTCCTCTCTGCATACCTTGTATACATTCTGAAAAGCACCTGTGCAAACAATGCTGCCTCTTCTCCGCCTGCTCCTCCTCTTATTTCCACAATAACACTTCTGTCATCATTTGGGTCCTTGGGAATAAGCAGAATTTTAAGCTCCTTTTTTATAACCTCAAGTTTTTCCTCTGCCTCTTTGAATTCAGCCTGAACCATCTCCCTGAAGTCAGCATCAAGCTTGTCTTGGAGAAGTTCTCTTGCATCTTGTATATCCTTGCTCACCTTTTTATACTCTCTATATTTCTCAACAATCTCCAATAAATCGGAATGTTCTTTCATGTACTTTTTATATTCCTCCTGATTTCCTATAACAGAAGGATCACTGAGCTTATGATTTATTTCTTCAAATCTGTCCTCAGCTGCTTGAAGTTTGTCAAACATTTTGCACCTCAACAATCAAAAATTTCAATCCACGGTGAATTATTATAACATAATTTCTAAATATTATCCACAGATTTTCTATATGTTTTGCAATTAGAGAAATTGTTGTGAAGATTGCACCATAATTCCCCCAGACATGCACAAAGGCAAGGTCCACATCCTTGCCTAAGAGATAATCAAATATAGTATAGTTTTAGGCATGTTGAAAATATAACTTCCCGTATAATTTCGCTTTCTAAGTTAACTTAACTCGTGAACACACGCTCAAAACGGGAAGTAATATTTCAATCATGCCTTAAGTACATTTATTTAACAATTTCAATATAGCCATTGGCAGTCTCAGCAGTTATATAAACCTTATGCTCTGCATCATTAAAGTTTACACTCTCCGCCTCAACAGTAGCTCCTCCAAGGCCTTGTTTTCCCAAATTATTATAAATTATCTGCGGTATCAAGAGATTAATTCCGCCGTTGGAAGTCTGTGCCTTAACCTTATAGCCATTATTATTCATGTCGTTCATATTGATTTTGATCCATGCATTTGATGTTTTGAATTGCAAATCAATTTCCTTAACATCATCGGGATTCTTTATATTCTCAGCCAACAGCCTTCCATTAGTGGATACTGCTTTAATTTTTTCTGCCTTTATATGTTTTATATCAAGAGTAGCATTGGTGGTATCAATTTCAAGTTCTTTTGCTATAAGATAACTTGCCTGAATCCTTGCATTCTTGGTACTCAGCCTAATTTTATCACTATTTACTCCCATTATTTCGATATGTGCATTTTTGGTGTTGCATTGGAAATCTTCCGAAATAGTATCTTCAACATAGATTTTTCCATTAGTTGTGGAAAGTTTTATAGATTTAAACTTTATTGCAGGAATATATATTTCATGTGTTACACTGACATTTAATGCCTTATTTATTTTAATGGAAAATTTGTTTTCATCCTGGGTTAAACCTAGAATTTCATCTGCATTGTTTTGAGGGCTTCTTACTTTTGATTTTACAATTATTTTATTATCATCATGCTTTTTTACTATAATGCTGCCGTTTGCACCCTCAATATCAATATCCATACCCTCTGCTGCAATCCATTCAAAGGATCTGTCTTCTACCTTATAGCTTCCGAATACGTTAAACGCGTTGGTGTCAATAAAACTTCCAACAAAATCTACCATTTTATCAATCACACCATAGGTTGTAACAGCCAAATTCTTCCCAAGTTTTTCAGCTTTATCAACAAAATCCTCAACAGTTTTATCAAATTCATTTGATTTATGGACTTTAATATTTTTCTTAAGGTCTTTTTTCCACTCCTGCATCTTTTCTTTAACTTTTTCAACCTCAAACTGAAAATTAACCTGTTTCTGCTGCTTGAATGTACCTTCTTCACGTGCATTGCCAGAGCTTGTGCCTTCCAAAGCTTCCAAAAGCTTGGCTGCTTCCTCACTGGATATTTTTCCTTCTTCCAGCATTTTTAGTATGAGTAATTTCTCTTCATTATTTGGCATAGTTTTAATCCCTCCTGATCAAGGTGTCTTTAATACAATTAAATCACTTTAATCTCAATTATTCTTTCAACATATTTACTGCTTCCTCGGCAGAAATTTCACCTTTGTTCAACTTGTCGAGTATATCCTTCTTTCTATTGGAGATAGACGGATCCTGTTCCTGCTGATGTCCTAATGCATTAGCCACATCCTCAAGACGGTTTTTAACAGTTGGGTATGAGACCCCCAGTTCTTTTTCCACTTCTTTTATATTACCCCTACATTTTATAAAAACATCAATAAATGATTTTTGTTCAGCAGTTAGCTTGCAAAATTTGCATAATTGAAAGCTTCCTTCTATATTGGTGCCGCATTCATCGCAACCAATTCTCTTTACTATGGTGTCATTTCCACATACAGGGCATTTACCAAGTACTTCCCTCGTCATATAATCACCTCTTAATTTTTTTAACAACCATGATGAAATTATTTAAAAATATTAATTATATAATTAATATATTATCATTTCAGCACATTGTCAATAGAAATATTAATATTATTAATGTACGACTTAAAAATATTAATACAATACAAATATTACCTTAAAGGATTCTGATATTTTTAATTAAATTGCCCTCAAAATCTTTAATCAAAATTGAATCCTCACAAATAACACCGTATGAATTTGGATTGTCCTCTTTAGGCATTGCAACAGATCCTGGATTAATGACATAAATGCCGTTTATGTTTTCAGCTTTTGGAATATGAGTATGACCATATACAAACACATCACCTTTTGAAAGACTAGGTAAATTATTTTCGTTATAAATATGTCCATGCGTTAAAAAAATTCTTCTTGTTCCATATAATATTGTTGAATACGTTGACATTACCGGATAATCAAGAACCATTTCATCAACCTCACTATCACAATTTCCTCTTACTGCAATAATTTTGTCCGAATATCCGTTTAGAAGCTCCGCTACCCCTTTTGGGTTATATTCTAAAGGCAAAGGATTTCTAGCTCCATGATATAATTCATCGCCAAGTATGGCTATAAACCGGGCGTTTTCTTTTTCAAATGCCTCAATAGCTTTCTCTGCATAAAACAGCGATCCATGAATGTCTGATATTAATAGAATCTTCATAATTGTCTCCTTATCTCTTTTGTTACTATTGTTACTATTTTTACTATTGTTGCTATGCCTGCTTTTGCTTCTAATACCATTTTAATACCAGAATACCCAAATACTCTTTCAGTGTTAGATTTATTTGGGACAATGCATCAGCATTTGGCACCAGATCAATCAAACCAAAGCGGTATTTAATATTGGTCTGATAGTCCGTAGGATATGGTATCACATTTATTCCATGCTTCTCAAATTGCTTGACCGACCTGTGCATATGAAATGCAGAAGTTACAAGTATAGGGCTTTTAAATCCGTTTTTTTCTATTATGTCTTTTGTGAAGCTTGCATTCTGTGTAGTGTTTAAACTTTTATTTTCGCTTATTATTTTCTCTTGAGGCACACCAAGTCCAATAAGAATATTCTTGCCTACAACAGCATCAGAAGCTTCAACTCCCTTAATGTTACCACCCGAAATTAGTATCGGCACATCAAGCTTATGGTATAGCTGTGCACAAGTGAGCAGGCGATTAGCGGCATATCCCGACAGGTGTCCAGTACCGTTTACACCTGGAGTATCTCCGGTAGCTCCGCCTCCAAGCATGATAATTACATCACCCTTTATTTCAGCTGGCGGAGTGTACTTTTTTTCAAGTGTATGAATCATAACATTGCCTACTAAAGGTATAGATAAAATATACACCCCTATTGTAATACCTAATAGCAGCCTCCATATCCTTAATTTCTTCTTAAGTGCAAACAATGATACTACAAGAAGTGCGATTATAAAAATACCTGGCGGCAGTGCAAAAGTATAGTAAAGAAATTTGACAAAATTAATCAATGATGATCCACCTTTCTAGAACTAAATCTCTTACGATTTTGCATCCTTAATTATTAAATAATGTTTCAAGCTTTTATCTTTTATTATACTACTGAAGATTATATAAATCATTGTTTAACATATTTACTTTTAATGTCACATAATGGTGTTTCAAACTGTTATACTTAAGTACAAGGAATGGAGGAATCCTTTTGGAAACTATTAAAGCCGAAGATGCACTTCAAGAATTATTTATGCGAGTTTTTGAAAAAATACTTAACTTTATTCCATTTAAATTTGTTTAGAATATATATTTAAGTCAGAACGTTTTTTCCATCCCAATTTACTCCACAATGCATTACCTGCTTCATTATCAGCAAATACAAGCAAGTGACACTTATCAATACCTTGTTTCTTAAGTCCTTCTAATGCCTTTTCCACCAGAATTCTTCCTATACCTTGCCCTCGATATTCGGGTAATACGCAAGCATGGTGTATAAAGCCACATCTGCCATCATGTCCGCAAAGAATTGTGCCTACAATCAAATCATCCTGGCAGCATACAAATGATAAGTTTGGATTTCTTTCCAAATAGCTTTCAATAGATTCTTCAGAATCAGAATTATTTATCCCAATACCTTGAGTATTACTCCATATTTTATAAACCTGTGCATAATATTCCATCGTCATCAATTTAACTTCAAAAGTGTTATTTGTCATATCTTTTAGCACCTCTTCAATTTTATTACTTCATTTTTATTTTAATTTTCCATCAATTTCTTCTTCATGATTAATTTCCTCTATAGCAGTCTTCTTTGTTTTAAAATCATATAATTAGTATAACACATAATAAATAGTATTGATTTGCATATCGGTTTTCACACTAAATATACGGCTTAACCTATTTTTAGCTGAAAGTTGGGCTAGTATGACGGTGTAATATATTAAAAGAGTCGGAGAAATCCGACTCTTTTAATATATTGATAGTTATTTTTAATCATGACTAAATAAATACTTACTATTTTTGTATCCCGTATTTAGGAACGAATTCTGATACACTACAGAATATTAATAGCTTTTTGGGGTGGTCTTAAGAATCCATAATTTTGGAACATTTGATGTTTTTAAATTACGGTAATAAACATTACAGGATGAGCTATCACTACGCACAACACATTCCTTAGCATTTTTTACAGTAACATTGTCAAGGTATATTGCTAATTTGAAAGTCTTTCCACCATTTTGACGTATTAGTTTGCCTATTGTATCGGCTGTAAAATTGCTCACTTTAAAAGTACAAGATGAATTGATCTGGAAACACTTATCATCACCTTTTTTAGCTGATCCTCCTTTAATTTCGATAGTACCTCCGCCTTTAACCGTAAGGGCATCCTCACCTATATCTTCCCATACCACATTTTCAACCAGGTTATCCCCGTAACAGTGTACACCATCGGCAGCAGGAGCACTAATTACAACATTCTTCAGCTTCGCACCTTTTTCCAGCTTAAAAATAGGCTTTTGGCCTTCTTTTTGAGAACCGTCACCTAAAGTGTTTTTATCCGCCCAGAATTTTTGACCCTTACCATCAAATGTTTCTCCCCCTTTAATTACAATTGTTGATTTTTGAACTCCTGCCTTAGCACTTGTTGCTGAAAAAACATTAATTGATAATAAACTTGTAAAAACCATACTCACTGTCAAAGCTGCACATAATAACAATCTTGCTTTTCTTAAAATTTTCATTTTACTTCCCCCTTAGTTTTTATGTTAGTAAGTTACTCCCTAGGAGTCTTTTATGCATCTAGTAATTAATTCGTACATACTTAAAATTTTAGGGTGGTTAAATTTATTATATTTTATAAATTTTGTAATTTACAACACATCTTCTGCATATAAATTCTGAATACTTATTAAGAAATGACTAGAATATAATTCTTTGCGAATAAAGTATTTACAAAAGTAAGTGTAAAAATAATGAAAATATTTGTGATTACTCCTAATAAAAGAATTCTTATATTTACAGCATTGCTGATGATCTTTTCTACTTCAGTTATACTAACTGGAAAAGGAATACATAATAAAATTATTGTAACCTTTAATAATAGTTTGAATGAAAATCTGATCAATTCATTTATGCCTAAGGAACAGAAAATTATTTACGAAGATAATAACAGACTTGTATATAAGAATGGTCATTTTATTCCCCCATCACCCTTACCAACATCTAGTCTCAGTAAAGCTATTAACCATGGTATCGATATAAAATTTAGGATACTTTTAGATGAACCTTTTTATCTGAGACCTTTATATGACCCCTCCTGGAAATCAACGCATTACCGTGGGTGGTTAGATTTACCGATTAAGAATATGGAAGCCCGTCACAGAATATTTGCATTCTCACCGGGCGGAAGTATGAATTATGATATCATTGGCAGTTTGGGTTTCTCTACAGATTCTCCTCCAAGTGCACCTCTTGACAATCATCATAACATTAACTTCTTAATTTATGGATTCAATGTAAAAAGCGTTAGATCTTTTGAAAACCAAGTAACATTGATTGGACAACCAAAACATACTGGAGTCCAAATAGTTTCTATTGTTCAAAACGATTTATTGCCCGAAGGGGTATGTTCGAAGGATTTTCTCTTTCAGCTTTCAACCCCTGAAGGTTACGAAATAGACTTCTATAGAAATAATGTAATCAGATATGAACATCTACTGGAAATAATCAAAGAAAACACTGTAGGCGCTTTTGACCCTCTTGAAAACAAAAATAAATCCTCTAAAAAAATATTAAATGAAAACACAGATCTTCAGAAGGAACTTTCTTACTATATCCCGTTAAAAGACGAAATAATATATCAACAAAGCTGCAAAAATATACTCAGCCTAGAAACTGAAGCAAAGCATATCAAATCAATGATCATGCAAGGAAAGAAAATTCCTTTTAATTACAATTACAAAAAACCACAATACAAGCGTCCGTTGTATCACCCATCTTGGAAAACAAACTATAAAAGGAAGTGGAGCTATATACCAACGCAAATAGAATACAATCTGCATCGCCTTCTTATTATCCCACAGAGCAGGCAAAATCAGAAAGACTTTTTCGGAACATTAGGATTTAATGAAAAATTTCTGTCTATAAAGCCGGAAGAATATGGCTTTATAATTTATAACTTTAACATCTCTGATATCAAATTATATAAAAACCAATTGTTTCTTATAGGAATACCTTCAAGAACAGGTGCTCAAATTGTATCAATAAATTCCAATAACCTAAAAGGTTACAAGAAATATAAAGTAATCCTTGTGACGCCGGACAATTCAGAAGTAGACTGTAACATACTAATACCATTTTATGATATAGTGAAGTAGCTTATGTGTTGGACTGTCATCATTACTGGATACACAGTAGTTGATAAACTTTACAGAATTACAAAAACAGAATTATAATTATTATTTTCATCTTATAATTTTTTAATAATAAAATTTGCCTTCCTTTCTTCTCCATTAAAATTATAGCAAATTTTCTAATCCACTTTTCACAAACTTGCTCCATTACTGATTTTTATCATATAATTTTAATAATTCTTCTACAGTGCAAAAAGTGTATCCCTTTTCCTTTAATGTCATAACAATTTTTTCAATTGCAATTAGAGTATTTTCAGCTTTATACATTGGGTGCAAAAGAATGATTGAACCACTTTTGATGTTATCAATCACATTGTTGGCAAGTTCATTTGGCGATGCATTATACCCTAAATATGTTTCGGGCTCAACATCGCAAGTCACCGCTGTTATATTGGAATTTTGTAAATATAATGGCAGCATAAACAGCTTTTTAAAGTAAGGCGGCCTAAAATATATCTCTCCTTTATATCCAACTTCCCTAATAAGTCTGTTAGTTTTTTCAATTTCCTCCTTGCAGAAATTATATGACACTCCAATCATTCTTTTATGTGAGTATGAATGATTACCAATACCATGGCCATTACTTGCTATAGCTGCTGCATCTTCTTTTCTAGCTTCAATACCTATTCCGCACAAAAAGAAAGTTGCCTTTACATCTAGAACATTAAGTACCTTCAATATTTCCTGCGTGTTTTCTGTTGGACCATCATCAAATGTAAGTGCAATTTTCTTTTCATTAGTTTCTGTACTTTTTACAAGCTTACCAAAAAACTGAAAATCTCTCGATTTTGAAATTTGAAACAAGGAAACTAATAAGCTAATTATAAAAATAAATACAAAACAACAAGTAATTACGATTTTCTTTTTACTTTTTTTCATTTCTATACCTCACCATAAACTTACTGCCATCAATCTTATCTGGCTTTTCAATGATAATTAAGAGTTATACTCACAATCTCGACGACAAATTATAATAGCCAATAATATTAGTATATAGGGACACAAATTTCACAAAAGTGGTTATTAACCATTTCGACTATATACCTTTCAAGTATAGGCCTTGTTTCATCAAAATGATAACCTTGCTTTAGCAGGTTGGGAAACATATCAATCCATGCTTTTTGAACTGCTTCTGCTGTATGACTTATTTTCAAAACAGCATAGTTGCCCCCAATAATGTTTCCCTGATTAATATACTCTTCATTAACACAATATTCATCTGAAATAACAACACAAGTATCATACCGACAATCTTCAGCTTTTGTTGTTTCAGGATTATCATGAGCAATTCCAAATATTATTGATTTATCATTAAATAAATTATTTGACTTAGCCCAGTTTTTCAATTTTTCCATTGCTTGTACATTGCTGGTTCCATAAGGACCAATTTGCCTTATATAAGCAATTCTATATGACGGAATATCTTCAAAACTTATATTCATAATTTATTTTCCTTCCATAGTAAAATATTAGAAATATTATACTATTACTATATAACGCTTTAAAATAGAAAGCAAAACAATTTTTTAGTATCCCCACTTGATGAATTGCTATTAATATTTGGTTGCTTCTTTCCTACTACATTAGTATTCTTATCTCATTATCCCAAAAAACTACTAAGTCAAATTGCTTACAATAGTATGTGGATAGGAATTTATATGTCTTTAGAACTTATTAATTTAAAATTTGAGGCAATAGAGTATTACAATGGGTGGAATATTTGGTGATCACTTTTGCATAATACTATCCAATTCCCATTAATTGCTATGCATCATAAAAATCCTATGCTATCATGGATTATAGCATTTATTTACCTTGTGGTTTGTATGAAAACATTTAATGTTCCTATTTTGGTAAATTTCCGATTATGAAGTATTCAAAGTGATAGTCTTTAAAGTAAAATGCATCCTTTTATTTTAATCTTTTTCTCAATCCATTTTTCCATGCAAAAAAGCCACTCTTTGGGGTAGCTTCTTTCGCGACCTTGAAGTGGCTCATGATATAACTTTATTTACTTGTGATACGACTTTATTTGTGGACTACAAAAAGCTCCAAATACCTATAGCTCCCTGCGTCCCTCTAAAGCCTTTGCCAATGTTACTTCATCAGCATATTCCAAGTCACCGCCAACCGGTAAACCGTGTGCTATTCTGCTAGTCTTTATTCCAAGAGGTTTTAATAGCTTTGAAATATACATTGCAGTCGCTTCCCCTTCGATGTTGGGATTAGTTGCAAGTATTACCTCTTTGATGCTGCCTTGTCCGATTCTGCCCAACAATTCCTTAATTTTGATGTCTTCAGGCCCCACTCCATCCATAGGAGAAATGGCACCATGCAAAACATGATATACTCCCTGAAACTCCCTTGTCTTCTCCATAGCAACTACATCACGGGGATTTTCAACTACGCAGATAGTCGTGTTATCCCTGTTAGGCCCGCTGCATATACCGCATGGATCAACATCTGTCAGGTTGTTGCATACTGAACAATACTTGGTCTTAATCTTGGCATCAATAATAGCTCCGGATAAACCTTGAGCCTTTTCCATCGGCATGTTCAGGACGTGAAATGCCAGTCTTTGTGCTGTCTTATGACCAATACCGGGCAGCTTTTCAAATTCTTCTATTAGCCTGGCAACTGGAGCTGAATAATAGTTCATTGTTTTTCTCCTATTTTAGAACAATCCTGGGAATCCGTTAAGCCCGCCGGCAACTTTACTCATTTCAGCATTTACCATTTCATCAGCTTTTCTTATAGCCTCATTAACTGATGCCAAAATAAGATCTTGAAGCATTTCTACATCCTCTGGATCTACAACCTCAGGCTTTATATCAATTTTGACCAATTCCTTTTTTCCGGAAACAACTACAGTTATAGCTCCACCACCTGCTGTTACTTCCACTGTCTTCTGGTGAACTTCCTCCTGAACCTTTTCCATATCTTTTTGCATTTTTTGAGCTTGCTTCATTAAGTTATTCATGTTGCCCCCAAAACCGGGGAATCCGCCTTTAGCCATTATAATTCCTCCTATATATTATCTTGAACATTTATATTATACAGTAATCATTAAAACATATACAACTTATGTTTTAAAATTTTAATAAAATAATTATAAAAAACAAGGCACCTCATTTAAGGTGCCTTGTTTCTATTTGTTTAATTATACCCTTATAGAGCTTTCATGCAGCTTTTTATGCTGTTATTTTGCTTAAGTTTATCGTTCCATAATCAGTTGATACCCTGCCAAAGTTTTTTGCCACAACAATTACATCACTCATATTGATTGATCCATCCTTGTTTAAATCGCAATCAGCATTGTACTTTGAATCAGTTGATACAGCATTAAATACCTTCGAAATTTCCACCACATCTTTTATATTAACTGCATCATCAGAAACACCGTCCACAGGAATGTCACCAGCCCACATCACTGCCGGTGATAAACTGCTGATGGAATAGACATACCCACATTGCAGATTATCTATTCTCCTTGTCAAAAATCCCGGTTTGCTGATAATTAAGTTATATGAAGGACGAGCTGATGGGGATGATATCTCAAAGCCTGGAATTGAGAAATACCCTTTATTATCAGTTACAGCCTTATATGAAGTACCCTCAACAGAAACTGTAAATCCGGACTTTAAGCTTGAATCATTTGATTCTGTAGTAATATAACCGGATACTCTGCTGTAATTGCCAGGAAGCCCTGTTATAAATGGCTTGGTGGGAGTTGATGTAGGTACAGGTGTTGATGATGGAATGCTTGTGCTTGGTGTTGTTCCATCAGGCTCAATACCATAAAGCAGCTTACCATCACTATAAACAGGTATATTGGGATTATCCTCTCTTTTAGTATCAAAGCCTTTGTATGAATAGTCATCGGTTCCATCCCACTTAACCCCTGAAGGTCCTGCCAATACTACCTGAGCTTCTTTCCTGAAGGATATTGCTCCTCCCGGAACAATATTTACGCCATTAAAATCAATAAGGGCATAGTATATATGATTTTCCTCATCGTATGGGAATACTCCGCCGGACTTTCCTCCCTCAGAGTAGTTTATTGTTACAGTTACATCTTTGTACGTCTTTCCAGCAGCATAAACTTCCGACAAATCCATAAAATATTTAAATGAAAGATTATCATAAGCACGTGCCGGCCATGCAGTCTTGTTGTACAGCATTACCTTAAAGTCTGTTTTACCGTCAGAGTTAGTAGCCGCTCCGCTCACATATACTTCAAGTCCCGGCTTTTCAATTGCATTGAATCCGCTTATAGGTTCCCCGCCATACTTTTTATATAATCTTGCTAGGATACCGGTAAAACCTGCATTGTAGTCACATGCAACCTCATTGTTTGTATAATTGTTGGTTGCATCTTCATAATCGTCAGAAACACCTGGGCCACCGGCAAGTGCACCATAAAGTGTATGTCTGTGCTTGTCAGGTATATTAAAGTTATCACCCCATGATCCGTGAGCCGCCCTGTGATGAGGGTGCTGAGGCGGGTTAGTGCCATATCCCACTACATAGCTTCTGCCGCTGCTTCCCAATGCATAATCTACCTGTTTTTTGGCAAATTCCCTGTATGTATTCACCTTTGATGTAGGGCATTCAGCAGCGTCTGCATAAAGATCTGCTATAAAAGCACAAGTTGTTGCATATCTCAAAGATCCCCATCCATCAATAAACGCCATACCCTTTGGTGAGTATTTGACACGCTCGCCGTCTACACCTGTTGTAAGCCAATCCAAATGACTTTCCATTACTGTCTTATATACATCTTTTTTCGTAATCCTTGCAAGTAAAAGTGACGCACCTATATGTACATCATCCCAGCAATGAGCCCACTTATATTTTATAGTGGCCGTTCCCATTTCGGTACCCCATTTTGATACATAAGACTCAGCCTTGTCAATATATGACTGGTCTCCTCCTGCAAGATAAATCCAAGCTCCCGCCCATGAGAATTCATCCCAGAAGGAACTGTGGGATTTATAGAAATTATCTGCTACCGGAGAGTATGCCGCATCACTCTTTGTAGATTCCGCAAACGCTAAAAGCTCTTTCGCATGCTTTAAACAATTTGCCGCATATGAAGAATCTACATCCTTGTAGACAATTGAAGTAGCCGCTAAAGCTGCTGCTGCTTCTGCGGATGCCGTTGATGCTCCATTAGAAGAAGTTGCTTTGTATGAAGGTCTTTTCAATGTCATTACTTCAGGAGCCCCCCACCAGTTATGGTCGGAAATACCGTCACCTACCTGGAAGTAGTACACATTAGGAGATGGATGACATTTTATAAAATAATCCGCCGCCCACTTAATATTATCCATTACATATTTATACTGACCGCTCTTCACATAAGCATCCTTGTCTTCATAAACGCTCCATGCCAGCATCGCCAATGTATAGGCCATAGGCAGGTTGAATTTGACATGGTCACCGGCATCAAACCATCCTCCTGTAAGATCTACACCTGCGTCAGCACCATCTGTCAATGTGGAATCTCCACGCCAGTTATCTCTTTTATCATCCGGAAGCTTACCGGATCTTTGGAACTCATAAAAAATTAATGATTTCTGCAGTGCTTCTCCATAATTAAAGTTTGAAGCTGCACCGTAAGTTCCTTGCGGTACAATAAACCCAATAAATACTGAGATCATTAAAATCAAAGATATTGTTCTCCTCATTAAACCCAAACCCCTTTCTACCAAATATCAAATAAAATTACCAAACCTTGATTGTTGTCGTAAGAAAACCCGGTGTAGCATACACCATAATTTCATCGACATTAATGAAAGCTAATGATTACCCCCTTTTTCAAAAATAAATATACCTGCCATTATTTCCTTAATGCTTGTCTATCTATATTATATGTGATTTTTATAAATATTTCTATCAAAACCTAGTGGTGAACCAATAAGTTGTGTATAATATAGATATATCAATATAATACGAAACAAAATCGCCTGCAATTTTTTCAACCTTAATGTCGTAGTGAGAAATGTAAAATGATTATTGCCAAACATATAGAAGCTTTACAGAACTTTTTTATTTATTTAAGGAGGGTAAAAGTATGAACGTAAAAAAAGCTATTAAAAGCTGTACTGCTATCGTGCTGTCTGTTTCTCTGATGGCAGGATTGCAATTCCCAGCGTCCCAGGAAGCCAATGCTGAACTTGTGAGCGGCGAAAAATTCCTGGGTAATGTAATTGCCAGCAAAATTCCGGCAGGTTATTCCACTTATTGGAACCAAGTAACACCCGAGAACGCAAGCAAATGGGGACCTGTTGAAGAAACAAGGGACAAAATGAACTGGGCTAATGTTGATTTGATTTATGACTATTGCAAATCCAACAATTATCCATTCAAATTCCATACTCTTGTATGGGGAAGCCAGGAACCCACCTGGATGACCAGTATTTCCAATACCGAAAAAAAGGAAGAAGTATTGGAATGGATGGATGCTGCTGCAGAGAAGTATGCAGATGCAGAGTTTGTAGATGTTGTAAACGAGCCTTTGCACCAACCGCCATCATTTAAAGACGCAATTGGAGGCAACGGTTCAACAGGTTGGGATTGGGTTATATGGTCCTTCCAGGAAGCAAGAAAAAGATTTAAAGGAAAACTTCTTATTAATGAATATGGAATCATAAGTGATCCAGGTGCAACTAACAACTATTTAAATATTATTAAATTGCTTAAAGAGAAAAACCTTGTTGACGGTATCGGTATACAGTGCCACCAGTTCAATATGGACAATGTTACCACAAGCACAATGAAGAGTGTTTTAAATACCTTGGCAGCAACAGGTCTTCCAATATACGTATCAGAGCTTGACATGACCGGTGATGATACTACTCAGTTAGCAAGATACAAGGAAAAATTCCCTGTGTTGTGGGAACATTCAGCAGTAAAAGGAGTCACCCTCTGGGGATATATTGAAGGAACAACCTGGAAAGAGCAAACACATTTATTAACAACCAGAAATGCGGAGCGTCCTGCACTTACATGGCTAAGAGAGTATTTGAAGTCAACGGTTACTCCTCTGCCGACATTTACACCAACACCAACTCCAACACCCGACTTAACTCAAAGAGATGCAATGTCTATCATTCAAGCAGAAAACTACTCAACTGTAAGTGCTGCAACTATTGAAAAATCGGTCAATGAAGATGGCACGGTTAATATAGGATACATATCAAACGGAAACTATGTCACATACAGCAATGTTGATTTTGGTACTGCCGGATCAACTTTATTCAGGGCAAGAGTTGCATCGGGTTCACAATCCACAACAAATATTGAGGTAAGGCTTAATAGTGAAACCGGTACACTTTTGGGTACTATGTACGTAAACTCAACCGGCGGTTGGAATGAATACAAAGAAAATACAACCAGCATTAGCAAGGTTACAGGTGTTAACAAAATATGTCTCAAGTTTACAGGCCCGGTAAACGTTGACTGGTTTACCTTCTCAGCAACAGCAACGCCGCCTCCTGTAACTTCAGTAACACCAACAGCAGCACCTACGCCTACACCTGCAGAAAAAACACCTGATCTAAATAGCGACGGAGTTGTTAATATGGCTGATGTTATCCTTATAGCCACTACTTTCAACTCCATAACCGGTGACAGTAAATTCAAAGCTGCATACGATCTTACTAATGATGGTGTAATAAATATGGCAGATGTATTGATAATTGGTAAGATGTTTAACAAATCAATCTAGCAAGTGAGGCCTAAGGTCATTATTTGATATTACTTATCGTTGATATAAAAAATCCTCTCAAAAAGTATTTTCACAAAACTTTTTGAGAGGACTTTTACTTATGGCATGATTGAAATATTACTTCCCGTTTTGAGCGTGTGTTCACGAGTTAAGTTAACTTAGAAAGCGAAATTATACGGGAAGTTATATTTCCAATACCCTTACTCATCAATGATATCTATCGGCATGTCAAACTTGTCCGCTAATTCCCGGGTCTTTTTAACAAGTTCATCCTCTTCCGTACTAACCTTCGCCAAATTCTCACCAACACTATCCTCATCCATGCATTTAACCCTTACATCTCTTCCCAGTCTTTCTCTTAATGCATTTTCTATAAGTTCAATATTTTCCATCTTTGATAATATAGTTTTGGCAAGTCCTTTTCCTTCCCCCAATATAACTCCAATGGTTTTGCTCCCCAGCTCTACTGCTTTTGTATCCAGTAGATTTGCATAAAGGACCATTCTTCCCATCTTTCTGAAATCATCAATTACCTGTTCCCAGCAATCAATTGACTTTAATGTATTTATATCCACTTTAGTAATATCAACACTTTCAATTTGTGAAGATATAGGTTTTTTAGCTTCCTTTTTTCCCATAATATCATCTTTGCCATGGCCATCAGAGACTCCCATATTACCTGGTAAAACAGTCATTCTTGTAAACTCACCATTTTGAAGCTTGTTTTCCAATACAGAAAGTCTCTCGATGATATTATCCTGAAGCTTGTTAAAATTGCTGTCACATATTTTAATTAAGGACAGCTCAAAAAGAATACGTGGATGTTTGGACCACTTTATTCCTGCTTCTAAAGAAGAAAATTCCCTTATAGTAAGCATTATTTCTTCCTTTTGAAAATACTCACTCTGCTTTTTCATATTATCAAGGACATCATTCATAACATCTATGACTTCTTCAGGCTTGTCCGTAAGCTTACAAACCAGAAGATTCCTATAGTAAAAAATCAAATCGGATAAAAACTTGGAAATATCTTTACCTGCCATTATAAGCTCATCTATAAGACCTAATATTCTGTTTATATTCCTATCTCTAATGGCCTCTACAAACCCATATATAAAAGTATCGTTGACAATCCCCACAACTTTTAGTGTATGCTCATATGATATAGTTTTATCTCCTTGGGAAATGCACTGGTCTAATATGCTAATGGCATCTCTCAATGCACCATCCGACAACTTGGCTATAAGCCTCGAGGCTTCAGGCTCTAAAACAACTCCGCTAGAGCCTGCAATAGTTTCCAGCCTTTTTATTATACTATCAACAGGAATCCTTCTGAAATCATATCTCTGGCACCTCGACAAGATTGTAGCCGGTAGTTTGTGCGGCTCTGTTGTCGCAAGAATAAAAACCACATGGGACGGCGGTTCTTCCAGTGTCTTTAGTAAGGCATTGAATGCACCCGTGGAAAGCATATGAACCTCATCTATTATATACACCTTAAACTTTGCCTGGGATGGAGAATATATGACTTCATCCCTTATTTCTCTCACATTATCCACACTATTGTTTGATGCAGCATCTATCTCTATAACATCCATTATGCTGCCTGATAATATACCCTTGCATATATCACACTGGTTACAAGGGTCACCACCTTTTGGGTTTAAACAGTTTATAGCCCTTGAAAAAATCTTTGCCATAGTGGTTTTTCCAGTACCTCTTGTACCGCAAAAGAGGTATGCATGTGCTATATGATCTGTTACAACACTATTTTTAAGTGTCTTTACCACATGCTCCTGCTCAACAACATCTTCAAAAACCAGTGGTCTCCATTTCCTATATAAGGCTAAGTATGACATATTATCTATCTCCCAAAATCCTACATAAAATTTCAAGACATTAAAAAAAGAGCGTATCCTGACACCCTTTAATTTATAATTGATTGGCCGTGCACCTACCTTCGACTAACTACTACAAGCGTTACCCAAGTAGTAAACTCAAACCAGGACCCCCCACGGCACACGAAAGTGCCTGTTTACCGCTGCTTCCTTCCGGACCTGACGGGGTTCGCAGGGTTTCGTTGCGTGAGACCCAATTATCATCGTTTCTTGCTTGGGGCAGACCCTACAAAAGTAAGCCTCGGTGTAGGAATTCAACCCTGCTAAGCGGATTGCAGGAAAAGGGCACCGCTATCTCCCCATCTAGCACGACCAAATATTTAAAACATAATTAACTTAAGCGATTCTAAAAAACAACTGGTCAATGGAGATTTCAAAAATATTCATTTGACTACTCTCCACTATAAAAATTGACCAAGGAAATTTTTGAAATCTCCTTATCAAAACCTTGAAAAACAAGGTACTAGGATATTATATGCGAAAGTTGAATATATATCAAGACATTTTATATAAAAAATTTATACAATTTTTTGGTGCATAGGAAATTATAGCGAAATGTATATATTAAAAAAGCACAAAAAAAAAGCACTTGGTATATATTTTATAAATAATTCCAATAAATTAAGTGCTTTTTAGATAAAATAATCCTCACCTTTTTCAAGGAGGAACATAATGAAAAAGTCAGTATTGTTAACTGTGGCAATTTTAATTATACCATAAATTTGTATAAAATCCTACTAAAATATTTACTAAAAATAAAAAAAATATTGCTTATTCTTTTATGCACTTTTAATTTAGACATTAAAAAATTTGGACAGCTGGAGTGTATCAACCGTTTCAATTCCGTTGGAAAACTTGTCATGCCTTGAGCATACTGCCATCTTATAGCCTGCCCCTATACCATACTGCTTAAAAAACCATTCAGTATTATCATTTATATCTAATACACTAATTCCACCTTCATCCATCCTTATAGAAAAAGAATCCAGTGGAATAGATAAACCTTTGCCGCAAGCTTTAATATAGCTTTCTTTCAGGGTCCAAAACTGAAAAAAATAATCAACCCTTTCACATATCTCTTTAGAATTGATAAAAGCAAATTCATCCTTTGAAAAGAAGCGTTTAGCTATACCCATGTCAATCTGGCGTATTGTTTCAACATCAATACCCACAGGCAAGGAATCTGTCACACAGACAACCCATTCACCCGAGTGAGATATATTAAAATGAAAATACGGAAATCCTTCCAATGAAGGCTTGCCATATTCATTAAGCTTAAATACTACTTCCACATTGGATATTTTTAACCTTGAACATATAGCATATCGGACTAATAAATCACCGAATAAAGCTCTCAGTGCATCCTCATGCATTCTAAACTTTTTTATCCTTGCTTGTTTTTCGCTGCTTACACATTGCAGCAGGTTTTCAAAATTATCTAATTTAGGATCTGATTGTATTTTTATAGCAAAAACCTCACTCATAGCAGACACTCCAAAAAGCAAAATATCTTTAATATCACATATAAATATAATATACATAAATTAGAAATGCAAATAAAGTTTCTCGTTATAAAAAATTTATTGTTAAAAAAAATGTATCTTTGTCGATATAATTGTAAGGAGGTGGCAAAATGATGAAAGTTACCCAAACAGAAAATGACAAGAAGGTCTTGATAATCGATAAAGATAAGTCTGTTACGGGCATTTTGTCGAACAGGCTAAAAAGTGTTGGCATAAATGTACTTACTGCAGCTGATGAAGATAGTGCATTTGATGTTATTACAAAAAACCGACCGGATATTATCCTTCTTGATATCTTTATGCAGTCAAAAAGTGGTGATGATCTTTTAAATGTTCTCACAATTAATCAGTTATCTTCCAATATACCAATTATCATACTTTCTTCAGCCATTGACGTTAATTCAAAGGTGTACGGATTTTTATCAGGTGCCAGCGATTATATTGTTAAGCCCTTCCGGTTTGCAGAAGTTTATGCACGAATAAAAAACCAATTCAGAATTATATCCATGCAATGTGAGCTTGAGAAAAAGAATAAGGAGTTAATGGAAAAAAACCTACTTCTTCAGGAAATGACAATAACAGACGGACTTACAGGGTTGTACAATAAAAGGTATATTTTAAACAGACTTGTAAGTGATATTACTCATGCAGCCAGATATAAGGAGCCCATATCCTTCATGATGGTTGATATTGACCATTTCAAGCATATAAATGATACATACGGCCATTTAGCTGGTGATATTCTTTTAAAAAATGTTGCAGAGACCTTAAAAAACACAGTTAGGGATGTTGACATAGTTGCCAGATATGGTGGAGAAGAGTTCCTGATAGTAGTACCAAACGAAGATTTGCTTGGAACAAAAATGCTTGCCGAAAGGCTCAGACAAAAAATTGAAAGTACATCTTTTGTCATTGATAATAATGAATTGAGCATAACAATCAGTATTGGCGTAAAAAGTGCCAATATAACTTCAGATTCGGGTACAGAAGTTACAAAACTTATAGGTGAAGCTGACCTTGCATTACTAAAAGCCAAATCAAAGGGTCGCAACAGAGTTGAAGTATTTAACAGCAAACTTATTGTCGAAAAAGCAAAAACCCAAACCCAAGAATCCCACAACTTCCAGAACAACTTATCTGCAAATATCACACATTAAATAACAGCTTCATAACCTTAGTCATACATGAGAATTATGATGTCTACATTTCCTTCTCTATTGGATTTCTAATATTATTAGGCGTCATAATTCTCATAATACTCTATTTTACAATTATTCTTATATTCTTCAATGGATTTTAAGCTTATCATTCCAATTTCCATAAACTGCGTGTTAGACACTGCACAAGCTGTTCCAAGCTTCATCATATCCTCCCTTGAATATCCATTTAGGAGGCCAAATGCTACACCAGCGGTCATCGAATCTCCTGATCCTATAGAATTGACAGCATTTATTCCGGGTGGTTTTATGTGCATTATGCTGGATTTATCGGCCATTATGGCCCCCTCAGCTCCCATTGAAGCTATTACAGATCCAACTCCAGAATCTAAAATACAAACACACGCCTTTATTATATCTTCTTTTGAGCTGATACTTTTCCCATAAACATAGGAAAGCTCCCTAAGATTGGGTTTGATAAAGTCCGGTCCTGCTTTTATGCCTTCTTTTAAAGTATCACCACTTGCATCTAAAATTGTTTTAATTCCTAGGGGTTTTGCCATATCAAGCAGTGTTTTATAAAAATCCACAGGTATTCCGTCTGGAAGGCCTCCTGTGCATATCAACACTTTTGTCCTTTTCAGTATATCCTTTAAATTACTAAGATATGAACATATATCAGCTTCCTTTATAAATGGTCCAAACTCTAATATTTCAGTTTCAGTCATACACGTATTGTCAATAACATTTATGTTTGTTCTTGTTTCTCCATCCACCCATATAAAGCTGTTTTCAATTCCATGACTTGTAATGCTGTCACATATCCATTTACCAGTATCTCCAGCAAGAAAACCTGATGTAAAAACCTGTGCTCCTAAAACGGACAATACCCTTGATACATTTATCCCCTTGCCGCCAGCTGACTTTATAATGTTTTTCACCCTGAACATTGATCCAACCTTAAATCCATCAACGAAATAAATTTTATCCAATGCAGGGTTAAGAGTAACTACAGTTATCATGATATTTTCTATCCTCTTTATGATATTTTAGCAATCACTTTTAATATAATATGATGAAAATGCCATTAATCTAAATAATACCATATATCTTATATCATATAAATACCATAGTTTGTATAAAATAAATAACGAACTGCATAATTGTTTTAAACCAGTTCGTTATTTCCTTTTAGCTATTTATTTTTCTTTTTATTCCCTACTTCACGGTATTTATCAGCCATATCCTTGTCAATTTCGTTTTCACCAAGCTGATCATTTGCTACACTTGGCTCAACACCTTTATTTTTTTTGCCTTTTTTATTATTATCCACGTTTATCCTCCTTATATCTCTCCTGTTATTTTACAGTCATTATCCATACAGTATAACCTTATTATTTGCTTCTTGGATCGTTTTCATCCCAAAACATCCTTATAACTTTTGTTGAATTGCCATTTTTTATGTCTTCCTTCGTTGCATTCTCCCCAAGCTGTTCATCATTAATCCCAGGTGCTACGGTAGGACCAATACCAGACTTTCTATCTCTTACATGCTTTTTATTCCTAATTACCATCTCCTCCTATCCACTATTAAAGGCCTTCCAAACTTGTAAGTACCTAATCATTTTGCAACATATAAATAACGAATTTTAGAGATAACAAAATTTTATTCATTTCCAATAAATTTTCCATAACTATAAATATAACGAACTATTTATAAATAGTTCGTTATATTTAACATATCCAATATTAATTAATATATTCAATATATATTAAAAGTGTTAGATTTATATTTTTAACGATTTCCTTCCAACCATCGAAGTGCTTCACTAACCTTATTCTGATGGTTTTTATCAACTTTATTGCTGCCATGGGTTTTGCTGTTATAAAAATGAATATCAAAGTGACCATTCATAGCATTGCCTTTGACTTTATCCAGATTAGTTCCAGCACCATACCCACCGCTTCTATATCCAACATGGGCATTTTCACCTGCACTGTCCAAGCCAGCATGAGGCATACCGGCCATAGATCCAGGTATTTTCATTCCGTTAACCGTTACAATAACTGCTCTTCTGCTCCAGCTCCACTGGCCGCCGTATATGTTTTTCATAATCTCTGTGTCCCTTTCGGTAAGGGGCTCACAATCTGCATGGTTATAGCCGTAACTTCTTTTAACATTAAAACTCATACCTGTTTCAATATCAAACACAGTCGCATCAGAGTCACGTGCAAAAATTTCCTCTACGCCGCCAAACCACGGAATTAAGTAACCAGTCCTGTCATCTCCGGCTCTTGAGGTAATCTTTTGTGTAGTTTTGACCTGACTTTGAGTGCTGCTTAATACTTTTGCTGCTAAAGAAGTGCTTTTTTGTGCAATATTCACCTTTGATAAAGCATCGTTAATCGCTTTAAAGGTTTTTGCCCCAACAATTCCATCAGCTTTTAAGCCATATTTCTTTTGAAGCTTTAATACTGAGTTTTTAGTGATAGATCCAAAGTAACCGGTACTCTTGGCATTGAAAAATCCGGCTTTCCTTAAGTCGTTCTGGAGAGTGGTCACTGCTGCTCCCCTTGAGCCTTTATGCAAATTTAAAGATGAGGCTGAAGCATTGACAGGTGCTGCATAAATTGCTGCAGATAGTCCAATAACTGCAATAGAAGTTACTAAAGCTTTGCTGCTTATCATAAAATATACCCCTCTCTCAAAGTTTACATAATATAATTCCACACCGCAGCAAATCCTTCTTAAAACAAAATCCCTTGCGATTTTACAACATTGATTGTTGTGGTGAAAAATTATACTTTTGGAAACTTTCTGCCTACGAGGTTAGTTGACGGGTTAGGTAGAAGAGACACCCCTTACGCTATGCGTAATTTACCCCAAAAATTAGGTCCCCCGCTTCTTATATCAGATTTTAAGAATTAGGCTATTTAATTTTAACACTATTAGTTTACATAATAAAGACGTAATTGGTGGGCATGAAAATAAACTTTTGTATACATACAAAAACATCAATTTGTGATTTTTTTATTCCACGCTATGAAGGATTTTTCCCATTTATATTGAATATACATAATTGAAGACAATTTTCACAAGCAGAAGTCCTTTCATACAAGCTTAGCTTTAATAATTCTATTGTATAGATACCGAACTGTAAGGTTATTTATCAGTTCGGTATCTATAATGACATCTTTAAATGAATAATTGGGCAAGTTTAATAAAGCTATAGTTTATACATCTTAATAAGTCTACTTGTTTTAGGGCATAATATTTATACTGGTGAAAGGGTGATCCTAATGAAAGCAATAATTATGGCCGGAGGAGAAGGCTCAAGATTACGCCCGCTAACGTGCGATTTGCCTAAACCAATGGTCAATGTTGCAAACAAACCTATAATGGAGCATATTATTAACTTATTAAAGCTTTATGGCATAACTGAAATAGGTATCACACTAATGTATTTGCCCCAAAAGATACGTGACTACTTTGGTAATGGCTCCAGTTGGGGAGTAAACCTTCACTACTTCACGGAGGATACTCCATTAGGAACTGCCGGCAGTGTTAAAAATGCCGGTGATTTTCTTGATGAAACTTTTGTTGTAATAAGCGGGGACTCTCTCACTAATATCAATCTTAAAAACGCTATCGAGTATCATTACGCAAAAAAGTCCAAAGCCACCATTATTCTGACAAAGGTTGATGTGCCTCTTGATTATGGTGTAGTACTAGCAGGTACCGATGGACAGATAGAAGGCTTTTTGGAAAAGCCAAGCTGGGAGAAGTTTTCAGTGATACGGTAAATACCGGTACATATATTTTAGAACCGGATGTTTTAGACTATTTCAGTCAGGGGAAAAAATATGATTTCAGCCAGGATTTATTCCCACTCATGCTAAAAAAGAAAGATCCCATTTATGGGTTTGTCACCCGTGACTATTGGTGTGATATTGGTGATCTACAAGCATATTTACAAGCACATTATGATATATTCCAGGGAAAAATAAATCTATTAAATGATTATACAGAAATAAAAAAAGGGATTTGGGTAGGATCAGGTACACTTATTGAACCTAATGCCTTAATAAGCGGCCCCTGCATAATAGGAAATAATTGCCGCATTTCTACCAGCACCGTTATTGAAGATATGTGTGTAATAGGGGACAATAACGTGATAGAGGGTGAAACCTCAATAAAACGAAGTATCATATGGGATAATAATTATATAGAGTATGGTTCTCAAATAAGGGGTGCAATAATCTGTAACAAGGTTAATTTCAAGCACTATGTTTCCATATTTGAAAATGCTGTAATCGGAGACAAATGCATTGTTAATGAAAGGGCTATTATTAAGCCCGGTATAAAGATTTGGCCCCAGAAAACAATTGATCCCCTTGCAATAGTCGATAGAAATATAGTTTGGGGCTCCAAACACAACAAAACCATATTTGGGGAAAATGGTCTTTCGGGTATTATAAATGTCGATATATCACCTGAGTTTGCCGCACGTCTAGGTGCTGCTTACGGATCAATTTTTAAAAAGGGTTCCAAGGTTGTTGTAAGCTCCACTACATCCAATTCAGCCAGAATGTTCAAGCATGCCTTTGCATCTGGCATTCTCTCGGTTGGTGTAGAGGTTTTTAATCTTAGCAGCCTCTTAACACCCATATCACGGCATGCAATCAATTTTCTGTCCGTGGAGGGTGGAATACATGTAAAGCTTAGTAACGACAATCCCAATAAGCTGCGTGTAGATTTTATGGATTCAAAGGGAGCCAGCATAAGTCGTGTTACTGAAAGAAAAATTGAAAACGCATTTTTCAGAGAAGATTTTAGACGCTGCTCCGGCGAAGAAATAAGCAGACTTAATAATATTACTGATTTTAAAAATTATTATGTACGTTCTATATTAAACGATGTAAATATTGATGCAATCAGGACTTTCCCTCAAAAAATATGCATCATTTCGCCTTCTGATTTTGTTATCTCTCTAGTAGTTCCAATGCTTCAGGATATAGGTTGCAAGGTTGCAAGCTTTTCTTCAGCCTTTAATGCACATGACAAAATAGTTGAAGAAATAGAAAAAAACAATGCTGATTTTGCTGCTTTTATTGACAGCAATGGAGAGACTCTTTCTCTGATAGATAAATCCGGAAACATTATAAATGATGACTTGTTTCTTTCATTGACATCCCTTATAATGTTTAAGAATATTGCAAATTCAAAGGTTGTTGTTCCAATAACGGCACCATCGGTCATAGAGTCACTGGCCAAAAAATACAACGGTAATGTATTAAGGACTAAGACATCACCCCACGCTGTTATGGAGCAAATGTTAAATCATAATCTTCTAAAAAACAAGGAAAATGCATACCAGTTTTCGCTGAATTTTGATGCATTAGCCGGATTGGTTAAGATTATAGAATATTTATGCAAAAATAAAACACCCCTTACAGAGATCATGGAAGAAATACCTGCCTTTTACGTAAGTAAAAAAAAGATATTTTGTCCTTGGGAGTTAAAGGGTAAAGTTATGAGGACTTTGATCACCGAAAAAAGCGATGAAAAAGTAGAGCTTTTGGATGGAGTTAAGTTTATAATGGAAAATGGATGGGTACTTGTTTTGCCTGATGCTGATATGCCTCTATGCAGAGTATATTCGGAGGGCGATACACCGCAGATAGCCGAATCAATTTCGGAAAAGTATCTGACTAAAATAAGGACTATAATTAATACAAGATAAAAAGGTAAAAGGAGCAGTATGCGTTCTATCACTGTAAGCAGCAAGTATATAAACAAAAAATTGGAATATGTGTTAAAAAGCGAGTTTCCCAATATGCCCATAAGTGCCATGTATAAGGCATTTAGGAAAAAAGATATACGTGTAAACGGCATCAGGGTAAAAGAAGATTATTTGGTTAATCCGGGCTATAAAATAGATATATATATATCGGACAGCATAATTGACGGTAAGCCTCTAAAAAATGACTCTGAAATGAATATGGGATTCACCGTTGTGTATGAGGATAGTAATATCCTTATTGTTAATAAAGATCAGGGTATACCGGTTCATCCGGACAGCGACCAGCAATATAATACACTAATTGATAATGTAAAATCCTACTTGGAATTAAAGGGAGATTATTCTCCTAAAAATAAAAACACATTTGTTCCATCACTTTGCCACCGCCTTGATAGGAATACAGGCGGTCTTGTCATAATTGCCAAAAACGAGGAAGCCTTAAAGACTATTCTTGATAAGATTAAAAATAAAGAGGTTAAAAAGTATTATCAGTGCCTTGTTCAGGGTCACGTTGAAAAAAAGTCGGAAACCCTAAAAGCATACCTTGAAAAGGATTCCAGGAAAAGTCGTGTCTTTGTAAGCGATGCAAAATCTAAAAACTCAGTTGAAATAATTACAAAATACCGAGTGCTTTCATATGAAACCAACTATACAAAACTTGAGGTTGAGCTGGTAACAGGCCGAACACACCAGATACGGGCCCACATGGCTTATATAGGCCATCCCATCCTGGGTGACGGAAAATATGGTTCCAATCAGTTCAATAAGAGTATGGGCATGAAAACCCAAGCTCTATGGGCATATAAGCTGTGCTTTGACTTCACAGGCAAAAGCTGTCTTGATTATTTGAAAGGCAAAATTTTTGAGGTTGTTCCCGGATTCAGCCTGCCAAAAACAAAGATATAGTCAATCTATAAGGAATTAATATTTTTATCACTATTTAGTAAAGGCTAAGGATGTATTGGTTTATTTAACAACATCCTTAGCCTTTACTGGTTTTCCATTAATATTATCTTCCTATAAACTGCTGAACCAATACCTTCCCATATGTTGGACTGCTCACTATACCTATGCCGTTAAAGTTGAACTCAGGCTTTAGGATATTGGCTTTATGGCCCGGTGAATTCATCCATGCTTTAAAAGCTCCTTCTACTGTTGAATTACCGGCTATATTCTCTCCTGCATATTTGAAGCTGACTCCGAACTGCCTCATCATGTCAAATGGTGAGCCGTAGGTTGGTGAATCATGTGAGAAATAATTCTTATCAACCATATCCTGAGCCTTAAGCCTTGCTACTTTCACCAACTGCATATCAAACTGCAGCGGTTTAAGACCTGCATCAGCCCTTGCCTTATTAATAAGGCTTAATAATGTCTGTTCCTCCTGTGTTGTCCCAGATGGTGAAGGTCCTGTAATTACAGGAGTAGGAGCAATTGATGCTTTCGGCGGCTGAGCTATTGATGGCTTCGGCGTTGGAGCCACAATAGACGGCTTTGGAGTACTAATTGGTGCCTTAGTCACTTTAGGAGTCGCAGGGGTTAAGGTTCCGTTTCCAGCAACCTTAAGGAAACTGCTTTTTGCCATTCCAACGCAGCCCTTAGAAGATTCGTAAATCGCATACCAGTCCCCTATTTTCCCAAATATCTTTACAGTCTGGCCTTTCTTAAGTACACACACTATAGGGTAACCAGTAGATGGTCCTTGGCGAACATTCAAGTATTCAGCCGCGACAGTAGCATTAGTGATATTTACATTTTGTATTGTTCCATAGCTGCCTGTCTGTGCATTTGCACCTGAGAAGCCCATTATACAGGAACAGATTATAGTAAATACCATCAGAAAAACTATCTTTCTCTTCATATAATCCCTCCAGTTTGTTCAATTATTGTTTCCATCCATTATTGGAATCATACAAACAAACGTATTTGTTAATAGTATTAACAAATTTGGCTGAATTATTTATTTATATTAAGGTATGATGAACAAAATCATAAAATATTGAATAACAGGCTTTTATAGCACTTCTTTACAGTCATATAAGTGTATGATATTATAACTTTACAGTTGTGTATCTATATAGTAGCGGAATGAAAAGTAATGGAGATGAATTTGAATGAGAGTTGCCATTGGTCAGGATAGCCACAGATTTGATTTTAACGATAATAAAAAAAAGCTTATATTGGGCGGGTTATTTTTGAGGGCGAACCTCCGCTTCAGGGTAACAGCGATGCTGATGTAATATTGCATTCAGTGACAAATGCCATATCGGGTATAACATGCGTTAACATACTCGGTAAAATCAGCGATGACCTTTGCCTAAAGGATGGTATAACCGATAGCAGTGTTTATCTTAAAGAAGCATTAAAGTACTTGAAGAATCAAAAAATAATCCACCTGTCAATTTCTATCGAATGCCAAAGGCCAAAGATAACGCCCAAAATTCCCCAGATCAGAAGCAGTCTTTCCAAGCTTTTAGACCTGCCGGAAGAAAGCATTGGCATAACAGCTACTACTGGAGAGGGATTGACGCAGTTTGGCCAGGGTCTTGGCATTCAGGTATTTTCATGTATAACTACAACTTATGTGATAATAAAATGACTAATCATTAAATTATTGCCTAACTTCTAAAAAGCACCTTCTCCTTATTAAACATAGATACCGCAATTCCAAGGGCAATTACTACATGCACTGCAGATGAAAGGAAAGCTATAAGCAGATGCATATAATTTATTGTACCGCCTAAAACAACCTTAAAGGCAGAAACAGTATTTATAACCGGAATAAAATAATAATAAAAAGGTATGTCTCCCGGTTGTGTAAAGAAGTTTGCATATGCAGGAACCATAGCCGCTATCATGAGGAAGGACAAATACACCTGTGCTTCCTTAAATGACTTGGCGTATGTGCTCAGTGCAACCTGAATCCCTGCAAAGGTCATACCTAAAGCCATAGCAAGGAGAATAGATATGATAAGTGCTGGTATTGGAACAAAAAACCCTGATATGTTTTGGGCTGTTCCCATACTTAGAGAACTTGGTTTCATTATATACCCTATAATCAGTCCAAATATGGATGCAATAACCGTTATAAATGAAAACAGTGTAACAGTAAAATACTTTCCTAGCAAAATGGAAATCCTCTTAGGTTTTGTTGTAAGAAGGGGTTCTAATGTGTTTCTTTCCTTTTCCCCTGCAACTAGGTCGGTTGCTGCCGGAACTCCCCCAACTGTCATTAGAATAACTATTATAATAGGTAACATCATAGCTAGCATGCTTGTGCTTGTTTTTGCTTCATCAGCTACATTTTTCTCTTCTATTTTAACAGGCTCCAAAAATTCAGGGCTTTTTCCCAATGCCACTATTCTTTCATTTAAAATACTTTTGTTAAACTTATCTATCTCTTCTCTAACTATCCAAATACTTCCTTCCGATTTTGTTTTGGATTTATCATAGGAAATATCTATTTTAAACGGCTTACCTTCGGCAATCTTACTTTTATATTCCTTGTCGATACCGAGTACCAGCCTAACCTTATCTTGCTTTAAAGCCTCTATGGCGTTATCGGTATCAACCAACGTAACGTTCTTGTTATCTTTAAACAATTTGTTCTTGACCAGGTCCACTATATCATCAGTCCTTGATTCATCGGACAATGCAATAGAAACATTCTCGTTTATATCCTTTTGAAGCTTTTCCATTCCTCCACCCACAAGGCTGTTTAAAAGCGGGATTATGACCATTGGAACAACAATACTAATGAGAAGAGTTCTTTTATCACGGCTTAAGTCCCTGACTTCCTTTTTAAATACAGTCCAAATATGTCTTAACATGTAAATTTTCCCCCTCCCACCAGATGTATAAATATTTCCTCCAGGCTGCTGTTGTTATATTTAGCTTTTAATTCATCAATGGTTCCTGTATCAACCAGTTTTCCTTTATGTATTATACCTATCCTGTCACATAGCTTTTCCACTTCACTCATGGTATGGCTGGAAAAAAGAATGGTCTTACCGGCTTTTTTACAGTCCATGATAAAATCATGCACATTCCTTGCAGCACTTACATCAAGTCCTGATGTAGGCTCATCAAAAAACATTATCTGAGGGTCATGAACAATAGCTCTTCCAAAGGCAGCTTTCTGCTTCATTCCCTTAGAAAGCTTACCTGCTCTCTTGTTCATAAACTCCTCCATACCGAAAGTCCTCGCCATCTCAGCTATTCTGGCTTTGATCCTCCCCCTTTCCATATCGTTAAGCTCAGCAAAGTATGCAATGTTTTCATAAACCGTAAGTCGATCGTATAACCCCGTCTCTCCCCCGAAGAGAATACCTATCTGAAACCTCACAGCCTGTGGGTCCTTATTTATATCCATTCCATTTATCATGGCTGTACCGGAAGTAGGTTTTAACATGGTAGCCAGCATTCTTAGTGTTGTTGTTTTGCCGGCCCGTTTTCTCCAAGCAGCCCAAATACCTCTCCCTTTTTAATTTCAAAAGATACTTCATCTACAGCTTTATTTGTTCCAAAACTTTTTGTTAATCTCTGAACACTAACCATATAATCCCTCCTCTTTTTTAATGATATTTTAGCTGTCCATGCTTTCTGCTATTGCATTTGCAAAGATCAGGTCCTCTACCGTCGTTATTTTAATATTATTGTAGCTTCCCATTATAAGTTTCATCCTATACCCCATCCTCTCAACCAAAACTGCATCATCTGTGCCTAAGAATCCATCGGCTATAGCCTTTTTGTGGGCATTTAGAATAACATCATATTTAAATGACTGGGGAGTCTGTATAGCCCATAAATGCTTTCTATCAGGAGTATCACGTACATAAGCCTCTTCGTCAGATATCTTAATTGTGTCCTTAACAGGTACTGCAACTCCAACCGCTCCATATGAAAGAGCTCCGTCAATGCTGTTTTTTATTATTTCATCATTTATAAATGGTCTTGCCCCATCATGTATAAGTACTACACCAGTTTTATCACATACCTCGCAAAGGCCGTTATACACTGAATTTTGTCTTTCTTTACCTCCTGCAACAATCTTTTTAACTTTATCTAAATCATACATATCAATAATATGCTGCTTGCAAAAAACAATATCACCAGAACCTGTAACCAGTATTATCTCATCAATATAATTACTGTCCTGAAAAACTTGTATAGTTCTTGCAAGAAGTGGTTTGCCGTAAACATCTATGTACATTTTATTTTTTTCCATATTCATTCGCGTACCGCTGCCGGCAGCAACAATAATGACACTTACAAATCCACCGTTCTTTTGCATTTTATTATCCCCCGTCTATATGGTTTGCCTGTCTCATATATTATAATAAAGAATTATATCACATTAGGAATGTTGAAAATATAACTTCCGCTAAAATCTTCGCTTACGTGTTAACTTAACTCGTGAACACCCGCTTAAGAATCGGAAGTAATATTTCAATCATTCCTTACTTCGTGATTTTATTAACAAAATTCTTAATCAACTTTAATTATGGTATTTACTAGATTTATTTTTATGTTATAATGATTATGAGTTATGGAATGTATAATGTATACACAATACTAGCTTATTAAGAACAAAATCACAAAGTGATTTTGCAACCTTGATGTTGTCGTGAGAAATTGTGGTGCAGAATGTACTATAGTTTCCCAGACATTAAATAAATCTATATAGCAAATGGGGGAAAATAAAATGGCAAAGGTCATGAAGACAATGGATGGTAATGCTGCTGCCGCCCACGTAGCCTACGCGTTTACTGAGGTTGCAGGTATCTATCCTATTACGCCATCTTCTACAATGGCAGAAAACGTTGATCAATGGTCAGCACATGGTAGAAAAAACATATTTGGACAACAGGTTAAAGTTGCCGAATTACAATCAGAAGCAGGAGCGGCAGGTACAGTTCACGGTTCCCTCGCTGCAGGTGCTTTAACTACTACATTCACAGCTTCTCAAGGTCTTCTTTTAATGATTCCTAACATGTACAAAATAGCCGGCGAATTGCTTCCTGGCGTGTTCCATGTAAGTGCACGTGCTCTTGCAAGCCACGCTCTTTCAATTTTCGGCGATCATTCAGACGTTATGGCTTGTCGTCAAACAGGTTTTGCAATGCTCTGTGCAAGCAACGTTCAAGAAATAATGGACTTGGCTGCTGTAGCTCACTTAAGTGCTATTAAAGGTAGAGTTCCATTCCTTCACTTCTTCGATGGTTTCAGATCATCAGCAGAAGTTCAGAAAATAGAAGTTCTTGATTATGCAGACCTTGCAAAATTAGTTGACATGGATGCTATAAAGGAATTCAGAAAAAGAGCATTAAATCCTGAACATCCTGTATTAAGAGGAACAGCTCAAAACCCTGATATATTCTTCCAGGCTCGTGAAGCTTGCAATCCTTTCTACAATGCAGTTCCTGAAATCGTAGAAAACTACATGAAGGAAATCAACAAGCTTACAGGAAGAAACTATGGCTTGTTCAACTACTATGGAGCACCTGACGCAGACAGAGTTATTGTTGCAATGGGTTCTGTATGTGATGCTGCTGAAGAAGCAATTGATTACTTAGCTACTAAGGGTGAAAAAGTTGGTATATTAAAAGTACGCCTTTTCAGACCTTTCTCAACTAAGCACTTCCTTTCAGCAATGCCTGCATCAGTTAAGAAAATCTGTGTTCTTGATAGAACTAAAGAACCAGGTGCAATAGGCGAACCATTGTACCAGGATATCGCTACAGTTTATTATGATCAAGCAACTAGACCACTTATCGTTTGCGGACGTTATGGTCTTGGTTCAAAGGATACTACACCTGCACAGGTTATCGCAGTATTTGACAACCTCAAAGCAGATGCTCCTAAGAATCATTTCACTGTTGGTATCGTTGATGACGTTACAAACTTATCACTTCCTATCGGCGAAGAAATCGATACAACAGGCGAAGGTACAATAAGCTGTAAATTCTGGGGCTTGGGCTCTGACGGTACTGTTGGTGCAAATAAGAACTCCATTAAAATAATAGGTGACCACACCGACATGTATGCACAGGCATACTTTGCATATGACTCAAAGAAATCAGGCGGTATTACTGTATCTCACTTAAGATTCGGTAAAAAACCAATCAGATCAACTTACCTTGTTAAGAAGGCAGACTTCCTCGCTTGTCACAACCCATCATACGTTGATAAATATGATATGGTTTCCGACATTAAGCCTAACGGAACTTTCCTCTTAAACTGCGGATGGACTGCAGAAGAGTTGGATAAACATCTTCCAGGCAGCATGAAGAGAATCCTTGCTAAAAACAACATCAAATTCTATACAATTGATGCTGTTAGCATTGCAAAGGAAATAGGCCTTGGAAACAGGATCAATATGATCATGCAAGCAGCATTCTTCAAGCTGGCTGATATTATTCCACTTGATGATGCTGTTAAATATATGAAACAGGCTATTGTTACTTCATATGGTAAAAAAGGTGAAAAAGTAGTAAACATGAACCATATGGCTGTTGACAAGGGTATTGGTGCATTAAATAAAATTGAAGTTCCTGCTTCATGGGCAACTGCTGAAGATGCTCCTGTTGTGGAAAAAGATGTTCCTGCATACATCAAGAACATACAAGATCCTGTAAACAGACAGGAAGGCGACAAGCTCCCTGTAAGTACATTCGTTGGTGTTGAAGACGGTACTTTCCCACAGGGATCATCAAAATATGAAAAAAGAGGTATTGCTATCGATGTTCCTGAATGGCAGCCTGATAACTGTATTCAATGTAACCAGTGTTCATATGTATGTCCTCACGCAGCAATAAGGCCTTTCCTTCTTAATGAAGAAGAGACTGCAAATGCTCCTAAGTCATTTGTTACAAAGAAGGCTGTTGGTAAGGGCTTTGAAAACTATAACTTTAAGATCCAGATTTCAACTCTTGACTGTACAGGTTGCGGAAACTGTGCACAGGTTTGTCCTTCCAAGGTTAAATCACTTGTAATGAAGCCACTTGAAACACAGACAGTTGAAATTGATAACTGGGATTATGCAATGAAATTATCCGTTAAGGAAAATCCAGCTAATCCTGAAACTGTTAAAGGAAGCCAGTTCGAACAGCCTCTGCTCGAGTTCTCAGGAGCATGTATGGGTTGTGGTGAAACACCTTATGCTAAGTTAATCACTCAGTTATTCGGTGACAGAATGCTCATCGCTAATGCAACAGGTTGCTCATCAATCTGGGGCGGTAGTGCACCATCAACTCCATATACAACAAACCATAATGGTCATGGTCCTGCATGGGCTAACTCATTGTTTGAAGACAATGCTGAATATGGCTATGGTATGGCTCTCGCAGTTAACCAGATCAGAGCTAAGCTTGCTGACCTTGCTACTGAAGCTTTAAATACAGGTATTTCTGAAGATATTAAAGCGGCATTAAAAGACTGGTTGGATAATAAGGATACTGCGAAGGGTTCAAAGAAAGCAACTCTTACATTGTTACCTTTGCTCAAAGCATATAAAGGAAGCGAAGCTAAGGATATAGTTGATGAAATTATACAAAAAGAAGAGTTCCTTATAAAGAAATCACAATGGATACTAGGTGGAGACGGATGGGCATATGATATCGGTTTCGGCGGCGTTGACCATGTGCTTGCTTCCGGTGAAGATGTAAACATACTTGTATTTGATACAGAAGTTTACTCAAACACAGGCGGACAGTCATCAAAAGCAACACCTACCGGAGCTATTGCACAGTTTGCTGCATCTGGTAAAGTAACAAAGAAGAAAGACCTTGCTGCTATGGCTATGTCATATGGTTATGTATATGTTGCAGTGGTTGCAATGGGTGCAAACCAGAATCAGCTCATTAAAGCTCTTATTGAAGCTGAAAGTTATCCAGGTCCATCACTTGTTATCGCATATGCACCATGTATCAACCATGGATTAAGACTCGGTATGGGATGTACACAGTTGGAATCCAAGCTTGCTGTTGAAGCAGGTTACTGGTTCCTCTACAGATATAACCCATTACTCAAACTTGAAGGAAAGAATCCGTTCATACTTGACTCCAAGAAGCCAACAGCTTCATTCAGAGACTTCATAATGAGCGAAGTACGTTATTCTTCACTTTCAAGACTCTTCCCAGATAAAGCTGAAGAGCTCTACGCTCAAGCTGAAAAGAATGCTTTGGAAAAATACGAACAGCTTGAGAAAATGGCAAAAGGCGAATAATCTGTAATAAATATAACGACCGGTTGATTTAATTAACCGGTCGTTTTTATTGTCCACAAATCATATGCAGAATGTATAAATATAATTCATATAGTTATTTATTATTTATAAGTCATTAAATATTTATAAGTCATTAATTAATAATATATTGGAGGTGTTGGAGATACAGTGGACGGCTGTACAATATCTACCTTGTTTAATTCTTTCAGATCCGACATGTTGTTTGCTTTTATCTTATTGTTTGACAATGTATAAAGAATGTCGTTTATATACATTATCCTGTTTATATAGTTGTCACTGCTACCGCTGTAATATGTTAAAGAATTGATTTTAGCCAATTCATCATCAGCAAGGTGCGTTATCCTTCCCTTTAATACAAAACCTTTTTCCATATCTATATTGAAAATATAAGCACCCTGGTATGCAAACTTCCCATATTGAGGCATTGTTGTTGAAACTTTAATGGATGTATCTTGCTTGGTTTCTGCCGGAATCTCATACAGTGATACAGGGAAAGCCATTATGTTCTTACTTTTAGAGAATAGAAGGGCTTTCGGATTGCGAAGAAGCTCTGACTCTGTTCCCCTGTCACCAATAAGTACCTTGAATTGCTCTTTAGGGTTATTGACATCTGTAATATCAAACATTGCAACTTTCATACCCTGATACCACGCAAATTGGTCTGAACCCGATTCAATTGAATCTTTTCCAAAGCCTATTACATGGTTTTCGTCATAAGGATGCAGATAATCACTATATCCGGGTATCTTGAGTTCTCCCAAAATAGCTGGCTTATTTGGGTCTTTTAAGTCAAAAACAAATAATGGGTCAACTTTTTTGAATGTAACCATATATCCCCTGTCGCCCATAAAACGAACTGAGTAAATTTTTTCTCCCGGAGCAATATTCTCTATTTTTCCTGTAACCTTAAAATTATCATCCATAACATATAAGTTGTTTTTTGAAATGTTTTCACCGGTACCAAATACTGAACCTACTGTAGTTGCTATTCTGAAGTATCCTTTGTTTTCATCCATTGAATATTGGTTTAGAATAATACCAGGAATCTCACCTTTTCCTTTAAATTTTGATTCACCCTTGTCAATGGAGAACTTGTATATCAATGTGTTTTGTGTATTATAAGCCGGCATAACAGATACCCCAACTGCAGGCCTTGCAAGCAGTACTGGATATGAATAATAGTTAGTCTCAGCAATATAAATATTATTCTGTGACACATACATTTTATCACCGGCACCAAGATAACTTGTGAAGTGAAGCTCACTGTTATTATCCTCAACATCTAGACCGGCAATATTCAAATAGTTTGGTCTTATAAACTCAGGGAAATAGTTAATTTTATCATAGTCAATACAATTATAACTATCACCCAAATTGGTATCACGGTAACGTGGTTTTGCATAATCAGTATCACCAAATTGTATGTAGTTGTATATTGATTTATTTGTTACCAAATATAATACAGAATCAATCTTTCTGGAGGAAATATAGTTTCCATCTATATCAACAACCCTGATTTTCTTGATATCTTTCTTGTCTGTTATATCAAGTATAAAAGCTTTTGTTGTTACCGTGCTATAAGTAGGAATAAAGTATGTTGGTGGTACTGCAATGCCCATAGATGATGAAGGTGCTGGGGTTGATTTTACTGCTGAAGTTGATGCTGTTGCTGGAGTTACTGAAGCTGGTGATACTGTAGATACCACAGGTACCGTAGATACCTTGGGTATTGGTGTTACTACAGGTACTAGTGTAGTAGGACTTACTTTAACACTCTCATACGATGTGCCAATGACGATAAGCTTATTTTTTCCAAGGAGCATTTCTCTTGGAGTAAATGAAGTATCAGCGGATAGGTTGAGAGTATTTACAACTTCCATATTATCTGCCGGATAAGCTTTTGCAACAACAATTTTATTCTTATTAACCTGGTATATGTACTCACCATCTGTTTGTACAACATCTGCTTCATCTACACCTTCCACCTGACTATTTACTTTTGAATAGTCAGTACTTTTTGGAGCACTTGGCGTTGCACCGCCAGGTACTGCTGTAGCATTTGGCACTGCAACTGGAGCTGGCGTTGGCATACCGCCTGCAGCCACTCTGCCATCTAAATAGTAGTAAGAAGAATAGCTGCTAGCCGGAATCATCTTCTTTAAATTATCGAATGAACCAACAACAGGTAATGGTGCAAAATGCTTTCTATAGTCTTGTGCTGTTTTATTAAAGTTTCTTGCAACAATAACTACATCAGCAATATTTATTGACCTATCTGCATTAAGGTCACAATCCTTTTTATATTTAGGACTGTCTGAGCTTGAATTAAAAGCTGTAGCAATAGTTATGGCGTCAGATAAGTTAACGGCACCATCCTGAACACCATCCTTTGCAACATCGCCGGACCACAACATGATAGGCTCTTTTTCCGTACTTATCACTGTATCTGCAAGTACTGCAACTCCCTCTACTGTTCTAGTAAGACAATTTCTTTTACTGAATTTAATTGTGTATCCTGACATATTCTCAGGAACACCAACGATTTCAAAATACCCTCTGCTATCAGCAGTTGCAGTAAGATCCGTTCCCTCAATCTCAACTTTTACCGGTGAATATACCATTATTTCATAAACTGGAGTACTCGGAGCTTCAACCGATACAAATCCTGAAACCTTATAGTTTACCTTACTGTCCTCAGCCTTTGTAACCAAACACATACTAAATAACATCAGTACTGCAAGTGTGATGCTTAATAGACTTCTAGTACTTCTACTAAAACTACTTGTCATAAGACCCCCTCTTTCTTTTTTTGTTTTGTAACTTTTATTATATAGACAATCCACTCAATGCAACTATCTATAAACCAAATTAACTGTAAATTAGAAAGTGTAGACCTAAAACACATTTGGTACTTTCATACAAGTATAAACAGTATTAATATAGATTTACTAACTTGTCATATTCTTCAATACATTAACATTTATTTCTTTGTTATGTATACCTTTATAATGTATTTTGTACGTTATTATTATATTATTTTGACACACACTTTGTCAATGATGATTAACGTCGTAAATAATATTATACACATAATTTGAAATGAAACATACGTTTAAAACTATAATTTAAAATATATAATAAATGATATATTAGATATTAGATATTTGATATTAGACATTAAATAATAAATATTAAATATTTATTATTTATTATTAATCATCAAATCTTAAAGTCTTTTTCATCAAGTCTTGACCAATTACTGTATTCTTAAATATACTTACTGCACTATCTATAAACTCTTCAGGGCTAGTAATGGATGGACTAAAGTGAGTCAGCCACATTTCCTTTACATTTCCTCTCAATGCTAATTGTGAAGCTTCTGAAAATAACATATGTTTTTTTTCAATAGCCTTCTTAAGCTTGTCATCTGTTCCATACATACCCTCACAAACAAATAAATCCGATTCATTAATAAAATCTACCATTGCCTCAGTTGGCCTTGTATCGGTACAGTAAGAAACTTTTAGTCCTCTTCTAGCCTCACCTAAAACCATATCAGGTTTATAAATCTTTCCCTCATATATGACTTCTTCACCTTTTTGAAGCTTACTCCATATTCTTTGGGGAACACCTGATTTATTTGCCTTATCAACATCAAACTTACCTGGGCGTTTTAAACTAAAGCTATACCCAAAGCAGGTAATGTTATGATCCAACAAAATATATTCTATTGATATACCATTAATATCAATGCTTCTATTATCACAATCATCAACTTCAATCAATTCCAGTTCGAACGGCAGCTGCGGCGATATATAGGTCAAGCATTCTACAACTTTTTTTAGCCCCCTTGGACCTATTATTTTAAGAGTTTCTTCCCTGCCGGAATTACCAATTGTAAGAAGCAGACCAGGTAAACCTGCAACATGATCGGCATGAAAATGGGTTATGCAAATAGCCTCAATTGATTTAAAGCCCCATTCCACATTCCGTAGTGTTATCTGTGTCCCTTCCCCACAGTCAACAAGTATCATTTTCCCATTAAACCTAATTAATGCGGATGTAAGCCACCTGTCAGGTAATGGCATCATACCGCCTGTTCCTAATAGACAAATATCAAGCATAATATTCTCCTAGCTAAGGTATGATTAAAATATTACTTCCAATTCCAAGCGTATGTTGACAAGTAAAGTCGAAACATTAGCCAAATTTATAGCAGAGGTTATATTTTGGTCATTCCTATTTTATTAGTTATCTCTCTTAATATATATCAGAAGAACAAATCAATTCTTAAATTCTATATAAAAAAGAGGTATGAAAAATTTACATTTTCATACCTCTCAATTATACTACGAATTTAATTATCTACATATAAAATTTATTATAATGAATAAGTATATCCAAACTTAACTGCGAGCTTCATAACGTCAGCCATATTTACAGCTCCATCACTATTCAAATCGCATGCAGGTTCGAATTTTACGTTTCCACTAACTGTACCAAAAGCTGTTGCTATTCTCATAACATCTACCATGTTAACAACACCATCACGATTTACATCTTCAGGTACTTTTCCACCTGTGTATGATGTAGGTGTAGGAGTATTCTTAGGTGGTGTAGATGGATCTATATCATTGTAAGAATCCAAGAAGTAAGTAATCCAAGCAAGTGGAGCATTCCAGTTGATTGTTACTTCGTTAGTTGACCATGATTCAACGTGGTCGAGGAAGCATTTTTGTGCTGGTGCCTTGTTAACCTTCAAACCTGCACCTGAAGCCCATGGGTCCTGACAACCGGAGTTTGGTCCGCCTGAGAGGAATCCCGGAGGTGCTGATGGGAATGAAGCATCAATCTGAGGACAGAAGAAACGGTGGTGTGGATATTTCAATGGGTTTTCTCCATATCCTGTTACATAGTTCTGTAACATTGGGTTACGGCCCATCAAGTAGTCCATTGATTCTGTAACACCGTTAAAGTATTTTGAATCTCCGCTTACATCATATGCATAAGCCATAACAATAGCTTCATTTATAACAAACGCATTTGATGCCCAAGGATAACCAGTTATTTCTTCTGACTGACCAGCAAACTCGTTTATATAAGTTGATTCTTCAAGAGGAATACCATAACCTTCTTGTGCTTGTACTCCTATGAATGTATCTGCTGCTTTTTTAATACTTTCACCAACTTCTGGGAACTCTTCTGATTTATGCAATGCGAGTGTAAGGGTTCCTAATCCACCTGTAGCACCCCAGTCAAAGCATCCAGCCATACCGTTGGACTCACCTGATAATGTAACAGGCATTTGGAAAGCATTCTTATAACCTTTTATATCTGAGAGGTATTCTGAATCACCAGTTGTAACATATAATTCACATGCAGCCCAGTAGAAATCGTCTTCTGTATAGTTATCACCATAAGTACCGCTACCAGGTTCCTGGCCGAATGGAGCATATATTGCAGGATTTTTCTTAGCAGCAGCATAAGCTGTTTCTGCTGCAGTCAAACATTTTGATGAGAAAGCTGAATCAATATCTTTCCACATACGTGCAGCTTGTGCAGCACATGCTGCGAGGTTTAATGTAGCTGCTGTTGATGGTGGATAGTATATACGGTCTTGATCATCCATATCAGGACGAGTTGCTAAAGCTGTCCAAGCTACGTCAGCCATCTTATGAACTGCCATACCTGCTCTGTCATAACCTGAAGGAATCTGCATTTTCAGCATCCATTCCATTTCCCAACGTGTTTCATCAAGTATGTCGCTCTTGCTGTTTCCACTTTCAGGAATATTCATTGTATCATCAGCAAATTGATCATCTGTTCCTTTTGCAAGGGAGTGCTCATATATGTTTTGTACTGTCCATAATGATATACCGCCGTTAACAACGTACTTACCATGGTCACCGGCATCATACCATCCGCCTGAACCTTCAATTGATGAAGGACCATTGTAATTTCTTCCTGTAATCAACTTAGGGTTATCAGTTGTATGACCTGCTGCACGTGCCCACTTGCTGTCAACACAGTATGGCATTTCTATTTTTATACCGCTTCTTGCATGATAGAAATATTTGAGTGCGTCATATTTCATTGTGCTGTACATATCATCGCCAATATCGAATTTGAAGCTTGAAGCACTACCTGCAACGAGCTGATAATCCTTACCTGGTGTTGTATAGTCTGAGAAATCTATTATTTGCAGTTCTTCACCGGAAGCATGGTCAGGACCATATGGCTGAGTAGTACCGGAAGCAACAACAGTTCCTGAACTGTTCTTTAACTGCCATGTAGTAGTAGATGCACCTTGATTAACTTTAAAAGTAGCCTTCTTAGCAGCATTTGGGAAATATCCAAGCTGATTTACACGAATATCTCTTGCTGGTGTTGCTGTAGGCACTGGTGTCGGTTTGAACTCGGGGTCAGTAAGTGACATCGATATAAAGCTGATATCAACTGGGAGTGAACTCACTAACTCACCGCCAAGATGGAATGCCCACTCAGCAGTCTTATAGTCTTTGTCTGCTGTAAATGTATCGGTTACATTAAGGGTTTGTCCTGCTGAAATTGAATATGGAGCCCATTTATTATTCCAGACTTCACCATAAGGTTCACCCATATCACCGATCTTTGCATAGATCTTGGTAGCTTTACTTGCTTTTACCGAGAATTTCACTGTATATTTGTGACCTGACTGAATTGACATTTCTCTGTGTCTGATTTGTACGTCCCATTTGTTGGTTCCTTTTCCTTCCATATGAACAACATACTCACCATTCTTTACTTCTGACCATGAGTTTTGCTCATTACTTTCGGATATGTGCCATGGTAAGCTGACCCCACCTTTAAAGTCTGTGGTCTGTAGAATTTCAGCTGCATTACCTGTCATCTTCGCTGCTAATGCTGTTGTACAAAGCAGCCCTATCACTGATAATTTTTTTAGCATCTTTTTCCCTCCTATTTTAGTAAACAAATTAATTAGAAACTGAACAAAAAATTTGTTTCAAAAGTGGTATCATCACTAAATAAAATTGATATATTACTTAACAATACATAACCAGTTTCCCAATAATATTTCGCTAAACTATTTAATATAATCTCCTATGACCTTATGAATATGGAAGTCTAACACTTTATCTTTTTGAACCTTTCACATCTTCGCCATTTAACAGCATTACAGCTTAAGTATACAACTAACTGCCCATTACATTTTGACAGTTTATTGTCAATTCGCTTAAACATATATTTGTTAAATAAAAACATACTGTTACATTGGGAATTGGGAAAATGAAGATATGAGTGCATAAATGGTAAAATATAAGGAACATTCCGTTACATAATATCAAGACTGAAGGAAAATTTACAAGATACTTATATAAAAGACTAAATCATTTATAAATACAAATAGTCTGGTTTAGTAACCTTCATAAAGTATATTTTATTCTTCTGTCTTACTAGAATATATAATATTAAAGTAGAATTCAGCAAATGTTATTTAGAAAATAGAATTTGTATTGAGTTTATAGCATATATTAGTGTATGATATTCACTTTTCAAAGAACATTTTTTGTACAATTTTCTAAAATCTATTTGTAAAACACCGTTATCACCAGAAGATAACAGCATATTACTTTCATATACACATATACTTTTTATTTTTGAATTGTATGTTAATTCTATTTATGTGAAAACATAGTCAATCGGTGATAAAAAATAAACGAGACAGCACTATATACGTGATCTGTCATTTTATTTTAGGCGTATATCATATTATTAAAACAATTACTTTATGAGCTATTGTAGCACATTAAAAGTTATTTTATAGTTAAATTTTATCCAAAATTTATATTTAAGTCAACTAATTTTCTGCTTTTTCATCCTTGTTACCAATATTGACAATTAAATAGCAAATCTTTTAAATTATTTTATTTATATTTCCTTCTACCAAATACATTTGTTTATACTTTTTGCATTTTATCAGTAAAAACATCAAGTCCAATCAGAAATCGAGTTTGACTAGAAAAGATAACTATATTAATATAGATATATAAATCAGGATAATTGTTTAACGAAAGGGGTTAGTATGTACTTAATAGCAGAAAAATCAAAAGTAACTGGAAAAATTAAAATTCCAGGTTCGAAATCGCATACCATTAGAGCACTATTTTTAGCCAGCCTCACAAAAGGAACTTCACATATTTACGATCCTTTAATCTCAGATGATGCAAATTCTGCAGTAAAGGTATGTAAAGCTTTTGGTGCAAACATCAGCTTCAAAGATAATAAATATGAAATAGATGGCTTTGGAATCAATCCAATGACCCCTGATGATATAGTAGACGTAGGAAATTCAGGTACTACAATGAGATTTGCGGTTTCAACTGCATCTTTGGGCAGCGGCTTTACAGTGTTGACAGGCGATTATCAGATAAGAAGACGCCCATTAGGCCCATTGATAGAATCTTTGAATGCTTTGGGAGCTGATATTTTATCTACAAGAAATAACGGACTTGCTCCAGTTGTGGTAAAAGGTATACTAAAAGGCGGTAATACAAGCATTGATGCAGTGACATCACAATATCTGTCTTCTTTGCTCATACACACTCCTCTTTTGCAAAGTGATTCTCAAATAAATATAACAAGATTGAATGAAGCTCCATATGTGGAAATGACCCTTTGGTGGCTTGACAAGCAAGGAATAAAATACGAAAATAACGACTTTAAATCAATATATATATACGGCAATCAATCATATAAGCCGTTTAACCTATCTATTCCCGGTGATTTTTCATCAGCTACGTTCTTTGCAGTTCAGGCTGCAATTTCCGGTGAAGAAATAGTAATGGAAAATTTAGATATGTCTGACCCTCAGGGAGATAAAATGGTTTTTTCCATTTTAAAAGAAATGGGTGCTACTGTAGATATAAACTGTAACAGCATTAGAGTTAAAGGTAACAGACTTAAGGGAATGGAAATCGATATGAACTCTATTCCTGACGCGTTACCTGCAATGTCGGTTTTAGGGTGCTTTGCTGATGGTGAAACTAGACTTGTAAACGTACCTCAAGCTAGGCTTAAAGAGACCGATAGAATTTCTGTCATGTGCATGGAGTTAAAAAAGCTTGGTGCAGATATTGAGGAACTTCCAGACGGCCTTATTATCAGGCAAAGCAAATTAAAAGGCGGCAATGTTGAAGGTCATGATGATCATAGAATTGTTATGTCTTTAGCTATAGCAGGGTTAAATATTGACGGTAAGGTAGTTATAAATGGTGCGGAGGCTTATAACGTAACTTTCCCGGAATTTGGCGACCTAATAAAAAGCTGCGGAGGAAAAATTCATCTAACTGATTCTATATGAAAAGTTTATTGATCTTGCTTTTGGCAAAGTATAATAGCTAATTGTAAATGGATTTACTACAAACAAAAGTAAAGATTACTACCTTTTCATTTATATAAAAAACATTATATAATATAGTTAAATATAATTATTTATGGAGATATATATGAATAAAAGCAATATAATAATGATAGGTATGCCTAGCTCGGGAAAAACTACAGTCGGCAGCTTATTGTCCGATAAAACCGGGAAAAGCTTTCTTGATACCGACCATTTACTTCAAAGTATAACAGGCTTATCTCCAAGGGACTATGTAATTAGCCATGGGCTGGAAAAATTTTTGGAGATACAGGAAAAGGTCATAATGGATTTGTCTGTAGAAAATTCAATAATAGCAACGGGCGGCGGCGTTATATATAGTAAAGAAGCCATGGAACATCTAAAAAAGAATGGAATAGTGGTATATTTAAAGACAGACTTTGAAATATTGGAAAATAGAGTTGCACAAGATAGAAAATTGGCACGTAAGGATGGAAAGAGCTTTTATGATACTTACTTAGAACGTATACCTCTTTATGAAAATTATGGGGATATATTAATAGAATGCAAAGAAAAGCCCTCTTCTGAGATTTCTGAGGAGATTTTGAATATTATACAAAGCGACAATATACTTTAAAAAATAATGCAACTTATACAAAAAACAATAGGATTAATTATTTGGACTTAATGAAAATATTTATAGATTTGTAAGTCCAGTATCATTTATTAGGGGTTGATGTAAAATTATGAAAAATGAAATATCCGTGCTAATAACAGACGACAATATCGAATTTGGTGATATACTTTATGACTATTTGAACCAGACCGAAGGAATCAAGGTTGTTGGAATAGCAAGAGACGGCCTGCAGGCACTTGAAAAAATCAAAGAATTAAAGCCCGAAGTTGTAATACTTGATGTAATTATGCCAAACCTTGATGGAATAGGTGTTCTTGAAAAGTTAGCTACAACACCTAATGTTAGAAAACCTATTTTTATCATGCTGTCAGCAATTGGTCAGGATATTTTTATTCAGCAGGCTATGTCCTTAGGAGCAGAATACTATATCGTTAAACCATTTAGCGTTGAGGTTCTCATTTCCAGGATAAAACAATTATATAGAGAAAATCGCGTATCATCCTTCCACGAGAGCAAGAACTATGTCCAAAAGGCTTCTTCATCCATTTTGAAGAATTCTGAAAGTGCAAATGATATAGAAGTACAGGTTACATACATGATGCGTGATATTGGCATACCACCCCATATGGCAGGTTATCAATATATTAGAGAAGCTATAGTGCAAACAGTTAATAACTCAAAGCTCTTTGGTTCAATTACAAAGGTTCTTTACCCATCTGTTGCACAGAAGTTCAATACAACTCCCCAAAAGGTGGAAAGAGCTATAAGAAATGCAATAGAAAGCACATGGGCAAGAGGTAATCCCGATAGCATCGATACTCTTTTTGGGTATACTATAAACTATAGCAAAGGCAAACCAACCAATTCAGAATTTATAGCTATGTTAGCAGATAAAGTCAGGATTAATATGAATTATCAAAAGCAATGATATACTTAAACGCCCTGCAATGAAAAAATATTAAAAACAAAGAAAAACCCTTAATTTTACAAAGGGTTTTTCTTTTGCCAAAATAATATAATATTTTATTAGTTTACGATATCCTTTAAACCTTTGCCAGCTTTGAATACAGGTGCTTTTGAAGCTGGTATAGTAATTTCTTCCTTAGTCTGAGGATTTCTCCCCTTCCTTGCAGCTCTTTCTCTTACTTCAAAAGTGCCAAAACCTACAAGAACAACTTTATCACCTTTTTTAAGGGTTTCTTGCACTGTACTGATAAGAGCATTTAAAGCAGCTTCGCTATTCTTCTTGTTTAAACCTGACTTTGAAGAAATCGCATTAACTAAATCTGTTTTATTCATTTACACAACCTCCTGTATTTGGAATTCGACAATATTTTATAATGAAAGTAGCATTAAGTCAAGCTTTTAGCAATAATTTAGTACTTTTTAACCATAAAAGTTAAATATTTGGCACATTCTTCCATTTTTTCGCACTAAACAATACATATCTCAACATTGCTAATATTATTTTCCAGCGTTTTAATAAAATTATTCTCCTTGTGCATTTCCTTTGATTTACCAACAACTACAAAATTAATATCATTCTCCTTTATATAATCTAGTATTGTCTCGACAATATCATCAGATCTTAATACTGATAAATTGGCACCAACTGATTTTGATACTTTGAATAAATACTCCAATGCCTCACCCTCTTTTACATTGTCTAGAAATTTCCATTCATTTTTTGCCACATGAATTACATGAAGTTCACCTTCATAATCACTCTTAATATTTGCGGCTTCTCTTATCAATCTTTCACAGGTCTTTTGCTGAGTAATACATACAAGTATATTACGTTTTGAATTCAAATACATGACCCCTTCCATTATGATAACTAAATTATACCATAAACTATATAAAAAATCACGAGGTGATTTTTGAACCTTGGTCGTTGTCGTGAAAAATTATCCAATGTTATTCTGCCTTTATATTGCCTTTTTTAGCATAGTATATTAATATTATTATAGCTTACATATATCAATAAAAATCTTACATAAGTAATGACTTAAATATTACTTATATTAAAAGTGTTAATAATCTACATTTGGCAGAGCAAATAACCAACGATTCTACGGGAATTACTTAAGACAAATACAATAGATTATCACCTTTAATATATTTGATTTTTATATAATCATACAAAGGAGGATTGTATGAAAACAATAACCACAGAGGAAATATCAGCAGCAGTCGAAAAGCTGTGTATCAATGCAAATTACTATCTGAATTACGATATAGCCAATAGTTTGGAATCCGGTCTTGTCATTGAAGAATCAGATACTGGTAAAGAAGTCTTAAAGCAGTTGTTGGAAAATGCCATTATAGCAAAGGAAGAAAACATGGCAATTTGTCAGGATACCGGTATGGCTGTCATATTTATAGATATCGGTCAGGAAGTTTCTATAGTTAATGGTAATTTGACTGATGCAATAAATGAAGGTGTAAGGAACGGATACCAAAAAGGATATCTAAGAAAATCTGTTGTATCTGATCCACTTATCAGGCAAAACACAGGAGATAATACCCCTGCTGTAATTCATTATAACATAACAGATGGCGATAAATTAAAAATAATCGTAGCACCAAAAGGGTTCGGAAGTGAAAACATGAGTTCATTAAAGATGCTAAAGCCGTCTGATGGACTAGATGGTGTTAAAAAGTTTATACTTGATACAGTTAGTAATGCAGGTCCTAATCCTTGCCCCCCCATCGTAGTAGGTGTAGGTATTGGAGGCACCATGGAAAAAGCAGCTATACTGGCTAAAAAGGCCTTATTACGGCCAATAAACGAGTTTAACCCGCTTCTTCACATAAAGGAACTTGAGGAAGAAATGCTCTCAAGTATAAATAAACTTGGTATCGGTCCTGCTGGTCTTGGTGGAAAGGTTACTGCACTTGGTCTCAACATTGAAATTTTTCCCACTCACATTGCAGGTCTTCCTGTCGCGGTGAATATAAACTGTCACGCAACAAGACATGCCGAGATAATTCTATAAATAAACCGGAGGCTTAAATTATGTATCATGATATAAATACTCCATTAACAGATGATGTGGTAATAAATCTAAAAGCCGGTGATACAGTTTATATAACAGGTACAATATATACCGCAAGAGATGCCGCACACAAAAGAATATATAATTTGATAATTGAGGGCAAGGAGCTTCCATTTGACCTTAAAAACCAAACCATATATTATGTCGGCCCCTGCCCTGCCAAGCCAGGTCACGTAATTGGATCAGCCGGTCCCACAACCAGCGGCCGCATGGATGCCTATGCACCCAAGCTTATTGAACTTGGGTTAAAAGGCATGATCGGTAAGGGTTTGCGATCTCCTGAAGTTATATCTGCCATCAAAACCTACAAATCAGTCTATTTAGGTGCTACAGGAGGTGCCGGTGCCCTTCTTGCCAAGTCAATAGTGAAAGAAGAGGTTATTGCCTTCCCGGAGCTTGGTGCTGAAGCTGTAAGAAAGCTTGAAGTTATAAAGTTTCCTGCCATAGTAATTATAGATTGTTTTGGAAACAACCTTTATGAGACAGGACGACAATCATTTTCATAATAAATAATAAATAATAAATAATTATGTCGTATTTAGTTTTACAGTTCTGTATCTATAAAGTAGTATATAAAAATATTAATTTAGTGTATAATAACTTATATTAAAAGTGGATGATCTTTTAATATAAGTATTAAAAAATAATTAATTGGTCGATTGGGCATTTTAAAAAGCTAAATTAAATTAGTAATATCAAGCATAAAATATTTTATAATGCATTTTTTGAAATGACCTAATTCAATTTTTAAGGAGGAAATACAAAAATGGCAAAAGTAACATCCGAAATGATAATAGCTGATGTATTGAAAATTGATAGAGGAACAATTGCAATATTTATGAATAACGGTATGCATTGTATTGGGTGTCCCTCATCTTCCGGTGAAAGCATCGCAGATGCTTGCAGTATTCACGGAATAGATCCTGAAAAATTGGTAAGAGAGCTGAACGAATACCTTGCTACCAAAGAATAGTGCTGGCTTAAATGGTCTAATTATATTGCACAAAGGGCTACATAAATAATTTCAACACATCAACCCGAACATTATTTATTGTTTGGTAAATAATATTCGGGTTTTATGTTGTCTTTTTATACTTAATCTGATAATATATATTTGGAAAATTGTTAATTCAAAATAAAGTTTATTTATGATTAGGAGGCACAATTTAATGTCTACAAAGATAGTAATCGGGACCCAATGGGGAGATGAAGGCAAGGGAAAATACATTGATATACTCGCTCAAGATTCCGATTTGGTAGTTCGGTTTTCAGGCGGTAACAATGCCGGACATACAATAGTAGCCAACGGAAACAAATATGCACTTCATCTTGTGCCATCCGGGATTTTACATCCAGGTAAAACTTGTATAATAGGAAACGGTGTTGTTGTAGATCCCGCTGTACTTATAAGTGAGTTAAGGTCCTTAAATGAAAAGGGTGTTAATACAGACAATCTGCTTATTAGTGATAGATCACATGTTATTATGCCATATCATAAGGTTCTTGATGAGCTTCAGGAGAAAAGCCGCGGTAATAACAGTCTTGGCACAACTAAACGAGGAATCGGTCCGGCCTATGCCGATAAGACCGAAAGATGCGGTATCAGGATGTGTGATTTAATAGACGAAAAGATATTTAGGGAAAAAGTTAAATCAAACCTTGATATAAAAAACCTGATAATTGAAAAAGTGTACGGCGGCGAAAAACTTGATGCAGACAAGATAACCGAAGAATACTTGGAATACGCCAATATACTGAGAAAACAAATTACCGATACCAACGCTTTTCTTTTCGATGCAATCAAGTCAGGAAAAAATATACTTTTTGAAGGCGCTCAAGCAACTTTCCTCGATTTAGATTTTGGTACTTATCCGTATGTTACATCTTCCAATCCTGTTGCCGGTGGTGTTTGCGTCGGTGCTGGTATTGGTCCGACATATATTAATGACGTCTATGGTGTATTAAAAGCATATACATCAAGGGTTGGTGCAGGTCCCTTCCCTACAGAGCAGGACAATGAAATCGGAGACACCATCAGAGAACTTGGCTTCGAGTATGGAACAACCACTGGAAGACCAAGAAGATGCGGTTGGCTTGACTTAGTCATGATCAGGTATGCAGCTAGAGTTAATGGACTTACTGCTTTGGCAATTAACCACGTTGATACAATAGGAAAGCTAGAAAAGATCAAGTTATGCACAAGCTATAAAAAGGATGGCGTCATTACCAACCACTTCCCTGCCTCTCTAGAAGAGCTATCTAAGTGCGAACCTGTGTATGAAGAGTTTGATGGCTGGAATGAGGATATCTCTGATATTAGGGATTTTAACAGCCTTCCTGCTAATGCTAAGAAGTATTTGTCCAGAATTGAAGAACTGGTTGAAGTTAAAGTAAAACTAATTGGTGTTGGAAATAAAAGAACCAATACAATCGTTGTATAATTTTAAAATAAATTTTAAAAAAGTTGTTGACAAACATATGGATTATACTGTATCATATGTACTTGTGTGGCTGAGGTAACAATACTGAAGCCACATGTACGGGCCATTAGCTCAGTTGGCAGAGCACATGACTTTTAATCATGGTGTCCCGCGTTCGAATCGCGGATGGCTCATTAAATAAAACCGTGTATTTCAAAATTGTTGAGATACACGGTTTTTGTTTTGGAACTAGCTTTATAATCAGTTGTTCATTATGGTAATTTCTCCTTTCATATCTGCAGGAGATTTTGTATCATATGCGTAAATACTTTTGCCATCTGTACAAAGTTTCCATACCCGTCCAAACCCATCAGCAAGTATGGTGGTATCATGTGTTTGCAAGTTGACACTTATAATGTGATTGTTATCATTGTAATATGCTGCAATATATAAGTAGTTTCCGAAACCTGTAATACGGTCTACAAAAAAGTTAGTTTTATTCATCCCAGGAATCGGAATTTTCTCCTGCTTGCCTGTATTCAAATTTACACCCCATAACCCTTTATCCTCCTGAGATGTATAGTAGTATTTTCCGTTAAGGAAGCATCCTTCATGTACTCGCAGATTTGACAGCTTTCTTCTTGTTCCTGTAGCAATGTCAATAAAGAAAAGTCCTGAATCATTTTTCATGCTAGCATCAGCTATAACTATATTTTTATCTACCGTAAGGATATGCCACCACATATCCTCACAACCATTAAAAAGCACAATGTCTTTACCTGTTGATAAATCGTATATATGAATTTCATATTCATTAAACCCTCCTTTTTTGGAATCCTCAAATGCAATATAGTAAAAAAGCTTGCCATTGTTAACTGTATTCAACCAAATGTTTTTACCTGTTAAAAGCTGTTTTGATATGTTATCTTTTAAACTTCTTTCAAATATGCCTTTACCATTACTATAATAAATATAACCCTTTTCTTCAAAAAATGAAGAACCAGGGGTAATCTCAATATTCGCAACAAATTTTCCGGCATTCGATAATTTATCAAAGTAAAAAAGCTTATCTCCATGATTTGTATAAAACAATGTGCTGCCGGATAAATGCATATCATTTACTTTGCCCGCAATTCCACCTGATCTAATAATGCCATTGCCATTTTCGCTCCCAACGCTTCTATCAGCCCCATTTTCCTGCTTAAACCCGTATATGACAAATATGCCTAAGCTAACAATTAGAATGGCTAATGAGCCTCCCAATAAGATCAGACGCCTATTATTTTTTGTTGGAACATATTTATTCACAATGGAAACCCTCCCTTAACATCTTTTGCTCGGTCTTAGCATTAACATGGATATAATTTTCCACCCTATAAATTATAATATCATATTTCAGGCAAATGTTTTAACTATGTGCCATAATATTACTCCCATGTATACATAATCAGCTGTATTTAACACTTTTTATCCATAACCATAACTTTCCCGACAAAAAAATAATTTTTTTTAAAAATATGCTTGACTTTTTTCTCTATCCCGGTTAAAATATTTTTTGTCGGCTGAAAACAACGGCGACGAAAATAAGGCCCATTGGTCAAGTGGTTAAGACACCGCCCTTTCACGGCGATAACAGGGGTTCGAGTCCCCTATGGGTCACCAAAAAAGAAACTGGTTTAATACATCAGTTTCAAATATGGCCCGGTAGTTCAGTTGGTTAGAATGCCAGCCTGTCACGCTGGAGGTCGAGGGTTCGAGCCCCTTCCGGGTCGCCATTAAAACTTAATATGCTGGTGTAGCTCAGCAGGTAGAGCAGCTGACTTGTAATCAGCAGGTCGGGGGTTCGATTCCGTCCACCAGCTCCATATGGAGGGGTTCCCGAGTGGCCAAAGGGGGCAGACTGTAAATCTGTTGTCGCTGACTTCGATGGTTCGAATCCATCTCCCTCCACCAAAAGCTTCCTAATCAATAGGAAGCTTTTTTGATCTTCAATTTTTTGTCGGGAGTAAAATACCATACCCTACCACATTCATGATAATTTAATATTGAATTGAAATGAAAAACGAAAAAGAAGAATAGGTTTTAATCATCAAAGATACTGCATTTTTCCCGCAAATAAAAAAGGATGGTATTTACCATCCCCTGAGTCCTTTTTTGTCTTTTTCGATATTTTTTGTCTGTCTGATAATATACAAGGGTCTTCCTTTAGCTTCATCATAAATTCTTCCGATATACTCACCAATTATTCCAAGTATCATAAGTACAATTCCGTTGAAGACAATTGTTATTGCCATCAGTGAAGGCCAACCTTGCTGAGTATTCTTTATAAACAAGGCCTGGAATATAATTACCAACAAATATACAAACCCTATAAAAGATATTATAGTTCCGGCATATGTGGCTATTTTAAGAGGCTTATAGGAGAATGATGTTATAGCATCGAAAGCAAACTTTATCATCTTTTTAAGAGGGTATTTTGTTTCACCCGCAAAACGCTTGTCCCTGCTAAATTCAACGCCAATCTGCTTAAACCCTAACCAGCTTATTAATCCTCTAATATAACGGCTTCTTTCACCAACATTTGATAGTGCTACGCAAACCTTTCTGTCAATCAACCTGAAATCCCCTGTATCAACTGGAATATCCACATCGGTCATTCTTCTAAGCAATCTGTAAAAGGCAGCTGCAGTAAATTTCTTAAAGAATGTATCTCCCTTTCTTTCTATTCTTTTTCCATAAACTACCTCATAGCCTTCCTTCCACTTTTCTATCATTTTGGGAATAACCTCAGGCGGGTCCTGCAGGTCAGCATCTATAACGATAATTGCTTCTCCTTCTGTATAATCCATACCTGCAGTTATTGCTATCTGGTGACCAAAATTCCTTGAGAAATCAAGGAATTTTATATTTTTATCCTTTTCGCATATTTCATTAACTATAAACGCGGTTTTATCCCTGCTTCCATCGTTAACAAATATTATTTCATATGGCTCATTAACTGAATCCATAACCTTTTTTAATCTTTTATAGCTTTCAAGCACAACCTGTTCTTCATTATAAACAGGCACAACAACGGAATATATCACAGAATCCGACATCTAAAAGCCCCCTTTTTTTGAAATGCCCAATTGCCCCGTTAATTTGGGATAACACCTAATTTCGCTTATTCATATTCATCATAATCATCACTATTATTTTCATCATCATCAGAATCATAATAATCGTCTTGGTCGTCAGTCTTTTTAGCTTTTCCGGATTTGGAAGCAGTAAAGACTATATATATTATAAGTCCTACAACTATAAGTGCAACTATTATAACAACTATAATCGTCCCCATGCTGTTAGATTTTTTTCCACCAGAAGCTGTATTCTCAGCAGGCTTATTTTTTTCGATAGGAGCTACGCTAACTCCGTTTGGAACGTTAGTAACCTCCTCAAGGGATAAATCATCAAAATATGCCTTTCCCTTATTCATATTACCATGTCCGCCAAGGCTAACTGTTACTACTACACCATTAATGCCGGCACCAGGTTTAAAATACATTTCTGCATATTGCCACTCGTTATTAGTTCCTTTTAAATCTTTAGATGAGAACACATAATCCAGCAATGAAATAATTGCGCCTGTTCTTTCGGATCCTACATTCTCTGTCTTAACCCAGCACGAAAGCTTATATGTGGCATTTTCCTTCACAGCTACAGTCTGCTTATATCTGGCATCATTTTCATTTTCACTTGTTATTGACACATACTTTTTACCATCGTGACCTGCACCATCTTCCAATTTAAACACTGATCCGCTGTTATATCCCCATGTTTCCCAGCCGGTTGGGTTCTCACCGTTAACCTCTTCAAATGAAGGGTTATTTAATAGATTACCTTCAGCATAAATTGAAGCTGCAGAAAACGTTAATATTATCATTATTATAGCCATTACTAACTTTTTCATCGTATTAACCCCCAGTTTTTCCTTAATATGCTATGGCAAAGTCTTTTTCAAAACATATATAGATGATAAATGTTCTTGTCATCCAGCTTAATCTGATTATTCATCATAATCCTCTTCATCGAATTCTTCTTCAGTCTCTTCAGTTTTCTTGTCTTTCTTATTATCTGCCTTATCATTTTCTGATGCATCACCATTCTTTGCTGCTTTTTTGGAGTACTTAATCTCAGCATACATCAAAGCACCTAAAACAGCAATAATTAATAAAATTATAAGTACTATTTTAAATGAGCCCGATGATTTTTTCTCCTCTGTAGTGCTGCTGCTTTTTTCACTATTTGAAGAATCAGAGCCAGGAATTAGAAACTCATTAACCACTACGCCTTGCGGCACTTCATTAATAAGTTCAACAGACATGTCATCAAAGTATGCAGTCCCTTCGTTTGTCGTTCCTTGACCTCCTAATCTGCACCCAACCTTCAAGTTATCACTATCAGTCATCTTTATGTATAATGATAGTTCTTTCCAATCATTCTTTGTATCGGAGTATTCCACAGATGTGTGAATACCTTTACCGTTCAGTAATGTTAAATTTGCCGATCCGGCCTTGTTTAATATCCCTTCTGCTTTTATCCAACTGCTGATCTTATAAATTTTGCCCGGCTGAACCTGTACATCCTGAAACACTTTTGAATCATTAAGTTTAGTATTTCTTATTACCAGAGCCTTTGAATTACTTCGCCCTTTTCCATCTTCTACAGATACTTTACCAGCATCAGCATCCTTTAGATAAACATCAGGTGCCCAGTTAGCCGGAAGTTGTCCACTTACTTCCTCAAATCCTGGATTTTTTAAAATATTCCCCTCATCACCGTAAGCAATAAATGCAGTTGCTGCAAAAAGTACTGAAATGATAGAAATTAATATTATACCTTTCTTTAACATCATAATGCCTCCTTTTATAATTAAAACTATTAAAATTGATTACTTGTTTAAAATTTCGCCAGCCATAGATTCTACAACTTCTTTTCCCAGCTTTATACTAAAATTTATACCTCTGTCATTTGGATATATTTGTGAAGTATTAGCCATGTATAAGTTCTTTATTGGTGTTTTATATTTGGGTTTTATTTTTGAGTAATTCATAGGCCAAATAGGCTGTGCATACCTGTCTTTAAATATCAGGCAATCTTCAATTATATCCTCCTTAAAGTCTGGATATATCTTCCTCAAGTGTTTAATATAATTGTTTTTTACTTCCTCATCACTCATCTTTAGATATTCACTATTTACATTCAAGTACTTGGAGAAGTACACTATTACTTTCCCACCATAAACCTCTTTAGGAATAAAATTGGTATGTTCAATAAGTCCTCCGTAAGGAATTTCATCATCAGCTACATTGAGCCAATAGAAGTCACTGAGCTTTTCCTTAAGTACCATAACCACAATCATGGAACAATCATATTTTACTACCCTTAAAGGAGCTATATAATCTTCAGGTGCGTTTTTGCATACATCAACAAAATGCTGAAGTGCAGGGGTAAACACTACATAATCATAGTTTTTTACTTCGTTATTAACCCTTATACCTCTGCACACTCCATTTTCCACTATTATCTCTTGAACTTCGGAGTTTAGATGGATTTTCCCGCCTTTTTTCTCTGCTTCATCAGCGAGCCTCTTAAGAAGTGTGTAAAAGCTTCCTTGCATATAACCGAGAACCTCATCCTTAGCTCCTTTTGTCCTTGATCTCACCCTTTGGACAATTCTTTCCCAAATCCATACCGCAGGAATCTTATTAAAATTTTCCCCAAACTTTATTTTCATCATGGGTTTCCAAAACTTATCCCAGCCTTCTTTTCCTGCGTACTTTATCAAGTATTGCTCTGCAGTTATATTTTCCAGTTCATCATTGTACTTATGCCTTGATATAATAAGTGAAGACATACCCAGCTTTATTCTGTCCATAAAACTCAATGGCTTAAACATCATTATATCAATGGGCGTAGCAAAGGGGTATGACTTTCCCTTACAATAATAGCCCATTTTGGTTTTTATCCACATTAAAGAATCTTCAAGCTCTAACTCGCTTATAAGCTCCATGAGATATTTATCATGGGTAAAAACATGATGATAATATTTTTCTATAAGAGTATTGCCAAGCTTGAATACCCCCGCCAATCCCCCAATATCAGAGGACTTCTCATATATATCCACTTGTGCGGAGAAGTTTTTCTGGATATAATAAGCAGTTGATAATCCGGCTACACCGCCGCCAATAACAGCAATCTTCATTTTGGCCTCCGTTAAATATATTAAAATTAAATTTTAATTTCTAAACTTTCATTTTGTTCTTAATTTTCCAGCTTCTTATCTCTAATTGATGTTACCAAGGATAATGACAATCCCTCTTTTAATAGGAATATAAATCCTAATGTAGTTACGGGTACGTATAAAAATACCCTGTATACCAGAGCAAAACCTATTGCAGTATTGCCTGCAATTTTAAAAACATTAAGGGCTGTACTGCATGCTCCCTCAAATGTTCCAAGGTTACCAGGTGCAGATGGAATCATTATTCCAAAATTAGTTACCACAAGGGTAAACACTGACAGATAAAACACATTGTCAACCCCAAATGCAACAGCAATAGTTAATACAAGGCTTCCCTCTAATGCCCATATGATAATGGAATACATTATTACAGGCATTAAGCTTTTTTTATCCTTGATAATGTCAAACCCTTCGATAAGTTTAGTTGTTATTTTCATTATATTAGTGCCAATCTTTTCAGGAAGCAACCCTGTAATAAATTTCACAAGTTTCAATGCACGTTCCTTGAACAGAACTACAAAAATCGTAAAAAGCAAAGCACCGGCAAATATAATTGTTGCGATTAGTCCCAAACTCTTTATTGATTTTGGAAACGGATAAACCAGTGAAATAGCTCCCATAAAAAGAAGCAGCGTTATTCCGTCATAAATCTTCTCTACAATCACTGTTGAAAGGGCGGCAGTTTTACTTATATTATGGTTCCTGCCAATTAGATAAGCCCTTACAATATCTCCTCCCCTTAAAGGGAGTACGGAATTAGCCATATAGTTGATACATATTATAGGAAACAAGCTGGAAGTTTTAACTTTTTTAATGCTTCCAAGCATCGCTGACCACCTCAGGCTTCTCACCCAATAGCTGCTTATCTGAAGCAATATAGCCGGAACGATAACAAGGTAATTTATACCTAGAAGAACATCTCCAAGCTTTTTAAACTCTACATTTCTAAACAGTAAATATAGCAATACTATACTAATAGCAATACCAATCAAGTTTTTAATCTTTTTCATTTTATCGTCCTTTTAAAATTACTTATTAACGTGCAAGCCGTTTCTGTTCTTTTCCTTTATCCTGCCTTACAGTCAGCCATATTGTATATCCAATGGAAGCAATCATCACTATAAGGGTAACCCATGCAACAGAATCAGCTATACTATCCTGCTGTGGTACCCAAGGATCGTCATTGTTACCCTTTAAATAAACATACCAATGATTGATCAATGAACATATAGTTATGAAAACTGTTGGTATTATCATTCTTTTATCCCATAAGATTGTAACCATGGCAAAAACAATTGCGGGCAGCAAGTACCTTTCATGCATTTTAGTTGCGAATACGAATATTCCTGAAGTTAGAATATATCCTGCATAGTAAAGTGCCATAGCACTTCTTTTCTTTATGGCAAGAAGCATTATAGCCAAAACGGATATAATTCCCCACAATAGATATCCCCATACAAGAGCACTCAATCCAAACCAGTAAGGCTCTTTATCCGATGTAGTCTGACCATCCATAATGGTCCAGAAATTAAATCCATTAGCGGTTGCATAAGGGTAATCATTAAGGCTCGTTGAATACTGATGAACAAGCCAAAAATAGAAATCTGTGAATTTAAATGCTGCTTTACTAATAGTCGAAGTATTTTTATCAATATTAAACATTCCATAAGGAAATGGCCTGCTTTTACATTCCACTTTAACATACCTTGCCTTGACAGGCTGCAAATCTATATGATCAAGCTTACCGCTGTAATTTGAAGTATTCTTCCCAACTTTTTCACTGTATACCAAATCCCATTTCACTGCGTCATTTGAAACCAGAATATCATACGTTTTAGCATATTCCCAACCCCACTTTAAGACTATCCTGTTAATCTCAGTGGATTCACCAAGATCAGTATATATCCACTGGTGTGTGAGATGCTCCGAAGACCATGCCGTATTTTCATCCATATCAGAGGCATTCTTCGCAATATACTTTTCGGACTCTTCCCCTGATGCTTTGAATTCTTTGTTTTGTGCGAGGTTTGCAGCGGAGTTTGTGCTTCCATAAACCTCCATATCCTTAAGGAAGTAAAATGATGTTTCCCTGTAAAATGGTAATACCAAAATGGCGTAAATCAACATACATCCAGCTACTGTAATAGCCAGCTTTTTAAATGTATCAAAAACTGCTGATTTAAGTACAGCTTTATCCCTGCTGTTTTTGAACTCAATATATTTTTTCCATGGAAAATCCTTAAAATACAGGAAAACTACCATAGGCACAATTGCTATAGTCTGTGGCTTGGTTAGTGCCGCTACTCCATAGGCAAACACTGCCCAATAGGTCTTTTTGCAGTTGAAGAGAAACACAACTGTCAATAGCATGGTTGCAGTAAAAGAATCAAACTGCCCCCAAATAGAGGAGTTAAAAATTACCGCAGGATTAAATGCATATATTATGCCAAGAATTAATCCCAGCTTTTCCTTATTGTACTTTCTAGCAATAAGATAAATTAAAATACCTCCGCCTATATCAGAAAGCACAGACCAGAATTTTACAAAAAACTCTGTTGCCCCAAGCTTACCTGTAATGAAAAGGAAATACATGTAAAACGGGCCATACACACAATGAGTATTTCTATAGAAATCTTTAAAGCTGTTTTCCGGGTCTGCAAGGAAACCCGCCCAATACCTGTATCCTCCCATATCTATCTTGTAACAAGGCAGCAAGTTAAAAAGCATCCTTAATGCGGTTACAGCAAAAAGTATAATCAGCAATATTTTAATGGATATTTTAAATGCAGGCTTCTTTTCTTTTTTATTGATATTTTCACTGCCTGAACCTTTACTCTTTCCAGGCTTTCCTTTAATATTCTGTTCCATATTGTCAGTTATCCCCCTTAAAGAGCTATTTTTTTACCTTGTAAATATTTGTATTACTTTGTTTGATGGTAACAACCTTGTCCAAAACTGTACTTATAAACACTTCATCCAGTTCTTTAACCTGATCCCTCATTCCATCATCAACAAGAATATATGATATGTTATTTTCTTTCAAAAGCTTGCTAAGTGCTTCTTTATTCTTGCAAGCGTAAATTTGTTTTACGATCTCTTCCCTCTTATAGGTATCATATCCTGCACTCCACGCATAATAAGGATGTCCATAATATATAGGTCTTCCAGCAAGCAATACCGGATCTATGACATCCGGCGTAGTAAGAAATACATCTTTAGGACCGGTATTGTTCTTCACCCATTTAGTAACAGGATCGTTTACAGAAAACTTGACGTTTTGATAATAATTCATATTAAAAAGTGTTTTAAGGTCAATGAATCCGGTAAATGTTAGTATAAATACCAACAAACCTGCTACAGCTTTTACAATTATCCCTTTCTTAATATACATCCTATAAATGAAATTTGCCATAATAATATCAAATAAAATTGACGTAACCATTATATACTTATGATTAACAGGCACATCAGGACTAAGTTTCAAAGTTGTGGCAATAACCCATGGCATTAGGAAAGCCAATGCCAGCCACTTTCCTCCTTTAGGAGTTATGGGGTAATCCATAACAGTATTTGCTACTATAGCCGTAACCATCGTGATTACAATTACAGATACTTTGAATATGTCATGAACATTAGGGAATATAAAAATTGAACCGCCTATCAAAGAAACAATTGCTGCCAGCGAAATCCAGCGTCCAATGCCTTTTGGAATGCTGAAAACAGCAATTATCATTAAGTATGGCATAATTCCCAAAAGCTCAATGAAATATTTTATTACATGAGGCGTCATTTGTATAATAACATTAATAAGCGATCCATATTCGTGGGCATCCCTATATTGCATAAAATCAGCCATCATATCATCAGGGAAGGTAGTTAGAAAACCTATATAAAGTTCAGGCTTAACTGCTGACTGTCCCGCTCCCATAAACAAGCCTTGCTGAAGAAATGAAAAGAGGACCGTTATAGCTGCTATACCAAGGTATTCAAGACGTCTTTTTGACATGATTGCCATAATGCAAAGTATGGGCAAAGTTGCAATTGTTACCGCACCATTCCAGAAAGTCATCAGTCCTAAAATAAGTCCTATCGAAATAGTTCTTTTTATATCTCTAGGTAACCATGCTTCCTTTGAAAGCATAAACTCTTTGAGCCAATTTCTTATATAGAGGTTATTGAAGCTTACCTTTTTATCACTTGATACTGCAACCTCTTCAGTATTTTCACTATTGTCAGTTGAACCGCCTTCTGAATTCAATACTTTTAACTCATCCCTGGTTTTTACCCTCACCTTTTTAAGTCCACCGATCATGCTTCTAAACATGGGATAAACAGCTATCATCACAAGAATCATAATGCCAAGAGAAAAAGCAAGGTGCCGCTGGTTTACATATACATTCTGTGCATATAGTCCCCAGGTTTCCTGACTCGATGATCGGCCTATATGTCCTGATGCATTGTCCCATAAAGCTTTCAATATATCCGGAAATGGAATTTTTTCCTTCATTTTGTCGGTTATATAGGTAAAATCCGCAAAGGAGCTTCTGAATGCAAAAAGAAATGCAGTAATAAATCCTGCTCCTCTTGTTCCCATAGTCATAACAACAAATGAATACAAAAGCATTAAGAAGGCTACAAGTGAAAGAATACTCGGCATATTAAATGCAAAATCTATTCTCATTCCCAGAAATTCCAGGTTACCTGCCAAAAACTGATACATAAAATGATATCTGATTTTTCCATCGGGAAAGTGGGGGTATTGGGTAGGAAAATTTGATCCTTCCGAAAATGATCTTATCATTGACATATGCGGCCCAAAGTCACTGTGAACGGTTCCGCCGATTGTCATAACTCCCCCGCTTACATTTAGAGTCAAAAACATAAAGTATGTAACAATAACAGTTGAAATTAAAATAAAACCAAATTCCCATCTGCGGTTTAACAGAAATGAAACAATGTCATTTCCCCTGATTTTGAAAAGTTTTTTAAAGAAAGACCTGAAATCATCTTTCCTTTTATGAATTATTATAGCTGCAAAAACAATAAAAACACCAAAAGAAATTAAATTTCCTAACAGCAATGGTTTATTGCTGAAGCTATTAGACAAAGCGGCACCAATATATGTAAGCCACGTAATCAGCATTGTACCTATCAAAAAGGAAGCTGGTATTGTAACCATCCAATTTTCCAGTTTGATGGGTTTTCCAAACAAGCTTATTGTTTTATTAACCCTGAATAATCCCGGTATAACTTTTTTCAGAAAATTATATGCAACAAATGAGGCTATAATAAAATAGCCTGATCCTAGAAGTAATCCCAGAATAAAACGAACCACTTCCATCATTAAACAATTCCCCCTTTAAAATATTTATTTAATAATTAGGTATTTAGTAATGACTAAAATATAACTTCCGCTATAAATTTCGCTTACGTATTGACTTGACTCGTCAACACACGCTTAAAAGCGGAATTAATATTTTAATCATTACTTATATAAATCTATTTTGTTGACATAATTGTGCTGTCCGCCTTCTCAGCTATAAGGTACCTCGGTCTTTGTTTAACTTCCTCATATATCTTGGCGATATAAGATCCAATAATCCCCAAGCTAATCATAAGAATACTTCCAATAATAAGAAGCAGTAAAATTACAGTTGTAAATCCATCAACTGCATGACCTTTAAAATACATATACAACGATTCTATCCCAAGCGGTATGGCACCTAATAAAAACAATACTCCTAAAAAAGTAACTATATATAATGGCAGTGAAGAGAATGAAGTAATAGCATTAACTGCCAGCTTTACAAGTCTTAGGGGCGACCATTTAGAGTTGCCTTCCAGTCTTTCTGCAACCTCAAATGGAATCTGAATTTTCTTATAGCCCACCCACGTAGACATACCTCTGAAAAACGTGTTCCTCTCGCTCATTTGCTTCCATGCATCCAATACCTTTTTATCTAGAAGCTTAAAATCAGATGCTCCTGCAAAGTCAAACCCCGAAAGCTTTTTTAAAACGTTATAAAACAACAGAGAGCTCATTTTATACGCAATGCTTTCTTTTCCCCTTGATACTTTAACGCATTCAACAATGTCAACACCCTCATTCTTCCACAAATAAACCATTTCAGGTATTTTTTCCGGGGGGTGCTGTAAATCAGAATCCATCACTATACAAGCATCACTTGTAACATTTTCCAGACCTGCACATAATGCAGCTTCCTTTCCAAAATTCCTGCTCAGTTTAATTGCCAAAACACCCTCTAGTGATAAAGAAAGCTTTTTTAACTCATCCCATGTATTATCCTTTGAACCATCATCAACTAGAATGAAATTATGTTTAATACCACTTTTATTAAGGGTATTATGTATCACTTGAATATTTTTTTGTATATGCTTTTCTTCATTATAAACAGGAATTACTATAGAAATCAACTTTTCACTCATTTCGGACTCCCTTTTACCTTATAAATAATTATTTTGTATATTATAAAGTTCCATATAAAAATCAGGCCCATAATAAATATCTTGGAAAAATACTCATTCTGCTTCATGACATCTACCAACAAATAGATTGCTAAAGATGAAAATGCCAGATTAAACATGAATAAGACGGTATATGATGAAAGCTGCTTTAGAAAATTCTCCCTTACTTTGAAAGTCCAAAACTTATTTAAAAGGAAGCTTGCCCAGAAGCCTACAATTTGACTGGCACCGCTAGAAAAAACAGTCCATAATTTAAGATACTTGACTAATAAATGAAATAATAAAAAGTCACAGCCAGCAGATACTACACCAATTGCAAATGTTTTACCAAACTGTATCATAGTATTTTTGTTCAGAAATTGTGCAACGTATTTGCTTTTTAGAATCCCGCCAAATAAAGTATTCGAATTCATTACTATCTCCTATGTATATTAAAAGCATAACTATCGACAAAAAAAAGCATAACAGTCTTATTTTATTATAACAACTACATCAAAAATATGCAATTTCTTATTTGCAAGGCTTTAATGGGAAAAATATAACAAAACCTGCAGACATAAAAAAAGTGACTTCACTGCAATAACAATTTATAAGGCTTTGTTATTGTACAACAAAATCACTTTCGGCATGCCTTGACAGCAAATATCAACACTATTCTATTTCTACTAAGTATTTATTAATCATTTTTACAGGGTGATAAGAAAGCTTTGCCTTTCTTATGCCTTCGATTCCTAAGTCCTGTTCCCTGTTTATATATTCTACATGGCCCCATTCATTTTCACAAAACTGCTGATTTGTTATTGTATAAAGGCCATTCACTTTGCTATTGGCTTTTCCACATGTATAACGGCAGTATTGTCATTTAACATCTCCCCTATTGTAAAAGCCTCATACCTGCCATTGACACTAATAAGTGCACCTTTACATCCTAATTCATCAATATTATTAAGCAGCTCCATATTTGCCTTGTTCTCACAGTAATTGGCATTATGGTCTTTACAGTCTTTCTCAGCACACCATTCGTCCATAATCCTTTTACACTCAGAGATATTCGAAGCGTCTACCTTCTCATAACTATACTCATATAATCTTTTAAACTTATGGATGTGGTTTCTTTTTCCATCATACTTTTTCCCGACAAGAGAAATAAGATCCTTAGAAGAATAGACATAATCAGAGTTGGCTTCATCCAGTTTTATTTCTGCTTTATCCTTAAATAACTCCTTAAAAAACGGCAATATGCTTTCAGGAACTCTTCCAAAAACCATTTTCCAATTATTCTTTTTAAAATAATCCCACAGCATTAATACAATATCTTTAAACCCCTCACTGCTTAATCTGCCAAAGGGTGCAAATGCAAACGGAATCCCTTCATCAGGCACAGAAATAAGAACTAGCATATCACCTACCTGTGCATATCTAAACTTATAAAAGTTTCTCCACATAAACATATTTGTAAAGGTAAGCTCAGATATTTGCGGATTATCCATCCTTAAAAACCTGTTGAAATATTCCCTGTCCCTTAAAGCAATTTCCTTAAAATCCATTCCCATTTTAATCTCCAAATCCAACGCCTACACTTCTGGCAATTTTAATCAGTTCACCATTAATATCTACCGTCTTTAATTTACCAACAGCATCCTCCAACGAAACATCTGTTATAGAATTTCCTTGCAGTGCTACCATCTTACCGAATTTGCCCTCATTTATCAATTCAACTGCAGCTACTCCGTATCTTGTTGACAGAATCCTGTCATAGGGTACAGGCCTCCCCCCTCTTTGAAGGTGACCTAAAACAGTAACCCTTGTCTCATGACCTGTGGCCTTTTCAATATCATCTGCTATCCTGTTGCCTATTCCTCCAAGCCTTATTGGATCTGGGCTATTTTCAACTATCTTGCTGATAACCACGTCTCCATCCTTAGGCTTTGCACCTTCTGCAACAACAATGATACTAAAAAGCTTCCCCTGCTGCTTTCTTTCGGCAATTTTATCTACTATGCTGTTTATATTATACGGTATTTCAGGCAATAGAATTACATCCGCCCCGCCTGCAATGCCTGATTCCAATGCAATCCAACCGGCATATCTTCCCATTACCTCCAGAATCATTACCCTGTGATGTGCTTCAGCAGTTGAATGAAGCTTATCTATAGCTTCAGTTGCTGTTTCAACAGCAGTCATAAAACCAAATGTAGTATCTGTAGCAGATAAGTCGTTATCTATTGTTTTAGGAACGCCTACAACCTTTAATCCCTTTCTTGCAAAATCCCTTGCACTTGTCAGGGTTCCGTCCCCTCCTATTAAAACCATACAATCAATTTCATGCATACTTACATTATCCATTACCCTCTCGGACAAGTCTTTATATTCAACCTTTCCATCCTTCTCAAGCCTAAAATTGAATGGATTATCCCTGTTGGAAGACCCAAGTATGGTACCGCCCTTATCAAGAATACCCGATACGTCTCTGGAGTTAAATTTGATATAGTCGTTCATTACAAGCCCTCTATATCCATCCTTAAACCCTATAACCTCCCACTCATACTTTCCCATAGCTGTCTTAACTACTGCTCTCAATACTGCATTAAGTCCGGGGCAATCTCCCCCGCCGGTAAGAACTCCTATTTTCTTTATCATTATAACGTTCCTCCTTCATAAATTATGGCAATATTTTATTTTACAGCTTTGACTATTTCAACTAAAAAACTTGCTGCCTTTACAAGATCACCAATAGAAATCTGCTCTTCCACACTGTGTACCTTATCCATGCCAACACTTACATCAACAGCCTGTATACCTTTGCTATTGACAATATTAGTATCGCTCCCTCCGCCTGTTGCCTCAAGAACAAGCTTTATACCACATTTTTCAGATGCATTTTTTAGAATTCCTATTATATCATCATCTTCATTTATTTTAAATGAGGGATACATCAGTTCATCTTTAAACTCTATCTCACCGCCAAATTTATCAGCAGCATCTAAAAAACACTGTTTCATATGATTAGTCTGGCTCTTCAGTTTGTTATCACACCTGCTGCGTGCTTCGGCTTTTAATTCTACCCTGTCACAAATTATATTTGTTGCATTGCCTCCATTTATAATTCCAATATTAGCCGTAGTCTCATCATCAATTCTTCCCAGCTTCATTTGGGAAATCGCATGGGCAGCTATAGCTATGGCATTAACACCCTTTTCCGGCTCGAGACCGGCATGAACTGCTTTTCCCTTTACAACTATGTCAATCTTATTCTGTGAAGGTGCAGTTATTGCCACTAACCCTATATCTCCACCCGAATCCATAACAAAACAATATTTTGCATGTATTTTACTATAGTCCAGGTTTTTAGCACCAATTAACCCTACCTCTTCACCTATGGTAAACGCTACCTGAATATCCCCATACTCTTCATTGTTTTCCGCTAAAACTCTTAAGGCTTCCAATATGGACACAATACCGGCCACATCGTCTCCACCAAGTATTGTCGTGCCATCCGACCTTATAATATCACCCTTAATGTTTGCTTTTTTGTTAATCCCAGGCGTAACAGTGTCCATGTGAGCCATAAGAAGTATGGCCGGAACATTTTTATTACCTTTTTTTTCCCCTATTATATTTCCGCAATTGCCGCCTGTCTTAATTCCTGCATCATCCTCATAGACATCAAAACCCATATCTGATAGTCGGTTCTTCAACAAATCAGCCATATTTCTTTCTTTAAGAGAGAGGCTATCTATACTTATCAGCTCAACAAACTCATTAACTATCCTATCTTGATTAACCATCCATATTCTCCTTATATTAATTATTATTTATAATTATATTGATTAAATTAGTTATTATTGTATTGAAAACGATTAATCTTTTAAAACTCACCAGTCAAATTGAGTAAGAGCACCTTGATCCTTTAACCCTTTAAAATCACCCTGTCTTAAAATCTCATAAAGAACTACTGCCACCGAATTTGACAAATTGAGAGACCTAAGTCCCTCTCTCATTGGAATTCTTATGCAATACTCCTTGTTTTTATAAAGCAGTTCTTCCGGAAGACCTTTTGTCTCTTTACCAAATACGATAAATGACTCATCCGGATAACTTATATCTGAATAAACATTAACTGCTTTTGTAGTTGCATAATAAAAAGCATTATCCTTATATTTTTCACGCAGTTCCCCAAAATATTCATAATAGCATATATCTGCCTCATTCCAATAATCAAGGCCTGCACGCTTTAGATATCTATCCTCCACTGAAAATCCAAGAGGTTTTACCAAATGAAGCTTCGCCCCTGTAGCAGCACATGTTCTTACTATATTCCCTGTATTTTGTGGTATTTCAGGTTCAACCAAAACAATATTTATTGACAAGTTACAACCTCCAGACATAAATGCCGTTTTCATTATTTCATTATTATACCACATATAAACTTTTTTCCAAAAACAAAATCACATCAAAAAAGATGGTTTATTAAACCACCTTTAATCGTCTTAATATCTTTGCTATTCTCTGCTTTACTCCTCAAATGCCAAGTCAATCTCAAAAGCTTTTCCATCACCCAACATTAATGGTATACAAACTATTTTAAGCTTGTTGTTAGATATTTGTAGATTATCTCCAAACAAGCATGTTGGAGGAGTTATATCAATAGGGGTACCATTATTATACAAAATCGTTGCAGTGTTTCCAAGAATCATATTAGTAAGCTCTGAAAGTGCACTCTTTGACATTTCATCAAGTCCCGCAACCGGCATTCCTCCCATCATACTCGATGCAATGTAAAGTCCTACCTCCATGGTCATTGAAAACATAGCCTGACCTCTAATCTGCCCGGTCAATCCTACAATAATAATTATAGAATTACTCTTATATGGCGATTCTTTAAGATATACTTTACCCATCTTTGCGTCAATTCCTGCAATTTGTTTTAACACAGTTTGACTAGCTTCAATAAATGGGTTTATATACTCAATATTCATCTATAAAATCCCGCCTTTTTCGTATAATTTATATTATTTCATTTTTATTAAGTAATATTATTGATATTTGCCCGAACAGACTTAAAAAGAGAATTATACCAAATGCAAAAAGCTAATTGACTTTCATATACTGCAAAAAATATTCATAAAGAAATTTCATATGATTATTATTCTATGCAAATTATTAAAATCCTTCTTTTATTTAAAACAAATTTCATTATGCAATAAAAAAACTTTATAAGGGAGTAACTTAACTACTCCCCTTTATTATGGAATGTTAACAATCCAGACTACCTTCATCTTTTAGCTTTTGGAGTAAATGCAACTGACATTATATAACCAAAAAATACAGCTGCAGTTATTCCTGCTGCTGCTGCACGAATCCCACCAGTAAATGCACCCAATAAGCCATACTGATCCACATCTTTTATAGCACCTTTGGCAAGGTTATACCCAAAACCAGTTAAAGGGACTGTAGCACCTGCCCCACCTACATCAACAACCTTTTGATATATACCTAAGGCACCCAGTATAGTACCAGTAGTAACAAATAACACCAAAATCCTTGCAGGTGTCAGCTTGGTCTTATCTATAAGAATCTGTCCAACAGCACAAATCAATCCGCCAATTATAAACGCATTTAAATATGTCAGCATTAAATCACCTCATTCAAACTTATTCTGTATTGATATCGCATGTGCTATACCTGGAATTGATTCACCTTGTTGAGCACTTGTAGAGCTAAGTAACGCACCTGTTCCTACAAATAATATATTATTATACTTACCCTTTTTCATTTCCTGATATAAATAACCTGCCAAAGTCACAGCAGAACAGCCACATCCGCTTCCTCCAGAATGTGTATCCTGCTTTTGAGAGTCATAAACCATCATACCGCAATCAGCATAATTACTCTTAATATCATATCCTTGCTTACTAACAAGTTCTTCACATAATTCCTTTCCAAAGCTGCCTAGATCTCCCGTGATTATCAGGTCATAATCCGATGGGCTTAATCCTGAGTCCTTAAAGTGTGTAACTATTGTGTCTGCTGCTGCCGGAGCCATTGCCGCTCCCATATTGTTAGAATCCTTGACGCCCAGGTCTACTATTTTTCCTGTTGTTACATATGTTATATAAGGGCCAATACCTTGATTAGATAACATTACACCGCCTGATCCGATTACAGTCCACTGTGCAGTAGGGGGTCTTTGGGATCCAAGCTCTAAAGGAAATCTAAACTGCTTTTCTGCCGAGCAAAAATGGCTTGAAGTTATGCAGACCACATTATCCGCAAATCCGCCATTAATAAGCATAGCACCTAAGCTGGCAGACTCAGCCATGGTTGAGCAGGCTCCATATAAACCAAAAAAAGAGATACCTGCCTCCCTCAATGCGAAATTTGATGCAGTACACTGATTAAGTAAATCGCCTGCCAATATATAGTTAATTTCATCAAGAGCCTTGCCTGATTTATTTATAATTTTGCTGAGAGTTTCCTTCATCAGCTTGCTTTCTGCCTTTTCCCAGCTTTTTTCTCCCCACATCTCATCTTCAATTACCATATCATAGTATATTCCAAGCGGTCCCTGGCCTTCCTTTGGTCCTACTATTGAAGCAGTAGATATTATGCTGATTGGGCTATCTATTTTAACTGTCTGTTTTCCTTTACGCTTAGTTGGCATAATTCTCCTTTCAGTTTTAATCTATATTAATCTATATATTAAAACTTTAATAAATAGTGCAGTATCCCGACCACTACTGATGCTGAAATACCATAAACAAGCACAGGACCAGCAATAAAAAACATCCTTGCTCCAACTCCGGTAACATAGCCTTCACTCTTAAACTCCATAGCCGGTGATACAATTGAATTGGCAAAACCGGTTATTGGAACAATGGAGCCTGCACCTGCAAATCTTCCTATATCGTCGTATACATTTATTCCTGTTAAAAAAGCACCTATAAACACCATAATAAGTACGGTCAAATTACTAGCCGCATCTTTGCCTAAACCTTGTGCCACAAGAGAATTGCTAATAAACTGTCCTACGACACAAATCACACCTCCCACAGCATAAGCCTTTACAATATTTCCTGCTACTTTTGATTTAGGAGATTTCTTTTCTACATAATCCAAGTATTCCTTATTAGTAAATGTCTTTTGCATAATTCCTCCAATTCAAAAATATAAACACCCTTTGAAGGTATCTTATCAATACTTCCGTTTAAACTTATTATTCCAAAGGCAATAATAAGTATGATTAAGGTTAATAATATTAGAAGTATGACAACCTTATTTCTTTGGAAAATTTCATTCATACAATTCTCTCCATTTTGGTTTTTCAATATTCACAATCCTATTATGGTTTATTTTTTCGGTTTTATGTATCCTTTTGTTTTTATCATCACCACTTTAATACATAAATGTAAATTATAAATTAATTTGATTTTATTTTCTCTCTTATATCTTCTAAAATTCTCTTTTCAATTCTGGAAACTTGCACCTGAGAAATTCCCATTATTTTAGCAATCTGCATTTGGGTCTTTTCCTTAAAATACCTTAGTACAATAATTTGCCTTTCTCTAGGCTTTAAGGTTTTAAGCACCTCTCTTATAGCAATTTTATCTATTATATCAACCTCTTTGCAGTCCACTGCACTGTCAATTCTATCTATTAGGTAAATTGGAGAATTATCCCCTTCACATACAGTACTGTATAAAGATTCCGGGGAACTTCCTGCATCCATCGCCATTACAAGATCTTCTGCTGAAATATTCATATGTTCTGCGATTTCACAAACTGAAGGCTCTCTTCCCATTTCTTTGCTGAGGATTTCTTTTGCCACCCTGGCTTTATTTGATATTTCTTTCAAGGACCTACTTACTTTAATAATGCCATCATCCCTGATAAACCTTTTTATCTCCCCTATTATCATAGGCACTGCATAAGTAGAAAATTTAACATCAAAGGACTCATCAAATTTCTGGATTGCCTTAATTAGACCGATGCTGCCTATTTGAAACAGGTCATCTGTTTCATAACCCCTGTTTTGGAATCTCTTTATAACACTCCATATCAACCCTATATTTTTTTCAACCAAATAGGATTGGGCAACTTTATCGCCATCTTTTGCTTTTTTTATTAGTTCAAGCAAGTTATCATCTATAATTACGCTCATATCTTCTCCTATAGATAAATACATTAATTTACATTGCTTTTATTGTTATTATTGCCATTTATTTACACGCTTATACAAAAAAATTACTTTTTTTGTATACCAAGTGTTTTTGACATTTTCACAGTAGTACCCTTTCCGTTCTCGGATATAATTTCTAGCTTATCCATAAAGTTTTCCATTATGGTAAACCCCATTCCCGACCTCTCCAGATCAGGCTTGGATGTGAACAGGGGCTGCCTAGCTTTCTCAACATCTTCAATGCCCCTGCCTTCATCCATTATTACTATATCAACTGAGGATTCATATAAAGTGCAGCTCATTTTAACCATCCCCTTATTACCTTCATATCCATGAATTATTGCATTTGTAACAGCCTCAGAAACTGCAGTTTTTATGTCTGCAATTTCTTCCAATGTAGGGTCCAACTGAGAAACAAATGCTGCTGCTACAACTCTGGCAAAAGCTTCATTGTTGGATTTACTCAAAAATTCAAGTTTAAACTCATTCATAATCTCCATTATCTGATTTCCCCTTTATCTTTTAGATGTACAAGTCATACAGCACAATAATCTTAATTTTATGAGATAACACCTCTCATATTTGCTAGCTTCCAATTGCTTCATCGATATTATCATATATTGGAACAAGTTTTACAACCCCGGACATTTCAAATATCCTTCTGACTTGCTCATTTGCCTTTATTATTGCAGTCCTTCCATTAAGCTTACTTATATTTTTGTATCTCCCCATAACCAAACCTATTCCGGAACTGTCCATAAAGCCCACCTTTGAGAAATCAAATACTATATTTTTTGTGGATGACTTAATTATCTCACCATCAATTTTATCCCTTATATAGTCAGCAGTATGGTGGTCCATCTCTCCAATAATACTGGCAATCAAAGTGTTTCCCTTATTTAAAAATTTAACTTTCAAAATAACCTCTTCCTTTCACGCTTTTATTGTAAAAATCAATATTAATCTTACATTAATTGATTTCTATATTTCCCATATTATTCCTGTCTAAGGAATGATTAAAATATTACATTAAAAAAGACCAGCCATTATTTCATTGACCAATCTCTTTATGTGAAAGAAAGTTATATCAATATTCAAATTCTTTAAACCCGGATTGTATAAGTTCTACCAGCTCGTTAACCGCAGAAATCTCATCATCTCCATCTGCCCTTATTACCACCAATGTACCTTTAGGTATCGCTAAAGACATTATTCCCATTATACTTTTTGCATTTACCTTTTTGTTCTCCCTTATAAGCCATATGTTAGACGTAAACTTTCCGGCTGTTTGAACAAAAATAGCGGCAGGTCTGGCATGAAGACCAACTGGATTATTTATTTCAACTGTCTTTTCAACCATCTAACAATCCCCTTTCATTTGCCTAAGATCGTCTGCAATCATTTCAAGCTTCCGTAGTCTATGGTTTACCCCGGATTTCCCAACAGGCGGGCATAAGAACTCTCCCAGTTCTTTCAGGTTTGCATCACAGTATTTTAGCCTCAGCTCTGCAATCTCCCTGAGATTATCTGACAAATTATCAAATCCCATATTCTCCTGGATATATTTAATATTCTCAATCTGCCTCACAGAGGCATTGACTGTCTTTTCTAGATTAGCTGTTTCACAGTTAACTATGCGATTTACATCATTGCGCATTCCCTTCAAAATTCTTACATTCTCCAGTTCCAGCAAGGCAGAATGTGCACCTATTATATTTAAAAAATCAACTAGATTTTCACCCTCTTTAAGGTAAATGACATAGTTTCCTTTTCTCTCCACCACCTTAGCATTTAAATCAAACCAAAATGCAGCTTTGCAAATAAGTAAAGCAGTCTTGCTGGAATGGCTTGTAATTTCGAGATGGTAGTTCTTTTCAGGATCACTTATTGATCCCCCTGCTAAGAAAGCACCTCTTAAGAAAGCACGTCTGCAACAGCTCTTATTTAAAACTTCATCACTTTCCCATGATATATTACTTTCCCTCTCAATATTAAATTCAAAAGCTACTTTTTCTAAATCATCGAGTACTTTTTTTCCTCCAAAAGCTGATGTGATTACAAGTATATAAGAAACATGCTTTTTAAACTTGTAACTTTTTCTAATTATAATTTCAGGATGAATATCATATAATTTTTTTATTATAGAAAAAACCCGTCTTGCAAAAGGAGCATTCTCTGTAATAATGCGTATGTTTGAATCCTTTTCATCACATCCTTTTTCATCAGCTGCTCCCACCAGAATAACTCCAGCTAATTCGGAAAGTAAGCAACAATTTTCCTGTATATCAATCCTGCATAACTCATTTTTTACTCCAGCTGAAAAAGACAATTTTAACCCCTACCTAAAAACTATTATTTGACTTTTACATAAATATACCATACTATCATAAAATATGCAATCCAACACACGCTCATAAGCGGAAGTAAGTTCTAGTGGTTACTTAGTAATGGTTAAGAAATAACATCCAATTCTCATCGTCCAAAACCCCGTTAAATCGTCGGGATTTTGTCCTTGAGAATATGAAGTTATTTCTAAGGCATTACTTGGCTAAGGCTTTGTTATCCTTCTCAATATCCCTGTGTTCTATAACCACTCTATGCTGTTTTTCCACTAGCAACCGGTATACATCATCAGCAATTGCAACAGACCTATGCTTTCCCCCGGTGCATCCAATACCGATAACCAACCTTGATTTACCCTCTTTAATGTAGTTGGGGATAAGAAACTCCAGCATATCACTCAGTTTTTCAATGAATACTTCAGTCTCTTTTGACTTCAATACATACGCTTTAACATCTTCATGCTTTCCGGTCAGCTTTTTCAATGAACTGATATAGTATGGATTTGGTATAAACCTCACATCAAAAACCAAATCACAATCTATAGGCGTACCGTACTTGAAACCAAATGAAATAATACTTATAATCAAACCCTCGAAGTGTTTGCCCTCAACAAATATTCGTGCAATTTCTTCCTTAAGCTGCCTGGTCGTAAGATTAGAAGTATCAATTATATGACTGGCATTATTTTTAATCTCCTGCAATATTTTTCTTTCTTCACTAATGGCCTTATTAAGCCTACCCTCATTGGACAAAGGATGGTTTCTTCTGCTCTCTTTAAATCTTTTAATAAGTACTTCATCAGAAGCTTCAAGAAAAAGAATCTCATAATTATATCCTGCGGCTTTGATTTCCGATAGTCCAGGAAAAATATCTTTAAAAAGCTCTCCTCCCCGAATATCTATAACAAGTGCTATTTTATCCATTTTGCTTCTGCTCTGGAAGCATACTTCTGCAAATTTAGGAATTAATGACGGAGGCAAATTATCTACACAAAAAAAACCTAAATCCTCCAAGTGCTTTACAACCTGACTTTTTCCTGCTCCAGATAATCCCGTTACTATGACAAACCTCATCTATACCTCCTGTATATCAACAAATAATATCTATTTATTAATTTCTTATTCTTCACCAACAATCTTAATTTCAGTCTGCAGCTCAACACCAAACTTATCTTTTACGCTGCTCTTAATAAATTCTATAAGAGCTATAACATCTCCTGCAACAGCGTTACCTTTATTTACAATAAACCCACAGTGCAAATTTGATACTTCAGCACCACCTATGCTATATCCCCGAAGTCCGCAATCCTCAACTAGTTTTCCTGCAAAATAACCCTCCGGCCTTTTAAATACACTTCCTGCACTGGGCATTTTTAAAGGCTGCTTTTCATTTCTTTTTTTACAAAGATCATCCATTAAGGCTTTAATTTGATTTTTGTCTCCCTCATTCAGCCTTAACTCACTGTCTAAAACAATACCTTCTTCATTTTGAATAAAGCTGGTCCTATAGCCAAAACAATGCATATCTCCCTCTATTGACTTTATAGCACCGCTTTTGTCAATATAACGGGTCCTTACAACCACATCCTTCATTTCACCGCCATACGCACCGGCATTCATTGCTATTGCACCACCTAATGTACCAGGAATTCCCGAAGCAAATTCCAGCCCTGTCAATCCATTCTGGAATGCAATTTGGGAAAGCCTGGACAGCAGTATGCCAGCCTGAGCTTTAACAGTACACCCTGTTACTTCACATTCATCGAAGTTATCAAACAACTTAACTGTTATTCCTCGAATGCCTTTTTCCCTTACAATTAAATTGGAGCCATTTCCCATAATAAATATCGGTACTTTTTCAGCTTTAGATATTTCAATTATCTTTACAAGCTGTTGAGCTGTTTTTGGAGTCACAAGAATGTCAGCGGGTCCTCCAATTTTAAATGATGTGTGTTTTGACATTAACTCAAAATTCTTGACACTTTCTGTATCGACAGCTTCAACAAGAAGCTCTGTTATATGTTTTATATCCAAAACAAATCAGCCTTTCTATTGCAGACAACCGATAACACCCACATCTTTCCTGTCTGCTATATACCATTATCCCTGTTACATATTTTACTGACATTACTATTACATTAGAAGCAGTAAATTATACATTTATTTTTATTTTTTACATTCCAAGGGTTTTTCTTCTTCTACCTGCCAGGTAATTAAGAAAAGCTTCCTTTGATGTGCTTAAAACTAATTCTTCAGGCATGTTAACCTTTTTTAACAATTCCTTAACCCTGTCAAAATTGCCTACATCAAAGCTTATATGTGCATCACTACCGCATACTACTTTAACGCCCTTTTCTTTGCACTTTATCACAATTTCCAAACAGTTTTTTTCACTGCCCGTCCGCACTATAAAAGAATGGTTGTTTATCTCAAGCATCTTGTTATATTCCTTTGCAGTATCCACGACTTTATCAATATCGATTTGAAACTGTGGATTGCCTGGATGTGCTATTGCATCTATAAGAGGGTTTTTTAAAGCATTAACCACAGCCTCTGTATTCTCCTCAGCATTTCCGGGCTTTATGCATAAATCATGAAAACTTGCCATTACAAAATCAAGCCTCTTTAAATAGTTTTCCTGTAGATCAATGGTTCCATCATATTTAATTATATTAGCCTCTATACCTTTCAATATCCTGATTCCATATATTTCTTCCGGGACAACCCTGAGGTTCCCGAAATGTACCGCACATGGTGCACCTATCATTGAGGGACCATGATCAGTTATTGCTATCATCTCAATGCCGTGTCCCGCAGCTTCCCGTGCAATTTCCTGTATAGTGCTGTAAGCATGTCCGCTTGATATGGTGTGAGTATGTGAGTCTACTACAATTCTCACTTCATAACCTCCTTATTCATTCCCTTCCAGATTCTTGTTCATTTCTCCCAAAACCTTCTCATTTAAGGCCTTTGCAGCATTATATCCCATCTTCTTCTGCCTATTGTTCATAGCTGCAACCTCAACAATAATTGCAAGGTTTCTACCTGGCCTTACAGGTATTGTTAATGAAGGAACCTGTATACCCAGAATATCAGTATATTTATCATCAAGCCCCAACCTATCATATTGTTTCTTTTCATCCCAAAGCTCAAGTTGAATAAGCAGTTTTACATTTTCAGTAACCTTTACCGATCCGACACCGTAAAGATTCTTAACATCCAGTATTCCAATGCCTCTGATTTCAATAAAGTGACGTATGATGTCAGGTGCCTGACCAACAAGAGTCTTTTCTGAGACCCTTCTTACTTCAACGACATCATCAGCAACAAGCCTATGTCCTCTCTTGACAAGCTCTAAAGCCGTCTCACTTTTACCAACACCGCTTTCTCCAAGAATCAGAATTCCTTCCCCATAAACCTCTACCAAAACGCCGTGCTTTGTTGTTCTTGGTGCTAATTGGACATTCAAGTAACTAATTAGTCCACTCATGAAACTTGACGTAGTATCTGGAGAAATCAATATAGGAACATCATACTTCTTGGAAACATCCACCATTTCAGGAAACACCTTAAGATTTCGTGCTACAACCAGACATGGAAATCTATGCTTAAATAATTCATCCAGCCTTTTATATCTATCGTCTGATGTAAGTCCCTTTAAAAATGCAAATTCAACATTTCCCACAACTTGTATTCTATCACTGTCAAAGTGTTCAAAATATCCGGTCATCTGTAATCCCGGCCTGTTTACATCTGAAGCTACAATCAGTATATCCTCCAGGTTATCATATTCAAGTACAGGCTCTAATTGAAATTCTTCAACTATTTCTTTCAACGATACTGAAAATACCTTTTCTTCCATATCTCCTCCATAAAATTTGAATTGTAAAATTATATTATATACTTATTAAATGCATTAAACTAAATTAAAAGTGTTACTAATCTTCAACAATATGTTTTTAAATAATCATTTAACATTTTAATTACTGCAAAACATTTTCCTTTATTCACATGTTAAGAAAAACTCATTTTTATAATGCAAATGAAGGTGATTCAACTGCATTTGCTAATGTAAATCTTTTTCGTAACATATATAGCATAATTAGTTTTAAGTTAGGTATCTTTAACGCCAAGGTGTTTTAATGTATATAATTATATAATAAGAGTATAAAAAAAGAAACCACGCATAAATATTTTGTGGCTTCTTTTTTATTATATATTTTGGAATAATCATAATTCAAATCACATTAATAAGTTTTATTACTTCTTTGAAGTAATTCTCATTCCATAGAATGAACGCCATACAAAGATAAGTGCAACTACAAGAAATCCGATTCCAACTATTGGAGCTTTATCTCTGAAACTCTCTGATATAGCTATTTCCATAGCTAAAAGTCCAAACAATGTTGTAAATTTAATTATAGGATTCAAAGCAACTGACGACGTGTCCTTGAATGGGTCACCAACTGTATCCCCAACGACTGTAGCATCATGAAGCTCAGTTCCCTTTTCCTTAAGATCAACCTCAACAACCTTCTTTGCATTATCCCAGCATCCTCCTGCATTAGCCATAAAGATTGCCTGGAACAAACCAAATACCGCTATGGATATAAGATAAGCAACAAAGAACGCAACAGGTTTGTTATCTCCTCCCTGAGGAGCAGAAATAAAGGCAAAAGCAAGTGCAAAGGAGAATATTGCTATAAATATGTTGAACATACCCTTTTGTGCATATTGAGTACATATCCTAACAACTTCCTTGGACTTTTCAGTAGCAGCTGACTGACTGGCTTTATCATCAAGCTTAATATTCTTTTTGATATATTCAACAGCCCTATATGCTCCAGTAGAAACCGCCTGGGTTGATGCACCGGTAAACCAATAAATAACAGCACCGCCGCAAAGGAAGCCTAGAATGGTGAATGGGTTTAATAAGTTTAATATTGTTTCAGGCTCAACATTCAATGTACTCTTAATAACAAGTATCAATGAGAATATCATTGTTGTGGCACCAACAACAGCAGTACCGATAAGTACAGGCTTCGCAGTGGCTTTAAAGGTATTGCCTGCACCGTCATTAGCTTCAAGGTAGTGTTTTGCCTTGTCAAAATCAGGTTTGAAGCCAAAATCCTTTTCAATCTCTTTGTCAATATTGGGTATTGATTCTATAAGTGAAAGCTCGTATATTGACTGTGCATTGTCAGTTACAGGTCCATAGCTGTCAACAGCTATTGTAACTGGTCCCATTCCAAGAAATCCGAAGGCAACAAGACCAAAAGCAAAAATTGAAGGATAAATCATTATAGCCGATAATCCCTGGTTGCTTGCAAAGTACGCTATAAACATCAAGCCAAAGAAAACCATGCCTTTCCAGAAAGCACTGAAGTTACCTGCAATAAGTCCTGCAAGTATGTTAAGTGAAGCTCCACCTTCTTTTGAAGATGAAACTGTTTCCTGAACATGAGCTGATTTCGGGCTTGTAAATATCTTAGTAAATTCAGGTATAAGAGCAGCACCTAAAGTACCGCAGCTAATAATTATTGACAGAACCCACCACAAATTAACCGGATCGCCAAGTTTTAACGCTTCGCTGGAGCCTTGGACGATTTTCACAACTTCTGTGCCTGGACCGATCATTATATAGCTTATGATGAATGTTGCGATTATAGATAAAATTGATGTAATCCAAACAAGATTTGTAAGTGGTTGTTCAAAATCAAAATCATCTTTTTTGGAATATAAAGCATTACTTATTGCTTTATTAATAGCAAAGGATATAACAGATGTTACAACCATTACAATACGCATAACAAATATCCATACTAAGAGACTACTTTGAATAGAATCCCTAACATTATCAGGGAAAGCAAAACCCACAGCAAGGAGTATGAAGGAGATTAAAGCAACTCCTGTTACACCATAAGTTTCAAAACCGTCGGCTGTAGGACCAACACTGTCACCTGCATTATCACCGGTACAGTCAGCTATAACACCTGGGTTACGGGGATCATCCTCTTTAATTTTGAATACGATTTTCATAAGATCGGACCCGATGTCCGCTATCTTCGTGAATATACCGCCGGCAATACGAAGTGCTGATGCTCCAAGTGATTCTCCGACAGCAAACCCTATAAAACTTGCACCGGCAAGTTCATTAGGAACAAAGCTTAAGATTATAAGCATCATCAGAAGCTCCACGCAAATAAGAACAACTCCTATGCTCATACCTGCATCAAGAGGTATGTTTAAGAGCTTTAATGGTTTTCTTTCAAGGGCGGAAAACGCCATTCTACTGTTTGCCAGGGTATTCATACGAATACCGTACCATGCAACGCCATAGGACCCTAATATACCAACTATAGTCCATCCGAGTATGAACGCAACATTGCCAATACTTTTACCTTCAAGGAATCCAAAGTAGAAGGCTATACATGCACCTATAAATACAAAAAGTATACCTAAAAATTTACCTTGTTGTGTCAAATAGGTCTTGCATGTCTCATAGATTGTATTTGCAACATCAAGCATTGACTTGTGAGCTTTAAGATTTCTAACCCTTGTAAACTGGTAAACTCCAAACATTAAACCGAGAAAACAAACTACAAATCCGACATACAACATATTATGCTGGGCACTAGAAAACTCGGGTGTTTTCAGATCTACATCACCTGCAAATACAATGCCGGGCATAAAAATAGCGATCATCAAGCCAATTAAGCTTATAAATGACGCCTTTGCCATCTTAGTGAACTTAAAATTCATTCGTTTCGTCCTCCCTCTGATATAATAAATTAAGTTTTTATATGAAATTTTCCCCTGAGAGAAAATATAAAAAAATTTTATCCACGATACATTATAATATGCAAAAATGTAATATTCAATATCTAAATTCAAAACTTTCCCAGATTCAAAATATATGACAGAACAAAATCACAAAGTGGTTTTGCAACCTTGGTCATTTTCGTGAGCCCAGACATGAATAAAGTCCCACAAAATGCAAAAGACAGCCTAAGATTATTCCTTAGACTGTCTTTTGTGAAGCGGGTGATGGGAATCGAACCCACGCAATCAGCTTGGAAGGCTGAGGTTCTACCATTGAACTACACCCGCATAATAAGAGATCAATGTCTGATCGATCTCTTTCATGCTTGGAGCGGGTTACGAGATTTGAACTCGCGACTTTCACCTTGGCAAGGTGACACTCTACCGCTGAGTTAAACCCGCAAATCCAACCTGCAAAGGTTATTATACATAGTTGTTACATGATTGTCAACCCCTTATATCAAATAATTTTAAAATTTATTTGAGCAAATAATTAAAGTCTGATAATTCTTTACTCATTACTTAGAAACATATAAAGGGGCTAATGGAATTTCAAAAATTATATCATTCAAGTATTTTCTGCTTAATATCATTAATTAAGGAATGCCTTAGAAATAACTTCGTATTCTAGAGGACAAAATCCCGACAATTTAACGGGTTTTTGGACATTGAGAATCGAATGTTATTTCTTAGCCATTCCTAAGCTTTTTGAAATGCCCAATTGAGCAATTGATTATTTGTCAACTCTTCTAAAAATCACTATTGTTCTTTCTGAACCTTAGCCCATGAGTCCTTAAGTGCAACTATTCTGTTGAATACAAACTTATCTTCCTTTGAATCAACAGAATCAATGCAGAAATAGCCTGTGCGGATGAACTGGTATCTGTCTTCAAGTTTTGATTCCTTAAGGCTTGGCTCTAACTTGCAATTATAAAGAGTTTCCAATGAATTCGGATTAAGGTTTTCCTTATAATCACCGCTCTCGCTTTCATCAGGATTTGGACATTTAAAGAGCTGATCATAAAGCCTTACTTCCGCATCAATTGCATGCTTGGCAGAAACCCATTGAATAGTCCCTTTAACTTTTCTTCCATCAGGGGAGTTACCGCCTCTTGACTCGGGATCATAGGTACAAATGAGCTCGGTTATTTCACCCTTTTCGTCCTTTACGACGCTTTTACATGTAATAAAATACGCGTGTTTGAGCCTAACCTCAGAGCCCGGAAATAGTCTGAAGTATTTCTTTGGAGGGTTCTCCATAAAGTCATCCCTATCGATATAAATAACCTTTGAAAACGGTACTTTTCTTGTTCCTGCATTAGGATCCTCAGGATTGTTTTCAGCATCAAACCACTCTACCTGGTCATCAGGATAATTTTCCAAAACTACCTTGATGGGTCTTAATACTGCCATAACTCTTGTAGCTTTAGCATTCAGATCTTCCCTGATGCAGTGCTCTAGAAGAGCAACATCAACTGTGCTTGATGTTTTTGCTACCCCTATCCGCTCACAAAAATCTCTTATTGCCTCTGGAGTATACCCGCGTCTCCTCATACCTGATATCGTAGGCATCCTGGGATCGTCCCATCCAGCTACATATGAATTTTTCACCAATTCCAAAAGCTTTCTCTTACTCATAACCGTGTAGGTAAGGTTCAGGCGTGCAAACTCTATTTGCCTTGGCCTGTCTTGAAAATTAAGTGTTTCTAAAAACCAGTCATATAAAGGCCGATGAGCCTCAAATTCAAGCGTACAAATAGAATGAGTAATTCCTTCTAAAGCATCGGATATGGGATGTGCAAAGTCATACATGGGATAAATGCACCACTTGTCTCCAGACCTGTGATGGGTTGCATGAAGTATTCTGTATATAACAGGATCTCTCATATTTAAATTGGGTGACGCCATGTCTATTTTAGCCCTTAATACACGGCTTCCGTCTTCAAACTGTCCATTTTTCATCTTCTCAAACAAATCCAGATTTTCTTCCACCGAACGATTCCTAAAAGGGCTATCCTTTCCTGGCTCAGTGAGAGTTCCTCTATATTCCCTAATCTGATCTGCAGTTAAATCACAAACATATGCTTTTCCTATCTTTATAAGCTCTACTGCACAATTATAAATTCTTTCAAAATAGTCTGACGCGTAGTACATCCTGTCTTCCCAATCAAAGCCCAACCATTTTACATCAGTTTGAATTGAATCGACATATTCTACATCTTCTTTAACAGGATTGGTATCGTCAAATCTTAAATTACATTTCCCTTTGTTCTGTATGGAAAGGCCAAAGTTTATGCATATTGACTTTGCATGCCCAATATGCAAATAACCGTTTGGTTCAGGCGGGAACCTGGTTACTACCCTGCCACCGTTCTTATTGGTTTTAAGATCATCAGTAATAATATCCTGAATGAAATTTGAATAAGATATTACATCATTATCACTCATGTTTTTCCTCCCGTATAAAAAGTACCAAATCCGCAAAAATATCTCTTTGTTTTATTCATTCCTTAACTAAATTGTCCATTTTTAATATTTATTGAGACATGAATGAAAAATTACTCACGCTTATTGTAGCGGCTAGTTGTTTAGCTTCGCTAAACTGCTCGCCATGCATCTTGGGTGTTGACAAGTTAAGTCGATACATGAGCAAAATTCATAGCGTATGTTATTTTTTAATCATGACTAATTGTAGTTGAAGGCACTTTAATATAGTATAAATACTATTTTAATAAATATCAACGCATATTACCACTATTTTAATAAAATTATTAAAAATTATGCCTAAATTTCCCTTAAAAAAGGCCTTGCAAAATAATTTCTGCAAGACCTCTTTTAAGGGGGATTTTAGTCTATAAGATAAACCTTTAAATTTGATACATCCATATCCATTTCCATGTCTATCTTGGATTCTGCCTTATCATAATTGGAGGATTCATACACATTCTTATCATTGTTCCATTCCAACTTATCCAAGTTTGTGTTATTTAACTTTCCGCTTATTATTATACGCACTCCTGAATTCTTAGGAACTGTGATATTTATATTTGAAGCTTTAGCGTCAATCTCCGCGTTTGTTTTATCATAACCTGAGCCAAATATCATATCTACACTTGAAGCTTTAACATCCAAGTCAAGTTTTTTAATTTTAAGGTCTGTCATGTCCAATTTACCGGTCAATACATCTGACTTAACATTAACATCCCATATTAAATCTTTATTTAACCTGAAACTGGATTCCTGATTTCGGAAATCAAAATCGTCATTTTTTCCAAAGTATATTTCAGCTTTACTGTTGTCACTTGAATAGTCGGTCTTTTTAAGCTTTACGCTTTTGGGGACATCAGCATCAAATAAATTTTCAGTTTTTCCGCCAATATTTATTTTAGCTGCACCTAGTGAAATATCAAATTTGCCGTTTTTAGTGGCTTCATTCAGTTTTTGACTATATTTTATATGGTCTTTATCTATTTTATCACCTAAATGCAAGTCAATCTTAACACCCTCAAATCCAAGCTTAGGATTGGCTATTACGCCATAGGAAATTAAAATTGCAAAATATAAAACCCATGATACCAATTTTAAAGCAGAATTATATTTAAATACCAGGTTTAAACCCACAACAATAAGAATTAGCGGCCAAAGCTTGATAAATGATGCGAAGAATGCTGTTATATAATTAAAACTAATAACATTGAAACTGACAAGTATCCAAATAACCCCAACTGCCAGTAGAAAAACCCCAAACCCAATTTTCTCTGTTTTCATTAAAATCTCCTCCTATTGCCAAATATAAACACCAATCCTACTACGATCAGAAGAAAAGGAATAAGTACCTGATCATCCACCCATTTTAAGTACTCTTTTGCTAAAAAGAAAGCACCTAATACAATCAATATTATTCCAAAAATCTTCTTATCAGGTTTACTTCTTTTATAATCACCGGAAGCATCGAATTCACCACTTCCTGTCTTTGCATAAAAGTGTTTATCGAATTCACTTCCATTTGGATAATCGAATTCATCACTGCGACTGTTGGAAAAAAAATCTCCATGGCTGTCAAATTCTTTCTTGGGCATTATGATAGCAGCTACAATATAAGCAATAAATCCTGTTCCACCTAAAAAAAATGTTGCTCCCCACACAAGTCTTACAATTGTAGGGTCTGTTGAGAAATATTCCGCGATACCACCGCATACCCCTGCAATAACTTTATTCTCTCTAGAGCGACATAACCTTTTTACCATTTATATATTCCTCCTTAAGTATTCGTACCTCTATATAATTTGTTAAAATCCAAAAGATTTTAGCCATTTCAAAATAAATTGTTCTTCTATCATTAGTTACGAATAAAATTTAAAAATGTCTTATAATTTGCAAATATTTTTAAATTTATTTTTTTCTCAATATTAATGTTTTTCTACAGTACATTATAATTTCTCACACGTAAAAAAGGACTAACCTTATCTCTAAGGAAAGCCCTTCTTTACTAGTCTCATACTAAAAAATGCTGTTTTCCAGTATTATTTTTGTGTTGTAATTTCTATAGAATTTATTAAAACCTCTTCCATGGGACGGTCATTTTTTACTTTCACACCTGCGATTTTATCAACAATATCCATTCCCTCAAACACCTGACCGAATACAGTGTGCTTGTTATCAAGCCACGGAGTCCCGCCTGTCTTTTTATACTGATCGATGACTTCCTTCGAAAAATTGCTTTGCTCCATAAACTGGACAGAATTTTCATCAATTTTTGGTAACTGTACTATAAAGAACTGGCTTCCGTTTGTATTTGGACCGCTGTTAGCCATGGAAAGAGCTCCCCTGTAGTTATGAACCTTATCGCTGAATTCATCCTCAAATGGTTTATTCCAAATACTTTCTCCTCCTGCACCGCTTCCGGATGGATCTCCTCCCTGAATCATAAAGTCCTTGATAACCCTGTGGAATGTCAGCCCATCGTAATACTTGTCCTGAGCATGCTTTATAAAGTTTTCAACAGCTTTTGGTGCTACATCATAAAAAAACTTGATCTTAATATCACCCATATTTGTTTTCATTATAGCAATGGTCTCATCTTTTTCTGGTGCACTGAACTGGTCAATTTTTGACGGTTTATTTATATTCAGCTTACTTGCTGCTAAAGATGGTGCAGCTCCGGTTGGTGTCGGTGCTGCCGAAGAAGTAACAGCCGATGGCTGGCCAGCACTGTTATTGGATTCGTTTGAAATCTTATCCGAACTGCATCCTGAAAATACTGATGTTAACAATACACTGACAATTAATGCTTTTTTAATCATTCCTACACTCATCCTCCATTAATAATTTTCCATATAATATCTATATTAAAAGTGGTAAACTAATTACATTTGTCTGCCGCAAATCTGTTAAAATCAATCTTATTATTTGTCCATCACAAAATAATGTTAAAAAATTCTTTATATTGCTCTGGCAAAAGAAGACTATTACTGATTTAATTATGTTGAACCGTTAGTAATTTGCTTCACCATATGTAATATTTTAACACCTTTCATATATCACCGCAAACTATTTAGTAATAACAAAAATATAACATTCGCTATAAATTTCACTCATGAGTTGACTTAACTCGTCAAAACCTGCGTAGAAATCGGTAATAGTATTTTAGTCATTCCTTATATTATACCATAAATGGTCAAATTGTTACATATTATTTGTGGTTTAATAATTTAAATCTATATTTATATTGATTTTTGATAAATAATAATATATATTTATCAATGGGTTTAGAGAAAAGAAAATATAGCCCTTTACTTTAGTTAAGTCGGTGTTAAGAGTTGTGGCAAGCAATGACGTAAGGCATATTTTTTTGCCTTACGTTTTTTAACATATGTAAATTAATGGCGTATTTTGCAATTTAAATATACTTGTACAAAAATAATGATTTTTGCAAATGGCGTTAAACCGAAAGGAATGGTAATTGATGAGAAAAACAAAGATAATATGTACTTTAGGGCCTGCTGTAGACAGCAAGGATATGCTTAAACAACTTATGAAAGCTGGAATGAATGTAGGACGTATGAACTTCTCACATGGTACTCATGAAGATCATAAGAAAAGAATCGATTCCTTCAAAGAAGCAAGAGAAGAATTAGGAATACCTGTTGCCCTCTTACTTGATATGAAAGGTCCTAAAATAAGAATAGGTACTTTTGAAAAAGGTGAAGTAACACTTAATGAAGGAGAGAGTTTTGTTTTAGTCAACAAAGAAATAATCGGCGACAACACCAAAGTCACTATTGACTACAAAGATCTTTACAAGGATGTCTTTAAAGGTGGAAGAATACTTATAAATGATGGACTGGTTGAACTTGAAGTTAAAGAAGTTAAAGGTAAGGATATCCATTGTACCGTTATAAACGGTGGTGTAATAAGCAACAGAAAAGGTGTCAATGTACCTGAGGTTGAGATTCGCCTTCCTGCTTTTACAGAAAAAGATATTGAGGACATTAAATTCGGAATAGAGAATGACGTGGACTTTATTGCTGCATCATTTGTAAGAAAAGCATCTGACGTTGTTGAAATAAAAAAACTTCTTGAAAAATATGGTGGTCAGGACATTAATGTAATCGCAAAAATAGAAAACCGCCAGGGCATAAAAAATATTGATGATATCATAAAAGTATCCGATGGCATTATGGTAGCCAGAGGAGATATGGGTGTTGAAATACCTGTTGAAGAAGTGCCCCTGGTTCAAAAAAGCATTATAGAAAAATGTTATAAAACCGGTAAGCCTGTTATAACAGCTACCCAAATGCTTGATTCAATGATAAGAAACCCAATCCCTACCCGTGCGGAAGCAAGTGATGTAGCAAACGCCATATATGACAGCACCAGTGCCATTATGCTGTCCGGCGAAACCGCATCAGGTAAATTCCCTATTGAAGCTGTTGAAGTCATGTGCAAAATTGCAGAAAAAGCTGAAAATTCAATTAATTATTGGAAAAGGTTTGCATCAACAAATTACACTGTAGCTTCCAGTATAACCAATGCAATCAGTCATGCAACATGTACTACCGCAATGGATCTTACTGCATCGGCAATAATAACAGTTACTCATTCCGGTCTAACAGCAAGAATGATTTCCAGGTTCAGACCTGCCTGTCCCATTATTGCGACTACAGTTCATCCAAAAGTGCAGCGTCAGCTTGCCCTTTCATGGGGAGTAATTCCTTTCCTTGTGCCTTCAGTAAATACAACAGATGAAATGTTCGAAGTTGGGGTTGAAAAAGCATTGGAATCCGGCAATGTTCAGTATGGTGATCTTGTAATTATTACTGCCGGTATTCCTGTAGGTGTGAGCGGTACTACAAACCTCTTAAAAGTACACATAGTAGGTAAAGTTCTGGTTAAAGGCACAGGAATAAACATGGGCCAAACAACCGGTGAACTTTGTGTTGTGCGCACATTGGAAGAAGCGGAGAAAACCTTTACTGACGGCAACATAATTGTTGCACCTTACACAAATAACGAAATGCTTCCCCTCTTAAAGAGAGCTTCAGGGATAATAGTCGAAGAAGGCGAAGCTGGTTCACATGCTGCCACAATCGGCCTAACCCTTGAGATACCAGTTGTTATAGGTGCGGAAAACGCAACCAAAATTTTAAAAAGCGGTTCAGTTGTAACTATCGATTCAAGCAAGGGTATTGTATTCTATGGTGCTCCCCAATAAGCATCTGCATTTGAGAGTACTACTGAAATTTAAAAGTAATTTTTAAAGAAATAAGGTAACAGATTATTATATTAGTCTGTTGCCTTTTTATTATTGTATTAAAAGCGATAAATCAATTACTTATGATATTATACAAAAAATATTTGAATAATGTATTTTTTAAAATACCCTAGTACCTAAAAATTTGTTGTAATTTATATCCACATACCTGCCGATATTTATATGAAGTATCTAAATTATAAATTATGAAAATTGTGAACTGGAAGGCTTTATGGATAATAAAATTTTGTTACTGGATAATTCCGAGGTTGATAGAGAAAAAATGAAATACATAATTTCAGAGTTAGGAAAATTTGAGATAATTGATGTGGCAAGTTTTAATGAAATTAATAGCATCGAGGTTTCACTTGCATGCTTTTCTCTAATAATAATTGAAATCAATTTCCCTACTGAGAAGGACAGTTTCTCTTTAATATCAGCGATTAGAAGTAACGCCGAAACTAAAACTGTTCCAATTATTGTTATAGCAAAACCCAATAACCCTCAAATAAAAAGTTTAGCCCTTAAGTATTCGGTAAACGATTATATAGAAAAGCCGGTCAATCCGACGAGGCTTCAGAGTTCAATCAGAAGCCTCGTTAGAATTGAAGCAAAATTCAAATATATTGTAAATGAAACTGCAAAAATAATTATGTCATTTGAAGAATATTTTGCCAAAGAGCTTTACATGGCCAAGCGTACAAAACAGCATCTGTCTATTGTACTTATAACTCTTGTAAAACCAAAAGAAGAAAAGCTTTTAGGCGGCAGCAGTAATTATATATACAGCATGCAGCTCAAGGAAAAAGCGTATACCACAGCAATAGATAAGGTCAAGCAGTCACTTCGCGTAACCGACTATGCCATTTTAAACAATAAAGACATAATTATAGTATTGCCTAATACAAACATGGCAGGTGCAAAGGTTGTAGATACAAAAATAACAGCCAAAATTGACACAAGCCTTTGTGAATTCAACTTGAAGTTTAACGATTTATTCTTTTCCACTACCGTTACTTACCCTGAAGAAGGCAGTGATTTCCAATCTCTAATGAATGCTGCTATCAAAAAGGTATCCGACAAGGAAATGCTTGAAAAGTTTACAAATATACTTGATAACACCAAACAAAATGTCAGCAGCAGCTATACAAGGTATAAAAAGTATGATCCAAGAAAATATTAGATATTTTATCAATTCTTTAGTCTAAATATAAAGATTCTTATTTTTATTGACTATAATTATACTTTTGCCCTTTATAAAGTTTCTGATTACACTATACCCCTTCAAGACCAAAGTGTCGTAAATCACATCCGTTTGATTCTGACTGTCATCTTCTATATCCAATACCAAAGTTTCGTCAGCCTTTAATCCCTTAGATAACTCCTCAAGTGTGGAATCTAAGTCCATATTGTAAATCAGTTCATTGTTATTGTCTTCCAAATTATTCACCCCCTATCAGATATGATTTATTATTACCTTATATGTGGTAAAATATAAGGAATACATAAAAAAAGGAGTTACCATGAAAGATAAAAACATTATATTAATCGGTATGCCTGGAGCAGGCAAAAGTACTATAGGTGTATTACTTGCCAAAACAATCAATAAACCGTTTATCGATACAGATTTGCTGATACAACAAAAAGAAAAGGATTTCCTTCAAAATATCATACGAAAAAACGGAATAGAAGGTTTTTTGTCTATTGAAGAAAGTGTAATTCTTGAGACTGATTTAAAAAATCATGTTATAGCTACAGGCGGAAGTGTTATCTATAGTGAAAAATCAATGAAACACCTCAAAAGAAATGGAATTTTGATATATTTGGATCTTCCTCTTGAAGCCATTGAAAATCGGATTAAAAATATAAAGACCCGAGGTATTGCAATGGGACAAAACCAAAGTCTTCAAAGCTTATATACAGCAAGAAAACCACTATATGAAAAATATAGTGATTTCACCATAGACTGTGATAACAAAGATATGGAAGATGTAATATTGAAAATTACCAGTCTTTTATATAAAAAGTAATTGAGGAAAAATGAAATATTACTTCCAATATTGAGCCTTTAAAAATTTTTTCATATTTTTTTAAATAAGTTGTATAAAACTTTCATAACCGTCAATAATATTAAGGACCTCACAAAATACATTTTGACCCCCTTTACATGGTTAGTCGCAAAGACTAACCTCTTTTTTTATGTAAAGGTTCAAAATAGCGGAAGTAATGTTTCATTCATGCCTTAAAATATATTACTTAACAGTGATACTGCAAATTCCTTTCTTATAAGGATCCTGCTTGGAAACAGCACTAATGACCGTTTTACCGTATGAAATTGCATGGACTACTCCATTATCATCAACAGTTGCTACTGCCGGATTACTGCTTTTCCACTCTACATACTTACTGGTAGCCCTGTCCGGCAACACTGTTGCCTTCAATGTCAAATCGGGGTCACCCACCTTCATAGTTGCGATAGTTTTATCCAAAACAACAGCTGATACCGGATATATAACTTTTATTACTACAGAATCTGAAAAGCCGCCATCCACCGTAGTTGCACTAATTGTTGCCGCACCTTCCTTAATCGGAGTAACTACACCCGATGCACTAACCGCCAATACAGATGGATCGCTGCTGGACCATTCCACCTTTTTCATTGCTGCGTTATAGGGTATTATTCTTGCTCCAATCCTTACACCGATTTGCCCGACTTTTAACGTAGCTATAGTTGTGGTTAGATCTATGCCGGATACCGGAACCGGTACGGTTATTGTACAAGCTGCCCTCTTTGTTCCGTCCTGTTTGGAGTATGCAGTAATTATAACTTTACCCGGTGCAACTGCATGAACCGATCCATTCTCGTCAACTGTTGCAATTTTAACATTGCTGCTTGTCCACAGAATATCCTTTATTGTGGCATTATCAGGCAGGACAGCGGCCTCTAACAAAAGATCAGGATCACCAATTTTCAGGGTAGCTAACTTCTTGCTGACGGTTACGCTTGTAACTCCTCTTATTACAGTAACCGTAATTGACGCCGACTTGTTTCCATCGATTGAAGTTGCTGTTATGGTTGCGGTGCCTTCAGAAACAGCCATCAAATTTCCTGTTCTTCCCACTGTAGTGATAGATGCATCGCTTGAAGACCATTTAACTGTCTTTATAGGAGCATTAGCCGGGGTAATTACAGGTATCATCTTGATAGGTGCCTGGCCAAGTTTTAATGTAATTTCATCCTTTGCAAAGGATACTTCCTGTACTGTTACAGGAACCACTACAGTACAAACAGCCTTTTTAAAAGGATCAGATCTTGAGGTTGCAGTAATAACAGCTTTGCCTGGTGCAACTGCATGCACTAATCCATTTTCATCTACCGTAACATTTTCACTATTACTGCTCCAAACAATATCTTTATCAGATGCATCTTCAGGGAAGACAGTAGCCTGCAACTGTACATCATCACTGTCTGTTTTTAACTGTAAATAAGCCTTATCAAGCCTTACCCTGGAAACCGGCACTGAAACCGTAACTTGGATTTGAGCCTGTATTCCGCCATCTACTGTTTCTACCGTAATAATTGCATCCCCTCCGGATACTCCTTTTATAACACCACCCAAAACAGTTGCAATACTTGTATCACTCGAAGACCATTTTACATTTTTGTTGCTTGCATCAGAAGGCATAACAGTTGGTATAAGTTTTTCCGAAGACTTTCCCATGTCAATTGTAATAGAACTCTCACTGAGTGTTATACCAGTTACACTAACCTGGGATTCATATGAAAAGTTCAATTCAAGAATAACATCTCCAACCTGTATCGTTCTTATATAATCAGTATAGGAATAGCTATAATTTGTTACATTGCCCGCACCTTGAACTGCTTCCTTTATATCTCTTATAATAGACATTCCTGTATATCTTACCTTTATTGTGTTTTTTTCTTCTTTAATTGCCTCTTGAATCATTGAGTTCAATGCCAAAGAATCAGATGCTGTCAAATTGTCCTCAATGTATTCTAAGCCTAAATCATTGATTATGGATTGATAAATTTCCGCATTTTCAGCATCGTTTTCTATTTTTGATTTAAGGGTATCTACGAAAGGAGTGCTTGCTTCGGGATATGGCTTGGTCCATGAATGATTTGCCTTGATTTCTTCATCAGTTAAATTAAAATAATCATATTTAATTCTATCCTGAACATCAGGCACAGGGTCATTCCAAGTAGGATCAAGATGGTAATAAACTCCGTCAAGGTTCACTAAAAGCCATGAATGGTTTTGACTTCCTGCCTTTCCTTCTATTATCCTTGCTTCTATTCCAGCTTCATTTAGCATTTTATGAGCAAGAAGAGAATATCCCTGACAGACAGTCTTATAAGGAGGTACTAGTGCTGCATAAGCAGAATGCTGCCCAAGAGAAACGTCATACGCTACATTAGAAACAATCCAATCGTGAATTGCTTTTTCCTTTTGATAGTCATTCATATCAGGAGTTATAATTTGATTTAATACCTCAGCAACTTTTGCTTCAACAAACAGGGACTGTTCCAAAGTCTCCCAATAGGAAAAATTAAATTTCATAGTTAAGTTGCCTGCAGCACCATAAATAGTTGCTCCATAAGATTTAGTGGTGTAGTGCAAATAATCATCGGAGCTAAAAATTTCTGTAAACATACTCTTGACATTATTTTTTATAGATACATCTCCGGTATATTGTATTGCATAGGTAGAGCTCTTGGACATCATGGCTGTTTTGACTTTATCAGCCAAATCAATAGGCGATGCTGCTGAGTCATCAGCGTAAATAATTCCCGGCACAGCAATAAAAACTGCAATGATAACCAGTACAATAAAATATACTCTTAAATTGGATTTCATAAAAAATCTCCTCCAGTCTGAAGGAAACCAGATCTGAATAATGAGAATAGTGATATAAACTTAATAATAGAAATGCTTCATCCGGTAATCTGGCAACCATCGCTTTTCATATAAATTAAAAGTGTTTAGTTACACTTTTAATTTAGTAATAGCCTAAGGCCCATGACTTTGCGTCCTTACCTTTCGGTAAGTTTGCCCTTGTCAGTTGACATAAAAATATATACTATAATTATACCTCATTTGGGTAACAAATGCAACGATACCAATACAGATTGAGCATGGATTGGATATGACGCTTTACTTTTTCTTATCTATAAAGTAGGATTCAGTCTGCAGTGGTATTGATCCATAAGCTGAATTGACTTTTTTGGCAACATTTATATTCTTCAATTCATTTCCAATGTCTCCCAATACTTTTTTTGCTTTATTGCCATTGGATTTTTCCATATCCGACAATTCCTTTAAAATTCCCATCACATTGGATACGGATTTTTTTAATTCCTTTAAACCTTTTACCTCGCTGGTTTTTAGCTCATCAACGCTTTTAATGCCAGCTTCCGATTTAAGGCGGTGAAAATACACTTCAAATTCATCATCAAGCTTATCAACCTTTTCAATTATCTTCTGCTTGCTATCTATAATTTCTTCAAGCCTTGCTATTTGATCTCCATCTATAACATTAGCCTGTTCATTTGTCAGCTCAAGCATCTCTTGTAAACATGTATACTTACTATCTGTTATTTCCAGAAGCCTTTCTATATAAGCTTCAGGACTTTTGTCAAAAGTGCTCTTATTAGTGTTATCCATATTGCTCTCCTATTTTGCCATCTGTTGGGCTTTTGGTATTTGTTGCTTAGCCAATTTCATAGCCTGGGTCCAAGTATCCCTTAGATCTTTGGCAAACCCAAGAACTTCGTTTAGTATCTCCTTGTCTTTCTTAATGCTTGCATCTACAAGTCTTCTATTCATATAATCATAAATAAGTGCCAAATTATTTGATACATCATAATTCTTGTCTAATGTTGCCTGAAACTCACAAATGATATTCTCTGCTTTTATTATACAATTATGTGCTTTTTGAATATTTTTCTCATCAATTGCCATTTGAGCCTGCATAATAAATTTAATCAATCCATTATAAAGCATTAGTGTCAATTCCTCTGGACTGGCTGTAAATATTGAATTCTCTTTGTACTGCTCTGTAGCTTTATTGGCTATCATATATATCCCTCCGGTATTATTATGTTATACGCAATCCTCTCTATTATAATATGAACAATATAATAAGAATCTATTATCCGCCTGAATTACCAAACTGGCTCATTAACCAATTACTTTGATCATTCATCTTAGACATCGCTGCTTCAAGTGCAGCATATTTTTCATAATACTTATTTTCCTTATCAATCAACTTATCTGCCAATGAGTCAATTTGTATGTTATACTGACTAATTTGTGTATAGATAGTATTTGAATATTCCGATGCATCTCCTGAAATTCCTGCTACCTGCAGAAGGAATCCCTTTTTCCCCTCTGAATCCCTGATTGTTGATATATTATCTTCTATGATATCATACATCCTATGTGCCAAACCTTCCTCATTATACCTTGCTTTTTTATCCAAAGCTGATAGATTGCGGGTGTAATATGGTTGACTGTCTGATTTCTTGCTGAATAAATTCATCACACCGTCTGGATTTGATTCTATAGCCTGCTTTAATTTTTCTTCATCAATAATAAGCTTACCCTTATCTGAATATGATCCTGTAGTAATACCAACATCCGTTAGTCTGGTAGTTATGCCGCTTACGCTGTCATATAGAGCTGTTCTCATACTAGTTACTACTTTAGTTACATAACTGTCATTTTTCAAAAGACCTGATTTTGCTTTTTCCTCCCACTTTTTTATCTGATCTTCTGACAATTCAGCCTTCTGGTCCTCTGTTAACGGCTGATAATCCCTGTTGTGCTTTTCAGTAAGTTTACCATTAAGGTTTTCAATAAGGCTATTATACTTTGTTACAAAATTCTTTATATTATTAAAAACAGCGTCAGTATCAGTCTTTAAAGATATTGTCTGTTCTTCAGTACTCTCTTTAATGAGATCATATGTTACACCATTTGAGGTAATTTTATTACTGCTTCTTGTTATACTTTTTCCATCTAAAACGACTATGGCGTCCTGCCCCGGTTTGGAATCTGTGAGATTCATTGAATTTAAAAACGTACCTGATAAATCGCCAATATTAATATTATTTCCAGCTCCCAAACTCTTTGCATTTATAGTGAACTTGTCAGTTATATCATCATAAACAATTTTAACTTTTGCATCTGTATCATTACTGATAGTATTCAAAACTGTAGAAAGAGTATCTGAACTTGAAAATGTAAAGGTTTTGGAATTTATAGTGAACGTAACATTTTGGCTTCCATTGGAGCTCTGTGTATACTGAAAGGAATCTTTAAGCTTCCCTTTAAGAGATGCTAAAGTATCACTAACATTTAGCCTGTTTGAAGTTCCAGAACTTATGTGTAAACTGGTCAATCCATCTCCTGATTCTGGTGATGTCAATGTTAATCTACTTGCACCTGCTTCAGTAGTAAAGGTAAGCTTGTTGTTCCCGCTTCCTGTAACATTGACCCTAACCTTGCCTCCTCCAAATTCATTGCCAATAGTATTTTCAATATCTGAAGCAAATTGAGCCATAGTTGTTGACTCTGTATAACTTCCAAGCCTAATTTCTTTGGTAACCCCATCCAAAGTTACTTTTATTTTTTTACCGCTTGCATTTGCAATATCAGAAGAAGTAATGACAGCATCACTTTCCATTGGCCTAGTAACCGTGCCCCCGCTTGTTTTGGATGCTGCTGTTGCCAATTTGGTCACTGTGATTTTATGTTCTCCGGCTTGAGCCTCTGCACTGCCTGTTGCAGTAACAATACTACTTTCTGAGGATGTTGCAGTAAACTTTTTTAATCCAGCCTGGGACAATATATTGGTTGACGGCTTTAATACGTCAAAAAACTCATCCTTAAATCCACGAAGAAGATTGGTTACCTCTCTGTAACTGTCCCTTTTCCATTCAGCCAATTGCTTCTTCTGCATTATTTTGTCCAAAGGAACCTTTTCACTTTTCATTAAACCACTAATGATAGTATCAGTATCAAGGCCTGTGGCAAGGCCTGTAAGTCTCAGTTTATTACTGGTAAAATTAGATCCTGATATACTGTTTAAAGCCATAGTACCTTACCTTCTTTCATCGACCATAATGCCTGCCATTTCCCACATTTTAGCAACCATATCAAGAATCTTTTCTGCAGGAATCTCCCTGATAACTTCATGAGTATCGTTATCCACAACCTTTACCATTATTGCTTTAGTCTTTTCATGGATAGAAAATTCAAAGCTCCTGTTTGTTCCTGAAATGGCCTTATTTGCTTTTTCTATTGCATCAATAACTACTTTTTCGGATATAGGAAGCTCACTTTTCTGGTAGTCCGACATATGCATGTAACTCTTCAGATCAATGGAAGTGACTTGACTCTGATCCAAATTTTGTTTATTTTCAGTTTTATTCAAATTCTGATCATGTTGTAGTGATAAAGCTTTCCCGGTAGCATCCGTGCTATCAATCTTCATAACAAACCCCTCCATGATTTTCAAATCACACTTTGCTTCCTTTACCTTTACACTAAATATATCGGAAAATTCTTATATTTGATTTATATAAATTTATAATTAAACAGTCCCTAGTACTTTGCATATTCTGATCAGATCCTCCTCACAAATTCCTATTGAACTTGGCAGGTTTATACCATGGTTTGATACATGCTCCGTAATTCCCATCATCCCATGTTTGTGGTGTTTATATGGCTTCATAAGATGAAGTGGCATAAAAAAGGATCTTGTTTCAACACCAAATTCAAAAAGTTTTTCCATAAGTCGTAATTTATTCAATGGATATCCCTCTTCCACAAGAATCGGATAAAGCCAAAATGTGGTTTCACAGTAAGGCTTTTTAACTGGTAATACTATATTGTCAATATCCTTTAAATTCTTATCATAAATACCTGAAATCCTGTTTTTGATTTGGATCCTCCGCTCTATATCTTCAAGCTGAGCTAAACCCATTGCAGCATTAATATTGGACATCCTATAATTATATCCAACCTCACTGTGATAAAATAACCCTTTATAATTTGGATCCTTTGCCTGGGTTGACAAGTATAACGCATATTCTACGATTTTCTCGTCATCCGTAACAAGCATACCACCGCTTCCTGTAGTTATAAGTTTATTACCGTTGAAGCTGAAGCACCCAATATTACCTATGGTTCCGGTATACTTTCCCTTATATTTTGAGCCAAGAGATTGTGCAGCATCTTCAATAACTTTAAGTCCGAATTTACCTGCTATTTCTAAAATCCGATCCATTTCTACCGGTTGTCCATACAAGTGAACAGGGAGAATAGCCTTTGTCTTTTGACCTATAAGCTCCTCAATGTTATTTGGGTCTAAAACATAAGTATCCTTGGAAACATCTGCAAAAACAGGCTCTGCACCTAAATATTTTATCGCATTAACAGTAGCGGCAAAAGTCAGTGACGGCACAATTACCTCATCTCCTTCACCGATACCTGCACACTTAAGTGCTAGATGCAAAGCAGAGGTACCGTTTATTGCAGCCACTGCAAACTTTGCTCCCACATATTCCTTAAACCTCTCTTCAAAGAGCTTTACATATGGTCCAGTACTTGAAACCCAACCTGAATCAAGGCACTCCTTAATATAGTTAATTTCCTTTCCGCTTAGCTCAGGTATGCTTAATGGAATCATTTCTTGGCCTCCTCATAAAACTCAGGCATATCACATTTACTGCAAATTGGAATACTATCATATTTACCTTCCATATGCATATTCCTTAAATATTGGTATCTATCATTTTTCCATATATCCTTTAATTTTTCTTTAAATGCATTCCCAATTGCATATTCCATTTTAACATCCGCACAGCAAACTGCTATATTGCCGTTCCATGATACAAACATCCTCTGCCACAACTGTGCACACGCAAAATTTTTAATTTTCTTTCTCTTAATTCTTTTTCTTTCATCCCCAAGTAACTCTTCTTTGTTTGTGTATTCAGACCATGCTACAATATCAACATGATCTTTAAACATATCTAAAAAATCTTTAAATTGATGTTGATTCTCCCTCATCATTACCATTGAAACCCTTGTAATTGGATTAATCTTATTTAAGTCATTTCTTAGTTTATTAACATACTTGATATTCTCTATAACTTCTTCGTAATCTGCTCCAATCCTTATTTTTTCATAATCTTCCTTATATGGAGAATCAAACGAGAAAAGAAGCTTATCAAGTCCTGCCTCAATTAGTTCTTTAGCTATCTTTTTGTTTACAAACACACCATTTGTATTTATCAAGACATCCAAAATGCCTTTATCTTTAGCATAGGCAACCATTTTCACAAGATCCTTGTGCATAGTAGGCTCACCAAGCCAATTAAGCTTAACAGCCTTTATCCCTAATTCAACAGCTTGGTCAATAAGGCTTTTATATAAAGAGAACTCCATAAACCCGGTATTAAAATTTCCTCCGTTAACAGGTACATTGTCATTTATCATGACAGTTCTTGGACACATTGGGCACTTCAAATTGCAGCAGTTGGTTATTTCAATATCCAGATTAATGGGTCCATCCTCCAAAATAAAATTCTTTGGATTTTGAACCCACTTTTCCCTGTACTTCTTGTACTCATCGCCTTTTTGGTCTTCCAATTCATAAGCACGTTTGCTTTTAAACTGATTAAAGTTTTGATCTACAGGTATCTTTATACTTTTATCACGCATATTTGCTCATCCTTTAAAATTATTTATAATTAATAATATGTTTTTGCTATTTTTTCAGCCAGCATTAAATCAAATTCGGTATCTATGTCAATAGAGCAGTTACTTTCCATAATATAAGCAAGTGTCTTGTCAGTCTCAAACCCTTTATATTTTATAAAGCTCTCGGCTTTTATAATGTATATAGCCCCATTCACAATATAGGTTTGTGGAAAGTCTTGAGACCTTTTATACTTTGATTTATCATATTTAAAAACATCTTCCAAAACTCCATTTTCGCCAATCTTCCGTTGCCACCATGGAGGATGCGCTGATTTTGTAACAGATATAAGGGAATCTATCTTATCCAAGTTACTGAAGTAGTTATTAACCGCTTCATCAATATGAGTTGCAGTCCTCAAAGGAGATGTGGGTTGTAAAAGCATAATGTGTTTTACATTTTCCCCCTTATCATTCAACCATGATACAAAGTGAAGTACTACATCTACTGTCGTAGTGTCATCTGCTGCCAGTATTTCAGGTCTTTTTAAAATTTCAATACTTTTACCATAGTTCTTAGCTATTTCCATAACAGACTCATCATCTGTTGAAATGGTGATGCTGGCAATACCTGATGACCTAATAGCTTCTTCAATTGTCCAAGAAATCAGAGGCTTTCCCAGTAAAAGCCTCGTATTCTTACCAACCAACCTTTTAGATCCTTTTCTTGCTGGAATTATACAGTGAATATGATGGTTCATTTTGCTATCTTCCTTTTTAGTATTGGTGTCTCTAAGGTTGTTTTTTAAAAATTCCTATATGATTTTATATTTTCTTATCGTATTCAGATACTTCAATCTTTAAAACAACCCACGGCATCAAAATATATCCATTTATCTGCCAACCTTCCATGACACTTGTTCTGTTGAAAAAAACGCTGTTTTCCTTTGAAGAATTCACTATGTTTTCTTTATTATATTCATTGTCCTTTTCAATACTCCATTTAACAACCTTTTTATTGCTACCAAGTATTCTATCAATGTATCTTCTGCTATAAATATTTAGAAAGCTAAATTCAACAGGTTCTCCGTCATCATTGTATTCTTCTTTATCTGGATTTATATCCATTATTCTAAAAGCTCTGTCACCACATAAAAGCCTTACAAAAAGATGCTTTCTGGCTACCCTTACAAGTTCATTAAGAGGTTTTTCAATAGATGGCAAATGAAGAAGAACATTATTACACATTACTATATCATATAAAGAGTCTTGGAAATTTAAGCTGTAAATATCCGAAACAGCAAATTCTATCTCATCACAATCCTTATATGCTTTCTTTGCCAGATTAATATAGTATTCAGTACTATCAATACCTCTATAGCAGAATTTGTGTCCTATTTCACGTATTAAACTTTTATAATAATGACCTGCTCCACAACCTACATCTAATATACTTTCATTGGGTTTTATAACCTTTTTGATTTCTTTGGCCATCCTCTTACTACTTTCCATTTCCGGAAGTTCTCCTATGGCTCTCCTATAGAAACAATCCCCATATTCCTTATTGCTATCCCAAACCTTCCAGTTTGTTTGCAAAATTATCCCTCCACTTTAGGCCGCTTTAAAAATGCACAATGATTATTGCGAAACATATAGTTCAAAGTCTCCCTCTTTTATTATGGCACCTTGTTCCAAATCTCTTACAGCAACAGCTCCAACAATTCCATCAATATACTTTGGCTCAATACCGCCCCCTGATCTTTTTAATGAAAGCATATTCCTGGATATTCTTTGCCCGGCATAAATTCTTTTATCAGCTACTATATATTTTCTTGCAAGATTTCTAACCTCAAGCTCACTTTCCGCAGGTTTTTTAATTCCGTCTCCCAGAGCTGCTTCCATATTTCTTATGGAAAGTACCATTCTTTTAAATTCTTCAGGTTCTAAAGAGCACCTATGATCTGGTCCTTTCATTGTTCTATCCAATGTTATATGTTTTTCTATAATTTCAGCACCTATAGCAACTGCACCTATAGTTATCTCTGTTCCAAGCGTATGATCCGAATAGCCTGTTTTGAGATTAAAGCAGTTTTTAAGGGTAATAATAGCCTTAAGGTTAACATCATCATACTGAGCAGGATAACAGGATGTACAATGTAAAAGTGCTAAATCCCTGTTACCTTCCTCATAAATCCATCCCACAGTTTCTTCAACTTCCTCAAAAGTTGACATCCCTGTTGACAATATAATAGTTTTATTCTTTCTTGCAATGTGCTTTAAGAAATATTTGTTTGTAATTTCCCCTGAAGGTATCTTAAATATATCCATTCCCAGCTCCTCAAGAAAGTCAGCAGATTCCTCATCAAAAGGTGTTGACATAAATCCGATTCCTTTCTCTTTGCAGTACTTAAAAAGCACCCTATGTTCATATTCTCCTAATTCCAGCTTTTTTAACATATCAAACTGGGTTCCTGACTCATGAGTATTTTGTATCTGATAACCCACTTTTGAAACTCTTTTTGTTACAAGCTTTTCGGTTTTAAAAGTCTGAAATTTCACAGCATTGCATTTTGCATCCACTGCCGCATCCACTAGAAGTTTTGCCGTTTCCAAATCGCCATTATGATTCACACCAGCCTCCGCTATAATAAAAACTGACATATCATCACCTTTTTAAATCCGCAGCACGGTTTTTTATTTCTCACATCAAATGAACCTTGAAGGAGCTCCAACAACCCTTGAGAAAGGGGGAATATCCTTTGTCACAACACTTCCAGCTCCAACAATAACGTTATTGCCTATCCTAACCCCCTGTATAACAGTAGAGCCTGCACCTATCAATGTGTGACTGCCAATCTGCACGCCACCGCAAATAATTGAGCCTGGTGCAATATGCACATTGTCACCTATTATACTTTCATGCTCAACAATGCTTCCAGTATTTATAATGCAATTTTTGCCTATACTGCTTCCTGCATTTATTACCGCCATTGCCATAACTGCATTTCCAAGTCCCATATAGACATTCCTTGATATAACACTTTTTCCATGTATAAGATTGGGAAACTTAAAGCCCATTCTTTCTAAATTGTTATAAAGCTCCATTCTCGGCTTAAAGTTATAAAGAAGTCCTATTGATATAAAGGCAGTCTCAGTTCCATTTTTCTTTAACTCTAAAAGCTTATCATCAGAACCTATAACTTCCACAGTATCAATATGGATGCCTCTTTTTGAAGGGTCTTTATCTAATATTCCTATTACATTCAGATTATTATAGTACATTCTAATCATATCAATGATAACCCGTGAATGACCTCCTGCCCCCATTAGTATAATGGGGGTACTCCCATTATCTTGTTTCATGTTAAACCTCTTAATTTATACAGCTTTATTTACTGCTACTTTATACTTTTTACATTATATATTACATATATCCGCCACAATCGCCATAAATGTATGCATACTCATGGTTTGCCTTGTAATAATCTTCAATATGACCAATATCCACCCAGTAATCATTTATTTCATAAGCACCTACATTTGCCCCATTATTTATGCACTTTTCAATAAGGCAAGTTATATCAAAGCTTTCATCCTCAGGTATCAAATCAATTATATGGGGCATAAGGCAATAAATTCCACCATTTACCTGCCAGGACTCTACAGGCTTCTCCACAATACTCTTTATCTTGCCGCCATCTGTATTTACAACCCCATAGGGCAGCGTATATTGGTATTTCTTAACTCCTATGGTAAGGTCAAATTTATTATCTATATGATATTTCATCATGCTTTCAACGTTCAGCTTGGTAATAACGTCACCATTCATAACATAAAACGGTTTCTTAAGATATTTCTTCAAATGCCGTATACAACCTGCTGTTCCAAGACCTTTGGATTCCCTGAAATACTCTATATTTACACCAAAACTACCTCCATCACCAAAATATCCTTCTACTATATCCGCCAGGTAATTTATAGATATAATAAAATTCTCAAACCCATAACTCTTAAAAAGTTCCATTATTATTTGAAGTATAGGCTTATTTCCTACCTTTAACATAGGCTTTGGGATTTCATTTGTAAGGGGCTTAAGTCTATTTCCTCTTCCCCCTGCCATTAGGACAACATAATTTTCCCTTTGTATGCAAACAGGTCTTTTCTTAAATACAAAGAGTTCTCCAGCCTCTTTACTATTCTTTCCTTTAATATATCCTGGTGATTTATTCATAAGATTATACACCCCTTTTAAAGGAACCTTTATATATCGTAAAACTTTTTCTTTAATAGTTTTTCCTTTTCTCCAAAATCAATTTCCTTTAATATTTTTATTATCTTATCCGCTGTATTACCGTCACCATATGGGTTGGTAACATTCTCAAGCCCTTTTATAAACTCTTTTGATAATGCCTTTTTCACTGCTTCCTTTATTGACGCTCTATTGCATGAGCAGTCAATAACATTTTCCGGCCTTAATCTCCCAGCTTGTCTGTCACCTATATTCACTACCGGGAGCTTGAAAGAAGCACTTTCTATTATTCCGCTGGATGAGTTTCCAATCATCATATGTGCATGCCTCATTGCACTTAAGTAAACAACGCTTCCCATATTTTTAGCAATCTTAAACTTGTCCGGAAACCTTTTCACATGATCCTCCATGCACATATATATGGAATTTCCTCCTGCATCAGCGTTTGGCATTGTCATAATGGTATATATGCCAATATCAGTCAAGGTATCTAGAAGTTCTTTAACTTGTGCTGCTGCTGCATTATAGTTATCCATTGTCACGGGATGAAAGGTCATAATGGCTACACCTTTTTTAAAATCTACCCCAAGGCTTTCTGACAGCTCATCAATTTCCATAAGCTTTGAGTTTTTTATGTTATCAATTCCCAAAGCTCCCACTGTAAATACTCTTTCTGGATTCTCCCCCATGGCAATTATCCTTCTTGCATACTGGGATATGGATGGAAAATGTATGGAAGCAGACTTTGTAACAGAATGCCTTACAACCTCATCAGTACTTCCCTCTGTGCTTTCTCCCCCATGAATATGAATAATTGGTATCTTGTGTATAACAGCTGCAACAACTACTGACCACAGTTCATACCTGTCGCCCAAAACTATAATAAGATCAAATCTTTTTTTTGAAAACAAATCTGAAAAGCCAATAATTCCTTTTGCTACAGCTGCTGTTATACCTTTTTCATCATCTCTTCCGTTATATGTTTGTACCTTTAATAGAGAGGTAAAACCATCGTTTATAATCTGATCGATTGTATTTCCAAAAACAGAAGATAGATGGCTTCCCGTCACAATTAGCTTGATATTAAAGAAACTATCCATGAATAATTTATTTATCAAAGGATATAAAAGACCGTAATCCGCACGCGAAGTAGTAACTACTGCAGTTTCAAGCTGAATCATCCATGACCCTCACTTATCAATACTTATAAGATATAGTCAAACAAAAAACTTATACCTGCTGTTACATAAAACCCGATTATTTATAATTAGAACAACAAACCATTAAAAATTTTAAGGATTGCTTTAGAATAGCACAATTTATTAAACAATAAGATACTTTTATTAAACACTTATTAATGGATGGTGTCAAGTACTTTCCTGACAATAAAAAACTAAAGACACAAACCACATTTAATAAATGACTTGGGCAAACACTACTTTCGGTTCGCCTTTTCCCTGTCTTTATGTAGTATGGTATCTTTAGCCAATATCCGTGCCGTATATAATATTAGTTCTTTATCAAAATTGCCATATATGTCATGGAATTATAATCATTACGTTTAAGTACCTCAGTAATATCCTGAATAAATTGCTGGTTATGTTCTATAGTTTTTACAAAAGATTGTATTAATTTTATAACAAGTTCGTCTGTAAGTCCCTTGTGAAACTCCGACATACCTATAAGCATCATCTTAATAAGAGCATAGTGAAGTATCATAACCATATAGGTATCAAAAATGTTTTTTTCATCACTAATTGGAAAAAGTGTAGAAAAAATGTAATTCACAATGTAATTTTCCAATATATATTCATGCTCTTTCATATATGGCTCATAATAATTTTCCCATGCAAACCTGTACCTCTCCCCGTTTTGCTCCATGGTATCCTCAAGCTTGTAATTTATGCCAGTAATAAACTGAGTAAAACACTCAATATACCTTTTGCTACTTATACCTAGCGAAAAACGTCTATCAGCCAACTCCTTTAAAAGCTCCATCTGTATATTATACTGGACTGGAATTTCATTAATGTTTTCATCAAATACATCGGTTTCCAAATGATTTACATATGCCCCTATTAATACTGGTATATCGTCAATTCTTTCTTCATCCAAATACTCTTGTAACTTTTTAAAAAACATTCCGAGAATAATCAGCCTCTCTGATAACCTGAATCTTCTGTTTTGTACAAGGCTTATTATAAATATCCTAAGCTCCCAAAAATACTTTTGGAACTTGTTATTGAATTTTAAGTCTCTTGTATTAAGGTCTGTTTTTATTATATTCCTTGTGTTATAGGACTCTTCCATCTCATCAAACTCCATTTGGTTGGGATTAAGAAGTGCAAGTCTTGCCACCTCAGGGCATGACATGGTAGCTGCTCTTTCAAGTGTACCGTTAACAACATTTGTCAGCCTTGGATATGTGGCACATACATTAGAAAGATATTCAGCACCACGTTTCAAATGTATTTTACACAAACTGTCACTATCCAAAAACGGGCACCTTAAATCCGGTAAAAGCTTAATTTTGGCATAACTATAGTCATTATGCCCAACTGCCCTGTTTCTATTTATATACCGCTCAAATAACCCTACAAGCTCATCATCTTTAACTTTTTGATACTTACGATAGGTTTCATTATCTATATCTACCCTCCAACCTACGCAGCAGCTATCTTCGCATGCCGACCCAATACATTTAAACCCTTCAATGTATTGCGGTACAAGTATGGATCTTTTTCTCTCTCCCATAAGCCACCTCTATAAAATATTTTATTAAAAAGCATATCGGCATATTTGTTTAAAATTATTATACAAATATTTTCCTGTAATACGTAAATAAGTTAGAATAAATCTTATCATTTGACTAATAAATAGGACGCAAAATCACTCATTGTTTGGCTCTATAAACATAAACTATTACTAATACAAAAAAAGACCCTGGATTATCCAGAGTCTCTTTTTGTATTAGTATAATTATCTGAGGAGCTGCAGAACTCCCTGAGGCTGCTGATTGGCCTGAGCCATCATAGCTTGAGCTGCCTGGGACAGAATGTTGTTCTTTGTGAACTCCATCATTTCCTTAGCCATATCTACGTCACGGATACGTGATTCAGATGCAGTCAAGTTTTCAGTTGATGTTGCCAGGTTATTGATAGTGTGTTCCAACCTGTTCTGAACAGCACCAAGTTTTGCACGTTCATTTGAAACAGAAGCCAAAGCGTTGTCAACCAATGTAATGGCAGCACCTGCACCTGCTGCAGATGAAACATCTATTTTATCAACACCAAGAGCTTTTGCACTCATGTCATTGATACCCAGATTGGTTACCTGGCTCTGGTTTGCACCAATCTGGAACTGAACTTCATTTCCAGTACGGGTATCCTGAGCTTCCTGAGTCTGTATAAAGTTCCCTGCCTTATTGTTGAAGGTATTTACCCCGGTATTATCGGTGGCTGATTTCTGTGCAGTCAACTTCAGATTTTTGATGTTGTTTGCTGCACCTGAAGCACCCTCAAACTCTAGCTGTCCGCTTTGTTCATTAAGTTTTATAGATCCGGCGGCAAGTTCTGGTACAGCCTGCATAGCTGTCATAAGCTCTTTTACTGTTGTATTATCGGTTACTGTTAACTTTGAAGAAAACTCAACACCTTCCTTGGTGCCGGAAACTGTAATTACATTTCCTGAAGTAAGACCAAGGTTCAATCCATCGTTATCTGTTAAGTTAACCAGTTTGGTAGTTTCCTGTAGATCACCTGCTGTTTCAGCTGCTGTTCCTTTTGTACTCGTATTATCAAGTGTTAATGAATCATTTGCCATACGGGTAAATTTTACACCAGTACCAGTAGTTGTTAAATACATTGCACCACCGGTATGGCCTCCACCATCTGCATTTATTGATACATCAACATTATTTAATGTAGATTCAATATCAAAACCATTTCCATTTGCAGCAACCTTGAATACATTAGTTCCCCAAGCATTGTCAAGACCTGTTTGTAATGCTGCTATGTTTTCGGTTTGGTTAGCACCAGCCCCAACTGTTACAACCTTGGTACTGCCACCAACACTCATTACAAACTCCTCTCCGGCTTTTGCACCTGTGATGTCTACCGTACTTGTGATCTTACCATCTGATGATGCATAGCCAAGAAGTTTTGTTGCTCCTGTCATTGTATCAGTAGCAGTATCTATGCTGTCATTTTTTATAGCAAATGAATCTGTTGCTGCCATATTTGTAAATCTGAGTTTTCCATCGTTAATATCAACTTTTACTACATTTTCACCAAAAGCATCATTAACAGCAGTTTGGATTGCATCTCTAGCAGCTGTAATACTAGTATTTGAACTTATTCCTGAACCTGTGCTGAAATCAATATCCTTTGTAAGTGCACCAACAGTCATCTTAAATTTAGCATCGGAAGCTGTTGCAAAGTTTCCATCAAAAGTCCCACCTGTTATTGATGTTTGCACATTTCCTTTAAAGCCTAGTGCTGATAATGCAGATTGAGCTGCTGTAGAAGGAGCTTCAACCTTGACCTCTGAAGTAGTTCCAGTACTGGCCGACACAAACTTTAAAGTATTATCTGTGTCCAATGTAGCTGTAACTTTATCCTTCAGATTTGCATTTGCTTGTATTTGATTGTTAATCTCATCAACAAGCTCTGAGCGTGATGAATAGGTTTTTGCTGTTAAAGTAATTGTTTCTGCTGATCCTGTATCTACAGTTAAATTAAATTTATCATTGGAATCTTTGACTATTACTGTTCCGATCGTAGCTGCAGAAGTAGCTGCTTTACCATATGTTACTGAATTTGTATTAGTAGTTTGAGTATTGGTTAGTGCACCAAATAAAGTTGCAGCCCCTGTTTGTGTTGAATCTTTGTCAAAAATCTGGATATTTGTAATATCATCAGCTATGGATGCATCAAATGTGACCGTCCTAGCTGCAGCGGAAGCTCCTGAAAATACAATCTTACCGGCAGCTTTATCACCAAAAAAGGCTTGATTCACATGCTGATTTAAAGCTGTATTGAGGTTCGCAGCAGTATCTGTTGCACCAACAGTCGCAAGACCTGTACCACCATTATCGGTAGCGGAGGTTAAGTCAAATGACTTGGTAACACCACCTATAGTTATACTGAACTGTGCAATAGAACCATTGGTAGCAGCACCATCAGTAAATGTTGCTGCACCAGTGGTTGCTGAAATGGTTTTGTCAAATCCTAATGCTCCAAGTGCACTTTGCCCTGCAGTTCCTTCACCAATGGACACACTATCTCCAGTGTTCACTGCATTAAGGACAATTTTTGTACCCGCATCGTTCTTTGCAAAAGTAACTTTTCCTGCAAGGGTAGAATCTGCCGCTACTTTTGAATTCAATTCAGTAATTGCTTCATCAATATTATAAGCCTTACCACCATTAGCAGCAGTATCACCAGTCATCTTTATAACTGATGAATTGTCACCAACAGTAATCTTGACCTCGTCATTCATACCAGTAATTATCTTGGCACCACCATTTGAAGTGGAGAATGCTGTCCCTGCTTCAACAGCTCCTTTAACTCCTGGATCTGCTGCAACTGTTGCCTGGTAAATTGCATTTTGTCCATCAACATTACCTGATTTAGAGGCTACTGCACCTCTGTCCATAGCTACAGAATGAGCTTTTGCTCCCTGAGCTGTAGTACCTGTAGCAAGGCTACCGTTTAATAGTTTCTTCTGGTTGAACTCAGTATCATTGGAAATACGGTCTATTTCAGACTTAAGCTGTGTGATTTCCTTCTGTATAGCTGAACGGTCAACATCTGTTGCTGTATCGTTTGAGGATTGAACAGACAGCTCACGCATACGTTGAAGGATGCTTTGAGTTTCATTGAGAGCACCTTCTGCCGTCTGAATCATCGATATGGAGTCCTGAGCATTTCTGGATGCCTGCTCCAAACCTCTGATCTGACCTCTCATCTTTTCACTGATTGCGAGACCTGCTGCGTCATCACCTGCACGGTTGATGCGGAGACCCGATGACAGTTTTTCCAAAGATTTTTGTCCATTCGCACTATTGCTGGACAACTGACGATAAGTGTTTAATGATGCTATATTATGATTTATCCTCATAATAAACTCCTCCTTGATTTTGTTTAGGGAATCCATTCCCAAGTTTAACTATTCAATAAATGTTCAACTACCCGGCCAGCCTAGCTGAATATCTATTGAACTTTCCTATAATATATATCGTGTAAACCTCATGTTTCCTTAACAGAATAATTAATAATTTTGTTAGCAATAATTACTTTTTATATGACACTAAAAAAACACACCTTACAGGTGTGCTTTTCCTACATTTATAAAAATGTGTTTAATTATTAGTTATGTATAAATATCTTCAGCTGAAATATCCAACTAAATATAGTAGAATTAATCAGACTCATTTCACTTATCTTTCCTATCAAGCAATCTATTGTCAGGTATTCCTTTAAAGTCGGCAGCCCTCCTATTTTCATCCTGAATCTCCAGATAAACCTCTTTTCTGTGTATAGTTATATTCTTTGGTGCATTAATACCTATTCTAACCTGATCCCCCTGTATATCCACAATAGTTATCTCAATATTATCTCCAATAATTATTGTTTGCTCTTTCTTTCTTGTAAGTACCAGCACTAGGTTCATCCTCCCCTTTGATTGAGCTCCTGCATTATATAGTGCTTAATGTTATAATCCTTGCAATCCAAAACAATCTGCTTACCTTTTTTATTTATATTATTGATAATTATGGGTGCTTTTAAATTGGCAGTCATCTGTGCAATATCTTCCGGTACGACTACAATACTAAGAATTGTAGTATCGCTTTTTTCATCCAACTCCAGTTCTTCAATCTCTTCATCTGGAACCTCAACCTCATAATCCTCTTTGATATATTTAGGGTCAATAACAACAAAAGTCAAATCTGGCTTGTCCACACTTTGTAGCCATTGGAACATATAATTATCCCCTGTATTGGACAGCAAAACAAATTTTTTAACATCCTCAAACCCTGGTAATCCTTCAGGAAAATCAATTATACCTTTTTCGTCAATTTCAATTTGCCCGAAGTGCTTAGTGTTAAGTAGCATGAACTTTCCTCCTCATTTAAACTGTCGGGCTCATCAATAATCAATACTATTCTATCATTAATGAAGGCCCGTTACAATAATTTTACAATAATAATAATTATTATGCATTTATAAAAAAGCTTCATACTTTTTCATCAATATTATTCTCAGGTATATATTTTATATTAACTGATGCATACTGCTCCATATAAAACCTTATTTTATCAGGGGTATACCTAATATCCAATTCCCCAGGTGTATAGACCGCATCCACCCCGTTATTTGCTCCTTCACTGGTTCTCTCAGGCTCAATCTCCAAAGAACCTGTAACTGTAATCTTTGGGCCAGTTGAAGGGATTGTAACCATGCCGAATTCATGCTGAGGGTATGCATCCCTTGCAGCTATCTCTGGAATTGGGTGGCCGCCTTTTTCAATAGCAGCAAGCATATCTCCGTCTGCAGCAATTTTACCAATATACTCAATTGCATTTTCCTTACTTCGCTCAACCATGTCCTCTGTTAAATCCAGAGGGTTTTTAAGGCCTGCACTTGCAAAACATTCATACTGATCTATTTCAACCTTAGGAAGCTCTGTTCGTATATTAATTTTGGGCTCTTTGCTATCAAGCTCCAGAGTTGCATATTTAGTTTTTATTTCAAAGCTTGATTGAGTCCTGTCAACACCAAGCCTTGCATATGTCTGACTTATTTCCAAGCTCATATAACACCATCAAATCTACCCATTTAAATGGGATCTTACAGTTTAAACGATTTATATTAACAATACTTTTAATCTACATATTTGCAATACTTATCTTAAAAAGTCCATTAGCGATGGTTGTATAATCCTTGCCCCGCCTTCAAGAGATGCCTTATATACATTTTCCTCATTCTTAAGATTCATAATTGTTTCCGCCATATCCGCATCTTCATTTTCACTCATTAATTGTGTAAAGTTAATGTTATCATTTTCCAGTCTATTTAATGTAAGCTCAATTCTGTTAGTACGAGCACCTATATCAGAACGGACGCTCATAACCCTGTCCCTTAATAGATCCATTTCAGTTATTGCATTTCTTATACCTTCTTCCCCTTTTTGTGATGTTACTGTCTTATCGAGATTTGTATATATCTTAAGTGCACTTAATGCATTGTTATTGGCAGGCCCATCCATAAGGGTAATTTTCCTTGTTCCTTCCGATGAAAATACCAGCTTGCCATTCTCATTTCTTACTGTAACCTTCGCATCAAACAGGCTCGGGTCAGCATCTATAGCTGTTTGTATACCGCTTACCATATCATTTAATGTTTTTCCGGGAGTGCCATCATATGTGTATCCCCCTGGATCAGGTATGGTGATGGTAGTATAATCTGTCATTCCGTCAACCTTTATATTAAATTGGTTATTCTGTGTAAGTATAAGAGGACTTGTAACACTAGCAGCAATATTATGCCCTGTAATAAATGAATTAGTGTTAGGTCGTGTCAATGTATCGATAAACCTATTCATTGAAATCATGAAGTCACCCATATCATTTTTTGTGCCTGAGCCAAAGAGCTGTGTTCCTAGAACATTTACGTTAAGGTTATCGTTTATTCCTATTTGATAGTTGATTTCTTCGCTTTTTGATACAGTTATATTGGTTACAGGATCTGTCTTTAATTTTATTTTATCTAGTAAATCCTCAGGGTCACTTCGCTTTATATACATTTTCATTCTGTTTCCATATGAATCGATGGTATTCTTTAAAGAAAATTCAAGTCTTCCTCCATCATTCTTAACATTTACATTTTCAAGCTCGGGAAATGAATTAATAGCACTCTGGATATCATAAGCCAAGGTATCAATACTATTTAATGCCCCGTCATAATTTTTAGCAGGCAACTGCACTGTCTTATAATTTGTACCATCAAGGCATATTTGAAAAGATAAGTTTGATGAAGTATTATCAATAGGTATTTTTGACAAATCTATCAAACCGCTTTTTATTACAGCGGTTTCATTGGATCCAACCGATACCTTATAAGTTCCATCTTCATTCATCAGCGGAGTATCTGTAGTAAACCCCGAAAATACATACCTGCCGGCATATGTTGAATTTGATATATGTATTATCTGATCCTTTAACTGCTCAACTTCTTTTCTTATCTTCTCCCTGTCATCTGGTGTCATAGTGCCATTGGCAGCTTGGACCGCCAATTCTCTTGCTCTTTGCAACACATCAACTACCATTCCCATAGAGCTTTCAGTTATACTCATCCATGAATCAGCATCATTGGAATTTCTTTTAAATTGCTCCACCTCAGCTACATCAGTTCTCAGCTTAAGTGCTTTTGCAGCTACAATAGGGTCATCAGATGGCACGCTGATCTTTTTTCCTGTAGCCAACTGACTCTGGAGTTTATTCATTCTGCCAAGATTGCCGTTTATATAGCTCATCATATTATTTATAAGCATATTATTGGTGATTCTCATTTATACTCCCTACCTTCCTGATATACCAACACGGTTTACCAATGTATCATATATTTCACTTAAAGTAGATATCATTTTTGCTGCTGCAGTATAAGCATGTTGATATTTAACCATGTTTGACATTTCCTCGTTCAATGACACACCAGAAACAGAAGATCTTCTATTCTCAATCTGTCCCATTATTACAATCTGTGTCTTTGATATTTGCATGGCTTGTTGGGTATCTATTCCCAGAGTGGATATTAATGCCTTCATATAATCCTCCGGATTACCTTCCATAAAAAGGTGTCCGTCATGTCTCATTTCTATAAGATTTAAAAGGTTTGACCCATCTTCTGAAAGGCCTGAAGTAGATGAAGCTGCTATATTATACTCTCCGCTTTCCTCATGAATTAGGTCACCACTTATTGAAAAGTTTTTTGCAGTCAACTTATTATATAAATTACCGATATCATCCACTGAATTTGCACTTCCTATAAACTCGGACGTATAAATTTCTGATACGGCATTCTGTTTATGGGACCAGCCTTTCATTGTAAAAAGCCTTATGCCTGCTGGGCTTGTGGATCCCCCTGGTTTCTTCATCCCATAGCCATCCGCATGACCCGAAGTAGTCTTACTATAGATTGTACCGTTCAGATCATCTGTTTGAACTGTAATTCCCTCATTCATTGCAAGAGCAAACTTTCGTACAAATTCGTTCAGTTTTTTTACGTAAAAGGGAACACCTTTATAATTTGGTGATGCTCCATTTCCCTGATCAACACCTTCATTACCATCTCTCATATCGATATAGCCCTTCAATTCGCCACCTTTAACTTCCAGTAAATTTCCATCCTCCCATGATACTTCATAGAGGTTTTCTATGTCTTCATCCACATTGAGCTTCTTTTCCCTCTGCTCAACCTTTAATTGGGACAGGCTGTAATGATCGACAAATGCCTTTCCATTTATGGTTATTAAAAAGTGTTTTTCCTGCTGTCCATTTGGAAGCACCCCAACAGCAACTTCACTTGCCTGTACATTCACAAGCTTCGATAGCTTATCCACCAGATAAGTTCTTTGATCCCTTAAATCATTTGCCTTGTTGTTATCTATCTCAGCAGCATATATCTGTTTATTGAGCTGTTGTATCTGTCTGCCATATGAGTTTATTTCATCAACTTTTAACTTTATATTATAATTAAGATCTGACTGCAGCTTTTCCAAATGAGCCGCAACAGAGTTAAAATACTTAGTAAGGGTTACTCCCTCACCTATTAAAAGCTTTCTTGCAGCCAAACTGCTTGGATCTTTGGATAGCTCCTGAACAGCTGCAAAGTAATTGTTTATTACCACGTTAAAGCCGCTGTCCGAAGGTTCATTGAAAGTTTTTTCAATGTCAGTAAGTTGAATGGCTTTAACATCCCATTCTCCAAATGTATCACTTTCACTCCAGTATTTAAAGTCAAGATACTCATCATGAATCCTGTCAACTGAAGCTGATAGTGATCCCGTACCTATCATACCGGTACCATCATGTACAGACATGGCAGGTGCAGCAGTCTGCACAGACATCTGTCTGGAATATCCCGGAGTATTTACATTGTTTATATTATGGTTTATAACATCTAACCCTCTTTGAGCTGTGTATAACCCGTTTGAAGCTACATTAAGACCAAAAAACGAAGACCTCATACCACTTTCCCCCTGACAATTTCCTTACATTTACCTTCCAACAAGCCCTAATTTATTAACTATTGATTCAAACATTTCATCAAACACATTTAAAACTCTGGCTGCTGCATTATACGCGAACTGATATTTCATCATGTTGGTCATTTCTTCATCCATAGAAACGCTTGTAATAGCCTGTCTTGCACTGTCTGCAGAATTTACAAGGGTTGTTTGTCCGGTAGATGCAGTTCGGGCTTCCGAACCTCCATTACCAATATCTCCAACTATAGACCGGTAAAAATCATCGAAATTCTGAACATTGGATGTATTGCCCATCATAGCCTTATGCCTTAATTCATAAATAGCAGTCGCCACTGTGTTGTCCCCTACCGATCCGTTTACTGATGTAACAATATTCTTAAGGTCAGAAAGCTTGGGGTTAACCATTATGTTTCCCATTTGCATTGGATAATATGGATTAATCGGTACAAAGAAATCTATCCCATTGGTTCCATTTAAATTGTAACCGCTCCTGTGGAGACTGTTTACTTCTCTTGTTAAAGCATTAACCATTAAATTTATCCTGTTTTTCAGGTTTGATATTATATCATTTGATTCAATTGTGTTTCCATAAATACTGTTTCTTACAGTTTCTGAAACACTGTCTATAATGCTGGTACCAGAGGCTGCATTATCAATAAACTTTGCTCCACTGGCATCTGTAAAACCCTTTAGTGAATTCTTATTTGATATATCGGATATTATTGCAGTATTTATTCTATTATTTTCGAACTGAGTCCCCAATGTATTTAATCCTGTTGGATCTATTGAATTATTGGAATATATAATAATTTGCCTTGATACATTTCTCCATTCTGTAAGTATATCGGCTTGATTTGCTGCATTTTCAGCATCCTGCAGTGCCGGTACTGCAATACCGGTTGCAACAGTGTTTTTAAAGCTTATGCCAAGCCCTGAATCAGTACTACCAATCTGATCCTTAAAAGAATTTATATCCGGTACATAAACTCCATTTGAGTTAGCAGCCGAATCCACAAATGTAGTAGGTGCGGTAATTCCCGTACTGTCAAAGGTTACGTACCCCAGCCTTACACCTATACCCCTGCTTGTATAATCATTTACAATTTTATCAATATTGTTATAAAGCTCATCTCTTCTTGCAGCACTATCATCAGTATTAAATGCAAATACCAGGTCAATCTTGTCATTTGGTGATCCATTTCCAAAACTGCCTATTGTACCTGCTACTTCCCCCCTGGCTTCCATGAGCCCTTTAATGACCCCGTTTTTTATGGGAACCAAAGTACCCGTTTTTTCAAGTGCAACAGCAGAAAACATACTTCCTTTTTGGTTCTCAACGGTTTTCAACCTCTCGCTGATGCCGCGGCTAACTAGAAAATAACCACCTATTGTTATTTCTACCTGCCCATCCTGGATTTCATTAATAACGCAATCAGCCAGCTTGGAAATTCTGTCAAGCAGGACATTTCTTTGGTCCCTTAGGTCATTGGCACTATCGCCTGCGGTTTCTACCGATAATATTTTGACGTTCAGATCAGCTACATTCTTTGTTATGCCATTAATCTCATCCACCTTGACCCTAAGCTCAGAGTCCAGATCCGATTGTAGCTTGTCAAACTGACTTCCCAAATGGTTTATATATTGAACCAAAGCTTCTCCTCTTTGGCGTGTAAGAGCTCTTGTTGTAAGACTTTCCGGATTTTTGGATAGTTCATGCCAGGAATTCCAGTATTCATTCATTACAGATTGAAGACCTTCATTCATTGGCTCACCCATTACTGCCTGTATATCATTAAATGTTTTCTCCCTTGTTTCCCAATAACCAAGACTCTCGCTTTCCATCCTGTAAACATTATCTAAAAATGAATGCCTTATTTGTCTTATTTTTTGAATATCCGCACCCAATCCAAGATCATAGCCGTTTTCCCTTTGGTACAGTGAATCCTTCAGTGCAACCTGTTGCCTTGCATACCCAGGGGTATTTACATTGGATATATTATGTCCTGTAACGGACAATCCTCTTTCATTTACATAAAGACCGGATCTGGCAATTTCAATACTTGCAAAACTTACACCCATTTGCTACACCCCTCGTTAACTTTCATTTAGCCATTCCATATTTCTATATTTTAAAGTCAAATCTGCTTTCCACCTTGACGTTTGACTTTTCAGCATCAATACCGTAATTGTTGTCCTGGCTTTTACTAGCTGAACAAAGATTTATCGAAAAATCTATATAATCCAATGAATTTTTAATAAGCCTGGAATTTAAATCATTGAGCTCTACAAGCTTAGAAACAAGTTTTTTTAGTCCTTGCTGACGTTCCTTAAGTTTATCCTTTACCGGCCCTTCTGCATTATCTATGAGGGCTGACAAAGTTATTTCATCCAGCTTCATTTGTAAGGCCTTGGATATTTTGTACGTTATAATTTCCCTTTGGTTCTCAATCTGGGTAACCTTGATAATTAACTTTTGCTCTGCTTGAACCATTTTCTCAAGCTCGTCTACCTTTCCCTCAACTATAACGGTGGTTTTTTCTTTTGAAATTTTATATATATCACTATATATATTAAATTCCTGATCTAAAACATTTATCAATTCATTAAAAATCATATCCAAAATTGACACCCCCACACCATAATTTCCAATTCATAAGAATTTATCTCCTTATAGCAATATTTGCGGGATATAAATATCCCGCAAAATTTTGGTCAAGTCCGTTACTGCTACTCATTTTTATTCTTTATTGAATTAATCAACTTATCAGCCAGATCATTACTGCTTATATTATATTCTCCTTTATCGTACTTATCCTGTATGCCACTGACCTTATCGTGTCTTATATCAGGAATGTCCTTTAACGTTTTCATTGCTGTTTGAAAATCCTTTGCCTGATTGGATATTGATATAATATCCTTTTTAGTTGTAGTAGATTCTGTCTTATCAACCTTGCCTACATTTTTGTTCTTGCTGTAGATCCCGGAGACTTTTGATACATCTCCATTAATTCTCATAATTACCACCTACCTTTAAAAATTTAAAATATTTACTTTTATTTATATAAACTTATATAAATTCAAATTTTCTATTGTTTTTGAAAATATATTTAATCATATAATACAATTTGTATGATACTGGGATTTATAAAGAATTTTGTTAATCCCTATATATAATATTAACATATTTCCGTTACAGCATCATTTTAATATACAAAAATTCTATCTCTTATTATTTATATCGGCACTTCACTAATATAATTTATAGTTTTATTTAAACACAATTACCTACTCAATAACATTATCGGTGTCACATTTATTATACTTTACACTTTTTTGAAATAAAAATGGATTTTTTATTTATTTTTAGCATTTTTATTTAAAAATCTCATTTCAAACCCTTTATTACCTGTGGGAGATGAGGCAATAGTTTCATTAATCTCAGCAGCTGTTTTTTGGAAGTCCTTTGCAAGCCCTCCTGAACAAGCATCACAAAATCGCCCAGACCTAATTGATTTACCGCAGCCTTCACATGACAGTACCATGTTAGCTTCGTCACCAACTATCTCCAGACGACCTTCCCTTAAATACCTTGTAATTTTCTGCATACTGATTTCCAAATCTTCAGATACCTTTGACATTGACGTGCCAGGGTACTTATACAGATATTCCTTTACCCTTTTGAAATCATCCTCGTCAACCTTGAGACAATCAGGACAAATTTGTTTTCCAACATAATTAAAAATTTGTCCGCACCTTTTACAATTTCTAATGTCTGGCATATTAATCCTCCACTCATGTAAATTTTTTACCCGAAGCAATTGCAACTGCTGTAACTTCAACAGCACCTGATTCTTTCAAAACTCTGCTGCATTCTGATAGCGTACTTCCTGTAGTCAGAATATCATCAATTAAAAATACCTTTTTTCCTTTAACCTTTTCAGGGTACAAAACCTTATAAGCACCTTCTACATTTGTAACTCGTAAACTTCTTTTCATTAGACTTTGAACACCTGTATTTCTAGCTTTCCCTAATACATAAGACTTCTCGCTGATTTTTAATAACTTGCTTATATAATTAGAGATCAAATAAGATTGATTATAACCTCTTTGATTTTGTCTGTCCTTATTAAGCGGTATACTAATGATTATATCTATGTTATCGATTTGGGTAACCTTCATGATCTTATCTGCCAACAGCTTGCCAAAAGTCCGATAGAATGCCGGTTTATTGTAAAATTTATATCGTTTTATTGCGTCCTTTATTATGCCGCTATACTCGCAAAGACATATGCAGTTATCAAATGAATACAAAGGTCCTAGCTCATATAATTTGTCATCTAAAAAGGGTATTTTGCCATAACATTCATTGCAAATGGAAATTTTATTGTGAAACTCCATTAATTGTCCACAAAAAATACATTTTATCGGAAATACCAGATTAATAAGTTGTTTCAACATATAAAATCACCCGCTCATAAGCGTAAGTAATATTTTAGTCATTCCTTAATATATATCGGTATAAACTTATTTATTTGATAACTCCTGTTTTAAAAATATTTACTATTTTTTTATTTGTAAAGAAATTGTAGAATAAAGCTGGTTAAAGACATATACCGGTAAAGCCGCTGATAAGCTTTTCCGAAAGGCTTGAAAATCTTTGCATTTCCCTTAAATTATTGACCATAAGCTTAAGTACACTCTCATAACCTACAAGAATAACCATATCTTTAGCTCTTGTTATTGCAGTATAAAGGAGGTTCCTTGTAAGAAGTATTTCCGGCCCATTGAATAATGGTATTATAACCGCAGGAAATTCGCTTCCCTGGCTTTTATGAATGGTTATGGTATAGGCCAGTTCCAGTTCATCCAAAATACTGAAATCATACTCTACAATTTTATCATCATCGAAAATAACCTTGATAAAATGCTCATCATTATCAATTTCATGTATAATTCCAGTATCCCCATTAAATACTCCCTGTCCCTCAGAAGAAAACAGTCCAAGCTTTTCCCATCTTAAAGAATAATTATTCCTGATTTGCATAACACGGTCGCCTTCACGAAAAACAAAGTCTCTATAAGCTTTCTCTCTTTTTGATCTATCCTCAGGATTTAAGTATTTTTGAAGAACTTTGTTCATATTCAATACACCTGTTGGCCCTTTTTTGGTAGGTGTAAGGACCTGTATCTGCTTCATGGGATCATAATCATAAGTTGCAGGAAGCCTTTTGTAGCATAGCTCTGCAATAGTAGAGACAATTTGGTCTCCATTATTTCTTGGCATGAAGAAAAAATCCTTGCCTTTTACATTGAGGTAAGGCATGTCCCCTTTATTTATTCTGTGTGCATTAACTACTATCATACTTTCTTCTGCCTGTCTGAATATATCTGTTAATCTTACCAACCTAATCATATCGCTGGCAATAATATCCTTCAATACACAGCCTGCTCCCACTGAGGGCAGTTGATCAACATCTCCAACCAGTATTAGCCTTGTACCAGGTTCAACCGCTTTTAGGAGGCTATTCATAAGTACTATATCAACCATGGACATCTCATCCACTATAATGGCATCAGCCTCAATAGGATTTGCATCGGACTTTGTGAATACCATTTCATCATTATCTGAATTATAGCCGATCTCAAGGAGTCTATGAATGGTTTTAGCTTCAAACCCGGTAGTTTCGGTCATTCTTTTTGCCGCCCTGCCGGTTGGTGCAGTAAGAGCTACATTATACCCTTCACTTTGCATCAGTTTTATAATGCTTTTTATTATGGTAGTCTTCCCTGTCCCAGGTCCTCCGGTGATTATAATCACTCCATGCGTCAATGCCTCTTTTACCGCTAATAGCTGGTTTTCTGCAAAAACGATTCCTTCTTCCTCCTGGATATCATTAATTCTCTTTTCCAGCTTCTCAGGATCGTTATTAAACTCAACTGATGAAAGCATAATCAGTTTTTTGCAAACCGATGCCTCTGCGTTATAGAATGTACTTAGATATATCCGGTTACCATCCGGTCCCTTATCCATGAAAATAGCCTTGTCCATTAGCAGCCTGATACATGCATCTTTTATTTGATCAATTTCAATATCTAAAAGCTGTGAAGTCATCTCCATCAGTTTTTCTTCCGGAAGGTATGTGTGCCCATTGGTGGCAGAAAGGGTCAAAACGTGCTTTATTCCGCTGCACACCCTGTAAATTGATATAGGATCTATCCCTAAACTCATAGCCAGCTTGTCGGCTATTTTAAAGGTTATGCCAAATATCTGTTCAGACAGCTTATAAGGGTTTTCTTTTATCTCATCAATAGCCCTGTCACCAAAGACCTTATATATTTTCATAGAATGAACAGGGCTTATCCCATACTCTTGGAAAAAAAGCATAACATTCCTAAGTCCTTGCTGTTCATTGAAGGCTTGTCCTATTTTGATAGCCTTCTCCAGGCTAATCCCTTTTACAAGTGATAACTGCTGGGGTTTAAAGCCAATTATGTTCAGAGTGTCATCCCCAAATTTCTTAACGATTTTGGCAGCTGTGGCAGGCCCAATTCCTTTTAGCACCCCTGAAGCAAGATATTTTTCAATAGCTTCAGAGGTCTTTGGCAAAAGCTTTTCATAGCACTCAACCTTGAACTGCTCTCCATAATCAGGGTGTTCAACCCATCTGCCCGTAATCTTTATAGATTCTCCAACACTTATAAAAGGCATAAACCCTACAGCAGTAATTATGTCTTTGCTGTCTTTAACATCACAAACAGTATACCCGTTTGCTTCATTTGAAAATATAATATCCTCAACAGTTCCTTCTATAATAACAAATTCGTCCACTTTGACATGCTCCTCATGCATTTATAAGAACAAAATCATAAAGTGATTTGCTCAATATTTATATTATATACTATTAGATTTAAGGATACCATTCAAATTACTTTTCATACGTAACCATTACAGGTTATCCTTACCATTATTAAATTTCCTTGAATATTAATTCTTTATCATTCATATCAAAAATTTCTATCATGTCATAATTTCTCTTGAGCTTTTTTAATATTTTTAGTGTTTCATCCTGAGATCCCATATCAACTATGTATAGTTTACCATCGGAAACAATATCTCTTGAAGTTTCCGCTGCCAGTATTGTCCTTATAACACCTTCTACTGTATCCTGCTGGTTCTTAAGTAAAATCACCAGTTTTACACCAGGATTTTTAATATTTTTCCTTTTAGTAATTGATTCTATAGCACTAATAATAAGGGATAACATGCCATAAACAGCAAAGAGATATAATAGTATTTCAGGTATAAGGTCAAACAATATAAACACCCCCATAATCAATTTATTATGGAAGTGGGCAATTGGTTACAACATAAATTATGGTATGAATGAAAAGGGATTTACTGCAATATTTGTCATTGCAGTAAATCCCTTTTGGATAAATCAACAGTAAATATAGCGTATCAAACTATATTATTTCTGCTTCCCTTTTCAATACTTCTGCCTTATCGGTGTTTTCCCATGACAGCTCGGCATCAGTACGTCCAAAATGACCATAAGCAGCTGTTTTTCTATATATTGGCCTTCTCAAATTCAGTGTTTTTATTATTCCTGCCGGCCTTAAGTCGAAGTTCTTCTGAACTAATTTAACCAGCTTGTCCTCTGAAATCTTTCCTGTTCCAAATGTATCAATCATAATTGATACAGGTTTTGCAACTCCTATTGCATATGCCAACTGTACTTCACACTTCTTAGCTAAACCTGCTGCAACTATATTCTTAGCTACATATCTTGCAGCGTATGCTGCTGAACGGTCAACCTTTGTTGGATCCTTACCTGAAAAAGCACCACCGCCATGTCTTGCGTACCCGCCATAGGTATCAACAATAATTTTTCTACCTGTAAGGCCTGAATCTCCCTGTGGCCCCCCTACTACAAATCGTCCTGTAGGATTAATAAGGAATTTTGTATTTGCATCTATCAGTTCTGCAGGGATCACTGGCTTTATTACAAGCTCAATTATATCCTTTTCAATAGTCGCATGTTCAACATCTGAACCATGCTGTGTAGATATTACAACAGTATCTATTCTTACAGGCTTGTCATCTTCGTACTCAACTGTAACCTGTGATTTTCCATCTGGCCTTAAATAATTAACAACTCCGGCTTTCCTTATATCACTCAGCTTCTTAACAAGCTTATGTGCTAAGGATATAGGCATAGGCATAAGTTCAGGTGTCTCATCGCAGGCAAATCCAAACATCATACCCTGATCACCTGCACCAATAGCTTCAATTTCAGCGTCCGTCATTTCTCCCTTTTTAGCTTCAAGGGCTTTATCAACACCCATTGCTATATCGGGCGATTGCTCATCTATCGATGTAATTACAGCACATGTTTCACAGTCAAAACCATATTTTGCCCTGTCATAACCTATTTCCCCTATGGTATTTCTTACGATTTTAGGAATATCTACATAACAACTTGTAGTAATCTCACCCATAACCAATACCATACCTGTTGTTACTGCTGTTTCACACGCTACCCTAGCATTTGGATCCTTTTCATATATGGCATCCAAAACTGCATCAGATATCTGGTCGCATATTTTATCTGGATGCCCCTCTGTAACAGACTCCGATGTAAATAAAATTCTTCCCATTTCTACTCCTCCTTTTTATTTATGATAATCATCAATTCCTAAACATATAAAAAACCTCTTCAAAAATGAAGAGGCAATTATTTCTGCTTTCCTCATCTTTCAGATTATACTTTATATTCTGCAGGAATTGGCACCGATACAATTTGCCGGTTGCCGGGTTTCATAGGGCTCAGTCCCTCCACCTCTCTTGATAAGGGTAATATTTAATTTTAACTAAGGAATAATATAACATATACTGCTATATTTGTCAAGCAAATATCAATATACACTTATTTACAGTCCAAATATCAAACACTAGCAAAAATTTCTTCAAACTCTGGCCCTTCAATTTTTTCTTTTTCAAGTAAAACCTCAGCAGTTTTATGCAATTTGTTTATGTTTTCTTTCAGCAAACTCAAAGTTCTAGCATATGCATTATCAATTATACTTTTGATTTCACTGTCAATAATCGATGCGGTTTCATCACTATAATTTTTTGACTGAGCAAAGTCCCTTCCTATAAACACTTCATCATTTTCATTACCAAATATTAAATTGGAAAGTTTTTCGCTCATACCATATTTTATAATGATATCTCTGGCAACCCCATTTGCACGTTTTAGGTCACTTGATGCACCAGTACTAACTTCTCCTAAGACTATCTCTTCAGCTGCTCTTCCACCAAGGGCTACAACTATAGTTTCGATCAACTGGGACTTTGTATAATGCTTAATATCTTCATCCGGCCTGTAAGATGTATACCCTCCAGCCATTCCAGCCGGAATAATTGATATTCTGTCTACCTTGTTGGTAGTTGACACTATCTTTACCGCTATGGCATGACCTGCTTCATGATAAGCAGTTAATTTCTTTTCTTTTTCGCTCATAACACGGCTTTTCTTCTCAGGCCCCATAACAACCTTAAAAGTAGCCTCTTTAATTTCTTCTGTAGTAATCTGCTTTTTATCTTTCCTTGCTGCAAGCAAAGCAGCTTCATTAAGAAGATTTTCGAGATCAGCACCTGTAAAACCCGAAGTATTCTTAGCCAACTCATCAAGCATTACGCCAGGATCTAAAGGCTTTCCTCTTGCATGAACCTTAAGTATTTGTTCTCTACCTTTTATGTCAGGGTAACCAACAATAACTCTTCTGTCAAATCTACCAGGTCTTAACAAAGCAGGATCTAAAATATCCGGTCTGTTAGTAGCTGCCAGTATAATTACCCCCTCATTAAGTCCAAAACCATCCATTTCAACAAGGAGCTGGTTAAGAGTTTGCTCACGCTCATCATGTCCTCCACCAAGTCCTGCACCTCTATGTCTACCAACTGCATCTATTTCATCTATGAATACAATGCATGGAGAATTCTTCTTTGCCTGCTCAAATAAATCTCTTACCCTTGATGCACCAACCCCAACGAACATTTCAACGAAGTCGGAACCACTTATGCTGAAAAACGGAACTCCTGCTTCACCTGAAACAGCTTTAGCAAGTAATGTTTTACCGGTCCCCGGAGGTCCAACAAGCAATACACCCTTTGGAATCCTTGCACCGAGTTCAACAAACTTCCTTGGCTGCTTAAGGAATTCCACAATTTCTTTAAGCTCTTCCTTCTCTTCATCTGCTCCGGCAACATCTTCGAATGTCACCTTCTTCTTTTCATCTACACTCATCTTAGCACGGCTTTTGCCGAATGACATTACCCTGTTTCCGCCCCCGCCTTGTGACTGCTGTAAGAAGAATACCCAGAACAGTATGAATATGACTATAAGACCAACTGTAGGTAAAATTGTAACCCACCACGGAGCGGTTGAAAGCGGTTTCCCTTCCAAAGCTATTTGACCGTTCTTGACATAAGGATTAACCTCATCCATAAACTTATCAATTGATGGTATAATAACTGTATACTTTGTTTTTTGTGCTGTTACAACAGTTGCCTTACTACCCTCCAATGAAATAGACTGAACTTTATTCAGCTGAGATAGTAAATGTGTATAGCTTTTTGTTTCAGGATCCTGACTTAGACTAAATATAGATAGAATAGCCAGTATAATAACCAAAAGCACTATATAAAAACTTATTCCCTTGAAATACTTCAAACAGCTCACTCCTTATTATTTTATGAAAAAACATTAATTTACATATTGTACTGTCAGTGTTTTATATGAAAAGTGGTTAAACTTTTCATCATATTAAAACTCAATATATTTACATCCATATTTGCAAAATGTAAAAAGTCCGGTGATTTTAATATGATTATACAATACTATATATTAACATATACTTTTACAAAACTCAATAATGTATCAATTAAATAACTTCATTAAAAGTCATTATTTTTTTAACATAATTAATAATCTTTTAATATAATTAACTTTTATAAATTTCCTCATTAAGTATGCATACATCAGGCAAATTCCTGTACTTGCTTGCATAATCCAAACCATAACCTACAACAAACTCATCAGGTATGGTAAATCCTTTATAATCAATATCGATATCAACTTTTCTTCTTGAAGGCTTATCAAGGGCAGCAATAATTTTCACATCAAGAGGTCCTCTGGTATATAGCATTTCTTTAAGATACTTAAGTGTAAGTCCTGTATCTATAATATCTTCAACAATAATTACATGTTTATTTGTAATTGAAACATCAATATCCTTTATGATCCTTACCACACCTGAGGATTTCGAGGAGCTTCCATAGCTTGATACAGATATAAAATCAATTTCAACTGGAATTTTCAACTCTCTTATAAGATCAGCTAAAAATATAAATCCTCCCTTAAGTACTCCTACCATTATAAGATCCTTGCCTTCATATTCCATGGATATTTTATTTCCCAATTCCTTTACTTTTTCATTTAATTCATCCCTGCTAATCAATACCTTCTTTATAACGCTCAATTTCATTTCCCCCTGTGTGATGTAATTGACATTCCATATCATCCTTCAGTTCCAGTTTTAATATATATTTAGTATTTTCATTTACTTTAAATTTATCACTTGTTTTATTGCCTACTACCCAAACAATTTCATTTCCTATTGCTACTAGAAGTATTTTGTTTCTTTCATCTCGCGGAATTTTTTCATCAATAAAATATTCCTTAAGCTTTTTTGTACCTTTTCCATTTATAGGCTTAAACATGTCACCTTCTTTTCTATTTCTCAAATATATTCCCATTTTAAGGGCTTCATAATCAAAATATTGTACTTTTTCTTCCCTTTTGCATCTTTGAATATTTATATTTTCTGCATCTATCGGCCCTATAACCGCTGATTGGAGACAATAACTCCTGCCGTTAAACTTAAAAAAATTACTTCCCTGCATTGTTATTTCTATCTCAAATTTATTATCTTTTTGGTCTTTTATTGGTGTTGGGCTGTTTGTTCTTCTATAAGAAACAGAAAGAGTGTTATAAGATTTTTCCCCAATAAGTTTTCCAGGAAGACAAACCACTGCACCGGTTCTACCGTTAAATGCTAAACCTGACAATAGATCAATATGCTTCTTTTCAATCCCGTTTAAATTTCCTTTTATATCTTTTATAATATTCCTTAATATTCTATTCTTAATAGATTCATGAAAATCCTTTAAAATTTCAATATTAAGCCTTATTTTATCAGATTTTTTTTCAATTATGCATTTTTTCATAGCCTCAGCTGCATATTCCTCAATAAAAGAAATATCACAACTAACTATTTCTGCAGTTCTTCCAATACTTTCTATTATATTGGTATTAAAACACTTATTAATAAATGGTATAAGCTCTAACCGAATTTTATTTCTTGTATAAATATTATCTAAGTTAGAGCTGTCAATTCTAGGGTCCAATTCATTTGATAAACAGTAGTCTTCAATTTCATATCTGCAAACATCCAGAAGAGGCCTTATGATGTTATCCCTTTTGTACTGTATGCCTTTTAAGCCATCAGTTCCGGTGCCCCTTATTATATTCATAATAACGGTTTCAGCATGATCATTTTTATTATGTGCAACTGCTACCTTTTGTGCTCCTTTATTTTCAACATAAAACTGGAACTGCCTATACCTTGCAATCCGCCCTGCTTCCTCTATTGAAACAGATTCTTCCTTAGACAATTTTTTTATGTCTATTTTGTCTGAGTAAAACTCTATTGATAGTCTTTCGCAAAATTCTCTGACATAATTTTCATCTTTATCTGCTTCTTCTCCTCGCAGCATATGATTTATGTGAACAGCAATTATTTTAAAATTATAGATAGATGAGATATTATTCAAAATATGGACAAGGCAGACCGAATCAGGTCCTCCTGATATACCAGCGATTACAGTTTCCCCGACATTTATAAGATTATTACATTTAATTGTATTTAAAACTTTCTCAATTATGCTATTATTCATATAAGATTCATTATGTCCTGTATTTTTCAATATTAGCAAATTTAGTATATGCACCAAGCCATGTAAGTTCAACTGTGCCTGTAGAGCCACTTCTATGCTTGGCTAAAATGACTTCTGCTATATTTTTCTTTTCCGTTTCCGGATTGTAATAGTCGTCCCTGTATAAAAACATAACTATATCTGCATCCTGCTCAATGGCACCGGACTCTCTCAAGTCACTTAATATAGGCCTGTGATCAGCCCTTTGTTCAGCCGCACGGCTAAGCTGTGAAAGAGTAATTACCGGAACATTTATTTCCTTTGCCAATATTTTTAGAGACCTGGAAATATCGGATATTTCCTGCTGCCTGCTCTCATTTTTACCTCTACCCTGCATAAGCTGGAGGTAGTCAATAACAACCAATCCAAGATTCTTTTCCAATTTAAGCCTTCTGCATTTAGCCCTTATTTCAGATATTGATATACCTGGTGTATCATCTATATAAATTGGTGCTTCGGACAAAGGCCCTAAAGCCCGGGCAATCTTTTTCCAATCTTCATCCTCAAGTTTCCCCGTCTTTACCTTCTGGCTGTCCACCATTGCTTCGCTACACAAAATTCTGCTTACAAGCTGTTCCTTTGACATTTCAAGGCTGAAAATTGCCACTGGAACTCCTGAATAAACTGCTGCATTCTGTGCAATGTTAAGTGCAAATGCAGTCTTACCCATTGCAGGCCTTGCTGCTATAAGAATAAGGTCTGAGTTATGAAGTCCCGATGTCTTAAAGTCAAGATCCACAAACCTTGTGGGTATACCAGTAATATGGCCTTTATTATTATAGAGCTCCTCCAACTTGTTAAATGCATCCACTAAAACATCCTTAATAGGAGCAAATCCTTGGGTACCCCTTTTTTGCAGAACATCGAAAATGCTTTTTTCCGCTTTGTCAACTATATAAGAAAGCTCTTCTGATGCCTCATACCCCATATTTACTATTTCTGATGATGCCTTGATGAGCTTTCGTAATGTTGACTTTTCTTCAACAATCTTTGCATAATGCTTGGCATTTGCAGTTGTTGGTACTGCACTTGCTATGTTGGTAAGGTATTCGAGCCCTCCGATATTATCAAGGGTACCACGTAGCTTCAGCTGCTCCGAAACTGTAATCAGATCTATCGGTTCTCCAGCATCAAAGAGATCCATTACAGCTTCAAAAATTTCCTTATGATCAGCCCTGTAAAAATCCTCACTTTTTAAAATTTCAGTCACTACGGGAATTACCTCTTTATCAAGGAGCATTGAGCCTAAAACAGACTGCTCTGCTTCAATGCTTTGAGGCGGTACTCTCCCAAAAGAACCCAAATCCATTATATACTACACCCTCTTTATTCATTTTCTATCTTAATTTTTAACTTTGCACTGACCTCAGGATATAGCTTGACGTTTGCCTCTGTAGTCCCTAATGATTTTATGACATCATCTAAAATTATTTGCTTTTTATCCACATCCAGCTTGAAATCTGCTTTCAGCTTGTCCGCAACATCCTTATTGGTTATGGAACCAAAGAGTTTTCCTCCTTCGCTGGCTTTAGCCTTAAATACTACAGTAATTTCCTTGATTTTTTCGGCCAATTCCTTTGCTTTCGCTAGCTCTCTTTCCTTCTTCATCCTATCTGATTCATTCTTGTTTTTCATAACATTTATATTGGATGAAGTTGCTTCCATTGCCAATCCTTTCGGCATAAGAAAGTTTCTTGCATATCCGTCACTTACCTCGACCAAACTGTCCTTTTTACCTAATCCTTTTACATCTGCTTTTAATATTACTTTCATTATAAATCCCCCCTACGGTTATATTTGTAAGTTTAGTAATGACTAGTATATTCCTTAAATGTTGACTGAATTAATTTCGTTAGTATATTCAATTATAGCACACTTTAGTTTTTCTATGGCATTTTCTATAGAAATTCCTTCAAGCTGTGCTCCAGCTATGGATAAGTGCCCTCCACCGCCTAATTTCTCCAATATCATCTGAACATTTATCTCACCAAGTGACCTGCCGCTTATAACCACCACATTCCCATTGACACTCAGCACAAATGCCGCTGCTATTCCCAAAAGGCTTAAAAGCTGATCTGCCGCTTGAGCAGATATGAGTTGGGCATTTTTTACGTTTTGAGGACATACCGAAACAGCTATCCTGTCACTAATTATCTCAGCATTCCTAACAATGTTGGAAATGTTTATATAAGTTTCAATATCATTTTGGAAAAGCTGCTTGACAGAAACAGTATCAACACCCTGCCGTCTTAAGAATGATGCGGCTTCAAATGTCCTTACCCCTGTCTTGAATGTAAAATTCTTTGTATCTACAACTATTCCTGCATATAATGCCTCCGCTTCCAACTGCTTAAGATGGACTTTTTCTTCCACATACTGCAAAATCTCAGTTACCAATTCACAAGTAGATGATGCATAAGTTTCCTGATATGTGAGCACTGCATCCTGAATATAGTCCGCTCCTCTTCTATGATGATCAATAACAACAATTTGATTTGTAAATTTCACGAGTTCAGGACTTTCTGTAAAAGAAGGCCTATGAGTATCAAGTATTATGAGCAGTGTCTTTTTATTTATTCTGTCCAATGCCTCGCTGCTATTTATGAAAACCCCTGAATAGTCAGGATTTTTTTCTATTTTAGCCAACAAATTTTCTATTGTCGGGTTTGAGCTGTTTAATACTATATGGACATTCTTACCTCTGTTTTTTACTATCCTGCAAATACCAAGAGCCCCTCCAAGGCAATCAACATCGCAATTTTCATGTCCCATAATCAAGACTTCCGGAGATTGGTCTATAAGCTCTCGTAATGCATAAGCAATGACTCTCGCCTTTACCCTTGTCCTTTTTTCCAGCTCTCTCGTTTTGCCTCCATAGAAGCTGAATGCTTCACCGTTTCTTATTACAACATGGTCTCCTCCCCTGCCAAGGGCTATGTCAATACATGCATTTGCATAGGAAAAGTTTTCAATTATTGTCTTTCCGTTAATTCCAAATCCAATACTCAGTGTAACGGGGATTTTGTTACCTATACTGATTTCCTTCACTAAATCCAATATCTCGTATTTCTTGTCCTCAAACTCTTTTAAGTACTTGCTCTCAAAAACAAAGAAATACTTATCCCTTTCAAACTTTTTAATAATACCGCCTGTATGACTCATCCACCCAACCAATTTTTTATCAATCTCCGCTAAAAGCTGGGGCCTTAATGCATCTTCCAGGCTCTGCATCAAATCATCATAGTTGTCTATGATTATAAGCCCTATACATATCTTTTCATCACCATACCTCTTTTGCAGCTCAACAAACTCTGTATTATCCAAAAGGTACAACATAAGTATAAATTCACCTTTATCACTTTTCTTTTCAGCTTTCACAAAATTTCCGAGAACATTATAATTTCTCTGGTTTATTAATATATTTTTATTGATTTTGGGCTGACCGTCAAGTATCTTTTTGGGTTCCAACTCACTTACCAGGGATGTTATAGTCTTTTCCAACAGATCCTTGCCGCCAAATATATCCCTGAAAGGGGGATTATACCATATGATGGTACCATCCAATTCCAATACAACAAATGGCAGCGGAAAATTCAACAAAGTATCCTTTGTTGCAGTATCGACATGAAAAGTCAAGTCCTCTATATATTGGGTAAGCTCATTCTGCTTCTTATACTCCAGCCTTATATTATAGAATACCAGAAATGAAAAGAGAATAAATCCTACAATACCGATCCAAAACTCTAATATTGTCAGAATGATTACCAATAGCAGTATTATGCCTAAATAAGTACTTGCCCTGGGGATAAAAGCCCACACAAACTTTTTATTGTCCATTTTTTCTCCTTACTTTCTAATCCTGGAACAATTTAAATGTCTTGTCAACTCTGATAGATCACCATAGTACTTTTCAACATCATGTTCTTCAACCAAGCCCAGCTTAATTTTGTTTTCTATTTTCATTTCAATAGAATTATAGCTTATTCCAAGTCTTTTACCAAGCAAATAGCATATTAAAATTATATTTGAAAGGCTTTCTGTAACTGCCTCATGAACCTCTTCCTTTGCCCCATTTACAAGTATTTTAAATAAAGCAGCAATATCTGTCAGCAGTTCGCTTTTAAGCCACTCTATAATTTTTATATTACGTGTAATGTCAATTTCTTTATCGAATAAAGCCATCTAACCACTCCAGTATAATTTATATGATTTCTAAAAATACCCAGTCAATTGGAGATTTCAAAAATATTGATTTTTGTGGCTCTCCACTATAAAAATTGACCAAGGAAATTTTTGAAATCTCCTTATATGATTCTATATTATAACATACCGCTACCCAGATAGAATACACATCAACTATATTTCCCGCATACTTTCATATAGCTATCTATGCAAATATAGGATACGACCCCAAAAATTTATAAAAAGATGACTTTCTTTTTACCATTGTAAGGGCATCCTTCAAATCTTCATCATCCTTATGACCAAGAAGATCTATGAAGAAAATATATTTCCCCAGCTCATTTTTGGCAGGCCTTGACTCTATCCTTGTCATGTTTATATCCCATAGATTAAAGATGTCCAATATTCTATATAAGCTTCCCGGCTTGTCTTCTGTTGAGAACACAATTGATGTCTTGTCATTTCCCGTTCTGACACTATCATTACGGGCTATAACAGCAAACCTGGTAGCATTGATTTCACTATCCTGTATGCCTTTTTCCAGCATTTCAAGACCATATACATTTGCAGCAATGGCAGAACCAATGGCAGCCTTGCTCCCATCACCTTGTGCAACTTCTTCAGCAGCCCCTGCTGTGCTGTAAACATATTTTATATGTGCATTTGGATACTTGCTGTTTATAAATTTCCTGCACTGGCCTATAGGCTGCGGGTGAGAAATAATACACTGTATCTTATCAGGATCAGTTCCTTTTTTAATTAAAAGGTTCTGAACAATGGATATTACAATTTCATCCTTTATCATAAGGTTAACATCGGCAGCTAATATATCAAGAGTTACGTTGACGGCTCCCTCCAAAGAATTTTCTATAGGAGCCACTCCCTCATCAATTTCCTTATTATCAACAGCAAATATCAAATCTGATATTCCGTTATATTCATAGATCTCGTAATCTTCTATCTTTCTTTCTTCGATATATCTTAATGTAGCTTCCTGTGAAAATGTCCCCTTAGGACCAAGATAACCTATCTTTATCATAGAACACTCTCCGTATAGTTATTATTTAGATATCCTGCAAGACCATAAATTAAAAGCCTATAGATTGTTCTATAGGCTTTATATACAAATTATTATTCAGCTGTATATGGCAAAAGTGCAACATGTCTTGCTCTTTTAATTGCCATAGTCAACTGACGTTGATGTTTGGCACAATTTCCGGAAATTCTCCTTGGAAGTATCTTACCTCTTTCGGATATGAACTTGCGTACCTTAGCTACATCCTTGTAATCGATATCGGTAACTTTATCTACACAGAAGGCACAAACCTTTTTCTTTGCCCTTCTCATTCTCATTCCGCCTTTGCCTTCGCCTTTATCGTACATATCTTTTCCGCCACTTCTTTCCCTTTTTCCACCTGGCATTCAAAAAACCTCCTTTCAAAAAATCGCATATATATAATACGGTTATTAACGTAACTTTGTAATGACTCAAATATAACTTCCACTATAAATTTCGCTCATGTGTTGACTAAACTCATCAACACCCGCTCAAAATTGGAAGTAATATTTTAGTCATTCCTTAACTAAAATGGCAATTCATCATCATCACCAATAGGATAAAATCCATCCTCACCACTGCTTCCTCCCCCAAAGGTAGGTTTTGCAGAAGTTTCATCAGACTTTTTGCTGTCGGCAAAATGTGCTTCTTCAGCAATAACTTCAGTAACATAATGACGTTTTCCTTCGTTGTCATCCCATGTTCTGGTCTGAATTCGTCCAACTATTGCAACCTGACGGCCTTTTTGAAAGTACTTGCCGCAAAATTCGGCAAGTTTGCTCCAAGCAACCACCGGAATAAAATCCGCCTGTTTCTCCTCGCCTTGTTTTGAAAAAGCTCTATTTACAGCAAGAGTAAAGCTGCATACAGGTGTATTATTCGTACTTGTGTATCTCAATTCAGGCTCTTTTGTCAGTCTTCCCATTAGAATGGCTTTATTCATAAAATCACCTTATTTTTCCTTTTTGATAATCATATATTTAATTATGCCATCTGTAATTTTGTAAATTCTTTCGAGTTCATGAGGAAAACTAGATTCTGCTGTGAAGTTAACTAGTACATAGTAACCTTCATTACAGTCTTCTATTGGATATGCCAACTTCTTTTTGCCCCATTCATCAATACTTTCCAATTGTGCAGAAGTTTCCAAAAGTCCCTTGAACTTTTCAACAAGAGCTTTTGTAGTTTCTTCACCAACCTCAGTATTAATTATGAAAATTGATTCGTATTTATTTAACATTCGACTTCACCTCCTCCCGGACTAAACGGCCCTGTATCTTGAGTACAGAGCAAGGATACGGTTATGAATTTTATCACACATTCTCATATTTTTCAAGGGCTATTACAAATTTTATTAAATTTATTATTTAAAAAGCCCATTAACATCTATATTATTGTTATTATTGTTATTAGTTTGTTCACCATGGTATAATTTGTTATATAGCTAAAAGTGATTAATGGCATTTCAAAAAATACATTATTCAAGTATTATTTGTATAATGTAATTAATTTATTAAGCATTAAGGATGGTGAACATATCATGAATATGAAAAAAAATTTTCTCTTATTAAAATTATCTATTTTAACTACTATTTTAATTACTGGATGCACTTCTCTTAATTTTAGCAGCACTACTACGAACAAAACAAGCGTTAAAAAAGAAGCTGTTGCCGGTGAAACCATCAGATTAAAGCCTGGCGATGATATCAATACTTTAATAAGCAAAGCTGCTAACGGAAGCGAAATAATTCTTGCCCATGGAAGATACCTAATCTCAAAACCTGTAGAAATAGCAAATAAAAGCAACATTACTATTGTAGGAGAAAACGAGGTTTGGGTTGAGAGTAAAAAGACCGATCACCAGATTTTCTTTGTTAGAAACAGTGCCAACATATTCATTAAGGGAATAAAGGCTCAGCATATAGTTGACAAAACCAAACAAGCAGACTCAAAACCCCTTTTAGATAATAGAAAAGGCAGCGTGGTAGATATAGAAAGCTGCAGCAAGGTTGTCTTTGAAGGATGTGAGCTTGTTGGGTGCGGTGTCTATGGCATATACGCATCTAATACTCCCCAGGTACATATCTTAAACAGCTACCTGCATCACAACTCCATAAGTGCACTGGGTTTTTACAGTAAATCATGCCCAATGAAAGTTTACATTACTGCCAGTAAAATTACAAATAACAAAAGCTTTATTGAAAAACACGGCGATATCAAAGTGGAATACGGAAAAAATAATGAATTTAAAGATAATGATTTAAATGGTTATAATGCAGAATAATGCGGACAAAAAGCAATTAACATAAAATGTCTGAAATAGTCCCCATACAATAAAAGATTGCATATTATGTAATATGTATTCTTTTATTGGGGATTTTATATGTCTGACTTTAATATTGGAGATATCGTGGTCAGAAAGTCTTATGGAAAAGACATATATTTCATAATAACAGAAATTAACAATAATAATGATGGTAATCCCATTTATACATTAAGAGGTCTTTTAACAAGAATAGAAGCTGATTCAAGTGGTGTTGATCTTTTAAAGCAAAATCCCAGGCTTGTAGATCAGGATAAACAGAAATTTCTTCAAAAAACACAACAGGCACTTGTTGCACAAAGCCTTTCACGAAGGCTATACGGTATAAACAGGTCTCCCGGCAGGCCAGGGAGTATCCTGCATATTGATTCAAGCAAGGAATTTCTTGATATATGTGTAAACCACTACAAACATTCAAAAATTGACTGCTTTGGTCATACCGTTGCGGAAAGTCAGCAGCCATCTATTGTAAGAGAAATGCTGGAAAGGTATAAACCTGATATCGTAGTACTGACAGGCCATGACGGCCTTAAGAAAGGTGATGTGGACCTGAAATCATTGGACAGCTACAGGACTTCAAGGTATTTTGTACAATCAGTAGTTGAAGCCAGGAAATATGAGCCTGATAAAAATAAGCTTTGTATTTTTGCAGGTGCCTGCCAATCCTACTTTGAAGCAATAATTAAAGCAGGTGCAAATTTTGCAAGTTCACCTGGGAGAATCTTGATTGACTGTCTTGACCCGTCTATAGTATGCGAAAAGGTTGCAACTACTGATTCAAGGATGTTTATAACTCCATGGTCGGTTGCCCGGCTTACAAAATCCGGTACAAAGGGAATAGGTGGCATAAATACCCGAGGACATCTAAAATCAGCACGTAACTCGTTAAGAACTTAAGATAAATTGTGGTGTCTATAGTTTCGACAACTATAAATTCCGGTTTTACTTTTGTATATAGGCACCACAAATTTTATAAAACACCTATTGCCCATCAATTTCGGATGGCACTTTTCCGTATGTTTAGTCATGATCAAAAAATAACTTCCGCTACGTTTTTTCATTCATGCCTTAACATAATATACCTTGAAAAATTTTAAAAATTACTTTCATTTATTTTAAAAAAGTGATATCATATTTTATAACAGTTCTTTTTTCAATCCAAACTTTTTCATTTAAGAATTAGAATTCTCATGTTTTTGTTTATTAGTATATTTATTGGGTATTATTATCATTAAATATTATTGAATACAAATCTCTAATGATTGGGGTTAGTAAAATGAGTGAAATTAAAAAGTTCGGTACATTCAATTTACTCCCGGGAAAGCCCGTCCCTTATGGAGCAACCGTAATTCCAAACCAAGGTGTCAATTTTTCTGTATATTCTTTAAATGCAATTTCTTGTGAACTGGTTTTATATAGAAAAAAGGAAAAAGATCCTTTCGCTATAATTCCTTTTCCTAATGAATATAAAGTCGGCAATGTTTTTAATATGATTATACAAAACCTTGATTATGAAAATATTGAATATGGTTATAGGATGGATGGTCCACGAAGCCATAAGGAAGGTCACTGGTTTGATCCTTCAAAGGTTTTGCTTGACCCATACGCTAAGATAGTTGGCGGGCGTGATGTATGGGGCGAAGAGCCTGATTGGAGCGATCCTTATCAGCACCGGGGACAGATAATTGCAGATAATTGCTATAATTGGGAGGGTGACAGACAGCTTAACATCCCCATTGAGGAATTAATTATTTATGAAATGCATGTACGGGGCTTTACAAAACATGCCAGCTCTAGTGTGAAAAATCCGGGAACTTATGCCGGTATTATAGAAAAAATTCCTTACCTTAAGAAACTTGGAATAAACTGTGTTGAGTTATTGCCGATTTTTGAGTTTGATGAATTTATTAAAATAAGAGGTCCTATAATTAATATTTCAGGCGATCATATGAAAAACTACTGGGGATATGATCCCCTAGCTTACTTTGCACCAAAAGGAGGCTATGCATCCTCCGCCAACGGAAGACAATCAGCAGAATTTAAGGATCTTGTTAAAGCCCTCCACCAAAATGGCATTGAGGTTATTTTGGATGTAGTTTTCAACCACACCGGTGAAGGCAAAGAAACTATGCCAAGCGTATCTTTCAGGGGCATTGATAACAAAACCTTTTATCTTACCAATCCTGATGGAAGCTACCGAAACTACAGTGGCTGTTATAATACTGTAAACTGCAACCATCCCGTTGTAAGAAAGTTTATAATTGACTGCTTGAGATATTGGGTTCATGAGTATCATATTGATGGTTTTAGGTTTGATCTAGCTTCAATCATGTGCCGTGACCAGGATGGAACTCCTTTGGGTAATCCTCCTTTAGTTGAGGCTATATCCTACGATCCTGTCCTCAAAAACACAAAGCTTATAGCTGAAGCTTGGGATGCAGCAGGTCTATATCAAGTAGGAGGCTTCCCATCATATGGCAGATGGTCAGAATGGAATGGAAAATACAGGGATGACTTAAGACGCTTTTTAAAGGGTGACAGCGGCTTTGTTGAAGCGATGGTATACAGGATCCAGGGATCTCCTGATTTATATAAAGGCAGAGGCACACATGCCTCAATAAACTTTGTAACCTGTCATGACGGGTTTACCCTTATGGATCTTTTCTCATACTTTTCAAAGCACAACATGGCTAACGGTGAAAACAACATGGACGGCTCAAATGACAATCACAGCTGGAATTGGGGATACGAGGGGCCTACTGATAATCCCGAAATCATAAAACTTCGTAAAAAACAGATAAAAAATGCCATAAGCATTTTGATGTTAAGCTATGGCGTTCCTATGATTCTTGCTGGTGACGAAATGGGGCGAACTCAAAACGGAAACAACAATGCATATTGCCAGGATAATGATATAAGCTGGATAAATTGGAACCTCCTTAAATCAAATAATGAAATATATAACTATTTTGAAAAAATTATTGCTTTCCGTAAAAATAATAGAATTCTTACGGAAAGAGAGCATTATGAAACAACCAATTCCTTAGGAAGCAGATATCCTCAGATATCTTTCCACGGAGTAAAACCTTGGGAATATGATAATTCCAGCGAAAGCAAAACTTTAGCTGTAATGTTTTATGATAAACAATCTGATAATAATATTATATATATGGGAATGAATATGTACTGGGAAAAGTTAGAATTCACATTGCCTAAACTGGTAAACATGGATTGGTATTTATTTTCAGATACATCAAAAGCACCTCCATATGATATTACTGAACCGGGCAGAGAGCTGCTTCTTAAAAACCAAAACAAAATTAATATAGATGCCAGGTCAGTGGTTATACTAATAGGTAAAAAGCAGCATCAAGATAAATTGATACAATTTATATAATCTTAGAGGTTTATTTATGAATAACATTGAGCTTTTACTTGATATCTTAAAAAGTAAGAAAAAGGATTTTACAGGAGATTTCTTCATACCTAAAGCCTGGAATTATTTTGGTTTTAATAATTTTGACGAGTCGATAGGAAGATATGGAGAAATCAATGTAAACCCTTATGAATTTTTTTCCAGATGTATTGATTCAATGCTGGATGCCGTGTGTGAGGCTAATACAGAAGCTGCATTACCAAATGCTCCTGTAAATATGGAAGACTGCGTTTTATATGGTCTTTTTCCCAGAATGTTTACAGCCTGGAACCATTATAACAATAATATAAATTCCGGAACATTCTTAAAAGCCATGTGCCTTCTTCCCTATTTAAAACGGATGGGAGTCAACGTTATATACCTTCTTCCAATTTTCAAATACAGCTTAAACTATAAAAAGGGAGAAACAGGCAGCCCTTATTCCATAAAAAATATATATCAGCTGGATGAAAACCTGCATGATGATTTATTGGGGCCTTTGGATTCTTCCCTGATGGAAGCACAATTCAAAGCCTTTGTAGAGGCATGCCATATTTTAGGAATGAAGGTAATGATAGATTTTGTGTTCAGAACCGTTGCAAGGGACAGCGATCTTATATTGGAACACCCTGAATGGTTCTACTGGATAAAGTATGATTCAATGAGCAGTTTTTCCGCCCCGGCTATAGACACTATAAAGCCTCAGACAGTTGTAAGTGAGAAACTGATTAAAAAATTATATACCAATAAAGTAATAGATGATTATTTAAAGCAGTTTACTCTTTCTCCCAAAGAAGTTGACGAGAAAAAGTGGAATAAGCTGGTTAAGAAGCATCTTGAAACCGGAAGGAATATATTGGACCTAGTTGAGGAAAATATGAGTATAACAACTGCTCCAGGGTTTCCTGATGTTATTAATGACTCCCAGCCTCCCTGGTCTGATGTAACTTATCTCAGATTCTATTTCGACAACCATGAAAAAGCTGTACCATTTATAAAAAGTGATCAAGCCCCATATGTTTTGTTTGACGTAGCAAAGCTCAGCCTCTTCAATTGGAAGGAGCCAAATAAGGATCTATGGGATTACACAGTAAATGTAATACCCTACTATCAGGAAAAATACGGTATTGATGGTGCAAGAATAGATATGGGTCATGCCCTTCCAACGGAGCTTAATAAAGAAATAATAAGAAAAGCAAAGGAATTAAACCCCAATTTCCTCCTCTGGTCCGAGGAATTTAACTGTTTGAATTCAAAGAAGGTAATGGATGATGGCTTCCAATTTATGACTGGTTCCCTTTGGTTTGATTACAAGAATATTGAAAAATCAGGATTTTATAAGGGAGTTTTAGAGCCTCTACTAAAATCTTCACTCCCGGTAACCGGTGCATTGGAATCTCCTGACACGCCCAGAGCGGCATACAACTATAAAAGTCCTAGAAGTCTTGAATTTATGGCTATAATAAATAATTTTATGCCTAATGTTGTTCCAATGCTAAACAACGGAATGGAAATAATGGAAATACAGCCTATGAATCTCGGTCTTGATAACACCGAGGAAGGCCGATATGTTTTACCTGAGTCTGACCCAATGTACGGAAAGCTTGCATTCTTTGATAACTATAAGCTTCATTGGAATAACGACTCATGGATCACAATGCCCGACTTTCTTGAAAAAGCTTTTTTGCTAAGAAGCCGTTTTAAAAAGATTATAGGAAACAAAGAAAACTTTATATTTGTTAAGAATATGGAAAAAAATAAAAAGCTCTTGGTATTGTGCTATAAAATTCAAAATAACAACGATCATCTGGTTATTTTAGGAAATAAAGGCCATAAAGAATCGGCACAACTGGATTTGACCAAACTATTACCGGATATAATAAAACCCGGGGATGAAATAAACATTGTGTACATGGAAAGACATTTTTATAACATAAACCTGTCCACTGACGATAAAATTTTATTACAGCCTAAGGATGTAGTCGTCGGCATTGTATCATCAAAAACATAACAAGCTTGTGATTTGGAATTGTTAAGTTTAATTATTTAAGTATATATACCGAAAAGTAAAGTTATGTGTCAGTTCGGTATATATAGAATCAAGTATACACATAGAATCAAATATACGCATAGAATCAAATATACGCATAGAATCAAGTATACACTAGGATAGGAGGACAGTATGAAGAGTAAAAATAACAAACTGCCAAAAGTTGCATATTTCTGTATGGAGTATGGTCTCCATGAAGAGTTCAAGATTTACTCAGGAGGCCTGGGAATACTTGCGGGAGATTATATGAAAGCAGCAAAGGACGGCAGCTATCCAATGGTTGGTATTGGTATCCTTTGGCGTCAAGGATATACTAGACAAACTATTGACCAAAACGGCAAGCCCTGTGACAGCTTTCATGAATATAGCTATGATTCCCTTGAAGATACAGGCATAGAAGTTAAAGTAAGGATAAGAGGCCGTCAGGTTACCTGCAAGGTATGGCTGTGCCAAAACTATGGAAATGTCCCATTATACCTTCTTGACACCAATCATCCCGATAATGCTGACAGGTTTATAACCGGGCAGCTGTATGGATGGTTTTCTGAGGAAAGGATAGCTCAGGAAATGGTTCTTGGAATAGGCGGTGTAAAGGTATTAAAAGCACTTGGATACACGCCTGATATTTATCATTTCAATGAAGGCCATGCTGTTTTTGCAGGAATCGAGCTTATAAGAGACCTTATGGATAATGACGGTTTATCCTTTAAGGATGCTCTCTCAAAAGTCCGTAAAAAGATAGTTTTTACCACTCACACCCCTGTTGACGCTGGTAATGAAGTCCATGAGCATGAGCTTCTTCAGTATATGGGTGCTTATAATGGTTTGACTTTCGGGCAGATGCTTAAGTTAGGCGGTGATCCGTTTAATATGACCGTAGCAGGCTTAAGGCTTTCGTATAAGGCAAATGCAGTTGCACAGCTTCATGGCAAGACTGCAAAAAAAATGTGGAAAAATGTTGATGATGCCTGTGATATAATAGCAATAACAAACGGCGTTCATAATGGAACCTGGCAGGATGAGTCTATAAAATCAGCTTATGAAGCTGAAACAGACCTATGGATTCCCCATATTGAAGCAAAGAGGAAAATGATATATGAAATAAGTAAGCGAAATTTTGTAAATCTTGATGAAAATGTACTTACAATAGGCTTTGCCAGAAGAGCTGCTCCCTATAAGAGAAGTGATTTTATCTTCAGAAAGAAGGATATTATCGAACCTCTTTTAAAAGAAAAAAAGCTTCAGCTCATTTTCTCAGGCAAAGCACATCCAAATGATTTAACCGGAAAAGAAATTGTTTCCACACTATATAAAATGTCTGAAAAGTACCCTGGAAGTGTTGTATTCATACAGGATTATGATATGAATATCGGAAAACTTTTAACTCGCGGATGTGATGTATGGCTTAATAATCCTATCCGCCCCATGGAAGCGAGCGGAACCTCCGGGATGAAAGCCGCCATGAACGGAGTTTTAAACTTAAGCATACTTGACGGCTGGTGGCCTGAAGGTTGCAAACACGGTAAAAACGGCTGGCAGATAGGAGATGGCTATGAGGGTAAGGATCAGGATAATGTAGATCTCAAATCCCTTTATGAGGTTCTTCTTGAAGAGGTTATTCCAACTTATTATGAAAAGCGAAGTAAATGGGTTGATATGATGAGGGAAAGCATTAAAATGTCCATGTGGAACTTTTCTGCAGCCAGGATGATAGAAGAATATTATGAAGAGTTATACCCCAAAGTTTCAAAGGAATCACGCTCAAAAAAATAGTATTTGATAAGAAATGACTAATGGATTAAAAGCAATGTAAGATTATTAGCACTTTTAATCTAGATTAAAATAAGTGGTTTTGCTGCTAAATGACAAAAGTATCATAATTTTGTTTTTGCAGTAAAATCACTTTTGTTTGTACTTTATTATTTGATTGTTTTGGTAAAAATTACGAATAAACTTATTGACTTTTAAAGATTACAGGTGTAATATTAAATCATAGACTACAATTGTAATTCTTTAAAAGGAGTTGTACTAAAATGACTAAGGTACCACAAATCTCTGATACTGAATGGCAGGTAATGAAGGTCATCTGGGCAAAATCCCCAATATCGGCTAACCAGGTAATTGAGTCATTAGAAGGCAGCTGTAATTGGAAACCCAAAACCATAAAAACACTTTTAGGAAGGCTTGTAAAAAAGAAAGTGCTCGGCTATCACAAGGAAAGTCGTGAATATATGTACTACAGCCTTATATCCGAAAAGGAATGTGTCCATGCCGAAAATAAATCATTTTTAAGCAAGGTTTATGGCGGAGCCTTCAATGTGATGCTTACAAGTTTTCTTGAGGATGAAAAGCTCTCCTCTTCTGAAATTGATGAACTCAAAAAGATTCTTGAGGAAAAGGTCAAAGAAAATTGATAGAAAATTATTTAATGATTGGAAGGTAGGTGGTACTTGTGATAGCTGAGGCTCTTTTTAAATGGATTGTATGCTCTTCTGTTATGGCATCAATTCTAATTATACTCTTGGTTACATTAAAGTTTGCTTTGAAGGAAAAGCTCAGAGCCAGTTGGCATCATATCATTTGGATACTTGTTGTGCTTAAGCTTCTTATACCCTTTGGGCCTGAAAGTCAGCTAAGCATATACAACTTATTTAATCTTACCGATAATAGAATTACAGAGGAAAGCTATAATGTAATAAATACCATTAGTACAGCTACAAGCAACATAGCTAAAAGTACTCCTATACCTATGAACTTTGATTCACATCAGAATACAGCTTCAAAACATATTCCAGATAAAGTCGATCCGATATATCTTTCCATATTCGGTCTATTTATTTGGCTCATAGGAGCAGCAATTGCTTTCTCATATATATTACAGAAGAATATTAAAATAATACATAGGCTAAAAATTGGCGATGCCATACAGAATAAAGAATTATATGAGTATTTGGAAGAATGCAAAAAGCAGCTTAAAATAAAAAGAAAAATCATTCTAAAATCAGTATCTAATCTTAACTCTCCTGCTTTGTATGGCGTTAATGGGCATACCCTTTTGATACCTGAAACAATGCTTAATGAAAAGAGTTTATGGATATTAAGATACTCTATTTACCACGAATTGGCACACCATAAAAGGAAAGACATACAGATTAATATATTCATCTCTTTTCTTTTAGTAATACACTGGTTTAACCCCATTATCTGGCTGGGCTTTAAAAAGATGAGACATGATTCAGAATTAGCTTGCGATGAGCTTGCACTTTCCTATCTGAAACCTGATGAACGCAAAAACTACGGTTTAGCACTCATTGAGGTTGCAAAAAGGCACTCAGAAAATTTATCCCTTGCCAATGCCGTTTGCTTTTCAAGCAGCAAATCCAATATAAGAAGAAGGCTTTTACTTGTATCTGCATACAACAATAAGACATACAAAAGCAAATTTGTAATCGGGTTCATGTTTTTTACATTATGCTTTATAGCATTAACCAATGCTGTGGAAAGCATAATTTAGGCATAAAAATATTTATTTATTGAAACAAATGCCTCTATGGTTTACAATCTATTTGGGGAGGGGAGGATACCTAAGTTCAATCTATATTATCAATTAATTTTTGTGTAGTTATAAAGGCATTATTAATTTATAAAATTTCATTCAAGAGGGTGGTCAAAAAATGAAAAAATTTCTTCTACCAATTCTTTCAGCCATACTGTTAACATTAAGCTTATGCAGTGTGTCTTCTGCTGAAGGAAACAACATTCTTAAAAATTCAGGCTTCGAGGATGCCGACAAACCTTATTCCTGGGACCAGGATATATGGGAGGCATCTGACGGCCAAAAAGAAATCAAGGTTGTAAACAATGTGTTTCATTCTGGAAAACAATGTGCTGCAATTATTAACACAAAAGAAGGAGATTCCAGATTAAAACAGACCGTTGATGTTGAATCCGATTCTATTTACAAGATATCCGGATGGATAAAGACAGAGAATGTCGGTGATACTCAAAAAGGTGCCAATTTCTCAGTTCATATGTTGCAAATTACATCTGCGGATGTAAAAGGCACAAACGATTGGAAGTATGTGGAAATGTACGGCCGCACAGGCAAGAGCCAGACGTCTCTTACCGTAACAGCAGGACTTGGAGGGTATGGCAGCCTCAATACTGGTACAGCATACTTTGATGACATATCTGTTGAGAAAGTAAGCAGCGTACCACAAGATGCAGTAGAACTTCCATTCTACTCCAATGAGACAAGCGGTGACGGCGGTTCAGGTGAAAGTGGCAAGTCATGGCTCATATATATAGGCCTTGCACTTTTAGCAGCAATAGGTGCGGTTCTGTTCTTCATTTTAAAGAATCCTTCAAAAAGTGCACAGAACTCAGATGACACAAGTGATTCAAATGTTATTTTAAAGAAGGGCTCTTCCCAACAGGAAGGAACCACTGCAAAAAACCAGCCTCCACCATTTAAATTAGACAAAAAAGACTTAATTATTATGGGTGTTATGACTCTGGTTTATATGATCATCGCCTTAATCAACCTAGGCGAAATGACTGCACCCGAAACCTTCTGGAAACCCGCTTCCTCAGGTCAGAGCTTTGTTGTATCTTTTGACAAAGAATACGATCTGTCCAGAATAGCTTATCACGATAATATCGGCGACGGAAAATACACAGTCCAAGCTTTGGACCCTACAGGCAAATACTCCAATATCGGAACAATGAGTCAGGATGTTTACAATGTATTCAGATGGCAGCATATCTCCGATATAAATTTCCGTACAAAAAAGGTAAAAATTATTGTTGAGTCATCTGGAGCTGCATTAAATGAAATAGCATTTTATGCAAAAGGCAGCAAAGAGCCTATTAAGGGTTTCAAACTGGAAGAAGTCAACACCAGCCCCAAAAAGGATACCGGAAAGGTTGAAAACCTTTTTGATGAGCAGGATACTGCAAGATACTATAATACCTATATGAATTCAACATACTTCGATGAAATATATCATCCAAGGACCGCTTATGAGCATATTCACGGAATGGAGCCATATGAAACAACCCATCCGCCTCTCGGTAAGGTTATTATGACTCTTGGTATACTGATATTCGGAATGAACCCTTTGGATTCAGAATCATGGGAACTATTTTCGGTGCATTGATGATTCCTGCTATGTATCTCTTAGGCAAAAAAGTGTTCCACAAAAGGATATTTGCCTTTGCAAGTGCATTCCTTATGATGTTTGAGTTTATGCACTTTGCACAAACGAGAATAGGTACAATTGACTCTTATCCGGGGTTATTCATCATACTGACTTATTTCTTCATGTATGATGCCTTCATTAAAAAATCCTATAAGACCGGATTTAAGAGCTCACTTAAGCCTCTGTTACTTGCAGGAATATTCTGGGGCCTAGCTGCTGCAAGCAAGTGGACAGCTTTATGGACAGGTTTCGGACTGGCTACATTATTCTTTGTTTCAATGGGTCTGGAAATGCTGGATTACAAAAAGGCCATCAGCAAGAAGATTAAAGGGAAATTTCCTTCATGGACCCGTGACTTTATTAAAAACAAACTGGTGCTGACTCCACTGACATGTGTTATATTCTTTGTAGTTATCCCAGGCATAATATATGTATCTTCATACCTGCCTATAATTACTCTTCCCGGTCCTTCACATAACCTTGAAGAGGTTGTCAGGTATCAAAAAAATATGTACGACTACCATGCGAATCTTGTAGCAACCCACCCGTACCAGTCCAATCCGTGGGAGTGGTCTTTAGGCTACAAGCCGCTTTTAGAGTATCGTGATACCAACCAGCCTGCAGGCAAAGTATCTCTTATGTATACTATGGGGCACCCAATTATATTCTGGTTCGGACTTCTAAGCATATTCGCAATTTCTATAATAGGTATTTGGAAACGGGATAAACGGGTATTCTTTATACTCATTGCATATGCATTCCAATATGTCCCGTGGTTCATAACCAATCGCGGCGGCTGTATGTTCATATACCACTACTTTACAGCCATACCGTTCCTCATTATGGCCTTGGTTTACCTGCTGAAGTTCATTCATGATGATCTGCCAAAGATCATTGGAAAGGCATATATGAGTAAACAATCCGAGGAGAAAGCAAGGCTTGTTACAAAGTGCATATTCTACAGCTTCCTGGCAATTGTTGCAATCTTCTTTGTCTGGTTCTATCCTTCACTTTCCGGAATGGTTGTAGATGAAAGCTATCTAAAATCTGTAAAGTGGTTTAATGTATTATAAGAGATAAATAATTAAGAGACTGCTTGGATATTGAGCAGTCTCTTTTTTTATGTTTGGAATATATATCAAATTAAGTTTTCAGGGTTGAGACATTTGAGTTCATCTACAACAAATATGCCGTCTTTCCTTATCAGCAAATCATCGAACCATATCTCTCCCCCGCCATATTCAGGCCTTTGAATAAATACCAAATCCCAATGTATCGCAGATTTATTTCCGTTATTGCATTCATCATAACAGCTTCCAGGGGTGAAATGTATGCTTCCTTTAATCTTCTCATCAAAAAGGGTGTCCTTCATTGGCTTCCCTATATATGGGTTTAGTCCTATTGCAAACTCCCCAACATACCTTGAACCTTCATCTGTATCAAAAACTCTATTTATCCGCTCTGTATCATTAGCTGTCGCCCTTATTATTTTCCCGTCTTTAAATTCCAGACGGATATTCTCATATGTTACTCCCATATAAACAGCGGGGGTATTATAAGTTATTACACCATTAACAGAATCTTTATGAGGAGCTGAGAACACTTCCCCATCAGGAATATTTAGCTTTCCGTCACATTTTATTGCAGGCATTCCTTTTATAGAGAATGACAGATCGGTGTCCTTACCTGTTATTCTAACCCGATCAGTCTTTTCCATAAATTTAACCAATACATCCATTGCTTTGGACATTTTTTGATAATCAAGGTTGCATACATTAAAGTAAAAGTCCTCAAATACTTCTGTGGGCATATTGGCAAGCTGCGCCATCGAATGGTTGGGATATCTTAATACACACCATTTTGTATTCTTTACCCTTTCATCAGAGTGAAGCGGCTTCTGATAATGTTTCATATAGATTTCCATTTTATCTGATGCCACCTGTCCCAGTTCGCTTACATTATTGCCCGATCTGATTCCTACATAGGCATCCATCCTCTTCATTCTTTCTATTTCAAAGGATGCAATTTCCTTTATCTGTTCTTCATCACAGCCTTCAAGAAGAACTCTTATAAGCTCATTGTTTTTATTTGTTAAATATGGCACTCCGCCCGCCTTATAGGTTTCTCTTACAAGCTCCCTGGTAAGTTCCAGACCATCCCCAAAGGTCTCAATAAGAACCTTCTCGCCTTTCTTTACCTCAAGAGAATAATTAATTATATTTTCAGCCAGCTTAATAATCCTTGTATCTTTCATAAGTCAAATTCCTTTCATGGATTGTAGTGCATTATTATCCCATTAAAGTTTCCAATTCAGACAGGATGCCCTCAAATACCTTTAATGCATCCTCAACAGGCTTGGGGCTGGAAAGATCAACACCTGTTATTTTCAATAGCTCTAATGGATAGTCTGATGAGCCGCTTTTAAGAAATTCCTTGTATTTCTCCACAGCTGGCTGCCCCTCGGTCAGTATCTTCCTGGATATTGATGCCGCTGCCGAAAATCCTGTTGCATACTTATATACATAAAAGCTGTTATAGAAATGTGGAATACGGGCCCATTCCATATCAATATCCTCATCCACAACCATATCATTTCCAAAGTATTTTAAATTGAGCTCCCTGTAAATACTGCAGAACATTTGCGGAGTAAGTGCCTGACCCTTTTCGAAACTCTCATGTATTATCTTCTCAAATTCTGCAAACATCACTTGTCTGAAAACTGTTCCGCGGAATTCCTCAAGATAATGATTTAAGAGGTATGCCTTTTCATTTTTATCAGTTGTTCTTTCAAGCAGATAATTCATAAGCAAAAGCTCATTAACTGTAGAAGCTACCTCAGCAACAAATATTCTGTAGTGGGAGTATATATACGGCTGCTTGCTGTTAGTATAATACGTATGCAAAGCATGCCCCATTTCATGGGCAATTGTAAACACATCATTAGTATTGCCTTGGAAGTTTAAAAGGACATATGGATGACTTTTATAAGATCCCCAGGAATATGCCCCGCTTGTTTTTCCTTCATTCTCATATACATCAATCCAACCTGATTCGAAAGCGTTTTTAAGAAGGCCTATATACTCTTCCCCCATGGGCTTAAGCCCCTCAATAACCATATCCAGTGCTTCTTCATAGGATATTTTTCTTTTTGATTCTTGCACAATGGGCACATAGAGATCATACATATGCAGCTCATCCAGCCTCAATGCCTTCTTCCTGAGCCTTAAATAGCGATGCAGAAGGCTTAAGTTACTATTAACCGTTGAAATAAGGTTATCATATACATTTACTTTAATATTATCATCATCTAATGACGCCTCAAGAGCTGAACCATAGTTCCTGATGGTTGCATAAAACCTGTTGGCTTTTACATTGCCTGCAAGTGATGCTGCAATTGTATTTTTTTGCTTTTTATATGTATCATACAGTGCATGAAAAGCACTCTCTCTAACACTCCTGTCGTGACTTTCCAAAAGTGTTATATACCTGCCCTTTGTAAGCTCTATTTCATTTCCTTCCTCATCCTTAACAAATGGAAACTTGATGTCTGCATTATTAAGCATTGTAAAAACATCTTTTGGAGTAGAAGCAAGCTCATAAGACATTGCAATAATTTTTTCTTCCTTATCGGACAGTATATGCGTTTTCTGCCTGATCACCTCTTTTATGAACTGTTCATATACTTTCAATTTATCATTACCTTCTATGAAACCGTTTATTGTATCTTCAGAAATTGATATGAGTTCAGGCACAATAAACGATATTGCTGAACCGATTTCTGTACTGAGGGTAGATGCCCTGTCAGTTAATGCCTGATATATTGGCTCAGAGTTATCTTCATCTCTCTTCATGCGTGCATAAACATATATGTTATCAATCATACTTAGGATGTCATCTCTAAGGTTTAAGCATTCATGAAGGTAATCAGCACTTTGTCCTAATGTACCGGCATATTTGGCAATTTCATCACTTAATACCTTTACTTCTGCAAAATCTTCCTCCCATTTCTCATGGCTGTCGTATATATCTTCGAGTTTCCACTTATACTTGCCATCAATTTCACTTCTTTTAGGTAAAGCATTATTCGCCATTACTAAAACCTCCTGATTTCTTAACTTTGTAAGGCATGATTGAAATATTCCTTCCCGTTTTGAGCGTGTGTTCACAAGTTAAGTGAACACGAAAGCGAAATTATACGGGAAGTTATATTTTCAACATGACTACAAGTGTTAATATATATTATTTCATTATATTGAATAATTATATTAAGTATTTCTAGTGTACCATTTTTTTTATTTTTTCAGACCATATACTATAAGCATTACTTTTTATATGTACACCGTCACTAGTATATTTAGCATCCATATTTCCATTCTTGTCCTTTAATAGTATACCAATATCAACAAATTTTAAATCATAATCTTTTGCTATATCCTTCAGTCTTAAGTTTAAGCCGTCTATACTCTTACTACTTGCAAGAGGGTTCCTTTTAAAAGCACTTAAACCCATCGGCAATACCGATTGGATTACAATATCTGCATAAGGGCATGCAGTCCTTATCTTGGTTATAATATCATTATAATTATCAATTGTGACTTTGGTATCTATAACTCCCCATATGTCGTTAGTCCCTAACATAATAAATACCTTATCAGGCTTTTTAGTGATAATCTCATTTACTCTTTTCAATGCATCTGCAGTTGTATTACCTGAAACACCTTTATTGATGAGTCCGCTTAAAGAAAAATATTTCTTCAGCTTAAAACCTTCAGTTATTGAGTCACCAAAAAAAATTATTGGTCCTTTGTTTATTGAAAGCAATTTCTTATTCCCGTTCCATGAAACCCCAATATTCATATCCTTCCAAGGGAAGCTTAGGGGAACCAATGTCTTGCCATTACTTATAACCACTTCAGAATCCATTGATTTTTGTTTACCGTTAACATATATATTTTTACTACCTATTGAAAGTTTAATCTCAATAATACCTTTTGTACACAATATTTCCTTGTTCTTTTTATCCCAAACAATATTTGCGTCAATCATACTGCAAATATTTCTTAAGAGTAACATTGGTTTACCGCTTCTCAGAACATAGGCTTTACTCGATATTCCATATGAACTCCCAGGTTCAAAGTTAAAATTGCCACTAAATAAGTCTACCGAGATGGCTAAAATAATCAAGACTGACAAAACGAACCTACTTCTTTTCCATCTAGTCATAATTAACCTCCAAAAATTCAGCAGAACTTCATGCTATATTTAATTCCATGTTTTATTTTCTATAGAACTAAAGATAATTCCTCCATTTTTGAGTGATTAATAAATTTTATATTTGGGAATACTATTGTTAAAATCGTAATATACTAATTTCTTTAATACATTATTCATATTATATATTAATTGAAAATGTTATTGGCACGATACATATTATAAGAAACAAATATTTTCTAGTTGGGAAAACTGTTTTAATCATTACTTAATTCATACATATCTGAAGGGAGGATGCTTTATGTTAATGACTCTACCCAATTCATCAGATTTTGACAGGTACAGCGAAGGTGATATAATAGCCATAACAAAGAACTCTAAATTTATCGGGTATGCAAGTGTCTATAGCAAGTTATTAAATAATGTCATTTTGGATGTTGATAAAAATATATGGAAGCTATTTAATGAATTAGTTTTAGAGTGTATTCCATTTGACTTCAATCTTGATTAGTATTATTAAAACATAAAAATCAATATTTTTTATATTTTCCAAAAATAAAAACAAACCCTGGGTTGACATAAATTCCTCCAATGGTTTGTTTTTATGAAAGCGTAAGAGAATTAATTTATTTCAATATTACTGAAGTCCACCTGCAAGAGAAACCATCCTTTGATTATCTGCATCAATTTTGTTATCCATATGCCTTCTACCATTTAAAACATACATATCAAAATGTCCATCCATACCATTGCCTGCAATTCTGTCATAATTAGGCCCTGTTCCATAATTACCGCTTCTGTTTGAAACAATTTGATTCATCGGAACCCCATCAACACCTGCATGAGGCATCCCATTAACAGAAACAGCTATTTTTCTGCCATTTATTTCTAAAACCATAGGTCTTGAGTTCCATGACCAACTACCTCCAAATACGTTTTTCATGATAGTTGTGTCTGAATAAGTAACTGTTTCAGTATCTGAATGACTTGCCCCCATGGTTCTTTTTATAAAAAACGAAATTCCTGTTCCAATATCCGTTAATTTACCTATAGCATTTATAGGTATAACATACTGTCCCTCCTTATACCAGTCAAGCATTTCTCCATACTGGCTACCTTTTACATTTTTAATTGCAATCTTGTGAACAGGCACCTTAAGTACTTGACCTATATAAAGTACTGAACTTGTTGAAAGTCCATTAGCTTGTGCCAATTCATTAACTGGTAATCCAACCCTCTCAGATATCGACCACAGGTTATCTCCCGAAACTACTATATACGTCGTGTACTCAATTGTATTCATAGATGTGTCTACAGGTATTATTTTATCAAAATAAGTACTGTTAGGTGCCGTATCCAATATTGACTGGTTAATTGAGACAGATGATTTATACTGGTAACCTTCACCTTTTGGAGTAATCACCTTGTACCACGACTCGGATTTCCCAATAACTTTTATAGCAGTACCTGATGTTATATAACCTTTTACAGGTGACTGAAATGATGGCAAAGTGAATAATGAAGCATTACTACTGATTGCATCAAAATCGGTTCTGAATGTACTATCTGTAAGTTTAACTGCTAAAGGCTGTCCTATATAAATTGTATTATCTTTTAAATTATTAAGCTGTTTTATATAATCAACAGTAACACCAAATAACACTGATATTCTCCACAATGAATCACCGCTCACAACTTTATAAATTATCTTTCCATCTGTCGGACTAAATAATAGAAGTGTATTATTTTTAGTTACTAATGTCATACCTAGATGCTTATATGAGTCAATTGGTATCATTATAGTATTATTAATTATTTTCATCGGAGAACTGAGTTGTACAAACTTTCCATTCAGACATGCTATATCATTATCAAGCCGCAGTTTTAATTCATTTTCTCCATAGAGAATTGTAGCATTCATGGTTTTCACATCAAAAGACGCTGCAAGCTGTAGATGGGAAGCACTTTCTTTTAGTGGTATGTACGTCTGTCCATTCACGTACATTGGAGGAGAATTCCACGATATGGTACCGTTATTTATAACTACATCGGAAATGGTACCATCTGCCTTTAAAACTGTTATCAAACTATTAGCTACAAAAATTACCAAAAATACTGCCAGTAACAATTTTCCTTTCATAATATCCTCCTAGTTTACATAATAAGTTGCATATACAATTATATTATACTCTCATAATTAACTCAAGGGATGGTATATAGGTTAGTTATAGTAAAAATATGCAGAAGCGTTATCATTTTTCATATTTATTTGATAAATAAAATTTATAATGGTAAAATACATAAATATATGTATCAATGATTACAGGAGATGTGTTATGAAAAAGATAAAAGTAGGCCTATTAGGTCTTGGCGTAGTCGGTGCTGAGCTAGCTAATATTATTAACTCAAATAAAGAAGACATCATGCAAAAATACGGAATTGAAATGGAAATTGGAAAGGCATATGTAAGGGATCTGCATAAGAAGAGGAATGCCGATATCCCTTTTTCTAAGCTTACAGATAATGCCAACGAAGTATTAAATGACAGTGATATCATTTGTGAATGTATGGGAGGATCAGGGACAGAAGCTACTAAAGATTATGTAGTTCGCTGTATTGAAATGACTAAGCCTGTTATAATGTCAAGTAAAAAAGTGATTGCTCTTTATGGAAAGGATATCATTGACCTATGCATGACTAAAAAAAGCCAGCTAAGGTTTGATGCAACAGTAGGAGGCGGTATTCCAATCGCAAAGGTTATAAAGGAATGCTTTAAAGGCGAAAAGATAACAAAAGCTGTAGGAATATTGAATGCTACTTCTAACTATATCTACTCAAGCATGGAGCGTAAGGGTTATTCCTTTGAGCAGGCCTTAAAAAAGGCTCAGGATCTGGGTTATGCTGAAAATGATCCCTCAGAGGATATTAATGGATTTGATGCCCTTTATAAAGTAATAGTCCTTGCACTATTTGCAATGAAAAGCTGGGTCAATATAAAGGAGATGTCAACAAAATCATTTTCCTCCATTGATATTGTAGACATGAAATATGCACAGGATCTTGGATATAAAATAAAACCTCTGGCAATATTCCAAAAGAAAAAGGATAAAAAATTTGTTTACAGAGTCGGACCTTGCCTTATCGCTGAAAATCACATAGCTGCGAACGTAATTAATAACTTCAACATAATAGTTTTTGAAGGTTCAAATTCGGGCAAACTTGGTTTCTATGGCCAGGGAGCAGGTTCAAAGCCAACTGCATCAGCAATGTATGATGATCTTGTAAGCGTCTTGAAGACAAGCTTTGATTATGAAATGGACCTTTATGACGGCTGTGATGTAATACATGATTACAGAGACTTTACCAACAGTCTGTATTGGAGGGTTTCAGTTGACAACATTATCGGTAAACTAGCCCTCATATGTAATGTCTTTGCCAAAAATTCAGTCAACATTGAAAAAGTAATACAAAAGGACGAAGTAAACGGAAAGATGGATGTTGTACTTCTGACCAACAGCGTTGAGTCCACAGTTATTGATCTCATTACTCATGAATTTGAAAACAATAAGGTTGATGTAAATACTATAATTCCATTTTTTAATGATTAATCCTAGACATAAGTAAAAACGCAGCCATAAAGCTGCGTTTTTATAGTTTAAAACTACTATTTCTATTAATCCATTCTCCTTTGTGCTAAACATTTCTTTTTGTATTAGTTTTTATTCTTGTGATTGAATTTTATCTTCATACAAATGCATATTAACGCCAATAATGCCAGTAAACTCAATATCCCCAGCAAAGCACCCAAAATAAAACATCCTAGAGGACATTCAGGTGGGGATTGCTTCACTATAGGGGACGCTGTAGGTGTAGGTGTTGGTGTTGCTGTTGCTGTTATTTCTTTTGGTTCTATTGTTACTGTTGGTGTATTTGTCGATGTTGCCGTGTATGTAGGTATTGCTGTTTCTGTTTTTGTTGCTGTAGGTGTTGGTGCTGCTGTTTCTGTTTTTGTTGCTGTAGATGTTGGTGTCGCTATTGATATAGGTGTATTTGTTGCAGTTGCAGTTGCTGTTTTTGTTGCTGTATGCGTTGACGTCGCTGTTGATATAGGTGTATTTATTGCAGTTGCTGTATTTATTGCAGTTGCTGTATTTATCGCTGTAGGTGTTGGTGTTGATGTTGCTGTCGCTGTGGGTATTGGTGTTGCTTCAGGACAAACAATGATGGAAACATGACTTACATTGGCAGGGTTACCGCTTGCACTATCCGGTGCAACCAAATGAGTATCCGATATTGTACCAGGATCATACTGATAAAGATTATAGGCATTTCTACCCTTTACAATAACAGCACTAATTTGAACTTTACTATTCCACCACAATACTTCTGTATACCCATTGCCATTATCTTTTCCAATGTAAAACCAAAAAGTTACGTTGCCATTAGAATTAGGAACCCCATTATCATCAAGTTTTACCTCATGAAATCCTTCTAAATCGTCTTCTTCGATAGGTATCTTGTAATAAAAGCATTCTGGGAGTAAACTATTTCCTAAATCCTCATCATCGCCTATAATAGTAGTAGGCGTTACACTAGCTGCCAACACCACTATCACTCCAAGTAACATCACAGCAAGTGTAATAATAAATAACAACAACTTCTTAATAATAATGCATCTCCTTTACATTTTATGTCTACTTCAAAATACGCAGAAAAAAATTATTTAGTTACACTTAATTATGGAAATGCCTAAAATATATTTCTTCTAAAACCCTTGACTGTTCCCCAAGGACCTGGATTATACTAAATTAAAAGTGTTAATAATCTTACATTTGGTGAAGCAAATATCGAACGGTTTTAACTTTATTTTGTTATAAGCAAATGATTACAGTGTCAAATATGCTATGGTTCCTCAGACATTGAATTAAGGAGGAGATTTACTTGAAAATCAGCGAAGTAATGGAGTTAACCGGATTAACAAAAAAAGCAATAAACTATTATGAGGAATTAGGGTTAATAGCCCCCACATTCAGCAAAGAGAATAATTACAGAGAGTACTCTCAAAAAGAAATTGACAGGCTTATTCAAATTTCCATATTACGTCAAATTGATGTCCCATTAAAAGATATCAAGGATATAGTGTGTGATAACTCAAGAATCAAATCGATTCTGGAAGATCACATGATAAAGCTTGAAAATCAAATTAAAGCCATGGAGACATCAAAAAACGTTTTGAGAACTTGCTTATCAGGATTAGAAAACAATCTTAATGATTTATCTTCCATTACAAATGAGTTATCACTTCTTAATACCTCATTAAAAATGGATGCAAAAGGCCGATCAGATTATATGAAAAAGCATCTGCAGCGAATTTTTCCGGGAAACTTCGGTAAGATTATATGTTCCCAGTATGGTGGATTCTTAAGCGAGCCAATAGATACTCCAGAAAAGGAAACAGCATGGATTTCAATAGTCAAATTTTTGGATGATGTTGAGGATTTTGAGCTTCCCGGAGATATTAAAAATCTATATGATAATCTTTCAGACGATTTTTTTGACAAAGCTGAAGAGAATATGAAGAGTATGATGCATAAGATGATATCATTCTCAAACGATGAATTTGAGAAATATATGATTGATATCATTAATGAACTAAATGTCACAGATGACTTCAAATCAGAAATGACATCTGCAAATGATAAATATCTTGAGAGTGAAATGCTAATTAAAAACAAAATGAAGGCTATGGGATACTATAACAACTTCGAAAACAATTTAAAAACACTAAACCCTGATTATGCTAAATATGCAGAAAGAGCCAAATATCTGGAGGAATGTATGGCTAAAGCCTTTGGTGTAGATACCAAAAGTGTGTAAGGAACACCTAAAGTTTATCCAGTATCTTTTGACATAGATCTATATTATAATACTTGTCCTCATTCTCCAGAACCTTCTTTACATGGTGGACCATGTCCTTACACTTACTTTTGAGAACTGCCTTTAAAGCATATTGTCTAATCTGGGGTTCAGGGGCATAAAGACATGGAACGATGGATTTTGTTACCTCACTGTCTTTTAATTTAGAGGCAGCAGAACAGGCACGTCTTCTTACTTCATAATCCTCATGCCAGAAAAGCTCAGTAAGAAGCTGCCTTGTTTTTCCGGTATTACCTATTTCCAAAGCCAATTCCCTAAGCTCTTCAATGCTGTACGCATCTAGTGAATTATTTTCAATAACCTGATGGGTACTGCGGCTTTCTTCCAACACTTTTATAAGCCCTTCTTCAATACATGTATTTACAGCCAGGATTTTATCACCAACATCATGGAATTTTACCTTCATTGTTCCTTTATGTTTATCTGTATAAATAACTTCCCCTACACCAAACTTAATGTGTTCAACCATTGCACCTGCAATATCTTCCGGCACACCTGACTTTTTTAATTTATTCCCACCAATGGAAGTCTTATGGAAATTTGCTGTTCTTTGTGCCTTAAGGAGCTGCTTTACAAATCTAGATACAGGCACCTTCCTTTTATTTGATGTGTCAAAGGTTATTATCTCAAGATGTTTTCTTGCCCTGGTCATCCCGACATAGAACAACCTTACCTCTTCTTCCATAAGCAGCCTGTCCCCCTCATCACAATCGGAGATGCTCTTGGCTGTCGGAAACTGGCCTTCTATAAGATCAATAATAAAAACATTGTCAAATTCCAGACCCTTGCTGGAATGTATAGTTGATAAAATAACAGAATGACCATATCTGTTGTTCTTTGAATTACCAATAACCTCCTGTAAATGTTCAAGTCTTCTAAAAAAATCATCGTATGTTTTACACTTTTCTGAGATAGTCTTCAAAGCATCCATAACCTGGTTAAGGCTTTCCTGGGAATACCCCTTTTCCTTGCACATTTTCCTTATAAACAACTTGTAATTAAGGTCCTTTTCAATAAACTCAATGGCATCAAACGGTTTCAATGCAGTCATCCGCTTGATATCTTTATAAATTTCAGCCAATTCTCTCCTTGTTCTCTGATTTATTCCGGGATATGACATCAATGCATCAAAAATATCCCTATATTCCCCAATATTGCTTAATACGTATTGAATCATCTCCTTTGATAAAAATACATTCATTTTGTAATATATTTGTGTAAATGAATTTGTATCCAATAGGTTCAGTCCAAGCTTTATAAATGAAAGAATATCTGTAACCATCCAGTGTTTAAAAAAATGAATATTGGTCTCTTTTAAATAAAATGAAACACCGTTTCTATCAAAGAATTCCACAAGGGGTATTGCAGAAATATTGTTTCTATAAAGGACGGCACATTGGGATGAATTCCCAAACTTCTTAACTGAATTCAAAATATGGTCATACTGGCTATTCCTATCCTTTAAACTTACAAACTCAATGGTATTACCCTTTTCCTTTTCGGTAAACATATTCTTATCAAATCTATCTCTATTTTGTTTAATAAACATATTTGCTGGTTTTACTATACATTCCGTAGAACGGTAATTCCTTTCCATCAGCATTATTTTAGCACCAGTATATGTCTTGTCAAAATCAAGAAGTGCCTGAGGAAATGCTGCTCTAAAACCATATATACTCTGGTCTTCATCTCCCACCATGAATATATTGTTCTTAGGGCTAGCCATAAGCTTAATCAGTTCGTGCTGTGCAAAAGAAGTATCCTGGGATTCATCCACATTGATATAATGATATTTATTCCTAAAGATATTTAGCATCTCCTTATTTTGTTTAAAAAGCATATAAGTGCCTGTAAGCATATCGTCATAGTCGATAAGCCTTGCTTCCCTTTTATACTTTTCATAAGCATTATATATATCTGGAAAGTTTTCCATTGAGGTTTCAAGTTCTTCGATTTCCTTCAAATCCATAAGCATATTTTTTACATAGCTGATGGTGCTTGAAAGATCTTCCAATGTATCTTCGTTAATATATTCATTATTTACTTCCAGATAGATTTTCTTTAACAAATATGCCTTGGATTGTTCATTTTCACTGCCTTCAATGACCTTTGGAAAGGGCTTGCCAGTCCCTCTTACATAAGCATCTATGACAGAATAACAAAAACTGTGAATGGTAGAAAATTGAACATCGGATACAATGTCATTTCCGAATATCTTCTTGAAACGGTTTTTCATATCTGAAGCTGATGCTCTGCTGAATGTCAGAGTTAATATTTTTCCAGGATCAATATTATGATTTAATATCATGTTTGCAACACGTGATACAATTACTGTGGTTTTCCCGCCGCCTGGAACCGAAAGCAGAAGTGCAGGTCCATGAATATTGTTCACCGCTTCAGCTTGCTGTTCATTTAAATCTATATTGTACTTATCCCTCAATATACTGGTAAAATCCATCTAATTCCTCCAACAATCACTTTTCATACAACGATTACTATTATAACACTAGTGAGCATTTTTAAAAATCCGTTATATAATTTTCATTCTATATACATTGACAAACTAGGTATATAGGATATAATTATACTAAAGGAGGTTGCGTAATGTTTTCAAAGGATATTATAAAGGGAAATATGAATCTAATCGTGCTTTCATCCCTCATCGACGGCGAAAAATACGGTTATGAAATAACAAAAGTGGTACAGAATCTTACGGAAGGAGCTATTCAATTAAAAGAAGGCAGCCTTTATCCCACTTTGCATAAATTAGAAAAAGATAAACTTATCGAAGGCTACTGGGTACAGCAGGACCCTGGAAAACCATCAAGAAAATACTACCGTATTACTGACGAAGGAATAAAAACCGTTGAACAGGAAAAACAAAGATGGAAATTTTATATTAATGTTATGGGAAGGGTGATATATGGTGACCCAAATACCTGAACTTGATGATTATATTAATGTATTAAGGCTTAATTTAGAGGTAGAAGATAATTTAAAGCAAGAAATCTGCATGGAAATATATCAAAACCTTTATGACAAATATAATGATTTTCTTGTTAAAGGCTATGGTATTGAACAAAGCACTGCCTATGTGTTAAAAGATATGGGTGACTGTGTGAAACTGGCCAAAATGTTCAACACCGTGCATAAAAAAGATGTTAAAGACTTCAGAACTTTTAGGATCTTTTATGACAAGCGGGTTTTATTGGCTGGAGTACTGGCTACCTTGATTACTTCATACATCATATAAGGAGGATTTATGAAAAAAGCAATTATTGGCGGTTCAGCCTTAATAGAAGGCCTTATGATGATCGGGCCTGAAAATGCAGCTATTGCTATAAGAAAACCCGATGGTGAAATATTGATAGACAAGAGAGAACTTCCATCGAAAAGCAAGTTTGCAGGAGTACCTGTGTTACGTGGAATAGTTTCATTTGTAAGGCAGATGGTTTTATCAACCAAGGCAATGATGTTCTCTGCAGAATTTATCGATATTGAATCAGATAGCGAAAACACTGAAAGTACATTCTTTGATAGACTTATAGACAAAATGTTCGGTGAAAAGGCCAAGGATGCTATTATATATTTATCACTGATAATTTCCCTGGCTTTTTCAATAGGTCTTTTTATATTGCTTCCAAACATACTTGCCGGACTATTGAATTTTAACAAAGATACATATACAGGAGTCATTTTTTACAATTTTTTTGAAGGCGTCATTAAAGTAGCATTGTTTTTCTTTTATCTTGCTCTTGCATCGAAAGCAAAGGATATTAAAAGAGTTTGGCAGTATCACGGTGCTGAACACAAAACAATTAACTGCTTTGAAAATGACGATGATCTTACCGTTGAAAATGTCATGAAATATTCAACAAAAAACTCCAGATGCGGAACATCTTATATGTTTTTGGTTTTAGTTATAAGCATACTTATATTTTCCTTCATGGGATGGTACAATATATGGATTAATGTTCTCCTTCGACTAATATTTATTCCCCTTGTCGCAGGTATTTCCTATGAAGTTTTCAGGTATTCTTCCAAAAGCAATTCTTTTATTGCAAAATTAATAAGCATGCCGGGATTGTTATTCCAGCTTTTTACTACAAAAGAGCCTGATGAAAAGCAGGTTGAAGTAGCTATACTGGCATTTAACAATGTGTATTGCAAATCTTAAGAGGTCTACAATTATACATAATATATTTAAATAGAAACATAGTTGCAAAAATGCCACGGATGGCATTTTTTGCGTCTATAGGATAAAATGACAAGCAATTTTACACTTAGGCACGTATGAAAAGTCAAGGCTCTATCTATCCTTTAATATTCATAATGGTATCTTTCTTAAAGCAACTTTTCTTAAAAAGTATATAATTAGGTTGATTTCAACTAGAATATTCAATAAAATATAAGTATACCCGTATTTATAAGTTTGAGAGTTTGAAAAAGGAGGAGTTTTGAGTAAATTTTGAAGGAATTAAAGTTAGTGTACAAAATTTGGTTAATTTTTTAAGGGGGTAAAAGTTTTTATGAAAAAAACAAAAAGAATAATTTCGTTAGTTGCCATACTAGCAATGCTTTCCATGTATTGTTTTTCATTTAACATGGGATCCACTTCATATGCTGTAGATAGCAACAACGATGACTGGCTTCATTGTGAAGGCGACAAGGTTGTTGATATGAACGGAAATGAAGTATGGCTGACAGGTGCAAACTGGTTTGGCTTTAACTGCAGTGAAAATGTTTTCCATGGTGCATGGTACGATGTTAAAAACATTTTGAAAGCCGTAGCTGATAGAGGAATAGGTTTATTGAGAATACCAATTTCTACTGAGCTTTTATACAGTTGGATGATCGGAAAACCAAATAAGGTTTCCAGTGTAACAGCTGCTAATGACCCGCCATACATGGTTATGAATCCTGATTTTTATGATCCTGCAACCAAAGGTCCAAAAAACAGCATGGAAATTTTCGATATCATTATGGGATATTGTAAAGAACTTGGTATAAAGGTAATGATAGATGTACATAGCCCTGATGCCAATAACTCCGGCCATATGTATAACATTTGGTATGGTCTCGAAACAGAAACGGCAGGAACTGTAACAACAAAGATGTGGATTGATACTTTAGTATGGTTGACTGATAAATACAAAAATGATGATACCATTCTTGCAATAGATTTAAAGAACGAGCCTCATGGATCACGCGGCTACTCAGGTCCATGCCCTTCCGATATTGCAAAATGGGATGACTCTACAGATGAAAACAACTGGAAATATGCATCAGAACAGTGCGGTAAGGCAATACTCAAAGCTAACCCAAAAATGCTTATTGTTATAGAAGGTATTCAGGTATACCCAAGAACTGAAAAAGGCTATACTTTTGATGATCCTGATGTTTGGGGAGCCAGTGGTGATGCAGCTGTATATCATAATGCATGGTGGGGCGGAAACCTAAGAGGTGTTAAGGATCATCCTGTTGATTTTGGCTCTCCTGCATTAAATAAGCAAATTATATATTCTCCCCATGATTATGGTCCTTCAGTTTACAATCAGCCATGGTTTGATAAGGATTTCACTACCCAGACATTATTGGATGACTATTGGTATGATACATGGGCATATATCGATGACAAAAAAATTGCTCCACTTCTCATTGGTGAATGGGGAGGACATATGGACGCAGGAAAGAACCAGAAATGGATGACACTTTTAAGAGATTACATGATTAAAAACCGAATTAACCATACATTCTGGTGTATAAATCCCAATTCAGGCGATACCGGTGGACTTGTAGGTAATGATTGGTCTACATGGGATGAAAGCAAATATGGGTTATTCAAGCCTTCATTATGGCAATCAGGCGGTAAATTTGTCGGGCTTGATCATCAGGTACCACTTGGCAAAAACGGAATTTCTTTAGGAGAATATTTGGGGAATCCATCTTCACCAAAAGATACTCCTACACCAACAACTTCCAAGAATGTGAGCCCAACTCCAACACCTACTAAGCCTACAATTGGAACAGACAAAATTTCTGGATATATTTCATCTGAGGTTAGCTCATCCAGTTCAGAAATAAAGAAGGGCTTCAAGGTTGAAATAGATGGTACAGCGGTTTCTGCTACAACTAATGCATCAGGTTATTTTGAAATCACAGCTCTGCCTGAAGCTGCAAGCAGCTTTACCATTAAGATAAGCAAACCCGGATATCTCTCAAGAGAAATTGCAGGCATTAAAAAGAATGGTACTATAGGTACGCAAAGCACTCCGATAGTAATATGGGTAGGAGATATTAAAACACCTCAGGATGGAGTCATCAATATGACAGATATCATTGAGGTAGCCAAGGTATTCGGCAGCGTTACAGATGACGGCAAGTATGATTCTGCTTGTGACACTAATCTTGATGGAGCAGTTAACATGGCTGATATCGTAAATATAGCCAAACACTTTAATGCAACAACTGCAAGCTATACAAATTAAGGCATGATTAAAATATTGTTTCCCGTTTGGGACAGCCTAAACTACATATAAATGTGAGAGAGCCTCCTGCTAAGAATTACTGAACTTTCAGCAGGAGGCTCTTAATTTACTTTAATCCAAGTTTGCTCTTACTTCATTGATCACCATTAATCTGAAGCAACTTTTATCTTTGTGACCATCGGAATCTTTTCAATTATTTCTTCTTTTCCATTTTTCAAAATTCTTATTACATAATTACCATTTGTATAAACTATATTTCCATTACCCTCAATATCAAAATCCAATACTCCCTTTTTAATGCTGGTCACTTTTCCATTTGAGTCCATCTTAACCAATTCCCAATTCCTTGGTGCAAAACCGGGATACTTCTCTCCTGAATCCATATTCTCCTTCAATGTTTTTTCTACATTGATGAGATTACCCTCTATAAAAATATCCTCCTGAGATTTTTCTCTAATCTTGGCAGGATTATTTCCTTTTGTCCTGAGGTTCTGCCCGGAATATCTCATGGAAAATATATTCATCCATGAAAATATTGCCCTTAATAACCTGAACGGGAAAAGAAATATATCCTTTATTGTTTGACCCAGACTTATATTATTGTCATCAAGGTATGGTCTTTTAATAAAAAGTAAATTACCTTCCATGTCTTCTCTCGGTTTTTCAAAATTATATTTGTCATCTGCTATACATTCTTCAACTATTCCTGCATTTAAATCCAGTTTGCAGATAAAACGCTGACTGAATGCTATTTCATTATTAGCCTTATCCATACCAATGCCACAGGAATCATAATATAAGATATTTTTGTTTCTTCTTGACCAGAACGGATTTTGGTCCTTTGACTCACCTTCTGTAATAATTCTATAACTGCCTTTATTAATATCAATTAATGCAATATGCTTCTCAAAACTCTCTTCACTAATGGAAACAACCGCCTGGCCACTGCCTTCATGATAATCTATTCCAGAAAACTCTGTGTTGCTTTTATGAATTATATGTCCTTCATTATTAGAGTCTTGGGATAGATTTTTAGAAAATATACCTGACATGTTATTAACCGTTATTGTGTATATTATTTCATCTGAATTATTGAGAAATGAAATTCCGCTAATGTGGGCTGCAGTATTAGGCATATCAATATCCCGTACCATACTATGAACGCCCATAAACCTTGCACCTTGCCCCTCTGTTTTCCAAGAATTCTTTTTCATTATTTCATATCTGTTTTTGTTGTATTTCTCTAGATATTCACTTGTATAATATGTAAGCTTTGCCCCATCAATCTTACCTATTTTGCCTTCAGATGCAAAAATTATCTTTTGACCCATATATGCCCCCTCTAATCTTTTAACCCAAATTTTCTACCATAATATCAACTCCATGTCATACCATACAGCCCCTCCATGAGCTGATTTGGATACTCCTTTACTTCGAAAACCCAACTTTTCATAAAAGGGAATCAAATCATCCTTGCATGTAAGAACTACTCCTTTTCTTCCTTCCTCTTTTGCAGCATAAATTATGGCACTCATCAATTTGCCGGCAATTCCTTTTCCTCTATACTCTGCCAATACAGCTAAACCAAATATCATTTGATACTTTCCTTTTTCATTATGCAGCATGGCATTGTCAAACATCTCATCACTAATTGTTCTTTCATCACTTACCAAACCATTGACAAAGCCAACCATTTCGCCATTATCATCTGCTACATAAAAATGATTGGGAAAAACATTCATCCTGTCTGCAATACGGCTTTTTGATGCAGCTTCTGAGACAGGAAAGCATTTTGCTTCAATGTTTGCTATAGAATCAATATCATTTTTATTTCCTCTTCTAATATTAATATTAATCATTCCTGTTCTTCCATATTCTAAATATACGTACTCCCCCTGCAGCAATAACCTTAAATGCTGCATATGCAGGAACTGCAATAAGCATTCCGATAAATCCATAGAGAGATGCTGCACCCAGAAATAGTATTATTATGGTCAATGGATGTATGGCAAGCCTTTTACCCATAAGATTAGGTGAAATAAAGTTTCCCTCTAACTGCTGCACAACTACGGCAACTATTAGAACCTTCAATGCCATGAAAGGACTAACCGAAAGTCCGACAAAGAATGCCGGAACAACGCCTATTATTGCACCAAGCATAGGTATAAACGAGGTTATCATGACAAGAAAGGCTAGAATAAAAGAATATTTTAAACCTACTATAAGGTAACCTATATAAGATAACACACCAAGTATCAATGCAATAAGTGCCTGACCTGTAATATAGTTTGATAATGTTTTATCCGTTTCCTTTATCATGCCTGCAACATTGCTTTTATATTTTGCAGGCATAATAGCGATTGTTTTTGCATAAAAATTCCGGTCATCCCTTAAAAGATAAAATAGTATAAACGGGACAACAACCAGAACCGATGCAGCACTTGCAACTGCGGAAGCTGCATTTACCACGCCATCTCTAACTGCAGGAAATACGCTCTTTGCATAGGAAGTAAGCTGCTCATTTACTTTCCCTGAAAATAATGCTGCAATGTTTTTATTTTTAATAAGCTCATCAGCTTTTATCTTAGCTCTCTCCAAAATTTGCGGCATGTCATCCACAAGCTGCTGTGACTCTTTTACAATGAGTGATCCTGCATAGATACCAACCAATGAAAAAATGAGTAAAAACACAAAAAACACAATAAGTATTGACGGTGTTTTCGGCACCTTTTTTTTACACAGAAACCTTACCATAGGTCTAAAAATATAGTATAACATGAGTGCAAACAGCAAAGGAAAAAACACAATGGCAATAAACTTTTTAAAAGGTGCTATAAAAAAGTCTATCTGACCTACTAAAAAAATTATGACAAGGAGTATGACTATTCCAATTGAGTACTTAAAGAAGTTATTCTTGATCCACATAGATACTCTCCCCTTATGTAATAATTATCAATAATTTAAAATTAGCCTTTAACGATCAGGTCAATTACTACCAATATAACTGAAATGCTCCAAATAATCAATACCGCTATTTAATATGATATTTATTTATCCCTTAACCTACTTAAATTTAACAGGAAACAGCAGTAGCATAATAATTACAATTACAGGTGAGACTCCATAAGCAATTAACGGCCTCTTATAATGTAATGCCCACATCGGAAACATCATACAGTCCCAAGCCAATGACCACCAAATATTCCACCCATAATTGTAAATTATTCTTCCAAATATACTAAAAATCAATTCAAAGCCAAAGTAGATTGTTATAAATTTGAAGATATGGAGCACTTGCCCTTTTACTTTTTCCGCGTAGCCTGTTAGAAAAATCAGTACTGTTAAGGGAAATACAATGAATGTGTAAATAATTTCGCCTAATGAATAGCTAAAAAGCTTAGACTTTAGCTCCCATAACAAGTGGTCATGGTACAAAAAGTTATACAAAAGGTTTCCAACTGCCGCTAAAAGCATTGTTGATTGATATTTTTGCCAATTCCTCCAATCACCCCATTTCCATGCAGCAAAAACTGTAAAAACAATTATTATAGTATGCATTAAGCAATCCTCCCAACATAAAATCCTGCCAGAAAAATTGTACTAATTAAAATAAAATGGAGTATAAACCAGCCAGCTTTGCCATACCTTAGCAGTCCTTCATTTATTGGTTTTCTGTTTTCATTTGCCACAATTAGTCCCCCAACATACTCAAACACTAATAGAAATAACCACCACCAGGTATAAGAATCCCAAGTGTCCCAAAAGTTTCGATACTTTATTATATTAGTATAATTTTGTACTAATACTTCCCCCAGCATCCCTGAATGGATTAAAGCCCAATAGAATGGTATTTTCCATCCCCACTTATTGGGACTATACCTTACTCCCAGCAACACATAAAATGGGAATATAGTGAGTATAGCAAAGAACGGCATTGGAGATAAATGCGGAAATAATCTATGAGGAAAGCTATAAAACCCCATCTTTATAAAAATATAACATATTAAATTACCTACAATACCAGTGAGAATAAATAGAATTCCGTATTGCTTCCAGTTATTTTTTATGACCAAAATTGAGCCTATAGTGGATAAAATAATTGACGCTATATAAATATAGTTTTCCATGTTCCAATTTAAATTCATTAAATATTCACCATTCTTCATTAGAAAGTATCAGTCCAAACTTATTTTAGGCCTTGATAAGTATCACAAACGCAGGAATTACCGTGTCTAAAGCAGCCAGTGCTCCTTATGCTTATGAGTCTCATCTTTATATAATTTCCACATACAAGAAAATTAATCAAACATTTTTTCACTTATAGTTTACCCCTTATTTTACCGAATACAAATAGTCCCATGAATAAACAATAAAAAATCTCCCCAAAAGCATTTTTGCTTTCAGGGAGGTTTTTATTGTCATACCATCCATATTAAATGTAACAAATCCATTGAAACCAATTAATTTTTACACTTTTAATATAAATCACAAGCTTTTACTATTCATAAGCTTCTTATATATTTCCTTTATCTTTCCTTTAAGATACAGCTTATCTTGATTAGAAGGCTCTTTCTTATTTTCCATATAGTCCATAACCTCAAGCACCGGATTCACAAGTTCGCAGTCGGAAAGCTTGTCAATGATCAATCTTCTTGGGCTGGCCTTCAAGCTTATATTAAAACGGTATTTAATCATATTATTGAATATATTATAAATTTCATTGTGATCGTCTGCATTATTTAACTGCTTGTAAAAATAGAAAAGATTTCTATCCTGCTTCTTTTGATATGAAATTAGCCAAAAAGCTGCAGCTGCAACAATTAATAGGAATATAAAAATCGCTAAACCGATAATAACGTTATTCTTTTTAAACTTAAGAGTCATATATCCGTCATTCTTCGGTTCATAGCTTACCTGGTCAATTTTTATTGTCTCAATAGGTGCTGAAGACGAACCTCCATTAATTCCAGATTGGGCTTGAAATTGATTTTGAGGCATATCACCCTTTACCCTTATAGTTGTACCGGGTATTTCTGCCTTCTCATAATCTCCTGATTTGGGGTTGAAAAACGGTATATAAACAGGTTCAATTTTGATATCGCCGTTTTTTTCAGGAACCAATATAATTTCAAACTCCTTTTTGACATTATACTTATTGTCCACTATGCCTTCTTCTGCTTTCTTCTCGGTTTCATATACGGAAAATCCCGGTAAGGAGTCTTTTATGAGCTTTTTCACACCATCTAAGCTGCAATCACCTGATAAGGTCACATTTAAGGCAAGTGAATCTTTTAAATCTATCTCCTGCTTGCTATACTTTGCCTCTACACTTAAATTTCCAACTATACCGAAAAAATCCCCAGGCTGATTATTTAAGGGAAGCGACTTAACTTTTATTTCTTTTGCATCTGTTTGCATGTAAAACGGCTTGGATGAAGAGAAAAAATCCCCTGTACTTACATTAGCCTGAAATTTAAATGAAGGTATAGTAAATGTACCTGCCTTTGTCGGAGATAAATACATTTGCTTGGCTTCATATTTGACATATTTTTTGCCGTTAACATAAACATAATCTGCCTTCAATTTATCTTCGGGGATTTCCTTTTTAATAAATCCATTTATATCGGTTTTATCCAGAAGCCCGAAATTCTCTATGCTATATCGCGAATAGAGCTCATATGTCAGGACAACCTTCTGACCTAAATATATCTCATTATCTGAGAGGATGGTCTTGACAAATATGTCTCTGGCTTCTTCATCCTGCGTACTATTTCCTTCCACTACTTCTATCTGAAGCACATTAGTCTGGTAGGTGTTCCCATTGTAATTGACATTTCCGCAAAGAGTAAATTTCCCTGCTTTCTTGGGCATTATAGTATAGTTAAAACTCCTCTGTATAGTGGCATCTCCATTGATTACCTGAGTGGAAACAGAGGTATTTTTCGAAACAACATCAAAATCCTCAATGCCCTGAATGTTGGTTACTTCACCGTCCTGTGCATCTATAATCGATAAAGCCAGATTGGCACTTTCACCCCTGCTTAATTTAATGCTGTCAATATCAAGACGAAACTGAGGCTCCTTCGCATGAACATTTGCCTGCAATAAAAAGATACCTGCTATAATTATAAATAATAAAGTACTTATTCTTTTACCAGTCATGTTCTGCCCCCTTACCACTATTCTTTACTTCCTGGTTGTTCTTAAGGCTTTCTTCTTCCTGCTGTTCCAACATCTCAAGAACCCTTTGTGCCTGGGCGATAGCTTCTTTGTCCTGTCCATTTTCCGCTTCGCTCAAGCTGGAACTGTTATTTTTATTGCTCTTGTCTTTATTTTGCTCTGCGTTTTGACTTTTATTTTGTCCATCTTTATTATCGCTTCCCTTATCATCTTTCGAATTCTGGTCCTTATTATCTTGTTTATTATCTTGTTTATTATCTTGTTTATTATCTTGTTTATTATCCTGTTTATTGTCTTGTTTATTGTCTTGTTTTTTGTCTTGTTTGCTACCTTCTTGGTTGTCTTTGTTTTGATTTTCCTGGTTATTCTTGTTTTCCTTATTATTTTGGTCTTCCTTATTATCATTATTATTTTCACTGTCTTGGTGATTCTGATCGTTTTTATTCTGCAGTTCATTAATCTTTTTTTGTACGTACTCGTAATTATATTTTAAATCAACATTCTCAGGAAATTTAATAATTCCCTGCTTATAGATCTCTGCTGCTTGTTGATAAAACTTCAACTTCCCATTTGGTTCGCTGGCATTATCACCTAACTTCAGGTTGGAGTTCCCTGTTTTCAAATACCTTTCCACATTCTGGATAGCTTTTTCGTAATACTTCAAAGCCTCTTCATAGTTGTTTAATTGATATGCTGCAAGCCCTGAATTCCGATTTAATCGCTCATCATCAGGCTTTTGTGTAAGTCCAGCCTTATAAGCATCCAAAGCCTTATCATATTTTTTAACTATATAATGACGGTTTCCATTGATAAGTGCTTCAAGATGGTCATTATTAAAATCAATTACTCCTGTAAAAAACATTATCATCATTATAATTGCCAGAAATCCTGAAACAAGGAACGCTGGGATTAATACCTTTTTCATACCAGTTTCCTCCTTTCAGGCAGCAAACATGCTGCTGTAAATAACAATATTCCGGCACCCAAAAAGTACTGGTATTGGGATTTAAGCCTCTTAATTTTGTCCGTCTTTGATGTATCTCGCTTTAAAGATCCTATATCCTTTAATAGATTTTGAATCTCATCACCTGAAAGAGACGCCTGATAATAGGTACCGTTACCTATATCAGCCAATTTTTTAAGTATATCTGCATTTAACCGTGATGTGACAAAATCTCCTTTGTTATCTTTCTTGTAGCTTATACGTTGATTGCTTTTCTCATCATACACAGGTATCAAACCGCCTTTATCAGACCCAACACCTATAGTAAAGACTTTCAGCTGTTTATCCTTTATATTTTTAACAACCTCCTGGCTGTTTGAATCTAATTCCTCACCATCACTTAAAACTATTATAACCCTGTCGGCACTTGTAACCCTTTTAAAGGAGCTATCAGCAAGCTTTATGGCAGAAGCTATATTGGTGCCTCCCCCGGCTATCATATCCGTATCAATTACATCAAGAAACATTCTTGCCAACTGGTAGTCATCAGTCAGGGGCATCTGAACATATGCATCCTGTGAAAAAGGTATAAACCCAATCCTGTCTCCTTGAAGATTATCAATAATACCCTCAATAATTTTCTTAACCCTGCTGATCCTGTTTGGCTGGATATCTTCGACCAGCATACTTTTTGATGTATCAATCAAAACATAAATATCCATACCCTTTTTGCTAACCTCTGCATAACCCATAAAAATTTGAGGTCCCATCAGTGAAACTACCATTAAGCACAAGCCGAGGGTAATCAGTATGTTACGCAGCACTTTGAACGGTATGATTGTTTTTATTTTCATCACATCAAGTATTTTTTCCTTTTTCCTATAGGCCAGTATCATAACAATAAATCCAGTAATAGGAATTAAACCGAATAGAATATATAAAGGCTGCTCAAATTCAAAATTATTCAATGGTACACCTCCCCTTTTCAAGCATTCTAAGGAATCTGGACAAAATAGTATTTATCGATAAAAATTCCTGCAAGCAGCAATAAAAGCCCGATTTCAATCAATATATAAGCCAGTTCATGGTATTGTACAAAATTGTCCTGCTGGAATTTACTCTTTTCCAATTTGTCTATGGTTGAAAATATCTGTGCTAAAGCCTGTGGGTCCTTTGCACGGTAATACTGCCCACCTGTTGTATTTGCAACATTTTTTAAAAGCTCTTCATCCAAGCCCCCTTCAACCTGTTGGTATCTGGTTTGTCCAAAATAATCAACCGGTATAATAGTCTTATCCGATCCCACACCAATTGTATATATTCTCACGCCTAAATCCTTGGCAAGCTGGCTGGCTGTATTGGGATCTATATCTCCAGCATTGTTATCGCCGTCGGTTACAAGTATCAATATCCTGGATGCAGAATCGCTCTTTTTTAACCTGCTTAATCCAACCGAAACCGCCATCCCGATTGCCGTTCCGTCTTGATTGACAGATTTACTATGTACCCCTGCAAGTGATTCCCTTAATATATTATGGTCCAGCGTTAATGGAACCCTTGTGTATGCAGTTCCTGCAAATATAACTAAAGATATTCTGTCATCATTTCTTCCTTTAATAAAATCCTCCATGGTTTTCCTGGCAACTTCCAGCCTGTTAGGTTCAAAATCCACCGACTGCATCGATCCTGATACGTCAAGTGCCATGGTAATATCTATTCCTTTTTGAGAAGCAGGACCGGCCTTTTGAGGTAACTGGGGCCTCGCCAATGCAATCACCAATATGATAAGTCCTGACAGAATTATATATTTACCGATTTTATGCTTCACAGTCTTCCTCATTCCTGCACTCTCAAGTAGCTTAACACTGGAAAACTTTAAAACCGATCTATTTTTCCTTATTAAAAACAAAAAAACAATTAATGGTATTAAAAGCAAAAAGTATAAGTTAGCAAACTGAATCATGATTTTACCTCTTTTGCGTAATCGATTTTTCTGACCAGTTCTAAGAGCAACTCCAAAAATTCCTGTTTTTTCTCCGTTCCCGCAGTAATACCCATGTATTTAAAGCGATCACTATCAGAAAGCCAATTTTGAACAGCTGGTAATACCAGCTGCAAATCGGGTATTGACCTTATTTCTTCAATCAATTCAGATGTTGTCTTACCTCTTATGGTACATGAATACACCGTTTCAATGTACTCTTTAAAGCATTTCGTAAGTTTTGCAAGATATTCACCGTCATCTAACGATAACCCCTTAGCCTGTATTTTAAAATATCCATATGGATCTATCTGAGTTTTCTTCCTGCGTCTTATAAGCCACCACAGATTAAATCCTCCAGTCACCAGAAAGATTCCAATCAATATAAAAAACGCATATTTCCACTCAAAGGATTTTCGTGCTGCTACAGGCATTGATTCTCCCTCGTAAATACCATCTCTTTTTATTTCCTTGAGGGCTGATTTCACATTAATCTTAATTTCCTTATTTTCTATCTTTACGGTTTTTTCACCAGGTTCAAAAGAACGGAGAGTTACCAGAAAGCTATCTTCATCTTCTTTGATATCAACTATTTCAAAACCTTTAAATTTGTCCCGCAGCTCATCTATGGTGATGTTTTGTGAAGTGACTTTCAATTCGATGAGATCACCAACAAAAATGCTCCTTTTTTCAGCTGTTGCCAAGCTGGAGAAGCAAATATAAGATATTGAAATAATAAGCAGAAATAGTAATATTCTTGCCTTTTTCATGTACGACTCCTTCTTCTGAAAAATTGTTTTAATGGCTTGACATAATCCTCATCGGTATATATGTTTATATAATTCTTCTTAGGGAGACTAATGTTGCTATCCGGTCTGTAATCAGCCTTCATGTTGTCCAATACAACTGTTTCTCCAGATTCAAGATCCTCAAAGGTGAAAATGGCACCTGCAGGTATAAGTTCCTCTGCCCTGTCAACAACACGTATCAATACCAGATCATGACGGTTTGAAGTGATTTTTAAGTCCTTCTTATACCTGTCATCATCAAGAAAGTCAGATATCAAAAACACCACACTGCGTTTTTTCTCAATCCGGTTAAAATATTGCAAAGCTTCAGCAAGATTAGTCCCATTATGCGTAGGCTGGAAATTCAAAATATTTTCGATTATTGATAATACATGTTTTCGCCCATTCTTTGAAGGAATAAACTTTTCTACCTTTTCAGTGAAAAAAATAACTCCAACCTTATCGTTGTTCCTGCTTGCTGAAAAAGCCAGTGTGGCTCCAACCTCAGCAATAAGCTCCTTCTTGCTTCCGAAGGAATTTGAACGTGACATATCAATAAGAAGAAATATGTTTAATTCACGTTCCTCGCTGAATTGCTTTACAAAAGCTTTATTATGACGAGCAGTAACATTCCAGTCAATACTCCTGATATCGTCACCGGGATAATACTCTCTAATATCCTCAAACTCAATTCCTTTACCCCGGAACCCTGAACGGTATTCTCCCGAAAAGATTTCTTCCACCAATTTATTGGATTTTATCTCAATTCGCCTTATTTTTCTCACGAGTTCTGTAGAAATCATATCTAACCTCTTCTTTAAGGTAAATTAACCTGCTCTAAAATTTGAGTAATGATATTTTCTGAATTAATGTTTTCGGCTTCAGCTTCATATGAAAGTAAAATCCTGTGCCTTAAAACATCATAAACCATAGCCTTAATGTCATCAGGTATCACAAATCCGCGTCCTTCCATAAACGCTCTGCATTTTGCCGCTTTTATTAGGTTAATGGATGCACGGGGAGAAGCCCCACAGGAAATATATACAGATGCTTCCCTGGTTTTGAATATAATATCCAGAACGTAATTTTTGATATTTTCATCCACATATATATTATCAACAGCCTTACGCAATTCAAATATATTTGCCCTGGTCAATATCTCATTTACTGCAGGTTCACTTGACTGCTCTTTTGAAAAACGATCTATAATGTTTCTTTCTTCATTTTTATCGGGATATTTAATTTTTAATTTCAGCATAAACCTATCCTGTTGTGCTTCAGGTAAAGGGTAAGTTCCTTGCTGTTCAAGGGGATTTTGAGTTGCTATGACAAGAAACGGCTTGTCCAGTTCATAGGTAGTCTCTCCAATGGTAACCTGCTTTTCCTGCATCGCCTCAAGAAGTGCCGACTGTACCTTTGCTGGTGCTCTGTTGATTTCATCAGCCAGCAGCAAATTACAGAAAATCGGTCCCTTTTTTATTATAAACTCACCTGTCTTTTGATTATATATCTCAGTACCTAAAATGTCTGCCGGCAGCAAATCCGGTGTAAATTGAATCCTTTTGAAATCTACGCCGATGGTCCTGGCTATAGTACTTGCAGTCAGCGATTTGGCCAATCCCGGTATACCCTCAAGCAATATATGTCCTCCCGACAAAAGACCAATAAGTATTCTATCTACCATATATTCCTGACCGATAATAACCTTGTTTATTTCTGCTTTTAAAGCAGCAATAAGCTTCCCTTCTTCAATAAAGCTTGCATTTTCCATTTGCCCGCTCTCCAATGCATTCAACCTCCCAATCAATCTATTGACATTTTAATTTCATTAACTATATTAAAAGTTTTATTAATCTTACATTTGGCAGAGCAAATTACAAACAGTTTTAGTGTAATTTGCGATAGACGAATGTAAAGATTAATCACTTTTAATATATTACATTATACAATTAAAATTTTAAATCTGTATTTTGAAGCAATTATGAACAAACTGTAAAATTTCCATCCCATTGACTAAAAGTGTTTTCTTTATTAGAATGATTTTAAAGCATCAATATTACATATGCAAAATTAGCACACCCAAATTATATGACAATTCTGCACTCTTTGGGTTATGTAGTATCAATTTACATTGAATCGGATTTTGTCTCAGCAAATTTAAGAGAGGAGAAATAAATAAGATGGGTAATAAAATAGAGTTACCGGAACAAGCAATCTTATGGAAAGACAGGAAGAGAACTATATTTGGACTGCCTTTATCCTTTACAAGGTACAGGTTGTATGAGGATAGACTTATAGTATCAAAAGGGTTTCTGAATGTGGTTGAGGAAGAAATAATGCTGTTTAGAATCCTTGACTTCAAAATAAAACTAAGTTTAGGACAGAGAATCTTTAGAGTAGGAACAGTAGAACTATCAACATCAGACGCTACAAATAAGGAATTGCAGCTTTTGAGCATCAAGAAGCCAAGAGAAGTAAAACAGCTGATCTCCGACAAGGTTATGGAGCAAAGAAAAATACATGGGGTTAGAGGGTATGACAGCATAGAAGAAGCACCAGGAGAAAGCCTTTAAAATTGTTCAATAGTCCAAGGATAATATCTATCATTACATATAAAAATGGCACTGAGTTTTAGTGTAAAAGCTAAAATTTAGTGCTGTTTATTTATTAACCACATATCTTTATTATTACATTCTTTAATAAAAAATCAATTTTTTTCTAATTTTCCGACCCAAATATTCTTTTTTTATGTATTTTATGTATATTAGTTAATTTAAGTTATTTTAAATAGGGAAAACAAAATTAACTAAATTTAAGGGGGGTTAGCAACGAGAAAGTAAATTAAGACTCAGGAAGATAAAGAAAATTTTAAGAAGATCTAAAAAAGTATAAATTTTAAGGAGGTTTTTAATTAATGGCAGCAAAAAGGTTAATGACAGTCCTGTTAACCGCATTAATGTTAGCAGGCAGTATTTTTTCAAATGTATCATTTGGTGCAACATCCAGCAGTTTGAAAGTATTGTTTAATAATAACGGATCAGGTGAAAGTACAAATCAGATATACACTAGTTTTAAGTTACAAAATGTTGGAACTGGTGATATAGATCTTTCAAAAATAACTATCAAATATTATTTTACTAAAGATGATAATAAATTAATGAAATTCTATTCCGATTATGTTAGTACTGGTTCTGCTTCAGCTACAATCAGCGATAATTTTATAGAATTGAAGCTATCTGGAGGTATTCTATCGCCAGTTGGATCACAATATCCAAAAACCTCTGAAATGACAATTCAGGGAAGAACTGCAAATAGTGACTGGTCAAATATTGATCAGTCCAATGACTTCTCATACACAGGAGCTATGTCACAGTATGCGGAAAATTCAAATATCGCTGTATTTGAATCCGGTACACTTATTTTCGGTACTATACCTGGAGGAACTATAACTAATCCACCTTCTACATATCTACCAACTAACACTCCGACCCCTGCAGTGACAAAAGGTGCCACACCAACAAGACCAGGCACAACTTCAAAAGGTGAGGTATATCTATCGGTAGATAAAGTAAAAGCATCTGTTGGAGATATAATAGCAGCTACATTAAGTGCGAAAAACTTTGATAATGTATCAGGATACCAGGCAAATATAAAATATGACCCATCTGTGTTACAACCTGTATACCTTGATGGAACTCCATATGATAACACATCATCACCGGAATTGGGAACATTGTTAAATAAGAGATACAACGGAACTGATATGGCATCAAATGATCTTAATAATGGAAAACTTACTTTTGGAAGAACTTATTTGTCTTTAGATGCTTATAAAGCTTCTGGGGTAAAAGAAAACACAGGATCATTGGCTGTTATAGGGTTTAAAGTGCTTAAGGCTGTATCAACTAAGTTAACTTTAGAAGATGCACCAACCCTCACAAATTCAGTAGGTGGAACAATGGTATTTGATTGGGATGGTAAGCAGTTAGCAGGCTATGCAGTAACACAGAATGTAGAAATCAATTCAGGAAACATTCCATCTGTAACACCTACAAAGCAAGCTGCAACACCTACAAAACGTACAACACCCACAAAGCGTGCAACACCCACAAAACGTGCAACACCTACAAAACGTGTAACACCTACAAAGCCGGTTGCGACGCCTACAAAAGCTGTTGCAACACCTACAAAGCAGATAGCAACACCCACTCCAACAAAGCCAGGACAAACTTCAAAGGGTGAAGTATATTTATCAGTAGATAAAACAAAGGCAGCTGTTGGAGATATAATAGCAGCTACATTAAATGTAAAGGGTTTTGATAATGTATCCGGTTACCAGGCAAATATAAAATATGACCCATCTGTGTTACAACCAGTATATCTTGATGGCACACCATATGATAATGCATCATCGCCAGAATTAGGAACATTGTTAAATAAGAGATACAGCGGAACAGATATGGCTTCAAATGATCTAAGTAATGGAAAACTTACTTTTGGAAGAACTTATATGGCGTTAGCATCATATAAAGCTTCTGGCGTTAAAGAGAACACAGGATCATTGGCAACTATAGGATTTAAGGTTCTAAAAGTTACATCAACGAAGATAACATTAGAAAACTCACCAAGCCTAACAAGTCCAGTAGTTGGAACCATGTTATTTGATTGGGATGGCCAGCAGTTAGCAGGCTATGCTGTAACTCAAGCACAATCAATCAATTGAGGAATAAAGGGCACACCTTGATTATATGATTTTAAAGCTCCATTTTGGTATAGATCCAGGTCTATGCCAAAATGGAGCTTTTTTCTCTTAAAACCTTTGAATTAATTTTTCCTTGAGAAAACTTTTCAACATGTTGGTCAGTTTTCCATGATGAATTTTTCATATTAGAAAAGCAAAGTATATTGGTCATAATACTAATTTATATCACAAATTAATTTAAGGCGTTGAAATATCTCTAGAGAAGTGTTAAATTGAATTAAGAATTATTATTTTATGAGGAGGCTATACAATTGTCAAGACTACCAATCAAACTTACATTTGGAGAAGAAGTTGCAAATGCTATAACTCATGGCATAGCATCATTACTTGTATTGTTTTTCATGCCATGGGTATCTATCGTAGCCTACACCAAGGGCGACTCAATATACGATGTTATTGGTGTTACTATCTTTTGTGTATCAATATTTCTTATGTTTCTGATGTCAACGTTTTATCACATAATGGAACATGAGACTAAGCACAAAAAAGTAATGAGAATATTTGATCATATATTTATATATGTAGCAATAGCAGGTACATATACCCCTATAGCAATCTCTGTAATAGGCGGTTGGCAAGCTATTGTTATACTATCCATACAATGGGCTATGGTCTTATTCGGTATACTTTATAAATCCATTTCGAAAAAATCAATGCCCAAATTCTCATTAACTATATATCTGATTATGGGTTGGACTCTTATTATCTTCATGCCGCTGTTCTTCCACAAAGCTAATCGCCTGCTTTTTTGGCTTATTCTTGCGGGAGGAGCACTTTATTCTGCCGGTGCAGCAATCTACGCACGCAAGGGTTTTAAGTACCACCATATGGTATGGCATTTATTTGTATTTTTAGGAGCACTAACTCATTTTATCGGCATATGCTTCTTTATGTATAAATAATTGGCTCTATCGCTGAGAATTTAAATAAGCTCAAAAGAGTGTTTTCAGAATATTTGCAGATCACCTGAAAATACCAGTAAATATTTAACTACATATATTTAGTAGTATTGATCGATTTAGGAACTAAATGATATAATTAACTTATTCTTTAGTCATTTTATTTTTTGATTAACAAAGATACTACCAGATTAATTCCATAGAATTTTCTCATAAGATTTATAAAAGAACGGAGATGTTCACTGATGGATAATTTAACTGGGTTAAGAAAACAAATTAACTTAATTAATAACGAAATACTTAAATTACTGAATAAACGTGCCGCATTAGTTCAGAAAATTACAATGCTAAAAAATGAAACGGGTACTGATTATTATGATCCCATGAGGGAAGCAGAGATGCTCAGTGATATACTCAACCAAAACAAGGGACCATTGCCCGATGAACTGGTAAAAGAAGTGTTCTCAAGTATTTTCCATACTGCATTGAATTATATGGGAATAAGCAATGAAAGGAAACTTCTGGTTGGGACTGAAAGCGAAGTTAACCTTCCAAAATTAAATGAGATGTTTGATATTGATGCTGACATTCCCGTTGTCATCGCAGGGCCATGTGCAGTTGAAAACTTCGAATACTTGGATCAAGTTGCAAAGGCACTTAAGGACAATGGTGTAAAGCTAATTCGTGCAGGTGCATATAAACCAAGAACATCTCCATATGATTTTCAAGGATTGAAAGAAGAAGGATTAAAAATATTACATGAGGTCAGTAATAAATACAAACTGTATTCTGTTACTGAGGTAGTTGATACACGAGATGTTTACTTAGTACAGAAGTATGCAGATGTTCTTCAAATTGGTGCTAGGAACATGCAAAATTTCGAGTTATTGAAAGAAGTCGGACTTACAAATAAGCCAATCATTTTGAAAAGAGGAATGAGTGCCTCAATCAATGAACTTATCTATGCAGCGGAATATATTGCGTTGCAAGGAAATAGAAATATTATTCTTTGTGAAAGAGGTATACGAACTTTCGAAACAAAAACCCGAAATACATTAGACATTTCATCTATCCCTATAATAAAAAGGGAAACCCATTTACCTATAATCGTTGATCTAAGTCATTCTCTTGGAAGGAAAGACATTGTTAACCAGTTAGCAAAAGCAGTGTTAGCTGCTGGTGCCGATGGAATCATGGTAGAAGTTCACCCAAAACCGGAACTTGCCTTATCGGATAGCAAACAGCAGTTAAATATTGATGAATTTAGGGGCATGTTAAGTACAATAGGATATTAGAACATGATTCTTACATGAATCGATGTATTAATTAATAAAAAGATTAAGAAATATCTTTATTGGTTCATATAAGTTAGGTATGGTACCAATTATTTAAATTTCTGAAGGAGACATTTATGGTACATTTAATTTATTGTGATGACAAAGAAGAAGTTTTAGAAAAAATTTTGGATGGCACAAAGACAATGGTTGTTAGAGGTGCTGCAGGAAGAAAGATTCCTCACAGCCGAGTTTTTGAAGGTGAATTACTGTATTTTATGAAAAAAGGTACCAAAAAAATTTCTGCTATGGCTACCGTTGATAGCGTTCAAAACTATGTGAAGTTGGCAGGAGATGATATTATAAGAATACTTGCTGATAATCAAAGTAAACTCAATTTGTCTGAGAAACAAAAAGATCGTTGGCATAAAAAATGCTTGTGCTTAGTAGAGTTTAAAGATGTTAGACAAATTGAACCGTTAGATTTTGATCACCAAAGCAATATGGATGATTGGCTCATAATTGATAAAATTGAAGATGTTGTTGTTGGTACAAGCATTCCTTACAATTATGAAAAGTCTAAATTTTAGGAAGGATTATGAAACTCTGAACAATTAGCAACAGTGGGGTGAAAAATGTGATATCGAAATTTATTGGGAGTTCTCGTTATGCTGTCAAATATACAGATAATTGCATATATATTGCTCCACATGAGTTGTTAAAACCGTATATATCCCACTATAGAATATCTTTTCCTAATAACAGTGTTATTCCAGAAGTATTAACGATAATTCCCGATGCAAGTGGGTGTTTGGTTTTCACTGTTGTTGGAAATACCCTTGAAAGTTTGCTTTGGGGAGCTACAACGGAAACAGTTATTGTAAAAAACGATGTAAATCATTGTCCCATGCGTTTATTCATAGAGTTTTTGCCGCAGGGTCTGTTCTATTTCACAGGTATAACCCAATCTGATTTAACCGATATAAAATTACCATTGTGGCAGGTTAATAGGCATTTATATTCCCAAGTAGAAAGAGCATTTGAAGTAACTAGTAATTTGGATGATTTTATTGAAGTGCTTAATAAAATTTTATTACCTTATATACAAGAAAAAGAGCGCCTGCCAGTTTTATTAGCCGCTATTGAGCAATTGAAACGGTCAAGTGGTACTATTACTGTCAATGAGCTTTCCAACATAACATATTATAGTGAGAGACATTTAAACCGAATATTTAAAGAATATGTCGGTACGAGTGTCAAAACTTTCTCGAGGATTATTAGGATAAATACTTCCATTGAGAAGATGAAAGAGCAAAAGTCTATACTAACAGTTTTAGCACAAGATATAGGTTTTTTTGACCAATCTCATTTTATTCGTGATTTTAAATCTGTGTGTGGAGTAACCCCAAAGGACTATGCATTGAACATGTCCGATTTTTACAATGAGGGATTAAAGTTCTAGTATACAATTAAATAGCGGAAAAGCTTTAAAGTATACAAGGAGGAAACACAAATGAATATGTCAAAATCAGATTTTCAAACAATAAGGAACTGGATATATCGTAATGCAAGACCATTAGATAATGCAAGATGGAGATATCATTTTGAGAATGGGAGTAATGAAGACGTGTTGAAGGCTCTGGCTACATACCAGAATGCGGACGGCGGTTTTGGTCATGCCATAGAGGCAGATTCATGGAATCCCAATTCTTCGCCTATTTCTACTACTACTGCTATAGAAATACTCCGGGAAATCAGGTTTATTGATATAAACCATTCCATTATTAAAGGAATATTGGCGTATTTTGATACTACTACTGATTTCACAGGTGAATATTGGCTTTCTTCTACACCTACAAATAATGACTATCCTCATGCTCCATGGTGGAATTATCCCAATAATGAATCCTTCGATTGGGGGTATAATCCTACTGCTATGATTGCTGGATTTATTCTGTATTTTGCCGATAGAAATACAGGCATTTATAAAAAAGCTGAAAAGATTGCAATGCAGGCAATAGATAAGTACCTTAACGGTGTCATGGAAAATGGAGAGGCATATAATTCAGTTAAAAGAGAGGGCGAATTAAGGTGCTTCAATCATCTGCTGGAGTATTTGGAGGCAGCAGAGTTGACACAGGTATATCAAGCAACCGAGTTAAGAGACACATTAATTAAACAGGTTGATATATATATTGAAAAAGATAATTCTAAATGGAATGGATATTGTTGTAAGCCATCAACATTTATAACTTCACCCGATAGCATATTTTTTAAAGGAAATGAAGACATTCTAAATACTGAATTGGACTACATATTGAAAAACCGAAATCAAGACGGAGTATGGAATATTACTTGGAGCTGGGGATCATATGAAAAGGAATTTGCTATCAGTGAGAACTGGTGGAAAGCAAATATCGCTATTTTAAACATGCTACTTTTGAGGAACTTTAGCCGTCTATAGCTTATGAACGTGAAACTACATAGCCTTTATACTAACAACATAAAGTTTTGTTTAAAGAGCGGAAGCCTGAAAACTTCCGTTCTTTATTTATCTTTAAAGAGATTATCATATAAATAATAGATTTGCCAATGCCAGCATGCCATCACTGCCTTTAACTTATACCAGCGGTCATTTCAAGTTTTACTATACTACAAATGATTCAATTACAACTAATAATGTAACATTAGCAGACATTGCAGCAACAGCCGTAATTTTAAATAATGCATGGAATGATTTTACTACAAACTTTATTGAGCCAAAAAGCTATTTATCATCAAATAATGAAAAGCTTATCGATGTTTATGTATATGATTTAGGTTCTGGCCTCTACGGCCAAACATCATCATACTGGAATTATATTGAATTAAACAGCAACCAAGTAGTTAGTGATTATTACAAAAGAAAAACAACACCTGTACACGAACTTTTTCATCGTGTTCAATACAATTACGGATATATTAGCGGTACATCAAACATGAGCTGGGCTGTTGAAGGAACAGCTTCATGGAGTCAGAAATATCTTGCAAGTGATGTTGGGGACTGGATGCAACGAATGAATCAGGGTCTTAGTATTACTGATACGGATTTAATAGCAAACAGGAGCTATAATGCCTGTCATTTCTGGTGCTATTTAGGCCAACGCACTACTAATGGTGAATATGGCGGTATCGAAAAAGATTTCATAAAACAAACCTGGTATCAATATAGCACAAATGGGCATAACATGAAAATGCAGTTGATAGTGCTATTAAATCAATAATGGGGTCAGTTTTTACTTTTGATACTCTTACTGCCAGCTGGTTGTTTAGCAACTTTTATAAAGATATAACAAATGCCATTTCAAGATATGACTATCAAGAAGATGAATGGACAAGAGTTGCCGGATCTACTAATTATGGACCATTAGCACATATTATACCTACGCAAACTGCTTCATTAGATTTAAATGGTAATTTTTTTACTAGTGATAGCGTAGCCGCTTACGGATCAGATTATTATGTACTAAATATTGCAAGTAATGTGGGTAAGGTTGCTGTAATGGTTATGGGGGTTCCAAGCGGTGGAAATTATTCATTAAGGGCTAAAGGGCTAAACTAAAAATAGCTGGTATTGTCCAATATTAAGCAGTTATTGCAAATAGCATAACACATATCAGGATATGCTTGCCAAGGAAATCCTGTTTTAGCCTTGAAAACCATATTCTACTGATTTGTAACATATAGTGAAAGTAATTCAACGTCCATATTGATAATTTGTTACAGAAAAGGGGGAACTGACACACAAGTAGTTTATTGAACTACTATGTACAGTTCCTTTTTCTTATATTCCTTAATGGCTTTCCAGATTTGCACAAAAAGGAAGAAATTAAAAAGTTCAAATGGAAGTTGCTAAAGAGGTTGACAGAGTAGTAGGCAGTATTATTAAGGATGGCATGAACGATGAACAAAAAGTAAAAGCTATTAATGACTACATAAAAAACCGCTAAGTAAGACTACGATGCATTAAATAACAAGTATAAAAAATTCATTTATACAATTTTATTTTTTATTGCATATACAGCAAGTTGAACTCTATCTCTTAATTTTAGTTTATTTAAAATATCAGCTATTAAATTTCTTACTCTTCCTTCACTTAAAAACAGCTCTTTAGACATTTCTTGTGTTGATTTTCCTTGTACAATATATTGTATAATTGAGATTTCTTTTTCACTTAAGTCATGCTTGTATATATTTTGATTTACTTCACTTACAGTATCTTTCACATCTGAAAGCATTTGAAATACATCATCATGAATTATCTTAAGGTTACTATGCACATTTTTAATAGCATTTATTAGAATATCAGGTGTCACATCCTTTAATAAGTAACCGTCGGCACCATTAGATATAGCAGTCCTAAAACTTTCATCATTTGTAAATGTTGTTAATATAATAATTTTTATAAAATTATATTTTTCTTTAATAATTTTTGTAGCTTCAATACCATCACACTCTGGCATTTTTATGTCCATAAGGACTACATCTACATTGCCTTTTTCGCATAAATCAATAGTTTCATTTCCATTTCCAGCACAACCAACAATATTAATGCTTTCATCACTATTTAGTCTATATTTTATACTTTCACGTAAAATAGTTTCATCGTCAGCAATAACAACATTTATCAAAATATCACCTCATTATATGATTTTAGTATCTCTTTACTCTCTGGCAACTCTACATTATTGGGTAATTCTATATAAATATTAAAGCCTTCATCCTTTTTCGAACTTAGTTGAATCTTGCCATTTACCCCTGAAACATATTCCATAATTCTACTTAAGCCAAAATTCTTTTTAATTTTAGTACATCCCTTGCCATCATCAACTATATTTAACTTAATCACGTTAATATCAAAATCAAGACTTATTTTAACTTGTTTTGCCTTTCCATGGCGAATAGAATTGGTAATGGATTCTTGACATATTTTATAAATGAATGCGTCGTATATAGAACTATTAGTAAAATTTTTCTTATTCCAAGTAAAATCAATTTTGAGTCCAAGGTCTGTATACTTTGAAAACAAATTATTTAAGCATTCAACTAAATTTTTGCCTTTTTGTTTATCTACTTGGATATTTGTAATACCAGATACAAAACATCTTAATTGTCTCAATCCTTCTTTGGAAAGATTTAGAGATTCGAAGAACTTGTCTTTTGATGTACCGGGGAAATTTATTTTAGCATTTTCCATCTCATATAAACCCAGTTCAAGATTTGCTCCTAATAAAGTTAATGTTCTCCCAAGATTATCATGCATTTCAACTGCTATTCGATCCCGCTCTTTAAACAAAGCTAATTTTTCAACTAATTGCCTATAACCAGATACATCATTAAATGAAAATACCCTTCCAATCAACTTGTTTTTTAAGTTATAAATTGGTTTAGCATACGCAAAATAATATTTTTGCTCAGGCTCCATAATCTGAAACTCACCATATAAATATTCACTTGTTCCACATTCCATAGCATCAAGTATCGTTGTACTAAATTCATTACAAACAATATTATTCCTTAGTTCACTGACAAAATTAGTAATTGGCTCATTTATTAAGCTTTTTTTATTGTAGCAAAAGTTTAATAACAAAGACTTATTTGTATACACTATATTATTAAATGAATCAATTACTAAAATTGATTCATGCATATTTTGAGTTATTTCCTCGAGAGCAATGGGTATTATGTTTAATAACTTATATTTCCATATGGCAATGGTTAAAAACATCATGGTTAAAGCAAAACATACTATTGTTAAATCAATTTTGTGAAAATTTATAATACCGCAAACCATCATTACATTAATAATAAAAGGACAAAAAAATGCAATAAGAATAAATAACACCTGTTTTCGTATGGGTTTTGGCTGATTCACCATATGTATTATTAACAAAATACAGCCTACTAGGGTGTACAAATAGGAAATTATAGTTTCGATTATAAATAATACTCCATACTTAGTGAGCCCATAGAATTTAAGCTCAATAAAGAAAAGATGATGTAATTCATTTGTCACAACCCCAATATAGCATAATGTTGGTGGTATACCTAGTATCATTACCATGTGTTTAAGGTTTTTTATATTTTTTGTTGTATAAATGTAACTGAATATCATGAAAAGAAAACCAGAATAACATATCGATAGATACTTCAAATAGCTAAATGAAACAAATCCAGGTTTGTCAATTGTAAATACCTGCATAATACCAAACAATGTCCAAAATAATATATCTGATTGTAAAAGAATGAGTGAATATAATAATAAACATTTTTTACATTTAGTTAGCGAAAAAACAATAAGAGCTAATAGTAATAAACCAATTACTGATTGTAATATTACATTTGTAATATCTAATGAACTCATAAAACCATCCCGTTCTTACATATAACTGCAATACACTTAAACACAATCTATAATAAATGCAATTTATATAAATCACATTACCATATATTGCACTAAATAACAAGACCCTTCAAACTATACTAATCATTATAGTTTATCTACAATTGAGCACATTTCAATTTTAGATTAAAGACTTTTCACTAAACATACATCTGTCACCATAACAACATTACAACTGTATGAAATTTTTTCAAAAAGTGAAAGTCGCACAAAGACGAATGACATATGCTTGTTATAATGGTTTTTTATAGAAATACAATTCACAATATGATAGTTTATCTACATAATAATTAAGGTTTACTAACAACGATCTGTTAAATAATAATCGCTTGATGTATAAGGAGGGAATTTTTTATGAAACGTTTATATTCAAAAAAAATCAATTCAACAAATGACAATGTCAGCGGCTATGGGTGTGGATTTATTTGTATAAACAGTTGTCAAGGCGGCTGTAACGGTGTTTGCAGAAGCGACTGTAACAGTGGTTGTAAAGGTGGTTGTAAGTTTCAGTGTATGGGTAATTGTGGAAAAAATAGTTGGTGGAGATAGTTGTAGTCATAGATGTGCATACTTGTAACTAAAAAGTTTAAAATATTAGATTGTAACTAGTAGATGCTCGTTTTTTTAGTATAACCTTGTATTATTATACTGCACATGGGCATAAAGTTCTTATTATTTTACAATATGCCCATTAAGTGCAGTTTACATTCGCATTATTGTTAACATTTTAGATGATAATTTTTGAAATAGCAATTGCAAAGTTTTTTTGGAATAACCTAATTCAAATTATTGAGGAGATTTATTATATGAGTAGTGTAACAGAAAAATCTTATGAAATGGGTAAAATGCCACTGTCATGGAAAAATGATCAAGCAAAATCAATAACCTTTATCGTTACAGAGGATTGTAATTTGATTTGTAAATATTGTTATCTAACTGGTAAAAATGAAACAAATAAAATGGACTTTGAAACAGCTAAAAAAGCTGTAGATTATATTTTAAATACTGATTCTGTCAGCGAAGAACATGATGCTGTTGTATGGGAATTTATAGGCGGAGAGCCATTTATGGAAATAGATTTAATTGATAATATTTGCGATTATATAAAACAACAGATGTTTTTACTAAATCATAAATGGTTTGATTTTTATCGATTTTCTTTCTCGACAAACGGTATCTTATATGATAGGCCTGAAGTTCAAAATTTTATTGCAAAAAATTATAACCATTTATCAATTGGCATTACCATCGATGGAACAAAAGAAAAACATGATCTCAACAGAATATATAAAGACGGAAGAGGTTCTTATGATGATGTAGTAAGAAATGTCCCTATGTGGTTAGAACAATTTCCAGGAACTACAACAAAGGTAACTTTTGCAAGTAACGATTTACCATACCTGAAGGATAGTGTAATTCACTTATGGAATATGGGCATAAAAAATATTCCTGCAAATGTGGTTTTTGAGAATGTTTGGAAAGATGGGGATGATTTAATTTTTGAAAATCAATTACTCGAACTTGCTGATTATATATTAGAAAATGATATGTGGAAAGACTATAGTGTTAGATTTTTTGATGAACACACTGGACATCCTTTAACTGATGAAGGTTTAAGTCAAAACTTTTGTGGTTCAGGCCGAATGCTTGCTATTGATCCAAAAGGAAACTTATTTCCCTGCATAAGGTTTGCTGATTATTCTCTAAGTAATAGAAAAGGTTTGCAAGTAGGTGATGTCTACACAGGAATAAATCCTGATAAAGTGCGTCCATTTTTGGCTTTAAATCTGGTAGATCAAAGTCGGGAAGAATGTATTAATTGTAAAGTAGCTAGCAATTGTGGCTGGTGTCAAGGTTGCAATTATGATATGGCAGATAGTGATACCATTTATCAAAGAGCAACATTTGTATGTAAAATGCATAAGGCCAACAGTCGGGCAAATAAATACTTTTGGACAAAATTCAAGGAGAAAACAGGCATTATATCAGAATATGAACGTAAACAAATCGATCATAATAAGAGATCTGTAGGAACCTATTTGCAATTTATCACAAGTGACGATATTACACCACATTGTTGTTATAAAACAAAGGAAGACCAGCCTATAAACAAAATGAGTAATGAAATAATGAAAAAAGGAATTGCCTTTTCCGACGAAAATGATATGATACCTATGTTTCTAACCAATGAATTGCATTCAGGAAATTGTATTTCAGGTGAGCAATCAATATTAGATAAAGTAGACATACCTGTATATCATAATAAAAACATTTTAAAAAACACTTCAGCACATAACTGTATTTTGCTAATGACCAGAAATGATATCAACAATTTATGTCAGAATGTTTTAGGTCTATTAAAAATGCTCACTCGCGTCAATCTTGTTATACAAGATTTAGATGAATGGGACAAGGACGATTTAACTAAATATCAATTTGAATTAGAAGCTATCGCTTTAGAAATTATAGCTATAGCTAATAAAGCTCAAGTGATACCAGAAATAAACGTCTTAACTGATATATTTGATTTAAAATCTATGTCTAATTGTGATGCAGGTATTAAAAGTTATTCTTTGGCACCTAATGGCAAACTTTACCTCTGTCCGGCATTTTATTTTGATAATCCAGAAAACAGTATTGGAAGTTTGGAAGAAGGTATTAATATTAAAAACCCCGAATTATTAAAGTTATCTAAGGCACCTATTTGCAGTGCTTGTGATGCTTTTCATTGTCAAAGATGCAAATATCTAAATAAAAAATTAACAGGCGAATATAACACACCATCTGCTATTCAGTGCCATATCAGCCACATTGAACGATTGGTTTCTTTTAAAATCCAAAAAGAATTAATTAAAAATGGCTATGAATTTGATAATATTCTACAAGCCATTGATTATATGGATCCATTAGCCAAAATTTACAAACCTAGTAACATTAAATGCCGTTAGCATAAAGTGATTGGCATGTTAAACAATTATAAGTGACAAATACCAGAGAGAGGATGAATATTCATGGAAAACAAAATGGAAAATAAAATTGTTGGTACAATTACCGAGGAAGAAAAAAATCATATAGAAAGGCTGTATGAGAGAAAATGCGGTTTAAGTGAATTATTATACTCAATAACAGATAATAATTTATTAAACAGTGAATTAAAAAACACTATCTATCAGAAGCTTGTTGATGATATGGGCAAAACCCAAAACCTTTACGACAAATGGTGGAATGATATACAAGATAAATATCAATGGGAAAGTGTTGAAGGTGGCAGCTACCGTATTGATTTTTTATCTAACAATGTATTACTTATATGTAACTACACTTGTAGTTAAATAAAATTCCATAACTTTGCTATGCTTCGTTTGAATTATGCAATTATTTCAGTTGAACGAAAGGGATTTACAATTTGGTGATAAATAAAAAAGATATAGTTCTTATAAAGAGAGCAATCCAATATATAAAACCATATAAAATACGATTTATCTTTGCTTTTCTAACTATACTATTAGGGATTATTACTGATATAATTCAACCATTGCTGTGGGCAAAATTAATTGTAAATCTTTTCGGCAATAATTTTCCCAAAGTCATAGATAATATCTTGCTTATTACAATAGTATTTTTAGTAAATTCATTAGCTGGTTTCATGCGTTTATATTTAACATCTTTTTTAAGTCAACAAATAATCTTTGATCTTAAGAAAGATATTTATAATAGAATACTTAACCTCCCAATAAAAGCTTTTGATAAAATGCGAACTGGCGATTTTATGTCGCGTTTAGAGGGTGATGTGGGTGGAGTAGCTGATATAATTACAAATCAGCTTATTAACACCATTGTTGAAATACTACGGGTAATTATTGTCGGCATTGTAATATTTAGTATAAACATACACCTAGCTCTATTGGTACTTATTTGTTTCCCTGTAACTTATGTAATCTACCATAAATTCGGTGTTATAATCCGCAAAGAAAATGAAAAACTTTTCGAACTTAATGATAACTATTTTAGCCACATCCATCAAACTATCTCTGGTATAAGGGAAATAAAAAGCTTAGGAGCAAATATACTCAGTTTTAGGAATTTTTTAGAGTTATCTACAAGCCTAAAGGTGAAAGCACTCAAAATAAATATTATAAGCGGTGTTTCCCAAATGATATCCCAAATTGTAAACTTTTCATCAGAAATATTAGTTATGCTGGCAGGAGGATATTTTGTTTACAAGGGCACACTGACTATGGAAAACTTTATTGCTTTTACATCATATTCAGGACAGTTTTCAAACTCACTGATGAGTGTAACCCGTATAAATGCATCAATACAACAAGTTTTAACATCATTAGAACGCATATTTGGGTTGCTTGATAATTTAAATTATGATATTGAGCCAATAGGTAAGCAAAAGTTAAAAAAAGTAAATGGTAGCATTGTGTTTAAAAATGTTTCATTTCAATACAATGAAGAAAACCAGGTTCTCAAAAATATCAATTTAAATATATCTTCCAATAAAAAAATTGCTATCGTTGGACAAAGTGGTAGCGGCAAGACGACATTATTTAATCTTTTATTAAGGTTTTACCGACCTACAAAAGGTATAATTACTATTGATGGTATTCCTCTTATTGATATTGATGAAACCTCTCTGCGTGAGAACCTCGCAATGGTACATCAGGAACCATATTTTATGACCCTGTCAATTAAAGAAAACTTAAAACTTGCATCACCAGAGGCAACAGATAAAGATTTAATTGAAGCATGCAAGATTGCATATATACATGATTTTATAAATTCACTCCCTGATAAATATGACACCGTCCTTGGAGAAAATGGTATAACAATTTCAGGCGGACAAAAACAACGATTGGCTATTGCTCGAGCACTACTTAGAAATGCAAAAATAATATTGTTTGATGAAGCTACTTCCGCCCTTGATAATGAATCACAAATAAAGATCAAAGAAGCAATCGATCAAATAGCTGCAAAGCACACAGTATTAATTATTGCCCATCGCCTTGTTACTGTCTTAGAAGCTGATGAGATAATCGTAATGTCAAATGGCGAAGTTGTAGGTTTTGGCAACCATAATAGTTTAATTAAAAATAATGAAATATATCAAAAACTTTACAAAAGTGAGATTACCACAATTACATCAACTCCTAAAGTTGTAGGGGGCTAAAAAGGTGAGGGTTTATGAATAATAATTGTTTTAAAAGCCCAGTAAAAATTTTTGTTGTTGACAGCGGAATTAATAAGAATATTTCCGACCTAAATCAATATGTTACTAATTCTACAGGTTTCGGAATAAATGAAGATTCATATATTGCACAAGACAATACAAGAGAAGTTAAAAATATACACGGAACAGTTATATCACTGATTATTAGAGATATTTTTAATAAAGTTGAATTAACAAGTGTTAATATTTTAAATGAAAATCTCAAAACAGATGCTAGAATTTTAATATATTCACTCTGTTGGTGCCTGGAAAACAAACCAGATATAATTCATTTAAGCCTTGGTACAAGATCATTTTTCTATAGCTTTGCATTAAGAAAGATCATAAAAGAAGCTCATAAAAACAATATTTTAGTTGTAGCAGCTCATGATAACTTACAAGGCATTAGCTACCCTGCACATTTAAAGGGTGTTTTTGGAGTCAAAGGCTCAGAAAAACTTGAGAAAAACGAATTTTCCTATAATAATAAGATATGGTTAGCTCCATTTGGCGTTGATGGAATTAAAGGAATAAGTGAATTTCAAGAAAACCCCGATAATATGTGTGGTAATAGCATGGCCGCAGCTTATATAACTGGACACATAGCAAAAATAGTATATCATACAGGTACAAAGAACTTTAAATCAGTATCTCAAATTTTGTCATACAAGGTCAAATAGCATCAATTCCCAAAATCATGACCACCCGCTCAGCGGGTGGTTTGCTCTTACCCTATAATTTATAAAGCCTCATTGCCAATATTCCTAGTATAAGATTATAGAATATAAATTGGTTTTTTATTTAAGGAGTCCAAAGAACTGCATTTCCGTTAAAGTCTGTTCCTGCTACCTGCCCATTATCGTTTATTGCACGTCCTACAGCAATCCTATCTTCAATAACTCCGAAAGTAGCCATTTGGCTAAGGTCGATTATTTTACCGTTCTTCCATATTACCGCATGTCCTGTGTAATTTGCTCCTTCAGCCTTTCCGCAAACTACTCCATCATTGTTTATATCATACGCATATGACCATTGGTCATTTCCGCTTAAAGTTCCAAGATCCTTCATAACACCATTTTCCCAGAGAAAAGCATGATGGTTTATTTTTTCATCACCTATATATGAGCCTCCCACTATCTGTCCATTTTCATTTATATGTTCTGCAAGTGTTTCACCATAAGCTTCATAATCGCTTATAAGATCTTTATTAATAAGGTTATGAAGGTAAAGTCCCATTGTGTTTTTACCGAAAGTTACTTTTGGACAATTTTTATTCAAAGAACCTAAATCTTTGAAAGCACCGTTTTCATAAAGGAAACTCCAAACCTGCATATTGGCATTTTCAAAAACAGCCTGCCCCCATCCTATTATCTGGCCTTTGTTGTTTATATCAACAGGTAAAAAATATCCCAAATCTTTGTAAACTCCATTTTCAATTGTAAAACCTTTCAAAGTGCATTCTACCGTATCTGTCTTATACCCAATGATTTGTCCTTTATCGTTGATATCGGTATACCTTGTATAACCAAGATCCTTAACATTGCCGTTCTGCCACAAAAACCCCTGGCTGTACATAAATCCCGAACCATCTTCAAATTCCTTTTCGGTGCTCATGCAAATCTGGCTGCTGTCGTTTATAGAATAGGGCCATGAAGGCACATTATTTAAAAGTGTACGGGTACCATCTTCATACATATATGGATAGATGTCATTTCCTTTGGATGCACCGCCTATTATCTGACCTTTTGAATTAATATCTGTGGAATATGAGCCTGCATTAGTTCCCAGGTCTAAGATAGGAACAGGAGGTTTTAAATTATTTGAACCAATCATCTTAACTTTTCCACCAACCTTAAACTGGTTATAAGCAAATCCGGTTGAAGAAAATGGATGAAGGAAGCTTTTTAAAAATAGGCTCTTTTCAGTTCTTGTTACGTTATTTGGTATGTAATCATCAAATCCAAGATAGGTTTTGGCACCATTTCTTAAAAATGCATCCAATGTTGTGTTGTATGCCGATCTACACGATCCCATAAGTATAATGTTATTTAAATAAGTATTTTTAAAATAAGCATCTATAAAGGATGGAAGAACAAAGAAATTTGATGTATATTCGTTGGTTGTTTCATCATAAAACGTAAAAGTAGCCAGACGATGCTTTTGAAGATCCATCGCTATATTTTCAGCATCTGCTGCAGTTTCGCTATCACCATAACCTTGTGTGATAAAGAAACCGCATACACCGCCTTTTTCACTACCTCCCCATGATTCCTCACTTCTTAAATTGTAAAAAACACTATCCCCATGGGTGCTGATGCTTATAATGCCGTATTTGTACAATTCTTTTCTAAGAAAACTCACGGTGACTTCCTTATCTTTTAAATAAGTAATATCCGAATCTCTAAATACTTCTTTGCCGTCATACTTATAATTTTTTAAAGTATTGTAAAAATTAGGTGAATATGCACTCTTGTCATTATCATCATTAGCACCGAATTCATATAGCATTGGTGACAATAGGAGCACTTTCCTTGTAGCTATTCTTGGGCCAGACTGCTCACTATCAGGCAGCGGTTCCTCTTTAGGAGGTGTTACAACAGGAACTGATGGAATAAAAGTTGGTTCTGCAGCCAAATTTACAATCTCATCGGGTGCAGATCTTATCTCTTCCATGGTGCTGCTATTTAAATTTTCAATATTTGCAGAGGGATTAGCTTTTCTTAATGAAAAACCACCCAAAATACCGTTTGCTTGTTCAAACCAAATTATATCTCCATTACCGGAAAGTCCCGCCTGTTTAATTTGAGGGTCCAGGTTTAATTCGGAAATTATTTTTTCATTGGCTTTATCAGCTCCCATAAGTGAGAATAGTTCTTTAAACCTTGATAAGTACTTCTTTTGAAGTATTCCCGAATTTTTTATATCTTCCATTGTCAAATTGTGTGGCAAAGTTTCACTATCTGAAGTTTCGTTAAAATTCTTTATAATTATTATTACATCTGCCATGTTAATAGCATTATCCCTGTTAAAATCCTTTATTTCACTGTAATTAGCATCACCGACAACAGCGGAGAAGGATTTGGCCAGTTCGAGAACATCTTTTAAATTTATGGCACCATCTTTACAAAGGTCTCCAGGCAACATAATGATTGGAGATTCTTTTGTGGATACAACATTTATTTGTTTTGTGCCGTCAAAATTTATTTTTTTATCCAGATATCCTGCTTTACTAATTATTAATTCAAAAGTATAAGTATCAAGTAAAAGTTCAAAATGGCCTTGGCTGTCAGAAGTTGTGTGAATATTGCCGCAGCTAATCTCAAAACCCTTTAATACTTCTTTGTCATTAGAGGTGAAATTAATAGAAATATATCCGTTTACCCTTATTTTTTCGCCCTCTGGTTCTTCTATTACTGGGGTATAAGGCTTGGAAAAAAGTCTTTTTGCTTCAACTATAGCTTCATCCCTAGATATCTGTATTTTTTTTGAAAGAATTTTCAAGTCTTTGTCAAGAAATAGGTATGTAGGTTCTAAAATCCACCATCTGCTTGAATAGCCGCTGCCGGACTGGTTTTCTGATATTTTGCAATATTTAGATTTAAATTCCCCACTTGGATCATTTAATATTAAATTTACTATATTATTGTCATCTGGATCGATACCGTTTTTGGAAATTCTTATAAATTGAGTATCAGGAATATTCTCATTATAAAGAGAAAGGATTTCTGTGTTCAAATCATCGAAAATTAGCACAGTGTTTTTACCTCTAAAACTTTCAAGCTTAACATCATTACCTTTTAAATCCTTAAAAGTATATGTTGGACTTATACCTATCTCTGGAAAGTTTTCTCCCAAGTATTTTAAATCAACAATGTCACTGTTATTTCTAGTAAGGCATATCCATCCTTGAGGTAGCATTTCCCATAAATAGTCAATACAGCCAACTGATAGTACAGGTATGGTTGTCCCCATAGAGGCACCTTTTATATAGATTAGCTTATAAGAACGGTTTAAGCTGTCATAGGAATCAAACATCCATCCCTCAGGAAGGTAATCATGATACAAATTGTAATCAACATCTGAAGATGCATGCATTGTATTACCGAAACTAGCGTTTTCAACACATGATATAGTGTATGTTTCAATACCAACTGATGATACTACCCATCCCGCAGGCGGCTTGTTTTTTACTACAATCTTATTATTTGTCTTATAACTGGGCAAATTCTTCAATGTCAATTCATATCCGAGTTTACCACCTTTAGTATTTTTTATAACGCACAGTTTTTTTGTGCTGTCAAAACTATAAATAACCCACCCTTCGGGCAATTTTAAATTTGAATTTTCAACGTATTTGTAACTTGCATTTTGTTCTAAACCATACTCAGCATCTTTTATATATTTAATCTTAACCTTTTCACCCAGATTATCCATATAAGATGTAATAACCCATCCATCAGGTATCTGTTGATAGTTTTCAACTTCAAACGTACTTTTAAAATCATCATATACTGTAAGCTCCGTGCCAAACGGGGCATTGCCAATATATTGTACTGTTTTTCCATATTCCTTCCATACCCAATTAGTACTATCAGGGAGCAACTTATCATCCTTATTTGAAAGGTATATATCCAGAGTTGTACCAAATTTGGGTTTACCGCCGATATAGATTATTTTGTCACTGGATAAATAAGCCCAATTCTTAGGAAGATTAGTTATATCCAAATGATGGCAGTTTAAAGTATCACCAAACGAAAACCTTTGGGATACTTCCTCTTCATTGCCTAAATATAATATTACAGATTCATTGGTACTATCGTTAAAACTTGTAACAATCCAGTCTTTAGGCAACTCATAGCAACATTCGGAGTTGTATTTACTGGATAATACTGAATACTCAATGTCTCCGGGCTTTGCATTCTTAACACATTTTATTTTGTAAATCAATTCTTTTTTTCCATCAAGTTCAATGCTTATAAAGTCTTTCGGAAGATCGATGGCACATGTTTCTTCTATTGCCCCATACCATGAATTGCAGATGTTTTTATATGTACAATCCCACTTCCAGTAATCGGTATAATGAGTTGGTATCCAATAATCCAAATCCAGATCATAAATCGGGCTTTTGGTTATTACCTCTCTATATTTAAAACGATAAGCACTTGGACCAGGTTCACTGATTATACTAGTGAGACCTTCATATTTTATAAGTGTATATATTCCCAATGTACCAATTTCTTTCCAACCTGCCGGAATATGATCTTTGTATAAAACAGGCTGAATACATCCATTGGTTGAGCCTCCTATATATTTTACAGTATATGAAGCTGTGCCAATTTCTTTTAAATCAACAACCACCCAATTTAAAGGTAAATCATCTATTTTTATTACTGTCTCAATATCTCCGCATCTAGCTCCACCAACATACTTTAAAAGATAACCTTGCGTATTTCTGCCTGTCACAATCCAATCTTTTTCCAATGAACCAAATGATGAAACAATTTTTGTATCACCGTAGGATTGGGCATTTGCACTACCATAATAGCCAATAGCTACAAATACTATTAAAAATAATAATAGTTTAATTCTCATATAACCTCCTGTTTTTAGTTTTATATTTTTATATGTTAAATTATTTTTTTAGTAAGTAAAAGGCGAAGAGAATGCCGAGGATTTTATCGAAGTTTTTGCCGAGATCTCTTTTTTACTGCTAAAAGCAATAAGATATGACAATTGTAATAACATTTATTCGGTTATTTACTTGAGTATAATTTGAATATGGGATTAACTACATCAGAAATAAGTTCATTATGGGGTACTTATATGAGTGATAATATGGCAATATGCATCATTGAGTTCTTCTTAAACAATGTAAAAGATGAAGATGCTCGACAATCACTACAGATTGCATTATTCCAAGAAATCAATAATCTATATAGATGATTTTTTTATTATCTGATTTAGGACACTACTTACTTAGATAGGAGCAACCCTGTCATTAACTTAACTACGAAAAACTATAGTATTCATAAGTGTCACTATGCTCCCATTATGCCTACTACAATAAGATTTAGTATTAAACTGGTTATTTGAATGAGATTTAATCCAAACCACATATCACGCCCCATATAATCAGCTTATATCATTCTTCACCGCAAACACAGCCAATTGAATCCTGCCCCTTAGATTAAGCTTTCTTAATATAATTGATATGGTATTTCTTACCGTTCCTTCAGATATAAACAATTCATTTGCAATATCTTTATTATCCTTGCCCTCGACCACCATGTTTATTATATTGATTTCCCTGGGGGTTAAGGTATTAGTTAAATCGACTTTTTGGATAACTGAAAATTTCTGCTTATGACTAACATTCTTTACTATACTTGGGAATGCATCTCTATGAAGTATTCTCAGACCTGCCGCAGCACTTTTTATTGCCAGTATGAGTTCTGAAGGCTTTATATCCTTCAATATGTATCCATCTGCACCGTTTTCCAGGGCTTTTGATATATTCTCATCAAGGTTAAATGTTGTAAGAATAATAACTTTTATATTTGGATACTTTTGTTTAATAAGTTGTGTACTCTCTACTCCATCTAATTTGGGCATCACAATATCCATCAGGACAACATCAGGTGCCTCATTGTCACAAAGATTTAACGCGACTCTTCCATCTCCTGCAAGTCCGATCACTTTTATTTCAGGATCTTGCTCAACTAAATATTTAATCCCCTCACGAATTATTTCCTGATCATCTGCAATAATTACTTTAATCATCCATATACCCCACCAAGGAATGACGAAAACACTAATAATATGTATAAGTCTCATTTGATATTTTAGTTATTCCTAAATTAAAATAAAATTAAGAGTCCTCAATTGGAATCTCTATATTTATATAAAACCCCTCTTTACCGTCCGACCCATATCTCAGGACGCCTGACACAGAGGCTATTCTTTGCCTCATGCTCCTTAAGCCCAAACCCTCTTCGATGTCCATGCATCCCTTACCGTTATCGGCTATAAAAAGCTTAATTTTATTATTTGCAAGCTTTAAGACAATATCGATCTCCGTGGGCCTTCCATGACGCAAGGCATTTGTAACCGATTCCTGACAACATCTGGATATTATTGTAGCATATTTTGTCGGAATTTTCATGGCTGTTTTGTCTACAGAAAAGTTGAATTCAACTCCTGTATATTTAAAATTATTAATCATACTTTCAATTGCAGCTACAATATTATTTTCTTCAAGCTCCTCAGGTACAAGTCCGGATATAGACCTTCGGATTTTTCCAAGGCTTGTCCTGGCAATCTCTGCTGCCTCTTCAAGCCTTTCAACAGTTTTATCAACGTCCTTGACACAAGAAACCTTGCTGACTTCCAAAAGTGTCAGAAGCAGTGCCATCGAATGACCTACAGTATCATGTACATCCTTTGCCATCCTGTTCCGTTCACGCACTACAGAAAGTTCTTCTATTGTATCAGCATACTTCTTCAGCTGTGCTGGAGGTAGTTAGATTATTACCGTTTCCGCTGGAGTCACTAAGGCTGTTGTCGAATTTCCATATTGCAACAGCTGATGAAAGTGGCGTCGGTGTCGGAGTATTTGTTGGTGTTGGTATTTTTGTAGGCGTATTGGTTGGCGTAGGTGTCTTTGTTGGGGTATTTGTTGGTGTGCTCACAGGTGTGTTCGATGGTGTATTTGTTGGAGATACAGTATTGGCTTGATTGAATAGTGTCGTCACTTCTGTATCAGTCAATGCTTTGTTGTCAAATATCACCTGATCTGATACTGATGTTTTTATCCAGAATGACACTGAAAAATCTCCTGTACCAAAATTGAGTGAAGCACTGTTTGGAACTTCTACATAGCCAGAGTTGTTGAATGCAAGTCCGCTTTTGTTCATGCCTGTTGTAACTGTTGGCAGAGTTGTCCCCTTAAAAGTGCCACCGTTGCTGTAGCCACTCGTATCGGCAGCAGCGCCGTTATCAAAGCTACAGCTTAGAACCGGCGTTGAAAAGGAACCTGTTGTAGTCGCATTAGTTAATAATGGCATAGACTGAATGGACAATAAGCCTGCCAAGGTAAATGCCATTATCTTTTTAACAACTTTTCTTTTTACCTTCATTTCATAGACCCCCCGTAATTTTAATTTTCTTAACTATTATATTAAACCCATCATCATATAAAAAAGATGTCATGTCTCCATTTCCATTGTATAATTTGCATTACTTTTTATCAGAATGTAATGGAGATTAATGACACCTGTCATACTCTGAAATATTTAATTGAATTTGAAAAACTCAACAGAATAGATTAATATCTGCTTGATGCCTGCAATGTTATATAGCCCAGTGACAGAATCATTGAACCTACGCTCATGTTAAAGTACAATATTCCATCAAAAGTTGCTTCAGAGAGGCTTGGACATTCAACTATAGGAATAACACTTGATTTATATTCCCACGCTTTAAATGAAATGCAAGAAGATGCAGCCCAAAAAATAGACGAGGGATTATTCAAAAATAAAGAGGAAAAAGAGGATTAGTATGAATTCAAATGAGTGTTTGCAAAATGTTTGCAAATTGCCAAGATTCATTGATTTTTAAATAAATAAAGGACCTTATCTCATCGACAAAGCCCTTCATTCTGGCGGAGAGAGAGAGATTCGAACTCTCGGACGGGGTTAGCCGTCACACGATTTCCAGTCGTGCGCCTTAGACCAGCTCAGCCATCTCTCCACAAAACATATTAATTTAACACGCTTATACATTTTACAATATCCTTCTTATTAAGTCAACACCCAAAATTTATTAATTTAATAATTTGTATTGTAATTTAATAAATTAATGCTAGAATGATAGTTAAAAAGAAAATCAAAGCGAGACTAAAATATGAACGAATTAAGATATATAAAAGATGTTATTCTAAAATGCAAATATAAGTACATTGCAGGGATTATATGTATTTTCATGGTTGACATACTTCAAATGGTGCTGCCAAAAGTTCTCGGAGTGCTTACAGATAAACTTAAGTCCGGCAATTTTACAAAGGATGATCTAGTAACCTACTCCATCCTCATTGTAGTTGTTTCAATCAGTACAGCTGTATTCCGTTTCTCATGGAGATATCTGGTTTTCGGAGTATCAAAACTTATTGAAAAAACCATAAGAGAAAGACTCTACATACAATATCAAAGGCTGTCACCCAACTATTACAATGTTCATAAGACCGGTGATTTAATGTCCCATGCAACCAATGACATTGATAACATAAGAATGATGGTTGGTCAGGGTGTTGCTCTCATATCCGACAGTCTTCTGCTCCCTGCTGCGATTCTTGTAATGCTTATACTTACTGCAGGCGTTAAGATGACTTTGGCGGCATTTTCTCCCATGATTTTTTTGATTATAGTAGTTGTTTCCAATGTAAAAAATATGCATATACGAATTAACAGAATGCAGGAGGCAATATCCGATCTTACCGAGAAAACCAGAGAAAATATCTCTGGGATAAGGGTCGTTAAGTCTTTTGTACAAGAGAGCGAAGAAGTTGAAAAGTTTAAAAAGTCAAACCTTCACAACAAGGAAATGAACCTTAAATTTGTGCGGATAATGAGTACATTGCATCCATTTGTTATGGCTATATCGTATCTTACATTTGCAATCACCTTATTATACGGGGGCCTAAAGGTCATTTACAGTGAGATAACCATCGGTGAATTCGTTACATTCGCCGGATATCTTTTACAGCTGATATGGCCTATTGCTGCTTTAGGATGGGTTACAAGCATATTCCAAAAAGGTATTGTTTCACTAAAGAGGGTTAATATCTTAATGGATGAAAATCCCGATATTGTTGATTCTGATGATTCTATCTCAATAGACAGCCTTGACTGGAAAATAGAAATGAAACACTTGAATTTTACATATCCGGAAAGCCATACCCCATCATTGGAAAATATCAATATTTCATTAAAAAAAGGCAAAACCCTTGCGATATGCGGTAAAACAGGCAGTGGTAAAACAACACTCATAAACCTTATTCCAAGGCTCTTTAATGCCAGTGCGGGAACCCTCTTTATAGATGATGTGGATATTAACAGAATTTCACTTTCGTCCCTCAGAAAAAATATAGGATATGTACCGCAGGACACAATACTTTTTTCGGCAACAATAAAAGAAAACATCTGCTTTTTCAGGGACTTTGATGATGAGAGCATCATAAAAGCTGCAAAAGCTGCTGGAATTCACAATGATATAATTGATTTTCCGAGGCAGTATGAAACTATTGTTGGAGAGCGTGGAGTGAATCTTTCCGGCGGACAAAAACAGAGGATTTCTATAGCAAGAGCTATTATCGGCAATCCGTCTCTACTTGTTCTTGACGACTGTTTGTCTGCTGTGGACACCCATACCGAGGCACTGATATTAGGAGCTCTTAAAGAGATAATGAAGGAAAGAACAAGCATAATCGTTTCACATAGGATATCCGCTATAAAAGATGCCGATGAAATAATAATGCTTGATGAAGGTCGTATAATTGAAAGAGGAAATCACGATTCCCTCCTTGAGCAAAAAGGAATATACTGTGAGCTTTACCAAAAGCAGCTTCTTGCTGCAAAAATTGAGGAGGAGGAATAAATATGTCGGAAGAAAATTTAGGCTTTAATGAAGAAGAGGATCTGGGTAAAAATTATGACTCCAGGCTTATGAAAAGACTTCTTAAATATGCCAAACCATATAGGCTGTTTTTTGCAATATCCATAATTCTTCTTTTTGCTACAACCCTGACCGATCTATCAGGTCCTCTAATTATGAAAAAGGTTATAGATGATTACCTTTACGGATACACAAAGCCGCTGGTAGCTACCGCTGCAGCTCCGAATGAAAAATCAATTGACGGCAAAAAGTTTACACAAGTTGATGGTATATTAAATGTTGCAAATCCGGATAGTATTTACTCAATGATCTATGTAGGCAAGAAGGCATACCTTGTTAAAGGCCACTTACAAAACATCCCAAACTCAGCAGGCTTAATAGTTAATGATCAGGCAGGCAGTTTGGTTTATAAAACAAAAGACGGCAGTTTCCCTGCTAAAAGCCTAACCAAAGATGAAATAAAGATTTTAAGATCTAAAGACATAAGCTCTGTAAAATTATTGGGCTTCATGTTTATCGGCATTATAGTATTAGGGTTTCTGCTGAATTTCTTACAAATATCACTTTTAAGCTATACCAGCCAGACAATCATTTTCAATATGAGAATGGAAATTTTCAACCACATTCAAAAGCTCCCGCTGAGCTTCTTTGATAAAAACCCTGTGGGAAGGCTTGTGACAAGGGTAATAAGCGATACTGAAAATCTTAATGATATGTATACCAATGTGCTGGTTAACCTTATAAAAGACATTTCCATATTAGCTGGAATATCCATCATTATGTTAAGTCTTAATTTCAAGCTTGCACTTATTGTTCTGGCAGTTCTGCCTATTGTTGCGGTTGCTGCAGGGATATTCAGAATAAAAATACGTGCAATATACAGGTCTGTGAGGGTAGCCCTTGCTAAAATTAATGCTGCAATGTATGAGAATATCTCAGGCATGAGAATAATACAGGTTTTTGGAAGAGAAAAGGAAAACTTTAAGAAGTTTGAAGAAATAAACACATCTTATTATAAAGCCGGAATGAAAGAAGTTGTTGCTTTCGGTTTGTTCAGGCCTCTAAATGACCTGGTAGCTGCACTGTGTTTATCTGTGCTTCTATGGTTTGCAGGCGGTGATGTAATAAGCGGAAGTCTGCAATTTGGAGTTATGTTTGCCTTCGTTAACTATATCACCATGTTCTTCCAACCCATTAATGATTTATCTGAAAAGTACAACATACTTCAGTCATCCATGGCATCTTCAGAAAGAATTTTTCTCATACTTGATACACTTGCAGAAGAAGACACTGGGAATGATTTACCTAAAACCAGCAGTATTAAAGGGGACATTGAATTTAAAAATGTATGGTTCGCATATAATAATGAAGAATGGGTATTAAGAGATGTAAGCTTTCAGGTTCCAAAGGGCAAAACCGTAGCTATAGTAGGTGCAACAGGTGCAGGTAAAACCTCTATCATAAATCTTATAAACAGGCTTTATGAAATTCAAAAGGGTGAAATAAACATTGACGGTATAAATGTAAAATCAATAAGCAAAAAGTCTTTAAGGCAGCTAATGTCGGTTGTTCTCCAGGATGTATTTTTATTTGGCGGTACAATCAAGGATAATATAAAGCTGAATAACAAAAATATTACCGATGAAAATGTTATAGGTGCATCACAAAACGTTAATGCCGACAAGTTTATTATGAACTTTGATAATGGGTATGATGAAGAAGTCAGAGAACGCGGTGCCACACTCTCAGCAGGTCAGAGGCAGCTTTTGGCTTTTGCAAGAGCACTTGCCTATAATCCTTCAATATTGATACTTGATGAGGCTACAGCCAATATTGATACTGAAACAGAGCTTCTCATACAGGATGCACTGGAAAAAATAACAAAAAACCGAACAACAATAGTCATTGCTCATAGACTTTCAACAATCCAGCATGCTGATATGATTATAGTACTTCATAAGGGCAAAATAAGAGAGACAGGAAGTCATCAGGAGTTGCTTGCAAAGAAAGGCATGTACTTCAACTTATACAATCTGCAGTATAAAAACGTCAATAATGTATAAAAATTTAGAATATACTGTAAGATTGTATCGCTTTAAATACTTTCATATTGAATAAAGGGTTTTATTCCGATATAATTTAATAATACCCTAAAAACTACTTATATAGGAGGTTAATCTAATTAATGGAAATCATAATCAGTTTTTTTAAAAGAGAATCCACTAGAAGGATTATGATTCTTCTGATACTCACATTATTTTTGTATTTCATGAGAAGCATGTTAAACCTTTTTCTGCTTACATTTATCTTTACATACCTCATGTACAGAGCACAAAGCTTTATCAGCTCTAAAATACCAAGAGTAGTAAAGGTAAAGCAAAAAGTAGTAACTGTGGGCCTTTACCTTTTTCTGGCATTAGCAGTCACTGTCGGTTTATATAATTTCCTGCCTTTGGTAATCGGTGAGATTAAGAATGTAATAAATCAGGTTTATAATTATTATAACCAACCTCATGAGACAGCACTGGAAAAAAATATAATGTCCTTTTTGAAACAATTTAATATAAAGGATATAAAGTTATCAGATTATTTGCATCAAGGTCTCGATATAATGGCTAAGTCAGCCAGCAGTATAAGCAAATTGGGCCTGGACATTTTCTTATCCATTATCCTCAGTCTGTTCTTCCTTTTGGAAAAAAACAGGATATATAGATTTGTTTCCAAGTTTAAGAGCAGCAAACTTTCGATCTTTTACAATGAAATTGAATACTTTGGCAAAAAGTTTGTAAACTCCTTTGGTAAGGTCATAGAAGCCCAATTTGCCATAGCATTTATAAACTGCATTCTGTCTACTATAGCCCTATACATTTTAGGCTTTAGTCAGGTGCTAGGCTTAGGGTTGATGATTTTTATCCTTGGTCTCATTCCGGTAGCCGGTGTTTTTATTTCCCTTGTTCCGCTTAGCCTTATTGCATTTAATAACGGAGGCATAAACCTTGTCCTTGTAGTCTGGATATTGATTGCTGTCCTTCACGCACTGGAGGCATATGTACTAAATCCTAAACTCATGTCCTCAAAAACAGAACTGCCTGTGTTTCTCACATTTATTATACTTCTTGTAGGTGAGCACTTCTTTAAGGTATGGGGGCTAATAATAGGTATACCAATATTCATGTTTGTATTAGATCTTGTAGATATAAAAAGTGGTGATGATCATCACAAAAGCTCTAAACTCTTTAAAAAGAATAAGTAGCACATAAAAAAAAGCCCTCAACCAGTTCAGCAAACTGATTTGAGGGCTTTTTATATGCAACTGGTTCAGCAATGATTAAAGCATTTTTACCAGTCTGTTATTTATCTCTTTCAAAAACTCTTCTGTATTAACTACCTTCTTGTCTTTTACTTCAGATAATTGTGCCAAGTCCTTTGTCATTACACCTTCTTCAATTGTAAGAAGTGATGCTTTTTCAAGTTTATCGGCAAACTCAACAAGCTCATTTATTCCGTCCATCTCACCGCGTTTTCTAAGAGCTCCGGTCCATGCAAACAATGTAGCCATTGAGTTAGTTGATGTTTCCTGACCCTTAAGATGCTGGTAATAATGTCTCTGAACTGTTCCGTGTGCAGCTTCAAACTCATAATATCCTTCAGGTGATACCAAAACAGATGTCATCATTGCAAGACTTCCAAAAGCTGTTGCAACCATATCTGACATAACATCACCGTCATAGTTCTTACAAGCCCAGATATATCCGCCTTCTGATCTTATAACACGAGCTACTGCATCGTCTATCAGTGTATAGAAATATTCAATTCCTGCTGCTTCAAATTTCTGTTTATATTCTTTATCATAGATTTCCTGGAAGATATCCTTAAATGTGTGGTCATATTTTTTTGAAATTGTATCCTTTGTAGCAAACCATAAATCCTGCTTCATATCAAGTGCATAATTAAAGCATGCTCTTGCAAAACTTTCAATCGATTTGTCCAGATTGTGCATTCCGAGAATTATTCCTGCACCATCAAAATCATGAATGGTCTGTTTGGTAACTTCTCCGCTTTCTGATGTAAATACAAGTTCTGCCTTTCCAGCACCTTCAACACGGTATTCAACGTCTCTGTAAACATCACCGTATGCATGTCTTGCAATTGTTATTGGCTTTTTCCAAGTACTTACAAAAGGTTTGATGCTGTCTACAATGATCGGTGCTCTGAATACTGTTCCGTCTAAAATTGCCCTTATAGTTCCATTTGGGCTTTTCCACATCTGCTTCAAGTTGTATTCTGTCATCCTGTCAGCATTCGGAGTAATTGTTGCACATTTTACACCAACACCATACTTCTTAATTGCATTTGCCGAATCAACTGTAACCTGGTCGTCTGTCTTGTCCCTGTATTCCAGACCCAAATCATAGTACTCGGTTTTAAGGTCTATGTATGGCTCAAGTAAAATATCCTTTATCATTTTCCAGATGATTCGAGTCATTTCGTCTCCATCCATCTCAACAAGAGGAACATTCATTTTAATTTTGTCCATTTCAATTCTCCTTTTCTCCATATCCATATAAAATATAGTAGGGCTTAAATATAATTATATTCAAAAGCTTATTTAACCAAGCTATATTTCAATTTAGCCATCACTCTTTTTTCATCTTATTTTAATTTAAAATCACTATATAATCAAGATGTAATTAAAATAAAATCAATATTTAAAAATGCTTTCCATATAATCATTCTTTGTCTGGTTAAAATGCCTTGAGACAACGTAAAAATCCCTCACGTTTATCACACCATCCATATTAAAGTCTATACTTTCATCATATTTATAATCCCCAGATGTTGAATTAAATAAAAGTGCAAGTTTTATAATATCTATTAAATTTATAACTCCGTCTTGATTCGCATCTCCGCACCAGATAATGATGGGATTATTCTTCTTCCATAAGACCATGTTTCCCTCGATGGCACCGGTATTTATATTGCACGTAAAATAGTTAGGTTTCGAAATTTCTAGATTATATCCGGTCTCATTTGCCTTTAAGCCGTTTACTTCAAAGTACCCATGTTCATCTGTGACAGTAGAAATATCTATTCCCTGAACTCTAATTATAAATCCTTCCATTACAATTGGATTATCGTTTGCCGTTATAAAGTCAGGCATAATATATCCACTTGCTGTAAAAAGAGTCTCAGGAGTCGATCCAGGCAATGTGGCAGTTGCAGGTGTTATAGTTTGACTTGTCGGAGTTACTGTCTCAGTAGGTGTATATGCAGCTGTAGGTGTAAATGTCTGTGTTGATGTTAATGTCGGCGTAGGCGTCAGTGTAGGTATTGCTGGAGTTGGTGTTGGCGTTGGTGTCCATGTTGGTGTAGCCGATGCTGTTGGTACAAGCAGCCATGTTGGTGTTGCTGTTGGTGTTGCTGTTGGTGTTGCTGTTGGTGTTGCTGTTTCTGTTGGTGGTGCTGCTGTTATCGATGGAGTTGTTGTAACAGTAGGCACATTATTATTATGCAAAATAAAGGTCATGCTATCACCTACATCACTTATATCAGAAATGGCAAATCCTGAGTTTTCTTTATTCCACCATGCTGAATTTGGTGATGTATTGAAATCAAACCTGTCCTTATAACCACTGTGAAACAAGTCTCCCTCTCCCCCTTCATTAATGTCATTCTCCATTTCATACAATCCATCTGCTTGCTCAAGTGACACCATATAGTGGCTGTCACTTGACATATTTTGATAATCATTTTTCCCATTTACATCTATATGCCATATAACAAGGCCTTCATCAGGTATTTTTGACCATCTCCCTTTTTTTACAACACTTTCAACAACAAAGAACTCATTTGCATTAGGCCCGTAATAAACAAAAACATCTGAAGAATTGGATTTAATTGTTACCTGCGTTTTATCAGGCAAATCATTGAGCCTAGTAATGCTTCCCCACCCTGACATAAAACTTCTTAAAAATGCATTTGGAGGTTGAGGATTTGTTTTATCGTTACTTCCCATAATACAATACTGCCCTACTCCATTTGAATCCTGCTGATAGTCATATAAATCAGGATACTCACAAACCAAGTGGCAATTTTCATGAACCAAAGTTCCTATAGAAGGACTTGCGTCAATATTGCTGATCTGGTACCTGCTAATATATACATCCCCACAATAAAACTTCTCAATCTCTCCTTGATGAGGCCATAGACCTGATCCCCACTCTATACCCGGCTCCCCTGCATATAACACGTTAACAGCCATTACCATTTTGTTGCTGTCTGTTGTTAGCTTTGCAAAGTCATACCCGTTTTGTTTCATAAACTCCAATGCCTCATTTACAAGTTCCTTGTCCCTGCCATTGGCATTAATGTCACTATAATAAGATTTTGGATTTTTGGCTCTGTAATAGCCAAATACGTTATTAGTATACAAAAGTTTACCTTCTGATATGTCAAAAAAATAATCTCTCATTGATCCATTATTATTAAATCCGCTGTATCCTTCTTTATTAATAAGGTCATCCATTTCTTCTTTTGATATTTCCCACGGGCAATCTGAGAAATCAATAAGTATTGTCAATCCGGTGATGATACTAGTGGTTTTACCGGAAATGGCAAAATTCATAGGTAATGCATATGACTGCAGCATCATTAAATTTAACAACAAAAAGAATGCAGCCAAGGAAGAAAGCTTCATTATTTGTTTCATTTTGTTCCTCCCCACCAATGTGATTGTTATATAATTAGTCATGATCAAAAAATTCTTCCGCTATGAATTTGGCTCATGTGTTGACTTAACTCGTCAACATCCGCGTAGAAAGCGGAAGAAATTTTTCATTCATGCCATAAATAGCAAAACGAACTGCTAAATACCTTAGTAGTTCGTTTTATACCATTACAGACTATTCTTTTTACTTATCCTAAACAACAGTTCTTCGTCCTACAATGATAGGCCATTCATCATCGCCTTTAAGGTTTTTCCCTTCTGTAATAAGGACATTTTTATCTACGACAGCATATTGCAGGGATGAACCTGATTCTATGACCGATCCCTGCATTATTATACTATTTTTAATACAAGCTCCCTTTTTTACGGTAACACCTCTAAAAAGAACGCTATTCTCTACAGTACCTTCAATAATACATCCGTCACCGATAATGGAATTCCTAACCTCAGCCTCATCATTATACTTGGCAGGTGGTTCATCCTTAACCTTTGTATATATTTTACCGCCGTCAACAAACAGCTGGCAGCATACATCAGGGTCTAAAAGCTCCATATTGCACCTGTAATACATTTTAATAGAGCTTATGCTTCTCCAATAGCTGTTAAACCTATAGCCGTAAATTTTAAGTGAATCCAGCTTTTTAATCAGTACATCCCTCACAAAGTCATAATTGCCATGAGCTATGCACTCTTCCAAAAGATATATCAGAAGCTCACGCTTCATTACATAAATCCCCATAGAACCCAATGTTCCTTTAGGTCTTAAGGGCTTTTCCTCAAAATCTGTTATTCTTTCATTATTATCAACCGATAGGATACCCATAATCGGTAAATCCTCAGGATATAAATCACTCATATCCCTGTATGCTATCGTTATATCAGCACCCTTATCTATATGGTAATCAAGGAGCTTTTCAAAATTAATCTTGCAAACACTGTTTCCTACCGATATAATTACATACTCCTGACTGCTTCGTAGTAAATATGTAAGGTTGTTATACATGGCATCTGCAGTACCTTTATACCAGCCTGAGCCATCATCTGAAAGATATGGCGGAAATATAAACAAGCCACCATTTTCCCTATCAAGATCCCACTCTTTTCCTGTACCCAAATGATCCATCAGAGAACGGAAATTATACTGTGTTAGTACCCCAATATTAGTTATACCTGAATTAACCATGTTAGACAGCACAAAATCAATTGCTCTGTACTTACCGCCTACAGGAATAGCCGCTGTAGCCCTGATTGCCGATAACTCCTTCATACCGCTTTTGTTGCCGCCTGTAAGAATAATTCCCATTGCATTTTTCAATCGCACACACCGCCTTTAAATACACTTTTTCCTGACGGAACATTAAGTGAACAATAATCGTCAGTAGTAACAAATCTGTCTATAACAACATTTTTACCTAGCTCTGCACCATCCGGGACATATGAACTTTCACCCACTACAGTAATTCCAGAGTAGTAGATCGCTGGCTTTAACTCATTTTCCACCACTTCACCTACTCCTATTTTTACATCATCTCCTATTATTACGCTTTCTCCCAATATACTTTTGTTAATATATGAGTTAGCCCCCAATTTTACAGTTTGTCATTATTATGGAATCTTCAATCACAGTGTTCTCATCAATAAAGACTCCAGGGAAAATGACTGAATTGCGAACTGTACCATAAATCATACAGCCTTCTGTAACTATAGATGTTTTGACAACTCCATTAGGCCCAATATAATGCGCAGGCTTTATGGGATTTGGAGTATATATCTTCCATGTGGGATCAAAAAGATTGAATATTGGAACTCTTTGGATAAGATCCATATTTGATTCCCAGAAGGCTTGAATAGTACCAACATCTCTCCAATACCCCTCAAACTGATACGCCCACATTCTTTTTCCATCTTTCAACATGTTGGGTATGATGTTTTTACCAAAGTCATTCTCAGACGCAGTATCATCATTATCCTTTACAAGATATTCTCTTAAAACATCCCAAGTAAATATGTAAATACCCATAGATGCCAAGGTACTTTTCGGGCTTTTGGGTTTTTCTTCAAATTCAATTATGCTGCCATCCGGGTTAGTATTCATAATTCCATATCTGCTAGCTTCGTCATAAGGCACATTAATAACAGAAATTGTTGCATCGGCCTTATTCTTCTTGTGATGCTCAAGCATAAGTGAATAATCCATTTTATAAATGTGATCACCGGATAAAATTACTACATATTCAGGAGAAATTTTATCGACAAAATGGATGTTCTGGTAAACCGCATTTGCAGTTCCCTTATACCACTCACCCACTTCTTCCTTCATATATGGTGAAAGAATTGTAACTCCACCATCCATCCTATCAAGATCCCAGGGTTTGCCAATACCGATATGTGCATTAAGTTCTAAAGGTTGGTACTGAGTCAGGACACCAACAGTTTCAATTCCTGAGTTTATACAGTTACTTAGGGAAAAATCGATTATTCTGTATTTCCCGCCGTATGAAACAGCTGGCTTTGCGACATTCTTAGTGAGGACTCCGAGTCTGCTTCCTTGACCGCCTGCTAATAATAGTGCTATCATTTCCGTTTTACTCATGAAATCATCTCCCCATAAAAGATATAGTAATATATTCTTGGAGGGTTTACAATACTTTTTTGAAAACCCCGGGCAAATATTTATATCGAATAATTATCTAGTATACTTTATATTTTTTTATAAATTTTACCTCATTGATATTTTGCTCTTAAAATTGTAATATTAGTATTAGGACTTATCAAGTAATATTTTTATCAAATATTAAATTTTACATATTATTTTTTAGTTATTTTAATACGACATTTACTAATATATTACCTTTTTAATTTTATTTAAACCGCACTAATTATTTTATATTATTTAAAAAGCATTTATTACTATTATTAAGACATGAACAAAATCACTTGTGAATTAGATATCCAAGGGAGGAAATATTATGAAACCTGTTAAACTTGGCATTTTAGGATGTGGAATTGCTGCGAAGGACCTTCATTGGCCTGCATTGAAGCAAATGAAGGAAAAGTTTGAAATTGTCACAGTATGCAATCATACAGAAGAAAAGGCAAAGGAATTTGCACAAATGGTAGGAAATGTCCCCTACCTCACAGACTATAAACAAATTTTAGCAAATCCTGAGATTGAGGCTGTAAGCATTTTACTTCCGATACACCTGAATCATCAAGTAACCAAAGAAGCTCTTGAAGCTGGAAAACATGTAATAGTGGAAAAACCCATTGCCGCTAATATGAAGGAAGCAGAAGATATGTTGAGCTTCGAAAAAAATACAAAACAGTGATGATGGTGGCAGAAAACTTCAGGTATGATCCCTTTAACATTAGGATTAAAGAGCTTTTAGACAGCGGCAGTATAGGAAAGCCTTACTCTGCATTCTGGGATTGTTTTGATCTTTTGGAAACCAGCAATAAATATGCCCAAACCCAGTGGCGTATAAAGCATCAATACCCAGGTGGTTTTATAACAGACGGCGGTGTACATAACATAGCTGTTTTCCGTGATCTTTTCGGCGAAATACACTCAGGAAAAGCAATCACCAGGAGCATTAATCCCGACCTGGGAGAAATAGACTCAATGAGTTTTCTCTTTAACACCTCCAGCAATGTAAGCTGCGTATTCAATTATTATTTCAGCTCAGTGGGTTACCAGGAAAGAATGTTAAAAATACTGGGAACAGAAGGTACTATGGTTATAAAGGATAAAAATATAGCCATAAAAAAGAAAAACACACCTGATTATATTGAAACAGTCCAATCTCAAGGTGGATATAAGGAAGAATTCGAAAACTTCTACGATGCAATAAGAAACGGTCAGAAGGTTAAGTGCACATTCCTTGATGCTTACAAGGATTTAAAAGCACTAATTGATGCTTTAGAATCCGCTATTAATATTTAGGCATGTATAATAAAGGGGCTCACGCAAAACATGTCTCAGATATTTTGCATGAACCCCTTTAGGCATGTTGAAAATATAACTACTTTGTACCTGTGGAACCGAATCCGCCTCCACGATCCATACCAATATCCTGTACAGAGTCCACCATCTCAAAAACAATTTGGGGAACAACCTGCAAGGTTATTTGGGCAACCCGGTCTCCCTTTTTTATGGAATACGTTCCATTAATATTGCCTATACTGCTAATAGGCAGTAAGTCATCGGTATCCTTTTTGGATGATGTGTTGGTCATAATAATTCCAACCTCACCTCTGTATCCGCTGTCAATGGTACCCGGACTATTGGATACCCTTAGTGGCGTCTTATATGATATACCGCTTCGAGGCCTTACCTGTAACTCGAAACCCTCAGGTATGGCAACCTTTAGTCCCGTAGGTATAATCACTGTTTCACCAGGTGCTATTACTACATCTTCCGCTGCTAAAATATCCATCCCTGCATCTCCATGTCTGGCATACTCAGGAAGAGTCACGCCTTTTCTACAAATTTCTACAAAAATTTTAACCTCATTTGAATGCATTTATACCTCAATCCTCTCATTTTATATGAATTTTACATACCATTTTTTTCTTTGTGTTATACTCCTAAAAAAATCACAAAGTGATTTTTCAACCTTGATAGTTGTCGTGAGAAATTGTGGTGTAGCATACACCATAATTTCATAGACCTTTATAAAAGTGCCCCTTAAAAACCCCTTCCTGACGTATCATTTCTTCCAGGTCTTTATATTTATCAGGCTTTCCATATCCACTCAGGCTAACATCTTTTGCCATAGCTATCAATCTTTCTAATTGTTCTGAAGTCTCATCCCAAATATTAAGCCTTAGGGTCTCACATCCATGATTTCTCAAATCCTTTATAACCTCTGGTGCAAATAACCTATTAGAGCTTAAAATCATGCTTCTGCAGTCAATATTGTCACATATTACGGGAAATTTTGCACCAATGCGATCTTTTAATATGTATCTATCCTTACATGGGCTGCATCCGCATGTTTTCCCCGATTCCTTCTTTCCCACCACACAGCCTGTGGGGCAATACTCACTTACCATAACAGGCAGCCTGCCGTACACAATTACTTCTTTGTCTATAGATCCGTACTTTAAAATATTCTTGAATTGCTCAAGATTCAATTCGGGAGATATGGTAGCTCCTCTTATTCCCAGACTGTTTAACTGCTGTAATGATACGCTGTTTAAAATATTAAAACTATAATCACACCTTATCTTGATATTTGAAATACCTTTAACATATTCAAGCTGCCCTATATTGCCCAGCAGCAAACCTTCCAAATTTCCGTTTTCAAGCATTTCCGGCAGCTTGGACTTAATTATCCTGTCATAATTTCCACGGGTAATGGAAGGCAGTGAAGCGTATATACTGCATCCCTCTTTTTTTAATGCTTGTAAAGCGTCAAAATTATCTGGGTTTAGAAATTCTTTAAATGGAATGTACACTATATCCGCTCCATATAAAGCATCATTGTGACAATTTTTGCTCCATTCATAAAAATAGACGGAAATCTTAACATCATTTTTTTCTTTTCGACCATTTCCCGGGAAATTTAACAAACCTTTTTCCCTTTCTCCAACCAATTCCGACCTTTTTTCGATATTGCCTGCAGCTTTTTTATTATAAAGCTCATCTAATGCCTTTCTTCTTAAGTTATTAATTTCACTGATAGGCACGGTAAGGTTTTTATCCAGCTTTACATCGAGCTTCTTAAAAGCAAAAGGAGTACTTCCTGTCTTATAGAGCTGCTCTTCTATTCTCTCTTTTGTTATGGGCTTGTTTACGGCTATTTCCGGCAGCCTCTCTGAAGTAACCTCCACATTATTTTCTCCATCAGTTATGCTTAAGGTTATGGGAGAATTTTGTCTAATGGATAATATCCCATCTATTTGGACTTTTCTAATAAAGGTTTTGCCGTCAAAAGTCTCACCTGCACTCATATTCAATGCTTTGCTTGATGTTCTGTAGATCTTGCACCCCTTCGGTATGTTACCTTTTATGTCACCTATATATGCTATGTCACCTTTTTGTGCAAAGTTCTTTTTTCCATTTTCTGTCCTTATATATGTCACGACGGTACCAGGATTTATATCCTCTCCGTTTAGCACCTCAATACCATCACCTATTGACAAATCTTCCTCCATCTTCATCTTAAGGCTGCTGGTCCCTTTATTGAAGGAAATGACATTTCCTATATATATGCCCCAGTTCTTAGGCTTCTCATAGCACATCATATCCCTTCCGGTTTTCCCCTCAAGATATCCCTTCGAAAACCCTCCCCTGTTGAACACCTGCATTAACTCCTTCATGTCACTTTCTTTTTCCGCAGGATCAAGCCTTAATATTGTACCATCGGAATACGCATCTATATATTTCCTGTATATCCTTACAACCGTAGCCACGTATTCAGGCTGCTTCATTCTTCCTTCTATCTTTAGCGAAGCAACTCCTGACTTAAGTATTTGTCCAAGCATTGGAAGGGAGCACAAATCCTTTGGGCTTAAAAGGAACCCTTTTCCGCCTTTTACCATATTTCCCGAGTTTGTGGAAATCATTTCATATGGAAGCCTGCATGGTTGGGCACATTTACCTCTATTGCCGCTTCTTGATCCTATAAGGCTGCTCATAAGACATTGCCCTGAATAGCTGACACACAATGCACCATGGACAAATATTTCCGTCTCTATGGATGAGCTTTTTGAAATATGTGAAATTTCTTCAAGGGATAACTCCCTGGCAAGCACCACTCTTTTAAAGCCCAGTTCTCCAAGGACCTTAACACCTTCTATATTATAAACCGTCATCTGTGTGCTGCCATGAAGCTCCACGCTGGGAATTCTTTCCCTCAATATACGTGCAAGTCCGATATCCTGCACGATTATTCCGTCTATACCCATAGTATAGGCATCAGCAGCTACTTCCAATGCCTCTTCCATTTCATTGTCTAAAACAAGTGTATTTAATGCAAGATATACCTTTATATTTCTTACACGGGCATATTTAAGAGCTTCCATAAGAAGCTCCTTGTCGAAATTACCGGCATTCTGCCTGGCATTAAAGTATTTACTTCCAAGATAAACCGCATCTGCACCGTTTTCCACCGCAGCTAGAAACGACTCCCAGTTACCGGCAGGTGCAAGTAATTCAATCTTCTTATTCATTCCAAACCTCTTCTATGTGTTTTGCAATAATCATTTTCAATTTTTAATTATTGCAAAACATTTTCCTTGATTCATATGTTGCGAAAAATTCATTTTTATTAAGTAGCACTTTTAATGAATTTACTGCTTATCAAATATTTTTAAAACAAGGGGCATTATATCTGTCAAGGACCAAACAGCAGCATCTCCTTTTTCAGGTATATTACCAATCACTACTGTAGGTACTTTGTTAAATGTATGAGTTTTTAAAGATACATCTTCAATATTTCCATGATCGCTGGCAATTATCAAAACATCCTCATCAAGATTAATTAATTTTATCAAAGACCCTAAAAACAAATCCAGCTTTTCAATAGTTTTATAGGCCTCGTTTATATCAGCCTTATGACCTATGAGGTCTGTCATAAAGTGTTCAAACAATGTAAAATCATATTCCCGGCTTATTCTATAAAGCCTTAAAGCTGCTTCATCTGGTGTGATTACTTCCACATTATATCCGCTGCTAACTAGAATCTCTCCGGTAATATCATGATATATTCCGTTTCCTTTTCTATAATCTTCTGTTGTTCTAAATGGAATACCACAAGCATGAGTCATAACGGAAGTAACAGACGGCCTATATCTTCTTTCCTTTGGATCATGCATTTTCACAAGGTATTCTTCCCTGTACACATTGGAATTAGTCACTTTATATCCTTTTTTTATAAGCTCGGAAAAAAGGTTTGATTTCGTGATAACCTTCTTTAGGCTAATTGTAGGCTGTCCGCTCAGATGCCTGCCAAGAACCATGGAAGCATTTACTCCTGTAAAAATTGATGTCTGTCCTGTAGCACTTTGAGGAAGACCTGCAACACCAAGACAAGCATCAGTAGGAAACACTTTGTAATTTTCCAGTATGTACTGTATATTGGATGCTTTCCCTGATTTCAAAGGGTTCTTTGCAGCATCATCTTCACCGATGCCAAATCCATCAATAAAAAGGAAAATCATTCTCATGATATTTATCTCCGCTTTTCCTGACCAGTTATTTTCTGGGTAACGACTTTAATAATCGCTTTATAAACCTAATAGCCCTAACTAAATTAAATACCTCTCCAAAATCCTTTTTGATTTTCATAATGGCTGCAGAAGTTTCCTCTGCTGCTGTTCCAACGCTGCATATTGCAGATTCTATAGCCTTAATCTCCCTATTGGCAGTCTCAGAAACCTCTGAGATATTCTTTGTGATTGCAGGCATATTTTTTAAACTTTCGTCAATATTCGACTTATTATCCGTTAGAATGGATTTTAATACCTTTAAGCAATCAGTCAGATTTTTGAGAAAACCAATTAAAAAAACAGCCGAAACTACTACAGCTGCTGTAATTAAGAGAAGTGCCAAATTTGAAATACTAATGTAACCGTCCATCTAACACCACCGCCCTTTAAATATTAAAATAAAATAATTTACCTATGTCTTACCTTGCCAATTGTATTTTTTACTCCGCCAAGCTCGGCCTCTTTTTTAGCAAGTTCAAGCTGGAGCTCGGTATTCTTGTTCTGCAGGGTTGCATTTTCACCTGACAAAGACTTATTAACCTCTTTAAGCCTTTCCAACTCCGATGCTAAATCATTTACTTCCTTTTGAAGGTTTTTTTCGGTCTCGTGACATTTATAATAATCATCAGCTATATTAATTGCAGTAAGAACAGCCGCCATAGATGTACTCAGCCTTGTATTGACCTTCATAATCTCATTCATTTTCTTATCTATATAAAGGCCTATTTTCTGCATATATTCCTCAGACTCAACACCAACCAAAGTATAATCTTTTCCGGCTATTCTCACATTAACCTTATTTTTAACATCCATTCGCTTCACTCCTTAGAAGGATTATGGCATTTGTACCATTATAAACAGAACTTTTTACTTGTCCTCTTATACATTATTCTTAATTATACTATAATTCGGCAAAAAATAATATATTTTTAATCGGGTATTGACTAAAATATTGATTATAATATAATTTCATCCTTCTAAATCATAACTGATCTTTATATTCTAAGGCCACCGCACCATACCGGCTTTAATCCTTAATAAGTGCCATAACCTCTGCTCTTGTCCTGGCGTCTGTTTTTATAATCCCTCTTAATGCTGATGTTATAGTCCTTGATCCAGGCTTCTTTATCCCCCTCATTGTCATGCATAAATGCTCTGCTTCCATAACTACTGCAGCACCAATAGGGTTAATTGTATCCATAAGGACATCAGCAACTTGACTTGTCAGCCTTTCCTGAAGCTGGGGTTTTTTTGCAACAGTGTCCACTATTCTGGCCAGTTTGCTAAGCCCCATTACCTTACCCTTTCTAGGTATATATACCACATGAGCTACACCAACAAACGGAAGTAAATGGTGTTCACAAATGGAATATGTAGGAATATCCTTAACAAGTACTATTTCTTCATGGTTTTCTTCCTGAAAAACCTTGACATATTCCCTGGGATCCTTATGCAGTCCTGCAAAAATCTCATCGTACATCCTTGCAACCCTGTCAGGCGTCTCTTTAAGACCTTCTCTGTCGGGATCATCTCCAATTGCTATTAAAATTTCCCTGACTGCTGCTTTGACTCTTTCTTTATCTACCATCTTTAAAACCTCTCTTTACAAAACATAAAAGTATATTTATAAGAAAAACTAAATACATAGTCGTTTCTTATATTATACTGTAAAACTTAAAGAGTTCAAAGGCAAAGCCTAAAAAAATTGAGAAAACCCCAAAGCAGCAGCTAAGGCATGATTGAAATATTACTTACCGTTTTGAGCGTGTGTTCACGAGTAAAGGAATGCCTTAGAAATAACTTCGTATTCTCAAGGACAAAATCCCGACGATTTTAACGGGGTTTTGGACGATGAGAATCAGATGTTATTTCTTAGCCATTACTAAGTAAACACGAAAGCGAAATTATACGGGAAGTTATATTTTCAACATGCCTAAAGACATTACACCAATGACTCTTCCTTCTCCCTGTCTTTTATATAGCTTTTTATAATGTTCAATGACTTACTGAAATTTTGATAGAACATAACTATCAAGTCTCCCGGCATTGCATTCTTTATAGCGGTTTCCAAGGCTTCACCCTCTGGAAGAATTATTTTCATATTTTCTTTTTTAAACCCATAATCTATTATGGTGTTATATAACAATTCGGCAACTTCCCCAGGTTCTCTTCCCCTTAGATCATCGTCCTCCTTGATGTAGATATCTGTAAACATTTTGCCACATAGCATCCCAGCATGTCTTATACTGCTGTCCGGCCTGTCTCCTGGCACGCCAATTACTCCCACATATCTGTTAGCCCTTTGTGACAATACAAAGTCTGATACACATTTAAACCCAGCAGGGTTATGTCCATAGTCCAACAAAACTTTAAAGTCTCCCATATCAAACAAATTAAACCTTCCGGGATTAAGTTTTTCATCCGGCATAAAGGTTTTAAGACCCATCTCAATTAGCTCTGCAGGAATACCTAAAGCATAGAGTGCAGATGCTGCAGCAAGTGAATTTTCAATGTTACATTTTACACATCCATTAAATGTAATTGGAATTTTTGCCACTTCCATAACTCTTATATCCTTTTTATCATAAATATGAATGTAATCCTCATTCATGTATGCGGCTGTCCCTCCATTGTTTATGTGCCTTACTATATATTCATTATTAAAATCTGTTGAAAACAAAATAATGTTACCACGAGCCCTTCCCAAAAAGTATTCAATCATAGGATCATCAGCATTCAGCACGGAACTGCCCTCAGGCTTAACTGCTTCAATAACGAGGGATTTGATATAGGCTAAATCTTCAATATCCTTTATGCCGTCAAGACCGATATGATCATCACTAATGTTGGTTATAACGGCTACATCAGCAAGGTCGTAACCTAATCCACCCCTTACTATTCCTCCTCTGGCCGTCTCAAGCACCGCAATCTCTGTCTCCTTATTGGAAAGAACTATCTGTGCACTTACAGGTCCTGTATTATCGCCTTCCATTATACATTCATCGCCTATAAAAATACCGCTTGTAGTTGTCATACCAACCTTACTTCCCTTAAGTGCCAATGTATGTCTGAGAAGTCGCGTAGTAGTAGTCTTACCGTTGGTACCGGTAATTGCAACAACAGGTATTGAATATTGGCTGCCATTTGGGTAAAGCATGTCCAAAATATCTGCTGCAACATTTCTTGGCTTTCCCTCAGATGGATACAAATGCATTCTAAGTCCAGGTGCAGCATTTACTTCTATTATGGCACCGTTACTTTCGCTGATTGGCATTGAGATGTCCTGAATTTTCATATCAATACCCGCTACATCAATCTCTAAAACTTTTGCAGCTTTTATAGCAGCCTTTTTATTTTCCGGATGTATTTCATCTGTACAGTCCTTTGCAGTACCCCCTGTGCTCAAGTTTGTGTTAGATCTAAGATAAATTATTTCATCCTTCTTAGGTATATAGCCCGTAGTATAGCCATTTCTTCTGAGTAAATCCATGGCAACATTATCTAGTCTTATTCTTGTAAGAGGCTTTTCATGGTGATTCCCTCTTAAAGGATCCTGATTTTTCAATTCCACAAGCTCCGATATAGTATGGATTCCATCACCCTCAACACTGGGCGGTTTTCTCTCGGAAACTGCTGAGACCTTATCTCCAACTACAAGTATCCTGTAATCCTTCCCCTCAACATAGGATTCAACCATTACTGCTTTACTATGTTTTATAGCCTCATTGTAAGCTAACTTAACATCCTTATCACATAACAGGTTAGTAGAAACCCCTCTGCCCTGGCTTCCATCATAAGGCTTTACAACTACCGGGTAACCTATAGATCCGGCTGCTTTTACTGCTTCTTCCTCAGAGTATACAATTTCTCCGTATGGAACAGGAATTTTGTAGTCTGTCAGTATTTTTTTAGTAAGATGCTTATCTGATACTATATCAACAGCAACACAACCTGATAAGCTTGTTAATGATGCCTCTACAAGTTTTATATTTTTCCCAAAACCAAGCTGCAAAATGCTTTCGTTTCCAAATCGTTTAACCGGAATGCCTCTCCTTACAGCTTCATCATATATGGCTTTGGTACTTGGTCCAAGTTCACCTTCAACCTTTAATCTTTTCAAATTATCATATGTCCTGGAGAATTGGTTTTTATCAATATTCTTGTTCTCAAAAAAAGCCGATACAATTTCAATAACTGTTTTTCCGCATTCTATCCCACACTTTTCATCTATATACTGATAAATAATATGATAGACTGAAGGTTCCTTGTAAACTCTGGTCTTACCATAAGCCACATCATATCCAAGAGAGTTCTGGAGATCGATAATTGAATGCTCTATAACATGTCCAATATAAGTACCCTCCTTAAGCCTATCCATAAAACCGCCTTCATAGCCGAGAGAGCAGCAGTGTTTCTTAAGCCCTGGAAAAAGCTCAACAATATATTCATTAAACCCAGGCATATCGCAGGTAGGCTTTTCACATAAATCTCCCAGATCCACCTCCATTCTGATAACAGGCTTAAAACTATATATATTCTTTCCTGCAAAAATACGTATATTATTAATTTGCAATTTCCTTCCTCCTGAAACTATATTAAAAGTGATAAATGTATATTAATGCAATCGAAGGACTTCCCTTCTCTTCATGTCAAAGCCGTAGCCTTCAGGCAATACATGGACCGTTACATTAGCGATTGCCAGTATTTCATCAGGCTTTAATTCGGATACATTAGAGCTTACAATGGATTTTCCGTCTATTATTGTCACAGCGTATGAGCCTACAACTTCAAAATGTGCATCAGGATAAACCCTTATTGCTGTATCCTCATCAATTCCAATGCCGAGCATATGGGGATTTTCAGCCACACCACACAGTAAACGCCCAAATCTGCCCCTTTGGTCAAAATGCTGATCAATTATAGCCTCTTCCAGAAGCCCCAAACCTGATGCCATTTTAAGAGTACATTTCCTTGCCGGATCGTTGCTGTTTCCATCAACAATCATGGTATTACTCATTACTGAAGCCCCGGCACTTGTCCCTGCTATAACAACACCCTTGAGATATGCCTCAATAAGTGCATTAAAAACTTTAGTACCGCCAAGGATGCTAGTTATCCTTAACTGATCCCCACCAGTCATAAAGACGCCTCCGGAATTTACTATCTTATAATAATTCTCCTCGTTATTTGCATCCTCCCTTGTACTTATATCAAGGACCTCGATATTATTTATGCCAAGCCTTTGAAATACGTTCAGATACTCATTTCCAACTTCTACCGGATGCTCAGTAGCTGTTGTCAGAACAATAAACTCCATATCACCAAATCCAGCTATTTCAGCAACCTTTTTAAGGATTTTGCTTTCACCTTTTTTATCTTCTGCACCACCAATAATGACAAGATTTCCCTTTGATTTTTCTTCCATTAGATCCTCCATTACCTTCCATAGATGTTATGCATAGTGTAATCCAATATTACATTATTAAACATAAGTCCTATTCCCATAAGAATTATATTGGCCATTATAATAGGCAATCCATTCCTGCTGCCGTTTTTTGCAGCCAATATACCCGTTATTACTCCAATAACACCAAAAGCATATGGTAAAATAAAAAGTGATAAAAAGGCACATATCCAGCCTATAGCTATAAACAGCATACTCCCTTTAGTCAATGTACCACTGCTTTTACTAATACCGTAATCATTCATACAATCACCTTTTTAAATTTAAGTAGTTTTAATATTTATTACTATTAATATTTAGTAGTTTTTCTTACCGATCCTGTTATATAATTTATAGCCGATAAGGGTTAAAAATAGTAAAACTATAAAACCCAGTTTATAAACAATTATGTTACTGATTACACAAAAAAAATAATAAAGCCCATTTATTATTTGAGTTAGTAAAGATGCCATACTAATTTTCGTAGCTCCCTTTCTTTATTGTTTTTCCTTCGTGTACAAAGCTTATACCATTTACCATAAGTTCAAATATTTTGAGCTCCTTCTCATCCATCACCAAAATATCAGCATCACTTCCGTTTTTCAAAACTCCCTTTTGCGGATAGATCTTTAAAAGCTGTGCCACATTTGATGTTACTGTTCTAAATACATCTTCGATTTTCAAACCTTTTTGCAATATGCTGGACCTTATGTCATCAATAAGCATATTAACCTTACCAACGCCAGGCTGACCATTTACGTCGGGTATGCTCCCATTGGCATCAGATGATATTGTTACCCTGTCAAACCCTAGCTTCCTTTCGGCTATTGTAGATAAGGCATCCGGTACATCATACCCTATTCCGCCTGTACTTCCTGCAGTCAGATCAATATTTCCTCCGGTTTTTAAATATTCCAGCCCTTGCTCAAACAACATCTTGTTTCTATTGATATGTGTAGGAACAAACATATCAATAGGAAACTCCGAGTCATTCAAAAGATCCTTTAAAGGCTTTATTCCATCCTTACCGTCACCTACATGAATATGAACAACACCTGCTTTATTTGAGATCATTGAACCAATTTTCACCTCATATGCAAGTGACTTTAATTCCTTGATATCAGGGTGGCTGCTTCTGTAATCAGATATGGCTATTTCTCCTGCACCAATTACTTTATCAATAAATGTTATATCTGAAATAACTTTTCCTGTGAGTGTTGTTGTTGGTAATCCATAACTGCCTGTATAAATAAACGTGTTAACGCCTTCAGCTTCCAGTGATTTGGCTTTTGCAAGAAGTCCAGCCATGTTCCTTGTCAGTCCATCGAATCCCAAAACGCCTACAACAGTTGTTATTCCTGCATTCACTATGTCAGTCAAATATATTTCCGGTATTCTGCTGGAAGGACCTTTTTCTCCTCCTCCGCCTATAATGTGCAGATGCTGATCTATAATGCCCGGTAAAATAATCTTTCCGGTGCAATCAATGGTTTCAACACCCCAAAGCCCATCCACCGAAATATTCTCTTCAACTTTAACTATCTTTCCTAAAGCTACCAAAATATCCTTAGCACCAAGATACTGCGGGCTATATATGTTGCCACCTTTCAATAATTTAAACAATATTTCACCTCAAGTCTTTTTGATGTCCACGAAATTATGGCGTATTCTACATACGCAGTTTCTTATGACAACATCAAGATTGCTAAATCACTTCATGATTTTGTCCTAGAACCCAGTAAACGGCAGAATGCCCTAATTAATATAATACTGCCACTATATAATATAACCACCGATATAATATTAATACATTTATATAACTTTACTTTTTGTTCGCATATTTCCGTTACATATTTCTATTGATATATGTAAAAAGTGCTAATTTTCTGTTAATTTTTTTATTTATTGTATACAGAAGTTCATATAATTATTATCCCTAAAATATATAGTATTTATGTAAACCGTCAAACCCCCTATATAATAAGTCTTTTATTGTTTTTTACATAACATGCATATTGAACATGTGAGATTTTACCTTTAAATTGGTACGCAATAACTTGTATCTAATTTACATAATTGTTATTATATAATTTGAATTTTTCCTAAAAGTCTGTTAATATTGTTTTTGATAATTTGTTTTCTTTATCAATATTTCTAATACTTTATTAAAAAGGGTGATGAGTGTGCCTTCTGAATTTGATTCACTTACGTCAAAGCAAAAGAAGATTTATTCTGTAATCGAAACATTTATTAGAGAAAATGGTATTCCTCCAACAGTTAGAGAAATAGGTGAAATGGTAGGGGAAAAAACACCAGGAGCCGTACAAGGGATTTTAAATAGACTTCAGCAAAAAGGAGTCATAAAAAGAGAAATAGGCATGGCACGTTCTATTAAGCTTGTTTCTGGGAATTCCCAGTATACAGATCCTGCATATATTCCTGAAGTAAAAAAGATAAGTAAAAGAAATATCAGTGATTTGTACAGCATATATAATGTTGTCAAATATCAACCAGTACCTCCGGATTTTCTCGAGGATGCGACTGATTGTTTTATTTTAAACTGTCCTGATAACAGTTTGATTGATAGTGGGATAAAGTATGAAGATGTTTTAGTTATTTCAAGGGAATCAAACATATGCGATGGAGATATTGTTTTGATTTTATTTGAAAACTCTGCACTCTTGAGAAAGTACTATAAGGGCGAGAACGAAGAAACTATCACACTTAAGGCAGACAGTAATTTACTTGGAAGAGAAACTTTCAATAAAGATGAGGTAATAGTTGTTGGTAGATTGGTAGGCAAATATACAAAGTATTAATTTCTGAATTATAGTCATGCCATAGCTTATTGGAGGAAGATATCTCGTTTACAACTTTTATTAATTTATATTAAATTGCCTTGAAAAATGTTAGGGGTAAATAAAAATTTCTGGTATTACAAGGTTTCAAATTTAAAGGATATCCCATTATAGGATATCCTTCTTTTATTACTTTTATTCATTACTATTCTTTTATTATTTTTACTTAGAAATTTCACTTGTAATAAGGCTTCCCATCTTCATCGTTCCAACCAATTCGGTTCCTTCACTTACAATATCTCCTGTTCTGTAGCCTTTTTCAAGTACCCTTTCTACAGCTACTTCGATATCTTTAGCCACATTCTCAAGGCCGCAGCTATATCTCATCATCATTGCAACTGACAAAATTGTAGCTATTGGATTTGCTTTATCCTGACCTGCAATATCCGGTGCCGATCCATGAATAGGCTCATACAAACCAAGAGTACCTGCACCAATGCTGGCTGATGGCAACATTCCTATAGAACCGGTTATCATTGAAGCCTCGTCTGACAGTATATCTCCAAACATGTTTGATGTAACTATAACATCAAACTGCATCGGGTTTCTGACCAACTGCATGGCTGCATTGTCTACATACATGTGGTTGAGAGTAACTTCCGGATAATCTTTGGACATTTTAATCACTACTTCTCTCCACAACCTTGAGCTTTCAAGAACATTAGCCTTGTCGACTGAAGTCAGTATCTTATTTCTTTTCATCGCTGACTCAAATCCAACTCTTGCAATCCTTTCAACCTCACCAACACTATACATCTCTGTGTCATAGGCCGCCTCTCCCATTCCTTCAACGGCAGTTCTGCCTCTTTTTCCAAAGTATATACCACCTGTAAGTTCCCTTACTACCATGATGTCGATTCCATCCTTAACTATATCAGCTCTTAACGGTGATGCATTCTTAAGTGAACTGTATATAATAGCCGGTCTTAAGTTAGCAAACAATCCAAGCCCTGCTCTTATAGCAAGAAGCCCTGCCTCAGGCCTGATATGACCGGGAAGCGTATCCCATTTTGCTCCTCCGACAGCACCAAGCAGCACAGCATCGCTATTCTTACACTGTTCTAGTGTACTGTCGGGAAGAGGAACTCCATGTGCATCTATAGCACATCCCCCTATAAGAGCTTCACTAAGCTCAAATTTATATTCATACTTTTTCTCAACTTCTTTGATGGTGGCTATAGCCTGCCTAATTACTTCAGGGCCTATGCCGTCTCCCGGAAGAACTGTTATTTTAAATGTTTTCTGTGACATAAATAAACCTCCTAATAAATATCCTATTTCTTGTATATTATATAACAGTAAAAATAATTATTCTTCCTGTTATTAATCTCATTTATATGCCTTTTTTAATGTTTTTTGCCCTATGGTATAGAAGATTTCTTATGATTTTAAAGACTTTCTGTACTTTAACGGTGTCATCTTTGTGTATTTTTTAAATATTTCGTTAAATCTCTGCTGGTTTGAAAAACCTACAGAAAAAGCTACATCACTGATTTTTAATGACTCATCCGCCAATATCTCCTTAGCTCTCTCTATTCTTACCTTGAGAAGATAGTTAATGGGGCTGATACCCATTTCCTCTTTAAAAGCTCTTGTAAAATAACTAGAGCTTAAGAATACATATTTTGCAATATCTCCAATTGTTATATCCCTCTCAAAATTATTATTTATATAGTTTACAGAGATTTTTATAAGCTCCTTAACTTTCATACTCTTGCCCATAATACTGGATTCCCATTCCATCTTTAGGGCTCTGGAGATATATACAAACAACTCCATTACAAGAAGTTGATCGAGGAAATCACTGCCTATATCTTTCTTTTCTCTTTCTTTAAGAATCCTGTTAAGAATTATTATAATCTCATTCTTTTGACTTACCTTTAAGGAAATAAAAGCACCTGACTCTTTGCTGCTGACGAAATTAAGGAAATCCTCAAGGGGTACTTCTGAAAACTCACTGATGGACTGGCTAATAAATTTAAAGCTGAGAACAATAAACTCGCACCCATCCTCCGATTTAACTATAAATTTGTGGCTCTGGTTTGGTTTTATTATTACTATGTCATTTGGACCAATAGGTGCAGGTTGTCCGGATATTTCAAATACGGCATGTCCCTTTTTAATATATACCATTTCAAAAAACTCATGCTTGTTCGGTTCCATAGACCAGTTTCTATCATGAATCCTTTCAAGCGTCTTGACTATAACAGGTATATATCCTGTAGAATTTCTGAGGCTTTCCCATATTTTAGGCTGAGCATCACTTTTCAAATTATCACAACCTTAATCCATATTAAATGTTACTCTATAAAATTATATATATAATATTAATTTCCAGCAACTACTTTATAGAAGGTCATTTCAAAAAAATATTATTCAAGTAAGGTTGAAATGACCCAATGACTAATTAACTATTTGTTAATACCTAACCTGTTAATTAATAGTCTGACAACTGAGAGATATCAACACCTTTATAATAATACTTTAATATATCCTCAAAATCCATTCCTTCCTTAGCCAGGTAATTGGCACCCCATTGGCTCATACCAACACCATGGCCATATCCGATAGTTGTTATATATATGGTTTCCTTCTTTTCTTCTATTTTAAAATTAGTTGAATTGAGTGAAAATATGCTCCTTATATCGTTGCCCTTTAATACTTTATTGCCTACTTTTATTGTACTAACCCTTCCACCCTCTGTAAAACTTAATACCTCAATATTATTGATGAAATCTTCTTCATCGAATTCCAAATCACTATATTTCTCACTAAGCTTCTCAATAAATTCCTTTTCTTTCATGGAAATTGTTTTTTTGTACACGTTAGCCTCATTCTCGCCCTTGCTGACAACACTTTTTAAGTATGGAACTCCTTTTCCTCCCCATACATCCTCAATATTTTCAGTCCTGCCGCCGCTGTTTGAGTGGTAAAAGGGATTGGCTATGACATTATTATATGTTATTATGATCCCCTTTGTTTCTCTGATTGCTCTGGTTAACTTTTCCCAATTGCCCTTGGCTGAGAAGGCCCCCCATGCTTTATATACATCCTCCTTGCTTTTCCATGCCTGGCAATGGGCTGGATCTGTACATATGCAAACATCAGGATGCTTATTATCCGACGATTTATATACACCTTTGTATCTTCCCCAAAAATAAGTTCTTGCTGCAACTGCTTGAGCCTTTAGTGCTTCCAATTCAAAATTTGCAGGCATTTCAGCAGAAACTACACCTCTGATGTATTGCTCCAGATCTGCCTCCTGGATTTTATCTTCTTTTACATTCAAGAACCTGATTTTTTCAGTTTCCTGATCAGAAATTTTCTCTTCTTCAATCTCTTGAACATTGTTAACAGAACACCCGCGTACAATCAAAAGCGGAAGTATTATAATGATTAAAATCAACAGCAGAGCATAGTATGTAATGTTTTTCATATCATATCCCTTGTATATTTATTAGTCATGATCAAAAAGTGTAAAATGATTATTGCAAGACATATAATTTACAGTTGTCCATGAAATAAATATATTGGATAATCAGAAAAATATTACATCATTATTTTTGCATAATTATAAAACTTTTTATTGATTTTTTATTATAAATGTATTATTATATTATATGTTCGTTTAAATATGCGCCCGTAGCTCAACTGGATAGAGCGTCTGACTACGGATCAGAAGGTTGTGGATTCGATCTCTGCCGGGCGCGTTACAAGAAAACCTCATGGATTAAAGTCCGTGAGGTTTTTCTTTTATCCAAAATGAGCAGCTGATTTTTACTGACGATTGACCCCTAACTTGCATTTCATATTCTTGACAACATTTTAGGGTAATGTTATAATTTTACATTACTATAAGAAAGGAGTGTTGTTTGAGTATGCTTAATCCTATCGTTATTGTTGCATAGCAGAGGCTATTGCAATGAACTACTGCAAAGATAGAAGTCAGATGCGAATATAGCCTTTGCTATTCCTAAATTAAAATACTTTTAGGAGGAGCAACATGAGCTATAAGAAAGCAATTTATATACTCCCTAATGATTTGCTTGAGCTGGTACAAAAGTATGTAGACGGTGAATTTATCTATATACCTAGAAAGTTAGGCAATAAAAAAGAATGGGGATCAAATACATCCACCCGCAAAGAATTAAATCAGAGAAATATACAAGTTTATGAAGACTATTTGGCGGGGAATAGTCTTAAAGAGTTATCCGAAAAATATTTTTTGTCTTTGAAAAGTATTCAAAGGATAATACGGGAACAAAGAAACATAAATTAGCCTTAGCATGAGCCAATATGGTTTTATTACTATTTTGGCTCATTTTCTTTTACTAAATGTCTTTTAGGTTTTGTCCTCTAGAACTGGATGATACAATTTAAGCAGATAAATACCAGACTGGAGGGACAAATATGATAAAGATTTGTGGTAATCCGCCTTTTATCTTTCCTATTAAATTCTAATAGGAAGGATATAGTTTCATGAAGATAGTAAAATTGGATATAAATTATCTATCCCCACCACCTGCAATAAAGTATTGTAAGAAATGCGGCAAAAAAGCAGAGCATATTTGCTCCGAATTGTTTCGGGTAAATGCTCAACGCAAGTATTTAGATATATGGTTAATCTATAAATGTTCAGATTGTGATTCTACATGGAATATGACCATCTATTCACGTGTAAATCCCAAAAGTATTTCACCTGAAATATTAGATGGGTTCCATAACAATAACGGAGAGCTTGTCAGAAAATATGCTATGGATACGGTGCTAATACGCAGGAATGGAGCCGAAGTTGGCCTTCCCAAGTATGAAATATTAGGCCCTGCTATTGATTTTACCATTCCTGTTGAATTGCATATAAAAAGCCCCTACCCATCCCAACTTAAAGTATCTGCTTTGTTACGGGAAATATTAAACTTATCTAAAGATGCTTTAGAACAAATGATGGTGAGCGAAACAATCCGCAGCACTGGCGGACTTGACTTAAAAAAATCCAAAATGCAAACAGAAGTTATTGTGAATATAGATAACTAAAGAATGACTAAAATTTTACTAAGTGTGTTATAAATTATAAAAGACTTATGTTTCATAACTTTGGAACATAAGTCTTTTTACATCATGAGACATATCAGGTCATTTTAAAAAATACATTATTTGAGTATTATTCCACATGTGGTAAATGTTAGCTTACTTACCCGCCTTACTTACCAGTTAATTATTTGTTATTCCCCTAATCAATCACTATTTTAGGACGTTATCAGTATACATCTTGCATTTCCCATTATTTGTTTTATATGGTATACATTAATTGCTTCACACATAAATATACATCACATATGAAGTAAAAAACAGCTTATTTAAGTAAACCAATTGCAATAAAATAGAATTAAATAAAATATATAGATTCTAAATAAATCAGGAGGTATAATATGCTTCATAGAATCATTTCTTCAATCCTTTCTACTGTTCTTATTTTAGGCCTCACTAGTTCATCATCTTATGCATATGACAAACCCGCAAATAATTCCGCAAGTTTCAGTGGTAAAGTAGATGTAGGCAACTACTCAATGTTTATTGATGTAAAAGGTAAACGTAAACATGGTCTTCCTACTGTTGTATTTGAAAACGGTAACGGTGACAGCCATGAAATTTGGAATAAGGTAGCTCCAGAAATAGCAAAAATAACCCGTGTTGTAACATATGACAGAATAGGAATTGGACAATCGGACTCTCCTGATAGAAGAAAGGTAGATTACACAGCAGCAGGTGAAGTACAGCGGCTTCATAATCTTCTTAAGAATGCCGGAGTAAATGGCCCCATTGTTTTCGCTGTACATTCCATTGGAGGATTGTACGCCCGTGAATATCAATATCTTCATCCTGATGAGGTTAAAGGTATTATATTCATAGATTCAGCAACAGAGTATGCGGAAAAATGCCTTTTCAAGGAACTTGATCATAAGGCACAGTTGGAAATAATAACTCAAGACCTATCCTGTGGTACTGGTATTCCGATCGAGTTAGACACCAAAGACATTCTTATTTCTTACAATCAAATTTGTAAAGCACAAGCCACTGACCCACTGAGAAACCTTCCGATAGAAGTATTATCTGGAGCAAATCATCACTTTCCAGCCACCATGCCGAACCTTGAAGCACGGTGGGCAAGCAGACAAGCTTATATTGCCAGCCTGTCTAACCGCTCAATCCATAGAATCGATGCAAATAACGGACATTATCTCCATAAGGATAATCCAACCTTTGTAATTAATGGAATCAAAGAACTTCTTGCTAAGCTTAAACCTATACATGTTACGAAAAAGATTTTACATTAGCAAATGCAGTTGAATCGTCTGCATTTGCAATATAAAAATGAATTTATCGCAATAGTTTTTATTTCTTATACAATAATTTATATTTTTTTGTTTATCCAATTATCTGGCGGGTATAAATAGTATGTAATTAATTAAATACACTTTTGCAGTTAAAATACTTATAAATTCAGAAAGGATGTGTTTTATTTGGATTTAAAGGACTTAAAAGTTGTCAGTCTAAACATTACAGAAGACAATTACGAATATAAAGGTCTTTTTAGGTTATGCAGTGATGATAGATGTATGGATGCAGACCTTGAAAAGTTATCCGACCAAAGCTTTCTTGAAGAAGTAAAAGTTACCTTTAATATAAAAGATCCCATTTCAGTAATCAAATCTGATATAATGGATAAGGTTATTGATGCCTCAAAACAAGAATCCAGAATAAGCCAGGGTGAACACTGCTGTAATGATACAAGCGACAAGAAGATTCAAAGATCTTTAGATTCCCTGAACATGTCATAAAGCTAATTGCCAAAATGTTAATCTAGTTAATTATTTGTCTTTATAATATATTTAATGTATTATTTTAATAAAATGCTTATAGGAGAGATGAGACATGGAAAATTATAATATAATGGCAATAGTAATCAGTCATCGTTCAAAAAACGCACCTGACGTACAGAAAGTTCTAACCAAATTCGGATGTATGATAAAAGTTAGACTTGGATTGCATGAGGCTGGTAATGTTTGCTCCGAAGAAGGATTAATTGTGCTCCAGCTAGCTGGAGATAGTTCTGAAATAAAGAATTTCCAGGAAGAGTTAAATGCCATTGAAGGTGTAAGAGCAAATACAATGATAGTTTAGCTGTAAATATGGTCTATAATTACTTATAGACACTTTAATATAATTCAAATAATCACAAAATCTAAGGAGGATTTTTTTCTATGAAAAAATATGTTTGTTCAGTATGCGGATATGTTCATGAAGGTGATGAGGCTCCAGACAAATGCCCACAATGTAAAGCTCCTAAGGAAAAGTTCTATGAAAAGGTAGAAGGTTTGGCACAATGGGCTGATGAGCATAAAATTGGTGTTGCACAGGGCGTTGATCCTGAGATACTTGAAGGTTTAAGAGCCAACTTCATGGGCGAGTGTACTGAGGTTGGAATGTACCTTGCTATGAGCCGTCAGGCAGATAGAGAAGGATATCCTGAAATTGCCGAAGCTTATAAAAGGATTGCTTTCGAAGAAGCTGATCATGCTGCAAGATTTGCAGAGCTTCTAGGAGAAGTTGTTTACGCTGATACAAAAAAGAACCTACAGCTAAGAGTTGAAGCAGAGCATGGTGCATGCCAGGGCAAAAAAGACATCGCAACAAAAGCAAAGCAGCTTAATTATGACGCAATTCATGATACAGTTCATGAAATGTGCAAGGATGAAGCACGTCATGGAATGGCATTTAAAGGCCTTTTGGAAAGGTATTTCGGTAAATAAAAATTGCATTACAAAATGAGGAATGTTGCAAATAGCAGCATTCCTCATTTTGTATAATGTCTTATAATTTCATAACTTTAGCTATATCTTTTACGCTTCCGGAAAATATCTCCAACTGCTGGTTTATATTATTTGATACCTGATCAGACATGTTATCACTTAATTCATCAGAATAAATAATTGTCTCAATCTTTTCCAATGTGCTCAATATATAATAAAGCTTCGATTCACAATCATCAAGATTGTTTCTTATATGTTGAAGTTCAGCTAATGTCTGTTTTTTTTCCGACAGGGCTTTCTCATAGGTTTGTCTCGCAATTTCACTTATGCCTGAACTTAGCTTCATTTCCAGTGACTTTATGTCGGTAGAAGCTTGTGCATCCCGGTTTCTAAGAAACCCAGTCGCTTTTCTATAACTCATTACCAGATTGGGTATCAGCTCCTCAAAGCTTGCTATCTCATACATAAACCTTGTTATAAACTGATACTTTCCTTTGTCAAAAGATTTGATATTGTTCAATACATTTCCAAGTTTATCAATGATAGGTGTCAGCCTGTCTCTTGACTCATATGCAAGCTTGTGTAAATCATTATAATTGACTTCTTTTGTTTGAGGCTCATAATCCTCTGAAAATAATACCGAATATGTAGCTGTAAATAGAAATACAGCACCTCCGATTACTGCTCCGATAGGAGAATTATACCTGCCTAATGATATTGCACAGGCTATTACAGCCGCACCAAAAGCTAATGCAGTTTTCAAACTAAATACCGAATCAAAAAGACTATTATTTTTCATACACACATCCTGGAAGAAAGCTCTATTTGCTCAAATAATTTCAAAGTGGTATCAGGGCAAATTTAGAAGTAGATTGCTTCCTTAAATGTTATTTACTACTTATTATATATTATTTTTTACAATGAAATGAGTTAATTTCAGAAAAAGATATGAATATAAAAAAACAACTCCGGCAATTAATTTTACCGGAGCTGCTCGTTAGTAAATAACATTGTTAATACAAATTATTGAATTTTTTGATTATCAGTACCGTCCTTCTTCATTCTGAAGCCGATATACCTGTTATCTTTGTCAGTATATGTCTCGTCTAATATCAAATAATAAATCCATTCTCCTGCCATATTGATATACATGGATACCTTTTCATTAAGCCTGGTCCTGTCGTTGCCATCTTTCTTTATCCTATACATTGCTTTATAGGAAGAATCATTGCGGTAGTAAATCCAGTCTCCTGAAACATTTACAAATGCACATATGTCCCTTGTTACTCTTGTCCTCTCGGTGCCGTCTGTTTTAATTTTATAGAGTCTGTCCTTATCTCCCCCATCAGAATAATAAATCCAATCTCCATCTACAGCTATATACCATGCCCTGTATTCATAAAGTTTTATATTCTTTGATCCATCTAAAGACATCTTGCACAAACTGTCCCTTTCGTTAAAATTGGAATAATAAATCCAATCTCCCGATATCGTAACATATTTTGATTCGTTGTCATTAATCTTAGTCTTCTTGCTGCCATCAAGCTTCATTCTATAAATTTTGTTGCCGTCGGTAGAATCGGTATAGTAAAGCCACCCTTTGTAATAAGTCATAAAAGAGCAATTATCTTCATTAATTACTTCCCTACCTGTGCCATCTGTCTTAATTCTAGTGACTTTAAACTTGTCATCTACATTTATGTAGTATACATAGTCACCTATAACATTTATAAACCTTGGAGTGTCATCAGTTAAAACCGTTTTTTGACTTCCATCCGGTTTGGATTTGGCCAGCTTATAATCATTGTCAGAAAAATAAACCCACTCACCACTCTTAAATACAATACCTGCATTGGAGACATTGGTGTAAGGAGTCTCTGAAGGACTGTAGATTTCCTGGATTTTTTCCAACTCACTTATATTGATATTTGAAGAACTACATGATGTCAACACAAGTGAAAACAAAATAAGCAAGATACTGACCTTTTTTACTAAAACATTCATTAGACCTGTCCCCTTTTTAAACCTTGATTTTTCGATAGAAATTATGGAGTAGTATACACAATAATTACCTAGGCATTGAAATAAATTATATACTAATACCTTATCCCTATATAATAATTATAATTATAAAATTACAAAATGAAAGCTTTTCTTTAAAAGTTCAAAATTTTTTTACAAAGTTTGCACGTATGCCTAAACAGCAGGATAATTTGCTGCAGTAGCATTAAAGTGCTTTGCCAGAAGGATAATATCCGACATGTTTATTGAACCATCCAAATTTAAATCGAATTGACTTTCATAATGTGCATCACTGCTAACTGCATTAAATACCTTAGCAAGACTTATAACATCAGCCATGTTTATAGCATCGTCCTGAATACCGTTTTTAGGTATATCACCTACCCACATTTCCACCGGTGAAGACTGGCTGGACAATTCCTTATCGGCAGTCAGTAGAATGTTGCTGATTGTCCTTGTCAGATAACCTGTTTTACTTATTTTCAAGGAATATCCATCAGTACTTAATGGTAAGCCTTTAATTTCAAAATATCCCTTTGCATCTGTAACAGCATTAAGCTGTTTTCCAACAACCTCCACCTTAAATCCCTGCTTTAAGTCTGTGCCAGCAGATATAACCGCAAAGTCAGGGCTCACATATCCACTAAGCTTATAGCCTTCGTCAGCTTTCATTTTCAAGCCATAACCCAATTGGTAAAGAGGTGTTTTTCCATCTCCCTCATTTACAGGTATCTGTGCATTGCTTGAAGGCCATGACATAGGAAGCTTTCCGCTAAAATCATAATCACCGAACAAGCAATCGGAAACACCATTGCCCTCAGTTCCTGGGAGCCATGCAGCAACAAAAGCAGCTGAGTCCTTTATCTGATCTGTTACAATCATCGGTCTTCCCGATACTAATACTACTACCATTGGAATACCTGCACTCTTAACATTGTTAATAGTCTGGATATCATCAGCGGATAATGCTACGTCAGTTCTATCCCCTTTTACTTCTGCATAAGGTGTTTCACCAACAACAACTACAGCAACATCATGTCCCTGTGCTCCATAGCCGTTTAGATTGTATGTTACAGTTGTTCCAGGGTTTACTGCACTCTTTATACCCTGCAATATGGTAGTACCTTGTGTAATATTACCGCTCTTTCCCTGCCATGTTATTGTCCATCCTCCGCACTGATTGCCCAAATCATCTGCATTTTTACCTGCTACAAAAATTTTCTTCCCACTCTTTGCTAAAGGTAAAACCTTGTTATCATTTTTCAATAAGACCAAAGACTTTCTAACAGCTTCTCTTGCAACAGCCCTGTGATCGGCTGAACCTACTTGGGACATAAGACTTCTGTCGGCATATGGTTTTTCAAAAAGCCCTAACTGGATTTTAACTCTAAGAATTCTGGTAACAGCGTCATCAATTCTGGACATTGGAACTTCTCCATTTCCAACCAGATCCTTAAGATGAGTTATAACAGTCTTCCACATCCTTGGTTCCATATACATATCAACACCTGCATTGACAGACTCCTTTACACAATTTCTAAAGTTAGCCTTGTCTATGTCTTTTATAGCTTCATAATCTGATACCACAAAACCATCAAATTTCAATTCATTCTTTAAAATATCAGTAAGCAAACGCTTATTGCCATGGCACTCCAACCCATTGATGCTGCTAAAAGATGCCATTAGAGTTCTTGCACCTGCTTTAATTGCTTCTATGTACGGAGGTAAATATTTTTCTCTGATTTGGTCTTCTGTTAGGACTGAATCACTTGCATCAACGCCATTTGTGGTAGCTCCGTCACCTATAAAATGTTTAATACACCCTAAAATCTTATCATTTTTTGTTAGGTCTGTAAGGTAATTGTCACCCTGCAGGCCCTTTGTAGCCGCTACACCTAATCTTGTAACAATGTCGGTATTCTCACTGAAACCTTCATAAGTTCTGCCCCATTTTTCGTTCTGGGGAACAGCTATACAAGGTGCAAAAGTCCAGTGAACTCCTGTTGCCCTTACCTCTTTGGCCGTTATCTGTCCTATTTTATAAACAAGCTCTTCATCATTTGCTGCTCCAAGGCCAATATTGTGAGGAAAAATAGTAGCACCATACAGGTTATTATGACCATGCACAGCATCTACCCCGTATATAAAAGGTATTTGGAGCCTTGTAGACATAGCTGCCTTTTGGTAGGCATCTGTCATATCACACCATCCTGTAGGTGTGTTTGAGAGTGGAACATTTCCACCACCGCTCAAAATAGATCCTAAATAATAATTCTTTACATCATCAGCTGTTGCAGTATGTCTCTCAGGCTGAATCATCTGTCCCACCTTCTCATCAAGTGTCATTCTGGAAAGAAGGTCTTTTACCCTTGACTCTACAGGCTGGCTCGGATCCTGATAAACATTTGCCGCCTTTACATTAGTTGGTGCATTGACAAACACCAGACTCGATACTGTTACCGCCGATACAAAAATTGATAGTACACTTTTTGATTTTTTTCTTATACTTTTTTCCCCTATTAGCATTTTTCTTCTCCCTCTCTTAAAGTTTTATTTTTTTATTGTTTTCTTTATAAAAAATTAAGCCTCCCTTCACTATGGAAATATACTTACATTTTATGAAAAAATTAACTTAACGAAAGCAAATGTTGCTTTGGTGCCTTGTCTCATTAATATCAGAATTCCAATTTCTAAAGACACCATAATTCTAAGAAAACAAAACTACAACTTTATCCTATAAATTATATAAAAGGGACATTGCTGAGAATAATTGCTACAGAAGCTACTTATTTTTGTGAAATACCACTGCAAAAATCTACTTATTATTTTATATAAGACTTATATAATGATATTTTAAATTTTATCATTTTAACTAATTATTTTCAATCGCTTATGAGAGCTTTTCAAAAATACATCTATACGCCTAAATACAAATTGCCAATAAAATCATCTAATGCTATAATATTTTATTATTTAGACAAGGAGATAACACAATGAAATACTTAAAGTTGTTATTGATATTTATACCAATAAGTATCATATGTGAGGTTTTGAAGCTGAATGAAGTTGCACTGTTTTTCACATCTGCAGCAGCTATAATTCCATTAGCGGGCATCATGGGGGAAGCAACAGAAGAAATATCAGTTTACTCAGGCCCAAGAATAGGTGGTTTTCTTAATGCCACTTTCGGTAATGCTACAGAACTTATTATCGCTTTCTTTGCATTGAAGGAAGGACTATTTGACATAGTAAAGGCATCTATTGCAGGTTCTGTTATAGGAAACGTCCTTTTAGTTCTTGGTGCAAGTATGTTTGTAGGTGGACTAAAATTCAAAACCCAGACATTTAACAAAAGTGCAAATGAGGTTACATCAAGCATGCTGCTGTTTGCAGTTATAGGTCTTGTGGTACCGGCTATATTCTTGCACACGGTAAAACCTGAGCTCCTAAGCTCGCCCCACTATGAAAAGCTGAGCATAGGGATTGCAGCCTTTATGTTTATAATATACATATGCGGCCTTTTCTTTTCATTCTATACACATAAGGATATTTATGGAACCAATCATAGCGAAGAAATAAAGTCAAAGTGGAGTTTAAAGAAGTCAATTTCAATTCTCGTACTTGCAACAGTAGCAATTGCTCTTGAAAGTGAGTTTTTAGTCGGATCAGTTGAATCTGTCACCCATTCACTTGGACTAAGCGAATTCTTCGTAGGTATCATACTGATACCAATCATCGGAAATGCAGCAGAACATAGCACTGCAATACTGATGGCAGCAAAAAACAAAATGGATGTTGCTCTTGAAATTGCCTTAGGTTCAAGCCTTCAGATTATCTTGTTTGTTGCACCGCTCTTAATATTCCTAAGCTTGATATTCAAGCCTATGGATTTTGTATTTAACGAATTTGAGCTGATATCCATAATCGTTGCAGTAATAATAGCCAACAAAGTATCAAACGATGGTGAATCCAACTGGCTTGAAGGTCTTCAGCTCATAGCAGTATACGGTATACTGGCAATTTCGTTCCTAATAATATAATTTAAATATTAAGATGAAATTAAAGAGGTGGCCTAATGGTCACCTCTTAATTATGAAATTTAATTTTATATTAGGTATTAACAAATAATCAACTGGTCAATGGGGCATTTTTCCATTTTCATCTATGGTTCAATTCCGCTTACAAGCTTTCCGTCAAGGTAGAGAGTAACTTTGTCCCATTTAGAATAACCGTTTGAGGCAGCAGTAAACGAGTAATCTCCTGATTGCTCATAGTCTGTCCATCCATCTTTGGTAAGCCTCACCTGTACTTCTATGCTCTTTCCCGGTTCCAAAGTGCTGGCCTTTTTGGTAAATCCAATTTCAGCATAGCAATCTGCCTTATTTTTTACCGGAATTATTTTTACAAACTTGCAAATTACAGCATCATTTCCCACTGTTGACCAATCGCACCAAAAGTTATTTTTTTTATTATCATCTGACGTAAAGTAATATCTTAGTTTTACATCCGTCAGTTTTATACTTGAAACTCCTGTATTAGAGAGCAAAAATTTGGTGCCGATTGTATTGGATCTGGATGCAGGTACGGAATTGAAAAACTGGAGGTTGATATTACCGGAAGCACCTGATTTTCCTGCACTGCTTGCAGAACTGTTTATTCCGTTATTCCTTGTAGGAGTATTTATTTGTCTTGAAATACTAGGTGATTTAGGTGCATCAGTATTTCTAGCATTTACCGATTCAGCCTTTGACCCTGGGGTTTCATCAGGCTCTTTACCTCCCACTTTAACACCTGCATCATATACAGGTATGTATATGGTTTTTACAGCAGCACCCTTTGATAATCCCTGGTATGAATAATCATTTTCCGGGTTAAATGTGTCTCCTTCTGCAGCAATCCTGAACTGTACCTCCTTCTTGAATGCCGATTGTCCTCCCGGGCTTATTTCAGTCCCGTCAAAATCAACGGTAACATAATAGATATTGCCCTTAAACTGTTTTATTGGGGAAATCTTTGCACCACCCTGGTTGTAATTCAGGCTTACCTTTAAACTGGCAGGTCCTTTACCTCCCTTAATAAACTCACTTAAATCCATAAAGTACTTAAATGACAATTTTTTGCTGGATCGTGCCGGCCATCCTGAAATGTTGTTTAATACTGCTTTTATCTCAACGAAATTACTGGCTGATGCATTGACTGAGGCTTCCACAAAAAACTCTTCTTCCACTTTTTCAAAGGCCTTAAAGCCTTCAATGGGACTGCCCCCATAAAGAAGATACATTTTTGCAAGTGCCCCTGTAAACCCTGCGTTATAATCACATGCAACCTCATTATTCGTATAATTTCCAATCTCATCCTTATAACTGTCATCATTGCCCGGACCCCCAACAAGGGCACCATAAAGAACATGCCTGTGATGATTGGGTATTGTTTGACTGTCAGACCATGAGCCATGTGCCGTTCTGTGATGAGGATGCTCGGGAGGGTTCTTTCCATACCCTACGACAAAACTCCTTCCTGAGCTGCCAAGTGCATACTCAATCTGTTTTTTGGCAAATTCTTTATACTTATTCCCTTTATCTTTACTGCACCCTTTCCAATCTGCGTAAATGCTTGCCAAAAATGCTTCTGTAGTTGAATACCGCAACGAACCCCACTGATCAAGCCATGCCAATCCTTTTGGGGTATACTTTATCTTATCGGCACCTATACCTGCCCAGTAATCAAGATGGTTTTCAAGTGATTCCTTATAAAGAGGCTTTTTAGTAATCCTTGCAAGCAGCAATTCTGCACCGTTATGAACATCATCCCAGCAAAATGCCCATTTATAGGCAATGGTATCTGTTTGGGGTTCTTTTTTCCAATTGGCTGCATACCCTTCTGCCTTGGAAAGATATGATGATTCACTTGTTGCAAGATATAACCATGCCCCAGCCCATGAAAGCTCATCATAAAAGCCGCTCCATGACTTGTAAAAACCTTCTGCAGCCGTATACCCACTGTCACTTTTGGTGCTGTCGGCAAAACTAAAAAGTTCCCTGGCATGCTTCAAACACTTTGCTGAATACTGTGGGTCACTGTCTTTAAATATAATAGAAGTAACCGCTAAAGCTGCTGATGTTTCTGCAACCACTGTTGAACCCGGGTTTGACTTGTCCACCTTATATGAAGGTCTTTCCATGTTCATGGCTTCAGCAGGTCCCCACCATCCATGATCCGTGTTACCGTTTCCAACTTGATAGTAAAACTCATCAGGTTTTGTGTGACACTTCATAAAATAATCTGCAGCCCACCTGATATTATCAAGTATGTATTTTAGCTGGCCGCTCTTTTCATAAGCATCTTTATATTCATATACACCCCAACCAAGCACAGCAGCACTATACGCCATTGGAAGCCCAAATTTCACATGATCCCCGGCGTCATACCAGCCACCTGTTAGATCCACCCCAACATCCGAACCATCCTTTAAACCGGAGTCTCCCCTCCAGTTCATGCGGAGCTTTTTTTCATCCAGGTTTCCTGAACGCTGGCATTCATAGAAGAAAATCGATTTCTGCAATGCTTCGCCAAAATTAAAGTTCCCGGTTGCCGGCTGTTGTTCAGGCAGCCTTTCTTCAATGTTTTCCGTTCCCATCTTTTCTCTATCACTTGTAATATTATCTAAAGCACTATTATTATCCCCTGTAGAGGACGACACCTTATTCCTATCGGAAATTTTAGACGAAGCCGTATAGGTGTTTTTACCGTTTTTACCTGGCAATACCATCTGTTTAACAACAAGTGCCAATAATAAAATAACAAGCAGTGATAAAAAAACAATTAAAAACCTTTTTGCTTCCTTCCTACTCACCCTAAAGTCCAAACCGTTTAGCTTCATTATCTTATACCCCAGCACAATACTTGTCTATTATCATATCCATTTCAGCATCCCATACCGTATCAACAGCACATAATTCAGGATGCTTTAAAAACCACTCAACAGACTTTTTAATACCAGATTCAAAAGAAACCACTGCTTTAAAATCAGGTACAAACCTCTTTATTTTGCTATTATCAAAAACCGCACTCTCAGCTTTGTCACCTAAAAGGCTCCCCAGACTTTCCGGATGTACTTTTGATATAAAATCTGATGCAATATGAATTATGTCAGGTTTCACTCCTGCAGCTTTTCCAATCAGCTCATATATCATATTCCATGTAAGCACTTCATCTGATGTAATATGAAAAGCATGGCCTATAGCCAGTGAATTTCCCATAAGTCCGGTAAATCCCTTTGCAAAATCTGTATTGTGGGTTATGGTCCACAAAGAAGTGCCATCACCATGTACAATAATTTTTTTACCCCTTTGAATTCTATCTATTATAGACCACGGCTTCTGCCAGCTGTTAAGGGCTGCTGGTATCATTTGCAATCCATAGGTAAGGCTGGGACGGACAATAGTAACAGGAAACCCATTGCTGCGGTACTCAGCCATAAGCATGTCTTCGCAGGCAATCTTGTCCCTGGAATACTGCCAGAATGGATTTGCAAGAGGAGTTGATTCTGTGATTATATAGTCTGTAGGAGGTTTTTGATATGCCGAAGCAGAACTTATAAAGATATATTGCCCAGCATTTCCCGCAAATAGTTCAAGATCAGTCCTGACATGTTCAGGAGTAAAAGCAATCCAATCAACTACAACATCAAAGCTGTACGGCTTTAAAACCGCCTTAACACTCTTATAATCTCTTATATCTCCATTAATCACCTTAGCTCCTTCGGGTATATATAAGGGTCTATTTCCTCTGTTAAGAAGATATAGCTCAACCCCCTTCTCAATTGCAAGCTTTGAAACTGCTTCACTTATTATTCCCGTACCGCCTATAAAAAGCACTTTCATAATATCACCTCATAATTTTTATAAAAAGCATTATCCTTAGTCATTGCTAAAAAATAACCTCCGCTATAGAGGCATTCCTTATGTCATTTTATCACATCATTGACCATAATAGTATTAAATGTGATATATGATTGTGGATTAATGCTTTTTATAATCACTCTATATATCGCCCGCAATCAAGAATCATAATTCAAACTATTATGTATCATTTATCCAACTATTTTTCCCGAATTTACATCAATATAAACAAGCCAGAACCCAAAAGCTCCATTTTTAGGCTCAACGCCTTCTTCCTGTGCCCATCTGCAAAACACCCCTAACGGCCTTTGGTCAACGGAATAATTCCCAGGTACGCCTAAAACTATATATTCCTTATCGTTACTTATATCATTGCATAATCCTACTATTAAATTTCTGTGTTTGTAGTATGCAAACAAAACCTTTGGATTAAATAGAAATGGATTTCTTAAATTGCATTGATAGAATATATTATTCAATACTACGGGATTGGTGACCTCCCACCACTTATAGATCCTGCACCCATTTTTAAATGGATTGGCTACTTCAAAGTTTTTATTAAACAATTCCTTTAATTTATTTGTATCAACACTGCCGTTCATTGTTTCAAAATTGAATTTGTTAAATCCATCATTAAGGCAGCTGGCACAGCCATTAACTTTATTGCAGAATTCGCTGTTCTTATTCGCACTGTTTTTCTGCTGTATAAATTCAGTGTCTGTTTCTTCAGGCTTGTTTTCATCAACCTCAATATAGATATTTTCTTCTTTTAAATCATCATTAAGAGTATCCTTAACTTCCTTATCTTCAGAATGTTGATTTTCTAGCTGTGTTTCTTGTACATATAACTCCTCAGCCTGTTGATTCTCTACTTTCGCTTCTTCTACATGAATATTCTCAACCTGCTGGTTTTCTACTTGTGTTTCTTCCTGCATATTCTCAGCATCAATGTTCTTGGTATCAACTTTATATCCAGTATTCTGTATATCTTTGATCTTATTATCACTTACAATACTGTTAATATTTACACTGTTTTGATAGTCAGGCAAGACTTTTGGGTAAAGAGTTTCTTTCAGCTTATCTTTCCAGGAAACATCAGCTCCTTTATTTGAAACAAGGGGAAAAGCCATACTGTTTTTTCTCTGCATCTCAGTGGCAACAACTGCTATAATATTAAACTTATCTATGGATATACCTGTAGAATCCACATTAGATGCATCAAACCTCCAGGTAAGCTCACCTTTACCTTCGCTTATAGGCAATATCCCAACACATACTGGGTTAAACTGCTCCTTAACGCATTTTATTAAATATAATTTAAATACTGCCTTTTCCTGTCTATCATTTAAGTTCTCGAAATGAGCAAAAAGCTTTCCCTTACCATCTGCGACTTCAATTTTCACATAACCGGCAGGATCTTTACCCAGTCCAAACCCTTCATCATCACGTTTTAGAATTAAAAACATTCTCCCAAACTTGTACTCTTTATCCATGTTATGCCTCTCAATATTTTCCTATTATTCTAATAATATATATGAGAGGTATTAAGAAAATAAAACAGAATATATAAAAATCATTGTTAATTTTGCGTTGGCTGTGCAAATCTATTGGATATTTGTGCAAATTGATTTATTGTCAAGGTTTCACCTCTAGCATTCTCATCAATTCCGAGGTCAATAAGAATTTGCCTGATTTCTTCTTTGCTCTTGGCAAATTTATTAGAGTTAGATAGTGCATTTAAAAGAGTTTTTCTCCTTTGTCCAAAGGACGCCTTAACAGTTGTAAAGAACATATCCTTATTTATTAGTTTTACAGCCGGTTCCTTAAATACCTTCATTCTTATTACTGTTGAATCAACCTCAGGCTTTGGCACAAAGCAGTGGGGCGAAACATCAAAAAGCCTTTCGGGTTTTGAGTAGTATTGAACCGCAACAGACAGTGCCCCATAATCCTTACCGCCTGGAGACGCAACAATCCTTTCAGCAACTTCCTTCTGTATCATAAAAACCATTGTATCTATGCCTGGATTTTCCTCCAGGAACTTCATAATAATTGGCGTTGTTATGTAATAAGGCAAGTTTGCTACTATCTTAACATGCTCCGTCTCAGGTGCCTTCTCTTTTTCCTCCCTTATAACTTCCTCAAGTGAGGTCTTCAGGATATCCTTATTGATAAGTGAAGAATTTGGAAACTCTTTAAGTACCTCTTCCAGCGGAGGAATAAGATGCTTGTCTATTTCAACAGCTATAAGCCTGCCTGCTTTTGCAGCCAGTCTCCTTGTCATATTACCTATGCCAGGACCAACCTCAATAACAATATCATTCTTATCAATATCAGCCATATTTACGATTTTATCAATTATATTATCGTCAACAAGAAAGTTTTGCCCTAAAGACTTGGTCAATCTAATATCATATTTTTGAATTAACTCTTTTGTTATTTGTCTCATTGCCATATTCCCCACTAAATCTAAAAGTAACGGTTATCCGAATCCATTTAGGCATCCGAATAACCGTCCAATTTTTGTCCCTTATTTATTAACAGATATACTTCCTATTTACTTAAAAACATCTCGAAATAAAAGCTTAATCTGTCATCATTTCTTTTTACTGCTAAAATTTGACTCTATTCCGATAATATATAAACTTTAACTCTTTTACAACCCCATTTATTAACAAACGATTGACTGTCATAATACAAGTCAATGAGGTCGCCTTTTATTGCACTTCCTATATCGGCTGCAACAGCATAACCATAATCTGGTGTATCACCTGCAACCTCCACATATACCTTTGTACCTAGGGGTATAACCCTAGGATCTACCGCAATTATGCCTTTTCTTGCTTTTACTCCCGTATAAGTAATACCAAATTCCGGATGGCCAGGATGCTTTCCTGTATCTGCATAAGAAGCTGTATACGCAGTAGCCCTCATATTTAGAACCTTGTCATATCTTAAGAAATCTCCCCTAGACGTCTTGTGCCCAAGCATAGTTCCTTCTTCTACAATTCTGTCTACAGGACTCATCGTTACATTTTCCTTAAGCAGAGTTCTTTTAACTTCCTTTCCATCCTCTGTAACAACTTTATAAACCTTTTCTTTTTTACCTTCGGCACCCTCTCTCACAGATCTTCTTATTCCGTGCTTTAGTTTGGGGTTATCCTTACTGACTGTCTTATACGGTATAGGTATTTCCTCACTTACGATCTCTTCTTTCACTCTTACAATGCTAAACTTCATATCCTTTTCTATTTTATCATTTAGCTGTGCTCCCACAATTTTGTCCATAGCATTTAATGTTATTGACTTCTTAGTAAGAGCATCTTTTACGGTTTCGGCAGTTGTCATTATTTTATCCTGCCGTCCTTCAATTACTACATTAATTGGTACAGCCCTTTTTATATGTATTTCATTCGCACTTTTCTTTTGTAATTTTGTCTGCGGCTTAATATTGATATAATCGTCGGGGCCCAACCTTATACCAACCTGATTTAAAGCATCACTCACCGTAGATTTTATAGTCCTTATTACAATTTTTCTGCCATCGTCATAAATTATTACTTCTTTTTTCATATTGAAGTATAATCCTACTCCGGCCAATACAGAGATCACAACAGCTAATAATCCAATTGCAACTTTCTTTAATGAAAAATACCTTTTAATATTTCTCGCAAGCGGTAACATGAGATCACCTCCTGTTAAAATATTAATAAGGGACTTAAATATTTTAATTGAATATGCTGACTTTGTCAAATTTTAGTCCATTTTTTACCGCCTGATACTATTATACCCATATAGACTGAAATTATTCACTGATATTAGCATATTTTACATGGATTATAACGGTATGTATCCCTCCATATTCCAACGATCGAACATAACTGGATCAATATCTATACATAATTAATATTTCAATCATTCCTTAATATGACCCGTAATTCATCATGTTAGGACTAACAATGGGACTGATATTGGGGTTCATGTATGGACTTACCTGTGGTTGATTTGCAGGGAACTGTTCCATAGGCATTTGATTTACAGGCATGTTATTTATAGGCATGTTGCTCACCGGCATTTGATTCATTGGTATATTGCTCATCGGCATTTGGTTCATTGGCAAGTTGCTCATCGGCATTTGGTTCATTGGTATGTTGCTCGTCGGCATTTGGTTCATTGGCATATAATTCATTGGCATCTGATTCATTGGCATCTGATTCATTGGCATATTGCTTAATGGCATCTGGTTCATTGGCATATAATCCATAGGCATTTGATCCATCGGATACATACCCATGTTTTGTTCACCCATGTAACCTATATTATTAAGCATGGGACATTGCATATTCATTAACAAAGGGCAGCACATCATAGGCATTTGCATGGGCATATGCATTTCCTCATGTTCAACCTTTGGCATCTCTTGACCTTGCATCTCATGGTTTTGCATGCATTCTTTGCAGCCCTCAATAGGTGCAACCGCTTCACTTTCCATACCCTTATCTTTATATTTCTTCATATCTTTACTCATTGTATAACTCCTCCAAATAATATACATGAAAGTCTTCATTAACATTATATGACCCATCTATAAATTGGTGAAGATTTGTTATGTAAAGATACGCAAATAATAAAATAATGGCTTAATTTTGCACAATAACACTTGGTATATAATCCATTATATCTGAAATTATCCAGCTATTTTCAAATACAGACATTTTAAAATATCTTTTATTCAGTCCTTCTAAAAAATCACCCTTTATTGCTCCCGGTACCCTTTTTACTTCGATTTGTGCTTCCATAATTATACTGCCTTTTAAATCTGTTGATAGTTCTTCTCTATATAAAGCAACCGATTTCAATTTAAATGATTGTATAACATTTCTAAAATTATCTATAAAATCATTTCTCTTCTTTGCATCTTCCTGGGTTAATAGCTTTGGAGTTTGCAGTCTGAACGCTTCTTCATACCTGCCGGTATCAATATAATCTGCCCACTTCACAACAGTGTCCTTTAGCTCTATAAGATCATTTTGAAGCAGAAGCTTCTTTACTATACGATCACTTTCATCTTTAGCTGTCATTAGTGACTGTATATTATCTTGAGCTTTTGACGATTTTGTCTTTAAATCATCCATTTCATTTTTAAGGTTCTCAATCTCTTCATCCCTCTGCCGTAAAACATTCTTATAGTTGGTATAATCATCGTTTCGGGCATCATTACTTTTAGCCTGGTCTTCCTTTAATGATTCCACCTGTTCCTTATATCTTTCCACCTCTCCACCTCTAACCCAAAGGAAATAATTGAATAAAACAAATATGGTAAGTATGAGACTGCTAACCAGAATCAAAATAAATTTTTTCATCGCCCACCTCCGGCATTTTACCTGTATTTAAGCATGAATGAAAAATTACTTCCACTTATCGTTGCAGCTGGTAGTTTAGCTTCGCTAAACTGCTCGCCATGCATCCTGGGTGTCGACGAGTTAAGCCAACACATGAGTCAAATATATAGCGGAAGTTATTTTTTAATCATGACTTATTGATGAAAAGTCGCCAATCCTTTACACTTGTCATATAGATAAAAATCATTATTGATCATATATCAAATAGCCGTCTTGCATTATTAAGCGTCACAGAAGCCACAACATCAAAGTCAATCCCCTTAATTTCTGCTATCTTTTCAGCAACAAGCCGCACATTTCTAGAATCATTTCTTTTTCCGCGAAGAGGCTCAGGACTGAGATATGGGCTGTCAGTCTCTATAAGGATTCTGTCCATAGGGACATATTGTAAAACCTCTATTGCTTTCCTTGCATTTTTAAAGGTAACAGGCCCGCCAAAAGATAAGTGAAATCCCATGTCCAGAAGTATTTTCGCCATTTCCACACTTCCTGAAAAGCAGTGCATAACTCCTCCAACCTGTGATATTTGACTTTCTTTTATAATATTAATAATATCCTCATGAGCATCCCTGTCATGAATTATAGCAGGCATGGAAAGCTCTGCAGCAAGGTCCAATTGTCTTTTAAACCAATACTTTTGCACATCCTTAGGACTGTAGTCATAATAATAATCCAAACCTATTTCACCTATGGCAACAACTTTTGGATTACTGGCCAGTTCAGTAATTTTTTCTATTGTACTGTCATCCATAGTACTGGCATTATGCGGATGGATACCTACAGATGCATAAATAAAGTCAAATTTTTCAGCAAATTCTATGCTCATAAGAGATGTGTCAATATCTGTTGCTGCATTTAAAATATATGATACTCCATCTTCGTGAGCTTTGGATAAAACCTCTTCTCTATCGTCCTGGAATTTTTCATCATCATAATGTGCGTGGGAATCAAAAAGCATACTTACCTCGTTAAATAATTTTTTTAATCTTTAATCATTTCTAAGGCATTACTTATCTAACCTTGGAGCCGCTGCCGATTTCCTTATCTATCGCTGCAAGAACCAGTGACTTGTCATCGGAGGCCGCAAGTATCATTCCCTGTGACTCAATTCCTCTAAGTTTAACAGGCTTAAGATTCGCAACAAGTATTACATACTTGCCCACCATTTCATCAGGTGAATAATGCTTTGCAATACCTGATACCACCTGTCTTATTTCATCACCCATTTCAAGCTTCAGCTTCAGAAGCTTATCTGCTCCCTCAACCTTTTCTGCTTCTAAAACCTTAGCTACCCTGAGGTCTACTTTTGCAAAATCATCTATTGTAATATAGCCACTATCACCTGCATCCTTTTTGTCCTCAGGTTTGGCTGTATTTTTATCTTCGGTTTTCTTGGTATCGGCTTTTACATCTTCGCTTTTTGATGCTGCATTTTTGTCTGCCATCTTTTCCAACTCTTCAAGCTCTTTTTTGATATCTATTCTTGGGAAAATTACATCTCCCTTATTGACTTTAGTTCCTCCCGGATACTTGCCCCAAACCTTTGAGCTATCCCAGTCCAATATACCTGTATTGCCCGCTATACCCAACTGGTTCCATATCTTTTCAGGTGTCTCAGGCATAAAAGGCTGTATAAGTACTGAAATTATCCTTAAGCTTTCTGCAAGATTGTACATTACAGCAGCAAGCCTCTTGTTGTTAGCCTCGTCCTTTGCCAGAACCCAGGGCATTGTTTCATCTATATATTTGTTAACCCTGGAAATCGTCTTCCATATTTCTGTAAGTGCTGTATTGTACTGAAGCTTATCCAAAAGCTCCTCAACCTTTTCAGAGGTTCCCATAACAGTCCCTTTAAGGTCTTCATCAAAATCGCCATCCTGATATTCCGATGGCATAACCCCGCCAAAGTACTTGTCTATCATGGCTACTGTTCTACTTACCAGGTTACCTAAGTCATTTGCCAAATCGGAATTAATTCTATTTATCAATGCCTCATTTGAGAATACACCATCAGAACCAAACGGCACTTCCCTTAATAGAAAATACCTTATTGCGTCCAGACCGTATTTTTCAATGAGTATAACCGGGTCCACAACATTTCCCTTTGATTTGGACATCTTTCCGCCTTCTAACAGGAGCCATCCATGACCGTATATTTGCTTTGGCAATGGTTCTCCAAGTGCCATCAGCATTGCAGGCCAAATTATAGTATGGAAACGTACAATTTCCTTTCCTACAAGGTGCACATCTGCAGGCCAGTAATTTTTATAGTTATCATCGTTTTCTGACATATATCCCAGTGCAGTTATGTAGTTTGAAAGGGCATCTATCCAAACATAAACAACATGCTTGTCATCAAAGGTTACTGGTACACCCCATGTAAATGTTGTCCTTGATACTGCAAGGTCTTCCAATCCAGGCCTTAAAAAGTTATTAAGCATTTCATTCCTTCTTGATATAGGCTGGATGAAATCGGGGTTCTCTTCAATATGCTTTATAAGCCTATCCTGATACTTTGAAAGTTTAAAGAAATAGGATTCTTCCTTTGTAAGCTCTACTTCCCTTCCACAGTCGGGACATTTCCCATCTATCAATTGAGTCTTTGTCCAGAAGGATTCGCAAGGAGTGCAATACCAGCCCTCATACTCACTCTTATAAATATCGCCCTGATCATAAAGTTTCTTGAATATTTTTTGTACAACTTCCTCATGGTATTTATCAGTTGTTCTGATGAACTTATCGTTGGTAATTTTCATCAGCTTCCATAAATCCTTTATTCCGTTTACTATTTCATCAACATATTCCTTTGGTGTAACACCTTTTTCTTCTGCTTTTCTCTGTATTTTCTGACCATGCTCGTCTGTTCCTGTTAGAAACATCACATCATAGCCTCTTAGCCTCTTATATCTTGAAGTTGTATCAGCCGCAACTGTTGTATAGGAATGGCCGATATGTAGCTTATCACTTGGATAATATATGGGCGTAGTAATATAGAATGTTTTTTTAGACATAATAATCCTCCTGCAAGAATTTTATCTTTGATTACATAAAATTTTTATAATAAATTTTTAATGTCTAGGAAATTATGGTGTATACTCTACACCACAATTTCTAATGACAACAATCAAGGTTGAACAAAATTATTTCATAATTTTGTTTTAATATTGTCTCCTATAACCAATAATAATACTATACCTATTTAAAATGAATTTTTCAAGCTACATATGCAATTAAAAGCAATATAAATCTTACTTGGGAGGGACATGTTAATTGGATCAAAATTACATAAGCGGTACAAAGCTCATAACACGTTATGTTTGTAAGGTTTTCCCCCTTGTAAACAGGGAGCTTTACAAAATATCCGGACTATGCATCAGTTCAAAAGATAAAATACTTTCCGACCTTGCACTAAGAAGCATTAAGAAAAAAAAATTCCACGCTCAGGGTGGATCCGTATATGCAATGTACCCAAAGGCCTCAATGGATGATACTGTAAAATTCATAGTAAGCTTCCAGACGATAAGCGACTATCTTGATAACCTGTGCGACAGTGCAGGAATATATGACGAACAAGCTTTTCGTCAGCTTCATTATTCCATGAGGGATGCCGTTACTTTAGACGAAACAAATACAGATTATTATAGATTTTATCCCTTCAAGGAAGATAACGGCTACCTTTCTGCATTAGTTAACCAATGCAGAAAACAGATAGCCAAACTTCCATCCTATAACCTTATAAAAGAGCCTATTATAAAACAGGTTGAATTGTACTCAGATCTTCAGTCCCTTAAACACCTGGCAACAGATGTACGGGAAAAGAAACTTATATCATGGTCTAAAGAGTACCTTCGCGGCTATAAAGGGATCAGTACATGGGAATTCTCCGCTGCGACAGGCTCGACACTTAATATTTTCCTTCATTTTGCTTCAGCATGGGACCCAAACCTTACAGAGGAAGAAGTAAGAAATAATGATATGGCATATTTCCCATGGATAAACGGACTGCACATACTTCTTGACTACTATATAGATTATGCTGAGGATATTGAAACCAATGAATTAAATTTTACAAGCTATTATACCAACCAAAAGGAATGTGAGAAAAGGCTTATATTTTTCATAGAGAGCTCCTTTGATGCTTGCACAAACCTCAAATACCCCAAATTTCATACAACTATAATAAAAGGTCTTTTGGCAATGTATTTGTCCGATCCGAAAGCATATAAAGGTTTTAACAGGTTTACGAGCAAATCCATCCTTAAAAATTTCGGGAGAGATAACACTAACTTTTATCATAAAGTTTGTAAAATGCTAAGGCTTTCAGGTGCTCTTTAAAAAATCACGAAGTGATTTTTAACATTAATTATTATCGTGAGACATTTAATTCATTCTGGCATAAACCATATCCGCCAGCCTGTACAAAATTTCTTTATGATAAGAATCTGGAAGATTATCCAGACTTTTTTGAGCCTTTTCTATATGAATTCTGACTCTGTCATAGCATTTTTCCATTATTCCAGTTTTAGCAATTACGGAACATATTTTTGATATGGTATCATCATCAAACTTTCTTTCCTCAATAACGTTTTTTACCCAATGGTGGTTAGCCTTATTCCCCAGTAAGTATATGATGGGCATTGATATAATACCCTGCCTTAAATCCTCTCTTTTTGGCTTTCCCGTTAATTCACTTGAGCCGCATAAATCGAGAATGTCGTCTGTAATTTGAAACGCAAGACCCAGATTTAATCCATATTCCCCTATAAGCTCTATCTCTTCCTGTGCGGCGTTTTGAGCCGCTGCTCCAGCTTGGCAGCAACATTTCAACAGAATTGCAGTTTTGCAGGCTATTTTTTCATAATATTCTTCCAGGCTGCAATCGCAATTAAATCTATCCTCAGCCTGAACAATCTCACCCCCACACATGCTCTGTATGGCCTCAACCATATACTCCATCCCGCAGTTCAAGTTCTTTGAAGAAAGAATTCCGAAAGCTTTTGCAAACAAATAGTCGCCGCCTAATACTGCAAAGTTGTTACCCCATATGCTGTTTATGGATGGTCTGCTCCTCCGTAGTACTGAATTATCCACAATATCATCATGAATAAGAGATGCCATGTGAATTAACTCTGCTGCTACTGCAGTTTGCAAAAGCTCAGGTGTATTTTCTCCAAAGATAAGACCGCTGTAAATTACCAGCAGCGGTCTTATCCTTTTTCCTCCTGCGTCTAAAATGTGTATGCACATATCCCTAACAGTACCATTGGTGTCTGATACAGCCTTCATCAGTTCTGCTTCAACCAGCTTCAATTCCGGAATGTCCTTAAAGTCCAGCTTGCCATTATATTGCCTAACTTCAAACTGCTCCTTTATAATTTCCAATACCATTTCTCCTTTTGCACTATATGTTTTGCACTAACTGTTTTTAGTCTTATTATTTTGTCCAAATACCGTAGATTAATACAATATAATCCAAAAGGAATTGTTTTTATTGCTTAGTTATTTATATTTCATGACTTAATAATAGATTTTGCTATTGCAACCGCTTCGTCAATTGATTTAAAATCGCCCCTCTCATAGCTGATACAGTAATATACACCGTTATCCATCCAGCCTAAGAAGTGTGCGTCATCACTATAGCTCCAATGGCATTCTACACCTTCAACAACTACAATTCTTGAGTCATCTTTAATATCTCTGATTCTGTCATATTCCATAACAGGCCAATTTCCTTCGGTTATTATTAGGTTCAATGTTTTATCACCATTATCATACTCTCCTCGAAACATATTACAGCTCTTGTTCATGGGGTCCATTCCAACCATTTTTAAAGTTATTATGAAGCTGCCCGGTAAGCTTTCGGGAATTTTGACTTTAAATCCTAGCATATTTTCTATCTCAGCCTTTGTTGTACTTTTAGGAAGATAGGACTGAGACCTGATAACACCGGCATCATTGTTTACGTCATACGTCTTTGTAATATTGTTTATAAAATGCTCCGCCATTTTTTGAGCTACATCATAGGTAATATCTTCATCAGTACTGTGAAGCTCATAAAAGGCTCCTTCATACTCCCATGCAAGTATATGAATAATTTTTATGCCCACAGGCTTTTGCTGCATGTCATGATTTGGATATATACCGTTAACATTCCCTTGTACCCAGTAGAACTTGGTGCCCTTAATATCAATAACCTTTTTATTTTCGAGGAAATCAATATAATTATCCTTTGAAACGCTTAAACCAATAGTATTGTTTTTATTGTAATAAATAGCAGTCAAACGTACAGTAGCATTGTCTGATTTTCTAACACCTTTGTTCTTCTGAAAACACTTATAGCCTCCAAATAGCTCCGACGGTACATGGATATTAAACCCAGCCTCTCTTGTAAGCTCTTCATCAGTCATACCTGTATAGTCATATGCTATATCCATTTCACTAACATCATTATTTACTTCCACTTTTACAGGCTTATATCCATCCTCTGTTTTATTCATTACATAAATCCAGCTTTTAACAGCGTCAATACCATGTGCAGCTGCCACTCTGGCTTCTTCTGAGAATACAAGAGTAAGACCCGGAGCTATAACAAAAAGCAACAAAGCCGCAGCCATATATCCCCTAATATTTAGCTTCATTGGAAATACATTTTTTGCTGCACTCTTAAGTCGTGACGCCTGCTTTATATTTTTTATTTTCTCACCCACATCACTGATTATTTCCTCCCGGGGTTCAATATTCTGTGCTTCTTCTTCCAACAAACCACGGATTATATCATCAAATTTTTCTTTATCATGCATTAGTACCACACTCCTTTCCATCGCAAACATATCCTTCTTTCACAAGCTCCTTATGGAGAATCTTCCTCGCATTATGAAGCCTTGATTTTACTGTGCCTTGAAAACACTTAAGCACCTGGGCTATCTCCTTTATGGACAAGTCATTATAATAATGCAGCACAACAGTAGTCCTAAGGGGTAAGCTTAATTTATGAAGTGCATCTTTTATAAGCCTGGAAGATTCTCTTCTCTCTACAAGCCTTTCGAAATCATCATTCAGATTCTCATTTATACTCTTATAGTCACAGCCATCAAATTCCTCAATAGATACCTTTCCTTTTTCTTTCGACTTAACACGCCAGCTTGTTCTAACTAAAATCCTGTAAAACCAGGACTTAAATTTTTCAGGGCTTTTAAGCGACTTTATATCCTTATAGCATTCAATAAGAGCTTCCTGGACTATATCTTCCGCTAAATCATTACGCCCTGTGATTAAAAAGGCATATCTGACAGCCTTATTAAAATAACTGCCAAAAAGCGCTTCATAAGCCTCCATATCCCCCTGCTGACATTTTATAACCAGCCCAATCTCGTCCATGCATTTATCCCTTCTTCCCCTTTATGGATTAAGCCATATGAAAAATGAACAATCCTTTTCATTTATAAAAAGTGATAAATCTTTTGCATTTGTCTGTCGCAAATCCCGTTCAACCGTTCGTTATTTGCTCCGCCAAATGTAAGATTAATAGCACTTTTAATATAGTAATGGCTAAGTAATATTCTACCGGTAAAATAATGCTCCTATTACATAGGGGATAATAAAAGAAAAAAGGTTCACATTAAATGAACCTTTTTTTATACTAATCCTTATATACATACTTTTTCTCTTTGTTTTGTGACTGCCATGCCTCATAACTATCCAGCACCTTAAGATTCTTATTTAACACATTCCAAACCTCTGAAACTTCAAAGTTTTTTCTCCAGCCCGCCACACCAGCAAGACCGTACTTGTGGACAAGAGAGGATTTAAGATTAATGGACTCCTCATTTTCCAGCCATATTTTATTGTTACTTCCGTTATCCTTATTATATTCGGCATAGAATTGGCCGCTTTCCTCATCCCATCTTACTTGTGCATTATTTTCCTTAATCAGGCTTTTTGCATATCCCATTGATGTGGCAACACTTCTTAATCTTTTGCCGCTCTCAGTTACCCAAACCCTTGTATAATAGGGAAGGCCCAATAACAATTTTTCTTTGGGTATAAAATCAAGGGTTCTTTTTACACTGTTTTCAACCCAACTCTGCTGAGCCACCGAGCCGGCCTCAGGAGATTCAGCCCAGTGCTGGTCATATGCCATAAGCATTATATAATCTACAGTTTCTCCCAGCACCTTTCTATCATAGCATAATGACCAATTCTCATTATTGCTTACCGGTGTAATATCCATTGACACAACAAGCCCTTTCTCCTTTAGCAATGGACTAAGCTCCCTTACAAATTGAGTTAGTACATCTTTGTCCCTAAGATTAATATCCTCAAAGTCAATGTTTATTCCATCCAACCTATACTGTGCTGAATATTCCAATACTTTATTTATTACAATTTCTCTGGCATCTGTATTATTAAGAAATACACCGGTATTGTTTGGGCCTCCAAGGTTATTGCTTAAATGTGCCCAAACCTTGTAGTTATTCTTGTGTGCCCATTCAACATACGGTAAACTAGCCCTGTTAACCATGGTACCTTTTCCGTCCTTGACTTCAAACCATGTAGGTGAAACAACATCAAGGCCCTGGATCCTGTCTTCATCAACCCAACCTTTTGTATTGGTTTTATAAATGGCATCCCATACCAAATTTATCTTTCCATGCTGGGGCTTCCATAATCCTCTAGCACTATCTGTATCTTTGGCCTTATCAGTATCTTTAGCTGCATCTAACTGTTGATTTGTTACCTTAACGTACTTCTTTTGAATAAAGCCTATTATACCATCCTGAGACCTTACCTTAAGCCATTCCCCGCTGTCACCAAATACCGTCATTTTATTTTGCAGCTCTTCCTGCATATCAAACTTTTTGTATATGGGAAATTTAATCGATTCTCCCTTTCTTATAACCGCCTTCTCGCTAACCGGTTCTGCCGCCTTAATACTTGTCCCTTTTCTGTCAATTATAATTACATTTTTATCCTTTAAGTAGTTAACCTTAATGCTATAAAAGTCATCAAGAAAGTACAATGGAACATATACCACCTTATTTTCTTCAATTGCTGGGTTCTTAAGATTGACTGGTTTGTTATTAATAAGAGCTTCAGGACTGTTTAAATTCATCCGTATTACTTTATCATTGGTGGTAACAATAACCTTTTTCAATTTTTCATCCAAATATATATATGGATCTACATGTTCTTTAATAATATCGAGAGGCAGAAGAATCTCCTGATTCTTAATAACAGGTCTTCCATCATCAATTATCTTGTCTCCAATGACAAGATTTAATTTTCCCTCATCAAATGCCTGTACAATAGTGTTATTCGGTGCAAAATAAACAATATAAACAGAAATGGCCATAATTGCAATAATCGACATCATTATTGTAACTATAGAAATAATTTTTAACCTTTTATTCAAAATACATTTCCCCCAATCAGCATATTGGAATATTATACAAGTGGTTTATCAAGATAATTTTTCAGACATAAAAATACACCATATGACAAATTATACATGGTGTATTTGAATAAATCATTAAGAATTGGTTACAAATTTATTACTTAAACACTTTTCTTGGAATACAGTTTGTGATATGTTCAACCATTCTTTCATCAGGTTCAAATAACAACAAAGTCCGTGTACCTTCAAACTGAAGAACTACAAAATAAACATTCTTTGAGTCTTTAGAAGTTATTGCCATAATCTTTTTTTCTATTGTTTTAACCTCATTGTATTTATCGTGGTCTATCCTTCCAAACATTTCAAATTCCTTACAATTTGCAGTAAATAACCTTCTTCTGTTCTTTTTAGCTACAATGATGTCAATATCCAGCTCATTGTTCGTAAGCGAGTACTCATACTCAATGTAGGTACGCCTAACAACAAAATATATACAAATGCCCGAAAACAAAAGTGTAATTCCCCTTAACAAAGGTACCATTATAGCTATAAAATTTGCTCCTAAAGCTAAATAAATAACTGTTGCAACAATAAGGTAATCTCTCGTTGTCCTTTTTTTTCTAATGAGCTTCTCTATAAATATATCCATTTATATTCTCCCCAGTTTTCTGTATTTTGTAAGTGCTATCAATATATTTTAAACCTATTTTTCTGTTATGTGAAGTGAAATTATTAATTATTTTTTATATCTAGGGAAATCAATTTCCCTTGAAAAGAACAAAATTAGATCGTAAAATTAATTCGAGGTGAGTATAATGCTAAATTTTATAGGAAAAGGCAGTGCATTTAACACAAAGCTTGGTAACAATAGCTGCTATATAAGGAAAAACGACAGCATGCTTCTAATTGATGCCGGAGGTACAGTTTTTCACAAACTCCAGGAACTTAATCTTTTTAACGGGCTAAAAAGCCTTCATATAGTCATAACCCACACCCATCCTGACCACTGCGGAAGCCTGGGAGAAGTCATTTTTTACCCATATTACTATAATCAAATTAAGCCTACAGTATATTTCCCGGATAAAGAGCTCATGAAAAGTTATTTTAAAGCAATTGGAGTAAAAGATGAGATGTGCAGCCTTATAAGCGATATGAATTTAACCATAGATGATATCTGTCTTGGTAAAATAAAGCTTGGTTTTATAAAGGTTCCACATGTTGAAACCATACCCGCATTCGGTTTTATAATGGAAACGGATAATAAAAAAATATATTACAGCGGTGACGCCAATAATATCCCGGGTGATGTATTAGCACTTTTAAAAGACGGTAATCTGGATATGATGTATCAGGATACATGCGGCATTGACTATGATAAAAACGCCCATTTATCTATAAATAAGCTTAAAGATATGATACCTAATGAATTAAGAAGCAAGGTATATTGCATGCATCAGGACGGCTATTTGGATCCTGAAATGGTGATAAAACTCGGGTTTAATCTTGTTTAAGGTTATACCCATACATTTAATTAGGGGTTGCAGCAAAACAGTATTTTGCAGCAGCCCCTAATTATAAAATTTTCAGGAAGAGCTTTATTAAGTAATGGCTAAGAAATAACATCCAATTCTCATCGTCCAAAACCCCGTTAAATCGCCGGGATTTTGTCCTTGAGAATATGAAGTTATTTCTAAGGCATTCCTTAAGTAATGATTATAGAATTACTTATTAATACATTCCGCCCATTCCGCCTGGCATTCCTCCACCTGGCATTGGAGCTTCCTTTTCAGGCTTATCTGCAACAATGCTTTCAGTTGTAAGAACCATTGATGCTACAGAAGCAGCATTTTGCAATGCAGATCTTGTAACCTTCGCTGGGTCAACTATACCAGATTCAATCATATTAACATACTTTTCATTGAGTGCATCAAAACCGATACCTGTATTACTGCTCTTAATTTTATCAACGATAACAGAACCTTCAAGTCCTGCATTAGCAGCGATTTGTCTTACAGGCTCTTCGAGTGATCTCAATATGATCTGTATACCTGTCTTTTCATCGCCTATGCTTCCATCGAGAAGCTTAGCTACATTTGGAATAGCGTTGATGAGTGCAGTACCGCCACCAGCAACAATACCTTCTTCAACAGCTGCCTTAGTTGCAGCAAGTGCATCTTCTATTCTTAATTTCTTTTCCTTCATTTCGGTTTCAGTTGCAGCACCAACCTGGATAACAGCAACTCCACCAGCCAATTTGGCAAGTCTTTCCTGGAGTTTTTCTCTGTCAAAGTCAGAAGTAGTTTCTTCGATTTGTGCTTTTATTGAAGCAACCCTCTTTTTAATATCTTCCTGACTTCCTGCACCATCAACGATAATAGTATTTTCCTTCTGAATCTTAATCTGTCTTGCTCTACCTAACTGTGAAATAGTTGTTTCTTTTATATCAAGGCCCAAATCTTCAGTTATAACTTCTGCACCTGTGAGTATAGCTATATCCTGAAGCATAGCCTTTCTTCTGTCACCAAAACCTGGTGCTTTAACAGCAACGCAAGTAAATGTTCCTCTTAATTTGTTTACCAATAATGTTGCAAGAGCTTCGCCTTCAACATCTTCAGCTATAATAACAAGCTTTTTACCCTGCTGTACTATCTGCTCTAAGAGAGGTAATACATCCTGGATATTGCTTATTTTCTTGTCAGTAATGAGTAAATACGGATCATCCAATACAGCTTCCATTTTTTCTGTATCAGTTACCATGTATGGTGATACATAACCTCTGTCAAACTGCATACCTTCAACAACTTCGAGGTTAGTTCCCATTGTTTTTGATTCTTCAACTGTTATAACTCCGTCATTAGTAACCTTTTCCATTGCATCTGCAATAAGAGTACCAATTACATCGTCATTAGCTGATATGGAAGCAACCCTTGCGATATCTTCCTTACCTTTGATCTTCTGGCTGTTTTGTATGATTCCTTCAACAGCAGCTTCAACTGCTTTAGAAATACCCTTCTTAAGGATCATAGGGTTTGCACCAGCTGCAACGTTCTTAAGTCCTTCTCTGATGATAGCCTGAGCAAGCAATGTAGCTGTAGTTGTTCCGTCACCGGCAACATCGTTTGTCTTTGTTGCTACTTCTTTAACAAGCTGTGCTCCCATGTTTTCGAATCTATCTTCCAATTCGATCTCTTTAGCAATTGTAACACCGTCATTAGTAATAAGAGGTGCACCGAATTTCTTATCAAGAACTACATTTCTTCCTTTTGGACCAAGTGTAATCTTTACTGTATCAGCAAGCTGATTAACGCCGCTTTCTAACGCACGTCTAGCTTCTTCACCAAATTTGATATCTTTCGCCATTAGTATAGCCTCCTTTTTTGAATCTTGATTAAATTATATGAAGTTTATCAGGTTATTCAACAACAGCTAATATGTCGCTCTGCTTTAATATTGTATATTCCTGACCGTCGAATTTAACTTCAGTTCCAGCATACTTGCTTATAAGTACTTTGTCTCCAACCTTAACTTCCATTTTAATTTCCTTACCTTCAACAATAGCACCAGGTCCTACAGCAACAATTTCTGCAACCTGTGGTTTTTCCTTGGCACTTCCTGGTAAAACTATTCCGCTTTTTGTTGTTTCTTCACTTTCCAACATCTTAATAACTACTCTTTCACCTAAAGGTTTTATTCTCATAAAGGTATAACCTCCTTGCTTTTATTTTATTAGCACTCACCATCATTGAGTGCTAATATTATATTATATAATATCCAATTTATAAGCAAATATTTCATTCGGGAAATAAGTTCAAATTCAACCAATTATCATGATTTATTTAAATTTATATTTGCAATACATTATATTTTACCAAATATCTCGATATTACATGTATTTTTAAAATCCAGAAAGCAATTAATTAGGTTATGTAAAAAATTCCTTATAGAGGTTCAGGCTTGTCATGAGATATTATGGTACATACATAAAAAATGCCTCACTAAATTCATTGAGACATTCTTTTTATATTAAAAGTGTTAATATATAATTTGATTATGAACATTAAGATACTAACGTCTTCCCTTTAATTCATCATAAATATCTTCCGGCTTCACATCCCTCTCCACCATCAGAACAAATAAATGATAGATAAGATCGGCAATTTCATATCTTATTTCGCTGGCAGCTTTATTCTTTGAAGCAATTATTACCTCAGCACATTCTTCCCCAACCTTCTTAAGTATCTTATCTATACCTTTATCAAAGAGATAGTTTGTGTAAGAGCCTTCTTTCGGATTTATCCTTCTGTCGGCAATCACATTATATACTTCTTGTAGAATGGCAGATTTGTCACCAACTGGCTTTACTTCCTCAGCATTCTCTTTTACACTTCCATCAGCATTTACATCCCTGTAAAAACATGTGTAGTGCCCTGTATGACATGCAGCATCAACCTGCTCAACCTTAATAAGCAATGTATCATTATCACAATCAACACATATTGACTTGACATACTGGTAGTGGCCGGATGTTTCACCTTTTAACCACAGCTTGCTTCTGCTTCTGCTCCAATAATGAACCTTCTTGGTCTCAATTGTTTTCTCATAGGCTTCCTTATTCATGTAAGCAAGCATTAAGACCTCATTTGTCTTATAATCCTGTGTTATTACAGGAATAAGACCATTACTGTCAAACTTTAAGTTTGTTGCTAAATAATCCATATTATCTGACCCCTTAAATCATTTATTATTGGTACTGATTTTAGAAAGCGTAAGTATTTTTTTATTCATGCCTTACTTCAATACCTTTTTCCCTTAGATAGCTCTTCAGATCGCAAATTTCCATTTCCCTGAAATGGAACAAGGATGCAGCCAATACTGCATCAGCCTTGCCATCCGTCAAAGCCTCATAAAAGTGCTCCATAGTACCTGCACCACCGGAAGCAATAACAGGAATTTTTACATTTTCAGATATTTTTCTTGTAAGTTCTATATCATATCCTGCCTTTGTACCGTCGCAATCCATGCTGGTAAGAAGTATTTCGCCCGCTCCAAGCTTTTCAGCCTCGACGGCCCACTCTATTGCATCCTTACCGGTATTTACCCTGCCGCCGTTAAGGTATACATCCCAGCTGTTTCTTTCAGAATTTTTCTTGGCATCAATAGCTACAACAACGCATTGGCTTCCAAACCGCCATGCAGCCTCAGATATGAGGTCCGGCCTTTTTAAGGCCGCAGAGTTTACAGATATCTTATCTGCACCTGCACGGAGAATCTCCTTGAAATCATCCACCGATCTTATTCCTCCACCTACAGTAAAAGGAATAAACACCTGCTCAGCAACCCTCCTAACTACATCAAGAATGATACTTCTTGCATCACTTGAAGCAGTTATGTCCAGAAAAGTAAGCTCGTCTGCCCCTGCCTTATCATATACGGCAGCAATTTCAACGGGATCACCGGCATCCTTTATATTAACAAAATTAACACCTTTTACAACTCTCCCTGCATGAACATCAAGACAGGGTATAATCCTTTTTGTCAGCATAATTAAACAACCTCTTTTTATTTGGCAATTTATTTGGCAACTTTTATTGCCTCAGCCAAATCAATATTTCCAGTATACAACGCTTTACCTATAATTGCTCCTGAAACGCCAACATTTTTGAGGTTCTTTATGTCCTCAATACTGCTAACCCCACCGGAAGCAATAATTTCTATGTTCACTGCCTTAACCATGTCTTCCATCGCTTTAAGGTTAGGACCGGACAACATTCCATCAGTGTCTATATCAGTATAAATTATTGTTTTAGCTCCAAGCTCTTCCATCTTTTTTGCAAATTCGATTGCAGTAAAGCTGCTGGTCTTGGCCCATCCTTCTATAGCAACAAACCCATTTTTTGCGTCAATTCCTATTACAAGATTATTATCAAATGTATCAACTGCTTTTTTAACGAGCTCCTGATCATTAACTGCAGATGTCCCGAGAATAACTCGCTGTATGCCTTTACAAAGAAGAATCTCAATCATTTCTATTGAACGGATTCCTCCACCCAATTGCACCGGAATACCCAGATTAACTGCCATTTTGCTAATGACCGCAGTATTTACAGGTTCACCAACCCTGGCACCGTCCAAATCAACCACATGGAGGTATTCAGCTCCAAGTTTCTCCCATCTTAACGCCATATCTACAGGGTCATCTGCATACACCGTTACATCACTGAATTTTCCCTGCACCAGTCTTACACATCTTCCGTCTTTAACATCAATAGCCGGATAAATTTTCATTTGGATTCCTCCCGAACTTTAATATCTGATTAAAAAGTGGATAACCACATTTCATTATAATAGTTCCTTGAAATTTTTTAAAATTGTCAAACCAACTTCACCGCTTTTTTCAGGATGAAACTGGGTTGCAAAAACATTACCGCTTCCAACTGCAACATCAAACTCAATTCCATAATTTGTTGCTGCTTTTACTATATCTTTATTTTCTGCATCCAGATAATATGAATGCACAAAGTAAACGTACGGATTATCGGGCAAACCCTTGAACAACGGACAGTCCCTGGAAATTGTGAGAGAATTCCAACCCATATGCGGAACTTTAAGGTTCATATCCAATGGAAGCTGTTTAATGGTGCCTTTGAATACACCCAAGCCAGGTACATTTCCACCTTCTTCGCTGTGATCAAAAAGAAGCTGCATACCAAGACAAATACCCAAAAATGGTCTGTTATCAGCAATAACACTTTTTACCACATCAACCATTCCTGCCTTTTTAAGATTATCCATGGCATCGGAGTATGCACCTACTCCAGGCAGAATGACTCCATCGGCCTTTAATACAAATTCAGGGTCTGATGATATTATAGCTTCACATCCTATATAGGCAAAAGCTTTTTCAACACTTCTTAAATTTCCTACACCATAATCAATTATCGCGATCAAAGAATATCACTCCTAAACAAGCTTCTTGCCGGTAATACGTTCATATGCCTCAATATACTTTGCTTCAGTCTTTTTAACAACATCTTCAGGAAGCATTGGAGCTGGAGGCTGCTTGTTCCAGTTTGATGCCTCAAGATATTCTCTCAGGTATTGCTTATCAAAGCTCTTCTGAGGTCTTCCAGGCTCATATTCATCCATAGCCCAGAATCTTGATGAATCAGGTGTAAACATTTCATCGCCTATAACAAGCTTGCCATCTAATATTCCAAACTCAAATTTTGTATCTGCAAGGATTAATCCTCTGCTTTCCGCATGTTGACTTGCTTTTAGATAAAGTGCCAAACTTATGTCCTTAAGCTTATTTGCAAGCTCACTTCCTATGGTATTCTCAAGAACCTGGAAGCTCACATTCTCATCATGCCCCTCAGCAGCTTTGGTTGATGGTGTAAATATTGGCTCAGGAAGCTTTTCTGCCTGCTTTAAGCCTGCCGGCAGTTTAAGTCCGCATATTGTCCCTGTCTTCTGGTAATCTTTGAGCCCTGATCCCTCAAGGTAGCCTCTTACTATACATTCAGCTTCAACCATTTTTATCTTTTTAACAAGCATTGATCTTCCCTGAAGCTCATTCGTAAACTGGGAAAATTCATCAGGATATTGGCTTACATCAGTGGTAATAACATGGTTGTCTATTACATCCTTTGTATAATCGAACCAAAACTCCGATATGCTGTTTAAAACCTTTCCCTTATTAGGAATAAGGTTTGGAAAAACAACGTCAAAAGCTGAAATTCTATCTGTCACAACTATAAGCAGCTTATCTCCGAGATCATACACATTTCTAACCTTGCCCTTAATATGCAGCGGGCGTTTTATAAAATCAGTATCATTAATTAACATTTCTATTTTCCTCCTTAAATCTTTAAATCCCTATATATGTTACTCATACTTTTTCATTATGAAAAGTAGTTTATATTGTGCCTTTTGTTGACATTACACCTTCAATTCTATTGTCAATCCTGGCAGCTTCATCCAATGCCCTGCCGAAAGCCTTAAAGATAGCCTCAATAATATGGTGGGAATTGGAGCCGTATAACATTTTCACATGCAGATTCATTCCCGCATTTACCGACACTGCTCTGAAAAATTCCTCCACCATTTCAGTATCCATATTTCCAACTCTTTCAGAACCAAATTCAGCATCAAAGACCAGGTACGGCCTTCCTCCAAGGTCTAATACCACCATAGCCAATGCCTCATCCATTGGAACATAAGACATTCCGTAACGCTTTATTGACTTTTTATCCCCCAAAGCCTTGGATATTGCCTGTCCCAATACTATACCTACATCCTCAATGGTGTGATGACAATCAACATGCAAGTCACCCATTGCCTTTAAGTCCATATCAAAAAGCCCGTGTTTGGTAAATAGAGTAAGCATATGGTCAAAAAAACCTATCCCGGTTTCTATCTTTCCTTCACCTTTACCGTCAATATTAATGCTCAATGAAATATCAGTCTCAAATGTCTTTCTGCTAACCTGTGCCTTTCTATCCACCCGTAACCACCTCATATAGCTGTATTAAGGCCTTCCAAATTAATTGAAATATTTACTTCTGATTCTACTACTAAAACACTTAATTGATTTTTACTATATTGGCCCAATTTATTATAACAGATTAAATAATAATAATACTATAACATTTTTATAAAATTAACATTTCTAATACTTTTATAAACTCTTCCATATCGCTGTCGGTACCTATGCTGACCCTTAGATAATTGTCAATCCTGGGTTTTTTAAAGAATCTTACAAGGATACCGTTTTCCCTTAAGTGATTAAATATCACTTCTGCATTCATTTTACTGTGGCTTATAAATAGAAAATTGGCCCTTGAATCCAAAACCTCAAATCCCATTTCCTTGAGCCTTAAGGCAACCCACTCTCTGGTATTTATAATCTTCGCAACTGTTTCTTTAAAATACTCCTCATCCCTTATGGCCTCTACTGCCCCCGCTAAAGCAAGGCGGTCAACTGGATATGAGTTGAATGAATTCTTTATTCGAATTATGCCGTCAATAAGCTCACTGCTTCCCATAACAAGCCCAAGCCTTAAGCCTGCAAGGCATCTTGATTTGGACATGGTCTGAATGACAAGAAGATTTTTATATTCCTTTATCAATTTGACCACCGACTCACCGCCAAAGTCAATATATGCTTCATCTATTATAACTACATTGTCTTTGTTATACTGGATAATAGTTTTTATCTCATCAATACCCATATATTTCGCCGTTGGTGCTTTGGGATTGGATATTATTATCCCACCGTTTTCTCTTAGGAATTCATTAACCGGTACATTGAATTCATCATCTAAGGGTACGGTTTCATAGTCTAAATTGTATAGTCTGCAATAAACAGGATAAAAAGAATAGGTTATATCAGGAAAAAGTATCTTTTTACCCGGATCAAAGAAAGCTTGGAATGCAAAGGCTAAAAGCTCGTCTGAACCGTTGCCTGCATATACTTCCTCCTTTGTAAGTCCATAATATTTAGCCACCGTTTCCCTTAATTCATGAAATTCCGGATCAGGATACAGCCTCAAGTCACTGTTTGTCGCATTCTTTATGGCTTTTATCACCCTTGGTGATGGGGGATACGGGCTCTCATTGGTATTAAGCTTTATATATTTTTTATCCTTGGGCTGTTCTCCCGGCACATAAGGAACCAGGTTTTTAGCAGCCTTGCTCCAAAATTTACTCATTCAAATCACTCCCCCTTTTCAAATCTGACACGTATTGCATTGGCGTGTGCCGACAGACCTTCCGACTCTGCAAAAAGTATCACATCATCCTTAACGTTGGAGAGAGCCTTTCTCGAATATGATATAAGGCTGGTCTTCTTAATAAATTCACCTACATTAAGAGGTGAGAAAAACCTTGCCGTGCCGCTTGTAGGCAAAACATGGTTAGGCCCTGCAAAATAGTCTCCAAGGGGTTCGGAAGCATAGTTCCCAAGGAAAATTGCACCTGCGTTCTTTATCTCCCCAACCATTCCAAAGGGTTCTTCCACGCATAGTTCCAGATGCTCGGGAGCTATTTGGTTAACCAATTCAATTGCTTTCTCCATATCATTTACTATAACAATGGCACCATAATCGTCAATTGATTTATTAATTATTTCTTTTCTGCCAAGGTAGGCTGTCTGCCTTTCAACCTCGTTTTTCACTTCATAAGCAAGCTTTTCCGAGTCAGTAACCAAAACCGAGGCGGAAAGCACGTCATGTTCTGCTTGTGACAAAAGGTCTGCAGCAACAAATTTGGCATTGGCAGTTTTATCTGCAACAACCATTATTTCACTGGGTCCTGCAAACATATCAATGTCACAGTAACCGTATACCAGCCTCTTAGCGGTATTTACATATATATTGCCTGGCCCGGTAACCTTGTCAACCTTTGGAATACTCTCAGTACCAAAAGCCAGAGCAGCTATGGCCTGAGCCCCCCCCATTTTGTATATCTCATCTGCACCTGCTTCATTTGCAGCAACCAATATAACAGGATTGATTTTCCCATCCTTGCCGGGAGGAGTCGCCATTACTATCTTTTCTACTCCAGCAACCTTTGCAGGTATCACATTCATTAAAACCGATGAGGGCAGCGGAGCAGTCCCTCCAGGTACATAAACTCCCACAATTTCCAACGGTCTTAATATCTGTCCCAGTATCACTCCGTCCTTTTCTGTGGAAAACCAGGATTTCTCCTTCTGCTTTACATGATACTCCTCAATGTTGGCTTTAGCCCTTCTGATAACCTCTATAAGCTCATTATCCACGTTATTGTAGGCATCATCCAGTTCCTCTTTGGTTACCCTCATGTTTTCAGCTGTTAAATAAACCTTGTCAAACATTTTTGTATATTCAAAAACCGCAGCATTTCCCTTATTTCTAACATTTGATACGATTTCTTCAACTCGCTGCAGCACAACACTTTCGTCCAATTGGCTTCTATCCAAAAGTTTTTTCAATAAATCCTTATCATCTTCTTTTCTGGAGTCAATAATTCTTATCAAAGCCCTCACCTCTTTTCAAGCTGGTTACTTATTCCATCAATTATGCTGTTTATTCTTTCGCTTTCCATCTTCATGCTTACCCTGTTTACAACCATTCTGGCACTAATATCCGCTATGGTATCCAACACAACCAGACCGTTCTCCTTTAGAGTCCTGCCGCTTTCCACCAGGTCTACTATAACTTCGGCAAGCCCTACCAATGGTGCTAATTCAACAGATCCGTTTAGCTTTATTACCTCAATGGATTCCTTGCGTTTATGTTCAAAGTAGTCCCTTGCAATTCTAGGATATTTTGTTGCAACCCTCTTATTGTTTAGCTCATCCAATTTCCCCTGCAGCTCTGCAGGTCCGGCTACAGCCATTTTACAAGCTGCAAACCCAAGATTTAAAACCTCATATAGATGTCGTCCTTCCTCCATAAGAGTATCCTTACCTACTATACCTAAATCTGCTGCTCCGTATTCAACATATGTAGGAACATCACTTGGTTTTGCAAGGAAAATTTTATCTTGTTTTTTTCATCACATAAAATAAGCTTCCTTGAAGAGCCTTTGAGCTCTGAACAATCAATCCCTATCTTTTCAAAAAGTTCAATGGATAACTCGGTAAGCCTCCCTTTTGAAAGGGCTATAGTCAAGTACCTCATAATAAAACCATCCCTTCACTCTATCTTTTTAATCAATTATCGCTGCTTGTAATGGCTAAGAAATAACATCCGATTCTCATCGCCCAAAACCCCGTTAAACCGTCGGGATTTTGTTCTCGAGAATACGAAGTTATTTCTAAGGCATTCCTCAGTAATGACTCAATCATGCCTTATCAGCTCCGCAAATGTAACCTTTGAAGCTTCTCCAGTCTCTAAATTATGAATTTCTATGTTTTCATCATCCTTAATCAAAATAATGCCGCCAATTTTCTTGCTTGCAGCATAACCTTTCAGCTGTTCTACACCCTGGCATGCCACATCGATTTCAACAGCAAGGCCTTGCCTTCTCAATTCTTGAGCCACTTTAAACGCTGCCTTTCTTCCTTCATTCATGTAGCATACCAATGTGTCAATCTTAGGCTTCTCAGTATCTATCTTCTGCCTGTCAAGAGCTATCATAATCATGTTTACTCCAAGAGAAAAACCTATTGCAGGTGTACTTTTTCCAAATTTACCAACCAGGCTGTCATACCTTCCACCGCTTAATATAGGAAACCCTGCTCCGTAAGTAAATCCCCTGAATATAATACCTGTATAGTAATTAAGGCTTCTTACCATTCCCAGATCAACAGAAACATATTTACTGTAACCATAGTCATCAAGAATTTGAAGAACCTTTCTCAAATTATTCAGTGCATTTAAAGACCTCTTGTTTAATGTAATCTTCTCAACCTTTTCAATTACATCAATTGATCCAAACAATCTTGGCAGACTGAAAATAAGTTCTTTAAGATCTTCTTTGATATCCTGTCCCTTAACCAGTTCTTCTACACCAAGAAAATCCTTTCTATCAATAAGTACTCGCATTTGCTCAATGTCATTATCGGCTATCCCGGCTTCTTCCATCAGTCCTTTAAAAAACTCCACCTGGCCTATATCTATCTGGAAGCTTTCAAGCCCCATAGCCTTTACGGCAGTTATAGCTGTTGCAATAACCTCTGCATCTGCTTCAGGGGTATTAACACCCACCATCTCAATACCCGCCTGGGTAAACTCCTTCTGCTTTCCGCCGCCAAGTTCGTTATAATTGAATGTATTGCCTATGTATGAATACCTTACAGGCACCGAAATATCCTTGCACTTTGTAGCCGATATCCTTGCAACAGGTATTGTCATTTCAGGCCTTAGTACAAGAATCCTTCCCTGCTGGTCAAAAAACTTAAACATATTTTCCTGCGGAGTCATGTCAGAATCTTCTGAAAACACATCATAGAATTCAAATGTAGGAGTTTCTATCTCCTGGTATCCGGAACTTCTAAATATGCTTCTAAGCTTTACTTCTAGATTTCTTTTAAGATAACACTCATTAAAAAGTATATCCTGGACCCCTTCCGGAGTGTAAATTTTCCATTTACTCATATCATCGCCCTCACTTTAACACTTTAATTCGCTAAAGCACTAAATTAACGAATTACTGAAATTATAATCTGTAAAGACTCATTTGTCAATATGAAAAAACCAATTTTTTCTTTTATTTTATTCATCAAAATGCTAAAATAAGCTTACAATAAATACTTGAAATAATGTATATTTTGAAATGCTAAGTAAAATCAAATACCTTATAGAATCAATATGTTATATAAAACCAAAAAGGAGAATTATTCATGAGTTATAAGGCAGTACTTTTTGACCTGGATGGTACATTACTTGATACCATAAAAGACATTTCACAATCCATGAATTATGCTATGCAAAAAAACGGTCTTCCTGTTTATGCGATAGAAGAATACAAGTACCTTGTAGGCGAAGGTGTATACAACCTTGCAAAAAAAGCTCTTCCTGAGCATTTGCAGAATGAGGAAACCATAAACTGCATTGTTGCTCAAATGAAGGAGCATTATGAAAAACATTGGGCTGATAATACTGTTCTCTATGAAGGCATTCCCGAACTACTGAATTATCTTACTTCAAAAGGATATAAGCTATCAATATTATCAAATAAACCCCATTCTTTCACACAAAAAATAGCTGATAAACTACTGGATAAGTGGCAATTTGATGTTATATTCGGAGAGCGCAAGCCAATACCTATTAAGCCTGATCCTGCCAGTGCCTTGGAAATAGCATCAATTATGGGCGTCAATCCACAGGACTTTTTGTATCTAGGTGACACATCTGTTGATATGTACACAGCAAACAATGCAGGTATGTATGCAGTGGGTGTGACATGGGGATTCAGAAAAAAAGATGAGCTGTTAAAAAGCGGTGCCAAGCTGATAATTAATCATCCTATGAAACTAAGTCAAATTTGTTAAGACCTGATTGAGGTATTACTTACCATTTTGAACGTGTGCTTACAAGTTAAGTTAACTTAGAAAGCGAAATTATACGGGAAGTGATTTTTTCAACATACCTAAACTTTTGCCTTCATAATCGAAGAAAAAATTTCTACAAGCTCTGGATCAAAATGCTGGCCGGCACACCTTTCCAGCTCTTCTAAAGCCTCATCAGCACTCATAGCACTACAATATGGACGCTCTGAAATCATTGCATCAAAGGAATCTGCAATACAAAGAATTCTTGCTCCCAAGCTGATATGACTGCCGTATAAACCCGATGGATAACCAGTGCCATTGTATTTCTCATGGTGATGCTTAACAAAGTCAACCAATTGATCTATATCTGCCAGAGACTCAAGAATATTTGCACTATATACAGGATGCATTTTAACAAGTTCAAATTCTTCACAAGTCAAGCTGCTGGATTTGTTAAGTACTGTCTTGGGGATTTCTATTTTCCCAATATCATGCAGAAGCCCTGCATATTGCAGAATAGAGATTTCATTAAGGCCCAGGTTTAATGCTTCTCCAAGCATTACCGCATATGTAGAAACCCTCTCGGAGTGTCCAAGTGTATATGTATCCTTTGCTGAAATTGTGCTTAAAAGTGTCTTGAATACACCAATAAGATGCTGGTGGTCTTTGCTTATACCTTTCCTTATCCTGGAGATAACATCCTGATAAAAATGTATCTTATTCTTTCCCAGGTTCTTGGAATGATAAAGTGCCATATCTGCCTGATTCATAAGTTCATCCCTGTTAGTTGCCAAATCAGGATATTGAGATATTCCCATTGATAAAGATATCTGACTTCCAATACCATCAGTATAGCAAAAATGTCTTTGCGACTCAAACTCTCTTCTGATGTTATCAGCTACTCTGGTTGTATTAAACTGATCTGAATTTGGTAAAAGCACTGCGAACTCATCTCCGCCATATCTGAATACCAAGTTCTCGCTGCCGGCAGCAACCTTTATGAGGGAAGCTGTTGATTTCAGCACTTCATCTCCCATTTCATGACCATAGATATCATTATATTTTTTAAAATTGTCAACATCAATCAATATTAATCCAAGGCTTTTTCTCTTTTTTTTGCTTTTTTCCAATTCATTAAAAATGCTTGCATTAAAATACCTTTGATTATATACATCAGTCAAATCATCAGTAATTGCCAGTCTCCTAAGATCTCTTTTCTGCAGCTCTTGTTTATTTGACAAAAGTGCCACAATTATCATTGATATAATAGTTAGAATTTTTGATACCACACCTGCAACTAAACTTAAATTAGGTTCGTATATTAACCTGCTAACTATAAAAGCAGCCTGAACTACCTCAAATGATACAACTATTGCAAAACCGAAAAATCTAAATCTATAAGCCGCATATAGAGCTAAAAAACCTTGAATTTGTCCTATAATAGTATATAACTCAGTAGGTATCATATTCTGAGCAAAAAAAACCATAAACGTTATGTAATACAGTAAAATCATGGTGAATTCCGTAATTTTAAATATATTACCAAGATATTCATCACCAATATATCTTATGAAATTCAAAAATCTGTCCATTCTATGCATATATGCACCCCAGCATTAAACATTAATTACTCTAATACAACTTACGCTATAAATTTCCATCTTTTCAATAATCATTTTACATTTTTAATTATTGCAAATGCAGACGATTCAACTGCATTTGCCAATGTAAATCTTTTTCGTAACATATATAATTCAAAAAAGTCCTTTATCAATATTAACATTTTAAAGCAATTTCCGATAGCCTTTTTTGTAATCTTATCAGATAATCTTTTTACATTAAATCTATAAATACACTATAATTTCCCACGACAATAAAAAAAGCCTAAATGCTTTTAGCATAAGGCTTGTAAATAACTGTAATAATCTTCATAATAACACGTTTAAGTTTATTGAAAAGCCGGAGCAAATACATGCCTCCGGCTTATGGAGGACACCGATCTGAAATTAATTACTTTCCTTCAGTTCACTGTTAAGACTTGCTGCCCTTGCTAAGGCTGCACAAGCAAATCCTAAAAACCCCCCTACCAATAAACCTCCTAAAAACATGTAAACGATCACCCTTTCAAAAAATTTTAATAATATATTAGCGATTCCCATTAATTAAAATCGATTAGATTTAACGATTCTAATAATGACAGCAGATATAAAATCGCTTTATGCCCTGTATATCTTCCCTGATCGAATCCTATGGATTTTATTGATTTTCCTAAGATGCCACAATGAAAGTGATTAAAATCCTGAACACAATCCGTTAAGACTACTGCTGCTTATGGGCTTTTTATCTTACTGCACGAATGAAAAATTACTTCCGCTTTCTACAGCGGTGTTGACGAGTTAAGTCAACACATGAGCGAAATTTATAGTGGAAGTTATTTTTTGATCATGACTAAATATATAAAATATAAATTAAAATCATAATATAATCTAGCTATAACCATGTTTTAAAATAGCAAATCTGTATAGTACTGGTATAATTTTAACCAATTTCATTATAACATTATTAATTTCTTATATCTAGTCTATTTATAGTATATTTTGGTTTATTATGCCTAATTAGTTATAGCTTCCTTCCAGTTACACAAAAATACTATAATTTTCAATTCTGAAGATAATTGTACGCAAGTATAAATGCATCGGCTCGGGTCAAAGACCTTTGAGGGTTAAAGTAACCATTTGAACCCTTTATAATATTTAGCCCATCTGCAATTACAACATAGCCTATAAGGTTTTTATTAATTTTATTTTTGTCCTTGTAATTGCAGTTATAAATTCCTTTTATATCTGCAACCTTATCATATTTTAACATCCTTATAATAAATTTGACACTATCTTCTCTCGTAACCTGTGAATCAGGTGCCTTCTCCGATTCCTTCACAATTCCTTCCCTGATCATGACCTTGTACATCTCATCAATTTGCTTGCTATCTTTTGTAGAAAGCATATTAATACCATATCCAAAATTCATGATGCTTGATAAAATCTTGATAAAGTCCTTTTGCACTATCTTGCTGTCAGGTTTGAACTCACTTTCATCAAAGGCAATGCCATACTCAGCCAGTATTTTTATATACTTTTCAGCATAATGCCCCTTTATATCTTTATACTCATATTTATTCGGCCCCTTATAAGGTTTGCCATCCTCTCCAAGCATTTCTCCAGTATTAGCATCAAATGTTGAAGGCTTTTCATAATTCAAAGTATATACAAGCTTTATTTCCTGTTTATCATTGCCTAGTTCCGGAAATTTCATCAAGTATTCCTGTGGATAGCTTTGTTTGTACTGAAGCTGCAATCCAACATCATTGAACAGCTTAGAGTATACTTTATCTATTGGTATAACCTTATCCAGAGACGGGAATTCTACTTTGTCCCAATTCATATTGTAGCTTACTATTTTTCCTGTAACAGCATCAAACCGAAGAGACATATAATTTGATAGAAATATTGCACCATTTACTTTTCTAACATAGTTAAAGCGAAATTCGCTTTGAATACCTGCCAATAAAGCAATTTTCTCATCTTGATTGGAACGTTCGTCAAGCTCAATTTCTTTAAACTTGTCAGGCTCAATTTCCTTTATAAATTTCTCCACTGCTGCTTTAGCTGTTTCCTTGTCATATTTGGCTTTTTCATTGTCCCTATTGCTGAAATTCATCCAAAAATCCCTGATCTCTCCGGTGTTCGCATCTATACTTACGTTTACAGAGTCCTTATACAATTTATCCTTAGCATCTTTTACAAAATTCAGTCTCCATATCAGGCCTTCATTATCACTGTAATCCTTCCCTATGGTAGCATCCAATAACTTATACTCATCAGTTATACCTAATGCCTTAATAGACCTTAGCTTTTTCTCTGTCTCTTCCTTAGATATAATCTTTGAAACGCTCTCAATTGCTTGTGCTTCTTCAGGGGTAAGAGAAACTTGATCCATTGCACCCTTTTCATTCAGCCCCCCTATTGAACTAAAGCTCATTTCATAGCCGCCATAATAAGGCGAATTATCAAAAAGTACCTCTACCTTTTCACCTGTTATTGCATCTATATAATATAAAGGTCTTTTTGGCGAATACACTGGATATATTCTCTTTTTTCCATCCTCCATTATAAGATTATAGTATAGGTCCAATCCCAGCTTCTCAATATAAGCCTTTTGAGCCTCCTCTTTCGAAATCAGCTTTTCAGTGGAAGGAAACACTGCGTCTTCAGACCATACAGCACTATAAGAAAGAACTTCACCAGTATCTGAATTTACAGATGCGTTTATGTAATTTGCTGGAAATAATATGCCATTTACTATTCTTGTGTAATTAAAGCTGTATGTGATATCCATTAAACTCCTGTTCATATTCTCTAAATACCTCACCTGGGAGAAGTACTCGGAAGAAACCTTCTTTATAAATGCATCTGCTTTTGCTTTTGCATCCTGTTTGCTTAACTTTGGAAGCTTTTGAGTCCTTTGGCCTAATGTAGGCTTCATGTTATTGTACCTGATTATGTTGCCCTTTTCATCCACAGTGACACTTATGGCACTGCCTCCTTCTTTTGTACTCCAATCCATTGACCACACTTTTTTATTTCTCTCAGTTCCATTACTAAAATTAAAAACCTTATAATCAGCTGGAATATCTATTTTGCTCTTTACCAGCTTTACAGCATTCTCCAAACCACTGTCCACACCGGCAAAAGCATTCACATAAAAAAGTACAGATAAAACCATGATTACTGATAATAATATTGATATTTTTCTTTTCACTTTGATACACCCTTTCTTATTGTTTTTTATTTGTTAGACTTAATATTTATGATATTAGTTCCATTTTTAAGCAAATTTAAAGAAACTTTTATAAATATTTTAAAGAAAACTTTCTAAAAAAATAAAAGGCAAAGATTCAGTTTCTTTGCCTTTTATTTTTTATCTAAATTTACACCTAAACAATTTTGGTGGTCCAATTTTCCACGTTCCAAACATCTGTTATAAAGTCCTCATAAAACTCAGGTTCATGGCTTACCAGAAGTATTGTACCTTTAAAATCCTTGAGTGCATTCTTAAGTTCACTCTTTGCAGCTACATCAAGGTGGTTTGTAGGTTCATCCAGCACAAGCCAGTTAATATCCTTAAGCATAAGCTTGCAAAGCCTTACCTTTGCACTTTCACCACCGCTTAGCACCATCATCTGGCTGGTAATGTGTTCGTTGGTCAGCCCGCATTTGGCCAAGGCCCTCTTACTTCTGCATTTGACATGCCGGGATAATCCTTCCACACTTCTTCTAAAGCCGTCCTTGTATTGCCATATTCCGACTCCTGCTCAAAATAGCCAGGGTATAAATAGTCATCCAGCTTAACACCTCCGGATACAGGAGGTAAAATACCTAAAAGGGTCTTTAATAATGTTGTTTTTCCAAGGCCGTTCACGCCCTTTATCGCAACCTTTTTGCCCCTCTCCAGTATAACGTTAAGAGGTTTGGTAAGAGGTTCATCATAACCTATAACAAGATCATTTGCCTGGAAAACGTATCTGCCTGGACTCCTTGCCTCTCTGAACTTAAATGTAGGCTTGATCTTTTCAATATCTTTTTCTATGATATCCATCTTATCCAGTCTCTTTTGGCGGCTCCTCGCCAAAGTAGCTGTAGCTGCCCTGGCTTTGTTTCTTGCAACAAAATCCTCCAGGCGTTCAATTTCCTTTTGCTGCTTCTCATAAGCAATTTGGTTTTGCTGCTTTTTCAACTGGTACATCTGCTGGAATTGGTCATAGTTACCTGAATACCTTGTAAGGACAGCATTTTCCACATGGTAAATGACATTCACAACCTCATTTAAAAACGGTATATCATGGGAAACCAGAATAAAACTGTTCTCATAATTCTTAAGGTAATTTTTAAGCCAGTATATATGGTTTTCATCAAGAAAGTTGGTAGGCTCGTCCAAAATCATTATCATAGGGTTTTGGAGCAGCAGCTTTGTAAGAAGAACCTTTGACCTCTGCCCTCCGCTCAAATTGGTGACATCCTTGTCAAGGCCGATTTCTCCTAATCCCAAGCCGTTTGCAACTTCCTCGATCTTGACATCTATCATATAAAACCCGCCGTGCTCCAACTCACTTTGAATCTCGCCCACATCTTCCATCATGGCATTTAATTCATCGGGAGATGCTTCAGCCATTTTTTCATAAATCTCAAGCATTTCCTTCTCTAAATCATACATATGCTGAAATGCTTCCTGCAGAACCTCTCTTATAGTCTTTCCTTTGGTAAGCACCATATGCTGATCAAGATAACCGGTTGTAATTCTGTTGCACCACTCAACTTTTCCTTCATCCGGAATCTGCTTGCCTGTTATAATATTAAGAAAGGTGGTCTTGCCTTCTCCATTAGCTCCAACAAGACCTACATGCTCTCCCTTCAATAAACGGAATGATGCATTCTCCAGTATTTTTCTGGCACCAAAACCGTGATTCACATTTTCAACATTTAAAATGCTCATAAGACTCCCTTATCCTTTATTCATACATGCTCTTTCTCAGAGCTGCTATCTCTTCACTTTCCAAATATTCATCATAAGTCATCTGTCTGTCTATGAGGCCTTTAGGAGTAATTTCCATTATCCTGTTAGCTACAGTCTGAACAAATTGATGGTCGTGTGAAACAAACAGGATTGTTCCCTTATAGTTTATAAGTCCGTTGTTTAATGCGGTGATAGATTCCAAATCCAGATGGTTTGTAGGCTCATCGAGAATGAGAACATTTGCACCTGAAAGCATCATTTTTGCCAGCATGCAGCGTACCTTTTCACCTCCGGAGAGTACAGAAGCCTTCTTTAAAGCTTCTTCCCCAGAGAAAAGCATTCTTCCAAGCCAGCCCCTAAGGAATGTTTCTGTCTGATCCTTGGAATACTGCCTTAACCAGTCAACCAGTGAAAGGTCAACTCCATCAAAATATGATGAGTTATCCTTTGGAAAATATGCCTGGGAAGTGGTTATACCCCATTTGAATTCCCCGCTGTCCGCCTGTATTTCATCAGTCAAAATTTTAAACAAAGTAGTTTTTGCAAGTCCGTTAGGTCCTACAAATGCTATTTTATCACCCTTATTTACAATAAAGCTCATATCGTTTATAAGCTTTTCATCTTCAACAGTTTTACTTAATCCGGATACTAAAAGCAGATCGTTACCAGCTTCCCTGTCCGGCTTGAAATCCACAAAGGGGTATTTACGGGAAGACGGCTTTATGTCTTCAAGCGTCAGCTTATCAAGAAGCTTCTTACGTGATGTAGCCTGCTTGGACTTTGATGCATTTGCACTGAAGCGTTGGATAAACTCCTGCAAATCTTTAATCTTGGCCTCTACCTTTTTGTTTGCATCCCTTGCCTGTTGGAGTGCGAACTGGCTTGATTCATACCAGAAGTCGTAGTTTCCAACATACATCTGTATTTTGCCGAAATCTATATCAGCGATATGTGTACATACCTTATTTAGAAAATGTCTATCATGGGATACAACAATAACAGTATTTTCAAAGTTGTACAGGAAATTTTCCAGCCACGTGATTGACTCAATATCCAAATGGTTGGTAGGCTCATCCAGAAGAAGAACATGAGGATTTCCAAACAAGGCTTGAGCAAGAAGTACCCTGACCTTTTGGTTTCCGTCAATATCCTTCATTTTTTTGTAATGGAGTTCCTCTCCTATTCCAAGACCATTTAATAAAGTGGCAGCCTCAGACTCTGCTTCCCATCCATTAAGCTCTGCAAATTCTGCTTCCAGTTCCGAAATTTTGATTCCATCCTCTTCTGAAAACTCCGGCTTCGCATACAGGATTTCTTTTGCATCTATAATTTCACATAGTCTCTTATGTCCCATTATAACTGTCTTTAGCACATCAAATTCATCAAACTCATAATGATTCTGCTTTAAAACAGCCAGTCTTTCACCAGGGCTTATGATAACCTCACCCTTATTCGCTTCAATTTCTCCTGAAAGGATTTTTAAGAAAGTTGATTTACCCGAACCATTGGCACCAATAAGCCCGTAGCAATTACCAGCTGTAAATTTAATGTCAACATTTTCAAATAAGGCACGTCCTCCATACCTTAGAGATATGCCGCTTGCATGTATCATTTATTTTTTAACCTGCCTTCCTTTAAATTACGGCATATTATATGCATACCTCCGCATGGCAGAGGTATGCAATAATATACTCAATTTATATTATAAATTTTTATTTTTAACCTTATCTCTATAAACCCACAACTTGTAACCCAGATAATTTACCACCTGTGCTGTAGCAATTCCATAAAGACTGTTTATCCAATTTAAATTCTCGGTTGAAAATAGCATTGCTCCTAGGTTCTTTGCTCCAAGTGAAGCCAAATATGAGAGTATGTTAATAACAAAAAACTTTACCATCTTACCTTTGGATTTTTTAAAATCCGATTTGCTGTTAAATGTGAATATGCTGTTAAGGATATATGAATTTACCATTCCCGCAAAATAGCCTATTGAATAAGATACATTTCCGCCAACATTAAAAAGGCTGTTTAAACCTTCATCTACACACCATGTTATAAGTGAATTAAGTATACCTATAATGGAAAAACTTATAATCCTCTTTACTTCTTCCAGCAATCCTTTGTTAATAATATTCAACATTAACTACTCCATTATATATTAAAATTGATTAAAATCAATTATTCTTTTGTTATTGCCAAACCTCTATTAATTATAATAGCAATAGTTTAAAAAGTCAAAAAACTCTTTTCCAAGAGTTTTTTATATAATAACTGTAAAGGTCCATATATAAAATTTATTTATTTTTACCAAAATTGCTGTTGGAAACACCACAGTGAGGACAGTATCTATAATCATTTCTGACCTTTTTTCCACAGTCCTGGCATGGGCCTGACTTTGGCACAGCTCTTGTAACGATGAGATAAACAATTAGATTTGAGGGTACATTCAACAACCCGAATAATCCCCATAACCATTTATTATGTCCTCTTTTGGAAGCATCATTAAAAATCCATGCTCCCTGGGTAAAAAGCAAAATAAATAGAGGGATCAGCATCCAATAAGAAAATGACTCCTTCATTTTACATTCCCTCCTTTAATCTTCTTCCCCTAAAAAAGGCTATTAAGCTAAACGGTGCTAAAAAGAAGATCCCGATCTGTCCATAAAGCAGGTATTTCCCATATCCCTTATATGCAAGAACAAAAATGGCAGAGAATATTCCAATTGACATTACCAAAAAAAGCAGAAAATCAATTATCTTTCTCTTTTTTGCTGTCTTTTCATCTACAGAATTAAATGCATTCCTTATAAGAGAATCATCAATTGGTATATCCATATCTAAAAGTGCTAGTTGATCCCCAAGCCCTTCCATTTCATTTAGAAATTCACGGCAATTATTGCAGCTTTCAATGTGGGCCTTAATTTCATCATTAATTTCCGCTTCTCCATAATATATATCTATAAGAATATCCTCATATTCTTTACAGCATTTACTCATTAGAAATACCTCCGTCCAAAACCGATTTTAGCTTTTTTATTGAGTAGTGAATCCTTGACCTCACAGTCCCAATGGGGCAGTTCAGTATGCTTGCTATTTCCTCATAGCTGTAATTGTAATAGTGTTTTAGAATAAAGGCCTGCCTCATTTCTGTCGGAATAGATGCCAATGCCTTCTTTAAACCCATAAGCATTTCTCTTGTGAGCACAGCTTCCTCTACATCTTCACCTGCATCCAGGTTCACTATTTCATCTATATCTTCATGGTTTTGCCCTTTTTTCTTCATTGCATCCTTAAATAGGTTTGATGCAATGGAAACCAGCCAGGTAGAAAACTTGGATCCGCCCTTAAACTTATTTATATTGCCAATAGCTCTGGCCATGGTTTCCTGAGTCAAATCCCTTGTCAACTCTTCATTCATGGTTAGCTTTAAAAGATAACCATAGACCACCTTGTAATTGGCTTCCAAAAGATTTTTAAGAGCATTTCTGTCACCTGATTTAGCCAACTCAAGCAGTTCAGCCTCAAGCAATAATATTACCCCTTCCTCTTAAAAAGCATTAGGTATTAACAAATCATTAAAATATTATGGATTACTCCAAAACCCATAAAGAGTTATATGAGCTCAGTCCTTTTCAACTTCAATGCTGCAAGCAAATTAAGTACTATAATTGCCAAAAGGGTTATGGCTATGGAAATAATAGTATCAGATTGCAAGCTTGCGTTAAATGTATTGGCATCTCCCAGTATATATGTGGGAAAAAGCCTTTTAAAATTGAATAGCCCTTCTGCACCACGCATCAAAAATATTGTTACAAGTGACATAATTCCTGCAATGAAAGTCTTTTGGACCAAACTACTGTAAAAGCTAACAACACTCACAACAAACATGAAATACAACCCATAAAGTGCACCAGCCTTTAATGCCGGAATAATACCAAAGCTATTTCCAAATATTATGCCTGAATAATAGTACGATGTCAACATACCTGCCATAGAGACAATACCTGTGAATATTCCATATAGTAAGAACTTTCCTCCTACTATTCCATAAGCGTTACATCCCATTGAAACCGGTATTGTCAATGTTTTATTATTTTTTTCACCTGCAATCAATCCTGATAAAGCCAGTACTATAACAAAAGTGCTTATCTGAAAAAGGTCCTTTGTGTAATTGGCCATAGCTGTAAATTGATCAAACTTCATCTTACTGATATCGATCATTTCCATCTGGTTCTTTAAAATATGGGGCAAAAGCTTTAACATGGCGGGATCTGCTACTGCAAAAAACATTACGGCTGCAATTATAATTATAAACTTATGAGTCCTCACTGCCTCAATATACTCTTTTCTTAAAAATGCATTTAAACTTTTCATTTTATTTCGCCACCTTCATAAATATTTCCTCCAGGCTGTTCCTTCTTAAATTGATAGAAGTAACACACGTATTGGATTCTACTACTTCTCTAAGCAGATTTTTAGAATCTCTTTCAACATTTTTTATAGTTATACTAAACTTATTGTCATGAACATCAATCTTTTCCACATAATCCAGTTTAATAAGCCTGTCGGAAATATCTTTTTCAGGCTTTTTCAGAAACTCAATATCGTATACAGGCTGAATGTATTTACCTATAAGAGAATCAAGCTTATCTTCAACAACGATCTTTCCGTCATTTATTATCCCAACCCTGTCACAAACCCTCTCTATATCTTTTAAAATATGAGTGGATAAGAAAACTGTTTTTCCCTGGCTCTTTAGATCTTCAATAATATTTACCATATCCAGCCTGCCTTCAGGGTCAAGTGCAGAGGATGGCTCATCTAAAAGATATACAAAGGGATCATGATACATGGCTACAGCTAGACCAAGCCTCTGCTTCATTCCTCTGGAATAACCCCCAATAGGCCTTTTTGCCGCTTTTTCAAGTTTTACTCTTTCAAGGAGCTTTGCAGCTTTTTCTTTAATAATGTTACCTGCCTCCCCGCCTATCCTTCCAATAAACTCCAAATACTCCCATGCACTCATATAAGGGTAAAACTTGGGATCTTCAGGCAGGTAACCTATGTCTTTATTCCTAAGTCCCTTGCAAGAACTATCTCTTCCATTTATAATGCATTTTCCCTCCTGAAAATTGATAAGTCCTGCAAGTATATTCATTGTAGTGGATTTGCCAACCCCGTTATGTCCTATAAATCCGTATATTTCTCCTTTATTGACCTCTATATTGAGTCCCTTAAGGACCTTATGACCTTTGTATCTTTTATGAAGGTTTTCGATTTTAATCATTATCATCCCACCTCTTCCTTCCAGCCAGCAGATATGCAATGGATCCAATGGTTCCAGTTATCGCAATTATTATCCAAATTATTTTATTTAGATTTCTTGTTCCTTTTCTTAAAATGTCAATTAAACAATATACAAATAAGCCTTCCTGAAGCACAACCACCGGTATTAATAGTTTTATCATTTCTGCATTACTCATATCACCCATTTAAAATCACTCCTCTTTTTTATTTGTTAGTGTGACGATTGAGTAAAAAAATAGTTCAAATATTTTTTAAAAAATTTGAAATTATTTTTCACTATTATTAAAAGTGGTTAATCTCTTACATTTGTCTGTCGCAAATCCCGTTGAACCGTTCGTTATTTGCTCCGCCAAATGTAAGATTAATAACACTTTTAATATATAAAATTTATCTTGCACATCAATACACAAAATAATATAATTATATATACAAATTAATTTTTTAAAGCATAGAATAGTTATAATCATATTTATGAATATTTAGGCCACGAAGCCTCTTGATTGGCAAGTCTTATTTAGGACTACCAATTAGAGGCTTTTATTTATTTTAAAATGGAGGGAATCAAAATGTCACTTAAAATAGCTGTTTTCCTTAATGAAGAAAATAAAACAACTTCAGTTTTCAACCCAAGCATAGTCAAAGTTTTTCAAAAAAAAGAAGAGAAATGGATAACAGATAAACAATTTTGTATTTTTCTGGATATGAAAAAAGGTATTTCCGCTTTTAGAGAACAGCTTGTAACCTTTATAAATCTTATAAAGGATGTCAAGGTTGTAGTAGCCAGAGAGATTTCCGGAATACCTTACAACATTATGGACAAGGAAGGATTTGATATATGCGAAAACAATGAATTCTCAGAATCACTTTTAGAAAGTATTCTTGAAGCCAAAAATACTGATATAGCATGCTGCTGTATTGATAATACTGAAGATATTGATACCGCACCTGTTGAAAATAAAATTTCTGGAAATTACTTTTTTGATCTCCAAAAGCTTTTAGCCAAAAAAACGTCACTGACTTCTAAACAGGCACTTCTTCCATTTCTTAAAACTACAACTTTTCATGAGTTGGAAGTTATATGCAGCCATGTTCCTCCATGGTTTGAGGTAGAATTTAAGAAGCTTAATCTAAATCATGAAGTAATAAAGCTTTCGGAAAACAAATATAAAGTAATAATAGCCAAAAAAACCTGCAATGAATAGAGGTGATAGTTGTGAAGATGTCATTAACCACAAAGTATGGTATATTAAATGGGCTTTCAAGATGTGAATTTTATGACTGCGGAAGCATAAGAGAATGTACTCTGAATTCATTTAATCAAATACCCACAAATTACGGTGTTTTATTAGCACAGTACGATGATAGCAACCCCAGAAAAAAGTTTACAAAATCCATGTCCTTTTATGAAAGCGGAGCACTAAAAACCATTGCTCTAGAGGAGCAAACCCTGATAAGAACCCCTGCAGGTACTTTTACTGCTGAACTTATAAGTTTCTATGAAAGCGGAGCCATAAAACGTTTATTTCCTTTAAACGGAAAGATAACAGGATATTGGAGTGAGGATGATGAGTATAAAATGGCCTCTGAACTCACTCTGAAAATAGGTAATGAAACAATAAAAACAAAGGCCATATCTATCTATTTCTATGAGTCAGGTGCAATTAAAGGTCTGACATTGTGGCCTCAAGATCGGTTAAAAGTTTCAATTCCATCAGGTAAAACAATATATGCACGAATAGGCAGCACATTCTATAGTGATGGATCAATAAAGTCATTAGAACCTTATATTCCCGTTGGTGTAGATACACCAATCGGCAAACTAGAAGCATTTAACGCATCTGCAATTGGTATAAACGGAGATACAAATTCGCTAAGATTTGACACCAGCGGCAAAGTCATACACCTTATGACATCAACCGATAAAATTACAGTAACTGTCCCAAGTGGAACTGATACATCTTACCAACCAAGACTTGTTCCAAACCCTTTAATTCCGGATAAAAAGGAGATTAGTCCATTAACTGTTGAATTTAAAGGAAACCAAGTAATTTTCAATAATAGTGCAAGATATGATATAGATAAGCATTCCTTCGAGGTTAGTCCCAGCTTTTTTACAGATTATGCAAGTAGCTGCGGAGACTGTGGTTCATGTAAAGCTTATAGCTCATGCACTTTACCATAACATATAAACAACCATATAAACAGATCATTAAAAGCTTGATTTTAAGCCATTTAAGTCATGATCAAAAAATTACTTCCGCTATAAATTTGGCACAGCGGAAGTAATTTTTCATTCATCCCTTAGTAAGTTACACCTGTAAAAGCATCAAAACTTCAGGGTCTTCAAATCAAGCCCTTTTATTAATACCTTAATGCCTTAATCATCTGTAGACTTGTTAAAATTATTTGCAGCAATCATTATGTCCTTAAGATTTATACATCCGTCATTATCCAAATCACACGCTTTATCAGCACTCTCATTGTCTACCTGCTTTGCAAACCTTTTTACAAATTCCATTATATCTGCTAAATTTATAATTCCATCCTTTATAATTTCACCGCCATACATTATAATAGGTCCATTATTAACACTTAGCCTTATATCGTCAGATACAACGACATTTTTAATTTTTCTTATCAAATAACCATCCTTGCTTATAACAAAAGTGTAGCTTTTTGAATTGTCAGGAGCCATTGGAATCACAAAATTTCCTTGAGAGTTAGTGAAAGTGCTTATTTCCGTTCCTTCTATCTCAACCTTAAAATCTCTTAAAACATTATAGCTGCTAGCCTCAAAGTTTGTATTTATTGTTCCCGTCACTTTCTTACTTATATCTTTTAAGAACATGTTCAGGTTTACCAATTCTCCTGGTGTTAGATGTACTTTCACTTTTTCTGACTTTATGTACTCATGCTCAAATGATTTTATTTCCATATAATAATCTCCCTCTGGAAATCCACCAAGGTTAAATGTTCCAGCAGTCTGGCATAGACTTTTTTCAACCCTTCCATCTACATTTTTTAAGCTAACATCGATAAAGTAATTTTCTTCAACTGTCAGCACCATTCCATCGGTATTATAGACACATACTCTAATTTGAGGTTTTGAAAGGTTAATATCCTTTACAGCTATACCACTTTTTTCATCAAGTCTAATTCTAGTTTCCACACTGTCAGTATAAGGTGAATAAAAGACATCATTATTTATTGCCTTCAATATATAATCACCCGTTGGAACTCCACCTATTCTATAACTGCCGTCTCTATTTACCGATACCTTATTTTGCAGTTTATGAGGTGCTTCAGTAGATCTTAATTCCACCTCAATTCCAGCCACATTATCTCCAAGACTTTTTCCATCCGGACTTAATACCTTCCCTTCCAGCATTGGGCTTGTATATACCAAATCCTGAACTACAGTTTTATCAGGGGATAAGTGAACTACTACAGGCTCTGATGCAGCATATGGATTATCATCTCCCATAGGTATCAGCCTGCATATATAATCCCCTTCATCCGGAAGAAGTCCAAAGTTGTAATATCCCTCCATTCCTCCGGTTTGATACTGCCCGAAAGTATTTTCCCCAACCTTGTCAAAATAGATAAGTGAATAAGCATATCCCTCAGGCTTATATAATGTACCGTCAGGTTTAAGTATTCTTCCTGTGGCATTAGCTCTCCCAAGGGAAATGTCTTTAGTTACCTTGTTCCCTTTTTGGAAATCTATATTAATTATTTCTGAGTACAAATATTTACAATCTCCACGGGCAATTGCTTTTAAATAATATTCACCAGAAGGCAATCCCCCTCCAAAATTAAAACATCCATCATTTGATACGGTTATAAGTCTGCGAAAATCCTGATTAGCGGTGCATCCAAGTTCAACGTCTACATATGTCTCCTTAAAGATTTCCAAAGGTGTACCTTCTTTAGTTAAAACTCTGCCGGATATTTCAGGATAAGACAATTTTAAATCCTTATTGTATTTTTGCCCCGAAGTAACCTGTATTGGATCTGGCAGTGAATTGACATATGGAATATTTTTACCCTCTATCAATACTACAAGCTCATATTCCCCACTGGCTAATTCATATGCTAATTCATATGTACCGTCTTCATTTACTGGCACCTGTGTTAAGCCATATTCAGAGTTGGAATTGAAGTACTTTAGTCTAACACCTAAATATGTTCCTTCTTGCATTTCAAACGACATTCCATCAGGCTTTAGAATTCTGCCTGATATTATTGTCTGTTCCGAGATTTGATTCTCCTCAGCATAAGCATTCTGAGTAATACCCAATAATCCTGTCAAAAAAACAAATACAACAACAGCAATAAGTGTCTTTCTCATAGCGTTTACCCCCTAAATATTTTTAAACTTGTAATACTTTGTTAACACTTTAAGTGTATATCATTTTGGTCGATTTGTACAGTATGTATTACTCTTTTATATTTATAATTATAATATGTTGAGTAAGCGAAATTTTTATGGAAGTATTCATCAGAAAATATAAATAAATCAAGACAATTAATGGACTGAAATGGATACAATCTGATAAAATTGAAATATGAAGATGCCGATATAGAACAATGCATGATCGCTAGGGGCGGATTAGTGATTCACGAAGCAAGGTCTCTGGGAAAGAGCATTAAGTATGCCGCCCACACCGCACCGGCTAAGTGCAAGCACCCGACTTGGGTTCACTGGGCACTGAAAGTGCCGACGATGAAGAAGGACTATGTAGGTCCAGTTCACCCAGCGTCTTAAGCCATTGCGGCGTTGTTCAAGCCGACGAAAGATGACGCACTAGACCGCACGTCCTGCACGGGATTTATTTGGGTTTACTTTTTAGTTATAATAAAACAGCCATTTATTAAAGATTAGGAGATGAGTATGAAGCGATTAGGTTCAATATTGTTACTTGCAATTGTAATGACTTTACTCCTTGTTTTTGGAGGTTGCAAGCATAAATCAGAAGAAAAAACTTACATTATAGGATCATCAAATGATTTGATACATGCTCTTGAAGATAAAAACTACAAGATTGAATATATAAAACCCCATAAAGATGAAGTAGCTCACTCATTTTTTTCGGTTTATGCAAAGCGAATAAAAGTGGATGGGGAAATGTTAGCAATATATGAATTTGAGAATTCTGATGTTGCAGAATCACAAGCAAATACGATATCGAAGGATGGATACAGCATTGGTAATGCTCTAATCAGTTGGGTTGATAAACCACACTTTTTTAAGAAGGAAAAAACAATTGTTGAGTATATTGGTAGTAAAAAATCATTGATAAAGGACCTAGAGGCTATTCTAGGTAAATCCCTTACAGAGCAAGAGTAAGGAAGCATCATCCATCACAGAACAACAGGTATGCACATCTGTGTGCCGATTTTGAAAGCAAGTCTTTGAAGATTTAGTTAATAGGTACTTTTGTTTTATTACTTTGTATTTGGTTTTCTATTACACTAAATCTAAAATAGTGATTTCAATATAATGTCCTTATATTTGAGAAATTCGTTAGATAAAAGCATTTCTCTTGTTCTTGGTCTTGGAAATTCTATATCTACAGTTTTTATAGTAGAGGCAGGCCTATCAGATAAAACATACACTCTATCTGATAGAAAAATTGCCTCTTCAATGTCGTGTGTTATAAAGAGCACACTTTTTTTATGCTCGCTTAATACCTTTAGAAGCCATTCCTGCATGTTCATACGAGTAATTTCATCTAGGGCTCCGAAGGGCTCATCAAGAAGCATTATATCATTTTTCATCAAAAAAGTCCGAAGCAAACCGGCTCTCTGCCTCATTCCGCCAGATATTTCCGAAGGATAAAAGTTTTCAAAACCTTCAAGACCGAATTCCTTTATCAGGTTTCTAACTCCAAGGCTTTCAGCACTATTAAGTTTACCATTTATTTCAAGAGGCAGGATAATGTTTTTGTATACTGTTCGCCATGGCATAAGAAGATCCTTTTGAGGCATATAGCAAAATTGACTTGAAGAATTACTTGTGGTTTTTCCATTTATAAGTATATCTCCAGAAAAATCTTCTTCCAGACCCGCAAGGATTCTAAGTATAGTGCTCTTACCACAGCCACTTGGGCCTATCAGTGATACAAACTCATTCTCACACAGAACCAAGTTTATATCCCTTAAGACCTCAAGTGTTTCTTTATTTCGTATAAATATTTTTTTTAAGTTTTTGATTTCAATTTTAGTGTTCATTTTCAACATGCCTTATTTTCCTGTCCCCAAAAAATCATTTGTAAATGCTTTTTCAACATCAATTTCAGAATCGATAAATTTGTTTTCATAAAGCCACTTCATATATTTTTCCCAAACTTCTTTCTTTTGCATGCCCCAATAAGGTGCATCATCCTTATATTTTGATGCAAGATATTTCTGGCTTTTCATTACAAGCTCTTTATTTAGCTCAGGTGCTAGTTGGAGCAAGTATTCTGCTGCTGCATCAGGATTTGAAATAGTAAACTGATAGCCTTTTTGGACAGCTCTCATGAATTTTTCAACAAGAGCACGATTGTTATTTATGTTGTCTTCATTTGTAACAATTACGGGAGTATAGTAGTCAAAAACGTCGGAAAGTTCCCTAAGTGGGATATAGTTTATCTCAGCTCCCTTATTTAAGGCATTGGTATAGTCCCATCCCTCAAATATCCAAGCAAAATCAATTTGTCCTGACTCGCTTGCCTGAAGGAAATCTGTTGTTCCTGTTGTAAGTATTTTAACCTTTTCAGGATTTCCGCCCGCAGCTTTGACAGCTTGTTTTACCATTGCAGCTTCAACTTCAGAACCCCAGCCACCATATTTCTTGCCTTCAAAATCCTTTGGTGAAGTGATTCCTTTGCTTTTTAAGGAACCAAATCCTGATGTGTTATGCTGTATTACAGCAGCAAGTGATACTAAAGGTATACCTGAAGCTCGTGCAAAGGTAACACCTTCCTGGTAGCTTATTCCAAACTGTGCAGTGTTGGTAGCTACAAGCTGATCGGCTGAAGATTCGCCAGGCTGAATTATAGAAACATCCAAACCTTCTTCTTCAAAATAGCCTTTTACTTTAGCAGCATAAATTCCTGTATGGTTTGTATTGGGAGTCCAATCAAGTACAAAGCTAACCTTCTGAAGTTCAGAACTGCCTTTAGATGCCGGAAGGGTTTCTTTTGGGGCTTCAGTTCTTTTTGTACCGCAGCCGGCAGTAACCATAGTAAAAATAATTGCCAGGCACAGTAATACAAGTATGTTTTTTTTCATGTTATTCATCCTTTCAAATTCCATTTAATAACTCTTTTCTCTATTATGCTTATAATCACAAATAATAAGAGGCTAAAAGCAGAAATAAGTACAATATCTGCAAACATTGCAGCAGTCTTAAAAGACTTCATAGAACGCGTAAGAAAAATACCAAGTCCGCTTTCAGCTCCTGTCCACTCAGACATTACAGCCCCCATAACAGTATACGCAGCTGCAATTTTAAGCCCTGAAAAGAAGTAAACCAATGCTGTAGGCAGCTTTAATTTTGTGAATATCTGGAGTTTGCTGGCATTCATACATTTAAGTAATTCCTCGAGGTCCTTGTCATGTGAATTCAGCCCTTCGGTCAAGTTTAGGGCTACCGGGAAAAAAACCACCAAAACACATATAATTAGTTTTGATACAATACCTATTCCAAACCATATTGTAATCAATGGAGCAATTGCAATAATGGGCACCGTTTGCGAAAGAACCATAAAAGGGTAAAAAATATTGCGGAAAACTTTCAGACTACTCATTATAACAGAAAGCAAGACCGCCAATATTATACCCAATACGAAGCCTATGACAGCCTCTGTTAATGTTGTCAATGAATGGTACAGCAAAAGATCGCTGGATTTTATAAACTCATTCAGAATGGCTGAAGGAGATGGGAGTATGTATTCTTTTATGTTATTTGCCTTTGTTACTATTTCCCATACGATAATAAAAACAATAAATGCTATCACTGGATAAAAAGGATTATCTGTATTTCGAAATCTTTTCATCCATGGTCACGCCTTCCTTTTTGTAATCAATTTTAACTACAGAACAAACTCTGCTTGCACCTTCAGACACACAAATATCTTGTGCCTTCTTGACAATTTCCATAAGAAAATCAAGCTCACCCTCCATTGTGGTCTCCATTGGTCCAACCTCATATTTGACACCACTTGTAGCTATCATTTCAATGACTTTATCCACAACAGAATAAATCTGATTTTCAGGCACATTTGGAATCACTTGAAGTGACACATTTACAATTGCCATAGTTTATCACCCTTTCTACACAAAAACACGTAAGTGTTTTTTGTCTCGTCTGTAACTTATCGTTAGAAATTATGGACACCATAATTTCTTAGACATATAACTCGCCTAGACATCAAAAAAACCGCCCATCATAGGCGGCATTAGATTATCTACTCATTTCCTACGCTGGCATTACCCAGATCAGGTTATGGGTTGAAGGGAAAACCCTTACTCTCAGCCGGCAGAACCAGCACCCCTATTCATTAATATATTCAGAATGTATTAATAATAGCATAACATCAATTCAATTACAAGTAATCCAAAGCCGATATTAGCCTATATAGGCCCTATACTTTTAAATATACACTTCAAAACTTTCAACTTTTTTCACAAAATACGCACGAAACATTCAATTTTTTATGTTTTACATCTGCTATAATAAAGCCATGATGTGCACATTAAAAATGACTAAATATTTTAAATATAGGGGTGTTTTTATGAAAAAATTATTATCGATCTTTTGTTTAGTAGTATTAATAATGAATTTTATGCTTAATGTAAGTGCTAGTGGTGAAATTTATAATGGTTCAATTAAGGTGTCTGGATATTACATGTGTACATCGATACCAACAAGTTGGCTTGAAGAAACTGCTGATGTTCTTATTGATGATTATGTTGATAAGACAGGTTTTTATAGTGCTATTAAGGCTTTAGCAGATGCAGCATTAATGATCCCTAGAGATCAGAAATTTACGATTCCAAGCGATGCAGTTATAAATGCACAAAATAATGGAGATTTAGAAATAGACAAACAAAGTAAGGATGTAAGTGGAAAGGTTACATGGTCTAAAGTTACAGGTACTTCAGGTTTTTGGATTTGGAAAAAAACTCATGTAACAGAATATACAGCTCACCTTTGTTGCTATTATGGTTCTTCATTTGGTTCAGTAGTTGTTAAAACTGAATACACATTAGACAATAATAAGAAGAAAACCATTAACGAAGTACAAATGTATATTGGTGCTGGTGAGACAGTGGACTTGGTAAAATGATAATAAATCAATAATTTTTTTCTTTACAAGCAGTAAAACTCCTTTCTGGTTACAATATAAACCATTAAGGAGTTTTCTGTTATGTAAGATTCAAGAAAGATGCCAAAAAATGTGGTAAATGCAGCAATGGAAAATGTCGCTGATATTTGTAAGATACCCGAGTAGTAATAGGCCATAAATTAGCAAAATTTTTTTGAAATTTATAGAGTCAAATGGTTTTTAAGTGTTTTTAATTGTTAGAATATTGAAAAGTATTCATATAATGATACAATTTTAGTTGTAAGCGGAAATTAATTAGATAAATGAAAATACATCTTTAACTAATACAAAAAAACAGCTAAGAAAAAGTCAAAACCCAAATTCGTAATGAGTGCGTGTGGCTTAGTCCAACGAAAGCCATTTTGAAGATTTTTTACACTGTTAATGTTTTAAAGTAAAAATTATTAAAAAAGGAGAGTAGCTATGAGGTATATAAGATTAGCAAAAACCGAAGATACAGAATCTATCGTTAATTTGTATCAATCACTTATTGGCACACCAGGTTGTGCATGGAGTATTGAATATCCTACTATCGCAGAGGTGCAAAATGATATTAAGAATAGTTCTTTATATTGTATGTGTGATGATAATGATAATATAATTGCAGCTGCTGCTGCAGGATCTGATAATGAACTAGAGCATCTTTTTTGGAATTCTTTAATGAAAAACCCTTGTGAGTTAGCTAGAGTTGGTGTTAAACAATCAATGCAGAATCAAGGGTTAGGATATGTAATTGTTGATCATGTAATAAAAGATGTAAAAAAGCGAGGATTTGATGGAATTCGAATGCTTGTAAGCAAGTCAAATCCTTCAGCATTGGCTTTGTATGAGAAATTAAAGTTTCATCGCTGTGGTGAAACTAGAATGTATAATATTGATTGGTTTTGCTATGAAATGGTATTATAAGATTAATTAAAATAGAGAGTAAAAAGGTAGTGTTTAAGATGTTTACTCCAAATATGGGAGGTGTTTATATGGTTGAAAAAGCATTATATGAGGATTTGGAAGAAATATTAAAATTGCAAAGATTAGCATTTCAAAGTGAGGCAAAATTAAGTAATGACTTTCAGATACCTCCATTAACTCAAACTTTGGAAGGGATTAGGGAAGATTACCTGAATCAGACGATATTAAAAGCTGTTTTATGTAACAAAATAATTGGTTCAGTAAGAGCATACAAAGAAGGAGATATCTGTTATATTGGAAGAGTAATAGTTCATCCAGATCATCAAAATAAGGGAATCGGGAAATTGTTGATGCAAAAAATAGAAGAAGAGCTCTATCAATGTAGCAAATATTCACTTTTCACAGGCAAAAAGAGTTTGAGAAATATACATTTTTACAGTAGTTTAGGGTACAAACTGACAAGAGAAGAATATGTGAATGATAATCTGACTCTTATATATTTTGAAAAAGTAAAATAGGTATTTAAGTAGCATATACATAAGGTTTTAATATCATGGTGACAATATTGAGCGGGTTACATATGAAGCTAGGAAGTTTTAGTTGATCTTTGATCTTTGCTTATGAATCCAACATAATCATTCTAAAGATCAACTGGATAAAGATGAAACGTGCCCATTATTACTTGAGTTGACTATCAGGCGGAAGAATATCAAATCTTCTTGTTCCATTTTTATTTAATAGCTTCTGATCAGCAAAATTAAGTATAGCAGACCAATCCTCAGAAGTAATACCATGGCCGCCAGGTCGAAAATGTACAAGTCCTCTGCCCATTTCCTTTCCTGAATAGCGTAATGCCATACCCCCAGCCACCGGAGCGGTCAGAGCAATACGTTCATCAAAAGCTCCTGCTAGAAGCACCGCTTGGGCAAGCCGTGATACACCAGTAATCATAATCTTTTGTCTGTCAATTGCAGGATCATTCTTAATATAATCAACAGCACGGGAAATACCCCAAGTCCATGCAGAAATATCTCGCCAATCATATTCGGGGTAGGCTGGAAAAAAGGCTGTAGAGCGATATTTAGTAGAATCTTCACCTAATTGCTGGTAAGATATGGTTACTACAGCATAACCTCGAGACAAAGCTGCTGAAGCATCCGCAAGACTATTTTTTTCTGCACTGTAAGTAAGATTGATCAAAACGGGGTATGGCTTAGAGGTTTGTGAACCATCAGTTTTCACAGAGGTGGCAGGGGTGAAAATTCCAATATCAAATCCCAGCTTTTCACCAGGACCAAAAGTACATCGGCCATATTAATTACCATGTCTCCATTCAGATCCTGTCCACTTTGTTGGGATAGTTCTGCTGATACAGGTTTGGATAAACTTGATATGGAGAAGATAAAAATGATAATTAATGATTGAAAAAGACATTTTTTAATAAACTGATATAACTTTTCCTCCCAAAAAAATTTTTATCAGACTTTTTTGCTGTCTTTATGATTATTGTGTATGCTACATCACAATTTCTCATGACAACAATCAAGGTTGAAACTCACTTCATGATTTTATCCAATAATGTTATATACAGTCTAATACACATATTGTTATTAATACAGGTAATTACATTACTTGCAAGCTTTAAAAATATAACCATATGGGCCTTAACCCTGGAAGAAATGGTTTTCTACTTTAGAAAAATGGAAATACTGTTGAAATATATTGTAATACAAATTTAATGTATTTTCTTAAGATAACCATTAAATTTTATCTTAAAATTTTATATAATTATCTTAATGACACTGAAAGTTTTTGGTAAATTAATCAATTTTTAATAATTCGATTCTTAATATCTGATTATGGGGAGCTGGCTAAAATGAAACTGGGTAAACTTTTGAACTTAAAATTAAGATTATTTCTTGCTTTCATTATGCTTATATCCATTTTTATGGTTTTGATATTTCGAAACAATACGGATAAAACATCAATACAAACTGAAGCACCGATATCTACCGCACTTGCAAAAACTTATATAACTAAAACTCCTGCAAGTGTTTCCAATACAGTAAAACAGACAAGTGGAATTGGAAGTAAGTATCTTTATCCAATACGTGTAGAAGAAAACGGCAAGGCATTATATGGTTATATTGATGAGACGGGTAAGATAATTGCAAACCCTAAATGGGATGGATGCGAAAACTTTACATCTAATGGGGTTGGAAAGGTTTTTAATTATGATACCCATGATGGAAGTTATGATTATGGAATAATTGACTATACTGGAAAAGAAATAATTCCTATTAAAAAGGGAGAGTGGAATTATACATATTTAGGACCGGAATATATCATATGTAGTGGTTATGAAGACATAAACAAGGGCGGGTTTAAGTCGGTTGTTTATGATATGAGCGGAAAAATGGTTTTTGAATCAGATAAACCTGTTGACAATTATGTGGATGGTTATTTTACCTATAATGAGAATAGCGTATATGGAAAGCTGGATAAAACAGGAAAGGTAATTGAAACCAAAGTATATGGTAAGGATGAATTAGCTGAAAAAATGTATGATTCAAATAGTTCAAACAATAAAAATAAACTAAAAATATATAAGGATGATTATAAAAACCTGTATGGATTAAAAGACAGTAAAGGAAAAGTAATAGTACAGGCTAAATATAATTCAATAGCTGAGCATGATAACGGAGAAACATTCCTTTGTACCCTTGATTCCAACCTGCCGATTAATAAATCTATATTATTGGACAAAAACGGCAAAATTGTATCTCCTAAGGATGCTACTTTTATAGAATATTACAATAATGGAATGTATTTGGTTTGTTTTGATAAGGATTATTTCTTCGGTATGAAAACATTGTATAAATATGCTGTCTTCGATGTTAGAACAGGGAATATATCTCAATTGTATTATGTTCCTCAATCCGCTAGCATTGTAGGAAATGCTGATAAAAACATGATGGTTATTGACATAGTAAGTGTATATGATGGAAATAAAAGCTTTATAATAGGACGTGACGGAAAGCAGATAGAAGGTACCAAATCCTTTGAAGGAAAATGGACCATAAGTTTTGTTGGCAATTTGATAAAGGTTTCATCAGAGTCTCATTCAGAAAGCAGCATGTTTTTCACATACTACGACAAAAACTGGAAGGAGATATGGGAAACCAATTATGAATTTGATCTCAGAAAAGAGAGGAATCTACAAAAGACATATTATTCCCCCAATATAGCTTCAGGTGCATACTATTTTCAGTTAAATAATCTTATTAACAAACCTGTTGAGGAAAAAATCAATAGGCATATCAAAAAGATAATTGATGATGAAATTTTACAAAATAAAGAAAAGTTGATCACTATTAAATCGGATTTTTTAATCTCCAAAGATTTGCTTACAATTGTGCATACCAAATCAACTTACAGCGGTGGTGGTATGGGTAATCATTATACCATGTATTATCATTTTGATCTAAACACCGGTAATCTTTTTGACAATCTAAGCTTTTTGAAAAAAGGCAACAATTATATCAACAGTCTCCAAAAGATTACAAAAAGTAAATTTGACTTAAAATACAAAGAAACTGGGATGTACCCTAATCCTGGACTGGATCAAGTATGCCAAAATAATTATTTTGTTCCGGATGGTATAGTATTTTCAATAGACGGTTATAAATTCCAAGGAAAAGTCATGGTAAAATTTAGTGAAATTAAAGAGTTGATAGATCAGAATGCTGAAATTTTTAAAGCATGTGATTTGTCTAAATATCCTCCATATGTTGATAACTAATTAGTATGGCAAAGCACATTAAAAAGAGTATCATAAGAATATTTTGAGATAAAAATTCTTCTATCCTAATAGAAATGGGGCATTGCACTACAAGCTTTAATTGTAATTGCAATAGCCCCATTTATACTTTTTATAACTTAGTAATATTAACATGCTACTATTGAGCAGATAAAGTATCTTTTATTATTTATAATCATTCTATGGTTTCTTTTATTTAATTCGCATACTGTCAATTCCTTTTGCTTTCTGTCTGAAACATCAAAAACTTCAACCTTAGCTCCGTCATTAACAACCTTGTTGTAAAACATATCTGCTCTTTCGCTCTTAAAACACCCTTTACCTATTAAAACATTTCTTATGGGTGTAACCTTTAAAACTGTCATAGCTGAATCAATCCTTTCCTTTTATCTATCCTACTTTGAAAGTCTTACTGTATCTGTTTGCATAGCTGCTTGCTACAAACGATTCAGGTTTTATTTTGGTATCTATACCACTTCCTTCAAAGTATCCAACCATTTCCCTTATAAACTTTCTTGTTTCACCGTTTCTTCCTATATCAATATGTGCTTCAATATTGCACTGAAAATTCTTGTACTTGGCACTAAAATCTTCGAGGGAATCCATTAACTGCTCATTTAACATGTTTGCGATTTCATAGGTAAAAAGTGTTTCCCTTGATATCTTTTCTCTAAGATTTCTATATGCCTTGCTCTCCAACCTCTTGCTTATGCAGCACCAAGCTCCTTTCCCCAGCATATGGATATGGATACCTGTAGCAAAGCAAGTATTTCTCCCCTTAACCTGGGAGTCAGTACCGATCGCTATCCGGAAGCTGTTGTCCGGATTAATTCTGATGAAGTATTTAATACTTGCGACCACATCAGAAAAGCTCATGTTTTTTTGTGTTGAGTTAAAAAACCTCATGTTTTCACCACCTGTTTAGTATTAGTTTTGATTTCTATTAAAAAAATAAGCAGCCAAGTCTTTTTGACTTAGCTGCCCTTTTTAGTAAAATGCATTTTATATCATTACCCTGATTAACATCGTTGCTCATTTAATCGGACTTTGCATTTATTCAAAAGAGGACTAAGCCAATAAATACCTTCATATGTACTTGGTCTATCTGATAATCCCGCTTTAATATTCAGTTGCTCCATAAATTTATTATTGAGTATATACATTGACTCTCCTCCTATCCTTTTGTATTTTTATAATTTCTTAACATCTATTCTAGAGTACCATTTATTAATTTCTTTGTCAATATTATTAATTCATGTAATTTAATTGTAACATTTATATATTTTTGTTTAACTTATTGTCGAATTTATTTTAGTTATGACCTTCAACTGAAATTAAAAATGCGGTTAAGCCATATTTTATGACTTAACCGCACATTATACAGTGTAATAATTGAATACTAAATTGATGGTATATTCCTACACTTAATAAATAGAGGATTAAGCCAATGTCTGCATCTATCAGTACTTGGTTTAAATGACCATAACGCTAGATCACGATTATATTTCCCATGTTGTAATTTTATAATGCATTCCATTGTGTAAATCCTCCTTTCTCAATCATCTTAATAACATTTATTATAAAATCAAATTTAACAAATTACTTTCATTACTCAGCGTCACCTTTTCAGGCACACTGTGGTTAGTGTACCATAAGAAATTAAATCCTGTCAAGACACATTTTTCTTTTGTAATATTACTGTAATATTAAATTCTTTCTCTTTCCTCAAAATGAGTATGGAGCAGCCTGTGTGCAGTTTCCCCGAATGGTTCCCCCAAATATTCCTTATAAAGCTTTAATATCTCAGGATTCTCATGGGATTTTCTCATCTTTCTATTTTTATCTTCCCTATATATTGCTTCCTGGCGTTTTTTCACTATTTCAAAGTTTCCGTGATGATAAGGCTGTCCTCCCCCTGCAATGCAGCCTCCTGGGCAAGCCATAATCTCAATTGCGTCATAGTGATCCTTTCCATCCCTTATGTCCTCCAAAAGAGTACGTGCATTTCCCAAGCCGCTTGCTATTCCTATCCTTAGGACCTTATCCCCAACCTGCACCTCGGCCTTCCTAAGGCCATCCGCACCTCGCAGTTGGTCAAACTCTACTTTTTCCAGCTCTTTTCCTGTCATCCACTCATGGGCGGTTCGTATTGCTGCCTCAATAACCCCTCCGGTGGTACCGAACATAACTGCCGCTCCCGTATGCTCTCCCAAAGGCATATCAAAATCGCTATCGGGAAGGCTTTCAAAATCTATCCCAGCTTCCTTGATCATGTACCCCAACTCTCTTGTGGTAACTACTATATCGACATTATTATGCTCATCCTTTGTGAGTTCAGGCCTTTTAGCTTCTGCCTTTTTGGCTATGCAAGGCATAATGGAAACCACCACAATATTGTCAGGGTCTATGCCATTCTTCTCAGCATAATATGTTTTTGCAATAGTTCCGAACATTATATGTGGTGATTTACAGGTTGAAGGCACATCTAAAAGCTCTGGAAACTGATGTTCAATAAATTTTACCCAGGCAGGACAACAGCTTGTCAGAATAGGGAGGGTTTTGTTCTCCTTTATACGATAAATAAGTTCTGACGCTTCCTCCATTATGGTAAGGTCTGCACCAAAGTTTGTATCAAACACGCCATTAAAGCCCATGGCACGCAATGCTGAAACCATCTTACCCGTAACAATTGTTCCAGGCTCCATGTGGAACATTTCCCCGAGTGCAACACGGATTGCAGGTGCAGTCTGTACAATCACATGCTTGTCAGGGTCATTTAATGCCTCCCAAACCTTGTCCACATGATAAACTTCAGTCAACGCTGCTGTAGGGCACACTTGTACACATTGACCGCAGTATGTACATGAGGATTCAACCATTGGAATGTTAAATGCAGGCCCTACAAAAGCATTAAAACCTCTGCTGATCCCTGATAAAATACCACAGGTCTGAACCTCATTACACATTGTTTCACATCGCCTGCAGTAAATGCATTTATCCGGATCTTTAACAATGGCATCGCTTGACATGTCTTTTGGATAATCCATTCTTTCCCCTTCCCAGGGTATATGTCTTACCTTTAACTCCTGTGCCAAAGCCTGGAGCTCACACTCCAAATTCCTTGGGCATGTAAAGCATTCATTGGGATGATTTGACAATAAAAGCTCAACCGACATTCTTCTTGCTGTAATAGCTCTTAAGGTGCTTGTCAAAACCTCCATACCATCACTTACTTTTGTCACACATGCCGGAACAAGCTTATTCCTATTGCTCCTTGAATCAACAAGCTCAACCATGCATACCCTGCATGAGGCTGTTTTATTTACCATTTTTATATCATGTAAATCCAAATGGCATAATGTAGGTATTTTCACTCCTGCTTCATGTGCTGCTTCCACAACTGATATACCTTTTGGAACCTTCATTTCCTTGTTGTTTATTTTAATGCTAACCATGGCTTTATCCTCGTGTTCAGCCGGATTTCCTGCCATAACAAACCCTCCATTTCAAAAAATACATTATTCAGGTATTTTTTGTATAATATCATTAATTCAGCTTTTTGAAATGTCCCATTGACTTGTCAATTTTTTGTTAATACCTTGCATGTTAATTTATAGCTCGTATTCAATAAAATCATACTTTTAATCCAGGTTTGAATTTGTTTTTGGCTTCATACCTGCCTTCTCCTCTTGGACTGTCCTCATCCTTTATGAAAGCCATATACTCATCCCAAAAATGCTTGAGTGTACTGATTACCGGGTTTGGTGCTGTCTGACCAAGTCCGCACAGTGAGCCATCCTTAACCATATAAGCAAGCTGTTTTAGTGCATCTATATCCGACATGGTACCCTTCCCGCTGGTTATCTTATTTAAAATCTCATACATGCGTTTTGTTCCTATTCTACAGGGCGTGCATCTTCCACAGGACTCATCCATTGAAAACTCAAGATAAAACTTGGCAATTTTCACCATATTATCTCTTTCATCCATAACAATCATTCCACCCGATCCCATCATAGAACCTATTTCCAGAAGACTGTCATACTCTATAGGTATATCAAGGTGTTCTTCAGTCATGACACCGCCGGATGGTCCTCCTGTCTGCACAGCCTTAAACTTGTGTCCTCCAGGGATACCTCCTCCGATATCATATATGATTTCCCTTAATGTAATTCCCATGGGCACTTCAATGAGCCCTACATTCTTAATTTTGCCGGCAAGTGCAAATACCTTTGTACCCTTACTTCTTTCGGTTCCCATAGAGGAAAACCATTCGGCACCACGCATTATTATCTGCGAAATATTGGCAAAGGTTTCAACGTTATTTACACAGGTAGGATGTCCCCAATAACCTTCCTCAGCTGGATAGGGCGGCTTATAGTTGGGTTCCCCTCTTTTACCTTCGCAGGAATTTATAAGCGCCGTTTCCTCCCCGCATACAAAAGCACCTGCTCCAAATTTTATTGCTATTTCAAAATTAAAACCTGTACCAAAAATATTTTTACCAAGCAAGCCATGTTCCTTTGCCTGCTTGATGGCTATATTCAATCTAGCTATGGCAAGGGGATACTCCGCACGGATATATATTAGCCCTTTATCGGCACCGATTGCATACCCTCCTATTGCCATGGCCTCTATTACGCTGTGAGGATCACCCTCAAGTATGCTCCTGTCCATAAAAGCACCCGGATCACCCTCATCAGCATTACAAATAATGAATTTCTCAGGGCTCTGTTGCTTACGGGTTATATCCCACTTTAAGCCCGTCGGAAATCCGCCGCCTCCTCGTCCACGCAAACCTGATTTCTTAACTTCCTCAATTACCTGTTCAGGTGTCATTGACATAAGAACCTTTCCTAATGCCTCATATCCTCCAAAAGCTATGTATTCATATATATCTTCCGGATTAATAAGACCGCAGTTACGCAGAGCTACCCGAAGCTGCTTTTTGTAAAAAGGCATTTCCTCCTGCCTGCTTACAATCTCATTTTTAATAGGTTCTCTGTATAAAAGCCTTTCAACAATTCTTCCCTTTATAATATGCTCATCTACAATTTCTTTAGCATCCTTAGGTCCTACAGATACATAGAACACATTGTCCGGTTCAACCTTTACTATTGGACCCTTTTCACAAAAGCCAAAGCAGCCGGTCTTAATCACGTTTACTTCATTCTCATATCCTCTGGCTTTAACTATAAGTTCAAGGTTTTTAGCTACCTTTTCACTTTCACCTGCCAAGCACCCTGTACCGGTGCAAACCAAAATATTCGAACGTGTTGCCACAGTAATCCCCTCCTATGCCCTTTCAAAATCCACTTTTAGCAGTAGATCGTTCAAGGGTTGTCCACCTTTTATGTGACTGTTTATAATACCTGAAACCTTGTCCTTTTTTACATTCCCATACAAAACAGGCTTTTGTCCAGGCATGTTGACCTGAACCGTCGGTTCTGAATGACAATACCCTATGCATCCGACAGTTATAACTTTTATGTTATTAAGCCCTTGATTATTTATTTCTTCAACAAAGGCATTCAGTGTTTCCCTTGCTCCTGAAGAAATACCGCATGTAGCCATACCTATAAGTATTTCAATTTTACCATCAGGGTTATCGCCGCTTTGTCTTAATTTAACCTTGTTTTGATGTTCTTCTCTTATTTTACGGAGCTCTTCCATAGATTTAATGCTCATTGTACACCGCCCTTGCCATTTCTTAATAAGCTTACATAATCTATATGAAAAGTGTAAGTATTATTACTTTTCATCTATTTTCTATAGCTTTCCAATATGCCGTCCAGTTCTTCTTCCTTAACACGCCCATAGACCTTATCATCGATCATCATTACTGGTGCTAAACCACACGCACCTACACACCTGATATCCTTCAATGTAAACAAACCATCCTCTGTTATTTCGTTAGACTCTATGTTAAGCTTTTCTTTAAGCCGCTCCATTATTTTGTCTGCTCCTTTAACAAAGCATGCCGTCCCCATACACACGCTTATAGTATGCTTACCCCGCGGCTTTGTGGTAAAGTATGAGTAAAAGCTGACAACACCAAAAACTTCTGCCCCTGGAATCCCCAGCTTTCTGGCTACAAAAAGCTGTACATCCCTTGGCAGGTATCCAAACAAGCTTTGAGCCTTATGCAATATTTCTATCAATGCACCCTGTGTAGTTCCCAACCCCTCGATAAAAGCTTCAAGTTCATCAAACTTCTCACGGGGCAATTCCTCTTCAACCTGTGCTGTGACGCTTATTTCCTGTGCCTTTGTCATTGAATCAACCACTACCTTTTTATTTTGTATATACTATAATTTGCCTTGGAAACTCAGTTTTTATACCAACTAAATATTTTAGTTTTCACTAGCATCCCAAAATATGCTATAATGTATTAAAATCTAGTTGACACAAGGTGTAGCAAATGATAATTAAAAAAATAGAAATTGCAGGCTTTAAGAATGTGCCTTTTCATGAGCCGAAAACTTTTAACTTCTATCCAGACACTTTAATACAGGGAGAAAATTACTCAGGCAAAACATCCCTCGGTGATGCTCTTTGCTGGGTTTTCTGCGGCTGCAGTGCAACAGGCATAACGGCTGAGTATCTTCTTCGCAACAATGACAGTACAAAAACGGTTGTTGAAGTCTTCTTTGAAGACAACTCGGGAAATGAGCATTCGTTGCTGAGAGAACAGAGTCAAGAAACGGGAAAGCACCATAGGCTGATTTTAGACGGAATGCCTGTGAAGGATTCTGATTTGGCTCCCTACATCATGGATAAGGATATATTTTTATCAACCTTTATGATAGGTTATTTTACCAGATTATCTTCAAAGGTTGCCAGTGAACTCTTAATGAGCATTCTTCCATTCCCGTCAAACCAATCTATCTTAAAGAAAGTTGAATCGGATTTACGACAGTACCTTCCCGCAGAAGATGGGTTTGATTCGAATATATTTCTTAAGAATATGCGATCTGATCTCAAAACTGTTGAGGATGAAATAAAAATTTGGACAGAAAAACAAAGACAGGCTGAAGAGCAAATTAAAAAAGCACCTTCCGGTGATATGGTTGATGAATCTCAGATAAAGTCAAGAGTCAGCATGCTTGAAGCACGCAAGGAAAACCTTATTAAGGCTTCAGTTCAAAATAACACTGCAAGTTTTCTAGAGAGTAAACTTTCCATATTAAGGCTTGAAATACAATCCCTCAAAAACCGTATAAAAAAGAGCATTCCAGAGTTCAACAGAAACTGTCCTACATGCGGTCAGCCCATACCTGAGGCTGAAATACGGAAGATGACGGAAAAAATAGAAGCGGATAACGAATTGCTTAAGTCCAATCTGGAGAGTTTAATGAAATCCGAAGCAGATTTGCTGAAAAAAATTGAAGAGGAACAAATAAAACCCAATGAAACTAATGCTATCAAAGAAGAACTTGATGCTGTTTCAAAAGAGCTGGAAACCGTAAAGGCTGAATATGATAAAATTATAAGGCAGAATGAAGCCTTACGTTCACAAAAAAACATATATGAGCGTGCTTTAGAGTCTATTGAAGCTTCAAAACAAAACCTGGAAAAGCTCTCAGCAAAGCGTTACCAGATTAATAGATCAATAACAGCAGTGTCACAATATAACTCCATAAAGGCTGATTTACAATACGATACCATACGCGGAAGCCTTAAAAATGTTTCGATACGCCTACAGAAAGTGATGCCAAGCACAAATGAACTAAGAGATTGTTTTGAAATACTGTATAAAGGACGTGAGCTTCATATTATAAGCACCTCTGAATCCATCCGTGCAGGCCTAGAAATTTCTGCATTGATTAATGCCAAGGTAAACCTCAAACTTCCGATATTTATCGATAATGCAGAAAGCATTACACATTACGAAAAACCTTCGGTTCAAGTATTTGAAGCGAAGGTTGCAAAGGGTATTGATATTACAGTATCACCTATATAATCTGAAATATGCATAACTTTTGCATATTTCAGATTATATTCATTTATTCATAACGTCATAGTTGCAAGATCACTCTGTGATCTTACCTCTTGTAAAAAAACGTTTTATCTTAAGTACCCCTCTTATGATACTAAGCAGCGGACCACTCCACCATGGCTCCATTTCTTTTTTTACATTCTTAAGGTCTTTCCTAATTTCGATATGCTGCGGGCATGCCTTTTCACATTTACCACAGTCTATACATTTTGAAGCTAGAGAGTTCCTTCCTCCTGTAGCACCACCGCCAAACATTAGGTATTGAAACCTTAGATGCTTATTCTTGAACAAGTGCTTGCTGTTATAGTAGCTAAAGCAGAAGGGTATATTGACTCCCGCCGGACAAGGCAGGCAGTATGCACAGCCGGTACATCCTACTTTCATTAACCTTAGATAAGTCTCCTTTACCTCCTTGTATATACTATGTTCATCCTCAGTTATTGTATTGGGCTTTACCTCGCATGCAAGCTTTATATTTTCTTCTATATGGCTTTCTTCATTCATGCCTGAAAGTACAACACCTACTTCAGGCTGGTTCCAAAGCCACCTTAGTGCCCAATCCACATAGGATCGGTTGACTTTAGCTTTATTCCATATCTTTTTGATTTCATCAGGCATTTTCCCAACAAGGCTCCCTCCTCTAAGAGGCTCCATAATAGCAACACCAATACCTTTGGAGTGTGCATACTTAAGTCCATCCACCCCAGCCTGGTTTGTTTCATCTATATAGTTATATTGTATCTGACAAAAGTCCCAGTTATAATCATCTATTAACACCTTGAAATCATTCTTGTCACCATGGTATGAAAAACCAATATTTCTAATTACGCCCTTTGCCTTCATTTCCTCCAAAAAACTCATAAGTCCGTTGGCTTTGGCCTTTTCCCACCCCTTTATGTCCTGTAAGGCATGAAGCAGATAATAGTCTATATAATCAGTCTTAAGCCTTTCAAGCTGGGTATTGAGAATACTTTCCATGTCCTTCCTGCTGTTAACCAAATAGGGAGGAATTTTTGTAGCAATCATAACTTTATTGCGAACTCCATTCTTATGAAGAATAGAGCCTAAGGCAGCTTCGCTTCCGATGTACAAATATGCAGTATCAAAATAGTTTACCCCTCTCTCAATAGCTGACATAATCTGCTTTTCTGTTCTCTCCATATCTGTCTTTCCATTTTTAGTTGGAAACCTCATACATCCATATCCTAAAATAGATGCTTCATCTCCATTTTTACCAACTCTTCTGTACTGCATACAATCACTCCTTTGTGATTTTTACAAATCTATATTCATTTCCCGACCACTTGATAAACTTTTCAAAATCTTCATATGACAAAACAAGAGTTGCAGTGTTTATGTTGGGATGGAAGCATACCATACCTGATTTAGGTAAATCTTCATCTATCAAAACAGTAACAGATTTACTCTCATCATAAACTATTCCAAAAGGGCTTACTGACCCAGGTGTCACCCTTAAAAGCCTTAAAAGGTCATCCTCACTTCCGAATACAAGCCTGCTTGCCCTAACCTGCTTTCTGACAGTATTTGAATGAACCTTCTTATCTTCCAGACAAACTAGCAGATAATACTTATCCGATGTTTTATCATAGAAAAATAAATTCTTACATCCATCAGCTTGAAATTTTCCATATATTTTTGCTTCCGAAACGGTATAAATAGGAGGATGAGTTACTCTCGTAAAAGTAATTCCCAAATCATCCAAAGTTTTTAATATTAATTCTTCACATTCATTTATCATGTATTCATCTGACCTCTTTTAATATAGCTCTATCAATTTTGTATGAGTAATATTATACATTAAATGATAAAAAAAGTACACTCATAGAATCCACTATTTGCCAAAGGATTTTTTTACTTATCGTCGAATTTAGTATATAAAATCTAATATTTCTGTTGCATATTACCACATAATAATTGAGGTACCTATGAAAAATTGGAAGTTTCTCATTATAGATGATAGTAATATTAGCATTAGAATCCTTGAAGATATTTTTATCAGTAACGGATATACAGATATCAAATCGGTAAACAGTGCTAATGAAGCTATAGACTATCTCCTGTCCATAAATTATGCCAGCGTTGACACACCAGTTGATATAATAATAACCGATCTATTTATGCCAGGTCTTGATGGTATTGAATTATGCAGAAAAATTCATAGAATTGATAAGTACAAAGATATTCCAATAGTCATGTTGACTTCAATAAACGATATTGACAGACTTAAAGAAGCATTTGAAGCAGGCATTACCGACTATATACACAAACCATTTACTCCCATTGAGCTGTTAATTCGCATTAAATCAATTTTAAATTTTCGGGAGGAAGTAGAAAAAAGGCAGTTAAGAGAGTTGGAAATTGAAATGATAAATCAAAATCTTATTGAAGATTTAACAATAGCAAACCATCTTCAATATCAAATGCTGCCAAAAAATATTATATCTGAATCATTATCAATAAAAGGATATTATTTGCCTGTAACCTTCCTTGGAGGCGATTTGTATTATTGGCATCAGATAGGCAATGGAAAATACGGAGTCGCACTTATGGATGTAATGGGCCATGGAACAGCTACCTCAATGATATGCATGTACATAAGGTCACTGCTGCCTGAATTGGTGTGCAAAAGTGCCGACTCGGTTGATTTAGTCCGGGTCCTTAACAAATATATGTATGAATTTAATAAACAGCTTACCCAAAACCAATATTACTTTACCATGATTTATATAATAGCGGATGTCTTAAATAAAACAATTGAATATGTAAATGCAGGACACCCGCCTGTTTATTTTATTGAAAATTCAAAGGATTTATTGTGTTTGGATACAGGCTGCATACCTATTGGCATCATGGAGGATATAGAAATAACCAATGAAATTGTCAAATATAGTGAAACATCTTGCATACTTATGTACTCAGACGGATTATATGACCTAATCAGAGACAATAACATCACTTTTGAATATATAATAAGCCTTATAGATATAAACAACTTTGATAGTAGCATAACGCCACAGTTTGAAAACTTTCTTGATCAAATAAAGTCAATGCCTCGAATAGATGATATATCTGTAGTCACTCTGGAACTTCGTTGAAATCAGGTGGAAAAATGTACGAATTATACTTTAAATGTGTTGCAGTACCTGAAAGTATATCATTAATAGACAATATCATTGAATTAACTATAAAAAAGATTCATAATTATGATTACAAAAAAATATGCTTTGCAATCCATGAACTGGTCATTAACAGTATTGATGCTATGAGCAAAAACAATCAGAGTTTTAAACAGATCAGTATATCCCTCATATGCAGCAAGAAGCATGTTCTATTCAGTATTAATGACTTTGGAGGAGGACTCCCCTCAAATATTTTAAATAAACTACATACTAATAATCTGGATAGTCTAGGTTTAAATGAAAGCGGCAGAGGGCTAGCCATTATTAAAATGTTTGTAGACAACCTGACATACAATGAAGAAAATGATGGAAGCTTTACTTATAAAATAGTTGCATATATGGATAATGAAGCAAAGGAGTAAAATAATGGATAGAACAAACTCTTCTGATATAATACTAATAACCAATACTGTACACGGAAATAACCTTACTATATGTTTTAGCGGTTATCTTGTATATCAGAACTCCGGTCTAGCCAAAGAAAAACTTAATGAAAACTATAAAGATTCCGACGGGTATATTCTGGACTTTTCAAAAGTTACAAGAATAGACAGCACCGGATTTGGGCTCATATTAAACTTTATGAGCAAAAAGCCAAAGAATTCACCTGTTGTTGCTGTAGTCTGCGATGAATTCATTATGGAGCTTTTTAAAATAACCAAAATAGACAGGCTGGTTCCATTATGCAGCTCAATTGACGAAGCTTTGAAACTTATTTCAAAATAAAATTACTTTAATATATGCCTGAATATCCTCTTCATAAAGTTTAACGAAACTTTATAAGGAGGATATTTTATTTTGAGATCAAACAGCATCTGGTTGTAAAGAACACTTTTTCCATTGGAGAAAGTCTCAAAAGAAGCCCTTCCATGATACCTTCCCATACCGCTCTCCCCAACTCCCCCAAATGGCAGGCCATGTGCAACTATATGGTTTATAGTATCGTTAACGCAAACACCCCCGGAAGAAGTATTCCTTAAAACCAGCAATTAATTTTGATGTTATCGTGAGAAATTGTGATGTAGAATACACAATAATTCCCCCGACATGAATAAAACCTCGATATTATCGAAGTTTATCATTTGTTTTTATTTATTAATTTTTGTACTCCCAGCCATCATCACCGTTATAAATCATCAATTTGGTCATTCCGCCATCAACGGTTATATTTTGTCCTGTAATAAACCCACTGTCCGGATGGCACAAGAACATCACAGTACGTGCTATGTCAAATGGAATGCCTATTCGTTTCACCAAATGCTGGTTCTTATCCTCAGAACTATGGTTATTGTAATAACTTTCATCGAAGTTCGCTTTAACATCAATCCAGCCCGGGCTTACGCTATTAACCCTGACTTTACCAGCAAGACTGACTGCAAGTGCATGAGTCAATGCAGAAATGCCGCCTTTTGCCGCAGTATAGCTCTCTGTGTCGGCCTGTGACATTACAGCTCTTGTTGAAGAAATGTTTACAATACAGCCATCTTTACTGAAATAATCACGAAATAGCTTTGATAACATATATGGTGCTGTTACTCCAACCTTAAGCACATAATTAAAATCATCATAATCACAGCCGCTTAATATGCCTTTATTGCTTATACAAGCATTATTGATAAGATAATCTACATTCCTAAAAGTTTTTAAAATCTCATCTGCAAAGGATTCGAGAGCACTTTTTTCAGAAATATCTCCATGGAAAAATATACACTCTGATCCGTCTGATGTAAGTTCTTCCAAAATCTTTTCTCCAGCAATCTTATCCTTATCGATTATAGCTATCTTTGCACCGCGTTTTTTAAACTCCCTTGAAATACAAAGTCCAATACCGCCGGCACCGCCTGTTACTACGCAAACCCTGTTATTAAAATCCATATATCCTCCCGTGACTTTTTATTGTCTATATCAATATAGACAATCACTTCGTGATTTTTTACTTCAATTCGAGATTAGCTGTATCTGCCTTTAGCTTTCCTATATCCTTATTCAATATATCTAGAATATAGAACCTAACGTTACCGCTATCAGTTTTAACAGAAATATCTTTTCCCTTTCCGTAATTTTCAAACTTCTTAAATTCAGAAATAATCCTATTGGTTTTTTGATCATACTCCCATATCAATTTCAAATCCTTTTTTGATGAGCTGTCATATTCATTGATAGCTTTTTTATTGGCATCAAAAATGTCTTCTTCATTCATAATCTGGAATGGCAGTTGGTCACTGAGTGCCATTATCTTCTTATTGCCAAAGTCATGCAGGAATACATGGGTAATGGCATAACCCGATTTCTGACATAGCAGGGTATCATACTTGCTGCTCACAGAAAGGCCAGTATTTAGTTCATTCCATTCCATCTCTGTTGATGGACTTTCTACTCCTGCTACTACATCCTTCATATATCGTGCTACCTCAACATCCTTATGTGGAAGCAGTCTTAATGAATTTTTATCTGATGCCATCTCATATATATAGCTGGTACTTGAATATAACCCTAATGACGCAACAATTACGCATGCAGCAAGTGCAGCATAGCCCAGTTTATACTTTTCCAGCTTTTTGTGATCATTAAGTTTATACGCACCGTATAAAGCACATGCAACCAGTATGACCCAAAAAGATGCACCATGTAAAACCCTATAATCCGAAGACCCTGCGACAAAAGCACCCACAGCTGGAAGAATAGCCAAAATTATAATAGGATAATACCTTCTTCTGATGGCAATTATGATTCCCGGAATAATTAAAATGTAGTATGCTATTGGGATAGCAGTAAAACCCGGTATAAACCACTTCACTCCCGTATCTTTATTAAAAAAAGTTCCTGTCAGAAGATCAATATACTTCTTAAATTGCTCTGAAGCTTCGTCTTGATTAATTGTCTTACTAATAAGTGCAAATGGCATTTTTACATATCCTATAGCCCCGTCTTCTTTAGTATTAATGCCCAGACTGCTTATAAACTCATTGGTCATATTCTTCTCATGATTAAAATAAACCGGATTAAATAAAACATATACAATAAGTGGCATCATACAAATAACAAGCGATAGTGAGTAATGTACAGCCCTATTTATTATTTTTCTTTTTAAATAATCTTTCCGATGAAAAATCACCAGCAGAACAGTACCAATGATTAATCCATATAAATACTGTTTACCCATAACAGCACTATCAACAGCTAGTGCTGCAAACAATGCCCCAAGGCAAGCCTTATCTTGTTTTTCATACTGAACCCGGTATATGAAAAATACACCGATGCCATTATCATTGGTGCTGCCATGGCATATCTGTGCCCGGCATACATATGCATAAAGTGTAGCGGGAAAAAATTCATCACTATGGCAGTAAATATGGTGATGGATTTTTTATTAAAAAGCCTTTCCGCCAACAATGTTGTAAACATAAATGTAATATAACCCAGAACAGTAAGTGCGATATTGAAAACCAATAAATTATACCCAAATAATTTAAAGAAGAACGTTATGTAATAGTGAAATACCACCTCTCTGGATATCAGTCCCACATCATCAAAAAATGCTGCCTGAAAAGGCTGATCGGTGAAAATACGTTCCTTGGCGAAATAAATATCCCATGCTCCATCATCAAACAAACCTTTATCACTCCATGGCAGATTGCTGAAATTCCAAAGGTGGGTAATAAAAAATCCGCATGTCAATATAAGGTATAGAAGCAATCTTTTACTCTTGAATACTGATAGATCAAACTTAAAGTTACCTGGTTCCTTTGAATATAAAAAGAGGAATCCTACACTTAATAGCCAGGAAGACCATGTAAGAAAGTTTCCAGATGCTACTTCGGTATAATGCAGCGACGTGCTTATAAGACAGATTACTGAGAAAAATATTGCCAAAATAAAGTAGTAGGTTTTAAATGGGTTGGGATTGTTTAATTTTGATTTCAAATCAATAATACTCATATTAGTATGATTCACTTTCCTTTACATGTGATTATTAACATAACTGCACTGTTAAACGTGCATAACAGAATTATAGCAAAAAACCTTAAAACGCACAAGCTCAACTATTAGAATACCACTTCTGCTAATCTTATCTTCTCGTTTATTGTTTCATTTCATTAAAATAATCATTGCCATTCCTAACATTAAACCTGCCTGCCATCCCAATTACCGACAGATTTTATCTTTAACTCACTCCGATGCTTTAAAGTTGTAAATTGGCTTTATAATATCTACTACATTAACAGTATCTCTGATATTTTCCATTATCTCATCCATAGGCTTATATGCAAATGCACACTCATCCAAGGTAGAGCTATTTACAGTAGTAGAATATATACCCTCCATGGACTTTTGAAATTCTTCAAGACTAAGCACTTCTTTAGCTTTACTTCTGCTCATAAGCCTTCCTGCCCCATGGGGTGCCGAACAATTCCAGTCCTTATTGCCTTTTCCAATACAAACAAGACTTCCATCCCTCATGTTGATTGGAATCAGTACCTTCTCACCATTTTGAGCGGATATAGCTCCCTTTCTTAAGATCATATTATCAAGATCAATGTAATTGTGTATTGTAGTAAACTGTTCGAGTACTTCAAAACCCATTCTTCTAACTATTTCATCTACTATAGCCTTCCTGTTTAGTACTGCAAACCTCTGTACAATTTTCATATCGGAGAGATAATTATCATAGCCTTTTCCATATACATAAGCAAGCTGCTTGCTTATGGCAGTTGTTCCTACTTTCTCTATTTCCTTTTGGATTTCCTGCTGCCTTCCTTCTTTCTTCAATTTACTAACTATATCGGAAATAACTTCCCTGCTCTTTAGCAACTCTTTATACCCAAGCTCCTGGTAATACTTTGCCACTTGCTTTCCAAGATGCCTGCTGCCTGAATGCACGACCAGATAAACGGCTCCATTCTTATCTTTGTTTAATTCAATAAAATGGTTTCCGCCACCTAAGGTACCAATGCTTAATCTAGCCCTGTTTATATCAACGCCTTTTTTGCAAACAAGCTTATCAAAATTCAGTGTATCAGAATATTCATGCTGTTTCTTTCTTATATCAAAGCCGGATGGAATATTCTCATGGATTACTTTATCCAGCTTCTCTAAGTCAACAGAATTGTTTTTTAATTTTATTGTTTCCATTCCGCATCCAATATCAACACCAACAAGATTTGGAACTATTTTGTCGGTTATGGTCATTGTTGTTCCGATAGTACACCCTGCACCAGCATGTGTATCCGGCATAATCCTTATAATGCTTTCCCTGGCAAATTCCTGGTTACAGAGCTCCGTTATCTGTGCAATAGCCTCATTTTCCACATTGTCCGTAAAGACCTTTGCTGTATTATATTTTCCTTTTATCTCAATCATAACATCACCACATTCCTTATATACTTAATTCGTTTTATCATAACTATAATTCTGCAATTTTAAGATTTTAACATAAAATCAAAATTTAAGCTCATTAAATATTGCTTTAAATATTTTAGTTATGCTCTAATTTGCTTTTTATCATAGAATCCCCATGAGCAGAGTACCACATCTAGATCCGATACAATCCAGCCTTCAAACTCCTTAATAATATCGTTAAAAACCTTAGCTTCATTAATATCCTCTTGTGTTATAGTTGTAAGCCTAGTGCAAAACTCCGATAAAACAGGGTTATTCCTTAAAATCCTTTTTTCTAATTTTAGCCATCCATCGCTTTACATTAGTGGTATCTTTAGCATACCTTACAACAATTCCTTCAGCACCAAAGCCATCATTGTAAACTGATTTAAGACCCAGAACAAATTCTTTGACACTGTCAACCTTAAGATCTTCCTTATCATAATTAATTTCGGGAACAATTTCCACTCCAAGCTCATTTGCAAAGTGCTTAACCGCATCCCATGTAAAGAATTTATTAGCTAAAGAATCATAGATATCAAATATAATAAACTTTCTGTCAGAAAAGTAGTTACCGCCCTTCTGTATCTTAGCACCACACAACTCTCCATAGATAATTACATTTTTTAGCTGATCAATTTTGTTATCTTCTATAATTTTTGCTATATTATCCCCAACTTCGAAATAAAAAGCATCTCCCCTATCATCCCTGCTGCAAATATGTTCCCTTTTCTGAATATGTACAACACTGCCGTCATCCACCCTGATTCCCATATTGGTTCCGTCAATTTTTTCAGTGAATACCAGTTGATCAATTGGAATAAAATGCAGAGCTGCAGTTTCAGGAAGTATTTCCCCACTTGTTGCATCCCATTTTTTCCCCTTTTTATCAGATGGTATCAGCTTAAAAAGAGTTTTCATATCAGGGTATTTTATAAATATTTCGTTTGTCAAAATTATCACCCTCTAATTTTTCTTTCTTCTTGTTTTCTTTCCTCATATTACAATCTTACAGCTTCAATCTGGTCAAGCTGCCCAGCCCGTATTCCCTTATAATACCCACAATACCTATGTCCAGTTTTCCTTCATTTAATGATCCTATTACTTTTTTCAAAGCACTTGATCTTTTGAAAGCATCTTTATTACCATTAATTATGTAATCCATATAGGGTTGAACGCGTTCTATTGCAATAGGTCTTGCAACCTTTATAACCTCCTGAAGCTTTGTTTTATATCTTGTGGCATGGTAATCATTAAGCCTTCCATTTAGCCAAGTGTTGACTGCTCTTTTAACTCTTCTACCCATACCATCACGGATACCGCCTTTTCTTGTAAGCGTCATAAAATCATGGAGCATTTTGGGGTTTGTTATAATCCTTCCAAAAGCACTTTCAAAAAGCTTATTGTCTTTTAATGTAGAAAGGTATACCAACCAAATAACAGGAATAAGTTTCAGGCTATTAAACTCCTGACCATAAATTGCACACTTGGTTGCCCACACAGGACACTTATCAAGAGCCTTCTTCATAATGTCCTTTGTATTCTCAATAACTTCCATATCCGACTGATAGAAGTTACCTTTCACAAGTCCAAGGGAGAACATCTCTGCAACCTGCTCCTTAAAACTTAGCTCATAAGCCTTGCCAGCCTCAAAAGTTGTCACTTTTTCATTTGATTTCATAAATCCTTTTAATCCTTTAAGCACTTCTTTCACCTGCAATTCGTTTATATCTTTACATAAGGAAATTAGTCTTTTTAGCACCTCGGTAATTCTTATTGCTTTTTTAAACTTGAGGAAGTTTGCAGAAGACCTATACCCCATTTGTGGGATATTGATTTTGTCCCATACAAAACTATGTAGTCTTCCCTGCACCTCAAGTATATTGGTGGGTGAGGATGGATTTGAACCACCGGTGTTTCACTGTCACGGTTTTACAGACCGCTGCCTTCTACGCTCGGCACACTCACCCATATGATGTTTGATTCATGCAAAATCCCAAAAATAAATAAAGAGAGCAGTTATCCTTTTTTAGGACTTAACCACTCTCTTTAATAAATGCCGTTATGTAAAACCCTAAATTCAACCCGGGTATAACCTTTCTCTGCATTTATACAATAGAGGATTAAGCCAATGTATATAATTATAAATACCTGGTTTACTTGATCCTTCTAATATCATATTCCTTTGTTCAAGTTTATCGTTTGCTAATCTATACATTGTAATCCTCCCTTCTCTTACTTATTAATTTTGCCTGAGATAACTAATGTCAGCAACATTTTCCAAGGCATAGTGATTAATATTTTACTACAAATAACAACTTCATGTCAATACTTATTTTTCATTTTTAGTACTATTTTTTATTTAATCCCTATTTTCCTGTTGTTGCATTGATAATAATTAGGAAATAAAATAAAAAGTGCTTAATCTATTAAATTTGCCTTATATACCGATGAAGATTTCAATGCTTGTTCTGCCAAATGTTAGATTAATACACTTTTTATTCAATTATAGTTCTAATCTAAAGCCCTAATTTAGATATTAATATGGGTATGGATAGCCTCTAAAGCCACCATAATAACCTGGATAGCCATAATAACCAGGATAACCGTAATAGAATGGACGTCTTCTGCGAATCAAGCTGCCTATTAACAATGCACCTATAAAATCTCTCAGTATACGTCTTCCCCCTCCATAAAACTGTCTGTCACCTTCAGTAGCACCTTCCTTTGTTGCCGCCTCGACATCTGCTTCTACCTTGTTGTATACTTCATCTATCATTGATTCCAACTGTTTATGGTTCGGTGTATGCATCTGACCTTGAGTATTAGCCATCATATCACAAACACTTTCAACAGCTGGCTGAATGATGTTGTATGTTGTAGGATACATTTCTTCAAGCTGCTGCTGAGGCATTGTGGCCATCTGTACATACTGAGTAGGCATTGCCGCCATTTGTGTAGGCTGCTGAATAGGCATCGCCGCCATTTGCATGTAATTGCGATCAAAGTATTGCATATATGATCCTCCTAAATACAAAACTAGTTTTAAAACACTCTTTACTGTATATGTTATGCATTTAAGATTATCAAGGTTACAATAATTAGTTGTTATGTTGATAATACATTTCAACCACCACAAAAGCTTTTTTACAGCAAATTTACATAATTGATAGTAAATAAAATGATTAATTTTGAAGAAAATATATTAAACATAAAAATTAATAGAATTTAAATATAATGTTGAGGTGACACTTTGGACCAGTTAATATTAGTTTCCTGGAAATCAGCTTTAATATTTGCCATGCTGGTTATACTATCAAGAAGCATAGGAAGAAAGCTTCTTGCCCAGATGTCCTACTTTGATTTTACAGTTGCAATAACAATCGGCTCCATATCAGGTTCTTACGTAGTACAAATGGTTAAGGGTATGTGGGTCCTTATTGCTCCAATATTGCTGGCATTGCTCGCAATATTCTTTGACTATATTCATTTAAAAGGCCTGCGTATAAGGAAGATTGCTGAAGGAGAGCCTGTGGTGGTAATACAGAACGGTCAAGTTATGGAAAAAAACATGTTGAAATTGCGATACCATTTGGATAATTTGGAATCCCAACTTAGAGATAAGGGTATATTCGACTTTAATGAAGTAGAATTTGCTGTTTTAGAGCCTCACGGACAATTGAGTGTTTTAAAGAAGTCACAGTATCTTCCAATTACACCTGACGATATGAATATTAATACAAAATATAAAGGGTTATCTACAGAAATAATAAAAGACGGGAAAGTACTGGAAAAAAATCTCAGACAGAATAATCTGTCAAATGATTGGCTCAATCAAGAATTGAAAAATCGTAATATAAGCAATATATCTGACATTATGTATGCAGCACTTAACACAAGCGGAGTTCTATATGTCAGCCTGAAGCAGAGTAAATTTAAATACATTCAGAAAGTAGAGGATTGATCTAACTCCGGTTATTAAGTTCACTGGCTTCACATAATTTAGTATATACTGGTGCATAATTTTCCATCTTGTTCCTTGGATTTATATTTTGGTATTTAAGGCATAGAAAATGATTTCAGTATTTATTATTTGCATTGGTGAAACAATATATATGAAAATCAGTTAATTGATTTTAAATAATAAACAATAGAACTATTCAAGGAGGGTATAGTATGTCAGTTAAAAAAATGGATAGACCTAACAGTGGAATTAAATGTGTTGTAAATTCATGTCATTATTATATGTCCGGAGATTATTGTGCTGCTGAAAGGATAGAAGTACAGCCACGAAATGCAGCAGATTCACAGGAAACAGACTGTGCAACATTTATACCTGAAGCGAAAGCCTAAACTATATTAAAAGTGTTATTAATATAATAAAACAGATAAACAGCGAAGTCTAATAACATTTAAAATAGCAAAATAATTAAATCTGGGGGATCACTCCCCCAGACAAACAAAACTTTACTTTAAGAATTCGCCCTTATAAAAAGTATTGTCACTTATATCTGTATTTTCAAAAACCACTGAATCCTTATTTTTAGCCAAGTGTACACATTTATTTTTATTTATCTTTGAATCTTTTACAACAACTTTTTCGCTCAGCTTTATGTTGAATAATGAATAATCATAAAAACTATATTCCGGATCGTAACCGGTATAGTTATCCTTAAAATTACATTTATTAAATAAAATATTACTGCTGTTATCGACATTTACAAGGTCAAATTCACGATTCTCTGTAAAACTTGAATTTATAAATTCAATATCTTTACAGTCCTTAACTGTCATAATATAATAAGTGCAATCATAAATCTTCGAATCAACAAACTTTAGCTTTTCCACACCTTCTATATTAAGTCCTTCAGTACCGCATCCATATAACTCTGATTTGTTTATATCAATACTTGTTGAGTCTTTAAAGCTGTAAACTCCACCGACACAAGACCCTTCCTCAGTGTGTCCTGCCTTAATATTGCTTATTTTAACACCATCAGCATTAATAAAACTTAAAACATATGCATATCTTGGTTCAACTATTATTTCTGAAGGTTCTTGACCCATACCTTCAATAGTCAAATTATTAATATCCTTTACAACCAGTTCATTTCCATCGAACACTTCCTGCCAATAAACTTGTTTGTTTTCACTGTAAGTTTGCTTTAGTTTTGAAAGATTATATATACCTGGCTTTAGCAATATTTTTTTATTGGATCCAAGTTCTTTTACCAACTCTTCAGGTGTGCTTACGGTTACTTCCTTCTGTTCCTTTATCTCCTTTGTTTCTTTTGTATCTTCAAAAGGTTTATTACCTACATAAACACTGTTGGACTCACCATCCCAGCTGACTGGTTTGCCAAGTGCTTCAGATACAGCCCTTACCGGCAAGTAAGTAGTCCCGTTATATATAAACGGTTCAATATCATTTCCCTTTGCATCTTTAGGTTGTACCAGCTTTCCATCAACATAAAGCTTTATATTGTTATAAACTGCATTAATTGCCTTCCCAACAGGATCTGCAAAGCCTGTAAAAACTGCAGCGGATATAAAAGCTGTTGTTACAACCCCCGTCATAAATCCTTTAATTTCTTTTTTCATAAAATTATTCTCCTATAGTTTATCTTTTTAAATGGTAACTTTATCCCACTCAGTACTTATTTTAGCTCCAATGTCAAAACATATCAATAGTTATTTTGCCTTATATAGGTTTGTATATATAATCACGTCAACCACCGGAGCTTTGCTCATTTGCTGCAATATAATATTTATCACACAAAAATTGTTTTAAGCATTGCATATAGACTTGGTCCTAGCCCTTCTGCCGCTTCAGTATTTGGAATAGAAACAGTAAACCTGAACAAATAATTTCCTATCCTGATAAGGATTATATTCTTAGACAAAGTGTTGCTGGAAGCATGCAGGAAAAATACCGCATTTCTAAAGAAAGGATCAAAAATCTCTTCTCCCTTCATTTCAACAGGAGTACCAACATATTGCAGCTCAAGCATTGAATTTGTTCGTATCATATTTGTATCTGCATTAAGCGGAAGCATCTCGATCCTCACATCAAAACCGCTGTCATAATTTGAAAACACTAAATCTCTTCCCGGTTCTTCACCTGTAAATGTAAAATTATTCAGAATATATATATAATATCCCTGATAACTTCTATATAGTCTGGCTTCTCTGTATTCAGTCTGTCCTTCCACAAATACCGGAATATTTTTTATAAGAAGCAATGTTCCTGTAACATACGGAATGCATATCCTTTGGCCTATCATAAGCCTATACGGATTTATTCCGGGATTTGCTCTAAGAAGAGTTTCAAGGGGTAATCCTATGATATCCGCTATTTCATAGAGTGTATCTCTGTGTCGTATTGAATAATAATACCCTGCGGTACACTGTGGTGCCTGAAGTCCCGAGGGAATGCAAATCACCTGGCCAATGGACAAACGGTTTGGATTGATTCCCGGATTGGTATTCATTATTGCTGCAAAACTTGTGTTATAACGCCTTGCAATGCTGTAAAGAGTATCCCCTGCTTTTACGGTATAAGCCACCGAGTTTGCAGGACATTGTCGGTAATGCTGTTCAAACATATTCCTTAACCTCAAAAATTAACATTATATGTTAATATATTATTTGATTTTTGAATATGACACCTAATTATTAATGGGGGCATATTGATATAATGTGCAATTTATTGTCACCATAAAGGAGATCTTATGTATAGTTATAGGCCTGAAGCGGCAAACCCCAATATTATCGCCCATGCAAGAGGGGATGTAAACGGAAACCGTATACCGGACAATGTATTTTTAACAGGCATAAAAACACCGGATAGTCCATTTGTACAAAATATTATGTTATTGATTCAGGATGGAGCTACTAATAAACCAACCATAATACCATTTGAAGAAAATGCAGGATACAATCCTACACTTTTTTTAGGTGATTTTACAGGAGACGGAGTGGATGACATCCTAATTAGCATTGCTTCCGGCGGTAGCGGAGGAACAATGTATCATTACATATTTTCATTTTTCAACAATATATCGCATCTGTTGTTTGACTATAAAGTATTTGATGAGAAATTTGAATATGAAGTTAATTACAGAAATAATTACAAGGTTGAAGTGCTCAGTACCATAAACAATAAAAAATATGTTTTGGACATATCAATCAAGGGTAAAGACTATTTAAATGAAATCTATGATAATAATGGTAATCTTAAAAGTCCTATTGCCGGATTTGTTAATCCGTTAAGCGGTTTATACCCTGTAGACTTTGATTCAAATAGAGTATTTGAGCTTCTGACTTACCAAAAAATCGCAGGAAGGTATAATGCAGATTCATTAGGTTATGTATTAAATACTTTAAAATGGCAGAATAATAGTTTCTCTTTGTTAAATCAAAACATAGCTATATTTGGAGCAGAACAAAATCCATTGAGGTTTTGTCAACCTTGATGGTCGTAGTGAGAAATTGTGGTGTAGTATACACCATAATTTCTCAGACAGTGAAAATAAATCATACACAAATCAAGCTTTACCATGCTTCTTCTTCCTTGCTCTAGCTATAAGGAGCAATATAATGGTCATTCCAAAAGTAACAGTCCATGCCCAGTTTCTGAAATAATTAACCTCAAGCTTTACTGCATCTACAAGATTATCGGGAAGAAAACTTATGGTCATTATAAGAATGGCAAAAGGCAGAATAAGCGGCTTATAATACTCCAGCTTAAATGTCTTTTTAAAAGTGTGAAGAATAAAATAAAAATTCACCGTTACAAAAAGCAATGATGCTGCAGCCCATATAATAATAAAGACCGACTCTATTCTTTGGAAAAACCTTCCGTAATTAATAAGCCTCGCAAGATGAAATATTGGAATAGTCCTCTCAAGAGCCAATGGAACAGGTAAGACAGTGATAAAAATCAATGCCGATATAAAGAGAAAAAATGATGAAAAGCCTAAAGCCCAAAAACCTGATACTTTAAAATTCTTATTTGTCCTTATATACGGTGCCATAAGAAACAGCAGCAGTAGTTCTGCAAATATAGACACTTTCATGGCCCCATCACCAAAGATTTTGTAAGCTCCTTCCCCCATGATGGGCAGCAACTGCGAAAAGTCTACGTAATTTGAAACTCCCACCAAAATAATAAGGAATCCTATCGCTATGGCAGGCACTGCAATTGCGTGAAGCCTTGCAATAGCCTCCAATCCAAAGTAAGCACCTGCTACCATGCACACAAGGAAAAAGAGCTCTACAAAACTAAGAGGTGAATTTGTAAGTGCTACTAATTTCATATTTTCACTGAATGTTCTAAGGTACACAGTTGTAACATATATCAAGAAGAACATTACAGTAACACCCACTAATATTCTGATTGTGCCTCCACCAACATGTTCTCCGATATCAATAAGGTCCTTACCCTCCATAGGTTTATAAAGCCTTTGTATTATATAAAAACCTAAAAACGCCAAAAGAGAAACATATATGGTAAAAATCCATCCTGCGGTACCACCCTGTTCTGTAGCCATTCGAGGGTAGTTTAGAAATATTTTAGTGCATATTACATTAATAAGAATAGTTACTACTTCCCAATTACCGAAAACAATTTTCTTTTCCATTAAAGTCTCCTACCCTTTTACTTTTGCTTTACCCTTATCCCTAGCCTTCCCGAACAAATAATGCATATAGAGGAAGGACTACTGTAACCAATGCAACAAGAAAAACCATTGCAGCTCCAAGTTTGTTTTTTCTTTTCCATGTCCATATGCCAAAGCTTATTACATAAGCAGCTATCCATAGTAATAAAATTAATATAAAAATCCTGTCTGTAGTTATCATTTGTCGTTTTCCTCCGTACCCTCAGAGCCAACTGATGGAAGAGTCTTCAATATAAGTCCTGGCCGTCTTATTTTGAGATTTATATCCACATTAAAAGTTGCATCTTTATATTTCGATTTCCAGTTGTATTTCTCCCACTCTTTCCATGTCAAAAAATACTTTTTTGCATAAGATCCAAAGCCGCAAATGTCGGAATTAAAGTCCTTCGATGTCTTCTCTAGAAATCTATGCATCTCTTTACCTATTAGTTCTTCTACATATTTTTCTAGTAAATTTGTCAATTCTCCCTGCTCATAATCCACTGTGCTTTGAATAGATAAAATATCTGCCTCCAAGATGATTTTTACATCTATATAAGGTTTCTCGTCAACCAGTTTCACCTTATGCTGTGGTCTTCTGCTTTGCTTGATATCCAGAAGAACAAATTTCCCCTCCTCTTTTTGGTCGGGTATAGTCCAGTAAGCATGTCCATATTCGCCTGTTGCCAATAGAAGATATTTTGAATCAGTACCGTCCATTTCCCCTACCATTTTATCTCCGTTAAACACTGCAAGACCCATGTTCTCCGTATCAACCCCGCCTGTTTTTGTTACAGTGCCGGCAAAAAAATCTCCTCCTATAGGAACCTTATGCCCTCTTTCTCTGAAGGTTGATTTTTCAACACTAAAATCATCGGATGACTTGAAACTCCCTATCCCCCCCAATATCGCTACAGGATCCTTGTATAACGACTCGGAATACTTATAAAAATCATGGAACTGTGAATTTGGAATAAGTCCGGTATAGCTGTAGCTCTGGAAGGCAAGCTCATAGTATTTTGATGGATTTAATACCAACTCGGGTTTTACACCTTTTAAGTATTCTTCAGCAGAATTTCTTGAAACTACCATATACATACTCGGCCTGAATTCTCTGCCCCTTAGTAAAGCATGAAGGTAGGCTTCCAGTCCTTCCCTTGCAAGTTCCTCGGAAAACACCACAACCTTGTTATGGGACAAATTAATCTGCTTGCTTGTAAAAGTATTGGCCATATTGATCCCTGCATAAATGGAAGGTGCCTCAACAGTAATGTTACTATATGGCGGCTCTCCTCCACCACCTCCACCGCCTCCACCGCTCTCCCCTCCTGCATGAGGTTTTGCTATCTGAAATGTCAGTTTCAGATAATTGGTTTTACCTTTATCGAGTCCTAATGCAATGACATACCCAAGTTCGTCCACCTCTTTTTTGTCAAAGCATCCCGTCATAAGGCTGCAAAGTGAGACTAAAATAATGATCACACTTACTGCTCTTTTTAATTTCATTATTCTTCCTCTCCTTCATCTTCGCTATTGTTATTACTCCTATCCCATGCCCTGCTGTATTTGGGCTGCATTTTATCTTTCTTTGTATTCATATAATCAGGCCGTTTTTCTTGTTTCCATATAGGTGCCTTTAAAATATTCTCAACAAAGCTGCCCGATGTGCGTGGTGCAAAAGGTGATATATAAGGCACTCCAAAGGACTTTGCACTAACAAACCATAATGCAAGTAGGAATATTCCTGTAGTGATCCCTAAAAATCCTGCTGATACAGCCAGAAGTATAAATGCAAACCTTAATACCCTGAAAGCAAAGCCTGCTGAAAAGTTGGGTATGGCAAAGGAACCAATTCCTGTAACTGCAACAATTATAATAAGTATAGGACTTACAATATTGGCAGCAACAGCAGCCTGTCCAAGTATCAAAGCTCCTATGATACCAAGTGTAGGACCTATTGGTCCTGGAATCCTTATACCCGCTTCACGTATAAGCTCAAAGGATACTTCCATGATAAGCACTTCTATTATAGCCGGAAAAGGCACCCTTTCACGGGCTGATGCTACCGCGAGAAGCAAGTCTGTAGGAATCATCTCGTGGTGAAAGTCTGTTATGGCTAAATATAAACCAGGCAGCAGCAGTGACATTAAAACTGCACCAATTCTTACAATTCTCAAAAGGTTTGCATAAGGAAACCTTAGATAGTTATCTTCCGCTGCATGGACCAGATCATGATTAGTAATTGGAACCACAATAACAAAGGGACTGCCGCTCATTATAATAGCCACACGGCCTTCGGCAAGCATTGCAGATACCCTGTCCGGCCTTTCGGTGGCTAATACCTGGGGTGTTGGTAAGAATGGGTTATCCTCAATAAACTGTTCAAGCTCTCCAGTGTCCAGGATATGGTCCACTTTGATTTTTTCAGGCGCCTCCTAACTTCCTTTACAAGAGAGTCGTTGGCTATATCTTTTATATAAAGTATGGAACAAGGAGTTTTGCTCCTTCTTCCTATCTGTATGTTTTCTACAATAAGATTTTCATCCTTAAGCCTCTTTCTTACGAGCGAGGTATTTCCCCTTAAAGATTCATTAAATCCCTCCTGGGGGCCACGTATTACCAGCTCAGTGTTTGGCCTTTCAACGCCTCTTGCCTGCCATCCCTTCACATCGGCCGTAAAAGCTACACTTAAACCTTCGATATAAATACCACAGCCGCCGAAATTAACATCATCAACCACATCCTGATGTTCCGAAACTTCTTTTATCTGGTTGTGGGGCAGTATATTACCTTTGATATATTCAGCAATATCTTTTGCCTGGCTTTTAATATCCAGACTGGACAGCATCATGAGGGGCTGCAGTATATCAGAATTTACAACCTTCCTATCCACCATACCGTCGATAAAAACCATAAAGGCAGGTATAGCCTTTTCTTTTACAATAATATCAAACTCTCGAATCACAATATCTCCATTGTTTGGAACGGAGAATTTATTCTTTATGAATTTCAGGTTTTCTGAAAGCTTACCGCTTATATCAGACTTTTTATCTTTTTCCTTTTCTTCTGGCTTATCACTTTTAGAGCTGGCAAGCTTTGTAAGAACCCCTTCACTCTTCTTTTTAGGAGGTTCTTCTTTTTTTTGAGGCTTTTCCTCCTCATTAAGCTCAACTTCCCTTTGTGTTTCCTTCAAAATGAAAGGCTCTGTTTTTGTGGGCTCTCTAAAGGAAATCAGGTTTAAGAAAATCTTTTTAATATCAATCAATTGGTTCACTCCTTTTAAAGCCAGTTTTACCATCGTATAACCATCAAGACTTATTATTGGCAATTAAAAAGATAAATATACAGGTATTAATACACCATAATTTCCTAGACATAAACAAATTTTAATAAAAACTTTCAAGATTTTATAAATAATTGATTACAACTTAAATAAAAGGGGATACTAAGTAAAAATCAATGAAAATAAACAGTTATTCTAATAATGAGAGAAGGTATTTATATGAGATTAAGTGATATGAAACCTGATGATGAAGTAATAGTTTTTGATAAATTAAGCAGAAAAATTCGGAAAAGGCAGGGAAAATATATTGCATCAAACAGCAATTTCCTGACTATACAATTCCAGCATTATAAAGATACTTTGCTTATGTCCGATTTAAAACAGGGAAAGGCACAAATATTCAAAGATACCGAAGCAATTACATTTTGATTTACCTATTATATATTAGATTCATATGAAAATTTTGTATCACATGTATTAGCAATACAGACAAATACTACTTATTAAGGGATATTACCAAATAAGTAGGTGAATATATGCAAGAAATTTTTCGTGGGATAAAAAATTTGTTTTCATATAACGAATCTAAAAGTAATAAATTGGACTTCGAACTTTTAGAAACATCAAATGAAGACGCAAAAGATGAGTCAGAAATTCCCAGTGATAACAAACAAAATGCGACTGGCGAAATCAAGAAGTATACATTAGAGCAAAGAGAACAGCTAAAAGTGCCTTTAAGCGTCAGTCAATGGAATGAAAAAAACAGTGAAAAAAAACATGCTGTTAACCCACAGGAATCACAAAAAGGCATGCTGTATTCCCAATTGTCAGAGAACATTCAAGAAATCAAGCATAGATTCAATATGCCCAAAAATAAGGACATCATTATAAGAGAGTTCAATATTGCCAGAAAAATAAGTGCATGCCTTGTTTTTCTGGAGGGAATGGTTGATAAAACCGTAATCAACCAATTTATACTGTCACAGCTTATGGATACTAATAATTTTACTGATTTTGACGGAAACTGCCCCATAGATTATATAGAAAGAAATGTATTATCCATAAATCAGGTATTCAAAACAAATAAGTTTAGTGATATTATAATGCAGGTTTTAAGCGGTGTTTCAACACTTCTAATAGATGGCTGTGATGAGTGCCTTCTTATCGAAAGCAGGGGCTATGAGAAAAGAAGCGTTGAATCACCAAAAACCGAGTCAGTTATAAGAGGGTCCCAAGAAGGCTTTACCGAAAACCTTCGGACAAACATAACTCTAATCCGGCGAATAATTAAAGACTCAGAGCTTATTACGGAGACTGTTTCTATAGGAAAAAGAAGCCACACTAACTGTGCCATACTTTACATTGAAAATATAACAAACTCAAATCTGATCAAAGAAGTTAAAAGAAGGCTGTCAGGTATAAATATAGATTTTATTGATGGAGATGGAATGGTGGAACAGCTTATTGAGGATAATCCTTTTATGCTCTTCCCACAGGTGATAAACACAGAAAGACCTGACAGGGCAGCATCTTTTCTAATGGAAGGACAGGTTGTGCTAATCACTGAAGGTTCCCCCTTTGCCATCGCTCTACCTGTAACATTTTTCGGTCTTTATCACACATCGGAAGATTCTATGGTCCGATGGCCCTACGGCACATTTTTAAGACTGATAAGGGTAATAGGCATTACCCTGTCGTACCTTTTCCCTGCCTTATACATTGCTACTACCCTATATCATAAGGAGATGATTCCCACACAATTACTAGCTGCAATTGCACAATCCAGAGAAAATGTGCCCTTTCCTGCTGTTGTTGAAATACTGATGATGGAATTAGCATTTGAGCTAATACGTGAAGGCGGTATTCGTGTGCCTGGTGTTATAGGCCAAACAATAGGCATTGTAGGGGCATTGATACTTGGTCAGGCAGCTGTTTCAGCGGGACTTATCAGTCCAATTATGATAATAATTGTTGCAGTTACCGGATTAGGAAGTTTTGTAACCCCCAGCTATTCCTTATCACTTGGTTTAAGAATTGCAAGGTTTGTTTTTACAATATCAGGTGCCTTAGCAGGCTTTCTAGGTGTAGCTGTTGCCCTTACAGTAATAGGATGTATAGTTTGCAATATGAAGTCCTTCGGTGTACCCTTCTTCTCACCCATTGCTCCAAAAACCAAAGCAAATCCTGATATTATTATAAGGCAACCCTTATGGAATCAGAAGATACGACCTGATTATCTTAATCAAAAAAACAGAAAACGTCAGGGAGACAACCCTATGGGGTGGAAAAACGGCAAAGGAGGGAATGGCAAAAAATGACACAAGAAGGGAAGTTCGGAGTTCATGAAGCTGTTTGCCTTTTGACAATAACCTCTGTGGCTAAAGTATTTTATACCAGTCCTGCACTTCTTGTGGGTATTGTCGGTACCGCAAGCTGGTACATGACACTGATATCTGCAGCTACCGCTGCTTTTGGTTTCACATTTATCTACTTTTTGCTAAAAAGGTTTCCAGGGAAAAATTTAATGGAAATATACGACAATGTGCTTGGCCGCTTTTTAGGATTTTTATTCTCACTTATGCTTTTATTTATTTTAACAACTACAGGCATATCAAATCTAAGGGAGTTTTCAGATGTACTTAAAGTCTATGTATATCCCGATAGTCCGTTAGGTTACTTGATGGGAATTATATTATTCACAGCTGCTATATTAAGCTTTTTAGGTTTGGAAACCATAGCAAGGTACTCTAAATTTGTTGGATATGCTTTGATATTTGGGTTTGTATTGGTAATGATACTATCAATACAGAACTATGAATTTTTCAGAATATTTCCTTTATTAGGTCATGGTATTAAAACTACAGTATATACCGGGATAATGCGCAGTTCAGCTTATGCAGAAATCATAATAATTGGTATCTTCGCAGGATCACTTCAGGGAATTTCCCATATAAAAAGGGCTGCTTATACAAGTTTTATGTTGGCAGGAATTATCGTCTCGTTTTCTTTACTGGCGTATGTAATGTCTTTCCCTTATACCGTAGCACAGGAGCTTACCGCACCTATGTACGAAATGGTTGGAGTTATTAACTACGGAAGCTTTTTTCAGAGAGTAGAACCGATTTTCCTTTTTGTATGGAGTATTAGTTCATTGATCTCCATTACTGTGTTATTTTACATGGCACTTTTAGTATACTGCCATATGTTTAGAATAAATGATAAAAAGCCGCTTATTATACCATTTAGTATAATATTTTTTGCTCTGGCTTCTATGCCTTTAAGCATCATCCATCTAATAAAAGGATTAATACAAATATTAAGGTCCTTTAGCTGGACTTTCTTTTTTATTCCGCCAATAGTTACCTTAATTACAGCAACAATATTAAAAAAGAAAGGATCTACCAATGCGTAGGATAATTATACTTTTTATATCAATCATAGTTTTTATCACAACTGCTGCTGCACTTACTTCATGTTATGATGCCCGTGAAATATCAGATCTGTCTTATGTCACTGCGGTAGGGGTAGACCGGGGTGTATCGGATAAATGGAGGCTCACCATGCAATTACGCTCCATGTCGGGTGAAGGAAACGGTTCGGAATCTGGAGGAGGCGGGGGAGCCGGCAAATCTAAATATACAACTATGACCATTGAAGCCCCGGCATTTATTTCTGCAGTAGAATTAGCAAATACAAGCCTTCCCCGCAAAGTAACCTTTATTCATACAAGGCTCCTGGTTTTTTCTGAGGACTTTGCAAAAAGCGGACTATTGGGTGAGTTTATTGCACCCATAGTAAGGTTTAGGGAGTTCAGGCGGTCTATGAATATAGTAGTAAGTAAGGAACCGGCAGAGGAGTTTATAAATAACCTTAAGCCGACAATTGGCAATACCGTTGTAAGGGATATTGAGGAACTTTTGAAGCAAACAGAAGAAACCGGGTACCTGCCATCTGTTACCCTTTATGAATTGTACAACGGCTTAAAGTCCGCTTATCGTCAGCCTATTGCTATTGCCGGAGCTGTCAATAAAGGAGAAAATTTCAGTGAGAAGGGTGAGCTTTGGGGGAATAAATTTAACATTTCAGGGGATTATTATGCGGGAGATGTGGTGAAAAAAGGCGGAAACAATATAGAATTACTGGGTTGTATAGTTTCGGACGGTGATAAGATGGTAGGAAAACTGACTGGCTATGAAACACGAATGATGATGATTGTAAGAGGAATATTTCAAAAGGGGACATTAGTGCTGCGTGATCCTAAAAAGCCCGAGCTTGTTTTTGGTGCCTTATTAAAAGAGGTATCACATCCAAAGATAAAAGTCGGGTTTGAAGGTGAAAAACCTTTAATAGACCTTAAGATTAACATGCATGGTGATATAACCGCAATACAGAGCAGGGTAAACTATGAGTCCCCCGAGATGCTCCCTATACTGGAAAAAGAAGTAGAAAAAAGCTTGGAAGAAGGTATTAGGCGTACCATAGATAAGTGCAAGGCCTTAGACAGTGATGTATTCTTTTTCGGTACTTATGCCGTAAGGCACTTCGGTACAATCGAAGAATGGGAGAAATACAACTGGAATAAACATTTTAAAGATGCTCAAGTGAATGTAGATGTAAAATTCAAAATAAGACGCACTGGAACACAAATAATGAGTGCACCTATAATTTCAAAGGAGGGAACAGAATAGATGAAATATATATTAATTCTATTAATACTATTACCTTCCATATATACCTTTAATTTTGCAATATACAGTTGGAAGAAAAAAAGAAGACCCTCAGCTATAGGGTCGGTATTGATGGCAATAATTTCGGTGGCACTTCCCATATTCTTACTATTTTCAGATTAGATGACATTATAATTATCTTTATATACAATAGAGGAGAAACAATGCTCTCCTCTAAAAATATCGCTCAATTGATTTTTATATTTAGCCTTGATTTAATGCTTCCAGCAATTTGTCAATGCTTATACCATGGACCATTGATGCTTCTTCCAATGTCTCAGCCTGTGAAGACGGGCATCCTATGCATCCCATACCAAAGCTCATTAAGATCTGTGCTGCCTGGGGGTTAGTCCTTATTACCTGTCCTATAGTCATTTCCTTAGTTACCTTCATGTTAATATCCTCCTCATTTTTTATTAACTCTATTGTATTAATTAAATAAAAATCTGTCTAAAACGTTATATACCCATTATTTAATGGTATATCACTTTTTTATTTTTATTATCTCACATTTTATTTTTTCCAAATCCATGCTTTTTATTACCGCACCTCCAAATAGAATCAATGGGCCCCATAATTTTCATATAAAATCTCTGATTACATGAATGAGACTTTCTGCCATTCTATAATCCTTCATACCGCATATATATTTATGGGGTGAAATTGATGATTGTTATTATAAAAAAAGGCCAACTTTTTTTGCTGATATCCCTCATATTAGTTACATTAGTATTTGAAGGCGGTTACCGCATTTATTATATGGAAAACAGCAAGGCAAGGCATGCAATAAAAAATCAACCTGAGTATATGATACTGGTACAGGTAGATGAAAAAACATTATATTTATTTGAAGATGGCAAATGCATTAAGCAGTATATGATAGCCTCAGGCCATCCGAAATGGCCTTCTCCTATAGGTAACTGGAAAATTATAAACAAAAGCAAATGGGGTGAAGGATTTGGTGGGCGTTGGATGGGACTGAATGTCCAATGGGGGGAATATGGGATCCATGGAACAATGGACCAAGGCTCCATCGGCAGAGCCGCAAGTCATGGCTGTATCCGTATGTTTAACCGGGACGTTAAAGAATTATATGATATAGTTCCAATAGGCACTCCTGTAATAATCAAAAACGGTACCTTTGGGCCTTTTGGAACAGGCTTCAGAAAATTAATGCCTGGAGACAGGGGAGCAGACGTCCTGGCTGTACAGAAAAGGCTTAAAGAGCTTGGTTATTTTAAGGGATATGAATCAGGAATATATGAGGATGATTTAAAAAGAGCCCTTATTAAATTTCTAAAAGACAATAATCTTAAAGTAGACACCTCAATTACCCGTCGTGTTTATAATGCCATGGGCTTTAAGGAATTTGAATAAGCAGAGAAGTGTTTTACATATCCACTCTGCTTACCTTGCGAATCCTTCCTTTAATAGGCCTGTCCTGTAATTCTGCTAATACCATTTCTCCCTTATTGTTCAATACTTCCACAAAAGTTGATACATCCATTATATTGATGATACCTATATCATCTGCAGTAATCCCCTTTATATTGCACAAAGTACCCACAACATCAACCGGCCTCATCTTTGTTTTCTTACCTGCATTGATATGCAGTTTAATTATATCCTTACTAAGCTGTGCACCTTTTATTTCTTTAATTTCCGGTGCTGCATTTGCCTTCTCGACAAATTCATGTTTTAAACTGCTTACCGTTTCTCTATCAGGCTTTTCCTTCAAGGGAATTTCTTTACCGATATATTTATATATATTATAAAGAAGCTTATCTTCATTTGGAGTTACAAAAGTTATTGCCCTGCCCTCTTTGTCTATACGCCCTGTTCTGCCTATTCTGTGTACATAGCTTTCACTGTCTCTAGGTATATCGTAGTTGATGACAAGTGAAATATCATCTATGTCAATACCCCTGGCTGCGACATCTGTTGCAATAAGATACCTGAAACAGCCTTGCCTGAAATCATTAATTGCTCTTAGCCTATCACGCTGCTCCATTCCTCCGTGAATCCTTACACAAGCGTAATTTAAATCTGATAGTTTATTATAAACCTGATCAACCATTAGCTTTGTGTTACAGAATATTATACAGCTGTCTGGGTTTTCAACTACGGTTATATCACGTAAAAGCTGCATCTTATCCCTTTGATCTACGGCATACCTTTCCTGATAAATTCTCTCAATCGCAGGGTTTTGATCTTCAATTTCCACGTATATGGGCTGTCTCATATATTTTTCACATAAAGCCTTTACGTCTTTAGGCATTGTAGCTGATAAAAGGACAGTAACTCTCTCTATTGGCAAACTGTTTATTATAGTCTCAATTTGTTCAATAAACCCCATATCCAACATTTCATCAGCTTCGTCTATAATAAGATATTTTATTTTTGATGTATCAAATGTTTCTCTTTCAAGATGGTCTATAATACGTCCTGGGGTGCCAACCACCACATGGGTCTTTTGCCGGATCTCCTTTTGCTGATTATAAAAGGGAGACTTACCCACTATTGCAGCAACTTTAAGCCGCTTAAACCTGCCGATATTAAAAATATCTTCTTTTACCTGCATTGCAAGTTCCCTGGTAGGAGCAACAACTAATGCTTGTGGTTTATTCTCTTCCCAATCCACCAATTCGCAAATGGGAATAGCAAAAGCTGCTGTCTTTCCGCTTCCAGTCTGTGACTTCACTATTATATCCTTTCCTTCCAATATGGCCGGTATAACCTGATGCTGCACACTAGTAGGTTTTTTATAATTCAGCATGTCTACTGCTTTTTTTATTTCATCACTTAATCTATATTTGTCAAAATTAATTCTTTCCATTTTTCCTTCTCTTTCTAAATGTTTTGCAATAATCATTTTACATTTTTAATATTAGTCTTCGGTGCTTTTCAATTCTTTATAAATTACAAATGTTGATAAACTCATAAATACCAAGGTGGATATATTAAAATATGCCGGACCTATAAACCCGCCAATTGGAGCCGGAAGTATATAAATCACAGGAAATATTATAAGCGAAACACAAAGTGGGTTAAATACCGCCATCCATTTAGGATATCTCGTTTTGCCTCTGATTACCAGCAGCACAAAAATTATTGAGCTAACTAGAAGCTCAAACATCATTATAAAAACAATTATCTTCCAGTAGAAATCAAACTTTTCGACTATCGCAGATGTAATTTCATTTCCAGGCTCTGCTTTATGAAATAACTTCCACCCTGTTCCAATATAAGCATAGGATATGTGAAACGCAACTCCCATCATGAGTGCATGAGCAGCAGTAATTACTGCCATCAACGGTATTACTCTACCTGAGGGTTTTAATCCATAGTATATGGAAATTAACCCTGCTATCTGGAAAGGCAGCACAATAATGCCCATAAAAGTACCTACAGTTATTCTCCAGCTCGGTAAATAAGCCATGCTCTCTGTTCCGAGCTTTAGAAATGAATTTGCTGAATTGGGTCTTCCAATCAATATAAAATCGCTTATTATCGTAAGTAAAACACCTGCTATTCCTATTAATCCTAATACCAATACAATCCTTGCCTTGCCGGCTTTATCATCCAAATTCTCTATTCCTTCTTTTCAAATAAAATGGTGTGTAAAACCAATTATACCATAGTTAAAGGCTTCGCCCTACCCTTTTGGTAAATGTATTCCCATTAAAGACAATACTCTCGTTTAAATTCTTGATTTCCATAAAAACGCCTCCTCTCATATTATATTTTGCCAATATATTATTTTCATTCACTGTCCTTTTATTTCAAGGTAATTACTCACAGTTCAATCATTAAGTTAATGCAATATTTTGGAACTAACATACATGACTAACTTTCTCCATTTATGCAAATTATAAAATGCGTATAAGTTTATCAATAAATGCTGAAGGTGGTACTTATGGCAAAGAAATCAAATGCTTTAATAAAACTTTTATCCTATATAATATACAAGGAAAAGAAGAGAGTTAAAGAATTCTATATTCCTGAGGCTGACGAAATCAGGAAACAGCAGGATAACCTCAAATCCAATAGTGAGGGTAATACAACCTCTCAAGAGCAGAAAAGGAAGGATATTAAAAAACCTGTCCCAATTTTTGAAGATGGAGAGAAAAAAAATTTAGAACCAAAAAAGGCTGATGACAATACAATTACTAATAATATTAGTGAGAACATGAATTATATCAAAACAAAGTTTAACGCACCAGTTAACAAGGATATAGTTATTCGAGAATTAATGATCTCCAAAAAGCATAAAGCTTTTATTGCTTACATAGACGGAATGATTGATAAGAATGTGGTTAATAATTCTATATTGCGCCCGCTCCTAAATGCTGAAAAGTTTAAAGACAAAGATACGGACTGCCAACTGGACTACATATTACAAAGTGTATTAGAAACCAATCAAAATAAAAAGATAACCAAGCACAGTGATGTGGTTTTTGAATTACTATCAGGGAACACCCTTCTATATGTTGATGGCTGTGATTTTTATGTTTCGAATGAAACCAAGGGTTTTCCTGCCAGAGGAGTGGAAAAACCTGTCATTGAAGGCGTTATAGCCGGGGCACAGGAAGCTTTTAACGAGAGCCTAAAAACCAATATAGCACTTGTGAGGAAAATTGTTAAGAACCATAATCTCACTACAGAGTATATAAAAGTCGGCGAAAGAAGTCAAAGTTTGGTTGCCATTATGTATATTAACGGGATTACAAATCCTGCTATTGTTGATGAAGTAAAGCGAAGACTGGAAAGCCTCGACATAGATTTAAATTTGGGAGATGGAATGATAGAACAGCTAATTGAGGACAATACTTTTTCTATAATTCCAACTATGCTGGCCACTGAAAGGCCGGATAGAACCGCCGCCCATATCGTTGAGGGCAGGGTTGCGATTTTTTGTGAAGGCGTCCCTTTTGTGAAGATTGTACCCATCACGCTTTCAGCACTCATTCACAGCCCGGAGGACGCCTATATCCGTTTCCCTTACGGTACATTATTACGATGGATAAGGTTACTTGGAATATTTTTTGCAGCATTGCTCCCTGGGCTTTATTTAGCAATTACCAACTTCCACCAGGAAATGATTCCTACAGAGCTTTTGATTGCCATTGCAAAGGCAAAAGAAAATGTACCTTTTCCAACAATTGTGGAAGTTATTCTCATGGAACTCTCTTTTGAGCTTATTCGTGAAGCAGGTATCAGAATACCGGGTATAGTTGGTAATACACTGGGCATCATCGGTGCTTTGATTTTAGGGCAGGCAGCTGTTCAAGCAAATATTGTAAGCCCCGTTTTGATTATCGTTGTGGCAATCACAGGGCTTGGGAATTTTGCTGTACCCAATTATGAACTGGCATTAGGCATAAGACTTATAAGGTTTGGATTCATAGCATTTGGATTCTTATTTGGATTTTATGGTATAGTAGCCCTTGTTATGCTCATCGGAATTTATCTGGCAAGTCAAAAGTCCTTTGGAGTACCTCTATTAGCTAATGTTGCACCAAAAACATCAAGAAGTAATGACCTAATAATGAGATACCCAGTCTGGAAGCAGGAAAGAAGGCCTGACCCTTTAAACCCATTGGATTCTAAAAGACAACCTAAGATTTCAAGAAAGTGGACTCAGGAAGACCCCAATTATAGCTATGACCGGGAGGATAATGATGATTAAGGAAGGCAAAATAGGTACTATGGAAGCAATCAGTATCTCTACAATATTTTTAACCACCAAGGCATTTTATATAAATCCCGGTACTGTTATTAAGCTTACCGGTACTGCTGGCTGGTATACAACGCAAATATCTGTATTAGGAAGCGTATTACTTTTCATGATAGTTTATCTCTTAATGAAGAGATTTCCTGGAAACGATCTTATCAATATATTTGATATCGTAACGGGTAGATTCCTCGGAAAAATATTTTCACTGATATTCTGTGGTTTCTTTGTATATTATTCAGGAATAAGCATAAGGGAATTTGTTGAAATGATAAAGGCATATATACTCCCGTACACGCCGCCAAGTGCGATTATATTTCTCTTTATTGGTGTTGTTCTGGCATATGCATATGTAGGACTTGAGGGAATAGCCAGAATGGGATATATCAGTTTTATTGTTATACTTATTGGATTAATACTGATATTAGTATTACCCTCTCCCTATTATGAAATAGACAACATCTTTCCAATGGGAGGCTATGGTTTAGGTGCATCTATCCAGTACGGTCTTTTAAGAACATCTGCATATTCTGAAGTCATTTTCTTAGCATTTATTGTAAAACCCCTTCAAGGGATTAAGAATTTTAAAAAAGTCGGTTTACTTAGCTTGTTGTTTGCAGGAATTATTATAGGAACAATTATCCTATGCAGCCTCCTGGCATTTGAATATCCTCAGGGGGGCGAGAATTTGTCTGCACTGTTCCAACTGTCGAGAATAGTTTACTTTAGCAGGTTTTTTCAGAGGATAGAGACTATTTTCATTTTTATATGGGTAATGGCTTCAGTTATAACGGTATCATTAACTTTTTACCTCTCAGTCAGCACTTTTTGTAAAACATTTAGAATTTCTAAACATAGACCTTATTTGCTTCCTTTTGCCTTTTTCACTTTTTTGGTTACTTTGCTGCCGGAGAATATTTCAGAAATTGTGCAGGTACACACCAATTTTTTAAGGTCCTACAGTATGTTCATCGTATATCTTATACCCATTTTGGTATTGTTAATTGCAATTATCCGTGGTAAGAAAGGAGTGAATAAAGAAGGTGAAAAAGTATAGTATACTGCTCTTTACAATCATAATTATATTTATACTGACAAGCTGCACTACAGATAGACATGAAGTTGACGATCAGGTTTACACATTGGTTATTGGGTGCGACAAGGGTATTCATAACAAAGTAAGAATCACTGTACAGTTTCCCACTTATAAAGAAAGCGGTGGGAGCGGCAGTCTGGAGAAAAAAGGCGGAGGAAGCAGTGAAGAAATATCCGGCACAATAGTTGAGACTATAGAGGCCTCCTCTATACTTGAGGGCATCAACCTTTTAAACACTGCTACCACAAGAAGAATATCCTTCGTTCACACCAAAACCATTATATTTTCGGAAGTAATGGCAAGAGAAGGTGTAAAAGACTATCTCCAGCCAATCGCACGCTTCAGGGAAGCACGAAGAATTATGCAAATCATAGTTTGCAAGGGAGCTGCGGAAGATTTTATAAGAGAAAACAAAACACAGATTGGCGAGAGTTTGGCAAAAGCCATGGAACTTGCTGCATCTCAATCGGAAAATAACGGATATTTCCCGGAAGTACCCTTTCAGGAGTTTTACACTGCAGCAATATCGCCCTACAGGCAGGCGTTCACCTTATATGCCGGTATCAACGAGTTTAAAACTTTAGAGCCTGAAAGCGAAGAGAGTGCCAATAAAACTTCGCCTTTAATAACAGAATTTAATGCACAGCCCGGTGAAATACCAAGGAAAGGGAGCCGAAAAATTGAATTTGCTGGAACAGCAGTATTTAACGGAGAAAAGATGGTCGGAAGCCTTACTACTTATGAAACAAGATACTTCTTAATGGTAACCGGGCGTTTTAATAAAGGTATATTTACTATAGAGGATAAAAACAGCCCAGGTGATGCTATTCCCCTTGACCTTAGACCGGGAAGAACCCCTAAAATCGACGCACATTTTGAAAACGGTGTTCCGATTATCAATGTTAAACTAAGTATGGAGGCAGACCTTGGGGCTATTCAAAGCAGAGTAGCGTATGAAAAGTTAAATAAAATTAAGGAATTAAATAAATATGTAGAATCAATAATTAAGGAAGGTGTTGAGAAAACTATAAGAAAAACTCAGCAAGAGTGGAATACTGACATTTTCGGCTTTGGCAAAAAGATTGCCCATAGCTTCTTTACAGTTACGGAATTTGAGCAATATAACTGGCTGAAACATTACAAGGAAGCTAAAGTCAATGTTGAGGTGCTTGCAAATGTACGAAGGACAGGGCTTATGATGAATTCTTCAAAGATTCGTAATAATGAAGAAACTATCCTGTCTAAGGAGGAAAAATAATGGCCTATATTTTTATACTTTTCATGGCATGCTGTAATACTTATACCTTAACCTACGGGTTTCACCAATGGAAAAAGGAGGACAACAAACTAGGAGGTGCAGCAACTGTTATCTTCGCTGCACTTGCTACTCTGCTTCCTGCGGCGGTTTTATTGATAAAGAGCTCATGAATCAAAGTATTTTTGTACCAGTTTTTCTGCTGTACGGGTTGCCAAAGCTTGCGTGGTCAAAGCCCATTCGCATTGTACATTCAATATGTCCGAAAGTGGCCGGCCAATCTGAACAAACTTTTTCTTAGCCCCTGCTTTTACAAGCATATCCGCGGCTATTCGACACAGCTGATCACGCTTTCTTGCATCATTTAAGGACGGAGTATACCATACCCTCTACCCACCCATGGGTTATGAGGCAATCTGGAATTAAGCCATAATCGGGGTGAGTCAATGGCACCTGCAGCCAATACAATGGCTTTAGCATATAGTTTTCCGGTTTCCCCTGTCCAAGTATCTCGGTAAGTAACACCACATTTCCTGTTGTTTATGCAAGAGGAAGATAGCTTATATTTGTGGAACGCAAAGGGTTTGTTCCTACTGCTTGCTCCTGGGGTAGTATTGCGTTGGGCTGCGGGCGAAGCAAAGGGCTAATCACATCCTTGGTTTTGCCATATTGCCACCCTTGCTTTCTTTCCCCTAATTCCTTAGCCATAACCATCCCTCATCCGCCTGCTCCAATAACTATTACATCTGCATCGTAATACATATAATCCTCCTGATTTATTAACAATAACTGTATATGATTGGTTAGTTTATGTTAAAGTAGGTCCCGAGTAGCCAATTTGCTGTCAACTGATAGGAGTATACTGTAATACTCTTTCTTCCGATGTGAGGAGGCGGATAGTGTCATAGCCTGCACATTCCGAATAATATCCAAACATGGTATACCGATTAATCAAATCAACTACCATCTGTATCCAGTTTCCATTATATTTAAACGGTACTGGTAAAATTTCCAGATCCACCTTTAACTTCTCCAAGTAATTTAAAGTTAAAAGTCGATCATGACGTGATAAGGAGCAAAAAACTCCCCCAGCAAAATAGATAAATCCAACTTACTATCTTTAATTATTTAAGTAGCTCATTAAATGTTACAAAATATATCAAATTGGAAAAATATCAGGATAATCTAAAAATGCGGCAGATATGAATAGACCTTTTAAAACATATATCTATATGAATGATTAAGAAAATATGAGGAATAATAATAAAATGTTAATATTAGGAGTGATAAGTGTTGTTTAGGTTCAGAATGAACAAAAATGACGTTAAGGCCATGGATTTGGATGAAAAGTCTGAAATCAATAAATTAGAAATAACTACAGAAAATATCAAAAAGATTTTATCCGACAGCAGTGACATAAACTATCAGGTTCATTATATAAATAGCTCTCGTCATATTCCCGTTTCGGTAATTTTCATTGATGGATTGGTTAATTCAAAAATTATCAATGACGATATACTAAAACCTTTGACCCAGCAAAAAATTTTAAAAGAGGTAAAGAATTTTGATGATATTATTGAGCTTATAGAACATGGAACAGTATATCACTCTTCCAGAAAGTTGCAAAATACACTAGGAGATACTCTGGATAGTATCTTGGATGGTTCAGTAGCATTGGTATTTGACAAGGAAAAGAAAGCCATCACCTTTGATACCAAAGGCTTTGAAAAAAGGGCAATCACCGAACCCACTACCGAGAATGCTTTAAAGGGAGCAAAGGATTCATTTATTGAGGTTCTGAGGGTAAATACATCATTGGTGCGCCGTAAAGTTCGTACGCCCAATTTGCGCATAAAAGAAACTATCATAGGACATAGAACAAAAACACCTGTTGCTGTAGTATATATTGAAAACCTGACCAATGACAAAATTGTCAAAGAAGTCTTTAGGCGTTTGGAAGAGATCGATATCGATGCGGTAATCACCCCAGGGCATATTGAAGAATATATCATAGATAATAAACGCACGGTGTTTCCACTGATAATGAGCACTGAAAGAACCGACAAATTTTGTCATAATATAATTGAGGGAAGAGTTGGACTTATAGTTGACGGTGTACCGGTAACCTACATTATTCCAGCATCTGTGAGCATGTTTTATCAGGCTCCTGAGGATTATGCACAAAACTATGTTATAAGCACATTTATTCGAATTATAAGGTATGTAGGTGCACTGGTGACATTATTTTTACCTGCATTTTATGTTTCTATAACCACCTTTCATCAGGAGATGATTCCCACTGTTCTCGCTGTTTCAATTATTAAAAGCAAGGCTGAAGTGCCTTTTCCGACAATAACTTCAGTTTTCATAATGCTGATAGCCTTTGAGGTTCTGCTTGAAGCTGGACTTAGGCTGCCAAGGGCTATCGGTCAGGCAGTATCGATTATTGGTGCATTGGTGGTAGGACAAGCCGCTGTTCAGGCAAAACTCATATCACCTGTTGTCGTAATAGTTGTTGCGGCTACAGGTATTTCCAGCTTTATAATGCCCAATCAAGATTACTCAAATGCTATAAGGATTTTCCGGCTTGTGTTTGTGGTATGTGCATCCATAGCCGGCCTTTATGGACTTTCCCTTGCTTTCATAGTCCTTGTGTATCATTTAAACACCATTGAAACTTTCGGCCTTCCTTACTTTACTCCATTTGTAGCTAATGAAGGACGAGATCTCACTAAGGATACATTGATACGAGTTCCTCTATATTTAATGAAAAAAAGGCCTTCAAGCCTTAAGACTACTAATAAAAAGCGTCAGAAGTAAGGTGAATTATGAAAAAAATTCTTTTTAGTATAGTGCTCCTATTGCTAGTAATTTGTTCAACAGGATGCAATATAGATTTTTTACCTCCGCGTAGAGAAATTGATGACTTGCATCTGGTTCAAGTAATTGGCATTGATAAGTTGCTAGACACCTCCAATAATATGATGTTAACTGTAGCAAGTCAAAAAATTACTGATGAAGGCGGCGGGCAGGAAACACAAGGAAAGAGCGGTGAAGGTACATCAAACCCCGGTGGAAAAGCACTTATTGAGACTTCTGTAGGAAAAACAATCTTTGACGCAGCCCGAAATATCCAGACCCACAGTGATAAAACAATATTTTGGGCACATACCGAATATTACCTTGTCAGTGAGGAAGCAGCAAAAGAAAACATCGTAAAATATATAGACTTTTTTACACGTGACCACGAGCTTCGAATTGACGCAAAGATATATATAGTCAAAGGCTCAACAGCTAAAGAGGTGATAGAAGCTGTTAACAAGACAGAGTTCTTTGTTATTGACAAGCTGAAAAGCCTGGGAAGAAATATCAAGTTACTCAGCATATCTGAGGAAATGAAAGTATCTGAATTGATGAGGTTTATTGATCTCCACCATTCCTCTGCACGTGTACCTTGTATGGAACTAGTCAATCGTGAAAGGGGAAACAAGAAAATATTAGATATGGACATATACGGCTATGCAATATTCAAAGACCTGAAACTGGTTGGATTTATTGGAAAAGATATATCTCGCGGTATAAACCTGCTTACAGATAAAGTTGATTCCTCCATTGTTGTTGTAAAGGATTTATCTGGGCAGGAAGTATCTATTGAAATTACCAGGAATAATACTGAGGTCATCCCTCATTTTATTGGTGACAATCTTACAGAAGTTACAATAAAGGCAAAGGTGACAAGCAATTTAGGTGAAGTTCATTCTCACATGAAAGTTTTAAACGAAAACTCAATTCATTACATGGAAGCACAGCAATCAGATATTCTAAAGAGAGAAATGGAAGATGTCCTCAAAAGGGTATTGGAAATGAAATCGGATTGTCTTGAAATTTGTGACAAAATAAGAATGAAAAGCCCTTTAAAATGGCATAAAATTGAAAAGCATTGGCTGCAAATTATTCCAACTCTAAGGTTTAATATCGAAGTTGAATCCAAAATAGAAAGAACCTATGACTTGAGAGAACCAAGCGGCTATAGAGGAAAGGAATAGACATGATTTACTTAATAATCGTAATTTTAATCATAAGCATTTTTGATATTAAAGATATGAAGAAAAATAATCAAAAAAAAGACATGATTGTATATATATCATTTATGCTGCTTATTGGAGTTTTTGGGATTCTTTATTTATCAAACCCCGATCAGGACAGTCTCTCGGAAATATTTCTTTCATTAGTTGGGCAGGAGGGCTAATAGTAAATGCTCGCATCAAAAGAGAAAATATCAACACGTCAGGCAGTAATTCTGTTTCTGACCCTCGTTTATTCCCCAGCTATCCGTATATTCCCCGTTTTTTCAGCAAAAATTGGGGAACGTGCAGGATGGCTGACACCTATTTTGGCCGTATTACCTCTTATTTGCCTTGTATATACCATGAATGCATTATTTAAGAGGGAAAAAGAAGCCAACCTCTCTGATATGCTTATTAAAATTTTAGGAAGGATTCCCGGAAGAATATTACTTTTCATATACATTTTATGGCTAATGGTTTTACTGAGTTTGTATGTAAGGTATTTTGCTGAAAGGTTCTTGACATCATTACTTCCCAATACTCCGATGCCGTTTTTTACTTTTACTATTCTAATAGTCGTATTTTATGTCGTTCGAGGTGGAATAGTCCCATTAACCAGAACCACAGAGTTCCTTTTTCTTGCTTTCTCTGTAATATTTATTATTATATTTATGTTAACTCTTACTAATGTTAAAATAACAAATCTTCTCCCTGTAACTTACTATGATATTTGGCCTATCACAAAGTCTACCTATTCTATTCTTGGTATATGGGGTTATTTTACTTTTATCTTCTTTTTCGGAGATAAGATAAACGACAAGGAACATATCAGAAGATTTGGTCTTCAGGGTGCTGTCTATTTGGTAATTGTGACTTTATTGCTTCTAATACAGACCATTGGAGTATATGGTTATACCATTATAGAGCGTTTATCCATGCCTTATTTTGTAGTTGCAAAAAGCATATCCATATTGGATACCATTGAAAGAATAGAGTCTGTGGTCCTTGCATTTTGGATAATAGTAGACTTCGTAATAATATCTGTTTTTATGTATATAATATTAAGTATGATTAAATCCCTTTTTAATCTTACAGGTGCAAAGTCTCTTATTAGTCCGGTTACTATATTTACATTTATATTTTCATTTTACCTAGCCAAAAATAGCTTTGAGTTATCAAATTTTTCAAGCTATATAGGTTTGCCAATTAATATAGTATTAGGATTTATTATTCCATTTATTTTGCTTATGATAGGAAAGGTGCGAAGAGTAATATGATAAAGCTTGCCCTACGTTTTCTTGCAGTTTTTTCCCGCTAATTTTGCATAGTGACTAACAATCATTCAATAACCCAAAAGCCTGCACCAGAATACTTATTATCCGCAGGCATTTTGCAATTTATATATTAATGACATTCATTTCTTCCATTAAAATTATTCTTCCAAATCCGGAGTATAATTATTGCATTCCATCTTCAATTTTGTTTGTTGATAAGGTAATCCTGAAACAGTACAAAAGAATTCGTCAACATTTTCGAATTTAAAAAAGCAAAGATTTTTGCAGAAATAACAATTCTTTTCACAATACATATTGTTCCCTCCGTTGGGTTAAATATATCCGACGCCCTTGCCGGAATGTAGGAAATTTATACTTACATTCATATTATGATAGAATTATATCAAAATTGAATTGATTTGAAAATAATTTTCATAAAAAATAGCCTGCTGTTTAATTTCAACAGAAGGCTATTTTTGAGATTTTGGAATGTTTTATCTTAGTATGCTATACCATGTGCATACATTGCATCTGCAACTTTCAAGAATCCAGCGATATTAGCACCCATAACAAGGTTGTCTTCATCACCGTATTCTTTCGCTGCCGCACTTGCAGCTTTGTATATGTTAATCATTATATTCTTTAATTTAGCATCAACTTCTTCAAATGTCCATGAATATCTCATGCTATTCTGGCACATTTCAAGAGCTGAAGTAGCAACTCCACCTGCGTTTGCTGCTTTTGCAGGGCCATAGATAATTTTGTTTTTGAGGAAAACATCAACTGCTTCTGGAGTTGATGGCATATTAGCACCTTCTCCAACTGCATAGCATCCGTTAGCAACAAGAGTCTTAGCAGAGTTCTCATCAATTTCATTCTGAGTAGCACTTGGAAGAGCGATGTCACACTTGATTGACCATATTCCTGCACAACCTTCAGTGTACTTCGCATTTGGATGGAATTTAACGTATTCGCTAATTCTCTTTCTTTCAACTTCTTTAAGTTTCTTAACTGTATCTAATTTGATTCCGTCTGGATCATAGATATAACCGTTTGAATCACTTAATGCAACAACCTTACCACCTAATTGGTGAACTTTTTCAGTTGCATATATAGCAACGTTACCTGAACCTGATACAACAACTGTTGTTCCTTTGAATGATTTTCCCTTAGCTTTTAAAGCTTCATCCATGAAGTAGCAGAGTCCGTATCCAGTAGCTTCAGTTCTTGCCAAACTACCACCCCAAGTTAATCCCTTACCAGTTAAAACACCAGTAAAGTCGTTTCTTAAACGTTTGTATTGTCCATACATGAAACCGATTTCTCTTGCTCCTGTTCCGATATCTCCAGCAGGAACATCTGTATTTTCACCGATATGTCTTTGTAATTCTGTCATAAAACTCTGGCAAAAACGCATAACTTCTCCATCGGACTTACCTTTTGGATCAAAGTCACTTCCGCCTTTACCGCCGCCTATTGGCAAACCAGTCAATGAGTTTTTGAATATTTGCTCGAATCCGAGGAATTTAAGTATACTTGCATTAACTGAAGGATGAAGTCTCAAACCACCCTTGTATGGACCAATTGCACTGTTAAACTGAATTCTGAATCCTCTGTTTACATGTACCTTACCATTGTCGTCAACCCATGGCACTCTGAAGAAAATTTGTCTTTCAGGTTCAACTATTCTGTCAAATATTCCAGCAGCAACCCATTCAGGTTTCTTTTCAGCTACAGGCTCTATTGACTCCAATACTTCCTTAACTGCCTGATGGAATTCAGGTTCATTTGGATTTCTTTTGATTACATTTTCCATTACACTTGCGAGTATTTTCATGATAAAAAACCCCCTACCGTTTTAATTTGTTATTATTATTTCAAATGCTATAAACTATTAAATTACATAACGTAACCCTACATTATTATAACCATTACAAAAGCACAGTATTCTTAGAATAACAACTGCAATTGGCTATGGTAATAAAAACTCTTATAGCATCCAATTTCAACATATGCATCATTGCACATCATACAGGCATACGCCATCGTCCAGGCTGTCCGAAAATTAAATTTTTAGATATTTTACAACATTATGCAATTTTAAATATAGAATAATGATTGGAATCTGGAAAGTTTGAAAAATAACACTTATTAAATTACCCTACATTCACCTAAATCATCTTAAATTGAAGCGACTATTTCCTTTGTTCCTTTGATGTTTATTAACCTTTTCATATTATAACAAAAGAAAGCTAGGCCTGTTTCGCCTGAAACAAGCTTTTTGCCACGAAGTAAGAAATATTCAAAATTCATAACTCTTTTTAGTGTTCCAAATGGATGTTCCACAATCATTTGTCTTTTTTTGTACTTAGCACCATTAGCATTAAATCGTTCTATAGCATTTTCAACTATCTCTTCCTTTGGGTTGCGTTCAATGTGACGACCATATTTTGATGTTGTGCATTTATCCCGATATGGGCAATTTTGGCACTCTTCATAATTATAATAAATTTTCATCTTTACATCTTCACTTTTTGAACGCATATATAATTTTTTCCCAGCCGGGCAAATGTACATGTCATTATCCTTGTCATATATAAACTTTTCTTTTATATATCCAGAATCGATATTTGGTGTTACTACTTTTTGTTTTGGAACATATGGCACAATTCCGTTTTCTTCACACTTTATAATATCTTCACTTTTAAAATATGCTTTATCTGCTAATACTTCTATACTGTCAACTCCCAATTTCTCCTTTGCATTTTTAGCTACATCATATAACAACCCTTGATCAACTGCATCATTTCTCACTTCATAATCTATTATTAATTTGTTTTTCTCATCTACTGCTGTTTGTACATTGTAGCCAATTATTGTTCCTTTTGTATTACCAGTTTTCATTCTTTTTGCATCAGGATCAGTTAAGCTTATTCCTGAGGTATCGTTAAGCACTTCTTTAAGTTCATTGTAGAGCTCTTTCTTTTCTTCAAGGACTTTAATTCTATCGCTAATTTCTTTTGTTGCTTCTTTACAATCATTTTCTTCCAATGCTTTTAAATATTCCTTTAACTTTTCCTCTGTCAACTCTTCCATGAATTTAAGTTTCTTTAAAGTATAATATTTACTCTTGGCCGCATCTGCTCTTATTTTAGTCCCATCTATAGCAATTAATTCTTTTCCTATTAGGTTAAAATCATTACATATATTAATAAGGTTTTTAAATAGATTATCAAAACAGTCAATATGTTCTTTACGAAAATCAGATATTACTGAATGTTTTGGTTGTACTCCTTTCAATAACCATTTAACTTCCAAATTTATTTTTGCTTGTTTTTCTAGCTTTCTAGAACTTCTTATACCATTGAAATATCCATATACATACAGTTTAATTAAATCCATTGGTGAATACATTGATCTTCCAGAATTCTCATTATTCCCTTCTTTAAATCCCAGATCTTTAATATCCATTGATTCAATTAATGCATCAATTGCCCTAACTTCACTTTCTTCATCTATATGGTCTTCTAGGCTACTTAGCTCAACCTGTTTTCTACTAATGCCTTTTACATAATTCATAATTTTATAAACCTCAAAATTATTATTTGTTATATTATATCATATATGTTAATATAATGCATGATTTTCGGACAGCCTGTCGTATACCCCCAAAAATAAACGTTTGGGGATAATTGAGAGATATGATAAATCAACATTAACGATTATATCAAATGCATTTTCGTAATGCAAGTACTTATTTAAAAAATTTCATTTATTTTTACAACTTAGTTTATGTTTTTTTTGGGGAATTAATACACATTTCTCTGATATTCAATGTTTTGGACCACCTATATACTTATAACGCCACTTATGCTAAAACCGAAAGTATTGAATATTTTTTACCTCCGACTTTCATTTTCTTTTGCAATAATGCCTTTCTTTCTATATAATTCTCCCTTTCATTTTATATGATTATATTGTATAATGATTGTTATTCAAGGGTAATTATTTATACTCGTATAATATTGCATTTGAATAAATAATTATGAATTAAGACATTTCTAAACAACACTTAGTCATGATAAAAAAATAACTTACGCTATAAATTGGACTTTTCATATTTGTAATTGAGGGGGGGAACATTAATATGTATAAAATCGTAAAGAAAGAAACATTAAGCCCTGCTGTTAAGCTTATGAAAATAAACGCTCCCTATGTAGCACGTAAAGCTGAGCCTGGACAGTTCATCATTCTACGGGTAGATGAATTTGGTGAACGTTGTCCTCTCACCATCGCAGATTATGATAGGGAAGAAGGTACTGTCACTATTATTTTCCAGGAAGTTGGTCAAACAACCAAATCACTGGGTATGCTTGAAGAAGGTCAGGATATTCTTGACTTTGTTGGCCCTTTAGGAGTTGCATCACATTTTGAAGGTATTAAAAAGGCTGCTGTAATAGGCGGTGGGCTTGGTACCGCTATAGCATATCCACAAGCTAAAAAGCTTCACGAAATGGGTGCAGAAGTCCATTCAATAGTTGGATTCAGGAACAAGGATTTAATTATTCTTGAATCCGAAATGTCCAAAGCAAGCAGCAAACTTATCATCACTACTGATGATGGCTCCAACGGAACAAAGGGATTTGTAACCGATGAACTTAAGAAGCTGATCGAAGAAGGAAACACATATGATTTAGTAATTGCCATAGGTCCACTAATAATGATGAAAGCGGTTAGCAATCTTACCAGACCATACGGTATAAAAACCGTAGTAAGCATGAACCCTGTTATGATAGATGGCACCGGGATGTGCGGCGGATGTCGTGTTACCGTTGGCGGAAAAACCAAGTTTGCCTGCGTGGATGGACCTGACTTTGACGGCCATGAAGTTGATTTTGACGAAGCCATGAGAAGGCAGTTAATGTATAAGAACCACGAGAGACAATCACTTGAAGACCACAAATGCAACCTTGGAGGTGAGACTAATGCCTAACATGTCACCTGATAAAGTTAAAATGCCTGAGCAAGAGCCTGATGTAAGAAACAAAAATTTTCTCGAGGTAGCTCTTGGCTATACACCTGAAATGGCACAGGAAGAAGCAAAAAGATGCCTTCAGTGTAAAAACAAGCCTTGCGTAGCAGGATGCCCGGTTAATGTAAAAATACCTGAGTTCATTCAGCATGTTGCAAATGGTGAGTTTGAAAAAGCTTATGAAAAGATAACGGAAACAAACAGCCTTCCTGCCATATGCGGACGGGTATGCCCCCAGGAGTCTCAGTGCGAAAAATTATGTGTAAGGGGTATAAAAGGCGAACCTGTTGCTATTGGCCGGTTGGAAAGGTTTGTTGCCGACTGGTTTATGCAAAACAGCAAGCCACAGGCTAAGAGCATTCAGAAGAACGGCACTAAAGTGGCTGTAATAGGTTCCGGTCCTGCAGGGCTCACATGTGCTGGAGATCTTGTGAACCTGGGTTATGACGTAACCATTTTCGAAGCGTTCCACACACCGGGCGGAGTTCTTATGTATGGTATACCGGAGTTCAGACTGCCAAAAGCTTTAGTTCAAAAGGAGATAGATAGCTTAAAGCAGCTTGGAGTTGAAATCAAGACAAACATGGTAATAGGTAAGGTCCTTTCTCTTGATGAACTGAAAGATGAAGGCTATAAAGCCATGTTTATCGGCACAGGTGCAGGATTGCCCAATTTTATGGGTATACCCGGCGAGAATCTCAACGGTGTTTATTCATCAAATGAGTTTCTAACCAGAATCAACCTTATGAAGGCGTATCTGTTTCCACAATATGGTACTCCGGTTAAGGTTGGTAAGAATGTAGCCGTTGTCGGCGGCGGTAATGTTGCTATGGATGCCGCAAGGAGTGCAAAAAGGCTTGGTGCGGAAAATGTATATATTGTCTACAGGCGTTCAGAAAAAGAACTGCCTGCACGACTGGAAGAAATTCACCATGCAAAGGAAGAAGGAATTATCTTCAAACTTTTAACCAACCCTACAAAAATCATTGGTACTGATGAAGGCTGGGTTAAAGGTATTGAATGTGTTGAAATGGAGCTGGGCGAGCCGGATAGTTCAGGCAGAAGGCGTCCTGTGGTAAAGAAAAATTCCGAACACATCATCGATGTGGATACTGTCATCATTGCAATCGGGCAAAGTCCAAACCCGCTCATCAAGTCGACTACAAAAGGTCTTGACACCCATGACTGGGGAGGCATTATCGTTGAGGAAGCTACTGGTGCAACCAGCAAGGAGGGTGTATATGCCGGCGGCGATGCTGTTACAGGTGCAGCAACAGTAATTCTTGCAATGGGAGCTGGAAAAACTGCTGCAAAAGCAATTGATGAGTATTTAAGGAATGATTAAAATATTTCTTCCGAAATGGTGTCGTTAATTTCATAAACATTTTAAAATGGGGCTGTTGCACTAAGAAATTAGTGTAGGAGCCCTTTTTACTTGCAAAAAACAATTGCCAGACTATTCAAAGTCCGGCAAAAGGTGTAAAATATTTTTATGCTAGTAAAAAATTTAACACATAAAGATTATACTACGCACGGTGGTTTCTATCAATTAAAATTGCCGTTAAATGTTGAATGTATGATTCCGAATGATGATTCTGTAAGGTTGCTGGGTCAAATTGTAGAGGAGATGAATTTATCAGAATTATATAAGACTTATTCCCGTTTAAGGAAAAAACAAGCAACCCCAACACAGATGCTGAAGATCATGCTATATGCTTATATGAATAGTAATTATTCTACAAGGAAAATCGAAAGAGCCTGCAAGCGGGACATTAATTATATGTACCTTCTTGAAGGCTCGCCTGCTCCGGATTATACAACAATTGCAAGATTCAGAAGTATTCATTTTGCACCTGTTTCAGAAAATCTTTTGGCACAGTTTACGCAGATGCTTGCTGAAAACAAAGAAATTTCAATGAAAAATCTATTTATTGATGGGACAAAGCTTGAAGCTGCATCAAATAAATATACTTTTGTCTGGAAAGGTTCTGTCACTAAGAATCAGAAAAAACTGATGGATAAGCTCCCAACTTTTTTAAAACAAACAGAAGAGAATTTTGGATTTAAGATTTTATATGGTGAAGAAATCAAGATGCACCATTTGAAAAAGCTCAGACGTAAACTTTGCAAAATAAAAAACGATGAAGATATTCAATTTGTCTCTGGTATAGGAAAAAGAAAATCTCCTCTCCAAAAAATATTTGAACAGCTGGATGAATACATATCAAGGCTCAAGAAATATAATAAGCATCTGCATCTTATGGGGGATAGAAATAGCTATTCAAAGACAGACCCTGATGCAACCTTCATGAGGATGAAAGAAGATGCTATGAAGAATGGGCAACTAAAACCCGGCTACAACATTCAGTTTGGGGTAGATGCTGAATATATAGTATGGATTAGTGCTGGACCACAGCCTACAGATACAACCACGCTAATACCATTTTTAGACAGCATAAAGAGTCGTTTGAAGTATACTTACAGAAATATAGTTGCAGACTCAGGCTATGAAAGTGAGGAAAACTACGTCTATCTCGATGAGAACGGTCAGCTTGCTTTTATCAAACCTTCCAATTATGAAATTAGTAAGACACGGAAATATAAAACTGATATCAGTAGGAAGGAAAATATGAGCTATGACAAAGAAAACGACTTTTATATATGTAGCAGCGGTAAAAAGCTTGTAGCCACAGGGATTAAATTCAGCAAAAGCAAGACTGGCTATAGAAGTGAGAAAACCTGTTATACATGTGAAGATTGCACTCAATGCCCTATTAAATCAAAATGCATTAAGGGAAACAGCAAAAAGCCATTGGAAGAACGAACCAAGCATCTTGAAGTTTCAAAACTATTTCAGCAAAAACGTGAGGCAGCGATAACCAGAATCCTTAGTGATGAGGGAAAAGAGCTCAGAATGAACCGAAGTATTCAGTCTGAAGGTGCTTTTGGAGAAATAAAACAAGATATGGGATTCAGACGTTTTTTGTGTAAAGGGAAAAAGAATATCTTGGCAGAATGTATTCTTCTTGGCTTAGCTCATAATGTAAACAAACTGCACAACAAAATTCAGTCAGAACGATGTTCTACTTATTTACATCCATTAAAAACAGCTTAGATAAAAATGTTTATAATAAAGAGCATAAATCAGTAAGCTTTATTTGCTATACTCTTTTTTCAAAAGAAAGAAAAAGAATATAATATTTTGGTTAAAATATTTCACTATCATTATAGAAATGGGGCGTTGTACTACGATTATAAATCGTAATTGCAACAGCCCCATTTTTTCTTAAATATTACTATTACATGCATACTTACTAACCGATTATTTCACAAATAGCTTCATACAACTCATCCGCCGAGTCTGCCTGGACCAATTCATCATCCACCAGTGCAAAAGGCCCTTCAGCACAATCACCGCAGTAACCCAAACATGATTCAACTATAACCTTTGCATTTTCATTGTTCTCCTGCAATTTACTTATAACTTCCTCCACACCATGCACAAAATTGTTCTCACAAAATTTAATTTCTACCATTATACTTCACACTCCTTTAATTTTTATAGCTCAATTGATTCTAATACTAAAATGTATTGGATTTACTAGGATATTATTACCCAACAAAATGCATTCTATGAAATAAGCAGCACTAACTAAGGAATGATTAAAATATTTCTTCAGATTTATGGCAGTAGTTATTTCTTAGCCATTACTAACGTTACTAAATGAACATCTCCTTTACATAAAACATATAATAAATTATTCAATTATGAAAGGAATGATTATTATGTATAATAATATGCATCAAGGACATCCCTGCCCTTATTGCGTTAACGCACCAATGAATAACTTATATAATATGTATCCCTGTACTTACTTATTTAACATGCCAGCATATAATCCATATTTTGAAAATCAGTTTTCAAACCAGTATCCTACCTTTACCAGTAAAACAAAAAACGATGTTTTTATTGAGTTAAAGGATTATGGACCGGAACCATTTGTAGTTGATATTGAAAAAGCTACAATTCAAAATAACAATTTTCGTACTGCTTTATGGACAGGAAAATATCTACAGCTTACTTTGATGAGCATTAAGGTAGGAGAAGATATTGGTTTGGAAATCCATCCGGATCTTGATCAATTTATACGTATTGAAGAAGGTCAAGGACTGGTAAAAATGGGAGATAGCAAGGATAATCTGGATTTTCAGGCAAATGTTCAAGATGATTTCTCATTTATCATACCTGCCGGTAAATGGCACAATCTAATCAATACAGGCAATACACCGCTTAAATTATATTCAATCTATGCACCGCCTCAGCATCCCCATGGTACAGTACATGTAACTAAGGAAGATGCACAAGCTGCAGAATAGTAGTTTCATTACTCCATCGTAATTTCATCTTTTATAAAAGAAACTTTTTTAGTATAATGGACATAGTGGTATCTTTAATTAGGTATAGTCCAGTTACCAACTATTATAAATGATGATTGAGACGAGAGGAGACTTCAAAATGAGTATACCAAGCAGCACAGGATTTTATGGTGAGTTCGGAGGACGCTTCGTCCCAGAAAATCTTGTAAAGGTATTAGATGAGGTAAAAGAGGCGTTTTTAAAATTTAAGGATGATCCGGAATTTAAGAAGGAGCTTGATTATTACTTCAAGTATTTCGTAGGAAGGCCAAACCCCTTATACTATGCGGAAAGACTGACCAAACAGATCGGTGGAGCAAAAATTTATTTAAAAAGAGAAGACCTCAACCATATGGGGGCACATAAAATAAACAACACAATTGGACAGGTACTTCTTGCAAAACGCCTTGGAAAAAAGAGGATTATTGCAGAGACAGGAGCAGGACAGCATGGAGTTGCCACCGCTACAGCATGTGCATTATTTGAAATGGAATGTATTGTTTATATGGGTGAAGAGGATACACGCAGACAGGCACTAAACGTTTTCAGAATGGAGCTTTTAGGTGCCAAAGTTGTTCCCGTAAAAACAGGTACAAGAACACTTAAGGATGCTGTAGATGAAGCATTGAACGATTTAATGGAAAATTATGAGCACACTTATTATATGTTGGGTTCTGCTGTTGGACCTGATCCTTATCCTGAAATGGTTAAACATTTTCAGTCTATAATAGGTAACGAAGTAAAGGAACAAATCATGGAGCTTGAGGGAAGACTTCCAGATTACCTAGTTGCCTGTGTAGGAGGAGGAAGTAATGCAATTGGCTTATTCGCCCCCTTCTATAACGACAAAGATGTTAATATGGTTGGAGTAGAGCCTGCCGGTAAAGGTATTGATACACCAGACCACGCGGCTACCATATCCTTGGGAAGCCCTGGAGTTCTCCACGGTTTCAAATGTTATCTCCTTCAGGATGATAAGGGAGAACCGCTTCCTGTTTACTCAATTGCAGCAGGATTGGATTATCCAGGCGTAGGCCCGGAGCATTCTTTTTATAAGGACAGCGGCAGGGCACAATATGTTACAGCTACCGATAAGGAATCCATAGATGCATTTCTCAAGCTTTCAAAGGTAGAGGCTATAATACCTGCAATTGAAAGCTCTCATGCAATAGCATATGGTATGAAGCTTGCAGGCGAACTTGGCAAAGATAAGATTATTGTTATATGCCTCTCCGGCAGAGGTGATAAAGACGTTGCAGAAATAGCAAGTATTCTAGGTAAATAATTTATTAGAGATGCATTGGTGGAACTACACTTGCTAATGCATCTCTAATTTGTTTATTTATACTATATTACGCTCTTCTTCTTTGATCCTGTAGTTTTCGTCTTCCTCATAACCTTACTATTAGCTTCCTCAAATTCCTGCTGTTTTCGTAATTCTTCCGCTTCAATCCTTTCTTGTTTATCACGCAATTCCATCAATACACTCATCTCAACATCAAGATTATGCAGCTTAAGGCGATCTCCAAATGCATCAGGATATACAAACTTTTTTATTCCATACTGCTTTGCAAACTGAATAGATAGAATATCGTTTTCCTGGCTAATCACCTTACCATCTCCATATAGTATGTGTGTTAATTGTTCATTTACCATATTCATAAATTTTCGTCCATCTCCTATCTTTTTTATTTATATCCAAGTTTATTTATTGATTCCATATGACTAACCCCAATACGCTATAAATCAAAATCACAAAGTGGTTTTTCACCATTGTTAACAAAAATAACAACGTGCGGCTTTGACAACTGGACTTACGTTTATCAAAACAACACGTTGTATTATAATTTTATCATTTTTATATTTAGCGATGTAAGTAATTTTTTAAATTATTTATTATCTATGTCACCTTTTTTATTATCATCATCCTTTGTTTCCATTTTTAATGGATGGTTAACACTAATAAACTTTTCAATTAATTTTTGTGAAGGAGATATACCAAAATGCTCTTGATACCAATCAATATACTCATTCAAATCCATAAAAAAACATCCTTTCATATAGCAAAAAGTTGAATTAATATATATTAAAAGTGATAAATGTAAGATTATTAGCACTTTTAATATATATAAATATTTTACCACTTCAAAATTTTTGATGTAAGCATTTTTTACAAAGAAATTCGTGTTAACTTTTTCCATATAAAAGAATTAAATTTTCAGGCACCTTTTTACAAATCCAATTGGATGCTGTGTATCCTTTGCAGGTTCTTCAACTTACAGCCATAGGCCAGTTAATTATTTGATAATAACTTATTAGTATCATCGGTAACATCTATTCCTTTTAGCTCTTTACATATCTGATCAATAATAATTTCTATTTCCATTGTGGTTTTATTTTTAAGCAAGGGAACAAAACTTTTTTCCCATATTTCAGAAAATTTCGTACTTGGAAAGAAAATCATGTCATTGCTGACAATGTCCATAGGATCAATGTTATACTCTGCAAGTTGCTTTCTTATTACATCTACTGCTCTTATATCGTTAAAGAGTCTTCCGATTATCGAATCAAGCCCATAGCTATAGGGATTTTCACCCACAGCCTTGAAGCGTCCCTCCAGAGTGATGTTTCTTGATGAGTTGCCTATAAGAATCTTATAATAGCCGGGCTCTGCAGTCCATTGATTTAGACCTGTATCAAAGCTCGCCAGATCATCTTTCCCCAGTTCAAAAATAATTTCCTTTTCTTCTCCAGGCTTAAGAGCAATCTTCTTAAAAGCTTTTAGTTCCTTGGGAGGCTTTTTAAGCATAGATTTTTCAGCTTCTATATAAAGCTGTACCACTTCCTTACCAGCCATTTTTCCTGTGTTTTTAACTTTGACTTTAACATTAAACTTTTTACCTTTATCCATATCAAATATAGATGATTCCAGATTTATATCCGAGATCTCAAAGCTTGTATACGAAAGTCCATAGCCAAAAGGAAACAGCGGCTCTATACCTTTAAAATCATAATAGCGATAACCCACATATATTCCCTCACCGTACCACACTTCCCCATTTTCTCCCGGGAAGTTTCCATATGTGGGACAATCTCTGTAATATTTAGGAAAAGTAAGAGGAAGTTTACCTGATGGGTTCAAATCTCCAAAGAGAATGTCCGCAGCTGCATGTCCTCCCTCCATACCTGGGAAGAATACACATAACACCGCATCTACATCATTGATCCAATCCATCATGCCAACCGGACCCGATATATTTAGAACTACAACAATCTTGCTACAGGATGCCTTAGCTTCTCCAATAACCCTTAATAACATCTCCCTGTCTGCCAGATCAATATCCATATCCGGCCGATCGGAGCCTTCCTGCCCCTTAGCTCCAACTGTAATTATAACAGCTTCTGTGTCTATATTTATCTCTTCAAAGGATACCAATTGACTGCCTATCTTTTCAATTGTACTATCATATAAGTTGGAACTTAAGTCAGTCCAAACTTCAGCACTTCCTCCTCCTGATTCTATAAACTTCCTGCTGTTTTTTCCAAAGAAACTTACTTTTGAACTTTTATTAAGCGGCAGAACCTCTCCTTTGTTCTTAAGCAGTACAGCACCCTCAGCCACTGCCTTGTATGCAGCCCTTTTTGAGAAATCAGTGTCGATATCAGTGTATTTGCGTCCTTTCATTACAGGCATCTCAATAAGAATTTCAAGGAAGTTTTCAATGCATTTATCCAGAACACTCTCGCTCAATCTTCCTGCTTTAACAGCATCAATGAGAGGTTGGGCACTTCTTGGTCCGGGCATCACCAAATCATTCCCAGCCTTTGCCGCTTCAACCTGGTCATAGGCTGCACCCCAGTCAGACACCACAAAGCCATCAAACCCCCATTGATTCCTCAATACTTCAGTTAATAGCCATTCATTTTCAGTACATGCCTTGCCGTTTATCTTGTTGTAAGCTGACATTACAGTTTTTACGCCGCCTTCCTGCACACAAGCCCTAAAACCTGGAAAGTATAACTCATGAAGTGCACGTACAGGAATATGTTCATTAATACCCATTCTCTCTGTTTCCTGATTATTGGCAGCAAAGTGTTTTACATTAGCTGCTACGCCCTGACCCTGTATACCTTTAACAAACTGGGGAGCCAATTTGGCTACAAGGCACGGGTCTTCCGAATAGCCTTCAAAAAGCCGGCCGTTTAATGGGTCTCTGTGGAGATTTACGTTGGGAGTACCTAAAAGCACATCTATTTTATATGCATTAGCTTCTTTTCCAAGGGCTTTGGCACATACATATACAGTTTCCGGATCCCATGTTGCTCCCAACAGCATTCCGGGAGGAAAGCATCCTGGCTCTTTACCTTCCGGCTTCATAGAATTCAATTCGGAATTGGCCATGGTAAGTATCTGTTGATCCTCTTGTGAAAGTTTACTTGGATTGCCTATATAAGGAAGAATTCTTCCAATTGAGTATAAACCCTCCAAGTCTGATTTATTTGAATTTTCCTCTTCATTGTCATTAATTTTATAAGTGGCTTGATATATGAATTCCTGATAAAGCTGCATAAAGTTGATACCTGTTCCGCCGTCCAAAAGTAATACCGGAGGAATACCCAAATGCTCAATACCACAGGTACGAAACACAGACATTCCTGTAATGAGGCTTGCTTTTTCTTCTAACGTCATATCGTTTATAACTGCCGGGATGGATTCTTTGTCTGTTAATTTTCTGCTCATTTACCATTTCTCCTTATATTTTTTTATAACAATACTATTTATCTCCATTTAATTGATTTTAATAGATTTGCTTAAGACAACTGTAATAGATTTATCACTTTTAATACATTAAAAATTCGATAAACATTAATCCAATTCCTTTTTATTCAAAACAAAAATTACTCCCATCGGCTTTATTATAAGCATAAAATTTTACATTCTAATTTTTAGAAGCTTTGGAAACCCGATCAATATTGATCAGTTTATGTTGAACCTTTATAAAATATAAGATTTGTGATTTATGAAAAATGTTTTAGAAAATGTTGCTAGTATATATTATAATTAGTACTATAATTTCATAAAAACTACATTTGTTCTATATAATTTAACAATTGTAAATTAGGAGTAAAGTAATGAAACTGAATGTAAATTGCTTAGTTTGTAATTTGAAGCAAACAATCAAGGTTACAAATATGTTGAAAATAGATTCCAAAAAACAGCAAGAAATAATTAGAGAAGTACTTTTAAGCTTAGCAGAGGCTGATTTCGACAAATGTAATCCTGAAATCATGAAAAATACCTGGAAAATAATAACCCGTCGAACAAATACACAAGACCCGTACTCCGAAATAAAAAGGAAAAACAACTTACAATTACTAGAAGTTTTTGATGATGTTGAAGAATTTATTAATAGCTCTGAAGATGAGTTTTTATCCTCATTGAAGATAGCTATTATTGGTAACATGATTGATTTTGCAGCTAACGATGATTTCGATTGCGAAGGATTGAATAATATTTTGAAAGATATTAAAAACAAGGAACTGGCAATTGATAATAGCAAGCTTCTTTTTGATGGATTGAAGAATTCAAATAAATGCCTGTACATAGGAGATAATTGCTGAGAATGCGTTTTTGACAAGATATTTATTTGCAGGCTAAAGAAAATCTTTCCTCACTTAAAGATTTATTATGCAGTTAGAGGATACCCTGTGCTAAATGACGTAACGAGAAAAGAAGCATTGGATATAAACATGGATAGTATTGCAGAAGTCATTGAGAGTGGAGATGCTGCTCCAGGGACTCTGCGATTTAAATATCTAAATGATCAAGGTTATTTTAGAGAGCAGGATAACGAAAGTAATATAATTTCTCTTTCTGGTATAGAAAAGAAAGCTGAGATTTTAGTAAATCTATTAATTAAGTTCAACCTTAATAAAAGCGGTCTAATAAGGGATAAGATAATAAATACACTTAATGAAATAGAAAAAGAAGAGTATGGTATTCTGAAACAATACATCTATTGAAAGATTATACAAATTATACTATAGCTTTTTAGTCTTGAACCATTTATTCATCAACTTTCATTTCATCACAGCTTCCTGGGTACAGACACTTACTAGATTCGGTACAGTTCCTTGGTGTTATCCCGCAGGATTCTCCTTGCGATGAATACGGCGTCTTCATGTGTATAGAATCCCTGATCCACCTGAGCAGACAATACATTAGCAAGTGCATGCTCTATCGCCAGAACTGCACCATAGCTCTCCTCACTGGTCCAAGTGTCGCAGCCCCAGTGGATTCTATGGGTCTGCCCCACCTCAAGCAGCTCTAATATCATTCTCTGGGAGGCAGATGTAGAGATAATGGGCAGCCAGCATAGATCGGCATAGGTATTTGGGTACTTGTGTACAAGTGCATATACATCCTCCAGCCAGGGGTAGCTGCCATGGAAGAGTACAAACTTGGTATCAGGATTACGCTCGATCAATTCCCGAAGCTGCATTGCGTTCGTCCGGTCGATAGCACCAAGCCCTGTGTGATGCTGGAAAGGGATATCCAGCTTAGCGGCAATTTTGCAGGCTGCATCAATCACATAGTCTGAGAAGTCATGCCTGTCCTTGCCGGTGAGCAGTCTTTTATCCATCCGGTAAAGTTTGGCTATATGATCTCGATCCTGGGGCTGGTAATGTAAATCCCGACCATAGGCAAGTGCACTCTTTAGAGCACTGCAGCCGCTATTAACCTTTTTAGTAATTTGCTCCTCCATCCAAACGATGAATTCCTCCAGGTCGCCGGGCGGAGACTTACGGGAGCATTGTTCATAGAGGCAAACATTATCGTGGTCATGCGGGTTTTCATCCAATGCATATGTGAACATGTTGATTCGGTAAGCAGGTGCAAAAAGATCGGGATGTCCAAGGTCACTGCCCGGCTTCCAGAAAGCATCCTGCACCACCCGATTGTATCTGCAGTGGTTTCTAAGAATATCCAAGTGCCGTTCGGAATTATTCTCATAGGCAGAGGTTATTTTTTGGGATATCTCATCCCAATTGTTTGCAGTAATCCGCTCGGGGATATCATACAGTTCTCTAATAGCCTTCTCCAGCCAGAGTAAGTAGGTGTTATACCGATTACGCTCAAGGAACAACGCACGCTCATCATGGTTCCGTGCCGCCAACGGCTGGGTGAAGGTGACGTAGCTGTTAGACAGTATCTTGTCCAGTGACATATGTGAGTAAAAACTGTCCTCCCTGTGATGACAATGTGTAGAGTAGATGCGAATGGCCTTAATATCTTCCAAAATGCGTTCATATGTTTTGTTCATACAAAATTCTCCTACCTTAATAAGCTTTAAACCTTTGGTAATTTCAATTTTATCACAAGATTTCTACATACCCTTCTGTTCCATGCACACGAATTCTTTGCCCATCTTTTATCAGTTTTGTAGCATTTTCCACTCCCACAACTGCCGGCAATCCATATTCACGTGCTATAACTGCACCATGGGTCATCAGACCACCAACTTCAGTGACTAAGCCTTTTATGGATACAAACAATGGTGTCCAGCTGGGGTCAGTAAAGGAAGTTACTAATACATCTTCATCTGTAAGAATAGCATCTTCCATTTTTAAGATGACACGTGCTTGTCCCTCTATAACTCCAGAAGAAACAGGCAGGCCTATAATAGCACCCACTGGGATATTTTCTCGTCTGTACTCACCCACAATGATTTCACCATCAGACGTGATAACACGTGGGGGAGTTAGCTTTTCATACAATTTGTACTCGTCTTTTCGTTTGCTGACGATTTGTCTGGTCGCAAGCCCTACTTGCTGCTCGACCAAGCAATTCGAATAACCTAATCTATTTGTGCGTACGACTTCGTGAAGCTCTTCAAATGTGAGGTAATATATATCTTCTATTTCATGAATAACGCCTACTTGTACGAGTTGTTCGGCTTCTTTCAGTAAAGCTTTCTTATAAACAAAGTAGCGACTAATCATACTGTACTTTGGATATTCACGATAGCCGGTAAAATTCCTGATTAGGTCGATCATTTGCTTTGTTTCTTGAGCTTTTCGTTTACCATTCGGTAATTGCTTCACCCGATTCACTAACTCTTGCTCTTTTTCGAAAGCTTCCTGTAGTCCTTGTTCAAATTTCCGACTGCTGCTATTTGGCTCAAAGTTTTTTATATTACTGAGAATCAAGGGGACAAGTGTAGTTGGTTTTTCGCTCCAGCGGGGCTTCGTAATATCGATTTCCCCGGCACATCGCATTCCATATTTGTTGAGATAGGACAGGATTGAGTCCCTGGTTTCCTGTCCGCCGTCAAACTTAACCAGTCCATCTAAAAAATTGTCATCTTTTACATGTTGTAAATAATCAATTACTTCCGGATAAGGGCGAATCACATCTGCGACATCCAATAACTCCAGACCCATTCTTGATGTAATATTGTTTGGCACAGATTGAGAAAGGATATCTGCTACGTTTTTCTCGCCTAGCCACTCCTTCATTTTTTCATTGATCCATGATGAAGCATTCATAGCAGCCATAATCACACCCATGTTTTGTGGATTAAATAAGCTCTTCTTTAATTGCTGGATATCTTCCAGTATAAAATCAAATAAATCTGATCCTGATCTTGTTTGGATGTTTTGTTTTAATGCTTGGATGGATGTTTGACTGCTTTCAATCAAACCAGAAACGATTGCCGGATTATTTCCTACTTGTGCCTGAATATCCGCAGGCGACATACCTTTATTGCTTTTTCCGGGACCTTGTTCTTTATTGTCATTTGGTAGCAATTTTATAAAATCCCCCCGCTCTATTATGGTAATCAGTGCATCCTTTATGAGGGGATCGTGTTGTCCCATGTTATTTAATAAAATTTCTCTGCTGTCAGGTGAAGTGAGCATATTGGCAACATCAACAAACAACCTTCCACCAGCTTTAAACATATGTCCGGCTGCTGTTAACTGCCATAAAGACAATCCCAACGGTTTCATGGCATCGGTCATCATTTGCTGATGGCCAACAGATATATAAACGTGATTTTCTTGGGTCTCTGCTTCAGGAATGGGGAATAAAGTTGTGATCGGCCGACTCTGGACAATATAAAATGTATCATCAGCCAAACACCATTCAATGTCCTGGGGGCAGCCGAAATGTTCTTCGATCTTTCTGCCCATATTTGCAAGGCTCAAAATTTGCTCGTCGGTAAGTGTTTGTCTTTTCTGCTGCTCAGATGGGACCTCCTGTTTTTTCGTACCCCCATCTTTTAAGGCATAAATAGCCAGCTTCTTGGTAGATATCTTCTTATGGATAACCTGGCCATTACGCACTTTATAGTTATCAGCATTAATCAAGCCGGATACCAAGGCTTCACCAAGTCCGAAGCTAGCATCAATGGATAAAACCTTCCTGTTAGAAGTAACGGGATCAGCAGTAAACAAAATCCCTGCTGCCTGTGGGAAAACCATCTTCTGAACAACTACAGAAAGATAGATTTTGCGGTGGTCAAATCCGTTTTGAATGCGGTAGATTACTGCCCTCTCAGTAAACAGCGATGCCCAGCACCTGCTGATGTGCTTTAGTATCGCATCCCTTCCGATAATATTCAAATAAGTATCCTGCTGGCCTGCAAAAGAGGCCGTAGGTAGATCCTCTGCAGTTGCACTGGATCGTATTGCATAGGCATCTTTTTCAGCAAACTTTGTGAGATAACCAATAATCTGTTCTTCTATATCCTTAGGAATAGATATTCTTTCGATGACCATGCGAATTTTCTTGCCAATTTCACTAACTTTCTCCCTATCTTCTACTCTGAGATGTGATAACTCATCAAATAAACCGTTGAGTTCCTCATTATTTCCAGTTATCTTTTCATATGCTTCTGTGGTAACACAAAACCCTTCCGGTACTAGGATTCCATTAGCCTTGGATAGTTCACCCAGGTTGGCACCTTTACCCCCAACCATGGAAATCTTTGTTTTGTCAATTTCCTGAAAGCTAAGCACATATGAATTCATCATATTCTCCTTCTCATTCTCTAGGTATAGGTGAAACAATTGTTTTTGAAGTGGTATATTCTCCTATAATACACACAATAAGTGCAAATTATAAGCCTGTTATCAAAAAATTTTATTTGATATAATAAAAGTAGAGGGAGAACATGTTGTCCTAAAGTAAAATTCCCTCAAACTATCAGTCTGTGGAAATTAATCTAATTTTGATAAGATAATTCGCAAATTTTCTAAAGCATATATTCCATATACTTACGTAAATAAGTGAAAATATGAAAAAAGTTAATAAAGTGAAAGGTAATGATAAAGTATCGGCTAAATCTCCAAACCCTGGAACACCTACTATATATGTTAATATAATCATTCCGCTCGATAATATTATAGCAGAAGATAATATAGAGACTATTATTCCTTTCCTATAAAGCAATGTTCCCATAACTGCACCAAGAATCCCCGTAGTGAAAAGAAGAATTATTGCTTCCTGCGGGCTTACCATAATAAGAATTAATGCGGAAGAAAACAATACTGTAATACCGAGAGAAATATCAAAAACAGCAGCTAGTGCAATAGGCAGGGTACTTAATGGGCTTAAGGCCAGCCCGACTACCGGTAAAAACACAGGTGCTGACTGAAGCAATACAGTTAATGATGTTAATAAGCCTCCTACGCTTGTAAACCTTGCTATTTCCATCTCTTTCAACTTAAATCCCACCTCTCATATCTAGTAGCTGCACTTCCATATTATACGTTTTGTTTACCTAAATTGTGAAGATTATGTTTGGTGTAAAAGTACCATCCTGAGGTATGAACAGTACAATTGCACGCTCAGCATCCTCCCGGGTAAGCCCTCGTTCCTCGGCATAAACTTGGTACTAATAAAGCAGCTCAATCATATTCTGATAAGGGAAAACAATATAAAGGAATGTAATGCTAGTTGAAAAAAATCAAAGTCGGTTTACAACCCATTGTTAGCAAGATAAATTTACCCACTGTTCTAAAAACAACTATACTTCCGGGTGACTCAATTGAAAGACTATTTATTGCAACCCAGGTAGGAGAGATCTTTTACATAGGAAATGGAGTAATAGGGACTTTTTTAGATATTCGCTCGAGAATCATAAAGCTAGGTGTTTCTAACGGTGGATATGATGAACGAGGATTGCTAGGTCTGGCGTTTCATCCGGAATTTTATTATAACGGTCTGTTTTATCTCCATTATTCAGTGGCTGGCACACAAGGTCGAGGTGCTCTTCCTGAATCTTTTAAGCCTAACCCATGTGACCCCGTAACCTTAAACCTAACGTGGATAAATAGAGAAACTCAATATGATCATATTGATACAGTTGAAGAATGGATTTTACAACCGAATGGCCAACCTCAAAAACGGCGGACATTACTTAACCTAAGAAGACCATTTTTTAATCATAATGGTGTCAATAGCTTGAACTTTTCACCTGAAACAGGAAAACTTATTTTAACAACCGGAGATGGTGGATCAGGCTATGATCCATTTAACTTAAGCCAAAATGATATGGAAATCGCCGGTAAAATAATTGAAATTGATGTAACTAAGAATACATTTATCTATAACCCACCCGTAGTCACACGTTTTAATGAACTTTCTGCACCTATTCAGGAAACACTTACGGTAATTGCAAAAGGGGTACGCAATATACCCGGTATCTCATTTCAAAGGTTTTATAATCAGTATATCAAATATGTGGGAAACGTCGGACAGGACCTGGTAGAATCGATTTTTTCATTCGATCATTATAAACCACTACCAGTTACTCGGCTTGTTCAAGCTTCCTTAATGAATTCCGAACTTGACCAGGAAGGATTCGTAAACCTTGGCTGGCGTGGGTGGGAAGGTGCTTTCCCTACTTCTATTATAAGGGACTGCTCTGAAAATCCAGCTTTGAATGAGAAAACAATTGCTTATTACAATGAAGCAGTAAAAACTTCAGTACGGCGTCTTCAGCCCCTAACCAGTTATTTTCATCAAGATCCCCGACCCGATAAGTTTGAAGGTTCTGCACTTACAGGAGTCCAGCCATATATGGGAAATAGCATCCCCGATTTAAAGGGAAGCGTTGTGTTTACCGACTTTTCCCAAGAAGTATCTCACCCTCCGGTTAGAGGGACTTTAGCTTATACCATAGCAAGAACAGATAGTAAACTAAATGATTTTAGTGTTATAGAAACCAATTATAATTTTGGGTCCCAGTCTGCTTTTTATGTTAGTTTGGGAACAAATCTTGATCAAACCAGACTATATTTAGGGGTTTATAGCTCAATGAATGTGACTGATTTAAACCAAGGTACTGTTTTTGAAATTGTTCCATAATCCACAACTATAAAATGCTATTCGGTACTGGATAAATGCCTTTTTGGGATTTACTTAAGCGAAGTACAAAACAGACAAGTGGATTAGTTCGACATTTGTTAAGTCATAATTTTTGACGGTGTATGCATTCAAATGATGGACTAATCCAAAATCATCTGAATCTCTTATGTCAGACTATTTCCGCTCTATCAACGCCACTGACTCCACATGCCTTGACACGTCGATGGTGATATAAATACGCGTAAATAGGAGATTCGCGAAAAGGTACACCCCCCATCCCCATTAAAAAGGGGGGGTTGCTCTGAATTTGAATTAAACCTTTACGCAAAATCACTTCTTATATATAAATGCAATTATTTGTAATGAACTTACTAAATAAAGCTGCGTATTGAATACCCGGCTTTTTCAGCCAATTGGCATGCTTCAGCAAAAAACACTTTAGGAATAACAACTAATACGTATGAATCACTATCTATATCCAAATAAATTAAAGTTAAAAAGCTTTTGCTCAGCCTTTTAGAAATATCAACGAGTATACATTCTAATTTTACACCAATGCAGCTCTTATAGAAGCTTTGCTTATTTTCTACAAAGCCTCTTTTTATTATTAAAGTATTAATAATACTAAACACCTCTTCTAATGAATGTTGCCAATCTATCTCCCATGCTAATTTTCTTTCAATTAAAGCATCTGCTAGAGCTACCCAAGGCAAGTCCTCATCTGGTTTGTAAATCCCTCTATCCTCCAATCTACTAGCATATTTTTTTATATACTCTTTTGGGTTCTCTAACACAAGAATAATATCCTCCTCAACTTCATTAGAATACATAGATAGTTTCCTGGCAAGTTCTAATAAAGCGTCCCTTTTTTCCTTAGTCATGGCCTCACCTCAAATTTAAAAGGCTCTCCTTGATAAACAGAGAGCCTTTTAAAGAATCAAACAAAATCCACTTCCGGACATTTAATGTCATAATACTCTAAGACACCCATTGGTATAGCAGAATCATTTAAACTCACATCAATCCCTTTTTTCAAGGCCATTTTTGCCAAGCCTAATGCTGGTATGCATAATAATTCCTCTGGAGTCTCCTTAATATCGCTTTTTAGTTTTTTATGACATTCCACTACAAAATTCAATCCTTCGTTCACTAAACTACTGTCCTTATTCACAATTCCTAATAAAGTAAGTGCATAACTTTTATCCCAACTAAGTTCTTTTGCATTTGAAAGTTCTTTTAACTCTTTAATATAGGCTTTTTCCGTTATATCTTGATTTAACAAAATGTATTTTATACTATAGCCAATACATTTATCTATTGAATCATCATCAATTTCTTCTTTTTCCCTTCCTCCAAACAACTGTGCTAATGATTGTATAATTTTATCTTGATCACTTAATAATGCTAAAAACAACTTTGGATAAAAAACTGTTGATACAAAATCAGCACTTATATTATTTTGTTTACTGTCATACATAGTATAAATTGCTTCTTGGGCTTTGGCGGCATAATAAAAATACACTTTAGCTTTTTTAAAATCCTCTTTAAGTATGATTTCTCCTATACCAAGGTCACGGAAATCTCCAACCATACCACTTAGATAGAAACTTACGTTTGCAGGAAACCCATTAGCTTTAAACTTTTTAATGCGTTTCTCTACCCTTTCAATCATTTCCTGATAAATTTCAGGGAAAATTTCAAGATAACTTTTTTTACCTTTTACCATTATTATAAACCCTTCCCTTGATTATTATAAATTTTTCCATCTGTTTACACCATTTGATTTCAAACGATTCAACTTTTTAATAATTGTACCACCATTATCTATAAAGTCCTGCAAAAGTCCAGCTGCTCTCCTAACATTACGGTCAGGTGATCTTAACATTTTTTCTAAATTACCTTGTATCCAAGAATCACTCATTTGTTTACCCATTTTTGTCTTGCCCAACCTAGAACTTCCAAATTTTGATTCGTTCACTATTGCTTCTACAAGGCTATCACCCTCTTCTGAAAACTTAACAAATAGCCCATCATAACCATTATTACTTCCAACTTTAGAAGGCAATTTCGTATATCCAGCTCTAGTATAAACAAGATCTTGAATTTCTTCTCCAATTTGACCCTTCTGAGCGTTAGTAGTTGCCTGTGCAATTTTATTTTTTAATGCTTTATATGGCTTTGTAATAACATTATTAACAACATTACCAGCTGAAGGTCCGCACCCATTATGAACATATATGCTCTCTTTGGATACGTAATAAGTATGCCAATCCTCAACTTCAAAATTGTAAACCTTTATTGGCTTTTCAAGTCGCTGGCGGGTGACTTTTGTTATTTCTCTTTCTTCACCTGTAACCAACTGCAGTTTGTCGTTTACTCTTAGGTTACCTGCCTGTACCCATCCTTTACCTACTACAAAGAATGAATGTGTTACCGTTGTACTAATTTTTGTTTTTCCAACAAATATGTTTACTAGTTCATAGCAATCATTTACAAATACCTTCTTGACTTCTTTAAGTCCTTTCTCACCAGTATCTGCATCTTGAGCGTATACTTTGTCCCCAACTTTTATTTTACTAATTGGCTTAAATCCATTTTTTTCTTTGACCAGTGTATCACCTGTAAAACACTTCTGCAAGTTAGGATGTTTACACTCGCCATAAGCTAAAGACTTAATCTTCGTAGTAACCCCACTTACCTTAGACATTACCTTACTTGTAAGGCTTTTTGCTTTAGCTATAACAGATTTACCAAAGGCTGTCTTGGCTAAGTTACCTACGATTTTACCCCCTACAACACTCAATGCTTTACCTGCACCCATACCTATAAGGTTTCCGGCACCTGAGAATGCAACTTCGCCTAAATCTACCTTACCAGTAGTTATTAACTGTTTTGCAGCATTTCCTGCCATTGATGCAACTGTTGTGGTCGTAGCCAATGCAATGAGAGATGTTCCTCCTGTAGCTGCCGCGGCTCCTCCAACTGCAGCACCTTCGACAAATGCACCAGCATAGTCCTTAAAGCCTTTTGTGAACTTGCCATGCTCAATATAGTCTGATGCTGCTGTAATCGCAGTATTAACAATTCCACCAACCAAAGCACCAATAGCTATATGGAGCCAGTGACCGTTAGGATCGCTATAGGTCAGCGGGTCATTCTGACAGTATGTATACAGATTTAGGCTTAACGGGTCGTTATATTCTCCTGAATATGTATCTTCCGATATAAACCTTGCAATCTTTGGATCATAAAACCTTGCATTCAGGTAATAGTAGCCTGTTTCATCATCAAAGTAATATCCGCAATACTTATATGGATTCGGTTTGGTTTCCAACGTGTATGTTGAATTGCCGAAAACATCATAATCATACTCATTTACTCTGGCTCCGGCTTTATCAGTTACTTTTACTACATCTCCGTGACCGTTGTAATTGTAGTACAATACATCATTGCCTGTTTTACGTGCTATTAGGTTAACACCCTGTACGTTCCAGAACGATACTCCATCACTTCTTGTTTCCAGTATAACATCTTTATCGTCATAGTAAAATATGGTTGTTACATTTCCTACTGTCTTTTGGGTTCTCTGACCTAAAGCGTTATATTTACTTAAAATGTCCTGGTTCCCTGCACTTGATGCTTTTCTAAGCTGGTTAAACCCGTCATAAGTATAGTTGCTTTCTGTTATAGCTTCATTTTCTTTTACTGTTACCTTTGTCTGGTTTCCATTATTGTCATACTGGTAAATGGTCTCTATATTCTTGCCATTTCTTACTTCCAGTGTATCTGTGAGCCTGTTTGCTCCGTTGTAATGGTAAGCTATGTTGGAATCAACTTTGTTAAAAGCATCCTTTACTATCTGGCCGCTGCGGTTGCCTGCATGGTCATAAGCATATTCCGTTACTCTTGCTCCAGGCTCTGTTACATTTTTTAATCTTCCGAGATCATCATACACAAAGCTGGTCTTACCTTTTGGTTCTATTTTGCTTGTTTGCAGCTTGTTCTCATCATATGAATATTCATAAGTGGTATTTTCAGTTCCAATTGTATTAGCAAGCTTTGTCAGCACATTCCTTGCATCATATTCATAAGTAGTGACAGTTTTATTTGGCAGAGTTAATGATTTACGGCTGCCGCTCAGATAATATGCATATGTTGCCGTACCATCAACTGTTGAAACCGTCTTCAACCTGTTTAGCTCATCATATTTATAATTTGTCTCATTTCCGTTAGGATCCTTTAGATACCTTAAATTGCCTGCCTCATCATAATCATAGTCAATAACCTTGTTACCAGGCAGTGTCTTGTAATCCAGTTTGTTTAACACATCATATGTAAATACTGTTGTACCCGTTTCATCAGTGATCTGATACATGTTGCCTACTGCATCGTAATAGAAGTTACGCTTATCGGATATCCCTACTCCTGTTACTGTTTCCGAGCCTACTTTATAGAATTCATTGTAAGTGTAGACATGGACATTTTTATTTCTATCCGTCTTCTGTAAAAGGTTGCCCAGTAAATCATATGAATCATATGTTTCAGTCTTGCTATCTCCGTCAGTCTTACTTACCAGCATGTAGACCGGGTTATAATCAAATGTTGTAGTTCTCTTCTCCCCGTCTTTGATTTCTTTTATGTTGCCAACCAGATCATATTTATACTCAGTGTCTTCACCAAGGGCGTTTGTAACTTTCCTCAACATATCCAGATCATCGTATGTGTAAACGGTTCTCATACGATACTCTGTAACTCCCAAATCATTGACTACTGTAAATACATTTGGTTCAGTGCTCTTATGATTTTTTCTGTCAGTTTCCCATATCTCTCTTCCAAATTCATCATAGCCAGTGTATTTAACATTTGATAATGGATCTGCTTCTGCAACCAGTCTGTTCAACCCATCATAATCATAACGGGTTGTGTTATAAAGTGCGTCAGTTGCAGTACGTTTATTACCAGCCGGGTCGTAGGTTACCCATGTTTCTATCTTTTGTTTAGTGTTCGTTTCATCTGTATACCAAGTTGTGGTTTTAGAAGGACGATTAAGCTTGTCATATGTAAATCGTGTCTTGTTCTTTCTTTGATCGATCTTTTCAACATTATTACCTAATGAGTCATAGACAGCTTCAATAAAGTAACCTTTCGCATCGGTAATTTTAATAGCTTTACCAAAGGCATCATATTCATAATATGCAGGTTGTTTTTTCGCATTGATGCTTACCTTCAGATTACCGACTTCATCATAATCATTTGTGGTTTCATAAGCTTTTACTGTATCAATGCTTTTTCTGGTATGTCCCATGGAATCGTTTACTACAACGTTAAATACAGTAGGTGCCGGCAGCTCATTTTTCTCTGTCATTACCTCATAAACACTGTCGTATACGCTCTTATACTCATACTGATATGTAGTAGTCAATGCAAGGGTATTATTATTTTTGTCCTTCAAAGGATTACCGCTTCTATCCAATCCGTCAATCTTGCTTGTTTCCCTGTTTATTGCATCAAATACATGCTTTGTTACTTTGTTGAGTGGATCAACTTCCTTGACAACATTATCATTTCCGTCATACTCAACTTCATTTACCCTTTGCTGCAGCTTGCCGCTATCATCCTTATATTGCTGGCTTACCTTTATTTTTCTGTTCAATTCATCGTATTCATAGTTGGTAATCGCCTGTTTTGCAGCATCTTGTTTAACCTCAGTGACCTTAATTACATTTCCATTGGCATCATAATCGTAGCCGGTAATATTCTTAAGGGCATCTTCCATTTCATATACCTGGTTTATATCATTATACCTGTATTTTGTACTGAATCCTCTTTGGTTAATTACTTCAGTTTTGTTTCCTGCAGGGTCATATTTATAGGATACCCTGTAGCCTTGCGGATCATATACATATATTGGCTTATTCTCACAGTCAAATACAGTCTCGGTAACAAGAACCTCACTGCCAAACTCCGGACGGTCCACAACAAACCTGTAATCCTTTATGAATCTCTTATTACCAACATAGTCATACTGGTTCTCAGTTTTCTTCAACACCTTGGTGTAATCTGTTTTGTCATAAATTGTCTCAGCCTTAACTCTGTCGTTATTGTCATAATCGTATTCATTTATAAAGCCGCGGGCATTTATAAGCTGCTTCAATCTTCCGGCTGCATCATAGGTTTCATAGGTATGGTTGCCCAATGAATCAATTATTTCAGTCCTGTCATTGTAAGGATCTTCGTATTTGTATTCAGTTACCTTAAATTCTACAAGTGCACTTTTGGGATCTGTCTGGTCACTTCTCCTTCTTTCGGTAACCTTCCATACAAGCCCTTTTAACTTGATAGCTCCTCCTACAGGGTAGTAAATATACTCGGTCTCATTTCCCATAGGGTCAAGCTCTTTTTTAATCTGAACTCCTTCATCATCATAAATGTATTCATAGGTCTTCTGGTTTTTGTCAGTCTTTTTCCATAGATTGAATTTACCTTCTCCGGGATAGTAAACCATTGATGATGTAATGCCTTTAGCATCTTTTGTTGATATCAGGTTATGGTACTCGTCATATTCATTAACTGTCGATTTGCCTTTCGCATCATAAATCGTTTCTTTTGTTTTTAACTTTCCGGCATTCTGCTTTGTTATATAATCCCTATAAGTTCTTGCTTCCAAATTACTTGTATTCTCCAGATCCTTCATATCAACATTTGGGATAACAACATATTTCTTATTTGCAGCATCATAATATGAATACTCATATCTGTTCTTGTTTCCTAATGCGTCTGTTTCCTCAACAGGCCTCATATCAATATTGAATCTGATCCTTGATAACTTGCCGTTTTCGTTGATAGTAAATCTTTCATTAGCAAGATCATTATATACTATGTATTTTGCATTACCCTCTGCATCATATTGCCTTGCCATCCTGCCAAGCAAGTCATACTCAATACGCACCGCTGCATTGTCATTTGCGTCAATTACCTTATTAATACGTTTTGAGCCATCATATTCATACTTGGTAGCCTTTCCCTCACCATCAGTAACATTACTGAGATAATATTTACCGTTGTCAAGAAGATAATCATATTTCACCTTTCTGCTGGTCAACGGGTCAAGTATATTATCAAGCTTGCCATATGTTTTGTAATTGAATTTCAGCTTCCTTCCGGTTATATCGGAGACTGTATCAATTTTTCCATCTGAAAGATAATTGATTGTCAATGAATTTCCGCTTCTATCTTCCAGTCTCTTAAGCCTTTTAACAGCACCTGCTATATCTGAATCAAATACAAGCTTGGATTTATCTTCTTTTGTAAGAATGTATTCCTTCTTTGTAGTATCAAGCACTAATGTATCACTACACCCAGCGGGCTCCACCAGTTTACCGTCTACATTTTTAAATACTGTTTTTGTACCTGTAGGGTATGTAACCTCCACTGTAGATTTTTCATCAATATATTCCCCTGAAGCATAGGCATTTTTATTTCCTTTATAGTTAAGATTGTGCCATACGCCGCTTGCATTCTTTTTAATGATTTCAATCGGTGAGTCTTTTGTTACTTTTCCTATAACAGGATAGTTTGTTCCTGGACCAGACCTTATATTCAATACGCTTGATGTAACAATGCCTGTATTTGTTTTCTCTTCAAGCTTTGAATCATAGTTTGTCCTAAACCCGTTTCCTATTATGGAGTCTTCATCATTAGCCATGGAGTTGTATGATCTTTCAAAGGAAATATCATATCCTGTACTTTGAATGTTGATATCCTTATGCTGCTCCATATAGTTTCCAGTAAGTAGGTTGGAACCGTTTCCTGATATCCACTCATTAAGATAGTCATTCTCAGTTCCTGTATGTCCATTGTTAAAATCTATACCAGCAGCATTTTGTGGTTTAAACGCACCTTCCACATAGCTTTTCACATCAAACTGCTGTAAAAGCTCGGAGCACATATTGGTTATCTGCCCAACTACCTGATCTTCGGTCATTCCTGGTATATTATTAATAGCAAATGCCTTCCCACCATCTGCCCCAGCCGCTGTTATCTGAGAGAGTTGATCATATTGTGCATTTGGGCTTATGCCAACTGTGTTTACAATAACTCCAGCTGGTTTCAAATAATTTATAGTACTTAGTATATCTCCAAAGTTTTTCAGTGGTCCACTGGAAAATCCAACAATTATTTTTTCAGAAGTATTAGCGTCACCAAAATAGTCCCTCAAAGTGTTATCAGTAAATGGATAATCAATAACAATAGGATTGGGTACTGGTTCTTTTTGTTCGCATAGGTAATCCAATTTTCTCAGGGCGATATTTATATCGTTGGTAAGGATAGCATTTTCACCAGATGAAGGGTTTACTCCTACATGAGCAAAATATCGACCTTTCTCATCATCATAAGCTAAGACTCCATATCTAAAGTTTGATAAAGACCTTTCAGCCATACATTGTGCCAGTAATTTCGCAACTTGGTATCTCAATAGTTCTTGGTCATTTTCTCGTGCAGATGCAGAAACATCTATATAAAATATGATATCAATATTCTTAGCACTTGGTGCCACAATTTTATCGCCAATAACAAAAGTGCAAATAGACAAACTACTTCCATTAACAACTTTTGCGGCTGTGTTTAGCTTTGAATCCGTTAATATTTCAAATTTGTTTACTGTGTTGTCAAATTTCATAATACATAAATTATTTTCAGGTACATTATTAAGTCCTAAAGGATCATAATTATATGTAATTGATACATTCACTATCCCTCCAAGAGCTCCGATTATGTCAAATGGTGCTGTTACAACATTGGTTTTGTTTTTTGTGATATCTGCAAATTTCTTGTTTTCACTATCAATTATTTGTAGTGGAGAAATAATAATATTACCATCCCCTGATATAACCGCAGATGTTCTTCCATCAGATCTTGTTATTTGCTTTTGTGACTTTATCTCTCCTGGTTTATCGCTTTTTACATGAGTTCCTGTACCAAGTGCACTCTCTGATCCATCAAAAAGTCCATCCTTGTCTGTATCGATATCAACGGGATTAGTTCCAATGGTCATTTCATATCCGTCACCAAGTCCATCCCTGTCTGTATCTGTCAGCATCGGACTTGTGCCAATCAATAGCTCATTAACATTTGCTAATCCATCCCCGTCACTATCAATATTCGCTGCAAAATCAACAGGGCTTATGGATTTATTACTTATAACTACTTCATTTGATTCGGCACTTCCTTTTTCATTAATGGCTATAACTTTATATGAATATATATTTGATCCTATATTCTCATCTTCATATGTATTAGTCAGAAGATTTTTAGCGATCAGCATATATGTGTTTTCTGTTGACAGTTTCCTATATACTTCGTACCTGTCAGCTCCGTTTGGACGTGACCAGGCCAAAACAGCATTTCCGGTACTCTTTTCGCCAAATAACACTGCTTTTTGTGGAGCATTCCTCAGCTGTACCATATTGGAGTTTCTGCTTTCTGCTTCAGCATTGGATGCACAAACAACATAGTAGTATGTTGTTCCGCTTGCTATTGTACTATCTTGATAATTTGTAGCACTGATATTAGATGCTACATCGGTAAATTCTCCGACAGCTGTAGCTCTTCTTACAGTATATGTAATACCTGTACCTACTGCAGCATCCCAAGCCAAAGATATACTCGCAGCCCCTGATGAAGTTATTCTAAGGTTTGCAGGCGGTGTTAGGGTATCTTCTAAAGTAGTTACTGAACAAGTTGCCGAAAAACCACCGTCTTCTGAAGTTGCAGTGATTATTACTGTACCTTTCTTTATTGCCTTTACAATACCTTTTTCATCAACTTCAACTGCTTCTTTATCACTGCTTGTCCACTTTATATTTTTGTTGTCTGCATTTGCAGGAGTGAATTGAGGCTTTAATGGATAGCCATTACCTATCTTTAATTTTAGGCTTGTCTTATTTAAGCTAATAGCTGTAACTGGCTGCACTACAGTAATCCTGCATTCCTCAGAGTATAAACCATCTTCCGGGGATGCTTTTATTATTGCTGTTCCTCCACTCTTTGCAGTAACCTTTCCTGTGTTATCAACAGTTGCAACATTTGCATTGCTTGAGGTCCAGATTATATTCTTATTTGATGCATTCAGTGGCGATATTGTTGGAGTAAAGGTATAGGTATCTCCAACTTTCAAGCTAACTGCCGATTTATCAAGCCTTACCCCTATAGTGGGCTCTATAACTGTTATTTGGGAAGTTGCAGAAAAACTTCCATCTTCCGAAGTGGCAGTTACAGTTGCTGTACCTGTGGCAACTGCCATAATGACGCCGCCTTGACCTACAGTTACTACATTGGAGTCACTTGAAACCCATTTAACATTTTTATTGCTTGCGTTGGAAGGAACAAACACAGGTGTAAGTTTTGCAGTATCTCCCCTTTTTAAAGTCATAGAGGTTTTGTCAATGCTCATTCCCTTAACCGGCTGCACCACAATTACATTACAGAAGGTTTTAAAGCTTCCATCTTCCGTAGCTGCTAATACATCAGCTTCCCCAACGCTTGACGCAATTACAACTCCAGTCTGATCTACACTGGCAATACTGGTATTTGTTGAACTCCATATTATTTTACCTGTTGATCCTGCAGGGGATAAAGTGGCTTTTAGTGTATACTTTTCACCTACATTTATTTTAACCAACTTCTTGTCAAGCTTTAAGCCTGCCGGTTCAGGTTTTACTGTTACATTGCAATTGGCATAAAAGTTTCCGTCTTCTGTTGTAGCTTTTATTACTGCTGTTCCCGCTGCTATTCCAGTTACAAGTCCATTTCCATCAACTATTGCAATTTTTGCATCGCTTGAAGTCCATAGGACTTTTTTATTTGTTGCCTCAGCTGGAGTAACTGTAGCATTTATATTCTGGCTTTCTCCTGCCATCATACTGATACTGGCTTTATCAAGGTTTATACCAGTTACAGGAGTGTTAACAGGATTATTGCCATAATCCTCGGATGTCTGATTGAAATGTTTTGCAATAATCATAACATCAGAAATGTTAATGGCTTTATCCTTATTAAAATCACATGAATCTACATAAATCCCATCTCCAAAAGCAGTATTAAATAATTTTGCAAGCTTAATTATATCTGTCATATTTATTGTTTCATCATTGACAACATCTCCACACCACATTTTTATAGGCTTGTCCTGTGTTGATATTTTAATGTCCGATGTTACTGCTAAATTACTTATGTATCTGGACAAGAAACTGTCTTTGGATATTTTCATTGTATATCCCTGTGTATTCTTTGGTATGTTTAGCAGCTCAAAATATCCATTATCATCAGTACTTGCTGAAATGCCTGTCCCTACAACCTCAACCTTGAAATTTGAGTTCAAGATGGCTGCAACATCTTTTGAAAAAGTAAAGTCTGGCGTTATGTACCCGCTTATTTTATATACTGGGTCTACACTGAATGATGGAGCGGTAAATGTAGTAAAAATTAGTGCAATGATTAAAATATATGATACGTATTTATTTATTTTTCGCATCCTTTCTTACCCCCTAAAAAGTATTATTTTAATTACAAATCTTATAGATTATCTCAGTTTAGTTAATTCTCTGTGGCTGTATTACTGAATAACCTGAGTTATATGTAGCACCATTCCAGTCATATAAATATGTTCCCAGTATAGCTCTTGGCATGGATTTATATCCTTCGAACTTTATATGTGTAGGAGTATTATTCAAAACTTTGAAATTTATTACTGCCAATGTCCCACTTGTCTCAGGCTGAGCATTTTGTCTATATTTAGCCATACAAAGATATGCAGATGAAAAGTTCAAGACACCATTAATTAATTTGTTATCCACCAGGTCAAAAGGGGAATAAGTTTGATTTGATAATATTGTGCCTTTTGTTGGAAATGTCGAATTAGTATATGGGATTCCATCTATTACTGGCTGCAATACAGCTGGATCATACTTAATGTTTATTTGATACCCTATTAAATTAGAAATATCTTGGATTGATACTGTTGCAGTAACAATATCACCAACATTCGCAATAGTTTTATCAACCTGCATTTTGATTTTTCCTGTAGGCATGATGTTTGAAACAACAGGTATATAACTTCCGGGCGTAGCATTGAAATGTCTGGATAATATAGAAATATCAATCATATCGATATTGCCATCTTTGTTCAAATCACGGTCCAACGTATAATCAGGGCTTCCTGCAGAAGTATTAAATCCGCGTGAAATTTCTATCTGGTCAACAGTATTTATTACATTATCCTGAACTCCACTTACAGGCACATCTCCAGTCCACATTAAAATTGGATTAGTTTGTGAGCCTATTTGTATGTTTGAAGTAACGGCAACATTGCCCATAGACCTGAATAAGAATGTAGGTTTACTTATTTTAATAGTATAACCTGATGAGTTTTAAGGAATACAATCAATTTCATAATATCCGCTGCTATCAGTTACTGTGGATAGCTGAAGTTCAACAATTTCGACTATAAAGTTTGATCTTACAATTGCAGAGTTAGTATGATTAATATCAAAATCAGGCTTAATATATCCATTTACTTTATATTTTGGCACATCATTTACTACTTGTTCTGCAAATACTAAAGAAAATTGACTTAACATAAAGAACATCAGCAGTATGCATATACATTTTTTAATTTTTAGCATAGAATTTACTCCTCTCTTATTTTTTATATTTTATATTAATTTATTTAATATCTTATCTAAAATTTAGATATCAAACGAATCAAAATAATTTAAAATATTTGCGTTTTAATGGCGAAATAAATATATTGGATAATTGTCTTCCCCTATTAATAATTATTAATAATTATAATCTATACAGAAATACCTTAAACTCTATATGGTTACTTTTTTAATTTTTATAGATAAATCCATCAGATCATTTTTGATTCTGTTATCTCTTATATAAATATTGACATAATACAAGATAAAATCTTAAAATTATTCTCGTTGTACATTAACATATATTAACATATAAGTCAATTACATAATTTCGACATTTTATTGCATTTATAATTATTGCATAACATATAAGGGTATTGAAAGCTTCTAAATAACTTGCTCCTTATTTTGTTTAACTAAGCAGCTATAGAAATTGTAATTTTTATTGCATAACTAAGGTATATTATGATACATTCTTACAATGGATGTATTTTACTAAACTGTTAATTACAATCCAACTATCGTTGTCTAAGCTAAGGAGGTGGCTAGAGTTCAAATAAGTAATCAAACATTTTATAGAATCATTTATATCATAAGATAATTTTCGAAAATAAGGAGAGAGAATAATATGAAAATTTTAAAGCCAAAATTTACTGCACTTGCTCTTGCATTTACTCTTACTCTATCTACAAGTACCATATTTGCTGAAAATAATGATACTACTACTACAAATACCTCATATGATGTAAGTATTAATGAAGCACGAAATGTTGCTATTACTCATATTATTGGCACCATGAAAACTGATCCAAGTTCTAACTGGAATTCTGGTGTTAAAATTAGTACTGCCAAGGCATTGTTTGACTTGGATAACAATCCTTCCGCCTATCTTTTTGAATTAGAAGATATAGGAAAAAATGACAGTGGATATATTATAGTAAGTGCATCCAAAAATGATATCCCAATTATTGAGTATTCATCACAAGGTAAACCTTTTATTGATAATGCTATAGAAATGACAATTACTAATGCCGAAAAGAATAACAAAGGTAAAAAGGTTAAACGTGACAACACTAAGGTATATTACTTAGACGATTTCACTTATCTATCAGAACATCAATTCGATGATAGTAAGAAAATAGCATATGATATTTCAACTGGTGATTGTACGATTACTAATATTGATAAAATTAAAAAAATAAAGCAAAAGAAAAATAAAGATACTCAATATTTGCAGGCCTGGAATGAGCTTAACAAAAATTTTAAAAAGGCAAGCGGCAGTAGCAGTACTCCACCTGATTCCGGCAGCGAATTTATTACAAACCCATACCAATATGAAAGCGGTTATGTAAGTGCCACTTCAAGTAATGTTACTTCATACTATCAAAAATATATGATGGGTCTCGAATTAGGGTGTGGGGGAGTTTGTGCTCCTACTGCTGCTACTAATATCTGCTTATATTGGTATAATCGAAATTATACAAAATATAAAAATTTGCAGATTACAAGTGGGAGTTGGCAGGCAACGTTTGATAGGTTTTTTACTTTAATGAAAACAGCTAATAATTTAACATCTGATAGCAATATTGCACCTGCATATGAAGCATATTTTAAAGAAAGAGGTGTTGGTGCATTTGTTAGTGGATTAAATTATGGCACCTGGTACGGGGATAGTATTGTCACTAATGTTGACAGAAATAATTGCCCTACACATTTAATATTACATAATCATTATAAATATACCGATCATGCTGTTGTAGCATTAGGATATGTTAAATTTCGTTATACTAGTCTAGGAGGACTTGTTAATAACTACAGTACGTATATTAGAATTGCTGATGGTTGGACTGATTATCCTACCAGGTTTGTATGGGGTGGTTGTAGTGAATATTGGAATTATGTTTTACCTATTCTTTATTAAATATATTCTAATAACACTTATTATTCCATTTTGTTAATAAATTGAACGAAAGGAATAGATGTCTTTATGAAAAAGAATTATTTAATAATTTTACTTACTTTTATAATCCTAGGAGTTGCTGGTTTTAGTTATCTTTATATATTCAGCTCAAAAAGCATTACAAGCTTTTACAATAATGATGTTAGTAAAATAAGCAGTATTGATATACTTGACGGTAATAATGGGAACATAATATCAATCAATGATAAAAAAGTAATAGCTTCTATATCTACCTTTTTATCAACAATCAAATTGAAGCGAGTAATAGAAAAACCAAGTAGCGGTTGGAAATATAGGTTTTCAATCAATGAGTATGATAAAGAAGTATTAAATATAGTATTTATTAATGACGAGTATTGTAAAATTAACAGCATGAAATATAAGATTACTAAATCATCGGATGTTACAATTAAATCCATATACGACGAAGCCGTAAAATCCATTAAAAAGTAAATTAACAGAACCGTATATTACAAAGAAACCGTAAAAAGAGTTTTTTGAAACCACGTATTAATTCGTTTTAATTAACAACTTTTTTACGGTCTTTTTTCTTTACAGATATATCATTTATGTTCCAAATACCACATACGCCTATATTATATGCAATTTCTGTTCATCAATGTGGGACTTGCCTACAGTGACCCATACCCCATTTTGTAGACACATAGAACATAGAGTATAATATATAATATAAAAAAGGAAGGAGATGAGAAAAGTTCATGACCAGGCGTATAAGACTGAGATATGTAAAAGGATAGCTGAAGGAGGATCAACAGTATCGTTTGTTTCTAAAGAAATTGGTATAAGAGATACAACAATATATGGATGGGTATCAAGATACCGTGAAAACAGTTAGAAACCATTTGTCTGTAGTGGTCATATAGCATTTAAAAAGATACAAAGGAAAATTAAAGAACTTAAGGAAGAAAACGAGATATTAAAAAAGGCGGCAGCTTACTTCGCCAAAAATCAAAAGTAGAAATATACAAGTTTATCAAAGCTGAATCGTCAAATTACAGGGCTAGTAAAAATAGCAGAAAAGCTTAGCAAACCGGGCAAAACTACCCAAAATCCGCTACACCTTATCACCAAGCCCTTTCCGCTCTATCAACGCCACCACTTCCACGTGTGTTTTGGCAGTAAGATGATACTGTAACGCAAAAGTATTTTCCACATACCCCCCTTTAAAATTTAGGGGGTCGGGGGTCGTGAGCTTATAAATTTTCGCAAAATTATAAAGTAAGCAGGGTAGTTTTCCCCCGTCTCCACTATCCATCAACTAAAAATATAGACTTTGCCATTCTCATAATATCTGTGTTAATACGGTTTACCAATAAGCCATTGTTTTGCTTCTTCCGGATCTGAAAAAAACTTAATTTGCTGGGCAATATCCATGGTTCTAGCCTTAAACTGCTTTCTAATCTTACATCTGACCAAGATAGAACATCCAACCAGGCACAGCTTATTAATCTTAGAGCGTATGGTTATAATATGTAATACGAGTGTGTCTATGACCTCGTCATCAATTGTGGTTTCATACAAATCAATCCATATCCGGCGATTGTTTAGTCCGGGTGATTTTAAAATGAATTCTTCTTCAGCTTTCATAACAGCAAACAACTTATCCTTGTTTTTAAAATAGCTTCCATATTTCAGTGGGTGTAGTTCACCACCCATGTAATAGTATGGACAAAGACTTCCGCTTGGTGATTTATTCATCATATCCCCCTATGTTACACAGTTGTTCTCTACCTGGCTTTTTCTCACAAACATGCAGTAAACATACCATCAAAACAAACTCCTGTCGAAAAATTTTATAATCTATGTTTTTATTCAACTCCAAGAACTGGTATCCTATATTAGATTTATTTTTTACTTTTCTATAACCTACTATATTTGCCATATTTTTCTAAATATTATACCAAACACATCTTGTTCATGTAAAGTAAATTTTTATTTTTTTATTTTTTAATAAGCTTTTTTAAGCTTTTTTAAGCTTTTTTAATAAGTAGATAAGTATTATATATTAAGGCAATTGTTATAAACTATCCGATATCCATCAATACTCCAATACAAAAAGAGTCATAAAGTTTGAACATCAAATGTTAAGCCAGGAATTCCAGCCTCTCTAAAGAATAAGTCATCTTATTCCAAATGTATTCCAAATAAAATTCTTCACAGCGATGATAGTTGGTTTTGTAGTATATCCATAAACTTCTCTATATCCCCCATGTGTATTGAAGGTTCATAATAGCTGACACACAGTGTAAGGTTATTATGGTATGTACTTGCTCCCAACATAAAACTTGGAGAGTACATTGCAGGGGTTATAATATAGGCATCCGTAACAGTACTACCACCAAACCTAAATGGATACTGTGCAATACCCCCAATGTTCGAAAGAATTGGAGAAGACTTTCCACTGTCTTCTATTCTTTTTCTTATCTTCATTAACGCTTCCGCTGCATCTTTATACTTCATGGTTCTTAATAAATCCATGGATGCGGCACTGTGTACACCCGGATTGCTTCTTTTTAGATTATTCATCACCGTTGAGACCCTTCTCAGTGTTGCACTAAATGTTTCTCCTTCTTTCCTCTCTACTCTGGCATTTACCACCCCTGACAGGTTACATATTCCTGCCGCCTTTCGTTGAGGAAGATAGCGCCGCAAATCAACGGATACATAGATTTCCATAGGCTGTAAAGCCTCAGGCAAAAGCATATCAAACATTGTCCTGTAGAAAGCAGTTAATATCATATCATTTATAGTAGCTCCATTCTCTCTAGCATATGCAGATATTGTATTAAACTGGTCTTTCTCAATTTTCCTAACTGCAGTCTTTAATTTATCCGGTTTGCCTTCATTGTAAGGGAACACCCAGTTAGGTTTTAGTGCTGCTAACTGGGGATTGTATGCCATTCTGGGGTCAGCTATGCCAAGTTTTCTGTATACTTTAGCAGTATCTCCCCTGCAGTTGTTGTTAACTTCAGGCATATAACTCTCATCTGTGCACAAATGATTATAAATATCTGCAAGTACTTGAAGATATTCTTTAATGCCTCCCCCGTCGCAGCACGCATGGTTAATCTTTACACACAGAGTATCCTTTTCATGGGAACGGATTATCCTTACTTGAAGCTGATATAGCTCCGGCTCCAAAGTGCTGGTGATAAACTTATGAACAGCGTCTGCACTATCTTCTGTTTCTTCAAGCATACACCATTCCACACTGTCAATATCCTTAAGCCTTTCCCAGTATGCCTCTTCCGGGTCCTCCACAAAGCTGCAGCCAAGAACAGGCTCTGCATCTACCGACAGCCTTACTGCTTTCTTCATTTTCTCAATATCCAGTCTTTCTTCGAATTCCAATACAGCTTGAATCTGTGCATTACAGCTGCAATACCGTGCAATATGATTTGCCCAATCCTGCCCGTCGGCTTTCATTTTGTTTCTGATCCCTTTAAATTCTTCACATGAGTTCATAATCACTTCTAACCCCTCTCTCATTTACATTAAGTTAAAGATAAATTCCCATTATTCTGAATGCAGATATCTATTTATACTGTTTAGCTCAGCAGTTGCATATAAAACCTACACTTACCCTATAATGCTTCCGAAACATCGCTTCTGCACCTTATCCCGAACTGCTCCGCAATATCGGCAGCAAAGCTTGATTTTGCCGGCGGCCCTGCAACAATGCGATAGGTTCTCCTGCGTATACTTTTTTGGTTATCGGCTTCCAGACTCCTGTCCCCTTCCTGAAACTGGGCTGCCATGCTGACCAGTCTGCTGCTTCCTTCTCTGATTGCCTGTATATCTTTATTTATGCTATCCACCCTTTCAGCAAGCTCATACAGATGGGTGACAAAAGCACACCTAGCTCCTATTACTGCAAGCGCCGACAGAATATCTTCAGCAATCGCACTTCCCTCTCTGGAATTGGTGGAAGCGAATGACTCATTCATAAGCACAAGACTCTTTGGTGTCGCGTTCTCCAGTATAAACAGCATCCTGTCCAGTTCTTCGCCTAATCTGCCTTCATTGCTTTCAGGCTTTTCATCTGCCGGAAAGTGAGTGAACAAGCAATCTACAGGACTAACTGCAGCCTTTGCTGCAGGAACAGGTATGCCCGCCTGCGCAAGCACCTGCAGTATGCCGGCAGCTCTGATATATGTTGTTTTACCCCCCTGGTTCGGCCCGGTGATAATCTGTATCCTGCCTTCATCGTCCAGGCACACCTTGTTTGACACAATTACCTCCATAGGCTTTTCACACCCACTATCGGCAAGATAAAACGCGAAACTCAGATCATATACACCCTGTACATAAATACTGCGCTCACCGGCAGGGGCAATTACCGCCCTGGAGGCTGCAAGGCCAAACCTGTGCATCTTATTTACCAGCTTAAGGGCTCCTTCGTAGAATAAAAGCTCTTCAGAAAGATTCCTAAGGAAGGAGGAAGCTGAAGCAGCCATTGCTTCCAGAATTGAAGAGATGCTTGTAAGCACCTTATCTTTCACTTCGTTGACATTCTGCTCCAGAATGTAGTCTATATGCCTTATTATCTGTGTATCGCTATACTTGCTTCCAATACTGAAAAGCTTTTTCAGCCGCTGCGCCCAAGAACCATAAGCGTATTCTTCCTTGTCGATACAATCGGACCCGAATCCATTGCTGTCAATATCGACAAGCAAGGCCTCTATAAGCTTAAAGGAGGTGTCAAGGCGCACTTCCAGCTTCAGCCTCATATACCCTTTAAGACACTGTTTCAGAGTCAGAAGTGTCTTCTGCAGCTCTGCAAAGTTATTACCGGCTGCATATTCACATACAGTCGCGCAAAACTTTTTCAGCCCCGGAGACATATACTTTCCCCTGTAACAGTTCAGAGCTGCAGCTAGCTTTTTGTAAATTTCACAGTACTCTAAAAATGCAACAATATCCTTTATAAGCTTATACTCTGCCGACACCCTGTTTTTTACCCTTATGGAGGCCTGCCGATCCCTTTCAACAGAATCCAGCCGGGAGAAAAGCACCTCAAGATCCTCAACCAGATGGGGTGACTGAATAAAATCCTGTAAAATGTCGTAGCGGTAATCAATATCTTCACTGTTTTGACAAAGCTCCGTAAAAACGGAAGTGATAATCCTTCTGCAATTTTGATTTTTACTTCCGGCACACATGATATCGATTATTTTATCCAGCTGCAGGTCTTTAATAAACTCCGGCATTTCACTTCTTAAGTGGAGTTTCTCATTGCTATTGCAATATAGTAAACTGACTTTATTAACCATATTCGCACCGCCTTGTTCATACCAGATATCCTCTTCTTTTAAGCAGTTCGTCAAGCTGCTTTGAGGATAACCCATGCTTTAATGTAATATCCCTTGAATATCCGAAGCCGGTAGGCTTTAACCGGTGTATCCTATATGTCCTGTTACCAATCAAACCTTTGCCGTCAAAGTCGTCAATCCCTGCTGCCAGGCTCGCCAGTTTACTCCCTTCAGGTACTTCCCCGTTTAAGTCATCTACATCAAAAGCCAGTTCAGTAAAATGGGTCACATAAATACCAAGGCACCCTTTTTTCATCAGAAGCTTAAGCACATCTCTTCCAAGATAATAACCGTCTACCCTTCTAGTACTGGAAAAGGTTTCATTAAGAAGTATCAGGCTTTGATGGGTTGAGTTATCCAATATCTGAGATATTCTCTGTATCTCCTCTCCCAGTCTCCCTTTTTGCAGCCCCAAAACCTCTTCTTGCGGAAAGTGGGTATGTATTGCATCAACAACATTCATTTCCGCATTATGAGCCGGTACATAACATCCTGCCTGGAACAAAGCCTGGGCAATTCCTACAGAACGTATATAGGTAGTCTTGCCGCCCTTATTCGGCCCGGTCACAACAAATATTCTCCCATTCTCATCAAAGCTCAAGTCATTAGCCACTATAGCTTCTGAAAGATTCATCCTGCCGGAGTCTTTCATCTGCAACGCCAGACTCAAATCATATAACTCCAGAACACTCGCATTCCCGCTTTGGCTCATATGAATCCTGGGCTTACATAACTTCAGCCCACGGTTTTCCATACTCCATACGAGCTCCGAAAACCTCAGATAAAACTCAAGCTCAAACTTGAGTTCACAAATTTCATCAAAGCTGTAACCTGAATAATTCCCGTAAAATTCCTGTATGCTGTTGAATACCAAAGGATTTACCGCCATCAACCTTTCCAGGATCAACTCCTCAAGCCTTGAAAAACGCACATCATAGTATATCTTGCAGTAACTGCGGTCCCTGCCATCCAGGAAGACAGCTCCATTATCAAGTATGCTTGAGATAAAAGGCTTTGCATGAGATATACATCCTTCTATGCTATCCGTGTTAATAACGATATCCTTTAACCCCTCATAGTATCCGAATTCAATAGAAAGCTTCGATACTGTCTCGTATTCCTCTGATATCCGTCTTACAGCTTTCTGCATATCAATAAAAATGCTCTTTTTTGCGATATGTCTTACGAAATCCAGCAGAGCTCTCAACCCTGAGGACTTCAGCTCCCCTTCCCTGCTTTCGAGGCATTCCTTCATTCCGGCGATTAACGATACATATGCTGCCGCCTTTTCGAACAAGCAGGTATAAACATGAATTTCTTTCTGATTCGGGTATTTTTCTTTAGAGGACCTTTCAATTAAAGCAATGATTTTAACAAACTCATTGAAGGCTTCTGAAAGCTCCCGGTTTTCTATGAAATCCTCCATTATGTCCAATCGGTATTGTAGCACACTTCTGTCAGTACACAGCTTTTCAAATAATTCCTCTGCCTTTTTACGGTCTTCCTCCTTAAAAGCAAGGCTATCCAGGATCTTGCCGATGCAAAGGTCTTTTATATAAGAGCCGGATGCCGCACATTTACTGTTCCAATAAGCCCAGTCAGCTTCTCTTGGCCATAACAGGCTATAATACCTGCTGTCTTCCGTTTCTTTGCAATTATTCAGCATGATAATCCCCCTTTCGGCTATATATCACTATTTACTATATCATTATGATATATGGTAATAAAAAAATATAATTACTTATCCTTTATACATCCTCACTACCTGCATTATAAGCCCTGATGCGTTCAATAGTCTCTTCACACCAGCGTACTCTGAACTCAGCATCATATATCCCATAACGTATCGTTGACAGCCAATAGGGATAGCCTTTATCCTCTCTAGCTTTTTTATTATTTGAATATTCCTCTTCCACCTTTCGGAAACACTCCAGGCTTTTGCTATGCCTTTCCCGCACACGTTCCAGTTCCTGCAGAGTGTATTCCACTGGCACCATCTTGGCAAAGGTCAGTTTGAGCATCAGCTCCAGCCGTTGGGGGGTAGGCTCAATGGGTCGCATTAACCAATCAACGAGCTCATCTTTTCCCTTTTGGGTAATAGAATAGACATTCCGTGGAGGTCTGCCTTCATTTTGCTCGACACTTTTCTGAATCACCCCATCTTTTTCCATCTGCTTGAGAACCGGATAGATATGTCCGAAATTCTCATTCCAGAAATAGGAGATTCCCCTGTCACAGTTCTTTTTGATATCATAGCCTGATCCCGGTGCTATGTTGAGTACACCAAGGATTGCATATCTTGTTTTATTTATCTTTGGCATAGAACACTCCTTATACCTATAATATATCACAACTTATTATATCATTCTGATATATATTGTCAATTATTTCTTTGTGGTGCATATAGTTCATTAGTTTCCTTCCTGTAGATAATAAAGATCAGTAACATTCATCGATGCATTGTGCTCTATACCCACAGTAATCTATGAAGTCGAGTGCTGATTTTACTAAGTTTAACATCCCCCCCTTCTAACTGCTTCTGTTTCTCAATAAAAGCATTGAATCCTCCGATGGTATCACTCTCAAGCCCCCCATAGAACCGCTCCTATCAAGAAGAAAAATAATTTCAGTTAAATTCATATCCATTTTAATCATCCTTTCAAATGTGTTCATGATATAATATTACTTGAGTTAGGCTTGAAAAGCGACAATTTATGGGAGGGCATATTACAATGCTGATGAAAAACTATTATTAGAATTACGGCAGTATGTTGAAGAACATCTCAATATTCTTATTTTCTGCACCTGTGAAGAAGCAAGGTATATTGAGAAAAGCGTTTGCGAAGATATTGGTCATAGTGAATTGGAAGAGTATATTAAAAACAACCGCAAGCCGACATTCAATCAGGTATTGTTTAGCTTTATAGATAGGAAAGGGACCACTGATTCAGATATTTACAAAAAAGCTGGTATTGATCGTAGGCACTTCTCAAAAATAAGGTCTAACCCAGATTACCGAATCAGCAAGAATACTGCTGTTTCTCTGTCTCTTGCTCTTGAGCTCACCAAGAAGGATACTGATAAACTCCTCAGTGCTGCAGGCTATTCCCTGTCTGATAGTGATACATTTGATTTGGTAATCCAGTTTTGCATGGAGAAAAAAATGTACGATATACATAATGTCAATGAAGCTTTAGTTTACTTCAGTTTGAAGCCCTTATCTGGGGTTTTGGAATAAAAAAATAAGCCGACCAAGGTGACAGACACCCCAGCCGGTTCGATGCTTAGTTTTATTCAATTTCCGAGCCATCCAGTAGACTGATAATCAATTTCGAATGATTATAAACTGTTATCTTTTCAACGAGTTTGAAGTACAAACCTAAATCAAAACCAGTAATAGCTCCGGTTGTTTTGAAAACCTCTATAAACCTTTTTGCAGTGACCCTTATAAAAACATTCTCACTGTTAATCTGTTCTGCTACATAATCTGCCTCTATTTTTGTTATAGTACCTCGCACTGTTTCTCCCGGAAGCACTCCTTCAATAAATACCTTAATACCATCCACCATTCCGATACCACAGCCATCCTGTGTCAGCCCAATAATATCAAAGGTGTACAAATCTCCTATTATTAGCATCACTTTACCTTTCAAACTTATTTCTTGCTCATTGGAACAAAACCGCCCTTCTCAATCGCTTTTGCACCATCCTCACCGAGAATCCAGGCAATCATCCTGTTTACAGGACTATCCTGAGCCTCTCCCTCTCTTGTCACGGCATATAACACTGCTGTGAAGGGATATTTTTTGCTTATTATATTCTCTTTGTTGCACTCTATACCCTCAACAGATAAAAACTTTACACTTTCCTTCTTATGCATTTCATTTGCGAAGTAATAGAAGGAATACCCTATTGAGTTTTTTGAATTCTTGTAATCCGCAACTGCGTCAATAAGTCCTCCCATGCTGTCGGGTTTCCCTTCAGTAGGTGCCACAGCAAGATTTATGCCTTTCATTACCTTGTTTTCCATAAATGTCTGACTTCCTGAGTTTTGCTCCCTCTGATAAGCCAGTATATCATTATCCTCTCCACCAACCTGCCTCCAGTTGGTAACGTTACCGGAGTATATATCCTGTATCTGCTTTACTGTCAGGTTATTAACAGGGTTATCCTTGTGCACCAGGAAAACAAATGCATCCCTTCCAATGGGCGTCAGTTTCATTTTAACTTTATTTTGTTCGGCCAATTTCAATTCTTCGTCTGATGGCCCTGCAACAAATATTATATCAGCTTTTTTCTCTATAAGCCTCACATACGCATCATGAGTTGTACTGAATCTTACAGTATCAGCCTTTCTATTGCTTACTCCAGCCAGTTCTTTTATGAGAACCTTGCCAAATGGAATGGCAGCAGTAGCACCATCAACTTTTGGATATGTATATGCAGTAAACATTTTGGAATTTGGAACCAGAACAGTTGTCAAAATACAAATTACTAGTATACCTGGAATTGCTGCTGAAACCAGCTTTATCTTTTTCCTGCTGACATACCTTGTAAGATATTTTTCTGACCAAACACCCATAAGGAATGCCATGCATGGAATAAACACAGCTGCCAGATTTAAATATACCAGAATCCCAGTATTGGATACATAATCCTCAAGACCACCAATAAGTACTACTCCCCACATTGCGTATAAATCATATAGAATCCAGGCTAAATCATTTATATTCTTAATTGAGCTTGAATAGCCGGTATACCATAACAAAATCCCCATAACAATTACTGGCAATACAATTATTACCTGTTTAATAAAGTTATCTCCAATTTTCTTTGCCATAATAAATCCCAAAATACCCAAAGGCAAATATACAACGAAACAGTATAATATACCAAAAAACAGCAAGCCTGTATCACTGAGATTATCAAGTAATCCCTTAACGTTTGTATTTATCATATCTGCAACTGCTGTAATACTTAAAAGTGCAAAAAACAAACATTCAAAAACAAAGTACGACAGTGCAAACATAAAACAAAGTGATATTGTGGACATTTTCTTTGTATTACCTTTTATTTGCTCATCCATTTTTTCGCCTCCGCAAATTTAGCTATATTAAAAGTGTTAATGATTTTACATTCCGTTCTCAATTATACCAGATTATTTGTTTATATAAAAAGACAATCACAATTCCAGGCAAGATTAATATATTACTAATAGCAGCAATTAATAATTATATTAAAAGTTTTAATAATAGGATCCTAGGAGATTATTTTCATGTTTATATCAGAAGATAAACAACACTGCCTTTTACTGGCAATATCTTTACTTATATTCATACTGCTTGCAACAGGTTCCACAGGGCTATCACAAACACCCGATTCACCAACTATAATTCCAACTGTCATATAGGCAGAGTACAAAAGGGGGGACATTCCTGTGTTTTCACAAGATAATTTAAACAAGATCTTAAGGGATGTCATGGGTTGTTTAAATAGAAATGTCCCTGGCAGCAATTCAGATAAAAACAAATCAAATAAAAACTCCAATGGCAATAAAATAAACATTACACCTGCACAAGCCCTAGTCATCGCAGGAATTATAGGAGGTGTATTGGAAGTTGACTCAGTTTTGGTTGACAAGGATCAAGTTGTGCAAATTGTTTTAGCCGGATCTCTAAAGCAAAAGACAGAACTGGAGAAAATGTTTGATGATATTGGCTCCATGCCTTTTGATGAAGTGTTAAAGGCAATGCTGGGCAGGCTGTAAGTTTGTTGACATAACAAGCAATTTATATAAGAATACACCATAAGGTTAATGTTACAAGGGACAAGTTTACTATATTCGTTATTGCAAATAAGTAAAATCGATACTTCACTCTCAAGATTTAAAACTTTAAAGCCGATATTTAATTAAAGCAATAGTTATCATGCCCTGCCAAAGTATGGCAAAATGATACTTTTAAATTCAGAAAGGGTAAAAAATGCTGCCAAGATTAAATATCGGTGTAATCACTCACCGCACAGAAGCTTCCTATTTCGGCACTTTACTTAATGGCATTCATGAATCTCTTAAAAAAGAGGATGCCAACATGTTTGTCATCAATACCTTTATGATGTACAGATTTGATTCCAATTTAAAAAGGCAATCAAGTTTTTATCCTCTTGCTTCCAAAAATATAGACGGGTGGATAATTCTATCGCAAGGGGCCGATGATGAATATCTTAACATGCTGTTTAATTCCGACAAACCTGTAGTATTAATAAGCCATGATCCCCAAAAATATAACTGCGACTGCATTATACAGGAAGACAATCATTATGGTGCTGAAACTATCACCCAGCACCTTATTGATCATGGGCATACAAAAATAGCTTATATCGGCTGGTCTCAACTGTTTGACATGAATGAGCGTTTTGAAGGTTACAAGCGTGCATTGAAAAAAAACGGCATACCCTTTGATGAAAAATTAGTATTTGATACCGAGAAAGATGCATTAATAGACTCAGGTAAAATTGCTGCAGCCAGCTTATTGCAAAGCGGGTCATTATTTACAGCAGTTTTTTGTGCCAATGATTTTATTGCACTCGGTGCTATGGAAACTTTTAAAGAGTCAGGTATAAATATTCCAGGCGATGTAGCTATTATGGGATACGATGATGTATTATATGCCAAAAACTGCACACCCTCATTATCCAGCTTTCATCAGAACATAAAAACCATTGGGTATACAGGAGGAGAAACTTTAATTAATATCTTAAGAAATAATGTTCCTCCAAATAAAATCATACACATAAAGTCAGAACTTGTATTAAGGGAATCCTGCGGCTGCAATATAAAAACTGAAGAAGACCTAACCCTTGAAAACCTGAAATTAAAGGATTCAATAATTAAATGTGTAGAGGACATGCTTTTTAGAAACTACGGCTTAGGTACCGAACTATTTTCATTAGATCTGGAAGGAATAAAGAAACTTATGCCACAAATAGTCAACAATTACTCCTGGCTATGTTTAGGGCTATTCAGCGAAGATAATCCCAACAATGGTCAACTCACTATTGAACATATGTCAAATTTTAACACAGAACCGATCCCCAGTCCAGCTTCAGTCTGTCCTATTGAAGAGTTTCCAAATATCAGCATGGTACCTGATTTATACCCCCTCGGGCCTGATGATATAATATGGGTACTTCCATTATCGACAATGGCAAAGAACTGGGGAGTTATCTCATACATAAGTCCTTTTAATGATACCAGTACCCTTTACGCTTATGACATTTCCAATACAATATTTAACCTTTTGGGTATTGCTCTTGATCGTGAGGTAGCCAGCAGAGAATCCAAAAATAACCTACTCGTTCTCCAGAAAACCCTTGATACTCTTCGTGAAACTCAGGAACAATTGATTCAGACAGAGAAAATGGCATCCCTTGTGGGTGTCGTATCAGGTATTGCACATGAAATAAATACCCCCATAGGAGTAAGTTTGACAGCTGCTTCATTTCTTGAGCAAAGCACCAATAAAGTAATTGAGCAGTTTCATACAAAAAAGCTTGGACACAAAGATTTTATGGGCTTTTTGGAAGAATGTCTTGAAACAAGTAAAATTCTCATGTCAAATTTGCAAAGGTCGTCAGGGCTTGTCAACAGGTTTAAGGAAATTGCTGTTAACCGTTCAAACCAGAATAAAGTCAAAATAAACCTTAAGCACTTTATAGATGATATATGGACTCTATTACCTCCTGTACTAGCCAAAAATAATGTAAGCATAAACATAAACTGCCCCCATGACCTTTTAATATTGACCTATCCGGAAGGACTCATTCAAATCATTACCAGTCTTTTTGAAAACTCTATAGTTCATGGCTTTTCTGAAGGAAACAATGGGAGTATCAACATTGATGTAACTTCAAACAATAACCTATTATACATAGTTTATTCCGATGACGGGATAGGAATAGAAAAAAGTAACCTTTCAAAAATATTTGACCCATTTTTTACCACAAAGAGAGGCCTTGGCAGAATTGGTCTTGGATTAAATATTGTTTATAATATAGTAACTCAGGAATTTGGAGGGACTATCAATTGTGAAAGCGAGATTGGCAATGGAACAGTATTTCATATAACAATTCCACTCATCGGTTAAAACACACCACAATTTGACAGTCATAAAATAAAATGATTTTACTGCAAATCAACAAAAGTCACACAAATTTGTAATTGCAGTAAAATCATTTTTTAATGTTTAGAAAATTCTCATCAAAATATCATTAATCATTAATTGAAAATTGCATTAGTTAACCTGTCAAAAAGTTTTTCTCCATTACCTGAACCTGTACAGTTTGTCATTATAATTACAGCCGGATTACCGTTACCTGTAAATCCATGCTTTAAATTATTATTGGCAACACAATTTTTAAGAACATGTGGTACAGAAGCCGTATCATCCCCTAGTTTATATCCGTTTCCATCACCACCTGTTGCGGTTCCGTTAGTCTCTTTGCCGTTTCCGCTGGCTTCACAGTTTTCCATGGTAACAACTCCAATAGCTCCTGTATCGGATTTTGTGTACAAGTCCCATCCGTCATCACAGTTGTATAAAGCTTTACAGTTTCTAAATACATTTCCATTTCCGCTAGTAAGCTTGGCAGCAAATCCGTCTGCATTTTCCAGAGTAGAGTCCTTATTCTCAGTTGATATGCAATCCAATATAAGATTGTTGCTTGGCCATTTGTCTATTGTTTTATAAGCCGAATTGTATCTTGATATCTGAAGTCCTGAATCATGATTTTTCTTGAATAGACATCCCTCAATTTTATTATTGTTTCCAGCTAAAAGCATTCCATTGTCCCCTGCATTTTGAATGGTTATACCTTTAATATACCAATAATTTGCTGCAAGTACGATACCTCTGTTTGAAGATTCCTCACTCATTGCCGAGAAATCCAAGACAGGCTTGTCGCTTCCATATGCAAAAATATTCTTTGTAGCGGCTGCACTTCCGTTATTACCCTCTGCAATAATTATTGTTGAAGATAGATTATAGGTACCGCCTTTTAAGAAAATTGTTTTGCCTGGCTGAATATCTTTAATAGCCTGAGCTAAAGTTACAGATCCGTTAGGCTCAATTATTATATCTCCGCTTGCTGGAGTGGAAGATACAGCACTTGTTGGAGTAGGAGTTGATGCTTTAGTAGGTGTTGGTGCCTTGGTTGATGTTGGCACCTTGGTAGGTGTCGCAGTTGGATTAGTTATTGGAACTATCGTAACGTTTTGAGGATAATCACTTGAGGTTTTACCGAAATATTTTGCAATAACGATTATATCCGTCATATTTACAGAGCCATCCATATTCAAATCATATGCTTCGTTATAACCAGAGCCGCCCTTTGAAGCGTTAAATGCTTTTGCGATTTGAATTATATCGGTCATGTTTATAGCATTATCCCCATTTATATCTCCTGCCATCATTAATACAGGCGAGCTCTGTGGGCCTACCATGACACCGCTTGCATTATTGACATTTCTAATTTCTCTGGTCAAGTATGATGCTTTGCTTATTTTCACTGTATAGCTTGAACCCTGGGGAACATTGGGCAATTCAAAATAACCATTGTTATTAGTTACAGTACTTCCCACTCCTATAACTTCCATTTTGAATCCGCTTCTTAAATCAGCAGAACTCCCATTTAAATCCGGCTTTACATATCCTGAAATTGAATAACCATTACTGTTTGAAGAAGAAGGTGATACTTTAACTGTAGGTGTCGACGTTGGTTTCATTGTTGAAGGTGGGTTGCTGGCTGTTCCTTCAAGTTTTCCTACGCCGGCATACTGTGTTACCATCGCCTTAACACTGCTCGCAGGACTTAATGCTTGGGAGTATTGATACGATGGAGTAAAACTGCATGTTGATGTAGTAGGCTGGTTTCCCTTACAGTTTATAAACTGGTTGTCCTTTACATCCCACATACCAACTTCATCACTGAAATATGTACCTATCGGTCCTTCAGCACATCCAGTTGTATCGTCAACTGATCCGGAGCCGACATTTTCAAATACATTGCCTTCAACACGGAGTTTGGCACCTACTCTGGAATTAACAGCTGAACTTTCTATGTCCAGATAGTAATTGTTGAATATGTGTCCGGTTCCTCCTCTATAGCTAGGCAAACGGGATTTGCAGTTTTCATAGAAATTGTGATGGAAGGTAATTTTTCTGTCATAGTCATCACTATCTGACGAACCCACAAGGCTTGTCTTGAATGCATCATGGAAATAGTTCCAGGATACGGTAATGTACTCACTGGTTTTCTTTGCATCAAGGAGTCCATCATACCAGTCAACATCTCCGCCCGATATATCTCCCTTTTCATCTATTTTACCATCTCCGTTACAATCACCTATCATATTGTATATCTCGCAATGATCAACCCAAATATGATTGCTGCTTTCTATGCCTATTCCATCAAGGGGTGCCAAAGTATGATGAATCTTTAAGTTCCGGACTATAATATTGCTGGACTTATATATATTTAATCCGATACCTTCCAATTCCCCCTCGTTCCAACGCCTATAACAGAGATATTTTTAACTTCTTTTATATCAATTTTTCCAGCACCGCTTATCTTTCCATCAATTTTCATTATCAGCGGTGATGTATCATCTTCCTTTTTGCGGGTATTTAAAAGATCATTTGCTTGAGTAAGACTGGTAATGGTTACTTCTTTTCCACCAGTTCCTCCAGTAGTGCCGCCTTCCAACGTTGCAAAACCAATCAGATCGAAATTAACCTGTCCATAGTTCTCAGCTGCAAAGACACCTGTTCTGAATAAAAATACCTGTGTACAAATTAAAGATACCATCATGCAGCCTACAAGTATTTTTCTAAAAAAGCTTTTACTATTCATTGACTTACCCCTCCCTAAAATCATTGTTTTAGTATATTCTTAAAATTCTCTAACCTAAACCTCCTTTTGATATTTTTCACTTTATTATAGTAGTTCGAAAGTTATATAAATTTTTTTGTGCCACATTTGGATAAAAGAACATTTTAATATCTAAAAAATCATGGAAATGGTGTAATAAATAGTTAGAACACTGCTAAATGCTTAGTAACAGCTAAGAAATAACATTCGATATAAATTTCGCTCATGTGTTGACTTAGCTCGTCAACAACCGTCTTAATATAGATTATAGCACTTATAAGAACTGTTTTCCATACAATATATAAAAGCAGGTGAATACCTTAATCCGGTACTCAACCTGCCTTAGTAATGATTCAAATATAACTCACATCTTATCCATCATGTCTTCCAAGCTTCTGCTTATTAATTGTGCTATCATCTGATAGCCTGCTGAATTCGGATGCAGGTTATCGGATGCAATAAAGCGATTAAGGTTTAATTTAAACATATCATAAGTCGGAATAAAAACAGCCTTAATGTCATCGGCAAAAACCAGTGAAGTAGCATGGTTCCAGCTGTTCATAAGCTGTGCATAATCATTGGTAATTCCGTCATCATAAGGATTGTATAACCCTACAAACATTATAAATGCATCCTTGTTTGTATTGCGAACCTTATTTGTTATTTCTTTCAAAGCTGCAATGTATGCTCTTTGCTTTTCCTTAAACGCATTTTCCAGGTTATTACCTTCCTGCCTCTGTATTTCCAAGAGGTCATTACCCCCTATGGAGATCAGTATAATATCTGAACTTTTAATCTCATTATCCAAACTGCCATTTTTAATCTGATCCATCAATTCTGCACTCTTAAGCCCGTCTATACCAAGATTGCTTACGATAATATCTTTTGCAGTATAATTCTTAAGGTTATCGGATAGATATCCTCCAATCCCTCTAAATGTTTCATCACCTGTTCCTTTTGCTATTGAGTCACCCAAAATAAGAACCTTCACTGTCTTTGGATCGTTGGAAGAATTCCCTCCATTTGGTACCCCCTGCTGTGATATGGGCTTGCTTACTTCCTTAACCGGCCCGGTTGAAACTTTTACTGCCATAACAAAACCAGCACAAACAGAAATCAACGATATAAATACAATTACTAGAATACTGAACCACATGACCTTTTTAGCCATCAAAGCACCCCTTTCACACTAGAATATCCCTTTTGGTAAAATATCCAAAACTAACAACAACAGATAATAAAATCCATGCAGACAGAACTGCTAATGAAAATGCCATGTTCATGCCTTCAATCGGATGCAGTGAGCCTGATATATAATCTGTTAACTTCAGGTTCGCAGTAAAAAAGTAGCGAGGAAGTTTCCAGTCTTCCAGGAAGGTAGTCAAAAGAGATCCTCCTATAAGGGTTGAGAGCACAATTCCAATAGAAGCTGCAGTACTTCTAACAAGTGTTGATATCATAAATGAAACAGATCCCACAACCACTGCTACGAAATAGGCCAGCCCGTACGTCATCATCAAATACTTCCATTGTGGTACATTAACAACATCAGATGTAACAAGCTTTCCCGCTACAACCTTAAATCCTGTCACTACTGGGGTTGTCCATCCCCCATATCCAAAGAAGATTCCTGACACCCCAATGGTTAATATCAATACAAAAAACATGACCAGAGCCTCTAATAGTATTATGGTAATATACTTGCTAAGCAATATCTTCCACCGTGAAACACCCCTGACAAGAAGAAGTTTTATAGTCCCTCCGGAAAGCTCCCCAGATACTATATCTGCCGATAATATTATCATTAATAGGGGCAGCAGAAATAACAATGATTGTTCAATAAACTTAGTACTAAAGCTTACAGCAGAAACTTCTAAAGGGTTTATATTCTTATCCAGATAAAACTGCATCTGCTCCGCACGTACCCTAAGGTTGGCCCTTCTATCATCATCTATATATGGACTATCCATTCTTCTTTTTATATCAATAAGCTGCTGCTGTAAAACATTTTTCCAATCACTTGTAGCCTCAATACCTATTCGTTTTGAAAGGTTGTCTTTGGTCCTGTCAAGTGAATGGTACTGCCCATAGGCAAATGCAGCAATTATTACAAGGATAATTCCCAGGGTAATATAAAGCCTTTTCTTGCCTATCATTTTGAAAACTTCATTTCTTACAAGATTATACAATTTCATCACCCTCAGTAAGTTTTAAGAACAAGTCTTCCAGTGAGTTTCCATGGGATTCGCAGTAAGATATTATTAAGCCTTCATTGAAAAACATCTGGTTAATGTCTTCCACACGTACCGCTCCAATCCCTGCCCTTACAGAATTTTTTCTGGTCTGTTCCCCATCAATATTCCATCGTTCCTTCAGTATTTCCAATGCTTTTGCAGGTTTATCCAAATACCACTCTACAATCATATCCTGTGCAATTTCATTAACCTTTACAGATTTTACAACCCGTCCTTTACTTACAATAGCTACTGTATCACAAACCAATTGAAGCTCCGATAATATATGGCTTGATATAAAAACTGCCATTCCTTCCTCATATGCCAATTTCCTTATAAGGTGCCTGAATTCAGCTATTCCTGCAGGATCAAGGCCGTTTGTAGGCTCATCCAGTATAAGAAGTTTGGGCCTGCCCATGATAGCTTGTGCTATTCCAAGCCTCTGCCTCATGCCCAATGAATAGGTTGAAACCTTATCATTAATGCGATGACTAAGTCCAACCATCTCCACCACTTCATCAATTCTTTCCCTGGTAATACGTTTATCCATTGCTGCAAAATGCTGTAAATTCTCCATACCTGTAAAATACTTATACATATCCGGACTTTCAATTATACATCCTACATTGGCCATGGCCTTTTTAAAGTCATTCCTAATAGAGTATCCGCAAACCTTTATTTGTCCGCTGCTTGGCTTGATAAGTCCTACAATCATTCTAATAGTAGTTGTTTTACCTGCACCATTAGGGCCTAAAAATCCGAATATCTCCGAGGAGGACACCGATAGATTCACATCTCTCACAATATCTTTACTGCCAAACTTCTTAGTCACTCCTGTAAGTTCAAGTACCTGAGCCATCACAGTTCACCTACCATAATCAAAGTCATATTCCACAAAATTATAACATATATTATAAGGCATTTCCATGAACACCCTATTATATGGTATTGAAAAAACACATTATACTAATCCTTTATTAATAATACCACTGAATTAAGTTTTTTCAAATGCTATATTAACCAGTTAAGGCATGATTGAAATATTACTTCCCGTTTTGAGCGTGTGTTCACGAGTTAAGTTAACTTAGAAAGCGAAATTATACGGGAAGTTATATCTTCAACATGACTAATTTTTAGCATTGTAAACATCTCACGAGAATTATTCCCATGTTTATGTATTATTATTAAGAATATACCCAATAAACAAAAGTACCAACAGGAATTCCCGTCGGCACTTTAAAATTATTTGCTTTTACATTTTATTACAACATTAATAACATACAAAGCTTTCAATATTTCTCAGATCCACACCAAAATAAATCCATCTGAATCCTGTCCATCTCCAGCCTGCTGCCGACCTTCTTCCTACATATACAAGCCATGCCCAAAAACTCTCACCAGTATTTAGCCAAATATAGATATATCTAAAAGTACATGGCCTTATTGCACCAGGATCAACGGCAAAAATTCCAACTCCCTGAGTTTGAGACTGCTGCGGCACAAAGGAAGGCGGCGGGCCTGACGGAGGCCTTGATGCTCCCCCTTGCATCATTGATGGCGGTCCGAATGGTGGACCGAACTGCTGCCCTTGCCCGAATGGCTGACCAAAGGGCGGTCCAAATTGCTGGCCTTGCCCGAATGGCGGTCCAAACTGCTGGCCATCCTCCTGTGGCTGCCTATCCAAGCTGTTATAATATTCGTACATACTTATTTCTCCTTAAATATAGGTTTCCATAATACATTTTATGCTATATAAAAGAGTTGGTTACATAATATGTAATCACTTTTCCAGACATTATTCAACAAAAGCAGGATTGCTTTGTTTACTGCAACCCTGCTTTTGTCAATTTTCCTTAATTGGTAATTCTTTGAGCATTACTTATATCCGTTTTCTCTATCAATAGCTTCATCTCTGATTTCTTTCCTCATACCATTAAGTGCATCTCTTCTTCTGTCATTCTTCTCCATGAGCACTTTCTTCATTTTTTCATCATCTGTATTGTGAATCATTTCATCTGCGAGCTCCATATTGTGAATAGTCATATTAATATTCTCTTGAATTCTTTCTACATTATCTCTTCTATCATCTGGCTTTGGCTTATTTTTCATAATTAAATCACTCCCTGAAAGTAAGAATGTTTTCTTATTTATTATGCCCGTTAATAAAACAAATAATTTCACTGGATAAAAATCACTATATATATCTTGGAAAAACCTGAATCATTTTTATGATAATTGTACATATTTTATATGCAAGTGCTTTTAATTATGGAATGCCTTAGAAATAACTTCGTATTCTCAAGGACAAAATCCCGACGATTTAACGGGGTTTTTGGACGATAAGAATCAGATGTTATTTCTTAGCCATTACTAAGGAAAGGGATGAAACTATGAAAAATCATCAAAAAGGTGACAAAGTTTCTATTAATGTCATAAAACAACCAAATCATGTTGATACAGTCTCTGACAAACCGGTTGGAAGAGCATCTGAAGTTCCATCATGCATTTATAACCATATGAGACATGCTGAAGGCTCAAAAATGACAAATGATGACGGTTCCGAAATGATATGCAATAAAGAAGGTTCATGGGAACACACAAAAAAGAAGTAATTTCCCAGACATAAATTAAGCAGGCTGCCTTTATAGGTAACCTGCTTTGTTCTTATTTGTTTTATTTATTGTCATCCACAATGATTTCAAATGCCCCAGACTGTTCCATTACTGACTTAACTTCCTGTGCCTTTTTCTTTGCGACTTTAACAGATACAACTATTCCATCTTCCTCATCTAACTTTTGTACATTTTCAGCAAAAGCTTTAAGCTCGCCTACATCATCCTGATCAGACATTATTACAGGTGTGGACTGAGTGGCATTTTCCCTCATATCTTCAAACTTTTCTTCATCATAAGCACTTATAATCATGTCTCTTCTTTGAATGCCGCTGTTTTTAAGGGTATCCACCAAACCTCCAACCTGACTGGGTTCAAGAAATTTACCTATTATATGAATAAGAATCCCTCCTCGTAACTTAGCATTGAGTTTTTTAGGAGTCAATACCTTTTATTTTATTTTGCCCACAAATATATTTTGTAGACTATAAAATAATTAGTTTTTCTTTTCATATAAATTCTGCCCGGCTAATTTAGTTTTGGTAGATTTTTCAATAAAATGCTTGGAAGCCAAAGCTAAAATCATTCTTCCCAAATCATCCTAAGGTATCTAATTATGCTCTCTTTCCACCATATAATCCAGCAAAACATAACTCCCATCAGGCATTTTCTGTATATCTGCTGTCATTGTCTTTACCAGTTTTGGCTTTTCAGTGTTATAAACCCATTTACTCTTTTTTTCATAACAATTTTCCTGATTACCATCCACCACAGTTGTGGAATATATTTCTACCAAAGCAGAAAATTTACCACCACCGTTATCTACCAAATTTGTCACATATGAAAAATCAGGAGTATCCCAAGTTGCATAGCCATAAACATAATATCCATTCTCAAACTTATAGTCATATGCAGATTTATGGTTTTTGAATGATAGCCCTAAATATTTTCTGATAGTATTTTCAACATTAACAGCCTTTATCCTTCCATATGTATCATCATAATGCTCCAAAGCCTTAGTCTTATTTATTATATTGTGACTTACTCAAAATCTGATTAATTCAGTATCATCAACCTTGCCTTTTTCAAAAGGTTTCATGGCGGCCTCTGAGAAGTTGCTGAAAAATATATTAAGCTTCTTTTGCTGCTCATCATTTAGTGCTACTTCTTTTTCATTATGAAAATTGCTTTTACTTTTTGAATTATTTTCTTGTTTATTTTCTTGGATATTAGCCTGCTTCTCTTCTTGCTTATTTTTTTTAATTGCGTCTGTGACTTTATCTTTACTAGATATATCTTCAAATCAGATGGCTTTGTATTCATTCACGCAGTAAGAATACAGAGCAAAAGCATGTATGCTGTAAAAATTGCAAATTTTCTCAATATGTTTCTCCAATAAAAGATTTTAAATTAAATAAAACTTTTTTATTTATTTAGGCTTCTTATTTGCATTAATTACTTCATCCGAATTCATTACATCATCGTTTGAAAATTCATCATTCTGTTGAATTTTTTCGCCAGCACCAGTAGTTTTATTTGAATCATTGTTTAAACCTGGTGTTGGTGTAACTGTAGGTTTTGCCTCAGGTTTAGAAGTAACCTTTTTATTTGCGTTAATCACTTCAGTAGGACTGATATTGTCTTTTGGAGTTTCATCAATGGATTCAGGAGTTACTGTCGGTGTTGGAACAGGTGTATCGATAGGCAAAGGCGTTTCCTTTTTGTTTGCTTCTATAACTTCATTTGAATTCATCACATCATCATTGGAAAACTCATTTTTCGATTTGCTGCATGCTGTTAATGAAAAAATAACGGCCACAACTAAAAATAGAATCTTAAATTTCTCCATAACTACGCCTCCTGAAAACTAATTTCTATTTATTTGTATTATATAACTTATTATCAGTATTGTAAATAATACCATTAGGTATATAATTATATATATGTATAAAATTATCATATTTACCTATATAGATCTATATAAGTATATATGTTTATTGACATTCCAAGCCTCATCTTAATATTATATACTTAGAGATCGGTCTATAAAAAATCACTATAGGCTTGGCTGGAAAATTTCTTTCAGCAATAATAACTAATAATTTTGGGGGGAGTAAAAAATGAAATCAAGGTTTTTTAAAGTATTAGTATCAAGCATTTTAGCACTAGTGATGCTGATAATGCCTTTGGGGAATTGCCTTGCAGCTAGCGGAGGCAGCGTATCGGGAGGTATTATCAATCTTAATGTCATCGTAATGGATGACACCAATTCCAGCATTAAATACGGTCAGACACATGAAGATGTGGTAAAAGCAGTAAAAGACAGTTTTAAGGAAGCATCCAGTTATCTTTATAATGCCACAAAACAGCAAAACAGGTTTGGAAAAATTACAATTTATGTTCCTGCTGCGAAACCAGGCGGCTGGCCTGAAATAGCAGGTGCCCTTCCTATGAACAATTTCGATCCCGAAAAGTCCGATGTTTACATACGGCCTGGAAATGGAGCTTCAGCAAATGTTGCCGGCTTTATGGGTGCTGAAGATGCACATATGTATATAGGGATAGGCCAGGCTTTTTCACAAGGTGCAAAAAGTATGGGTAAAACTTTAATTCATGAATTTGGTCATTACGGATATGGTCTTGGTGACGAGTATTGCGACTATAAAAGCAATATTATCGACAAGTTGTTAGGAAGAAATTACCAAGTTTTTGGTAAGAAAGAAAACAACAAGATTGTCTGGAATAAATGCGAGGAAAGTGTAACTTTTGCTGTTTATGATTCAGCAGGAAATACAATCTTAGAAGTTCAGAACGGTTCGTCATATTCCCCTGTATACAACTCAAACGGACGTCCTGCAAGTATCATGTGGGTACAACATGATAACAGTATTGTTGATTTTTGTGACAGCAGTAATCACAATTCTTCAGCCCCGAATAATCAAAACAGAATACATAATGGGAAATCCTGCTGGGAAGTGATGGCTGCTAAAAGCCAGTTTGGTCTCACTGCCCCGGGAGGAGCAATAACCTCAATAGGCTACCAGGAGCCTGACTTTGAAGTAAGGCAAGCCAATAGATGGAATGATATTGAACTTGTCATTGATAGATCAGGTTCTATGTCCGGCAATAGTATTACTTTGGCTAAAGGTGCAGCAAAGATGTACATCGACTTGACAGAGCTGCCGCAATCCGGTGATAGCGGTGATGGTATAGGAGTTGTGTCATTTAGTAGTCAATCCAAGGTTGAACAAAACCTCAAAAAAATCACTACAGCTGCAGATAAATCATCAATAAAAAGCATTATAAATAAAATCACTGCAAGCGGAAGCACTAATATAGGTGGTGCTTTAGATTCAGCATTGAATGATCTGGTTTCATCAGGATATAAACAAGGAACAGGTGCTATAATACTCTTATCGGACGGAGAGCATAACACAGGCACTGACCCGACAAGCGTAATACCAGCAATCAAGGCTCAGGGAGTTCCTGTCTATACAATAGGTATAGGAAATGTTGATAAAAACCTGATGAATCAAATAGCTGAGCAAACTGGTGGAGAATTCTATTATGCATCAAGTGTAAGCGATATTAACCTCATTTATAAAACTATTAAAAATAAGCTTAGTATTTTTGATAGATTAGCAAAGTTCTTTAAAAAAGTGTTTAACTCATTGGAAAAAAGCTCAGAAATTATATATGTTGACTCAACGATGGAAAGAGCAAGGTTCACAATAAGTTCAATAGATGCAAAGAAAATTGCTTTTTCACTTAAATCACCTGATGGCAAAATATACAGCTCGGAAAATACATATGGTGCAGAATATATATCAGAAGATACATATACAATGTATACAATAGATAATCCTGTACCAGGTGCATGGGAAGTAATAATAGAAAATCCGTCGGATGCCAAGGCAGAAGTGGTATTTGACTTATCAGGAAAAACATCAATAGCTTTGCAGGGAAATACAGATTATAGTTCATATACTTATCCTTCTCCTGTAAAAGTGACTTCCTTACTGCACAAAGAAGGAAAACCCATATGCAATGCCAATGTATCTGCAAAAGTAACAAGACCTGATAATTCCGAGTCAGCTCTTAGCTTGCATGATGATGGATTGATGGGAGATGAAATGCCTGGAGATGGAGTGTATACAGGATATTTTTCCGATTTCAAAGGCGATGGACAATACCAAATTTCCATAACAGCGAATAATGAAAACAAAACAGCTGTTGTAGGAGAATCTTTTATTGATATTTTACCTGACAGCACCGGCAAAATAGTTCTACCTCAAAGCGAACCGATAGATCAGGACTTTTCAAGAACTATGATGCTCCCTTCTATCAGCATAAGCGGAACATCAATCGAAAAAGGCCTTATCCAACTTGCATCTGATTGCTTAATTTTAGATGAAAAAACTAAAAATGTAACAGCAAGTGTATATAGATTAGGCAGCAATGTTGGAACTGTAAGCGTTGACTATTCAACTTCCGATGATACAGCTGTTGCAGGGGTTGACTATGAAGCAGCAAAGGGCACCCTTACATTTGCCAGCGGTGAAACTGTTAAAAATATTGAAATTAAGAGCCTTAAGGATAAATTTGATACTGAGAGAATAAAAACTTTTAATCTTAATCTTAGCAACCCTGTAAATTCAATTTTAGGTGTGCCATCAAGTGCACAGATTAACATTTTAAGAACAACTCTCTCAAATAATGCTGATTTGTCAGGTCTTAGTGTAAGCTGCGGTGCCTTGGATAAGGAGTTTTCCAACGATGTATATGAATATAATGTATCGGTGCCATATAATGTTGATTCTACAACTGTAACATCATCAGTGTATAACGATTATTCGACAGTAACCGTTAATGGAATGAATGTTTTGAGCGGTGAACCGTCAGCAAGTATCAATCTAAAACCAGGATTAAATAAAATATCTGTTGCTGTAAAAGCTGAAGATGGTATTACGGAGAAAGTATATTCAATAAATATAAACAAAAGCAACTCACCGCCTGCAAATACACCAACAAATACACCAACAAACACACCATCATCAGGAACAAGTTACAATTACAATACCAGTACATCAACTCCGACTGCTACCTCAACACCAACCCCTACTGCTACAGCTACAGGTACTTCCACAGCTACTCCAACACCAACGCCTTCAGTTACCCAGGAGCCTACAAGTAAAGTACCCCAAATATCCATACCTGATGCAAAAGGTCACTGGTCAGAGCCATATATTCTTGAACTCAAACAAAAAGGAATATTGGATATGTATGAGGATGGAACTGTTAGACCCGATATTCAAATAACACGTGCAGAAGCTGTAAAGATTTTAATTAAATCACTAAATATTAAAACCAATAAGAATGTGAATCTGAAATTCTCCGATTCCAAGAAAATACCTGACTGGGTCAAAGAATACCTTGCAGCTGCACAAGAAAATAAAATAATCGTAGGTTTTGAGGATGGAAGCTTCAGACCTGACAATAAAATGACCAGAAGCGAAGCAGCAACAATGATTCTAAAAGCATTTAAGCTTGAGGAGTCAGCAGGAAAAACCAATTTTGCAGATGATAATGTCCTGCCATATTGGGCTAAAGGTTTTATAAAGAAAGGATCAGAGCTGGGTATCATTAATGGCTATGAAAACAATCTTTTCATGCCTCAAAGGGCAATCACCAGAGCAGAGTTGTTTAAAATTGTATCAAAAACCATGAAGGATTTACAAAGCAAAAATATTACCAAATAAATGTACAATACAATAAAAGCAGAATACACCATAATGCTTCGAATCACTAAAAAAGGGCTGTTGCAACAGCCCTTTTTTATATAATGTTGGAGTTATTAACCCTTGTATAAATTCTCCAACTCCGCTTTTAATAAATCCCTTCCTTCATCCTGTTCTAAATCCTTATCATATGTCAATTCAAAAATTACATTTTTATTATTTGTCGTACCTCTTTTTCTTATTTCATATATAGAATCACTCTTCCTGGAAATAACATAAGTATCATTACAAAATAGCTTTTGTTCCCTCTTAAACTTACTTGGTACACCCAAAGTAGCTATTGTTCTCTTGCCGTCTTGACTGGTAGTAAAGCTGTTTCCCATACTTCTCAAGTGTGCTTCAAGTGCTGCTTGAGCCACAGCAAGATCACATTGCGGCAATGTGCTTGACCCACTCCTTTTGGGCCTCAAACATGCTTTTATAACGAAATTTGCTGCAAGATCTGCTAAAGTTAAAGGAATAATCGCTTTGTATCCTTCTATTTGTTTTGAAGTAATAATAAATTTACAATTTTTTTTCTGATAGTGATTGGTAACCCATTCCCTAAGATCATTTGGGTCACAATTAATATAATAATTATTTGACTCAGAATTTTTAATCGTTTCATAACGTGACTTTACATTTATGAAATCCAATATATTTTTAGTGTTTCTATCCATAGAGGTTTTATTACCTTGGGAGAATACGAATTCTTCACCTGTATCTATGACAGAAAACTGTCCGCTCTGGGCTGGTGAAAACTTGGTTTCAATAGAAAATTCTTCTTTTCCACCTTTAGTTATTACAATATCAGGCTTTGTTGAATTATGTCCGCCAAAGCGTTTTGCAATAATAGGTACCTTTTTCCCAGTACTCACCTCTTCACATAATCCTACAACATAATTAAACGCTGATTCCTCAAATTTCTCCCAATTCTCTTTTTCTACAGCCATACTAATCTCCCCCCAATATTTATTGATACATCTTATATATAAATAATAAACCCAAATTTTGTATAGTAAAATCTTATCATAAAACATATGAAAATTAAAGCTAAATGTAGTAAATTGTAAAAGTCTGGTGTCAATATAAAACCAATTCTACTCTCACGCATATTATAATTTCTAACCATTAAAAAATCCTTAAGAGTATTATCGAATCTTCAAATAGCGAATCTGTGGTAAATATTGACACACGGACTACTAAATAGCCTATACAAATGCCCCATCAACCAGCTAATTATTTTATAGTACTAATATGCATATACACTTTATCAGAAACGTAGATATTATAAATACTAAAAACGAGCGAGGGATAATAATGCTTTTAAAGGGGAAAAAGATAGGTTATTCGTTTACTGGAGCCAATGGATTTACTTGATATCTCACCATGTACAGGATGCAGCTTGTCAAAGCTGGCCGATGGTGCTACCGATACATCTGTATTAATGATGGCAAAAGAGCTTTATAGAAACAATAAACCTGTAATAATCGGAATTGCAACAAATGATGGACTTGGAATAAGTGCAAAAAGTATAGGGATATTGCTCAGTACAAAGAATACTTACTTTATTCCATTTGGTCATGATAATCCAATAGATAAGCCCAATTCTCTAGTAGCAAAATTTGAATTAACTGTCCCTGCCGTAATAGAAGCATTAAAAAATCAGCAAATTCAGCCAGTCCTTGAAAAATACTAACCATACTAAAACTGTCTATATTAAGTAATAGACACTGTAATATATAGAGACTGCATTTTGCAGTCTTTATATATTGCACACTTAATTTCTCTGTAAATAACCTACTTATCTTAAAGTTATCTCAAAGTAAAATTTTGTGATGTATTACAAGTAAATATTTACAATACACCACATTGATTATATTATTGTTCTATAACAAAACGAACATAAATCATTATATTATTATGGGAGTGAAATTAATGAAAATCAATTTTAAAAAAATGGCGTGTATCCTATTGCCACTAGCATTATTGACAGCAACCTTCTGTCCTATGGTGACCGGTGCTTATCAACAAGGTACACTTATTGCCGATTTTTCCGAGAATAATCTAAATGAAGCAATTCTTACATCATTGCAGGATCATACTTTATATTCGGAAAAGATTTATCATGATTATTCCGGTAAAATTCCCGGGACAGGCTACTTTGGATCAGGTGACAGCGGAGAAGACGGAATAAGAACACATAACAATTATTTATTGGTATATGCATTTCTTTTTTCAGAAAATTCAGGCAAGCTTGACAGAGAATTGCTTAAGTCAAGAATCATAGCTGGTATAAAATACTCGGTTAACACCCATAAAGTTGGAAGCTACAACTGTGCATCAAACGGAAAATGGGGTCTGGTATGGGAATCATCCTTATGGACATCTGCCCTTGCATATGCAGGCTATTTGATGGGGGACGAGCTTGACAGCGAAACAAGAGAGAAACTCAAAAACGTAGTAGCAGCTGAAGCTGACTATAATTTAAACCGCACAATACCTACTCAGGTAAAATCTGATACCAAAGCTGAGGAAAATGGCTGGGACACAAACGTTCTGGCAATAGCAGCAAACATGTATAAGGAAGATTCAAGGGCAGCACAATGGGATGAAAAGTCAAAAGCCTTTGCCATGAATACATTATCCATGAGTAAGGATTTGACAGATCAAACTATTGTTGATGGAAAGATGGTCAAGGAGTGGGTTATAGGGCCAAATCTTTATGATGATTACTCACTTGAAAACCACGGCATTTTCCATCCCGTTTACCAGATGAACCCAATACTGGAATTGGGAGATTCTGCACTTTATTACAAAATGACAGGCAATGAAGTTCCAAAAGCCTTTGAACATAACATATTGGATATGTACAATACTGTATTGAAGAAAATTGTATTAGCTACCGGAGAATGGGCATATCCCAATGGCTGCGACTGGTCGGTGGACCTTTTGGATCATATAAATTCTGTAGCATTTATGTCCACATACTTTAAGGATGTTGACTCCAAGATGCTAGAGCATAGACTAATCCAGTTTATAAGGGCAAGACAGTTGGATAATCAGGACGGAAGATTCATAGGACCAAACAGTGATATAGGGGCCAGGAGAGAATCGGTTCAAGCTGAAAGACTGGTATATACATATATGTTCCATAAGTATTTCGGGCCAGGGCCAAGCGAAAATACAACATGGGAAGACTTTGTTTCAAGAAATTCCGGCAGCAGCACATATACTGACGGCGATATAATATTAAATAAAAATCAAAATAGGTTTGCATCATTCTCATGGAACAGCAAGAACATGGGACTTGTAATACCTGATAGCAACAATTATTTAGATAACGGTTTTGTTAATTTTCCATACCAAAAAAGTTTAACAGGAAGCTTTACTGTTAAAAACAAACCTACAAATCAATTTCATATCAAACATAAAAACAGAGTAGAAAGCACTAATTTCACTACCACAGGACTTTTATCCGAAAATGACTCCACAATAGATCATTATATATCATTTGCAGCACTTCCGGGTAATGCTGCAGTTTATATGGATGTGGCCAAGTCAAAAGCAGACATAACTGTGACTAAGGAAGAAGGAATTCCTTTGGCCTTCCAGACTGACAATATTTCCGGTAATACCAGAGTGGTGACCTCAAATGACAACAGTGCTGTGTTAGATGGAACCTCCTTAACCAATATCAGCGGAAATTGGGTTAATGTTGACAACAGCCTTTCGGTAGTTGTAGATGGAAGTAACGGCATGAAATATGGAAACAGAACCCTTTCAAACTCAGTTTATTATTCCACTCTTTATGGTTCTTACAACGACCAGGAAAAACTATCTTCCAAGGGTGATACAATAGCAAACCGTACTGCTGTATTCTATTCCAATATAGATTCCGGTATGACAGCAAACCTGTCAAAAGGCATAATCTACCCGAAGATGGCTGATGGGTGGAAATCAGCTGTCACTCAAGATGTATACTCCAATCAATACCTTATAGCAAGCAATTTCTACGGAAATGCTTCAAAGATAGCTATATCATTGCCACAAGGTGCACCAGTGCTTGCAGAGGACACTATAATAAAGAAAAACACTTCATATTCCACTTTAGATTATGAGAAATTGGATACCCGGATAACCAACTTGTTTGCTTTTGTTGAAAGCCCTTCCTGCTCAAATTTGCAAGCTGTGCAAAGCAGCAAAGTTCCAGGGAGGTTTTATATAAAGAACAACGGATTTGATGCTAAAGTTAAAATCAGCATTATTCATAATGGTGTTAACACAACAGGTCAAAAATTATTAAAAGCCGGAAGGTCTTACATGCTAGAGTTAAAAGATAAAACCATAAAGGCAGTGGAAGCTAAATACCCTGAAAAACCAGAGCTGGAGAAAATTCATGCCTTTTTATATGATGATAAAATAACTGTTGACTGGAAGGTTAATTTTGGCAATACAGCCAAATACAAATCACTCAACAATTCAAATAAAGTCCTGGAGTATATTATTGAAAAAAGGAAATTTGGTGGCAAGTGGAGTAAAGCAGCCGCAGTTCCCTGCAACCAAACAATATATGTTGATAATGATATATCAAGCTCCAGCACATATCAATACAAAATAACAGCCGTTACAGATGAAAGAACATCTTCAAAGGCTTCCAATTATGTAGCTACAAGCCCGCAAGCAGATAAATACGGGCTTATCAATATTTTAAAAGGAAAGCCTGTTTATACATCCTATCAGCAGTCCCAGTATCAGCCGGCAAACGTAAATGATGGTGATCAGAATACTTTCTGGGTATCGGAGAATAAATATCCCTCAGTAACAAATTCCGTATACTGCACTGTGGATTTATTGAATAAGGAATCAATAAACCGTATTAAAATAGTTCCAAGGAAAAACTATGGGCCAAAGGATGTGGAGATTTTAATATCCAATGATAATATTAAATTTACTTCCATCACAACCCAAACGCTGCCAAACTCTGCATATGAGATAATAATTCCACCTGTTACTACAAGGTACATTTCTCTTATGGTAAAATCCTCATATGATACGGTTGCACCATCAAGAAATGTTCAAATAGCTGAATTAGAGGTTTATAAGAGTGCACAAAACCTTTTCTCGCCCTCCTATTTGACTGCAGAAGCCGGAACATTTAAGAATAACAATATATCTTGGCAGGATATATCCAATAATGAAGACGGCTTCATTATTGAAAGGTCATCGATAGAAGGTGTATTTGAAAAAATAGGTGTAGTTGGACCAAACACAACGGTATTCTATGATACAAATCCGATTTCGGGACAGCAGTATACATACGTTGTAAGTGCATATAACAAAACAGGCAGAAATTACAGCAGAACTTCCTCAGTTACCACACTAAGTTCGGGTGCCGGAAAAGTTCAAAATGGTGACATTACTGCTTATGCATCTTCTGCACAAGCAAATTATCCAATTACAAAGGCATTTGATGACAATGCAGGTACTTTCTATGTTTCAAATGAAGTCCCAAGCAGCACATCTCCCGCTGTTATCGATTTAACGTTAAAAGAAACTTTAACTTTGGATAAGCTTACATTCCAGCCCAGAATAAACGGTTCTTATTATTATAATCCAAAAGATATATCTGTTTATGTGGCTGTTTATGGATCTGACTATACCAAAGTAAAAGAAGCAAGTATTCCTGCCGGTAATACTGTACAGACAGTTGATATTGACCTTGTAAAAGCTGAAAAGATCCGTATTGTTGTAACCTCTGTCAATAATCCGGGTGCTACTAAAAACTTGCAGTGTGCAGAAATTGGTGTATACAGCGGAGTAAACTCCTTTGACAGAATCACCACTGCCATAGATAATTCAAGCTTAACTAAAGGCAGCACCGCCAAGTTGACAGTAACAGAAGGAAAAATGTCAGACGGAAGCACTGTAGACCTTAATAGTGCAGAATATTTCTATACAACAGATGATTCCACGGTTGCTGCAGTAAATGATAGCGGTGTTATAACTGCAATAGGTCAGGGAACCGCAAATATCTGGGTTTATGTAAAGGTCGGCGATTATTGGGTTAGAAACAGTGCACAAGTAAGTGTTATTGAATTGATGACATGATTTATACGAATTGATGCTAATACAATTAAAGGTCTGGTTCCGGATATATACTGGAATCAAGCCTTTTCTAATTCATATACGAACTATTTAGTCATACCTTAACATTGATATAAACAAAAATATGTATATTTCCGATAACTATGTAGCAGATTGGTATTTATCGAAATGGAAGGTATTAAAGGCCAATCCTTAACTCAAATACTAAAAGAAAATAAATTAAGTCTCACTGAAAAGCTATCACTTGCTGTTAATTTAACCGATTAATTACTACAGATTCATAAACATAATATAATACATAAAGATATAAATCCCTCCAATATTATTTAGAATATGGATAATAGCCAACTGCGAGTTGTTGATTTCGGTATTTAATCAGGCCTTTCTATTGAGAAACCTCAAAAATTGTCAGTATTGGAAGGCACAATACCATATATTTCAGTTATTAAGGAGTTATATAAAAAATATTCCTGTAAAGCTCAAATGCAATAAACAATATAGTTTTGAAACCTCTTGAAGAAAATGCAGTTAACACTATGGTATCCGGAAGGAACCGTGCAATACATTTTGGCCCTCAACAATCCAGCAATTATACTGCAAAGGAAATAAAAGGCTATATATTGAGTCTGACCGAAGGATCGGATATTGATGAAAAATATCTTAGCATTGAAGAAGTGACTTGATTAATATAGTCAAATTTACAGTAAAATGATTATAGCAAAGCACTTTAACCAAACCTCCTTGGATTATAGTTCAATAATTTGCAATTATTTTTTATCTACCCTTTTTACTTCCCTGGTGGTTATGATATCTGCACCTGAACCCAGTATATCCTTCAATACTATCTGATGAAATCCAACTGGTGCCTCCAGCTCCACATCCTTAAGAATCTTCATTATCTCGAACATTTTCTCCTTGGGAACAGGCTTATTGCTGCGGACACTTACAAGAGACAACTCTCCATTACTTACTTTAACTGTAGAAGTCAGGTTTCTTACAGGATTTATCAGTTCATTGCTGGCATATTCTTCACCCTTTGGACACAAAGCATTTTTTACAATTAAAGAATCACCATAAATTACTTCCAGCCTGCATCCATTGGGGCAAATAATACAGGTCATTTCCTTTTTATTCTTCATCTACTGACACCTCCAACCCTTTTATTCCTTGCAGCTCTGAAGCCTTAATGGTTACTACCACCATCTCGGAGGGGTTCAACCTTCTGTGCCTGATAGATTTTATTTTTTTTCCATTGCTTTTAAATGATAGCTTTTTATTTTCCCACTGTCTGTCAACCCTCATTGAAAAGGTAACATCATTATTTCCTGATATTGTGTGAGGAATTACATATCTTACGCCCATTCCTGCTTTTATTTCTATTTTTTCATGCCATATACATTTATTCTCAAGGCCCTCAAGATAGCACTTAACTGATCTTGCGGCTTTTTCCGCTTCATTGGAAACATGGTCAACAAGATCATGTACCTGCAGCACATTTCCACATGCAAAAACACCCTTGATACTGGTCTGGAGATTTTCATCAACAATCGCTCCCTGGGTTATGTCATCCAATTCAATACCAGCACCTAAAGTCAGCTCATTTTCCGGAATAAGTCCTACCGAAAGAATCAGAGTGTCACACGTGAACTTCTGTGATGTCCCCTCAATAGGCTCCCCTTTTTCATCGACTCTTGCAATTGTAACACTTTTTAGCCGCTCCCTGCCCTCTATATTGATTACAGTATGACTTAACAAAAGTGGTATGTCATAATCCTCAAGGCATTGGGTTATATTCCTTGCAAGGCCGTTTGAATACGGCATTTTTTCAACAACTGCAATAACTTCTACACCTTCTAAAGTAAGCCTTCTTGCCATAATAAGTCCTATATCACCTGACCCTAAAATAACCACCTTATTACCAATCATCATGTTTTTAAGGTTTACAAGATTTTGAGCTACACCTGCGGTAAAAATCCCGGCAGGTCTTGTACCAGGTATACCTATAGCTCCTCTTGTCCTTTCCCTACATCCCATGGCAAGGATCACTGCTTTAGCCTTATATGTTATGAGTCCTTTTGAGCTTAGGACGGTTATCTCCTTTTCCCTGCTCATAGCAATTACCGTATGGCTTGTCAGAATTTCAATTCCCAGCTTTTCCGCTTCATCTATATATCTGTGTGCATACTCAGGTCCAGTTAAAACTTCATTAAACTTTATAACACCAAATCCATCATGTATACATTGGTTCAGAATCCCTCCGGCAAAAGGCTCCCTTTCCAGAACAACAATATCTTTGATGCCATTTTTAAAAAGTTCCACTGCAGCCGCAAGTCCAGCCGGCCCGGCTCCAATGATAACAACATCCTTCATTATAACCATAACCCATAACCCCTCTATTTGACTTTTCCTGTAAACAGTCCGGATTCCTTACCTCTAAGTGTTATTTCTTCCAATGGAACTCCATATTCCTTTGTAAGTATCTCAACAATCCTGGTAAGGCAATAACCTCCCTGGCATCTTCCCATCATAGCCCTTGCCCTGTACTTAATCCCTGCAAGAGTCTTTACACCCAAAGGATTCTCTATTGCATCCATAACTTCTCTTTTCGTAATTTGCTCACATCTGCATACAATTTCCCCATATTCAGGGCACTCCCTGACCAATCTGTCTTTTTCCTCTGTGCTTAGTAACCTGAACTCTTTAATTCCTTTTCTCTCATTTATAAATTCAGGCTTTAAGGTTAGGTCTTCTTTACTTCCAATTATGTCCCTCACCATCCTGGAAATAGGAACAGATGAAGTTAACCCCGGGGATTCAATGCCTATCAACTGAATCAATCCTGCTACACTTTGGGATTCTTCAATAACAAAATCCCCAAACCCTCCTACTTTAGGTCCTACCAACTTTGACCTTATGCCTGAATAATTCCTTATTATATCTTTAATGCTTATTGGCGGCAGCAATTCTTTTGCCTCGCTGAAAAGCTGTTTCATCACATCCTGTGTGACTGCATAGTCACATTTTGTCTTTATATATTCGGCACTTGGGCCTATCAATATATTCCCCTCAATTGTAGGCGTAAGGTGGACCCCAAGCCCTCCTATTCCCGGCCTTGGCACCGGATACACAGGCATACTTAAGTACTTGCTTGTCCGCTTATCCAAAATATAATACTGTCCTCTGCAAGGATAAATTTTATAGCTTTTATCCCCTGCCATGGAAGAAATTTTATCGGAATACAAGCCTGCTGCATTTATAATGTACCTGCAATAATAATGCCTGCCACCTGCATTGATACGAAACTTGTTTTCCCGCCTGGTTATACCTCTGACCTCGGTATCAAAATAGAACTTTACACCATTGGCACAAGCATTTTCAGCCAATGCTACCGTGTATATAAATGGATTGGTAATTGCAGTACTTGAAGACAGCATTGCCCCAATGCCTCCAACGTGCGGCTCCAATCTTCTTACTTCTTCTTCATCAATAAACGAAAGCCCAGGCACACCGTTCTTTTTGCCTCCATCCATGAGTCTTTCAATACCCTTAATATCACTCTCATCAAATGCCACTACAAGCTTCCCAGTCTTCTTATAAGGCACGTCCAATTCTCTGCAAACCTTTTCGAATCCCAGATTTCCTTCCACACAAAGCTTTGCCATGAGGCTCCCTGTTTTGTTGTTAAAGCCCGCATGAACCACAGCACTATTCCTGCCGCTTGTACCCGCTGCCACATCACTTTCCTTTTCCAGTACCGCTATATCAAGCTTATATTTTGAGAGCTCTCTAGCCACAGCACATCCTACTGCACCTGCTCCCACGATAATTATATCAAAATGATTTCCCATATTTTCTCATTCCTATGCAAAAACAAATTTTAAATTATTCAAAGAGATTATACCATGAACTATATTAAAAGTGTTAATAATCTTTACATTTGGCGGAGCATGAAAAGTATTATTAAAAAGTTTTATATAATTAATGCAATCTATGCTTCATCTATTATATAATATTTCAGGACACTCTTATATTTAAGAAAGAAGGAGCAAAAATATGCCAAAAAGAAATGACATCCATAAAATTCTTATTATAGGTTCAGGACCTATAATTATTGGACAGGCATGTGAATTTGATTACTCCGGTACTCAAGCATGTAAGGCTCTCCGTAAATTGGGCTATAAAATAGTACTGGTAAACTCAAATCCTGCAACAATTATGACTGACCCAGCTATAGCTGATGCAACTTATATTGAACCGCTTAATGTGGAAAGAATAACACAGATTATTGATATCGAACGCCCGGATGCACTACTTCCTAATTTGGGTGGGCAATCTGCCCTTAACCTGTGTCTGGAACTGTCTAAAGCCGGAGTACTTGAAAAGTACGGTGTTAAGGTTATAGGAGTACAGGTAGATGCAATAGAGAGAGGCGAAGATAGAATTGCATTTAAAGAAACGATGAATAAACTTGGCATAGAAATGCCACGAAGCAAACCGGCATTCAGTGTTGAAGAAGCTGAAAAAATTGCACTTGAGCTTGGATTTCCTGTTGTTATTCGTCCTGCTTATACCATGGGCGGAACAGGCGGCGGACTTGTATACAATCTTGAAGAGTTGAGGATTGTAGCTCAACGTGGAATAACGGCAAGTATTATCGGCCAAATACTCGTTGAAGAATCAGTGTTAGGCTGGGAAGAGCTTGAGCTCGAAGTTGTTCGTGATTCTAAAAACCAGATGATCACAGTATGTTTTATTGAAAATATAGACGCTATCGGTGTACACACAGGTGATTCCTTCTGCTCGGCACCAATGTTGACAATCAGTCCCGAACTCCAGCAGCGTTTGCAGAAATACTCCTACGATATAGTAGAAGCAATCCAGGTTATTGGAGGTACTAATGTACAGTTTGCCCACGACCCTAAAACAGGCCGTGTAGTAGTTATTGAGATAAACCCCCGTACTTCCCGTTCTTCAGCACTTGCATCCAAAGCTACAGGTTTTCCTATCGCTTTGATTTCATCAATGCTGGCTGCCGGTCTTACTTTAGACGAAATTCCTTACTGGCGTGACGGATCACTGGACAAATATACTCCATCTGGTGATTATGTGGTTATAAAATTTGCACGTTGGGCTTTTGAGAAGTTCAAAGGTTCTCATGACAAACTTGGAACACAGATGAGAGCTGTTGGTGAAGTAATGAGCATAGGGAAGAACTATAAAGAGGCCTTCCAGAAAGCTATCCGTTCTCTTGAGACAGGACGTTACGGCCTGGGTTTTGCCAAGGATTTTAACAACTGTACATTGCCTGAGCTTATGGCAATGCTGGCGGAGCCATCAAGTGAACGCCAATTCATAATGTATGAAGCATTGCGTAAGGGAGCCGATATCAATGAACTAAACCGTCTGACACATATAAAGCACTGGTTCATTGAGCAAATGAAGGAACTTGTTTTATTAGAGGAAGAGATACTGAAATACGCTGGAAGCAAACTGCCTGATGACTTGCTTGTAAAAGCTAAAAAAGATGGGTTTGCCGATCGCTATTTAGCAATGCTTATAAACATCCCTGAGGCAGAAATCAGAAAGCAGCGTGTTGCTTTAGGTCTGGTAGAAGGATGGGAACCTGTTCCCGTCAGCGGCGTTGAAAACGCAGCATATTACTTCTCAACCTACAATGCAAATGACAAGACAGATTCCAGCGATAAAAAGAAAGTAATGATACTCGGTGGAGGTCCTAACCGTATAGGTCAGGGGATAGAATTTGATTACTGCTGTGTACATGCAGCGTTTGCTTTGCGTGATTTGGGCTTTGAGACAATAATTGTAAACTGCAATCCCGAAACTGTTTCAACCGACTATGATACATCAGATAAGCTATATTTCGAGCCGCTTACTGTTGAAGATGTTCTCAGTATTTACAATAAAGAAAATCCTATAGGAATAATCATTCAGTTTGGTGGTCAGACTCCTCTGAATATCGCAGGAGAACTTGAGAAAGCAGGAGCAAAAATCCTGGGTACCACTCCCCAAACAATAGATCTTGCAGAAGATCGTGACATGTTCCGCAAAATAATGGATGAGCTTGAAATCCCAATGCCTGAATCGGGTATGGCAAGCAACCTTGAAGAAGCAATCTCAGTTGCAAACAAAATTGGATATCCGTTGATGGTCAGACCTTCATATGTCCTCGGCGGTCGTGGTATGGAAGTTATTTATGATGAAAATATGCTGCTCCAATATGTTAAAGCAGCTGTAGATGTAACTCCTGAACGCCCGATTCTTATAGACAGGTTCCTGGAAAATGCTATTGAAGCGGAAGCAGATGCCATCGCCGATGGAACAGATGCATTTGTACCTGCTGTAATGGAGCATATTGAATTGGCAGGTATCCATTCAGGAGACTCAGCATGCGTTATACCTCCAATTAATATACCACAAAAGCACTTGCAAACCATTTATGAATATACGGCTAAAATTGCAAAGAAACTTAAGGTAGTAGGACTTATGAACATGCAATACGCTATTGCAGATGATCGTGTTTATGTGTTGGAAGCCAATCCCCGTGCATCAAGAACAGTTCCCCTGGTTTCAAAGGTCTGCAATATATCAATGGCACATATTGCAACAGAAGTTGTAATGTCTAGTGTAACTGGAAAAAAATCAAACATAAATGAGTTAAAATCCAAAGAGATTAAGCATTTTGGTGTAAAAGAGGCTGTTTTCCCATTTAGCATGTTTCATGAAGTAGACCCTCTTTTAGGTCCTGAAATGCGTTCCACCGGAGAGGTTTTAGGTATGGCTAACTCCTTCGGGCTTGCATTCTTTAAAGCTCAGGAAGCTACTCAGGTTTCACTTCCAACTTCAGGTACAGTTTTGATCAGTGTAGCTGGCAAGGATAAATCCGCAATGCTTGAGGTTGCTGAAATGTTCATAGAACTCGACTTTAAAATAAAGGCTACTGAAGGAACACATAATTATTTAGCTCAAAACGGTATTAAGTCCGAATTGATTAAGAAATTACAAGAAGGCCGCCCAAACATTACTGACGCAATAACAAACAAGGAAATTCAACTTATCGTTAATACTCCAATAGGCAAACAAGGTCAGCATGACGATTCCTACATCCGTAAGGCTGCTATAAAGTATAAAATACCATACATTACAACCCTTACTGCTGCATTAGCCACTGCTAAAGGTATTAAGGCATATAAAGAAACCCACTTAAAAGAAGACAAGGTAAAATCCTTACAGGATTACCATGCTGATATTAAATAACATAGGAGAGTGTATTTATAATGGGAGGACTATTTGGTGTAGTTTCAAAAAACAGTTGTGTTATGGATTTGTATTTCGGTACGGACTACCATTCGCATTTAGGCACAAGCCGCGGAGGAATGGCAGTTTGGAATGGCAAAAGCTTTGTAAAATCCATACACAATATACAAAATATACAGTTCAGAGCAAAGTTTGAAGATGATTTATCGGGAATGGAAGGAAATATGGGAATAGGGTGCATCAGCGATACAGAGCCACAGCCCCTGACTGTATTTTCACATCTTGGCCACTATGCAATAACCACTGTTGGACGTATAAACAACATTCAGGATCTTGTAAATAAATCTTTAGCAAAACAAAACACTCATTTTCTGGAAATGAGCAGAGGAGTTATCAACCCCACTGAAGTTGTATCAAATCTGATAGATGAAGCAGATTCCTTTAAAGAAGGTATCCTTAATGCACAAAAAGCTATCGACGGCTCATGCACAATGTTGATACTGACATCTGAAGGAATTTATGCTGCCAGAGACCGTTTTGGTAAAACTCCGCTGGTAGTAGGCGAAAAGGAAGGATCTTACTGTGTATCATTCGAGTCCTGTGCTTTTCCCAACCTGGGATATCAAGCCAAATATGAGCTTGGACCAGGAGAGATCATTCTATTGACACCTGACGGCATTCAAAAAATTTCACCTCCAGGTGACAAAATGAAAATATGTGCTTTCCTTTGGGTCTATTACGGTTACCCCTCCTCATCTTATGAAGGAATGAATGTCGAGGTAATGCGATACCGTAATGGTGCGGCTTTAGCCCGCAACGACGATGTAAAAGTGGATTTGGTGGCAGGAGTACCTGATTCCGGTACAGCACATGCCATAGGTTATTCCAATGAGGCACGTGTTCCTTTTGGCAGACCTTTTATTAAATATACACCTACATGGTCGAGAAGTTTTATGCCCCAAGACCAAAGCATAAGAAATCTCGTCGCAAGGATGAAGCTCACACCTATAACTGATTTGGTTGGGGGAAAACGTCTCCTGTTTTGCGATGACTCAATTGTACGTGGTACTCAGATGAGGGAGACAGCTGAATTACTTTACAATTGCAATGCTAAAGAGGTTCATGTACGCCCAGCTTGTCCCCCGCTTGTACACGGCTGTAGATACCTTAACTTCTCAAGATCCAACTCGGATATGGACCTGGTAGCCAGAAGGGCCATACTGGATTTGGAAGGCAAAGAACCCGACTCATTGGATGAGTACTGTGACCCAAATACAGAAAAATACGATTGTATGGTTGAATGGATCAGAAAGCGTCTCAACTTTACTTCATTAAAGTACCAATCCCTTACTGATATGCTGGACGCTATAGGCTTACCGCATGACAAAGTATGTACTTATTGTTGGAATGGTAAAGAATAAAAAAAAATTAGTATTGAATATTTCTCCAATTAGTCATAAAATATTTATAGTAGCACGGTATTATTGTAGAAATATTCCTATTAAAGTAGAAATGGTTCAATATAATCACACCTTGTGAGGCAAATATTGAGGATTTTTCTATATAAAAATACCCTGTAAAGGGTATTTTTTGTATTTTAAAATTAATTTCTACATTCAATAAGAAGATTTTAAAAATTTCCTTGGTCAATTTTTTGAAATCTCCAGTTGACCAGTTATTTTTTAGGAATCAACTAAGTAATGCTTTAGATATAACTTCTCGTATTGTCAAGGACAAAATCGATTTAACGGGTTTTGGACGATAGAATCGAATGTTATTTCTTAGCCATTTCTAATTCTTATGATACCTGCACAAAAATTAATATCTATATTATATAGGGGTGATTAATGGATGTCTGAAGTTAAATTCTATTACGGTGATAGTGTACCTTTGGAAATGCATAAGGTACGAATAGTACAAAAATTGAACCTAGTCCCCATTGAACGTCGCTTGGAAGCTATTAATGAAGCAGGAAACAACACATTCTTATTAAAAAACTGTGATGTTTTTATGGATATGCTTACTGATAGCGGGGTAAATGCCATGAGCGACAAGCAACTGGCTGCTATGATGGAAGCTGATGACAGCTATGCCGGCTCTGCGACATTTACAAAGCTGGAAGATAAAATTAAAGAAATATTCGGCATGAAATATTTTCTTCCTGCACATCAGGGAAGAGCCTGTGAAAATATTCTTTCCCAAGCCTATGTAAAGCAAGGCGATATAATCCCCATGAACTACCACTTCACAACAACTAAAGCTCATATAACATTAAATGGTGGTACTATAGAAGAAATTATAATTGACGAGGGTTTAAAAACAACCAGCAATCATCCTTTTAAAGGTAATTTGGATATTGCCAAACTAAGAGGGCTCATCAATAAGCATGGTGCTGAAAAGATCGCTTATGTCCGTTTGGAAGCTGGAACCAACCTAGTCGGCGGTCAGCCCATATCCCTTGATAATATGCTGGAAGTCCGGAATGTTTGTGATGAATTTGGTATCATATTGGTCTTTGACGCAAGCCTTTTGGCAGATAATCTTTACTTCATAAAAAACCGGGAAGAAAAATATAAAGATATGAGCATTCGCGAAATAACCCGTATTATAGCAGACCTTTCCGATATCATATATTTTTCTGCAAGAAAACTTGGATGTGCCCGTGGGGGCGGAATATGTACCAATAGCCATGAAGTATATATGAAGCTTCGTGAATATATAACACTTTATGAAGGCTTTCTTACGTATGGCGGAATGTCTGTGCGTGAAATAGAAGCACTTGCTGTCGGGCTTGAGGAGACCATGGACGAGGATATGATTAACCAGGGCCCTCAATTTATTTCTTATATGGTTGAAAAGCTTGATAAAAGCGGTGTACCTGTTATAACACCTCCAGGTGGTCTGGGAGCTCACCTCAATGCAATGGAATTTGTTGACCACATTCCACAAAAACAATATCCCGCAGGTGCACTTGCTTCAGCATTATATCTTATAAGCGGTGTTCGTGGTATGGAAAGAGGAACTATATCCGAACAAAGGGATGCAGACGGGAATGAGCATTTTGCAAATATGGAATTATTACGTCTTGCAATGCCTAGACGCGTATTTACCCTATCCCAGGTTAACTACGCAATTGATCGTATAAAATGGTTATATGAAAACCGCAAGTTAATAGGTGGTTTGACTTTTGTAGATGAGCCTAAGATGTTACGTTTCTTCTTCGGCAGATTGGCTCCGGTTTCAAATTGGCAATCTGAGCTTGTTTCAAAATTCAAGAGAGATTTTGGTGATAGCCTGTAGTATTTTCGGGGCATTTCTTTAAAAAGAAATGCCCCTTTTATTTTGTTTAATGGCCTTTTCTCACATTCTATGATTATTTTCTATTCAATACTAAATCATATCTATTGAAACCCCATTAAAATGGTGACTTATTAAGACTTTTGTTATAGCCATTTGACAATTGACAACTACAATAACACATGTTATTATTAACATATGTTATTGTAGTTGTGTTTTTTATAAACTTTAAGACATACTCAAAAACCAAAGTAATTTTTTAATCATAACCAAGCTACATAATAATAACAATAAAGAAAGGGAGTATTAGATATGAAAGATGAACCTATTTTCAAAAGCATGCAAGCAAAAGATAAAATATTGGGAATATATGAGAAACTCTTAGCTGCAATACCTTATAAGAATGAACAATTAACAATTCCAACCAGTCATGGCAAAACCTTCTGTATTTGCTGCGGAAATGAGAATAATCCGCCATTGATACTTATTCATGGGTCAGGTTCCAATTCCTCCATATGGGCAGAGGATATGAAAAAGTATAGTGATCACTTTCGTGTTTATGCACTTGATATAATAGGTGAACCGGGCAAAAGTGAGCTAACCCGTCCGTCTATGGATGGGGATACATATGCCCAATGGCTCATGGACATAATTAAATATTTAAATATAAAGAAGGGTAGTGTCAATATCTTGGGAATGTCACTTGGCGGATGGATGGCACTGAGGTTTGCTACACATTATCCCGAGTACGTAAAGCGACTGGTACTTCTCTGTACAGCTGGCATCACAAATTTAAAGCTGTCATTTGCACTAAAAAGTATTTTATGCTCATTACAAGGAGATGAGGGTATCAAAAAAATATGCCGCATGCTCAGCCATCCACAGCCCCTTCACCCAGAAGCCGAGGAAATTATAATGCTTATATCAAAAAATTTCAATTACCGCCGCTATATACCGCTCTTTTCTGATGAGGAATTAAAAAAATTATCCATGCCTGTTATGTTTGTTGGCGGAGCCGTTGATGCGATGTTTCCTTCGGAAAAAAGTGGAAAACGCTTAAGCAAATTAGTCCCTCAGTTGAAATTGGATATCATCCCTGATACAAGTCATGTATTGATTAATATGTATCCAAGGATTATTCCGTTTCTTAAATCTTGAAAACTATTATCTTTTTATTTTTCTGGAAGTTGTCTTATCAAACTCCCCTGTTCTAACAACCACCTGCGTAATCTGCTTATAGGTTGGTAGATCCCTCGTTACACTTTTGATGTCTTTTAGAACCTCTTGGGGAGTTCTTTCTTCACTTAGGAAAACCTCTGCCATAAGTGATTTTTCATCCCCTTTATCATCGGCAAGTCCTCTTACAACAACCTCCACAATATAGTCAATACCTTGAATATATCCTTCTATCTCTTCAGGATAAACATTTTTCCCATTGTTCAAAACGATAATATTCTTTTTCCTGCCTGTTATTACAAGCTGCTGTTTGTCATTAATATAGCCATAATCACCGGTATAAAACCAGCCTTCTTTAAGTACTTCTGCCGTTTTTTCCGGTTGCTTGTAATAACCAAGCATTACGATATCACCCTTGATACATATTTCCCCTATGCCCTCATCATTAGGGCTGTCAACCTTCCAGTCGATACAAGGAAGCTTTATACCTACAGTATTATAATCATTAAACATGTCATGGTTCGCAGACACAAGTGGAGAACACTCTGTAATCCCATAACCGTTAATCAGGCTAATACCTATATCGTCAAAAAACTTTCCTATCTCGGGGCGAATTGGTGCACCGCCGCATACTATTTTCCTCAGCCTTCCGCCGAAAGCATTGTGTATGGATTTAAAGAATAATTTTCTCAAATCAATGCCAATTCTTCTTAATGCATTGCTTACAACAATTAATTTGTTAAAAGCACTTTCCTTTCCGGATTCCTTAATATTTTTAATTATCTTGGAATGAAACATTTCTGCAAAGGCAGGAACAAGGTATATATAAGACGGATTATACAGTTGCAGGTTCTTTAGCACAGCACTTAAGCTGTCGTTGATACAAATGGTGGAGTGTTTATGAAGCGAAACTAAAAGTCCGCTTACCGCTTCATATGTATGATGATATGGTAAAACTGAAAGACCGGTATCATAAACTGTTGATACCTGCAATCCATAATAGACACTGGATACCAGGTTGTGCTCTGACAGCATTACCCCCTTGGCGATACCGGTTGTCCCTGATGTATAAACAAGCAATTTAAGTGAATTGGGCTCACTTTTAAGTGCCTGGTATTTTTTACAATCGCACTTCTTTCCATATTCAATAAGTTTGTTAAAAGATAGGAAGATGCCAGCATCATCAGCACGATCGAATCCTATGTAAAGCTTTACATTTGGGAGCTTATGAGTATTGTTCATAAACATTTCTTCTTGAGCTTGTGAATAGAATACAACGGTGCATTCACTATCATTTAACACATGAAAAACGTCATTTGGGGGAAGGTCTTTATCGACAGGAACATATACACCTTCACTCTTAAGTGCGGTAAGATAAGTTAAAACCCAGCTATAACTGTTTTTGCCTATACATCCGATATGCTTGTTTGAAAATCCCATTTCAGTTAATGCGGCACCAAGCCATATGGTTTGCTGTTGAAATTGTGAATAGCTCACCTCAACAATTTCATTGCTATTTTCCTTGTACTTGAAAGCAATTTTATCTCCCGCTTCCTTTACAGCTATTTCCATCATTTCTTTGATGCTACTAAATTTTGTAACTTTATAATATAAAAAATTTGGTTTTGTCATAAATTATATACCCTTCACTTTTCTCTAATTTAAAAAACATGAAGTGATTTTTTAGTAAACATTAAAAAATCAAATTCAATAGACCGATAATAAACCCAAGACCGGCTCCTAAATTTATCACAGAATCCAATTCGTTTTTCATAACCGATAATACAAGCTTCTCAAGTTCTATTACATCCATATCCTGAATTTTATTTCTTACTATTCCTACAATATCAATTTGCTTAATAATGGCATCTGATGACCTATCTATACATTCAGTATAAATACGTCCGACAAATTCCTTTATTTTGTTTTCGTTAAATGATATATTATTTAGTATGGAATTCACTGTTTCATTTTCCAGGTTTTCTATCTCTTGACCAATAACAGGCTGAATAATTTCCACACCATGATTTTGTATATATTCCTTTACCTTTTCACCGATTGGTTGTGCTAAAGAGGCTATCAAACTATCGTTTATCATCATAGCAAACATAGTACCCTGAAGTTTTCCTTTTACTGCTGCACCGGCTTCACTTGTAATAATAGCACCTAAATCAATACCTGAAAGTCCTGCCGCCATCCTTTCACTTAACAGCTCTTGCAGATGTACTTTGATAATCTCATAATCCTTTTCATTTACATAGCAATTTAATGTATCTTTTATTGTCATGGCAGCATCTGTCTTATTCTTCACATACTCTACTATACCATTTGTTATCGACTGTTTCATCCCGTCAGACAACAAGGCATTTTTCAAATCCTCCTGTGTAATTAACATATTGCTTATGGTTGTCCCAAGAGCCCCAGCCAACTCTTTTTTCCTTCTTGGAATAACCCCCGGTGTAAACGGCAAAGTAAAATTTCCAACCTTAACCGGATTTAATGGCCTAAAAAGCATCTTCACAGCAATATAATTTGTAAAATAACCGATAACAGCACCTATAACAGGCCCAGACAATACTTGAACCACATTCATGTTGTACTCTTTCCTCCATACTATAAGTTTTATTATATATAAAAGTTAAAAATCTATTACTTTTTTAATTTGCAAACAATAAAGCCCACGGCTGACTACAACTTATGCAATCAACCACAGGCTCATTTACATACTCATAAAACACTCCTACTTCTTTATTAGTTTAACCTCGGTGACATGCATCGTTAAACGTATTTCATCCCTATATTCAGGTTTAACCAAATAATAAACATAGCTTTCAATTACAGCGGCACGGTGCTGTGAACGCCCTTCAATTTTAAAGTTTTCATAACCCATAGGTACATATCTCTCATAAATTTCCTTTGGTGTTATATGTGTTCTATGCTTTGTGGTTTCATAGAAATGAGGCGTTATACAGTCGCATTTAAATTCTTCAAACTGGAACGGCCTGTTGGTTGATCTCTTTACATGTTCTGCAATAGCAATCTGATATCTGCCAATATAATCATAATGCTCTTTTCTACGCTTGCAATTAGGAACACAGCATGGATTAATAAGTAGTTCACAGCGTTCCTTATGAGGAATTTTATCAAGTTCCTCAAAGCGATTGTTCCAATTATAATCAAGCACAACCAAGCTATAATCCTTTTCCAGCTCCTCTTTCAAACCATCAACATCTTCAAGCTGCTTGCAGGTTGAACTGATAATTTTATATTTGGGATAATTTTTTCTGATATAAGCCTCTAAAACAGGAGAAACAACAATAACCTCATTCATGCCATTATGCCCTAATCTTAAACACATATTGCAAAAGCTATCATTTAGATGCTCTTCTTTAATATGTGGATTGCTGAAAGTATAACGGCAAGGAATATCACGAGTATTAAATTGTCTGAGAATTTCCGCCACATAGCTTCGCTCACTGGATATTCCGCCATAGGTACGCCCGCCATTCCACATTGAAGTTGGAAATGTACCATAAACAGAAGCAATTTTTATATCCGGCCAAAAACATTCAGGTCTGGTTTTCATCAATTCATACAGCATGATGTTTAAATCAAAATTCTCGACAAAATCAGGCAAATGAAATTTAATACTCATCTAAGCCACCTCTTTATAATAAATAAAAAGCATAATTTTTATACCACTTCCGCCACTACTTATGATATCATTATTATATAAAAAGTTCAATAGAACACGCTTCACTGAACTTATACAAGCTAAAGAAAGGGTGAAAAAATCATTTCATTCCTGGATTATTGATTGAGCTTTTTCATTACATTTAATACAGTAAAAAATGAAGCCTTAAATTATTTATAGAATTTTATTATATTGATAATAAAACACATAGAATTTTAGCACTTAAAATAATATTTTCTGCGAATTATTAAATTAAGGAATACTTCGCTTAAAAACCTGTCATAAGAAATTATAGTGTCTGCATCTTCTGTTATCGGTGCATTTCACTTCTTAATAAGGCACCTTAATTTCTTAGGCATAAAAAAATATATATAATCTAAGGGGGATTTTTTTATGAAAAAAAGGATTCGTTTCACGAGTTTGGTAACGTTATTGACTTTTTTATTGGTCCTGGCGTTACCTCAAAACATGTATGCGGCATCTACAGTTACTCTTGACTGGGATACCAATTATCAGAATATTGATGGATTTGGTGTATCGGAAGCTTTTCATCAGTCAAATAATATTGCACTTTTAGGCGACACTAAGAAAAATGAAATCTACGATTTGTTATTCTCAACAACCAAAGGAGCCGGTTTTTCCATCTTCCGTTCAATACTAGGCGATGGGGGGACTTGGGGTAATGCAGAAGATGGTCCAAACAAAACAATGCAGCCATCTGAAACAACATGGGACTGGAAGGAATCAAACGATGATCAGATACCTATGTATAAAGAAATCCGTGAAAAATACGGAATTGATAAGCTTCTTTATACTGCATGGAGCCCACCGGCCTGGATGAAATCAAACGGTTCTACTTCCAGAGGAACTATTAAAGCAGATAAATATCAAGCTTATGCTACATATCTAGCTGAACATATAAAAAACTACAAATCGAAATTCGGTATTGATATTACACATATTGGAATTTCCAATGAACCTAACCTGGAAACCAACTATTCCTCATGTACATGGTCATCATCTCAATTTAAAACATTTATGAAGGATTATCTGGTACCAACTTTCGATAAAGAAAATATAACTGCAAAAGTTATTATGGGAGAACCCATGGCATGTACCGAATCCTTTGCAATAGACAGCCTCAATGATGCTACTGCATCTAAAAGAACCGATATAGTTGGCTGCCATAACTATGGATCTACATATGTAGCATTCCCTACTACAAAGTCAAAGGGAAAAGGTATTTGGATGACAGAAGTATCGGATATGAATGGTAATGATATTACAATTAACGACGGCTTGAAATGGGCAAAGGAAGTTCATGATTTTATGACTATAACCCAGGGAAATTCATGGAGTTACTGGTGGGGTGCATGCTACAAAACACACAATGGTGAAGGTCTAATTCAAATGAACATGGGTGCAAAAACTTATACAGTTGCTAAAAGGCTTTATACAATCGGACAATATGCAAGGTTTATTAGACCTGAATGGCAGAGATTTTCTGCTACAGCAAGCCCAGTATCAGGTGTATATGTGACAGCATACAAAGATCCGGCTACCGGTGAGTTTGCAGTAGTTGCTATCAATAATGGTTCATCAGATCAATCTGTATCATTTAACTTAAAAGGTTTTACTGCTTCAGCAGTTACACCATATACAACTTCAGCATCCCAGAATTTAGCTGAAGGTTCAAGCATAGCAGTAAGCGGATCAAGTTTTACAGGTAATTTACCTGCAAAGTCGGTAACTACATTTGTTGGAGCAAAACCAACCAAAAAGGTAAGCGGATATATTTCAAGTTCTTCATCAGACCTTAAGGAAGGTTTTAAAGTAGAAGCAGAAGGAACATCAACCTTAACTGATGACAAGGGATACTTTGAACTCACAAATATACCTGAAAACACTACTGAAACTACTGTGAAAATAAGTAAAGATGGTTATCTTGCCAGAGAAATAAAAAATGTAAAGGTATCCGGAACGTTAGGAACCAATGGTAATCCTGTGGAGATCTGGGCTGGAGATACTACCCAGGATGGTGCTATCAACATGGCTGATGTCCTGCAGATAGCGAAATTTTTCAACAGCACATCAGGCAGTACCAAATATAATGCCGAGGCTGACCTAAGCAATGATGGTGTTGTGAATATGGCGGATGTCTTGATAGTTGCAAAGCATTTTAATGCAACAATTGATAGTTACCCAGCATTGTAAGCCAACTTAAAAATCATTAAAGGGAATGTCGAATATTGTTTCGGCATTCCCTTTTTATGTACACTTAATTCTACTACATATAAGTATTTTATTATATTTTGCAAAAATCAATAATCACTTCTAAAGATACCAACTAAATTACTTACCATATATTTCAGCATTGCGAGATAACAATTCATTGTATTTTTTATAGGACATGTCAAGCAATGCCTTATCCTGACTATATGTTACAATCTGCAAAGCATGCTCAATATAAAAGAACCCCCCGTCTGAAAATTTTTCCTTTTCCGAGACATTGAACTTTTCACTTTCTGTGCTCATAATAAACCAAATAATTTTATTACAAACAGGCTTACGCCGTGTAATTGAATAAAATTCATAACTTGTCCTACCGGCTATTGTAACAATCTCCGCAGTGACCCCACCTTCCTCCATAACCCTTTTTATTGCTACATCGGCAGGTACTTCATTATTTCGGATTAAACCTTTGGGAAATACCCATTCCTCTTTCTCATTTTTAAGTAAAAATACCTTTTCTCCAAAAAACACAACACCGCCAGCACAACTTCTTTCCAGCATAAAATGCCCTCCATATACCTCATTTTTTTAGCATAATTTATAAAATAGTTGACTTATCCTTCATAACGTATTGATTTTACATGGTATGAACTACAAACATCTTTATTAATCTCATTTTCTACAATATCTCCTGGTCTTTTCAGCATTAGAGCTCTTCCTAGTGTTGAAATATATGATAAATCCTTATTAGATTTGGAATCATCATAAGGTGAAACAATTCTATAATAGTATACTCCATGTTCATTATTACTCTCAAGCTCCACAGTACTTCCAATAATAACATAGGGTAAATAATTAAGAGACTTTAATTTTTCACGGGTTGGCCTATCAATAATTTGGGATGTTTTAATTAGCTCTTCCAGTTTTTTTAAGTAGTTATCTAAAAAAATGTTGAAATCATCACGCAAAACCGATGGTTCACAGTAAATATCATTTACTATTTCATTCTTCCGTTCCTCAAAGTCGACAAGATGCTGTAAAATAGCCCTATAGACATATGTAGTCAGTTCAATGATTGAGTACATGGAACACTTTCCCCTTTCGAATGTTAAATAGGACAAAATCATACGCAATGAAGCTTTTATACTTGGAAGAATGGAAACAATTCGACATAATACATGCAATCTCTTTTCGTTTGTCAATTAAAAAAACCTTATATGTAAGTGACTGAATTAAAAAATTGAAACAGCTTAATTTTTGAATGAGACATTGAATTTTAAGAATAGATATTTTGACTGAGGATTTTCTATTTTCCCGTCCTACAGCCAATATATGTGCATTAACCACATCAGCAATTATTGATTGTGATTTGGAATTGTTTGCACCATCCGAAAACCAATATATGTCGCTTGCAAAAAACGAACATATTTGGACTATAAACATAAAAATCAAAAAATATGAAATTATTTTTATATTTCTTTTCTTTGCCAAGGTAACATACCTCAAATCTATCTCTTTTTACCAATGTTATTAAATGGAAAATAGCAAAAAAATAGAACAAGGCATCACGCAAATTATTTGCGAAACGCCTATATTATATATGGTAACATAAATGTAAATGGATGTCAATCATGTTCCAATTTTCCACTTAATTACTGACTGAATATTAAATGGATTTGATTCAATTAACTAACAGTGCAGCCTCTTGAATGTTTGATTAGTAGAGCTGTTTTCTATTAGGTTCTATCCCTGTTTATAAACAATAGAAACTTTGTCACTTCTCATAAAATCATATGGGAAAACGGCTTTCCCGCCATTTCCATCCAAGTCTACTCCGCTGTTCATGTAACAGTTCCATACATATTGTGAACAATAGAATTTATCTGTTTTAGTTTTATTAAATAAATTACTAAAGTAGCTAAATGGTGTGCCTATTTTTGTATGCCCGTATGAAATGGCATCCGCAATAACTTTTTCATCTACCTTAGGACGTACGACGACAACTTTTTTATATCTTGTCCTCCAATCATTTTCAGCATTTTTAACACCATCCTGAAAGAGTTCCAGAACTTTTTGCGGATCAGAGTCTACAAACGCAGAATGTGTAGTAAGTGAACCCATCATAATTGCATTTATATCACTATTATCCTTATCAATTACACAAATCAATATGTCTCCAGGCTTTCCAAGATATTTTTCATTGGAATTGTACAAGTCCATATCCTTCTCCACTACCAAGTTGTCCCAGTTTTTTTCTATGTATGTTTGAAATTTTAAAGTATCTATCATTTCCTTTGAAATTGCATCTACCTCATTTATGCCACTTTTTATACTGTCATAAAAAGACTTAACATCCGGATTAATTGGTTTGGAAAACGAAAATGCACTTGCATAGTTAACATTAACAGCTATTATTCCTGCACATAGTAAAGATAAAATTAATTTCTTCTTCATAGTATTCCTCCCATCTGCGTGCTTAGCACGTACCACCCTTCATTCCTTTGTGATAATGCCGATTTACTTATTATTTTAAAGATTTCGTCAACTCCTTTCTTATACCCCCCTGCTTCTCTAAGTGACTTTCCTATCTTTTCACTGTTTGTTTTGTAACTTTTGTCAGATAAGATATTAACTACAGACTGCTTTAACAATTCAGGGGTAACTTTATATTTTTCAATAACAATGCCTGCACCAAGTTTAGCAACTCTATCAGCAACAATAGGCTGGTCAAAGAATTGAGGTACAAGGATCAATGGAACAGAATAATACAGTGCCTCATTTACACTATTCATACCGCCATGGGTAATAAATACATCTGCATGTTTTAAAATCTCAAGCTGGGGTACATAGTTACGGATAATAAAGTTTGATGGAACAGATTCAAATTTATCGACATCTATATTTTGACCTACAGACATAATAATTTTTATATCCATATTGCAAAAAGCTTTAAAACAACTTTGATAAAACTCAATAGACTCATTAAATATTGTGCCTAAAGATATATAAATAATTTTTTCATTATTAATCTGTAAGGATGGATCTAATTTTTCTTTTCTATCAATTATAGACGGACCAATGAACTTATAGCTCTCATCGAAGCTTTCACCATACATTTGAAAGTACTTGGAGGTATAAACGATATTCATATCATTTTTTATTGTACATAGTGATGAAAGATCAGGGAGCATTAGTTCATACTTTCCCCATAAATATTTTATAATATCAACAATCTCAGATCCATTTAGAAGCCTACTTAATACCGGCATACACCCATTAATAAAAACTGAAAAGTAATCTGTTTTATTATTAGTTGCAAAAGTAGAATTAGAGCTAATTGCGGGTATCCCTAATACTCGTCCAACTTCACTGCCAAAGAAAAATAATGAGTCATAGATAATGTAGTCAAACTTTTCTTTCAAACTAAATATAATATCTATTATTCCTTTGTAAAGTCGACCTATCTCTATTAATTGAGGTTCAATATCCTCAAAGTTTATGTTCCCGTTTTGGAATCCCGACTCGTCAAAATTTTTATACCCTTGAAACTTTGCACCTAAGCTTTCAATTTTTTCTTTAAATTCCTCACCTGCTATATAGGTCACTTTTTCTCCTCTTTCAATTAATTCTTTAACTAAACCTAGCGTGGGATTAACGTGCCCATAACCAAATACATTTACAAATAATACTTGAGACATATTTACCCCTCCTTAATTAGAAAATATTTACTATTGAGAATTATATTACCTATTAGTATACTATTAAATAGACAAAACACCATAAATGTCCAAATTATAACAAGGAGTGAAAATTAGTGAAAAAAAGACTAATAAATAAAACCAGAACTAGAAATGCCATTATTGAGGCGTTCCAATATTTGATGACAACAATGCCATTTGATAAAATCAGAATTCAAAATATCACGGATATTGCCGAAATAAACCGTCATTCCTTCTATAACCACTTCAACGACAAATACGATCTGCTATATGAGATCGTATTTCAAATGCTTGTAATTGATTATGATATTGGAATCAGTGAATCATTAATACAACAAACAATAAACCAAGTTCCTCGAGTTTTACGTTATTTTGAAGAAAACCGGAGATTTTTTAAAAGTGCTTTTAAAGATGACAGGCAGCAATCATTTAATAACTTCTTTCAAAATATGATTGTGGATTGGTTTACCACCATATTAAACAATAATGAAGATATCAATGATGCTAAAGAAGATTCATTTCTTAAAGCACAAGCCAGATTTTATGTTGCCGGATATAGCCAACTTATAATGTATTGGTTGTATAATGAACCTGATAAACCCGCAGATGTAATGGCTGATGAAATTAAAAGAATCTTTGAAAGTGTGTCATATAAAAGACCTTCTTTTCCCAATATAGACCAAACTAATTCCAATAAATAATATTGCAGTCCCAAATAAAAACCATTTTTCCTCAACAAGAAAGCCTCTTTGCAAGCTAAACAGATAAAAATCCTTTGTGTACTTCCCTTTTGATAAAAATTCAAAGCCGTAGTAGGCAAACGGTATAAGATAGGCAAGTGCAATATTACCCGTAAAACATCCCACAATATACCCGGACGCCCCTAATATCAATGCAGAGATAAAGACCCCTGCGATTATTGACAACTCGTCAAACACACTTCCCTGTATAACAGCAACCGCTACAAAAATTACGGTGCCGGAAAGCAGCAAGAAAACTGAATATAATAGCCTTATTAATGATGGAATTACAGGGGATACAGCCTTTGAATAAACTGTTTCCTTTATGCCCGAACTTTCTTCAATAAACGCAAGCCCTGGAATAAGCATTATACCTAGAAGTGAAACAAATAATTCTCCGATGTTTGCCATAACCCTGAAATCCACCATTTTCAGACTAAAGAATATTTGTACGGCACAAATGGCCAATATGCACATTAAAATATTTATTTTAGGCAGCAATCTAAAATTATACCAAAGCATACCATTATTTAATCCTTTCACCGATACGCCTCCTCTTTATCTCCCAAAGCCATGCGGTAATTAAAGTAAATATAATAGACATTAAAAATATAAAAATCCTGTTCATATAAAATGCTTGAGGATCCGCAAGGGGTTCCATGGTATTATGGCGGATAAATACCTTGTAAAGGCTATAATCACCACTCAAAGGATAGACAGATGATACAAAAACCAAAAACTGTACAGCAAATGCCGGGATAGGGTTATTGATCAGGATTGTTACCAACATGGTAGCCGCTACAATAAACATTACAGCTGGGAAAAGCCATATGGCAAATGTGGTAAAGTAAGTAAAGACATTCACATCAAATCCATCCATCTTCATCTTAACCGCAAAAACAGTTGGAATTGCTGCTATTAGCAATATACTGGCAAATATGGGCATGCAGGTTCCTGTAAACTTTGAAAACACATATGTGAAACCACTCATAGGTCGGCTGCATACCAGCTCCAATATCCGGCTGCGTTTATCACGATAAAATATAAAGGCAGCAAGAAAAACAGTCAGCATGGCAAGAGCTATCCCATAGTAATCTGCAAACAATTGTGCAACCAGTGGAGTAAATCCCATTTCAACTATGCGTTTTTCTTCTGCAGCAATTTCCTCATAAGATTTTGGAATGGGCATCCATCCATTACGGCGTTCTTTGGTAAATGCAGTATGTCCACCAAGTGCATCATCAAGATCATTAATGATCTTTTCAAATTCCTCCATTGTAAGAATCATATCAGATCTTTGGCTGATTCCTTTTCCATTTGGAGATATCTTTTTCATTGATTCCTTTATTAATTCTATTTCGTTTTCGGAAAGTGCTTCCTCCTTATTGATAAAACCCCTTACAGCCATAATTTTTCTTTCACTCACTGCCCTAGAGAGCAGTTCATATACACCCTTTTGAGTTTCCACATCCTTATCAACAGGTCCTTCTGTCATACCTGGCATTTGAACTTTTATCTGCTCCAATCTTTTTACAGCATCAGGATGCTTTGACCATCTATCTAAGCTTCCAATCTGACTAAATACAAATAAAGCTGTCAGCAAAACAAAAACGTAGAAAGTAACACTTTTAAGCTGATATTTGATTTCAAAACCGCAAAGCTTTATAAACATTCTTATACCACCCCCTTAATGATTTTCATATAACCATCTTCAATGGAGGGTAACACGTTTTCAGCTGTTTCAAAGGGCTTAATGCCTGACAAAATACGAACCCTTATACTGTCGCTTTCTCTTACTGAAGAAAGCAGTGTAAAACTTTCCTTAAGAGATTCCATCTTATCGAACTCTACCAATCCACCCCACACGAAATCGCCAGCCATCTCCAACAATTTGCCCACGCTCCCTGAGTATGCAATTTTTCCGTTATCAAGTATTGCTATATGTTCACATGTTGATTCTATATCCTCCACAATATGAGTTGACAAAATTACAATACGTTCTGCCGCGAGGCTTCCAAGCATGTTCCGAAAACGTATGCGTTCCTCTGGATCCAGTCCTGCAGTAGGCTCATCAACAATCAGAACCTTAGGATTAGCAAGTAAAGCTTGGGCTATTCCCAAACGCCTTTTCATTCCTCCTGATAAGGCTTTTACCTTAACTTTTCTAAATCTATCCAGATTTACCCTTTCCAAACGCTCATTGATAATGGTTTTCCGCATCTTATTATCATTTATCCCTGATAAAACAGCAAGGTAATCCAATGCCTCATAAACCGAAAAATTTGGATACACAGAAAACTCCTGGGGCAGGTATCCGGTTATTTCTCTTATACTCTTACGGTTCCCGATTGGAACGCCATTAATATCTATCACTCCTGAAGTAGGCGCGATAAGTGTTGTCAGAATTCTCATCAGAGTGGTTTTACCTGCACCGTTAGGTCCTAATAGACCAAACATACCATTATTTATTTGCAGGTTTACACCATCTAGTGCTACCTTTTTACCATAATTTTTGCAAAGGTTATTTATAACTATACCCATTTTCTCTCACTCCCATCTCAATATCTTTAACCTCAAAGTCACTATTCTCTGCACATACTGAAATAATCAGCAGTACAACAGAGGTAAATACTAGAAATCCCAAATCAATAGAAAATATCACTGCATATATGATTAAGCCCAAAATAGCAGAAAACAACGTACAGCAAGTCTTGATCTTCCTATACAAATGCCTTTTTTGCTTCTCTTGAATAATTTCCAGCATGTCACGCTCATACTGTAATAAGTTAATTTTCATATGTACTCCATTTAGAAATTCCTGCTCATTCATACTCAAATCCACCTTTCACCAATTGTGCCTGAAGCTTTTTCCTGGCTCTGAAATTCAATACTCTGGCATGGACTTCGCTTATACCAAGGACCTTTGCTGCTTCGCAAATTGTCATACCTTCATATTCAACCATCTGAATTATAGCCCTGTAGTTTGGTTTAAGTCTTCCGATCTCCTGTTCCAAAACTATTTTGGTATCAAGTCTTTCAAACAAGCCTCCTGCAATGGCTTCATCCTCAATACTAAAACTCTGGAGTTCTTTATTTTTTCGTATATAATCTACACACTTGTTATGTATGATGGAAAACAGCCAAGTCTTAAAGGACATATCAGGGTTATATTTATCCCTGTGTACAAATACAGTGGCAAATGCTTCCTGTGCAATATCCTCGCAGATTTCCCGGTCCTTTATATATCTCCTGGCAAAATTTATTGAGTTTTGACGGTATTTTAGCACAATTTCTTCAAATGACCCGATATCATTAAAAAAATAGCCCTCGATATGCTCTTCCCTTGACTTCATCATACACCCCCTTTTCCTCAATTTATTAATTTTTCACTATTTATTCGTATTAAGTGCATGAAAAGTTACACTATATAAAAAATATTTTTTGGATAGACCATCTATATGTTTTGCAATAATCATTAATCATTTTACATTTTTAATTATTGCAAAACATTTTCCTTGATTCATATGTTACGAAAAATTCATTTTTGTAATGCAAATACAGACGATTCAACTGCATTTGCTAATGTAAAATCTTTTTCGTAACATATCTATTAACAATACTAACACATATAAGCAAAAATCTCCTAGACATTCAAAAAAGCCTGGAAAACCTTTAAATGGTCCATCCAGACTTATGTTGATTGTAATTATAAAACACGTCATATTACGACCTTAAGAGATAAATACTTACCTTTGGAACATTTTTAAAACTCGAATATAATGATTAGCTTCACGCAAAACATGATCACCAAGCAGCGGATATGCTATTGCCTTTATGCTGCAATCAATAAGGCCTTTGGTACCGGCAGTTTTAAAATCTTTTAGCTTCGTTGCTGCCGTTAAGCTTTCGCTTGTTATATTTGTCGATACCATTGTTTGATCTAATGCCGCTACAGCTTCATTTGTCAGCTCGGAAAATTCATTTCCAAAGTTGTTTGCCGTTCTGATAAGCTCTACTTCAGAAGGATCAAGAAGGCCTCTGATAAACATTGAATGTTCTGCCATTATCCTATTCCAGAAAACTTCCTGCTCAAGCAAATCTTGCTCTGTAAGTATCTCTTCCCTCCTTTGCAGCTTTGTAAGCATTCTTAGGTAAAACTGTGCCTCCCTAATAATATGCTCAAGCAGTAAAGGATAGTTTGTTGTAAACATCTTACAAGAAATAACATTGTTTAAAATAGTTGATTTGAACTGTGCCAAAGACGATGCTAATGAAATAGCTTTTTGGTTCAAATTAAAAACTCGCTGCTCAAGCAAAGGATTTGCCATCATACCAGGATTACCTGCTAAGCCCGCTTCTGCTTGCGTTAGATTGGAGTTAATCTGAACCCCTGTATAGAAAGCGGATACCTGTTCCGCACTTAAAGTTAATGGAGTCACTAATTCTTCTGACATTACCACTTCAGGGCTTATAACACCATTAGATAAAACAATTGTTTCAGCTAATAACCCTTCAAATTGCACTTTAAAATTGTCAGCTTGCTCGGCAAATCTTGCATCCCTTCCAGTAAAACTAGTCTCTAAAAATATTGAGTGTTCTTTCGCAATTCTTGCAAAGAATAAATTAAGCTCCAAGGATAATCGTATATATTCCTCCCTTGACAACATATATGACCTCCCTCAAAAAAACAAAAAATCTTCATGTTATTATTGTATTGAAAGGATACATAAAATGTTACCAATAATTTCACTATCTGTAACTATACAGATTCTTATTCTTTCTTTCATTCTTTTTCTGATACATAAGTCTATCACTGATTTGGATGTAATCTTTTACCTGTATTCCCGTTTCCGGCTGCAGGACCTGATATCCATAACTTGCAGTAATACAGAATTCAAGCCGATTATCCCTGCATAAAAGATCCAGTATGGTTGTAAACCGCATTACAAAGTCGTCAAATTTATCCTGTGAATAGTCATTACCCATAATATAAAACTCATCACCACCAACCCTGGCAATAAGCTCATTTTGATGAGAAGCCTTCTTCAATGCATTAGCCAAAAGAACTATAGCTTGATCTCCAACTGAATGTCCGTAATGATCATTTATGTATTTAAGACCATCCATATCCATGACCATAAAAAGCATTTCTTTCTGATTTTGAACAGCGTTCTGATAGATGTCCTCTGAAAGAAGCTCATATCCTCTTCTGTTGTATACTCCTGTCAATTGGTCTCTGATATTCAGCTCCTCCAGATTGGAAATTAGTGAATTGATCTTATTCTTGTTTAACATAGCCTCCATTGATGTTGCCAAATTTACTGCAAACAATGCAGCAAAACTGGTAGAAGTCGCATAATTTTTGTATGAGATTGTCAAATACCCGAACAGATGTTTCTCAAAATGTATATCAATAAATTGGCATATTATTGGTTCATCCTTGAAGCTACTTATATCAAGTATATCTTTTGCTGGAATGCAAAAATCTTCCTTATGTATAGGTTCTCTTGGATTGGTACGGTCTATGGAAGCCGCCACATAAATTGTATCTGTAACCTTTTCAATTGGTTCCTCATATGACCTTACACCTTTGTCATTCTGATATAGACAAAGACTTACCCTATGAGAATCCTTGAAATCATGGACAGAATTGTAAAATATCTTTCGAATATCCATGATTGTATCTGCCTTCATATGCTCCAAAATAATAACAAACATATCTACAAATGTAGTATCCATTAGATAACTGTATTCCTGTAATAATGTACTGCGTTTTTTTAATGCTTCATGCAAATCTTCAGGCTCACAGCCGCATGAGTTATTACAATAGAGAGCAGGTTCAACTTTAATTATTTTTTCCTGAGGGTAGCCGTTCAACACATTATCAATAATGTGTACAGATTGAACTGCGATGTCTACTATTGGAAAACCTACTGTTGTTATTGAAGGGATATGAACAGATGTCTTCCAAATATTATCAAATCCAGAGATTGCAATATCCCCTGGAATATTAATTCCTCTTTTAATCAATGCATCACAAAGTCCAATAGCCATATAATCATTGGCACAGACTATGGCCTGGGGCAGTTCCTCTTCAAGCGTCAAAAAATAATCTGCCGCTTCATTACAATAAGTGGTCCAAAAATCACCTTCGAAAACATACTTGTCGTCATATGGCAGTTGATATTTTTCCATAAATTTTTTGTAGCTTGCAAGCCTGGCAATGGCATCAGTATGATTATATGGACCGGACATGTAGTAAATCCTGGTAAACCCATGCTCCAGGACAAAATGTTTCATGACCATTTCAATTCCCTTTCCATGATCAAGCTGGAGCTGATAGCCGCCTTCTTTCTTAGCTGCCTTATGCACTACCGGACAACTTGTCCTATTATCAATTCGATTATATATTTCATCAAGAAAACTTGGAATTACAAAGATATCATCCAGTATAATAATACCATCCAACCGTTCAAATGGTATTGTATCTAAAAGTCCTATTTCCCCTTCTCCATACGCCTCAGACAGAGATATTCTACCAACAAAATTAAACACCGCCACATTATAACCCAACTTTTCAGCTTCCCTTGAAACAGATGGAATAAACAAACTTGGGTATTCGTTATGAAAACCGCTTACAAATAACCCTATAGTTTTCCTGCCGTTTTGATACAATGTGCCACCTCCCTTCATACAAAAGGTATTTTAGTTGAAGTAAGCACAAATACTAGCTCCAACAAAATATATCTAAATATAATCTTATAATTTCCTCATGCTAAGATTCACATTGTAGAAGTTCTTTATAATCCTCTTTTGTGCTTAATAATTGAAAAATAAAATTATATATACATATTCGATATTTTTTAAAATAATCCTTCTATTTAAGGTATGGTGTAGATTGTCAAGTAAAGTTTTGCTTGATAAACTTTGTGGAGTTATCCAACCCCTAGGGCCTTCACCTTGATGAAGATATGGTCCTCCCGGTGCATCCCACGACACACAGAACTCTGTTCCCATCTGGTGAAAAACATGCTACCTCTATTTCCTGACCATATTCACCAAAATTAAGATAAAGGCTCTCGTTTTTGGATTTCCAAAACTTCGGGTGAATCTTTTCAACTTGATTATTAATTCTAATTTTTTTTGAGCAAATTTGAAATAAAATCTTTCATAATAATAGCCCCATTCTGTTCACTTTACTTTCTCACCCTAATAACTACTAAGTGTAATCCCATTCTTCCCAAGGGGTATTTGATGGTCCAACCCCACAAACTTCCCGTTCTTCTGCCATAAAACATCCTTCACAAACTTATACTTTTGCTCATCCCATGTAACAAAGTCACCAAGCACAAGACCTCCGGTATCACCTGAATTGGAATTGAAGCACCAGAAGGTATGATTTAGCTTGTTGCTTTTAATTAACTTTCTTAAGTGTGTCATCCAGGTTAGATTGGGCTCTTTCATGAATCCTCCCCACTCTCCAATTAAAAGAGGTGCGGTATTTTTTTCATGAATATACATCCAGTTGTCCTTCCAGCAATCTTTATATAAGCTTTCATATGTATAACCGCTTTTGAACCAGGGCTGTTCAAAAACCGATGGGCCATAATCATGGGGTGAATATACCAACTGATCCTGGTTTTTACCCAAATCTATGGGGTAATCTTTAACACCTCTTAAATTTCCGCCCCACCAATTAAAATAGTATTCTGCTTTATTAGTAGACTTATAATCGGAATTTTTCTTAACATCAATTGGATATATCTCTATTCCTTCCACCATTATTAAAACATTGGGATTCTTTGAAAGAACTGCATTCGCAGCCTTCTCTGCTATGTACTTCCAGTTGTTCGGGTCCTTTGAATTATTCCAAATTGCACGAGGTTTTTCATCAGGTTTTCCATGAGGTTCATTTTTCAAATCAAATGCTATGATGGTGTCATCCGACCTATAACGTTCTGCCATCCAGGATAATGAATCCAGGTAATCCTTCTCGGATATATCATCTTCATACCAAACCGGTTTCATATGCCCCATGGCATCGGTTTTAGCCGAATGAATGTCTATCATAATCTTTATTCCGTTAGCCCTGCATTGTCCTACTACATAATCAAATATTTCCAAGCTGTTCATTCCAACGAGATATGAATTTGCTGCTTTATTAAAATTAGCTTCCGGTGCCTTTCCGGTTGCCCACTTTAATATCAATTCAGATGATATGGGTATTCTTAAAAGGTTAAACCCTCTGTCTGCAATTGCTGTAAGCGATGTATTAAGATCAGCAGCCCAGAGTCCGTCAAATACATTTGTTCCTGTGTTGTATCCAAACCAGTTAACACCTGTAAGCCATACCTCTTTACCGTTCTTGTCCACTATTTTGTTGCCTTTGGTATGAAGCCAGTCATCTGTTGATGGAGGAGGAACGCCCTTAGCGTTTACTTTTGAGGGTTGCACATATTGAGCAGTATTACCGGATGCATTGTTCTGACTACTGTTATTCTCCGAATTTCCATTTCCCTGCCCGGTTGTTGATGCCATCAAATCATCCACTTTGCATTCAAGCTTTGCCAACCCGGTATTAATGCTGCCTGCATCTATCAATATACAGCCAAAACTGATATTGCCGTTAGATGGTATCTTGTCATTATGTTGGGCTGGCTTAAATGTAAGTTTTCCATTCTCCAGATTATATACAGCATTCCAGATCTGGTCCACTTTTGCATTGCTTGCTACAGGAATATCAACACTCCAGCCGGAGGCTTCACTTGCATTGTTATTTTTTACAATAACATCTATTTGAGAATACTTTTTACCCCCATTTTCCCAGCTGTTTCCCAGCTTTATTTCCAGATTCAACTTTGATTTATCTTGGGAAATCCCACCTTGGGATTTATCTGTTTCTTCAACTACAGCAGCTGATGTTGCTAAACTTGCCGGATTTATATCTGCACCTTTTTCAGCAACATCCTGCTTGTCTCCTTTTATAAGTTTGTCATATGCAACAATTGAGATAAGAACAAGCATGACAGATAAAATTATAATAAAATAAACCTTTGTCAATTTACTTTTTAGCATATTAACCGATACATAAATACTGTAGCGGTTTTCACCTACCTTCCAGTTAAGGCATGAATCAAAAATTACTTCCGCTTTCTACGCGGGCGTTGACGAGTTAAATCAACACAAAAGCCAAATTATTCGGGAAGTTATATTTTCAACATGCCTAAAGTTAATTCCATTATTCAAATTATCTCATATTTTATGACATAACTCCATTAATTTCTTTACGTTGTTGGAATCCAAATTAGACAAAAAAAGGCTGTTGCAAATCAATTTAATCATAATATTGTGCAGACTTAAAAGGATTTAGCACAATATGAAGTGTTAAATTGATTTAGCAACTGCCTCATTTTCAAAGTGTACTACTATATTTTCATAGATCTAAGTCCTTTATGTGATAACAAGTCAAAGGTGAAACATGATTTGCAACTACCCTTGAAACTCAATACTTACCGAATTCCTTATCACTCAAAAGTATTTTTGCCTTTATAGAATCCAACTCTGATTTTGTATTACCCGTTCCCATGTGCCCCTTCTTTTTTGAAGGTGCATTGTCAAACATTTTCGGTACTTCCGGGTTTGCATCATTGAAGTTATTAGCTGCAGAATTACTTTTCTTTAGTGTAAACCTGCCAACCATCTCCTTAAGAACTTCTGCCTGGCTGGAAAGTTCTTCACTTGCGGCAGCACCCTCCTGGGATGTAGCAGAATTTGTCTGGGTTACCTCGGATACCTGTATAATTCCCTGGTTAACTTGAGCAATACCTGATGCCTGTTCATTAGAAGCTACTGCAATATCACCAACAAGTGCAGCGGCCTTTGTAACTCCTTCAACAATCTTAGTAAGGGCTTCAGCAGTATAATTAGCTATCTTTGTACCGCCTTCCGCCTTCTTAATAGAACCTTCAATAAGCATTGTGGTTTCTTTAGCAGCATTGGCCGATCTTGCAGCTAGGTTTCTCACTTCCTCCGCTACAACTGCGAAGCCTTTGCCGTGTTGTCCGGCTCTTGCAGCTTCCACAGCAGCATTGAGAGCAAGTATGTTAGTTTGAAATGCTATTTCATCTATAACTTTAATAATCTTGGATATATTCGCAGAAGATTCATTAATATCAGCCATAGCCTTTAACATCTCATTCATTTCTTTATTACCCTTAATAGCATCATCTTTTGCTAATAGTGCCAGCTCATTTGCCTCGTTTGCATTGACAGCATTCTTCTTTGTCTGAGCAGAAATTTCCTCCATGGAAGCCGTTAATTGTTGGATTGAACTTGCCTGTTCTGTTGAACCCTGTGAAAGGACCTGTGCGGACTGGGACATCTGCCTTGACCCTAAAGCCACCTGTGAAGCAGCATTGTTAATATCATTGAGCACATCATTAAACGACTTAATTATGTTATTTAATGAGTTTTTGATTTCTATAAAATCCCCTCTATAATCGCCATTTAAAGCAACTACAAGATTGCCGTTTGCCATTTCAGTTAAGGTATTGGATATATCAGACACATATGACGAAAGAGTTTCTATACTGTCTCCAAAACTCTTATTAATCTTTTCGAACAATTCTCCGATGGCTTTGGTGTCTTCATCGGTTGCAGCAACAGATATGTCGCACTCAAGCTTACCCTGTGCCAATTTTTCTATGTTTACCAAAAGCTTTTCAACCTCATTCTCCTGAAACTGTGCTTGCTTTTTGGCTACTCTTGATGCTGTTTTAACTGCTGTCTGGTCCATAATTAGTTCCAATGCTCCGATTATATTTTTATTCTCGTCCCTAAGAGGGAATGCAGAATATGCAATATCCATATTCATTCCCATTGGATGTGCATCCGTCTCCCGGGTGCATTGACGGGACTGCTGCATTGCTATTGCACAAGCACAATTAGAAGTATGGCAATCTGATGTTTTAAAGCAGTCATAGCACTTCCTGCCAATTAATTGACTTTGGCTTGATGCAAGCAATTCCGCACCTTTAATATTCATGTACTGAATTGTAAAATCCTTATCAATAATCATAACAGGTGTAGGTATGGAATCTATATGCCCCACAAGAGTGTTCAGCATACTGTTTAAGCCGCTGATCATTGTCATCCATTCCCCATGGAAACCCTGGATATCTGCACGTTTATCCAATCTCCCAACTACAGATGCATCAACCAGTGTATTTATTTCCCCCTTAAGAGATCTAAGGGTTTCAACAACTTGCAGCATACTCTTTGAAAGTATATCTTTATCGGATTTAACCTGAACCTCAACATTAAGATCACCGGAAGCAATCCTGTTTGCTTCCTCTGCTTGTACACGGATATTGGATATCATTTTTGCAAAAGAGCCTGTCAGTTGTCCAATTTCGTCTTTGCTTTTCACCTCAACATTAACGTCAACTTCACCCAAAGCAAGTTTTTCAGATACTTCAACCAATTCTTTAATTGGTTTTCCGATTAACCGTGCTACATAAAAACCTCCTCCAATTGCCAGTGCAATTGTTATAAGTATAATTATCGATATAATTATTGTTTGTGTCTTAAAGTCTGACGCATTACTAATATTTGCTTCGTCTGCAAAAGTCTTATTTAATGCAATCAACGTCTCAATGTCTGTCGCCATACTTGCTCTGGCAGCTTCCATTTCCGGATACTTATCATTTGCAGTCTTTAATTCCCCTTCTTTTATATGTTTAAGTACTTCATCCCTTTTATCTCTATATTTTGTACGATTTTCTTTAAATACTTTGTAGACATCACTTTCCCTCTTATCAGTTATCAATTTTTCATATTCTGCATATATTGCATTATTATCTGAAATTGCTTTGTCTACTATCTTTTGCCTCTCTACATTTTTGCCTCTATCATTGTCATAAAGCATTAAAATTATGGTAGCACGGGCATTTTGGGTATTGGTTATTACTTGTGAAAGCATCCCAATTGGAGTTAAGTTATCTTTGTACATACTTTGAGCCTTATCATTTAATATGTACATATCACTTATTCCAATTGCCCCCACAATTGCTGTATACATTGCTACTGTAATAAAACAAAATAACAGTTTAGACTTAATCCTCAAGTTATCAAACCATTTCATTTGACTTCCTCCTTAATTTGTTTGCATCAGTTTGACTATTGCTGGGTATTACTAGAAAGCTATTTCATGATAGGCTCCCTCATTTACATATGACATTATGTTAACTTTCGACACTTTAGACAGTCCTAATAATAAAAACCTTCGTACAGGTTAATTAGAAAACTAAGCTAATAACTTGATCCTTCAAGTGTTTCAATGACCTTATCATTATTTTTGCCTGACTTTAAAAAATTTTTTTAAATAAAGGATATTGAAACATAAACATCGAATTAAAATATAAGAGAATTAAACTCTTCTATTACTAAAAATCCTTCTTAAGATATCAAACATAATTATCAATTATTAATCAATATGATTATAGATACCGAACTGTAAAGTTATATATCAGTATTTACTTTCCATTCTGCTGTGCAATCTTTTAATTTTAAAGTAAACATCAAACCACACTATGTCGCTTTTACATACATTACTTAAATATAACTTCAATAATAACAAACTTATTGAAAGGAGGGCTATTCCTCTAATGGGGATAGCATTATAAGTATGTTGGAAGTAAAGGAACTTGAAATAAATGATATAAGTGATAGTGAATATATCGAAAAGCTCTTCAAAAAGCTTTCCAAGAAGAAAAACATGGACATCATGGTAACTCTGGAAGATGAAAAAACAATAAATACTACATTAGAGTTCACGGACAACGAAGTATTTATAACCAATGCCATGTTCAGAAATCAACGAATTAAAGTAACCTTTATTTATAATGATTATGCCTTTTATTTCTTTACACATATTGACAGCTTATTAAAAATGGGTATGCCTAAAACTATATACCAGTTGACAAAACGGCAGCTTGAGCGTTACATAATACAGGAAGATGAGAATGCATATATAATCATGAACAAGCAGAAGTATCGAATTGTTAACATCCACACAAAAGGGTTATCCTTCCAGGGATCTAAAAAAGATCTGGCGGTTGGAGATTTATTGAGGAACTTTACAATAAGTTTGGATGATGTAGTAATTTTTGTTGATGCAGAAGTCAGGCATGTTCAAAAGAGTGAGGATATGTATATTTACGGTCTGGCTTACAAAGACATATACTGGTTGGATAAAATGCAAATCATAAAATATGTCCTTAAAAACAGTCATACAAACTTAAAAAATATGAGCGATTACTCACAAGATGAGATTTATGAGCTATTTGATAAATCTGGATATCTTGAACTTTCAAACATAGGAATTGAAAGCAATTTTCCAGAAATGATCAATGTTTTGCGAAAAATGGACAATATGCCCCACATATCAAAAAGCTTTGTATACGTAGATAAGAATAATCATATTCTTTCAGGTGCAAGTATTATTAAGCTTTATAATTACACTTTCCTCGCACATCACCTTGCAGTTAAGAAAGAAGCCAAGCTTAACATGACTTGCAAGATGGATATTTATAAAGCAATTCAAAACTACATTTTAAACCATGATTATTTCAAATATTACTTGGCATATTTCGATCGGGATTTAGATTGGCACAAGGGGCTACTTCAAAGGATAAGCGAGCACATCAACAACCCCGGAAAGTTCTTATTTGAAGAATTGATATGGTTTGTTGCATCGATATCCGACAGCAATTCCAATGAAAGAAATGTCCCATATATGGTCGAAGAGTTATATGACGCAAATGAATTTATTAATTATTCAGACAGAAATTTAAGAGAGATAGAAAAAGGCTGTTACTGCTATAATGAGGATATACATCTGGATAAAATCAAAAATATCTATAGTGTTAAAGATCTCTACGCTGAAAGAAAGATATTCAGGGTTATTGAAAAAGGTGATATAGTTGCATATGTGGTTGCAGAAGCTTACACTTCGGGCTTAAACTTATTTAACTGCGTAGATTGTGCAAAAGTTTATTTTATCCATACAAACATTGATCAAAATGCTTTTCTTAAAGCTATTTGTGTTGGTTTGAGCAGTTTTTACCAAAAACTCAATAAAAAATATTTCCACATTTTGATCAATTCAGACTACAGCATAAATTTCGATAATATAAACGTTGAAAACCTTAAAAGGATCATTGCTGCACGTGTTATTGCCAATAACGATGGTGTAAGAGAATACAAAAATTACTTTAAAACCATGATGGGCTAAGATCCCGGAATGTATACAATAATAAAGACGTAGAAGCTGAATTTATTTCAACAATTTTGAACGCACAAAAAAGGGCACAAACAATTTGTACCCTGACTGGCTTTTATAAAATCATTTGAGCTTTTCCTTCATGGGCTTGGTATAACTGTTTGAAAGCTTGTACTTTTCACGGAGCTCATTAACTGTCTTGTATAAGGAATTCTTATATTCCTTATCTGCACCTCCGGACTTATAAAGTTTTAATAGTTCATCATACAAATGAGGAAACTCTCTTTTTGTGAAGTCAAAAAACACTGTCCTTGTTTTACCCCTCAAATATAGAGTTCCGGGCAAAACATAGTGAACATCACTGTCTTTTGCCCTGCTGAAAAGTGAATCGAAATTCTCAAAACTATCTGTCAGGTAAGGAATGATAGGCATTACGTGCAATCCTACAGAAGCATTTGTTTTTCTGAATGTTTTTAGCATTTTAAAGCGTCTATCCGATTCAACCCCACCCGGCTCAATAAGCTTTCTTATATTTTCATCCATGGTTGTTATAGTTGCAGCAACATTAACATAGGTTATATTGGATAATTCATCAATCAAATCATAGTCTCTCAGTATCAAATCAGATTTGGTTGAAATAATGGCAGGAGTTTTATATTTAATCAACAGCTTTAAAATGTCCGGCATTAGCCTGTAATGTTCCTCTGCAGCCTGGTAGCTGTCTGTAACACCACCGATATTTACAATCTCACGCTTCCATTTAGGATTACTAAGCTGTTTTTCAAGCTGCTCCAATATATTTATTTTAACATAGATATCACCAAAGTAATTATCAGAGCCGAGATATTCATGGGAATAAATTGCATAACAATACTTGCAGCCATGCTCACATCCACGATATATGTTTAAATCCCAGCTATATGGAATCCGCCTTTTCAGCTGATTCATTGCAATTTCACAACTAATTTCCTTATATTTTAAATTTTCCATAATATCATCCTTCAAAATTTTATTTTTTGTCATTCCATTAAGGATTTCCATATGATTATATCACAGCAAACTTGACACTATTATGTCAAGTTCACCTAAGTTCACCCTGAAGGACATTGTTTATTTTGTTTATTTGCTATAGAATTATAGTATCAGTGAAAGGAGCAATAAAACAAGCATGAGCCAGGAAGAAATTTACTACTTAACAATAGACAATATTCTAGACCTACATTTAATGTATTCAGGCATTTATCCAAACACACAATTACATCTATACTGGACTGATGATTGGTCTGAAGATTTCTATATAGAAAGTGCGTATGCAGGCTTTATAAGTACATGCCTTAATGTATCAGGTTCGGAAATACTGTTGCCTGAAATTCAGGCCCATTATGCCGTACTTGACTGGAATAATTTAATCATTAATAAAAAGGTGAAGAAAATTATAAAAAGCCAGGCCTTCATAAATAATGATTATTGTATTCGCATAAATGGAAGTCTAGAAAATACAGTTGATAAGATATCCAAATATCATAAAGATAACTGGTTAAGCAGCAAATATGCAGATCTATTGCATAGATTAACTATCTGTAATGATAAAAAAAGAGATTTTAAAATCGTAACTGTTGAACTTTGTGATTCAGCTGATGATGAAGTTATTGCCGGTGAAATAGGATACGCAATAGGGGCTACCTACACCAGCTTAACCGGTTTTTGTGATAAAAACAATAAAAAGCACAATAATTTTGGCAAGCTTCAATTGGTACTGCTTGCTAAAACTTTACAATACCACGGCTATCATTTCTGGAATTTGGGCCATCCATATATGGAGTACAAAGTGGAATTAGGTGCCAAAATTACGCCACGGCTGGAGTTTCTTAAAAAATGGCTCAGTTCAAGAGATCAACATCCTTCTCAAAAGCTGCTTTCAGAATGTCGGTTTGATTGCCGATTTTATAGGGAACTATTATAGTTCGATTAAACATATGAAGGTAATAAAATATTATTAATACTTAAATCACTTTCCTATTTTTCAATTAAAATTGATTAAGCTGTTGCTTTTATGGGTATCAATTAGAACATAAAAATAACTGAACAGGGATATAATGGATCCAACTTGTACGAAACAACAAATACAGCTATTAGGAAGTGATCATATGTTTAATATATACAATAAAAAAGTTATTCACCTTTTAGTGATAATTACAGGAATTTATATTATTTATTATATGTTCTGGCGAGTTACCGAAACAATAAACTATTCAGCTTTGTTTTTCTCTTTAATTCTACTTGTAGCGGAGTTTTATGGATTTATTAATTACTTTCTGTTTGCACTGATGACTAAAGATATAGAAAAAGGAGAAAGAATTCCATCTTCTGATGGAAAAAGTGTTGATGTTTTTGTTCCTACATATAATGAGGATTTGGAAGTCCTTGAAGCAACTATGATCGGTTGTGTAAACATGAATTACGAGCATACAACCTATGTTTTGGATGACGGGCGAAGAGATGAAGTAGCTGCTCTTGCAAAACAGTTAGGCTGTATTTATCTTACACGATCTGACAACAGGCATGCAAAAGCCGGTAATATCAATGAAGCACTTAAGAAAACAAGCGGCGAGTTTATAGTTATTTTAGATGCTGATATGGTTCCGCAACCTGACCTTATAGAAAAAACATTAGGGTATTTCAATGATCCCAAAACGGCTATTGTACAAATGCCTCAGGAATTTTACAATTTGGATTCGGTACAGCATCTAAGCAATACTACTAATTGGCATGAACAACAACTTTTCTATCATGTTATTCAGCCAGGAAGAAATTCCATTAATGCTCCTTTCTGGTGCGGAAGTCCATCAATAGTGAGAAGAAGTGCTTTGGAAAGTATAGGCGGAGTGGCTACCGAAAGTATAACTGAAGATTTTCTGACATCGATTAAACTCAATGGTAAAGGGTGGAATATAAAATATCATAATGAGGCTTTAGCTTTTGGAATCGCACCTCAGTCAATACACGCTTTTAATCTGCAAAGGCTCCGATGGGCTCAGGGTGCTATGAAAATTCTAAAGAGCAAGTACAATCCCCTTATTGCTCCGGGGTTGAGCGTCAAACAACGATTGGCTCATTTTTCAGCAATATTCACTTATTTTGAGTCATATCAAAAATTGATTTACTTGTTGGTTCCTGTTATATATTTATTTACAGGAAGCATGCCTTTGAAAGTAAACTCAGGATATGAATTCCTTATTCATTGGGCACCTTGCTTTCTATTACTCATTCTTACTAACAAGGCACTTGGAAGGGGTTACTTCAGATTTATAGCAGTAGAAGAATATAATATTCTTAAAATGTTCACTTTCATAAAGGCTTCATTTAGCTTATTCGGCTCAGGACATATGACTTTTCGTGTTACTCCGAAGTCTGTTGAAAGCTCAATTAGATCAAAAGAAAAGCATGAAGTTTATCTTCATGGTATCATCCTAACTGCTATATTAATGTCTATTCTCTTTGGAACAGTTAATTTGTTAATGGGCACATTTTTATCTTACGCCTCAGCTGCATGTACAGTTATAGCCATATTATGGTCTGGTTTTAACAGTTACCTGCTATTCACAGCAATACGGGAAGTATTAAGAAGAATATATTATCGTCAAGACTACAGATTTAATGTCCAGTTGAGCAGCAGGTTTGTGGAATTAACCGGAGTCCAGCTGCACGCTACTGTAAATGATATTTCCAGAAGTGGTATAGGCCTTACAGATGTAGATGCAAATATGATTGATAGTTCAGGTAAAATCAGAATTTGCTTACCGGATGGAATATTGGATGTTACCGGCTTAGTAGAATATAATCAAGTTTCGGGGGATGGATTTAAAAAAATCGGAATAAAATTTGATCATTTATCTTCAGAGCAAAGAATGCGTTTATTTAATTTTCTTTACGTAACTGTCCCACGATATATTTACAATTCGACAAACATATATAGCAATATTGAATTTTTGCCTGATAAAGATTCTACTAATGATATTGTTAGTTACTGTGATTTTGATTTGGGAATTGAGTATTTGGAAGGTGAGCTTGTAACAGTAAAATAGAAAATATCTACTAAATAAATTAATCATGTCCCAAGACTCTTGTAGATAAAGAGTGTTGGGACAATTCTATTTAAATCAAAAGACAATGATTATTGATACTCTTAATCAAGATTGTTATTTATGCCCTTGACTTATCGAATAACTTTCCGATTATCATAATAACTACAAAAGTAATAAGATACCACAAAACCTCAACTTTATGGGAGAAGCATGCTGCGATAATCATAAACACACAGCTCATTATGGCAAGAATAGGGGCAATATAACGTTTGAATAGACCTAAATCCTTTTCCTTTTTAATGAGTATAAAGAAAATAGGAATATATGCAGCATAGATTGTAATGATGGGCAATTCCGTTATATCAAAATTAAAAAAGCCGAACCATGACTTGGTAAGCTGTGAACCATAAAAGTAAAGCAGCCATATCCCACAGAAAAACAATCCTAGAATCGCCGAGTTAGTGGGCATATTTGTTGCTTTGTCCACCTGTTTAAACACATTAGGCGCTGGTCCCATATCACGAGCAGAAAGAGAGTAGATTCCACGGGTACATCCTAACATTAGGCCATTAAGAGTTCCGAGGCAAGATATTACAACAAATACAAGCAACGCAGTTCCCCCAACTTTTGAGAAGACCGTCTCAAAAGCTAACTTTGCACCTTTCTCACCGCTTTCCATCAGAGCTTTGTTGCTCACCGCACCTGAAAGTCCGATATAATAAAGTATATAAGTAATAACTACAATAAACGTTCCAATAACAAGAGCTTTTGGCAAATTCACTTTAGAGTTCTTTAATTCAGCATTGATGGAAGTTGCTATAATCCACCCCTCATATGCAAAAGCAGTGGCTACAACAGCAGTAAACAAGGCATTGCCTGTACTTACCTGTTTAGTTATAGATGTAAAGTTCTCAACTGTCATACCGCTTGCCAAACCTACTATTGTGCCTATAACAGCCATTAGAAAAAGTGGGACGAGTTTAATTATGGCAGTAGTTACTTGGAACTTACCCGCAAGCACGGGAGATAATGCATTGAGTGCGTAGCTTAATACCAGATAAAAACCGGTGATTGCCAACGCTTCGGATCCGACAATAGAAAACCCGAACAAAACACAGGTGTAGCGAGCGGAAACCCATGCCAGTGCTGCAGTAAGAGTGGGGTAGTATGTAGTAGACATAAACCATCCCAAATAATAGCCATACCTTTTTCCCATAGAAACCTCTGCATAGTCCACAATACCATTAATATATTCATATCGCGTCGCCATTATGGAAAACGTATAAGCACATACAACCATGATTGCTCCACCTATAATCCATGCCATAATTCCTAATGGCAAATTCCCTCCGGTTGCAGTAAGCACCTTCTCTGCCTTAAAAAACACACCACTTCCGATAACAATGCCTACTACCATAGCGATAGCTGTAATTAGACCATATTTCTTGTTAAGACTTGAATCCATTTCAATTTCCTTCTTTCCACACTTCAAAAATAATACTTCCATTTTTCCAACCTTAATTGTTGCCGTGAAAATTTCAATTTATGTATATAGCGTTTACCCATAAGCTGAAGATATATTTCATACATGATATTTCCAATAGTCTCGTTTATGCTCTCAATCGGTACTGAAAGAGGCATTGCCATTAAGTGCATAGGGACATCCCATATTGAGTAATCTATATTGGGAATCAAACAAAACCCTGCCTTTTTGTAAAATTCAATTCGCTTTTTACGACAATCTCTTTCCTCTTTACTTGAAGATTCCTCAGGCTTTTCAACCTCCACAATAATACCGGACTTATTGGAATATTTACTTCCCAATTTGTTAAGGAAGACAGACCCAATGCCTTGACATCTGAACTGTTCGTAAACTGCCAGCAAACTGATAAGAACGAATCCATTTGGACTACTGCCCGCACAGATAGCATATGCAACGTCCTGTTCATCCTTGCATAAAATCATTCCTTCCTGCTCACCATTTTGAACTTGGTGATATAAAACTTCGTAAGGAGCGTATTCATCCGGTGCGAAATCCTTCTTTATATGTTTATATACATCTATCAATTCTTTATCATTAATTTTACGAATACTATATCCGGTCATAATAGTTAATCCCTTTTTAATTTTTAATTACCCCATCGTTCCGATTCTAGACATATTTTAGAGTATTTCTTACAAGATAGACATGTAACCCTATACTATGATACTTTCATAGTCATATTATTTATCTTTGAAGCTGTGTTTATCCAGAGCCCACAATTATATGTAAAAAGGCCCCATAAACACAGCTGTTTGTATGCTGCGATCAGGGGACATTTATAATTATTCAAATATTCATTTTTACAGGCTCAATCATTCGAATCTTTATTAAACTTAATTTGCCATAAGCTATTGAAGCCATAATATTTGAGGAACAATACTACTGCATTTTCTCAATAGCATATAGCCACATCCTGAAATTCCTTTCATAAGTGACAATGGCTTGTTCCCATAATCTTTTTCATGGTTAATATAGGGCTCTATAACTTCTGCAAACAGTTCACTAAAAGTATTGGTACATCTGTTTTTCAATTCCGCATTGTTCAAAACTTCAGCTGCATATTCAAGTATCTCAAGATTGCCCATATCACCATTGTAATAATAAGGACTGTTACCAAAACCATTTATTATTGTATAGTCCAAAGCCTTATATATTTCTGTATCTATTAATTCATCATTATAGCCACATTCTTTAAGAATTATTCTGCTCAGAAGTATCCCGGGCCAGCCGCTTTGCCAACTGGGTTTTTCGAAAATCATTTCACAGGTGTTAAAGTCTCTTTCTTTTTTTAATAACTCTTTAATGGTGTTTTCAATAGCAAAATTGCCTGTTATTGCCATAAATCTCGCCAATACAGCTATTACTCCATCATTTCCATACCCAAAGCCGAAATTGGTATTTTCACAACTCACCTGGGAGGATATTCTTTTATAGACCATGTTTGCAGTTGCTATAACTTTATTTTTGATATCACTGAAATCTTTGTTTTCATATATTGAAATTAATACTGCCAAAATCCCTGAAGTTCCATTAAAAAGGCTGGTGTTTACTTGCTTTTCTATAAACGTTTGAATAAGTAACAAGCCCTCCTTAACAATCTCTTTTATAGCTTTATCCTTAGTTATGGAATATATTTTTGAAAGAGTATACAGTTCTCCCGAAATCCCTCTAAAAGCTCCGATTTCTATAGAGTTATTTTTATTCAGGTTCCTGATAAAAGTAATAGACTCACCCATGGCTTCCATTGCAGTATTTATAAAATAGTCTTTTTTAGTTACAGCACCTAAATATAATAAAAATAATGCAATGCCGCTATTGCCCTCATACAGGTCATAGCATCCTGGAGACAGTGCAATTTTTTTATCAGCCTTAACAGTAGTTATCCAGTTTCTGCTTATAGTCGAACCATTAAAGCCTATTATACTTTTTTGTATAATATGATCACCCAATCTAGCACTAAGGCTTAAGAGACGGTGTTTTTCTATCTTGTTAAAAGAACCGTCCTCAGAAAATGAAATCGGGGTTTTGATTATTTGCTTTTTTGGAAAACGTACATCCAAAAAATATAACTGTCTTTTCAAATCACCTTCGTTAAGCCCATATACCCTGGTAGTTATAATAGCCAGGCATGAAGAACAGCTATTTAATAAGAAGCGTAGTAAATCAATAAACTCCATCTTATTATTTATTACCAAATTATAATGCTGCACAAATCCATACTTTATGGAATTTACATAAGTTTTAGCCAAAGGCTCCAGACGTCCAGGAAGAAAACCAATTTTATAAACTGAAGATTCAATAATATCATGAGCTATACTCTTTGATGAAATATTGAAATTTAATTTTTTGTTCATAGAAACAAATATATCATCTACATCCTTCAATGCCGGATATCTGGGTTGGGGAATTATGCTTATATTTTTATAATCCTTACAGTTTAATATATAAAGAAGAGCCAAAAGCTGTCCTGAGTGTAAAAAATAATTGGCAAGATCTTTTTCGTCTTTATACTCAAAGGTCTGCATATAGTCAATAAAGCTATGTGTATCACGTGATATCATCTTTCTTATATTTAAATGATGATCAGCAGATACCTTTGAATTAGACCATTTTATTATGTTATTAAATATCTCATTATTTTTTAATGGATCGGCTTTAAACACGATTTTAGCACTATTAGAAAATGTTATAACAGCACTTTTTTTAATCAAACTACATTTGATATTTGCTATCTTTATATCTTCTGCTGTATTTAGGAGGTAATTTTTTATTTCTTCAAAACTACTATTAGTTAAATTCACTACCTCAAGGATAAATTTCACATAGTCTTCTAACTGTTCTTTATTTGTGAAGTTTTTATAGAAACTTTCCATCAAAGATATTAAGAAATTCTTTTTATCCTGTACTATATCCGGTAAACTTTCATAAAAAGTATCCAAGATTTTACTCATTTCCTTAGAAGAGCAGCCATATATCATAATTTTATCTTCTATATTATCATGTTCCGTTATTCTAAATGATGACATACGCTTACCTCCTTAGTTACAATGTATAAGTACAAAACTCACCCTTATAACAATAACATAAATTTTTACATAAAATTTATATGTATAATAATCGTTGAATTCCATGTAATAATTTGATTTTTGAAACATTTCAGATCATACTACATCTTTGATAAGAAGGTAATTAAAGAAGGGTTTTTTATGAGGCCTGTATAAAATTGGGTTTTAAAAAACAGGCCTCCAGAATAATCATATTAAAAGTGACAAATTCATGATTAATAACACTTTTAATATAGTAACGATTATAATATAGCTTTTACTTCACTAAACCTTTCAACATTCTGGTTGATATCAAACATGTTTGCCCGTTTACCATGTTCAAACATCTATTATTCAAATCGATCTCACGTATATTATCCTTATTAACTATAAAAGATTTGTGACATCTGTAAAAACGGCCGTCCAGCTTTACCTCAATATCTTTCAATTTGGCATAGAACTCAATTTGCCTGTCTAGCGTATGTACAATAACTTTATGAATTGTAGGCGAAGTCTCAAAAAATAAAATTTTGCCGTATTCAACGTTTATAATTTTATCGTCAACTTTCATACTGAAAACCTTTTGAAGCCCTGTTGCTTTAGCAGAGTACTTCTTATGAGCATCAATTATACACTGATGTATTCTTTCCTTTATGTTATTATAATTATCTTTTATAATATAATCCATTGCTTCTACTTTATATATGAAAGTTAAGTAACTCATTTCCGAATGGGTAGTGATAAAGACAATAAATCCTCTAGGGTCATATTGTCTTATTTTTGATGCCAATTCAATACCATTTATTGATGATTTTAAGTCTATATCCAGAAAATATAGTCCGGAAACGTCATTTTCATTCAAATAGTTTATTATGTTATCCGGTTTTGCTGTAGTCATGGTCAATTCCATGTCATAATTCTCAATCATTATTATATCTTGAATTATTTTAGCAAATTTTTCTCTCTGTTCATTATTATCTTCACATATAAATATACTAAGCATTATATTACTCCTTTCTATCTATTCGCTATTTCTACAAGTTGCTTAAATTCACCGTTCTCTATTATAGTATCCAAAGAAACATTATCACATTTCCCGGTAATTTGCTTAAGGTTATAAAGTCCTAACCCACGGTTTACTCCTTTTGTCGAAAAACCCTTTTCATATATTTTATATATTGGAACTTCCTCATATATGCTGTTTATTATCACGATAAGCACAGAGTTCTCTTTGTTGATAACCGCTACCTTCATAAAAGGTTCGTCACATTTAATTGCAGCCTCGATAGCATTATCAAGAAGGATGCCTATTACCCTGCTCAAATCGATTATATCCATATTTATTTTCTCAATAGGTTCTGCAATATCAATAAAAACATTTATATTCAATTCCTGTGCTCTAATTAGCTTTGATGAAAATATCCCTTTAATCTCAGTAATTTTTATATTTGAAAGTAATCCTAATTTGAAATTATTTGATGCCATACCTTTACTTAAAGGAAATATTTTTTCATTAAAGTACTTTTCAAGGCTTTCAATATCCTTGCTTTCTATATATCCGATCATTGATGACAAAATGTTTATATAGTCGTGCCTGAAAGCTCTCATATCTGTGTAAAGCTTTTCCAAGCTACATGTATATTCCTGAAGGCTTTCAAACTGGATCTGTTTATTTTTTAAGTCCATTTCCTTTGTAATGCTTGTTATAAGAATATATATTATTATCATCAAAAGTAAGAAGTATGAAAAAAATAAAATTCCATTTACTCTTATAATTTTCAAGCTCGCACCCTGATTAGATTCAAAAATAATGTTTATATAAAAAATTACAAAGGTCAACAACAAGCTTATAACTATAAGGAAGCCGGATTTACCCTTAAGCTCCAATGTTGAAACTTTAATTTTTTTATTAATTAACAGCCCTATAAACTTAGTTAAAACAAACAAAAAAATCCAGTTAATAACAACAAATATATAATACAGTTTAATATTTTCCCTCACCTGGATTGAATTAAATCCTAAGATTGAAACAGCAATAGTACTAATAAGATGGTCGGATAATATAAAAATAATAATAGAAATCAATGAAATCGAGATACCTCTAATAATGCTTTTACTATCTCTATATATAAAAATAGCGGGTATGATTAACATTGGGAAAATTGCAACAAACTCACCTGCATTGAGCAGAATTAGTGAAAATGCCTCAGTTAACCCAATCATCAGCAAAAGATCCTTCGTTTTAAATTTGAATGAATTTATGTTAAGCAGTGCTGTAAAAAAAGCACAGCAGACCCTAGCTGCATCAAGTACATGTCCATAATATAAATGCTTCCTCTTATGTTATTTTTATTATATTATAACATAATTATGGATTAAGTCTATTGCCGACAATTTAATATTGAAAAAATACAAGACTATAATCATATTTATTGATTATAGTCCTATATTACAGTTGTCAATTTTAGTCCTCAATTTTTTCATATAAAAGTTCCTTTGGAACTTTTGGCTCGTACGAAAACAACAGAATACAGAATCCTCTTGATTGCTCACCAATTTTTACTGTTGCATTACCTATTTCTCCCAATATCTTACTTCCGATCTTTTCCCTCATACTAACTATTTGCTCTTTCATATTTCTCATAATTCTTGTACCCCCTATTTAAAATTTTATATGTTATTGGTAAAATGCTGATAACTTCATAGCTTACAGACAATGTTATTAAAGATTTTATCAATTGACTTGGTATAATCATTGCTAAAATCATAAGTAGAATCCCAACAGTTACCGTCTGTTTTCTAAGTTTTTCCCTTGTTTTTTTGCCTAGAATGGGATGATTTTCGGTATCTCCCGGTGCATATTTGAACAACAGAAGATTTAATAATAAAAACATTCCAAACACAAAGTAATTATTTAACTTAATGCTATAACTTATGTAAGACCCACCTATAAACATTAATAGTGTAACTAATGTACAAACTGTACTGTTTTTAGCATGAAGCCCAAATCCACTTCTTCTCACACTTCCAAAAATCAAGCACATGAATAAAGCTTCTTTCAAAAGATTTAATAGTGCAGCTACAGTAAACACAACAATAAACTTGGTTATATTAATGAAAACTATCTCTACTCCTAACTTCATCTTCATGAACTCCAGCCCTTCTTTTTTAAGGTGCTTGTTCAATTTCAATGTAAGTATATTCGCTAATTTTTCAGTAATATTTGTTTCAAACATCAGTCTGTTTATCATTTATATCACCCAAAATAAGTATATTATATTTAAAGTTACCTGGCAAAATCAAATAGCATATAATGTATTTACAGTAACAAATGAGCTTTAACACAAACTCAAAAATAATAATCGCTTGATTTTTTGTAAAAACCGTTTAATCCATATACTTTTATAGTTCGTATACAGAATCAAACAGCTTGCAATTATCTATAATTGTTGTTTTGTTACCCATTACGCAGTAGGTATCTTTTAGTATAGTATCCTTAATCATCCCTGCATATCTACGAAAGTCTTCCTCGCTTGTACTAAGAATTCTTTTCTTCCTTTCCATAAATGGTATATGTTCTACACCTGCAAGCTCATGAATTGTATAGTTATCGCCTTTTATATTATTATGATTCTCCATCATACTATTCATATATATTTCTTTTATTATATTTAGTGTCTCGGATCTGATTTTCAGGTTTTCCAAGTACTCAATTGTTCCATTATAAATATCCAAAGTTTCTTTTATATAAGGGTCCCTTAGAGAATATAAGATTATCCTGCCATCTCTCATATAATTCACAGATGAAGCATACCCATTATTCTCCTGCCTTATTTTTTTATGAATATAATTTTGAAGAATACTTTTGGAAAACATTAAAAAACTCTATAGGAATAGGTAAGGTTTTGATACTGTCTCTACCTTTTCCCCTCCTCCACACAGTGCTTGTGGCTTTCACCACACACTGCGTTCCATCAATATTATACTTACCTCTCCACTGTAATAGACAACTCTATGCAATGAAAATTCTTTGTAATATTGACTTGTGGCTATCCCTCCACTATGTTTCCATAGCTTCTACAGTACTGTGCCACTACTTTCACTGATACTAAAGTAAGTTATAACTATTCATTGCACTGCAACAAACACATTTTTCCTTACTACCACTTCACAGGAAATAAGTCCTCCATGTTATCAGCTTACCACGTTCCAATAATCCTATCCTTTCATATATCCTTAGGTAATTCCTATGGGCCTGCTTGCAGAGATTGTTGCACAATACATACTGTATATTACAACAATCTCGATACTGCCTGTAACAGTATAAGGATTTTCATAATGACAATTTTACTCATCCTCACAAGCCCCACAACTTTAGTGGGTAGAGCATTTCTGCTCTATTGAATTTTAGACCCTTAAATTCAGAATTTTGTCAGTCCCATTTATATATAGGAACATACTTACCATAGATATTTTATGGACCCCCGGCCTATCATACACTCGACCACCTCTGGTTCGCTTTTCCTCAACTTTACTTGTTAGGGTGTAGTCTCAGCCGTCTTCACCGAGCTTATAACATCGTTATTCTTATTAATAATAATGCTATTCGGAATATCAGAGAAAGCCCTTCAAGCTGTTACACTATCATTTGACTTTTCGGATTATTAGTTCTTAGAACAGTCTTTGCTATTCAGGCAATACTTTTCATATTGCAACGTGTCGCACCATCATATTCATAACCTAGTATACTAAAATCAAATCCTTGTATTACATAATTGACGTTTGAAGGTATAATAATTCCTTCATTTTTAGGTATCAACTTATCCAGTTTATAACTATCACGTAAATCCCGCTTGATTTTACTATTATAGTATTTATCAATAATACAGCTCATTTCCTCAGAGTTATTTGAATATACACTTATTGTTAAATTATTTGAATTGAACAAATATTCAAAAACATATTCTAAATTTTCTATAACATCCTGCTGCATTTCGTCATAATTCTTGCATATCCTATCAATAAACTTATAGAACAATATCCCTTCTATATTATCATTTTCATATCCTTCAACAGAAAAATATGCTGTAATTCTTGAGACAATTGTCTTGTGCACCTTTACATGAATGTTATCTTCAAAGTTGTTTTTTACTTCCCTCAGGATTTCTCCAATAATACTGCTATTCTTTTTAAGATCAACTATTTTTTTTAAATCGGATACAAACTTGAAAATCTCTTCTTTTTTATTCTTATCACTTGATCCTTTGATTACAAATTTTGAATTAATAAATATATTGTCTTTAGGATTAATCAGAGGAAGCATATAACAAAATATTTCCATCTTATTTCTTTTTATATAGTGCTCAACCTCCGGAATATCAAAAAGTATAAGAGATAATAATGTAATATATTTTATATATTTAGGATTTATCTTTGAAAGGTCAAAATAAAAATTAATATAATTATTATTATCAATATCACTATAATAATTATATACAGTAATGCTGTTTATATTTTGTTTATCCAAGCAATAATTATCAGTTGAAAACCTGTCATCACATTTTGAGAATGATAAATCCCTACTATTATGAAAATTTACCAGAGTATTATCTTCCTTAAGCAGCTCTTTCTTGATATCCTTTATCTTCTGAAACTCTTCTTTAGTAATACTTGATAATTTTTCACTTAATTTTCTGTTCAAATCCTGTTCTTTTCGGTATATCAAGCCTTTTTCAGGTATTAATACTATAAATGAATAATTCTTGTTTTCAATAAAATTCCTACAGATAAAGCTTGAAATTTGAGTACTTAAAAAGGATTCACTATTCTCATATTTTTCTTTAAAGTCTACTAAATAAGCAAAAGAATTTAATCCATACAAGGTCGCTTCTAAAATCCTATTGCAGAATTCCAGTTTGGATAAATTACAATTTCCTTTAGAAATGATATCCTCTTCAAAGATTTTATTCATACAGTGCTTTGTTAATTTTATCATTTCCTCCTTTATCAATTTGAGCATTAAATCTCTATTAATTATATCATTACCGGCCATTATAAATGAAAAATAGGGCTTAGGCATACCATTATTAAACTTTGTTATTACCTTCAAATTTTTAACATTATACTCTTTACTGTTAATCTTGTTTTTATTGAAATAACTTTGTATGATATTGTATATGCCATACTCAAAAATATCTTCAGGTTTCTTAACAGAAAAATTAACACTAATAAAGTATTTATCCATTAAATCCTTTTTATTAAATGCCTGATAGGCCATTTGCAAATCATTGCGTTGTACTTCTACCTTTATACCCTTTTTTTCATAACTTTTTGGGTTATTCTCATAAATTTTTAATATGATCTTTTGAAAATAGTTCCTCATTACATTTAAATCAAAATTACCAATCACGATTATAGTACTGTTATTGATATTATAAAATTCCTTATAGTAAAGGTCTGCCTCTTTATATTCAAGAGAAATTATTTCGTCCGGTATCCCTCCACTAATATATCCATAATGAGAATTTTTATAAAGGGAAGATGGTATATACTTAGTTATACTGGCTATAGGTGAATTAAATACGTCTTTCATCTCATTATATACCACCCCGTTAATTATGAGCTTGCCGGTTTTGTCATTAAATTCATATCTCCAACCTTGCCTCATAAAATCAAGCTCATCAATTTGGGAATTAAATATTGCATTTAAGATATCATAAATATATTTTGTATTGCTTTGATGAAAACCAAATTTATAAAGTGTTTTGTCAATATATGTGCTTTGTTTTTGATAATACAAATCATGATCTTTTTTCAACTTATAAAGTTCGTTCGATACACAATGCTCCACTATATGCGAAATACCTTTGTTGTTATTTACTGGAGTATTTATACTTATGTTAATTTCAATATCTTCTGCATCATCTTTTTTTACTAATATAACATTAGTACCTAATCCACAAACATATTTTGCACATATAGCATTTATATGAGGCATTTCATTATACAAGTCTAAAATGAGCTCGTATTTTTTCATTGTCCTACCTCCGTAATAACAAAAATATGCTTTTAATATAATATATATATAAGCTATACGACTATTTTTTCAACTATAATTTCCTTAGCATTATTATTTTTAAACCTTACTGCTGTCTTTCCTATGTCTATCTCTTTAAATCCAAGGTTACGAGTTTCAATCTTTAATACATTAAAATCATACTGGGCTAATTTTTCTTCATCACAAACAGAATTGTTTTTAAACTCCAGGTAATCCAACTCATACTTAAACATTTGTCTGATTATATCTTTATATATTCCAAAATCCTTTTTATTAATATATTCAGCCAATTGCTTTCCATGCTCCAGTTCTTTTGCTTGTACCTCATCATTTATGGGCACCAAAATATCTTTGCATGTTTCTTTAATATCATTATATATCTTTATAAGTTCATTGTTGAAATAGGTCCTTAATAGTCTATAGGTTTGAGGCATTGAGAGATTGAAAAACTTCATCTTGTGGCACACAAACTCATCTAAATATTGGTACCTATATATGTTTGGAGCTATTTCTTCGGATAGGTTATAAAAATGAGGAAACACTGTTGGATATCTTAATATAATATCTTTATACTCATCAATATTATTATTATCAACAGTATCCGGTATAATTTGTTGATATACCAAATCTTCTTTATAATTATTGTACATTTCTGTTCCTGCTAATATTGAGCATTGGTGAAGTTGAACCTTTTTAAATCCATAACTATATATCTTTTGAATCACCTCCATAGTTTGCCTTAAATCTTCATCATTTTCTTCCGGAAAACCATATATAAATGAAAAAGTAATCTCTAAATTGTACTTTTTAAACAATTTTAGTTTTTCATCCAGGTGATTTAAGTTTAAATTTTTATGAACTATTTTTTGCATTCTAGGTGAGCCTGTTTCTATACCGATATATATCTCGATGCATCCGGCCTCAACCATTTTTTTCACCAGTTCTTCATCTAATGTATCTATTCTGGCACTGCATCCCCAGCGTATTTTTAATCTTTGCCCAATCACTTTATTACAAAAGTCTAAAACTATATTTTTGTTTACTGTGAAAAGGTCGTGTACAAAATTAAATTTGGTCTTATTATGTTTATAATACAGTTCCTTAATTTCTTCTATTATTTGGTCTACCGCTTTTATTCTGAATTTTCTTTTCCAAAAGGTTTTGGTAGAACAATAGCTGCATTCAAAAGGACATCCTCGTCCAACATCTATTTCCACAAGGGAAATCTTATCAAAATAAGGTAACAAGCTATAATCCAATTTAGGAACGTAATCTAAGTTTTCAATAAGAGTGCTTTTTTTAATTATAATCTCATTGTCTTGCCTATAAGCAACTCCAGTTAAATCCTCAAAGCCGCTGTTGTTTTCAAAAACATTCATTATATCTACTATACTTTTTTCTGACTCGCCCATTGCGATCAAATCAATCCAATCAAAAGCCTTCAATGTTTCTTCTGCTGTTAAGGTTGCTTGTGGCCCCCCAAAAAGAATTTTAATATTAGGACTTTTCTCCCTAATGTATTTAGAAAGCTCAATGAATATATGGTAAGAATTACACATACAACTAAACCCCACAATATCCGGTGCCTTAGAAAGAATGTAACTCCCCATACTATGTATATCCTCTTGTTTATTATGTTTCTTTTTCACTATTCCCATTTTAAACAGATAATTAAAGTCTGCAATTTCAGCATTATGACCATTACTATTTAAGATGGTAGCTAAACTTAAAGTACCAATTTGATTAGTTACTTTACCATCATGAATAGAATTTATAAAAAGTATTTTCATCATTTTGTCCCTCCTTTTACCAAAATGGTCTATCTATATACATTCTTCAAAGGCTAAATCCGGTGTCAAATTTACTATTTTAGTAGCATATTTTAAAACATATTTTCTATGAGTTATAAATATAATGGTATTCTTTTTGAAATGATTAAATATATTATCACAAACTATTTCCTCAGCTTTTGCATCTAAAGCCGAGGTTGGTTCATCTAAAATTATTACAGATGGGTTTATAAAAAAAAGTCTTGCAAGTGCTATTTTTTGAGCTTGCCCGCCTGAAAGTGCTATACCCTTTTCTCCAATTACCGTATTTAATCCATCCTTCATTTTTAAAACATCTTCATATAATAATACTTTTTTTAGCACTTCATATATTTGATCTTCATTAACATCAGTATTTGAAAATATTATATTTTCTTTTATGGTTCCACTAAATATAAATGTTTTTTGACTAACCCCTACTACACTGCTTCTAAAAGCTTCTGAGTTATAATTTTCTATTTTCTCCCCATCAATTAATATGTTCCCTCCACTATAAGGTACTGTTCTTAACAAAGTATTTATCAGACTAGTCTTTCCAGATCCATTATCACCTAAGAATGCTACCTTATCACCTTGTTTAATTGATAAATTGTAATCTTTAAATAGCGTTAGATCATCAAAACTTAATCCAAATTCTTTTAATTGTATATTCCCACAAATATCTTTTTTTACATCCCCGTAGGCCACTCTATTTTCATCATCAATAATACTAAAAATCCTTTGCATATTAACCTTCATTTTTTGAAATTCAATATAGCAATTGGACGCTCCGGTTATTGATTCATATAATCTTTGCACATATATATTTATAGAAAAAAGAGAACCTATTGTTATTATATTTTTCGCAACATAGACTCCTCCTAGACCAAAGACAATCATATATCCTATTACGCTAACAATTACAACTATCAATTGATTAAAAACATTTGTCAGCCTATAATCATATTCTTTTTTGAAATATTGTTGTTGTTTTGATTCATATCTTTTTAAAAAGAAATCGGCTACATTAAAAGTAATAATCGCTTGAGCTTTAGAAACGTACTCCTGAATTATAGAGTACAATTCTCCATTTTCAGCATTTAGCTTTCGGAATCTATCCTTAACAACTTTGCCAAACCTTTTTTGCAAAAATGTAAAAGCAACAATAAGAATGGTATATGATATGGTTATTTGATAGCTTAAGTTAAATAGAATCACTAAAAAGCCAATAACTTTTGAAACATTAATCAGCAATTGGCTAAACATTGTTACACCAATTTCTTTTGCACTTTCAACTTCGTTTCCCAATATGTACATTATTTCACTTGATTTATATTTGCTAAAAAACTTTGAATTATAATTTGATATATTATTGAATGCAAGCTTTTTTAAATTAAGCACAACAGACTGGCCTATCTTGAGACACTCCATAGTATTTAAATAGTAAAATATTATCATTACTATACCATCTAAAAAAAGAGCAAGTAATAAATAATATAACAAATCTAATCTTTTTTCCCCTATTCCTATATCAATAATATATTTTATTATAAGCGGTGATATAACAGCGGCTGCAGTAAATATTAAAAGATATGCCAGCGATTTTATCTGCTTCCATAGATGAGGCTTAATAAAGATGCTATAATACTGCTTAAGGAATTTATTTTCCATGTTAATTGCCTCCCCCTAATTATGATCTATGTAAGCCTTAAGAATCTCAATATTTCTATTGTCATTTAATATTGAATAGCATGCGTCACAAACATCTACATAATTATCTTCTATCTTGATATCAAGTTTTTCTCTTTCTATGGTATCAAAAAACCACTTTACACCTTCATCCATAGTTATCCTTCTCAATGGATCATTTTCCGCCTTTGTAATCAGTTCCTCCAAGGTTTGCTCCTTGGCATTTCCCAAAAGTCTCGTAGGAATGGTTCCGCAGCATGATCCACAAGGATATATGCCTCCATCAGGCATTATGGTAATTGTATGCCACTCCTTGCATTTGCCGGTATAAGGCTTGTATTTCAACAAAAACTCTTCTCTATTGTTATTATCTCTAGCTTTTCCTATAGGGTAACAAGGAAATTCCATTAGCGAAAATCCTTCAAGTTCATCCTCTAAAATTTCCGCAACATACTTTAGTCTTTTGCTGTTCTTAGTTGCTGTGCATCCTATGCTAATAGGGTATTCTAATTTATATGCTGCTTTTAATACATTCTTTATTCTATCTATTGGTACAAACTTTTCATGAAAATCATCTACACTAAGCTTCATATAACTTAATCCAGCTTCTTTTATTTCTGAAATTATCTTCAACGCATTCTCTTCACTCGTTCCCCAAAATCCGTTAGTTGTACATGATACCTTCATCCTGTTTTGTTTTATGTATTTTACCAATTCAAGCAGCTCGTCATAATAAATAAAGACTTCTCCTCCAGCAATTCCGATAGTAGTAATATCCTTTATCTTAGCAGCCTGATCTACATAATCCTTAGCTTTAGCTAAATCCATCTTTTCATTTATTTTTGGTGAACAATAAAAGCAGCAAATATCACATTCTGCTGTACATTTAGTTGTATATATTAGTGTTAAACAATGATAATCCATATAATTTCATCTCCTTTAAAAATTTTATAGGTATTTATGCGGTTATATCTTTTTTCCTGTATACATATGCACTTAACAAAAATAACAAGGCACTATAGATCAAACACACTAAGGTTCTTCTGTACAAATTGGAAAAGTCCGGCTGATTAACCAGCTCTCTAAATACATTATTGGAATTAAGCGGGATATAGTTCACTAAACTAAAATATCTTTTTACCATATTTAATGTATCTAGTATCATAATAAAAATTGTTGTTGCAATTGGGGTAAAAATAATATTATTAAATATGATAGAAATAAAAAAGCTTACACTAAATACAAAAATCGAGCATAAAAATTGAAAAAAATACACTTTAGCTATAAAGGGAATAGCCAGCTCCTTTGAAAGATGCATTTTTAAAAATGTTACATCCACACCTTTTATTTCATAAATCAATGAAGCTATTGCTGTAGTACCGATTAATACAGTTAAAAATAATATAAGCATACCTACAATCCCTACCAAAAACTTTGCAAATAAAATCTTAGCAGGCTGTATGCTTTTCATCCTTAATATTTTTATTGTTTTATTTTCAGTTTCAAGTATAAATGAATAACTAAATATAGAAACCACTATAGCCATTATATAAGTAGTATTTAATAATTGAATTGCACTAATCGGAGTAAATAATGCAGACTTTTGATTGTTTGATAAAATGCTGAGTAAAGAAAATAACATTGTAACTAAATATACAATATATATTCTCCTTAAGCCTAAAAATTTCCTTAATTCATTTTTAAATAGCTTTATCATTTCAAGCTCCTTTCTTAAACATATATTTGTAACTTGTATCAATTTGAGTTTTCCAACAAGACTTAATTTTCTAGGCATGTTTAGTTATTCTAGTCCAATATCTATAACAAAGTACAAATACTATTAATAAGAAAATTGCCTGCATAAAAGTGTAATACATAAAGTAGTCTTTAAATATATTGAACTTTTCTTCAATATACTTTGTCATAACTATATAAGGTATAACTGACATTTTTGTTTGGAAACTTCCAAAGGTTACAGTTAAGTTCAAGAATATACCGATGAAAAACACCACAAGAGTACTTATAATAGAAATCAGCTGATTCTTACTAATCAAACTAATGAGAACACATATTATTATGGGAAGAAAAATACTAATTAAACTATTTACATAAAACAATGCCATCTTTAATATACTGTCAACCCAGTTAGCATCAAAGTTAAAGTATTGGAATTTAAAAATGATCAACCCTGGCAGCATGGGTATAAAAAAGCACAGTGTCATTATTTTAAAAACATATAAGGCAATCGCAAAAATTTTATTCAAGAATAATTTGCTGGCTTTTATGGGTCTAATTAATACATATATTATAGTTCTATCTTGAAACTCTCTTGCAAAAAGCAGTGCAGTTAGTGTAACCGCAATAAAACTAAAAATGTATAGTAATGATACTCTTTCAAAAACCTCTGCTGAATAACTGAGAAAGCTTTGATTTTTATCTAAACTTACCCCGTATATAACCATATAAATAATTGTAAGGGCGATTGATATAATAAATGATGCTTTCCCAAGAATAGAGTCATTAATTTTGGTATACTCATTTTTTATACTTTTTGGCATTTACTTATCCTCCAACACATTGAAAAAATATTCCTCTAAGTTGAGGGTAACAGGATAATATGCTTTAACTTTTAAGTCCTCATAAATAAGTAACTTTAATAGTTCCTCGGGCGTAATATCGTTGATTCTTAACCTTACACTTTTTTCTTCTATTATATTGAAATAATCATACTTAGCCTTAATACTTCTGAGTTTATCGATATCATCACATATAATTTCATATAAATTTTTCTTCTTGATCAAATCTTCAGTTTTGCCTATAACAACTTCTTTTCCTTTATTAATTATTAGAACCTTATTACATATCTGTTCTATTTCCGAAAGTATATGGCTTGATATCAGTATGGTAATTCCCTGTTGACTTAATGACTTTATAAGTTCACGCATATCCTTTACTCCAAATGGATCCAGGCCATTGGTAGGTTCATCCAGAATTAATAATTTAGGATCATTAAGCAACGCTTGAGCTATTCCTAATCTTTGTTTCATACCAAGAGAATAACTGCTTACCTTTTCATCAGCCCTATCTTCAAGATTGACAAGCTTCAAGAGACTGCGAATTTTCTCATTGGTTACACCTCCTGAATATTCACCGAATATCTCGAGATTTTTTCTAGCTGTTAAATAATCATAAAAGGCCGGCCCTTCTACCAATGCACCTACTTTGGATATAGCATTAAAATAATCCCCTTGTATTGAAGCATTATTTATAAAAACCTGCCCATCATTAGGTTTTATCAGTCCCAATATCATCCTGATTATAGTCGTTTTACCGGCTCCGTTAGGTCCTAAAAAGCCAAATGTATCCCCATGTGATACATTAAAGCTGATATTATCAACTACCTTTACTCCTTTGCTAAATTCCTTTTGTAGTCCTCTAACCTCTAATACATATTCGGACATACATTATCCTCTCTTTCTATCACTTAATTTATTAATAAACTTTCCCGAACACACGGTCAAAACGGTAAGTAATATTTCAATCATGCCTTACCCACAAATATTTGCCAATGCATTTTCATATGAAAGTTTTGTATATAGTTTTAAAACTTCTGCAATTACAATCTTTCTTTGATTGCAATACACCTCGAAATTATCCTCTTTTTCTCCGCTATGAGTGATCTCCTTGCACAGGCATCCGCCTCCGCATATCCTCTTAGCCCAACATGCTCTGCACATGTCATCTTCCTTATATACCCTGTCTCTTACACTTTTACATATGCCATGTTTAATCGTCCCTATCTTATGTTCTTCCTTTCCAAACATCCAAAAGCAGTTGTATATTTCCCCTTCAGGGGTAAACATCAGAGTATAGGGACTATAATAAGAACATTCTGTACCTATGTTTCTTTTATGGATAATATCAAATTTTTTAGTTAAATTTAATACTTCCTTATCTATACCTGAAATTATATTTTTATAGGTTACTTCAGCAACTTCACTGAGCTGCTGTCTGAATTCTTCCAGATCTTCTCCTGTTACTTTTAAGTCGCTCATTGATGTTGATACCATTTCAAAAAAAATATAAGAAAATCCCCTATCCCACAATTCGAAAACGCTTTTCTTAAAGTTTCTCATTGCGTCCTTTGTCAGAGTCATTCTTGCTGTAACTTTCTTATTTAATCTGTTAAGCTTTCTAACATTATTCATTATAATTTCAAAGGAATTTCCTTCTATTCTTAATGGCCTATTTTTGTTTTGAATTTCTTCAACCCCATCAATACTTATTATTACTTCAAAATTGTTTTCAATAAAAACATTGATTATTTCATCATCCAGCAAAGTTCCATTAGTATCTATCAAGTACTTCACCTTGATACCTTTTTTAACAGCCACTTTATTTATATAGTCCACAGAATATATAAGAACTTTTTTATTGGTTAATGGCTCTCCGCCAAAAAAATTAACCTTTATTCTTTTTGTGTTATTATCTACTTTACTAAAAAACAAATCTATGGATTCTTTTGCTGTCTCTTTTGACATCATTGTTTCCGGCCCTCCATAATTACCGCCCTGCCCAAAACAATAAATGCAATTCATATTACAAGTATGTGATATAGATAACCAAAGAGTATTACAAGTCTTGGTATCATCCGCTAAGTTTTTTACTTGAGCTTTCTTTCTAGTAAACTGTACTCCATTGTCGCATAAATAATCAGTGGACTTAATTAATTTTTCCAATTTGCTAATATACTTATAGGTTTCTATGTCTTGTTCCTTCATTGCGTTGTTTTTAATTGTATCAATATTTTCATGTTTTAATCTTTCTATCGTGCTATTGAGCTTAATTGTAGATTCAGATATAACAGAGGTAATGGAATCGTAGTAAAAATACTTATCATCTATTTGATATGTATAAAATCTGTTTTCTAAAATTTTATCCATAAACTTTCCCCCTTTCTACTTTATTTTTTTAAAGAATTTGTCAAAAGCCTCTTTATTATTTAAAAGAAGCCTTGTATACAATCTTAAACTTTTTTCTATAATAAATTTATTATGCTTACACCAAAGATCATAAGGTGCATTTAAATTATTGTCATCGCTATATACATAATTTATATGGCTGCAGCCATCCTGACACACTGCTCTAGCCCAACAACTCTTACATTTTTCAATCTCCGGTTTGGATAGTTTCTTACTGAATAGCTGCCAATCAACACCACTATCTAAATCACCAACTTTGAAAGAGTTATCCCCTGCAAGTCTATGGCACTTATACATATTTCCCTTCGGATCAAAAATTATAGTTGTAAGTCCATAAAGACTGCAGCTTCCATTCATACTTCTATCATTTATTTTGACTGCTGGCTTTAAAAGGCTCCATAGCACTCTATTTTTATTTGATATGATGTTATTATATGTTATTTCTGTAAGTTCGCTTATTTGTTTGTTCAAACTCTCCATATCTTCTTCTGTAACTCTTAATAATTCTGCCTTGGAAGCTACAACATCGTACATTACATATTCTATACCCATTTCCCAAATTTCCTCAACAGATTGTTTGAAGTATTTTACATTTTCCTTTGTTACAGTCATTCTAGCCCTTAAAAAATTAAAATGCTCTTTTAGTTTCAGAACATTTTTTCTGACTGCATCAAAGCTGCCTGCTCCTGAAGCAAAAGGCCTGTTGCAATTCTGAACTTCTTTTATACCATCTATACTTATTAGTGGATTTATATTATTTTTTATAAAAATATCAATTATTTCATCGTTTACTATAGTACCGTTGGTCGTTATACTATAAATAACTTCAACATCTTTACCCTCAAAATACTTATTAATATAATCAATGCTAAACTTAAGAACGGATTGATTAAGTAAAGGTTCCCCTCCAAAGAAAGTAACATAAACAGTCTTTGCATTTTTATTTAAATGCTCAAACCAATAGTCTATACACTTTTTAGCTACATCTAAAGACATGAGTTCTTTTTCAAATCCGTAGCTTCCTCCATCGCCAAAACAGTACTTGCACCTTAAATTACAGTCATAGGAAATGTTTAACCAAATACAGATGAGCCCATGACCTTTGCTCCATTCTTCCTCAGTCACTTCACTATACTTTTTATATTTTGAATAGACCACATCGGCTTTAGGACTAAATAACCCTTTTTCAACAAGGCCTTCCAATTCAATAAACTGGTCATTTATTTCATTTTCTTCATATCTTTTTCTTAACTCTTTTACTATATATCCATATTCTTTATCACAATTTTTAAATACTTCATTCATTAATGGAGTTGTTTCTGAAAGCACTCCATTGTTTCCATCATAATAAAAAGATTTTCCTTCTTCTTCAAAGGTTAAGAGATTCAATCCTTTAGGTAATTCCATATACAAAAACCTCCTACTATAAGTTATCTATATATTCTTTTTTGCCGCCCAACTCACTAAGCATATAAAGCTTTAATCTTACGATGTGCTTTTTTATACTACATCGGTAGCTTCTTTGCTCTTTATCTTTAATCAATTCTCTTTCTCCTAGACACTGCCCTCCACATATGTACCTGGCCCAACATTCATTACATTGAAGATCTAAATCATGATTTATTATTAAATCATTAACTTTATCATAATTTATTCCTGTACTAATACTGCCTAATTTATAATCACCCCACATTAACATATCGCAAGGATATAAATTCCCATCAGGTGATATTCCAATCATATTATTTAATACTCCGCATTTTTTAATTTTTAATCTTCTTTCATTAATTCTTTTTATGTCATCAAGCAGAGGGTAGCAGCTAACCTTTTGATTATTTTTTATTTTCTCTAATAAATAAAGGCTTAATTTTTCATATTCCTTTTTCAATATGTCCACATCTTCTTTAGTGAGTTTAAATTCATCCTGTTCGGAAATTACCTCTTCAAAATGAACATGACTAAAACCCATTTCAAAAAAATTTTTACCAATGTCATAAATGTTTTTGTTAAAAGGAGTTATTGTCACATGTACTTTACTCTTTTCTTTGGAAGAACACTGATATTTAAAGTAGGAATTGTTTATCATATCGTAGGAACTTGTGCCTGTATTTGATGGTCTTAAATAGTCTTGGGTATTTTTATCATGGCTGTCCAAACTCAACATAGTGCTTACATTGTTTTCTTTGAGCACACTTGCGATTCTTTCATTAATTAAAGTTCCATTTGTTGTGGTTATAAACCGTATATCTTTGCCTTGGGCTTTTCCCTCTGCTTTTGCACAATTAATAATTTCTTCAAAGACCGGAAAATTTAATAATGGTTCTCCCCCAATTATTGTCAGACTTAATTCATCTTCACCAATACCTTCCTTCAATAAGAAATCAATAATATCTTTTACCATGTGCTTACTTAGTACATTATTCTCACCATGACTGCCGTCCTTAGCAAAACAATACTTGCATTTTAAATTGCATGCATTTATTGTGTTAATTTGAGCAGCTTTTAACTTTAACTTTGATATAGCATTATTGCTTTTATTATTTTTTATCAATTCTTTAGATTTTTCTTCTAAAATCATTAAATCGTTTAACTGATTCAAAACAATTTTGGCACTTTCGATATCTTCTCCCACAGAATTCAGTATAAACTCTTCACTTCTTTTTTTAGAAAGTAATAAGACCAATTTGTCAATCAAATCATTACTTTCAAAAAAAATAAGTGAATATGGAAAAAATATAAATTTCTTATCTAATACATTTATCGTTCTAACATTAAAATTATCCATATCTAACCTCTACTTAAAACCCTATTCCGTATTTATACAATCAGTATCCTACCTATACATAAGGAGCCTGTTTTAAAATAAATCAACAGCTTATTGCCGGTTTAAAATTTATTTTAAAACAGCTCCCTTTTTTAGTTTAATTAGTTTAATTAGTTTAATTAGTCTTTCTTACAAACTGATGGACAATCTGCACAAGTATCTCCATCACATAAATATGGCACATCACAAAAATCAATATTAAAACTTACGAATGCATCGTCATGATCATAATTTGCCTGATTGATTGGCTTTATAATTTTATCTTCCATTTTTATTCCACCCTTCTTTTAATTAGAAAATATTATTTTTGATTTAACTTAAAGCTACTACACGTTGATGATATGTATCCCTGGCCTTAAAATTAGTCTTTCTTACAAACTGATGGACAATCTGCACAAGTATCCCCATCACACAAGTATGGTACATCACAAAAGTCAATATTAAAACTAACGAATGCATCATCATGATCATAATTTGCCTGATTGATAGGCTTTATTATCTTATCTTCCATCTTTATCCCTCCTTTCATTTAAGTTAGTGTAAAAATATATTACACTTTTGTTTTGCAAAGTTATATATATCAAGGGTTTCAATATTTTTCTGTAGAATAACATTGCTCCCCTCTTTGCCTGTATGATTTAATTACTTTGCACAATTTAAGTATACAATTATAATGCGGTATAGGCTGCAAATGGTAACAACATGTGTTAGTTGAATAGCTAATGATAAATCCTTTATTAAAGAATATAATTACTGCTAAAATATTAGTCATTAACGATAAATGTTGAATTTTGTGCAATAAAAAAAGCTCTATCGAGCTAATGATAAATAAAATTCAATAAAAGGAAGATTATCCAGTATAAATGCATTATACTGCAATACTCTGTTCCCTGCTCATATAAAGGCTTGCATATAAACCACCTTGTTTTAATAATTCTTCATGCGTACCTGTCTGAACAATTTTGCCTTTATCCATTACTACAATACAATCTGAATCTATTATGGTAGACAATCTATGAGCTATTATTATTCTAGTGCAACCTACCTGTTCAAAATATCTTGATACTTTTTTTTCATTTATATAATCAAGTGCACTGGTTGCTTCATCCAATATCATCAATTCAGGCTTATTTAATAATGCCCTGGCTAATATGATCCTTTGCCTTTGTCCACCGGATAAATTCATTCCCATATCAGATACCAATGTTTGATACTTCATTGGCATTTGCTGTATTTCTTCATCTATCTGAGCAATCTGAGCAACTCTTCTTACCGTATCATTACTTACTTTTTTATTAATACATATATTATCATATATAGTCTTGTTAAATAGAGACATATCCTGCGGTACGACCCCTATTTGGCGTCTTAACATTCCTTTATCCAAATTCTTTATATTAATGCCATCAAATAGAATCTCTCCGTATTTAGGTTCATAAAGACCTAAAATAATCTTTACCAAAGTGCTTTTTCCTGAAGCTGATGCCCCTACAACCGCAATTTTTTGACCCCTTTTAATATCCAGATTAATATTATCCAGTACATTGTCTGAATTATTAGTATAGGCAAAAGATACATTGCTTAATTGTAGATTTCCCGCAATTCGCAGTTCAATCGGTTTATCCGGTACCCTCTCTTCTTTTGCATCTATTATATCGGTTATTCTTTCTAAATATGATGTCGCCAAGACAAAAGAGTTGTAAATATTAAATACTGAAATACCGGTAGAAAAAAGATTACTTGCTAAAGTATAAATGGCAATAACTTCTCCCATTGTGATGAGCTCATCCATATACTGGAATATACCCAATGCCAACATAACTAACGGAGCCAACATTTGAAGAACTGATAATACCGTATCATTTATATTTTTGATCATATTTTTTTTCTTATATGCAGTTAAACTTTTTTCATATCGGCGGGTCCAATTCTCTAAAATTTCATCTTCCATCCCCGCAATTTTTATTCCAAATGCAGAATAAACAGCTTCAACCTGAACTCCTTGCAGTCTCGTATCTTCAACAATTTCATTTTGATTGGCTTCCATTAATGTTGGCTTCATTTTAATAATAAAACAAATATTAATTACTAAAAATATCAAGGCTACTACCGTCATTATTACAGATTTGGACAACATATATCCTAAAATACAAACCATCATACCAACCTGTAAAATACCTTGTATTATCTGCTCAGAAACTAAGTCCCTTATTACTGCCAAACAATTTAGCCTGAATAACAAATCTCCATTAGAACGGCTTTCAAAAAATTTATATGGCAAACTAAGCATTTTCTTAAATGTACCTTTGGTTAAATGCTTATCAATATCTATTTGCAACTCAATAATCTTCATTCCTCTTAAAAATGAAAATCCCCCTAATAATATCGCTATGCTGACTGCATAATAATAATAGTTGCCCTCTAATCCGCTTTTTGTCATCCCAATATTATCGGTTAAATGCTGAATTAGAATAGGAATTATCATCTGGGTAACATAAATTACAGCAGATATAAGTGCTAGTTTTACATATAGCATCTTCTTTATTTTTATGTTTTTAAATGCATTGATCCACAAATTTCTTTTCTCTTTAACCGGTATAAATTCTTCTGTAGGTTTTGCAGTCAGGATAATCTCTGAATAATTTTGGCAAAAATCTGAATACTTCAATTTTCTCCTGCCAAATGCCGGATCTACTATTGTGGCACTTTTGTCATCTATTTTTTCCAGAACAACAAAATGATCATTATGCCAGAAAATTATTGCCGGAAGTTCCAATTGCGGTAACGCCTCTGCATTAGCTCTATATACTTTGGTTTCCAATCCTCTGCTTTTCATATATTTTGCCAAAAGAGAAATTTTCAAACCATCTCTTCCGACTTCTAAACTTTCACGAATTATATGGATTCCATCATAACTTTTATAATACTGCATTATCATTGCAACACAGCAAAGACCACATTCTGTCTGACGCATCTGCTGAATGTATGGAACCCTTCTCATATGAGCTGCTCTCATGCTCTTGTTCCCCCTACTTCATATGTAATTTAGACAAAATTGACCTTGTTTCATTTACCCGGCTGCTATAACACTCTTTCATATAATCAATATTTGAATTATAAAAACCAGTTGCCACAATTCCGTCTACCTCTGCATCTGACAACTCTACTAAAACAGTCTTTAATTCTTTATCCTTATCCTTCTTTTTTCTAAACATATTTTTTCCCCCTTATGCTGACTTATAGGCATTATTTTTTTTGCTATTAAATAGTTTTGCATAAACCTTATTTTCCTGAAGCAATTCTTTGTGTGTCCCATGCTCAACTAAATATCCATTGTCTAGAACCAGTATCTTATCTGAATCAATGATTGTTGACATTCTGTGTGCTACTACAATACGGGTACTACCGTTTTTCTCAAAATATTGAGATATCTTTCTTTCATTTATAGTATCCAATGAGCTGGTTGCCTCATCCAAAAGAACAAGCTTAGGGTTGTTTACAACTGCTCTTGCCAGAACAATTCTCTGCCTTTGTCCACCTGAAAGGTTCATTCCCATATCCGACAGCAATGTGTTATATTTCATTGGCATATCGTCAATCTCCCGGCTGATATGGGCTATATCCGTTGCATTTTTTATAAGTTCCATATCAATTTTTTCACTATTTAACACAATATTATCCAATATTGTTTTATTAAATAATGTCATATCCTGAGGAACTACACCAATTTGTTTTCTTAACTCTGTTTTATCTATATCTTTCAAATTAACACCATCATAAAATATCTCTCCTTCTGTCGGTTCATATAAACCTAGCAGAAGCTTTATCAATGTGCTTTTTCCTGACCCTGATGTTCCAACAATTGCTGTTTTCTTACCTTTTTCTATTTTGAAGCTTAAATTTTTGATTACATAATCAGATGTATTTGTATATGCAAATGATACATTTCTGAACTCTACCTCTCCCGTGATATTAATCATTATTGGTTTTTCAGGTTTTACCTCTTCTTTTGCTTCTGTAATGTCATTAATCCGTTCTAAATAAGAAGAAGCTAAATTAAAATCATTCCACATGTTAAATAATGAAACGCTTGTTGAAATGAATATACTTGCCAACGAATAACTGGCAATTACTCCACCTATCGTTAACTTTCCCATAGTGCATAATTTCAATCCTAACAATAATACAAAGAATGGTCCTACAGTTTGGAATATGGAAATAATTGTTTGATACACATTCAATATGACATTCTTCTTTTTATACGCTCTCATACTTCTCTGGTATTTGTCATTCCAATTGTTTTCAACATCAGACTCCATACCTGATGCCTTAACGCCAAATATAGAATATATTGTTTCGGTCTGAATAGATTGCAGTTTTGTATTTTCTATTATTTGATATTGGTTGGCTTCTAAAATCCTAGGACGCATCACAAATATAAACAATCCGTTGCCGAGAAAAATACCCATTGTCACCAAAGTTAACATAACGGATTTATCCAGCAAATAACCTATAATTACAATAGCATAGCCTAACTGAATCACTCCTGTAATAATATGATGGGAAATAAGATCTCTAATGATATTTAAGCTATTCAGTCTAAAGAGTAAATCTCCATTTGCCCTACTCTCGAAATATTTATATGGAAGCCTCATTAATTTAGTAAATGTTCCTTTTGTCAGATGGGTATCTATTTCCATTTGCAGGTCTATAACACTTTTTTGTCTTATAAATGACATAACTCCATATATTAAAATAGTTGCCAGAACAAAATATATACAGTATTTAACCTGCATTTTATCTGTTCCTTTCGTCGTTAAGTCAATCATACTTTCTATCAAAATCGGTAAAATAAGCTGTATACTATAAGTAATTATTGATATTACCGCTGTTTTCAAAAAAACTTCTTTCCTCTGTCCTACTCTTTTTAGCAAGCTGCCCCAGACCCAATGCTTTCTTTTCTTTGGTACAAACATTTTAGTCGGTGTTACAGTCATCACCACATTTAAATATTCATCTTTAAATTCTTCAAATGTTTTTTTGATTTTTCCATACGCAGGATCAACTATTACCGCCTCTTTTTTATTTATTGATTCTAAAACAACATATTGCTCTTTATCCCATAATACAATAGCCGGCAGTTTGACTTGCAATAACTCATCACTACTCATTTGTAATATGTTTGTTTCAATTCCTCTTTGATGAAAAAATCGCTCCATATGAGCTAATTTCAATCCATCTCTGCCTACCTCTAGTTCATCCCTGATATTTCCCAATGTTTCATTACTTTTATAATATTTCAGAATCATTGCTATGCAACACAGACCGCACTCGGTTTGCTGCATTTGTTCAATGTATGGGACTTTTCTTAAATGCTTCACCAAATTCACCTTCTTTTTTCCGTTTGAATGATCTGAACACGTAACTTATTTCGGTCATTACTTACCGTTTATCATATTACGACAACTAAAGTAAGTTACTAAAAAATATCCGCCATATATTATCAATAACAACACGATGATATATCCTACATTTACACCAATATCCAATCCTAATGAAACACTGGCTTTGGATATAATACTGGGAAGAGCTACGATAGAATAAATACTTGCAAGCATCAGTGGTGCTCCAAAATAAATAGCTATTTGTTTTAAGATTGTGTGGTAGCAAAGCTTCTTTTCTACACCCAACTTCTGAAGTAGATTGTAACGATACACATTATCAAATGTTTCCGTTAACTGCTGCAAAGACAATATTGCCACACAAATGATTAAAAATATAATTCCGATATAACAGCAAACAAATGCAGCCATGGCAAACATTCCGTAATATGCCTCAAATACAAGTGTTTTTGTTAGAGATTGATAGGGACTTTGTGGATCTCCCATAAAACTCACCAATAAATTATCGAATTTTTGTTTATTGCTGTCTTCTTTAAATATTCCATTCAAAATAATACTTGTTTTATTTAAATTTGCAATAACTTTATCAGACACTACAATTGTTCCATGATCGTTATTGCCTACACTGGACAAATAATACACCACTTCATTGATTCTACCCATTTCTGGCGTAAGTTTCCTACCTGCAATATTTATTGCTTTATTGCTTTCTACGAAAGACTGCAATAATTCCTTAGTTCCTCTATATTTACAATTTATCAGGTATGTGCTTTCCTTTAAATCAATCTTATCTTTGCCCTGACTTTCCAATATTTTATTGTAATCAGAGATGGAGATTATCGGAACTGTCTCTTCCAGTAAGTCAGCATCTGCTTTAAACAATTTATCCGGATCTGCAATAATATTATTATAGGTAAATGTTTTTTCTTCATATATACTTATTTCAATCTGTTCTTTCAGGTATTCGTTTAAATCCACTTTCTTTTTAGAAAAGTATTGTTGAAATGTTTCACTTTTATCTGCTTTCTTATTTTCCAAATCCTTTAGAACAATAAAATCATAGGGTGTTTCATCGGCTGCATTACTATTTAAGGAAAGTGCTATTCCCATTCCTGTTGATACAATGCATATTGTAGCCGCCAATAATAAACATACTATTGTTATGGTTAAATAATTCGTTTGGATCTTGGCACTGATTTGACGAATTAAAAATACATTAACATCTTTGAAATACCATTTCACATTCTTTTGCAGTGTATAAAAGAGCACTCCAAAAAACGAGTACATAATACATGCAGTTCCAAGAATTCCAAGTACAAAACTTATTGAAAAAATTGCTGAATTGGAAATTGCCCCGTTCTTTTTATAAATAAGCAATGCTACTATAGCAAGCATACAAAGTCCAACAAACAGAATACCCGCTAAAGCCTTTTTACTTTTTACAGCGAAATTTTCATTTTTTCTGCCTGCATTTAATAGATCTATTAATTTAACTTTTGCAACTGTTCTTACATTAAAAATAATAACAACAATAAATATTATAGAAAAACAAATTAATGTATTTATCAGTGATGATATAGAAAATACAAAACGATATTGAGATAAATCAATGGCAAACATTTTCAGTGCAATAGCAGAAACTCCTTGAGATAAAAGACATCCAATCGCTATGCCGGATATAAATGAAAATATACCGATTAAAATTGTCTCCCCAACAAAAATACCGGATATGCTGCGGTTTTCCATACCTAAAAGCATATATATGCCCAGTTCTTTTTTTCTTCTTTTTAGTAAATAATTATTCGCATATATGATAAGAAAAGCCAAAATAAATGCAATAAATTTAGAAAGAACTGACAGGACAGAAATCAGCTGCCTGGACAAGTTACTTGTTGCATCGCTTGTGGCTGTTTTAAATGCAGTTTGTGAATCCAGAGAATTGAATGCATAAAATAATGCTACTGCAATCATTAATGTCAAAAAATAAATACTATAATCTTTAATATTCTTTCTTACATTATTAAATATAATTTTAAAATACATCTCCTATTCACCTCCAATAGCAGCAACCACATCCATTATTTTGTCAAAAAAGACTTTTCTATCATCACTTCCACGAAGTAATTCTTTATAAATCTTTCCGTCCTTTATAAAAAGAATTCTTTTGCAGTAACTTGCTGTATTGGAATCATGAGTTACCATTAATATAGTAGCCTTCATATCATCGTTCATAGTTTCCAAGTTATTAAGAAGCATTTTTGCTGAACGAGAGTCTAATGCACCGGTAGGCTCATCTGCCAACACCAGGGATGGATTGCATACAATAGCTCTTGCTGCCGAAACCCTTTGCTGCTGACCTCCAGACATTTGATAAGGATATTTTTGCAGTACTTCTTCTATGCCTAATGTTTTTGCTACTTTAAGTATTTTTGCTTCCATCTCAGATACAGGACTTTTCATAATGGATAAAGCTAATGCAATGTTTTCATAGGCTGTTAAGGTATCCAGCAAATTGAAGTTTTGAAATATAAACCCTAAATTTTCTCTTCGAAAAGCTGCAACTTCTTGATTTTTTAACGTTGTAATATCCCTGTCATTTATTTTAATCTGTCCTGCCGATATGGTATCAATTGTGGAAATACAGTTTAATAAAGTAGATTTCCCCGAACCTGATGGACCCATAATTCCAAGAAATTCACCTTCTTCTACTTCAAATGAAATACCATTAATCGCTTGTGTACGGTTTTCTTTTGTTCCATATTCTTTGTAAATATTTATTACCTGTAATACTTTGCTCATTTATCTGCCTCTTTTCTAACCAAAAACTTTATAATGTTCATATTCTAAATGTCCTAGGGTATTATTTGAAACTTAGTAATTCTGCAATAAAATTATTATGATTAAACTCATCCAGCAATCCTAATCCTATCCCAGCCTTACCCGCCATTATCCCCCAATCTTCAAGGGTATAAAGGCTTTGAGCCTGCTCAACAAGATAATTCTGTATAAATTTATTAAGTGTATATGTGCATTGTTTCATCAATTGAGTATCATTCATAAATTCTGCAGCGTATCTTAAAATGCTTATGCTTCCGATATCACCATGACAAATGCTAAAATCATTGCCAAAGCCATATTTCTTTAATTGCTCAATAAGCAGTTTTATCTCTCCTATTAGTTTTTCATCTTTCGCATTTGACTGATATAGCATTATTTTAGATAGCAGTAATCCGGCTATTCCATTGCACCATGAGTAGTAATGAGCCTTCTCTCTGATCATCCACATATTATCGTTTTTATTAAACCGTGTATTTCTTTCATAATTAAGTGACTTATAAATCATTTCTAAAATGTCCGGATCTGATAAAATTTCATAACATCCAGCTAAATGACACATAATTCCTGCATTTCCATGAGCATATCCAATATCTCCGTTATCTGTCCATGAAATCTCTTCAGATGATATGTAAATTACTTCCTTCTTTAACTTGTCTACAATTTTACTTAATACCTCTTTCACAACTTCCTGATACTTTATATCCAGGGTTTTATATATGGTAGTTAAAACCCCCATAATACCGCTAATTCCGGAAAGAACATCTATCCTGTCCTGCTTGCCTATATTCTCATTTGTAAACTCAAATATTTTATAAATACGTTCCCATACTTCTTTGATTTCAGCTTCATTATATAGACCATATTGAATAAACTTATACAAGGTATAGACATAAGAATATATTCCTGTAAACACGCCAAATCCCATTGCTTCAATGTCTTTCACATTATTAATATTTATCATCCTGTCTACTGAATTTAGAGTGTCTTTTGCATATTGGATATAAGATTCTTTTTTTAATGTCTTTCCTAAATACATAAAAAATACAGCCATTCCACAATTGCCTTTATATAAATCCCACCCTACCGGGTTAACGGAATAATAATCATCTCCAAAACCTGTGTAACAGATCCAACTATTTTCTTTTTTATTATTTACTACAACCGAAAAGCCCCTTTCAATGATTTTTTCACCAATATTACGGGCTTCTTTTAAATAATCATAATTTACTCCGCAATCATCACCGTCTGAAAATTGAGTTTCTGTTTTATCCGGTAAATCCGTTTCCATTTTACACCCTATATAACTCAAATAAATAAGTGCTACCTGCCTTTCTAGATCAATGGCATTTAGCTTCATAATTTTTTCTTCTAATGTTTCAATTATACTTTTTTGTATTTATCATAAACAACTTCATTTTTATGATTTATTGCTTTGTGGCTATCTGCATTAATTATAAATGAAGGAACATCTCCATTAAGCATAGCTTCGATTTCTGTCTGGTATAATTTCTGCTCATCAAAATTATCAATATCTTTAATCAAGATACCTATTCTATGGAAGTAGACTATCCGATCCATTCCGTTATGCAATAAATCAGGATGGTAACTTGTTGATATCAACTGGTTATAGTCATTTGTTGCTTTATATATCACTCTGCATTCCACATTATTGAATAATTCTTTTATTTTATCTATATACTCATCTTTGTTTTCCAAAATCCATTTGTACGTACTTACAAAACCTTGCCTTACATATCCGATATATCCATTTCCTCCAACCTTTTTGCCATCATAAAGAGGATAATTTCCAGCATCCGATATTTCCTTATATACATTTTCTACTGAAATATTATCACTATCAAAGTTTGTTATTTTTTGAGTTTTAAAGGGAGACTTCTTTGCTTTTCCCGATCCGATAGCTCCTATTTCCATTACCTCATTTGTATTAAAGTTCTGTAACAATGCAGGTAATATTAACACACTATTAACAGAGTTTTGAATATAATTGTCTATATAGGCCTCTACAGAATCAATTTCCTCGTTCTTATGGCATTCATCCGTATGAAGTACTGTCTCAAGATCAATTAATATGGGATATTTCCCATTAGCAATTATATTTTCACAATGACAGTCCTTTGAATTTAAAGTATAAAACAAACATAGCAGTTCTCCCATCTTAAGGTAAAATTCATTTACCTCTTCCATGGCTTTACATTCACTATGTTCAATGAATTCCATCCACCCTGCAGCTTTGATGCCATATGTTTTACAAGTATTCAAGGGACTAAATCCAGGTATTCTATTATTAACCCATTTTATGAACGAATCATATGCTTTTTCCATAGAAAAGCTCCTGGGCTTATACATAAGAACTTTCCGGCTAAACTTAATGGTTGCTACTGTTTTTCCATTGTTATGCGTATCTCCGTTCCCCAGCATAATGCTTTGTATCTTACCTAATGATTTACCATCCTTAAATGTCTTTTCCAATTCATTCAAATTGGACTTTATATTTGATATAATCTCCTCAAAATAACAAACATTATACAAAATCGTTCTTTTTAAAACTTTATATAATTCCGGATATACAAAGTAAACTTCTTTGAGATAATCCATATCCCTTAAAAGATTATGTGTGTAATACTTTCCACGTTCTAAACTTGTTTCACCCTTTAATCGTTTATCTAATTTAGCGATATTTGTCTCTACAATAATAGTTCGATAACTTAATGCTGTTAATTTATCTAGTATATTATCTATCATATTTTCTAAAAATAAGTCCCCATCTTCTAAAATATCGCTTGATTGGGCCAGTTTCATCAATCTATCCATGTATAAAAGCAATACCGGTTTAAAGAAAAATGACCACATATTTTTTTTAGTCTGTTTCAACAATATTTCGTCCAGTATTTTCGTGTAACAGCTTTCATTTAAATCAGAAAACGTCTTATCTATTTCATCTAAAATTTCTTCTTCCTTATTATAATTTTGCAAGAAATAATCTAATGTTTTTCCGGATATTTTCCCCAAAAGATCTTCGATTTTGTATTGTCTCTTTTTTTCAGGAAATAGACTTCTCCAGTAGTTAATAATTTTATCCTCTTCAATTATTTTCTTACATTCCTGATTATACTGTAAACTGTTATTCATGGTACTTTCCTCCACCTAGTTATTCCTTTTATCAACCCTAAATTACAAGGCTAGATTATTTTAAAACAAATAGTCCAGCCTTGTAATTTATAATTATTGTTCATATAGCCTCAAGATTAATTATTTTATGTATACTCATATGATTGCCGGAATTAGCAAAGATAAGGATTATTTGTACAATCGTAAGATATTGTTATATATCTTATATAGCACCTATCGTCTAAAGTCAGTTGGATTGCTGATGTTAATCCTGCTCCTGCTTTTTCATCCAAATCTTGATCTATGATTTCTTCTATTACCCCATTTATTGGACCCGGTACTCTTTCATCAGTTAATTGATTTCTCAATTTTTCTTTTTTCATTTTTCATTACCCTTTAAATTTATTTTTCACTTCACCTTACCATTAACCGCAAGATACATGAGGTGATGAACATTCATATGATACTGTCAGCATTCTTCCGCACTTGCCGGCTAAAGTCATCTGGATTGCTGATGTCAATCCTGCTCCTGCTTTTTCATCTAAGTCTTGGCCTTTGATTTCTTCTACTACTCCACTAATTGGACCTGTTACTTTTTCTTCAGTTAATTGATTTCTCATTTTCTCTTTACTCATTTTGTTTCCCCCTTCTATAAAATATTTTTTCTTCACTTTCCATTAACCACATGATACATGAGGTGATGTGCATTCATATGAAACTGTTACCATTCTTCCGCACCTACCAGCAACAGTCATCCTTATTGCTGTAGATATTCCTGCTCCTGCTTTTTCATCCAAGTCCTGGCCTTTGATTTCTTCTACTACCCCGTTAATTGGGCCTGTTACTTTTTCTTCAGCTAATGGATTTCTCATTTTTTCTTTACTCATTTTTAATTACCCCTTTATCTAAAATTTTTGTTTACAACGAAATTATATCAAAGGAATAAACTTAAAAAAGAAATTAGCCTTAAACGTGAAATATTTCAGCATAAATTTATAAATCTACTATGAAATCAGTAGTATGTGCACTGTATTTTAGAATTAACGCAAAAGAGGTGAAAATATTGCAGCTCTAAATACCTAAATAGAGACTACTATGCCTTCTGCTTTTTCTTACTTTTAAGCCTTCCCCTTAACAAAGCTGTTATGTACAGAATAATTGGAAGACCTATTCCAAGTACTGCACTGATTTGAGCATATGGGAAGGATAAAAAATTAATATAATCATTATGGTCCTTTGCCATGAAATAGGTTACAGGAATTAATACCACGGTAAGCGTCAGTATCATTATCCAATCCTTTTTAATACCTGTAAGCTGCTTAATACTGTGCTTTGCACAATGAAACATTACCACCGACTGTACAAACACTGTAAATGTGAAGAAGCTCACCATGATAAGTTCGTACCTGGGAAGGTATTTTGTAAGCTGGGCACATCTGATTTGCTACATACAAACCACCACATACTGTTTCATTAAATCAGGCCCTAAGACCATCGTCTCGTAAAGCGGCCAAATTACAACAAGGCATGCCCCAACCAACATTGACCAGAAGGAAATACCAAGTACCTTCTTCTTTTTGTTCAGCATGGGATATATAACTCCCACAGCAAGCACAGCCATTGATATATCTCCAAACAAATACATACTCCCTACTGTATTCGCAAGAAATCCTCTATCCATAAGCGGGAATAAATTAATCGTCTTCAAATCTTCTATAGTACTGGTAACCATGGTAAGAGTTATCATCACCAACATTATAAAACCGACCAGCGAGAACCTTACGACTACTTCCACTCCAAGAAAAACACCATAGGCACAAAGCAGTGTATAAAGGATACTGTATTTTGTGTTTGGTTTAAAATCCATGCTATGCCTCTACTTTCCTCGGGTGTCAGTGATCCAACCATTTTATCCTTCTTAAATACAGCAGTACCTTCCAGTGCAATGGTTTCATTATATTTTTCATCAGTTTGCTTGTCGCTTTCAGAGAGCATGGAATCCTTTTTAATTTTAACTTCGGATATCATAGGGTTTCCATACTCACTTTTAAGTGCCGAACTTATCTCAAGCATACGGGATTGAACTGTTTCAACTGTAATTTGTCTGTATCCCTCGAGTAAAACAAAAGATACTCCCGATGGATTTTCCATCCCTATCTTTGAAATAATGTAGTCCTTAGCATCACCTTTTGCAATAACGACAGCCGCCTTCATTCTAAGCTCGGGATTATGCATAAAATAGTCAACCACAGGTATAATACCCTCCTTGGCCAGTGCTTCTCCAATAATCACAACATCATTGTGACCCACATAATCCTTCTCGACGATATTTTTACCAGTTCCCTTGTCGCATCAAACAGAGATGCTCCTTCTTTTGAACCTATCCAAACCGTGCTCTTTGCTTTACTTTCACTCCCACTGGTATTCTCACTAGTCGGATTGGCTATCTGAACAGTCACAGAATACTTGTTGTTTCCGGTTCCTTTGTCAACCGCAACAGCTGTAACAAGACCGATTTCATTGATTTCCCTCATGTCCCAGCAGCCGATTAAAGGCAAAATATTCAAAAAAACAAATATTGCAAGAATAATTCTGAGTTTTTTCATAGTATGGTCCTCATATTCAACGTGGTTATTTTTTGGTGGGTGGCTTTGGCCTTTGATTGGCTGCCTGCCGAATTCTATCCTTTGATCTGGCAAAGGTCGGTCTTTTGGAAAGCTTCCACCATGGTGCCTTAACAAATACATCATTAATCCCGCTTCTGTTAAATGGTATAACAGGTGCGAGTTAATGATTACCCTGCAAAAGCATCGTAACCCCTGATATTTCATTCTCAAGTTCATCACATTCAGCCTGCTGGCTCCTTATATAGCTTTCAAACAGATATGTCTTATCTGGATGCTTTTCTTTCAGTTCATTGGCTCTCTTTTCAATAAGCGATTGCTGCTCATGGTTAATACTTATTATTTCATCTTCATCGTTTAACCTTTCATCAAGAAGCCTTACTCCCGCATTTTGAAAGCACGTAAGCCACTTTTCTCTTGTAGGATATCTCCCATCTGAATCGTCATTTCCATAAGCATCATCTATAAATATGTACCCACCGTTTTTCACCGTACTTTTTAACTTTAGTATTGTTTCTTCCTGATTTCCTAGCACATCTCCGACAGCACCAAGTATAACAATATCATAGTACTTTTCTATTTTTACCGCCTCGTTTATGTCTCCCACCTTAAACTCACACAAGTTTTCAACACCATATTCTTGAGCCTTTTTGTCAGCAAAATCAATGAACTCAGGAATGATATCTACACCCTTAACCCTACAACCTACTGCCTTTGCTACTTGAACACTTACAGCTCCTTTTCCACAAGCCAAATCAAGTACCCTCGTTTCCCATGATACCTTTATATGCTTTAAGATCAGATCAACAATAACATTTGGAGATGAGCCCAATTCCCATAAATCCTGTAATAGATAAGGCAGGTACGGAATCAGTTCTGTGGTTTCTGCAGTCAATGACTTTGCAAGCTTTTCTTCTACATTTGACATTTTGTTTTCCCCTTTCTACTTCAGACTTGCTATATATCTTTACATCCCCCATTTTAAGGAGTGGTAAAAACATCTATTGCCATAATTATCTATCTTTTAACTCTTCTTCACCAACAATATATTCCTATAAGTTCCTCTAAAGAAAGACGATTCGTCTTTGATAATCTCTAAAGGAACGTCACAAATATTATCTTCAAAACATCTATTAATGTCTGTACCTATAAAAGAAGTAACTTTATTGACTCCCAATCTGATACGGGAAATCTTTTTGCTTTTATTTGCGAACTTGTCAAAAACTAAAATTTGCCCATCACCCTTCAAAACTCGAATAGCTTCATTGATAACCTTTTGTGGATTCTCAGCCACGCTAAGTATAAGGTTGAGTACTACATAATCAAATGAACCATCCGGAAATTCCAATTCTTCTGCATTCATATTATATAGTACAACACTTTTGTTCTCAGTCTTTTTTCTTGCTTTATCCAGCATAGGCTGAGAGATGTCTATCCCGACACACGTACAACGGTCAGGAATATACTTAAAATCTTCTCCTGTTCCAACTCCCATTAATAGAACCTTGCTGCCATCAGTAAACTGAAGTAAATTAAACGCTTTTTTTCTTGCACTGCCAAGCAATTTGCTAAACAGCACATCATATATGGGTGCAAGTCTTTTGTATTTAATAATATTGGTAGAGTTTCTCATCATAGAATGCTCCCTATCCTTTCAATAATATATCAAAATAAGATTTAAAGCTCTTGAATGCCCATATGAGTAGCTTTCTTGATTATCACCTCTCTTATGCCCAACAAAAAATACCTATGGCACCATAATTTTTACTGAATTATAGTCCCACAGGTATTTTTTCCTGCTGCCAGCTCGCTTGCCAGCCCAGCCCCACACACTCAAAGAGTGCATCGCCTGCTCTATTTGTAAATATTTACTTAATTGACTTTAATATAGTGTACGTTAGAACAGGCTGATTTGTCAATAGTTTTTGTGTAATTTAATTAACCTTTAATTAAAACAAAGTCACACACAGTACTGTTTTCAATCAGAACCTTTTTTTGCTTTCATCAGATGGAAATCATACCCCGGTACATATTGATTGACGTATTTCAGCAGCGTATCCTTTGGTACATTGGTTGGTATCTCCATTATTTTATAAAAATCTCCAAGCTCTTTTCCAGTATAGAAAGCTCCCTGTTCTATTGTCATCGACCCCCTCAAGTCGCTGATTCCAAGGTATTCTGCCTTTTCTACAATTTCTGCCTCTGTAGGAAGTGACACCGTATAAAGACCCGCTGCATCCAGAAGAAAAATACTTCCAAAAAAAACTGTCACACTTACTATTACAGAAGCCAAGGGTTTGAAATTGAATCGGGCCAATTTTGTATAAATCATTGAACCCGCCCCCGGGCAGACCTCTACACATCTATTGCAGGAAATGCATTCAGCTGTTGTTACTCTTTCACAGCTATGAACCTCAATATCCATAGGACATTTTTGAGTGCATACTCCACATTTTATACATTTTTTCGGATCACGGGTGACTTTATATGGACTAAGTTTTCCTATCACAGCATAAAGTGCCCCTGCAGGGCACAAGTATTTGCAAAATGCTCTGCTAATAAATAATGAAGCAATAACAGTCGCTACAAGGACAATAGTCCCTATAAGGTATTCTTCAATCATCTCTTCCCCTTTATATATGTGAGCAAAGGCAGCCCAAGGGTCAAAGGGTGAAAGCCACAAGGACAGAGTGATCCATGCCATAAACACTGACAGGATAAGTATGATGTACTTCACTTTTCGAAGATGCTTGTCTACTACTTCCGGGATTTTGACTTTTTTCGGTGAGATTAAGCCCAACAGCTCCTGCAATGCACCAAAAGGACAGATATTTCCGCAGAAGCTGCGCCTGAAAATAAGGGCAAAAACTATTGTGAGGAAGAACAGTACCATGGTTCCTGAGAATATTTTCTGTATGTTTGCCCTACCAGCCAACCATGCCCAAAGATTTTCAATCCCTCCATAAGGGCAAATGGAATGTACCGAAGGGTACCTTACCCCACCAACTAAATGAAGGTAGTGAATCAACATAGACCCACCAAGAATAATCCCTAAAACTGCCCATCGAATAACACCGGAACTTTTCTTACCCATCACAAATTTCAACCACCTTCCAAAACATTTATCTAAGTTCACTTTTCATTCTATTATTCAATTGTGACAAAACTATGAAAAACAGAAAATTTTCTAGCACCATTTATATTTTGTTACTCCAATGAATAACGCATATATCTTTCTTATATGAATCAGGCTAAATCCAGTACACCAAATATATTAACATAATATACTAATGTTTCATATAATATTGTAGAGTATTTATATGAGGCAGAGGAAGAAAAATGGCAAGTTTTGGTTCTTTTTTCGGCATAGTTACCATGATCAGCGATTTCTGGACAGGAAGTGAATCACCATCAGTATGTTATAAATTAATGACAGTCCAAAACAGAGATGGAAATACAGTTAACTTCGTAATAACGCCAACCACCTACTTTATACACCATGTAATGATATCAGTTGGAGATCTGGTAATCGGATTTTATGATCTCAATGCCCCAGTCCCACTAATATATCCCCCTCAATATCGTGCAATTGTAATGGCAAGGGTTACACAAAATCAGAACATAAAGGTAGATTTTTTTAACACCCAACTAGTAAGTAGTGATGGTACGTTAAAGCTTTTAATTGGTCCCCTTACTCAAATAATACAAGAAAATGGGCAACAGTTTACAGCTAATGTTGCAAACAGGAATTTAATTGTAGTTTTTGGAGCATCAACAATGAGTATTCCTGCCCAAACTGTGCCTTATGAGATTATTGTCATGTGTCAGTGGAATAATTCATTCTAACCTTATTATAACGCATTAATTATAATACTTACGGATGCCCCAGTTCTCAAACCGGTTATACTCCGGGTTTGTTGAGTAAAAATGTATCTATATGTACAATATCAAGAAAAGTGCTGTTCAAGGAATAACCTGTATGGTATTAATGTGCTTTCCCCCAGTGTAAATATGTGTTGCACAAGAAACACAAGGATCAAAAGACCGTATGGTTCTGCCTAATTCTACAGGATTATTGATATCTCTCACAGCTGTACCGATAAGTGCCTGTTCCGCAGTTCCCTTCAAACCGTTACTGCTTCGGGTTGAAAGATTCCAAGCAGATGGAGTAATAATCTGGTAAAACGAAATAACCTGATTGTTGATTTTGAGCCAGTGTCCCAGAGTGCCCCTTGTGGTATCAATCAAACCTTTTCCTTCAGCTGTTTCTGGAATGGAATATTCCTTTTGTACAGATATGCCGGGAATAAGATTCTCAAGTAGAGTACTTATAATTAATGTTATCTTTCTAGCTTCCAGAACCCTGGCGATGGTTCTATCCATGGTCGATATACCATTTCTGTATTCACCGGAGAGCCATTGCCTTGCCAGTGGACCTGTCTCAAAAGGCAGATTATTATACCGCGGAGCCTTTACCCAAGAATATGCCTGGGGCTTATTCATATCAGCTTCCGGCTGGTCGTTACACTGTGCTTCACTGCTCGCCATGCGTCCCAGGTCAGATTCAAAGGGTTTACCGCTGCTTTGTCTATCCTTATACCAGGCATAATCGATTTTTTCAGTAATATAATCCGGGTTGAAGGTGCTTATTCTACCATCTGTATAAACAAGCGGATTCACATAAAGAGTGCCTAGAGTCTTATAGTTGTCAAAGCAACCAAAGCTTAAAAGATTCCCATATCCCCTGCCAATAGCGAAATAGTCCTTATAATATTCAGAAATTGTATAAACATCCGGGAGCATTCTATCATGAATAAATTCACGGATGGAATGGAGGATGGATTTTATTTTGATGATTTTGTCGGTCGTTGCCTGTGTGGAAATACCACCAATAAACACACCATGGTTATGCGGAACTTTTCCACCAAGTACAGCAAGCATCTCGTGTGCACTCCGACTCAAGTCAAGTGAATCAAAGTAATCCTTGACCAATCTGTCATTCTTTTCTTTTGGCAATCTGAAATCACTATGCTCTAATTTAAACAAAGGATAATCTTCGGGCAGTTTTACAAAGTCGGGAATAGTGTACTGATAAAAATGGCGGATATGGTTTTGAAGAAATTCACATCCATGGAGGATGTCTCTTAAATATCTACCCTGTTCAGTCGGAACAACCCCCATTGCATCCTCCAAGGCAAGGGTAGATGCCATGGAATGGGCTGTTGAACAAATCCCGCAAATACGCTGCGTAAAATACACAGCATCAAAGGGGCTTCTGCCTTGGAGCATTTTTTCAAACCCACGAAACAGAAGTCCTTCTGTTTTAGCATCTACTATCTGGTTATTTTCAATATCCGCTTGAATTTCCATGAATCCGCTTATCCTGGTAACAGGATTAATAATAATCTTCTTTGTCATCTTCTAACCTCTCTTGTGGTATTGTAGCTGATAAAAGGTTCCATTGCGTCAGGGAATCCGAATTGTGCACAACCAATGCAAGGGGTATCATCCTCAATAGGCCAGTTCACATATTGATTCCACTGCCTGATTGGGCAGTCTATACGCGTTACCGGCCCGCGGCAGCCCAATTTGAACATACAGGTTTTATCTCCTAACTTTTCTGCAAAGATTCCTTTATCAAAATATGATCTACGGGGACATCTATCATGAATTAAGGTGCTGTAAAACAAAAGAGGTCTATCCCTTCTGTCAAGTTCAAGTTCCCCGTAAAGTAGGATATGAGCCAATGTGCCCATAAACCAATCAGGATGACATGGGCACCCAGGCAGCTTTATTACCTTTCTGTTTAATACACTCTGCACACTGACACATTCAGCAGGATTCGGTCTTGCTGCAGAAACGCCTCCATGAGTTGCACACGCACCTATGGCAATAACAAATGCAGCCTTCTCACCAAGCGTTTTCACCGCTTCAAGTGCAGTTACCAGCTTTCCGTTCAGACGGCCGATGATGTTGTAGAGGCCATTGTTTTTAGTCGCAATAGCTCCTTCAACTGCAAGGATATAGTCACTTCCCAGAACACTAAACAGCTGCTCCATAGCATTCTGCCCTTCGCTGGCTGAAAGACTGTTATTATAGATAAAATGAGTCATCTGGGAAATCAAGTACTTGAAATCAGGATTCGATCCATCCAGAAGTGATATGATATTTCCTGAACAACCTGTCAATTCAAGCCACACAAGATTCCTTTTCTTTAAAACACCTTGTCTGACTTGTGTCTTAACAGTTTCAACAAGACTCGCGGCTGTATTGAGCCTTGCTTTATATTCAGGGCAGGTAAGGCTTCCATTGCTCATTTCACACCAACTTTCCCACTACTTTTAATTTACTCAGTATAGGCTGACCTGCATGACAGGATGCAAATTCATTGGTCAGGTCCTTGCCTGCTGTCAAGCCAAAGTGTGTTGCAGCTGCCCAGGCAGCATTATTTGTAACATCATAAACAGTACCATTTACCGCTACATATGCAGGATTACCGCCTTTTCCATCAAATTTGGATAGTTCTTGCAGTGTAAATGTTGTTTGGTTTCCCGGCGTCGTTGGTTGCTGTGGTGCAGGCTGACCAGCTATAGAACTAACCCCCGGTTGAAGTGGCGGCAGTTGCTGCTGCACAGTCTGGCTCATAGCTGCAGTAACAGATTCAACCATAGATATTCTGTCTCTTAAATGATTCAATATCAGATTTCTTGTATATACACATGGTATTACATATAATAAGTTTATATCATAATTAATTTCCGCCATAATACGGTCAAGGTTTTTGCCTGAAAAATCTTGTACTCTCATTTTTTCCCCTCCGGCAATAAATCTACTATATTAAGTATATTCCGAAGGAGCATCTTTGGTGATTTACATAATTATTCACTCAATAAAGGCTGGATAGCTTCTAACCATTTCACAAATAATTTTCTCAACCTCAAGACAAATACCATCGAATTTCCTCTTCAGGGTTCCACTTATCTCACATCCAAATTCAGCTTCTGCTATTTCAATCCCAATAATATGGCCTTTTATTGGCTTTGAGTATAATCTCATTAAGTCATAAACGCTCATGTCATGCTGAGAGTTGGTTTCTCCATATGCAGTAATCGCTTCCTCCAGCTTGCATAAATGAATGCTTCCAGCTACTGTGCCTAAGTGTGCAGCATCTAGAATAATTACAAAATCATCTTCCTTTAGCTGGTGAAAGCAAAACTGAAAATCGGTTTCTCCTATAATGACTTCAATTCCCATTGATTCCAGAATGTTTTTTATATTTTCCAGAACTGCTATGGCAATACCATCATCCATCATAATCCTGTTCCCAATACCAATAGCTTTTATCATGCCATAAACACCCCATCGAATTGTTCCTGAATAATTGCACCACTAGATATATATGCAGATACTGGTGCGAAAATTTGAAAACCTTTAAGAATAGCTATAATATTCAAAAAATGTTCCATAATTAATACAGATTCAAAGAAAAAAGTTGCTTTCTGCCCCTAAAAACAACAAAAGCCCTTGAAATCAAGGACTTTGCATTGTATTAAAATATAGTCAACACCATCTACACTCTTTTCAATTATTCCCCCTACGCCAGGTATCGTAAATAGTTCCATTCTCAAATTACTCCCTTTGTACTGTTAAAATTTCAGTGCCTGAATATAAATATTGTATAAGTTTTTATAATACTATTAAATACCAAATTCAAGTTTAAGTTTTTCATACCTGTCTTTTTCATGTTCCTTGATTTCAAGCATTGGATTATATAGACAGTGTTGAAGAACATCCGCATCCTTTAAGATTTCATTAAAATCAGAATGCACGATTTCTTTTTCACTATGGGTATAAATGGCATCACAGATTATTTTAGTTTCATCATCATTTGTTAACCTTAATGATGACAAAATTTCTTTTGCCAGGATTGCACCTTTATGTGCATGGTCTTTTGTATCCATTTTAGCATATGAATATATATCATGAAGCATACCCGCCATTACTGCAAGTTCAGCATTTTCTCCACGCTTTAACGAAATTAACGAACAAAATTGGGCTACACCATATAAATGCAAATAAGCACATCTTCGTTCTTCAACATCTGACATATTCAAAAGGATTTCATCTATATTTTTTCTTAAAATCTCAATTCTGTTCATAAATTGTTTCATCTCACCAAATATTACCTTTCTTCGCAATTAAAACTTGTCCGCATCTTATGAATAGTGTCAATAAACTTAACTTCCAAAATTGAAATTAATTTTCTTTCAATTTGAATTCCGCTTTGTCTGTTATATTAATCCCAAATCTATCATCCGTCAAATTTACCGCTGATGACTCGTTTCCCTTAAAAAGAAGTTTATCCCCATCTACTTGAAATACATACTTGTACCTTCCATCATGTGTTATCATAGTTAATATATCGTTCTTTATTGTATAAGTCCCGATTGATAAGTAACTGCTTAAAGCATCAAATGAAAACGAAATATTCTCATCAGAGATTGTAACTGAAGGAACTACTCCTGTATTTGTTCCTGTATGTTCCAACACATAAGTCCCGTACTTTAAGTTGATTGTATCATTATTGAAACTACATCCTGTTAATAATGACAGAACCAAAAACATAATCAAACTAGCCGTTATTCAATAACCCCAACCGGATTTTGATTCATCAAATCACCCCTAAGTTTAGAAATGCTCAAATGATACGGTAATTCTCAATCAAACTTCAATTAATGCCATTCCTATACTTTCCACAGTTTCTCAACAATATTTTAAATGAGCGTCATTGATACAATTTAATTTTTCCTCATTTGTTGCACCCTAGGGGGGTGCAAATTGTATATGGGAGTGCATCCAAAATTACGGTTACCCAAAGTTACACAAAAAATTCTGAAAACTACATTTCATGGGGTTTAATTTCAAATCCCGAGTAATGTCATCTGACATTCTTGTGTACCGATTAGGTTTTTGCAGGCTATAGCACTTTACTTTGTTTTATGGGTAAGCCCAAAGACAAACTTGAAAAGTAACTATTTTACATGTTTGGAATATGTCGGTTTATAGTCTCATATTTACTGACAACTCCATAGGTTTTTTCCAGTTAATCATCTTTCATAAACCACATGTAGTATTAAAAAGGGTATATATGAAAGTTCTCATATACATCCATGAATATAGCTTCTTTACCAACTAGCCTTTTTAACTCCGGGTATTTGCCCTTTATATGCTAAATCTCGAAAGCACAATCTACAAATTCCAAATTTCCTCATATACGCATGTGGTCTACCGCATAGCTTGCATCTGTTATATTTTCTCACTTTATATTTTGGTGTTCCAAGCTGCTTTAAAACCATTGCCTTTTTTGCCAATTTTCATCCCCCGTCTCTATGCTAGTGTTGTGAAGGGTTCTGCGGGTTTGGATTACTAAAGCTTGCAGGCTGTGGATTATCCGCATTAAAATATTGCCCACCTGGAGTAGAAAGATTAAAATAAAGTTTTGAATCTTTTGTAACACCCCAATCTTTTAACGAACCTGTATCCTGGATTTTATTGAATGCTTCCCTGAACATTGTATTATGTGCTTCTTCACGGTTTAAAAGGAAATCTATCGTTTCCCTTACACCTTTATCATTAATTTGCCTGTGAAGATATTCATAAACCACCTTAGCTCTTTGCTCCGCTGCTATATTGGAAAGTATGTCCGCAGCCAAATCACCAGTTTCGTTTACATATGCTGCCGTCCAAAGCTGGCCTGATGCATTCGTCAACATCGGTGTAAGTCCGCTTAATACGTGGGCTTCGATATTGCCAACTGTAGCATTGTGTGCATCTAATTTATGACCATTCAACATATTGACTGTAGTTGCAACCATCTCCATATGGCTTAATTCTTCTGAAGCGATATCCAAAAACAGGTCTTTTATTGCTGGGTCTTTTATTCTGAAACTTTGTGACAGGTATTGCAGTGCCGCCTTAAGCTCTCCTTGCGGCCCACCTAGTTGTTCCTGCAACATTGCCGCATAATTAGGATTTGACGCATCGACTCTAACTTCATGCAATAACTGTTTATCGTGTTTAAACATAAAATTATCTCCTCCAAGGTATATTCTTATCAGTTTAGTTATTTACAATTATTAATTTTCTATTCTTTTAGCTTCGGAACGGGCTTTTTCATCCCTTTACTTTTTTGCCCTTGTGAAGGGGTGGTATTCTCTTTAGTACCTTTACTTTTATCCTGTTGCTTTCCAATTTCGTCGGCTTCAGGAATATAGAATTCTTTAACTTGTTTTTTTCCTTATAGATCATATACGATAAAAGCTTTATTAGGGCATTTTGTTTTTTAGCCATATGTATCACCTTTAGTATTAATTCATAAATTTATACTACATCAAATAATTTACAATAATGTAAATTAAACGCGAATTGGTATCCTCACCTTTATTGAGTGATCTTTACTTCCAACGCCGCATGTTTAACATATTCATTTTCTGTTAATAATCCAATATATCCAAACATAACCAAACATCAATATAACATTAAAGACGGTGAGATAATATGAAAAGCTTTTTCAATAGAAAAAAGAAAAATAACAATAATCAGTATAAAGAAGTTCCTATTTCAAGTTGCTTGGAGATTAACCTTGAGAAGGTTAAGGAGATCTTTGAATATCCGACAAATATGGATTTTATAATGCGTGAAATTTATATAAAACCTCTGAACAAAAACAGCACCTTAATTTATATACAAGGAGCTGCAGACAAAGCACAAATAGAGCAGCACATTATCGCTCCCCTTCTTGAAAATGTTCAAATCGAGATTAAAGAAGGTCAACTGGCAGATATCATGAGCAAGGTACTTCATGCTGCTGTTTTAAAAAAGATAACCACCCTTTCAGATATCACAAACAACATAATACTGGGTAATACCATACTATTCGTTGATGGATATGCAGAAGCCATCTCTATTGGTACATCAGGGTTTGAATCAAGAAGTGTTGAACAAACAAAAATTGAGAACGTAATAAAAGGTCCAAAGGAAGCATTTGTTGAATCTCTGGAAATGAATCGGTCATTAATAAGAAAGTTTGTACAAAATGAAAAACTGGTGGCTGAAAGGATCAAGCTCGGCGAAAAGTCGTCCTATGAAATATCAGTCATGTATATAAAAGATATAGCAGACCCGGAGCTAGTCGAAAAGGTAAAAAAGAGAGTTAGAGAAATCAAGGTTGACGGAATGATTGGTATAAGTCAATTAGAGCAGCATATAGAAGAAAGACCATATTCACTGGTACCTACAGTTCTTAATACAGAGAGGCCTGACAGGGCTGCCTCCTTTTTGAATGAAGGATATGTTGTGTTGATTGATCATAGCCCCGGATGTTTGGTGCTGCCCGTTACTATATGGTCTTTTTTTCATTCTGCTGAAGATCAATACCAGAGGTGGCCTTATGCTAATTTTATACGTATAATACGCTTAATTTCCTATATGATTGCGCTTTTTACACCAGGTGCATATATTGCCTTGTCTGTTTTCCATGTTGCAATGGTCCCTACAGACCTTCTGTTGTCCATTGCCGCAACAAGAGAGCTTGTCCCGTTTCCGGTCTTTCTTGAAGTGCTTATAATGGAGATATCCTTTGAGCTCATAAGAGAAGCGGGTGCACGAGTACCATCGCCCCTGGGTTCTACCATAAGTATTGTTGGTGCTCTGATACTTGGCCAGGCAGCTGTACAAGCGGGTATTATCAGTCCTATTCTGGTCATTGTAGTAGCCATTACCGGACTAGCTTCTTATGCCATTCCTGAAAATAGTACTAACTATATGATACGTATCGGAAGATTTGCGTATATGCTAATTGGCGCATTTATGGGTTTTTATGGACTAGCTTTATTCTTTGCTGGTAGTCTGGCATACATGGTGTCAATAAAATCCTTTAATGTACCCTTTTTTGCACCAAAAGCCCCCTATTATCCATCATCAAAAGATACTTTTTTACGCCCGCCAGTTTGGAAACAATGGCTTCGACCGTTCTTTACAGATCCCCAGGATAAAGTAAGGGCAAAAAACCCAAAGGAGAGGTCAAACCAATGATAAATAAAACTGACGGCAAGATCGGTTCCAGAGAAATATTCGTGTTGGTTATGTATATGATAGCAGTTGAATTATCAGATATGACACCTACCTTTCTATTTGATAAAGGCAAAACAGCTACCTGGATGATCCCTGTCCTTGCTGGTGCTGTAATAATCCCTCCATTTCTTGTTCTTTCAGTTTTACTGAAGAAATATAAGAACAAAGGGCTGATTGATATAATATATACTGTAACAGGGAAATATGTAGGTTTCATTATCAGTATGGTTTTATTTCTGATCATGCTTTTAGCGACAACTGTTAACAGCAGAGATTATGTCGACATTATTCAGACATTGTTTTTACCCAGAACGCCTAGATTGGTTATATATATTCTATTAATGGGGACAGCATGGTTTATTGCATCACGTGGACTGGAGGTTATTGGCCGTACTGCATGGTTAATCTTTCCTTTACTCACCCTGATTCTGTCAATCTTCGTATTTTTAGCCCTAAAGAAGGCCAATCTGTCTTTTCTATCACCTGTTTGGGGACCGGGACTTATAGAACTAACAAAAACTTCGGTAAAACATAACGCAATCGTCGGAGATATTATTTTGCTTGCTGCACTGTTTCCTCATGTAAGAACCTATAAGGACTTCAAGATACCTGTTATATTTGGACTAGTCGTAAGTGTAATAGAAATGGCAGGCTCTTATGCAATATATGTTGCAACTTTTGACTATCCATCAGTCAACCATGTCATGTTTCCTTTTCACCAGACACTTACATTAATCCATCTGGGAAGATTCTTTATTAACGTCGAGGCATTCTATTTTGCCTTTTGGGTCATAGCTTCAGTAATAAGATATGCAATTTATCTTTATCTAACAGCAGCTATTTTTGCTTACACATTGAGGCTGAAAGAGTTTGAGCCATTGCTATTGCCATTTACTGCACTGGTTTTACTATTGGGTATGATACCAGGGAATATAATGCAAACAACATTAATTTACCGCCAGAGTATTTTACTCAAAAGTACATGGTTAATCTTCATTTTACTTCCTTTCGTACTATGGCTGCTATCAAAGATAAGAGGTGATAAATCTAAATGCAAAGTATAGATTTTTTAAAAGTAGTAAAAGGATTTCTTCTATCAATTTCACTGATGTTTATAGTTACTGGATGTTGGGATAGCATTGAAGTGGAGCAATCGGCATTTGTTTCTGTTATCGGTCTTGATAAGTTGGGAAGTGATAAAATAGAAATCACATACCTTATATCCAACCCTCAAGGCGGAGGCTTCAGCAATGTTGTAGGAAGCAGTCAGAAAGAACCTCCTGCTGAGATTATAACACTTAAGGTCCCTGATATTTTATCTGCAAGAGATCTGCTTGGTGCCTCGGTAACCAGACAGATTACCTTTACCCACACTAAAACTCTGGTTGTCAGTGAGGAGCTTGCAAGAAGTGGTTTGTTTCTTTCTAATATAGAAGCTGCTTTAAGAGATAGGGAAATACGGCGTGATATGTTTTTGGTTGTTAGTAAAGAAAAGGCATCAGAGTTTATACGCGGAAATGATCCCAAGCTGGAGACGCGGCCGCACAAGTTTTATGAGTTTATGTCAGAACGGTGGAAAGATACCGCTTTAGTGCCACTCTCCACTATGCATACCTTGCTGGAGCGAACAGAAGGGAAAGCTGGTTTATTTTTAAATATTTATGGCACTACACAAAAATTTAACGCGAATGAAGCCGCCAATGAAGACGAGTACCTGGCAAGCGAGATTAATAAGTCCGGCGGTAACCCTATTCAAATGATTGGTTCTGCTGTTTTTAAAGACGGGAAAATGATAGGTACACTAAATGGTGAAGAAACCAGATTAAGCCAACTTCTTCGTCCAAATTTTCAAATACCTTCGTTATTATCTACCTACCAAGATCCATTAAACAAAGATTACAGAATTTCTGTCAGAATTATTAAAGAGGAGGATACAAAAGTAAAAATCGTTACTCAAGGAGATTATCCCAAACTTGATATTAAAGTATCTGTTTTATTTGATATACTTGCAGTACCCAGCGGTATTGACTACATTAAAAACTTTGAAAATCAGCAGCTCCTGGAAAGCTATGTTTCCAAGGCTATAAGTGAGAAGGCCGAAAAACTGGTAGAAAAGACGCAGGAAGAGTTTGGAGGTGATCCCTTCATGTGGTCTACTGCGGTGAGGAAAAAATTAAGTACCTGGGATGAGTATGAGAGGTATAACTGGATGGGGAAATACCCTCAGGCTCAGGTATCTGTAAGATTTGAAGCAAAAATCAGACGATTAGGAAAACAGGGAAGTCCGTCTGAAGCAATTCGAACAGGAGATGATAAGTAATGTTTGACTGGCTTGTTATGATTGCGCCTGTATATCTTACCTACTATACCTTTATATATGCAGTTACGGTATGGCGGAAAGAGCGGAATATGCTGGCATGCGTATTTATATCAATACTGGCTTTAAGCCTTACCGCCATACCAATCTGGCTGAAGATCAGGTGATTGGCTCACTTGATAAAAAGCACCATTATTGGCCCTATTATTCCGACTGCAACAAGTAAGCCAACTCCAATTCCGCTTCATTAAGTCATAAACGCTCATGTCATGCTGAAAGTGGGTTTCTCCATATGCAAGGACTTTGCATTGTATTAAAATATAAATGCTCCCATTAAACGCTAATATCTTCATAGATTATTCTTCCATAGTTATTTATTAACGTTTTTTTGACTTTAAGTACTTTATCAGCGTAAAAATATGCATAGGATAAAAACAGCTCTCATTCTTTTTAACATATGAACTAAGTTCCTCTAAGGAAATCCATCTGATGTTTTTGCTCTCATCAGTTCTTTGTAATAACTCTCCGCGGACTTTACAAATAAATACTTGGACCATTATCTGAGGCAATCAAAATTGAAATTAATTTTCTTTCAATTTGAATTCCGCTTTGTCTGTTATATTAATCCCAAATCTATCATCCGTCAAATTTACTGCTGATGACTCATTTTCCTTAAAAAGAAGTATATCCCCATCTACTTGAAATACATACTTGTACCTTCCATCATGTGTTATCATAGTTAATATATTGTTCTTTATTGTATAAGTCCCGATTGATAAGTAACTGCTTAAACCTGTATTTGTTCCTGTATGTTCCTTGAGATCATAATATAGGTTTCCAAACGTCCAACGCGTATTACTGAATAAAGGCAGGCTATCACAACTGTGAACGCAGATATCATTAGACTTGCAACAGCCAGTATAATTAATGAACCTATAGTAGGCTGCATATTGGGAAGCCCAAGTGATGTTGCTATTACCATACGAAATTCATATATAATGAAAAATGCCGCTATTACTCCGCAAATCGCCCCCAATATGCTTATTATTGTATTAACAACTTTAGTGGCATCTACATTGTCCTCTAATTTTAAACTCTATGTCAGTTCTTTTTATATATTTCGCCATCAGCCATCTCATATATAAAGGCTTTGTCTTGCTTTGACAAAAGTTTTTCTGTAATATAGGCTATTATAGCAATACCCGGAATATCAACCAAGAACCTTATCCCCATAAATTTCCACCCCATTGCCGAAGCCTCAAAAAGCAGCATTGGAATCTTTGTTGTTGACCAGGCACCTATAAATATGAGTACATTGGAAAACTTACTTCCCTTTTTCAACAGAACACCGGCTACCGGAAAAGCAGCATAAAGTGGACCGGCAGCTGCCGATCCTAGTAGAAATGCAATAGCTACACCGATAAAACCTGACTTATCACCCATAAACCTTATCATTGTTTCCCTCTGCACCCATACATCCAATAATCCAAGCAGAACAAAAACCGGAGGAATTACTGCAAGCATTTCAAGGGTGTTGCCCCATGTAATCTGAAAGGCTTTCTGACCTGTTGCAGGAATGACTGCCAGCATCAAAATATTTACTATCAAAAGTACGATAAAAAAAACATATCTTTTTAGAATATCTTTCATCATAATACCACCCCAATCACAATAGCAACGATAAATGAAAAGACAAATGCCAAACCATTTCGCAATAATGTCGCTTTCCTTCTAAAATATTTAATCTCCACAGGTATAGTCACAATGCCAACCATCATGAGTGTTGATAAAAAAACTGTTATCTGCATAAAGCCAGCTCCGCTTTTCAATAGTGCAGCAGCCAAAGGAAATGCTACAAAACCAGGTATCAAAGTGATTGAACCGATAACACCGGCAATTATCAATCCAAGCCATCCTGATTCTTGTCCTACAAGCTTTGATATAGTATCTGGACTTAGTATGGCCAACATAATGCCTATGATTATTAGAATAGATAGGAACTGGGGAAGAATATTTTCAAAAGACTTCCACGCTTTTTTCAATGCCTGCCCAGTTTTTTTCTTATCCTTAAAAAAAGATACAGCAAGCAAGCTAGCTGCCAAAATATACAAAATGTATGTAAACATATTTTCCTCCTGCTTATTTATAAAATATTGCTTTTTTAGGGCATGCATCTGGACATGCATTTTTGCAAATCCCACATTTCATGCATTCTCCCATCTTTACTTTATAGGATTTCCTTGCCAAAAATCCGGTAAAATTAAGTAAAGTTCAATATGGGCACAGATATCTATGCCACAATTGCAGATCAAAGAACAGGGAGTTAACCCCGAAAGGTATGACTGTTCTAGACAAGTACATGTTGGAAAATACCAATAAATAAAAAGAGCACTGTACATTCAACAGATTTCTGTATATTCCTTCAATACACCCGTTTTTAATATTTTAACAGTACTCTTTAACAAAAGAAGTCCATACCTTATTTGTACTTCCTTTCAAGAAACTCAAGTGTTCTTATATATTTATCTTGTACACCTGATCTTTTCATATCCTTTTCAAAATCATCACATTCTAGGTCTATCTTTTTTAGTGTTTCAGATGATAATTCTCTCTTTGCAAAAGGATATGCAACATTATCTTCCTTATCAATATGTCTGTATAGTAGGTGAGTGTAGGATACTGCATTGGCAATGACATCCACCTTTGCATCTTCATCACCATTTCGAACTGCTAAAAGTGCTTCCTCAAGGTTTTTCATAAAAAGCCTGCCCAGATCATGCTCAACCAACATCCCAAACCTGACTAACTTTTCGGCCGCTCCGCCAATTTCATCAATCATCTTGTTAAAAAGTATTTTTTCCTCTTTTCCGTGATGGTGATTATCAGCATAGTTTCTAACAAAATCAATCATCTTGTCAAAATCAGTATAATCAATATTTTTGCCGTTCATTATGCCAATACAGGCTTTTCTTATAACTTCAAGCATTCTTTTTATAAATTTATGCTCATCTATCATTAATTTGATTCCTTCCATATTTTCACACCCTCTCTATTGTATTAACAGCATCTTCTGTTCTATTATACCTGTAATTGATTCCACTTGCACCTAAAAATCCATTGATCCATGAATCCCTGAAAAAGTAGAAATTATTTATATTTCCGCCAACTGCATTCCAATAACCTTCATGAAGGCACATTGTCGTTTTCCATGATATTTTTGTACTGTTATTTTCAATAATCTCATTGACTCGATCACAAGGCATACCTTCAAGCATATAATCAAAAATAAAAGTAAAAATATCCTGTGGAGCTGCATCATGAATGTCAATCTGATTCATAATTTCCTGTGCATTCTTTCTGAATATATCTGCAATATCCTCTTTGCTTAAGATACCTGACTTTAATAGTTCTGTTGTAACATAAGCCAGTCGCTGTTCAACTCTAATAATTTTTTCTTGAAGCCATCCATGAATGTTTGAATGCTCAATTTCATTTTCAAGATTACCTTTTACAGGGTATCCAAATTCTAAATAACTTTTTTCTAAAAGCTCCTTGGCATTAAAACCTTTGTTAGCCGATGATTGAGCTACTTCCTCGATTAAAGCCTCATGAAGCTGTATTTTATTATACAACCAATAATGTATTTTACCTAAAAATGCACTCATATATAATCCGCCTCCTTATCATACTGCTTCATTTAGTGCTTTAAAAACCAAATAAAACTTTTACACTTTCAGGATAATTTCTCACTACCTCACCAATCGTCATTTCTTTTGAAATCTTCATAATTATAATCCTCCATTTCTTTTAATTTATTTGTATTGAAAAATTACTAATCTTTCCTTTTGTTTTTTCTTACACTTAAATTATATTAGTTATTTTTTTTACATTCGGTATCCCTGGATACGAAAAAATATAATAATTTGATATATAATTTATTCAAATGTAAAATTCGTACGATAAATGCTTTATATGAGTTTGCCAAAAAAGGGGTTGATTTATTTGGAAAAAGAAACAATCGTTAAGTTTTCGGGATTAGCTAAAAACAAGGCTGACTTTCTTAAAACCTCTCATTTTAGGTACTTTATTTATTCAATGCTTGCCGGAATCTATGTCGGCCTTGGAATAATACTAATTTTTTCTATTGGTGCACCACTCAAAGAAGCTAATGTTCCTTTTTTAAAAGCTTTAATGGGAGTATCTTTTTCAATTGCACTCACACTTGTTATTTTTGCAGGATCTGAATTATTTACAGGGAATAACATGGTTATGACAATAGGCAGTCTCGAAAAGAAGGTTACTTGGTTAGATACAGGAAAAGTCTGGACCATGAGTTTTTTGGGCAATCTTACTGGTTCGCTGCTTCTTGTAGGAATAATGACTGGAACAGGGTTTCTCTCAAAACAACCATTTAATTCATTTATTGTAGAAACATCTGCAATGAAAATGACAACACCTTTTCTCGAACTTTTCTTTAGAGGTCTTTTGTGTAATGTACTTGTTTGTCTTGCCGTTTGGATGTCAGGGAAAGCAAAAGAAGAAACTGCAAAACTGATACTAGTATTTTGGTGTCTTTTTGGTTTTATCGGTTCAGGCTTTGAACATAGCGTGGCAAACATGACTCTTCTTGCCATGGGGATTTTTTCTCCCCATGCCAACGAAAGTGTAAACTGGTTAGGCTTTATCAATAATCTTATACCAGTAACACTGGGGAATATTGTCGGGGGTGCCCTTTTTGTAGGGGCAGCTTATTGGTTTGTTTCATCTGCAAAAAGCAATGAATAACACATTTAATATTTGTGTTTAAATAAATATGAGGGAGGATAAAAATGGGAGTTGTACTGGATATAAAATCATTCAATGAATATTTAAGTGAATTATCCGAAGAATTCAGAATTTTTGCTCCTGCTCTAAAGAAGGGCAAGGGGAAGTTTTCAGAGACGGACATAGTTGCTTATTCAGAGATTAAATGCCTGGAAGACATGGAGCTGAAACAAAAATCATATTTTTCGCCAAAAGAAATTCTTTATCCGATAAGGGAGATCTTATTTTACTTTAAGGGAGATTCAGCAGAAGTTCCTTCTATCGATGAGAAACCTGCGTTAATCTTTGCCAGACCCTGTGATTTGAATGGAATCAGCCGTTTAGATACCATCTTTCTCAAAAATGGCAGTAGTCCTGATTTCTATTATAAGCGTCGCAAGGATTTGGTCAAGTTTGTAATGATTGAATGTACTGATAGCTTTGAAACTTGCTTTTGTGTATCAATGAAATCAAATATATACAACGAATATGAAGCAGCTATTAATTTTAAAGACAACCACCTATATATGAAAATTGTTGATCCTGCTTTGGAAACGCCCACTATTAAGGCTTCAAGGGTAATTGATTATGAACCTGAGTTTATTAATTCAAATGATGTTCATGTATCTATTCCTGCTGTAGAAAAGGTTACAAACGAAGTTTTTAATCACGAAATATGGAAGGAATATACCTCTAGATGTATAGGTTGCGGGTGCTGCAATACTTCTTGTATAACATGTTCATGCTTTACCATGCAAGATGTCAAATTAAGCGATAACAATGAAATAAGCGAGAGACGCAGGGTCTGGGCAGGATGTCATATTGACGGATTCAGTGATATGGCAGGCGGTCATACATTCCGTGAAAAAAACGGTGAGCGTATGCGGTTTAAAACAATGCACAAAATAAATGACTATTACAAAAGATTTAGTGAGCATATGTGCGTTGGCTGCGGGCGATGTGACGATGTATGTCCTGAATATATCTCCTTTTCAAAATGCATTAATAAATTAAATACGATTATTGAGGAGGATACTGTTTGTGAATAACGCTTATCTGTCAATTCCATATGAAATTATAAATATAAAAAAAGAAACAGATATTGACTATACCTTTAAAATCGCTTACAAGGGAGAATTAATAGGCGGACAATTTATGGAAATTTCAATTCCCGGAGTTGGAGAAGCACCTATCTCTATTTGCAATTTTGATGATGAGTCTTTAGAGATGACAATACGCAAAGTGGGACGCCTGACAGAAGAGCTGTTTAATTTTAAACCCGGAAGCAAATTGTTTATGCGTGGTCCATATGGGAACGGATTTGATATCAATTTATTTAAAGGAAAGGATGTCGCGTTTATAGCAGGCGGAACGGGACTCGCTCCCGTGAGAAAGACAATTGACTATTTTGTTCGTAATAAAGGTGAAGCGGATAACATTGAAATCCTTATCGGCTTTAAAACTCCTGCCGACAGGTTGTTTATTGATGACCTTTCAAGATGGTCAAAGAATGCCAAGGTTACAGTCACTGTTGATAAAGGGGATGAGAATTGGGAAGGCCAAACAGGCCTTATTACAACACATATTGACAAACTCGATTTGACAAAGGTTGAAAAAAAGGTTGCAGTTGTTGTTGGTCCACCAATTATGATGAAATTCACGACACTTGAGCTTCTTAAGAAAGGCTTCAAAGAAGAGAACATATGGGTATCATTTGAAAGAAAAATGAGCTGCGGTATAGGGAAGTGCGGTCATTGCAAAATTGACGAAACCTATGTATGCCTTGAAGGTCCTGTTTTTAACTACACCAAGGCAAAAAACTTGATTGATTAGAAGGGTGATAATATGAGCATAAATCGCAAAAAAATTACTAAAAATGCATACAGGATAACAAAAACACGAGGCAAAACTGCTTTAAGAATCAGAGTACCCGGTGGTCATCTTGAAGCCGAATTTTTAACTATTATAAAGTCCATTGCCGAAGAATATGGGGACGGGACGGTCCATTTGACAACCCGTCAGGGTTTTGAAGTTCCATTTATTGACTTTGAAAAAATTCCTGAGATCAATAAAAAAATCAGACCATTAATTGAGTCTCTAGGTCTTGATATAGAATCAACAGATTATGGCTATCCCGCAGCAGGCACAAGAAATATTTCTGCATGCATCGGAAATCGTGTATGTCCATATGCAAACGATGATACCACAAGATTGGCTAAAACAATTGAAAGAGCGTGCTACCCTCATGATTTTCATTTTAAAATCGCTGTCACCGGCTGCCCAAATGATTGCATAAAAGCTCATATGCAGGACTTTGGTATTATTTGCACAACTGAACCCCATTATGATGTAAGCCGTTGTATCAGCTGTGAAGCCTGTGTGAAAAACTGCAAGAAAAAAGTTACAGGTGCACTGGCTATAAAGAACTTTAATATAGAAAGAGATACCGATAAGTGCATTGGCTGCGGAGAATGTATTTTGCAATGCCCTACAGGAGCATGGACAAGAAGCCCAAAAGCATATTACCGTATGGTAATAATGGGGCGGACGGGCAAAAAAAATCCCCGTTTGGCCATGCCTTTCATAAAATGGGCCTCCGAGGATGTAATTGTTAAGGTAATCAAAAACACTTATGAATTCGTTGATCGTTACATTGACAGGACTTTGCCAAAGGAACATATAGGTTATATCGTTGATCGTGTAGGCTACCAGGTTTTCAAATCCGAGGTTTTAAAGGATGTGGAGCTGAACAAGGAAATTCAAATTGCCGAAAACATTCAATGGAGCGGTTATTATTACAAGCAGGATGATCAATTTCATTCCATATATTAAGGAGGTAGCCATGAAGGAAGTATTTTCACTTGAGGATATATTCAATGTTATGATTGAGCTTGAATCAATGGGTTCAGTTCATTACAGCAATATGAAAAATATGACGTACAATTCAAATCTGATTGTATTATTTGATAAACTGTCAAAGCAGGAATTGGCACACAAGGAACTTTATACTAGATTTAAGACTGAAACTATAACCTTTTCGGCACAAAAGGTTGATGATGAATACAAAGCTTATATGGATTGCCTGTTGACTCAGACAATTGGCTTTTTAAATGGGGACCGAGAAGTAACGGACTTTGAAAAGGGATTTGCTATAGCGGTTCAGCTTGAGAAAGATACAATCATGTTTTTGAATGAATTAAAGGAAATTATAGGTTCCTCCCATGCAGAAGAAATAGACCGGATCATATTACAAGAAAAAGCTCATTTAAGAGCATTGTACGAATATTCTCAAAAAATTTTATAGCATCTGCTTTTATTCGATTTCGCCATCAGGTATAAAGCTGGTAAAAGCCTCACTTTAATCTCGATCCATGATAAATCTGTATTTACAAAAGTTGATAATACACAAGGAGCACGTTGAAGTAATTATCAACGTGCTCCTTGCTTTTTCCGGCTTAAAACTGTGCCACAGCCAAAAAGTGTGGCTTTATTTGGTGGAGGCGAACCGCAGCCTTGCAAACCCACGAATTACTCCTCCGAATTATTTATTACCCAAATCCTTTTCAAAGGAATTTCCAATTTTATATCATGGTCCATCCTATCATAATTTGCAAGGAACTCATCAACAATTTCCTTGTGAGTCCAAAGCCTAACCTTAAAAAACTGCCTTGCCGTTTCTTTAATAACGCTGCTTTTAAAACCACTCCAAGATACGAGTAAGCCGTAATCCACTACTTTAGCCATTCCATGGCCTTTGAATCGTCTTATTAGCATTTCTTTTATTATATCAAAAGCATCAAGCTCAATGTCTCTTTGGATTAGCTCATCAGCTTCCTCTGTTTCACAATCGGTTCCCTTTATTAAATTTTCAACCTTTGTCCCAGTAACAACACTTTTAATACGCTCTTCCTGCTTGATTCTGCATATAGTCATAATTCATTCAAATAAGTTTCAACTCAGTTTACCCATTATCTCCCTGAAGCTCTCCAAGGCAGCTTCAATATTCTCCACAATATCATTTGCCAATTCATCAGGATCAGGTAGATTATCTAGATCAGCAAGGCTTTTATCCTTGATCCAGGTAATATCAAGGCTTGTCTTATCCCGGTTTACAATATCCTCATAAGAAAATTTTCTCCATCTGCCTTCCGGATTTGTATCAGGGTTCCATGTTTCCTCTCTATTATGCCTGTTTTCTGGGTTATAGCACTTTATGAACTCATCCAGGTCATCAACCTTTAAAGGATTTTTCTTTAATGTAAAGTGAATATTGGTCCTAAAGTCATAAATCCAAACTTCCTTTGTCCAAGGGGCTTTACTGGCTGGCTTATTATCAAAGAATATCACATTAGCCTTTACCCCCTGCTTGTAGAATATTCCGGTTGGAAGCCTTAAGATTGTATGGAGCTCTGTAGTTTCAAGAAGCTTTCTCTGACTGTCTCTCCAGCTCCGCCTTCAAAGAGCACATTGTCTGGCAATACGACAGCAGCACTTCCATCAGATTTGAGAAGTGTACGGATATGCTGCACAAAATTCAGTTGCTTATTGCTTGTGGTAGCCCAGAAGTCCTGACGATTATAAGTCAGGTCATCAGTCTCCTGTTCTCCCTCTTCATTGGTGAAAGTCATACTGCTTTTTTTTACCAAAAGGCGGATTAGTCAGGACATAATCGACACGAAGTCCGGTATCCGCTATGAGTGAGTCTGCAGAAGAAATAAAGTTGTCGCTGTCAATATCACCTATGTTATGCAAAAACATATTCATAAGTGCCAACCTTCTTGTATTTGCGACTATTTCATTACCGAAGAAGGTTTTATATTTTAAGAAATGCTTCTGGTCTTTATCCAAAGAATGGTTTTGCACAATATAGTCGTAAGCTGCCAGCAAGAAGCCTCCTGTTCCGCAGGCAGGGTCGGATATAGTCTTCATAGGCTCAGGCCTTAAGCACTTTACAATACCTTTTATAAGAGGTCTTGGGGTAAAATACTGTCCGGCTCCACTTTTTACATCCTCTGCATTCTTTTCCAGCAGCCCTTCATAAATCTGACCCTTAATATCAGCACCCATGATGCTCCACTGTTCTTTATCAATCATATCTATGAGCTTTGAAAGCTTTGCCGGGTCTTGTATCTTATTTTGAGATTTGATAAAAATCTGCCCCAATATTCCCTTATTCTTCCCAAGCTCACGTAAGAGTTCATTGTAATGAGACTCCAGTTCAGCTCCTTTTATCTGAGTAAGGCTGTCCCAATTATATTTTTCAGGTATAGGCAATGCCCTGTTGTAAGGCGGCTTTGAAAACTCATATGCCATCTTTAAAAACAAAAGGTATGTAAGCTGCTCCAGGTAATCTCCATAGCCAACTCCGTCATCCCTTAAGGTATTGCAAAAGCTCCATATTTTCGACACAACACTTGATGTGTTATTTTCACTCATTAATTTCTCCCCCTGCCAGACTTGTAAAATTCTCTTCAATCTCCTCTATAGTAGGTAAACTGCTCTTTAATTCTTCCGGAATTTCCTGCAGCAACTTATATTCGCTTACTCCCATTGGTTTTGTCATATCTTTTAATGCGTATTCTGCAATCAGCTTATTCTTTTCCTTACACAGGATTATACCTATGGAAGGATTGTCATAATCAGTTTTTAATTTATTGTCAACAGCCGAAAGATAGAAATTGAGCTTACCTGCATATTCCGGCTTGAACTTTCCTGTTTTAAGCTCAATAACCACATAGCATCTTAGCTTCGTATGGTAAAACAGCAAATCAATATAAAAATCTTCTCCACCAACTTCCAGGTGATATTGGTTTCCAATAAAGGCAAAGCCTGTACCAAGTTCTAAAAGGAATTTGGTAATTTTCTGAACCAATTGTCTTTCAATATCCCTTTCATCCATTCCTTCTCTGAAAGATATAAAATCGAAAATGTATGGGTCCTTTAATGTTTCTGACGCCAATTCACTTTGATTGGCTGGCATCAGTGATTTAAAGTTTGTAGTTTTTTCTGCCAGAGCCTGTCTTTTATATAGATTAGTCTCTATTTGATGAACCATTACATTACGCGACCAGCCATTTTCTATAACCTTTTGAATATACCACGTTCTTTCCTCTGTATCTTCAACCTTTTCAAGCAATGTTATATTATGATACCACGTAATTTGTGCAAGCACCTCTTGCACAAATTCAATTTCTTTATATTCCTCAGCAAACTTTCTCATATACTTTAAGTTTCTTGCTGAAAAGCCCTTTAAATCCGGAAACTCGGAAGCCAGATCCTTTGCAAGCCTATCAACGATCTTGCTACCCCAACCTTCAAGATTCTGATGTTTTAAAATTATATTACCAATATTCCAGTAGCGAGTTATAAGCTCTTTATTTGCAGCAAGAACAGCCCTATGCCTGCCTTCTCTTATTTCAGATTTTATTTCCTGAAGGATATTGGTATATTGGCTAAGCTCACTCATTTGACTGCTCCTTTAACTTTTTTCTTTGTAGATTTGGGAGTAGGGTTTTGATTTTCTAATCGTATCCGCTCAAGAAGTTTTTCAGCATGTTCGTCATTGGGGTCTTGGGGTACAAGCTTGCCTTCAAAGGCTTTTTTAAGGATGCTTTGGCGAAGTGCTTCTGCTTGTGCCAGGCTATTCTGTATAACCTCTTCCATTTTGCCACAGACAGATAAGCGGGATTCGATTTCTTGGACTATTTTTAGTGCCACATGAACTTCTGGATAAGTAATTAAAACATCTCTAATGTCATCTAAACCAAGTCCTTTTTTAGTCGCACCTCTTTGATACGCTAGTAGTCTTTTTCTGCCAGTTTCACTTTTTAGAAACCAAGCTACAAACTTACTGTATCTTGAATCATTTAATCGTACTACCGCAATATGCTGATTAATATATGCTTCTCCAAAATTACTTGGTACAATTCCAATGCTACCTAAATCAGCAGTTATATATATCAGCAAATCTCCTTCTTGAAGTCTGCTTCTCAGTCCTTCTGCTTTCTCTGGCAGTCTAACATACTGAACTTCCGACAGATCAATATCAATACCAACTCTGGTTAAATTCCCAATTCTTATAAATTTCGCCCCTTTGTCCGAATAGTACTGTGCCCAGCCTCTTGAACCACTTGTCTATAATATCCCTGGCTCTTTGCTCTGGATTTTGATTCATCAAATCACCCCTATTTTTAGAAATGCTCAAATGATGCGGTAATTCTCAATCAAACTTCAATTAATGCTATTCCTATACTTTCCACAGTTTCTCAACACTATTTTATTTGTTTTATGGTTAATATACAATATGTTTAAGTTGTTTTTCTTATTGTTTTCTTACTTTGTAAATTAAGACTCAATAATTATTTGGTGGAGGCGAACTCTTCTTACTTATTCCCCTTTCCGTTAGCTTGAAGAGCATATATGAAAAAACAGCTATATAAAATCTATTACGGAAAAGGTCTCAAAAGGCGGTTTGTTCTATATTGGCAGTTCTATGGTAAAGTTGCTTCCCTTTCCCTCTTCTGTTTCCAGATGAATCTTACCGCCGTGAAGTTCCACTATTTTCTTGGCAATTGCAAGTCCTAGTCCTGTTCCACCGTCTGTCTTCCTAGCACTTTCCCCTCTTACGAAGGCATCAAAAACTGTGGCCTTTAAATCTTTGCTCATGCCCACGCCTTTATCTCCTATACGGATTTTAATTCCTTCTTCTTCTACAAGTTCAATGAACGCCTCCGTACCTTTTGGATTGTATTTTACCATGTTTGTTATTATATTTGTCAGTGCTCTGTCCAACTCTACTTTATCGAAGCTATAAATTATTTCCTCTTGCGGTAAATTAATATCCAGTTCTATTTCCTTAACCTCGATTTCTCCGTAATTTAAAGCAATTACTTCTCTCAGAAATTCAACTATATCAGAAGGTTGTTTATTCAGTTTAAATTCGCTATCCTCCATCTTGGAAAATCTGAAAAGGTCATCTATAAGTCTTGTCATTCTTATGGATTTATCATATATATAGGATAAATACTTCTTCCTGCTTTCCTCATCTAAAGCCATACCTTCACATAAAGCCTTGGAGTATCCGGTAATGCTTGTTATAGGGGTCTTCAGATCATGGGATATATCCATTATCATTCTCTTTTTGCTCTTTTCCGCTTCCTCCCTTTCCCTCTCACTGGTTTGAAGCCTCTCTGCCATATAGTTAAAGGAATCCTTAATCTCTGTAAATTCATAATGTGCATCGAAATGTATTCTTGTATTCAAGTCTCCTTTAGTCATTTTATCCAAACCTTCTCTAATATAGGTCAGTGGTTTAGTAACTGTCTTTGAAGTAATTTTGCTGAACAAAATGAAAAACAATATGGTCATAAAGAGTAGAAGCAGTGCACTTTCCGCTAGGGCATTTATTATAAGCCTGTCTACCGGGTCTTTTCTATTAAAATTTAAGTTTATATGCGGTTTAAGTGCTTCATTAACCTGCCCTGATAAGGATGAAAATTTCACTATACACAGGTAATCTCTGCCGTCCTTGCCTCTGAATGCATAGACACTGTTGTATGTAGCTCCTTTTGTTTTATCATCTTTTAGAAGGCTGTTTATCAATTCATTTCTATCATACTGAGTTACGCTGTCATTTTTTTTGCCTTTTGTGAATATTACCTTATACTGATCATCTAAGACTTCAACCCAGCCTCCCTCCCTCTCCAGGTCTTTGGTATTCATCTTGCTGAAGTCTTCTGCAAAAATATCCCTTGCAGACAGCTTAGGGAGAAGATTATCTTTGTCAACGCCATTAATGTAAAAACTTAGTCTGAAAAACATAAACACAATAGAAAGAATAATAATCCCCAGCATTCCAAAGGCTGCTATAGCATAGTTTCTTGTTAAAGTAGATTTATATCTTCTCTTTCTCATACTGTCACCTTAAACTCCATTAAATTTATATCCGAGCCCTCTTATAGTTTTTATATATTTCGGTGCCTTGGGGTTATCTTCAATCTTATCTCTCAAATTGCTTAAGTGAACCATTACTACATTATCATCATTATAATAATTGTCTTCCCAAACATACTCAAATATCTGTTTTTTTGTATATACTTTGCCTTGATTTTTCATCAGAAGATATAATATCTTAAACTCCTTTGAGGTAAGCTCAAGCTGTTTGTCACCTTTGGAGGCAGTCATACCATCCTCATCCAGCACTATGTCGCCTATTTCTATAACTGACTTTTCCATAAGCTCGACACTTGGGCCAAGCTTATGGTATCTTCTAAGCTGTGACTGCACTCTGGCAGTAAGCTCTAAGGGATTAAAGGGCTTTGTCATATAGTCATCTGCGCCCAGGCCAAGCCCTAGGATCTTATCTATATCCTCGCTCTTGGCTGAAAGGATGATCACTGGTGTATTATATTTTTCTCTTATTCTCTTTACCAGCTGAAAGCCATCCAGCAAAGGCATCATTATATCTAGTATTGCCAGATCTATTTTCTCTTCACCAAACTTATTGTAGGCCTCCATGCCGTCGTAAGCTTTTATTATGTTATAGTTTTCCTTGGAAAGGTACAACTCAATAAGCTCAACAATTTCTCTTTCATCATCAGCAACAAGTATATTCAAAGATAATCCCTCCAGTACCAAGCTGTTATTATATTAATATAAAAAGCAATTAATCTTTTACATTTGCCTATCACAAAATAACGTTAAAGCGTTCGTTATTTTGCTCCGTCAAATGTAAGATTAATAGTGCTTTTTATATAGTATAGTACATTTTCAAAGCTTTGAAAAACATTTACTTTTTACTCACAGGCCAGCAGTTCTACAGGGTCAAGCTTTGCTGCTCTTCTTGAGGGCATGGTTCCCGCAAATACAGCCATAGCTACAGTAAACACTATTGCTGCTGCAATGTACCAGTAGGGCAGGCTGATAAGCTTTAAAGGAGATTCTACACCCTTGGCAATTTGATTATATTTTGAAACCAGGTTAACCAAAAAAGCGACGCCTACTCCTATAATGCTTCCTAATACCCCTCCTAAAAAGCCCATCACTGCAGACTGCATAAGAAATACTACAGTAATATTGCTTCTTGAGGCTCCCACGGCTCTCATGATTCCTATGGACTTTTTCTTTTCCTGTACAGACATGGTCATGGTGTTCACCAGGCTCAAGGTAGCTACAAACAGTACTATCACTCCTGCCGCAATAAAGATAAAGTCCATAACCTTGATCTTCTTATTTAATTGGTCAATGGTATCTACAGCAGACTTAAATTCATAGCCCATGCTTGAAATTTTATTTGTTATTGCCCTAACACTGTCCACACTCTCAGCATTTACTATAACATTTGAATATCCCTGGTGCTTCAAGTAATCACCTTCTCCAAAGATTTGACCTTGAAGCTCTGCTGCCAGCTCACTGCTCATAAGGATGCTTTTTCCGTAGCTCTGTGGATAATCACCATTCAATACTCCAACGATAACACCTTTGACTGACGCAATCTTTGGCTTTATTCCCTCTTCCATGGAAGGAAGAACAAACTTCAATTCAATTTCCTTGCCTATTACACTTTTGTAGTCCTTTATGTCCATCTTATCCAGATATTTTTGCCCAACTATAACCTCATCCTTGGAGGCCCATTTAAATTCTGAGCCTGCGATAATTGCTTGTGAAGTAGCCTTGTTATATCTCTTCGTCTCTTTGATTTTACTTAAGGACTCTATATCCTCATTATTAAACACGGCATAGCTTGGGTTAAACCCTATGATATCAGCACTTTTGCCTTCCTTATCTCCTATTTTGCTGAAGGTTGCCTTGCTGTTTACAACTGCAGCTATATCCTTTACTCCACTGATACCCTTAAGCTTTGTCAAAACCTCATCATCTATTTTCTTTTCCTTTGGCTTGCTTACATCTGTGGCTTCTTTTCCCATGTCTATAACGATCTTCAAATTGTGATCTGACTTTTCATAAGGCATTACAGTTATCAGGTTTGAGCTGCCAAGCACCTCTTTAACCTCTGTATTTATCTTGCTGGTAAGTCCGTTGCCTATGCCTGCCATAATGATAACCAGCATGGTTCCAATACTTATGGACAGTATAGTAAGAAAACTTCTTAACTTCTTATTCCTTATATCATTAAAACTCATTTTAATTAAATCTTTACTAGTCATTACACATCCTCCTACCTTGAAGCCAATGCTTCTACTGGGTCCATTTTTGATGCTCTGTTAGCTGGATACATCCCTGCCAAAATGGCAATTGTCATTGAAAAGATCAAAGTACCCCAGGTGAGCCACGCCGGTGTTCCAAAGCTTATGGTCTCTGTTAAGCCGCTGCTAGTCATAAAATTGCGGAGCAGCACCTGGATTATTTTGTTTATTCCTTTTCCTAAAATTATCCCGATGATTCCTCCTAGAAAGCCTATTACTCCTGCTTCTGTGACGAAAATAGTGTTGATATTTACATAAGAAGCTCCCACCGCTTTCATTATTCCAATGGATTTTGTTCTCTCAAATACTGACATTATCATGGTGTTTACAATGCCGATTGCTGCAACAAACAACACAATGATTCCCAGTATGGACAGCACCATCTCTACCTGCATAAATATATCTGATATTTTTTTTGCCATATCGTCAAAGGAAACGTAGCCATAGTCCATGCTCTTTAATTTTTCCGTTATGTCTTTTACGTCTTCAGCATTTTGAGCATGGAGCTTTACATAATCATAGCCCTTTGCATTACCATAATCATTTGTAAAGCTTTCCCTGCCCTTTAGCTTGCCTGCTACCTCATTAGACACCACTATGCTGAGTCCTTCAGAAAAGCTTTCATCCACCACGCCTATTACTGTGAGCTTCATTTCCATTGGTTTGACCTTAACCAATTTGTTGGAGGTGGATTCCTGAATAATGGTTATTTCTTTTCCTATAACCTCCTCATAGTTCTTTATTTCAAGCTTTTTCAAATACTTTTCGCCTATTAGTGCACTGTTTCTATCCCTCTCTTTTAAAGTCCTTCCAGCCTTCACTGGCTGCAAATCCTTATTATTTTTTTTAGCCCTAGCCATTTCTATATCATCCTTGAAAAAGACACTGTATTTAGTATTTATCCCTGTTATATTGAATCTGCCAGACTTTTCTTTTCCCTCTAACTTTATTGTATCAACTGAAGTGTCCATATAAGCCTGCACTGAGGTTACCCCGTCAATGCTGCTAAGCTTGGCTATTGTTTCATCATCAAGCTTTTTAAAATTCTGCTCATAAAACTCATTCACTTCTTCCATATTCATATCTGAAAGCTTGCTCGTATCTATATTTCTAGTGTTATACACCGTCACAGTCTTGGCATTATTCATTTGCTTCAGCTGATCCATTAAATAACCCTTGACGCTTGTTCCCATGCTCACCATAGTAATTATTAGCATGCTCCCAATTGCAATCCCGAGGGAGGTCAAAATCGTTCTGCCCTTTCTTTTTCTCAAATCTCCAAAGGAGAATTTTACTGCATCCTTAAATCTCATCTCTGTTTACCTCTCTTGTTCTTCCATCACATATGCTCACTATCCTTGCTGCCTGCTTTGCCTGCTCCATGTTGTGAGTTACCATGACGATGGTATAGCCCTTCTTGTTCAATTCATGAAGAAGCTCCATTATTGCCTTACCATTCTTGGAATCAAGATTTCCTGTGGGCTCATCAGCAAACACTATATGAGGATCGTTAACCAAGGCTCTTGCAATACTTACTCTCTGTCTCTGCCCTCCCGACATCTCCATGGGCCTGTTCTTTGTCTTGTCCATCAAATCTACCAGCTCAAGAGCCTTTAACGCTTTTTCCTTCCTTGTCTTTTCCTTAACCCCAGCAAATATCAAAGGCATCATCACATTCTCTAAGGCAGTTAAAGTGTTTTCCAGGTTAAAGGACTGAAATACAAAGCCTATTTTTTCATTCCTGTACTTTGACATTTCCTTATCCTTATAGTGGCTGATATCTTTCCCATCCACAAATATCTGTCCTTCTGTAGGAGTATCCAGTCCCCCTATGAGATTCATCAAGGTTGACTTTCCTGAGCCCGAAGGCCCAACTATGGCTACAAAATCTCCAGCATTTATCCTAAGGCTCACATCATCCAGTGCCTTCACTATCTCTTTACCCATGCTGTAGGTTTTATTTACCTTTCTAACTTCTATCATTTTAATACCCTCCAGAATTTATATTGTTTTCTTTTTTCTAGCTGTCATTTAAATCAACCATAAAACTAGCTTTGTTTTCCTATTTTCTATCATAATATAATCCTAACATGCTAAACTTAAATCCAGTTAAGGCGAACCTTAAGATTACCTTAAGAAAATTTGCTTCGTAACAGATTATAGAGTATGCAAAAAATCATGGGACAGTAAGCCAGTAGGAAAAGAAAACTATAGAAACCCACCTTACACAGGTTAACTCCAGAATTGACAAGCTTGTGGATGCAGTAATGGAAGGTACACTTGATAAAAATATTGTTAAAACAAAAATGGAGACTTTGAAAGAAGAAAAAGCAAAGCTTGAAAGCAGATCAATAGAGCTTGATATAAAAACTTATGAATGGCTGGACGAAGATAAAATAACAAAATATATCTTGAAGTCAAAAGAAGACTTAAATCCGTTAACAATATCTTAAAAAGAAAAGTAGTTGAAACTTTTGTACATTAAAGTTTATATGCTCTCCTCTCCATTGATGGAAAGGGGCAAAGTTGGTGGAGGCGAGGGTGATGGTAAAAACGCCACACCATTGCAAAGGGTTAATTGGTTTGACCGGTTTGTGGCGGTGAAGGAGTTTTTAGGGTTGGTAAGGCGGAGTTGTTTAAGGGTTATAGGGAGGAACGGGTTCTGCCTGGCGGGTTTACTGTGTGACTATTGGGACAGAAAGGACATTATGAGATTCCGGAAATATGTGTTCGGAAATCATACTTTTTCATTGATATATTTCCGATATCGGAATATAATATTCCTTGAGGTGATTTTGCATGGACTTTATATCCGCAAAGCAAGCGGCAGCAAAATGGGGTATATCCGACAGGCAGGTACGCATCCTATGTGCTGCCGGAAAAATAAAAGACGCAAAGCGGGCAGGACACTCCTGGCTGATTCCCGCAGATAGCCCAAAGCCTGAAGATGGACGAGTAAGCCGCTTTAGAAATAGTAAACTTAAAGAACTGATTTCCCGAATCGATGAAAAAAAAGTTGCTCTTGATACACTACGCCCTCTGACAGTTGGAGAAGTGGCACGACTTAAGGATGAATTTTTAGTTGAATTCACTTACAACTCAAATGCTATAGAAGGAAACACGCTTACTCTTCAGGAAACTGCCATGGTACTTGAAGGTATGACAATTGACCGCAAGCCTTTGAAAGACCACCTTGAGGTTATAGGACACAGAGATGCTTTTGAATATATGCTGCAATTGATACAGGAAAAGGTTCCTCTGAGCGAACGGGTTATTAAAGAAATCCATAGCCTTGTTTTGAACGACAGGCCTGAGGATAGAGGCGTTTACCGTAGGATTCCTGTTAGAATCATGGGTGCCAAGCATGAGCCCCCTCAGCCATACCTTGTTCCTGTACAAATGGAGCAGCTTATGGCAAGGCATGAAGAAATGGTAAATACAATGCATACGGTAGAACGGGTATCTTTGTACCATCTACTTTTCGAGGGTGTTCATCCGTTCATTGACGGAAACGGCAGAACAGGGAGGCTGCTCCTCAATTTTGAGTTGAGTTCGGCAGGTTTGCCGGCAATCAATATTAAGTTTGCTGACCGCAGAAAATACTATGACTGTTTTTCCTCTTATTATGAGACCGGCAGTCATGAGCAAATGGCATTGCTTGTGGGAGGTTATGTTGAGGAGATGCTGGACAGGTATTTGAAGATATTGAAGGGTTGAGGCAACAATCCGGTTTTTCAGGATTGTTGACCAATTTTTATTCACTCTGTTTTTGAACTACTCGAAAAATTCGAGTAGTTCTGTTTTATTGTCCGGTCAACTGAAAGTCACTCTGAAATCATTTACTCAACTTCTTTTTCAGTCCAGCAAGTTCCTCAATCATTGCCGGTCTACGCTGATACATTCCGTTTAATCGGTCAATCATTTCTATAGCCTCGGTCTTCGCACCCGCTTCATAGAAATTTTTAATTATTTTGCATACACTTCTATATTTCCCTCTATCTGTGGCTTCTTTAGCTTCTTCCAGAATATATTCTTTATAAATTTTATAAGTCTCCTCCGGAAAGCTTTCTGCAAGCTGCTTCCCGTGATCCGTAATATAAGATTTATGTTTCATAATTACATCCAACAGTTTCTGAACTTCACCCTCCTGAGCAAGTAACATCGCGTACAGGTGAGGCATATAGACCTTTGATAGCTCTTCAAGCAGTAGCTCTCTTTCCAGATCCCATCTTCCCTTCTGCAGATATATTTCCTTCAGCTTTTTAAAATATGAAGAATCCCAATGCAAGAGTATGAAGCGTACCATTTCTGTAAGCTTCTCTTCATTAGCAGTTTCGGCATATAGTCTCTCAAGATAGTACGCCCAGGGAGCAGGCTTATTAAAATGGCCTCTTGGATTCTTCTTCAAAGCTTCAATACAAAGCTTTTCAGCTAGTGGATAATTCTTCACAGCAAGAGCATTTTCAACAGCAATCATCCTAAGTTCCGGCACATCAATATTATCCATCAGGTATTTGTCTGCTGCCTCCTTACCCTCCAGCTTTTCTATGATGTGAAGTGTAATTAGCAGCTTGTCCGGATAGTCCTTGCCGTCATACATTGTTCCGAGGGCGGGAAAAACCTCATAAACCTTTTGCGCCTGTTTCTCGTTGCACACAAAACAGACTGTAGATTTTAATAGCCTGTAGCCATCTTCAGGCCAATCCTTGAAAGCTTTATTCTTGGCAGCTTTAATAATAGTGTCAAAGAAATGCTTATGATTCTCTTCGGCAACAGTTTGACACAACTTGTCTATCTCGCTCAGGCAACCATGGATGACGTCACCCGCAGCTCCCGAAGATGTATCTGCATGGGAGATTAGCTTGATTGCCTCCTGTAACACCATGATGTAAATTTCAAAGGCTTGTAAGGCATCGTTGTTGGTTTCCGCCTGCTCCATGATGGACATCATTTCAGCACATACCCGGTTACAACCGCTATAAGGAATAAATCCCCGGTCGGAGTTCCGGCGAATAGAGGCTTTTATTTTATCTTTGAGTTCGGTTAGTTGTTGATTTCTATTCATTCTTCTGTTCTCCACTTACATTCTCTTGGCTTTCTAGCTCGGATTCACCACTATCTATCCCATAGTCAAACGAAATTAAAAATCCATTTCTTTTTGAGATTGTCGTTTTAAAAGCTATTGTAATACCAATAACTTGATGGCTTGATTTTATAAGCCTCATTGCCTCACTTTTATTTACAAAAGAACCATCAATATTATAAAGCCCGTTAGCAGCTTTGTATCCTTCTGTATATGAATCGAGCTCATCTTTACTTAACAATCTATTTTGTATTTCCAAAATTTCTATACTAAATGCAAAATCTTTAGAATTTATATATAGATGATTTCTTATTTGCTGCATATTTTTATACTGTATATTTTTTTCTTTCTCAACCAATTTCTTATATTCTGGTGTCTCCCTTGTTTCACGGGCTATAGCCCAATCTCTTGTGAATGTATAATTACGAATGTCTGCTGTATAATTCTTTATTGCTCTTAAAAGAGTTCTTACCCCTTTTATATCAAAAGAAAGTTTTATATTGGGTAATATTTTGCTGATATAGTCATTGAGATAGACAAATAAGCTATGTTTTACCATATCTGCTACCACTTTATTACTGATATACTCTTTTCTATGCACTGTTGGATTTATATATAGGCGTTTAGCTTCCTTTTCCGGCAAGATTTGTTGATTAAAGCCGAAAACATCTCTTAATTGTTCGTTTAACAAAAAATTAGCTTCTTTTAAATTAAAGTCAATTACACTATTTGCTTTGGCAGTAATATTTTGTTTTACGATTTCAACCATCTCATTGTTGAAATGCTCAAACAAAATTTTTAAGTACTCATTATTAATACCCAATTCTTTATTTATCCATTTACCCAGCTGAAGTAACTTTGTTTTAAAGCTTTAAGTCCGGTCTCTTTACACCAAGCATTAACGCTTAATCCACTTTTTTTGTACTCCTCAAACCTAATTTTCCATTCATTTTCTAATTGCATATCCCTAACTGGCACTAAAAACCCTCCCAACTTGTATTTGTTATTCCTAATAATACTATCAAGTATGAGAGTGTTTTACACTACGGTATTTATTCCACCGCTTACCAATTGATAGCACTGTATGTGCAAAAGGTCATAATATTCAAAGAGCAGGTTGAAGTAGTCCTCAACATGCTTAATTTTTTGGGTGAAAATGAAAGTAGCCACCACTCACAATTAAATGAGTGTGGCTACGATGTCTAATAACTAACTTTTTGATACAATTTATCGCTATGACAAACTGCTGTCGCTTGGAATAGCGTTAAAAAGTATCCCTACTTAACCCCCGACCACTTCTTTTTGAAGCTTTTTACTGAGAGAGGACAAGACCAATGAATAAGATTTGTCCAACATGTCCTTAACAATCTCATCAGAAACCTCGCCTTCTAAATAAATCGAGTTCCAATGTTCTTTATTCATATAATATCCGGGTACAATATCCTTGTACTGCTGCCTTAAAAATTCACCATGTCCAGGTTCTAATTTTACTGTAGCAATTGGTTTTCCTTCTTTATCACCACCCAGTAAAACAAACATTTTACCTTTTATCATATATCTCGTTGCATCCCATTCTAATTTATATTCTTTTTCCACGCCTACTTTTGACAGGCAGTATTCATCCATCCAAGCGTATCTCATTTGCTATCCTCCAGATATTTTTATTGTCTTGCTCTTCCGAAACTATATGCTCCACAATATGTATAAAAACTATAAATTTATTCTTTATTTATATACTTTTCAATTAGCCATTTGGGGCAAGGTGTTGATGCTTGAATGTACTTTGTATAGCCGCACGAGCATATCTGCACCATAAGATTTTCTCCATATAAAGCAATCCCCGTTATAGATTGCTCTAAGTCTGACTCTTTCAGAAAATAGACCTTTACAACACTGCAGAGTTCATGCCAATTATATAATGTAAAGTGTCCTGGGAATGAATCGTCTTTAGATATAAAAGAAAGCACCCTTTTATTATCAATTATCACTTCACCTAGATCGAATTCATTTGACCTAAATACATATGGAACATTAATTATCTTGTCTGCCATACAAAATACAACCACACCCTTTTCAAAACAAAACATAGTTAGGGAAGAGAAGCCAACCTTCTTCCCAACTTGATTCTGTTTATAACATCATTTTGTATCTCCTATTTTTACACCATAAAGTTTCTCCATGGCATTCATTGTAATCAACCACACCTTGCCGCTTTTCCTATAATCAACACCTTCAATAAGTTTTTCGCCAGTAACCTTGTGCCTTAGAGTGCTAGGATCAATACCCCAAATCTCTGCAGCTTCGGAAAATGTAAGTACCTCTGAGATTATGCTAGGGCAGGAGGGACCTTGCGTGGCATTTATCTCTACATGATGCACTTTAAAATTTGAATCAGAAACAGACTCAAACATGATTGCTTGGTAACCATCTTCCTTTATGGCATTAACCTCTCCTGAAATGCTTCTATTGTTTATATTATTAATAGTAAGCTTATCTCCAACCTTAACTACTATTTCTGATATTTTTTGCCTCTTCCCCACTTTTCCTCCACAACCATCACGCAACCGTGAATATTTATTATATATTATCACTCAATCGTGAAAATCGCAATGCTGTTTTCACGAAAAAATTAAAGCTACAGGCATAATATTAACACTCATAGCTGTAGCATTTAAACCATTTTTAACCAACATATTCTTGGCAAAGCATTATTTCTTCAATTTCATTTAATGGTAGCAATCCTAATCTTAACAGTTTTTTAAGTATTTCTGTTGAGGTTTTTCTTCCATTTATAAAATTTAATTCTGCCCTTATACCTGTGAATTTATCATGATAAATGAGCTGATAGCCATTAGTAAGTTTTATTATATTAAACTTGCTATTCACTTTCTAACCGCCTCCAAATATTCCAATAAAATTACTGGATTATATCATCTTTTCACCTTAATTTTACAACAAATCATATCAATTAACGATATTTAATAACAAAAAACTCCCGGCTTTAATTCGAGAGTTCAACTATCTTTATTCAATAAACCTTATGTACTGTTTTAGCCCATCATTTTCTTCTGTTATGTCGATATAACCCTGTTCCTCATAGAAACTACATAGTTTTTTCGAAGGCTTGCATTCAAGCAAAATTAGTCTTCCTCCAACAATATCTCTTGCCTCACTAATAAGCCTGTAGCAATCCTCAAGCATCCTTGTCCCCGGAAGCATACCCTTTGTGTAATGTGTATCTCTTCCCAATTGCCCAATCAGGTATACCACAAGGTTTTGCTCTTTATCCGACTGATTACCCAGCCTTTTTCTGAGCGTTTTAGACATCGTTTCAAAAACAGGAATTTTCATTGTTTTCATTGCGATTGAAAAGTAGCCTATTATTTTAAACTCGCCTGTTTCTTCAAGCCTTGCTTCATCAAAATATACATAAGTACGGCACTTATCCCTTTTTTCATACTCTACCGCCTTATTCCTTATAAAATCTGTTATATCATCATCCTTATCACAACAAAAAAGAGAGAACGCGTCTCTCCATAAATCCTCATTAATATCCTCTGCTTTTATTAAGCTTTGGAGCGAAGCATACCCAATAATTTTTCCTCACTCCTTCTCATATCAGCAATGGCATTTTTAGAATCTATATGCAAAGGCTTTGTAGTGTCAACAGCCTTTTCAAGTCTCTCAACGGTCTCTTTTTTTGTTATAGCAAAATCCTTTGTAAATGAAACAGTAGCCATTTTAAAACACCTCTTTCTATCTTGTGGCTCTAGTATTATTATACGCCAAAGTGAAGAAAAAATCAAAATTTTTATTAATAAATCAAATTTCTTAAGGTCGGTTATAAAAGCACCTCCCTAATTGACGATCATGCTTTTACTTCAATTTATAAAAGCATGATTGTCAAAATAATTTTATGCAATTGCTAAGGCTTTTTCCAGCATAAATACATCAAAAAACTTCTCAAGGAATTCAATACTTGAAACCGCCATTGAAGAATTTGTCCTATCCTCAAAGGAGAAAAAAATCAATTACATTAAATATGTTGCTTGCTACAGGATGTCTCCTATTCAAGCTATAACCCATTATGCAAAGGTAAAGAGCATAGAAGCATCACCCATTAAACCTTCTAAAAAACTGATTACATTTGATGGCTGTCCAATAGAACTTGACTTACCTATAGTTCTTGGGGAGGCAAACGCAAATTCAATGAGGTCTCCAAGATATACTACTCTTGAAAGGCTTATGAACCCAAAGGAAATCTCAGACCTGTTATGAAGCAGAACATTCTAACTCAAATGACCGCAAACGAAAAAATCACCCGCAAAGACGTTTTTGTGTACCATCTTTGCGGGTGATTTTTTCGTTTTATATTTTCCATTCCAGTTCAATACCGTTTTTAAAGGCGAATTTAATCTCACATTCAGAATATACGGTAACATTTTCAACAGTGTTATTCCAAAGTTCCTCGTCAAAGTCGGCCAGAAGCTGGTCACTCTGCCTTATGCTGTTTATAAAGCTTCTCATGCTTTCACGCTTTGCATTACGCTCCAGCCTTTTATCATTGATTTTTGAAAGACCTGTTCTGGCGGTTTCATACCGGTTCGCAAGGGCTGTATATCTTCTCTGGTACTCTTTCTGGTCTAAGGCTGAATGTGCATTTTCCTCCACACATTTTCTTAGAAGTTCAGCCACAACCTCGCATTCACTCTGAAGCTTGGCAGTTTCCTTATCAAGCTCTGAGGTATCCGCCAAGACATTAATTATCTCTTCATAGCACTGTAGTATTTCATCCCTGTTTTTTATTAGGCTGTTGAAAGCCTCCAAAAATGCCCCCTTGATTTTATCCTCATAAAGATGCGGTGTCATGCATTTCCTGTCATTCTTAAACTTGCTGTTGCACTGCCAGATTGTCCTTCTATATTTGCTGGTGGAATGCCACACCTTGCTTCCATAGAAGCTTCCGCACTCACCGCACACAATTTTACCTGAAAAGCTGTTTATACCAGTCTTATAGCCCTTTACTTCTTTTCGTTTTTTAATCTCGTGCTGTACAAGGTCAAAAGCCTCTGCAGAAATAATGGCAGGATGGCTGTTTTCAACATAATACTGTGGAACTTCTCCTTCGTTGAGTTTCTTTTTCTTAGTGAGAAAATCCACTGTAAATGTCTTTTGAAGCATAGCCGCTCCTTTGTACTTCTCATTTTGCAGGATGCTCATAACGGTGCTTTGCTGCCAATTATCTTTACCGGAAGGCGTCGGGACTCCGTTTTCTGTTAAATATTTTGCTATGCCCGATGAGGTCTTTCCTTCAAGGAACATCTTATATATCAGTCTAACAACCGCTGCTTCCTTCTCCACTATTTTCGGCAGGCCGTCTTCGCCCTTTTCATAGCCGAGGAACTGTCCATACGGAAGCATCAGCTTACCATCAGCAAAGCGTTTCCTGTGTCCCCATGTGACATTTTCCGAAATGCTTCTGCTTTCTTCCTGGGCAAGGCTGGACATAATCGTTATCAGCAGTTCACCCTTGCTGTCCAAGGTATATATATTCTCCTTCTCAAAATACACCTCAACGCCCTTTTCCTTAAGCTGTCTGACTGTGGTAAGCGTATCAACGGTATTTCTGGCAAACCGGCTGACCGATTTGGTTATAATAAGGTCTATTTTGCCATTTAAAGCATCGGCAATCATCCTGTTAAAGCCGTCACGTTTTTTAGTGCTGGTAGCTGAGATACCCTCATCGGTGTAAACCTCTACAAACTTCCATGCGGTATTTGACTGTATATGCTTTGTATAATAATCAACCTGTGCTTCGTAGCTTGAAAGCTGCTCATCATTGTCGGTTGAAACCCTTGCATAGGCGGCCACTCTTTTTAACGAAGCCCTTACAGCCGTTGCTGTCGCTAACCTTCCTGTTGTGGCAGGTATGACCGTTACTGCTCTTGCTGGCTGCATATTGAATTCCTCCTCTCCAAGTAATCCAGCTGGCGCATCCTTGCCTTTTCCCGGTCTTCCTCACTCCAGCTTTCACTCCGTGATTTATGCTGCCACTGCTTGTCAATCATTTGTCCGTCTTGAAAAACAAACCTGACCAAATTATGCTCTAATACTTGAATTTCTTTAATTTGCTTCAAAAAATATGTATCATCAAACTCCTGTAGCTCCAAAACCTCTGTCGCTATTGAAAGCAGTATGTCCTCTGGTATTTGTCTGGCATTGCAGGCTTCCTTCCCAAGCTTCAAATAAGTAGAACAACTCCAAGAAGCCTTTCCTTTTCTGTTTTTCCGTTTATAGTTCTTACCGCAATTGGTGCAAACAATCTTAGATGTGAAAGGGTAAACACCTGCAACATTTTTCCCTGCATTTCTTTTTCTATTCCTATCCATAATCTCTTGCGCTTTTTGGAATGTGTCGGGGTCTATAATTGAAGCATGCGTTTCTTCAGCATAGTATTTAGGAAGAACACCTTTGTTTTTCAGTAGTGATTTTGTCAAATGGTTATCTACATATTTTTTCTGAAGCAGGGCATTCCCTGCATATTTTTCATTTTTAATAATATCCGCTACTTTATTCGATGTCCAAGTACCTCCCCTGGGTCTATCAACATTCATTCCCCGGAGTTTCTTGGCTATCAGCGTACAGCCCATTCCGCTGATATAGTCATTAAAAATCATTTCTACAACCTCTGCTTCTTCAGGATTAATTTCAATCTCCCCATTTTTAATATGGTATCCAAAAAGAAAGCGCAGGTTTACTATTTCACCTTCAGCAAAACGCTTGCGTATCCTCCACTTGCAATTCTCGCTGACCGATCGGCTTTCCTCCTGCGCAAATGAAGCGAGGATGGTTAGCATCAGCTCTCCATCCCCGCTCATTGAATGAATATTCTCTTTTTCAAAAAACACATCGACTTCCAAACTCTTTAGTTCCCGCACTGCTTCCAGCATAGTGACCGTATTTCTCGCAAACCTGGAAATCGATTTAGTAATCACCATGTCTATCTTGCCGTTCCTACAGTCTTTCAGAAGTCTTTGGAACTCAGCCCTGCTCTCCTTGGTTCCGGTTACCGCCTCATCCGCATATACTCCTGCATACTCCCAGCCACGGTGTTTTTGTATAAAGTCACTGTAGTAGCTGACCTGTGCCGAGAGGGAGTGCAGCATGGCATCCTTCCCGCTGGACACTCTGGCATATGCAGCAACACGTTTTTTTGACGGGAGCCTTGCTGCCAAAGGCTCTATTTTTCTCACTGTTCTTAGCATAAAAACCACCCCCTTGCTTGCTCCAATGATAACTCTGTTTTTGATACAAAGCAAGCTAAAAAGGCTTATATTCCGCCTATTACAGGCTTATATTCCGTTAAAAGAATTTTGTTGATCCTTTTAAAATCATTCATGGTAATAATGCCTTTTGCCAGCATTGCTTTTGCTATTGACATAGAAACTCTGTAATTTTTCTCACGTTCAAACTGCTCCTTTGTCACATTCATCCCTCCTCGTACCAAACCTGCTGGCTATATAGCATTCATGCCCGCAGAACTTTCGTTTCTGATTGCCATAGCTGTCAAACTTCTTTCCGCAGCAAGCACAGTCAATGGTATACCATGCTCTTTTCTCAATAATTTCTGCATTTGCCTTCCACCATGCTTCCCGGCACTTCTGTGAACAAAATTTTGACGGGTGGCCTACTTTGCCTTTTACCAGCAGCCTTCCGCACTGTTTGCAATAGTCACCCTTTTCATTTAGTTCTCTTCTAACAGAACCAAGATTGTTTCGTATACAATATGATTTAATTGTGTTTTCAGAAATTCCAAGCTCTATAGCAATCTGCCTGTAGCTCTCACCCATGTGCCTCATCCGGCTAATTTTTTCTTTTTGCAAATCAGTCACTTACCTCACCCCCAAAACGTAAAAAAGAAGGCACTAAGCCCTCTCAACCAGATTTCAGACAAAAAAATAGAGGGGTTATTTAAAACCTCTCCAGAAAAGCTTCCTTATTAATGCTATTCCTAATATATTATCATTTACATTTAAACATCATCCTTACTGCTTTGACCCCATCCCTGAATGCATATCGATAAAGCATATCGTGGACAATTCCTGACTGTTCGCTTTCAAAGTCTTCAAGCTTTACAAACATTCCCTGCTGTTCTTCTGTCAGTGTCGCCATGAACTCCTGCTGCAATTCATATGCTTGCACTTTTAACTTTTCATATCTGTTGCTATTTTTCCCAATAAGGTAGCGCAGCTCCTCTACCCTCTTATCTGCAATTTCTTCAAGATATTTTTTTAATCCGCCAGGCATGGTTGAATCCCTCCATTCCTTTTGGATTCAATATTTTCATTATATATGATTAGATGATGGTGTCTGACTGTTCCCTTCATTTCTTGAGCCATAATCACACGAAAACATATGCCTTCCTTCGTTCCATGCAGGTATATGATCTCCGACATGGTGCTCTCCGCTGCTTTCAACCTTTCATTCAAGCTCTCAAAAAGAGCGTCAAATTCAGCTGCAGTTCCTTTGAAATCAAATGCCTTTACGTCTTCTCGCTGCTTATAAAACTTAAGATTTTCCCGGTTCTCCGTTATAAGGCATTTGTTTGCATCTGCCCTCATTCGGTTTACAGCCTTCTCCTCCAGCATTTCCCTAAAGACTTCCTCAAAGCTTTTTAAAATGTTCTGCATAAATTCACGACCCCTTTCATTTTTTATGAAAGGAAAATAAGCAAGGCGCACTGCAGGATTAATGGTAACCCCACACTGCGCCTGTAGTATCATTGTGAAAATTGATAGGATAAAGTATAATATTTACAGGGTCGTTGTGGCAGCAATAGCTGTCGGTGTTAGGTAGTTTGGTTACCTGCATTGGCTTCCGGGTGTTCCTGCACCCGCAAGACACGGCGGCCTTATTTAGTTTCCTTTTGATGCGTTACCTGTTTTCAAGCCATCAGCCTCTTCAGCAAGGCAGGCTTATTGGCATTTGCCAGTGCCCGCCTGAGCCTTAATGACTCTTCATCTGTTTTCTTGTTTTCATTAATTTGGGCTAAAGCTTTTTTCACCAGCATATCCACAAATGCCTGTTTCATGATAGAACACCGTCCTTTATTTTCGCAATTTACATATCCTTCCTGATATATTACTGTACATGATAACTCTTAATGCCTTACAATGCAAGCGTTTCATGACATTTATCAAAAGCTGTCCTTGCTGGTTGGATCATTGAAAAAGGCAAATGCCGAAAGAACACCAAATATTAAAGCAGTAAGCTCTTTAAAGCTATCCTCCGTGAGTCCGACAGGTGCCAACAGTCCGTAATTTTTCAGTACAAATAAAACCAGTGCCACTACGGCACTCCATGCAACAGGGCTTCTCCATCTTGATTGGTTCATTACTAAATTCCTCCCTTCATTAATAAAGCCGCTACCCTTTGTATCAGGATAGCGGCATATTCACCAGCTACATATTTACCTTTTACTGCATTTTCACTCCAATAATCCGGCGACTTTATGATACCGAATTCCTGAAGCACCTCAAGTTCTTTGTCCAAATTCGGACTTTCTTCCTTATATAATATACCGAAGTAATTCAGTATCCCTTTGGCAATGGCAGTCCCGATTGCCTCTATATGGGATATAATCCACTTGGCATCCTCCTGGTTATCATGGTAGGCTGTTTCCACCAATGCGGCAGGCGCTTTGGTATATGCCAGCTCATACATATGCTTGCCCTGTCCATAAAAGTTGTACCCTTCCTTGACTCCTCTATCCGCTGTCGGTGTCAAAGGTGAAAGCTCCGCATATACAGCCCTTGCCAGCTTTTCGCCGTTGCCTCCGAACCTGTGGCAGTAAACCTCGCATCCCCTGCCACCGCCCGCATTGCTGTGAACGGCAAAATGGATGTCGGGATTCTTGGAGTTGCTATCGACCACTACCTGTGAAAGCGGCCACTCCGGCTTATTCCTGTAGACTGTTACGCTATGCCTCTCAAGCACCTGCTGTGTGACATCCGCCACCTGGTTCATCCGCTGCTCTTCTGTGCCATAGCCGCCTGCACCTAGATTGTTTTCCTGTGTAGACGGGCTTAGATAAACGCTTTTAGCCATTGCCATCTCCTCCTATTCATCCGAACCTCGTTTTTCAATAATGTCAATCCTGCGATGTGCTGATTTCGTGCTTTCCTCCACCCTTGTAACCCTCTCTGAAAGAATGGATACGCTCTTGTTGGTGTCCTTTTGCTCCAGAAGGACATCGTCAATCCTTCGTTTGATATACTCGGTATCAGCTTTCAGTTCCCCACGCTCCCTTCCCATAGTGTCACAATCCTTCTGCACCGACCTTTTTAAAGTAATGCCTCCAAAGATGATGCTACATAATGCCGCTACAGCTGCAATAATTGTATAAACCACCTCCGGCTTCATCCTCATCCCCTCCCGTCTTTACGTTACTTTCGCCTTATCCTGAGTCCTATTATTAGCCCGTTGTTAAATCCGTTATTGTAAGCACCGGTTGTATCACCGCCGCCTGAACCAACCTGCGGCATCATAGGAGCAAACTGCTCACCAACAGTCCAATTGCATAGTATGTTATCAACATACTGCTTCAGCCATTCCCTGTAGGAAAAATTATTCTCATCCCACTGGATTGCACCTGTATTTTGTAAAAACCATAAATAAATATCAACAGGACCAGTCTCAAGGGCTGTCTTGCTCTGGTTCACATCATATGCCACAATGCATCACCCCTAAGCTTTAAGAAGGACACGCTGACCGACATTCGCTCCACCTCCAGGCAATTGGATATGGTTGTCGAAGGTGCCCAGCCCGTAATAGCTGTCCCCGTTGATGGTATAGTACTGGTTGCTGACAATAAAGGATTGAGGCACAATGACAAGGTTGGAGGTATACCCTCTCATTCCAAGGTCAGCAACTCCCGCCCAAACCCTCGCCAGCGGAATCTTCTGATTGTAGAAGTTCTTAGTAAAGTTTGTTCCTTCCGGTATAAGAGTGTCACAGGTTATTTCGCATATCTGCCCGAGAGCTTCACCGTTGAACTGTCTGGTAAACCTAGTTTTTGTAGCATCATTCTGTCCAAACATAAACCATGCGTTGGTATCGGTTGCCTCAACAGGCGAGTCCAGCTTAACCACACCATAATAATAGGTGTTGCCGGAGGTCGCTGAGGGATTGGCATCCTTGGAAATAATTTTGTACCCGTTGCTCTTGTCTGCAATAAGTAAAATAATCGTTTCATTGTGATTCAAATATACATTGTCTATGGTATCGGGCTGATACCTTGTTATCTCCCCGTAAACCACCTGCCCGCTTGCTGCATTATTCCTTATCCCAACAACAATAGCGCCATACTTGGTTGTCGAGCCGTCATAGGTTGTGCAAATAACCCAATCAGACTGGCTTTCTGCATGCGTGAAAGTAATTACACCTGTAACAAACCTGTAGCTGCTTGCATCAGGGAATGCCGCTTTAAGCCAATCAGGTACCCAAGTTTCCTTAATGGAGTAGGTGGTTGACGAGGTGGGTGTTGCGCTGAAGTTAGTGTCTACTGTGGCAATCTTGGTAGTACCGTCATACGCTGTTATATTCCTTACATCACCGGCACCCGGTCCTCCCGTCAGGGTTATTTGCTGGCCGACATAGAATCCGTTTGTTGACGAAGCACCCGAAGCAAGCTTGATGGTATTTGCAGAACCTCCATTCTGAGCGGTTCCTGTCACTGCATTCCAAGCCCTGCTTACTGTATCTACATTGGGTGTCTGCGTATTTTTTGTCATGGTCTCCCCACCGGGCATATTGGCATAAAGCCAGTCAAGAAAATCCTTCCCAAATTCAATAATTTTTCCTACTGTAGAAACCCCCACATCTATGTTAACTGTATGTGTATATTTGGTTATAGCCACCTGTCCATCCCTCCTTATGGTTTGTTCCCTGAGTTATAGCTGATGCTTGTGGTCTCGTCAGGGTTTGGTGTTGTATTTACAAGGCTTGTGATTCTTCCCTGGTCATCCTTTACCCAGGAATAATTTGCAGTTGATGAGTCTGAAAAGGTTATAACCACTCCATCCTCATAAAAGTCAATGTCGGCTGCATATACCTTTAAGTCTGCAGAAGCGGCAAAATATGATGCAGGATGCCCTTCAAGCAGGGCCGCATTTGAAGCGTTATCTGCAGAGCCTGCAAGGTCAGCGGTATCGGCATGGCTTGCGTTGTCAGCGGCTAATGCATGCTCTGCATTCTCAACAATACCATCCTCGTCAGGGTCATACACCGATTTTGTCATGTCGCCCGAGCCTGCCCCGCCACCCTGGTCTATATTTTCAAACACTATATTGGTGTTGCCGATTACCACCGTTCCAGCCGTTGTCATATGGAACAGCTTCTTTTTATTTACTGTACCTTCAGATATATAAACAAAAACACCGGCTTTAAAGTCGGAGCTATCATTGAAATCATCCGCCCTTGCCCATGAACCGGAAGATACAATATATACGCCGTTTTCCTTCTGGTCCGTCTGGTTCTTCACAAGCACCCGGTCTCCTGCAGATAAAGATACGCCATCGATGGTTTGCAACCCTGAGAGGCTAATATTGGCTGTAGCTGCCACTCTGCAGCCTAAATGAAGGTGAGCCCCGCTCTCCTTCATATGGTCTGAAGCATCCTGGAGCGAAATCTCGGGAGCAGTCCTCCAATTCCCCTTTCCAGTAATCGTCTTTACCATAGCGGCAAGCCAGCCAAGAAGTGTAGTCAACAGCCCTGTGTTTCCTGTTGGGGAACTGCTGTCATCAATTGTCCTTTCAGCTATCATGCTGTCGGATACGGCTATGGTATCAGCTCCGCCATCCTCGTGGCCGGCATGATGATATTGCGAATGGTGGGCGTCAGGATTGGACACATGGGAGGTTAAGTCAGTAAAGCCTGCCTCCGGCTCCTCCTGCTCCGATCTTACCGGGACAGCCACAGTGCTTTTCTGGTCTCTTGCCCCCATAATTTTAATAATCTCACCCGCTGCATTCCTGTGTCCTGCCAATTCCATCACCTCCTACGTTGTAAGCGGGGTATACCCAACATGAAATGTCTTAAGCTCCATCGTGAATCCATCCGTGGATAAGTCAAAGCTGATGCTTAATATCTTGTATACCTCGGATATAGTGGTGCTGGATTCAACAACCATGATATTGTCGCCTACCTGAAGCCACGGGTTACCTACAGCCACAAATTCGGCACAGGTATACCTCCTGACCATGTCCTGCTTCAAGCGCGCTGCACATTCGTTGCATTCCTCCTGCGAATCAAGGTGCTGGTTGTCTGCAAACAGAACCTTGCTCTTATGGACCTTGCTTGTGTCCCACATGGTAGAAGGAGAGGTTGCAACACCCTCTTTTTTCTTTCCTGCCACCCTTATGGTTCCATAGATATTTCTCCTGCTTACTCCGAATTTAAGGCTGAATATATCCTCACCCTCCCGGAAGACCCAGCCTGCATACACATAGCTTGCCTTTACTGTTGACCCGCCAGGAATACTACTGCCTGAAAGCCTCCGTATTTTTCCGTTTTCAAGGTCTATTTCATAGTCAACATCCCTTGAGTAGGTTACAGCTCCATTTGAAGAGGTAACTTTGTCAGAGCCGGATACCAGATGGTTGTGCTCCAATGACACCCAGGCCGTTCCGTTTAGTGCATGCTGCTCGTTTGTAACCGAAGGCTCCCTGTCTGTAGGGAAGTAAAACCTTGCTATGCCATCCTCGTCAATAAAGAACTCAAAGCCTGAAACGGTACACATTTCATTGATTGCATCCATGTAGGTGGTCTTTTCAAAGGTTGGATCAAGCTTTATTCCTGTAGCCTCTACAATTACATCTGCCGCCTTAAACCCTGCCCTCATGCAGAGGTCTTTGACAATATCGGCAACATCCGGCTTTGTGGACCCTCCTGGCGTAATCCAATACTTTTTGACACCTGAAGGGAGAGGGTACTTAATGTAGTATTTTGTTTTGCCCTGTATGACAAGGCTTATCTCCCTGTCAATAAACCAGCAGGCCAAATCCCTGCAGTCAGCGCTGATATTGTAATCCCTTGGCTGGGCGGACATGGTAACATCATCTATTTCTCCTGTAAAAACTGTGGCAAGGTCTATACCGTATCCTATTTTTGCTACCACCCTGCGGCTCGGAATGATAACGCAGTACCATTCATTCAATGCCTTGTCAAACTCATGCCCGCCACGGTAAGGTGTGTAATATCCCGCATCGGTCGGGTCTGACGGATTGATATTGGGCAGGGAAAAGGTAAGCCTCTGGCTGTCGGCGGCTTCCTCCCTTTGTACGCTTATCTGCTCAACCTGGAGCTTTGCAGCTCCTTCTGAAAGCTCAAACTCAATCAGCCTTGGTGTATAAGACGGTGCCGCCTGGCCGATTCCATACAGCTTGCCTGTTACGCTGAACACAAACAGGTGCTTTATTGCAATGCTCTGCTGCTGGGGTATGTTCATCTGCACCAGCCTTGAGCCGTTATAATAGTCAAGATTTAAGCCGGTTCCTCCAACTTGAGGCGCAATATAAAGCACCTTGTTATGGACAACCGTATCTTCAACCAATGGAGTATATCCGTTTTGTGTTACAGAAACCTTTGATATCGTGCCATCCTCATTTACCTTGTAAACATCGCCGGTATCTCCGTCTACTGCATGAAGCCCGCTATCCAGCCATGCAAAGGTGGAATTCCCTCCCCTGCCGTCCCTGAACACATCCAGCCCCTCAGCGACAGTCTCCCATCCGCTTCCTCCATTGGTGTCATACCTTACAATTGTTACCAAAGAGTCTGCATCCTCCGGATCACTTCTTCCAAAAGCGTAAAGGCAATCATCCTCTGTATTGAACCAGAGCCTGCCGGGAAAGGTCTGGTTTCCCGTTGTGCCGCACACCTTGGACCATCCACCACCAGAGCTTGTATAAAGACAACCTCCCCATTCTTCACCATAGTGGTATATATTAGACAAAGCCCAAAAGGCTCCGTTGGCATATACAAGCCCGACCAAGGGAAGCGAGCCTGAGCCTCCGCTCCCATCAGGATAAGTTGGTGTTTCTGTGATTTCGCTCCATGAGCTTCCACTTTTTACATAGAATTTGTTATCATGAGCACTCAAGCCGTTTGAGCTTAACAGATATATTCCTGTACCATCACTTGCTATCCATAGGTCCGCTGTTACCATGGACGGATTTGCAAACACAACCTGTGCAAGCGAAATATTTCCGTCCCATTCCCACAACCCTCCGTTTTTAGGGAATGTGTCATTGTTGGTGGCTGCTATGTATATCCTGCCGTTATGCTCTATAATATTCCGAAACCATCTGTAATCGGCACTTCCTTCACCCACTGAATCAACTCCGTCAATGGTTGACATGGCTATTTCGGGAAATTCAATCCTGCCTGTCGGGGCATCGCTGCCGATCATGGAGCGTGACTTAAGAAGTGTCATTGTATTTTCCGGCATTATTCTCAAAGGTCTACACCTCCAAAAAGGTTATTTCATAAAAAACAATTTCCGTCCCCTGCTGCCTTGTACCCGAAAGCTCCTCTATTATTGCAGGGTTAATTACCGTACCGTCATGAAACTCCGCTTTGTTTTTCACAAATGCCTCATAATCCGCTTCAAGGCTGTCAAAGTCTGCTTTTAAAGCCCAGCCAGAAACAGTTCTCCTTTCACGGAGCCGTCCTGCCGAAAGGAGCCTGCTCTGCGGCGCTGTTACGGCGGTAAACGGAATCAACTCCTTTTCTGAGGCAAGCATCGCTATTTCGTCACGGTTATACTCGGTGATGTTCAACCTGAGGCTCCCCCACCTGTCGGAATATTCCGCTGGCGCACCTCCTGCAAACCATCCGCAGATATGGGTGTAGTCGTAGTTCATTGCCATTGCGCCGCATACCGTTGAATCCGCCCACACTACCGGATAAGCCCAGCCGCTTAAAGTATCATCGTTGGAGACATTTATTGACTGTTCCCATCCCCCGGCTTCATTAGACATGAGGAAAACCTGCTGGTTGTCAAATCCGGGTGTCGGCGATTGCCCCAGGCAATGTATATCTTATCATTTGCCGATATGTGGATATTAGGATGAATATTATCTGGCATACTGCTTATCTGCTGCTCCGACCATGAGGCAGATTTCGTAAACAGTGACAGTTCGCTTCCCCTTGCGATGACAATATATGGCTTGCCTGTGCTGTCCACTCCAATGTCAGAGCCGTTTGCATCGTTACCTCCAAAAACCATCTCCCAAGGCAGCCACGCTCCGCTTTTTCCTTTTGTGTAATAGATGTGAAAATCACTGAAGCTCACCATGGTGATATGCATATTATCGTCCTTGTCAATTGCAGCACTGTCCAGGTAGTACCTTGGAACCGAAGGCTGTACTGCCTCATAATTGCTCCATGCTCCCGATACCTTGTTTGAATAATACACCTTCCCACTGGAGCCGCCTGTGGCAAATACAACATGGGGCTTGCCTGCGCTGTCAACCAGCACAATAATATCGGCATCCACATACCCGTTTCCCGGAAGCTGCGGAAGTGTATCAATCGTTCCCCACGCTCCGTTTTCATAAACACAATACTTTATCCTGTTGTTTGAACTGTCATTGGCGGCAAGGTGAATCCTTCCTTCGCTGTCCATTGCCATGTTGGGGTATGCAAAGCTTACCCCTGCTCCCGGTGTGAAGGGAAAGCCGGTATCCTCCCAAGTAACGCCGTCCACACTTTTCATTACAACCGTCTGGTACTGCCAGTCATCATCCCCATAGCGGTCAAAGCAGGCAAACCAGTATCCACCGTTATGGACTAGCTTGCGGTGACCGTACCAGGTTGCATTTGCAAGCGTATATGGTTCATCAGTCCAGATATCAGTTCTTTGCTCCGTTCCGTTCAATACCATTAGATTTGCCTCCCTCCCGCTATGATTCAATAAAGGTCGCCTGGTACCAGACCAGATCGCTTCCCTTTTCCTCTTTGCCTGACAGCTTCCACAGCCTTGCCGTCATGGTAAAGCCGTCATCAAAAGCCAGGGGCTTTGCCTCCGAGCTATGATAGTCTATAAGCAGTTGACTATACTCAAGCCGGGTGCAAAAACCCTCCACCTCTCTTGTTTTTCTCTTTCTTCCTGTTCCCATAAGCACTGAATTGGGTGTCTTTTTATCCCTTGCATCATAAGGAGCCAGAAGCTCCTTTTCGGAAAAATATCTTTCGGCCCCGGCTCTCTTGTATGCTGTTATATTGAGCTCCAATGCTCCCCAAACATCCGCCATTGGTTCACCTCCTACCTGAAGGCTTTGTGTGCGCTTGGATTTTTACCATATCTGTCCTTGTTTGCCGCCAAATCCGCTGCAATTATTTCAACCACACCCATCAGCTCGCCCTTGTCATTGACACCTTTCACAGTAATTGTGCCTGTGTGGTCAACCACCATGCTGCCGTTTGCTCCCCCACCCGCCCCTTCAAACGCAGGCCGGTTGAACTGCGGGTTCAAAACAGCGTTAAGGTTTGCCTCCAAAGCAGGAACACCCGCCTTGATGCCATCCTTCAGCATATTTATTAAATTTGGCGCCCAAGTGTCGGCGTTTGAGCCCGGACCTTCTTTAGTTGGGGAGCCAAAGCCAAGGAAATTCTTGATTTTGTCCGCCACTCCACTGACAGCATCCTTGACTCCTCCAGCCATGGATTTGATTCCATCCACCAGATTACCCATCATGTTTTTGCCCCAGTTCCATGCACTGCCTACAACATCACCTACTACAGACCCTATCTTGCCAAATGCACCGGACACTGCTCCCACTAGGTTACCTACAAAATTGGTGACTCCTGAAACCATATTGGAGAAGCAGCCAAGGACACCGTTTACAAGGTCAGGCACGATGGAGCCTCCGACCAAGGTATACCATAAGCCCTTAAAGAATGAAATGATTCCTTCCACAAAGCCCTTTACCAGATTTACTATGGTCATAAACAGGTTTGACAGCATGCTCCATGCCGCCTTTGCCGCTTCAACAAGGAAATTCCATGCCCCAGCCCAGTCACCGTTAATGATGGCGATGACAAACCCGATAAGGTTGACTATAAAATTCACTGCGCCGAGCACCGCTCGTATGAACGGACCAAGCGCCTGTATGATCCCATTCAGCACACCGACTGCTATTCCGAGTATTACGGCAATAGCTGCTCCAAGGGCAATGAACACCGGTTGAAGCAGCGTCCAAAGCTGTTGTATTACTCCCCATAGCGAGAAAATCAAGGTCTTTATGCTCTCCCAAATCGGGGTCAGATAGCCTGCGAACTGTCAAAGGATGCAAAAAGCTGTGCAAGTATTGGCTGAATAAAGGCAAGGATGCCGTTGAATATATTGACCGCGGTGTCAATTATCTGCTGACCGTAGGTGTTCCAAAAGTTCCATATGCCTGTAACCACATCGCTTACTATCTTAAAGATTGTCTGCATGACCGGCTGGATTACCGATACCAATCCGTTAAAAATGGTGCTTACTACAGAGCCTATACGGTAAAATGCCGTCTCCCATCCGCTTGCCATGGCTCCGGGATCTCCTGTTCCCTTAAAGCCGTTGATAAACATTTGAAAGGCTTTTATTGCATTTGCCGCAAAATCCTGCAGAAATGCCAGTACGTTGCCAAGCACCTCGGTGAATTTTGCCTTTATACCCGGCAGTACCTCTGCGGTCTTGCTCTGAATGAAGCCAAGCGCTTCCTTGAACTTTGACTGTATTTGCTCCCAAATGGCAAGCACAGAGTTCCTGAAGCCCTCATTGGTTTTCATCAGCCACACAAACCCTGCCACCAATCCTGCAATTGCCACCACAACAAGCCCTATGGGGGAAGCAATGGCGGCAAAAACTCCTGACAGCACCGAAAGCCCTGTTGAAAGTCCTCCCAGCACCATAAGCAGGGGACCGACCGCTGCTACTGCGGCCAGTATGATTGTTACCCATTTGCGTACTTCAGGATTAAGCTCCATATATTTATTGACTAGAATGGTAGCCTTGTCTGCAAGCATCTTTAATATTGGAAGGAATGCCTTGCTGGATACAATCTGCAGCGTTTCAATGGAGCCCTTCAGCTGTTCAAGGGAGCCTTTTAGGTTGTTCATCCTTTCGGCTGCCACCTCTTCAGCGGTTACCTTTCCCATCTCCGACTGCATTTTATTGAAGCCGTCAGCACCTTCCTTATATAAAATATTTGCTGCACGGATAGCATCAGAGCCGAATAGCGTCTCCATTGCCTGCAACCTTTGCGCATCAGTTAGGTTTTTCATGCTTTTTTGCAGCAAGCCTGCAATTTCAGCCATGCTCTTCAGCTTACCCTGAGCATTATAGAAAGCACTTGTACCTTGAGCGGTTGTAAGCCCCAGCTTTTTGAAAAGCTCCACCTGCTTGTCAGTGGAAGGCTGGAGGTTCATCAGCATGGTTTTTAATGATGTGCCTGCATCAGAACCCTTTAGCCCGTTTTGGGCGAATACCGCAAGCGCCGTGCTGGTATCCTTGAAGGACAACCCAACCGCACTTGCTACAGCAGAACACATGGAAAGACTGAATTTCATCTCCTGTACGCTTGTTGCAGATGCATTGGCCGCACCGGCAAGGATGTCGGCAGCCTGTGCAACATTCAGCCCATCAGCCTTGAAGGAGTTTAATACTGTAGATGCTATTTCAGCTGCATCGGCAAGCTCAATTTCTCCTGCCGCTGCAAGAGACAGCGCTCCCTTCAAGCCTCCGCCCATGATATCCTTCACACTGACACCTGCTTTGATTAGTTCTTCAATACCCGATGTGGCTTCCTTTGCTGAATACTTGGTTTCCGCTCCCATTTTGAGCGCCAGTTCTTCAAGCTGTTTCATTTCTTCGCCTGTAGCGCCCGATACTGCTTTTACACTGCTCATCCCGGCTTCAAAATCGGCTCCGGCTTTCAAAGAAGCTGCCGCCATGCCTGCAAGAGGTGCGGTCAATGCAGCAGACATCACCTTTCCTGCTCCCGACAGCTGGCTGCTTACATTCGCCATGGCATCCTGCGCCTCTTGGAGCCCTTTTTTCAAAGCACCGATGTCTGCCGTTATCTTGACTACCAGATTTCGTATGACTGCCATACCCACACCTCCCCACAGGCAGCAAAAAAGGCATTACCATGGTCCGGCAAGCCCTTTCTTCTTTGCAATAAATATTAACTGTTCTTTTGTTAATGTTTGATTTTGAGATTTTGGTTTCCGTTTTTTAAGCAAGGTCTGAAGCTTTGGCAGCCTCTTGGATCTTGCGAAAGCCTCCACATGCCATGCAAGATAGAGAATGTCATTAGTCTTCCGCTCCTCCCTTGCAAGGAAACCTTCAATCATAAGGTTAAACTCATAGGGGGTCAGCTTCCAGAATTCATCCGGTGAAAGCCCCATAATGCCGACAGCGGTTTTTAAGAGCCGGTCCCAGTCCCAGTCTTCTCCTTTCCCGCTGTCAGCTTTTTCCCGTTTTTTCTTCCGAATGCCTCCGTCATTGCCTCGCTCAGCTTTTCAGCAACCGTGTTTATGTCGCTGAAATCATCAATCAGCTCACCCACCTTTTCAGGGGTCAGGTTCTTGTCATCATAAAAAAGTCCAGCATAAATGATGGTTCTCATATCCTTTACACTGATGTTGTCAAGGTCAAGCCTGCTGATAGGCTTTCCTATCATTTCCTCTATACGGACCAGGGCATTAAGCCCGAAGCGAAGGCTTCTCGGTCTGTCCAGCTCCAATATTACGCTTTGTTTTGCCATTTAGTTCAACCCTCCCTATAATACAACGGTCCAACTCCCTGTATCTCTATTGAATCATTCACCACATCATCGGCTGCCGTTTCAATTCCATCCGAGCTAATAATCCCATAGCCCTCATACCGGGTCTTTGAGGCTGTGGTATCAATATATAGTGCAATGATTACCTCCTGACCCAGCCTTGAAAAGAATTCTTCATCGCCCCAGTAGCTCTCCGCTGATGCTGAGTATTCTTTGACAGATGAGATATATTCCTTCCAGCCGTTTGACATAAAGGTTGTGGTCTCAGGTGTCTCCATACCCAGTTCGGCAGACCAATTAAAGAACCCGCCGTGCTGCTCTACGACCAGAGCGCTTCCACTGATTAAAACCACATCATCTCCGTCCTTTGCCTCGTCAAACACAACCACTCCGCCGCAATGCTCCAGCTGATAGCCGGAAAACTGCACCTCCCCGTTTACCTTTACGGTAACAGGTAAGTTTTTATCCCAATAGCGCTTTGCACTATCACTGATTGTGTACCTTGTAAGGCTAAGGTCGGGTGCAGCAGCTTCATCAGTAAATACTTCCGGTGCATCCTCTGTCTGTACAAATACACCGCCAACCCTTCCCGCAACACTCCCCATCACCCATCACCTCCCAAAAGCTCCTTCAGTTTTAACTTGTATTCATCCCGCACATCCTTTGCAATGCGTTCATCCTCAAAAAGCCTTTTTAAAAGCTCTGCAATGTCATGAAACAAATCTGTATCCTTCAGCGAGACGCTTAGTTTAACTCCGTTCTGCATTCAACAGGCCTCCTTATGTGTATGCCAGAGCGCCATTCCCTTGAAACTCAATGGATATGGTTACAATGTCATCCACCGGGTCTTCAATAGACAGCCCTGAGATTAGTGCCTGGCCGCTGTAATAGTTGGTGTTGTTTACATATAGCTTCAAATCCACATCGGTGCCGTTCAGGAACGCATTCTGCAGCGCCGCCTGGCCGTTTGCATCGGTATGAACGTTATATGCGCCTTCTGCGCTTGCCGACCATTCCTTTAAGCCGGATATAAAGTTCTTCCAATCATCCCCGAACGCCGTGGTGTCCAGAGTGTCAATCCCAAGCTCCAGCGACCAGCTGTTCAATGCTGTCACTGAATTGGCTCCGATCATTACCTTTCCTTTCTTTCCTGCTGTCCCAGCCATCCGTGTCACATCCTTTCCTCATAATGAAATTTAAAATCCATATGGTTATACCAGCTGTTTGTATCCGGCTCGTAGCCTTCAACCTCTCCCATTAATAAAACAGCACCGATATCCACTCCATCGGTGCCGCCCATTATTCCTGTAAAATTCTGAAGGCTCAAGCGGATTTTATCTGCAAGCGCCTTGCACTGTGCATAGGTATCAGCCCTTGATGTAACCTGAAAAACAGGAGTTGTGTACCCTGTGTCCCCCTGCAGCGAATGCAGCCGGTCTCCTGAAATCTTTTGATAGGTCACTGCAGGAAGAGTACAGTTTTGGGGCAGCATAAGCGGGTAAACCCTGTCACCAGCCAGTTCATGAATACCCGCATTGTTTATTAAATAGCCGCACAGCACTTCTTCAAACATGGCTGTCACCTTGCCTTTCCCACTGCCTTGCTGATTTCCTCTGTTACAGTATCTGAAATTTTTTTAAGGTTTTCATCCACCGCAGGCCTTAGGTACGGAGTCGCAGGCCGTTCCTTGGTTCCAAGCTCGACAGGTGCAAAATGCCTCGCCTTTCCGCTTTCCCTCGTAACATAGTAAGCTCCCTTGATTTTACGGTTTATGTTCTCAATATCCCCGCCCTGCTTTTTTATACCGCTTTTGAGTATAAGGCTGTTCCGAAGCTCACCTGTGTCTACAGGCGCTTTCTCTTTGCTGCCGCCAATACAATCTCCGCACCCTTCCTGGCAGCCTGGTCAAGCACATTTACAGCGGCATCCCCCATATCCTGAAGCAAATCCATAATTTCTTCCGCTCCTTCAATGTCAATGCCGCCCTTCATTTTTTTTGCCCTTGCCGAATATGACCTTGCCATCAGACCACCTCCCCGTTCTCTTTGCAGAGCAGATATATGGCAATATTCCTTTCCTCCTTGTTTGAAACATGAAGGATGTCATAGATTTTATTGTTAAACAGAACCCTCATGCTGGTGTTTAACCCACCAAGGTACCGGAGGATAATCTGCGTTGTGGTTTCTGCATGAAGCTGCTGCGCCGTAAAAAGCTCCTTGCCCGACATCGGTTCAACACTTGCAGAAACAACAGCGTAGTCAGTCCATACCTTTACCTCTTCACCAAAGCTGTTTTTTATCGTTGAGTATGACTGGATAGTTATGCGATGTCTGAGCTTGCCGATAGAAAGCAGGGGCTTTACCATGTTTCCCTGTCCTGCATACTGCCTTCTTTGGTTGTTGTTCCTCCATGCCATTCATCACCACTCCTTCCTTCGATAAGATGTTAGGAGCAGGGATGCCGTTTCCGTCAGCTTTCTTATGTCCACATTTTCTCTGAATTCATAAAACTGTGAGACCACATACCACACCGTTGTTTTCACAAGCTCGGGAAGTGTACCGCCGTCAAGAAGAAAATCTGACAAGGGATAGCGGAGGACGCTCTCCACAATATCCTCCGCAGAAGTAATAAAGCTTGTGATAAGAGCATCCTCATGGCTTGAATCAATCCTTAGAAATGCTTTTGTTTCATTAAGTGAAACCAAATCCACCGCCTCCCCTTGTCTTGCGTCCTTTATTCATCGTCCAGCATCAAGCCTGCCGCCTTTAGTTTTGAAAGTAAAGCGTTAAAGTCGGTTTTCAAGTCAGCGATTGTGCTTGCTGTGCTATTGGTCTGGTTTGCCGCAGGCTTTAGTTCTATTCCGTCAAAGGTCACTTTCCCATCGTCAACAACCCTGATTTCGCCACCGACTACAAAAACATCGCCGCCATCCTTATGATAATTTTTAGTTATATTCATCAGGCTTCACCTACGCTTTCATCTGCAGTACCTTGACCGCTTCAGCAAGTGTCAGCTTTCCGTCAACCCTCTGTGTCGCCCTGAAGCCCACCTGACCGTTTACAGCATAAAGCTCATTGAGTCTTTGAAAGCTCCTGCCCTGCCTGTCGGCAATCCAGTAATATTTAAAATCACCAAAGGCAATCGTCTTGGCTGCTGCCTGAATTGTAGGAACAGAAGACGATGTTTTTACAGGCCTGTTTAAAATGGTATCGGGCTGACCTGCCTGTAATGCAGGCTGCCATAGGTACTGCCCGTTTCCATCCTTCAGCTTTCTTATAGCCTTTATGGTAGCATCGTTCATAAGCCATGCCGCATTATTCCTGTAAGGCTCACGCAGTGAGTAATAAAGGTCGATAACTTCATCTAAGGTAAGGACGGTGGAGGATGCGGCTGTTACTCCCACTTCTCCGCTTCCTATAACTCCAGTGGGTTTTGCTGTCCCGTTGCCGTTTATAAAAGCGGCTTCCTCTGCAGCTCCGATCCTTCTGGCAAACTCCTTGGAAATATAGCCCTCAAGGTTGAATACATTGTCATTCAAAAGCTCCTCCGACACCTTGATCATGGTAGCCAGCTTGTGCGCACCAAGGGTGATAAGCCCGAAGCTGTCATCACTTTCAGGGATTGCCCCTTCTTCAGCCACCCAGCTTGCGGTACCTCTGGATGCTACAACAGGAATCTGCTTGTCACCTGATGAGGTGTTAATGATGGTAGCAAGACCTCTCATTATGTTTACATCCTCAAGTGCTGAAACAAGGGTTTTCTCATACTCATCAGGCACGAGATAGCCGCCCTCCGAGTCGGTCCCAATATGCAATGCATTTAAAACATCATAGCTGTTTTTGCTTCTCATGTTCTTCCAGAAGGCGTCATTGTAACCTTTGGAAGCTCTGCCTGTTTTCTCCGACTCCTGCTGAACAATTTCCGGCTTTACGGCGCTCCTTACAGGCTTTGTAAGCTCCATCTCCATTTTCTGCTGGCGCTCCAGGGCTTCAATCTCCCTGCCCATCAGTACGATATCCTCCTCCATTTTCTCGTACTGGCTCAAATTTTCAGCGGTCATATTGCCTTCATGCTCATTTAAAAAAGCCTTGGCATCCTCCCAAAGCTTGCTTCGTTTTTCCCTCAGCTCTAAAATTTTCGACATTATTTTTACCTCCATATTTTTGTAGTTTTGTTTAACAGGTCAAGTCTTTTGCGCAGGCTTTCCACATCGACCTTCCCTTTGAGCTCCTCTGCGACTATCTCCCTCACTGCATTCAAAAGCCCTGCAACATCAAGCTGTTTTTCCGCTTGTATTGCAGGGCTTTTCTTTTCAGGCTTTACCTTTTCCAATTTGCTTGCAAGATTTAATGCCACCGTCCTTTTGTCAAACATATAGCTGTCCATAAGAATCGGCGGTTCCCCACCTCCCTGGTTTTCCACCTTTTCCTTCTGATACAGAATCTTGTCTGCAAAGCCGAGCTCAACAGCCTTTTTAGCATTGAACCAGGTTTCATCGTCCATCATGCGTGATATTTTCACCCTGGACAGTCCTGACTTAAGCTCATAGGCGTTGATAATGCTTTCCTTCACCTGGTTTAACATTTCAATGGCGCCTTCAAAGTCGCTTGCTTCACCGAACGCAATGGTCATGGGGTTATGGATCATCATGAGCGACGGGGGAGACATTTCTATTGTGTCTCCAGCCATGGCAATAACTGATGCAGCGCTTGCAGCAATACCGTCAATCCTTACTGTTACACTGCCGTTGTACTCCTTTAGCATGGTGTAAATTTGGGACGCTGCAAAAACATCCCCTCCAGGACTGTTAATCCAGAGGGTTATATCTCCCTTGCGGCTTACAAGCTCATCCTTGAACAGCTTTGGTGTCACCTCGTCACCAAACCAGCTCTCCTGTGCAATGTATCCGTCAAGGTACAGAGTGTTTTCATCCTCCATCCAGTTCCAGAACTTCCTTTTCATCGGTTTTCTCATCTCCTTCCTGCGTTAACATTTCATATATGTCTTTAAAATGCCTATAAGTGAATCACCACCCTTCATTTCTGTTATACCGTTTTCTATTGCTTCTTTTGAGTGCTGTATTTATCAGCCCATTTACCCACATCCTTCAAGTCAATCATGCTGCCGTTTATCATGTGCCGGTTGCCTCCAAGCTCGTCTGGAATAAGGTTCAAGTCCTCAAGCTCACGCACATCGTTGGGGCTTAAAAAGCCGTTCTGGATTCCAATGCTGTAGCCCTCCTGCCTTGTTTTGAAATCACCCCGGAGGAGTCCGTCAACATTGAAGCGGATAAAGTATTCCTTCTTCTCATCCGGCAGCAGCAATTGATTCTTCATGGCCTGCTCCCACCTCACCAACCACGGTCTTATGGTATGCACAACGAATTCTATGGACTGGTACTCAATATTGCTGAAGGTGGCCCTTTCCAAATCACCGACCATGTGTGGCGGCACCCTGAATATCCTGCAGATTTCATTGGTCTGGAACTTGCGGGTCTCTAAGAACTGCGCCTGCTCTGGAGGTATTGCAATGGGGCTGAATTTCATCCCCTCCTCAAGGACAGCTATCTTATGGGCATTGCTGCTTCCGCGGTAAACCGACTCCCAGCTTTCCCTGAGCCGCTTCGGGTCTTTTACAACACCGGGATGCTCAAGCACTCCGCCGGGATTTGCACCGTTGGCAAAGAAAGTGCTTCCATATTCCTCAGCCGCCAGCGACATCCCTATGGCATTTTTGGCATAGGATATGGGTGACTGGCCTGTAACCCCGTCAAAGGCAAGGCCCGGAACATGAAGCACTTCATCTCGTCTGAAGCTCTGTGTACCATCCTTCGTATCATAGCTGTAAAACAAATCCCGCCTTCAAGCCTGCCCACCTGCATCTTTTCAGGTCTTAACGGCCAGAGCTCAAGCACCTTCCCATTAGCGTCACGGACAACAAAGGCATAAGCGTTACCCCATATAAGGATTTGTGCCATCATAGCTTCAAAAAATGTGAAGGCTGATATCTCAGAATTGGGTTGGCTGTGAAGGAGCTCGTAAAGATAATGGTCATATGCTTTTTCCTTGCCCCCGGCGGTCCTTCTGTAGGTGTGCAGCGGAAGGCTTGCTATGGTTTCAGCCAGGATTTTAACGCAGGCATATACCGTAGCTGCCTGCATGGCTGTCTGTTCATTCACCTGCTTTCCGCTGGATGAACGTCCGAACAAAGCTCCCATTCCACTCTGGCTTCCGGTTTCCTGCGCAATTTTCCGTGGTATTTTATTGAATATTATCTGAAAAAGGTTCATATCCCGTTCACCGCCAATCGTACTGTTAATTTGATGATTATATCTTTTGGAGAATCCCTGCTCATTCTTTGCCTCCTTTCCATACTCCCATCTTTAGTTAGAGGATTAATAATCCTCTTTCGTTATACACACTCTCACCGCCGCCATCGCTCTTATGTCTGAGTGCCCTGTCAAGCGCCATGATGGCGGCAACCGCTCCGTCAATTCGTTCTGTGGACTTTTCCTTATCGGGCTTGATGTTCCCGGCAGGATCGGTTTTCACAGTTACATTGTCCATCATCCATGCAAGGGCGGGATGGCCGCCATGCGCAATTTTCTTTTCAAGCACCAGCTTCATAAGCTCCTTGGTAGGCGGTGACATTGACGCAAACCCCTGCCCGAATGGTACTACTGTGAATCCCAGCCCCTCAAGGTTCTGCGACATCTGTACCGCTCCCCAGCGGTCGAACGCAATCTCTTTGATGTTATACCGCGTCCCCAGTTCTTCAATAAAGGCTTCTATAAAGCCATAGTGGACTACGTTTCCTTCTGTGGTTTTCAAAAACCCCTTCTTTTCCCACACATCATACGGAACGTGGTCACACCGTACCCTTAGCTCCAGGTTGTCTTCGGGAATCCAGAAGAAGGGAAGCACAATATACTTATCTTCATCATCTAAAGGAGGAAATACCAGCACAAAGGCAGTAATATCAGTAGTGCTTGAAAGGTCAAGCCCGCCATAGCACTCCCTTCCCACAAGCGAGTCTGCATCCACATAAAAGGCACAGGCGTTCCATGCCTCCATTGGCATCCAGCGGACGGTCTGCTTCACCCACTGGTTGAGTCTCAGCTGACGGAATATGTTCTCCTCTGCCGGGTTTTCTCTTGCAGATAAAAAAGCATCCCTTATCCTGTCCAGCTCTATGGTGTATCCAAGGGATGGGTTTGCTTTTTTCCATACCGCTTCATCCGTCCAGTCATCATCATCTGCTGCACCATAAATAACCGGGTAGAAGGTGGGGTCAATCTTTTTGCCCGCAATAATATCAACGGCTTTCTGATGCACCTCCCAGCAGATGCTGTTCCTGTCGGTACCGGCAGTGGTGATTACAAAGTTTAAAGGCTGCTTTCTCGCATCCCCGGAGCCCTTGGTCATTACATCATAGAGCTTTCTATTTGGCTGGGCGTGGAGCTCGTCAAAGATACAACCATGCACGTTATATCCATGCTTTGATGCAACCTCGGAGGAAAGCACCTGATAGAAGCTGCTTAAGGGCTGGTACACCAGCCTTTTTGTTGCAATCAAAGGTTTTATCCTTTTCTTAAGCGGAGGGCACTGCTCAACCATGTCCACGGCGACATCAAAAACGATGGAGGCCTGCTGCCTGTCACAGGCACAGCCGTAAACCTCCGCACCCCATTCGTTGTCTCCGCAGGTGAGAAGCAGGGCAACCGCCGCTGCAATTTCACTTTTACCGGATTTCTTCGGAATTTCAATGTATGCCGTATTATACTGCCTGTAGCCGTTTGTCTTCATTGTTCCGAATACGTCCCTGATGATTTTGTCCTGCCAGGGAAGGAGGTCGAAGTCAACACCGTGCCAGGTACCTTTTGTATGCTTTAAAGAATTAATGAACCGAACCGCATGCTCAGCTTCCTTTTTATCAAAATATGGACCCTGTCTGCCTCCAATTGCCATCCCCTCCCTTCAGAAAAGCATAAAAAAAGAACCCCGTTTCCGAAGCTCTCAATATGTGAACTGTGAATTTTATATTTATTTTTTTGTCAGTGGATTTTGACTTTGTTATTTACCATCCCTATATTGGCCTGCACTTATCTTCTCCATATGCAATCCCAAGGCTTGAACCGCAATCCCAGCTCACATGAATGGTTCCAATATCATCGACCGACAATACCGTTCCCGTTGCACCCTTTGGCAGCTGCGTGTATGGGTCGTTCATGCTAACCAGCTCCACCCGTGTTCCTGAAGGATATTTTTTACGGAGTAAATCCAGTAGTTCCTTTGAAATCATTCTCATTGAAAACACCTCCTGTTTTTCGGGTTTGTTCCCGTAGTACATTAATCACTCTGAACGCACAGGAAAGCAAGTCAATTCTACACTTTAAAGGCACTTTTTCAAAAGCATCCCAGCCTCAAAACCCTTATAAACACAGAGTTTGAAGTCAGTCATCAACACACTTGGCTTTGTGTCCGCGTGTATGGCCCCACGTTCCGACAAAAGCTTTATTGCCTATAAATATGCGTTGAAATTTATATATGGGGCATTTAAGCCCCATATATAAAACATTTATTTCATCTAAAGTCTGTTCATGCGCCAACAGCCTCTTTTTCACCCTTTCCGTTACGGAACGCCGCATTTCCTTCAAGGGACTTCAACAGGGTCTTTCGCGCCTCCTTATATTCATAACCCACAAAACCAAGCCGTATCAGCCAAACCCTCATGGTAAACTTCATATTGTCATCGGCGGAAGGCTTAAAGGAAGCATGCTTTTGTTCCTTTGCGCTTTTATTCAAAAGCGCCACCAGCTTTGTGGCTGCATCCACCTTATCAGATTCTTCAGATCGTATTCCAAACTTGAAAGCTATTGTGTTTTCATCAAAATCAAAGCTTATGCCATGGCATTTGCCTGTGCCTATCCTTCCAGCAAGTTCCTTGAACTGCTCCAGGGTTTTAACGCCCTCAGCATTTAGTACTTCTACAAATTCCGTGCTTACAATATCCGTTTCAATTCCAAAAGCCTTTTTAAGATGCTCCTGCTTGCTGTATACCATGTTCACGATATTGCGGAGTGTTTGTCCTGTGTGGCCCTCCATGGGCACCGATATTTCAAGCAAAACATCCTCTTGGGTTTCTTCTGCGGTAAAGTTATCCTCCGGTATTCCCTCAACAGTCAGCTGGAGTACCGCTTCAAAATCAACCTCGTTTCCAACTCCGTCTTTCATTACACCGTTTTTTGCTATCCTGTAGGTTTCGCCTCTGATTTCAATCTGGTAGTCGAAGCTTGGCGCTCCCATATATTTAGCTTTTGTTCCGCTGTGAGCCTCAAGCAGCCTTATCATTTCTTTACGGTCCATATTGAATCCCTCCTGTACTTATTTGGGTTTCCCCTTAGTACATTAATCACTCTGAATGCACAGAAAAGCAAGTGAATTCTGATTCTTTTTTATACTCAAGACCCTTTATATCAAAGCATTTCAGCACATAATCAAAGGAGTCCTTTAGACCCCTTAATTATCCCAACTATTAATTATTCTGTTTTCAGAAATGCCGTTGGTCAGCTGTTTGAGATTGAAGGCTTCTTGCAGTTCATCAGCGCCCATTCAAACCAGAATTCGTACCATATAAGCCTTGCGTAGAACCAATCATATTGATTGCCTTCCCGTTCATCATTACGATTCAAAGTCGGCTCCTTATCTTTTGTCGGCAGTAATTCCTTGCAGTTCGGATGCCCTTCTTCCCATTTCTCCTTGGCTTTTCTGATGGACTCAAGGTGTTCCTGCCCAATAGGACAGCAACCGGGATGAGTACGCAGCAATCCAGTGTTTTTATCAAAGAATAGTTCATATAACCCTGTTGCTTTACAAAACTCGGTCATCTGAGAATACCCAGGATGCCTGCTGTTACCCCTGCCGCTGATATCTCCAAATCCAAATTCAGGAGCAGCAGCTTGTATAGCTCTTTTAATCCGTATTTCCCCATTTATTGTTTCCGCTTCGCCAATATAAATGTCATAGCCCACTTTCAAAACCCTCCTTTATTTCAACACTCCCGGTCCGTCAACATTCACTTTGCATGCACCGCATAAATAACCTCAGTGCCTGCGCTGTATTCCATATCCGTGAGCTTTATAAATTCCTGTTCATCATCAATGGGGGTAAGCCCGAAGTTAAAGTATTGGCCTTCATGCCTTCTTATGCCGTACACCACATGCTTGTGTCCTTCCTTGAGAAGCTTTTCAGCCTCTAACCTGAATTGCTCCTTTATCATGTTTACTTCCGTCATGGAAAGCCTTTCTGTATATAGCCGTCCCGGAAGCCCAACATCCACAATTTTAATATCAGCCGCTCCGCTCATAAGGCACCTCCAAAAGTTTATTTTGTAGTTACATTAATCACTCTAAAAGCACACAAAGTCAAGCGGTTCCTGCTGTTTATAAAGATGAAGGGAAGACCTTTTTCAGTCTCCCCTCCATCCAAGCCTTTTTTTATTTTTTTATTTCCTCAACGCTTTCTATGTAGCTGGTGTACCTCGGGTAGGAATATCCCTCTGCCTCAACCAATATTCCGTCTGCTCCGTCTTCGGCTTTTATAAGGATACAGTGCCATACTCTATATTCATCCACATACATTAGCGCTTTGTTTTCCTCTATAAAATCGAAGTCCCTGAGAAGGTTGTTTATAAAAAATTCGTATTGGTCTTTTGGCAGCTCCACAACCTTTTCAACCGTAAAGTCTACCTTGTCTCGTTCCAGCCCCGTCCTGTTCTTAAGCTCCTCGATGTTTACCGCTTTCCTTGTAATCAGAACCTTTTTTAACATTGAAACCCGCTCCTTTCATTTTCAGGTGATTCCCTGGTAGTACATTAATCACTCTGAACGCACAGAAAAGCAAGCTAATTATCGATGGAAATGTCTTTTTAAATTACCCATGCAATTCCTGCCAGAACAAAGCAAACACAAGGAAGCGCGACACCATTATGTTTTGCAACACATAATGGCGTTTGTGTAAACATAGTGATTATGGTAATGGCGGCTATAAAGTTCGCGGCAGAAGGCGGTTTTGAAGAAAAATAGCTTTCCATAATGTATAGATAATACCAATAGTGGGCAGTATCCTTTTGAAAGGAAGTGGTATATTGCCTACTATTGAAATTACCGATTTAATCGCCGAAGCGACTAAAACCCTTTATGACCTGGAATATTCGCCCAGAGTCATAGAATACACGGTCGCCACTTGGAAGCAATTTGAAAATTACTGCCTTCATATGCAAATTTCATATTACAGTTCTGCCATGAGCGAAGCGTTCTGTAATGATTTAAATTCACCTAATCCGCTTTTTAAACATAAAACTATTCTGCGGAAAATTTCATGCATGAAGAAATTTGATGCTTTTGCAAAAACCCGAGGATTTAAAAAAGGTATTGTAAAACAAAAAGAACCCTTGCCTGAAAATTTTACTGCCTTTCTCACTGCCCAAGATGAAATGTTTATAAAAAAAGCATATTCAGAAAGCACACGTGAGACAGCATATAAATTCTGCAATAGATTCATGGCTTTTTTGCTGAGTATGGGCTTAGACAAACTGTCTGGGGTTACTTGGGAACTGGTATCCAAGTACCTACTCACCCTAAACGGGCATGCTAAAAGTACTGTTCGCGGGGAACTAAGCCGTCTCAGGCAAACACTGAAGTACATGTATCTTTTACAATATAATTCCAAAGACTTCTCAAAAGAGGTTCCTTCGTACAATTTAGGGCAAGCAAACAGCATGTCAAAAATATGGGAATCCAAAGAGCTTGATCAGGTGCTCCAAACAATTGACAAGTCCAGCACTAAAGGCAAAAGAGATACAGCGTTTATTCTAATCGCCTCTGAATTGGGTGTTAGAAGCGCCGATATCCGAAACTTAAAACTAACAGACATTAATTGGGAAAGCTGCTCCATATCTTTTGTGCAGAGCAAAACTGGAAAACCCAATGTATTGCCATTAAGCGAGAAACTCGGTACAGCTATTATTGATTATCTTAGGGTACGCCCTGAAACAGATTCACCTTATATTTTTGTCAGCTTAATTCCTCCATATGGACAGATGGCTAAATTCAACTCATCCTTTCACAATTATGTCCATCGGGCAGGGATTGAAGTTAAACGTGAGGCTCATTATGGACTCCATTCGCTTAGGGCGACCGTTGCAACTAAACTTTTAGCTGCCGATGTTTCTCCAGATGTTATCGTCCCTTTCTTAGGACATTCGGGGAATCAAACGCTCCATGCCTACATTCGCATGGACATTGAAAACCTGCGCGAATGTGCACTTTCTTTTGAGGATGGTGCACTGATATGAACAAAATTTACAATTATCAGAGCAAACTGGCAAAACCAATACAAGAATATATTTCCACCAAGCGTGCACTCGGTCACAAATACGATAAGGAGAGTAAAACATTTTATGAATTTGATATGTTTCTACAAAAGCACTCTCTCCAAGATGCTGAACTCCCAAAAAGTATTGTCGAGGACTGGATAACGAAGCGACCAAACGAAAAACGTAAAAACCAGCGATACAGACTCAACTTCACCAAAAGGTTTATACTTTATCTCAATAAAAACGGATTTACTGCTTATTTTCCGAACTTAACAATCACTGCCCGTGATGATAGCGATTTTACCCCATATATCTTTAGCAATGATGAAATATGTAAATTGTTTTCATATTTCAACAATATGAAGCCCAGTCGACAATATCCTAATGGTCATCTTGTGATTCCACTGCTCTTCAGAACACTGGCTTGCTGTGGACTTCGGGTTTCTGAAGCAACTAATCTTAAGCTAAAAGATGTTGATTTTACAAAAGGTGTTCTGTTAATCCGTGAAGCCAAAAATGACAAAAAGAGGTATGTGCCGCTGTCTCCAAAATTGACAAATGACTTTTTGGACTTTTACGAAACAATCCACAAATGCAGTGAACAAGAAGACTACTTCTTTCCCAATGCAAGGAAAAGTGTATATGCCTCAAATCATTTTTACAATAGATTCCGAGAAGCCTTATGGCACTGCGGAATCGAACACAAGGGGCGTGGTTTCGGTCCCAGAGTCCATGATTTACGCCATACATTTGCGGTTCGCTGTATGCAGAAGTTTGATAAAAACAAAAAGGATATTGTACTGTCACTACCCTACCTTTCAGCATATTTAGGGCATTACGATATATCCAAGACACAGAAGTATCTGCATCTAATTGCAGAGCACTACCCGGAAATCATACAAAAGCAGTGCGAATATCTCGGTGACACAATCCCGGTTTGGGAGGTGGGTGTATGAAGTCTAAGGATTTTGCTGCATATTTAACAGAGTTTTTAAGCCAGTATCTGCCAGAACTAAAGAATGTCAGCAGCAATACCATTTCCTCCTATTGCGATACATTCCGATTGTTCCTTGAATACTGCAGAGACACTGAGGGAATGAAAATCCACAAAATGTCACTCTGTGATATTAAGCCAGAGCTTGTTGCCAGCTTTCTTGAATGGCTTGAAAACGAGAGGAAAAACAGCATCTCCACTCGTAATCAGAGATTGGCAGCAATACATTCTTTTGTTAGATTTGTCCAGACCCAAGACCCTAAGTTGCTTCTTAACTTTCAGAAGATACTGGATATCCCTATTAAAAAGAAGGCAAGTAAACCGCCACGGCATTTGACGAAGGAGGAAGTTGCTGTTATCCTTCGTCAACCCGATATTTTAACTCTCCATGGCAGGCGAGATGCTACAATACTGTGCGTTCTTTATGACACAGCAGCAAGAGCACAGGAATTATGCGATCTACGTGTCGCTGATGTTCGATTGGAACATCCTGCAAACGTTAGGATTACAGGCAAAGGGCGAAAAACCAGAGTGGTTCCTTTACTCCCGGCAACCATGCAGAATTTGAAAAATTATTTATCCGAAAATCGTCTGCTTGACCCCGAGAAAAATCATTGCCCCTTGTTCCCTAACCGTGAGGGAAACCACCTTACCCGTGCTGGATTAAGATATATCCTGACAAAATATGTTCAGCAGACAGAGGAAAATGGTGATGTGATATCTAAAAGGATATCTCCCCATGTTTTTCGTCATACCAAAGCCATGCATGTTTATGAATCAGGCAACAACCTAATCTATGTCCGTGATTTCTTAGGTCATGCCGATATCAGTACGACTGGGGTATATGCAAGAACAAGCCTTAACATGAAACGCCAAGCACTTGAAAAGGTATCGGATTCACCTGTGCCGGATCTCCCATCGTGGGTGCAGAACAATGATATGCTTTCATGGCTGAAAAACTTTGGTTCGCAGAAAAATTGATTTTATTATGGAAAGCTATTTTTCTTCAAACCCGCCCTCTGCCGCAAATTTTATTGCTGCCATTACCATAATCACTATGTTTACACAAACACCGTTGCCCCACATTTTATATTCAGCAGCATCCGAGTAAGGATTCCTAAGCCATTTAATGATCTGGCTTCTGCTTTTGGGCTTTGTACTTGTTCCCATAATTATACGGTGTTCTTCAAAGACCTTGCTCCACCAGTTTATTTCATCTTCTGTTGGATTTTTAGTTTCCAATCTTGAACACCAATCGGCAGGAAAGCCTTGGAGCAATGCACACTCAGTGGGTGTTAATCTTCTTACTGTATATTCAGTTCCTACAACTCCGTTATGGCAGCCGGGATTTGTGCCGTTAACAAGGGTGTTAGCTTTTCCGTCCTGACGAAAGCACTGGCTTTCCGCTTTCATTTGAGGATAAAAGCTGGCCGGCTCGGTTACAATCTGTGCATCCTTGTAATCCCTTGCCATCAGCGGTGCAACAACTTCCTCATTGACTTCTGCATAACAGCCAGTAGTCATGGCAAATGCCACGGCATGCCGGTCTATTGTATTTAAGGTGAAGCTTATATCCTCATTGATTCCATCACCCCGCGGGCCATTTTTATCTTCTCTGCCGATCATGTTCCCCTGCAGTGCAACCACTGCTATCCCTCCCTGGTTGCATGCCGGATTTCCACCCGTACCGTCAAGTGTCCTGCTGGTGTCCGCTTCATAGATACCGCTGTTCGGATTATCAGAAAGCATCGAATTGCTCTTGTCGGAGCAGATGCCGTAAGCTTTGACAATAAGTTCATTCGCCCTTTGCTCCCCTACATCAAAGGTATTTATTGTGTTTGCCTTTTTAGCATGATCCCATTTTTGTGCTTCTTCCTTATTATGAGGTCTTGTTCCTTTGCAGAATGGAATATTAACACACTGCTCATTGTGAATGGGAGGAGCAATTTTATCATTTTCCTTGCATTCATTCATGACAAGGGGAACATTCCCGCCTCCAGTTCCCATCCGTCCGGTCAGGGTTTGGATGGTTCCGCTGTCATCAATGCCTACTCTGCTATCAGAAGGATGATTTTCAATTGCAACAGCAAGCTGATTGTCACCCATTTGCGCCCGAAGGCTGCAGGTGGAATTATCCCAATAGTGTCCTCCTAATCTTGAGGCGGCTCCAGGTTCAAAGCTGACTGGCATTCCAATGCAATCCTCAGCATTTCGGGAAGCTGTTTCCCACGGGCAGACGCCCTTCGGAGAATACCCTGACAGGCCTTCGAACTCAAATAATATTTTTCCGGCACATCCTTCTGCAAAATCTGCGACAAGGTAGATTCTACGGCGTCTCTGGGCGACTCCCCAAAATTGGGCGTCAACAGTTCGCCATGCAATGGAAAAATCATCTCCCAAGACCTCTCCTGCGCACAGCCATTTATTTTTGTCAGGCAAAGGAACATGAGCGGCTTCATCCTTGATTTTTGCGATTTCGTCAAGGACTGCCCTAAAATCCTCTCCCTTTCCGCTTGAGAACGCGCCCGGCACGTTATGATCAGAAAAAAATTATGCACTCCACCTCCATAAAAACAGCGAAACAAGCAATAATTAGCCTGTTTCGCTGTTCATAATATTTTTGGATTTTGTTCAGCCAAGAGATGAGAGCCAATCAATAAGTTCTTCATCATGCTCCCATTTTGACGGCTTTGGTAACCCCAATTGTTCAGATGCCTTTTCTAAAGCGGACCGTTTTGCTTCGTTGTCTGCTCTTGCGTAAATTTCGGTGGTCGAAAGGTTGGCGTGGCCCAAATAATCCTTGATATAAATAGGATTCACGTTTGCCTGAACCAGATGCATTGCCTTGGTATGCCGAAAGATGTGAGGAGATATTTTAGGAGACTCTCCTGTAGCTCCAAGCTTTGCCTCATCCGCATATTTCTGCACAATATAGGTGATGCCGGAGCGTGTTAATTTTTGTCGGCGAGAATTCCAAAACAACGGCATATCAAAATGGATCTTGGGATCAATACGATTCTCTGCAAAATAATCCTTGAGCAGTGCCATGGTCTGTTTCATAATCGCCACAGTACGCTCCTTGTCGCCTTTACCATGAAGCGTTACGGTTGCTGGAAACTCCAAACGCACATCTCGGACACGGACATCGGCAAGCTCGCTGACCCGCGCACCGGTATCGTACAAGACAGTCAACAGTGTCAGATGCCTTCTCCCGCGCCTGGTAGAAGCATCCGGTGATAATAAAATACTCTTAAGGTCGGTCTCAGTCAAGTACCGTGCGGGCTTGTCAGGCGTTTCCATGCTTGTGATCTTAAGAATCCGTTGACAGTGTTCCATATATCCCGGTTCTTCCGTCATAACATAATCAAAAAAGGCATGGATCGCATAAAGACGCTGGTTATAGGTTGCTGGTGAGGCGTTTCGGGCGGTAGAAAGCCAGAGAAGGAAATCCTCGATACACTTTTTATCAAGCTGCTTTACGGTCAGTTTAGAAATGTTCAAGCATTTCTCGTCTCTGCAAAACATCAGCAGCAGTTTGAAGGTGTCCCGGTATGACCGGATGGTGTTGCCACTTAAGTTGCGTTGCACCGGCAAAAAATGTGTCAAATAGCGTGTCAGAAGGGCTGGGAAATCATTTTGCTTCATGTTGCACCTCCATAGATGGAATCAAGTTTCCGAATTTTTCTTCCAAGCGTGTTACAATATCTGGGTACATTTCTGCTGTAAGCTGAAGGTACTTTTGAGTGCCATTAATTCCTGAATGTCCCATATATCTTGATAAGACAGGAAGTGCCGCTGTCAAGTCAACATCGGATAGAACCCAATTGTTCAGGCAGTGTACTGCAAAAGTATGCCGCAAATCGTGTGGCCGCGGTCCGTGTCCATGCCCGCCGTGCGGGATGCCTGCTCTTCGGAGAATTTCACGAAAAAAAGCGTTGACCATATTGCCGCTGTACCTGTCTCCGGTTTTAGGGCTTCGGAAAAGCCAGTCGTTTTCATGTCGTGGCTTTACCTTGGATAAATACAGCTTCAATGCGTCGGCTACCGCATTGGAAAAGGGCACAAATCTGTTCTTATGAAATTTGGTATCCAGCACTGTAAAAGCATTTTCGTTCAAATCGACATCACACATTCGGAGATTAAGCAGCTCAGCGGTTCGAAGTCCACAATTAATCAGAATGCGAAACATGATAGGAATCTGATAAATCCTATCCAGATTTTGTATTATGAACGGTATGGAATCCGCAGCAGCCAACAGACGTGCTATTTCATCATCAGTGAAAATCCGTGCCTTAAAGTCCTTTTTCTCTTTAGGGAGAACTTTTACAGGGATAACATAAGCGCGAATACCCTTGCGAATTGCAAAGTTGAGGAAGCAGTTGACCGCTGAAACATAACGGCGAACAGTGTTAACGCTTTGGTTTGGCTGTCGGTGAATGTGTTCAAGCACATAATCCTTGGTGAATTCAGTGTTACCGTCAGCGGGCTCCTTAAAATCCCGAAGGAATCGCTTAATGGAGCATTCGCCGGATTTGTAGATAAAGCCTAACGCGTGCCTTTCGGCCATGAATGCTTCTAAAAGTTCCTGCGCAGTATACCTCATGTTCATTCAGCCAGCACCCCTCTTCCATATGATAGCGAACACTTTTTTAATGAGGCCAAATCGACCTTGATATATCCAACTGTCGTTGCTGGATTGTAATGCCCAAGAACATTAGAAATAGTCATGAGGGGCGTTCCCTCACGCAAAAGAGAGCTTGCCAGTGTGTGGCGAAGGGAGTGAGTTACCTTTCGATTTTGTACTTTCAGGCCAGCGTAACGCATATATCGCTTGATGTTTTCTGCAAGCGCCGAACTGGAAGTGATAGCTCCATACGGATGAATGTGTTTTACAAAAACATTATCACAATCCGTATCGATCCTGCCGTTCTTTAGGTAATCAATAATGGCATCCCCAATCTCCGGCAATATGGGTAGAGCGTTGCTCTTGCCAGTTTTCTGCTGAACGAAGGTAATGAGCTTAGCCTTCCAGTCAAGATTCATAAACTTCAATGCGCATATGTCACCAACCCTCATCCCAAGGATAACCGCCAGCAAAATCATCGCATAATCGCGTTTCCCAATATTACTTGTACGATCAATGGCTTTTAAAAGCTGTCGGACTTCTTTAGGCGTCCACGTCTTTGGGATGCTCTCCTCGGTATAAATTCTTGGCTTCGGGATGAGCGGTGACAAATCATCCTCCAGCGTGCCAACCTCTTGAAGATAACGCAGGAAGCAGCTAAGCACACTTGTAAAGATGTGAAGCGTTGGTCTGCTATAGCCGGCAAGCGTAACGATAAACTCAGAAATATCCTTCGGAGATATGTCAGACAAGTGGATGCCTTTGGCTTGAAGAAATTCAAAGAATCTCCGCAATTTTGTTCTTTTGACACGCAGTGTCCCCTCGGAAGCCTTGTTCTTGGAACAGTAGGATAGATAGGCATTCAGAACTGCTTGATATTCTCTTGGCATTTGATAGTCGTGGTGGCTGTTCCGTCTTGCATACCCGAATTCATAGATATCATCCAAGAATCGAAGAGAGCAACGTGTGTTTAACTGTGCTCTCGTTAGCTTATGGTCCAGCTCTCTAATATCTAAACCATACATGTCACGGAAGTATGCCTGACCGATTCCATCACGATAATGCATAATTTTATTGCTCTCGCAATACCTGGCAAACACCCTCATTTCTTTGTCATGAATGCCAATACGTGATCTTTTGTATTGCAGCCTGACAATTTCAGACTGTGCTGCATTGATCAACTCAGTAATTGTTGTAGAGTTATTGTTATCCATAATTTCCCTCCAATCTACTTACTCAGATTATTGGCAGATTATGTGCAGTCTAATCCGTTCATCTGCGGATAAATTCAAACATTCTGGGGAGGTCTGTTCATAAGTGCTTACAACTCATAATGTCCCTTATGAACTTCAATACATAAGGGACATTTTCCCACACGATGAATCTTGGATACATTCCATTGGTTTTACACCTCATTTCCTTGATGATTCTGATGGCTTCATGGAAAAGCACCGACTGCTTTCCGTCAAGCCCGGCTCTTTTCCCAGCTACCGACATATCGGTACAGGGTGAGCCGAAGGTTATAATGTCCACTGGCTCTATCTCCGCACCGTTTATTTTTCGTATATCACCATAGTGTTTGACAAACGGAAGTCTCTTTGTTGTCACCCTTATAGGAAATGGCTCAATTTCACTTGCCCATATGGGGACGATACCGTTTAGCAGTGCCCCTAGAGGAAAGCCTCCGCTTCCATCAAACAAACTACCCAGTGTCAGCTTATCACTCATATCCTCACCACCCACTTACTGTTTAATTGTCTGTTTTTCTTTTTCAACTTCATCCCATGAAAGCTTACTTCCATTCCTTAGTAGGAAAACATCATCGGTTCTCTCAGCTTGGTTGATAAATCTTTTTACAATTACATCGCAGTATTTCTCATCAAGCTCCATGGTGTTGCAGATACGCCCCAACTGCTCACTGGCAATCAGAGTTGAACCGCTACCTCCAAAGGGGTCCAGCACGATACAGTTTGAAAGGCTGCTGTTTTTTATAGGGTAAGCTACCAAGTTAACAGGCTTCATTGTCGGATGCTCCACATTCTTTGACGGTCTGTCAAAGTTCCAGATAGTGGTCTGCTTCCTGTCTGAATACCACTTATGGCTACCTGTCGGCTTCCAACCATACAACACAGGCTCATGCTGCCACTGGTAGTCGCTCCTACCGAGTACCATGGACTGCTTAACCCATATACATACATTGGCAAGGTGGAATCCAGCATCCTTGAAAGCCTTCCTGAAGTTCAAACCTTCGGTGTCCGCATGGAACACATAAATGCCTCCGCCGTTATCCAATACTTCAAATACATTTTTAAAAGCCGAAAGCAGAAATTCATAGAATTTTCCGTCCTCCAGCCTGTCGTTCTTTATTTTCAGAGCATCCTTGGTAGCCCCGGTGTAGTCTACATTGTACGGAGGATCGGTAACACAGGTATTAGCCTTTTTACCGTCCATCAGTGTAAGCACATCCTGTAAAATGGTGCTGTCTCCGCACATCAGCCTGTGCTTCCCGAGAAGCCAAATGTCTCCATTTCTTGTAACAGGGTTTGATATTTCCTCCGCAGCCTTATCCGCGTCAAAATCGTCCTCCTTGACTTCTTTGTCACCGCCTTTTCCGAACAGCTCGTCAATATCGGCGGCATCAAAGCCGGTAAGTGAAACATCAAACATTTCTTTGTCCAGAGAATCAATCAATTCTTTCAAAAGGGGTATGTCCCATTCGCCGGAAATCTTGTTGAGGGCAATGTTTAGCGCCTTCTCCTTTGTCTTGTCAAGCTCCACCACCACACAGTCAATTTCCTTGTATCCCAAGTCCTTGAGAACCTTCCAGCGCTGGTGGCCCCCTACAATTGTAAGGTCGCTGTTGACGATCACAGGGTCCAAATATCCGAACTCCTTTATACTGCGCTTTATCTGTTCATACTCCCTGTCTCCCGGTTTAAGGTCTTTTCTCGGATTGTATTCTGCAGGCTTTATTTTCAATGTTTCAATTTTCCGTATTTCCATATCACAAGTCACTTCCTTCGAATTTAAATATATAGCTCTATCAAATCTCTGTAGGCTTTTTCATTTTCTGGCCGTTTCAAAAAATCCTCAAAGCTGATTGCCTGAAACCAGCTGTGGTTATTCGCCCATCTTGCGATGGGAATATACACCCTTTCCCGTTTGTACCGCATGACATAGGCATTTTGCTTAAGCTCCCTCAATACCCTGAGCCGGTGCAAATCCTCTTGTATGGTTGTGTTATAGCCTACAAGGACATAAAAGGTGCTTCTTTTGATACCGTTTCCTATAAGAGTGGCTGTCTTTTCTCTGATTACCGGCTCAAGTCCTGGATAATCAAATGCAAAATGATACTCTTCATGTTTGATTGAGGCAAGCTCTCTCGTCATTTCCTTTGTTATGAGCCGAATATCCAGACCCTGGTTGTAGTCAACCTTGAGATTTTCCTTGCGTATCTGCCCGCATATTTTGTAAAACTGCTCGGGCAGTGCGGTGAGGTTGTTGTCTAAAATAATGATTTTCTTTGACACACCGTCCCAAAAATCGTAGATATCTCCCACCGCCCGAATTGCACCTTCCTTTTTCGGCACCACACAAAAACCACAATTCCGTATACAGCCCCGTGTGGTAAAACCAATATTCAGCTTTGGTTTCATCTCCTCAACCTCAGGAGGCAGCCTGCTTGTAATATCAAATCCCGTGCCGCCGCATACGGCATCCGTGGGAACTTGGGTTTTGTCGGTAAAGCTGAAAATGCTGCTGCAGTAAATTTTGTCATAACAGTCCCTGCTTTCCGGCATATAGTCCTCCACGCTGTCTCCGCTGCATTGATGGAACAGCCTCAGCTTTTCTATTGCAATATTGATGTACTGCGGCTCCATATTAATCAAGCCCACCCTCAAAGCATCCACCTCCCCCGGCGCAAAATAAAAAGAACCCACCAAATAAAAGTGAGTCCCCTTCATATGTCCGCAGGTCTTTTTGAGGACACAGTGGGAAAAGGAGTAAACCAGCACCCGCCCGGAGCGGTTGGCGGTGTGTTTGCACTGTGTCCCCAAAGAGACCTGCGGCGGTCTCCTATTTTAATTCTGAATACGGAATTTTATCATTGCCTCGAAGCAGAAATACTTCATCCTCCCCGCCGGTAAACTGTACCCAGCGCTTAACCGCAAGGTCGACATATAACGATTCCTTCTCCATGGCATGGCAGACCCTGTCGGTCTGCTCACAGGCAATAATTACCGTACCGTTACCTGAGAACGGCTCAAGCACTATTCCGCCCCTGTCACTGTGAAGCTTGATGCACCGCCATGGCAGCTCCACCGGAAATGTTGCAGGCTGACCCTCCCTCTTTTGCACAACAGCAATCTGCCATATCTTCTTAAAGCCCCAGGCTTTACGCTCATCCTTGGTCAGCCTTTTAACAAACCTGTATGCATGCCCGGCAAAGCCATAAACCCCGGCATACTCATCAACCGCACACTCCACTGTTTCGCCGTTCATGGTAAAGGCAATGATATCCTCGCTCTGCGGCTGCGGCTTATTGCTCACAGTATGGTAGGAAGGCATGCCTGACGATATACCCTGCTTCTGCCAGATACGCTTCCATATGGGACGAAACCCGTTTTCCCTAAACAGCTGTATGCTGTAGTCACTGGTCGGCTCTATGAACTGGCTTCCCGTCACCATTAAATCGTCAATGCTTATAACTGCGATATCCGAATGCCTACATATGTTGCCTATGGCTGGCCGCATTGCTTCAAACCAAGCATCAATACCTTTTTCCTCATAATCCTTTATACATCCCACTGGTGGAGAAGCCACACAAAGCTGTGCATGCTTTCCATCCATCAGCCTTATAACATCCTCCTGGCTGCCGCTGTATCCACACATCAATCTGTGCCTTCCAAGCATCCAAATATCACCCGGCTTTGTTTTAGCACCCTTTGCCTCTATTTCCGATTTGGCTTTCCCAGTGTCAAAGTCATCCTCCACTGCATGATCTGCAGAAGCACCGTTCAGCAAATCAAATATTTCCTCCTCCGAGAAGCCTGTCAGGGACACATCAAATCCCGTTTCTTCAAAGCCTGTAAACAGTTCAGCCAACAGCCCTTCATCCCAAAAGGTCTCATCCTGCAGGCGGTTGTCTGCAATCAGATATGCTGTAGCCCGTTCACCCTCCAGGTCTAAAAACAGCGCAGGAACCTCGGTGATTCCCATCCGCTGTGCAGCCTTTACCCTGGCATGACCTGCAAGAATGTATCCGTCCTTACTGACAAGGACGGGATTTGTCCAGCCGAACTGTGCAATTGACACCTCAAGCTTTTTTAGTGCCGAGTCGGGATGCACCCTTGGATTTTTGGGATGCTCTTTCAGTTCGGATATTTTTATTGTTTTTAATTCCATATCTCCAGCTCCTTTACAGCATATAGTTTTCATAGGGTACTCCCATATAGTCAAGCACCTGTCGAAGTCCAAGACCGCCGTCCTCCCAGTCCCGCATACAATAGCGCCATAGCTTTGGATGAGTTTTCTGCAATTTTTGAAAGCGGTTGGGCTGTTCCTCAAGGTGGACACCGAACATGCAAAAAACACATCCAGTCCTTAAATAGCCTCCGAATTCGGGTTTATATATTTTGCAGTACGGCACATCAAATATATTGATGTATTTCCATATGTCATCTTCCATCCAGAATGAAAGCGGCTTTGATGAAATTTTATTTCCGTCAAACACATTACATCCGGTTTGAAGCCAGGAGGTCTGCCTGAGCATACTCTCACATGCCATGGTCCCAATATAGGGAAATGTACCGCTTTCCTTGTAGAAGCTGTCCATAGGCATTTTTTTAGTTATCTTGCAGCATTGGCAGCTTATCTTAAATGGTGCCGACAGCAGGTACTTCCACTGCTCGGATATCTTGTACTTTGTGGGACTCCCATCCTCATTAAGCCCTGTTAATGCCTGCCGTATCTTTTTGCCTGTTGCCCCATTCCGTACCCTTTCAATAAGGTCGGCCTGTTCCTTGCTCACAACAGGGTAGCCATATTTCTCTATTACCTGCCGAAAGCTCATGTCAGGACGAACCCATGTTACATTTTCAATTGTCTTTACAAATTCTTTTATTTCTATAAATTCAAGCCCGGTATCCGAGAACACTGCACCCACCTCTGGATATATACTCCGCACCAGATGGAGGAGCACGGTGCTGTCTTTCCCGCCGCTGAAGCTTACCGTAACCTTGCCGTTGAAGTGTTCATAAAACTCCCGGATGCGGAGCCTACTCTTTTCTATCTTCACTTCCAAAGGCAGGCTCTGCATCTGCCGAAGTTCCCACAGTTCATGCCTGTTACCCATTGCATCGGCCTGCCTTTCAATATTTTTTTGGTTATGCCTTTTTCCTTGAGAGCAGGGCTTCCATTACACTGTCATTCGGTGTATAGCCGTCATATTGCTTAAGCTTGCTTTCCCTTACAACCGCATAAATTTTTGTCCACACCTCGTTGGTAAGCTTAAGGTACTGATGCGCCATCTGTACATATGGAGAGGTTGTTGCCTGGCCCGTTACAGGGTTTTTCACAAGAAAGCCGTGCTTGGTGTTCATTTGCTCCAAAGCCATCCATCTTGCCTTGAGGAATGCGTACTCTTCAAGATTGTACGGCAGTATCCCCTTGGTGCAGCCTATCTGCTTAAGCCACTCCAGCACCTTTGAATAAATCGCCTTTGCATCATCCGGCAGATAATCAGGCGGTGTTTCCGGCAGTTCCGGCAGCTCCGCCCCCTGACCGAAATCAAGTATATGTATAGGACGCTTGCCGCGATTCCCCTCCAGTATTTTTTCCGTAGCTGCCTTTTTAGGTCTCCCGGCACCGGGTCTGCTTCCTCCGCTCCCCATTTCTCTTCATCCTCTCTATGAAATCAAAAATAAATCAAATATTTTTGATTGTTTTGATTTTATTTTCAAAACTCCAATGTGTTTATGTCCTGCCAAATTACTCAAAACCTCTGCTATGCATCGCCCGAAGGTTTCATTTTGATTTTTCCTTTTTGATTTTTGATTTTGCGAATTTATTTGTTTGAGGGGCCGCCCGCCTTACAGGCTCAAAAGTTGTAGCTTTTTGACCCGGTGGGGGCTTATCAAAATATGCATAAATATTCCATTTATTAGCCAGCTTTTGGAATAGAATTCAATCCTCTTATATTCTTAAGACTCAAGCCTTTATCATAGCAATCCTTTACATACCGGCAGAGTTCCTTTATCTTTCTAATCCGTCTGCTTATATTCGCCTGGGACATTCCAAGCATTGTTTTCATTTGGGTTTGTGTTTTCTTTTGCAGATAAAGGTTGAATATTTTACGGTCTGACTCAGAAAGTATATTTTTTACATGCCTCAGTATTTCTTCAAGCTCCAACCAGTCCATAGCTTCTTCTTCAAGATTAAAATCATCGGCAGTGATATCCCCTCCGGTTAACGGAGTTCCGCTGTCATTGTCATATATAACTGCATCCAACGAATAGCCAGGCTCCATTGCATTTATCACCTTATTCAACTCCGCTGAATCCACCCCCAGCTCCCTGCATGCCTCAGCCTCAGCAACTCCTCTATTCCTTAACGCTTGGTACCTATAATATTTATCCTTGATATTCCTTGATGAATGGATGCCGCTTGCACAGTAGTCCCTTCTATACCGCATGATCTCACCCGCTATCAATGACACCGCATAGGTTGAAAAAGCCGTTCCGTATTCAGGCTTGAACCGTTTTGCCGCGTTGACAAGCCCGATGCATCCCGACTGGAAGTAATCCTCATATTCAGCTGTGTTGTATACATAGCTGAATTGCTTCCTGATAACCATACTAACCAGTCTCTGATTTTCCCTGATAAACTCCTCAAGAAGGCTTTCGTCCTTTTTCAAATCGTTAATTGTAATCATACTACAGCTCCCTTCTCCTCTTTCAAAGCATAAAAAAAAGCACTCGACCTTGTTTAAAGTCAAATGCTTATTTCCTGTTGAACCGCTCCATTGCACCTTTTCGTTCATGGCATGTCTTGCAAAGGCTCTGCATGTTCTCCAAATCCCAAACCTCTCCGCCGTCCTTGATGGGAATAATATGGTCAACAACGGTTGCTGCAGCCAGCCTTTCCTCTTTCATGCAAAGCTCACAAAGTGGGTTTATCATAAGCTTCCTTTCCCGCACCTTCCTCCATGCCCTGCTGCTATAAAACCTTTTACTGAACTCATCTCGATAAAACCTATTATATGTCTGCCATTCCTCCCGTTGATGCTCCTCGCAGAACCTCTCATGGGTAAGCCTTGGACATCCCTGCTTTGCACAGGGCTTCGGTGGTTTCTTAGGCATCCTTACCAACCCCATTAAAAAAGTCCCCTGAAATTTTCAGAAGACTCTTATCAAACAGCTTTTCATATGCTTTATCCAAATAATGTCCAACTTCCTTTTTTTCAGCCTCTTCAATCAAAGCACGGAACTGGTGTATGATTGCAATATACTGATCTCTCTTTTGAACTTCCTCATCGGCAAGCTTCTCCAATGCTTTGTTAAAATCCTCTAGCTCTCGCCGAATAAAGCTTTTCCTGGCAAATATGTAATGGCAGTCTCCTCCGCCTTTACTATAAGCAATATAGTCGGGGTCAACCCAGAAGGTAAAATTGTCAACAGATATTTTCACAGGACATTCCATGATTCTGTTCAGCCTGCGCCTTATCTTCGGTTCATTTATGTCTTTGCCCGCAAGCCCTTTTACAGCCTCACGCGTAATCAGCATCACATCATCATTTCCTATATGCCTCTTCATAAAATCCCCCCAAAAACAAAAACCCCTCGATTGTCAGTCGAAGGGCTGCTCTTTTTTGATTATAAAATTCGATACTAAAATCATATCACATTTAAAAGCTCATGAAAAGGCCGCAAAAAGACCGCAAAAAGTTCACAAAAAGACCACTTTTATTTTCCTCTTTATGTGGCATCGCCCCCGAATATAGCCACTTTCAAGGCATTTACCAGCCTGTTGCGATTCCTCTTGACAGTGCTTTCCCCACAGCCTAATTCCAATGCTATTTCCTCTACCGATAAAGGCTCAAATTCTGCCAGCCTTTGTGAAAGATTTTCTCCTTCCCAGTCAAAATTCTCGGGAGGTATGCCGTATTTTAGCTCTACAATCCGAAAGTACCTGTCGGAACGGAATCGATCAATGCCTCTTTCAATTTCCTTCACTCTTAGCTTTGTCCTTTCCATGCTGGCTCTGCGGCTTCTGTAATACTCCTCAGCCACCTGGTCTTCCGGCGGCTTTGCTCCTCCATTCCCGGAAAAACGAATAATGTCCTTTGATTTTTCCTTTAGACGGATTTCGCCCTCTTGTATATCCCTTTCATCTTCAATCACCTTCTGCTTTAAAACCGAGTATTTGTAAAGCAGGCTCTCGGTTTCCTTGTAGTAATCCCGACTTGCCTTGTTCACTGCAGAGGTCAGCTCAACAAGGACTCTTTTGAAGCTCCGGCTGCATCCTTTTTCTACGATTGTTTCCAGTGCTTTTTTGTCCACAGTGCTTCTCCTCCTTCCTGCTTTCAAATCCTGTAACTTCCCATTTCCTTTCATCCACCCGGTTCAGAAGTACAGTCCTTTTATAATCTAAGTTTAGTTTAAGACTATCGCCAAAAACTCTGCCTGCCTCTTCATGTTTTCGGATGAAATAGGTCAACTCGCACTCAATCTCCATTCTGGGAAGCCTGCCAAAAAGCTTCCTGCATTGCTTTACTGCCTCTTCGGATATTCTTATGCATACCGGGTATTCGCATCTTGGTATCATACAGCCACTCCTCCTTTCATCCTTGCCCTCACTGCATTTATCAAAGCCGTTTGCCCTGTCTCCTTTCGGTTTAAGGCCGCCATCACCTGTTCATCCATTGTTCCTGCCGTTATGATGTGGTTCACTATCACTGTCTCGGTCTGTCCCTGTCGGTGGATTCTCCCGTTGGCCTGCTGATATAATTCAAGACTCCATGTAAGCCCGAACCATATGATGGTGCTGCCGCCTGCCTGAAGGTTCAAACCGTGTCCGGCAGATGCCGGATGTGCAATTGCAATTCCGATCCTTCCATCATTCCAGTCGCTGATATCCTTTGGTGTATCTATATCCCTTGCCTTAAAAGCTTTTAGAATCCTTTCCCTGTCATGCTTATATGCATAATATACAAGCACGGGTTTTCCGTTTGCTGACTCTATCAAGTCCTCCAGCATTTCAAGCTTTCTTCTGTGAATGCTGCGTACCCCACCGTTTTCATCATATACCGCTCCATTTGACATCTGCAGAAGCTTTCCTGCCAGAACCGCCGCATTTACCGCATCAACATCACCGTCTACAAAAGGCAAGAGTGCTTCCCTTTCAAGCTTTCTATACAGTTCTTCCTCCTTCTCGGACATATGAACCGGTACAAAATTGTCTATCCGCTCCGGCATTTTCAAATGGTCACAGGCCTTCATGCTGATACAGATGTCGGATATCTTCCTGTAAATCTCCCTTTCTGCACCATCTTTGGGCTTGTAGCTGAATATTACGTTTTGACTCCGCTTGTCAGGAAGGAAGTACTTTTCACGGTAACCGCCCAGTGTTTTTTCAAGCCGCTCCCCTCTGTCAAGGAGATACACCTGTGACCACAGGTCGATTAATCCGTTGGGTGCCGGAGTTCCTGTAAGCCCCACAATCCTCTTGATATATGGCCGCACCTTCCGAAGCGCCCGGAATCTTTTTGCCGTTGCCGACTTGAAGCTTGAAAGCTCGTCTACCACAACCATATCATAAGGCCAGCTACCCTTGTACAAATCAACCAGCCATTCAACGTTTTCACGGTTGATAATATAGATGTCAGCTTTGGTGTTTACAGCCTTAATCCTCTTTTCTTCGTTTCCTAGAATTTTGGATATCCTAAGCTGCTTCAGATGGTCCCACTTTTGGCACTCCCTTCCCCATGTGTCCTGTGCCACCCGAAGGGGCGCGATTACCAATACTCTTTTCACCTCAAAGCTGTCATACAGAAGTTCGTTTATGGCAGTCAATGTTATTACTGTTTTTCCAAGCCCAAGGTCAAGCAGAAGCGCTGATGCCGGTTTGTCTATAATAAAATCGTGTGCGTATTTCTGGTAATCATGAGGTTCGTAAATCACAGTCCCACCTCCCGAAGGAAGCCTTCAAGGCTGCTTGCAGAATCAATACAGTAAACCTTGAAACCAAGCATCTCAAGCTGTTGCTTCCTCTTTTGCTGCAAAGGCCGCAGTTTCTCTCCATGCCTTTTCAATTCAGAGAAGTATATTCTACCGTTAGGCAGAAGCACCATTCTATCAGGTACCCCTGCCATACCGGGTGATACGAATTTAAGAGCCAGGCCTCCTATTGCTTTTACAGCTGTTCTCAATTTTTTCTCAAGTTCTTTTTCCAGCATGTTTATCACCTCGCATCTGGTAAAAAAACAGTTCATTTTCAGTTGCTGCTTAAATGCAGTATTTTCAGTGCTTTTATTCTTATTGCAACTGTTGAACTCAAAAATCCCTATTATATATATACGTGTATATGTGTGCATGCCCGTGTGCCTTATTCTTATAAATATACATATTTTATTTATATATATATTTGGTTTCGTTGGTTTCACACAACTGCTAAAGCACTACCGTTATTTACTTTCACGGTTTAATGCTTTTTGCTTCCGGTTGCGCCCGTTCAAACACCTTCTGCCTGCCATAGGGTCCACAGGTAACAATCCTTCCTTTGTATTCCCAGCCCTTCAGCTTCCTCATAATACCGAATATTTCATAGGAGTCTGTACGCTTTAAGGTTCCGGGAACATTCCCAAAGGCCTCGCACCATATTTCAAGGACACTTGCTGTCTTTCTTTCCGTTTTTCCCTTTGGCAGTACGGAGTCCTTCTCGTCATATTCACGGATATACTCCTTGCGCCTGTACATATCCCAATTCTGCCAGTTTTCAGGCAAAAGCTTGTCAAGGTACGCTTCGATCACACCCTCACGTTCATCTGTTTCCATAGCCTCACGCTGCATCTCTTCCGCATACCTTTCAGCTTCTCCCTTTAGGCACAAAAGTTCATTGGCTCTATACCTCACCATGACCTCGGCCCATACCTGCCTTACTTCCTCCAGCGTTATATCCCTGGGGTCCTTCTTTCCCATTTGAACCTTAACAGGCCAAAACCTCCTGTTTCCGGTGATATCCCGCAGGAATCCCCTGTCACTGTTGGTAGTACCGACAAATATACACTGTCTTGGGTGCGGTACCGCCCTTTTTCCGAAGGTGGCACGGTACACATCCTCCTGCCTTGTGATAAAGGCCTTCAGCGTTTCAATGTCGGTCTTTTTCATTCCCGCCATCTCGCTTACCTCAAGTATCCAGTATCCTTGGAGTTTCTCCGCAGCGGTCTTGTCATGGGTGTCCGAAAGCTGCAGGGAGTCGCAGAACCATGGACTGCCCAGCTTTCTAAAGAGCGTACTTTTCCCGATGCCCTGCTTGCCGTTCAAAACAAGCATATAGTCAAACTTTATCCCCGGTTCAAACACCCTTGCTACCGCTGCACAAAGGGTTTTTCTTGTAACCTCCCTGACATATTCGTTATCCTCTGCATCGAAATACTCTATGAGAAGGGTGTCCGCCCTCGGTACCCCATCCCATTCCGGCAGACCGTTTAAGAAATCCTTTATCGGATGGTACGAGCGATCATCACTAACCTTGGTAACCGCAATGTTATACTTGCCTTTTGAAAACAATCCGTAGGTTCTGTCAATGTAGCTTATTAGCTGGGCGTCATCAGCGTCCCTCCACCAGCGCTCTGGATGTTTCCAAGGAACCTCTCCCGTGATTTCCATGCCGTCAATATGCTGGTTGAACACGATGTTTTTCAGCATAGGATCGTGGCTTAGTATGAGGATGAGGTTGGTGAGAGAATCCACTACCGTTCCCTTTTTGTTAAGCTCCAATGCATCCTGCCAGTTCTCTTCGTCAAACTCATCCTTCGCTTCTTTGGTCCTTTCCTCCGCAAGCAGCTTTTTTACCTCGGCATCCTTTGAAGCAAACTCCTGCATGGCGATAAAAGAAGGCAGCTTGCCTATAGGAGTATCCTCCGAAGCTTTCTCGTCAAGCTCTCCAAACCGATGTATCCTTACCAGGTCGAATGAATTGCAAAGCTTTCCGCATGCAGGGTCGGAGGCATGGTGCGAGTATGCGAACTTCCCGTCATAGACCAGCACCCCGGCAGTACTGTCTGCTGGGATATAGCTGTACCTTCCGGGGAAATACCCACAAGGCTCATACACATCTTCAAGGAATTTTTCTATAACATCTTCAATACTGTAAGTACGGCAGAAGGCTCCGACAATACCCGGCTTCTCCAATGGGTCCGCTTGTTTATCAAGAGTGCTTTTTATAAGCTTCCTCTGGCGATCAGACACAGGCCATTGGGAGCTGTCCCGCCAGTCTTTATACATGGCCAGTATTTTGTCAGGGTCAAGAACTCCTGCATCGCTTTTTTCAAACACGAACTCCCCGTCACTTGATGTGGAAGGCCAGTACATCAGCCTTGAAGGCTCATAGGTGGTATCATCAAACATCTCAAGTCCGATATCCTTTGCCACCATTCTTGCCACCGCCGGATACTCTTCCTCAGACACAGCCCTCTTCAAAAGCACCACTAGCCTGAGTCGGGGCTTTTCTTCAGTATGCTTATGTGTACTGTAGATGCAGCAGGTGAATTTATCCTTAACGCAAGACCAGAAGTCGGAACTTGCGTAATCCGCATCAAGGGTTAAAATTGAACGCGACTCCACATGCCCCTTCTTGCGTCGGCCGTCTTTCAAGGCTCCTCCTACAAAACCACCGATGTCCTTTACGGCATCCTGCTGTGCTTTGGGCATATTCCGGTATTCCTGAACCGTTTCTCCAGTGCGGTAGGTGCTACTCAATCTATAAGTCAGCTCATCCCACGAAAGATCCCTGTTTCTCCAGAATTTCTCCATCCTGCTGTTTGCCACTGCTATTTTTATCTTCATACCATTAAAACCTCCCTGTCATTTATGCTCCGTTTCTTCTGCCAGACTGCAAGCCCGCCTCTTCTGGCCCGTGCCTCTCTGTTTTCCTGCAAAACTCCGCTTACCTCATGCGCCCTTCCAGTATCAATCTGCTTCAGTCTTAGGGTCACCGCTGAATGCACTCCTGACTTGGAAACTCCGAATTTTGCCGCAGCCTGTCTCACAGTAGCCCTATTTATAATCATATACTCTGCCAATAAAATCAAATCGTCATCTGACAGTACCATTCATACCACCTCCGAGTTAACCCTTGCCCACAGGTCCTTTGGCATATTGATGATCTGCCAGCCGATTCCCTCAAGCTCGGAAGCCCGGTCATAGCTTTCAACCTCCTGGCTTTGACGGGTTACTGCATTAGCAAATCCGTAAAGGCTCAAATCTCCGCCTTCTATGAGGTGCTGAAGTATCCCTTTTTCCTCGTTGGCAGTAATGCCAAATTCCCGGCTTGCAAGCTCCACCACCTGTGGAACATGCCCCGTTATTTTCACTTCCGTTGTTTCCTTCAGCCTGTCTACAACCACCTTGAATTTTACTTCATCCACTGCTGTCCTTACCAAGTCCTGCACCTTCAGCATGAAGACCTTGTCATCGGCTTTAAGGGTTTCATCGCTGAAAAGGGAATAATCCTCGTTGGCTTGGTTCATCCGTCCCGCATGATACCGTCTCTGTCCAAGGTCATTTACTGTCATGCCATTAAGGCAGACCAGACGATATACCAGCGGCTGTACTGAAACAGCACCCAAGCCGACCTCCGAATTGCTGATGACAATGCCGGCCTGTACAATATCACCCTTTTTAACCTCAGCCTCAAGCCTTGGGTTTACCACCTTCAGATACATACGGTTTTCGGTAAGCTCGCAGGATTCCACTCTTGCATCGGGCATCTCTCGGATTATGGGAAGTACCGCCTGTGCAATATCATAATTGTCTATTCTTCTGTATCTGTCACTTAGAAAAGCCCTGGCATGACCATCAAGGGTACGCACCATCCTTCTTGATGGTTGCTCTCTGAACCAGCTGTTGGTGTTATGGATGAGCAGCTCCGGGTTTTCCTCCAACATACGGTCATAATATTTTGCTGGTATTTCTAACGTCTCTCCGATCTGCCTATGGGCGAGACGGGTGATAGAAAACCCGTCATCAAATACTCCTGTCACAGGGTCCTCAAACCTGAGCCTTATCCTGTTGGTATCCTCCTCCACATCCATCAGAAGCTTTGGTGTATCCACTAAAAAGTCACGCTTTACGATGTTCTGCCAATTAAGCTCACGAGCTAGTTCATTTATGGTTTTTCCTGTTTTCATCGACTCATCACTCCTTACTCTTTTTTATAGAACATGGTTTCAAATCCGTCCGCCCTTAGCGGAAGCCCTAATGCCCAAGGTATCTCCTGTCCCATAATGCCACACAGCTCTTCAAGGGAGCCCTGACCTTTCCGCATCTCGGTGATTATTTCATCATGTACATGACCTACAATTTTATAGCCCTTTGCATCCACCCTCAGCATTGCCTCCGCAAGGCAGTCTCGGGCTGCTCCTTGCACTATATTTTCGACCAGGCGGCCTCCGTATGTCTTCTGCCTCCACCACTGCTTGTTAATCCCCAATCCTTCATATGTGAGTCCGTCCTTGTCAAAACGCAGGTCTTTTTCTATTTTGGGACGTATATATGCAAGCCTTCTTCCTGACGGAAGGGTTATAAAAAGTATGCCGTTCTCAACCTTAAACCTTAAAATACCTACCCTTTGAGGCTCTCTTTCCCGTACTGCGAGAACAGCAGCCTTTTCAACGTCATACCAGAACCTGACGATTCTTTGATTGGCGCTTCTCCAGGCCCGAACAATGTCATCCAGTTCAGTATCGCTTAAGCCCATCTTATCTGCACCCATCGCCTTTAAAGCATTAACTCCTCCTTGGTAACCGCATGCCAGAACCGCCACTTTGCCCTTTGCCCTCAGCTCATACTCGGGATTGCCCTTTGCAATTTTTTCAACCGGCACTCCGAACATACGGGAGGCTGTCTGTTCATATATCTTGCCGTGGCCTTTGAAGGTATCCAGCACCCATGCTTCGTTCGCAAGCCAGGCAAGCACCCTCGCTTCTATGGCAGAAAAGTCGGCTACGATGAACCTGCACCCTTGTTCTGGAATAAGAACTGTCCGTATAAGCTCCGACAGCACAATGGGGACGCTTTCATACAATAGCTCCAGTTCTTTAAACCTTCCTTGCTTAACAAGCATCCGTGCAATCTCCAAATCCTTCATATGGTTTTGGGGTAAATTTTGAATTTGAAAAATTCTACCGGCCCATCTGCCGGTTCTATTTGCCCCGTAGAATTGGAACAGCCCTCTTACTCTGCTGTCAGGACACACCGACCGCTGAACGGCTGCATACTTTGCAATGGATGACTTCGCCATTTCCTGTCTTAATGTGAGTAGCCTTTCAATTTCGCCATCTGCATCGGTGAGAAGATTCTGCACCGCCTGCTTTGACAGGCTCTCCACCTCCAGCCCCTGCTCCTTCAGCCATTCCTTCAGCTGTGCCACACTATTTGGATTATCAAGCTTTGTAAGTGTCTTTGCTTCAACCTCAAGCCTTGATGAATACTGTGTGTCACATTTTACCGCTTGATTTACAAGAGCCATATCCACAAGCACTCCTGTGTCATTTATTTTTTGGTCCAGAAGCCAAAGCTTCAGTTCCTTTTCAGGAATAGGGTAGCGTTCGATTTTTCTTCTGACCTCACGCTCTACCTCTACATCCCGGACACAATAATCCTTGAACTTCTGCCATTTCTCAGGTGCGTGGTGCGGAAGGTTTCTTGTTCTTCCTCCGTTTGACTTGGTTGATTTGCAGGGAATTGAAAAATATCGAATAAGGTCCTTACCCGCTCTGTCCTTTTGTACCTTAAGCTTTAATGCTGTGCCTACTCCATCAAGGTGAAGGGGCAGCCCAAGCATTGCCGCCTGGATCGCCGTACATCTCCACGAATCTGCTTTCAAATGTTTATTTAAATGCTTTGACAGGCATATCCGTTCAAACCCTGCATTGAAGGCTGTCTTTATAACCTCGGGGCTTTCAATAGCATTTACTATCGCATCCGGCAGCCGTTCTCCGCATGCAAGGTCTATGAGTTCTACCGGATCATCGTCCCAGGCATAGCCGAACAGTAATATCTGAAAGTCGGGGGCTGCGGTATATGTATATACACCGCAGCTTGTCAAATCAACACTGCTGAAGGTCTCAATGTCGATTGCCAGCGTTCTCATGACAATAAATCATCTTCATCGTCATATGGCAGATCGTCAAAATCATCTTCTGCCCTGCCTCTTCCGCTGAGCGGTTCACCGTCTGCCAGCTTCTGCAGATGGTTCAAGCCGCAGGCGATACCCTTGTTGCCGTTTGTATTAAACGGGTAGAAGGTGACGCTCGCCCTTCCGTAACAACCGCTGTACACCTCGGTCTGGTCGAGGATTTCTTCCTTCTGCCTGTTGATGATACCGGGAGCTGTTGTTGAATTCGCATTGATAAAATATGCGTTTTCATAGTTCTCATCGTCCGCCCTGTCGGTATCTCCGTCACGCAGCGGCAGCTTGAGGTTCCCTGACAGGAATTTCTGTCCGAACTTTTCAGCCCCGGCTTTCTTCGCTTCCTCAACCGCTTCATTAATCTTCCTGATGGTATCCTTGTCGGACTTGGGTATGATCAAGCTGACCGAGTATTTTTCTTCTCCGCCGTTGATGCTCTTTGGCTTCCATACATTTGCATATGAAAACCTTACCTTGCCGGTAGTAACTTTTTGTTTATTATCCATATCACTCATCCTCCATAATTTTTATTAATCAAAATCAGCTGCCGCACGGTTCCATTCCTGGCGCTTATCCGTCTCAGAAACAAGTGCAGGCTTCCCTGCGGGCTTTTCAATATAATCCTTCAATAGCTCTTCAAACCGCTTCTTCCCGGTCAGCTTTTCCATGTCTCCTATCCCCAGCAGCTTTTTGTTGAATATCTGCTTCTCGGTGTAGCCATTCACCAACAGTACTTCCGCCGCCTTTTCCTCATCGCTGTACCTTCTGTTGGACCGTCCAGCCACAACCTTGAAGCCGGGCCACTTCTTCCTTCCTGCGATTGCCTCTGCCTGTGCGTATTCCCATAGGTCCGACACCCATGCCTGCAGCTGCTCCGCCTTGGCGAGAATTTCACCCATTTCCTCATCCGACAAAAGTTCAGGGTCTGCAAAATCATACTTTGCAAGCTCAAGGTTAGCCTTGGCTCTTGCCCTGCAGACAGCCTTGGCTCTGCAGAACCGGCAGTGCTCTCCAGGCTTAAACTCCCCTTCACCCCTTGACGCCATTTCAGCTTTGGGTTTAAGTTCATTTTCCGCCCAGGACATAAGCTCATCTACAGTCATTTCGTAGGTGGAAACATTGTCAAGCCTTGGCTGGAATATAGTCATGCGCACTCTTTCGATCTCGTATATCTCCTCAAACAATCCGTATGCACCCAGGGCATACAGCTGCATCTGCGGATTGTGTTCTGCGGATACCGGCACACCGCGTCCATACTTAAGGTCGCATATATCCATAATTCCATCAGCCACAATCACCAGGTCTGCAGTTCCAAAGCCCTCCGGTACAAACCTGCTGAAATCAACCCTCTGCTCAATCAGGATAACGGCATCCTTTGTCCTTGCTCTGGCTTCAGCTATACACTCACAAGCAAAGGTAACATACTGGTCGGTATAGTCCTCAAGCTCCTGTGAATCATACTGGCTTACTGGCTTTTTGCCTGACTTGATTTTCAGAAGCCTTTTGAGCTTGTATTCCGATAAAGCGTGTGCTGCAGAGCCTTCATCCGCATATACACTGTTAGCTTCAGGGAAGGAGGCCTCAAGTTCAACACAAGGAGTACATTCCATCCAACGGTGGGAGGCTGATGCGCTTAGTTTAGCATGCTCTCCCATTTACACCGCCTCCGCATCCTTCATGAATGCCGGGTAGTCCTCCTCCTTCACTCCTGAAAGGTTGCTGGCTCCGTACTTGGTAAAAAGGTCTTTTAAAACCTTGTCCTGGAGTTTTTTCTCAATGAGCACCGCCCTTATCATTTCCTTGGTGACTTTAGGCTCGTCTTCTGGTTTTTCTATCTTTTCTGTTTTTTCATCCTTTACTGCTTTACCGCTGTCCTGTTTACTCTTTTTCTCTGCCTTTTCGGCAGGCGCAGTCATAACCGCAGTCTGCATCCTGTCCACTGAAAAGCCTTTGACTGCCTCAAACAGCTTTTCTCCTTCCTCCTGTGTCAGTTCAAGCCATATCCTCATGGATTTCTCCTCCTCTTTCCTTGAAATACCTGATTTTTATTCCGCTCTTCTCTGCAGCTTCAAGCTCAGCCTTCATACCCTCGCTGATCCTGTCTCCGAACACCCACAGCTCATCGCAGCGCTTTAAGAGCTCCGTCCCAAGGTGCATCGCTGTTTCCCTTTCTTCCGGGATGTCATCATCCAGGAACTGAGGGTATATCAGGTGCGGAGCAATGGGTACCACTCCCTCTCTACAGGCAAACCTGCAGTAGCCTCTGGCCTTGGCGGCATTGGATTCGGTATCTCCCCGGTACGGACTGCAAATATATATAAGCTTCAAATTAATCCTTCCTTCCGATTATTTAGTAACCTTTTCAGAAAACTTCATGGTATAATGTTGGTGGAAAAGTATTTTCCTAATGGACGGGCTGGCTTTCATCTTGGCGGGTGGAGCCGGCCTTTCTCATTGACTGTTCGTATTCCTTATGCATCTGCCAGCCGTGGGCTGCGCATGCAAGTCCGAACATGAGGATTTGTAATATTAGCTGTTCAGGAAGAAGCCTGAAAAATTGCCTTTGCATTTAGTTCACCTCCTTTTCATCAGGGTGTAGATGTTCGGCCGGGCATGCGGCCAAGGTTACTCCGTCAACGGCCTCTCCTGTGCCTGGATAGATAAGTCGTCCGTCTTTTTGCACCAGCTTGCTTTTGAACTCATCCCAGGCAACCCTTGTGGTAGTAATGACATACTCTCCAAGGTTTCTTTGCCTGAGCCAGTACAGGAGCCTTGCCTCATCATAAGCAATCTCTGTTGAAAGTTCTGTTCCAGTCTCTGGTGTATCTGGTTTTGAAGCATAGCCTACCGTCATGGGTGTTTCCCTCCCTTCCCCTCAACCTACCAGCCTCTTCACAGGACACTTCAAAGCCCCTGCGATATTGTACAGGAGGTCCATGCTTGGATTCCTTGTCCCGTTTTCAATCCTGCTGATGTACTCCTGCGTTGTTCCTGCCAATCCGGCAAGCTCTTCCTGGGACATCCGCTTTCTATCCCTTTCCTTTCTTATGTTTTGTCCAACTTCCTTCCTAATTGGCATAATTATTTCACCTCCTTGGTATAGATTTTATTCCAGCGGCTTGGCATAATACAAAGTCTCTTTTCTGCCATATATACCATTTAGGTTTAAATTTCTTCTGTTTTCAACGTATATTTTACAGTATTTTGGAAATACTTTTTATTTTTATGCCATATAGGCATATTGTGTTGTTATGCCATATTGGTATATAATAAGTGTGGAAAATATGCTATTTACCTGCATATGGATTGGAGACTTAAAAATGACCGTTGCAAACGGAAACGAACTGGCTGCAAGGCAAGGTGAAAAAGTCCGTGAATTGAGGGGTCAGCTTTCAAGGGAGGACTTTGTCGCCGGTATTGAAAACATCATCACCGCCCAAAGCCTTTACAGGATCGAAGCCGGTTTGAGGAGGGCGTCCGACAAGGTTCTTGCAAAAATAGGAGAGAAGTACGGCAAACCGCTTTCGTGGTTTTATGACGATGACGATACGAGTGAAAGCTTCAAGCTTCAGATTCATAACGAAATGGCAAGGCTCAAGATCATGGATGCGCTTCAGACCGATCCTGAATTGATTGGATTTTGGGAAAGCATGGTAGGACGTGAGGATCTGAAGCTTATGTTCAAACAAGTGAAAGACCTTTCCCCCGAATCAATCAGAAGGCTTATCCGGGTAATAAAGGCCATCGAGGATGAGGAATCGGGAGGGTCCGAGGTGTAGGTCAGAGGAGGATTCACGCTATGATGCTGCCTGATGAAAGCTACAAACTTATAAGGTCCTTGTATGATCCTGAATGTGATTTTGATGAGCTTTTGCGCGCCCACGGAATCAGGCTTCATGAGATTGCTTTCAAGCCTGATCTCTGGGGGGCCGTGTACATAAGCCGCAAGGGGATTTACCATGTGTTTATAAATTCGATACTGCCCCACGGCACAAAACAAAAAACCTTCCTCCATGAGCTGAAGCATATTATTTTTGATGCTCCCAAGGAGAATTACATTATTGGAATGGACATGCAGTATGATACAATGGAAACTGAAGCGGATGATTTTTATAAGATAGCTGAAAGCATGGCGAGCTATAATGATTCACCGCAGTGAATAATGCAGTGTATGGAGAGGTGGAATTATATTTGGATTCAAAAGCAGTAAAGGAATACTGCCTGTCAAAGCCGGGAGCTACGGAGGATTTTCCGTTTGGTCCCGATGTTCTTGTTATAAAGGTGGGTTCAAAAATGTTCGCCCTTGTTTCAGGAAGGGAAAACAGGATTAATTTATCATTAAAGTGCGACCCCTTTGTCGCGGAGGATTTAAGACAGAGGTACCCTGCAGTCACCGCTGGCTATCATCTTAATAAGAAGCACTGGAATACGGTTGTTATTGACGGCTCGGTGCCGGACAACGAGATGGCATGGATGATAGACCATTCCTATGAGCTTGTCATAAAAAGCCTATCACAAGCCGTGAAAGAATCACTCTTTGAATAACCTGTCTGTAGCTGCACATAGAAAATGAGCCTTCATCAAGTTCAGGATGAGACTCATTTTCTTTATTGTCACCTGCCATAGGCACCCTTCAACCATTCTCCCTGTAGTTTCAATCCGTTGTGCGTCTGTACAGGCGGCAAGCATGAATTGTAATTGAAGATTACATATTCGGGAAAGTATTACCAGTACCTTCCTTTTAGTTTTTCTTTCGTTCTTTCCACTTGATGTATATGACAATTGCTGCGATTGACAAAACGGCTGCTGCTGTCCAAAGAGTAGTCGCTACAGGATTCTTATGGATTTGCTCTATATATGCCTCGGCTAACTTATAGCTTTCCATATTGCTCCTCCTTCCTCCGCTTTTTTTATAAACTGTATCTCATGCATAAAGCAACCAAAGCAGAGATACTTGCATTCATAAACTTTCGCCAAACTTTGATTGATAATCCGAAGGCTTGTTTTTCAATAACGAACCAGAGTTTATCAGCTTAAGTATTTCTTCATCAAGCTCCCTGCTTTTTTGTAAAATCTCATCTGCATTTCCCTTATCTATTGCATTATGGAGTTCTTCACGCAAAGCCTCGATTCTCTTTAATATTTCCAACATCAAATCACCTTCTAAGTTTCATCATTTGCAGTTTGCCTAAACCATTATTTGATATACTCCCTGCTACATTGTCTATCCGGCATATCAACCCATTGACCTGCTCAATTTAAAATTTACCACACTTGCTCATTAAGCAAATTTTACCGTAGTACTTGCTTTATAATCAAGTTAATTATTTTGAAAGCAGGAGCGGTTAAATTTTGATTACAGACCCGGTAAATAAAGCAATCCGCAATTTAATAGGCCCAAGGGTCAAGCAAGCCAGGGAGAATGCAAAGCCCAAGATCACCCAGTCCGACCTGCTAGCCAGGCTTGCAGTGAGAGGCGTGGAGCTTGAAAAAACAACAATCTCCAAAATAGAGGCTCAAACACGCCCTGTTACCGATATTGAGCTGGTTGCCCTCTCCGATGCATTGGGTGTTAGCATACCGTGGCTTCTCAATATCGAAAAGTAGTTCTTTTTTCATAAATTTTATTCTCACAGCTCCTTTCCACTCCAAAAATCTTCTATTCTGTTTGCCAACCTATATAGTTAATGTAACTCTTTAGAACAATTATAATTAATTATCCCTGTATAATCAATATATAAAAGTTCTACTTTAGAACAACAAGGCGGTAGGAAAATGAAAATTTATTGGCATAATGGCTCTAAAAACATAATAGGCAAACGAGTGCGAGAAGCCCGTTTGAAGTCCAATCCTCAAATATCCCAGCAGGATTTGTCCGCCAGGCTTGACGTACTGGGTTATCATATAGATAGGGTGTCCATAACAAAAATCGAGTCAGGTGATAGGTTTGTAGCAGATTATGAAGTAGTCGCTCTTGCCAACGCACTCAATGTTTCCGTTGAATGGCTGCTTTATGGTAATCCCTAAGCTTTTAGCCGTTAAGGCTTTGTGATTGCATTTTAATATTTGCTCATTAAGCAACTTGACGATTTTTAAAGATATGCTTCATTATTTTAAGCTTTTATGGTATAAAATCTTTGTTTTCTGCTTTAATTAGTTTGTATACTTATTCCAAAAGGGTATATAATAAAGCTGAAATCAAAATGATTGAGGTTGCAAAATGAGTAAATGTGAAGACCAGGTTCTAGCCAAAAGAATAGGAGCCAAGATACGTGGTATAAGAGGAAATCTATCGCGCGAAGAGTTTGTCGAGGCTATTGACAGAATAGTCACCCCTCAAAGTCTTTACAGAGTTGAGAAGGGTCTTCGTAAAGCATCTGACAAGGTGCTTCAAAAGATATCTGAAAAATTCAACAAACCCCTGTCATGGTTCTACGAGCCAGATTGTGAAACAGAAGCTATTCAAGCTGAATTTTCCCGTTTAAAAATACTGGAGGCTATCCAAAACGATCCGTCTCTTCTTGAGTTTTTTGAAAAGCTTTCCCAAAGAAGCGATTTGAAAATAATGTTCAAACAGGTTAAAGATCTTTCTCCAGAATCTATTAAAAGACTGATAAGAATTATTAGAGCGATTGAGGACGAAGAGGATGAAAATCCAACCTAGCAATTTTATTCTTATTATACTTTCCCAATAGGGCTGTCATCCTATTTTCCTATGTAATTAGTAAAATAGTATTATTTTACCAAGTGCATGTTTTTGATATAATTATACTTTGAAGGAATCGTTTTTTGTTTTTTACAAAGGAGCAGTTGTCATGAGTCAATTTTTAAATCAAATTATTAGCCTTTACGAGCAGCTAAACACAGGTATTTCAATTAGCGAAGCGTTGACATATGTCTTTGACACATTCAGAAAGTATATACCCTTTGACAGGATTGGAATAACCCTTTTAGAAAGCGATGGTTCCATATATGCCTATGAGGTTCGTACAAACCATTCTCCCGTTTTGGACGAAGGATACTCTGAAAAATTATGCAAAACTTCTCTCAATACAATTGTAAAAATGAAAAAGCATAGGATTATAAACGATTATAAAGAGTATTTGAAACTTCATCCAAAATCGGCTCCAACCAAACTGATGGTGAGTGAGGGGATAATGTCAAGCCTGGCATGTCCTTTAGTCGTCAACAGCATATGTATCGGGGTATTATTGTTCTCTTGCAGGAGGAAGAACCGGTACAACGAAAGTCATGCGGCGATGGCAAAAATCATCAGCAGTAACATGGCAATAATTCTTGAACGAAACCTTCTTGTAGATGACTTGATATTGTCCTCTGTAACAGGCTTAGCCAAGCTTGTAGAGGCTAAAGACAGCGATACCGGCTTTCATCTTGAACGCATGCAAAGCTATTCAAAAATTATTGCTCAAGCATTGGCTTCAAAAGAAAAATATGCAAACATTATTGATAAGCACTTTATTGAGAATATTTTCAAGTTCAGTCCCCTTCATGATATTGGCAAAGCAGGCATTGCAGACGGGATTCTCCTGAAGCCGGCAAAGTATACTCCCGAAGAATTCGAGGTTATGAAAAAGCATACGGTGATCGGTGCTGAAATATTAAGAAAATCCAGTAGTAATCTATTAAGGAAAGGAAAGCATTTTTTTGATTTTGCCATTCAAATCGCTGAAGGACATCATGAAAAGTACAATGGCAAAGGCTACCCTTACGGTTTGTCTGGCGACAGCATTCCTCTTCCTGCCCGAATTGTTGCAATAGCTGATGTTTTTGATGCTGTGACTTCCAAGAGGGTGTACAAGAATGCCTATGATATAGAAACTACCCTGCAGATTATTGACAAAGAAAGTGGAAAAAGTTTTGACCCTGATGTTGTTGAAGCCTTAAATCACAATATAGAACAAATAGTGCAGGTATATAAGAAATACCATGAACAGATTGATTTGGAAATCCGTTAAACAGGAATAGCAAGTCTTGCATGTTTTCTATAATGTAGGACTTGCTATCTTGAGAACCTTACTGGATATCTATCTTTTTACCTTTTGCCTTAGCCTGCTCTACCTTTGGAACAGTTATGGACAAAATACCGTCTTTATATTCCGCTTTTGCCTGCTCCGATTTTATTTCCACAGGTAAAGGTATCGTCCTGGAGAAGCTCCCGTAGTACCTTTCCGTTCTATAAATGTTTTCATCCTTGTATTCATTGTCTCGTTTAGATTGTCCCGACAACCTTATGGAGTTTTCGTCAACATATACATTCAAATCCTCCTTGGTTATTCCGGGGATTTCCGCCTTAACCACTACATCAGTATCCGTCTGGAATACATCAACTCTCGGCGAGTTCATCCCACCAAAAAATCTGAAGGGTGAAAAATCAATCAAGCTGCTTATATCCTTGCTGAAATTATCCATTTCCCTGAATGGATTCCATGGCACAAGACTCATATCATCACTCCCAAATATATTATTCATGCCTATTTTTTCCCTTTGAGAGAATTTTATTCTTTACAGCTTTAGCAAATGGAATATTCCACTCCAATGTTGTGAAGCTCCTGTAAAAACTCTATGTATCTCTTCAGTGCCATGAACGTTTTTTGCTTTTTTCCCTCTCCGTTTTCTGAGTAAAACACCTTGAAATTATTAGCCGACTCAATTTCATGAAGTAGTCCGCACTCCAGCAAAAGACCGTATATTTCGTACAAAAAATCAAACTTCTTCTGAAGCACCCCATGGGCAATGGCACAGCTGCAAATTATGGTAAAAAACATTTTATTATCATGCATGCCTTCATTTTCCTTTTGCATGACTAATACTGCATTCAAAGCACCTTCAGGGCTATATCCGTATTTTTGTGAAATTGTGCACAATTTATGTATTAAATCATTATACTCCTCACATTTCATCCTCTGTTCAACACCTTCAAACAAAACTGTACATTAAAATTGTCAAAAGCTGTGAATGCCATACTGACAGATAGGCTTGTTAATGCAGCGGTCCTAGTCTGCCACCATAGGCATTCATAATAATTTTAAAATAAGAAAATTTCAATTTCAAGAAATAATTTTATAAAAGTGTAATTCTCAATCAGCAAGTATTTTTCTCGGTATACATGACATAAAATCAGTCAATAATTTTACAAGGAACGGAGGGGATTACATTGAGAAATCTGTTAACCAATATCAGAAAGCTGTTTACATATAGGAGACCTGTTGACACAGAAGGTGGATTTGAACTTCTTGAGGATGAATTCGAGAAGTCCGATACCGAAGAAGTACCTTCTGAAAAATACGGTGTGAATACCGGGAATCCATCTAATCAGGAAAAATCAAAAAAGGGGGCCACGGTTAAGCAACCTATAAAAGTTGAGCAATGGAACAAACAAAAAAACAATCAAGGTGGAAAGATACCAACTTCAAACATGAGACAAAATATCATTTCCACTGACCTAAATGTGAACAAGGAATACATCCGTCAGAGCTTTAGCATGCCAAAAAACCAGGATATAGTGATTCGTGAGTTCCGCATCGCCAGAAAGCTGAAAGCATTTATTGTTTTCATCGATGGAATGGTAGATAAAACCTCTATCAATCAATTTGTGCTGCCCCAGCTAATGAACCCCGAATGCTTGGCTGGCTTCAGCGGAGATTGCCCATTGGATTATATCATGGAAGATGTCCTGTCCATTACTCAATTAACAAAAACTGCAGATTTTAATATTACAAAGATACAAGCCCTCAATGGACTATCCATACTTTTTGTTGACGGATGTCCCGAGGCCTTGATGATTGAAACCAGCGGCTTTGAAAAACGCGGCATCGACAGGCCTATTACCGAGCAGGTGGTCAGGGGCTCCCAGGAGGGCTTCACGGAAAATCTGCGCACAAATTTGACACTGCTGCGAAGGATAATCAAGAATGAAAAGCTTATCACAGAGGTTATTCCTGTCGGCAAGCTGAACAAAATCAACTGTGCAATCCTTTACATTGAGGGTGTAACGAACCCCAAAATTGTCAGGGAGGTCCGGCGTAGAATAAAAGGCATCAATATAGATTTTATTGAAGGCAACGGGATGCTTGAGCAGCTTATTGAGGATAATCCCTTCATGCTTTTTCCCCAGGTTGTGACAACAGAAAGGCCGGACAGAGCATCCTCCTTCCTTGCCGAAGGACAGGTTGTAATCATTACCGAGGGCGACCCCTTTGCCATAGCCGTACCCATGTCCTTTTTCAGGTTATTCCATTCCTCGGAGGATTCCATGCTGCGCTGGGAATACGGCACATTTCTGCGCATGATCCGGCTTGTTGGTGTTCTTTCAGCGCTGATGATACCGGGCATGTACGTGGCGTTGGCATTGTATCACCATGAAATGATTCCTACACCCCTGCTGGAATCCATAGCCCGAATGCGTGAAAATGTCCCATTTCCTACAATTATTGAGCTTATATTAATGGAAATTTCCTTTGAGTTGATTCGTGAAGGCGGTGTACGCATACCCGGTGTTATCGGTCAAACGCTTGGTATTCTGGGCGCTCTCATATTAGGGCAGGTAGCGGTGGCTGCGGGATTGGCAAGCCCTCTCCTCATTGTTATAGTGGCGCTTACGGGACTTGGCAGCTTCACCATGCCCAATTTCTCCATGGCTATATCCATAAGGATTCTGCGTTTCTTCTTTATTTTCGCCGGAGGAATTGCAGGATTTTACGGTATTTCCCTTGCCTTTATCCTAGTTGCTGCGATTGCTTGCCATATGAAATCCTTTGGAGTCCCTTTTTTAACTCCTGTCGCCCCAAGGGTTAAAATAAATCCGGACGTCATCATCCGCCACCCCATATTCAGACAAAAAATGCGTTCCGATGGCTTTAACACCCCTAACAGGAAAAGAGCAGGGAATAACGCAATGGAGTGGACCAAGGAGAAAGGGGGAGATGACCAATGATAAAGGATGGAAAGTTCGGTGTACATGAAGCTGTATGGCTGTTAACCATTACCATTACTGCAAAGGTGTTTTTCTCAAGCCCTTCTCTGGTAGCTGTCGTGGCCGGAACCGCAGGCTGGTATATGACCCTGGTTTCTATGGGGGGAGCTTTTATAGCCCTTGCTCTGCTTTGTACTTTGTTGAAGCGCTTTCCGGGAAAAAACCTGTTGGATATATATGAAGCCATCCTTGGCAAACCAATAGGTGTGCTTTTTTCATTACTGCTGTTTGCCATTCTGTTTGTTACCGCAATAGCAAACCTGCGGGAGTTTATTGATGTGTTGAAGGTATATGTGCTTCCGGCAAGCCCTCCAAGCTATTTGCTTATTTTGTTTATATCCGTTGCTTCGGTGCTGGCTTTTCTGGGTCTGGAAACCCTCGCACGTTTTTCGAAGCTTATAGCTTATATATTGCTGGCCGGATTTGTTATTGTTTTAATCCTCGCCATACCCCTGTATGAGCCGCACCGCCTTTTCCCCATACTGGGGCATGGGCTACGGGATACAATTACCCATGGATTGCGAAGAAGCTCTGCCTATGGTGAAATCATCATTATCGGAATAATGGTCAACTCCCTCCAAGGTGCAAGGCATGCCAAACGAGCGGCATATATCGGTCTTGCTTTATCAGGACTGATTGTATCCTCCGCCCTGCTTGCATTTTCACTGGTGTTCCCCTATTATACCGGCCAGGAAATTACTGCACCCATATACCTTATGGCCTCACTCATTGAATATGGGAATTTCATTCAAAGGATTGAGCCTGTTTTCTTTTTCATCTGGAATATAAGTACAATTATCTCGGTGGCAGTCCTTTTTTACTTATCCCTGGTTGTATACTCTCATGTGTTCCGGCTTGATGATAAAAGGCCTCTTATAATTCCCTTTGCCATCATATTGCTTGTATTATGCATGCTTCCCATGAGTATAACACAGGTCACCGACATTATGGTTCAGTTTTTAAGGGAATACGGATGGCTTTTCTTCTATATCCCTCCTGCCATCACTTTGCTGGCAGCAAGCATACGAAAAAAAGGGAGGAATATATGCCAATGAAAAAAACAGGATTGCTGCTCATTTTTATTCTTTTCGCTGCTCTTTTAACCTCCTGTTATGATGCACGGGAGGTAACCGATACTGCATATGTTCAATTTATCGGTATAGACAGGGGCGTAAAGGACAAATGGCGCTTAACCTTAAAAATCGCTACTCATAGCTGCAGCAAGGATAGCAGCGGCAGTGGAGGGGCTCAGCCTGCTGAAAGCAAATCCGTCACTATCGATGCTCCTTCCTTTTACGGAGGAGTAAACCTGTTAAACACAAATGTGCCGCAAAAGCTTGAATTTGCGCATGCCAAGCTGCTGGTTATTTCTGAGGACCTCGCACAAAGCGGCCTGGTGGGCGAGTATATTGCTCCTTTAATTCGTTTCCGTGAAATCAGGCGAACGCTGGATGTGGTGGTTTCACAAGGCTCTGCCCAGGATTTTGTGGAAAAGACAGAGCCTTATCTGGGTGGAAGTCCCATTGCCGCAATTGAGGATTTAACCTTTGAAGCGGAGAATACCAGCTATTTCCCCCATGTAACGCTGAATGATTTCTACAATGCCGTAAAGTCCACCTATCGCCAGCCGGTTGTAACATTGGGCGGGCTGCATGACCCTGCCAATTTTCAGCAGAATGGAGAAAAATGGGGAAGCAAATTCAATCTAACAGGACGGTATTTTGCCGGAGAAGTCCCCAGAAAAGGCGGAAATTCCATTGAGTTTTTGGGAAGCGCTCTTTTTGACGGCGACAGGATGGTTGGCAAGCTGGATGGTCATGACACACGGATGATGCTGCTTGCAAGGGGTGACTTTCAAAGGGGTATATTTACAATACAGGACCCTAAGGCTCCAGAGCTTATCATCCCCATTGAGCTTCAGCTTTCACGCAAACCGCAAATAAAGGTCAGCTTTGAAGGAGCTGTTCCGCTTATTTCCCTTGCCCTTGATACAGAGGGAGATATTCTCGCCATACAAAGTCGGATTAATTATGAAAAGCCTGACATGCTGCCTCTCTTGGAAAAAGCTGTGGGAAACCATCTCAAGAAGAGTCTGGATGAGGTCATATCAAAATGCCAGGCCTTGAACTGCGATACCTTCTTTTTCGGGCGGACAGCAGTTAGACATTTTTGGACCATAGAGGAATGGGAGGCATATCACTGGAACAAGCATTTTAAGGAAGCAAAGGTTTCTACAAAAGTCAAATTTAAAATAAGGAGAACCGGCGGTCTTTTAAAAAGCTCTGAAATCGTCACATCGGAGGGGAAGGAATAATGAAAATCTTAATTATGCTGCTTGTTATTTGCCCTAATATATATACGTTCAGCTATGCCAGGTATGCCTGGGAAAGTAAAAACAAGGCAGGTGCTGCAGGCATCCTGATTCTGATGCTTGCAGCGCTCCTGCTTCCGTTTTTTATCATAGTGCTCAGATGATTGTATAATCAACACTTAACGCAATTAGACGACAAACTCGTTCTGAACAGGCAGGGTAGGTTGAGAGGCCTCTGATGCCCGTACCACTACCTCATCCTTTCTGGACAGAAGCCTTATGCCTTCAGGCAGGGCGATATCCTCCATCGTAATTACACTGCCGTCCTTCATTAATGAAACATTTATCTCAACAAATTCAGGCAGATCCTTCAATACCCCTTGAATTTCAATTTCATCCTCGAGAATATTCAAAACAAGCTTGTTACTGAATAGCTGCTCCTTTCCTTTAAACTTAAAAGGTACTTTTACTTTTACAAGCTTATCCTCTGAGGAAGCATAAAACTCGATATGCATAGGCTTGCTGCTTATTGGCTCATACTGTATGCTCTTTATGACACATGGCAGCTCGCTGGCATTAATTTTCACCTTAGCTTTTGCACCTATAGAATGGCTTTTCAAGAACCTGTTTATTTCCTTATCCTCAATCTGGATATCCATGTTGCGGTCGACTCCCGATCCGTAAATGCTGCAAGGAACATACCCCAGTTTCCTGATTCTTTTTGCACTTTCCTTCCGTTCCATAGCATCTAATAAAGTAATCATGAATAAACCCCTCCAATTTTATCAGTAGTTTTTATTTTGAGCTTTTCTTTTCAAACCGCTGTTTTCAATGGTACACAAAGGTTTTCTGCCCCTGCTATGCAATTAAATATTTCTTCACTAGAGAAGCCCTCCTCCATTAAAGAGGCATATACATCCATCACAGAGTCTGGTATGAAAATCTGAAGTGCAGAAAATTCACCATCAATTTTATAGCTTCCCATATATGCGGGAATAAAGACTGTTTCCAGCGCATCAACGTGTAATTTTTCAGTATCATACATTATTTCTGCTTCACCGGTTATAAACATGAAGGCTGAAAAGGAACCCTCTGCAAACAATTCTACCGGTGTACCATTACCCTCAAGCTGTCTGACACAGAAATATTCGCTTAAGGCTAAATACTTTGTCACTATTTTGTCATAGCATACCGTAAGGCCCTTGTACAAAGCCTTGCGGTTTTTATAGTCAAGTACATCAAGAGCCTTGTTTATATGGAGCGGTCTTTTCTTTCCGGCGGCATCCGTCCTGTCATAATCGAACAGCCTGTAGGTCAGGTCTGAGTGCTGTTGTATTTCAGCTACCACCAGCCCATCATTTAAGGCATGTACCGTGCCTGCTGGAACAAAAACCACGTCACCCTTTTTTACCTTGACCTCTCTATACAAGCCTCCATGCTTGTACTTTAGAATACAGTCACGAATCCTGCCTTTATCATAGCCTTCAGAAAAGCCATGGAAAACAGAAGCCTCCGGTTTTGCATCTATGATGTACCACATTTCGGTTTTCCCCATTTTGCCATGCTCACATTCTACAGCATATTCATCATCAGGATGAACCTGGATGGAAAGCCTGTCGTTTGCATCAATAAACTTTAATAGCACCGGCAGCCCTGCATTAATTTTTTCCGATGCGAACTTATCTCCAAGCACCAGCCTGCCGTATCTTCTTATTACCTCTGTCAGAACTTGTCCTTTTAGCGGACCGTTGGCTATTTTACTTTCACTTCCTGATATGCCCGACAACTCCCAGCTTTCTGCCACCTGTCCATCCGGTATGGATTTACCCAGCTTTCTTAGATTATGTCCTCCCCATATGTAGTCCTTGTATACGGGCATCATTTTATACGGATAAAGCATATAAACACCTCTTTTGCTGTTTATTAATTAATTGATTTTCATATGTTTAAATGGCGATATCTTTCAAATCATGACCTGTAAATATGACATTCTTATATTTATATCTTTTATCTACTCTGGCATTTGAGGTAACAATGGTATTGATAATTCTGGAGTCCCGCTCTACCATAACATTGTCCCATATAATGCTTCCTATGATCCGGCTGCCCATATTGATACGCACCTTGCTTCCAATAACGGTATCCGGTCCTATGGGCCCAATCTCAACATTATTGCCGATATAGACAGGGCCTGTAATTCTTGCATCGGGGTGTATCCTGCTGTTGACACCTTTTATTATGATATCTTGTGAGAGTGTAAGTCCTGGTATTTTATACAGGCCGCTCAGCATATCCCTATGAACCTTTATGTAATTTTCTATTGAGTTTATATCAATAAAGTAGTGCCCGCTTTTATAAAGCGCCACGTTGAAATTATTTTCAACAAGCCTTGGAATCACATCCTCTTCAAAGGACAAAATCCTTTTATCAGGCATTTTAGATATGACAGACGGGTTGACCACATAAATGCCGGCATTTATATACCGAAAGAATATATATTTTTTTATCTATCGTATGAATGGGCTTACGGTATTTAATGGGGCATAAGCTTGCCTTTTCCATATTTCCATATAACAAACGCAGCTACTGCCACCCCTGCAAGCAATAATATAGCTCCTGCTATAGGAACAGTATATTTATACTCGTTTATCATACCAAGTATTTTCTGCTTTGCAGCAGCCGGCTTTCCAACAGTCTCCACCCATGCCTCAAAGGCTTTTTGATCCTCCAAAGCCAACGGCTTTGTTGAGTACCCTGGAACATCAAACACAATATTTTTCCCGTTATTTGACATGGACATCCTTATTTCGGTGTCCCCCTCCTTGTAAGTAAACCTCCCATAAGGACCGCCGCTGAACTTTAGCTTGTATTCCTTTGCCTTAAAGTCAGGACGTGTTTCAGCATCCTTCTGAATAAGCGGGGGCTGAAGCTTCGGGCTGAGCTCCTTTGTACTGATTTTGCCGTTGCCTGTTGCAATGGTCTCAATCTTTAATGTGGCCTCAGAGTATTGCTCACCTTTTAAAGCACCTACGTTATAAAATTCAAGCGTATATTTCTTTTTATAGGGTATACTGGTTCTGGCTCCTTCAAAGAGCGGACCGGAAAGCTTTCCTCCAGTACCGTCAGGCAAAAGATCCAAAAAGCTGCCTGGATGCTCCTCTTCAAGAGTCGCAGTAAGCTTCCTTGGTTCTATACCATTAGGAATATCCTGGGCAAAAGCCTGTACAGAATTGAATATGAGAATGAAACACATAGTGGATATAAATATCACTTTTCTTAACATGATAATCATCTCCTTCCGTACACTACATAGATTTCAACAAACCAATCAATAATGCTTTAATTTTCTAATCATCTTTAGTTTTTATAGTGCTTACCTAAAACATTGGAACCACCTCCCCTGCCAGGATACAAAAAATGCCTTACTATTCCACACTTTTAAGGTTAATAGCGTTTTAGACCCCGCTGATAAGCTTAGTCAATGATAGAATATTAAAGCATCACTTAGCACTCACTCAATTAGAGTGCTAATAATATGATATAAAATCTCAAATTTACTGTCAAGGCTGCTCAAATTTTTTTTAAAATTTTTAATATTTTTCCTGAAAGCCTTAATCTATATGGATTTTCAGCGTATTGTCCAAAACGTCTATATGAATATTTTTACCCTCACTTACCTCGCCATTTATAATCCTTTTACCTATCTCGGTTTCAATGAATTTCTGCATGTACCGTTTTACAGGTCTTGCACCAAACACAGGATTATATGCATTTTGAGCCATGTACTGCTTTGCTGCCTCCGATACCTTAAGCCCTATGCGCCTGTCATCCAGCCTTCTTTGGATGTCCGCCAAGGCCAGGTCGATAATCTTAACAATTTCTGCCTTTCTTAAGGGCTTGAACAGCACAACCTCATCTACACGGTTTAAAAACTCAGGCTTGAAGTGCCTGTTCAATTCTCCCAGTACATACTCTCTTGTGTTTTCATCAATTTCTCCATCTGCTCCTATAGCATTCAATAGGTGCTGGCTTCCTATGTTGGAGGTCATGATGACAACCGTATTCTTGAAATCCACCGTCCTGCCCTGGCTGTCGGTAAGCCGGCCATCGTCCAGTAATTGAAGAAGCACATTGAATACTTCAGGATGTGCTTTTTCGATTTCATCAAAGAGAATCACACAGTAGGGCTTTCTCCTTACAGCCTCGGTTAGCTGTCCTCCCTCTTCATACCCTACATAACCAGGTGGTGCACCAATAAGCCTTGCAACCGCATGCTTTTCCATATACTCCGACATATCAATTCGCACTACATTCTCATCGCTGTCAAAGAGGGCCTGGGACAGTGCCTTGGCAAGCTCGGTTTTACCTACTCCGGTGGGGCCAAGGAATATGAAGGAGCCTATAGGCTTTCTCGGGTCCTTCAAGCCCGACCTTGCACGAATTACTGCATTGCTTACTGCTGTAACCGCTTCGTCCTGACCTACCACACGCTTGTGCAGAAGTTCTTCAAGGTTTAAAAGCTTATCCCGTTCATTCTCCACCAGTCTTGTTACAGGTATCCCTGTCCATCGTGAAACAATTTCAGCAATTTCCTCCTCGGTAACCTCTTCCTTCAGCAGTACACCTTCGTTCGATTTCTTACGCTGTTTTTCCTCCTCAAGGCTCCTCTGGAGTTCAGGAAGCCTTCCGTGCTTCAAGACTGCCAGCTTGTCAAGGTCGTAGGACCTTTCTGCTTCTTCTATCTGCCTTTTTACCTCCTCAATCTGCTCCTTTAATTCCTTCTCTCTTTTTATATTCTCTTTTTCCATCTCCCATTGTGCTTTCATGCCGTCAGATTTTTCCTTCAGGGATGAAATTTCCTTCTCCAGGGTTGAAAGTCTTTCCCTTGAAGCTTCGTCTTCTTCCTTTTTAAGCGCCTGTCGCTCAATTTCCAGCTGCATGATTCGCCTCTGTATTTCGTCCAGTTCAGTGGGCATGCTGTCAATTTCAGTCCTTATCATAGCCGCAGCTTCGTCCATCAAATCAATGGCCTTGTCGGGAAGGAAGCGGTCGCTGATATACCTGTTTGACAACACACTGCATGCAATGATGGCGCTGTCGGTAATTCTGACTCCATGATGGATTTCAAAGCGCTCCTTAAGGCCTCTTAATATGGAAATGGTGTCCTCTACTGTGGGCTGATCCACCACAATGGGCTGGAACCTTCTCTCAAGGGCTGCATCCTTTTCGATATACTTCCTGTATTCATCCAGCGTGGTTGCACCTATGCAGTGAAGCTCTCCTCTGGCCAGCATAGGCTTTAATATATTTCCTGCATCCATTGCCCCTTCCGCTTTTCCTGCTCCCACAATGTTGTGAAGCTCATCTATAAATAAAATGATCCGCCCATTTGACTTGTTGACATCATTGAGTACAGCCTTAAGCCTTTCTTCAAATTCACCCCTGTATTTCGCCCCTGCAATCAGTGCACCCATGTCAAGGGCGAAAATAGTCTTATCCTTTAAGCCCTCGGGGACATCCCCCTTCAATATCCTCTGAGCAAGTCCCTCCACTACGGCAGTCTTTCCGACACCCGGTTCGCCAATCAATACAGGGTTGTTCTTGGTTCTTCTGGAGAGTATCCTTATGGCCCGCCGGATTTCAGCATCCCTGCCGATAACAGGGTCAAGCTTTCCGCTTTTTGCAAGCTCCACCAGGTCACGTCCGAACCTTTTTAAAGCATCATAGGTTTCTTCCGGGTTTTTTGATGTAATTCTCTGGTTGCTCCGTACCTTGCCAAGAGCCGCCATAAATTTCTCCAGTGTAATCCCAAAACGTATGAATATGGTCTGTGAAGGAGTATTCTTTTCCTTCAGCAGCGCCATATAAATATGCTCCACGCTTGTATACTCATCCTTGAACCGCTTCGCCTCATCCTCCGCATGGATCAGGACTTCGTTGAAGCGCCTTGTGGCATACAGGCTTGAGGCTCCGCCACCGTATACCTTTGGTAGCTTTTCAAGCTCTATCTCAATATCCTTTATATATAGCTGGACATCCTGCCCATATATCCTAAGAGCTTTGGAATAAGGCCGTCCTCCTGGGCTGCCAGTGCAAGGTGGATGTGCTCTCCGTCCACCTGCTGGTGTCCCATTCTAACTGCTATGTCCTGAGCTGCTGAAACCGCAGCCTGGGCTTTTTCTGTGAATTTATCTATATTCATGGCTTACTCCCTCCTATTCTTTTACATAGCCCTGACCCTTGATGCCTGCCTGAGCTTTTCATAAAGCTCCTTCATTTCGTTGGTCAGATGGCTTGGGTTTACAATCCGTATTTTGAGGTATAGATCTCCTCTTCTGCCTGTTCTGTCCACATACCCTTTTCCTGAAACACGTATTTTGCTGTCGGTTTGTATTCCTGCCGGTATCTTTACTAAAATCCTGCCATCTATGGTATCAACCGCTGTTTCGCTGCCCAGGGCAGCATCCCACGGCATTATATTCACTGTCATTGTCAAATCGTTACCCTCAAGAGTAAAGCGTTCACTGGGCTTTATCCTGAGGGTAAGAAATAAATCTCCGTTTTGTCCTCCATTAAAGCCTGCCTCTCCTTGCCCTTGAAGTCTTACCCTTTCTCCGTCTCTCACACCCTTGGGGATTTTAAACGAAAGGCTTTTTGTTCCACCCTGTCCCCTGATAGATATCCTTTTTTCCACTCCTTGAAAACCTTCCTCGGGAATGATTTCCAATTCCGCCTCAATATCTTCCCCATGATATGAAGACCGTCTGCTCCTGTTATTTACACCTGCATGGTCAAAAAAGCTGTCAAAGCCAAAGCCTCCTCCTCCAAAAAACATATTGAAGAAGTCGCTGTGATCCATTCCCCCGCCTGTCCTGAACTCATACTTCACATTCTTTCCAAACCCGAACTGTGACGGGTCAAAATCATAGCCGTTCTGGAAATTGTATTCATTACCGAAATTATCGTATTTTTTTCTCTTCTCAGGGTCACTCAAGACCTCGTATGCCTCGTTGACATCCTTAAATTTTTCCTCTGCCTGCTTGTTTCCGGGATTGGTATCAGGGTGATATTTTTTTGCAAGCTTCCTGTAGGCCTTTTTTATATCCTCCTGGGAAGCATTTTTATCAAGTCCTAAGATGCTGTAGTAATCCTTGTACTGCATGAAGTACACCTCCTTCCGTTTTGTTTATGAACCATACCATATATATTTTGTATGCATCAATATATTTTATGCCTCCTCATCCCGGCTTCCTGCCAGAAGCACCAGCCTAATAAGGTTTGCCATTGCTACTGCGGCAGATGCAACATATGTCATTGCCGCGGCTCCCAGCACTATCTTTACCGGCTGTACTTCAGCATAATTCAATACATATTCACCCTTCAGCATTTGTATAGCCCTCTTGCTGGCATTGAACTCAACCGGAAGCGTTATGAGGTAAAAGGCTACAGCTCCAATAAAAAGAATGATCCCGAGCTGTAACAGATACGGCATGTTAAGCATCAGTCCAAACATAGCAAGATACGGTCCCACTGCCGAGCCTATGTTTGCAACAGGCACAAGGCTGCTCCTTAGTACCAGCGGCATATACCCTGCTGCATGCTGGACTGCATGTCCTGTTTCATGGGCGGCAACCCCGAGGGCTGCCAGAGACGTGCTGTAATATACACTCTCTGACAGCCTTACTGTCTTGGTCCTGGGGTCGTAATGGTCGGTCAGCTCTCCTGGGACAGGTTCCACACCAACATCGTAAAGACCGTGACGATCAAGGAGCATTCTAGAGGCCTGTGCTCCTGTCATATACCGGTTGTTGGGCATATCGCTGTATTTTCTAAATATACTTGTTACCTTGAACTGGGCAAACAACGAAAATATAAATGCCGACAATACAAGGATTATATAATACATATCCATAAGCATACCTCCCTCCTATCACATGCCTTTCTAATTATCCGGCTTTGTTCATCCCCTGGTGCATTAAAAGCAGTAATAGAGGATTTCTTTTGGTGAAGCCGTCCGTTATTAGCGTTCTTCTGAGAAGGTTAGCGAAAGCTTCACCTTACTGCCATTTCTGACCACCGTAACATCTACACTGTCTCCCGCTTTATAGTTCTTCTTGATATTGTCCACCTCTTTCATGGTGCGTACATCCTTGCCTGCTATTGAAACAAGAATATCTCCTTTTTGAATTCCTGCTTTAGCAGCACCGCTGTCAGGTGTAACCTCAAGAATGTAGATACCTACCGGAAGATCATACTGGCGTGCAATTGCATCTGTAATTTCTCTTCCTGATATACCTATAAACGGTCTGCCCTTGACATACCCGAACATCATCAATTGGTCGACAATGGGCTTCGCATCGTTGATGGGAATGGCAAATCCAAGTCCCTCAACACCTGAAACCGATATTTTCACTGTATTGATTCCAACAACCTGCCCTCTTGAATTGACAAGAGCACCGCCGCTGTTGCCAGGATTTATGGCAGCATCCGTCTGGATCAGGTTCAAGGTTTTGTCATCAACGCTCACAGTTCTGTTAAGAGCACTGATTACACCTGCAGTTACTGAACCCTGGAACTCAAGGCCTAATGGATTTCCGATTGCAACTGCCAGCTCGCCGACCTCAAGGGTTGCTGAGTCTCCGAGTTCTGCCGCCGTCAAATTATCCATATCGATTTTTATCACCGCAAGGTCATTTTTGGGATCGCCACCGATAAATTTTGCCTTTGCTTGCCGTTTATCAGCCAAAAATACTTCCAGTGTCGTATTTTTGCTTCTCGAATTCTTCGGGTCAGCATACTGAACAACATGGTAGTTAGTCATTATATATCCATCTGCGGTTATTACAATCCCCGAGCCTTCAGCCTTGGATTGAGCCATTTCATCATCAAAATACCAGCTTCGCGGGCTTTGTGTCAGCATTCTTATACCAACAATGGAAGGCCCGACCTTCTTTGCTATATTAGTAACAGAAGAGCCGCTATCTGATGCAAGCTTCAATGCACTCTCAAGGTTTACCGCTCTATTCCCTATAACCGTATCCGCTTTTGCCTGGTTTGCTGACAGCATGGTTAGCTCTTTTATATCGTTGGAAAGCTTCATATATAATCCGCCACCCACCATAAGACTTGTCAATATGCAGCATACCAGCACCAAAGCGACAGTCCTGTATACTCTTCTGCCATCCCTGCTCCGGTCATCATATTTACCATCCCTTCTGTAAGCAGAGTTAAAATTCATAAATTTTTCATAATTGTCATAGCCTCTTTTTAGGAGTCTTTTACTGAAAAACCTCATGCCTATCACCTCTCTTAACCTATGTATACTTTATATAGCTGCAAACCCCTTATCATGAAGATAAAGGGGCTTGCAGTCTTTCCAACATACATCGGGCAGTAATTATGAAATATCGATTTTCCTTCCCTTGGGTTTGGTTTCTTCCTTTTTTGGGAGTATCAGTGTGAGAATACCATTTTCATGCTTTGCCGTAATCTTGTCGCTGATAATATTCTCAATGGAAAAAGACCTGACCATGGAGCTTGTTCTTCTTTCCCTTCTTAAGTAATTATCCTTCTTTTCCTCTGCCTTTTCATCCTTCTTCACGCTGATTGTCAGTCTGTCGTCATGAACCTCCAGGTTGATTTCGTCCTTTTTAACCCCTGGCAGCTCTGCCTCAAGGATATATTCCCTGTCATTTTCACTGATGTCCACTCTCATCTGTCCGCTGTTATTGAAGTGAGATGGAAAAACCGTGTCGTTGAAGAAATTTTCAAATACCCTGTCCATATCAAAGAGATCGAACAGACTGCCATTTTTTCTTTGTACTCCATTGTTTTTCCTTTCAAACGGTATCAAGCTTGACATACATAACACCTCCATAATGATTGAATTAAAGTTTAGCTTGTGGTTTTATTTAATATCAATTTTCCTGGTTTTTTGCTGTACCTGCTCCACCTTGGGCAGTGTAACGGTGAGAATTCCATTCTCCATTTTGGCGGATATCTTATCCGTTGCAATATTTGAAATTGCAAAGCTTCTTTCCATTGCCAGCGCTTTTCTTTCCTTCCTTACATATACGTTTTCAGCTTCTCCCTTCTGTTCCTTTCCTTTAACCGAGATAGTAAGCCTGTCTTCTGTTGCATCTATATGGACATCTTCCTTGCAAAAGCCTGCAAGCTCTGCCTCGAGAATAAATTCCCTTTCGGTTTCCCTGATGTCCACTTTCATCTGGCTGCTGTTTCTGTAGAAGGAAGGAAGAACCGCATCGTTGAAGAAATTCTCAAAAATGCTGTCAATGTCAAAATAGTCACCGTTTCTCCTTTGAACACCTCTGCCCTTTCTTTCAAATGGAACCAATCCGAACATAAACAACACCTCCAATCATCTCAGTTCATTTTTATTCTTATTCGTTCCTTACACTATTAGTTATACAATTTTCATATTGCTTTTTCAACTTTCGACTTTGACTATCTTTGACTTTTATTTGCACTGAGTTTGATTTTTATAAGTTTATCTTCTGAAATCTCAAAATTTCTTAATTTTTTGGAATATTTTATCTTATAAAGGGTTAAGTATTAAAGCTACACTTTAAAGGACTTCTGTCTGTGAAAATACGCCGATATTTTAAAGTCACCAATGCTCTGCCTTACGGTATCCATTCTGACCAATGCTTTAGCGGTATGGATTATTATCATACCAAGCAACAGCACGGCAATAATCTGCTTGATTGGCTGAGCTGCTGCATTCACATATATCGAGAGCACAGGCTGCAGGACTGTCAACTGCACATATGCAAGAATTCCCCAGAACAAGGAAAACTTAAGGCAAATCCGGCCATGCAGGTTCAATACCTCTCCACTGTAATCCCAAGCCTTGATATCCAGGAGCTTTTCCATAACGTATCCTGTTACATACTCCAGAAAGGTTGTAATAACTACTGCTGAAGCTATACTCATGTAAAAAGGCATTGACCCGGACTTGATAAACCTATCAAGCCCCAAAATCAATAGAGCTCCAAATCCATAGATGGGACATATGGGTCCGGCCAGAAAACCCCTGTTTACAAACCGTTTTTCCTTGTAAGCAGCATAGGCAACCTCAACAACCCAGCCAACAAACGCATACAGCATAAAGTAGATGACAGTATCATAGAAGCCGCCCCACATATATCTTCCTCCTTCCGCTCCACCTTCATGGGAGGAAAGCCAGCCACCAGTACCTCCAGTACCTCCAGTGGCTGGCGTATATTTCCTATCCCACTATAAGTCTTAATAATCCATATCACCAGCAGGCATAGAAGGTGCTTTCTTCTTCTCAGGCTTTTCAGCTACAGCACTTTCGGTAGTCAGAATCATAGCTGCCACCGAAGCCGCATTCTGTAGCGCAGACCTTGTAACCTTGACAGGGTCTACAATACCGGCCTTGAACATATCCACATACTCTTCCTTAGCCGCATCAAAGCCTATTCCTTTATCGTTGTTCTTCACTTTTTCAACAATAACTGAGCCATCAATCCCGGCATTTATTGCAATCTGGCGGAGAGGCTCTTCAAGAGCCCTGAGTATGATGGACGCTCCAGTCTTCTCATCCCCATGGAGAGTGTTAACCAGCTCTTTGATGTCTGGAAGTGTATTGATATATGCTGTACCGCCGCCTGGAACAATACCTTCCTCCACAGCAGCCCTGGTTGCATTCAAGGCATCCTCCACCCTGTATTTCTTTTCCTTCATTTCTGTTTCGGTAGCTGCTCCCACTCTGATGACAGCTACACCTCCCGCAAGCTTAGCCAGTCTTTCGTTGAGCTTTTCCTTGTCGTAGCTTGAGGTGGTAAGCTCGATCTGCTTCTTGATGGATTCCACCCTGTCACGGATGGCCTTGGAATTTCCTGCACCATTTACAATAATGGTGTTTTCCTTTTGCACCTTGACAGATTTCGCCTTACCAAACCATTCTAGCTTGATTTCCTTTATGTTCATGCCAACCTCTTCTGATATGACTTCACCGCCTGTAAGGATAGCAATATCCCGAAGCATTTCCTTCCTTCTGTCACCAAAGCCCGGTGCTTTCACAGCCACACAGGTGAATGTGCCACGAAGCTTGTTGACCACAAGGGTTGCCAGTGCATCCCCTTCCACGTCCTCTGCGATCAGGAGCATTTTGCCGCCGTTTTTTACTACCAGCTCAAGGGCAGGAAGCAAATCCTGAACATTGTTTATCTTTTTGTCGGTAATGAGGATGTATGGGTCTTCCAGTAAAGCCTCCATTTTTTCATTGTCTGTAACCATATAGGGAGATACATAACCTTTGTCAAACTGCATTCCCTCGACAACTTCAATAATGGTGTCAGATGCCTTGTTCTCTTCAATGGTGATAACTCCCTCTGCTGTTACCTTTTCCATTGCATCTGCAATAAGCTGGCCAATTTTTTCATCCCCTGATGAGATGGTGGCTACAAAAGCCATGTCATCCTTGCCCTTCAGCTTCTGGCTGTTCTTTTTTATGCTTTCAACCGCTTTTTCAACTGCCTTTTCCATTCCCTTTTTCAATATAATGGGATTAGCCCCGGAGGCAACATTTTTAAGCCCCTCCCTCACAATAGCCTGTGCAAGAAGTGTAGCTGTGGTTGTTCCGTCACCGGCAATATCATTTGTTTTGCTGGCAACCTCCTTTACAAGCTGCGCCCCCATATTCTCATAAGGGTCTTCCAGCTCAATTTCCTTTGCTATGGTAACACCATCGTTGGTAATGGTAGGAGAACCGTATTTTTTCTCCAGCACCACATTTCTTCCTTTGGGTCCCAAGGTAACCTTGACGGCGTCTGCAAGCTTGTTTACACCTGCTTCAATGGATCTTCTCGCCTTTTCATCAAATGCAATTATTTTTGCAGCCATTATAAATCAACCTCCTTACTCGATTACTGCCAGGATATCATCCTGCTTCGCTAAAAGATATTTTTCGTTATCCAGCTTGACCTCTGTTCCGGCATATTTGCTGTAAAGAACCCGGTCACCTTTTTTCACAACCATTTTAATTTCCTTTCCATCCTTCACCTCACCCGGACCGATTTCAACCACCTCAGCCATATAGGGCTTTTCCTTGGCGTTGGACGGAAGCACAATTCCGCTTTTTGTTGTTTCTTCACTTTCAATTTCCTTCAAGAGTACCCTGGTACCCAGCGGTTTAATGTTCATAAATCAACCGACTCCTTTCGTATGCTTTTTATTTAAATTTAGTATATTGTTAAAAGCTTGATGCTTTTAAGCCACCTTCAACGGGCAGATTGAATCGGATATTTCCTTTTTTATCTGCTCAAGACGCTCGGGAGTTCTGGCCTCGCACCGCACGATAAGCTCAGGACCTGTATTTGACGCTCTGACCAACCCCCAGCCGTCACCAAACTGTACACGAACTCCATCTATATCAATGATGTTATTGCCTGAAGCCTTAAAATATGTTTTTGCCTTGCCCACATAAAAGAGCTTTTCTTCCTCTGTGCACTCAACCCTGATTTCAGGGGTTGCATAGGTTTTAGGCACATCTGCCAAAAGCTCGCTTAAGGACTTGCTGCTTCCAGACAGGATTCTTAATAGCCTTGCACATGCATAGAATGCATCATCATACCCGAAATACTCATCCGCAAAGAACATATGTCCGGACATTTCTCCGGTAAATACTGCATTAATTTCCTTCATTTTTGCCTTTATGAGAGAATGGCCGGTCTTGTAGAATATAGGCTGCCCTCCGAGTCTTTTTACCTCGTCCACCAGTGTTTCGGAGCACTTCACCTCAACAATGGCAGGAGTGCCTGGGTGCTTGGGCAGTATCTCCCTCCAGAAAAGGATCATCAGCATGTCTCCCCATATGATGTTACCCTGGTTGTCAACAACCCCAAGCCGGTCTCCATCCCCGTCAAAGCCTACCCCAAGATCTGCCTTGTTGGCCTTGACAGCCTTTATTAAATCCTTTAGGTTTTCCGGCTTTACCGGGTCGGGAAAATGGTTGGGGAAATCCGGGTTGGAATCGCAATAAAGGGGTATAGCCTCACAGCCCAACTCCTTAAGAAGCTTGGGTGCAAAAAGCCCCGCTGTACCATTGCCGCAGTCTACCACAACCTTGAGCCTACGTCCCGGAAGCTTGATTTTTTCCTTTACCATACTTATATAGTCCTTCACAGGAGATTGTACAGTCAGCTTTCCCTGTCCGCTATCAAAATCATCCTCTTGAATCATCCTTTTGATATCCTGTAGCTCTTCACCATATAATGTCCTGCCGTCATACTGCACCTTGAAGCCGTTATATTTTGCAGGGTTATGGCTTGCCGTAATCATAATGCCTGATTTTATGTTATATAGGTGTGTGGCGTAGTAGAATATGGGGGATACCACCACTCCGATATCCTTTACATTTATGCCTGTATCCAGAAGCCCCTTTACCAAGCTGTTGAAGAGCTCGGGAGAGGATTTCCTGTTATCCTTACCTACAACAGCTTCTATCTCCCCTTTTCTTTTGATATAGGTTCCAAAGGCTTTTCCGATAAGCTCTGCGTCCTTTGCCGTCAAATCTTCATTGTATATACCCCGTATATCGTATTGTCTGAAAATTCCTTCGTTTATACTGCTCATTTTGCCTCACTCCTTTTCTCACACATTAACCTCAGATATTTTCATATACGATATTACATACGAAACAAGGCTTTCCGCTCCCATATTCAGGTTTACACCCTGCTGGGTCAGTCCGTCATAGCAGCCTCCCGTTTCGCTGTCGACAAGGCTGATTCCCTTGGAGTTGACACCCTCGTACCATGCATGACAGCTTTTCGCCTTATGTAAATATTTCTTTTTTCCGGTTGCTTCATAAGCCTCCAGATAGGTTAAAACTCCTTCACAGGCTTCCACCGTCTGCTCATCGAACTCAGCCGGGTGCCCTCCCTTCAAAAGCCATCCATTACAGCCTACAGGCTTGAAATATCCATCCTTAAAGGTTACCCCGCCAAGAAACTCCAGGCTTTCCTCGGCTATATCAAGAAATCTCTTTTCTCCTGTAGCCCTGTAAGCAGATATGAGCGACCATGGAAGAACATTATTGCAATATGCTACAATATTCTCAAACCACTTCCAATCTCCGTCCCTGTACTCCTCATACTGGCGGCAAAGGGACTGAGCTGCTTCAAAAACAAGCCTTCTCGCATCTTCGCCTTCAAGGTGGGAAAGACCTATGATGGAATATGCCTTTGCCCTTGGTGAATTGAGAGAAGTCACATGAGGCATCGCATTTTTTAGTATATGTGCAAGCCCGTACTTAACCCCTTTAGGGGTATATTCATTGAAAAGCGCAAATCCCAACGCCCACAGACATCTACCAAAGCAATCCTCCGAGCCTTCCTCCTCAAGCCATTTCCTGTCATAGCTCATAAAGTTTTTAAATTTGCCCTCTTTATTTTGTGCGTTTAATATAAAGGATGCATACCTATAAACAAGATCAAGGTATTTCTTCTTTTCATATCTGCCATACAGCATCAGTGCCATAATCAATGCTCTGGCATTGTCATCAGTTGTATAGCCATGGTTCGGGTCTGGAATGGAATATTTTGAGTGCTGCAGCATTCCGGTATCATCGGTTAGCCGGAAGATGTGGTCGTCCTTCAAAACTTCACTAATATAAAGCCTTCCCATCATACCACCATGCTGCCCACAAGCTTCATTTCTTCAAGAGTATCTATAAAGAGCTTTGTATAATGATTTGCAACATTACCCCACATCATAGTCCTGCCAACACTCAAGGTCCGTCTTTCCATTTCCTTTTTAGCTTCTGGATTTTTTAATACATACTTGATATGTCTTGCCAGTGAATGGGCATCGTTAAACTCTGCCAGAAGTCCTCTGCCCTCTGAAAGCATTTCCTTTGCATAACTGTAAGGTGTGGATACTATGACCCTTCCATACCCGACAGCGTAAGCCAGGGTTCCGCTGACTGCTTGATCTTTTCCAAGGTACGGTGTCATGTAGATGTCCGACAACTGGAGATAGTGTATAATTTCATCCTTTGAAAGGTATTTATCTACAAACCATACATGCTCCTTTATTCCTAGCCTGTCTACCAATTCCATCAGCTTTTCCCTGTATTCTTCGCCCGACTCTTTTTTTACACATGGGTGTGTCTGTCCAAGAATCAGGTAGACAATGTCCTTATGCTCCTTAGCCACCTTTGCAATGGCTTCTATGCCATATTCCAGCCCTTTGCCTGGACTTAAAAGTCCGAAGGTGCTGACAACGCTACGACCCGAAAGACCTTGCTTTTCTTTCAGAGTATCTCTTGACTCGAGAATCCTGTAGGGTACACCATGGTGTATCACCTCTATTTTTGACGGGTCTATACCATAAACCTTCTCAAGGATAGGCTTTGTATTTTTTGCCATAGTGATAATCTTAGCACTTTTTTCGCCAAGCAGCTCCAGTATTTCCCTTTGCTTTTCAGAAGGTCTGGGAAGTACTGTGTGAAGTGTGGTGACAAATGGTATTTGCAGGTTGTCAACCAGGTCAAGTATGTATTCGCCTGCCTCTCCACCAAATATGCCGTACTCATGCTCTATTACAAGAAGCTCTATATTTGAATTGTTAATAGCCTCTGCTGTGTTGATATAGCTTTCCCTGTCATGCTGCCAAAGCTCCATGATAACCCTGTCGCTGTAGCTGTAATCATTATTACTCACGGCGATAACCTTTGGCTTATTTAAAAGACTAACGTTATCAAGCTCCCTTACAAGGTCCTGGGTAAAGGTTGCAAGTCCGCATTCCCTTGAAGGGTAAGTACTTAAAAATGCCACATTCCGTATTCTGTTTGAAACCATGCCCAAACCTCCTTTTTATTGTTGTAAGAGACACACCTCTCTGAAAGTATTCCTTTTACGTTGAGGAATGTCCACATTTTTTCGCTAAAGCTGTCTTTTCTACACTGCTATCGGATGACTGAAGTTTTCTGTCAAAACAGTATTATACTCTTCACTATTTCGATCAACTCTGCAATTGGACATAACCACTGAGTTTACAACCGATGCTCCGCCTCCGACATGAACATGATCCCAGACCACACTTCCTACAACCTTGGCACCCATGCCCACTGAAGAGTCATCGCACAAGGCAGTATCCGGGCCTATAACTGCAAAGGAGCCGATTTCAACATTATCCCCTATATACACTGGCCCGATTATCTTTGCGTTATGGCTTATCTTCGCCGTCTTGCTGATGCATTGCAGATTTTTGTTAAAGTCATGGTTACCAATCTGCAAATTCCCTTCAAGGATATCATTATGAGCCTTAAGGTATTTTTCGGGTGTACCCAGGTCAAGCCAATAGGAGCACCGGTTATAAACTGCTATCTTAAATCCTTTTTGAAGGAGCAGCGGATATGTTTCCCTTTCAATGGACACTGCCCTTCCAGAAGGAATTTCGTCCAAAAGCTGCGGTTCAAATATATACACACCTGCATTGATCAGGTTGGAGCTGCTTTCATGGGGCTGGGGCTTTTCCTTGAAGGCAGTAACGAATCCGTTTTTATCATGCTCAATCACTCCATAGGCTGAAGGATTGTCAACCTGCGTTACCGCAATGGTTGCAAGGGCTCCCTTTTCCTTGTGGAAACGTATCATTTCAGAGATATCAATGTCGCTTAGGATATCTGCATTAAATACCAGGAAGGTGTCATTGAAAAATCTCTGTGCATTTTTGATTGCACCAGCGGTGCCCAAAGGCACATCCTCGGAGATATAGCTGATTTTCACTCCCAGTTTTCTTCCGTCTTCAAAATACTTCTCAATTTTATGAGGCTTGTAGCAGGTGCTCAGTACAATCTCATCAACACCATGCTTTTTAAGGTTTTCAATATTCCTTTCTAAAAGAGGCTTGCCCATAATTGGCACCATTGGCTTAGGCAAGTCATCTGTAATTGGTTTTAATCGGGTTCCTAACCCACCTGCTAAAAATAATGCCTTCATATGTATTCCTCCCATCTTAGTCAGTTAGTATATAATTACATTATTGCATTATGTGTAATACAAGCTTTACATATTAGCTTTTGGCTCAGGACACTTTTTGATATATTCCAGCAAATCCTTCAGATTGGTGGTTGCCATGGCAATACAGGTGTCTGCTGCACCATAATACATCTTGATTTCCCCTGTTTTTTCGTCATATACCCACCCACAGGGGAACACTACATCATCTACGTCCCCTTCTCTTTCATAGAACTCATGGGGGCCAAATACCCACTCATCACTTCTCCGCAATACCCTGAAGGGGTTTTCAAGGTCCAAAAGGGCGAGTCCAAGCCTGTATATGGCTCCGGCTGCAGTCTGTCGTACTCCATGGTAAAGTATGAGCCAGCCTTCAGGAGTTTCAAGGGGAGGTGTGTTAAGTCCCACCTTGTTTGCATCCCACCATCCGCCTTGTCTTGCATCAATCAGTATCTGGTGTTCTCCCCAATATTTAAGGTCATCCGACCGTGACACCCATATATGAGCACCCGGTCCATGGTGTGCAGGAATGGGTCTATGTATAAGCAGCCATTTACCGTTAATTCTTTTCGGGAACAGTGCAGCATCCTTGTCCTCCGGCGGCATTACAGGTCCCAATCTCTCATAGCTTTCAAAATCCTTCGTTAAGGCCATTGAAACCAAGGGGCCGCCTTTTGAGTAGGCAGTATATACAACAGCATACTTCCTAAGCTCCTCCACCCAGGTAATCCTCGGGTCCTCAATACCCCATTCCTCCTCGGGATATCTCTCCGAATCAGGCTCGAGGGTGGGCTTTTCATCTATCACCCAATTGTTTATACCGTCATCGCTGACAGCCTTCGTTAGATGAGAAAATCCTCTCCTATCCTCAACCCTTGCCAGAAGCAGAACCTTGCCGTTATACATGGTTGCTGCAGGGTTAAATACTGTATTTGCAGCATAGGGCCAATCCTTTGATGAGAGAATTGGATTGCCGGGATTCCTTTTAAAAAGCTCCCTATAGGAATGCCTGTCAGAGCTGATAAGCTTTGTCTCAAACCTGTTTGTCATCAGCATTTCACTCCTCTGTACAACATCATCGTAATTGCGTTTTAAGTATTTCATGCGTTTTAATATTCCATAATCAAAAAAGCGCTTTAAAACCCCCTCTAGTTTTAAGATAAAATATCGATAACGAATTAACGCCATAAATATAAGTATCAAAAGTTAAAAGGAATATTAAAACGCTTTATTAGCACTCAACGCCATCGAGTGCTAATAATATTTTATTAAGTTCATTTTTTTCTGTCAAGATATTTTTAAAAAATTTTATAATTTTTTATGTCATTTTTTTTGCTAAGTTTGTTCTCCTTCAAAAATCACATAATAGAAGAAAAGATTTCACGAAATAAAATACTCGTTTTATGTACATACTGTATTCAGAGGTGATGTTATGACTTCACAATTTGAAGTTGACAAGTGGATAGATGAGTTAAAAAAGGATGCTAAGTTTAAAAGTCTTTGGGAATACTCTGAAAAATACGATAGCCCACAAATTGAAAAAATAAGAAGAAAACATATAAAAAAAAAATGGATAATCGGCTCTTCTCTGAATAAATGCTATTTTTTAACCATAGCAACTGATTTAGCTGGCTTTGGACATCTTGACTTAGCCAATTTTAATCATCTTTACAGCAAAATATATATATATTATAGGGAGGCTTTGGTGTAGTTATAAGATATGAAAGAAAGAGGTTATTCCATTAGAGAAATTGACTTTGCAGGAAAGGTATAGTGGTAAGGAGTTCAGTATTGTTGCTCCCGGAACAAGGCTTTCACAATTACCTTTTAAAGCTAAAAAGCTATATAAAAATCAACCTAAACAATTCATAAGGCCAGTTTCCAATGCTTTCGCAGCCCCAGTCCAGGTTCATTAAAGATAATGCATACCCCTATTCAAAATTTAAGATTTTTGAATAGGGGTATGCATTATCTTTAAAAAAAGACCTCAAACAAGAGCAAAACGAGCAAAATTTTGTTTAGAGATTGCCCATAAAACAACGAAAGCCACTGAAATCAGTGACTTTGCATTGTATTAAAAAGTTTGTTATTATTTGGTGGAGGCGAGGGGAGTCGAACCCCTGTCCGAAACCATATCCACAAAAGCTTCTACGAGTGTATCCCCCAATTTAGCATTCCTGACGAGCATCCCCCAAGGGCAGGGTCTACTCTACCGTAGCCTTTAAGTTCCGCTGCAGCTCAAGGCTACTACCGCAGCAGTTCTAGCATTTAACCTTCCTATGCAAAAGGCCTGACTTATCGACGCCTAGGCCCCCAGGTGCAGGAACCTGGGCTAGACGCACACGGCATTAAGCCGCGTAAGCTAAATTATCGTTTTTAGCGTTTAATTTTAAGTTCTCGTTTTTTAAGAGGCCTACGAGAATCCTCTACTCGCTACTTAAGTCTCAACAATCCCGTCGAAACCATTACGCCCCCATGTTACGGAATGGATTAAGAATTACTTCTTGAACATTCCAAAATTTTACCTGTTATTTTCCTTAAGCCTTCTGTCAATTTCCCTTTTTGCGTCTCTTTCAGCGATGTCATCACGCTTGTCATGGAGCTTTTTACCTTTAGCAACTCCCAGTTCAAGCTTAACCTTGCTGCCCTTAAAGTATAACTGAACCGGTACCAAAGTCAACCCTTTTTGCTGAACATAGCCTATAAGTCTTCTGATCTCATACTTGTGGAGCAAAAGCTTTCTGTCCCTAATCGGATCCTTATTAAATATATTTCCCTGTTCATAGGGACTTATATGCATGCCGCTTAAAATAACTTCCTCATCTTTTATGGAGGCATAGCTATCCTTAAGGTTTACCTTGCCCTGACGAATGGACTTAACCTCTGTTCCGGACAGAACTATTCCGGTTTCAATGGTTTGCTCTATAAAATAGTCATGTCTTGCTTTTTTATTTTGTGTTATTGGTTTTATTGATTCCTTATCCATTGTCCATTCACCTGCCAGTACGATAAAAATAACCCTTCTTTGTGAAGGGCATTTTTTACACAAAACCGATATCAATTACTTTATTATTATACCACGTTAAAATAACGTGTCAAGTGCCCGAAGAAAACTGGTAAACGGCCTTCATCTTCTCTAGAATATCATATGGAATCTTAAGATTGCCTCTTCCCTTACCGATTTCAATTGCAGGCTTTAAACTTCCATGATAATCACTGCCACCTGTGGCAAGGAGGTCATATTTTATAGCAAGTCTTAAAAGGTTTCCGGTATCGTCATTTGTATTATCAACATAATGAGCCTCAATTCCCTTTAAGCCATATGATACAAGCTCTTTTACCAGCTTATCCAGACGTTTCTGATTAAGGTACAGGTATATAGGATGTGCAAGAACAGGTATTCCTCCAGCACCAAGTATCTCTTTGATTCCTTCCTCCGGAGTGAACTTGGACTTTGGAAAAAATGCAGGTTTATCAGCTCCCAGAAACCTTTCAAATGCATCCTGAATGCTTTTTACATAACCTTTTTTCATAAGAACCCTTGCTATATGAGGCCTTGCAATAACCTTACCTCGTGCTTCACTTGTAACTTCCTCCATAGTTATATCAAACCCAAGCTCATTGAGCTTTTTTACAATCTTGGGGTTTCTTTCGTCTCTTTTCTTTATGAGCCCCTCAAGAACCTTGGTTATATTCTTGTATGTATCATTGAAGAAATACCCCAGCATATGCATTTCAGGATTGTATTCAACACTTATTTCCAACCCTGCTATAACTTCCAGCCCAACTTTTTTCCCTTCATCAAAGGCTTCTTCAATTCCATCTATTGTATCATGATCAGTAAGCGCTATAGCCGATAGCCCCATATTTTTTGCATGCCTTACAAGCTCCCGAGGTGTAAGGCTGCCGTCAGAGGCGGTTGAATGGGTATGTAAATCAATAAGTTTTCCCATCTACATTTCTCCTTTTGTTGTGCTTATTATCCTTAACTCACACTTATTATTCTCTTTAACTATTATAATTATGATGCTACACCTTCCAGTATTCCTGATCCCTGCATTCCTTTGGAGGAAATTCTCCACTGTAAATTAGCTCTAAAAGTTTATGTAGTTTTCGAAGTGAATCACATGCCTGTTCTTTTGTTATAATGTTTTCTTCAAGTGCATCGGCTACCTCATCAACATCCAATACTCTTATTTCCCCATTGGGCAAAATTTTTACATCCACAAGAAGATCTGTGAGAGTATATGTATCCTTAACACTGTCATATTCCACATCAATTATATCGCAATACCAATATACGAAGTTTCCTTCTGGATCATAAAACCTGCTTATCTTATAGCCATCCTTCAAGAAGGCAAAAGAAACACCTCTATCTATATCTTTCCTCGCCTTGATGACCTTCCACCTGGTAATAATGAGGGAATCATCCCTATAAAGCATTTCATCCCCGGAAATATCCACTGTTTCAAATGGTATGAACCGTTTTCTAAGTATCGTAGGTTTTTTCATGACTTATATTCTCCCAAATAATTATTTTTTACTTTAATGTGGTTAATCCTCTTATGTAGACTATATTATAACAAATTTAAACCATATAGGTAACAATTATATATTGAATTAAAAGAAAATAGAAAATCTAATATTTGTCTAAGTAATGGCTAAGAAATTACTAAGGAATTACTTATATCACAGTTCTCTCATGTATTATTATGACTGTTCTTGTCAAATAATATTATTACCCATTTTATTCCACTTCAACTTAAACAGTGTTATAATATACCTACCATTTCATTATTTTTATCAGAGGAGAAGAACATTGCTACAAAAGAGAACATGCAGTAACTGCATACGAGGAACAATTATTACTGTTAATAATGATGTATTATGCAGGGATAATGGTGCTGTTGCCCCAGATTATTGCTGCTCAAAACACAAATTTGCGCCTTCTATACTGGGAGAAACCAAAAGCCAGTTAAAGTGCATAAATTGTGAAAACTTCATATTGAATATAGCAAGTTCAAAGGATCACCCGTCAATTGGGGTATGCCAGCTTTTTACTGTTCGCCAGTTTGATGGTAAAACCAAAAACGCCTGCTCAAAGTTCGTTAAAAGAAAGAATCTTGAAGTATCATAATTCCAAGACATAAATAGGATGTAAAGTGTTTTTGCTAAAAATACGATATATATATAGTAAAACAACTTTATGACTTTCTATGGTTGGAGGAGAGAATATATGTCATTAAGTGTCAATGATATTTTCGCACAAAAATTAAATGATATTCAAAGTAGAGTCCCCTTAAGGATGAATATGCCTTCAACTAAAACCTCATTTCAAAAAGTCCTTGAAGAAGAAACAAATAAAGATGCTGCAGCTGATGTATCAGCATCTGATAATATCGCACCGGAAAAAAATACTTCTTCTGAAAAGATAACAGTGCCAAAAACAGCGGCTTATAACTCCATGAATACCAACAGGCTCAAAGCTGAGCTTTCAAGAGCAAATAGTTCCGCTTCAGTTCCAAAGGACAAGATAAAACAAATGGAGCTTATTAATACAGCAATCGAAGAAGCATCTCAAAAATACGGTGTTGATGCAAATCTTATAAAGGCTGTTATAAAACAGGAATCAAGCTTTAATCCCTATGCCCTTTCAAGTGCTGGGGCACAGGGACTTATGCAGCTTATGCCTGGGACTGCAGCAGGTCTGAACGTTACAAATCCCTGGGATATAGAACAAAATATTGATGGCGGAACCAGATATTTGAGAGATCAGATAAATGCGTTCGGCGGCGATTTAAAACTTGCTCTGGCTGCCTATAATGCAGGTCCGGGTAATGTAAAAAAATATAATGGCGTTCCACCGTTTAATGAAACACAACATTATGTTAAGGTAGTTATAAACAATTATAATGAATATAAAGACGAAAAATAAGTTATCAACAGGATTAATCCACATTATCCACATACTTATACACAGCTAAATATGTCATATTTTGCTGTAGTTCAAGATTATTTCCACATTATTCACACCTTTTAATTCAACATATTAACATTTTCATGTCATGAAATTATGTGTCGAATTATGTAAATAAAGAGAGGTTTTTCTACTTTTCTCCCAACCTCAATCCTGGAACAGCATTTAATCTTAAATCACAAAAAGTGCCTTTAATAAACCCATAATATGCAGCACATGCAACCATAGCTGCATTATCCGTGCATAACACCGGACTTGGGTACAAAACTTCAATACCCTTTGCCTTTGCATGTTCCTTCATTTGTTTTCTCAAACATCTGTTGGATGCTACACCTCCGGCAAGAGTTATTTTATTTACTTCCATTTTTACCGCAGCATTTACGGTATTTTTAACAAGTACATCCACAACGGCCTGCTGGAAGCTTGCAGATATATCATTAATGTCATATGCCTCACCTTTTTGTGAAAGGTTATGTAAGTGGTTTAGCACAGCAGTTTTAAGCCCGCTGAAACTGAAATCCAATGAACCTCCATCAAAATAAACCCTGGGGAAGTTAATGGCTTTAGGGTCTCCTTCACCTGCAGCTTTGTCAATAAGCGGCCTCCTGGGTATCCAAGTCCAATTGCCCTGGCAATTTTATCAAACGCCTCCCCAGCTGCATCGTCCCTGGTTTGTCCTAATATTTGGAATTTATCGTAAGACTCGACATAAACTATATGACTATGACCGCCTGAAGCAACAAGACAAATAAAAGGCGGCTCCAATTCCTCATGCTGAATATAATTCGCAGCGATATGCCCCTCAATGTGATGAACGCCTACAAGGGGCTTGTCTATGGCAAATGCAAGACCTTTTGCTGCTGAAAGTCCTACCAGCAGTGCACCAACAAGGCCTGGTCCATATGTAACTCCAATGGCATCCAAATCCTTTAACTTAATTCCCGCTTTATCCAACGCCTCATCTATAACAGGAATCATCAGTTCAACATGCTTCCTTGAAGCAATTTCAGGAACAACCCCGCCATACTTCTGATGAAGGCTTATTTGCGAAGATATTATATTTGAAACAACCTTCCTGCCGTTTAAAACTATTGATGCTGAAGTTTCATCACAACTCGTTTCAATTCCCATGATAAGTATATCTTTTTTTGTTTCCATGGCCTTAACTCCCTTATGCACATGTTCTGCTAAGTTATTTATTTAACACTACTAAAAATATATGTGGAAGAATAATTGATCCAGCACAACCAATCCACCTAATACAAACACATAATATGAAAATGATCTTAAATTACCCTTTGCTAGAATCTTCAGCATAAACTTTATTGCAAAATATCCCGAAATTGCAGCTGCTACCATTCCTAGAAACAAAGGCATCATTTCAATTTGTACCGAAGCCTTGTCTTTTATTAGATCCAATCCTTCATCAGCTGCTGCGGCAAGAATAATTGGGATTGACAACAGGAATGAAAACCTTGCAGCAAATTCCCTGTTGAGTCCTCTGAACAAAGCTCCCGCAATAGTGAGGCCAGATCTTGATATTGCAGGCATAATGGCTATTCCCTGGGCAATACCAATAAGCACTGCATCAGCCATAGTTGTTTCCTTTTCCCCTTTGTTCTTGGTTTTAATAGATTCAGCAAACCACAATATGAGTCCCGTAACTATAAATTCAATACCTAATGAAGCACCTGAATGCAAAAGATCCTCAATAATATTTTTAAGAGCAAATGCAATAGCCAGTGTAGGAATTGTTCCCACCACTATTAAAAGGGTAAGCTTGCTGAAGGGATTTTTTATAATTTCAATAATATCCTTACGAAATACTGCAACTACGGCAATAAGAGTAGCAAGATGGACAGCTATGTCAAATGTAGCAACACCTTCCTTAAGCCCAAAAATCTGCTGAAATAATACCAAATGCCCTGAACTGCTTATTGGTAAAAACTCCGTCAAACCTTGAATTATTCCCAGTATAATACCTTGTAAAATATCCATTATTCCCTCACCTCGTTGATTTTCTCTTTCTAAAATGAAATTACTTAATATATAAGATTTATAGCATTTTTAGTATATACTATAAATCTTACATTTCCCTTACAAATAACTTACAAAATTCAAAGCATTAATAATCTAATGATTAATAACCCCAATAAAATGAAATTCAACAACTATTTTATAGCAAATTATACTAAAATGCAAAATTTTATTGTATGTATAAATTATATGTCTATATTCTCTTCCATATTAAATATAATTGGAACTATATGTTTTGCAATAATCATTTTACGTTTTTAATTATTGCAAAACATTTTCCTTGATTCATATGTCGCGAAAATTTGATTTTTATCATGCAAATTTTCCATTCATGTATTAATATAGTTCCAAAATCATTATAGTCGTGCCTGTGCTGTCAATATGTTTAAAGACGGGCCCTGTATTATTACTTCATCAGTAACCTCTTCGTCCTTATTCGCCACATGCTCAATGACCTGATTTATATCCTCAACCGGAATAACTTCAATTCCTATGTCTTTATATATTTCCTGCCAATTTTCCTTTGGGATGAGCACTTTTTTAACTCCAGCCATCTTTGCAGCTTCAACTTTTGCAGTAACTCCACCTACTGGCTTTACCTTTCCCTTGATTGATATTTCCCCGGTCATGGCAATTTCGCTGCTTACAGGAATATTCTTTATTGCCGAATATATGGCTGCAAATACAGCTATTCCAGCAGATGGGCCATCAATCGGCATACCCCCGGGGAAATTTAAATGAATGTCATACTTTCTACATTCTATCCCAAGCACCTTTTTAAACACAGTTATAACATTGTCAACTGATGATTTTGCAGTCCCTGCCCTTTTTAATTTATGGCCTCTTCCATCCAGCTCTTCCTCTTCAATTATCCCTGTAACAGTTAGTTTACCCTTTTCATCTTCTGCCTCAATCGCAGTAGCTTCAATATCAATAACTACTCCTGTGCTGCTTCCTAGTACTGCAAGGCCGTTTATGCACCCAACAAACTCTCCCGCACTTACTTTCTTTTCTGTTCTCGGACTGTACCGTCCGAATTCAATCACCCATTCAACATCTTTTCTGGCAATTGTACTCCTTCCTTCAATCAATGCCGATCCGCCTGCTATCTGAATAATATTTACCGCATCCCTTCCATTTTGTGCGTATTTTGCTACTACTTCCTCTACGCCTTCCTCTGTCTTAAATCCACCTCTTATGGCAGCATTTTTTGCAATTTTTGACACTTCATCAAACTGCAGAGGCCTGAAATAAACTTCCACGCATCTAGACCTAATTGCTGCAGGTATTTCCTCAGCCTGCCTGGTAGTTGCTCCAACCAGTCTGAAATCAGCAGGAAGGCCTTTTTGGAATATATCATGTATATGTGAAGGAATGTTATTATCCTCCGAACTATAATAAGCACTCTCCATTATTACCTTTCTATCCTCAAGTATCTTTAAAAGCTTATTCATCTGTATGGGATGCAATTCTCCAATTTCATCTAAAAACAGCATGCCTCCATGTGCACGTGTTACCGCCCCTGGCTTCGGCTGTGGTACACCTGCTGCACCATAAGCACCTGCTCCTTGATATATCGGATCATGCACAGATCCTATAAGGGGGTCGGCTATACCTCTCTCATCAAATCTCAGAGTGGTTGCATCCATTTCAACAAATTTTGCTTCTTTTTTAAACGGTGAGATTGGGCTTTGTCTGGCTTCCTCAAGAATAACCCTCGCAGCAGCAGTTTTTCCTACACCAGGAGGTCCATAGATAATAACATGCTGCGGATTCGGACCGCACAATGCAGCCCTAAGTGCTTTTATACCTTGCTCCTGTCCTACGATATCATTGATTGAAGCAGGTCTGGTCTTTTCTGAAAGCGGTTCTGTAAGTTTTATTTCCCGAAGCCTTTTAAGCTTATCCAATTCCTTTTTTGACTCTTTCTCAATTGCACCTTTATTACTTTGTTGAGACTTTAGCAGGTTAAGAAAATACAGCCCAATAATCAAAGTAAAGAAAAATTGTATGAAAAATAAAATACCTGTAAGCATTAAATAACCTCCTTGGAAAATATAAATCCTTCCTAATGGATGATTAAAGAATTTATTTCTTTAACATTCCTAAAGTATTATTATTAGCATAGAAAGTCATTTTATGCTGTTTTAAACATTGTTAATATTTAGAGGACAAAATAAAAACGAACTGATTTATTTCACCAGTTCGCTCTCAGTAATCTATTATTTAGGGCTTTCAAAAATTCATTAATCGTTAATTTCTATGATACTGATTCCCTTTTCATTCGAGACTTCTTTCCTGTTGTTTTTTTTAGAGGCTTTTTATTCTCATTAATAACTATAGCCGGAGTTCCGCTATTTTCAACACAGTCTCTGTTAATGGTACATTTTTCAACATTTGTAGAGGATGGAATATCATACATGACATCCAGCATAATTTCTTCAAGAATTGCTCTTAATCCTCTTGCACCTGTATTCCTTGCAATAGCCTTTTCCGCTACAGCATCAAGGGCATCCGGTTCAAACTCAAGTATCACATCATCCATCTCAAAGAGCTTTTGGTATTGCTTGATAAGTGCATTCTTGGGCTCTGTGAGAATCTGTACCAGAGCTGCTTTATCAAGAGGATGCAGCTTTACAACAACAGGAAGCCTTCCTACAAACTCGGGTATTAATCCAAACTTTAAGAGATCCTGTGGCAAAATGTTCTGCAGGATATTACTAATATCCCTTTCCTTGGCAGTTTCGATTTTTGCTCCAAAACCTAAGGACTTCTTACCAATTCTATTTTGTATAATCTTATCGATACCGTCAAAAGCACCTCCACAAATAAAGAGTATATTCGTGGTATCAATCTGTATGAACTCCTGATGCGGATGCTTCCTTCCACCTTGAGGAGGTACCGATGCAACTGTACCTTCCAAAATTTTCAAAAGAGCCTGCTGAACTCCCTCACCGCTAACATCTCTTGTTATTGATGGGTTTTCAGACTTTCTGGCAATTTTGTCTATTTCATCAATATAAATTATACCCTTTTCAGCCTTTTCAATATCATAGTCTGCCGCTTGTATCAGCTTGAGAAGAATGTTTTCAACATCTTCCCCAACATAACCTGCTTCAGTCAAAGAAGTAGCATCTGCAATCGCAAAAGGTACATTCAGTATCCTTGCCAGAGTCTGAGCAAGAAGCGTTTTACCTGATCCTGTAGGACCAAGCATAACAATATTACTCTTCTGCAATTCGGTATCACTGCCCTTTATATCTGAGCCAATCCTTTTATAATGGTTATAAACAGCAACAGATAAGGATTTCTTCGCACCTTCCTGACCAATTACATACTGATCAAGAATGGCTTTTATATCCTTTGGTTTGGGTATTTCACTAAGGTCAGTATCAGCCTTTATATCTTCAAATTCTTCTTCGATAATTTCGGAGCATAATTCTATGCACTCATCGCAAATATATACCCCAGGACCTGCCACCAACCTCTTGACCTGTTCCTGAGTTTTGCCGCAGAATGAACATTTAAGCTGCTTCTTTTCATCATATCTGGACATCATTCCACCTCATTTATTATCTTCTATACATAACTTCGTCCACTAAGCCGTATGCTTTTGCATCTTCTGCCGACATGAAAAAGTCTCTCTCAACATCTTTTTCTATAATATCAAGAGGTTTGCCTGTGTTTTCACTTAAAATTCTGTTCAGCTTACTTTTTATTTTGAGCAGCCATTCAGTATGAATCTTTATATCAGTAGCTTGCCCGCGAACACCGCCTAGAGGCTGGTGTATCATTATTTCTGCATTTGGAAGTGCAAACCTTTTTCCCTTTGTTCCTGCCGATAATAAGAATGCTCCCATACTTGCCGCCATACCGACACATATAGTAGAAACATCAGGCCTAACATGCTGCATTGTATCGTAAATTGCAAACCCGGATGTAACTGATCCTCCTGGACTATTTATATAAAACTGTATATCCTTGTCCGGATCTTCCGCTTCTAAGAAAAGCATTTGTGCAACTATAAGACTTGCAGTAACATCATTAACTTCATCACTTAAAACTATTATCCTATCCTTTAGAAGTCTTGAATAAATATCATATGACCTCTCACCTCGGTTAGTTTGTTCTACAACTATTGGAACAAGACTCATTGCGTTGGCCTCCTTTTTTATTATATTATATTATTTCCCACTTATGGATCGATTAAAAACTAATTTCTGTTAAATTAAAAGCTATCAATATATTAATTTAGAAGTTATTAAACAACCTTTGCATTTTCCATAAGGAAATTGATTGTTTTTACAACTGCCAAATCTTTCTTAATATATTCTATATCGTCATCTTTTAAATGTTTCTTAAATTCTTCCTCATCTTGCTTATAATTTCCTGCAAGTTTTTTTATTTCCTCGTCAATTTCTTCTTGAGAAACTTCTATTTTCTCCAAATCAACGATTTTATCAATAATCAGTTGGTTTAAAACATCCTTCTCAGCTCTTGATCTAAATTGTTCTATGATAGCATCCTGGGAAATACCATAAGCACTCATATATCTGTTGATATCAAGTCCTTGATATCTAAGCCTCATATCAAAATCACGTATCAAAACATCTATTTGCTGGTTAATCATTACTTCTGGAATGTCCACTGTAGTGCTTTCAGCTATTTTATCCAGCAGTGCCGTTTCAGTTTCATGCTTTGCGTTTGCTTCAGCTCTTTCAACAAGCTTCTTCTTTAAATCTTCCTTATATTCAGCTAAAGTGTCGAACTCACTTATATCCTGTGCAAATTCATCATCTATTTCAGGGTATTCCTTAATTTTAACATCGTTGATCTTAACTTTGAAAAGTGCAGCCTTTCCATCTAACTCTTCTTTACCGTAGTTTTCAGGGAAAGAAACATTAACATCAACTTCATCTCCAGCTTTTGCACCGATGAGCTGCTCTTCAAATCCGGGTATAAACTGACCTGACCCTATCTTAAGGCTGTAATTTTCGCCCTTGCCGCCTTCAAATGCAACACCATCAATGAACCCCTCAAAATCGATAACCGCCATATCTCCATCTTCTATAACTCTATCTTCAGCAGATACTATTCTGGCACTTTTTTCAACTACTAATTTAAATTCATTTTCAACATCTTCATCTGTTACGTTTGCTTCAACTTTTTGAACTTCTACGCCTTTATATTCACCTAACTCAACCTCAGGCTTAACTGTAACCTTTGCAGTAAAAATGAGGTTTTGTCCACTTCCAATTTGCTTTATATCAACTTCCGGTTTGTCAACAGGATCGATATTATTTTCTGTAATTGCTTCTTCATATGCTTCAGGACAAATTATGTTAATTGCATCTTCATACAATACGCCCTCACCATAAGCTCTTTCAACTATATGTCTAGGTGCCTTTCCTTTTCTAAATCCCTGAACATTGAATTTTGATGCATTCTTCAAAAAGGATTTTTGCATTCCTTCTTCAAATTTGGCTGCATCCACCTCAATCTCCAATTGAATAACATTTTTTTCGATATTCTCAATTTTAACGTTCATCTTAACGCCAATCCTCCCATTATATGTAATATTTTATCTACACCAGTAAATTTGCAGATGTCTGCCATGAAAACCGGTAATAATCGTTATAGTCAGTATAATCAGTCAAACTCTAAAGGAATCCCTGCCATTTGTCTATAAAACAGTCATTCCATTATAACATAAAACATTCTCAAATTCCAATAATAACGCACGAAAATTTTAATATTTTAATCATTTTCGCATATTTTTATCGGTTTAAAATCAAGATAGTCAGCTGATATTAATTTGAACTCCAATCCGTTATTATTCCCAACTACTGCATTTTTATAACTTTCCCCATGCAAATGACCATATATACATAGACTAACATTATATTGGCACATCAATTCTACAAAGCCTGTAGGTTCTTTTTTAGAATTGAACGGTGGGTAATGCATTGCAACGACTATATATTTCCCATCCTCTACAGGTGCACTTTTAAGGGATAGCTCCAATCTCTGTATCTCTCTGTTGTATATCTTTCTGTCATCACTGCCAAAACCGTCATCACCGGGACTTATCCACCCTCTTGTACCACAAACAATCACACTACCCAGATTATAGCTGTTATTTTGCATAAACTCAATTGTTCTAAACCCATTAGCAGTAAGGAACTGCTGCAGCTTGCTGTGAGTTGTCCACCAATAGTCATGGTTGCCCTTGGAAATTATCTTCCTTCCCGGAAGGCTTTCAATAAACTCGAAGTCTGCTTTAGCCTGGTCAATATAGGTTGCCCATGATATATCGCCCGGAATAATTACAATATCATCGTCCTTTATTGTCTCCAGCCAATTGATTTTTAGCTTCTCCATATAATTGGACCATTTCCATCCAAACACATCCATCGGTTTATCTATGGATATGGCCAAATGAAGATCTGAAATAGCATAAATAGCCAAACTTATTTTCCCCTTTATACACGTTTATACTCAACATTATAAATTATGGTGTAAAATATACCATAACTTCTTAGACATCTAAAAACTAATGAAAAAATTCGTAAATTTTTAAGGCTATGGCATTGGTAATACCATCTACAGCTTCGAGGTCATCAATTCCTGCTTCCTTTATTTTACTTACTGATCCAAAATGCTTTATAAGTGCCTTCTTCCTTTTAGGCCCTATCCCAGGAACCTCATCCAATGCCGACTTTCTATATCTCATTTCTCTGAGCTTCCTATTGTAATCAACAGCAAATCTGTGTGCCTCATCCTGGATAGCTGTAACAAGCCTGAACGCATTAATATTCTTTTCAAAGCTTATTTCTCCCGCCTGAGACATCAATCCCCTGGTTCTGTGCTTATCATCCTTGACCATGCCATAGGCGGGTATACTCACACCCATGCTGTTCATAACCTCTTTTACTGCATTAATATGTCCAAGTCCTCCATCTATCAGAATAAGTTCGGGCATTTTTGAAAATTTGTTAATGCCTTTTGAATTCTCTTCTTCCCTGGGTTTAAATCTTCTGTAGATGGTCTCCTGCATACTTCCATAATCATTCTGGCCTTCTACCGATTTTATTTTAAACCTTCTATATTCTCTGTTTGCAGGAGAGCCGTTTTCAAATACAACCATTGAAGCAACTATTTCCGAAGTACCTGTATTTGATATATCATAAGCCTCTATTCTATGAGGGAATTCTTTTAGTTCTAGAAGCTGAGCCAGTTCACTAAGGCCATCTTTAGACATTGTTTGGTCCCTTTGAATTTTATCCCTGAATTGGTTCAACGCAAATACAGCATTCTGGGAAACCATCTCAATCAATTTATGCTTATCGCCCTTTCTTGGAACCTTTATATATACTTTTCCTGCTCTTTTATCTGTTAGCCATTTCTCAATAATGTTAAGCTCGTCAATATCCCCTTGCAAAAGAATTTCATGAGGAATAAACGATGTTGAACTATAAAACTGCTTTACAAATGAAGTTATAAGCTCTTTATCCTCTACTTCACCGACTCCTTCAAATATAAAGTGCTCCCTGCCTAAAAGCTTGCCTCCTCTTATAAAAAACACCTGAATACATGAATCAGTCTCATTTTTGGCATAGGCTATAACATCCTGATCCTCCATTGCAGTTGAAAGGACCTTCTGCTTCTCAGCAACATGCTTAAGTCCTCTGATTTTGTCCCTAAGGCTTGCAGCCTTCTCAAAGTTAAGGCTTTCCGCCAGCTCATTCATTTGATGCTCAAGCTTATCAATTACTTCTTCATGCTTACCTGCAAGAAAGCTACATATATCTTTCATTAGATTCCTGTATTCCTCTTTATTGACATTGCCCTGACATGGACCAAGACATTGATAAATATGGAAATTCAGGCAAGGCCTCTCTTTTCCCACATCTCTCGGAAACACCCTGTTACATGTCTTTATGGGAAAAAGCTTTTTCAAAAGATCTATAGTTTCCCTGACAGCAGTTACATTTGAATAAGGTCCGAAGTATTTGGCACCATCCTTCTCAAGTCTTCTTGTCATAAGGACCCTCGGGTATTCCTCGTTCATAGTTACCTTTATATATGGATAGGTCTTATCATCCTTAAGAAGAATATTAAACTTGGGTTTATGCTTTTTTATAAGATTACATTCCAGTATAAGTGCCTCAAGCTCAGAATGGGTTACAATATATTCAAACTCTGCAATCCTTGCTACCATTGCTTTTACCTTGGGCGTCATATTTGCAGACGATTGAAAATACTGCCTTACCCTGTTTTTAAGAACAACTGCCTTACCTATATATATAATCTGCCCATTCTCATCCTTCATAATATAAACGCCCGGTTTATCGGGCATTTTCTTTAACTCTTCCTGGATATTAAACATATATTCTCCCAGACTATGAATGAATTTAGTCATTTCTTAGTCACTTTTCATATAGATGTCTTCAGCCACTCATTCAGCATCTCTGTAACTTCACGTTCATCAAGCTTTCTAAGAGCTTCGTCTAAAATCTCTCTGCTTTCATGGTAACTAATTTTCCTTATTAACTCCTTATGTGAAGTTATTTTTGCCGGATGCATGCTTAATCCATCCACCCCCATACCAATAAGAAGTATTGCAGCCGGAATATCTGAAGCCATCTCTCCACAAACACTAACAGGTTTTCCTTTATCATGTGATTTCATACAGCAGTATTTAACTACTGTGAGAAAATCAGGATGCAGATAAAGTTTATGATTTTCTATTGAATGCTTACGGCTTGCTCCCTGCATTTCTTCAAGCAAGTCGTTGGTGCCTATACTGATAAAATCAACTTCTTCAAGTATGCTGTCTATATTTTCTATACCTTTTCTGTTTTCAATCACTGCACCAATTTTAAGGTTTAGTTTGGCCCGGATTTTATCATCCATACAATTAACTACATTATTAATGATGCCTTTAACCTTAAAAATATCGCTAACGTCATTTACCATAGGAAACATTATGCCAACCTGTCCAAATAGTGCAGAATGAACAATAGCACTGATCTGTGCAGTAAGCACATCCATCTGTGTGAATGAAAACCTTATTCCCTTTAATCCTTCTTTATTTATAGACATTTTAGATGTAAACCCTGAAAATATCTTGTCTTCCCCTGCATCCCATGTCCTTATAAATACAGGTTCAGGCTTCATCTTTTTTACTATTTTTGAATACGCGGCATACTGCTGTTTTTCATCAGGAATATCCTTTGAATTGATGAACAATATTTCAGTCCTTACCAACCCTATGCCATCTGCTAAATTGCTGACAGCAATATCACACTCATCAATATTGCTTATATTAGCCATAACAACTATCCGCTTCTTATCAATCGTCTCAGCATGAGTATTTTTCTTTCTGAAAAACCCGCCAAGGTCAAATATCCTGCTTTTATATAAATCCTTATATCTGGAAATCTCCTTTTTGTCAGGATCTATAATAAGAGTTCCATTATTGCAATCCAGAATAGCTGTCTGTCCATTGGATTTCAATATAAAATCATAAGAGACCTTATTCATAAGAGGTATTCCGAGGCCTCTCAATATAATGGCAGCATGGGAAAAATATGCTGCGCCCTCTTCAGAAATGACCCCTGTAACATTCTTTTTTCCAAAGGCAGCTGCCAGCCACGGAGTCAAACACTTGATACCTATAATGCATTTACTGTCAATATCGTCCAAATTCTGTTTGACTGTTTTTCCGCCTATAATATTTCTAATAATCCTGCTTCCAATCTCTTTTATATCAATAATACTTTGCTTGGCATAATCATTATCACTGATCTCAATAGCAGTTACATAACTGTTAATGCACATATCAACTGCATTCTCAGCAAAGATCTTTTTTACTATAATTAGATCCTTTATTTCACTGATAAAATATTTATCTTCAAGAATAGTCTTATAAGCCTCAAATATGAGACTGTTCTCCGCCTCCAACCTTTGCCGCAAGTCATTGCTAAGGTCGCATATCTCTAAAAGAGTCTTATCTATAGCTACTTCAAGCCTTAATATTTCCTCATCTATAAGGCTTTCTTTGATTTTACCCCTGTTAATTTCAATACTTGTCTGTTCAAATGCATATATTTTCCCAACACCTGCTCCGCTAGAAACAGGTGTTCCATTTAATATGAATTTTCCCATTATCAGGTCCCTTCGACCAAGCCAGCAGTTAAGTATTTCTCCAAATCGGATATAGCTGATTGCTCATCTTCTCCATCAGCTATAAGAATAATTTTTGTTCCACTGCCTATTCCCAAAGATAACATCCCTAATAAACTTTTTGCATTTGCCTTTCTTTCGCCTTTTTCAATCCATATCCCTGACTTAAAATTTGAAGCCTTTTGAATAAACATAGCCGCCTGCTTTGAGTCAAGGCCTGATTGATTCTTTATAGTAACTTCTTTAGATATCATATAGATATGACCTCCTAAAAATTCTTAAGTATTTTTTGCTGGCATTTTTATCCATTCATTACATATCTAACCTTGCAAATTACACATAACCTTACGTATATCAATCTTTACACTATTAGTCATTATTAATTATAGCAGAAATTTTAAAAATTCATATAATTAATTATAAAATTAAATTATTTGATAAAACACATTAAAACAGGAAAGCTATAGCAATATTATAAGCTAATACTTTCCTGTATATATCCTAAAACAAGATAATTCATTTTTGATTCCTTAATTTGGCTCAGTAGGTTGTGGAGCTTTTTTTACATTTGCTCTTTCAACAATACTTTTTTGAATAACAAGATAAAATATCAAGCAGATTGCAAATAGATAATAGCTTGCATAACTGCTTATGTTAGCCTTTATATAAAGATAAACATTTATCACCATGTTGTATGCAAAGAAAGCTACTCCCCAGAAAGCATCTTCTACACCACCGCTTTTAACAGGTGAACCCGGGAAGGCTCCATTTTTAAGAAACATAAGAACAATCATGGAAATTATCCCCATCACAACAAATGTAGCCCCATATACAATCATAAGATTTCTGTCTACTTTCTTTCTCTTAAGATCATCATACTCTTTAACCCTTTTCATCACGGAGGCTTCAAATCCTTCAGGGGGCTCTACAGTAATATCCTCCTCATAGCAGTTAAAGATCTCATTGAGACTGTTAAATTCAGCTCTGCATCCAGCACAGGAGTTTATGTGCTGTTTAAGGCATTCATCATCTTTGCTGCTTATGTTTCCATCGAAAAATTTCATTATCAGATCACTGAACTTTTCACAACTCATAGAGCTCCCTCCTTTCCTTCAGGTACCAATTTACCTTTCAGCATTAATCTGGCTCGATATAATCTGTTTTTTATTATAGTAATGGGTTCATTCATAATATTTGTCATCTCTTCGTATGATAAACCATTTTGATGAAAAAGTATAATGGGTATTCTGTACTTTTCAGGAAGTTCCGAAATCGCTTCCCTTATTTTCTCTACTTTTTCCTTCCTTATATAAAACTCCTCAGGAGTATCTTTTTTGTCAGAAACATCTATAGCATCGTCAATAGGTAGTGCATCAACTTTCTTTTTTCGTACAACATCCAGGCAGTGGTTTGTGGCTATCTTTACTATCCATGTGGAAAATTTATATTCAGGATTATATGCCTTTAGGTTCTTATAAACCTTTAAAAATACTTCCTGTGAAATATCATTTACTTCCTGTTCATTGTTTATAACATTATACACAACTTTAAACACAAGTCTCTTGTATCTGCTCACAAGCTCAGAGAATGCATCCTGATCCCCTTTAATACACTTATTGACCAGTTCAATATCACTAATTTCGGGGTCCACCAAACCACACCTCCTTTCAATTTGTCAATACTTTATATACCTATTATACGACAATTTCTCACCAATGTCTGATTTTTTTGATATAATTTAATTATAATCAAAAAATAACTTCTGCTATAAATTCCACTCATAAGCGGAAGTAATTTTTCATTCATACCTTAATTAATTTGTGTACAATAATTAGTATACAGCAATAATAATTTATCAATCATAGTGAAAGCGAGGATATATATATGAAACTTATAAATATAAGTAAGGGTACAATACTCGCAGAAAATCTCGCAGTAGCTGATAATTTTAAAAGCAGGTTTATTGGACTTATGAGCAGAAGCCAGTTATCCCCAGGAGATGGGCTGCTTCTTACAAAATGCAACTCAATCCATATGTGTTTTATGAAATTTGCGTTGGATATAGTGTTTATTGACGAATCAAATAAGGTAGTCCACTTAATAAAAGGTATACCACCATGGAAAGTGTCTGGAATTGTGAAAAGTGCGAAAAATACCGTTGAATTGCCTGTTGGTACCGTAGAGTTATCCAATACAGAAATTGGAGATTTACTGGATTATTATTAGTTTATTCTTTAAAAGTGTATTGACTTAACTTGTCAACACCTGCGTAGAAAGCAGAAATATTTTTAATATAGACATGAATAAAGCCGGGAAATTCATCCCGGCTTTTATTTTTATAGAAATTATTCTATAATCTTTGAAACTGTACCAGATCCTACTGTTCTACCACCTTCACGGATAGCGAATCTTAAGCCTTCTTCCATAGCTATAGGAGCGATGAGCTTAATTGTCATTGTGATGTGGTCACCAGGCATACACATTTCTGTTCCTGCTGGTAATTCAGCAACACCAGTAACGTCAGTAGTTCTGAAGTAGAACTGTGGTCTGTAACCGTTGAAGAAAGGAGTATGTCTTCCACCTTCTTCTTTTGTTAAAACGTAAACCTGTGATTCGAAATGAGTATGAGGTTTAACTGAACCTGGTTTAGCCAATACCTGACCTCTTTCGATTTCATTTCTCTGGATACCTCTTAAGAGAGCTCCGATGTTGTCACCAGCAACAGCTTGGTCAAGAAGCTTTCTGAACATTTCAACACCAGTTACGACAACCTTTTTGGATTCTTCAGCCAAACCGATAAGTTCAACTTCGTCACCAACCTTCAATATACCTCTTTCAACCCTACCAGTAGCAACTGTTCCACGACCTGTGATTGAGAAAACATCTTCTACAGGCATAAGGAAAGGCTTGTCAGTAGGTCTTTCAGGTGTAGGTATGAAGCTATCAACTTCAGCCATTAATTTCATTATTGGCTGGTATTCAGGTGCATTAACATCATTTGCAGTTGATTCAAGAGCAACTAATGCTGAACCTCTAACAATCGGAATATCATCACCTGGGAATTCATATGATGATAAGAGTTCTCTTAATTCCATTTCAACTAATTCGATAAGTTCTTCGTCATCAACCATATCACACTTGTTCAAGAAAACAACTATGTATGGTACACCAACCTGACGTGAGAGAAGAATGTGTTCTCTAGTCTGTGGCATAGGACCATCAGCAGCTGAAACAACGAGTATAGCACCGTCCATCTGAGCAGCACCAGTGATCATGTTTTTAACATAGTCAGCATGGCCTGGGCAGTCAACGTGAGCATAGTGTCTGTTATCAGTTTCATACTCAACGTGAGCAGTTGAAATTGTGATACCTCTTTCTCTTTCTTCTGGAGCTTTATCGATCTGATCGTAAGCTGTGTAGCTAGCTTTTCCCAAGAATCCTAATACCTTAGTTATTGCAGCTGTTAATGATGTCTTACCATGGTCAACGTGACCTATTGTTCCAATGTTAACATGGGGTTTCGTTCTTTCGTATTTAGCCTTTGCCATTGTAAAATCCTCCTTTAATTAATAAATTGCTTTAATTATTGGTATATCAACAGGGACTATTGTCCCTGAAGAAAATCATTTTTTCAGGAGCAATTATTCATTGCTGCTGTTTGCATTTCTAGTTTTTGAAATGCCTTCCTGTATATTCTTAGGAACTTCTTCATAGTGGTCGAACTGCATGGAGTAAACTCCTCTACCCTGTGTTCTTGAACGCAAAGTAGTTGCATAGCCGAACATTTCTGAAAGGGGAACAAATGATTTAACAACCTGTGCTCCACCTCTTGCTTCCATTCCTTCAATTCTTCCTCTTCTTGAGTTCAAGTCACCTATAACATCTCCCATGTACTCCTCAGGAACTGTTACGTCAACTCTCATCATTGGCTCGAGAAGCACTGGATTTGCCTTCTTACAACCATCTTTGAAGGCCATTGATCCTGCAATCTTAAACGCCATTTCAGAAGAGTCAACTTCGTGGTATGAACCGTCAATAAGAGTAACTTTAACGTCAAGAACTTGATATCCTGCAAGAACACCGTGGTTCATTGCTTCCTGAATACCTGCATCAATAGCTGGGATATATTCCTTTGGAATAGCTCCACCGACTATCTTATTAACAAATAAATATCCAGTACCTGGCTCCTGTGGTTCAAGTTCGATCCAGCAGTGACCGTATTGTCCTTTACCACCGGACTGACGAACAAATTTACCTTCAACCTTAACAGCTTTGCGGATTGTTTCCTTATATGCAACCTGTGGTTTACCAACGTTTGCCTCAACCTTAAATTCTCTCATCATACGGTCAACAATGATTTCAAGATGGAGTTCTCCCATACCTGCAATAATTGTTTGACCTGTTTCGGCATCTGTAAATGTCTTGAATGTTGGGTCTTCTTCTGCAAGCTTGGATAATGCAATACCCATTTTTTCCTGTCCAGCCTTTGTTTTAGGCTCGATAGCAACATGGATAACAGGCTCTGGGAATTCCATCGATTCAAGAATAATTGGAGCATCGTCAGAACAAAGGGTATCACCTGTAGTGGTATCCTTTAATCCGATAGCTGCTGCTATGTCACCAGAATAAACAGTATCTATTTCTTCCCTGTGATTAGCATGCATCTGAAGTATTCTTCCTATACGCTCTCTTTTATTTTTTGTTGAATTTAACACATATGAACCGGATCCCAATTTACCTGAGTAAACTCTGAAGAAGCAAAGCTTACCAACAAATGGGTCTGTCATTATTTTAAATGCCAATGCAGAGAAAGGACCTTCATCATTTGCAGGTCTTTCCATTTCCTGATCTCCATCAACTGATAGACCTTTTATAGCAGGAATATCTAATGGTGAAGGCATATAATCGATAACTGCATCCAAAAGCTGCTGAACACCCTTATTCTTATATGAAGATCCGCAAAGTACAGGAACTATTTTATTAGCAATAGTTGCCTTTCTTATACAGTCCTTAACTTCTTCCAAAGTAATCTCTTCACCTTCAAGATACTTCATCATAACATCTTCATCAAGATCTGCTACGTTTTCCATTAACATAGCATGATACTCTTCAGCAAGATCTTTCATATCTTCAGGTATTTCAACTTCATCAATAACTTTTCCCAAATCATCCTTGAAAATATATGCTTTCATTAAAACAAGATCAACTACTCCCTGGAAGTTATCTTCTTTTCCGATAGGAAGCTGAAGAGGCACTGCATTAGAGCCCAATCTTTCCTTCATCATCTTTATACAATTAAAGAAGTCTGCTCCCATTATATCCATCTTATTAACGTAAGCCATACGGGGAACTCTGTATTTGTCAGCCTGTCTCCAAACTGTTTCTGATTGTGGCTCAACGCCGCCTTTAGCACAGAACAATGTAACTGATCCGTCAAGAACACGCAATGATCTTTCAACTTCAACTGTAAAGTCAACGTGTCCCGGTGTATCAATAATATTTATCCTGTTGCCTTTCCATTGAGCTGTTGTAGCAGCAGAAGTAATTGTTATACCTCTTTCCTGCTCCTGCTCCATCCAGTCCATTGTTGCAGCACCTTCGTGAACTTCACCGATTTTATGAGTTCTACCAGTATAGAATAGAATTCTTTCAGTCGTTGTAGTCTTTCCAGCATCTATATGAGCCATTATACCAATGTTTCTAGTATTTTCTAGACTAAATTGCCTGGGCATCTTAACCTTCCTTTCAAATATCCATAGGGCCCAAATTTAGAATTTATCGAAAAAAATTTTGGACATTGAATACATTTTGAATTTCTCTTACCACCTATAATGTGCAAAAGCCTTGTTAGCTTCAGCCATTTTATGTGTATCTTCCTTCTTCTTGTATGCTGCACCTACGCTGTTGGTTGCATCCATTATTTCCCCTGCAAGTCTTTCTCTCATTGTTCTTTCGCCTCTTGCACGTGCATAATTTACCAACCATCTTAACCCCAAGGTTTGTCTTCTTTCAGGCCTTACTTCCATAGGAACCTGATAAGTCGCACCTCCGACCCTTCTCGCTTTAACTTCGAGTACAGGCATAATATTGTTAAGGGCCTGCTCAAAAACCTCCAATGGGTCTTTACCTGTTTTATTCTTAATTATTTCAAAAGCGTCATAGCATAATTTCTGTGCTACACCCTTTTTACCATCAAGCATTAAATTGTTTATAAGCTTTGTAACCACCTTATCGTTAAATAACGGATCAGGCAGAACATCTCTTTTCTGAATATGTCCTTTTCTTGGCACTTTGCTTCCCTCCTTCTTATGATAATATATCATAGGTACTCGCGGCAATTATTTGCCGTCGCCAGTGCTCGTACATGCAAATATATATATATATAAACAACGTACTCTGCACCATTTTTCATACTACGTGCCTGCACATTGTACGAATCTTATTTCTTAACAGCACCTGCTTTTGGTCTCTTAGCACCATACTTGGAACGTGACTGCATTCTTTTTGCTACTCCTGCAGTATCAAGAGTTCCTCTAACGATATGATACCTAACCCCTGGAAGGTCCTTAACCCTACCTCCCCTTATGAGAACAACACTGTGCTCTTGCAGGTTGTGGCCTATACCCGGAATATAAGCAGTTACTTCTATACCATTAGTCAAACGTACCCTTGCAACCTTTCTCAAAGCTGAGTTTGGCTTCTTAGGAGTAGTAGTTTTAACAACAGTACAAACACCACGTTTTTGAGGTGCACTCAAATCTGTAGGCTGCTTCTTCAAAGAGTTGAATCCTTTTTGAAGTGCGGGTGCAGTTGATTTCTTTTCCATAACCTGTCTTCCTTTTCTTACTAACTGGTTAAACGTTGGCATTACTTCACCTCCTCTCAATCCTTAATTATTATAATAAATAACTACTTTAGCAGTTTGCTATTTTAAAACACAAGCCACTGCAGCACCAACTTCTATGCCACATGCTTTACCAAGCTGCTTCATAGTATCAATATAAACAATTTCAATATCACTGCTCGAACATAATTCCTTAATACTTCTGACTACTTTTTCGTCTGCATCCTTAGCGATGTAAACAGTATCTGCAAGTCCATTTTCAACCGCTTTCATGGACTGTCTGATCCCTATGGTCTTCTTGCTGCTCTTAATACTCTCCAACACCTTTTACCCTCCAGGAAATCCACTAAATTATATAGTGTGCTTTGATTATATCCTTTCATTAAGAAAAAGTATTTCTTGGTTTGTAAATACATTATTTTACACAATTCATTACTAAAACGCACACTAAAATATTTTATATCTTAATGTTTATTTTGTCAAGGATTAAGGAGTCGGTATATTAACCAACTCCTTTTACCGTTTGTATAATGTTAAGTTTTATACCTTACTCTACTCCAACAGTACTGATATTTATATCCTTGTATCTGCTCATTCCTGTCCCGGCAGGTATCAACTTACCTATTATAACGTTTTCCTTAAGTCCTACCAGAGGATCAACCTTTCCTTTTATAGCAGCTTCTGTCAATACCCTTGTCGTTTCCTGGAAGGATGCTGCTGATAAGAATGACTCTGTAGCAAGTGAAGCCTTTGTTATACCAAGTAATGTCCTCTTTGCTTCAGCAGGTCTCTTACCCTCAGCCAATGCCTTGGCATTTTCTTCATCGAAATCAAATATATCTACGAGGCTACCTGGTAGAAGATTGGTGTCACCAGCCTCCTCAACCTTAACCTTACGAAGCATCTGCTTTACTATAACTTCTATATGTTTATCGTTGATGTCAACACCCTGCAGCCTGTAAACTCTTTGTACTTCAGACAGCAGATAAGACTGAACACCATTTATACCTTTTATCTTCAGTATGTCATGAGGGTTAACGGAACCTTCTGTCAACTCGTCACCGGCCTCAACCACATCACCGTCACTAACTTTAATCCTTGATCCATATGGAATGAGGTAATTCCTTGCCTCTCCATCCTCTGAAGTAATAATAACTTCTCTCTTTTTCTTTGTCTCACTTATTTTAACTGTACCCGGTATTTCGGATATGATAGCAAGACCCTTTGGCTTTCTTGCCTCAAATAACTCTTCGACACGAGGCAAACCCTGTGTGATGTCATCACCGGCAACACCACCTGTATGGAAGGTTCTCATTGTAAGCTGGGTACCCGGCTCACCGATTGACTGTGCTGCGATAATACCAACAGCTTCACCAACGTTACAATCTTCACCTGTAGCAAGGTTGGCTCCATAGCACTTGCCGCAAACCCCATACTCGGAGTGGCAGGTAAGTACCGATCTGATTTTAATCTTCTTATGACCAGCCTTAACGATCTTGCTTGCTGTATTTTCCTTTATCATCTTGCCGGCTTCTATTAATACTTCACCGGTTTCAGGATGTGTAATAGCTTCAGCTGCATATCTTCCTGTGATTCTCTCTTCCAAACCTTCAATTACTTCAGTACCATCTTTGATGTCAGAAACAACAATACCTTTTCTGGTACCGCAGTCCATTTCTCTTACTATAACATCCTGACTTACGTCAACTAGACGTCTTGTCAAATATCCGGAGTCGGCAGTTCTTAACGCTGTATCTGCAAGACCTTTTCTTGCACCGTGGGTTGAAATAAAGTACTCGAGAACGTTAAGACCCTCACGGAAGTTAGCTTTTATAGGTATTTCGATTGTCTTACCTGAAGTATCCGCCATAAGTCCTCTCATACCGGCCAGCTGTCTTATCTGGTTAACGTTACCTCTCGCTCCTGAGTGAGCCATCATGTAAACCGGATTAAATCTATCCAGGTTGGCCATCAATGCTTGAGTAATGTTTTCTACCGTTTCAGTCCATGCAGTAATGACAGAGTTATATCTTTCTTCATCAGATATAAGACCTCTCTTATACTGTTTTACTATATTTTCTATCCTGTCTTCAGTCTCTTTAAGATAGCGTTGCTTAACCTCAGGTATAACCATATCGGATACGCTGATAGTTATTGCACCTCTTGTTGAATACTTGAAGCCCAAAGCTTTTATCTTATCAAGAATTATTGCAGTTTCTGTAGTTCCATGGGTCCTTATGCTTTTATCAATTATACGTCCTAATGCTTTTCTATCAACAAGGAAAGTTATTTCCAAATCTGCTTCCTTCTCAGGGTCATTTCTGTCTACAAATCCAAGATCCTGTGGAATAGCTTCATTGAATATTATTCTACCTGCTGTGGCACTAATAATTCTATCGCACCATTCACCTTTAATAAGTCTTTTCATTCTTACCTTGATAGGCGCATGGAGCCCTAAGAATCCATTGTCATAAGCCATTATTGCTTCTTCAGGTGATCCGAACACCTTACCTTCACCAGGTTCACCAGGTTTTTCTATGGTAAGATAATAACTTCCCAAAACCATGTCCTGTGTAGGTACTGTAACAGGCTTACCATCCTGAGGCTTCAAAAGATTGTTCGCCGAGAGCATCAGGAATCTTGCTTCCGCTTGAGCTTCTGCTGAAAGCGGAACGTGAACAGCCATCTGGTCACCGTCAAAGTCAGCATTGTAAGCTGTACAAACCAATGGATGGAGCTTTAATGCTCTACCTTCAACAAGCACAGGCTCAAATGCCTGAATACCAAGTCTGTGAAGGGTTGGTGCACGGTTTAGAAGCACAGGATGTTCCTTGATTACTTCCTCCAATACATCCCATATTTCATTACGTACCCTTTCAACCATTCTCTTAGCACTCTTTATATTGTGTGCAAGCCCATCATTAACGAGCTTCTTCATAACAAATGGTTTAAATAGCTCAAGTGCCATTTCCTTAGGAAGACCGCACTGGAATATCTTAAGGTCAGGGCCGACAACTATAACTGAACGTCCTGAATAGTCAACACGCTTACCTAAGAGGTTCTGACGGAAACGTCCCTGCTTACCTTTTAACATATCTGAAAGGGACTTTAACGGTCTGTTACCAGGACCTGTTACAGGTCTTCCTCTTCTTCCGTTATCAATAAGTGCGTCAACTGCTTCCTGGAGCATCCTCTTTTCATTTCTTACAATGATATCAGGAGCACCCAGGTCTAAAAGTCTCTTTAATCGGTTATTTCTATTAATAACCCTTCTATATAAGTCGTTTAAGTCTGATGTTGCAAACCTTCCGCCATCCAACTGTACCATAGGCCTTAACTCAGGCGGTATTACAGGTACTACATCCATGACCATCCAATCCGGTCTGTTGGATGAGAGCCTGAAAGATTCTACAACTTCAAGTCTTTTAATTGTTCTTATCCTTTTTTGTCCGGTTGTTTCTTCCAGTTCAGCTCTTAGTTCTTTAGACAACTGTTCAAGATCAATTTCCATAAGAAGCTCTTTTATGGCTTCTGCACCCATTTCTGCACGAAACTTGGGACCGAATTTCTCCAAACTGTCTCTGTATTCCTTTTCAGTTAAAGGCTGCTTTTTTGAAAGCGGTGTCTGGCCTGGATCGATAACAACATATGATGCAAAGTATAATATTTTTTCAAGTACCCTTGGAGACATATCCAGGATTAGACCCATACGACTGGGTATACCCTTGAAATACCAAATATGGGAGACTGGAGCAGCTAATTCTATATGCCCCATTCTTTCCCTTCTTACCTTGGATCTTGTTACTTCAACACCACATCTGTCACATACTATACCTTTATATCTGATCCTTTTATACTTTCCACAGTGACATTCCCAGTCCTTCTGAGGTCCAAAAATCCTTTCACAGAAAAGACCATCCCTCTCAGGCTTTAATGTCCTATAATTGATGGTTTCGGGCTTTTTAACTTCGCCTCTTGACCATTCTCTTATCTTTTCCGGAGATGCTAGGCCTATTTTAATAGAATCAAAGTTATTTAGTTCAAACATCGGCTTCTCTCCCTTCCTTAGATAATATCGTCGTCATCAAATCCGCTTCCGAAATCCTCAGCATCGGCAAAAATGTCTTCTTCAATTACATCCTCAATTTTATCTCCGGTACTGATATCTCCGATTTCAAAATCGTCCATATCCATATCCTCATCCAAAACGTCTTCTCCGATATCATCGAAGTCGGCTAACGGAATTTCATCTTCTCTGCCTTCTATATTAACGTTAAGTTCTTCAAGTTCATCTTCTACTGACTCTTTAATTGCAATTTCTTCCTGTTCTTCAGAGTATACCTTCACATCAAGACACAAGCTCTGAAGCTCTTTTATCAATACCTTAAATGACTCAGGTATTCCAGGCTCTGGAACGTTTTCGCCCTTAACAATTGCCTCATATGTCTTAACCCTACCTACAACGTCATCAGACTTAACTGTAAGTATTTCCTGGAGCGTATATGCTGCACCATATGCTTCAAGTGCCCAAACTTCCATTTCCCCGAATCTCTGTCCACCGAACTGTGCTTTACCTCCCAAAGGCTGCTGAGTAACCAGTGAATATGGACCGGTCGAACGTGCGTGAATCTTGTCATCAACAAGGTGGGCGAGTTTCAGTATATACATGTAACCCACAGTTACCCTGTTATCAAAAGGCATTCCTGTTCTTCCGTCATATAAAACGGTTTTACCATCAGGATCCAGACCTGCCATCTTTAGAGTTTCAACTATGTCATCTTCTGTTGCTCCATCAAATACAGGTGTTGCAATCTTCCAGCCAAGTGCTTTTGCAGCAAAGCCCAAGTGAACTTCAAGCACCTGACCGATATTCATACGTGATGGAACCCCCAGTGGATTAAGAACTATCTGAAGGGGTGTACCATCAGGCAGGAACGGCATATCCTCTTCTGGGAGTATCCTCGAGATAACCCCTTTATTACCGTGTCTTCCGGCCATCTTGTCACCAACAGATATTTTTCTCTTTTGAGCTATATAACACCTTACCAATTGGTTAACTCCAGGAGGAAGCTCATCACCGTTTTCCCTTGTGAACACCTTAACATCAACTATGATACCTGATTCACCATGAGGAACACGCAGTGATGTATCTCTTACTTCTCTTGCCTTTTCACCAAATATTGCCCTTAAAAGTCTTTCTTCGGCGGTAAGCTCAGTTTCACCCTTTGGAGTAACTTTCCCAACAAGGATATCTCCTGATCTTACTTCAGCACCAACTCTGATTATTCCTCTATCGTCAAGGTCCTTTAATGACTCTTCACTTACATTAGGAATATCTCTTGTTATCTCTTCAGGACCAAGTTTCGTATCTCTTGATTCTGCCTCATACTCTTCAATATGGATTGATGTAAATACATCATCTTTAACAAGCTTTTCACTTATAAGGATAGCATCCTCATAGTTATAACCTTCCCAGGTCATGAATGCAATCAGTATATTCTTACCAAGTGCTATTTCACCAAGCTCAGTAGAAGGTCCATCAGCTATAACGTCACCTGGCTGGAGGACTTCACCCTTAGCAACTATCGGCCTCTGATTGATACATGTTCCCTGGTTTGATCTCATATATTTTAACAACTTGTGTACTTCTTTTTTACCGTCATTGTTCTTTATAACAATCTCATTAGCGGATACCTTATCAACTACACCGCCCTTTTCTGTAAGAACAACAACACCGGAGTCCTTTGCCGCTTTGTACTCAATTCCTGTACCTATAACAGGTGAATTTGCCTTAATAAGAGGCACTGCCTGACGCTGCATGTTTGATCCCATAAGAGCACGGTTTGCGTCATCGTTTTCAAGGAATGGAATCATAGCTGTCGCAACAGATACCAACTGTTTAGGCGAAACGTCCATAAAATCGACCTTTGAGTGTTCGATTTCAAGGATTTCCTCCCTGTATCTTGCAGCAACCTTCTTAGCTGCAAAAGTACCGTCTTCATTAAGGGGCTCATTTGCCTGAGCAACGAAGAATTTATCTTCCTCATCAGCCGTAAGATAAACAATCTCATCTGTTACACGGTCTGTCTCCTTATCAACCTTTCTGTAAGGAGCCTCAATAAAGCCATATTCATTAATCCTTGCAAAGGTACTTAATGAACCTATAAGACCTATGTTAGGACCTTCAGGTGTTTCTATAGGACACATACGACCATAGTGGGAGTGGTGAACGTCACGGACTTCGAAGCCCGCTCTTTCTCTGCTCAAACCACCAGGACCAAGTGCACTAAGCCTTCTCTTATGTGTCAACTCAGCTAATGGATTTGTCTGGTCCATGAACTGGGACAACTGACTGCTTCCAAAGAACTCTTTGATAGCTGCTGCAACAGGCCTGATGTTTATAAGAGCCTGAGGAGTAACTATGTCAATATCCTGAATAGTCATTCTTTCCCTTACAACCCTCTCCATCCTGGCCAAACCTATCCTGAACTGGTTTTGCAACAGTTCTCCAACCGAACGGAGCCTTCTATTTCCAAGATGGTCTATATCATCTACTGTTCCTATACCATAGGAAAGATTTACGATGTAATTTATAGATGCAACAATATCATCAATTGTAATATATTTAGGAATAAGTTCTCCCAAATTTTCTTTTAAGGCTTTTTTTATTTCAGCCTCAGTTTTGTTATCATTCAAAATTGATTGGAGAACATCTACCTTAACTTTTTCATTAACGCCTGTATCACTTATGTCAAATTCCACATAAGCCTTTATGTCCACCATTTTATTGCCTATGACTTTTACACTTTTGCCTTCAGCCAAAACATGTACAAAACTAATACCTGAGTTTTCTATTTCAATGGATTTCTCTCTTCCGATAACATCACCCTCAGCTGCCAATATTTCACCAGTCTCAGGATGAATAATATTTTCAGCGGCTTTAAATCCATATATTCTTGTAGCTAAAGAAAGCTTTTTGTTAAACTTAAATCTACCAAATCTCGCTAAATCATATCTTTTAGAATCGAAGAAAAGGCTGTTTAAAAGAGAACGTGCACTATCTACAGTAGGCGGCTCACCAGGTCTAAGCCTCTTGTATACCTCAAGTAAACCCTCATCAGTAGTTTTTGAGTTATCCTTCTGTATTGTTGCTAGAATACGTTCATCTTCACCTAAAAGCTGAGTTATTTCATAGTCCGTACCAAAACCCAAAGCTCTTAATAATACAGTAATAGGAAGCTTTCTTGTTCTGTCGATCCTGACGGAAATTATATCGTTAGAATCTGTTTCATACTCAAGCCATGCCCCTCTGTTTGGTATTACGGTATTTGAGTATAGCTTCTTTCCGGTTTTGTCAAATTTCATTGAATAATATATTCCAGGGGATCTTACCAATTGGCTGACAATAACTCTCTCCGCCCCATTAATTATAAAGGTACCGTTATTGGTCATGAGAGGAAAATCACCCATAAATATTTCCTGTTCTTTAACTTCACCGGTTTCCTTATTTATTAGCCTTACTTTAACTTTTAAGGGAGCTGAAAAAGTTGCATCTCTTTCCTTACATTCTTCAACACTATATTTGGGATTGTCATCAAGAGAATAATCTACAAAGTCCATTATTAGATTACCTGTGTAATCTGTAATGGGAGATACATCTCTAAACACTTCCCTAAGTCCCTCTTCGAGGAACCACTTGTAAGAATTCTTCTGAACTTCAATAAGATTTGGCATGTCTAGAACTTCATCGATTTTTGAGTAGCTCATCCTAGTAGTTTTACCCAGACTAACGGGATGTACCATTAAATATCACCTCATAATTATGACTTTTTAGGACTAAATTCTATAGCTTGAAAACCTGCCCCCTTCCAAAAATCCATATCGTTACAACTAAATGTATCAAACAATTCTATTGTTTTTAAATTAACAATTTCTTTTACCTTATATATAAAAATCATTTTAATCATAATATTAACTAAAGGTTATTAACCTTTCAATAAAGATTAATTAGTGTGATTAAATTGATTTTGTTTTCAAATTGTTTACATACAAACTAAAAGCTATTAAACAAATAGCAATTACCGAATAATCCCAAGTGCATACTTAACTCATTCAATACTCTTCTCCTAGTCAATGGTATGTAATGATCCAATATTTTTCAACAAACTATATAAATACGCAAAAACTATGGTAAATATTCCCTTTTGTAAATACCATATCAGCAACTAAGATATGCATTATGTCTTTTGAATATTTTTAAAAAAAGTACATAGACTAATATAATGCATGTTTAATCTATTAAAATATTATTAACAATTATTGTCTTATTTATTCTATCGTGTTATAATTTATTTGTATTAAGTATAAAATTTCAATAAAGCTGTATTTTACCATGAAATTATAACGCAGTATATAATACTACCATTGAAAGAACAACTTGTCAAGATTAATCTGTCAAATTTAATCTTTTTTTTATTTCTTCTAATAAAATCATTTTTCTACTTAAATTATAGAATCAATTAATTTTTTTACATTTGTCATTAAAATTTGACATTGACAAATTTTAATGCAAAAAGCTTCTTGGCTTTATTTTACTGTAGCCAAGAAGCTTTTTATAGATTAAATTATTTAATTTCGCAAGTTGCTCCAACTTCTTTGAACTTAGCTTCGATTGATGCAGCTTCATCCTTAGCAACATTTTCTTTGATTGGCTTTGGAGCTCCGTCAACGAGGTCTTTAGCTTCTTTTAAGCCTAAACCTGTAACTTCTCTAACAACTTTGATAACCTTTATTTTGTCTGCTCCAACATCCTTCAATATTACATTGAATTCAGTCTTTTCTTCTGCAGGAGCTGCTCCAGCACCAGCTGCAGGAGCTGCACCAACTGCCATTACAGGAGCTGCTGCTGATACTCCGAACTCTTCTTCCAATGCTTTAACTAAATCAGCCAATTCCAATACTGTTAATGCCTTAACATCTTCAATCATCTTTGTAACTTTTTCACTAGCCATTTTAATAACCCTCCGTTATTTTCATATACTTTAAATTTTTAATAGTTAATAGTTTTTAAATCAAGCACTTATTAAGCACTTTGCTTTTTTTCTGCAATAGCGTTCAATACTATTGCCAATCCTCTCAAGTTTCCGTTCAATACATTTACAAAACCGGAAATTGGAGCATTGAATCCACCGAGAACCTTTGCAATGAGAACTTCTTTTGATGGAAGCTCTGCAAGCTGCTTTATGCCGTTTACGTCAATTACCTTGCCGTCTACAACACCAACTTTTAATTCGAGCTTTTCAAATTTCTTTGCATACTCTGCCAATACCTTTGCAGGAGCAACAGGATCACTGCTGCACATAGCTATTGCAGTAGGACCGTTTAAGTGTTCATCAACACCTTCAATACCGTTTTCCTTTAAAGCAAATTTGGTCAATGTATTTTTAACAACCCTGTACTCAACTCCAGCTTTTCTCAAAGCATTTCTCAGTTCAGTGTCTTGCTCAACTGTAAGTCCTCTATAATCAGCGAGTACGATTGATTGAGCTTCCTTTACTTTTCCGGAAAGTTCTTTAACAACTTCCTTCTTGTGGGCTAATATGCTTTCACTTGGCACTTCTTTTACACCTCCTTTAAACTATCTTAAAACCATTATAAATAACTAAACCCTCGTACGGACATAGACATACGAGGGCATTAAATATCATTCATTTAAACCTCGGTAGGAAGGGTAACCTGTTATGCCTTACGGCTCCTACTGTCTATGGTACAGTATTCAGTTTAGGTGATTTCTAAAAAATAGTTGGTCAACTGGAGATTTCAAAAATATTGATTTTACTGATCTCCATCATAAAAATTGACCAAGGAAATTTTTGAAATCTCCTTATTTAAATTTAAAATAATTTTCTTAGTCAGAAACCTTTGCAGGATTAACCTTTATACCAGGTCCCATTGTTGATGTAACAACAACGCTCTTTAAATATTGTCCCTTAGCAGCTGCAGGTTTCGCTTTAACAACTGCATCCAATAATGTGCGGAAGTTGTCAGCCAGCTTATCAAGGCCGAATGACGCCTTACCTATTGGGCAGTGGATTATGTTTGTTTTATCCAGCCTGTATTCAATCTTACCAGCTTTGATATCAGCTATTGCCTTAGCAACATCCATGGAAACTGTTCCAGCTTTTGGGTTTGGCATAAGTCCTTTAGGACCGAGCACCTTACCGAGTCTACCAACAACACCCATCATATCAGGAGTTGCAACAACTACATCATATTCGAACCAGTTTTCATTTTGTATCTTTGGAATGAGCTCTTCTGCTCCAACAAAATCAGCTCCAGCTTGTTCTGCTTCCTTAGCTTTATCGCCTTTTGCAAAAACAAGAACTCTTACTTTTTTACCAGTACCGTGTGGAAGAACAACCGCTCCTCTAACCTGCTGGTCAGCATGTCTTGAGTCAACACCAAGCTTTATGTGAACTTCGACAGTTTCATCAAATTTAGCCTTTGAAGTCTGCTTAGTAAGATCCAATGCTTCAGATGGATCATAAAGTTTGAATCTGTCTACAAGCTTCGAACTTTCTTTGTATTTCTTTCCTCTCTTCATTATTATCCTCTCCTTCGTGGTAAATTTTCGGGAAATCTAGTTCCCTCCCACCTTGGACAATCAATGTCCAATTAAACCAAAACATGATCATATGAATAAATATTATTATTCTTCTACAACTATACCCATACTTCTAGCTGTACCGGCAATCATGCTCATAGCCGCTTCAACGCTTGCTGCATTGAGGTCAGGCATTTTCAATTCTGCTATCTTCCTTACTTCGTCCTTTGAAATCTTTGCAACTTTTTCCTTATTTGGCTTACCTGAACCGCTTTCAATTTTACAAGCTTTTTTCAATAGTACAGCCGCCGGCGGAGTCTTTGTAATAAATGAGAACGATCTATCTGCATATACTGTAATAACTACAGGAATTATCAATCCCATATCCTTTGCAGTTTTTTCGTTAAACTCTTTACAAAATCCCATAATGTTAACGCCATGCTGTCCTAATGCTGGTCCAACCGGTGGAGCCGGAGTCGCTTTACCCGCAGGAATCTGAAGTTTAATATAGCCAGTTATCTTTTTAGCCATATTATCCACCTCCCAATTATATTTTTGTGCATGCTTAGTAATGGCTAAGAACTAACATCCGATTCTCAGAGTTACTTCTAAGGCATTACTTATATAAGTGCTATCGCACTATCTAATAGCATCAAAGATCAATAAATCAACCAGTAACACTATTGGAAACTAAATTTTGCTGATTTGGACAAGTTCCAGTTCAACTGGAGTCTCTCTACCAAACATCGATACTGCCACGCGAACTTTTCTTTTTTCCATATTTATTTCTTCAACAAGACCAATAAAGTTCTCAAGTGGTCCCGAGACAACTCTGACGTTATCACCGACTTCGTAGTCTACTACAGGCATAAATTCTTCAACGCCCATAGCCTTAACTTCTTCATCTGTGAGCGGAACAGGCTTAGAACCCGGACCGACAAACCCGGTCACACCTCTGGTGTTTCTAACAACATAACAGGACTCGTCCGACATAATCATTTTTACCAATACATACCCTGGGAATACTTTTTTTAGAGTAGCTTTTTTCTTACCATCCTTGATTTCAATCTGTTCTTCCATCGGAACAACAATATCAAGAATATATTCCTGCATACTCCTGTTTTCGACAATTTTTTCCAAATTAGCCTTAACTTTATTTTCGTATCCAGAATAAGTATGAACTACATACCATTTAGCATCTTCTGACATATCGTTACGAAGCTAAAAGCTTCATACCCTCCTCAATATTATCTTGCTTTAAAGACTAGACCTGCCAAATTAAGCAAACCAAAATCTGCAAGCCAGATTATAATACCTACCACTAGACAAGCCAGTAAAACCGTAAGTGTATTATTGGTAAGCTGTTGTCTATTTGGCCAAATTACCTTTTTAAGTTCACTCTTTACGTCTTTGAAGAATCTGGTAAGGCTTTTTTGTAAATTTGACATTTTTGATTCTTTTTTTATTACCTCTTCAGCCATAAGTATATCTCCTAAAAAATTATTTTGTTTCTTTATGGTCTGTATGTTTTCTACAGAACCTGCAGTACTTTTTCATATCGAGTCTATCAGGATCATTCTTTTTATTCTTCATTGAATTATAATTTCTCTGTTTACACTCTGTACATGCCAATGTTATTTTTACTCTCATTCTTAAACACCTCCAGCCTCTAATAACGTATCTATGTAAAAATTTTAATGCATAAAAAAAAGACCTCTTTGCAGTGCAATCATTAATTTAACACATATTTCATTATAAGTCAAGGCTAAATTTAATATTTCATTTTTTATTTAGGCATGTTGAAAATATAACTTCCCGTATAATTTCGCTTTCTAAGTTAACTTAACTCGTGAACACACGCACAAAACGGTAAGTAATATTTCAATCATGCCTATCCTTGACTTATGCATTTTACTCCTCAATCAATTCGCTGATAGGAGCTCCTGGAGGAACTATAGGAAATACCTTGTCATCCCTGTCAATTTCAAAATTTATGACAACAGGCCTGTCTTTTGATTCTAAAGCCCTCTTTAATGCATCATCAACCTCCTCAGGCTTGGTTACATTAATACCTATGGCACCAAATGCCTCCGCCAATGCAACAAAGTTTGTACCCCTGTCTATGGTTGTTGATGAAAATCTGCTGTCATAGAAAAGCTCCTGCCACTGCCTCACCATACCTAAAACATGATTATTTAAAAGTGCAACAATTATAGGAACCTTATATTCAACTGCAGTTGCCAATTCTGTAAGGTTCATTCTGAAGCTTCCGTCCCCTGCAACATTTATTACCTTTTTTTCAGGCCTGCCGATTTGAGCTCCTATACAGGCACCTAATCCGAATCCCATTGTACCCAATCCGCCTGATGATATAAACTGCCTTTGGTTGGTGTACTTGTATATCTGAGCTGCCCATATCTGGTTCTGACCAACTTCAGTTGTTATTATTGCATCCCCTTTGGTAAGCTCGTAAATTCTCTCAAGAATATAATGAGGCCTTAATACGCCATCGTTTTGATATTTTAATGGGAATTCTTTCTTCCACGAAATAATTTTATCCGCCCATTCCGAACTCTTTCTTTTATCAATCTTTGATATAAGTTGTTTTAGTATCTTTTTAATGTTTCCGCTTAACGGGTAATGAACAACAATATTCTTGCCTATTTCTGCAGGATCGATGTCAATATGCATTATCTTTGCATCAGGTGCAAATTTCTTAACATTACTTATGACCCTGTCACTAAATCTTGCACCTATGGCAATAAACAAATCTGATTCAGATACAGCCAGGTTTGATGTTCTAGTTCCATGCATACCTGTCAGTCCTGTAAAAAGTTCATTTGTCCCTGGAAATGATCCAAGACCCATTAAAGTATTAGCCACTGGTATTTTACATTTTTCAGAAAGCTTTAGAAGCTCCTCATTGGCACCGGCTATGGTTACTCCGCCTCCAGCCAGTATAAAGGGACATTTTGAGCTGTTTATGACATCGGCAGCCCTGTCTATTTCCTCTTGAGTGACTCCTATAGGTCTATCAGGTACTGATTTAGGAGTTTTCTTTTCATATTCTGTGATAGCGGCAGTAACATCCTTACATATATCTACAAGAACAGGCCCGGGCCTTCCTTCTTTTGCTATATAAAATGCTTCCCTCAGTATGTCAGCAAGCTTTTCTACATCCTTAACTATATAATTATGCTTGGTTACAGGCATAGTTATTCCTGTAATGTCAACCTCCTGGAATGAATCCTTTCCCAAAAGTGCAGTAGTTACCTGCCCGGTTATTGCAACCATCGGAACTGAATCCATATATGCTGTTGCTATCCCTGTTACAAGGTTTGTTGCACCAGGACCTGACGTTGCCAAACACACGCCCACCTTGCCTGTAGCTCTGGCATATCCGTCAGCTGCGTGGGAAGCCCCTTGTTCATGAGATGTCAGTATATGCCTTATATCATCCTTTGCTTTGTACAAAGCATCGTATATATTTAAAACAGCACCGCCAGGAAACCCGAATATAGTATCTACATTATGCTCCTTTAAGCATTCAATCAATATTTGCGCCCCGGTTAATTTCATTTTATTCTCCTCCCATTCTACCGATATTAAAAGTGTTACTAAACATTCTTACTCAAAACAGCACCTGTGCTCGCCGAACTTACTAATTTTGAGTACCTTCCCAAATATCCTTTTGTTATTTTGGGAGCTGGAGCAGTCCATTCTTTAAGCCTTTTTGCAATTTCCTCATCGCTTAGCTCAACATTCAGCTTACCGTTTGTTATATCAATACTTATAATATCGCCTTCTCTAACAGCCGCAATTGGTCCACCTTCCATCGCTTCAGGTGATGCATGACCTATTGAGGCACCCCTTGTAGCACCTGAGAAACGTCCATCTGTAATAAGTGCTACATCCTTATCAAGGCCCATACCTGCAATTGCTGATGTAGGTCCAAGCATTTCTCTCATGCCGGGACCGCCCTTTGGCCCTTCGTACCTGATAATTACTACATCACCCTTAACAATCTTTCCGTTATATATTGCTTCAATGGCGGCGTCTTCTGAATCAAATACCCTTGCCGGCCCTTTGTGCACAAGCATTTCCTTTGCAACCCCTGCACGCTTTACAACAGCACCGTCCGGGACAATGTTTCCTCTCAGTACGGCTATCCCGCCTGTAGCACTATGTGGATTGTCAATATCCTTAATTACTTCGTTATCAAGAATTTTAGCCTTTTCTATATTTTCACCTACAGTTTTACCTGTAACTGTTATCAAATCAAGATTTAAAAGGTTTTTCTTTGTCAATTCCTTCATTACTGCCTGGACTCCTCCGGCAGCATAGAGATCCTGAATATGATACGGCCCTGATGGTGCAAGCTTGCAAAGATTAGGAACCTTATTGCTGATCTCGTTTATTATATCAAGATTTATTTCCACACCAGCTTCGTTTGCTATCGCAGGCAAATGAAGAACCGAGTTTGTGGAACATCCAAGAGCCATATCTACTGCCAATGCATTTTCAAATGCTTTTGGTGTCAGTATATCCGATGGCTTTATATCTTTCTCCACAAGCTCCATTATTTTCATACCTGCTGTTTTAGCAAGCCTGATTCTCTCTGCATATACTGCGGGTATTGTGCCATTTCCCGTAAGTCCCATACCAAGAACCTCAGTGAGACAGTTCATTGAGTTTGCAGTAAACATACCCGAGCATGACCCGCAGCCTGGACATGCACTATTTTCAATGTCACACAGCTCTTCTTCATTGATTGTACCTACCTTGAATGAGCCAACCGCTTCAAAAACACTGTTGAGGTTCAGCTGCTTTCCATTTTTATTCAATGAAAGCATCGGTCCTCCGCTTATAACTATAGCCGGTACATTTATTCTTGCTGCTGCCATCAGCATACCCGGGACAATCTTGTCACAATTCGGTATGAATACCATACCATCAAAGCTGTGTGCAAGTCCCATTGCCTCACAGGAATCAGCAATAAGCTCTCTTGTAGCCAGAGAATATTTCATTCCCATATGACCCATCGCAATACCGTCACATACTCCAATAGCACCGAATTCAACAGGTGTTCCGCCAGCCATCCTGATTCCGGCCTTAACTGCCTCGGCTATTTGGTCCAAATGGATGTGGCCCGGAACTATCTCACTCTTTGAGTTTACAACACCGATTAGTGGCCGCCTAATTTCCTCATCTGTATAGCCCATTGCTTTAAACAATGACCTGTGAGGTGCTCTCTCAATTCCTTTTTTTACTACATCACTTCTCATATTCATATTCCTCACTTTCTATCTTTTTATCTTTATACGATAAAAGTAATTGTATTTAGTTTTCTCTTTTGTTTTATACAATAAACATACCTATTAACCAGTTTTTTTTAGAAATCACCTAAAACAATAGCCGGGGGATAACCCGGCTATTTGTAAACCCAGTAGTAAACCTTTTATATAGTTAAAAACATTTTACTACGTTTTATATAAACCTGTCCAGTGTTTTTATGTGATTTATGTATATATATGTGGTAACATATATGGCAATGATAAAAATATTATTTACCGGATATTAAGTTAAAGATGAAGTTGTGTTCGAATATATATTTTGCAATAGTTGAGTTTTCCAGTGCACCAAACAAACCCTTGAAACTGGATACCGAGCTGAATACCATCAATATGGTAAATATAATATATATTGTAAGAAAGCCTTCAACACCGCCGAACGCAAAACCGCCTAACTTATCAACCTGCTTGAAAACAGGTAGTTTTGATACTTCACCAAGTACAAATTTTGCGAATATCAATAAGACTCTCACTACAATATATAAAACAATCATACTGATAACATAAATAACAATTTTGGTCATTTCTTCGCTTATCACGTTATTTATTTGCTGCAAGTCTATCAGTTTTGTCGGATCAGGAAATTTGCTTTTCAAAACATCCTTTAAAAAACCTGGAACGTTTAGATTCTCCACTACTTTATCTGCAACTGCATTTTTTGCTCCTGAAAAAACACCTGATTGCTGAAGCACCATACTATCAAGTATCTTCTCTTTTATTTTATCATGCAATGCAGTTCCCATTAAAAATTTAGAAACATATGGATAGAGCAGAAATGACAGAACAAGTGAAATTACGAAGGACAGCAATTTGAATACACTCATAATAAATCCCTTATACATGCCGAAGACTGCAAATCCCAAAATAATTCCTAAAACCACCAGATCACACCAGTTCATTTTTTCCTCCTGTAAAAAAATAATTAATTTTCAAGGCTTTGGCATGTTGAAAATATAACTTCCCGTATAATTTGGCTTTCGTGTGTTAAGCAATGGCTAAGGGATTACTAAATTAACTCGTGAACACACGCTCAAAACGGTAAGCAATATTTAATCATGCCTTAAATATTATTTATAATTAAACTGTTCTTACATACCAAAACAGTTTTTTGCCTACTTAAAAAATGCACCTCAGATATATTAGTCTTTGAATCGAACTTACCTAGAAGCTCGCCTTACTGTTTATATAGTAAACTGAAGTACCTGTATTAATTGCAATTATTCCGCTGGATACCTTGATATTTTTTACCTTTATGTCCATGGAATAAATTGTTTTCTTCTCTCCATCATCGTTTATAAGTGTTATGTCTGTTTTATTTCCAGTTATCTTTCCGGAACTGTCCATATCACTCATTGCAGCAACAATTGCATCTCCAGATAACAAATCTCCACACATAAAACTCTTATTGGTAAACTTTTGCATCCACTTTACCTTTCCTTCATTGTCATATAAATACACATTGGAATCTCCAACTGCCGCCAAATTCCCATTGCCCAGGAAATCCACAAAAGGAAATAATGAAGTATCTCCGGTTTCCAAGGCCACTCCACCTTTCTCACTGAAATCATGCAACTCAATAACAGCATCTGATTTAATGCCTGAAGCATCAAAGCTGTTAATGACAAATGTATCCCCTGATGGTGAGACTTTCGACATAAATACAAACTTTTTAGCAACTTTTGTATTTATAGCTTGAGCACCGTTTTTATTAATTACCGTTACCGCTCCTCTATAGCCTTTTTCCTGCCTTACAACAGAGACATAGCCTGCTTCGTTGACATCAGCATTTATTATATTACCCTCCATTTTCTTGCTCCACTTAATTGTTTTGCCAGATAGAAGATAAACATCCTTACCCTCTAAATCCGCTACCATAACATAGGAACCCGCAGCCTTTACAACAGGATTTGCAGCATATATGGGAACAACCCATTGCTCTTCTCCATCTCCATTCAATGCCTTGACCCTGTTCTTAACACATTCAATTATGAGGCCTTTGCTAACAGTAAAAACATGCTTTTCATTTGTCCCAATTTCTATCTCTTTAACAACTTTATTTCCACTTTTATTTCCCGATATATCCATCAGCTCATTGACAATATCCTTTAGGCTCATATTCTCCAAGTCCACGTTTTTGCTTTTCAAATACATGAATAGCGATGTGGCAATAACTGCTAATAATAGTATGGCAAAAATAATAAAATTCCTGAGCCTAAAGCTGCCACTGCTTTGCTGATCTTCATGTAAATCATTGCTAACTTTTTCTTTTTCGGAATATTTCATAATCAATTTCTCCGATTTTCTTTTGTGATTAGGGCATGATTTATTATTTTATCATATTTTTGTTATGATTAATTAATTTTTTTGTCATTTCTTAACTCTTGGATCAGTATGGCAAAAACCATAAATAAACCAATGTAGCCAAATAGTGTATATAGCGAAGCTATAAGGTTTGCAAAACCGAAACAGGACATTGGAATAATAAATAAACATGTCATTACTGTAATTATCTTTTTGTTTACTTTAATTTTACTGCCAATCCTGTCAACCAGACAATACCCTGATGTAACAGCCGACGAAAACATTGCCAGCCAAAGTATAAAAGTGTAGAAGCTAGTAAAGTAATTGCCGTATTTCTCCATAACACTTAATATTGGAAATTCCTTGCCGGAAACTTCCCAATAAAAAATATTGATAACTGTATTTAACAGCAGTGCAATAGCACATAATGATATACCGCCAATAATTCCCCCTAAAACCCCTGTCTTTCTAGTTTTCAAATAAGGAAGCATATTGGACATTACAACAACTGACATTATGCTATTATAGCTTACATATATGAGAGAGGATAAAAACCAATTATCTGTAATACCTTTTAAAGTACCTGCCATGTTAAATACCGATGTGTCTTTAAATATTATAACATAAAAGCCCGTAAAAACTATTCCAAGAATAAGGATGGGAGTAATCAAACTGCTTAAGGCAACCACACCTCTTATATCTGTAAGCATCAGCAACATGCATACAAAAGCCATAATTGCCACCCCAACCGGTAACTGGATATTTAGCTTATCTGACAAAATACTCCCTAGTCCGGCCACCATGATACTTAATACCGAGAACATAAAAAGGGTCACTACTGTATCCATTATCTTACCAAAAAACCATCCCACAGTAGGATATAAAAATTCCTCATAACTCTTAATTCTTCCTGTGTATACCTTGTCAAGAACCAGCCATCCTACTACGGCAAACAATATACCCGCAATCACTATACCATAGAATCCACCTTTATAATAGCCTGAAAAAAATCTTGCTATTTCCTGACCGGATGCAAACCCTGCTCCTATTATTGTTGTTACATAGATACTTGAAACTTTATAGATGTTTTTTATTTCCTCACTCAAAAAAACAACCCCAGTCATAACAAATATTTCAATATAATTCTATGTGGGACTGTTAAATTAATTCTTAATAATTTCTTATATGTTTTGCAATAATCATTTTACATTTTTATTTATTGCAAAACATTTTCCTTGATTCATATGTTACGAAAAATTCATTTTTATCCTGTAAAATCTTTTTCGTAACATATATGGACATTAAAAAAGCTAAAACACTTTTAATACATAGTGCTTTAGCTTTTATGAATCTTTGTTATCCGTAAATCTTACTTGCTTTCAATAGATTCAAGCAGCTTCCTGAGAGAATCCTTAACACCGCTTGGCATATCAAAATCTAACTTTGATACAATCTTGCCGGTGAATTTTCCGTTTATCACTGCGTAATATGTTGTTGAATCCTTTGGTATATACTCAATCTTAACCTGACCTGGTGCCTTCTTTATATTGTAGGTTATTGTAACTTCCGGTTTCAACGCAGGAACAGTTTTATTTTCAGTTTCAAGATCAACAAATCCGATTCCAATTAATGCTCTATAGAAAACCCTTACAAACACTTCACCACCGGAATTCTTTTTGTTTGCCTCTTTACCGTTAACTGTATACTTATCCTTATCAGTGTCCTTTTTCTCATCTAACTGAAGCTTGACATTAGTAGTCTTGCCTTCCATATCAAGTGTAAATTCAGTAACATCATATATATCAGGTGCATAGATCAATCCCTCTACCAAATCCTTCAATGGCATGTCAAGATAATCCAAGCTTCCAAGAGGAAGAACAAAAATAGTATCATTTCCTTCAAGCTTGCCGTATATCTCTTGACCTTTGATAACTTCAGACCCCAAGTAAAGCTTTTGAGTTCCCTGTTTCGTATCAAGGGTCATTACATATGCCGGTTTGTCAAGTCCGAATTCCGCCAAATCCTTCGGCTTATCCTCTTCGATTGAAGTTGCTGACAAGTTTGGCAATCCATCCAAACAAGGCTGAAGTTTTCCCGAATTTGCTACACCCTCCAATGGCTCCGTCAAATACCACTGCTTGCCATCGTCAAGTCTTACTTTAAAAGCTACTTTTCCTTGGCGTTCAAGAGTGAATGATTTGATATCATCTTTAGTAATATCAAATAACTCCTTTTTCCAGAAGAAGTACTTGGAAATCTTAAATGCACCAACACTATATTTATCTACAAGGTAAACTGTGTTTGATCCTTTTGTTTTTACATATGTGCTCTCATCTGTTGGAGTGTTAGAACCTATTTCAATAACCTGTTCCTTACCATCCTTTGTTTTAAATGAAACAACAGTTGGTTTGTCAAGACCGTATACCTTTAAATCAGCAGCATTTTCCTCTATAATCTTTGATGCACTTATTCCAGCGGCGTTATTAGCCATGTTCTCAGTTTCTATTTTGCTGTATTTAACCCCTGCCGGATAGGTCAGTTCCCATTCAGTTCCTTTATGAGTAACTGTAAACTTATTTCCATCGTTTTCTATGGTATATTCCGTTATATCATCTTTCTTGGCTTCCATTAAGGGTATTAACTTTACTGTAGGTTGTACGTTACCGCTCTCTTCATCTTCTTTTTTAAAGACATTAACAGCTACAAGAGCACCAACTAAAAGAACCATTACCACAGCAAGAATAATAACATTCTTGAACGTCCTCATAGATGCCTCCTCCTAAGCCATACGAAGGTGCCCAATCCAAATATCAGAAGCGGCACAGCACCTATCAAGATAATGGCAGTGATATTTGCGTTGGTCTCAGAAATGTTAATTGTCTCGAAGTTCAGGCTTTTTGGTGGTATACCCATATCATCCTTGTTCTGTATAAGCCAGCTCATACAAACTGCAAGTATCTGATATGTGTTTTGAGTCAATAATTTATCATTAAACATTGCAGCATTACCCCATACCAATATCCTGCTGTCTTGGGTGCCTCCGCTGTATTCTGCAGCAACCACCAGATCCAAAGGACCGTTTATGTCTTTTCCTTTAGATTGATCAACCTGCATTCCGACAGCTTTTTCCGATGTTCTTGCCAAAGATACTATTTCAAGAGCTTCCTTCTTTGCTTTTAATATATTGATACTTCTTGAATTTGGCATATTCAATGCAAACTGTCCTGCAGGAATTTCGCCGAAAATAGCATTTGATTCAAGTGCTACAAGAAGATTATTTGGATCTCCTGAGACATACCTGCTGTCATCGCCTTCCTTAACCTTATCATAGTTAAGGCTTAAGTTATATTCAGCCAATACCTTGTCAAACACTGGCATATTCTGGTTCGGAATAACCGGGTCAAATGCAAAGAATATTTTACCGCCCCTGTCAAGGTAATCCTGTATCTTTTTACCCTCATCATTAGATAAGTCTGATTTAGGTGCCATTATAAAAATTGTCTCACAATCATCCGGAACCTTAGGTTCTGTTTGAAGGTTCAAAGCTTTAGTATAATACCCCCCAGCCTCTACAGCTACCTTGATCTGATTGAACTCATCAACAAATATGCTCTCATTATGGCCTGTAGTATAATAAACTGTCGGTGTCTTTTCGTTTGAAACTCTCTTTATAGCTGTGGTCAGATAGTTCTCAACCATAAGGCTGGTATCCTGTCCGTATTGAGTAGATTGAGAATAAGTAATACTGTTTGCAGGTATTACATCCAATTTTTTACCGCAGGACACTAATATATCGCCCTTTGCAATTTGTTTTGTCTTTTCCGGATCAAGCTTGCTTATTATTGCCGGATCCTTATCCGGATCAACATATTTTACAATTATTTTATCTGATGCATTCTGATATTGCTTAAGAAGCTCATTTAATATAGCATTTTGATCCCCTACTTCAGCCTTTGTATTATCATAAAGTCCATATATTGTTACTTCTTTATTAAGCTTCTTGACAAAATCTACTGATGTTTTATTTAAACTGAATATCTTATTGGTTGTTAAATCCCACTGAATGTCAAGTTTGATAACAATGAGATTTACAACAACTGCAATTATGATAACGATTACAGCCGTCAATATCGCTGCTGCACCGTATTTAAAACCCTTTGAGTTTTTATTTGCCATTTTTATCACCCCTGACTCCAACGTCTTTTTTCAATTACAAGAAATGTTATAACAATCAATGATACCGTTACACTTGCAAAATAAACCATGGTATTCAATCTCAATATACCTGTTGATTGATCAGTAAACCTGTAAAAAAGCGAAACCCATCTTAAAACTTCAGTTACAACACCGCCAAAAATTGATGCAAAAGATCCTACTATAAATAGGAACAACATTATTATAAAGCTTATGATGGCAGCTATAATCTGGCTCTCAGTCAATGCCGAGCACAACATACCTATTGCAATAAGGCAAGAACCGAAAAGTAGAAGGCCTATATATCCCGCTAACATCTGTATTGTCAATGTACCTTTGAATATGACAATTACCAAAGGATAAGCCAAGGTAAGTGCTACCATAACAAAAAATACAAAGTACGCTGCCAAAAACTTTCCTATAACAATACTTGAAATTTTACTTGGCGTAGTAAAAAGCAGAACTTCAGTACCGTTTTTTCTTTCTTCCGCATATATTCTCATTGTCAATATTGCACAAAACATTATGAGTATTAACGCAAAAATAGGCTGTTGAAACATCCATACCAGTGTTCCAAGACTATTAGACAGATTAAAGAAATAAAACAAAAGTGATGACATAAACATAAAAAGACCTAGTATTATATATGCCATAGGGGAATTAAAATAAGACTTTGTCTCTTTTTTAAATACGCTTACTACACTTGAAAGATACCCCATCCTATTCAACCTCCTTATCTTCTACCGGATTTTCAATAACCTCTTCGTGAGCTGCTTTCTCTAAGTTGACAGCTTCGTTTTTCAATACTACATCATTTTTAGTAATCTCAAGGAAAACATCCTCAAGTGATTTATCCATTGCTTTAAGCTCCATAATAGGGTATCCTGCTTTTGCCAGTTCGAAGAACATAGGCTTTCTTATGTCCGCATCTCTTGTTGACTCAATAAGGAAACTACTTATGTCGCTGTCCTTGGTTGATTCTGATTCTACATTTATTACTCCATGCAATCCTTTTAAGATATCCTTTATAGAATTTTCAGGTCCTGCTATTGATACATTGTACCTATCATTGGAATCCATTGACTTTGATAGGTTTTCAGGAGTATCTACAGCAGAAATTCTTCCCTTGTTTATTATTACGACTCTTTCACAGACCGCACTTACTTCAGGCAAAATGTGTGAACTTAATATTATTGAATGATTTCTTCCAAGAGCCTTAATAAGATTTCTTATTTCAATTATCTGCTTTGGATCAAGGCCAACTGTAGGTTCGTCCAATATCAAAACTTCCGGTGAACCAACCAAAGCCTGTGCCAATCCAACCCTCTGTTTGTAACCCTTGGACAGGTTTTTTATGAGCCTTCCTCTTACATCGCCAATCTTAACCAAATCCATTACATCATCCAACTGATTTTTTCTAAGACTTCTCTTAACATGCTTCAAATCACATACATAGTTCAGATAGTCCTTAACTGTCATATCCGTATAAAGTGGCGGCTGTTCAGGTAAATACCCAATCCTTTTTTTCACTTCAATAGGATCTTCCATAACATCATAGCCGCATACCTTAATGGTTCCACTTGTTGGTGGCATGAATCCGGTTATAATATTCATGGTAGTACTCTTCCCTGCACCGTTTGGCCCAAGAAATCCCAGAATTTCTCCCTTTTCCAGGGTAAAACTCAGGTCTCTAACGGCATTAACATTACCGTACCGCTTAGACATGTTTTGAATTTCAATCATCTTAATGTATTCCCCCCTGTATATATAATAATATTAAGTTTTCCTTAAGAAAGCAAAGACGTAATATCACAATTATCTCAAAAGAATTTTAATAAATTGTGAACAAATTGTTACTATATTAAAAGTGAATAATCTATTACATTTGTCCTCCGCCAAATGTAAGATTATTAAAACTTAATATATATTATGAGCAATCAGATTTAACCTAATAACCCTTTTGCTCATACTTGTCCATTATATAGGTTTCTTATTGTTTTTTCAAGTGATTTTATAATGCTTAGAAATCGTGACATAATATTCATCATAATTTTCCAAACACAAAAAACATCCAGCTGCTGATTATGGCTTTTATGCCATCTGTTAGCCGGATGTTTAACATGTAAGAACTTATTTCATTCTCGGCTCTTTATTAAGTCTCAAGAAGCTTGATAGCACAGGACCTAATGATGAGAATCCTAAAATGAGCACCCAATCGTTAAAAGAAAGGGGTACTGTCTTGAATATACCTTGAAAAACAGGCATATATACCACACCAAGTATCATAATTACAGAACACAAAACCGATAGAACCAAAGGCACGTTGTTAAATAACGGTATCTCGAAAATATTTTTCCTCTCGGATTTACACTCAAACACATGGATAAGCTGTGTTATAACCAATGTCACGAAACTTGCAGTCCTTGCATCATCTATGCTTCCGGTAAAATGAAGTATGCTTACAAAAACTGCAAGGGTACTTATCCCTATAAGCGTTCCCCTGAAAAGAATCAGTTTGAGAAGACCGTTTGAGAAAATATTCTCTTTCGCCCCCCTTGGCCTTCTTTTCATAATTTCCCTTTCCGGCGGATCTAATCCCAGTGCTATGGCAGGTAGTCCATCTGTTACCAGGTTGACCCACAATATCTGAATGGGCAGCAGCGGAATAGGAAGACCTATAAGCATTCCCAAAAACATAGTAAGCACTTCCCCAAGATTACATGACAGCATATATCTGATAAATTTCCTTATATTATTGTATATTACACGTCCTTCCTCTACAGCTGCAACAATTGTTGCAAAGTTATCATCCATAAGTATCATTGCAGATGCTTCCTTTGTAACATCAGTTCCTGTTTTTCCCATGGAAACCCCTATATCAGCTTCCTTTACTGCAGGTGCATCATTAACTCCGTCACCGGTCATTGCAACAACATGGCCAAGCTTTTTAAGTGCTTTTACTACCATCAGCTTGTGCTTCGGAGATACTCTCGCATAGACCGACACCTTATCTGCTACTTTCATAAGGCCTACATCGCCTAACTCATCAAGCTCTGCTCCGGTAAGAACCATATCTCCTTCCTGAAGAATACCTATCTCCTTTGCTATAGCCGCAGCAGTTATTTTATGGTCTCCCGTTATCATAACAGTTTTTATTCCAGCCATCTTGCATTTGTTAACTGCATCCTTGGCTTCTTTCCTTGGAGGGTCTATCATTCCTATAAGTCCGGCAAATGTCAGATCCCTTTCAATCTCATTCTTATTTAATCTTCCCGAACCCAACTTTTTGAATGCAACTCCCAAAACCCTCAGTGCATCTGATGCCATAGTATCATTTGCACCCATTACTTCATTTTTTTGTGCAGAAGTTATCTTCTTAATTTCAGAAGCTGCGTTTATATTTGAACATTTATCAAGTATTATATCAGGTGCCCCTTTTGTAAATACATACCGCTCCCCATTCTTAAGCTCACATATAACCGACATGCACTTTCTGTCCGAATCAAAGGGCAGCTCATCAATCCTCTTATATGACACATTTAATGTATTTTCACTAATACCTGCATTAAGTGCTGCCTCTAAAAGAGCAATTTCAGTTGGATCCCCTCCGAACTGCACCTGATGCTTGGAAAAAATGCTCTTAATTTTCTTAAAACCCTTTTCCTTCTCCTCATGTGAGTTTATAATAACCGCATTGTTGCATACTCCTCCGATTTCAAGGGCAAACCTGGCAGTTTCATCAATTTTTGAACTGTCAAACTCAACTATTTCCTTTCTTCTTGTCTTTTCAGACCAAGTATATATTTTTCGCACAGTCATCCTGTTCTGAGTTAGAGTACCTGTTTTGTCTGAACATATGACGCTTGCACACCCTAAAGTCTCAACGGCAGGAAGTTTTCTTATGAGTGCATTCCTTTTGAGCATTTTCTGAACACCAAGTGCCAAAGCTATGGTTACTATGGCAGGCAGACCTTCAGGTACGGCAGCAACAGCAAGGCTTATTCCGGACAAAAGCATTGTGAAAAGTTGTTCTCCCCTTATAATACCTGTGATTGAAACGATGGCACAGATTATAATGCACCCGAATACTATGAACTTTCCAAGGCCGGCAAGTTTCTTCTGAAGCGGGGTTTCATCAGATTCTATGTTCTGAATCATATCCGCTATCTTTCCCATCTCAGTATTCATTCCTGTGGCTTCTACTATTGCCTTTCCTCTGCCTCTCGTTATAATTGTGCCCATATAAATAACGCTGTTCTTTCCAGCTGGATCAGATTTACTATCCTTAGATTTGTCTACAGGAACCGACTCACCCGTCAATAGCGACTCATCAACCTGCATGCTGTTAATCTGAATAAGCCGACAATCGGCAGGAATTCTGTCTCCTTCCTCCAAAACCAACAAGTCACCTGGCACAATCATATCTGCAGGTATGTTGTCCATAGTCCCGTCCCTTATTACCTTTGCTGTTGGTGCTGTAAGCTGTTTTAATGCACTCATGGTCTTTTCCGTTCTGAACTCCTGCAGAAAGCCTAAAACCGAGTTAAGCATAACAATAGCAATTATTGTAACCGCTTCTGTTATTTCACCCATAAAAGCAGAAATAATTGTTGCTGCTATGAGTATCAATACCATAAAATCGGTAAATTGCTCAAAAAACATCTTAACGGCCGAAACTTTCTTCTTTTCTGCCAGTGAATTAGGGCCATGTATTAAAAGAAGCTTCTCTGCTTGTTTACTGCTTATACCTTTATATGTTTCCTCAGGAATTGGATCTTCCTTTGACAATTTCTTTAACGGCAAACTCTCCGTATTTTGTTTTAACCGTGTTGTTTCCCTCAATACATAACACTCTCCTTAAATTCTGTTTATCAGTCCTATTTCTATGCATAAAAACGATTAATAGACCAAAATAATGAGCTATTAAGACACAAATCAACTCATTCCTATATAAATCTATATACAAACATTCTTTTATAAGTAATCGATGATTGACAACTTTATGAAAATAAATAATAATTATACTAATATAAAAAGGAGGATTTTTTATGAAAAAGAATATTTTGTTATTAGTATGCAGTATTTTCTTTGCATCACTGTTTGCATCTGCATCATTTGCCGCTGATAGTATCAAGGAATCACCAAAGATAAAGATTATAATCGATGGTAAGGTCAATAAATATTCAAAAGCTCCGATCAATTATAAAGGAAGAACAATGCTTCCCTTTAGAGAAGTATCGGTTAATTTGGGTGTTAAAAATGATAATGATCATATAGCATGGAACGGTAATGACCGCAGCATAGCTCTTAAAAAAGACGATGTTAATGTATCCCTCAAGATAGGAAGCAATAAAGCTACAGTCAACTCAGTTGAACAAACATTAGATGTTGAGCCTGTACTTTACAACGGTAACACTTACATACCTGCAAGGTTTGTTTCACAGGCTTTTGGAAAAAAAGTTGTATGGGATCAAGCCTCTAACTCTGTTATGATCAGAGAAGAAGAAGAATTTAACAAAGTAAAAAGTATTTTGGAAAAATCCAACGAAGCAACAAAAGACGCAAAAACAATGAAATGCAGTTATACTGCCGATATGAACATGACTATAGTGGGTCAGAAAAGCAATGTAAAGATGAGCGGCGATATGGAAATGGACGTTAAAAACTTTATTATGCATATGACAAGCACCGTGAATATGCTTGGTATGTCACTTCCTACAGAACAGTATATGGCAGACAATAAAGTATACACCAAAGATCCTATGTCCGGAAGTTGGATTTATCAAGAAATGGATATGGAGCAATTCCAAAAGCAATTGAGCCAGCAAGCCAGCATAGAGTTATCAGACAAAATGTATGCAGGCCTGACTGTTGATGATAGCTCAAAGGATGAAATAATTTTAAAGGGTAATATTTATATGGATTCCCTTATGAGTCAGTTGGGTGATAATGTTAAAGGAACAGGTATTGAGTATAATTCAGTTTACATGGAAATGTCACTTGACAAAACAACATATGTTCCAAAAAGTGCAAAAATGGATATGTCAATTACTATGAATCAGACCATTGAAGGAAGTACACAAAAGATAGATGCTGATATGAAAATGGAAATGAAGTATACTGACTTTAATGGAGATTATGAAATTAAGGTACCTGATGAAGTTATAAGTACTGCCAAAAAAGCTGAATTATAATTTGCATCATAAATTACATAAATAAAAAGCCGGCTCTCACCGGCTTTTTATTTATGTAATGATTTTGCAAGTTGTAAAAAAAACCGTATTGGTTTATTATATTAAAGGTGATTAAGTAAATTTATACTCTATTAATACAAGGAGATAATATAATGAGTCTTGGTAGTGCCTTATGCAAAAAAATGAACAAGCTTTTCCCCTTACCGGTGCATCCTTTCAACCTCCAAAACCAGGGTGTCAAAACCTATTCCCAGTGGCAATACGAAAAGGGGATTGAAACAATCAAATTTTATTTGGAAAAAGTAAGCACCGAAGAAATGTTTAAAGACAAGGTTGTTTTGGATATTGGGTGCGGTGCTGCCGGAAAAACCTTGTATTACGCTTCATTAGGAGCAAAAAAGGTCTATGGAATCGATGTTGTTCCCAGGTATGAAAAAGATGCATATTCCCTTGCTAAAGAAAAAGGCCTTGAAGACCGTTTTTGTTTTATTCTTGGCGATGCCTCAAACATGGACTTTGAAGACAACACCTTTGATGTAATAATAATTAACGATGCCATGGAACATGTATCAGAACCTCTGAAGGTTTTAAACGAATGCCATCGTGTGCTTAAAAAAGGTGGTAGGATATATCTCAATTTCCCCCCATATCATCACCCTTTCGGAGCCCATTTGAGTGATGCAATAGGCTTCCCTTGGGTACACTTGTTTTTTAGCCAGGCAACACTCATAGAAGTCTATAAGGATTTGGTAAAAGACCTGCCTGATGGAAAAGAGCGTATCGATTTTAGAATCTCAAAAGATGATAATGGTAAAGAATATTTTTCTTATATAAATAGGATGACTATAAAAAGATTTAACAGAATTCTCTCCCAAACCAGTTTTAATGTACTTTACCATAGAGAAGTACCCTTAAGAAATATTTTAAACCTTCCGGCAAAGCTGCCATTACTTAAGGAGTGCTTTGTAAAAATGGTAGTTTGTATTCTGGAAAAAAAATAATTAAAAATGTAAAATAGTTATTACAAAAATATATAGGCAACTAATAAATAATTAACTGGTAAAATAGGGCATTTAAAAATACTAGAATAATGTATTTTTTAAATGCCCTTAATTAGTTAAACCATCCATCATGATCTTTCAACATTTCATTTCGAATAAATAACATTTCATCGCCAATTTAGTCAAAAAAAATAGTTTAGCTATATTATATGTTTAAGTAATGATTAGAAATTAACATCCGCTATATATTTCCCTCATGTGCTGACTTGGCTCGTCAACACTCGCGTAGAAAGCGGAAATAATTTTTCATTCATGCTTAAAGAGATGCCAAACCTATATAAAACTTTACAGTTTGGTATCTACAGCCGGCTAAATTTAAGGAAATGATTATTTAATTTAATCTTCGAAAGGATGGTTTATTATGAAAAAATTTACAAGAGGTTTTATTTCACTACTAGTTATAGTCTCATTGATGATTGTTCAGATTTATGAAATATCTGCAGCAGTTGCAGCAGATGGCTCCGCACTTGTTCAAATAGCAAAGTATACCCTTAATAACACAGCAGTTGATTCAACAGGAATCCAAACCAACATAACACTAAAAAATGCACCACATCAGGCAGATGGAAGTGTTTATTCAAATGGTATATATCCTTATCCGGATGCATCGGTAGGCAGCACTATTCAAACTCCATGGCTGTCATCCTTTAACTTTAACAATTTTCGCATAAGTTTTGATTTTAAGGTAACTTCATTACCCTCATACAGAAAACCCATAATCATCGGCGGTTCTGCCTACCGCTGGATAGGTGCCAATATTGAACCGAACGGTACCATATCATTACTCTGGAACAATTCCAATTTTACATTTAGCACTAAAACTATTAGCCTTGGAGTATTTAATACTGCTGTAATTTCCTATAACGGTGCTGTAGCTGAGCTCTATCTCAACGGCACTCTGGCTTGTTCACAAGGCTTTACCCTGAACAATGGCGGTGACTCAAACTTCCTCAATATAAACTACTCAAACGGAAGTGCATTCCCCGGATATCTGCGGAATTTAGAGATATATAGTACACCTTCACTTTATACCATTGCAAAGTACACCCTTAACAATACTGCAGCTGATTCAACCAGTAGAAACTCAAATATAACCTTGACAAATGCATCTTTCATGTCTGATGGAAGCATATATTCAAACGGCATATATCCTTATTCCAGTACCTTAGGAAGTACTGTCAGGACGCCAAATCTTAAAGCTTTTAACTTTAATAATTTCCGTGTATCTTTTGAGTTTAAAATAAACTCATATCCAACTTCAAGAAAACCAATAATTGTCGGTGGTAACTCCTATCGCTGGATAGGTGCTAATATTGAATCAAACGGTACTATATCACTCCTTTGGAATAACTCCAACTACACATATAGTTCAAAAACTGTCACGCTTGGCACATACCACACTGCTATAATACAGTATAACGGATCGGTGGCCGAGCTTTACTTTGACGGAATTCTTGTCTGCTCACAATACTTCAAGCCTGTTAACGGCGGTGATGCAAACTTCCAGAATACAAATTATTCAAATGGCACAACTTTCCTTGGCTATCTTCGCAACTTGACTGTATACAGTGCACCTTCTACTCCTTTGGTAGCAAAATATACTCTCAACAATACTGCAGCTGATTTAACCGGTAAAAATTCCAACGTAACTTTGAACAATGCACCTTATCAATCTGACGGAAGTGTTTATTCAAATGGAATCTATCCTTATTCCAGCCCAACAGGAAGCGTTATTCAAACTCCGTACCTATCTTCCTTTAACTTTAACAAATTCTCAATTAGTTTTGAATTTAAAATAGATTCATTGCCTTCCTACAGAAGACCTATAATTATTGGGGGGTCATCATACAGGTGGATAGGTGCAAATGTTGAACCAAACGGTACTATATCAATGCTCTGGAACAATTCCAATATAACAAATAGTTCTAAAACTATACCTCTTGGTAAATTTAACACCGCTGTAATTCAATACAACGGCTCAGTAGCTGAACTTTATATTAACGGTACTTTAGCCTGCTCACAAAGCTTCAGCATCAATCACGGAAAAGATTCGAATATCCAGAATGTTAATTACTCAAACGGTACTGCATTTATAGGATACCTGCGGAATTTGACAGTAAACTAACCATTGATTTTGTAAATTTATTAGTATATCAAATATAAAATAGAACTAGATTCTTGAAAAATCAAGGCAAGCACTAAAAAGGACGGTTGAATCATTTCAATCCGTCCTTTTTACTTTCTCAAGACAATGTCATAGGAACAAAATCCCTTGCACTATTGCTTCTTTATTTTTTATGTCTATGAAATTATAGTGTCTTATTATGATAACAAATCTTTATGTATAATCATATAATGACTTTAGACGGCTAATTATTAGGCAATTCAACAGTATGTCACCATAATATTTCGAGCCTTCTGTAAATAACAGGAACTATATAAAAGTATTATAACAAAGATTATTGCACCGGGAGTTGGTAATAATGACTTTCACAATTATTTTGCTTGCCGTATCCCTAAGTACTGATGCATTGGGAGTAGGAACAGTTTATGGTTTGAGGCGGATAAGAATTCCTTTGGGTTCAAAGCTGTTTATATGTTTTTTTTCAATTATTTACTCGGCTGTTGCCCAAGCCTTGGGTAAAACTTTGAGCAGCGTTCTTTCAAAGGATTTGTCCAACTTTATAGGAGTGGGTATACTATTCTTCATGGGCATTTGGATTATCCTTCAATCAATTATGGGAAGTAATGAATCCCCCCGAAAAAAAGAACTTGTCAGAACAGGCACGCTTTTAGAAATCGCTATTAAGTCTTTGGGCATTACAATACAAATCATAAGAAACCCTATAGAAGTTGATTTTGACAAGTCAGGAACTATAGACCTGCGGGAGTCAATTTTGCTGGGTTTCGCCCTGTCCTTAGATGCTATCGGAGTGGGAATAGGAAGTTCTCTTGCAGGATGCCAATCAATTCTTATTCCATTTGCAGTTGGCTTTTTCCAACTGATTTTCCTATACATTGGCTTATTCATTGGTAACAGAATTACATCATACGGCCGGATTAACAAGAAGATTATATCTATAATCCCCGGCATATTACTTATAGCCTTGGGTATATCAAGACTTATCTAAGAAGTGCCTTAGAAATAACTTCATATTCTCAATGACAAAATCCATACTAATTTTACATACCGCCCAGACATTAAAAAATCCCGCTATAGGGGATTTTTTAATGTCTGGAAACTAAATCATTCCTTAGGAATAACAAAAAATATAACTTCCGCTATAATTTCGCTCATGTGTTGACTTAACTCGTCAACACCCGCTCAAAATCGGAAGTAATATTTTTGTCATTCCTTACCTAAAACTCTGATTTTATTGGCATAAGGATCGGCCGTTCCCTGAAGCTGACATTTTTCTTCCTTGAGGAGCTTAATATATTCAACTATGTCTTTTGATATTCTTTCTCCCATACACACAACAGGAATTCCTGGAGGATAAGCCATTACCATTTCCCCGGCAATTTCGCCGACAGAATCTTCTAAAGCTACAACCTTTTTATCTGAATAAAAAGCATCTCTAGGGGACACTATCATTTGGGGATTGTGAGGAAGCATAGTCGCTGCCTTATATTCCCGCACCCCCTGCTTTATCGCTATATCTTCCAGTGCATTTACAAGAGTATCCATGTCTTCCTTTCTATGTCCAATACTCACGATACATAATATATTGTAAAGGTCAGACATTTCAACTTGAATTTTGTATTCTTTCCTAAGCTTTTTTTCAATCTGGTATCCGGTCAATCCAAGCCCCATTACATTAATACCAAGCTTGGTCTCATCAAAGTCAAAACATCCAGGTGTTCCAACGAGGTCTTTTCCAAATGCGTATAATCCATCAATACTATTTATTTCATCCCTTGCCCACCTTGCCAATTGCAGGGCATCATCCAACAACTCACTTCCATTTGTAGCTAGCTGCTTTCTCGCAATATCCAAAGAAGACATAAGGACATATGATGAACTGGTAGTGTGAGTAAGATTCAGTATTTGCTTGACCCTGCCCGGTGCAATTAAATTGCTCCTCAATAGCAAAACGGAGCTCTGGGTCATTGAACCTCCTGTTTTATGCATGCTGGCAGCACTCATATCCGCACCAACTTCCATAGCAGTCAGCGGAAAATCATTGTGAAAAGACATATGTGCTCCATGGGCTTCATCTGCAATTACTGCCATACCATGTCTATGAGCTATTCTTGTTATTGATTTCATATCGGAAGCCACACCATAATAGGTTGGATTTATTATAAAAACAGCTTTGGCATCGGGATTATCTTTTATGGCTTTTTTCAAGCTTTCTTCGGTTATTCCCATTGCAATACCTAATCTCTCATTTATTTCAGGCTGTATGTATACAGGCATAGCCCCGCTTAGAATTACTCCTCCAATAGTTGATTTATGTGCATTTCTCGGCAATATAATCTTGTCACCGGGTTCACAGGCACTCATAATCATTGCTTGAACCCCTGCAGTTGTTCCATTGACAAGAAAATACCCATATTGTGCCCCAAACGCATTAGCTATTAGCCTTTCTGCCTCATATATCACTCCTGTAGGGTTGTTGGCAAAATCAAGCTCCTCCATTCCATTTGCATCCATTTGAAGAACGTGTTCGCCGACAAAGTCGCAAAATTCCTTTATGCCCCGGCCCTGCTTATGTCCCGGCACATGGAATTGTACAACATTATCCTGTATATACTTTTTTACCGCATCAAATAGTGGTGTTCTATCCTGGTTCAGACCTACCAAACCTCATCCCCCCAAAACAGGCATAAAGTCTTCTTATACATAACGACAAACAATATGCCTTTATCAACAACGGTTATAGTGAAAAAATTTGATAAGTTTACGATATCAGTCACTCTTAGTATTAAAATTTGTTTTTTATGTAGGCTTCTCAAAGACATAAAATGTATGTAATCAGCTTCTTTTCACATAATTATATTCACCTGTAACCGTAGTTAAAGCATGAATGAAAATTACTTCCCCTTTCTATGCAAGTGTTGACGAGTTAAGACAACACAGGAACCAAATTGATAGTGGAAGTTACTTTTATCATGACTAAATATGATATTTCCTGTATTAATATATTAAAAATAAATTATGATGGCTACATATTGTAAAAATTTTCTGTAAATTAAAAAGTGATTTTACTTATGGACCAAATCCAGTAAAATCACTCTTAAACAATATTAAAGGGACTAAATTTATAAATTAAGATAAATTAAGTAAAATTATATTTATTTAATTATTACCTGATAAGTAAAACGGAGCTATCTGGGGATAATTGCTTGAGGTAGCATTAAAATGTTTTGCAATAATTATTACATCAGTAATGTTTATAACACCGTCGGAATTCACATCATAAACTGAAGCATAATTCTGATCGGCTTTTGTAGTGTTAAATACCTTTGCCATTAAAAGCAAATCTGCCATATTTACAATACTATCCTGGACACCATTTGCAGGAAAATCCCCTGCCCATAGTAATACCGGAGCTTGTTGCGTACCTATTGACAAATCACCATTTATCAAAACATTTTCAATCTGTATTTCCAAAAATCCCTGCTTGGTTATTTTAATTAAGTACGTTCCTGCCGCAGGAATACTAATGTTAAAGTAACCATTACTATCTGTCATAGCATAACCGATATTTGTACCGATCAGCTCAACCTTGAATCCTGCCTTTACTATGGGTGCCGCATCAGGTGAATATGTAAAATCCGGTGCTATATACCCTGATAGTTTGAAAGTTTTAACTTGCGTAGGCGTAGGAGTTATAGTTGGCTTTAATGTTGGAGTATATGTAGGTTTTGGTGTTACCGTTGGAGTAAACGTTGGTTTTAAGGTTGCTGTTGGTGTAGATGTCGGTTTTGGTGTAATGGCATCTGATGTGCTGCTGAAGACAAAAGTCATATTGTCTCCTATAGCACTTACATTTGAAATATTAAAGCCGGAACTGGTTCCATTCCACCATTTTGAGTTCGGTGTTGTAACATCGTTAAACTTGTCCTTATAACCTGCTCGGAAAAAATCACCTGTATCACCAGTGTTAACGTTCTTTTCCATATCAAACTTTCCATCTGCCTGTTCTATTGATGTTATATAATGCTTTGTAGCAGTCATATCCTGATAATTATTGTTTCCCTTCCTGTCAATATGCCAGATAATCAGTCCTTCTCCGGGAAAAGTTGCCCAGTCACCTTTTTTCCGAATGTTTTCTACTATGAACATCTCATTATTGTTTTTAGTGTTTATGTATCCCAGTACATCCCTTGTCCCTGCAGGAACCGTCACAACTGACCCATCAGGAAGTCCGTTTAACCATTTAATATTGTAAAATTTACTTACAACGCATCTGCCATAAGGATTTACAAAGTTATTAAACTTGCCTATAACCTTGGAATCATTGTCGTAATCATAATAATCCGGCCATTTCAATATCATATGCTCACACTCATGATTTATGGTAGAGGTTTGGGGTTTGGATCCGATGTTTGAGAACTGATGGCTGTTAATTCTTACACCATTTTTAAAAACATAGCTAAACCCTCCTGAATGAGGCCAAAGCCCATTGGCCCAACCTGCATCAGGCGTTCCTGCATAAAGCAAAGTAAATGCCATTATTGATTTATCTGCATTCAAAGAAAGACCATCAGTAGTGAAATTTTGATTTGCATTAAGCCATGCACAAACTTCCTTCATAAGTTCAGTGGATCCGGCATATCCTGTGCCACTGTCATAATGGCCCTTTTCATACTTTGCTGTGTAAAACCCTATAAATTTATTGGTGAACTCCAATTTCTGTCCAGATATATTGTAAAAGTGATCGTACACAGAACCGGCACCAGCTTTGTTAAATAATTGCTCTATCACATTAGTCGCAACAGCACTCTTTACATCAGGAAAGTCAACCAGGACTACCAATCCGCTAACCTTTGAGGGTGTTGCAGTAGCTATTACAGGAACTCCTGACGGCAGAGGTGTTGGAGATGCTGCCAGCATTTCTTCCTCCAATGGTGCATTTAGCTGAATTTCACTACGCTTTTCCTTTACATGTTTTAATACAATATTTTTATCTTCATATATACCTTTATTGATTCCAATTGATTTAGCTTCATCTTCACTTAAAGCTTTACCATTATAAACTTTGTTTGTTGCTTCTAGCTTTCCACTGCTGTCAAGTTTCGCATAACATATGCTACCCTTTTTATTTCTCACCAAAGTGTAGCCGTCCTCACTTTCTACCCGTTGATAATATTCATCGCCAAAAACCTTAACTGCCACTCTGGTTCCATCAGGTTGCTTAAACTGGAATTTCTCACCGCTCATGGGATGTGCGGACAAAGATATGCTTAAAAGAAACATTATGACCGATGCACCCATGATGCTTAAAAAGAGCTTAAAAATTTGGTTTCTCATAAAATTCCCCTACAGATAAAAACTTTATTATAAGCTATTAATCAACATCAACAATAAGATTAACAACTTTTAATTCACTATATAGAAATTTAAAATAACATTAGAAAACTTTTCTATAATAATATTATTACATATTTCTGCCAAGATTTCAGTATAATAAATAAAAGTTTTACTATTAATAATAAAATAACATAATGCCAATACTAAAAATGTTGAATATACTTTTAATTCAATTATCTAGAAAGGAACGATAAACAATATGAAAAACCTATCTACAAAAGAACTGGCCTATATTAACGACATGCTTTCCTGGGAGCTATTAACCGCTAAAAAATGCTATCAATATGCCAACCAGGAAACTAACCCGGTATACAGGCAACTGTTTTTTGATACCTCAAGAATATCCCAGCAAAACTACACTAATCTGCTTGAATTTATTGGGCAGGCAAATAACTCACAAGGAGGTCAGGCTAAACAATGATAAACGAATCTGTAGTAACATCAAAATCAGGAGTGCAGAAAATCGGTAAGCCTGTTTCAAATGAACTTCCAAAGGTTAAGGATGCTAATGTAAACCTTAGAGACAGATTAAACGATATACTGCTAACAACAAAGCACAATCTCATAAGTTACCAGATAGCTATAAATGAGCTTATTAATGAGGAATTAAGACAATGTGCCATTGACAACCGAAATAGGAATCAGGACATACACAACAGAGTTTTCACAGAATTATTCAACCTTGGTGAATATCAAGCGGATCTTGCTACTCCACCGCAGGTTACCGATACCTTTGAGGTTTTCACCAATTACAAAACCCAATTACCATACAAGCAGTGATATTACATTAAAAACAAGGGAGAGCTGCAAGCTGCTTATAAACCAGGGAGCAGCCTCTTTTTTTAGATTAAATTTATAATATCATTATCGCATTATTTTAGCTGAAATAGCCAATTTTGTACATTTTAATACATTTCATTACATTGACATTGAGATAAACACTATGGTATTTTTAGAAAGTCGTAATGCTAGTTTTTTCTTTATTTCCATTAAATCGACATTTTTTCAATAACAATATTGAGCCTTTAATATTATTAAAAGCAATTCTACAATAATTACTTAGTCAGGAGACACTAAATGTTTAAACTTTTGAAGTATTCAATGCTTTATACAGTTACACTCTGTTTGCTTTTTACCATCCTAAGCGGTACAGGTCATACCGAATCCTTTTTTTGCAAGGTATTTCTTAATAAGAAAGAACTCACAAATATACAGCCAATAAACGTAAACGGTAGAATAATGGTACCTATACGTAAAATACTTGAATATATTGACGCTGATTTCGAATGGATACCGGACAAAAGAATGGTGAAAATTAACAAAGACAAAAATAATATTGATTTGATAATCAATACACCTTTCTGCTGGGTCAATGGAAAAAGCGTTAACATGGATGTTCCGGCTCTAATAAAGCAGGGAAGAACCTATGTGCCCATTAGATTTCTTGCAGAATCTTTAGATATGGATGTCCACTGGGACCAATCTATTAATGCAGCTATGATAAGCACGGAAGCACCTGCTTATTTAGTATCTGTTGACAAGACTGACTCAGAAAAAAAACAAGTATCTACACCTACTTCTACTCCTACTCCCACTCCTATTTCTACTTCTATTTCTACTCCGTTACCTACACCAAGTTCACAAAATATAACAACTGATGTACCTTCACAAACACCGACAACCGAACCTTCTAGCAATTATCAAAATGGAAATAATCTGCCTACCCCTTCACCAGCATCCCCAACTCTTACAGACGAAATCACCAACCACCCTACAAATATGGTTGAAGATATAAAATTGATTATAGATGGTGAAGAACTTGATTATAAGTTTATAGGCTGTCAGCTTATAGAAGAGGAAGGCATATTGTATGCAGACAATCTTCTTGCAAAATTGGTCCTTAGGGTATATAACGAATATGACTCCATATCAAATGGTTATCAGCTTAGATATTTTAGTGACGACGAGAATGAAGGAAGTTACACTGTCCTAAATACCAAACCTGCAGATAAAAATAGGGTGCCTATACTTGATGTGTGTAAAGAATTGAATTTACAGTATGAATATAAGGATCACGTACTTTATTTAACCTATACTATATAAAAAGTGGTATTAAGTAACAATAAACTTTATTCGATAAATTTATATATAATAATTTAATTTATAATACATATGGCGGTGCTTATATGAAAATTGAACAAATAAGAGAACTTGCTTTAAAGATAAAGCAAAATGTTAGCAGGGTTATTGTTGGAAAAGATGAGATAATCGACCTCTCATTAATCGCTTTGATTACATCCGGGCACATACTTTTAGAAGATGTTCCCGGTATGGGAAAGACTATACTTGCAAAGACTCTTGCCAGATCTTTAAACTGTTCCTTCAAAAGAATCCAATTTACCCCCGATTTGCTGCCCTCCGACTTAACCGGTATAAATTATTATAATCAAAAAAGCTGTGAATTCCAGTTCCGTCCTGGCCCGGTTTTTTCGAATATTCTTCTGGCTGATGAAATTAACAGGGCTACACCAAGAACTCAATCGAGCCTTTTGGAATGTATGGAGGAAAGGCAGGTTACAATAGACGGAGAGACTAGAGAACTTGGCAGAGCATTTTTGGTCATAGCAACCCAAAACCCTGTTGAGACGCAGGGAACATTTCCTTTACCTGAAGCACAGCTGGACAGATTCCTGTTTAAAATTTCAATGGGCTACCCGACAAATGATGAGGGAATTGAGATTTTAAAACGTTTTATTGTAAATAATCCAATAGAGGATATTAAACCTGTTGCATCCTCTGATGACATTATGGATGCACAAAGTGCCTACAGCAGTGTACATGCAAGCGATGATATTTTAAAATATATTCTTGATATCATAGAAAAGACTCGAAACCATCCTGATATTATTCTTGGCGCAAGTCCCAGAGCAAGCCAGGCTCTTCTAAAAGCTTGTCAGGTTCATGCAATACTAAAAGGCCGTAGTTTTATAATTCCTGATGACGTAAAATACCTTGTGAAGCCTGTACTTTGTCATAGGCTAATATTGAAAAGCTCCATTTTAGGAAGAAGCACAGGCAGCCAGAGTAATGTTCTGGATCAAATAATATCAGATACTACAGTGCCGTCAGAGGAAAAGTTATCGAAAGGATTCAGATAATTTATGAGTGCCGGTTTGTTGATCATATCAACATTGATTATAGTTTATATTCAGGCAGCTATTTATAAACGCTGGGGACTTAAGGGCGTTACATACTCAAGGTCATTTGGCTCCTCCAACGTCTTTGAAGGTGAGGATGTTCAGATGATTGAAATAATATCCAACCATAAACTAATTCCAATTCTCTGGCTTCAATTGGAGTCGGAAATCGACCCTCACCTCCAGTTCCAAAAACAGGCCAATCTAGACATAAAGCACCAACATCACAGAAGCTTTTTCAGCATCATGCCTTTTACAAGAATAACCCGCAAGCATACTCTAAAGTGCAGTAAACGCGGCTTCTATTCACTAAAATCTGCAGTGCTATCATGCAATGATGCGTTTAATATTGTTCAAACCTATGAAGAATTGACTTTAGATGCAAGCATATTGGTATACCCCAAAATAATACCTATAGATAATATAAAACTGTCGTGCCACAGCTGGATGGGGGATACCGTTGTACGACGCTGGATTATTGACGACCCTTTTATGATTTCAGGCATAAAGGATTACCAATATGGTGATTCCATGAACAGGATAGACTGGAAATCTACTGCCCGTACCGGCAGCATTAAGGTTTATAATAGGGACTACACATCAAATATGAAGATTATCATACTTCTGAATATTCAATCAAACGAAGACAGCTGGGACGATAATACCGATGTAGAACTTATGGAAAATGCAATATCTTATTGTGCATCAATCGCCAGCTACATGATGTCAAAAAGCATTGAAACAGGTTTTTGCTGTAACTGCCATTCATCAGAGAACGAGAAAGCACCTGTACTTATACCTGCCGGCTGTAGTGCCGGTCATATAAACCTATTACTGGAATCAATGGCCATGATGCAGCTTAAAAGGTCAGTTATGTTTCAATCATTTATGGATAATTTGCCTGATAATTTTATTAATAACGCTGATTTTTTAGTTGTAACCAATTATGTTGACGCACAGATTGAAAAAAGTATTCAAAGGATAAAAGATGTAGGCTGTGCTGTGGAAATACTCAGTTTGGAAGAAAAGTGATTATTAATCCTTTCAAACTATAAGGGAGGAATCGAACTTGGAAACGTATAATGCTTATATAATATATTTAGTGGTATCTTTATTACTATTTTTTATAGGCAAAAAGAAAAGTATTCGGAAATTAAAATTGTGTGGTATTATTGCTACAACTTTTTTGGCAAGTATACCTGTACTAGCATTTATTGCAGGCATTATAGATGGAGTTAGGGGAAGATAAATATAGAATTCCCTATAATATTTATTCTACGATACAAATTTCTTAATCAATCCAGCTCCCTCGTGGCGGATCACCTGATACCCATTTTGCAGTACCGGGCTTCCAACTGTATACACAAGCATTTAATTGTCCAATACCTTCTTTTGTCATGGTGACAGTTCCGCCGGCATCAATAATTTTATCACCGTCTAAGAGGGGACCTGTGACAAGTAATTTATCTATTGTCCAATCCTGTTCAACTCTCCAATAAGTACTGCCTGTCCTTGTTTCTGTTGTGGTTTCCAATGTGACAGGATCTGTTACCGTAACTGTGTACCTATACTGCCTTATATCCGAATCATACTGGGTTGTTGTTTTATTTCCATCAACATAAACCCTGACATTCTGGGGAAGATTCCGCCACTCGCATGACGGAGGGTCAAATTTTATTTTTCCTATTGGAGCCGCTGACGGTTTAGGTTTAAGTGTAGGAGTGGGAGTTGGAGTAACTATCGGATTTTTTATACTCAGTTTAGGGATCACTTCTGTTTTATAATCAGGTTCATGGGCTCCAAGAGTTGCCCACCAACCCTTTTGGTATTTACACTCCCTTTTATATTTTATATAACCATCTTCTTTATTTGTAGCTTCTAACCTCTCAATCTCAACCCATTCACCCCAATTATGATTATTGGCATCATATGTACTTAGAGGCATCTGATTGAATGTTATCATTGTTGCTACCTGTTCTGGCGGGCTGCCATCCTTAAATACCTTGTACCTTATCCACTCATCATGGCCTACATGTTGACATGTTGCATGCCACCATTTATAGAAACGAAGAACAATTTTATACGTACCATCTGTATCATCATAATCCTTTAAGATTTTTTCCGATTTATCAATTTCACTTTCACCGCTTACCACATTTATTGATGGATCATCTATGTAATATCTATTATCAGAGTAATCTATTATCATTTGAGCACAAACATATTGTGTCAAGTATACTACACATATTATTATTAAAATTATTTTTATTTTAAATTTTATCCTTTTCAAATTAATAACCCTCCTCGTATAAAAACGGTTCTGTATTCTTTACATTTATTGGTTCTATATCTATATACCATTTACCGTCTATTTTCACCAGGTATCTGGATTCATAATCCATTGCATAACTATCAGGCTTGGAATATCCATATAATCCGTATATAACTCTTACCTTGGTATCGCTTATTTTCTCAACTAAGCACTTGGTTTGACATTCCTTCAGATTATTCAATTTCATCAAATTATTATAGCTACCACTTAATTTTTCATACTTCTTTTCAAAACCCTCTTTGCTTGTTATACCTTTCTTTTTAAGAGAATCTGGTGATAAATAGTTATAAACCTTATCCCATTCTTTCGCCATCTCCAATTCAATCACCGTTCTTATCATATCTGCTATTTTTTTGTATTCGTCATTGACTATAGATGTTGCAGCTGGCGTCACTTTTGGTGCAATTGTAGGTGTTGCTTTGCCGGTGGTAATGTATACAGTCCTTGTGGCTCCGTTCCATTCCACATTTGCACCTAAAGCTTCACTGACAAAACGCAGCGGTACAAAAGTTCTATCCTCTTTTATAACTGCTTTTGCATCAAGGGATATTACCTTTCCGTCTGCTATAGCTTCCAAAACTCCTATTTTCAATTCTATTAATATTCCATTTTTGTTTATATATACAACCTTTAACTCACTGTTCCAGTCTACCTTACAGCCCAAATTTTCAGCTACAAACCGTACAGGTATCATAGTTCTATTACTTTTACTATCGATAAAAGGACGAGCATCAGGAAAAGCAATTGTTTTTCCATCGACTTTCACTGTAATATCTTGAGAGCTTGCAAAGCATGCAATACCAATAACTAATGTAATAACCGAAACTATAGCTATAATTATCCTTTTCATGTAAATTACCTCCTAAATTTTAAATATATATTATATAGTATCATCACTTACAGTTATTTCAATATATTATGTTGAGAGCATAGCAGAGTTTACCAGGCCTCCCTTTGATAAGCCCCAAAGCTTTATCAAATTATTTGATGAAGATAAGCGGAAGGAATTTGTTAATATAGTCAAAGAGGTTAAAGATAATGCCACAAAAATTATAAGCTAAGGCATGATTGAAAAATTACTTGCCGCTTTGAGCGCGTGTTCACGAGTTAAGTTAACACGGAAGCGAAATTATACGGGAAGTTATATTTTCAACTTGCCTAAGCTTTTGTTCTATCTCCTTAGAACCAGCTCCCTCGTGGCGGATCACCCGACACCCATTTTGCAGTACCGGGCTTCCAACTGTATACACAAGCATTTAATTGTCCAATACCTTCTTTTGTCATGGTAATAGTTCCGCCGGCATCAATAATTTTATCACCGTCTAAGAGGGGACCTGTGACAAGTAATTTATCTATTGTCCAATCCTGTTCAACTCTCCAATAAGTACTGCCTGTCCTTGTTTCTGTTGTGGTTTCCAATGTGACAGGATCTGTTACCGTAACTGTGTATCTATACTGCCTTATATCCGAATCATACTGGGTTGTTGTTTTATTTCCATCAACATAAACCCTGACATTCTGGGGAAGATTCCGCCACTCGCATGACGGAGGGTCAAATTTTATTTTTCCTATTGGAGCCGCTGACGGTTTAGGTTTAAGTGTAGGAGTGGGAGTAGGAGTAACTATCGGATTTTTTATACTCAGTTTAGGGATCACTTCTGTTTTATAATCAGGTTCATGGGCTCCAAGAGTTGCCCACCAACCCTTTTGGTATTTACACTCCCTTTTATATTTTACATACCCGTCATCCGTTTCTGTAGCTTCTAACCTCTCGATCTCAGCCCATTCACCCCAATTATGATTATTGGCATCGTATGTACTTAGAGGCAACTGATTTAATGTTATCATTGTTCCTTGCATTTCTGGCGGACTGCCATCCTTAAAAACCTTGTATTGTATCCACTCATCATGGCCTACATGGTGGCATGTTGCATGCCACCATGTATAGAAACGAAAAACAGTTTTATATGTACCATCTGTATCATCGTAATCCAGTATGATTTTTTCCGATTTATCTATTTCACTTTCACCGCTAACCACATTTATTAATGGATCGTCTATGTAATATCTATTATCATAATAATCTATTCTTATTTGAGCATAAACATATTGTGTCAAGTATACCACCAATATTATCAGTATAATTATTTTTGTTTTCAATTTGATCCTTTTCAAATTAATAACCCTCCTCGTATAAAAACGGTTCTGTGTTCTTTACAATTATTGGTTCTATATCTATGTACCATTTACTGTCTATTTTTACTAAGTTTCTGGAATCATAATACATTGCATAACCATCTGGCTTGGGATATCCATATACTCCGTATATAACTCTTACCTTGGTATCATTTATTTTCTCAATCAAGCATTTGGTATAACATTCCTTCAGATTTTTCAATTTCATCAAATTATTATAGCTACCGCTTAATTTTACATACTTCTTTTCAAAACCATCTTTGCTTGTTATTCCTTTCTTTTTAAGAGATTCTGGTGATAAATAGTTATAAACCTTATCCCATTCTTTTGCCATCTCCAATTCAATCACCGTTCTTATCATATCTGCTATCTTTTTGTATTCCTCATTGACTATAGATGTTGGGGCTGGCGTCACTTTTGGTGCCAATGTAGGTGATGTTTTGCCGGTGGTAATGTATACAGTCCTTGTGGATCCGTTCCATTCCACATTTGCACCTAAAGCTTCACTGACAAAACGCAGCGGTACAAAAGTTCTATCCTCTTTGATAACTGCCTTTGCATCAAGGGCTATTACCTTACCATCTGCAATAGCTTCTAAAACTCCTATTTTCAATTCTATTAATATTCCATTTTTGTTTATATACACAACCTTTAACTCACTATTCCAGTCAACTTTACAGCCCAAATTTTCAGCTACAAACCTGACAGGTATCATAGTTCTATTACTTTTACTATCAATAAAAGGACGAGCATCAGGAAAAGCAATTGTTTTTCCATCGACTTTCACTGTAATATCTTGAGAGCTTGCAAAGCTTGCAATACCGATAACTAATGTAATAACCGAAACTATAGCTATAATTATCCTTTTCATGTAAATTACCTCCTAAATTTTAAATATATATTATATAGTATCATCACTTACAGTTATTTCAATATAATTTCTATGTTAAAGCTTTTCATTTTCCCCTTAATAAAGTACTCTTATAATAAGTTTATCGGCTACTTTTTCATAAAAATTACATATTAGCTAAAGAGTACATTGATCTTTATTATTTTAAACTTTATGGAACAACGATATAATAAGGATTGGTAAATTAAATATTACCAGCAGGGACATCATGCAAGAAGAGAAAATCATTCTATATTCCATAGAACAAGGAACTCAGAATGTAGATTATTTTGCTGATGAAAATTTCTGGCTGACACAAAATTCTATGGCTGAACTTTTTGATGCTGAATCAAACACCATCACTTACCACTTGCAGGAGATATAAAAGCCGTGAGCTAGAAGAAAATCGAACTACTCGAAATTTTCGAGTAGTTCGATTAGAGGAAAAACGGCGGGTTGATTGGGAAATTATGTTCTATAATCTAGATGCGGTTATTTCTGAAGGATATAGAGTGAATTCCAAAAAAGCAACACAATTTAGAAAGTGGGCAACAAAGACCCCGCAGGAGTTTATACTTAAAGGTTTTGTGCTTAATGATAAAATGCTAAAAAACTTAATATTGATTCCACTTCACTTGCCGGCATGGGCTTGTAAAAGTAGAATCCTTGAATTATATCACACTGGTTGTCTCTCAAAAACTTGAACTGCTCCTCTGTTTCAACACCTTCTGCCAGTACATCAATTCCAAGATTTTTTGCAATCTGAATAATACTTCTAATAATTGCCATATCCTTCTGAGATCCTGAAGATATTCCACGAACAAAGTCAATATCAATTTTTATCAAATCAATTGGGAATGTTTTAAGCCGGGTAAAAGATGAAAAACCTGTGCCAAAATCATCTATAGATATTGAAACTCCAAGGTTTTTAATATCTTTTAGATGTTGCAAAACAGAATGATCTTCATTAAAAGCAATGCTTTCTGTTATCTCAATCTGGATGTTTTTAGCACCAGCTTCTGTGTCTTCCAATATTTTGCTGATTTTATCAGCGATACCGGTATCTTTCAACTGCTCCAATGATAAGTTTATAGACATGCAGATATCTTTATTATATATGCTCTGGAATGCTTTAAGCTGTTCACAGGCAGTTTTAAAAACCCACAATCCAATTGGCCTTATCAGTCCAGTTTGTTCTGCCATTGGTATAAAAACATCGGGAGAAACAATCCCATATTCTTCATTATTCCATCGTAAAAGTGCTTCAAATCCGATTATTTCTTGTGTTTCTGCTTTTATCTGAGGTTGGTAATACAGAAATAATTCATTTTTATCAAGTGCTCTGTACAAGTTATTCGTCAATTTCATCTTTTTAACAGTGCCGTTTTTAATATCTGATGAACAATAAATACATTGATTTTTCCCTTTATTTTTCGCTAAATACATGGCTATATCAGCATTCTTTATCAAAGTCTCAGAGTCCTCTCCGTCTATCGGATATACCGCCACACCGACGCTGGCTGTAACAAAATACTCCATATCCTGAACTAAGACCGAATCTTTAAAAGCACCCATAATTCTTTCGCATATTTTATAGAGATCTTCCGGTTTTTCAATATTGGAAACCATTATCAGGAATTCATCTCCGCCAAATCTGGCAAGAGTATCCTCTTCTCTCAAGCAGGAAGAAAGCCGACTTGCCATCAGCCCTAGAAGCATATCACCCGTTGTATGCCCCATTGTATCATTAACTGATTTAAAAGAGTCTAAATCAATAAATATTACGCCTATCAAGGAAACATTTCTTTTTGCTGCATGTATTGATTTGTTCAAATGTTCTACAAACCAGTCTTTATTATATAATCCTGTTAAGGAATCATAATAGGCCATTCGAAATAATTTTTTTTCAGATTCCTCAAGACTTTTCCTTTGGTTATTTATTTTTTCAATATTAGAGGCGGTTTCCTTTTTAAAAGTGGCTATAAGTACTACCAGTAAAATTACACCTATATTAGAAATGATCCCGGGCAGCGGCTCGGTTGTTTTGCTGTGAATTATGAAATTTATTGAATTTAATATACTGCCGACATTCAACAGAACGGCTGCTAAATATCCCGGTGTATCTTCTTTTAGTACTAGATATATTGATATAATCATCTGCAACTGCGTTACTATTCCTCTAAGGGTAGCTCCTCCGAAATAATCCGACCCAAATAAACTACTATTTGATGGTATATTAATATGCAAAAAAGCAAAAATCAAATACAGAATAACACTGATAATAATACGCATATAACTAGCTTTTTTGCCAAATGGCTTAGATACTATAAAACCATACTTTTTGATAGTGTGATATATTGTTACAATAGGAATCAGCAAAATTATCGGTGCCATTTGAGGTAATTTGGCCAAGGTATTACCAAACACCAAATCTGTTAATGATGCAAGTATCAAAGCTGCCATAAAAGAAAGAAATATAGCACGGGATTGCATCTTTATGCTATGCTCTACCGCTTTTCTGTTCCACAGCAACAAAATTACCAAACCGGTAATCGCATATCCTATATAGTAGACGAAAAATATCCAATCCCATATACTATACTCATTGATGCTGGCTACGTTAGTCCAGCCGAATTCTGTATGAAGTAGCTTATACGGTGCCGGATTTATACCGGATGGAATTGCATAAGCAAATACAGTAATAACGGCAGGCAGATATAGCAATAAATAGAACCACCATTTCTTAAGCAGGGTTTTATTTCCGACTATAATCAATATAAAGTGAAGGATAATACTGTAAGCCGTTCCCCAGCCAATGGCTGAAAACCGTCGCCAGATTTCGCATGTCACAGTATCAGGAGCAATGTTTGCAAGAGCCAGCCCTGCTGACCAGAAATTAATCGATATAATTATGGCAAAAAAGCACCGATTAGCAGGTGCCTTATGATTGTTTATTACGACTAGTATCCCGCTGACCAGTGAAATAATGCATACGGAAAAGAACAATATCGAAAAAAATGACGAATAAATCATTTTTCAGCCCCTTTTTATATATACTGATTAGCAGCTTTTCAACTCACAGGCTAACATATGTATCATAGCTTAATGAAAGTGATTGGGTGTACAAGGGTATTTTTTAAAATATCGGCGTTTTTTGTTGAAAAAATAACCCAAAAAATTTTGCATTTTGCATGCCCCTATTTAAACGAGTGCTGTCTTGTACGATTACATTATGCATAATTACGATATTATTTTTACTGCTTATGTGGTAATATATTAGGTGAGAGGTAAATTAATATTATTACATCTGATAAACAAATTTATTTGATTCATTATCTCTAAAAGATTGTCTTTCAGCTAAAAGGAAGGTCTATATGCCAAACTTTGTAAAACACGTTACAATTAAGCTAATGCAATCAGCCATTGAAATTTTATTTATTTTTCCCATACTGCTTGCCCTAACCATATATGCATATCCAAATGGCCAAGTTCTTACGGTTATTGCAGGGCTGGTTGGTTATTATTTGGTAGGTATACTATTAAGCAGGTTTCTTAGGAATAAATCCAATGCTATTTATGTGGTCATCAGCTCAATAATAGGGATAACTGCTTCATTCATCATTGGTTCATTTGAATCATTTTCCGTCATATATGCAATTATGGCATCATTTTCAATATTCAGAGGAATTCGCATAAACAAGAGCAATTGGATGAAACAATCCCCTATACCAGTCTTCAATTTACTCCTGGCCACATATTTTGTATTCAACGTGCTGTTTCTCATGTCAAAAAGCCTATATCCATACGTTGGCTTATTGAATATTGCCGGGCTTTTCATGATAGTTGTGTTTCTATCCCTTTGCAGTTTGGACCAACTGAAGGGAGCCTTTTTCAAATTAGGAGACAAAAACCATATCCCTTCCACAATTTTGAAGTTTAACATAACTTCATTAATCATTATATTGGTGTTAATTATTGCTTTATCAAGGTTCAAGCCTTTTTGGAATTCTGTAATAGTTCTTGCTAAATCTGTAGTTTTAGTGATCTATAGTTTTTTTAGCAATCTATCTTTCAATACAAATGGCAATGTCCAAACTGATGAAATACAGATGTTTGGCAAGAAATTTTCAAACAATATTTCTATTCTTGAAGTAATATCAAATATATTAAGAGTAGCAGCAATAATAGGTTTTGCAATCCTGACCATATATGTTATTTTTAAGTTCATACATAAAATAGCCATATGGCTTTCAAACAAGTCAGAAGAAAATATAGTTAAAGAAAATACACTTGGGTATGTGGATGAAAGAGAAATTTTACTAAAGTCTCCTTCAAATTATTGGCCTAATGTAAAAAGCTTTTTACACCTTTTCAGTAAAGAAAGGTCCTGGAAAGACCTTTTGACAAACAGAGATAAAGTCAGGTTTATATACAGGCAAAAAGTACTCAGCTTTATAAAAAAAGGCTTTGGGTTTAAAAATAGCCTTACACCAAATGAACTTGCCAAAGAGCTTGAAAGGGTTTATAAAGAGGACGTTTCAGATCTGACTTCTTCATACAACAAAGCACGCTACAGTTGTGAGGATATAGAAGACATTGAATTGGAAATGCTTATAAATAGACATAAAAGATAAAAAGACCAACAAACAATTTTCTGCTTGCTGGTCTATTTTTTTGCACACAATTTTCAGGTATTAGATTTTGTAATTTCTGTTGAATTTCACCTATCGATTATGGTTAGCAGATTTTAACCGTGCAAGCAGTTCATTGATGCCATCGATTACAAAGGACGGATTGTCCTGATGTAGATAATGCCCGTTGTTTGGATCTGTTTTATGGATAGAAAGGTTAGACAGGCTGGCTATATATGCTTGTCCTTCAGCCAAAATCACTTCAAAGTTTTCCGGAGCTCCGTGGTTTCCTCCTGACAATACTTCAATGGGAAGATTTCTCAGAGGGTCAGTTGCTTGAGCCGTATCAATTTGTTTGTAAGTGTTAATTAAGTCATTCGCACTCAATTCATACGGAATGCCGGTACCGCCTGACAGCCCAGCTGCAATCATTGCCAGTATTGTTTCATTATCAAGTTCTGGAAATGCGTTACTTTCTTGATATTCCACTGCAGAATCAATGAATACAATTCCTTTAAGCTGATCAGGATAAAGGTACTTATATTCACGGGCATACAGTCCACCAATGGAATGTGCCACCAAAACGATAGGTCCATTTACTCCAGCTTTCTTAAGAAGGGTGTGGAGCCGCTGTACTTCACCTGCCGCAGTGTAATTCACTTTGCTTCTATCGGGAGAATCCGATTGACCTATGCCAATTCTGTCATATGTAACAACACGGGTTTTCTTAGCTATTTCCGGTGCAACCTTGTCCCAAATTTCATGGCTGTCACCGTTACCGTTTTCAAATACTACAGTAGGCAGTCCATGCTGACGTTTACCTTCCACTTCGATATACATTGAATATCCGCCTACATTCAACTTCCCGCTGAAATTACCATCTCTTACTGAAGGTTTGTTACATGCAGCAGCTGCACTTGTTATACCAAAAATAAGTACTGTAGAAAGTGTCAAAGAAATGATTTTTTTAATCATATTATTCCCCCTCATATTTATTCCTGTAGATCTAGATCTATTAATTTTAATACCCCTATAACAATGTTGGAGGTACTTCTTCTATAATATCCCTATCCTTTAAAGTACATGCCAGCTTCTCAAAGCTTAGTCCATGTCTTGAAGCTATATCTTTTGCATAACTTTTCCCCTGGGGTAAACCCGGCACTATCCTGTAAGTTCTTTTTGCTGCTTCAAGATCGCTATCATCACTATTTTCTATGACACCCGAAATCAGACTGACTATTTTGCTGTCTCCCGGTAAATTTGAATTAAGGTTTTCCAGATCCTCCGCTAGTTCATGAAAGTGGGTTGCAAAAACTGAACGTGCTCCAAGAAGTTTTAATGCCATGGTAACCTCTTTTGATATGTAAAACCCTTCATAAGGACTGGTACTTTGTAGTGATTCATTTAATAAAATAAGGCTGTATCCAGTTGCTTTCTGAAATATATCATTAAGCCTCTTTGATTCCTCACCCAATCTTCCCAATCTGGAATCAGGCCTTTCTTCCACGGGAAAGTGGGTATATATCCTGTCTACCGGACTCATGGCCGCCTTATCGCATGGAACATATGAGCCTAACTGCAAAAGAATCTGGGTTAGCCCTATAGCCTGAGTATAGGTTGTTTTACCACCCTGGTTCGGTCCAGTCAGGATAAATATTCTGCCATTCTCATCAAAATTAACATCATTGGAAATAATTTTTGTGGTTAAATCCACTTGTGGATCTTTATAGTGCATGTTTAATGCCAGATTAATGTTATACATTCCTTTAATGCTGCACTGCCTCTTCTCCTTTTGCAGTACCTTGGGTTTACACATTCTAAGCCCTGATTTTTTCATATTTGATATCAACTTTTCCATTCCCAACAAAAACACCATATCAGTTCTTATATCAAGTAACAGCCTTGCATTTATTTTTATATATTTGGCTATAGCCTGTGCTATAGGTTTTGCAGCAGATTGAGTTATCTTGTCCAATTCTCTGAAAATAGCAACATGAAAAGGATTGGGCTCTTTTATGACCTGATTATACTTCAAAGTCTCTACAGCTTCAATTGTGACAATTGGTGAAATTCCAGTATATTGTTCAGATGATTTTTTATTAAATAAACGGTTTAGCAATGTGTTTTCTTTATATGGTTCTTCATTTATTGATACTATAGTAAATTCAATTGGATTGAGTTTCGCATTAAAATTTATTCCCAGTGTAACACTTGATATTTTTCTGAGACCCTTCAAAAGTTCAGGAAGCTCTTTTTCCATTGACCTGAATATATTATCTTCAGTTACACCTTTTACAGCTTTGTAAAGCTTCTTTAGTCCATCTGATTTCAGGTTTGTTCCTGCATCATCAAAAGCCTTTTTCAATTCCAGTATACAAGTAACATAAGTCTCAAGCTCACCAACTCGAGAAGCCGTTTCTTGCAAAAGGACTTCATGTGATATTTTCCGGGAACTTACAATTGCCATTTCATCCAATAATGGCAGTATCTTTTTAAAACACGAGACTATTATAGGATTTTGAAGTAAATCTTCAACAATGTCCAGCCTATAATTTATAACATCAATATCCTCACTAAAGTTAGTTAAGATATCTCTTATTGATACCAAATGTATTGAGTCCGGGCTTAGAGCCTTTGCAATCTCACTCAATTCAAGATTTGAAACCATACAATCATCTTCAGAAACGACTTGCTTTACCTCTTTTAATTTCCCCAAATCCGGCCAAAGCAAGCTCATAAATTCAGATAAATTACTTACCTCCATATGCATCCCCCCTATTTTTATTATATTAAAACTGATTATATTAAAAGTGTTAATGTAGATATTAATCTTTTATGCAGCATTTTCAAATTACCGTTTATTATGTTCTTAATGAAATATGAGAACCGGTCAAACAGTTCTCATATCTCGCTAATTTATGATCTGACTAATATAAGTTCTAGGGGGACTTATATTTAATCAACTTGAATATCTTTTAAGTTTGACTTTACCTTATCCTTGAAAGCCTTAAGCATATCATCCTTTGTCTTGTATTTTCCTGCAAGATATGATGTCATTACATCATCGAAGGTTCTCTCAATAATATCATCATATTGTGTAAGTACTTCACCGTTAATATCTTTAACGAAAGGTTGATAGAATTTGAAAAGATTTGTGCCTACAACCTTGCTGTCACTAGGTGCTCCTTCAGCAATTATATCCAGATTGTTTGGGAAATCCTGATTGTCTAAAGCCCACTTCTTCAATGTATCTTTATTAGCTGTAAAGAATTTGACAAATTCCCAAGCAAGATCCTGCTGCTGTGACTTTGCGTAGATACCCATCCATGTACCTCCCCAGAAGTAATTGAATGGTGCTGTTGTGATACCCCATCTGCCTCCATTTGCAGCTTTTGTGTCGTTTGAGTTAATAATCCACGGAACTCCCATGGCGGACATGCCCAAACCATTGCCTTTTCATCATTAGCTATAGCTGATGCCCAACCAGGCGTCCATTGGGTTAATGCTGCCTCATACTTATTATCTCTCAGTGTTTTTGCAAAATCAACCAGCTCCATAACTTTGTTGTCAATATTCAGCTTATTATCAACAACCCAGCCCTGGCTTCGTGCTCCCAAATACATTTTCTTGGGTTCTTCCCATGTTGGGAATAGCGAAACCTTTCCGCCGCTCTTCTCCTTAAGAGTTTTTGCCGTTTCAAGCATTTTTTCTTCTGAAGACAACATTTTAGCAATTTCATTAGGATCATCTGTTCCCAAATATTTTTTTGCAACCGGCTTCTTATATGCTATAGCTCCTGGGGCTGCCTGGTGAGATAATGCCTTTAACACTCCATTCTTATCTGTTCCTACCTGAACTGTAAATGGAATCATTTTTGATGCTACATCCTTTGCCCTTTGAGTAAGGTCTGCAAATGCATCGGGCATTTCAACAAGCCTTTTTGCAAATGCCGATTCAGCTACAAATACATCCGGTACTCCAGTGCCTGCTCTTATGGCAGATGTCAGCTTATTTTGATACTGGGAATCTCTGTCTGAAACAATGGTCAATTTAACCTTAATATTTGGATATAGCTTATTGAATGCCTCAACTATCTTTGGTCCCTCACTGCTGTTAAAGTGCCAAAATGCTATTTCTCCCTTGTAATCTGCCGGATCTTTAGTTCCTTTATTTGTATTTTCACCATTATTTGCCACAGGTGATGCTTCTTGGTTATTTCCTGAGTCACCGGCGTCTTTATCAGACAAACATGCTGTCAATGAACCGGCTGTCATAAAAATACATACAAGCAATGCCAATACTTTCTTTGATTTTTTCATTATCTTTCCCTCCCTCGGACGTTCTCTCTTTATTTAGGTATATATAAAGATAACCAATTTAAGATTTGTAGCCTTTTGAAAACTGAACTATATATCAATCTATGATTAAAAGTGTTATTAATCTTACATTTACGATAGGCAAATGTAAAGATTTATCACTTTTAATCTATATATAAATGCCGGTCACCCCCTCAAATCAGAACAACTAACAATACTGCTGTCTTAAATTGGTTATCTCATCTTTTATAATAATATGTTATTCCTTAAAGCCTCTGGTTTCAACCGATTATATTGCCTTGTTACAATGTGACATAATTTTGAATATTGTATTAAAACGAGTACATAAAATTACAGATAGGTTATATATTTTTGAAGTGAACCAACAAGAATTTGTAATTTTTTTATTTTTTCAGTTAACATTTCTGGTATCCATAGCAAAATTATGCAATATGACAGCAAAATTGTCACGTAAAGAAAATTGGACAAAATTGCGATTATTAATATAAAAAATCTTGCTGTTATGACTTTCTTTAATATACAATTATAATATAGCTTGTTTATTTATATATAAATTATTGATGGAAATGGAGCTTTATATTATGATCAATGTATCAAAGCCGATTAAAACTATCATGCTGCGTTCGGACAAGATAATGGATGACATCATGTCTCCACTGGCAAACAGAAAAGACTATACAAAAGGTGCTTCAACAACAATACCTGTATACTGCTGCCGGTTGATCGGCATAACAGAGCCAGTAAATAGCTACTATGACAATCTGGCTGACCTTGACTGTAAACTAATGGGCCTTGGAAATGTGTATCTTAAATTTACAGAAAACATACCAATATTGATTGACAATGATATATCACTAGAAATTAACAAACTATGGCAGGATAAGTTTTTAGAGTCAGCAACGGAAGAATTTATTTCCATATGCGATATACCAAGACTATTATTTGAAATCTCTGCAGGGCCGTTAACCAATACCCTTCAAAAGGCACTTGTAGATATTATAAATCTTTACAAAAAAAATTCACCCGCAATTACTTCCACCATATTTAAAAACTTCTGCATCAAAATGCTTTGCTGGGTAAAGAAATTTGCATCCCAAATATTCAGAAACATGGATTTTCAAACGGCCGTACATAATCCAAAGGTTCTTTTCTATGGAAATATTAAAGAGCATGAGGTCTACTTTCTATTAGTCCTTTCAAAGTTAGGTGCAGATGTGCTGTATATAAACACAATGACTGATGGTAAATTTGGTGAAATAGATAACAGCAATGTTCATTCCTATTTGGTAAAGCTTCCAAAGACTGAGGAATTTAAAAAATTTCCCGTTAAAGCTATGCAACAAAATAATACACCACCTGGGAGTTCATATAATCCTGGCTTACCCCCATCAGTCCAATCACCTGTTCAAAATCCTATTCAATCTCCGATTCAGCATCCGGTTCAACCTCCGCCTTCAATTACCATTACAGCACCACATACCGTTAGAAGGGATCATTCAGGAAACGGAAGGCGTGAAATGTCATTGGAAGAACTTGCTGCTCTCTCCACATCAACTGTTATGATACTGGCATTTAACGAAGCAGGAGAGTTTCTCCACAGGGGCTCTGGAGTGGTAATAGGCAACAATGGCCTTATAGTGACAAATTATCATGTACTGCAAGGTGCCTGCTTCTTTGGTGTTCTGTTCGAGGGTATGGATGAAGAAAGACCATATGTTACATATACAGTAATAAATGCCAATGTTCACAAGGATCTTGCACTTATAAAAATTAACTTCAGAACTCCTCCAATAGAGATTTCCAGAACTGGAGATCTTGTGAGAGGTCAAAGAGTTGTTGCTATCGGAAGCCCGTTTGGACTAATGAATACCTTTTCCGATGGAATTGTATCAGGTTTCAGACAATATGACAGGTTTGACTTTATTCAGATAACCACGCCAACCTCATCAGGAAGCTCGGGAGGAGCTCTTCTTAATATGTTCGGCGAGCTTGTGGGTATAACCACTGCAGGTTTTCACGAAGGTCAAAACCTGTCTCTTGCAGTTCCAAGCAAATACATCATTGAACTTCTGGAAAACAGATTTACAACTCTGAATATTGAAATTATGGATAAGTACTTCGCGTTCAGTTATGATAGATTCACCATCAATTTTGATGGATTCTTCAGCTATCTTTCAAATGAAAGAGATTATAAAATTGCCTTTCTGCAAAGCCGATATGATCAAACGGACCTTAGATCATATTCCAGGGACAGGCGTTTTATGGAATCTATAGAAAATTACTTTATTGAAAACATCAGAAACATGGCACTAAAACATCGTATTGAGAAATATGAGTTTGAGCTTATGGTATCAAACATGTTTTTTACTTATACATATGACAGAGGCAGGCTTATAAATAAGCGATGGGAGCATAGGTAATAAGCCTCTTGTTGATTAATAAAATAAAGATACCCAACTTAGGCATGTTGAAAATATAACTCCCCGTATAATTTCGCTTTCGTGTAAACCTAACTCGTGAACACACGCTATAAACGGGAATTAATATTCAATCATGCCTTTTATACAGTTTGGTATCTTTTTAATTCCACTAAAACACTTACACCAATTCTTTATCTTCTACCAGCAAATAAACCGGCACCTCAATTTTATCCTTCCTATCCAGCCTTGTAACCTCAGCTGTATTGTTATCCTTCACATTTTCCAACCATACAGGAGATCCCTGGTATAAAACCTGAATTAACTTTCCAGAGGAAATTATTTCTTTAGCTCTTATTGAGTCCAAGCTTTTACAACTCCTTTGTTTTTGTTATTTATTATGTCTCTTTTTGCTTTCTTCTATGTATAAGGGCATTTCAAAAAATACGGTTATCCAAGTATTTTGTACATAATATGATATATTCAGCTTTTTGAAATGCCCATTTGATCAATAAATTGTTTGATCAACTAATCATTTATTAATACCTTGGGTGTTTGTTTATGGCATATAATCCCACTTATTAAATTGTTGATTTTTGTAAATCATAAATAATACACTTTCATACCAGAAGCAAAGGAGATATTAACACAATGACTTTAAATATTAACCCTATAATACTGATTGGAATTGTTGCAGTCTTTACTGTCTTATTCTGGGTGAATATAAAGAGGTTCAGGCAGCTTCATATAATAAAGATGAATGACACCTCCCTAACCTGTGAAGAGCTTGAAGAGCACGCAAGGAAAATCGCCATAGACCACACAGTTTCAAAAAACATCAGATATAACAACTGGCCGGTCTTGAATATGAACGAAAACTATGACTTCATAAAATCTGTTTACAAGGAATTAAATAATGCTGCAAGCAGCAAAAACGCTGTTCCACCAGCTGCTGAATGGTTATTGGACAACTTTTACATACTGGATGAGCAGGCCAAGGTTGTAAGAAAGGATATTTCAGGAGAGACATATCTAAGGCTTCCAGTCTTAAAATGCGGACCATTAAAGGGTTATGCACGCATATATGCCATAGCTGCAGAGCTGGTATCCCATACAGGCGGCCAGATTAATGACAGAATTATTTTGAATTACCTCAAGGCATACCAGAGCCACAGCAGCCTGTCCGACAGGGAAATATGGGCTATGCCTGCCATGATAAGAATTTTGCTTATAGAGAGCATTAAAGTTATTTGTGAAAAACTGAATCTCACAATTAAGGAATGGCAATTAGCTGATGAACTAATAGAAAGTGTTTTAAAGAGTGAGGATATTAATACCCTCAAATTTATAAAAAGCATTGAGGCAAGACTCAAATCCACTGAGCAGATAAGCACATCCTTTATCGAGCACTTGTCTTATCGCTTAAGAAAGTCCGGAAGGGGCTATGCAAAGCTCTCCGGAACATTGGATGATATTCTTTCCAAATATGGCAGCAGCACATCAGATATGTGCCAAAAGGAACACAACATTCAAGCATCATACTCGGTATCAATAGGTAATTCTATATTGAGCCTTAAATTTCTATCCTCTTTTGACTGGTCAACTGTATTCGATGAAATCAGTAATGTTGAACAGGCATTAAGTGAGGATGAATCATACCGTTTGATGGATCCTTGTACCAGGAGTTTTTACAGGCAAAAGCTTGAGGAAATCGCTGCTGTATCAAGAACCACAGAGATTCGTATAGCAAAAGAGGCTGTAAAGCTTTCCAAATCCTATGCCCAAGGCTCACAAAATGATTATGATGAACGAAAAAAACATGTAGGCTATTATTTAGCAGGTGATGGAACAGCAGAGCTTCATAAGGCTATAAACTACAAGCCCACAATATTTAGAAGCTTTGCCTCAAATATTAAAAGGCATGCTGCATCACTGTACCTTGGATCAATAATATTGCCCACTATACTCATAACATATTTTTTAATGCACTACACCTATAGCCTCTCAATAAACAACGCTCTTTCCCTGTCCATTTTTACAGGCTTAATTGTTATTATCCCTGCATCGGAAATAGTAACCAGCCTAGTGAATTGGACTCTATGCAACACCACAAAGCCTTCAACTCTTCCCCGGCTTGAGCTCAAAGATGGATTAGAAGAAGAACACAGCACACTGGTAGTAATTCCGGCCCTTCTTCCTGATGAAAAGCGAGTTGAGGAGCTTGTAAGCAATTTGGAGCGGCATTATCTTTCCAACAAGGAAAACAACCTTTATTTCGCACTTGCTGGAGACTTCAAGGATTCTCCTGATGAAAAGAGCAAGCTGGATCAGATGATTGTTGATGCAGGCTTAAACGGCATGAGGAGGCTCAATAACAAGTATAAAAGAGATAACGGAGCTGATATATTTTATTATTTCCACAGGCACAGAAAATTCAATAATGTACAGAAAAAATGGATGGGATGGGAAAGAAAAAGAGGTGCTTTGGTAGAGCTTAACAGCCTTCTTACAGGCTCTGAAGATACCAGTTACAGCATCATGTCCTGCAGCAATAACTCCATACCAAAGGTCAACTATGTGCTGACGCTTGATGCAGATACAATTTTGCCCATAGGCAGTATAAAAAAGCTTATAGGAATCATGGCACATCCTCTCAACAAACCTGTTGTGGATGAAAAAAAGAATATAGTTGTTGATGGTTATGGACTTATCCAGCCACATATAGGGTTCGAGATCCAAAGTGCCAATAAAACACTTTTTTCCAGGATGTATACAGGCCAGGAGGGTATAAATCCTTATGCCTGTGCCATTTCCGACATCTATCAGGATGTATTCAATGAGGGCATATTTACAGGAAAGGGAATTTATGACCTTAAAGTATTTCAGAAGGTTCTTTATAATGCAATTCCTGAAAACAGAGTTTTAAGCCACGACCTGCTTGAAGGTTCCTATCTTAGAACCGGGCTTGCAACGGACATTGAACTTGTTGATTCATTTCCTGCAAGCTATGCATCTTATACTGAGAGAATGCACAGGTGGACAAGGGGCGATTGGCAGTTGCTGCCATGGTTAATGAAAAAAGTGAAGGATAAAAACGGAAACTCCATAAAAAATCCGCTCAATTTAATTTCCATCTGGAAGATATTTGACAATATGCGTAGAAGCCTTGTGGCACCTTCCATTCTTTTACTGATCGTGTCAGGTTTCTCCATTTTACCGGGATCAAGCCTGTTTTGGCTGGGGTTATCATTGTTTTTCGTTTTTTTCCCAATAATAACCTCAATTATCGATTATATTGCATCATTAAGGATGATTAAAAATAGGGTTAAACGGCATATGCCTGTAATTTCAGGAATTAAGGCAAGCTTATACCAACTCTTGCTTCAGTTTGCATTTTTGCCCTATCAGGGTTATTTGGTAACCGAGGCCATTATAACCACTCTTTACAGGGTATTTATCAGCAAAAAGAATATGCTGCTGTGGGTTACTGCCGCTGATGTTGAAAAGGATCAAAAAAATACAGTTCTGAGTTTTTGGAATAAAATGAACATAACAGCCCCAATATCATTGGGTGTATTGGGATTTGCAATTATAATAAAGCCAAATTCCGCTGTATTTACGCTGCCTCTTTTAATTATCTGGTCATCATCTCCATTTATTGCTTATTTTATAAGCCAAATAAGTTCGGATGAGTCCTTCCAACTTTCAGAAGACGACCTTAAGGATCTTAGACTTATTTCAAGAAAAACCTGGCGATATTTTGAAGAGTTCATCAATCATAAGAACAGCTACCTTCCCCCTGATAACTTCCAGGAAGATCCTCCTAACGGCGTGGCATATAGGACATCTCCAACAAACATCGGTCTTGGTCTTATGTCTTTTCTCGCTGCAAGGGACTTAGGGTATATCGGTACCCACGAGATGATTGAAAGAACCTCAAAAACGCTGTCTACAATTGATAAGCTGGAGCTTTGGAACAATCATCTTTATAATTGGTATGATACTCGCACTTTAAGGCCTTTAAGACCTCGTTATATATCCACTGTGGACAGCGGTAATCTTGTTTGCTATCTTATAGCATTCAGACAAGGTCTGTATGATTATCAAAAAAACCCTTTGGTCGACAGAAAATATATACAGGGTATTGATGACACTGCTTTTCTCGCATCACTTGAAAGCGGAATAGAGCTAAACAGATTAGATCCTATGGATGTATTTCCATCTGATGGCAATGGAAGCCTTTTTACCTGGAAAAGAACCCTTGAAGAAATAACAAAGAGTATTACAGGCCACAACATTAGAAAGTCTCCATGGCTTTACAAGCTTCAAAAAATGATTACTTCCTTAAGAGAAGAATTGGATTTGTATCATCCATGGATTGATGTTTTCCATAATGCATCCAGGATATTTGCCCGTGACCCTCATGAAAATCCTGGAGTTGTTTTGCATTCCGATATAAACGATGATTATAACAAAAATATATTTCTCAAAGATGCCTCCGATGGTATGGATATTCATGGCAACAAGTCTCCTTTGCCTGACTTAGGCCTTCACGGTTTAGGGTCAAATCCCGCTAAAGGTGCCGGATTAAGTAATAGAGATATACTAAGGCTTGCTGAAGATGCCACCGCAAAAATAAGAATAACTATGGGTCCTTTGGAATTAGCTGAAACCTATAATAAAGTACTTTATGAGGTTGAATGCATAATGGATGACTGCAAGGACAAGACAAACGGCAGCTACCAGTGGTTGCAAAGTTTGCATGCATCTATTTACAAAGCTTTGAATAACATAAATAATTTTAACAGCAAGTACGAGCATATAATAGAAAAAGTTAGCAGCATAATTGAAAAAACAACCTTCAATCCTCTTTATGATTCGAAGAAGCAGCTTTTTTCCATTGGATACAATCTGGAAGAAAACAGGCTGACCAACTCATATTATGATCTCCTTGCATCAGAAGCGAGGCAGACGAGCTATATAGCAGTTGCAAGAGGCGAAGTGCCGCCAAGACATTGGTCGAGGCTTAGCAGGAACATTACTGTTGTAGATTTCTACAGAGGATTGGTTTCATGGACCGGAACTATGTTCGAATATCTTATGCCCCTAATTCTTATGAAGAACTACAAAAATACATTGCTCGATGAGACCTACTCCTTTGTAGTGAGAAGCCAGAAAAAATACGGCAGACATAAACGTGTCCCATGGGGTGTATCAGAATCGGGGTTTTATGCCCTTGACATTGATCTCAACTATCAGTATAAAGCAGTTGGGGTTCCATGGCTCGGCCTTAAGCGCGGTCTTCTTGAAGACACCGTTGTGTCTCCATATTCTACCTTTCTTGCACTCCTTGTAGACCCAAAGAGTGCTGTAGATAATATTAAAAGGCTTCGCAGGGAGGGTCTTGACGGTGCATACGGGTTTTATGAAGCTATTGACTATACAGCAGAAAGACTTCCTTTCGGTTCGAGAAAAGCAGTTGTCAAAAGCTACATGGTTCACCATGAAGGTATGAGCCTTCTTTCCCTCAACAACTTTTTAAACAGGAACATAATGCAGGTGCGTTTTCATAACGATCCTGTTGTAAGGGCAGGGGAGCTTTTGCTTCAGGAAAAGGTTCCTGTTGACTTTACCTCTGCAATGGAAAACAAGGAAAAGGTAGTTCCATACAAAGATATGGTTTATAAAGGCAGAGTATCTTTGCGTAAATTTACTGCACCTGATTTTACACTGCCAAAGGCACACCTCCTTTCAAATGGAAGCTATTGTGTCATGATAACGGATAGGGGAACAGGTTACAGCAAAAACAATCTTACTGCCGTTACAAGGTGGCGGGAGGACATAACACTTGATACAAATGGCATGTTCTTTTATATAAGGAATATGGAAGACAATACATTATGGTCCTCAACCTACGATCCTATAAATAAGAGACCTGACAGATACGAAGTAGCATTTTCCTCAGATAAAGCCAGATTCAAAAGAATTGACGGCAATATTGAGACCGTAACCGAAGTAACAGTTGCATCAGAGGATAATGCTGAAATAAGACGATTATCTATAAAAAACATTGGTGAAAAATCTGTTGACTTGGAAATTACAAGCTATTTTGAAGTTGTTATGGCACCGCAAAATGCTGATATTGCTCACCCGGTTTTCAGCAATCTATTTGTAAAAACCGAGCTTGTACCTGATTTGAATACACTCCTTGCAGTAAGGCGTCCAAGATCAGAGTCGGATAAGATCTATTGGCTCTTTAACACTGTATTTGTTGAAGGTGAGACAATGGGAAGTCCTGAATACGAAACAGACAGGCTGGCGTTTATAGGAAGAGGCCATACCATATCAAATCCTGTTGTTTTAGAGCGTGCAAAACCTCTATCCGGTAGTGCCGGTTCTGTTCTTGACCCAATAATGAGCACAAGAGTCAGGGTAAGGATTCAGCCCAAGCAAATAGCAAAAATCTCCCTAATAACGGGAGTCAGCAAGGGTCGCGATACTGCTTTGGAGCTAGCACATAAATATTCTACACCGGAGGCTATTGAAGGCGGATTCAAGCTTGCACAAACTCGCAGCCAGGTTGAGGCCGGATATCTAAATATCAGCTATAAAGACCTGGAACTATACCAGGATATGATCTCCCATGTTTTATTCCTTAGCCCGTTAAGGAGAAACTATAGCGACTTCATAAAAGAAAACAACAGAGGACAATCTTCCCTTTGGCCTTACGGGATATCCGGAGATTTGCCGATTGTAACTGTGGCATTGAGCAAATCATTGGATACAGACATTGTTTATGATGTTTTAAAAGCACATGAATATTGGAAGCTTAAGGGGCTAAAAGTTGACCTTGTCATACTGAACGAAGAAGAAGGTGGATACAGTAATCCCCTTCGCTCAATACTCATGGATATTGTATCATCAAGCCATGCCCATGATATAATCAATAGGCCGGGCGGCGTATACCTTTTAAACCGAAACAGCATGTCCAGTGAGGGTATTGCACTCATTTATTCTGTATCAAGACTGGTGCTGAAAGGAAACCAGGGCTCATTATCCGACCAGGTGAAATATGCTTCTCTCTATAAAGAATATGATGCGAACATCACATCAAAAGCCTACACAGCAAGTTTGGCGAAAGGCATGTTGTCATCAGGGTTTAGCAAAATGGGCAATGAATTTGTTATAAGGCTTGAAAAAGGTGAATTTACTCCAATGCCCTGGACAAATATCATCTCAAATCCCGATTTCGGCTTCCTTGTAACTGAATCGGGTTCTGGATATACATGGAGTGAAAACAGCCGTGAAAACAAGCTTACACCATGGTCAAACGACCCAGTATCCGATACGCCAGGGGAAATATTTTACATGTGTCATAGGGACAGCGGCAAAATATGGTCTCTAACGCCATTACCGGTAAGACAGGATGCTGACTACAATGTAACCCACGGCTTCGGATATTCCGCTTTTGAGCATGAAAGCAACGGTATAATGCACAACCTTGTACAAATTGCAGCCAAAGATGCTGCTGTAAAAATAAATCTAATAAAACTGGTTAACACCACAGGAAACAGCCAGAGCCTCACTCTTACTTATTATGTAAGGCCTGTCATGGGTGTCAGCGATCAAACTACAGCAATGCATCTAAGAACCTGGCAGAATGATAATGGCACTCTCTTCATTGAAAACCCTTATAATGAAGAGTTTCATGGAAGGGTGGCATTTATAGATGTCACAGAAAGGGACAGAACAGTTACAGGTGACAGGAAGGAGTTTTTTGGAAACGGAAAACTATCCTATCCAACCGGACTATTACAAAACGGGCTATCCGGTAATCTAGGTACAGGCTTTGACCCGTGTGCTGCCATGCAAATAAGCATAGACCTTAAGCCTAATGGAGAAAAAGAGGTTGTGTTCCTCTTAGGCTCCGGCAAAAATGCTGAAGATGCCTATAATCTGGTATCAAAATATAGCAGTTTTGATGCAGCAAAGAAGTCATATGAAGAAGTAAGAAACTTCTGGAAGAGCAAGCTGGAAACAATACAGGTTGAAACGCCGGACAGCTCCATGAATATAATGCTGAACGGATGGCTGTTATACCAGGTAATAGCCTGCAGGCTATGGGCACGTTCAGGTTTTTATCAATCAGGGGGTGCCTTTGGCTTCAGGGATCAACTTCAGGATTGTCTTGCCCTCATAAGCATATGGCCTGAAATCGCACGTAATCAGATTTTGCTTCATGCCAGCCATCAGTTTGTTGAAGGAGATGTTCAGCATTGGTGGCATGAACCTTCCGGTAAAGGAACAAGGACACGCTTTTCCGATGACCTTCTCTGGCTGCCATATGTGACAGCTGAATATATAAGGGTAACCAATGACCATAAAATTCTGGATGAGATGGTTCCATATATTGAAGATGAGCCTTTAAAGGAGTTTGAGGATGAGAGATACTCAAGCCCTCGCCCATCCGAGCTTAAAGAGCCACTATATGAGCACTGCAAGAAAGCCATTGAAAGGTCTCTGGCATACGGTGAGCATGGTATTCCGCTCATGGGATCGGGAGACTGGAATGATGGAATGAATACTGTAGGAAATGGAGGAAAAGGCGAGAGCGTCTGGCTTGGCTGGTTTTTATACTCTGTTCTCAATGCATTTGCTCCGCTATGCCAACAAAAAGAGCAGCATGAAGAATCCAAAAGATATATAGAAGCTGCAAAAGCCATAGCTCAGGCAATAGAACTTAATGCATGGGATGGAAGCTGGTATAGGAGGGCATATTTTGACAACGGGCAGCCTTTAGGCTCAATTGAAAACAGCGAGTGTAAAATTGACTCAATCTCCCAGTCCTGGGCTATATTCTCCGAGGGCGGAGACAAGAATCGTGCTCGTGAAGCCATGAACTCCCTTGAAAATTATCTTATACAAAGAGATGAAGGACTTATAAAACTTCTGACACCTCCATTTGATGAAGGCGATTTAGAGCCTGGATATATAAAAAGCTACATTCCAGGGGTACGAGAAAACGGCGGCCAGTATACTCACGCTGCAGCATGGGTCATAATAGCATTTGCAAAACTTGGCGATGGTGACAAGGCTTTGGAACTATTTGATCTAATAAACCCCATTAATCATACCAGAACACAGATGGAAATATGCAAATATAAGGTAGAACCTTATGTTATGCCTGCAGATGTTTATGCTATTTCCCCTCACATAGGTAGAGGGGGCTGGACCTGGTACACCGGATCTGCCAGCTGGTATTATAAATCAGGAATTGAGTATATTCTTGGTTTTAAAAAGGATGGAAACTCTATTATTATGGACCCCTGTATTCCTAAGAAGTGGAAAGGATACTCAATAGATTACAGTTACGGCAGCTCAAGCTACAGGATAGAGGTTAGAAATCCTCAGGGAGTCAGCAGGGGTGTGCGTAAGATTGTAATGGACGGCAAGAAGCTTAATAACTCCATTCCCCTTGTCGATGATGGAAAGAATCATAAGGTGGAAGTTGTGTTGGGGTAAGCCAGTTTAATTTCACCTTGTACCACAATAAAATACTTCCCATTTTCTTTAGTTATGGTCCAAAAATAACTTCCGCTATAATTTTCGCTCATGTGTGGACTTTACTCGTCACACACGCGTGGAAAGCGGAAGTAATTTTTTATTCATGCCTTACCTGATAGTAAACTTCAAGAATGGGAAGTATTAAATTATTATTTACCCATCCAATAATAATTTAATTTTCGCAGCAGTATCCGTTCCTGATAAGGGAGTATGTACAATCATTTTTAAGCCGGAATTATCAGAAACATCAAAATTACTAACCTCAAAATCCAATATTCCTGCATTAGGATGGTTCAATTGCTTGTATTTTTCACTATTACTTTGGATCTCATATAAAGGCCACCATAAATTAAATTCTGTGCTTTGCATTTTAAGATCATCAATAAACTGTACAAGCCAAGGATCTTCAATGTATTGTCCACATGTTGAACGAAATCTGCCAACTAAACCCTTGGCATGCATATCCCAGTCAACAAATAAATGTTTATATTTATTATCTGTGAACATCGCCCACACAATATTTCGTTGGCGAACATTCATTTCATTAAAATCACCAAAGATTAAGCATGCTGCATCATTCCAAGCAATGACGTTCCAACGTTGATCCGTTACTAGTGATGGACATAACATTAAATTGTCTAGAACATGTTGAAGTATTGGACTTACTGTTCCTTGGTATCCCTTTATATCTACCGGAAGCGGCTGATTGGCTAAAAGATAAAGATGAATGCGTTCTTGTTTATCAAGTAATAAAATTTTAGATAAGCTATCTATTATTTGAGTTGAAACATGAATATTTCTTCCTTGCTCAAGCCAAGTATACCAAGTTAATCCAATACCAGCTAACTGGGCTACTTCCTCTCTTCTAAGTCCTGGAGTGCGCCGACGGGTTCCCGATGAAAGTCCTACTTGTGATGGCAAAATTTTTGCTCTTCTCGTTTTTAAAAAATCACCTAGTTCTTTATAACGATGTTTCTCATTGTTAAAAATCATAATCAATCCTGCCTATTACAATTTATACTAGTATAATTTCACTTCTATTAACATTATAAACTCTGTATTATTATACTTCTAGAAAAACTTTTTAGGTAATCAAAAATATAACAATATGTTTTAAAACTATAGAATTTTAAAAAACATTAAAACAATAATACAAAAATTGGGGAGGATGAACCATGAAGTTTTTATGGACAGCAATCTATGTAAGAAATTTGGATGAATCGATAGCTTTTTATTCCGAGCTGTTAGGACTTAAAGTGTTGAAGCGTTTTTCTGCTGGACCTGGTATGGAGATAGCTTTTATGGGAAACGACATTAGCAATGAAACTTTGATTGAACTATTAGCAGATAGCAACAATAGCACAGTCAATTACAGTGACTTTATATCCATTGGTTTTGCTGTCGATTCTGTTGATGCAATGCTGGAAATAGTAAAAAGTAAAAACATTCCTGTACACAATGGACCGTTTGAGACACCTGGATCAAGATTTTTCTGTATCAAAGATCCTAATGGCCTTAATGTTCAGTTTTTTCAACAAAAATAGTAGTTTTTAAAAATTTTATACAAAAAGAACTCAGACTGCTTATATAGCCTGAGTTCTTCTTAAGTTTAGCAATATCTATTTGCTATTTTAAATTTTTTGATTTTTTATTAATTCTTAGCTAAATCACACAATCAAAGCTCCTTATCAGCCACAACTACAGTATATTTGTACGGAGGATATAATCCCCAAATCCAGGAAAGCTCATTATTGTAGGGCTCAGGTTTTCCAAATCCCTTAGCTGTTGGCATAACTGTTATCTTGAAATCTTCTTTTGTACCTTCAAATACGTTTACAGAAAAATCTGCTGGTTGGTCACCCAAAAATATAGCATTACTCAACTCATTACAATTACTAAATGCCTTTGTCCATATTCTATCTACATTCTTTGGGATCGTTATACTTGTCAGTCCATTGCAATTTGAAAAAGCGTAATTTCCTATAAAAGACAGGCTTTCAGGCAGTGATATATCTGTCAGTTTATAACAATCAGAAAATGCGTTATTACCTATGCTTTCAAGGTTGTCAGGCAAGTTAATACCAGTCAGTTTGCTACAATCAGAGAATGCATGATCACCTATACTTTTTATGCTTTCAGGCAACCTAATACCTGACAAACTACATTCACTAAAAGCTCCACTGCCTATGTAAGTCAAACTGTTTGGCAATGTTATACTCGTCATATTACACTCGTGGAAAGCGTTGGAGCCTATACTGGTAACTCCTTCAGGTATTATTAAATTTCCAAAGCTGCATTCCTCATATGAATTATTTCCTATTCTTGTTACACTTTTTGGTATTGTAATGATTTTAAGCTCCCTACATCTGGAAAACACACTATCATCTATGTAAGTCAAACTATCGGGAATAGTAATTTCCCGCATATCACTGCATCTCTCAAAGGAACGTTTTCCAAGTATTTTCAAGCTTTGTGGTAATTCTACCTTTTCCAGACTTATGCATCCATAAAATGCACTATAATGTATGTTGGTAACACTCTGTGGTATTTGTATATTAGATAAATCATTTCTATAAAAAGCATAATCACCTATACTTGTAACGCTGACATCATTTATCTTGTCAGGTATTACTACATCTCCACCACCAGATCCATTATACTTTATAATTGTACCTGTCTTAGTGCCAAAAACAAAATTGCCTTCCTCTACTATTGATGTTTCAAGTATGAATACTCTGTACCTAAGATTGCCATACGGATTCCACTCCCAATAATTTTCATTATTATAGGGCTCAGGTTTTCCGAACCCAGTAGTGGTTGGCAAAACTGTAATTTTGAAATCTTCCTTAACTCCGTAAAATACACTCGATACGTTAAAGGTTGGTTCATTTCCCATAAATAAAGCATTACTTAATGGACATCTAGAAAATGCTGTATCTCCAATTTTTTTCAAATTGGCAGGAATAGTTATATCGGTTAGTCCACATTCCATAAATGCAGCAGCTCCAATACTTTGAAGACTATCAGGCAAATTTATGTTTTTAATAAACGGACAATTGCTGAACGCTGCATCACCTATACTGATAACACTATTTGGGATTGTTACGGTATTTAGATTTGGACATGATGCAAATGCACCTTGTTTTATTGTTGTGGCACTACCAGGTATTGATACACTTAAAATATTGGGAGACTCGAAGAACGCTGCATCACCTATAGTATTTACGCTGACTCCATCAATCTTATTAGGAATACTTATATTTACATTACTTCCCATGTATCCATAAATTGTTCCTGTTGAAGGATCAAAATCATATTCAGAATCAGAATTGCCAACAACAACTTTGTAAGTATCATTGTTAACAGGGCTCCAGCTCCAGTACTTTTCATTGTTGTAGGGATCAGGTTTGCCAAAACCTGTTGCAGTAGGTGAGACAATGATTCTGAAATATTCAGGTGCATTTGCAAATACATTTTCTCCTAAATTTGTTGGTTGGTTACCTGGAAATGTAACACAGCTCAAATTAATACAATCAATAAATGCATTGGTATCTATGAACTCAACACTTTTAGGCATACTTATATTTCTAAGTTTCTTGCATTCCGCAAAAGAATTTTTTCCAATACTGGTTACACTATCAGGAATGGTTATATTTGTAAGTGAAAAACATCTGTAAAAAGTAGAACTTTCAATACTTTTGATGCCATAAGGTATTTCAATGCTGGTTAAGTTAGAGCATGTCTCAAATGCAAGTGAACCTAAATATGTCAAATTTTTAGATAATTTTATACTGGTAAGGTTAAAGCATAATGCAAAAGCAGATCCGTCAATGCTGGTTACACTATCAGGTATTTCTATACTTTTTATCGAATCGCAGCCTAAGAATGCACATGCACCGATACTATTTACACTATCAGGTATTTTAATACTAGTTATATGTTCACGCTCATAGAATGCTTTTTTCCCAATACTGGTTACCTTTACTTCATTTATCATATCCGGTATAATAACATCTCCGTCTGGTCCTTTATACTTTAAAATTGTCCCAGTAGCCGAGTCAAAATCATAATCAGCATAAGGGGAAACGGTAGGTGTAGGAATAGGAACATTTTGATTAAAATATTTGGCAACAATAATTAGGTCACCCATATTTATTGTGCCGCTTTTATCCAAGTCAAGCCTTTCCGAATACAATGGATCTCCGATGCTTGAATTGAATGAAACAGCTACTACAATTACATCAGTCATGTTTACTATACCATTACCATTAACATCTGCCAAAAAAATTTCTGGATCTACTTCTGTTGATGCATTACAAGTCACATAAAATTGCACGAAGAAAATAGTAATGATGCTTATTACAATTGCATAAATAAATGTTTTTTTCGCTTTCATACGGGTATCCTCCTAATAGAATAAATGAAATAAACAAGATAAAATATATAACGATGTTATTTTACGATGCCTTATCTAAGTCTTCACCCCTTTCATTTTGTATATTTGGTGTTTTTCCAAGAATAATTATCATAAAAATAGTGTAAAGTATGTTTTGTCCCTTTTTGTATGATATATTTTACAGCCTATAATTACTTTATCAAAGTTATATTAAATTTACAACTGTGAATAAATGACACAAATATTTCCCATCATTACGTGATTTTAGCACTATGGAAAGTTAAAAGTAACTATATTCGCTATTTTTTAATATTGAGAAATTATGGTATCCGTTAAATTTGGAATACGTTACAGATTATAACTTCTGCGGAAAATGAGCAAGATTTACAAAATCACATGGGATTTTTTTCTTTGTTATATATATAAATTCTTCCATAAAAATTTAAACAAAAAAATCATCCATGGATATCACAGAAATGGTATCAATGAATGACTTTTGAGGCGTCAATGTGGAGAGTATATTTTTTAAATATCCTGGTGCTTTATCTTTAAGCTACATGAACCCTGCACTATTTTTTATAATTTACAGCTCCATTCTTCTTTTACTGATATAAATTTGTTATATAAGATCATCGACATTGTGTTTGTCAACTACATCAGTTCTTGTCCAAATCACGTCACTTTCAGGTTTTTCATTTGCTACAAGATAATTATAAATATATATAATAGGATCATGCCCCTGACCAAATGCGTCTTGCCCAATTGCCGCATATATTATATCATCTTTTATAAATTCGAAAACTTCTTTGTTAAAATCGAAGCATACAATTCTTGTCTTTCCAACTAAATTTAATTCCTTTATAGCTTTGGCTGCACCTGCTATTCCGCCACCTGTGGTAAAAATTCCATCTATGTTTTTATTTTCTCTTAAAAACTTTTTAACTTTGTCATAGACTACGTCATGATTGTCTGAAGCTTCTGTTTCAGCAACCAGTTTAATTTGGGGTTTACTTTTTAAACGTTCCTTTATTTTTTCTGTCCTTGCCTTATGAACCGATACTGAAAGAGAACCTCTGAATATTGCCACATTTCCCTTTCCCTCCAACGCCCTGATCATAAAATCAGCGGCTAAAGTTCCTGCTTCGTTTATATTTGGCCCAAAGTAAGCTGTCTTTTTTGAAGGTGTTGCTAAATCGCAGTTGAAAATCATAACAGGTATATTTTTTCGTGATGCTTTATCTATTAGTGGGACAAGCTCTTCAGAAAAACCAGGTGCAACAATTCCGTCACAGCCCTTATCAAGGTATTCTGCAAAAGCCTTTACTATCTTTTCAGGTGAATTTTCAGTAAAACCGGTATATTCTATGATTGCATTTTTTTCTGCCAGTTCTTTCTGTGCATACATTACACCTTGTTTTACACCAACCCAGAATTCATGATCCAATGGGCTTATAAACGCAATTTTTAGAGTCTTTTTACTAACTGCTTCTACTGGAGTTACAGCAGTTTTAAATCGCTTAACCAGCCTTTCAATTCCATTAAGCATATTCTTCAATGATAAAATATTCTCACTGATCAATTCTGTACCTGCAAGTTCTTCCTGCGTTACTGCAGCAACTTCCTGGGTTTCTGAAGAAATCTTGTTGGCAGAATTGAAAAGGTCTTGTCCCTTTTCCCTAACTTCATGTGTACTACCGGATATAACACTTGCTTCAGAATATACTTTTTTTGTATCCGAGCTTAATATATCTGTATTATTTTTTATAGAATCGAATGCTTCCTTGATGGAAGAAAATAATTCCTTGCTAACATCATAATTTTCAATACAGCTTACAATGCTGGTTTTTACATTATTGCTGCTAGCTGAAACATTATTTAAAAGTGTATTGATTTTTGTGATACTTTTTCTTGTTTCTTCAGAAAGCTTATTCATCTGGTCAGCCACAACAGAAAATCCCTTTCCCGCAGCTCCTGATCTTGCAGATTCAATGGACGCATTAAATGCAAGCATTTTCAACTGATCAGTTATATTAATTATTAATGCACCTAATTGATAAATTTCTTTTAATTCCATGTTCAAATGATCAATAAAACCTGATGTACTGCTAAGGTTATCAGTAATAACATTCATTTGTTGATTATAGTCATCTAAGTTTTTATTGCCAACATTAGTTGAATCTACTACAGAGTTAACAAAATTCTCTATACTTGCTATACTAGCTTCAATTGAATGTACTCTTTCATCCACATTATAAATGCTATCCAATGTGTCCTTTACAGTTTTTAACTGTTCATGAGCTTTTGCAGCTACATTGCCCATACTTGAAGCTATTTGCTCATTTCCTTTAAAACTGGATTCTATACTTTTCGATACCTTGTCAATGGCATCAGAAATAGTTACAATATTTGTTTTAGTTAATTCAGTGAAACTCAGCAGATTCGCTTTCATGTCATTAAATGCTATACATAATGTTTCAAGGCCTTTTGCTTTACTTACCAAAATATCACTGGTGTTGAGCTGTCCCTTAGATAGCAAATGTGCGTTATAATTAATAATGTCAATCCCTTTAAAAAATTTTAATAGAAGAATCTGGAGGGACCCTCCTAAGACTAAAGCCAGTAATCCACAAATGATTTGAGTTCTTTTATATGCTTCTTGATCTTTTATCCAAAAGCCAGATGTTATTAAAACCAGTAAAACACAAATTATTAAAACCGATAAAAAAATAATTATAGATCTGGTTCGATTTTTAGTCTTGATTCTTAATTTTCTTGTTTCTGGCATAAACCCATACCCCCATTATTAGTCGTTAGCACATTTGTTCAAATATATGGTACCTCTAAAACTCAGAACATACATTATATTTCGCCCGAGATATATTTCGGTATATTTGTTATAAAAATTCACCTGAATATTATGGATATAAAGTAGACATGCGTATTGACTAATAATACGATGAAATTGTTATTAGCAACAAAAAGCGAAAGAAGTGAGCCTACTCTCGTTTAATGAGCCCTAGCATGTTTTGACATATGGCAGTCATATTTGTTGTAGCACCTGTTTGTTGTTCTGTAAGCTTTGATACTTCAATTGCATTTATATAATTCTTTTCTACAGCATCCCTAACATTTTCTACTGATGAAATCATTTTAATAACACTTTCATTTGTGCTTTCAAGAAGGCTTTTTACAACATCAGTATCATCATTTAGCTTTTTATTGGACGCCTCTAATTGATTAAATACCATCAAGCTTGATGTTATTAATTCAAATGTTTTATAAACAACAATAAATAACTTGTCTATGTCATAAGAAAACTTCATTATTTCATTATTTATTCTTGATGTTGCAGTATCATTGTCTTTTGAAGTAATTATTGCAGATTCTGAAAGTTTTTGAAGCTCTCTATTAATTACACTTTGTCCTGAAAATCTGCTTTTATCAGCACTGGCAGATTGGACAAGTGCATTTAATGCTACAAGTTTTGTCTTGGATGATATTGATTTTATCTGTCTGTTATTGTTCGACAGATTAGTTATTTCTTTCTTTAGCAAACTATAGCTTTCCTTAAAATTCTCTAAAGATTTGCAGACAATATCCATCTGTTTTTTATACATGTTAACCTGGTCAGTGCCTCTCTTTACAAACTCAGACAGTGATGATATATTTTCAAACATATTTTTGATGGCTTCTGACATGTCATTTATATTATTTGTGGTTTCACACAGTATACTAAAAGTTTCATCTACTATTGAATTTTCATGTTTCGCATTTTCTGCTACTTCAATAACTCTCTTAACTATATTGTGCACCTGGTTATCAAATGAAATTATTTCATTTTGCTGATTAGATACCTCTTCTTCCAAAATCTCAAAGTATGTATTATATTCCTCAACTTTCGAATTCAACTCTTCACTTGAAGAAGAATTATCCTTGAGCTGACTTTCAAAGCTCTCTAATTTTACTTTTAACTCATTAATCTCCCTTGTGTTATTAAGTAGTTCCTCATACTCTGACTTACTTATTCTAATTGTATCCTTTTTCTTTGCGAGAAATTTCAGTATCATTATTCTCCCTACCTTCGAAAAACACAATATTATATCAATCACCAAATGCAATAAATGTTAATGATTGATTCATGTGCTGTCTTCCCAATTGCTCTCCATATGTATTAAAGCCACATATAGGTATATTAAGCTTAAGATACTTATCAGATACTTTTTCCACACTGCCTTCACTTTTAAATTGCGTAAGCCTGAAAATACAGTTTGACATAAATATTCCTCTGCAATCAGGTAAATTTTCCTTTAATATTTCAATAGACTTATCAATTTCCTGCATGGGATCAATCCATTCCAGTAAAGCTAAAGGAGTATTGGGGAGAACTGTACAATAAAATGAAACAGCTTTTCCGTCAGTACTTGATGGTGAAGTGATCCATACGTTATCTTGGAATATTCGGCCCATAGGATGGTGCATAAAATGCTTCGGCAAATCTTCAATCGTTACACCAATTGATTCAGCATAAACTTCTGCTGCAGGTCTGCCATCAAGTTCATAAACTGTTCTTGTTGCAACATCAGCTTTTGTTACCATGAATTTATGGTTTGTTGGTCTGTATATGTCTTCTTTATGCATAAAGAACTTGTGCTTGGTTTTTACAAACGTTAATACCGCAGCATTGGTAGATACTTCTCCATTTAGTGCCACCATATTTTTTGAAGCATCAAATGTCAGATCATCACCTGCACTACCACCTACAAGCGGAAGTGTTTTAAAAATACCTCCAAAAACAGATAATACTTTTTCTTCCGCAGCTGATAAACCATCAATATGCATTATTGCAAATGCTTCCTCTTCGTTGTCCGGAGAAATCCCCACTTTTTGAGCAGCCTTTAGAAGTGCAGGTTTACCTAAAAGAGCTTTTGACTTTACATCCTTTAAAAATGCTGAGGAAACTTCAAATTTATCTGATGAAAAACTCGTTGCACTAATGTGTCCCTCTACCAATCCCTTATTTCCAATTTCTCCTGCTGATGTACATCCAACAACATCACATTCAGGGAACACATTTTTAAATAATTGTGCTGCTTTAGAAAAATCATATTTTGTAGGACTAACGTAGAAAAGAACCAATTTCGTATTATCTGATTTTATCACTTTTACTATTTCTTCAACAGCCACGTCTAAATTAGGATTATTAGAACATTGATTTTTTATATCGAGCATACCAAAATCCTCCTTATAATTACTAATAATAAATCTTTTATATTTATCATCTATATAATATATCGGAGAAATTTTTGATTAAATTATATAAAACTGTATTATTTATATAATTTTCTACAATTAAAGTGCACATACTAATTAACATAATTCATTTTTTGTAAATCTAATGTTTCTATGGAAAATATGGTATATAATTGCATTTATCTTTTCCCAAACAATGAATCTAATAGCCCCTTCTTAGGACCTATCTTCCTTAAGAGCTCTTCCCTAACTCCAAGTATACCTTCATCTCCTGGATTTATTTCCAACAACCTGTCAGTAACTATAAGTGCCTCATTATAAAGACCTTTATCCTTTAAAATGAGGAGCTTAAGGTTTAACAAATTTTCATAATTTCCATCTATTTTAAGTCCATTATTACAGGATTCTTCTGCTTCATTTATCTGTCCCAATTTATACAATGCCCATGCTTTATTCTGATATGCCAACAAATAATTGGGATTTATATCCAATGCCAAATTGCATTGAGCAACACATTTCTGGTAATCTCCTATACAGTATAGTGTATGGCTCTTATCAATATAAGCATCTATCATTGATGGATCAAGCTCAATAGCTTTATTGAGATATAAAAGTGATTCCTGGTACTCTTTGGCATTATTGAGTGCCGATCCTGCAACATAATGATATAATGCATGGGATGGACTAAGCTTTATTGCCTTTTTGTACTCTTCAATTGCCATTTTGTAATTGTTCTGATTGGAGTATACATCTCCCTTAAGTTTGTGAAAACGGTCTGTAATCCTATGATTAAGTGCAATAGCTTTGTCAATTTCTTTAAGTGCTTCATTGTGCTCATTCATGTTAAGCAGACTTAGTGCCTTGTAATAATATGCAACTTCATATTTATTATCTAGCTCAATAACTTTATTCAAGCAGTTTATAGCATCCTGGTAGTTATCCTTGTTAAAGAAGCATACACCTTTGCTGTAATAAGCATCTGTACTGTTTTCATCCATTGCAATTGCTTGATCGCAAAGGCCTATTGCATCGTCAAACCTCTCATAAATCCTCATTACATTAGCCTTTTCAAGGAAAAGTCTGGAATCGGACAGTCCATATTCAGCTGCCCTTGAGAAAATGTTCAGTGCTTCCTCATACTGGCCAACCCTTGTAAGAAGCTTCATCTTAATAACATATATATCAATCAGATAGAGGTAAATATTTAATGCTTCTTCACAGGTTTCTATACATTCCTCGTAGAGTTCAAGCCCTAACAGGGCTTCAGCCTTATTTTTATATGCATGTGCCATTTTGGGATCAATGCTTATGGATTTTTGAGCACTCTCAAGAGCTTCTTTAAATCTCTCCAGCTTGTTTAGAGCAAAAGCTCTGTTATTATGAGTCAATGCATCATCAGGCTTTTTCTCAATTGCCTTGTCATAAAACTGCAGCGATTCCTCATACCTTCCAAACTCATCTATTATACATGCTTTATAAACTGTAAGATCATAGTCGTCCGGATAAATCTCCAATGCCCTGTTTACTACTGTATATGCCAGTTCCTTTTTCTCCATGGCCAGCAGAACTTTGCTGTACAAGAGATAGCTTTCATTATTCATTTTGTCACTCTGCTCAAGTTGGCTCAATACACCATAGCTGTCTTCTATCCTGTTGGAAGCCAGATAAGCTTCTGCAAGCTTTATCTTCACGTCAGTATCCTCAGGGTTTTCTTTCATAGAGACTTCCAACTGCTCAACCCGGAACTGGTATGCACAGCCTATAAGCACCCTGACCTCTCTATTGTATTGGAGCATATCCCTCAGTTTTTCCAGATGTTCTATTGCCTCTTCATATTTACCAATGCTAATGCAACACTTTCCAATTGAAAACAAAACATCAATGAAATCATCCTTTATTTCAATAGCCTTTTTATAATCCTCATATGCAGCCTGGAAATTTCCAAGCCTGAAGTGGAGATTTCCCCTGTAACTATGAGCATATAGGTCATCCGGTTCCTTATTTATAAGCTCGTCCAGCATTGATTTTGCCTCATCAAGCTTCCCATTTGTGGACAAATATCTGGACTTTAATATAACCAGATCGGGGTGATCCGGACATATTTCATTTGCCGCATCTATGGCTTTCATTGCCGCATACAGGTCATAGTCATCTATTGCATGGCATCCCTTGTTGTGTTCATTTATAAAGTTTTCCTGCGTTCCATCGGGACATCCCATGAGCTTTTCATACCTGAAATAATCCTTGCTGGTTATCTTGTAAATAACAAAATCAATAAAATTCTTAGGGTATTGTAAATAAAGTTTCTCCTTCTTTGCAACCCATGAGAAATAAGTGTTAAATAACACCCATACCTCATGCGGCAAACTGTAATTATCCATTAGAAATGCAAGAATTCTTTCGCTGATCTCCTTGCCAGTGTCTATATTGTAGCAGATATCACTCTCTAAAAGCTCTTTCCATGTAGAAGTATCAATTCTCTTCATAAAATTGTTGTAGTTATCTTCAAACCTTTTCATGAATTCTTCTACAGGGGTCATCGGCTTACCTGATTCCCCCTCTTCCTGGCTTGCCTTTTGAAGTGCCTCCTCGTAAGCTGCCCTTAAGACCTTGAATCCTTCAGGATCAGTCTCCGGTGAACATACCCTGAGCTTGGTAGAATAAGCTCTTTTAATAATTTTCACATCATTAGTAGGACTGATTTCTAAAACCTTGAAGCAATCCATAATTAAAAGCCTCCTTTGGTATCAATGGAATCAAATATATCAGTAAGCTTTTTTCTACATTCTTCAACTTTTTTGAGATCCTGCTTATCCAAAATTTCTTCAAACTCCATTAAAAGCTGGGCTATTTCCTGCCTTTCCCTGCCTATCTTTTCTTCATAGAGCCTTTCTCCTCTGGCAACCACAAGCTTATTCTCATGATTTTCCCTTGGATGAATCTTTAAGTGGGATATGCTCTTTATGCTTTCAACTATCTCTTCTGAAGTCATATGACCCGGTTCCTTTTCTATAATCATGTTCTTTTTAAGGCCCGTTGATACAACCGTTACCTCGACCTCCAGTATGCCGTTAATATCATAGGTAAACCTTACATCAATAGCCTCTTCACCGGCAGTCTTGGGAGGCACCGGAACATTCAACTCTCCTAGAAAAATATTATCCTTGGAAAGCCTTGATTCTCCCTGCAGAATGTCAACATTAATAATTTTCTGATTGTCATATATAGTATAAAGCCTCTCCACCTTGCTTACAGGAATGGTTGTGTTACGCTCAATTATAGGCAAAAAGTGTCCTGGCTCATGAAAGCCCTGTGACTTTCTCACAGTAACGCTTGTCCCTAAAGTATATGGGCAGACGTCTGTCAGAATAACCTCTTTTATTGAAGCATCCTTTCCTTTGAGGGCAGCCTGAACTCCTGCACCTAAAGCCACAACCTCATCGGGGTTAATGTTCGCATAGGCCAGTTTGCCAAACAATCTGCTAACAAATGACCTTATGAGGGGAAGCTTTGTTGCACCGCCTACTAAAAGTATAGAGTCGATATCACTAATCTTTAAGGATGCATCGCTTAACGCCCTTTCAACCGGCTCTCTGAGCCTTTGAAAAAGATGCTTTGTAGCAGCTTCATATTCATCAAGGGTTATTTCCAGTTTAAGTTCTTCTTCATTAATGAGGCAGGCTACTGTTGCCACCTTCTTCTCACTGAAATCACGTTTTGCCACCTCTGCCTGCTTTTTGAGCATTGCATGATCCTTCTCCCCTAATTGGGATGTGGTAAGTGAATGGTGTTTTAAAAACATATTAACCAATATTTCTGTAAAGTCTTCGCCTCCAAGGAAATTATCCCCTGCAACCGCACGAACTTCCATTATATTGTCGAACAACTCCAGTATGGAAACATCAAAGGTTCCCCCACCTAAGTCAAACACAAGAAACTTGTTCTCGGTATCCCGAAGATGAAGTCCGTAAGCTATTGCAGCAGCAGTTGGCTCGGTAATAAGCCTGTCTACTCTAAGACCTGCCAATTCACCGGCTCTTTTTGTCGCCTTTCTCTGTGCATCACTAAAATATGCAGGCACACTTATAACCGCCTCAGTAACCTTGGTACCTAAAAAGTGTTCTGCATCCTCCTTCAATGCCTTAAGTAAAATGGCAGAAAGCTCTTCAGGTATAAACTCTTTAGTTCCAAGAACATATTTTTTCTTTGTACCCATATTCCTTTTAAACACTGATGCACTTAGTTCCGGGTGTGCTATCTGCCTCTCCTTGGCAATTTGGCCTACAAGCACATCACCATTATTATCTATACTAATAACAGAAGGTGTAAGATTTTGACCTAACGAGTTTGGGATAATCACCGCACCATCCTCTGTCCAGTATGATACCAAGCTATTGGTTGTTCCCAAATCAATTCCGATTATTGCCATAAATCCCTCCGCAAAATATCTTTATCCGGATACTATTATACTTATATTATCCGCATTAATAAATAAACTAAGAATAAATTTTCTATGGGAAAATTATTTTTGATTAGACATAAATAAATTTTACCAAAGATGCGATTTTTCTTCAATCTAAACTTTGATTATAGGCATGTTGAAAATATAACTTACCGTATAATTTCGCTTTCGAGTTAACTTAACTCGTGAACACACGCTCAAAACGGTAAGTAATATTTCAATCATGCCATATCTTAAACAGCCTTTTCGCATTATTTGTGGTAATCTCTGCAATCTCATCAAAAGTTTTATCCTTGATTTCGGCTATCTTTTCTGCAACCAGCCTTACAAGACTTGAGTCATTCCTGTTGCCCCTGAAAGGTTCCGGTGTAAGGTATGGGCAATCCGTTTCAATCAAAAGCCTGTCAAGAGGCACATACTTTACTACATCAATAAGCTTCCCTGCATTTCTATATGTTACAGGTCCTCCCACCGATATATAAAAATTATTTTCCATAACCTCCCTGGCCATGTTTATATCACCGGAAAAGCTGTGTATAATTCCGCCTACCTCTCTGGCGTTTTCATCCTTCAATACCTTTAGGGCATCCTCATTGGCATCCCTGATATGAACAATTATGGGAAGCTTAATTTCCTTAGCCAGATCAATCTGCCTTACAAAGCAATCTTTCTGTACTTCTCTTGGTGACAGATCCCTGTAATAATCTAGCCCTATCTCACCTATCCCTACAACCTTATTGTTTTTTGCAAGACTTCGAACCTTTTCCAGCACTTCGTCATTCATCTCTTTTGAATAATGAGGGTGTATACCAACAGCAGCATATATGTAGCTATATTTTCTCGATAATGAAATCGATTGTTCTAATGACGGTATATTGTATGAGACATTCAGTATATAGGATACTCCGCTTTCATACGCCTTTTTTATAGCTTCATCCCTGTCATCCTTAAACCTTTTATCATTAAAATGTGCATGTGTATCAAACAACATATAAGTTCCTCCTATAATTTCTATTTTACAACCCATTCTACCTGATGTGCTTCTGTCATATCAGGCACCTCAAGCTTTGTCACCATTCTTCCAATTACATTCTCAGGCACACTCCTGGACCGTTCTCTGTTACGCTTCAAAATTTCATAATATGGAGCTTCCATGTATATTATTTTAACCTTTGCCCCGTAAGAATGGAACAGATCTATCAACTGCCTCCTAAGAGAACTTGTTAGGTTAGTCGCATTCCATACAAAATTTTGATTCTTACGCAAATAAGTCCTTGCCGTTTCTCTTGCCTTAAAAACAACTTCCCCCTGCTCATCTCTGGGTGATATATCCAGATCATCTCTAATATCATCAAGTGATATTACAGGATAATGTGAATAGTTGTTTTGAATCCAAGTATCCTTTCCTGCTGCGGGCAAGCCCGACATAAGTATAACTTCTGACTTTGTATCATCATAAGCTTCAAAATCCACAAAACCATTTTCCTTTTGGAAATATACAAACCGGCTTATGTGATTTGGAAAAGCCTTTGGTTTCTCCAAGCATCCCTGCTCTCTGCAAAAATCAGCAAAAAGCAATACTCTTTCCAATAAATCTGTTGAATCCCTACACTCTCTTCCTAAAACATCTGCCTTTGAAAGCATTGCAAGCCAATCCATCCTTGTAGTTTGACTGGCTCCTATTACTGCTTTAGCCGGATTGGGCTTTTCAAAAAAGAATAGGGGCAATCCATGGAATCTCACAAGCTTGGCTATTGTCTCACGCATACCAAATGGAGTGGATATTCCTAATCCCATATCCTTATATATGATTCTTCTTGCAGCCATCTCACCTTTAACAGCGTGCCCGGGTGAAATTATTGCTCCTTCATCTTCCCTCGTGCAATAAGGCTTTGCTACATCATGCAGAAGTGCTGCTGCAAAGATGACTGATTGCGAAACCTCATTAAGCTTCCTCCATTCCTTCATAGCTGCAAGTGCTTCACAAACCAGCTTAGTATGTGTTAGAACATCTCCTTCAGCATGATGTACCGGATTCTGCTGTACACCCTCCATTGCCCTGATCCACTCAAAGCTATCATATATTTTGTCCCAATCCACTTGAAAATCCGGTGCTTTTGGACATACAGGCAGGGACCAGTTATAATTATTAATTTCATCCAGATACAATTATATCAACTCCAACACTTAGCAATTTATCTATTTCTTCTTTAAGGGCATCCTGCAATTTTCCCACCTGTTTCTGATTTAACAAAGTCAAATAATTATCATATTTTGAATTGAAGCTTTCAAAAGCATCATCAAGAAGCTGCTTTGTTAATTCATTTTTATATTCACTCTTATGTATTCTCCCAACCTTAGAAATTACATTATTAAGCCTGTTTTTATTAATCATGCCCCTAATCTCACTGATTATTGATTCAAGCATCTCATCTGTACACACAGCATATCCGGAATACTTTGTGCTCCAGTTATTTGCTCCATGAAACCTGCTCTCTTCTTCAAATTCAGCAATCTTTTTCTTGATAATAGGCCTTGCAATTCCCTTAGCGGTTTTGATAAAAACAGGTTTTACAGGCTTTATTACTATTCCCTCTGCTTTATTTTCAAAATTCAAAGGCGGTAGTCCCAATAGCTGCGGTATATTTGACTCAAATCCAACAGGATAATCGGATGCCTTCTCAAAGCTTCCTTTGAATAGTGGCTTTGCATACATTAGCCCAGCCTTTTCAAATATGTTGACAGCGATATTATAATCCAAATATTTTCTTTCATTGCCTGATTCTACAGCAATATCAAAAGCACAAAACTCGATATCGGGTGAATAGTATACTCCCGTTTGCACTGCTTCAACCTCCCTATTTACAGCAACCTCAGCATGTGGGTAATATCCTCCGAAAAGCTCTCCATATATGGTTATTCTCTCAGTGCTTTTTTCCATGTTTAATATAGTTTCATAAACTTTTTCAACCTTACCAATAATTATATTTACTAGTACCCTGTGGTTAAAAAAGTTGTCATCCGAAAGCAGCATTTCTTTTCTTTTAGCATAACGGATATTGATACCATCCGTTATTACAGCAAAGTTCGAGCCGTGAATCTTCTCAGTCACAACCCATTCATACTTTTTTAAATATCTGTAATCCTCAACCGAAAGTTTAAGCCTGTCAATTCCCTCGGCTATCTTTTCATAACTAATAAATTTCCAGTCTGAGGTTTTATCAACATCTTCAATTAACATTTTCATCCTTCCCCTATACTTTGTATATATCAGCATCATCTCTCAGTATGTTAGGAATAATAGGCCTTTCCAGCCAATGGCTTTCGGAATTGAGTATACTGGTAAGAAAACTTGCCCTTACATATTTATATCGTTCCTTAACCTCACCGTCTTCCTCAACTTTGATATACAAGCCTTCCATCTGGTGGCTTATATCAGTTTCCTTCAAAATCTTCTCTGCATTTAAGCCTCTCTCATTGCAGTGTTCTATAAGCCTTTCCCTTGCATTGCCGGAAATGAAATGAGATCTCCCTAGAAGGCCGATAAGTTCCTTATGCAGATTCATTTTCCCTTCAAACAGCACCAGTACAGATGTTATAAAATCATAGCCCTTTAGCACCACTCTTCTGCTCTCAGTGCTTAAAAACCTTTGTTCCACTTTATCATAAATATCAAACTCCATAAAATAGTGAGGAAGCAAGTCATAAAAAACAGTGTGCTTGGCATAAAGCCATTCTCCATAGAGAATGTATCTATCCCCAAGGATATCCCAAAGCTTTGCAGAATGTGCATTAGCCCATGTTTTAAAGAGATTGAAATGCTTCTCTCTTCCCCCTCCGGTTAAATAATGCCCTCTACTTTGCAATAGCAGCTCTCCCTCTGGAGTAAAGCTTATTCCGCTATTTGCACCATCAACCTTTTCTTCAACAACTATAAATCGTTTTGCAATCTTACTAAACGGTACACTGCTAAGGTCCTCGTCCCCAGGCTGACACCTCGATCCTTCAATATGTGGCGTTCTGGGATATTTTAATATTTTATCTAACATAAATTATCACTCCAGTCTGTTACAAACTTTGCAAGTATGTATTTATATTTCAAAATAAATAAAGAGCCGCTAAATCCTTTTATTGGAATTAACCGCTCTCTTATACATAATTTTTATATGTAACAGCCTATTACTTGATGCTATTAAGGATATTACTATCCTTAACCTTATACAAGCGAGGATTAAACCAATGTATTTTATTTATTCTATTAGTTTTTTCAGAAAATTTAAAATTGTACATTAATAATCCTCCTTTCCACATAATAACTACAACATTTTTCAAAGTATAGTGTTTATATTGTATTACAGGACAACATCTACTGTCAAGGAATATTTTTCTTATTCAAATTGGTTATTCAGACTGGTTGCAGGGAAATATAAACTTTTCTATAAACCCACTATATTCATCCTTCATAGGAAGATCAAAGTCCGCCTTTATCCTACGCCTTTGGGCAGTTGCAATACTGCCTGTCTTAGGGTTTATGCAAGGTTTCTCATACTCCTCCCAATATAGTCCTATACCCCGCTTCTGCCAATTAGGCACCTCATTAAAATTGATGCCATTTTTAAATAGAAGCTCATTCTTATCACTAACAGACATACCACTCAAAAAATCCGTAGCTTCCTTTACAGAGCTGCCTTTTTTTCTTAGCATCCAATAACAGTGTGAATTTAAGGCATTCCTGTGTGCATCCTCATTTCTCCATCTGAAGTAATCAACTACTGCTTTAGGATTGGGAAGTTCAGATATTCTGCAGTCAAAGCATGCCACATCCCCAAGCAATAATGACAGCTTTGCACTAGCCTCACCAGCAAGCACTGAATTGTATTTACGTACCTTTCGACCATATGCACCTTCATTTATATGAAACATAAGTGATATTTCATCGCTTTGGGTATACCCATATACCACCCTGAATCCGCAATTCATAAGATGTTTAACGGTTTCAACCATATAATCCCTAAACCTTATATCATAGGGACTTTCAAATTTATGAACCTCTTTAGTAAGCCTTGTAAAGCTTCTTCCATCTATGCGTGCAACCATATAAACTTCAGGCAGGACGCAATAATCATGGGCAGTTTCGTAAACCCTCATTTTTGAGTCAAGTTCATCAAATTTCATCTTTCCACTCCTCTACCATGAAATTGTTCTCTTCACTAATACTAACATAATAGAGCTCGTCGAAGCCCTCTTCCATTCTTGGAATCTGCAGCTTGGCACTCGTACTTCTGATGCCTATTAGTGAAACACGCTCTTTTCCAGTCCTTTTATCATTTCTTAATATGGCTTCATTTACGCTTGAATGGAAATAGTACCCCACAACCTTAAACTTAGCCGCTTTAGCCATATCAATATACTTTTTCCTATCTTCCTGCGTGGGATTGGTATTGTCAACCACAAAAGGCTGTTTTGCCTTTATGCAAGCCTCAAGCATTATATTTTCCTTGTTCCTTGTCTTTAACATATCCAGGTTTATTCTAATATGTGTTTTATAAAACCTATCCTTATAAAAAGTGCTTTTGCCTGTTGCCTGCAACCCTGTGAATATAACTGCTTCCATAGATGACACCTCTATATTACATTTTAATTCCCATTCTAATCTATATATACTGCAAATTTCATCATGAAACTTGAATATAATAAGTTATATTTTATTCATTACTCAAGTTCAATTACACCAACACCCAGCTTGGGGCACAGAAATCCATCCCAGTCTATGCCCATTATGCCTGCCGCAAAATGCATAGGAATAATGGTGCCGATATAATCCCACTTAAAGGGTATCACACTGATGTTGGATGGAAAAGATGAATATGTAACACCACTGTACATGTTTCCATTTATTAATTTAACCCAATCAAAGTTGTCTCGCAGTTCCAATTCACCATTCCTATTCTTTTCATGTGCAAAAAAGACTGTAATCCAACCTGTTATGTAAGGCCCCCCTGAAGCATCTTCATATTTATAGATGGATGTCCAGAATGATTCATCGAATTCCAGGCCTGCTGCTGTTTTATAAAGTTTCTCCAAAACAGGAATCATGTCATCAAAATAATTCTTCAATGAATCAAATACCTTTGATAACCTTTTAGTACTGTCAATAAGTTTTTTCCAATCATCAACTTCCCCATCAAGGCGTACTTTAGGAATATGGCAACGCGTAACTACAGTAAAGTCGTAATACTTTTGTATTGCATCCATGAACGAAACCAAAACTGCTGTTTGAGTTTCTACTGTAGTAACACTGAAAGATGGAACAAACAGATCAATAACATCTCTAGAAATATGGTCCTCAAGAGGCTGTTTGAATGAGTTTATCGTCCTCAGCCAATTACTTTGGAAATTATATACCAGAGTATCATCAATAATTACAATTTCCTTTTTATTTTCTGGATCTCCATTAAAAACACCTGCATACTTTTTCGGGTTTTTCTTAATATGCTGTGCCACTTCGTAAGTTATCATATACCATATAACTTCAGGGTCTAAACTAATAGGTATATGATCGGCAAATGCCATATGTACCGACTGAAGCATAAGGCTGTTGGATTTTAAACCCCCGTATTTGCCAGGAACCATTAATCTGTTTCTTGACATAAACTGTATGGATATTGTTTCTCCTGTTATGCTTTCAATAAATTTCTGATTGTTATATTGTTTTATATCTATTTCAGCATCATAAATACTGTCTGATTTATCTCTAATAGGTATATCGATAATTATCATAAACTTAACCCCTTCCTGTCTTTGCTAAGGTATTCCTAACATCATAACATTATTTATTTCAATCTAAAATCAAATTATATTATATACTTAATGCGAAAATTTCATATAAATTGTGTCTACTGTTCCAAACCCTCCAATAACTCACTTACCGACCTCACAGTCCTGTCTGGAATTACTGTTGAGTCAACAGGCAATCCGTTATTCCTATAATCGTTCCAAATTCCCAGTATTCCAAGCTTTTGAGGCCCTTCCACATCCCATTCAAGGTTATCTCCTATCATCCAGGTATCCTCAGCCTTTACTCCAAGCCTTTCCAAAGCTAATAAATAAACTTCAGGCTCGGGCTTTCCAAAACCTGTTTCTCCTTCAACCAATATAGTATCAAAGAACTTTTCCAGCTGAAACTTCTCAATTTTTGCCCTCTGCTCACATATTCCTCCATTAGTTACCAGTGCTAGCCTGACTCCTCTTTTTCTCAGTTCAACCAAAGTATCCTGGGCTTTATCAAACATTTTCATACTTTCCAAGTGTCTCTTCTGAAATAACTGGGCCATTTCGTCAGAATAACCTTCATCCCTGCCGCCTAAGCCTTCTATTGTCATTTTTATAAGATTTCTTCTTGCCAGAAGCATATCCTGCCTGCCGATCTTATGACGCTGCTTCTCGCTCCAGTACCAATTTCTTATGCTATACAATTTACTTATAAAAACTTCATATTCAAAAAGATTATATTTATCTATGAAGTATCTGGAAACTTCATCCCATATTTCATTAGATATTCCGCCTGATAGTATTATAGTGTCGTCCATATCAAAAAGTATGGCTTTTGGTAACATTTTTTTACCCCATTTCTATTTTAGGCATGTTTAAAATAGAACTTCCTGTATAATTTCGCTTTCGTGTTAATTTAACTCGTGAACACACGCTCAAAACGGGAAGTGATTTTTCAATCATGCCTTAATTCTCTTTAAAATTATATCACAATAAGATTCTGAGTAAATTATACTATTGTAATGCAAAAAATAACAACATGTATCTCTGAACTGAATATACTTTTATAGCTTTACTTAAACAACACTATTTGTAATGTCCTAAAGAAATGGGTTATCTGGAGTTATACAAATGTAAATATAGTAGAGGAGAACATTGATATTACCGTGAAAAATTGTGGTGTAAGTATACACCATAATTTCCTAGACATTAAAAAAATTAATTTTGAAAACAATAATAATATTATAATTTAAATAAAAATTAAAAGAAAGCAGGTTAAATCAATGGAACCCAGTCAAATTGTATGTCCTTCATGCAAAAGCAATATCCTTACAGCAAAATACGAAGCAAAGTATGTATATTCATATATCATTGATTCCAATGCTCCCGGACTAAAAAACAAGGAGGAATTGCTTCCTTTTCTTTATGATAACCGTGAGCAGGTTGAAGCTAGGCAATACATAAAATGCGAGTCCTGCGGCAAGCAGTTCCCTTGCTTCTTTTCAACAAAAAGTAGCGGTATTGATTATAATGACCTGCAAAAAATTCTCAGTAATGATAACAACATCTAAGAGTATTTCAAAAATACATAATGCCCTTCTTAGTATCAATAAAGCCGCTGGTAAATGTAACCAGCAGCCCATTTTTTACTCATCAAGAAACTTTTCCTGTGCATCCTTCAACTCACCCGGGTTTAGGGTATCAACCGAATAGTTTTCAATTTCATTTTCTCCTTCACATCCTTTTTGGCAATACCAACTTTTAACCCTGGCTTCTATTTCGGCATCTGTACCTTCTACTTTGTATGGATATACTCGGATTAGCTCTCTGGTCTCATTATCCCTTAACCCAACCCTTCCAGCAGCTTCAAATTTCCCTTGAAATTTTCTTCCCATTTATAAATCTCCTCATAAAGAAATTACGTTTTATTTATTTTTTTACATATAGTTTAAGGAAATTAACTCGTTTTATACTTCCATGGAAATTAAAAGTTTTATTAATCTTTTGTATTTTACATATCCTAATTGGGAAGTAAAATTTTTAATCATTACTTAATTAACAATTATATATACCAGATAATAATAAAGGCATCTCAAAAATGCATTATTAAAGTATTCTTTTAACATCATTAATTCAGCTTTTTGAGATGTCCTATTGACCAAATTATTATCTGTTTATACCTAAATCATATACAACAAGGAGTAAAATAAAATGGAAAATCAATATGATAGAATTAAAATAGGTGAGCGTGGTGCACGTATCAGTATATTTGCTTATATTATTTTATCGGTATTTAAATTAATAACAGGCTATCTTTCAGAATCGGAGGCACTCACAGCAGATGGTCTTAATAACTCGACGGATATTATTGCTTCATTAGCAGTATTGATTGGGCTGAAGATATCTAGAAAACCGGCAGATGAAAACCATCACTATGGACATTGGAGGGCTGAGACTGTATCTTCACTAATTGCGTCATTGATCATGATTGGTGTCGGGCTAAATGTTCTATATAATGCCATAAGATCAATAATAAACTTCAAAGCTCCTACTCCTGACATAACTGCTGCTATTGTAGGAATTATTTGTGCTGGAGCAATTTATTTAGTATATCTCTATAATAAAAAGATAGCACTTTCCATTAAAAGCTCGGCACTTATGGCTGCAGCAAAGGATAATTTGTCTGATGCCTGGGTCAGTGTAGGTACATCAATCGGAATTATTGCATCTCAATTCGGGCTGGCATGGATTGACCCTGCAGCAGCTATAGTTGTAGGAATATTAATCTGTAAAACCGGATGGGATATTTTTCGCGAAGCGGCACATAACTTAACTGATGGGTTTGATAAAAAAAGCCTGGATAATATATTCAAAATAGTATGCCAAGTACCTGGAGTATTAAATGTAAAAAATGTTAGAGGTCGCGTATATGGAAATAACATTATGGTTGATGTGAGCATAATTGTTGATGCTTCTCTTAACATTTCACAGGGGCATAAAATCACTGAAGATATAGAAAGCCATCTTAAAAGTAAATTTGATGTTATTGATGCTGTTGTCCATATTGAACCTGACAAATAACAATCTTGGATGACTTATGATACAAATCTAATATATTCATCCAATACCCTAGAAAGAGTATATAAATAGTCTTTAATTTCTTTATCCTGTACAAGAATCCTAAAAACCTTTAGTATATCTCTTTTAAATTTTCTGCTTATTTTAATTTCAGCCTCATCAAACAATAATGGACATAAATACTTTGCTCTTGGATCTTCAATTATAGAAAGTCTTCCCACCGAATCAAGATATGGAGCAAAAGGGAAAATTCTACAAGCTAAGGGGCGAAGCTTTCTTTTGCACATACCTTGGCATATTGCAAAAAGAATATCTGAATTTCCAAAAGATTCACTTCTAATATTTAAGAATCCTGAATCAGTGTGAAGCACTTCTTCACCTGGATATAAATGCATGCCGTTGTTGCTGCCACCGGAACAACATTTTTTATCACACACAAGACCGCAGTCAAATCTTAATGGCGTGGAGTTTTCCAATATTCTGTATGTTTTTTTGTATAATATTTTTTTATTCATAAATGCACCTTCATCAAAAGAGACCAACCTTTCATTACTAGACTTAATTATAACATTATTAATTTTGCAGTCAATAAATAACACTTAAACATTTAGGATACAAAAGAATAACGAAAAACTTGATGGGGAACATACCGCGTCCCCCTCTTAATGACATGTACATAAGTCTGGCCTATTTTGAAAAGTGTTTATTCCTGTAAATCTTTAAAACACAGATACCAATCAATACACATTAAGCCTTGGGGATTTTGTACCCTTTCAATTAGCTCCTTATATGTTTTGGGATAGGGTACAATTACCGGCTGCCCAGGCATCCAGTTAGCTGGAGTAACGACCTTTTCCTTATCTGTAGTTTGTAGAGCATCAATTAGCCTTATAATTTCAGGTATGTTCCTGCCATTAGTTGATGGATATTGCAATATCGCCCTTATAATTCCTTTCGGATCAATAATAAATACACTTCTGACAGTCTCCGATTTGTTCAAATCTGGTGCAATCATACCATATAGCCGTGCAACTGATGCATCTCTGTCAGCTACAATCGGGAAGGGAATTTGTATTCCTGTATTTTGATAAATATTATAAACCCATGCCAGGTGTGACGGATTACTGTCAATACTCAAGCCTAAAAGGCAAGCATTTCTTTGTACAAAGTATGGATAATACCTTGCAAAAGCAATAAATTCGGTAGTGCACACAGGCGTAAAATCTCCAGGATGAGAAAAGAAAACTAGCCATTTTCCCTCATAATCAGATATCTTTAAAGGTCCAAAAGTTGTTGTTGCACTAAAATCAGGGGCCTTCATACCTATTTTTAAAGGTTCATTATCAGTCATCATATCACCCTTAAAATAAAACTCTTATATATATTATGAGTGGTTATGTTTATCTGTGTTATTATGTTACTATCTCTTATAACTTAATAGTAAAATACCTCCTATACAAAGTACCATGCCAATTACGTTTATGCTCGACAAACTCTCTTTGAAAAATGAAATGCCGATTGGAACAAGCAAAATAGTAACTGCTACATTAGAAAAAAGTGCACCTAAGCTGATATTCCACCCCGCCCTATATGCCAGCAAAAATCCCAGCTCTAATCCTATAACAGCAAATCCTAAGACAAAACTTGTCCAATTAAGCTTTCTAATGGAGTTCACCAGGCTTATCTCACTTGGATAGAACGGCAAAATAATCAGGCACACAACAATAGCAGTAATATACGTTGCAATAAGCGAAACAAAAGGATTAACATTATTGGGAATAGACTTCTGAAAAATATGGTAAAAAGTATTTGATACTATTGTTAAAGCAATTGCAATAAAATAAAACAGCATACACTTCCTCCTCTCGTGTTATGTAGGTTTATGTATTATAGCATTAACAGAATAATGGTTAACATAACATGGAACATAATTCTATGTTATTATGAAGAATTATTGAAATATACTTACAAATTATTTATAATGGTGTATATAAGTATGTGGGTTTTATTATAACATAACAATCAGGAATTGGTTTTTAATATTGAGAAATGTAAGTATGCGGTACGCTTGAAAACTCAATATGTATTGTAGAAAAAGCTTGACTGTTTATAATGTCAAGCTTTTTTAATCTCTAAGAAAAATCAATCTTGTTGGTTTCCTAAACCTGGACACAATAGCCGCTGTGCGGTTTTGTCAAATACTTATAAATATTTAAATAACTAATTTTATGGGGGGAGTATATGAATAATCAATTTTTGTACAAAGGAAAAAAAGTATTTATAATTTTAATGTGTATAATATTTATTTTTTCCAGCCTGGTCATGCCAGCAAATGCTAATAATTCGCCTGAGAAATCCGGTCCTGGTATTCTGCCTGATTACCATCCAACAAATTCTTCAGACAAAAGTATTATAGTCAAGTATAAGGATGAAAAGAAAATCAGCTTTGTCAAACAAACTATAAGTCAAAAGCTAAATAACTACAAAGTTAATATCAAAAGAAATTTAGGAAATATTGATATTATTGAAACATCAGATGAAGCAGAATATGAGATGGTCCTACATGAGTTAAAAAATAACCCGTATATAGAATATGCTCAGCCGGACTATAAACTAAAAAAATTAGATATAGGCTTGGAAGATTTATCTTCAAAACAATGGAGTATTGCTAACTCCGGACAATCCATAATAGATCAGACAGGTGTTTCAGGTATTGATATTAATGTACAACCAGTATGGAATTATCAAAAAGGAAATGAAAATGTAATCGTAGGAATTCTAGATTCAGGCATTGATATTGACCATCCTGAATTAAAGGATAGTATCTATGTCAATAAAAAGGAAATAGCTGGCAATAACGAGGATGATGACCATAACGGATACATAGACGACATTAATGGTTGGGATTTTATGAATTCGGATAGTTCAGTATATGATAATAGCGAAGAAGACTTTCATGCAACTCATATAGCTGGAATTATTGCTGGAAAACATGATGATAAAGGAATAAATGGTATAGCTCCAGGAGTAAAAATCCTTCCTTTAAAGTTTATGAACGTAAATGGTGGATTTACAAGCGATGCGATAGAAGCAATACGTTATGCAAAAAGTATGGGAGTAAAAGTAATCAACTGTTCTTTTGGTGACACAAACTATAATTATGCTTTGGAAAAAGAAATGAGGGATTCAGGCATATTATTTGTTTGTGGGAGTGGAAACGAAAACGAAAATCTAGACTCTAATTCTTTTTTCCTGCTTCTTTTAATATACCAAATAAAATAACCGTTGCAGCAGTTAATAATAAGGGTGAACTCTCCGGTTTTTCCAATTATGGCCGGATAGTTGATATCGCTGCACCCGGTGAAAATATTATAAGTACAATACCTGAAGGTAAATTTGACTATGCCAGCGGCACGTCTATGGCAACTCCTTTTGTAACGGCTACTGCAGCATTATTATGGAGTATTAATCCTTCATACAGCTTTTCTAAAGTGAAGGAAGTCATTAAAGTTAGTGCTAAAGAGATTGATTCTCTTAAAGAAAAAGTTGAAACAAGCGGTATGGTGAATGCTTTTAAAGCTTCACTGCCAGGTTTACTTCCTTATGATAACGGAGTATTGACCAGAACAACTGATAATATCATTGTTAATAATTTTACATCTGGTTCTTTAAGCGGGTATAGTTTTAACGATATGGTACCTCTTGTGGATGGATGGGTGATTATTGCTGATATTGTAAAAAACAAAGTTTCTATTTTGAACGTGTTTTCAGGAGAAGTCGCAGAAGAATACCATCTAAATTCATCACCTGATAGAATTGATTTTAATCCTGAAACAGGTAAAATTATTGCTACGCAAAGGTCTTCAAATTACATAGCATTAATTGACGCATATACTAATGAAATAAAATATATACCACTTACTGGTAGTTGTCCTGACGTTGTTTTTGCAAAAAATAATTATGCTGCTGCTATAATAGAAACAGGCACAGCTTGGTGGGACAAGAAAATTAGTATATTGGACTTGGAAAGCAGTATTGAAATAACCTCAGTGCCTGGTCAAAGTGAAGATTTCGGGTATTTAGCATATGATAGAAGTACAAATAATATTCTAGCAGGTGAATCTGGAAGCAGCTCATGTTCGCTTCATCAATTTGCATTTGATGAGAATACTAAAACAATTGAAAAAAAGAATACTATTAGGGATATGGCAGTATTCGCAAATGATCTTGCCATGTCACCTGATGGGCATCATGCTGTCTTTTTAGGTGGAGGAGGATACACTACTGCCGACATTGACGCAACGAATATAAACAATAAATTAGGCACATGGAACTTAAGTAGCTGCAGCTCAGCTGCTTTTACCAAGGATAGCAAATATGTATTATTATCAAGTAATTATATTCATATATTTGATGTTCAAACACATACACTTGTTGAAAAGCTATCAAATAAACCCGGTTTATCCAAAGTCAGCATATCAAACGGAAGCAAGATTGCTTTTGGTAAAGACGGAGACGGAAATCTATTTTATTACATAGTGAATTTACCTTCACCAACAACAGAAACCCCATCTGTTTCACCTTTAGCTACGCCAACTCCTACTTTATCACAAACATCAACACCAATCGCAGCTTCAACGGCAACACCTACACCAACGATAGTTCTAAATACAAGCATTCCCGAATTGACTAGAATGACAGATAATATTGATGTGAATAATCTTTCTTCTGGTAGCATAAGCGGATACAATATTTCCGATATGATTCCTGTTGCCGATGGATGGGCAATTTTGTCGGATATTTCTCAAAACAAAGTTTTAATTATTAATGCTTTAACAGGTGATACTAAAAAATCATTTCAATTAAATGAATCTCCTGGAAAAATTGATTTCAATCCTGAAAATGGAAAGATTATAGCCGCTCAGTATTCATCCAATAGCGTTGCATTAATTGATCCCTATACAGAAAATATAAAATATATACCCGTTTCCGGTAGTCCTCTGGATGTAGTTTTTGCAAAAAACAATTATGCAGTTGTTTTATTATCAACAGGTGAAGCATGGTATGATAAAAAGATCAGTGTTTTTGATTGGAATAGCGGTGTGGAAGCAGCTTCATTTTCTGCCCAAAGTGAAGCTTACAATTTTTTAGCATGTGATAGGGCTACAAATAATATTTTGGCAGGAGAATCCGGTACTAGTCCAAGTTCTCTAACCCAATTAGTTTTCAATGAAAACACAAACAAATTGGAAAAGAAGAATGATGTTTGGAACATGGGATCAAATGGTCAGGACCTTGCAATTTCACCTGATGGCCTTCATGCTGCTTTTGCTTGTGGTGGTGGAAATGGTTCAGGATATACTATTTTTGATATAGATGCGACGAATATAAACAATAAATTTGGTGAATGGTATACAGATGCTTATCCTAGATCTGCTTCATTTTCAAAGGATAATAAGTACATCATTACAACTAACGGATATTCTATTAAAATATTTAATGTTAAAACACATATTTTAGTTAAAACAATAGCTGATTCAGGTTACACATCCAGTTTTAGAAAAGTTGGCATATCCAATGGCGGAAAGATAGCTTATGCTATAAGCGAAGGTGGAAAACTATATTATTATCCAATCAATGAATCGTCAATAGCAATACCAACACCTATAGTTTTAAATAATTCAATTAAAGGAAAAGTACATTTACCAAATAATATGACAGCGGATGAGGATATACAAGTTGAAGTATATTTACAAAACGCAAAAGAAAAAGTTTATTCAACCTCTGTAGTCATAAAAAAAGGAACCAACTCTCAAGACTATACTCTATTGTCACCAAATGCATCAGTAAGTGACAAATTTAGGATAGGATACCTTACTTTAGAAGGCGGACAGTCATTTGCACAAGCAGGACTTTATTCATCATCCGGAATTGTCTTTGATGAGGAATATGCAGAGGACCTTACAATTGGAAGCAATTTAGGTAATATTAATATGGAATTACTTGCAAAAAGGAAAATCAGCGGTAAAGTCTCTCTTCCTGATGGCAAAGCTGCACCTAGTGGGGGCGTTGAGGTGAAAATTACAGCAGGATATAAGGAAAAACAGTATTATACTGGTTATGTTACTATTGCTGAAGGACAAAAAAGTTCAGATTTTGAACTCACCGCTTATCTTAATGACAGCGATAATAAATACATTTTGCAATATACTCTTCTAAAAGATATGGATGGCTATTTTAGCGATGGATTCTATAACGGGAAGGGTACGACTGTTAATATAGCAGATGCGACTCCTGTGGATATAAGACATAATGATGCATCAAATATCCAGATACAGATATTAAAAGGCAGGACCATATCAGGAACTATAAAACTTCCTGATTATCAAACTGCACCTGAAGGCGGAATACAGGTAGAGATTATGGCTTCTGACAGTGACCAGGATGCCTACTATTCAAGCATGGTTAAAATTGATCAGGGAAAAAATTCAGTTCAATATTCAATATCAGTTCCTGATGAAAACATATCATATTATGTCAATTATTTTACAATAGTAAGCGGATATGTGAGGTCTGGGTATTATCTAAGTGGAAATACTGTAGTAAATCCTGATGATGCTGGCGTAGTAGGTGTTTATGGCCAGCATGTTTATGGAATAAATCTCACATTAATGAAAGCTCAAACTTTAACCGGAACAATATCATTACCCTATGGAATAGTTGCTCCAAAGGAAGGTATTAGAGTAGCAGTCACTGCCAAATATAGCAGCGAAGATTTATCAATGTATACTTTTACCACAATTAAAGAAGGCGAAAATAGTGCTCAATATGCACTTCAAGTTCCCTTAAACCATGGGAAGTATACAATCATCCTCAATACCCTTGAAAAAGGCTACATGAAAGAGGTATATAGCATTAACTTTTCTTCAACTTCATCATATTATTCCAATGCAACAGAATATGATTCAAATACAAGTAGTGAAAATATAAGCCTGCAGTTGATTAGTGGTACAGATATAACAGGTGAAATCAGATTGTACTCTGGGATTGCTCCTTCAGGGGGTATATCGGTAATTGTATTCTTATATGACTATTCAAGTATTGCTGTTGCCGAGACTATATTAATTCCTGCTGGGAGTACAAAAACCAACTTTACTATAACTGCTCCCAAATACACTAGCTTTTATCTGGGATATATGCTCCCTTCTGTTGAATCCTTTGCTTTTTATAGCAATGGTCAAATGGTACAAGATATTGATTCAGCAAGTCCAATCTATGTGGCAAACGAAACAATAACCGGAAAAAATATGGTAATAAAATCTTCCTTTTCAGTTATCAATGATGGCAACTCTCAAAATCAGGACAATGCTGGTAATGTAATAGCTCCTCCAGTTTTGCGTCCGCCAGTTGCTACCGCTACAGCAACATCCAAAACACCAACAGTAACCCCAACTCCTACAGCGACATATACTGCACAACCCAAACCTACCAATATCGTAGAAAATCCTGTTAAAAAACCGGCTTTGGGAACTTATAAAGATATATCAGGTCATTGGGCTAAAGAATATGCCAATAAATTATTAGAGCTGGGAATAATATCAGGATATGAGGATAATACTATCCGCCCAAATAGAGAAATATCAAGAGCAGAAGCTGTAGTAATTATCTGTAAATCTGTCGGCCTCAAACCAGCTGAAAATGTTAAGCTCAAATTTACAGATAATAAAAGTATACCAAAGTGGGCAAGCGGTTATGTACAAGTCATTGTTGATAATGGCATACTAAAAGGTTACCCTGATAATACTTTTAAACCTAATGCAAAAATAACCAGAGCCGAAGTAATCTCACTGGTAATTAATGCTTTTAAACTTGGAGACCGTGCAAATTCCAATCATATATTTAACGTGAGTTCGATAATATGATTGTAATAAGAATGAAACAGAAATGAAAAATGAAGCTCCTGTCCGAATCTGTATAATCAATGTTGGCAAAACAAATTTAACAGAGGGAGATGGAGCTTCATGGAAGATTTACTTATTAAAATTTTCTGCGATACTGATGATTTTTGCATTAGGCTCAACAACTATTTAAAGCATCATTTGGTTACTGATAATAGACTGAAGGAACCTAACCTCTTTAACATTTCAAGAATGATGACACTAAGTGAAGTAATAACAATAACAATATATTTTCATCATTCGAGTTATAGAAACTTTAAGCATTATTATAAAGAATTTGTTTGTAAAAGATTAAGTGGGTACTTTACGAGCCTTGTAAGTTATACAAGGTTTGTAGAGTTAATGCAGCAAGCACTAATTCCATTAATATTATACACACAAAAGTTTAGACTAGGCAAGACAACAGGAATTTCCTTTATTGACTCTACGACATTAGATGTTTGTGATAACAGGAGGATTCACTCTCACAAAGTTTTTAAAGATATTGCTCAGAGAGGTAAATCTTCTACAGGTTGGTTCTACGGGTTTAAGCTGCACATTGTAGTAAATGAAATAGGAGAAATTTTATCGTTCTTTTTAACACCAGGTGATACAGACGATAGAGACTCAAAGGTGATAGATATACTTACAAAAGATCTATTTGGAAAACTTTTTGGAGATAAGGGCTATTTATCACAGCCTTTGTTTAAAAAGTTGTATGATCGAGGGATAAAGCTAATAACCAAGATAAAAAAGAACATGAAAAATAAGCTAATTGATATAGAAGAAAAGCTTCTACTCAGAAAGCGAGCTCTTATTGAGACAATAAATGATTTTCTGAAAAATACTTGCCAGATTGAACATACTAGGCATAGAAGCTTTACAAACTTTTTAACTAATGTTGTAGCTGGTATTGCTGCGTATAGCTTTTTGCCGAGCAAACCAAGCTTAAAGTTTAGTAAAAGCATTCTTGTTGCCACACTCTAAGGTTGCTTTTCATAATAAAAAGGCTTCAGAATTCAAGAAACTAAAGCCTTACTTAATTATAATCTATGAGTATGGTTAATTATGGCACTTATTTTATCGAACTCACGTTATTTAAGGACGGAAATTCTATTGCACCCTGGGCAAAAAATTATATACAGAAAGCATTTGAGCTGGGTATTATTACTGGTTATAAGGATAATACCATAAAACCTGCCAATAATATCAGCAGAGCAGAGATGTTTGTAATTATTGCGAAAAGCATAGATATTAAAAAATAAAGCAGTTTAAATTTAAATAAGCAATTAACATCTTAAAAGTGGCTTAACCTAAAAAGTTAGGCCGCTTTATTTTTTGCGACAAAGTATACTTACTTTTATTTTTTAACACAACTACATTTTAAATCGATAGTCCACATTTAATATTTTATTCTCTCATAAATTCAAAAACTCTGCGAAAATTCCGCCACAGTTTTGCGGAGATTAATACCCCTATTGTTTGTTAAAATGAATATGTAAATAAAAATTAATAGATTTTTATGTAGTAAGAAAACAAATATGACTAAGTGGAAAGATGCCTATAATTTTAACCAACAATCGAAAGGAGCCCCTATTATGAAATATAAAAACAGATTTTTTTTAGTACCGCTGCTTATTATAAGCATTGTAATGTTTGCAGCATGTTCTTCCAATGAAAGTACTGAAACAAAAGTTGCTGCAAGTAATTCAGATAATACTATAAAAGCTGTCAGCTCGACTGCAAGCAGCAGTACATCTCCAATAAAAGCAGTTTCGGTAAAGTATGAAAGCGAAGATTATTATGTGGATTGGAGAAGCCAAAGCTATCAAACCACCAACCTTAATAGTGGCTCTGCAAATATCACAAAAAGCGGAATTTATGAAGTTACAGGCACACTAAACGATGGAAGCCTCATAGTAAACGTAGACAAATCAATTGATAAAGGTATTGTGTATATTATACTTAATAATGCTAAAATATCTTCTTCAAAAAGTGCCCCAATAAATATCAAAGATGCGAAAAAAGTTGTACTACTACTGGAAAACGGTACACAAAACACTATTTATCAAGGAAGCGGTTCTGTTGCAGATCAAAATGGAGAGCCTTCTGCTGCAGTTTTCTCAAAGTCAGATCTGACCATAAGCGGAAGTGGTGTACTTAATGTTACAAGTGACTTTAACGATGGTATTACAAGCAAAGATAAGATAAAGATAACTGATGGAACACTGATTATCAAATCAAAAGGTGATGGTATTGTAGGTAAAGACCTGCTGGCAGTTCAAAAAGGTAACATCACCATAGATGCAGGTAAAGATGGTTTGCGTTCCACTAATGATACTGAAGCTGAAAAGGGCAATATCGCAATTGAAAACGGTACTTTTAAAATTACCTCTGCAAAGGATGCCATCGATGCATTTGCCGCTTTGCAAATTAATGACGGCATATTTAATTTAACTTCCGGCGGCGGTTATCCCGGTAAAAGTATAAAGAGCGGTGACAAATTTGGCTTTGGCGGCCCTGGAGGACATTTTGATCAAGCCTCCACACAAGATACAGCCTCAACAAACAAAGAAAGTATGAAAGGACTAAAAGCAGGCAGTATTGCAATAAAGAATGGTGCATTTACAGTTTCCTCATATGAAGATGCTATTAACAGCAATGGCAGTATTGAGATTGGCGGAGGTACCCTCACGCTTGAGTCAGGGGATGATGGTATTCACTCCAGTACCAATGTAACAATTGCTGGTAAGATCATCGAAATTAAAAACAGCTATGAAGCTATAGAAGGTCAAAACATAACCATCAATAGTGGAGAAATCAGACTAACGTCAAGCGACGATGGTTTTAATGTCAACAACGAATCTGGATTTTTGACTATCAACGGCGGTAATGTCCATATGAATGCAGGCGGCGATGGAACAGATTCAAATGGCTCAATCAACATGATAGGCGGAAGTGTTTATGTAGAAGGTCCCACAAATGATGGTAATGCAGCAATTGATTATAACGGCAACTTTTCCATAAGCACAGGCACAATCGTTGCATCAGGAAGCTCAGGAATGGCTCAAGTTCCTGATACCAGCTCAACACAAGCTTCAATTCTTATGTACTACAGTTCCATACAAGAAGCAGGAACAGCGATCACTTTGAAAGACAGTAATGGTAAAGTTATAGTAAGTACTACTCCTGCAAAGCAGTACGCTTCAGTCGCAATTTCTGCTCCCGGCCTTAAAACCGGTTCAACTTATACATTGTACAGCGGCAGCTCGAAAATCGTGACTTTTACGCCAAAAAATGCAGTAACCTATTTAAATGAATCCGGTGAAACCACTAATCAAAGCAGGGGTCCTGGCGGTTTTGGCGGCCGTGGTGGGAGAAAACCTGGAAGTCGAATGCAGCCGCCGCAGTAATGTGTTAAATTCAAAGCCAATGAGGTGAATGCAATGAAACTAAAGATCTCTAAAAAAAGAAAATGGATTACCTGTTCATTAGCAGTATTTTTCATCATCGCAGGAGTTACAGCTTACAAAGCAGCTGACCGCTATTTGATTGAGCATGTTGAGGTGGATTTGAGTACTTCCAATCTTACAGATATAGCAGTCAACAGCACAAGAAGCATTAACACAAGTTCGGAAACCTATACTACAACGGATATGAGCTACAAGAGTGATAATAAGGCAATAACCATTCAAAAGGTAGTTACGGGTTCCGGTTCAGATCAATTAGTGTATTTTATATCGGATATTCAGTTGGCAGATGCCACTTTGCTTAAATCAGCTTTCGCAAAAGATAAATTTGGCACAAACATCATTCAGGTTCCAACAGTGATCGCCTCAAATAACAATGCAGCTTTTGCCATTAACGGTGATTATTACGGGTTTCGAAATGATGGAATTATCATCCGAAATGGTGTGCTTTACCGAAATTCTCCAGCAAGGCAAGGTCTTGCACTCTATAAAGACGGCAGCATGAAGGTCTATGATGAAACCAGTACATCAGGCGAGCAGCTTCTTGCAGATAGCGTTTGGAACACTCTGTCTTTTGGGCCAGCACTTCTTGAGAATGGAAATATAATTTCCGGCATTAACAGTGTTGAAGTAGACACAAACTTTGGTAATCATTCCATACAAGGTGAACAGCCGAGAACCGGAATAGGGATTATTGATAAGAACCATTTTATCTTTATAGTAGCTGACGGAAGAAGTCGGGCTATTCAAAAGGTGTAACAATTACAGAATTCGCACAAATCTTTAAGAGTCTTGGGTGCACAATTGCTTATAACATCGATGGAGGAGGATCATCTGAAATGGTATTTATGGACAAGGTAGTCAACAATCCTCTTGGGAAGGGCCGTGAACGTGGTACAAGCGATATTTTGTATATATCAAAATAGAAAAGAGGGATTACAATGACTATTTTGATACCAGCATATGAACCTACTGAAAAACTGCTTAGTCTAGTTGTAAAACTCAAAGAGAAAACAGATTATAAGATTTTAATTATTGATGACGGAAGCGGAAAACACTTTCAACACATTTTTAAAAAAACAGAGTACTATGGATGCACAGTATTGCATCATATAAAAAACAGAGGTAAAGGAGAATCCTTGAGGACCGGCTTTGCCTACCAATTGTTAGATTCCGCTTCTGAGCCATTGGTTTGTGCTGATTCCGACGGTCAGCACTCAATAGACGATATCATCAAAATAGCCAATACAATTGATACTGAAAAAAATGAAATGGTATTGGGGATCAGACAATTTGATGGTAAGGTACCATTCAAAAGCAGATTAGGTAACAATGTATCTGCTTTTTTCTTCAAACTTGTAACTGGAATCGCCATAACCGATACGCAGACTGGCCTTCGAGGATATCCTTCCCGCCTTCTTTCATGGCTGGGCTCAGTAAAAGGCAGCCGATTTGAATATGAGCTCAATTTGCTTTTGAACGCAAAGGAAGATGGTATTACTATAAAACAGGTTCCAATATCAACAATTTATGATGATAACAATGGAACACACTTTAGGCCCATTAAGGATTCCATCCTTGTATTGATGCCACTTATAAGGTTTTGCAGTTCATCTTTAACCTCTGCTTTTCTTGATTTTATTTTACTGTTTGTATTTCAAGGGCTCACAGGCAACTTGTTTTGGAGCGTTGTAACAGCAAGGGTCATCAGTTCAGTTTTCAATTATTTAGTAAACAGATTTTTTGTTTTTCGAGCAAAGAATGTTTCAAATATGCAATCGGCATCTAAGTATTTCGGATTAGTGGCAGTTATAATGTTCCTGAACTATAGCCTTATAGCATTATTGATAAATGTATTATACGTATCGGATGTATTAGCAAAGCTTTTGACTGAAATAACACTCTTTATATTGAGTTATTCTGTGCAAAAATTATTTATCTTCAAGAAAAACAATATGTCAAAGCCAGCATACACTCCAGACTAATGTAAATTCATATAACGGTAAATTTGTATAATCTGATTCCAAAAGAAGTGTTTTGTTGCTCAAGCAACACTTCTTTTGGATTTTTTTCATATTTTCAGCAAGGCATTTTAATCATACACTAGTATAATACTTAAACAACTGAAAAACATAATAATGAACGATTTATATACAAAGAAAGAGGTAAAAACAATGGCAAAAAAACATGCTGGATTGTCATCTGTGCAGCTTACAATGATGGCGCTTGGAACTGTTATAGGAGGTTCATTTTTTCTTGGTTCAGCGGTATCCATACATTCAGCAGGACCTTCTATTCTAATATCATATATTCTGGGTGGCATATTGGTATACTTTATACTTACTGCTCTATCTGAGATGACAGTGGCAAATCCTGATGCAGGCTCCTTTCGAACCTATGCGACACAGACATTTGGAAATGGTGCAGGATTTGTAGTCGGATGGGTGTACTGGACCGGAATGGTCCTGGCTATGTCCAGTGAAGCTATTGCTGTTTCATTAATGGTTCGTGGATGGATACCCAATATATCCATAGCTCTTCTTGGAAGCTTGGTTATAATTGGTGTTACACTGCTAAATCTTTTGGGAGCTGATAAATTAAGTAAGCTTGAAAGCGGCCTCGCCTCAGTAAAGGTATTAGCATTAGTTTCTTTTATAATCTTGGCAATATTATTAATAACAGGAGTATTTCCGAAAACCCAAGTAATCGGTGCAGGAGAATTAGCTCGGGAATCTTTATTTCCGGCAGGCATAAAAGGCGTTGCAGGAAGCATGGTAATAGTCATACTATCTTATGCAGGTTTTGAAATAATTGGATTGGCTGCTTCAGAAGCATCAAACCCTATAAAAACAGTTCCCAAAGCAATAAAATATACAGTTATATCTCTGGTCGGATTATATATTTTTTCGATTTTTGCAATCCTTCCATTGGTTTCTACAGCAGAACTCAGTGAAAACGCAAGTCCTATGGTAACAGCACTTAATAAACATGGAATAGGATGGGCCGGTACAGTTATAAATATTGTACTGATTACAGCTATACTTTCTACCATGCTGGCAGCCATGTTCGGGCTGGGAAGAATGATACGCTCCCTTGCAGATGAAAACCATGCACCTAATTGGCTGAAAGACAACAGCAATGTTCCGTTTCACGGAATATTGTTTTCAGGTTTTGCCATGCTTGCAGGACTAGGTCTGGGCCTTATGCTGCCCAGAGTTTATTTATTCCTGGTAAGCTCCGGAGGCTTCGCTTTATTGTTTACCTATGGAGCTATAATGGCGACCCATATAAGGTTCCGTAAAATGAATGGGTGCCCGCCGGAAGGAAAATGCCAAATGCCTGGTTATCCATTTACCTCCTGGATTGGTTTGATAAGTATAATTATTGCAATTTTAAGCATGCCGTTTATACCTGGTCAAACATCAGGCTTAATTGCAGGGATAATTATAGTAGCTTTGTACTTATCAATCTACATGGCAATGAGATATTTTAGTTTACGTAAGAACAATAGTTCAGGCAATATCCTAAATCATGTAAGATACAAGCCCAGATTATCTGAAGAATTTTCCAAGGAGCTCAATGAGGAAATACCTGATAAACCTGAGGATAAAACCAAAGATTGAATTTGTTTACTGCTTGCTATGATAAAGCCGAATACTTTGTTGTATCCGGCTTTTTTTACGAAAAAACATCTGCTTCTGAGGTAGTATTAACTTGCGAGCCTTTTGCTATAGATACCGAACTGTAAAGTTATATGTATGGTTGGCATCTAAACATACTATTCTAAACTACTCCAAACTATTCAGGAGCCTTAAAATTTTAGGTATCCGAGTCTACCACAGGCAAGCTTTTATCAATAGCAAAACGAAGTATTTTTTTAGATGTATTCTTTTTAAATTCCTCCTGGCGAATTTTAACCATTTTAACAGCTTTATATGAAACCATTCTGCCGTTTACCTTCTTTATCTCCTCATTGAAATAACCGTTAACATCTTCTATTCCTCTTGTTTTCAATGCTTCAAAGTCAGGAAAAATCTCAGCAACAATAACCTCTTTCTGTGTCTTGCTTTCTCCTGCGTAAACAATAACCTCTGACACACCAAAGACTCTGGAGATTTCATTTTCAATTTCTTCAGGATATACATTTTTTCCGTTGCTTAAAATAATGAGATTTTTCATTCTTCCAGTAATGTAAATCCATCCCTCTTCATCCAGCTTTCCATAATCTCCTGTTTTAAAATATCCCTCTTCATCAAAGGCCTCAGCGGTTGCTTTAGGATCTTTGTAATAACCCAGCATAACATTAGGGCCTTTGACACATATTTCGCCTTCACCGTTTTCATCAGGGTCCTTGATTTTTACCAATTCACCGATGATGGGAATACCAACGCTTCCCCTTTTCTGATATTTGTTCCTGTTGCACGAAATCAGCGGAGCACATTCAGTGATACCATATCCGTTTAGGATAGTAATACCGATAGCATCAAAAGTATCGATAATATCCTGGTTCAGGCTGGCACCGCCGCATATAATCATTTCAAGCTTGCCTCCAAAGGAATCCAATATACTCTTAAAAAACTTACGACGCAGATCAATGCCAAACTTTCTTAAAAAGTTGCTTAGCTTCATCATTCTGCGTAAGGTTCTTGCCTTACCACTTTTTTCAGCACCCGCCCAAACTTTCTTAAACATATTTTCTACGAATAAAGGTACCAGTACCAAGTGTATTGGCTGCTGCTCCGTCATTTCGTTTGCAATGTACTTTAGACCACTGGAAATATAAATCTCAGAACCTTGTGAAAAATGCCCTACAAAATTTACAGTTGAACCAAAAGTATGATGCGGAGGAAGCACATTCATGGTTTTGGGGGAAATGGCAAAGTTATACATTCCCTGTGTCATATCTGTAACTATATTCTTCTGAGATAGCATAACTCCTTTTCCCTTGCCTGTGGTACCTGAAGTAAATACAATGGTAGCAAGCCGCTCACTGTCGATTTTGTAATCATAGTATGAGTTATCACCGCTTTTAAAACGTTCTCCTCCTTTTAGCACAACATCAGATAGGTTATAGACATCCACATTTTTTGACTCGCCCATGCAGATACAGGTTTTAAGGCATGGAATTTTCTCACGCAGCTCTTTAATTTTAGCTTCAATAGTCGTGCTGTAAAATAGAAATTCACATTCTGCTGTGTTCATGGTTCCTGCAATTTCATCAACAGGTAAGTTTATATCGATAGGTACAACTACTGCTCCAATAGCCATAAGGCTGAAGTAGGAACAAATCCAATCATATGAACTCTCTCCGATCAACGCAACATGCTTATCCCTGCATCCCATGAAAATCAGCTCTGTTCCCATATTTCGGATGTTATCTCTTGTTTCCAGGTAGGTTACCTTCGCAGTATCTTTATCCCGTGGATTTTTTTTATATGAAATAGCAATTCTGTCCGGATATTTCTTAGCAACATTTTCCGTCATTATCCTGAAATCTTCAAAGATAGTAGTTTCATATAACGGATAATTTCTATTTGCCATGATCTTCCTGACTCCTCCTTCAATAACCAACTTCTCCTGTAATATTATCATAGTTTTAATATTTCTGCTATAACCTGCTCTTCTGGAATAAGATCCACCTACTGAAGAATTTAATGATGCTGCATTCATATACATTACTTATGAATTTTATTATTTGAACAGCTTATGATAAATTTTCAGATATAACTAATGATTTATTTTCCCATTTACCTTGCTTATACCGTATAACACTTGCAACCGCTGTAATAACCCATGTCAGTCCGGTGGTGACCCATATACTCCAAACTCCAACAGCAGGAATCATAGCCAAGACACTTGAAAATCCGACTCTTCCTACAACTTCCACCATGCCGTTAATCATTGCATAAAATGCATCTCCTGTGCCATTCAACAGTCCTCTTGTAATATAAATCATTCCAAGGGTAAAGTACATGCAGCTGGTAATCTTAAGTGCCTTAGCTCCAAGTCCAATTACGGGTTCATCATTTACAAATATCTTCATAATGGCATGTCCTCCAAGCTGAGCTGCCAAAAGTGCCATAAGGCTAAATACAGCTACTATTAAAATACTTTTATGGTAACCCTTTCTCACCCGTTCCAGCTTATTAGCTCCCATATTCTGTCCTGCAAAAGTAGCCATGGCTGCACCTAATGAATTAAAGGGCTGCTGTATCAACTGTTCTATTCTGCTGGTCGCCGTATAGGCTGCAACTGCTACCTCTCCAAAGCCGTTTGCAACACGCTGCAGTGCTACTAACGATACGGCAATCATAGAGTTTTGTATTGCTACAGGTATGCCTATCTTTATACAATTAACAATAATTGGCCAGTTCACTTTCATATGTTCTTTCTTCAATCTGAAATATGGGTTATTCATAATAGCAAAAATGATACATCCCAATGCAGCCATCCCCTGGGAAATTACAGTGGCAAATGCCGTCCCTGCTACACCAAATCCAAACTTCAGGACAAACAATAGGTCTAATACAACATTAACTGCACAGGATAAAACTAAAAAAATCAGAGGCGTCTTTGAATCTCCTAAAGCCCTGAGTATGGATGCTACAGCATTATAAGCTGCAACTGCTATCATACCGCCGGATACTATTCTTAAAAATGTAGTGGCATCATCCAAAATTTCAGGCGGCGTGTGCATAATAAGTAAAATCGGACGTGCAAATAAAGAAGTCAATATACTCATAATTACTCCGGATATTGCTATAACATAAACTGAATTTCCAATAGCCCTTTTTACATCTTCTTCCTTCTTTGCACCAAAATACTGTGAAATAATTATTCCTATCCCAATTGACAATCCCAAGCATACGGAAAAAGTAAGAAAATTCAAGGAAGCTGTAGCACCCACTGCTGCTAATGCATTAGAACCTATATACTTTCCCACAACGATGGAGTCAATCAGATTATAAAATTGTTGAAATATATTTCCAATAAGCATCGGAAGTGAAAAACGTATGAGAAGTTTAACTTCATTTCCAGAAGTCATGTCTTGTACGTAATTTATTGACATATTTTACCCCTTACTTTATTGCAATTGATACTGCCCGATAACAATTATATCATATAATCTTATAAATAAAAGTTGCGGGTGAAATTAACCATGTCTGATTTTAGCATATTAATAAATATTTATGTCGATTTTTGTTTGAATACACGGTATAATAATTTTATTAGCCTTCACTCATACATATTGGAAGTAATTATTAATGAATTCGTTAATCATAAACAAGATTAAGGCAGCTCTTGCACTCTTCGCTAAATATTGGATTTTATTATTTTATATAATAACAATAAATTATCTCGAGCTTATTTTCAGCCTTTGGACATTTAGAGGCCTAAGCCCGGACTTTGCCTTCACGGTACTATTTTCTCTATCAGCCGGTACTGTGCTATTTATACTGTCAAGCTTATTCCCGACCAAGCCAAATAAAATAATAGCTCTGATACTTCTAACTCTTCTCATCCTTGTCTATAGTATTCAACTTATTTATTACGATGTATTTAAAACTCCTCTGTCACTTTTTTCGCTTACAGGGGCAGGAGATGTGCTTCAATTCAATGAAATTATTACAACTGCAATTTCAAAAAACATTATTGCTATAATACTGCTATTAATCCCCATGCTGGTTTTGTTCTTTACTCTTAGGAAGGCTTCTGTTGCAAGATTAAAGTTAAGTGCTTTTTGCTTTATATTGTTATTTCTAATCCTCAGTCGCGTCACTTCTGTAATTTGTATAAACTTAACCAAAGAAGATCCCTTTTCTCAATACACACTGTATTATGACTCTTACGTACCGGAGTTGTCCATAAAAAAATTAGGCCTCATGACAACAATGGAACTAGATATAAAAAGGCTTATTCCAAGTTTTGATAACAATGAGCCAAAAAATGTATTGGAATACAGCTTTATTGGAAAATCTGTTGCAAATGCTGTATATGAGATTGAAGCAACACCTGCACCTAGTATTGAAGTAAAATACACCGATATTACTCCAACCCCCGAACCACACTATGAAGCTAATATTTTGGATATTGATTTCAAATCCATAATTTCAAATGAGAAGAATAAAACTTTACTTGATATGCATAAATATTTTTCTTCAGTTGTACCTACAAAAAAGAACGAATATACTGGAATTTTCAAAGGATATAATTTAATTCTTATAACTGCAGAAGGCTTTTCTCCCTACGCCATTAGCCCAGAACTAACTCCAACCTTATATAAAATGTCAACAGAGGGGTTTGTTTTTAACAACTTCTACAATCCAATATGGAAAGTAAGCACTTCTGACGGTGAATTCGTTGCTTGTACAGGACTCATACCCAAATCAGGTATCTGGAGCTTCAGCCGTACCGGAAAAAACTACATGCCCTTTGTTATGGGCAACCAGTTTAAGAATCTGGGTTATACTTTGAAGGCTTACCATAACCATTCATATAAGTATTATGACAGGCATATTTCACATCCAAACATGGGTTATGATTACAAAGGAGTAGGCAATGGACTGAATATAAAAAAGACCTGGCCCGAATCCGATCTTGAAATGATAGATGTTACAGCCGCTGAATATATTGGCGATAAGCCATTTCACACTTACTACATGACTGTCAGCGGTCACTTGAATTACAGCTTCGGCGGTAACTACATAGCACGAAAAAACAAATCATATGTCAAGGATCTCCCCTATTCCGATACATCCAAAGCATACATCGCATGCAATCTAGAGCTTGAATTTGCCATGAAGTCACTTGTGAAAAAGCTTGAAGCTGCCGGTGTTGCCGACAAGACTGTAATTGCAATTAGTCCCGACCACTATCCCTATGGCCTTCCAAAAGAAAATATCGATGAACTTGCAGGCCATAAAGTCGAAGATAATTTTGAATTGTATAAAAGCACATTTATTCTCTGGAAAAAGGGAATGGATACCGTTATTATAGATAAACCATGCTCCAGCCTTGATATCATGCCCACTCTATCAAATTTATTCGGACTTGATTATGACTCACGCCTTCTTATGGGTACCGATATTTTGTCTGAATCTGATCCTCTGGTTATTTTTTCAAACAGAAGCTGGATCACCGACAAAGCCAGATATAATACAGCCTCAAATTCCATCGAATATACTAACGGTTCTAAAACTGACAGCAATTATATTAAAGAAGTAAACAGAATTGTCTCTGATAAATTTAAGTACTCTGCAAAAATTATTGAAACGGACTATTACAGAAAAATTATAGATTCTAAATAAAAACTGTGAGGAGTAATGTGTAAAAACAGAACTTCTCACAGTAGTATATTTTGTATTCATGGATCCTTCTACTTCTGCTTCTAATATTTTTTAAACCCTCTTAAAAAACTACTGGGGATATATCAAAAGTTCCACACTATAACCCTTATGCGTTCAACTCAATCCACTCCTGCCTGGTTATCAGGATTTGCCTTGGTTTGCCGCTGCCATCCGACGCACTAACTACTCCCCATGCCTCCATTTGATCCAAAATCCTCGCAGCTCTTGAATATCCGACTTTGAATTTTCGTTGTATCAATGATGCCGAAGCCTGTCCCAATTCCAAAACCATCAAGATAGCTTGCGGAAGCAATTCGTCATCTCCGCTTGAATCCGGTTTTAGCGTTTCAGTGGCTTGGTTCTCTATTTTTTGTAATATCTCCTCATCGTACTCTGCACTCTGCAGCGACTTGATATGTGTTACAAATTTTTCTACTTCCTTATCGGAAATAAAGCTTCCCTGTACTCTCAGAGGTTTAGGCTGACCTAGCGGATAAAACAGCATATCTCCCCTGCCAAGGAGTTTTTCTGCTCCAGCCATATCCAATATGGTTCTGGAGTCAATTTGCGAGGAAACGGCAAACGAAATTCTGGAAGGAATATTGGCTTTTATCACACCGGTAATTACGTTAACTGAAGGCCTCTGTGTTGCAATTACCAAATGCATACCTGCAGCCCTTGCCATTTGTGCCAATCGGCAAATGGAATCCTCCACCTCATTGGGTGCCACCATCATCAAATCTGCAAGTTCATCAATGATGATAACGATTTGAGGCAAAGTTTCCCCTTCTCCCCTCTCCTTTATCATACTATTATAGCCCTTTAAGTCTCTAACATTATTATCTGCAAAAAGCCGATAACGATTTGTCATTTCTGTTACTGCCCAGGTAAGTGCCCCTGATGCTTTTTTAGGATCAGTAACCACAGGAATAAGGAGATGAGGAATGCCGTTATAGATACCAAGTTCAACTACTTTTGGATCTACCATAAGAAGACGTACTTCTGCTGGGGATGCCTTATATAAAATACTGATAATCAGCGTATTAATACAAACGCTCTTCCCAGACCCGGTAGCACCTGCAATTAAGAGGTGCGGCATTTTTGCAATATCCCCAACCACAACATTTCCTGCGATATCCTTTCCCACTGCAAATGCAAGCTTGGAAGCATACTTCCGAAACGCTTCCGTCTCAATAACATCCCGAAGAAATACAGCCACATTTTTCTTATTAGGTATTTCAATTCCAATAGCTGCTTTACCTGGAATAGGTGCTTCTATTCTCACGCCTGTTGCCGCAAGATTTAGTGCAATATCATCGGCTAGATTTACTATTTTACTGACTTTAACCCCTGCATTGGGCTGCAGCTCATAGCGAGTGACTGTAGGTCCCTTGCTCACATTTAAAACTTTGGCACCAACCCCAAAACTTGCTAATGTATCAATTAGTTTATGTGAGTTATATTCAATATAAGCCTCGGTTTCTTCGTCATAATCCAATACTTCATTTTTTCTAAGGAGTTCAACCGGAGGTTCATATTGGTCCATATCCAGTCTCATTTTTCCAGACCGAACTGTGAAGCATGGCGAGCTCTGTTGAGAGTCTACACGACCAGTAGGGACACACGGCTGGCAGTGCTGAGGATCAACACGAACAACCGGGATGCATGGCGTGGAACGAAGTTCTACACTATGACCAGCCGGTTTGGAATCAGTTATTACTTTATTACCTACTTTAGTAAGTGTAATAGACCTTTTCTCTTCAAATCCCTCATTATCTTCCATGTTGCCATCTATGTTGTATTCTATAATGTCATCCATATCGGCTTCTATGTTGTCTTCTATGGTGTCATCCATATCGGCTTCTATGTTGTCTTCTATGATGTCTTCCATTTTCTCTTCTTTACATTCTGTAATTTCAACTTTGAACTCTTCAGTATCCTGCACCTCAGCTTGTATAAGTTCACTTGCTTTATCAGTCTCAGCCTCTTGTTCTTCTACCTTTGGGCGAATAGGTTCAAAAGGTGATCGATAAGGTACAAATTTTTTAATTTCTTCTCTAGATGCATATTTTTTTGAGTCTTTTACACAAGCACGCTCAGAATTAAGCAGGTTTGACGTTTCAGCATTTCTATTCGTTGTACTTGGAGAATAGCCGGAATAAGCTATAGCTTCCTGCTCCTGACTGTGATCTGAAATCTCCCAGTTAAAATTTTTACTCACTCTTCTTAATCCTTTGTTTTCATCTAATTCAACTATCTCCCTAGTGTTACTCTTTGCTTTTTTATATATTTCTTTCGAACATTTACTTTTTACCTTATTCTTTTTCTTGGCTTGCTTTGCTAGCAAATAATATACAAAAGCACAATATGCTGTCATTTCCAAAATAATAAAAATAATAAATTTTGTCCAAGAACCCCAAGTAAGATACAGCAAAAGCAATATCATAATACCTTGAAAAATAAAGAAGTTTCGATTGACCCTGACACTATTCTTTCTTACTTTTGAACTTTTCTTCATTCCTATAAACATACCCTTCATCATTAGAATTATCATTCAATTTAATATAGCACATTTTCGACATTTTTTGAATTAAACTTAACCTATTAAAATATAGAATTTTTATATTCACAAAAGAATAGAGGAGTCCAATTGATGAAAGCCAAAGAATCCAAGGACTTCTTTCACTTGGTTTCTTTGGCTTCAATATTTGGGCTGTGAGATTTATGAAACCAACCCTTAAAGTGTTATACTCCCCATGATGAGGTCTTCATCTGACGAGCTTGTTCCTACATACATCTGATATGTCATATGCTCAAGTTTCATGTGTCCGGTCATCTCATCAAAGTAATACAGCTTGCTTTTGGGGCAGGACAAAGTTATTTCCTTTTCCTCACCGGGAATAAGTTCCACACGGGTAAAACCACGAAGCAGCTTTACAGGCCGGTCTATGGATGAATTTTTGAATCCCACATACATCTGTATCACTTCTGTACCTTTCCGAGTACCTGTATTTTTAACTTTGCATTTGGCTGTCAGTTTTTCATCATCTGCTGAAAAAGCTGCTTCTGAAATATCGAAGGTAGTATATGAAAGTCCAAATCCGTATGGCAGGAGAGGCCTAACGCCTTCCTTTTCAAGCTTTGCGTAGCCATGATAGTAATCATAATGCTGTTTGGTGGCATTCCAGTCTACCTGCGGTAGATCACTTTCTTTATAAGGCAGCACGAATGGCAGCTTTCCGCTTGGATTCACATCTCCGAACAGTATTTCACCAAGTGCCCTTCCGCCTTCCATGCCGGGATAATACGCCATTAGTATGGCATTAACACTGTCCTTCCACTCTGTTATCATGATCATGTTTCCACCGATTAGAACTGCTGCAGAATTCCGGTTTACAGGTCCGACTGTTTTTATCAGATCAATTTCATTCTGATGTAATCCCAGCGAAAATCGGCGATCACCGCCCATAGAACCAGTATAACCTTCTGCCTCATCTGCTGATACGAATTCACCCTCATCAAGATGATTGTATCCTACAACAAAGACCACAGCATCCACTTCAGCAGCAAGTTTCCTTGCATGTTCCAAATCCTCTCCACGGTCATAGATCACTTCACACTGAGGTGCAGCCATCTGTATTCCCTTAATGGGCGAAACAACATATGGCGGTCGTACCCAACTAGAGCCATGGTCACCAATGGGTTCAAGCTCGCCGAGTTTACCCAACACAAGCAGCTTCTTTATCCTAGTTCTATCAAGCGGCAGCACATCAGATTTATTCTGAAGCAGCGTAATTCCCTTTTCGGCACTTTCCAGTGCAAGAGCAATATGCTCTTTGCATGCCAGTACAGATTCATCCAATGCCTGGTTCCTGTGCTGACTGGCAAATGCAAGCAAAGTGCGGATGATGCGAAGTGCAGCATCATTGATCTTTTCCTCCTGAACCAGCCCGTCCTTCACTGCCTTAACCAGTTTATCTCCAAAGTACTGGGTATGTGCCATTTCAATATTTTGACCGCCATTAGCTGCCTCAATGGTATCCTTCACACCCCAGTAGAAATCGCTCATTACAAATCCGTCAAAGTCCCATTCTTCTTTCAGTACTTTGTTTAGTAAATAGTCATGATGCCCGCAGTGTATACCTTTATAAAGATTATATGCACTCATCACACTTGCCGCACCTGCTTCGATGCAGTCCTTGAAATGAGAAAGATATACTTCCCGCTCAGTCCGCTTGTTGCACTCCACGCTGACCTTAAAGCGGGCATTTTCCATTTGATTGAAAGCATAATGCTTGACGCAGGCAATCACACCCTCTTCCTGCACTCCACGTACCATGGCAGAACCCATCTGACCCAAATGAAACGATTCCTCCCCATAGGTTTCCTGACTTCGTCCCCAGCCGGGGTTGTATGGTAGATTGATGCACACGCCGCCAAATAGGTTGCCTCCGAATGCACGAATCTCTTTGCCTATGGCATGCCCGATCTTCTCTTCCAGTTCAGTGTCAAAGCTAGCACCCCTCAACATTGAAACAGGGAAGCAGGTAGTCTTTCCGTTGCCGCAAACAACACCTCGAGGTCCATCGCAGAATAGCATGGGTGGAATCCCTGCGGCCTCATTTCCCCCAGCTGGATATGGAAAATAATTGTAATGCTTGTTATCCGGATCCTCCTCCATATTTTTCATTTCCTGCATAAGACTCATCTGTCCGCTCATCAGATAAACTTTTTCTTCCAAAGTCAGGTGCTCCATAATTTCTTTTGCCTTATCGGAAAAACCCAGACGATATGCCTTGTCATATTTCATACACAACTACTCCTTCGTCATGAACTTTTTATATAGTTGTCCAGCCGCCATCAATTGTTAACAACTGCCCTGTAGTATAACTTGAAGCATCTGAAGCAAAGTATACTATAGCTCCATCTAATTCGCCATCTCTTCCGGGTCTTTCCATTGGACAATTAGACTTTATAACTTTCATAAAATCTTCATTTGCAAGTACATCTTCAGTCATTTCACTTGGAAAATATCCAGGTCCGATTGAGTTGACTGTGATATTATATTTTGCCCATTCATTAGCCAGTGATTTTGTCAACATTTCCAGCCCGCCTTTAGTTGTACAATATGCAGTTAAAGGTAGGCCGGTCATTGCAACGGTACTGTGTATCGAACCAATATTTATTATTCTTCCATATTTTTTTTCAATCATAATTTTTCCAACTTCACGTGAAAAATAGTATGCCCCATTCAAATTAACGCTCATCATTGTTTCCCATAGTTCATCGGATTGCTCTTCTGCCGGTCCGAACAACCCTATACCTGCATTATTTACCAAGATATCAATGGTCCCAAAATACTCCTTAATTTTACTTACCGCACTTTTTATATCTTCAGTTTTTGATACATCGCACCTTAGTGATAAACACTTTACGCCTAGTTTTTCAATATCTGCTTTTACAGCTTCTAACTTTTCAACTCGCCTTGCAACTATTGCTATATTTGCTCCATGCTTAGCAAGAGCTTTTGCAAATTGAACACCTAACCCGGAAGATGCACCTGTTATAACAGCTACTTTGCCTCGTAGATCAAATAAATCCGACATAGTTTTTCCTCCTTGCATAATGTGAGTAAAGTTTATTTTAATACTATTCCAGTTTTTAGTTACCCTTTTTAGTCCTCTAAAAACATAGATATATTCTGTAATCTTATTATTTGTTATTATTAATAAATTAATGCCAACTCTTGTTATTTTAACTTTTATCTCTTCTATTTATTCGCCGAATTATTTGTTTAACGTGAATCAGTGAATTTACGGTGAGAAGCCATCATTCTTTTGTATTGAGTAGGAGTATGAAACTTGTCTAATCTTGTCACCATAATAATATTTTGACCAGGTTTCTTACAGTCTCGGGTAATGCGTCAATCTGTTTAAGTACATTTTCTTTCGTAATTTCTTCATTCATCATACTGATTTTAGCTTTCTTAAAGTCTGCTTCAAATACTATACTTTTTGGCCCTACATCATTGGACCATTTTGCCCATTCCGGAAGATTGCCGGCATTAGTATTGGGATCCCCGGATTTGACAAAAGCACCCATGTAAGACATTATAGCACTTTGAAGTTCCTTTCTTCCTGCTTCGTTTTCTTCTGAAAATGAAATGTTACCCCATGTATCGTAATTCCACCCAAAGAAAAAGGACAATTCAAAGGAATGCCCGCTTCCTATCAGGAAATCAAAAGGTTCAGCTCCAGAACCAATGCCTCCCCAATTAAAAACATAGCAATAAACATTATCCTGATGGCTTTTTAACATTCTGGCTATGGAATCTACTGTTGATGCTTTCCAATACATAGAAGGATATGTTCCACACGCATCATAAAGTTCTCTATCTGCCGTTTCCGGCATTAATTCATCAAGGCTTATTTTAGGCTCAGCAACTCCAATAGCATTATAAGCATTATGCCAAGTGTATCCACTGGATGTTTTAACGAAACCAAGCCAGGATGGAAGGAATGGTCTCATCTCATCCTTATCGCTGCCAAGGATGACCGGTACTTTGTTATAATTTCCCGATTCAAACACTAAGGCTTGGCTGCCTGGCAACACAACTTCATCTGCAAATGGAGCAACGGTGGTAATAGAGCCATATTGATCCATAACCGAACGCTCTATCTCCTTATCTGTTTTGCTTCTCAAGTAGGCAGCTATTTGTTCATTGGACATTAAGGCTCTATAATTTGCTGCCGCAGTTAAATCAGTGCAGGTTCCGTCTGCTACAAGAAGTTTGTCTATAGCTGCATTTGATCGTTCAATACCTGTTGAAAGCGGATAATTTACACCACTTGCTCCAGAGGCTATTACTTTATTAAATAGTCCTTTGGCAAGAGGCGAGATCATAAGGTTTAAACAATGATAACCGCCTGTAGATTCTCCGGCAACTGTTATATTATCTGGATTACCGCCAAAACCCTTAATATTTTGTTTTACCCATTTGAGGGCTTTAATCTGGTCAAGAGTACCATAATTGCCTGAATTGTCTTCATCTGTTCCTTCAGTATTGAGTGCAGGATTGTAAAACCATCCCAAAGGTCCTATCCTGAATTGGATGACAACAACGATTATGTTGGATATGTTTGCAAGGTTTGTAGCATCATAATGATCTGCTCCACTAAATACGTGACCCCCTCCATGAATCCATACACAGACCGGAAGATTCTTTTTATCTGTCTTTGGGCGGAACACATTCAAGTACAGACAGTCTTCCGAGCCTATAATTTCATTCAGTGGATTCCATTGGTTATCCAACGCAGGCTGAGTACAACTGGTAAAGTTATATGTAGAGTAGCGGACTTTTTTCCAGGGTTCGGGATCTTGAGGTGCTTTCCATCTTAGCTCTCCTACAGGAGGCTTTGCATAAGGTATGCCCATCCATACCCAGCTGTTATTTACAGCCTCAACACCTGCTACTTTTCCGAAAGTTGTTCTTACTGTAGTTTTAGAGGCATTTTTCAATGAACTTATTGCATTATCAATGGATTGTAATATGGGGAGCTTATGAGTTTTATAAATACAAGAATTGACTTTTTTTATTATATTGTATTTGAGCTTATTAATTGCAGAGAGATAATTTCCATTTTCGCTTTCCTTAATTATTTGACCAATCTCTTTTAAAAGTATCTTTCTATGATTCGCTCCATGCTTACTTATAAATTCTGAATCAGATAAATTTTCAAGCTGATTAATCAACGATTTTAATGATTCAATTGGGCCTGGTGTTTTAACAATAGGTTCCAATAGGTTATCGGGAACCTTATCAGCAGTTGAATCAGCCGCAAAAGTTAGATTTGCATTAGCGGTAAAACATATTATTACAAGCAATACTAATAAAACTTTTCTCATTCGATTATCCTCCCTTTGTCTAAGACTGTTATATTTACTAAATATCAGTACTTGAAATTTGTATTTTTTTATCCACCTCCCTCATAAAACAATAATTTTATGTTAACTCTTACAATTTTACCAAATTTGTGTGTAGAATACACTATAATTTCTTAGACAATAAAAAAAGCCAAAGATTATATTCATCCTTGGCCTCAAACTTTATAATAATTGATTACTTCCTAATACCCGGTAATTTTATGTTATTTACGGTATAGATAGTACTATAGGCTACACCAATAATTATTCCCCCTACAAAATTTCCAAGAAGGACAGGTATAAAATTATCCACAAGCCCGTTAATTGTTATATGGGATACAATATCACCAGATACCCCGGACATTTTGACATAGTCTGCATTCATGCATGCCAAAATACCTGCCGGAATATAGTACATATTTGCAACAATATGTTCATATCCACTTAGAATGAACAAAGTAATTGGAAAAAAACATGCCAAGACTTTTCCACTTGTATCTTTAGCAGAAGACATCATCCACACCGCCAGGCAAACAAGTATGTTACACAAAATACCTAGTAAAAAAGCTTTGGAAAATGGGTACTCTACTTTGTGAGCAGTTTTGGTAATTAGCTTCGCCAATATGGAACCATTGGCACCCTCCAATGCTCCTGAAAAGTGGATGATTACAACTGTAAAAAGTGCCCCTACGAGATTACCAATAAAAGATATCCCTAAATTAATAAACATACTAATCGTAGAAACCTTTTTTTGCAGAACCGAAATAATAATAAGTACATTACCTGTAAATAATGCCCCGCCTGCAATAACCACCATCATTAGTCCGGTTGAAAATACTATACCTGATATTAAAGCTGCCAGGCTGAAATTCTGTATGGTACATGTTGCAATTATGCTTCCCACAGATGCTAAAGCAATAAACATCCCCCCCATAAATGCAAGCATAAAACTGTTAAAAATACCTGTGCTGGTTTTTTTTATTCCAACTTCCTCAGTATATTTTGTTATTTGATCAGGACTTAAAAAGTTTGACATTATGACTCTCCTCCAGCAAATTCATCTAATGAATGACTAAAATATTACTTCCAATTTTTAAGCAGGTATTGGCGAGTTAAGATGTTAATGCCTAAACTACATTAAAGTTATATTTTTTAAAAATATTCTTTATCCTATTAATGGACTCCTTGGTGGGTTCCTTTGTATTAAGCAGTTCATAATCAAAGCCAAGGCTCTTCCACTTATACTCTCCCATTTTGTGAAATGGAAGCAATTCAATTTTACGTATAACAGTGTACCTAGACAGAAAATCAGCCATCTTTTCCAATACTACATACTCCTCAGAAAAACCGGGAACAATAACATGCCTTATCCATACATCCTTTTTCTTTTTCTCCAGATAGTCCAGCATTTTTATCGTATTCTCATTACCCATACCTGTAAGAGTTTTACACATATCAGTATCTATATGTTTTATATCCAACAGTACAAGATCAACCTCATCCAACGCCCCTGCACACAATGATAATGGCACACTACCCGAAGTATCAATGGCTGTATGAATCCCATATTTCCTACATTGCTTCAAAACCTCTTTAACAAATTCAGCCTGCAGAAGAGGCTCACCTCCAGAAAAGGTAACTCCTCCACTTTTTATAAATGATTTATATTTTAAAATATCCTCTATAACTTCTTCCGGAGTAAATTGTTTGCCACCGTTAAAATCCCAGGTGTCAGGATTATGACAGTATTTGCATCTTAACTGGCACCCTTGTAGAAAAATTACATATCTAAGCCCCGGTCCATCTAAAGTACCACATGTTTCAACCGAGTGAATATTTCCTGTCATTTTCATTAAAACCTTTCATGAAATGTTCTGTTTATAACATCTATTTGCTGCTCTCTAGTGAGCTTTATAAAATTGACCGCATATCCTGAAACCCTAATTGTGAGCTGCGGATACTCTTCAGGATGTTCCATTGCATCAATCAGAACTTCCTTATTTAGCACATTTACATTAATATGATGCCCGCTTTCATCAAAATATCCATCCATCAATGATACAAGATTATCAAGTTTATCATCATCAGTCTTTCCCAATGCACTAGGTACTATGGAAAATGTATAGGATATTCCATCTTCACTATAGTTGAATGGAATTTTCGATACAGATGCCATGGAAGCTATGCACCCTTTCGTATCCCTGTTATGCATAGGGTTCGCACCTGGTGCAAATGGTTCACCGAGTTTTCTGCCGTCAGGAGTGCTTCCGGTTTTTTTACCGTAAACAACATTTGACGTTATTGTAAGAATTGACATTGTGGGTTTACTATCTCTATAGGTTTTATGCTTGCTGAGTTTATTCATAAATGTCTTTACAAGATCAACCGCAATATCATCTACTACAGGATCGTTGTTACCAAACTTAGGATAATCACCCTCTATATCATAATCAGTTATCAATCCCTGTTCATTTCTTATAGCTCTGACTTTTGCATGTTTTATAGCCGAGAGAGAGTCAACAACAACAGATAGCCCGGCAAGTCCACATGCCGAAGTTCTTAATATTTCTTCATCATGCAACGCCATTTGAATTCTTTCATAACAATATTTATCATGCATATAGTGTATAATATTGAGTGTATTGATATAAAGTTTGGAGAGCCAGTCCATTGTCATATCAAATCTCTGCATTACCTCTTCATAGTCAAGGTATTCGGATGTTATAGGAGCTATAAGCGGACCTACCTGTTCTCCAGTTATTTCATCCTTACCGCCATTTATTGCATATAGTAAAGATTTTGCAAGATTTGCCCTTGCACCGAAAAACTGCATTTGTTTACCCAGTTTCATGGCAGAAACACAGCATGCAATCCCATAGTCATCACCAAACTTTTCCTTCATCAAATCATCATTCTCATATTGAATTGACGAAGTTTCAATTGACAGCTTGGCACAATATTTTTTAAAGTTCTGAGGAAGCTTACTTGACCATAGCACCGTCATATTAGGTTCAGGTGCCGGACCTAAGTTCACCAGAGTGTGTAAAAATCTATAGGACATTTTTGTTACCATATGCCTGCCATCCAACCCCATACCTGCAAACGCTTCAGTAATCCAAGTAGGATCTCCCGAGAAAAGTTCATCATAGGCTGGGGTACGCAAAAATCTGACCATTCTAAGTTTCATTACAAAATGATCGACTATTTCCTGTATTTGTTCTTCTGTAAACCTGCCCTCTTCCAAGTCCTTTTCAGAATATATATCAAGGAAAGTAGACACTCTTCCCAAGCTCATTGCAGCACCATTTTGCTCTTTTACAGCTGCCAAATATCCAAAATAAAGCCATTGTATTGCTTCCAGTGTATTTTGTGCAGGTCTGCCAATATCATATCCATAGCTTGCTGCCATAAATTTAAGTTCTTCCAACGCTCTTATCTGTTCGCTTATTTCTTCCCTTTGTCTTATAATAGGCGAGTTCATTATATCAAAAACATAATTTGATTTTGCTTCCTTCTTCTTTTGTATTAAATAATCGACTCCATAAAGGGCAACCCTTCTATAGTCACCGATAATCCTACCCCTTCCATATGAATCAGGCAGCCCTGTGATAATACCTGTATGACGAGCCTTTTTCATTTCATCAGTATATGCATCAAATACTCCATCATTATGTGTTTTCCTATATTTGAATACATTTTCAACATTGGGGTCCATTGGCCTGTCATAGGCTTTAAGAGATGAACGAACCATCCTTATTCCTCCAAATGGCATAATTGTCCTTTTAAGAGGTTCATCTGCCTGCAAACCAACTATTTTTTCAATTTCTTTATCAATATAACCAGGTTCATGAGAAATTATGGTAGATATAGTTTTTGTATCAATATCTATTATTCCTCCTCTTTCCCTTTCAATCTTCATCAATTCTTTTACTTTTGACCAAAGTTTTATCGTTGACTCAGTCGGTTGAGCTAAAAAACTTTCATCACCATCATAGGGTGTATAATTTTTCTGAATAAAATCTCTAACATCAATTCCTTTGCACCATTTTCCTTCTTTATATTTTGAATTCATATACATTCTCCTCAACATATTTTTTATTATATTTATATTTGTTTTGATGCATCCCTTTATTAGCAAGCTTTACAGCGATTATTATTGTATATTGTATACATGATAACATATTTTTAATGTCTTGACAAATGCTCATAAATAGTAAAAGTGTTCCATCCATTATGAATTTTCCCTGTTATATCCAAATTGTAGAAACTTTTTTGACCAGCATAAGTGCATCTGCCAGCTTTCTTCTGTTAAAGAGTTTTCTAACATATCACTTGATATCATCATAAAACAGGGAAATTCCTTACACAATGTTTTATAGCAATATAATTATCATATATATTTATATGGTTAACCCTGAGAAATTGTTTTTATGAAACGGATATAGTGGTATAAATATAAATAAATTGAATCACATAAGTAAAGAATATATATACATGTCATAAATAGCTGGAGGTTTAATATGGACAGAACAAAAAAGGTATGGATCAATGCAGTACTTTTAGTTATAACTTTGGTTATCAACTCACTAGGTGCACTTGGCTTTATTAATGGTACCTCGCAAAAAGAGGTTTCAGAAAGATACTTTACTCTGATTACTCCGTCGCCTGGAACTTTCAGCATCTGGAGTGTTATATATTTGTTATTGATATTATCAATTATCGTGATGATAGTGAAGAAAGAAGATGCTTATTACCAAAAATCCATAGACAAAATCACCATACTTTTCTGGATTTCCTGCATAATGAACATAGCTTGGATTATAAGTTTTTCATTCCTCCTCATTGGAATTTCGTTGATATTTATTTTCGGATTAGTGATCTCACTATCCCTTATTCTCCAGAAGCTTACCATGCTACATGATGGAAAACGCTTTTTGCTTCCATTGACTTTTGGACTGTACACAGGCTGGCTCTTTATTGCTACTATAGTTAATACTGCTGTGTGGTTAGTCAAATTACAATGGAATGGTTTTGGAATTCATAATGTTATTTGGGCAATCATCGTACTTATTATAGCTGTATTTATAATATTTTTAGTACTATTGAGAAACAAGAATGCTATATTCCCTTTGCCTGTGGCTTGGGCTTACCTTGGAATTTATCAGTCTCTGAAAACACTTGAAGGGTCTAGGACAGAATATATACCTATTCAGGTTGTTTCCCTTGCAGGTATGGCTATACTAATTGGAATGGCAGCAATTCAATTCTATCGAAACAAATACGCTTTACTGCCGAAATTTTAATATTAAAACCTACGTTAAATTCTTATGAAGTCCTATTAATTATATTTGAATCATATATTCTTAAATGATAAAATCTATATGTGGAAAATTACATAGTTGGATATATTAAACAACAATCTGAGGTATGGCTAAACACCACGCGTCTTGGGCATATCATGTTTTCTACTATCCAAAGGCAGAGTATTTTAAGGGTAAGGTTGTAGTTTATTAGGTACTTTGGAGGATTTGATGATTGTAGAGTATATAAAGTATACATTTAAAAAGAATTTATTTAAAACATATTCATGTGCTATTATTGAATTTATTGATGCGAAATATAGAGATATATTGGATATACCTGAATTTAAAGAAAAAGAGGCAAATGATGCTATTAAATTGTTCATTAGTAATTTTAGTAGATTAAAAGAATGTGACAAAATCTTGGTTTGTACCAAAAATAATAAAGGAAATTTTGTTGTTGAAAAATATCCTTTTGCAAATGAAGAAATGAATGATCACGATGATGTTTTTAAAGAAATTATTAGATATATTGCAAATAAGTACATTCGCAAAACAGAAAACATTAACATTATTTATGGTACTAGAAGTATAAATGTCAAGATTATGAGCAGAACAGAATTTTTAGATATGGAAAATGGCAAAAAATCAGAAATAATTAGTCCTGTTGGAAAAATGGAAAGTGGTCAAATTAAATCAGGCTATGGTCAGATTAATATTAAAAAGGATAACGGTCATGATAAAGTTAAATGAAACAGGTAAAAGTCGTAAGTAAAAATATGCTCTTAAGCGGATGTGATATTTCATGAAAATAATTATTGTAACATTAGGTAGTGTGGGCGATATCAAGCCGTTCATATGGATGGGCAGGGTATTGTCAAAAGTTGGTCAACATTTAGTATTTCTGACAAATCCATATTATGAAAAACAGATTACAACCGAAGGGTTTGAATTCCATCCCATAGGTACAATTGATGATTACTATATTGCAATTACTCCACCTGTAACAACAGGAAACAAGTTTAAAGATAAAGCTGAAGGAGTAAAAGCTGTAAAACGACTTTTTAATTATCTATATTTAAAGCCTTCAAAAGATATATATGATATTGTAACGAGACTAAAAACCCCTGACACTATAATATTAAACCATTTTTGTGTGTATGGGGCAAAAATTGCAGCAGAAAAACTAAATATTAAGAATATAAATATAAACCTTTCTCCTTATTGTCTTAGACCCTTCAAGGCAGTAGACAGTTTTTCGGCACTTATTGAAAATAGGATGGTAAAAGTAATATACAATTTTTTTGATAATCAACTTATAAAAAAAACAATAAATAATATCAGGGAAGAACTTGGGCTAAAGCCACTCAAAAAAAATAGTGCTGAATGGATGTTTGAGGGAATTAATTGGTACCTTTTCCCAAATTGGCTTTTAAATTTTAAATTGTCAAATGATTTAAATACCAACTTTGTTGGTTTTCCTGAATCGCTTAAAGGAGAAAACAACCTACCCGATAATATAATGGATTTTTTTAAAACACATGAGAAGCCAATTTTATTTACCCCTGGAACAGCTTTTCAAGATAATAAAAATTTCTTTAGCGAAGCGGTCATTACTCTGGAAAAGATGTCAAAACCAGGTATATTCCTTACAAAGTTTAAAGATGCATTACCTGAAAAATTGCCTGAAAATATTATTCATGCAGAATACTTACCGCTTGAACACTTGCTTGATAAATGCTGTGCTATTGTACATCATGGCGGAATAGGCACATGTTATGAAGCTTTAAAGGCAGGTATTCCCCAGTTGATCTGTTACAGGATTGATGAACAAAAAGGGAATTCACATGCAATAAAAGCTTTGGGAGTAAGCAATGAACTCACATTTAAGCGTGTCAGCAGTAAATTGCTTTTGGAAGGCCTTGAAATAATACATAATAATGATGTGTTAATTAAATGCAATGAAATAAGTAAAAAGCTTCACGTTGAACGCACTGAAATTAATTTATTGATGTATTTTGAAAAAGTTCAAGCAATCTAAGAAGTTTTATTAGAACCGGTCGTTATTTGCTCCGCCAAATGTAAGATTATTAACACTTTTAATATATATACTATAAATTGCATTGATATCTATGAAAGGGACTATATATGCCGAAAATATCTGTGGAGTTTATTAATCAATTAGCAATGAACCAAAAAGCTATATCCAATGGATGGGCTTTAGTCAAAAAAAAGAGCTTTATCAGGCTTAACATTTCTGAGGATGATAAAGTTATTTTTGGCGAATGTATGGAATATGGCTACGATAATTTTAAAGCATCAGCAGATTTTCTAAATCCTGAAAATCCTGTATTCAAATGCTCGTGCCCTAGCAGGCAGTACCCATGCAAACATGTACTGGGATTAATGTATTCATATATTGAAAATCAACAGTTTAATATTGATGTGATACCATTAGAAATATTGGAAGAACGCAAGAAGATTGATAAAAAAATTTCTAAGAAAAGAAATAAAGCTGTCAAAACTGGTGAAGCAAATGAATTGGATCTGCTGGTATTAAAAAAGAAAGTTCAGGCCCAGTTGGATGGACTTGAATTATTTAAGAAGTTGAGATGCAGCATTACAAGAGATGGCTTTAAGGCACTGAATAATCACAATCTGGATTTATTGGATAAACAAATAAAACAATTGGGAAACTATTATTTATCAGGACCTCAATATGAACTGATGAAGTTTACATACTTATTCAGAGATTGTAAGAACCATGAAAAAGTTTATACCGAAGCAATTACTTCAATAAGCCACATGTATGCTTTATACAAAAAGGGTAAAGAATACCTTTCAACAAAACTGGAAACCTGCGACTTTTCAATGAATACTTCTACTTCGATAGAAGACTGGCTTGGGCATTCATGGCAACTTAATGAATTGAGGACATTAGGGTGCGTTATAAAAAATGCCCAAATAATTCAGCTTTCCTTTGATTCAATTTGTAATAAAGGTAAAAAAGAATTTATCGATAACGGTATTTGGCTTAATCTATCTTCAGGCCAAATTTATAATACATATAACTTTCGTCCCTTAAAAGCAGCAAGACACATAAGAGAAGATGATTCAATATTTAAAATTTTGAAATTAGAAGAGCTATTTGTTTATCCTGGAACAGATCTGAATCCAAGGGTGCGTTGGGAAAAAAGTGAAATACGTGATGTAAATTCTGGTGATCTGGAAAAAGTCAAATCTTTTGCAAAGGATTCCTTTGATAATGTTATTAAGTTAATAAAGAATCAAATAAAAAATCCATTAGCTGATAAATGTCCCGTTGTGCTAGTAAAGTACGAAAAATTGGGTGTTATTGATGACACATTTATTATAGAGGACAAGTCAGGTCAAAGGCTGGTACTTGAAACATCGGAAAATAAAGCATTGCCGACTGGGGTAAGGGTATTGAAATTTTTAAATCCAGATAAACTTCAAAATGCAGTGATATTATTAAAATTCAAGCATGATTTTGATACAAAAAAACTATTTACAATACCTTTAAGCGTGATTATTGAAAATGAGATTGTACGACTATCCTTTTAAGTGATTTTATGGGTTTTAGATAGACAAATGCAAAAGTTATTATTCACATTAAATGAAATAATGATATTCTGAATTGCTGGAGTGATAAAAATGAGTATTGATTTACTTTATGATTTGCAGCAAGAAATAAGAAACCTATTTATTGCTGGCTCTGATATTGCAGTTGATAATATAAAACTTAAAAAACTGATCCCAAAGTTTCAAAATGCAGGTAAGGATATTCCTGTTTTTATAAGAATTTCAGAAATTTTAGAGAGCTTAATTGAGTCTGATAATAACTCTTCTGTAAAATTGCTTGAACTAAGCGGATTAATAAATGCAGTTTTATATACCCAGGGAGAAACAAGTCAAATTGGACAAATATCCGGTTTGAAAGGTTATGATCTTGAAGTCTCTACAAAAGTTTCATACAGAAGCCTTCAGTACGTGACAACGGCTCTTTTAGAACAGGTTCCGGATAGAGCGGATATCATACGTCAGGCTAAAGCAGATGGTATTTTTAAGGATTATAAACTTGTTTATCCTTTGATACTGGCACTTGATCAACAAAATTATGATGTTTATAATATGGCATATGAAATTTTAAGGGATTATGGAAACAGTATTGTTCAGGTACTAAAAGATTGTTTCCGCTTTGATGGAAAAAAGGGGAATCCAAAAATTCTGGATTTAATATGGGAAATATGCGGAAAAGAAGAAAAGGATTTTTTCCTTCTGGCAAATGCTAAAGGAAATACTTCTGTACGCATAAGAGCAATTAATATTCTTAAAAATTTCCCCGAAATGGAGGATATGCTTATAGGCCTAACTAAAGATAGAAAAAAGGAAATTAGGGAAACTGCATTTGAAATTCTATCTCATATAGATTCTGAGCTAGCCGCTAAAAGGCTTATTGAAGCTTTTAAAGGAAAAGACAGGGAACTGGCAAAGAATCCAATAAAAAGAAATCCTTCAAAAGTTATAACCAAGTACCTTTTAGAAGAGGCTGAAAAATGTCTGACCATAATTATTGAAAACTATGAAGAAATAAAGACAATAACCAGCGAGTCCCAATCTCCCTTTAAAGAAACAATCGAGCATATTTATAATGTTATGTACTGTATGGGAGAAAAGAAGGACCATGAAATTTATGAGTTTCTTTATAAATGTATAGTCAATACAATAAAGCTTCGCAAAGTTAAATTGAGCAAAATATTTTTTTGCGGATATACAACTTTGGCATATATGGTTGTGGATTTACTACTAAGCATGAAAACAGTTGAATCTTATGCACTTCTTGTAGTTTTAAAAGATAAGTTTGATAATATTTTTTTATCATATTCATTTAAGGCAGCAATATCATATTTGCCGCCTGCTAAAGTATTTGACGAATATTCCAAATATCTTAAATTGGAAAGAACTTCGATAGATCGAAGAACAATACTGGATGTCCTAAGAAATTTGCCTTTTAATCAAAAATTAATAGTCCTGGCTGATAACGAGATTGCTCCAGATATCATAAAACCTGATGCATTACGTTCAGATATAATTGATACCAGTACTATATACTTTGATCACAGATGGGCTTCCTTTTTTGTTGAAAATGAAGATGTTTATAATACGGCGAAATATATAAGCAGAAATGATGTTAATGCAATAAACTATTTGCTTGGTTATATAGAAAAGAATAAAGGCTTGGAAGCAATTGGTATATCAAGCATCTACAATGCACTTATCAGAATAGGTTATCCTAAGACAATAGATATTTTAATTGAATCTTTGGATTACTCTCTTAATATAGCAAATTGCCCTATAGCTTATTTATTACGTCACAGTTTAGGTTGGATTCTAAAAATGTTACCACCAGAAAGTGCAGAAGCAATTGAAGAATATAGTAAGAAATGTGACAGTCAGACTACATTAAAACTGCTTGAGGCTGCAGAAGCAATGCGTAAAAGAGCACCTATAAAAAATTTATAGGGCTCATATACTGCATTAAAAGTTAACTTATCCGTATTTTTTATTATTTAGTAGTACGACGGTATTAAAGTTATTCTCCTGAAGGTCTGGGGATAGGAATTTTCCTGCCGCAAGGTTTCCCCAAGTTTGGTGTTCCATCACTATTCCACGTAAATTGCTGTATGCACACATACCTGGCCTGATATTCATTTGATGGAATGATTGTAGCATGATAAACAAGCCAATCCTCTGTACCATCCTTTGATTTTGTGAAACTGCAGTGGCCTGTACCGTATAGTCCGTCTTCTGCCGAAGCCTGAAATAACGGAGTGGCAGACTTTTTCCAATTTGCTCGTACCATCGGATCGTCAGTGCTGGAACACGTAAGCATCCCCAGGCTATAATATTGGGTTGCACAGTAGCTTGCCGAGTAAATGCAATAGGTCTTGCCGTTACGCTGGAGTATCTCAGGCCCTTCATTTACTTTAAGACCATGGGTCTCCCATTCGTAGGTGGGTTCACTAAGTCTTACTGTGGGACCGGTCAGTGTTGTTGGGCTTGACATCTGGGTAATATTGATAACCTGTCCATTGTACTGGCCTGACCAAAGCATATACATCTTCCCGTTCTGTTTTAAAATGGTTCCGTCTATTGCCCATTCATCGGGACTAATTCTTCCCCTGTCCGTCCATGTTCCGGACATTGGATCAGGGCTGGAATTTGAAAGCACCCCTATCCTGAAATTTGCACTGTAGTATATATACCAGGTATTATCTATAAAATATAATTCTGGTGCCCAGATATCTTTGTTATTCCAACCTGTTGCAGGTGCATGCCATATAATTTTGTTAGTACCGTTTGTAAATAAATTAGACAAAGAAGTACTTTTATACATAATTATTTCAGGTATATAGCCATCTCTTTGCACTGTATGCATTCCATAATAGTATCCATCAGTGTGCTTATAAACCCAAGGGTCTGGCCTTTGCTCACGTGTATCTCTTGGATTATTGAAAGTATTGCTCTGAGTCTTAAGATTAAATGTAGCATCTGCCCTATCTGAATCAGTAGATATTGAAGTGATTTTGCACAAATAATTACTGTTTCTTATATACATTCCAGGGAAATTGTATGCCTCGTATGAAACACAGGATGAATCCGCAAGTCCGCTTACTTTTTTAAAGGTTGCATCCTGTTTGAATATATTAGTATTATCGTCTTTTACTATTTTTAATTCATAATTATAATGCCTCAAATAATACCCTGGAAAGTTTACAGATTCAAAGGATACACTATTTACATCAGCCAATCCCGGTCTTTCAACAAATTGGCTGTCATATATTGAATTGGGATTCAAATCAAATCTGGCAATATAGTCATAGTGTCTTAAAAAATAGCCTTCATGATTGTAGGATTCAATTCTAACAACAGTTTTAGCAGGAACCAGGCTTATTACTGCTTTAGTTGGTGTTGGAGTGAGTGTTGTCGGAGTTGGGACAGGGGTTCCTTTTTCTATTATTTTATTAAATTTCTTAGCAACTATAATGATATCACCCATGTTAATAACTCCATCATTATTTATGTCATATTTTTTGTCATAATTGCCGGAATATAATGTAGCATTAAAATGGGCTGCCATTAGAATAATATCAGACATGTTTATAACATAATCCCCGTTTATATCCTCCGGATTTTCAGAAGGAAGCATTGGTGTAGGAGTAGCATTTGATGTTGGAGTGACGGTTGACATAGCAGTAGGTGCAGCAGTAGAAATAACGTTTACACCATCAGCAACAGGTATCCCAAAATTCGGTGTACCGTCAGGGTTCCAATTCACTCTTTGTGCACGCATATGGCGGTTCGGATCATATAAAGGGTCTCCTGTAATATTCTTATAATTACGTGCATGATACACCATGATATCCACTGTTTCATCCTGGGATGTTGTAAAACAATTATGTCCAGGTCCATATTGGCTTGTTCCTGCATTTGTCTGAAATACAGGATTGGGTGACTTTTTCCATGAACCCGCATTTAATAAATCGCTTGAATCTGAAGCAGTCAATAAGCCTACACAATAATTGGAATCTGTGGCACTAGCAGAATATGTCATAAATATTTTTCCATTTTTCTTAAGTACCGAAGGCCCTTCATTAACTGAATAACCTATTTTTTCCCATGCATACTGAGGAGTTGCAATCATAATTTGAGTACCTGTGATTGAATAAGGTCCATTCATCTTAGCAATATAAACATTACTATTCGCTGCTATTTTAGGGTCACTTTGAGCCCAAACAAGATATCTGGTGCCATTATGCTCGAAGGAAGTGGCATCTAGTGTAAATGACTCCCAATTTGTCTTTATTTGCCCCTTCTCAGCCCACGAACCGGTAACAGGATTTGCATCTGAGCATTCTAAAGCATATAAACGAATATCAAATTTATTGGAGGATGTTCCTGCAGAGAAATAAATGTACCACTTACCATTTACAAAATGAATTTCAGGTGCCCAGATATGTCCTGCCATGATTCCGCTTGCATGCCTCTTCCATACTGTATTAGCCGTGGCTGTCGATAGCCCTTGAAGTGTTGTAGCCCTTCTTAATTCTATTCTGTCATATTCAGGTACTGACGCAGTCATATAATAATAACCGTCATTGTGCTTATAAACCCAAGGGTCCGCTCGTTGCTTTACAATTGGATTTGTAACCGTTATAGGTTCAGCAAAAGCCAATATGGATAAAGCAAATAAGCAGGTTAGGGTTATCATTATTGTAATAACCGTTTTTACAGAATGTTTACCTCTTGGCATAATTTTACCCCCAAATTTTATTTCATTAAATATATTTCTACTGACTATTATCGTACTAAATTCTGTTTACTATGGTATTAAACTTTGCAGCTATAAGTATAATATCCCTCATATTGATAGCTCCATCATTGTTAAGGTCATATGCCTGAACATATCTTAGGTCTCCACGGACAGAATTGAAGCTGATTGCCACAAGTATGGTGTCCGCCATGTTTATAGCCCCGTCATGGTTTAAATCCTCTGCAACAAGGTTAGGAGGAGTTGTGGGTGTTGGGGTGGCAGGAGGAATGGTAGGTGTAGGCGTAGGCATTACCTCATTGGGATCCTTTAAAATATAAAGGATCCCGAATACTCCTCCAACAATGCTTGCTCCCCTATTGGCAAATTTAACGGTTACCTTTGATTTTCCATTCAGCCATGCCGTTGGAATCTTGTACTGTACCTCATAAAAGCCAGTAGGATTTTTCGCCTGAATAGTTTCATCCTTTAACAACTGGCCATCTATATAGACGTTAAAGGTTCTTCCGGCATCACCACTGTAATATTTGGCTACAAGGTAATTTGTTATAGAAGGAATAACAGCCATATCATAGCTGAACCATCCTGCTCCTGTAACCGAGCTTGCTGCACCGTTTGTTGCAGGATTTACATTTGCATGACGGTACATAAGACCGTTGAAGCTTCCTCCCGTCGAATTCCCCTGAAGATTATGGAGCAGCTCATACTGATCATTTGTAATCGGCACCTCATCTATTGTCAATGCTGCCCTGGCTTCCCTCTCACGCAGTTCCCTAAGATAAGCTTCCAATGCCGTAGCATCCATCTTCATGAGAGTAAAGTAAATACCATATCTGTCCTTATATCTTTGATAGTGGGGAGTGAATTTTAAATTATTATCTTCATCTGTATTTCGTAAAGTAAACTCTACTCTACCGGGTGTCTTTACCATGTTGTTTTTAATATTGCCGATCCAGGTATTAACACTGTCGGTTATAAGAATGTAGTCCTTGATTGTCACATTTTTGGTTGCTTTCAATACCTGTACACCATGGGGAGCTGTAGTCATGCTGGTGGTTCCAAGGCCTGCACTTAAAACGTAAGGACCATATGTAAATGCAACACAATCTAGTTTATCGGTAAGCCTTGATACCTGTACTTCCATAGGTAAATATAACTCCACCTTGTCCCCTTCCTGCCATACTCTGTTGACACTGATGTAACCATTTACTTTTGACGCATTGACTGTAGCACCATTAACTGAAACGGTTATATTCTGCCCTGCTGCAACCCATACCGGAGATCTGAATTTTATATTGACTGCAGTGTAAGGTGCTGAGCTAATGGTAAATATCACCTTACCGGAACCAGGCAAATCGGCTGACTGAGTCAATGAAAGTCCTTTTTCACTCCAGTTCAGTGTTGAGCTTAAATACATGTTTACATACAAGTCTGTGCTGTTATGGTAATACAAGCTGTCATTGAGCTTAGTGAAGTTTTCCATTCCAGTTCCGGTACAACACCAGAAGTGATTTGTTTCTGAACCAAAAACCTTGAAGTACCCTGTAGACATTGGCTGAAAGTACATAGACATTCCAGTTTCAGGATTTTGTGATGCCATAATTGCATTTAAATACGTTTTTTCATAGTAATCGGCGTATTTTACATCTGCCGTCACCTTGAACAGTTCTCTGGAAAGCTTTAACATGTTATATGTATTGCATGTTTCATTGTTAACATTGGTCGCAGTAGCATATAGTTTACCAGGTTGCCCGAAATGCTCGTTATCACTGTTTCCCCCTGTTACATAGGTGTGATCTCTCAATACAATGGTGAAAAACTGCTGTGCAGCAGTCAAATAGGTGCTTTCAGTACTTCCCAATGTACGATAGCGGTTTAAAGCTCCGACAAACTTCGGAATGGTAGTATTGGCATGTCTGCCTGGTAAATTGTTGGTTCCGGCAGCAATGGTATTAAATAAATTGGTTTCATCAAATAGGTGGGCTGCAATTAAATGATTGCTGCTTTTTGTAATCTTGTATAATTCATAAAGACAGTCATTCATTCCGCCGTATTCTACGCCCAACACTCTTGAGCGTGTCCCACTGTCCCATTTTGATGCCCTGTTATATACCCAGTCTCCCAATTTTTGGGCTATATTTAATGCTTTTGGATTTCCTTCGTATATATAAACATCGATAAGACCCGACAAAATCTTGTGCATTGTATACCATGGCACCCAGCTATTACCTGTTGCTCTGCCTTCAATAACATTAAAATGTGTTTCAGGGGTTGCAAACAAGTACCCACTGCTAAATTTATTCTGACAAGCTTCCAGTTCGTTGATGATATAATCGGTTTTGTTTTTTAATTCGGTACTTAGTGCTGCATCACCTTTGGTATTTTTATAAGCCTTGGCAATAGCCGACAGGTAATGTCCCAATGTATGGCCCTGAATCATGGTATTTTCCCAACCGCCATATCTGTCTGCTTTTTTCGGCAATCCTGATACCTCTCTGAATCCAGCTACTAGACGATCAGCACTAAGCATTTTCAAGTATGCAACTTCTTTATTGAAGGCATTCACATAATACGGATCGGTTATCTTAACCTGTTCCATATCAAATTCCTGAAGCTGTTCCTCACTTGCGGCTGCGACTTCAGCTGGTGTCGGTACCACAATGATTTGTGACAAAGCCATTAAACATACCAATAATACACTGATAGACTTTTTTACGTTCTTAATCATAATCTCTCCTCCATTACCGTAATGCAATGTCTATAAAACAAGGCAAATATACAATTCATATACTTATTATATAAAATGAATTTTTTCTATAAATGGACTTTTTTTTGATATTTGTTAAAAATTTTAGTGAAACGGATTATTTTCTGCCTATATACCGGTAAAATTTTATGAATTCATTTTGAATTCAATATGATTTCTTTCGAAGCAAGCATTGAAAGCATAGAAAAATTTGTTAATTTGGTTGTTGATTCCACTAGTACAGGTAATAATAATTTGTGCAGCTATTGGACAAGAACCGATGTAATCAGCCAACGTCATGAATCTTAGCTAAGGCATGTTGAAAAATAAAAGCGTAAGTAATTTTTCTTTCATCAATAAATCAAAATGTACTAGTGTGGTAGAATTAAAGCAAAACCTTTTATATAATATAGTCAGAATAATCTGATCCACTTGATATAGTTCAAAATCAAAAATAAAAAGGAGGGTGTATTTCTATGAAACAATTTACAGGGTACATGAAAGGTATTAATCTAGGCGGATGGTTGTCCCAGTGCAAACACAGCAAACAGCATTATGATACATTTATCAGTGAAAAGGATATCGAACGAATTTCATCCTGGGGACTTGATCATATCAGGTTGCCTGTTGATTATGAGCTTCTTGAAACAGATAACGGAGAATATATTGAGGAGGGCTTCAAGTATATTGACGATTGCCTCGAATGGTGCAAAAAATATGGGCTTAACATGATACTTGATTTGCATAAAACAGCTGGTTACTCTTTTGATGAATCAGAAACATCAATGGGTTTTTTTGAAAGCGAACAACTCCAAAACAGGTTCATTGCTCTGTGGCATGAATTTGCCAAACGTTATGGAAAATATTCAGATCGCCTTACATTTGAATTATTAAATGAAATTGTTGACAAAAATGTTACCCAAATTTGGAACAGAATTGCTGAACGTGCTATAAAGACAATAAGACAATATGCACCTGATATAAATATTCTTATCGGTGGTGTAAATAATAACAGCATTAGCGTCCTAAAGAGCCTTGATATGCCATATGATGAACATATAGTTTATAATTTTCACTTTTACGAACCAACAGTATTTACACATCAGTCAGCATACTGGGTCAAAGATATGCCTTTAGACTTTACGATGCCATATCCCAACGAATTTACTGAGGTCGTTTCAAAAACAAAAGAGTTTTTCCCACCCATGCATAGTGATATATTTACCGATGTTTCTCTTGACAAGATGGATAAGAGTTTTTTTGAAAAGTTGTTTTCTGAAGCAGTGCAAATTGCAGAAGAAAGAAACACTTCACTTTACTGCGGCGAATATGGAGTAATCGCTAAAGCAGATGTTGACTCAACACTCAATTGGTATTCCGATATAAACAGTACTTTTGAAAAGTTTGGAATAGGAAGGTCTGCATGGACATATAAAGAAATGGATTTTGGAATTATAGATGAACACTATGCTCCAATTTTCGAGAAACTCATAAAATTGCTTTAAGGCAAAATTTTAACGGAAGTTTTTTCAACATGCCTAGTTTTGATATTTGCTTGGTCATTTTTATCATTATACCAATTATTGTTTTTATGACTTTGAGATGTCTGGTAAAGGTAGACCTTTGGAATTTTTGCACAGGCGTATGATGTCACTTACAGGGCGAGAGAAATATATGATAGAACTTCTATCGTATACTTTCTCTCGCCTGACTCTTCAAGACTACTACGAAGTAGATTTTCATCAGCTTTAAAGCTGCTAATACAATTGCTTTACTATTTTCAATTCTATTTCGACCTATAATAATACCAAGTATTTACGATCTCTTCTAAAATAGTGAGATTAGCCCAACCAGGCTTATTACCACCTTTAGTTCTGAGGTTCAAAGTTGCTTATCATTAGATATCGAATTTATTATTTATTAAACTAAAAGCCAAAAATGACGATAATCACAATACCTAAGAAAAAAGAAAACCGTGGAATACAGTGCCATATATTCTATATTTTGATAAGGAGATTAAACCGAAAGATGCAAAATTTAAGTCTTGGTAAGACTCCTCAATCTCCAAAATTGATTATTGGGTTTATATTATTAACTTGTATATGTATGATGGCCAGGATATATAAGGTGCCATTGTCTTATGGTGTATACATAAGTTTTGCTTCATTTTTTCTATTTGTTATATTAAGACTATATGGAACAGCTTTTGCCCTAATATCAAGTCTAATTGTAAATGTTTTTGCAATAGCTTTATTACATCCTGATAGAATTTCTTTATTTATCTCTTTGGAAATATTCTTTGTTGGAATGATTTATAAATATAAAATACGCAATTTATTTTTATCAGAAATGATTTACTGGATGATATTAGGTTGTCCTGCAACTTCTCTGTATTTTTTTATCACGGGTGAGGAATTTGGTATTGTAGGTATCGTTGCAATTTTAAATCAATTCATTTTAGGACTTATAAATGCTCTGCTGGCTGATATGGTAGTATCATACATAAATCCAAATAGATTATTAAGATCTAATTCCAGCTATACAATTGATTTTAGTTTATTGATTTTTCACTTCACACTAATCTCTGTTTTAGTCCCATTTACAATATATGTTTTTATAGATGGTTTAAATATTAATAGAGATACAAACACAGCTATAATTCAGACTATGGAAAATAAGAATTTCGAAATTTTTGAGCAACTTAAAAGCTTGAATATTATTGATCTGCGTAAAATCAAGATTAACTCCCCCATACAAATAAACAAGATAAGAAAAATTTTAGACACAGAGCCTGAAGGCAGTGTTGTTGGGTTAATGATTCAAGATGAGAATGGAAAAATCTATGTATCAAATAAACAAGCAAATAAATACCATAATAACACAAATTGGAGACTTGAAGGAAAAGTAATCCATTATAGTGATGATTTATATATATGGCGCCCTGAATTAACCGATTATTACACTGATGAAACAGCTTGGAAAAGTGCTTTCTTTATTAAAGAGACAAAATTTGAAGATATTGACTTAAAGCTTGTTATCCAAATACCTCTTTCCAAATACTCGGAAGATATATGGAACCGTTATTTAAATAAATTTTATATAATTATAATTGCATGTATTATTGCTACTATTTTGTCCATCATAATTAGCAGACTTTTGTCAGGAACGCTGTTAAAATTGGCTGAATTAACCACTGACATCCCTAATAAACTAAGCCGCCAGGAAAAAATAAATTGGCCAAATACTGCCATAAGTCAAATAAAGTCATTAGTCCTTAACTTTACTGAAATGTCAAATAAGCTTGAACACTTGTTTTTTAAAGAAAAAGAAATGAATAATCAACTTCTGATTCAAACAGCTGAATTGAAAAATTCTAAAGAAGAGCTTAGGCATTTAGCTTATTATGACGCCCTTACCGATCTCCCCAACAGGCTCTATTTTATGGAATATCTTAAAGAGACTATAGAATCAAATAAAGACAAATATTTGATTCTTGCTATCATGTTTATTGATCTAAACCGCTTTAAACAAATAAACGATACTTTCGGACATGAAGTGGGAGATATGCTTTTAAAAGAGGTAGCAAGAAGATTTAAGTCAATTAGTAACGATTACACATTCATTGCTCGACTTGGAGGCGATGAATTTGTTGTTATATTAAAAAATGCAGATAAGTTAAAAGCAGCCGAAACAGCCAGTTTTATTAACAAAATTTTGGCTGATAGGATACATATTTCTTACAATGGTAAAGGGATGGATTTGTTTACATCAGGAAGCATTGGTATATCAATGTACCCCATAGACTCAAATGATACTAATAATGTTTTAAAAAATGCCGATATTTCAATGTATGTTGCAAAAAAAGAAGGTGGCAATACTTTTCGTTTTTATGAAGAAATTAATAAGGATAACAAAGAAGAACAAATACATCTTGAGATGAAGCTGAAAAGTGCATTGGAGCAGAGGGAACTTGTTCTTTATTATCAACCCCAGTTTAATATTAAAAGCGGTAATATTACTGCAATTGAAGCTCTCCTCCGTTGGAATAATCCTGAATTAGGTTTGATCCTACCGTCAAAGTTTATTCCTATTGCTAATGATATCGGTTTGATGCAGGAAATTGGATCTTGGGTATTAAAGGAAGCTTGTTCCCAAATTAAATTATGGAGAGATATGGGGATTATAGACACACGTGTTACAGTAAATATATCCGGTGATAACTTTCAAAGTCAATATATTATCGATACCATCCAAAAAGTATTGGATGAAACAGGTTTAAATTCTGAACTTCTTGCGTTGGATATAACAGAATCCTATTTATTGAATAATTTTGTTAGTCTTGAAAAGACAGTAAGTGATATAAAGCAACTAGGCGTATATATTTCAATTGATGATTTTGGAGAAGGCGGATCTTCTTTTTCTTTGTTAAAGGATGTACAAGTAGATTGCGTAAAAATTGACAAAATACTTATTGAAAAGTTATCAACTGATAAGAAATCTCAACTGATAGTTAAGGCGTTGATTGACTTGGTTCATTCTATGGGTATTAAAGTAGTTGCAGAGGGCGTTGAGACTCCAGAAAATGTGGAAATTCTTAGAAATATGAACTGTGATGATATACACGGGTTTTTATTAAGTGCTCCTATGGATAAAAATAGTTTTGAAAAATGGGTTATAAATTATAATAGTAGAAAAGCATTATTTGAATTATAGTCAGATTAATACCAGCCACTTCTTTGCTGATTATATTTAAATTTAAACTTTTTGCTTTATAAATAAGATTTGTATAAATATAACAAGGAGGCATAAAAATGAAAGTGTTAAACGTTTTTCGTTTTTCTTTGTTACTCTGTGCTTTCATTATTTTTTGTAGTTGCAGGCAATCTTCATATAAACCACTTTCTAATACAAATCCAACGACACAAACTGCTGTTCCTCAAGAATCTCCCATAAATACCGAGATAAAAGTATGGGCAGCCAATAATGGATTAGATAGCATAAAGCTAGATTTCGAGGTAATGTATCCGAGGATTAAGATAGACATTACAAAGTTTGATTCTTTAGAAAAGTTTAATAATGAATGTCTTTCTGCATTATCATCGGGAACCGGGCCAGATATTTTCTTTTTTGATAGCTCATTCTTTGGTCAATATACTGTAAATGGCATTCTTGAAGATTTACTGAAAGAACCATATTTAGCTGGCAGATATGAAAAAGATTTTCCGGCGGATGTTTGGGAAAGCAATAAATCCATCGATGGAAAAAGTCTTTTGGCCATGACATTTTTAACATCTCCGTATGTTACTTTTTATCGTGAGGATGTAATGAAGGAAAATGGATTTCCATCGGAGCCGGAAGAGTTTGGTAAGTTTATAGAAAAACCGGAAAACCTTCTTGCTATAGCAAAGAAAATAAAACCCAAGGGTCAATATATTTTTCAGTGGCCTACAGACCTTCCAAACTTATTGGGATCATCCGTAGGGATATTTGACAATAATTTAAGGTTTTTGAGAAATACAGATGACTTTGTGAAAATGCTCGATATTGCGAAAGAATCACATAAAGCTGGTTTTGAACTTGAAGCCAGTTTTTGGGACACAGCAGGAGGAAAAGCTATAGCAGACAACAAGCTGGTTATGGTGTTTAATTTGGGATCTTGGGGTTCTGGATCCCTACAGAATTATGCACCGGATCAAGCTGGTAAATGGAAAGCAACCAAACCTCCCCTTGGGATATATGCCTGGCAGTCTGATACAAAATTAGCAATAAGCTCACAAAGTCAAAACAAGAAAAATGCCTGGAAGTTTGTTGAATACGTTTTTACTCAACAAAGTGGGGGAGTAAACTACGATATGGTAAATGGGTATAAACCATCAAGAAGAAATTCTAGGCAAATGGAAGCAAGGAATTCATTTTTGGAACAAGACGTTCAGCCACTATATGAAGAATTAGCTGATAAAATGAAACAATACAAATTAACACCATTGGACGATACAGCATCATTAATATTTGAGAAAGATATTTCTGACGCAACTGTCAGAAATCCCGACTCGAAAACAGCGATTAGAAATATAGTAGATAAAATTGAAAGTACACTTAATGAAGAACGCAAAGCATTATTGGAAAATTAACATACCTGGTAAAATCCCATCCCATAGCCTGATCGAAAAGATGTAGGAGTTAACACAGTGAAACTTTCGATGTACCTAAAAGGATTTTAATCATTCGATTATATATATCAATAACATAAAAATGACGTCAATCAAAATTGATTGACGTCATCATAATTTTTTGTTTTTTACTGCTGTCTACATAACAGGGCAATTTATTATAGATCCTCCCGGTTAAGGTAGCGATTATAAAGCGATCCATCGTTGTATATATCTGTAGTAGTAGCTTCCACCAGTTTAACATCATCGATGGACACCGCTGAAGTTACTGAAGTTGATTCATAACCTGCTATTGTACCCAGATTGAACTGAAGTTCTGCTGTTGTAGTTGTAGCTGGAGCAGTAAATGTTAGGAAATAATCAGTAGCGGAGTTTGATATAGCAAATTTATTGCCGCCAAAGTACTGATAATTATTGTTTGGATCCAGGATAGTAACTTCAACTGCTCTGCCCACGGTTGAAGATGCATTAAAGGTCAAAGTGTAGGTTTTATTTTGTATGAGGGAAAGGCTGCCTCGTTTTACCTGAGGCTTATAGTTTTGATCTCCAACTTTAGTAACATCAGCAACAAGTTTTCCGCTTGTAGCATCTAAAGTAATTGCTCCTGCCCCTGCATCGCTTGCTTCTCCTGCATATGATCCCCATGCACCTATTCCAGTTTCAAAGGTTCCATCGGTTATGATATCAGTTATAATTGCTGTAGTATCATCCTCAGTGGTAACTGGTGCTACAATGGACTGAAGGCTCTGACAGTAAAGATCAGCTACTTCAACCATTCTGACATTGTCCAAATAAATATCATGAGCCTCTGTTGCACCAGATACATTCCCAATTGAAAAAGTTAAGGTACAATTGGTATCAGTTGCACTCATTGGAAAATCAACAATATAATTTTTCATTTCACTTGTTATGTCCAAATCCAAATTAAAATATTTTGAATAGTCTGCTTTGTCAACAGACAATCTTATCTTTCTGCTGATGGTAGACTTAGCATCAAAGGATATACGGTATTGGCGTCCTTGTTCAAGACTAATATTTGACTGATTTACTCCGATGCTCCATGGGTTATCACCCACAGCAGCGATAGCTACTTTCAATTTGCCATCATCAACGGATTTTGTAGATGCAGCATTTTCTCCGCTTGTATTCCAGTAAATCCAATCTGCTGCTGGAGCAGTCATACTTCCGCCAACAACAAGGTCTTTGGATAACTCTAACCAGTCAACATTAACAGCATTACCATAGATCTTAATAACTTGTGCTCCTTTATTAAGATTCACTGAATTGGTTACATTAACCCAACTTGAATTTCCACCTGTATCAGGCAAGGTTTCTTTGTGATTTTCATCTCCTACACTGAGCCAACCGTTTGCATCGCTGGTGGATACTTTGTATGATATTACATATTTCCCTGCTTCAGGTACGGTAATGCTCTTTGAGATATATGAACCAGCTCCAAAGGTAACATAATCGCCATGGGCAGTTATTTCTCCATGAACATCAGCATCTTCTGCCTCAACATGGATTCCCTGGCTGGAAGCTTTCACATAAACATTGTCAACAAATACTTTCGAAGTATTTCCACCAAGTTTTAACCTTAATTGAGACCTGGCATCAGTATTTTGTGCCATTTTAAACTTAAATGAATATCTAGTCATATCAGTTGTGAGACTAAATGACTTTTCTGTTGAATAGATAACTGGAGTATCCGCAATACTGCATATATCTGCTTCTATAGTTCTGGCAGATTCTGCTTTTGCAAAGAAGCTGATAGTGTATTCTTTACCCTTTTCTATATTTAAGCCGCTTTGTGATAGGACTATCGAATCTGCTCCTGTTCCTCCGTTTGTTATAGCTGCCTGGAAATAACGGTCAAAAATATTATCGCTTACACTACCTGTTGCAACAGCACTGCCACTGGTTTTAAAATTCCAGAAACCCATGCACTTTGAGCCTTGATCGAAGGATCCGTTGTATATAAGGTTTCCGTTACTCAATGGTTCCCTGGAAGCATTAGGATCTCTTGGTAGTTTAATCATTTTGACATTATCAATATGAACAGTGTTTACTCCAGCTGCACCAACATTGAATTCAAGTCTTGCAGCAGGATTTGTATCTCCAGTCATCTTGAAATCAAAAGTGTATTCTTTTGATGATGTTGTAAGTGCTATGGTCTGATCACCAGAGTAGTTTGCCCAACCACAATCAGCTTCAGAACCAACCTTTACAGACATATTTCTATCTAGGGAAGCCCATGCATCAAAAGTCACACGGTATGTATCTGACTTTTCCACATTAATTGGTTTCTGATATACCTGTACAGAATAGGTGTTATTACCTGGAGTGGAAATATCAAGTTTTATAGCACCATTATCATTTGATGCTTCTGCGACACCATTATTTGCGTCAACATGAGAGAAGGTCCAATAGGAAGTCATAGTGATATCTATATTGCTACCGACATTTCTCATACCAGCAACATCATTATTCTGTTGATCAAAGCTGCCATTATATATGTAGTTTCCATCTGGCAAAGGTTGTCTTGCAATGGTATTGTTGATTTCTGGACGTTCGCCGGCAGGAGGGTAAACTCCATCTTTTCTTTCATATACTTTGACGTAATCAACAAACATTTTTGATGGAAAGACAGTTGTCTCATCAGGATTTCCAGGCCAATCTCCTCCCACTGCAAGGTTTAATATCAAATGAAAATCTCTATTGAAGGGTGCAGGATAGGTTATTGAGTCTGCCTCGTTAATATCTCTTGTATACCAACTTTTCTCGGTGTGGAATAAAGTACCATCAATATACCATCTCATTTCACCAGGGTCCCATTCAAATGCATAAATGTGATAGCTGTCAGAAAATTTGCCTGAATTAAGAGTATATTCTCCTTGTCCTGAAGCATGTGGATTCCCATAGTGGACTGTACCATAAATCTTGTTTGGTTGGTGGCCCAATAACTCCAGTATGTCAATTTCTCCACCTTGAGGCCAACCGCCATAAAGATTGTCATCTTCTGGCAACATCCATATTGCAGGCCAAATCCCTTGGGATTCAGGCATTTTTGCCTTTATTTCAAAGCGTCCATATGTCCATGCATGTTTTCCTTTTGTAACCACTTTGCCAGAGGTATAGTTTTTTCCAAGATAAGTTTCCTTTTTAGCTTCTAAAACCAAGCTGCCATCATGTACATAGGCATTAGCCGTCTTATAAGCTTCCAATTCATTGTTGTAAACAACATTTGTATCGGCTGCAGACCAGTTGTCGGAGTTTATTGAATCTCCATCGAAATCATCAGACCATACCAGTGTATAAGGCGCTAAAGAAGTAATGTTTGTAGGAGTTGGTGTTGGAACTGTTGTATTTGTTGGAGTAGGTGATTTTGCTGTAACAGGAATTATTGCAGGATATTCCGCAGTTGTTGCACTAAAATGCTTTGCCAATATTATAACATCCCACATGTCTATACTTTCATCCAGATTAAAGTCAGCAAATGGGCTATATCTTAGATCACTTGATGTTGCATTAAAGGCTGATGCTAAAACCATAGCATCAATAATATTTATCATACTATCTTGAACACCTTGTTTGGGAACATCCCCAGCATACATTAAAACAGGCTTATCAATAGTTGACAGGATACAATCAATATTACCTGCCAACTTTTGCACAGCTCTTGTGAGATACCCTGCTTTCGAAATCTCTAGATCGATTGTACCGTCTTTCTTTTTGATTTCAAATTTGAAAAATCCATTTGCATCGGTTAATTGACTAACTGTAGTACCAGTTACTAAAACTTTAAAACCGGATTTAACATTTACATTTGATGAAATCAAGTCAGGAGTGATATACCCCTGAACAATTATCTTTGAACCGTCATCTGCTGCACCTGCACTTATCGGTAATGACAACAATGTTATAAAGATTGTTATAAACATTGCAATGACCCCAAGTTGACTTATACTTCTTTTCGTAAACATTCTAATACCCCTCCTAAAATAATGTTATTTATTTCTTTCTATTTATACATTCACATTATAGTAGTACTATCAGGTAGTAATACTCCACGTGATGAAATAGTATGTTTACAAGGACCAATTCCTCAATATACGTTTTATTAGCCATTATTAACTAATCTTCGGGAGTAATTATCAGCTATAATAAAATCAATTAATCTTTTACATTTATCTATCGCAAAATACCGTTGGAGCGTTCGTTATTTTGCTCTGCTAAATGTAAGATTAAAAGTGACTTTAATATAATCAAAGGCAATTTACTAAAAATATCCTATTTATATTCTAAATTAATTGACTTTTCATTATCTATCTCAATAATTTTTGATTAATGGCGATTTTTTTTGATTAAAATATTCACTTTTATGGGTGGATTTGAAATAGCATTGAAAATGTTTTTTGATAAGAATTATCGTTTTATTAACCCATTTTAAAATTCGTAGTTAGGAGAGGAAGTATCGAGCAGAAAGAACGGTACTGAATTGGAACCTATTGATCGCTAATAATGAAGATAAAGATATTGGCATTTCAGAAGTTTATAGATTTGTATGATTAGTTTTTAAATGAATATGGAATATGATAATTTGTTCCAAAAGAAAAAATATTAAAGTATTTAATTGAGATGGTTTCTGAAATAGGATTAAAACAAGCGGAAGTAAATATTGAAAAAGAGAAAAGTGTTAAAAAACGGTAACAATGATTGGATTGAACTTAGAATTACTGATGTACCATGTAAATATGGTAGGAATAATTACTTGAGGGATTATTTTGAAGTTGAGTTTGTGTAGCAAATATTAATTTTCCCGCCATAAAGTATACCTGCAAAGCCCGCCGAGGTTTTATCGGCGGGCTTTTATGTAAAACGGAAGTGTCCCGAATTTTGTGTTTCAGTAATTTTTACAGGTTGACAAGGTTTGCATAAAGTTATTCTATCCTATTTAATAATTATCATAATAACGAAATTAAACATTAGTTAAAATATGAATTTGATTCGCTGATCGAAGTTTTAGGGCAGCGAGTCAAGCATTTGTTTACGTCGCCCTGCGAAATGTCTACAGCGGAGCATTTGTCGCTCATTATATTCAATTTTTGCATTGCTATGTTTCCAAGTGCAGGGTGACTTGAGTATACAACAAATATGCCGTCTTATGCTAGAAGCCCATTGCTGGTATAATAGCCTTTCAACAAAAGCTTAACATCAGCAAAGCAAGTTGCCAAAGGATAACATGCATTATACACTCGTTATTGGATCGAATTCATCAACTCATAAAAATATCCGGATTCATGAGTCCTATAAAGATTATACCAGGCATCTAATGTTTTTTCAGAAAATACATCTAAAGCTCTCAAGACATGTAAGGAAAATTCCAACGGAGCTATTCCAGAAGCAGTTATCAGTTTTCCGTCAGTTACGGCAGGCTCCTGCTTATAGTACTTTTCTCCTGCATAGTTCGGGCAGATCATCTTAAGATAGTTTAAGTCATTGCTTGTATGCCAGCTCGATTCAAGCAACCCTTTCCTAGCAAGACCTACTGTAGAGCCACAAATCGCTGCTACAATAAGACCTTCCATTAAACACTGCTCTGCCTTTGCCAATATAGGTTCATGAATTGTTTCTGTCCAAGTATTTCCGCCAGGTAAAATCAAAGCATCTGCGTTTTCGATGCTGCACCCGCCCAGGTTAACATCCGGTAATATTTTCAAGCCTCCCATTGTAGTGACAGGAGTTTTTTCAATACCCACAGTAACAATTTTTGATGGAGCTAATCCTTTCTTATAATATCTACCTGAGTTCAGTTCAGCAGTTAAATACCCTATTTCCCAATCTGCCATCGTATCAAACACATATAGATAAACAGTATTATTCATTTGCATGTCCTCCATTTTGATATTTATTGAGCGTTAATCAAACGTCCATACATGATAAAGAACCATGTTTATCTCCATGATAAAACAACTTCACTGACAACTACTGTCAGTGAAGCTATCTATAATTGATAATATTCCATTAATTCCGCTGCAACAGAAACAAGTTTTTTCTTCAAACTCTGGGGCTCAATCACTTGAATGGCCTTTCCGTAGGGTAGAAGAAAATTGGGTACATATGCATGAACTGCTCTTTCGTCAAGTAAAAAGGTCGCCTGATTCGAAGTCCTCTCTTTCAGATGATGACCTAAAAACCAATGGATGCATAGATCGTCCAAAGCTTCTGCTCTACCATTGATAATTATTAAAATCATTCCATCCTTGCTTTCTGGATCAGGTAAAAGATTTTGTAAAAAATATTCCCTAGCTGAAAAGGCTTCAGGACGCTTGAATATCATTTGTGTTTGCTTTATATGTAAAATCCGTTCAGCACGAAAGCTTCTAATTTCGTTTCGAAGATGACAAAATCCAACCGTATACCATTTATTATTCCAATAGAGCATTCCATAAGGGTCAATCACTCTTGGCCGGGGTTGTTCTTCATGGCTTGTACGGTATTCAATTTCTACAGAATATTCGTTTGCTACAGCTCGCTCCAGCCCTTCCAATATCAACTTAACAGATGGAGCAATATCACGATTTATCACTTCAAAACCAGCTAAGTGGCGATTGAGGATGTTTTCCTGTTCCCGGTTTGAATACATTTTTAATTTTTGTGCTGCATTGTTTAACGACTCACTGAAAGGGTATCCCGCTTCGTTTGCAAATACGGCAGCATGAAGCAGTGCTTTTTGTTCTTCAATATCGAAAAACAAAGGTGCTTGGATAAAATTGTTCAGTAAACTATATCCACCTTTTTGTCCTGTATCCGACACAATCGGTACTCCGCTTGCACAGAGTGAATCAATATAACGGTATACAGTTCGTATATTTATCTCTAATTTTTCCGCTATTTGCTTTGCAGTTATTTTTACACCTGAATTTAACATCCATAAAATTGCCAGCATATTATCGTTTTTTGCCATAAGCTCCCTCCCTTCATACCTTTATTCTACCGTACCCGATACCAATAGTCATCTATTAAATACCACAAATAATCAGGGTAAAAAATACAATTTTTCAACCCGGCTTTTGCTCACTTTTTGCTTTATAACCTTAAATATAGTGGTTGACATGCCTTTCTCTCTTAGAACCACTACCTTTGCAACTATGTTATTGGAAGCACGGGAAAAACCAAAGATTGTATCAGCTCTAATGGGCATGCTAAGACGAGCACCACGCTTGATATATAGTCACGTTGTATCTTCCTAGGTGTACAAAGAAACAGCAGCTACATTGGACGGAGTTTACTCCAAAATCTTCTTAAATGCTTAGTTGTAGTTGTGTAGCGAGTGTAGCAACTTCTGTAGCAAATATGTAGCAATTCGTGTAGCAACGCCGATAATTTTAGGCGGTTTTATGCACCAAATACTAGTATCTCAAGGTGGTGAATAACTATATAAATCAACAAGAAAAATCCCCAAAACACTGATTCCTCAACGTTTCAAGGATTCCTATTCATAAGCCCTCAACCAGAATCGAACTGGTGACCTCATCCTTACCATGGATTGTTTCAATGTTCCAAAGCCCTCTGTTTAAAGGTGTTATAGGCTATTAAAAACAACCCATCCACAAACCATTTAGTGAAAGTGGTAATTTTCGATTTTTAAGTTTCAGTTTTGTCTTTTGAGTTATGCCAATCCTCTTTATAAATATCAGTTATGTCTGATATAATAAATTTATGGTAAAACTTTAGGACAAAGTTTCAAAAAGGAAGGTAACAATTATGAAGTGGGAAGAAGTTAAAAGGCTTTATCCAAACCAAGTAGTAAATTTTTTATATAACAGATTTTAACCACCTTTTGGAGGATTTTAATGGATTACATTGTTGACTTTAACGAAATTATCGAACTTATTGAAACTGCTAGACAAAATGCCTTGCAAAAAGTCAATGAGGAACTTATAAATCTTTATTGGAATGTTGGCAAGTTCTTAAGCGATAGAATAGCAAATGCTAAATGGGGAGATTCTGTAATTGATGACCTATCAGAATTCATTAGCCAAAATCATCCTCAAATAAAGGGCTTTAATAGACGAGGATTATACCGAATGAGGCAATTTTATGAAACATATAAAGACAATGAATTTGTGACACCACTGGTGACACAAATTAGTTGGACTGCCTTCAACCTGTCTCTTTTTAATATTAATTCTCTCCTGTTCTGCAACATAAGCAAGTACCTGGAGTATTAAATCGCTTATAAATGTCCTAATCAAATCCTTATGAAGAGTGGTATCGAGAAGAGACATGTCCAGTATTTTTATATCTGCCTTAAGCTCTTGTGTTATAAATTGCCATTCTTTAATAATTTCCTTATAGTTCCTACCTCGCCTCATTTTTGTTATTTTTAAAATGGTGGACCAATAGATGCTTTTAGATTTACTAGCTCAGAATTACAAGAGAAGATAGGTATTTTAATCTTTTAGGAATTATTGTTAGTTTAATTTTTCTTTGTACATTATTTAAAACGTTTAGTCACAAAAATATATATGATAATGGAAGTGAATAAATTCAGGAGAATGACGAATACGTAGGTGTTTCGAATAATAAAGACCACGTTTTGTATGTTAATTTAATTGAACATTAGTATTTAAGACAATTTTGAGTTTAAAGGGCTTACGTCCTATAAGCCTCTGAACTTTGAAGGCGTGCGACTTTACATAACAACGCATACAAAGCTAGTAATGAATCACGGGTTGCTCAGCAAACCTTTTCGGTGACATAGGAACTATGTAACCCTCAGATCAAATAATATAAAGTGGATTTTGTGTAATACGCTTCTTAGCTTGAATTCTTTAGAAAGTAATTATTGGCGTTTATAATTAAATCCAGTAAATTCAGGGGTGATACTCTATATAGCAAAACTTAATAACAAATAGTACAGTGAGAGACAAAACTAATTAAAAGGGGTCAAGAAAATGAAGCGGCTTTCAGCATTTTTGTCTTTTGTAATTTTATTAACAAGCTTAATTGGCCATCAAGGAATATCAGAGCATCAGGCCTCGCACATTGATGTGGGTGAAAGGGCGACCATAGATGCAGCGTTTGAGACCTTAGAGATGGCCATTAAAAACACTGGACGCAATCCTTCCACTATCAATACCAACAGTAGAACACAACTCAAGGTCAGGTTTGGTAGTTGATAATAATTAATTATTATGGTAGTATAGTAATAAAATTCCATAAAGGGGATAAGTATGAAAAATAAAGTTTATTTAAAACGAGCAATAAGCATATTAATTTCATTAGCAGTGTTCTGTGTGACTATTGTTAGCAGCATACCTTTAAATGTATTTGCTTATGGTGAAACACAAATAATACGTTATGGTTCGGATATACCTTCAGGTTGGGTAATAATAGAGGATAACTCAATAATGGAAACCAAGGTAATCGAGAACCTTAACAATGGCCCTTACGGTGATGAAGTAGAAGTTGTTTACGGTTCAGCTATACCTTCAGGTTGGGTAATAATAGAGGACAGTTCAATAATGAAAACCAAGGTAATAATGAACCTCAATAAAGCCCCTTATGGTGCTGGAGTAAAGATTGTTTACGGTTCAGCTATACCTTCAGGTTGGGTAATAATAGAGGACAGTTCAATAATGAAAACCAAGGTAATAATGAACCTCAATAAAGCCCCTTATGGTGCTGAAGTAAAGATTGTTTACGGCTCAGCTATACCTTCAGGTTGGGTAATAATAGAGGACAGTTCAATAATGAAAACCAAGGTAATCAAAAATCTCAATGGTTCGCCTCCAACAGCAACAAAGAAACCAACAAAGAAACCAACGAGTACACCTACAAAGAAACCTACAAAGAAGCCTACGAGTACACCTACAAAAAAAACAACGAGTACACCTACAAATACACCTACAAATACACCCACAAGCATACCCAATTTCCAATTAGAAGGAAATAGGATAGCAGCTTTATTTCCAGATGGCAGATTGCTCGTGAAAGAACGTGAGCTTAGTGAAGATTGGGTAACTGAATGTACTGGCGCATGTGATTTCCAATTAGAAGGAGATAGAATAGCAGCTTTTTTTCCAGAAGGGAAACTACTTGTAAAGGAAGGCGAGCTTAACGCAGATTGGGTAACTGAATGTACTGGTGCATGTGATTTCCAATTAGAAGGAGATAGGATAGCAGTATTGTTTCCGGATGGGAAACTACTTGTAAAAGACGGTGGACTTAGTGCAGATTGGGTAATTTTATGTACTGGAGCATCTGATTTTCAATTAGAAGGAGATAGTATAGCAGCATTTTTTTCAGATGGGAAATTACTTGTAAAAGATGGTGAGCTTAGTACAGATTGGGTAACTGAATATGCCAGTATTTCTTAATATATATAATTCATGTGTTGCGAAAAATTCAGCTTTTTAGCTTGCAAATGAATATGCTTTAAATTCATTTGATTATTTAAATCTTTTTCGCGACATATTTAGCATTAATTAATTTTATATACTATACAGGTGCTTAACTAAACATTTCAATAAGAATCATAAACTAGATATAAGTTTAGAACTTGGGATATGGTAATTAATTAATAATTTATTGCCATATCCCTTTTCTGGTTGCTTCATTTACGAGGAGTGTGGATTGAAATTTGTATCGCTGGTGCCACCAGTTACTTATCTTGTTAATCATTACTGTACCTCTTAATCGGCATATGGATATGAAAAAACAACGGCAGTTTTCCTATAACTCATATATGAGTATACGAAAATTGGCAGTTGAGTCTCACTGTACCCCTTAATAGAATACCTATCGGCTGTATTTTTCAGCCATTATATATAAGGAAGATTTCCAGGGCACTTTGCCCTGATTTTGTTATTAGCATTTATAACCATTTCAGGGCTCTGCTTGATGTGTTGAAAGTCAGGTACAATTGGTTATATTCATAAGCTACCTTTATCAGTGTAATTTTATTTTTAGGCTAGATTAAAGTTAATAAAAAATATAAATAATTTAATATTTTGTACCAGGACAGGTAATTTATCAGCCCAAGGAATGTAGAAAGATCCTTTGTTCGAATTGGGGAAAAAGCCGGAATAAATAATTGTAACTTTCACTCTTTAAGACATACTTATGCAACAAGATTGTTTGAGCTTGGAGTGCCTGTAAATGTAGTATCAAAACTCCTTGGTCATGCAAAAACATCTATTACTTCAGACATATATATAAGCGTCATACCACAGCTAAAAACAGATGCAGTAAAAGTACTAGATTCATTCCATGAACTGACATCGAGCACAAACCATTTAGCATAATCTTAATCAATTTTAGACCGATTTTTACACCAAAATATGTAAAATTACAACCTAACAAGGCAAGGATAGAGGTAAATAAAAAATCCCCGAAACACTGATTTCTCAAGGTTTCAAGGATTCTTACTCATAAGCCCTCAACCAGAATCGAACTGGTGACCTCATCCTTACCATGGACACCTAATATAAATCATCTAGACCTATATAGTATTAAAACATGGTATTTTCAAGTGTTATAGTTCTCCTCACCCTTACCTTTAACTCATTTAAAATCATATAAAATAATCGTCATTGTTGTAAGAATTGTTGTATAAACTATCCTTTTGCAACAGTATATAATCAATCTTTTGTATTTCTTTAATTTTAGTATCTAGAAGAACATGTGTGTATATATCCGCTGTGTGTGAGATATTAGCATGACCAAGTAATTCACTTAAAGTTTTTAAATCTCGAGTATCTTCATAAAACCTAGTGGCAAAAGTATGACGAAGTGAATGAACAGTAGCACCTGTTATTCCTGCTTTATTTGCCAACCTGTAAAATGACCTTTGAACATTCCTAGGGATAAGCCTTCCCCCTAAAGCATTAGCAAAAACAATACCCTTGTCATCATACATACCTTCAGTGACCTTCTTTTCAGCTTCCTGAACACCCTTATATTGCTTTAGCATAGTAATTGCAGATTTTGTAATAGGAATTATTCTTCTACCACTTTTAGTTTTTGTTGTCTTTTCAAGAGGTTATAATGCTATTACAAGCATACTTACTGCAAAAGGCTATACCAATGTTACAGAAGCAGAACTATATAGAGACTTTATGTTTGCAACTCAATTTGACCGTGGTGATTTTACTATCTCATCATTTGATATGTGGAGTAAAACAAGGTATTTAACCTCTATGGATACAATTGTAACAGGGACTGCTACAGGATGGCAACCTAACTGGCATTATAGTCCACTTGGTCATGCCAAGAAAATCCAAATCACATTCACTGCTGGTGATCCTACAATGCAACTTGCGGTTGTACTTATGGATGGTTATGTAACAAATGGTAGAGTAGTACCTACAGGTAGTAGTGCAAAGTACTATACAGTACAATCTGGACAAGCACTTGAGGTAATAAATTCAAGTAACAGTGGTATGGTTTTTTTGAGTCCCTTGTATGCTCCTGCAAATACTGAACAAAAATCAGGACAATATATTACTTCAAACTGGAGAGTAGACACTCAAGTTCTAGAATTGCAAGCACCACCAACTCCAATAGCAACAAACACACCAACCACAGCACCTACAGCAACACCTACTCTTGCACCAACAAATACAGCAACACCAACTAATACACCAATTCCAGTGCCTGAGTGGACTGGAGAATTTAGAACACAAGATCCAAACACTCCAGCACCTGCACCTGAATGGATTGGAGAAGTTATAGATGGAGTTTATTATCCTTCTGCTAATTATACTACTGCTAAATTTCCAAACCATGTGATTTTCACTTACAATGGCACTGGTGAATTCGGTGTACCAGCAACTGATGTAAATCCAAATGCATTCACTGGAATGGACGCAATAGGAGCAGTAATGAAGTTTGATTACAATACAAATGGGAATTGCTATGGTGTAACATTTAAATTCCCTATAGATAACAAAGATATCGCAGACAATGTAATCTGCTATTTGAACGACAATAACCAATGGACAAAATTAAACACTGTAGTTGAAACTTTCAATAATAAACTTTATGCTGTTGCAACATTACCTACTAATTTAATTAGTCCCTATATGTTAAGTGTTAGTAAGTCATTCACAAGTGGTGTATTCAAAAACAGTACAGTTCCTACTCCTGTTTCAACACCAGTACCAACCCCAACAACAGCACCTGTAGTCCCTGTAGTACCAGTTGCACCTATAGTTCCAATAGCTTTACCTCCAGTAATAGAAGCACCAGTAGTAGCACTCTCCCCTACCCCAACTAATACACCAGTAAACACACCAGTAAACACACCAACAACCGTAGCAACCTCAACACCAGTATCTACACCCACTAATGTCCCTACAAGCACTCCTACAGCTACACCAACTATTGTTGCTGTAAATATTAGTGCAAATACTCAACCAGTAAAGGTTGAATTGAAACAGATTATTAATACAAACACTTTACCAGAAAATAATACTAAAACTGTAGAGAATATACAGAAAACTATCCAGACTGTAACAACTACGGACATTCAGAAAGCAACAGAAAAATTGCCGGATATAAAACAGCATTGGGGGCAGGATATCACAAGAGAACAAATGACAGCTATTATCGTTAGAGCAATAACTCTCAAAAATAAAACAGCCATAGAAATGAATAAACCTATAACCATTACAGACTATCAGAAAATTGACAGTCAGTATAAAGACAGTATAGTTTACGCTTACATGTTAGGCATTACAAGTGGGATGGGCAATGGCACTTTCGCTCCAAAGTCTACAGCAACAAGGGCACAGGCAAGTGTTTTAATAGTAAAATTGATTGATAAATTAAGATGAGTAAAAAAGTGAAATACATTTGTATACTATTGCAGATCATAACCTTTAAAAACTCTATTATATTCATAAAAAAGAGGGAACAGTATAACTGTCCCCAAAATTTGGTTGTTGTATTATTGTTGTACAAACAAAAAATGTTGTAAGCATAGATGCCTACAACACTTGATTTCACTGAAGCCCTCAACCAGAATCGAACTGGTGACCTCATCCTTACCATGGATGCGCTCTGCCGACTGAGCTATGAGGGCACGATTAAGCGGGTGAAGGGAATCGAACCCTCGCTGTCAGCTTGGGAAGCTGATGTTCTGCCATTGAACTACACCCGCAGTTTTATTTGATTGTCGCTCAAAAATAACATTCCCTGCCACGGAATGCTATCTTATGTACTCAATTATATTTTTGAGACGATTGAAATTATAACATAAATTCAATCGCTCGTCTAGCACCATATTATGCGAAATATGGCGATTATACCTTACCTTCTTCAAGATGTTTCTCCAATTTGCGTTTTACTCTTTGAAGTGCGTTATCTATTGATTTCACATGCCTGTCCAATTCCTCAGCAATTTCCTGATAGGATCTGCCCTGTAAATAAAGTGACAGAACTTCCCATTCCAAACCGCTTAGTATCTCACCCATTTTTTCTTCAATGCCATTAAACTCTTCCCTGTTTATAATCATTTCTTCAGGGTCAGAAACACTATCCTCACTTATTAAGTCCATAAGTGTACGATCAGACTCTTCATCAAATACAGGTCTGTTAAGTGAGACATACGAATTGAGCGGAATATGCTTTTGCCTGGTAGCTGTTTTAATCGCGGTAATAATTTGTCTAGTAATGCAAAGCTCGGCAAAGGCCCGGAATGAAGAGAGCTTATCCTCTCTAAAATCACGGATAGCTTTAAATAGACCGATCATTCCTTCCTGAATAATGTCTTCCCTGTCTGCACCAATTAGGAAATACGTTCTGGCTTTAGCACGAACAAAGCTCCTGTACTTGTTGATTAGATATTCCAGGGCTATACTGTCACCAGACCTTGCATCTAATATTACTTCCTCATCATGCATCGTACTAAAGGAATTGGGTATCCCGGTTTGTACATTTGTTTTCAAGTTGAAGCCCCCCTGTCTGACTTTATTGTTTGAATATTTCCCGAAAGATTAGCAGGATTAAGCAATAAAGTTCAATTTCAAATAACTGCAACTTAACTTTCGGAAAATAATATATCCTCAAATCTATAAATTTAACCGACCGGAGATTCTCCGGCGGGGTGTACCTTTTCATGAATATAACTAATACAAATAAAAGTAAGATTAAGTAAAACCCAATTTCATTAATATATGTCTTTAATTATCACAGTGGAAAATAACCAAAAATGTCAAGATAACATATAGTAAATTATAAGGAGCAAATTTACTATTGTCAAGCTTAAAACGAGTTATGCCTCATTTTTTCAAGCATATTACGAAGCACAAGGTTTAATATTTCAAGCCAAACTGATCCATTTTTATATACAAATCTTTCGATATAATTATCGGCAGTTTTATATTCTTTAGTAAATACCATTGTGAGATTATCAAAAAATTCTTTTTATTGCGACTTTTATTTACTATATAGCCGTGAAAACTAACAATAGTATTTATTAACATTGTGTCCATCAACCTGCAAATACTCCATTTTACTTCTACACGCCTCTTTGTTTTAATATTTCATACATTACGACAGCAGCAGCAACAGAAGCATTTAATGAGGAAATATTTCCCAACATAGGTATGCGAACAACAAAATCACATTTTTCCCTTACCAATCTGCCCATTCCTTCACCCTCACTGCCTATAACAAGTGCAACGGGGCCCTTTAAATCACTCTTGAAAAACTCATTGTCTCCTGTTTGATCAGTCCCGATTACCCAAATATTATTCTTTTTAAGATAATCAATAGTCTGGGCAATATTTGTAACCCTTGCAACAGGCACATATTCAATTGCCCCGGCAGATGCCTTCGCAACAACCGATGTAAGCCCTACCGCTCTTCTCTTGGGTATAACAACTCCATGTACACCCACAGCATCAGCAGTTCTCAAAATGGAACCCAAATTATGAGCATCGTTTATCTCATCAAGTATAAGAATAAACGGCGGTCTATCGCTATTCTCCGCTGCCTTTAATATATCGTCAACTTCAACATATTCCTTAACAGAAACATAAGCGATTACACCTTGATGAGATTTGGTAAGGGATATATTGTCAAGATTACGCCTGTCAACCTCTTGAATGGTTATTCCCATTTCCTTGGCCACTGCAGCTATTTGCCTTATTGAACCTTCTCTCTCACCCTTTGCAATGAGTATCTTATTTATAGTTCTTCCCGCTTTTAATGCTTCCAAAACAGGATTTCTGCCTTCCAATATATCAGAATTTCTATCTTCACTTTCATATACAACACTTTTTTCAGTTTTATCAAATCCTTCACCCCTCTTTTCGGGGTATGGTGCACGTGAACTTCTTGTACTTTTTTCCTGCCTTCTATTTTTATTTCCTTTAAAATCATTCATATATTTATCTTCTTCCAATTTATTTTGATGAATTTATTATTTATTACTTTTCATATCTATATTTTCTTACAGATAATATATTTATACGGATACAGACATTTTTAACACTTCTGTAAGTCTGTCAAAATCTTTCCTCAAGTACAAATAACCAAGCAGGGTTTCAAAGCCTGTTGCATACTTGTATTCTGTAACATCGGCATTTTTGGGAATAGTACCGGATTTTGCGTTTCTGCCCCTTCTTACAATCTCCTGTTCCTCTTCAGTTAAATTTTCTATTATACTGTGAATGATATCAGATTGGGCTTTTGCCTTAACAAAAGCAACTGATTGTTTATGAAGCTTGTATACAGGTGCATTACCCTTTGAAACCAATAGGGTACGTATAAAAACCTCATAGACCGAATCGCCTATATAGGCCAGCACAAGAGGAGAGTATTGATTAACATCCGTATGACTTACATTATTGTCCTTTAATATATTTTCAATAAATTCTATAAGCATTAGTCTTCTTTTACCCTACTTTACCAAATAGTTAATATGTTATATAGCATCTTACAATAATTAATTATTTGCATTATACCACATAAATAATACACATTACCACTGCAAATATAAAAGATTAATCACTTATACACTTATAATTAAGAAATGCATTAGCATTATTTAACTCTGGATTATTAATAGATATGTCTTTTTAATCTTATTCCTCCTGTGTACAAGTAAATTTATTGATAGTCTCCATTAGACGCTTGTCATTAACCGGTTTGACTATATAATCACTTGCACCAGCCTTAATCGCTTCAACAACTTTATTTTTATCACTTATAACTGAGCATATTATTATTTTACCTTTAATTTCATCTTTTATTAGTCTGGTAGCTGTAATGCCATCCATTTTAGGCATAACAACGTCCATAAATACCAAATCCGGCTGCTCTCTAATACATTTACGGACTGCATCTTCACCGTTTTCAGCCTCTATTACCTCATAACCAAACTTTGTTAGTTGATTAGACAATAGTTTTCTCATGAATAATACATCATCAGCTATAAGTACTTTCATATTTTTCTCCATTTTTGTAACTTTTTAATAGAATGAATAATCTTTTAAACCTGAACCTGAAATTATACTAAGTTATGTAAAATATTTTGAATAAAGATTTTTGAAATGACCTTTTTAAACAGAATCGGAATATAATCGCGAAGGATTTTCGCTTATAATAATTCTAGCATATTTCAAAACATATGTAAATAAACATAAAATAATAAAAAATAATAATAAAACTAAAAATTAATCATTCAATTTTTTATTTTTAGAATTACTACACGATAAATATAATGAAATTTGTGAAAATTGAATAAAAATTTTTTCTATATAATAACTTTTTATAAACAAATTGTACATTGACTAGATATTAATTAAATTCTATAATAATAGTGTACACTTATACTTTTACCTCCTATTTTTGATATAAATATAGAGGAATCTGCGGCGAGAGCAAAAAAGCCGCAGTTTTTTGTTTTTATAGGAACTTTATAGATTATTAAAGAAATAACTTCCCCCTGTTACAGTTCGATATCTATAACAAGGGGAAGTTATTTTTAATTAATCCTTATATACGTTTCCACTTAACTCCCTGAGGTGTATCCTCAAGTGCAATACCCATTTCCTTCAGCTTATCCCTTATTTCATCTGCCAGCTTCCAGTTTTTATCCTTTCTGGCCTGCTGCCTGCCGCTAATGAGTTCTTCAATTTCGCTGTCCAGCACCTTGTTGTTTTCCTTTTGCAATAGGCCAAGAACGCCTCCTAATTTCTTTAATAAGTCTTTTGAATATACAAGGCTGCCATAGGAAACATCCTTACCGGAATTTGCATAGGAGTTTATTTCTCTTACCATATCAAATAAAGCTGCCAATGCATCTGCTGTATTAAGATCATCATCCATCGCTTCAACAAATTTGTCTTTAAAGGCTGATAGTCGGCTCTTATATTCTTCATTTACCTCACCGGAATTTGATGCATCTTTATTCTCAATTAGGTAGTTTAAGTTGTCAAGGCATGTGTAAAGTCTATCCAGTCCTGCCTTTGCCTGTTCAAGCAGATCATCACTGAAGTTTATAGGGCTTCTGTAATGGGCAGATAACATGAAAAACCTAATCACCTCATAATCATATTTCTTTACTATGTCCCTCACTGTAAAAAAGTTATTCTCCGATTTTGACATCTTCCTGTCATTGACATTAATGAACCCATTGTGGAGCCAGTATAATGCAAAAGGCTTACCTGTAGCGGCTTCGCTTTGTGCAATTTCATTTTCGTGGTGCGGGAATGTCAGATCCAGCCCTCCGCTGTGAATATCGATAGTCTCACCAAGGTATCTCATGGACATTGCCGAGCATTCAATATGCCATCCAGGACGTCCCATACCCCACGGGCTCTCCCATGCAGGCTCATTGGGCTTTTGTGCCTTCCAAAGTGCAAAGTCCATAGGGTCACGTTTTCTCTCATCAACGCTTATTCTTGCCCCAGCTTCAAGGTCATCAAGGCTGTGCTGTGATAACTTTCCGTATTCCTTAAAGCTTTTGGTGTTAAAGTATACATCCCCATCAATATTATATGCAAAACCCTTTTCTTCCAGCTTTTTAATAAGTTCAATAATGGCATCAATATTTTCAGTAGCTTTCGGATGTACCGTAGCCTCGGCTATTCCAAGCCCTTTTGCATCTACAAAATATTCCGATATAAACCTGTCTGCCAATTCCTTTACTGTAATCCCTTCTTCGTTGGCTCTTTTTATCATTTTATCATCGATATCAGTAAAATTTTGAACAAACATAACATCATAGCCTTTGAATGTCAGGTACCTCCTTAATGTATCAAAAACAATAAAGGGTCTGGCATTTCCAAGATGAAAATAGTTATACACGGTTGGGCCGCAGGAATATATTTTTACCTTATTTGGCTCCAAAGATTTAAATTCTTCTTTTTTTCTTGTCATAGTATTATAAAGCTTCATGTATTAATTCTCCCCTCGTTATTTATTCTGTGTCACAGCTTTCAAATCTCTCATATGTCATCTTTTTAAGCTCTTTATTAAAATGGATATTATCCTTATCTTCATGGAGTTTTTCAAGGTATTCAATTCTTGCCCTCATCCTGCAAAGCTCCTGTGCTACCGGGTCACCAATATGAATCTGATCCAACTCAAAAGATGGAACAATCCTCAAATCCCCCCTTCTTACAGGCCTTCCCGGAACCCCAACAACCGTTGTATTAGGCTCAACCTCCCTCAACACTACAGCATTAGCCCCAATTCTTGAATTGTCACCAACGTTAAAGGGTCCTAATATTTTAACACCTGCACTAATAAGCACATTATTTCCTATAGTTGGATGACGCTTGCCCTTATCTTTTCCAGTTCCTCCAAGGGTAACTCCATGATATATAGTACAGTTGTCACCAATTTCAGCTGTTTCACCTATAACAATTCCCATTCCGTGATCAATGAATAGCCCTCTTCCGACTTTAGCACCAGGATGTATTTCTATCCCGGTAAAAAACCTTGAAACCTGTGAAATCAAGCGTGCAATAAAAAACAATTTTCTATTATAAAACCAGTGAGCTATTCTGTAATTAAATATGGCATGAAAACCCGGATAAAGCAAAACTACCTCCAGGATACTTTTGGCTGCCGGATCTCTATGTGCAATGCTTCTTGCATCATCGATCAAACCCTTAAACATAATCAAAACCTCACTTTAAGTATTGTTACATTAATACACCCGCACAGAAATTGTGGTTTTGAATACACAACAATTTCCTGGACAATCAAAAAACCCGCCTATATATAATATACATAGAGGCGAGTTTAGTCGCGGTTCCACTCTAAATTCAGGAATAAACCTATCTCAAAAGCATAACGGTGCTATTTCCGTGAAAGCTTAATCTTACTTCAGCTCCAAATTCATGGGTGCACTTCACAATAAAATAAACTAAAACTGTTTCAGCCTAACCTGGAGATACGACAGGTTATCAGTTTCTCTCTGCAGCTATTTTAGTGCTACTCTCCCAATCATCATTTTTAAAATATTTAATTCATCCGCATCCTTACATACATTTAATTTATTTTATCAAATTAATGCAGGTTTTGCAAAAATGATTTTATTCGTTTAATCATATTATCTTTTCCAAGTATGGCAATGATATCATAAAGCTCCGGTCCGTGCATTTGCCCGGTAAGTGCTATACGTATGGGCATAAACAGGTTTTTGCCCTTAATTCCCGTTTCTTTCTGTATAACTTTTAGAACACTTTTTCCGAATTCCTCATCAATATTGTCAGCTTCCTGTACCTTGGTCATAAAAACCTCAAGAAGCCCCGAAACCTGTTCGCCCTTCATTATATCCATAGTTTCTTCGTTCTCAGGCGTTACATCATCACTATAGAATATTTTAAGCTTTGCAGGCACTTCAGCCATGTAGGAGATACCGGATCTTATTGCTGCAACCATTTTGCTGATGCGGTCATGCTCATCCTTTGAAATATCATCATTAATATAACCTGCATTCTTCAAATGGGGTATGGCGAGATCTGTAAGATATTCAACGTGTGTTGTTTTAATATACTGGGAATTCACCCAGTTGAGCTTGCTTACATCAAAAACTGCAGGATTTTTTGATACCCTGTCCAGTGAAAACTGGGAAATCAATTGATCCATATTAAATATCTCTTCTTCAGTTTCAGGTGACCATCCAAGTAATGCAAGGAAATTTACAATAGCATCAGGTAAATAACCTTGATCCCTGTACTGCTCAACCCATGTGGAGCCATGTCTCTTACTCATTTTTGTATGGTCATGACCGAGTATCAGGGATACATGGGCAAACTCAGGCTTCTCAAATCCAAGTGCATCGTAAATAAGTATCTGTCTGGGAGTATTAGACAAATGCTCCTCTGCCCTTATGACATGAGTAATTTCCATCAGGTGGTCGTCGATAACCACCGCAAAATTATATACGGGAATTCCATCGGATTTCACAATTATGAAATCTCCAACACCATTGCTGTCAAACTCTACATTACCTCTTACCTTGTCGTTTACTGTAATTGTTTCATTCAGAGGAACCTTGAATCTTATTGTGAACTTTTTGCCCTCTGCAATGTTCTTCTGTATCTGCTCTTCGCTAAGATGACTGCATTTGCCCAGATATCTTGGAAGCTCGCCTTTTTCTTCAAGCATTTTTCTCTCAGCTTCTATTTCCTCCTGGGAACAAAAGCATCTGTAAGCTTTTCCGCTTTCTAAGAGCTTATCTATAAATTTATTATATACATCTTTACGCTCAGTTGATCTATACGGGCCATTTTCACCCCCAACATCTATTCCTTCGTCCCAATTTATCCCCAACCATCTCAAGTCGTTTATTATAACCTGCTCAGACTCATATGAAGAGCGAGCAAGGTCAGTATCTTCTATTCTCACAAGAAATTTACCGTTATTGTGCTTTGCATAAAGATAATTGAACAAAGCGGTCCTAGCCCCACCTATATGTAGATGCCCCGTTGGGCTTGGTGCAAATCTTACTTTTATCTGTTTCATTTGTTTTCTCCTCTCAAATATATGTTTTGCAATAATGCCTTCATATATTTATAACTGCTGCAAAACACATAATTTTATCTATATGAAATTGATTAGTAATGATTAAAATATTTGAATTATTCCTAATCTTTAATATTATATATAAAATTATAGTTTTATACAATTATATTGTATACCTTTTCATATTGAATAATATTTCAAGTAATTGTTAACACTATTTATGAATCTACTATGAAAGGATGTTGTATAATGGCTAATCAATACGCAAAGACAGGCGATGTAGGAATTATGCATCTAGTATTAAGGCTGGTATCGAGTATCGTAATACTCGGAATCACTGCCTTCCTTACTCCCGGATTTGCGATAAATGGAATGTGGCCGCTTGTGTTTGGAGCTGTTATTTTAGCAGTTCTGGATTATTTGGCACTACGTTTTTTAAATTTAAATGCATCTCCATTTGGAAGAGGAATATCAGGTTTTATACTTGCCGCAGTAATAATATATGTAACTCAATTTTTTGTACCAGGTTATAGTGTTTCATACTTTGGTGCTATAGTTGGTGCACTGGTTTATGGTATAGTTGATGCTGTTATTCCTGGAAAAGGAATGTAATTTCAAGGAAATTATATAAAGTATATTATTTCCTTGAAAAATTGCAGCAGACCTTATGCCCCTTTGTAATGTTAAAGAAATAACTTCCCCTGTTTGCTCGCTTTCGTGCCCACTCAACCCATGAAGCACACTCGCAAGGGGAAGTGTTCTTTAGCAATTGTTTTGCTAGAGCATATTTGCACGACAAACTTATTCTTGCAAATCTTTGGGGCATTAAGTCGCTGGTTCCTTTTACTTATTATGGTTGAAATTCACCCTATTCCTTATGAGATAATTTGCCGAAAAAATATATATGAAATTGTTTATCCTGCTCCAAAAGTAATACCAAGTCAAAATGTGTCGATTTATTTACATTACAGGAATGTATTGACATTTTGTGCAATAATATATATAATATTGGTTAGTATAGTTACATAGTTTTATATATTTCCATCCAAAAATGCTATCTTTTTTCATAAGGGATTCCAGTGAAAGGTCAAATATTATGACATCACATTTTATGTTTTAGCTATATTTATTGTGATACTCTGATTAAGTATTTCTATTACAAGTGTAAGCTGCTTCTTTATAATTCCAGCTTCACTTTAATTACATGTGCTATATCATATTAAATTTTAACAATTGCTAAAAATAAAAATTTACCGGACAAGGATGTGGAAATTTTGAAAAGAGGAAATACCCTGGAAAATAGGATAAGAAAAAAACAGGAAAAAGTAAACAGGTATATCAGCCTCCATGGTATAGGTAACACGGAAGAACTTTTGGAACTTAGCAGAGAATTGGATGTTTTAATCCTAAGCTGGTTGAAAAAGAAGCGAGTTTCGGATAAAATATAACTTAATACTGCTAAGCAACAAAGTTAACAGAAAAGAGGCTGCATGCATATGAAGAGTTTACAATCATTTTTTCTAGTTCTCGTTATTCTTTTATGCAACACATTTTTATCATCTGCCAGTTCAATTAACGTTTTTTACTGTATTGACAGCTCTGCAGAATTCAACAACATAAAAGAAGTCTTTTCAAAAAGCGAAAATAATATGTACTTTCAGTGGGCCAGACTTGCCAGGAATAAAGAAGACAAAATACAGTTTACCACTAAATTCTCATTTGGAATAAGCAAATTTGATAACAGGGTTGAATATGGAATTCCTTATAAAATCGGGAATGAAATAAGAGAAGAATACAGTATTGTTTCAGGGGATACATTATCCTCCATTGCTTTAAAATATGAGGTTCCTTATAAGCTTCTCGGTGAATTCAACAATATTAGTGACTTCAGCTCTGTTAGAGTTGGCCAAAAGATTAAAATTCCTTCACTTATACCTGATTTAAGCAGGAAGGATGATTACAAAGCCATTAATCAGAATGGAAAGGTATACCTGTCAGTTTTCTTTGATGCATCTGATTACAGCGATAAAAAAAATAGTGCTCTGGAATTTTTAAATATGGACGATAGCTCCTGGAAGCAGAACATATTGGATCCAATGTGCGAAGCATTGAACACATGGGATTTTGATGGCGTTGTACTTGATTTTGAAGGCTTTAGGGATAAAATAGAAAATATCAGTTACAGTACTGACAATAAAACCGGATTGAAAGAAAAATATATAAAATTTCTTACCCTCTTAAAAAATAGCCTTGGCAATAAAAAATTAATGGTAGTCATTCATCCTACCAATGTTTCAGGCTACTTTGACGGATATGATATTGCCAAAATAAACAAAATATCAGACATCATTATATTAATGGCATACGACTATCAAAGCTTTGAAAGATATGGAGCCTCAGACAGCACACCTGCAGATCTTGTGGGAAAAATCAAAAACATTGAAGCATCAGTATTGAGCCAGCCATATACACAGCCCTATGATAAAGTGGAAGGGGCAGTAAATGAAGCAATTGCCAAAGGAGCTGACGCCTCAAAAATGCTTCTTGGAGTTAATATTGTTCCTATAAAATGGGTCAGATATTCTAAAAACATAAACGGTAAGACTTATTACTACTATACATATAACAGAGCCTCTCTTGAAGAGGTGGAAAAGTTCAGCTCTGCTGAGGAAATCACAAATGGACATCTTGTTGCTAAAAAGCACATCCCTTCCGGTAAACTTTCAGCAGAAGAAAAGGCAAAATTAAAACTTGATGGCTCAGAAATCGATTCTGTGGAATATCATTATGAGTCACCTGAATCAGTAACTCTAAAGTATGAAAGGATAGTAAAAATTCATAATCTACAGGGTTTAACAGTGTGGAGGCTTGGAACAGGCAGCCTTAGAATCTGGGAAAGCTTGTTTTCCATATATGGATCTCCAGCACCAGCCGGCACAACTAAAATAGTACTCAAAATAGGAAGCTCAATGATGAAGGTGAATGATACCGATTCAGAAATTGATCCAGGCCGTGGAACAGCACCAATAATAAGCAACTCCCGCACGTTGGTGCCCATAAGAACAATTATTGAAGTATTGGGCGGGAAAGTTGACTGGGATGCGGAAAATGCGGCTACAAAACTTGCCTATAAGAATACAAATATATCCCTTACTGTTTCTAGTAAAACAATAGTTGTAAACGGAGTTTCAAAACAATCGGATACGGCACCTCAAATAGTTAACGGCAGAACTTACATGCCTTTAAGGTTTCTTCTTGAAAACCTGGGTCTAAAAGTGGATTGGAATGCACAAGCACAGACCATAACTATTGTGCCATAGAGCTAAATTTAATTAATATAGAAGAAAAAGCTTGACCTCTTAGAGAGAGTCAGGCTTTTTTAATGTCCATAATATTATATTATTTATCTTCGAAATTTCTTTTTTTAGATCAAATATTTACAAATACAACAATACATGTTATTATGATAGTGTACTATACATAATAGTACACTTAATACACGCTTTTGTGAGGTTCCAGATGTTAAATATTGATCCAAGAAGCAGCAAACCAATTTATGAGCAAATCGTAGATGAAATTAAAGCGAATATTGTGAAAGGAATTCTTAAACCTGGTGAAAAACTGCCTTCTGTAAGGGAGCTTTCCAAAATAATAACCGTAAATCCTAATACTGTCAGTAAGGCTTATTCTGAGCTTGAACGTCAGAAGGTCATAGATACAGTGTCAGGAAGAGGTACCTTTGTGTCTGCAAACTACAAGCCTAGGGACGATGATGACAGGCTTAATAAAATTAAAAGTTCCATAAAAGATGCAATTATTGAAGCTTACTACATCGGACTTGGAAAAGAAGACATTATCCATATTGTTGATGAAGCATATAAAGCTATGAAAGGAGAGTAATTAGTTTGATTGAAATTTGTAATGTAAGTAAAGCGATAGATGACAGTGATATATTAAAAGATGTTAGCTTTACTGTAAACAAGGGCAGCATCACTGCTCTCATTGGCCCTAACGGAGCAGGTAAAACATCCTTGATTAAAACAATCACTGGTATTTGGCTGCCTGATAAAGGCAATATCACTGTAGATAAAAAGCCTGTCTATGAGAATCCGGAAGTTAAGGCCAAGATAGGTTATGTACCCGACTCAAACCACTACTATGATTCATTCAAGGTTAAAGAAATAATAAATATGTACAAATATTTATATAAGGATTTCAATCTAAAAAGGTTTGAGGAGCTAAACAGCATCTTTCAAATAAGTATTTCCAAAAGAATTCGCGAACTGTCAAAGGGCAATAAAACAAGACTCTCTATAATGTTAAACCTGTGCATTATGCCCCAAGTACTTATACTTGACGAACCCACTTCGGGACTGGACCCTGTGGCGAAAAAACAGTTCTGGGATGTTCTCATAGATGAAGTAGCATCAAGACAGACTTCTGTGATAATCTCATCCCATAACCTTGTTGATATCGAGAAGGTTTGTGATTCAATAGTTCTCATGGATAGGGGCAGTATTACTTACAAAGGTGATCTGGATGATTTAAAGAGAAGAGTAAAAAAGCTGCAGATAGTCTTTATTGGCGAACCACCTGAAGCACTCATAAAAAGCAAGGAAGTCTGCTCTGTCAGTAAAATAGGCAGTATCTACTACATAACAGTAAAAGACTCTTCCAAAGCTTTTGAGGAACAGGTAAGATCCTTTGGCATTACTCTTATGGAAGAAATCGATATAACCCTTGAAGAAATATTTGTTAGTATATATGGAGGTGAAGGCACTTATGCAATCAGCGAACAAAGCATTACTATATAAAGACTGGAAATACGGCAAATGGTTTTTTCCCATATTGACATTGGAGCTTTTTATCCTTTTTGGAGCAAACCTGATTTATTTACTAGATATAGGTCAACCGAAAATAAAAATCTATTTGGATCAACTCCCCACACATATTGTGACACTGTTTATTATCACAGTTACATTGATTTTCATGTCGTCCATTCTTTTTAGATTTGAGAGAAAAACATCAACATATACCTTTGCATCCTCTCTTCCCTTTAAAAGAGAAGAAATTATCACATCCAAATGGATGGTTGGAATTTATAATATAATTCTTTCATACTTTTTGGTCTATTCCATCATGAACATCCAGCTAATTTTAAATTTCTGCTGGGATAAATATTTTGCTGACATAACTATATGGTTCATAGCATATACATCCTTATCCATTCTTATTTTCAGCTTTATTATGTTTATTCAATCCATGAACGGATCAATACTTTCAGGAAGTATACTGGTTATTATCTTCGGTGCTTTTCCCTTTACATTGGTGTTTTTAATAGCAAATTGCTATAATAATTATTCAACAAGCCTATTTTTATCAAATTTATTGGGAAGTAAAATATCTCCAAACTTTGATTTTATGATGCTTAATATTTATAGAGCCTATTCCCTCATAAGAGATTGGTCCGGCGGTTTATTGGGAATCCAATTTGCAATAATGGCATTATCCATAGTTCTTATAATGATTTCATATGTATTTTTCAGACTATCAAGAGTTATGTTTGTTAAAAATCACTTCGAGAGGGTGGGTAAAATCACTGTTGTCCCTAAATTCGAAAGGTTTATAAGGCCTATACTCTTTTATTATCTCGGTTTTATTATAACATTGATATCGGCCTTTGTTTTTAACAATACAAAATACTTTTTCAGAATTGATATTGTCATTGTGCTGTGTCTTATATTGCCCATAGTATTAAGTTTGTCGTACAACAAGTTATCAAAAATGGGTTTTAGAGTGTTTTTTAAAGGAGGTCATGCCGGATGAAGAAACTATCCATTACAATAATAGTACTGAACTTTATAATGATTTTGTCATCTGCCGTATATTCACAATTCCTTACAGATATTGTTGATTCAGCTAAGGCAGGTAATGTCAAAAGACTATCAAAGCAGCTTGATGAAAACTCCTATACTTCAACAAATATTAAAATTGCCCTTTTTGCCGCCATAGCAAACCATCGTACAGAGGCTGTATCGGTAATCATCAAGCATGTAGATTTAAAAGATAGGGACCTTACTCCAAATGATTTTACTCCTCTTATAGCCGCCCTTGAATATCCCGATATAGTAAAAATCCTTGTTGATGGCGGTGCAGACGTAAATGCTCCAAGTGATTCAAATCAATCTGCATTGGAATATGCCGTTATAAATAGAAATTACGATGTTGCGGAGTACCTTTTATTGAAAGGTTGCGACCCAAATATAAATAATTGGTTTTGCGATCCCCTCATTAACGAGAATATTTCAAAACAAAAAAAGTTAATACGCCTTTTGGTAGAAAAGGGTGTAGATTTGGAAAAAGAACTTGGTAAAAAAGTACTTGCCTCCGCAATAGAAATGGAAGATTATGAACTTATTGATTATCTTCTAAAAGGCGGTGCCAGATACCACCTTCCAAAGATTTTTTCCGTATCCATGATACCAAGCAGCAAGATGTACATATATCTCCTTGAAAAAGGTGTTCCTAAAGAGGATGCACATACGTTGTCAACTGCATTATATCTTGCCGCAGGTGGTAAAAACGAGGCCTTGAAATACTACCTTGATCATTGTTCAAAACTTGATGAATCACAGCTGAAAAGGATTTATACCAGTGCAGGTGTAAATAACAATTTTGAAATTATAAAAGCATTGTTATCTAAAGGTTATAAAATAGAAAAAGAAACATTTGTACGTATATTGGAAGATTCTATTTCAAGGAAACACTTCAGTATGTTTGAAGAAATCCTTAATTACAGCAAGGAGTCTAATGGTACAAAGAATGAAATCATCCTTGATAAAGACACCATAACCAAAATAAAAGCCAATGTGTTAAAACTCAAAAAAGAACAAGCCTGGTTTGATTTTTTAGAGAAGAAAAAATATGATGAAGCTTACGAACTCCTTGATAAGTATTAAAAACAGCAAAAGTAGGAAATTGTGGCACAGCATACACCATAATTTCCTACACCTTAATAAATGATTTTAACTGAATTTGCGATATGCAAATGTAAAAATTAGCCACTTCTCCTATAACTTCTATGGCTTCTTAATAATTGACTCTACAATCTTTACCAATTCGTCCACTCCAAGCCCTGAATAATCATCTATTCTGTAGAAGGCATCACCGTCTTTCCATTCTAATATCCGCTCTGATACTTTCTTGGTTTGGCTTTGTGATTCATTTTTCAGAATAACATCATTTTCATACAAAGTTGCTGTTCTATCTAATATACCGACCACTTTTCCCTGACTATTATGCATGTTTATAAATTGGCTGTCAGATACGGTAAGAAGGCATAACCCATCAAATTGATTTTTTGCATCATTTAATTTAATCTTTACCTGTCTTCCCCACCCGCTTGTAACATTTATTTTTCCTATATCTTTCATAAGTTCCTTAGCCATATTAGCATCAGTTACAACTGCAATATTATCAGAACTATCTTCAATTTCTTTTACTCCACTACTATAGTCCAGGACGGATACTCTGTCAGGTAGATTTAAAGAATCAGGTAGATATTCAGGTAATTTGACCTTGAACCCAGCTGTATTTTCAACTTCTTTTATATCAACCATAGGTACATCGTTTTCATATACCCTCTCTTCTATTGACACCTGAATCATTTCTTCTCCAACAGTAATAGTCTTTTCACTTGATTTAGTATAAGAACCATCACCCGGTAAAGTAATACTTATAGTATTTATAATGTCACTTGCTTTCTTTTCCGCCCAAGCCTTAACATGAGGGTTAAAACTATATACAGCTGCCATGCTAACGATTAAAAGAAGCATAGCTGCCATTGCAGCTTGTCTCTTTGAAAGCAGTCCAATTTCCGCAGTCCTCCTCATAAACCTTTGTACCGTGCTTTTCTTCATATCGGAATTAATATTCGTCTTAACCCTTTCTGACATATTATCCAACACATTAATTTCATGTGCTTTATTATCCAGGGATTTTCTTATCAATATATCCAATTGTGTTTGATTTTCCATCCAGCCCATCTCCTTTTCCTTCAATTATTTTTTTCTCATCTGAATACCTATCGCTTTTTGATAGAATTTGTTCAAGCTTTTTCCTTGCTTTATGTAGCCTTGACTTGACCGTATTCTCCTTGCAATCCAAGATTATAGAAATCTCATTAATTTGAAAGCCGTTGTAATAGTAAAGAACAACAACGGTTTTAAGCGTTGGACTTAATTTTTCAATAGCTATGGATATTTCCTTATCTCTAAACTTCGCTTCCACTATATCCGATGGATTATTTTCATCAGATGTTCCCAAAATGCATTCCATTTGAGATGTATCAACCAATACTTGATTTTTATGCTTTGCAGCCATTTTCCAACTTGTTCTTACAAGAATTCTATAAAACCAAGTGCTGAAAAACTCAATATTCTTCAGCTTTTTTAATGAATAAAAACACTGTATGAATGCCTCCTGAGCAATATCCTCTGCAATGTCACCTCGTCCTGTAACTAAAAAAGCTGTCCTTATGGCCATATCATTATACTTTTCAACAAGTGCTCCAAAGGCCTCAATATCTCCTTCCTTGCATCGGTTAATTAAATTATGGTCAATCAATTTATCAACTCCTTAAGACCTTTATTTTGTGGTATTGCCATTAGATTTAATCCGGATTAAGTCTGCTAAATAAAGGATGCTTTATATGTATTAGTGTCATCACACTAAAAAAAGGTTCTCTTATTTTCGATACTAATTATAATATTATAATACTTGTTATTGACATGAAAAACTATCTGCAGTACAATAAAAGTGAGTGATCACTCACTTTTATATGAGGAGGAGTTGTTATGGAACCTGTAGTAAAAATAAACAACGTCAGCAAAACTTACAGCAAAAAAACAGTTCTGGACAATATATCTATAAACATCGAGAATGGTCAGATCTACGGCTTGATCGGTCCTTCCGGAGCAGGCAAAACCACTCTTGTTAAAATAATGGTTGGCATGGAGAAAGCCGATACAGGAACTGCTCATGTACTGGATGTAAAGATGCCGAACCTTAATGTAATGCAGGATATTGGCTATATGGCCCAGTCTGATGCACTTTACTTAGACCTTACAGGGGAAGAAAACCTGCAATTTTTTGCTTCACTCTTTAGGATTAACAAAGCTGACCAGAAAAAGCGTATATCATACGTAGCAGAGCTGGTTAATCTCACAGATCATCTTAAGAAAAAGGTATCTGCCTACTCCGGAGGAATGAAGCGGCGTCTGTCTCTAGGTATAGCTTTGATTCAAAACCCCAGTGTACTTATACTTGATGAGCCTACAGTGGGAATCGACCCTGAACTGAGGCTTGGAATATGGAATGAGCTCTATCGCTTGAGAAACAGTGAAGGTAAAACCATCATTATTACCACTCATGTTATGGATGAAGCTTTAAAGTGCGATGTCCTGGCAATGATAAGAGATGGCAAGGTGCTTACAAGAGGTACACCAAAAGCTCTGATGCAATCTTATAATGTGACTAATCTGGAAGATGTATTCATAAAGGCAGGGGGTAATCTATCATGAGAACAAGAGCTTTAATAAAAAGAATAATTCTACAAATGCTTCGCGACAAAAGAACATTGGCACTGCTATTTATAGCCCCACTGCTGATTTTGACCCTTATGAATTTTTTATTTGCAGAAAATTCTGCAACCTATAATCTAGGCATTGTAAACATAGATAAAAATATTATCACCTCACTCGAAGCTAATAATATGACAGTAAAAGAATTTGAATCAGCCTCATATGAAACAGTTAAAAATGAAGGCCTTGACGGTTTATTGCATAATGACAGCGAAAAGCTGGTGCTTATCCTTCAAAATAACGACCCAACAGTATCCAAAGCCCTTCAGATGAAGGTAAGCCAGGCTATATCCTCTCAACTCCAGTCAAGAACAGGTTCCATGAATATGGAAAGCGTCTCCCCTTCAATAGAAACAAAATATGTATATGGAAGCAGTGAAACAACTTTTTTTGATATCCTTATTTCAATACTTGTTGGATTTTTTGTATTCTTTTTCGTTTTTCTCATTTCAGGAATAGGTTTGCTAAGGGAAAGAACCACCGGCACTTTGGAGCGGCTGATGTCAACACCTATAAAAAGGCCTGAAGTTATAACGGGATATCTGGCAGGATATGGCATATTTGCAGTTGTACAGACCCTTGTTGTCGTCATATTCGCTGTCAATGTTCTTGATGTAACTTTGGCAGGATCAATCTGGAATGTCATTATCATAAGCCTTATGATAGCTTTAACAGCACTGTCTTTAGGAATTTTGCTATCAACCTTTGCATCCTCCGAATTTCAGATGATTCAATTTATCCCTATCGTCATAGTTCCTCAGGTTTTCTTCTCAGGAATTATACCTGTTGAAGGTATGGCAGATTGGCTTCAGGCTTTAGCCAAGTTTATGCCTCTGTACTATGGTGCAGATGCACTAAAGGGTGTAATGTATAAAGGGTTGGATATAGGCGGCATCTATAAGGATTTGTTAATTTTAGCAGCATTTGCCGCAATATTCATATTCCTTAACATAATCGCTCTTAGAAAATACCGCAAGCAATAAGAGTTTGCTATATTTAAGTCTTTATTATATACTTTAACTATTATAGAATAATAAACTGGGTCAATGGGGCACTCGTGTTTTTTATAAATTAAGTTACTAAGGAATTGATTCTAATGTCTTCTGATAACATATTGGATAAAATATATGAAAAATCAAAATTATCAAATAAAGAAACTACAAAGCAGCAAAAGATTGTTGAGATAGCTATAAAAATGTTTGCAGAAAAAGGCTATGCCAACACCTCTACCAGTGAGATAGCAAAGGCTGCTGGGGTAGCAGAAGGAACCATATTCAGGCATTATGGAACCAAGGAAAATCTTTTGATGTGGGTTATTACACCTTTTTTAAAGGATTTAATTCCTGTGATTGCCAGGGAATTTATCGAAGGGATAGATAAAGATGCAAAAAGCCTTGAGGAATTTGTACGAATAGTTATTCAAAACAGATATGAATTTATAAATAAAAACCAGGATATCTTTTGCATCGTTGTAAAAGAGTTTTTATATAAAGATGTACTTATAAAAGAGTTCATACCATATATGAGCAATTATGTTCTTGACTTTATATACACTACTCTTGATAAATTTAAAGCAAGCGGAGAGATTATTGATTTACCCAATCCTGTTATTATAAGAATGATACTGACATCGGTATTCGGCTATTTCACTATGCGTTTCCTTCTTCTAAAAGAATATAATATAAGCGGTAAGGAAGAAGAAATAGAACTCTTAACTCGTTTTATAAGCAGGGGGTTAAAAGCCCCCTAATCCATCAAATTTAATATTTTTTATTCTCTTCTTTTATGGTATAATATAAATGAGGCTTAACTCAGTTCCTCATAGTATTACAAATCTTTATTGTTTGCCTGGTATTTCATACAATTATTAAGCAGTATTCTTATAAAACCATTCCTAAATGTTAGCTTGTATTAGGGCATTTCAAAAAATACATTATTCAAATATTTTATGCACAATATCATTAAATTCTGCTTTTAAAACGGCCAATAGCAATCCATAAGGATACCAAAGAGCGGAGGTTATAATTAAATTATGTCTATAAGAATTAATAGAAAATTCGCCAAGACTATCTATGCACTGGCACTCATTATTATTCTTTCAAGTAGTTTATACATAAAAGTATATCCTGCCGGTCCCTCTTTAAAAGTACAAATGTATAATGTTGAAACTAATGCCTCCACAGATTCGATTAAAATCAAGTTCAAGTTGGTAAATAACGGAGTCTCAGCAATAAACTTGCTTAATATGAAACTGAGGTATTATTATTCAGTTAATGGGTATATCAAGCAAAGCTTTAAATGCACTAACTACAGCGGAGGTTCTACTTCATCCGTAACCGGGACATTTATCCCTTTGACTACTGTTAGTTCAACAGCAGATTGCTATCTGGAAATAGGATTTAACAAATCTGACTCACTTGCTTCAGGACAGAACAGGGAATTGTCTATCACCATAAATAAAAATATTAATGAAAATTATTTACAAACAGATGACTATTCCTATAATCCTGTATCAAATTACACCGATTGGAATAAGTCCACTGCTTATATTAGCAACAGTCTTGTTTGGGGAAATGAACCTGTACTTACTACAGTTCTTCCTGATCACTCAATAAAGCTTCAAATGTATAACTTAGATAATGGTGATAGACTTATCTCATTTAATATAAAAATGATAAACAATGGAGCAAAATCTATTGATTTAAGAGATGTAAAATTAGAGTATTACTATACAGTAGATGGCGAGATGTATCAATTGAACCTCTGCTACTGGTATCCATCCGGAAATCCTCTAGGCATCGACATGAACTTGATCAAGTCACCAACCAAGTTAAACAATGTTGACTATATAGCCCAGATAAGATTCACTGCTCTTGCTGGTGAACTAGTACGAGGAGAACAGCGTGAGCTGCAATGTAATTTTTTTAAGCTTACTTTAGGCCGTTATAACACATCAAACGATTACTCTTATAACAATTCAGATTCTTATGTGGACTGGGATAAAATAACTTGCTCCATAGACAATACGAAAACTTGGGGAGTTGACCCATATACCGCATCCTCCTCTACTTCCACGCCCACACCTACTGGAACTTCCACACCAGCAGCATCACCAACTGCTACGAATACACCCGTTATAGCAAATGCTTTATGGCACAATGATGCAATGACCTCCACTGACAAATTTGCTGTGGGTGATAATATCCCAGCTTCATTAGCATTTAAAATAAGTAGAAACTTAAGGTCCCCCATTATTAGTTTGGATATGAACTTAAAAAATGCCACTACCGGACTAAATAGCGGCTTTAAGCTTAAAACATTAGGCAAAAGCTCAATAGATAAACAACATTTTAAAGTGTACGTAAATGACAATCCGAATCCAGTAAACCCCAATGATATTACTACCTCAGAAGTATCATCGGATAATGGGGAAGTACATAAACTTAGGATACAAGTTAATAGAGGTTTTACAGCTGGAGACATAATAAAAATTAATTACAGGGTAAAGCTATCAGCCACAAATACAGTTTATAACTATGGTTTAAGCAAATATATAAAGGACAATGACTATAGCAACAATTATTTAATTACTGATTTTGAGCTGACCGAGTGGACTGAGAACGGCATTACAAAAAAAATCCCTTACACCAAAGACTCGTGTCCTATTCTGGAAAAGCCTAAATTCATAATGAAGATAAGAGCAGAAGATAACTTGATACTATACTAATAATGTCTTAGTCATTCCTTAGTATCCTCTGCTTTTTAAATCTGCCACAATCTCAATGTACTTTTCCCTTACATCAAAGCCCTTGTAGCAATCTTTTCGCAGATCAATGATATCACCATGGGAAATACCCCTGTTATAATTGTTTTTAATAATTCCTTGGAATTCTCCCCATTTGGCGGACTCCACCTCTACTAATCCATCGTTATCCCCTCCTAATACTTTCAATATTAGATATGGGATAGTGAGAACATAATCGCTGAATAAGTTATTCATAACTACAGCATAGCTCTGATAGTATACCTTGTGGGAGTCCTTTATTTCTTCATTAAATTTCCTGCAGTAGTGAGTGGAAATCTGTCTGGTGGATGTAAAAAAGTCGGGGTTTTTATCCCCTATCATTCTGAAATACTTGTCTATAATTTTCCCGGCATTTTGGTGAAACCACTTTGGGAGCCAGTAAATAAAATCAATTATCTTTGACCCCTGATTTGGAACAGCAACTAAAGTCAAAGAAGCAACATGGTCTTCCATTCCCAGTTTACTGATCATATAACGAGCATCCAGGCCTCCCTTAGAATGTGCAATAATATTGACCTTCTCACATCCTGTTTCATCCATTATATCAAATATTTTGTTTTTAATATCCTGTGAATTATACTCTACTGTGCCAAAGGCTTCCTGGTTTCCATAATAAACCTTGGCACCATTTCTAATGAGCTCCTTTGGAATCCTGCCCCAGTAATTTATGTATTTGTAATCCTTGAACCCTATACCATGGATCATTACGAGAGGGTATTTTGTATTACAGACTTGAGATTCTATCCGCATATTGTGCTTGACAACCCTATAGCATTCATGTTCAATCTCTTCCTTTGCAGCACCACATGCATATAACATCACAGGGATATTTACTACAGGGATGAACATAGTGGAAACGGCAATGGTTTTCTTTATTATGTTAATTCTCTTTGAGACTAGTAAAATTCGTATCATTCCGTTTATGTAAAAAATAATCAATATCAAAATGGTGACTATAATATCCATTATCATTATACTCTTTGGTATTTCTGCTTTCTTTATAAAACCTGATGCAAACAAGTAAAATATAATTTGGACAAATCCTGTGTACAAGCTATATAAAACAAGCCGTCTTCCGCCAATTAAGATCCTAACTCTAAATTCATCTATTTCCTTTTTCATATGAGGAAAGAAGTTTGCCTTTAAAAAGATATATGTAAATAAAATAACAACACCAATAGGCAAGGTATTTTCAATAAATCCAAAGTCTATTTTATTGAGCAGTCTATTATCAATAAGGTGTATAATTATTGAAATGTGCGGCAAAAACAATAGAATAAAAGCCATAAAGCCCTTGTGGGTTATATTGATTTTATTGCAAATATCCATAAATATTACAGCTGCCAGTAGTACCGGTATTATGTAAAAAGTAATTAAAAGCATAATGGTCATCCTTGTACCAAGTAATGCCTTATAAATAACTTCATATTCTCAAGGACAAAATCCCAACGATTTAACGGGGTTATGAATAATGAGAATTGGATGTTATTTCTTAGCCATTACTAATCTTATAATATATTAACATAACCATTATAGAACAAGAAACCGTTAAACTGCAATATATATGAAAAGTATTAATGATATTCCATCAATACTTTTCATATTTACAGTTCTTCAAATTTTTGTGTGCCTTTTACATGCATTTGCAAGACAGTTGGCAGCGGCCATACCACTATGCAAGGCACCCTGCATCCATCTATGGACAGCTGATATATGCTCTCCTGCAAAAAACACCCTTTCATTATACTCCGGAATAACCATACCGCAAGAGAATAATTCCTTTTGCCCAGGTGCAAAAAAGCACAATGATCCTCTAAATGTCGGTTGCACATCCCAGTTAACAGTCTTACATTCCTCTACAATACTGTTCAGATAGCCGTTTGGCAACCCATGAACTAGTTCAAGTTGCCTTTTCAAATGATCCATACGTTTATCCTCCGGCAAGGCTGATAAACGAATAGCATCCATACCAATACTATAGGAGCCCGTCATAACCCCAGGCTGATTATAAGGTAGATTTCTTATACCTCCAGGCATGTTAATATACTTCAGATGATCTGATGGGTACCATATGGTACTTGCCGGTAAGTCGGTATAGGACGCACCTCCCACTATTCCCTCCCTTTCCCAAAAGCGTTCTTTGCATAATAACAGAGTCTTTTGTGCAGAAACGTAATTAACTTCCTTGATAGCCCTCATTTTAATGTTGCTGAACAAAGGATTTATATGTACATTTCTCAATGATGAGAACGGAATTGCACATACAATATAATCAAATGCTTCATTTACCTTTACCCCTGACTTTGATATCTCATAGCTAAGCCTTATTTTATTGAAAGACTTGTCATAATGTATACCGTCTACCCAACATCCCGGCTTTAATGTAAACTTACCAAGATAATTTGTATCAACTCCACTATGATCTCCAAAAGCATCTGCATTTGTGAGAGATTTGCAGAATGCATCCACAAGCCTTGCTGCTCCTCCTGGTATCTCATATAGATATGAAAGGTCTGCAGGATAGCCTTCTTGAATAAAATCAATATAACTGTTGTATATGTTTCCACTAAGAAGAGTTGAGAAATTTGTTACAATGCTTATAGCACCTTGACTTAGCCCCATTGATGCCATCATTTTTAGGTTATCCACATCACTAAATAATAGTGTTTTTTCACTATAAGCAGCTTTGACTTGAAGAATTTCCGATCTTACTTCAGGTGATGCCATTAAAAGCGGACTTTCAGTTCCTGTATAATAAAGCTTCTGCCAGCTTGTTGTCCGTTCCCATGGATATAACTCATATTTCGGGTATATATGCTTCATTACTCCAACTCCTCCAGGGTCATTCCTCACCCTGGTATCTCTTAGATAGACATATGCATTGTTATCCACCTGTAAAAATGTCCTTGTTGGAAGTCCAAATAAATTTATATAATGCCAAACAGTCTCATGAGAAACAGGAATTCTCATGGGTCCGAATTCTCCGTATAGATTTTTGTTCTTGTCAAAGTAATATGTATATACCCTTCCACCTATTCTATTATCCAGTGCCTCATATAGTGTTATATCAAATCCCAGCTTTAAAAGTTCAAATGCAGATGCAAGTCCAGCCAACCCCCCACCGATTATCCCCACCCTTACACCCTTGAATTGCCCTGGTCTTGCATAATTAGTTATGGATGGAGGAGGTTGCATAAGCTTCATTATATAACTGAAATCCTCAGGCCGTCCTTTTTCCTTGAGTGCATGATACGTTAGAAAATATCTTTCGGAATCGCTAGGATTATCAGGTTGCAAAGGATAGAATGAATATTGGCTGTTTAAGCTCATTTTAAGACCTCCCAATTTAATCAATTTCTTTATATCTATTCATGATATATTTTTTTTATATATGATTTTTTAATGGATTTTCACCCCTACTTATCCACAGGTAAAACAAGCCTATTTAAGTTATTCACAGATTTATACACATTATCCACAGTTTTTTCACATGCAAAACAAACATTTTGTGGGTTGAATGGCATCACCTTCACCATTTATTGGCAAACCCGTAACCCCTCTGGGACATGCACTATAGGCCTATTGTAAAAAAGTCAAGAGTGATTTGGAGGTTGGGTTTTATTACCATGGTGAAAATGTGGATAACTTTTATTAACATGTAGTTTTTTACAATTAACTTTTACAATTAATTTTTGTATTTTGTAATTAATTTTTAGGTTCAAAGCTTTAGTAGAAGGATTTATTGAGTAAGTGTAGAATATTAAATATATAGGATTTAATTTTAACCAATAAGTATCTACATCAAAGGGGGAGTTGCAAAATTCATTTAATCTTATTCAGCCATCAGGCTATCAAAAAACCGGACATATTTCTGTTTAAAATCAGTCAAAGTTGGTAATCTATATAATATTATATAAAAGATTTAATGTAGATATACCACAAATCCCAATATGAAAGGGGCTGCGTGTTTATGAAATTCATTATAAGTGGTAAAAATATCGAAGTAACTGCTGCTTTAAAAGAAATGGTAATCAAAAAAATCGGAAGACTTGAAAAGTTTTTTCATCCTAATACAGAGGTGCACGCTACAATGAGCGTGGAAAAAATGAGACATATTCTTGAAGTTACCATATCCTCCAATGGCCTTATTTTAAGGGCTGAAGAATCAACAGGTGATATGTATACTTCTATAGATAAAGTTGTAGATGTAATTGAAAGGCAAATAGTAAAAAATAAAACTAGGCTTGAAAAGAAACTGAAGGCTGAAGCTTTGAAAGCAGAAAATGTTCCATCTTTTGCTGAAGTTGAGGAAGAAAGTGACTATAAAGTATTGCGCTCCAAGAAATTTGCAATAAAGCCTATGGCTATTGAAGAGGCAATACTGCAAATGAATCTTTTAGGCCATGAGTTCTTTATGTTTTCAAATGCCGATACAAATCAGGTTAATGTTGTTTATAGAAGAAAAGATGGAAATTACGGCTTAATTGAGCCTGAGTTCTAAATTAAATGCTATTAATATTTTAACAATAAATTATTTTAAAGCAAAGGGGCTGTTGCAATTACGATTTATAATCGTAGTACAACGCCCCATTTCTATAATGATAGTGAAATATTTTAACCAAAATATTATATTCTTTTTCTTTCTTTTGAAAAAAGAGTATAGCAAATAAAGCTTACTGATTTATGCTCTTTATTATAAACATTTTTATCTAAGCTGTTTTTAATGGATGTAAATATGTAGAACATCGTTCTGACTGAATTTTGTTGTGCAGTTTGTTTACATTATGAGCTAAGCCAAGAAGAATACATTCTGCCAAGATATTCTTTTTCCCTTTACACAAAAAACGTCTGAATCCCATATCTTGTTTTATTTCTCCAAAAGCACCTTCAGACTGAATACTTCGGTTCATTCTGAGCTCTTTTCCCTCATCACTAAGGATTCTGGTTATCGCTGCCTCACGTTTTTGCTGAAATAGTTTTGAAACTTCAAGATGCTTGGTTCGTTCTTCCAATGGCTTTTTGCTGTTTCCCTTAATGCATTTTGATTTAATAGGGCATTGAGTGCAATCTTCACATGTATAACAGGTTTTCTCACTTCTATAGCCAGTCTTGCTTTTGCTGAATTTAATCCCTGTGGCTACAAGCTTTTTACCGCTGCTACATATATAAAAGTCGTTTTCTTTGTCATAGCTCATATTTTCCTTCCTACTGATATCAGTTTTATATTTCCGTGTCTTACTAATTTCATAATTGGAAGGTTTGATAAAAGCAAGCTGACCGTTCTCATCGAGATAGACGTAGTTTTCCTCACTTTCATAGCCTGAGTCTGCAACTATATTTCTGTAAGTATACTTCAAACGACTCTTTATGCTGTCTAAAAATGGTATTAGCGTGGTTGTATCTGTAGGCTGTGGTCCAGCACTAATCCATACTATATATTCAGCATCTACCCCAAACTGAATGTTGTAGCCGGGTTTTAGTTGCCCATTCTTCATAGCATCTTCTTTCATCCTCATGAAGGTTGCATCAGGGTCTGTCTTTGAATAGCTATTTCTATCCCCCATAAGATGCAGATGCTTATTATATTTCTTGAGCCTTGATATGTATTCATCCAGCTGTTCAAATGTTTTTTGGAGAGGAGATTTTCTTTTTCCTATACCAGAGACAAATTGAATATCTTCATCGTTTTTTATTTTGCAAAGTTTTCGTCTGAGCTTTTTCAAATGGTGCATCTTGATTTCTTCACCATATAAAATCTTAAATCCAAAATTCTCTTCTGTTTGTTTTAAAAAAGTTGGGAGCTTATCCATCAGTTTTTTCTGATTCTTAGTGACAGAACCTTTCCAGACAAAAGTATATTTATTTGATGCAGCTTCAAGCTTTGTCCCATCAATAAATAGATTTTTCATTGAAATTTCTTTGTTTTCAGCAAGCATCTGCGTAAACTGTGCCAAAAGATTTTCTGAAACAGGTGCAAAATGAATACTTCTGAATCTTGCAATTGTTGTATAATCCGGAGCAGGCGAGCCTTCAAGAAGGTACATATAATTAATGTCCCGCTTGCAGGCTCTTTCGATTTTCCTTGTAGAATAATTACTATTCATATAAGCATATAGCATGATCTTCAGCATCTGTGTTGGGGTTGCTTGTTTTTTCCTTAAACGGGAATAAGTCTTATATAATTCTGATAAATTCATCTCCTCTACAATTTGACCCAGCAACCTTACAGAATCATCATTCGGAATCATACATTCAACATTTAACGGCAATTTTAATTGATAGAAACCACCGTGCGTAGTATAATCTTTATGTGTTAAATTTTTTACTAGCATAAAAATATTTTACACCTTTTGCCGGACTTTGAATAGTCTGGCAATTGTTTTTTGCAAGTAAAAAGGGCTCCTACACTAATTTCTTAGTGCAACAGCCCCTTTTGCTTTAAGTAGAATAAAAACTATGTTATACTAAATGGGTTATCCATATTAAAAGTGACAAATGTAAGATTATTAATACTTTTAATAAATAATTTTTGTAAATCCATATATTGCGAAGGTGATTAAATAATGATATCCGGTGAGAACAACATAAAGGAATTCCTAACTATAAGAAATAAACTTATTGAGTCCCAGTACATTAATTTGAATGATAAGCAAAGAGAAGCCGTTTATACAATAAACGGCCCGGTTCTCATTTTAGCTGGTGCCGGTTCAGGAAAAACAACTGTCCTTGTCAATAGAATTGCACACATGATAAGGTTTGGAGATTCATTTAAGAGTGACCACATTCCGGCATATGCCGTAGATGATGATCTGGAGATGCTTAGGAACATTGTAAATAGCCTTGCCCCCAATAAAAAAGCAGAGCTTTCCGAAGATGCCGTCAGAGTGCTAAGAGGACGCACAGTACATCCCGCAAGCATTTTAGCTATTACATTTACCAATAAGGCTGCAAAAGAAATGCGGGAAAGAATTGAGAGGCTCATGGGCTCCATGGGTGAAGGCATGTGGATAGGAACCTTTCACTCAACATGTGTTAAAATTCTAAGAAGAAATATCAATAAACTAGGCTTTGACAATAGCTTTGTTATTTATGATACTGCCGATCAGTTAACAGTTATAAAGGACTGCTTAAAGGAGCTTAACCTTAATGAAAAGAACTTCCCACCAAAAGGCATGCTTGATGCTATAGGACGAGCAAAGGATGAGCTTATTGACAGCAGAACTTACAGCAAGATGTATCAGGCAGATTTTAGGATGAGTAAAATAGCATCAATTTATGAACTTTACCAGAAAAAGCTGTTTCAAAACAATGCTCTTGACTTTGATGACATAATAATAATGACAATTAAGCTTTTTGTAGAGCATGAAGATGTTCTGGATTATTACCAAAAGAAGTTCAGATATATTTTAGTGGACGAGTATCAGGATACAAATACGGCACAATACACCCTGATAAGCCTTTTGGCACAAGGCAACAGGAATCTGTGCGTAGTGGGTGATGATGACCAGTCAATTTATGGTTGGAGAGGTGCTAACATCAGAAATATACTGGACTTTGAAAAGGAGTTTAAAGATTGTAAGACCATTAAACTGGAGCAAAACTACAGATCAACCCAGTTGATACTGGATGCAGCAAACAATGTTATCAAAAACAACACCGGCAGAAAAAACAAAAGCCTTTGGACCGAAACCTTAGAAGGGCCTAAAATTCAATATTATCAAGGCTCCAACGAGTATCAGGAAGCTTCCTTTGTAGCTTCTGAGATTAAAAGGCTGTCTACAATTGAAAACACCAACTACAAAGACTTTGCAATCCTATACAGGGTAAATGCCCAATCCCGTATCATAGAAGAAATGCTTATGCGTGAATCCATACCTTATAAGATTTTTGGGGGCTTGAGATTCTATGACAGGAAAGAAATTAAGGACATACTTGCATATTTGAGGGTTATTCAAAATCCTTCGGATAACATAAGCCTTAAAAGAATTATAAATGTTCCTAAAAGAGGTATAGGAAACACCACTGTAGATACTGCGGAAGAAGCAGCAAACCAGAGAAGCTGCAGTATTTTCAGCGTAATTGATTCTGCTTCAAGCGTTCCCGAGCTTCAGAGAGCCGCTTCAAAACTGGAAGGCTTTGTAAGCCTTATTAGCCGTTTTAGGATATTGAAGGATGAAATAACCGTTTCTAAGCTAATTGAAGAAGTGATAAAACAGTCGGGTATAATGGATGAGCTAAAAGCTGAAAATACAGTTGAAGCACAAACCAGGATTGAAAATATACAGGAACTTATATCGGGTGCTATAGAATTTGAAGAAAGGGAAGAGGACAAGAGCCTTGGAGCCTATCTCTCCGGAATTTCTCTTGTTGCAGATATTGATAAGCTTGAAGAGGAGCAAAATAATGTTGTGCTTATGACACTTCACAGTGCAAAGGGTCTTGAATTCCCAGCGGTTTTTCTGGTAGGCATGGAAGAGGGCATATTCCCCGGTTATCGTGCCATAACGGATGAAAGTGAGCTGGAAGAAGAACGAAGACTTTGCTATGTTGGAATAACCAGATCTAAAAAGTGGCTTTACATGACAAGCACTTTAAGCCGTACATTATTTGGAAATACAACTTACAATAAGGCCTCCAGGTTTTTAAACGAAATTCCGGCGGAGCTTATAGAAGGCTATGGGAGACCTGCAAGCAGACAAGCTTCCACTTTGAAAACCAGTATCACAGGCAATAGCGTAAATTCAGGTTTTCCAAGACAGATCAATAGCATACAAAAAGATTCAGGTATTTTAAGGCAAATTAACAGTGTTCAAAAGGACTCCACCACCTCAAGCTTTAACAGAACCTATAATCCTAACACTGCAAGCCCTTCTAAGCCCACCGGCTCCAATTCAGCATTCAGTGTTGGGGACAAAGTTGAACATAAAAAGTTCGGTGTAGGTATTATTACCGGTGTGGAAAAAGAAAAGGATGATTTCAAATTGGAAATACACTTTAAGGGTGCTGGAATGAAAAGGCTTATGGCCGCATTCGCCAACCTCACAAAAATAAGTTAATATTAAGAAATTATGGTGAAGAATACACTATAATTTCTTAAACATTCAAAAGTGACTTTGCCGAAAACTTACGGCAAAGTCACTTTTTATGTGGAAAATCTTATTTGTAACTTATTTTAATTATTTTCTATCTCCTACAAGCTTTTCAAGCTCCTGGATTCGCTTATCTGCATCTTCCCTATACCTTGATCCTGTTGCACCTGCATATTTGAACTCATTTATAGCCTGCTCATATTTCTTCATATCAGTATATATAAGTCCCAACAAGAAATGCCCGCTAGGAGTGTTTATGGTAAGTATCTTATTTGCATAATCTATAGCTGCACCGAAATTTCTTTGATAGCACTCACTTATACCCATCTCCCAATATACATCCACTTCTGTTTCCTTATCAATTTTCATTGAAAGAATTTCATTGCCTATATTTTTAGCTTCTTGCCACTTTCTTTCATCAATAAATTTTTCCATCTTAGTCATTTTTTCATCGACCACTTCTTTATCAGCAGCATTGCCGTGCAGGTTTAAAATACCGGCAACTATTACAACAGCAACTATAATTACAAATATCATACCTGCTATAAATGCAGCCATCATAGGCGGTCTTTTCGAATCAGTCTTTTTACCTTTAGACTTTTTCCCATTAGTATTTTTTTTCATAGCCTACCTCTTCCCCAAATGTAAAATTATTAATACTCTCATAATAAATCCAATATTTCTTTTGGAGTATTTACCATAAAATCAGGGCTATGGGATTTTAAAACATCCCCAATATCAAACCCCCAAGTCACAGCGATTATTTTAACCAGACACTTTTTACAGGCCTGTATGTCCCTAACCTCATCACCAATATATAAGGTTTCAGTCTTATCCATTTTGCATTTACTTATATATCTTGAAATGGAAACGTCCTTGCCAAAAAGACCTTTAGCTGAGTGAATATCATCAAAAATTTTAATACCTGACTTGTGAAAGTATTCTCTAATAGTACTTTCCGAATTGGAAGAAATCACACTAAGCTTAATGTTTCTTTCCTTCAATTTGTAAAGCACTTCCTCCATCCCTTCAATTAATTCAAGGTTATTCAAATGACTTTTATATCTTTTTAGCACCCCGGCCATTAGCACTTGAATTTTGTAAAAAGGTATGCCCAGATATTTTGCCTTATCGATATATGAAAGCCTGCTTAAATGCTCCAAGTCATGCTCGGTTATGGGTTTAAATTTGTTTTTTTCTGCAATTTCATTGTACAAATTCATAGTAAGATTTTTGCTGTCTACTATTGTTCCATCAAAATCAAAAATTATATTCTTTATCATAAGCTGCCTTAACCTGATTGAATAATCCCAATCAATAAAATTATTATATCAACATTATATAATAACTACTGTACTAAGGCAAACAATATCTGTTAATAGTAATGCTGCTGTATACATCATGATTTTCCAGACATTTAAAAAAGAGGACAAGGCTCATTTCCCCATATTATATTTATTTTAAGCGATGGATATTTAGTCATGATAAAAAAAATAACTTCCACTATCAATTTCGCTCGCGTATTGACTTAAATCGTCAACACATGCGTAGAAAGCGGAAGTTATTTATCATTCATGCCTTAAATTATTCTCTTATCATCTTATACCGACGGTTTAAATTCGTAGCTTACATCTTTGCCATTAACTGTTATTAACAGGTATTTAGCTTTGGATGCCGCATTTGAAGAGTTTAATCCCGTTAATTCATAACCTGTTGTGGAGAAATACTTTACTCCATTTTCTGTTATAGTTGAGTTTGAGCCGTTTTTATATATTACCCAAACATTTTTTCCTTTAGTTTTATGATATTCTGAAAGTGTGTCCCTAAACAAGTTACCTTCCAATTTGTCTGAGAAATTCTTTGGGGAATCGGACATGAAAATAAATACATTATCACCTGTATAAGAATTTAATTTGTCCATAAACCATTTCCACTGCCCCGAATCACTTAGTCTAAGGCCTTTTTTTGATGTATCCAATTGTATAAGCCTGACACCCTTGTAGTCCATTGCCTTGTAATTCTTGCTTGTGGTTATTGTCTGTGCCTTTATTTTTTCAGTCATTTTGTGTGTCCCACTGCCAACTATAACAGCCATATCGGACATATCCTTGCTTACTGCCTGTGTAAATCTCTGAGTAATCAGCTTTTGCAGTATTGTCTTAGGTTCTGCTGATTGACCAAATACGCTTAAGCGGAAAGATTTTGATGATTTTTTAAATGCAACCGCCTTATTTGCAGGATCTTTATACTCGGTATTTTCAGGAATTTTAACTTGGTCAAGCAAAGGATAAGAAGATGTCACAGCGGTAAGATCATCAAGATATATAACCCCTGTGTCTGATACTGGATTTACCTGTGCAAGATATATCTTTGTAAGACGTGCCGGCATCTTTATACCTGCAAGGGATGTTTCAAGGTATTTCCAACCATCCCAGTTCATATCCTTTGTAAACTCCAGTATCTGCTTACTTCCAGCTGAGTCATATAATTCAGCTCTAAGCCAATTTGATACTGTGTGGTTATTATAAACCCATATACCCAATTTCTCTGCATTCTCAGCTAAAGCCATACCCTTGTCGGGATAAACCATATATGCCGCTCTGGTACCCTCTGTACTGGAGAAATCATAAGTAAGCCTTCCTGAATAAGAGCCTGTCTTGGCAAAATCACCTGAAGGCTCATAAGAACCTGGTAACCCTGCCGGGCTTGACAGGTATGTTCCATTGAACTGCTCAAAGTTATCAATAACCGTGCTGTTATTAGTAGCTACAGATACACCGCAGTAAGCATGCACACTTCCAACCGATGCATCTATATATCCTGCCCCCTGGGTGGAGGCATTAAAAACGCCTTCATTAAAGCTCCCTATACCTCCATTTACAGACCATTTCACATCAGCCGGATTGATTGTCGTTGTATATCCATCCTTGTCCATGCCTGTAACAGTGAATGTCCTGGTACCGTTTAGCGGTACTTTTACTGTATCTACATTCAAACTTATCTCAACAGGACTTTCAAGAACCTGAACTTCAAGGGTGGAGCTTATCTTTCCCATAGTTGCTTTAATAACTGCCTTACCCGATGATTTTGGGTAAAATGTGCTTCCGATAAAATCTCCCTTTACTCCTGTAACACTAAATGTAACCTGGCTTTTATCTATATCAATAGGATTTAAATATCTGTCATATCCCATTACGTTAATACTTCTGGATGTATTTACAAAAACATTTTTATCCGCAGCGTCTATAATAAGTCCATCAAGCTCAGCAGTCGGAGCAACAGAAAATACCCCTAACCCGGCTGCTATAGATCTTTGTGCACCATCCGAAGGACTGTTTACTAAGGAAACCTTTGTATCGCCCTGATGACGTGCAACCATGGTTGTTGAACCGCCTCCGTCAAAGTTCAATGCATTGTATGCTCCAAGCTCAAGCATAAGCTTTGCCAATTCAGTCTGGTCCATTCCAACTCCAAGATTTTGCCTTCCATCTAAAGCAACCATTATAAGCTGTTTCCCGTCTTTAGTGCAGCCAACAGCTGTTCTAGGCTGTTTACCTCCCATATTTATAGAAAATTTTGATGGAATCTTTCCGTCTTTTAAAAGAATTGCACTACCTGTCATAGCTACCGCCATAGAACTCCAGTCAGGTGTTGTGTTAATTGAAAGCTTCACTTCATCACCCATATTGAAATTGCTGGTTATGGCAGGCCCATTGCTGCCTGTAGTCACAATAACATACCCGTTTTGGGGAATTTCAACAGCAGGCTGTGCAAATCTCATATCTGCAATTTTTCCATCAACAACCACAACTTCGAACATTTCAGGATACTTTTCAGATGAACCTATAGACATCTTTCCCCATCGCCTGTCCAGCACAATTATATCCTTGTAGTTCAATCTGCTTGGCTTATTAAACTGTGCAACATTAACTTGTTTTCCATTTGGTGCAACAAGCTTTATATTAGTCTTCCAATAATCGAAAAATACTTTATTTGCATTATCTATGGATATTGATGCCATATTATTACCGGTGCTGTTATATCCGGTTTGAGCACTTATTACCTTGCCGGACTCAATAATTGTCCCGTCAACATATCCCTGGCCATTTCCCTCTCCCCAATTGAAGAAGCTTGAATTTATGGCTGCCACTGCTCCTCTTGCTTCCGCAAGGGTTTTTAACTGTGCCAGCTTCATTGCCGAATCAGTATTTGTCAAAGAATCTATTTTTATATTTGGGTTACCCAAATCAATTCTCAATACATTTATGGTCTGCCAACCATCGGTAGTAAACTTTGTAATCTTCTCCAAAGTAGCACCTGATGTGATATTTTCCTTTACAGATTTCTGGTATATAATAGCCGGATCTGCAGAAGCGTAATTTACAGGTATGAGAAATAATACAGCAATTGTTGTGTATAAAGCCACTAGCTTTCTTATGTAATTCATCTTGATTCCACTCCTTTTCATTCTTTCCAACCATCAATTCCCGATCTCTTAATAGCACCGAAAATATTTGATTTGATATCCCTTTTTTCTTTTGTCATTTCCTTTAACATGTTTTTTATGTCTTCCCTCTTGGTGTAGCCATCAATGTGACATGGACTTTTAACCGTTTTAATACCATATTCTTTAATAAATGCCTTTACTTCCTTTTCCTCAGTATAAATAAGGGGTCTTATCATATGAATATCCTTGCGGTCAAGATAGGTCACAGGCGAGAATGTGTGTAAACGGCCCTCATAAAAAGTACTGAGCAAAAGGGTTTCTATAACATCATCCCTATGGTGTGCCAATGCAATTTTGTTGCATTCAAGTGCCTTCGTAATATTGTGAAGAGCTCCACGCTTCATATTTGCACAAAGAGAGCATGGATTTTTTTCTTGTCGTTCTTCAAATATTATCTTTCCTATTAGAGTCTCTTCAATAGTATAATTAACCCCTATACTTTTGCACAATTCTCTAACAGGTGTAAGATCAAACTCACCAATTCCCATGGTAATAGTGATCGCTTCCAGGTGAAATTTTTCCGGATAAAACTCCTGTAGCCGCCTTAATGCAACAAGCAGGGTCAAACTATCCTTGCCACCCGATACTCCTACCGCTATTCTATCACCTTCCTTAATCATGTTATAATCTTGTATTGCTCGTCTTACCTGACCTAAAATCCTCTTAATATAGAACACCTCTTTAAAATTTGACTGTATAACAAATTAATTGTACAGGGGGGGGTGGAATCCCCCTCTATATTATAATTCATATGCTTGCACGGTTCAATTACGGTTATATTACAATTTGGGTGGTAATAATATGCAGAATTTTAAGAGAGTTATCTGTAACGAAAATTCTAGAAATAAGCCGCAATAATCAGCATTCATGCGAATAGTAGCCTTAACTTAACACAACAACTATATTTAGCTGTTGATAAACATCCGATGATGTAGTAAAATTCTTTTTGTCGCTTGACGACGGGGTGTAGCGCAGCTGGTAGCGCGCTTGGTTTGGGACCAAGATGCCGGGGGTTCAAGTCCTCTCACCCCGATTATAGACACAAAAAGAGATAGGAATTAAGTTCCTATCTCTTTTTTGTGTAGGTATCAGGTCCTATTTACTCCTTTATGTAAATTTGATAGAATAGTACATTATGAGATGTACAAAACTCAATAGATTATAATTTTACGAATCCGTGAGGATTCGTTTTCTATGACAAAATAACTTAATATAAAAAATGGAGGAGAACTATTTTGAAACTAAAAAGAAGAATATTAGTACTGACAATTATTTTCACATTATTATTAAGCTGCACAGCACATGGGGCCATTACATTTAAGAACATTGGAAATACATATGGGACTCTTAATGCTCTGGCATATGTTAACAATCATTTGATTTGCTTCTGCGAAAATGGAATGATCCTGACCTCAGATGATGAAGGAATGTCATTAAAAACCAATCAATTTGGGCAATATGATGATTATCGAAATTTTGTAATTTATAAGAATACTGTTATAGGATATAATCAGAGATATGGCAAAAACATTGCAGTATCTTCTGATAGTCTAAATTGGTCTGCATTCAATATGTCCGAAAATATAGCTCTTATTACATCAGGCGTAGATGGATTCATTCTGATTACAAATTCCGGAAAACTCTACACTTCAAAAACTGGCATGGAAAAAACCTGGAAGTTAGAATATACAGTCACTTTACCTGATGATACACGAAATATCTATTATTTGGATAAAACAGATACTTATTTAGTGGTAGCCTATCATAATCTATATACAACGAAGGATTTTAAAAATTACGTTCCCATAACCCTTTCTGATCAAAATGTAACACTTACTAGTGCTACCATCACTGATCAGTCCATTTATATCATAAACGGGAATACTTCATCAGTTCAAGTTTTTGATTATAACTTAAATCTAAAGGATACATATCAAGAATTATTTGTGAATGATATGAAGATTTACCCTGTAAGCCTTTATAATAATGCTGGAAATGTAGGATATATAACCTCAAACAAAGGAGTTTATAGAGGCGATAAGGTAGAAAACTCATACTTAGTTGATCATAATGGAGCAATCGTTGTAAATACCGGAATGATCCTTGGTGCTTATCTTGGCAATAGCGTTGTAATCAATAATAAAGTTTTTATAGGAGACCCTGAAAGTGGCTTAGTGCGTGTTGATTTGACAACTAAGAAAACTGACGTTATATTTAGTTCTACAAAATATCAAACGACTTTACAGTACATTAACGATAAAATAATATTAAATAATGGAGAGCAATTATATACCTTGAATTCAAATCTTCAAAAAGAGGTTATTATTGATTTTAAGTCATCTATATTAGGGGCTCACTATATCGGCCTATATGAAAGTGGTGAAACTTATACAATAGAATATGCTGATGGACGAAGATTTACATCAAGTGATCTCAAATCATGGACAGCCATTCAAAATGCACCTTATCCTTTTGGATTTAAAAAGGTTATTAATTTCAATAACCATCTCATGTATACTGCTGCGGGTACCATTTTTGTTGATTATAATGGCAGTGGGGATGATTTTCGTGTTGCATCAAACACAAAGGATATGTACTTTGAAAAACTAACATTAAATAGTAAGTCAGCATTAGTTTTTTTGGATACTAATTTTGCTGAGGGTGATGTAACATATACTGATAGCATTATATTCAATAACAATGCTTATTTGGCGGCAAGAAATGGAAAAGTAACAGTTGTTGATAAAAACCTGAATTGTAAGAGATATGATTTTGCAAGTACGAATTTACATAATGTACAAATGAAGGTTATTAATAATAAACTCTTCATAGTTGCGGATGGAGTGATCTATACCTCTGCGGATGGAGAAAAATGGACAAAACTAAAATCCAATGGATTAGGCCGGGCAATAGATATTGCATATGGAAAAGGAACCTACGTCATTGTTGGTGACTCAGGATCTATTATGGAATCAACAGATCTGGTTAGCTGGAAAAAAATCGATTCAGGTTATAAGTGCCAATTTGAGAAGGTTATGTTTGATGGGGAGAAATTTGTTATTGGCTCATTCGAAGGTATCATTCTTGTTTCAACAAGTATCACTGCAGAACAAACAACACAACAATCTGCTATTCATGTTACGGTTAATGGTTCTCCTATCCCTTTCCCTGATGTAATACCATTCTTGGATAAAAATAATCGTACACAAGTCCCAGTTCGCTTTGTTGCGGAAGCACTTGGTGGTAGTGTTAAGTGGATTAGTGACACCCAAACAGTTGTTATTGAGAAAAATGGTGATACTATATTATTTAAAATCAATGAAAATGCATATAGCATTAATGGAAAAAAAGTATCAGTGGATTCATCGTCAACACTAAAAGATAGCCGTACTTTTGTACCCCTACGTTTTGTTAGCGAAGCACTTGGTGCCACTGTTAAATGGAACGCAACGACAAATACTGTTGAGATATCAAAATAGAAAATGCTATATATGTTTTTAAAAAGACACTTCTTCTAAGATTGTTATTAGTTGTTTATTAAATTATAAGTAGCAATTTTAGAAGAAGTGTCCCTCATTTTTCTAATGTCTTACAATAACATTAAACTTTGTTGCTATTATAACTATATCAGACATATTTACGGTGCCGTCATTGTTCAAATCACATGATGAATTGTATATGGAGTCTCCTCTAACAGTATTAAATGCACCTGCCATAAGGATAACATCAGCCATATTTATTACACCGTCATTATTAATATCTTCGATTGAAGCTGCTGAATTTGCAGGGGTATTTGTAGCTGCTGTATTTGTGGGGGTATTTGTAGTTGGACTTTCGGTTGGTTTCGAAGTCGTAACAGGCGTCGGAGAAATTGTTACTGTTGAAAGATAATCGCTTACAGCTTTATGACGATCACTAACAAGAGTAATAATCTCAGCAAGCCCTTGGTCGAACTGAGTAGTCCCATTAGTCAAGAAACTATATTTGCTCGTTTCTCCTTCTGCTCCCACAACATATGGGCGGATTAGTTCATGCAGTTGGGTCATTCGATTAATTATTGTTGATTCATTAAAACAACCGCTCATTGCAGCCTTCATTTCATTATGGTAAATGTTTTTGTAAATTGGATCATCCATTAGGTAACGGATTAACGGCCAGCTATTACTAAGTTCATCTAGTGAAAGGCTGGCTACTTCAGTGCAAAAACCACCGTTGTTCCCGCCGTTGACACCGCCAAAGCCACCACCGAAACCGCCAAAGCCGCCAAAGCCGCCGCCCATGTCGTCTACCTCCAGTATACCTAATGGATCAGTTGTGAGCGACAGATTAAAATCCCATGGAACATAGACCATACGCCCATTGTCCGATAAATCCTGATATAGGTAATGATTCTTGGTTACCCATCCATAAGTATCAAAATTGGTAATGGCTGTATTAACCGCAAGCCACTTGAGAAATAAATTCACATTAAAAACCGATTCCAGATTTGCTCTCCATGTAGCAGCATCAGTTCGAGGTTCATTAAGTGCAGTAACCAGAGCCTGGAGGTCACTCCAATCGTCAGCATCCTCATTGGTTTTCTTTTCATAGCCCTGCTTGTTAAATGTCGTCAAATCAGCTCCAGTTGCTGTCTGTCCTTTGTACAAATTCCCGTCACCATTTGCAAACTGGGTATTTAGCATTTCATCGGAAGGGTCCTCAAACACAGTATATAATCCCCAGTACACAGGCCCGCTTCCTGTATCGATAAACACTCTGTAAAATGAACCACAAGCTGTTGGAATACCTGCCGACCTGAATATATCACTGGTAACTTTATCTCTAACAAAAGATGAGTCGAACCAATTATTGCTCAAAACAAGATGTTGGAATCCGTAAAATCTTTGATCCTTAATATCTGGATATTGACCCTCAAACTCATCAAATTTTAGATGAAGCGGATACTTATGGTCTCTGCTAAGCTGTGGCCTGAGTAATGAGCTTTGTCCTTTGTACCTTACGCCGACATTCGTCCATGTATTATCGTTGAATTTTACAGTTGCCGGTACATATATGGGATTTTCACCGTCTAATGTATTAACTTTTTTTAAATCACTCTCCATAGATTTGTAATTACTTGAGCTAATAGTAATATCGATACGATTTACCTTATCATCAGGGAAAGCTACTGAATAATTAGGGTCAGCTTTCTTCCCGTGAGTTTCTTCAGTCCAACCAGCCGGCCTAACCACTGATTCATCGGCTGCTTTTACTCCGATAGGGTTAACACAAACGAATGAAACCACTAGGCACATTGATATTGCAATCCCTTTAAAGAATTTTCGCATTTTTATACCTCCCCAACACAAATAAAGTATTTGTTCCTTCCTAGTATTTTCAAAAATCTCTTTCTGTTCATACTTTGCCTCCATTTATTTTTGTTTTTATGTACATATATATTATTCCATATTTACTCGTCCTTTTGGTGGGTACATATGGAATTTTATATTAATTTACAAGAAAATCTAGTGTATTCGTTGTATAATATTTCTTAAAATAGTACATCAATATTTTTATAATATTAACTTGCTATGAGATTTAAAATTTACTTTATTAAAAGTGTTAATAATCTTACATTTGGCAGAGCAAATAATGAACGGTTCAATACAATTCACTTTTAATATAAAATAAGGAGATTATCTTTATGGATCAATTGCTTCAACCTGGAGGAAATATTGTTATAAATTCTTTTAGCGGCACAGTTGCTGTGACTCATGATATTGATAATAATTTTGATATAAATTTAACTGCGTTTTTGCTTAATGATGCAGATAAGGTAAACGGCGATACAGGTATTGTGTTTTATAATCAACCTGAGGATCCTGACGGGGTATGTAGTTTGTTAACCGAAGACTTGGGAAACACAAGAAATCATAAAATTACTTTTCACCTAGACAAATTTCCATCAGGTATTTCTAAAATTTCTATTACCCTTACCGAAGATAATAACAGAGGTTTTTCGAAGGTTAAAAACTTAAGGGCAGTTGTAAATGCAGGAAACAATATAATAAGCTTATCACCAGGTATATTTAGTAACGAAAACGGAATTGTAGTTCTAGAACTTTATATAATAAATGGTCAACCTAAGGTTAAATCTGTTTGGAAAGGTTTCTCTAGTGGTCTAAACGGGCTTTGTAAAAATTTCGGAGTTGAAGTTCAGGAGGATTCTACAATTCCTTCTCCCAATGAAATAGAAGAAAAACATACAGAAATTTCAGCTCCTCAACCAGTTCTTATTAGCTTGAAAAAGAAAGAGGATGTTCATAAAATTTCATTGATAAAAAATGATAATGCTCCTGACAAAATATTAGTTAGTGCAACATGGATAGATAATGGTGATAGAAATGATAATAATGATGACCTTGACCTACGAGTTGGCATTTTATTGCCTGATGGTCGGATGAAAATTATTCAAGCACCTGATAAAGCTGGTGACTTTAATAAGGATCCTTACGTTTTTCATACAGGCGATATTACTAAAGCCAGTCAAAGTTGCCCTGGTAAAGAAACAGTCCATGTTAATCCTAAAATTTCAACTCTTATGGGTGGACGAGTGGTTTTAGTCTGTAGTGTATATTCTGCAGTAAGTAACGGTGCCGTATCCATAGCTTCACTTAAACCTAAAATGCGAATGGAATATGGCAGCCATGTTGTTGAGTGTTCGTATGAATTTGAGAAAAAGTTTGGCGGCAGCTTTATTTACACATATGTTATCGGACTTATTGAAATAGATCAGGATAATATTACATTAAAACCTTCGGGACAAACCTCTAAATTCATGAGTGAAGCTACTCCATGGCTGGAATGGCATAATGGTACATATAAGCTTACTATGGATGGTCCGCCTGTTTTTAAAGGAGTCCCAAGCCCTACAGGAGGTAAAAAATCCTATTCATAATATTAATAGATTTATACTTTAAAAATTAACTATTATTCAAGATCAAAAAAAGAAGAAGATTAATTTCTCTTCCTCTTTACTAAGGTATTAGCAAATAATTAACTGATCAATGGGACATTTCAAAAAGCTGAATTGATGATATTCCATAAAAAATACTTGAATAATGTATTTTTTGAAATGCCCTAAATAACACTCAAATCCTAGATTCTGAATCTGTATCCTGCTCCCCAGACAGTTTCTACATATTGAGGATTGGATGGATCCGCTTCAATCTTTTCCCTTATCCTCGCTATATGAACTGTAACAGTAGCTGTGTCTCCGAGCGAATCAAGCCCCCATATTTTCTCAAACAGTTCTTCCTTGCTAAATACCCTGTTAGGGTTCATAGCCATAAATAAAAGCAAGTCGAATTCCTTCTGAGCCAAGCTGACCTCTTTTTCATTTACACTGACAATACGGGAGTCTTTTTGAATCTCCAGACCTCTTACCTGCAAAACATTACTTGGGCTATTATTCCTGTATTTGTTTTTTAACCGCTCATATTTACCTAGATGGGCATTTACCCTTGCAACCAGTTCTCCAGGACTAAAGGGTTTGGTTATATAGTCATCTGCACCAAGGCCTAACCCTCTGATTTTATCTATCTCTTCCTTTTTAGCAGAAACTAATAATATGGGTATATCCTTTGTATCCCTTATTTTACGAAGTATTTCGAACCCATCCACACCTGGTAGCATTATATCTAAAATTATTAAATCACATTCTTTTTCCTCAATATATTTAAGACCACTTGTTCCATCTGAGCATACTTCAACTGAAAACCCGCTAATTTCAAGATAATCCTTTTGGAGTTCTGCTATACTTTGATCATCTTCAACAATTAAAATATTTTTCATATCAAACAAATCCTTTCAAACCCTACATATACAAATATTATAATTTCTTTAGTGAAAAAAGTATACTGGTTCCTTCATTTTCTTTGCTTATGCTCCATATTTTGCCTTGATGTCCCTCAATTATTTGCTTGGCTATAGCTAAACCAAGACCGCTTCCCGCCTTGGTGCTTCTTGCCGTATCAGCTCTATAAAACTTATCGAATATAAACGGCATGTCATTCTTAGGTATACCGGCACCATTATCTTTAATCTGTACTATTATGTTATTATCTTTTTCTCTTAAAGTTACCTCTATAGTGCCATTTTCCTTATTCATATATTTTTTTGAGTTATCCAGTATATTTAAAACAACTCTCCTAATTTGAGTCCTGTCTATAAACAGGAATCTATAGTCAGGCAGCATATTTATTAGCTCTATTTTTATATTTGCCTTTTCCAACTCAGGCTCAATTTCTTCTATGCAATGCCTGAAAAAGTTATAAACATCAGTTCTTTCAAAGTTAAAGGGCATCTGATTCAAATCCAACTTGGAATGAAATAGAAGATCGTCTATCATCGAATCAACCTGAACCGCTTTTGAATAAATTGTCTTCAGATACTTTTCAATCTTTTCAGGACTATTTGCAACACCATCTAATATACCCTCAACATAACCTTTTATTGAGGTTATAGGAGTCTTTAAATCATGGGATATGCTTGATATAAGCATCTTTCTGTTATCTTCAAATTTTGCCTGTGTATAAACCGATTCCTTAAGTTTCAATCTCATTTGTTCGAAGGATTGGCAAAGGTCCCTAATCTCACTGTCACCCTCTACAACAACTTCGTGGGCCAGATTACCGCAGCTTATCTCGCTGGCCGCATCTTTAAGGCGTAAAATAGGTTTTACCATACTTTTTGAAAATGAATAGGTCAATATAAGGTTAGTTATTATAAAGGTTAAAAAGAACATCACAATAACAAATATTATAAAATCTTTGGATGCAATAACATCCTTATCAATTTGTGCAAGCAATATAACATAGCCCACTGTAGTATCAGGAAATGTCTGATTTATCACTTTAACTATATAAGGAGTCCCATCCAAGTCGACAGTGCTCCGTAAATAATTGTGTTTTGAAAAGTCCAGGCACCTTTCAATAGCCATCTGACTGAAATCTTTGGAGGAATATACGGTCTTGCTATTTTTTATAATAACTATATCAGTATTTATACTGGATAATCTGATAGTAAGATTTTTTTGAAAATCCTTGTCCAATAAAAACTCAGGATTTTTCTGAAAAGTACCGCTGTTTGCTTTAAAAAGTTCATACTCAACATTAGTTAAATTTTTTATACTTTCAGAGCTTATACTTGTATCAAATATTGTAAATGAAACAAATATATATGCACTGGCAACTATGACAGTAATTAAAAGTGGAACTATCATTATAGCAATATTTGTTATTACAAGGTGTTTATGAAGTCGACTCATAGAATCTCCCTTTATAGTTCTTTTTTGTCAAACAGATAAAAACCGGCTGAAAATGCCATTAAAGAGCAAGCAAGCATTATAAGAAATTCCCTTAATAATACATCTACCCGAATTTCACTTCCTGTCCAATGACTGTACCATCCAAGTGTGGATGTTATAAAAACTATCTTATAAGAATTATTATATATTTCAAGTGCTTTCATTGCAACAAATAGAATTATCGAAACCAAAAATGCCATCGCTCCGTTTTTAAAAAGGTTTGCAAGAAAAATTATAATTAACACAACTGTTAAAACTGGAAAAATTGAAACAGTATATGCCAATAAAATTCTAAGTAATTCTCCAATTGTCATAGTCCCTGGATTAAAAAACATTCCGGCCAATGTAGATAAAGCCATGACCAAAAATAAATTGATAAAAACAAAAAAGGATATTGCTGAAAATTTTGATAAAAAGAGCTTTAACCTTGATATGGGACGCAATAATGCTATTTTCATAGTATTTTGCGAAAACTCCCCTGTAAACATATCAATTGCTACAAGTGCAGTAAAAAATGGAAGTATTGCATTTATGTATATGGATAAAACCAATAGCGGGAACTCTGCTCTATCAGCAGCCCTCGAACCTGTTCCAAACCTAAATCCTATAACAACAAGTTGACCTAATATTATAGACATAATGGAAACTATGGCTGTTATAAAGGCTTTTTTTTTCTTGAACAGCCTTTCAATTTCGTTAAAAGATGCTCCTCTAAGTTCTTCCATTACTGTCAACCTCACTTATAAAATAATTTTCTAAAGTAGAATAATCCCTTAATATATTAGATGTGTAATCCTCGTTTATAAGTTTTCCGTTAAAAATAACTCCAACCCTGTTGCATGTAAGCTCTACATCATGTATTAAATGGCTTGAAATAAGAAATGTAGTCCCTTCCTCATCAGAAAGTTTCCTTATAAGATTTCTCATAGCTACCATCCCGTCTACATCAAGACCATTTAGCGGCTCATCCAAAATTACCAGTTTGGGATTTGATAGTATGGCTGTAGCAATACCTAACCTTTGTTTCATTCCTAATGAGAAATTTTTTGTCTTCTCATTTTTGTATTTTAATATCCCTACAATATCTAACACTTCATCAATTCTTATGTTATCAATATAATCATAGTACCTGGAAATTTGTTTTAGATTTTCGTAAGCCGTAAGATATGGATAGGATTCAGGTGTTTCAATCATACATCCGACATTTTTCATAGCTTTCTCATATTGGGTGTTTATACTATGGCCGAATATTTTTACATCTCCGGAATCAGCCTTCATCAACCCTGTTATAACCTTCATGACAGTTGTCTTTCCTGAACCGTTTGCACCTAGCAAACCAAAAATATCGCCTCTGCAAATATTTAAACTGATATCTCTTATACCTAATCCATTTTTATAAATTTTATTCAATTCATTTATCTCAAGTACCACTTCCATAGTAATTCCTTTCATCATGTCATATCAATATCAAAAGTGTGATTAATAATAGATTAATAGCGATTAATATTTTTACTATTAAAAGCTTTATTCATCAAATACCCTGTAAAAATCGTTGTCAAATGAAAGGTCTTTATACCTGCTTCCATTGTTACTAAAGAATATTTTACCGTTTATGGTATCAAAATTTATGTAGCCAGATCTTTCTTTACTGCTTGAATCAAGATATGTATATTTTGCACTGGAAGACGAACCTATTAAGATCGCGTCAAAATCAAAAGACTCTTTACTCTCAAAATAATCTTCATAACCACTTATATATTCTTCTGTATAATTACCTTTAAAATGAGTATCGTCAAGCCTTGCCAGCTCAACTATCCTTTCTCCTATTTTTTCATATTTATTGTCCCTATGAATAACAATATCATTTTTAAATGTTCCTTCGAATTTTTCAGTGAGGTTACTTACTTCATTTCCCTCATTAGAGGTTTTTTCAATTTTCTTACCTGCAAGATCAGGTTTTATAACTTTTGTAGAATTTATGTTATGTATCTTTATAGTTATTTCTGCAGTAATATCATGGGCAATTCCATCAAAATCCTTACCTACCATTATACATGATGCCGATACATCTTCAATAAGCCCGTTCTTATCTGTGGTTGCACTTCCTTTTACCAGCTTTATGTATACATCATTCTTTAAATGAGGATATTTTGTGTCTATTCTGTCATATGTTCTGGAGGATATCTCCTGCCTGAATTCAAAAGATGTTAAAGCGTTGATGAGAGCCGGAATTTGACTCTGGCTGATAAACCCGCTGAATTTTTTAGAACCGTCCGGTTTATTTTCAAAGGTTACACAGTCCTTAAGATTACCAATAAATAAATCAAATATTTTTTCAAGTTCATTTGAAAATGGCTGGCCAAAAGGATCTACAGATGCCTTTTTGTAATCTCCGGAATTTTCATATAAATAATATGTATCATTGCTGGTATCATACGATATAGAGGTATCCTTATCATTGTAATAGTAGAATGACTGTCTTTGGGTATTACCGTTTAGATAAGTGTTGTGCTCCTCATTAGCCGTTTTACTTTGCTTTTTTATCTCTTCACTGGACATTATGAGCTTGCTATTATCTTTTATCACAGTACTTGTTGTTATGGTATAACTGCTTAAGTGTTTATCCATACTCTTAAATGTATATTTAATGCTATCTTTCAATTGCTGATAGCCTGACTTGCTTGATATATCTGCAAAGGCTGTTGAAACAAAAATTATCAGCCCTATAGAAAAGCAAAAAGCAATAAAAAACGTCTTATTCCTACTCATTATACCTCTCCTTAAACCATACTGCGGGTAAAGTCCCCCTAATTCTATTTTATAATATATATATTGAAATCCTATAAAGTAATTATAAACAATTTATTAACAATATTAAATATAATTTTATTCCATTTCAAGCAGAACTGCTCTCGCAGGGCTTCCATCCGCTCCATCTATATTTAACGGCAGGCATGAAAAGAAGTACTTCCCTGGTTTTATTCCTTTTAAATATAACCCCTCTATCACCCCTATACCATTTGAAAGAAGGGTGTAATGGGACAAATAATCTTCTGTAAAATATCCATCTATTGAAAGATAGTCAATGCCGACTGTTTTGACACCTCTTCCAATAAGGAACTCACATGCCGACTTGCCTATATAGACATAATCCTTTTTAAATTGTTCCGTAAGAGGTATTTCACTGTTGGAGGTTTTAAAGAATACAGCATCTCCTTCCTCTATGTGAAGATCCTTTATATCATCTTCAGCTATACACTCACTGACGTTCAATTCAAAAACTCTGACATACCCTATAAACATGGACAAGTCAAGCTTTGATATGTCTTCCATTCCATCGAAAAAGTGCAGTGGTGCATCAATGTGCGTTCCTGTATGAAGTCCCATATCTATGGATGAAACATTACATGGGTCTCCCCTCCTGATGGATGAATTTAAATGAATTTTTATACCGCTATCCCCAGGCCAGACAGCCATTCCAGTTTCTATCTTCCTGCTTATGTCAATAACTCTCTTAATTTTCATAAAAACTCCAATAAAATAATAATAATATAAGTATTAAATGTTCCGTTTTATAAGTCTCTTTAGGCCTTAGGTTTTTGCAATAGCCGAGAAAGGATATAACCTTGAAGGATTGTATAGATAATTAATGCAGTGCATAGAAAAATTATTCCCCGCTAAAGGCCACTCATGCCTCTAATGGAAAATAATCATTGTAGGAGTTATGATCTATTATATTTACCTGTATCACTAAGATATTTCACATAACTGCGATTGGTAATAATCATTCAAGCATTATTTCAAATCTATCAAAATTAACTTTCTCTACAAATTGTTCGTTTGTAAAAAAGGTCCTTCTAAAATAAGCAAACTCCTTTGTGTTCTTCTCAAGCCATATAGGAACCGGTATACCGATTTCCCTACATAAATCTATAAAACACTTCTCAAGTCTCTCCCTAAATTGCATAGTCAAATCTTCTTGTACAACAAAGGACTCCCTGAGAATTTTTGTATCCCTGATTATTTTACCATATAATTTCAAGCCTTACATCCTCTCAATTTAGGTATAAGCAAATACGGTCTAAAATATCACTTTTCGGATGCCTCTTTCGAAAAATAAATATACACACCACACATAATATTGCATTTGCCATCTAGACCTTCGCAGTATTCATAAGGTATTTTTCCAACCTGTTCATCTCTTTCGATAATACATTTTTGTAAATTGCAGTAACCCATACAACCCCGTAAACGTTTTAAAAAAGTAGCTTTTTTGTAATATGAGCAGTACACTTATAAGCCTCCCCTGCTTATTTTGCGTAATTAACTCTAAATACGTCCCCTACTAAAGCTAATTATTGAAATAAAACAACTGTATGCCATACTGCATATAGCTGTATAAACGATTTAGAAATTATAACAAATTTCAGTTAAATAATTACTGTATAAAGAATACATTGTATTGTATAATTAAATAATACTATAAATATAAAATAATGGGAAGACATATTTTTAAAATATCAAGTTTTTTAAATACCAAAATGTAAAGTTATATATAAGTTCCCTTGGAATTTACCTTTTTCGGTGATCCCGCTCAGCTCGTATAACCAGTATTACAGTTCGGTATCTATAAATATCTATAGCAAAAAATAAAAATTGCTATTGTCATTTTACAAAATATTATATAATATTAATTGCAAGAATTATCTTACAACTAGCAAATTATTTTCTCTTATGCTTGACTCAAAATGTACAGCTAAACCGCTCGCTATTATACTCAGCTTAATTTAACATTAATATACATACAATATATTTCCTTATAAATTTAAAGAAGGTATAAGCATATGGAATCTATTTACAATATTCTTAAAGAAGTTAAAAATGGTTCTCCTGAGCTGAGACAAAATTTTATTGAAAACAATAAGGACTTTATAATTAGAGTTGTAGGCAATGCTTTTGGCAAATCTGCAATTGTAAAAAACAGTGACGAATTCAATCTGGGGATATCAGCATTCAATTACTCCATTGATAATTTCAATATCGAAGCCCATGGCGATTTCTTTGAGTATGCCGAAAAGAATATTAAGAAATGGGCAAGAGATATGCTCATTAGAAATGCACAAGGCACTTCACAAAACAACTTTAGTTATAATGAAAGTTGTTATGACAAAAACTGTGAATTAAGCGAAGAACTCTCCATATTCAAAAATGCCCTTTGGAAATATGGAATAACCATGAAGGATTTAATAAGTTCTACACCTAAAAGCTCCTATTTAATTATGCGTGCAGTTAGATTGGCAAAGGACTTGTCAAAATCAAATGAATTCACCAGAAATTTGGTGTATTCAAGTAAAATTGAACTTAGTTATGTTGAAAAGGACAATACAGATAGAAAAATATTAAAACAAAATTACAAGTATATAGTAGCCTTATGTCTAATTATGAAAAGCAAGCTTGAAGTTACTAAAGGCTATATTAAAAATGTGGATTTGAGTTGGAACTTATCTGAATATGCGGGAGTAGTGCTGGAGATTAAAGGAAACAAAGCTATTATTATGACAGAGGACTGCAGATTTCTTTGCATCAAAAAACCATTTAACACAAGCATCGGCAATGAAGTAAACTATAAGAATTATTATACTCCCAAAAGCAAATTTTCGCACATCAAAAATAAAGCTTTAGCAGGATGTTTGGCAGCTGCAGCATTGTTTATGATCCTCGTCTTTATTATGTTTATCCAAAGCAGTGATAAAAAACAAAATATGGTTTTATCCGAAAACAGTTCAAGATCTGATTCCAGCTTGGATAATAATGACAATAACCAGCCTAAAGATATAAGTGACGAAAGCAGCAATTCATTATTGGCAGACTCAAGCTCCGGCACCGCAACATCATCTAAATCGGTTGGAAATGCTAAAAATGATAATTCTAAAAGCAATAAAAAAAGTAAAGCATCAACACCCAAACCAATTGATAAAATGTCTTTGCCCGCAGTCAATAGCCCTGGTGTCAAAAAGACTCCCGGCAATGCAAAGGATTATCCTACTAAAGGAATAAAGCCAGGGGCAAATAAATCTTCCCCAACAAAATCTACCGCTTCAACAAAGCCTACCAATTCTCCGGATAAATTAAGCATCGCTAGTCCGCCACACACCGAGCAATCAGATCATATAACAGTGATCAGAGCTACAGGAGAACCAGGAAATGTAACAATAAGCAGTGATAAACACACTGTAAAAGTTGGAGAAGACTTTACCATAATCTCAATAATGACAGGCGGTAATAACGGCACCGAGTGGCTTCTATTGGAAAACGGCAAAGTTATATCTACTTTGAAAAGAGTTGACAACACCCCTGATTCACAAACCGTAATGCGGATTATAACAGCAGAAAAAACCGGTACTTATACATATAGATGTGCATTTGTTAATTCATTCGGAAGGACTGAAAGTCCTTCAATCGAAGTTATTGTATCAAATTAAACATAATACGCCATAATTTCCCACACATTCAAAAATCAACGGATGGCTATATGTAGATATCCATCCGTTAGCTATTATACTTGATTATTGATTAATAATACTGTCCCCAAGCTCACTGATCACTCTATTGACTGCATTAAGATATGCTTTTATACTTGCTTCAACAATGTCAGTACTTACACCCCTGCCAATAAAGAACCTATCATTCTTTAATACCTTTACAGTAACTTCTCCAAGGGCATCTTTTCCTTCAGTAACAGCCTTCAAGGAATACTCCTCCAATTCCATACTGAATCCTATAAGCCTATCCATTGCATTAAACGCTGCATCTACAGGACCATCACCTGTAGCTGCTTCAGTTATTATATTACCATTTCTTTTAAGGCTTATGACAGAGTTGGCTATAACCTTATTTCCACTGCTGATCTGGAAGCTTTCCAATTCAAATACTTCCGGAATATCCGATACTTTATCCTTAACCAGAGCTTCTATATCTCTGTCAGTAACTTCCTTCTTCTTATCTGCAAGGCTCTTAAACTGCTCAAAAGCCTTTTGGACTTCGTCAGGACCTAAATTATAACCCAGCTCCTTAAGCCTTTCTTCAAATGCGTGACGCCCTGAAAGCTTACCTAGCACCATACGGTTTTGAGTGAGCCCGATTGATTCAGGTGTCATAATCTCATATGTGCTTTTTTCCGATAATACCCCATGCTGGTGTATTCCTGATTCATGGGCAAATGCATTGGCTCCTACAATCGCCTTATTTGGCTGCACATTTATACCTGTCATACTGCTGACCAGCTTACTTGTTCTATAAATCTGAATAGTATCAATTCTGTGTTCGAAGCTATTATAATAGTCCTTCCTGGTATTAATTCCCATTATAATCTCTTCCATCGATGCATTGCCGGCCCTCTCCCCTAGCCCGTTAACAGTACATTCGAGCTGAGTAGCACCATTTACCATAGCCGCAAGAGAATTGGCAACCGCAAGGCCTAAATCATTATGACAGTGAACGCTTATATCAACCTTATCTATATTAGAAACATTATTTTTTATACCTTTAATCAAATTCCCAAACTCTTCAGGAGTGGAATATCCTACTGTATCTGGAATATTTACTACAGTTGCACCGGCATTTATTACACCTTCAATAATCCTGTAAAGGAAATCCACTCTGGTTCTGCTTGCATCTTCTGCAGAAAATTCTATATCCTTACAGTATTTTTTTGCGTATTTAACCATTTCTACAGCTCTTGCAAAAACTTCTTCTTCCGTCATTTTAAGCTTATATTTCATGTGTATGTCAGAGGTTGCAAGAAACGTGTGAATTCTAGGATTAGCAGCATATTGAACCGCCTCCCATGCCCTGTCTATGTCTTTTTCTACAGCACGGCAAAGGCTGGCAACAGTTGAATTCTTAATGCTTTGGGCAACGGCTTTTACAGCCTCAAAATCACCTGGTGATGCAATTGCAAAGCCTGCTTCAATTACATCTACGCCCAACTTCTCCAATTGTTTAGCTATCTCCAATTTCTCATGTATATTTAAATTAACACCTGGGGTCTGTTCTCCATCTCTCAAAGTGGTATCAAATATTTTTATGCGGGTAGCCATACTGCCCCCTCCTTTCAATCAATCTCATATTCATAAATATCTTATTAAATAATTAAATGTAAAAGAATAGTTATTTATAATTGTTAAAACCGGTTAATCTTTGCATTTGTCTGTCGCAAATCCCATTAAAGCACTCGTTATTTGCTCCGCCAAATGCTAGATTAACGTCGATTTTAACTATATACTAGCTTGTTATCTCTTTTATTATTTCTTTAGCCAGCTCATCATTTTTCTAAGTTCTGCTCCAACTTTTTCTAATTGGTGTTCTGATTCATTCCTTCTTATTGCAAGTAATTCAGCTCTTCCACCTGCTTTATTCTCTGCAATCCACTTGGAAGCAAATGTTCCGTTCTGGATTTCAGTAAGTACCTTTTTCATTTCTTTTCTAGTTTCATCAGTAATGATTCTCTTACCTATCATGTAATCTCCATATTCAGCTGTATCACTGATGGAGTATCTCATGAATGAAAAACCTCCTTGATTGATAAGGTCTACAATCAGCTTCATTTCGTGGATACACTCGAAGTATGCTATTTCAGGCTGATATCCCGCTGCTACCAAAGTTTCGAAACCAGCTTTCATAAGCTCGGTAACACCGCCGCAAAGAACTGCCTGTTCGCCAAATAAATCAGTTTCTGTTTCTTCTCTGAATGTAGTTTCCAATATACCTGCCCTGCCTGCACCTATACCTGATGCATATGCAAGTGCATAATCCTTTGCCTTACCTGATGCATCCTGATGAACAGCTATTATTGAAGGAACGCCTCTTCCATCCTGGTACTGGTATCTTACAGTGTGCCCTGGTCCCTTTGGAGCAACCATAATAACATCCACAAAACTAGGTGGTACTATCTGGTTGAAAATGATGTTGAAACCGTGTGCAAACATCAAAACATCGCCTTCTTTAAGGTTTGCTTTAATGCTTTCTTCATAAACTGTTGACTGAATCTGGTCAGGAACAAGTATCATAATTACATCAGCAGCTTTTGCAGCTTCAGCAGTATTCATTACCTTTAAACCGTCATCTATAACCTGCTGTCTTCTCTGTGATCCTTCTGCCAAACCTACAACTACATTTACACCACTATCCTGTAAGTTCTGTGCATGTGCATGCCCCTGACTTCCGTAACCTATTATTGCTACAGTCTTTCCTTTCAATAAACCTAAGTTGCAATCACTATCATAATACATTTTTGCCATAGATTATCACTCCTCATTATAATTTACTTTTATATATTTGTTACCTCTTTCAATAGCTATAGTACCAGTTCTGACAATCTCTACGATACCATACTGCTTAAGCATATCCTCGAGAGCACTCACCTTATCCGAACTTCCTGATGCTTCTATTGTAAGAGTAGTTTTTGAAACATCGACTATCTTTGCCCTAAATATCTCAACAATCTGAATAATCTCAGCTCGTGTTTGGGTTGTTGCAGTAACCTTAATGAGTGCAAGCTCTCTGCTGACAGAATCAGACTTTTCCAATCGCTTTATTTTAAGCACATCAATAAGCTTATTAAGTTGCTTTGTCACCTGATCAACTGTATAATCGTCCCCATCAACAACTATAGTTATTCTTGAAATCTCAGGATCTTCAGTAACCCCTACTGCTAAACTGTCTATATTAAAACCCCTTCTACTGAACAATCCAGATACTCTTGAAAGCACACCTGCATGATTTTGAACCAGTACGGACAATAAGTGTTTTGCCATATTTACTCACTCCTTTCAGCACTTAACCATGATCAAAAAATAACTTCAGCTATAAGTTCCACCATGTGTTGACTTAACTCGTCAACACCCGCGTAGAAAGCGGAAGTAATTTTTCAATCATACCTTAGGACAATAAAAAACCTTTCACCCCTGCAGTCATGCAGGGACGAAAGGTCTAAACTCTTACGTGGTACCACCCTAATTCGATATGCCGCAACATTAAGACATATCCTTAGTGAGTATTATCAAATACTCTGACTATAACGTGGTCAACGTTGCATCTTACTTAAGATTTCAGTAGCAATACTCTGGACCGAGCTATACATACACCTCATGTATCGGTTCACACCAACCACCGACTCTCTTTTACAATCAAATGTATCTTGTATCCTTCATCGCAATTAATTGATTTAAGATTTTGTAGTATATCATATCAGATAAAATTGGCAATGTCAATAACTTATTGAAAATTCTGAAAACCCAAGTGATTTTTTCAACCTTCATCAATACCAAAAATATTTATCATGGGATTTCGGTCTATGCCCTTATGAAAGTTTTGCTCTTTTAATACATTGAAGTGTCCACAGTTTTCACAGAGATAATTTAACCCCTCCTTCTTTGAAATCTTTGACATTGGTAATTCAATTACCACAGATTCGCAATTGTAACACTTTAATTTCAAATTTACATTCATGGAAGCACCTCGATCATTATGGAAATATAGCATTCGATTTTATTTTTACTAATATATTTTATAAATATTCAGTTATTTTGTTACCTAAGGAATGGTTAAAATATTACTTCGGATTTTGTGAGTCTTAAGGAGTTAAGTCAACACATAAACGAAACTTACAATGAAAACTAAAACGAAAGTTATATTTTAGTTATTCCTATATTTTTTACAACTTTAATGTTTTCATGAGAAAAAAAAGACCCTTGTCTCCAAGGGGTTATAGGGGAGTAATTTTTTTGCTATAATATTTATCGGTTGGAATAAAGTTTAGTTAATAGTTTTTTGTAAAATTCTGATTAATAATTGTATTGAGGTGTATATATTATGATTAAAATGGTTTCATGGAATGTTAACGGTTTAAGAGCCTGCATGAATAAGGGATTCATGGTTTTTTTCAAACATGTCGATGCCGATATCTTTTGCATACAGGAAAGCAAACTTCAGGAAGGTCAACTGGACCTAATAACGGATGGTTATTACCAGTACTGGAATTATGCAGTTAAAAAGGGGTACTCAGGTACTGCAATATTTACAAAAAAGAAACCTATTTCCCAGGAAAACGGCATAGGGATTGATGAACATGACACTGAAGGAAGAACTATAACACTGGAGTTTGATAATTATTACCTGGTCAACGTTTATACCCCAAATGCAAAGAGGGCTTTGGAAAGACTCTCTTACAGAATGGTATGGGAAGATGCCTTCAGAAGCTATCTTAAAAAGCTGGATTCTCTAAAGCCTGTTATCGTATGCGGTGATATGAATGTGGCACATAAGGAAATCGACCTAAAAAACCCGGCTTCAAACCACAAAAGTGCAGGCTTTACCGATGAAGAACGCAATAAATTCAGCCAGCTTCTGGATTCAGGCTTTATTGACACATTCAGATATCTTTATCCAAATGAAAAAGATGCTTATACCTGGTGGTCATATATGTTCAATGCAAGGGCCAAGAATGTTGGCTGGCGTATTGATTACTTCTGCATATCCGAAAGAATTAAGGAAATGCTATTAGGTGCTGTAATACATAAGGACATAGAAGGTTCAGACCATTGCCCCGTTGAAATAACCCTGAACTTATAAGCACTTGTACAATTACACGTTTCTTATTGTATTACTATTAATGTATGGGGTAAAATAATATGATAAGATTTTATTTTGAGTTTAATTTTATAATTATCAAAAATTTTAAGTAAAAAAGGTGAAGTACTTGATTAATATAAATGATAATAATATTAAAAATATGGCAGCTCACGAAATGGCTTATGCACTTGGCTGCAGCATTGCAGATAACGTTAGGAATCTTGAGTATATAAAACATGATGATTGCATATCAGCAATTATTGAAGATGATTTTAATTATTATGCTATTGTAAAGATGAATAAGGATGGCAAAGTCCAATCATTTGCATGTCAATGCAGTGAGTTCTACAACTATGACGGTGCCTGCAGGCATATAGTTGCACTTCTAAAAAAGGCACAAGAAAAATATAGTGGTGACAGTTTTAAAAATAACAAGGATGTATTTATTCCCTTTACTTTCAATAAAGCTTCTTCCAAGCATATAAAAGCACAATTATGGCTTGAGCATGAGTTTACATCAATGGGTTATGACAAGGTAGCCCTGGAGCTTAAGTTAAAAGCCGGCGAAACAAAACCCTATGTAGTAAAAAATATAAAATCGTTTCTTGAAGCTTTAGAAGAAAACAGATTTTATCATTTTACAAAAAAATATGAAATAGACTTCAGGAATACTTTTTTTGATGGCACTGACAAAAAAGTATTGGATTTACTCACAGATATTCTAAGAAAAGAAAAGGTAATGGATGATTACTTAAGCTATCGTTCGTACTACCGTGAGAACAACAGTATATTTTTTGGAAATACCGTAAAGTTATTTGAAGATAATTTAAAAGCCTACCTTGAGATAGTAAAAAACAGTGAAAAGCCTTTAATTTACTCCGGTTCTTTCAATCAAAACCTTAAAATAGAAGACGATCTTGAGGTTAAGATCAAAGTTGAAGAAAAAAATGGCGATCTTTTAATGAATGCCAATTATGATGATAACATAAAGATTATGGCCCTTACGCAGAATTTTGAATATGCATTTGATCCATATAAACTAGTTGTTTATAGGATTCCTGAAGAAAAAAAACAATTATTGGATAAAATACACTCTACTCGCACTGAGAAGAAAAATCCTACATACAGAATACGCAAAGAAGACAGGGTTCATTTTTTAAAAGAGTTTATACCTTCCGTGAAAGAATCCTGCCATGTTGAAATAGACCCTGAGTTGGCACAAAAAGTTATAGAACAGGAGCTTCAATGTAAAATATACTTTGATATTACAGGGAAAGGTATATCAGCCAAAGTACGTTTCACATACGGGGATAAAACACTAAAACCTGGCATTTCTGAAAATACATCTGAATTAATACTTAGGGACCATGAAAAGGAAAAGAAAATTATAAGCCTTTTAAATTCCTGCGGCATGTATCAAAAGGGTGATCTGTTTTACAGCGAAACCGAGGATGATATTGCCGAGTTGATATCAGGAAAAATCGATATGCTTAAGGAAGCTGCCGAGTTATTTTATTCCGATGCATTTAAGGCCTTAAAGATAAAAAATGTAAACAGCGTACAAATGGGCATAAGGCTTAACACCAATTCAAACCTTTTGGAATTTGATTTTAATGTAGATGATTTTGGGGATGATGAAATATTAAATCTTTTGGACTCAGTAAGGGAAAAGAAGAAATATTACAGACTTAAGGACGGATCAATTCTCAAGCTGGATAACAAGCAGCTTATAGATTTATCCATGCTTTTCTCTGACCTTGATATAAACGAGAAAAAAATAAAGGGTTCAAAGATAAATCTCCCTTCAAACAAGGCATTGTTCCTTGATAATTATTTAGACGAAAAGGAATTTAAGCTGGTATCTAAAAATGCAGATTATGAAAAACTGGTAAGTGAAATATTAAATCCAAAGGACCTTAATATAAAGCTAACCTCGGATCTTGAAGGAGTATTAAGGGATTACCAGAAATTTGGATATAAGTGGCTTAAAACCCTTTCTCATTATGGTTTCGGCGGCATTTTGGCCGATGATATGGGCCTTGGAAAGACATTACAAGTACTCAGTTTTATAAAAAGCGAAAAGGCCGAAGATACTACACCCTGCCTTGTCGTTGCACCAACATCATTGGTTTTCAATTGGAAGGCTGAGGTCGAGAAATTTGTACCCGATTTATCTGCTGCTGTCATATCCGGTACAAAAACCGAAAGAGAAAGCCTTATAAAAGAAATTCAAAATTATGATTTGGCTATAACATCATATGGATCTTTGAAAAGAGATATAGAGCAATACGAAAATATTAATTTCAGTTATGTTTTTGTTGACGAGGCTCAGCACATTAAAAATCCAGCCACATTAAATGCAGGTTCCGTTAAGAGCCTTAGGGCAAAAGGATGCTTCGCCTTGACCGGCACTCCCATAGAAAACACACTGACTGAGCTGTGGTCTGTATTTGATTTTATAATGCCTGGGTATCTTATGAGTCATCATAAGTTTATTAAAAAATTTGAGTCACCCATTGTGAAAAATGATGATAAGGAAGCCTTAAAAAGGCTGTCCCAATTTATAAAGCCCTTTGTATTAAGGAGGCTTAAAAAGGATGTTCTAAAAGAACTTCCTGATAAAATAGAGAGCAAAACCATAGCAGAAATGACTGTTGACCAGAAAAAGCTTTATGCCGCCTATCTAAAAAAAGCACAGGGCGAAGTGGCATCAGAAATTAAAACCAACGGAATTGAAAAGAGCAAAATTAAGATACTAGCAATTTTGACCAGATTAAGACAGCTATGCTGCCATCCTGCCACATTTATTGATAATTATAAGGGTGGAAGCGGTAAGTTGGATACTCTTATGGAACTGGTGGAAAACTCCATCGAATCCGGCCATAGAATGCTTATTTTTTCACAATTTACATCCATGCTTCAAATTATAGGGGCAGAATTAAACAAACTGAAAATACCCTATTTTTACCTTGATGGAAGCACCAAGGCTGAAGACAGGCTAAAAATGGTAAACTCTTATAATTCATTGGAAAAACCGGTATTCCTGATATCGTTAAAAGCTGGTGGTACAGGTCTAAATCTTACCGCCGCAGATATTGTAATACATTTTGATCCATGGTGGAATCCTTCTGTAGAAGACCAGGCCACCGACAGAGCATATAGAATCGGGCAAACAAAAGTGGTACAAGTATTTAAGATCGTGGCAAAGGGCACTATTGAAGAAAGAATCCTTGAACTGCAGGAAAAGAAAAAGGATCTTATCAATAATGTTATCCATGCTGGTGAAAACCTTGTAACACAGCTTAGTGAAACCGAGATACGAAATCTCTTTCAAATGAATATATAATAATACATGCACTAAAATCCGGATATTGAATATTTTATATTAGGCTTAAATACTATTAATATTCATATTAGGATGGAGTGTTATAAATGAGCGAAAAAAGAGGTTTAGGCGGTTTGTTTGACAATTCAGAAATTTTATTCTTTATTATCCTGTTCTTATTGCTCTTCTGGGCTGTACAGGACCTGCATGCGATAATACAGTTTGCTAATTTCAGTGAATTCTAAACTTACATTGGCAGCTTTATTACGTATGATTTAAACCCTTGATATGTAAACAAAATCGCTTGCGATTTTGTTTACATTGGTGGTTGTCTTAAGAAATTGCAGTGTGGAATACACCATAATTTCTTAAGACATGAACATAAACAATAAACCCCCGCTTATCTTTTAACGGGGGTTTATTGTTTTTTATGTCTTAAGAAATTTGTCCTAACTTTTGCCTTATATTATGTTCCAATGCATCAAAGTCCCCTTTTACTTCTTTTGACAGTTTTAGCAGCCTGGCTTTTTTTATGATATACAAAGCATCTTTATTCAGTCCTGCATTCTCTAGTGCGACCGCAAGATGGTACCAATTGTATGGCTTTTCGGGGTTTCTCTTAAGCTTTTGTGCATAAAGAGGCAACACTCCACCCAATAAAATATCCTTATGCTTTTTTGGATTCTCAAGTCTACTACCATCCCACCTTTTCACCTCAAGATCATAGCTTCCTCTATCGTTCCTGTTCCAAAATACCAGATGATTATGGGACTCCCCTTTTGGTTTGTCAGGCATATTTAAAAGACTAAATTTATTGTATCTATGTGAAAACAACTTATTGGCATTATAGTTATCCAATGTATAGCACGACAATTCCTTATTGTCATCCTTATCCACATAACCTAAAAGCAGTTGCTTCCCTTTTCCGGCTACATTTGCAAGTGTCCTGTAATTCAACGACTTACATTCGGGGTTCTTAATTTCAGCAGCAATATTCCACAAATCATTTTGCTTTTTAATAACAATAGTAGTAATCTCATTGTTAAGAACGTAGCTGGTTATAAGCTCATTATCCCTATCTCCGTCAATATCCCAAAGCTCATATGCCTTTGATTTTCCCCGGTATGTAGGAGTTAACAGTATGGCTTCCTGGGGTATGGTATTTTTGATCACTGCCATATAGTCTTCATGAGTATTGCGGGCTTTAGCCTTAATTTTTGATGCAATAGCTTGTGAGATTGTATTGATTATACTAGGGACTGGAGTTTTACCAACTGCTAATGGCTTATAAAACTTTTTGTTTTTCACTGATTCATCAAGATTACATTTTAGAAAACAATTCCTCTTATTGCTGTATACCTGAACCGTTTTGCATGCAAGTGCAATCCCTGCAAGTTTTATTGGTATTATCATAAAGAGCACCTCTTATTTTATAACCTATTGGTATTATATATAATTGTGGGCAAAAAGTTCCTTTGTAATGTTTTTTAATTAAAATTGTTTTGAAAAATGCATTAACAAATGATCAAAAAATAGCTTACGCTATAAATTTGGCTTACATGTTGACCCAACCCGTCAACACCCGTGTAGAAAGCAGAAGTAATTTTTCATTCATACCTTTATAAGAATCAGTAATTAATAACACTTATAATATGGAACCTTTATAATAAGCTTTTCATACTATGGAATGTAATAGTATTGCAAGGAGTGAATTCAATGGAAAATGAAAGAGGATGCGGTTTTTTAGGCTTTGGTAATGACTTTATTTGGATCATTATAATCCTTATACTCGTTATATGCTTCTGCCCTGGAATTTTTGGGGGATTCGGGGGATATAACAACAACTGCAAATGTTAATTTGTAAATTACATAAGTAATACCTTAGAAATATCATCGTTTTCTATGTTATTTCTTAGCCATTACTAATTTGCCAAACATTAATAAAGCTATAGAGAAGCTCCAAACTCTCTATAGCTTTATTATATAATTCGTGTAACTCGGAGCTTTGTCGCCTAACAGCAATATGCTTTATTTTACGGCACAGCCATCTCAAATGATACGCAGAAATTGGGGTGCATTGTTCCTGTCATAATACCCTTATAAGAGTCTGTTTTTCCATTCTTTAAGAGTGCTTTGATTTGGTGTCGGAAGAGTTGTATCCATGTCAATGGCACTTGCATCAACAGGACAAAGTACCTCTGCAATAAGCACAGTTAATAAAAGCAACACACTGGTACTTTTTACAGAATTGTTTTTCATCCACATCACTCCCCATAATAAATCTTGCATTGGTCATTATTTAGGGCATTCCAAAAAATACATTATTCTAGTTTTTTTGTATAATATCATTAATTCAACTTTTTGAAATGCCTCATTGACCCGTTAATTATTTGTTAATACCTTACCAACAGTGCCATTAATTGATTCCTGCAATCAATTTCTCAGTAATATCTTTATCCACCGCTTCCAAATCCCTTACATATTGCTGCCAGTTACACATATTCTCAATATTTTGACCAAACAGTATTATCTCGAGGTTCTTCCTGATCTTGTGTAAGTTTCTGTAATTTATGTTGCCAGGATCATCCTTTAAAAGCACTAGAGTACTCCTTAAAGTTTCAAGTACCAGCTCCCTATCATAGTCCTTACCAAAATATTCGCCACCATCATCAAGCTCAACCGACTCTATACCTTCCATGCCGTTATCAATCAATAGTTTGGTATAGCCTATAACGCAACTCTGCCCCTGACATTTTCTGCATTTGTTTTCTCCCAGACATATATCCTCAACTTTTTCCCTTGCCTGGTGATAGTAATTGTAAAGCTCCCTTGATGTTTTTACTAACAAAGACTCCTTGCCCTCTCTTCTTCTTGCAAGGGAAGATTTCAACAGCAGAAAAACCGTTAATGATACCACAGCAGCAAGAATCAAAATATACTTCATTTCAAGATATTCTTTGGGCATAGTGTTATAAAGCTTGGTTATACCAAACAGCATAAATACTGAAGCTGCAATAATTTTTATGACAAATTCCGGTATCTTGTCCCCAAGTTTCTTACCCACAATGATACCCAGACCTCCTGTTACCACCATTCCAGTAACAGTTCCTACCAGTATAATAAGTGGATACATGGCATCAGTTGCCAGAGTAATAGCCGCAAGCTGGGTCTTGTCTCCCAGCTCCCCTATGAAAAAAGCTGTCGCAACAGTTATAACAGGCCCGAACTTGGATTTATTGCTCTCATCCTCGTCTTCATCTGATTCCGGCTTAATTGTCCACAGAGCAAAGACAACAAAAGCAAAGCCTGCAATAATTTGAACTGTATTTAGCGGTATCAATCTGGAAACTGAGCTTCCCAAAAGAACTGCCAACCCATGATTTAGCAAGCATCCTATAAATATCCCCGCTAATACCTTTTTGGCTGGGTATTTGGTTGCAAAAGCCATAGCAAGAATTTGTGTCTTATCCCCCATTTCAGCTATAAAAACAAGCAAAAACGCTTTTATTAGTTCCTGAATCATTTATTGCCTCCGAAAAATCATTACGAATTCTTTTCTTTATTACCCTTAGACATTCCTTTTTCCATACTTAATATAATGAAGCAGCACTACCGAACCAAGGGTTATTATCATGCATAGAACCATTGCAGGATTAATTTTTTCGTCTAAAATTACCACTCCCAATAAAACAGCGACAACAGGATTTACATAAGCTGATGTTATAGCCTTTGAAGCAGGCCATTTGCTAAGAACATACATATTACATGAATACCCTGCCACTGATCCGAAAATTACAAGGTAGGCCAATGCTAAAACTACATCTGTGCTTATGCTTACTTTTTGAACCTCGCCAAGTAAAACTCCCATTATAGTCAATCCCGCCCCTGCTGTCAGCATTTGTATTCCAATATGGGTTGCGATGTTTCCTGTATACTTTACCCTATTAGAATAAATAGACCCTAAAGACCATAAAAATGCTGCAGTTAACACCATCAAGCCGCCTTTAATGTCAATCGAACCTACTCCTGAACCTGAGACAACAAGCATGGCCGTACCCGTAAAGCCCATTATGAGGCAAATCCATCCCGTAAAGCCTATCTTAGTATCACGTAATACAATTACTTCAATTAAAGCAACAAACAAAGGTGTTACTGATAAAAGCAGAGATGTTATCCCCGAGTGAACCCACTGTTCTGCCCACATGACAAGGCCATTGCTTCCCATCAGCATCAAAACACCGGGAATTGCTGATTTAACCACATCTTTACCAGTACTGGGAAACGCCTTTTTAGTTACTACAGCATATGCCATTACTATAGTTCCTGCAAGCAAAAACCTCATTCCGGCAAACAACTCCGGCGGAAAGCTCCCTACTGCAATCCTCATTGCCAGATACGTAGATCCCCAAACAATGCATACTGTTATATATGCCAAAATTACTCCCTTTTCATTTTTCAAACCTTACCTCCTGCTAAGCCCATTTGATACCGTTGTAAAGATTTCTATTAAGGCATGACTAAAAAGAATTATTATGAATTTTTTTATATGGCAAATCATTTAAATCATATGCCTTCTTTTCTTCAGCCGGATATCCTATTGCTATTATGCACTCTACACTATACTTAGCCGGTATATTCAAAATTTCTTTAATATAACTTTCAGCCGTAACATTATCGGAATGATTTCTGTCTCTGACTTGGATCCAGCATGACCCCAAATGAAGGGATTGAGCAGACAGCTGAATAATTATAGATGCAATTGACGCATCCTCTATCCATATATCACAAGCCTCTGAGTCCGCAATAACAACTATCCCCAAAGGTGCTCCTTCTAAAAAGGCTGAGCTGTGATCCCTGCACTGGGAAAGTTTTCTTAAAAGCACCTTGTCCGTAACAACAATAAACTCCCAAGGCCTTCTTGATCTGGATGAAGGGGAAAGAAGTGCACTTTTTAATATGGTATCTACCTTTTCCTTCTCAATCTCTTTATCTTGAAATTTTCTTATACTTCTTCTAGATTTCAACAGTTCAAACATATATGTTCCTCCCAAACTATAGGTATACCCCTTTAGTAAAACAATTATGTTATTTTACCATTTTATTGTGATTTTGTCACCAAACATATGGAGTTTATCATACATCTTAAGCTTAATTAAATACTTTTACCAATTGCAAAACTTCCAGAAACAGTTTATAATAGTATTGATAATTATGGGGGTATAACTCAGTGGGAGAGTGCAACACTGGCAGTGTTGAAGTCGAGGGTTCAAGTCCCTCTATCTCCACCAAACGAAGACTCGTCGTAAAGCCGTCGAGTTTTTTGTTTTTCCAATTTTGGGCTATTTTCTTTATATTGCAATTGTAAATTATCCATCCTGTTTAATTCCAAACATTATACTATTTTATAATCATTTACTATTGTAACTTATTCACCGGAAAATAACTGCAATTATTTCGTCGATTAATAATTTTAGTAAACATGTTGACTAATAATACGCTCTTTACTATAATGGATTTAGACAATATATTGTCTTTTTGAAAGGAGAATTTATATGAAATACTTAAAGGAAATTAAAGAATATTCTTTGATGCAGCAGATATATGCAATACTATTTTCCCTTGCTAACAAACTTCAGATACAAGGCGATAACCAATTTAAGAATTTAACCTCAAGGCAGTTTATGGCAATATTAGCAGTACTACATCTTCCTGAAGATGAAACAACACTAAATAACATTGCCAGAAAGCTAGGTACTTCTAAGCAAAATACAAATGTTCTAATAACTAATATAGAAAAGAAAGGTTATATCATAACAATGCCAAGTGTCCGTGATAAACGTGCGATTAATGTCAAGGTCACAGAAAAAGGCAAGCAAATCATACTTGAATGTGGCAAAAAGGGAATTGAGTTTTTTGCCAAAGTTTTCCGCGATTTCACCGAAGCAGAATTAGAATTATTATGGAATTTATTAAAAAAGCTGCATGGTTATGATGGCGAAGAACATGATGGTTTCGAAGAAGATATTGATTATAAACTTGAAATAAAAGAGGATGAACAAATCAAAGCAATAGAAGAATTCGCTAAACTAAGAAATAAAATTTAAGATAGAGGTTTTATTATATGAAATTACATGTAGGACCAGTAGTCGGACTTTGCAACGATAAAATAATTATTAATATTTCAGGATTACCCCCTTTGGGGAAAGTAAAAATTAGTGCTTCTTTGTGTTTACCATGGGCAAAGAAAACTAAATTTGAATCTTATGCTTGGTTTACCGCTGATTCAGAAGGCAATGTAGATTTATCAAAACAAAAGCCTGATTCTGGGACATATGATTTTATCGATTCTATGGGACTCATTGTATCCATGAAGATGGTAACTGGAAAAATTAAAGATATTGTAGAAAATATATCCCCGGATAATAGTCTTTTCATTGAAATTGTAGCTGAATGCGAAAAATACAGTGTTCGCAAAAAAGTAGAACGACTATTTAAAAATCATGATGTTAAAACTGAAAAAGTAGCAGACGGGTTTGTTGGAGAACTATTTTATACCGAAAACTCTAGTAATAAGACAATAGTAGTACTAGGTGGCTCCGATGGTAATACGGCTGCTCTTTCGCTCATTTCTGCCCAGCTTGCTTCACATGGGTTTAATGCATTATCTGTGGCATATTTCAATTCTAAAGAATTACCTAAAAAGCTTGCAGAAATTCCACTTGATTATTTTGATAGAGTTTTTCAATGGCTTAACAAAAATCCTATAACAAGCGGTAATGATGTTTATGTTCATGGAACCTCAAAGGGCGGTGAGCTTGCACTTTTACTTGCTTCAAGGAATCCAATTATAAAAAAAGTAGTTGCATTTGCCCCACATGCATATTGCTTTCAAGGGCTTAATTATAAGAATGTTTCGTCATGGACATATGGTGGAAAGCCTTTACCTTTCATACGTTTGAAGTATAAAATTTTATTCCTGAATATGTTGGATTGTCTTATAAAAAACACGCCTTTTGGATACGCTTATACATATAAAACAGGTGTAGATACTGCGACAAATAAAGAAGCCGCTCGTATAAAAATAGAAAATGCGAACGCCAATATATTATTATTTGCAGGTGAGAATGATAACATATGGAATGCGTACGACGGATGTGTTGAAATAATGGATACTCTGTCAAAACACAATTACAAATACAATTACAACTTTTTTGCATATAAAGATAGCGGACACCCGTTTCCTTCACCTTACATCATACCATTAAGTGTAACACTCAGTATGAAATTAGCTCCAAGACTTGTTTTCGTTACTGGTGGAACAATAGAAGGAAATGCAAAAGCACAAGTAGATTCATGGAGTAAAACCATTGAGTTTTTTAAAAATTGTTTACCTTTGTAAAGGAGAGTGATAAAAATGACAAAAACCGAGATACTCGCAACACTTTGCGATTTAGGTAACGAAAAACGAAAACAGATGTATATAAAGAACGGTGCAAGTGAAAACACTTACGGCGTTTTACTGGGGGAACTGCGGAAACTGGCAAAGAAATTAGGTACAAATCATGAGTTGGCATTAGAGCTTTGGGAAAGTGGAAATACAGATACACAATGGCTTGCATGTATGATGCTGGATGCAAACAAACTTACGATAGATCAAGTACGAAGTATGGTTTCTCAATTAACCTATTCCGATATTATTGATAAATTCGTTGGTGAAATTGTATGCAATCACAAGGATGCAGATGTTCTTGCTGAAGAATGGTCAGCTTCGGACAAGGATAACTTAGGACGGGCAGGCTGGAAACTGATTGTTCATAAAGTATCCGGCGGTAAATTGACGAATAATGTGTTAGAGGATCTCCTTACAAAGATCGAAGCCGAATTGCAAACTGCTCCCCCAGCTAAACAATGGGCGATGAATCATGCTTTGTGTGAAATCGGGATAAGCTATCCCCAATTTACAGAGCGTTGCATAACACTTGGTGAAACTCTAGGTGTGTATAGGAACTTGAAAGTTCCGAAGGGCTGTACATCCGCCTACGCACCAAACTGGATTGCGGCAGGTATAAAGAAAAGAAAAAATGATTAATAAAATTATGAAGAACTTTCTAATAACAAAGGCTTGTCAGTAATGGCAAGTTTTTTGTTTTGCTTTTTTAGATATACCAAATGACCATTTAATTATTGGTTGATCCCTTATTGACATAGTCTATTGGAAGTATTATAATTTATTTAGTAGTTTACTAGTTTACTAGTTTACTAACTTACTAATTACTTAATAAAAAATTGTTAGGAGATAGATTTATGAAAATACCAACTTCTTTAAAACACAAACCAGTTATTGTTTGCGAAAATTATGAAAATGTAGATGGAAGATATGCTTATAACACAGACGCTAAAGGCCTTTCACTAGGATTAGCTCAATGGAATGATCGTGGTAAAGTAGATATTTCTGCTAAAGTGTGGAGGTACACTGGAGAAAAGTGGTCAAGGCAATCTGAGGAATTACCGCTTCACCGTGTGATAGACTTGGCAATTCTTATATGCAGGACAAAACTATATTTTCAAGAAGAATCTTATAAGCATGAAAAGTTATACGATACTGAAAAACCTAATGTTGACAGAATCGGAATGCAGGGTGATGCTATGACAGTTGCTGTGTGTACCGATAATGATAAGATTGATGAAGATATTAAGCTATTCAACCAGGCTCTTAGTAATGACAGCGAGCTTGTGGGTGAGCGTTTGCACACGTTGTCAAGAATATTAAAAGCTATGGGTTATTAGAAAAGTTCTTCCTTGGCCTATATATGTTACGAAAAAGAATTTACATTTGCAAATTCAGTTGAATCGTCTGCATTTGCAATATAAAAATGAATTTTTCGTAACATATGAATCAAGGAAAGTGTTTTGCAATAATTAAAAATATAAAATGATTTTTACAAAACATATAGAATCAGAAAGGAGAAAAAATGGATAAGAAAAACCGTAAAGAACTGCTTGAAAGATTTAAACAAATTAAGACTTATATGGGCGTAATTAAAATAACCAACACTTCCAACGGAAAAATATTCCTAGACTCTTATCCTAACCTAAAAAATAAATGGTTAAATATTCAGAGTCAATTGGATATAGGTAGGTTTCCTAATTTACAATTACAAAAGGAATGGAGCGAACTTGGGGCAGAGGCCTTTGCCTATGAAGTGCTGGAAGAAAAGGAAGCAGATGAAGTTACTGATGTGAAATGGGAGCTTAAGAAAATGAAAAAGCTGTGGTTGGAAAAATTAAAACCATTTGGAGATAAAGGATATAACAAGCCTATAGAGTGACCTCAAAGCATAAATAAAGACTCACCGTAAAAGGCGAGTCTTTCCTAAATATTTTGCCTATTGTATGACTGCACTTGACTCAGGAACAGCTTTGTATATACTTGCTATAGTGCCTAAAGTTTCGGCAGGAGCAGCTTCTAATGGATAATATCCTTTTGATACCATCCACTGCCAAACATCATAAGCATGGTGCGAGCTCATTTTAAATGCATCCTCAAGGAATGTACGAATCTCCGGGTTGCTGGCTTCCATAGCCGCCCATGCATATTCACGTCCAGCTCTTTTTAATGTTAATAGATAGGCTGTAGCAATTTCCCGGTCGTCCAGTTGCTGTACATCGGTTCTTGGGGTAATGGATTTTGCATTGGTTTTGGATTGAGTAAAATTGTCAATAATTTTAGTCATTTCCGGCACTGGAAGTCCTGTTTTAGCTCCGCTCGTCCTGCTCAGGTACTCAACTTTTGTATTATAGTCCTTGATATGATATGGAAAATGCTTTTCTATGAGGGACTTAAGCTGTGGGTCTTTTACCTGATTTAAAAAAAGTGCCATATTTGTAATTGAATTAACACAGCTTAAAGTAAGCTCGTGTAAGTCATGTGCTTCGTGTGCAGCAAGTTGCATGTTATTTACCTCCTAATTATTTTTCCTATTTATATTTTGTAAGACAAGAACCCTTTATTCAAAAAATATCTTAATTAAAACCTTTTAATATTTCAATTGCATCATCAATTTGCTGAAGTAAAGGTTCATTCCGAACGCAAGCAATCTGTATATTGCATTTGTTCATGGGAATAAGTATCTTTCTTGCCCGCTTTCTGCTATAGCCTTTGCCATATTAGGCGTAAGTTCGCCCAGCATTGAATTTGCGGCTATAATCCCTATTGGACCTATTATAACATCAACTTTTGAAGAGCAAAAAACAATAGAATTCTCTCCAGATGCACACTCATCTGCACCTGCCTTGAGCATGAGAGATGCCGCTAAAGCATTTGTACCCAATGCAAGAATTTCTATATGATTCTCAAATACAATCCTAAGCTTTTCTACAATGGCCTTTCCCATGCCGCCGCCCTGTCCGTCAATTACTGCAACTCTCATATTTATTCCTCCAACCGCTTAAGTTTACATATCGCAATTTTTACATTTATCACATAGCCCAAACATTTCAAGCTTGTGGCCTTTGATTGTAAAACCCAACCTTTCCTCCAACTCCCTTTCATATTCCTCAAGGGGACATCCATCTACGGAAAGCATCTTTCTGCATTTAATACATAAAAGGTGATGCTTGTGCTCCATGCTGTTAATTTCATAAAGTCCTTTATTCTCATCAGTTACACTGGTCTTAACCACTAAATTTTTTCCAATTAAAGTGTCCAGAACTCGATAAACAGTCGAAAGACTTATGGATACGCCCTGTTCCTTAAGCTTTAAATAGATTGTCTCTGCAGTCACAGGCTGTCCGCTCTCTTCAATAACCTCAAGAATTGAATTTCTATGTTTGGTATTCCTTAAATTTTCTTTTTTTAATAAATCCCTGTAATCCTTAATATCCAAAGCTCATACACCCTTCCTAAAGATACCTCACTGTAAAGATATGTATCAGTCCGTTAGTCATTACTTTAATCAAACCTTTTCCTGTAAATAAATGTCGCAAAGAATATCATTGCAGAAATCAATACAATAGTAGCACCAGAAGCTGTCTCAATATAGTAAGACGCAATTAATCCAGAAATTCCGGATAGTACGGAAATTACGATTGCCCATACATGGTATTGCCTCTGATTCTTCGCTATGTTTCTTGCAGCTGCTGCAGGTAAAACCAAAAATGAGTTTATTACCAAAAGCCCGATCCAGGACATTGATACCGTAACCACAACTGCAATAACCATGCTGAATATAAGCTCATTCCAAAAAGTATGTATTCCCCTGCTTCCTGCAAGAGATGGATTTACGCTTACAACCATGAGCTTATTGAATATTACAATCCATAATATAGCAATAAAAGCAAGAACTATCCAAAGTAATAATATTTCACTTGGAAGAATGCTTAATATGTCACCGACAAGATATGTCATTGCCTTTCCAAAACTTTTACCACCGGAGGTCTGTATGAAAATACCCAAAGCAATTGCTGTTGAAGAAAAAACCCCTATTACTGTATCACTTGCCATTCTGCTCCTGTGTTTTATAACTGCAATTCCTATTGAAAATAAAATAGAAAAAATAACTGCAGACCAAAGAGGCTGAACCAGGCCCATCATACCCCCAATGGCTACACCGGTAAATGCTCCATGCCCTAATGCATCAGAGAAAAATGCCATCCTGTTATTTACAACCATTGTTCCTAAAATACCAAACACAGGTGAAATGAGGATAACTGCCAGTAGGGCATTTTTCATAAATGCATGTCCAGTCCATTCTAATGGAAGTATTTCTATAATACTATACCAAATATCCATCAATTACTCCCCCCTTACCTGTGTATCAACGTTTTTCCATTTTAATGAAAACACATCATTGAAGTTCTCACTTTGGAAAACATCTTGCGGCTTCCCGTTTTCCAGGATTGTTTTTTTAAGGAGAACAACCCTGTCCGCATATTGATACACCAGATCAAGGTCATGGGAAATGAGTATTATGGACAGGTCATAATTCTTTCTAAGCTGTGAAACCGTTTCATAAAATATTGCCAGTCCATTATGGTCAATCCCTGAAACCGGCTCATCCAATAATAGCAAATCAGGAATAGGGTCAAGAGCAAGAGCCAGCAATACCCTTTGGAGCTCTCCGCCTGATAGTGCACCCAACCTTCTATTTATGAGATGATCAGCCTTTACCTTTGACAAACTTTCCTCTACATGCTTTATAATTCTCTTGGGAGTATACAGCCACACTGGAAATTTAAACCGGCATGCCATGAACAAATCCAGCACGCTGGTGGGTGAGCCGGCATCAAAATTTAAGTACTGTGGCACATATCCAATAAGAGGTTTCCCGTTACGTCTGCCTTTTGCATCAATGTACCTAAGCTCACCCGTAGCCTTCAAATCACCAAGCATAGCCTTTAGCAGTGTGCTTTTCCCTGCACCGTTAGGTCCTATTATAGCAGTTAATTCTCCGCAATGTATATGAAGGTTCACGTCTTTTAATATCTCAGTTTTTCCAATAGTTACACCAAAATCCTTTAGCCTGGTGCAGCAAAATCCGCAACAGGCATCTTTACAGCCTTTATCTTTTTGATGTGAACTTTTTTCTACATCCTTATGGAACATGTTTTCATCATTCATATTTTTAAAGCCTCTACCAGTGATTTAAGATTTTGCTCCATCTTTTTAATATACCCGTCAATATCACCATCCTGAGAACCAGTGACAATTGGGTCAAGGGTATAGACCTTTGCTCCTGTCTGACTTGCTATTGATTCTGCAGCCTTCTTAGAATACTGCGGCTCGGCAAACAAAGCTTTTACTTTAGCTTTTTTAATTTTCTCAATAGTGTCCGCTATTTCTCCGGCACTTGGTTCAGAACCTGGCTCACGCTCTATGACGGAAACAATATTAAGGTTAAACTCCTTTGCAAAGTACGGAAAAGACTCGTGGAAGGTTACGATATCTCTGTTTTTAATACTATCAAGCTCCTTATGCATTTTGTCCCTCAAAGCCTCTAGCTTTTTTATATAATCCTCGCCGTTTTTATTATACTTATCTGAATTATCCGGATTTACCAAGGCCAATTGCTCACTCATATTTTTGACCTGCTTAATAGCATCTGTTATGCTCACCCATACATGGGGGTTTTCCTCACCATCAGACGAATTCTTGATAAGCTCTATTCCCTTTGAAGCTTCAATGACCTTCAGGCTTGGCATCTGCCCTACTGCCTTGTCGATGAATGTTTCCATCCCCGCACCATTTACTACAAAGACATCAGCACTTTCAAGAGTCTTTAAATCTGAAGGAGACAATTGGTAATCATGAAGGCACCCTGTCTGGGGCTCAGTCATATTTACAACCCTTACACCTGGAATATCTTTTGCCACATTTATTGCAGATACGTACATTGGATAGAATGATGTAACTATTGTAAACTGCTTTGGATTATTAGTGCTGGCAGTCTCCGGAGACTTGCCGCATGAAGAAAACATAAAAATTCCGATAACAATAGCTATTAACAACCTTATATAATACTTATTCATAAATCACTTCTCCTAATGAAAATAATAATGATTTGCATTTGCATTTATATTATACACCTATTTTTTAGTTTCTATAACATTTTTTTATTTTTATTTTATAAAAGTCGCCAAGAATAATAAAAAACCTACATAGATTTTTATTCATGCAGGTTTTCTATACAATATATAAATAGAACATATAAATCTAAAACATTTTCTTTCTATATAGGAATATTCCAGTTATCGAACACATCGCAAATGCTACACCTGCAATTATCCAGAAAGAAAATTTTCCTGTTGCTGAAAGCGGCAGATTTACATTCATTCCAAAAAAGCTGGATATCATTGTAGGAATAGCCATAACAATGGTAACAGATGTCAAGAATTTCATGACTATATTTAAATTGTTCGAAATAATGGAAGCAAAAGCATCCATTGTCCCTGTTAATATGTTACTATATATGTTAGCCATTTCTATAGCCTGTTTGTTTTCAATTATTACATCCTCAAGAAGTTCAGTGTCTTCCGGATAGTTCTTAATATGTTCATATTTCATAAGCTTTTCAAGAACAACTTCGTTGGATTTAAGTGCTGTAGAGAAGTAAACAAGACTCTTTTCCAGCTTTAACATCTGAATGAGTTCCTTGTTCTTCATGGATTTGTGCAAATCCTGTTCTATTCTTGTAGTTGTCTTGTCAATATGTTTTAGGAACTGCAGATAACGTGTAGCGTTTTTATAGAGTATCTGCAAAACAAATCTTGTCTTGTACTGTGTGAAAAAAGTCTTGACCTTGTTGCTCATGAAATCTTTAAGCAGTGTATCCTCCTTCAAGCAAACAGTAATAATGATATGCTTGATAAGTATTATAGCAAGAGGGATGGTAGTGTAAACATTCATTTTGCCCTCTTTTTCAACAACAGGTATGTCAACAAGTATAAGTGTTTGTCCATTATCGCTTTCTATTCTGGCACGTTCTTCTTCGTCAAGTGCTGCTTTTAAAAAGTCTATTTCAACATTTAATGCACTTCTAACTTTTTCAATTTCTTCCTCACTGGGATTAACAAGATTTACCCATACACCTTCATCAAACGTAGTTGTATGAACTATCTCGTTATTAACTGATTTGAAGATTTCAACCATAAAATCACCCTCTTTTTTTAATAATCAAATAAAACCTGAGGGTTTATATGCCTGGATTAAGCCGTAATACTAGTTAACGGCATGGCAAATAAACCTTTAAACACTGGAAAATAGCTTATGTAATTACTACTATCAGGGTCATAGTCCATACCGTTCACCTCCATAAATTCAGCTTATAATTTTGTTAAGGCATGAATGAAAAATTACCTGGACATTAAAAAAACCGCCAACAAAGAGTGACGGAAAAACGCCTTTATTGCTCCTTCACTCGTTGAGCTTTAGCACTATACAACTTTGGAAAAATGCTCCAGCTACGTTAAGTAAAACCTTATTTCGGCAGTAGCGTATATTTGTATAGGAACCTCACCTAACGAATATTCTATTCGCATTCTTAATTATATACCTATATGCGACATAATTCAATATGTTATGCAGCTAAATATTACAGGTAAAACACCAATTTTTTCATACATAACTTCCATTACGTACCTTTTCCATTAGCTCAATAGTCTTTGACTTTATTATGTCCCTTATCTTTCTAAACTCATCAATAGGCTTACCTACCGGATCTTCAAGGCCCCAGTCCTCTTCATACTTGTTAGGGACAAATGGACACACAACCCCGCACCCCATCTTAATCAATATATCTATCTCAAATGGAATATCCTCAAGGGTCTTTGGATAATGACTGCTTAAATCAACTCCTGCCTCTTTCATCACTTCAACAGCATGTTCATTTACCCTATCCGTCGGGTGTGTACCTGCACTATACACTTCCAGCACATCACTTCCCAAATGCCTTGCCCATCCTTCAGCCATCTGGCTCCTGCATGAATTACCTGTACATACAAATGCAATTTTTAGTTTCATAAATAACACCTTCCAATTTCATTCTTTTTATTTCTCACTATTTTTAGCCATACCACATTTAGGGCAATTCTGTAGAGAAAGAGGAACTTCCAGCCCGCAGCTATCCAAAAGCCTGCTGTCAGTTAAAATGTCCACGGCCAGTCCATCAGCCAATACCTTCCCATCCTTAATAATAACAATCCGCTTGCATATATCCATCAACATATCCAGGTCATGGCTGGTAATAATCTTTGTATGCTCGAATCCCTTCAAAATACCCATGATCTTTTTTCTTGACCTATGATCGAGTGCAGAAGTAGGTTCATCCATAACCAGTATATCTGGTGTCATGGATAGTACCGTTGCTATAGCTGCAGCACGTTTTTCCCCACCTGACAGCTTGAAGGGTGCACGGTCTTTCAAATGTGTTATACCAACCAGGTCCAATGCATAAAGTACCCTTTTTTCCACATCCTTCTCATCAAGCTTATAATTCCGGGGTCCAAATGCCACATCATCATACACCGTAGGCATAAAAAGCTGATCCTCAGGATCTTGGAAGACCATACCTACTCTTTGCCTGATAAATGGCAGCGTCTTTTTATTTACAGGCACATCACCTACAATAATCTCTCCCTTATCGGGAAAGATTATTCCCATCAGCAGCATAAGCAAGGTGGATTTGCCTGCCCCATTTGCCCCTATAATCCCAACCGACTCTCCATGGCCGACACTGATTGATATGCCGTCTACAGCCTTATGCCCGTCAGGATAGGAAAAATGCAAATCTCTTATTTCAAGTTTATGATGACTCATCTAATAAATCACTCCTGTAATCATTGAACCTATAAGCACAGGTAAATCAAACATTCTCACCGCTGCAAAAAATATCACCCAACAAGCCCAATATATATAATCCCTTAATTTTATTTTTGAAACACTTCCAGTGTTATATTCCCCTGTAAATCCCCGGGTACACATTGCATGATAAACCCTCTGTGCCCTGTCAAAAGTCCTTATGAGAAGCTGTCCCGAAAATGAAGCCCATGCATTCCTATGTATGCCCTTCTGCTCTGGAGCACGCAGTGAGTAAGCCCTTAGCATCCTTCCAACCTCTTCGGACAAAACCGATATATACCTGTATGTCAACAACAACTGAAGTACAAATAATCTTGGAACCTTCAACATTCTTAATGCACCAGCCAGTTTGTCCATGCCTGTTGTAGCTATAAGCAGCAATGCAGCAGTAACAGTCAACAATGACTTTATAAAAATAGAGCCGAATGTGATCCATCCCTTTGATAACACAATCTCACCAATAACAAATGTTTGGCTGTCAAAAAGAGGATTTAATATACCAATACCTATAATAAAAGGTTCCACAATAAGAATTCTTTTAAATATAGGTGCTTTTGGAAGATCTGACACAGTAATAATTGTCACAGGATATAAAAAGAATGGCAGAAGCCTCCCTATTTCATACCTTCCAAAAGACATTACAACAGCTATAAAAATAACCGTAGTAATGAGCTTTACTAGAGGATGTATATTGTGTATGATAGATTCTCTGCGTGCCAGATCGTCCATATGCCTCATACTATATAAAGAATTCACAATGCTTGACATATATCTAATCAAATCCTTGATTTTAAATTTATTTTCCTTTTGTTTAAAATGCTTGCAACAAAGCCCACCAGTACCACAAATCCAAGGGTTACAGCACCGCCAACAATACCTGAAAAACTGGTGCCTGTGTTTACAGAGCCCCAATCACTGCTGTTTTGAGATTGGCTTTCATTTTTTGCAGCATTTTCATCAGCTGCCTTTTCATCTTTGGTTTTAAAACCATAATCGGGTAATACTGCAGTTTTACTTTGAACCTTAGACATGGTCTTGTGAATACCATCCGATGTTTCGATTTCCGGTTTGCCTGAAGTCTTAAAAATAGACCATTCAAGACCGTCCGGGTTGGATGAAGCAAACCACGAAAGACATCCCCCGATAATCAAAACCGAAACACAAAGTCCTATCAAGGTTTTCTTTAATGATACTGCACCCAGCTTTTCACCTGAAGCTGCTTTTTCCAAAATCTCCGGCCTGGAATTCCATATAAAGGTCACGACAGCTGCAGTAACAAAACCTTCAATTACTCCTATTGCAAGGTGTATCGGCTGCATAAACATCACAAAAGTTTTAAACGGCAGCTCTGTTTTACCAGATAAAACAGCCTCAAGAACAACGCTTAAGGAACCCATCTGCAGTCCCAGTACCGACGATATCAGTGATGCTATTAGTATTCGTCCGGAACTTACAGCCTTTTTAATAAAACTCTTATAAATAAGCGGGTATGCAATAAAGCAGGTATAAAAACCCAGATTAAATACATTACATCCGTACGCTAAAAGTCCTCCATCACCAAAAAGAAGGGCTTGAATTAGCAAAATGGATGCCATTGTGAGAAATCCCCCATAAGGCCCAAGCATTATTGCCAGAAGCAAACCTCCTCCAAGATGCCCGCTTGATCCTGTTCCGGGTATTGAGAAATTAATCATTTGTGCAGCAAATATAAATGCACCCATTACACCCATTAAGGGAATTTTCTTTTCATCCATCTCATTGTGTACTTTTTTAATTGAATAAGCTGCAGCTGTAGTAGTTGCAGCCATCATAGTTCCACCAACCAGCGGTGAAATCAATGCATCCGCCATATGCATGTTATCGACTCCTCTACAAAATAATAAACCCAAAAAGGGCGAATTTAAAATTTAGTCCCTTCATGGGTCTGCTCTGCAGTCAATTTGATAATCGGAATAACTAAGTAAGTCATTCCTTGATTATATAAAAATCAATTAATTTTACATAGTAACCTTGGGAACCTTCATAATTCCATTATTATGTTTTACTATATCACAGTTTATATAGTTTTTCAATTGTGCATAAGAACATAGGAATATATTGCTTTCTACTTGAAATAAACCTTATTTTTTACCGGGAAGCTGCCATTAAAGTGAATAGGCACCCCTATATAATTTGTACCATCATTTTTCCATACCTGAATATGCAGATGCGGTATAGTGGTGTTACCACTGTTACCAATCTCCCCTAAAAGCTGTCCCTGCTTTACCTTATCTCCTGCCGCAACCTTTATACTATCCCTTTTCAAATGATGCAATGCAACATAATAATTCTCATTAAATTTAATAACAACATTATTGCTTGGAGCATAAATTTCATTCTTTGAAGGTTTAAGATCCTCATTTCCATCCTCTACACTCCATACCTCTCCTTCACATGGGCTATATAAAGGTTCAGAAAACATCTCGTATTTGCTTAAGTCTTTTGGTAAATCATTATTAAACAAAAAACTCAGTGTATTAAAACAAAAACCCAATTTGTTCAGCTTAACAATATCTGTTGAAAACTTATTAAGTGTATCTTCTTCTGTTCCAAACCCCCAGGCATAATAATGGTAATTCGCCAGATAGCTTGAGGCTCCATTGCCTCCCTGTATTACAGCATAGGCCCCGTTTTTTAACGGAAACATCATCTCGATGGGTTTTTCATCATAGAAGAAACCACTTATTCCATTTATGCTTACATATCCCATAAACAATATCGAAATAATTCCAGGGACAACAATAGCTATGCCTTTTATAGTTATAACATCAAAAAATCTAACTCCTCTGACCTTCATAAACGCCATAACCGCAGCAGCCAAAAAAAGCATCAACAGAATATAATTTGTGTAATAGCCAATTGATGTTTCCCTGTAAGGTACCCAAAATAAAGCTAGAATAAAAGTTCCTATCCCCGCTGTCTTTATTAAGAGTCCAAATTTACTTCTGTTTTTGGATTTCCATAACCAAAGTGTGAGGAAAGCCGGTAAAACCAGATACAGAAACAGCTCTACATAAGTGCTTTTTAAACAATTACCTACAAATTCGAAGATACCATTCATTTTGATCCATCCCTAATTAATTAGATTAATTTTTTTAATAATTATAGCCATTCCCTATTAACTACACGTTCTGTATTACTCATTTTACATCTGATGACTTTTATTTACATTCAAAATAGTTGATCCTGTTTATTAAAGAAAGTACGATAGCCCAGCTGCAGCATTATTATAACAGAAAGAGCCACACTTCCTAAAATTCCAAGCATGATAGCAATCTGGTACGCAATAGCTGTAGTAGGTGAAGTTCCTGATAATATCTGACCTGTCATCATACCGGGCAGAAATATTATCCCCATCCCAACCATCTGGTTAATCGTAGGCATAATCGCTGAATCAAAAGTATTATCAATAATAGCTTTTGTAGCCGTTTTAGGCGTTGCACCAAGGACCAAAGCTTCCTCAACCAAGTCCCTCTGGATTGTCATACCTTCAATTAGGGATTTTACAGCCAGAGACACACCTGTCATTGAATTTCCAATAATCATTCCGGCTATCGGTATAAAGTATCTCGGGTTATACCAGGGCGAAATACGGACTACAACCAGCAAAAAGTATATGAGGCATGATAAAGTGCCTATTGACAATGAAAGGATAATAACTTTCTTTAAAGGAATTGATAGCTTGCCCTTATACCTTTTTAAAACCGTAAAAACTGCAAATGCTTCCATAAGCACAATTATTGCTCCAGTAGCAACGGGATTGGGGTTATCAAAGATGTATACCAGTATGTACCCTGTTAATATCAACTGAAGGCTCATTCTTACTGATGATATCAATATCTCCTTTTCCTTCTTTATACCTCTTATCCTGACAATTACAAGCACCATCAATATAAATATGTACGCTAAACCAACCTGTATGGCTGTAAGATTAATTATTCCGTCCATTATCAAACCTCCGTTTAACTCTCCCTTTGGATATCTCAATGATAACATGGGAATATTTTTCGGCAATTATTTTAGAATGGGTTACCATTATAATGGTCTTATTTTGACTTGCTGCATTTTGGACTACCAATTGAATAATTGCTTCCTCTGTTGCATCATCAAGTGCAGACGAAGGTTCATCCAAAAGATATACCTCAGGATTTAAAAGAAGCACCCTTCCAATGGCAAGCCTTTGCTTTTCCCCTCCTGATAGGACATTCGCCGGACTATCCAGATCCTTAGAAAGCTTCACCTGTTCCAATATCTTATAACAATTATCGTCTGTTGGCAGCTCCAACCCCTGAAATTTGAACCCCATAGAAAGATTATCCCTGACGTTCCCATCAAAAATGACAGGCTTTTGTGAAAGCATAATAACATTTCTTCTATGGGAAACTGAATTAATGTTGTTAAGGTTTGTGCCGTGATACAATATTTTCCCCTGGGTTGGAGATATCATTTTATTCAACATCTTTAGTGCAGTTGATTTACCGCTGCCGCTCTCACCAATTAGGGTTGTAATTTTACCAGATTCTATTGATAATTCAGGTATATCCAATATATCTCTATATTTCGCATCAATAAATTTAAACATCTTCGCAATCCTCTTTTCCTTAAGGATTTTGTGCTTTTTAACAATTATAATTCATCCATTACAAAAATCATAGCATTTTGATAAATAATACTTTTATTATAGATAAAAGCCATTATATATGCTCTGTTTGACAGCAAAAAAATTGTAGTATAAAATTGAAATAATTTAAAGTGAATGGACAAGCATTTATCCATAGAAAAGGAGAATACACGAAATGCCTTATATTTATAGTAGTGCTGAATCACTTGTAAACCATACAAAGGCAGGCAGCGGCCAATGTGTTGCGTTAGTCCAGATCTATGCTGGAGCACCGCATGGTGCAAGTGAAAATTGGAAGCAGGGAGTAAAAGTAAGAGATAATACAGATATAGCAGTCGGTACTGCCATAGCAACCTTCATTGATGGACGATATCCAAACCTTCGTACCGGAAACCATGCTGCATTATATTTAAGTCAGGATAACAGAGGAGTTTGGGTAGTCGACCAGAATATTCCCAAATATAATGGAAAGATAGGTAAGAGGTATATAAGATTTAAGGGAGGTGTAGGCTCAGCATCTAATGATGGTGATCAATATTATGTAATTGAATAATGCTAGCCTGTTCCTCCTCAACCCCAATATTTTAATTCATTTTGTTATTATGCAGCCTGCTGCAAAACTTGGCCTCCATCATCTTCAATCCTCTTTGCCTGAATACTGGCACCGTTTTGATTGATAATCAAACCTTCTAACCTATCATTAGTATCCTTAACGAAAGTAATCTGTGCATCAACAATCCTATAGAAAAATTTAGTATCAGACTCTGGGAATACTTCTATTTTTTCCTGCCCGGTAATTTGTGCATAGACATGATTTTCTTCCCTGGTTATAATACAATACAATCCCGGTGCTATTTCATAATTGCCAACAAGGCCATCTATTATTTCCGCATCTAAAGTTATTGCCTTCTTTTCAACTGGTAGGTCTACTTCTTTTCCTAGAAGTATGGAGTTTATGTCACTTTTAATTTTAAATATACCAGAACCGTTTGAATTATTATTTGTGAGTATTATAATACCTGTGTTTCTCTCAACATATCTGGAGATAATAGAGCTAAAACCTAGTAATGCCCCATCATGAAATATTTCCTTATCCTTTCCTTCCCCTTGTATAACCCAACCATATCCATAATATCCTATAGCTTTTGTATCAACTTGAGGAGAAAATATCATATCCATAGTCTTTTTGCTAGCCAGTTTGCATGTATAAAGAGCTCTGTCCCAAATAAACATATCACCTACAGTAGAATATAAACACCCTGCACCATATGTAGTTTTGAATGTCAATAAATCATCTATCGGCTGAATATCAAGATATCCTACATATCCAACAGTATCAATCATCTTTTTGCCCTTCTTATATAATATTCCAGTATTTTTCATTTTCAGGGGTTCAAAAATGTTCTTGTGCCAATAGCTATCAAGGCTTTTACCTGTAATTTTTTCTACAATGACCCCAAGCAAAAAGTATCCTGAATTACTGTAATTCCAATTCTCTCCCGGATTAAATTCCAAAGGTTTGTTTTTAAACAGGTTCAATATTATATCTTCGCTTACATTTTCCGGATCAAGAGCCCAATACTCAGCCAAATTTGTGTAGTTGGCAATACCTGATGTATGGGTTAGCAAATGATGAATAGTTATTTCCTCACCACGAGGAAAATCTGGGAAATACTTTATAAGCTTGTCATCAAGCTTCAGTTTTCCTCTTTCTAATAGCTGCATAATAGCCATAGCTGTAAACTGCTTTGTCATTGATCCTATCGCAAAACGAGTTGATGTTGTATTTGGAATACTATTTTCATAATTCGCCATGCCGTAGCCTTTTGCCAGTATAACCTTACCAGCCTTTTCTACTAAAACCGTACCATGAAAGTTACTGTTTTGGGCAGCAGCATTCAGATACTTCTCAATATTCATTTTTATTTCCCGTTCATCTTTTGATTTAGAATTCCGGCGCTTGTCCATAATCTTATTAAAACTGCTTATTCTAGCATATTCCTTAAAGCGTTCCGTTTCCGAAATATGAAATTTGCTGTTTTTGCCGGCCTTATTTCTAGAAGCACCAGCAGCAATGGGAATACCCAGTACCATGACACCTGCCACCAATAATGCTGTAAGTCTTTTAAACATATACCTCACCCTTTCAAAAAATTATAATCAGTATGAAAGTCATTGACCTTTTCATATAGCTTTTAACAATTATAATCTACTATTTACCAAAAAACAAATTCATTTTATATTAAACGCAAGAAATTCCATATAACAGAAAAACACCCGCATATTCTTGCAGGTGTTTTTCTAATATATAAATACATCGGAAGGAGTTATTATTAATTTACTTTATTATCGAGCCGGTGTTGCTTTAGGTGTTTCTTTAGGTGTGGTTTCAGTTGTTGAAGGTTTACCAAAAGATCTATTTTTATGCATTCCCATGTGCTTTCCTTTACCCTGTGGCATTGCTTTTATTACTGCATCTTCCTGTGCCTGGGTAATAGTTCCTGCCTTTACCAACGCATCCAACGCTTCTTTTATATCCTTCTTGGCTTCCCTTGCTGCTTTTATTGCATTTTCTATAGCTGTTTTCTGTTCACTTGTTATTGTTTTTGCTGTTACAAGCTCATCCAATTTGTTATTATGGAATCCCCTTGGACCTCCTTTACCTTGCAACATTGCCTTTATTACTGCATCTTCCTGTGTCTGTGTTATGGTTCCTGCCTTTACCAGTGTATCCAATGCTTCCTTTACGTCATTATTAGCTTCTCTTGCTGCCTTTATTGCATTTTCTATTGCTGTTTTCTGTTCACTTGTTATTGTTTTTGCTGTTACAAGCTCTACTAACTTGTTACTATGGAATCCTCTTGGACCTCCTTTACCTTGCGGCATTGCTTTTATTATTGCATCTTCCTGTGCCTGGGTAATAGTTCCTGCCTTTACCAGTGTATCCAATGCTTCCTTTATGTCCTTATTGGCTTCTCTTGCTGCCTTTATTGCATTTTCTATTGCTGTTTTCTGTTCACTTGTTATTGTTTTGTCTGTTACAAGGTTTGTAAGGCATTCTCCCTTCATCTTATAAAAATCTTGGGATCCTCTATGACCTTTTCTGTTCATGCCCTCTTTGTTAGGCAGTCTACCTTTTTGACTGCTTGGAGTTACTGTAGCTTTTGTTGGAGTTGGAGTACTTGTAGTATTAACCGCAAATACGCTCGTTGCTATTAAGCATGCTGCAACTGTTGAAGTTGCAATAATTCTTGAAATCTTCATAAACTTTAGCACCTCTTTCATTTAATATCATATTTTTTAAGTAATCACTGATATAGTAATTTATCAACTGGGTAAAACTTTTGATATGGAGTGAAATTTATTCTAAGACCTCCTTTGCTTTAATATTAATACTTTTAGAAATTAACAGGATTTAAATTTGAATCCTGCATCATGATATTATTGTACTTCAATCTTAAAAGATAAATCCCCGCTAAAATGAGGCAGAAGTTAGTCAAGAAATGTCAAACATAGAAATGAAGCTGAAAAAGAGTTATTAGAACCTCAACTTATTGAAGCTGTATGTTTTAGTAATTTTTCCAATACACAAATAGTGTGGCAAAAATAAGGCATAATTGACTAAGGCCTGTTATTTTGCCATGTTCATGATAAAATATATATAGAGGTGAATATACATGGCTGATAAAAAACTAATCTATATAGCTGATGATGAAGTTAATATTTGCAACATAATAAAATCCTTCTTGGTAAAAGAAGGATTCGAGGTAGAAACGTTCAATGACGGACGTACTATACTCGATGCATTTAATGAAAAACCTGCCGATATGCTGGTTATAGATGTTATGATGCCTGAATTGGACGGTTTCTCCCTTTGCTCGGCAATCAGGCAGAAAAGCACTGTACCTATAATAATTGTATCTGCAAAAGACACCGAGCCGGATAAAATAGCCGGTCTTACTTTGGGAAGTGATGATTATCTCACAAAGCCATTTAGTCCAATGGAGCTTATAGCAAGGATTAAAAGTATTTTTCGCAGAATTGAACTGGACAAGACAAAATCCACACAGTCAGGAATACTGTCAGTAGCTGATGTTGAAATAAATACAGATTTAAAACAGGCATTAGTCGGAGGAAAAAACATAGGACTCACAGGCATGGAATTTGCACTTCTTAATTATCTTACCGAAAACAAGAACAAAGCTGTAAGCAGAAGTGAACTTCTTGATAAAATATGGGGCTTCGAAAATGAAGTCGAGACAAGGGCAACAGATGATATGGTAAAAAGAATCCGCAAGAAACTTGCAGACAGTGGATCCAGTTTAAAAATAGAAACTGTATGGGGCTTTGGATTCAAAGTTGAAGAAAAGGATTGATCTTATGAAGAGAAACACCATAAAATGGAGGATTTTCAAATATAATATCGCTGTTATAGCTGTTCTGATAGCACTGACGACAATAGTATTCAATATAGCAATCCGGTTATATATTGAAAGCGATGTCAAAGAACAGTTAAATTCCATAGCTTCTCGAGCTGAATCAACAACCTTACGCAGAGGTCCAGACTTTTTTTCCAAAGAGGGTGATAAAAGGCCTCATCCAAAACTTCAAGGAAATCAAAATACAAACCGACTGGAAAAAAATGATCCATTCAGGTTCTACTTATCTTTAGACCGTTCATTACGTGAGCAGGCTTCTTTGTTAAATGCAGATTATATTTTGTTAGATAGCAATAACAACCCAATAATTTCTATTGATGGTGAATACTTCAAGATGCCTGACAATATATTAGATAAATTTACTAAAGCAGTAGAGGTACTGAATGATAAACCAATGCAACAATTTATGGATTTTAGTCTGGACGGCACTTCATATATAGCTATAATAAAACCTGTTCATAATAAAAACGATTTCGGTCTGGGTTGGATAGTTATCTATTCCAGCATGAAGAAGGTCAATCAATTACAATGGGTAATTAACACAATACTTTTAGCCATTCTCATTTTATCAGCACTAATAATAAGCATATTTTCGTCTCTTGTGGCAAGGAAAATATCCGCCCCATTTACTTCTTTAAACAAACATATTGGAGAAATTGCAGAACGTAATTTCGGAAAAAAAATTCATATGCCTGTAGACGATGAATTGCAGGATTTTGTCAACAACATAAATACCATGTCTGAAAAACTCGAGTCATATGATAAGGCACAGAAGACATTTCTTCAAAATGCTTCCCATGAGTTCAGGACTCCTCTGATGTCCATCCAAAGCTATGCAGAGGGCATCAAGTATGATGTTGTGGAGAAAAACAATGCCTCGGATATCATAATAGATGAAACAAAGAGAATGACCCATCTTGTAGAGGATTTGCTTTATTTGTCACGACTCGACACCATTGAGGAAAACTATCGCTTTGAGAGCCTGAATTTCGGTGAGCTAATTAACAGCTGCATTGAAAGGATGAGTGTTATAGCTATAAAAAACAATATAAATATTACTTCAGATACAAAAACAGGTGATTTAATAATAAACGGAGACTTTGAAAAACTCTCCAGAGCATTTACAAATATTATAGGCAACTGTATCAGGTATGCCAAATCCACAATACATGTAAGCTCCAAATTAGTTGAAGATGACATTATAGAAACCATAATAAGCGATGACGGACCTGGAATTGATAAGGACGAGCTACCCAATATTTTTGAGAGGTTTTATAAAGGAAAAAAAGGGCATTTCGGTTTGGGGCTGGCTATAAGCAAAAATGTGGTAGAAAAGCACAACGGTATAATTTCAGCAGAAAACTCCAGTAATGGTGCAATGTTTAAGGTCAGCCTCAGGGTATTGTAATTCAATAAAATTTGTGATATGAAGTCCGTTATTTATATTGAATTACAATTCTTACAGGAGTATCAGAATCACATCTATCGTTTTTTCATCTACCCCTTTCTGTAAACAGCAGGCAAAATATATTTAAATTTTGTTTCTTCACGGATCAACGACTCTGAGTGACCTATAAACAGGTAGCCTCCCGGTTCCAATAAATCATAAAATTTATTTACAAGATCAATTCTTGTTTTTAAGTCAAAATAAATCATTACATTTCTGCAAAATATAACATGGAATCTGTTTCTGAAAGGAAAAAACTCCTGCATAAGATTGAATTTTTTGAAAACAACCTCTTTTTTAAGCTTATCGGCTATACTACTATTTTCTTCATTAAACTTTATAAAATAATCCCTTTTCCATTTTTGCGGCAGTGCTTCAATCCCTTCATTTGAATAAATGCCATTAAAAGCTGTTTCAAGGACTTTTGTAGATATATCTGTTGCCAGTATTATTGTATCCCATAAGCCTTTTTCAGTTCCAAAATACTCATCTATAATCATGGCAATTGTATATGGCTCTTCGCCAGTTGAACATCCGGCACTCCATATACGCAAATCTTTTTTTGCAGATTCTGCTGCTTCCAAATATGGGAGTACTGTGTTTCGGAAAAAGTTAAAATGCTCCGGCTCCCTCATAAAATAAGTATGGTTTGTTGTTAACTTATTTATCAAGGTAGTTAGTGCACTTCCGGTTTTGTCAGACAGGACAAATTCCAAGTATTCAGAGAAGCTTTTAAAGCCGCTTTGCTCCGCATAATTCTGCAATCTTCCAATAACTAATGCTTTTTTGTTAGAAAGATTAACTCCGTATTTTGTTTTAATTAAATTCACCAGCTGGTTAAATTCTTTTTCTGTTATAGGCATCATATTTTTCACCAATCGATTGTTGGACAAGAGGATCACCTCTTATCCAACAAATTCTATATATTTAGCTCAATCATTACTTTAGTAATGTTGAAAATATAACTTCCGACAAATCTTCGCTTACGTGTTCACTTAACTCGTGAACACCCGCTCAGAATCGGAAGTAATATTTCAATCATTACTTAACATAGATCAATACTTCCCGAAGTTATTATCCTCTAGAGATATTGTTGCTTTTGGGGATATCTCCTTTGAATGGTTATCTCCTGCAGAAACACTACTTAATTGATCTAAATGACTGTTAACCTTCTTTTTTTCCACAATATTTTCTATCATACGAACCATATCGGAGTTTAATCCGCCGTCAAAACCTGAATTGGACTTTACTTTGCTAAGACGGAATCTGCTGACTGCACTTTTTAGAAGTTCTGCCTGACTGGATAACTCTTCACTTGCAGACGCACTTTCTTCAGCTGTTGCAGAATTGGTCTGAACAACCTGTGCTACCTGTGAAATTGCCTGGTTAATCTGTGCTATGCCTGATGCCTGCTCATTTGACGCAGCTGCAATATCTCCAACAAGTTCAGCAGCTGTGGTTACTCCATCAACAATCTTATTCAAAGCCTCTGCCGTATTATTTGCAATTTCTGTTCCTGTTTCAACTTTTTTGATTGAATTCTCTATCATCTCTGTAGTTTCCTTTGCCGCATTTGCACTTCTTGCTGCAAGATTTCTAACTTCCTCAGCCACTACAGCAAACCCTTTGCCGTGCTGTCCTGCCCTTGCTGCTTCGACAGCTGCATTTAGTGCAAGTATATTGGTCTGAAATGCTATCTCGTCTATCACTTTAATTATTTTGGATATATTAGCTGATGAATCGTTAATTTCCGCCATGGCCTTAACCATCCCCTGCATCTGGCTGTTTCCCTGTACCGCATTTTCTTTTGCAGTTAATGCAAGTTGGTTTGCCTGATTGGCATTTGCAGCATTTTGTTTGGTCTGTGATGCAACCTGAGTCATGGAAGAGGTTATTTCTTCAATGGAACTGGCCTGCTCGGTAGATCCCTGGGACAGCATCTGACTGGAAGCAGATACCTGTCTTGCTCCTGCAGCAACCTGATCCGAAGCCGAACTGATATTGGAAAGTATTTCATTGTTTGTCTCTATCATTTCACTAAGTTTTTTACCGAGCAGGTCATTTTCCGATTTAACCTTCACCTTAACTGTTAAGTCACCTGCTGCAATTTTCTCTGCTGCAAGTGCCTGTTCACGGATATTTTCCACCATTCTTCCAAAAGATTGCAAAAGGCTGCCGATTTCATCCTTAGAAGTTGCCTCAACATTCACATTTACATCACCAACTGCAAGCTTGTCAGCCGCTTCAACCATCTTTCTTATAGGGTTGCTTATAATACGTGATATGAAAAGTCCAAGCACTACAGCCAGCACCATTCCTACTCCTATGAATATAATCATCATTAAAACCGCTTGATTGGCAGTCGCTGAGTTTTCATCCGACCTCTTTGCGGCCTCATCAAGGTTTAACTCATACAGTTTGGTTATTGAATCATCAATTTTTGTAGACAATTCTCCAAATTCTCCTTTTGTCATTTCCAATGCTTCTTTGTCATTATTAAGCAATGCTAAATTAAGGCATTCAGCACGAAAACTTTTGTACTTTTCCATAGAAGTTCCAATGTTATCAAATTCCTTTTGCTCAGCATCAGTAGTTATAAGTTTTTTGCACTCAGCTAAATTGTCATCAACCTCCTTATCATATTTTTTTATATTTTCCATGTATGTATCAAACCCACTGTCATTAGCTATTATATATATAATAGTAAATCTTACTCTTTGGAATTGAACAGCCGCTTTTTCCAGATAACCAAGTGGCACAGTGTTTTGCTTATACATCTGAGTATAATCATTATCAATTGACTTAATATTAATAACACCTGTGACTCCAACAACACCAGCAATCATTGCTACAACAACAAATCCTATTACCAGCTTTAAAGATATTTTTAAGTTATAAAACCATTGCATGTTGGCATGCCTCCTAATATTTTATATTTAAATTGATGAATCATATTTATTCAATGCTATTTAATCCTGGCATTTCAAAATCACTCAGCAGTTTTTCACAATCCAGTATAAGCTTCACATTGCTATCAACCTTACCAATGCCTTTTATATATTTATTTTGCTCATTGGATATATTCGGAGGCGGAACAATGTTTTCTTCAGTGATTGACAAGACCTCAGCTACATTGTCTACGATTAATCCCACACAAATACCATTTACTTCAATCACTATTGTACAAGTCCTGTCATTATACTCCTTTGTCTCTTTATTAAATCTAAGTCTTACATCAATGACCGGGATAATCTTTCCTCTGAGATTGACAATCCCTTTTAAATAACCTGAGAACTCAGGCACCTCTGTAATTGCTTGCAATCCAATAATTTCAGTTACATACCTTATTTCTATCCCATACTCTTCCTTACCCAGTGCAAATGTCAGGTATTTATCCTTCTGGGTATTTTCACTAACTCCTAAAACTTCTTCCAATACTTGTGCCATTTAAATACTCCTTTCATTGGAATAATAGTTATAATTAGCCTTCTAAATAAGTTACAATAGTTTATCGTACACAAAGTCAAATCTTATAACACTTTTTTAATAATCATATAAATATATTTAAAACAGTAAGTGTTTACTAAGGTCTGTATTTGTATGTATTATAGCTAATCACTACTATCGGTGAATATAAAAGGATCAATTGACAGTCTCTATTATTATCGTGATAAAAAAGCAAAGCAATAATTAAGGGGTGCCGGTATTAAACTACTTAAACCCGGCACCCCTTAATTTCCAATCCCAATTGTTAATCTTCAATCTTTTTCATTTCCCAGACCGTTCCCTTAGGATCAGGACAATGCAGCTTAAAAATCCTTCTACCCTTGCCGTTCCAAGACGGAAACCCCAATGTTACCCTCCATATATACAGATCAAGCACATGTAAAAGAGCGGTACAAACACCTTCGGGCTTTTTATAGGGATTTTCATAAATAAAACTATCACCCAGACAATGCTTGCACTCTTCGTACTTTTCAACCATACGTATTTCAACCCTGCCTAGTTTTTTCCACATCTCCTTATACCCATTATGGTCCTTAATTTGATTTAAGTCCAAATTGAGATCCAACCTTTGACTATCCATTTAAATCGGCTCCTTTATATTAGATAAAAGTGATTAGTGTCCCTTTTTTTTCTCTTTCTTTTTTTCCTGTTTCATTTCAAACTTAATCTGTTTTAGTTCTTCCTTTTTTTCTTTGGAAGTCTGTTTTCTTTCCACTTTTTTAAGTTCATGCTCTAGTTTCATCACCTGCTGTGCCTTTGTACCCACACCAGTCTTTGCCATTTCCTTCTTAACTATGCGATGAAGCCTTTTAGGGTTAATCTTCTTTTCCTCCCTGCTATCAATCTCAATAGGTCTGCTAAAAACCAATTTTGAGTAGTTTTTAAGCAAATAGAAATAAACCTCATAATCTTTTGGTTCTGCACCAAAAACAACTTTGGAGGTTTCAAGCATCCCATCCTCGACTCTCTCAAAAACGCCAACCCAAAAAGGTTCTTCAAAGAACACTGTAAGTTTAATATGCATTTGTATTTCCTCCTGTTAAGGCATGATTGAAATATTACTTCCCGTTTTGAGCGTGTGTTCACAAGTTAAGTTAACTTAGAAAGCGAAATTATCCGGGAAGTTATGTTTTCAATATGCCTAGTTTGATTATAAAGAGAAGGGACAACCCCAGGAGGGCAGGTTACTGACAGGAATACTCCTGCATCCGGACTACCAACCGGATCGTGTTTTTATCTCTTAATATATATTATAAATTATTCCAATTAAGTACGTCAAAAATATTTTATCAAATGTTTATATTTGTTTTATAAAATCAAGTATATGTTTTGCTGCTGCCTTATAGCCTCCTGCCTCTACGAATGACCTACCTATCTTAGAACTGCTTGCTTTGTAGCTTGTATCCGATAAAACAGTTTTAACCGAATTCTTCAAAACCTTATAAGTTATATCTTCCATCTTGAGCTCCAATCCAGCCCCCAGCTTTACCAATTGTCTGCTGACCATATACTGGTCATTAACCTGCGGTATTGAAATGACCGGCACACCATAATATAATGCCTCACTCACACTATTAAGCCCACCATGACAAATAATCACATCAGCACTTTTTAAAACCTCCAACTGAGGTACATGATTCCTTACTACGAAGTTATCCGGTATCTCACCTAACAAACCTATATCAGTTTTATTTCCTACCGACATAATTACCATGCAGTTTTCACCCTTAAAAGCTTCTATTGACTTTTTATAAAAATCCATACACTGGTTAATTATTGTACCCATGGATATGTAAATAACCGGCTTATTCCCCACATCTTCAAGTCTGAAATCCAGCCTATCTTCCCTTTCTGCTATTGATGGGCCGACAAACCTGAAGCTGTCATCAAAGGTCTCCCATTCGGGCTGAAACATTTTTGATGTATAAACAATATTAAGAGTCTCCTTTTTAAAGAAGATATCCATTATATCAAGCTTTTCAACACCCCAGTCAGCAACTGTATCTTTCAGTTTTGTGTATATATTATCCAACTGAGGATTAAAACCTGGCTGGAACATATGGGATGGCAGCGGGATCCTGTTCATGGCAAAGGAAGTACAGGAGCATATTGCAGGAATATTCAGCAACTTTGATAATACATTTCCTGCCCCAAACATAGAATCATGTATTATGTAATCATAGGCTTCACCCTTGGTCTTTTCAATTACAATGGGTACAGCTGTCCTATCCATTTCCAGCATAAACTCTATCAATGTATAAAAAGGGTGATCTCCACTGGGTTTAAATCTCTGGAAAAACTCGTACATTCTGCTTCCATAATCTACAAAACGAGCCCCTGCAGCCTCAATCTTCTGCTTAAACTCCATTGTAGAAAAATAGCAAACCTCCTCACCATTGTTTACTAATTCTCTAACCACCGGCAGGGTGGGATTTATATGACCATGGACATTTCCATTTACAAAAAGCACTTTTGCCATATTGACCTCCATAATTAAAGCTTTATTCATGCCTTATAATATTCTCTATAGTCTCTTCGCACCACTTAAGTGCCGCTTCCGATGCGACAATTCCATAACGCAGCGGTGCCAACCAATACGCATATTGAGGATGTTTTTTGGCATTCTCATCATTTAAAAAGGACTCCTCCATTTGCTTATACTCCTTCAGCTTGGATTCGTGGATCTTCTTAACTTCTTTCATCATCTCAATAACATTTTCCTTAGGTATATAATTTCCGAAGGACAGCTTTAAAAGCAACTCTGAACGAGGCGGTTGAGGCTCAAAGGGTTGCATCAACCACTCACAAAATTCCTTTCTGCCTTTATCGGTAATTTCATATATCTTTCTCTTGCATCCCTCACTACTGTCACTCAAATTTATAAGACCTTCTTTTTCAAGCTGGCTTAACACCGGATAAATATGTCCGAAGTTCTCATTCCAGAAATGTGAAATTGTCTTGTCACAAAACTTTTTAATATCATACCCTGAACAAGGCTTCATACTTATAACGCCAAGGATTGCATATCTAGTTTTATTTTTTATTGCCATTAGTATTCCTCCAAATAATCAGGTTATATCAGTCTGATATAACCTGATTATATATCAAACTGATATACTTTTCAAGTTATTTACTTAATGATCTATTACACAAAGGAATTTTTCTTTATATAAAAATAAACCACCTCGAAAGGTGGTTTATTTTTATATTTTATTTATAATATTTTATATTAAGACTTTGTTACTTCACCATAAGCCCATTCAAGCCACTGAAGCATGCAAGCTACATCTTCCTTATTTACTGTAGCACCGCACCAGAAGCGCAATCCTGCAGGTGCATCCTTGTAAGACTTGCAATCGTAAGCCGCACCTTCTTTATCCAATAATTTAACAAGAGCATTTAACTGATCCTGATCAAGCTTTATTTTTAAGCAAACCGATGTGTTGGAGCGAATATCCTTGCTTACTGGAAGGAAATCAATCCAATCATGGGTTTCAACAAACTTTTCTATTTCATTTAAGTTCTCGTTGCTTTTTTTGATCAAGCCTTTGAGCCCGCCTATTGAATCTGCCCACTCCAAAGCTTTTATATAGTCTTCTACGCACAACATGGATGGAGTATTGATTGGAGAACCTTCAAATATATCCATCATAAGCTTATCTTTCTTCCTCAATTGGAGAACCTTAGGCATTGGCCATGGTGGCATATAAGACTCTATGCGTTCTACAGCACGAGGCGACATTACTAACATACCATGAGCTCCTTCGCCGCCTAAAACCTTTTGCCACGAAAAAGTCAAAACATCAACTTTGTTCCATGGAATTTCCATTGCAAAAACAGCTGAAGTTGCGTCAACTATAGTCAATCCTTTTCTGTCATCCGGAATCCAATCACCATTTGGTATTTTTACTCCACTTGTTGTCCCATTCCATGTCATTACAACATCATGATCAAAATTGACTTTTGAAAGATCCGGCAAGTATCCATAATCTGCAGAAATAGATTGCATATCCTCTATTTTAAGCTGGTTTTTAACATCATTTGCCCACGTTTTGCCAAAGGATTCAAAATTAACAACATCAACACCTCTTGGACCCAAAAGGTTCCACATTGCCATCTCTATAGCACCTGTATCTGACCCTGGAACCATGCCAACTATATAATCATCAGGAATTCCAAGTATTTCCTTTGTTTTTTTAAGGGAATAATTAAGCCTCTCTTTCGCAATTCCGCACCTGTGAGATCTGCCTAAAAGTGCACCATTCAAAATATCGAGCGTAAATCCCGGATACTTGGAACAAGGACCGGAAGAAAAGTTGGGATTTTGGGGTTTAACAGCAGGTTTCATATAAAATCATCCTCTCGTTTTATGTTGAAAATTAAGTAATTACATGAGAAGTTATTAATCTTTTCACATAATTACTGTTCTTTTAAATTATATTGCAGCAAAAGCTATATACATGCATTTCCCATTTGACCACACAGAATATAAAAGCTGTAAGCTGTATGTAACCATCTCTTACAGTATATTTAAGTTTTTTAATTAAATCAAGCACTTTTAATTTTTATAAATTGTTCCTCCCATTATCCTATCATAAAATACCATTTTATGCTATTCCAAATATAAATCAAAATCCTATTGACAATTATTCAAATACGTAATATATTACTTATATAAGGTAATATATTACGTATTTGAGTGAAAGGAGATCTGTTACATATGGATGCTCTTGATAAGCAAAAATTTATTTTCGGAAGTCTGTTTCTTCTTGCAAACAAGCTGCAAGTCATTGGTGATCAGCATTTGGAATCCGAAGACATGACCATAAAGCAATGGTTTCTAACTGTTATAATATCACAATTTGGAAGCAATTCTCCAACACTCAGTGAGGTTGCACAGCTTATGGGAAGCTCACGGCAGAATGTTAAGCAGCTAGCTCTCAAGCTCCAGGAAAAAGACTTCCTCAGTATAGAAAAGGATGATCAGGATGCACGGGCAACCAGGCTCAAACTAACACAAAAGAGTCAGGATTTCTGGGAAAATCGCGAGGACAAGGATCATAAGTTTTTAGGAGAACTTTTCCATGATTTTGACATGGAAGAACTTACATTAATGTATAAAGGATTTAATAAGCTTCTCAATCAAATTGAAAAAATGGAGAAGTCAGGTGTGAGAATACAGGAGGTAGAAAAATGAGTATATTGATAGTTTATGCAACCAAACACGGTACAACAGACAAATGTGCTTCCTTGCTAAAAGAAAAACTTAATGGAGAGGTTTCCCTTCATAATTTAAAGAATTCTTCAAAGCCCGACCTTTCCAAATATGATACAGTCATCATCGGCGGTTCAATATACGCAGGAAGGATTCAGAAGGCAGTAATCGAGTTATGTACACAAAATATTAGTTTACTAAAAGAAAAAAAGCTTGGTCTTTTTATATGCTGCATGTTTATGGACTCAGCTGAAGCACAACTTAAAAATGCTTTTCCCGAAGAGCTTCTGAATAATGCAACAGCCAAGGAAAGTTTCGGCGGAGAGATGATATTCAGCGATATGAATTTCTTTGAAAAGACATTAACCAAGATAGTGTCAAAAACACTTGCAAAAAACGACCCCAAACTTTCCGGTATAGACTCAAAGAAAGATGTATCAATGATTATGGACGATAACATCAGAAGGTTTGCACAACTTATAAACAGTTGATAATAAGATGATATTTTTTACACCTTTAGGTAATATATTACCCAAATGGACTAAACGCATTAAAAGTCAGAAAGGATGTTTTAAATGAAATACAGCAAATACATATCCATTCTTGTGATATTCATAGTCGCCTTATCGCTCCTAGCTTGCCTTTGGGGCATAATTACCAACAGCAATGAAAAGCTTGGTGAGTATGATTTCAAGAGCATACGAGGCGAAACAATAAAAATAAACGGCAGCGGGTTGTATCGCTATGAATCTGCTGATCAGAAGTTATCATTAAAGGTTCATGATCCCATTACATTGTTTTTGGGTGTTCCGCTTCTAATAATATCGCTAATCCTAGCCCTAAAAAGAAATATTAAAGGCAGGCTGTTGCTCACAGGCACCCTGGGATATTTCTTATACACTTATATTTCCTATGCCTTTTTAAGGATGTACAATGAGCTGTTCCTTGTCTATGTAATGCTGATGTCAGCCAGCACTATTGCATTTATACTATGCATGATGTCATTTGATATAGAAAAGTTTTGCTCTTATGTAAAACCCAAAATGCCGATAAGGTTTATTGGTGGCTACCAGATATTATTAGCAGCGGGCTTAATGACTACATGGCTTCCTGGCATTATGGATTCACTGGCTAATGGAAATCCTCCTATTGACCTTGATCATTATAATTCATTGGGGTATGAAGCTTTAGATCTTGGTTTCATTGTACCGGCATTGATAATATCAGCCATTTTGGTGCTAAAGAGAAAGCCTTTGGGCTACCTGTTATCTTCAGTTATCATAATGCTCTCAATATCGATGAATCTTTTGATATCAGTTCTTACAGTTTTTCAGGTACTCGATGGAATGGAGATGCCAATACTTTTAATGGTCATGTTCCCTATATTCACTGTGATTACAGGCATATGCCTTGGTATGCTTCTTAGAAACATCAAAGAGCCTTCAAATTCAATTTGAAATTTATAAATTTAAGGAGGAAACTTTTATGAGTAAAAAATATATTTTAATGGCATTGATTATATTGATTGCCGTAAGCATACCCTTTCTTATTTACAAATCCCAGGACCTTGCCAGAACCTATAAAAAAGAAGCACAAAGAGCTCTAGAGCGTACCTCGAGGCTAGATAAAAGCATATTAAAGGTATCGGATATTAAACATTTACCTGAGCCGGTACAAAAATATCTTAGGTATGTCGGTATTATAGGAAAGGAAAAAGTATATAACTTTAGAGCTGTTACTGACGGCCAAATGAAAATGAATCCCAATAAAGATGAGTGGTCCGATATAAATAGCGAACAGTATAATTTTTTTGATGATGAGCTAACAAGATTGTTTTATATGAAAGTCAATATGTTTCATATTCCCGTACTTGGTCTTCATTCATATAACCGCAAAGAAGCAAGAATGCACATTAAAGCTGCAGGCATTTTTACCGTTCTGGATGCTAAAGGTGAGGAAATGAGAATAGGTGATACCACAACACTTTTAAACGATATGTGCTTTTTTGCCCTGCTGCCCTGATAGACAACAGAATAAAATGGGAAACCGTAGACTCAAAGACTGTTAAGGCCATCTTTGAAAATGAAGGCTGTAAGATATCTGCGTTGTTATACTTTAATGATAAGGGTGAGCTGATAAACTTCGTTAGCCATGACAGATTCTTTACTCCCCTTGATGGATCACCCAGCAGAAAAGCTCAGTGGTCTACACCGGTAAAAAATTACAAGGAAATAAACGGTCTTATGCTTCCCGGTTATGGGGAAGCAGTGTGGAATTTCCCTGAAGGAGATTACTGTTATGCAAAATTTACCGACATAAAGGAAGTAAAATACAACTGTCAAAGCTTTGAATGAACGAGTAATTTCTTGTAATAATTAATTTTCGTTCTTTTTGAAAGAATCAAAAAATTTTTTTAGATCCTGTTTTGTTTCACTGCTTAAATGATGCCATCTGATACCTTGAATTGCACCCTCAAGGCCACAAAGAGAGGAAAAGCAGGTATCTCCTTCAAGCAAGTGAAGCTTTATAAAAGCTTCCTTGCTTCCGGTTTTCATAAAAGTTTCAACATCATAAATTCCAATGGAAGCAAGCCGTTTTTCCATTTCTTTTCCTATATTGGGCAGTTGGCTTAGTCTCTCAATTTTCTCCATAACCACACCTCTAGTATGTATTAGTCTATTCTCCTCTTAAAAGCTTCAACACCTGGCTTTTTGCTTTTTTATCTAAAATTCCGCTTGTCATTGCATTGCTGATATAAACATCTATTTCATTACTCTTATCGTATTTGTTAATCTCTGCAAGCACATTAATAATGTCCATAAGAAGGATTTTTCTCTGTGTCTCCTTGCGTTCTGAAATATCTATTGCCATAAGCTTGTCTGCAACTTTTCGGCAAAGCTTCTTTTTCCAAGGTATAATCTTGGCAAGACTCTGGACACATTGGCGTGCAGTTATAGGCTTTTCATCATCGCAAAACGAAAGATACAGGCCAATATCTTTTTCAAGCCTTCCGGCATCATCCCACCTTGCATTTTCAGCCATCAACATAATACCTAAACTTCTCTGATATGAGTTGGTACTGGACAGCTTCTCCAATAAAACATCCCAAAAGGGATAGACATCACTATACATGTTTGATCTTTGCTGCAAAAGCAAAAATGCATTGTACCTTATTTTATCATCCTTCTCGTCAAGCCATTTTATAAGCTGCGGTAAATCATTAGATCCAATGGATTCAGCAGCCTTCCCCATATTATTTTTGTCAAAAGACATCAGTTTCTCAACCGTTATAATTTCAGCCAACCCCCTTATTTTTCTTCAGGATGCCGTTAAAACTGTCTTTATGCTTTCATGCTCATTTCAAGTTCTCCTTAGTCATGATCAAAAAATAACCCTCCATATCATAACTCATATACAGATGATATCACGCCAAACATGACACAAGGATGTCATATTTAATAATACCTATTAAATTTCATAATCAACTACTCTTCGCTCAATTCTAGCCTCAAGAATAAACGGCATAACCGCCTTGTGCTCCGGGTGTGCCTGATAGTTTTCCAGATCAGCCCTAGTAGCAAATTCAGAATATAAAACAACATCTGAACTGCTATCAGTGAGGGAAAAATCTATCCCCACCTCAATATTAATCATTCCAGGTATTTTGCCACGTAAGTCTTCAAGCATGCCCTTTATTTTAATTGCATTTTCCTGTTTGGAACTACCATGGGCCGTTTCTTTCAAACGCCACATAACAATATGCTTTATCATAAAATCTTCCTCCCTGTTTCCTAAAATATCGTATTTTTCTTAAAATTACTTAAACTAAACTTCTTTACTATATGTTTTGCAATAATCATTTTACACTTTTAATTATTACAAAACATTTTAAACCCAAAATGTATTACTTAATCGCGTAGAAACCAGCCTGCATATAGGAAGTCCAAAGTACTTCAACAACTAAAAATCCTACCTCCCTCAACAAACTAAGGTGCTCCTCTATAGTGATAGGGTAATATTCCTGCCCAAACCTGTGAACATGTTTTTCTGCTTCCTCCATGCTCTTTCCACAAGACATCTGAAATCTCTTCCATCTATCCAAACCAACCTTGATACCTGAAGCAGTAAATGGGCTGATATTCTCATATGTAATAAATACCCCTCCAGCTTTTAACATCCTGAAGCAGTTCTTTACTGCTGCTTCTCTGCCGTCCTTATCAAGATAGTGATGAGCCTGTATAGCTGTTATTATGTCAAATTTCTCATCAGGAAACATCAAATTCTGAGATGACACAGCTTCTAATATTTCAACCCTATCATTCCCCTCAGATAAAAGCTTTTCACGGGCAATGTTAAGCATCTCCTTTGATGGATCTGCAAGAAAAAACCTGGTACTTTTAAAATCACCTAGTGCTGAAAGCACAAGCGTGCCTGTTCCGCACCCTGTGTCAAGCCATTTTTCAATCTTAGGTTTTATTGATTTAACAAGGTCTATTGTCTCTGCGTGAATTTGCTCATAATTTGGAATGGTAGCCCTTATCTTTCTGTCATATTCTCCTGCCATATGTGCAGTCTTATTATCATTCATTATACGTATACCCCTCCAAGCCCAATCAGTACTTAATACCCCGACTTTTTGCCAGTAATAGTATCAATTTCCAACTTAATAACAAGAGTCCTATCCATAACCTCATTAGGATAGTTAAAACCCGACCTTCCTGAATATCTCGTCATTATAGCATCTAAAGCTGCCCTTTTCCCTTCATAGTCACTAATAAAAAATGCAGACCCCGTCCCAAAAACACTCAAATATTTTGTTCCGCACCTGCAGGCCTCTTTATCAAGCAGCAGTTCAACATCTTTATCTACTTGGAAAGCCACTTTATTATTTTTCTTTAATATATCAATTTTTCTTCCTTCCTTTGCAGAGTGCATGTATATTGCCCCATCAGCATATGCATAATTCATGGCTACAAGGTAGGGCATGCCTCCATCAACCATGGCTATCCTTATAACTTCTGCTTCTTTTAGTATCTTTTCAATCATGCTAATGTCTGTTATTTCCTTATCTTTTCTTCTCATTTCTCCACCTCATTAAGGGTTAATCTTTTTAAAACTTGTTTATATAAATTAAAAATAGATATCTGAAAACTCAACATTTATAGCCTCAACCCGGCTATCAGCAAATCTGCTGGCTGTCACAGCAGCATCTTCAAATGAATTCTTACAGCATTCCTGATTTAATAAGGTTGGAAGGCTTATAATAAATTCGCTGCCTTTACCGTATTCACTTACAACTTTTATTGTTCCACCATGAAGTTCCACCAATGATTTTACAAGGGATAAGCCTATTCCACTTCCCTCATGGCTTCTTGTCAGGGATTTATCAACCTGACGAAACCTTTGAAAAATCAGATCCTGTTTATCGCTTTGAATTCCTATGCCATTATCCTTAACGGATATTATTATTTTATCTTCATAATCGTAAATATTCACATTGATTTTACCATTGTCTTTTGTAAACTTTACAGCATTTGAGAGCAGATTAAGCATTATTCTTTCAATTTTATCGGGATCACATTCCATAAACTTTTCTTCAATATTTGTATCAAACTTCAACTGCAGCCCTTTACTCCTAATAAAATCTGCAACCGAAAGAGTAACCTCCTCCACAATATTCACTATATTGTATTCCTTTTTATTCAGAGTATAGAACCCTGCATCTATACGTGATGTATCAATTAAATTGTTTATAAGGCGAATAAGCCTGCTGCAATTTTGCCTCATTGAGTTTAGAAGTTTTCTCATCTTGTCATCATTATCCTGATAATTTTTAACGTAAATATCACACAATTGAATGGAGTTTAAAATAATATTTAAAGGTGTTCTAAACTCATGTGATATGTTTGCAAAAAACTCAGATCTTAATTTGTCGTACTCAATAGTATCATAAGCTTCTTTAAGCTGAGTTATATCCTGGATCTGTCTTACAAAATAGATGGGATTGCTTTCACTGTCCCGAACTAATGAACAGCTTAGAAATACCCACACCGGATAACCATTTTTATGAATATACCGTCTTTCTATATGGTAATACTGTATTTCACCTTCTATAAGCTGCTTGGTGAGGTTAAGATTAGATTCCATGTCATCAGGATGGATTATATCCTCATATGTCATATTATGGAGCTCTTCAGGAAAATACCCTGTTATATCACATACAAAGCGATTAACTTTCAGCCACTTACCGTCAATTCCAACAATAGCCATACCAACGGCTGCATACTCAAAGGCATTCTCGAACCGCTCTTCGCTTATATTTAACTGTTCCACCTTTGTCCTGTAAGGATAAGTAACCGCACTTATGAATATGCCTTTAAAAAGCAGGCAGTAAGATATAATTTTAAGAATGTGTCCCAAAACATTGCAAAATGAAAATATGCTATCATATAGTGAGAATAATATTTCTACAGGTATTGCAAAAATTATTGCAGATAAAATATACTTGTATGTCAATACCTCTCTCTTATTTACTTCTTTTATCAAAGGATGAAGGCAAAAAGCAAATAATACAAGTATTATACATTCCGTAATAGCTCTATAAATAGTAGGTCCCTCAGCTGTTAACATCTTTGGAAACAAATTCGGAAATCGAAGAAGCATAAAAGTTATCACAAAAGAGCCAGCCAACGAAATGATTAACATAGCCCATCTATTGACCTTAACTCTAAAAAAACCATATATCAATGCTAATATAAAAATAGCTTCAATAAGTCTTCCTATCACACCAAACTTTGTAAATAAGTCTTCCTGACCAGCAGGTGCAAATCCTAGCGGAGTAAAATATAAAGCGTGAAGGCCAATAAAAATAGCTACACTGAGAAAAGCAAAACCAATTAACCTTATGTTTAGTGAGTTGTTATCATATGTGTACCAAATAATAACAAATATTGAAAGAGAAATAAACACACATAAAAGCTCAAATACTGTATGGAATAAGCCAATATTAGTCCTCCAGATGTCAAGTGTTAAAATATCGGCTGCTAACCATGCTGCAATTAGAAGCAGTATGTTTTTTATTATAAATCCAAACATATTTGACTTAGTTTGTCCAAAGTTAACTTTTAAATAATTGTTTAATTTCACTTTAAACCTCTACAATAATTAATAATATTTTTCGTTTAATATTAAAATTATACAACACCTTGCATTATATTACACTATCTGTTTTAAACTTACAATTAAGATATTTTTACTGCCTATATAAATATATTAATAATGACAAATCTATTAAATTTGCTCCGCTAGATGTAATAGATTATAAACACTTTTATTATAGATCCGTCATAATTATCCGGTCAGTGTTTTATAATAGAATGCCGATAATATTTATAAATACTTTTTTAATATTGGGAGATAGCATATGAGAGTTGTTAATGTTTCCAGCCTTAAAGGGGACGAAATACTCGGCAAGCAATTATTTGACGATACTGGCAAGATACTCATCAATTCAAATGTTAAGTTAAGCCGATTTTTTATTGATAAACTTACCAGTATGGGGGTTAAATCAGTTTATATTGATGATGAAATTTCGAAAGAAATTGTTATAGATGACACAGTATCAGAGAAAACACGTCAAATGAGCAAATATAACCTAAAGGAGGCTATTGAGAGGTATGGCAAAAATAGCAGGACTGATAATAGTGATATAGTCAAATCAGTCAATTCTATCATTGATGAAATGTTTTTAAACAGGGATGGTTTAATAGACATTACGGATATAAGAGTTGGCGGCAATACTGTATTCTCTCATTCTGTAAACGTCTGTATTTTATCTAGTTTTATTGGGATTCATTTAGGATATAACACGCTCAAACTAAAAGATATTTCTATTGGAGCAATTCTTCATGATATAGGTAAAATAATAATTCTAAATGACAAAAAAGCCTTATCTAACTTCACTTCCAAGGAAGATGCAGATATTTATATACAATCAATGCATCCTAGAATAGGATATGATTTTTTAGGCAAAGAGAACTTCTGCAATACTCACTCTAAGATTGCAGTATTAATGCACCACGAGAATATTGACGGAACAGGATACCCACTTAAATTAAAAGGTGATGAGATAAGTGATATCGCTAGGTTAGTTTCTGTTTGTGATGTTTTTGATAATTTAATTTCAGGAAACGGCAAAGAACCTCCAAAGCTAGTGTATGAAGCACTTAATGATATAAACCGGATGATCGGACATCGTTTTGATGAAGAAATTGTAAAAATTTTCACAATGAATATAGCCTCTTATCCATCAGGGACCGGTGTAATATTAAATTCCAATGAAAAATGCCTGGTAGTACGCCAAAACAAATCAATGCCAATGCGACCAATTGTAAAAGTACTGGTTGACAAATCTGGAAAGCCAGTGGTTGAGCCTTATGAAATCGACTTATTAAAGGAACCGGCAGTATTTATTAAAGGAGATTGCCAGTTCTAAAAAAGAAGAAATAATATGCCTGTTGCATATTATCAATTAGCAGCAGGCTTTTTAAAATTAGGACTTTCCAGCTCCCCTCCCATATCTTTTATAATTTGCTTTATCCTATCCTCTTGTCCTTCACCCGATTCCACAATTACTTTGCAATTTGTATCTGCTACCTCTTCAAATTTACCAAATCCGCTAACCATAGGACTAGCAGCCTCTAAAGGTGCCTTGTCCCTTATTTCACCATATGAACCTGACTCAAGTACCAACCCCGACAAACTTACAGATGTTTCAGTCCCAGGTAGGTTTGTCTCTACATTCCTATCATCACGGTAATGCTCATTCATGTCTATAAAAGCTTTAGCGAAGCCAGATTGTTTAAGCTTTGCAACAGTTTCATTCCCAGTTTTAATATTGCTGAAAAACCCTTCAATTTTCATCATCAAGCCTTCTTTCACAATAGTTTTTCTATAGTTTTACTTTTATATAAATAAATTATTCCTAAATAAAAAAGTACTTGTACTTAAGTTGCATAAATATCAATGATGCAGCAAAACATATAATTGATTGGCAAATATGTAATGGAGGAATCTGATGAAGGCAATAGTATATGAAGGCATAAAGGATGTACAAGTAAAAAATGTAGGCGATCCTGAAATAAAGAAGTCTGATGACATTATTGTGAAGGTTACTTCAACTGCAATATGTGGTTCCGATTTGCATCTCATTCACGGTATGGTACCAAACATGCCAAAAGGCTTTATACTTGGCCATGAAACTATGGGGATAGTCGAGGAAGTGGGCAAGGAAGTCCATAAAGTTAAAAAAGGTGACAGGGTTATAGTTCCCTTCCCTGTTTCCTGCGGCCACTGCTGGTATTGTGAGCACGACTTATGGAGCCAGTGTGACAATTCAAACACCAACGGAGAAGTCGGTGCAATCTTCGGGTATAGCAAAACCTACGGCGGCTATGACGGCGGGCAAGCGGAATACCTCAGAGTCCCATATGCCAATGTTGGACCAACTATTGTTCCTGAGGATTTAACAGATGAGCAGGTACTATTTCTTACCGATATACTACCCACTTCTTATTGGGGGGTAGAAAACGGCGGTGTAAAGAAGGATGACACCGTAGTAGTCCTTGGCTGTGGACCTGTAGGACTTTTAAGTATTAAGTGGGCAGCGTTCCATGGTGCTAAACGAATAATAGCTGTGGATTATGTCGGCTATAGACTGGAACATGCAAAAAGGTATGAAGGTGTTGAAGTCATAAACTTCGAACAGTATGATAATGCAGGTGAATATATAAAGGAAATTACCCACGGCGGTGCTGATGTAGTTATAGACTGTGTGGGTATGGATGGAAAAATGTCTGTTATTGAGCTGGTTGAGACTGCCTTAAAGCTCCAAGGCGGATCAAAATCAGCTATTGAGATAGCAACTCAAGCTGTAAGAAAAGGTGGAACAGTGTCCATGGTAGGTGTGTATGGTGCAAGATATAATAATTTCCCCTTAGGAGATTTCTTTGCAAGGAATGTTACTCTTAAAATGGGCCAGTGTCCGGCACACACATATGTTAATCGCATACTTAACCTAATTAAGGAAGGCAGGTTTGATGCAACAGATATTATAACACATAGGCTTTCACTCAATGATGGTGAACGTGCATATGAAATTTTCGATCAAAAAAAGGATAATTGTATTAAGGTAATATTAAAGCCCTCGTAATAAATAAGGTATTAACAAATAAATAACTGATCAATCGGGCATTTCCAAAAGCTGAATTGATGTTTTTGCAAAAAGACACTTGAATAACGTACTTTTTGAAATACCCTAAAAAGGAGGAAAATTAAAGGATGAAGGCAAACAAATTTGTAATTTCAGGCTTAAATGACCCTAATGATGTAAGAAACATTGAACAATCCATACTGCATTCACATGATGGTATAAATGCAGTACGTGTAGATATGGAAGCAAGCACTGTTACCGTTGATTATGATGAAGGCAGGTATACAGAGGACGATATCAAAGGCTTTGTAACGAAAACAGGATTTAATGTAGTAAAGGTTAAGTAATGTAAGCGGGAAAGGACGGCAAGCAAGCCGCCCTTTTTCGTCCTTTTAATATGTATCTTCATCTATAACATCAAGACCTTAAGCTCTGACAGAAGCACTTCACATTTCACCTTATTTTGCTCCAATGCTGCTTTATTAAGTTCTTTTGCCAACTCAAACACTGGATTTACCCTGAGATTTCCAGAAGAGCCTTTTAACTGATGTGCCCATCTGCTTAATTCTAAAAAGTCATTACTTCTAAATGTATTTTCCATACTTTTGTATACATCCGGTAATGTTTTTATGTACTCTTCAAATATTTCAAGGGCTGTCTCTTTATTAATACCGGTACTTTCAATAAACTTGTCTATGCTGTCATCAATCAGTCCTCTATGGTCATTAATGCTGCTCTTTATGTTATTTTCAATCATTTGCAGCATAAGACTAAAGTTTATAGGTTTAGATATATAGTCATCCATCCCTGCTTTGATACAAATTTCCCTATCGCCTTCCATGGCATTTGCGGTCATAGCTATTATTGCAGTATGCTTTCTATCACCTTCCATTTCCCTTATTTTGAAGGTTGCTTCATATCCATCCATAACAGGCATCTGGCAGTCCATAAACACAACATCATAATTTTTTTCAGCTACAGCTTTTACAGCCTCTGATCCATCAACAGCTATATCACAAGTCATGCCATGTGTTTTAAGCATTGTTACAACAATTTTTCTATTAATATCATTATCCTCTACAAGTAAAATTTTAGCTCTCGATACTTTAATATCATCTTTAACTCCTCTTATAGTTGCCTTATTATCCAGAATGCTTTCTTCCTTCTCATTTAAAACACCTATAATGCGCTCTATAAGTTCGTCCCTCCTCACAGGCCTAGTAATAATCTTTGAGAACTCATATTCCTTTTTAATACTCTCATCTCTATATCGGGCAACTGATGATATCAGAACCAGTTTGATATTATTTGCACGGCAGGCAGCTTTAATATTATTTAGCAACTCATAACCACCCTTAAAATCAAAGTCAAAAACAATCATTTTTATTTTACTTCCATCGGATAAGATTTTTTCAACATCACCAGTATTTTTTGCTTCTAGCACCTTAAAACCTGCTTCCTCAAGGTATCCTGTAACAATTCTATTGTTATTTGGATTATCTCCAATCAATAAAATATTAACCTTTCCATTCTCAATAATACTCCACCTATCTGTTGATTTCTTTGAAACCTTCAGGAACACGCTAAATCTAAATAAAGAACCTTGACCTGCCAGGCTTTCAACCTCCATATCCCCACCCATTAATCTGACAAGCTCTCTTGATATTGCAAGTCCCAGGCCGGTACCCCCAAACTTTCTGGTTGTTGAAGTATCAGCTTGTGTAAAAGGTCTGAATAACTTATCAATTACTTCATTTTTAATGCCTATTCCAGTGTCTCTGACCTCGAAAATCAGCTGTTGCTTTCCGTCTTTTTCAATACCACAACCCACCGTTACATTGATTTGGCCTTTTTCTGTAAATTTAACTGCATTGCTCAATAGATTATTCAGCACTTGCTTGAGCCTGGCTGGATCTCCTATCACTTCTTCCTGAATACAGGGTTTTATATAGCTATAGATATCAATGCCTTTTTCTGCTGCTTTAGGCACCATAACAGATACAGCATCCTCCACTGCTGTTCGGACTTTGAAACTTGTTTCTTCAATTGTAAGCTTTCCTGCCTCAATTTTTGAAATATCCAGTATATCATTTATAAGATACAAAAGTATTTCAGATGCTCTCCTTGCCTCCCTCAAATAATCTCTTTGCTCAAAAGACAGGTCTGTTGTTTGCAGCAACTCGAGAAATCCAAGAATACCATTCATCGGAGTTCTTATCTCATGGGACATATTTGCGAGGAACTGACCCTTCATAATATTAGCTGCTTCTGCTGCCTTTCTGGATTTTTCAAGTTCCTCCTCAATCATGCTCCTTTCTATAGCCTTTTCCAGTGAATTTACAAAAGCACCTAATGTAGAGAATTCTCCTTCCGTCCAAACCCTTTCATATTTGCATTCATCAAATCCAATGAAACCCCAGAAAATACCACGAGCAAATATTGGCATAATTACAACAGACAAAATGTTCTGAGACTCTAAATGTGCCTTTGTTGTAACTTCATCAATATCTTTGACAATTCCATGGTAAGCCTTTCCCTCTTTTAGATTGTCAATAATATACTTAATATCTGCAAATGGAATATTCTGAAGCATTTGGTTATCTATCTGAGGCTCATATGTACCGGAGTTCCATTCAATTTTCTGGCTGGCATATCCCGCACCGTTTTCATCATAAGTACTTTCAAACAGGTAAACCCGGTCAACCCCTGTTTCTTTGCCTATTATGGCAAAGCAATCGGATATGGCACTATAGTAATCCCTGTTATGTATAAGCTCCTTAATTGACATGGCAACAGCAGATAAAATCCTCTCTTTTCTGTGCATCTCCTCTTCAAATTTTCTGCGTTCAGATATATCCAGAATAAACCCCCTGAGTCCAACGGGAGTATCATTTTCCATCACAACTGAAGTGAACCCCATAGCTGGAAATGTAGTTCCATCTTTGCATACTGCATTAAATTCTATATATCCATTGTCTATACCTGATATTTTTTCCCTAATGCGAGATAAAGCAATCTCTCTTTCTTTTGGAGATATTAAGTTCATAATATTAACACCCTTTTGAACATCCTCAGGTGAAAACCCAAATCGATTAAACCCATGCTGGTTTGAATAAGTAATATTGCCACTAATGTCAGCTTCATATATGGTCTCAGGAAAAATTTCAGCCAGATGCCTGAACTTTTCCTCGCTGGCACACATCTGTTTTTCTATATTCTTTCTTATAGACATATCTCTTGATATACCGATAAGTCCAGCCAGATTATTGTTTTCATCATAAAATGGAGTCTTTAAAGTTTCTGCATATACAATGGTCTGGTCAGCCATTCTGATTTTCTCTTCACTGACTATTGTCTTCTCAGCTTGAAGAACATCATCATCAGTTTTAATAAAATGGTTAATAAGTTCTTCATCTTTAAACAACTCCAAATCTGACTTATTAATAATATCTTGTTCCCTAATGCCTATGAATCTTTCTGCAAAGGCTTTATTACATCCTAAATATCTACTTGAAATATCCTTATAAAATATGAGGTCCGGAATAGCATTAAGTATCTGCTGGAAAAAATTCTTCTGTTTCTCCAAGCTGTTTTCCATTTCCTTTCTTTCCGTTATATCTCTGGCTGCTGCATAAACGATATCTCCGTAAGGCCTGGAACACCATTCTATATATTTATAATTTCCATCCCTGCATCTATATCTATTTGTAAAATTTACCACCTGCTTATTTTCACTTAAATCAGATATTGATTTAAGCGTTGCCTCAATATCATCAGGATGGACAAAACGCATAAAGCTTTGCCCCTCCAATTCATTCAGGCTGTATCCTAGTACAGTTTCCCATGACTTGTTAAGCTTTATAAAGGTTCCTTCCAACTTTGCTATGCATAGAAGATCCAGGTTCAACGAAAAAAAATGCTGAAAATCTATATCATAATTTTGTTCTATCATATAACTATCCTCCAAATACATATAAAGGGTTTAATATCAAGGCTTCTAGCAGCTTGTTCAATATAATATCGTCTTAAAGACGACACTTTATAATCATTATTAGTGCCTTAAACTGTTTTGACAATACTGTTTAATTGTGGTATCGTAATAATAATTGAATAATGTTATCAAAGGTTCTTGAATAAGTTATTTTCAATATTCAAGACTAAGAGGGAAACAGGTGTAAATCCTGTACGGTCCCGCCGCTGTAATTGGTGAGGTTTCACATAAGACATGACTAATGCCACTGGATAAAATCCGGGAAGGCGTGAATCCAATGAACCTGAGTCAGAAGACCTGCCTTTGAATTAACACCAAAGACTCTACGAGTGATAGGGGGGTGTAGGAATGTTCTTTTATTATTACGGTAATTACCTTTCAGTCTCTTAACCCTTTGGTTGAGAGACTTTGTTTATGCCTAGAATAATAAATAAAAATTTTATATTTGGAGTGTTGATTATGTTTAAAAAAAGGTTACTAATACTAATTTCCATTATTATATTGGCGTTTTCAATTGTCGGGTGCACCGAAAGCCAATCCCCCGAAAACAGTGAGAAGCCTACAAACACCATGGCAAATGCCCCTGTTTATCCCTTGAAAATAAAAGACTCGTATGACAGGGAGATAAAGATAGACAGTGAGCCACAAAGAATAATATCCATTGCACCTAATATTACCGAAATAATATATGCAATAGGTAAGTCGTCAAAGCTTACAGGAAGATCTGAATACTGCGACTACCCTGAAGATGTTAAAAAAGTCACATCAGTAGGATCATTACAAGATCCAAGCATTGAAAAAATTGTTGAGCTAAAACCTGACTTGGTGCTGGTTTCAACTCACTTTAAAAAAGAGATAGTTCAAAAGCTGGAAAGTATGGGTATAAATATAGCAGCATTCTATGGTGATGAAAACTTTGAGGGTGTATATTCTACAATAGAAAAAGTAGGTGCGGTATTAAATTCAAAGGATAATGCAAATAAGCTTATAACTGATATGAAGGTCAAGGTTCAGAATGTTGCCGATAAGGTTAAGGACAAGCCCTGTCCAAGTGTATATTATGTAGTGTCCTATGGTAAAATGGGTGATTTTACTGCCGGAAAAGACACATTCATAGGCCAGATGATTCAAATGGCAGGCGGAAAAAATGCCGCTGATGACGCACAAGGGTGGTCATACAGCTTAGAAAAGCTGGTAGAAAAGAATCCTGAAATCCTTATCTGCTCGAAATTTCTTAATTCAAAGCAGGGCATAGAAAGCACCAACGGCTATAAGGATTTATCTGCTGTAAAAAACAAAAAGCTTTATGAAGTTGACAACAACATGCTTGACAGACAAGGTCCAAGACTGGCAGACGGACTTACAGAGCTTGCTAAAATTATACATCCGGAAGCTTTTAAGTAGGGCATGACTGAAATTCACAATACAGCAAATCACATTTATATGGTTAATACACGAGGTTACAATAATGACATATGTTGAAAAAAGACCACTTATAAAATTAATATTATGCATATCTATCCTGGCATTACTGGCTGCAGTTATTCTTTCAGCCACCTTTGGTGCTGCACATATATCATTTCTCGATGCTGTACGAATTATGTCCTCTAAAATTCCTCTTATAGGAAAATTTATACCGATAGATGATTTGGATACCTCACATGTTATGATTGTGTTAAACTTAAGGCTTCCCCGAATCATTCTATCAGCCCTTGTGGGTGCTGCACTTGCAGTGGTAGGTGCTGCACTTCAGGGGATGTTTAAAAATCCTATGGCAGACCCTTATGTAATGGGAATATCCTCCGGTGCATCCCTTGGGGCTGCAATTGCTATAATAGCTGGGATGGAGTATACATTTTCCGGAATAGGATTCATAACAATATTCGCATTTGCGGGTTCCATTCTGACAATTGTCTTAATTTACAATATAGCCAGGGTGGGAAGTAAAATTCCGCCAACGACTCTCCTGCTTGCGGGAATAGCAATAAACTTTATGCTGTTATCAATGGTTTCAGTCATTATGGTATTTAATCGTAATCAAGTGGAGAAAATAGTATTCTGGGTGATGGGAAGTGTTTCTGCTGCAAGCTGGAACCAGATTGCTTTTTTATTCCCTCTTGTATTTATAGGTATCGCAATCATATTGGCTTTTTCGAGGGATCTCAATCTAATGTCAACTGGTGAAGAAACTGCCAAAAGTTTGGGAACCGAAGTGGAAAAGGTAAAAAAGATTCTAATAGCAATTTGTTCATTGCTGGTGGCAGCCTCGGTGTCAGTAAGCGGGGCCATTGGTTTTGTAGGTCTTATTATCCCCCATTCCGTGAGATTGCTATCAGGGTCTGACCACAGGTCACTGCTTCCATTTTCGGCAGTTGGAGGTGCAGCATTTATGGTGATCTGTGATACCATAGCAAGAAGTGCTGCTGCACCTGCGGAAATTCCGGTAGGAGCAGTTACATCCATATTAGGATCACCATACTTTATATATCTATTGTATATGAATAAGAAGAAGGTGTTTAATTGATGAATAGAAAAGGGATAATCACCATAAATAAACTTGACTGGGCTTTTGGTCAGCACAAGATATTGCATGACATTAACCTTACAATATATGAAGGCGGAATATATGGAATCATTGGCCCTAATGGCTCGGGAAAAACAACTCTTTTAAAAAATATTGCCCGCTGCCTGATGCCTGAAAAAAACTCCATACAACTTGGTGATAAGGATCTGACCCAGTTTTCCAATAGATCCCTGGCAAAGGAAATATCATATGTTCCTCAAAATACCGATATGGAGTTTGAATTTTCGGTAATGGATATGGTTTTGATGGGAAGAAGCCCCTATATAAAAAGACTTCAATCAGAAAGCTCCAATGACATTGAAATAGCAAAAAGTGCCATGGAAATGACTAATACCTGGGACTTAAGAGACAAAAATATAAACATGATAAGCGGAGGCGAAAGACAGAGAACAGTAATTGCCCGTGCATTAGCTCAAAAGGCCAATATAATGCTCCTGGATGAGCCTGTATCTCAATTGGATTTACATCATCAACTTGAGATTATGGATATTTTGAAAAGACTTGCCGTAGAGAATAAAGTTACTGTTGTAATGAGTATTCATGATCTTAATATTGCTGCTCAGTTCTGTGACAGGCTTATACTTATGGACAAGGGAAAGATATTTAAGGAAGGCATCCCCAATGATATTATAAAGGAGGACATCGTGTACTCGGTATATGGTGTTAAAGCCATAGTTATGAAAAATCCTGTAACCGGAACCCCTCATTTAATACCATATGGCAATCAAAGTGATCTTCATCTAAAATCCGCTGGAGACTGACCCAGACCAGCAATAAACATTACAATTATTAAAAAAAGTCTTAAGTAGATTCTTTATAGCTTTTTTCTCAGCATTTTTCCTCGATCCTGCAGGATAATACAAATACTTTATACCTTGTTTTTCATGCTTTAGCTGACCCTTATCCTCGAGAATTTTCATTAATGCCCTTACTGTTGAGTAATTAATATCCTCGCCGATCTCATCCTGGACATCAGATACAGTTGCCTTTCCCAATCTCAATATAATATCCATAATCTGCTGCTCTCTTCTGCTTAGATAAATTAAGGATTCGTCAGACATTTTATCCTCTCCGTTTAATTAGTTGATGTTAAAATTTTTAGCACTTCCATGAAATAATATCAAGGATATACAGATGATTGTAATGCTACGAGAAATCTGTTCATATAAGCTGGAAGGCGAGCATACTATAGACGAAAACTTATCAGAATATATGACTGAGTATGACTACAAAAAGGCTGTTTTATGTCCTGACTGCGGTATAATTCTTATAAAATAAAAAGTAGCTAAAGATTTACCTTTTTACCTGGATCACTGTAATGCTTGCAATGGTGTATGGCTTAATAAAACCGAATGGGAAAACCTTGTCAAGAAAAACCTCCACTACCATATGAACAGCTTCTTTACAAAACCATGGCAAAGCAAATTGCAAGCTGAAATGACAAAAGAGCGATTAGATCAAAAATACTTAGAGTCCTTTGGGCCTGAAAGCTATGAAAAAATTAAGGATATCAGAAACTGGCTGTACAACCATCCCCAAAAAGACAAACTGATCCATTTTATTCTTGACTATGACCCTTATAAGATTTGAAGTTAGTAAAATGGCTATTCATGCTGATCCAATGTTTTAAATACATAACCCTTATCCTTTAATAGCCTTATAACCTCAGGAAGAGATTCAATGGTTGTCTCTTTTCCTGAGCTGTCATGCATCAGTACAATTACTTTATCTTTACCCTCTATTGACTTAACTATGTTTTCAACCAATCTCTTCGCAGGTACTTTTACACCTTCAGCATCACCATTTAAAGCATCCCAGTCATAGCTTATGTAGCCCTTCTTTTTTACTGCTTCCCTAAACGGTGCTAATTTTTTGCCAAATGATCCACCTGGAAACCTTATAATTTTATTGGCATTCCATTGAGTGCCCAGCACATTAACAATAGCCTCCTCACATTTAACCAATTCATTTACAAAAGCCTCTTTAGTGGAATATATTTTGTCATAGTCATGAGAATAAGTATGATTGCTAATCAAGTGGCCTGAGGCTTGTACATCCTTCAAAATCCCGGGATTTAAAGAACACATCTCACCCAGTACAAAGAATGTAGCCTTTATATCATGCTCCTTTAATATCCTTAAAACTTGAGGTGTTATTTTAGCTGTTGGGCCATCATCAAATGTCAGGTAGGCTACCTTTTCATCCTTCTTTAAAGCAGATTTATCCTTTGACAGATTTCTATCATCCATTGTTTTTATTTCCACAGCTTCAGCTGTATTTTGCTTTGAAGCAATAAAACATTTTTGTATAAAATCAAGCCTTGTGCAATCGGAATGATATAAGTTCCTAAATCCATCATTAGCTGCAGCACTTTTATCTAATTCATTTACACTCAAAGCATTAACATCACATAATCTTAATATAATAAGCACTATATTGGCAATTAAACTGGAAAACATTATAACCGTTTTAATTTCTATTTTGCATCTTCTTCTATAAACTTCCAAATTACAATTATATCTTTGGTTTAAGCTGCCGCTAACACTTTCTGCAGTAAATTTACAAATCATCTTTGCTCCCCCGTACAAACAAAATTACCTATGATTTTACAATATAACTTTATGAGCAAAAACAATTTAATAATTGGTTAAAAATAGTTACAAAAGCATTACAATGCAATGGCTTGTATGATAACCAATAAATTCTTATCGTTATTCAATATATTTTTATTGATTATCTTAACAAACTGTTTTATAATGAAAATGTAAAGATAAGAATGATAATGAATGATAGAAAGGTAAATTAATAATTTTAAGGATGTGATTCTATGGAAGAAATCTTCAGCTGGGAAGAAAAAACCAGTTCCGTCAAGGAACAAATATCAGTAAACAAGGAGACCGTCATTCTTTTGTTCTGCTGCATAGGTTTGGGCATAGCAGGAGACATACTGTTATTTGAAAAACCCTTTGGTATATCCTATCCGATTTTTATATTGGTTTTTTATGCCATATTTTTATGGAGGTTAAGAGGATTGCTAAAATTCAAACTTGACTTTGGTTGGCTTTTATGCGTTCCTGTTATTGGGCTGTCATCAACCTATGCCATATACTCAAATAATGTGTTCCGAGTTTTGAATTTTGCTGCCGTACCTATTCTAATTGTTGCCCAAACCATTATTTTAACAGGCTGCAATAAAAACAAATGGTCTTCATTAAGCTTTATATTGGATATTTTAGAAGGCATGTTTATCAAGGTATTTCGACATATGGGAAAACCATTTGTCATCATATCTAAAATTCCATTATTCAACACGCACAAAAATAAAAACATTGTTAAAATACTGGCCGGATTAGTTATCTCACTACCTGTAATACTAATTGTTATTCCTTTATTAGCATCTGCTGATAAAGTATTTCAGCATTACCTTAACAATTTACCTAACCTTTTCACAGGTTTAAGAATAGATGAGATTATATCAAGAATCATATTCATTGCATTGCTATCATTAGCATCCTTCAGCTATATTTGGAGCCTTCATAACAAAAAAAGCAAAGAACAGATTGAAAACTGCGATAAAAACAAAGACCAGTGGAAAATCCTGGACCCGGTTATAGTATCCACTATACTGGTTTGCGTAAACCTAATTTATGCAGTGTTTGTCACGATACAATTCACATACCTGTTAGGAGGTACAAAACCCTTGGGTTTTTCCTTCTCAGAATATGCAAGAAGAGGTTTTTTTGAATTGGTTGCTGTTTCACTCATTAATTTCAGTATTTTACTGCTAAACATTAACTTTACAAGAAACTCTGGCAAAAACTCACATTTGACAGTCAAGGTTTTAAATACATTTCTCATCATATGCACTCTTATTATGCTCTACTCAGCACATTATAGAATGTGGCTATATGAAGATGCATATGGATACACATATCTGAGGGTATTCACCCACAGCTTTATGGTATTTATATTTATTCTTCTGATAGTTTCAGCAATTAAAGTATGGAATACTAAGCTGCTCCTCTTCAAGTATTATGTGATTATCGGCCTCATTAGTTATATGGCAATTAATTTCATAAACGTAGATAATATAATAGCATCAAAAAACATTGACAGGCTTAAGGATGGTAAAGCATTGGACGTGGCTTATTTTAACAACCTATCCTATGATGCCGTAAAATATCTGGAAAAATATATTTATGATAAGGATTACAGTGTTAAGATCCAGCAGGTGTTTTGGAACAAGAAAAATGCATTGGAAAGGAAAACAGGATGGCAGAGTTTTAATGTATCTGAATACAACGCTTCCAACATATTGGCAAAATACAAATTAAATATAAACCAACCTTAGTGTTGTCATGAAAAATAGAAAAACTATTTACACCATATTATCCTGCTGATTGCATGGTAATTGGTTAAATAGTTTTTCTTAATTTTAATGCAAAATTTTACTAATAACGAAATCTGTAATCGTTCAACATCGAACCAAATGTCCCGATTGCTACAATTGCAAGTATGACAATAAGTATGGTGAAAGCAATACCAATAATCATCAATATACCGTTCATCTTAAAATAGCTTTTAAAATCCTGCAGTGAATTAGATAAACTATAATAATCACCGGTATCTATGAATCTTCTGATACTATTAGCTGCATTTAAAAGCTTCAATGCCATTATTATTATTACTGCTCCTATTCCAGGATAGATAATTGCAACCGGATTGATAATAATAGCAAGAACCCCCAAACACATTATTGCAGCACAAATTATTTGCACTATCGCAATAAATTTTGCCCACCCCGCAAGACTTCTCAAATCCGATTGACTAATACTTAACCCATTGTTGTTCTGACTGTTCTGATTGTTCTGATTGTACTGATTGTACTGATTGTACTGATCCTTTTGATACATGTCTAAATCTTCCATTTATGTCCCCCCAACATATTTTATATAATAATTATACTACAAATAGTATAAAATGTCGATTTATATCTTTTCGTGTCAATATTTGTAACAACACCTGAGCCTTAACTATTTCTTAACTATTCGGTAATTATTTTTGAGTCCTATTGTAATAGAATAAAAGAAGAGAATTGCGAAAGTCATTGTAGATATCGTACTTTGATCTTAGAAACGTAAGATTAATAATATTTTTTATACGAGGAGAAATTTATATGAAAAAAATAGTTAGCCTGATATTATGCTTATTATTTTCAATACCGTCATTATCTTTATACTCATCAGGCGAAGATAATGCAATCCTTCTTCCTGCAGTTACAGAACAGGATGGAAGCGATAAATGGGGTTTTATAAATCTTGCAGGTAAATTTATAATTCCTCCTAAATATGATACTGTAAGCAATTTTTCAGCCAAAGGAATTGCGGTTGTATCTGAGTACAATTCAAATACCCTCACCTCATATGATATTAGTTCATACTTCATAAACAAAGAAGGAAAAATAGTTTTAGGTCCTTTTAGTTGTTATATACCGGATTTTGACAATGGTTATACAGTTGTTTATGAAAAAGAAAAGGGAAGCAAATTGGTAAATGATGATGGAAAAGTTGTTATTACCAGCAAGTACAGACTTGAAAGTGTTTCGGAAGGAATTGTTTTATTCTCAGAAACCAAAAAAGACAATACCTTATATGGTTACATGGATATGAAAGGAAATATTATTATATCACCAAAGTATACTTATGCTCAGAACTTTAAAGACGGTATTGCAAAAGTAATGCCCACAACAGACAAATCCATCTGCATCGATCGTAAAGGTAATGTTATAAAGAATAGTGATGTGATATCTATTGGTAAAGAGGTTTTATGGCCTGTTCCTTTTATGGATCAAAAAACCAACAAATATGGTTATAAATTCTCAGACGGCGAAATAGCTATTAAGCCAAAGTTTACTGAAGCAGAAGAATTTATCAACGGTGCAGCAAAGGTAGCTATCCAAACGGGTAAGGAAGAATACGATACAAATCCTGCACTTATCGATATTAATGGCCAATACATTATAAAACCCCAATATTCAGGAATTCATTATATAGGTCAGGGACTTTATGGAGTTAACAAAAAAGGCTTTGGGTACGCCGGGTATTCCAATTATCCAAACGCAATATTTAACAGTGACGGAAAACAGTTATCAGACTTTTTATACTATAACCTTCAGGAATTTAATGGCAATTATGCTTCCGCGTGCAGTTCAACTCAGACATTTTTCATTGATAAAAGCGGTACTAAGGCCGCCGACCTCCCTGTCATAGATGGCGTTGGTACAGTTGAGTTTACTGGAGACATAATAAAAGCCAACTGTGATAATTATCTTTCATATTTCCGAAAAGATGGCTCCCTGATCTGGAAGCAAAACAAAGATTACGCATTTGATTCAGGTATTACAGTTAAAAGAAATAAATTCAGACCGGACTATTACACCTACATTGAGTGCCCGGAAATATCAGGATTATCTGATTCCGGCATGCAGGAGAAAATTAATAAAAAGTTGACCGATGTATTTCTTAAGGATAAAGAAAAAATTGCTCAGGATAATTTAGAGAATGAAAGTATTCAAGACGAAAGCTTTAAAGCCAAACAGAACAAAGACCTTTTGACAATACAGGCCAATGGATATATATACCCCATTGGAGCCGCCCATGGGATGCCTTACACCGAAGACTACCCATTAAATCTAAAAACAGGCGAAATATACAAGCTTAAGGATCTTTTCAAAGCAAACTCCAAATACAAGGAGAGACTTACAGCCATAATAAGAAATCAGATTGCTCTTAACAAAAAAATTACTGATTTTGAATATTTTCATTTTGTTGACTCAACTCCATCAGTCCAGGATACAATTGGGTTTACAGCAAAAAGGGATGCACTGGTGCTTACTTTTGCACCTTACGAAGTAGCTGCCTACGCAGCGGGGTTTGTATCCTTTGAAATACCTTACGGACAAATAATTGACATCATAGATACAAAAGGTTCCTTCTGGAGTTCATTTGACAAAGAAATTAAGAAAAGTGAAATTCATTACCTGAGTAATGTGGCTGCTGATACTTCTGCAACTATCCAAAATCAAATCAAAGCTTATGAAAATAAAATAATTGAGGCAATAAATACAAACGACTTCAAAAAGGTAGAACCCCTTCTTTATAAGGACAGCAGTCTATATAATGAACAAAAAGCCCTGATAAAGAACCTGAACAAAAATGGCATTAAGGAAAAGCTTGTAAGTTTTGAAATCTATGCAATGGGATATTTGAATAATCCCGATGAGGTTAAGGTTTATGTACTTGAAGACATAGGCATAAAGTACTCTACAAAGAAAAATTATGATTCACGCAAATATAGCTGGTGCTATACCGTGAAGTATGACAAGAGCACTAAGAGCTATAAACTGAGTAAAATAAGCAAATGGTAGAAAGGAAATAGGGGAGATGCATTTTTCATCATCCCCTATTTTTCAAATAACCTAAAGCTTAGGCTTTCTTTAATCATTCCTTAATCAAACGTTGGTACTCAGCTTCAAGAGCCTCCCTATCCGCTCCAGGCATTGAAAGTTTGGAGACTACCTCGGCAATTCTCAATTCCAGCACGACACGGTCTATATCATTTTTCTTATTTGAATGCCCTTGCGACTCCCGTTCATATAATCTTCCAGCATCCCATCAATCTCCGTGACAGCACCTTTTTCAAAAGCCAACATTTTTGTAGCAACCTTACTTACAAATGCAGTATCATGAGATACAAAAACAACGGTACCCTCATAATCACACAGCACATTTTCCAAGGCTTCTATAGATTCCATATCAAGAAAGTTTGTGGGCTCATCCAACAGAAGCACATTGGCACTTGATACAAAAAGCTTGGCAAAAGAAACTTTAACTCTTTCGCCGCCGCTTAATACGCCTACCTTCTTAAATACATCATCGCCTCCAATAAGAAGCCTGGCTAATATTGTCCTTGCAGCAGCCTGGTTCTGTACGCTGCCATCCATTACATTTTCCAAAACCGTTTTATTGTTATCAAGGTTTTCAAAACCCTGTCTAAAGTAGCCCAACCTGGCTTTAGGAACTACATATATGTTCCTATCGTTTTTTTCAAAGATGAGGTTTAACAATGTAGTCTTTCCTGTTCCGTTCTCTCCCCAAAGAGCAGTTTTAGAACCGTTATAGATATTGAATTTTACATCATCAAACAGCTTTCTGCTGCCGAAACTGCAGGCCAAATTGTTTGTTGATATTACTATTCTGTTTTCAGGCGGACTTGTCAAAGAAAAATCCAATTTAATTGTTGGCAGTTCATTTGGTTTTTCTTTTACCTCAAGCCTTTCAAGTCTGGTTTTCATACTATTTACAGCATTATTGAGCTTCTGCTGTATCTCAGTAGTTTCCCTTTTATGAAGCCTGGCCTCAGAATTTCCCATTCTTTTTGGAGTCTTTCTCATGGATTTTGCTCTGTTTTTCCTATCAATGATTGCTTCGGTAAGCTTTGACTTTTCCAAAATGTATTTTTCATATTGCTGTTCCTTATGCCTGAAATCCATCTCAAGCTGCTCTTTGTAAGAGGAATAATTACCACTGTATACAGCTATCTTACCATCCTTTACCTCAAGGATTTTGTTGCAAACACTATCTAAAAGTTCTCTGTCGTGGCTTATAAGTAGTAACGACTCCGCTTCAAAAAGCTTTTCCCTTAAAAGCCCTATTCCTTTATAATCCAGGTTTGCTGTCGGCTCGTCTGCTAAGAGAATCACCCTATCTTTGCTTACTGCATTGGCAATTTTAATTCTGGTTTTTTCCCCTCCGCTTAGCCCACTATATTGAGATATATTATTCAAACTAAATTCCTTCAGTGCTTTAGGATCTGCTTCCATTTTTTCATCCGAAAACTGCTTTATATAAGCAATCTCACTGTATTGCTTTACAAAACCCTCGTCTGGTTGGATACTTTTTGAAAGTATGTTTAGGAGTGTTGTTTTCCCTGAACCGTTTTGTCCTACAATCCCAATCTTGTCACCTCTATATATCTTTAAACTGTCAAAACCTACTATAAGCCTGTCTCTATAATATTTTTTTATATTTCCTGCTTCTAAAATAAGCATAAAAAAACTCTCCTTCCACATCCTGAGTAATGTGCTGGAAAGCTTAACCTGTAAATTTGCCCTTTAATATCCAAATATGAATATTATTAAAGCATTAAGTTTTTTATAAACTGAGCTTCATGAATAAACCTAATATAAAAGCACAATTTACAAAGACTTAATATATTAAAAGTGTTAACCACTTTTAATATGGCAGTCAATACCTGCCCATATTCTATTTACAGCTAATCCAGCACATACAAAATCGCTTGCGATTTTGCAACCTTGGCGTTATTGTGAGAAATTGCGGGTTAGAACAAACCATAATTCCCCATGAACAAACGTCAATATCAAATTGTTTTTGCCGAATTAGCCAATCCTCATCAGTCTATACCTTACCCTTTCTTAATGGTAACTATTTTAATTCCACCTGAGATCTAGTCATGTTGAAAATATAACTTACCGTATAATTTGGCGTTGGTGTTAACTTAACTCGAGAACACACGCTCAAAACGGTAAGTAATTTTACAATCATGCCTTACCTCATATAACCATTTTACTTTCCTATCAAATATTAGTCAATCAATAAATATTAACAATTTATCCCATTTCATATTGTGGCAACAAGAACACATGCCTGAACTGCTTTCAACCCAAGATCTTCTATCTGCTTCATGATTTCATCATCATGCGTTCCCGGCTGGAGCCATACATAATTTACTCCCAACCTGGCAGCCTCATCCAAAAAAGCCTTTCCTCTTTTAGGAGAAACAACCATATTAATGACTTCAGGAACTTTGGGCAGGGATGAGAGATCCTTGTAGCATTTATCTCCCTCTACCTCATCATATACCGGATTTACTGCGTATACTTCATACCCTTTATTCTTTAGCTTGCGGTAAATCATATTTCCGTATTTCTCTTGCCTCTGATTGGCACCAACAACCGCCCATACCTTTTTCTCAAGCATTGTTTCTTCCAGCATGATATCACTCCTTACTTGCAGCCATAGTTAAATTATTTTTTTAAATCTTAACAATTATTCCACCGATATAAGTTATTTTACTTTAATTTACCCTATCACCTTTGGCTTATACCATAAAAAACATAGTCATAAAGTTATTTACCGAATGAATAATCATACATGGCCATATTGATTTTGTTCTTTTTAAAACATAACCCTGCAGTAACGCAAAGCAAATTAAAAAAACAAATGATCCAATTGCTTCAGTATGCAGCAAGTTACCCTCTTTATACCACTTTGGAAAATGAATCAGCATAAACAGTACGGAGGATATTAAGTTTGCAGCCCAAAATTTTGTTATCTTATGTAGTTCCGTAAGTATGAAACCCCTGAATACTACTTCCTCAGTGAATCCTATAAGAATTACTGCACTAATCATTGCATATAGATCAAAAGAAGGGTTAAGACCTTTTTGGAAAAGTAAAATCCTTGCAATATGATAAAATGTGACCAGTATCCCAAATATGAATCCAGCTTTTAATCCGGCTTTAACATTTCCTGTCATTTGGAGATATGATAAAACATTTTCTTTGAATTTATATTTTATAATTAAAATAACCGGTAAAGTCCATACCAAAAATTTAATCCCCAATGATAGATATGGATTGATCTCTTTAACAGAATCTTTCAAATAGAGCTCAAAAACTGTCCAAGCGGTAAAAAACGCTATGCAATACAGAGTTAAAAAAACTTTACTTTTACTTTTTATATCCATTATATCCCCCAAATATCCCAAATATCAAAAAACCATTGAATTCTTTCCAATCCAATGGTATAATAAAAGTCTATATATTTATTATTATTTGCATAACTCTACATCTTAACTATATCACAAACAGAATTATTTGTCAATAGTTTTGGGAAATATTTTAAGGAGGTATATTATGGATAAAAAGTTTCTCATCTCTCCAATACTGGACTTAAGCCAATCTGCGGTAGATGAAATTATAAAGTGCAATGAAACTACATCCCGGTATGGGCTTGTTTTATCACCTGACGAGGCAAAAGAGCTTGTTGAAACGAGAAATGAAACCTTAAAAGGTTATGGGAGGATTGAATTGGGAGGAGGCATAATAAATAAGTTGATAGAAGCCTTTTGTGATTCGCCTTATATAATTCAAAAAGACTATTCAAGTATACTTCACGAATTGATCGAAACTTTTTATTACTATAAAAACGAGACTCTGGATCAACTAAGTGACGACGAACTCATTGACCTAATGAAGGATAACTTTAACAACAGGTGTCATGGTTCTTTAGAACTGCTGCAAAACAGGGATCTGGATAAAATAGCCAGAAACATCAGATACGGCGAAGATGACTTTGATGATCTTGATGAGGCTGATGGGGCTGATGAATACTTTTTCGGGGAGGATTATGAATGAGTACAGGCATAGAAAAACAATATTCAATAAGGAAAGAGAACTTAGACAAGTCAAATTATTTACAATCTCTGTTAAATGAAGCGGTAAGGCTTAAGCTTCTTACCATGGATGAAATCACAGGCATCCGACTGCAACTGGCAGATGTGCTTACTACAGAGACCAGATCATATACACAGGGGGACAGCAGCTCTGTGACGGTTGAAACTGCCCAAAGTCTTATGATGTCAATAATATATACAATAGATTTTTATCTAAAAAACCTGCCAAACACTGACGAATGTTTATATGCAATTAAATCTACAAAGCTAATGGCCGTTTACTCCAAGGGGAAAGAACTTATAAGAATTGAGATTGAAAAAACAAAAGAATTATTTCATTTGGTTCAAAAAAACAAAATTTCTACTGATAATATTGCATATAATGACACCATTGAGTCACTTGCCAGCTTTTTTAAGGATTATAACCCCATGTTTGCTGCTCATGATTCAGTTGTATCAATAGATTATCCATTATGTATAGACAGGATGGACACATGCGGAATTGAATATATCAGCTCTTACCTTCAAAAGCTATATTGTGAAAATGAATTCTGCAGACGTTTTTCAAAAGAAAGTATTGTTTATTTGCTAAACGGCTATAGCAAAGAGAATAAGGAACTGCTGATTAATATTTTTGAGATTGTTCTTGCCAATTCATTAGGTTCGGTTTTACTTAAAAGAAGTTCTAAAGATCTAAGAATTGATGGGAATGATTGCTTGTACCTGCAACGTACTTTAAGCTGCATGTGCCCAATTGACTATGAATCGGAAATATCCAGCTCCGCGGATAAAATAATAAGGGAGTTGGAAATTGAAAATGAATTTTTAACAAAATACATTTATGAAACTATTAATGATATGTCTGCAAGAATAAGAAAATTGCTGCAGTTAAATAAATTATCTACTATTTTTATTCAAATGAAAGAAAAAAATGAAGCGTCAGATTTCAGGTTTGAAGATGGTAATAAGATGGATGATGAATTATTTAGAAAGGTTACCGAAGAAATACGATCTTGCAGAAATGTTTCAGACAAATTGAAAATAATTTGGCAGGAAGTTCATAGCTTTGTTGATTTGGTGGATATCCTTGGTGCAGATTGTATATTTGAAAATGAGTATACCGAAATATTCTCATCTTTTGGAGACCTGGAACTGGCCATGCTTTTAAAGGAACTCCCATCCAATAAAATCCCAGACTATAGATACATAAATAGCAGGGATTTTGATTTGCATTTATCGGAAAGCGAAAAGGAATGGCAAACTGCATTGACAGCTTATATAAAAAACCTTGATAATACTCAGATGAAAAAAATCATTCAAATGTCGGATAAACTTGACTAAAATTTCTTAATTAAGCTCTATATTTAAAGGACAATGACTCACCTTTAATAAATGGCAGTGAAGTTACTTTTATTTATAGAGGGACAGCAGATAGTATTTACTTTGTAGGTGATTATAATGACTGGGAGCTCCAAGACAAAATGATCAAACTTCCAAATATGGACCTGTGGTATATAACAAAGGTGTTCCCGGAAAATTCACGTTTTGATTATAAATATGTTATTGATGGAAACTGGATTACCGATCCTTTGAACAAAAATGTTACCGCCGGTGGTGCAGGTAATAATTCTACTCTCATTATGCCAAAATACAAAAGCGAGTATGACGAAATAATAGCAGCGAATGTACCAAGAGGTAGACATGTTATACGCACTGGATGGATAAGATTATCTTACATAGGTGTTTCATGGGGAAGTTTAACATCTATCTACCTTGCAGTGTGTGCACCGGGCCAATTCAGCAGAGTTTTATCCCAATCAGGACCTTTTTGGCCAAAGAATTGGTTAATCTTCGATCTTGTGGGTGAAACAGTTACACCACAGATAAAATTTTGCCTGCAAACAGGAACAATACAAGATACTGAGGAAATAAACGATGCTATGGTAAATATTCTTACAGCAAAAGGTTATAAAGCAGATTATCTATGACGAAAAGCAGTAATTATATGGATACCGTATTGTGAAGCTTAACAAGTCCGGTATCCATCATGTATTATGGCTGCTGCATGTTTAGAACTGTATCTGCAGCCTTCATATCAACCTTTATCTGCTCATTTGGATTATATGCATGATAATATCCCTTATTCATCATATAATTTGTAATTCTTTCATGTGTACCGATTGCAACATCCATTTGTCTACGTAAAGTATCTCTTACTTCTGGTGTAGCAGTTTCAGCCAATGCAGCTGCATATCCTTTAATAGCACTTTTTGTGGCAAGCAAAAAATCAGTAGCAATAACCTGCTCTGTCATATCGCCCATACCTGCCAAATTCTGTATCATGTTTGCCATAATTCACCTACTTTCTTAAGTTTTCTTACATTCACTAAATTCTAATGGCTTGTTGTTCCCGTTGTTCCTGCAGTACCCATAGTTGTTCCCGACGTTCCTGTTGCCCAGGTTGCACCCTGCATCAAGTCCTGAAGCTCCCGTATGTGTCCCTGTGCAACGCTAAAGTCCTGCTCCAAAAGGCCTTTTAATTCCTGATCCTTAACAAGCCCAGCCATTGTTGCAGATTTTGTTGCACATACATTTTTGAATGTCAGAATTTCATGTAATTCAAATGCCTCATGTGGAGCTATAGTTTTCCCTGTTGCCAAAATAATCACCTCCAATTAATTCATAATCATTATTTATTATCCATAGAGCATTCAAAAAATATGCATGTTTACAAATGTTTTCTTTTTAATATTTGTAAATCAAAAAAATATTTGCATATTAGCATTGAACAACGGTATTAATTACTACCAGCTTGACTTTCTAATTCCCGGAATTTGACCTTTATATGCCAAACTCCTGAAGCATAATCTGCAAATCCCGAATTTTCTCATATATGCATGAGGTCTTCCACACAGCTTGCACCTGTTATACTTCCTAACTCTGTATTTAGGTGTTCGTAGCTGCTTGATTATCATCGCCTTTTTAGCCACTTGTATATCCCCCGTAATTTCATTTTATTAATGCTGGGATTGATTCTGCTGATCTGGATTGTTGAAGCTTGCAGGTTGAGGATTATTGACATCAAAATACTTACCTGGCGTAGACATATCAAAGTATATCTTTGAATCCTGTGTCACACCCCAATCCTTCAAAGAGCCTGTATCGTGAATTTTATTGAATGCTTCCCTGAATAAAGTATTATGTGCCTCCTCCCTATTTAATAAGAAGTCTATGGTTTCTCTTACTCCCTTGTCATTGATTTGCCTGTAAAGATACTCATATACCACTTTTGCTCTTTGTTCAGCAGCTATGTTGGATAGTATGTCAGCAGCAAGATCTCCTGTTTCATTGACATAAGCTGCTGTCCAAAGCTGCCCTGATGCATTGGTAAGCATTGGTGCTAGGCCGCTTAGCACATGTGCCTCAATATTTCCTATAGTAGCATTCTGAGCATCTAACTTGTGCCCATTGAGCATGTTTATTGTAGTTGCCACCATTTCCATATGACTTAGTTCCTCAGCTGCAATATCCAAAAACAGATCTTTTATGGCAGCATCCCTTATACGAAAACTCTGTGACAAGTACTGAAGTGCCGCCTTTAATTCTCCCTGCGGACCGCCTAACTGCTCCTGCAGCATGGCTGCATAATTTGGATTTGGGGCATCAACCCTTACATCCTTTAATAATTGTTTTTCATGTTTAAACATAGTATATCTCCTTCTTCTACAAACTTGCTTGCATATTATAGATAAAGAACTGTAAAACTAGTTATACTAGTTGAGCAGAATGGGCGAAAAAGGGCTATTCCAAGTGAACTGATATATAACTTTACAGTTTGGTATCTATAAATAACACTTTTTATTTATAGAAAAATCAATTTATTTTTATATAGTTATTAGCTTTTACAAATTTTCTATACCATATCAACAAACAAAGCCTATACCTCCATATTTTGAACGCCTAAACCGAAACAATACTTTAGATGATAAGTTTAGATGATAGCTTTAGAAATCTTATTATTATCAATAAGATAATTATTGACGATAACAATATAGCAAGAAGATAAAAAACTAGCTTAAGAATTCGGAGTAATCTTGCTTGAAGTAATATACCTCTATATTTTGAAAATTACTTTTATAAGGAGTGTAGAAACATGATTAAAAGATTTATTGCACTAACAGTATGTTTTTTGATAATTACGGTAAGTATGGTGTATACTACAGCTGTAAACATTGAACCTCCAGAAGACTTGAAAGTTGAAGTTAAAAGTTATGAAGATGGTATGCCTTATTTTGAACTCAAGTTTAGTGTACCAGAGGCAGTTAAAAACATCTTGGAAACCTCTTCGAAAGATGAAGAAGTAGTTTTTTATATGGCTGAATATCAGATCGGCAGCGGTGAATGGCAGCAAACTGGAGGAATGGATGCCTCTAACGGAAATACTATTATAATCAACCCAGAGGATATGGGGATTAACGGAGATATAGATATAAAAGCAAATATTTATAATTTCCGTGTTAAAGCCGACTATTTTCACTATGAAGTTAATGATGAACATGGGAATAGAATTACGACAGATACCAGCTCTTCTCCTTATTCAAACATAGCATCCACAGGTATCAAAGGATTTCAGAAAAGTTATAAAGATGCCAGCGAATGGGCAGTTCCTGAACTTGATAAGGCAGATGAATACGGATTCATTACTGATAAAATAAAGGATAAAATGAATGGGCCCATTACCCGTGAAGAGTTTGCAGAAGTTGCAATAAAGCTCTATGAGAAGATGTTTGGTAAAGAGGCTTCATATCAGGACACAACTGCTTTTAGCGATACCAAAAATCCAGAAATATACAAAGCTTTTGGACTTGGGATTGTTAACGGGGTTGGAAACAACAAGTTTGCTCCTAATGAATTGACAAATCGCGAGCAGGTTGCTGCTATGATGAACCGTGCCGTTAAAGTGGTTAAACCAAGTGCAGACTTTAGTACCAATGGTATTGAAAAATTTGCCGATGAGAAACAAATATCATCATGGGCATTGGATCCTGTAAAATTTATGAATAAAAACGGTTTTATAAAAGGTGTAGGAGGCGGTAATATAGCTCCTAAAGGTACAACCACAAGAGAGCAAGCAGTTATCATGGTTGTAAGAGTTTATGAAAAATACAGTAAATAAGAAACAATCAGCCATAGTAACCCGCAGAGTCAAATTTTTTGATTCTGCGGGTTATTGTTTTCAAGCTATTATTTGTAATCATTTCGAGGACCGGCATCCATAAGCACCTTAATCTTACCGTCATGTCCTCTTAAAAGCTTTGGCCGCCTCTCCGATCCCGGCTCACTGTACATTTCAACAGCATCTATCACAATTCCTTCAGGTGTATTTAGAATAACACCTGGAACACATGTATATATCAGATCATCATCATTAGCATTTTGAGATGAAATAGAAACAGTGGTTCCTTCATTATTATCGATTGTCATTGAAGCACGATAACGGTAAAAGGAACCTGTACCGTTGCTTTGGGCTGAGTAGACCACGGGGACTACTGCCAAAACATTATCATTGGGTCTTATTTTAATAATCTCAGTTTTACTGTCTTCCTTGGACTTTTTAGAGCGGAAGGAAAAAAATCCTCTTGCAGAACGCCCAACGTCCCCCATATGCTCAACAGTTCCATTATCAAAACTTTGCAACGGTTTTACACCATCAGCACCAAACATTGCCACATCAATTTGTCTTCCATCCTTTGTAAATACCAGTGCATATATATCATAGTCTGTTTTTGAATCCCAGGTTACATAAGCGGTTATTTCTGCAGTTTTATCAATAATGACAGGCTTCTGGCCCTTACTTAAATTGATCTTTCCAGTGACTTTCTGCAAATTGACCTTCGAGTTTCCTGCGGAAACGCCTGAATCGTCGTCCTGCTTTATATCATCACCCTGTTTTCCAGTTATATCCTGCTTTACAGATGCAATGTGCTGTTCAACTGCTGGACTTGTGCCAGCCTGACCTATGACTTCAACGACATTGACTCCATTTGCAGCACAATCTGCTTTAGCAGTACCTGTATCATCCTTTGCAACCTCAACACCGAAATGCCTGCAAAGGCCATCCAATCCTGATGAAAATCCCTGCCATACAGACTTCACTTTCGGCTGGCCATTACGAATATACAGCTCCAGAACAACAATTCCTTTTTCTTCAGTAAACTGTGCAGGTGTAAGTTCAATAACATCATTTCCAACATTAACACTTGCCTTAAGATTTTCAACTTTTGCAAATCCTTTACCTTTATCTTCAGTTAATGTTACAGCAATCCTTGTAATATCCGAACCCGCCTTTGATAAATCGAAGCTGATTTTGTGAGTCCTTACTCCCGATTCATCATGGGCAGGATAATAAATTGCCATACCTCCGGGTCCGTGAGGTTGGTTATAAAACACAATACCTTCGTCTCCTTGAACCTTACCATTATCAGTTAACAAAAATGCAGTCAAAGAAGTATCTATATCTTGTGAAAGTTTATGTGTAACTATTACAGTTCCTTGCATTAAACCTAGAGCAATATTTCCTCCAGGTTGAAGTGATTGGCTCATAAGTAGTTCTCCTTCAAATCTCGACATTTATATGATTCTGCAGCTTTATAGCTTGAAATTTATTTTATACATTTACATAATTATATCATATTAAATTCGCTGTATGAATGGAGTTTATTCAACGAGCGACCCCAGAAATAATTATTTTTAAGGCAGCAATCATTAATAAAACTGCAAATATTCTAATAATCCAAATATTTTTCATCCTTTTAGATATTGATGCACCAAAAAATGCTCCTGGAACTACTCCAAGACTAATTGTAATAGCAGTTATTACTCCTCCCTTTATTGCACCCGATATAATATTGGTTATTGTGCCTGAAAGGCAGCTGAATATTACTACAAACTGGGAAGTAGCTGCAGCTACTAGAACAGGAAAACCAAGTATGCGTATCATCAATGGAATATGGAATACTCCTCCCGCAAGTCCAACAAGGCTGGAGATAAATCCTGCTATTGCACTGCACACCACTCCTACTCTTATATCGTAAGACCATTCCTCTTTAGTTCCATCCCCTTTACTAAAATTCTTTTCCATAATGAATTTTGAACGAGTTTTTTTAACATTCTTTTCTTTCTTTCTATCTGTATTGCTTATAAACATGAGGACTGAAACCATGACCATAACGATTCCTAAAATTATCTGAAATAATGTAACAGGCAAGTATGTAGTTAAATAAGTTCCTAAAACGGAAGCCGGAACAGTAGCTGCCGCAAAAATAAACCCTGATTTAAAGTCAATTCTTCCTGATCCTCTATGTGCCAAAGCACCTGTTGATGAGTTAATAAATCCGATCACAAGGGTGATAGCAGTAAGAACTTCATGAGGCTTTTCGGGGTATATGGTCAACAAAACCGGAAGCAGGATAAATCCTCCGCCTACACCAACAAGCGTGCCTAATGTTCCAACAATAAATCCCAAGATAATTAAAATCAAATATTCAATAATTCATTCCCCTCTCTTACATTAAAAGTGTTAGTAAATACTGTTTCCATTTAATATTATAATTTCCCAGACATAAATAAACAATGCTGCAAGGGCATTTTTGTTTATGCCATTGCAGCACCACTCTCATTATATATCTATGCTTTAATAAGCTTCAGCCAATACCTCGAAATATGCTTTTGGATGAACACATGCAGGACACTTTTCAGGTGCTTCAGCACCTTCATGAATGTATCCACAATTTCCGCATTTCCATTTTATCTTCTCACCTTTTTTGAATACCGCATCATTCGCAATATTTTCAGCAAGCTTTTTGTATCTTTCTTCATGATGCTTTTCAACAGATGCAATAAGCTTAAAAGCTGCTGCAATTTCTGGGAACCCTTCTTCCTGGGCAACCTTTGCAAAAGCAGGATAAAGGTCTGACCATTCTTCATTTTCTCCATCTGCCGCAGCTTTCAGGTTCTCAATTGTTGTACCTTGTGCAACCGGATATGATGCATTGATTTCAATCATAGCTGGAAGCTCCCCCTGCAAGCCTTCAAGCAAAAACTTGTAAAATCTTTTCGCATGTTCCTTTTCATTATCTGCAGTCTCTATAAAAATATTTTTAATCTGTTTAAAACCTTCCTTATCTGCAACAGAGGCATAAAATGTATATCTATTACGTGCCTGTGATTCACCTGCAAAAGCTTTAAGTAAATTTTCTGCAGTTTTTGTTCCCTTCAAACTCTTCATATTTGACCTCCTTATAATAAACTGTATTTTTATTGAATTATCTCTATTATTCTACCACAGTTTATTATCATATTAACAATTTTATTTGTAAAATAATTATTACAAAGTTATCAGAAACTGGCTTAATAAAACATGCTAACTTCGATAAAAATAATTCTGGAGGTGGATTACTTTGAAAAGAAGATTTCCAGTTATTTTATCGATATTATTAGGAGTTGGTCTGCTGGGTGTACTATTGGCAGGCGGAAGTATTCTTGGAAGAAACACAAATCGAATAGCACGAAATAACACAACTCAACAAGGAAGGAACATTACAGGAACAGATATGAACGGCCCTAGCCCTATTCCAGGTCCCGATGCAAGAAACATTATACAAAACAATCAAAAAGTAGGAATAGGAAACAACTCACCATATATAGTGAATATTGGCAGAACACCAAGTCCAAACAACACTAACAATATTAATAACAACATTAACAATAATAACAATAATAACAATAACAACAATGTTAACAATATTGACAATACAAATGGCATTAATAATTTAAGGCTTAATAGAGAAGGAGAACAACTGGGATACAATGCACAAAAGGCAGATAACATATGTAAGCAGGTAGATAATCTCAATGGAATAGATAAGGTTAACGCTGTTGTTGCCGGCAATACTGCTCTTATTGGGTATGATTCTGCCAAAAAGAATGATGATATAGCTTCAACAAAAAATTTAATCTCCACAAAGGTAAAGCAACTTGATAACACTATAACAAATGTTGTAATAACAGACTCAAAAGATATAAACTCCAGAATAGGAAACCTGGCTGGCCATATTAAAAATAAAAAGCCTTTAAGCCAATTGAACTCTGAGTTTAATCAGATAATGCAAAGCCTTAATCCATCTGGAAAGCTGCTTACTCAGTAAGGAGGTATCGTTATGGATCGCAAGGAAGCATATGACTTAATTAATGGAATGCTGGAAGATACAGATTATCCTATAACCATAAAAAATATTGGGGACGTTGAAGATTTTCTACTTGATGACAGTAGTAGGAGATTTTCAGACCAATATGCTGCAATCGGAAGAATATACGATGAATTGAGCGGCAGCCCAGATATTGACAGATACCCTGAACCACCAATTGGAAAAGAAGAGGAAGAACACCGAAGTGCATCTAATGCAAATTTTTAACACTTTTAGAAGCACCGCTTTAGTCTAATCTATAAAAAAGAAGTTAATTATTAATGAAAAGGATGTGTTTAAATGGCACTGTTTGGAAACCCTTTTGTAGGCAATCCACCCAAGCTGATGTCAAACGAGGAGCTGGCACAAGCCTTACGTGTCGATATTGCAGGTGAGCTTGAAGCCATTGTCGGATATGAAGCCCATGCAATGGCAACTAACGATGAAAGAATAAAAAAGAATCTCTATCATATCGCTGATGAAGAAAGAAGGCATGTTGGAGAACTGCAGCAGCTTCTTTATATGATATGCCCGCGAGAGGCAGAATATACTGAGATAGGTAAGAAGAAGATAATAAATCAGCAGGAACAGAACTTTCAAGCACCCATTCAATAACAAAACCTCTTGCGGTATTGTCAACCTTAATCATTATTGTAATAAATTTAAAAAACCGGCCTATCGCCGGTTCTTTTTTATTTATACACATTGATTATTTACTTGCGGCAGCTCTTTTACTTTTTAGTATTCTTATAGTCCATGTGACAATTCCTGGTATTATACTTATAGCTACTACTGCAATCACTACCAGCAAAAAATTATTTTTAACCATTGGGATTTTACCAAAAAAGTACCCTAAAAAAACATTTACAGATACCCAGGCAACTCCACCCATAATATTGTAGTTAATAAACTTTTTGTTAGGCATTTTCCCCATACCAGCCGCAAAGGGTGCCACAGTCCTAACTAGCGGAAGAAACTTTGCCAAAATAATTGTCTTACCTCCATGCTTTTCATAAAAGGCATGAGCTTGATCCAAGTGTTTCCTGTTCAGCAGCCAAACATTTTGTTTTTTAAATATCTTTGGCCCAAAGTATTTTCCAAAGTTATAGTTTACAGCATCTCCTAATATAGCTGCCAAAATAAGAGAAAATGTCGCTATCCATATATTCATTGTTCCTGAAGCAGAAAGAGTCCCCACTACAAATAGCAGTGTTTCCCCTGGAAGAAAAGGTGCCATAAAAAGCCCGGTCTGACTGAAAACAATTAAAAACAGGAACATATAAGCAAAGGATCCAAACTTTTGGATCATTTCAATTATCTGTGTATCAAGATTTGATATAATATTTATAGACTGTAGTACTATTCCCATTAAACCTCCGTTTCAAGCACTAATTCCCAATGGTGTCAGGACATTTAAAAAAGACTTATAACATAACCTAAAACGCAGATTATATTATAAGTCTCGTTAACCCTTTAGGTAAATAAGCCAGATGCATAATATATATATACTTAAGTATACGCACCGTGATGCTGACTTAGTACTTAGTAACTGCTCCCTTTTAACAATATCATTGTATTATACCTCCTGCAGCATTGTCAATAAAATTCCATCTTGTAATGTAAAATTAGTTTGTTTATTATTATTCCAAAATCACACTTAGCATATTATCATCAATTGAGTAAAGAAGCGGCACAGCTTTTACTCCTGGATACTTTTGGGCCAACCTTTTTGATTCGTTTAAAACAAATTCAACTTGGTTATCAATTTCAAACATGGGGGCATAATTCATAAAATGTTCTTCAGCCCTTAACCGGTTCCAGTTGGCATTCTTACATAATCCTTCAATAAATTGTTCTCTTTTTGAAATTAAATTGACCATCCCACAATTGTCATGGGCTATTAATACAATATACTTGACTTCCCCGATAGCTATAGCATAAGACACTTTAAATTCGGAATACCTTAAGTTGGCACCGCCTGTTCTTATCATATAAGCAAAATTCTCCGGTATTCGCAATTGTTTCCTATTGTCCATGCACATCCCTATTAAAAGTTGTGCAGAATTATAAGTTTTAAACTCCGCTGCCAAGTTTTGGTATGCTATTAACTCCCAAACCGGTGTATTTTCAAAGTCGGAAGGGATTTTATTTTCTTCTGTAATCTTAATCAGCTGCATTTTATCGCCTCTTTAATATTAATCATAGTTCTAATATTACATCCTAATAGGAATAAGATCAATATATTCTTCAAGTTTGCCGTCATTCATACAACACTCAATAATTTCTCTTCCTAAGGGATTTAAATCCGGTGTTAAAAACTTTTCAAGCTCTTTTTTAAAGAAAGTGGTAAGTATTTTAGCACCTTCATCATAACCCTTGTTGCCTATTTCTGGCTGAAGGTTTGGTTGTAGGAACCCTTTGGCTAAAAATGTACCGTCTACTTTAAGTGTCTCCAATGAATATCCCATCAAGGAACATCTTGATTCAACAAGCTGATCTGCCCTGAATTTTGCGGTTCCCCTTCTGGCAAGATATTCTCTAGCCACCCATTGAGGCATAAATCCAACCTTATAGGCGCCTATATGCTGGTTAGGTATAATTATATACCTGGTTGCAGATGCAGAAATTATCTGGTCAAGCAAAAGATTGGCCTGATCAACCATTTTACCTGTTGCGAAAGGCCAGTAAGAGCCTACCCCTTCACTGCTCATGCCTTCCGAATCTGTAATACTTGGATTGTCATGTCCTCTTGGTGCAACCAGCCTCCATAACCATGCAAGGCTTGGCGGAAGAATATGAAAAACTCCCATTATACCATAGGACGGCTTTTCCTTTGTACATGGAGGCGTCCTGACACCAAAACTTCTCACATCAATTTCAACAGGTTCATCCACAATATCAGGAATAAACCTTCTAGGCATAATAACCCTTGGATTGGGGCACGGTTTTCCAGGTTCATCCATGGTATGTTCCCATATGAGACATGTAGATCCCGGTATTCCATGTATATTTAAAAATATAAGCGGTTCTTGAGGATGTATGCACAATTTCTCATAATGAGGATCAGTTCCGTATTTGTTGATATGGTTTATCCTTAAGAACCAACCAATTTCCGCATCCTTAACTGTAAGCTTTCTACTGCCATTCTGGATAGCTGGATGACAAAGTGCCATATCATCAGTAACAGGCTGCAATTGACATGTTTCCTTAAGCTCCAGGTATGTTTTTTCCTTGGTAATAGTATTTTGAGCAAGAATAATTCTGCCGTCCAATTCTTTATGAATTTGTTCCAACATCTCACTTTTCCCGCCGCCGCTAGCACCTTCATGCATGATGGTTATAATATTCTCATAAGGAGTTATAACCCTGACAGTAGAAGCATGGACAGTAACCCAGCCTTCAAGTTCCCCAATATGGAGCAGCACCCCGTATATGCCTTTTTTAGCACTAGGACCTGGATAGAGATTATATGAAAACAATTCATGCATATCGTCAAGTCTATTGTGTACCACAACCTGTTTACCTTCAAAGTGAGTATGTCTGTAAGGAGGGGCCAGATATATAACAGCTTTTGGCTTAAACCCTTCAGGTATTTGATTCTTTGGGATAAACCCTTGTAAATCGGCTAATCCTGCAGCAAAGAAACCTGCATTTGCAGGTGCTACCAATAAGGCCGGATACCCAAATTCAGCACCACCTGCCATAAATGGCATAATTATTAGCTCCTGATTTTTTAACCACTCAAATGTCAAACCACGAAGTGGCATAAAATCTTCGCCGTATACATCCCTATATCTGGGTTTATCTGTCTCACCATTATCTGCAACTACCATGCAGTCAGGGTCTCTCCTTCTCATATACATATCCATATAGTTTACAGCTGCACCATTTTTACATCTCACAACTGTTGCTTCAACTATATTTCCCTGCTCAGGCACATCATATTCAACCTCAAAAGTCATGTTTCCTTCATCACCTATAGCAAGGGATAAAAGATGGCTCCTATTTTCAGGGATAATGGTTTTGACACCACAATCAATAACTTGTTGCAGATCATACGGCAAAACTATTCTCTCTAAAAATTTATTGTTCATAATATTTTCCTCCTTAAATTTTTATATGCTTAGTCATAATCAAAAAAGCCAATACTTATAAACCTGTATTATCAGGTAATAAATATTGGCCTACACTACAACAAGTATGCTATACCCTTTGCTTGGTCAACCAGTTGTATAATTTATATTATCAATATAAATTGATTCTTATTTTATTTAGTTTCTGAATATTCGTTCTTTAATGAAATCACAATAACTTTTTCACCTGTCTTAGTACTGACATCGGAATGCATACTTATAACATCCATATCAATTATATCCCTTACAAGCTCCTTTAAATTATTGCCGGCAGTTTCGAACAAAGCTGTTCTCATATCCTTTATTAGCTTTATACCCTGTCCATTTTCAGCAAGCTTTTGCTCAGACTGGCTCAAAAAACCATCAATTATTATGAGAATGTGATTTTTTATAATTGTCGTCTTAATATCTCTAGGTCCACGACCCATATATTCCTTTTCAAATTTGCTGACTGCGTCACTTATTTGTGCCTCAATCTGCCCCTTCGTGAATTTATGTTTATCAGACATCAATTGCATCATCCTTACTTAGCTTTCGATAAATTAAGATTAAGACTTAATACAATAATACATTACAACAGTAAACATGTCAAACGATATTTTGAATATTACATTATATTATATTGCATTTTTTATTATATGTTCACGTTTTATATAAAAAAAGAAAGAATTTTTGCAATTTTTCTAGCGTCATCTTGCAAATATTAATTGACACCTTTTACTAACCCAAGTTTCTAAATAAAAAGTAGCAAACTTACAGCCATAACCATCATACCTGCCACAAGACCATAAATCGAAAGATGTGGCTCCCCATATTCCCTAGCTGTAGGCAAAAGCTCATCTAACGAAATAAATACCATTATACCTGCAACTGCTGCAAATAAAACGCCAAAAACAGCATCATTAAAGAATCTGAATAGCAATATGTAACCGATAATGGCTCCTACCGGTTCAGATAAGCCCGAAAGAAAAGAAAGCTTGAATGCCTTTTTCTTATCTTCTGTAGCATAATAAATAGGTATTGATACTGCTATTCCCTCAGGTATGTTGTGGATCGCTATAGCTACAGCAATTGCGACTCCCAACGAAGGGTCCTTTATGGCAGAAGTAAATGTTGCAAGCCCTTCAGGGAAGTTATGAATTGCTATTGCAAGGGCAGTAAATGTTCCCATTCTCATAAGTTTACCACGATCAACATCGGAACTACCTTTGTTTATATCTTCAACCCTGCGAAGTTCATGAGGGTTCTCAACAGAAGGCACAAACTTATCAATCGCTGCAATTATGAATATACCAAGGAAAAATGAGCCAACAGTAACCCATGATCCCATTGTTTCACCTAAATAACCTATCAAAGAAGTTTTAGCTTTAGAAAATATCTCCACCATTGATACATAGATCATAACTCCCGCGGAGAAACCCAGTGCAACAGAAAGAAATTTTGTGTTGGTTTTTTTCGTAAAAAAAGCTAACATACTGCCTATACCTGTTGATAATCCTGCAAAAAGCGTCAGCCCAAAAGCGATTAAAATATTATGCAAATCCATTAAATTTACCTCCTACATTATAACCCGCTTTAATATATACCCATTATTATACTAAGCATAACAATGAAATCAAACATCAACACCGTAGAAACCTGAATTAATATTTTTATTATTTCTTTGTACAGACATGTTTTGAAAATGATTTTACATTAGCAAATGCAGTTGAATCATCTGACTTTGCACTATAAACATGAATTTTTCGCAGCATATGAATCAAAGAAAATATTTTACAATAATTAATAATGTAAAATGGTTATTGCAAAACAAATAGATTATAGTCTGAAACCTTAGTATATACACGTTTATTTGCAATCTGCTCACTTTTAAAAAGATGGAGAGTGTTCACACTTACAGGACTAAAATCCAACTTTCCTATCGAATCCCGAATCTGCTGGAAATCACATTCAAAGACTATATCCTGCCCTATAGTGATGTGGGGCTTATAGCTTCTTTTTTCAGGTATAAGTCCTATTGGGGTTAATAACTCTTCCATCCTTCTATGCAATGCTCTCAATTCTTCAAGATCTCCACCAAGACCAATCCATAGAACTCGTATGGAATCCCTTCCTTCGAAAACACCAATATCCTTTATATTGAGGCTAAATGGCTTTACTGTTCTGCATATTTCCTTCACCACATTATCAATTTGTTTTTGCTGGCTCGGACTAATATCATCGAGAAACTTCAATGTCAGATGAAAATTATCAATATGTTTCCATCTTCCCCGTATCGCATAACGTCTCAACCTTTGTTGAAGCTCGTTTATCTTTCTCTTCTGTTCCTTGTCAAAATCAATCCCGATAAAAGCTCTCATTTCCCTCTCCTTAAACTCCCAATTACTTTTATTCCTATTATATCAAAATACTATTATAATTAAATTATAAATTACTTTTAATTTAGTATTTGAAAATTATGATTAAATATGATAATTTAATACTATAATTATTTGCTGGGGTAGCTCAGTTGGTAGAGCAATTGATTCGTAATCAATAGGTCGAGGGTTCGATCCCCTTCCTCAGCTTCTTTACTTCAATTCAAATTTTCCAATGTTTCAAACTTATATCTCATATATTATAATTGATTAATAAATGCTCTTTAATATATCATAATTTCCACAAATAAATAAAAACGGCTGACAAGTCATCATTCAATAACTTATCAACCGTTACTTTATATCAAATATTATGGAATTAACCCTTAAGTCTCTTTTCCAATGAATCTAACTGATCGAATAATTCTTTAGGCATTTTTTCGCCGTAATTAGCATAATGCTTTCTGATAGATTCAACTTCATTCAACCATTCATCCTTATTAACCTTGAGAAGTTCAGCCATATCATCTGCACTTATATCAAGACCGTTAGTGTCAATTGCATCAGCTGTAGGCATATAACCTATAGGCGTCTTAACTGCATTGCCTTCTCCTGATACTCTTTCACAGATCCATTTAAGAACACGGCTGTTTTCGCCATATCCTGGCCACAACCATTTACCGTCCTTATCTTTACGGAACCAGTTTACATAGAATATTTTTGGTAGTTTATTTTCATCAGCTTTTGCACCAACTTCCAACCAATGTTTCAAATAGTCACCAACATGGTAGCCTATGAATGGAAGCATAGCGAATGGATCACGACGAACCTGACCGATATTTGCTGATATAGCAGCAGCTGTAATTTCTGAACCCATTATTGAACCCATGAATACACCGTGCTCCCAGCTAAAGCTTTCATGAACCAGCGGAATAGTGCTTGGACGACGTCCACCAACCAAAATAGCTGAAATAGGCACACCATTAGGATCTTCCCATTCAGGAGCAATTACTGGACACTGACCTGCAGGTGCTGTAAAACGAGCATTTGGATGAGCTGCTGGAGCTTCACTTCCTGGTGCCCAATCTTTGCCTTTCCAATCGATAAGATGTGATGGAGCATCATAACCAATACCTTCCCACCAAACATCACCATCATCAGTTAAACCAACATTTGTGAATATAGTGTTCTTTTCTATACTGTGCATAGCACTTGGATTTGAATCCATGGAAGTACCAGGAGCAACACCAAAGAATCCTGCTTCAGGATTTATTGCATACAAGCGTCCATCTTTACCGAATTTCATCCAAGCTATATCATCACCTATAGTTTCAACTTTCCATCCAGGAATAGTTGGAACAAGCATTGCCAGGTTTGTCTTACCACAAGCACTTGGGAAAGCACCAGCTATATATTTTACATTACCCTTTGGATCTGTAAGACGGAGGATGAGCATATGCTCAGCAAGCCAACCTTCTTCACGAGCTATAGAAGAAGCAATACGAAGTGCGAAACATTTCTTACCTAAAAGAGCATTTCCGCCATATCCTGAACCGAAAGACCATATAGTCTTTTCTTCTGGGAAGTGGCTGATATATTTCTTTTCGATTGGTGCACAAGGCCATGGAACATCTTTTTCACCTTCAGCTAATGGAGCACCTACTGAATGTAAGCAAGGAACATATTCCCCGTCTCCGAGAGTTTCTAATACTTTGCTACCGATACGAGTCATAATACGCATATTAACAACAACGTATGGACTGTCTGTTAATTCTACACCAATTTTTGAAATAGGTGAACCTATAGGTCCCATTGAGAAAGGAATAACATACATTGTTCTACCCTTCATGCAACCTTTGTATAACTCTTTCATTGTAGCTTTGAGTTCATCAGGATTAACCCAGTTGTTTGTAGGACCGGAATCTTCTTGCTTCTTAGATGCAATATAAGTTCTGTCCTCAACACGTGCAACATCAGACGCATCACTGCGGAACAGATAACATCCAGGACGCTTTTCAGGATTAAGTGGCGTAGCTGAACCTGAATCTACCATTTCCTTTAATAAGCGATCATATTCTTCCTGCGAACCATCACACCAATAAACTTTGTCCGGCTGGCACATATCAGCCATTTCTTTTACCCAATCAAGCAATTTTTTATTCGTTGTCATTCAGAAATCTCCTCTCAAAATTTTTATTCTGGTATTCCCTAACGATTACCATCAGGTTTTATTTAGTTATATGAATACTTTTCAGTAGTCATCCTCTGTACTTTGATAATTTTATAACATTCTAACATATTAAAATGAAATTTTCAATAAATAATTATGCAAAATCATACTATTTATCTATTCTTTTTATCAGAAGAATAAATTATGAAAACTCTCTATTCATTAGAAAAGACACATCCTTATAAATAACATTCTTATAAAACTCATCACCATTTATTATGCTAATAATTGTGCTTTCTATTCCATCATGTCTTTTCGCATATTAACCTTATCACTATTTACAATTTTACTGCAAAATCAAATCTATCTTATCTTATTATCTTAATTAATATTTACATATATGGTATAATAAACAGCAATAGCAATAATAATCAGTAGAGGGGTATAAATCTTATGAAGCCTGTATTTGAACATCCATGGAATTTGAATGAAGCCGAGGCATTGGTTCTTCAGCAGCAATTAGCTAAGAAAGTAATAGCTCAAGATGCGTTAAGTGATATAAAATATATTGCTGGATGTGATGTTGCCTATGATGATAAAAATGATCTTCAAATTGCAGCTGTAGTCGTTCTGGATTCAGGAACTTTAGATGTTGTAGAAACTTCGGTAGTTCAAGATGTTTCTCATTTTCCATACATTCCAGGCCTGTTTTCCTTTAGAGAACTGCCATCCCTTGCAAAAGCTCTGGACGCAATTAAAACTATCCCAGACCTGATAGTTTGTGACGGGCAAGGAATTGCTCACCCTAGAAGATTTGGTCTTGCATGTCATTTAGGAGTGTTATTTGATATTCCTACAATCGGATGTGGAAAAACACGACTACATGGCCAATCAGTTGTCCCAGGATTAAAAAGAGGCGACCATGCACCCCTTATTGATAACGAAGAAATTATCGGTAATGTTTTAAGAACCCAAGGTAATGTAAAGCCAGTCTATGTATCAGTTGGACATAAAATATCGTTAAAGACTGCATGTGACTGGATTATTAAATTATCTCCAAATTATCGCCTGCCTGAAACAACACGGCATGCAGACCATGCAGTTAGAATGGCATTAAAACGGGAATAGTGCTCAAGAGCTTTAGGTTCAAACTAAAGTTCTTCATATTTAAGCTCACTTTTCGCCTTTTATTTTCATTATTTTATCTAAATCTTCTTTAGTGGGTTCCTTTTTTTCATCTATTAATTCACCTTGATCATTCCATTTCTTAAACTTTTTTTTGACATTAGCTTCAAATTCTGCCCAATAGGTTTTTATTCCTTCCTCATTCCATTCGATGAGTTCTCCATCAACTAACCCATTTTTGAAATCACAATATGCCTTTAACTTTCCATCAAAATAAAACTCCACGTTTTGAATATCTTGTATACCATTAACATAGAATGAGTATGTCTCAATTTCATTATTATCAAATAATGTATATCCTATTCCATTATATGGTGCTTCGGTGTCCATCTCAACAGTAAGCCCTACTAAAGGATCATATCCTAGTTCAGTTAATAAATTTTTTCCTTTTCTTAAAATTTCTTCTTTAGATAATATGTTCAATATATTCACCTCTATTTATCAAATTTTAAAAGTGGAAACCTTTTGCTATACATTTCTCTTTCTGCTTGCAAAACCTCATCAAGTACATCAGAATTCAATGTAATATGTTTGCAATGCGGACATCTAGGCATTGGCCTTCCAGCTTTTTCAAGATCAACTTTATTCAAAGGATATGAATTCACTACATTAATAACTGTATCACTTGGCTTTTGATTAAATGAATTTGGAGACTCTTTATATACCTTATCTATAAGTTCTTGCGTAAGAGCACTTCTCTCTATATTATTTTCCATACAGAATTGATCTAGCATAGATTCATTTAATGAAAGGCATTCTGCATGAGAGCCTGGTGCAATTGTCATGTCCTTATATGATTCATATATTTCCTTATCCATATTCAATGTTCTTTCTTTTACATAAGGATGATATATTATTTCTTCTTTAGCTACTTCTTCTTTAGTTAGGTTTCTTGCGTAATAGTATTTTCCTGTGATTACATTATAACTCGTTGAAAATGCTGGCCGTAATTTCGCCTTTGATAGGGTTTTATTCTTTGGATCATTAGCTATTTTCAACAATTCTTCTAGTTTTCTTTGAGTTTCTTCTCGTAAATTTTTATATATTTCAGTTCTAGCTCCACTTAATCCCACAGTATCTGCCAGATCAGCGACTAATGCTTCCATTTCTGCTTCCGGTAGTTTTTCAATTCCCTTAACATCTTTAAGTATTTCTCTGATTTGGGCAGTAGTTTTGCCCGCACATTTCTCCTTTATTTCCTCAGCCATCTTTTTATTTTTTTCTTCATCTTCACATTTACTAAGTTCTTTTACTACTATGTATATCTTACGACCCTTACCCGAGCTTGCACCTGTATACGCTATCTCCCCCATAATTCACCAACCTTATTCATCAAATTTGTCATTGCTGGTAATTATAATTTAACTATAATCTCTTTCTACAATCTAGCTTATAATGTAATATTTCCTATATAATATCATTTTGTTTAACTGATTTCAATAATAATCCAACTGTCACATAATTCAACGTTTTTTGACAAATTGTGGTTGCCAACAAATAGAAAAGATATATAATAATAATATATTTAATTTGAATGAGGTATTAAAAATTGCTTGCATTACTAATAATATTTTTTACATTGGCCTTTATAGTATTTGTAGCCGATCGAAAGACCGGATCTTCAAGGTGGATTATTGCAATCTCATTTCTGGCATTTTTAGCAGCTTTTAGTGTAGAATGGGACAATGTCATCCTTCCTTTAATAAAAAACAATATTTCCATAACACAAAAAACATATAACAATTTAAAACTGGTAAATGCCTTTTGCACATCTATACCCCAGTATGTAATTCCTTACTGTGTTGTAATGTACGCAATAAGTTTTCACGGTATGGCCAAACCCAAGCAACAGTTTATGGCCGGTTTACTGCTTGCAATACCTGTAATTTGTTCTTTTTTGTTTTTACCGATTACTCCTAACGACTGGAAAACAAGAGAAGAATTGATTAGTTATTTCAGGATACTTTCTATCTGGACAATACCTTATCTATTTGGAGCAGGTGGTATAATGATATATTCAACCTGCAAGGAAATACGCCCCAGGCTTAAGCTTCAAAAGAAATTTACTCTGGCCATAGTTATTCCGATTATTATCTCCTCTTCAATGAACTATATGCTTTTACGATCATTAGGATTTCTATGGGCATGGAAATTTAATTACCCTGTACTGATGGTTCTTTTTGGTTTTTTTCTCTACTTTGGAGTCAAGTATGGAGTAATGGGAGTAAAGCTTGTATTTTACAAGCAGCGTCTGGAAACTTCCATAAAAAGTATTTCTTCAGGAATAGAAATGCTTAATCATTCTTTGAAGAACGAAGTAATAAAAATTGCAATGTCATCATCTAACATAAGATCATCTGCAAACAATGAGCCCCCTGATATTGATGATATAAACAATAATCTGGAGGTTATAGACAACTCAGTCAGCTACCTTAAAAGCATGATAAAACGTATTCAGAGTTTTTCCAAAGAAATAACTTTGGAAGAGACCGGTAATGGTTTGATTTCACTGCTAGATGATGCTTTAAACAATTCCAACAGCAACATTAAAGAAAGAGATATCGGAATAATTAAAAACTACTGGTATGATGCGATTATTAAGTGTGATAGGTTCCATATGCTGGAGACCCTATCCAACATAATAAATAATGCATGTGAAGCTATAGTAAGTAACGGAGAAATTGCAATATCCATAGAAAGAAGCAAAAACGCAATCAATGTTAATATTGCCGATAACGGCCCAGGTATTGATAGCGACACTTTATCCCACATTTTCGAACCTTACTTTTCAACTAAGGACAAGCACCTTAACTTCGGCTTGGGTCTTTCATATTGCTATCTGGTAATGGGCAAACACAACGGCAGCCTAGATATAATAAGCAACGAAGGAAAAGGTACAACTGTTATTCTGTCCTTCCCTTCGTATAGAATTCTGGAATTAAAAGTTTTAAGCAAATTAAAGTCATTAAAATCAACCTATTCTTAAACCACCTGTTCTGACTTTCTTTATAGCTTCCTTATATGATTTCACATTCATTTTGGACAATATACTCCTAACTTGAGTTTTAATAGTATTGTGAGACTTAAAGAGTGTCTCCTGTATTTGTGTATATGTATAGCCTTTCTCAAGGTATGAAAATACTTCTCTCTCAGAACTGGTAAGATCCTTTAATTGTTCGTCCCTCTTAAATTTTTTATACTCTTCAAGAACTACTTCAATGGGTGTTTTATCTTTAAAGCATTTTCTTATTAGAGTAGGTATATCTTCATAGTTGTCCTTTAAAACAAAATTAATCGCACCAGCAGTAAATGAATCCCTGATTATTTCATCACTATTCAAAGATGTAAGCATGATTACCTTTAAAGGCTTTATATTAACGATTTCCGAAACAGCATATATACCATCGCACATATTTCCATTTAGATTTATGTCCATCAGCAGTACATCAATTTCAACACTTTTTACTATGTTTATAGCTTCAGACTTTGATTCAGCTGTTCCCACTATGTCTATATCCAGGTGCCTTTTCAAGAAACTTACCATTGCATTGATCCAACTGTGATCGTCATCAACAATTGCTACCTTTATCCTGCTCATTCTCATGCCCCCTTTAATAAGATTAATATATATATATATTATAAGTGATTTATCTTTTATAAACATAATATTATTCGCATAATTATGAAATTTTTAGGAGGGTTAATGAAACTAATACAGACACTTAACTCAGGAATATTGGGAACAAATGGCGTTTGTTCAAATCTGCTAAATATATTGCTTCCGCATATCCAATAATTTTACTCTTGTCGGTTTATCGAGCAAGTGAAAATAGTAGAGCCGCATCATATCTTTTTTATCCGGACATGTCAATTATTTAACAAACTCCAAAACTTTCCTTCTTTCAAACCAAATAAATTAAAAAAGGCCACATGAGCATAACCCGTGTGACCTTAATAAACTTTTCCTACATCATTCTTCCAAACCCGCATGAGAAGCTAAAGGCATAATAGGCAAGAAGTATGATTGATGCATAAGTCAGGACAAAATCCCATATTCTCTTCCTCGACAACCATGCAAATATAACAAACATCGGGAAAATACACATAAGGTATCTTGAGCCGCTTAGAAGCCACGTGGGCGAAAGAGCTATAGTAATGTATGCAAGCATGTACAAGGAATATGAGTTTCTTATTTTCCTTATGCCATAAATCACCAAAACAAAAACCAAGGCAATCGAAAATGCCTGAGGTACCCATAAGGAGATTCTATCAGCAGCTCCCCAGGTACTTACTCCAGGTATAGCATTTACAAAAGTAGATTTAATATTGTCATAAAACATGCCAAAAGATTGGCTCCAGTATTCCTTTTGATACCTTAAAAACGTAAACCAATCTCCTGATATTACTTTGTTAAGAAGCAGGTACAATGAAAATCCTGCTGGCAGAAAAAGTATATTCAATCCATTTAACATTCTTTTAACAAAATGCCCATCATTTTTGTTTTTATAGGCATTTCCAATATACAATAAGAACTCTGCAACCACAGGCACTAGAAGGATTATGCCAAAATTTCTCGAAACCGCTGCAAACATACCGCATAATCCCATTAAAAACCATTTATGCCGCCTCAAGTAGTAGACAGTCATAATTGAAAGGGTAAAGAATACACTTTCACTGAAATTTATAGATAAAAAGAAGGTTATGGGATATATGAGCATATATTTTACAGCCCTGAAAGCAAAAGCTTCTTCATGATCAAGTTTCACCAACTTGTAGAGATAAGTAGCTCCTACAAACAAACTGACATTTGAAACGATCATAGCCGACCAGAAATAATTTCTTACAAAGAAGTATACACCTTTTATCAAAACAGGATATAGTGGATAAAACACCAGATGAAACCTCTTATCAGTGGACATATCATTGGTATACCAGTGTTCCGCCATGTACAGATAGTGACCGCCATCCCATCTGTTCCACATCATTTCCATACTTGACCAGAAACCAATAGATTCATCTTTTGTAATCATCCAACCCATAAAAGCCATTAGAAACATGATTAATCTAGTTGCAACAACCATCAACAAAATAATGCACAGATCTTTAATAAATTTTGTTTCCCTAACCCATTGTGCTATACGGCCTAATCTGCTTCCAAACTTGTTAATTATACCGATCCTTCGCAATAAACTTACTCTTTCTGATTTTTCTACAACCCCCATGGATTCCAAAAATTCAAAAATGTAAGCTTTGAGCGATAAAACCAGTGCTACAAGAAAAGCTAATAGAAAACATATCTTAATGTAGTTATAATCACTAAAAAGATCTTTAAGAAGACTCATCATTCCTACCCCTTAATCCTAAATATTAAGTATTAATTGTTTTTTTATAATATTTTTGGGAATACTTTATTATTATAACCTCAGTTAAGATACTTTTCCAGATAATTTTGTGCTACAGAACAAAATCAATCCTGAAAGTTTTATTAGATTTATCACTTTCGATATAGGTTCAAGGATGGATAAGATTCAACTCTACTGCTTTTCGTATTGCATGCACCCTGGATGTCACATTCAATTTTTTATAAATATGACTTAGATGATACTCAACGCTCCTCTGTGCAAGATTTAATTCATCAGAAATTTCCTTGTTTGTTTTCCCTTTAGAAGCTAAGTATAGAACGTCTATCTCCTGCTGATTCAAACATTCAATCCTAGTATTTTCAACTGATTGCTGATTGCTTGTATTTGTTACCTGCAGGCTTTTTACCAGCTCAAGCGGCAGCACTACCATTTTTTCCAGAGCCATATTAATGGCAGCAATAAAATGCTTATCGCTGCAAGCCTTGTCAACAATGCCACTAACACCTGATTTTATAAGCACATTAAAGTTTGAAGAAATATCTTCACCTGAATAAATTAATACAACTTGATCAGGATAAATTTCCAATGTCTTTTTAGTTAACTTCAAACCATCCATATCCGGCATTTTTAAATCATAAATACAGATATCAAAGCTTTGCTTGGAAAGAACCTCCAAAGCATCGGCACCCGTAAAACAAGTGGCAACCTCCATGCCATGGCTCTCAAGCAGCAGTTTTGTTCCTGAAAGGATTGATTTATGATCGTCAACAAGTAAAACCGTAATCATTATAAGTCCTCATCTCAAAAATTTTGTTAATGGCTATGAAACTATTTTTTAATAAATTTATTATTTTAATATAGTTTAGCACAAGTTTCATTCAAAATCACCGCAAATATGTTTGCGGAACCACGCAAAAAATTACTGTTATTTTTGCGGAAAATAACACAGTTATTGCGGTGACTAATCCCATTATGTATGTTATATTTATAATAAAACAATAAAGGCTGAACAAATCTATGACGATAATATTACTGTTGGTTATCATTGATTTATCAATTAAAACCATAATGTATTTTAACTTTATAAATACACATATTAAGTTTTTGGGAGGTTATTTAGGAATTGCCCCTACAATAAACAGGGATCAGATCTCAGAATTTGAAACCCAATTCAATATTGGCATCAATACACCAACTCTTATTATACTCAATGTATTTATATTAACTATCCTGTTTTATATTTATTATCGTTTTATAAAAACAGGATATATGAATCTACATATAAGAGTTATCATTGCCATGTTCATTTCAGGTAGCATTTGTTCACTTATCGATAAGATAGTTTTAAGAGGCAGTATCAATTACTTCTATGTTAATACGTGGGCTTTTGATCTGAAAGATATTTATCTTTATACTTCACTATTATATTTGATATTCTATCTCTTAAAGCCAACAAACTTTACTGCCAAAGTGCAAATTAAAAAACTACCTAATGAATGATTATAATAATTAAAAGGAGATGTAGTTCAAATGAAAGGAATATTAAAAGTAAGATTTGTATTATTGTCACTGGTTATGGTTTTGACTCTGCAAATCAATGTTTTTGCAGCAGAGCAAATCCAACCGATGTCTGATACGGTTGAACAACCCAGCACATGGGCTGCTGAGGGAGTTAAATGGTCATCTTTATATGGTCTTGTAGATAAGAAATTTTTATCAAAATACCAGTCCAATGTAAACAAAGAGGAACTATTCGATATAGGTGTGAATCTATATGAAAAGCTTACCGGCAAAGCAATTGTGCCTGTAAAAAAGAGTCCTTTTACAGATGCAAACAGTGAGACAATTTTAAAAGCTTATTCAATCAAAATAGTTGAAGGAAAAGGCAAGCTTGAACCAAAGAAAGCAGCAACAAGACTGGATGTAACAACAGTTATTTATAAAGCTATAAGAGCCGCACAGCCAAGCTTCAATTTTAAAGCTGATATAAAACTTAACCATAGGGATGCCGGCAAATTAACCGCTTCATTATGTGATATGGTAAAGTATATTTATTCAAAGAATATTTTAAGAGGTAAAACAAATAGCTTATTAGGTCTCAATTTACCTTGTACAAGACAGGAAATCATGGTTATTGCCAGCAGGGCATATGAATTTTCCATATATGAAGCCGGTAAAGCCTCCAAAGGACCTTTCTGGAAAGTAAGTGATGAGGATAGTTCAATTTATTTACTTGGTTCAATACATATTGCTGATCCTTCATTATACCCTATGTCCAAAGATATACTAAATGCATTTGAAAAATCTGACTCACTTGTTCTTGAATTGGATTTGGTAAAATCCACCGAGGCTGATGCTATTGAGTACATGCAGCAAAAGATGGTGTATCAGGATGAAGATTCACTGGATAAAAATGTTTCAAAAGAAATATACGATAGCTTTATTGATTTGGCAAAATCTAATGGTATTCCAGAGGCAATAGCCAAAAAATACAAGCCCTGGGCTGCTGCACTTATTGCACAAAATTTAGTCCTGTCAGGCAGCAACATGGATTCATCCCTTGGAGTAGACCTGTTCTTTACATCAAAAGCCACAGGCAAAAAAGAAATACTTGAGATTGAAGGTCTCAAATTCCAGATAGATCTATTCGATTCTTTTTCAAAGGAACTCCAAATTCAATACTTAACTGGAATATTAGGTTCAGAAGAGTCAGCCGATGAGCAGGTAGATGTGTTAAAGGATATGTTGAAAGCATGGAAAGAAGGAAATATTTCAGATCTGGAAAAAATGCTGGAATTAGAAAATGATATTTCAGAAGAAATGAAGGAATTCAATGAAAAGCTCATAATTACCAGAAATGATAACATGACTAAAAAGGTAAAGGAATACCTCGCTGATCCTTCAAGAAAAACATATTTTGTAGTTGTAGGTGCGGCACATATGATTGGCGATAATGGTATAGCTACACAATTAAAGGATGGCTATAAAATAGAACAAATTAAATAATACGTTTTTAACATATAGTTCTCATCAAAAACAAGACTCCTGCCTTAATAAAAACAGGGGTCTTGTTTTATTTATGTCCATTAAATTATATTAAAATGGCATTATATGTAATTTTATTTTGTAAACTATTGATTTTTTTGCTTTTTATGCAAACTAAATAAAAATCACAGTACAATTTTGGCAAAAATTTGTTTATTTTGGCAATTTCATTTTTGTACAATATATGTTAGTATAATACCAATAGATTATTTGGTATTTAATCCATAATTTTCTATATTTGAAACTATAAAGCTTTAAGGAGGTGGAAATTTAGAATCATACATTTAGACTAATCTTTTAATATTGCATACCAGTCGCACATAAATTACAGCAAAAATTCGTAGCAATTGAACAGTATTTAAACACTACACTATACAACAAACCAAGGAGGAGTATGTCATGATTAAGCTAAGAAAAAAAATAATACCCGTTGCTTATTTGTTACTAATTACATCCCAATTTCTTCACCCTATCAATTTGCCAACATACAAACAAAATAACACAGTTTATTCTTTGAATGAACCGGCTACTCCAGCTACTACTCATCAAAACAACAGTACTACGTCTGCACCAAAATATATACCCGAAAATATTACACCAGTTTTAGCATCTGCTCCTGCTACACCAACAACAACCATATTATCTTCTGCAACATCTACTGCAGTATATACCGCAACATCTACAACATCTACTCCAACAATCACACCAACATACATACCTACATCTACACTTACTCCCACATCTACACCAACACCTACTTTTACACCATTATCTTCAGCCACTGTTCAACCTACCAATACACCTGAAAACTACAATGTAACAATTGAAGGCTGGTTTAAAGGTGATAGAAATGAAGCACGAAATGACTTCAAAATTGATGTGTATGAAGGATACAATTCAAACCCAGTCGTGGAAACTGCCACAAACCCAAAAGGATACTTTAAGCTGAGCTTTAACACAAATACCAAGTACACTTTAAAGGTTTATAAACCGGATAGCAAATATATGCCAAAGGTTTACAGGTTAAGCTTGATTGGGAACTTTAGTATTGGCTCTCTTTCAAAACCCGAAGTAATACACTGGGGAGATTTGAACAATGATGAAATAGTAAATATCGCTGATATTATTGTGGTATCGAGTAATTTCGGACGCACATCGTCCAGCACTTCTTATAATAAGGATGCTGACTTGAATTCAGACGGAGTTATTAATATGAATGATATTATGAAACTCAGCAATATATTTTCTGCTACACCTGAAAACCAAACTAAAGCAATTTATCTAGAAAGTGATGCCGAAACATGCTATGAACCAAGCGGCTGGTATAGCATGGAAGATACTTCGTTGGACCTGAAGGGCTATAGACTATACATAAACGGAAGCCTTGTATTTAAATCATCAACACTTATCAATAGTTCAGGAAGTTCGCTCAATATAAACGGCGGTACCCTGGAAATCTTGAATGATTTAAACTTCGGCCAGCCAGGTTATAACGATTCATTAATAATGACAAAGGAAGAAGGAAAGCTCATAGTAGGCAAAGGATTCATTTTTGCTACAGCTGTAGATCATGAAGGCATTTTAACAGCAGGTACCATCGTTATAAAAGGTGATTATTTTAATGTTAACGACGATTCCAACAACAAAGCATTCTATTGCACTAAAAATCACAAAATACAGCTTTCAGGATCTCACAAAAAAGTAATCAAGCTATCATCTGATGATCCTTTAAGGAATCGCAGGGCAAATATTATTATTGTTCCAAACAATTATGAATTTGAAATATGGCCCCGCAATGCTTATAACAGCATCACGAATCTTCCTGCTGATGCTATATGAAAAGTACTGAATCGCTTTTCATATAATCAGGAAAATTAGAATTAATTATAAATCAATCTGATAATAATGGCACAGTCCGGCATTATCAGATTGATTTTTTTATGCCTAGAAAACACTTCGTGATTTTGTTCTTTCATTTCTGTAACTGTTGATAACAAGTTAACCTTATGCTATATTAAATAAGATAAAATATCTAATACAGTTATTTTCTGTCATATACTATACAGTTTTTACATACTACTCAATGATATATTTAAAATGATATTATATTAAAAATGTAAAAGATAAATGATTTTTAATATAGTTGAAATATTTTGTTTTGTTGTTATAAAGGGGGGTATATTTTGAAATTCTTATTGAAGATGGTCATATCTTTTGCTGTTATAATGATGGTTTTCGGATCGGTTTTAGGGTATTTCCTATACTCAAACTCTGTAAAATTGGTATCTCAAACTATAGGAATTCAAGCAAAGAATGTAGCACAGTCTGCTGCAAACACATTGAATATGGACGAGATTGAAAAAGTAATAAACCGCACAAAGCTTATGAAGGACCCAAAAAGAGAATACTCTGACATTATAGAAATGCCGGAATACCAAAGTATTAGGACACAACTATTTAACTATAAAAAAACTTATGGAATTAAGTTTATATATATCATGACAAGAAATACTGAAGGAAAAAACATATATGTCATAGATGGTTTTCCTCTCAACTACAGCGGAAGCGATATTTCGTTGCCTGGAGAAATTGAAAATGTCTCCTACAAGTACTTAGATCAAGCCTTTGATCAGCATAAAATGTATGTGGGAGATCTGACTATTGATAAACAATGGGGAGCAAATGTTGCTACATATGTCCCTTTAAACAATAATTCCGGAAAATTTATAGGCCTTCTGGCAGTAGATATTGATGCTGAGGAAGTATATATTTTTATGCAAAATAGCAGGAATGAAATGGCCTTGTTCACTTTCGGTGCTATATTCATTGCAATAATTATTTCTTACTTAATATCTAGATTTCTGCTAAATCCCTTAAAAATACTTACAAAGACTGTTAAAAAGGTACAGGAAGGAGATTTGTCCGTCAGATCAGACATTGATTCGCACGATGAAATCGGTGACCTGAGCAGTGCATTTGACGACATGGTAAGCGTGTTTTATGATAATAAGTTTTCAATTGACAAGCTGATTACAGAATTATCAAAGGCCCAAACCATGGCTGAATTGGAACACTCTATAATTATGGAAGTAAAAAATATTTTAAAAATTAAATCTATAAGTATATTGGATTTTTGCGGATCCAAGCTGGACTTTTCCAATAACAAGGATATGGATGCATTCGCCATTGCTGCAACTAACAACTTTTTAAAGGACAAAACCTTAAAACTTCAATTAGGTGATATCCTTACTATGGAAAAAGGTTATATAGTATTTATCGGAAGGGCCAATAACATACATAAATTGCTTTGGTTTGATTTACATTCTTCAAAAATCAGCCAGCGTGAGAGATTATCTTTACAATTATTATCCAGGTATACTGCAATATATTATGAAAACCTTATTCTTATAGATGAAATGTCCAAAAAAATAATTGATTTCAAGGAAGAGAAAGATATTCCTATCTGGATCAGCAAGCTCTTCCTTCAAATATCCGAAAACGAGAGAAAAAGGCTTGCATCCGACCTGCACGATGAAGTATTGCAGGATATAATACGAACCAAAAAAACTGTCAGCAACCTTATTGACAGCGGAAAATTTGAAAAGGAACATTTAGTATCAACGCTTAAGAATCTTGAAAATGATATAAGCAATAACATATATTTAATAAGGCAAACCTGCAGCGAGCTGCTCCCTACTTTCTTATCCGAACAGGGAATTGCCAGTGCTTTGGAATCCTACTTTAGAAAAGTACAACTAAAGTCAAATATAAACATTAATTTTGAAGTGTTTAATCTAAACACCCAACTGGATTTTGAAGAAACACTTGCAATATACAGAGTCGTTCAAGAGCTGGTCAATAATGCAGTGTCCCATTCAAAAGCTTCAGACATTGATATTATGCTTAAGCAGGATCAGGGAAATTTTATCCTTTATTACAGTGACAATGGAATAGGAGTTGACCTGGACGAAAAAATTGACACATCAAAACATCTTGGATTCCAGGGAATTCAGGAAAGAATAAAACTTCTTAATGGCAATACAACTTTCCGATCAGAACCAGGTTATGGCCTGGAAGTTTCATTTCAGTTTCCAATTAAAAACATATTGGCACTTCAAATGTAAGATTAGCGTCACTTTTCGTATATATATGCGTGATACCGCAAAGATAAATTGCGGTATCACGCATATATACTTTGTTGGTTTTTTGCGGAAAATAGCACAAAGTTTTCGGTGACCAAAGAAGTTTTATATGTTATATTTTAATCATTGGAGATCTTCTTTTAATCAACACCACCTACAGCCATTTGATGAAATTATAGTAACTGCGATAAGCTTTGAAATAAAAATATGAAATTAATGATCACCTTTAATATGTATAAGATATTTTTAATTTTAAAAAACTTTGTGAAAACCTAGGTGGTGTTGTACTTAAACAATTAATCCATATTAATTTTCAATTTTAATCAGTCCTATGAATTGAAAATTATATTGAAGCCAAACATACTATTTACTCATGACCTGTTTTCCCCAGCTGCTCAAATAATTTGAAACAATATTTAGCAGCTGGTTTTTTCTATGCACAGGAAAGTGCTACCAATGCAAGCAGCAAAGTCCCGATAGTCTTTACAATGGACTTTCAATTATAGTTCCTCATACATCAAAACTTAAAGGAGGCCTTTCAGCCTCCCTAACTTTTATATGTATATTTTTAGCACTTAAAGCCATAACCGCCGAAAAATCCAGGGCACAGGCAAATAAAAACAATTATAAGAATAATAATCCATATCCATTCATTTCCACAGCCAAATCCAAAACTTCTATCATCAGACATTTTCAAGCACTCCTTTCAACATCAACTCTATTAGCAATTTTCTACAGGACTAACCGGACTATAACCCCACTTAGGTCTGCAGTAGAAGATAAGTAAGAAAAGAATTATAAACCAAAGTATTTCATCGTTATCAAAAATTCCTCCACAAAATTTACCATCTGACATTGAGTTATCTCCTTTCAAAATGAGATTTGATTCAGTTATATAATATTACTGAATCAAGATTTTTGTTACAATCTCATTTATTCCTTAAAGTTGTAACCAATCCTAAGATCACTTTTGTCTTTAGCCCAGTCAGCCATAGGTTTAGGCAGCTTTTGTGCATAATTGCTATCGTTTGTATAATATAAAATACTACTGTCATCAATTACAGCAGCATAGATATGCTTATCAGAGATAACATAAAAGCAGTATCCTGACATCCCCCTCAGAATTGAAGCACCTGCACTGACTTTCTTTCCGTCCAGTTCAACGTCAGAGTAATCGGCATATGCAGTATAGTTTATGAATGTTTCATACTTATTTCCAACAAGCTTTTTAAAAACATCATCCATTTCCTTTGTCTTTACAATTCCAACTTCTTGGGCTGTAGGCATTTTAATTTTTACTTTTTCCTTTGTATATTCCGAATCGAAGTTAACCCCAAATCCGCAATAATAACTATAATCATTGGATTTCAAGTGCAGTAAATTATTTTTATATGTAAATTCGTAAAATACATTTTCCTTTTTATCTTCTTGTGATGTCATATCAGAAAATACTGTTATGGCACTATTACCCTTTACCATAGCAACGCCTTCCAACTCTCCCGAGTTGGCACCGCTATTTGCATATATTTTATAGTATATCAAATCATCAAATAATGCCTTAATTTCTGCACCAGCACCGCTAAAATAGCTAGTTCCTTTTCCATTCCAATGCCCATCATAATTCTTAACTGCTTTACCCGGTAATTTTGGAGACGCTATATTTGCTCCTTCTCTTATAAGATAAAACGGTAAGACAGCTTTATCGGTTATAAAGCATCCCTGTAAATAATCTTCTGATCTTAATAAAACCTGGATTTCTCCTTTATTGGCTGTATCTTCTGTTAAGCGTAAAGTTTTTATGTCCTTTATATTATTATCAACTTCGCCACTTAGTTTAATGTTGGTTTTATACTTGTCGTAATAATAAACACCTGTAACTTTATCACCTAAAATATCAATTTTTGCATGAATTTTAGCATTACCAACAGAACCCCAGTACCATTCGCTTGCTGCTTCTGGACTCTTTGTTACAGCAGGCCGCTTGCTGGAAGCTTCATGTTTGTTATCAGCAGTTGGTTGACCCTGAGACTCAATTGTTGCAGTTGGTATCGAACCTACAGTTGCCAAGGTATTTTGCGGATTTTGGCTTGCTTGTTGTGATCCGCTATTTTCAGAGCAACCAGCAAACATTAATACGCTGCATATTAAAGTAATTATCAAACAATTTAACTTTTTCATCAAATACCTCACTATTAATTTAAGTGCTAATTTACTTAATCATAATATATGATAAATGGAGTAAAATCAAGGAAGTCAGTACTCAATACATATTCCAACTATTTTTATACACAAAAAATACACCCCATAGGATAAGCAGCAAAACACCTATCTATGAGGTATGTATTTTTATAAGTTTTATTTATATTAAAAGTGTAAAATCTATCAACTTTTAACTTTTTTGTTTACTCAACTATAAACTCATCTTTATCTTCATAAACCAGCTGTTTCTTACCTGTGGCTTTTATAATAAATCCTGCTATACTACCGCTTACAAAAGCGAGTACAACAGTAATCAATATTCCTGCCACTTGGGCTGTAATTATACCAGGCTTTATAAATATTGCCAGGGTACCTCCAAGAAGACCGGGCATACCATGCAGGTTGTGAACACCACAAGTATCAACACCTTTTAAGATAGCTTGCAGTTTGGGCTGAATAAATACATACCCAACAACACATAAAGTACCTGCCAATACACCTATTCCAAATGCACCTGGTGCCGATACAACATTACAGGTCGCACCAATAGCAACACCACCTGCTAGAGCAGCATTAGCAATATCTGCAATAGATGTCTTGCCTTTTCTGAATATTGTACTTGCAATATATGTAATAAGAGTCGCACCGCACAAAGATAATATTGTGTTTATAACTGTTTTGGGCATATCTTCATGAGGCACTATTGCACTACAGAAGCTTGGCCAGAAAACCCACAGAACCATAGAACCAAGCATTGAGAATCTATCTGAAGTTTCATCGCTTTCAATTGCTTTATCTCTGTCATTTGCAGCAGTTAGTGCAATTGTCAGGCCTAACCCAAAATAAGCACCGAAAGCATGAATTATTATTGAACCTGCAGAATCAAAAAATCCTTTTGTTATATCAAGACCACCATCTAGTACAAGCCATTCATTTATCATATAGACCGGTACAATTATAATAGCCAGGATAGCATATTGATAGACACGCAGTCTTCCAAGTACTGCTCCCATTGCAATTAAAGCCGCAGCACATGCAAACTCTGCCAAAAGAAGTGCATTGATACTATCTGCCGAAATAGGTTCCTTGGATATGACCCCAGTAGAACGGAGCAAAAGATATAACGGCAAACCCGCACCTACAACCAGGAATGTCCCGGTAGTTGCACTGTATCCGTACTTCTTTACAAACACCATTAAAAATCCAAAACCAATCAGTAACATTGCCAGAATGTTGATAGAAAAGTTGTATTGCTCTACCTGCCTCAATCCATCATTAACAACAGATCCATTCTCAGAGGCAAAAGCCTGCAACGGCATTAAAACTGCAGCACAGCAGCTTAATACATAAAGCCAGAATTTCTTTTTCAATTTTATCTCCCCTTCGGAATATATTACACCTGATATGCGACGCTGCATAAAAAGAAGTGCTATTGATTACTGACCCCATTGCCAGCACTACAGCATTATATTACAGCATCATATTTATTTCAATATTAAAATACTAGGATTAACGAAAATTCCCATAAATTTAGAGCATTGAAACGCCGGTAATAAATGATTATATTATTACATGAGCAACTGTTCATATATTGACTTTATCAATTTGACATAGTAAAATAATAATATAACATATGAATAATTATTCAAGTGTTCATGTTGCACATGGTACCTATGAAAATGATATTCACTAAAATACTTCATATTGTTGAGAGGAGTGGAAATATGGCTGATAATAAAAACTTTGCAGACAAATGCGATTGCAGTGTCATACACCAAGACATTGTGAATAAAGTAAAGGAAAAGATGCCAGGCGAAGAAAACCTTTACGACCTTGCAGAACTCTTTAAGGTTTTCGGTGATACAACCAGAATTAAGATACTCTGGGCATTGGCAGAGTCCGATATGTGTGTTTGTGATATTGCAGTGCTGCTGAACATGACACAATCTGCAATATCTCATCAGTTAAGAGTTCTGAAACAATCCAGGCTAGTAAAAAACAGAAAGGAAGGCAAGATTGTTTTTACTCACTTGATGATGAGCATGTAAAGCAAATATTTGACCAAGGTCTGGTTCATATTAATGAAAAATAGTTAATTTGGTTCTATGAAAGAGGGGGGGTAAACATGGGGGTTGCAAGTGAAAAAATACTAACTAACCGGAAGTACATATACTTTTCCGGTCTGCACTGTGCTGATTGTGCAGCAAAAATAGAAAACGAAGTAAACCGTATAAATGGTGTCAAATCTGCCAGCTTGGACTTCGTATCTCAAAAGCTTACCATAGATGCAATTGATAAAAACAACTTACATGATATAGTTCAGCAAGCAGCAGAAATTGCAGTAAGTATTGAGCCTGATATCCAAATTATTAACAATGAAAATACTAATGAAAATCCAAACGAAGCAAGAACTTTAAAAACCAAAAAGGAATGGCTGAAAAGAACCGCATTTGGTTTGGGTGCACTACTTTTTGCAGTTGCCGTTTTTATAGACTTTCCTTTCTGGGCCCAGTTAAGCCTTTACGTTGCAAGCTATCTCTTAGTGGGTAGTGAAGTAGTTCTAAGAGCATTTAAAAATATACTTAAAGGCCGGGTGTTTGATGAAAACTTTTTGATGAGCATTGCAACCATTGGTGCTTTTGCCATAGGTGAGTACCCTGAAGGTGTTGCAGTAATGCTTTTCTACCAGGTGGGTGAATTCTTCCAGGATGCAGCCGTTAACCGTTCAAGAAAATCCATAACTGCTTTAATGGATATCCGCCCTGACTTTGCCAATTTAAAGGTTGGCGATGAATTACAAAGGGTCTCACCCGAGCAAGTCAAAATAGGGGATAAAATTGTTGTCAAGGCGGGAGAAAAAATACCGCTTGATGGAGTAGTAATAGATGGCAGATCAACACTTGATACTTCCGCACTAACCGGTGAATCCCTTTTGAGGAATGCTGTACCCGGAGATGAGGTATTATCGGGCTCAATTAATAAAAACGGACTTCTAACTATCAATGTCACAAAAGCTTTCGGAGAATCTACCGTTTCAAAAATACTTGATCTTGTACAAAATGCAAGCAGCAAAAAGGCTGTTACTGAGAACTTTATTACAAAATTCGCAAGGTATTATACGCCTTTTGTAGTGTTTGCAGCGGCTGCCCTGGCAGTTATACCTCCACTCGTAATACCAGGCAGTTCATTTTCCGAATGGATAAACAGGGCTCTGGTTTTTCTGGTAGTCTCCTGCCCATGTGCATTGGTTGTATCCATACCCCTAAGCTTTTTCGGCGGTATTGGAGGTGCTTCCAAAAACGGTATCTTAATAAAGGGCGGCAATTTCCTTGAGGCTTTAAACAACGTAGACACCATCGTGTTTGACAAAACTGGTACATTAACAAAAGGTGTATTCAATGTAACAAACATAACAAGCAAAAGTTCCATAACAGAATCTAAAATCCTTGAATATGCCGCGTTGGCAGAAAGCTACTCAAACCATCCGATAGCTCTTTCCATACTTAAGGCCTATGAAAAGGAAGTTGATAAAACTAAGATTTCCAACTACGAAGAGGTAGCAGGAAACGGTATCAGGGCCAATATTGAAGGAAAAAACATCGTTATTGGAAATACCAAGTTGATGGCAAAGGAAAACATATCTTTTGAAGAAATAGATACCTTTGGTACAGTAATACACATGAGTATTGAAGGAAGTTACGCAGGATATATTATAATATCGGACGAAATAAAACCTGACAGCAAAAAAGCCTTAAAAGAATTAAAAAGCCTTGGTGTTAAAAGTCTGGTAATGCTCACAGGAGACAGTAAATCTGCAGGTGAAAAAATAGGTAATGAAATCGGGATGGATCAAATATATACAGAACTTCTGCCTCATGAGAAGGTAGAAAAGTTGGAAATGCTTGATATCAAAAAAACTACTGCCGGAAAACTAGTTTTCGTTGGAGACGGCATAAACGATGCTCCAGTGTTGGCCCGGGCTGATGTAGGAGTTGCAATGGGAGGATTAGGTTCTGATGCCGCTATAGAAGCAGCTGATATTGTACTGATGACAGATGAGCCCTTAAAACTTGTAAGTGCTGTCAAGATAGCTAGAAGAACTCGTAATATAGTGTGGCAAAACATAATATTTGCTATGGCTGTAAAAGGTATTATCCTTCTTTTAGGTGCAGGCGGTATAGCAACTATGTGGGAAGCTGTTTTTGGAGATGTTGGGGTCGCAGTAATTGCAATCTTAAATGCAATGCGTGTTTATAAGTAGAAGGTAACTTAGGATCAAAACTTTTGTCTATATGCTTACTTAGCAGACCTACACCTTAATAAATAAGACACTTTAATTTGGGGATACAAGATTAAAGCGGCCTCCGAGGCTTAAAACCTTTGAGGCCGTTTTAAAATTGATTTTACACAAAATTTATATATAAATAAGTCAACTCATCTCCACTTTCCCATTTTTCCTTCTATAAAAAGCCAATATAATAAGTGCAATAAATGAAGATATTGACACTGTTAGATAAACCTGCTTAAAACCTTCATTTAGAGTGGTTTGAAACTCACTTTCTAACTTTTCGCTTATTTTATCAATCTCCCTTAAGTAATCCTCATTTGCTGTCTTAAAAGCACCTGGAACAGCAGCTTTCATTGTATTTATCTTGAATATTGTATCTTCCATATCCTTTTTAGCAAGTTTCATAGAATCCATAGTTTTTAACATATTATTCATTTTTGCTTGATACTCTTCTTTTGCTTTAACATCCATAGCAGTCATTGCATTATACCCTTTTTCAATACCGTCCAATGCTTTCTCCATATCCGACAAGCTGCTGCTTAAGGCATCAATCCCCTTTTGTATCCCGCTTTGTATTTGTGTAATTATTTTGGGAGTCATTTGCTCAAACACCTTTTGGGCAAAGGTTTTACTGTTCTCGGTAATTGTAGTTACATCAGAAGATTTCATAAGTTCAAGAAGATCATCTGGAATTTTGTATTCGCTATTACCGCTCATATTAATCTTTACTTTTGTCATAGAATCCAGATCAGGTAACTCCACATCAGCAAGCTTACCCTTCATGTTCGGGTCTTTCTTTAGAGCATCCATTTTATCACTGATTTCTTTGGCATACGGAAGCGAAGGTGCTGTTATTTCCTTTGGAAGCAAAGTCATAACATTTGTCTGTATGTTTGCTCCTGCATGTGCCAGAAATCCTATCATAATAGCAGGCCCAATTACCGTTCCTACTGATCGAACAAGTGAAAGAGTTGCAAGTGCAGAAGTTGATTCCTCTTTTTTAGTATTATCAAGCATCATATAGTTTAGAGGTGCTCCGATTGTAAAGCCCATTCCAAGCCCTATAAGAAGAAGGCTTACAACAACATTAATGGTGTTTGGGTAGTTAGTCGAAACTAGAATAAGGAATAACGAACCCAATATTGAAATAGAAAAACCTGCTGTCAAAACTGCCTTGGCACCGAATTTGTCAATCAATCTTCCCGATAAGGGTGCTCCCACTCCCGCAAACAACCCTAAAATAATGACAAAATATCCTCCGCTTCCTGATGCAATTTTAAGTGAGTTTTCTGAAAACTGAGGCACAAAAATCATACCCATCATTACAATACCTACAACAAATGAAATAATCAATGTTACAAGTATTCTGCCATTTGTGAAATACCCCAGGTTCATAACCGGGTCTTCTGCTTTCTTTTCAACCAGAATAAAAATTGGAAGCAGCACAATAAAAATTAACAGAAAAGGATAAACCTCCAAGTCCCCAACAGTTGCCACAAAGTCAAAAAAGTCTATATTTTTCAGTCCATACATCAAAGACAATATCATTACTGTCAGCAGCAATATCCCAGAAATATCGGTCTTTTTAACATCCTGAAGGCGATTGTTGGAAAGGAACATAAAGCCTGCAATAAGAATAAAAAGAGTAATGGGAAGATTTATATAAAAAATAAACTGCCAGTTATTCTTACCGAATATGTCCATTATTGCACTACCCGCTGATGCACCGAATATATTTGCAATTCCATATACCCCTCCTATGAGTCCTAAAGCCATGCCCCGTTTTTCAGGAGGAAATGTTGTGCCAAACTCCGCAGTAGCAACAGGAACTATTCCTCCGCCGCCAAGTGCCTGTATAACTCTTCCTGCAAGCAGAACCGAAAAGTTTCCTATATCTTGAGACAGCCCGCATATCAGTGATCCAAGCCCAAATAAAAATATGCTGGTAAGATAGATATATTTTCTGCCATATTTATCAGCCATCTTCCCCATTATTGGAATGCTTGCTGCATAAGCCAGTGTATAGATGGTAATCATCCATATTCCAGTCTTGTCATCAACCATAAGGTTATTTTGAATTACTGTCCTGGCAGGGGTTACAATCCCAGTGTCAATTGCTCCCATAAATATGCCTGACAAGTAAACAGCCATAATCATACCTAGATTAGTTTTTTTAATTTTCTCCATATGTCACTGCTCCCTTTATAATTAAATATCTTTATTATTAAATATTAAGTAAGTAAGTTTATATATAGTTTTTTTTCAATAATATAATTATATAGATTATACCAACATTGATTTAATGATATCTTGCAGCCGTGCAAATTCAACTTTTCCTTCGTATCCGTACAAAACAAACAGCTTGCATATTACATCTGCAATCAATTCATAGTCCTTATTTCGCTCACTATCCTTTATAAGAATTAAAATTTTATCCGACAAGCCTTTTAAAAGCTCATCCTTGTGGCTTTTAATACTGTTTAATTCATTTTTACTCATATCAATATTCGAAGTATCAAACCAAACATTATGAACATTGTCCATCATCGTTCTTAATTCGTTGTAAATTATACCAAGCTTATCCATTAAGTGACCATCAGACTTTACAGCCTGGTCAACTCTGCGGACCATCATGCACCATTCCATCCTCATTATCTCTCCAACAATTTCCTGCTTGGACTTATAATAGTTATAAAGCGTTCCGGTTGCAATACCGCATTTTGCAGCAATTGTCCGTATATTCAGCCTCCCATAACCTTCTTCATGCAGCAATTGCCTTGCCACCATCAATATATCTTCTTTAATATTGATTAATGTTTTTGGCATAAAATCACCTTCTCTTAAATGAACTATGTTCATTATACACTAAAGTCAACCCTAATGTCAATTGAGCATAAAACAACAAAAAATTACGCAAGTTTAAATGCCCCATGGAATAAACTTTTATAGTCTATTCTATGGGGCATTTAAACTCATATAATGACATTAATTTAACAAACTAAATCACAACTTAACGAATTAAGTTATGATATTTATTATATTCTGTTAACTCCAGTTTTCTTAGCAGCCTCAGCTACAGCAGCTGCAACACTTTTACCTACTCTTGGATCAAAAGGAGCTGGAATAACATAATCAGGTCTTAATTCTTCATCAGATACCATAGAAGCAATAGCCTCTGCCGCAGCAATCTTCATTGCATCATTGATGTCACTTGCCCTTACATCTAATGCACCTCTGAAAATACCTGGGAATGCAAGAACGTTATTGATCTGGTTCGGGAAATCTGAACGACCTGTTCCCATAACCTTACAACCTGCTTCCATAGCTTCATCAGGCATTATCTCAGGCGTTGGGTTTGCCATAGCAAAGATAATAGGATCTTTAGCCATAGTCTTAACCATTTCCTTTGTAAGCATGCCAGCTGCAGATACTCCTATAAATACGTCAGCACCTACAATAACATCCTTCAAAAGCCCCTTCTTTTTGTGAAGGTTTGAAATTTTAGCCATTTCTGCCTTTTCTGTATTCAGGTTATCTCTTCCTTCATATATAGCACCCTTTGTATCGCAAAGGATAACCTTCTCAAGTCCCATTGCCATAAGAAGCTTTGTAATCGCTATACCAGCAGCTCCGGAACCGTTAACTACAACTTCTATATCCTTCATGCTCTTTTTAGTAAGCTTTAATGCATTTATCATAGCAGCCAATGTAACAATGGCAGTACCATGCTGGTCATCGTGGAAAATAGGAATATCGCATTCCTCTTTTAAACGTCTTTCAATTTCAAAGCACCTTGGTGCTGAAATATCTTCCAGGTTAATTCCGCCAAAGCTACCAGCAAGAAGTTTAACAACGTTTACGATTTCATCAACGCTCTTTGTACGTACGCAAAGCGGAAACGCATCTACATCTCCAAATGTTTTAAACAGTACGCATTTACCTTCCATAACAGGCATTCCTGCTTCAGGTCCTATGTCTCCCAATCCCAGAACTGCAGTACCATCAGTAACAACAGCAACAAGATTACCTCTTCTTGTATACTGGTATGAAAGATCTACATCCTTTGAAATTGCCAAACATGGCTCAGCAACACCTGGTGTATATGCAAGAGAAAGATCCTCTTTGTTTTTAACAGGTACAGTACTGATTACTTCAATTTTTCCCTTCCATTCTCCATGCAGTCTTAACGACTCTTTTCTGTAATCCATTTAATTCCTCTCCTTACAAATATGTTGATTGTGCCTATTAGGACTATAAAATTATAGCACACTTTATATATCCATTAAATATCTTTTACTTCATTTAAAACAATCCTCAATTGTTCAGCTGAATACTTTAACGCTTCAACTTCATCATCTGCCAACTTCAAATCAACAATACTCTTAACTCCATTTGAGTCAACTATTGATGGGAGACTTAGTGCAACGCCTTCTATACCATAATTGCCATTAATAACTGAGCTTACTGTTCTTATTGTATTCTGATCTTTAAGCAATGATTCAAGAATAGTGTTTATAGTAACCGCGATGGCATAATATGTAGCACCTTTTCTCTTGATAATTTCAGCACCTGCAGTTTTAACATCCTTCAAAATAGCATCCTTGTCAGCCTCATTAATGCCATATTTAGGATCAGCAAAATATTCGTTAATGTTCTTTCCTGCGATGTGAGTTGCACTCCAAAGAGGCAGCTGTGAATCGCCGTGTTCACCAATAATATATCCGTGAACATTTCTAACATCCACATCAAGCTTTTCACTCAGCAAATATCTGAATCTTGAACTATCAAGAACTGTACCTGTTCCCAATACTTTTCCTGCCGGCAATCCTGACCAGTTTTGTATCTTATAGGTAAGAATGTCTACAGGGTTTGCTACCACAAGGATAACTCCACGGGTATAGTACTTCATGATATTGCTTGTTATTTCCTTTGCGATTGCTACATTTTTCTTAGCAAGGTCAATACGCGTTTCACCTGGCTTACGATTTGCTCCTGCTGTAATAACTATTACATCACAATCTGCACAGTCGGAATAATCTCCGTCATAAACCTTCATCTGTCCTAAGAATGAAAGTCCATGATTAATATCCATAGCTTCGCCTGCAGCCTTATCTTTAGCCACGTCAATCAAAACCAATTCACTGACTATTTGATTAAGCGATAATGCGAATGCTGCTGATGCACCTACAAAGCCGGCACCAATAATTGCTACTTTTGATCTGTTCTTTCCCATTTTAAATCCTACTTTCTCTATTTTTATTTCACAGTAATTTTATTCATTATAACAACATATTTCGGAAACTACAATAATTCTACAAAAATTTTTTGTAAAAAAGTGCTGTTATTTTTTTAGTGGTTTATTATGTCTAGGAAGTTATGGTGTATTCTCACCACAATTCTCACGACAACAACCACGGTTGCAAAATCGCAAGCGATTTTTTTCTTACCTTTTTATTATAGTATTATATAAATCGTTAATACATATTCATGTTAATAAATAATATATATTCATATAAATAAATTTTATATACTCGCAAATATTTATATTGACATATATATATGAATTTGATACAATAATATATACGGGAGATAGTATATATGGAAAACATTTTGGTTACAAAGGAAGAGTTTATTGCAAGAGTTGAAGAATTAATTACTAATGGAGATGGGCCTTTTAGTATTGCAGTAGCAGATGTAGATAATTTTGAGAATATCAATAAAATATATGGTTACCCAATTGGCGACGAAGTAATTAAGAAATTGATATCAGTATTCAGGCAGAACCTTTCAAGCATTGACTTGATAACACGACATGGCGATGAGTTAAACATACTTCTTGTAAAAAAAGGTTCTGAAAGAAGTTTTATGGAAATGGAAGAAATACGGCGTTACCTATCTGATAACACATTTAGTCTTAGTGATAAAAACAAAACTGAGAATGTTTATATAACTGTTAGCTGTGGAATTGCAAGCTATCCAAGAGATTCAAAAAATCCAATAGAGTTGTTTAGGGTTGCCGATAGTGCCATGTTCAGAGCAAAAAAGTTGGGCAAGAATAAGGTTTGCTTGTCTGAAGTTGAAAGCATGGTATTAAAATCCAGTTATTTTACGAAAACACAGGTTGACAGACTTTCCGAATTATCTAAAGAAACAGAAAAAACCGAAGCCTTTTTGCTTCGTGAAGCATTGGACGATTTATTTAAAAAGTACAGCAAATAAAGTAATACTTTTATTATGAATTACACGGTTGGATGGCTAAAACGCCATTTCAAGATAACAGGCTTCTGGGGTGGGAAGCTTATATTAGCATAAATAGCGTATAAGTTTTTCACCCTTTTTATATACTATATATATGAATATAATTGAATATTTAGCTTCGCTGAATCCATGTTAAAAGTAATTAATCTTTTACAGTAGTAAGATTAATAGAACTTTTAATATAAAAATGGAGCGGGAGAACCAATTTATGGGGTGAGTCCGGCATGTCCGGTAGGGTTAAGCTCTTTCGACCCGAATCCGTCAGCTAATCTCGTAAGCGTTGGAAGAGAAGGTGATTGATATGCTTTAATCGTGCCCTGTATTTGGTAAACCCAATTTTAGCATACGCTATGGATACTTCTCCGTAGCGTTTTTTATTTTAACAATACTTATACTTACGCAGTTTATTCACTTTAGATTAGTTGAAAAATTATAACGGAGGTAAATAATTATGATTAGAGTTTGCATATCAGGACTTGGAAAAACAGGTAAGGAAATAGCCAAGGTTTTAATGGAACAACAAGATATAAAGCTTGTCTCAGCAATTTGCAGTCCAAACAGTGACAAAAAGGGTAGGGACTTAGGCGAAGTGACTGGCAGCAGCAGTACAGGAATTATCATAGAAAGCTCAGACAATCTGGAACAAGTGATTTTCAGGACTAGACCCGACGTAGTTGTTGACTTTTCAAGCCCGGAAGCAGCATTAAAAAACGCTAAGGTGTTTTCAAGAATGAAAGTAAATATCATAATCGGTACAACCGGTTTTTCCAAAATTGGGCTGAAAAAGCTCCTTGTACTTGCTACTAAACATAGGAATGCTATTGTTTATGCACCAAATATCACCTTGGGCGTAAACGTACTTATGCTTCTTGCAAATTTGGCATCCAACATATTAAATAGCTATGACTTTCAAATTACAGAAATTCACCACAAACACAAAAAGGATGCCCCATCGGGTACTGCAAAAAAAATTGCTGTTGAAATAGAAAAGGGCATAAAGGCTTCGGGAAATCTGAGCGAAAATATAGAAATACCCATCACAGCAGTAAGAGCCGGAGGAGTTGTTGGAAAGCATGAAGTAATGATAATCGGGGATGATGATAAGATAGAAATTTCTCATGAATCTTTCTCCAGAAAAGCTTTTGCCCTTGGTGCACTTCAAGCAGTCAGATTCGCTAAAGGAAAAGTTGGATACTTCGAAATGAGTGATGTGCTTAATCTAAAAAAAGTATTGGGAGACTATCTTGAAAATGAAAACAGCTCCTTTAAAGAACGCTATACAGTATTCCTAAATAAAAAAGAATTGCAGATCCTCTAGTTGCAAATGCAGCTATAATATTCTAAATATCTAGTGGGAAAGGAATTTTGCTATGAATAGACATTACCATCAAATTGGATTATGGAAGGACATAACCAAAGATCAATGGGAAGACTGGAGATGGCAGCTTTCTAATAGAATTACCACAGTAGAAGAATTGGAACAGGTTATTAACCTTACCGAAGAGGAACGTAACGGAGTAAAATTAAGTCTTGAGAAACTAAGGATGGCAATCACCCCATATTATGCAATGTTGATGGACCCTGACGACAGCAGTTGTCCTGTAAGGAAACAGGCGGTTCCTACAATACACGAAACAAAGGTATCAAAATGCGACAGCTGCGACCCGCTGCATGAATCAATCGATTCCCCTGTTCCTGGTTTGACACACCGTTACCCGGATCGTGCTCTGATCCTTGTTACAAACCAATGCTCCATGTACTGCCGTCACTGTACACGAAGAAGATTTGCAGGGCATGATGACAAGGAACTGTCATTGCATAATATAAAAAGAGCGATTGAATATATAAAAAATAACAATGAAATACGCGATGTACTACTCTCTGGAGGCGACGCCCTATGTATATCGGATAAGAGGCTTGAATACATCTTAGAGAGCCTTAGGGCTATCCCACATGTAGAGGTCATAAGACTTGGTACAAGGACGCCTGTTGTCATGCCTCAGAGAATAACACAAGAGCTTTGCGATATGCTAAAGAGGTTCCATCCAATTTGGATAAACACCCATTTCAATCATCCCAAGGAACTTACAAAGGAAGCACTTAAAGCATGTGCAATGCTTTCCGATGCAGGCATCCCATTAGGAAACCAGTCGGTGCTGTTAAAGAATATCAACGACTGTCCATATATAATGAAAACTCTTGTGCAGGGACTTGTGAAAAATAGGGTAAGGCCTTATTACCTTTATCAGTGTGATCTTTCTGAAGGAATTGAACATTTTAGAACACCTGTATCAGTGGGTATTGAAATAATTGAAATGCTTAGAGGGCATACCTCGGGATTCGCAGTGCCTACATTTGTAGTTGATGCTCCAGGTGGCGGCGGAAAAATCCCGGTAAACCCTCAGTATCTTATTTCCCAGTCATCGGAAAAAGTAATACTGAGAAACTTTGAAGGCGTCATATGCACCTATGCAGAACCGCAAGATAAATCACACCAATGCCACAATTGCGGACTTTGTGAAAAATATAAAAACAGAGAATATCGCGGCCTTGAAAAATTGTTCCGGGAAGAAAAAGTTTGCCTTATTCCCCGCAGCAATGTACGTGTGAATAGGAGGGAAAAGTATCATGAATTCAGCAGAGCTTAAAAGAAAAGATAATTATTATACCGTAATAAAAGGGTTAAGGTATATATTGATTATACTAATGAAAGGCTGAAAATTATTGATTATGCTACAATTTCCGATGATATTATATTATCTATTGTAAATCTTGCAAAATGTGAAAACCTCGGAAAGATTATCTCCAACAGCCGGATCAAAATTTTAAAAAACTTTAGAAACTGCGGTTTTAGTATAGAAGGTGTAATCAACGGTTATTTTAACGGAGAAGACGCATATTGTGTATCCTATTTTTTAGACAAGGACCGTGAAGTCCATATTAATAAAGAAGAGGAGGATAAAATCCTTTACCAATGTCTTTTTCAAAAGAAAAGAAATTCTGAAACAAAAAATTTAAAATATACTATAAGGAATGCGGAGCCAAATGATATTCCTCAAATGATACAGCTTTTTCTTAATGTGTTTGAAACATATCCCTCACCCGTATTTAACGGTGATTATTTAAAGACTGTTATGAACAAACAAATACTATTCAAGGTTGCTGTTGAGAATGGAAGAATAATCAGTATTGCTTCTGCTGATATGGATGCTAATAACATGAATGCTGAAGTTACAGACTGTGCCACATACCCTGAACATAGAGGTAGAGGAATATTAACCAATCTTATCCATAGTTTGGAATGTGACCTTAAAAAGAAAGGCTTCTTTACACTATACAGTCTTTCAAGGGCAATTAATCCTGGGATTAATAAGGCTTTATCAAACCTTAATTACAAGTACGGAGGAAGACTTGTGAACAACTGCCATATTTGTGGAGGTTTTGAGGATATGAACATCTGGGTTAAAAAACTCAGGAAGTAGTAACTTCCTAAGAAGCTTATAATTTGAAAGTGTAAACTTTTAGAAGCTGCTGAAAATTAATCGGCAGCTTTTTTGTTGTTATAAATACCACTCATGCATTTTAGTGTATATAATCGGTTATACTAAATTAAGTGTTAATGAAATGAATTGTAACCCTGAGGTGAAAAATGCATCCATTAGTGGTACTTACAAGGACAAATCGTGTTGAGAGCATACATAAAGGTTATGTCTGCATAACTGATTCACAGAAAAAGATTAAATATCACATAGGAAACCCTGATACTAAAGTGTATTTCCGATCATCAGCCAAGCCCATACAGGCGGTTGCCCTTGTAAACTCAGGTGCTATAGAAAAGTTTAGCATTACTCTCGAGGAGTTGGCAATAATATGCTCATCCCACAGCGGCGAAGACTTTCACAGAGAAGCCGTAAGCTCCATTTTAAACAAAGTGGGATTAAGTGAAGAAAATTTGAGCTGCGGTGTGGCTAATCCATATAACCAGGATATAATAAACCAGCTTATAAAAAACGGCGAACGCCCTTCACAGCTGTATAACTGCTGTTCCGGCAAACATGCCGGCATGCTGGCTCTGTGCAAACACTATAACTTTCCTATCGAAGGCTATACAGAACAAAACCATCCTGTACAACAGCTTATACTGAAAACTTTTGCAGAGCTTTTAGACTGCAATAAGGATGATATAACAACAGGTATAGATGGGTGCAATGTTCCTACCTATATGATTGCAATACACCAAATCTCTTTCTTATATTCACTCTTAGCTCAGGGCTCTAACGGTACAGGAAAATATAACGATGCATTCGGGGTTATTCAGAAAGCCATGTCCAGTTTTCCTCGTATGGTTAATGGCGATAAGGAATTCTGTACCGATCTGATTATGCATTCAGATGGCAAGGTAATAGGCAAGGTAGGTGCTGAGGGCATATATTGTGTTGCAGTGCCGGAAAAGCAGCTTGGGATTTGTATTAAAATTTCTGATGGAAACGAGCGTGGGGTCTACCCTGTTACTACACATATTTTGGACCAACTTGAAGTCTTAAATGATGAGGCTATGGGAAAACTTAGAATGTGGTCATATCCGCCTGTCAAAAATCATAAAGGCATAATTGTAGGGTATACTGTACCTGTATTTGACTTAACCAAAGAAGGCCGCACCTTTCAGATAGGTGATAAATTTGAATTCGAAGGTGAAAATCCATGGAACCATTAGCAATAGTTACAAGAGATGGTTATATTGAAAGCATACATTATGGGTATATATGTGTTGTAAACTCATCCAGTCATGTACTGTACAATTTAGGAGACCTTAACACTAAAATATTCCTGCGCTCATCCGCAAAACCTATTCAAGCAATACCACTCATACAGTCAGGTGCCGCACATGAATTTAACTTTTCAAACAAGGAAATCGCTATAGCATGTGCCTCACACAGCGGGCAAAAAATTCACCAGGAAACCGTGGAAGGCATCCTGAATAAACTGGATCTTAATGAATCAAACCTGCACTGCGGCATTATGACACCCTACAATGATGATGAGAATAAGAAGCTTATATCATCAGGGAAATCACCTTCAGTCTTTCACTGCAGCTGCTCAGGCAAACACTCTGCAATGCTGGCTCTGGCAAAATTTAGAGGTTTTAGTATTGATGATTATGAAAGTATTAAAAACCCGATCCAGCAGGAAATTATCAAAACAGTTGCCGCATTTACTGATGAAGACCCAAACTCCATCCCAACAGGTATTGATGGCTGTGGCGCACCAATATACCTCATGTCGATGAATAAAATCGCCCTGTCTTATGCAAGGCTGGTTATGCATTCACAAACCGAAGAAAGCCCTTATTATCACGCATGTAAAACTGTATTTGATTCCATGACACAATTTCCCGATATGGTTGCAGGAGACAATGAATTTTGCACTGAGCTGATGAAGATAACAAAGAATAAATTAATTGGTAAAGTAGGCTCTGAAGCAGTATATTGCATTGGGATAAAGGAAGGCAGCCTTGGTATTTGCATAAAGATAGCTGATGGGAATGAGAGAGCAATTTACCCTGTTGTTATACATACATTAAAAGAACTGGGTATACTGAGTAATCATGAATTTAATTCCTTAAAGCATTGGTATAATCCTGTGTTAAAAAATAATCTTAATGAAGTAGTGGGCAAAATATTACCAACATTTAGCCTTAATCTAAAAACACAAAAACCCCTGTCATTAGGTGCCAAGTATCAGTAATGACAAGCACAGCGATTATACAAGATTAACGTTTCGGATTAAAAGTGATTAATATTTAATCCAGGTAGCTCTTGGCATGCTTTATGAACTCCTGCAGCACTTTTATACGGGCATACTTCTTATCCTGTCCTTCTACTATGATCCACGGTGCGTATTCAGTATCGGTCCGCACAAGCATTTCATTCATAGCCTCTATATATGAATCCCATTTTTCCCTGTTACGCCAGTCCTCAGATGTAATTTTGTATGCTTTATCCGATTCTTTCTCCCTATCCTTAAAGCGTCTAAGCTGCTCATCTTTGTCTATATAAATTAAAAACTTTATAATAAATGTTCCGAAATTGTGCAAATGTTTTTCCATGTGATTAATTTCTTCATAAGCCCTATCCCATTCCCGAACATCTGCAAATCCTTCAATCCGTTCAACCAACACTCTTCCGTACCAGCTTCTATCGAATATTGTAATGTTGCCTTTGGCAGGAAAATCCCTGTAAAACCTCCAGAGATAGTGATATTGTCTCTCTGTTTCATCAGGTGCTGAAGTAGGTATAACACAATACCCTCTGGGATCCATGTATCCGGTAAGCCTTTGAATTGCTCCACCTTTGCCGCTGGCATCCATACCTTCAAAAACAATAAGACCGGGTATACCTTTTGTATATAATTTATATGCGACCTTTTGTGCCTCCTTCTGCAGCTTTTTTAATTTACTTTCGTAATAATCCTGCTTAATTGTAAGGCTCAAATCAACATTATTAAGCGGCCTGGCTTTTACTTCATATTTCCTTATATACTCGCGACAGTTATCACCTTTTGCCTCGAGCCTTTCCAATCCTTCCTGGATCAAATCAATAGTAGTGCCCAATATGGCTTTTGATGCAGTTTTCAGGTTCTCTCCCGAAATTATGTTCCACCTGCTGTATTTAAAGCTGGAAAGCTTTAATATATTATCAAAATGATTGCAAAAATCCTCATAATAATCATTTTGCTCTATATCCCTGTGTGTCACCATAAACTCGCTGTATTTGTGTTCTCTTAGCTCATGAATCCTATCTTTCTGAGTCTTTTCCTTAATGTGTAAAAAGTATTTAATTATTATTGTGCCATCATCAATTAATTGCTTTTCTATTGAACTTATGTCTTTTATATCTCTTTTAAGTTCATCCGGCTCTATATTAAGTTGACTCATGACCTTATAATAAAAACTTCGGTCATAAATAGCTATATCACCTTTCTTTGGTATTTTACTCCAAAACCTCCAGAGAAATGACCTTTCTTTTTCCTCATCTTTAGGCTTTTCAAATACACTAACCTTGTAGGATCTAGGGTCCAATTCTCTGATCAGGTCATTGAGCACATAGCCCTTGCCTGATGATTCCCACCCATCAATAATAATAAGCACAGGCACTTTTTTACTCTTCACCAATCTCTGAAGCTTCGCCAGACTCTCACCAAGCTCAGTTCTTTTTGCCTTTCCATAAGGGCTTTTGAATTTATCAAAATCAAACTTTTTTATCATATTAAATCGTTCTCCTTATAAAACTCTTTCAATCCTTTTCGCTTGGTTCTCATACCTGTTAGTGCCAAAGCTTTTTCACATGCATTTTTATTATGCCATAGTTCTTTGATAGCTATTCTTCTTATAATTTCAAACCTTCGACAACCTGTTTCATCACTTCCCCAGCCTTTTGCCGCAAAAGAATCATGGCACTTGCGTCAAACGGCGTGTCAGCCATATTAATTATCACAAGTTTGTCACCTTCAAAGTACTTGATAAGCTTTGCGGCAGGATAGACAACAAGACTTGTGCCGATTACAATGACCATGTCCGCATCTCTTATATGGCACTTGGCATTATAGAGCTTCTCCTGATCAAGCATCTCCTCATACAAGACAACATCAGGTCTTACAATATCACCACAGGAGTCACATTTGGGAACAGCTATGGAATTCAATACATACTGTGCATCATATTTTTTATTACACTTTACGCAATAATTCTTATTGGCATTTCCATGAAGTTCAATTACATTTTTTGATCCGGCAATTGTATGGAGATTATCTATATTTTGTGTTACCACAGCTTTCAGCTTTCCGGCATCCTCAAGCTTTGCTAGAGCTAAGTGGCATTGATTGGGTTTTACATCACTGTATACCATAAACTTTTTATAGAATTCAAAAAACTTATCGGGATATTTATCAAAAAAAGTCTTGCTTAAGATGACTTCCGGAGGAAATCCACCTCCATCCATTTGGAAAATTCCTGCCGATGACCTGAAATCAGGTATGCCGCTCTCGGTTGAAACACCAGCACCGGTAAAAGCAACAATGTTACTTGAGGATGATATTAAATCAATAAGTGTTTGTATATCTCTATTCAAACAAACCCCTCCATTCCCAGATATGTGAAAGTCTTGTATAAATATAATATTCCCTAATTTGTATTATTTCAAGAATATATTAAAACAAACATTCATTTTGACATATACCTGTCTTTATTGATTTCTGGTATGATAAAATCAATAATCAATACGAAAGGATTAGCAGCATCCACTGCTGCTGCCGCCAGAACAGTCACAGCTGGGCTCTGTACCGGTCAGCCAGCCCATAATTATAGCATATGCACAACCAACGCCCGGCTTTACATCTATTGCGTTAAAGGGCAATTCTTCGCACACGCACCGCACTCCATACAAGCATCCCTGTCGATAATATGGGACTTTCCATTTTCCAATTCAAATACTTCATGGGGACAGACCTCCAGGCATCTGCCGCAGCCAGTGCATTTATCAGTTTTTAATTTCAATGTTGATACATTTTTCAAATATCTATTTTTCATAATCTCCTCCTTAAAGCCCTATAAAGCTGTTGAGTAAAATCATTACAGCACCTAAAGCTATCATTGCAATTATGATGGGAATCGCCATCTTCATTTCTTTCAAAACCCCTGAAAATGAAGTGCATGTGGAAGAACCAGTAAAATTCATTGCATAAAATGAAGATACTGCCGGTAGAATCAACATATACCCTAAAGCCCTTACCAAGCTGTAGGAAGGTAACTGCGGCCATCCATTAATTATATTTACTGCAATAGCCCATAGAAATCCCAAAAGCCATCCCTTCCATGCAAATGCTTTTCCCGGAATCCATGGAAGCAGAACAGGAGCAAGTACGCAACCAGTGATTACAGCACCTGCATACCCATAAAAATCAACCATTCCAAAAGGTTTAGCTGCAATTAGATTCAGAAGAAATAGTATCCCAAAAACAATCATAGAAACCTTGAAAGTAGGTACCAATTCCATTGGTGTTAATACCAACCGGTCATAAGTGCTGAATTTGACTGTTCGCATTTCCCCAGTAGCCTTCATTCCTGAACGAATAAATTCTTTAATGTCAGTTGCCCTTACAGGCCCATAGACTATTTTAAACCCCGTACTTTTTGTAACCTCATGGGCACTAATGCCGGGTGCCCCCAATTGGGGCAATATCAACGTTCTGTGTGCCACAATATCATTTAGCCTGATCTTACCAATCCGTGTTATGAGCTCTTTTGTCCCAAATGTTCCCTTTCCGGCAGCACACCAGACATTAATACCTTTTGTATCAAGCACCATAATCCACGCACTAAGTCCTGACAGTTCCTTTCTCAATGCATCAAATGTCATTTTATAGTTTGCAGTAACCAAAACCGGTGAACTTTTATCAGGGTCCCCAACTGCGTAAATTCCAGGATTAACCTTATAATTCATCCTGTTAATTCCCCAGCGTGCTTTCCACCCACCTAATGTATCTTTGAATGTCAATTTTGTTGATACTTTTGTGATGGAATCTTTTATATCGTCTCCGCAGCAACATGATTTACTATTAAGAGGCGATGCTAAAGAGCCAAACTGGCCCGGAATGCTAATTTGAGTATTTATCTTTATAAACTCTTTAGCTTTTGAATCTCTGTCATCTGAGCCGCAGCAGCTTTTATTATCCATTCTTTTCACCTCCAGCCGTAACACATTGACAGCTCGAAAGCTTGTTTTTCATGGAGGGAATTTTATTAAGCATTGATTTATCATTATTGAACTCAGGATCATCGCTGAGCCATTCAGGCAAAAGGGAAATGATGCTCATTAGCTTCTTTGTATAGTCATTTTGGTCAATCCTGTAATAGATCCATTTTCCCTCACGTCTGTCTTTTATTATTTTTGACTGTTTAAGTATTGCCAGCTGCCTGGATACCCTGGGCTGTGACATATGAAGAGCTGCAAATATTTCACATACACACAGCTCTTTATCCATAAGCAGAAGCAAAATTCGCAGCCTTGTTTTATCCGACAAAATACCAAATAAGTTTAATAAATCATCCAATTCCGATACCTCCTTTATCAATACATTATCATATTAACATATGATTATATGATAATTGAATAAAAATGTAAATAAGGAGTATTGCTCTAATTGAAAATTTCGCCTAATTTGATTCTATAGGCTCATATATATCAATTTCTCTATCTTTATATATAAACGCATTTTCAGGACAGTTATTCATGCACTTCTGACACATGGTACAACCTTTAGAAATTGGAGGTTTATTATCTATCTTTAAACTATTGGTAGGGCAATTCTTTTCACATATCCTGCATTTCACACACTTTTCTTTATTAATGGATACTTTTCTTGCAACTGCTGGTATATAAAACTTACTACATAATATATAAGTTATCTTTGTAAGGTAGTACCTTATATTGGATACTTTCATAATATTCCTATCCCCTGATAAGAATTTATCCACTATTAATTCTACTTTCTCAGTTGCATTATTTCTTAAAGTTTCGTATTGAGAAATAGGTGTTTTGGTAAACAGAAAATTATAAAAATTATTTGGCATTCGGAAAAAATCTGTTTGAGTTATTTCAACTTCAGTGTTTTTAAAATAATTACATACTTCATTGAAGCTTGGAGTTAAGGATTTTGCAGCCTGTGTAGCAAAGAAAATAGATTTGATCTTCGTGCTTTTATCAATTTTCCCTTTTATGTTATCAATAAATATTTTTGGATAAAGTTCAATATATATTGGCGATCCTGCAACCAGATAGTCATATTTAATATTATTATCCTCATTATATTTTAAGATATCATAAACATCTGTCTGGATATTTCTGTTTTCAAAACATTTTTTAAACATTTCGGCAATATATTTAGTGTTATTAGTGCCTGAAAAATATAAAACAAGTGCTCTACTCATAAAATTACCCCCAAAACATGTATAATAATGATAAAATTAGGATGTTATTTTATTATTATCTCATAAATGTATAAATAATGCTATAATACATGAACCGTTTTAATATTTGATTGTCTCTTATATATAGAGCTCTACTATGGTGCAGAATACACCTTAGTTTCCTAGACACGAAAATCACAAGGAGATGATGGAATGGACCGTACGGACCAAAGGGAATTGATAAATCGCTGTCAGCTGGGTGATTTAGGCAGTTTTGAAAAGCTATATGAATTATATAGATATAAAGCCATGGGAACCGCCTATTTGATAGGAGGCAGCAGGAACATTGCAGAGGATATTGTTCAGGAGGCCTTTGTCATATGTTATTACCAAATCAAGAAACTTAAAAATCCGGATATTTTCAATATCTGGTTTTATAGAATTCTCGTGAGAGTAGGATGGAGAATGGCTACAAAGCATAAGAGCCATATTGATTTAAAGAATACAGACTCCGAGCAGAAAGATATTACCTGTGACTCTTCCAGGATTGAAAGCTTTGCTGATATCAGCCATGACCGTCTGATTGTGCGAGATGCTGTAAAAAAGCTTCCACCTACATTAAAAACTATTGTTATACTATACTATTTCAATGAGTTGACAACTAAGGAAATTGCAAAAATACTGGACCTGTTTCAAGGCACCGTTAAATCAAGGCTGCATAAGGCAAGAAAGCTTTTGGAAAAAGAGCTTGGAAATTCCTTTAAAAAAGAAACAGTAAATAACAGAAAGGAGTTGGGATTAAATGAAAAATAACATTGATAATATAATAAAAGATGTGCTTAATGATGAAGTAAAAGAAGTCTCAAATGCAGGTAACATCTTTAATAAAATTGCAGAAGATATTGAAGCCGTCTCAGTCCAAAGCATGAAAGACCATAAACAATATACACAGCTTGGTTTTAAAAAATATTTTTCTTTGGCAGCATGTCTTATTTTGATTTTTACCACACTGACATTTATTTCTTCTGCACAGGCAAGAGCACTAGCAGCAGAGGCTATACAATCTATAAAAACCATTTTTGGCATTCAAGTGGTAGATAATAAGCTGAAGATAGTTGAAGTTCCTGTAGATAAAGCATTTACCGGAGCAGCCGTTTCTAGAAATACCGATAAAAGCGATGGAGAAATCAGTAAAAAAATTGGATATACTGTGACTTTTCCGAAGTATTTAGGCGGTTTCTTCGAACTTGAGAACAAAAGCATGGGAGTTCAGCTTAAAAGTCCGGTAGATTACGGGACAGCACAAAAACTCCAAAAGGATATGTTTGACGCACTAGAAGATGATAACACTCTAAATAAACTAATGGGCTATGGTGCAGCAAGAAATGCATCCGGAGCGTATAAAAAATCAGATAAAGAAGTGTTATTTATTAATACATCTCAAACCTTTACACTATCTGAATTTAAAAAAATATATGACGGTGCTCAGTTTCAAAAAGTTAAAGTCGGCAGTATTGATGCACTTTGGGTAAAAACCCTATATCCGGAGTACCCTTTAAAATCAGATAGCAACATAGGTCAACCTGATCTGTCTGTTAAGCCCAAAATAAGTGAACGCAGCTTTTTGCTATGGGAAAAATCCAATATTGTATACACCCTCGATACATTCAGGGGCTATTACATGCCTATGGATGAGGCACTTAAATTAGCCGAGGAATTTATGCAGTCGAACTGATATACCATACTATCTTCGGACATGAATTTAGGGGACTTATTTTAAGGTAAGTCCCCTTTGGCATACATCATACTCTGCCTATGACTTAATTCTAGCTAATATTTTTTCGTAAAACTTATCAATTTCATCGAATCTTATATTAGGCACAAAATAAGTTTCAAGTTCATCGTGTAAAGCCTTTGCCCTCTTGATGGTTTGAAGGCCATTAGACAAAAGGTGCTCGAAATCCTTGAGATTTTGATCCAGATCACCCTTATAATGCATCAATATATCTTTGTCCATATAAGACAGTATATCAATGACAACAAACTTCTTCACTGATGAATCATGATAGCTGTTGGTTGTAGTAAATGCCAAGTTCATGTCCGGAATAACCAGATGGTCAAGCTTGTAAGGGTTTAATGCACAATAATAAGCTTCAACATAGTAACCTCTCTCTATTGCAGCCGTCTTGACCTTTTCAAGGATCTTATCCTCACCGGTTCCCAAATCACCTTTAATTTCATAAACCTTTTCAGTCGTCAATATAGTATCCAGATAATTACAAAGGCCATCAGGAGTCATAGCACTTGCAAACATGCTCCTAAGCTTTCCATTTCCCCCCACTGGAACGCCATTAAACAAGTCACTGATAAGCTTATCAGTTAATTTATTCACTTCTCCTTTATTAAGTGCCTCAGAATAAATCCCTGCACTTCCCTCATAAATTGAATAAGCAGCCTTTAAATACTTATATGCTCTTGAAAATATGTACCCTATCTCGTTATTGGTCCTGATAATTTTGTCCTTGTTTGCACGTATGCCCTCTTCATTCCAAAAATCCCCGAAATTCAGGATTTCATCCACTGCTCCAGGGTTTTTGGGATCTACTATGTGTGGTGCAGTACCGTCAACAAACACAATTTTGAGCTCAGGAATTTTAACTCCGTCCAATGAGTTATTGTCGGATGAACAATGCAAATATTCCACATCATAACCTCTGCTTTGCATTTGTGCCCCTATTTTTTTCATGAACGTGGATTTTCCAACACCAGGTCCACCCTTGATCACAAAAATTCTATTAGCCTCTTCCTGAGTCATAATGTTGCTGTAATAGCTAAAAAAACCAAGAGATGTATTCCCTCCCGGAAAAAGGTCCTTAGTTTTGCCCTGAGACATAATAATCCCCTCCATTAGGTTAATATTGCAGCCTCTTCACTGCAATATTAATATATGTATCAGTGTGCAATTTGGGAATTATTTAAGCTTTTGAGTTTTAACATATTTCGTTATATAAGGCAAGTATTAAAATTCTTCGTACTATTGTAAAAATTTTCTTAATGCTATACTAAAAATGTAAACAAGATCTTGTTCATACATTAGCACTAAATTTAGTCCTATTTATGAAATAATAGCCTACCATAATATTATTTATTGAAAGGATGATAATTATGATTACAAGAATCTTTAGCAAAAGAAATTTTGTTGTTTCACTTGCTTTAACAGCAGTTTTGTCTTCATTCAGTTTTAACTCTCATGCATTATACGAAAGCTACCCATATAATGACGGCACTCAGGTAAAACAATATGTCAGCACAGCCAAAATCAATGACATCGCAGCCACAGAAAGTTCTTTTATGAATATAACTCCGGCAGTTTCAGCTTAATAATAACAGGTAAGGTTAATGTTGCTGAAAACATTGATTACACAGGCAATGATTTTGGTGTAATTGCTTCTGATAATGATTCAAAAAGAATTTACTTTAACTGCATGAATGAAAGTTCCAATTATATTTCTTATCCAACAGGTGTTTCAACTGTTTATGCAATTAATGGAAGAATTAACTGAGAAATGGGCCCAAGCGGCAACTACGAACCAGCATTATATATTTATCTTAGCACACCAGGCAAAAATTATGGTTATAAAATAAAAGAATATAAATACTTTGCCAGCAACAAAAGCTTGAGTTTTATGAAAGAATATCAAACGTCATATACTGAAAGAGGAGGTTTTGCATATGTAAATAACTCCAAAATTGTTGGTATAGATTATTACCAACCATACTTTGAAACTAAAACAGAGATTGATGGAGCAACAACCTCCGATAAGAGCCTTCCTTCCGGTTATAACTGCCATGGATATGTGCCATCGGGAAGCAGCACTGTGGCTGTACTAGCACCAAAAAAACTGGCTTTTGGCAATGGCTACTATTATGCAATAGTAAATAGAAGTTCCAGTATTGATATCGTAAGACTCACTGAGGCTTCTCTAAGGTTTTAAGTCTCAGAATTCCTAAATAAGAACAAAATCACGAAGCGATATTGCAACCTAAATGAGCAGGGGAGCCAAGCTCCCCCGCTCATCTATTATTCCATCATGCAGTAACAATACTGCTATCTGCTTGTAGTCCAAGCTTTTCAACCGCTTGTTCACGCATTTTATACTTCATAATCTTACCTGCAGCATTCATCGGAAACTCTGTTACAAAATCAATGTACCGAGGTGTTTTATGCTTCGCCATGTGCGAGCGGATGTAATCCTTAAGCTCATCAACAGTGAGGTTTTCACCTTCCTTAAGTATGACGCATGCCATAATTTCTTCGCCATATTGCTTATCAGGCACCCCAATAACTTGAACGTCCTTAACTTTTGGATGTGTATATATGAAATCTTCAATCTCCTTGGGATAAATGTTCTCCCCGCCTCGAATAATCATATCCTTTATACGGCCGGTAATTTTGTAGTATCCATTTTCATCACATCTTGCCAAATCCCCGGTATGGAGCCATCCATCTTCATCAATTGCTGCTGCAGTTGCCTCGGGCATCTTGTAATAACCCTTCATAATATTGTAACCGCGGGCAACAAATTCGCCATCTGTGTTAGGCGGTAAATCTTTTCCTGTTTCAGGATCAACAATTTTACATTCAACTCCTGGAAGTGCACGTCCTACAGTATTGACTCGGAGCTCAATTGAGTCATGAACACGGCTCTGGGTACAGCCAGGTGAAGATTCTGTCTGTCCAAACACTATTGTAATCTCATTCATGTTCATTTTGTCAACTACATCCTGCATAACCTTTACTGGGCATGGGCTTCCTGCCATTATACCTGTTCTCATATTAGAGAAATCTGTCTTTGGAAAATCCTCATGCTCAAGCATTGCGATAAACATAGTTGGAACACCATGGAATGCAGTGATCTTTTCTTTATTAATACATTCAAGGGATTGCTTGGGAGAAAAATACGGTATAGGAGACATGGTAACACCATGGGTCATTGAAGCTGTCATTGCAAGCACCATACCGAAGCAGTGAAACATCGGTACATGGATCATCATACGGTCAGCAGTTGAAAGATCCATACAATCCCCAATATTCTTACCATTGTTTACAACATTATAATGGGTAAGCATAACACCCTTAGGGAACCCAGTGGTTCCTGAAGTGTACTGCATATTACACACATCGTGCCTGTTTATGGAAAGTGCACGGCGGTAGACCTCCTCAATGGGGACTCTTTCAGCCATAGCATTAGCTTCTTCCCATGTAAGGCAACCTTTCTGCCTTGAGTCTACAGTAATTATATTACGCAGGAAAGGCAATCTCTTTAAATATAGAGGTTTGCCTGCTTCAGCAGTTTCAAGCTCCGGACAAAGCTCCTTAATGATACCGACATAGTCTGAATCCTTGTAGCCATCAATCATAACAAGTGTATGGGTATCTGATTGACGAAGGAGGTATTCTGCCTCATATATCTTGTAAGCAGTATTTACAGTTACAAGCACAGCCCCTATCTTTGTAGCTGCCCAGAACGTAATAAACCATTGTGGAACATTGGTTGCCCAAATAGCAACATGATCTCCCTGCTTCACACCCAGTGCAATGAGGGTACGTGCAAACCTATCAACATCATCACGGAATTCTGAATAGGTTCTGGTATAATCCAATGTTGTATATCTGAATGCATACTGATCTGGAAACTCATCTACCATTCTATCAAGCACTTGTGGAAATGTGAGGTCAATAAGTGTGTCCTTTTCCCAAACATATTTTCCTGTCTTTGCATTATTGTCGAAAAGACGGCCTTTTACAGCACTTTCTTCAGTATAGCGACTCATATAGTTAGCAAAATTAGGGAACACAACACCGGCATCATCAAGATCAGCTGCCCAGCGTTTAACCCATTCAAGCGAAACATATCCTTCGTAGTTAATTGAACGCAATGCCCTCATCATTTCATCGATAGGTAAATCCCCTTCTCCCATCATGCGATATTTAGGTTTACCGTCTTCCATTACCGAATCCTTGATATGAACATACTTAATATAAGCACCAAGGTTTTGTACAGTCTTTCCAGGTTTCTCACCTGCAAACCTGTAAGGATGATGCATATCCCACAATGCGGCAACAGCGTCACTTGCCACCTGGTTTAGAAGTTTACAGAGGCGTTCAGTGTCCGAATATACTCCATTCGTTTCTACCAACAATGTCACACCATGTTCTTCCGCCGCTGGAATAAGTCTTTGCAGTGCAGCAAGAACAATACTATCATCAACTTCGCCGTTTGGTCCCGGCTCTGCATCAGCTAAAATACGGATATAAGGCGTACCAAGTTTGGAAGCCAACATGATGTAATGCATAATCTCTTCATGGTTTTTCTCGGCATTTTCAGCGTACTTCAAGCAGCATCCGGAAGATAAACATGGAATTTCAAGACGTAACTCAGAAAGCTTTTTCACAGTCTGTGGAAGCTGGGATTCAGTGAAAGGCTGTGCCTGTACAGCAAAAATCTCGTTACCTAGTCCACGGATTTCTATGCCATCAAAGCCAAGATCCTTAGCCATGGAATAGATATCGTTCCAACTAAAGTCGGGACAACCGAGGGTTGAAAACGCAAGTTTCATAAAAAAATTCCTCCTAAAAGTTTCTGGGCCCGTTAACTAATCCGGTCCGCATATTTTTCATATTTAATAAAGTTTAAAATTAAAAATTAAAAAATTTGAAAGACATAATAATTCCCTAGAAATCAAAAAAGCCTCCGTCACTAACACATTTGTTAGAGACGAAAGCATTAAACTCCCGTGGTACCACTCTTATTGGTATAGAAATACCCACTTTTTGACATCATGACTAATGTCCTCTCGTATAACGGCGAGAAACCCGTTCCCACTTACTCACTTCATCTGCCATAATGGCCTATGCAGCTTTAGGCTAACTGCTCAAGGGTGAGTTCACATTCTGCTCTGTGCACTGTTTTCCAGCATTCAACAGCTCTCTATAGCATCATAACGCAGCGTTTATTCCCTATCAACGCATTTAATAATATTTTTGTAAAGTTAATTTTACATTTTTATTATCTAATATTTAATATTTTTTTAGATATGTTATCAAATTTTTTAACTGTTGTCAATTTGGATTTTAGTCATGCCTTATCTTTTAAAATCATAAATTTGATATATTTCAAAGATACTTGCTCCTAAAAAGATCACAAGCCCAAAATATAAACCACCTATAAGCTTCCTCTTACTGGCATCTATATTGAAGTATGACTTATCTGGGTTTTTCCAATATGATATTATCTGAATTACCCCCAAAATAAGTATAAATATCATCATTGGACTTCTTGTAAAAATCGCAGCCAATCCCATTAGTGCCATACCTACAAACCATATTTTTGGTGATAAGCCTGAAATAATTCTGCCTCCATCCAATGGGGTAATCGGTATGAGATTGAATAGGTTGAGAATAAGACCAACATAGGCTAAAAACAACATTGATTTGCTTCCTGTCAGTGCATAAACTCCCAGACATAAGAACGCACCCAAACTTCCCAAGAGCGGTCCGCCAAAAGCAACCTTTACCTCAACTTCAACGTTCTTAGGCATTTCTTTCATTGAAATAAACGCACCTACAAATGGAATAAACACCGGTGCTGATACGTTTAATCCAGACTTTTTTGCTGTCAGGTAATGGCCCATTTCATGAACGAGTATAAGCATTACAATCCCAACCCCAACTAAAACCCCATATCTTTGAACCTCTACCACTATCATTAAGAGCATTGATCCAAATGTAGCAGCAAGCTTTCCAAGCTTTAAAAAAACGAGTAAAAATTTAAGTTTGCCTAGCAAAAACAGTAAAACCCATTTGAACTTCAATAAAATAAAGATCAATCCTCCTACACCTGCTAAGGCAGCACTTTTCTTAGCGGATGTATTCTTTACTGGTTTATCCAGTATATCATACATATTATCCGTTTCCTCAGGTTTGAAGGTATTGTAGCTTTTGTAAGCCTCATTATCGTTGTCATTATATCCCATAAAAAAAATCCTCCCTGAAAAGTTCATTAAAGTGCTCATTTATATTCATTATACCTGAGCTTAAACTAATTCACAATAAACTAAAAAGTACGCAAAAATGAATTCTATTTACATAGACATAATAAAATGATATAATTATTTTAGGAATGTATTATCTATTATTTTTTATTTTTTGGGAATATTTCACTTCAATAATATCAAAGAGATTGTTTTTCGATTAATTTAGGAGTTTACTTTTCTTCGTTTTCATTTTAGTTTTAATGCATAATCACCAATCATAGCTTTTTATATTAATATTCAGTTTGATTATACAATTACACATTAGCCCTATTCAATATCAAATTTATTTTATTTTTTTGTCTTATTGTTTTGTTTTATTTTATTATTTTTTGTGTTGCAATTAAGTGGTAATGTCTATAAATATTAAGTTCTTAGGAGGAATTAATTATGCTAAAAAGAAGTAAACTGTTTACATGGCTCCTATGCCTAATTTTCTTCTTTGTACAATTCGCGGTCCCCTTCAATTTGATTCCACTATTTAACGGCAATGTATATGCGGCAACTAATTCGCTGCAGGTACAATTTTTCAACAACAATAAAGGTGGTGCTTCAATAGTAGCATATCCTCAGTTCAAGATAACCAATACCGGTACAAATGCAATAAACTTTTCTGATATCAAATTAAGATATTACTATACTATAGACGGTGAGGCTCCACAGGTATTTTACTGTGATTGGTCAACATTATCAATAAGCAATATTATCGGAAAATTTGTAAAAATGCCTAATCCCCAGTCAGATGCCGACTATTATTTTGAAATAGGTTTTAACTCTTCAAACAGCTTTGAAGCAGGAAGCTCAATAGTTATCCAAACAAGGTTTAACAAAACAGACAATACTGGTTATAATCAAAACAATGATTACTCTTTTAATAACTATGCAACAAACTATGTTGACTGGACAAAAGTAACAGCCCATATTGGAAGCACTCTGGTTTGGGGTTCAATTCCGGGAGGTTCATCAAATATAGTTTCTACTGCTGTGCCTTCCTATACAAATACTCCAACAGCTACTCCAACCCCAATACCAGCTTCACAGGTACCAGTAAGAAGTGCTTTTTCAAGAATAGAAGCAGAAAGCTATAACATTTTAGGCTCTACTACTATGAAAAAAATAGATCTAGGCAATAATCAATATAGTATGGGATATATTTATGGCGGCAATTATATGGTATATCAAAATATAGACTTTGGAAATGGTGGAGTAGCATCATTCAAGGTACATGCTGCATTTAACTACCAATCAATCAGCTATATTGATATAAAATTAGACAGTCAATATGGTACCACAATAGGTACTGTGGCAATCGGTCCTACAGGTAACTGGAATATTTATCAGGATAGTTCTTGTAATTTATCAAATATCTCAGGAATACGCACTGTCTATCTGGTATTTACAGGAGGTATGGATGTTGACTGGTTTACATTTTCAACGACAGTTGCTCCAACTCCAACAGCAACCAAAACTCCTACTCCGACCAGAACATCAACTCCTACTCCGACCGCAACTTCTACATCTACACCCACTTACATATCAAATAATACTCCAACAACAGCACCAAGCAATTTCTCAACTCCAACTAAAGCACCAACCCCTACTCCGACCAAAACATTGGCTCCAACTAGTACTCCCACAGTAACAGCAACATCGACCCCAATTCCAACCCCAACTCCAACAGCAACTGTACAGGCATCCCAAAATAATGCCTTTTCAAGGTTAGAGGCTGAGAACTATAGCAGTTCCAATGTCACAAGCATTCAAAAAATTAGCACTATTAATGGCGGAAGCGGTGTTGGTTATATAAACAGCGGCAACTACCTTGTATTTAGAAATGTTAACTTCGGAAGCAATGCAGTATCATTCAAAGCTTTTGTTGCAAATGGGAATACCACTACAACTAATATTGATATAAAATTAAATAGTACAAGCGGTACAATTGTAGGTACCTTGTCTATATCTCCAACTGGAGGCTGGAATACATATGTAGAAAAAACCTGCAACACTACCATTTCTTCAGGCACTTATGATCTTTATCTTGTATTTTCAGGTTCAGTAAATATTGACTGGTTTATGTTTTATCCAGGCAGCACAGCCGCTCCTACTTATACTCCAACAGCAACTCGAGTAAATACTCCAACAAATGCACCTGCAAATACACCTACAAGTACTCCTACGAGCATCCCGACACCAACTAAGATCGCTTTGCCGACACCAACCATGCAAAATATTGCCTTGAATAAAATGGCAATATCAGATTCACAGTATTATAATTATAATACTGGATACAGTTACTACCCGACATATATGAACAATCCTATTAATCCTTTTAGTCCGAATTTAGGCTATAATGATAACCCTAACCCGGCTCCAAATAATTTCTTTGCAAACTATGCAGTTGACGGAAACACTTCTACAAGATGGTGTGCTGCAAATGATGATGGAGGCCATTATCTCCAGATAGACCTTGGTGGATTTTATAATATAGCAGGTACGGAAGTTAACTGGAAAAAGAATGCTGGCACAGTAAACAAGTACAAAATAGATGTATCATCAAACACTATTCAATGGGTTATGAAGGTTGACAGATTCAATAATACTGAGTCAGATGATATACAAACAGATAATTTTCTGGCAAATGGTGTACGTTATGTTCGAATTACAGTAACTGGATTGGAAGGTGGCTCATGGGCGAGCATAAATGAGTTTAAGATATTTAATAATAGTAATGTGAAGCCAGCCAATGCTCCTATACCTATACCTAAAGAAACCATAACTCCTACTCCTATACAAACAAATACTCCAAGTGTATCAAACAGCAGCCAGACTCCAAAACCTACCAGCACTATAGCAATTGCATCAGCTACTGCTACAGCTACTCCTACTGCTACAGCTACTCCTGCACCAACCGGTACAAGTGGGGATATCGTACTTCCTTCCCCTGAACCGCCGGATAGCGTAGTAGCCAACTTAGCACCTGTAGTTCCTGATGATATTAATTTATTGAATGTTTCACGTATAGCACCTGCAACTGCACTTCCCACTTTGAAACCTTTTGATACTCAAAGTCTGGACTACTCATTAGCAAGTAATGTTCAAATCCAGGCACAGAAGAAAAATAAGGAAATTATATTGGCACTGGATACCTCTGCAAGTATGGGAGCGACCAACGGCACTGAATCATTAAATGAAGATATCTTTAAATATACACTTTTTGCTGGAGAAACTGATACTTCATTAGATAAAAGAAAACAACTATATTTTGAATCTTCAGGTATAAACGTAAAAGGCCGCATTCATTCCAACAGTAAAATAAATATTGAAACTTCATGGGACTCATCAACTTTTGAGGGTGATATTGAAGCTGTATCATCGTTATTTGCAACGTATGGCAGTTCTAAATTTATAGGCGGAACCCTTTCAGGAAGTTCTGTTTCTACCGATGGTTGTACATTGATAAGCGGAGCATCTCATAAAGTCCCTGGTAATATTCCTGTAATAACAGGTATGGCTTCCCTTCCTCTGGATTCACTAAAGCAGGATGCTCAGGCACGTGGTGTGTATTACCCATCTCCCACCATGGCACCAACTGGTCAAACATTGAACTTTAATTCTCCGGTTTATGCAGAAAAAACCTTGTTAATCTCAGTTGACACGTATAAAGGAAATGGGTTAGTTGCAGCCAAGGAGAAGATTACCATTCAAGGTAAGGATGTATCTCAAGATGCAGGTTCATCCATGTGTATTTACTCAGGTGGTGACGTTGAGATACAATGTGAGAACGGAAGTATGAACGGAATTATATATGCACCTAACGGCAATGTATATCTAAGCGGTTCAAACTTTAAAATTAACGGAAAAATCATTGCAAAATCTATAACTTCTTGTACATATGGAATCACTATAATAGACCAAGGCCATGCTAATTTAGTTGATGGACTTAAAGAATACTTCGACTCCAGCCTCCTAGAAGAAAAAGATGCAGCTAAAGCTTTCATCGATAGATTCGCTGGTACCGATACCAGAATTGGTATTATAAGCTACGCAAAAACTGCTGTTGTTGCTATGGACTCATATAATAATGCATTGTTCTCTTTATCACGCCCGGCTAATGTTGCTTTTTTAAAGGCATACATCGACAAACTGCAGCCTAAGAGTGAATTCATTGAAGGAACAAGTACTCCTATGAGAAATATAGGCGATGGAATGAGAAGAGCTTATTACGTGCTTGACAATTCACCTGATATTAATGCATCAAAATTTGTTGTAGTCTTTGCAGACGGTGCAGCAAATGTAAGAACAATAGATGATCCTTTTACCAATAACCCGTTTATTATCGACGGTGACGCACAGTATGTAGCAGTTGACCTGCCGCCGCCTGCACCTTTATTGGGAACTGCTGGAGGTTATGCATCATATATTGGCGGAATGATGAGGAGTAATTATCAGAAAATATACTTTGTCAGCATGTCAGGTGCAGTTCCACAATTAGAGGACATATCTGTTGCAAGCGGATCAAGTATAGCATCAACTCCTAAGCATTACTATATCAATGCATCACCTGAAACTATATTAACCGTTACAAATTCAGCTGCTACAAGTATATATAATGATGTGCAATACTTTGAATATGCAGACGACCTGCAGTTTTCAATGGCTTCATTTAATGAAATCTTCCCTGTAGGAGTCACAGTAGTCTCAGTTGCTGCACCTTATGATTATTTTACAATTACCAAAATAGATTCAGGCCCTGATAAAGGAAGATATCAGGTCAGTGCAAATATCAACGGACTGGTACTTCATAAAGTCAGCCAAAATAGTGATGGCCTAGGCACATATAAGCTTATGGCTCAAAAAATAAGTATCGATGAAAATGGTGTTACATCCATTGCACTGGAGCCTGTTAAAAAGATTACCATTAAAGTGAAATTTTCAGCAAAAGGTACGATAAAAAAAGTTTCACCTAAATTGTTCTATTCAGAAGTCAATTTCAACGACAACAAGATAGATTACATTGACTATTTCGGTAATGATGGATCAATTGGTGCACAAAACTACCAGCAAAGGGTGTACTTCTCACCCGACGTCATGTAATTTATTAGCTACATGATGTATCATAAAAATCCGGGCTAATAAGACGTTTGTCAGAAGGCTGTTGCAAAGCAGTATTTAATCACATCATATTGTGCAATTTTTACATATGATGTAGTTATTAAATACATTTTGCAGCAGCCTCTTTAATTGTAATCTTACTTGGAAATGTTAAATATTAGGATCACTACTAAGCCAATCACTGAAGTTTATGCCTTTACCGACCTTGTCTCCGCTGCCAATCCAAGCTTGACTTGTCTCATCATATACGGATGGACCATCAGCAGAACCCCAATAGCTGCTACTCAAGTCATGTACTATTTCCGAAGGCTTATTATTGTATGCTCCATAGATTGTGTTGTTTACAAAAGAGTTGTAATAAAGAAATGATGGCTGGATAGTATCAAAATACAACCCATATCCGCAATTCGCAAGTTTACAGTTTGTCAGTGAAACTGTCCCGTACACTTCAATACCTTTCGAACAACGCTCAAAATTTACGGATGTTCCATAAAATGTGCCGGAACTTGCCACTATTATTCCAGGAGCAGAAATTCTGGGTGATCCAATATATTTTGCGGTAATTTCTGTATGTCCTTGTTTGTATTCCACATTTTCCAGAAAGAATTGGGGTAAGCCTGCAATTTTTACATCTTTTCTTCCATTGACCTTAAGGGATTCTGCCATAATTATGGTTATTATCCTTGGACAATCGGATTTATGATTCTCAAATGTGCAGTTATCGGTACATTTTTCTATGAGCGTATTTACTCCTCTTATAGTTGGATTCCTCATGTTTCCTGGTTCTGTTGTTACAAAGTCACCTATTTTCAGTGAATCGGAATATCCATTTATTATCTTATCCTCAAAGCTACTTGCACCTGTACCTCCAAGTGCCAATGCATCAAAATTTCCACAATACTGACCGCCTGCACCATATTTGAGAATGTATGATCTTCCTATAATCAAATCCTGTTTTTCTATCCCAAAAGGCCTTACACCAGAAGATAATCCTGAATCGGCTTCACAATCAGTTATGCTGCTATTTGCCAAAGCAACCTGTCCACTACTGTATATAGCGTTGGAGCAGTATTTTATTACCGAATCTGAACCACTGACAAAACCTGTGGCTTCCACATTGATTCCATTGAGGCTCCCATGGCTAATCTGAGTAAAATAAATATCCAATGTGCCCTGCACGTTAAAAATCTTTTTTCCATACATTAATTTTGTATAACTGGCAGTAAAATTTCCGGTTGCTGAAATATCTATCATATTCCAGTAACAGCCGGAACCGGTTATACCGCCTCCACCAAGATCAGGGTCGTCAATAGATGTAAAAACAACATTTTCCAGCTCTGTTCCCCGGGCACTTACACTTCCATCAACTTGTATAACAGCACCAGGATACATTTTTATAATAACCCCGCTGTTAATAGTTAGAGATACATCCTTATCTATTATTAGCTTATCTTTAATTATATATGGATTGCCCGATGAATCCCATATAGTATTGCTTGTTATTACAGCATTGGATAATTCTGTTGATAAGGAAACTGGTGTTAAAGGAACCTGTGAAGATAGAGGTGTTGTAGAAGGTACAGGAGTTGCAGTATCAGGTGACTTCTTTGCAATTACCACCTGGGTACAAAACAATAAAAACAAAAGTAAAAACAGCAAAATACTTGAAAGAACTTTACGCTTTTCTGACATAAAAACTTCCTCCTTTTTTATATTGCTGATTAAGTTGATTACAAAAATTATATTTCATTTTACTTCCTTGTTCAATACTTTTATTATATGTGCTGTTTTACTTCATTTAGATTTTTTCGGGATTATTTACAAGACACACTATACAAGTGCTATGATATCACTGAAAAATGTAGTAAAATGGATAATAGATAAACTATCTAAGTTAATGGTAGAAACGGGGGGTATCATTATATGAGATATAAGTGTACAATTAAAAAACTGGCAGTCTCAGTGATAACTGCAGTCGTTATCTTATCAACTAATTTTGCAACACCATTTATTCACACTGATTCAGACTATAAAGTGTTTGGATTTGTAAGCACTGATGTTAATTCTCTAAAGGGAGGAATTAAAGTTGATTTGGGGTCTACAGGGCTTTCTACTGTTACTGATCAAAGAGGTTACTTTGAATTTAACAAAGTGCCATATGGTGTGTATACTCTGAAAGCATCAAAAAAAGGCCTTATAAAAAGGAATGTCACTGTATATGCATATGAAGATGTTATGGTATCAAGCTCGGATTACCCTGTACGGCTATGGGTTGGAGATTTTAATCAAGACAGCAGTATCAATATGGCAGATGTTTTGGAGATATCTAAGTCCTTTAATTCAACCGTCGGTGATCCGCTTTATATTTCAGATAATGACCTTGACAGTGATGGAGTTATAAACTTGAAGGAAGTAATGCTGATTGCAAGAAGATTTAATATGACAAGTTTCGATTATGCTAATCAGACAGCCCAAAAAAACGAAATAACCCCCGAAGGCATATTTGAAGAAACAGGATGCCGCGTTTTTAAATTGACTGATCCTCATGACTGTGAATCATATGTTTTATGTGATGATGAATTTATACATATAGGAGTGGGTTTTGCGGGATTTGGAGTAACTGATATTGAGACATGTGATTTTGATGCTGCCGGAAAAAAGGACCTAATTTATGTATACTCCTTCGGATCAGGCATTCATAGGTCCCACATAGGAATACTCGACCTTGATGATAAAAAAGAAACAACTCTGGACTATGTTAATTTTGATGATGACATTATGCTTAAAAAAATATCGGATATATATTTTGAAGTCTATGATATGAATAATACTGATAGATTACTTGCCAAAGTAGGCCTGGTTGATGGAAAGATAATTGTGGAGAAAGTGATTTGAAATAACAAGAATGTATAGTTACGCTTAAAGGATGAGTTTAGATCATTGTAAAATCTATACACCACTGCCTGAAAACATTAATATCCTTTATTCCTTTAAGCATAACCTATTCATATGATAAATTATGCGTATCATAGTCTTCTATTTCATCTCAAACTCTATTTGTGACTTAAAAACTAATTTCCCGCTTTTTTCATTAATGCCCTCAATATATGACAGGCTTGTATTTGATGATACATCCTTATTTAGCACCAGCATATCTTCAGGCAAAGCCTCACTTATGTAGTTGATTTCGATTGATTTAACACCATATTTGCTGTGGCTTTCCACATCAAAGCAGTCCATGGCATAATCCACATATTTGGAATTGTTTATATGACCGTTCAAGTCTATATCGCTATAACCTATCCGCTTTTTATATACGATTTCCAATTCTCCTATTGCTTTTAACCTTCCAAATTTACAGTCAATGGCCCGTTCCTCTCTAATTGTAGAAGGATCATATGTTATAGAGTCGGCCTTTCTAATTTCTCTTGTTTTAATATCAAGAATAATCCATGTTGAAACAGCTGCCGCAATTACATTTCCATCAGAATCAAGTACACGGAAATCTCTTTCAAACTCCAATCTTTTATGCCCACGATGCCATGTCTCTATGGTAATTTCCTCGTTCAGTACAGGATTCCTGACAATCTCTACTCTAAAACGAGTTATAACCCATGTAATACCATATTTATCTATCAATGTATCAATTCCGATGCCAAGACTTTCCGCACCTATACTTGCAACATCCTGAAAATAATTGAACAGAGCACTCATTTTTAATGATTTTGTAAAATCAACATCGCTTATATTAATAGTATATTTCTTTTGACATATCATTTTTGCCACCTCAGGAGATTTTTATTATTTGAATTTACTTTCTGCATTCTTCCTAATATTAAAGAACCATATTCATTCACATAGGAATTATACCATATCAAATAAAAAAGTAGTAATTATGTTACACTATTTTGACGTTTTGAACTTATATTGCAGCTGGCTGCAAATTCTCTGTATAGTCCACCTGCCAGTCATTAGTGCAGTCGGGAGTCCTCCCGGAGCCATAGTCCACTGTCCTGTCATGAAGAAATTGTCCAATCCTTTTAAATTTCCAGGCATATACTTTATACTGTGCTTAGGTGTTATCATCCAAGACATCCATGAACCTCGCCAGGCATTACAATAGCGTACATATGTCAGCGGAGTTGCAACATCAACCTGCTCTATTTTCCCTTGGGTTTCAGGATATCGTTCTTCAATAGCTGTGCAGACCTCCTTAGCTATACGTTTTTTCTCGAAGTTGTAAGTCTCTTTGCTGCGATATGTTTGCTGCCACCAATCGAAGTCAGCATTCATTAATAAAGTGATAACCGATTTACCTTTTGGAGCAATAGACCTATCAAAGCAAAAATGCTTTACCCTTAATATTTCATTCCCAATACCGCCACCTGTATTTACTTTATTTGATGGCCTGAAGAATAAAAATTCAGGATATTTTGATAAATCACAATTAGCTCCTATGGATACCTGTATAGATGTATGAATTGGATATTCTTCACACACGGAATACAGCTTTTTAAGCCTTTCATCCATATATTTTCCATCAAGCATGTTCTGCAAGGTAGCATACCCGTCGGCAGCAGATATGACATAATCTGCTGACCTTCCACTTCCATCATCAAGTATAACTCCTGTGGCTTTTCCATTATCAACCTTAATTTTGTCTACCTTTGATTTATAATAAATTTTGCCACCAAGAGAATGGTATTTCTTTTCCATACGCAGAGCCATTCTCTTAGATCCTCCCATAGGCCAGCCGGAATCTCCCGAATTCATCGTTGAAAGCATTACAAGCATTGAAATAGCCTGGATATAAGGCGGCAACATATCCTTAAATGTATGCCGAATCAAGGGGTGTTTAAACTGTTCTGCAAATTCTTTTACTGTAATCGAAGTGTATTTTTTGAGTATCGGTACAAGCGGAAGTATTTTCATTATCTTTTTAATGTTATCTAGAATTGAATTCATATCACCGGGCTTATTAGGAGATATATCAAGCTTTCTCAGAACTCTAATGGCTTTGCATGTTTCAGAGATGGCTTTGCTGTCGCCTGGTGAAATCTCCAGTAAATATTTTTCCAGGCGGTCTGCATTCTTATATAAATTTAAAGTCTCACCACTTTCCTCAAAGCTACAATAACAATCATAGTTTACTATTTCAATGAAATCATCCAATGCACCTACTTCTCGCCACATTTTATTTAAATTTGTTTCAGGCTTGGTACCCATGAGCCAGTGGATGCATCCGTCAAAATGATACTCTCCCCTGTCCCATCCTGTGCATTCACCGCCTGGAATGGAATGCATCTCGTAAATTTCCGTCTCAAAACCATTTATCTGTCCGTAGATACCTGCTGTCATACCTGCAATTCCAGCCCCGATGATAATTATTTTCTTCATTTCGCACCTCCCAGCATAATTTTTTATTTATGTTATTCAATAGTTATTATGTAACCAGGTACATTTTGGTCATACAGATTATACCAAAAATTTTACACTAATACCATAATTTAATGCATTTATTGTTACATCATATTGAAATGAAAAAATAAAGGCACCGTTGTTTGCAGATGCCTTTATCCTCATGAATGCTTATTGAAGGTTTTTTGAGATATCTTTTAAAAATATTTATTGAAGATATTTTTTACATTCATCAACATTTCTTTGCTCAAATGTCAGCAGCCTATTAGCCAGATCAATTATTTCCTTATCTGCATTTGAGTACTCCTTCATCTTTTTTGTGATATCTACGATTCCCATTGTACTTCCTTGAATCATCATTTCTGATATATGCGAAGGAGATTTGTCTGTTAATGTCTTTAAATTTATTGCGATATGAGTTCTTGCTTTTGTAACAGCACCTATATCCTTAGGATCTTTACCAAGCCCATCCAGCTTCTCATTGGTTATATCATTTATCAGTCTGTACTCATCAAATTGTGACTTTAGCATATTTTTAAAGTCCTCATCCTTCACAATTCCAAGCAATTGCCGTATAGTATCCTGGCCCATTTCGGCATTCTGGTGAACATAATTTAAAAGTTCTACGTTTCCATCCATTAAAAGCACCTCTACCTAGTAGTATTTAGTCATTTCTTAGTATGCTCTTGAATTTTAAAATATATAACACTTTTCATCTATGGATACCGCTTGATAAGTGCATCCTTATGTGACAAGTTGTATTCATAAGCCAGAAGAAACATTCATGAGGCTTTAGATTTATTGCGTAAATAAACTAAATGTAGAATTTAATATATATATACAGGTGTTCCAATTGGAACCAGATTATAAAGCTCAGCCGCATCATTACTATACATTCGTACACATCCATGACTGACTGCTTGTGAAATGGACCACGGCTTATCGGTTCCATGAATTCCATAAATCCCCCATGGAACACTAAGCTGCATGAAGTGACCGCCAAACTGTGCACCCCATAATCCTTTTTTAGTTATAGTCCAGTTCCCGTGCGGAGTCGGCGTAGAGGGCTTTCCAACCGCAACAGGGTAATGCTTAATTAAATTATTGTCATTGAATAAAGATAGTATTCTTTTCTTTGTATTAATTTCTATCCTATACATAAAAACACTCCTCTCATTATAATTTATTCATAATGAGAAAGAGTGTTAATAACAAAATTGCTTGCAATTTTACAACCCCGATTGTTGTCGTGAGAAAAATTATAATTTATGCTATTAATGATAGCTTGTGCTTAACCTTATTTTTTCCAACTATCTCAACTTGTATGGAATTACCCAAGGCTTCAATGGGCTCCCCGGGATCGTAACTAAACTTCACTCGCATCACTTCTCCTGCTTTTAGTTCAAATGCTATACCAAAAGGTATTATCAGATACTGTGAGTGCCAATCAATTGTCTTACCTGTATACATATCCATGGATAATAGATTTTTAGTTATAAAACGCAATGCATTTACGTTTGTCTCTTCATTAAATGTAAAAGATAAATCTGCATTAATAGTTTCTACATAATCGTTATCGTAGTCAACAATTTTATATACTACAGGATCGCCACAGGGACTGCAGTCCTCAACAGTATAATAAGGCGACTGGAATAATGGCACTTGGGCAAAATAACCGTTAAAATCATAGTTCTGGAATACAGGCTGTACTCCAAGAAGAGTAGCATTAGGAAGAATACGGGGTGCTGATCCAAAGCGTGCAATATGAGCATCTCTGAATGCACTTACAACATGAAGCTGTTTCTCACGGAGCAAAGCACTGTGAAGCATTTCACAAATAACAAGGTCTACAGGCTCCGGGGGCAGCCATTTAGCTGCATCTCCCTGAAATATATGCACTTTATGGGATAATCCGTTCTCACTAATAAATCTCCTACTGGCTGAAACCAAAGCGGGATTAAATTCCACAGACCACACCGATGCACCTTTCCTGGCAGCGAAGGAGGATAAAACACCAGTACCGCTGCCTAACTCAGCCACCTTATGTTCAGGTTTGACTATGTGCTCAATAGCACTTTTAAATGCAGTCATTCGGGATGCATCAGACAGCATCTGATAGTGATAATGCAAAGGGATAAACTGGCCTATTTCATTAATTTCTGCGTTTAACATGACATGTCTCCTTGTATCAAATCCTTTTGTATTTTTAAGCATCCGTACTAGTTTTTCTATCGGCAGAAGTTGTCCAGTGCTTTATGTTAAATTTTAATGTATATCCATCATATTTACGTTTTAAGGAGTTTGATTTATAATTAATTATAGACAATAAATATTTAAAGGGGATGTTGTTATCAATAAAGTTTTAGGTATTTCTGGAAGTCCAAACAAAAATGGAAATACCGCCTATGCTGTCCAATATGCTTTAACAAAACTAAAGGATAGTGGATTCGAGATTAAATATATATCCTTGTCTCATAAGTTCATAGCTCCCTGTATAGGCTGTTTCAAATGTGCAGACGATAAAAGGTGCTGGCAAAAGGACGATATGCAGGATATAATAGATGCTTTTTTTTGGTGTGATGGAATTATCCTTGGCTCACCTGTTTATTTCGGGATGGTCAGCGGGCAGCTAAAGATTATGATGGATCGCTGTGTCTCTATTAGAGCCAATTATGGAGATACTATGCCCATGTCAGGGAAACTGGGTGGTGCAATAGCCTGTGCAAACTCCAGAAACGGAGGCCAGGAAACAACTCTTCAAAACCTTCAAACTTTCATGTTACAGCTTAACATACAGGTTATTAGCGATGGCCCCATTTTTTGTCACAGCGGCGGCACTATAGTGGGCGAAGCATCAAAGGATTCTTGGGGTCTTGAAACTGTAAATAACCTATCAAATAATATGGGAAACTTGATGATTAAAAATATGAATAAAGGTGCTTTACCTCCTTTGTAGATGCATATATATATCAATCTGTTAATCTATTGCTAAGTATTGACAAAGCCATGTAAGTTAACTATAATTATATTATTAAGAGGTCATTTTGTGTTAAATTAGTAATCGCATTCATTTCGAAGCAGTACTCTAATGTTTTTCTATAAATTTGACAAACCTTGTATCAATTGAAGAGGGTAGCAAACCCTTATACCTATATTATTCTCACATTAATTTTTAGCTGGTTTTCTTTTCATAAGCTTATAATAATTACAGAGATTCTACGGGCTTTGTAGTTACAATTAATTATTAACATCATGTTACTTATTCTAAATTAAAAGTGTTAATAATCTTACATTTGGCAGAGCAAAATAACGAATGTTTTAATGTTATTTTGTGAAATACAAATGCTCTTTTCCAAGCGTTATATAATAATAAGCCGACTATTTCCAACTCATTAGCAGTGTAGGAAGTAGTGTCAGACTGTTGGTTATATAAATTCATTTTAGTTGTTTATGTACTCCAAAAGGGTACAAGATTTATCAAAATTAAGGTAAGGAGGTATAAAATTTATAATGTTTATTATTAGAAAAGTTACAAGTAAGCAAGTATAGGGGGTATTTATTCATGAATTTAAAAAGACTTATGGCAGTTTTATTAACCGCATTGATGCTATTGGGTGGTCTATTCTCAAATGTTTCATTAGCAGCTGCACCTGGTAGTTTGAAGGTATTCTACAGCAATAACGGAGCAGGTACTAACTCAAATCAGCTTTACATCAACATCAAGCTGAGAAATTTAGGAACAAGCGATATCGATCTTTCCAAGCTGACTATACGGTATTACTTCACAAAGGACAGTAACAAAGAATTGAAGTATTATTCCGACTATGTTAGCATGGGCTCTGTTTCTACTGCATTTTATGATCTTTCACCGGCAGCAGCCAAGGCCGACAAGTATATTGAAATAAAACCATCTTCAGGCACTATTTCGACTGCCGGAGCACAATGGCCCAAACAGTCTGAGGTAAATATTCAAGGTAGAGTGGCAAGAAGTGACTGGTCAAACTTCGACCAATCCAATGACCACTCATATATGTCAGCTACCTCACAGTATGTTGAAAATCCATATATTGCTGTATTTGAATCAGGAACACTAATTGCAGGTACAGTTCCAGGCGGTGTTGTCTCAAATCCACCTACCGCAACAAAAGCAGCAACACCCACTAAATCAGCTGCAACACCTACCAGATTTGCACCTACACCTACCAAATCAGTACCTACACCTACCAAATCAACAGTATCGCATACACCAACACCGGTTACTGCAACATCAATTCCTTCAAAAGGCGAAGTGTTTGTAACAGTTGATAAAACAACCGCGGCTGTTGGAAATATTATAAAAGCAACGATTAACGTAAAAGACTTTGATGTTATAGCTGGGTATCAGGCAAGCCTTAAATATGACCCGACAGTATTACAACCTGTATACCTTGATGGAACTCAATACGACAATTCTTCAACCCCAGAATACGGAACACTATTACAGAAGAGATATAGCGGTACAGATATGGCAGCAAACGATCTTTCAAAAGGTATACTTACCTTTGGAAGAACATACATGGCATTGGATTCATACAAGGCTTCAGGTGTAAAAGAAAACAACGGATCATTGGCCATTATTGGATTTAAGGTTTTAAAGACCACTTCAACAAGGATTACATTGGAAAATACGCCAAGCCTCACAAATCCAGTTGTGGGAACTATGGTATTCGATTGGAACGGTACACAGCTTAACGGCTATACTGTAACTCAGGCGGCAGCCATCAATTCAGGTAATGTTGCTACGCCTACAAAATCAGTAACACCTACTAAAGCACCTACTCCTACTAAATCAGCAGCTCCTACACCTACAGCTGTAACATCAGTTCCTCCAGGGGCTGAAGTCTATGTTACTGTTGACAAAACAACTGCTGCTGTTGGGGATATCATTAAAACTACAATAAGTGTAAAAGGATTTGATGTTGTTGCCGGATACCAGGCAAATATCAAGTATGATCCTACAGTTTTACAGCCTGTATACCTTGATGGAACTCCTTATGACAATTCTTCATCACCAGAGTATGGAACATTATTGCAGAAAAGATATAGCGGTACAGACATGGCATCAAATGATATTACAAAAGGTATACTTACCTTTGGAAGAACATACATGGCATTGGAGTCATACAAAGCTTCAGGCGTAAAGGAAAATACCGGTTCATTGGCCATTATTGGATTTAAGGTTTTAAAAGTATCCTCTACCAAGATTATGTTAGAGAATGCGTCAAGCCTCACTAACCCAGTTTCGGGGACAATGGTATTCGATTGGAACGGTACACAGCTTAACGGCTATACTGTAACTCAGGCATCAACTATCAATTCAGGCAGTGTTGCTACACCTACAAGATCAGTAGCTCCTACTCCAACTAAATCAGCAGCTCCTACACCTACAGCTGTAACATCAGTTCCTCCAGGGGCCGAAGTCTATGTTACTGTTGACAAAACAACTGCTGCTGTTGGGGATATCATTAAAGCTACAATAAGTGTAAAGGGATTTGATGTTGTCGCCGGATATCAGGCAAATATCAAGTATGATACTACAGTTTTACAGCCTGTATACCTTGATGGAACTCCTTATGACAATTCTTCATCACCAGAGTATGGAACATTATTGCAGAAGAGATATAGCGGTACAGACATGGCATCAAATGATATTACAAAAGGTACACTTACCTTTGGAAGAACATACATGGCATTGGAGTCATACAAGGCTTCAGGTGTAAAGGAAAATGCCGGTTCATTGGCCATTATTGGATTTAAGGTTTTAAAAGTATCCTCTACCAAGATTATGTTAGAGAATGCATCAAGCCTCACTAACCCAGTTTCGGGAACAATGGTATTCGATTGGAACGGTACACAGTTATCAGGTTATGCTGTAACTCAGGCGGCAGCTATCAATTCAGGCAGTGTTGCTACACCTACAAGATCAGTAACACCTACTAAAGCACCTACTCCTACTCCAACAAGATCAGTAGCACCTACATCTACACCTACCAAATCAGCAACACCAACACCTACACCTGTACCTGGAAAAGGTGAAGTATATCTTACACTTGACAAAACAACCGCAGCTGTGGGAGATATAATTGCTGCAACACTGAATGTAAAGGGATTTGACGTTGTTTCAGGATATCAGGCGAATATTAAATATGACCCATCAGTATTACAGCCTGTATACCTTGATGGAACTCCGTATGATAGCTCATCAGCTCCAGACTATGGTACATTACTCCAGAAGAGATACAGCGGAACAGATATGGCAGCAAACGATCTTTCAAAGGGTTCACTTACCTTTGGAAGGACATACATGAATTTGGCTTCCTACAAAAACTCAGGAGTACCTGAAAACACTGGTTCATTGGCAGTTATAGGTTTTAAAGTATTGAAGGCTGCGTCAACCAAGATAACGCTTGAAAACTCACCAAGCCTGACAAGTCCGGTTAACGGAACTATGATATTTGACTGGGATGGATTGCAGTTATCAGGCTATAAAGTAACTCAAGCAGCGTCAATCAATTAGAAAATATAATAATTTTTTAAATCATGCTTTAACAACCACTCTCCTTCCCCGGCCAATACTAATCGTCGGGAAGGAGAGATTTTATATGTTTAAAAGAATTTTCCGACTCAAATACTCATACTTATATAATGGGCCAATTTAAGTTACTTACATATATTGTAGCTGCAATCAATACATGGTATAGTATTAGTAGTAGATTGGAAGGATGATGTACATGTATGATAACATTCTTGATACCATTGGTAATACTCCACTTGTAAAGATAAACAAATTGAATCCAAAGCCTCACATTCCCTTATATGCGAAGCTGGAAGGATTCAACCCTACAGGTAGCATCAAGGACCGCATAGCATTGAAAATGATTGAGCAGGCAGAAGAATGCGGTATGCTCACCAAAGGCAAAACAATAATTGAACCTACCTCCGGTAATACAGGAATTGGTCTGGCAATGATAGGTGCAGTTAAAGGATACTCGGTAGAAATAGTTATGAGTGAAGCAGTTTCTGTTGAACGCCGAAAAATGATAGAAGCTTTTGGCGGAAAGATTACACTGACAGATGCATCCCAGGGAACAGACGGAGCCATTAGAAAAGCACATGAGCTTATATCCACATACCCCGATAAATACTTTATGCCAAACCAGTTCTCCAATAAATACAATAAAATGGCACACTACCTTACTACTGCACACGAAATATGGGAGGGCACACAGGGCAAAGTCACTCATTTTGTTTCTGCCCTTGGTACCTCAGGAACCATAATGGGTGTAGGAATGGGGTTAAAAAGCCAAAACCCCGATATACAGGTAATTGAAGCACATCCTGTTCGGGGTCATTATATACAAGGTCTCAAAAATATGCAGGAAGCAATAGTTCCGGAAATCTACGATCCAACAAAGATTGACCGTACTGTTATGGTGGAATCTGAAGCTGCTTTTTCCATGTGCAGATCAATTGTTATGCACGAGGGTATATTTGTAGGCATGAGCAGCGGAGCAGCAATGCTTGCAGCACTTGAATGCATAAAAGAAATGGATGAAGGCTTCGTGGTTGTAGTGTTTGCCGATAGGGGAGAAAAATATCTAAGTACAGATTTATTTAATTCGCAAATATAGAGAGTTTACTAAACTCTCTTATTTTGCCGCTTGATTTTGGACATGTTAAAGCAATTGGACTTAAAGAATGTTAAAATAATATACTATGTATTTTAATCATTCCCTAGCCTCATGATGCGGATTCTTTTTAACCATTTCAAAGGCTTTGATAATCCTCTCATGAACTTCAGTCCTAAGTTTGGTAAAATACTCACTATTTTCATCTTTGTCTATAAAATTTGAACAATAATTGGGTTTAATATCGTTTAGAATAATAGCAGCAACATCAGCCAAACAAATCCAGCAGTCACAAAATCCTTTACCGCGTGTATTTTGGGTGTTTTCAACAAAATAATACAGCTCTTGCAATACGATATTTTCAGTGAGATTCTCCAGTCCGGCATATGTGTACAAATTATCCTTAAAGTTTTTCATTACAGTTTTCATCACCATTAGCTCCCATCATAAATTATTTAGGTATTTACAAATAATTGAAATGCCCTTATATAAAGAATATCGGAAAGATGCTTTGTATTTTTTATAGAATATTGAGTAAAGACATAACTAAATTAACATTAATTTATAGAGGAGTACAGTAATATGAAAAAGTTTTTACAATTATTGGCATTAACTTTTATACTGCTATTGCCTGGGATGTCATTAGCAGTAAACGAGCCCGCAGACAGCGACATTACGTGGAAAGAGCAGGATTCACCCGGCACATTTAATATAGGTGAAGATCTTGCAATTATCAAGCTGGATGCAGGCTTTAAGTTTATTGATAAAGAAAATTGTGCAAAATTTATGGAATCACTGCCGGAAATTCCAGATGACAGTGATCTTGCGATTATAAGATTTGAGAACGCTACGAGTAACGGGTATGTTAACTTTTCCTATGACAAGGTCGGATACATATTAGATGATACTTCATCAATTCGTGATGAAAAGTTATTATTAGATGAAATAATCAAAAGCAATGAGAAGTTTAATGAGGAAAGAATTAAAAAGAACATTCCTCCCCTTTATATAGTTGACTGGGATGAAAAACCTCACTATGAAAAAAACCTGAATACTCTTGTTTGGTCATATCTATGCCAAACAGACAAAGATACAAATGACCGTTTTATTAATTACGATTTCAGAATTCTAGGCAGATTTGGTTATATGAATGTTAAACTGGTCTGTAGTGTGGAAGAAAAAGAATGGGCTAAAACCATGCTTAATAAGATAATCAACGGGTTCGAGTATAGACCTGGTAAGAAATATAGTGATTATAACAAATCACAAGATAAAGTTTCCAACCTTAAGCTTGGAAGTTTAATAACCGGAAAAAATAATTTCAGACAGGACTGGAATGAAAAAAGAGGCCCTGGCCAGTTCAGCCTCGGTCCTAATATAGCTTCAATAACAATCGATGATGGGTATAGTTTTATAGAAAGCAGTAAATGTGATATTTTTAAAGATAGTATAGGGGATATTCCAACTCAAAGAGAAATCGGTATTGTAGTTCCTTTTGAAGAAAATAATGAAAATTGGTTTATAGAGTTTAACAACGATCCTGTTGGATATGTAGTTGAAGATACTGATTCCATTGAGGATGACGGCAAATTGCTGGATGAAATAAAAGCGGAGAATGAAAAGGCTGAAAAGTTAAGAAAATCAAGCAATTTAGCTGGCATAAAAATTATTGATTGGGACGAGAAAGTAAAATACGATAAGGTTAAAAAGGTTCTTACATGGTCACTTGTTATTGAAAGTAGCGGAAAAAAGATGGTAAGCTTCAATGCAAGATTTTTAAGCTATGATGGATATACATCAACTACCCTGGTAGCAGACTATGCCGGCAAGGACAAGCTTAAGCCAGTATTTAACAAAGTTGTCCAAAGTTTTAGCTATAATGAGTCTTACAATTATGACAATATAGAGCCATTGAAGAATAAGATTTCCGCCTACAACCTTTCTGGAGTAATTACCGGAAAAGAGTCGGGGCAAAGCCCATTTTTAAGGAAATTCATATTAATTGCAAAAGTGTATGGTCTGGTTATATTAGGAATTATTGCAGTTGTTGATATCTTAAGGAGGATAATCAAGCAATTTCTAAAAAGAAGAGTTGTTTAAAGAATTTTGCAATCTCAATTAATATTATGGGAGCATTTGATTGTTGACTTATTGAATTAAATATGATATTTTGTATATATCTTACAAACGAAAGGATGGTTTTGATGTCGGTAAGTTCTGTAAAGGTGATATTCAACTAAATAAAGTTGAAGGACATAAAATAAAACAGGTTATATGCCTGTCTATTAATTGTGTCCTAAAAAGGCATTACCTTACAGACTGCTTCAATAATCATTTTCGGATTATATTTGTCATAATTCGGCGATTGTAAATCATGGCACGACAAGGTGTGTTTGTCGGGCTTTTTTATTGTCGTCAGCGGTTTTATTATTTCCGATAAATACAATTGTTTAGTTTCCTTTACCCGCAGAAGCATTCTGCCTTTTATAAGGCGAGGTATGTCTTCTGCGGGTTTGTTTTATTAATGTCTATATCAATGGAGGAGCATAAACAATGAATAAAAAATATTACGAAACATTAGAATTTAATAAAGTACTTGATATTCTTGAAGAATGTGCATTATCTGATAAAGCCAAACATAGAATCAAAAAACTTGAACCTTACATGTCGGAGAGTGAAGTGTCCAGACATTTGAATGAAACAAGCGAGGCAAGGCTGATTATGGAGCACTACGGAACACCACCCCTTTCATGTATGGAGGATCTTGAAAAATCCTTAGTATTGCTAGGCAAGGGTTCGATGCTAATGCCTGAACAACTGGGTAACATCGCACAGTTTTTCACATCCTGCAGGCGATTGAAGTCATACCTCAAAAAGGCTGAGGCCTCATTTACTGCAGTAGCCTCATATGGAAATTCCATTTATGACCTTTCAGATATTGAAGATGAAATAAACAGGATTATACGCGGCTCTCAGGTTGTTGATAATGCTTCATCCGTACTTGCCGATATCAGAAGGAAGATTGCAAACGCCGAAACACAGGTAAAATCTAAGCTTGATTCACTTCTTAGGAATAATAAAATCTGGTTTTCCGAGAGCTTTGTATCTATCCGCAACGGGCATTATACCTTGCCTGTAAAAAAAGAATACAAAAACCAAGTCAAAGGCTCGGTTGTTGATATATCCCAAAGCGGAAGCACTTATTTCATCGAACCTTCTTCAGTTGGAAAATTCCAGGAAGAGGTAGGCATATTGCGTATTGAAGAAGAAAATGAAGTAAGGCGCATCTTGTATGTGTTAACCGCTCTTGTAGAAGAAAATTTGCCATACATTAATATAAATATCGAAGCCATGGAAACCCTTGATTTCATATTTGCCAAAGCAAAGCTCAGCATAGCAATGAAAGCATCTCCACTGCCTGTCAGCATTGAAAGAAAAGTAGAAATCAAGTCTGGACGGCATCCCCTGCTAAAAGCTGATACAATAGTTCCTCTCGATTTTCATATCGGCGGAAATTATAAAGGTGTAATCATTACAGGCCCTAACACCGGCGGAAAAACCGTTGCACTAAAAACCATAGGGCTTTTATCTGTAATGGCACAGTGCGGCCTTCATGTTCCTGCAGAGGGCGGATGCTTTACGATGAACAATTATGTTTTGTGTGATATTGGCGATGGGCAAAGCATTACAGAAAACCTTTCTACCTTTTCATCACATATGACTAATATCATCCAAATATTGAAGCTGGCAAACGATCAATCATTGGTTCTCCTAGATGAGCTGGGATCGGGAACCGATCCTGCTGAAGGCATGGGTCTTGCTATAGCTATTTTAGAAGAGCTTGCGGGCAAAAACTGCCTCTTTGTGGCAACTACTCATTACCCCGAAATAAAGGATTTTGCCAAATCAACACCCGGCCTCGTCAACGCAAGAATGGCCTTTGACCTTCAAAGTCTGCTTCCACTATATAAACTGGAAATAGGAGAAGCTGGAGAAAGTTGTGCCCTGTATATTGCAAGGCGTTTAGGACTCCCCCTTAGAATGATTGAGAGAGCAAGCATTGCTGCATATGGTAGTACAGTGCCTATGGCCTACACGGAAGATTCAGGAAGCACGGTTACGCCTTCAAAAGAAATTCAACAAATAAAAGTGCCAAATAAGATAGTCCGAAAACCGGATACCAAAAAGACTCCTGACACTCTTCAAAGCAATACTTTTAATATAGGTGACAGCGTTATGGTTTACCCTCAAAAAATGATCGGTATTGTATATCAAAAAGCAAATGAAAAAGGCGATGTTGGAGTGCAGGTAAAAGACAAAAAGCTTTTAATAAACCATAAGAGGTTAAAACTCCACGTTCCTGCTAGTGAGCTTTATCCAGAAAATTATGACTTTTCAATTATATTCGACTCGGTTGAAAACCGGAAGAAAAGACACAGCTTAGGACGCAAGCATGATCCCAGTATCATTATTGAAACATGGAATGAAGATGGAGGCCAATAAGCATGAATATTATACACACAAAAAACCTCTATAAATCCTACACCCGTTATGAAAAGGAAGAAGGCTTTCGCGGCAGCATTAAAAGCTTGTTTAATAGAAAGAAGATATCAAAAATCGCAGTAAATGATTTTAATCTGGATATCAATGAAGGCGAATTTGTCGGGTTAATCGGTCCAAATGGAGCAGGAAAGACTACCCTTATGAAAATGTTGACCGGAATAATCTCCCCCACCTCGGGGGAAATTTCGGTACTCGGGTTTATACCCAATGAACTAAAAAATGCATACAAAAAGCAGTTTGCCATTGTAATGGGGCAGAAAAGCCAGCTGTTTCAAGACATTTCTGCAGTTGATACCTTTCTGCTTCTTAAGGAGATCTACGATATTCCTGAAACAGAATACCGTAAAAACCTTAGTTATTTTACCGAGCTATTCGCCGTTGAATCCTATCTAAATGTTCAGGTCAGGACCCTGTCCCTCGGCGAAAGAATGAAAATGGAGCTTATTGCAGCCCTTTTACACAATCCAAAAATACTTTTTCTTGATGAGCCTACAATTGGTCTTGATGCTGTAGCCCAAAAGCAAATCAGATGCTTTTTAAAGGAGGTTAACCGCAGCAAAGGCACAACAATACTTCTTACAAGCCATTACATGGAAGACATAAAAAGCCTGTGTGAAAGATGTATTGTAGTAAATAGCGGCAGTAAAATTTATGACGGAAGCCTTGAAATGCTTTTTAACCATTATCAGACCCATAAGATGATAACAGTCACTTTTGATGAAGCGACATCATATATCCCTGATTTTGATGTGCAGATAATCGACAAAAACCCTTTCAAACTGTCTTTCATGGCACATAAAAAGGATGTACGCTTCATTGTAGGCAACATTTTCAATGAGTATGACGTAAATGACATATCCATCGAAGAGGAAGACATTGGTAATATTGTAGAAAGAATTTATTCTGATAAAGGTGGTATATATCGATGAAAAAATACTTTGAAACGTCAAAGGTTATGTTTAAAACTCAGCTGGCATACAGATTTGACGTCATTACAAGCGTGGTACTTACTGTCTCAAAAATCCTGCTTGCATATGTGCTATGGAGTGCCATATTCGGAACAAGAGATACTGTTTCGGGCTTTAATATGAGCTCCATGCTTTCATACTATATCATAAGTTCATTTTTAACCCAGCTAGACCAATCCTCTGTTATAGGATGGCAAATTTCTGAAGAGATAAGAAATGGCAGGTTCTCAAAATACATTATTAAGCCTATGGGAGTTTTCAGGTACTTCACTGCTCAGACAGCAGGCATATCGGCATTTCTTTTGCTGTTCAATTTAATTGCGGCAGTAACATGGATTTTCGTTTTCCGCATCGATTTTGCAATTACAACTAGCGGCTGGAGCATCTTTTCTGCTTTCATATTGATTCTTTTAGGTCTTTTATTCATGATGCAGATAAACTATTTTATAGGTATACTTGCCTTCAAATTCCTTGATACAAGTATTTTCATGATGATAAAAGATAATATTGTGCAATTCATAAATGGCTCACTTATACCTCTGACGCTTTTACCGTCAGAAATCACCAGGATAATGACGTTTTTCCCCTTTTACTATATTTCATATCTGCCTTCCTTGCTGCTTCTTGGCAGAAATAAAAATGAAATTGTCCCAGGCCTTATTATTCTTTCATTATGGAATATAATGTTCGGTATACTAAACTCAGTAACTTACAAAACGCTTAAATTCAAATATGATGGGGTGGGAATATGACTTTAAAAAGACAGTTAAAAATTATTTATATGCTGCTTAAGATGAAGCTCTCAAAAAATATGGCATTCAGGTTTTCATTTTTTGGCGTATTTTTTGTAGATGGATCATTGTTTCTGATACAGCTTTTAATGTTTTCAGCAATTTATTCACAGACTGAAACCATCGGAGGATGGGGCAAATCACAAATGCTTCTTTTTATCGGAACATTCTCACTTATTAATGCATTAAATATGGCTATATACTTTTTTGGGGTCTTATCTATTCCATGGAAAATCAAATCAGGTGAGCTGGATTTGTACATAACTAAACCCATTAACCCACTTTTGCACCTTTCCTTTGAAAGCATTGACTTGGGTTCAGTTCCCCTCGTGTTTGCAAGCATTGGTATAATCATCTATGCCGTTTCAGGAATGGATATACCCTTAACATTACTTACAGTTATAGGCTACACATTTTTGGTCCTTGTAATGCTGTTACTGTATTATGATATGATGGTAATTCTTCGTACCCTTTCCTTCTTCTTTATTCAAGCTTCGTCCATAGAACGCCTGGAGGGAGAGGTAATCACACTATGTATGAAAATTCCCGGGACTCTGTTTAAAGGTGCTTTCAAATTGATATTCTATCTAATTTTACCCTACGGAATCATGGCCACAGTTCCTTCTGAGTTTTTTGCCGGAACTCTCTCCCCTTTAGGCTTTGTTTATTCAGTTGGAATTGCTGGATTCTTTACAGTTTTTACAATTGTCTTCTGGAAAATTGGCCTTAGGAACTACAAAAGTACAAGCAGCTAGGGAATAAAATCCTACTTCTTTATCTTAACATCAACATTGTAATCGGGCACAATAAAACCATCTGCATTATCAATACCAATTATTACAGTGATGCTGGTATCCCCATTGTTTTGTTTAGCCAATCCGGCTATTTTCTCAACCTTTCCACTATAAGTCTTGGCTTTATTTGCAATGGGGATAATATCTACCTTAGCACCTATTTTTACATCTTTAATGAACTCTTCAGGTACCGATGCCTCCACATGCAAATTTTTAGAGTCTATTATAGTAGCAACCCTGTTAGCACTGCTCAGCACATCCCCTGTTTGGCACTCAATGGAGTATACAAGCCCGGAATCGAATTCGCTTATAACCTTGTCTCCATTTATATAGTTCTTCTTAAGCTTATCCTTAAGAATCCCCAAATCTTCAATCAAAAGCTCAATCTTTTTTTCCTGAGTTTCAATTTTAAGCCTGTCGATTTCACTCTTTAGATCAAGCTCTAAATTATCAAGCTGAACCTTTTTTTGAGCTATGTTTAAAACTATTTGTTCCAGCTCCTTTTTCCTATTTGCAGCAGCATTATCCATATCCTTCATCGTAGATTTTATGCTCAGTTCATTATTAGTAATGGAAAGACTTATTTGCTTCAATTCTTTTTCTTTATCAACCTTATAATCGGAAAATGATTGTTTTAAAGTTTCAAGCTGATCTTCCAGCTGTTTTATTTCCTTTTGCCTGTTTTTCTTAATAGCTTCCAATTCATACTTTGCATCATCTATACTCTTTTTAATCAGTTTTAATTCTTCCTGTTTTGCCTTTTTAACTTTATCAAGCTGTAAGCTTGCATCCTTTGAGGAAAGATTCTTTTTAAGATAATCCAGCTCCTTATTGGCATCTGCTACTGCTCCAAGCAGCTTGTTAATTTCATAGCTTTTAACTGACTTTACCTTTTCAATTGCTATGACGGCCTCTTCCTTTATTCTCTTCTGTTCCAAGTATTCAGGTGAATCATCGGCATATCCCTCTTTAATAAGATAGCTCATGTAATCATTTGCTTTGGTAATCTGCATCTGATAAAGTTTTATATCTGGGTCTGTTCCATTATCCAATTCAGCCTTTTTAGCCAGGTACTCTCCTTGAAGTCTGGATATCTCACTGCTCTTCCTTTCAATTTCACTAGTGCTTCTTTCTGTTCCAGCCTGGATTTGATTATTGGAAATTATAATATCTGAATCTGAGTTGTTATCCAAGGCAGCTTTTTTTGTATCATAATCCCCCTGTAACTCTGCAATTTTCCTATTCTTATTAACCAATTCTTCGTCAACAGGTGTGCCTGGTTCCATGGCTTTTCCTGCTATCAGGCTCAATGCATTATCATACTCATTCTTCTTCTCGTCTAACTCATCCTCCAGCTTTTTTATCTCATTCTCTTTTCTTTTACTATGTATACCTATTAAATTCTTATTATCTTCAACCTGTGTATTTAAGCTTTGCAATTCATTCTGTAGCTTTTTAAGCTGCTCATCATTTACTTCTCCAATCTCAGTCTTTTTAATTCCCATTTCATCATAGAGCCTATCTATTTCCTTTTGCAGAACGGCTTTATTATTTCTGGCCTTACTGCTCTCAAGGCCTGATGTAATCTTCATATTCTTAAGTTCAAGCACTGCCAGATCAATTTCGTTCTCCTTTGCCTTAATCTGGCTTTTGGCATTCTTTAAGTCAAGAGTAATGATAGAATCTCCTTTTTTAAGAACCTGCCCTGAAAAAACATCTATAGATGCAACAACTGCCGGGAAATCGATATATATACTCTTAGATGTCTTGTATTTAACCTGACCGAATACATCAATTGTATCTTTAACTGGTTTTGCAGTCGGCATCTGGTTTTGACTTGCAGATTGGCTATTATCAGAGGCACAAGCAGCCGCCGTGAACAAAAATGTACCAACCAAAATAGCTCCTATTACCTTCTTCATATCAATACACCCTTCCATCCTTTAAATTGATTGCTCTGTTCCCATAGTTTGCAGATTCCATTGAATGGGTAACCTGCACTATTGTCTTTCCTTTTTCAATGTTTATTTTTTTGAAGAGTCCCATTATCTCTGTTCCAGTTTTAGAATCCAGGTTTCCTATAGGCTCATCGGCGAGAATCACATCCGGGTCATTTATAAGTGCTCTGGCAATGGCAACCCTCTGCTGCTGACCACCTGAGAGTTCTCGAGGAGTATGCTTTCGCCGTTCAGTTAAGCCTACGTCATTTAAAATCCTCTCCAACCGCTCTTTATATTTTCCAGGCCTTTTCCCATCCAAGGTCAACGGAAGCAATATATTTTCCTCAACTGTAAGGTTTGGAATCAAATTGTAAAATTGAAACACAAAACCAATCTGCCGCCTCCTTAATATACTTTCTTCCTTATCTTTCATTCCAGCCAGCTCACGGCCATTTATCCTTATGCTGCCTGATGTTGGTTTGTCAAGACTTCCTATAAGATATAACAAGGTGCTTTTACCTGAACCAGATGGTCCCATAATTGAAACAAATTCTCCCTTTTCTATGTTTACATTTATGTCCTTAAGCACCTCAACATCCATGCTGCCCAGCTTGAAAGTCTTATATAAATTTATTGTTTCTATAATCGACCCCATATTCCAACTCCCCTTTACTCGTACTTTATTGCCTGAACAATACTCAGTTTTGAAGACTTTAATGCAGGCACCAAAGACGCTATCAGCATCACAACCACAGCTACTATGAAATTTATTATTACACTCTGCACTGATATTGAAATTCCCATTTCAATACCTATTATTACTTTAAGCAAGCTTGGAACTATACGTAGAATCATTATACACGTCATTATTCCAAGGATACCTCCGATAACCCCACTTGAAAATGATTCAAGTGCAATCATTTTAATTATTTGCCTCTTGCTCATTCCTATGGACCTTAAAACAGCTATTATCCTTCTTCTTTCCATAAACGAAATAATAAGATTGTTTACAATTCCAAAAATCCCTATAACTACAGCAAGTGCTGCAAATCCCTGCATAATTGCAAAGGTTTGGGCGTTGCCCTCCATCGATTGATTCTTCATGTCTTCAACAGTCCTAATATTCAAATACCTTCTCTCAAATTTCTTTCTAATATTCTCCTTCACATTCGAAGGCTTTATTGACGTTTTTATATAAACACTGCTATAAAAGGAGCTTCTTGTATCCAGCTTAAAGTATCTTTCAGGAATCATGGCCATATCGCCGTTATCTACCAGTGTGTTGAACAGTCCCGCAACCATGTATTTCTTTTTTGTCTCTCCCATTGTCAATTCAATGTAATTTCCAACATCTACTTTAAACCGCTCCTTTAAGGTATTTGATATGTATATGTTCCTGTCTTCATCAAAATTGAATGAACTATCTTCAATTTTCTTATATAATTCAATTTTCCAGTAATCAAAGTATTTTTTCTGATCAATTCCAACAAGACTGCCAATTCTGCTTTCTCCGTCACCAACCTTTATTCCCCGTGTTTCATAACAAGGATATGAATCCGCTACACCTTCGGTGGAATTTAATAGACTGATGAAATTTTTGTCAAGTTCCATTCCATACAGCGAAATATCAAAGTTCATACTTTTCACGAATATGCTCAAAACATCCTTTGCCACACTGCCGCTTATAATATTGATGGTGAGAATTATTGACATGCCTATTGCAATAAGGGAAATATTATTAAGAAGATTTTTATTGTCCTTAATATTTTTGGCAGCCATAATTCCTTCATTTCCAAACAACGCACCATACACGATGGAGATGACTTTTACTATAGCAGCCACTAGGACAGGAAGCATAACTATAATTGAAAAAGCTATAGAGAGAATACAAAGAACATTAATTGGAAGTGCAACACCATAATCGGTTTCTGCAGCTAAAAAACCTGGTACAATCATAGAAACAATCAGTAATAAAGGGCCAAGAATTATAGCTTTCTTGCGTTTTTTTACATCCCAATGTATTGAGTTTAGTATTATGTCCTTTAGTGACACGCCTGTCACTTTTATAATTGGAAAAATTGAGCTTCCCAAACTCAGTATTACGGCAAAAACAAATGCTGCAATACATTGTGAACCTGTATAATTTAAACTTGCCTGCAAACCTCGTTCACTGGCCAGCATGATCTTCAGCATGGCATAAAGTATTAGTATCCCCAGCCCACAGCCTATAGCTCCTGCAACAATACCATAAAACCCGCTTTCCATAAACAGAATGGCGTTAGTAGCTTTTCTTGTAGCACCAATGCTCCTTAATGTTCCTATAACAGGCAGTCTTTCAAAGGCTATAACCTTAAAGGATGTATAAATAATAAATATGCTCATAAACGAAACCAACAAAGATACTATTAAAAATGGTGCCGATACCCTGTTTAATGCATCCTTAAGCTCTTCAATCGGGATAGTTTCATAAAACGCATTTTTGTTAAATTCCTGATTTAAGGCTTCCACCAGGACTTTCGTATTAATCCCTTTCTTGGTTTTTAAAAATACCTGAGTGACTTTGCCCTTGGCATTATAGTAGCCGCCAACGGTAGATATGGGCATTACTGCGAAGCTGCCGGTGCTTTCATCGGCAAATATACCGGTTCGCTTACTGATTGCACAAACAGTCAATCTCCTTACTTTATCAGATATGGTAAGATCAACGGTGTCGCCAATATCTACATTCATTTTTTTAGCTGTTTCAGGTCCTATTATGATTTTATTACCTTCAAATGGCTGCATCTTATAATCTTTGTCAATGGATACAGTGCCCATCTTAATCATATCTTCATAAGTCATGCCAAATATACTGATATTTATGTACTCGTTTCGATTTTTTTTGTATGTTCCTCCTATTTGTATTGATCCAACCCCATACTCTATGTTTTCTTCGTACTTCCCCAGATTATCATAATAAAAGAATGACGACTTGCTTTTTTCTGAAGCTGTCATAATTATATCTGTATCACCATAGTATTTTTTTATCTGCTTTGAGATAATTCCCTCCAGCGTATCAGCAATAGCAAGTGATGCAAAAAACAAGGCTGCAGAGATTGCAACGGATATTACTATTAAAAAAGTTCTGAATTTTTTCTCAAGTATACTCTTAACCAAAAACTTAAGCATCATCAACATCTATAGCAACCCTCTCTACACCTTTTCACATTAGGATCAAATATTTGTTATATTGCTCCATTTCTATAATAACAGCTAAAAATTAAAATATAATGAAAAATGAATTAAAAATCTATTAATTTATACCAATATATTATTCAATAAACCCCTTTATATAAAGAGATTATATTGTTCAATTACTTTATAACATAATTTCGAATATTGGATTTTTATGCACACAAAAATTTACACCCTATAATTATAAGACTAATCCCACTAGCTTCCAACTAGTTATTTATATATAGTCTTTTGGCTTATATTAAAAGTGTTATTAATTCCAGCCATAGAACTTTAAGTAAAAAGATGATAAAATAAACTAAGTTAAAAGTGGCTAATCTTTTAATATAATAATATAAATCTATTAGGTGAGGTGAATATTTTTTGAAGAGATTATTGATTTTAGCAATAGCATTGATTATCTTAGTTTCAGGATGCTATAACAACAAAAGCGAAATACAGGAAAGTCCTGATATCCAAATAAAACAAGAGCCAAGCAATACCAAGAAGCCATTAAGTTTACCTGATGAAAGCCAGGCAAGCACAGTATTAAAACACAATGATAAATCATATACCAAGCTCTTTGAATTGCCAAATAAAAAGCAGATTTATTATAGTGAAGAGAAGGTTATTTTGCTTAAATCCGGTGAAAAACATACACTGCTTAACGACATATATATAGATGAGTTTGCATCCTCGCCCGTTCTGTCACCGGACAAAAAAAATATTGCATACATTTCGCCCTACGAATTTGAATTGAACGGAAATGTCTATGTTTTTGATACAATTACCGAAACCTCCAAAAAAGTTATTCAGGTTGATGTCAAGAAAGAAGACTCGGCAAAGGTTGTTAAATGGCTGGATAATGATAGGTTACTCGTAATTATCGGCTTTGGTAAGGGTACGGTCAGTAGAGGAGGAAATTTATATTTGTATAACCTTAAAACAGGCGAATTAAAAGCCATAAAAGAAGTAAATGAAATGGAAGAGATAGTTGATATAAATGTGGGTACAGAAGGTCCGGTAATAGATATAATTACTTGGAATGAAGAATATACAGAGTATAAAACTAAAAAGGTCCTAATAAAGACCCAATAATTACCTATTTTATATCCTAATAAAATTCTAAACAATAGAATTTTCGAAGTACAATTTAACATTAAAATGGGGTAAATGCTATGAAAGATTTAAGCTTGATGGACAAAATACTGTTCGCTTTACGTTATAAGGACAGTATTCTTCATAATGTTTTTTTAACAATTATATTTATAGTAGCGGGCATATTCATCCTTTTCCTGTTTGCTTACATATTTAAAAGAATATCGCACTCCAGTAATTTTGAAAACAGCCCAAAAAGCCGGTTCAAATCTCTAATTCCATTGACCATAGCAGGATTCTGGATGCTGGTTTTTCCAGTCGGCCTATTTCTACTAATTGAAGTTAACCTTACGGATGCAAGCAGTGCTGCCGCACTGGATCAGGCTATCGTCTATGAATTGGATGGAAATCCGGTTGCCTCCATGGTTGTCAAAGTGTTTAGTGCAAGTGAGACAGGGTCTGAGGGAACTAGTGGAAGCAACTATTATAAAATACAGGCAATCGACCTAAAAAAGGGCACCCTAATATTTGACAAGAAGATGAAAGGATCTTATAGCACCTATCATGATCCAAAAATATTAGGTTCTTTAAAAGATAACTTGTTTATATTTCATGATGGCCGGATTCTGGTTATAGATAAATTCTCGGGTAAAACTGTCCATTCTATAAATTCTGTAGGCGATTCCGATGAGGTTTCGCTGCTTCCGGAACCTGAAATGTGTAAATTTGATAACACAACTAAATCTATTGTATTTAAAGCAAATAATGGCCTGGTTTATTCTTTGAATATGCAGGACCTTGGAATATCTGAGAAAAAGTCTATTGATATTGACAAATATTTTACTAAAGAAAAGAACACCTTTACAACCAAGTATCTTGGAAAAGGAATGTCAATAATTAAAGCTTCAGAAAAAGGTATGTTCAACATATTTCTGACAGACTCCGACATCAACAATCTCAAGGAAGGCCTGGAAGTATCCAGTTCTGTGGAAAACACCGAAAGAAGATACCTATACAATGGAAGCCTTGATAATGTTATGGGATTGAAAAAACTGACTCAGGAAGTATTTTTGCTGGGAGGATTTCTATTTAATCAGGTTTCAAATGATAAATATTTTTATGACAATATCGGCATAGATCCACAAAACAAGAATTTTAAGAATTATGTAAACTTATCTGGCAGGGGTGAATCAAAGGCATTGGAGCCATTTAAAACTGAAGGATCAAACCTTTCTCTTATTGTTCACAAAAAAAGCCTGGATTCCGGAGCCAATACCCTTTTAACAGCGATAAATTTACAGGAAGGAAAATCAACATGGTCTATTGATACAGGTGCCAGCGAGATTCATGAATGCTACAACATTGATAAGGACCACATCATGTTATTCTGCCAAGACGGATATAACACTATGGGACAAAACTTTAGTACAAACTTCATACTTTATGTTTCGCTGAAAGATGGAACATGTACCGGTTTTGACGTAAAATATAGCAGGAGCTTTAAGTTTTGAGTTATATGATACACAAATAGCAATGCCATTATATGAGCATAAGCCCGTATAATGGCATCATCTTTTCCAATAGAATTAACGGTTTTTTTGGGGAGGAATCAAACGTGTATAATCTACAAATGCAAATATGGAAGTACGTTTTACCTTATCTCCCCATACTTTATCGTAAATGCGTCTTATATCATCTCCAATTACCTCAGCAGCATTCTCTATCCCACGTTTATCTTTATATGAAGCTACAACAAAAAACTTGGTAGATTTTTTCTTGTTTTTATACAATTCCAGCCCTATATAATATTCACCGTATTTTGCCTTTAAATATTCATTAAGCTTATGTGAAAATTTCGCATAGGAGTTTTCCAATCCAGGTTGAACATTAATTTCATTTACATTATACAAAGGTGCGTTACAGCTCATAAAAATACCCCTGCTTATATGTTACTACAATTATATTATGTAAATTATCTGTTTTAGGTTCCGTAATTCTTTTATCAGCTAAACAATCTCTGTCTTAAACATTCTTTATTTGTCAATTTGGCTTTAATCTAATATTTACCTTTGTTTTAATGCATTAACTAAAATTACAGCAGCTTCAGCTCTGGTAACACTTTTAGCTGGCTTAAAAGTGCCATCCTCATACCCTTTTATAATTTTAAGATTTATAGCCTTTGATACATAACCCTTTGCCCAGCTCTGAATAGCTACAGCATCTTTTAGATTTGTACTGTCAGCTGAAGTCCCCAATTTCATTGCCCTCATTATCATTGTTACTATTTCTTCACGAGAGCATGATTTATTGGCTTTAAATGTATTATCTGTATAACCTGATAATATTCCCGCTTCAACAGCTGTCTTTATGTAGGCTTTTGACCAGTATGGTATATCTTTATCATCTTTGAATTTTGTTGTTCCTTCAGACTGCTTAAGTCCGAGAACCTTCACAATAATTACAGCCAACTCTGCACGACTTATTATATTATTAGGTTTAAACGTACCATCCTCATATCCGCTTATTGCATTTTTATTAACCAACTCAATAATTTGTCCGACTGCCCAATGATTTTGTATGTCTTTAAAAGCAACGACTGCAGGTTTTTTATCCAAAGGTTCATTCACCTGAGATGGTTTTGCTGTTGGTGTTGCAGATACAAGTGTAGGTTTAGATGTTGCTGGTGTTACAGTTGCTGGTGTCTGTGTGGGTGCAGGCGTTGCTGTAGGGGTTTCTGTAGATGTTGCTGCAGGCACACCTGATATAGGATTGGGATTATTAACTGGTGGCTGTACAATTAATGTTGGAGTTGGCGTAGGGCTTGGAAAAGGGCCATCCTCAAAAGTTTCAGCGGCAAATCCGTTCCAAGGATTTGTAAAACCTTCACTACCTTCTTTATAATATATTTTACTCTTACCATTAACTGAATTAAAGGAAAGAGGGGATACATCCGGAGCATCACCATAGAAATACACTCCTGTCAAATTACTGCATGCCCAAAACGCAAAATTTCCTACATTTTTTACAGTGCCTGGCACATTGACTCTTTCCAGATAATCTGCACTGACAAAAGCATTTTCTATTACATTTTCTGCCCCTAAAGGTATTGAATAGACTTTATCGTTCTTATCCTCCGGATATTTGATCAGCGTATGTTTATCCTTATCAAACAAAACTCCATCCTGGCTGGAATATTTAAGATTATTTTTGTCTACATCAATAATTTGTAGTTTATAGCAGGAATTAAAATTATTTGAAGATATATTGTATACGTTTTCTGAAACTGTTATTTTTTTCAGATTAGCCGAGCGGATTGCATAACTTTCAATACTCCTTACATACGATGGTATAATAAATTCAGCACCACTTTTGTTTGCAGGATATGCTATTAACTTGAACTTATCTTTGCTGTAAAGAACACCCTCGCTGCTTGTAAAAAACGGGTTACTAATAGATGCATTTATGGCTTCTAAAGATGATGTGTTATAAACTGCATTTGATGGAATTTCAATAACATTCTCATGAATATTAAATATTTTTAAATACCTGTTTCCAATTGAATAAGATTCAATTTTAGTTACACTAAGCGGTATTGAATAGCTTGTATCTTTTTTACCTGCAGGATAATATATCAGTAAGCTCTTGTCCTTATTGAGTAATACACCATCTTCGCTGGAATAATTTTTGTTGCCCACTGAAACATTTATCGATTCCAAATTATCGTTGGAAAGAAACGTCATTCGAGGGTTCTTGATCTCAACAACAGTGCTCGGAATATCAACACTTTTTAGATTAGGGCAATCACTAAATATGTTACCTACGATTCTAACATTTTCTGGTATTATTATTTTGTTAACTACATCTCCAGATTTGGAAAATATGTAATCTGCAATTGCTGTGACCGGCTTTCCATCAATATTTTCTGGAATAGAAATTTCACTGGCACCTGAGCCTATGTATTTAGTTATGGTTATTTCACCATTAGACTCTTCATAATTGAAATCTTGGCTGCTTACCTTACTAATAATCTTTATTGCACCATAAAGGTTATCCTTTTTATAGAATAATACCCCATCATCAATACAATTTACTGTAAAATCAAGCTGCTCTTTAAATTCACCCAAATAATCTCCGTTTTTATTTATCCAGTACCGCTTGTGATTTTTTTCCGCTAACGCCAAACCATTTGAAAAGGTTGTTAAACTATCATACACTGGTTTAACTATCAGCTCACCTTTTGTGTTAACAACTCCCCATTTATTATCCTTTTTCACAGGAGCTACGCCATCGGTAAAGAAATACATCTCATCCCATATAGGGTTAATTACAAATTTTCCTGTTTTATCAATTGCTCCCCACTTACTATCAATCGCTACTACTGCAAGTCCATCAAAAAATGCTTTATAACCATATTTAACAAAAACATCATCAAATTTTGGCGGTATGGCATAGGAACCTGATTTATCAACAAAACCACATTTAGGTACTCCATTTGAATCCATTTCTCCTGCCAATGCCAAACTCTGGTTAAAGGTCGGTGATTTAAACCATGCGTTGTTTGATGTATAAGTTATTTTGCCCGTTTTATCAATAAAGCCAGCTTTAGTTGTATTATCTTTGATATTGTAGAACCACCCACAGGAAACTTCTTCTGAAAATGCATTAAGCCACATAGCCGTATCTTCAGTGTTTCCTACAATAAAATTTTTGTTTATATCATAAAAATCGGTACATCCTCCAATACTATAATTAAAACCGATAAGGCCTTCCGAGCAATATGTTGCAGAGCTATAGTAAACACTTCCACTTACACTTTCAGGAATAAGGTCCTTCGAATCTAAAACAACTTTTCCGGTTTTATCTATTATTTTAGCTTCATTACTGTAAGTATCCTTTACATATGCTACACCTTCATGAAAATCTCCCGCTTCCCTATACTGAGGCTCAATTACTATTTTACCGGTTGTGTCCATATAACCCCTGAGTTTTCCTAATCTTGTATCCTTTGTATCAACTAAAACTGAAGCCATACCTTCTGAAAATATATTTACATTTTCAAATTTAGGTTCGGATATGACATCATACTTTATCCCCTCAATAGCTTTAGTTGGGTATCCACACCAAGTTTCTCCAAATCCATTGCATCCTTTCAGATAATAATATTTAAATGGACTGCCAACATACGAACTGCATGGATTATTTGCTGCAGGTGCGTCACCGTAGAAATACACAGCCTCTAATCTATCACATGCAGCAAATGCCATATCTTCCATCGCTTTTACAGTACCCGGTACATTGACCCTCACTAATTTGAATGCACCTGCAAAAGCATATTTTAATACCTTTTCTACTCCTATCGGTATTGAGAAAACACTATTATCTTTAGCTGACGGATACTTAATAAGCTTTGTTTTTTCTTTATCAAATAATATGCCGTTTTCGCTCGAAAACTTGGGATTATTTATATCAACATCAATAGTTTGCAATTGCATACTTATAAAATTATTTTCTAAAATTTCTGACACACTTTCAGAGATTGTTATTTTTTTAAGATTATATGAGTTTATTGCAGCAGACTCAATAATAGATACATTAGATGGTATAACAAATTCTGTATCACTTTTTCCAGAAGGGTATAAAATTAGTCTGGATCTGTCCTTGCTGTAAAGAATCCCATCACTACAGGTAAAAAACGGGTTTTCATCATATACATTTATAGATTCTAATGAATTAGAAGAATTTATACTATAAGGCTGAATATCGTATACATTCTCATGAATATCAATTGTTTTTAAATTATTACATGCAATTGAATGAGAAGTAATTGCCGTTACACTAAGCGGTACTGTGTAATGAGTGTCTTTTTTGCTCCTAGGGTAATATAGCAATATGCTCTTGTCCTTACTAAACAATACACCATCTTCGCTGGAATACGCATTATTCTTTTCAGAAACATTAATTGATTCCAATTTCCCATTATTTATGAATTTAAAGGGCAGGTTCTGTATTTCATTTAATGTACTTGGTATATCTATAGTTTTTAAATTTGGACAATATGCAAACATGTTTCCTATTGTTCTAACATTTTCAGGTATGATTATTTTTCTGATCTCAAGATTATCAGGAGAAGTTTCAGAATTAGAACTTGCAGGATTTCCACCTTTTGAAAATATATAATCTGCAATTGCCATGACTGGCTTCCCATCAATAGTTCCTGGAATTGTTACATCGCTGACACCTAAACCAGTATATTTAGTTATGGTAATTTCACCATTTGCCTCTGTGTAGGTAAAATTTTGCCAGCTACTTGCTAATACAGGAATATACAACTGGTTTATGCATAGCACTAATACCAAAAATAAAACAGTTAATTTTTTATTCATTTAATTTCCCCCTAGTTTAAGTTAAATAAATATAAATTGAAGACTTGTAAAGACTCATACTATATTTTGTCTATTATTATATAATAAAAATTAAATTTATGTAAGCCAAGTGCAATAATTTAGCATTATAGGCTATTATAGTTAATAAATAAATTATCAGCTTACCTTGCCCATTTCTAAAGCATAATGTTTCCAGATGAAAACAGCTAATAATCTTTTATTTGTTAAAACAAATGTAAAAGACTTTTCATTTAGACATTTAATCTCATTTTTTACCGCGAAAGTCTTATAAGGTACATACAAGCTTTCCTTCTTAATAGCTTAAATCCTTAATAGTACTTTGAAATTAAGGATTTAAGCTGAGTTTATATTAAGTTATGGAACTGTTTTCACTTTTATATAAGGAAAAATTTTAAAAATATTGTTTAAGAATTAATATAGATGGTAAATAAATAATACAATCATTAAATGATTGGCAAACAAATTACCAGGAAAGGAATGGGTCCAATGAACTAGGGCAAAACCATAAAAGGTAATAGAAAATAAGAGGACAAGTAGTTGATTAAGAATCAATACCAGTTAAATGTAGTAAATTAAAGGGTTAGATATGAGTTATAGGTATCTGACCTTTTAATTTACCATTCAATCTAAAAGTCTTCATTCCACAAGAGACGTTGCAAAAACTGGTACCTTGTAGAGCATACCCACTGTTTGCTTCATGCATATTTTTATATTCCCTTCTACTGTAAATGTAATCCTCGATATATTCAACCATCCATACGAAGTATATGTATCTTTTGAAAGAAGATTTTTCGCCACTATATAACCTGTACATAGCAGAATTGCAAAATGGTAATCAATACTATTGATTTTCTATTTATAATTTTATTCATACATTTCACAATCCCTTATAAATTTTCATATTACAAATGATAGTGTTCTTAGGCATAATTTCTTGCAACTTTTTGTAAACAATTTCATCAAAAACAATTCATTTAACAGGAGCAATAGTGCTATCATTTATAACTGGAGGATTCATAAAAATATCATCCTTCATATCTGGTGCCGGCAGTATTATCAGAAACTGCTTTGTTCCATCAGCATTTTCTACGCAATATTTAACTTCTTTATTTTGAGAATCACCAAGCGTAGGATTAGCAGTGGGGCTAGGGGTAGGAATTGGGATAGATAAATTAGTAGATTGCAGTGAGTTCCCTAATCTGTACTTATGCTGCTTATCCTCTTTAGCAATATTTGTTCCAGGTATTATAATTACGGAAGTTACAACAAACACAGCTAGCAAAGCTTTATATATTTTCATATTTATTCCCCTCGTCAAATAAGGTTTATAATATTTGACGAGAGAGTCTTCAATTATGTTCCATATAATCAATATAATCCTGGTCAAAGTTATCACTTTCTAGACAAAAATGGAATCCCTGATTTGTTATATCAGTGGCATGTGTATCAACTCTAAAACGTTATCACCCAATTTAAGATAAACTATCTTTTCTATTGTAGGTACAGGAACATCGTTTTCATAATATTTTTTGAAGCCAAAGTGCTCTTCATAAAAATTTATAGATTTAAAACGGTCCTTAACAGTAAATGCTATATGGTCTATTGGCTTAAACATATTTTGCCTCCAAATGTTGTCGTATATATAACAATCAATTATTGTTATTGATATAGTTATTATCCCACATTATTTTCATAATTAAAATATAGTAAAAAGCAAAAAAACACACCCTATATAGATGTGTTTTTTAACCAAAATATTTTCTATTTATTTAACTCCCTGACCGGTCTTGCTTCTATATATCCCCTATAGCCTTCCGGTGCAAGCTGAAATCTTGGAGCCTCATCATCAGCCCAATCAAAGCCATAAATTTGAGGGTTGTATTTTTTCATTACTTCCCATAAATCTTCAATTGCTTCTTCAAACTTTTCATCATCATACGGTTCACCCTGGAAAACCATCATTTTACAAGGCGGCAACTCTATAATCTCAAACCCCTCAGGTATTTTTCCTGCATAATCCTGAGGTATTTCTACTCCTTGCACATATTTGGATGTTCCTGGCTTAATCATGTTATCAGGCAGCCACATGCCCACAGGCTCATACATTGCCTCCTTTATGCTGCACAGCATCCCCCAGATATCACACCCAACCTCTTCACAATACTCAAAATAGTGTGTAGCCTTGATTCCTCTTTTCAGTATCAATTTCCTCGCAGGCCTCTCAACCACCTGCACAAAAACTGTGCTTGTTGCTTTTTTCTCAGACATTTTCATCTCTCCTTTATGCAGAGTAAGGTAATAATCACGTATACGATAGGGCATGAATAGTTGTATTGGCTCAGGACTATCACTGTATCTTTTGGGAGATACTCCAAACTGTTTAATGAAAGCTCTTGTAAACCCTTCATGTGAGTCAAATACAAAGTCAAACGCCACATCAATAACTTTTATCTGATTGTCCCTCAGCAATAAGGCGGCTTTGCTTAGCCTTAAAGCTCTGATATATTCAAATGGTGTCTTACCTATAAGCTCTTTAAAGATTCTTGCACAATGCCACTGTGAATATCCTGCTGCCTTAGCCAACTGGCTTAATGTTATTGGTGAATTTATATTGTCATTAATATAGTCCTGCATTCGCTGCACTGCATCAACCAATTCCCATCGTTCCATGCTATCACCTCCTTGACTATAGGATATCATTCCAGTGTCTGTTTTTCTTGACCTCGCTTGCTAATAATAGATGATGTCCTTTTCTAAAGGGTTCCAGCCCATTATGATCAACCTTCAAACACCTTCTGAACAATTAACAATTCCTCTTTACCTGTGCAATTTATTCCTTCAAAATCAAGACGGATTATGTAAGGCATATAATCAATAATTCTTAAAAAATCATCATAACAATATGCCGGATTGAAATAATTGAAAATGGAGCTAAGTGCAGTGCCATGAGTTCCAATAACTATACTTTTACCGTTATGATTATTCAATACCTCCAATAGTGCCTCAATATTACGCTTTTGCACCATGCGAATTGATTCTCCGCCTTCTTCATGATAATCAAAATCGCTCCACCGCTTCCGGATCATATCAAGTCCATTGCCATTTATGCCTTTTTCCCGCTCTCTAAACCTCTCATCTGTAACAATATCCATTCCGTGTGCCCTTGCACTTTCTTCTATTGTATCAAAGCTTCTTTTATAAGGGCTTGATAAATAGCAATCCACTTTTAATCTAATAATATATCAATCATTTTTTGTGTATTATTGAGAAATGCTTTAGTAACCTGATAATGTTCAGTTTCTTCATATTTTACAACCTTTAGTTCTTCCTTTATTTCATATATTATAGAGTTAGGGTATGCCATTATTATTGGTGAGTGAGTAGCAATTAAAAACTGTGAGCCCTTTTCTACCAATTCATGCATCCTGCTAATCATAGTCATTTGCCTGGTAGGAGACAAAGCCGCTTCAGGTTCGTCCAATATATATAATCCATTTCCAGTGAATTTGTTCATGAAAATTGCAAGAAAGGATTCCCCATGGGATTGTTCGTGTAAAGAACGGCCTCCATATGAATCAATTATTTTAGGGCCACTAAATTCTTTATCCAACTTGTCAATATTTGATGCCACATTGTACAAACTTTCCGCCCGAAGAAAAAACCCGTTCCTTGGCCTTTTCACTCCTTTTACAATTCTGATAAAGTCGTATAGATCAGAGTGAGTGCTTGCTGTGGAAAAATTAAAATTTTTTGTTCCCCCTTCAGGATTGAATCCATACGCTACTGCAATGGCTTCAAGTATTGTTGACTTTCCGCTCCCGTTTTCACCAACTATAAAAGTGACATTTGGATGGAACTTCATTTCTTTTAGGCTTTTGACCATAGGGAGACAAAACGGATACCTGTCAAAGGATGTTATTTTGTCATTTCGCAGCTCTGCACTTCTTATATATTGATTAATATTTTCTAATCCCATCGGCTTATCACCTCATTTCACTTCAATCCAATATACATTCATTTGTTTACCATCAACATACTGCTTTGATTCAGTAAGTTTGCCGCCACATTTAACAATTGTCTTGATGGATGCTATATTATCCGCGTAGCACCCAAGCATTACCCTATTTAAGGATAAGGATTTTGCATATTCAAGTGCCATTTTCAGCATAGATGTTGCATAACCCTTTCTCCTTTCACTCGGTCGTACAGCATAACCAATATGGCCACCATAGTCCGCTAAAAATTTATTGTTCAGATTGTGCCTTACATCTATCATCCCAATAATTTTATTATCACTTTTCCTTACAGCAAAAAACGTACTAGCTGCAACCCAGTCATTGCTGACAGTTGCAGGGTTTCTATTTCTCTCATTATTATCAAACCACTTCTTATAATCCATTTGATCAAAAAGAGCACTTCCGTTTATAACCCTCTCATTGTTCTCAAAGAATTCATCTTTGAATTGGTTAGCCATAGATTCATGCTCAATTGTTGGTAACTCTAAAGTAATATCTGTCATATTATCACCTTCCAATTCCAATTCCTTTTGCAACTTTTTGGGCAATTTTCTAACTACAGTTGAATAAGAATGATCTATCATTGCTTTCAATTCATCACCAGAAACCATGCCGTTAAGGTGGATTGTATTAAAATACGGCTGTAAATTCCTAGGACAATGATAACCCCGTACAACTGTATCTGGGTATGAATTGCGGTAAAACTCTCCAGTCATCCTATCACAGTTAAGTGTAATTTTACAGTCATCTTTATGTGGATACATTTGAGCAAACAACCTCTTTTGAACCTTTACACAAATAGGTATGCTCCCAAAAGGAAAATCAATATAAGCCCCTGGCTTTGACAAGCAATAGTTTATTATTTCATCCATTGTCATAACACCTATTCACTCCAATTCAATATTTTCATTTTTTTATGGCTGCTATTCATATTTTAAACTTATAATCCGGTACTTGCCTGCTTAATTTATATTTATCATATGGAAAGCAAAGTACCAAGTTTTCCATCCATTGTAAGATTCTACACTTATACAATATACATTATCAAAAGTCCTATGAATTTTCAATGAATAGAATCGAGCTTTAAAATTCATTTCAGAAATGAAGCAAACATCTTTATTTATGTGTTATGATAGGAGACACATAATGTATTCTTTTGAATATGACTTTTATCCGAAGTTGATAAATATCGATGTTAATGATTTTATAAATAATAAACTATCATTCTTTTTAGGTTCTTTAATGAGAAATGGACAAATTGTTTATCAGGATTGGAACATTGTACAAATAAATAATATAAAAGGATCTCTTTTACTTCCCTTTAGTTATCATCCGTTTTGCAAATTTATCACAAAGCACCCCAATCGTATATTTGAATGGGTTTAGTTTAACATCATAGTAATAGTTGGATTCCCCCCAACCCATCCTGCTATAATACTCTTTATCGGGTAGAAGTGCGTCATTACTATATTTCATGGCTGCTCTTGTCATTCTGAAGATTATTAGTTTGAATAATGACGGGCTTTTTATCTTAGCTTTATCAGTTTGGGCCAGGAATTTTTCAACAGTCGATCTAATCAGTTGCTTATCCTTTTGCAACAACTGAGATGGATTAGCTTTATTAGCATAAACCCCTCCGGTAACAGCTATACCTTTTATCCCCCGCATACCCCAAAATTCCATAACTTCATTAACATAATCTGCGATTTTCTTTCCTCCATAAACTCCCTGTACAATTATAGGTAAACAAACTTTATGAAATAACCTGGGTCTATGAAATACATATGAAAGCCTGTCAAAAAGATTTTTTAGATTTGCCGGTACACTTAGAGCATAGTTTGGAATCACATATATTATACCGTCAGCCCATATAAATTTTTCTAAAGCTTTTACAGCATCATCACTTCTCAGAGGACATTTTGAACTCCCTGCAATAAGGCAAGCTGCACAGCCTTTGCACAAATTAATAGTAAGATTCCTCAAGGTAAGGACTTCATATTCATACTTTCCGGCAAGATCCTTTACAATGTCATCACTAATAGATTTGCAAAAACCATTCCTTGGACTAGCCTCAATAATTAATATTTTTTTCATTTTAATCATTCCTATTCTTAGCCCAACCGATTTTCGGAAGGAACCTTTATATTTTTCATCAATAGAACCAATGCAAAAACAGCTAATATGTCAAAAAACGAAAAAACACCAACCTCGACCATATTCACACTAACATTATCCATTGCTAAATATACCATTCCAGCCGTAATCGAAGCTAATAAAGTAATGCCCTTAATTATGACGATGGATGACAATAAATAACCCAGCGGCTTTTTTTTAATAATCAATACCCCTGATAAAACAGCAGTGGGAACTACAAACCCCAAATCCATTCCTTGAATTACCAAGGTAGTGTAATGTTCAAGGCCAACTGGCACAGCATCGGAAAAAATTGACGGAGCGATTTTCCCCAACCATAACATACCTACTGCAAAAGCAATAAATATTTGGAACCCACCTAAGAATTTTATCGGTAGCCTTTTATCAAAATATAAGCTAATGTTTTCCATATCAAATGACATCATTAATAGAATAAATATAAACAGGCTGCTCGACATTAAAAAAACATAAACGATAAAAAGAGGATTATACATCCATAAGAATGTGTATGACATGTAGGTATAAAGGAAATAACCTATTGTTCCCGTCAGAATTAACCTTCCTCGAAAAGATCTTCTATTTGCAAAGTATAGGGAAATCAAAAGTACCGGTATGCCCAAGACCAATGTAACTATATCAATTGCTTTACCTTGAGCTGTAATTGATACAGAATCATTTTTATAAATGCCCGAGCCTGTAATTTTTATAATTTCGTTGTTAATGGATTTAAACTCATATTGACCATTTCCACCTTTCCAAAACAAGCCCGCTAAGCTGCAAACTAAAGACCCTATCACTATCAACAAAACAAGAATATTAATTAAATTCTTATTTTTCATAGGACACCTCTCTTTTCGTATATTGCTGATATTTTATAGAAGCTGATTACTGAAATGCCTATTTTTAGTATAGCATTATTACCAGCATAGGCATAGCTGTATTCTGTTACTGTATAAATCCATTCTATAGAAAATTTAGTTTTATAGTGATAAAATAGGTAATAAAGTGATTTGACAAATAGGAGGAAGCAATGCACTGTCCAAAATGTGGGTGTAAGTATCAAGATGGCTTTAAAATATGCAATGATTGTAATATCGCTTTGGAAAATAACAAGCCAAAATTCATTGTTGAAGAAGAAAAAAATGTTGATTCATTTACAAGGCTCTTGGCATCATTACTAGATTTATTAATTATTTGCGGGGTTATTGGAGCTTTATATTATTTAAATAATTTCTTTGTAAAGTTTGAACTTGACGAAGTAACAACATATCAAATAATATTCTTATTTCTCTCACTATGGTTATATAATGCATTATTTGAAAGTTCAAAATTTAAAGGAACTATTGGAAAAATTATCTGTAAAACTTGTGTAGTAGATAAGAATTGCAATAGAATTTCATTTTCAAGAGCAACAGTTCGTTTTATTTTGAGGGCCATTCTTGGATTGTCTATTATAAAACAAATGTTTAGCCATACGGGAAGCAGAAACTTCTGGTATGATTCCATATCAGATACGAGAATAGTTTATAAGAAGTAAAAACCCACAAAGGTAATGTCTCATCCCTTTGTGGGTTTCTTATACTTGTTTATTCTACAATAATTTCAGGATATTCTTCTGATACGGCACCAAAATTAACAGCTAGTTGAATAACATCTTTAATATTTATCGAATCATCCATATCAAAATCACATACAGGATTATATTGCTCTTCACCCTTTACTGTGTTGAAGACTTTTGCAATTTCCACAACATCCTTCATGTTTATTGCACCATCCTGCATGCCGCTTGAATTTGGAATATCTCCGGCCAGCATTACAACGGGTGAAGAAGCACTTCCTATAATATGATTTTTGCTTCCCAATAAATCTTTTATATTTCTTGTTAGATATCCGGGCTTTGATATGCTCAAGTTGTAAAATCCTCTTATCATATTTACGTTTTCCAACTTAAAAAATCCATTTGTACCTGATGTTGTTGCAGTAAAACTGTAACCGCCGCTTGATTTCAATTCAACCTTAAACCCTTCATTTATATAACTGTTCACAGACTCTACACTGGACTTCACATAACCTGAAACTGTTATTTTATCTGCTGCAGGTGCGGTGTTATTAGCAAACGCTGCCATAAATACCAATGCTGAATTCCAGTAAACTGTGTGTTCATTTGCCACCCAGTCATTTGAACTTCTTGCATAGCACTTTGCAGCAAACCTTGATAATCCTGCACCTTCAAAAGCATTAGGTCCGCCAGGCATATATCCGTCAGGTATTCCAGCCTTACCATCGTTGTTGTATATGTTACTGAAAACACCTTTTGTGGAGTCTTCACCATAACCTGAAACAAAGCTATATCTAAGAGGGTTTGTACCAAGCAGCCAGTTAAGTGAACCAAATCCCATTGTGCTTATGGATTCATTCGATTTTCCCAGCAGCTTTGCACCGATAATTGCATCCATTGGAGTATTCATAACCTGCATATTTATACCCCAGAAGTAATTTCCAGGAACAATAGCATTTTTCCATGGGTTATCATTATATCTTGTTACGATTTTATTTATCCATTTGTCATATTGAGTATTGATCCAGCCCTCAACCTGAGTATCTTTTGAATCTGCTTTGAGATAGCACATAAATGCTGTGTACCACATATCTCCCCAAGTATGCCCATAGCCATATGAATCTGTAAACTTTGATTCAAATTTTGTGTAGTTGTTTTTAAAATATGAGTGATATTTTTCATCAGATGTTGATCTGTACAGCGATGCTGCAGCCCAGAGCCTGTCACTGCTGTCATTGCTTACATTGTATGGACCAGGCGGTGATACTATGTTTGAAGGATTCTTCTCTAAAAACTCCCATGCCTTTTTAGCTGAATCAAGACATTGATCAGCAAATGTTTTGTCGTAATCCTTGTATAAAAGGTAGGACTGTGCCAAAATAGCCGCTGCACAAGCAGTATCGTCAGTTGTGCATCCATTTTGGTCCCTGATTATTCTTGCCTTAACATTTTCGTCACTATCTGACTGAACTCTTGGATAAAACCCACCGCTTGCAGCATCCTGCATTTTAAGCATCCATTCCAGTTCCCACCTGCATTCATCTAAAATATCAGGTATACTGTTTGTGCTTTCAGGTATGTTAAACTGATTGTCGGAAAACTGTGAAGGAAACATTTCATAAGCCCAGAAAAGATCTGAAAGTCCTGATGCCCCTGCATTTACATATTTCCCATAGTCACCGGCATCGTGCCATCCCTTTGAAACATCTACAGGTGATTTTTTGCCGGAAGCAAAGGATGCTATTGAATCCTGAGGAGTTTTATCACTTCTTGGGAACCCATCTGCATAAGGCTCTTCAAGCTCAATCCCCTGACGCTGATAGTAGAAATACCTTGCTGAGTCTGTTATGAGTTCCTTATAAATATCTTGTCCTATTTTAAACTTCGGCGAAGCATCAATGCCTGAAGCCGAAACAGTTATGTAATATTCACCGGGTGTTTTGAATTCGCTGAAATCGGCCTTTAATACCTTTTCACCTGAATCCACAGCTTCAAATTCTGAAACAAGGGTTAGATTTTTCTTAAATACAACAGTATTGTCAGATACTTTCTTCACCTGAAATTCTGTATCTTGGGAAGCAGTAAGATCTTCCGGAAACCCTGTAACCAGAGCATACTTCTCGCTTTCGGGTATGAAGCCCAACTGGTTGACCTTAATGGCAGGTGCTGCTTTCTCATTATCAGGAGAAGTTATTTTTATATCATTTAGCCAAACTGTAAATGGGCTGATATTAACCTTGTCTATAACCAGACATGTAACTGAGGATGGATCAAATTTTTCGTTAAGTGCTGTAATATCCTTAAGAGGTATTTTAACATGCTGCCAATCAGTTGTAGTCTCGATATATTTGGATACTGCAATTTTCACATCAACTTCAAGGCCTCCTGCACGTTCATAAACCTTATCCCTGAAGCCGATAACAAAATCTTCTCCTCCTTCTTTACCCTTTATGTTAAATTCTAAGTATCCATTTTGAACATATTGTGAAATGTCGTGAGAATTCCATCCCCTAAGTGTTAAAAGAGATACCCACCATCCTGAATTGACAGGCTTTGATATGTTAAGTCTCAGTGATGGTAGATCATTATAGGTTTCTGTAGTATCAAGCGGCAAGGTGCTGTCCACTGTTTCAATTTCCCCAGCTCCGCTTCCGGTCCAGCCTCCGACAGCAGTATTTTTAAATATCTGCACATCAAGCAATCTTCTGTAACCATCAGGTGGATTCGCTGCATTTGAATACACCGGAGGCACAATCATGGCAAAAATCAAAACAATTGCCAGTAAAAGTGTTAATTTTTTTCCCATCTTATCATTCCCCTTTATAAAATTATAAAATGAATTGCATATTGTAGATAACATATTTTCTGTCATCTACAATATATAAATAATTTTACCATCCTTTAAAGGTAATTTAAAGAAATCTTTATCAAATTATAGCAATTTGTGTAAGACGGGAAAAATTATAACTTCTGACCTATTTGCCCCTTATCATCCTGAAAGTAAAAAACGCAACCGTTCCGAAAAGAACAATAAGAACTACCGGTAAAAATGCAACACCTACTCCTTCCATTTTGCCTTCAGCTACCCAGACAGAAACCCACAACATATAGGAAAACAGTACTGTTATTTCTGTTTTAATAAATCTAATTAGGGTTCTTGAATTGGTATACTGGAATTTAGCATTGTCTTCAGTTATCTCACATAAATAATTAAAAATATGAGGAAATCTTCCTAATATAGTTAATAACGTATACAAAGCTAAATTCACAATAAACAGAGCATTCAAACCGCCTTTTCCGCCCCATCCGTCCGGCCTACCGCAAATTCCAAAATGTGTCGGAATTTTTTCCGGTAAGTCATTAAGCTTTAACATCATAAATATTGCTGTTCCAATAAAGACCATGGCACATATGCCTTCAATTATGATCTCCGGGATAGTTAAAGGAATTTTAAGTTTTGGTCTTGAACTCTTCATATGAATACCACCTGCTTTTTATATTTGTTATATTAGCACATTTATTATAATATCAATTATAACAATCTAATTAATGAGTATCAATTGCCGCATCCCCATATATCTTATATAAGAATACAAAAAATGAAAATCCATTTTATAGCATTCCGAGTAAAAAAGTGATATAATAAAAAATTGAGGAAAAATAGTTTGCTGTAAATACAAAAGAAAATAACAGATAAAAAACAGATACTTTGTGGAGGGATAGTTATGAAAATGTTAGCACAGCAAATGGAAGAATTAATAGAAAAATTTAAAAACGATTTTTATAATCTAGATGAAGAGATAACAACTGTTAAGATTTCTAGGGATAAGTGGTCCATTAAAGAAATAATCGGTCATTTAATCGACTCCGCATCAAATAATCATCAAAGATTCGTCAGAATGAAAATCTCAGAGGAAATAAGCTTTCCAGATTATAATAATGAAGAATGGCTTAAAGCACAGCACCATCAAAATATGAGATTTAATGAGTTAATGAATTTGTTTTATTTCTTTAATAAGCTTCTCATTGGAATTATTGAAGAAGTTGATGATAATCAATTAACACATAAATGGAAAGTAAAATGGTTTGAAGATAAAGATTTTATAACATTAGAAGAATTAATGATTCATTATGTCGACCATCTGAAGGGTCATTACCATCATGTGCATGAAAGGGTAGATGAACTAATTAATTTATAATTATGATGGAATCCCCTTCAAATAGCTTTACTAAGATTACATGCTTTGAACAAATTGTATTTTAATGTTGTTCGGATCCCTTACATAGAAAAATTTGATAGTGGGATTTGGCTGAAAAGGTCCGCTATCAATTTTTAATCCTTTCTCTTTTATAAACTCCATCATGTTATCAACAGAATCTACTTCAAAACCCAGCGTAATGCTGTTACATTCATTTAATACTTCGTTTTTTGCATTGCAAATAAGTTCAACTTTTGTTTCTCCATCACCCAAGAAACAAATCTCAGTTTCCGAACCGGCTGTAAACCTTTTATTAATAGGCAGTCCCACAATTTCTTGATAAAACCTTAAAGAGTCCTCCATATTTTTAACCGTAAGTGTACACCAACAAAATTTCATAATTCAATCGCTCCTCATGCAATTTTGAACAAAATCACGAATGATTTTGCAACCTTGATTTGTTGTCATAAGAAATTGTGGTGTAGAATATACCATAGTTTCCCAGACATTAAGAAAATTAATATTTGATGCTATATATATTTTTTACAATGATTCAGAACGACATTCATCTTATTTGTGTAAAAAACCACTACTCCGGTTAAATATATCAAAATTTTACATAAACTATTTATATAACATAATCTATGGATTATAATTAAGGCATGAATGAAAAATTATTCCGCTTTCTACGCGAGTGTTGACGAGCTAAGTCAACACAAAAGCCAAAATAATAGCGGAAGTTATTTTTTTGTTCGCAGCTATATACACAATGCTACAAGTACACTAAATTAAAGGGGGTAGAAGAAATGTCAAAAAGAATTAAAAACCCTGTTAGAATTGTAATGTTACTTATTCTAACAGCTGCTGTTACTCTATCTTTTAACATGAATGCGGCTGCCAGGCAAACACCGGTACGCCAAACTAACTATCGTACTGTTACAGAAATTTTTGATTGGGGTGCTGCATCTACAAAAGTAATTATTGATTTAGGTAAACCGGTAGTACAAGGTTCCGTAAGCAAGGACACTTTCACAGTATTTGTTTCAAGAAGTGATGCCAGAATTGCAACTCCATTATTGGAAGAAGGTTACAGGACAATAACAAAAGCTTATGTTTCCGATAGAAATGGAACCCCGGCTCTAGTGGGAAAATATGCAGTGTTAGAGATGGAAATTGGACCAAATGTGTCATTAAGTTCACCTATCAACTATTATGAAGGGTTTAATTCATGGATTGATTATAATTATAAAATTACTCAGGTAAAAGATATTGGTTTTGGTCCATGTAAAATTAAAGGTTTAGTAGTCAGTAAACATGCTGGAGAAACGAGAAAACTTGTTGATGATTTCTCAATAGGAAAATCATCTTATGATGATATCACTTTTACATATGCAGATTATAAACCCTCAAAAGACCATAAAAAGAATCCGTTAATTATATGGCTGCATGGCTGGGGAGAAGGCGGTACAGATGCAACCCTACCTCTTTCCGCTAACAAATCCGTAAACTTATCTTCAAAAGAAATTCAATCCTATTTTGGAGGAGCTTATGTCTTGGTTCCTCAGGCAAACACTTACTGGATGGATGGTTTTACAGGAATTGCAGATGGAACATCCAAATATGAAAAAGCACTTATGGCCTTTATAAAAGATTATGTTTCTAAAAACAAAGACATTGATCCAAACAGAGTTTATATTGGCGGATGCTCCAGCGGCGGGTATATGACAATGCTGATGATTCGCGATTATCCTGAATACTTTGCAGCTGCATTTCCAGTATGTGAAGGTTTAATAGATGTTTTAATCACCGATGAACAAATCCTGAAAATGAAAGATGTTCCAATATGGTTTACTGCTGCCAAGACAGACCCTACATTACCACCAGCGGAGTTTACAACACCTACTTACGAACGCTTAATCGATGTTGGGGCAAAAAATGTTTGCTATACTTTATTTGAAGATGTACACGATACTTCCGGCTTATATAAAAATGCCGATGGTACGGCCTTTGAATACGATGGACATTTTTCATGGATATATGTTTACAACAACGAATGTGAAACAACAATTAACGGTAAGACAACAACAATAATGGAATGGCTGGCATCAATGACATTAGATAATAGATGAAAGTCTAAAAGAGGTTGAGGGGTATCCCACAACCTCTTTTTATATAACTTATATTGGCTTTCCAGCATCGATCAGCACCTTGTCAACAAACATAAAAAACGACTCAATAAGCATTAGTATACCTGTACCAATTAATAACCATTCTATTTTTATAAAATCGGATACCGGTCCAAATACCAACATCCCTAATGGCATCATAATACTTGATATCATACTCAAAACACCAAATACCCTGCCTAGAAAATTCTCTTCTACTTTTTGCTGCAATAAAACAGTAAATGGTGTATTAAACATAGGCATGACAATTCCCACTAATCCCATGAAACTTAAATAAATCCAAAAAATCGGAGCAACTCCAAGGGCAAAAGTACCAAGTCCTGTTATTAGTGTAGATAGAACCATTGTGTGAATCTTATTCTTAAATCCACCCCAGAATGCCATAACGATACCGCCAAGCATCATACCCCCGGAAAATACAATCTCAATTGCTGTTAACCTCCAAACATCGCTGCCAAAACTTCGTGTCACCTGTAATGGCGTCAGAAATGCAATGGGAGCTGCTAATATAAAAAAGATTCCGCAATACATGAATATCTTCTTCACAAATCCATGATTTCTTATATACCTGTAGCCTTCATACATATCACTGAAATAGCTGGTCGTTTGCTTTTCCAATGCTTTTGCATGTGTAGGCACATGTAAAAACAAGAGCAATACCAAAACTGCCGAAGCTGCAGTAAAAACATCTATAAAAAATATAGTTTCCATGGTAGCTATTGTTAGTAATACACCGCTAAGCATGGGAGAAACCAGCATAATCATTGACTGTATACTGCTGTTTGCTGCATTCACCTTAGTAAGCTTATCCTCAGGTACAAGTTGAGGAATAAAAGCTCCTACAGCCGGCGTCTGAACAGCAGTTCCAAGAGCTCTTACTGCAGATACTACAAACAGTAACCAAGGTGCATCATATCCCATCATAAATAAAATAGCGATACCAAAGGTGGATAAAGCGATCATAGAATCGGACAAAATGATAAGTATTTTACGGTTATAACGGTCCGCCCACACCCCTGCAAACGGTGATAGGAAAAATGTCGGCAAAAATCCGCAAATAATTGATATTGTCATCATAACACCCGATTGTGTTTTCAATGTTATATACCATCCAATTGCGTATTGAACCAATGATGAGCCAAAAAGTGATATTGTCTGACTGGCCAAAAAGAGTATTATTTTTTTCTTCCAATCGGCATTTACTACATCTTGACCAATACTTTTTTCTTTAGACATATTTTTATTCCTCCTCAAAAGGCTGTAATTTCAAGCACATTACAAATTATTAATATCTATTATAGCCAGCTTCTATTTTAAAACATACAAAAAGAGGGTAGATTTTGTCTCACCCTCTATAACAATCCTTCAAGTGCATACCTATATGGCATATGCAATTATGAATTTTCCATTGTTAATAAAGTTTATCTTAAAAATAGGCAGACCAATCCTGATTACTCCACACACATGCAGAGTCTTTAAGAACTATTAAATTAGTTGCATAAAGTATTAAACCGGAATCTCATATAAATAGCACCCATTTTTAAGAAACCTCCATTCATGATATTCATCTATATAATACCACATATGTTTACGTTTTACAATTGCTGTGGGACTTTATTTCTCCTCTTAATTCAAAGAAATGTATATATGTATTTCCGCATTTTCCATATCGCTGCCTTGATATTCTTCAAAATCACAGCTATATTTTCTATCTAAGTCCATATTCCAAAGCTTAGTCCAAAATTCTGCAACCGCTTTTTGTGCATGTCCATAAATAATAAACTTTGCGTATTTCCCTGCAGGAATGATTTCGGATTGCACATTATCAGGCAGGGTTGAATTTTTATGTACTTCACAACAAACCATTACATCATATGCTCCATTGGTACCATTTTCATAATTTGTATAAAGCCCTATGCTTTTATTATTTTTCTTGCTGTCTATTGATTGATAAATTCCAGCTGCAAAAAACTTTTGCCATATCATACCAATATCATCACACATGTTTTTATCACTGTTACTGGTTCTAATTCTTAACCCTGCTACTACTTTTTCTTCAATCTGTACTAACTCGTAATTCATTATCATATACCTCTTTTCATATTTAATGAAGTCAGTATACTACTCTTAAGTTGACAACTGCATGTCATAAATATAATCATTTTTTTGATGTACCATCTATATCTATTTTATTATACAAAAAGCAGTCTGTTGTGTGGTCATTAACCATACCTATCGCTTGCATAAAAGCATATATAATGGTAGAACCGATAAACTTAAACCCAAGCTTTTTCATATCTTTGCTTATTTTATCAGAAAGGTTTGTAGAAGCAGGAATACTGGATATTTTATCCCACGAATTTACAATCTGATTATTTCCAACATAATTCCATATAAAAGCATCAAAGCTTCCATGCATGCTCTGCACCTTTTTAAAGCAAATTGCATTTTGTTTGACTGATTGAATTTTTAATCTATTTCTAATAATATCTTTATTTTGCATAAGAGCATCCATTTTGCAGTCATCATATTTAATTATCTTTTCTATATCGAAGTTATCAAATGCCTTCCTAAAGGCTTCCCTCTTTTTCAGAATAGTCAGCCAGCTAAGGCCTGCCTGCATACCCTCAAGAATAAGCATTTCAAAAAGCCTGTTATCGTCATGAAGCGGTCTCCCCCACTCCAAGTCGTGATATTTTTGATATATTTCATCATTTGTACACCATGCACATCGAACAATATTCTGATCCATTTTATACCTCACCCTTACTTGTTTTTTAAACTAATATTTATTAATGACTGAACAAATTTATCCGATTCATTTCTCCAGGGGTCATGGCCTGAATGTTCAAACCAAACCAGCTCTTTAAATGGAGCCATCAATTTATTATAATAATCCTCTGCTAAAACAGTAGGAGCGTTAATATCATGTCTGCCAATTAAAAAGTGTACAGGTACATCTATTTTAACTGCCTCATTTCGTAAATCCTTATTGTATAACTGAGGGTAAACATGGTTAAACGTAGTAACAACCCCTCTGAAATAGTTAATCTTATCGTAGATTCCATACTCAGGAGCACCAACTTCAGAAAATGTATTGTATCCTGCATTTGATATCTTAGGATTTCTAGCCATCTCGTTGCTCAAATACATTAAATAAGAGGCTGCCTTCCATGTAACATCACTTCCGTAATAGGGCGGCGGACCTTGCTTATTAAGTTTCTCAACAACATCCAAATCCCCGTTTTCCTTTGCCCGCTTTTTTGCTAGTTCATAATCCATCTTTTCTGTTTCCAGAAAATTTACCATCTGCCCTGTTCCAATAAATCCATAATAAAGTTCTGGGCGTTCTTTTACTAAAAATAATCCTAATGCACTTCCCCAAGACTCTCCTACCACATATACCTTATCTTTATTAAATCTCTTTTCTAAATATTTAGTAAGCTCTATTCCATCATTTATATAACGTTGAACTGTCAGTTCTTTTTTGTTAACAGCATTGAATGATTTCCCTGAACCCGGCTGGTCCCAATTTACAACAATAAAATGTTTCTCCAACTCTTTTAACTCGATTCTAGTTGCAGCTAATTGACTTCCCCCAGGCCCCCCTGCTAAAAATAACAATATAGGTTTTTGGGTGCTGTTTCCCCTAATTGTTATCCATTGTTTACTTCCATTGATGTCTATTTGACTAAGTTCAGCAATACTTCCTTCCAGTACTTTTCCTGAGTTGTCAAGAATAGGCGGTGTATAACTCATCTTTTGAGATAATGCTATTAAAATTAGAAGATTTATTACTAAAGTTACCGTCCAAGTTCCCAGCCGTCTTAATCTTAATATCAGTGAAGTTAAATTTCGTTTTCTTCTAAAAAATATCCAAATAAAAAATGTAAATAAACCAACTGCAATGAACATTACCAAAAATAAGACTAAAGCCAGAAAAATAATCCCGGAAAAAATCAACTCCGGGTTAACCGTCGCTGCTGTTCTCATTAAGTAAGGTCTAATGACCAATGTATAAACAGCCATTATAATTTGGATTGTCAAAGTGAATACCAAATTATGGCGTAGTATACACCATAACTTCCTAGACATTAAAAAAATTCTATTTTCATTAGATTTCATAATTCTCACCCCAGACCATATTGTAAGGTATATTATATACAAACACAACTATGATGGTAGGAATATTTAAAAAACTACTTTCATAAAATCCTCTTTGACTAATTATTTGCTTAAATATTTTCAACTTAATGCCTTCTATATGTTTTGCAATAATCATTTTACACTTTTTTATTGCAAAACATTTTCCTTGGTTCATATGTTGCGAAAAATTCTTTTTTATAATGCAAATGCAGACGATCCAACTGCATTTGCTTATGTAAAATCTTTTTCATAACATATATACATTATCAAAATAATGAAATTTGGGCCGTTTGGTAGGATTTCTTATATTCCATTATTATATCATTCATTTTGTAAAGAATCCCATATTCATTGCATCTATTCTGAAACAGATTCCATAGTTTCTTTGCTTCAAGTGAACGGCATTCATATGAATTCCCATAATTTTTTATATATTTCTCTTTAACCTTAGGAAATAGTTCATCCAGTTTTTTATAATACCAATCTCTTTGATTCTGCCTTAGAGTTACACCCAAGGCAGGGAAAATAAATTTTGCTCCGCTTTTTTGTGCAAGTTCTATGATGCTTTTAATATTATCATCAGTATCTTCTATAAATGGAAGTATGGGCATCATTAATACTCCTGTAAAAATACCTTCACGAGAAAGTTCTCTAATTGCTTCAAACCTTTGGGAGGAAGGGGCTACATGAGGTTCAATCGTCTTACATAAGGTATCATCAGCCGCTGTAACCGTAATTTTTATCAATACAGGAGAATGTTTTGATATTTCCTTTATAATGTCAATATCCCGAATAATTAAATCGCTTTTTGTAGCAATTGATACACCAAACCCGAAGCGGTTAATAAGTTCCAAAGCACCTCTTGTAAGTTTGTATTCTTTTTCAAATGGATTGTATGGATCACTCATGGCTCCTGTTCCAACAACACCCTTCTTTCGCTTTGATTTTAGTTCACGCTCAATTAGGGCAAGAGCATTTTCCTTCGCTCTTACATTATCAAAATTATCGACTCTGTAGCACTCACTTCTGCTGTCACAGTAAATGCAACCATGGCTGCAGCCTTTATAGATATTCATATTATAGTTATTGCCAAACCAGGAGTTGTTTTCCGAATAGCCGGATATTATTGTTTTTGCTGTTATGAATTCCATCTACAACCCCTTTTCCTAAACAAAATCGCCTGAGATTTTGCCACTCTTAATGGTTGTGGTAAGAAATTTCAAAAATTTACTTTCTGAGAATATCTCATTAGTTACAAACATACCATCATAGAAAAAGCTGTATGTTGTAAATGGAGCCGGAGCATTTTGTGCCTGCTCCTTTGATTCCATCTTTATTAACTTTATGCTTTGTCCTTTTGATTTTGCAATCTCAGCTATTAATGGAGCATATTTATCAGTATGTGGGCACTGATTTGTATAGTATAAAACCATTCCTTTTTCATTAACTGAAGCATGCTTACAGCAATCCTTAAATTTGGGCTCTTTTGCGTCTCCATTAAACGGAAGATACAAAAGTTCATAATAGGGCTTCGCTGTATCACAAACTTTAAATCCCTTATATTTTAAATATTTCGGGTCTGACAAAAATGGCATCTTCTTTGTTGAAGAAAGAATAACAAGCCCTTTTTTGTTCTGGGCCTTAGCATCAGCAGTGCATTCCTCCAATAGCTTGTTTGCATATCCCTGACCTTTAAACTGCCCGGAAACCCAAAAGCAGTTTATAAAAATATAACCCTCAGCTTCAATGGGACACCATGCATTTTCAGCAGGAATATACTCAATAAAAGCCTTTCCTCTTGCATCAAGCCGTTTGAAAACCAGTCCATTTTCAAATTGACTTTTCATCCATACTTTCTTGGATGATACACAAGTTTCACCCTTTTTATCAGAAATGGCACAGCAAATATGTTCCTTATCAATATTATTTCTATCAACGCTAATGATATTCATAGCTTTTTAACCTTTCTCAACAAAACTTTTATATATCAACGCACAATTTTTTTATTTTTGCCTTACTTCAAACCTCAGTACCGTTTTTAACTTGCTAACTTCAGTCTTGCGAGGGTCTGAAATATATATTTCCCGATGCTTTAAGGAGCTTCTCTCATATCCATTGTCTATACAAAACTGCTCCATTATTTCAAAGCTCCCGGGCTCATCGTCATAGCTTCCTAAATGAAGAATCTGACAACACATTCCCTCGGTTATGTTTATATACTTTATTTTATCAAGATAATCATTACGCTTTTTCTTTTTTGTTTCGGTAATAAAATGCTCAAATAATTCATCGCATAAAAAATCCGGCTGCCGAATCATAATGGAGTATGCATAGTTGGTTTTGTCAGATATTGGTTTGGCCTTATCCACTAAATCCCACACACCCTCAAGTGGAAAAACAGTATAACCATAAAATCCTTTGGGAATTTCCTTACTTTTATAAGACATTTTTACCGCATAGCTGAAGCTATAGAGTGCAGCAGTCGCCAAGACAAACTCTTCACCATTGGGATCTCCTTTGCCGTCAATCGCTGCAAACCTAATTGATGGTACTTCTATTATACAAGGACTATTCTTTGGCAGGTATAAATCCTTCAAATCCTTTTTATAATCCAGTTTGTCCATTGTTTTTCTCCATCATTACATTATTATATTAAGATATGTTATTAATCTTGCATCTGTCAGAGCAAATAACGAACGGTTTTACTATATAGTTCGTAATTCATCTTAATATACCTCTTTTTATATTCTTCTTATAAAATTAGTATATTACTCTTAACCTGACAACTGCATGTCATATTATAAATATTTCTAAATGAATAATGTACTTTTTTGGAATGCTTGCCATCCTTATCATACAACTCTGATAAGTTATAGTTTGTATCGATTTAGTTAGGCAGATTATTAGGAAGCTGAATTTCAAAGTTTTCGCTTACATCTAAATACTTTGTGTTATATTCTAAATTATATTTTTCTTCTGGATGTTCATAATGTGCACTATTTTTTCCAATTTGCCTAATATTAATCTCTTTGTATATTTTGCTTTTTTTATCAATTGTTATAGTAATTTCTATTCTTGAATTAGAATCTGGAGATTCGTGTCCTTCTATTGGGTTACCTGTAAAACCTTTCAGCATATATTCCTCTTCATTTTCTGTTATATTTAGGCCATAAAAATATACTTGGCTTAATTTGGATAATAATTGTCTTGTTTTATCTTGTGTTTGTTTCTCCTGACTTGTTATATTCCGCTTCTCCCAATGGGTTTCACTCATTGAGCTATTGTTATTATCCTTAGTTTTTATATAATAATTATCCCCAACCAAATAAATTTCATTAAATTCCATCCAATCCTTATCTCCTTTTTTCATGTAAACTTCAAGTATACTATGATTTATGTTTTTAAGTTTGTCGACTTCATAGCGGTTAACCCAGTAACCCCATTTGCTATTTGAATTTAAAGTTTCTATATATTTATACTTGCTTAAAGATTGCAATTTATCTTCTGCTTCATTAACTACTTTTTTTGCTTTATTTACCTTAGCCTCATCATATATAAATATTGACTTTGATTTATTATCCCAAGTTATCTGTTTATTAAAAGATTTTGCAATAAATCTAATTGGAATATAAGTCTTGCCGTTATATATAACTGGTGCTGCATCAAGATCCGTCTTAACATTATTTATGTACCCAATTAGGCTATTTGTTTTAATATAAACTTTTGTTTTATCATTACTTGCTGTAACACTGCGTTCTGATGAATTCCATATAATATGTTTGTCATCATTTTGAATACCTAGAGATGTTAATGCCTGCCTTAAAGGTAACAATGTTTTACCATTTTTTATAATAGGCACATCGGAGAAATCAATAATATTACCATGAATTATAACCTTTAAATTGGGTTCTTCTATTATATTGTCTTTCGCATAAGATTTTTCAACAATAATAAATACAAAAACAATTAACAATGCAAATGATATTCTTTTGAATATGTTCATGAACTTTCCTCCCTGGCTCATATCTTAGGCAATTTGTGTGCTTTTTATTTAGCACAATAAAACTTCCAATAACCTTTACTTAACGAATATTCTTAGTTATCATATTATTTAATTTACCTTTATTGTTATATTTTTCATAACCTATTTTATCATTTGAACAACTGTTATTCAATGACTGCATATATTTGTAAATATAAAAGCACCTTCAAAATACAAAAGTGCTTTTCATGAAAGTTTTTCACATATTCAAGTATCAGTCTCTTTAAACTGCTCACAAATTTTCCTTCCACTATACATAATACTGATTACATAAAATCTCTTATCCTCAGTTTTGGCAATATACAACACAATGAAATTATCATGTCTATAATTTGTATCCAATTGTCTCAAGCCAATTTGTAACTTCTTCTGATGAAACAACTCCATTTACAGCAATACCAGGTAGAATAATGGATTTTGGGCACTCTCTGGCTATATCATTTTGAATCTGGCAAAATCCACCACTTCCATCTGTCTGTATAGCTATTTCCAATACTAAATTCGCTGTGTTTTGGAAAAGCGAATAATACACAATCAGTATTTTGTTCATGTATACTATTTCCTTTCGCTAAGATCCGATTTAGGGAGTCGTTTCCACAAAAATCATCTCCCATTTCATACATAATCTTTAATCGAAAGATTTTTGTCTATATAATATATAACTAAATATTATTTTCTTAAAATCGGTATCCATATTTGGCTTTTAAAGTTTGGTGAAGTTACATCTTTATTCTCATTCCACAGGATTTCCGGGCCTTCTGCTTGCTCATAGTTTGAAGATGGGAACCATTCGGAATAGATGCGTCCCCATATATTTTGAAGTGTATCCGGGAATGGGCCCACTGTTTCAAACACTGCCCATGTTAAAGCAGGAACTTCAAGTTGGGTCAGATTATCCGGGCACTCACTTGTTGTTGCCACTCCTACATAATGGTCAAGCTCCCCCTTTTCCTCCATTCTTCCTTCCGAGAAGTTTATTGATGCACTTATTAACCCTAATGGTTCCACATTAGAAAGTCCCTTAAGCTCAAAGATCATTTCCTCGTTTAAGCTTTTCCACATAGCTGCAATTTCCGGATTAACCCCATTGAAAACTATAGGCACTCTTTTTTTAATACCTACTACACGGAATGCATTTTTTTCTACTATACGATAATTCATTTCACTTCCTCCTTTTATCGATAATTGAAAGGTCATTCGTGGATAAGCTTTTAGCGGTTTACTGGTATTTCTGGCTTCTGACGGTGTTATACCATGCAAGTTTTGAAAAGCCCTCGTAAACGAATCCGGGGAATTGTACCCGAATTTGACTGCAATATCAATTATCCTGATGTTGCTGTTACTAAGTTCAAAGGCTGCGAGTGTAAGTCGCCTGCGGCGAATATATTCCGACAGTGTAACACCTGCAAGAAAAGAAAACATCCTTTGAAAATGATACTCTGAGCAAAGAGCCAGTCGTGCTACTTCTTTTAAGTTGATATCCCCGTCAAGGTTTTCTTCAATATAACTTAATGCATCATTCATATTTTTAAGCAAATCCATTTTATGACCTCCTCTCACCAATAGAATACTAGAAGTTATGTGTGCCTACCCGACTTTTCCTGCATGAATATGTGGGATCATTTTTTTAAGCACGAAAAAGTTTATTTAGGTGTATATCTATTCTTTTTTTCTCCGCTGGGTTGTCTTGTGCTTTGCTCCTTTGCTATCATAGGTAATCCACTCACCGATGGGTTCTCCCTTTTCAAAATACCCTGAACGTTTAATCGTGCCATCTCCTTTTTAATTTTAGCGGCATTTTGTATGGCAGTAAATTTCCAGTTCTGCTCTCCCATCCCGTTCGGGGCATAGCTTCCTGCCACAAGAATAGTATTTAATTCCTCCTCCGATATCTGATCCTCTTTGAAAGCACGTATACTTCTTCTTGTTAATATGTTTTTTATTATATCATTCATTGTCAGTCTCCTTCGTTAGAAATGTGATTTTTCCTTCCGTGGTCTATTTATATTTACCACATAACCAACATTTTTTGTGTAAGCACTATCAAGTGAACTTCGACTTCATATTTATTATAATCTAATTTTTAAATAATAAATATTACATGGTAATGTTTACCAAGCACACAGGAAACTGATTACGTTCTTATACTATGTTTTATAAAGAATGTAATTTGATTTACTAATAATGATTTTATTCCCAAGAACTTTATATAATAAATCCAATTCTCAAAACAAATTTTTTACCAATTGATACAGCAATTAAGTATGATATCCCGCATACCATTATAATAGCAGCACCAGAAGCAATTCTCATTTCATACGATATCCACAAACCTGTAATGCTGAATACCATCCCCAGTATACATGACAAAATCATTATAGTCTTTAAATCTTTTGTAAAAAGTTTTGCAATTGCAGCTGGAGCTGTAAGCAAAGCAAGTATAAGAATAATTCCTACTACCCTAATAAGAAGAACTACTGTTACAGCAATCATGGCAAAGACTAAATAATCAAAATACTGAATTTTTATTCCATTTGCCTTAAGAAATTCCTCATCAAACATATACGCTCTTAATGCATTAAATAAGAGCACCGTCAATAAAATAACAATATTATCTAAGATGAGCATCAATAACAAATCAAATCTTGTGACTGTTAAAATATCACCAAAAAGGTATGATGACATATCCGGCGGATAGCCAGGTGTAAAGGCGATAAAAAGAATTCCTGCTGCCATGCCGACTGACCAGAATAATCCCATAAGAATATCTGTTTGCGTATTTGATTTTCTATGAAGTTTCGCAATACCTAATGAAGATAAAAGTGAGAAAATCAATGCTCCTATAATAGGTTCTATTTTTAGAAAGTATCCCATTCCAACACCGCCGAATGCTGTGTGAGCAATACCACCGCTCATCATAACCAACTTCTTTTCTATGATTATTGTTCCAATAATCCCACAAGCGATACTTGAAAGGATAGATGCTACAAACGCATTTTGAATAAAGCCATATTCTAAAATTGATTTAAACATTTTGTTCATCTCCATGTTCTTTCAGGACTCTATGTGGAATTCCATGTGCCAGAAGTTCTATAGGACATCCATAAACCTGCTCAACAACAGCCTCATCCAAAGCAGGCTCGCCATGATAAAACAGCTTTTTGTTCAGGCACGCTATAGTTTTTATGTAGGATGAAATAAAACTTGTATCATGAGTAACGGTAACTATAGTAATTTCTTTGTTTAAGGCTTTTATGATTTCATATATTCTTGTTCTTGATGCATTATCCATACTTGCAGTCGGCTCATCCAAAAGTATCAAATCTGGTTTTTGCAATAGTGTGCGGGATAATAATACTTTTTGCATCTGTCCGCCTGAAAGTTGCCCTATCTGTCTGTTCTTCAGTTCACTGATACCAACTTGTTCCATCACGCATAAAGCTGCTTCTTTTTCTTTGACTGAAAATCTTCTTAAAAACAGGTTTTTATTATTTAACAGGCCCATTAGTATTACATCGAGCACCCTTATAGGGAAATTGCGGTCAAAGACTGTATGCTGCGGAACATATCCTATCTTAATTTTCGAATGAAAATTACTATTACCCTGTATACTAATTGAACCTTCTGACGGAGCTATAAAACCTAATATGGTCTTAAGAAGAGTAGTTTTACCTCCTCCGTTTGGTCCAATAATACCTAGGAAGTCTCCTTCATTTATGTTAAGGTTTATATTTTCCAATACACATATATCTTCATAAAACACACTTAAATCTTTAATCTGAACAATAGTATCCATAGATAACCTCATTGTTTATTAAGAACTCTAACGAAAGTATCAGCGGTTTTTCTCAAATTTTCAATATAATCCGGAGCAAGAGGAGATATCTGCTCTGTACTCCCATTTAATTCTTCTGCAAAAGCCTTAGATTGCTTGCTGTCTATTTCAGCTTGATAAAATATAACCTTTATTCCCTGCTTTTTAGCTTCACTTATTTTTTGCTCGAAATCCTTTGCAGTAGCATCCTTGCCTTCCTCTTCAAGTGAAAGCATCCTTAATCCATATTCATCAGCAAAGTACCCCAAAGCCGGATGATATACTATAAAAGTTTTATTTTTCAAGTTAGAAAGTGACTCTTTTATCTGTTTGTTCAGTTCATCAAGTTTATTACAGTATTCTTGTGCATTTTTTTCATAGAGTGATTTATTCTTTGAATCAATTTTTGAAAGCTCATTTGATATAATTTCCACCATAACTTTTACTCTTTTTGGAGACATCCATATATGAGGATCTCTGCTGCCTGGATAAAACTCTCTTTCCGGATATGCTTTTCTTACCTCATCATTTAATTTGATTATCTTTAAATGTTTATTTAACTCTCTGGCTTTGGGCAGTATATTTGCAATTTCCGTTGGAACACCAACAGCAAAATATAAGGAAGAATTGCTGAATTTTTCAATTTCCTGAGGTGTTGGAGCATAATTTTCAGTACTTTTTCCTGACGGAATCATTGTTACGACATCAACAAGATCTCCCCCGACAGCCTTTACAAACTCCGCTTGCGGGACTATAGACACCGCAACTTGTATTTTGGAAGATTCAGTTTGTGTTGCGGACTGCTCTTTACATCCAGAGAGTGCAATGCATACAAATAGCAAAACTGTAAATACAATTTTTTTCATTTCATATTCCTCTCTTTAGCATCTACTCTACTTCTTCGGAATAACAATAAACTGCATAAGATTTATTGCATCCCAAATAACTTCTATGACCTATTCTCCATGATTATTAGACTTCAGTACATAATCCCCAACATACACCCCAAGCCTGTCTGCTACAATTGGGCACTTGGCTTTCAATAAAAAGAATATCTCCCTTTTCTGCTCAGACAAAGTTTCAAAATTACCTTGGCCTTTGCTTATAACTATATCTGCATTGTTGTATATCTCAAGAAACTCATCGCTGCATTCTTCAATAATTGTTCCCGGAGCATTACATCCTGAAGAAACTACCTTAACACTACGGTTGAAATCTGAAGCATATACGTCTTCAGCAGTAGCATCGTTAATAATAGGCTCGCTTCTGACGGCATATATAATGTTCAGATAAAGTAACTCTTCAATAAGAACCCGGTCAAATACCGTTTCTCCCGCATTGTCTGCGATAATTAACAATGTCTTGCAGTTTTTCAGCAGCTTTTCAAATCTATCTATATCGCAAACCGCAAACTCTCTGTCAAGTTCTTTTCCAACCCTACTCTCCACATCAATATCATTATAAATGGCTGAATCTATAATATTTCCAGTGGCAGCTATTTTTAAAGCCCAATACAGCCTATCCTTCGTTTTGAATAAAAAATACTTAAGAGAAGGGTAAATGCTCAAGGCCGTTTTGATATTCCTAACTTTTACGTCTTTATATGGGTCTGAAACTCCGGTATACTTTTTTACAATACTATGCATTTCTCTGCCAACAGATGGAGAGTACCTATATTCTTCATAGTTTTGTATCAGCTTTGCCGTCTCGATAATTATCGCTTTCTGAATATCAAGCTGATGGGTTGCCATTCTGGAGGCATCAAGCACCTGCCTAAGAAAACAAGGTAAGCAGTCAAGTTGTATTTCCATTTTGATCCTCTTTCAAATAATTCTATAATTTTAATATTCATTTCAAGTATTTATAACAAAGCAATGATAAACCATAATCCCCTAAGCATTATAAAAAATCAATTAAGGAAAAATCAATATCTCCTTTGCTGTCAATAAGCTTATCGTAAGCGTGTACATACTCGATTTTTCCTACAAACATTTCATGAGAACCTGTTAATATCGAATCAACAATTTTACATTCAATACTTACAGGACAACCATCAAGAACCGGAGCATTAACTTTTACGCCTTCACTAAGACTGACATTCATTTCTGCAATCTTATCCCCATCATATTTACTGTGACTTCCAAGATAATCAAAGGTTTCCTTGTATTCTTTGCCAACCAGATTCACCACAAAGCAGCCCGATTCCTTGATAAGCTTGTAAGAATATCGGGACGGAACTATTCCAACCATAACCATTGGCGGATCATAGCTGCAATTGCAACAATATGCAACTGCTAATACATTGTTTTCTCCATTTAGCCCTCTACATGATACCAATACCTTCGGTGCCGGCTGTAGGCACGACTTCATATTTGCTTGTTTTTTAATCATCTTTATCCCCCTAGTTGATTTATTATTGTTCTTAAGCTATATTCTTATTTTAGTCTTTCAAAGCCTCAACCAAAGCTTGATACAATTCCGGTATCCTTTTTTGTATATTTAGAGGCTTAAGGCTTTTATCAGTCCATGCATGCGAAGTTGCACCTGTTGCAATAAGCTTCCCACTATCTTTATTTAAACCCTCATAGTGAAATATCAGCCTTACACAACTCATCTCTACAAGCTTAGTTTTAATAACTATTTCATCTTCATATCTGGCGGGGCTTATATAACTGCAGCTCAAGTCTGTCAATGGGAGCAGCACTCCCTTTTCTTCTATTTTCGAATACCATACACCTATTTTCTTAAAAAATCCTGTCCTCCCAGCTTCAAACCATACTGGATAGTTTGAGTGGTGTATAATGCCCATCTGGTCAGTTTCTCCATATCTTGCAGTAAATTCAGTTTCTGATATAATCACGATTTCACCTCTTCAATCTTTAAATGTTATGAGCTATTGCCCAATACTATTTATATTAACACCCTTATGGGCATATGTCAATTATGTCATCAATTCCAAAGGAAGTATTTAAATACCAAACCTTTTATTGTAGCTGCATAAACACTTCAAAACGTGTCAAAATACACATTTTCAAGAGTACTGTTAGGTGTTTTTGCCCTTCCACAACAATTCATTTTGGAGTGTAATATCTGGGCAATTGTTTTTTTATTGGGCATAATACTAAAAAGACAAAAGATTTAATAATTAGAGGAGAATACAAATAGTAAATTTTATATTATGCTGAAAGTCTGACAAAACAAATTTGGCGGGAAAAAGATATACTTAAAACGTGAAGACCTGAACCACATGGGTGTACACAAAATAACTAATACCACTAAAAAAATGCATTGGTATAAGGGGAACTACCCTGTACCAATGCATTTCTAGACAGTCCTGCCTTTTCTCCAGCAATTACGTTTACAGAATTTTTGTCCATTAGTATTTTGGCAAACTATTTTTTTCGATTGACAATCAGGACAGGAATAATCACCTTTTAATATTTTCTCGAAATTTTCATAGCTTTCTTTCCATTCCTTGTTGCAATCAAGACATTTAACAGAACAAATATTACGGGTAAAATTTCCTCCCTCAATCCGTATGGCCTTCCCATTAATAATACTGTCAGCAATTTTTTCTCTTCCTGTATTAAGAATTCTCTGAAAAGTCTGTCTAGAAACCTCCATCCGTTCAGCACATTCTTCCTGTTCTAATTTTTCAACATCTTTCAAGCGTATAGCTTCAATTTCCTCAATTCTAAGAATGTTCTCTTCCATGTCTGCTGTCTGCAAATCCAAAGGAACAAAATACTGTATATTAGGAATAAACTCAACTTTTCTCCATTTTGGCGGTCTTGACAATTTGTGGTTCCCCTTTCATTAATCTTACATATATCTTATTCTACCATCTTTATAGTCAATTAAAAAGAGGTATTGTTTTGAACCTATTAGTATTATATCTATATAGCCATTATTTTAGCATGTAATATCCTTTATATATTCTTTAACTATTTCATCAGCATCAAAAAGCAGGTAACAAAATAGTAACCTGCTTTTTAACAGAAGAGGATAATTACTTTTGTTCGTCAAAATCCTTTAAGCGTTCCTTAACCTGTTGAAGCTGCTTTTCGAGAAAATCTTCCTGATTCTTTAATGCAGTTTTCTCGTCTATCGCTTGTGCACCAGGCATTGCCGGTGAATAACCAGTTCTTGCCCATCCAGGCATCCCCGTAAGACAGAACATTCTCCTAAATCCTCTACCGCTACCTATACCTCTACCAAATCCAACTCCTCTATTGGCAGATCCGACTGATGCATAACCTACACAATTACCAGCACCTCTTCCTGTCATCGGCCCTATTCCCATTGGTCCTGTACCGTCTCCTCTTGGCATAACAAATCACTCCTTGTTTTATTTTGGGCATATGCTCATTATTATTATATGATTATTTTGGGCATATGTCAATAATTTATTCATAAGGAGAGAATTAATTCAAGCTCAATTACCTCGCAGCAACCAATCACATTGCTTGTGCGTTTTCCAATCCAAATTCGCTTGTATCAACCTTGTAATCGTCTGCACCAAACATCTTTGGTATTGACGGACCTGTAATATCCGCATCAAGTATTCCAACATTACGTCCCTTTCTTTTCATCATTACATTCGAATAATAAATTATATCCGCAAATTACTCTTTGTGAGCATTCTTCTTATAATAATCCTCAATCGCCTTTTTTAGTGTCTGTACACCAAGGTTTGAACAGTGCTTCTTATGTTCCGGCAGACCTCCCAATGCTTCAATCACATCTTCATCAGTAATTTTTAATACCTCTTCAATCGTTTTACCCTTAGCAAGTTCTGTCGCCATACTGCTTGTCGCAATTGCAGCTGCACAACCGAATACAAGAAAACTTATTTCAACTATTACATTATTCTGCACCTTAATGTATATTGTTAAAGAATCTCCACATCCAGGCTCTCCGCAAGTACCTTCTCCATCAGCATCATTCATACTTCCAACATTTCTCGGACACATGAAATGCTCCAAAACTATATCTGAATAATCCTCTCTAAACATTGAACCCACTTCCTATTTTCATTTTAAAATCATCTATTGAATTGCATTTCTGGCTGCATCCATCACAATAGCCAAATATCTTAATAGGTTTTGCAGTTACCACAAAATTCTTGTTTTCTAAAATAATTTTCTTAAATTCTTCTGTTAAGACATCATCAAGCTCCTGTACTCTGCCACACTTTAAACAAATCAAGTGATGATGGTTTATTTCCTGCGGCAATACCAGTTCATATCTTGAGGGAGAATCCTCCATTGATAACCTTGAAACCAATCCTACTTTTTCAAACATTTCCATGGTACGGTATACAGTTGCAATACCTGCTTTACGTTTCTTATCCGGGCCGATAGAAAGAAGTTGATAAATATTTTCCGTTTCAAGATGATGTCCTCTGCAATTGTATAAAATCTCAAGAATTGCTTTACGTTGAGGCGTCATCCTTAAATCATATTGCTTTAGCAAATCATAAATTTGGTCAAGCAATTCTAATCAATCCTTTCACAGAACAAAATCACGTGCAATTTTGTCAACCTTGATAGTTGTCGCGGGAAATTGTGGTGTATGTAACCATGCTATATCTGTATTTCAATCTTTGAAAGACACAATTATTTGCTAAGCATTGAAAAAGGCAGGTCTTTATAACCTGCTTCCGGCAGAATATTTCAAAATTAATTAATCTTCATGTGGGTGATCGCATACTGTCTTTTCAACGCCATATCCTCTTCCAGCCCCCGGCTTGCAAAGACTCTCACCACCCACAAGAGTTCCCTTTTCCAATTTAGATATAATATCATTTATATTACCGCTTACTCCTGCTATTGTTTCAATCCCCAGTTCTTCGAACATACCTGATGCTCTAGCTCCCATTCCTCCACATATAATGAGATTTATACCTCTTTCATTCATAAACTGTGGAATAAATCCAGGAGAGTGCCCAGGATTATCTATTGATTTTCTTTCAATAACTTTGCCTTTTTCCAAATTCAGAATAGTAAAGTTTGGACACCTTCCAAAGTGTTCTGAGACATACTCTCCATCAGTTGAAATTGCTATTCGCATTAAAATACCTCCTTTAAAATGAACCTGCAACACCATATATTTTACAAACCATTACACATCAGCTGTTCCCAAATATTTTTAATTTCTTCAGTAACAATTTCATTTCCTGCCTCTACAGGAGTTTGAAATTGTTGAAGAGCTTTTACAATCGTTGGATCAAAGGGTATTTTCCCTATTACCGGGAAACCGTTCCCAATGCAATATTCTTCAATTTGTGCCGTTATTTCAGGATTCAGATCGTACTTGTTAATACATACAAACGCAGGAATCTGAAAATGCTGTACTACACTCAAGACTCGTTTTAAATCACTAAGTCCCGACAATGTAGGCTCTGAAACTGCCACCACAGCATCCGCTCCGGTAATAGACGCTATGACAACGCATCCAATCCCTGGTGAGCCATCGATAAGCACCCATTTTTCATTATTCTTATAATTATAAATATTCTTTCTGACTTCGGTTACAAGTTTTCCAGAACCTTCAGCTCCAATGTCAAGAAGTGCATGGGAAAAAGTACCCCTATCAGTTTTTGCCACATAAGTCTGACCTGTTTTTACTTCTTCAAGGCATATGGCCCCAACCGGGCATACCAGTGTACAAGCACCACACCCTTCACACTTTACCGGCAGTACTTCAAGTTTCTCACTTATTGCATCAAACCTGCACGTTCTTTTACACAAACCGCATTTTATACAAACAGATGAATTAATAACTGCTTCTTTTGCACCAAAATAATCTTCCTGCTTTACAATATCACCATTTAGTAATATATGAAGATTTGGTGCATCTACATCACAGTCTGCCAGCATTTTATCCTTCACAAGTATGCTCAAAGATGATACCAGGGTGCTTTTTCCTGTCCCGCCTTTACCGCTTACAAAAGCTATTTGCTTCATTTGTCGGCACCCCTTTCTATCTTTTGATATATTTCCTTAAACTTACTCTTCCAATCTCCATTATTCTCTACGGGAAGAATACCGTTTGAATACGCCCCAGCGATTTCCTGTGAATATGGTATTTCCATAAGAACCTCAATATGATTTCCCTTACAATACTCTTGGACACTTTGATTATCCTTCGATGCCTTATTCACCACTACACCAAAAGGAATTCCCATCTTTCTTATGAGCTGTACGGCGATTTTCAAATCATGAAGTCCGAAAGGTGTTGGTTCTGTAACAAGAATACAATAATCACAGCCGTCAACAGACTGTACAACCGTACAGGATGCACCTGGAGAACAATCTAAAATAACCGTCATATCGTTTCTTAATCTTTTTTTTAATTCACGTATAACTGGTATACTAATAGGTTCTCCGATATTCAATCTCCCTTGAAGAAAGGTATTATTGCCGTTTATCTCTATAACCCCGGTTTCTCTGTACACTTCCCTGATTGCTTCATGAGGACAGGCAATCAGGCATGCACCGCAGTGATGGCAAATTTCCGGAAAAACCAGAACCTTTCCTTTTACTACAGCAATAGCATGGAATTGGCACGCTTTACCGCAGTTACCGCAACCATTGCACTTCAATGTATCAGCTTCAGGGACAAGAACATTAACGGGAATTGTATCCTTTATTTCCGGTCTCAGAAAAACCCATCCGTTTGGTTCTTCTACATCACAATCCACATATTGGCATCTGTCAATTGATAATGCAAGACTTGCAGATACGGTTGTCTTTCCCGTTCCTCCTTTACCGCTTAAGACCGCAATCTTCATTTCCGGCCTCCCTGCATTCCGTAATGTTCAGGAACGGTTGTATCAATTTTATCAAGCAATCCTTTATTTAATTTCTCCAAATTTTCCTTTAGGGAAACTGCCGTTCCCCTATATATATCAATCTCGGCAGTCTTTAATACATTCATGGCATTTGGCCCCACATTTCCCGTAATAACAGCCTTTACCCCTTTATCAACCATCAACTGTGCTGAAGTAATTCCCGCTCCGCCTCCGGAATCAGCCGCAGAGTTTTCAATAATTTCAAACTTCATTGTTTCAGTATCTGCAATTGCAAAATATGCAGCCCTTCCAAACCTAGGGTCCATTATGCTATCTGATGAATTTCCATTTGAAGATAAACATATTTTCATTATAACAACATCTCCTTTTGTAATATCCAATTTTAATTATAAGCCTATGCCCATAATAAATTTTATTCTTATTTTGGGCATATGTCAATTATTTTATGACAAAAAAAATGCACTCTGAATTGTAGAGTGCACTAAAATATCCAAAAGAAGTACTGAAATTCTTTCTCGTAATTCATATAATTATATTTTAACCGTCCTAATACGCCCTCCAAAATGTTTCCCTACTACTCTGCCCTCCTTTGATATCAAACACTTTATCACATTAATCTGATTTTCAAGAGTTTCTACTTTGTCTCCTTTTCCAGGATATATAGCATAAAGCTTTTTATAATCATCTATCCCCATATTTGGCATAATAACATTTGCACCACAGCCTAATCCTTTTCTGTAACCATCATCCGCCTTAACTCCAAGAGCTGTTGTTACAGGCATATTTATATCTGGCATAAGCAGTCTTGCCAATGCCATCATCTTTAATACAGTTTCAACATTGCCTTCTGCTTCATATTCAAGGGGTGTGCCTTTGCATGGAATAAAAGGCCCCATCCCGATCATGTCGGCATCAATTTTCTTAAAAAACAAAAGGTCTTCTGCTAACATTTCAGGTGTCTGACCCGGAAGCCCTATCAAGCAACCTGTACCTGTCTCATAGCCAAGTTCTTTTAAGTCATAGAGACATCTTACCCTGTTTTTATAACTCATCCGCGGATGCAAGCTCTCATACAGTTTTTCATTACTTGTTTCGATACGTAAAAGATACCTGTCTGCCCCAGCATGTTTAAGGGCTGTATAGTCATTTCTGGATAGTTCACCTACACTCAGAGTTACTGCTGTACCCATATCTTTAATTTTATCAACTATTTTGCATAGGTCATTTACTGTAAAGAACTTATCCTCACCACTCTGAAGCACTATTGTTTTCAATCCGTATTTTACCGCATTTGCTGCACATTCAATAACCTCCCCAGGCTCCATCCTGTATCTCTTTATTCCACTGTTTGCTGCCCTAAGGCCACAGTAAAAACAAGTCCTGCAGCAGAAGTTGCTGAATTCAATCAAGCCTCTTAAGTATACATCATCACCTACAAACTTCTTTCTTACCCGGTCTGCAGCAGTATAAAGTATAGGGACATCTTTACATTCCAAAAGTTCAGCCAGACTGTTTTTATCAAGTTCATGCTCATTTTCAAGTGTATTTACGAGCATATCTAATTTCAATATATCCTTCATATTTTCTAACCCCTTATATCCCTTTCTCCTTGCTCCATACTGTTTATGTATCATTTAAGCAAAAAACCCTAATCACGAGCACAGATTGGCTCTTGTTTAAGGTTTCTCTTCCATAAAATCAAAGCTTCCTCTGTATTGGAAATATCCTCAACATTAGAACACTCATAGCTCCATCTTCTTCCTCTCAACAAGTCTGGCCTTGAGGTCAAAGCATTATCCTTCTATTTGTTGTTATATTCATTTTGAATCGATTTACATGCTTCAATCATGATTGCACATTCAATCCGTTTTCTTTGCATCTCGCAAGCAGTTTCCTCCGGCTTCAAAATATCACCATTAGAATAGTAAGAGTTTGCATGGCAGCCTCCGGAGCAGTATAGCTTTGCCCAGCATTTACGGCACTCATCCTTTATAAATATATTGGCTTCTCCGAACCGTTTTCGCACGCCCTCATTGTTTAAACCAGAATTAATGTTACCCACTTTAAATTCAGGCTGTCCGACGAACTGGTGACACGGATATAAATCCCCCTCCGGTGTAACTGCAAAGTATTCATTACCTGCACCACAGGCTGTAATCCTTTTATACAGGCATGGACCATCATACAGGTTTATATTGAAGTGATAGAATCGAAAGGGCTTTCCTTGTTTTATCCTCTCAATGTATGTACTTGCCAACTCCTCATATTCTTTTTGTATATCCTTTAAATGCTCCTTACGGATATGAAAATCCTCTCCAGCACCTACAACCGGCTCTACTGATATTTCATCAAAGCCAAGGTCGGCTAAATGAAAAACATCCTTTGAGAAATCAAGATTCTTTGCAGTAAATGTGCCCCGGATAAAATAGCTTTTGCCATTTCTTTCTTGCACAAGCTTATGTGCACCTTCCAATATTCTATCATAAGTACCGTTTCTTGCTGCATCGTATCTAATAGCATCATGTACTTCTTTTCTGCCGTCAATGCTTATAACCACATTGTCCATATTGTCATTTATATACTTAATTTTTTCATCATCAAGAAGCACACCATTTGTGGTTATTGTAAAATGAATACTTTTACCTGTAAGCTCTTCAACCTTTCTTCCGTACTCCACTGTTTTCTCAATTACATCAAAATTGAGCAGCGGTTCTCCTCCAAAAAAATCGATCTCAACATTCTTTCTTTTACCGGAGTTGCTTATTAGAAAGTCTACAGCTTTAAAAGCAACATCTGCAGGCATTAAATTTTTTGCTACTTTATAGCTTCCTTTGGATGCAAAACAATACTCACACATAAGATTGCAATCATGTGCTACATGAAGGCATACAGCCTTAATTCCATTATTTGAATCAGCCTTTTTTAGGATTGTGTCCTTTTCCATTTCAGGTGCATATAAAACCCCTGTTTCAACAAGTTCATTAATTTCATTCCATGCTTCCTTAATACTTTCGCCTGAATATTTATCCTGCAGCTTATTTATTGCTTGCTGATATTTAAATGGTTCATTAAATACGGATATTAACTCATAAGAAATATTATCCAATAAATGAACACTGCCGCTATTTCCATCAACAGCAATATTGATGCCGTTCATAGAGTATGTATGTACCATTATTCTTCCCTCACTTATTATTCTTCAAGTATAAATTCATCCCCAACTGTCAGCATCTTGCAATGTTCTTTCAAAAATCGCTTAATTTCCCATATAGGCAGCAATCCTGTACAATGCAGAGGAATTACTGTATGTATACCCATATCCAAAAAATGCTGAATTGTCAATTGAAGCCTTATGTCCGATACTCCTTCCAGATGCATTCCACCTATAACTCCGGCAATCTTATCATCTGGAAACAGCTTTTTGGCATATTTAATACAGTTTATTATTCCTGCATGGCTGCATCCTACAAAAACATAAACTCCAGCATTGCCTTTAATTAGCAGCATTTGCTCATCAATAATCATATCCTGAGATAGGTTCCCGTTTCCGTCATCAATAAAAAAGTTATGGGGTACACCTTCAAAATCCACAGTACTGGGTATTTCACCGGATATTACTATGTCTTCATCAATATTTACAGGGCCTTTGTTAACGACAAGCCTTTCATCAGGAATGTCTATATCATATCTCCCATTTTCTGTCCAGGGTATCCCAATATTTCTGTTTGATTCTTTTTTGCCATAGTACCGTTTTTGAAAAGCATCCTTGTGTATATACACGGGTGCATGATGATTTGCCCTGCAAAACTCCGCTACTCCTCCGGTGTGATCATAGTGTCCATGGCTCAACACCAGCAGTTCTGCTTTTGAAATATCAACACCAGCCTGTTCTGCATTAAGCGAAAATATATCCGATTGTCCAGTATCAAACAGGATGCGTTTCTTATCTTTTTCAATCCATATTGAAAGGCCATGCTCAGCAAGCATATGCCTTTTTCTCGCATAGTTTTCAGCCAATAACCGTATTTTTATCATTTCAATACCCCTAATCGCATCATTCGGGCATAGGCCCATTATAATAATACTCTATTAGTAAAGCATTGTCAATAATTTGGCACCATCAGTAGTTTTTCTGTAATGCCAGCTTCTTAAATCCCTCATATGCTTTAGCCATCTCAGAATATAGCTCCTTGCCCAAGAGAGTTTTATATATCTCATCAGCCTTTTTCTCAGGGTCCACATCTTTGAATTGGTCCGGATAAAGCACTTTTCCCATGTAGTATGCATCCGCTATCGCCGTATCTACGTTCGTAGCATAGAAATTATACGGCAGTTGTATATAAATTTCACCATTTTTTATTGCCGATAGTGTATTGTAATAATCTTTATTTTTCTGATAATCCTGCTGAAACAGCTGGAATCCACTGCCATCAATAAAGATTTTATCCGGATTCCACTGGATAAGTTTTTCCTTATCTATCATCAACGAGCCTGTTTTTCCTGTTTCATCTACCACATTCTTGGCATTTACAGCATTAAACAAGGAATAGTTCCCCTGCGTACTTTCAATCCCATGTGTTCCTCTCATCCCCAAGCCACCGACATAGGCACTTGGTTTTTTATCATCAGGAATATCATTCGTCCTGGTGTCCAGATCATTTTTGCATTTCTTCATGTAGTCTTCGATTTCTTGAGCTTTTAGTTCTTTTCCGACAATCTTTCCGATTAGTTTTATCGAAGTATAAACTGCCGGATCAAAGGCAGAGGTCTTGCCATAGCTAATTACAACTACAGGAATCCCTGTTTTTGATTGCAGATTATCTGCAGAAGCTTTATCTGCTGCATAGGTGCTGAAAATAATCTCAGGCCTAACTGCAAGTATTTTTTCCGGGTCAGGGGCATTATTCGGACCGCCCGGACCTATTAGAGGCAGGTTTGAAAGTGAAGGATTTGCTATGACGTAGGGCTTGCCGGTAGTGTCGTCTTTGTCTATCCGTTCAACTCCAGCAATCATATCAATACTGTTGAAATAGCAGCACAATCTTAAAGCACCGGGACCAATAGCTACTACTTTTTTTGCCTGTGCATCGATTTCAACATGTCTTCCAAGTGTATCTGTCACTGTAATTTTCTGCGAATTTGAAGCTGTATCCCGGAAAGTCTTTGAAGCACATCCCCCAAAAATCAATGAAATATAAAGAAGTATAGCAATCTTTAAAGAAAAATTTCTCTTATTCATATCCTATACACCCCCAATTTTACATATTAAGTTTATATTAAAATACAATCATGCTATACAGGTATTACAATGGGAACATCCCCGATTTTACTTATACTTACGGTCACAGAATAAACATTTTCTATGTTTTCAGGTGTCATTACCTCAATTCCACCTGCCGCATAAATTTCCCCGTCTTTTATGAGCAGGAATTTATCGGCAAAGCGTATAGCCAAATTCAGATCATGCATTGTTACTATTGCTGCCATTTGCTGCTCTTTGACAACTTTTTTTATTATTTTGGCAACCTCAAGTTGATTTTTTAAATCCAGGCTGCTTGTCGGTTCATCCAACAGGAGCAGTTCTGGTTTTTGTGCCAATGCTCTTGCAATCACTACTTTTTGCTGTTCTCCCCCGCTCAGTTCATTCAGATACCTGAGAGCATACTCCGTAAGGTCAAGTGCCTGCAGTACACCATGTGCAATCTCCAGGTCATTTTTTGATGCCTCCCATTGGATGTATGGTTTTCTCCCAAGCAGCACTGCATCAAATACAGTAGTTCTGGTGTTTTCATTGTTCTGAGCAACATAACCGATTCTTTTTGCAAGTTCCCTCCTGCTGAGCTTGAAAGCTTCATAGTTTTCTATATATACAGCACCCTTATGCGGTTTTAATACTCTGTTTATGCACTTTAAAAGAGTCGATTTTCCAGCACCGTTAACGCCAAGTACTGCAAGAAAATCCCCTTTTTCAATTGAAAAGCCTATATTTTTTATTACTGAACGGCTCGGATAATCGAATGCCAAGTCTTTGACCGATAGAATCATTTTTTCTTATACCCCCTTACCAGCAGATAGAGAAACAATGGTGCACCAAAAAACGAAGTTATCGCTCCTACTGGAAGCACCACAGGGGAAACCACGCTCCTTGCAAGAGTATCTGAAACCAATAGCAGCAGCGATCCGGTAAGTGCTGATGCTGGAATCAGAAAACGATAATCTACACCTACAATCCTTCTAATAATTTGAGGACCAATCAGCCCGATAAAACCTATTATGCCGAGGAATGAAACCGCTACGGCAGTGATAAGTGATGAAATAAACATTCCTCCCATTCTAACATTTTCAACATGAACTCCGAGGCTTTTTGCTGTTTCTTCACCACTATCCAGTGCGTTATAATCCCATCTTCTCAATATGAAATATACGATTGCCAAAAATATAACACTTGCTAGAATTGCAACTTCCCTCCATGATGCCCTTCCAAGGTCTCCAAAAGTCCAGAAAACCGCTGCCGCAATTTGAATATCCTGGGCAAAATACTGGATGAGTATGGTTCCTGCAGAAAACAAAGAGCTTAGGGCAACACCCGCCAATACCATAGCCTCAGGAGAAAAGCCTCTAAACCTCCCTAACATCAAAATTATGACAGTACCTATCATAGCCCAGACAAATGCAGAAACCGTCACTAGATATGGATTATTGATAATAACAGCATCAGTCCCTGTACTCTGAATGCTTCCTGTCCCGAATACGATGATTGCCAGGTTTGCTCCAAAGGCTGCTGCATTGGATATACCCAATGTTGATGGTGATGCCAGCGGATTTCTGAGATTGTTCTGCATTATACACCCTGCCACTGATAAACCAGCACCGGCAATAATTGCAGCTAAGACTCTTGGCAACCGAATCTGCCATATAACAACATCAGACACTTCTGTCCCATTACCCATGAATGCCTGTATTACCTGAAACACGTTCAAATTTGTCGATCCTGCATTTATTGCAAATATTGAAGCTATTATAATAAGAATAAAAAGCATTATTACTACGCCTCTTTTTCTTAATGTATATTTATTGTACATAACAGTCCGGCCATTCCCGTTTACTGTTGTTTTCTCATGATTCACAAATTATCCAATCCTCCTTAATTGTCTACCAACCTCTAAAATAGTCTTTAAAGCAGTCAAGACATACTTTTTTCCCATCGTTAATTCTCATCTTGTGCTCAGGTGCACCCTCGCCGCAAATTTCACATACAATAGTAGTAAACAGCCTTCCTTTTTCAGGCAATTCGAAGGTTGGTTTGCTGAAATTGAAGACTTCATTCACTGACGAATTCAATATATAATTCTGACGTTGCTGGCGATCCATTTCACCCGTAAAAGGCTTTACAATCATTCTAAGGCTTTCCCCATCTTTACGGTTAAAAAAACTGAATGCCATTTTTCCTGTTCCTTTGTAAAGAAGATTTCCCTTACCGAAGGTACATCCTGTCAATACCTGTACTGCATCTACGCCGCAGGCGTCATTTTCTGTGACACATACAACCTCCTCATCCTTCGAAAATGTAAGCCCCATTTTTTCCATAGCAGCCTCACAGGCTTTAAAGCCCATTGCAAGTCCAGGACACTCATGTCCATGAAATTCAACACATCTTTCCCAATTTGTAAGTGGTTTGCACATATTCTCTTCCCCTTTTGATTAAAAAATAAAAAACCACGAAAAGAGCCGTTCCTTACGGCATCCCTTCGTGGTTTGATTTTGTGTTTAATAGCAGCTTAATTATAAAGCCTTCATGGCTTTGTTTTCCGTTGTATACTTTATCATATTGTGGTAAACAAGTCAATTTTTAATCCATTCCTAAGTGATTTTTATTTTCACTTTATAATTAAGAAATATAATAAAATGAGGATGCCTAGAACAATTCTGTACCAGCCAAAAGCTTTAAAATCATTATTTCTAATATATCGCATTAAAAATTTAATTGCTATTATAGAAACCACAAAAGCCACTATCATTCCACTTAACAATACAGCTACTTCCATTCCGGTAAAATTAAACCCGAATTTTATAATCTTTAATGTGCTGGCACCAAACATTATAGGAATAGACATAAAGAATGAGTACTCCGCAGCAATATGTCTAGAGGACCCCAACAATATACCTCCAAGAATAGTTGCTCCCGAACGTGAAGTTCCCGGTATTAAGCTCAACACTTGAAATACGCCTATTCCAAACGAAGCTTTATAAGACAAGTCTGAAAAATCCGTTACTGTTGTTGTTTTATTTTTATTTCTATTTTCAATAAGAATAAAAAGTATTCCATATATAATTAACGTGATCGAAACTGTACCATAATTGTAAAAATGCTCATCCAGCCAATCATCAAATACTACACCCAATACACCGGCGGGGATTACACCAATTAATACCTTGAGCCAAATTGAAACTGTATCTTTCTTTTCTTTTATAGTCTTTTTAGTTGAAAACGGATTTAATTTGTTGAAATATAGAAGAACTACAGCCATAATTGCTCCAAGTTGAATTACTACCAAAAACATTTCTTTAAAAGCATCGTTAACATTTAGCTTTATAAATTCATCTGCTAAAATCATATGTCCTGTGCTGCTGATAGGAAGCCACTCTGTAATACCTTCTACAATTCCTAAAATAATCGCTTTTATAATTTCTATAAATTCCATTCTGCTCTTTCTCCTTTATTTAGACTTTACCTCCATTACATTCCTGTTATACAAATGCAATATTCTCCATAAAAATTATTTTTGGTAGGGGGGAACAGCACCCTCTCCCCATTTTTCTGGTAAAATATCTGTTCCCACGAAGTAAAAAAATCACATTTTTAATATTCCTATTTTCAAACGCAAAAACACACAAAAGGCTTATATCAAGCCTTTCCAGACACCCCATTCTAAACCCTTGTTATCAATGCCACGCACTCCACGTGTGTCGTCTGCGGAATAAGAACACATATTCTCACTATTTGTTTCAGAAGGAACACCAGACTTTTTACCTTTTGAATTTTCTTTTTTCTTTTGACCATCTGCTTCTATTTTAAATCCTGTTTTGAATACAAAAGTAATAAAATAGGGTTTCTTATTTCCTTTTTCATCAACTTTACCTAAAATAACTTCCTCAACTACGCTTTCAAAAACATGTCTATCAAATTCAGTTAATTGTTCATTTTTTTCATATAATTCTCTAAAAGCCTTCATCCTTTTCTTGAGGTCAGTTTTTTCATCTACAGATACTTGAAGATCAACTCTTTCACTTTTCAACTTTTCCAATTTACCGGAAAGCTCTATATATTTTGCTTCATAAGTATCCTTATCAATAACCTCATCAACTCTCATATCAACAATCTTACTTAATTTATTCTCAATTGAATCAATTTCTCTTTGTACACGTTTCAATTCTTTTGCAATATCCAAGTTACTTAAAGACTCTTCCATTTCAACCAAGAATTCTTCTATTACATTTCTATTTTTGCTGCATAACATATTAAAGGAATCTATAAATGCTTTTTCAATTTCTTTTTCATCTATCCCTTTACTGTCAGGGCAGTATTTTTTCCCTTCCTTCACAGATGTCATACAACTCCACACATGCTTTTCATGAATTGACTTGCTATGCCAGGTTCTCCTAACAGCAGTTTTTCCGCAGAAGCCACATTTTATTATACTACTAAATGAATACTTTTTGCTAAACTTATCTGTTCTACCTTTATTATTATGCTTGCTGCTTCGAACCTGCAATATTTTTTGTGCTTCTTCAAATAATTCTTCAGAAATTATAGGTTCATGATTTTTGCTTATGTAGTACTTTTCTTCTTCCCCCATATTTTCTAATCTTCTATGTGTTAAAGGGTCAACAGTAAATGTCTTTCCAAGTAATATGTCACCCTTATATTTTTCGTTCTTAATAATTCCTCTCACGGCACTTTCATTCCATTTGGTATTACCCTTTTTGGTTTTATAATTAAGTTTTGTAAGTTCTTTGGCTATTACAAAAGCCCCGGCACCTTCAACATATCTTCTAAAAATGTATCTTACAATTTCTGCTTCTTCCTCATTAACAGAGAGTGTTTTATCAATCGGATTATAGTCATATCCCAGACATCCATGAAAACCAACCAGCTCTCCTCTTTTCATTTTCATCTTCAAACCCATTTTTACATTGGCAGAAATGGATTCACTTTCTTGTTGTGCTAATGAGCTTAATATCACCAATAGCATTTCACCATTCATAGTCAATGTATTAATGTTTTCCTTTTCAAAAAGAATGGCTACATTATAGTCCTTTAATAACCGTACATATTTTAATGTGTCCAATGTATTACGTGCAAACCTTGATATAGATTTGGTTATGATTAAATCAATTCTTCCCGCAACTGCATCATTAATCATTCTTTGAAACTCTACTCTTTTATCAGTCTGAGTTCCACTGATGCCTTCATCTGCATATATATCAACGAGCTCCCATTCCGGCTCAGACTCAACCATGGATTTATAGTGCATTACTTGTGAATTATAACTTGTTAACTGTTCTTCAGAATCTGTGCTTACTCTACAATAAGCAGCCACACGAATTCTCTCAATAATTTTTGAGGTATTTCTATTTATTCTATTTGGATTTGCTTGTATCACTTTTACTTCTGCCATTTTAAGTTCCCCTTTTTGTATTCTTATTCAGTACTAATTATACTAAAGTTTAGAATACATTTCAACAACTATTGCTCGGATACAATTTTATGTTTCTTCATCAAATCTGATTTAATAACATTGTACTCTTTATCAGTAATTAGCTTTTTACCATATAGTTGGTTTAAAAATGCTAATTTCATTGCATATTTTAATGTATTGTCCATAAGAGACCTCCTCACAATAAAACCAGGACATATCGTTTCAACAAAAAAAGGAGACGGACAAATTCTTCTTTGTCTATCTCCCTGTGTTATATAAGATTTATTCATTTCTTTAATATGATGAAACCTTCAGTTGTTTTAAAGTAGGCTTAAATACTACAATAGCTGACGGAAATGGTGCACAGTCCTTTGAATTACTGAATTTCAGCCTACCTTTTACAAATCTTATTTCATGTGCTTTCATACAGTATGTATGCCAATATTTTGTATCTGTTCTTGCTGGAATAAGACAAACTACGGTTGCACCTTCTTGTGATTCATCAAAGGCTTTTTTTATCCATTTATCTATATTTCTGCCGTATGGCGGATTCATCCAACATCGCTGTGCCCAATGATGCCAAGATTGTGATAATCCATCATCAATTTTGGTATAATACTTGTCACACTTAGCATTTTCAGCAGTAGCACAAACATCTAGTTGAAAATTGAACTCTTTGTGAAGCTTGTCAAAAAACTGCTGTGGAGTTTCCCACTCATCTGATTTACTGCTAAACATGATTTCAGTGTTCATATTGACTCCTTTCCAAATAATGCAATTTTAAAAATCATTTTTTGAAATAATCTTCTTCCTTCACTTTTCTAATAAAAGCCCTCACATCATCAATTGAATCTGTTACTTCATACTGAGCTAAAGCTTTCAAAACTCTTTTTCTGTACTTGCCATTTTTACTAATCCTAAAATCAAGGATTGCTATAACCCCGGTATCTGTTTCACATCGAATCAATCTTCCCATGCCCTGCTTCAATTTGATTAGCATTTCTGGAAACACTATGGCATCAATAAATTCTTCAATAGAATCAGACTGTTCTTTTTTGTACTCTCCAATTGGATTAGGTGTAGGAAACGGTAAATTCACAATAATCAGAGATGATAAAATATCACCAGGACAATCCACTCCTTCCCAAAAAGAGCCTGTAGCAAAAAGAACACCGTTTCCGCTATTTTTAAAAGCTTCTACGATGTTCTTCTGACTTTTGTCCATTTTTAAAAGAGGGTATTTAATTTTACTCCGGGCCAACTCATAAACCTTTGATAGCAATGTATATGATGTAAATAAAATAACAGTATGTCCCCATGTTGCATTAATAAGGTTTGTGATTTCCTCTGCTACAGCTTTTATGTATTCTTCACATTGTTTGTTCGGGAACGGCACTCTTTCACTTATATATAGCAATGCATTTTTATTATAATTAAATGGTGATAAATAACTTATTTCACTTGTACTGCTTGATGTTATTAAATTTATCCCGGTATTACGTTTAAAATAATCAAATCCAATATCATCAGACAATGTTCCTGATGTAACAATTTTAGGAATCCCATTTTTCCATAACACTTGATATAACTGATACTCCAAATCAATGGGAATCCCACAAATTGCTACAAGATTTTCACTTCTGGGATTCTCAAGCCAATATAAGATATCATTTGTTTTTAATATCTTGTCAAGCTGCTGCTCTATTTCTAAAACCATCATTTCCAATTCCCTGCTTTTAGAAATAAAGGAATAGCAATAGCCTTTTATATTGCTTATTTGTAAAAGCATTTCAACTAGGATTTCTTTTTCATTATGGCCTATTGTAACTCCTATTTTAGATACGTCATCATTGATAAGTTCTCTATTAATGTTTGAAAGCAGGCTTCTAAAAAATCTTGTCCTCAATACGCATAATCTTTCCAGCTTGAGTTTTGCTGAGTTTAAAAATGCTTTTTTACCTTTCAGATTACTCCGAATCATATTCGTCATTATTGTTATATCTTCACCTGAAAAGCTTTTACCAAGGATTTGTATGGCTGCATCCATCAACTTATGGGCTTCATCTATAATTTCAATTGAATGTTCAGGAATCAGAGTGTGCCTTCCTTTTGATCTTTTGACTGCATCAGCTAGATAATAATTGTGGTTACATACCTGAAAATCATGAAAAGATGCTTTTACATATTCCATGTATTTAATGTACTCACATTCCTTAAATCTAGGACAGCTTTTTTCACAATTTTTTGGAACATTAATTTTCTGTACAATATGGTTTTTTAATCCTTTTCTTTCATCCAAGTCAATTGAGTTCCCAAGATCAGGTGCATTAAGCTTTTCTAACAAATCTCTATCAACGGCCTTTTTACTACTATTTAAGTATTCTACCAGCCGTTCATACCTAATTTTACAAAAGTAATGCTCTTTACCTTTTCTTAATACTGCACTTAGCGGACGATTTATAACTCTGTTTTTATATAATATTTCTGATAAAGTCGGAACGTAATTATTGATAATGGCATTCTGTAAATCAATACTGGATGTAGAGATTACACATGGTATGGAATCTTCTTTGCCTGTACATTCTTTACTTTGCCTTTCATATAATGCATAGACTACAGCAGCTACAATATACGCATAAGTTTTCCCAGTTCCAACTTCTGCTTCACATATTGAAATACAGTTGTTTTTAATTCCTGCATACATATTTATAGAAAGTTCAATTTGCTCTTCCCTTATTTTAAAGCCATTTTCCGGCAATAATTTCCTGAAAATATATTCAATCAAGGTATTGGGGTTTTCCGGAAGTGTTACTTGATAGTCTGATGTTGCAATAAATTTATATATCAATTTATCTTTATACTCATCTGTATAAACCTTTTTACTTTTTAGTAATGGAACCATCGAATCCTTATCCATGCAGATGACAAAATAATTGTTAATACTTTTGTTCTCTTTAACTACGAATATATAGCTTGTGTCAAATGTAAAAAGGTATCTATAAACCTTTTTATCTCTGTGATTTTCAAAGTATGATAGCATTAATGCTTCATCACTTGTATTTATTTCAAACATCCTTATTCTCTCCTTCGTTTCTAACACTTGACAGCACATTGCTGTGGTGGGCCATAATCTTTATAAGTCCACCACAGTATCTGCTGTCAAATATATAAATTTAACATTAGAATTTTTGTATCATATTTGTTCTCAACATCCCTGATAACTAAGGGGGTATATCAAGTTGCTATTGGAAATAGCATCATATAAGCTGACATGGTTATAAGTTCTCAAACCAAATGAGCGTTATCCTGTCATTCATTGCAGGCTGCCCAATGCGGTGAGGCGTTCAAGGCAGAAGTATCATTATCTATCCCTTTACCTGTCATCGCAATTAGTCCTTCCAAAGACTATTTTTAGCCGGATGATTTCGCTCTCTTTTAATAAAGGTCATGGCGATCCGCTTTTTGTTGCTTCCCTTATGGTGGCAAAGGTAGTTGTCCTGATATACAGTGTCTTCAGTTTTCAAGGAGCATAAGAAGGACAAAAAATCCCCCTCACTTTTAAGCCGAAAAAGTGAGGGGGGTGTACGAAATAATTTATTAATTTTCCAAATGTTTTTTGAGTTTTTTTAAAATGCAATCCTTTCTACTGTTTATTGTCATCAACGGAATACCAATTTCCCTTGATAATTGACGTTGGCTTTTTTCTTTATAGAACAAGTCAATTATTAATTCCAGTTCTTCATCATTAAGAAGCTTCAGGCTTTTTCTTAGTTTTTCTATCATTACCTTTGTAACAACGGAATCACAAACATCTTCTTTAGTACTGTCTTTCAGCAGTTCTTCACCTAAAATGTCTTCATAAACATTGTCAAACTGTGAATATAAGAACTGCCCATGTGCTATATCCCGCTCTTCCAGATATCGCTCTCTCCTTCTCATTTTGTAGTACTCTTTATAAATCTCCTCTGAAACCTCTTCTGCATTTTGACCTACCCTTAAATAAAATTTCTTTTCATTATCCATCTTAAAACCTCCAAATTTTTGTCTTGATAGCTCTAAACAAAATTTGGAAATCACGGATAATGGGTGTTGTATGGCTCCCATCTTTTCATACTGCCGACTCCTGATTTCGGGCATAAAAAAAGCCGGAAGTGAAATCAATCACATCCAGCCTCATTAGCCTTATATTTACTTTGAATTAATGCATAAAAAAATCCCCAAACACCCTTATAGAGTTTGAGGATACTGATATCATTAAATTTATGACATAATCCACCAGCATAGCCAGTATATCAGCTTGTAAGTTTGGAAACAGTAGGAATATGCTCGGGGCTTAGTTGGAATTTAGTCGGGGTCCACGGATTGATAGAAAAAACTTGGTATGCCTTCACCTTCTTGACCAACAATGATTCCTTTTAATGTCGGAATGGTATAACCCCATAAGCAAATTGCAAAAAGGTCAATCGCTTCTCTTTTTTTATCATAATAAGTACTACGCTCCATATTTAATAGTTCCAACATTTCCTGCTCTGAATACTTTATAACTGTCATGTACTGCTTAACCAGTATTTCATGGTACAGCTTGCCATTATCAGGATACTCATAAATTTTGCTCATTGCTGAATCTATCATCGATATCAGCCAATGTGTTTCAAACAAAGAGTGCACCTTCTGATTAAACTTATCTCTTTCGATTTCGGGTGCAAAATTTTCAAGATAGTCTAATGCATGTTCTAAATTTTTGCTCCAATAACATGCAGTAGTCTCACATACTTCATTAAGTCTGTTTTGTGTTGACCACACAACAGGACGGTATATTTCCAAAAGCAATTTTGTCTTATGTAATACTGCCAAACGATCAATATTCAATCCTTTATATAAAAGTGTACATTGTTTCATTACTCTGCTTTCCTTACGCATATCTTGTCCTCCTCGAGATTCTTATTGACATTCGTTTCGTAAAAATGTTATATTTAATACGAACGTTGTTGCATATATCATATACCATATTATACATGAACGTTTGTTCGTCTGTCAATATGGTTTTTGTGTACGATATTGCATATTAAAAGTTATATCTTAGGAAGGAGCCAATATTATGTTGTTTGGTGATAAAATTAAAGAATTGAGGACCTTGGCAGGAATGAGCCAACAAGAGTTAGCAAGTAATGCTGGATTATCTTTGCGTTCTATTCAAAACTATGAAAGTAATAAACGTTATCCAAAAGATGTAGCTATATTAAATAAACTTTGCAAGGCTTTAGATACAACAATTGAAGATTTAATGTCTGATAAGGACAATTTTGTCCAAGAAGCTACAGCCAAGTACGGTACCCGTGGAAAGAAAGATGCAAAGAAATTGGTTGAAGAAGTTGGTGGGTTATTTGCAGGTGGAGAATTAAATGAGGAAGATAAGGATAAGGTTTTTCGAGCGATTACAGAAATGTATTGGAGGGCTAAAGATAATAACAAGAAATATTCACCTAAAAAAAATTCTCATAAAACAAAGGAATGATTTATTTTATTTTTCATGGTACACTTTATTGGTGAGAATATTGGCATTGCATCAGGGGGTGAGAACATGACCAACAAAGAGAATATTCAGGCTATGGCAAGTAATATTATAAAAAGGTTTGATACACGAGATCCATTTGAATTGTGTAAATCTACCGGAGTCGAAGTTTTTTTCGCTGATTTAGGAAGCCTCAAAGGTATGTATAAATATATTAAGCGTAACCGTTTTGCAGTAATTAATGAAAGTCTTGATGAACGCACAAGAAGGCTGGTATGTGCACATGAATTAGGTCATGACCTCCTACATAGAGATTTAGCAAAAAATATTTGCTTGCAGGAATTTGTTTTATATGACATGAAAAGCCGACCTGAATATGAAGCCAACTTATTTGCAGCAGAGATACTTCTTCCAGATGATGAAGTTTTTTCCTATGCAAAAGAGGGGTATGATATACACCAGATTGCTCAGGTTTTTTGTACGGATATAAACCTGGTGGCTTTGAAAGTGGCTTCTATGAACGCTAAGGGGTATGAACTTAAGAATGTGGTTGATGTTAAATCGGGGTTTTTGAGATAAAAAACATCCAAAAACCCCGATCTCCATGCCTCTTAGTAAATCATAATAAAAATAACTTATTTTATTTCCAACTTTCCAATAATGTTTTATATTTTTCTCTTTCACTTAATACCATAGTACAGCTTTCCCAGTCAATATTGCCAATTGCCTGCCGCTCATAACGAATCTCAAAAGGATGCTGTTTAGGGATTTCATCAATAATTCTTTCAGCCTCAGCTTTGTTGTTCAACGCTATTTGCACCCACACATCTTCGAGCACATCCGGCAGCTGCCCGAAAATACTGCTTATATTCTGAAGCCTCTGTGACAGCATGTCATGAACTCTATCTTCAACCGAATCTTTATATCTCATGTTATAAATAAACACTTTATCATTTTCCTGTCCAATACGCTGTATACGACCTTTTCTTTGCTCAAGCCTTGTAGGGTTCCATGGCAAGTCAAGATTAATTAAGGTTCCGAGTGTTTGTAGATTTAATCCTTCCGATGCAGCATCAGTACCAATAAGGATTTTTATTTCACGTGAGCGTACTTTGCGTTTTATATCCTCTTTAGTACACTTTTTAAATATTCCATCAGTTATTATTCTTGATTTGTCACCGCCTGCATAGAGTCCAATAGCAGTATTTTTCAACACATTTGATAACTCTGTTGCAACCCATAATGCTGAATCATAGTATTGAGAAAAAATGATGCATCCTTTTTCTGCGAATTTCTTCTCCTTTAGAAGTGAGAGCAGTAGTTCATATTTTGGATCTTTATCTTTGTTAGCATCAAGCTTATTTACAAACCTACGTAAGCATTCTCGTTCAGGCTCAGTTAAATCCTTAACCTCGCTATACTTTTCATCTTCTGCTGATTGCTTTTTTCTTCCTCTCTTCGGAGTTTCTTCTTCAAATTCATCATCGTCTTCATCAAATATGGATTCAGACTCTATGCCCCAATTGAGCATCTTTTGAGCAGTAGAAAGCCCGGCAACCATAGTACTTCCAACTCTTTTTAGGAGCAATGTTTTAATAAAGCCTCCACCTTTAACTCTTTTACTTAGAAGTTCACAAAACTCCTCCGCACACTCATATGCCTCTTTCAAATAAGGTGTTAGCTTAATTGCTTCTTTTTCATCTTCTCCCATCAAAACAACTTCAATCTTTTTTAAATATGGTTCACCTGTTTCCGGGTTATTGTTATTTTCCAAGAACTCCCTTGTTCTCCTAATGATATGACGAATAAATGGATTATGGTTTTGCATAAACCCATTTTCTAATATTCTTCCAACCCGGCGACTATCTGGACTTCTGCCCGTTATAATTTCTCTAAATACATCTGGTTTAATAACAAAAGTATCATCCGATAGACCTAAATTTCTTCTTAAGACACCAAAATTCATAGGGTCTTCGGATGCTGGCGGGAACGGATTGCGAAGCCACTCACACTGTTCAAGAAGCCCATCAATATTTGAATTAATACGCTCTCTATCCATTATTAAATTTAATGCTTTTTCTGGATTTGTACGCCACTTTGATAACTCGCTACCAAGTACGCCATCATTTTTTTGCGACAAAATATAGAGCAAATCCCATGCCTCTATAGGATACATCTGAACTGGTGTCGCAGTTGCAAGCAACATACTGTGTGTATTTTTTGAAATCTTTAAAAGAAAGTCCATCAGATTATTAGGCTGTGGCTTATCATTTTCTTTCCCTTCGCCTAAATTTTTACGTCTTGCTCTGTGCGATTCATCAACTATTACACATTCATACTGCATTGATAAAAGTTGTTCTATGTATTCATCACGTCCATTTACAATAAGACCTTGTGAAATAATTCCAACCTTTCTAGGACACTTCCTTATATCCTCTATTGGCGGATATTTTATTTCATTTTCATCTTGCCACTCTCTGCCTGTCCAAACAGCTGAAGGCATACCAAGTAGATTTTTCATCTCATCTTGCCATTGCCAAATCAATGTCTTTGGAACAATAATCAAAATGGGGTTACTGCCGCTCAAAGCCATAAGTTGGGCAGATAGAGCAAGCTGAATTGTCTTCCCAAGCCCCACTTGGTCTGCCAAAACATATCTTGCTCCATAGCTTTTTTGATGGTCACGGAATACAGTATCTACAAAAAACTTTTGATGCTCCCAAAGACCAAGTTCCTTACGGTACACCGGCGATTCAACAACCACCTGTGCTGGCTCTGGAGCAGCTTTCCATTTTGTTATATCATCAATAACTTCACGTCCAGAGATACGTCCTATGTCTTCAACTACAAAATCAGAGAGTGGAATTGCGGATGGATGATGCCAAAAATAATCAAACTCATCCTGCACCCACTTAATGGCTTCATCACTATCGTCTTCCCATAACATTTCATAGTTTAATCTCCAACCAGAATATGTCTCATTAACACTTCCGATAAAAGCTGTTTTATGATTATCTGCCAGAGTAATCACACCTGCTTTTCCATGAATTAAACCAAATACATCGTTTGGTAAGACCCTTACAATAAGCTTCTTACTTCTTAGTAAATCATAGAGTTTTTTTAGTCTCGGTGAATTACTGGAATATTCTTGTTCTGGCTCGTTTGCACACCATTCCTTACGTAAAGCATTTGCCGCAGCGGTTGCAGTTACTACATCATCTTTTTCAAGGCATGCATTGCAAATGAGTCTAACCGTACCAGAAATAGACTCTATTTCCTCTCCAGCAATTTCAAGAATGGAAGAGCTAAAGAATCCGGCAATACGATCATAACTTTTTGCATTTTTTAATTTTTCATTTAAAAAAACTCTGTCAAGCCTTTTTACTCTTGAAGAAAATCTATTTATCAAAACCTCACCCACTTGTAAGTTTCTATATTATCCTTAAATCATATCATTCGCCACAAGTTCTTTGAGTATTGAAGCGGCTTTTGCAGAACTATTCCAGTGTTCCATGTTATAAATCGGCTCAAATGTGGATATGTAATTTAAAAATTCGCATATCCTTTCTCTATTGTTCCAATAATCTTCCACTTCATTTTTAAGCCAGTTTTTACCTGCCTGAACATTATCCTCTTTGTCTATTAAATACAACGCCATCATAACATTCCTTAATAGTGATGAAGCAAAACCACTCTCTGCACCAATATTTCGGTTTGCCCACTCATTAGGTGTTTTTAGTCTTGCAGCATTTGCTCTGGTATTTTCCATGAAGTCCTTATATTCAGCAACTCCAAAACCTCGAGCAAGCTCCTGATAATTGGATAGTTGATAAATATTGTTCTTTTCAATTTCTAAACCTTTTATATATAGCCTTTCATCGGGCGAAAGAGAACGCCAAATAAAATTATCAAATTCAAACGGTATTAATTGATCATAAGCAATTTTTTTTGCTGATTCGATTAATTTTGCTACAGATGACAATTCACCCTTTTTCCGCTCTTGAGTAAGTTCATATGTTACATCAATATCCTCTATACGCTTTACAGAAGTTAAAACTTTTAGTGCTGCTGCATAAGCAGCTAAAATATAATCTGCATCTGAGAAATTTGGCTCCTCTTTATTATCCAATAAATGCATGCTATTTATTTGATTTTTAACTTCTATCTCAATGTCTGGATAAAGTTCATCTAAATAAGCTGTTTCAGTAGATTGCTGTTTTCTTAAAACAAGTAAAACTGTTCCTTTAACATAGTTGCCTTCTTTTAGACCTCCACTTTCAGTTTCAGTTGCTATATTCCATGCCGCAACAACTTGCAATCCAGCTGACCAGACAATGAGTGCTAAATCTGCCCAAACACTAACATCTTGATGTGTAAACATTATAATTTGCATCCCATTATCTGGCATGTTGTCAGCAAGATTTTTATAAATCTCAACCATGGCATTTTTAAAGGATTCACCCTGACCACGAACTGTAAGAACTCTTTTACTATCAACATACCAGTCAGGAAATGCTTTTTTTAACAAATGTTTATCCCATGCTAAAAAAAACTCAGATAATTCATGATAGTTTACTGCGTCAGCATATGGTGGATCTGTTATCCATAAATCGGATTTGTCTTGTATCAATCTTGCATCATTCAACGTTACTTTTGACTTATTAAGGATTTCAAAATTATTTATATTAAAAAACCAAGAGGTAGAAATTGAACTCAAACCTCTTGTTCCATAATTAAATGGAGTATTAAACGCTTGGTTCATAAATGTATTCTTGATTATTTCACATCCTGCATAGCTATCCCAAATACTAAGCTTAGAATCCCAATCAGATATTTTATTAACCCCTAACATTCCTATGACCAATTCTTCATTTGACTTTGCAAGTTCAAATATATTCTGCATAAACAACCCATGCGTAAGAAGTTGTCGGGAATTAAAAAGATGATGCCAATGAGTCCATCCTTTTTCATATGTTAATTGATTTGTATTCCAGCCAGCTTCAATTGGTGTTGATGGAATTATTCCATTCTCCTGCCATTTGGTAAAATGAAGACTTAATATCTCTTGAACTTTTTCTTCACGTTTTATATCTTGCTCTGTTGGTGCAGTGTAATATCTGTTCGATTTTGTTGAGGTTTTTTCTATGCTTTCGTATCGTATGCAATATAACCTTTCGGTAAAAACATCAGTCATTTCATAAGCAAAATCTTCTTTTTTCCATTTTCTCAAACTATTTGGGGTATTATATCTGAATGGTCGTTTAATTCCATCATCCATGTCTCTACGGATACTTGGAATGGGTGTTTCTTTATCACAATGTGGACAGCATAATTTGTAATTAGCAATAGTTTTTCTTTTACTTGCCTTTTCCAATTCCTCTTTTGACACATTTTGTATTATTTTAAAATTGTAATTTTTCTGACTACTGTTTTCAATTAACTCAACTATTGTTTTTGTCCCTTTACCAATAATAAATGACTGTAAAATTGGAACTCTATATCCGCATTCTGGACAAAGCGTTTCATAACAATATAAATATGAGTTTGCCCTATCTCCATTCTCATTTGTTTCAATTCCCCATTCTAATATCTGTTTATCAACTGCATCAAATACTTTTTGTTGAAATTCTCGCAAGTTACTAATTATTTGTTCACTTGCTCCAGCTATATTCAGATTTGACCAAGTCAAAAGCCCTGCTATTGGGTTTAAGTCAGATGCAAAAACATCATTTCCCATACGTGCTGCCTCAAAAGGAATCGAACCACCTCCGCAAAAGCAGTCTCCAATGACTGCCTTATGTCCAAATCTCTTAATTCCTAACTGCTCAACCAATTCATTCAAATTGGTAGCAGTAGTACCTAAATGAGAATTAATTTCCTTCCATTCAGATATGTCAATATTCGATACTTCCTCCGGGCGAACACAATAGGTAATCTTTTTATCATATGTAAATCGATTCCATGCCTTATTTGTAATTTCCAATTTTTCTTCGGCTGTTAAGCCATTTTTCCATTTTAGACTGGTATTACTAGCAAAGTAAGTTTCCTTTTCTCTATTTGTAAGAACTTCAAAAATATCAGCTACAGATATCGGTTTCCTCTTTCGATGCAATAATCCTTTTTTGTCCATGGTCATGATTTTAAGAAATATATCCATGTCTTTTTTAGCATCATTTGAAGCGGGCATTAAAAGTCCAAGAATCGCTGCTCTAACTAGTACGAGCGGTTTTCTTCCCCACCATTTACCCAAACCTGTAAGAGTCTGTCCTAAATTTGCTTTTCTTTCCTTATAGCTTTCCTTTGATACTTTTGAAACTGGAAATTGTACTTCTATGAAAGATTTATCTTGTGCCATATATTCACACTCCTCAAATTATTCCTCTTCACCCTTTTTAATCATCATATCAAAAAGAGAGTACTGCCTTTGCTCTTCAATCGGATTTTCTGTTAATGCATATCGAAGAGCTTTTCTCCATCCTGTGCGGTCATTTAACCCACCTGTAGCAGCATTTGTCATTGTATACAGCCACCAGCGTTCTTCCGGGGCAAGACCTAACCAGTTTCGAGTAGCAGTTGGTATAACAGCCGGATCACAATCCTCAACCGCCCACACCAGAAGAAGCATCTCTTTCCCCAGCAGCCTTTCTACAGGAGTTTGCCCTATTATAAACTTGCCTTGCGGCTTTTTTGCTTTTTTTAATCTTGCATTAAATTCTGTCTGCATTACCTCCATCAAGAGCTTCCACTTGTGTTTTGAGATCTCAGCCTTCGCCTTATCCTCATCATACATATTAATTTTTTGTTCCCGCACATCATATTGCCATGAAAACCGCTCATATATCGTAACGGTAGCCTCTGCTTTTGCGGGTACGTGAACTAAAAAGTGGTGCAAGCTCTCCTCAGGACGAAATCCAAACCCCAAGGTTCTTAGCTTCTCACTCATTTTATTTTTATCTCCTCTTGTCTAAACTGAGACAAACTAATTTGTTTTTCATTAACAAAGTCATAAAATGCTTGACCTGTTTTAAATGAAACACTTCCACATTCAAATTCAATATTTGCCCTACCATTAGTAATGAATGAATTCTTAAGATTGTCAATAGCAATTTCAACCATTTCAGCAGTAGTAGCAATTTTTGTATCAATATTCAATTCAATATATCCACTGTCACTACCTTTATCATCTAATTTAAATAAAACAATCCGCACATCACAAAGAACATCTGCATATTTCTTGAAAACTGCCAAGTTATCATAACTCTCTTTGGTATCTTTTGCTTTGAAACTGTGCATCAATAAAAGCGGTCTTTCTTTATCTATCACAAGTTCTTTTTTCTTGTTAATATCAACACGGATTGTTTGTGAGTCATAAAAACTGTCATCATATTCTGCAACAACCTGTACAAATTTAGTGTTTGAAGGTATAAGAACCTCTCCTTCATAAACACCACCATTTTCCTTTGGATCGGAGCCATCGGTTGTATATTTTATCTTTACTCCCGGTTGGGCTTTCAAATGCAACGTCTGTCCATTACCAGTATCAACAAATTTATGCCTTACTTTAATATCTCTAGTCCATAGAGTAGGTTCACCTGATGGATGTTCACCTGAGCTATCAACACAAAGAAAAGACACTTTTAATTCTGTCGTTTCAAAATTATTAGGATCTTCCACTTGAAGTGAGCTTGTTGTTGCTGGTGCTCCTACTTCATAATAAATCTTATCCCCAAACTTAGGCATCAATCGGAGAGTAACTTTCCCTGTCTCCTCGTTTTCACCCTTTTGAGACACAGTTACACTTGTAGGTTCTTTAGCAAAGGGTCCCTTTTCAATATACTCTCCATGAGCACGCCATAAATCCTTTTCAACGCAACTTGAAAGTAACGCATCCAGTGCCTTAGGATGGTGCCATTGCCAAGAAGTTTCTGTAGCTGCTCTACTTTTTATTTCAGAGAATCTCATTTCTTTTCTAGTAAAGAGCCTGTCCTCACACTTACGTCTCATTGTGTCGTCAACTGTTTTATCTGTTAGCTTTTGTTTTTCAATCAAGAGTTTTCTTATTTGGTCTTCACCATTATAATTATTACCTTTAAACTCCATCGAGAAATCAGCACTCTGTATTCCGTTTTTATTTGGGTAATAAAGCACACCAAATGTCTGCTGTGCGGCACTTAACACAGCAGTAATTTTTTTAATCTTAGTATCCTGAGCTAGTTGGAACTGTTGATTGTCTTCGGGCACCTTTTCATCAATCATATTTTTAATAATACGCTCAATTGCTTTTAATTCCTTGGCAGCAGCATAAAGCCTATTCATTGTGTCTCTGCCCCCGGATAAAAACATCACACGATTCTTATAAAGAGCATTATCATAGAATTTTTGCAATTCAGGATGTAAGCCTATTCCTGTGTATGGTTCAAATAATACTAAAGATACTTTGTCTTGAGACAGATTAATCTCGTCAACAGCAGGAAATATTAATAAGTCCTGATAGCAATCTCCTGTATTAGGCTTAAATTTCTCAGTTAAAAATTTTTTTAGTGTTGTAGATTTCACTCCGTCATTATCATATGATTCAACAAGCGAATGAAGCTCAGCGATCATATTTTTTGTATTCTTAAAAAATAGCTTTCCATCTTTATCATGCTCCAAATACCAAGCTCTCATCTGAAACTCATCTAAGGCTCTTTTGAGTCCTGCAATATCTCTATTAGGTTCACAGAGATTTGCAATTACTTCACTCAGTGTAAGTCCTAACAATGCATTTGGAACATTTGCAAGGGATGCTACAAGTATAAGTTTACTAACATCACTTACAAGGTTCTGCTGATACTGTGAATCGATTTCCTCTGCTACAGCTTTTCCATTTGAAGCAATATCATGAGCAATTGCATTAGAAAGTTCAGGCTTGATTTGTGATACTGTAGTAAGCATATTGCGATCGTTCAGGTCAAAATCAAAAACATTAATAAGATACTTATTTTTTGCGTGTTTCCCATTGTCTGCATACAGCCCGGTTACAATTTGGCGCATAAGTCTAATCAATCCTCTGGTTTGCTGGAAACCGGGATTTTCTTTGAACCTTGCATACAAATCTCTGATTGAAGGGTGAAATGGATAACTATCTTTAATTCCTGTGTAAATATGTTCAGGTGTTACAGTTGTAAAACTCATCTTCTTAGCATTCGAAACTGCTTCTTGGTAGCCAAGAGCAACCTGATTAATTTCATTAGCTTCAGGCATATTTTCAAACAATCTTTTTCTCAATATGTAATAAACCTCATCGGACGTACTTCCAACAGGCTCAATATTCAATGCACTTCTATTAACTTCATTTTCAAGATTTTTAAAGGAAGACCGTATCAGTTCACTTCCGCTTTCATATGTTGCCTTTAAATCAGACACCACCAAACACACATTTGAAAGCTGTCCTTTCCCAAGTGCTGAAAAGAGGTTTGCAAGAGCTGTTGATGTTACAGTACACAAATCTGAATTTCCAATAGTCTTTGATTTGGCATTTTCCAAATAAGGTGGAAGCTCATCAAGTAGAATTAATAAAGGTTCACCTTCTAACAACTTAATCCATGCCGTTTCTCCCGGTGCAGAAAGCGGACTATAATATTGGTTAAACATATCTTTTTTGCCAAGCTGTTCTGCAATTGCCCCCCAAATACCAAAAGGTGCATCACTCTCACGACCAGTAAATGCTACCATTCTAACTTTACCTATCTTTGTATATTTCTCGTCGGGTAGGAATTTCAAACGATAATCTGGATTAGTTGCAATTAATCCAAGTGCTAACATATTATGCGTTTTCCCTCCACCCATAGCTTGGGTTAGTTTAATAACACCTGAAGCTCCTTCACCTAGAAATCGCTTAAAAGCAGCATCAAATAATACTGTCATACCATTAGTAAGGTAGTTTTCCTCAAAGAAAGATGCAGGATCAATATTGCCTTCTAATAAATCAGATAAGTTTAGGACATCCTCACGCTTTTTCTCATCAAAAACACTTTCTCTTGGTTTACAAAGTTCAAATATAGTTCTCATGCAATACCCCCAAATTCGATTTTTTATTTTAACAGTAATACAGTAATGCTACAATCCCTATCTTCCATTCTAAAGTTTTTGTTTGCTTAATGTACGTTTTATTATTATCAATATAAATGTTTCCATCATCCAATTATATCCCTATTTCCGACATTTTACAATAATTAAGCACCATCTAAACATCTTACCTTCTATTTTTATATAACATCCTAAACCATATCTTATATCAATACTTCTTTTCTCATAAGTACATTATTTTATTTCAACTGTACATTTCAAGGGGATGCACCTTTGGGCTGCTCCCCAGCCCATGTAAATTCATAGCTGCTGTATCTTTTTTCTCCTCTTTTAATCTCACGAAAATCATCATTACACAAATGAGTTTCCCCCAGCCCACTATTCACATTATCCTTTTTAACGGCTACCTTTTTCAAACTACCTTCCTTCTCGTTATTTTTGCCCTTCTCCTCATTGACTCCCTGTTTTTCATCCTTCTTTGTCTCCACAATATTCAGTGTATACAAATTTGAAGTCTGTCCTCCATGTTTACGCTCCTTATCAAATCTTGCTTCCTTAACAACAAACCCAGCCTTAACTAAATCATCCAATGCTCGCTTTACAGTATTAACACTATATCCGCATTCTCTGGCTATTGTTCTAATTGAAGGAAAGCATTGCCCATCTTTATTGCAATGAAGAGCAAGACAATTAAGAACAAGCCTTGCCCTTGGCTTTAAATCTGATTGAAAAGCATTTGTCATAAATTCAATTTTTGCCATGATATCCTCCTCGTTAGTGTATCAGGGAGATTTTCATCTCCCTAACCCTTTTTATCCATTAAAATATACTCCTCAATAATAGGCTGGTAGATATGCTCATTTACATTGTCACTAAATAAATCATGTGAAGCTTCCGCAATCAGCAGCTCTTCTCCAAAGGTTGTTTTGCAATCTTCTTGAAACTCTTTGGGCACACATAGACCCATTTTATTAACCGTTAAATTTCCACATAGTTTTAAAAGTTTCGAGTAGTTCTTTTCCTCATAAGGCAGAAGACTTCCACAAACTAGCCTTTTATCTGCATTTTTAAAAGTACTTGTCATTTCCTTCAAAACACCACAATCATAGATAATAAAGTTATATTCCTTATCAACTTCATTAATCAAAAAGCAATCCACATCACCTATTGGATAATGTTCACCTACTTTTTCATAGGTGTATCTCTCAATCAAGTAATGCAAATCCCTATTCATGTTCATTTCAACATAGCAAGCTGTGGCTCCACGGGCTATCAGCCAGTTTGCAAAGTTAAAAGCCGTTACCGTTACACCGTTTCTTCGGTCGGCTCCTGCGATTGCAATTTTAACATTTTGAGCTTTCCACTTATATTTTGGTATCTCTATCTCATCTGGTTTGTTATCAATGGGTTTTATAATTTCATGCTTTTCAGGTTGTACAAGCTGCTTATATCTTTGCATCCCATCCTTACTCAAGCATTCTCTAATCTCATCTTTTAGCTCTTCCCCAGAAGTAGCTGTTATAATGTCAGTAACTTTCAGTTCCAATAGCTTTTCAATATGTCTATTATCACTTGTGCCTGATAAAACCACTATAATACGGCTATTAAACATCATTTGAAAAGACTGGACTGCTATTATAAAATCTTCCAGAGTATCTTCAATACAAGCTATATCAACCATAAACCATTTATAGTTATGATAATTTCTCATATCCTTCACTACAAATTGTTTTAACGAAAACCTGCCTACCAGTTTTTTTACCAGCAAATCCGATTTCTGCTCATTTTCTACTTCCAAAAAGTCTAAAAGTTCACTCTTTCCGCTACTGGACAGATATAATAGCATGTCCTGCACCTCCATTATGTAAATCATTCTTTTTATTGAGTGTATTTGTATTTGAGGTAAAAAGTAAAATAAGTCCCACAATAACAACAACTGCATATATAATCAATTCAATCATAATTTTTCTATTCATTTTGAGCCCCCTTGCTTTCGATTATCCAGAATGGTCCCCCTGCACCTGCATGTTTACTTGCTTCATTTAATATGATTGATAAATCCCATTCCTCTTTACTTCTTTTATTACTTGCCGGATCTGCGACAAGTATCTTTCCTTCTTTTGTTACTCCTCTAAGTACAATAAAATGTCCGCTTGAAGTAAAATGTCCTTTTGACATAATAGCAACTACAAGCTTGCCTGATGATAAAGCGTCCACAATACGCTGAGATTCACTCGCTGAACAGCCATAGACATTCAATCCATAAGCTTTTGCTGCCCCTGGAATCAGTGTATGATATGAACCACTATTCTCACACCAATAGCCCTTTTCATATGCCCATTTTGCCATTTGAATAGGATCTATTGTAGTTTCTGTAAGGCTCGATACAACCATAGCCATTGAAGTGGGCCCACACGCATATCCCCCAATATCATCTGTTCCATAGGGTTTATCCGCCCATCTACTATCAAGCTGATTATAATAAACAACTGGGGTTTCACCTTCATTGGATATAGTTACTCCCTCAAAACTTTGTCCATAGCTTTCAACATAATCTGTATCAGTCTCCAATATACTTTGATACATTCCAAAATCATTTTGTAGTTGTTCTACCTGAGTCAAGGAATCGCTGTCAAAGAACTGCCCCAAAAATTCCAGTGGATTGGTAAGAATATAAAAGAACATTGTAATAATGAGCAAAACAGATAATATAGGAGCAAGGATAAGTATCAAGAGTCTTTTCCTTGTTTCTGCATCAGTAGCTGCTTTAATAGCCAACTGTGCAACTATCTTTGCTACAACAGGATTAACTGCCATATAAACACCTCTCTTAAACGATAAAAGGTGCAAACCATTAAAGTCTGCACCCAATCACACTATTTTTATCTTCCGCCAGCTTTCCCCATATAATTAAACTTATATTCTGGAATCTCAAAATTTACATGTAGCCGTTTGGAACCTATGACAAACAAAGCATGCCCACGTCGTTTACTCTCCAAAAGTTCTTCCTCTGCTTCTGTCAGATTGTAGAGTTCTTTGGTTTCTTTTAAATTCTGACCGTCACATCCCATAATCAGCTTAATACATGGAATATCCAAAAGGGCTTGTCCATACATTTTAATTTCTGGAGAAAGAAAGTCTACTACACTATGAGAAATAATTATGAGTCCTGCTTCGTATTTTCTTGCTCTCTTTTCTACATTTCTAAGGAAAACAAGACTTTGTGGCACTTGAGGATCAATCATTAGATATGCTTCGTCACATATTAAAAGTACTCTTTCTGTTCTGTCCTTGCTCATTTCTTCCCAGCACCAACCTAAAAGGTTAAAATACTGCGTCCTTTTAATATTGTCACTTGTATTTTGCAGGCTATGTGTATCCAGGCAAATACATCTTGTATGTGTTTCGATGGTACTTTTCCCATTCCACAAAAAGCTGTCGCTGCCATTTGCAATATCATATAAAAGCAATGACAAATCCTTATAGCACTGATTGTTTTTATTTGCTTTCACTTTTTCTTCTATCAGCATATACAAATCACTAAAGGTAGGAAATTTATCACTTGAAATTCCTTTAATATCTGTATCCCAATAGATATCAAATCTGTTATAAAGCTCTACAATACTTTGTTTTAGTATTGCTTTTTGCATATCACTCAGGCTTGGAAGATATAATTGAAAAAAGATTTCGAGGTTCTTGACATGAAGTGCCATATCACTCATCCCATCCACATCACCATAAAGCTTACCACCCTTTTCATCAGGCTCATCATCACTGTCACAAGGTGCTGGACGAATCTGCAAAGGGTTTATTCTTCCGTTAGTTCCACCTCCAGCGTTAATCCAGTCTCCACCGAGATTAAGGCACAGATCTTTGTACTCGGATTCCGGGTCAATAATTAATAACTTTGTACCTTTCATGTATTCAGATAGCATAATATGCTTTATTGCTGTAGACTTACCAACTCCAGCCACTCCCATGACAACCATATTGGTATTGGTTCTATCATTGCCTCGTTTCCATGTATCTACAATAACCAAGCCCCCATTGTTATCCTTGGCAAAGTAATAGCCGTTGCCATCATTAAAGCCTGAACTTGCAAAAGGAAACCCGCCTACAAATGTGCTCATGGGGATGATGCGTTGTACTATGTTTTCAATGACAGGACTTGTCGGATAGGTTGGAGAAATGGTTTGTAATCCCTCTTTTTGAAGATTCGCTAGAGTTCTGACTTTACACTTCATCACATTCATCACACTTTCTACTCTTCTGCCCACTTTTATAAAATTCTTTTCATCATATGCTATAGACATTATTGAGAGACTCATCAATGCCACTGTTTCACCATTTTGATCAATCTGAAGCATTATTCTTTCACCATCTTCTGCTGATTTTTCAGCCCTTTGACGTGTTAATGGGTCTTTTGCACTTTCTGCAGTTCCTCGATTTTGAATAATACTTTTACTAATGGCAGAAATTAAAGCACCATTGTCTACCGGTTTTATGCCAATAGATACAATGGTGCTTGGAATATTTGTTATTTTTGAAAGCCATCCAACATCAACTTTTTGGGGATACCTCACAACTCCATAAACTTTTCCGGTATTTTCACCAATAACCACGCTATTTCTTTTTATCTCAAGACCCATTGGAGTTATTACATTTAACAGTGCTTCATTTACAGGAACAAACTCCGTCTTTTGCTTTTTAATCCCAATCATAACGAAACGCCTCCTTTGATAATAGGGATGCTTGGCTCAAAATTTGAATCTTCTAAATGCATGTATGCAGGATTATTTATAAGATTACATAGTCTAACAATATCCTGTTGCTCTAAAATATCGCAGCCAATACCATTATCAATAAAATTATTTGATAAATCTTTGGCTCTTACAAGTAAATCCTTCTGGGCTCCTTCATCATCTTTTTCCCATAGTATTATGTAAAATTGTCGTTCCACCACTTCTCCAGATAAGGCAAAAGTACTCATTTCAAGTATCTCCTGTTTCAAAAGTTCCTTTTGCTTTAAATCACTTGTTGCAAGCAGTTCAGACAATTCCGTAATAAGTGGTGAAATATCTACAGGTCTTGAAACAGCAATGAATTTAAATGGGTGCTGGATACCTGATATATCCGCTGTCAATTGCTTAATGATTAAGTTCTTTTCACTCTTACTGAACAGATCAATACTAATGGGGTTGATTTTCAGAAAACACAAAACCATACTATCTCTTGTATACAGAAATTTGTCTTTGATATCTTTAACATTTACAAACTCATTCGCTGTTTTTAGCTGTTCATCTACTTGCAGCGATTTCTTACTATCGGCTTTCTTAATATAGAGGTATGCTCCACCCCCCATAGCCGCACAAAGCAAAATCATAATGATTGGTACCACCATATAGCTTTTCCTCCAATTATTTTTATCGTTGATAGCCCCAAAACTATCTCTCAAAATCTTCATCTTCTTGAAGCAAGCCTATTTTGTTTAGGAATTCTTTAACACTATAGGCTGATTCGATAACAACGGATTCTGCTTGTTCATTAATTTCCAAATAGGAGAACTATTCTGGTTCTTTAAACCTCTCTGTATATTTTTCAATTTGTTCATCCGTTAGTGAAATGTCATCTCCATATCCATCGTCACTGCATATAAAAAAGGTTCCTGCAATTATATCTCTGTCCTCAAGCCTTCGATTACCCTCAAGCCCTAAAAGCTTTCCCTCAGCATTGCAATAAATGTGTGCATCATCTGAAAGATATGCATATTCAATAGAACCACCCACTATCTTCTGCATCGCTCTGTAATCCTTTTCAACTTCCATAACATAAGGCTGTTTTTGTGGTTCTACTACAAGAACCCTGATTTTATTTTTATCCATGCTAATCCTCCTCGTTATTATTTAGGTGCAATATGCCAATCATCATATAATGAGCCAGAAATATTCACATAATCATTAAGATTTATTGATAACATTCCAGCAGGCGTCCAAGCATCTAATGTATAGGTATAGACCTGGTACTGTCCATTTGGATACCAGACAGGTGTAAAATGGCATTTCTGACCATACGTGCTATATGGATTTGATTTGAATTCAAACTTTGCATAGTAGCCACTTTGTGTACATTGAAGAAGTCTCCAATAAGTTCTATATTCAAACTCAGGAAAGTAACTGACTACTGTTTGAGCTCCCGTTATATGGCTGGTTGGTGCAGAAGATATTAGATTTGTTTGCACTACATTATTGATACCATATCCACTTTTCATATTTTTATATGATGCAGTTGGAGATTTAATATCCGGCATGATTTTACTCGTTGCTGTTAGATTTGCCTCATATACATTGGTATAAAAATCATACCAGCCTTTATCTACCCAATATCCATTGTCTACCCAATGTCCCCAATCACCATGGTCACACCATTGCCAATTTGAAACCCAGACCCAATACGTATGCCATTTAGCCCACCATACGCTCCATGTAGCATATGTTTTCTGACTTTTACGTGGCATACTCACAGGTTTAAATCCATTATTTTTATCATTGGCAGTAGGGTTTGGGGGAGGGTTTTTATCCAAGTCAACAATCTTTGCTTTTATGACATTTTCACTTAGGTATCCTTTCGTTGCACTTACTGTTATCGTGACATTCTGTTCAGTTGAAGGAGTTGTCCATTTACACCAAACCACTTGACTTTCACTTTTAGGAATCACTATGTTACTCATTGTGTAGACTTTACCACCCACATTAAAAGTCACCGTTGCTGGGCTATCTGGGTTAATTTCATAAGATGAGCTTAAGGTAACGGCAGTAATAACTTCAGTATTTATACGATATTCTATAGCTGTATCTACCGGTTCTGATGATGGAGCATCCTTATAGCTTACAATACCAACACCTAAATATGTGAGAATTGTACTATTTGACTGCTTTCCTGATGTTGAACCTGTCCATGCTTGAAATCCTAGATCTGACTTTTCCAAAAACATCGCTAGTGGCAAGTTTTGATGCGTCAGGCTTACCATTTTACTTCTTAAGGCTCCACTTCGCAGTTGATCATAAAGTGCAGCTTCATGTGCTGTCATACCCATTTGAATTCCTTGATATTTAAAATATGCAATCGGCTCTAAAAGCAGCTTATAGTTCCCATTAACAAGCTGGTCAAAATTAATCCCAACATCATTGGCAATCATTTTGGCTGCACCATCAGAGCAAAAGTACTTTTTTATTGTTTCAATACTTGCGCTTCCACTACCACTGCTTATTATTTTAGGCAGAGGATTTGTTGGATTCTTATAATAATAACCGCCTTTTACAGGGGATAAAGATGTCCCATTATTGTATTGAATTTTGGATACCTTCCCAAAGTGAATAATGCTTGAAGCTGGAGTTTTATTTGTATAATCGATACTACTACCAACTGTTTTTCCTGTTTTTGCATCAACAACTGTTACCCTTACACCATCATTGCCCGGAGTCCATGAGTTTTGGTTTGTACCACTTCCCATTCCACCAGAGCCATTATCAATGTTCCCATCTCCTTCAGCATATATGGCAGTTATTGAGGATAACACAACCATACAAATAAATATGACTGTAAATATTTTTCTTCTCATCCTGTTCTCCTTTCTATATTAAAATCACTATTAATCTTACATTTAGCAGAGCAAAATAACGAACGCTCTAACGGTATATTGCGATAGATAAATGTAAAGAATTAATTGATTTTAATATCAGCAAATAAAAAAGAGGCAAATCCTAATGACTCACCTCTAATTCATTCGTTTATTAATAATGGATAGTCATGAAATAACAGTCGATTCTCATCGTCCAAAACCCGTTAAATCACCGGGTTTTGTCCTTGAGAATACGAAGTTATTTCTATGACGATCCTTAATTCATATCTCCTATTTGTTTATTCCAATCTCCATCTGAATTACTTTTTTCGCCAACGTTTGCTCCACTATCTTTTACCCATCCAAAGCCAGGCACATATGTTTCACCCTTGTCGTTTGTTTCTCCGCCTTGATGAGTTTTATCTTTTGGTTTGTCAGGTTCAACAGGTTTCACCGTCGTTTGTGGCTTTTTATCTGGATTGGTCAATTCTTTATCCTTTGGCTTTTCATGTGGCTTCTCCGTAGTCAATGCCGCTTCCGGCTTTTCTGGTGGTTCTGGTTTTTCTGATACTTCTGTTAATTGAATATTATTTGGTTTTGTTGTAGCTTCAACTGCTGTGCCACTCTCAATGATAGTGGGGGCAACTTCTGTAACAGTGGGCTGAATAGGAACAGGTGTTGCAGTATCCTTGATTTCATCCACATATGCAGCACTATCTGTTGGCTGAGTGGCTATAGGAACTTCAGAAATATTTTTATCCTTACCAATGAATGAAAATATCCCTACACCAATTGCTACACAAAGTAATAACAATCCAGATACAATTAATCCCTTTTGTTTTCTGGGAGACATCTTTTCCATTTTCATGTACCTCCTTAATTAAAGGCTAAAATAAACTACTATCTGAAAACAAACTCTAAAAATCAATCAAAATCTTCCAACTACTTCATATTATATCACCTAACTTTCGTAATGTCTACAGTAATTATACGCACTATGTTTCATATTAAAACTTGGGTACATATCCTGCCTCCAGCTTTAATTTAAACTTCAAATTGGGTAAATGTTCCCATCCAAAAGATAGTGGTACAGTAATATCAACAGTCCCTTCAACAGTAAATTGATTGGTTCCACTTACATTCGTAGGTGCTAAAGGAGCATTCTTCACATCAACACATAGATTTGAAATGGCATACTCCAAATCACTTCCTGCATACTTTACATATTTATCGCCTTCTTGTACCAAGCTTAGGTTTTCTTTGAGCCTTTCATAAATGTTCCCCGTACTGATATTCTCACTCCAACTTGAGCCAGTTAAGGTATATCCTCCTGAATATCCTTCCCTAAGGCCATTATAAACCTCATCCCAATTCTCAGTAGCCACATCAATCACTGAAGATTGTACAGCATCCCTTATACCCATTGCTACAATCATAAGTCTCATATATTCAAAAGCTGCACTGGATAGAATAATGATTACAAGAACAATGGCCACTATTAGCGGTGTAGAACTGCCTCCTTTATTTAGAAGAATTTTTCTGAATTTAATCATTTGTGATATACCTCCGATACACCTGTTGCTTTAGAAGTCAAAGTTATAGGAAATGATGCAAACTCTCCAAATAGACCGATATTAACAGTTGTTGTTAAAGTAACCGTAAACTCTTGGTTAAGCTGAATATCACCCGTCTTTGACCATATGATTGTCGGTTTTAATCCTGTATCCTGGGAAAGTTGTTCTGATTTTACCGTTGTATTACTTCCTATATTACCGGATATTTCAGCAGTCCTGCATAGCTCACTTGCATATGTATCTAGCTGCTGCTTTGCTATAAATACAGGCATTACCTTGATTACAACAGCAATAAGCATTGCAATTACCAATACAACAACACATGCATCCACAAAGCTGTTTCCCTTTTTATTCATTAGCATCCTCAAATAGCAACCGTCCTTTCCACTAAAACATATTTCCAAAAGCTCTCATAATCTCGTATCCAAGAATTCCTAAATACATTATCAAAAAGCATCCTAACATCATAAAAGAATACTTCTTGATTTTTCCCGGTTGTTTCATAGCAAGGAGTTTCAGCTTTTGGATTTCCAACTGCTTAAAATCATGATTAAGCATTTCAAAGTAAATTACACCATTATCTCCTCTCTTGACTGAAATAAGCCCTCTCACCACATCTGATAACATAGCACTGCCTATTCTTGCTTCAAGTCTGGTCAGTGCTGTTTCCTCATTTCCTGATTTCATATCTGCAATGGTTATTTCAATCTCTTGTTTGAACTTCTCTCCTGCACTTTTTTGGTAGGACTTTAATATGGCCGGCACATCTCTGGTAGCCTTTAGAGATTGAGTTAAATTTGATACAAACCTTGGCAATTCATACTCAATTTCTTCACGTTTTTGTCTGACAATTTCATCTGCAGCACGCATATCCTTAAACAGCATGGCTATGGAAAGCAATATAATTACAGGTGTAAGAATTGGCAACAAAGGAAGTACCGGTATAATCAATAACGTTATTAGCCCTGATTTTATCCATGCTTTTGCTATGTATGTCTCTGGTGTCATCTTAAGTCCTGCCGATTTAAGAGTTGCTGTCAATTTTCTTTTTTTATAATCATCCAGTCTTATAAGTTTTGATAACTTTGTTGCTGCCTCAAATATAAGGGCTTCTATATTTTTTGTTTTCTTTTTATCCTGCCTTGCAACACTAATTACTGCCTTTGTAGTCGCAATCTTCGGCAAATGAAACAGATGTGCTGATATGTTGAATAATCCAATCGACAGGAAAAATGCAAATAATCCAATCAAGAAAAATATCATCATCTCTCCCATTCACATTCCTCCTCTAAGTCTTGCTCTATTAGGTCAATGTTCAAGGTAGAATCATTCAAAGAAGCGTGAAAATCTTTTTCATCTTCATTTGCAACCGAAATATTGCCAGACTGAATCGGATCATAGCAAATACTCTCTATTGCCTTTGGAATCATGCCTTTTTCAGCCATTGATAGATAACTGTTATTTGCAACAATGATGTGATCAAGAACATTTATCTGAAGAGGAGTAAAAATAGAGACCAAATTCTGCGTAAGCTGTTTATCTTGTAGAGAAGGAACCATGCTTCCCCCAGGATGGTTATGAGCAATAATCATTGATTTACAATCACAATCAAGTGCTGCTTTTAATACTACCCTTGGATACACAACTGCTTCACCGATAGTTCCTTCTGACAAAACCTTTGCTTCAATTACGTTATTTCCGCTGTCTAAAAAAGCAACCATAAATTTCTCTTTATCCTTGATACCTCCTAGAATTGATACAAAATATTCACCGGCAGTTGCTGCTGAATTGAGTGTTATTTTATTATCTTTTTCATACAATTTCAGAAGTCTGTAGGATGATATAAATTCATTCAGTATATTTATTTTATCCAGTTGCTGTTTATTGGGATCAATGATACCCGGATGTTCCAATACATTGAATGGATTATTCTCTGAAGCATATTGTCTTACTTTTCTTTCTGAAAGTCCTGTCAGACTTGTAAGTCCTTTGATAAAGCTGGTAAGATGTGATTCATCATAATTTTGCTTCAAACCCTGCACCACCTTCCACGGCTTTCGATTTTATATCTACAGATTCTGGATTCAAAACATCTTCTCCAAGACCAAAAAGAACAAGCCTGACAGCATTCAATTTTTCATAAATATCTGCTGAAAAATCAAAGGATTCGAGCTTTTTAAAAAAGCCCTCCACTCCGTTTATTTGAATACACTTGTTGATTTCATCTGTAATGTCTGAATCAAATGCGAAGAGCTTCCCTAATAGACTGGAAGCCCTTTCGTAATCTCTCTGTTTAATTGTAGTATTATTTATCATTTTGAAAACCCCTTTCCTAATTATCTTTTATACTCTATTGGTTTTGTAATTCTGATAACTGCTGCCAAGGAAACAAAAATGGCCAATGTACATACTGCCAGTATTCCTTTTCCCATTACGGTATCCACAAGCACCCTAAACCAATCTTTATTCAGGAAGTAGATGAGTGGAATATTCAAAACTAATAACAGTGCCATGGTAATAAACTCCTTCAACGGTTCATACATCAGATAATCCAATTCAGCCGATACAATTCTTACATCCGAAAGTTTTGATATAATGGGTGTAAGCGTAGTCTTAAGAGTTTTATCTTCTTGACATGCAATCATTGCATCTACCCATTCACTAAATACATGATGGTTGAGCTTTGGCTTCATATCGCTAAGTGCCTGCTTCACATTTACATTAATCATATTTGCCTGTGTTAAAAATGTCTTAAATGCATTGGATATTGGAGGATTGAGATATGCTATGTTCTCTTGAACAGCAGTAATTATACTTTCATTTCTAAAATAGCTTGATGTAATAATCGATAAAGCAGTTTCCAATTCTGCATTTACCTGTTTTTTGAAAGAATGCGATATAAATATCAGATACCAAAAAGGGATAAGGGATAAACCTATTGCGGCAACAGGAATCATGAGAATATTGTCCATAAGAATTGAAGTAAAAATACCTGCCACCATAAAGATAAATGAGAGAGCAAATACCGTTCCAAACTTTGCTCCTTTTCCCATTAAGGTTAATACGTCCCCTGCTTCTTTTACCGTTTTTCGAATTCCCCTTAAAGGCTTCGGATTTTTTACTTCTTCTATCCTTTTACTTATAGTTTTTTTACGGCTTTGAAATGGCTTGAAAAGATTTTCTACAAACTCAAAAATTGATAGATTTAATGTTAGAAAAGAACCCAATATTAAACCAACTAGTGCAATCAGTATCAGAAACATCACCTATACATCAACTCCTCCCATTATGCATTCAAGCAAACTCACTGGCATCCCATTTTCAAGAAGTCTTTTTTGCATACTCTTTGATATATTATGTACTTTCTGATATTCTCCTTTAATGGATAATTTGCCACCTACAACCGTGTTTTCAATAACATTGTAGCGAAATAAGGTATGGATTTTTCTAGTCCCATCCTCTAATATTTCACATTCTGTTATCTCCATCACTTTACGGCTGCCATCTTCAAGTTTTTTTACAAACAACACTATGGGAAAAGCCTCAGTTACAAGATTATACAAAGTCTTATCTGCAATATCATACTTTTGAGTACATAAAGTAACCATTCGATTGTAAGTAGCTATACAGCTATTGGCATGAGTAGTTGTAATAACTGCATGCCCTGTTCTTGCAGCCTCTTGTGCTGCAAAAGCTTCTGCTGACTTCATCTCTCCCACACAGATAATATCTGGGTTACATGTAAGAGCATACTCGAGCAATTTTTCCTGGTCTATATTTTGCTTTTTATCTTCAGAGTATCTGGTAACAGTATGTACAATATTATTTGTTACATTACCATTTTCATCTTCCCTCACAAGATCAAACTCACGGCATCCATTTTCGATTGTAAAAATACGCTTTTCATTTGGGACACTGGATAATATCCAGCTCATAAGAGTGGTTTTCCCTGAACCTGTACTCCCTGTAACACACATGGATAAGCCATATCTTAAGCATATACTTAGAAAATCAAGCATTGGGGCTGTAGCTGTATTGTTATTGATAAAGTCTTCTTTTGATAGTTTTTGAGGATTGATGATACGAATGGAGGCTGCTACTCCTTTATCCGAATCAGTAATGGGATTACCCAAAACAGTAATACGGATTTTGTTTGAAAGATGGCCTACAACTCCTGGCTGTGAGTTATCAAGAATCATCCCCGATTTATGCAAAAGCCTTCTAACCACATCGACAGCATGTGCCGGACTGTTAAACCTCTCTATGGCTGGAACAACTCTTCCATCTGAATAGGTAATCTTAACATCTTTCCAGCTATTAATATTGATTTCTTCAATATTTGTTACAAACAGATACTGGGTGAGAAAAGAAAATTCAGCCATCTCAGTATATAACCGTTCAATGAGCTCATCAGCACTCATTCCCTCAACGCTCAGGCTATAATCAGCAAGATATTTGGCAATGTAAGCGGTAATTTGTTGTTTTTGCTCTCCTAGCTGGTTATCTCCCTTTGAACCTACTGTACTTCCCGGATTATTTACAATTATCGTGGCATATTTGCTTGAAAGGTATTCTTGTAATTCATTTAAAACTTCAGTAAATTCTTTTTTGTTCTTTGCCATATTATAAAACAGGCCAAGGTTTCTACTCATTCCCAAAGACCTCCTTTACTATAGCTTTAATTGAGTAATCAAAATCTTTTGCCGATTTTCCTTTGATTTCATCAAATAAAGTAATCGAAGCCGCTTGTTCTTCGATATCCTGCACATGAGGTAATATATGGGATATACCGCCATAAGCATTCTTATACTCTTCTATATCCTGCATAGGTTTGGCATTGGATAATACTTTTATATGGCTTTCAGACTTAAACTTCTGCTCTCCCAATAATGGCAGCATGGACATAAAATAAGAGATGCTTTTCAAATCACATCTCCCAAGCCTTAATACGTTATCTGCAACTTCCAAAGCCACTGTAGATAAAACACTTTCTGTTAATATACTGGAACAATCAATTACCACATAATCAACAATGTGCCGTAGAAGTACAAAAAAATCTACTGCTCTGTCCTTTCCATACTCGGCATAGAAATAGGGGTTTTCACAAGCTTTATAGCCTAATAAACTCAAATATGGATTGCCATTTATAGCAACACAGTTTTTTAAGATTACTTCTTGCGTAATGTTAGAAGCTGCTAAAACATCTCCGATTGAAGCTTCTATAGGTTCTTTTGATTTATAGATGGTTGGTAATGCAGGACAAATATCATCACACAGGATGAGCAAAACATTCTTCTTTTTACTGCTGAGTTCCTTGGCAAGCTTTATTGAAGCAATTGTCTTGCCACTATTTGGGCTTCCCCATACTGCCAGCATTTGTTTTCCCTTGCTACTCATCGCACTTCCTCCTATTTCGTTTGTTTTATCGTATTTTCTGTACCACTTTTGCCTTTAAAGTAGTTATCCTGCTCATTCAGGAATTTCTTTGCATTTTCACTAGAGCCTCTGTAAACCAAGGTAGCATGAATATTACCCTTTTGCTCCAAATCAGCAAGCACCTTTGCTTGTTCAGTATTTACAAGTAAAGTCAGTGTTGAAGGCAATTCCGTTTCCTTGTCTTCTTTCTTTGTTTCTACTTGTGCTTGTTGCTTATCCAATCCACTTTCTGTAGTTGCAGCCAATACCTTTACATATTTAAGCTCCGGTGGAATAGTCGCAGATCCCATATTGTCGTAATTTGATGAAATTAGAGTCACGATATCACCTGATTCCAATTTACCCGATAAACCAGCTGCAAAGGATTTTATTGTGATAGACATTGCCAATTTAGTTCCATCCAAATCATTAAGGTACTCAAACTCAACCATAGGCTTGTCTGTTACCTTTGAAGCCAAAATATAATCACCTTTCATGAGATCAGAACTAAGATATTTCCCAATAACATCATCTTTTCTCTTAATAATATTCTGCGGAAGATTATATGCTCCAACCTTTACAACTTCCAGCTTATCGTCAGTAATTATCTCTCCTTTTTTCATATCAGATGATATCCTGATTATTTCTGTGTGTGCTTTTAGTCCACTGTTAAACATAGGTGTAAGTATAAAGCATATAAAAAGCGAAAGAACAATACATATAAGACCAATAACTGTTCGGCTCTTCATAAAATTCAATTTCATAACCAATTGCCTCCTCAATTTTTAATTGTCATCAAATAATATGTTATATAAGAAAAAATACCTCCTGCACAGAAAAACGGTGCAAGAGGTAGTGTCATAGTATTAATTCTTTTATTACTATCATGACATCTTAAGCATAATCCAAAAATCAAAGCCATTGTAAGTGAAATGATACTATGTAATGTACCAAAGGTAATCCCCAGCACAAACCCACAAGCTGCCATCAGCTTTATATCACCGCCGCCCATTGAAAAACCACTGTCTTTTTTAATAAAGACTGCTGCAAGCAGATACGGCAATCCTGTCATAATAAAACCCATAACTGCATTCCATGGATGTATGGCTAAAAACCCAGTTGATAATATAAGCACTACAATCGTGTCAGGTATTTCTCTTTTTTTTAAGTCCCATAAAGCAGCGAATATAAGCAATACTGCAAATAAGCACCCCTTTAATATCAACACATTCATTCCTAAGATTTGCTCCTTCCTTTTGTCATTTATTCTTTCTGTAAGTCATGCCCCATTCATCGCCATAAGCATATGGATAATACTTCTGACTTCTTGCAAAACGGATCATATTCTGAACCTGGTCTACAACAGATAGATTGGTCTGATCCTTGGTTGTCATCATCACCGAACCAATGATACCAGCTAAAATACATACCATTGTTGGTGCTGCACTTTGTGAAAATAGCCATATAATAAAAGCAAGCATTCCGGCTGCCAGTGAACCTATTACAGACTGCAGGAGTTGCTTCCTTCCAAAACCAGAAAAGATTTCTGTTTCGGTTTTTACTCCCATTGGGATATAAAGCTTTTCTTCCATCATATCCTCCTTTACATCACTAACTTTTGTAGTAATACAGTATTAAATCTTTGATCTGCCAGATACTTTCGGCAATAATATAGAAAATCACTGTGTTCTTAGCTCGTTTTCTATATTGAGTTGACTCTTCTTCGGCAGCAGATAATCGAACCGTACAATAAATAAATCTTGCAACAGCTCCAATTCTAATAAGACTGATTACAGCAATGGAAATGTCGTCAATAGTCACCACTGCCTATGCACCACCTTTTCAATAAAATTCATTTCATCAAAGCACATCCTTTATTTTGCAAGATTCTTAGCCATCCCTACCAGTCTTACACTATGATAGATATTATTTATAGCTCCGGTACCGCCACCACCAGTTGTAATAAGAAATTCCTGTAAGAATTTTGGTGTTTTTATTGCTAGAACCATACAGGCTACTCCCCAAAAAATATGCATATTTAACATGAGTCCAACACCTAATTTTGCCAGAGAAATCTGAATGACAATTGCTAAAGTTGATTGAAAAAACTTATTGATATATGACTTAAAAACTCCCTTGTCATTATCTAAAAGACCCACACAAGCCATAGGGATTCCAATTCTAAGGATCAAAATTTCCAGACCTCTCATTAAGAATTGAAAGTATAGCATAAAGTAGCATATTAAAAATATCAGACCAAATATTGCCGTTACCAGTCCTAAAGATGAAATGCCCGTTACCCATGCCTGCCAATCAAAATCTGTAGCTACTCCAATGGTTGTGAGAAGTTGATCTGTCATATCTTCAACAATGCCCCCAAGCCACCCATAAAGTGTTGGGAAACATATAGCTACTGCTAAAGCTCTTAGAAAATTGGTCAAAAGATATAAAGGTTCTTCGTCGGCATCCCCATCAGTCCACATGACATAGATTTCAAATCCCTTTTTTAGAAACTTCAAAATTATCATAGATACCCCAAATCCAAATGTCACATCAAATAAGGTCTCTGCCAGATCTACACCGGATACAACTGTCATATACTTTTCAGAATATAAGGTCATAGGCACTATATCCGTCAAGAAGCTGTCAATAAATACAATAGAGCCATTAAGCAGGGCAACAATGAGCACTATTAAAATTGCTTCCAAACTTCCTCCACCCCTTTCAATGGGAAATCAACTTAAGAAATTGATGATTTGTAAGCCTCAATGACACTGCCTTCAATCTTTTTCCTTGCCTCTTGACATATCGGATGGCAGGTTTCAATGTATTTATCTCCAATCTTGTTACTTGGCATAGATACAAACAAACCCTTTTTACCTACAATCAACCGTATGTTTTTAATTACAAAGCAATCCTCAATTATCAGATTTGCAATAGCCATAAGCCTGCCCTTATTATCAAAAGTTTTCCTAATTTCAGTTTTTATGTTCATGAAATTCCTCCTGAATTTTTATAAAATTTTTAAGGCGATGCATAAACACACCGCCTTTTGAAAGAAGCCTATCCCTTGAAATTAAACATATCCTTGATCTTCTGAGTAATTGTCGGAAGTACTGTTCCATTAAGCACAAGATATAATCCTGCAAGTATCAATGCTCCAAGCACAATTGAAATAAGTACAGTGACAGCCACATCAAGTGCTCCTTGTCCATCACGATTAGTTACTGCTCCCCTAGCTTTGTTTAAAGACCCACAAAATGCTTCTTTTGCATTACAAACAGTCTCTAACACTTTGAATTCAACCTTTTTAATAATACCTATCATTTAATTCTTCCTCCCATATTATATTTGAAGATGTAATTGTAAAGGCGATGAATCACCATCGCCAATTTCATATAATTGTTTAACCTTTGTAATTAAACATGTCTTTAATTTTCTGTGTAATGGTTGGCAGTACCGTGCCGTTAAGAACCAGATACAGTCCTGCAAGAATCAGAGCTCCAAGCACAATAGAAATTAATACAGTTACAGCAACATCAAGTGTACCTTGTCCATCTTTGTTATAAATTGCTTTCCTCGTTCTTTCAAACATATTAGATGCTTTACATCTTGCATCAAGTGCTAATAACATTGATTTGTTTTTGGCATTTTTCATAAATTTACTCATTTTGAGCCTCCTGAAAATAATATTTTTAGTGGTGCTAAGAACAAAGTGTGCCTCAAGCACACGTTTTGCGTAGCAAATTGTTCAGCTGTTCGACGGAAAGTCCTTTCATGGACTTTCCTAGTCAATAATAAAAGCCATGGTATAAACATGACTTTTTGAACTATTTGTAGTACCCGATAATCAGATTTAGTGTTGCAGAACCAATAACTGCACCAAGACACGAAACAATTGCAACCACAATTCGGTTATTCCACTTTTTCTGGTCCATTTCATCAGCTGCCGATCTGCGTATACAAAAATAAATAATAAGCAGCCCTGAAACTACTGGTGCAAGAACCATAAGCCAAGTGGTCACGTCTCCAATCAGCTTTTCTGTTCCTGTTACTACCTTACTGTCTTTAATGCCATCAGCATATACTGGCATATTGCTAAGAATTAAAAAAGCAAGTGCAGTCATTCCCACACTTGCCTTTTTCCAAAGACTTGTAACTTTTGTTTTCAATTTTTCGGTATTCACAAAATTACCCTCCTGTCAGATTTTTTTCACTTTTTTCATAATACTCTATTCAAAATCACCCTCAATACTCACATAAGAACCACCTCCTTTATCTGCTGTTTGTTGTATTTTTCTGATAATGTCTTTTTGATAGTAAATCCATATATTCCATAGTGTTATTTCTTCATGGATATCCGTTATTACCTGACGACTTTTCTCCCTCTCTTCCCTTAACTTACGATTATGTTCCTTATCCCCAAGTCCAAGCATTTTATTAAAGCACCATTCCGATAAGTCAGGAGAATACATAATTGCAGGATGTGTTCTTGAGGTTACAATTTGATAGGGTCTTCTTATACGCCTTACCTCATCAACATTTAAGAGTTTGCGTTCAATCAAACTAATACTGTGAGAACTAGACGGTGTAGTAAACTTGGCATGATTTGCTGAAAGCTGATAGCTAGAAACAGTGTATGTGCCAAGCTTTTCTGATATCTCTCTTAAAGTATCCATATCATCTGCCTGTAAATAGACCCAGGTCTGGCAATTGGCTTTAATGGTATCTGAAGTATTTTCATCATACTTCTCTTTCAATTGGGAAAATGACTGAATAAAGAGATTAAACCTTATTCCCCTGCCTCCACCTACGGTTAACTTATTTGTAAAATCAGTGATCGTTGTAAAATTCCCAAACTCATCAAGCATGAAATTTACTCTCTGCAATAACCTTCCACCCCTGTTATCCGCTAAGTTTGCCAATAATTCATACTGTTGTGAAACTACAAGGGATGCAACTGGATAAAATGTAGTTTTTTCATCAGGCAGGATTATAAAAAGTGCTTGCTTCTTTTGACCGATATCCTGCAACTGAAAGTCACTTTTATGGGTTATGGCATAGATTGATTTACTGGTAAACAATCGAAGTGTAGTTAACGCAGAAGTATAAAAGCTTCCCCTTGTCCTGCTTGGAGCCACGTCTGAAATGGAAAGAAGTGCTTTTGCAGGATGTGAAGATGGAAGCTTTTTAACATATTCAAGGAGTGGCATTTTATTACCAATTGTCTTTACCATTTCAGCAATAAACCAATAAACATTGGTCAGATTCTGATATTCTGGACGATGCTTATTATCACAAACGACACAAAGAATGGAGGCTGCAATTATTGAGCATTCCCCATTTGTCCAGATTTTTTCCCCTTCTGGTTTGCCGACAAGATTATTGGTAAGATCCCATGCAAGCATTTCTGCTTTGTCAGTATCACCATCATTTACTGCGTTTATAATGGGTTGTAGTAGATTATACCTCTGGCTCTTGGAAGGATTTTTGAAGTCCAAGGTCAGCACTTCATAGCCCAGCTTTTCAAGAAATGTAGCTGTGTAGTGAAAAAGTTCTGCTTTAGGATCACTGATTACAATAGATTCTCCTGCAAGTCCCAATGCACAAATGGATTGAATAACCAAACATCGGGTTTTACCAGAGCGGGTGGCTCCAATACATAGTAAATGACTGTCTTCACCAACATAATAGATGCGTTCCTTATTTCCTTCTTTCTTTAGACCAATGACAACACCTCCTTGTGAGGTAATAGTGGACATAGGGCATCAACTCCTTTCATAGGTTGTGATTCTTTAATTGAAGTGGTAATCGTATTTTGGTAAAATACTGATATAAAGTATCTATCGCTAAGAAGGTGTATTTATTTTGAAAGTGTTTAAAAAGAAAATCCGTGAGATTACTGTTAATGGAATACAGTTTTATTTTATAGTTATCGAAAATTCCCATGATGTAACTTTTCGCTCTTATCCTAAAAGTCTGAAGTCATCATGCTTTGAAGCATATTTCGACTGGAAAGATACATGGGATATTACACTATATAAGCCTAGCGTAGCTTCAAAACTAATAAAATATGCCTTGGATAATGGATGGCATTGCCTTGAACCTAATCAACATCTAAAAATTCATTATGACTGTACACTTACAAATTTAGATATAAAGGACTAGGAGAGTTTGTTTATGGCTGCTAATAGAGTTATACGAAAAGTACTTGAGCATGTGGGAATTGAAAAGATTCTTAATACAAAAGGTCAGCTAGACTTAGGACACATAGAGAATATATATGATATAAATAACGCTTTAAGAATGCAGTATAAATGATTAAAAAAATTAAAAGTTATAAAATACTTTTTATAGCCTAAATACATATGAAAAATAAAATACCGCCAATTATATTATCCGATATAACTGGCAGTAGGGGTTATAACATATCATGATTTTTTATTTTAACGACTTATTAATTTTGTCAACAAGTAGTTCACATTGCTCTTTTTCTATTGATGTTAAATCTGAAAAGGAATGATCTCTAGACCATCTTAGAAAAGCCTTTGCCAGTTTGTACTTTGAAAAGTCATTTCCTACCTCTTTTACAAAAATATCTATAATTGGTCTTGATATTTGAGCAAATGATAATTCCACAATATCCCATCCAAGAATATCTTTAGCAATTTTAACCAATGTATCTCTTAATAAATCTTCAATTTCTGATTTTAATACTTTCCCTTTATAAAAATCCTTTGTTCTCAATATCCTTTTATTACCTAATGTACTTACTAATGTGTCTTGTGTTGCAGCTTGATCTCCCGATGCATCTGAATCAAGTAAAGCAGCTACCTTTAAATTTTGTGCATGCAATATTGTTGCAAAATATGTTACTTTACTAGCTGAAGAAGCAGGAATTAATGCAATATTCTTATCAATTCCAGTTTTATTCTCTTCTTCGAGTAAGTTTGAGATAGCTTCTAGATACCAATAATCTGTAAGTCCCTCAAGTACAAGGTTTTTTTGATGAACAAATAAACTCTGCGCCAAATCATACCCTAATGCTTCTTGCAATGGTAGCATTGCTGCTGCATCATTTGCAGTAATTGAAGTATGAACTATTGTCCCTTCTTCTCTACTGTTCATTTCTATAACCCTTACTAGATCTAATTCATTTGCACCAACCAAAAACGGAGAGTGAGTTGTAAAAATAGTTTGATTTTTTTCACTCAATCTTGTTATAGTTTCTCTAAACTCTGCTTGTTTTAATCCATGCAAGCTCATTCCTGGCTCATCAAGTAAAAGAATTGCATTTTTATGTTTATCTTCAGATTCGGCAAAAAATACAACAAAAAATGAAACTAACCATTGAAATCCCTCTGAACGTTGATCTAATTCAACTTCAACACCCAATTCATCTTCAACAACAACTTTTAAATATTGATTATCTGCTTTAATTACCAATTTACTTGCCTCAGCTCTTTTAGAACTTGGATTCCATACTTTTCTTATTTCATTTGTAAGTCTAACACTTGCTGCATTTAATCTATAACTTCTATTATCCAGTTGATCTTTATATTTTTGTAACGAATTACTATCATTAGGGTTAGCAACATTAGCTTTGCCTGCATCAGATAATTCTCTTGCAGTAAATCCCAATAGTTTCAACAGACAATTATTGCCATAATCATATTGTTCATCATCAAGAATGTTTTGCTCAGTTCTTTGAGCTAGAAGCTCAAGATGTATTGAAGGCTTCACTCTAAAATAATTATTAAATAATATAAATTTTGGTAATTGACTACGACACTTCTTTAACACTTCACTTCTTACACTAACTAACGCTAACATATTTTTAATTTTATCAAATCTTTGCTCTTCCGTTTTATTATTCTCATCAATATATACAAAATTATCATCCAGCCAGGCTGATAAAGCATTTGATTGTGTTTCACTTAGTGCAGATTTATCATTAAAAGCATCCGTAATTGTTTTTAACTTTTCACTAGGTTTTGAAACAGTTTGCTCAGAACCATTATTTTCAAATGTCTTATCAATATGTGCAGTTAATCTCATTAAGTCTTTACTTATATTTCCATAGGTCAACATTTCAATTCCGTTATCAATTCTGTGCCACGTAGAATTATCTAGATTTCTACCAAAAACATATATTATATTTCCATAACCATCCGGAATAATCTCCTTTTCTTCCTCAGTTAATGTAAAATGCCCTTCCACCACAGTATAACTTGAAGGATCTATTTTACCGGAAATAATATGCTCGTCATGGAGTGACCTTGGATAGTCTCTTAAAGGATTAAATAACGGAACCCCTTCTGGTGGATTCAATTTCTGTAGAGCTTGTAAAATAGCTGTCTTTCCAGCTTCATTTGGGCCAACAAAAATTGTCTTTAAATTTTCAATTTCAAAATACCCCGTGTCTTTTATACTTCTATATCCTTTAACTCTTGCTTTAACTAATCTCATTATAACCACCTCAATTATTCTATATATGTGTAAGGCCTACAAAGTTTATAATTCGACAAACACTCACTCATATTGGTATGTAATTACAATCTTATATGGTTATTTTATCAAACCTTGTCCTTTAAAGTCCACATATACTTTCATATATTATCAAATCTTATATATTAAGGCATCTATGACAAATCAATATATTCTTTTTATTAAAGCAGCTTCAATGAATATATGAATATATCCTTTACTCTTCCAATTTATAAAACTTATCCTTGTAATCCTTCACAAAATACCTTTTACCCTTTTGAATGATGTTGTGACCTTCTATCTCAAGATGCAGTTTTTGTCCATCAATGCCTTCTGGATATTTTTCGTTCAGCTCACCGTCTTTCTTCAGTGTTCTCCAGTAGGGTGTCTGATCAACACCACGCTCAACCGATGCCTTGGCTGCAATGTTTATGAATATTCCTGCCGTTAAAGGGCAGGTATTATCGGCACCATGCTTCTTTGCCAAATAGTTTCTTATGTAATCAGATGTTATGACTTTTCCCACTGGAACCTTTTTCATAATTTCATCGTAGGCAATTGGAGGGGCAATAAGAAGTTTTGTCCCTCCATACATCGATATAGCTTTAGAATCAGTGATTTCAGATATTTTAGGCATATCTTTGCTGTCCTGCAGTTGTTGGTTAAAAGATCTCTTTGCCATAACAATTCAACTCCAGTCTTAATTAAATTAGCAATCTCAAACTATCTCAATAATAATGTTCAATGATTCCAAGCACAATCATTACAAAAACCATTCCCACCATCTTCATCAATACTATATCTGCGCCCACAATCTGGACATTCATATTCACCATCTTCAATCATACTTTCATCAAAATCATAATCATTAAAATTCAACTTTAAAATCTTGAATTGGTTAATGCTGTATTCATAGAGTGAATATGATTTTTCTGGAGCTTGAGTGTAATCAATCGTAAGTATAACCTCAAACTTTCCTGTACTTTTTATTTCAACACTCCCACTTGTACCGCTTTCCTTGTTCCAGTATACAGATATATTTGAGTCTGCAGAAATTTCCACATCAAATTCTATAATCATCTGAAACTCATCATCATCAAAACTAAATTTTTCTTTGGTAGATTTTATGTCAGAAATCTCTATTTCATCAACTTCATCAACATTTCCACCTGCAATATACTCACCAAGTATGTCTTCATTTATCTGATCAATAATTCTTTCTTGCACTTCATCTTGATTTGTGAAATCAATTATTATCTGAGATAATTTTTCATTAAAGTACTTGTTCAAATCAGATATAAAGCTTATTCGTTCTGTTATTTCAAGAATAGCATGTATTGGGACATTTAATTCTTCTCCGCAATGATTAATAAATTCATCAAAGGTTAACATAGTAAACTGATAATTCCCGTTGGTTTTACTCATGAATTCTTCTGTAAGAACTGTTGGAATTCTGTTCTTATTTATTATATCTGGAACCCACCAATCCATTTTTTTCTCATTATTAATAAAAATAACATCTTTCTGAGAATCGCTAAGCAAATTCAAAATTTCTTTCCATATAATTAAATCTCCATATTTACGTTCAGGAATTTCAGAAGACTCATTATCCTTTTTTTTGATATCAGTAAATCCTGGAGCAATTTTATATTTGTATCTTTTTTCGCCTTCTTCATAAATTCTTAGCAGTTCAATAGTTGAATATCTTTTTGCATTACTCTTTTTATGGAGTTCATCAATGTATTGCTCTATGCAGTCTGAAGACTTACTAATACCATTTGAAACCATACTTTTTGTGTGATTTGATTGTATTTCTTTAAGTTTTTGACTTGCTTCATTTTGAATCTTTATAATCTCATTTTTTATGTATTCATTCTGTTCTAATATTTCAGGTAGTTTAAATCTATTGAAAGTATTAAAAACAGAATTGATCTTATTCTGATTATCTGATAAATGCTTACATATTTCTTCTTTTAATCTCTGATACCTATTAATGTTTTCATCTCTTTTTTCTTTCACATGCCTCTTAAATTCAGAATATACTTGATTGGGTAGCCAAAATAAATTCGACTCAGAAAGTGCTTCAACAATTGAGCCAATTGTGTCAGGCGATAATGAATACAAATCTAACCAAACATTGGTATCCATGATGATTATTGGCTTTTTCTTTAAAATTTCACAAATATCGCTTTTCATATAAATATAAGCCATTAATAAATTTCTCCTTAATTATTCATACCATGCAGTCTTTTACAAATTCAACTGGATGCTGTGTCTGCTTAGCAGTTTGTTCAATCGTCAGTCCTTGAGTAATAAACCTTTTCACAACATTCACCATACTTTCGCCAACTTCAATTATATGCATATCGGGATCATAAAAGCGAATTACTCTTTGTCCCCATGAATATTGTACCACATCATGCACATATTGAACTTTAAAGGATTTTAGCCGCTCTATAAATTTATCAAACTGCTCTTCTTCAAAATAAAGTTCAAAATTATCAGGTTTTGATAAAATCTCATTTTCAGTTTTACGAATTAAGTCAACCCATGACTCCTTTGACTGAAGCGAGAAATCTCCTGTAAAAGTAATATTTGCACCAAAGTCCAGAATTACTTTTTGGTTTAAAACATCTTCATAGAACTTCCTTGAAGTATTTATATCATCCACAACTATTAAAGGTAATTTAAATCTCATTTTCAGATCCCCCACTATTCAAAAGTGATACTATCACTTTTTCTATTTTATAAGGTACCAGAAGTGGCATATTTTTCTTTGATAAGTTCAATCCATATTCAGGCTTACTTTTCAAGCCTTCATAATCCTTATCACAGAAGAGTTCGTTTGGATTCCTCCATGCTGTAGCTGAAATCAAGAAAACCTCTGGCATTTTTCCATCCTCAAAAATTAGCAATATAAGATAAGTATGAAAATTGTTTATATTCCATTTTTCTTTCTGTATAAAAACATAGTTCGTTTGACGAATTGATTTCACTTGCAATTCCAGAAAGTTTCCTTTTTTATTTTTTGCAATAAAATCTATGCCATGATCATCAACCTCTGATGTATACACCTCAAAACCATAAGAAGCAAACTCCATTTTTGCGTAGTATTCTGCGTACTTTCCAAGCTGTAAGTGGTTCAAATTTGACCAATTTGTGCATGGCATTTTCTCAGCTCCTTTATGTCAATTTAATTATCATCAAATATCCCATTCCTTGCCCTTTAATAGTCCCGCAATTTCAGAAGCCTTCATTTCTTTATTGAAGCCATCAACATCATCTAAATTGATATATCTTGTTCCCATTAATGCTCCTTTTGATGGCTTTAAATAATCAGTTTCAAAATACTTATGTACAAAGAAAAACCTACGTCCTTCATCAACTGAGTAACCATACTTTTCTTTAGCTTCAATAGTAACCAGTTTGATTATTTCTTTCTGAGCATCGGTCAAAGTTCCCTGAATCACTCCTAGTACCTCTAATTTATTTTTTTCAATGTTGAACCTTACATCTGCAATACATGAAGTTTCTCCGATAGCTCTAACCGCTTTATTTTTATATAACCCAATATATTTGGTATTCTGATACCCACGTTCACTTGGATTGTAATATATGTTATATTTGAGATTTTGCTCTAATGTCTGTCCTGTTAGAACCACTCTAACCTTCAAATCAGCGTTATCAATTAATTCTGATTCATTACAAAACGCCTCATAATCATCAATCAAAGTTTTCATTTCAAGGTCATACTCCTGAAGAATATCATTAAAACATCTACAGATATCCTTAAAAGTAGTATAAGCAAATCCGATTTCACTCTTGTTTGAATCATTATATATATTCAAAGCCTCAATGATTTGTTGATAATACCCTTTTGATATAGGTTCCTTATTAATCCACAGGAAAATCTGTTTATCCTCATTTCTAAAGGCTTTCCAATGTCCCTTTATTTGGTCAATGTGTTCTTGTCCATAAAGTTTAGTTTCAATTACCACCTTAAAGCTTTCTTGTTCAATCAGACCGTCAGGTATTCTACCACTTGAAATTTTTTCCTGTTGTTTAAACCTTACAGTTGTATCAAGTTCAATACCACTATCCTCAAGAATAGCGTTAATTAATCTTCTGAATTTATCAGGACTGTTATTATATAGTCGACTAAACAATAGTAGGGTATTGTTTGTTACCATGTTTTCTTTTTGTGAATAGCGTGGAAAATAATGAATGTTGGACATTTAATTTCTCCTTTCTTAACCTTGCACAAAAACTTCAATCTTTTTAGTTTTTCATCCCTTTTTAATCAACAATCATTTTATAACAACAAATATTAACCCCATAAACCTATTTTATCACAATATCCATTTTCGTCCACAAGAACTCTTATTGCATTGCATTTTTATCCAAAACAAAACTGTCAAAAACTTTATTTTTCTCCTCATCCTTAAGCCATCTTGCCGACCCATGCTGATACTGGCCTACCGAAACTGGTGTCTTTATGTCCGGAGTAATCTCTACTAAATTAGACTGATATGGCCTTAAATTAGTGAAAAAAAACATTACGGCCATCACAATCACAAGCCCTTGAAAACATAGAAACAGCATCAGGTGTTGCTTACTATTTGCCATACCCCTTAAGCACTCTATTACAGAAAACAACTGTAGAACTGTGCTTTGTCCTGATAGTACCGAATGCACAGAAGTTGTAAAAAAAATATTAGCAAGTCCACCAATGGTAAAAATCAGTGAGCAGATTATTAGTTTCGCCTTGGTCTTCATCTCTCAAAGTCCTCACTTTTATCAATCTCAAGTTCAAAGTCAATCTCATTAAATGTTTCAAATCCTGTATCAATATCTGCATCATCTAATTGCTTTAATGCATCCTGCCTAGCAATAAATTCTGGGTCAGTAACAATTCCCTGTTCTATCAGTTCATCAGCAACAATTGAGGAGGAAAAGTCATCTACAAAGCATAGATTTTCACCATCTTTTTCTGCCATATCAATAACATTTTGGGGTAACACTTCTTCTGCCATTTTCTTTGGCATCATTATTCCTTTGTGATTGGTACCAACAATTTCATAGATACCAATAGCAATTTCTGCACAGGTAATTATGTTACCCCAAATATTAGCATTTGGTCTGCTATCTTGCATTTATTTCACCCCCATCTGCAAATTCCATATTTGCTATAAGGCTAAGGTATTCTACACCCAGTCTTTCAATCATTTTATTCTGGTTTTTCAAAACAATATCTACAGTCTGCTCTGGACAATATTTCATCATATCTTGAATGTAACTACCCACTTCTAATCCAACAGGCTTCTTATAGTATTGTTCCTCAGTCATATTCTCCAGTTGCTTATTAAGATTGCTTTTATAAGCCAAAAACCTCGCTATAGCAATAACTTGATTACTTTTATTACTCATAAGTCAGCCTCCAATCTCTGCATCTATGTCTTGCATGAACTCTTCCTCAAAATCAAAGTCATAATCCCTTCCTTGAAGTTCCGGAACAATTTCTTCAATCTTTTCAATCATCCGACCAACTGAAAGCATATCATCATTAGAAATGTTATTATCCAGCAAAGTAAGTTTTACAAGGTTTGAATGTAAAACCATAAGCTCAGTTTCTGAAAATAAAGCCTTCTCATCCACTAAACCTGACCTTATGGCAAAGTCCTGGGTAGCTGATTCTTTATTATAGAAAAACTGTCTTTGAAGAGGCTGGTCATTTCGCTGCACTGCATTGCTCGCCATGCATCCACGCTGGTCGGTTTCTGGTGCTATGCGAAAAGTTGAAAATACATATCCAAATAAATGGTGCTGCTTACATGCCAGTATGACATTATTATACTGAGTCAGTTTAACCGCTCCATTTTTAAGTCTTTCCTCATTATCAGTATAAGGACACTCTGTGCATATACCAACTTCTACAGCTGTTTTTCTGGCTGTCTCATCAATAAGGTTCAATACTTTCTCTTTTACAGATACAAACGGATTTCTTTCAATGGTATCTGCCTTTGTATAAAACGCTATGAGTTGGTTTTTATAGTAAATATCTGCAAGATAATCTGAAGAAGTCGACCTTTTAACATCAAAGCCTCTTCTTGCAAGTTGTTCAAAAAAACTTTTATAAAAGTCCATTTTAGTACGCATTGAATTACCTCCTGTTTAAAACGGTATTATTTAGGTTCATGGCCTTCATTTTGTTTTTCTTTCTCTCTAATTCTTTTTGCATAAAGCACTTATCGCCTGTTTGTGGAAACATACAGCTTGGCTTTGTTAATTCCAAAATAAAAGGACACCCACGGCAAGGATGTCCCTCAGGATACTGATATATTGTTGTATATGACATTTTTCTCTTTTCCTTTCTAAAATATAAAAAGCATGGCAACTTATTTCTCCATACCTTTGTCTCTATTTCTTAAATATAATTCTTTCTTTGCTCGTTTTGAGAGCTCTGTACTTTCAGATTTTTGTCTATCATTATAATCCAGATTTAAATCATCAATATTCTGCTCTATCATTATTAAAATCTCACAAATCATTTGCTGTGTCTTGTAAGATTTATACTCCTTGGAATATTCCAGTTTTGAAAGTTCAAATTCCTTATTTGCCAGTGTTTTAATTACAGCAATTAAACGGTTTGCAATCAGCTTGTCCATCTCTTTTATCGCTTTATCTTTATGCCTTTCCACACTTTCCGGGTCTGCATCATATAACATTGCCATTTTTGACTTTGTATCTGCATACTCATCAATCAGCTGTTTTATGTGTGGAATTCCTTGCTTTAAATCTTCTACAAGTCTATCCACCTGTTCTTTTGCTTCTTCTGGTAGCAGTTGATAATAAAACCTCCCCTTTTTCGGCAAAATATCTTTGAGTTGAAATAGCCGAATTGATATGGGTGATAAATCAATCCCTTTCAAAATACTGTCAATTGGGATATCTTTCAACTCTTCATCATCAATCCTTCCAGCCACTTCCTTTAATTTTTTATATTCTTTTGGATAAATAGTCTTCATATAATTATCAAAATCTTTTACCAAATCATCAGTAACTTCCTTCAGCTCTAATTTATGCTTCTCCTTAGCCCTGCAATAATCAGCTATTTTTTCAGCAAAGGTCTCTTTTATCAATTGAATCCTTATACTGTCAGCGACTTTTGGACTAACAAAATTTTTCATTGTCTTTTGATTTTTATCCCAGAATACAATATGAATATGAGGGTGGCTAGGTTCATTATGGTGAGCACATACCCAAGAAAGATTTCTCCGGCTTATTCCATTCTTACTTGCTAAAATGTGAATATGTTTTTCAATGTAATTTTCCCATGCACTATGATCTTTTAATCCAAGTTCTGCGGCCGTTTCAGGAGTGAATGATATTACACTTCTAAAAATGTTTGTTTTCTTATAAGACAGTTCTCGTACCTCTTTCGCTACTTCCTGCCAGGTTTTAAATTCAGTTAAATTTCCCGGCTGAAGTTTACCAAATAGTCCGTGGCTCATTCCTTCATTTTTTGATGCACCGGGTCTTGTTGCAATATACCTTATATGAGCATAATTACATTTTGGAGTTTTACTGAAATTAGGAGGTTTGAACCTCTGCTTATACATCAAAATCGACATAGGAAGCATCTCCCCCTTTTATCTCTGCAACTGCTTTTTTAACTTCTTCATCATCCATAAATTTTGCAATAGCATCTCCGCTTTTCATATTTGCATAGGATAATGCCCTTTTTCTTGCAGCCTTTTCTATCTTCTCAAATGATGAATACCTGTCCTTATCAATCAAATCCGAAATAATGGTGATATTGGCATAATAGGCTGCTGCCGAGATGATTGTAAGTCTGTTTATCATACCTGCTAGCCGGTTTGCCAATGATTTTATCGAAGCTTCAATTTCTTGATGAATGATGTCAGTAATCATATCTATATTTTCTTCATATCCATTTACTGCTAAGCCTTTTTCAATAAACTCTCTGATTATTTCAGAAGCATAAACATTCTTTTTTATTGCCAGTTTATCAATCTGCTCCAAAGTCTCAATCGGAAAAACCACTGACCTTTTTTGAGTCTTGGGGATGTTATCGACTTTCTCTTTCACAAAATTCCTCCTCGATATACCTATTTAATAAATAATCACATTCTTTTCGGTCAAAACAAAAGAAGCCAATTCAAGGCTTCTTGTTATTAGCTTTTAGGCGAAGTTCAGTGTTCTACACAGTATATGGATAACCAGAAATTGCTATTAAACTTCTTTTACCTTGTTATATGGATAATGAAGTTCAGGACTCGGCAGAATTAGCTTGCTATAAAAACATAATGAGAAGTTCCGCTTGCAGGGCAAAGTCAACCAATATAAATGTGACACTTCCAATATACACATAATTAATTATAAGAGTAGTTTTATTGCAGCTTCCTTAGTTTTAACTATTGGAATATCAAAGCTCAAATTGCTTAAACCATGTGGATTTATCAAAACAATCTTGTATCCCCACTTTTCGAACATATACAAGCTTTCGTTCTTGGTGAATTTATCCATTTCCAATAAATTGCTTGATATTATCTCTGTCTCTACAATAACTTTTTTGCATTCTGGTTCAAAGCACATGATAGAAACTATCATTTCAAGAATGGTTTGATCATCTTTTAAAATTTCCTCATTTCCACTAATTAAAATGATTTGTTCTTCTACAATTTTAATGATCTTTGACTTATATCTTTCAAGTTTACTTTTTATACAATTAAGATATTTTTCTTCACCTATAATTTCTTGATATTCCTCCGACATAGATAAAGCGCCGAGAAAAATTCTCTTTATATAAAACCAACGCAAGTCTTGGCGATAAAATGAACCTTGCAAATTCATCATTTGGAACAAAATGCTGGGGAGTAAGCAAAAACGTGGAATCTATTTCATTTGGAATATAGCAAATATAAGGGATAAATTCTTTATATGTCTTTTTTATTGCCTCATTTGGCTGTCCCAATATGTTTTGTGAACAATATCGAACCTGATCAATATTATTGTTAAATAGACTTTGTTTATTAATTAAAAAATCTTGTGGTATTCTACCACTTCTGAAAAAATGGGCACTCGACGACTCATATCGCTTTTTTCCTTGTTCTATATATTGTGTTAATAATTTTTTATCAGCCAAAACAGAACGATGAAATTGTATAGTGATCAACTCAATTATGTCTTGTTTGAGTTCATCACTACGATTAGTAATCAAAAACTCAATAGTAGTATTATTAATCGCATCCATTATAGTCTTATACCATTTTCCAATTAATGTTTCATAGCGTTTTACGATATCATCAAATTCTGGATTGTAAAAATTGGGTTCAGTGTGAAAAGATTTAGGATAATGATTAGTTATCGTAATTTTGTCTGAATCGCTTAATTTAAGGCAATATATTCTTTGTGTTTTATCGTCAACAAAACGTCGCAAAGTGGATTTCGGAATAATAATATGGTCATTTTGTTGAATTATATTCTTCTTTTTATACATTATCAATTCTCCTAACTAGATTCTTATTCGCATGTTTTTATAAACACATTACCCATCATTGCTCTTTTAAAAAGTCTCCATTATCGTTAATGCTATCTGCCAGTTATTAGCCTAATTGGCAGTCTATTTTTTACTACTTAGAATTTTCATTTCCTATAACTTTCATGTTTATTGCGGCAAATTCTTTTATATAATTATCTGCTACCCCAAGTAGCGTAAGTTGATCATCAGTTGCAATATCAGGACATAGTCCAGGTTGAACTATATATATTTCATATTCGACAGGATATTTTCTTTTTGTGATTTGAGAGAAGTAAACAAGCTTTTGAATATCACCTTTTTCTAACCTTGAACATGAATTCCCATTTTCAAATTTGGTTTCTCTTCTCATTAAATGCTCAAAAAATTCATTTCCATCTTTATGTTTCCAATGAATTGACTTTTGAGCTTGTCCACAGACCTCATAAAGATTATCAATCCTTTTACTTACTACTCCCTTTTTAGCATATTTTAGATGATAAAGTTCTATCTTAATTTTCTTTTCTAACTCTTTGATTGTGATAACATCTGCAATTTCTCCTGAATTATCATCATCATAAATGATATCATAGTCACCTTTCATCAATTCTTGAATGACATAGTACTGTATCGAGTCTACAATTTTAGGTAATACGCCTTGGGACTCTTTTCTTATATCTACCCCATCCCAATTCCAGCATTGTATCAGTTGTTTAGGATATGGTAAAATCATTTGTTTTAACTCAACATATTCATTTCCATTTAAAGCTGCACCGTCAGCAAACCAAATTGTCGGTTCATACTTTGTAAAAAAGTCTATAATATTAGATTCCCTAGAACCATACATAACTTTCATATTTTTATATGGGGATTGAATAATCCTAAACTCATAGTTCGGAACTCCTCCTTCCTCATATAATAACATTTCAAATTCAACCTCAATCTTAGGTTGAGAAATTAAAGAAAACTGTATATTACCCATAGGGCAATCAATATTCATGTTTAAATCAAAGTTATAGAAATCATAACCTACTTCATCAAATACGAATTTAATTTTGGTCTCTTGTTCCATATATAATTGCTCATTCCAGTCTATCCAAACCGCTTGCTTTTTTGGTATATTTGAAATAAGTTTTGGAATTAAGGTCTCCCTTAATAGCAAATTAGGATCAATAATAGGATTGATTATTTTACTTGATATTTTTTTACACCAACTTGTGAATTGTTTCAAATCACCATTAAGTCTTGTCCAAATCCTTCCTTTGTATGAACACCCAAGAGAAATTTTGTTTCCATTTTCATATCCAATTCCATAAACAAAAGCCTTTTGTGCTCTTTGCTTTTCTGCTAAGCTTAAGGCTTCTTCAACATCAGTTCCAACGCTCATTCTGAATCTAATGTTCTTACCTAAAAACTCCTTAAGCCCAACGTTTTGCAGCTTAACGCGGTTAATATTATGAAATGCCTTAAAAACATCTAACTTATCAACTATTTCGGCTCTGTCACCGATTATTGCACGAGCTAAATCAGAATAAAGAGAACTTTTATCACTTCCATGAATAAAAAGCAGATTATTATCCGTGTCTAAGTATGCAACTATAAGATTCCACTCTATATTTTGAATATCTTTAAAATTTCCCCACTCTATATTTCTTTTAATTGCTGTCACGATTATAAGTACATTTTCTTTTGAGTTAACATCATATATTAATTTATCATCATTCGATAAATGTATACCCTTTTTAAAATTATGTGGATTCCACCTTTTATCTTTATTTCTATAAATTACAGTGCTCAATGCTGGTCTTATATTTTGTAATGATATTTTCCTGCCCTCAAAACTATTAAACCCACTGAGGAAATCTTCAAATTCAATTTCTTGTTCTATTTGACTTGTGCTTAACTGAGGTAAGAGTAAATTCCAATCAGCATCTTGGGCATATAATTCTTCTAATTCTTCTTTTGCATCAATATCTGCTAAATTTGCAACAAAAGTAGCTTCTCCTAATTTTTCATCGTGTTTTGTTCTAGTAAATCGACCTGCAAGTTGAAGAGTTATAGGTAAGCTTTTTTTAATATCATGAAAGGCTGCTACTTTAAGCTCTGGTAAATCGAATCCTTCCCCTAACATATCAACACAAACAATGATTTTGGCCTCTTTATTTAAGATTTTATCTATTATATTTTTTCTTTCTGTAGTATTAATTCCACTGTAAATTTTTACAGGATTAAGTTCACAATATTTCTGATAATAAGCAAAGATCTCATCAGCTCTTTGCTTATCTTTACATCTCGCCATAAGAATATGATTATAGTCTCGCTCAATATCTCTTTTTAAAATTGCTACAGCTTCGTCAGCTATTCTTTCATCCGCTTTATCCGAGGAATATTCCCATATGGGATTAAAATTAATCTTTTTAAAATAGCCTTCTTCCTGGGCTTTCTTCAAAGGATAATTAAAAATTATTTTTCCGTCTAATCTCTGACCATCATTTCTGAATGGAGTAGCAGTAAACTGAACCACTTTACGTGGCACAAAGAATTGTAAAAACCCATTCCAAGAATTTGCCTTTACATGATGAGCCTCGTCAATGAAATAATGAGAACATTTTTTTGATATTTCTTTTTGAATTTCAGGATCACTTCCGGTTACAATACTCATTGTCGTAATAATTACATTACATTGTTCTATAAATTCTAATAATTCACTTTTATCAGAAAATCTTTCATAAATAACACCAACAATTGGATATTGAACCTCATTTGATATCACTCCAAATTCTTCAAGTACACCTAAACTTAAGAATTTCTTTGATAATTGCTCTCTTAATGAATCTGTAGGCACCGTAACCAATAACTTTTCACACTTATTAGCTACTAATAATGACATCATTGTCTCAGTTTTCCCGGTTCCAGTAGGCATAACTACTGTACCTATGTCATCTGTAATCTTCCAATGAGCCAATACAGAATATATTGCTCCTATCTGTGGTATTCTTAATCCAGGCTGACAACTTAAAGAGTTTTCTTCTTTGAAATAAAAACAATTATCCCATGTTTCTAAAACTTTATCTGGATTAAATTCATTATTGAGTTTTGGATGCTTAATCCATTTTATTTTCAGTTCACCATTTAATAGTCTTTCAATCGTTGGTACTTTATCACTTTGAAGAACATACCTATTGTTATCGTTTATGTTCCAGCCTTTCTTATATACAAATATTTGATTATTTCTGTCATCAATTAAAACCAAAATATTACCTAGGTAAGAATGAGATTGAATACAAATTTCTCTGCAAATTAACTGTTTAATACTATTGCTTCCAAATCTTTTTTCTACTATAAATGGTGGTAATTTAGTCAGATTCATATTTGACTATCCTCCCTTTCACATAAAAACCAAAAAAGATTTTTTGTTCACCAATCCATAAAAGCATTTTACTAGTACCTATATTTCAAGATATTGTTACTTCTTGCTTTTATAAATCTTGTTGCCTTCAGAGAATTATCCCATTCTCAACTTTCCATTTAGACATTTTATTTTCTTTTAATATTTTATCATATTCGACTACAATTTCCCATCTATTTAAACAAAAAAACATTGAGTGTTAGCATACCCACACATATATAAATTAAAAAGGATATGTAATATACCCTAAACGGACATCTTGAATGAGTGCGGTATAACATATTGAATTTGAAAGTTGAAAGTCTTTACTTTGTGCTAATCCATCATGTTTACATTGTTCATAGTTTCGATCTGTTCGTCTGTAAATTGGGCTTCTCAAAAGTCACTAAATCATTATCTCATAGCATCACCCCTGTAGGTGATATAAAAATATTGAATAACCCGTTGCCGACACTGTCGGAAAGCTGTATCTCCGTGGGGTGAGAACCCCACTATTCCTGCCTTACCTTAAAAGATAGAGGTCCACATGACCTCTATCTTTCTGGTTCGGGTCTTCCTTAAGGAAGGTTTTTTACTAATGAGAAAAAAGTTCATGGTTCCAGTCCCTCCAGTGAATTTTCATCTACGGCATCTTTTTCAAATTCCGCTCTTAGTTCATTTTCTCTGATATTATCTAAGTCTGCTGGTGATTTGCCTTCTCTTATTCCAAGTAAATCCTGATTGAAATCCTTCAGGTGTGGTCTATGAATTGCAACATCATAGCCCATTTCACTATATTTATCACACCATTTTCTCGCTGCTAACTGACCCCAATTTTTATAATAACCATCTTTATCCTTCGCAAGATAATCATTATCCAGTGCAAATATAATTTTATTTATTTCAGGGTGCCAACTTAAATATCTTTCAAGGGCTCCATCCCAAGTACAACCAAGAGAAATCCTATGGTTATCCTTCCAATCTTTTTCATACATCCCAGCAAGTGTAGCATGACTCATAGCATCAATAGGGCTTTCACATACAAACATAAGATTCCCTTTTCCCTCTATAACAAAAGGGTAACTTTTATCAGAATTAACTGCATCCATTTTAAATGGTTTGCTACCATATGTACCTCGCATAGAACAGTATTTTGCATTTCCCGTCTCATCATATCCAACAAAAACACAGTTTCCATACTTTGCTTCCTGATAAATTTTCTTCTCATTCATTAATGATGATACAATTTGAGGATCAATGCCCCTTATAGAAATCAAATACCAATAAACCCTTTTGAAGTTTTCTGCTTTATCCGGAAGAAGTACTGCCCCCTTATCTTCTTTAACATAAGCTACGCTCTCACGAGTATAGCTCTCATAACGTTCTCCTAGCAGCATTGCTACAGCCTCCTGATAAGATGCATTCCCATATTTCATCACAAAATCAATTGGACCACCTTTTTCGTCGGCAGTCCAATGATAAAAACGATTACTATCTTTAAATATATATAGTCCTCCTGATTTTTTAGCATGCATTGCTTTACGCCCGCCTTTTTCAAGCTGGAATCCATATTGTCGAGCCAAGTCCAGTAGATTTACACTGTTAGCACGTTGGATTTCTTCATCAGTAAAATGGCGATATAATTTTCTTGTTTTTGTGGTCATTATGTGCACCTCCATTTCTGCTATCTTTCAGCAATTGCCATTTCACATTTCACTTCCTCTGCCTGATACTCGCTTTCATTTCCTTGCCCATTTTCATCAACAATAACCGTTTCCTGTTCCCTTAACTCTTTAAACTCCAATTTGGTGTTTATCTCTGCTTGGCGAGCTGAAAATTCATTCAGACGCACTTCAAATTCAAAAGGCTTATCTACTTCTGCCTTTGCTTCTTCAAGCTGTACTTTTGCATCCTCCAATTTCCTAACATTATCATTAAGAACACCATCAATTCTTTCTACAGCATTTTCTATTCTTGTTATACAACCAAGTTCAGAATTACTAAGGTCTACACGATAAGCTAATGCCCCTTTGATCTGCACCTCTATCTGTTCAAAGCATGTTCGAGCAAGTAAAATCTTAAAGCCACGATAAGTTCCAACTTCAAGGGGAGCACCATTTATAGCAATATCATTAATCTTACTCATCACTAGAAGTCTTTCTCCTGCTTTTACCCTTTCATCAAATGATTTTCCATCAATATTCATGATGAAATCTTGGGAAGCAGATTTATCCCTCAAACTAATATCCTTTTTTAATGCTTCAATCTTTTGCTCACAATGGGCTATTAAGCCGGGATATTTGCTTTCAACATTACGCTTTAAAAATATCCTTTCATTATTCCAATTGGCTTTTAAAAGCTTTAACCTTGTAACTTCATTATCCACTTCCATTTTCTCAGCTAGCAAAGGATTTGAGGTTGCAATAGCCTTTACCTCAGCTGCCGATAAGACGGTCTCATCCATATCCTCACAAGAACGTGAAATACTTTTCCCTGTCATTACCTGACTTATATATTTCAGTTTTTGCTCTTGAATCTGCCACAAGTAGGCATCAAAGGTGCCTTTAGTAACATATCTAAAAATGTTTACTACCGAATTTTCATTCCCCTGCCTTAGGATTCTGCCATCCCGCTGCTCAATATCACTTGGCCTCCATGGACAATCAAGGTGATGTACGGCAATGAGTTTATTTTGAACATTAGTACCAGTTCCAAGTTTCGATGTACTTCCAAGCAAGATTCTAACATCACCAGCTCTTACCCTTTCAAATAATGCTTCTCTTTGTTCATCCGTCTTTGCATCGTGAATAAAAGCTATCTCTCCAGCATGAATGCCTTTTTCAATAAGGCACTCCTTGATTTCATCATAAACGTTGAACTGTCCCGGCTTTGGAGTACCTGAGTCACAAAATATGATTTGCGTTGAACGAGATTCTTGTGTAACTTTCCATACTTCAGAAACCTTTTGAATAGCAATATTTAGTTTACTTTCCTCATCATTTGGAGCTTCTCCAATGACCAATCGAGGGTCGATGGACATGAGCTTAGCTTCATTTGTAAGTTTCAGCATATTATCTACACATGCATCCACTTGCCCTGTACGAATTTTCTCAGCTCGCTCTACAAAGGTTTCCATAAGCATTTTCTGAAATGGGGTCGCTTCTATTGCAATAATAGTTGCTTTACCACCATCAATATCAGGCGTTGGAAGTCTTAGCATATCTGCCGTCTGTATATCTGCCACAAGCCCAAACATATTCATAAGTTCAGGCAGGTTATGAAATTTTGCAAAACGATTTCTCATTCGATATCCAGAGCCTTCAGGAGTGATTTCCAAGGAGGATACCACTTCTCCAAAGGTAGCTGCCCAACTGTCAAAATAGTTTAGTCCCATTTTTTGAAGCAACTGCGGTTGTAAGAATTTTTGCACCACATACATCTCACTCATACTATTTGAAATAGGAGTTCCTGTAGCGAATACAACCCCTTTTCCATTATTAATTTCTTGGAGATATTGACACTTCAAAAGCATATCTGAAGCTCTTTGGCTGGATGATTTCCCAATCCCTGCAACATTCCTCATTTTTGTATAACTAAAACAATTCTTATAAACATGAGCTTCATCCACAAACATGTAATCCACACCTAATTGTTCAAATGTTAAAAGGTCATCTTTCTTCCCCTCTGCCAAAAGCTTTGTCAGCCTGTTTTTAAGGTTATTCTGAAAGATGACCATTTGTTTTATTGACCAATTATCTCCCTTTTCATCACGAATCTTTTTTATAACATGAGAGATTTGATTAATCTCATCATTAAGCTGCCTTTCCTGACGCTCTTTTGATATCGGTATTCTTTCAAACTGGCTGTGACCAATAATAATTGCATCATACTCACCCATGGCAATACGAGATACAAATTTATTTCGATTGGATTTCTCAAAATCTTTCTTGGTTGTCACCAGTATTTTAGCCTGTGGAAAGAACCGATAAAATTCTTTTGCCCATTGTTCTGTCAAATGGTTTGGGACTACAAACATTGGTTTCTTGATTGCACCAATACTTTTTTGATACATTCCCGAAGCGATAAGTGCTGCTGTTTTACCTGCACCAACTACATGTCCTGCTAATCCTGTGCCAGAATATATTACCCTAGCTGCAAAGTTCATTTGGTGAGGACGTAGCTTTATTTCATCACTCATTCCGGGAAAAACCAAGTGTGAACCATCATAAACTCTTGGTCTTATGGTATTGAATTTATCATTATAGATTTTTAGGAGTATCTCTGCTCTGTCTTTTTCATTAAACAACCATCCTGCAAAAGCTTCCTTTATCTGATTTTGTTTGGCTCTTGCTATCATGGTCTCATTTGCATTAATGACATATTTGATTTGGTCCTTACCATTAGCATCTATATATGGAACAGGGTCTCTTACTGTTGTGCTTTGGAGATTTAGGCAGTCCTCAAAAATCTGATAAGCATTTACTCTTTTTGTCCCATAGGTATTGTTAACTTTAACTGAGCTTGAATCTCTTGTCTTATTTAGCACACGCCATTGTGTTGTAAATTCCATATACTCCATATCTATAGCATCTTTTAAATAATAGGGAGTTCCAAAGGTTTCATGCATAAACTGACGATAATACTCTATGGGTATCCAAGGTGAGCCAATTCTAAAGTCGATTTCTCCAGGTAATAGTTTTTGAGGTTGCACTGATTCTAAAGCTTTTACATTCCTTGAGAATAGTTCAGGATATTCCTCTGCTTTCATTTTTGCATACAAAAGCTTATCCTTTACCTGTCCACTTAAGTATTCCTCATTAAGCTCCCATCCTTCATAGTAGTTCCCATAATACTTTTGAGGGTTTAAATAAATCCTATCTCCAAGTTCTTCAATTAATGTATCAGCACTTTTATTTGTTAATGCTTCCATATAGGATAAATCTATTTTCATTTTTACATTTAGGCTTATCTCAAGAGCTTCCTTTGCTGTTTGTGCATGTTGAGGCAAACGATATGATTTAATGGTTGCCTTATAAAATATTGGTGCCTTTGTCCATGTTTTTTTATCATGGCTCTGGTCTTCAATTGAACGAAGCAACGGGAATTGGTCATCATCTGAAAACACTGCTATATTTGCTTTATCATTTATAAAACCACACTCTTTAACAAAACTATCATAAATATCATTTAATTTGTTCTGTGCATCTTTAAGCTCGCTAGGCACATATTCCCTTGTTTGTACATCAATAACCTCTAATAGAGCTTCCCTTATTTCACAGAGTCCTTTAATCCTATCTGCCCTTTTACCAGTGTAATCCTGTGGAATTAACTTATTGTGTTCACAGTAATAAATCTTATCTTCCATAACAACATAAGTATAATTCTTTGTTCCGGTAGTGGCATCAATCTCTATGGATTCATTTTCAGGTTCCACTACCTCTTCTACTGGTATATCTGCTTCAGCATAGAATGTAGCCTTAAGTTTATTAATAGCTTTATTTAGTTCTTCATATAAGTCCTGTCCATCTGTTGCAATACAAGCTGTTCCATCTTCATTTCCATACATATTCCTGCTATACTGCATTTTCCCCAGTATCATATCCGGATTATCAATAAAATATTGATTCATATGAATATAATCAGACTCTCTGGTATCCGTGAAAACCCAATCAGGCAGAGAAAACTTGTCGAGACTCCTTGGGCTGCTATACTTTTGGAAAAATAGAATATCAGCTGTAACCTCAGTTCCCGCAAGAGCCTTAAAAGCATTATTAGGAAGCCTGATAGCCCCTATTAAATCTGCTCTTTCTGCTATATATTTACGGACTTTTGTATCTTTCTTATCCATGGTGCCTTTACTTGTTATAAATCCGATAATTCCGCCAGGCTTAAGTAAATCCAAGGACTTTGCAATGAAATAATCATGAATCAAAAAATTTTCATCAGCGTATCTTTTGTCATAAAGCTTAATATTGTTAAAAGGGATATTCCCAAGTATGATATCAAAAGAGTTGTCATCATAATTTGAAGTTTCATAGCCTTGTACACTGATTTCAGCCTTCTGATAGAGCTGCTTTGCTATTCTCCCGGTGATACTGTCAATTTCAATACCGTAAATAGCTGTGTCTTTAAAACCATCTGGAATAACCGAAAAGAAATTCCCTGTTCCCATAGCTGGGTCAAGTATCTTTCTATCTTTTCCACCTGTAAATCCAAACTGCCTAATTGCATTGTACATATGCTTTATTAAGTCAGGTTCAGTATAATATGCTGTTATTGTTGAATTTCTTGCATCCTCATACTCTTTTTCATAAAGTAAATGTTTCAGCTCCTGATATTCATTCTCCCAGCCTGTTACTGTATCAGAAAAAGCATTAGCGAGACCACCCCAGCCTACATAACGTGCTAAAACTATCTGCTCATCATGATTTGCAAGGCGATTTTCACTCTCAATCCTTTTTAACAACTTAATGGCTTCAATATTGTTTTTATATTTTGTTTTCGCTCCGTTTGGATAGAGACTATAGCTTTCTGAATACTGGAAGTTTATTTTACTTGGTGGCTCTTCATTAAATTTGTCATCAGCTTTGGGTTTTACTTCTTCTTGATTTTCTTTGGCTTCCAAGCTATTATTATCATTTTTCAAATCAACAGGATTCTTCAATTCTTCAATTGGCATGCCTAAAAATGCAGTATTAACATCATTCAGAGCATCTTCATTTACATCAACACGATCAGGTATTAAAACTGCCGATTCTTCATTTTGAAGATTTTTTATTTCATTGGTGATATATCTTTCTTCATCAATAAGATTTTGAATAATGATTGCAGCTTTTAACCATGTTATCGTAGTATTGCGTTTCTCGCTGTTTTCATCAACCCAATCAAATGAAATTCCTTTGCTGTCATGGTTCTCAAAATGAATTCCATTTTTATTGACTGAATGACCACCAATTCCATATTCATTTTTTAAGAAAGCTGCAAATGCTGAACCTGTTGGATTTGTTTGTGAATACTCATAAATCCGTTTCTTACCACCTTCTATTAGGCTACCTTCTAGAAGAACAATCTCCATCAATTGCTCCTCGTGAGTTTTATCTTTTTTTGAGAATAATGACAACTGCTCGCTTTTCTTAATATTTTCTTGCATTAAAAATGAGCCACTGTCAGGTGACTCATCATGGGTTGGATTATAAATTTCGTTATTAAGTTGGTTTATCTCACTTTGTATACCAGTTCCTTCAAGACTATTTCCTCCGCTGCTGCCTTTAGACTGTTCATATGTCTTGTCTTCTCCATTATGTCCTCTGTATTTGGCATCTTGTCTTTCATTAGCATCTGTTGTAATATGTTCTCTATTTTCTCTACTGCTTCTTCCTGAACTTTGTGCATTATCTCCATCAGTGTGCCATCCATTTTCAAAATCATATATCGCTGTGGCTTTTCTTCCTGTAGGTATTCCATTGCCATTCTGCCGTATTTGCCTAGTGGTTGGTCGTAATTGCTGTCGTTGGATACTTGAATGTTGGGAATATTCATTCCATCCTTCTCGGTATAATCCATCTTTAATATGCTCATCTGTAGTACTCCTTTCTCTATCAAGAGTTTTGATACTTCTTTCAATTTCTATTAAAATACCTTTTGAAACAGATGTAACCAAATGACCAAGCTTTGCAATTAAAGGCAGTGTATTATAATGTGCAATGGTTACCATGCCATCTCCAATACCTATTTCTTCATCGGATAGCCCACATCTTTTCCCTACAAAGTATGAAATACTATCACTTAGCAGTTCTTGAAGCTGCAACTGCAATCCATCTTCAGGAAGACTTTCAAATATGCTATTTTCGACCCCATCCTGAAAACTCTGTAATTGCATATATTGATTTTCCATAACAGCTTTATGTGATATTTGCTTGATGCATTCAGAGAAATTCTCTGTGTTTAAATTATATCCTTGTGAAAAATGTATAACAATATGTTTTTTGAGCTCATCATCAAACTTCCAGTTAGTAGCGACAACTTCTTTCCCATGGGTCTGGGAGACATCAAATAAATGTTTTATAGTAAGCCTCGCATTCTCATATTCACATACTGCAATGCCTGTAGAACCTTTATTTACATACCTTCCAACCCTATTCCATATAGCTGTTGGTGCAAGCATTGTTACATTTGGATTTTGAGCAAATATAAGCAGTGTGTTATCGAAGCTATATTTATAAAATGTTGATGCAAACCTTAGATAATCTCGCCAGCTGCTTTCATTTCTTGTTATATGTGGAGCAATAGTTTCATAGATTGTCTTTAACTTTTCATCTTTTCTCAAGCGGAATTAACCTCCTTCCTTTCGGGATGCATTTCAAAAAACAGTTCTAGTGCTTCTTCCACCACCTTCTCAATTTCATTTGATTTAACATCTGGAGAAAAAAACTTTGAATACACCTTATGTTTGATTTTAATTGATGGATTTGTTGATTTTGGCTTTTTATTTATCTCACCGGATAAAATCTGATATATAACTTTTTCATTTAATTTGCCATCATTTGAATAACTTCTTAACATTTGTGTCTTCTTCATATCCACTTTAAACTCATTTTGAGAAAGCACCTGCTCAATTTCTTTTTGCTCAGTTTCTTTTAAATATGATATATCAACGGCACATCTGATGGATATTTCATTGTTGTCAACTCTATCTTTAAGAGCATTAATAACCTTATCAATTCGTAATAGCCTGGCAACTGTATTCTTTGAAAGTCCATACTCATTGCCTACTTTTTCCCTTGTCGTTAACTTCTGCCCCACTGGGGCAGAAGTTTCATTTCCCCTTATGTATTCAGGGTTTTCAAGTCTTTTAAGCTCATCAATTATGTCATTTCTTTTGCCTTGGGAGAACATTTTCGAGTGACTTAGAGAAAGTACTGTTGATTTTTCTGATGGAAGCATATCTGTGAATGACCGCTGAATCACATTAGTTTCTACTACATACATAAGTGCTTCTTCATCTGTTAAGTACTCCTTTACTATACATGGGCCCTCAGTAAGTCCTGCAAACTTTGCCCCATTCATTCGATTGTGCCCGGCTAGCATTTCATACTCAAATCCATCTTCACCACATTCAATCTTTCTAACTATCATAGGAACCAAAACGCCATTTGCCTTTATGCTTTCAACTAAGTCATCAAGCCGTTCATCACTATATAGCCTAAATGGATGATTTTGATAGGGGCGAATTTTGTCGAACGCTATAGTCATAAATACTTTATCATTTGCTTGAATTGGTAATGTTGGTTCATCTGCCATTAATAATTCATCAAGGGATTTTACTTTCTTTGCGGTTGGTCTAGTTACCATTCATTATCAACTCCTTTGCTACTTCGTTATAAGCAATTCCAGCTTTTGATTTCCTGTCAAAATCAACAATACTCATACCATATCTGTTGGCTTCTCCAACTCTTATGGAACGTGGAATATGTACTTTAAAAATCTTCATTCCATTTTTATATGCTTCTGTTACCTCTTCACAGACTTCCTTATGAAGATTTGTCTGCATATCACACATAGTCAGAAGGATTCCCTCAAATTGAATTTTCGGATTGATTCTTTTTCTTATCTTCAAGATAGTCTTTGTTAAATCTGTGAGTCCCATTGTAGCATAATACTCCGGATTGATTGGAATAATCACACTATCAGCAGCTGATAAAGCATTGATAGTAAGCGGTCCTAAAGATGGATTTGTATCAATGAGAATATAATCATAATCCTTTCTGAGTGGTTCCAGGATATTGGCAAGTAGCTTCTCGCTTCCCATTTCCATACGCAAATTGGCTTCAACTACCGATAAATGAATACTACTTGGAATAAAGTCCACGTTTCCATGGGTATAAATATATTCCTTTGGATATGGAAGCTGTTCCTCATCCATAGCCTTGTACATTATCTCGGCGATTGTGGTTGTTATTTTAGTATTCTCATCTGCGAATGATGAAGTGAGATTAGATTGCGGGTCGAAATCTAAAGCTAGTACCTTCTTTCCCTGCTCCCCAAGGGAAAATGCCATATTCCTTACACTAGTGGTTTTGGCTACACCACCTTTTTGGTTTGCAACTGCTATAATCTTTGCATTCATAGACACCCTTCTTTCTTTTAATCTTCATTTGTGCTATACACTTAATAATTTTATACTACACTATATAGTGTGAATATGCAATAACAATTAAATTTTAAAATGTGTATTTTATTGTTTTTATTGATAATACACACGATTAAGTGTATATTATTTATGAGGATGGTGATTAATAATGCCTTTCACTATGGGTGAAAAAATTCGTATATTGGCAAAAAGAAAAAAAGTAACCATTTCAGAACTGGCTACTTTAATTGGTACTACTAATCAAAATTTATCTAATAAATTGACTCGGGATAATTTCTCAGAAAAAGAGCTTAAGCAGATTGCCGAAGCTCTAGGTTGCAGGTTTGAGGGATATTTTGTTTTTGAGGATGGGGATCGAGTATAAAGTTTCTAAAAATGCTTATCCCGCTTGGCAAAAGTGCTGGAAATTTTTCGTTGCAATACTATGGAATTTTTTCTTGCAACAAACACTTATAGCAAATCCAAAATAACAGTTTTCCATACTCTTATCAGATTTACTATACTATTCTTTTTAAAATATTCACTATTTTATCTGTTATAAATTTTGAAGGAATCTTCTTCTGACCGAACTCCCAATTACACCACACCCTATAAACCGATTCTGCCTTATACTTACCATTATCATCTGCTTTATTTTTTATAATATCTACCATATCCAATAACCTTCTATCTTTATGTAACCACTTGAATTTTGATAATACATCCACCACATGAAGAATATCATACCAAATCAATGGGGATTTTAATTTCTGGAATCCGCTTCCCATAGCAAACATATATGGCCTTCTTTCTTTTCTTTGTTCCCATAATGTAAGTAATGCTTCTGCACCATTTTTAGTTTGTGGTAAATCATGATATTCTTCAAACAAAGATATCAATTTTAACATTAAAAGTGTCGCATACGGGCATGGATCATTTTTTCTTCCGGGTCCTCTAAATTTGCCTAAATCTGAAGATACTGTACATGTCCAAGTATTATCTTTTTGCAAGTTAATCAAGAATTCAATACCTTCTTTAATTTTATTATTATCTGAATATCCAAACCTTTTCAGCAAATAAAGAACAAGAGGTGCATCACAAAGCATCCAAGACCATTGTTCTTGTCCCGTCCCTCCAAAATGTTTAGGAATATTTATCTTAATCTGATACAAATTTTCAGTAGATATATGTTCTATTATTTTTTGTACGGTTTTGGCAATTTCCGGTGTACTACTATCAAAGCCAATGTCAGCAAGGAAAGAAAGTTTATGTATTAAGTGACTTGAATCATTATGCGATTTTAATACTTCTCCTGGCCAGTTTGTTACTTGTTCTAGCAATCTATCTACAAGTTCAATGTTCAAACCTAGTTTTTCATATTCAATAGCTTTCATTTAAATAATCACCTCCGTAGGAATCAGCTAATTCTTTTTAATATTCTATAAATCAAAAATGTTATCCATCTGCTTGGTGACTTAGTTTGTCCGAAATCAAACTCTGCATAGGAACGTGAAACAGATTCAGCATAAAACTTACCATCAAGAGATTTTTTTATAACCAATTCAATCATTTCATTAAATTCTGGCTTCTTAGATGCGTATGGATATATTGATAGAACGTCAAGAACTCTAAGAATGCCATATTTCACAGCAGGGTACTTCAGCTTAATATAATCATTCCCTATTCCAAATCCATATGGGCGCCATGGTTCCTCTCTTTTTTTCCAATGTGTAAGTAGTAAATCAATAGCTCCGTTAAGCCTTATATCATTTCTATACATATCATATTGACCTAAAAGCATTAATATATTCAAATTGTCCATTGGACATGATTCTGAATTTTGAAGTTTCTTTCCAGTGGCACGGTTCAACGCACAATGCCAGCCTCCGTCTAAACGTTGTGAATTAATTATGATATCAATATACTTTACTATATGTGGATTATCTTTATATCCCATCTTAACAAGCGATGCTAGAATTATAGTAGGAATACAAAGATAATTTGATTTTGTTCCATCTTGAAGAATAAATGTACCATCGTCTTGTTGTAATTTAAAAAAATCATCGATTTCATCATGAATATTAATATCTTCAGCTTTTAGTCCTATATCGGATAGAAAAAATAAATCCCAAAAAACATTTCCTGTACTTGAGTATCTTACTTTACCAGTTTTTAAAGCAGTAATTCCAACATCCAAATCTTTAAGACGCTCTATAATTTTTTGTATTTTCACATCATTAGTTGCAATCGCTGGTTCAGCTTTTTTATCAAATAACTGTGTTTCAACTGCAAAATTCATCCATGAATTTTCTTCTATTAACCAATTGATGACTTTAGTATCCATTATTTATCACCTACGCCTAATATTTTTCTCATGACAAATAAAATTAATAATCAGAAGCATGAGCAAGAATTTTTTATATACTTTACAGCATTTTTAGAATTACACACTGTAAGAATTTCATTCTACCGGTTGACATGTCTCCTCATACTATATCCTAACCGCAATACACACTTCAAGCTCATTTACCTGCTCTTTATTTTTAAAATCTTCCCCACCTGTATTAAACGAAATAACCCTTGCAGCCCGCTTAAATACTAGGATTCCTACTAATTCTTTCTTTGTATTCTTACCACGCACTCCACATGTGCCGTATGCGGGAACATATCCACCGGCTGCACCTCACGCACCTCAAACCCATTCTCCGCCAGGTACTTCAAATCCCTTGCCAGTGTAGAGGGATTACATGACACATACACAATCCTTTTTGGTCCCATATCTACCAGCGTAGCAAGCAGTTTTTCATCACAGCCCTTCCTCGGCGGGTCCAGAACCACAACATCAGCTTTTTGGGTCAGCTCCACATTCTCAGCCTCACCTACGATAAACTCTGCATTCTTTATCCCGTTAATTTCTGCATTCTTCACCGCATCCTTGATTGCATCTGCTACTATCTCGATTCCATATACTCTCTTTGCCTTTCTTGCTAAAAAGAGTGATATGGTCCCTGTTCCACAGTATAGGTCATATACCACTTCATTTCCTGTAAGCTTTGCGTACTGGAGTGCTTTTCCATAAAGCACTCCAGTCTGTACAGGGTTTACCTGGAAAAATGCCAGAGGGGATATTCTGAATTTCAGATCCTCTATGTATTCGGTTATAAAGTCTTCCCCATATATTTTAACATTCTCTTCACCCATAATAATGTTGGTGTTTTTTCTATTAATATTCAAATAAATACTCTTTACCGAAGGCTCCTTGTGGACTAGCTCTTGAACCAACTTGTCCTTATGTGGAAAATCTTTGCCGTTTATAACAATAACAACCATGGTTTCACCGGTTTTGAAGCCTTCCCTGGTCATTATATGCCTTACAAGTCCTGTACCTTTGGTTTCATCATATGGTACAATTTTATTTCTATATATAAATTCACTTATAATATCCTTGATTCTATCACTTGTTTTATTCTGTATTCCACAGCCTTTACACTCAATAATCTCATGGGAACGGCGGGCATAAAAACCCGCTATAGGCTTGTTTAGACTAATTCCTACAGGGTATTGTGCCTTGTTTCTATAATATAACGAATCCTTCATACCAATGGTATCATGTATTACTACATTTTCCAGCTTCCCAATCCTTTTTACGCTTTCCTTTACAAGATTAGTTTTAAATCTAAGCTGGGCATCCATGCTCATATGCTGCAGGCTGCAGCCCCCGCACTTTTCAAAGGACGTACAAAATGGCTGGGTACGGTTATCCGATGGATTTATGATCTCTACCAGCCGTCCTACAGAGTATGACTTGTTAACCTTGGTAATTTTCACAAGCACCTCTTCGCCTTCTAAAGCATCGTCAACAAACACAGTAAAACCGTCTACTCTGCCAACTCCCTGGCCTTCATGGTTCATTCCTGTTATAGTAATACGGTATTCCTTATTTATTTCAACAATCGGCATTAGTATCCTCCCAAATCAAAACTTCTTTATTATTTCATTGCAAGATAAACTGCCAGGTTATAGTATTTCCAAACTATATCCATTGTATTAAATCCCGCTTCCTTAAGCATCTCAAGGTGCTTCATCATCGATATGGGGCTGTCTTCCCTGTAATGGAGGGGCATCCATGATTTTTCAATCTCATCCATGGGAACAGATTTTGACATATATTCCTTCCATTTTTCAATATACATATCATGAAGCCATTGATAAGATGCCAGAACAACGTCACCATTTACAAATATTCCGCCTGGCTTTACACTGTCGGATATTTTCCGGTAAAATTCCAGCTTGTCTTCATCTGTTACCAGGTGATGAAGTGCAAGGGATGACACAACGACATCATATTTTTTATCAAACTCAAATTGATAAAAGTCACAATTTATATACCTTGCCCCCTTGGCATCCCACAGTTTTCTCTCAGCCATCTTCAGCATATTGGGAGCCATATCCACACATGTAAATTTGGCATTTGGATATAAATCCAATATTGCCCTGGAAATTGTACCTGTACCGCAGCCAAGATCTATAACCTCAATTTCATCATCCCTCTTAAACGGTATACAATTTGCAATTGTCCCAACCATATGGGTATAATAGGGCATGAGCTTTCTTATTATTCCGTCGTATTGTTCCGCTTCCTCATCAAAATGAGCCTTAATGCCATCCATTTTATCCATAAACACTCTCCAATACTTTGGTCAATTCACCTGTATAATAAATATCCATTTTATGCAGTGCCCTGGTCATAGCCACATATAAAAGCTTAATATCCAGCTCTCCGTCAGAGTAGTTCTCCCCTCCTGCAATTAAAACTGCATCAAACTCAAGACCCTTTGAAAGATAGGAAGGCACAATAACCATGCCGCCCTGATACTTATCTTCCTTACCAGTTATGAGCTGCAGCTCGGGAACACTCTTTTTCATAAACCCTTGAATCTCCTTACACTGATCCAGTGTTTTGCATATAACGGCTATGGAATTAACCCCTTTATTTTTAAGCTCTTCTATTGAATCTGCCATTGCCTGTGCCATTTCCTTAAGGCTTTCGCTTCTTATCAGCCTTACCGGATCGCCATGTCTGAAAACAGGCCTGGCTAATATAATCTCATCATCATCTAAAAGGCTTATAACCTTATTGGCTGCATCCATTATTTCTATGGATGTACGATAACTCTGCTGCAGGGTCAGGTATTCAGGCTTTTTATCCCTGTATACCTCCTCTTTTACTTCTTTCCAGTTTTTTATGCCCCTGTAGGAATGTATCCCCTGGCACAAGTCTCCTAACAGTGTAAAAGAGCTGTCCTTTATAATCATCTTTAATGCATAGAGCTGAAATACGCTGAAATCCTGCACCTCGTCAATTACAATCTGCCGCACGGGTATCTTTTCATCTATACCATGGATTAGAAATTTAAGATAAATCAAAGGAGCAAAGTCTTCAATCTCAATAAAGCCTGAATGGATAATTTCTGCAGAATATTTTCTTAAGTATGACACAATCTCTCTCTCTGCAAGGCCTTCAGAAAGCTTTTGAAGCAAATCTTCATTATCCATAAGCTCGTTATAGTATTCCCATGGGCTGAACTTAGATATTCTTTTTACATATTCACTGACAGCCTTTTTAGAATTGGCTTCAACCCTGCTTATCCTTTCGTTCCTTGTGTCAATCGCTTCAATTATAAGCTTTTGCCTATCTTCTCCCGGCTCCATGGTCAGCTTGAGCCGTTCTACCTCCATATCAGACTTGGTATGAAGTGCATTGATGATCTTTTCTTTCATAACTTTCAGCCTGGTATTAAGATGCTTCTTAATCTCATCTATCCTTTTTACCAAAGGCCATCTTTTATAATCCCTTAAGAACAGTCTGTTTATTTCATCATAAGGATACACAACAATGCCCTCAATTTTGAAATCTTCCTTTGGAAGGAAAACGGTTTCCACGTACTCAACATACCTTTCCATGATTGTTTTAAAAGCCATGGATGTTTTAAGAACTGTTGCTTTATATAGAAGCATTCTATCATTATTATCAATGCCTTTTTTGATATCTGTCCCCTTTTTGTCCTCTATAAAACTAATAAGTTTTTCATTGCCGTCCCTCACCTTGAATTTCTTACCCAAAAGGTTCATAGCAAAACTCTCAAAGGTTGTCTGACTTACCCTCTCAACACCAAGTTCAGGTAAAACCTCCGAAATATAATTAAGAAAAAGCTTGTTGGGTGCTATAATCATAAAGCTTTCCGGCTTTAATGTTTTCTCATGGGTATAAAGAAGATATGCTATCCTGTGGAGTGCAATGGTGGTTTTACCGCTTCCCGCAGCTCCCTGAACAATCATTGGTTTCCAGATGTCCGCCCTTATGATTCTGTTTTGTTCTACTTGAATGGTCGATACAATTTCCTTTAGCCTGTTATCTGCACTTGCTCCTAAATATGACTGAAGGAAATCATCATTTGTGGTTATATCTATGTCAAAGATCTCCCGTAGTTCTCCCTCCTCAATGGAAAACTGCCTTTTTAATGTCAGGCTGCCATTTATATTGCCGTCCGGGCAAACATAATGAGCGTCACCAAGCCTTTCTTCATAATAAAGGTTTGCAACGGGGGCTCTCCAGTCAACTATTATGACCTCCTGGTCTTCATCTCTCATTAGAGACATCTTACCAATATACAAATTTTCCTTTGTACTTTTTCCCTCTTCGGTAAAATCAACCCTTGCAAAATAAGGCTTTCCTGTTGCGGTATACAGATTACGGAGCTTTAGCTCCATACTTCCCTGAAGCAGCGAATTAATCATCAATTCAACATAGCTCTGACTGCTATCGCCGCTTTGATGCCTTTTAAGCTGTTCCACATCGTTATCAAGCTTTTTCTTTCGATTCAATGTGGCATCAAGGGTTTTATTGACATAATCCAGTGTATACCTGCACCTTTCCAGCTCAGCTTTATAATCCGGATGGTTTGCAGCTGGCATGATTTAAACACCTCCAATTGTAATTTAAGTATGAAATATTTTTTCATATTATTCCACTAATGTCAAGCTTATTAAGCCAACAAAAACTGTAAACACATCACAATTTCCCGCAAATAAATAAAGGGATGCAGATCATGCCCGCTATCCCTTTATAAAATTTATTTTTATTCTATTATATTTCCAATTCAGGTCTTATTTCAATGCATTCAACCCCACAGAATTAAGGTAATTCCACGGCTTATTAAAATGAGGCTGGAAGAAAAAGTCCACAAAGGCTAATTCATCTATAGTCATCTTGTTCTGTATACAAACTGATAGTGTATTTATGGACTGGGTAAGATCATGCTTGGATAATATCTGTGCACCTATTATAACCCTCGATTTCTTCTCAAAAACAACCTTGAGCTGTAAGGATTCATATTGGGGCATGAACTCCGGTCTGTAGTTATCAACAATTGTAGATGTCTCAACCTCTATACCCGCTGCTTTTGCAGACTCTTCAGTTAATCCAGTGGAAGCTATATTATAATCAATAATCTTTATACCTGAAGTCCCCTGAGTTCCCATATACTTTAATGCTGGGCAATTGATATTTTTAGCAATGAGAGTCCCCATACGCACAGCATTTGTAGCCAACGGAATATATTCATGTTTGCCTGTAGGATTATACATAACTGAACAACTGTCCCCTGCAGCAAATACGCCTTCTCTGCTGGTTCTCATATATTCGTCTACAATAATAGCCCCATTTGGAAGCATTTCAAGTTTCCCTTTAAATAACGCTGTATTGGGTCTAAAGCCTATGGAGAGAATAACGAGGTCTGCATCATATGCTCCCCTTTCGGTTAATACTTTTGAGACCCTTCCATCCTGGCCTTCAAAACCTACAATCTTTTCATTCAGTATTATATCGATACCATGCTCCTTAAGAGCCTTTTCTGCTATATCGGTAAACTCTTTATCCAGATATCTGCTGAGTATACGGTCCATTCCATCTATCAATGAAACGTTTTTTCCAAGTGCCTTAAAAGCCTCTACAAGTTCCACTCCTATATATCCTGCCCCTACTACTACTATATTCCTTGCGGTCTTAGCTTTTTCAATTATCATATTGGAGTGATCATAGTTCTTTGATAGCAGTATGTTTTCAAGGTTAATTCCCTGTATGTCAGGTACAATGGGCCATGACCCGGTTGTTATAATCAGCTTGTCATAGGTATCCTCAAACTCTTCTCCTGCATCCATATTGTAAACTGTTACAGACTTTTTATCAAAGTCCACATTTTTAACATCATGCCTCATTTTAGTTACTACACCCAAATCCTCAAGCATTTCTGGAGAGCAATAAAACAAGCCTTTTGGATCACTTACTACACCGCCTACATAAAGTGCTATACCACATGAAAGAAATGAAATAGTGCTGTTTCTTTCATAAACAGTAATTTCCGTTTTCGGGTCAGCCTTTTTAAGATTCAGTATTGAAGCAGTACCTGCATGGGTACATCCTATAACAATAACTTTCATAAGCTTAATCTCCTCCGCTTGTATATTATATATATTAAGGCTACTTACTTAATTTTACCAAAGTATCACTTATTTATAAAGGCAAACTCACTTAGTAATGACTAAAATATAACTTCCGCTATAAATTTCGCTTACGTGTTGCCTTAACTCGTCAACACACGCTCAAAAGCGGAATTATTATCTTAATCATTACTTAATTAATTCCCTTATTTTATTAACCCAAACAACTTAATGACAAAAAATTGTCAAAACAATAATATCATATTTATATTGATGAAATAGCTGATTTATTATTATAATTGTTATAGCTGCTTGTTTACAATTACTATTCAAAAATTATTAGGGAGGTAGGAATCAAATGATTAAAAAGGATTTTATTAAAGGTCTAATCAGCGGAGCACTTTTGACATGTCTAATAACAACAGCTGTATTTGCAACTGACATTCAAAAAAATGTTACTGCTGCATACAAAAACATTAAAATATTTATCAACGGAACTGAGATAGCTCCCGCAGATGCCAACGGAAAACCCGTTGAGCCCTTTATAGTTGATGGAACTATTTATCTTCCACTTCGCTCAGTTGGAAAAGCTTTTGAAAAGAGCGTTAAATGGGATGGAAGCACTTATACTGCTTACCTGGACGAAGTACCCCAAAAAGTAAAAAAGGATCTTGAACCAGGTGACATCATAGGCGATCCAAGAAGTCTGGCAGGCTATGATTATGAGCATTACGGAGTTTACATAGGAGACAATAAGGTAATACACTACATGACGCCTAACAATTCAGGCAAAGCAGCTGATGGTGAAGTTTGTGAAACAACCCTTGATGGCCACTTTGACAAGAGTAAAGTCTTTGTTCTCAAGTTTGACAAAGAAAAGATTTTCTCCCCTGAGGAAACTGTTAAACGTGCAAAATCACTAATTGGAGAAAAGAATTATAACCTTCTTTCAAACAATTGCGAGCACTTTGCACTTTGGTGTAAGACAAATATACGCAAATCTTATCAAATAGATAGCCTGACGTCAGATCAGTTAGGCCAGTTAAAAAGTCTTTCTGAAATGATGGGCATTGGCGTTGGTTTATAATATATTACCTTTTATATATGTATGAATTATGGTATAGCAGACGCTACAATTTGTCAAACATAAGAAAATGAACTGATAATCTTACGGTTCATTTTCTTTTATGTATCAATCGTCATACTTAACCATGCATCCGGGTTTAAACAAGCTTTGCTATGGCACTCACTATTTTATAATCATCAAATGGTTTTTTCAAAAATATATCTACCCCGACATCCTTGGCTTGGGAGATTATCTCATCATCCCCCATCGCTGTAAGCATAATAATTCTTGCTGCAGGATGCTTTTCCTTAATCCTTTTTGTTGCTTCAATCCCATCCATTATGGGCATTGTAACATCCATAAAAACAAGATCAGGCATAAGGTTCATATACATATCAACACCCTCACTGCCGTTTTTTGCATCACCGCAGACCTCATACCCATTATTTTCAAGTGTCTTCCTTAACAAATTATGAATCATAGGCGAGTCATCCACCAAAAGAATTCTTTTTATCATAAAATAATCCTCCTCTAGAAGTAGAATATTCCAATACCAAGAACTACATCTTCACAACCAATTGTATATTCATATCTTTCAATGTGTTTTTTTACCGTTATTCTTATATTATCTCCTGTTACAGCAAAAGGAGATGATAAATTAAATTTCTTATCACTATCTAAAAGCTTAATCTTTGCAATACCTGCAGCCATATTAACCAACTCTGAAATGCCATCTGATAGTTCCTCTTCGGATAGGTGGTCAGCATCCTCACCCACCATAAAAGATATAAGATTTAAGGCCGTTTTCCTTGAGACACTTACAACAAAGAGAGCATTCCTTTCACCGGATAAGATCATGGCACCCGATATATCGGTAGATTTAATTTCACAATCTTTACTGGTTTCACATACACAAAAGCCTGTCATTTTTTCAACTGCCTCACATAATGCCTCTACAAAGCAATGGTGCAACACAGTCATGCTGGTTTTAGCTTCTGCCCTCATTATATGGCCCCCTTTCCCATACATTCTAATATCCTCTTAATAAGATCCTCCATTGCAAAGGGTTTGGTCATATAATGGGCAGCACCAGCCTTTACAGCCATTACTATATTTTCCTTCTGCCCTTCGGTAGTAACCATCATAACAGGTATATTTTTATATTTTGGGGTGGACTTAATCTTTTGAAGCAGTTCATAGCCATTCATTCCAGGCATATTCCAGTCAAGCAGAATCAAGTCTATCTGTCCATCAAACTTTTCAAGGATTTCCAAGGCTTCCAAACCACTTTCAGCTTCCTCCAGTTCATATTCCAGTACCCCAGATGCAGCCCTTATAATTTTGCGTACAACACTGGAGTCATCCACTGTCATCATTCTCATAACCGCTGCTCCCTTCTTCTATAGTATACTGCATTATCAACATGCATCATTTCAAAGTACTTGTCAGTTTTATCATAAAGCTCTGATGAACCAAGAAATAACATTCCATCATTTTCCATAACTCCATAAAGTTTAGAAAAGACGCTTTCTTTAAGGCTGTCTGAAAAATAGATAAGGACATATCTGCAAAACACAATATCAAACTTCCCTAATAGCAGATAATTATTTTGCAAATTAAACTGCTGAAATTTCACATGGGATTTTATCCTGTTATCAATTTCCCATACAGTTCCCTCTTTTTTAAAATACCTGTCCCTTATAACCGGATCAAGTCCTCTCATTACCGAAATAGCATCATATCTTCCGTTACGTGCCATATCAATAACCGTATGTGATATGTCAGTCGCCAGAATTTCAAAATTTGAAAGGGTTACATCATTTATACCATTCCTAGCAAGCCATGAATCAATGCACATGGCAGTTGAGTATGCTTCTTGCCCTGTCGATGCTGCAGCACTCCATAACCTTATTTTTCTCCGCTGACCCTTCCTCAGCATCTCAACAAAACGAGGGAGAAGGACCTTTTCCAACATAAGCCATGGTGCTTTATCCCGAAACCATAGGGTTTCATTAGTTGTAATGGCATCAATAACTCTTTCAGCCAGGCTCAGATCATTTGCCCTCATTATCAGGTTGTACAATTCCTCAAAGCTGGTTAGACCGGAATCCACCAAGAGTCTGTATAACCTGGTTTCTATCAGGTATGACTTACCCTCTGAAATTTCAATTCCGCACTTGTCCTCAATATATTTTTTAAAAAGCTTGAACTCATTATCAGTTAGAGTCGCATTCAACCAGAATCAGCTCCCATGCTCAGAAATTCTAACTATTCTTTCTGCTATTCTATCAATATCCAGCACCTCGTCAGAAAGACCTGCTTCCTTAATACTCCTTGGCATGCCATAGACAACGCAGCTTTCCTCACTCTGTGTTATACAGTAGCAAAGACATTTTTGCTTCAATTCCCTCACTCCTTCAAGCCCATCACTGCCCATTCCCGTCAGTATGACTGTCAATATCCTTGCCCCTTGATACTCCTTGGCAACCGACTTGAATAAAACATCTGCCGCCGGTCGAACTCCATTAACATAGCTTCCTGAGGTAATACATATCTTTTTTACAGCCTCACTTCCTTTGGCAATTTCCATATGGTATCCCCCAGGTGCTAGTATTGCCTGACCTGCTCTGATACCATCCCCATCTTTACCTTCAATAAATTTCATTTCACTCTTTTTATCTAAAGATTCAGCCAATACCCTTGTAAAATCAGGAGGCATATGCTGCACAATTAGCATGGGCTTATAAAAGTTCCTGCCAAACCCATTAAATATCCTCTCAAGTGCAGAAGGTCCGCCTGTCGATGAAGCTACCAACACCATATCCACGCCATTAATTCCTATCTTCCCATGGTTTATAGTATTTACAGGCGTAACGGTTGACTCAGTTTTTGCAGTTTTTGCAGCTCCTGCCCTTTTAACCTGAATCTGAGTAAATAACCCTTTCAGAAATCTGGCTACAATCTCCATATTTTTTTCATAATCCTGTTCAAGGGGCTTTATAATAAAGTCCAAAGCACCGCATCCAAGGGCTTCTATGGTAGTTTTGGCATTTTTTCCTCCAGTACTGCTGACCATTATCACATGAGTTTCCGGCCATCTTTCACTAATTATTTTCAGAGTTTGGATACCATCAAGCTCAGGCATGTTCACATCCATAATTACAACATCGTATTTGCCATGTTGGAGCCTTTCAATTGCCAGAGTCCCGTTTGATGCAGTGTGTTCAGCCAAAGCCAGTCCCGTTTTTTCAACAGCCATGGATAATATCTTCCTGTAAACTGCAGAATCATCAACTACCAAGACCTTGAGTATATCCAATATTACCATTCCTCTCTCAATTTACATTCTGTATTTTAAACTGTCCGACCAGCTCCTCCAGTTTTCCAGCTATTTCTGTAAGGCCTTTTGCTGAATTGTTGGTTTTAATTGCACCGTCTGAAATATCATTTGATGAACTACTAATTTCCTGAACATTTTTAGCAATATTTACAGCTTCCTTTGAAAAAGCCTGCGTGTCCTTGCTTAGATCAATTATACTTACAGATACCCGTTCTGTATTCATGGCAACATCCGTTGATGCTTTAGAAAGTTCAGAAGCAGACTTGGCAATTTCCAAGACCCTGTTACTTGATTCTTCAACATTTCTTGCGACATTTTGGGATTTTCCTTCAACTTCGAAAATTTGGCGAGTTATAAAAGCTACTTTTTCCGCAGAACGTGAAGCTGCATTGGAAATCTCACTTGTAACAGCACTCTGTTCTGTGACTGCTGTTGCAATGGTACCGGTTATACCGGTTATTTCACTAATTACAGCAGTAATAGCTGCTACAGCATTTACAGCATCATTCATATTTGCCTGCATACTTTCTATCTGTGCACCAATTTCCTCCGTAGCTTCAGCAGTTTGTTTTGCAAGGTCTTTGACCTCATTTGCAACCACCGCAAAACCTTTTCCTGCTTCACCAGCTCCTGCTGCTTCAATTGCTGCATTCAGTGCCAACATATTTGTCTGGTCTGCAATATCATTAATAACCTGTATAACTTTACCTATTTGCCTTGAGGATTCAGTAAGCTTTGATATGATATGATTTGTGTCCCTTGCCTTAATACCTGCATCCGATGCAATATCCATGGATTTTTCACAACTTTTGCTTACCTCTGTTAATGATATATTAATTTCCTTTACAGATGTAACAACATTATCAACTGATGTTGTTACATCTCTTGCTGAATCTGATACCATGCTTATGTTATTTGTTATACCGCTCACTAAATCGCTAACTTCTTTTACTCCCGATGAAACCTGTTCTGAAGCTAATGCAAGATTTCTTATTGTTCCACTCATCTCCTCGACAGCTGAGGCCACCATGCTTATATTTGAGACTGTATTATCAAGGGTTTGGGATGTATGTAACATTCCTGAAGATATTTCGTCTACTGATGTACTTGCAATCTGAGTTTTTGAGCTTGTTTTTTCACTGCTGTCGGCCATATCCTGTGCTATAATTGAAAAGCTTCCGGCTGAACTATTTAAACTATTTGCTGTTTCGCCTATCTTCTTTATAGCATCAGATGTTTTCTCCATAAGCATATTAAAGGATCTTGCCAGATCCCCCAGCTCATCCCTGGAATCAATGCTGCTTCTAACCAAAAGATTACCTTTTTCAGCTTCACTCATATTCTGCCTTATCATGAGGATTCTGTTAACCAACTGTGACGATATGTAAAGTGCAAGGCCTATAGATAATAAAGTTATCAATACCGTCACAATAATTGTCATCATATTGGAGCCGTTTTTTGTAGACTTTGCGGCTTCTCCTGCAAGTGATATATCTCCTTGTACATCCGATATAATATCCTCCAACTGCCTCAACATAGTTGTAAAATTTACATATAATACTTTGAACTGTGCAAACATCTTGTCATCCAGAGCTGTTATCTTTGCATCATTTAAACTTACCCCCTGGGAGTATAGTTTGGACTTTTCTTCAAATATGGCATTGAAGGTATCAAAGCCTTTCCTCCAGGTAACTGCCCCGGCATAATAATTATCCCATAACTTCTTTTCTACTTCATCCCTATTGACACTTTCATTAAAATCCTTAAGAGCCTTATCCCATTCTTCCATACCGCTCTTCATAAGTGCTTCATGGGACTTTCTCAAATTATCGTCTGCAAATATCCTCCTGTTTAATAAGCCCCTTAAAGCTAATCCCATAGTTTTCTGAGAATCAGACAATCTGCTGAGGTTATCAATCTTTGGTATTTGCTCAGTGGAGATATAACTTGATTTTGTCCAAATACTATTCATTCCTAATATTCCTGTTAACGCCACAATCAGTGTCATAGCTACAATAATGCCAAAAGCTGCCATAAGCTTCCATCTGACCCTAAGATTCTTAAACATATAGACTTCCCCCTGATATATTCTTAATTACCTATACCTTGAACTGCTTTACCAGTTCTTCTAATCTCACAGCCAGGCTTGAAAGGTTTTTGGCTGCATTGCTTGTTTCAGATGCTCCGTTGTTGACTTTCTCAGAGGAATTGTTGATTTCCTGAACATTTTTGGATATATCTACAGCACTTTTCGTTATCTCATTGGTATTCCTGCTAATTTCATGAAGGCTTACCGCAGCCCTTTCAGAATTCATTGCAACATCACTAGATGCCTTTGATAACTCTGATGCAGAATGGGCTATCTCTACAACTCCTTTGCTTGATTCCTCAACACTCCTTGCTACATTCTTGGAATTGCTGGCAACTTCAGCTATTTCCCTGGATATCATCCCAACCTTTTCCGCCGAACGCACCGCCGCATTGGATATTTCTCCTGTTGTGGCACTTTGCTCGGTTACTGCCGCTGCAATAGTATTTGTTATTCCAGTTATCTCTCTAATTACCTCAGTTATTTCTGCTACAGCACCTACTGCACTATTCATATTAAATTGCATGCTTTCTATCTGGGTACTGATTTCTTCTGTGGCCTCAGATGTCTGCTTCGCAAGCTCCTTAACCTCATTTGCAACAACAGCAAATCCCTTTCCGGCTTCACCAGCTCCAGCTGCTTCTATGGCAGCATTTAACGCAAGCATATTGGTCTGATCAGCAATATCATTAATAACCTCGATTATCTTACCAATTTGTTTTGATGATTCATTAAGCTTTTCAATTATACTATTTGTATCCTTGGCCTTTGCTCCTGCATCCGAGGCAATCTGCATTGACTTAGCACAGTTCCTGCTTACTTCGTTTAGAGAAATGTTTATCTCTTTAACCGCTGTTACAACATTATTCACTGAATCAGAAACATCCTTAGTGGAATCCGATACCTTGGTTATACTTCCTGTTATTTCTCCCACCAAGCCACTTACCTGTCCTACCCCTGCCGATACCTGCTCAGATGCCGAGGCCAGATTTCTTATTGTTCCGCTCATTTCCTCAACGGCAGATGCAATCATACTTATATTGGATGTTGTATTACTAAGGTTTGCCGACGTCTGAGTCATACCTGCAGATATCTCTTCAACAGAGGCACTTGCCATTGATGTTTTGGTGCTGGTTACACCGCTGCTATCTGCCATATCTTCTGATATATTTAATAGACTTCTAGACGAATCGGCCAGCACTTTTGTAGTTTCATCAATTTTTTTGATAGCATCTGAAGTCTTTTTCATAAAGGCATTAAAGGATTTGGACAAATCCCCAAATTCGTCATTGGAATCATCCTGGACCAGTACTGTCAAATCACCTTTCTCAGCCACTGCCATAGCTTCCTTGATCTTTTTAATTGAACGGCTTATATAGTTACTCATATACATACCAATGGCAACAGCAACAGCCGCACCAATAACTATGAAGATTGACATAATTATTATAGTCATATATGCACTTCTTGTATTAGTATCAGATTTATCTTTTGCATCTTTAACTTTCTTGTCCACCATTGCTTCCAATTTTTGCTGAGTTTCCTTGGATGCTTTCCCTGCTTCTCCATTTGCTGAAATGTTGGCAATAGCTAAACTTTTCATGTTGTTTTTATTTAAGTCAACCACATTATCGTATAAGATAATGTATTGTGCATAGTGCTTTTCGAAATCCTCATACATCTCCATCATTTCATCACTTAGTATTCTAGCTTTAAATTCTTTCAATAAATTATTTATATTTTCTCTTCGCTGGTTAACATCATTCATAATACTCTGAGCTTGGCTCTGGTCTGTTGAAAGAATAATATCACGAATAGCAGTTCTGTTCCTATGAAAATCATTTGTTATATTTGCGAGTTCCTGAATAGGCACTGTCATTTTTTCGTACAATTCGGTATCTGAGTTATCCAACTGCAAAATATTAAAACCTGCAACTGCACTTAATGCCACCATTATCGCAACGATAGCCATAAAGGAACCCATCAATTTAGTTCTTACCTTCAAACTCTTCAGCATATTATATACCCCATTTCTTTTCTGCTTTGAATTTTTATTTTTTACATATTTTGCATTTCTAACAAAAGCTTATCAACTTAATATTAGTTCACTAAAAACAAGATCAGTATCAATTATCCTCAACAAATCATTTTCCAGCCGCACAACATCCTTGATATATTTCTTCCCCACACTGTCTATATTTGCAGGCGGCGGCTCACACATATCCTCAGTGACATCAATTACGTCACCCGTTCGTTCTATTATAATCCCTCTATAATTTGAATTCCCCGACTCTGACTTCAATATAATACAAGTAACCCTGTCAGAATATATGTCATCATTGTAACCGATGATGCCTGCTAAATTAAAAATAGTAACAATCTGACCTCTCATGTTAAAGATCCCCGCTATGTTCTTCTGAGATCTGGGAACTGCAGTATACTCAATATTCCTGTTAATTTCCTTAACATTATTAATCTCTATCCCAAAAAGCTCACCAGAAAGTCTGAAACTTAAAACTTTAAGCAATGAATCTTCCCTCCTTATACCAAAAGAATATCCTTCTTATTCAACGCCTTGTGAACTGCTTCAAGAAGCCTGTCCCTGTCAAGTTTTAACTCATAATAGTTAAACCCCGATTCATAAGCCTTTGTTTTTGCATCTTCACCAGACATTGATGTAACTGCAATAACCGGCAAATCCGTAAGCCTTTTATCTTCCCTTATTTTTTTGACAAGTTCAAACCCATCCATCTCGGGCATCTGTATATCACTGACAACCACATCCACCTTGTTGTTTTCCAAAAGCTCCATGGCAATTCTTCCGTTAGCAGCCTGTATAACCTCATATCCTGCCATTTCCAGATATTCTTTCTCCATTTTCATAAAAAATGGTGTATCTTCTACGAGTAATATGGTTTTTGCTTCTTGAGAAATATAAGCATTTACGGAATAATGTTCAGGATCTGCAAGCTGAAGAATCTCATAAAGATTTAGTATCAAAATAATTCTGTCTTCAAAAATAGTGCTTCCCAATATACCGTTTACCTTTATATTTTCAGTATTTAATGCAATCTTGGCATTAACATTGTCAATGATTTTTTCAACAATTATTCCAATAGGCCTTTTTACATACTTTGGAATGAGAACCTGCTTAACATCACTGCTGTATGTGTCTTTTGATACAGGCAAGAAGTCTTCAGGCCGTATGACCCTCATCGAATCTCCCCTGAACTTTATGTATTCCCTATTTCCTATTCTCTCAATATCTTTGCTCCTAACCTCCTCAACCCTGGATACCATTGACAGGTCTATTGCAAAAGTCTCAGTGCCTGAGCATTTGAACAGCAATATGTTCTGAACCTCAGCATTATATTCGTTTACACCTTTATTACCAATGTCCTTTTCCTCAGTATCATCAGCAAATTTAAGGTTGGAAATTCTGATAAGACCTTCTACATCAAGTATCATTGCCGTTTTCCCATCACCCATTATAGTAACCCCGGAGTAGCAATCACAATTCTTAAAATATACAGGCAGCTGCTTAACAAGTGTCTCCTCGCTTGAATAAATGTAATCCACTGCCAGACCAAAAGATCTATGTCCTACCTGAAGTACCAGTACCCTTGTAACTTCATCCCCATTGCCTCTCCTGTCGGAAGCATCATCTAAATCTTGGTTTTCCAGTCTGGTATCTGAAAAGTTTCTTCTTCTGTCATACCTTTTTTCACCACTAACTTCATCTATATAGGTCCTTTTTATTCCTAGCATATCTGCAAGATGTACTATTGGTAATAGCTTTCCTCTAAGCCTGATAACCTCTGCGTCATGCAAATACTCTATATGCCTGTTCTTATCTTTTGCCTTTATCCTTACAATTTCCTTCAGATTCGCCTGAGGTAAGGCAAATTTATGTCCCTCAACACCTACAATAAGTGTCTGTATAATTGCTAGAGTCAATGGCAGCATCAAACGTATTGTGGTACCTGTACCCTTCCTGCTGAATATCTCAATACTTCCTCCAAGCTTTTCTATATTGGTTCTGACAACATCCATGCCAACACCACGTCCAGATACATCACTTACCTTTTCTGCTGTTGAAAAACCTGGCTTAAAGATAAGCTTGAAAATTTCCTGCTCACTCATCCTGTCTGCCGCTTCTTTTGTAATAATTCCCTTATCAACTGCCTTTTCAACAATCTTCACACAGTCTATACCTGCACCATTATCTATAACCTCAATGTTGACATATCCACCCTCCTGGTATGCGTTCAACTTAATGAGTCCAATCCTGCTCTTATTAGATTTCTCCCTGGCATCGGGGTCTTCCAGTCCATGATCCGCAGAATTGCGAACAAGATGAGTAAGTGGATCTGTAAGAGCTTCTAAAACCGACTTGTCCAGTTCAACCTCGGTTCCTTCCAGTTCTAAGTCAATCTCTTTCCCAAGTGATTTTGCCAGATCTCTTATTATCCGTGGAAATTTATTAAATATATTGGCAATTGGCTGCATCCTGGTTTGCATTATTTTTTCCTGCATACCGCTTGTCAGCCTGTCTATATTCTGCAGAATGGCCGAAAGCCCTGGAATTGATTTTCTATATTCCTCAAGAGTACGAAGAAGCTGGTTTCTTCCTAAAACCATTTCACTTGCCATATTCAGCAAATCATTTAAAACAGTGACATTTACTCTTATATTATCTTCCACCTTAAGCTGTTTAACCTGCTTTAAGGCTTTATCCTGATTATCCATTACTTCATTCGTCATTTCTTCTTTTGATTCTTCACCTTTAGATCCATTTAGTTGTTCCTTTTCTCGGATCTCAAAATGATTATCACTTTCTTTTGTTCTATCAATAATATATTCAAAAATATTATCCTTTGAAACCCCTATGGCATCTGAGAACATATCCATATCTAAAACTGTAGTAACAAATATACCGAGGTATACATCCTTGCTGCCTTCAACCACTGCTTCAATTACATCATCAAAAGAATTAATCTCACTATGATCTGTAATTGTATCTATGACCATTCCAACTGACTGTATTCTATTAAAAAGCTGCACCGGACCTTCAGTATAGCTCAAAAGATCTTTGTTCAATCTCAACCTTAATTCATAAATTCTGTGCCCATGTTTTATGCCATCAGCCAGCAGTTCTTTGTTGCAGCCTTTAAGGACAAATCCTCTCTTGTCATTGCCCGCAACAAAAATAACATCCTCCTTATCACCGCTTTCTCCTGTTTGTGAACCCATTAGGATGTTTCCAAGCTTTTGTAGGTCTTCACTTATATCAACATCTTCACTGTTTAATACATCTTCGATCATATTCTTCAATTGATCATTTGAAGAGAGTATTACATCTACCGATGCAACGTTCAGCTTGATTTTCCCATTCCTAACCTCTGCAAATATGTTTTCCATCGCATGGGCAAGACTAACAATCTTTTTAAGACCAAAAAACCCTGCCGTACCTTTTATGCTGTGAACAGCCCTAAATATTTCATTTATTGCCTCACTGTCATCAACGAGCTTCTCCTTCTTAATCAACAGTGCCTCTACCTTTTCCAGATGGGTTCTCGCCTCATCAATGAATTCCTGAATAAATTCCTGATTTTGAATCATCTTCTCTCTCCTCACTCAACTTCAAAAATCTCATCAAGTTTCATAATTCTAAATAAGTTTATCATTGCAGGAGATGCACCTTTTATAATAACCTTCTTTTCCTTCTGTACAGCAGTTTTGTAAACACCTATTAAAAAGGTTATTCCCATTGAATCAATGTTTTCTGAAGATGACAGATCGATAATGATTTCATCATAATCAGCCTGCTCCTCCAGTTTGCTTTTGGTAAACTCCATCAGATCTTTTACATTCACCGCTATAAGATCGGTATCAGGAGTTAGGATCAGTGTTTTCCCCTCAAGCATAGTATTCATTTTCTCATCATTCCTTCCATATCTTACTGTATATTTATTTAAATACAGCTCTGCATTGATGCAGCTGTCACATACATTAATCATAAAACCCATATCTATCAGTGATGATAAGCCTCTGTTTCTATCTCTTGTAAGAGAATCCTCATGTTCTCTTTCAATGACACATCCTAAGTCGAATCCTTTCCCACCATCGGTAACAGAAATCCTGAGCATATCTTCCCTTATATCCACTTTATAAGCTATTTTCTTTTGAACATTAAAATTGTTTCCGTGCTCAACAGCATTATTAAAAAGTTCCCTTAATGCAAACTGTAAAATAAAATTCAGCTCATCATCTATTTTTATTCCGCCTGATTTTATAGATGCAAATATATCCTCTACAGCTTTATCTGCATCCTGAAATGTGGAATTGAAGTTTGATTTACAGCAATATATGGTAATCACCTTCTTTTATATAATAAGTAATAACTAAAATATAACTTCCGCTATAATTTCCGCTCATGTGTTGACTTAACTCGTCAACACCCGCGTAAAAATCGGAAGTAATATTTTAGTCATTCCTTACCTAATACAATATCGGAATATTCTTTGAATCTCTAAATGGGATAATATAAAAATGCGAGATAACCATTATTTGGTCATCTCACATTTTCTATGCATTAGACATTAATAAAAAATCAACTGATCAATGATTAATATACTCAATAGGCAGTATAATCAGTTGAACTTCTGCCAAAGTTTTTTGCAATAATCATAATATCCTTAATATTGATTACATCATCCTTGTTCAAATCGCAGTTGTCACTAAAGCCCATATCTCCTTTGGCTAAATTAAAGGCTTTAGCCGCACTAATTACATCCAACATGTTTATGGTATTGTCGCCTAAACTATTCTCCCCAATGTCCCCTGCCAAAAGAACTATAGGTTTATCAGCAGTCCCCACCTGAGCCTTGGACCCTTTAAAAGCTATACTCCTCAATTCTCTGGTAATATACGATGGTTTGATTATCTTCAGCGAATATTCACTCAAACCGGCAGGTATATCGTTAATACTGAAATACCCATCGCTGTCGGTAATTCCAAATTTATTTGTGCCTTTAAGCTCCACCTTAAATCCGGACTTTAACTTACCAGGATTTGTGACTGATTCAACATCAGAAGATATATAGCCTTCTACGGTATACTGAGGTAATTCATCAGTATATTCTACCGATATATATGGGGTCATTCCCATATTGTATTCCGATGCTTTAAGTCCAATATCGGTAAGACCTTCATTCACCAGTATCAATCCCATTTTTTTATTAGGTGAAACTGCCCATTTTTTCACTGTCTCAGTAATATCCACTGCAGGATAATATACATGATTCCAGTTGGTCTCCCCTTCAAGATGCGGTATAACAGCTATCGGTAAATTCCTATCGAAGTCACCCCCTGGTGTTGTCCAGCTTACCCCCTGTGCTGCTTGATTCCATGTAACAGCCGCTTCATCAAAGCTTTTTGTAAGCTCATAGAGATACATATTTTGATTTGGTTTGTAATTTCCTTGATTCCATACATAGAATGCTATGGAAGCCTTAAGAATTCTTTTTCCAGAAAGACTTTCAGGCAGCCCAAACTCGATTACAAATCTATCAAAATTATCTACATACGGATGCTCACCAAAATTTGTATTGGGTTCTTGCATTCTTATGAATGAATCCTTTACATAATCCGGCCCCTCAATCCTGACTCTCTTTACAGCTGATGATGGTGTCGGTGTAACCGCAGGTGTGAGCGTTGGTGTACATGTTGGTGTACTTGTTGGTATGTTTGTTGGTGTATATGTAGGTCTGATTGTCGCTGTGTTAGTCGGTGTTACTGTAGCCTTAGGTGTCGGTGTTACTGTATTTGTCGGCGTATATGTAGGTCTGACTGTTGCTGTATTGGTCGGTGTTACTGTGCTTGCTGGTGTTGCTGTGATTCCTTTGTTTCCAGCCCATCCTGCCAGCCTAGCCCACAAATGCCATGCAGCATAGCCTTTCAAGTTTCCATTTACAGCTTGGGTATGAGCCGGTGAACAGTCAAACCAGTCTTTGCCCTCAACATGGGTATTCTGCCACTCCTGTGCCCAGTTACGGCTAACACCATTTAAATGATAATTGCATTCATCGGTTGTGTTTTTATCTCCAAAATAAGTACCATCGGGATTATATGATTCAATATCCTCAAAATCATATAATACTTTATTGTTTTTAATACAATAATCACGGATCCTTTGATTGTTAATATGAAGTTTACCCGTAAGACCTGTACCGTCCGTATGGCCTGTCATATAAACAAATCTTACATTTGGAAAATCTCTCTCAAGGCCAGACATAAGTGAAAGGTAGCTGTCAATGTCACTCTCGCTGGCCCAACTCACCTGACCGCACCAAGACCACATTACCACATTGATAACAGGGTTAGTTTCCAAATAGCTTCTGGTTGCCTTTTCCCATTGTTTCATATCGGGATTTCCCAAGTCATATGCACCGCTAAATGGAGTATCTCTCAGTTCCAACGCACCGCCGCTGCCATTTGAATTATAACTGTAATCGCTTCTTATTCTGTCCTGTATAACATGCATACCTGTAATAAGCTGACTTCCATGGGAAGTATGTCCATATGCAATATGTAGGCTTGACTTAGCTGCATTGATCCATTCCATAGGAATATCGCTTAGTTTTGTACTCAGATGATCCACAATAATTGGAGAGACATTTCCTGCCCCATAGGCTTTAGTACCAAAACCCAAACTATTAAATAACAGCAAAAAACAAATAGTTAGAACAATACTCGTACAACTTCTTTTTTTCATAGTAATCCTCCTCTTCTTAAATAACTTCTATATTGTTCGAAGTTGCCAATTTTTTTAATAGGGAGGTATGGAATTTTTTACATAAAAAACAAGCCCTTATTTAATATTTCATGCATAAATAAAAGAGCTGGCCTCATGATTTACCCACGAGACAGCCCTTTATTCCACATTATAATTTAAGCTTAGTCATGATCAAAAAATTACTTCCTATTTAATTTCCTTATTTACAAGAGTTTCGCTACTAAGTGAATCGTTATTTCTTGTAAAGTAATGATCTATGCTGCATTCTGCAATATGTCCGTATGCCCAGTAATCCTTTTTCACATCCTTGAAGGATACAACCGCACCATTAAGAGGTCCTCTATAAAGCATCCTGTTTATTATGGTTACAGTCTCAACACGTTTAATCTTGGCGTCAGGGAGGAATGTTCCGTCCTGATAACCTGCAATAAGCTTAAGTCTATATATTTCTTCTATATAATTCCTTGCCCAGTGTTTTGAAATATCCTTAAAGTGAAATTGTGAAGGGGCAATATTTTTAAGCTTTAAGTATCTTGCAAGTGCTGTACTCAATTCAGCTCTTGTTATATACGCATCGGGCTTAAATGTATTGTCTATATAACCTTCAAAAAGTCCGCTCTTGGTTGCTGCATATATGTATCCATATGCCCAGTGTTGCTGAGGTATGTCAGCATATACTTTATCTCCGGGTTTTCCCTCAGGTATGTTAAGAACTCTTGTAATCATGGCAGCAACTTCAGCCCTTGTGATACTGCTTTCAGGCAGGAAAGTATTGTCCTTGTATCCTACAACATATTTCTTGTGCTGATTGTCACCAAACCTGTTGGAGTAAAGTAAAATTGGGTAAACAGAACTATCATCGAGGTCATACACGTTTTTCCCACTGGCTGATATGCTGGCGGTAACGCTGGAGTTAACCTCTGCCTTATCCAATAATCCAACCTTTAATTTGTATACCACCTTGCCATCTCCATTACCTTTAACCGTTTTCAAATCCCAGATAATCTGGCTGCCTGATACTACACCGCCTGCTGCATCTTCAACAGTTGTATACTGTGGAATCTGTGCTTTTAATACAGCATCATCAGCACCGGTATCCTTTTTATTCTTATAACTAATTGTAAATAGTATTATTTCATTTTCGCCAAATGCCCTTTTATCTGATGTAAGAAATACCGACAGGTCATATTCTATGGCAACAGCCGGTACTTTACTAACAGGTGCAGTCACAACGGGTGTAGCTGGTGCTGGTGTACCCAATGAACCGTTTGTTGAAGGTGAACTTACAGGTGTAATTGTTGGCACATTCTGAGATGGGTTAATCGGTACTACCGGGTTTCCTGAGTTAGTAGATGGTGAAGGTACAGGTGTCGGCGTTGGTGTTGGTTTTTTTATACTTGCTGGTTTTTGAGCAACATCCGAAAGATTTCCAGCCTCATCAACAGTTTTAGCCCAAACTATATATTTACCTTCATTTATAATTTCAAATTCACCTTTGTATTTAACAAATTCTTTATCATCAGGTGTTGTAACATCATCTGTAACAGCGTATACCACTTCACATACAGCAGAACGGTTATCTGTTCCAGGCTTTATACTCACTTTAATAGGTTCGCCCTCTGAATTTTCCGGATTCGCAGTTATTATAGGCTGTAACGGCTTAACCTTATCTATATTACCGATATCAATAAAACTCTCATCGCTGCAATTTCCTGCGGCGTCAGTTCCTCTTCCATATACAGCTGTATTAACCGCTACCGGTATTGGGTTTGTGTATATTTCCCAAGCACCATCCGGCCCTATTTTATACTCTCTTTTAACAACATCTTCCGGAAATGTAATTGTGACTTTTACATCGTCTTTTGTTATGCCTTTTGGGTCTTGAACTAAAGTAGGTGAATCCGGATGTTTAGTGTCAAAATTGAATGTAATGCTGTTAACATTAGTAAGAGGTGATCTTTTATTTTTTGCATCCACTGCCCATATATAAAGAGTATGATTAGTATTTTGTTCCAATAGGTCATAATCGGGAATTTTCTTTATATCTATGCTACCCGTGAAAGTCTGACTGTTTCCATCAGCCTCAATTATATCTTCATTTAGAAATTCTCCCTCAATAGAATCACCATACTTATCTATGGAATATTTAATTCGCAGCTTATCACCAATATTTTTATCACTGACTTTTCCTTGGATATTGATTATGCTGTTTTGCTCATCATTATACGATTTATTCCTCAAAGGATTTTTAATTTCTGTTATTATAGGTGCTTCATTATATGCATACTCAATTTTGATTTCATGGCTATAATTATATAGCTTCTTGACATATGCATATGTCTGCAGCCCTGCTTGGGTAGGCTCTCCAGTCTTATATAGCCTGATTGTGCCATTTTCATAGGCAACGTCTATGAAATCGGGATATATACCGATCTCCGAAATTTTTCTGGTAATTTTATAATTATTATATTCATAGGTCTGATTATTACCAACTGGGTTTCCCACTTTTCTGTACTTTACTAATTGTCCATTATACAAATCTTCTATTTCATAAGGAATTGATGCAATTTCTGCACCTTTTGTTTTGTATATTAAATCTGAGCCAGCCTCAATAGGTATGCCTCCATATACAGTGAATTCCACACTGTTGCTATATACTGAATATGTAACAGTTTCCTTATATACTTCATCAATAACACTTGGATGTATGACACTGCATGAAACACCAAAGACATCCTTCTCTTTCATGGGATTTTCATTTTTATCAACAAGCACAAACTTTCCATTCCATGGATAATCTCTGACCTCCCCCGATGATAAAACCCAGCTAAACTCCCCTGTTCTGTCTGCCATATAGCCATATGCCGGTACAACACTTTGCATAAGACAAGTAAGAACAACTACTATGCAAAGCATAGCCGATAATAGCTTTCTAATTCCCCATTTCATTTAATTTCATCTCCCTTTTATTTATCTATAGCTGACACCAAATATATGAATATATCTGATAGTTAAGCCCTGAATAAGAACAAAATTGCTTGTGGTTTTATCAACCTTGATCTTTGTCATGAGAAATCGAAGTGTTCGATAGGCCATAATCTCCCACACATTAAAAACATATCCACTTATATTATGAAATTCTCGAAATTGTGTGATTAAAGATCTTTTGTATGAAAAAGTATATTCCCACCATAAAAATACATTAAACAAAATAAATTCAATGATGATAATCAAAGTGGAAATTTATCCAGTATTATATACTAAAATAGATAATTATTCAATATATAAGTCAATTTTTTATGATATTTTTTTGGATGTTTTATTAATTCTTTTGAATTCTTAGCATTATTTTAGATTATTTGATAATCTTTTGTGATTATTATAGCATTATTGAAATTAATAACACGAAGTGTACAACAAACCATAATATACATACACAATAAGGGAGCAATGCTCCCTTTATTGTTTTTATCTTTCAGATAGTTCTATAATTTTATCTCGGGTATTTCTGTCAATCCCACCATCATCGTCAAACCCCAACCCTTTTAGTATCAGAGAACTTTCATCAATTGCTGTCTCTTTGGCCATTTCGTATTTCAAAGCATTATACTTACCTCTTGCACCACTAAGCAAAGAATTCTTTGGCATAAAAAATACCTCCGTTAGATGTATTCTTCTTTATTGGTTTTTTATACTTATAGATATAGTTGTTTAATCATGGACGAGGAGGGTAATATATAAATAATTAATTTAAGGCAAGGGGGTAATAACAATGAATTCAAATGGTAAAGTTTTAAAATTATCAGAAAAGGATAAAAATATAATTACTAAAAACGAAAACATCTGCACTGACTCACATGGGTTTAACTGTACAATTCAGAAGCCCCATGACACTACTAATCAGTAACTAGTAACTATATTAAAAATTAATAGATCTTTATAAATTAAAAAATTAATATACTACTTTTAATAAATTTCATAAATAGATTTATCGTATGCTCGCCGAATACTTAATTAAATTCTTAATCTTAAGTTTCAGCGAGCATACGATAAATATTACTATTCTTTATGCTTTTTCAAATTAAGCCTGATCCCTTGCTGGTGCACTTTCCCTGAAGAGCAAGCTAATGCAGTACAATCCTGCAAGGCCTACTATTGTATATACTACCCTGCTTGGTATAGTTGTTGGATTTGTAAACATGGATGCAACAAGGTCAATCCTGAATAAACCTATTGATAACCAGTTTAACGCTCCAATTATAACTATAATTAATGACAATCTGTCAAGTGGTGTCCTATTCATAATCACAGCTCCTTTTCACACTAACATTTATTCTTTAATTTTTAATAATATTATCTTCTTAAAAGCATAAAAAAATTCATACAGTTAAATTTATATAAAAAGTGCTTAATATCCTTGTAAAAATTTGTAACATAATTTTCTAAATAAAAAAGGCATACCAGTGATTCTGATACGCCTTTTTTATACAATATTATGATTTTATTATAAATATGACTTTCCTTAAAATATGACTTTCCTTAAAATATTAATTTCTTAACCGAAAAACTCCTTATCCAGCTTTTCAAGCTCTTCTGCACCAAGCAAATCATGAAAATATGAATATATTCCGGTATCATCCTCAGCTAGTGTTTCCTTTTCATCTATGTATGCCTTAAGCCTTACTTTCGCCTCTTCTATCAAAGCCTCAAGTTCCTTAATCCTCTTTTGGTTAAACCTTATTTTGTAGTACACAACATTTACAGTTGCTTCTAATAGCTCTAAATTAGCCTCTTTAATACGGTCAGGAATATTTTCAAGTTCCTCCTCTATTGCAGGAAGCCTTACATTTATATGTTTAATCTCCTTTTCACAACAAACCATTTCTTTTTTCGCTTCTTCGTTGTTTTTGTCAAAAACCTCCGGTGTAAGCTGAATAATCCTGTCCATTCTGTCTTTTTTATTAGCTGATATCTCCTTTGTCTCAACCATAAGCCTAGACTGCAGCTTCAAAAGTTCTTTGAGTTTTTCTTCTTTTTCTATGATTTCTGGAGTTCTTTCAATGTTTTTGAAAAGACTGTTCCATCTTTCATCAAGTATCAGCAAAGAAATATTATTCTTTCTAAGAATCTTTTTATCTAACTTATTTTTAGTGTTGCCTTTTTTAATAATTCCTCTTACAGAATCGGCTTTTCCTTTTAAAAACTCAAACATAAAAAGCCTCCTTTTGTTTCTTATAATATTTATCGGCAGTTTTGTCCATAATGAAAAGATATTCTGTTATGGTGAAATTTTTTCACTCTATACATTTTCTACAATAATGCTATTATAGTAATAAAATGGTATTTTACCGTATAACAAAGTTTACATAGCTATTCTCTCAAGTTGACGAAAGCAGGTGTATAATATATGATAAAATTGCTGATTTTAGAGAGCCAAAGACTGATCGGCGAGGGTTTCAAGTCCATTGTAGAAAGTAATTGTAGTGGTGAAATTGAAGTTGTGGAACTTGCCACCGATTGCAGTAAGGCTTTTGAATTGTGCAAAAAACATTCCCCTGATATTTTGCTTATGGATTTACAGGCTCAAATACAGGATGCAATCGAGGCAATCAGGCTGGTAAAATCCTTCTTTAATAATATAAAGGTGGTTATTCTTACTACTTTCTATGACTACAATAGTGTATACCAGGCTCTAAAACACGGTGCTGACGGATATTTGTTAAAAGATATTGCTACCGATAATCTTGTTTCCGCAATTAGAAATACTATGCTGGGACTAACTATAATTGATGATAAGGTGTATCGCTTCATTATGGATAACTCTTATATCACACATAGAAATGAAAGATTCCAGTTAACAGAACGGGAGAAAACGGTTTTAGAACTTGTGGCCAATGGAAAGAGCAATAAACTCATTGCATCTGATCTTTGTATAACAGAAGGCAGGGTAAAGAATATTATAACAAGCATTCTTCGTAAGTTGAACCTTTCCGATAGAACCTCATTGGCTGTATTCGCCATGAAAAATGATCTTTTAAAGCAAATAGTTTGATGAACCTTATACTAATGTTATATGGAAATAAAATACTCTAAAAACAAAGCACATCAGTAATTTAATATAACATCCCCAAAAAACAGGGTGAACATAGTTACGGCTATACGTTACTATTTTCACCCTTAAAATCTTAACATGCTATTTATCAATGGTTAAGGCATTACTCATCTATTGTTACGGTTCCTGTCCCCAGATTAATTGATCCTTGTAGTAGCAGGTAATTTTCCCGTTATCCACATAGTTTCCATTACCGGTTGCAATAAATGAATAATCATCAGCTTGATTGTATGTTCCATAATCCTGGCTTGTGACTACAGAATTTATAACCAACGAAGTAGAGGGTGCAAGGATTCCGGCACTTTCCTTAAAGCTTAACTCATAGTAGGAATTGTTTCCTGTTGTATTTACAATGGATGTATTTACATTGGCAGCTCCGCAATCCGCATAATACAAAGTTGCACTTTGGGTTCTTCCAGACTCATTTGTAAAGTAATATCTAATCTTCACCTTTGACAGGTCCACACCTTTTTCATCAATATTTACCAACTTCAAAGCAGGTGCAATCTGATTAGAAGTTAGTGCAGTAGTTTCAGTGGCATACTGGACTTTCATATCTGGTGCAACCTCAGGAATCCCCGTGTTATCCAATATCTCAGGTTCAGTACCCCAAATGAGTTTTTCCTTTGAATAGATTGTCATTTTTGAGTTGGTTATCATCATCTGTGCTGCCTCATCAAAAGTATAGTCGTCACCCTGATGATAATTTGCCAATTGTTACAGTGGAGACCCAATTTCAGATTTATTATACCATCAGGTTCAATAAATCCAACACCTGATTTAAAGCTAATTTCAAGATATTGCTCGGAATTTGCATTGTTTTCATCAACTTTGACAAACTTTGCAATTACATTCGGTGAACCGCAGCTTGCATAATAAAGCTCTGCACTTTGAGGCCTTCCGCTTTCATTTGTAAACCAGTACCTCAGTGTAATATTAGTCAGATCTACCTTTTCCGGTCCAATGTTTGAAATCTCAATGTTTGGAATTATCAATGGAGTTATTGCGTCACCAATCTCGTAATTGTACCTTGCAAATAACATTGCATTTTTGTAATCATCCGACTCTTTGGCAAACACTCGTCCTTTTGGCACAACCTGTCTTGTCTGTTTTGCACTGGACCATTCAAGCTTAACAGAAGCATTACCGGTGTTTTCAAAATATTCAACACATATTTTATGCATCTGTCCTGCTTTCAATACAGCTTTTCCGGTTACTGTCCCAGCTGCCGTTTTGTTTGTCCATGAATCGATAATCAGCTTATCATCGATGTAAAGCCTTGCTCCATCGTCTACAGTAAGATAGAATGTGTATTCTTCCGAATACTTTGGCTGCAACAGACCTTTCCAACGAATTGAGAATGTATCATCTCCTATATCTTCACTAGGTGTACCACTTCCATAATTATAATCGATATTGGGATCTATTCTGGTCATTTTGATGTCTGAAAGCTCTTTGTTCTTAAAGTATTCAGCTATTAATCCAAATCTGTAGTCAATGTAAGGAGCATCCTTGTAAACATCCATTTTCCATTCAGACATATAAAGCTTGCTGCCCTCAACCAGCTTCAACTGATAGTAAACCTCGCTCATGGAAGATAACGGCCCCAAATCAACAGTATATCCACCAGTTACTGCAGTAGCAGTTTTTTCCGACTCTTCTCCATCTATGAATACCTTTACCTTCAAGCTTTGTACAGTGAATGTTTTATCTTCACTCTTAATCGGAGTGGCAATTTTCATCACTACATTTCCACTTGTATTGCGTTCCATGGATGTTTCAAAAGTCATATCCAAAACCGGTATTTTATAGGTAAGGGTGTGTTCATTTGACTCTATGGTGTCAACACCTGTTCCGTAGAGGACTTTAACCTTTATTTCAGTGCCCTCAGTCATGGTTCCGATAGCTGCCGTCCATCTGCCTGACCCAAAAGTCATATCAACTGTTTTAGTAGTTGTGCCAATCTGAACATTGCTTTCACAGAAGAAGGTACAAATCCGTTTTTGGGAATCAGACACAGGCTGACAGGTCCGCTGCCTCCATTGTCGGTAAGATCCAGATCAAATATGGTGCTGTCGTCATCTGCGTCTTTGTAAGATACTCTGTATTCAAACTTGTCAGTGGTAGTTTCCGCATTTGACACAGTATATTTGAACCTGTAGCTGATAATCGATTCATTTGTGAGCATTCCTATCTTGAATTCCCATCTTCCATTGTTTTGAATCATCTGAACGGTATTTTCAGTTCCTCCGCGAATACTGTACAAGAGGCTTACATTTCCCTGTATAGTAACGTTATTGGGTTTAAACCACAGGGATACGCTTCTTCCATTAGTATCTACTCCTCTTGTGTATTCATCAGTTGATTGAGACGGATCTGCTATTAGGACCTTTATCTCTTCCATCACAGAAAAACCTGACTCTGAAGCCGTAATATATGCAACTACAGTCCTCCTTGGTGCATCAGGAGATACCGAAATCCTAAGTTTTTTATCAGTACCTGCAATAATACCGGTATCAACATTTATGCTATCTGATGAACTTGTCAATTCCAATCCGCTTCCTGCACCTTTGACTTCAAAAGGCATGTATGCTGTTTCTCCAGGGTACAGAATTATGCTGGTTTTCTTAGGCACAATCCTTAATGCTTTACCAATTACGTTTATAGTTTTGGTATTTGACTCTACTCCATTGTTTTTGACACTCAATGCACCTGTTGATGCACTGGATGAAATAGCAGCCTTAAGCATTGAACTGCCATAAGAAGTAACTGCAAGGCTCACATTGGTATTATTTCTGCTGGTAAGTATGCTTGCAGTAGGACTTCCGCCAAGACCTTCACCATAAACGGTTATGCTGTCTCCAACACCCACTGTACCAGGTGAAATATAGGATATATATGGTGTGATTGCATTATTTGTTACTGTTATCTTGAGCATTCCAACCTCAATACCCTTCCACATTATCTTAATCTGATGAACCCCTTGGGCAATCTGTGATGTAAGTGTAGCTGTGATCTTTGCCAAGGCATTCATTTCATAAGAAGCTTTGTCAAGGCTTAAGCTTAATCCCTGAGGTAATGTGCCAAATGTAAATGATGCCTTACCGGTATACCCATCCAGAGACTTAACCCCAAAATAGAAGCTGGCAGTACTTGATGGATTGGCATGTCCTGAAAGCTTGTAATCAATAATACCAACCATTGGTTTTACAATATCAAGCTGTTCACCATATGTAGCTTCACTAACTGTGGTTTTTACCTTTATATTGTATTTTCCCCCAGCCAGTCCAGCCGGTACATTGCATTTAATAAATTCTTCCGCTGATTTATTAATATCTGTAAGCTCGGTGGAAGTTCCGCTTTGATTTACCAGATATACCTTTGTACCTTCTATAAACCCTGTTCCATTGATGTCAATATTTCCGCCCGTCATATTGTTTATAGAAAGAGGCAATATGCTGTTTATTGAAAGCGTCGGAATAGTGAGACGAACCTTGAGTATTACTTCCTTATACCCTTCAACATTTGCAGCATCACTTAAACGTATTTTTATGTCATGAACCTTGCCAAACTCTTCACTACTCATTTTTAATGCATTTTCATCAGCAACCAGCCTCAAACCGAAAACTGCCTCACCACTTGCAACCTTGGCATTAGTCTTATCAAGAATTGCTGTTATTACCGGAACGTTAGTACTCTTTCCATCTTGTACCAAAGTAACCTTGGGAACCCCGATCACCTCTGCCCTTACCATATCTCCAGTTGCATATGCAGTAAGCTTTATAACATCAGATTCAGCTTTCGGGAAAGTTCCCCCTACTTCAAGTGCAATTTCAGATGGTGCATTCTGGATATCAACTGAAGTAACAGTAGTAGTTACAGGCAGATCTTCTCCTATGACTACATATTTTACCAGAAGACTTCCTGTACTTCCAATTTCCTGGTATCTGTCATTTTCATCTACAGCAGTTTTATCAATCCTGTATGGTTTTACATAAACCTTAAGCTTGTCTGGAACTTGAGTTACATCAATTACAGGATTACCGCTTGCATCAAGAACAGGGTTACCACTTGCATCAAGCTGTGGTGTGTAAACAAACCTCTTTTTGAATCCCTTAAGATTTATACTCTTTAGTGCACCCAGATTTTGTTTTTCTTCAGAAATCACTTCACCTGCATCCCCAAGATGCTCAATATGCAGCATATAACCATCGTTTAATGCCTCATTGTCATCTTCGAACTCTACAGCCAATCCATAGCCTTTTATTTTATTACCGCTTTCATCCACAGCATATCCATTTTTATCCGAATCATACCTGTAATATGCAAATGGTGATACCGACAATTCCTTCACATGCTCCATTGACTTGCTCTTATTATCAATACTAACAATAAGTCCCGGATATGGATCTGTAGACAAGTATACCGGATTGCCATTTGATCCTTCCCATTCCAATCTTACAAAAACATCATACTGTCCGTCTGGAAGAGATGGAAGATTTACTATGCTGTCAAAGGTGCTTGCCGTAAGAGGAACGTCAACTTCTTTCTCATAGCTGCCATCCTTGCTCTGGAAAACAAGCTTCAATGTGCTGCCATCCTTCATGTTTGTTACAGTTCCATTTACTGATGCCTTGTTTGTTGTCATATCAACACTGATATTTCCAACATTAATTTCCGGTACATAGTTTTTGCATGCGATGAATACTTCTTCCCTGGATATGCCGGAAGCTCTTATCTTCCATTCACCAGCTCCATAGGAATCCAGGTTTGTAACAGCCATAATGAGCTCATTGTTTTCAACATAGTACTCAATATTATCATTTCCAAACTCAAGAATACTTCCATCAGGTGCTATTACCTGCATATCGGGAAGCACTTCTTCAAAGGTCATACCGAAAAGTATACGCTCTCCCTCTGCATTGAATTTATATATGCTTACAGGTCTGCCAATGCTATCGGTTTGTGTTTCAAAGGAATAGTTCCTATCGGCTCCCTCAGCATATAAAATACTGCCTCCTGCATAAGCTGTATCTGCCATGGCCATAGTGCCGAGCATTGCAACTGCATTAAAGCTTCCGCTCCTTGCTGCTGTCCCTCTTTCCTTGATAGGATTGTATATTTTATAATCACTATCCAATACAAGTCCGCCTGTTCCGACAAATGCACTTATACTTCCCAAAAGTTTGACATCGATCCAGCCCTGTACTCCTTTTTTACCGTTCTTGAAAAGCCCAAAATCCACGCCGACACTGCCTAAAGAAAGATTCCATGGCGGAATTGCAGGAAGTATTGTTACTCCCCACTTCTTATACCCTCCATACCATGCACCTTTATTAACCCTTATGGTGCATTTGCCTTCTCCGCTTACCTGCGTCTTCCCCTTGAGACTAAAAACATAGAAATCAACTTTTCCTTCTGCAAATGTCATATTTACTGTTGCTCCTGCTGCAAATATCTTGTTTGCATAAGCAGCTCTTACTTCACCATCAATTACTCCGGATAATACACTTCCATTTCCCTTGAATGCCCACTCAAAGTCTTTGAGCTCAACAAATATATGTGCTTTTGCCTCTAAAAGTTTTCCACCCGATGCATCCTGCACACCTATTCCAAGAGACATCAGCTTCCAGTCACCTGCAAACATGCCCTTGTACTCTTTTGGAAATTCATCAGGCATTGTTCCCCTGTACAATCCTCCGGACAGGTAATGCATCTCCAGCCCTGTGTTTCCCAGTGGAATACCATGTTCAAGCTCAAGCTTAAAGCTGGCTTCCTTAATATTATCCCCAAAGAAGTTACCTGGACGTTTCTGAACAATTAATGTACATCCTACTTCACCCAGACCAGGAATGGCAACACTTCCGCCGCCTCCAAAATATCTGTAGGATTTATTACCATCAACATCCTTTCCAAAACTTACAAAGAGGTCCTTGAGTCCCAATCCTCCAATTTTGAAAGAAGGTAAACCGATTTTAGCCTTATCAAATTCAAAATCACCGGTTGAGTGTAATGTAAGACCTCCTACTTCAACTCCTGCAGATTTAAAGACTGTTAGTTTAACTTTTTCAAACCTTAATACAATTTCATCCAGAGTGGTTATTGCCAGCGAAGGATTCCTCAATAACAGCTCACAACCAGCCACATCATAAACAATATCCTTGTTTATTTTTAAAGCAGCTCCGCCAAGTTCTATTTTTCCATTAAGACCAATGTAGCAATCCTTTAAAGTTAATGATCCCAGACCCTCGGGAAGTATAAGTTCGGCTTCTTTGAACTCTACCTTGTTGGTAGTAATTGAAAGATCCGATACTTTAAGTTTGAATCCTCCTATTTTAAATTCAAGATTTCCCGAATATGATGCATCAATTTCGACTTTGGGTATATCCGGATAATAATTAAGTTTCAGATTAACTGTGATACTATTATTATCAGCATTAACTTTTATATATCCCCCAAAGCCTAATAAAACTGAATCCCCGGTGTTGCTGAAACTCAAACTGTTTATTGAGCCTGTTACAACATCACCAAAAAGATTTATCTGCTTTGAATTTGGCAGTGACATATCACATTTTACAATTTTACCGTTAATCATTTCGAACTCATTGATATTAAAAGTCACACCCTCCAAAGACTTCAACCTTGATACACTTGTACTTTTTAATGTAAATGTTGCAGGTTGACCATTATTACCTGCTATTGTAGCCTTAATTGTTTTTCCGCTTTTTATATAGCTTATGGTCAAATTGCCATTGAATTCATAATCATTGGATTTGGTAAGACTAGACTTAAATGGAACAGTAATGCTGAAATCATTGACATTTCCGCTGTCATCAAAGCTCAGGTTGTTGACTGTGTATTTACCAAGCCCGGTTATGGCAGCTTGAACATCAGTAGCCCCAATGCTAAAACCGCCATTACTGTATGAGATGGTAATACTGCCAATATCTACTCTGAGCATATCTGATACAGTTATATTTTGATTGGTTGTCGATAAAGTGAACTCTTCTATACCACCGTTTTCATTTATCGAAAGATCTGCAAGCTTGAATTTAATTGATTTACCTTGCAAATTCACATCTAAAACAGCATTGTATAATTGTACCGAAATCTTACCATCCACATACGCAATGTTTGCCAATGCTTTTCCACCTGCAACCTCAGGTTTTTCAGCTTTCAGTTTGAAGCTTCCTATGCCAACTCCTGTTACATCAATGTCATATGCATAAAAACTGATATTTCCTTCATCATCAATGCTAAACTTGATGTTCTCAGTGGCTCTTCCTCCAAGTGATTCTGGAAGCACTATGCCGCCTGAAACCTCGAACATAATTCTGCCATCAATTTTTTCAAAATTCATTATGGTTCCCTGAGTAAATTTCATACCGCAAATAAGGGTCTTACCTGAAACATCCATACCCTTTATTCCGCTTGTACCATATACCTTGAACTTTTTAATGGCATCTATTACATCGAAAAAGTCCTTTGAAAATGATGCATCAAAGTTGTATTGGTCATTAGCCATTCTTGTTATGGGGAATTTCTGCCCAAGTTTAAACCTTCCACCATTTACGTCAAAATCGTCTTTTGATATGGCAAGCTCCTCAAAGGATATCTCTGCCACTTCCTTTAATCCTGCGTAAAACTGTGCTCCATTTATGGTATTGAGGTACACGCAATAATCATAAAGTACTCCTGAACTAAACCTGTATTCCAATATACCTCTGACAAACAATACATCCAAAATGGTTGTATCAATATTGACCTCAATGCTTTCATCATTGATTTTAATACCATTTACTGAGAAATATGCTGCTTCTCCAAGAGAAAAATCCATGAAATTGTCGGTTTCAAAAAATGTATTTCCAGTTGCAGGTTTTAATGTACCATCTGAATTTATCAGAACGCCATCATTAACGGTATATGTCTTATCGCTAATGCTTATGGTTGTTCTTCCTGCCTTTAAACCTGATTCATTGCAGCTTAGTCCCTCAAAGGATACTCCACCTGCATCATATGGAAAATTAATATTAACAGTATCTGTTGAATTAAAAACTGGGTATATCTTGCCATCAGCACTCAAACCTACAGTAACTTCCGGCAGAGACAAACCATCCTCCTGTGGTCCAAACGGCAATACGAGACTGATGTTTTCAAACTTGATGCTTCCATTTGGATTTGAGGAAATATCGTAGTCAAGTATCATTTTGGATGTATCACCGCAATTGAATGTAAATTCTCCAATTTTGGCCCCACCATTGATATTGATATCCATGTTTATTGACTGAACCACTCCTCCAAGCATCTCAATGGATACATCCTCAATTTCCATACTTCCCACAAGAGAAAGATCTGATGGCATGCTTACTATCTTAAATGTGCTGAGAATAGCTTCTTCAGTGGACTCATTATATCTGCCTGTTATCTGTACCCCTTTTATGTTTTGGTTGACTTTCACAACCCTCTGTCTTCCGGTTATACCACTCATTGCAAAGGATACAACACTGGTATATGCAGAATTGCCCGCCATGTCACGGACTTCCAACTGTACTTTGTACTCTTTGGTCGGATCAAGTCCCTTTATTGTATAAGTTCCTTGATGTGAAGAAGGTGCCGGATAAAGGTTGTTAATATATTTCCATTCATTACCTGCTGTTTTCCATTGATCTACCGGTGCAATCCTGTAATTAATGAGATCAATACCTGATACAGGGTCCATTACATCCCAGGACAAATCCACCGAATTGGTTTCTGGATGAAGTGTAAGGGTTAAATCTTCAGTGCCGTTAAATGTAGGTTCTTCAGAATCAACATTAACCACTCTTCCTATACTGCCTACGTTTCCAGCATTGTCTTTTGCAAATACGTAAAGGTAGTTGGTACCACCTGGAAGCATAATGCTTGATGGGAGAAAAATTTGTCCCCTGACGCTTAATGGTGTAACATTGCTTAATGTATCAAATTGGCCTTCCTTTACTTTTACATCATCCTCAGACAACTGGGAGCTACTTATAAAATATTTGTAATTGGGGTTTCCTGTATTTTCAGTAATTGTCCATCCAATTCCCGAATTACCAGATGAAATCCATTTACCTAAATTTGTTTCATTCCATTCCATAAATGGTGCCCTGGTGTCAACTCTGAAGTAGAAAATTGCCGGGCTGCTTAACAGGCCGTTCTTACTCTTTGTTTGTACCTGAACCTTATAAAATTCAGCTTTATCATTATCTTCAAAAATGACATCACTGATCTTGGTATATACCCTTTCATAAGATGACCCACTCTTTACAGTGGTAATTTTCCCTGACTCCAAAAACTCAGTAGATACACCTGAATTAAGTGAATATTTGCTTATTGAATACTCAATTGAAGAAACAGAGTTCATGTTCTGACTATCCGGAATTGTTACTTTGAACTCAAACTGTTGCTTATTCCCTGCCATATCTGACTTTGGAATCAACGCACCATTCACCTTTGATGCAGCCTCTGGATGGCTCAAACTGGTAACTATCGGTGTTTCAGGAGCATCTGTATCAAATACCACACTCATCTTTTGCATATCGCTGTAATTATTTGCATTATCGGCTGCAAAGTAATAGATATCATAAGACTTGCCTTTTGATAAAGTACTTACTTCCAGATCTGCAGTATCACTTCCTTCAAATTCCACTACACCTGCATTGGGATCTGACTTTTTAACAGCTTCAATGATCTGCTCCTGTGTTGGAGCGGGGTTTGCAGAATTGGAATCACTCCTTATGAGATACAATTTCCCCAGACCCGATAAATTGTCAGTTCCTGTTACCCTGAGTTTTATTTTATCCGAAAGGGACAGGTAAACTCCGTCATCGCTTTTGATATCAACCAATGTATCATCAGACACATTATAAAACTCAGATTTATCTATACTTGGCTTTGTTGCATCAAATTTGATTTGAAAATCCTGGGTGGCACTGTTTCCGGCATTGTCCACCACATAGACAGCAATTGTTTTTATGCCGTCCCCACTAACTGTGATTGGTTCAGTGTAAAACGGAATTTTAACATAACAGTTATTTACCGTGTCGCGATCAGGCATACCTGCCATTTTTGCCGTTTCCCATTTTGTAATTTCTCCGCTTTCATTTCTTAGGGAGTAGACAATATTAGCGTCTCTTATACCTGATTTGCATGCACCGACTTCCAATACATCAAATCTGAATCTATCACCGTTTTTTCTGAACATATCGAGTTCATCACTTTTGACATTAATGGCCGGAACGGTCCTATCCACTTTAATAACATGGGTAAACGTTTTGATCTGAGTATAAGAGTATTTTACCGCAACTGTAAATTTGTGATATCCTTCTTCCAATGGCTCACTCATGTTAAAGGTCTCAGGATAAAACCTTTTCGCATTACCGTCATTATAACTCTTTATCACCTTTGAGGTTGGAACGCTTGACTCTATAAGTTCATGTGTGACATCTATGTAATTAATGCTTTTGCGAATTGTATTTTTCCCTATGTACAAGGTTGCGTTATCACTGCTGTTTATATATCCTGAAGGCTTGATACTTACCTCGGGAATTTTCCCTGTATAATTAAACGAAATCTTGTATGTTTTTACTGTGTTACTGCTATATGTTACTTTTATTTCAGATGTATATTTGTCTTCCCCCGGCTCAAAATCAAACAAAGCTTTTTGTATATATCCACCTGATTGACTGTTGCTAAGATTGATGCCTATAAATGCCGGTGCACTACCTGATGTTTTATACGTCCTAATCCCTATGCTTTTAAAATCAATGGGATCACCTTTTATTTTTGCATATAGGGCACCTTTAACATAGCTGCCATCAGTAACAGATATCTCTGTTCCCATACTGTAGACACATATGCTGATATCGTCTGCTGCAAAAGCTGTATTACAGACCCCAAAACACAGACTAAGCATAATGCACAGCATTAATCCTGTTAGAATTTTTCGCATTCAATTCATCTCCTTTTCCTATCTTGTATAGACTGCTTACTTGATATAGAAATTGTTGGCCAAATCAAAAAACTTCAACAACAGCTTTTCTCCGTTCTGGTCCGCCTGCTTCTTGATATTGGCAGCATTAACCATAGCCGGTACATCAAGCCATTCGTTAAAATATGAACTCCTCAGCTCAGGTTGGAACTGTGTTGTATATAACACATGGTTACTTACAGGTTCATTGCCATACATCTGGAAATGTGTTCTTTCTGTTACACCCACTATAGAATGATTCGCCATGGAAGATTTGGCCTGCAAAGCAGGTTCCAGTCCATAAGAGGCATAAGGAACAATTGAAGCCGGTAACATATCCGGTAATTCATCATAATGGTTTTGGGCAAAATAGTATGATTTATTTGTATTTCCAGGTGCCAAAAATGCCTTAAGAAGAGGATCATTCTTATGACCGGCAATATTCATTTCTATGGGGAATATGCCTACTTCTCCACGCCTTGGATTAGGTATTTTAGGATTTACCTTTATAACTTTATCATCCTTGTCTTTTTCCAATTCATCTTCAATAGTAACAGCAGTATCTCCATCTTTCTCCATATGGTTTATAGATTTAAATTTGCTCAGACCATCAAGATACATGCTGTTAAGTAATTGGTGGCAACCGCCCGTTCCAAAGAAAGGTACTCTGGTAATTGTAATATTATTGGCAATCATTTTCTTTAAATTATTAAACTTGCTTTCTTCCGTGGTGTCCGGAAAGTATTCATACCATTCCTTAAATTTGTATCCACCATACGCACACAAAACATGTGGATCCTTAAACATTTCAGGATATGTGTCATTGATCCACCAGTCATCTACATAAAGCTGTACCGTCTTCCATTTTGAAGCAATTTCCTTTAGGCCATTTAAATACGGAGTATGATCAAGAACCATTTCTCCTTTTTCATTCCTGTGATTTATAGGATCAATAGTAATATAAACAATAACATTTCTTTTTGGCTTTTCAGAAAGCCCCTTCATTGCCTTTGGAAAAGCATCATAAAGAGATGTGATATTTCCTGTCACACTTCCACTGTTCCAATCATAGGAAATACATTTTCCTTGTTTGATAAAAAATGTTTTACCAAGATCGCTTCCTTGTCCATCTGCTGCTGCATCAATTCCCTTACCAAAAAGCTCCGGCAGTCCAAGTTCACTGATATTTTTCGCACTGCCCACAGAATGAGTATTCCAATCATATGCTATAAACTGATTGCCTTTAAAGAAAAGTGTTTTACCCTCATATGCTCCTTTTCCATTAACAGCAGCATCAACACCGCTGCTAAAAGGTGCCGGCAATTTCCATTTATACCCTATAGCGCCTCTTGTATCTGAATATGAAGTAACCCTCTCTGTTACAAAATCATAAGTTACATAACGATCGCCCTTTATAAAGAATGCAGAGTTGTAGAACCCTCCTCCACCTTGAAAGGCTGTGTCGAAATCTATGAAGTCCTTTGGAAGGTGCCAAACAAATGTAGGAAGTGACCCTTTGTCCTCAAACTCCTTTGTAGCCCAGTTATATCTTCTGAATTTATCCCACTGGAAGAAAAAGGACTTTCCGGCATATTTCCCGCCACCTGATACAACTGCTCGTATAAGCTTGTTTTCACATGGTGTAATATACCATTTATGGCTGTATTGTATTGTCGCAGCACTCGAAGTAAATATAACATTTCCATTTCTAACAATTATAAATGGTATTTTTGGTGCTTTGGCAACCTGCTTTTTTACAACCATCTTATCCCCGTCAAATGTCAAAAACATGTTATTTTTCTTGTTTACTATTTTATAGCTGTCATCCTCCTTAACCAAATACCACTTTTCTCGATCATCAACAACTGCCGAATCAGCAATGCTCATGATTTCCTCTCCTTCGTTACCCATTAAAACCCCGATAATCTCATTTGTTGATGCATTCCTTATTTTATAATATCCATCTCCAGTTGCTACAAAAAACCACTTTTGACTCAAACTATCATTATCTTCGTTTAAATAAACTGAATTAGGGTCAGTTGTATTCTCATCCTCCAAAACATCGGGTAGCATTTTATTGATAATTTTGAATTCATACATTTCACCCCATTGTGCATCTAGTTCTGGAACAGGATTTGACCCGATTTGAATATCAATCCACATGTCCGGTTTACTATCATTCATATTGGTTATGGTTATTTTTTTATCAGATGAAGGGATTGACCCAGATGTAAAGTAAGTCTTGGTTTGGCTGCTAAAGTAGTGCTCGCCGCTATAAAAAGTCTGGCCATCAAGCTCCTTTAATCCCAATCTGTTTTGATTTGACTGTACAAGCTCAACAGCTCTGTACCATTTACTATTATTTGGAGCTATTGATGAATTGTACTGACTGGGATTTACACACCAAATTGCTATACCGGGTTTTGTACTGAATTTATTTATTCCAGCATCAAATCCGGTAAGCTGTTTGTTTTCAATGAAATAACATTTATTAGTTCCGGGTATGTTGATTTTAATAACACTATATTCATTGTTAGGGGAATCAAAGGAAGAAACCAGATATTTACCCGAAATTTTGGCCTCAATGGGATTCACAAAATTAAGCTTGGTCTTACTGTAAGGATCAAGGTGTGCTGGACGCTCACCCCTATCAATATGTCTATTCGCAATGAATTCCTCCATTGTTACAGCTCCATTTTCATTTCCACTACTCATAAGTGTGTGCCATCCGGTAGCTGCCAGTTCGTTGCTATTTTTATTTGTATTATACAGATCAGGCAGTCCCAGCAAATGACCAATCTCGTGGCATGCCGTACCAATTCCTGCTATTTTTTCTTTTGTAGCAGTAGTTATAGCCCCAGTTTTTGAATCAGTTACTGAAACCTGATAAGCTTTTTTTTCAGCTATTCCTGCTGCATAGTTTATGTTGATTTTATAGGATTTTGAACTTCCTGCAGTTTTATAATTATCAGTAAGATATAAATCAGCAAAAGCCCAGGCCCTTTGAACAGGTGTTTTGTCATAATGATAATTGATTTCAAATCCTGCAGAAACAACAACTATAGTTAACTCATTCCTGTCAATGGATTTGTTTTTGTTTTTATCATATTGGGAAAAATCGACAACCTTTGTACCTGAATTGTCGCCCATTTGCTTAATTGTATTGAGTGCCTTTTTAATAACCGATCTTACACCTTCAGAATCATCTAAGATTTTATCATCAGTCTTTCCAGTGTATGGATGATTCATATCCAAATCCAAAGTAATTATTCCATCATTTGCAACACCTTCATTTTCTTTTGCAGGATTGAAATAAAACTTGCCCTCTGAGTTTTCCTTGTAGTAGTCGTTAACTGAAGGAAAATATAGCTCCATTTTCCTGTCTTCATCATATACTGACTCATTCATGCCAAAAAATCTTTTCTTCCACTGTTCCAAAGTGGTGTCCATTTTTGTGTCCTTAAAATTTACCAATACCACAAGAAGGTCCTGTGGTTGCCTGGGTTCCCATGAATCAGCAGCATGCACATTAATGAAACTAAATGAAGCAATTGCAGTAACAATTACTATCAGCATAAAAAGCCTGCTTAAAAATTTCACATAAACTCCCCCTTTTGTTAAATTTGTTATATTTTCTTATGTGATTTAAAATATCATTACAAATCGTTCACCCCCAGTATAAAGCATATTTTTTGCAAATCCTGTATTCTTATTGAAAACAAGGTACTTACTGGTGATTCTACCTTTTATCATATAAAAATACAGCAAAAAAAACAGAGTGAAAATAGTCACGGTCATACCCGTTACTTTTTTCACCCCTACGGCTTCAGATGCTGATTTATTGCATTTTAATCATGATTGATAAAACTCAGTTTAAATTTGATTTTCATTATTAAAATAAGCATATCCTGCTTTTGCCTAAAGATAGAGAAATTCCCTGACTTTGTCCTCACATTTTTCAAAGTCAAAATCAGAATTATCTATTTGTAATTTTTTATAAGGATACGTCAAAAATAATCTATCTTCAATAGTCTGCCTTTCACTAAAGTATTTAACCATTCCATCAAACCCTTTCAGGCATTTTTCTTTACCATATGGAGAATTACAAATATATTTGATTACAAAGTCTCCCCATTCCCTTGGCCTTGAGTTATAGACTCTGCTGATTGTTAAATATACATCATTTTGCCTAAGATAAATTAAATATGGGTTACATATATGAAATATTTTGTAAAGTCTTTTATAAAAGTATCTAATAGTTTTAAAATTCTCATTTAAAAGTAGTATAAATGCATTTAGGGGAGTTTGCATCAGACTGGAATCAAAAATAGAAATATTATCACTATTCACTAAATTAGTTATATGCTCCTGCCACTTTGCATAGTTTAATTGCCTGTATCTATATAAACTTGATTGTTTATCTTCATTAAGCCATACATCATCCTCACCACATATAGGATGATTTTCTGCCCATTCGAAATATGTATTGTGATCAATATTATGCTGAGTCAATAGATTTGATATGAAATCTGTTATTGTGCTCTTTCCTGATCCAGATATTCCTTCAATAAATATTAATTTCGTATCAAGCATAAGTTTTTACCTGCCGAAAGCATATTGTATATTAAATATATATATGAAGTACAGTATCCTTATATTAATCTGGGCTCCAATTTCGTTTCGTGTTTTTTCTTTCTTTTTTCAGAATAAAGCTTTTCATCAGCTATTTGAATTAATTCTTCAAAAGTTTTTATCTGGAAAAGCTCTGTATTGAAACAGGCATATCCGATACTAATAGATAAATTATATTCTTTACCTGAGCTCTGGTTAAATTCTTTAAAATGACATTCCAGGCGGTTTTTAATTTCAAAAACAGATTTCTCAGTGTTATTTGTAAGGAGTATAACATATTCATCCCCTCCAAACCTGCTGATTACATCGGACTTACGAAAAGTCTTTTTAAGTAGTTCCGCTGTTTGTTTGATTGCATAATCTCCTTCCTTATGGCCAAAAGTATCATTTATTTTTTTCAAGCCATCCAGATCGCAATAAACTATAAGTAATGTTTCCTTGTTTTCCTTTGCTGATTTAAATTGCTTTTTTCCTATGACAAGAAAACCTCTCCTGTTGTATAGGCCTGTTAATTCGTCATTCATAGAATTGAAATGCAGCTTTTTGTTCAATTTCTGCAGCTCTTTCAATGCATTATTCAAGTCTTTTGTTCGTTCTTCCACAGTTTTTTCAAGCAGCTCTCTTTCTCTCATCAATTCCTGGTAATGATAAATATTATTTAATGCATTCATAGCAAAACTGACTAAATTTCCAACACTAATAATAACTAAATCATTATCTGTTATATCTGAGAAAAATTCATTATTTTCAGGATTGCCTACGATTAAGAAATACTTCGGCATAGCTTCATCTTTTATGTCAAGATTAAAAATTACAAAATTATCCATTCCAAACGCTTTAGCAAATTCAGCACAAGAATAGTTGGAGCAATAAAATCTTTCATCATTAATAGTTAAATGGCAGAACATATTTTTAATAAAGCTTAACTCATACTTATCACTGAATTCATCAGGACTTTTGTCAAAATCGCCGCCCTTATTGATAATAGTATAATCATTGTTTTTACTTCCCATAATAATATAGGATCCATAATTTAATTTCTCTAGTATAAATAATCCCATCTGATAAAACAATTCTTCTATATCTAATATATTAGTAAATTTCTTTCCTATGGAATACAATGATTTATAAAGCTCAATTTGATTGTCAAGATATATTTGGGTATTATAAAGCTTATACTCCGTCTTGACGAGGAGCTTAACCTGATCCGCCAATTTATTATTTTCTTCTTTTAGTTTTAATATTTCAGTTTCAGAAGTTATGTACTTTTCGTATTCCTTCACGTCTATTCCCCTTTTATAACATATATAAGCTTTATAATTATTAATTATTTGGCAGCATTAAGTTAATAATCAGCAAAAGGCAGCAACAATTACTGTAAAGTTGTGGTAATAATTTTTCATTCCAACTGGTCCAATTTCTCCTGTACAATAAAGTCCTATCCATGGAATTTTCTCATCAACAAATGATTGTAATTTTTTTTGAAGATTAATTTTTTCCTCTGCTCTTAAGACTTTTCCTCTTCCGGCACAATCTATTTGAAGAACAAACTTTGGTTTTTTCCCATTTAATTTTGTTCTTAAATTATTCGCCATTAATTCTGCATATGGCAATAATTTCTCTGGATTCCTGCTAATCATCCATATTTTTGTCCCTTCTTTTAATTCCGTTGCTATCTTGGCTGAACCTTCATTAAAATCTACTACCGGCATTGCCCTTATAATGTATTCATCAAAATTTTCACAAAGCTCGCTAGGTGCTTTAAGTCCTATACACAAACATCTCACACCCAATTTATGCCAGTTCTCTATATCCTCTTCAGGTATATATTCTTTTAAAACCTCAGTAACTTTCATATTATCAATTTCATAAATCTTATTATTTTCGGATTTTGTTATCTCTCTTTCATTTCCTATAGGAATGCAACCATGTGTTATTTCGGAAAATACATTTAAATCACCGTTCATTACTGCACAAACAACGCTATCGGTCAATACTTCATTGTTATAATATTGATATGTCCTTTTAAACTGCCAATTGTCTGCTGAAAGCCCTCCAAATATAGGGATAAACTTATCTGATTTTAATTTGCTTTCAAACGCGTTGGAAAATCTTTCGTAGTTTATTGATAAATTATCAATAAATAGCCATATACTTGAGGTTTTATCATTTATATATTTTTGTATTTTATCTGCCAAATTGCTTCCTGCAACAGCACAATCCTCCTTAAGATTTGATATTTTTTCAACATTAAAATCGATCTCATCTGATTTAATAACCATTACAACAAGAGAATTATTTGAATCATTTATAAAGTCATATGAAATAACTCCAACTCCTGAACAGCCTATAAGGCATTTTGTACCTGTTATTTCATTAACTGTATTTAATATTTCTTTCTGGTCATATCCAACTGTTGAAAACAAAATTACAAAATCACAGGATTCTATATTTGCCGACTTTAATGCTTCATATGCAGCTTCCTTAGCAGCTTCTAGGCCGAACCTTTTACTACTGTATCCTACTCCTGTATAAGTCGCCATTTTTACGTCCTCCTTAATTAGTTTTTATTTTATTTATCGGAAAATATATGCAATTTGTTAAGACCTTTCTTGTACATTTGTTTACACATCTCATTATTATTGAGAGAATTGGAATAATTCTAACAATTTTTCAATTTTTAATGGAAATTTTATTTTTATCAGTTATAATTTATAGGTGATTTATATCAGAAATAAACATTACAACTAATTATTTACAACAGAAGGAATGACTAATATGAAAAAAATGAAATTAGCAGTTTGTGCAGTAACTGCATCAATGCTCCTGGGTGCAGGTTTTCTCTCTTCCAAGGCAGCTTCCGAATTACCAGATAGGGTGGATAACAGTACACTTCCTTGTTTTCCCCCGATTATTGACCAAGGCAATGCATCTTCATGTCAGAGTATATCCACTACATATTACATGATGACTCATATGACAGGATTAAAAAGAAACCTGGATGCAAAAAACAATGAAGCAAGCAGGCTTTCCCCAATGTGGACATTTAACTTTTTAAATAAAGGATGTAATGAATTCGGATCATTTAGCCAATTTGCTTTACGTATTTTATATCACCATGGTGCACCTTCTTTGACTCAATTACCCTATAAAGATGATATTAAATCCTCAAGTGGGTGGCCTTATGATGCAAATACATGGCTAAATGCAATTAAAAACAGAATTGATCAATACGGTACCATTTCTATAGGAAGCACTGGAGATGAGACACCTGTAAAGAATACAGATGATATTACAGAGCTTAAGAACTATCTCAGTAAAGGTTATATATTTTCTTTCGATTGCAGTTCATTGGGCGGATGGCAGTTTAAAGATATAGAAGATAATCCTGCTACTATTGCTGATAACTTAAGATCACCAATTGGTAAAAAAATTGCATATGCTGTTACCGGAACAGGTGAAAGCGGAGGACATGTCATGACTTTAGTCGGTTATGATGATAATGTGTGGACTGATATAAACGGCAATGGAGATGTAGACAATGGTGAAAAAGGGGCTCTCAAGATCGCTAATTCCTGGGGAGATGGTCAGACTGTACATGAATTTACCAATGGAGACGGCGGCTTTATTTGGTTGGCTTATGATGCACTCAACAGAATTTCAGCAGTAGACGGTGCTCAAAATTTTGCAGGCAGGCAATATGCTTTTAACGGAAACGGGTATCACTATAAAAATATACTCTATTGGCTTACAGCAAAAAAATATTATACACCGGACCTCATCGGCAAGTTCACAATTAATGACAACAGAAGATGTGACCTTATAGTTTCTTTAGGATACTCCGATTTAAACTCATCAGTTCCAACCAATGAATTTCAATTTGCAATATTCGATGAAGGTAAAGATGTATTATTCACTTCGGACATTACATCTTTTTTTGATAGAGCAGGATGGATGAATTTTAATGGTGTTTTCAATAAATATACAGATGGCACATTTTACTTTGACTTTAATGATTTGATAAAAAAATATAGTCTTGCAGATGGAAAACTTAGAAGATGGTATCTGATAGTTAAAGATACTGGAATAGAAAAAGCATCTACAATTAAAAATTTTGAGCTCCTTGGCCACTCATTAAATGTAATAGCTGCTACCGGACCAATTAACAAGATTATTAAATCTACCGATGCCAATCCTTTGTACCTTGATGCTGCCGTAAAGCCTATGGAGTCACCTAAAAATCTTAAAGTATATTTCAAAGGACAGCATATTAACTTCACTTGGGATAAAGTTGACATTGAATGTGAATATGAAGTTAGTGTAAACAATGGACCTTTTATTGAAGTTGGCTCTAATAATTTTTATACACATATGGCTAGTCCCCAAAATAAAAACTATACATTTAAGGTAAGAGCTGTTAATCCAACAAGCGGCAGAACAAGTTCGGAGTCTCCAGCTTTAACTGTAAAATCCATATTAAGGGGAGATGTTAACGGTGATGGTTCAATCGACAATAATGACCATATTTTGCTATATTCTTCTGTAAATAATCCGGAAACTACTTCAATGAGCTTCAATCAAAAGGCTGCTGCAGATATAAATGGAGATAGTATGATTGATGAGAATGATGTTTCATACTTAAAGAAATTTTTATCAGGAACTTTTACTATGTTACCATCATCAGTAAAATTAATCAATTGCGGAGATATTAACCAAGATGGTGCTATAGATAATAGTGATTTTAATTTATTATATTCTCACATATATGATGTGGAAAGCACTCCACTAAACATTATTCAAGAAGTTGCATCAGATTTAAATGGGGATGGAAGAATTGTCCTAACTGATGCATCTATTATAAAAAAATATACAACAGGGAGTATGAATAAACTTCCAATTGAATAGGCGATGGATATTGTATTTTACCATCCTTATTTAGGACACAGCTGCACAGAGTTTTTCCATCTCAGCATGGATCTACATACCAACAACAGCCAATAAGTGGCAGGGTGTTATTACAAAAGGAACAAACACTAATAAATGGTATGGATTGTGGATTTCGTCGGATAACAAATGGGTATACGGGGGAAATGGTTCCAATATAACAGGGTCATCTGTAAAACCTAATCAATGGCAGCATATTGCATTGGTTCAAAACGGATATTCAAAAAAGAGATATTTATACAATGGAGAAAACACATCAATGCTTATGTTCGGGGGTGCCCAGTCTGTCAGCGAATATTTCTCCGGTAGAATAGATGAAGTAATAATATATAACTATTCTTTATCAACCAGCTGAATAGTCATCTTAAGCAAAAAACCTACTTCTGTAAATGTATTACCATATTCCCAGTAGCCATATGACAATCTCTGTTGGGCTACCTGTGCATCAATGGTGACCTCGTATTTTAAAGATGACTATGTTGACAGAAAGCTTAATTATGCAAAATTCTGGTTTCCAAGCCCTTTATATCCTTCTTTCAATCAACCAGGTACTGATATTCAAATTAGTGCATCTATCTTTGCCGATACGGGTATAGTGGGAAAATCAACCTATTCCTGATTATCCTTTAATGACATAATGGCAGCTATTGATGCCGGCAAACCAATTATTGCTTTTATTGACTGGAATGGAGCACATATAGGGCATTTTCTAGTAATCCGCGTATACAGATGTCAAACTTCTCCATATATAAGAGAAATAGAAATAAACGATCCATGAGATGGTAAAGTTTATACTTATGATTATGATTATTTCTTATCAAATATAATTTCAAACTGGTCTGCTAGTATAAGGTTTTAATTATATTATTAATCAATTTCCAAACGAATAGGTAATCTAATTTTTCCAAACACTATTCCAAAAGGAAAATACCCTTGGTATAATGGTATAAATTACAATAACGGAGGTATTATAATGGCAGACTTTTGGGATAAGGAAGAATTGATTGGCAAACTAGGCAAAAACAGCCGTGAGGAAATTCAAATAAAGGTTGTCGAGAAAAAGGACAAAAAATATATTGACATTAGAACATTCTGGTTTGATAGCAATGCCGATGAATTCAAACCTAGTCAAAAAGGGGTTGCAATACCATATGACAGCCTTGATGATTTAAAGAACCTAATTAACTCCATCGGATAAAAATCACAGAGTGATTTTTCAACCTTGATGTTGTCGTGTGAAATTGTGGTGTGAATACACCATAATTTCCTAGGCATTAATAAAATCAAACGCAAACTGAGACATGATCTCAACGCCTATTTTTATGCAGTTTTCATCCAGGTTAAATTTGCTGCTGTGTAGATTAATCACTTCACTATTCATTTGGCTCCTGCAGCCCAAGTGAAAGTATGTGCCTGACACCACCTTGGAATAATAGGAGAAATCCTCAGCAAGCATGGAAGGTTCTTGGTTTGTAATTATATTTTTTGCATTAATAATTTTTTCAGCAGAACCTATAAATCTATCTACTAAAAGATCATCATTTATTACAGGAGGATATCCATCATTGGCCTGGAATTTGTATAGTGCCCCGGCCTTTTGGGTTTCCTCCTTCAATATCTCTTCCATACTATCCTTAATATATTTACATATATCTGCATCAAAAGTTCTAATGGTACCCTTCAAAGTAACACTATCAGGAATAATATTGAAAGCACTTCCGGCATTAAAGCATGTAACAGTCAAAATTGCCTGTTTCAAGGAATTGTGGTTTGGTTTTACAATATTCCTAAACCTATCTACTATAGCCGCCCCAATGGTTATGGGATTTACAGCATTCTCCGGCTGAGCCGCATGGCCGCTCTTTCCGACTATCTCAATCTCAAATTCAGATGGTGACGCCATTACAGGTCCTTTTCTGACAGATATAAAGCCTGTGTTGATCAGCGGGCTCACATGAGCTCCAATTATAGCATCAACTTTGGGATTATCCAATACTCCTTCATTTACCATAACTTCTGCTCCTCCGAGCCCCTCTTCCGCTGGTTGGAATATCAGCTTGACATTGCCGTTCAAAAAATCCCTAAGCCTCACTAAAACATGTGCTGCTCCCAGTACAATTGCCGTATGCCCATCATGACCGCAGGCATGCATTTTCCCCACATTTCTTGAAACAAATTCAAACATGTTTTCTTCCTTAATTGGAAGTGCATCAATATCTGCTCTTATGGCAACCGTCTTTCCATTATCTTTCCCGTTAATAGTTGCAGCAAGGCCTGTTCCGGCAAACCCATAAACATCAAGCCCTAATTCTTCAAGAAAAGATCTTATGAGCCCGGAGGTCTTTATCTCATTAAACCCCAACTCAGGATATTTATGAATTTCCCTTCTTATTGAGACCAACCTATCGAAAACCTCTTCTGAATAACTTTTAATTTTATCTGTCAGCAATTTTATCACCCATTTATTATAAAATAATTGCTTAATTCAGTATAACAAATGCAATGAAAAAATCAAATATAAATTTCCAAGATATCAATGCTAGGAACCTTAGTCTCTTTTTCCTGATAATATACGCATTCGGGGTTTGTAGAAATTGACGACATAGTGGTGTTCTCGAGGTTGCACATTCCATCTGCCTGATAAATACAGTTTAATGAACAGTTGATAGTAGTCATAATAACACCTCCAAAAATATTGTTTCGGTTTTATTATGATAATATACAAACTCCATGCTTCATAATTTTTCCTAAAAGTTTCATTTCATATTTTAATCACACCTTAATATGCTATAATCTTTGCCATTTTCTCCGTTTACGGCAAATAAGCCGATATAGTAAAAGTACTATATCGGGACCATAATTCCATGGCTATAAAAAAACATGAAACATTTTGATATTTTTACATAATATATATTAGAATTGACTTCCGACTACTTACCTCTTTGATAAATATTGGCCCTTCATTTTTAACAAAGAATGGAAAAAGTGTTTTCTGGACTTCCTGAACATTAACAAAATCTCTTGGGATTTTGTCAACTTTGATGGTTGTCCTGAGAAATTGCGGTGTAATATACACCATAATTCTCCAGACATCAAAAAAGCTTGTTTATGCAACAAAATTTCATTGTAATTTTGCAGCTGCAAAACAAACTTCAGAAAATAATTCATTGTAGTCGGCAGTTGTTTATATAAACCGCATCCCTTAACGGGGATGCGGCATTATACCTTAAATCGATATCCTATGCCCCAGATAGTTTCAATATACTGGGGTTTTGAGGTATCCATCTCAATCTTCTCCCTGACCTTCTTTATATGAACTGTAACTGTAGAGATATCTCCGCAAGCATCCATACCCCAAATTTTATCAAAAAGCTCATCCCTGGAAAAAACCCTGTTGGGGTTTTCTGCGAGGAATAAAAGCAAGTCAAACTCCTTGCCGGTAAAAACAAGTTCGTTGTTCTCAAGCCATACCCTGCGGGAGTCCTTTTCTATAACAAGATTTCTTATATTAATAGTAGTGCTTTTATTTTCTTTACTGCCTACAAGCCTTTCATAGCGTGCAATATGAGCTTTCACCCTTGCAACAAGTTCACTGGGGCTGAAAGGCTTTGTTATATAGTCATCTGCCCCCAGTCCCAGCCCTCTTATTTTGTCTATGTCTTCTTTTCTTGCTGAAACCATAAGTACAGGAATATTCTTAACCTCTCTGATTTTACGGCATATTTCAAAACCATCGATATTGGGAAGCATTAGATCCAGTATGATTAAATCAAATTCTTCGTTCTTTGCCCTGGCAAGTCCCCCATCACCAGTCTTTTCAATAAGCACTTCATAACCGTCAATAGTTAGATAATCTCTTTGAAGCTCGGCTATGGTCACCTCATCCTCAATTATCAGAATCCTTTTTTTCATTGCCCTCACCTATCTTTTCCAATTCAAAATATATGCCGGTACCCTTGCCAAATTCGCTCTCAGCCCAGATTTTTCCGCCATGCTCTTCTATTATCTGGCTTGCTATTGCAAGCCCAAGGCCGCTTCCGCCTTTTGATGTATTTCTTGATGGATCTGCCCTGTAGAATCTATTAAAAATATTTGGAAGGTACTCTTCTTTAATACCTTCTCCATTGTCCTGTATTCCTATTAAAACTTTATTACCCTTATCCTGAACATCTATATTTATATGACCTTCTTCTTTATCCATGTATTTTATAGAATTTTCAAATATATTTGCGATAACCCGTTTAAGTTTTTCCACATCAGCCTTTACCATTGTATTATCATCTAAATCGTAGCTGCTTGCAATACTTATTCCCAACTTTTCCAACTCAATTTGATATTCATCCATCATGTCCTCAATAAAAATTTTTAAGTTGGCCTTGGAAAAATTAAAGGGTATCTTTTTTAGTGCCTGGTTTGAGTAAAATGTGAGATCATTAATAAGCCTATCCATATCAACTGCCTTTTTATAGACAATATCCAGGTATTTATCATTTTTCTCAGGTGTATCGGCAATACCATCACGCAAGCCCTCTACATGGCCTTTGATGGAGGTTATGGGCGTTTTGAGATCATGGGTGATACTGGCTATAAATTCATTTCGCTCTTCATCGTACCTTAATTGCTGCTCAAGGGCGTCTTTGAGCCTTTGTCTCATTTCTTCAAATGCACGACAAACTGCTCCAACTTCATCTTTAGATTTCTCTGAAATTTCAAAAGAAAGGTTTCCGTCCTTTATCTGTTCTACACCATATTTTAGCTTCCTAAGTGGTTTTACTATGCTTTGTGATACAATAAACGTCAGAACTCCATTAGTAAATAATACAATCAATAAAAAGTATTTCATAAAATCCGACATGAAACTTGAAACAAATTTTCTTATAGGGCTTATATCAAAGAATATATAAAGGGTACACTGCTCACCGGTGGATAATTTGAAATCATGGTTGAAATATTGTATGTTATCATGATCTTTGGCGTGTTTTTCCTTATAGCTTTTATCTTCGGAACGGCTTTCTGTACTAATCTTATTTTGAAATTTAAGACGGTCGATCTTTTCCGAGAGATAGTATATGTTATTGTTGACCACAAAGCCTATACCTGAATTTAACGATTTCAGTTTATCATCAACACTTTTAAGGTAAGCCAGATCTTTCAGTTTATCAGGATTGTTTAATGTATCGTTGGATATGGTTATAAACTCCTTAAATATTTCCTGTGCCACCTTGTCAAACTGGTCCCCTGTTTTATGGTGCTCAAATCCAGTCTTGTCAAAGTTAACACCAATCAAAATAACGGCCAGTATCAGTGATGAAATAAGTGGAATCATTATCATTAATATATTTGACAACAGTAGCTTTATCTTTATAGACATTTATAAAAATCCTCCCCGATACATTAGGAATGACTCAAATATAGCATTTAAGTCATTCTTTATCTTCTATATGTCCTTTTGCTCAAAAAGGTAGGTTCCGGCAAACATAAATATTATACCATAAGCAAGTATATATAAAAATTCATTTATAACAAGTGTAAGGTCAACCCCGCTGTAAAAATTCTGATACCATGTCATGTAAGTTGTCGGTAAAAAAGATACTGCCTGAGGGACAAAAACCGCTACTACCGACATGAGAACTGAAGCAAGTATCATTATCACAACCGTTAAACTGCCGCTCCTTGTAAATTGCGCTGCAAATGCTGTTATTATCGCAACAAGCATCAGCGGTACTACTGCAAAAATATATGACATCAAGTTGTCAGGCAGTCTGGATATTATATCGTTAAAATTACCTCCAAAAAAACTTGCAATTAGGGATGCAACAAAAGTAGCCATTAATAGAGCCAGTATGCTGATTGCAATTGCCAGCATTTTTGAAATATATATTTTAATCCTTGAAATGGGTCTTACCATTGACATTACAATTGAATTGTCGGCCAGTTCACCCGAAAACAAGTCACTTGTCAATAAAAGTACAAATAACGGCAGAAGTATTGATGACATTAAATTTAATATAGTCACTGGAAGAGTTGAATTTTTAAAAAGTGAAACTCCAAAGTTACTGCCTGTGACCATATTAATAATGGATGCTGTTATTGCTACAAGCATTGAAATGGAAAATAAAAATATAATCTTCTTTCTTTTAACAATTTTGTAGGTTTCGTTCGTAGTTCCAGCCATAATTGTGTTCATTCAAATCAGCCTCCTTATATCGAGTCAATGGATTTTTTATTTGCACCATTAACCCTATCGATAAAATAATCTTCCAGTGAAACACCTATGTCCTTTACGTCTTGTACTATGCATGTATCCACAATACTTCCATCTTTAATTATGAGGATCTTGTCACATAACATCTCTATCTCGTGAATCAGGTGACTCGAAATAAGGAAGCTTATCATAAATTCCTTTGATAGTTCTGAAATAATTCGTCTTAGTTCCTTTGAACCCTCTATGTCAAGACCGTTTGCTGGTTCGTCAAGTATTACCAGTTTGGGATTTTGATATATGGCCATAGCAATTGCAAGCCTTTGCTTCATACCCAGGGAAAAGTTTCTCACCTTATCTTTCCTATACTTTTCAAGCCCTGTGATCTGGAGTACAACATCAATCCTTTCGGGGTCAATATCATTATAAAACCTTGATATAAGCTTCAGGTTGTCATAGCAGCTCATATTGCCTATTACTGAAGGTGTCTCTATAAGACAGCCTACACCCCTTATGGCTTTTTCAAAATTTTCCGAAAGATCATGTCCGCAAATTCTTACTGTCCCCTTATCAATCCTCACAAGACCTGTTATGGACTTCATTATTGTAGTTTTGCCCGATCCGTTGGGTCCAAGCAATCCAACCACTTCCCCAGGATATATGTCAAAATTGATATTACCAATCCCTCTGCCATTTCTATATTTCTTATGAAGATCTTTCACTTCCAATATTTTTTCCATAATAATATTCACCCCGTATTATATGTTTTACTCCAGGTATTTGGCAGTAGGTGATGCTTTAGATTACTGCCAAATACATAAATCCGTCATTATAGTAAAATCATTTATCTTTTATGACAATCAAATTCATCACTGGAAATTTCCTTAACTGTTTTACCTTCCAAACTAACTGTATCCACTTTGGTTGAGCCAACTTCAGAAACAGTCATACTTAACTTCATCTCCTGCTCATGAACTATGTTGGCCTCATCTTTTCCGCTAACACCAAACTCAACATCCAGCCCTTTAATGGTGTTGTCTTTGTCTACAGTTATTTTTACATCTACCTTTTCAGCCTTGATATCATTTGCAAGTTCCGGCATTGTGCAATCATCAGTATTTACACCAAAAATTTCATGTATTTTATCCTGCTTGTCAGCTTCATGTGATTTATCTTCTTTTACTGCCAATAATAAGTTTACAAGGGAAGGTATTTCATCTTTATCAAGGTCAATTCCAATCTGTTTTTCTCCATTATCCATTTCTTTTAGTGTAACCTGCTTCTTAAGGTCCCCAACCAGAGTATCCATTATCTTTTCTCCTATGGCTTCCAGCTGCGGATTTTCATGTACATTATTATGTCGGCGACTTTGGTGTCTTTTTCCCTCATACTCATCGTTGCATTCAAGCTTATTGTAAACATTTGATGCAGTATCTTTAAAAACAACCTGATTCTTACTTCCATACAATGTATAGCTCTTATTCACCTTATCCGAATTGATTGCTATTGTTCCGCTGTATAGGTGCTCCTCTTCATCTGCTTTAAACGTTGAGCTGATCTTTACCATATCCTTGCTATTATCACTAACTGAGCCCGAAACAGTAAATGTGGCATTTTCTATGTTCCGTGAATTCCTAAATGCAGCCTTTAGCGTATCATAACCGCTAGGACCATCAGCTATGCTCATAAATGTTGATGTAATGAGCAGAGAGCCTCCAACAACCAATCCAATTCCTGTTCTAACTAATTTTTTATTCATTTTTTGTCCTCCTCGCTAATTTAATTTTTATTTACTACATTTTTATATTAACAACCGAAAATTAAATGGCTATAAAAGAAAAATTAAAAGAAAATTAAAAAGTATTAAAAAAGTATTAACTTAGCAACCAATAAAACATTACTTTCAGTTGACAACATTCCTAACATATGTTACTATTAACATAGTCAATATAATAAAAACGAGGTGTTACTATGTCAATTAAGTATGCAATACTGGGGTTACTAAGCTGGAAGCCATTTAGTGGATATGATATGAAGAAAGTGTTTGAAGAGTCTTCAACCATGTACTGGTCGGGCAACAACAACCAAATATATAAGTCACTGGTTCAGCTGACTGAGGAAGGTCTTGTAACAAATGAAGTTCAGCATCAGGAAAATTCCCCTTCAAAAAAGCTTTATTTCATAACCGAAGATGGGTTGGCAGAATTGAAAGAATGGGTTCTATCTTCTCCAGAATTACCGGAATTGAAGAATACTTTCCTAATACAATTGTCATGGGCCTATCAATTGGATGATGGTGAGTTGAAAAAAATTATTGCAAATTATGAGAACAGTGTAAAAATGCAGCTTGTGCTTCAACAGGAAAAAATACGCCGCGGAATAAATTCACCAAATAGAAACCATCGTGAAACCCTTTTATGGGACATGATTAATGAAAATACACTATCATTTTACAGAAATGAAATTGCATGGATTCAAAATTTGCATAAAGAACTTTTCGGCAAAGAAAAAGGTGGGGAGGGAAGTAACATGGAATGGAAATGTGTTGTTAATAGTGACAAAAAATATGTTGAATGCATCAGTGCAGCAAATCCTTTAGGCAGCGAACAGGATGCTCTAGATATAATTGCTTTATGCGGTGATAACGATACTAACCTGCTTATGCTTCATGAAAGGGCACTCTCAGAAGACTTCTTCAAGCTTAAAACAAAAATTGCAGGTGCCATGCTGCAAAAATTCGCTAACTACCGTATGAAGGTTGCTCTTGTTATTTCTAAGGATATAATAGGTAAGAGTAAATTTAAGGAGATGGCATCTGAAGCGAACAGAGGAAGCCAATTCAGAGTTTTTAACACTAAGGAAGATGCTGAAGTATGGCTTGTTGGTTAGAAGAATAATATTCTCCTCTGCTGTTTATTTTTTTACAAACAGTTCATAATTGTGTAAAAAATCTATTCTATAATAAAATTATCAACAATGACGATAACTATATTAAAGGTGTTGCAAAAGCTCACTTTATAAACATTGAAAATAATAGAATAAACACAGGAGAGGAGAATATATTATGACTTATAATGATAACAATAATAATAATGAACTTTATAAAAATCCTACATACCATACTGCTGATAATACTTACTTTAATGAGAATATCTCTAAACCTAAATCAAAAAAGCCCGGACTTTTATCACAAATGATTATAGTGTCCGTAGTATCCTCAATAATTAGCGGTGCGTTAGTAGGATCATATTTTCAACTTATTTCCCCTGCTGTAAATTCAGCAAATAAACAGGAACAAACCAGTACTCAAAGTATTCAAAGCTATGATTCTTCATCAAAAGCTAAAATGATACTGGCTGCGGAATCCTCCGATTCTTCTATAACAGATATAGCAGAAAAAGTAAGTCCCTCAATTGTCGGAATTAGGGTAACAGTTCCTTCAACCAGAAAAAACAACATTTTCGGTAATTACTTTTTCAATGGTCAGGAACAGTCACAAACGCCAAAAGCCGGTGAAGGTTCAGGTATAATTATTAAAAACGACGGCTATATAATGACTAATGATCATGTAATTGCTGATGCTATTAACAGCAAGACAGGAAAGCTTATTGATGGTGCAAAGATTGAAGTATACCTGTCAAGTAAAAACGACGTACCTTATACTGCTCAAGTTGTAGGACGTGACTCATTGACAGACCTGGCAGTAATTAAAATAGATGCAAAAAATCTTCCTGCTGCAAAGCTAGGCAATTCAGATAATATTAAAGTTGGAGAACTTGCAATAGCTATAGGTAACCCTGGTGGTCTTGAGTATATGGGATCGGTTACTGTAGGTGTAATTAGCGGTATTAACAGAAAAGTTGAAGGTACGGAAACCACAGGATTTAAGCTTATTCAAACTGATGCAGCAATCAACCCTGGAAACAGCGGCGGTGCATTGGTTAATTCCAGAGGTGAAATAATTGGTATTAACAGTGTCAAAATTGTTGCACAGGGATTTGAAAGTCTTGGCTTTGCAATACCTGTAAATAAAGCCATGGAAATAGTAAACAGCCTAATTCAATACAAATATGTTAAAGGAAGAATCCAGTTGGGAATTACAGGCGATATTAATTATACCGAAGAAATAGCTAAACAATATGATATGCCTGCAGGTGTATATGTTTCAGACGTGCAAATGTTCAGCAGTGCATATAAAGCCGGTATAAGAAAAGGAGATATAATAACTAAGTTTGATGGCGTTTCGGTTAAATCAGTGAATGATATAAACGACATAAAGTTAAAGCATAAAGTAGGCGATGTTGTTTCTGTAGAAATCTATCGTGATAACGAAACCCTTACACTTAAAGTTACATTAGCTGAAAGTAAAAATTAGTGAATATTATATATACATCTTAAGAACAAATTGTAAAATTACCCTGACTTTATTGACGTCAGGGTAATTTTTAATTAATTATAGATTAAATTTCTGTATACAGCAGTTTCATCCCTTACCCATTTATTATCTTGATAATATATTTTATAATATCTTTATCAGACCTAAGGAGTTTGTATAATGAATAACAAATTAATTTATGTAGTTGATGACGAACAAAACATACGGGATCTCATATGTGCCTACCTAAAAAAAGAATCCTTTGAAACCCGGTCATTTCAGGATGGAGAAAGTGCATTGGAGGCATTTAAATCCGGTGCTTCCGATATGCTGATTATTGACATAATGATGCCTGGAATGGATGGTTATTCTTTATGCCGAAAGATCAGGGAGACCAGTGATGTCCCTATTATAATGGTTTCAGCAAGAGATGAGGAAATTGATCGAATCCTGGGTCTTGAACTTGGCAGCGATGACTACATTTCCAAACCTTTCAGCCCCAGGGAGCTTGTTGCAAGAGTCAAAACTGTTTTCAGAAGATTTAAACCGGACCAGGCCACTGCCACTGAACAATCACCCAATAAAATAATATGTGCAGACCTTGTAATTTTTCCTGATGAAAGAAAGATTTTGACAGGACAGTCAGAAATAGAGCTTACAAATAAAGAGTATGAATTGCTTACTTTTATGGTAATGAATAAAAACAAGGCTTTTACACGGGAACAATTGATCAGCAGTATATGGGGATACGACTATATAGGAGACAATAGAGCTATAGATGACCTTGTAAAAAAAGTGAGAAAGAAACTTTCTTCTAAAGGATCAAACCTTGAGATAACCACTGTTTGGGGATATGGGTATAAGATATGCGGATAGATAAACTTAGGACTAATAGATCAATAACTAAAAAAATCATTTTTTCATATATTTTGATTATCCTATTTGCTTTATTAATAGTTGGGCTTTTATTCAGCTTTCTTGCCAGGTTTTATACTGAAAGGCAGGCAAAAAACCAGTTAATCAGAGATGCTACATCAATTTACAATGTCATAGCAACTGAACAGTTTAGCGGCAAAATCCTTTCTGATTCCAAAGTAAGACAGGCTATCCGTCAAAATATTTTACCGGAGCTTAGGAATCTGGAAAGTAATTTTACTCTTATTTCAAGAGACTATAAAATAATTTATCCAAGAGATGAAGAAGCTGAGATATTTAAAAATCTGGTACTTCCCAAGATTCAATACAAGCTTAATCCAAAAACTAAAAAGACTATAGTTATGAAACTTAAAATCAACAATACCGAAAACTTTTTAGCCATTCTACCATCCAATTCAAATGCTCCCATTGGTCTTCGGGGTTGGTTTGTGCTGTATAGCCCGGTAGGCCCGGTACAAAAGCTTATTCGAAGCCTTTTGTTTGTTCTTGCCGTATCTCTTGTAATTACTGCTATAATTGCAGTTCTTGCAGGTGTCCTGGTTGCCGGTGCAATTGCAAAACCCATAATTAAACTCAAAGCAAGGGCAGAGGCTATTTCCAAACGGAAATTTGATGGAGTTGTTGAAATACACACCAGAGATGAGCTGGAAGACTTGGCTGTTGCAATAGAAAAAATGGCTGTTGAACTTAAGGAATATGATTTGACACAAAAAAGGTTTTTCCAGAATGCATCCCATGAACTAAAAACCCCCCTTATGTCAATACAGGGCTATGCTGAGGGAATAAAGGACGGTGTATTTGAAAATAATGAGGAGGCACTGGAAGTAATAGCACAGGAAAGCAGCCGGCTTAAAGGAGTGGTTGAAGAACTTATATTTCTTTCAAAACTTGAATCTCAAGATGGATTATATGTATTTTCAGAGACTCCCATAAATAAAGTTATTGAAAAAAGCATTGAAAAACTAACTGGAATTGCTATTAAAGAAAATATAAAAATCAGTCTAACCTCCTGCGATAATGTTTATCTAAATATAGATAGCGATAAAATAATCCAAGCCTTAATCAATGTTATCGGTAACTGCTTAAGATATGCCAAAAGTGAAATAAAAATAATTTGCCAAAATCGTCCTGATTGGCTTGAAATTAAGATCAATGATGATGGGAATGGATTTGATGAAAGCGAAATATCCAAATTATTCGAAAGGTTTTACAAGGGAAAGAAAGGCAAGTCCGGTCTTGGCCTTGCTATAACCAGGATTATTTTAGAAAAACATGGAGGATCAATAAATGCTTCAAATGCTTCCAACGGTGGGGCAGAATTTACAATAAAGCTTCCTAGGGAATAACCGAAATTTCTTTTAAATTTACACAAAATCTCCACAATTAATACATCATTAGTATAAAATTGGCTCCTATAATGAAAATATCGGTTAACCGAAAAAAATAAAAGGAGACGATTTCATGAAGAAATTTATTGGTTTTTTGGCAACAATGTCTATGACAGTAGCCTTGTCGGCAGTATTATCTGTAACATCCTTTGCGACAGACACACAACAGGTAATGGATACTAACTTTGCAAAGGATGTTACATTAGATTCAGCAATGGCCGCAACAGCGGTTGTTGAGGACAGCATATCAAAAGTTGATTTAAAAAGTTTTAAAAACAAATTTTCAGCAAAACTTACAGAGCTCAATCAATTAAGAGGAGAATGCAAAGACCTGTGGTCACAAATAAAAACCTCAAACCAAGATATAAAAAACCAGTGGAAAGATTTTAAAGCTTCTTTATCAACCAAGGATAAGGAAGAGAAAAAGACGGTTCTCGATGATCTAAAAGCAAAAATCGAACCGGTTAGAGCTAAGGCTAAAACCATACATTCAGAAATTAAAACTCTTCGTGAACAAAAAGCTGCTGAGTGGGTTAATTTCAGAGCAGCATTAAAATCAATGGATGAGGCCAAGGCATCAACTGCACTGAATAATATAATCAGCCTTAAAAAACAGGTTATTGAAAAGCAAAAGTCACTTCTTGGTTTAAAGCAGGAAATAACCAACATAATAGACTAAGTTTATTCCAAACCTTTAAAAATGGGTTTTCTGGTACCGAACTGTAAAATTTTATGGTTCGGTACCATGTATATTAACACCCCTAGAACCAATAAAGTACCTGTTCACCAGTTAATATAATTTACCACTTTGAACATTCCGTGTATTTATATATAATATCTTTATGAACTATATGAAAAGTTGTCATAAGTATTATTATTGATGTCAAAGGGGTAACCGTATGAACCACATTAAGCTTCCAAACCTTCCAGAAGGAAAAGTAAAAGGTATCCTGATTGATGGAAGGATAAGCAAAAAAATCACAGATAGCCTTATGAAAATGGAAATAACGCCTTTAAAGACAGAATGTCTTTCAGAAATGTATGAGGCTGTATCATGCCACACTGATATAATGCTTCATCATATAGGCGGTAACAGGATTGTACACGCACCAGGTATTAACAGCAATCTTCTAGATAGGTTAACAAGCCTTGGTTTCCAGATGATAAAGGGCGAAACCGTTCTATCCACTAAGTACCCTGCAAATATCGCATATAATGCAGCAAGGGTAGGCAATTATATAATTCATAATCTCAAATATACCGATAAAATTCTAAAGAAGGAACTGGAAAATGAGGGTGTGGAGTTCATAGATGTTAAGCAGGGATATTCCAAGTGTTCTGTATGTGTGGTTGACAAAAATGCAATAATAACTTCCGATAAGGGCATTGGAGAAGCTGCCTCGAAAAAAGGAATTGATGTTTTACTTATTGAGCCTGATGAGAATATTGTTTTGCCAGGCCTCAACATGGGATTCATTGGAGGATGTACCGGTAAAATAGCTAGGGACAAGATGGTTGTTTCAGGAGATCTCACCAAGCTTAAATCCTTTGTGGATATTGTAAAGTTTGCCAATAGCCATGGCGTAAAAGTGGTAAGTCTTTCAGATGAAAAGCCCATTGATGTAGGTTCCATAATTCCTGTGTTGGAAAGTTCTGTTATGTAAAAACATTCTTGATTGTTTTCGTGAGAAATTGTGGTCTCTGTAGTGCATTTTGTGACTATATTTCAATCATGCCTTAAAAAGAGACCATAATTTCCTTCACTTAATGAAAATAGTACTACTCATTGCTATAAATATGTCATCTCCCATATTTACAAATCTCAAATCCCATTTATTTCCTCACCACATTTCAAAATATCTTTCACTACCATATCATTTTATTGATAACAAATAGATGAAAATTTAATTTTACATTCTAAGAAAATATGCGTATAATGGAAATGGCCATAAATGTAATATTATGGTGAATAGCTTGTTAATGCTATAGTTTCCAGGGGGAAGAAATGACGCAAATTTCCAATAATATATTAACCAGACTATCTAGTTTTTATAAAAAATATATGAGTGAAATTATTTATATATCAATACTTGTTGTAACCTCTATTTTAACATTACTTGAAGTTAAAAAGATTTCTCTTGTTTTCCTTCAAATTTTATTTATTGCCATCATGATATTCGCTAAAATTATTACTAAAAAAAAGAGTTCAAGAAGAATCCTAAGCCTTTTTGCTTTTTCATTATATGCATGTATTGCTCATATGTATGGACTGGATTATTCCTTCGACTTATCAATAAACAAATGGAGCTTTCTAACTGCTGCATTTATAATACTTGATGAGGGGTATCTTATTTCCATCCTGGTAGGATTTTATCCTGCAGCAAGATTATTAATGATGCTTTTCCACCCAAACCCAAGCATTATTAATGTGGGCAAAATTATTGGAGTAGCGAATGGGCAAATTTCTTTCACAATTACAGCCGTAATAACTTACCACTTATTTCGCAAGCTCCTTGGCCAGCGTAATCTATATCTTAACTTAAGCAATACCGATCCCTTGACAGGCCTTGCCAACCTTTCCCATACTATTGATAGTGCAAAGAAAATGCTGCGTGAAGGTAACATTTCCCTTCTATTAACTGATATGGACAGATTCAAGCAAATAAACGACACTTACGGGCATATGGCCGGTAATAAAGTATTGATAGATGTTTCACAGTTTATTTTAAAAGAAACTGAAGGTTTAGATAGAATTGTGGGAAGGCTTGGAGGAGATGAGTTTATTATTGTTGTAAAAAATGATGGTAGTAAAAAGATTCTGGATCTTGGAGAAAAGCTTATGAATTCTCTAAAAAATAAATACTTTTCAATTGATCCTGATATTGATCCAATTACTCTTTCTTTTTCTGTTGGGCAGGCAAATTCTACAGATGCAGATATAGATATAGAAAAACTTATGCACAAAGCAGATGTTAATATGTTTTATAATAAATACAAGAATCACAGGTCAAATATGTTAGTTGATAAACATAAGCCCTCACTTTCAAAGGAGGGTTCCGAGCTTTTAAATGTGCTGGCGGAGAAGGATATGTATACATATATACATAGTGCATATACTGCTCAATACGCTGCTGCCCTGGGCAAGGAATTAGGTTTTTCCAATGACAAGGTTGAAATATTATTCACAGCAGGATGGCTTCACGACGTAGGTAAAGTGTTAATTTCCAATGACATTATAAGAAAAAGCAGTTCTCTGACGGATGATGAATATGGCTTAATTAAAAAGCATGTGAGTTATGGTATCAATATTTTGCATGATTTAAGTCTGCCTGAAGAAGTTATGACATGTATCAAATATCACCATGAACATTGGGATGGATCAGGGTATCCAAAAAAATTGAGCCAAAAAAATATCCCTCCAGAAGCAAGGGTACTTCAAATTGCTGATTCATATTCGGCTATGATTATAAAAAGGGTTTATAGAAACGTTCTAACACCTGAAGAAGCCCTGGAGGAAATCAAGAAAAATAGCGGAAAGCAATTTGATCCGGAGTATGTTAATGCTTTTGAAAGTCTTGTACGTGGCATAAGCAAAGCTGTATAGATCCGGCATAGTCTACACAACTTCTACAGCAGGCACCTCAAGTAGTTTTGCCAATCTGCCTTCATACCTAAATACCATATCTTCTTCCTGTACGTCTTCCCCTGCGAAAGCCCTTAATACAAAAGGCATCAATAATGCATCAATGCACTTGAAGTCATATCCGACTTTATTTACAAAACGCCTAATATATCCATCTGAATTCGGTATAACTCTTAACAAAAATACCTCCTGCCTTAAGTTGATGCCTTCTTTTTCTTTAGCATCCAATACAGCCTGCACTTTTTCCGAAGCCAATTTTCTTTCTTCTTCCGACACCATACAAGAGAGATCCAATACAATCTCATCATTTGAGAAAAAGACTACAGATTCTTTAGGTACAAACTTAAGAAGCTCAGTCAACACTCCATCCATAAGAAACTTCTCATATGTCACCTGCCTCTTGGGATTAAGATTGCCAAATACCACCTGTCGAATATACTTGCTGGATTTAAAGTATTCATATTCAGTAAACATTCCAATGAATTCATTATATGTAGATTTACAGCCTACAATAGCAGGATCATAATGTTTAAGTGCTGCTTCCTTACTGCTTCGGAAACCTGAAATGCCCTGTTATTCCTGGCATCATGGTTACCAACGTATCAATTTCCATTGTATATGGTCCGCCATTATGTATTAAATAAGGTATTCCGTCAGGCCTTCTTTTATTTGACACAATGGCTATATGATTGGGATTTTTAAATGTTACAATATCGCCGCCCTGCCATTCTCTAAGGTTATCTATATCATAGGGCTTCAGTTTTGTAGTAAGATTTTTTGAATACTTCTTGAAAAAAACAAAGAGATTGCTTACCCGTCTAAAGTCTATATTTGGATCAGACTTTCTCTTACTACTAAAATAGTCCCTCCTATGGGCTTTTATATCTTTATCAATCATTTGCTTCAGATTATATCCTGCGTTTTTCAAAGCCCTCCATATTACATCGGTACAAACCCCTTCATTATAAGGCGGATACCCCCCAACATAATATTTGCTCCTATAAACAGGCTTATTTTTTGCATCCTTTTTAGCACCTTGAATAATATCATCCAGATCATTTATTCCATCTCTATCCTTATCACTTTTGCACAGTATCTTGGGAATTTTAATTGGTATCGATGTATTGGCAATTAAATGAACAGCAATAATTGACGAAGTATTTGGTGGAACAGCAATTGATGAAAAAGCAATATTTAAAGTATTATCTGCAGCCAATAATGTTTTGCTGCTATTAAATTCAACTTGATTTGCACTGATCATCTCACGGGAAATACTATTTATATTAACTAAGAGAAAAATAAAGATTATTAACAAGGTAAAGATGGCTTTATTCATTATTAACACCTCGCTATTCCATTCAAGCATTTATTTATATCAACATAATATTTATTTTTACTGATGACAATTCATGCTTTGAATTATATAATTATAATAACAATAATTTACATTGCAGGGAGGGTTATTCTATGAAAGATAGGATTTTAATGGTTTTCCTGCTTTTTTCTTTATCAGTCACATTTCTATTTCCTCTAGAATCTTCAGCTGTTGCCAACACCAAGGATGTATGGTTAAAGGTTGAATCAAGCAATAATCACAGTTTGGCTATCAGGTCGGATGGAAGCCTTTGGGCATGGGGCGACAATACTTCAGGACAACTTGGTGATGGCACAAAATCACTAAAAAGCAGCCCTGTTAAAATCATGGATAATGTCTCTTCGGCCGCAGCAGGTTATAACTACAGCTTTGCGATCAAAACAGATGGAACTCTATGGGCTTGGGGTAACAATTCTTATGGACAGCTTGGTGATGGAACAACAATAGATAAAATAACTCCTTCTAAAATAATGAATAATGTCTCTTTCATTTCAGCTGGTTACGACCACAGTATGGCTATAAAGACAGATGGAAGTCTTTGGGCTTGGGGCAACAATGCTTATGGACAGCTTGGTGATAGGTCAACAGCATATAAAATCGAACCTGTATGGATTATGGATGATGTGTCTTCAATCTCTGCAGGTAATAGTTTTAGTTTAGCTGTTAAGACAGACGGCAGTATGTGGGCTTGGGGCAATAATGAGTATGGTCAACTCTGTGATGGGACAATAACAGATAAAAAAAGGCCGGTTAAAATCATGGACAATGTACTGTCAGTTTGTACCGGCTGCAATCACAGTCTATTCATAAAAACTGACGGAAGTCTCTGGGCATGTGGGTGGAATTATGACGGTCAACTTGGTGACAGGACAACAGAAGATAGAACAACTCCCGTCAAAATTATGGATGATGTAAGATCAGTGGCTGGAGGCTTTGTCCACAGTGCGGCTATCAAGCAGGATGGAAGTCTGTGGGCTTGGGGTGATAATTCCAGCGGGCAGCTTGGTGATGGAACAAGAAAAAATAGAACGCGGCCTGTCAAAATTATGGATAATGCATATTCAGTCACTGCAGGTTATGCTCACAGTCTGGCCGTCAAATCAGATGGTTGCCTTTTTACCTGGGGTGATAATTCCGAGGCACAGCTTGGCAATGGTACGGTATCATGCAAGTTCACTCCAACCAAGATAATGGATAAAGCATATTCTGCTGCTGCAGGCAGTATGCACAGTCTAGCAATCAAGTGGGACGGAAGTTTGTGGGCTTGGGGTGATAATTCCAGCAAGCAGCTTGGTGACGGTTCTGAATCAAGTCAAACAATGCCTGTAAAGGTTATGGACGATACATCTTTTGTAACTGCCGGCAAAAACCACAGTCTAGCTATCAAGACGGACGGAAGTCTATGGGCTTGGGGTGATAATAACAACTATCAGCTTGGCGATGGAACATTAATAGATAAACCAACACCTGTAATGATTATGAATAATGTTTCATCAGCCATTGCAGGAGATAGCCACAGTTTGGCTGTCAAGCAGGATGGAACTCTGTGGTCATGGGGTTCTGGGTCTCAAGGTAAGCTTGGCAATGGAACAATGTCATATGAAAAAGAACCGGTTAAAATCATGAGCCATGTATCTTCAGCAGCAGCAGGCTATATTCACAGCCTAGCAGTAAGAGAAGACGGCAGTTTGTGGGCTTGGGGTGACAACTCCAGCGGGCAGCTTGGTGATGGATCTTCAATAGATAAAGCAATGCCTGTCAGGATCATGGATGATGTAACATCAGTCTCTGCAGGTTATGATCATACTCTGGCTATAAAGTCAGATGGCAGTCTGTGGGCTTGGGGCGATAACTCCAGCGGACAGCTGTGTGACGGAACAACAATACAAAAATTGACCCCATCCAAGGTCATGGATAATGTATCTTCAGCCTTTGCAGGTTATGGTTACAGCTTATTTATCAAAACAGACAGAAGCCTCTGGGCTTGTGGGTGCAATCTCGACGGACAGATTGGTGATGGAACAAAAAAAGATAAAACAATACCTGTCAAAATAATGGATAATGTATCATCAGTTGTTGCAAACAGAAGTCACAGTATAGCCATAAAAACTGATGGAAGTCTCTGGACATGGGGCAGTAATACAGAGGGTCAGCTTGGTGACGGAACTGCATGGAAAGAAACACCTTCTTCAATTAATTTTGAAGCAACTTATTCACACATTGCTACCCCCTATAAGGAGGCCCCTACCACTTACTCAATAACCGGTTTTATATCCCCTGAATTTAATATTTTTCACAATGGATCGCCATCAAAAGAAAACTTCACAGTTGAAATTCCAGGAACTAATCTGAGTGCTGTTACCAGCCTTGATGGCTATTTCAAAATATCCAATGTCCCTGCTAATCCCAACGGTTATAAAATCAGAATCAGCAGACCTGGATTTTTATGCAGAGATATAAAAAATGTAAAAGTTGAAAATTCGGATGTAAATATATCATCCGTTAACTCACCGGTTATACTCTGGGGCGGTGATGTTAACGGTGATAATTCAATAAACATGGCTGACATTGTAAATATAGTAAAAGAGTTTAATACTACTTTAACAAGTACAATATTCAAGCATGACTATGATTTTAATAAAGATAACACCATAAATACATATGATGTTGTAATTATGGCAAGACACTTTAATCAAACTACTGAAGATTATTAAGGCATGAATGAAAATATCTATAATACCGTAATAAAGATAACGGACTGTTAATTTTTACAGTTCGTTATCTTTACTATCATAAAGTTTATTAAATAGCCAGGTCTATGTGTTGGACTGTGCCTACACTATTATCCTCTTTAACAAATATTCCTGTTTTTTTGATCTGGCCGTTGGAGGTACCTGCAGAATTTTTCAAGTCATATTGTGTAGAGATGTTGCCCAGGTATATAGCCCCAACTCCTTTTTCACCCAGAGCAAAAAGCACATCATTCCCATTATCATCCTTCGTCCAGATTCTAAGTTTATCAAATATGGGATCATTCTCATCAATCCAGCCGTTGTTATCTTCATCATACTTTGAAAGGTCCTTAAAACCATCACCGCTCTTAGTGCCAAATAGCTCACTGCCATTATTTATAGTTCCGTCATTATTTATATCAAGAGCTAAAAAACCGCTTCCCTTAGTCAAAAATGAAATTTGATCAGATTTGCCATCAGAATCAATATCAAAACTGAACTTACGGTCTGTCAAATTAGGTGAAGAGCCAGCATAGTTTATAACTAGAGGATCAACCATTCGTGCACCTGAACTTACCTTAATGCTTCTGCTTTGTGAAAATTCTCTGCTCATGGATAGTGAGACTTGAAAGTTTATTTCTTTTCCGTCTGAAGTTTTTATCGTTCCACTGGACTTAAACTCCATTTTTTCCTGCTCTGAATAAGTTTCATTGAGCCTATACTCCATTCCCAAATCTGGGCTTCTCTGGATAGAAATATTAGGCACAGGATGAGTATTTTCTTTGTAATCCGGTATTTTAAATTTGATCCTTTTACCTGTAAGTATTTCAAGCATTTTCTCTACCAGTTGAATTTTTTGCTTGTCTTTTTCGCTTAAGACAGAAGACAAATCATCATCCACATTCATCTTCCCATTAGTTCCATTTATAGAAGCTTCCGTGCCTTCTTTGGATATTTGAACAGTAATTCCCGATAAATCCTTTATTAAATTTTGAGGATTTGAAGTATTTTTAGCACTACTTGAAGTGTTTAAGGTTTCTTCTTTTGTATATGACTGTACAACAGTATGTGTACTGGACATGGAAATACTTGAATTTCCAATTTTCATAATAAACCGCCTCCTTGCAACCTTGGCATTGTCGTAAGAAATCATAGTGTATACACTAGAATCTCATAGACAAAAATAAAACTCCAGGCAAGCTCAAATCCCTGATCTCGCCACGTTAATAAACTTATTCCGTTAAGTTATCATTGGTAAAAGAATTCTCGAAAATAGAATGTATAAAGAATTCCTGCAACAAAGTAATTTAAGATATGCTTTGAGTTGTTAATCACCTTTCATATGGTATATCGGTATAATATGGATAAAACTTTAGATACAGTTCCCATAAATCAATTGAAAATTGTAATATATTAGTGAAAATGATAGAATTGACGTATAGACACTGAACTAAAGTAGCATATGGACAGGAGGTATATTAGTGAATACAATACTTAACAAAAAAATCTTATATGCGTTAGCAGCAGTTGCTTTAATAGTTACTGCCTGTGTAATCTTATTTAAAAGCTCCCCTATATCACCTGCCTCAGGTAATATAAACAATAAGGCTATGGATTACTACCGCTCATTATTAGAGAGCAAACATTTAACATTTGATGAAGAGCCAGTGAAGAGGCTTGAGAATTTAAGTCCTGATAGCAGATGGAAACTTGAAAAGGAATTTGATATTAACAATGTCATAAAGGATAAAAAAATAAGGTTAGAGATATATAATAATACCATATCCGATAATTTACCTACGGGCTCAAAGGAAGCTACTCCTTCTGTAATAGAAATTGAAAACATGGCTGAGCTTAATGGTTTTATTGTGGATGGAAAAGAGACCTTTGATATAGGTCTTTTGGGTTTTACAGATGTACACAGTATAAGCGTCTCAGAAAGAGATATAAATTATGATGGTACAAATGAAATAGTAATAACTTCAGGCTTGTTTCATCCCAGGAGCAAAATTATTGGATTTAACCGAGAAACACAGAAGTGGGAAATATGGTTACAAACCGGAAATATAGACTATGTGGACTTTGAAAATAACGGGGTGAAAACACTTACAACAGTTGGAACAGGGTCAATTGCACCTTTAGTCAATATCCATATATGGAATAAAAACCACTTCGACACAATACATGTAGACCAAATGCTAGGGTATGAGCGAATGCAGCTTTTAAAAAAGGATAACAAAGTTTATTTCTGTCCTGATATGATATCTTCCAAAGAAGAAAGAAAAGCTTTTGAGCTAAAGGATGGCATGATTAAGGAAGCTCAAGACTACAAATTATAAATCAATCCAGTTATCACCTGCTACTTTAAAATTTACAAATTCGTTACACCATGTTTAATACTATGTTATACAAGCATATTATAATGTTGCTATGATTCATGAGAATCCTTATTTCTCTAGTTGTTATGGAGGTAATTATGAGAATAGCAACATTATTTGTACTGAGTATAATATCCTTTTCATTTGTTGTCCAAGGATGTAATCAATATAATAGTTTTTCACCGGAAATTAGCCCTATAAAATCCGGCCAAATAGTGTCAGAATCAGAAGTTACACCCAGACCGTCTGTTACTAATTTGCCTTACTCTTCCACACCTACTCCGCTTAACATTCCTAAGGTAGAATGCTCTAATGATAAAGATGATGATGGTATAAACGATTTGGCTGACATAGTCGAAGGTGCAAAGAAAGATGCCGAAAATAAGCCTGTCTATAGAAGTGAATACTATAGTGGAGGTTATCCGCCTGATAGTGAGGGAGTATGCACCGATGTAATATGGCGGGCCTTTAGGAATGCAGGCTATGAATTAAAGGATATGGTTGATAAGGATATAAAATCTAATAAAAAGCAGTATCCTGCTGTTGAAGGGAAGCCCGATCCCAATATTGATTTCAGGAGGGTGCGGAATCTAAAGGTATTTTTTAGCAAATATGCAAAAAAGCTTACTACAGAAATTAAACCCAATGACATTCAGAGCTTGCAGGAATGGCAGGGTGGAGATATAGTTACTTTTTCCAGTCCTGAACACATTGCAATAGTTTCGGATAAGAGAAATTCCCATGGAATTCCCTATCTGATTCATAATGCAGGGCCTTACACAATGGAAGTAGATAACCTAATGACTTGGATATCGGGAATTTCAGGACATTTCAGGTTTCCAAATGTTAGGTAGGCAACGACTAAAATATTAATAGCCAAGACCATATACTATGCAGGTAGTTGAATAATAAATTCCGTTCCCTTTCCAGGCTTACTTGTAATATTGATATTCCCATTATATGAATTGACAATATGCTTGACAATGGATAGACCAAGGCCTGTCCCACCCATGTTTCTGGACCTTCCCTTATCAACCCTGTAAAACCTTTCGAAAATCCTGGGAATGTGCTGATCATCAATTCCAATTCCATTATCTTTAACAATAAAAAATATTTTTGCTTCTTTCTTGTACACCCTAATTTCTACGGTACCATTTTCGAAATTATACTTTATTGCGTTGTCGATAAGGTTTATTAGCATCTGTTTAATCCTGTTCCTATTTGCATTGACTTTTATGTCTTCCTCCACTTCAACATCCAGCTTAACGCCCTTTTTTGCTGAGACTCCCTGAAGCATATCCAGTACTTCCTTAACAATATCCTTGATATTATGGCATGCTATATCTGAATCCCTTTGCCTGCTTTCAATTTCCGACAGCTGCAATATATCATTAATAAGTATCGAAAGCCTCTCAGCTTCGATATCTATAATATCAAGGAACTTAACTGCAACATTTTTATCCTCAATAGCACCGCTCTTTAAAGTTTCTATAAACCCTCTTATTGAAGTAAGCGGGGTTTTTAGCTCATGAGTAACATTAGATACGAATTCTGTCCTTATCTGTTCAAGCTTTTTGAGATTTGTTACATCATGTATTGTGACAATACCTCCGGAATTAATTTGTTTGGGACTATTGGTCTTTATTGGAGTCGCATATACTTTATAGGTTTTATCAATAGGCGGTCCTATGGATATTTCAGCATTATAGGGTATATTGTTTTTAATAGTATCTTTTAGCATATTATTGACCTTATTGTTTCTTACAATCTCGATAATATTCATTCCTATTACTCCAGGGCCGTTCTTTATTCCAAACATACCGCATGATATTGTGTTGATAAGCATTATCCGTAGATTATTATCAACAGCAATAACACCACTATACATACTGTTGATTATTGATTCAACCTTAATGTTCTTGTCAGTCATTTCAGCTAGGGTGTATTCTAGTTTTTCGGCCATTATGTTAAATGTCCTGGAAAGTTCACCAATTTCATCATCCAAATTAATATCCGATCTTCTGGAAAAGTTCCCATCGGATATATCCTTTGTCACTTTAATCAGTTCATTTACAGGTTTTGTAATCCTGTTTGAAAACCAAAATGCTATAATAGCAGTCAGTATGATACTTGCAAACACACCTATGCCTGTATATATAAAAATAATCTCTTCTATATTTCTTAACTGGATTAACGGCACAGATACCCTTGTAATAACCCCTTCCGGAGTTGAAGGAACAGCAATATATAATAAATTAAGCTTTAGTTCCCTACTAAACCTGGTATCCTTGCCTATCTCACCATTCAGTGCCTGTTGAACCTCTTTTCGGTTTATATGATTATCCATTGTTTGATAATCCTTTTGTGATTCCCCTAGCACTTTACCGCTTTTATCAATAAATGTTACCCTTAGGTAATTGGATTGATCCTTTAATGGTGTGGAGTTTCCTTCAGGATATAAAACAGACGAATACTGTTTTGCACTTTTGTTGTAATCCACTGAAATTCCCAGCCTTCTGTACTCAGATAATTGTAATTGAATTAGCTTTGCATTATTTTTCAGCTTTTCCTCCAACTCAGCCTTATAATATTTCTGCGAAATCTCCGATATCATTAACCCTGCTATAAAGACTCCTATAACTGTTAGAATCAAATAGTACAGAAATATTTTTTTCTTCATTTATTGATTTGCTCCTTTATCGTTAAATCTATAACCAATTCCGCGTATAGTCTCAATAAAAACAGGATTACTGTCATCATTTTCAAGTTTCTGCCTCAAATATCTTATATGCACATCAACAGTTCTTGTCTCTCCATAGTAGTCATACCCCCAGACCTTTTCAAGCAGCATATCTCTAGAAAGCACTTTACCTTTATTCATAACTAATAGCTTCAATAATTCAAATTCCTTAAACGGCAAGTCCACAATTTTGTCGTCCTTAATTACCTCTCTTCTGGAACAATCAATCTTTATGTTTCCATAGCTTAAAACATCTGTATCACTCTGGTTTGACAGGCTGACCCTTCTGAAAACAGCTTTAACACGTGCCACCAACTCCCTTACGCTAAAAGGTTTGGTCATATAATCATCTGCCCCGAGTTCGAGACCCAAAACCTTGTCAAACTCATCACTTTTCGCAGTAAGCATTATTACCGGGACTGTTTTAGTGAGTACGTTCTGTTTTAGCTGCCTGCAAACATCAAACCCATCAATCCCCGGCAGCATGACATCGAGTAAAAAAATATCGGGAACAGTTGTTTTACATTCATCAAGAAGCTTCTCTCCCGTATCAAATGTCTTTACCTTATAGCCATTAGCTTCCAGGTTATACTTTATAAGTTGTTGAATGTTTTCCTCATCCTCAACTGCAAAAACTAATCCTTTTGACATAAATCTATCTGCCTCCATCTCTATCTATCTTACATTTATCACTTTTAATCTCTTTTTATATGTCTTGAAAGATGCTCATGCTCACCTGTTATTATAAAGGCAACCCATTCACCTATGTTAGTAGCATGATCCGCCATTCTTTCAAGGTATTTTGCTATAAACATAAAATCAATAGCCTGCTCAATTGTCTTTGGATCATTCTTCATTAAATTAATCAATTCAAGAATAATCTTAAAGAATAAATCATCAACAGCATCATCACTTTTACAAACAGATAAGGCAAGCTCAAGGTCAAGTCTTACATAAGCATCTATGGACTTATTGACCATTTCCTTTGCAAGCTCAGCCATTTTGGGTATATCTATCAGAGGCTTGATATATTTCTGATTTGACATCCTGACTGTTATTTCAGCAATATCCGATGAATGGTCAGCAATCCTTTCCATATCTGTAATTATCTTTAGTGCTGTGCTTATAACCCTCAAATCCTTTGCTAAAGGCTGCTGTCTTGCAATAAGGTTCATGCACTTTCTTTCTATGGATCTTTCCATATCATCAATGACATCATCGTTTTTAAATATATCTCTTGCCATGTCGATATCCTGCTTTTTAAGAGCAACAATTGTCTTTTCAATTGATTCTTCAACAAGACTACCCATTTTAATAAGATCATGGTGCAATCCTTCAAGTTCTCTATCAAAAAAATGTCTTGTAGTTACCATATTATTTACCTCACCAATAAAATTTTAACCACTAATTAACCGAATCTTCCTGTAATATAGTCTTCTGTCCTTTTATCCGAAGGCATACTAAATATTTTCTCCGTTTCATCATATTCAACTATTTGGCCGTGGAGAAAAAATGCAGTATTATCGGAAATCCTTCCTGCCTGCTGCATATTATGTGTAACAATTACAATGGTGTAACTCTCTTTTAGTTCATCAATCAAATCCTCTATCTTCAGAGTGGATAAGGGATCAAGGGCTGATGTGGGTTCATCCATCAGTACAACTTCAGGCTCAACAGCAAGAACCCTTGCTATACATAAACGCTGCTGCTGTCCACCGGAAAGTCCTAAAGCACTTTGTTTGAGACGGTCCTTTACCTCGTCCCAGAGGGCAGATCCAATCAAGCTTTTTTCAACTATCTCATCAAGCCTAGATTTTGATTTTATTCCATGTATCTTGGGACCATAGGCAATATTCTCATATATTGACATGGGAAAAGGGTTGGGCTTTTGAAAAACCATACCCACCTTTTTCCTCAAATCCACTACATCAAGCTGATCATAAACATTTAAACCGTCTAGGTAAACCTTACCTGTGATTTTAACATTGTTAACAAGATCATTCATTCTATTAAGGGTTTTAAGAAAAGTTGACTTTCCACAACCTGACGGCCCGATAAGTGCTGTTACCTTATTCTTCTCTATATCAACCGTAACATTTTTTAATGCTTGAGTGCTTCCGTAAAAAAGATTCAGATCTTTTGTATAAAGCTTTAATTTCTTCTCCATTCAAATCAATCCCTCATATTAAATATTAGTTTTTCCGGCAAATCTCTTATTTAGTAATCCCCCAAAAATTCTCGATAGGATATTAAAGGCAAATACACATATAATCAGTACTGCCGCAGCCCCATCTGCAACCATCCTTGCATCAGGTGCGGTACCTTCCGAGTTGACTTTCCATATGAAAACCGCCAATGTTTCAGCAGGCCTGAATGGATTTAGGGGCGAAGATGAATCCAATGGGTTAAAGTTGGTAAAATCCAAAGGATAGCCGCTTACTCCCGATGTAAATATAAGTGCAGCCGCCTCTCCAAAAACCCTTCCTGATGTTATGATCAATCCCGTTACAAGCCCTGGAATTGCACAGGGTATTAAAACCTTTACAATCGTCTGCCAATGGGTAGCTCCTAATGCCAGACTTGCCTCCTTTACAGAAAGGGGAACATTTCTTATGGCATCTTCACTTATCCTTGTTATAACAGGAAGATTCAATACCGATACAGCTAGTGCACCTGATAGTAGGTTGAAGCTCCAGCCTGTCATTTGAACAAAAACAAGAAACCCAAAGAGACCTATTACTATTGACGGCAAGGATGCTAATGCTTCAATACAAAACCTTATCATTCTAGTCATCTTTGTTGGTCTAGCATACTCAGCCATATAAATCCCTGCTGAAAGTCCGATTGGCAGCGACATCATCATGGATAAAACCACCATATATATTGAATTGAACAATGGTGGACCTATGCCGCCTCCAGCCTCTATTGACTTTGGTTCAGAAGTAAGAAAGTTCAGATTCAGCTTGCTTCTTCCCTGATAAATCAAATAACCTGCAAAAAGCACAAGTAATAGTACCAGTATTCCGGCTATAATAATAAAAATTGTTGTTGCTATTTTATCAGCAATCTGAGGTTTGATTCTCATTTAACAAAACTCCTTTTTGCCCCTATTTTGTGTATTACCACAATAAACAAAAATGATATTATGAGAAGAAGAAACGCCAAAGACCATAATGCATTGCTCTCAAGTGTTCCCGAGACTGCATTTCCCATTTCCATTGTAATTACACTTGTCATGGTATTTGCCCTGTCAAAAATCGATTTAGGGAATAATATATTGTTTCCAATTACCATCTGTACGGCAAGTGCTTCACCAAAAGCTCTTGCAAGGCCTAATACAACCCCAGTAAGTATGCCTGGAAGTGCTGCAGGAACCAGGACACGTCTTATGGTTTGCCAACGAGTTGCTCCCAGTGCAAAGGAGGCTTCCTTATAGTCCCTTGGTAATGCTTTAAGTGCATCAACAGAAACACTCGCAATGGTAGGAAAAATCATTATGGACAGAACAAGTGCCCCTGTAAGAAGACTTTTACCTGTTGTGTTGATGGATCCATCAAAAAATGGCATCATTAGTGTAAATTTGCTTATAAAAGGCACTAGTACAGTCAGGCCTACCCAACCATATACAACCGACGGAATCCCCACAAATATTTCAATTACCGGCTGCAGCAGCTTTTTACCCAACTTGGGAGAGATTTCAGTCATAAAGATTGAAATTGCAATGCTAAATGGAGTACTTATCATCAGTGCAAGCATAGATATGGAAACGGAACCAAAGATAAAAACAAGAGCTCCCACTGCCGGTCCCCCTCTGCTATCCCCTACAGTATCCCATCTATCCGAAAACAGGAATTGAATTGGTGACTGTTTATCTTGGATAAAAGTTGCCATGCCTTTTGACGCAATGAAGAAGACTAGACTTATAGTCAGTATTATTAAAAATATTCCGAAGAATGTAACTATCGATCTACCAAATAATTCTTTTTTTATATAATGAACACTCTTTTTTATTTTACTGTTAGTTGACATTTGTCTGACCCCCCATTGCGTTTAAATGATAAAACTAGCGTTTAACTTTCATATCTTTAATTGGAATAAACTTAAGCTTTGTTACAAGATTATTTTGAACTTCATCGCTCAAAATATAATCGATAAAAGACTTGGTAAGGCCAGTTGCTTCGCCTTTAGTGTACATGTGCTCATATGCCCATACAGGGTAAGTACCGTTTGCAACGTTTTCTGAAGTAGGCACTACACCATCAATCTTAAGAGGCTTTGTTTTTTCATCCAGATAAGAGAAAGCAAGATAAGAAATTGAGCCTTCCGTTTGGGATACTGTCTGCTTCACTGTACCGGATTGGTCTTCTTTTAATGCCATTCCCTCTGCTTCGTCAGCTCCCTTTAACGCATATTTCTTAAAGGTGGCCCTTGTTCCTGAGTTGCTAGGTCTGTTGATTATAGTAATTTTCATATCATCCCCGCCAACATCCTTCCAGTTGGTTATCTTACCTGTAAATATGTCTATAAGCTGCTGGGAAGTAAGATTATCTACTTTAACATTAGTATTTACAACAGCTGCAATACCTACTGCACAAACCACATGGTCCTTTAATTCTTTAGCCTCTTCAGGCTTTAATTTTTCTTCCGCATACACGTCTGAATTACCTATGTTTACCGCACCCTGATAAACCTGAGTCAAGCCCTGGCCGCTTCCTCCTGCCTGTACTGAGATCTTTGAGCCTGCGTTTTTTGCCATGTAATCTTTGGCAGCATTATCTGCAAGGGGTAGTAGTGCTGATGAACCGGAAATTGATATTGAGTCTTCTTTTGAAGATGGCCCGCATGCTGTCAGTGTTAGCAAAAAGGTAATTGATAAAACTGCAAAAAGCATTATTGATTTAATCATTAAATTCTTTTTCATTATTAACATCCTCCAAAAAATATTATTATTTGCAATATGAAAATGTAAAAGATCAATCACTTTTCATGTTCTCTAAGATAAATACTATAGGTCTTTATTTAAGAGAAGATTAAGCGATTGTTAATTGGATGTTAATATTTTTAGGCAAGGAATGACTAATAACTATCCAACATTTAAAGGAAATCTATAATAGGGAGTTTTATTTCTTGCCTTCTGGGAATACTTAGGCTTGTATATGTTTTTGATGTTAATTCTATGTAAAGTAAGTTAATTCTATGTTAACTCGATTGTAGTAAATGTTTTGCTGATATTATAATTAGTGTGTAGATATATAATATGAAATTATTAGAAATTGTTTGTTTATAAAATTTTCATAAGGGGAAAAATAATGTTTAAAACATCAAAGAAAGAAGAGATTTTTTTTAATATGTTTTCAGAAACTGCTGAAACCACTTTAAAAGCTGCAAGGGCTTTGGATGAATTGGTGAAAAACTATGTAAATGTTGATAAGAAGATCAATGCTATTGAGGAAATTGAACATGAATGCGATAATCATATACATAAAATTATGCAACAAATTAACAAGTCCTTCATCACACCCATTGACAGAGAAGATATATGTGAAATAGCCAAGGAAATGGATAATATAACTGATGCTATAGAATCTACTGCACATCGTTTCAAGATGTTCAATGTTAAAAGCATCAAAGAGGATGCAATTAAAATGGTAAAACTTATTGTTGATTGTACCTTAGAACTTAAAGGTGTCATGGCTGAATTGAAGAACATGAAAACAAGCAAGACACTTCAGGATATGATTATAGAAGTAAACAGAATTGAAGATGAAGGCGACACAATCTTCAGGAACGCAATAACAAAACTGTTTGTCGTTGAAACTGATCCAGTTGAAATAACCAAATGGAAAGAAATTTATGAATACCTTGAAAATACTCTGGATGCTTGTGAAGATGTAGCCAATATAGTGGAGGGAGTCGTGATGAAACATGCTTAGTCTGGCAGTGGTTATCATTCTGGCATTGAGTTTTGATTTTATAAACGGTTTTCATGATACTGCAAATTCAATCGCTACATCAGTCTCTACCAGAGTTCTTTCACCCAGGCAGGCAATAATAATGGCTGCATTTTTAAATTTCGTTGGTGCTATGGTAAGCAGCAAAGTAGCTAAAACCATATCAGGCGGTTTAGTAAATGTATCCCTGCCACAATATGTAATAATTGCAGCTTTACTTGCAGCAATTATTTGGAATCTGATTACTTGGTATTTTGGAATTCCCAGCAGTTCATCCCATGCTTTGATCGGCGGACTGATAGGAGCATCAATTGCTTTTGCCTCCAGTACAAAAGCAATTATTTGGGGTGGAGTCATGCAAAAAGTTGTAATTCCGCTGTTTACTTCGCCTATTCTCGGTTTTGTACTTGGTTTGATTGTTATGAAGTTATTATTTAAATTCTTAAAGCCTTTTTCTAACCGTTTTGTTAATAAGTGGTTTTCAAAGCTTCAGATTGCTTCAGCAGCTTGGATGGCTTTTTCACACGGAAAAAATGATGCTCAGAAATCAATGGGTATCATAACATTAGCATTAATCAGTGACGGTGCACTGAACAAAGGTGCAGACGTTCCTTGGGAGGTAATGATTGCTTGTGCTGTGGCAATGGCTTTTGGCACATCATTCGGGGGATGGAAAATCATCAAAACAATGGGTGTTAATATGATACGACTTCAACCAATAGGTGGATTTGCAGCAGAAACATCAGCAGCCCTGGTTATTGAAACTGCTTCTTCCCTAGGTGCTCCTGTCAGTACAACACATGTTATTTCCTCTTCCATCATGGGCGTAGGTTCTGCAAAACGTTTATCAGCAGTTAGATGGGCACTTGCACGTAATATTGTTGGGGCATGGGTTCTTACAATACCTGTTACAGCTCTGATCGGTGCAGTTATTACCTTGATTATAAAACTGTTCTAAGGATTAATTGAAATATTATTGAAAATCTTATTTCAGGAGACAGTTTAATGTTTAAGTTAAGATGTGCAAAAAAGGAAGAATATGATTTTCTGTATAATCTACTTGACTCTACCATCAAAAAGTACTATGTGGAGACCTTCGGCAGTTGGGATTAAAAAATTGAAAGAGGTTACTTTGACGAGAGCTTCAATAATTGGAAAGCACAGGATTTTTATAAAAGAATAGGCTTTATTAAAATCGGAGAAACAGAAACTCATCTTGTTATGAGCCGAAGTCCTGATTTGTGAAATAATAATCTATAGCAATATTAAAATAATTTGCACAAGAAAGAATTTAAATGGGGGTATGCCCCATTTTTTATTATCTGTGGAGTTTGTTATATACAGGCATTGTATGGTAAAATTGTATGTATATTAAAAGTGACAAATGTAAGATTATTAGCACTTTTAATGTATATCAGTTTGAAATAAACTATAAAGAAGGTAATTTATTATGGAACCAAAACAAACATATGAAACCGGATTATTATATCACCATTATGCAAATACAGCATATCCTCTCACACCAAAATCATTTATGCAGTATCGTATTAATGACCAGTCACAGATACAGAATTTTTTATCATCAGAATGGGCAAAGACCGATGAATTAAGCCTTTATGTACATATACCCTTTTGCAAGGTAAGATGCAAATTCTGTGAATATGTTGTTCTGGAGGATGTAGGTACATGTACTGAAGATCTATATGTTTCACTGCTGCTTAAAGAAATCCAGATGTACAAAGCCATATTGAAAGATAAAAAAATTGTTGGATATGATATTGGCGGCGGAACTCCTACAAAATTGTCTGTTGAAAACTTGATAAGAATCACAGACGCCGTTACCAACTCATTCAATATTCAGGATAATGTTGTTTTCAGTATCGAAACAACCCCTATAATAGCCGCTAAAGAGCCTGAAAAAATATTAGCCGCTTATAATATGGGGTATAAAAGAATAAGTATGGGTGTACAAACCGTTTCCGAAAAGCTGTTAAACGAGCTGGGCAGAGAGGGAACAGTCCATATATATGAGGAAGCCACCCAAAATATAAGAAAAGCAGGGTTTAAGCAATTCAACATAGATCTTATGTACGGTTTTTTACACCAGAGCAATGAGGAGTTTGAGACTACCATTCGTTACGCCATATCATTAAATCCTGAATATATAACACTTTACCGCAATCGCTACAAGGGAACCAAACTGGAGAAAGAGGCTGAAGGTGTTTCGCTGTATAAGATAATATGTCAGTATCGTCTTGCATACAAATTACTTTTGGAAAACGGTTATATGGCAAACGCAGGTAAGAATACATTCAGTAAAGTACAGGATGATTATGGAACAAGCGATTATCTCACAAAGCGTGTAATATATGGAACCCCTTATGTAGGAATGGGGCTTGGTGCACAATCCTTTGGAATGGATTATCTGGCATACAATGAAGGTGCAGCAAGCAAACAGCTTCATAAATACCAGGAAAAAATAGAAAACAATCAATTCCCCATACAGGACATTTACAGCTTGCCTATGGAAGAATCCATAGCAAAGATGGTATCTGTAGCTTTTTATTTTGGGTTTGTGGATTCTGAAGCCTTCAGCCAAAGATTAGGCATATCATTTTGGGAGCACTTCGAGAATGAAGTTGAATTCGTTATTCAAAAGGGATTGATGGAAATTAAGGGAACCAGACTTTATCTGACAGAACGGGGTGCAGATTATATCAACGGTATAATCCCTCTCTTTTATTCAGGTAGATCCAAATTGGAGTTGTCTGAGCTTTTCAACAAGTCAGCCAAACGTTCTGTTGGTGAAGAGGAATTTTTGAAGGCATACAAGATAGAGAATTATGAAAGGCCATCTCTTGCTGCAGATATAGTCGTCTTTTCACTAAATGGCGATGTAAAAGATTTCGGAAAGCTACCCCCAAAGCAACTCTCCGTCCTTATGATAAGACGTGGTGAACACCCATATATGAGTGAATGGGCCTTGCCCGGTGGGTTTGTAAAGCCCGGGGAATCTGCAGAGCAGGCAGCATATCGCGAGCTCAAGGAAGAAACAGGATTATCTGATGTCACAATGTCACAGCTTCATTTATTCAGTGAACCCAAACGCGACCCCAGAGGCTGGATTGTATCCTGCTCTTTCATCGCATTGGCATATAGAAAGAACTTTCCACTGCAATTTGGTGAGGATGCTATAGATGCACAGTGGTTTGAGGTTCAGTACGATAAGCTAAATTCATCTACAGAAGAGAATAAAGTCATAGATATATATGACCTGGTGCTTTCAAATGAGGTCATAGCCCTTACTGCAAGGGTAGAAGCGGTAACCGCCGTTTCACAGCTTGGTAGAAACATAGAATGCCATATTGTAGAATCTAATGGTATTGCTTTTGACCATGCAAAAATACTTGCACACGCAATAAATAGAATACAGGAGTTTATATGAGGAAAAACAATGTTCTATCAGATAAACCTAAGGGAAAACCGATAATACGACTAATAAAGAAATTATTAATAGCAATAGTACTTATATATACAGTATTTTGCCTTGGCGTGCATCTTTTTCTTGAAGAGTTGATTTTGTGGCCCCACAAGATATCTGGCGATGTAACTGCCATATCAAAACAAGCAAACAATGTTGAAAGTGTTGAAATCACAACAAAGGATGGTAATATTTTAAGGGGCTGGCTTGTAAAGAATTCAAATACCCCAAAGTCAAATCTGCTCATATATTTTGGAGGGAATGCCGAGGAGTTATCTTATGTTATTCCAAAGATGTCGAAGTTAGACGAATGGTCGGTGGCATTAATCAACTATAGAGGCTACGGAATGAGTGAAGGATCCGCCAACGAAACAACACTGTTCAGCGATTCTCTTGAGATATTCGATTATTTTGCTTCCAGAAGTGATATCAATAAAAGTAATATCGTTGTGATGGGAAGAAGTATTGGTACTGGTGTAGCAGCATATTTGGCTCAAAACAGAAATGCCTCGGCCGTAATTCTGACTTCACCCTATGATTCTATTATTAGCGTAGTACAGGATATATGTCCCATTGTACCCGCAGACCTGCTGCTAAAGCACAAATTTGATTCCTTAAGCCGTGCACCTTTAATAAAACAGCCTGTTCTAATTCTTGTGGGAACTGAAGATACTTTAATACCGCCGTGGCATTCAAAAAAGCTTAAAGATGCGTGGGGTGGTAAGGCTTACTACGAGGAATTGGCCAGTGAAAATCACAACTCAATTGATGATGCAGATATTTACTGGAGCAGGATCAGAGATTTTTTATCTCAGCAAATTAAATAATATCATAAATGATTGTAATTACTAAAACATATCACAGGAGGGAGCAATTATATGTCAGACACAAAAATATTTGAGATTAAAAAAGATCGTTATCTATATGGTATATTCAACATACTGATTGGATTAATCTATGCGGCTGTTATGGTTTTTTATGGAATTAATAGCCTTAATAAAGGTGATGTTCTATGGTCGGTTATCAAGTTTGCAACAGCTGGTATCCTAGGCTTTTTCTTTATTTATATGGGTATTGACAGAATAAAGAAAATATCCTCTACAAGGTATATAAAAATATCAAAAGAAGAAATATGCATAGATGAAGAAGTTGCAAGAAGAGAAGACATAAAAGAGCTATATATTCCAAAATACGATGATTATGTTGAAATTAGAAAAATAAACGGAAAGAAAATACGCATTTTGGAAAACATGCTTGAGAAGGATTCTTTCGCACAATTAAAAGAGTTTCTGTCCACCTATCAAATTTCAAGGTAGAGGAATTTAACAATGAAAAGGTTATTTGCTTTCATATTAGCTTCATATATATTGATAACCGGAACAATAACATACGGAAGAGAAGCTGGGACTAATAACAGCCTGACTTCTCTTTTTAACGAGTTAAACGCAGTAAATGGTTCAAGTCAAATTATTGTAGTATCCAATGAAAAAGAGAGCCAATTTAATGCTACTGTCCAGGCTTATGAGAAGACATCTGCCGGTTGGATAAATAGTTTACCCTCAATGGGTGCTGTAATCGGAAAAAACGGTTTTTCCCTGATGAAGAGGGAAGGCGACCTTAAGGCACCTGCAGGAATATTCCGTATTGGAACAGCTTTTGGAATGCCTGGTACGCCTGGGATTACAAAGCTGCCCTATATAAGTACAACAACAAGGGATTACTGGATAGATGATGCTTCTTCTCTGGATTACAACAAGTGGATAAAATACAACGGTGACCCATATACCAAATGGAAATCCTTTGAAAAGCTTAGAATAACCAGGTATAAATATGCATTTGTAATTGAATACAACATGAACCCAATAGTAAAAGGAAATGGAAGTGCTATTTTCTTTCATATCTGGAAAGGATCGAATATCAGTACAAGCGGGTGTACGGCTGTATCTGAAGCAAATATTCTTAAGCTTTTAGGATGGCTTAAACCTGACAAAAATCCGATAATTATACAAGGAACCCAAACCATGATATCAAATATGCTGAAAAGTGCTGGAGATAAAGCACTTTACCCAATAAAAGCAATAGTTAATAATAATGAAGTACCTTTGGACGTGCCTCCTCGGATTGTGAACGGAAGAGTCCTTATACCTGTAAGGTCTATTTTTGAAAATCTAGGTGCTAAAGTAGCTTGGGAACAATCCACAGGCACAATCACTATTTCAAAGGATTCAACCATAATTAAATTAACTGTGGGAAGCAACATGGCATTTGCAGGTACAAATCAGGTGCCTCTTGATGTTCCTGCAACAATTGTATCAGGCCGGACCATTGTTCCTCTAAGGTTCATTGCTGAAAATCTGGGCCTTTCTGTCTCATGGAACCAAATCAAAAGGATTGTATCTGTTGATGGTATAATATAACAAACTGCTCCATCCTATCCGGTTGCATACCTGTCTACACGCCAAGTTCCATTACTGTCTTTAACAAGTATAACAAAGAAGTATGTACTGGTAGATGGATACTGGGACGAAGTTTTTACTGTTTCCATATCAACCGATACCCCATATGCCAATGTTGATTCAGGGTTTTCGCTAGTCAAGTGTTCGGGTTTATCAACAAGTTTTATCTCTTTTGCCCTTGCCCATTTCATCCCCCACACATCACCATCATGAACCAGGTTTTTGTTATGGTATTCTGTTGCCAAAGCCATCATACTCTTAAAGTCGGAATTCTCAAAAGCCATAAAGTACTTCTGAATAACATTAAATGCTTTTCTCTTCTTATCAGGCAATCTTAGAATATATGGCTTACTGTTCTCATCATAAAAAACCTTATATTCATTATCGGCAGTTTTCTCAATTGAAACTATTTTCTTTCCTATAGCTGCCTTATCCCATATTTCAGGCTTTGACACCCAATCAAGCTTTAGCCTGTAAATACTCCCATTAAGATAATATGCATAACCGTTATAAACAGTAATAAATGAGCCATCTATATCAGCCATTTTTATGTTTTTCGTAAGTTTAGTATCTAATCTGCATACAGGACGGGGGAATGTTCCATCATTTGTCCATCCCTCAAAATACAGAAATCCATTGTCATAACATAAATGCCTCCCACCGTTAAATTCAGTATTGAAGGTCTTCCTCTCGCTTCCATCCTCCCTTATACTGACAATAACATTGGTCTTAAAGTCCATTACATCTGTCCCTGCAAACCCCATAAAAACTATCCTGTCACCAGCTGGGAAAATTACAGCACTGCCATTTCTATAGGCTACCAGTTCATCAAGTGTTTCTGTATTACCATCACTATTCTGACGATAAAAACGCCCAACATAGTTATCCAGTGGAACTACACCTCCACGGGAAATTTGTTCAAGATAATAGGTCCACCCGCCTTTTTCCCATAACCTATTATTGATTGAAGGAACAGAATTATCCTTTTTTGTATTTGTTGCAATCGCATCGGATTTCAAAGATATTTTACCTTCTTGTTCCTCAAAACGACTGTCGGCACTAAAATTATTATCAGATTTTAAATTTTGACCTTTACTGCTGGTATCATTATGTTGACCGTTAGTCAGAAGTACTGCACCAATAACAATAAGGATTATAATGCTTACGATGCCCATAAAAAATCCATATTTTTTAAACCTCATTATCCCTTTGATCCTGCTCTTTATGCTGCTTTCTCCAAATGCCAACAATCCCCCATTTAAAATTATATCCTTCTTAACCGAAAGCTTGATTAATGACGATGCATATTCACTTCTGATATCAGTATCAAATACCGAAAGAACCTTCTCATCACATGCCATTTCCATATCCTTATGAGATAATATAAAGCTAAACCATATTATAGGATTAAACCAATGGAGACATAAAGCAAAAACAGATAATGGCTTAAGAATATGGTCAAATCTTTTAATATGAACAAGTTCATGTGTGATAAAATACCTAAGTTCCAGCTCAGTACTGTTTTCTGTAATACTTAAAGGTAGTATGACCCGTGGTTTGATCAGTCCGTATACAATAGGTGTATGTACCCTATCTGAGGTATAAATTGGGACTTTCCGGTTCAATTTTATCTTCTGCCTACACTGGAAAACCAAATTATCATTTTTGTAAAGAACTGCCTCATTAAATCTTGCTGATGCACGTAAATATGCAAATACGCTAAAGGTAAATAAACCTACTGCACCAAAAAGCCATAACATTGGCAAAATAAATATCTGTACCTGTATTGGATCAACAGATGCTTCAGGATTTGGAGGAGGGACAAAGCTGTTGATGCTATTCATAAGATTACCGCCAGGTTTTTCCATTGATATACTCCCGTGTATTGTGTCAGGTAAAATATTATTTGTTTTGTAATCATACTGACTTTGAGAAATTGTTGAACTTAAATGTATTGTATTGAAAATGCTGAACATTGATGGAAGTGAAAACGGAATAAGGAGCCTTATGAGTACTATTGCCCACAAGACATAGCTAAAGGTTTTGGGAAGACGGCTGCCAAGGACCCATCGCAATAATACTATCAAAACAGCAGCAATTGATGCTGTAACACTCATATTAATCAGTAAATTAAAAGCATCAACAAGCATGGTTATTCCTCCTTATCCCCATATTGCTCAATTATCTTCTTTAATTCCTCAACTTCATCCTTGCTTAATTTTTCCTTTTGAAGAAAGGCCGTAAAGAAAAGCTTTAAAGATCCGTCATAGACCTTACCTAAATGCTCTTCTGTTTCTGCATGCATAACCTGTTCATGGTTTATCAATGCATAGACAATAGAATTTTCATTCTTTATCACTCCACGTTCACACAACCTGCGAATGACAGTATAGGTAGTGGATTTTTTCCAGCCAAGCTCCTGGTTCGCAAGTTTAACCAGCTCTGTACTCGATATAGGTGAATGCTCCCATATGATATTCATAAACTTATATTCCGCATCAAATATTTTAATTCTCTCCATAAATAACACTCCTTAGTCTAACACATTAAACCTACAACTAGTTTAACGCATTAAACCAATAATGTCAATGTTTATAAAATAACTCTACCTGGATAACAACACTATACAATGAAAGAATTAATTAGGGATTTTAAAGAAAATGTGTTAATATTATTATATATCAAACTTGATTCTTGAAAGGAGTGAGCGACATGAAACGTCGATTAATACAAATTAAGGTGATTCTTAATTAAATTGAAACAGTAAAAAACTAACAGAAACACCACGCCAGATTTACTGATGTTATTTTACTGTTTCAATAAATAGTTTAAAGTCTTATTGATTTTAAAAACTAAAATATCTTTTTGATAATAGAGATCTATGCAAAATGGTGTTGGAAAATTGGGAGTATGATCCCTCTTCGCTGGATTTGCTCAACTATTATAGGATTTCGTCAAACGCAGTTTATCCATTTATGTACAACGGGCAAGTAAGGATTTTACGATTTTGTCCCTGCAACGAAAAGGATAAAAGCAATATAATTGGTGAACTGGAGTTTATCCGTTATCTGTATTCTAAAGGGTATCCCGCACTACATACTGTAAAATCAAAAAATAACCAGGAGCTTCTGCAAGTACATACGCCCTGGGGTGACTATTTCGCATTTGTATTTGAAAGAGTTGCCGGAATTCAATTGGGAGAAACGGATTATACCTGTGATATTTGCAGAAAACATGGTAAATATCTTGGCAGATTGCATAAGTTATCATCAGAATACAAGCCACCTAACACAATGAGACATTCATATGAGGATGTTCTTATATGGGCGGAAAGAGAGTTATTAAACTTTAATATTTTTTATGACAATACTGCTGATACATTAAATATTATTGATTTTGATGACGCAATGTATCATTGGTACATAATGGACATTTGCCAGGCATTAGACAGCATAATGAATGATGGATGCTGTGCAGATTTTTCCTCAATGAACGCTTGCTTTTTTGAGGGCTACAGAGAAGAATTTGATGTTTCTGATGATATCGTGGCTAATTGATCTAAGAAATGATCTGGCAATTATAAAGACCCAACGCTCAAAGCAATTTGGTAAATCTTTATTATAAAAAAACAAAATTCGGAGGACTTAGTATGAATACGGAAGTTATTAGACCTGGAAAAGTTTTTTATTTAATTTCAGGTGCAGTTTTTATTATTGGAATCATCCTGTTTGTGGTTTTACTTTTAACCGGTATTACTTCAACTGTAAATCGGTTGGATACCCGCATTGTTGTTCCTGGAACAAACACAATTGAATTAAAGGAAACAGGCAAGTATAGTATATATTTTGAGTACAGAAGTGTTTTGGATGGAAAAGTATATGAGACGGAAAGTATAGTCGGGTTGATGTGTTCTCTAAAAAACACTGAAACAGGCGAATCCGTTAATCTTTCCAATTCTATAGCCAATTCAAACTACTCTATATCCGGACGTCAGGGTAAAAGTATATTCGATTTTGATATTGATAAACCTGGAAAATATGAGTTTAAAGCCTGGTATAAATCCGAAAGAGGCGAAGAGGCTGTTCTGGCAATTGGAAAAGGATTTGGAGGATCATTGGTCCGCACAATACTGCTTTGTATAGGTGCTCTTATCATAAGCTTGGGTGCATCGATAACCATATTTGTAGTCACGTTAGTTAGAAGAAATAGGGCAAAAAAATCTATGCAGATGAATAATTTATTGTAATACTTGTAATGTCATATAAAATAGATTAGCATTCCAGACAATTACCACTGCTGATGCTAATCTATTTTTTATAATAAAGAATTACTTAATTTTTATCTGACAATATTGACTTTTATTAAGTATCAGAATATTAATGCCGAATGTAAATAAAACAGCTGCCTTTTTGATGCTGTCACAATATGCAAAAATTAGCACATCAATAATCTTTAACAAAATGCCTATTTTGAGGATGAATGCGATGGCAAAACATTGAATATCGGTGTAATAACCTGGCTAGCTGAAAGCAATTATCATGGTGCTCTCATAAATTCCATATATAAAACTGCAAAAATTTATTGATTATAAAATACATTTATGATCACCAGATTTTGCTCAATAAGAGGAGAAAATCCTAATTTTTTTTAGATTATCCTTTAATCATATTGACGGATGGATAATCTTTGACAACAGCATCAGCGATTCCTATATAAATACTTTGCTGGCCAGCGGTATCTTTAAAATCATAACAAATCTTGTTGAAAACTCAATAATACATGGTTATAGCAACGGTGAAAAGGGGCCAATTTCTATTGATATAAAAGCAAATGAAAGCACTTTGAATATACTTGACGGTAAAGGCATCGAAACGTCGGATTTGGATAAAATTTTCCATCCCTTTTATACCACAAAAAGAGGCGATGGTTGTATAGGTCTTTGGCGTCATTTTGCTGGAATTATTTTTGCTTTTCCCACAATATGTAACAAGCAATTGCTGGCTAGTAATTTCATCCAAACTAATTCGTTATATCATACATTTACCAAATTGGCGTTCCAGACAGGTAAATATTGCTGCTGACGCCAATCTATTTTTTTGTAACTCAATCAATCATATATCATATAATAATGTGAGAATGATTATTTCACAGGTATAATATGGTAGTTATTGCAAGTACCTAGTGCTGCATACAACATATTTCTTAGACATATACTACACATGAAGGGATGTGAAGTTGATGCAGTTTCTCAGTATTGGAGTTAACAAAGATACAGAAGATGTAATTGAAGGAATAAAAAACGAGTTGGAAAAAAACAAAACAAACCATTTTAAGTACTCCATTCAAAACGAAGTTAATTCCAATGGCTCAAATTATATAGTTTGTAGTTATAATAGCGATAGAAATGCAGATAATGCGGATAACCCGGATACCATTAAGAAAACCCTTGTTTTAAACATTTCAAATGCACTGGCAGATTATATAATAAAAAAATATGAAGAGAAATTAATAATTAGAACAATCACCAGCAATTATTGTTATTTCAATTCTGTTGAAAAGAAAGAAATATTAGCATTGGCAAAAAAAATTATTAAATCTGATGATAAGGATCTTTTAAGCAGCTTATTTCATATAAGACGGCATAATCTTATAGTTAAAAAGCTTCTGGATTACTTTGACAACTCCAACAGCATCATACTTGACGGCTTTGTTAATTTCAGGCTTAAGGACTATATAAAAGATCTGGAGGAAGTTGTTGATAAGGCTGTAGATGACTATCTTATGGTTCGTGAATATAATGAGTTCATAAGGCTTTTAAGGTATTTCGTAGATATTCAGAATCCTAAGTTCAACTTGATTCATGTGGTTACCAGCTTTGATAACAAATATATGCTTCTGGATGAAAATAAAAGAGAAATAACCAACGAATGCATACGTGAATTTGTAAATGAGATCTCGATGGGTGAAATAAATTATGATGATTTGCTTGTCAGCTCACTTATTACACTAGCACCAAGGAAAATAGTATTACATGGTACCAGACATTTTAAAAATAAGGAACTTTTAGAAACAATAAAAAATGTTTTTTATGGAAAAGTTACTATATGCAGCGAATGCGAAATTTGCGAAGTAAACATGGCAAAATCCAACAATAAAAGCGGCACTATAAACATTGAAAATAAATAAAAGACAAAAAGACAAAAATTTCATCATTTATTTTATATATATATATTGACAAGTTAAAATCTAATGATACAATATATTGTGTAATGTTATTTAAATTGAAAACATTACCCGTTATTCCAGTTTTATATTTATTTTTATAGATTTTGTACAAAAGATAATATTTTGGAATTACAAAGGACGAAGTTGTTAAAATAACAAATGAAGAATTATCCGGGGGAAGAAAAGAGAGTTGGTACTCTCTTTTTCCCATTTATAGAGATTTATTATTCCCTAATGATTTTTAGTATGAAATATTATATAATATACATTGCTATTTATTTTAATACATATTGTAAGGAGGATACCTATGAGCATAGGTATAGAAGCAGCACGCCAAAAACTGATTACAAGCTATGGAGTTGACGTGGACAAATATTCTAGTGATGAAATTGTAGATGAGCTCTCAGAAAAGATTGAAGGAATCCTGTCTTTTAGTTTTACGGCAATACTTCCTATAATAATAACCGGTGTAATTTCGATTATATTTACTGTCGCTTTATGGTTGAACCATAATTCACTAATTTTTTGCATACTATTTTTTATTTTTTCAATCCCTATTTTCTTTTTTGGTACAGGAGCATTGGGACTTTCTAAAGCAAGTAATGATATATATACCGGAATAAGCTTTATATTGGGTTTTGCAACTAATATTACAAATGACATTCGCAAAGGAATGAACAATGCAAGTAATACCAATTCAAAAGATTTAACAATCCTTGTGCTGTATGGAATTGTTTTCCCAATTGTAAAAAAAATTATAAGAAATAGATTTTTAGGCGGAATACTTTATTTTATTATTGAGAAAGCTGTAAATAGAGGCTCCCAGTCAATTGCAATTGAAAACACATTGGAAGCACCTGGTGCTAATGCATCAAGCGGCAATACAAATAGCTTGTTTATCATTACCGATAAGGTAAGAAATGTTTCAAAGCTTGCACTTAAATCCACTATTGGATTTCTTAAGGTATTAGGTATTGTATTTATTGTGATAGGCTTAGTTCTTATTGGTTTGCTGTTTTTGGTGAATTACATATTATAATAATGTAAATTTCATAACATTTATGATATACTTAAGGCATTTCAAAAAATACATTTTTAGAATAATATATGCAGGAATGTTCGGAGGTACAAGTTGAGAGTTGTAGGTTTTATTGGACCAAGCGGTACAGGAAAAAGCCACAGGGCAACCTGGGTTGCTAAGGAACGTGGCATTGATTTTATAATAGATGATGGTATTTTGATCCGCGGTAACAGAATTGTTGCAGGTCGTTCTGCCAAGAGGGAAGCCACTAAGATAGCCTCCGTCAAGTGTGCCCTTTTTCAGAGTGATGATCACGCCTATGATGTAAAGCGTGCAATAGAACTATACAAGCCCTCAGCAATGCTTATTTTAGGTACATCCGAAGGTATGGTGGAAAAAATAGCAAGCAGGCTTGAGGTAGGTCCCATTAATGAGAAAGTTTTTATAACCGATGTAGCCAGTGAATTCGAAATAAATCAGGCCAGATCAACAAGAATGCAGCAGGGAAAGCATGTTATCCCTGTTCCGACGTTTGAGATAAAGAAGGACTTTTCAGGTTATTTTCTTGATCCGCTGCAGATTTTCAAAAGAAAAGGTAAAGGCAGCTATCAGCTTGTAGGCGAAAAATCCGTTGTTCGCCCTACATTCAGCTATCTTGGCAAATATACCATATCGGATTACACAGTTTATCAAATAATTGAGCACGTGGTATCGAAGATAGAGGGAGTTAGCAGGATTTCAAGATTCCGTGCCGAAAACCATCCTGACGGTATATATATAGAAATGGATCTTATACTCATTTATGGGTACGTTATAAGGCCGCTTTTGCGAAAGGTTCAGCAAGATGTCGGTGAGGAAGTTGAAAAACTGACTGCGTTAAATATAAAAGCTCTTAACCTTGTAGCCAAGAGCCTTGTCATTGATCCGCAAAAAGTAAAATCCAAAATGGAGAATTAAAGCGGAAGTAATATTTAATTTATTCCTTAACTAAAATCGCAAAAACCTACAATCTTCTGAATGCTCCTTGGAACTGCATCCTTGGAATTTCCCCATGGGGCATCATTGTTTCTATAGTCAAACTTTTTCGTAAACCAGCTTACTTCCTCCCTGATTCTTTCAAGGTTTTCCAACTGAATTTCCATAAGGTTTGATACAAATATGGCTGTTTCCTTTGCATTCAAAAACTTTTTAGTTCCTTCCAAAAGGTCTTTCAGGTGCTTTAAACAAAAACCCTTCTTGCTGTTAAAAAGTGTCTTAAAATCGTTTTCCTTAAACCATAAATAAAGTATGACATCAATATACCTCTCCATAGTATGATCTAGCTTTCCGCAAACAGTGCACTTTCCTTCAAGTTCCTTTAATATCTCCAAAAGGTTATCCACCATTTTGTCTGTATCGGATTTCTTCATTGAGACTTTGCTGGAAAGGTTCTTCATCATTGACATTTCAGCATCTTTTTTTACTGCATCCTTCTTACTTTCATATAACTTTCCGATATTATAATTCTGCTGAGTCAGATGTGTTTCCAAAATCAATCCCAAACCAAGCCTGTTCTGCTGTCTATTGTAAAGCTTCTCAAAATGCTTTTTGCAAAAACCCTTTTCGTTGGTTTCAATACGCCCCTCCGGCTCCATAAGTGAAGGACCCAATATATAGTCGATACATTCATCCTCCAGCTTTTTTTCCAACACACACATAGGGCACTCACATTCAACTCCGAAAGCTTCAGTAACAGGTATTGTATAAATTTTTTCTTTCATATAGTCCACCTTTATATGAATATTTGGTTAATTGCAAATTAATTTATTTGTTATTTCCGATAGAATTATGTGATACCATGTTATTATATCAGATAAGTATGGGAAAATATATAATGACATTTTTGCAACTTGATTGTTGTCATGAAAAATTGTGTGTAGAATACACCATGATTTCCTGGACATAGAAAAGAACTGGAGACAAATATATGGATTATAAGGGTTACACTGTTTATGAAAATAATAATGGCATTGAAATTGAAGGAGTTCGTGACTTTGACCTTGGTCACATCTTCGACTGCGGACAAAGCTTCAGATGGCTTAAGCAACAAGACGGGAGCTATATTGGCGTTGTGAAGGATAAGGTATCCCGTATCAGATTTGAAAATGGAAAGCTTTATATCTCAAATTCCAACTTTGATGATTTTGTTAAGATATGGTATGACTACTTCGACCTTGGAACAGACTATGGAGAAATAAAAAAAATCCTTTGCCAAAAGGATGAAGTCATGTCACAGGCAATACCCTTCGGCCAGGGTATAAGGCTTTTAAGACAGGATATATGGGAGCTTATAATTTCCTTTATCATCTCAGCCAACAATAGAATTCCCCGTATCATGAAATCTGTTGAAACCCTGTCACAAAACTTTGGAAGAAAAATCAGCTCGGAGGAAGGGGATTTTTATTCATTCCCCAGCCCTGAAGCCCTTTCATCCTGCCCACTTGACCAAATTGAAATCTGTAAAGCCGGGTTTAGATGCAAATATATTTCCAATACCTCCAATATGATCCGCAAAGGAATTGTAAACTTAAGTACACTAAAAGAAATGACTACCGATGAGGCACGCAATGAACTCATAAAACTCTCAGGCGTGGGCCGCAAGGTTGCTGACTGCATTTTGCTGTTTTCCGGTACGAATTTTGACGTATTTCCAACTGATGTATGGATAAAAAGAATAATGGAGGTTTTATATTTTAAAAGGGAGGCAACCCTCAAGGAAATTGATCAATATGCAAAAGATCATTTTGGCAGCTTGTCAGGCTATGCCCAGCAATACCTGTTCTTCTTTGCTCGTGAGACCCGAATAAGCTGATCAATTATATTGCAACATAATAGGTGCTGCAGATAGGTTCATAACCTGTCTACAGCACCATACTAATCAGGGCTTACTTAATTATGTATTTTGTTAGTTCTATCCAATTATACATCATATTGCTTTAGAACCATATAATATTGAAAATAACATTCTTTTGCCATTCAGTAAGATTGTTTACCTCCATCATTATATCTTCCTTTTTAAACTCCTCATTCATCATACTTATCTTGCTCTCATTTAAATCAGCATCAAAGATGATACTTTTGGGTTCATTGGGGATATTAGACCACTTCTCCCAATTAGGCAAGCTGCTGTTTCCTTTATTAGGATTTCCTGTAGAAGCAAATGATGACACATATGACATTATGGCATCTTGTAATGCAATTCTCCCTTTTTCATTTTCTTCTGTGTAAGAAATATTCCATAAATCCTTATCCCAACCAAAGAAGAAGGGTAGTTCAAATGAATGCCCTGCACCTACTAAAAAGTCAAAAGGTACTTTAGCTCCTTTTCCCTTCCATTTAAAATAATAACAATACACATCATCCTGGTGCTTTTTTAGACTACCAGCAAGAGAATCCACCATTGTAGCCTTCCAGTTCATAGACGGATATTTAGCTAATAATTCAAAAAATTGTCTGTCTTGGCTATCGGCAGGCATGACCTCTTCTAATGTCATGGATTTTCCATTTACCCCAAGCACACTTTGTATGTCTGACCACTTATGCCCGGTGTATGTAGGAAAATCAGCAATCATAAGGGGTAGGAAAGGCTTGTATTCATCCTCGTTACTTCCAATAATTATAGGAACTTTATTATAATTTCCTGATTCAAAAGCAGAAGCAACTGTATCTGTAATAACGTTCCCATCTATAATAGGTTCTGCTGAAGTTGGATATGCTTTTGTTATCTCAACTGCTGATTTGCTTCTTAAATAAGCTTCTATTTCTTTGTTTGTCATTATTTTACGGTGAGCAGCTGCTGATTCTAAATCAGCACAAGTATTATCTGCCACCAGGAGCTTATCAATAATATTATTGGTTTTTTCAACTCCTTTTTCTACAGAAATATTTACAAGGCCTGAACTTTCAACGACTGCCTTATGAAAAAGGTCTTTAGCAAGAGGTGAAACCATAAGACTCAACACATTTGTTCCTCCTGCTGATTGTCCCGCTACTGTGACGTTTTTGGGATTACCGCCAAATTGGCGGATATTGCCCTGTACCCATTTAAGTGCTTTAATAATATCGAGAGTTCCAAAATTTCCTGACTTATCTTCAACTGTTCCGTTTGAGGTCAGTGCAGGATGGGTAAGCCATCCCATTGCCCCTAAACGATACTCAACAACTACAACTACCACATTGTATTTTTGGGCAAGAAACTGTGCAAAGAAAAAATCCTCAGCACCTCCTGTTACATTGCCACCCCCATGAATCCAGAAATATACCGGTAGATTTTTTTCTTTCGTTTTAGGTCTGCATACATTCAGGTACAGGCAATCTTCTGAACCAATAACCTGACCTGTAGGTGACCAATATAAAGTTTGCTCATTCTGGATACTTCGTGATAGATCAAATGTGGAAAAGCGAATACCTTTCCATGGTTTAGGCTCTCTTGGAGCTTTCCACCTGAGCTTACCTACAGGAGGTTTTGCATAAGGTATTCCAACCCAGGTCCAGCAGTCAGGCTCTAAACTAAGACCTGCAACTTTTCCCGAGCTTATCTTAACAGTAGTTTCACATGCATGTTCAATAGATACTAAAATAGTATCTATTTTAGCCAAAAGAAGTGCATGTTCTTGCAATACAATCGATTTTTCCATATCTTTTTTGAAGTTTTCACTTAAATACTTTCTTGCAGATTCATAATTTCCATCTTTTAGCTTTTTAATGATATCTTCAAGCTTTTTATCCAAATGGCTTTTGCTATGTTTCGTTTTTTTGACATCAATAAATGCATTATCCGGTAACTTGGCAATTTGATCACGAAGCTCCTTTATTACATCTAATGGACTTGCAATAGGAAAATAGTTTCCATGTGAATACTTTGAAGCATTACTGCTGTTTGATTCAGCTGAAAATGCACTTCCTCCAGCTAAAGTTAATATCAAAACCCCAACTACAAAATACGATAAAAATTTTTTCACTTATAAATCCCTCCTCATAAATTATTACAATTAAATTATATTCTATCTTTTTATAGTTTAAAAGTAAAATTTTGTTGTTTAATGTCAAAAAAGTAAAAAGCAACAACTGGTTACTTTGCTATAATGACAAAAAGTCGTAATACAATGTTTGTTTGTAAAACATAATTGACGCCATCTTCCCTTTGTTATACAATTTATATATTAAAATATCTTTTATAGGAGGGATTTTATGAGAAATGCAGCCAATAATACTAAATTAGTACTGCTGTTTGCAATGACTCTAGTATTTGTTTATTCATCGGCACTTTTTGCATCTGCTTATACACCACCAGCAGCACCAGAGTCAGTTACAATTGATCCTGGCAAGTTTTTATTCATTGATACCCATACAAACCGTAACGGTATTGGAGAAGTTGACGGATATATGTATATTGATTTCCCAACCTACAGCTATAATTCCAATACCAATACCTTATCATCTTGGTTCAATGTGAATGGCTTTAATGATACTACCAAATTGGTAATCGGCGGCGGAATGAGTCTGAGCGGAACAGCTGGAAGCGGCGCCGGAACAGGACTTACTCCATACAGTACAACCTTTAAGGAAAATGAATTTTACGTAGATGCAGACTATACAATACATATTTTCTATAACAGCGATTGGAGAACCGTAAAGGTTGGCGAAACCTGGACAAATGTAGTTGAAACAAAGCCTATGAAGGGTACCGGTAAATATGTAAACACTTATACAGTAAAAAACTATGGTCTTCTTGATAAATCACAGCTTCATCAGCCTACTCCAAGACCAACGCAAACAAACATTCCCTCACCAACATCAACGCCAACCCCGGTAGTATCTCCTACCCAAATGATTACAAGAAACCTTTCAGGCTTTGCAGGCTCCGATACAAACGGAATTAAAGACTACTCAGGCTTCAAAGTAGAAGTTGAGAATCGCTTTGGATCAGCATATACCAATATAAATGGTTATTTCTCACTTGATGTCTCAATGTTTGATACACCATCTGATGTACATACAGCAATAATAAGCAAACCTGGTTATCTTACAAGAAAAATTCCTCTAAACCTTGTACGTAATAATATTGAGCTTGGTTCGGCAAAAGTTCCGTTAGTAATGTTGAGCGGTGATGCCAATAATGATAATGCAATAAATATGTCCGATGCAATTTTGATTGCAAAGCTATTCAACAAAACTACAGCAGATAAGGATTTTAACCCAGCAGCAGACTTCAATACGGATGCAGTAATTAATGTTGCTGATGTTGTTTGTGTAGCAAAAAACTTCAACACCACCGGCGACTCCTATAAAAGACCTGCGGTATACAACATCCACAATACATATGCAAATATTGATCAAATATTTAATATTTCCATGCCTGAAGGCGGTTTCGCAGGTATAACCTATAAGTATTCCATTGAAAGCGAAGAAATGATAAAATTCGTATCCAAAACCAGTTCACCAGCCCCATACCCTGATGGATTCGGTAAAACCACTTGGACATTTGAGGCCTTACGTCCCGGTAAAACATCTATTACTTTTACATGCAGGGATGATTCGGAAAAATATTATATTGATATATTGGGAATGCCTCCACCACCTACGACTCCAACACCTCCATCAACCCCAACACCATCAGATAATACCGGAATAGATTCCGCGTTACTAAGCAAGACAACTATCAGCACGAATTCAGAGGAGAAGATTGTTGTAGGAAAGAATATCATATACTGCCCAACATTCCAGATGGCATGGGACGGGTTGAAGGGTATAATCGGTGGAGATGTGAAACTGTCCGCAAATCCTCCTATAGCAGATATACTTAATAAAGGCTTTCCAATGGAAAATTCTCTGAATCCTAAAAGCTATTTATCAATGGCAGGATATGGTCAGAAGACAATTGATAATATCAATACATCACTGAAGGAAAAGTTTGGTGAATCCGCACCTCAGCTGAACAATAAAATTGCTGCTGATTCAATAATAGCATACTCATACCTAAGCAAAAATTCGAATTTTGCAAAAGAATTTGACAATTTTGATTCTATGGGTTTTTCTACAGGTAGTGAATATTCCCTGGTAAAAGGATTTGGGATAGAACAAAATTCCGAGAACACTGATGATCTATCCAAACAGGTGCAAATATACGATTACAAAAGTGATGATGATTTTATTGTAAAGCTTATACCTGAAGACAAAACTGAAGAGATTATCCTGGCCAAAGTTGCACCAGACGAAAACCTTTATAAAACATATACTTCAGTTATGAAAAGAATTGACGGCAATTCGCCTGAACAATTCGAATTTAAAGACAAACTATTCGTTCCTAATATTAACTTTAATATCACCCATTCATATAATGACCTTAAAGGTCAAATTTCAAACCCAGGTTTTGAACAGTATAACATTGATACTGCACTACAAAATACAAAATTTGTGCTAAATAGAAAGGGTTCCATACTATCGTCCTACGGAATTATAATACTTGCAGGTTCAGGGCCAAAGCCCGATTATTCAAAGAAGCTTATATTTGACGGACCATTTATGGTCATCTTAAAGGAAAAGGGTGCTCCAAACCCCTATTTAACGCTTTGGGTGGATAATTACGAGATCCTTGAAAGAGCCATTGTTCCCGCGAATAATTGACACATATTCCCAAAGTGACTATAATACTAAATTTTACTAGACATTAAGAAACCTTCACTTTATGCTTTGCAGCCCGTGAAGGTTTCTTGTGTTTTTAATCTCCTTTATAAAATTTCCACAATTTTTACATTCCTATTAGACCTGAGATCGAAAGTGTTTCCATCTTTTAGCTTTATTAAAGGTCTTGAAACAAATTCATTATCAATATAAAATATCTGTCCTTCCATGCCATTACTTAGTCTAACATTATCACCTATAAAATACATGGCTACATTGGATATAAGGGTAAAAACAGTCAGAGTATCAAACTTTTGTGATGCAGAGGACTCAAATATTTCAAAAACACTGAAGGGGGTATCCGTTCTTTTATACACCCTGTCCAAAGTTATTATACTGTACAAATCAGCTACAGAAATAATTTTGGCTATGAGGTTTATTTTATCACCTTTTACTCCATTAGGGTATCCGCTGCCATCTTCTCTCTCATGATGCATAAGTACACCCTTACATAATTCTTCCGAAAAACCCGTCTTATCCTTCAATATTTCATATCCATATTGAGTATGCTTTTTAATTTCAATGATATCATTATTAGTCAAATCAGCTTTCTTATTAAGAATTTCCTTTGGGACCTTCGCCTTACCGATATCATGCAGCAGGCCGGCTACAGTGATTTCTTCAACCTCTTTGGCCCCAAGCTTCATCCAGTTTCCAATGAGACAACAAACACTTGCCACGTTTAAGCTATGGGTATACATGTAATCCCCTATGGATTTTAAGCTTCTTATGCACCTCAAAAGATCCCCTGTTGTTTTATCAGAATTTATTATGGATGCAGAAATTTCAGTAACTTTTTGCTCTATGGCATCATCTAAAAGAACATTTTCGAATAGAGTCTTTATTTTTTCAATTCTTTTTACATACTCCTTTTTTGTTTCCTTCACAGAGGGTGAGTCATTGGGTGATTCATCTTCTTCAGCCTGTTCCCTGGTTACCCACAGCATTTCAATGCTGTTTATAACCAGCTTGTCTATTATAAAATCAGTAAGAACAGTGCCTTGCTTCATAAAAATTGCACCTTTATCGTTATAGACATCTTTGGCAATGACCATACCTGGCTTACATTCAGCAATTCTGATATTATATTTATCCATAACACACCTCCGTGCATATAATCTAATATAAAAAACACATTTTCCTATTTATCGGCAATATTTGATAAACGCATTATCATAATTTCCCAGACATACAAAAACTTCAGAAATTTCTACTGTATTAGTAATCCTTTAATCATTACTTAAAAGCAGAACCCCTGAAGCTTTTTCGTCTTAACATTTCGTTAAAGTTTATTTCCCGTATTGGACTTAATTATTAATATATTTTAAAAATACATCACTAAAGTCTTCCACTACATACTTATTTCTGTTGGTTACTAACCACTCAAATGAGTAATCAGTAATGTCCTTGAAATTTTGTACAACATCTTTAGACTCAGCTCTAAGTCCACTAAATGCAGATACGGCTAATTTTATGCTTTCTGCTGAATAATCCAATCCTATTTTGTTTTCATATGTAATAATAGAAATTTGAAATAATGCTTTATATAAGTCCTTCAACTTCTCAACTTGCTTTTTATCTACATCAATGGAAAATTGCACCTCTCCCATTGTAAATTTAATTTCCACGTCCAAATCTACAGTACCGGCCGTTTCCAGAAATACATTTCTAATGGGATACAAAAAGTATTCATATCTTCTAAGCATTCTTTTTTTACTAATTGCATTTTTACCATCAACATGAATCAATGCTCTATTTGTAAAGCAATACTCATCTGCCTTTGATTTAATTAAGAAGAATATTTTCTCCTCATCTTCATGAAAAACATAATCATCCGCTTCTACCTTATCATAATCTTTTGGATCTATTATTTTCCCAATGTCACTTAATCCTAATGCCTCGGATGCTATCCTTCCAAACATTTTTGCTACCCCCTATTTATATAAATTTATTTATGCTGTTCAAACAATATTTTAGCATTAGTAAGGCATATAATCAACAAAGTGTTGTTTAGATATAGTCAGGATTTATCGGTAATAAATAGATTTAAGTACTCCCCATAACCCGCATCTTCCATTTCTTCCAGTGGAATAAACCTAAGGGAAGCTGAGTTAATGCAATACCTGAGCCCAGTTGAGTTGGCAGGACCATCGTTAAAAACATGGCCTAAATGAGAGTCCCCATCCTTGCTCCTCACCTCGGTTCTGATCATAAAATGGCTCGTATCTATATTTTTAGTTATTCTTTCATCCGATATGGGCTTTGTAAAGCTTGGCCAACCACAGCCAGAATCAAACTTGTCCCTTGAACTAAAAAGAGGTTCTCCTGAGACAATATCCACATAAATCCCATCATGGAAATTGTTATAGTACTCATTCTCAAATGGAGGTTCTGTTCCATTTTCCTGCGTTACTTTATATTGCATCGGTGTTAACTTCCTCTTTATGTCATCAAAGGATTTTTTAGATCCTGCTCCCGAAATAAACCCAATATTTCCCCATAGCTTCTTAACAGCAGCATCACGCCCAGATGCCAGTTTATAACCTTTGTATTGCTCAGGGTTCTTCTTATGATAAGCCTGATGGTATTCTTCTGCTTCATAAAATTTTTGAAATTTTATTATATCCGTTGCTATTGGCTCTGAAAAAACACCCATTTTATTAAGCATGTTCTTTGACTCTTCAGCAGCTCTTTTCTGCTCATCATCATGATAAAAGATCGCTGTTCTGTATTGAGGGCCTCTGTCATAAAATTGTCCGCCTTCATCCAAAGGATCGATTTGCTTCCAAAAGACTTCTAAAAGTTCCTCATAACTTATCACACTTGGATTATACTCTACTTGGACAGCTTCATAATGGCCTGTATCTCCTCTACAAACGCTTTTATAGGAAGGATTTTCAGATTCTCCTCCTGTATAGCCTGTTCTAACCTGATTAATACCCCGTAAGCTTTCAAATGGTTGAACCATACACCAGAAACATCCCCCTGCAAATGTTGCCTTTTTATTGCTACTAGCCATTATCCATCACATCCTGTTTGATTAAAATTATTATAATCGTATTATTATATTTATTCCACCAAATCAGAATATTATTGCAATTACAAACTATTTTTTCTGCTTGTAAATCCCTAAAAAACTAAACTAAATAAAACCATTTAAAATACTATTTGTTGGTGTAAAATAATTATTGATAAAAATGATTTTTTCGCAACATATGAATTAAGGAAAATTTTTTACAATAATTGAAAATGTAAAATGCTTATTGCAAAACAAACAGAAAGGGTACTAAGGAAAATATGAGCAAAATAGAGATGATCAAGCAGTATTATGAGCCTAACTTGGGAAAAGGCTTGCCAGACTTTAAGGTTCTAGGCTGGGAAAGCAGAGAAGCTCAATATATGAGATTTGAGATGTTTGGAAAAAATATTGAAATTGAAAATAAAAAGCTTCTGGATGTGGGCTGTGGATTGGGCAATCTAATTGAATACTTAAGTGAAAAAGGTGTCTCTTTTGACTACACTGGCGTAGACATTTCGCAAAAAATGATAGACTATGCTAAAAAAAGAAACCCCACGTTTAGGTTTTTGTGCCTTGATATATTCAATGACAATACCTTTTCTCCACATGACTTTGATATTGTCTATACCTCAGGAATTTTTAACCTTAATTTAGGAAATAATAATGAGTTCGTGGAAATTGCATTGAAAAGGTTGTTCTATTTAGCTCGCAGTGTAGTTGCATTTAACCTTCTTCATCATAAATCACCCGATAAGGATGATAGGTATTTTTATTTTTCTCCAGAAGAGATTGTGGAAACAATTAAGCATTTTAAATGCGATCTAAGTGATATACAAGTTATAGAAGGCTATCTCAAAAATGACTTTATGATAATTTGCAAAAAGTAGTTGAACTTTGTGATTTAGCCATGATCAATAAATTACTTACTCTATAAACCTTTGTATCAATTGTATATATGCTGATTTACTCTAATACAAATAACTCTTCAACAGGAACACATAAAAACCTTGCCATTTTAATTGCCAATTCAAGTGTAGGGTTATATTTATTATTTTCAATAGCATTGATTGTTTGTCTAGTTACAGAAAGTTTTAGGGCTAATTCTTCTTGTGTTAAATTTGCTGCTTTTCTATACACTTTAACTTTATTTCTCATGTTCATTCGCCTAATTTTCTTTTAAAATATTTGTCAAAAAATACAAGGATTATATTCTGAAGAGCCAGTAAAACTAAGGGAATACTATAAGCATTCTTCTTTATTGCTATGTCGACAATAGTCCATACTGCCAAAAAAGCAACAGTAAACCAATATGCTATCTTAAGACTTTTTAAAGCAATATATTGCTCCATTTCATCGAGTTCTTTAACAATCTTCATTTACATTACCTCTTTTCAAAAATGTCAAATAGTTTTTACATTCATTACACTATAATATTACCAAATCAACCCAACAATGTCAAAAGGTTTTTACATTTTTATTTAAATTAATACCTACGAATTTATTATTCTTGCTTAATAATGTTCACATGTTAATATTACTGCCTTATTCTATTTGTGATACGTCTCACCTTTTATAATCTTAAAACACCTGAATAACTGCTCTAACAATATCAGCCTTGCCAGTTGGTGGGGAAATGTGAGCTCCGACAGGCATAGCCTGTAGTTAGCAGTCTTTACAAGCTCATCATCCAGGCCTAATGATCCGCCAATAATAAACGACATTGTAGATACGCCTGAAATAAAAAAAGCTTCCAACTTTTTGGCAAAGCGAACTGAATCCGGCTTTTCTCCATTCAAGTCAAGAACTACGACAAATGAACCTTCTTTTATTCTCTTTTTAATTTTTTCTGCTTCCTTTTTTTTAATTTGTACTTCCTGGGCAGGGCTTATGTTGTCAGGTGCTTGTTCATCCTCAACCTCAATTATTTCCAGATCACAAAACCTTGAAAGCCTTTTACTGTATTCTGCGATACCTTCCTTGAGGTATTTTTCCTTAAGCCTGCCCACTGCAATAATGCTTATTTTCACAGCTCTATTACCTTTCCCACCCGGTCTCTTAACGCTACACTCAGCTCAATATCCTCACCCGGGCATATTTGATTTTCACTCAGAACATTGTATACCGTCTGGTATGCAAGCTCCGGAAAATTGTTTTCCCTGCTAAGATGCCCAAGGAGAAATTTTTTGGTGCCCTTCTTTGCCATATAGGCTATAACTTTGCCTGCCATTTCGTTGGATAAATGGCCGTTATCCCCTAATATTCGTTTCTTAAGGCTCCAAGGATATGGGCCTACTTTGAGCATCTCCACATCATGGTTTGATTCTAAGAGTATGAGATCGCTTGAATCAAAGTGCTCTAAAAGCTTTTTGTTTATATGTCCTATATCTGTTGCAGTAGTAATTTTTCTATTGTCCGCCGTAAAGTTAAACCCAACAGGATCAGAGGCATCATGAGGGATACTGAAGGTATTTACACATATGTCCCCTATTACAAGCTCCTCACCTGTATTGAAAAATCTTTTATTCTCAACCTTTACAGGACCTATACTGTGCTCCATTGAACCCCACGTGCTTACATTGGCATATATAGGCACATCAAGCTTTCTGGATATAATTCCTGCACTTCTTATATGGTCGGAGTGTTCATGAGAAATTAAAACAGCACTTATATCCGAAGGGTTTTCCCCAATGGAACAAAGTGCTTCAATTATTCTTTTTCCGCTAATGCCTGCATCTATTAATATTTTTGTCCTATCTGTACCAACAAATAAGCAGTTGCCACTACTGCCGCTAAATAAGCTGCAGAATCTTATCATTTGTAAACTCCTCGCATCACTATTACTCTTAGGCATGACCCAAAAATAACTTCCGCTATAGATTTCGCTCTTGTGTTGACTTAACTCGTCAACACCCAGGATGCATGGCAAGCAGTTTAGCGAAGCTAAACGACCAGCCGCGTAGAAAGCGGAAGTAATTTTTCATTCATGCCTTATTCAGGTTCACTTACCCTAATTATATCAGCACCCAAGCTTCTAAGCTTTATATCAAATTTCTCATAACCTCTATCGATAAGTCTTATGTTATGTACTTCCGTAACACCTTGCGCAGTAAGTGCAGCTATTACCATTGCCGCTCCGCCTCTTAAATCAGTTGCTTTAACTGGTGCTCCTGTCAAGGATTCCGGCCCTTCAACAAGTGCCATCCTTCCTTCAACCTTTATTTTTGCCCCCATTCTTTTAAGTTCATCCACATACTGAAAACGAGAATCCCAAACCCCTTCGGTAACTGTGCTGGTACCATCTGCCAGACACAAAAGAATAGTGGCTAAAGGATGCAAATCTGTAGGGAAGCCTGGATATGGCAATGTCTTTATGTTGGCTTTAGTTATATGATCAGTGCCCTGAACCCTTATCCAATCCTCACCCTCAATGACTTTTACATTCATTTCTATTAGTTTGGCAGTAAGAGATTCAACATGCTTTGGTATTATGTTTTTAACAACAACATCACCTTTAGTGGCTGCACCTGCAACCATAAAGGTTCCTGCTTCAATCATATCAGGTATGATTGAATGAGTCAGTCCGCCGCTTAAAACTTCTACTCCCTTTATCTTTATTACATCTGTTCCTGCACCTTTAACATTTGCTCCCATGGCATTTAAAAAGTTTGCAACGTCTACAACATAAGGCTCTTTCGCTGCGTTTTCTATTATAGTGGTGCCTTCAGCCTTAACTGCTGCAAGCATAAGGTTAATTGTAGCTCCAAGGCTTACTACGTCAAGATATATCTGTGCTCCTACCAGCTTATCTGCGTAAACCTTTACGATACCATGCTCTATAACAACATTAGCACCTAAAGCTTCAAAACCTTTTATATGTTGGTCTATAGGCCTAAATCCGAAATCACAACCTCCCGGCAGTGCAACTTCCGCCTTTTTAAACCTTCCTAAAAGAGCCCCAATTAGATAATATGATGCTCTAATACTTTTTACCATTTCATATGGTGCCGAATAACAACTCAAATACTGTGTATTCACGCTTATAGAATTCTCATCATCAAATTTAACTTCTGCACCAAGCTTTGAAATAATATCAATTAAAACTCTGACATCACTGATATCAGGTATATTTTCTATTTTACAAGGGCCATCCACCAGCAATGCTGCTGGAATAATAGCTACTGCAGCGTTTTTGGCACCGCTTATGTTAACCTCTCCATTTAATGCCCTTTGACTTCGAATAACGAACTTATCCAAAACCATCCCTCAACTTTCAATAAACAAAATTAAAATTACCCGGTAAAATTGATTTACTAAACTATGCACTTTATAATCTATATATTTTTTACACATACAGCTGCAGCTTTTATAGCACAGCCCGGTATGCATCCACTTATACCCAAGTTTTAAAAACAACTCACTTCGTTTAATATTGTACTAAACAACACGTTTCAATTATAGCACTTATAAAAATATTTTACAAAACAAAATATAAAATTTTGTGCAGTTATATCTATCCACTTGATCCCCCATCCTTTAACAGGGAAATATTATCTTCAATCTGGCTTCAACTTTTGACCTGTAAATGCACTATAAAACTTCTCACTTTCGTCACTAAGCTTAACACGCCACGAAAGCACATCAGTAAAACCTATTCCACCATCTGAGTAGTTGCCATAGCCTATGTCTATATCATTAATATTAACATTCTTAACATCTGTCATCTTAAGCAACACCTGGTATGCATCAATAGTTTTTTGCTTAACATTCATTTTAACGCCTCTAACATTCTTGTATTTAAACTCTAAGCTCAAAATACCCGTTGCTCCAATTTCAGCTTTTATGTAATTATTGTAAAATATGTAATCCTCATATACCTGCTTGTATTCAATCCTATATATGTTACCTTCCAGCTCATTTTCTCTGTCCAATTTAAAGTCCTTGTAGGGGACGCCCATTTTGTCAAAGACGTCTTCCAAAAGCTGCTTCGCCTGTTCCATCCCATCGATCTTCTTTTCTTTGCCGGGACTTTTATCTTTAAAATAAAAGTAGTTATTATCGAACTTCAGATGTTTTGTACCCTCCCTGATTTCCTTACCATCCTCCATATTGTCTCTTTCATTAGGGCCTAACAGAACATCGGAAATTTTCTGCCTGTCTTCAAAATACGGCCCATAGATTACTGTAGCAGCTTTTGCAGAGTGTGGTATTTCACAATTCAAACTAATTCCCCTGCTTGTCAAAACAGCTAAGGTATTAGAGCTCATTTCATCAGAAAGAATACTTCCTCCACCAGAAAAGGATACATAATTATTATAAAGCAGTATACAGTTTAGAACTATAAAAAGTACAAGCAAAATATTTTTTGCTTTTGACCAATCCATACGGCCTCCTTTATTTTGGGTTCATCTTTTCTGTAAATGACTCTACTTTTACAGGTAATGACTTTTCTTTATCAGGTTCTATCAGCCATAATGGCTCAAGCACCTTTGTCCCTTCCTCCGAGCGAACCTCATAACATGAATAAATATTTTTTATGGATTTAATATCAGGTCTAGTCTTGGATAAGTTATCCATTACATCGGTAAATACCAAATTATATGTCTTATCTCCTATTGGAGTAAACTCTTTTATTATCCAATAGCAGTTTAATACCCTTTTACCGGTAGCTTCAATTTCTATTGCACTATTTAATATTCTTTTACCCTTATCATTTATTGCAAAATTGAAGAATACAGGTACGTTATTCAACCGGTAATCAAATGTAAATTTATACTTGTCATTTTTCTCTTCAAAGCTTGATAGATATATTTCAATATCAGAAAACTCATTATTTTTGTCATCATTCTTAGGCTTAACAATCAGGTGTAGCTTTGATCCTATAAACTCGGTAATCTTCTCGAAAGCATCCTCAAGCTTACCCTTGTTGTCATTTTCCTCAGCCTGGAGGTAGTGATATTCCAAAAGTCCATTGCTGTGCACCTTATAAGTGTTACCTACATTCTTAAATGTGGCCATTGTAGCTGTACCATTTAAATCAACAGATGACAAAAAGCTTTCTGCATCATTTCCTAAAATCTTTTCAGCCAACTTTTTCTGCTTATCAGAAAGGCTGGTATTTTCATCTTTAACTATAAATTCACCCGGCGAAGCACATGTGTAGTTTCTAAATAAACTGAACTCACCCATCTGGGGAACCAAAAAAAGCATATCCTTTGGAATTGTAATCCCACTATTGCTGTTAATGCCGCTTATTTTGCCTGTCAAAAGACTGTAACTTGAATCAGGCGAATGCGTGCCTAAATCATCCATCATTCGACGATACCAATCTTTTCCCATGCCAGTTCTATCCTTAAATCCCCGATTGTATTCAAATACTTTTTTGCTCGCCTCGTCTATAATTTCAATAGTGCATGAATCCTTCTCATTTAAAAGATTAGGAATTATAATTACCTTTTTTATGCTGGATATCTCTTTGTTTACAATATTAACACCTGAAAAATCAAGTAACCACGGAAGCATTCTTGAATTGATGTTTGTGCTAAATTCAAATGTTATAGAGGGTTCTGCCATAAATTTTAATGTAGTATCTTCCTTAAGCGGTATTACTCTATCGTATTTAATTTCGCCCTTTGTTAGAATATCTGCAAGATAAAGCTTCATATCTGCATAGAGCTTGGGAAAATCTTCATCCTCTTTGTCAACCAGCCAATTATTTGAATAAATATCTTTTGATACAATAACTCTGGAAGGCAAGAACAAATTTTCCTTAAATTCAATCAAATCTCTTTGTGCAGCTATGTTCTTCTTATTGAAAAACTCACTAAAAAAATAATGAGGAGCCCCGTATTTTTTAAAACTCCACAGGATTCCTACTTGTATTACACTTGTAAATATCAATATTAATAATATAAAAAATTTAAATCTTTCCCATTTAGCCAGGTTCATAAAAACCCCAAATTTCATTTTAGTTTATTTGAATATCCCTTTGAAAAAGTCTGTTATTTTTATAATGCCGTTTTTAATCTTTTCAGTAATATCGTCTTTCTTTACTGAAACTGAGTAATCAGTAATCTGAAGGTTTTCGCCGCGAATAAGATGAAATTTTCCTGAACTTTTCTTGTAGGCAGCAATCCTTATTTTGTTAACACCGTCTTTAGGAAATTCTATTTCCTTTATTAAAACTCCAAACCTTCCAAGCTCCCATTTTGTATCGCCTTCAGAATCAGGAAAATCTATGTACGTATTTGTTTCTTCATCATACCTCAGTAACCTAACAACTATACTTTCAGGTTCCTTATCCTTTGAAACACCGCAAATTACATAAGACTTTTCTCCCTCGACTTTTTCTTTCTCAGGAGTCGTTATAGTAACTAGAAACTGTTTGGCCGTTGGTTTGGTATCCTTGCTGTAAATTATTTCATCATCAATTACATCATCAGAACCATCCATTTGGTAGGAAAATGAAACAGTTGATAGCATTAAGACCGACACAATAAAAATTGTCAAAAAACTACAAATTCTTTTATACATTGTACAACACCTCAAAATGATTAAACATAAAATCAAATTATTTTTTATAAACTTCTATATATATGACTCTAAATTAATTATACTACATTTTATGTTACAAATCTATTACATTGAATTTAAAATTAAATTACAACCGCATAGAAAGCGTAAGTAATTTTTCATTCATGCCTTAGTCATGATCAAAAATAACTTACGCTATAAATTTCGCTCATGTGTTGACTTAACTCGTCAACACCCGCGTAGAAAGCGTAAGTAATTTTTCATTCATGCCTTACCTCATATAGCATCTTTAAGTTAACAACAACCACAGTACCAGCACCAAGTTCACTCGAAATTGAAATAGTACCTCCATGAGCTTCTACAATTTCCTTTGCGATTGCCAATCCAAGGCCTGTACCGCCCATCTCCCTTGAACGTGCCTTATCAACCCTGTAAAATCTTTCAAACACCCTCTTAAGATCCTCCTGCGATATACCAATTCCTGTGTCAGCTACCTTTATAAATGCCATGTTTTCATTTACCCCCACACTTACTGTTATAATTCCTTTCGCGGGAGTGTACTTTATAGCATTACTTATTATGTTAATCACTACTTGCTCTATACGGTCTCTGTCGGCATACAATTCTCCAGGATCTTCCTCAACAAAAAACTCCAGTGATTGCTCCTTGTTTTTTGCATCGATGGACATTTTATTTACACAATTCTTTACAATTTCTATCAATTTGATATTTTTCATGTTCCAGTGCACTTTTTGGTTATCGAGACTTGACAATTGAAGCAGATCTTTAACAAGTCTTGTCATTCTGTCTGCCTCTGAATTAATTACACCCAGGAATTTCTCAGCTATCTCACCATTTTTATATTCACCGTCTAAAAGAGTTTCTGCATAGCTCTTTATAGATGTAAGAGGCGTTCTTAGCTCGTGAGAAACATTCGCAACAAATTCCTTCCGCATTTCTTCAAGTCTTTGCTGCTCTGTAATATCCTGAAGCACAATAATAATCCCCTCTGCTTTGTTTTCCTCATCGGTAAACAAAGCAAAGTAGATTTTTATAATTTTGTTCATGGTTCTTATATTGGTTTCCCTAGTCGTAGATGACTCTGCTTCAAGAAGACCCTCTATACTTATATCCAGTGAATAGCTCTTTGCAAACTCGTAAAATGTAAAGCTTGCATCCTTTATACCCAGCATCCTTAAAGAAGCCGGATTGGAATGTATTACTTCACCTGACATATTAAATGCAATAACACCATCTGCCATATATTTTAAAATAGTCTCTATCTTGCTTTTTTCGCTGGATATACCAATTATCTTCTGTTTTAACTCTTTAGCCATAAAGTTAAATGTCTTTGTCAACTTTCCAATCTCATCGTCGGATTTTACATCAACCAGTTGGTCAAAATCTCCTCCAGCAACCTTTTGTGCCTTATGCATTACTTTTATAATCGGAATGGTAATGGTTTTTGAAAGAAGATATCCGATAAGCAACGAAAGAATTATTGCTATTATTGAACTTTTTAAGAGATCAATATTGAGATTATCAATAGTATTACCCAAATCCTGCCTGTAATACCTAAAATATAGTATATAATTACCATTAGTCCAGGCATAGTCATAAAAAGCAGTCCCATCACCTGTATGCATCAAAATTTCCTTGTCACCTGTCTCACCAGATAACGCAGTGACAAAATTCTTTGATTTGAGCAAATCCTCCAGATAGGCACTTCTTCTATTATTGTCCTTGTACCTAGAATCATAAAAAACAATATCCTCTGGTTCCAGATTATCGCTATCAACAATAGCATAAGTTCTGTCTTCCCCAGCATAGAAAATGAGAATTGCACTATTTCTATTGACAAGATCCTCTGTAACTTGCTCTTTCCCTGCACTTGGGTTGTTTTTATACTCCCATTTGTTCAATCCTGATTCTATGCTTGTCTTAAAACTCTGGAAATAAGTAGATTCTATTGAGTCAATTAAAAATAGCCACATTATAATCATAAGGGCTAAAGTTATTGATATAAAGATTGAAACCAACTTCCACTGCAGGCTTCGTGAAAATCTCCAAAAAAACCTCTTTATAAACTTCCAACGCAACTCCCGAAAATGCATCTTATCCTACCTTTTTGAAGAAGTAACCTACTCCTCTTTTTGTTATTATATACTCAGGCTCACTTGGGTTCTTCTCCAGCTTTTCTCTTATTCTTCTTACAGTTACATCAACTGTGCGCACATCCCCATAATATTCATAACCCCAGACCTTTTCCAAAAGAACTTCCCTGGAAAATACCTGACCTTGGGAAATGGCCAGAAACTTAACAAGTTCAAATTCTCTTAAAGTTAGTTCTACCGTATTATTGTCATTTTTAATCTCATAACGTTCAAAATCAATAACAAGGTTGCCTACCTTCATAACACCATCAGCACCCGAAGATGGTGCTTCCGAGAGAGCAGTTCTTCTGATATTGGCCTTTACCCTTGCCATTAACTCTCTTGGGCTGAATGGCTTTGTGATATAATCATCAGCCCCCAGCTCAAGACCCAATACTTTGTCCACTTCCTCTTCCTTAGCTGTAAGCATTAATATAGGTGTGGAAAGACTTTGCCTAATCTTGCGACATACTGTAAATCCGTCCATTTTTGGCAGCATAATATCTAGAAGAACCAAATCCGGCTTTTGATTTAATGCCAGCTCCAACCCTTGTTCTCCATCATGTGCTTCTATTGTATCGAATCCCTCCTTATTAAGGTTAAACTTCAAGATGTCAACAATATTTTTCTCATCTTCCACTATCAATATTTTTTTATTCACAAAACACACTCCTAACAGAAAATGATAATATATATAATTAATTGTGCATTATTCTTAATACATTATAACATTTATAAGCAAAAATAAAATCACAAATTTATGGTTTATAAATTTTAATAATTTCCATTGATAAATTTCCATAATATGTTATAATTAGAATCAAGTAGGTTGTCCCTGTTTGATTTGAATATATAGAAAATAACGTTAAATGTATTATTAAATTAAAATCAACATTATCTTACATTGATTTTAATTTAATATTTATTTCAGTTCATTTTACATTTATGCTGTTATTCTGAAATAAAGTCAGTTGATTTATCAAGTCAATTAAAGGAGGCTATTATTTCATGTCAAAAGAACTCATATATTCGGTGATTGCCCGTATGCACGTCCGTCTTAACAAGCTCATTGAAACCAACAACTTCGATCTACAGAGCTACTCCGTCCAACATTACAGCAGAAGGCTTGATAGAGTTCTAACCTTCTATAACAGAAAAGTATAAAGTTCTATGCTATTGAGCTTTTTTATAAGTAGGAACAATCATTTGAACATATTCCATGACTTCATTGGCATCAGTCATTATTATCTCCTTCAGGCGATCTAGCTCACGCTTTAACAATACTAAATCGGTAAAAACAGGTTTTGCTACAAATATTTTTTTATTAGCTGTGGATTTAAGACCCTCTTCATCCATTAGAAGCTCCTCATATAATTTTTCACCGGGTCTTAATCCTGAAATTTCTATTTTTATATCCTCATCAGGCTCGAAACCTGATAGCTTTATCAGGTTTCTGGCTAAGTCATATATCTTAACCGGATTTCCCATGTCAAGCACGAATATTTCCCCTCCCTTTGCCATAGCACCGGCCTGAATAACCAGCTGCACAGCTTCAGGAATGGTCATGAAAAACCTTGTTACCTCAGGATGAGTAACCGTAACAGGTCCTCCCTGTTCAATTTGCTTTTTAAATAAAGGGATAACACTGCCGTTGCTTCCTAAAACGTTACCGAATCTTACCGCTACAAACTCAGTTTTGCTCTGTGTATTTATTGCCTGAATTATCATTTCAGCAATTCTTTTTGTAGCACCCATTATATTTGTCGGGTTTACAGCTTTGTCTGTTGAAATAAGCACAAACTTTTTCGCACCATACCTGTCCGCACACTCAGCTACATTCATGGTACCGAAAACATTGTTCTTTATAGCCTCCGTAGGGTTTGCTTCCATTAAAGGCACATGTTTGTGTGCTGCTGCATGGAATACAACATTAGGTCTATATTTTTTAAATATACTTTCTATTCTGTGTTTTTCCCTTATGTTGGCGATAATGGTTACCAAATTTAGCTCAGGGTGATTATATATAAGCTCATTTTGAATATCATATGCATTATTTTCATAATTATCTAATATAATCAGCTGCTTTGGTTTAAATGATGCTATCTGCCTGCATAATTCCGATCCGATTGATCCGCCTCCGCCCGTAACAATAATGACCTGCCCTTCTATATAGGATGTTATTGTTTCAATGTCCAGATTAACCGGTTCTCTTCCAAGAAGGTCCTCTATGTTAACATCCCTTATCTTTTGTATCATAACCGTTTCGTCAATGAGCTGTGCCATTGATGGAAGAATCTTTACCTTACAATCCGTCTTTGAGCATTCATTATATATCTCGTTTATTACCTGGTTAGAGGCACCCGGTATGGTAATAATAACCTCATCAATCTTTTTGCGTATTATTATATCCAATATATCTTTATTTTGACCTATTATTGGTACCCCATTTATTTCCTTGCCGATTTTATAGGGATCTTCATCTATTATTGCAACAGGCACACTGTTTAATTCAGTATGTCGTCTAAGTTCCCTTATAAGTACGGCACCGAGATTTCCACCGCCTGCAATTAATACCCTTTTTGAATTTTTCAATTGGATCTTTTCGCCTTTTACAATCCTTCTGAATACCCTATAGGCAAACCTTGTACCACCAAGCATAAAGATGTCAACCAAAAAACAAATGGCAAAAATACTTGCAGGTATAGTTACCTTAAATATAAATATATCCTTTTCAACAAATATACGCTCTACAAAAACCAAACACTGCATAATAACATTTCCAATAAATGCAGCCTTTACTATATTTAACATCTCATATATTCCTGCATATCTCCAAAGGCTGCTGTAAAGCTTGAACAATCCATTTGACAAAACCTTTATGAGAGTTGCAGCAATAAATATATATACTATATTCTTTTTTACTTCAGGAGGCATACTGTTCAAATCACCGTCAAACCTTAGCAAATATGAAAACAGTATGGCAATATTTATTAGAAATATATCTAAAAGCACCAGAAGCTTCGATCTAATTTTTCTTCTCATATCATTGTCCCCCATACTTATATTTGTAACAGACAAACTCAAGAGACTTAAACGTTAATGTGCTCTTTCTCTTTAACTTCTTCCTGCTTACCCTCTACAACACCTTTTGACAAAAGTACACTGGTAAATGTCTTTAGGATTATTTTAACATCCAGAAACAATGACATTTTTTCAACATAATACCTATCATATTCAACCTTAACAGGTATTGGAAGCTCATCTCTGCCATTAATCTGTGCCCATCCTGTTATTCCCGGCCTGATACTATTTGCCTTCACATTGTCCCTGAGTTCTACAAGGTCATATTGGTTATATAACGCTGGCCTGGGACCTACAAAGCTCATCTCGCCCTTTAATATGTTAAAGAGCTGCGGCAGCTCGTCAAGGCTTGTTTTCCTTAAAAACTTACCTACAGGAGTTATAAAAGCATCCGGCTTATCCAAAAGATGGGTAGGCACATCCTTAGGTGTATCAACGTACATACTCCTGAATTTGTATATGTCAAACTCCTTTTTATCCTTACCAATTCGCCGTTGACTGAATATTACAGGACCTTTGGATGTAAACTTCACTATAAGAGCTAAAACCAATAGTATCGGTGACAGCACTACAATAGCTGCTATAGAAAATAAAAAGTCAAAAATTCTCTTCATTTGCCTCACTCTTTCTAAAAAATGCCTTAAATCTTTAATATATTTATCGGTGTGCATATATACCAAGTATATAAAACAGTTGTTAGTAAATCAACCCTTAAATATAGAATAACCGCTGTCAATTAAAGTATAATCAAAAAATAATTTCCGTTATAATTTTTGCTCACTTACGAGTTTTTGAATTATTTCCCGTTGGCGGATGAGAACCTTTTTCTCATCAAACTCCTCTAATGCCTTCTTCCTTGCGTTAACCCCCATCCTTGTCCTTTCATCGGGATTATCAATTAAAAATTTTATTTTTTCTGCCAATGCATTATAATCTGCTACTGGAACCAAAAAGCCGGTATTACCTTCATCAACCTCTTCCCTGCAGCCCCTTATATCAGTAGCTACAGCAGGCTTGCACATACACATGGCCTCTATAAGGGATCTTGGCATCCCTTCCCTGTAAGACGGAAGTGTAAATATGTCTGTAATAGCAAGAAGCTCCGGAATATCAGATCTTGATCCTGCAAATATAACTTTTCCCTTTAGGTTGTTTTCACTTATAAAGTTGTCAAGATCAGCTTTTATCCCATCCCTGTCCGATTCAAGGGTACTGCCGATTGCAAGAAACTTAACATTGCCATAAATTTCAGTGATCTCTTTTGCTGCTCTCACCCATTCCATATAACCCTTTTCTCTGACAACCCTTCCAAGTATTGTCACAACAACATCATCCTTTTGGATTCCCAGTTCAATTTTAAGGTTTTCTACAGCAATGCTGTCTTTTAAACGGGCAGGATCAAACCGCTCAACATCCACTCCATTGCCGATTGTAAGAATTTTAGATTTATCAATGATCTTTTTTTCAATGGCAGTCTTGCAGTCTTCGCTGCTCTGAGTAAATATATAGTCGGAAAGCCATCCCCCGAGCTTTTCCACGCCGATAAATATGTTCTTTTTAATTGGGCTCATATTGTCATGGAAATAAAAGCCATGGGCCGTATATATGATTATAGGCACCCTTGCCAGCTTTGCAGCTATTCTGCCTAGAATTCCAGCCACGGGTGTGTGAACATGTACTATTTGAAATCTACCAGCTTTCATGTATTTATAAAGCTGCCATACAGTTCTTAAATTCCTCACAGGGCTTATCTTGCGGTCAATATTTATGTTGTCAATTTTATAGCCTTTAGCCTTAAGCTTATCGGAAATATCATCTCTGGTACAAACCGTAGTCACATCATAATTCTTGCTCATCTCCTCAATAAGCGGCATCAGCAGCTTTTCAACTGTAAACCCAACCGCACATATCTGGAGCATTTTAAGCTTATTATCCATTTAATTTCCAACCTTACTAATTATTTATTAATTGAATTTACTGCAAAATGACAGCAAAATTCACGTAAATGTTAATTTGTTATTGTAGTAAATCAATTTCTCAATTAAAATATTTCCTATACCAATTTTGGAAAACAAACAAAGCCCAAAGAGGATATGCATTATTAACCCTTTCAGCAAAGTGGTCTTCCAGAAGATTTGCAATATATTCATACTCGAATAATCCCTGCTCTAAAATAAACTCCTTTGAAAGGAGCTCTATAAGCATACCTTTAAGAGGGCCCTTAAACCATTCTCCAATAGGAACAGCAAAGCCCCTCTTGGATTTACCCAGAATTTCATGCGGAATCAAATCCTTAAAGGTATCCTTAAGAATAAACTTTTGATTCCTCCCTCTTATTTTAAAATCCGACGGCATACTAAAAGCCAGCTCAATAACATTTTTATCAAGCATGGGAACCCTGGTTTCAATGGAATTTAACATGCTCATCCTGTCAACCTTGACAAGCATATCCCCTTCAAGCACAATCTTAAAGTCTGTATAAAGTGTTCTTGTAAGTTCATCAAATTCCAAATTTCTGTTATATGTCTTTTCAATTATATCATATGATTCACTGGAAATATTTCCAGCTTTTAAAAGTTTCCCAAGTCTAGTGCCATTAAACCCCAGAAACATAAGCTCTCTGCGTTTTTCAAACATATCCTTTTCAGAGCTTTCAATAACCTTCCTGACTTTTCTTGAAATAGAGCTCCTATCCGGCATCTTGTATACAAATGGCTCAATCAAGCTCTTTCTGAGGACCCTGGGCACTTTATTATACATGTCGCTATAATAATTTACCATGTATTTACTATAGCCTGCAAAAAGCTCATCTCCTGCGTCCCCTGTCAATACCACCTTGACATGCTGGCCTGCAAACTTTGATACAAAATAGGTAGGTATGGATGACGAATCTGCAAAGGGCTCATCAAAGGTTTCCAATATGTTTTCCAGCTCCTCCACAGCATGGGTGTAATCAAGAATGTGTACATGATGGTTTGTTTTGTTATTTTGGGAAACTATTTGTGCCCTGTCGCTTTCATCGAATTCCTTAAGCTTAAACCCTATGGTGAATGTTTCAACAGGCCTTGAAGAAAGCTTTGACATTATTCCTACCATTATGGAGGAATCAATTCCCCCGCTTAAAAATGCACCCAAAGGCACATCACTAATCATCTTTTGCTCTACAGAAGTAAACAAGGCCTCCCTAAGCCTTCTTTTACACTCATCATAGCTGTAAATTGTATTTACTTCCTGGCTGTCAATATTCCAGTACCTTTCAATTCTTAAGCTGCCTTCCTTATAAATAATAAAGGAACCTGCTTCTAGCTTGTATATGTTTTCAAATATGGTAAGAGGTGCGGGAATATAGGTTAACGAAAAATACTGATTTAATGCTGTTTTATTTATTTCCTTTTTTATATCAAAAGCTTTGATTATGCTTTTAAGCTCTGAAGCAAATACAAATCTCTCATTGTCCCTGTAATAGTATAGAGGCTTTTCACCAGCCCTGTCCCTTGCTATAAATATTTCCCTGCTTAAAAGATCGTAGATAGCAAAGGCAAACATTCCGTTAAGTTTATCCAGGCACTTTGTACCATATTCCTCATATGAATGGAGTATAACCTCGGTATCGCTTTTAGTCTTAAACTTGTGCCCCTTATTGATAAGGTCATCTCGAAGTCCTTTAAAATTGTATATCTCTCCGTTAAACACAATTACCTTTGTACCATCTTCATTATAGATAGGCTGTTTTCCTGTACACAGGTCAATAATGGCAAGCCGTCTCATTCCAAGTGCCACTTTGTCATCGGCATATATACCGTCACTGTCGGGTCCGCGGTAAATGATAAGGGAATTCATTTTATTTATGATGTTTATATTTTCATCAGCAGAGGCTTTTTTTTTCAGTACAAATCCATTTATTCCACACATTGTTTACTCCCTTTTTATACAAAAAAATACTTAAATAATGTATTTTTTGAAATGCCCTTAACTCATTAGTCTTAAATAAATATCTTCTACGGATTTTATATATTTATTGATACAAAATTCATTTTCAATATGCTGTTTTGCAGCCAATCCCAACCTATTAAGCTCGTTCTTGTCACTTTTAACCTTATTCATAATTTCAAAAAATGCAGCATAGTCCTGTGGCTTTACCAGATAGCCTGTCTCCCGATCCTTCACAACCTCAGACAACGACCCGACATCAAACACAAGTGCGGGCTTTCCAATTGACATTGCCTCAAGTATCACCATAGGCAAACCTTCAACAATTGACGGAAGTATAAATAGGTCAAAATGAATCAAATACTTATAAATATCATCTTGATGCCCTAAAAATAGTATCTTTTCAGCTAACATACTTTCTCCCACTATTTTTTCGAGCTCTTCTCTTTGGTCTCCATCACCTACTATGACTATTTTTGCTCCATCTAAAATCTCTTTTCTCTCAGAAAGCTTTTGAAGAAAAGAAATTAAACCCTTTCTATATGCCAAACAGCCGATAAAGCCAAATATAAACTCATTTCCCTGCCGGATTTTTGCTTCACTCATGTCAATCTTTTCCGGATCAATAATTTCAATAGCATTTGACAATACCCTAATATTTGACTTATCTATATAGCTTCCATATTTAGTATAATGTTCCAGAACCTTTTGTCCACACATCAAATTTATTGAATAGGAATTTCTGATAACCCTGTCAACTCCTCTGACCCATGTTTTTCTCATAAGCCATTCACTACATTCATGAATATGTGAAATAATCTTTAGTTTTCGTAAAAAAAGCTTTTTTACAACAAGTGCAAACATTGATGCTCTAAAGCCATGGGCGTGAACAATATCTATCCTGTTTAAGATACAAACTTTCTTAAACTCAATAAGGTTCTTAATATTTATTTTGTTTACATTAATATGAACTGTATTAATACCTTCAGCTTTATATTTCTCAATTAATGTTCCACCGTTACAGATCATGACCACATTAAATTTATTCCGGTCAACATTCAAACATATCTGTTCAGCTACCTTTTCAGCACCACTGAACTTATCAGTTGGCAATACATGCAGTATATTTAACACATAATCAGTACCTTTCGTTACAGATTCCAAACTTATATAAATCTTCACAGTTGGTATCCTTAATTGTAATTTAAGATTAAGTTTCTATTCCCGCTATATCCAATATTTCTTTTATTCTATCAGTATACTTATGATTATTAAATACCTTATTATGTCCTATCTCGGCAATTATTTCCCTTTCATTGGGGTTATTTAAATAATACCTCAGTTTTTTAGCTAGATCCTCATAGTTTTTAAAAGTTACCACTGCATCACTAAAATTATCTTTTATATAATCATTTTCATCAACAATATGAAAAGCTCCACTGCCAAGTGTTTCATAAACCCTTGGATTGCACCCGAAGTTTGATTGATTGTGATGAATATTTAATGTGATTTTTGATCCTGAATTAAGCTTATTTATCTCTGAAGGCTCTATATTCCTGTCCATGAAGTATTTCCTATATCCTAATAAATAGTATCGTATATATCTTAAAGGATATCTCCACACCAGATAATGTCCGTAAAACTTCATTTTTATGTCCTTGAATTCCTTGATTAAACGAAGCATTATCTTTTCTCTTACAGGATATATCAATCCTGTCATAAAAAGGTCGATATCTTTAACTGCATTTTTTTCAGGATAATATATTGTTTCGTCATAGGCCATTGGCATAAAGTATGCCTTAACGCCTTCCTTTTCAAAATTGACTACATCAGTATACTCAAACATAAATCTGAAATCATAATTAAGAATGCTTTTGTACGTGTAAAATTTTTTACCGTAGCGATTAAAAATAGAGTCCATCATCCACAATATTGTTTTTGATTTTTTCATAGCCATAAGAGTACTTTCCATAACCTTATGCCCCTTTATTACAAATACTAATCCCGGCTTGAACTCATTATATTCTTTTAGCATAACTGAATTTATATAGTTATCATACTTTGTAGCAAAGTGTTTTACCCCAATAAGAGGCAAAAGCCCATACAAAAATCTGTTTTTATATGTAATAGGATGATAACTTTCATAAAAATCCACTACCTTGGTTTCCCAGCCCAGCTTTTTAAAGGCTTTTTCAACACTTTGATTATAACCGTGAAAATATGGGCCAATAATTAGTACCTTTTTCTCCATTTCAACCTGCCTCTTCTTATATATCAAATTTCATAGTAATGATACCGTATCAGCATCTGTTTTTCAAATTAATTACCGCAAATATAAGTCCCTTCACAAAAAGCTTTTTATTAATCTTTAAAACCTGATATAGCTTTTCCATTGCATTATTATTCTTGAGCCTGTATAGTCTTTGAAACATCCCATAGGTGATTAAATCCTGCAATTGTTTTATTTTTTCTCCACTCATATTTTCGGACCCATAATCTGCTTCAGTCTTTTCCAGGACCTTAAGCTCACCAATAAGCATCAATCTTTTATTATGGGATGTGTTTGAGCCATGCCAACGTACATAACATACACTCTGTTCCATATATGCAAATTTTCGGCCTTTAAGGCTTAGCTTCAGCCAATAATCCCAATCCTCTGCAGTATTGAGACTTTCATCAAAATAAATATCGTCTCTCCTGCTGACTACTGCATTGATAGTTATAAAATTCCACTTTATAAGTTCATGAGAAATATCACCAATAAGTTCTTTAGGTTTAATTAATACAAAATCTCCCGGATGCTCTTTAAATTGCTTGGAAACACCATAAACAGCAAAAATTTCAGGATGCAAATTTAAAAAATCCACCTGCATTTTAATTTTTTCCTTATCAAGCAAATCATCAGAGTCCAAAAATTGCAAAAACTCACCTTGAGCTGCTCTTATGCCGTTATTTCTAGCAGCTGAGCGCTCACTGTTAGCCTGATATATATATTTAATAACACCTTCCTTTATAAAGGGCATCATTATTTCTTTTGTATTATCTGTTGAGCCGTCATCTACTACTATTATTTCTATATCTTTATAGCTCTGGGTAAGACATGAGTTGACAGCTTCCTTAATATATGCTCCCTGATTATAGGTAGGTATTATAATACTAACCAATCCTTTTGTATATTCCTTCATAGCCCTTTTTATATTTCATCCCATCTATAAATGCCTTTATGGCATTTTTGTTAATTTTTCCTTTTAATACGCCAATCATGGAGTTGTAAGCCATTCTCAGCATTCTCCTTGATATAAACAACTTATATGTCAACCATGGAGCATTTCGCTTAACAAATATGATATTATTTCTGATCATATAATACTCTTTTATTCCAGAAATTTTATCAATTGTACTTGACCCCTTATGGTATATTTCGCTATTACAAATGCATTTGACTTTATATCCGGCCCTCCAGGCCCTAAGGCACCATTCATTTTCTTCGTAGAATAAAAAATAAACTTCCGGTATTAAGCCCACATTCTCTAAAAGTTTTCTCCTGGCAACAAGACAAGAACCGCTTATATAATCGACTTCCAAATCCTCAGTAACCTGGGAAGAGTAAGCACCAGTATTAATCTGGTACACATTGCCTCTTGATAAATGCAAAATGGAACCTGTTGATTGTATTTTTGTCCGATCGGAATATTCGCAAACCTTTGATCCTGCAATACCAATGGTTTTATCACTCTCCATCTTGCTGATAATAGGTTCGAGGAACGATTGCTCCACAACCACATCATTATTAATTATGCAAATATAGTCTGCATTGTTATCCATAGCATGTTTTATACCTATGTTATTGCCTCCGGCATAACCCAGATTCTCCTTTGTTTTTATAAAAATAACATCGGGAAATTTGCCGGTAAGAACCTCTTCCGAACCGTCTGTTGAGGCATTATCCACCACTATGACTTTATAATTCTTATATGAAATTTGTTCCAGGCTTTTGATACATTCAATTGTATCTTTTAACCCATTATAGTTTAGTACAATAATAAAAACCAATGGATTATTATTCATCTTTTCAATTTTCCTTTTTATATTTTGCAAGGCATATATATTGAATTACCAAAAACTCTTCCAGTTTTCTAAACGTAAGTCTGTTTAAGAGGGCCTTCTTACCTATTTTTAGTTCTGGAAATGTCTCAACTCTCTCAATATCGTAGTCCTTGCTCAATAATTCCATAATATTTTTTTTACAGAAAAACCTTAAATGAGTTTTATCCATAATTCCAGCTTCCTCGTACCTGAAATCCCCCTTTAGGAAGATAGTCTTCATTGTACTGAACTCCCTAATATTGGGCACACTGGTAACAATATACCCGCTTTTACTCAAGTACCTTTTTACCTTTTTAAGAACCTCCCAAGGATTAACAAGATGCTCCAAGACATCTGCCATAATTATTATATCAAAATAATTCTCAGGAAATTCAAGCTCCATTGTTTCTATATTTCCAACAATTGTTTTATCCAATAAAGCTTCATTATGTCTAATGGTATGGGGGTTTATCTCAATACCCACAACCTCTGAAGCTATTCCGGTTTTCTTTAATTCGATTAGTGTTGCACCACAACCACAGCCTATTTCCAGAATCTTATGGCCTGTACCTGGTATCATGCATATTATATCGTTACGAACATGTGCGTAATAACTTTTATCTTTGCTATCATAAAGATTCGCCATCGTCAACTCCTAAACAATGAATATTTTGGATGCTTTAGCTCTAAAACTATATATAAACCAACAGTAATATACAATTCTGTAATTAAAACCGATACTGCAGTTCCATAACTTGAAAACATATTAACCAATACTAAATTCAAAATTATATTTAATACTGACCCTGTAAACAACACAGATGTATAACTCTTTTTAAAGTCATATGCAAGCATGGTCTGATATGCAGGAATGTTTGAGACAACAATAAAAGGAACAAAACTCAATATCTTGAGAATCACCTCTGACTCAATCACTTGTTCCCCAGCCATCAATCTTATTATTAGTCCCGAGAAGACCAGCAGAATCAAACATCCGCTTAAGAACACAATGACCGCCGGTATAAATACTTTCCTGTAAAAATCTTTTAATTTCTCTTTTGACTCTAATGCCTTACTGCATACATAGGGATAAATAGCTTGAAAAATTACACTTGCCAAGCTTCTAACCGCTGTAATAATTTTTTCTGCCATGGAATAATATCCCACAACAGTATCATTAGTAAAAGCCCTCAAAATAAGTGTATTTGAGTTAATGTACATGTTTACAGAAAAAGTGGAAATAAAAATGTACCACCCCTCCAAGAAATACCCCTTTAACACTGAAAACCTCGGTATCATATACTTTACTCTAAAATTAACAACCACAATCCATACACTTACTATACCTATTATTATTGATGCTATCGAGTTTAATAGTACAACTTTAAAATAGTCATTTTCAACCTTAATAACTATAAAAATTAAAACTGTAAATGCTAGCCTGGAGAAAAAGTTAAAATATGTTATATACTTCATTCTTTCTATCCCCTGAAAGAACCAAACCGGGAAAAAAGCATTGCCAATTAAACCTATAAAAGCAATATAATAAATGGTTTGATAATCTCTAAATGCTGTTATTACGTTTATCAATATTACCATAATAATCAAACTAACTGCCAATAGACCGCACTTTATTGTCATTACAGAGCTAAAAATTTCCGATACTTTATTTTTATCATCCCTATTTACCGATATATTCTTGGTCGCCGATAGATTGAACCCGTAATCTACCAGCAATTGAAAATACGAAAACGTTGCCGTTTGTATTGCAATTATCCCAAACTTCTCTGCCCCGATGACCCTTAATAAATAGGGCATGGTAATTATCGGAAACAAGTAATTCAAAATCTGCAAAACAGCTAATGAAAAGAAATTTGAAATCAGCCGTTTGCCAGAGCCTGAAATATTTTTTATCGAACTTATCTGCATTTATTACTTCTCCAGTCAAATTCTATGAGGCCTATAATCATTCTTAAAGCTCTATATATGAAAGATCATTTTCAGTAAAATAGTCTTCGGAACATTTATTAAAATGCTTGGCTATAATCAAAAAATCTTCTATATTTATTACACCATTCCTGTCTAAATCACATCTATAATTTTCCGAACCTTCAAATGTATTAAATAAACTGGCAATTTCTATAACATCCATCATATTAATGGCATTATCCTGAACTATATCCCCTGGGCAAATTTTAATAGGTGCTTCTTTAGTACTAAGCTGTGTATCTTTACTAACTGAAAGTATGTCAATTGTTCTTTTTAAATAACTTTCCTTTGAAATAACAAGTGTCCTGCTCGCTACGGAAACAGGTACATTGTATATCTCAAAATATCCGTTTTCCCTTGTTTTAACCCACACATTCAGTTCAGGTATTTCTACTTTAAATCCCTCATTTGTATGCTCTGGTCCATTAATTGATCCTGCAACATCACTCTTCACATAACCACAAATCTTAATTCCATCATTGGAAGGAGTAACAGAAGGATTTTGATTTTCATAGTCATCATAATATATTCTACTTTTATAATCCCCGTTTATTTCTTCACCATTAAAATAAGTTATATTAAGGCCAGTGCTATTTAGATGCTTCCAAACTCCAACTGTTTCATCCCCGTTGCTAAGAACCCATAAATAGTATCCCGCCTGCTGGCTGTCAAAATTCAATGTTAACCATGAGTTATCCTGAAAATTCACAAATGCTTTGGATGCTATCGGTTCAGAATTTATAGTGGTATAATAATCGGAACTCCATTTATACAATTTTAATGTTAAGTTTCCGATTGCATTATTCCAACTCGGACAAAACACCTCAACACTCTTGAATTTATCAGTCGCAAATATCTTAGAAGCTGCCGTATTTTTCCCACCTGTTAATTCTACCGGGGTAAATGTACTATTTGGGTCATATAAGTCTGTTGCCTTTGTAGTGAAATATATCCTTGCCTTGTATTCACCCTCTGTTTCTTTACCGTTTAAGTATGCGGTATTATTGCCTAAATTACCATTCTTTCTCCATACACCCACAATTTCAGTTGGATTACTTAATTCCCATAAATATTCTCCGGAATTCTGAGTTGATAATTTCAACGATAACCATTCATTATCCTTGAAATCAATAAAATACTTTACTTCTATTGGTGCAGAGTTTATAGTTGTGCTATAATCTTTATTCCATCTGTAAAGCTTTAACGTCAAATTTCCTGTATTATTGCTCCAACTGGGACATTGAACCTCAATACAATTAAAATCCTTATATGAAGTAAACTTTTGGCTTGCTGTATCAGAACCTGTAAGTTGTAGAGCGGTTTCTTCAAAATCATCGTTGTATAACAAATATGGTGCATCTGCATATGCCAAATTTACTATAATTATTGTAAATAGCATGCCTAATAACATTATCTTAATACACTTTTTCATTATAATCACTCCCCACTTTTTTCATTAACATGAAATTTATCTTTTTTGTTTATTCTAATTTGCATCCCATATCTGCCAACTGAAGCTAAAGCAATAAGGAGGCATACAATCTTCTGCCGATGTCTTATTGCTGTTCCATAATTGGAAGTGCCCCAGGCAAATGTTAAAATCTCAATCAACATTATTGCAAATAGAGCTATAAAAAGAATTTTGTTTTCACATCCTGCTTTTCTAATGCTTTTTAAACAAAAAAATATCAATACCGCATAAAAGGCGGCATCTACAAAACCTATTATATCAAACACTCCAGAAACTTTCCATAAAAATGGCATAAGCAAAAAATATATGATCCTTATAGGAGTATGTATTACAATGTCTATAATAGATGCAGGATAAAATCCTTGGAGATAAGCGGTTCTTCCAACTGCTAAAGGTATCAATCTGCTTTTTAGATATTCCGGCGAAAAAATTAAACTGATGTCTGCAGGCAGCTTATTAAGAAGCCTAGACCTAAAAAACACCATTACCACAAGAGTCAAAACAATTGCAATAACAACCTCTTTATTAATGAGTTTCCATTGCTTGGTTGCAGGCTTATAAAAAGAGAAAAAGAATAGATATACTCCTCCAACAAAAATCATTGCACCATGTACCGAACTTGCAGCTGTGAGTAGAATTACTGAAAGGACAATATGATATAATAATCCTCCTTTTACCCATTTTATAAAATAGTATACAGATATAAGGCTTAAAAGGGTTATTACATTTTCTCTTAAAATAACAGCCGAATACAGGTTAAGCGTTGGAAATAATGCTGCAACAAGGCTTCCTGTCAATGCTGCTTTTTTGGAACCGCCTATTTCAACTACCAGTTTATAAACAAAATACACAGTAAAAAATCCAAAAATAACATTGAAAAACTGTGCAACAAAGGGCGATCTTCCTGTTAAGAAATAAATTAATCCTACAAATTTGGAATATAAATACGCTCCCGGAGTATCGGGTGGTACGGCACCATTTTCCCAAGCTTGGGCAACTTTCCATCCCAAGTCTTCAAATGCCACTGCATCCGTACCACTATCCGGCAGATGTATATAAAACGAATTAAGAATTGCAAGTACCAAACGTGTGATAAAGGCAAGGTATAAAACTATAACAAGCCCTGTTTCTTTGCTTTTTATTAGTCCCATAGAAATAAAAACTATACTTGAGAGCACAATCAACGCACTAACCATCTCGGTTCCACGCATAGAAGAAGCAAAACCTATAAAAATGGCCACAGGTAGCAGCAATAAAACTGATATTACTTTCATATCAATTGTAGTTTCCTTAACCATCTGAATTTCTTCTCCTATTACTAAACATCTTTACTTTCATTCTCATAAAGTCCCAAGCTTTTTGTCCTTCTCGGAAAGAACAATTTCATTAATACCCTCTAAAGGCCATTCTATACCGATGGAAGGGTCGTTCCACATAATTCCGCTTTCATCTTCAGGATGATAAAACTCTGTACACTTGTATGCAAACTCGGCCTCATCGGATAAAACCAAAAAACCGTGTGCAAACCCAGGCGGAACATAGAACTGCTTTTTATTCTCTGCTGAAAGGACAACTCCAAACCACTTTTTATAGGTAGGAGAATCTTTCCTCATATCCACACCTACATCAAAAACCTCCCCGGACAACACCCTCACCAGCTTTCCCTGAGGGAAATTCACTTGAAAATGGAGTCCTCTTAAGACTCCTTTAAAGGATTTTGACTGGTTATCCTGGACAAAAGCCATATCCAATCCAGCTTCCTTGAAATCATTATAATTATATGTTTCCATGAAATACCCTCTGTTATCACCAAATACCTTTGGCTCAATAACATAAAGGTCTTTAATTCCCGTATCAATAAAATTGAATTTGCCCAAAATTACACACCCTTTTCATACATACTTTTGTAATAATTCTGGTAATCTCCCGAGGTTATGTTATTCATCCATTCCTTGTTATCGAGATACCATTTGATTGTCTTTTCTATTCCAACTTCAAAGGTTGTAACAGGATACCATCCAAGCTCCCTTTTAATTTTTTCGGGATCAATACCGTATCTTCTGTCGTGGCCTTTCCTGTCTTCTACATATTTGATAAGGCTTTCATCTATTGTGCTGTCCACATGTTCCCTGAGATAGCCTATAATAGTCTTAACTATATGGATGTTTTCCCTTTCATTATGCCCCCCTACATTATACACCTCTCCAGGTTTACCGTTATGCAGTACCATATCAATTGCACTGCAGTGGTCTTCAACATAAAGCCAGTCACGGATGTTCTTTCCATCACCGTATACCGGAAGGGACTTTTTTGTAAGTGCATTGTTTATCATAAGAGGTATGAGCTTTTCAGGGAACTGATAAGGCCCATAATTATTACTGCACCTGGTGATATTTACAGGCATGCCGTAAGTGTCTGCATAAGCCTTGACGATAAGGTCTCCTCCTGCCTTGCTTGCAGAGTAGGGACTATGAGGATCCAATGGAGTTGTCTCCATAAAGAAGCCAGTATCACCAAGTGATCCATATACTTCATCTGTAGAAACCTGCAGATACTTGACGCCTTCCTTGTATTTCCCATCTACTTCCCAGTATTTCCTGGCAATATTTAAGAGGTTAGCAGTGCCTCCAACATTTGTTTTGATAAATATGTCAGGATCGGTAATGCTCCTGTCAACATGGCTTTCTGCTGCAAAATTTATTACATGGGATATATCGTACTCCCTAAATAATTTATCTATCAGCTCACTGTCACAAATATCCCCCTGAACAAATACATAATTCTTATTATCTTGGACGCATTTTAAGTTCTCCAGGTTCCCTGCATATGTTAATTTGTCTAAATTAATTATTTTTATATCATTATATTTATTAAGCATGTAAATTACAAAATTACTTCCAATAAATCCGGCTCCACCGGTAACTATCATGGTTTTCATAGTTTCCTCCAAATTGCGTATATGTAATAATTATAGTTCGTTATTTTGCTCCGCCAAATATAGATTATTACTGATTTTAATGTAGTTTAGAGACATATCTCCACATTTTCAACAAGCTTACTTGCATAAGCCAGACTATCAAAGGTCCCGGCGTCGGTCCACCAGCCCTTTAATACATCACTTGTCATAGTGCCTCTCCTGATATACTCGTTATTTACATCGGTAATCTCCAGTTCTCCTCTACCGGAAGGCTTAAGTGTCTTAATTATCTCAAAAACACTGCTGTCATACATGTAAATTCCGGTTACGCTATAGTTTGACTTGGGATTTTTGGGTTTTTCTTCAATTGAAATAACCTTATCACCGGAGAGCTCTGCAACTCCATACCTTTGCGGGTCTTCAACCTCTTTTATAAGAATCTTTGCACCCTCAGGCTGCTTATTGAATTTTTCAACACAATCTTTAATATTATCTTCAAAAATGTTATCCCCTAAAATTACTACACATTTGTCGTCTCCTACAAATTCCTCTGCAAGTCCTAAAGCTTGTGCAATTCCTCCTGCTTGATCCTGTATCCGGTAAGTGAACTTCAAGTCCATTTCATAACCACTGCCCAGTAGATTTACTATTGACCCGGCATGTTCCTTTCCCGTTACTACAAAAATGTCCTTAAGTCCTGCTGATTTAAGCTTTGATATAGGATGATAAATCATTGGACATCTGCCAACAGGCAGAAGATGCTTATTTGTTACCTTTGTAAGCGGGTTCAACCTTGAGCCTGTGCCTCCTGCTAAAATAATGCCTTTCATAATTAAACCTCTCCCTTCAAGTAATCTGTTAATGCCTCTTCCCAACTTCTGAATTCATTTATACCTACAAGCTTTAGCATAAAATTATCAAGAACTGAATATTTAGGTCTTTCTGCGGGTCGGTTCAATTCCTCCGTAGTCATCTCACTAACTTTTATATTTATTCCCTTAATTTCAAAAATCTTTTTTGCAAACTGATTCCAGCTGCAACTTCCTTCACAGGTCCCATGGTAAGTTCCATAGCTTTCTGAATTTATAAGCTTAATTATGCACCTAGCCAAATCCTTTGTGCTGGTAGGTGACCCAAATTGGTCGTTAACCACCTTTACCTCATCTTTTTCCTTCGCCAACTTAAGCATTGTCCTAACAAAATTGTTTCCTTCTCCGTAAAGCCATGCTGTTCTAACTATAAAATGCCTTGGATTTGTATCCTTTACAAGTATTTCACCCATAGCCTTGCTTTTTCCGTAAACACTTCTGGGGTTCATCGGGTCAGTTTCAACTTTTGGAGTATTGCCTGTTCCGTCAAAGACGTAGTCCGTTGATACCTGTACCATCTTTGCACCTACTGATAATGCTGCCGCTGAAAGGTTTTGGGGGCCAATTGCATTAACCCTGTAGGCATTCAATTCGTCGCTCTCGCATCCGTCAACATTTGTATATGCAGCACAATTAATTATTACATCAGGTTTTTGAGCCTTAACCAGTTCAAAAACCATTACCTGATTTGTTATATCAAGGTTATGGACATCAGTCTCAATCAAATTATAAACACCATTAAATTCATTAAACTGCCTTGCCAATTCCAATCCAAGTTGGCCTCTACAGCCCGTTATTAGAACTTTCATAGCCATTCCTCCATTATAGTATTATAAAATAATTAACTGGTTAGGACTGCTTTTTATACCAAAATTCAAAAACTGTGAGGAAAAACAATATAAACATAAACCCTGCAACAAATGCAAGGATTAAATTCACCTTTATTTTAGGAGAAATTTTAACAGGTGCACTATCTTCATAAGATAACTGAAGATTCAACATACTTTCGATTGAACCCGTCTTTATAAGAGACATTTCTTTCTCAATAATTTTGTATGAGTCATATGCCTGAGCAGCAAGTACATAATTGTTTTCAATGTCCCTATACCTTACTGCGGCTTCACTTGAAAGGTTTTCAACCTTTCCGCCATCTCTAGCTATAAATTCTGATATTTCTTTTTTATACTTATTAAGGTTTTCATTCTCGATTTTTAGTCCGTCCTTTACAAGCATTGCTGACTTTTCAACTGATTTTGCAGCTTGGCCCGATATATAACCGGGAAGAAAATCCTTTACTGCTTTTCCAACCTTTAAAAGCTCCTCAGGGAATTGAGATAGGGATACTATTGTAATCTGATTTAAGTCCTTGTTGCCGGAAACCTGCATTGATACTTTGCTACCCAAGTCGTTTCCGCTAAACACCCTATCTTTAAATTCAGCACTTCCAATCATGGAAGCAACAGAATCTGCATCATATCTTGGATATGACATTTTATTTAAAATAGCTCCAAGCATTCTATTTGCATGCTTGTTGTACGTCTCGTTGCTGCCCGGTACTCCAGCTGAAATAATTGTTTCCTGCTGTTCCAGTCCAGTTTTCAAATCAACAGGACTTATATTGAATATTGTCCTGTGGCTGTACGAAGGCGTAACAAAATACATGCTGACTACTGCACTAACTATTACACAGCATGCTGTAAAACCTAAAATGATCCATTTTCTCTTAATAATTAATTTAATTATATCTCTTAAGTTAATTTGATCCATTAAAAAACTCCCCCAGCTACATTTCTACAACCCTTATATTCTTTATTTCAAGTTTTTCAGGAACTCCAACCCTTAATGCGTTATCAGCAGGCTTGAAATCCTTGGGAATGGTAATCTGCCCAGAGTATACCTTACCCAAAGGTACCAGGCTTCCCTGCAGCTCATTAATACCTTTTACAGCATATGGAATACCTTTTGAGGTTATATCATTAGCCAGCTCAACCTCAATACGATAACTCTTTCCTGCTGCCAAATTAAGCTTTCGTGTCTCTATATAGCCATCATTTTTTTCAGTTTTGCTTTGTACCTCTAAAATACCGTTATCCTTTTCATTCATAACAGCACTTTCTCCACTTGATCCAAGCTGGTCTGGACTACTGTCCATATCGAAATCTATTCCGCTGATATAATTAAACAACAGCTTATCAGCATTAATATTTTCCAGCTTGTCCTGATTTTCCTTTATATACTTTGTTTTTTCATATAATTCCATTGTTGCAGAGTTAAAGACAAAAGGATTCATATTGTTTTTATTTGCCTCAACAGCATCATCTTTAACTTTTAATGCTTTATCCAAATATATTATAGCTTTGTTTTTGTCCTTGCTCTGTATATAGTAATTGACGACGCTGTAATATGCACTAAGCTTTTGCTGCCATTCTTCCGGCCTCAATGGGCGGAGCTTTGCAGCCCTGTCAAACAAGTCCAAACCTTTGTCTATTTCTCCCATATTCAAATAGAATGAACCAACCTTCGGCAAGAATTCAACGCTGTTCCATGCCAGCTTTTCAGAAGTCTTTAGTGCATCCTTTGCACTGTCGATGTCCTTCTGGGTCTTCTGCTGCTTTGAAAGTGTAAGTTTTACATAATCTAGCTTGTATTCTACCATCCATGGATCAAAACCAGCCGCACTCTTCATTACTGATATTGCCTTTTCAGTATCGGAAGGACTAACACTCACTGCTTCCCTGCCCTTTGCATTAGCCGACTTGATAAACACAGGAACAAACAATACCACTATAGAAAGAGTCAACATTACAAATGCGTGGAGATTAACAGTTTTTATTTTTACCAATTTATTCAAATATCCAATCACTGCATTTTTTGTTTCAATCTCTTCCTCAACAGGCGTGTTTCTATATCTTGAATTAAATATACCTAGCAACTGCCAGAAAAGCAGGAACACTGCCGACAATGAAAAATCAAAATCTACAGCTGAGTGCATCATCATTCCCAACAATGCAGCAAACAAAGCAGCTTGCAGGATACGCTCCTCTACTCCTGATTTTCTCTTATATTTAAGCTCCGAAGCAAACATGGCTATTATAGATATTATAAGGAATAGCAGTATAATTATTCCTACAACACCACATTCCACAGCTATCTGGGAAAAATAATTGTGAGCCTGGGTACTCCAATAGAGGAAGGACTGATATGAAAAATTCAACGCTGCCCAGGTTCCTCCACCGCCGCCCAAAAACCAGCGATCTTTGAACATATTCATGGCATCCCTGTTAAAAATGGAACGCTCTACCAAACTTCTTGAAATCAAATTCATCTGTACAAGCTCAGGTATATTACCCAATGAGTATTTATATTTCAATGCAATATTCTTTGCAACCTTTCCCGAACCTGCTTCAATAACCTTAACATTATCAAATACAGAACTTGTACCACTGAAATCATTTCTAAATGTGATATTTACAACTTTGCTATCAGACGGAAGCTTAAATGGAAGCTCCCTATTTTCAATGCCCTTTGTTGCAGAGCCGTTGTATTGGGTAATATGAACCTCTCTGTCATTTACGACAAGGTCTCTTTCCCTTTTATAGTTTATTATAATGGAATAAGCAATAGGCTTATCACCCTTTATTTTCGCATCAACATCATAAACCAGCTTATAATCCTTGCCCGGTTCCAATACAACACTCTTTACACTTCTTACAATTTTGTCCTCGGGGCCTTCGGGATAAACCAGTTCAAGTTTTTCTGTAGAATTCATTGATACAACAACCGCAACTATAGCGGTAGCAGCACCTAATGCAAACAGTGCAGCATATATCTTCCAGTTCAATTTTTCTAAAAATGGAGATACAAATGAAACAACAATGTTTATTATAGCAGAAATTACAATTCCTGCAAACAGCAAAATCCAAATTTTAGATTCATTACCTGTATTATTCATCATATACTTATACAACATAGCAGATATAACACCTGCAGGTATTATGGAAGAAAATCCATAAATAATACCTTTAATCCTGCTTCCTTTTGGAAGAGCAATAAGGTAAATGACAGCTGCAACAGGCACAACTGCAATCATACCACGGCTTTGTGTAAATACAAAGGTAGTAAGGAAAATGAATGAGCATACGGCTGGAATTATTTTCAACCACCTGTTTTTAGTTATCATTGAAAGAGTAAGGGATACCAGGAATACCGCCACAAGATAAGACGCAAGTGCATTGGGGTATTGTAATGTAGAGTAAATTCTCTGTGTAACAAAGGTACCAAATATAGTCTCGCTTCCGGTGATTGAATTTATGAGCTTTGCTATATTCTGACCTGCCGCCCCATCAAAGCCAATTATACAAATACATACAGATGTTCCTAATATGACCCACAATACTGCCAGCTTTGATTTCATAGTTGTAATAAGGTCCGAAAGCATGATAAACACAGCAATATACATGCAATATTTTAGCCACTCGATAACAGCAAACCTTGGTGCAACTGCCAAACGAATACCTACTATATATAAAAGCACCGATATGAAATAGACAATGGTAAATGCCAATGCAGCATAATCTATTGGTGTGACGAGTAAACGTTTGTCACGGATGAGAAACTTATATGCCCAAAAGGCTGTGAATATGATAAAGATAAATATCTCTGCAGGAATTTGCTCTGCTTCAAAATACATCCCGCGTAGAAACGGAGGAAAGAACATGAATATGCAGAGGACAGTGATCAGGATGATACGAAATGGTTTGTATTTCTCTATGTTCAAAGGTAATTTCTTTTGTTTCAATGTGTGCTACCTGCCTTTCTGTAGATGGTACAATAAACAAAAGTATTTTACCCTATATTTTGCTTTGTGTCAAATAAAAAAGAAAGGATAGACCGTTTGGTCTACCCTTATCTTTTTTATTAATTAGACTTAAGGAGCAACATATAATACTTTTACGTCTGTGTTAACTCCTGTGCTACCAGTATTCTTGAGGTTAGCATTTGGAGTGAACAATGTAACTCCATCATCCGCAGTAGCTGCAGTAAGAGTAATTACTATTGTTTTTCCTACAACCTCTACAGAATTAGCAGTTGCATCTGCACTAGCCAATGATGTAATTTCTCCTACATCTGCAATTGTTATTTTATTAGCTACTGGTTCAGTTACAGTAGGTGAATCAGGAAGTTTTGGTACCTGATTGAATGTTATAGTTATTGTATTTGCTGCTACTTCTAATTTCTCAGCCATAAATCCTTTTGAACCAGTTTTACCAGTTGTATCTGTTACGATATACTGCTTATTAACGTCTTTTGCAACTATATCAGCAGTTGGCTTAGTTTTCAATAAAACTGAAGCAGTTTCATCAATGTTACCATTTGTTTCTAACTTAACAACATTACTCTTTGTTGCTGATCCTACAAGCGTACCTTTTGTAACAGGTAAGTTTGTTGTAGTAGTTCCTATAGTCTGTGATAAAAGAACACTGCTAGCAAATGATGCAGCATCGTCTATATTACCTTCAAGGATAACAATTACTTCATTATTATCGAGTATGGATACTGATTTTATTGAAGTAGTGAATGAAGTTGCTGATGCAGCTACTGATTCAACACTACCGTCAATTGCTGTTCCTACAGAAGTTTTTGTTCCTGTCGGGCTTGCTATTGTTCTAACTTTAACTTGAGTTATATCTGTGCTACTAGTAAATGCATCAGCAGCTGTAGTAAGTTCTACATATTGCGTTCCATCTACATCAACAAGCTTTGCTGATGAAGAAACTGCATAGGCAACTTTATCAGTCTTATACTCAAAGTCTGAATATGATACTGAATTAAGTTTAGTACCTAATACTTTAACTCTTAAAGTATTTCCTGAAGTAATCTTCACTTCTTCTCCAGTTCCAGCGATAGTAGTATCACCATCTACTATTGCTGATGAAGTCTGTTCATTTCCAATTGATAGAACGTTACCAGCTACGTCAGAAACTGCCTTTATAGTACTTCCAGAGATATAACCAAATTTAACTTTTGTATCGCCAGCTTTAGTCTTCTTATCAGTTGGAAGAGTTATAACTATAGCTTTTGAATCTTCTGATGAAACTGCAATGGTTGTTCCTGAAGGAAGATCTCCAAAAGAAGTATCGCTAGTATTCATCCATTTGTAGTTTGCTGCATTAAGAGCTGAGTATGTTCCAGTTGTAGCCATCTTTTCACTGAATACTACATATATTTTATTTGAATCATCTTTCACAGTTACGCTAGTAACAGTTGGTGCAGTTACATCTGTAAATGTTATTGCACTTGATGAAACAGCTTGCATTTCTTGACCAACTACATCTTTAACACCGCTTATGCTTATTGTGCAAGCACCGGATTGTTTTTCTTTTAATGTAAGAGTAGTAGTCTTAACAGCAGCAACATACTTAGCTTCTGTGATTTCTACTGCTGTTCCGTCAGCTTTTTTAATTGTGTAATGATCTTTTCTAGCTGCATTTCCTGTAGTACCTGAGTTTGTTTCTACTCCACTAGTAAGAGTAGCTGCCATATCTTTTGAGAACTTAACTTTTACTGTCTGTTCATTCTCTACAGTAATAGTAGTAGTAGCTATTGCATCTGAACCTACAGTAACTTCAAATTTCTTTGTTGGAACTGCATTTCCGTATGCATCAACAATACCTTTTACGAAGAAGTATACTTTACCAGTTGGTATTACATTTGTAGTGAATGAGAAAGTATATTTTGTATCAGTTGTTTTAGCTACAGCATTTGCTGTTTTAGCAGTATTTGTATCAACTCCGTCTGTATTCCAGAATACCATAGATGTTGAAGGAGCTGAAATTGCAGCTGTGAAATCAACAGCAACTTCTGATCTGCTGTTTACAGTCAATTTGTCTGCAGCAGCAGCAGTTAATGACAATGATACAGTAAACTTTGCACTTGTCAAAGGAACTTCATAACCAGCATAGTCCTTAACGTTAGTGTCTGCACCATTCTTTAACATTGATAAAGTATATTCACCAGTTGCAAGAGCATTGTTCAATACAAAATCAACACTTGTCAAATCATCTGATACAACGATATCTTCGTCAGTTGTTGAACCTACTTTATTAGCTAATTGCTTAGCTGATGCTGTATCAGCTGGCATATCAGCAACATCTGGATCTTCTGTTCCTTTAATTACAGCATCACCAATTTTAAAATTGTATGAGAATGTTGAATCAGCACCACCATCATCTTTAAATGCAGCAGCATTTTGAACTGGCTCAGAGAATGTAACTCTGATCTTTTTGTTACCGATAGCTTCAGCCTTAACAATCTGTGGAACTGCTGAATCAGCAGCTACTTTAAATGCTTTAGTGTAATCTTTGCCATCTCTTGTCATTTTTACAGTGTAATCAACATCTGCTTCATATGTTCCAGTTGCGATTACTAATACCTGTTTTGAATTTCCAGTAACAGCCTTAACAGTCTGTGCTACAGTAGCAGCAGTGTCTGAAGTCTTGTAAACTGTGAAAGTATCTTTTGCTGAATCATAATCTTTGTTTAAGTTAACTTTTATTAACTTTAAGCTTGGTTCAACAACATCTTTAATTCCAAAAGAAGCACCTACAACAACTGCAGGAGCAGTTACAGCTGTAGTGTCTTTATATTTTACTGAGTAAACAACGCTCTGTTCAGCTGATGCTTCAGCAACAACTGGAACATTGATAACTGCAGTCTTTGTAGCATAAGTGTAACCATAAACAGTACCTGTTACTGTAGTAGCAGCAGCACCGTTGATAGCTTGAGTTACTGTGAAGTCAGCATCAGCTGGAGTAGCTCCAACGTCTTCTGACATAACAACTGTTAACTGACCGTTAGTAGCAGTTACGCTGTAAACAGCTGTAGTAACAGTCTTAGGTAATTCTAGTGCACTTGGCATAAATTCTTTAGCAACTTCTTCTTTAATAGCACCTGATTCAACTATTGTCTTAAGAAGAGTTTTACCAGTACCGTTCTTTTCAAGTGGCAAAACTTCCAAAACAGCTGTTATTAAATCAGCATTTGTGAATTTTGATACGTTAGCAACTTTTGTTAATCCTTTTGAAGCAGCAAAAGTTATTGTATCAGCGTAGTCGAAATCACCTTTTACATCGCCTACTGTACATTTGTAACCCAATCCTTCAAGCAATACTTTGTAGAATGCTTGAGCTGAAGTAGCTGAAGTAGGATCGAATTTACCGTTACCTGATCCAATCCATCCATATTGAGGATTAGCTTTGAGGTAACCAAGATATTTCTGCATATCTGCAGCTAATAATTTTGCATCAGTAAAGTTATCTTTACCGTCAAAAACTTTAGCTGTAGATTCGAGACCTAACAACCTGAGGAAAATAATTGCTGATTGGTACCTTTGTGTTGATGCCTTCAAATAATCTTCTGTAATTCCACCGTTTCCACCGATAACAACTCCCAAACCTTGTGCTATTTCAGCATCAGTTTTTGGAGCAGCAGCTGTATCAGCAGCGAATGCTGGTATCATAGTAGTAGCAAGCATTGCAATAACTACGATAACCGATAACATCTTCTTGAGATTCTTCATACTCTCAATTCCTCCTTGTAATTTTTGTGATTTGGAATAAGGCTTTATAAAATACGGTCGAGATACGCCTTTTCCGTCTATTTTATAGCCCGACCTAAAATTATTTACTCAAGATATCTGGCATGTATCACCTATCTTGATTCAAGACAAATTATATCAGAGCAATATTTTAGAGTCAACACATTGAAAATAAGTGTAAAGAAAATGTAATAGAACTGAAATAATTGATAATGTATTATGTAATATTTCAACAAATACAATTAAGGTGCCTCTTGTATTATACTACATAAGAGGCACCTTATAAAGAAGATTATTTGTTACTCATTTAAGTAAAAAACCGTAAGATACTACACTTGTGTATATCAAAGGTTTTTAGAATATTGGTGTTACTCCAACATCAACAGGCTCACTTGCTATATTAGTAAAAGTGGGATCGGGAACAAATTTCATTGTATTAACTGCACCAAACCCAAGGCTGTTTCCCTCAGACGGAACATTAAATGTTATAACAATTTGCCTTTCTTTAATAATAACATTCGCAGTTATACCTGAATCATAATCATTACAAGTAAATCCTGTTATGGTTCCAACTCCTGCGATTACTAATTTAGCCTTTCCTGATACGTCAGGCTCAACAACGGCTGTTGAAACTTTTTGGGGAGCCATGTTAAGACTTATAGTAATAGTGTCACCGTTTTTAACCTTTTTTCCCATTGCTCCAGTTGTAGAAATATTCCCTGCTACAAAAACCGATCTTCCTGAAACTCCTGTTGTATTGCCTTTAATACATAATCCATTAAAGTCTTTTACTGTTACAAATACATCCGGTAAAGTCTTTAAAGTTACAGTTCCTGTAACATCTATCGCACCAGTATTAAGCAAAATTGTGTTTGAGCATGTGTCTGAACCTATTAGTGATGCACCATTAATTGCAATTGAGTTCATACCTTGAAAAAGTATAACACTATATATAAAGTTATTTAATTCCGATGCAAAAATCTTCCCTTCAAGCTTTACAATAACACTGTAATAATCATAAATTGACACTGATTTGATAGAAGTCCTAAACGTAGAATAATTGGCAACAGCTGAAGCGGCATTACCGGTAATAGCTGTGCCTAGTGCTGATATTGTAGCTTTTGGGTTCACCACTGTTTTCATTTGGACATTTGACAAATCCGTGTATGCATTAAATGTATCTTGAGGAACAGTAAATTCAATGTATTGTATACCTTCTTTATCAACAAGCTTAGCTGATAACGGCGTTAAATAACTTGGGGCAGCAGAATTATATGTTAATGTATATGCGAAGTCTTCCTGTGATACTTGCACAAGATTTACGCCGGTTACTCTTACTCTTAATGTGCTTCCTGATGTTATTTCCAGTGGTTGATCGGCTATTGTTACCCTTGGTTCTAAATCGGCATTTCGGGTCATTCCAGGAATCATTAAATTTCCCGCTTTATCTGACACGGCATATATTACACTACCAGAAATACTACCAAACTTAAGAGATGTATTGGATGTTGTCTCTCTTCCCTGTCCCAAGCTTATAACCACTACTTTACTGTCTGTTGGTAAAACAGCAACTGTCGAACCCGCTGGGAGAACTTCATAATTGGTTCCATTAGATATATCATTATCCCATCTATAGTTTTCAGGCAAGAGTACTGAATAAAGCCCAGAAGTAGCCATTTCTTCATCATATACTACTATAATTTTATTTTTTGAAGTATCACTATAATATACATTTTTAACAGTTGGTGCTGTCATGTCATAAATATTAATGATTCTATACACAGGCTCCACTTCCTGCCCCAACTTGTCCTTTAATCCAATAATGCTTATCGAGCAGTCCCCTGACTGTTTTCCTGACAATACAAGAGTTACAGACCTGTCAGCTGCGGAATAAATAGCATTACTAATTGTAATAATTACACCATCACTATTCTTTATAGTATATTGTGCTACATTTTCAACATCTCCATACAAAGGCGATGACAATCCTGAGTTAGACTGCATATCTTTTGAAAATGTTATTTTTATAGTATCTTCTCTAACAGCCTCAATATTTTTAACTATAGACTGCTCAATCGCAGGATAACTGCCTGTATTAGTGTTAAAATGCTTTGCCATTATGAGAATATCGGACATATTAATAGCATTATCTCCATTTAAGTCCTTATATTCAGCGTAGCTTGGATCTTCATATGTAACGTTGAACGACTTAGCCATTGCCATTATATCCTTCATATTAATAATATCATCCTGCACACCATCATTAGGAATGTCTCCAGCCCACATTTCAATATTTGTTTGTGTCTTATCGTAGCTGTTCAACAGCTTAACTTCCCTTGCAAGGTATCCAGCTTTAGAAATTCTAATAGTAAACTCTTCAACGTTTTGAGGAACATTATTAATTTCAAAGTATCCTCTGCTATCACTTGTTGCAGTCAGGTCTGTTCCCAATATCTCTAATTGAAAGCCGGATTTTATTATTGCTGAAGATGTCCAGTTGTAATTAAAGTCAAACACAATAAATCCTGTAACCTTATTCTGGTTCATATCTTTGGGTAGTATAATATTTCCTTCACCTATTGCAACTGTTGTAAAGATTAGCTGTAATAATAGCAGCATACCAATAGATATAACTATTTTATATAACTTTTTCGTTTGTATAGCCATTATCTTTTTCCCCTCCTATGTCATTAATTATTGGTAAATATATCATATATTATGGATTTTGTCACTGCAAGGTTTGTGATATTTTCCGCAAAATTAAGTTGATTTTTGCGTGACACCCCACCCCAAAATGTCATAGGATAATATTTCTATTGAAACATAAGAGTGTTATAATTAGATTACCAATTTTGAGAAAGCTAGGGAGGGTGAATTAGTTGAAACAACTTGATGATAAAAATCCGGTATATAATATAGTAAAAATCCTTCCTATTATATTAATACTAGTGCTTTCATTTTTATTTTTCAGAAACTCCGGTAATAAAGCACTTGCCAAAACTGATGAAATAAACGCAAAAATGATTGCGAACAACACCGCAAATGCAATAGAACGTGGTTACATTACAAAAAGCATTACTGATCAGAAGCTATATGTTCCGTCACAAATTCCAGCCCAAACCCCTGATCCCTCTGATATAGGAAGTATATTGGCTTATTACAGAGTATTACCTGTTGGCAAGATCAAAAATCCTTCGCCCAAAGGTTCAAAATATTATATTTATTATCCCAGACAGAATAGACGCTATAATTTTTATATAACATGCGATGTGGAAAGCGGAAACGTTATAGTAAAAATAGGTAAGGATAAAGCGACAGCAGTTGAAATAGCCAGTGACAATATTATAATGTGGGGTAACCATAATTCAAAGTAAGATTTGTACCATTTAACATAGAATCATGTTTAACCATAGCCATTAGGCAATCGTGAGCCATATTTTAAAACTGTCATAAGTAATGGCTAAGAAATAAGTTCGTTTTCTCAAGGACAAAATCCCGACGATTAATGGGGTTTTGGACGATAAGAATCGGATGTTATCTCTTAGCCATTCATAAAGGTCATGTCAGATATTTAGGCTGAAAGTTTGATATCATAGTTATCCACATCATAAACCATCCTTCTGGACAGGAATAAAAATGTCATAAATGCAATTATAATGGCCATTATACTAATCTGGGTAATGGGTTTCCTCAGATCGGTTATCTGGTCACTAATAGACTTTTTGTCGATACCTACAAACCACATGCCAATAGTTTTGCCGGTGCTATCAATAAGCGGCATATATCTCGCAACACATATCTTTTCCACGTCTGTGGTTTCTCCTGTAAATTCCTTGCCCTCTTTTAAAACAGTATTTATAACTTCATTAGATGCTTTAGTTCCTATAGCCCTTGTGCCATCAGCTTGTAAAATATTTGTTGAAATCCTTGTATCGTTCATAAAAATAGTTGAACGGGATTCCGTAATAGAACCGATTGTGTCTACTATTTCAGCGTTACCATTAAAAGAATTTGTACCCTTGTACAACTTGTCATCTACAATTGACCAATCTCCCTTATATTTTTCCTCAATAAGCATATACCCCAATTCTGAAGCGGCATTCAACTTATCTTTTACATTACTGTCTACAATTTTATTAACAACATTCCCAATTGTAAAGCCCTGTATAACAAACCAAATCACAATAAATGTTCCTATAAGCAGTAATGACATCCTCAAAACCTTTTGCTGTGTTTTATTGCTGTTTGAACTTGACCCAAGGAATGAAACCTTAAGTGTATCTATATCTTTAAGGTATTTTTTTGAATAAAACATCAATATTATGCAACCTAGTAAACCACATAACACTGAAATAACAACAATGGAAGTCCTCATTTGCTTTATTTTCCCATCCTGGCTGCCAACATCTATTTTCTGCACACCTACAAACCATGCTCCAATCGCTTTGCCCATATTGTCTTTTAAAGGTACATATTTAACATTATATTTTTGACCAAGTATCTCTTCCGTTCCTTCATAGGTAATACCATTATTTAAAACACTTTGAGCTGCTTCATTGGACAGCTTGGATCCTACTGTTCTTTTACCATCCCCATCAACTATGTTTGTAGCCACACTTTCGTCATTAACATAAATAGCTGCAAATGCATCTGTTTTTTCTTTAATTGCATCCACAACCTCGAAATTATCGTTTATCAGATTTTCCCCTATAAAAAGCTTTCCGCTCTTTACATTCCAATCACCATAATATTTACTTTTGATGATATCCATCCCCAGATATGATACACTGTCCAATTTTGCCGAGATGTTATTCTCCACTAAATTATTAACATTGGTATTGGTGATAAAAAAGATTGTTGCTGTAAACAGTGCGATGAGAAGGATAGAAACCCTCATCAGCTTTCCTTTTAACATTACTTTTTTTTTCATGCTCAGATCTCCCCCTAAATTTTTTCCAATTAGAAATACATAAATAGGACAAACTCAAAGCTATTATATGGAAAAACTAACACTATACTACGATATTTAACAAAAATTTGCAACCTTTTTTGTAAAATTCTTAAAATTTTACAAAAAAGGTTGCAAATATGTTAAAGAATGAATGGAAAATAACTTCCACATTTGAGCTATTTACTTTTCCACTTCTTCAATTCTTTAATGTACACACCAACAAATTCTTTTGCATCATCATAATCGGATTCATTTTCAAGCCTCACTGTATAGTCCACATTATTGTATGTCCACTTAATATAATAGTATTTACCGATATAGTAAGGTTCCTTTGACATATCTTCTCCTGATCCCTTTATTGTTCGGTCATCAGATGTAACAGTAGAATATTGCTTTGTTTGGTATTCTGCATAAGGTCTTAAAGTATACCTGCACTGGACACCTTCTATATCAATCTTCTCGAGCATTTTACCCGTTTCAGCAGGCTTTTGGGCTGCACTCTCCATATAAATCCAGAAGTTTTTATAAGACTTATTATCAAAATACACACAACCCAACGTGTTTTTCTTTTTATTTTTTAGTGAAACAAATAGTGCATCCTGGTCTCCGGTAAGGAGTTTACTTGCCAGATCTTCCGATTCTCTGTAACTAATTTGGTAAACGGTCGTTATGCAGGAGCTTATTATCTTGGTACATCTGCCTCCAAATTCATTAGGGAAAAACAGATCAACACCGAACTTCTTTTTTACTTCCTCGCTGGTAATGTTCCTATCATCTAGTTGTCCACTAAATGATTGATCCATAAGAATTGTATCAGGAACTTCAGAAATGTTTATCCCATCTTTGGTTTCTTTAACTATAAAAATTGAAATTACACTATTATACGCATCTTTTACAAGATTTCTTGCTTCAGCAGATACCATAACTGTCAGCCCCATTGACATAACAACAAAACAAATAACAATTAGAGCCACTCTCTTCATATTCAATCCAAAGAAATTTTTATATGGATTATTGTTTCTTGAATGTCCAGCCTTGCCTTCACTATTCTTAATTCCTTCTTCGATCTGTTTAAGCATTTCAGGTTCACAATCAATTTTTTCTGATATGTCACCTAAGTAGTCCTTCATTAAATTATCGAATTTTTTATTAGTATCCATAATTTCTACACTCCTTTCGCTTGCTGGAAATATAAACCCTTTGCAATATCATCATTCCTTAATTCCTTCTCAAGAAACTTTCTTGCGTTATGAAGCCGGGATTTTACGGTTCCTTCAAAACAGTTTAGTACTCCGGCTATCTCTTTAACAGTCAGTTCATTAAAATAGTACAGCACTACAACTGTCTTAAGGGGTGTGCTGAGCTTTGAAACCGCTTCATGCAATACGCGTTTCATCTCATATTGCTCTAAAATTTCAGCCGTATTAATAGATTCCGACTCCATCGTGAAACTAACTTCCTCAAAGGGCACTTTACCCTTTTCCTTAGAAGAATACTGCCAACTTAACCTTACAAGTATTCTATAAAACCATGACCGAAACTTTTCAGGATCCCTAAGCTTTTTAATGTTGTTATAAGATTGTATGAATGCATCCTGTACAACATCCTCAGCAATATCCCTCCTGCCAGTAATGAGGAAAGCTGTGCGGATAGCAGGAGAACTATAACATTCATACAATGCCCGGAAGGAATCCATATCTCCATTTTGCCAGCACTTTATCAGATCAATCTCGCTCATATATGTTTCTCCTTTCTTGGTGCACCATAAATAAGAGAGAATTTTATCATTCAAGGTTCATTTCTGCAAAATTTTTTAATTCCCTAAGTTTCTCAAACAATAAAAAATCCCACCCTTTTATTATAACAATTAAGGTGGGAATCTTTTGATATTAAATTAGCCTCTATAACCTATTCAACCTTAACAAACTTCCACTGCTGGTTTGTTCCGCCGGTGTACCCCCACTGAATAACTTTTCCTCCATTTACTTTGGACCCGCCGCTGACATCAAGACACTTTCCACTATATCGGTTTACCAGCTTGAAATATTCCCCTTCAACTTTTGTATATTTCCACTGCTGGTTATGACCTCCTATATCCCTCCATTGGACAACCCTTGCACCATTTAGTATTGATTTTTGTGAAACGTCCAGAAGCAAATCACTGTAGCGATTAACCAGTTTATAGTACCCATCATTTGTTTTGACGAATCTCCACTGCTGGTTATAACCGTTTCTATCAGCCCACTGTATGACATCTGCCCCATTTACACCTGATACATCTTTTACATCCAGCAGTTTACCGCTTTTTCTATTCGCCAATTTGTAATAGGTATAATGATTGCTACCGGCCTTGCTGTTTGGATCCTTCAAGTTCGGGAGTTCATCAAGGGTTATAATGAAATCATGATTGTAGACCTTCGTTACATAGCTTGCAGAATTCTCTTTCTTAATGAACGATGTGTGCCAGGTCAAAAACCAGGACCAATTTGTATTACAGGATTTCATCTCATCCGGATCAGGGATATTCCCGCATTCGTGATAAGCGATAGGCATTTTATCACCATATATGTTTAGAAGTGCCTTGTACATTCCATGCTGAATATCGGCATTGTATGTATCTGAACCAACTATATCAACATATTGGTCTCCCGGGTACCATGCTGGATCAGGCTTTTCCGCATAACCCAATACCCATATCAGATTATTTAGTTCATAGGTATTGGTATAACAGTCATACATAAGCTTCCACAGGCTTTTAAAGGCTTCCGGCCCTCCTTTGCTCCACCAGAACCAGTGGCCGTTCAGTTCATGAAAAGGTCTCCACAATACAGGAACCTTTGCATCCCTGAGCCTTGTCAGTTCTTGTGCTACCCTTGCCATATCATCCATCATTGCCTTGTTTAAGGCTGTTCCCGGAGTTAATGCCTGATTTATATCTATTGTACCCTTGCTGGCCTCGTAACCTATACCAACTGTTGGTGCACCCCAATGCCAGCAAATTGAAGGAATTCCGCCTTGGTTCCACCATTTGACAGCACGGTTTGTTACTCCGTCTAGATCATTGTTTATAAAGTCCAATCCCCGGATTGCAGGCAGCTTACCGCTTATTTTTTTAATGTAATCCATTTCATAGTCAGGATTATTATTTACCCATGTAGACTCCTGTTGTCCGGACAAAACTCCTCTTCCCTTTAGACTGTATATATACGAATAAACATTTTCTACTTCCTGGGAGGCATTTGAATTGGACAAACCCTTTGATGGATTCTTAAATCCGGGTGCAACCGCAATACTGCTTATTGTACCAAGAACCACCCAGAGTACTAATATTACAGATATAATTTTTATGCCCTTTAACATGCGACCCCCCTCATTACTAAATTTATAATTATGTATCGGTTGATTGAGGTGTATTATTAAGCTTTTCATACATTCATTATTCATTAATTGACATAATAAAATCATTATGTGTTTTTGCAGACCTGATTTTTCATATGCTATCCCATATTTTAAGATAAAAAGAAATCATAGTTTCATAGACAAAAAAAGAAGGCTTTGCAGGTATTAACCTAAAAGCCTTCATTCAATAATCATCACTAGAATTAGCAATGACACTCATATCAATATTATTATGATTATTCAAACTTCATTGAGTCCAGCATACCTTGAATAATTTTTGCGTTTTCATCATTTGTTGAGGTACCTATAAATACAAGTGCATAACCCTTCATAACATATGCATAATATTTTTGTGTAAGCTTTAACTGTTCAGACTCCATTACTGCATCTAAAACAGCAAATTCCTTGCCCCCGATTTTTTCTGAATATATAGGCTTATCAAGCTTGTAAGGCATTTGGGCTTTTACATCCTGCAATCCCTTTTTTACATGCTCCAAATATTGGCTTCCCTTGTTTATACCCTGCAAAAAACTGAGTTTCTCAGCCATAATCATAAAATTGCCGTTATCATATGACTGCTGGTTCATCCCTATCTTTGAAACCATAAGCAGGTATACTGATTTTGCTTCTGCCAATTCCACTTCGGCTTGCTTGGCTTTGTCGTCACCAGCCACTACTTGTTTACCCATATTTAAAACTTGTTTCTTTTCCTCGTCGCTTGCAACCTTCCAGCCTTTTGGAAGCTTTACAGATAACCCAAAATAGTCGTTCTTATATGTGTCCCCTTCATTTTTACCTAAATCCAACTTTTTATCTGTCTTTTCACTTGGCTCTTCACTAGGTTTCTCACTTGGCTTGTCGCTTGGCTTTTCGCTAGCTTCACTAGGCTTTTCACTAGATTTCTCGTTGCTGATAATTTCACCTTTGCTAACTTCTTCCTTATCTATACCGCCACATCCAACAGAAGAAAATGCCAGGATTGCTACCAGCAATATAATACCTGCAATTTTAAATTTTTTCATATAGGTCCCCCTAATAAATTAATAATATTAAAAGTGATTAATCTTTTAATATCTAGACTAACCATTAATCATTAATACAACTATAAATGAATCTTATTGCTTTGTCAAATTAAGCAGAACCAAAAGCCATAAAGAGGTTTGTTTCACTTTTTGTAACTTTAATGTCATTTCCCTATTAATAATGTATTGCTTTTACAGCCACTCTTTTTTGAAAACAAGTATATGGCAAGTGACAAGGTCAAACGGAATTTCTTTGATTAATATATGGAGGATACCAACTAAATTATTGTTTACATAAATAACTAATAATTTAGGTTGATATCCTCCATATACTTTATGTTTAAATTATAATTAAGTATGTATCATATTATTTCAATGTTACCCGTATTTCACCAAGGCACCTGTAGTTGCCTTCATTATCCCAAGAATATACATGCATAATATACTCTCCTTTTTCATTTTTGTGACCATCTTGTTAACAATAAATCTGATGCCATCATGAAGGCATTTATAAATAGCGAAACATTCTAGAAGCACTTGCTCGGTTTATATGAGTCTTTCAATCTTTTCCTTCAATTATCTATGTCGTTAAAAGCCTTCACAACCGCCGTTAGAAGCTGGTTTACAAATATACACCGCTTTACTTGAGAGTCCAGACAAGGTATAATAATTATAGAACACGTGTTCGCAATGTAGGATAAAGCAAGCTTTATGACCATAAAATAATAATACGGAGGAATTTAACATGGAAAATTTAAAACTAAATACCCAGACGCAATATGGGCGTAAAGGTAAGGCATCCTTAATGACATGCTTCCTGTCACTCCTGCTTGTATTCATATTTATAGTAAACACCACTCCCGGAACAGCATTTGCTGCCGGAGGATCAGTAGGAACTTTATATGTGGACTCACTCTGCCCACTGCAGCAGGAGTTGAGGTTATCAAATCCGACAGCGGCAGCACCGGGTGGGCGTGGGTTTATGATTCCCCAAAAGGTAGTAGCAATAGCCCCTTCAGGTGGTCCTCTTATTGGTATTCCCATCACATTCGAAGTACTTCCAAACCCCATTATAACAGTTGTTATGAGAGGAGATTATAAAAGTAAAATCACGGTTTATACAGACTCTAGCGGAATTGCCACAGCAGCAAGTACATATCCAAAATTCCTGGGAGAGGGATTTCAAGTATATTCCAACTATAGTGGAATCAAGCAGACGCTGCAGGTAAAGGCAAGTGCTCCAGGCATGAATTCAATAACGTTTGATGTTATAGTAAAAACCTACAAATATCCTTATTAAAATAATGACCCCTTGAAGAAAACAGCAAGTCGGCTTTGGTTACCTTTAATAACCCGTCAAGAAATATAAAAATAGGTGGTTTATGTAAGCACAAAATTCTGGTAAAAAGCAATTAATTATTATATATTAAGCCCTGACTGTGAAGATGCAGAACAGGGCTTCTTTTTAATCTAATTAGATTGCTGGAAACCAGCAGGAATAGCTGATTTGCAAAAATACACCAGTATTTAATTGAGATAATCTGTCGAAGCCATATTAAAATTTTTTGCTATCATAATAATATCTGCCATATTTATTACATTATCTCTATTCAAATCATAGGCATATCTATACCAAGAATCGCCATCAACACTATTAAAACTATTTGTCATTTGTATAATATCTGCTATGTTTATTACACCATTATTATCAATATCTCCAATTAACATGGTCAGTGGTTTATCTTTCTGTGATAAACTCACATCTGATTCAATAGATATATTATTCAATTCTCTCTGCAAATAGTTTTGTTTGCTTATTTTTATTGAGTAAACAGCATTAGCAGCTATTTGATTATCCGGCACAAATATTTCAAAGTATCCATCAAAATCTGTTTTAGCATGATAATCGGTTCCAACAATCTCGATATTAAAATCAAGCAAGTAATAAGGATTTACAAAAATCTTATTTTGAATAAAATCAGGCGTAATATAGCCTGAAATTTTTCTACATAATAAATTCTTAACGGAATAATCAATCCTATTCCATACGTCTCCATCCTCTGATGTTAAAATGAATTTTTCACTTTCCGATTCACCTAAGATATACAGTTTTCCATTTAAACTAATTATTTTATTCAAAAAGTATGTTGAATCTAACTGTCGAGCACCCCAATTCTTCCCATCTGATGAAGCGTAAACTATTCCATTACCTGCAATTGCTATAAATCTATTATTAAACGAAACTATGTCATAAATTGATTTACTTGTTTTATAAACACTTGATCCCCCTTTTAAATCATCTGATATAAAAAGGTATTGAAATGATGTCTGAAACAAATAGCTTTTGCCATTCCAGCATAGTTTATTAAACGAATCATCCCCATATTCCTCCATTAATCCATACCACTCAGACCAATTATAGCCGTCCGTTGACTTCATTACTCTACCTGACCCCATATAACCTCCTGCAGCAATATACTCGGTACCAGTATAAATAATTGAATTAAGATATGTAGCCCCTTTAGAATCTTGTTCTTTCCAATTAAGACCATCTGTAGAAGTGATAATCGAACGATAACCTACACCAATATATTTTTCTCCATCCCATATAATATCGTCAACAGCAACGGTATCTTCACGATTTCCAAACTTAAAGGAAGACCATTTATATCCATCTGGGGAAGTAAGTATTTTTGTAGAAGTTAGCACCAAATATTGATTATTCCCCCAAATAACTTTAAGCAAACGACTATATTGCTCAATATATGTTTGAGTCCACCGAACACAATCACTTGATAATTCAATCCCGCCTTTATCATCAATAGCTATAAAAGAACCATTTCCATAAGCGATTCCAACAAAGTTTGGAGCATCATCTTGTGCAAATCCAAAACTCTGCAGAAGTCCTACAATTAGTAAGACTGTGGTAATTATTAATAAAATTCTTTTCAATCATGTACCCCCTTTTCACAAATTCCGTTTTAATTATAGTATAAAAATACAAAGTTTGCTACAAGCATATAGGATTATGATCGTGTCAATTCTATTAAAAAGCTTATTTTTATATTAATATTTTAAGGAAAAGAGTAATCTATCAATATTTCCAAAATGATTACCATTAAAAGTATCAAAAGTCACATAAATGTCATGAGAATTACTATAAAGATTTTTTGCACATTCTTGGTAAACACTTAACCTGTGTTCTTGAAATCCATCAACAATATATCTACCGTACTCTCATTCACTTGGCCAGCTAATGCAAATCAGCTTCCTATAAACTTCGGTGATCAGAGCGGTAAAAAACCTTTATTACCATATGAGTTTGGGTTGAAAACTACTAACAGCTGCAATTTATAAACAGTTGCAAATAACAATTTCTTCCTTGCCGCCCGGATACAATATATATTATAATAATGTATTGCTTGGGATAACCAATCGGTATCCCATGACAAACCAAAAGCCGGAGGTTACATGAAAGTCTTTGATGTTATACCGGGTCAGTTTTTCAGGATACTGACAGGAAAAAACCGCAATGTTTATGTAGAAATACTTCTGTCCCTGAGAAAAGCCTTCAAGAACGAACTTTACATAGATAAGGAAAGCCTTGTTAATATATTTGCAGAATGTCTTGGGGATCTAATGATCCCCATTGACATTGAAGCAGAACTGGAAGAAGCCCTATCCGACTTATCGGACATAAATATAGAAGGGCCCCAATCCATCACATGGTCCTCTATGGCTCATCTAATATTACGCAGGCTTCGTGATACAAACTGGATCGAAATTGAGTACAAACAGCGATCCTATGATGAAATAGTCACTATACCTCCGTATTCCGTGAGCATGATTGAATTCCTGCATTCAATTACACAGGAGAACACTCAAAGCTACAAGTCATATGCTTTTAACACCTATTCATCCTTAAAGACAGTTTTAAGTGATGATTCGGAGGATTACCTGTTTACTGCATTGGAGTCCGCGTACACCAACTGCAATTTGCTTCGGGACTCCCTAAAGGTGTTACTAAACAACATACGAAGGTACCATCAAATTTTAAACAATTCCGCAGCTGCCAATGATATTTTGAAGAACCACTTTGAAGGTTACCAGGTGCTGGTGAATGAGAGAATATTCCACCCTCTGGTAACAAGGGACTCTGTGCTGCGATTCAAAGTGCCCATAATGACCATGATAGACAAAATCCGTTCCAATGAAGAGCTTAGAAAACGCATAGTAGCTCTTGGTATCAAGGAAAGGCAATACAATGATCCGGAAAGCGGTATGGAAGAGTTATCCCAGAAGTTATATGAGATTTACGATACCTTCGAGGGGATAGACAGGCTGATGCAGGAGATACAAAACAAGAACTCGGCCTATACCAAGGCCTCCATAGATAAAATGATATATCTTTTAAACTATGACCAGAGCGTAAAAACAAAGCTTGCAGACATATTGATGAAATATTCCGATCTGGATGAAGACAAAAAAGAGGTTGTTTCATCATCTTTAAAACTCTTTAAGCAGAGCTATATTGATGAAAAATCCCCATATTGCAGATCAAATAGGAAGATACGGTCCTTTGAGCCGCCTGAGAAAATTAAAATCACTAAAACAGAGCATCCGGAAAATGAGCTGAGTGATTTCCTGAAAAGCGTTAAAAGCCTATATAGCCAGCAGCAGGTCGCTGAGTATATGGAAAAGGAATTTGGAAGCCGAAAGGTGCTTAATAGCCGGGACCTTTACATAAAGGATGACAGGAGCTTTGTCATGATGCTTCTGGCTGCAATGAGGTCAGGAGAAAAAAGGATCTTTTATGATGTGGAATTTTTAGAAGGATATATTGAAAATAAGGGATACCGATACCCAAATATGAGATTCATAAGGAAAGATGAGGAAAACAATGACAAACCTTTGGATTGAAGAATTCGAAAAGCTTAGCATATCAGAGCAAAACATGTTCCGAAAATGTGTGAACAGTATTCTGGCAAAAACTTTTACCATAAGTGAAACATATGATGAAGATACAGGTATGATGAAATCCAACCCGGAGTATCGTTTTATTGACCGTAACTTTGAAATTATAAATACATATTTGTCATATGCAGGCTGGAACCTATTAAAGGACAGAAACCTGGGAGTTATATATATTGAAAGCGAGTATGAGTATAACAGATTGCATCTTAACAGCATTACAACTCTTTTTATATACACATTGCGGCTTTTGTACGATGAAGAGCGTGAAAAGCTTACATTAAGATCTACTATACCAGTTACCACATATGATGTGGTTTCACGCCTCATGACCTTCAATACACTGAAAAGAAAACCTTCGGACAAGGATTTAAGCGATACCTTCAAGCTTTTATCCCGGTTCAATATCATACAAAAACTGAGCGGTGACTGGACAGAGCCTGATTGCAAGCTCATTATATTTCCATCAATACTCATGGTTCTCCCAAATGACTCAATTGGAAGGATATTTAGCAGTCTTCAGGAAGACCTTGCTTCAGATTTGCAGCCCAATGGAGATGAACGTAATGAGATAGATGAGACTTATGAGATAGGTGAGACTTATGAAAATGATGACGTTGATGACATTGACCCTGATGTTATACGTGGAGAGGAAAACCAATGAAAAAACTGACACGCCTTCTGCTGGTTAACTGGCATTATTATTCTCTAGAGGTTATTGAATTTGATGATATAAACTTCCTTACCGGAAAAACCGGTGCAGGTAAAACTACAATCATAGATGCAATGCAGTTGGTTCTTTTAGGAGATACAAATGGGCAGCATTTTTTCAATAAAGCTGCCAACGACCGTTCACGTAGAACGCTTAAAGGGTACCTTCGCGGTGAATACGGTGATGACGGCCAGACAGGTTTTTTGTCTTTAAGGGAAGGTCCATTTTCCAGCTATATTGTTTGTGAATTTTTTGATACCGAAAAAGATCGCTATTTGACCTTGGGAGTTGTATTTGACTGCAATTTCTCTGTTCAGGATGAAAGCACCTATTTTATACTGAAGGAGCCTATTCCTGAAAACTACTTCATAGTAGATGAAAGTCCTCTTTCCATAAAGGATCTGAAGGCTTACCTCAGGAAGAATTACGATAAGAACCTTTTTGAGTTCAGTGAAAGCGGAAGAGCCTATCAATCTAAAATAAAGAGCCTTTTTGGAGGGCTTCGTGACAACTACTTCAGTCTCCTAAAAAAAGCCGTATCCTTTTCACCCATTGTAGACATTGAGGAGTTCATCACCAGTAATATATGTGATGCAAAGGATAATGTGGATATAACTGCAATGCAGGAAAACTTGAGGCATTACAGGAAGCTTGAACAGGAAGCCAACCTTATGAAATCCAGAATTACAGACCTGGAGAATATAAGCAGGAACTACAAGGCTTTGCAGGATGAAAGACAAAAGCTTGATATATATCAATATCTAATCGACAGATCGGAATTGGAAAAAAACCTGCTGGAAATTAATAAGATTAAGGATAATATAGAAAACCTGGAAAACCAATATGCTGAAAAAGCTGGAAACCAGGCCAAACTAGCAGCTGAAATCATGGAAAAGTCCACTTCCCGTGACAGCCTTATTGAGCAGCGGGGGAAGGATAACCTTTACCAAAACCAACAAGCCCTTGAGAGTGAGAAGAAAACAATAGAAGAAAAGATAAGATCTTTTGAAAGCACTATCAATGAACTGGTAAACCGCTTCCATATATACGGTCTTAACTGGAGTTCTGCGGCAGAAGATACTGAGAACCTCATAGGACATGTTGGGAGACTAAGTAACAAAGACTCTATTAATGATGAGCTCAACGAGCTCTATACAAGTCTTACTAGCTTTAAGCATGGAATAGGAAAGCTGCTTGATATAAGGGATTACAACCTATCAAGCTTAAGCAGTGACCAGTACCATAAGCTGATGGAATCAGGAGATTCTTTTAAAACCTCTCTTTCCAATCTTGGGCATATGCTTAGTAAGCTTTTGGATTCAAAGTCCCTTGTCCTTAAAGAATGTGAAGAAAAAATAATTGCTCTTAAGAGGAATATCAAGCCTTTTGACCGTACAGTGCAGACTCTGAAGGAAGAACTTCAGCTTCGTCTCTCATTGAAGTATAAAAAGGACATTGCTGTAAATATACTGGCGGACCTTCTGGAAATTCCCGATGCAAGATGGGTCAACACCATTGAAGGATATATGAACAGACAGAAGCAGTATATACTGGTAGCTCCAGAATACTATCCTGAAGCCCTTAAGTGTTATGAGCAAATAAAGCTTGATAAAGGTATTTATGATATCGGGCTTATTGACGGAGAAAAAGCACTTTCCTCTAACCCGGTATGTTTAAAGGGAAGCCTTGCTGAGGAAGTTTTCACTGATGATCCATATGCCCGTGCGTACGTTGACTTTTTACTTGGCAGGGTTATAAAGTGCGATAGTGTTACCGACCTTAGAAAAAACGACCGCTCTGTAACGGATACTGGAATGCTCTATCAAGGCTATGTTGCAAGCCAAATAAGTCCTTCTCTTTGGCAAAAACCTCTTATAGGTAAAAAGTCCATTCAGGAGCAAATTGCAAGGCTGGAACTGGAAAAAAACGAGCTGGAAGAAGATTATAAGCTCATCAAGTCTTCTTTTGATATGTTTAAGAAAATAAGGCATATAGATACAATGAACCAGAATGAAGCACAGGATAACGACAGAAAGCTTCAGGAATCAATGGCCATACCCAATCTGCAGTCAAGGAAGCAGGAAATATTAGACAAGCTCTCACAACTAGACCTTGCGTGGATTCATGACATAAGCAATGAAATCAATGCTCTTGGAATAGAGATTGAGGAACTTAAATCCCTTGAGAGGGATTGCATATCAAAATGCGGGGTACTTAAAGAACGCATAGACAATTTACGTGATGTTCAGCTTCCTAATGAAATAGCACAGTCTGAGATTAAAAACAAGCAAATTACGGCAAACTATTCAAAGGAATGGATATCGGAAACAGGTGAACCAAGGTTTATAGAAGAACTGTCAAATAAGAAGAATCCAAATTCAATAATAGCAGACCATAGGTCTTCATTAGGTGCTCGTAGAAATCAGCTGGAAAAGCATTTGGAGCTCCTTTTAAACCTCCGCTCTGAGTATAACCGCAAATATGGCTACAGCTACGACATCGGTGCACGTGACAATCAAAAATACGATAAGACCCTTTTAGAGCTTCGGGAAGAAAAACTGCCTCAGTATCTGGAGAAAATAACTGGAGCCAAATCAATGGCCTATGAGCAGTTTGTGAGTCATTTCCTTGCAGAGCTTAAGGCCAATATAGATGATGTTACCGAGAGGATTGCAGAACTTAATAATTCACTTAAAAAGCATAGATGGGGTTCAGAGCAATTCAGTTTTTCCGTTGTACCCAATCCTGATTACAAGCCGTTTTACGATATGATTACCGACCCGATGCTAATGAGCGGTTATAATATTACATCCCATGTTTTTATTGAAAAGCACGGCCCGGTAATTGATGAGCTGTTCTCAAAAATTATGGATTACGGCAGCGGCATGGACGCAGATTCCAGGCTGGAAATGGAGAAAAACATCAAACTCTACACCGATTATAAAACCTATTTGAGATTTGACATGTACTCCTATGACCAGGATAACAACAGGCAGAGGCTCTCCAAGACATTGCTCAAAAAATCCGGCGGCGAAACCCAGACACCGTTTTACATTGCAATGCTGGCTTCCTTCGCCCAGCTTTACCATGTTAATGATCGGAACTGGAACTGCATAAGGCTTATTATTTTTGATGAGGCCTTCAGCAAAATGGATGGGGAAAGAATAAGAGAAAGTATATTGCTTCTCCGAAGTATCGGCTTTCAGTGCATATTATCTGCCCCGCCTGAAAAAATAGGAGACATAGCACCTTTGGTGGATAGGAACATTGTTGCTATTAAAAAAGGCCGCCAATCATTTACAAGATTTTTTGCCGGAAGTAAGCTGTCTCAGGAGTTTGCAAGCAGCCTGGAATAGTAGTTTATAACATGCACTTTATTTTATTTAATTATTTAATTGGTAAAAAATTATATATTTCATGTTATAATTTTATTATAGTGAACAACATAATGGGGAGGGATAGTTTTGAAATTTAGCAAAAAAAGTTTTGCTGATGCATCTGAAAACACTGAAGAAACTATGGATATAAACAATGAAAACTCAAGCAATACCTTTAAAATAAAGGAACCACCGGTTCTTTTCGACAAAACCCAAAAGTTGGTGCAAAAAACAGAAAACATTCTAGGACACAAGATGCTTGTTTATTGGATGTCTCATAGGGGAAGTGTTTGTCAAAACGATATTATCGCTCTTTATGAAATATTCAAAAAAATGGGGAGACAAGAGAAAATCTCCATATTCATAAAATCAAACGGTGGTGATGTAGAAGCTGCCTTGAGGATAGTAAACCTTATAAGAAGTTACTGCAGTAATGTCAATGTGCTGATACCTCTTGAATGTGCTTCTGCTGCCACAATGATAGCAATGGGTGCAAGTGAAATATTTATGGGCCCTCTTTCCCATCTCACAGCTATAGATTCTTCCATACGCCATGATCTCTCACCTATTGATGAACGGGAAAACAGAAGAATCCGCGTAAGCCAGGACGAACTCCAGAGAATAATAACCCTTTGGGAAAACCGTGCCCATGAGCATCACGGCAACCCGTACGCAGAAGTTTTCAAGTATATACATCCATTGGTGATTGGTGCCCTTGACAGATCAAGCTCCCTCTCCATTAAGGTATGTAAGGAGATTTTATCCTATCATCTTACTGAAGAGAGTGAATGCGACAGAATCAGCAAGCACCTTAATTCCGAATACCCCTCCCACGGTTATCCTATTACTGCCAGGGAAGCATCCCGAATCGGACTTAATGTAACCATGCTGGATGATGAGCTCAACAATGCATTATTGGAACTCAACCAGATTTACTCTGAAATGGCACAAAGAGCTCTTACAGATTATGATGAGTACAATTACCATGACAATGAAATCTTGAATATACTTGAAGCAGAAGGTATCCAGATTTACTATCAGAATGACAAGGACTGGAACTATATAAAAGAAGAAAGAAGATATCAAATACTAAATGACGAAAGCTCATGGAGGAAAATACAAATGCAAGGAAGCAAGAAGACCAAGAGCATTCTGCATATAGGATGATTTAAATAGACATAAATTTACAGCCTGGTTCAATTTGATTTTATCTTATTTTATTTTGAGGAGGAGTTTTAATGTTTTTAAGTAAGAAAGCAAAATATATTTCCTGCCTTGCTCTAGCCTTGTTAGCAGCTTTATCTTTTAGCTGTTCCCAGGCTTTTGCATCTGATCCTGCGAAATTATTAGGTTATGTGAAACCCTGTATTTCTAATGTTCCGGATGATATCAACTCAGGCTTCAAGGTTGAGCTTACAGGCTGCTCAAGTATTACAACAAATTCTTCGGGCTCCTTTGAATTAACTCTTTCAACCGGATCACAAAGCCGAATATTGAAAATATCAAAGGAAGGCTATGTTTCAAGAACAATACAACTATCCACTATTGCTGAAGATGTAATATTAAAACTAAATGATTTAGATATGTTTGCAGGTGATATTAATGGTGATAGCAGCATAAATATGTCTGACATTATAAAGCTTGCATTATCCTTCAACGCTTTAAAAGGAAGTCCGGGGTATAATGGTGTTTGTGACTTCAATCTTGACGGCAACATAAATATGTCCGACATAATAATAATGGCTGTTAACTTTAATAAAACTCCAGCAGATTACCCTGAACTTATTATAGACGAAATACCTTTAAATGGACCTAATCTTCTTTCAAACGGCGATTTTTCCACAAGTTCAACCAGCTGGTCTAACTGGATTGAAGCAGGTGCAACAGCCTCAATTTCCGCTGCAAGCGGTGAATATACCCTAGACATATCAAATACAGGCCCTAATCCTCATTCAATACATTTCTATCAAGGTCCTGTTAAATTGACAAAGGGAAAGGTATATGAATTATCCTTTGATGCAAGATCCACTATAGACAGAGAAATACGGCCAACTGTGGAAAACTCAACTACATATGCAGCCTATTTGTTTACAACAGCTAGTCTTACCAACAAGATGACTAGGCACACCTTTAAGTTTACAGCCTCTGCAGATGACGCCAATGCAAGGATTCTTTTCAGCGTTGGAAGCATATTTGAAAACATAAACCAACATCATACCATTTATATGGATAATATATCCTTTAAGGATCTATCAGGCGTAAATCTTACTCCAACTCCATTACCAACTCCATATCCTTCATCAGGTCAATGGAAACTGGTATGGAAAGATGAATTTGACAGTGCCAACGGCTCCAAGCCCGACTCTACCAAATGGACTTACGATATAGGCGGCTCCGGTTGGGGAAACAATGAACTCCAATATTATACAAGCAATGTTAAAAACGCTTACATAGATAACGGCAACCTAATAATAAAGGCAATAACTGAAAGCTATAATGGAAAGAACTACACCTCAGCCCGTCTTAAGACCCTTGGCAAATTTGAAGCACAGTATGGAAAGTTTGAAGCAAGAATGAAGCTTCCCTATGGTCAAGGTATATGGCCTGCATTCTGGATGCTTGGAAATGATATTGACTCGACTTCCTGGCCTGTATGCGGCGAAATAGACATCATGGAGTTTATCGGCAAAGAACCTCCAAACGTATATGGTACAATTCACGGCCCCGGATACTGCGGTGGAGAAGGAAAATCTGCTAAAATCACAGTGCCAAAGCTTTCTGACGAATATCATACTTTTACAATAGAATGGGAACCCGATGTAATTAGATGGTATGTGGATGGAACTTTATATCATACCGAAACAACAAGCCGTGTAAGTCCAAACAAATGGGCTTACGATCATCCATTCTTTATGATACTTAATCTTGCTATTGGCGGAAACTGGCCTGGAAGTCCAGATGCCACTACTGTGTTCCCCCAAACCCTTACGGTTGACTATGTGAGGGTGTACCAAAGACAATAAGGAGGTTTATATAGTGTCAATTTCTATAAACAGGGCTATTATTCACGTTCTGGATAAAGAATCTGAAGAACCCTTACTAAATTCTCACGAACTACATTTGGATGAAGATTTGGAACAGTACCTTGAAAAACACATAACAAAATCCTTATCCGATGAGGAGGCTAGAAAAGGCCGCTTTAAAGAGGGTATGAATATCGTGAGGGAAACGGCATTCAGGATGATCCATGAAACAGATTATTTCCTGGAAGGCTCCAAAGAAATAGCCCGTCAGTTGTTTAAAGCAATGAAGACCAACAACAGTATATCATCAACAGATCTTATAGTTGCAAGCTATTTTAATGAGGATGAGCCATTCATAGCTATATTGAAAATGGATTATACAACTTCATACATCCATGAAATAGAAATGGACGGCAGCGATTTTAAAATTTATATAAAAAAACAGGAAATAAGCCTTCCGGCCCCAAACCAGAAAATACAGAAATGTGCCTTTATCAGAGACTGTTTTTCCAATGATGAACATGACCTGATCATTTTGGATAATCAGATTTACGCTAAAGGTGACAAAGAGCCAGTAGCCCAATTTTTTCTCCATACTTTTTTAGGTGCCGATCTTATGATGGACAGCAGGGCATATACAAAGCTTTTCAAAAAGGAGACAGAAAACTGGATAAGGGAAAAGGTTAAAGAAGGTGAGGATCATATTGAAGATATCCGTGAACTGGTAATTAATACAATACGTCAGGAAGATGAAATCGATTTAGTGTCCTTCTCTCAAAATGCTTTCGGTACCAAGCAATACCTCCATGAGGATTTTCAAACTGCAATGCAGGAAAAGGGTCTTGATGTGGAAAAGTTTGAAGTGGACAAGGATTGGGTTGAAAAGAAACTCTGCAAGGTGAAGCTTAAAATTGACAGCGGTATTGAGGTTGTAGTAGACTACGAAGTTTTCAACGAAAAGGAAAGGTTTGAAATTTTAAGAAACCCTGATGGTACAAGAACTATAATTATTAAAAACATAAATAATATTTTTGAAAGATAATAGACATTTAAACCCTGGCCACACCATATCTTATCATTGGTGCAGCCGGGGTTTTTTATTTTAGTCATTCCTTAATTATAAATGCATCAGGTAAATACCTCTCTCCTGCTGGACTGCAAGGCTTATTCATTCGTTCATCCATATAATACATGACTGTCGATGAACCTCCATCAAGGTTAGCTGCATTGTACGCACCATATTCCAACATTATGTCCTGAACTTTCTTTAAAGTAGCACCAATACTGGAAATTTGCCTACCGTCTATTACCAGCATCAAGACTTTTCCTTCCTTAGTCTGACCGATAGCTGTTCTAGGCTGGATACCCCATCCTCCATTTCCCGTTTTAATCTGAGGTTCACCATTCACAATTAAAAATGGAGTAAAAGAAACTGCATCTCTTAAGTTTAGTGATCCAATCTCACTCTTCTTATATCTTCCCACTAAAAGAATATTATCTTTGTTAAATCCTATGATTGGAAAGGTCGCGGAATTGTCACTGTGTACTATTTGGCCGTCTTTAATTACAATGCCCATAGGAACTCCGCCGTTTCCATGGCCTTCAGCATCCACAAAACCACTGGCATTTATGCCTCCGATGCCGGATTCAGACTTTATAAGAACATTTAGCTTCTCACCTATCTTTTTTAACTTGCTTGTAACTGCAAGCTTGACTCTGGATGGATCTTTAACTATAAGCATCTTACCTTTGAATGTAGACTCAGATATGTCCACTACCTCAATCTCCGGCTCACTGGGTATTTTACTTTCTTCATCATTTACTTCGTCATCCGGCAACTTTATTTCATTAATGTTAGACTTTACCGTCTGTATGGGAACAGTATTTTTCTTCATAATTCTATCTATTTCTTCTTCACTAATAAAAGCTGTAGCAAGGTATTGATGAGTAAATGTTGACATGGCAGTACCGACGTACAATTCCCTGAGTTCTCTAAATAAGCCAAAATTGCTGTAAAACATCAAAGTTAAAAATATACTGAACAACAGCATAAAAGTTCCAATGGACAGAAAAGCAATTTTAATTACCTTTTTAAATATCCTTATAATGCCACCTCCCACAAATTCTTACTAGGAAATCGTATTATTTTTAATATAAGTATACCTTTAAAGCCAGCCTATTGCAATGATTTTAAATTGGAATGACTTTTATTGTGGTTGATAAAATTTAGATAAATTATCTATAGTATTTTCCGATATACAACATAACAACATAATAAAAGTTGAATACAAATATAACTCAAAGGTGAGGGTTTCATTATGAATATATCCCTAAAGTTAAAGTCAAAACTGCTTATTAGCTTGATTCTATTAAGTATTTTTGTTTTTTCAACTGTAATATTGACTACATACTTTTTAGTTAAAGATAAGCTTTATACTAACATTGAAATCAGCTCCATAAAATCTGCCGAAAGCTATGCAAGACAGATAAGCGACATGTTCGAAATAAGAAAGACTGAGCTTGCTGTCTATTCTACAATGCCTCTTATCCAAAGCCTGGACTGGGACAAGATTGAGCCTTTTCTGAAAAAGGAGTTTGAAAAGAAAAAAGATTTCTATGACATATTATTTGTAGCAGACAGCAAAGGCGATTACAATACAGTACTTAAAAGGAATGCCGGAAACCTGCAAGACAGAGCCTATTGGAAACCAGTCATGGAGGGTAATACCGTTATATCAGAGCCTGTAATATCAAAATCAACAGGTAACCTTGTGTCTGTTATTTCAGTTCCAATAAAGGATGATAATGGTAAAGTAATTGGTGTTATTGCCGGAAACTTAAAAATGAGCAATTTTTATGAAAAAATAAAAAACAACACAGTATCTCATAAGGATTCATACTGCTATGTAATTAACAAAAGCGGCAAATTCCTTGCTTACTCCGACAAGGAATATATTTTAACTGAGAGTATTGCTGCCAAAAGTAAAAACATACCCGATACCTTTGTTGCCGCATCTAAAGACATTCTGTCCTTGGAAAAAGGCTCTGTACAGTTTGAGTATAAAAAATCTGATCAATATGTTTTTTTCTCAGCAATACCAAACCTAAATGGATGGAAATTCTGTTTAAGCGTACCTGTTAACTATATAAGCCAGCCTGTAAATGAAGTTTTGTTAATATTGCAGATAATTTCAATTATTTTTATTGTTATAATATCAATCGCAGCAATAATTATTGGCAACATGATAGCACATCCAATTACAGCTGTAACTGATTTTATACATAATATGGCATCAGGTAATTTTACAGGAAACATAAAGAAGTCCTATATGGAAAGAAAGGATGAAATCGGTATTCTATCCAGAGCAGCAATAAAGCTTAAAGAAAGCATGACCGAAATCATCAATAAAATAAGTGATAATGCAAAAAATCTTATTGAATCAAGCGATACCTTGTCTTATACAGCTGAAGAAATGTCCAGAGAACTTGAATCAATAAACAAATCAGTAAATGAAATAAGCTTTGGTATAACAAATACAAGTGCTACAACACAAGAAGTATCAGCATCCACTCAGGAAGTAAATGACAGTGTACAGTATATTTCACAAAGAGCACTTGAGAGCTGTAATAATGCCAATGTTATTAAAGAAAAGGCTTTTCTTGTCCAGAATGATGCAAATAACTCTTTTATAGAAGTTGACAAAACTTACAAAGAAAAAGCCGATAATATAATAAAGGCAATTGAGAAAGGCAAGGTTTTTGATGAAGTAAGAATTATGGTTGATACTATTACCGGAATAGCCGAACAGACTAATCTTTTAGCCTTAAACGCAGCCATTGAAGCAGCCAGAGCAGGCGAGCAGGGAAAAGGTTTTGCAATAGTGTCGGACGAAATTCGGAAGCTGGCTACAGAATCCTCTATCGCAGCCTCTAACGTTAAGTCTACAATAAAAAGCGTACAGGAAGCTTATACGAGTTTATCACAAGAAAGCAATAACATACTGGAATTTATGCAAAATTCGATTAAAGATAAATTCATAAAGTTTAAAGACGCCGGTGAACAGTATTATGCTGACTCGGAACAAATAACAATCTTTTCAAACGATCTTGCAACAATGACAAAAAATATAACCAATACATTAAAAATGGTTAATGAAGCTATTCAAAATGTTGCTGAAAACTCAAGCAAGGGAACAGAAGATGCTTCTTCCATTGTAGACTCTGTTTCTCAATCAGTTAATGATATGGAAAAAGTCTATACGGTCATTAAAAAACAGGTTGAGCTTTCAAATTCTCTAAACGAGCTTATTAAAAAGTTTATTATATAATAAAAAATGCTTAATAAATAAAGTATTAGTAATATTTTAGTCATTCGTTAATTAATAAGATTATCCTTGTTCTTTTGCCTTAATTGTTTTCTGTTTCCATTCTTATCAACTACGGTAACTGAATCAAGGGTTTTCTTCATATTGTTTCTGAATGCATTTATATATTCTTTCCGAAGGCTTTGCTGTTCTATTTTCTCAGTGTCGGAAAGTCCAGAGGTTTTAGATTTTTTAGCAAGTTCATTAATCCTATTTATTAAATTATCAAGTTTTTCTCTTTCCATTGTGCCCTTACTACCTTTCTAATTATTGCTTTTTTATTTGAAGCAAATATTCTTTAATAGCTTTGTCAAAAGTATTATTTTAAATTTTATAATAAAGCTAGCACTTTATCAAGTAAAAGGTAGTTCCAATATTTTCTATATAAAAGCCAATATTAATCCTGCATTTTTATATATTCATTATTTAGCTTCCACATGACATACTTTATTCCACTTGAGATGATATCTGCCATATCCATAACAATACATAGCCTTGTATTCTGCAAAACCAGAAAGTCCATAAATCCTCCGTAATTTACTATGCCCGTAATAAACATATTCCCAACAGGCGGTAACTCCTTGTTTACACCAGCCCCAGGCTTAATCGAGCCCTCACCGATAGATATATACCCCACATGATCGGTCTGGCCTAGACAGGCATCAATAGCAACAACATAAGGGTTTTCATATTTTGTTTCAATAAGCTTTATAGTATCCGTGAGATTCTTTGCATGTACAGGATTCTTAAGGGTTCCATGAAAATAAAAATTATTATAATTATTATTTTCCAGCTTATAGCCAACTAGAGGTCCAAGACTGTCGCCTGTTGAGCGATCAGTTCCTATACAAACAAACACTATTGACTTAAACCCTTCAGCAAGCCCTTTTTTTATATACGTTAAAAGTGTTTCGCTGAAAAATTGAAGTGCCTTTTGACTTTTTATATCCACAAACTCCTGTTTTAACCCTGTTTCTACCGACATTTTTTTACTCCATAAATTCATGTAATTTTTACTGAATAATAGTATTATTACCATAATCTTATAAAGTATTACAGATAAATATAGATATGCATTAGGATAAAATTTATTATTAATTTTACATTTGGTGGACTTTGAACAAATAATAATGTTTGCTAAGGATATAATGTTTTGTTATTATAATAATAATCATTGATGCAAATTATATTTTATTAATTATTATTAAATAATTAACTGGTCAATAGGTCCTTAATTACTTTAATATATTCTGGATGGGTATGAGGTTAAAATGGATAAAAGTGAAGAAAAACGTGGAATAATGATTGAAGATATAATAAACGGAATGCTGGATTGGGTGCGGGTTGTAGACAGGGAAAATAAAGTAATTTTTGTTAATAAGGCTATGGCACAGGGCATAAAGGATTGCAAGACCGACGAGCTCTGTTACAAGCTTTTAGGCCGTGAAGCTCCCTGTGAAAATTGTATTTCAAGGAATGCGATTTTCAATGGCACATCATATTGCAAGCAGGAGATAATAGATGACCGCATATTTTCAGTTATGAGTTCACCTGTAAAAAATCAGAATGGTGAGATTGTTGCTGCTGTAGAAGTATTAAGAGATGTAACAGAGCTTCATATGCTGCAGGAAAAGGTCATGTTACAGAACAAGAAGCTAATGGATGATCTATCTTTAGCAAAAAAGCTTCAGTGTAATCTTTTACCAAAAGCTCTTCCCGATAATAAGATTAAATTTTCATTTATATATCAACCCTGCGAGGAATTAGGCGGCGATTTCCTGGATATCTTTGAAGTGGATAATGATCATCTTGGTGTTTATATCGCTGATGTATCAGGCCATGGATTACCCGCTTCAATGCTTACCGTGTTTCTGCGTTCTGCCATAGATAAGAAAACTTTATCTCCATCCCTTGCATTATCGAAGCTTTACACAGACTTTAGCAACAGTAATTTTGACCAGGATGCCTATATAACAGTTTTTTATGCAGTAATCAATTTGAAGGACCGCAGTATAAAATACTCAAATGCCGGTCATAACGTATCCCCAATCATTTTTAACCTGGAAGATCCGGATCGTTTTGAACTGTTGATGATTCCAGGTACCCCAATAAGTAACTGGTTTGAAAAGGCAGAGTACAATGAAAAAGAATTGTTACTTATGAAGAGTGACAGACTGTTTTTGTGCACTGATGGTGTAATAGAATTGAAAAATAAAAAAGGCTATCAGTTCGGGGAGGATAGAATTCGTAATGTACTATTTACCGACAAATCGGAGCCGAGTAGTACTTTAAGCAGGATTATTGAAGAGGCAATGGATTTTGCTCAAATTGACGATTTTTCTATGATAAAGGATGATATAACAATGGCTCTAATTGAGATTAATGAAGATAAATAAAATTTACGTGACTCTTAAATAAAAAGCCACGTAAATTTTTATAGTCTATTAAAACCACTTTATTCTATTTCCATACTCTCAATGTAAAACTCCTTGCCTGAGTCAGTCAGCATACCCATTTTACCGCATTTAGGACAATCGAACCCAATCTTGGGTTTTTCAAACTCAATTCCGCAGTCCTTGCAGTGAAACCTGGCAGATACCCTTCTAAACTCAAGCTTGGAACCATGAGCAACTGTTCCCTCGCTCAACATATCAAAATACATCTGAACTGATTCATCAATAACTGTGGACAAATCCCCAATTACAAGTCTAATGAGCGTAATTTTTGAGGCTCCGGCTTTTCGTGCCTCTTCCACAGCTATAGCTATCAGTCCTTTGGTTACGGCATACTCATGCATTAATTAATACCTCTCTATTGACCCTCTTTTGGTGCCGGAGGCTGTGGAGCTGCCTGTGGGGCTGCCTTTTGAACCGCTTTATATTTCTCCTTGTTATAAGCAGAGGTTTTATGCTCATCTTCCATTATTATACACTTCTTGGGACATAACTCAACACACGCACCGCATATTATGCATCTGAACTGATCTATTTCCCATGACTTTTCCGCCTTGCTCACAGCCAGTGCATCTGCCGGGCACTTCCTTTGGCATATTCCGCAGAAAATACATTGATCTATGTCAATCCCGCTGATTTGTCCCCTTGAGTTCTTAAATGCCGGTCTCTTCTCAAGAGGATATTTTCTTGTAGCAGGTTTTGAACTTAGATTCTTAAATATACTGCCAATCATATCGAACATGTTTTACACCTTACCTTTCCGTACAGCTAATGCAAGGATCTATTGTTAAAATCAATATAGGAACATCTGCAAGTTGGCTTCCCGGAAGCATTTTAAGCAGTGTTGGAATGTTTGCAAAGGTTGGAGTCCTAATCCTGAGCCTGTCGAGATTTTTTGTACCGTTTGCCTTGAGGTAATACAAAACTTCTCCTCTTGGCTGCTCAACCCTTGAAATTACCTCACCATTAGGCATACCTTTTACAGGAACACTTATTTCACCATCAGGTATTTTTCCAATTGCCTGCTTGATAAGGTCAACTGACTGGTAAACCTCTCTAAGCCTTACCATTGTTCTTGCATAGCTGTCACCATCGGTTTCAACAACAGGCTCAAAATCCAATTCTCCATAAGCAGAATAACCTGTAGTTCTGAAGTCCTGCTTGATTCCGCTGGCTCTTGCCATAGGTCCTACCGCACCAAGTTCATAGGCAATAGCAGGGTCCAAGACACCGACGCCAACAAGTCTGTGCTTTACAGTGTAATCAGCCATAAACACTTTTTCAAGCTGTATCATGTCTTCCTTAATTTCATCTACAATAACCGCTACCTTTCTCAGTGCCTCAGGAGACATGTCCCTCCTGGTACCCCCGATAGCATTAACGGATATTATAACTCTGCCTCCAGCAGTCTCTTCCATAATATCCATTACCTTTTCCCTGTTTCTCCATACCTGCATGAAAAGGCTTTCGAAGCCGAACGCATCAGCTAAAAGTCCCAACCACAGCAAATGGCTGTGTAACCTATGAAGCTCTGCCCATATAACACGCAAATACTTAGCTCTATCAGGAACCTGAAGATTCATCAGAGTTTCTACCCCCTGACAGTAAGCCATGGCATGCATCATGCTGCAGATACCGCATATTCTTTCCACAATAAAAACATTCTGGGTAAATTCTTTTACCTCAGTGAGCTTTTCAAGCCCTCTATGAACATATCCAATAGCTGGAATGGCTTCTACTATTACTTCATCCTCCATGACCAGCTTTAAATGAAGCGGTTCCGGGAGAACAGGATGCTGAGGCCCAAAAGGTATTACTGTTTTGCTCATTTTATTTATCCCCCTTCCGCTGCTCTATTACTATTTGCTGTTTAGCCATTGGGGAATTAAGCTCTTCGTCTGAAAGGAGCATATGTCCGCCGTAGTCTATAGCAATATTTTTAATGTTTATTCCAAACAATTCTTTCATTTCATTTTCTACCAGTATTGCAGAAAAATAAATGTTTGATATGCTGGGAATTTCATCTTCTTTTTTTACATTTACCCTGTAATTTTTTAATTCAAGGTCCTTGTCAAAATGGTAAATAATATCAAATGTACCATTACCCAAATCGACGCAGGTCGCGGTTACAAATCTGTATCCGTTAATTTTAGAGTCCTGTACTTCAATTTGAAGCAACTCTTTTGATATATCAAAAGCATTCTCTATCATAAAATCCTCCAAAGGCCGAATCTAGTTTAAATCTTATAAACTATATATTATTTCTTCTTCGCTTTATCATTTATTTTTTCCAATGCCATAACAATCCCATCCATTATTGCTTCTGGTCTTGGACAGCATCCTGGCACAAAAACGTCGACGGGCAAAACATTTTCTACACCGCCTAAAACGTTATAACATTCCTTGAATACTCCACCTGTACATGCACATGCACCTACAGCTACGACAGCCTTGGGATCAGGCATCTGCTCGTATATGTTTCTTAGTACACGAACATTTCTTTTATTGACGGAACCCGTAACAACAAGAACATCCGCATGCTTTGGGTTACCTACGTTGACTATCCCAAAACGCTCAACATCATACAGTGGTGTAAGGCACGCAAGCGTTTCTATATCGCATCCGTTGCAGCTTGTGCAATCGTAATGAATAATCCAAGGTGATTTTTTACGTGATTTTTCTATTATTCCCATTGTTCCACTCCTCTAATGGATACTCTTCCTTATTTTAAGTAAAGCCATATAATATTGGTCATTGCCGCACCGACTCCTACGATTCCTGTAAGCTTGAGCATAAATCTCCAGGTAACCCTGGCACTGATGTTATCGATAAGCATTTCAAGGAAATAGCAAACAAGTGCTATAATTATACCTACCCATAAAGGATTCGCAAAAAACAGGCTAATTAATGCAAGTAACAATACTAAATCATACCAGTGTGCTAATTCTATTATTGCCAATTGAGGTCCTGAAAATTCTGTTGTAAGACCCTTAATAAGTTCCTGATGCCCATGATGTGAAGTTGAAAAGTCGAATGGTGATTTCCTCAGCTTTATTGTCAGCACGTATAAGAATGCTGCAAAAACAAGAGGCAAGTTAAACAGCAAAGGCTTTTCATTCTCCAGTATACTGGATATCATAAAGCTTTTATTTGTGAGATATATACCAACAACCATAAGGAGCAATACAGGCTCATAAGCCATCATTTGCATAAGCTCTCTCTGGGCTCCGATTTTACTGTATGGAGAACGAACGCTCATAGCTCCCATAATAAGGGATACACTTGAAAATGCAAGTACAAATATGATCATCAAAAGGTCCTGCTTTAATACCAGCATAACTATGCATACTATCGAAAAGAACAGGTGCCCGAGGACATAAACCATTTGAGTCTGGTTAACGGTTATCCTCTCTTTACCCATGAGCTTGAAGAAGTCATAAAAGGGCTGCAGTAACGGCGGACCGTATCTGTTCTGCATCCTGGCACTTATTATCCTGTCTACACCGGATAGTATACCTCCGATTATTGGTGCCCCGATTAAGGCAACGATAATCGCTATAATATTTTGTAAAGTAAATATATCACTCATTAGATTACCACCCCGAACATAATCAGAATAATAGCTCCTGCAATAAGATTGACCCATAATGTAAGATTCTTTTCACCAAAGAAACCTTCTAAATAATAGTTATGAACTATAACTTGATCAATTTTATCTCCAGGGCTCATAAAATCGATACCCCTAGTATCGGTTGTGTTCTCACCGCAAAGGTAAGGTGTCTTCATGGTTTCAGGCTTTGCTCTACGCATAAATACCGGCACAAGGAACATAACCAGTAAAACCACTATAAAGAAATATACTATGCCGAAACCACCCATGGTTCCGCCATTTAACCATGCACTTTTTATATCTAAACCGCCATTTATACCCAATATAACACTATTTCCGCCTATTTGGAACATTTGTAATTGCGGCAGTATCAAATTGTTGTATAACGGTGCAATGCCTATGCTACATGCCAGTACTCCAACAAAAAGTATTGACAATGCACTTCTTATAGAAATCGACAACTTTTCGCCAACCATCTTCGCCTTATATGACATTGTAAGAACAATTCCTATCCATTTTGCCCAGAATACTACTGTAAATGCACTGCCAAGAACAACCAGTATCAGAACAATCGGTGATTTATCTACTGCTGCTTCTATTGTAAGCCACTTTGATATAAGCACACCGAAAGGCGGCAGCAGCATTGATATCATACCAATAACAGTTATAACCGCTGTGAAAGGCATTCTCTTCATAAGTCCCTGCATGTCCTCTATATCCCTGCTTCCTATACCCTGCTCTATTGTACCTACGCAGAGGAACAACAAACCTTTAGATACGGCATGGAATATTATAAGGAGTATCGCAGCACCTAATGCTACCGGATTACCAAGCCCTGCACAGCAAACTATAAGACCCAGGTTGGCAATTGTCGAATACGCAAGAACTCTTTTTCCATTGCTCTGGCTTATGGCAATTGCAGAACCGGCAACAAAAGTAAAGCCACCAACTACAGCTATTAACTTCGCAAGGTTTGTCCCGTAATAAGCAGGTGCAAGCCTTACTATCAAATATACACCGGCTTTAACCATAGTACTTGAGTGCAGCATTGCCGATACAGGTGTAGGTGCAACCATGGCCCCCAATAACCAGCTTTGGAATGGGAACTGTGCTGACTTTGTAAAACCTGCAAAGCACAGAAGTCCAAGGCCTAAAGGTAGTATAGTTCCAACATCTGCCAATGACTCAACACTTGCGATTTTATCGATGGCAAGGGTATTTTTCACTTGATATATTGCAATTATTCCCAAAATAAATGCAACACCGCCAACCATATTTATAATAAGGGCTCTTGTTGCATTCTTGATTGATTGCTCGTTACCGTCATGTGATATGAGCAGGAATGAGCAAAGAGTCGTAACTTCCCAGAAGAAGTATAACCACATGATATTGTTTGTCATTACAAGACCGTTCATTGCTCCTAGGAAAACAAAAAGTATTAAAAAGAATCTATGTTGTCTTGATTTCTTAAGATGTAAATGATGTTCATGTTCCTTCATATATCCTATTGCAAATATTGTTATAATAGGTCCTATTATTGATACAAGTAAAATCAATATTAATGAAAGATAGTCAATTACAAATGCCTGTTCAAGTTCGTGGGGACGAACTATAAACTCAAAAATAAGAACAGGTATAAGCTGTAGGAATGTTAGCCCTACAATCAAAGGCTTTTTGAGCTTAACCCCAATATACATAATATAAATGAAAAGTAATAAATCAAGTATTTTTATAGCCAACTCGGTAGCCATTGCTGCAAAATCATGCAGTTCAATTGTTATTTTGCCACCATTATCAAACAATAATTTGAAAAATCCTCCTGCAACAGCAAACATGATAAGTGCCGTAACAACTACTATAACATTCCTTATAGGAGCTTTACGAAAAAGATAACATAGCACGGCACTGACTGCAGGTAATAAAATCGCTACAGCAAGCAGTTTTGGTTCCACTGCATCCACTCCTTTCAAATTTGTGACAAGAATTTATATCAACAAAACAAACGTGCATACACATTAAGCGAATAAAATATAAATAAACGGTTATACTATTTTATAACTTTAATGCTCGGTGGCATTACGCATAACTAGTTCAGGCAATTTCGCTATGTCAGCCCCATCGCATGACAATACCATTTTGCCAACCTCGTTGTCGGTATACTTACCAGAATCATCCCAATAAGTTAAATTATTGGGTTATTTACCGATTTCGCACAGCCTATTTTGATATAAAGTTAAGAAGCTTTTTGCACAGCAAAAAAACCCCAACCTCCATTATAGTTACTAGCTGGTCCTAAGTCAAATACAGATTTTATAATTATGCTGATGTATTTCTTATTTTAAGAGGAATTTGCTATAAACCCTTTATATTTCTCAACGTAGTGACATTCTTCGTGACTTATACTATGCAATTATTATATAAGTACTTTATATTTTGGTTATTTGGTTATTCCTAAATAGACAAACTGTGATAAAATATAATACATAAGTTGACCAGTTAACTATTTGATAATATATAATGTATAAATATGAAATAAGGAACTACGCTAGTGAAAAAAAAAGATATCTCTTCGGAAAAAACAATTCATGAAAAATATATGAACGAGGCTTACAAAGAAGGACTTAAAGCGTATGGCAAGCTTGAAACCCCTGTAGGAGCTGTTATTGTTTTTAATGGAAAAATCATTGCTCGTGGACATAACACAAGGGAACAAAAGCAAGACCCAACACTTCATGCAGAAATAATTGCCATAAAAAAAGCAGCAAAAAAGCTGGGTTCATGGCGCCTTATAGACTGTGACCTTTATGTAACGCTAGAGCCTTGTCCAATGTGTGCCGGTGCACTCATTCAGTCCAGGATCAGAAATCTTTACTATGGTGCTAAAGACCCAAAGGCCGGGGCCGTTGGGTCGGTTCTTGACATACTTGCTATTGAAAAATTTAATCACAAGGTTAATGTATATAGCGGTATTATGGAAAATAAGTGCTCAGATATTTTGAAAAATTTCTTCAGGGAGCTTCGAAAATCAAAAGGCAACAATAGCAATAATGTATAAATTTCTTCACAATTATGCTTTTTGTACAGGTATAAGCCTGGTAACCTTATGTCTAAGGTATGAAACGGTAAAAGCAATTGTAAATGAAATCATGACTATAAAAATAAAATAGTATAATATTTGCTGCTGAGATTTATACAAATTTTTCAGAAAATAGGTGTAGACCAGCTTGTCACTGATATATGAACACATGTATATATCCAAAGACAATATGGATATGATCCCTAAAATTTTACTAATATGATTATTATTAATTTTGATATCATAAAAAATAAGAAAAAACAATACAGCTTCTATCATAATGATTATCGAACCATATTCACCAATCCCATCCAAGAATAGTTTACCTCTGGAAAATGTGGTGTTTATAATGGTTTCAAACATAATAATCAATATTAATAATACCGCAGAAAGCTTTTTGTTAAATTTAGGCTTGTATTCTCTAATAAAAGCACCTAGAAAATAATATGTAATAGGATATATGCTTAACCAATAGTCGAATAATGATAGATATATGAAGTATGACCGATAATGGGATAAGGCTTTAAAAAATACTGGGAGTCCTGTTAATATAACCAAAATCAATAAAAATCGTTTATAGTTCTTCCCATCATTCTTTAGATTGTTATGTATCATATTTAAAAATGGGGTTATAAGGAACAGTCCTATATACATGTTGATGTACCATGAATACTTATCTGCATTAAATACAAGTATTTCTGCAACCCATCTGAGAAGGCTTTTGTCCTCGTTAAGATAGTAAACTCTCATAAAAATTGATAACACAGAGTAAAACAAATAAACAGCTAAAATTGGTATAATTTTTTTAAAATATTTAATTTCAGGCTTCTTTTCTATCTGTAGATACCCTGTAAGCATTAAAAACAATGGTACGCATATCATAAATAAACTTCTTAATGCGACCTGAAGCGTCATGTTTCCACCTGATATAGGCACTTCATAGAAATTTGATTGTAAAAAAAAATGCACTCCTATCACAAAAAAAATTGCAAAGGTTCTCAGCAAATCTAATCCCGATTCTCTCTTCACTTTCATTAACTCCAATTTAAAAAACTAAATTCTTTACTTTCTATTTATTTCCAAATTCTATTTCATCATGCATTATAACATTAGTTGTTATACGTGTAAATAATAACCTTACACAATCATCTACTTATAACAAATAAAAGCAGTGCCACTTATCCATTCCTTGCAATTTTCCTGGTTAAGTAGAATATAAGTATAAAAGCAGGAATTAGCAATATGGCATAAAAATTTCCCATGAAAAGTTTGAAAATCCACACCCTAATTACATTTCCTCCATCAAGAAAGCTGGTAAATGTACCTGTGTAATTCGGGAGCTTGTAATTAACGCTACCCGCAAGTTTTGTATACACGACAGCCATATTAGAGGCTGTGTAAAGATGTATTGCCACAATTGGAATTCCTATTAAAAAGGAGCGGATAACGTTTCCTTTTGTTGCAGCACAAACAAGTGCAACAGACCCCATTATATTGACCAAATCTCCTAGTGGAATAAATTTGACACCTGGCAGAACGAAAGACAATATCAATGCCACAGGCATTAATAGAATGGCAGTTACAACCACTGATGGAATACCCACAAGAACCGCAACATCAAGGGCAATATAAGTTCCTCCTATACCTGGAAACCGTCTTTTAATAAATTCCTTCATACCATCAGATATAGGTATCAGTGAAGTACCTACAATATTGGCCATTTTAGGCAGAATATAAATTACAGCCGCAATACCGAAAGCCAGCTCAGCTATTTTCCTAAATTCATAACCCCCACCCAAGCCAAGTAGAACACCTATTACGAATCCGATTATCATAGGCTCTCCTGCAAGGCCAATCTTTTCTTTCATTTTTTCAGGGTTTGCATCTATTTTATTAATAAATGGCACTTTATCAATAAGCTTGTTTCCTAAAACACCGAAAGGAAAATATGTTGCAGCTGAAAGTGTAGGTATGGATATGCCATCCATGCCCGAAAATTTATTGACTAATGGTGCACTCCAGTCAGCTATTTTAAGGGTTATAATACAAATTAAAATTGTGGCCAGGGAAGAAAGAAAAACATTTTGTGTTACATTATAAACCAAGGCACCTGCAAATATAAAATGCCAGTAATTCCAGATGTCTATATTCACCGTTTTTGTTAGCTTTGTTACCAGTAAAATTACATTTACCACCATAACAAGAAGTATGAATACTGGTGCAAGCCCGAAGGACCAGGTAATAGCAGCTAAAGGCGGCCAGCCTGCATCAAGTATGTTAAGTTGGAGGCCTGTCCTTTTAATCAAAGCTTGTATTATAGGATTTATTATTGCTACGAAATAATCGAATACAATAAATATTCCTATGAATCCTATTCCTATCGTAAAGGCTGATGTTACAGCAGTTTTCAGCTTTATCCTAAATATAAGGGCAAGGCTGAATATTATGATCGGCAACATGACATAAGGTTTAAAGCCGAGAAAGTACATTGCTGCTTGTTTAAAAATTTCCATTTTTATTCTCCATTTTTTTAATCTGTATATCAATATGGTATATACATAAATATTTTTATAACACAGATGCTTTATTAATGTCCAGATAATTTTGCTTTTAATCCTATTTGCTATGCAGCACTGATAGATCTAGCTGCGTAAATTGAGATTGACATATTATAACAAGTATAGTATGATTGACACATAGAATCATCAATCATAATTTACAAAACTAAGGAGGAATATTAAGTGTATAGGAAATTTTTAAGCATTATATTTATAGTAATCCTTATGACAGCCTGCATACCCAACACTTTGTTTGCAGCAGAACAATCTGAGTCTAAAGTTATGGTGGTGGGCCAGAGCTTTGAGGTAGGAATTGACCATATGTGGTATAGCCAAAACCCGGACATTGTGGAAATAGAGTATAGGCCATGCCCTGCGTTTCAAGGCTGTACACATGATTATGCCATTGCAGTGGCACCTGGTACAGCAATATTAAAGTCCTCTAATGGATACGAGATTATGGAGATAAAGGTTATACCCAAAGACACCGATGTGTTTAAAATTTGTGGATATATCGTTCCGGATTTTACATATCCGGATGAAGTTGCAAATGAAATAAGAGAAAACTTTAGGGTTGAAGTAGTTGGTACTGGTAAAAGTACTCTCACTAACTCAAAGGGATATTTTGAAATAAGTGATATATCAAAAAAATCAGCAAATTACGTTGTAAGAATAGACAACGTCGGCTATCTGGACAGAGAAATAATCATTTCATCAGCATTTGGGGACTGTCAGATGTCTTCAATCGATTCACCTATTAAAATGTGGGCAGGAGATTTCGCTGTAAATAGTGCACCTGATAATGTAATTAATATGAATGATGTTATAGGATTGATAAACTCAGAATACTTTAACACCTACAGTGAGATTCATAGATACAGACCTATATGTGACTTAAACTTGGACAATGTACTTAATATGGGAGATGTTATAATTTTGGCAAAATACTTTGGTAAAACCTCCGAAGATTATCCGAAACCGGAATTAAAATATTCTTCAAATTCAGCAGAAACTCCTTTGCCGGAACATACTCCAACAGTTGTACCATCACCTACACCTGTTGTTAAAGAACCATAGTATGAAGTAGGTTCCAGGCTGGCAAATAATCACAGGAGCTATCCTAGATATTAGGATAGTTCTTTTTATTATAAAAGAACTATCCTCCGCAAAAATGTATATAGTTGTATTGGTCACTTTTCAATAACAAAATATTTAGTAAATAATTATTTACGTTTTTATGTTATACATGGTTGAATCAGGAGTCAATTAGATATAAAATAATATATATCAAAGTATATTAAAAAGAAGATATTATTTATGTAAATTGATTTTTTATTGGGAGGGTAGTAATGAGAAAAAATTTCTGTTTACCAAAGTTATTTGTTGTTCTTGCTTTAATTCTGGTATTTTCAGTATTGGGAGGAGCCAACAGTTTTGCTGTTTTGCCGGCTGAAACAATTGGGGAAGATGAGTTTCTATTTATTCACACTCATACTTATACCGAAGGTATAGGAGATGTTGGTGAGTATAAGGTTATTGATTCTCCTACATATTTTTATTGGGCTGATCAAAGAAAATTAACAAGCTATGATGAAGTGCCTGGCTATAATGCCAAAATAAAAGTTATAGTGGGCTCGGAAAGAAGAATTGCCGGCACAGCTGGTATAGGTTCAGCTTCAGAGCTGGCTGTATATGACACATTAACTGTAAAAGATAAGTTTTCTATAGATTATGATTTGTCAGTAAACTTTTATATGAATAACGAATGGAGAAAGGTTAAACTTGGCGATACATGGACTCAAACAGTTGAAAGTGCTCCTGAAACAGGTAACGGCAAGATTCGCACAACATACACAATAACAAACTTTGGTATTCACAAAAAATCAGACATTATAGCACCCGGAATTACAACCCCAACACCCCAGCCCACACCTACACCCAAACCATCTCCTAAAAATTATAGTATAAGCGGCTATTTGAGTTCTGAATCATTACAACTTGCTCAAGATTGCCATGATAATTTTAAGATTGAGATACAAGGACTAGGGCTGTCTGCATTAACAGATAAGAGCGGATATTTTAAGATTGATTCAATCCCTGAAACCAGCTCACCTGGCAGCTTATATTTGGTAACAATAAGTAAAGCCGGTTACCTAAAGAGATCATTATTAACCCAATTATCAGAGAATATTGAGATAGGTTCCCCTTTGCAGCCAATACCAATGATTCCTGGAGACATAAATACCGACAGCGTTATTAATATGTCAGATATTGTTTTACTGGCTAAGTCATTTAACACCATACCATCAGACGTAGGATTCAATTCTGCAGCGGATTTTAACTATGACAAAGTAATAAACATGGGTGATGTAGTTATAATCGCTAAAAACTTCAACGCAACTTCTGCAGATTACGTTAATCCAACAATAACTGGTATAAATAATATAAAGCTATATAAAGATGATTATACGGCTATTATTCTTAGAGAAGGTCAAGGTTTAACATGGGATTACTCCATAAGCAATGAAAATGTAATTAAATTTCAATTAAAGCAAACCGGAACTTTACAATATTCTGAAGGATTACCTGGAAGTACATGGTCGTTCAAGGCAATTAATGAGGGAACTGCTACGATTACTTTCACTTCTTCCGCTGGAAAAGTTCAAAAGTATAATATTACTGTAACTGATGATAAATATGATATTACTGTTAAGAAAGATGAGACCTTTGACATACCCCTTCGAGAAGGCGGAATTGCAAGCACAAAATGGGATTATGTTATTGGTGACGAAAATATAGTTAAGCTTGAATCCAAAAATGTAATATATCGCGGGATAGATTTTGCGGATATAAAATGGACTTTTAAAGGAATTTCAAAAGGAACTACTTCTATAACTTTCACTACCAATAGAGGAGATACAATAACATTTCCCATTACAGTAACTTAAATTTTACTAATTTGACACATCTTTTCCGAGTAAACTTCAGCGATCCGCAATCCTGCTTAAAAGAACTGCAGCTTCTGCTCTTGTTGTATAAGCCTTTGGTGCAAGAGCATCCGATTCTTTTCCTGCCAGGATCTTTTCACTGTACAGGGAGGCAATGCTGGGAACTGCATAGGATGATACCTTTGATACATCGTTAAAAACTTTCAAAACATCTGGTTTACTGCTTTTTAAAGGTTTATCCATTGCCATTAGTGTCTTGGCTATCATGACTGCAGCATCCTCCCTGGTTATGGGCTTATTTGGATAAAAATAGTTACTCGGGCTGCCCGATATAATCCCAAGGTTTTTGGCAGTCATTACCTCCCTATAATACCAGTCACTTCCCTTACATCGGCAAATGAGCCTGCAACAACCTCCTCAGGTTTAAACATCCTGATTAGAACGGAAACGAACTCAGCACGGGTTATTTTATCATTGGGATAAAACTTATTCTTAGCTTTTCCCTTTATTATTCCCCTTTCAGATAGGCTTTCTATAGCTGATTTTGCCCAGCTTACTTTACCAAGGTCATTGTATATGGTACGGCTTTTGGTTGATACAGATTTGGAACTGCTGTAACTGCTGTATCCGTTTTCGTTATAAGAACGTATCCTATAGAAAAACTGCTGATTGGGACTTAGTCCTTTATCAATATAGCTGATTGTATTGGAGGGCAGCTTTACTATTTCTGCAAACTCACTGCCGTTTTTCCTTCTTTCTACAGTAAATCCCATCTCCGTACCTGAGTTGTCACTCCAGTCTATCCTGATTTCAGATGATGAAAGTGCAGTAACAGCAATATTTGATGGGATCTCCGGTTTTTTCAAAGAAACGGTTATTTCCGTGCTATAGGAATAGCTGTTGTTAGTCGAATTGAAAGCCTTTATCCTGTAAGTATATGAAGTACTGATGCTTAAATTTCCTATTGTATGACTTGTAACATTCTGTGAGAGAGAAGCAATTTCAGTCCACTTTCCGCTTGATTTATCCATTCTCTCCACCTTAAACCCACTCTCATTATTTGAGTTGTCCTTCCATGTCAGTTTGATAGAAGTAGCAGTTACACCTAAATATGTCAAATTGTCTGGTGGAGCAGGTATGCTTGCTACAACAGATGCCACAGACGAATATGGAGAATAGATCTCATCATCTCCAAGAAACGCCCTCACCATATATGAATATTTTTTACCTTCAATAATTCCTGTATCATTAAAATTTCTAGTATTGCTTTCAACTATAACAAGAAGTTCCCACTGCATGCTATCGGCAAGCCTCCAAACTTCAAAGCCCGATTCATTCAAAGTATTATCAACCCAGCTTAATTCAATTCCCTCCGAGCCTGCAGCCTGAGCTGTAAGCCCTGTCGGTGCCGCTAAGTTGGTACACATGATGCCTGCCTCCTCAGAATAATCCGATTCATTGTATGCTGTTTTAGCCTTTATCCTGTATGTGTACTTCAAATTGGGAACAAGATTTATATCGGACCATGATGTAGCATTAACTGCAGTCTTTCCAGCTTCATAATAATTTCCGTCCTTGGTTTTCCTTTCAATTACAAAGTATGAATCCGTTGAATTGGAATACCATGAAAGGTTTATCTGGGTGGATGAAACCGCACTTCCTATAAGATTTGATGGAGAAATAATTTTTGTATAAGCACCAGTTCCCGTATCATCATTTGGATAGGTTTGGGAATAAACATTGGAAGAATAATACACCTTGACCCTGTAAAAATACTGAGTATTGCTGCTTAATGCAGCATTCTCATAACTCAGCTTACCTTCAAGGGAAGCAATTTCTGCCCAGGTCCCTGTATCTCCGGTCTTTCTCTCTATGACAGTTCTGTAAGTTCCAGGTGCCGAAAGAGACCATGCAAGATTAATCTGATAGGGTGAAATTACATCAACATCCAGTGAAATTGGCTTAACTATTGTGTTAATTGTTGTGGACACCTCATTGGAATAAACCGTTAGATTCGTTGCTGAATTCATAAGAAGAATTCTATAGGTATATACGTGGCCGCTTGTAACATTATAATCCGAATAGCTCGTCTTATTAGCTTCAACAACGCTTATCCTCTCAAAACTTCCTGAGTCTGTCTTCCTCTCTAGAGCAAATCCTACCTCTCCTGTGGCAGTATCAGTCCATGAAAGGTCTATTCTGGATGAATTAACAAGGCTTAAATTCAGGGTAGAAAATACTGTGTAGGCTTCCTTTCCTGTATTATTAGGATATGCAGCGGAATAAATGTACGATCCTGACTTTGCCCTGATCCTGTAAAAGTAACGAGTGTTTGGCTGAACTGTGTAGTCGTTGTAGCTTAAAACCCCGGAAGCCGCCTCATATATTTTTATCCAAGTTCCGGATTCCCCTGTCTTTCGCTCTATAACAGTAGCATAAGTATTTGACACCGAATAGGTCCATGTAAGCTTAACGGTATTAGCAGAAATAACCCCAGCATCAAAAGAATTAGGAGCTCTTACTGTATTTGGAACAATTGTTACTTCATTGGATGATGCTGCGGAATTTCCAAGATGGCTATTTGCCCATACCCTGTATGTATATGTATAATCGCTTGATACTGTATTGTCCTCATAGGAGACAGCATTTGCAGCAACAGTCCCTAATAAAACATAGCTTCCTGTATCGGTCTTCCTTTCAATGCTGAACCCCGTTTCATTAGTTGATTGATCAATCCAACTTAGTATAATTTGCGTATTAGATTCAAGAGATAGTGAAAGAGATGCCGGTGCCTGTGGCAGTACAGCGGTTATTTGGCACTCGGTACCTACATCCTTATTGTTTTCCGAATCAAATGCCGTTATTCTGTAGTAATAATTTTCATTTGAAGTAACAATAAAATTGTCGGTATACGATGTTGAATCCTTTGGAAGCAATGCAATCTCTGAATAGCTTCCGCTTCCTGTCCTTTTTTCTATTTTAAGCTGGGAATCATTCCCCTCTATATTTGTCCAGCTCAAGCTGATGCTGGTATTGCTGGAGAATTGTGCTGCCAGATTTCTAGGTGCAGCAGGTTTTGCTACAGATTCCGATATGTTGCTGTATCCAGTATATTGGCTGGTACTCTTTGCTGCAAGTCTATATCTGTAAACCCCGGCTGTTGGAAGGACATCTACCGCAGAGGTACTTCCGGCTAAAAGCTGGGTGGAAAGCGTTTGCCATTCTCCCCATGAAGTTGTGTATTTGGATCTTTGCAGCTCAAAATTGGATATGTAGCCAAAGTTTCCCCATGATATAGCTGCTGTTCCATTATTTACAGAGGCAATTATAACAGGCGGGTCAATGGGAACTATGCTCACAGCGTCTCCATCCAGGGAGCTATGACCGTTTGAATCTATTGAAACCACTGTATATTGATTTTGCAGGTCCAAAATAAGATCGGGATCAATAAAAGAACTTGTGTATACCGATCCGGCAACAGAAACCAGGCTTCCTGTGCCACCAATCCTTTTAATACTGCTTCCAGTAAGAGCCTTCGAATTATTCCTCCATGTGATTGTAACTTGATTTGTATTTATATTAAAGCTTGCAGCAATATTACTGGGCTTAAGCATCTTATCTGTTGTAACGACAGCACTGGCAGATACCAGTTCATCCGTCATTTCCTGGTCTGAATAAGCCTTTATAGTGTAAATGTAGCTGGTTTCAGGGGTAAGGCCTTCTCCACCAGTTCCCGTATCTGAATAACTTGTAAAATACCTATCGCTGTTAATATCTACAGTTTTTATCAATACATCACCATCACCACTGTTCCTGAGTATCTTATAATATATACCACCATTGACCATATCCCAGTTCAAATTGATCTCTGTGTCAGGGTTAGCTGCAGATACTGCCGCTCTTACACCAAAATCTGCGTAGGATATGGTACCAGTCAAAAATAAAATTGCTGCTGTAAATGTGGTCAATATTCCCAGCTTTATTGTATATTTAATCGAATTATTCATCATGGCATACCCCCAAATACACGTATATATAATTATTTCGGCTTTTTGTGCCTATTTGATTATGGTTATTGCTAAGGTATTTTTGATCCTGCTAAAATTAAAAGTGTATATGGACTTAATTTTATAAGGAATAATTTCCCGTAAAGCATTCACTTATATGGGAGTACAATTATTAAGGAATATATGGTACTATATAGTAGAGAACATTAATTCTGATTTTAATAAGCATACCTATTAATAAGGGCATATCAAAAAATACCTAATTCAAGGGAGGCATTTCTAAATGAGTTTTTCGAAAAAGGCAGTTGGAATTATTCTGTTAACATCATTACTAACTCTTTCATTTAGTTCTTGCAACGACAATTCAAAAGCACCTGAAAATACTGAAGTTACATCTGATGCTGACAAAAGCAGCGAATCTCCCGAAGTTGAAAAGCCAAAGGCAATTGAGCCAAATAAACCATTATTTACAGACGTGTTTTTTGCTGATCCGTCCGCTCATGTATTTAACGATAAGCTCTACATTTATCCGTCCCATGATATAGACAGTGGAATACAACCAAATAACGATGGTGACCAGTATGCGATGGAAGACTATCATGTACTTTCCATTGATGATTTTAATTCATCTTGCGTTGACAATGGCCAGGCACTTCACTTAAAAGATGTTTCATGGGTAAAAAGACAAATGTGGGCACCTGATGCTGCATATAAGAACAATACATATTATTTATATTTCCCTGCAAAGGACAAGAAGGATATTTTCAGAATCGGAGTTGCCACCAGTACCAGCCCTACAGGTCCTTTCAAACCCGAAAAAAACTATATACAGGGAAGCTTCAGCATGGACCCTGCTGTATTTACCGATAATGATAATAAATCATACATGTATTTTGGCGGTTTATGGGGCGGTCAGCTGGAAAAATGGAAGACTGGCAAATATGACAGCAATGGAGCAGCACCCCAGGGCTCGGAGCCTGCACTTGGGCCAAAAGTAGCTTTAATGAACGATGACATGCTAACCTTTAAAGAATCACCTCAAGAGGTTTCAATTGTTGATGAAAACGGAAACCCCATACTTGCAAGCGATGAGGATAGAAGGTTTTTTGAAGGTGCCTGGGTTCATAAATACAATGATAACTATTATCTCTCATATTCAACAGGAACTACTCATTACATAGTTTATGCCATGAGTAAAAATCCAAAAGGGCCGTTCACCTATAAAGGCAAGATTTTAAACCCAGTAAAGGGCTGGACTACCCACCATTCAATCGTCCAATTCAAGGATAAATGGTATATGTTCTATCATGATGCCTCAGTATCAGGCGTTGACCATAAAAGGTCTATTATGTATACAGAATTGTCATATAACAGCGATGGTACCATAAAGCCAATAAATTAGGAAGTTTGCTATTATTTGTGCCAGCTGTATCAAAATGAATTTGATATGGCTGGCATTATTATTTTAATTTGAACTAACTGATATGAAATCAAACTGTTGTAAACAATAAGTGTTTTTATTTATGTACTAAATTCTTTAATTTATATCAACTTTGGTAGTATACTCAATAATTTTCTGAGATTCTACATCTACATAAAACTCCCTGGATCCTAAACCATTTACATTTTGGCTGCCGTCAGGAAAAACATCAATAGACAGTATGACTTTATACCTGCCTTTTTTATCAGTACCTGTACAGGAAAGATAGATCTGGCCTAGAGATGATTTATAAACCGGCATAAACCAATCATTTTTAGAGTCTATAACTGCATTGAATTTTCTGGCAACCAAATCAATGGCTTTTTGCTCCAAGTTGTCGGAAGAATCAGCTCTTCTTAAATCCAAAACAACTTTGTCATTCTTTGCATCTTTTATAAGCAACTTTTGACCTAACAAATAATATGAATATCTGGCTATTTCCTTTCTATCGGCACCATAAGCCACAATAAAGGGCTTGGAACCCTCATCATTCTTTAATATTGAGAATCTAAAGGATTTCTTGCCAGACCATAGTGCCCTCCCTTCTTCTCTGAAGGAATATATCTTATCATTGATATCTAAATACTTCCCTGACAAACGTTGAAGCTCTATACTTTTAGCCAATTCACTTGAGTATTTGACAAACTTAACCTCCTTATCAAAATACTCTTTATTAATATTAATTGTAGCTGTCATGCTTTTATAGTCACTGCTTAAATCAAGTTTAAATTCCATAGGTGATCCTGTATTATCACCCGTACTCTTAAGAGTATATTTATTCTGTCCATCTTTAATAACCTCTGTTATTTTAATGCCTACCCCTGTATCCGGAAAATTTCTGCTAACTATATAATCATTTTTGACTTTAGTAACACTTATAAAACTTTTAACACCATATAACCTTACAGATTCCTTATCCCTTAAATCATACCATTTACCCTCCAGCTTGGATAAAAGGTTAATATCCTCAGCATCCAACAAACTTGATTGTTGATTTGTATCAGATGCATTTGCATTATTTTGAATTGATTCTTTTATTGTATTTGAAGGCTCAGTACTTGTGCCCTCCTTCTTTTCATATGGAGTTACATTACTAGCAGGCTTATCGGTATTTGAAGCATCCGTCCCTTTTTCACCTTTAATCTCATTATTGGAGCAAGCAGCAAATGAAAATACCTGTGCAGTTAGCAATAATAATAAAAATACTTTTTCATATAACATTTCCTCCCACACTTTTAATATAGCACCAATATCCACTTGTGTGTAGATGTTGGAAGAATTATATTTCCTAAGACAATTTCAAATTTAGACTAATTTTACTTTTTCTTGGAACAAATTGCGTTTGTTTTCGTCTAATATATATGTTTAGGAAAATGTTATGCAATAATTAAAAATGTAAAATGCTTATTACATAACTTATAGTTAATAAAAAACAGCTAACGAAGGGAGCGTTTAACTTGAAGAAGGCACATATTATTTTATTATCATTAGTCTTTATTATATCAGGGTTGGCAGTATATTTTCTAATGATACAAAAGTTACCAAACACAGATGCTTCATTCCCTGAATCCTCAAACAATGGGATAAGTCCAGTAGTCAAGGTAACCCCAGGGACATCAGATATACCAGTTATAGGCAGCATCTTAAATGAAACAGAAGATATGGAAAGCAATCAAATTGACGAAGCTACAAAAAAAGAAATGGATAAGAGATTAGAATCAATTGTAAGTATAAAATCAACTTCATCCAATCCCTATGACTATATTAAAAACAATAAGGATTTTGACTATCTGGTTCAACAAAAAAATGCCGGCTTAAATATATGCTCCAAAAGTTTAAGGCTTCCAAAGAAAACGGACTTAGAGAATATATTATGGCAATTGCATGTTCAAAGATACTTAATGAAAATCCTGATGAAAAGAAATGGGACACGGGTAAAGGATGGTATGAACAATATGCCTCAAAAGAATTCATTATAAAAAGTAAATCTCTTAAGGAAATATATATTCTGGCCCTGGATTCCATGATGCCTGTCGATGAAGGTTTAAATAGTGAAATGAAGTATATATCGATTGATGGTACAAAATTAGAATACATAAATGAGAGTGAAAAAGCCGAAATACTAACATACTTTAATAAAAAGTACAATATAAAGACAATGGATGCATCTTTTGAAAAACTTCAAGAAATGGGTATGGTTAAAGACATAAATAGCATTGAAGGAATATTATTAACTATAAGTAAGGTTGAAATTGCAGACAAAAACAGTGTTATTGTTAATGGTTATAAATTTAAGTCCGGTTTAGGTGCTGTAGGAGTTCAGAGTAAAATTATTAATAAAGATGGCAAATGGAAAGTAGAAAGTAAAGGTATGACTTGGATAAGTTAATCTTTATATCCTGTTTATTGCATGGTTAGTATTTACATGACTGCCAATACAACTTATAATAATATATAAGAGTTTACGAAAAGGAGGAAGTGGCCTAAAATGTGTCGTTATGTTATCCTCACAACTGATTTGAGCCTATCTGAAGGGGTATTCTGCCTTTTTTCAGGTTGTCAAATCAATTGCATACGGGATAATTAATGAGTTTGAAAACCACTTTTTCAAAATAGGATATTAATACTTTGTTATAAGATTTGCAAAAAAAAGGAAAAGGTTTTACAGACCTATTTCCTTTTTTTATTTTTTTTTTTAAGGAGAAAAATCATGAAAGATTATTTAAAACAGATAATAAAATTACCGACAATAGTAAAATTCTTTCTTTTATCAGAGCTGGTTATGGGCCTTGGTATGGGTATCTGGAATTTGAACTTAAATTTCTTTCTATCTTCAAAGGGCTTGGGATCGGCGGAAATTGGTAAAATAGTTTCTATTGGAACATTTTCCACTGCCTTGTTTGCAATATTTTGCGGGTACTTTTGCGACAGGGCAGGATACAAAATAAGCATGATTTCAGGATGTGCCATAAAAATATTATCCATGCTCCTTACTGCAGCTGCTGCATCACATACTCTTCTTTACACAGGAAGGGTACTAAACGGACTTGGTGATTGCCTCATAATGGTATGCATATATCCCTACATAACATCTCTAGTGTCGGAAAAATCCAGAAATATTGTGTATACTCTACTTTTTTCTATAACTATGCTATCACCCTTTTTTGGAAGCATAGCCTCAGGAGTATTGTATAAACATATAAACTCCTATGGTTCATTAATAATTATAAGTACATTTATAGCAGGTACAGCATCATTACTAAGGCTAATTCTTCCAGGACATTTAAAGGGAAATCCAGCCCCTTTAAAACTCTACTTGCCTAAAAGCAAATTCATAATATTTTACCTTATATATGAATTTTTAGGGTATAGCAGTTACTTTCTTGCATACTCCATGCTAAACCTTATATTCATGGACTTTATAAAAATCTCGTATGAATTTACTGGATTTATATTAGGTTTAATGAAACTGACATCTGGAGTTGCTATTTTCTTAGTTCCGGTTATTGCACAAAGGTTTAACAGGTTTAATACAAACACTGCTGTAATTTTACTTCTCAGCTTCCTATACTTTATCATGGTCTTCTCAACAGGCAACGTTTTCCTGTTGCTGGTAATCATCACTGAGATGATGCAATGCACTATGGCAGGCCTGATTGACGGACCTGTTTTAGATAAAGTACCGGTTGAAGAAAAAGGCAGTTTCTCGGGATTAAGATTGCTGCTTATAAACGTAGGTACCAGTATTGGAATTTTAGGTGCCGTATGGCTAATTGATTTTAGTCACGGATATTGGATTATCTATATTGCAGCTGTTTTTCTTTCATTAGCTCAGCTATTTCTATTTGTGTTTGGAATCAAGGATGAACTCTGATAAAATATATATTAATACATAGTAAAGGCTCAAGGAATGCTATCATCCCCAAAGGTATTGGAAGGAGAAGAAAATGAAAAACGTTACCATTTATTCTGCATCTAAAGATGTTACTAAAATTGTTAATGAAATAAAGGAGGCTTTTAAAGATAAAAAACTGGAGTTATACGATAACCCATTAAAGGTCAAAGTCACATATAAAAGCCTATTTTCCAGCTTTAGTATCAACTTTAATTTCATGTCCAGAGATACTGAAAAATCAAAATTTGAGGACATGCTAAATGGAATGTTTGGCTTTTACCAAAGGGTCGCAACACAACATGAACAAATTAAATCTATGTTTTTAAAACAAATTCTGTTTTTCAATACATGTGTAGGAATAGTATGTGATAAGGATATAAATGACGATATCTTTCAGAGAATTTTGAGTACACTAGACAGCAATGATATGGTATTCCTGCCATCAGGCGATATGTTGAACCGGGATGGAAATATTATTTTTAACCTGAATGGTGAGTCGGATATAAAAGAATTAAGGGTAACTGCAAGTGCAGATATCTTGGATTCACATATCAAGGAAACCCAATCCGCACTTGATAGAAGATCCAGATCACAAGAGATACTAAAACAAAGAAACATACCGTTTATAACCCATCTTCCGGTAATCGTTGGCGATGAGGATGTACAAATACGTTCAAAGGAAGAAGTCGCAAAAAGAGCAATTGCATTAGCTATTATATCTACATATGCGGCGGATCTTGCAAATAAAACCCCTAAAGACAAATGCAAGGAACTTCTTGACTCGTTAACCGAAAGATTTTCTGCTAAGGGCTTTTTTACAGAAGAAGAGAAAGAATTTATCAATGGAGATCCGGATGAACTCACTATAATACAATTTGCATGGAAATATGAGTGCCTATGGGTACTTCTATGGGCTTTAGGCTTTATAAAAGAACTCAGTTATCCTGATAAAATATGTGATGTATCTGAGGCTGTAAGCTGTTTAAAAGACGAACACAGTTTTGAATCATTTTTAAACAAATCAAGTTTAATACCTGCAAGCCAGATCTTGGATCAGGCAGATTTAATATACCGATATGACTGGGCATGCGTAGATTCCAGGGTTAAAAACTCATCACCTCCCGGCGGATTGGACAGTGGAGTAGTTCTTGAACGTCACAGGGCTCTTAACTGGCTAATCTCATATATGAATTTCGAGTGGGACGATGTGAGAACTGATACATAGAAAGTCTCACCAAACAAAATTTACTATATTGACATAGCATGGGTGATATTGTAACATATAATAATGTACGATTAAACTTTATGCTAATGGAGAGATGGTTGAGCTGGTCGAAGGCACCTGACTCGAAATCAGGAGAACGGGTAACCGTTCCGTGGGTTCGAATCCCACTCTCTCCGCCAATAGATAAAAGCCAGGTATTTCAAGGTTCTTGAGATATCTGGCTTTTTCGTTATGTTACATTTTAGTACACCTGACTTTTTAATGTTTTTTGCCTAATAAGGTGTACTAAATTTATAGTGACACCTTAACCCTAATGAAAGAAATTGAGGTGTTTTTATTGGTGCTAATAGTCTACTTTTTTATTCTGAAAATATTTCTCCAAAGCCTTTTGTATTTCAATTTGCCATTCAAAAATTGTAACTTGACACTTAACCTACTTGCAGGATAAACATAAAGAACTGTATCATAAATAAAGTATGAAATTTGCAAATTTATATCAAAAGATGATAAACATATATAGAGTTATTTGGTAAGCAATGATACAATTAAGACAAACTTCACATAAAGGAGGAACACAAATGAATTTAGTTATAATCTTGTTAATCATATTAATTGTAATATCTGTTGTTAACTTACTAATGAAGAAGAAAAATACTGAGATTGATATCTTACCTTTTAACACTAATCTCCCTTATAAGGTCAAAGATAATATCCTTACAAGTACAGAGCTTTCCTTTTACCATACATTACAACTATATATAAGCGATAAAGCAGTAATATGCCCCAAAGTTGGACTTAAGGATATATTTTTCATAATCAAAGAAATAGATAATAGTTCCTACTTGAAATACTTCTCAAAGATATCTCAAAAACATGTCGACTTTCTAATATGTGAACCCGGATCTATGAAACCCATCTGTGGAATCGAATTAGATGACTCAAGCCATACAAGCAAAAAAAGCTACGAACGGGATAACTTTCTAAAAAAGCTTTATGGTGATGCAAAGCTTGAACTCATTAGATTTTCTTCCAAGTCTGGTTATTCACTTTCAGAAATTGAAGTCACACTTAACCACTTATTTAATAAAGAAAAAGCTTCTACTATTGTTAATACTGAAAAATCATTAAATCACATCTGTCCAAAATGTAATATACAAATGGTTCATAGAAAAGCCAGTAAAGGAAAGAACATAGGTAAAGAATTTTATGGTTGCCCTAACTACCCAAATTGTAAAGAAATCATTGAATTGTGATGAAATAATATATTCTGAAATAGCTTTGACATAGAATAAATCCCAATGGATATAAAAAGTTTATCATAAAGGATTCACTTTTCATATATTTTAGGCCAACTTTCTTTTCCCTTCAAATAATAAAAAAGTTTTTCGGTTTAAAGTAAAAAACAGTGAAAAATAATATAATTTATTATAAAATGTAGATAGAGTTTTACATTATTTTTATTGGGGGGTAAAATTATGAGAAAGAAAATGTTGATCCTATTAACCTTACTGACAATGTTGACTTCTTTTTTTACTGTGTTGCCGGTTTTTGCAGATGAAGGGTCAAATACTATTAATTATCCAGAGTTAAGATATGATATAAAGAAAGAGACTTACAAAATATATGGGTATATTTCACCTAATTGTGATTTCAATAAAGACAATGAGCAGGATTTACTGCAGGGTTATAATATCCAACTTGTAGGTACTGGAAGAACTGTAACTACAGGAAAAAACGGATATTTTGAAATAAGTGAGCTTGCAAATGGTACATACACTTTAAAGATTACTAAAAACAGTTGCCTTACAAAAATCCTCGCAAACGTAGTTATAAAAGATGGGGATGTTAGTATTTCAGGTAAATCTTCACCTATAGAAACATATATAGGTGATGTAAATATAGATAATGTGATTAATGTTTCTGATGTAATGATGATTGCAGGTGTATTTAATTGTAAATATGGTGACAGTAAATATAATACAATATATGATTTAAATGGTGATGGTGTCGTTAATATGATGGATGTAATAATTTTAGCCAAAAATTTCAGTAAATTTGGTGACCAGGATTTATCTGGTATAACACCTACACCAACTTTAGCATCAACACCTGTACCGACACCAGTAAATGATTATTCCGTTAAACTTACATATGGAACTATTACAAGGGATTATGTCTATACCCCTTCAGCCGGGTTTGAAAAAATCGACCAGTATGGCCCTGGTGAAGTAGGTTATTATATTATTGTATTTTCTGGTCCAATATATGATAGCATGAAAAGCGATGCAGAAAAGGCTGGAGCAAAACTTTATTCATATTTACCGCAAAATGGCTTTTTAGCAGCAATAACAACAGAAGATGTTGAAAAGGTAAAAAGTCTTCCTTGTGTTCTTGATGTGATAGTGTTCCAAAATGAATACAAAGTAATAGATAGAACATTATTAGGTGAGTATTCAGGCGAAGTAATTGTTGGCTTTTTTGACACATCTGAAGGTATTTACGATTTTGCACGGAAAATAGGTGGCGTAACGGTAAAAAGTGTATGGGGTTCAGGAACTTCTCAGGGTGCATTGCTTCAAATAGATAAAGGAAAAATATATGAGCTTTGTAAATTTCCTCAAATACATTATATTCAAAAGAACTATGTGTATACCTTGTTTACAGGCATATAAGTCAAATTTCAACAGTTGGTTTTTTAATAAGTAACCTTAAAAATAGAATAGATTAAGGTAAAAAGGGCTGCACATTAGCGGTTATTAAACCGCTAATGTGCAGCCCGCATTTGTTTTATAATTAAGTGGTATCAAACTTTAATCTGAAATAATAGTATTGAAATTTTTAGCTATGACTATAATATCATTCATATTTATTGCTCCATCACTATTTAAGTCATAAGATTCAATATATACGCCATCACCTTTTGAACTGTTAAAAACTGAGGCCATAATTATCACATCCGACATATTTACTACTTTATCAGCATTTACATCTGCTATTTTGCTGGTAGACATTGGTGTTGGTGTAGGTGATGGGATATAAAATGTTGTAAAAATATCTTTAGGCTTATTGTCTGTTGGGGCTGTTATTTTAATTCTATTACAATTTAATGATATAGTATCAGCAATAATATATCCTGTAAAATCTAATTCGTTGCCAATGAGTCGAACATCACCTTTAAGTGCATAAAAATTGGCATTTAATTTGTTAGTTAAATAATCACAAATTATGTTTCCATTTGAGGAATATACAGACGCATAACCACTTGAAGTATCAAAACCATATCGTATATCAATATCTCCAGTAGCAAATATATTTCCATTTCCAAGAAACTTAACACCATTTGAAATTATAACATTCCCATGAAAAAAATAAATTTCATCATTGTCAACTGTAAAAACCTGGCTTCCACCTATTTTGAAACTTGAATTTGCATCAAAATATAAATCAATATTTGGCTGTGTAATTTTATTTTTGTAGTCATTGGGGTATATATGAATAACTTTTTTGCCATATACAAAAGCGGCATCTATCATTTCATTGCTTATATCAGGAATTTTTATTACTGATCCATTATCAATAAAATTGCATGTATCTGTAGGTTTTGCTAGACTATATATTTCATGACCTTTAACTGAATCACATATACCATTCATATTAAAGCGATCTGCACCTATTTTTATGCCTGCATTAGAATGTATGTTACCAGAAATAGATACTTCCTGCCCTCTCAAATATAGGTCTGTGGTTTGAGAACCGCTGAAAAGAACATAATCTATTGGCATTGGAGCATCGATTTGCTGTTTGTCCAAGCTGGCGTATACACTATCTGTTAATGTTCGGGTTTGAGCTATTGTATAGCTGCTACATAAACTAATAATTAAAAATAAAACCAGTCCTATTGAAGTTTTTTTGTGCCATTGTCTTTCTGTCATGTAAAATCCCCCCCATTATATTCTGTATAAATAATATAATTATTTACAATATAATGCAACTACATCATATCAAAAAAACTCAATTGGTTACTTTTTGGAATACCTTTTAAGCAGCCAAACTTTTCAAGGGACTCTATAGTGGAGTTTCCAATTTTAGCACGTATCTTTAAATCATCTACTGAAATGAAAGATCCTCCTTCTTTGACAGCTGCATATATTCCTTCTGCCGCAACATTTCCCATACCTGATATACTGTTTAAAGGTGGTCTGATGCTGTCATCCTCTATGAGAAAATTAGTAGCATGAGATTTATACAAATCAATAGGCAGGAATTTAAAGCCTCTTTCATACATTTCCAAAACCAATTCCAAATCATCGTACATGTCCTTATCTTTATTGGCAGCCTGATTACCCTGCATTTCAATTTCCTTCATCTTCTGCTTAACAACTTCTTTTCCATTTATCATAAATTCTGCATCAAAAGCTTTTGCCCTAATGGAAAAATAAGCTGCATAATAAGCCAAAGGTATATGCACCTTAAACCAGGCTATTCTGAAGGCCATCATAATATAAGCTGCAGCGTGAGCCTTAGGGAACATGTATTTTATCTTTTTACAGGAATCTATATACCATTCAGGTACTTCATGCTCTCTCATCATCTCCTCATATTGAGGCCATTTGGGTTCCTTCAAGGCCTTTCCTTTACGAACCGTCTCCATTATCTTAAAGGCAGCACCTGGGGGCAGACCTTTTTTCATGAGGTAAACCATGATATCATCTCTCGTACATACCGCTTCACTTAAAGTAACCGTTCCGGCATCAATCAAGTCCTTTGCATTTCCAAGCCACACATCTGTACCATGGGAAAGACCTGATATACAAATAAGGTCTGCAAATTGTTTCGGCATTGTATCTAAGAGCATCCCTCTTACAAACTTGGTACCGAATTCAGGAACGCCAAAGGTTCCAACCTTTGAATTAATCTGCTCTGGAGAAACACCCAAAGCTTCGGTAGATGAAAATAAAGACATGGTCTTCTTATCGTCCATAGGTATGATTTTAGGATCCACACCTGTAATATCCTGAAGCATTCTGATCATTGTCGGGTCATCATGCCCTAGTATATCAAGCTTTAGTAGATTCTGGTCTATTGAGTGATAGTCAAAATGCGTTGTTATAATGTCCGAATCGGGATCATCCGCAGGGTGCTGTACCGGGCAAAACTCAAATATTTCCCTTCCCTTGGGCACAACTATAATTCCCCCAGGGTGCTGTCCTGTAGTTCTTTTTATGCCCGTACAGCCCTTTGCAATTCTCTCGATTTCAGCTTTATTTATATGGATATTTCGTTCCTCATAATACTTCTTTACATAGCCAAAGGCTGTTTTATCCGCAATGGTACCTACAGTCCCAGCCTTAAATGTCGTACCCTTTCCAAATATAACTTCTGTATATTTATGTGCTTTTGCCTGATATTCCCCGGAAAAGTTCAAGTCTATATCAGGCTCCTTATCTCCATCGAAGCCCAAGAACGTTTCAAAGGGGATGTCTATCCCATCCTTGGCAAGATTTTCGCCGCAAACTGGGCAAGGCTTGTCCGGCAAGTCAAAACCGTTATTATAACCGTAATCTGTGAAATCGGAATATTTGCAGCTTGGGCATCTGTAATGGGGCGGCAAGGCATTTACTTCGGTAATCCCTGTCATATATGCTACTACTGAGGACCCGACAGATCCCCTCGAACCTACCAGATAGCCGTCCTCATTTGATTTCCACACCAGCTTTTGAGCGATTATATACATTACCGAGAAGCCATTCTTTATGATAGAATCCAGCTCCCTATCAAGCCTTACCTGAACAATTTCAGGCAACGGATCTCCATATAGTTCATGAGCTTTACCAAAAGTAATATCCTTTATAGTCTGCTCGCAGCCTTCAATATGCGGAGGACATTTCTCAGGGGAAATGGGGCTTATCTGTTCACACATATCGGCTATTTTATTGGTGTTTGTAACAACCACCTCATAGGCCTTTTCCTCCCCTAAATAAGAAAACTCCTCAAGCATCTCATCCGTGGTTTTTAAATATAATGGAGCCTGTTTATCTGCATCATCATAGCCCTGACCAGCCTCAAGTATACGCCTGTATATTTCATCTTCAGGATCTAAAAAGTGAACATCACCGGTAGCAACCACAGGCTTGTTTAACTTTTCACCTAGAGCAACAATTTTTCTGTTGATTTCCTTTAGGTAGTCCTTGTCCGGAACCTCCTCTTTTCTTACCAAATAATCATTATTCCCTATAGGCTGGATTTCCAGATAATCGTAATCCTTTGCAATGGATTCAATTTCTTCATCTGATTTTCCAAGTAGTATTGCCTGGTAAAGCTCACCTTCACTACAGGCACTTCCTAAAATTAATCCTTCTGAATATTTTTTATATAAGCTCTTTAATATACGTGGTTTTTTATAAAAATAATCCAAGTGAGAATAGGATACCAACTTATACAAATTCTTTAATCCCACATAATCCTTTGCTAGTATTATTGCATGGTAAGTTTTAACTTTTTTATACTCTGACTTCTTAGCTTCTTCGTCAGAACTACATGCATCTATATCCAGAAGAGTTTTGACTCCTTTTTCCTTTAGTCTTTCAAGCATAATATTAAATACCTTGACGGTAGTATTTACGTCATCTAAAGCCCTGTGTGCAACCTCGACCTTAATTCCGAGGTTTTTAGCAATTCTTCCTAATTTATAGGTTTTATAATCAGGGAAGAGCTCCTTAGCTAAGGATAAGGTATCTACATAAGTAAAATCGAAATCATAACCTAAAACCTTGGCATTATGCTTTAAGAAACCAATATCAAAATCAGCATTATGAGCTACCAAAATGCTTCCTTCAATAAACTCCAGTATTTTAGGGAAAACCTTATCAATAGTTTCTGCATCCTGTACCATGTAATCAGTTATGCCTGTAACCTCTATGACTCTTGCCGGAATGGGTTTTTCAGGATTTACAAAGCAGCTGAATTCATCAATTACCTTTCCATCCTTAAGCTTCATAATACCTATTTCAGTAATTTTTTCTGTTATCGGTGAAAAACCTGTAGTTTCCAAGTCCAGTACACAATATGTATCATCAATGCTTTGTCCTTTAGGGTTTGTAACAGATGACTTTTTATCCGGTGCCAAATAAGCTTCTACCCCATATATAACCTTCATATCGGGATTATTCCTTCCCAAGAGTTTATGTGCCTCAGGAAAGGACTGCACCACTCCATGATCCGTGATAGCAATAGATTTCATTCCCCAACTCATAGCTCTTTTGATTAAACTACTCGCACTTGCCATAGCATCCATTTGACTCATCTGTGTATGCATATGCAGCTCTACTCTCTTAACATCTGAATTATCCTGTCTCTTAGCCTTCTTTATACCATCTGTTTCTATTATGGTATTTGCTATAAACTCAATTTCTCCGGAAAATGTGCTATGACTTGCACTTCCGGCAAGTTTAACTCCCTTGGCTTTTTTGAGTCTGGATAAGACCTCACCATCTTCACCCGGCTTTATAAAAGCCTTACAAGTCATGGAAGTTGAGCCGTCATATAAAGCAAAGGAAATTAAGGTTTTTCCGCTTCTTAATTCCTTAGATTCAATATTGGATATTTCACCAGCTATAGCAACCCTTCCCTCATCGGGTATAATTTCAGTAATTTTAATTACAGGTTCCTTTATTTTTTCGTTCCTACCTAATATCAAAGGTGTATTTTCTTTCTTTTCATCATTTTCCTTATTTTTTTCCTGATTTGTTTGTGGAGGTTCTTTAGACGATTGTGGAGAATTATTACTTAATGCAGCCTTAGTTTGTTCCTCTAAAAGCTGCATTTCCTTTTCTCGTGTATCCTCTTTAACCTTTTTTAATTCTTCGCTGTTTACTTTATCAATAAAATTTATTTTATATTCTGTTCCATACAGGTTTTTTATGGCTTTACTGATTTTTTTATCACAACCCATAGATCTTAAAAGATCTGATACCATAATCTTAAAATTAAAATTTATTATATTATTAGCCACTTCAAATTCAGTATCTTTTATAACTGCTTTTAAAACGGGGTGTTTATCTGATATAGAAAATACAATATTTCTAAGTTCCATCTCTACCGGCTTTTTATATGTTCCCTCAGCATATTGTATACTAATTTCAGAATCATTTAATGAAAACCTTTTCCTTAGAAAGGAATTAAAGCCTACAATTTCTTTTATATCAATATATTTATCACAACTGATTCTCATCTCTAGGATTTTACTTTTTTTCTTTAGGACTGCTGCTTCTACAATTGCTGTACCTATATTGCCCTCTGTATTATAATCACTAAAAATTTCGTTTATTCTTTTTAAGTTGCTTTCCAACGTTCTTCCCCCAAAATTTTAGTATTATAAATATTATATAAGACAGGCTTCTGTTTGTCATGCATATTAATGAAATCACGACGTGATTTTATTTCATTACTTTCGTTTTCAATTGTGGCCAATACCTCTTGTGTTGCTTCATCAACAAGATCTCTACCCCATCTAGTTAAAAAGTATAGAAAAGTTATAATTCCGTTAAAAATTATTAAACAAGTATAAACAAAGCAATTATAACTATACCGGGAATTAAACTGAAAAAAAGACCTTTAATATATCTGCTGATAGGTAAGAAATAGTTTATTACAGCGAGTAAAACTATTCCCAAGCCTTCAAAAATATTAACCAATGCTCTGTCAGAGTCCTTTGTAAAAACAGACTGTGCACTAAATAATGCTACTATTGCGATAGTTACCAGTATGTTTACTTTATGTACTCTGTCTCTATTGTATGCATCGTGATTCAACACGATAAGCACCTCCCGATATTAAATGATTTTCTTGTATATGTTTTGATTGGGTAATAAGGAAAAACCCAACATCCATAAATTCAATATCCTGCCACACCGTAGAAACACAATTATTGTTTAGTTTTACCATTATTAATACGATATAAATTTATGATTATTTAGCTTGTAAGTATTTCTCAAATAAGGAGGCACGACCTATGTCATTTATTAGAAATATGAAAATTGGTACAAAAATAACTCTGGCTGTTACATCTATTATGCTATTTGCTTTTATTATTATTGGTATTGTATCCTATTCCAGTTCCTCTAAAAGCATATATGAAGCTTTGGAATCTAATCTTAAGAGCAGGGCTTTAGACGGTGCGGAAATTGTTGCTTCTGAAGTTAAAGCTATGGTAAGGGATGTTGATGGGGTTATATATGATCCTGAAATACAATCTATGAACTGGGCAGAACAAAAAAGTATACTTATGGATACTGCAAAAAGAAAAGGCTTCCTCAGAATGGGAGTAACCGATCTAACCGGTAAGAGTAATTTCACAGATGGAAGTACTCCTGATCTATCTAACGCCGATTATATAAAGAAAGCCTTTCAGGGCTCAACTATCATTACTGATCCTATAATAAGCCAAATTGATAACAAGATGGTGATTATAATTTCTGTACCTATAAAGGATATGAACGGCGAAATTGTTGGTGTACTTGTTGCAACACATGAAAACTCAGTATTTAGTAAAATAATAAGTAGGATAAAAGTAGGAAATGCAGGCTACTCGTTTGCTATTAACAAGAAGGGGACTACAATAGCACATCCTAAGAATGAGCTAGTTGTTAAACAAGATAATATCTTCGAGAATGCAAAGAATGATAAGAACCTAGAACCTCTTGCCGAAATTGAAAGAAAAATGGTAAACGGTGAAAAAGGGTTTGGCGAATACTCTTACGGCGGTGTTCATAAACTTTTAGCTTATGCACCCATACCAAATTCAGAATGTTCAATTGGTTTGACAGTTCCAGAAGATGAGTTTTATGCTGGTCTATATGATCTAAGAACAAAAGTTATAGTTATTACCATCATTTTCATACTGCTTGGTATCGCTGCAAGTATGCTTATTTCATGGCTTATTGTCACTAAACCTATTAGAAAGCTTATTAATATATCCGATAGATTATCAGTGGGGGATACCGAAATAAGCATAGATTCTGTTAGTAATGACGAAATCGGGACCCTTATGGCTTCTTTCTCCAATATAATTAACAACACAAGAGAACAATCTAACAATGCACGTAGAATTGCTGAGGGAAATCTTGATATAGTAATTAACGAGAGATCTGAGAAAGATATTCTTGCGGCTAGTATGAAACAGGTTGTTCATACTTTAAAGGACCTCATAAATGAAACAAGTATACTTTCTAAAGCAGCCTCTCAAGGAGAATTATCTGTCAGAGGCGATATTAGCAAGCTTCAGGGAGGATACGCTGAAATTGTTAATGGCATAAATAATACATTAGATGCTGTTATTGAACCAATAAATGAAGCATCCACAATTCTTGGTAATATGGTTGTAAATGATTATTCTGTAGAAATGACTGGTAAGTATCAGGGAATGCTTAAAGAGTTTTCCGACAAAATAAATTTGGTAAAAAGCCGCCTTTTAAGCGTACAGGATATTGCTGTTCGCGTATCTAAAGGAGACATTAGCAGGCTGGATGAATTCACAAAAATCGGTAAGCGTTCTGATAATGATAAACTTATACCTTCATTCACAGAAATGATGAAGACTATACAAGATCTTATGAATGAAGTTGAAAGGATTACAAATGCCGCTTCAGAAGGTAATCTTGAAATTCGCGGTGATATATCAAAATTTGAAGGCGGCTATAAAACTATAATTGGAGGGGTTAACAATACCCTTAATGCTATTTCAGATCCACTTAATTCAGCTCTTACGGTACTAGCCAAGATGGCTCAGAACGACTACACTAATGACATTTCAGGGAACTACAAAGGTTCCTTTAAAGAGCTTGTAAGTGCAATAAATTATGTGCAGTTAACTTTAAACCATGTTCTGAATGAAATAAATGATGCAGCAAAACAAGTAGCATCAGGTTCAAGACAAGTATCTGATTCTGCACAAACATTGTCACAAGGCTCTACAGAGCAAGCCAGCTCTATTGAGGAGCTTACTGCTTCTTTAGAAGAAATCTCAGCCCAGACAAAGGAAAATGCTGCAAGTGCTAATCAAGCAAATGAACTGGCGTTGGATGTAAAAGGAAATGCTATTCAAGGAAATACTCAAATGAAAGAAATGGTTCAAGCTATGGACGACATCAATGAGGCATCAAGCAATATCTCAAAGATTATTAAAGTTATTGATGAAATTGCATTTCAAACAAACATACTTGCACTTAATGCTGCTGTAGAAGCTGCAAGAGCAGGGCAGCACGGAAAAGGGTTTGCCGTGGTAGCAGAAGAGGTAAGAAATTTGGCCGGAAGATCTGCAAACGCAGCAAAGGAAACAACTGTCCTTATTGAAGGAACTATTAAAAAAGTTGAGAATGGTACCAAAATCGCAAATGACACAGCTGATGCATTGAATGATATAGTGGAAGGTGTATCCAAGGCCGCTGAGTTGGTTGGTCAAATTGCTAAAGCTTCAAATGAACAGGCAACGGGCATAACTCAGATTAATATGGGCATAACACAAGTATCTCAGGTTACCCAGGTCAATTCTGCTACCTCGGAGGAAAGTGCAGCAGCTAGCGAGGAATTATCCAGCCAAGCTGATTTGCTTAAAGAGATGGTAGGAAAATTCAAACTGAATAAGATGAGCAGCCGTAATAGCCACATAGATTATCCGAGCACTGAAACACTTGAAATTAAGGATAATATTTCAGAAAAAAATTAAAGATTAAATAAAAAGCCAAACTAATCGCCAAACTAATCTATATTAAGAAATGTAAAATGATTATTGCAAGCCATTTAACAGTATTCATAATCATGGTAATATGCGTCATCGCCTTTGTTAGTAGTTGCTATTTAGTTTAATGATTATTCTTACGATAAATATATATGAATATTTAACCAATAATAATTTCACAAATAATAGGAGGTTCATTCTATGATATTTATTAAAAATATGAAAATTGGTGCAAAAATCACCATGGCGGTAACATTTATTATTCTCATTGCTTCTATTACTATTGGACTTTTATCCTATTCCAGTTCTTCTAAAAGCTTGCACGAAGCTTTGGAAAGCAATCTTAAGAGTAGAGCTTTAGATGGTGCAGAAATTGTTGCATCTGAAGTTAAGTCTTTGTTAAAAGATGTTGAAAGCATTACATATAATACTGAAATTCAATCTATGAACTGGGCAATCCAAAAAAACATACTTATTGAAGCAGTAAAAAGATTGGGATGTATTAGGATGGGTATAACCGACCTAACCGGAAAAGGCACATTCACAGACGGAAGTACTCCCGATCTATCTAGCATGAATTATATAAAACAGGCTTTGCAGGGTATAACAAACATTACAGATCCGTCACTCAGTAAAATTGATAATAAAATGGTTATTGTGATAGCTTCACCTATAAAAGATATGGATGGCAAGATACTTGGGATACTTGTAGCAACCCATGAAAACTCAGTATTTAGTCAAATAATTGACAGAATTAAAATTGGAAATGCGGGCTACTCATTTGCTATTAACAAGCAGGGAATTAAAGTAGCACATGTCAAAAATGAGCTTGTTATAAACCGGGATAATGACTTTGATAATGTAAAAAATGATCCGGGTTTACAACCACTCGTTGAACTTGAAAGAAAAATGGTAACTGGTGAAAAGGGATTTGGTGAATACTTTTACGGAGGCATTAACAAACTCATGGCCTTTGCACCTATACCAAACTCAGAATGGTCAATCGGTTTGACAGTTCCAAGAGATGAGTTTTATTCTGGTCTATACGATCTAAGAACAAAAGTAATAGTTATTACCATCTTTTTTATACTGCTTGGTATTGCTGGAAGTATATTTATTTCAAGGCTCCTTGTTACCAAACCCATTCGAGAACTTGTAAACATATCCAACAGGTTAGCTGTAGGTGATACCGATATAAACATAAAATCTGATAGTAATGACGAAATCGGAACTCTTATGGCCTCTTTCTCCAATATAGTAAATAACACAAGGGAGCAGTCTGATAATGCACATAAAATTGCTGAGGGAAATCTAGATATAGTAATAAACCAGAGATCGGATAAAGATATACTTGCAGCAAGTATGAAGCGAGTTGTACATACTTTAAAAGATCTCATTCACGAAACAAGTATACTTTCTTCGGCAGCAACTAAAGGTGAATTGTCTGTTAGGGGCGATGCCAGCAAACTCCAAGGAGGATATGCCGAGATTGTTAAAGGTATAAATAATACACTGGATGCTGTTATTGATCCGATAAATGAAGCATCCATAGTTCTTGGTAGTATGGCTGTAAATGATTATACCATTGAAATGACTGGCAAGTATCAAGGAATGCTTAAAGAGTTTTCCGACAAAATAAATCTGGTAAAAAGCCGTCTATTAAGCGTACAGGATATTGCTATTCGCGTATCTAAAGGAGACATAAGTAGGCTGGATGAATTCACAAAAATCGGTAAGCGTTCTGATAATGATAAACTTATACCTTCATTCACAGAAATGATGAAGACTATACAAGATCTTATGAATGAAGTTGAAAGGATTACAAATGCCGCTTCAGAAGGCAATCTTGAAATTCGCGGTGATATATCAAAATTTGAAGGCGGCTATAAAACAATAATTTCAGGAATTAACAATACCATGAATGCTATAGCAATTCCCCTTAATGCTGCACTTAAGGTTCTTGGAAAGATGGCTCAGAATGACTACACTAATAATATTCCGGGGGACTACAAAGGTTCCTTTAATGAGCTTGTAAGTGCAATAAATTATGTTCAGTCTACATTAAACAATGTTCTCAATGAAATAAATGACGCAGCAAAACAAGTAGCTTCTGGCTCAAAACAAGTATCCGATTCTGCACAGGCATTGTCCCAAGGCTCTACTGAACAGGCCAGTGCTATTGAAGAGTTATCCGCCTCAATGGAAGAAATTTCAACCCAGACAAAACAAAATGCAGTAAGTGCAAATCAAGCAAATGATCTGGCATTGGCAGTTAAAGAAAATGCAATTCTGGGAAATGCTCAAATGCGAGAAATGGTTCAATCTATGAATGGTATAAATGAGGCATCAAGCAATATTTCAAAGATTATTAAAGTTATTGATGAAATTGCATTTCAAACAAACATACTTGCACTTAATGCTGCTGTAGAAGCCGCAAGAGCAGGTCAGCACGGAAAAGGGTTTGCCGTGGTAGCAGAAGAGGTAAGAAATTTGGCTGGAAGGTCTGCAAATGCAGCAAAGGAAACAACAGTTCTTATTGAAGGTACTATTAAAAAAGTTGAGGATGGCTCAAAAATTGCAAATGATACAGCAAGTGCATTGAATAATATAGTAGATGGTGTGACCAAAGCCACTGAACTGATTGGTCAAATAGCTACAGCTTCAAATGAACAGGCAACGGGCATCACACAGATAAATCAGGGTATAACACAAGTATCTCAGGTTACCCAGGTCAATTCTGCTACCTCGGAGGAAAGTGCAGCAGCAAGCGAGGAATTATCCAGCCAAGCTGATTTGCTTAAAGAGATGGTAGGAAAATTCAAACTGGATAAGATGAGTAGCCGTAATAATGACATTGATTATTTATACTCTGATACATTTGAAATTCAGAATCATATATCACCCCCTAAAAAAACATCAAAGGGCGATATAAAGAATCAATCTAAAGACAAATCACGGGATTCCGGTACCAGATCAAAAATTGTATTAAGCGATAATGAATTCGGCAAATATTAAAATAAAAATTTTATATTAAGCCGCTAAATTACCGTTAAAAATAGTACTTTTTATGCATTATTGCTTAAAGAGTACTATTTTTTATAAATTAAAACAATTTATTTGACATCCGAACATGTGTTTGGTATAATAAAAATGTAATATTTACGAAAGTAGGTTGGTTTTATGAACAAAGTAGTGCTTTTAGGCAGATTAACAAATGACCCGGAGATGAGATTCACTCCATCAAACAAATCCGTTTGTAACTTCAAACTTGCAGTAAACAGAAGGTTTGCAAGACAAGGTGAAGAGCAGCAAGCTGATTTTTTCCCCATTGTATGCTGGGAAAAGACAGCAGAGTTTTGCAATAATTATTTCAAGAAAGGCCAACAAGTTGCCTTAATTGGAAGGTTGCAGACGAGGAGCTGGGATGATGCTGACGGAAAAAGGCATTACATCACTGAAGTAGTAGCAGATGAAGTATTTTTTGCAGACAGCAAAAAAGATTCAAATACACTTGCAGCCACAGTTTATGATAATCCTTCAGGGCAGCTGAGTAATGATAATAACTTCTATTCAGTGTCAGAGGATTTTGATTTACCATTTTAGAGACTTTTTAAATTTGCAATAATCGTTTAACTTTCGATATAGCAGTATGCACTGACCCGACAAACTTTGCACTATTAAAATCATTATTAATCTTACATTTGCAAAGACAAATTCATTAGATTATTTGATTTTAATAAATATGCTTAGCAATAATTATTGATTTAATTTTGCCAGGCATTTTTCTTTAATTTAATAAATTGCATCTGTTACAACTGCCAATATATCAGTGCAATTTATACACAGTCAACATCCAGGTAATGATAAACTATGATTTTATACAGTTTATCATATAAGAAGTATCTAAAAGCTTAAAATTATTAATTTGTCCTCCACACTTTGAGGTGTTGACTGTACTATTTTTTTACATACCTATTCATTCAGGAAATACTCTTGTCCATTTTCCAATACACTTTAAATATATATTGCATATTTCTTTTATTTTCAGAATAGAATTGTACCAGTGGACAACATCCGTTTTGGATGCAGGAGGTGCCTCCTTTGGAATTAAGCTACGAAATAATTTTAGCTTATATGGTAGGTATTATATTTTTGTTCTTCATAGGAAGACTGTTTTTGGTTCCGTTAAAGATACTTTTGAAGCTGGTATACAATTGTATATTAGGGGCAATATTGCTCATCGTTGTCAATTATATAGGACGGACTTTTGGTTTTTCCATACCTTTAAATATTTTTTCTGCAGCTCTCGTAGGATTTCTTGGTATACCCGGAATGCTTCTCCTAGTGGCTTTGAAGGTACTTTATTTTTAATTCTTTTGATAAATTTGTTAATTTTGGTTTATAAGATTATACATGTTTAACATTACCATATATTGACATAGCATCAAATGTATATTAACATAGTCTATGAATTAAGGAATGACTAAATGATTTATAACTACTCACTCAAATGATAAAAATGTTAAAGGCAGACCTATTCATAGTCAAATCAAAATTAATCGCAGCTTAGGCATGAACGAAAAATTAATTTCGCTTTTTTACGCATATGTTAACGAGTTAAGTCAACACATGAGCGAAATTTATAGCGGAAGTTATTTTTTGATCATGACTTAAATTTAAAAAGTTTTTCTTTAACATAAAAATGTAAAAAAGGATGATCAATATGAATAACTTAAGCATTACAATTTTAAGAGAAGCAGTTTTTTTCCTGGAAATATGCCAGGAACAAGTTTTTAATGGAAAAATCCCAGCTAGCATCTATTTTTCCCTCTCTGATTTAAAGCTTAAATTTATTAAAAACATCCTGGAGGACACAAATAAATCTGCTCTTGTTGATAATGAGCTTGATTTAAGACTTGAACATGTTTTTTATAATGATACGTATATCCATAATTACATTGTAAAAAACAAATTGAATATGGCCTGAATATTTTTATTAAATTTAACAAACCCTTATAATATATTAGTAATGATCAAAATGTAACTTCCACTATAATTTTTGTTCATGTATTAGCTTGACTCTTTAACTCACATGGAAATCGGAAGTATTATTTTAATCATTCCTTATTTAAGGGGAATTGTATATGAAGGCTAAATTATCATCAAAGCAAAGTTTATGGTTGATGCTAATCATCTGTATATCTTTTATATTAAAACTATTTCTGATATTTATATATAAAAATCGTTTAACTTTATCAAGCGATGATTTAAATTACATAAAAAGTGCCGTAGCTTTATTGAAATCAGGAATTTTTACATTTCACAACTATAATGAGCCGACTGTATTTGTTATGCCTATTTATCCATTTTTTCTAGCTGTGTTATTCAAGGTATTCGGCTATGGGCTTATAGGGTTGCAGGCCGTAAGAGTTGTTCAGGCGATCATTAGCTGTGCTTCAATACTTATAGTTTTTCTTACTGCAAAAAAGCTTTTTAATGAAAAAGCAGCTTTTATAGCAGCAATTTTTTACGCTTTTTATATCCCCAACATTGTTACCTCAGGTTATTTTCTAACAGAAACACTATTCACGTTTCTTCTAATAACCATGATCTACCTCTCAGTTGTCTTTGTTGAAGCACCCGGCAAACTAAAATTCGCAGGTCTGGGTCTATTATTTACAATGGCTGCCTTGTGCAGGCCAACAGCAGCACTCTTTCCTGCTCTTCTTCTAATTTATTGCCTCTTGAGAAACTTAAAGTTTAAGGACCTTATAGGTCCATTTGCAGCTTTTTCATTAGTTTTTGTTCTTATAATGACTCCTTGGTGGGTAAGGAATTATAAGGAGTACGGAGAATTTATACCATTGTCCGCTGCGAGCGGAAACCCAATGCTTCAAGGGACATATGTCGATTACAAGCAAACCCCGGAAAACACCGTTTATTATAAACTTGGGAACAATGCATTTGAAACAAATAAGATAGAAGTTAGCGTGGCAAAAACACGAATGAAAACTGAGTTTAAAAAAGATTTCTGGGGGTATTTAAACTGGTATACTATAAAGAAAACAATTTATCTTTGGTATAGTGCCTTTTATTGGAAACACTTTTTTGGTATTGGCAGTACTATAGTTCTCGGCATGCACTACATCCTTCTTTTAGGTATACCAGTTCTGATTTATTGTCTGTTTAAAAATTTTCGTTATCATTTTTTACCAGCAGCATTAATTATTTATTTTAACATAGCACATTGCTATTATATGACATTTGACAGGTATGCATTTCCCCTAATTACTATATTATCATTTTATTCAGCTTATCTTTTTTCAGGATTATTTTCTAAAACGCCCAAAACCAAAATACATACCATTTAATTATTAGGACTCTGTGTTTTATTCATTCCTCGTAATATATTGAATCATTTTTTTCGCTGATTGGAAATTTTAAAAATAACCATTCTACATCCATATCCCCATGCATATACTTTAGATGATAGTCCTAAAAAACACCCTGTAAATTAAACAATCAACGATAATCTTTTCCAAGGAGGCTGTAAACAAAATGCTGGATACTGAGATAGAAAAGGAAATAGCTTCTAAATACAACCTTACAGTTAAAAATATAGCACCTTTAAGAGATGCTCATATATTAAATACATCTAAAGGCAAAAAGATTATAAGGAAAACAAAATTACCCCCGGAAAGGATTATTTTCATCCATGCTGCAAAAGAATACCTGTACAGAAACAACTTTACAAATCTTGACAGATATATTTGCACTAATGATAACCTGCCATACTTTATTTTTGACAATAATATATACACTATAACCGACTTATTTGACGGTAGGGAATGTAACTTCGATGATTCCAGGGATGTGGTTAATGCTTCTTTACTTTTAGCTTCAATGCATAAAACTTCAAAGGGTTTTGTTAAGCCCTCTGATTGCACTCCAAGAGATGAACTTGGAAAGCTTCCGGTTTATTTTACAAAACGTCTGGAGGATATTAAGCGGCTCAGAAATATTGCAAAAAAGGAAGGCAGTAAATTTGATTATTTGTACCTTAAGCATTTCGACTTTTTTTACAACTTGGGTCAAAGCGGTTTAGCCCAAATTCAGTCATCCAAGTATAATGAGCTTGTTGATAAGGCCAGAAAAGAGGGTTCTCTGTGCCATCATGATTTTACATACCACAATATAATTTGCAGCGAAAGCAAGACATATGCTATAAACTTTGATTACTGCTGTTTTGAACTCTGCATATACGATCTAGCCAACTTTTTAAGAAGAAAGATGCGAAAATGTAAATGGAATCATAATGAAGCAAGAATAATACTTGACAAGTACTGTTCAGTTAATGATTTAGATAAATCCGAATTTGAGGTTTTAAAGATAATTTTGCAGTTTCCTCAAAAATTCTGGAGAGTAGCTAATAAATATTATAACAGCAAACGCAGTTGGTCGGAAAAAAGCTATCTGTCAAAGCTACAGGAAGTAATTGATGAAATGGAATATCATAAAAAATTTATAGATAAATTTGATACTTTCTATTAACTTTTTTCATATACTCATACCTTACCCTTTTATATAAAAAAGGCTTGCAGATAAATTATGCAGGCCTTTTTTTGTATTATTCCTTAATCCAAAAAATTAATGACTTAAATAGAATTAAAACAACCCAACTATTTTACCACTATCATCTATATCTATTCTCTCAGCAGCAGGTACCTTCGGAAGGCCTGGCATGGTCATTATTTCCCCGGTAATTGCAACAATAAACCCGGCTCCTGCAGATATCCTTACCTCTCTGACTGTTATGTCAAATCCCTGAGGTCTGCCTAAAAGGGCAGGGTTATCCGATAATGAATACTGTGTTTTCGCCATACATATTGGAAGCCTGTCAAGCCCCATTTCCTCTATCTTTTTAATTGATTTTTCTGCAGCTTGTGTATAAACTACTCCCTTACCTCCGTATATCTCTCTTGTAATTACATCTATTTTTTCCTTTATCGGAAGCTTTTCATCGTATATAGGTTTAAAATCAGATGTGGTGCTGTCTATTAGCTTAACAAGCTTTTCTGCTAATTCCCGGCCACCTTCCCCACCTTTTGAAAACACCTGCGAGAAGGCAACTTCAACATTCAGCTTGAGACATTGATTTCTTACATACTCAACTTCTTTATCCGAATCAGTATCAAAATGGTTAATAGTAACCATGACAGGCACATTAAACTTCCTTAGGTTTTCAACATGCTTTTCCACGTTTACAAACCCTTTTTCGAGTGCTTCCAGATCTTCTTCCTTAAGCTGGTCCTTCTTTAAACCTCCGTTATACTTCAACGCCCTTATAGTAGCAACCAGAACAATGGCATCAGGTTTTAACCCTGCATATCTGCACTTTATATCAAGAAATTTTTCTGCACCTAAATCAGCACCAAATCCTGCCTCAGTTATAACATAATCTCCAAGCTTCAATGCCAGCTTTGTTGCCATTATGCTGTTGCATCCATGTGCAATATTTGCAAATGGTCCCCCATGCATAAGGCAAGGTGTGTTTTCCAGCGTCTGTACCAGGTTGGGCTTTATAGCATCCTTTAAAAGAAGGGTCATTGCTCCGTCTACATTAAGGTCTTTTGCGGTTACAGGCTGTCCGCTGTAATTATAGCCAATTATAATTCTACCAAGGCGTTCCTTAAGATCCATCAGGTCAGAAGAAAGGCACAATATAGCCATAATTTCCGAGGCAACGGTTATTACAAAACCATCCTCTCTTGGAAAACCATTTACCTTACCCCCAAGTCCTACAACAACTTCCCTAAGTGCCCTGTCATTCATATCCAGAGCTCTTTTCCATACTATTTGTCTTAAATCTATTCCAAGTGAATTTCCCTGATGGATATGATTGTCTATTGCAGCAGATAAAAGGTTATTTGCAGTTGTAATAGCATGCATGTCTCCTGTAAAATGAAGATTTATATCTTCCATCGGAACTACCTGTGCATAGCCTCCTCCTGCTGCTCCGCCTTTAACCCCCATAACTGGTCCAAGAGATGGTTCCCTCAGTGCAATTATAGCTTTCTTTCCTATTTTTTTCATAGCTTGTCCAAGGCCAACTGTAGTGGTGGTCTTTCCTTCACCTGCCGGAGTAGGATTAATAGCGGTTACCAGCACAAGCTTTCCATCTTTTTTATCTTTAAGTCTTTCCCAAACATCTTCAGTAAGCTTGGCTTTATATTTACCATACAGCTCAATTTCTTCAGCTGTTAACCCTATTTCTTCAGCAATCTTTGTTATAGGCAGCATGGAACATTGCTGTGCTATTTCTATGTCAGTCAACATATACCTTACCTCCGTTTATAATTCTGTTATATAATTATACCTTTTTAAATTTAATCATTTCAATATATTTTCACAATATAAACAATAAAACCATATTATAATATTGTAAATCTATTTTATGTTAAGTGATTTTTATGGCAAATGTAAAGATTGGTGATTTAGTTCTGCGAAAGTCTTATGGATGTGATATATTATTTAGAGTATCAGATAGTATTATAGTTGACGGCAAAGAAATTTTTATACTTAACGGCATCCATTACAGAATTCAAGCAGACTCACAGGAAGATGACCTTGTAATTCATAAAAAAACAAGCGATGTTGATAATTTCCATATTGCTGTCAATACTTAAATTTTAAAAGGGCCATTATGGCCCCTGCTTTTACTTATAGACTTTTTCATTTATCTATATATCTTATGCATTATACCGTCTCTTATTTCTCTCTTCAAGTACGGTATCAAGAGCATCTGCCTCGTTTATGACGGTTTCAATTCTCTCGAGCATCTCTTCAGACTCCAAGCTGGATATTATCTGCTGCCTGTACATAGCAACCATGCTCTCCATATAGTCAAGCTTGGCACTTATTTTTTCCAGCTCAAGCCTTTCGTTTTTTATTTTATCAATCATTTTTTGATCCATTTCGATGGCTCGTTTTATATCTTCTGCAACACTTGTATTTGCATTGAATGTAAGCTTTCGGTTATTGGCATTAACCCTGTTAACTATATCTGATATATTAACATTTGAAAGCTCTTTGCTTCTTATAGCAAAATTTATCAAAAGTTTTAAATAGGTAAGTAAAAGGTTTAATGTCTGCTCAACAATTTTGCCCTTAAGATAACTTTTTTCTCCATTCTTATATGAATTGAGAATGTCAGTTCTCTGATCCATTACCTTTTTAAGTCTTGCATAATAGGCAGAGTTTAAATGCCTTTTTGCTTCGTATGCCAACTGGACACATTTCTCGTTTAATTCTCTAAGGAGTCTTTTTTTCTCCTGTGCACTTACCTTATCAAAGAATGTTTTACTGTTTAGACTCTGCAGCACCAACGCTATGTAAATGACTGCAGAGGCACCTAATCCGGCAGGTATAGCAATATTCTCTCCAATACCCGTCAAATGATTAAATTCCCCATATCCAGCAAATGTAGCAAATGCTAAAAGTACAGGGATACTTATATTCCTAAAATTAAACAATGCCTTGGTAAATAGCTTACGTTTCATAATAATTTTATGCTTATACTCCTATCCCGGAAAATAAACTTCAAACATATTGTTTGCAAAATACAATCCTGCAATTCAACATATACGCATTAATTGGATGTTTTGTTTTCATTCTTTTCCTTGACTTCAAATCCCTGATCCCCTGCAAGCATGGCTTCTGCTCTGGCTTTTGCCCTTTCTCTGGCAGAGTTCATATCCAATCTCTTTATCTTCATTTCTGTATTGTCAGAATTTAAGGATTCTACTGCATTGGCTCTTGCAGTCTTCTTATTAACGATTTCCCTTGCTCTATCCATGCTGTCATTAATGCTTCCTACCCTAGTATTTCTTGAAGAGTACTTTGCATTAACTGAGTTTATATTTTCTCTTAAAGTAGCCATTTTTGCCTGTGACTTCAATGTCTTGAGCTCATTAAGCTTCACAGACATTTCTGATTCGAATATCTTGAAATCTTCCCTAATACGTGCTACTTCAACCATCGCATTATCATAGGTAGCCTTATGTGTTTCATAGGTAGTCTGAAGCTCTTCTTCCTGTACCAGGAGTTCAACTAAAATGTCCATATCCCCTTGCCTTTGAGCTGCTTCTACCCTTGCTTTAACAGCATTAAGATTTTTCTCTGAATTTTTCATTTCTATTTTTATAAGTTCTGCATTTGTCTGAATTTCAATTATCTGTTGTTCTGCTTCTTTCCTTGCCTTATCCACCTGGTTCTTTATATCTTCAAATAGTAACTCCGGATTTCTTTCTTCCATGTTTCCTACAAACATTCCGAAAAAACCTCTAACCATAGCCCCAAGCCTACTGAACAATCCCATATTTTATTGCCTCCTTAAAATTCTTATATAATATTAATTTATAACAAATTACAGCGATTGTAAACCCTAATTAAGATACGATATTTATAGCGTTTTGTTTGATAATTTTGAAAAAAATTTTTATTAATCATCACTTAGTGATACTTCAAATATAACTTCCGCTATAAATTTCGCTCATGTATTGACTTAACTCGTCAACACCCGCTCAAAAGCGTAAGTAATATTTTAATCATCACTTACCTAATGCAATACCTTCGTCAATGACCTCTTCATTATCCAGCATATCCTTATATTTATCAGACAAAAGATCTTTGTCATCGCATTCCTTGATAGCTAAAAGTGTCATAAATTCAACCTGTTGAGTACTTGGTCTGCACCTTTGGAGAGCCTCGAACAGTATATCGCTTGTTATTACGGTGTCTTCCTTTTCATCTTCATTTGCCAGTTCATAAGCCTTTCTCACTACCGCCTCTATTTCAGCACCAGTATAGTTCTCCGCCTTCTTTGCGTAAGGAACAAAATCCTCAATGTCTGTTTCAAACTTGTACTTCATCATCATTATCTTAAAAATTTCAGCCCGTTCATTATCTTCTGGAAGGAGAATTGGTATCTTTTTATCAAACCTTCCTGCCCTTTTAAGTGCAGCATCCAATAGGTCAGGCCTGTTGGTAGCAGCTATAAATATTACTTTTCCTCTATTATTTGTATTACTGGTGAACTGCAAAAATTCACTAAATATATTTCTGCTTACACCATTTTCTTCGTTATCTCCTCTTCGAAACGCCGTATCAATTTCATCCACAAATACTATAACTGGCTGCTGTGACTGTGCACCAAGAAGGCTCTTTTTGAAGTTCTTTTCACTCTCACCCACATATTGGCCTAAAATTCTGGACATATCAATTTTAACACAGTTAAACCCGCTCGCCTTCGCCAATGCATTTACGAGAAGTGTCTTTCCCGTACCGGAAGGACCACATAGAAGTATCCCCATGGGAACTCTTCTTAAGTCACCCTTCTTTATTGGATTTATAATATTTTTTAGAAGGTAATTCTTGGCCTTTTCCATACCGCCAATATCCTCAAATCCGATCTCCGGATAAATAAACTCAAGAACATCACCATATTCCTTTTTAAGGACAGAGTGCTTCTTTTCCTTGATAAACTCAAAGCTAACCGGCACATCTTCTGCCTCAGCCTTAAGCTTTATATCTTTAATGGATTTCTTATTTAATCCTGATGACAGCTTGGCAAACTCATCCATGGTAACATCACATTTAACCGCATCTTCTTTAAGAAGGTACTCTATATATTCCTTTCTTTCCTGTTCTCCCGGCAGCTCCACAATAATAGGCTCAACTCTGTACGAAGACTTGAATATCTCTTTGCTAACATCTGCCAGATTGTCTGCCATCATAAATACCGATGACCCCACGCTGGAAATTTTAGAGTCTACTGACCAGCCGCTAATCCATATCAAAGCTGAACGCTCTTCAAAAGAAAGGCTGCCTACATCTCCAGAAGGTATTATCTTCTCTACATGATCAATAAAAATAGCCATTTTCGTATTTTTAAGAGCTTTATCTATATAGGGAAACAGCTTGGATGGCATCAACCTGTATTGGCCTGCCAACTCGTTTGAAGTAATTTTATTAAATTCCCTCTCCATTCCCGGGTCAAAAAATGTAAGACCTCTTGAAATATCATAAAAGGCAATAATTCCAAAATTTCTCTGCTTCAAAAACTCCTCATAGAGGTACCTTTCAATATTCCTATAATTATCTACAATATCCCTGACATTGAAATAAAAAAGGAATTCGTGCGAAATTCCTGCTTTATATCTGCTCAAAAACTCTTTATACCACATAATTCTATCGGCCCCTGTAATGTTGTTTTATTTGATATTAATACTACCATATAAAAGTGTTAACTGCAACGAAATAATGGTGCAGCCTCAACCATTATTTCGTTATTTTGAGCCAAATTACCACTACATTTCCAAACCTATATTTATCTCAACCTTACCGCATCCGGTGTTCATTTCCAAGCAAATTGTTTCAACTGAGCTTATTATGAAATAAATATCCTTTCCAAATATGAGAGAAGGTGGTGTTAGGTCAATTGTCAAGCCATTCTCAGATAGAATACCACATGCAGTTCCCGTTACCATATTTGTTAATTCGCTAATGGCACTTCTTGAAAGTGCATCCATTGTCTCCACTGGCTCTCCCATCATCATTGCAGATGCAATTTTCTTAGCCGTCTCCTCCGAAAAGGAATATGCAATATTTCCCCTTGCTCCTCCAATAAGTCCAATAACCGATGTTATGTCCATATCAACATGCATCTTTTCTTTCTTTTTGAGTCCGCTCTTAGTTACATCGCTTATCCCGAATTCTCCAAGTACTTTAACCAATGCCTGCAAAAACGGATTAATATATTTTATGTCCATAACTATCTACTCCTTTCGAAGGCAATATTGAACTTAAGCTTGCCATATTGTGTTGTACAGTTTATCGACTGGGACGAAATCTTTGGGATGCATATAACAGGGTTATTACCTGCAAAAACTATAGGTGGAGCTAATCTAAGTTTCAGTTTCATACTGTTGTTTAACTGGGTAATTCCATCCCCAGCTATAATATTATTGAGCTCAGAAATAGTGGCAAGAACCATATCGTCCTTTACAGATGCAAAAGAATCTCCATTTATGTTTTGTGCAATTGTAAGGGCAAGCCCAGGCTCCATATCAATAAGCAGTCTCCCTACAAATAATCCTGAAAAAGTAATTATTGAAGAAACACCATAGGAGACAATATCATCATTTTCTCCATAAAACTCACCATCATAGCTTACTGATACGCTACTCATCTGGTAAAAGATATTTTTGATACTGCTTAAAAAGGGTGCAGTCAATTCCGTTATATTCATGAGTTAAGCCTCCTGTATTATAACTTATTATCACAATATAATAATTATCGTCTTTTTATGTATTTTTATTTAATGGTTAATATAACAACTGTACCATGGCTTGAAATGAATATTTTTTCATTATTAAAGGCAAAATAAAAGGAGATTACTAAACATAATATTACAATTCTTTGTATACGATAAAGGAGATTATAAATGGAAACCGTAAACTTTAATGTTCCGTCATTATCATGTAGTGCATGCACCGGTAAAATAACTGAAGATTTAAAAACCTTAAAAGGAATAAAAAATGTTGACACCGATCTAAAGTCACAGATGGTTAAAATAGATTACAATCCAGATGAAATAAAGCCACAGGATATCAAGAGCCAGATATACCAAATGGGATTTGAAGTTTTCTAATAACAAAATCACTTGCGATTTTGCAACCTTGATTGATGTCGTAAAAGATTGCAGCATGTGTACATCATAATTTCCTAAACATTAACAATGAGGTGATTTCGGTTATCAGAAATCACCTCATGTTTTTCATTGATTTAACAATTGCTTCTTTTTGGTTTTCTATGTGTGCATATGCAGCCTTTTGTGCTTTTTCTCCATCTCTTGAAGTTATAGCTTCAAATATCTCAATATGCTCCTTAACCAGGTTACCGGGAGTACTGAAATCCTTTGTATACATAATTCTGAATCTGTGGACCTGTTCTCTTAAATTGCTTACCAGCTGCATGAGTTTATCATTCCTTGATGACCTATAAATAGCCTCATGAAACTCTACATCTTTTTTTATCATATCCTGGAAATTGCCCTTTTCTACGTTTTTGGCAAACTGGGCTTCTATTGTTTTAAGATCTTTAAGTTCATCATCTTTTATTCTCGAAGCAGCCAAAAATGCTGCCTCACCGTCCAATGCCGCCCTTACCTCTAAAACATCCATTATGTCCTTCATAGAAAGGCCAGAAACACTTGCACCTTTTCTAGCGGTCATTAGTACCCATCCTTCAAGTTCAAGCTTTCTGATTGCTTCCCTTACAGGCGTTCTGCTAACCCCCATTTTTTCTGCCAGCTGAACCTCCATGAGCCTCTCTCCAGGCTTCAATTCACCCGTTATGATTGCTTCTCTCAATGTATCAAAAATCACATCTCTGAGTGGCTTATAATTATTTAAATTTATTTTAGATAATTTGCCCTGCATATTATTGCATCTCCTCATTAATTGTTTGTGTAAGAATACAATCCCACCTGTTATTTTTCATGGATTCATATGCTTTCTGTGCCTTTAGCTTGTCCTCAAATATTCCAAAAACAGTAGGTCCGCTTCCGCTCATCATGCTTCCAATAGCTCCATTTTGAAGAAGCCTTTTTTTAATCTCTGATATAATAGTATATTTTACTTCAGTTACTGTTTCCAATACATTCTTCATATTGGCTGCTACAGCCTTCAAATTTTTATTTCCTACAGCTTGGATAATAAGCTCTGTATCAGGTCTATCCACAACCTTTTCAAGCTTTAAATTGTTATACACAAAGGCTGTTGATACACCAATATTAGGTTTAACCAATATGATGTCCACACCATCAAATGGAGAAAGCCTGGTTAAAGTGTCCCCTATTCCCTCTGCAAGCATGGTCCCTCCAAATATGCAATACGGAACATCCGCACCAATTTTCTTACCCAGTCTGGCAAGGTCATCCAAAGATGCACCCAAATCATATAAGCTGTTTATACCCTTTAATACAGCAGCGGCATCTGAACTTCCACCTGCCAGACCTGCTGCAACAGGAATCATTTTTTTTATATTTATATTTATACCGGTTTTTATGCCATACTCATCCATTATAAGCTTGGCTGCTTTATATGCAATATTGCCTTCTCCCTCAGGTATATAAGCACTATTACAATCAATCTTTATCTGGCTGTCTGTCTTCTCAATACTAACCAGATCATGAAGCCCAAGTGTCTGCATAACCATCTTTAAGTCATGATAACCATCTTCTCTTTTTCTTAAGACATCAAGAGAAAGATTAATTTTAGCCCTGGCTTTATACTCAACTCTTTCCATTTTGACCTCAATATAGGAACGAATTCCTTTATAAAAATTTAACAAGCAAATAATATTATATACAAAATACAATCTTATTTCAACAAAAAGTGCCTGATTCAATATATTCAGGCACTTTCCCCTTTTATTATGCATAAACTATTTGAATAAGAGCTTTTCAAAAAATACATTATTCAAGTATTTTTTGTATAATATCATTAATTGCAAACAATCATTTGAGGAATAATTATTTGTTGACCCGGAAGTATTGTATCCTTCTCTCCGATATTATTAAACCGTTTAATTTCTTCTATAGTTGTAAAATATCTTTTTGCAATTTTCCAGAGGTTATCACCCTGCTGAGTGTAATAGATAGTCATACTGGGTCTGCGGCTTTTCTTGTTTTCTTCAATGCTATTCTCTGATGCCGATACCATAAACGGTACTGTCTGCTTATTCAAGCCTATAATATTTAAACCTATCGCCATCCTTATTTCCACTTCACTCACAGATACAACACTATAGTTATAGTGTTCAACATCCATTGTCACATCACACTTCATATCAGGCTTCATGCCTTTTATATCCAGATTCTGTCTAAACGGTATTTCCTGCTGAAAACATGATACAGGATCTTCAGTATTATTGGATACATAAAGCATATTAACCTTTATAAATCCTTCAACAACTGCCTTATCTTCCAATATTCTAAACTCACTTAAGATAGGGCTGCACATAACATTGAATACTTCAGATATATCCGGACTTTCCTCATTTATTGCGATAGTGTCCTTTAGAATAATTTGACTTTTATTTTCCATTACTGAATCTTCAACCATTAACGATTCCTTTTCAAATTCAATAATAGTTTGAGGCGTATAAGCATCCGAAATAACCGACATGCTTTTTCTCTCATAGCATCGTCCGCTTACTTCGAGAGATACTTCCCCATTTATGTATCTTAGCTCTCCATCGCTGTCTTCTCCAGCTTCAAACCTATAGTCGATTATATCATAATCCACGACACAGCTTGAGTTTTCTCCGGCACCTTCAATATCAATTTGCTTTGAGAAGGGAACCTCATGCTCCATGGATTGGAAACTTCCCAGCTCATCATCAGCAATGTAAAGTGTTGAAATATTAAGCTCGCCTTTAACGTTTATTTTATTTTCAGAAACCTTATAATCCTTATTGCTTATTTTTATGTCATTCCTTAAAATTTCTTTAATTGCCGGTTTTCCAGACGGAACTTCAAGACTGTCTTCAACAAGGATATCTGCTTTATTATATCCAATATAATTATTTATGTTTACATTTTCCTTTAAAACCTGAATGTCTTCATACCCTTTTAAATCGCATATAACCTCTTTATCTGCCTCATTAAGGAGTTTTACATCAATCTTCAAAATCGATTTCAAATTGGCTTTTCTGCCGTTTAAAAGCGTATATTCGATGTGCTCAATCTCTCCCTTTACTAAAGGTATCATTCCTGCTCTTGCATTAGATATGCTGATGTCACTATTAAAAGGTGCATTGGTATTAATGCTCTTTATGCTTGAGTTCTCATCGTCTGAAATGTACAGTATCTTGTACTTAATAGTTCCAGATATATTTATTCTGTCGTTTGATATATCTGTGCTGGTAATAGAAATTTCACCGTCTAATAACAAAATTCTCATTATATCCGGTTTTACATCGGGTACTATCACGTCATTTTCTACAACGGTTTGTATCGATTCCTCATTAACCGAATCAATAACCCTAAAAGATTCCTTTACAGTATCAAGAGACATAATTTAATCCTCCTCAAAGCTTAATATATAATAACAGCCAACCATAAGTCACTTAAGGCTTGATTGAAATATTACTTCACGTTTTGAGCGTGTGTTAACGAGTTAAGTTAACACGAAAGCGAAATTATACGGGAAGTTATAATTTCAAAATGACTAATCAAATTTGGAATGTGCTTAAGAATAACTAAAATAATTTAGTCATTTCTGATTAATGTATATTAAAACTTTTGAGAATATATGATAATTTTTTTATTCTTATATTACTAATGGATTAATTTTTTCAAGAATATAAAAAGGCCGGATTGATCCGGCCTTTTTATATTCTTGAAAAGTAATTGCAATTATTTTAATACCTATAGCAACATCAGCTGACTTGAATTCTCTTGTTGTCCTTGCAAACTACCAACTCAACTGCTTTTGTCAATATATCCGTATAACTGTATGATACTCTTCTGGTAGCTTCGTATTCATTTTCAAACTTTACTATGAAGATGCTGGAATAGGTGTTTTCAAGTACGCCTTCTCTTATAAACGTCTTTTTTCTTCCTTTGTTCGCTTTTAATTGAACTTTTTCGCCTATGCAGGTTTCAATATCCCTTTTAATCTGAAACAAATCACCCTTCTCAATCATTTAATCACCTCATCTTCTGTTTGATATAATTATATCACAAATAAAAAATTTTGTCAAAAAAATATATATTATAACAGGGATTTTTTATTTGTGTCAAGTACTTTTTTAAAACAGAACATTTATTCTAATTTTATCAAACACATTTGTATCCTTTTGTTCTGTTTCTATGGATACCTATGTTGATTATCCTATTGTTTATATAACAACGCTTATCGCGACAATCTCCTGTGTATGTGTATAAATATATACAAAAAGACACCTTGAACTCTTATCTAGGCATGATTGAAATATTACTTCCTGCTTTGAGCATACCTAAAAAGTCCAAAGTGTCTTTATATATTACGCAGTATTAAACGAACCGCATTGATATATCAAATGCCTTAACAGTATGTGTCAACTCTCCTACAGATATTATATCTACTCCGGTTTCTGCTATTTGTCGTATAAAATCCAGGCTTACATTTCCCGACGCCTCAACAGTTGCTCTTCTGTCAATTAACTGAACAGCGTCCTTCATCTGATCCAGACTCATATTGTCAAGCATAATTATATCTGCTTTTGCACTTATAGCTTCTCTTACCTGCTCAATTGTCTCTGTCTCAACTTCAATCTTTATGGTGTGAGGAATATTTTGCCTTACCTTTTCTATTGCTTGTTTTACCCCGCCGGCTGCTTTAATGTGATTATCCTTTATCAAAACACCATCGGAGAGGCAAAATCTATGGTTTGAGCCGCCTCCCATTTTAACAGCATATTTCTCAAGTGCTCTAAGACCTGGAGTGGTTTTCCTTGTGTCCACTACCTTGGTATTAAGACCCTCCAATTTTTCAGCAAACATACCAGTTTTAGTTGCTATTCCTGAAAGATGCTGTAAGTAGTTTAAAGAAGTTCTTTCTGCTTTTAATAATGCAGATGTGCTGCCTTTTATTTGAGCAATTATATCCCCTTTTTTGACCCTATCACCGTCATTAACCTTTTTCATAAACTCAATTTCTTCATCTAGTATTTTAAATACCCTTTCAGACACAAACAAACCTGCTATGATACCGTCATCCTTTGCTATATAAACAGCTGTAGAAGTTGATGCTTTGTCAATAAGGCTGTCGGTGGTAATATCACCTAAAGCTATATCCTCCTTCAAAGCTGCTTTTATAAAATCATCAAGTTCAAATTTATTTAACATTTAACCACTCTCCACAATTTCATATAAATGAATCAAATAAATGATTAATAGACAAACCATATTATTTTTTAACTATAATATTTTTTTGCCAGTTTTGATCATCTGTTTTACTATAGTCAGATCTGAAATGTGCTCCTCTGCTTTCCTTTCTTTCTAATGCGGATTCTACTACAAGCTTTGATAAAAGCACAATATTATGCAGTTCAAAATCCTCAATGGTGCTATATTCCATATTACTTATAGTTTCATAATAACCATTTATTAAATTTGATGCATGCAAAAGACCTTTTTCATCTCTGATAATACCCACATACTTAGTCATAATTTCCTGAACTTTATTCCTTATCTCTTTTTTATCCAGTTGGACCTTTTTCCTTAGAACAGAATAATTCATGGATAAACGGACCGTTCTTCTATCTTTATCATTCAGTTCTTCCTTTACAAGATCACTTATCTTATGTCCGAATACAAGGCCTTCAAGTAGAGAATTGCTAGCCAAACGATTAGCTCCGTGTATACCTGTACAAGCTGCCTCACCACAGGAGTAAAAACCTTTTATATTAGTCCTTCCGAATACATCCGTCCGTATCCCCCCATACAGTAATGCTCTGCAGGAGATACGGGGATTGTATCTTTAGTTATATCTATTCCATAGCTAAGACAGGTCTTAAGAATATTTGGAAATCGGTTTTCAAGATACTCCTTGTCCTTAAAAGAAATATCAAGATAAACATTGGTGGAATCGGTTTTTGTCATTTCAGCAAAAATTGCCCGTGAAACTATATCTCTTGGAGCTAATTCACGCAATTCATGGTAATCAGGCATGAACCTCTGCCCTTTGTTATTAAGAAGCATAGCCCCTTCACCTCTAACAGCTTCAGAAATAAGAAAGGTTTTGTTCTCAGGATGATACAGAACAGTAGGATGAAACTGAATGAACTCCATGTCCATAAGCTCCGCTCCCGCTCTATAAGCAAGGGAAATTCCATCTCCTGTAGCAACCTCCGGATTAGTTGTATTTGTATAAATCTGTCCAAAGCCTCCGGTAGCACATATAACAAAATTAGATAAGTATAATTTAAACGCACTGGTATCCTCATCATATACCAGAATACCCTTACATTCGTTATTTTCTGTTATAAGGTCAATGGCGAAAACCCTTTCCTTAATAACAACATTTTTACGCGTTTTAACCTCAGCAATAAGCTTGTCACAAACTTCCTTACCTGTTGTATCGCCTGCATGGATAATCCTGTTTTTACTATGGGCACCCTCTCTTGTTAACGCCAGATCATCACCCTTTTTATCAAAGTTGACTCCATACTTGCAAATACACTCTATATTTGATGCAGCTTCTTTAACAAGCACCCAAACACTTTCCTCATCACACAAACCAGCACCCGCTACAATAGTATCTTTAAAATGAAGCTCGGGCGAATCTTCCTTATCAAGAGAAACAGCTATACCGCCTTGTGCTAAAACCGAGTTGCTAATATCAATAGTCTCTTTTGTCACAATAGCAACATCAAACTCTTCAGGAATTTCAAGAGCTGTGTATACTCCTGCAATCCCACTGCCTATAATAATAACATCATGATATTCTGTTTCTATTTCCTCGGAATTAAAATTTATCAAATACCTTAAATCATTCAATTCAATCAGCCCTTTACAAATTTGAAATAATTTTAACTTAATTCAAGCATCCTATCAAGGGCATTCTTAGCCCTTACTCTTATATCTTCATCAACATTAATTTCATATTTCATATCATTAAGTGAATTATAGACGCTTTGAAGAGATGTTTTTTTCATGTTTGGACATAGCAACCCTTGGGACATAAGATAGAATGTTTTATTAGGGTTTTGTTTTTTAAGCTTAAATAAAACACCCATTTCTGTACCGATAATAAAATTTTCATGCTTTGATTCTGTAGCATAATCAATTATTTGCTTGGTACTTCCTGCAAAATCTGCCAATTCTACTATTTCAGGTTTACACTCAGGATGGACAAGTAGAAGACTGTCTTTGTAAATTTCTTTAATCTTCAATACATCTTCTGCTTTTATTTTATGGTGCGTTATACAAAAGCCGTTCCATGGTATAATATTCTTATCAGGAACCTGCTTTGCAACGAAATTAGCCAGATTTTGATCAGGAGCAAAAATAATATCCTTCTCCTTAATCTTCTTAACAATATCAATTGCATTAGAAGATGTACAGCATATATCACTCTCAGCCTTTACCTCTGCAGAAGAATTTATATAGCAAACCACCACCGCACCAGGATGCCTCTTCCTCATTTCAATTAGGCCTTCTGCAGTAACCATATCTGCCATTGGACACCCTGCATCAATTTCAGGAAGAAGTACTGTTTTTTCTGGACTCAGTATTTTGGCACTTTCAGCCATAAAGTGTACCCCGCAAAATACTATTGTATTGATATCAACAGATGCACAATACTTGCTTAGTGCAAAGGAATCCCCTACAACATCTGCTATCTCTTGGACCTCATCTACCTGATAATTATGTGCCACAATAACAGCATTTCTTTTTTCTTTTAACTCAATGATTTTTTTCTTTAACTCATTGTTATCCATTTATTGTCCCTACCTTAAATCTTTTATAAAAAATCACAAGGTGATTTTTCAAACTTGGTTATTATCGTGAGAAATTGTGGTGTAGTATACATCATAATTTCCTAGACATCAACAAAATCACTAAGTTGATAATACAATTTTTGTATTACTATAAGAAATTACTGTATATACCATATTGATTCAACATAAAGTCATAAATATTGCTAAACTTTTAACAAAATATATTATAAAATAAGAATTCGTTTTAAACAAATAACTTCACATATCAGTTTCGCAAAGCAGTCTGTTAGGTCTTAAGTCTTGCGAAATGTGTGAAGCAATCTTTAAAAGAATCCTTCTTACATTAATAAAAAGTTTGTATAATGTCTATTTTAATACTATAATGCTTTTTTGTAAAGAAACAATTATGGATAAATCAATATTAATGTAATTATGTTGCAAAAAAGATTTTACAATAGCAAATGCAGTTGATTCGTCTACATTTGTATATTAAAAATAAATTTCTCAACATTTAAAATGTATACTAAAATTTGACTTTTGTCTTTTTACCGCTAATAAAGCTAAAAAATTTGTACCCAGCTGGACTTATAGCAAATATGGCCAGTAGGAAGGTAAAGCATGCCGCAATAATATAAATCTTTGATGAATCTGAAAAATTTCCAGTGATATTGAGAATTGATGCAGAGAAAATTACCAAAAGCCATAGTATGGCATATATAATTGATAGGTTTCTAAATTTCTTTATTTCTTTCTCATTGGTTATTGGCCTGTTTGGAGAATCAGAAGGTGCCCACTTAAGTATCCCTGCAAAAGCTATTGTAAAAGTTATAATAACAAATGCAACTATACTTGTACCGCTCCAATAACTGAATGTATATTTTGACGTTATACTGATTAGGATAAAGAAAGAAAGGGATGTAAATATGCATCTCCAATATTTATCTAGATGACTACCTCCAACAATCATCCTTACCGATCCAAACATTAAGACGATAAAAAAAGTAGGCAGCAGTACTCCTAAAAGATATGAAACAGATACAATTATCAGCCCCTTTAAAATTGCTCCAAAGACAACCGTAAAACCGTAGTAGTATACTCTTCTTTTTTCATGATTTTCTTTTAGCTGCTTCATTAATAAATTTGCACAACGAAAAGCTAAGACGCTTATTAATTTCATTCTTGCTCCCCCTCATGAATAGAGTATTATTGGTTCATTCTATTTAATTTACATAATTTATTATACTATTTATTTAATTAGTTTTCCATAAATAATTGTATTGTCATATATGGTTTTTGCTACAAGCACTTTGTAAATACAAACAGAGCCTTATGCTATTAACATAAGGCTCTGATATAAATCTGGCGACTACCTATTTTACCAAGACGCAACCGTCTAAGTATCGTCGGCACTAAGAAGCTTAACTGCCGTGTTCGGGATGGGAACGGGTGTGACCTTCTCGTAATCATCACCAGAAAATTTAATTGATAAGGCTTTTGCCTATCAACTTTTGACTATTTAATTATCAGGTGAAATCTCTTATCCTAACTTCTGCTAATCTCGCTCATGTGTTGACTTAGTTTCGTCAACACCCGCTCGAATCGGAAGTAATGTCTAAATGATTTCTTGAAATCTCTTATCCTAACTTCCGCTAATCTCGCTCATGTGTTGACTTAGTTTCGTCAACACCCACTCGAATCGGAAGTAGCGTCTAAGTGATTTCTTATATACCCTCAAAACTATATAATGAAGTAATATTGACAAGAATTGATGATTTAACTATGATAAAGACTCTCTTTATAAATACCTGTATAATTGGTCAAGCCCTCGACCTATTAGTATCAGTCAGCTTAATGCATTACTGCACTTACACTCCTGACCTATCAACCATGTAGTCTACATGGGGTCTTACCCTTACGGTGGGATATCTCATCTTAGGGTGGGTTTCACGCTTAGATGCCTTCAGCGTTTATCCCTGCCGAACTTGGCTACCCAGCTGTGCCACTGGTGTGACAACTGGTGCACTAGAGGTTCGTCCATCCCGGTCCTCTCGTACTAAGGACAGATCCCTTCAAATATCCTGCGCCCGCGACAGATAGGGACCGAACTGTCTCACGACGTTCTGAACCCAGCTCGCGTACCGCTTTAATTGGCGAACAGCCAAACCCTTGGAACCTACTACAGCTCCAGGATGCGATGAGCCGACATCGAGGTGCCAAACCTCCCCGTCGATGTGGACTCTTGGGGGAGATAAGCCTGTTATCCCCAGGGTAGCTTTTATCCGTTGAGCGATGGCAATTCCACTTTCATACCACCGGATCACTAAGCCCTACTTTCGTACCTGCTCGACTTGTTTGTCTCGCAGTCAGGCTACCTTATGCCTTTGCACTCGATGCACGATTTCCAACCGTGCTGAGGTAACCTTTGGACGCCTCCGTTACCTTTTGGGAGGCGACCGCCCCAGTCAAACTGCCCACCTGACATTGTCCCAAGTCCGGATTACGGACTCTGGTTAGAGTTCCAGTACTCTTAGAGTGGTATCCCAACATTGGCTCCATAATGGCTAGCGCCACTACTTCCAAGCCTCCCACCTATCCTGTACAAAGAATACCGAAACCCAGTATCAGGCTACAGTAAAGCTCCATGGGGTCTTTCCGTCTAGTCGCGGGTAACTTGCATCTTCACAAGTACTACAATTTCGCCGGGTACGTTGTTGAGACAGTGCCCAAGTCATTACGCCATTCGTGCGGGTCAGAACTTACCTGACAAGGAATTTCGCTACCTTAGGACCGTTATAGTTACGGCCGCCGTTTACTGGGGCTTAAGTTCACTGCTTCGCCTTGCGACTTACAGATTCCCGTAACCTTCCAGCACCGGGCAGGCGTCAGCCCCTATACTTCATCTTTCGATTTAGCAGAGACCTGTGTTTTTGATAAACAGTTGCTTGGGCCTATTCTCTGCGACCTCATTGCTGAGGCACCCCTTATTGCGAACTTACGGGGTCAATTTGCCGAGTTCCTTAACAACGCTTCTCCCGATCGTCTTAGGATTCTCTCCTCACCTACCTGTGTCGGTTTGCGGTACGGGTACCATCATCCTCGATAGTGGCTTTTCTCGTCAGCGTGGAATCTGTCACTTCGGTACTCTAATTTCCCTCCTCATAAGATATTCGAACCGTCTGGCGGATTTGCCTACCAAACTGTCTACCTTCTTTGAACGAGCTCTTCCAGTCACTCGCTTGACTTATCCTCCTGCGTCCCCACTTCTCTAATAGCGGCTAACGGTAGTACAGGAATTTCAACCTGTTGTCCATCGCCTACGCCTCTCGGCCTCAGCTTAGGTCCCGACTTACCCTGGGCGGACGAACCTTCCCCAGGAAACCTTAGGTTTTCGACGGTAAAGATTCTCACTTTACTCTCGCTACTTATTCCGGCATTCTCACTACTGCTTCGTCCACATGTCCTTACGATCATGCTTCAGCCTACAACAGTAAGCTCCCCTACCCCTCGTGTGTGCTCAATGCTGCTCCCTAATTCACAGCTTTAGCTTGAGGACAATTTAACGAAAAATATCTTATTTGTTTCACAAGGATATTTTTCGTGAAGCTTCCCTTCACTTTACTGCTTATTAAAGTAACACCATTGAACACACACAAAGCCATAGCTTCGGTACACAGTTTTAGCCCCGGTAATTTTCGGCGCAGGCTCACTCGACTAGTGAGCTATTACGCACTCTTTGAATGAGTGGCTGCTTCTAAGCCAACATCCTAGTTGTCTTAGCAAACCCACATCCTTTTCCACTTAACTGTGATTTTGGGACCTTAGCTGATGGTCTGGGCTGTTTCCCTTTTGACAACGAAACTTATCTCACGCTGTCTGACTCCCAAGGAGCATCTATACGGCATTCAGAGTTTGATAGGGTTCGGTAACCCGGTAAGGCCCCTAGCCCATTCAGTGCTTTACCTCCGTTAGACTCCCTTGAGGCTAGCCCTAAAGCTATTTCGGGGAGAACCAGCTATCTCCGAGTTCGATTGGAATTTCTCCGCCATCCACAGCTCATCCCAGACCTTTTCAACGGTCATGTGGTTCGGTCCTCCACGAGATTTTACTCCCGCTTCAACCTGTCCATGGATAGGTCACCCGGTTTCGGGTCTATTACACGTAACTTATCGCCCTATTAAGACTCGGTTTCCCTTCGGCTCCGTACCTTTAAGTACTTAACCTTGCTACGTACAATAACTCGCCGGACCGTTCTACAAAAAGTACGCTGTCGAGCCTTAATGCTCTACAACTGCTTGTAAACATAGGGTTTCAGGTTCTATTTCACTCCCCTCCCGGGGTTCTTTTCACCTTTCCCTCACGGTACTGCTTCACTATCGGTCACCAGT
>NZ_LGTC01000001.1:5837500-6495000 GCF_001262605.1 Pseudobacteroides cellulosolvens ATCC 35603 = DSM 2933
AATGATTTTAATAATTCCATCTATAACCTCACCCAAATTGTGTGGAGGTATATTTGTAGCCATACCAACTGCTATACCGGATGAACCGTTTACCAAAAGGTTTGGAAATCTTGACGGCAATACAACAGGCTCCATTTCATGCTCGTCAAAGTTTGGCTTAAAATCAACAGTATCTTTATTTATGTCGCTGAGCATTTCCATTGATATTTTTGAAAGCCTTGACTCTGTATACCTCATGGCAGCAGGAGGATCACCGTCTACAGAGCCAAAATTACCATGCCCATCAACAAGCATGTATCTTAATGAAAAGTTCTGAGCCATACGAACCATACTATCGTATACAGCTGCATCACCATGGGGATGGAATTTACCCAAAACTTCCCCGACAGTAGTTGCACATTTTCTATGCGGCTTATCCGGATTGAAGCCAAGCAGAGACATAGCATATAAAATTCTTCTGTGAACAGGTTTCAATCCATCCCTTACATCAGGCAGTGCACGGTCAGCAATAACACTCATGGCATAATCTATGAATGATTTTTTCATTTCAGATTCTATATCAACTGGTATAATCCTTTGTTCCCTTACTTCATTTGAATCTGGCATTAAATTTACCCCTTTTCTAGATTGCTATATATTTTTCCTAAAAATTACAAAGATTTTTAAAGAAAAATTTCACCACTACTAATTTTAATAAAGTTTTCAATGACTGTCCACTTTTTTTAAACTTTTTTTACTTTAACTTATGTAAAACTTTACAGCTAGGCACCTATATTGATATAACTACTAATAAATTAAAGGGAACAGAATCATCTGTCCCCCGTTTAACATTCTTTCTATTATTAAGTATTACCACCTTTAGGTATTCTTATAATAAATTCCATGTACTCTCCCCTGTCCAGTTGCGCAGCCTTCGCATTCACTCCTGATTTCTTCATCAGATCTATGGCTTGCTTAATGGTATTTACAAATATTCTAATATCTCTTATGGCCTTTGTAAATTTCTTTTCATGTACCGCTTCTCTTCCATTACTATTGCTGCCTGAATTATTTATATTGCTTGGTCTGTTTGTGTATCTCTCAATTGCCCTGTCCACAAGCTCCTCCGTTTTTTTTACATTCATACCCTTTTCACATACATGCTTTAATACCTTCATCTGTATTTGTTCATCGTGCAGCTTAAGTAGTGCACGTGCATGCCTCTCAGTCAGATTATTGTCCTTAAGGATTTTTTTAACCAATGGTCCTAATTTAAGAAGTCTTATTTTATTTGCAATAGTAGATTGGCTTTTACCTATTTTCTGTGCAAGCTCATCCTGAGTAAACCCATGGTCCTTAATGAGATTGTTGTATCCCTCTGCCTCTTCCATATAGTTTAAATCTTCTCTTTGCAAGTTTTCTATTAGTGCAATTACAGCAGAATCATTATCATCTATGTTCACTACAATTGCAGGAATTTCTTCAAGCCCTGCCATTGTAGCAGCCCTTAGTCGCCGCTCTCCTGCTACCAGTTCATAAGTACTGTTTGAAATTCTTCTTACATTAATAGGTTGAATAACTCCATACTGCTTAATTGACTCACATAATTCTTCCAGAGAAGAAATATTAAACTGCTTTCTCGGTTGATAAGGATTGGGTCTAATATTCTCAATCCTTATGTAAGACATGTTTTTAATACTTTCCTTCTTAACATTTCTTTCTTCTTGAACCCTGTTTTCCAGCATAATATGCACCATCCTTTGTATATTTTTTCCATCACGACCCATCTACCAGATGTCATTTTCTTTTGTTATTGGCATTAAAATACAAATAGTATATTCTCTTCCTTTTTTTTAAATCCTTTTTTTTATTAATGGAATCGTTCGTCCAAATGCCTCATATTGCAACATTTTACTAGCTAATTTAGTATAATAAAGATTATATTTTCTTTATTTATGTTAATCTATGTCAAATTTTGTCGAAAACTTTTTTTACCACTGTTTTTTCTTGATAGTGATGAATTTGTTTGATATTTAGTGTAAAATAATTATAATGTTTACGTAATAAAGGGGGTAATACAATGGCTAATAATTATGATATAAAATCACTTCTAGAAATAATTTTTAATGTAACAAAGAAAAATGCTAAGATTTTAGCACATCAATACTTATTAAAAGATGTCTCCATCATCTCAAAATGGAGGAGTAATGTGGCTCTTCCAAGAAACTATGATATAAGCAAAATTGTAGAGTTTGTTGATGATGAGTCTACTGCATCACAAAAAAGGATAATAAGAGATGATATAGAAAAGCTTCTTATGAATTCAAACATTAATAATAATCTAAAAGACATTGTCATTAGCATGAATGATTTTAACGATTTTTTAAGAGAAGCCATAAGTGTATCGATATCTAATGCTGAACAATCTCAATATGGTATTGAAGTATGCAGTGATAATAATGAAACTGACAATAATTCAGTAAAACAAATTTCCGATAAATCAGAAAACAGGTATACAGGTGTTGTTGAACTCGATCTTTTTCTTCCGGAAGATGGTAATTTAGATAACCTTTCAGGTGCAGGGATTGAATTTAAAGGAAAGGTTAATATTACTCCAAAGAAAAAAGTTGTAAAAGTTGCCAATTACTTAAGAAGCCGCTCTGTTTTCGGTGTTGTATTAGTTTGGATTTTTACCGGTACTTTGATAGCACTTTTCACCGGCTTACAGAATACCAACTTTTTTGTTTTTGGTTCAAAGGATGCTATTGTACAGACAACACCTACTCCATTTCCTTCTATAAAAAAACCTCAGGCATCCTTACAAGCTATTGTGCCTGCTTCAGCAGTTATTTCACCTACTGCTGTACCTGTACATAAGCCCACTCCTTCAAAGAAGCCTACTGATAAGGAATTAGCAGTAAGTAAAACCGTGAATAATAACAAGACAAATGTAAAGACAAATAACAATACTAAAAGCAAGACTAAAAATGAAACTACTATTAAATATAGCAACAATAATATAAGCCTTAATGGTCAGGATCAAGCCCTTGTTTTTGGGGAAAATAATGCTGTCAGCATCGAAAAGGATTAATATAAGTGGGAGATTTTAATGAAAAGCAAGCACATTTTATTTTTAAAAATTTATATACTAGTAGTACTCTTAATTAATTCCCCTTTTATAAGAGTTAATGCAAAAGATACTAGAATAACAACTGACAGCTTAAATATAAAAGATGCCAGGACTGAAACAATTAATGGCACTATTTATCTGCCTTTAAGGAACATTTTCCAATCATTAGGATGGAAGGTTTATTGGAGTTCTAAGGAAAAGTCTGTAAAATGTGTTTGTGACAACGGGGAAATTAACTTCAAACTTGGAAGTAAAGAAATTTATATTGATAAAACGTATAGTTTGATGGATTCTCCTTTTATAATAATTAAAAATAAAAGCTACATACCTAAAAAATTTATTACTCAGCAGTTTGGAATTAAAGCTAGATGGAATAAAAAAGGCAATATTATTATAACATCAGATAAAGATACCACTAGCGTTACAGTTAATGGAGGAAACAACATTGTAATTGTAGGAGACGGAATAATTGTTAATATATTTGAACCCTGCAACGTGGATACCATAAACGATATGATAAGCTATTCCGACAGGCTTCTTGCCTTTAATAATCCTGAGGAAGCCATAAAAAAGTATAACGAAATACTTGATAATATTTCTAAGGATGAAACGCCTGATGTATATGCCCATGTTATGAACAATATGGCAAATGCATACAGCAAGCTTTCAGAGTACAAGCAAACTAAAAGAAATATAAGTATTGCCATAAAATATTACCATGAAGCCATCGCATATTATAAAGATATTGAGGATACAGCAAACTATTCAATATTATTAAATAATCTTGGCAGCGCATATAGAGTATTGTGCAATATAACAGGTAATAATTCATTATTAAAGACTTCCATTGATTTATACAGGGAGTCTCTTAAATTTTATACACTAACCAAATATCCTATGGATTATTCACTAATACAATATAATATGGCCAAGGCCTATTCCGATATGGACAATTTTGATTTATCAATAGATTGTCTTTTAGAAGCAAAGGAAATTTTTACAAAAGTTCTTGAAAAATACACAATTGATAAATCACCCTCTTGTTATGCCCTTATTCAGTACAATTTAGGTTCAATCAATTTTATGCTTAAGGGCATATATCCATTAAAAGGAAGCACAGACAATCTATCAAACTATTTTAATGAAGCGTTAAAAGTGTGGACAGCAGAAAGTTATCCCATGAATTATGCCAAAGTTCATCAGTATTTAGGCTATATGAATATGAAATCATATGAAAACTCAGACATAAAAGAATATTTGTATACAGCAAAAGAAGAGTATAATGAGGCTTCCAAGTTTTATTCATTAGATCGCAGCCCATATAAATATGCTGAAATAAATTACGATCTGGGTTACGTTGAATTTCTTATAGCAAAGCTGAACAATAATGAGGATAGTATTTTAAATACTATATGCTGCTATCAAAACTGTCTGAAGGTTTTTAATATTGATGAATACCCAAAACATCATAAATCAACCCTTTCTGCCATAGAAAAATTAAACAATATAAAAGAGGATGTGAAATAACAAATGATAAAGATAGAAAAGAATATTCTCATGCTTTTCATTTTTTTTTGTCTTTTTACTTTTTTGAATTGTACACCCATATACGCTGCTTCAGAAGAGTATAAGATAAAAATAAATAATACTGAAGTTCAATTTACCATGGCACCGATAAAAGAAAAAGGCAATTTACTTGTGCCAATAAGAGAAATGTTTGAGATATTTGGATATAGCATTAATTGGAATGCTGCCTCCAAGTCTGTTAGTTGTGAAAAAAACACCAGTAAGGTTACATTTAAACTCAATGACAAGATTGCAATAATAAATGGTAAAAATATTGATCTCCCGGTTCCTATTTCAATAATCAAAGGCCGGATATACGCTCCTGTAATTATTATAAGCCAGGGCCTTGAACTCAAAACAGATATTTTAGAAAAGGAGAAAGCAGTTTGTTTCACAAGTAAAAACGGGTCTTCTATTTCGGTATCTGGATCCGATAATTTAGTTGCTGTAGGACAAAATATAATTGCAAGTGTACTTTACAAGGATAAAAAATTAAACAGCATATACAATGGAATTGAATCTGCAAATAAACTCTTTATGAATAAGAATTATCTTGGTGCCATTCATAGTTATGATAAAATACTAAAAAGCATATCCAGTGTAAAAAATCCTGGAGAGTATGCACTGGTAATGACTAATATGGGCAGCTGTTACTCAGAACTTGCACTCTTTATAAATAAAGAGGAAAACACACTAAAAGCAATATCCATATTCCAGGAAGTTTTGAATAAAATAAATGGCAGTAATTTTTCCATAGAAAGAGCAAATGCTTACAAAAACCTGGGCAATGCATATATCAATTTATTTAGGATTCGCAATGCTGAAGAAAACATTAAAAAATCCTTAGAAGCTCTTAATGAATCATTGAAGCTATATGACAAAGAAAAAAATGCACTTGATTACTCATATGTCCAACTTTTAAGGTCATTTTCCTTTTATACAATTGCCAATTTAAAAGACACCGAGGTAAACCTGTTTAAGGCAATTAAAGCAAATTATGAATCTTTAAACTCTTATAATGGTGAAAAAACATCAAAGCAATATATTGAGATTATAAAAATAAGAGGTCTTATTATATTATCAACATTTTATATTACAGGTAACATTGAAAATCTTAATAAAGCATTGGAAAGTTTTAAATATGCCTTAAAATATATTAACGAAAAAAATGAACCTTATGAGGCTGCTCAGATTAAGTATTATATCGGTAGTATTTATGATCTTATGACTACAACAGAGCCAAAGACAGAATACTTTGAAGAAGGAATCAGCTATTATAAAAAATCTCTTGATTTCTTTACTGTTGATAAATCTCCTGATGGTTTTGCCCTAATTCAAAACCAATTGGGTATTATGTACTTACAGCTTTCCAGATATTCAAATTTTGATGAAAATATTAAAAAATCTCTCGCAGCACTTGATGAGGCTGCTAAAATATACACAGTTGACCAATATCCTAAATATTATGCAAACGTTCAGTATGGTTATGCAGTTGTATTTAGCAGAATTGCAACTTACAAAAATGCTAATGAATCAAATGAGTATATTAATAAATCAATAAATGCTTTTAATAATTCACTAAAAATAAACACATATGAGAAATATCCCATAGATTATGCAAAAACATTAATTGAAATGTCAAATACTTACTATATACAAAGTAAAAAATTAGGAGGTTTGGAACCCATCCATAAAGCTATAAAATGCTGTGAGGAATCCCTAAAAGTATATACATGGGAAGATGAACCTTTGTATCACGCATATGCTCTGTCATATATTTCAACATACTTAGTCTATCTTGCAAGTCTTGATGAAGAACCTTTAAAAAATTCTATACGAGCTATAGACGTGTGTTCAAAAGCACTGGAGATCTTTAAACTTGAAAGCTTCCCTGAATATTATGCATCTATTAAAGAAAACTCCGGTATGGCCTATGAGATTCTTTCTAAAATTGAAAACAAAGATGAAAATATCATTAAGAGTATAGATAATTTTAAGGAATGTTTGAAATATTATTCATTACAAACCTTTCCTAATTATTACGCCAGCACTAATAAGAATCTTGGTGATTTATACTTGTTATTATCGGACATACAAAATAAAGAAGAAAATAAAAAGTTGGCAGCTGATTGCTATAACGAGTCATTGAAGTTCTATACCGATAAAGATAAAATTTATCCAGAAATATTGGAAAAAATAAAGCTGGCAGAGCAATAGTTTGTTTGAGTAATTATTTGAGGTCTATCATTCCTTATCAAATGTCAACAAACGGGTCATGGCATGTTGACATTTGATACTTCAATTTCTGGAAATTTGTGATTTCTGCCAGCTGAATAAACTGTTATTTTGTATCTACTGTTGCACAGGGAACTTTGATATCTTGCCTTGAGCAAACATAAGAATATGTCCCATATCTAATCCGTTTACCAAACCATTTCCATCTACATCAGCAGCTAATTGTCCATACTGGTATGTAAAACCCGAATTTGATCCTAACATATAACTTCTAAATGTTTCGGTATCATTCATTGAAACTGTTGAGTCTCCATTAACATCACCATATATGAATATATCAACAGATCCGTTATTTAACTTAAGCCCATCATATTGGAAATCAGGTGACTTATACAATTTGCAACCGCTTCTTTCCAAAGTAAGAGGTGTACTTCCTATCACATTTACACTATCAAATACATCAAATTCAATATTGGCAAATATGCCATTTGTTTTAATCAATTTCTGAAATACCATATCTCCGGTAAATATTACTTTGATCCTTCCAATTATACTGTCAACAGTATAAGTAAGATGGCATCCTTCCGAAATAGCATTTCCAGCTGTAATATTAGATACAGTGAGCTTTGCTGGGTCATACGACACCTCTGCCTCAGCATTATAAATACCATCTGTAGGAACATTATTTATTGTTAACGGTATAGATTTTCTACCGGCCCTAGGCTCCATCACACTGTTTCCTATAGTAAGTGAAGTTAAAAAGTCATCAGAAGAATATACATTGTCCAATGCAATGGCGATATCAAAGTAATATAGCCCTCCTAGTGCAAAAACCTTATTGTCTGCATACTCAATCCTGTGTCTATATGCGTTATTATAAGCAAAGCTTCCTTTTCTCACCCAGGTTTCTGTTGCAGGATCATATTCTCTTAAATTTTCACTTTTACTTCCAACAACATATATCTTATTATTCAAACTAAATGTACCAAACTGTAATTCTTTATCCGGCATTGGATTTTTAATCGTCCATTTATTTGCTGAAGGGTCATACTCTTCTATAGAATCCAGTATGTTGTCCTCATTTCTTTCATCCTGTCCTCCTAATGCATATATTTTTCCGTTTGCAACACCAACACAGTGGTTATTTCTTGGTATATTCATAGCAGCCAGAGTTTCCCATTTATCATTTACAGGATCATACCTTAAAACATTACCACCCATTGATCTTTCATAAAACTCATTTTCTGCATTATAAACAGCCTTAATACCACCTACAACATATATATAACCGTTTAACGAAACAGCTTGATGCATATACCTTCTCTCAGGCATTTTACTTTTAGTGGTCCATACCTTTTTAATTGGATCATATTCATACAAAGTGTCATAAAATTCTGATGCACCCAAGTGAGAATTGGAACCTCCGCAAAGGTATATCTTCTCATTTACAGCAGCGGCAGCAGCATTCACTCTTACATCAGGAATACTTGGGCAAAGAGTCCATTTATCAGTTGATGGATCATATTCTTCAACTTTATCAAGATCCTTAAATTCATAGTTTTGTCCTCCAAAACCACCAAATGTATAAATTTTACCATTTAACGCAGCAGAGGCAAAAAATGATTTTTGATAATTCATATCAGCTTTTTTGGCCCACTTTCCTTCATCGGTATTGTAGGAAAATACTTTATTTTGATATGCCATACCGTTATTACCGCCGATTATTAACAGTTTGCCTTTAAGTACAACCGATGTATGACCATATAATTGTGTTGGTAAAGAAATCCTTTCTGCTATTAATCCTGTTTCCGGATTATATTCCTCAATCTTATCAGAATTTTTTCCACCCGCTGAGATAAGAATTCCATTTATCTGTGAAAGTGAAAAATCTGAATTCCATTTGTTTAAATCTTTCCTCACAGTCCATTGATCTAATGACAGGTTATATTCTTCAACAGAATTCAAATTTGTTGTGCCATTTACGCCACCTAATACAAAAACCGATCCGTCCTTTACAGATATACCGAAATTACTCCGTGCCGTGGGCATCTGTTTTCCTGAAGACCATGTATCATTTACGGGATCATATATTTCTACTATATTTAATGGCTTTCCATTATTACCGCCTATGGTATATATCTTTCCATCTGCAAATACCGCACCTAAACCGCTTCTCGCAGTAGTCATGGGTGTTTTTTTAGTCCATAAACCGGTTAAAGGATCATACTCTTCAACAGTATTTAGGTATGAACCGTTATAACCCCCTATAACGTAAATTTTTCCATTACTTGCTTCAACAGCTGCCATACCTGTTCTAGCTATTGACATACTTTGCTTGCTTGTCCATATATCATTTTCAGGATCATATTCCTCAACTGTATTTAAATAAGTTTCAGAATCATTATTTCCACCAAAAACATAGACTTTACCACTAGTTGCCGCTAAAGCTGCAAAATCCATTCTTGCCTCTTTCATGGAAGCTTTTGTTTCCAATCCGCAATCTAATGTATTAATTGCTATTTTATTTGAAGGTTCACTTGCATTATTAGTTGTTCTTGCTCTTACAAAGAAATTATATTGGGTTTTTGGTTCAATTGATGTAAATGAATAATTGGTATTAACTGTTTGAAGCATTAATCCTCCTTCAAAATATACATCATAAAAGGTTGCCTCATTAACAGGCTGCCATTTCAAATTAATTTTACTTGTTGTTACGTCAGCTTTAACAACTGGATTATCCAAAACAGTAGATGTTGTTATTGTATTACTCCAATCACCTGTTTTAACAGAATTTTTAGCTCTCACCTTATATAGATGCTGTTTGTTATATTGAAGATTCTCGTGATTATAGTTAGTACCTGTCAAACTTATAATTGTTCCATCAACTGAAATATCATACCCTGTAGCACCTGGCACTGCATCCCAGCTTACATTAATTGAATTTGTAGATGAAGAAGCTTTTAAATTTTTGGGTGTGCTGAAGAAATCATAGGAAGCAACCAATGCAAAGGGTTGTGGTCCTTTTGAAACGCTATATCCTGATACCTCTATCTTATACATACCTTTTGCAGGATTATTAATTATTACATTTTCAACATTATTTAATCTATCAACTTCAGAATTATAAGGTGCTGTAAAGTCATTACCATTATAAACAACCGTTCCATCCGGAGATGTTACCTTTAAGTCCAAATCATTAACAAGAGCACTTGGAGCAGTTGAAGTGCCTGGATAATCTGTCCAAACTAAAGTAATCTTAAGGGGCTTGTCAGAGTTCTTGACATAGCACCCTGACTGATATCTTTTGTTTTTTCCCGTAATCAATGATGAATTCTGATCTATAATTTTCGTAGAATATAATGAGTCATATATGCTAACTTTTCCCCAACCCTTTTCATATGAATACCCATTAGTTAATGATCCATTTATAATTAATGATTTTATAAGGGCGGCACTTGGGTTTGTAATACCCTTCCTCTTTTGTAAAAATTCACGAATTACAGCAACAGTACCGGCTGTAAGAGGTGTGGACATTGATGTTCCACTCATGTACGTATAGCCCTTATTTCCTTCATCCCCGAGCATTCCTGATTTAGTTGATGATATAAAAGATCCTGGAGCGACTACATCAGGTTTTATTCTTCCATCTTTACACCCATAACTGGAAAATAGGGCCCTTTCATCAGGATTATCCGACATTGATAATCCATTTTGAAACTCTATATAAGGTCTGAAACTTTCTGATGCACCAACTGTTATACAGTTCTTGGCTGTTGCAGGTGAACCAACTGTACCGGGACCATTTCTACCCTCATTACCCGATGAAAATAAAATAGTCATATCTTTGTGTTCCCACAAAAACTTGTCCACTTCTGCCGATCTTTCAGTATATGACCCCTCAGCTTTGGAACCCCATGAATTTGTGTGGATTCTTGCACCATTTGTATAAGCCTCCTCAAGCAAATTATACAGGGTATCAGGATAATTTACATAACCTTCAGCACCAGGACCAATATCCTGCATAATGAGATTTGCCTTAGATGCTGTTCCTTTTATTTTTCCACCTGATATCTGTCCACTGCCTAAAACCGAACCTGAAACATGAGTTCCATGTCCATTTCTATCAGCACCGTCTTCACCATTTTCATCAATTATTTTAATTACTCTTCCTGTAAAATCACTATGAAGAGTATTATTTTTAAGTCCAGGATTTCCTTTATCAAGTCCCGTATCTGCAACACAGACAGTCTGACCTTCACCTTCATATGCCATGCTCTCTGCTGATTCAAAACCCATTATGCCCCTTGCAATATCATTGTTAATTTTTAATTCATAAGCTTTCTCAATAAACTTTACAGATTTGACTTTTGATATATCAATCAACGATTTACGTTTTACTTTTACTTTTTTAAGCTGGCTTTTCTTTTTTACTTTTGATATACCATCCTTATTAATTTCTTTTATGACATCACTGCAGTCAATATCAAAAGTGCTTATTGCTACATCTACTTCCTCCTCAAGCTCCTTCTCATTGCTATTATTGATTTCTTCCATGAGTTCCGGGTCTATTTTATATTCATCCAAATATGGAATAACATCTCCCACGCACTCAAATTCATTTACTTTTTCTACCGTATCAGGATGCATAAATGCCAAAAAAGAGAATTTAGGAATGTAATCAAGTAAAGTTACTCCAACATCTGTAACCATATCCTTCATTTCTTCTGTAATGGGTCCTGTAAAAGATATTATGTACGGACTGCTTTCATTTGAAGCCTTACTCTTAAACCTCTTTTCAGCCGCTTTCCTTTTTGTATTTTCTACATCGCTTTCAATAGTAGCTGCCTTTAAATGAACTTTAAATTGCTTCATTCTATTCTCTCTTCCGGCTGCAAATGAGCCTATGCTCATGCCGGCACTTGATACTAATATTGATACTGATAATGCCGATGCTATTATCTTTTTAAATTTCATTTTGTCCCCTCCAATGTAATTAAATAATCTAAATAAAATAACAATACATTTTACTTTGATAGGCAAATGTAAAAGATCAATCACAAAAAATATAGAATTACTTATTAATTCCGTCATAAGCATAAACTTATATTAATTATAAAGAATTTTAGAATATACATTGTGAAAAAAATTGAAAAATCAGTGAAAAGAATTGAATTATTTTTGCGGGCTATTTAAAAACCCGCAAAAATTAATGGACAGTATAAAATTTCTTAGATAAATAGTATTTTAGTCATTTATAAAAACATACAAACTATAATATTGGCTCCTTTGTTGGCTTTCCTGCTTTTCTGGGATATTTTTTCGGAGTACTTTTTATTTTCTTAACAATAACTATATTTCTTACTGCATCAGTAAATGGTAGATTAATATTTTCTATCTTTTCAATTTTTCCACCTAACACATCAAGTGCTTTATTTGAAGCATCAACCTCTTCAGTACTGTTTCCCTTCATTGCAATAAAAATTCCTCCTACTTTAACAAAAGGCAGACAATACTCGAGAAGCACAGGAAGATTGGCAACCGCTCTTGCAGTTGCAACATCATATTTTTCCCGGTTTTCTTCCATCATACCAAAATCCTCTGCCCTCCCATGGCATGCCCTTATATCTTGAAGCTTCAGCTCACTAATTACATTATTTAAAAACTTTATTCTCTTATCCAATGAGTCAAGAAGTGTTACATTTATTTTATCAAAGGCTATTTTAATAGGTATCCCTGGAAATCCTCCACCCGTTCCTACATCAATTAGTTTTATTTCCTTATTTTCCAAATAGGGAATTATACTAAGAGAATCAATAAAATGCTTTATTATTATTTCTTTATCATCCTCAATAGCCGTTAAATTAATCTTTTGGTTCCACTCCTTCAGTATATCCTTATACTTAATTAGTTCACCTATTTGACTATCGGTTAATAAGACAGAATACTCCTTTGATCCTGCTATCAGCATATCTACTATACCATTACTCATCTTTAGCCTGACTCCTTCTATCTCTGTTTCTTTGCTCCATATAAACCAAAAGAACAGATATATCGGCAGGAGAAACTCCTGTTATTCTTGAAGCCTGTCCTATTGAATCAGGCTTTATATTATTTAACTTCTGCCTTGCTTCAATCCTAAGCCCATCTATCTCCAAATAGTTTATATCCTTTTCCAGCTTTCTCTTTTCAAGCTTTTTAAACTGTTCAACCTGCAAAAGCTGTCTTTTTATATATCCGTCATACTTGATAGATATTTCAACCTGCTCCTTTATGGCAAAACTTAGCTCTTCTTCTCTATCATCTATTTCGGAAAGTGATTCATAATTTAGTTCGGGACGGCGTAACAATTCCGAAAGCTTGGCACCGCTTTTTAAAGGCGTGCTGTGCATTCTCTCCAAAAATATATTTACTTTCTGACTTGGAGGAATTACCTTTTTTTCCACTCTCTCTATTTCCCTGTTAATCTTATCTCTCTTTTCCTCAAATTTCCTATATCTTTCTTCAGTTATAAGACCAATTTTGTACCCAATAGGAGTGAGCCTTAAATCTGCATTATCCTGCCTTAAAAGAAGCCTGTATTCCGACCTTGATGTCATCATCCTGTATGGCTCCTTTGTTCCTTTTGTCACTAGGTCATCAATAAGAACTCCTATATATCCTTCAGATCTATCTATAATGAGGGATTCTTTACACTGTATTTTTAAAGCTGCATTAATTCCGGCAACAAGACCTTGAGCCGCAGCCTCTTCATAACCGGAACTACCGTTAATCTGACCTGCTGAATACAATCCGTTAATATCCTTAGCTTCTAGAGTAAGATTAAGCTGAGTAGCATTTATACCATCGTACTCTATTGCATATGCACTTCTCATAATAGATACATTCTCAAGACCGGGCAAGGATTTAACCATCTTTATCTGGACATCCTCAGGAAGGCTGCTTGACATACCTTGAAGGTACATTTCCTCTGTATTAAGACCCATTGGCTCTACAAAAACCTGATGACTTTCCTTGTCCGCAAACCTTACAACCTTATCTTCAATTGAAGGACAATACCTTGGACCTACGCCTTTAATATCACCGGAAAATAAAGGAGATCTATGAAGGTTCTCTTTAATTATTCTGTGAGTTTCTTGATTTGTGTAGGTTAACCAGCAAGATACCTGCTCTTTGTTAATCTCTTCAATCTCAAATGAAAAAGGTACAATTCTTTCATCACCGGGCTGCTCTGTCATCTTAGAAAAATCTACGCTTCTGCTGTTTATTCGTGCAGGAGTTCCTGTCTTAAATCTGAAAATTTCCAGGTCCAGTTCCTTAAGGCTGTCAGAAAGCTTATTAGCTGGAAATAGACCATCAGGTCCTCCACTGTAACTCACATCACCAATTATAATCCTTGCCTTTAAATATGTTCCAGTAGTAAGTATCACTGCTTTGCACCTGAAAATAGCACCAGTATGGGTTTTAACACCAATTATTCTTCTTTTCCCGCCTTCATCAGTTTCGGAGAGAAGGTCAATTATTTCAGCCTGCTTTATATCCAGATTATCTTGTTTTTCCAAAGTATGCTTCATTTCAATCTGATATCTTCTTCTATCAACCTGCGTCCGCAAGGAAAACACTGCAGGTCCCTTTGCAGAGTTTAACATCTTTGATTGGATAAACGTTTTATCTGTGTTTTTTCCCATTTCTCCACCAAGTGCATCAATTTCTCTTACAAGGTGGCCTTTTGCTGTACCACCTATACTTGGATTACATGGCATATTTGCTATGCTGTCAAGATTAATTGCAAATAAAACGGTTTTACACCCCATCCTAGCCGAAGCCAATGCTGCTTCACAACCAGCATGTCCAGCCCCAACAACTACAACATCATAATAACCTGCTTCATAATCCATAGCTAAAACCCCTTCTATTTTCCAATACAAAATCTTTTAAAAATCTCATTGAGAACCTGCTCATTTACTGACTCTCCGGTTATCTGCCCAAGATAGTAAGCTGCGTCCTTAATGTCTATAGTAATCATATCAAGAGGCATTCCTCCATCATAAGCAGAAAGTGCATTATCAATACTCACCATACACTTATCAATCATGTTTTTATGTCTTATATTTGTAAGTAGAATTTCATCATTTAGTCTAAGGCTGCCTTTATTAAAGAGCCCTGTTAGTTCTTCCTCAATTTTCTCTATTCCGCTGCCTGTTTTTATTGATATCTTAATTAAATTATAATCTTTGAAATAATTCTCAATTTCTTTTATTTTATCATTGCTTGATATATCAATCTTATTTAGTATTACAATATTTCTTTTATTCCTTACCTCATTAAATATTTCAATATCTTCACTTATTATTCCAGCCTCACCATCTATCATCATTATAGTAAGATCCGATTCATTAACTGCTTTTTTTGCTCTCTCTACCCCAATTCTCTCTACTACATCCTCTGTTTCTCTTATACCTGCAGTATCAATGAGCTTTATCGGAATACCTTTTATATTTATATACTCTTCAATTATGTCTCTTGTTGTACCGGGAATATCAGTTACAATAGCCTTGTTTTTGCCGCTCAATTCATTTAGAAGAGAAGACTTTCCCACATTAGGCCTTCCTACAATAACAACATTCAAACCTTCCCTAATCATTCTTCCGTTTTCAAATGTTTCTGATATATTGTAAATCAGACTCTTTATAGGCTTTAAGCTTTCATAAACCATATCCCCTGTTATTTCCTCAATATCATGCTCAGGGTAATCAACGGTCACTTCAATATGAGCAATAAGCTCTATAAGCTTTTCCCTTACTTCCTTAAGCTTTTTTGAAAGCTTGCCTTCTAATTGATTAAGTGCTGCTTTAGAACCAGCATCAGTTTTTGAATTTATTAGATCAATTACTGCTTCTGCTTGTGATAAATCTATCCTGCCATTTAAAAAAGCCCTTTTTGTAAACTCCCCTGGCTCTGCTATGCGGGCACCTTCCTTAACAATTAACCCTAGTATCTTTCTTAATACAATTATTCCTCCATGGCAGTTTATCTCAACTACATCCTCTTTTGTAAATGATGCAGGCCTTTTCATTTTTGATACCAGCACCTCATCAAGGGTTTCATGGCTTGAAGGATCAATTATCTTACCGTAATTTATTGTATGAGTTTTAATATTTTCAAATTCTACAGCTCCCTTAAAAATTCTTGAGGCTATTTTAAAAGATTTTTCACCGCTTATTCTTATTATTCCAATTCCTCCTGTGCCAGGAGGCGTTGATATGGCAGCTATAGTATCTTCCATAAAGTATGCTCCTTCTTTAAACTTCTCAATTAAAGGCCCAAGAGTAGCCTCCTGAGCCTTATAATATCCAACAAAATCTTTAATTATTAATATTTAGCCATAACCTATTTCATAGTGATTACAACTTTTCTATTTGGCTCGTCTCCAACACTATAAGTTCTAACGCTATTATTATTCTGAAGAGTAGAATGTATAACCCTTCTTTCATATGGATTCATAGGCTCAAGAGTAATATTCTTTCTATACTTTACAACCCTGTCTGCAAGCCTGTTTGCAAGATTTATAAGAGTTTCTTCCCTTTTCATTCTATAGTTTTCTACATCAACAACAACTCTTTTATAATCATCATTGTCCTTATTAATAACAAGGCTTGACAGATATTGAATAGAATCAAGGGTTTCTCCTCTTCTTCCAATCAAGATACCTATATCATTACCTTTAATATTTAAATTAACTGCTTCATCGGTTTCTGACAGCTCAACTTCAGCCTTAACATTCATCTTTTCAAATAACTCATATAAAAACTTTTTGGCCTTATCTCCCTTAGACTCACGAACAGTAACCCTAACTTTGGCCATCTTGTTTCCAATTATCCCAAAAATACCTTTATTACCTTCATCAAGTACTTCAATATCAACTTTATCTTCATTAAGATTAAGTTCTTCCAAAGCCAGTGAAACAGCTTCCTGTACTGTTTTTGCAGTTTTTTCTATAGAATAAGCCATTTATGCGTTCTGAACCTCCTTCTTTTTTGCCATTAGTTTATTAATAAACAATTGTTGGAAAATCTGAAAAATACCACCTACTATCCAATAAAGTCCCATACCTGCTGGAAATGAGAAAGAGAAAAACAATGTCATCAAGGGTCCCATAAACAACATGGACTTTTGCATTGGATTATCCATTGGCGTAGTAGATGTAACCATGGATAATTTAGATGATATATATGTAGTTGCAGCCGCTAAAATCGGTATCAACAAAAGTAAAAAATTAGTTTTATAGTCTGCTGAAGGAACAGTTCCAAGGTTAACTCCAAGGAATCTGAAACCATTCTCCATACCTTCTATTACATTTGCAATATTGGTAGTTATAATATCTCCAACTTTATTTATATCAAAATTTTTAATAATATCAATTTCCACATAACCCTTATTAGGTAATTTTAATACATTTGCTAATTTATCAATTGTATCAGGTCCAATATCTATCATATATCTTAATGGCTTTTGAATAACCTGCCATAAAGCAAGCAATATAGGCATCTGAATTAATAAAGGCAAACACCCACCCATAGGATTATAATTGTTTTCCTGATATAGCTTCATGCTTTCCTGTTGAAGCTTTTCCTTGTCGTTTTTATATTTAGTCTGAATTTCCTTTAATTTTGGACCTAGTTCCTGCATTTTTGCCATATTATTATATTGTTTAATCATCAAAGGCAAAAGTATAATCTTTACAAATATTGTAAATATAATAATAGCTATACCATATGATTTAAAAGCTAAATTATTATAAATAAAGTACAATATATCCCCAAAAGGTTTTGCAATAAAATCTAACATATTTTATAAAATACTCCTTATTCTTACTTTACTGGGTCATATCCTCCTGGATGAAAAGGGTGACATTTAATTATCCTTTTCACCGATTTCAGTACACCTATAAAAGCACCATATTTCATAATTGATTCTACAGCATATTGTGAACAGGTAGGATAAAATCTACAACTCGGCCTTTTTAAAGGTGAAATATACTTTTGATAAAATTTTATTAAATATATTAAAAAATTTTTTATCAATTTATTTTCTCCTGTTCAAATATATTAAGTTTCTTTAATAAATATTTCATTTCCTTTTTTATTTCAAAAAAACCAGGCATATCTTCAGAAGATCTTACTACAAAGACTATGTCAAAGCCATGCTTAATATGCTCTTCAACCAGCCTGTAGTTTTCTTTTACCAACCTTCTTATCCTGTTTCTTTTAACACTCTTACCAACTTTTTTACTCACAGTAATTCCAAGCCTGTTTTTGTCAATATAATTTGAGAGGGTATATAAAGTAATGTACTTACCGACATAAAAACGTCCTTTTTTATAAACCCTCATAAACTCATGGTTTTTTTTAAGAGGAATAGTTTCTATCATAAGCTATAATTTATCCTCATACTAATAATTAAATACCTAAAAAATATATTTAATATTAATTATTTCTAAATTTATAATATATTAAACAAAAAGACCACAGAATTTGCGGTCTTAAGCTGTTAATACTTTTCTACCTTTTAACCTGCGTCTTCTTAAAACTTTTTTTCCGTTAGCAGTACGCATTCTCTTTCTAAAACCATGTTCCTTTTTTCTTTGTCTATTTTTAGGTTGATAGGTTCTTAACATTTTAATTACACCTCCGTTTCATAAAAGCGGTAAAACCTTGATAAATACAAGATATATAATCAATTATATTTCATATTTATTCATATTTTAAAGAAATCAAACCAATTATATATTATATTATAAAGACATGTCAAGAATCTATTTTTATTGCCCCATAAACAAAGTTTGCATATATAGCTTATCAATACTAAATATTGAAAAGCTATATATGTAATAACTACATTTTGTATCTAGTTTTTTAGATTATTTTTTAAAAACTGGTAACCTATTTATTTTTAAAATTAATTGTGGATAAATATGAATTTTACTTAAAAATTTTGTGGATATCTTATTGAATATTGATTAAAAGTCTGATATATTTAATATGCTTATTGACTTTGGAATATTTTAAAATTGTGTATATAGTTATACACAATATGTCAATAATCTATAAAAATTAGTTTTACAAAAGATAATTTACAATTCAATTTGGGAATTTACAAAATTTTTTCCCTAAATAGTTTTAAGAAATAAATCTATTATTTTATACATAATGGTTTATTTTTTTTCTTCATCAGCTTAAAAATGTTTTCAAAACATATATTTTACGACCTGTGTATTTTTTCTTTAGTTTGGAGGATTTTATGAGTTATCAATTAACCGATTTGTGGAATAAAACGCTAGAGCTTCTTAAAACAGAGCTTACAGAGATAAGCTTTAATACATGGATAAACTCCATTGAGCCCTTATCTTTGACAGCAAATGCAATAAACCTTGGTGTACCTGACGAATTTAACAAGGGTATACTTGAAAGCAGATATTTAAAATTGATAAAAAATGCGGTAAAGCAGTTAACATACAAGGAATATGCAATTAACATCCTAATTCCATCACAGGAAGATGTTAAAAAGAATTCAATCGATGGTAATAGTATACATGATGAACAAGTAATTTCTGTATTAAATCCAAAATATACATTCGATACATTTGTGGTTGGTAACAGCAATCGTTTCGCTCACGCAGCATCACTCGCCGTAGCCGAAACACCTGCAAAAGCATACAACCCTCTTTTCATGTATGGAGGTGTTGGACTTGGCAAGACACACCTTATGCAAGCAATCGGTCATTACATATTGACACAGAATCCATCTCAGAAGGTGCTGTATGTGTCATCGGAAAAGTTTACAAATGAGCTTATCAATGCAATTAAGGATGATAAAAACGAAGAATTTAGATCAAAGTACAGAAACATAGATGTACTTCTAATAGATGATATTCAGTTTATAGGCGGTAAAGAACGTACTCAAGAGGAATTCTTCCATACCTTTAATGCACTATATGAATCAAATAAACAAATTATTCTCTCCAGTGATAAGCCTCCCAAGGAAATAAAAACATTGGAAGAAAGACTTCGTTCAAGGTTTGAGTGGGGACTTATAGCAGACATACAGCCTCCTGATCTGGAGACTAGAATAGCTATATTGAGAAAAAAGGCTCAGCTTGAAATGCTGGATGTTCCAAATGACATTATGGTTTTTATTGCTGACAATATAGCATCAAATATAAGAGAGCTTGAAGGTGCTTTAAACAGAGTTATTGCTTATGCTTCCCTAACTCAAAGTGAAATCAGCATTGATTTAGCAAGCGAAGCCTTAAAGGACATGCTCTCCAATAATAATACTAAAGTGATAGATTGTAACTCAATTAAAGAAATAGTTTCCAGATACTATAATATAAGGGTAGAAGAATTTAAATCAAAAAAGAGAAATAGGGAAATTTCCTATCCAAGGCAGATAGCCATGTACCTTTGCAGAGAACTTACCGATATGTCGCTTCCGAAAATAGGCGATGAATTTGGAGGCAGAGATCATACAACAGTAATACATGCATGCGAAAAAATATCTGAAGACATTGAAACAAATTCTGAAACAAGACGTGCAGTTAGTGAGCTAAAGAAAAATATTCAAGGTAAATAAGGTTTTATTTATCTAAAAAATAAAGTTACCTTTAATGGTAATCTTATTTTTTAATATAGAGATTAATTTAAAGTTAGATTTAAATTTTATCAACATAAATTGTGTATATGGGTATAAGTTATTGTGGACAACTTTTAATGTTAAAACTTAACTTTATACTGTTGATAATTTTATAACAGATATCAACAATTAATTAACAATCTTAAACATGGGAAATAATCCGCGTTGTATCGGTTATTAACAAAATCAACAGCACTTATTATTATTATTACTGAAAAATTATTAATTATTATAAAGGAGGAACTTGGATGAAAGTTATTTGTTCGAAGGAAAAATTACTTGAAGGAATAAATATAGTGCAAAAGGCTGTATCTACAAAAAGTACCATGCAAATACTTGAAGGGATACTGCTAAAAGCGGGAAATAATTTTAAGTTGACGGGTAATGATCTGGAAATTGGAATAGAATGTACAATAGAAGCGGATATAAGAAGAGAAGGATCAATAGTAATAAATTCAAAAATGCTGGGGGACATAGTAAGAAAGCTACCCGAATCGGAAATTCTGATTGAGGTAAAGGATAATGGAAAGGTCATAATAGAGTGTGAGAATTCGCATTTCGAGATTAAGGGCATTCCATCGGAAGGATATCCCGAACTTCAAATGATAGAAAACGAAAATATGTTTGTTTCTACTCAAAATATATTACGTGACATGATAAGACAAACTATATTTGCTGTTGGATTTGATGATAACAGGCCTGTCCTAAAAGGAATACTTATAGAATCAAATGGAAAGGAACTTGACTTTGTCGCTATAGATGGTTTTAGGATGGCACAAAGAAGAAGGGTATCAGAAGAAGAATTTAGCTTAATAAAAGTTATAGTACCAGGTAAAACAATGAATGAAATTGTTAAAATATTGCAGCCTGAAGATGAAGAAATGAAAATTATAAGTTCAAAAAATCATGTTTTATTTGATTTAAATAATGTTAAAATATTATCTAGGATAATAGAAGGTGAGTATTTGGATTATAAAAGTATTATACCTTCAGATTATGATACAGAGGTTATTGTTGAAAAAAAGGAATTTTTAAGCAGCTTGGAAAGAGCATCTTTAATATCAAACGAAGAAAAAAAGTATCCGCTTAAATTTGATATAGAGGATGAAAAAATTATATTGTCATCAAGTACTGAACTAGGTACAGTTAGAGAAGAGATTAGAGTTGAAATGACTGGGAGAAAAATGGAAATAGGTTTTAATCCAAGGTACTTTATTGAAGCACTAAAAGCGATCGATGAAGAAAGAATAAAAATAGTATTTACATCTGAAATAGGTCCAAGTACTATATTTCCAATAAGCGGGGAAGAATTTGCGTATATGGTTTTACCTGTAAGAATGAATAAAGATACATAAGTCGTGGGATTTACAAAAGGAGTAAAAAATGGAAAAAGTAAAAATAGATACTGAGTTTATTAAGTTAGATCAATTTTTAAAATGGATGAGTATAGTTGGGTCAGGTTCAGATGCAAAGGAAATAATTTATAATGGTTGTGTATGTGTAAACGGAGAAGTAGAGATTAGAAGAGGTAAAAAATTAAGACCTGGAGATATTATTGAAGTTGATGAAAAAAAGTTTATAATAGAATAGGCCGGGATAAATTTGTATATAGATAGAATGTTATTGAAGAATTATAGAAACTATAGTTTTTTAGAGGCCAGTTTTAATAATGGCTTTAATATTATTTACGGAAACAACGCTCAAGGGAAGACTAATATTTTGGAAGCTATCTATTTATGCACAACCGGTAGATCTCATAGGACAAATAAAGATAATGAACTTGTTAAATATGGAGAAGATAAATATTTTGTAAAAGTACTATTTAGCAAAGAAGAAAGAAATGACAATAGTATTGAAATAAATTATAGCAAAAAAGAAAAGAAAAGTATTTTAATAAATGAAATTGCTATTAAAAAAATTGGAAATTTAATGGGACAGCTAAATTCAGTAATGTTTTCGCCTGAGGATTTACAAATAATTAAAGAAGGTCCTTCAGAAAGAAGAAGGTTTATAGATATAGCTTTAAGTCAGTTAAAGCCATCGTATTTTTATAACCTACAGCAGTATCTAAGAATTTTAAATCAGAGGAATTATCTTCTTAAAGAAATTTATTTAAGAAAAGAAAGCATCACTACTCTGGATGTTTGGAATCAAAGCCTTGCTGAAACTGGATCAAAAATAATTGCCGAAAGAATAAAATTTATTAAATGTTTATATAAAATAGCTGAAAAATATCATAAAAATATTACTAATGAAAAAGAAAAACTTGAAATAAAATATATTTCTTCAATTAGGATTGATCCGGGAAGAGATGATATAAAAAATATTTTTTTAAAAAGACTTGAAGAAGAAAAGAGTAAAGAAATTCAAAAAGGTACTACTCTTGTAGGTCCACAAAGAGATGATCTTGATATATTGATAAACGGTACAAGCTTGAAGCAATACGGCTCACAGGGGCAGCAGCGTACAGCTATATTATCACTGAAGCTTTCAGAGTTGGAAATTGTTAAAGAAAGCAGTGGTGAATATCCAATATTACTTTTAGATGATGTAATGTCTGAGCTTGATTCAAAAAGAAGAGAGTATTTGATAGAAAATATAAAGAATATACAAACATTTATTACATGTACAGATAAGAATGAATTTATAAAAGGTATTGATAAAGAAACATGTTTTATTAAAATAGAAAATGGTAAAATTGTTAATAATATTAATGAAAACGAAGGTTGAAAATAATATTATAATATATTTAGTAATTTTTATAAAACGAATTTGCACTTTCGTTATACTTAATATAAAATATATAAGATATATATAAATAAATAAAATATAAAATAAATCCTTGAATCAGGAGGAAAACGAATGTTTTTACACATTGGAGGAGATGTAGTTCTTCCATTAAAAAATATAATTGCTATTATGGATATAGAAACTACTACTATATCAAAAGATTCTAAAGATTTTTTAAAAATAGCGGAGGAAGAGGGTTTCATAGAAAGTATATCGCAAGATCTTCCCAAATCTTTTATTATTACAGAGATTGATAAAAAAAGTAAGATATATCTTTCTCCAATATCATCTGTTACTTTACAAAAACGTTCAGGATTTATAAATGATATATCAAATATATAAAAATTAAAATATTTATAATTTTTAATATAGAATGTGGAGGAAAAGATGCAAGAAGAGGATAAGATAATTGAAGATGAAAATATAGAAAAAGATAGTAATATACTGGAAAAAGAGAAGAATAAAGCTGCTTATGACGAAAATCAAATTCAGGTTTTAGAAGGGTTGGAAGCTGTAAGAAAACGGCCCGGAATGTATATTGGAAGCACTTCTAGCAGAGGGCTTCATCATTTGGTTTATGAAATTGTTGATAATAGTATTGACGAGGCGTTAGCAGGATACTGTTCGGAAATAACAGTTATAATAAATAAGGACAACTCTATTACAAATATAGATAATGGAAGAGGGATTCCAATAGGTATACACCCAAAAATGGGGATACCCACAGTGGAGGTTGTTCATACAATTTTGCATGCAGGTGGTAAGTTCGGCGGTGAAGGATATTCAGTTTCAGGTGGATTGCATGGTGTCGGTGCATCTGTTGTTAATGCTCTATCTGAATATTTGGAGGTGCAAGTTGCAAGGGATGGAAACATATATAGGCAAAGATATGAAAGAGGAAAAGTAGTCACTGATTTGGAAGTAATTGGGAGTAAAGAAACTACAGGAACAAAAACTATATTTAAACCTGATCCGGAAATATTCGATGAACTTGTATACGACTATGATATATTATTAAACAGATTTAGAGAGCTGGCTTTCTTAAATAAAAATATAACTATTAAATTAATAGATGAAAGACCTGAGGAAAGAATTGAAAAGGTCCTTCATTATGAAGGCGGTATAATATCATTTGTTGAATACAATAACAGACATAAAGAAGTACTGTTTAAAAACCCTATATATATTGAAGGACATAAAGATGGGTCTATCGTAGAAATAGCATTACAATTTAACGATTCATATGTTGAAAATATATTCAGTTTTGCAAATAACATAGCAACTACTGAAGGGGGAACACATTTAACAGGTTTTAAAACTGCTATTACTAAAGTATTTAATGATTACGCAAGAAAATATAATTTTATAAAAGAAAATGATAAGAATTTACAAGGTGAAGATATAAGAGAAGGCATGACAGCCGTTATTAGTGTAAAGATACCTGAGCCTCAGTTTGAAGGACAAACTAAAACAAAATTAGGTAATAGTGAAATGAGAAGTCTTGTAGAAAATGTAGTTAATGAAAAACTAACAGATTTTCTAGAAGAAAATCCTTCAATATCAAAGACAATTTTAGAAAAGTGTATAACTGCAGCAAGAGCAAGAGAGGCAGCAAGAAAAGCAAGAGAATTAACCAGAAGGAAAAGTGCATTGGAATCTACAACTTTGCCTGGAAAATTAGCTGACTGTCAGGAAAAAGATGCATCATTATGTGAAATATATATTGTTGAGGGAGATTCCGCAGGAGGATCTGCAAAGCAGGGAAGGGATAGAAAATTTCAAGCTATACTACCTCTTTGGGGAAAAATGCTCAATGTTGAAAAGTCAAGAATAGATAAGGTTTATGAAAATGAAAAGTTACTTCCTGTTGTAACTGCTTTAGGTGCTAGCATAGGTGATGATTTTGATATTTCAAAGTTAAGATATCATAAAATTATTATTATGGCTGATGCGGATGTAGACGGTTCACATATTCGAACACTTTTGCTGACATTCTTCTTTAGGTATATGAAGCCTCTTGTTGAAGCCGGACATATTTATATAGCACAACCTCCATTGTATAAGGTATCAAAGGGAAAAGAATTCTTTTATGCTTATAACGAAAAGGAAGTTGATAAACTTAGTATTGAAAGGCAATGGAAAAAAGAAGAATGTTCTATTCAAAGATATAAAGGTTTAGGTGAAATGAATCCTGATCAGCTTTGGGAGACAACAATGGACCCATCGAAAAGAACTATACTAAAAGTAGAATTGGAAGATGCAGTAGCTGCAGACGAGATATTTACAATATTGATGGGAGATAAAGTTGAGCCAAGAAAAGAGTTCATAACAAATCATGCAAGAATGGTTACTAATCTTGATATATAGTAAAAAATAAATATTCTAAAAAATATAAAAGGCCTTAAATGGCTTTTTATATTTTACCTGATAACAAGAGAATTCCAATAATAATAAATGCTCCGCCGGAAATTAATTGTATATAGTATATTGGAATATACTTGTGTAATAAGGATCCTGCGAAAACACCTAATAAAGAAGATAATATAAGTGCTAAAGAGGACCCTAAAAATACATGCCAAATCGAATTTGATTTTGATGCAAGCATCATTGTAGAAAGTTGTGTTTTGTCACCTAATTCTGCGATAAAAACTAAAATAAATGTTGTAAAGATTGTTTTTAACACGTTATTACTCCTTTATAATTTTATTTATATAATTTAATTATGTTCATAAAATTATATGAGGATTGGGTTATATAATATTCTTAATAAATGATATTTTTAAAAGAAGTTTACATAATTAATTGAATTCTAATATAAATATATAACTAACCATAAGAAAATAAATATTTGTCTTGTAATTTAAATATCATATAATAAACTCAATGAAATGTACTATTAAACAATTAAAAGATGATTATATTTAATAATATATAAGCATTTATGTATAAAGTCAAAATAAATAAAAATTTTTTTGTAATAATAAAGATTTAATTATAAATTCTACTTTAAGAGACTGATGAGTTTAAAAGTATTGGTGAATTATATATCTGTATATAAATTTTAAAACATAAATTAATGTTTCACGTGAAACATTAATTTATGTTTAGATTATGTATTTTTATAAAAAAAGTTTGATAGATTTAGTAATTATTTATACAATATTAAATAAAATAGCTAATTAAAAATATATTTGTGATATTGTTTATTAAATGTATATAATTTATATTGAAAAAAAAGTCTAAGAGATATAACATATATATATTAGCCTAATTAGATATTTAAAGCTATATAAATATTCGTAAATGTGCATTTATATGAATATTAATAACTTTCTAATTAAATGAAATAAATATCTAAAGCGAATATTTAAAATTAGTAGATAATACAAAGTATAAAATTATCTAAAGAATTAAGTTAATAATAATATCTGGAGGAGTGGTGTTGTTGGCAAAAATTATTTCAATTGCAAACCAAAAAGGGGGAGTTGGTAAAACTACCACAGCAGTTAACCTTAGTTCCTGCCTAGCATATAAAGGTAAAAAAGTTTTAGTTATTGATATAGACCCTCAGGGTAACACAACAAGCGGTCTTGGTGTTGATAAAAAAAATATTGATTTATCAATATATGATGTACTTATAAACGATGTGGATATTAAAAATACAATGGTTGATACAGCTATAGAGGGATTAAAATTGTGTCCTTCAAATATTCAGCTGGCTGGAGCTGAAGTTGAACTAGTTTCTATGATGTCAAGAGAAACGAGGTTAAAGTTATCAATTTCATCTATAGTTCCCCATTTTGATTATATAATAATTGATTGCCCACCTTCTCTTGGTTTATTAACTTTAAATTCTTTAACAGCATCTAACACAATACTAGTTCCTATTCAGTGCGAATATTATGCTTTAGAAGGACTAAGTCAATTGATGAATACTGTAAAGCTAGTACAAAAACATTTAAACAATAAATTAGATGTTGAAGGTGTTGTACTTACTATGTTTGATGCAAGAACAAATCTTTCAATTCAAGTAGTGGAAGAAGTGAAAAAATATTTTAAAAACAAAGTTTATAGAACAATAATTCCAAGAAACGTAAGGTTAAGTGAAGCACCAAGTTTTGGACTTCCTATAATTCTTTACGATCCAAAATCCAAGGGTGCAGAGTGTTATTTAGAATTAGCCGAAGAAGTCATAGAATATACTGAGGAGATGAGTAAATTATGATTAAAAAAGGCTTAGGAAAAGGTTTAGGTGCTCTAATTGATGAAGGAACAACTAATGAAGATAAGGGAATAATGGAATTAAAGATTAATGAAATAGAGCCAAATAAAGGACAGCCTAGAAAATACTTTGACGACGATAAACTTACTCATCTTGCCGAGTCAATTAAACAACATGGAATAGTACAACCTATAATTGTAAAGAATGAAGATGGTGTATATAGAATTGTAGCGGGTGAAAGAAGGTGGAGAGCTGCAAGAATTGCAGGTCTTACAAAAGTCCCTGTACTGTTAAAAGAGCTTTCAAATAAGCAGGTAATGGAAATTGCTTTAATTGAGAACATTCAAAGAGAGGATTTAAATCCAATAGAAGAAGCTGAAGCATTTGAAAAGCTCATAAAAGAATATAATATGACACAAGATGAAGTTGCAAGTGTAGTTGGAAAGAGTAGATCTGCTATAGCAAATACAATAAGATTGCTGCATTTAAACACTACAATTAAGGAATATTTAATAAATGGTTCTTTGAGTTCAGGACATGCAAGGGCTTTGCTTTCTATTGACGATGAAAAAATACAGGAAAAAGTAGCAGAAGAAATAAAAAATAGTGGGTTGAATGTAAGAGATACTGAAAAGTTAGTTAAAAAGTACTTAACAAAGAAAAAAACGCATAAGGAAAATAATAGAAATGATAATTATAATGCCATTGAAGAAAGATTAAAAGATATACTAGGAACAAAAGTACAAATAGTAGAAAAGAATAAAAAAGGAAAAATTATGATTGAATATTATTCCTTGGAAGAGCTGGATAGAATTATTGAGATGGTAGAAGTTATGTCTACTAAAAAAACGACCTCCTAAAATTAAAAATAAGACAAGAAAATTAGATGGGTAATATAATATCATGTAAGAAATAAAAATTTGTTAAATGGCATAATAGAGAGTTTTAAAACGTACAATTCAAAATTATATAGTTTATTATAATAAAATATAATTGAGACAGAATAATAATGTTATAATTTTTTTTATGAAAATTTAAATGTTTCACGTGAAACAATATATTATTTATTTATATAAATTAAGATCTTTATGAAATAAAATATATTTATAAATTAATATTATTATACAAAAGAAATATAAAGGAGATATACTATGGATTTCTCTTTAGAAAATTTAAATATTGAAACAATAATTATTTTTTCCATAAACTTCGTTTTTAGTTTCATATTGTTTTTATTACTTATCTCAAATAGATCAAAAGTAAAAAAATTAAAGAGAAAGTACAATAGGTTTATGAGTTTGGAAGGAGAAAGAAATTTAGAAGAGTTGCTTAATATTATTATGGATAGAACAGATTCTATAATATCAGAAAATAAAGAAATAGATAATAGGATAACTAATATAGATAAAAAGCTAGTAAATTGTATTCATAAAGTTGGAGTAATTAGATACAATGCATTTGAAAATATGGGAAGTGATTTAAGTTATTCTATTGCTTTGCTTGACAGCAATGATAATGGTATTATTATAAGCGGAATTTACTCAAGAGATAGTTCTTCAACTTATGCAAAGCCTATTATTAATGGAAATTCGAAATATATGTTGTCTGAAGAAGAAGTACAAGCTTTAAATGAGGCTAAGAAAAATTAATTTTACACTATTATTTTTATTAAAGAAACATATATATATTTGCTATAAATTTGACTTGATTGTTGACTAATTCGTCAATATTAGATAATAAAAAAATAATTTTATCATTACTTAATTATTATATGTAAAGGTGTGAGATAGTTGGGCGATAAAAAAAATATAAAGAAGACGGTGTGGCTATATGCAGTTATACTTTTTACAAGTGCATTTGTTGTACTTTTATTAACATATTATAGCCAAATTAAGACTGATAAGAGTTTAAATGAATATATAGGTAAATTAACAAATGAAGAAAAGAAAAGTCTTCTGTATCAAAATAACTTAAATAGTGCCCTTGAAGAAAAGAATAATTTAAACAAGGAGATTGCTAATTTAGAGAAACAATTGGAGAATGAAAAAAATAAGTTGAAAACATCTAAAAATGAAATTGAAAATGTTAGAAAAAATTATTTAGAGACTATGAACTCATACGATCAGCTTTTACTAGCAAAAAAAGAATATGATAATAAAAATTATGTTAAAAGTGCAGATATATTAATGAATAATTGCGATAATAATAACTTGAATTCCATAGGAAAGGATATGTATAATAATTTATCAGTCGATGTATTTGATAAAGCTGCAAGGGATTTATATATGCAAGGTTATAAGAGCTATAAGCAAAAATTATATTATGATGCTATTCAGAAATTCGGAGATTCTTTGAATTTTTCAAAACATAATTACTTGTCAGATGATTGTTATTATTTAAAAGCATATTCATATTTAAATATTGGTGACAAGGTTAATTCAAGAAAAGATTTTGAAGAAATATTGAATAATTATAAAGATTCAAGCTACACAAAAGAAGTTAAAAGGCTTCTTAAGGTGTTAGATAATTACTAAAATATTGCTAGATTAATAATATAACCTTTAATTTATATGTTTTGCAATAATAATATTACATTTTTTAATATTGCAAAACATTTTCATTGATCAATGTTTTTTGAAAGATTCATTATCTTAATTCAAATGAAGGTGGTTCAACTGCATTTGCTAATGTTAAATCTTTTTTGCAACATATGTAGATTAATATGGTTTAATATAGTATAATTATTAAAAGTTATTAAAAGACAAAAGGGGATAAGGACTTATGATTGATTTAAAAACAATAAGGAGTAATCCGGAATTATTGAAGAAAGCACTTCAAAAAAGAAAAGAAAATTTTGATATCGATGGTTTTTTAAAACTTGATGAAAATAGAAGAGATATTATTCAAAATGTTGAACAATTAAAAAATAAACAGAATGTTACATCAAAACTTATTCCTCAATATAAAAAAGAAGGCAAAGATGTAGCTTCTTTAATGGACGAAATGAAAGCTTTATCTGATGATATTAAGGAATTAGATAATAAAGTAAGATCATTAGATGAAGAGATAGAAAAAATAATGCTGACTATTCCTAATATTCCTAATGAGAGTGTTCCTATGGGAGATACCGATGAGGATAATGTTGAAATCAGAAAATGGGGAGAACCGAGAAAGTTTGATTTTGAGCCGAAGGCACATTGGGAAATAGGTGAAAACTTAAATATACTTGATTTTGGAACAGCTGCTAAGGTTACCGGTGCCAGATTCACTTTTTATAAAGGATTGGGGGCAAGGCTGGAAAGAGCTTTAATGAATTTTATGCTGGACTTGCATGTTGACAAGCATGGATATACAGAGGTTTTTCCGCCATTTATGGTTCATAGAAATAGTATGGTAGGCACAGGTCAGTTGCCTAAGTTTGAAGAAGATTCATTTAAGGTCAATGGTACGGATTATTTTCTTGTTCCAACAGCAGAAGTACCTGTTACCAATATGTATAGAGAGCAAATACTTGATGAAAAAGATCTACCAATAAAACACGTAGCTTATTCAGCATGTTTTAGAGCTGAAGCAGGTGCAGCCGGCAGAGATACAAGAGGTCTAATAAGACAGCATCAGTTTAACAAGGTTGAATTAGTTAAGTTTACTACACCAGATACATCATATGATGAACTTGAAAAACTTACAAAAGATGCTGAAGAAGTTCTGCAAATACTTGGTATACCATATAGGGTAGTTAAGATATGTATCGGAGATTTAGGATTTACAGCAGCAATGAAATATGATTTAGAGGTTTGGATGCCAAGTTATAATAGATATGTGGAAATATCATCATGTAGTAATTTTGAATCTTTCCAAGCTAGAAGAGCAGGTATTAGGTTTAGAAAATCTGTAAAAGACAAGCCTGAGTTTGTTCATACTTTAAATGGTTCAGGAGTAGCAATAGGAAGAACAACAGCATGTATATTGGAAAATTACCAACAAGCAGATGGCTCTGTGATAATTCCTGAGGCATTAAGGAAATATTTTAATTCTATGGAATTATTAAAATAATAATATGTTAGCAAATTACAATTAACGTAGATATATGTTTAAATTTATAAATGAATATATCACAATTGTAAATAAATAAAATATAATATGATCTGGTTGTATTAAAGTAATTGTTATGTAATGACTAAGATATTACATCCGATATAAATCTATATATGTTACGAAAAATCTTTTACATTAGCAAATGCAGTTGAATCGTCTGCATTTGTATTATAAAAAATGAATTTTTCGCAACATATGAATCAAGGAAAATGTTTTGCAATAATTAAAACTGTAAAATGATTATTGCAAAACATATAGTTTTGAGAATTTAAGCTGGTATGTTAGAGAGAAATTATCAGCGGCAGTTATATTTGAGTCATTACTAATTACTACTTACTTGTTATATATAAAAGACAAATGTGTATAATATTAATTGAAATATTGATATTCTGACCTAATTTTAAATGGTAAAAACTTTAAATAAAATATTAGTGATAAAGTATTGACATAATGAGAATTTCAATGTAAAATATAATTCGTCGCTTGTTAATGGAGAGATGGTCGAGTTGGTTTAAGGCACCGGTCTTGAAAACCGGCGTAGTCGTGAGGCTACCGTGAGTTCGAATCTCACTCTCTCCGCCAATATGGAGAAGTACCCAAGCAGGTCGAAGGGGACGGTTTGCTAAACCGTTAGTCCGAGCAATCGGAGCCAGGGTTCGAATCCCTGCTTCTCCGCCATAGTTTAAGAGAATAACGGTACTGTTTTTATTTTGAAAGATAAAAACAGTACCGTTATTATTTTATTTCTACAAAAATTAGCATGAACTTCAATGAATAGAGGTTGAACTGAAATAAAGAATGTTATGAAATAAAATAGGCATTCACTATAAATATGAATGCCTTGTTTTAAATAATAAGTATTATATTTTTTTAAACTTTATTTTACTAACCATTAGGAAAGAGAGAACAATAACCATTCCGATTAGTATATATGAATTAATTTGAGAATACTTGTTACGTAACATTGAGAAGCATGTATACAGGTTCATTATTGAAATAAAAGCACCGGCTATAGTAATTGGTATGCCTCTAAATACATTGTCAAAAACGCTTATATTATATCGTGCAAGCCTATATGCACCAGCTACAGGAAAAATGACAGCTATTAAATAACCTAAAATGCCGAGATAGCTATAATCATTTATCTTCCATGCAATTATTATTGGTGCAACACCGAAAGATATTAAATCAGACAAGGAATCTAGCTCTTTACCTAGGTCACTGGTAACGTCAAGCAAGCGGGCTACCTTTCCGTCAAATCTATCAGTTAATGCTGCGATTATAACAAGCAGTGATGCCTGAAAAAGCTGATTATAATTGTTTTTTTCAGCATTTACAGCGAGTAATATAGCAATAACACCTAATGACAGATTTAATAATGTTAATATATTAGGTAAAGTGCCTTTAAAATTTTTCAACTAATCACCCCATAATTAAATATATTTATAAACAAATAATTTTCATTCTCTTAATTATATTCATTACTACTATAGCATATTTTTTTTTGCAGGTATTTATTATTTTTTTCCATGTAAATTTAAATAAATTTACATGGAATATCCTATACACTTGTTTGTCACAAATCCAGTTAGATTAATTGTTATTTGCTTTGTCAAATGCAAAATTATTAAAACTTTTATATAGTTTATATGTGATAATTAATTTTAATATTGCATATATGTTTACATCTAATAAGATTATAATTAAAATAATATTAATCTACAAGTGTTTTAGGTATAAAAAGTCTAGTTATGAAAAGTAAACAACAGCTTTTTTCAAAATGGATATATATGAATAAAAAATATATTTATTTTAGCTGTTATTTTTATTTATCGGGTATTTTATTGTAACTTTTCTTGAAAAAACTTAAGGGAACGTATATTAGGTAAAGAAAAAATATAAAATAGCGGTTTAAAAGTCTAAGCAATGTAATAAATTTATTAGATTTTATTAAAAATAAAACCTAATAAATTTATTGCAACATACAATAGTAATAAATATAATAGAAAATGAATTAACAATTACTAATAAAAAGTTCTTTATTTTATAAAAATAAGGTACAGTCTTAGCTATGTTTATAATGTTCAGTATGTCTATAAGCTTCAAAAGCCTATAAGCTATTAAAATTATTGATAGTTCTTTAAGTATTATATTATTTACGTAAAAGATACAATAAACAAAAAAGATTATAACAAAAAGATTCCAAAGAGATCTAATACCTTTTATTAGTTGTTTAAAATCAATATCTGAAATTGTCTCAAATTCCTCAATAACTTCTTCATCTATATTTTCAACATTTTCATCATTAGGGTTATTCTCAAAAAGTATCATATTTATTTTCTTCATAGATGATAATATAATTATTATTGATGTTATAGCGAAAAATATATTAGGATTAGAAAATAAAATTACAATGGGAAAAATAAATAGTAAAAGCAATATTATTATAACACTATCGAATTGCATCAATTGCCACCTTTAAAAAATTTCCTTAGCATTTTAAGTATAGTATAAATTAAATTATAGACTTTGATAATTTATTTTGTCAAATTCTATTATAGCATATTTGATTAATCAACCGTTTCAATTGAAATTGAGTTATCAATTATTAGGGCCATTTCACCTCTAGTAATCTGTGTATTTGGTTCTAGCTCAATATTATTGTCAATTCCCAATTCCGAAGCTTTTTCAATAACATTTTGAGGCCATTGGCCTTTTAGTGAGTTCTCATACCCAAGTGCTCTTACCATTACTGTTAAGGCTTCAGCATAGGTTATATTATTAGCTGGATTAAACTTATTTTCATTTGTTCCATATGCGAGTTTATTTTTAACTGCAGCTTTAATATAGTTATAAGCCCAATTAGTTTTGGAAACGTCTTTAAAGGATAATTTATAAGTGTCAAGATCAGAATCGCTATCATAACCTAACATCTTTACAATAAGGGTAACAAACTCACTTCTGTTAATTTTATTTTGAAGCCTTAAATCACCGTCGCCATAACCTTGCATGATTTTTAAGTTTACAAGATTATTTGCTGCAGTATCAATTGATGGATTTTCTGCTAAAGAATAATTTGAAGGAATAGAAATAAGAGAAACAGCAATTACTAAATTTAATAATCGTGATCGTATCTTAGACTTCATTTTTTACACCTCTCAAATTAATATAACGAACCTTATCAGGTTACTTTAAATTCATATATAAATTATACACTATAAAATATCCTTATCATATTAAAAATTAATTACACTTATTATTAATAAAGTTATACTATAATATTAAACTATAAAATGATTAAATGATTATTAAAAACAAATAATAAATATCAGAATAAAATTGATACACATACAAATAATAATCTATGAAAATGAATTATATTGGAGGCTAAGCAATGTCAAAGACTATTGTCGCTTTATTCGATAGTTACACAAATGCTGAGAACTCAGCGAATGAGATTAAAGCAAAAGGATTAAGAACTGATGATATATCAATAGTTACAAAGGATGAATCACAAGGCGATAGGGGAACATCAGCTACAATGGGTACCGACAATAAAAATACCGCTAGAGGTGCTGTTAATGATAATATTTCAGACGGTGTAGTGACTGGAGGAATATTAGGTGGACTAGCTGGCTTACTTATAGGTGCAGGCAGTATGGTGATTCCTGGATTAGGAATTATAGCAGCTGCAGGTCCTATAACAGGATTGCTTTCAGGAGCTGTAACAGGAAGTATTGTCGGAGGATTAGTTGATTTAGGTATTCCAGAAAATAAAAGCAAGCAATATGAGGGAGATATTAAATCAGGGAAGGTTCTTTTTAGCATGAAAACAGACGAGGACAAGATTGACAGTATTGCTAACATATTAAGATCTAATAATGCAACGAGTATTGACACATATTAATTAAGTAAAATAAAATCTAGGAAGTTATTGTTTATTAACGATTACCTCCTAGATTTTTGAAATTAATTATTAAAATAATATATTTAAATGCTATGGCTGTGGATTATCAACATCATCAACGTTTTGTATATTAGTAGAAGGTTTTTTTGTTGCAACAGGTGATGAAGTTGTGCCGCTAGAAGGCTTTTTTGTACCTACTTTTACTTCACGTGTAAGAGGCCTATAATAGCTTGTATGGATTTTTGAATCCTTAATTACCTTATTATCCACTTTAACTATTTTGTAGGTATCAATTACATATCCCCTTCCTCCTGATTTAACAACAGAAGTTGTTCCCACATTCATTGTTGGATCATTAATATTTTTTACAGTAGGCTCAATGGTTTTTACTGTTTTGGTATTTAGTATCACTTGTTTAGTAGGTGTATCATTCTTTCCAATTAACGAGAAATTAATATTATTGCTGTTTGTAACATAACAAACTATTTTAAGAGGCCACTTTGTAGAATTCCTAAATTTTAAATCAAGATCTGGATATGACACTGCTGCATCTCTTCCAAAAGGTACATATGATACTGTAAACTGATGATTAGATCTCCTAACTACATCAAGGTCTGACATTAAAACAGCGTTATATAGCGTAGTAGAAACTTGACATATACCTCCGCCTATTCCATCTACTATTTTACCTGCTACATAAGTGTGAGCTTCTTTGTAACCACCTTCTTTAGTCCTTTCTCCAACAGTATCGTTGAATGAAAATACTTCTCCAGGTGCTAAAATTTTACCATTTATTTTTGATGCAGCAAGTCTTATATTAACTCCTCTGTTTGCATCATTGGTGTTTCCTGTTGAAAAACGTGTACTAAACGTTGATAATGTATCTTTAAAAAGATTATTTTGTATATCATTTGCAGTTATATCAGGTTTTGAGAAAATTACTGGTAATACTTTCTCTGTATTATAACTTTCTTGTATTTCATTTATAATAGAAGCCAATACAGATTTGTCAATACTTCTTCCCATAATTTCCGGTTTAATTTTATAAGTCTTTCCTTCAGCTACAAACTGGGCATTTTGAGGTTTTTTGCTTATTTCATTATATACCTTTTCAACATCTATTTTTTCAGGATTGGTTTTTATGGAAGGAACATCAATCGTCTTGAAAACAGCTTTTTTAAGTAATTCTTCCAGTAATTTATATGTAGCCGTTTTATCAATAGCATCTCCGATATGACCTGTCTTTAATATTACTTTGTCATCTGAAAATTTAATCTCATGATTTTTAACCGGATTTGATACAGTCTTATTTAAATCTTCAATTGCTTTTTCCAATTCATCTTTATTGTATGTATAAGACATCTCAATAACTTTTTTATCTTTTCCAACTTTAAATACATCATAAACTCTTTTGAATATATTACCTGACCTTGCAATATCATAAGCCTCCTCAACGGCTTTATCTATTTGGTATTTGAAATCGATATCGTTTACTGAAATTTTTTCTACCTTATCTTTGTATTTTAATATAAGCTGCTTGTCGATTATAGACTTTGAATAATTTGTGTTAAGTGATTTAGTAAGTTCATCTCTAGTTAGTCCGCCTGCATTAAAACTGCTAACAAATACACCGTTGTATATTCTGTCATAATTAAGTACAGAATATAGGGAGAAGCCTGCAAACATAGCAGTAAGTATAATTAAAGTTAATACTGAAACTTTAATTATTTTATTAATACCTGTTTTTTTACTTTTTGAATTTGTCTTTTTGGGACTTGTCTTTTTTATCTTTTGAATTTCTGTATTCATACTAAACAGCACTCCAATTATTATAAATTTGGTATTGTATATATATAGAATAAATTATAATATTAATTAGTAGGATTTGTTTGTATTAATCTATAAAATTTAAGGGTTAATTTAAATTAGTGATTAAACTTAAAAATATATGTAAAATAACTTAAGACTTAAATTTATTAAGTCACCTAATAATAATGCTTATTTATTCTATATAATCCTATTCAGATATTTTTCATAATAACATTTGAATAAGGAGCAATTAATTTATATTATCGCAATTTTAATAGAAAAAAACAATATATTTTTATATGTTATTTATTACTAAACTAGGTCTTTAAAAATATAAATTTACATTTCGGATACATTAAAATAATCAAAATTAAAAATGGAGAAAGGTGTCTAAAAATATATGACTTTGAATATATTCAATCAGGATGAGTTTAATTGTTTGTGCAAAAAATATAATAAGGGGGCAAAAGCTGAAGATATAGAGATAAAATGTTCAAAATGTGAATATGTTATTAAGAAAAAAAGTATTACAAATAAAGAAAGGCGTGGAGAGGTTGTATTTTGCGTTCAACGGCCAAATGGAAAATATATACTCATAACATGTGATGAATATCCAAAAGGAACTTTTAGGGTTCCAACTGGAGGGATTAACTATAATGAGGACATAATTCAAGCAATTATTAGGGAGACTAAAGAAGAGCTTGGTCTTGAAGTTGAGATATCGGACTTTATAGGTGTTTTAAAAATTAAATTTACATATGATGGAGAGTACTCAATGTTTTATTCGTATATGTTTTTACTGAATGAGATAGGAGGTAGGCTTTTAGAAGATGCAACGGATGATGAGGTAAGTCAAGTCATGGAAGCCAATCTTGAGGATTTTGAAAGTATTCTTCAATCGTTACTGAATATGGATGGTGACTGGGTAGATTGGGGTAGGTTCAGGTATATGACTTCAAATGCCGTATATAAGTATTTAAAAGAAAGAAATCATGAAATGATTTTGAAGCTCTAATAACTTCAAAGATATATAAAAACACAAAATTAGTTAAGGACTAAACATATATGAAAATACTATTATTTAGTGATTCACACGGTTATACCTTAAATATGGTTAAAGCAGCTAAAAAGTATGATGATATTGATATGATTATTCACTTAGGTGATTTTTTAAAAGATATTTTAAAGTTAGGAGAAGAGGTTAAAAAGCCTGTGTATGAATTTGTTGCAGGTAATAATGATTGGGCTAAAGATTATCCAACTGAAAAATTAATTGTAGTTGAAGGGAAAAAAATTTTTATTACGCATGGACACCTTTATAATGTTAAAAATGATTATAAGAGGATAATATCTAAAGGTATCTCTTTAAAAGCAGACGCGGTTTTTTTCGGACATACCCATAAAACAGAGGAGTTTTATTATGAGAACATGATGGTTTTAAACCCTGGAAGTATAAGTGTTCCGGTAGAATCTGACAGGCCAACTTATTGTATTATAGAGATTAAAGAAGGTAGGATTGTTTCCAAATTTGCAAGCCCTGTAAGCTATTGAGAAGGAGGTTTTAAAATACGTAATAACCTAATAAAGTAATTAAATTATGCTCATGGGTGTATAAACAAGGCAAATTCTGTTTATACTTTGAATAAGGTATTAACAAATAATTTACTGGTAAATGAGGGATTTCAAAAATCTTAATTGATGATACTTATACAAAAAATACTTGAGTAATGTATTTTTTGAAATGCCCTAATATAAACTATAATTTAGATATGGGGAGATTTACCATGAGCACAGGAACTCTCAAAAATAATTTGATGGAACAGGATAAGGGAAGTATTATATCAAGGTTATCCAAAATATTTATGCTCAAAGAAAAGACTGGCTTACAAAATATTAAAAAAATGAATATAATGAGCTTATTGAAAGTATAAAAAACGCAAGAAGAGACTGGATTTGTGCAAGTTCAAATTTTAACTATGCAGATGATAAGGAAACGGTAGACTATTACACATATATGATGAAAGCATGCCAAATAAGATATGAATATCTAATAAAAAAAGCAAAAGAAAATGAAATAAAGGGACTACAGATTGAAATGGCAGATGTTTTAATATATGATAATGACGATATTAATTAAGTAATAAATATTATTTATATATTTTTTAAGGCAGGTGGCTTAAAAGGGAATATCAAAATAAAAACTGCTTGTTATTTTTATATAGTTTTGATTTAATATAATGAGAAGCAATATATCAAGCAGGTGGTATAAATGGAAACATTTAATGATTACAACACTATTAATATTTTAACAAATGATATATATCGCGATGTTCTACTAAAACCTGTCGACAGAAGAAGTTATTGCATAAATGGGGGTTTATTGAGCTTACCCGTTTATTTTTACAGAATAATTGGTATTGAACAATATAGTGACAGCGAATATTATAATGAACTTTATAATTTAGATATTGAGTTAAGAAAGATTGAAGGTATTTACCAGAGGTTTGAAAACAGGCTTGATACATCTGTTAGCCCTCAGTTTATTGACAAGGTAAATAGCATTTGGAATGAAATAAAGGCCGATACTAATCTAAGAGCCCCTTATTTAGCTGCTAATCTATCAGGAGCAGGAATATTGAAGTTTTCAACCAGCGAAATTAAGAATTATATAATAAAAAAGGCATTTGAAAAGTGTCTTAATTTATTTATGTCTAACCAGAAGCATCCTAAAAACCCAAGTATAATAAAAAATTTTTGTATTAAAATTATATACTGGTTTGAAAAATACGGGCTTCATTATTTTAAGAATTTTGATTTTACAGGGCATAATCCAAAGTTTTTGTTTTATGGAGATGTAAAAAGAGACGAAATATATTTTATGGCGTTCCTTTCAAATATAGGTTTTGACATAATTTATTTCAATTCCTTTTCGGATTCTGAATTTAAAGATGTTGATCCTGATAATAAATTTAGTGTTAAGCTTGAATTTGAAAGAAAGATTCCGATGAGGGAATTTCCAAAAGCAGAAAGTATTGTTACTATGGCAACAACTGCCTATCAAGCGGAAAAAAGCGTAGAGTCAACAGTTAATGCAGAAAACCCAAATCTCTTTAAACCAAGGCAATTTGAAAATTTTCCTACCAAGGCAATTACACTTAATACCACATACGAAGAAATTTTTTTCTTTTGGAGTAAAGAGGCCAGATATAGAAGTGGATTTAGAATATATAACAACACTGTAATTATTCCTAACATATTTGCCAAGATAAACGGAACACATAAGGAAATTGCAAGGTACTGGGAGAAAATAAACTCTCTTATACATGATAAAGGAGACTATGTTTATATTATTGACAGGGTACCATTTTCCAATGAACTATCTAAAGGATATGAATATAGGGATTTCTTTAATAATAATGGATTGCTGGACAAAAATAAAATAAAGTCATGTAAGGATTACCCACTCCATTTTTTAAAGACATCAATGCAGGACAATATATTAGATAAGGCTAACGAGATATTACAAAAGGAATATTTCAATTTTGAAATTGATCTAAATTTTAAAATAAGGGTAATGTCTACGGTGTTTAATCTTCAAATAGAGATTTTAAAGCTCCTTCAAAGGTTTGATTATCCTTTTGAGGTACCTAAGCTTATAATATATGACAATAGTGAAAAGTGCCTTAGTATGGAAGACTATATTACCATTGCATTACTCAACGCTATAGGTTTGGATATTATAATATTTTCACCAGCAGGCTATAACAATATAGAAAACGGTATCAGGAATGAACTTTTTAATACGCATAATCTAGAAGATATAAGATTTAATCTTAATGTAACAAAGGAAATTTATAAAGAAATAAAAAAAAGAAAAGTTACAAATAAGTCAAGTATGTTTGATGTGTTTAAGGGTTTTTTCCGTGGCTAGGAATTTAAGATGAATATAGCTGCATTTGCTAATGTAAAATTTTTTCGTAACATATATAACAGAAAATTATAAATAATTAATTATATAGAAATAATTAATTATTTGTTATAAAATATAACAAATATATATTAAAAAATGATAAAAATTAAGAAAAATATAAAAATTTTTAATATTTTAATTTAAATATTAAAAATTAATTTTACTTTTTTCTAATTTGTTATATAATGTATAATAAATTAAAAACTTTTGCCGATAATATACTTTGATAGATATTATTGTCGCTTTTAAAAGTTTTTACTGTTTTAAAAGTAATTTTTGTTGTTTAGTATTATCAAATAATATTAAAAGAAAGAAGGGATTTTTTAATGGCAATAAGTTTACAAAAAGGACAAAAGGTTGATTTAACAAAAACTAATCCAGGTCTTACAAAGATTATGGTAGGATTGGGTTGGGATACTAATAAGTATGATGGAGGATCTGATTTTGACCTCGATACCGCTGCATTTTTATTAGATGACGCTGGTAAAGTAAAGAGTGATGCGGATTTTGTTTTCTATAACAATTTGAACCATGCATCAGGATCTGTTACACATATGGGAGATAACCTCACAGGTGATGGTGATGGAGACGATGAGCAGATAAAGATCGACTTAAGTAAAGTTCCTGCAGAAGTTTCAAAAATTGACTTCACAGTAACTATACATGACGCTGAGCAAAGAAGACAAAATTTTGGACAAGTATCCAATGCTTTTATACGTATTGTTAAGGAAGATACCAACGAAGAGCTTATAAGATATGATCTAGGCGAAGACTTCAGCGTTGAAACTGCTGTTGTTGTAGGTGAGTTATACAGAAATGGTACAGAATGGAAATTTAATGCGGTTGGAAGTGGTTTCCAGGGTGGTTTAGCTGCATTGTGCGGTAACTTCGGTATTAATATATAAAGATTGTTATATAATAAAATAACATATAAATTGGCGTTTCAAATATTTTATTTGAAACGCCGTACTTTATTTTTGGACGAGGTGATAAATTATGGCAATAAATTTGGTAAAAGGGCAAAAAATAGATTTAACTAAAACCAATCCGGGAATGACTAAGGTTATAATTGGATTAGGATGGGACACCAACAAGTATTCCGGCGGAAGTGCCTTTGACCTTGATGCATCTGCTTTTTTGCTTGGTGAAAATGGAAAAGCTTTAAGAGATGACGATTTTATATTCTATAATAATTTAAAAGGCAGAAATGACTGTCTAATCCATACTGGTGATAACAGAACCGGAGAGGGTGAGGGTGATGATGAACAGTTAATAATGGATTTTAGCAAAGTACCAGCTGAAATACATAAAATAGCTATAACTGTTACTATTCATGATGCAGAAGGTAGACATCAGAACTTCGGGCAGGTATCAAATGCATTTGTTCGTGTTGTAAATGCAGAGACAAATGAGGAAGTTTTAAGATATGATCTTGCTGAAGAGTTTTCAGTAGAAACAGCAATTGTTGTATGCGAAATCTATAGATACAGCGGAGAATGGAAGTTCAATGCTGTTGGAAGCGGTTTTCAGGGAGGGTTAAGAGCTCTTTGCGGTAATTTTGGGCTTCAGGTAGGATAAGGAGGGATAATAGTGGATTATAAAATACTATATCAGGGAGCATTTCCTATTGTTGAAGCACGTCTGCAACAAGGAGAATTAATTAAAGCTGAGTCTAATGCAATGGTATCCATGTCACCCTCTATTGAACTTGAGGGAAAAATGGAAGGTGGATTTCTGCAGGGAATAGGAAGAATGCTGGCAGGAGAGAAATTCTTTTTCCAGACTCTTTATGCTAGAAAAGGTCCAGGGTCAGTATTACTAGCAGCATCATCTCCAGGAGGAGTTCAAGATATAGAACTCGATGGATCATATGGACTTTGTGTTCAAAAGGATGGTTTTTTAGCTGCTACTCATGGAATAGAAGTGTCCACGCAGATGCAGAATCTGTTTAAGGGAATATTCTCGCAGGAAGGATTCTTCATATTGAAAGTCAGTGGAAGAGGGATGGTATTTTTAAGCTCGTATGGGACAATACATGCTATAAATCTTGAAGCTGGGGAAGAAATTCTTATTGATAATGGTCATCTCGTTGCATGGCCTGATTATATGAGCTATAAAATGGAAAAGGCTGCAAGCGGATGGATTTCCAGTATTACTTCCGGTGAGGGAATTGTGTGCAGATTCCGTGGGCCAGGAACCATTTTAATACAAACAAGGAATCCAAAAGGTTTTGGTTCATGGATAAGACAATTTATGCCTCCAAATAGGTAAATTATGATTTTATTAAAAACTAATATAGAATGAAGGCTTATGTCAGCAAAATAATTGGCATAAGCCTTTTTGATTCGTGGGAAATTATGAATAAGAGATAATGATATTTTTCATTAATGCCTTAGTATCAAATGTTCCGATGACAACATAAACTAATACACGATATGAATTTGGGGTGAGCTTATGGATTGTCTGGGAATTATGGAATCTGGCAATTATGTGTATAAATTGTGTTCGATTTTGGAGAAAAAAGGATATGTCTTTGAGGTGGTTTCAGTTCCTTGTCATATAGCAAAAAGCGGATGCGGTTATTGCTTAAAGTTTCCTGAGGAATACATGGATTTAGTTGTGAATGAGGCTTATGTAAATAAAATGCCTATTCTGGAGATATATCAAGTAAAGCCAGGGTTTAAAAAGAATAAGTATACTTTAATTAAGTAAAATTAATTGATTTTTATATAAGTAATAATTAAATAATTAATAATTAATATATATGAAAAGTGCAAAACATATATAGACTTTGAATAAAAGAGAAATAAAAAGTTTTATAAGTGCCATTGTGTTTAAACAGGATATAAATAAAAAATGGTCAATTGTTATTCAATAGACTTTGGTGGTATAATAACTCTATATTAAATGTTTTGGTACTCCTGGGATGTTCGACAGTGCCTATATTTTGAACCTACAACGTTAATACGGGAGTCTGCGTTTAGAGGCGTATAGCAGGCCACAACCTAATTCCGACATTCTTTTATGGATGCAACGGCAGTGGAAGCTAAAAACTTATAGCAGGACACCCACCTAGCTTGGGCTAGGTGTCAAAATCTAGGTGAACGGCATTTTGGGTTTAACCGTGATAAAAAGTTCCTTTCCAAAAGAAAGGAACTTTTTATAATATTATTTTTATTTATTGTTTAAGGAAAGAAATTACTCATCTTTGCTATTCTGTATTTTATAATCGTCAGAAGTTGAACTTTCTTCACTAAATTTCATGTTACTTCTCAATTTTCCAATTTCATTTTCAAGATATGTTATTTTAACCGATTGCTTAATTAGTTCCTTGTGAATGGTTTTACACATGTTATCAATTTTTGAAATGCTTTCTTTGATTGAGTTGTCTGCTTCAAAGAGGTCTTCAACATTACCCTTCAAAAGATGCATGCCATCTACAATCATGCTTTTCAGTTCATCTGTCGATATGCTTGTATTATTGGTGCTATTCTGATGGAAAGCCAGCTTGTATCCATTTAAATAGCTTCCTGGAATCTCTCTTGCATATATACTGTCACTTTCATAAGGGTTGTTTGATTTATAACTAAAGCAAAGAAGCTGTTTACTAGCAGGAAAAATGAATTTAGAAGATTTGGTCCATGTTTTTCCCAGGTCACTTGACATGCTGTAGTATATGCTATCATCTCTTATCCAATAAACTATAATATTTCCGTTTAGAAGGATGATTGACGAGTTATTGAATGCATAGGATGAAGTCTGAATAATTGTCTCGGAGCTCCACATGTTACGCTCCGGCACCTTTTGCTGATATATAAGTTCTATTTGCTTATCAGTTTTTCTTTGATATATTATGCTTATAATGTCCTTATTATCTATTACTGTTTTTGGAAACTGGCAATCTCCATTAAATCTTGTAACGGGAGTAAATTCTCCCCAGATTTTTTGATTGGGATTGTATTTCTTAAAGCCAATTTGAAGATACTTCCCATCTGATACCTGGTAGAATACATAAATATTTCCTGATTTATCTGTTAATAAAGAATACGGATGATCATTTTTTAGTACATAGTCAATTACTTTAGGAGGGTTGATTGCTTTACCATTAATAGTTTGGTGTGCAAGTATATGTGAGTTATTATGGTCTATTATAAAGAATATATTTATAGTATTTCTTGAAACTATTAATTTGAGATATTTATTATAGGAAGTAGCCACGTTACTTTTTAATACCTGCAAAGTATTTACATTTGATTTGTCTAGAAAAGTATAAAAAATATTTCCTTGTTTATCCTGGAACAAAATATGAAAGTTGTCCTCGAAGTCCATATCTATATAGAATGGGGGTAAAAAGTTCTTATTTATTGAAATGGGCTCCGACCAGGTATTTCTTTTTGATAGAGTACTATAACACAAGCCATACCTTTCGTCAGAATAAAAGTTCAATATACTTCCGGTAGACTGTTTGAACAAGTACTGTTTATTTCTAGAGTTATACATTTCTTATACCTTGAAACATTAATCATATTAAATTAATATGCATAAAAAAAATATATATACAGCAATTTGCATACAAGTCTAAAATTAAATTTAAATTTCTTTGGTTTCTTAAGTAACAAAAACTTATAAACTACATATTATGTAATTGATAGTGATAATTCCTTATATAAGGGGGATAATTATGGGACATGAAAAACATGACAAAGTAGTTCCTGGGCTTTTATCCGAAAAGGACTTGTGTAAAATCCGGGAAGCAGTTTGTATTCAAGTGGAAAAAATATATGATTCATGTAGGGAAAAGGATTGTATAGAAAACGCAAGAGTAATATTCAAACACAATATACAAAATATCGTTGATGAAGCGATAAATGTAAAAGTAAGATGCGCTGAAGTAGTTGATGTTTATGCGGATATAGAAGAAGTTCCGTTTAAGAGAGGATTCTTTACAGTTGATGTAAAATTCTTTATTAGGGTAACACTGGATTTCTTTGTACCGGATAACGGCGGAGTGGATATTGTTACAAGAAGAGGTCTCGTTGTATTTGACAAAAAGGTTATCCTGTTTGGTTCCGAAGGTAATGTCAAAATATTTAAATCACACTTCAAAGGCGATTGCAGGATAGATAAAAAAGAAATCAATTTAGGATCAAAATTGCAGCAGGATAATTTGCCAATAGCTAAAGTGGAAGTTGCTGAACCTATAGCATTAAATGCAAAAATACAGGATATTCTTGATAAATGCTTCGAAGATTGCTGTTGCATAGATCAGATACCTAGAGGTATTGCAGATACCCTTGGAGTAGAAGATGATGATTGCAACGGTGATATAGGACCTGTAAATCAGATACCAAGAAGAAGAGTAGTTGTAAGTCTTGGATTATTCTCTATAATTAAATTGGTAAGACTTGTACAGCTTCTTATTCCAGCATTTGATTTCTGCTTCCCGAACAAAGAATGCATAGCAGCAACAGAAGAAAACCCATGTGAACTTTTTGAAACAATCGAATTTCCGTTTAATGAATTCAGCCCACCACAGAAATTTGATTTTCCAGGAGCGGTAGAAGCTGAAAAAAATATGTTGCAAGAGTTTGGGCTAGATGATTAATATTTTTAATCAATTCATAAGGGGTAGCATATGCTATCCCTTATGAATTTTACTTGGTTTTACAAAGAATCTATTTTTTGATAGAATTATTGATATGGTTCATATTATCTTAATAAAAAGGTGGACAAGAATTATGAATGATAATAAGAGGTTTAGTTTAGAAGATATATTTGGCTAAATGATGGAGCGATAATAGGGTGTGGGGGTGAGAATCTTTTATGCAGGAAATAAAGCAGTCTTTGTCGAATAATCAAGTAATAACTACAGCAAAAACTACAGCAAAAACTACAGCAAAAACTACAGAGGACTATATAAGTTACGAAAAAGATTTTACATAATCAAATGCAGTTGAATCGTTTGCATTTGCATTATAAAAATGAATTTTTCGCAACATATGGATAAAGGAAGATGTTTTGCAATAATATTTAAAAATGTAAAATGATTATTGCATAACATTTAGCTATAGATTAAAAAAGTTATAAAGATAAGGAGCATATTGTATAATGAACAATAGTATAAAGGTTTTGCTTGATAACATTGAGAAAATAATAGTAGGTAAAAGGCCTGTATTGGAACAGCTTGTCACAGCACTTTTGTGTGATGGACATGTACTTATAGAAGATGTTCCTGGGGTTGGTAAGACCCAAATTGTAGGAGCCCTTGCACGATCTGTTAATGGTATTTTTCACAGGATTCAATTTACTCCAGATGTAATGCCGTCGGATGTTATGGGATTTTCCATGTTCAATCCGTCCACAAGGGAATTTGAATATAGGGAAGGAGCTGCCATGTGTAATTTCCTTCTTGCCGATGAAATTAATAGAACATCTCCAAAAACCCAGTCCAGTCTTCTTGAAATTATGGAAGAGTTTCAGGTTACAGTTGACAGAAAAACTTATAGCTTACCCCGTCCATTTATGGTTCTTGCAACTCAAAATCCAGTGGAATGTTTTGGTACATATCCTCTGCCTGAAGCTCAGATGGACAGATTTTTTCTAAAGCTAACAATAGGATATCCAGGCAGGGAAGGCGAAATGGTTATACTGGATAGGTTTGGAAGCAGTAATCCTGCACCAGCTTTAGAGTCTGTTGCAAGTACCAGTGACATATTGGACTTGCAGGAACAGGCTAAAAGGGTGAGGATAGAACCTGAACTTAAGGAATATATTATAGATATCGTTGAGGAGACCCGTAAAAGTCCTGACGTTATACTTGGTGTAAGTCCTAGAGGAAGTCTTAACTTGTACAGGGCAGCAAAAGCCTGGGCTTTCATTAAGGGAAGGGATTATGTTGTGCCGGATGATATACAGCAAATGGCTGTTCCCGTTCTTGCACACAGAATTATTATGGGTTCAGGTGCAAAAATGAAAAATGTTACTGCTGCAGATGTTGTATTAGGCTGTATAAAGAATGTTAAAGTGCCTGTATTATAGTCTCTTGTTTTATTATCAACTTTGATATAAAGGATTTGAATCATGAGGAATTTTATTGTTTACATAACTATGGGTGTTGTACTTTATCTTTACTCCTATTTTCTAGGCGGAGACAACACTATGCTCATGCTTTACATGCTCATATTTGCACTACTGACATCAATTATTCTTACAATACCTCTCAAGGGAAGAATTGAGTTTTCCATAGATGCCCCAACAGTGGAAGTTGAAAAGGATGGTGTAGTGAAGGTTAATCTCCACATACACAATAAATCCATATTGCCGGTTCCCTTTATGGATATTTCATTCATAAAAAGTCATAATTTCAGTAATTTATCTTCTACTGACATACGACTTTCACTTGGTTCAAGGATGAAAAAAACAATATCTTTTGAGTATTTTGCATTAACTCGTGGTGTGAGCAAAATTGGAGTTGAGAGTATTTTTATTAAGGATTATCTGGGCTTTTTTAGGATAAATCTCACAAAAGGTATGGATTTGAGTAAAATGTGGGGGGAAGTAACGGTAATACCAAGGCTCTACAGTATAAATCTTAACAGTAAAATAATGCAAAACACATCACTGGCTTTAATGCCCGAGGATAACAGCATGACCACAAATAACATGGTCATTACCAATGGTGAACCGGGTTATGAGTTCAGAGAATATGTGCCGGGCGATCCTCTTCATAAAATACACTGGAAGTTGTCTGCTAAAAAGGAAACATTAATGGTCAGAAAGGATGAAGGCAGGAGTATTCCAAAAAAGTGCCTTATAATTGATCCCTGTCTTGTAAAAGTTGTTGAAAGCGAAAAGGGCAACTTTATCAGCAGACTTTTTAACAGGCCAAAGATTCAGCAAAGTGATGATACGATTTTTATTGAAGAAAAAATACTTGAAGCTGTACTTGCAGTAGCACATGGTACTGTATCAACCAACAGTGAATCGGATATTTGGTTTTATGAGGATGGCCAATGGAAGCTTTTTTCTGTGAGAGAAAAAAAGAATATCGGAGAGATGCAGAATGTATTTGCGGCTTATAATTTTGTTGAAAATAAAGATGTACCAGGAGACTTAAGAATGCCTGTTAGAAATCTCATGGAGCAAAAGAAGAACAGCCGGAATTTTGGCGGCGGTGAAGTTATTATATTTACCGGTCTTGTCGACGATAAGCTTATGGAGGCTGTTGGTCAGTTAAACTTTAATAAGTATTATGTTAATTTGGTTGCAGTTAAAAATATTGAAAATGATAACAAAAATAGAGTAAAAATTGATCAGACCGATCAGGGGACAATATATGAAGTTCCTATGGGAATGGATCTGTCTGAGGCATTTTAAGGCATGATTGAAATATTACTTACCGTTTTGAGCGTGTGTTCACGAGTTAAGTTAACACGAAAGCGAAATTATACGGGAAGTTATATTTCAACATGACTAAGGCATGATTGATTAATAATGGATGAGGTCCTGAGGAAAGGAATACGGGCAGAATGAAAGAGAAAATTCTAGAATTAAAATATTATATTTTTCCTCTTATGTTTTCAACAGCACTTACATGGTGGACTGTAGATTCAATATTTGGAGCGAATATTGTTTTTACTTTATTAATAGCGTTTTTTACAAACAGTTTATTATATATGGCACTAATAGCAGTCAAAAAGAGGGGCAGCAGTGGAGGTTTCATATTTATTCTTGGGTCTGTTGCTTATTTTTCATTAGCTATTTTTACATTGATGAGTACAGGTTATACCCAAGGAGGGCACTTTCTTGGCTGGCTTCTTTCTCAGTCTGATAACGGAGCTTTGATACCTGGATACTGGATAGGTACTATTCTTATATCAGCCTACATGTTTTCAACAACAGTTTTTTATTTCACGGCTGTAAACTTCAGGATTTGGGTATTATTCATGGTAGGGTTCATCCCGTTTTTATTCCATTCAGCCAAATCTGACAAGGAAATATCATTACCCTTTGTAATGTATGCGGTGTTCTTCTTTTCACTATTAATTGAAAGATCAAAAAATAAATCTGTAAATAAAATAAAATTTGAATTTGTAAGAAATCGATCCTATATGGCTGCCATGATTTTATTTCTTTTATTGACTACTATGATATCCATTATTGTTCCAAAGCCTTATTCCGTTCCACAAATAGTGTATCTGGATACTATTATTAATCAGACTATACAACCATTTGGTAATGCGGTTCAAAATGCAATACAAAACCAGAATAACTTCAGACTCTTTAATCCAATGACTTTAAAAAGGGAAAGTTATATAACTTCTGCAGGAGTACCTGTAGGAAGCAGGGTACTTTTTGAGGTGGAAGCTGATGAGCCACTGTACTTAAGAGTTCAAAGCTGGGATAAATATGAGAACAACCGTTGGTCCAACGGTGATGAATATATGCAAAAACAGGGAGATTTTATTTTTCATTCCAAGAAGCAGGGGTTTATAAATAGTTTTGTAACGTTATTAAATCAGTATGAAAATAAAAAGGAGCTACCTAAAGAGTTAAAACCTTTTGAAAGCGTGTATAAATACAAATCCACTTTACTGGAACAGAAGAAAGCATCAGTTATTCCCAGAACTGCCTTTTCATATTCGTATATGACACCTCCCGGGGTTGTTTCTGTAGAGAGTAAAATAAGGAATAATGAATATTTTACTATTGCAGAGAATTTAATTTGTCAGAGCAGAAACCGGCCATTAATGAATGCAGAGTATACAGTAAGTTATATTTCTCACAACATGGTTCCTTCGACAAGAGAATTTCAGACTGTAAAAATATTAAAGCCTGATATTATTGATTCTCTATTAGAGAAAAATGATAAAAATAAAATTTCTCTTGCAGGCGAAATAGATTATAAGCAACTTTTAAATCTAATTTATTCCGACGATGATTATGAGGAAGCATCAAGATACTATACAGGACTTCCGGACAACCTGCCTGAGAGAATATATAATCTGGCGGAAAAGATAACGGCAGGTAAGGATAGCGATTATCTCAAAGCTTTGGCTATTCAAAATTACTTCCACTCATCAGGATATAAATACAGCCTTAAACCCCCAAAGCTTACAGGAAATAAAGATTACAACGACTTTTTTCTGTTTGAGAGTAAAAAAGGAGTTTGTGTGCAGTTTGCTTCATCAATGGTAATACTGGCAAGGGCTGCAGGGCTGCCTGCCAGGTATGTGGAAGGATATGTGGCAAGAGAATATGATCATGCTACAAAGAAGTATGTGGTAAGGGATAAACATGCTCATGCATTTCCAGAGGTTTATATTGCAGGATACGGATGGATGGTGTTTGAACCCACTGTAAGTGCAGAGGATACAACAGAAGAGATAATAGCTTTCTTTAAGAAAGTCGGTGAAAGTATTGGATCATTTGTAAGCTTAGTAATAGGTTTTTTCATGGGTCTGCCTGTATGGACAAGAACATTTTTGATACCTGTCATAATAATTGATGCATTATTTACTATAAAGCTGATTATATTGATCAGAAAAGGAATGTGGAAAAGGAGAATGGTAAAATATCCTTGTAAAGAGTCTATTGAAGGAATATATAGAAGGATAACACTATTGCTTGGTAAAATCGGAATGGGAATAAAGAATTATGAAACGCCATCAAACTACTCTACAAGGATTTCACAGGAGGTTGGACTTCAATTGGAAAGTATTTCAGAGATGTTTGTAAGGTCCAGGTATGGGGGAATTATACCCACAAAAGACGATGTTAAAGTAGCAATGGAAACTTTTGTTGATGTTGAAAAGGATATTAAAAAGAGGGTCGGTAAAATAAGGTCAATCTTCATATAATGGGACTAAATTTAGTTGTAATTAAATGAAATAGGGGGAAATTTAACATGAAGAGATCATTAAGAGTTTTATTGGGTGTTTTTGTAATATCCATTACCTGCATCGCTGCTATTAGTATTGTCTGGAGTTATAATACCGTAAGAAAAATTGAGGCTATTGTAAATGATAATATAAAAATCTATTTAGATGATGAAGAGCAAGTTTTAAAAGAAACTGACGGCTCGAAGATTTCACCTGTTATAATAAATGGCAGGACATATCTACCATTAAGGCCTATGGCTGATTTAGCCGGTTTTGGGGTTGAATGGGATGATAGGTTACAAGAAGTTTTGCTTTCATCTGATAAAACAAAAGGTAGAAAATATTCAAAAGTTATAAGCCGCAATAAAAAAGGAGAGCTTACATTCTGGCATTTTAATAAGGATGAGATGCCTGAATTTGTTAAAGCATTTAATGAGGCTTATCCAAACATTAAAGTTAATGCTGTAGCGGTAACTGATAAGGATTATTTATACCAGAATAGGCTTATTTCCAGGATAAGAGCACATTTAGATGTTCCCGATGTATTTTCTGGAGAAGCTGCTTTTATTAAGCAATTTGTGGAAATGACGGATGCTTTTGCAGATATAACTGATAGGGCTAAGGATTATGTTGGTAATATGATACCTTATACTGTTGAAATGGGAACTGACAAAAATGGAGTATTAAGAGCTGTTTCACCTATTGGAGCACCAGGTGCTTTGGCATATAAAAAGGATGCTGCTAAAAAGTACCTGGGGACAGATGATCCTTTAAAGATTTCTGAGATGCTGTCAACAAGGGATAAAATGATAGCAGCAGCACAAACATTAAAGGAGAAAAGCAAAGGAAAAGTAGCACTGTTTCCAACCTTCGAGGAACCGCTTAGAATGTTTATGGCAGGACGCAGCAAGGGGTGGGTAACTGATGGTAAACTTACAATAGATCAAAAAGCCTTAGACTTTATAGATTTTGCAAAAGATATGAGAGACAATAAGTATGAGGCTACACTTGATCAATGGTCACCAGATTGGTCAGCTGCCATAGCTGATGATGAGAAGGCTCTAGTTTGGGCGTGCCCATCCTGGGGCATTCCCTGGATAATTGGATCAAATGATAAACAGGCAGCCAATGGGGGAAGATGGGGATTAGCCAGACCTGGAATTCCATATTTCTGGAATGGTACATGGTTAGGTATTTACAGCAAGTCTGAAAATCAAGATATTGCTTGGGAATTTGTAAAATATTTTACAACAAATGAAGATTTAATGAGAAAATGGGCTCATGAAAGTAAGGATTTTCCCAATAACTTACAAGTAATCGCTGAGGGGTATGGCGAAGAAAATAAGATAATGGGTATTGATATATACAAGTTCTATGAACCATTTATTAAGGACATAGATGGAAGTATATTTACTGAGTATGATAGTGAAATCCAAAATATTTATACAAACAATTTGGGATTTTACTTGAATGGTGGTGAATTCAAAACCAAGGATGAATTAATCAAAGCATTTAAAAACAGGGTTAAGAATTCAGTTGTTGATATAACTGTAGAATGATATAAAAAAAGGGCTGACAATTTGTGCAGCCCTTTTTATATTACTGTTCACTATGTAAACATAAAGCTTTTTTACACGACACAATATTTTTTTAATTATATTTTGAATCTACCACATCTTTTTTAAAGTTAGTTAAATTGGAGTTATAATGAATCATTATTCTATCTCTTCAATAGTGATAAATTTATCATCCACATCTGAATTTCTTTTCAAATTTGCCAAATAAGTCTTTATTTCTTCTCTGCTTAAGTTGTTTAAGTTCTGTAAATTAACATGTACTGCACGGTTTCGCCCTTTTTCCTTTGCTTTGTACATGGCAAAATCGCTAATATTTATGGTTTGTTCCAAGGTAAACAGATCTGATATTTCCGGTTCAAATGGCAAATATGTGCATCCTATTGAGCAGGTTATATATATTTTTTTGCCTTCAGGTAATTCTAGAGGAGTTTCACTGACAAGAGTCAAAACCTTTTTTGAAAATACCGTTAAGTATTCAACTTTTGTCTTGTTCAGAATAATTAAAAATTCTTCACCACCCCAGCGTACTATATAATCGTCATCCCTTATAAGGCTTTTTAACACCTTGGTTATTTTAATAAGCACTTCATCCCCAGTAGCATGACCATAAGTATCATTGACATTCTTGAAAAAATCTATATCAATTAAATATATACCTATAACATTATTTCCTATACTTAAGTCTCTTTTTTGCCTGTTATAATATACTGCTGCTTTTGATTTGACAAAGCTCTCAGATAAGCCTGTAATATACTCATATACGTATCTTCTGTTATGCAATCTTGTTAGAGGATCATGCAATGCCAATTCTTTTAATTCATTATTTGCCAGCTCTAATTGTTCAGTCCGTTGTCTGACTTTCTCTTCCAGGTTCTCATAAAGCTGTGCATTTTCGATAGATATAGTTATTTGGGAGGAAATTATTTTTAATGTCTCCAGCCTTTCAATGGTAAATACATTTTCAAGCAGGTTGTTTTCCAAATAAATTATGCCTTTAAGATCATTCTGGTATATAATTGGCATACACATAACAGATTTTGTTTTATTATCTAAAACATATTTAATGTTTTGGAAATTTGGGTTTTTGGAAGCGTTATCAATTACGATATTTTCTCTGGTTCTAACCACATACTGGACTATCTCAGGGCAAAAATCCTTGCTGTCGTTAAAAGGTATAGACTGCATAACTTGAATTTCTTCATCATCTCTGCTTTTTAATGCCTCTACATATAAATCGTTTTTTGTTTCTCTTTTTAGTATGAGACACCCGGATTGTGCACCGGCGTTTTCAATAATAGTATTCATGAGCACTTTTAGCAGTTTATCAATTTTTATTTCACTTGAAATAGCCTGTGTAGCTTTTAGTATAGACCCAAGGTCAAGAGACAGTGCTTCGGTAAACTTGGTATTAATGTGTTTCTTATTTGGGCTGGCAAACTTGAAATTAAGCTTGCTGAAATCTGTAAAGAAGTGGGCGTATTTCTTTTCCAATATTCGTATTTTTGAAAATGCACCCCATTTTGTATAAAAATAATATGCCTCCTTTATATATGCTTTTCCTATAAATTTATCATCCCTATTTATCCAGAATTCACCTAACAATTCATTTATCAATGCTTTCATGTTTATAAAATCGCCAGGGGCTATGGAGTTTAGTGCTTTATTATATAAAACTACAATTGATTCCAAGGATTTATTTTGAACCCTTGCCAATTCTGCACAAACTAAATAGTATTTATGTGCAAAATTGGAAGGGCAGTTATCTGACCAAACTTTTAATATCTCCACATTTTTCACAATGGAATCAACTAATATTTGTCTTTCATTTTCTGCTGATTTTTCGTATTTTTTTATAAGCACCAAAGACTGGAACATAATGTGATCAGGCATTGAAAAGTGACCTGTTCCGCCGTTCAAGTAAGGTTGGGTAAACGTATTCCATCTATCAGCAGCTTCAAAATTTTCTAATACGTAATTTGAAATTAAATTACATTGCCCGAATACACACAATAACCAAATATTTTGAGACAGTAATGCTTCTTGAAGCAAAGAATTTTCAACTTCATAGTTGTATGTTGACTGCAGCTGCTTTATGAAATTAAGAAAAATTCTAATTGAAGGTTCCAAGAATGAAATATTTACATCTTTAAAAAATTTCAGTACATTTTCTCCTTCTATCCTGCAATCATTAAGGTTAATTCCTGAGTAAAGTATATGTTTTAACTTATGGGTACAGGAATAAACAGCATGTTCAATATCACCTGTTTCTAATGCATTCTTTAGACACATATCAAAATAATTCAGACTTTCGGAATAATGAGCTTTCCAGTGAGATATAAAAGTAGCAAAAATAAAATAACAGCCTGCTTTATAGAGTTTTGCATCAAGTTTTTCTAAAAGTACGAAGCTTGTTTGACCAAAGCGATATGCCATATCATAATTATTTAGTAATGGGCCGTATATAATTCCGCATTCAGCAATATTCTTACAGGATACTTGTGTAGTTCCATAAGATAATGCCATATCAAACATAATAATTTGTATTAAAAAGTTTAAAGGAGGATAATATTGGAATGTGGCTGGTTGTACCTGAAAAAAGAGCTGCATTACCATTTTTCTGCTTTCATCTGTCATTTTTGGAAGATTAACAAAACTTTCTATAGAACATTTATCCAAATAAGCCTGCATTTTTGTTATCCCCTGGCTAAGCCTGCGGTCGATTTGTTCAGCATCTTCAGGCAAATGAACCCCAAGTAATTTTAATCCTTTTCTAACCTCATCAATAACTAAAGCTTTTTTTTCTCCTTTATTATCAAGTATCTTTGCTTTTAAAGAAATGGCACGGGCTTTTTGTATATTATTTGAGGCGGATTTAAGTAAACGACTACAACAATCAAGAGAATTCTCTATTTTACCTGCTAAATAGTTAGATTCAGTAAGCTCATAAGAAAACTCAAATAACTTTTCTGGGCATTCCTTCCATTCCGCTTTAGTCAGCAGACTTTTTCCAACATTGAAGTGATTTATAGCTATATCATAAGCACTATTACCCTTAGCTTGCTTTCCAGCTTTAAAATTCAATTCCATAAGATTAAAGCGTTCATTTTTTTCTATAAGCAGATCTTTTGCAATATTTAAATGGTTTATTACTTCAAAGATACTGCTGTCAATGCTATTTTCAACGGTATATGATTCGAATAAAGTTTTTCCTATTTCTTGGTGTATTGCCAGTTTTTCTTCATCAGAAAACAGTGAATAAGCAGCTTGCTGAATTTTGTCATGGCTAAAATGGAATCTTATATCCATACTGGATTTAATCAATTCCTCTTTTGGCATGTATAGCAGCCTATAATCATTATTCAAAGGAATAATAAGGTCTTTATCAATTATTGTCCATAATGCATCAGAAATATTTTCAAATTCATTGCATATAAGATAAAGGGTCCTTAAATCAAAAGAATTACCAATACATGATGCTTTCTTAAGAATTTTCAATGAATCCGCAGGAAGCATATTTAGTGATTGTATTAAGAACTCTACAACATTATCACTTATATGAACCTCATCTAATTCTTCCAGACTCCAATTCCACGTATGCTTATCATAATCAAACTTAAATGCACCTTTTTGATGCAGGGAGTATAAAAATTGTCTGGCAAAAAATGCATTCCCTTTAGTTTTCCTGTAAATATAGTTTGTAAGCATATATGTATCTGAATAATGGCGTTTTAATGTGTCTGCAACCATTTGGTTTACCACATGCTCCGGAAGCGGTTCTAAAAGTATTTTATTAAGAAACCCATCACTACCAAAAGTTCCTTTCAATTCATCCACCATTTGCAACAGAGGGTGTTCTTCATTAATTTCATTATCCCTATAAGACCCGATAATTAATAAATTACCGGCTTCAATTGTAGTGATAATATACTTTAAAAAATCTGTTGTTGAAAAATCACACCATTGTAGATCATCTAAAAATATTACAAGAGGATGTTCTTTTCTGGCAAAGACTCTTATGAAGTCACGAAATACCATGAGAAATCTGTTTTTTTCCTCAGACGGGCTGAGTTTAGGCACTTCAGGATGTTGTCCAATAATCTGCCCTAGTTCTGGAATAAGATCTATTAAAATTTTAGCATTAGGGCCTAAAGCTTCAATTAAGATATCTTTCCATTTTTCTATATTTGTATATTCAGTAATTATACCCCTCATTAATTCTCTAAATGCAAGGATTATTGCACTATATGGATTACTTTTTTGCATTTTATTAAATTTGCCTGATATAAAGTAATTGCTTTTATTTAGAGACATTCTATAGAACTCTTTTATAATGGTGGTTTTTCCAATACCTGAATAACCGGCTACCAATAGCAACCTTAGTTCACTGGACTTTAGTGACTCAAAAGCCTTAGCCAAATTTTCAATTTCTTTTTCTCTACCATACAACTTTTCAGGTAACTGAAACTTATCTGAAAAATCTTTCTGTGCTGTTTCAAAATTAATTAATTTTTGTCTTGATTCCAGATTTTCAAGACAAAAATTCAAATCATATTTAAGGCCTTGTATACTCTGGTATCTGTCTTCGGCGTTTTTAGCCATTAATTTCATAATAATGTCCGATATAGCGGTTGGAATTTCATTATTAACTACCTTTGGCTCTTTTGGAATCTTAGCTATATGACTATAGGCAATTTCCAGGCCATCCCCCAAAAATGGCAATTGACCGGTAAAAATTTCATAAAGCGTAACACCAAGAGAATAGTAGTCAGATCTATAATCTATTGCCCTATTTACTTTTCCTGTTTGCTCTGGAGAAATATAAGGAAGCGTTCCTTCCAGTACAAACAGATTTTGGGGTTTTTCTGATTTAAGATCTGTTGATATTCCAAAATCTATAATTTTTATTTGTTTGGTATTTATATTCAAAAGAATGTTGAAAGGATTAATGTCCTTATGTATTACTTTTTGTTTATGAATCTGCATAATAGCATCGGCAATATCAATGGAGATTAACAATTTTTCTTCCAATGTAAATTTAGTTGTTTTCAAAATTTCAGCCAATGATTTACCATCGAAATCTTCCATAACTATGGCCAAGCTATTATCAAAGTTATCAAGGCTATACATATTAATTACTTTATCGCCTGTTAATCTTCTAGTTAGCTCATATTCCCTGCGAAAGTTTTCCAACCTATCCGCTGCAGGATATTCGTTGTTTAAAACCTTAATGATAACTTTTCTATTATCGGAAATATGCTTAGCTCTTAAGACTGTTGTTTCAGGACTTTTAAAGATCTGCTCACTGATTTCATAGCCGGATAAATTGATCATAATATATTGCCTCCGCTTTAGATCAAATAAATATGTAAAAGTGATTTTTATATAGGATAAATTTCGGCTAATTATTCAACTTTGATAATAGTCAAAATGCTTAAAGATGATTGAAAATGAGTATAAAGATTAAATATAAAAATCAATTTGAAATTACATATTTTTTTATAGCATTTACCCATTTATGATATGAGCTTAATTTAATGTGTATGCCGTCTGAAGTATGAGTAGTATCTAACATGCCATCCTTGTCTTTATACAGGCTGCCTATATCTACAAACTTAATATTTAATTCTTTTGCTAATGATTGCAGACCTTTGTTGAGAGACGAAATTTTGGTATTTGCAGTATTAGGATCAAAGTTATGTACTTTAATACCAAAAGGAGGGAGTGACTGAATAATTATTTGAGTTTTAGGGGAAGCTATCTTGACGATATTTATTATATGTCTGTAGTTTGCCAGAGTTATATCTTCAGAAAAACCTCTCCATACGTCATTAGTTCCTAGCATTATAAATAGTGCTTTAGGCTTCACCATAATAACCTTATCAAGGCGGCCAAGTGCCCCAAAAGTCGTATCACCGCTTTTACCCTTATTGATAACTTCCGGGAAATACTTGTTTAGGTCGAAATTTTCTGTTAGGGAATCTCCAAAGAAAACTATTGGGTTTTTTCCTCCTATTGTCAGCAAAATGCTTTTAGAATGTGCATCCCAAGCAACGTCAGCACCCAATTTCTCAGCTAAATATCTTACTGGAACCATTATTGAACCTTTTGACTTTATGATTGAAACGGGCAGCATTTCAATTTTGCCTGATACCCCAACTTCTTTACTGCCTGAAGTAAATTCAAGAACGGTACTCCCTTTTGCAATACTAATATTGTTCTGGTTTTTGGATTTAATTACAGCACCTAGAGGTTTTGCTACATCCTCTATAGGTGCAAGAATATTATCCCCCTCAAATATTAAAGGGGCTGAAATAGATAAATTTTCTCCATTTATAGAAATTTTGGTTTGTTTTTGAGAAGGATTTTCTTTTTTATAGTTATTAAATAACGTTATAGTCAATGTGGCAGTTAGCAATATAATAATTAATGGGTATATGTATTTTGACATAAATATAAATCCCTCGCTTTACCCGCATTATTTCCATTATACAAGAAATAATGCAATTGACCATACTGTTGAAGATGATAAATAATACTTTTTATATAGTTGAATTTTATTTTATATATAAAGATAAGTCAATACTTAATGTTGCTGTATTGGGAAATGACAGTAATTAATTGTATTACAAAGATTTTTGATCTATAATAATATTAGTGACATAGGGGTAATCTAGATAAAAAGTGTTGATAATCTTACATTTATCACTTTTAATCTAGGTATATAAAGCCTTGGGAATGTTGAAAATATAACTTCCGATAAAACCTTTACTTTCGTGTCCACTGACTTCGTGAACACCCGCCCAAAATTGGAATTAATATTTCACTCATTCCTAAGTGAGTAGAGGAATCAAACTGATGAAAAAATTTTGTATTAATATAAAAAATCCTTTGGTAAGTATTCTTATATTGGTAGTACTGTCTATAATGTTGTCCTGTATGGGGTTTCTTATATCATCGGTATTTTCAATTGAAGTTCTGGTAAGATTTATAAAATCACCTATGATTTTTTTAATGAACACTTTACCTTTGGTAATTTTGATGATGTTTATTTATTTTCTCACGTCAAGATTATGGGCTTCATATTTTATATCAGGCATATTTTTTCTAATAATTCAATATGTGAATCGTTTTAAAATACAACTTAGACATGAACCGTTTGTTCCAGCAGATATACTGCTTGGCAATGAATCCACTAATGTTCTTAAGCTGTCCGAATTACAATTGAATGAAGGGTTTTATATTCCCATAACAGCGTTTTTGGTTGTTTCCCTATGCCTGTTTTTATTTATAAAATCAAAAAAATTAAATTGGACTATAAAAATAATCGGTGCAATACTCTCAGTTATAATTTCTATAGTGATGTACAGCACCTTATATGGTAATGTAAAATTATACAGCAGCTTTAAAGTGTATGGATCAGAGTTTTCACAGGTTGATGTAGTAAAATCAAAAGGATTCATATATTCATTTCTTGTTAAGGCACATGTTTTCGATATGTCCAAGCCTGAAGGATATTCTGTTAAGTATGCAGAGGAAATTCTTAAAAAGTATAAAAACACTAAGGCTTCTGTTAACAAACGTCCTCATGTTTTTGCAATAATGAGTGAGGCATTTTGGAATATTGATAAGGTACCCGGAATTAAATTTACCCAAGACAATAATCCTTTGACTAATTTCAATTCCATAGTCAGGGAGGCTTATTCGGGCAACATTATAACCACTGTTTTTGGGGGCGGTACTGCGGATACTGAATTTTCATTCCTCACAGGACACTCATTAGGCATTGCAAATGATATAACAAATCCGTATATATTGTATATACGCAAAAATATAATGGCATTACCCTGGATAATGAAAAATGAAAATTACACTACAACGGCATTTCATCCTGGACATTCATGGTTTTATAATAGATTTAATGTCTATGATTATTTAGGGTTTAAGAGAAGATTTTTTATTGATGATATGACTGGAATTGATGCTAATAAAGGTGAATATGTTTCCGATATGAAAGCGGTTAATTTTATGCTCGATGATTTCAACAAGTATTTAAGCCAAAAGCCTGAATCACCGTATTTTAATTTTACAGTAACAATTCAGAATCATGGTCCATATGCAAAGACCAATGCCGGTTATTCCCAGGTACTAAGCAAAAAATCAAATGTTCAGGAAGATTATTATTACATGATAAATAACTATATTAATGGCCTTAAACAGTGTGATGAGGCGTTAGGGCTTTTAGTCGGGGAATTTAAGGATATGGATGAACCGGTTGTTTTATTGTACTTTTCTGATCACCTTCCTTTTTTAGGAGAAAATTTTGCAGGATATAATGCAATGAATTATGAGGTGGGTACTTCTGGTAGTATGGAATCGTATCTAAATACTTATAAAGTGCCATATTTTATATGGAGCAATGATGCGGCAAAAGAACTGCTTAAAGAACAAGGAAACCCAGCACCTGTTGGGAAAGCACCTACTATTAGTTCAAATTATCTGTCAATAGAGCTGATGGACTATATTGGAATCAAAGGTTCTGAATATGCTAATTATCTGAGGGATATTAAGGGTAAGCTGCCTGTCATAACTAAAAGAGTTTATCAAAGGGCTAATGGTGAGGCTACAGAAAAAGCTACAGCTGAGGAGAATAAAATCATATCAGATTATCGTATTTTGCAGCATTTTATGATGTTTGAGAAGAAAATAGATTGAGTTTGATAGGATATTAGAATTATATACAACCAGTCTCACATATGATAATCTTAAGCAGAAACTATAAAACCTTGGAGCCTTGCAATATGTCTCCAAGGTTTTAATCTATCTGTTCTAGTGGAAACTACAGGCGATCCATGGCCTTTAATATTCCATACAAAATGGCATGAGGCCTTGGTGGACAACCGGGTATATAAATATCTACAGGCAATATACAGTCTATGCCGTTTCTAGTTGCATACATGTCCTTAAATATACCTCCGCTGCAAGCACAAGCACCAACAGCCACAACAAGCTTTGGATCTGGTGCAGCATTATATGTCTTTATTAGGGCAAGCTCCATATTACGTGTTGCAGTACCTGTTACAAGGAGCATATCTGCATGGCGTGGAGATGCTACAAAGTGTACGCCAAAACGCTCTATGTCATTAAACGGGTTATTAAGTGCATTGATTTCATAATCACAGCCATTGCAGGAACCGGCATCAACCTCCCTTATCTGAAGGCTTCTTCCAAATATCTTTCTGGCCTTATCATCAACCTTTTTTCCAAGTACCTCAAAAGATTCATCCGGAATACTACGGGCTTCAATAACCAAAGGGCTCTTTCTGATCTCCTGTCTTGATTTAGCAGCCAACTCAAATTCCTTTGACATTGTTATTGCCTTCTTTTGACATACATCTTCACAATTGGAGCAGAATATACATTCATCATAATTTATGCCGATACTTTTAGATTCATTATCAATTACTATGGCGGAAGAAGGGCATGACTTTACACATTCTCCGCACATGGAGCACTTTTCCCAATCAATTACCGGTTTACCTGTGATAAATTGGGAATCTAAAGGTTTATAAGGGTAATCCAATGTAAGTCTGGGATATTGGATTGTCTTTTTTATTATATTAAACATATCTGCCACCTCATGAAAATTATATTATAAATATCAAAGGTCATTACCTGCATAAGACAGGTTAAAGCTCTTATTAATCAAAGGAAAATCAGGCACTATATTTCCCTGTACTGCAAGGCATACAGCAGGCCAGTTGCAGAAGGAAGGAGTGCGTATCTTGTATCTGAAAATTGTATTGTTTTCACCGGACATGATCCAATGTACATTTTCTCCCCTTGGGGACTCTGTGCAGCCAATTGCCGCCTTGTAAGGTTCAACTTTTCCTATAGGCTCATATATCTTACCAGCCGTCATTTTATTTACAACCTGCTCAATTATACATATGGACTGGTAGCATTCTTCCAACTTAACCTTCATCCTGCAGTTAACATCCCCGTTATTATGTTCCGGTACACTAAATTCCAGTTTGCTGTAAGCACAGTATGGGTAATCCTTCCGCACATCATTCCTTACACCGGCTGCACGGCCACCTGGACCCACTGCATTCATATCAATTGCCTGTTGGAGTGACAGAACTCCTGTGTTTTCAACCCTGTCAATAAATAAGCTGTTGGAAAGTATTATTCTCTCCGTTTCTTCCAATTCCTTTTTAATTTTCTCCATATATTCCAGTATTCTTTTTTCTTTTCCTGCTGCAAAGTCTTTTCTTATTCCTCCAGGTTTGTTTACACTTCGCAAAAATCTGCTGCTACTGACCTCTTCAATTATCTGGTAGGCCCAACCGCGAAGCAGTCTAAACTGGAAGGCTGCAAAACCGTACGCAACATCCAGGCAAATTCCCGCAAGATCCCCCAAGTGACTAACTAGACGCTCAAGTTCTGCAAAAAGTACCCTTTGATAGTTTGCACGTACAGGAACCTCAACAGCGGCCAGCTTTTCAATGGCCAGACAGTATGCAAGTGAATTGGAAAATGTTTCATCCCCTGATATTCTCTCGGAAATATAAAAGCATTTATCAATACTCTGACCTTCACAAAGCTTTTCTATGCCCTTGTGGACAAAAAACAGCTGGGCTTCCAGGTTTATTATAGGTTCGCCTGCAACGCTGAATCTAAAGTGGCCTGGTTCTATTATTCCTGCATGAACAGGGCCAACTGGTATTTCAAAAACGCCAGTTCCTTCAACTTCTATAAATTGTTGTTCATTATTCACAAACTGCGGCTTCGTTTTAAGGTCAAATTCCTTACGTAAGGGGTGAACATCCTTGGGCCAGTTTCCATGGAAAACGAGACTTTTAGGGCTTGGATGACCAATGGGTTTTAAACCGTACAAATCCTGAATTTCTCTCTCATAAAGGTGTGCTCCATGAATGCTGCTAGATATTGAATTGAACACAGGATTGCATTCGTCTATTAGCGTTTTAAGTATAATATGACAGCTGTTTTCTCTGAGTGCAAACACATAATAAATAACGAATTTTCCTTCCATAGCCCTTTCGTCATTTGCAAAGAGAGAAACCAGTATACCACCCAACTCATCCCTTACATGGGTGGAAATATCCAGGATTTTAGAGTTGTTTACAGTTATATATATTTCAGTTTGATTTTGTATGGTATGGGTTATGACATCTTCGGCAAATATCCTTTTAAGGTCATCAAAGTATTTCAAAAGCTTCATATCAGTTTCCTCCCTTGATGATTAATACTGCAGAGTCCACAATGTTTTTTACGGGCTCCGGCATATAAACACCGGTAAAGGTGATTATGGCAAAGAGTAATATTATTGCAGTAAGACCTGGTTTATTTATTTCACCGGGCTGCAAATCATTACTGTCGGTATTTCCAAAAAACATTTTTAGTGTTGTCACAGCCATACCGGCAAATATAACTGCTACAAGAACAAGAAACATGGAGGCTAAAATGTAGTGATATGCTGAAGCTGCTGAAAGGCCGATGCTCAATTCACTGAAGAATACACTAAAAGGAGGCATTCCCGCTATAGCAAAAAGGCCAAGAAGGAAAACTGTGCCTGTTATAGGCATAATCTTAAGAAGGCCTTTGACCTTTTTAATTTCTTTGGTACCATATTTCAGGTAGACGTTACCTGACAGTAGAAATAGCATTGATTTTGTGAATGCATGATTAATCATATGGAAAAGTGCTGCAAAGATTGAGAGCTTTGTGAAAAATCCCAAAGCAAATACTATTATTCCCATATGCTCTATGCTTGAATAGGCTAAAAGCCTTTTATAGTCCTTCTGATACAGTATAAAAACTGCAGCTGCAGCTATTGATAATAAACCCATTCCAATCATAAGCCTCTTTGTGTAAAGGTCGTCAGGGCCTAAGTTTTTGTTTACAATTGAGACAATCCTAATAATTCCATAAAGTGCACTGTTTAACAGAACTCCTGATAATAAGGCACTAATTGGTGCGGGTGCCTGGCTGTGTGCATCAGGAAGCCAGGTATGCATTGGAGCAAGTCCAACCTTTGTTCCAAAACCTACTAGTATAAATATGAATGAAATTTTTAAGATACCGCTTTGAAGAGCTCCTGCATGCTCATTCAGAAAGGTCCAGTCTAAGGGTGCTTTTACACCTTGGAATACATTTCCTGAGGAAATATAAAGGAAAACTATTCCGAGGAGTGCAAATGCTATACCCACTGAACATATTATAATGTACTTCCATGCTGCTTCAATGGAGTGTTTGTTGTTATAAAAGCCGACAAGAAAAGCTGAGGCCAGGGTAGTTGCTTCTATGGCGATCCACATAAGTCCAAGGTTTTGCGTTGTTACAACAGTTATCATTGTAAATATAAATGCATACAATAGGCTGTAATATATTTTGATTTTCTTTGTGTCTATTGTTCTGTGGTCATATTCTATGTCCAGATATTTTATTGAATAAATACATACAAGAAAACCTATGGAGAGAATAATGTCCAGCACTAAGAGGCTCAGGGAATCTATATAAAAGAGCCCGTTTAAAAAAGTTCCTTGAATTACACCGTTACTAAGGTAGGAACATGTTGTATATATCATTGATACAAAAAGCATTATTGCTCCCGTAATATTTATAATATGAGCTGTAGCACGCTTTTTTGCGGTCCAGAACAATAGTGAAAATAATAATGGTACAAGTAAAATTAAAGCTTCCATTGGCGTTATCCTCTCAATCCATTAGCCCTTAAGATTTCTCATCTTGTTTATATCTATTGAGTCAAAGTTTTCATTTATTCTGAAAACCAGAATTCCCATTATTAAAACTGCTGTCAGAACATCAAAGAAAAGACCTAGTTCGACAATCATCGGCATACCGTTTGTTGTAAGTATTGCTGTAGTAAAAAGCCCGTTTTCCATTACCAAAAATCCAATTATTTGACCTATTGCCTTTTTTCTGCTTATCATGAATAAAAGGCCGATAAGTATTACCGAAATCGAGTTGACAAGATAGGTTTTAATCTGCGGATCCTTAATATCATTAATAGTTGAGACAGAGAAGTAAGTAAGTATAAACAGGCCGCAGCATATAAGTATCAGAGTAGGTATGTTGAGGAAGAAATCCTTTAGTACCCTGTACTCAACTTTTTTAACAGTTCGCTTTAATAATCTTGGTATGAGTACTACCTTAACTGCGAAGGTAATTACACATACTATCATAATATCTATTTCTCCATCTTCAAGGAAGCTGTGTATTCCCATTACCCCGGCAAGCAATGCAAGCAGTAGAGATTGTAACCGGAAGGTATTTATGTAGGAGTTTATTCTTTTATTTGCCACCAGTATAAAGGATGACAGGAGTATTAATATTGAAACCAGGTTTAAATAATTATCCATGACTACCTCCTACAATAAAGTATTGAAGAAATCCTAAAAAGGATAGTATAAACGAAATTGCCGCCAGATTCGGGACACTGAAAAGCTTCAGCTTGACGGTGTTGACTTCTGCAATTGCTATAAGTATCGAAGCTATTACAACCTTGGTTATATACAGTAAAATGGAAATTCCAATGGTAAATAATGCATTATCCAATGTTACAAGGCTATCCAAAGGTATGAACAGATTCACAAGCAATGTTATTAAAACCAGTTGCTTAACTGCTGCACCAAGCTCCATAAGGGCCAGGTGCCTGCCTGAATACTCCAGGAGCATTGCTTCATGGACCATTGTAAGCTCAAGATGTGTTGCAGGATCATCAACAGGTATCCGGCAGGTTTCTGCAATTATAACAATTATCATAGCTAAGAAGCATAGTATATAAACAGGCTGTAAAATATTCATTCCAATGAAGGATAAGGTCTCCATCATACTGTGTATCGATGTTGATTTTGAAATCAAACCAACTGTAAATACTGAGACAAGAAGTGTTGGCTCAATCATGGATGAGATAGCCATTTCTCTGCTGCTTCCCATTCCTCCAAAGGTGCTGCCTGTATCTAGTCCTGCGAGTGTCATAAAAAATCTTCCCATTGCGAGGATATATATAATGAAAATTACATCTCCGCCAAAGCCTATTGGAGTTAGCTTCAGACTTACAGGTATCAAGAGGCCTGCCAAAAGTGCAGTGGTAATGTTGATATATGGGGTTACCTTGAAAATCCATGAAGCAGTATCCGATATAACGGTGTCCTTCTTTAAAAGCTTGTAGATATCAAGGTAAAGCTGTAGTACTGGAGGACCCTTCCTTTTTTGGCTAAGAGCCTTTACCTTTTTTATAATCCCGCTTATGAGGGGAGCAATCAGCAATATAACAAGCAATTGCACAATAATATAAATAATATTATTCATCTTAAGGTTTCTCCTTTAAGTGATTATCAACTTAAATTTAATTTAGTATTTTTTCATTCATGCCTTAGCTGTTGCTAAATCGATAATATATCAGCAGGCCTACAATTGTTATAAATATATATATCAGATAAGCATGTACGCTTCCTGTCTGTACTGCGTGCCTGATTTTTCCTGAAGTAGAAGTAAACAAACTTGTTAAAGGTATATAGAGATACTTCTCAAATACTGATTGGGTACGTACTACATACCTCATTACCTTAGGGTAATATGGAGATATGCCGTCTTCAGTTTGAAGCTCTCGAGAAGGTCTGTATATTATCCTGAACACAATTCTAAGGGGCTTTGAAAAGCCTGTGGCGGTATATTGCATTCTGGGATTAAGTTCCCTAAAGCCACAGTCCCATGTACCATATTTCCGTTCTTTGGTAGCTCTGCTTATGAATTTAACTACAAGGAAAACTACAGCTGCCAATATAATTCCTGCTGCAAGAATAAACATAGGTGATATTTTATTTGCTTCAAGGCCTTTTGGGTAATATACAAAGGATGAAAATCCTTTGAGCTGAGGTACTATGGAAGCTTTAACTATAGAGTTGGAAACCTTGTCCAGCAATACAAGAACAATTTGTGGAAATAATCCAAATAAAACGCACATAAAGGTTAGCAATCCAGTTCCTAGAAGCATTGTAAAAGGTGCTTCAATTGAGTTCTGAGATTCTGTACTCCTAGGAAGTCCCAAAAATGAGATTCCGAAAGCTTTTACAAAGCAAGCAGCAGCAAGAGCACCAGCCATTGCCAGCACTGCGGTAGCTAATATGGCAATCAGCTTTATACCATGACCGCTTATTCCAATACTGTGGAAAAGAGCTTGCAGAGTAAACCATTCACTGATAAACCCATTAAAAAAGGGCATTGAAGAGATTGAAAGGCAGGCGATTAAGAAGAACAAGCCTGTGTAAGGCATTTTCTTAAGGAGTCCGCCGAGTTTTTCCATATTTTTTGTATGGGTCCTATAATATATGGAACCTGAACCTAAAAATAATGCACCTTTAAAGAGAGAGTGGTTAAAAAGATGTATCAAAGCAGCTACTAGTGCTAGAGAACTCAGAATGGCGTTTCCCTTGGCATGTCCATATATTGAAAGCCCCAGACCAATTAATATAATACCTGTATTTTCAATACTGCTGTAAGCAAGAAGTCTTTTTATATCTATTTCCATAAGTGCATAAGCAACACCTAAAACAGCAGAGATGCTGCCAACAATTAAAAGTGTTATGCCCCACCACTCAAAGCCTCCGCCAAGGACGACAAATACAAACTGTATCAGACCGAAAATGGAGGTTTTAATCATTATCCCAGACATGAGAGCCGATATGTTGCTTGGGGCCGCCGGATGTGCATAAGGAAGCCATATGTGAAGAGGTATGATACCTGCCTTTGTTCCAAATCCAATAAGCAGGCAAATAAATATCATATTTTTAGAAAATGAAGGTATTACTGTTGCAGCATTTGTAATATCAAATGAGCCAGTATATGAATATATTGTTAAAAAGGCTATTGTTAAAAAGGCTGTTGCTATATGGGTCATGATAAGGTAAAGGGTACCTGACTTTTGGGTTTCGGGATGTTCAGATTCAAATATAACCAAAAAGTATGAGGTTAGAGACATTATTTCCCATGCAAGCAGAAATAATAACATATTTCCTGAGCTGAAGACTGAAACCAGTGAAACAATGAATATGCCGAACAGTAAGTTGAATGAGCTTGTATTTCTTTTTCCGTAATACTGTGAAAGGTAACTTATGGAATATACTGAAACACAGAGAGTCAATATGGATAAAGTAAGTATGAAATATGCAGAAAGCCTACTCATTTCAAGCTTAAAGCTCAAAAACGGTATATTGGAATTAATATGTATTAGCTGTAAGCGGGCATTATTCGAAAGCAGATAGAATATGGAGGTTAAAATTCCTGTTATGGAGGCTATACAATAAATTACATTTGACAGCACATTGCCAGGTTTGGAATTTTTCAAGAATATGAGAGAAGATATTGATCCAATAATATAAAAGCCTAACATTAGTGAAAAAAGTAAATTTATGTCAATTAAATTCACAATTAATTACCTCCCCGATCAAGAAATTGACAAAAAAGTTTGCTCAAGGTTTTATCAAACAAACTATATTATACTCTTCTGTCTTGAAAATTCAATAGCAAATTAAGATAGGGAGGGTATAAATAATTATAAAATTGTAAATAATTATTGGTTTAGCTTTCTATAGCTGTTTAATGACATACCAGTGCACTTTTTAAAGCACTTGCCAAAATAATTTGGATCGTGGATACCAACCTTCTCACCTATTTCATATCCTTTAAGATCAGTTTCCTTGAACAGCTTTAGTGCTATGTTGATCCTTGTTCTGGTGATATACTCAACAAAAGTATAACCTGTTACCTGGCGGAAGATTCTGCTTAAATAGCTGGGATTCATATAGAATTTACCTGCAACTTTGGTAAGGGAGATACTTGGATCTGTTGCGTTTAAATTGATATATTGGACTATATCGCAGATTGTTTTGTTTCTCTTTTTACTGTGGGAATCTTTTATAAACTTAGCTGCACAGAGAGTTAACTTCTTAAGAAATTCTTTCATTTCTATAAGGTTGTTAAATTTAACGGAGTTGTTATAAGGAAGAATCTTAGTGTCGGAAATGTCAATAAAACTAAAGCCAAACTCGGTAACCGTATCTATAATTGTTGTTGTTATGTTTATATAAAGAACTTTAGCTTTTTCAAAATTTAAATTATTGCAGGTATAAAGATCATCAAATAGATTATCAATTATTTCGGTTGAGTTTTTTTCCACTCCATTTTTTATACAGAGCCCGATTTCCTTTATCTTGTCATTAGTGTTATGGTTGTTTAATTTGCTGGCCAATGATTCAGGCAGTTTAATTTCCACAACATGCCCATTAGCTGAAGTTTTATTAGGATAGTTCAAATTTATTCCACTATTGGAATATGAGGTACCTATTAAATGATCTGACATTTTAAACACGCCCCTTGTTATTGCTCTTTTTATCTATGAAAATTTTCCCCTACATAAATAATATTCGTTGTATTTTATAATTTGGGTGTAGATTTTATCAAATATTATTAAAAAAAAGCAAAATAAAAACCAGTTTATCATGATGGATTAGATTAAAAGTGATAAACTGGTTTTATAGTTCGGCATCTATATAAGTGATTTAATAAATGTTTTTATAAATAATTGATACTAATGTGCAAGCTTATTTCTTATATCCGCCTCAGGATCAGGAACATTTGGAACCTGAATTCCTGGAAGATTATTTGATGGGTTGTTTAATCCCGGTAAGCTGTTACTGTTATTCTGATTTGGATTTGTTATTGAATTTCGATTCTTTTCATTTTGATTTTGTATGCTTTCCAGCATTTTCTGTGTTATGCTGTCAGCTGTAATCAAGCTGTTCTGATCTATAGATATGAGCTTTTCGTTCTTTTTCTTTTCGTAAGAAGCCTTATCTTTGGAAAGCTCACTTATATCCAGATCCAGCTGCAGTGTAAGCAAATACTCGTCAAATACCTTCTCTTTACTTCCAAGAGTGCTTTTTATCTTAACCATATGGTAGATTGCCTTATCCATATCGATTTTAGCACTTAAATCCTGATATTTTGAACTGTCATCGTTTGAAGAGTCCTGAGATATACCGGGTTGAGGAAGTATACTGCCTGAGCTGCTAAAGGAGACTATCTGATTTAAATTGGAAACTACCCCTTGAACATACTGTTTGCTGCTGTCTATTTCTTCTATTTTAAAGCCTTCAGTTGGAAGTTTATCAACTTTTTGCTTCCAATTAATTTTATCCTGGTTGTCTTGCTGGGCATTATTTTGATTGCTTTGTTGATTGTCTAGCTTACTGTTATCTTTGTTGCTTGGTTCAGCACTAATCTGAGCAGTATTTACAATTTGCGAAGTTGCTTGTTGTGGAACAGGAGTGCTGTTTGGAACAGAGCTTTTATTAGCAGGGCTGCTGTTTACTTCAATTGAATTGCTTGGAGAAGAGTCAATAGTCTGATTGTTAACACCTGCAGAATTTTTGTCACTTATAAAATAAAGTATTAATGAACCTGTAAATATTGCAATGAATATCCCTGAAAAAATTATAACAGGTTTTATGCCTTTGAAACTTTTCATTTTACTAGATTTTTTCTTAGATTTTTTCATATGTATCCCTCCAACGAATATTATATTAGGTAATTTATAGAATTGTAAAGATAAATAGATAGATATGGAAGAATTAATGATTTAAGAAAATAGAAAAAGAAAACTGATTCATTATATATCTATTATTTTAATGATTTTTGGGAAGGCTGAAGTAAAATGTTGCACCTTTGTCTATCTCGCCTTTCATCCAGGATTTTCCGTTATGCCGTTTTAGAATACGTTGGCAAATAGCAAGACCTACCCCTGATCCTTCAAATTCTTCTTTGGAATGAAGCCTCTGAAATACTCCAAAAAGTCTTGATGAGTATTTCATATCAAAGCCTGCACCGTTATCTGAAACAGAAAAAATATATTCATTATTAACTTCCATTGATCCTACATCTATGATTGCTGTTTCTTTGTGCCTAGTATATTTAAATGCATTGGAAAGTATGTTTAATATTAATAGCCTTATCATAACACTATCCCCAATTATAAATGGCAGAGGCTCTAGATTAAGTATTATTTTTCTATGGGATTCCAGGCTTTTTAAGTCATTGTATACATCAAGGATAATATCACTAAGGTTTAGTGATTGATAATGAACTTTCATTTCACACATTTTAGAAAACTCAAGTAAACGGTCAACGGTATTTATAATTTCTATGGATTTTTCCTGTATATTTGAAATAAGTTCCTTTCCATTCTCATCTATTTGATTTATGTGGTCTTCAGCTAAAATTTCAACTAACTTGTTTAAGGACAGTAAAGGTGCCTTGAGGTCATGTGATACTGTGTAGCAGAAGCTGTCAAGTTCTTGGTTGGCCTCTTTTAAGGATTCGGTATGTTTTTTAAGAATAAGGTGTGTATTAACACGGGCAAGAAGTTCACTTGCATTGTATGGCTTGACTACATAGTCCTGGCCGCCAAAATCAAAGCCTTTTCTTATACTTTCTTCATCATTATAAGAAGTAAGGAATATAATGGGGATATTCCTTAGATCAGGAGTATTTTTTATAAGTTTACAAAGTTCAAATCCATCCATTTGGGGCATATATATGTCTAAAAGGATTAAGTCTGGTTTTTGTTTATAAATGAGATTTAAAGCCTCATCACCACTAGTTGCAACCCTAATTCTAAAGTTACTGTTCTTTAGGACGAGGACGGCTGCCTCTATATGTTCAGCTGTGTCATCAACAAGCAATATATCTGAAGGCTTGGATGAGTGTGAATTTTCCATATATGTGTTTTCCTTCCGTGTATTGGGATATATACTTTAACTTGTGTTCTTTGATTTCAATATATAACAAACTTAAATAATTTTAAAATATAGTACTTAAAAAATCAATAGCTGTTTCAACTGGTGCCAATCAAGAGATGTAAGTATGAATCTATATTTTAGAGGATAAAAATAGTAATTGTACAAATTGTAAAATTGATTTAAAATAAAAGAAAGGCACAGGTGCCAAGTGAGATACTTGACTCTTGTGCTTTTTTATTTGGGAAATTATAACATGTGCTATTCCATAATTTTTATAAATGTTGAAGATGGTGGTTATATGAAATCAAAATGGGTGATAAGGCAATCCGCTATTAGTGGGATTGTTTTGGTAGTTTTCTTTTTAATTGCGATTATGCTTGGTTGGAGCATACTATATATGAATTCCAGCATAAAAGCTGAACAAAATGCTGAAAAGAGACGGACAGAATTTAAGCAACTGGGAATTAATCTTGCTGATGCATCCGATTATTTGACAGATGAGGCAAGAAAGTTTGCGGTAACATGCGATATAAATCATTTAAATAGATATTGGGAAGAAATAAATGTAACAAGAACAAGGGACAAAGTTATTTCAAGACTTCAGGAATTAGAATCACCAAAGGAGGAATTGGAACTTCTTGCAGAGGCAAAAAAATATTCCGATGAACTGGTAGAGACTGAAAGAAGGTCTATGAGGCTTGTGATGGAGGCATTAGGAAAGAGCCAATCAAAGATGGTGCCTGAAATAGCAACATTTCAATTAAGTAATGAAGATAAATATTTAAACAGAGATAATAAACTGTTAAAAGCCATTGAAATAATGAATGATGCACGTTATGATGCAGATAAAAAAAGTATAATGGATCCTATAGATAGATTTCAAGAAATAATGAATTCACGTTTAGAAGCAGAGCTGGAGTCAGCGAGGAAAGGTACCGGCAGAGCAACTGCTTTGCAGGTAGTACTTGCGTTTATTATAATTCTTGCTATTGCAATCTTAATAAGAATATTATTTAGACAGGTGACCTTTCCAATAAAGAATTATACGCTTATGTTAAGGGACTTTTCTTTTGATAAAGAAGAATTTTGTCTTATACCCCAAGGAACTATGGAGCTAAAAATGCTTGCAAATAACTTTAATGAACTTTACGAATCATTTCAGGGTGAGTTGATACGAAGAAGGAGTGCAGAAGAAACAATGAAGGCTGCCAGGGATGAAGCTGATTTTGCCAGCAGGGCTAAAAGTGAATTCCTTGCTAATATGAGCCACGAAATTAGAACTCCGCTAAACAGCATCATTGGATACCAGTATTTACTTAAGAATACCAACCTTAATCCAAAGCAAGCTGAATACTCTGATAATATTGGTATGGCTGCTAAAAACCTATTGGGTATTATCAATGAAATATTGGATTTTTCCAAAATTGAAGCAGGAAGAATGGTCTTAGATGAAGTGGAATTCAATCTTGATTCAATGATAAGAGAGCTTTGTATAATTGTTGCCATGGAAGCTAAAAGAAAGGGCATTGACCTTGGTGTCAGTATTAATCCCGATGTTCCCAAGTTTTTAAGAGGAGATATTACAAGACTTAAACAGATTATCCTTAATCTATTGTCAAATGGAATAAAATTCACTCATGAAGGGAGTATTTCTGTTGGTGTTAAGCTGTGCCAGAAAGATCATGATTATGCTGTTATAAAGTTCTATGTAAGGGATAGCGGTATAGGTATTAGTGATGAACAAAAAAAGACATTGTTCCAGGCTTTTACACAAGGGGATGCTTCCACATCCAGAAAATATGGAGGCACTGGCTTGGGACTTGCAATATGTAAAAAAATTGTTGAGCTTATGGGAGGGGAAATAAGCGTAGAAAGTCAGGTTGGTGTTGGCTCAATATTCAGTTTTACTGTGAGATTGAAGATGGTTGACTCTATTTCCCAATCATATGAAAGTTTGAATCCGAATATTGCATCAGAACTGTTTAAAAATAAAAGAATACTTTTGGTAGAAGATGATACGATCAATTTGCAAATGACAAAAGAGATAATTGAGAGTATGGGAATTAAAACTGACACAGTCAACAGCGGCCCGGAGGCAATTAAGATGGTTCAACAGAATAAATATGAGGCTGTGCTTATGGATATACGTATGCCGGAAATGGATGGATATGAAACAACTAAACATATAAGGGGATTAACTGAAGGAAGATTTGTTCCAATAGTAGCATTGACGGCAGATGCGGTTGAAGGTGTTGACCAAAAAGCTGTAGAAGCTGGAATGGATGGTTATTTGACAAAGCCATTGGAGACAATAAAGCTTTTGGAGGTGCTTTCGGGTATTATGATCAGTGAGTACAGGAAACATTCTGAAGGTAATTATAATGGTTTACACCGTAAAAATTATTTAGAAAAAGATAAGACTTTGATCAGTGATTCTTTGGATTATATTGGAACAATAAGAAGGTTAGGTGGCAGTGAGCACAAGTATATCAGCCTTTTAAAAGTATATATAGAAAACCACAAAAAGGATGGTGCTAAAATTAAGGATTTAATATCATCTGGAAAACCCCAGGAACTTAAGGAATTTGTTCACACAATTAAGGGAAGTGCAGCCAATATTGGGGCTTCAAGTATAAAGGGCATACTTTGTAAGCTGGAGAATGCAACAATAAATGATAACATTGAGGAAGTTAGAAGTATAACAAGTGATCTTGAGGTAGAGCTAAAGGGGGTTTATGAGAGGGCAACCCAATATATTGAGTCCTTTGAGAATATAAGACGAAGCAAAAATGAACGTGTTGGAAAAGCATGTCATGCCAGTATAGGGAAAGATCTGGAGATGCTTTATAAGCTCCTTGATGAGGGAGATTCAACTGCCAAAAGCCTGTTTAATGAAAAAATGTGTTATTTGACTGAGTTTTTAGAAATAGAAGATTATAATGACTTAAAAGAAAAGATTACAACATATAAATTTAAAGATGCAGCATTAAGCGTTGGCAGAATTATGTGCAATATAAAAGGAATCTTGTATTGAGATGAAATGGTGTATTGGAAGGATGGTTGAGTATGTATAGGGTGTTGATTGTTGATGATGACAGGGCTGTAAGGTATATGCTGAAAAGATTTAAATGCTGGGACCTCTTTGGATTTATGCTGGCAGATGAAGCCTGTGACGGTAAAGAAGCATTGAACAAACTTCAGGCTGATGAATTTGATATTGTGATTTCTGACATAAAAATGCCTGGTATAGACGGTATTGAGTTTTTGAGTGAGTTAAGGAGTATGAAAAATGACATATGTGTTTTATTTCTCAGCACCCATAGTGATTTCTCTTATGCAAAGCAAGGCATACGATTGGGAGTTTTTGACTATCTTATAAAGCCTTTAAAAGATGAAGCTTTGTGTGAAGCATTAGAGAGGGTTAAGGTTTATTTGGACGGGAAAAATAAACAAAAAGGCAGCTCGGAGAGGGGTAGTATCTTTTTGGAAAATATACAAGCCTTTTATTCTAAAAACGATGAAAAGAAGCTTGTTTCAGATATACTCTCCGGAAGCTTGGATGCAGTAAACAAAGGTAGAGATATATGTAATAATTTAATTGACTTTATGGGAGTTGATCCGGCAAGACTTGCAATACTGCTTGAAAACATTATATCGGATATAGATGAAAGCATTTATAAGTTGTTTCCATGGATTAAAGAAGTGGAAAGTATTGTGTCAATAGGTGTTTTTAAAGGAGATGACACTATTTTGATAGAGAGACAATTTCTTGATTACATTAGCAGCTGGGTCAGAATTATTTCAAAGTATGAATTACATCAACCGGACAGCCTGATGCGGAAAATCTGTGAGTATGTGCTAAATCATATTGAAGATGATGTTAAAGTGGAGACAATTGCAAATGAGCTATACGTAAATAGAGATTATATCGGGAAAGTATTCAAACAAAAGGCAGGATATCATTTAAGCGAATATATTACAAAGGTTAAGATGGAGCATGCTAAATACCTCATGTCCAAGGGCAGGTATAAAAATTATGAAATAAGTGAGAAGTTAGGATACAAAAAGCCAGATTATTTTACTCAGTTATTTAAGGGTTACACAGGCTATACCCCAACAGAATACAGGAAATTTACCGTATAAGTCATAGTGGAATTATAAGGACGCTTGTGAAAAAATGCAGGATGGATTGAATCAAGTTGCAAAAAACCGGATTTTTGGTGTAAAAGTTCGGTTTTATGGGGTTCTATTTTTAGCGGTTTGAATGTAGAATCAATGTATAATAATTAATAAGATGACTGATTCCCAGGTTGAATCAAAAAGACATAGCTCAGGTGCTATGAATAGTGCATATTTGAAAAAGGACTTATGCATTGTTTATAGCACTTTTTGTTTAAAAAGCTTTAAAGTCATCAAAACATTTCTTGTGGCCATGAGATTTGTAAATCAAAGTATATATCAAAATTTGAAAAAGCGAAGTTATCATATTACTGAAAGGTGGTCAATATTATGAAAAAAAATAAATTATATAAAATGAGAAAAGCTTTAATAAGTGTTGCAGTGATTGCTTTATCCGCATCTTTGGTGCTTACAGGCTGCGGAACAGAAGCACAGGAATCGTCTGAGAATAAGCCGGGGACAAATTCTTCATCAGATTCCATAAAGGTTGGTATACTCCACTCATTGAGCGGAACAATGGCAATAAGCGAAGTATCTGTTAAAGATGCAGAAATGATGGCAATAGAGGAAATCAACGCAGCAGGTGGTGTCCTTGGTAAAAAAATTGAACCAGTGATTGAGGATGGTGCCTCCGATTGGCCGAAATTTGCAGAAAAGGCAAAGAAGCTTCTCCAAAGTGATAAGGTTGCTACTGTTTTCGGATGCTGGACTTCTGCCAGCCGTAAAGCGGTATTGCCGGTATTTGAGGAAAACAACGGACTTTTATGGTATCCTGTGCAGTATGAAGGAATGGAATCTTCACCAAACATTTTCTATACAGGTGCGGCACCAAATCAGCAAATTGTACCTGCTGTTGAATGGCTTTTACAGAACAAGGGAAAGAAATTCTTCCTTCTCGGATCTGATTATGTGTTTCCAAGGACTGCCAATAAGATAATCAAAGCTCAGTTAAGCTCAATGGGTGGTGAACTAATTGCAGAAGAATACACTCCATTAGGTCATACTGATTACAGCACAATAGTAAATAAAATTAAATCCGCTAAACCCGATGTAGTATTTAATACTTTAAATGGTGACAGCAATGTTGCTTTCTTCAAACAGCTCAAAGATGCTGGAATAAGTTCAAAGGATCTTACTACTTGCTCTGTAAGTGTTGCAGAAGAAGAGGTAAGGGGTATTGGAGCAGAAAATATGAAAGGTCATCTGGTATCCTGGAACTATTACCAGACTACAGATACACCAGAAAATGCGGAATTTGTAAAAAAATACAAAGCTAAATACGGAGACAAGAGGGTTACCGATGATCCTATAGAAGCGGCATATATAGCAGTTTACCTTTGGGCTGAGGCAGTTAAGAAGGCAGGATCCACTGAAGTTGAAAAAGTTAAGGAAGCAGCCAAAGGACTTGAATTTAAAGCTCCTGAAGGAACTGTAAAAATTGAGGGCGAGAACCAACACATATGGAAACCGGTAAGGATAGGTGAGGTACAGGAAGACGGACTTATCAAAGAAGTTTGGAGTACAGGTAAAACTGTAAGGCCTGATCCATACTTAAAGACATATGACTGGGCAAAAGGATTAAGCAACTAATGAGATTCTAAATGTGTAGGAAATTATGGTGTCTATAAGAAATGAAGTGCTTTTATAGCAGTAGATGTAGACACTATAATTTCCTAATAAAAAGATTGTATACTCGAAAGTTATTGGAGAGTGAAAAATATGAGTACTAATTTATTGCAAATTTTTAATGGCATAAGCGTTAGCTCAATTCTTTTGCTTGCAGCATTAGGATTGGCAATAACATTCGGTTTGATGAAAATAATAAACATGGCCCATGGCGAGCTGATCATGATGGGGGCATATGTAACATATCTTGTACAAAACTTCTTTATATCCTTCGTTGGGGATAAATTTTTCAATTTGTATTTTATACTTGCAATACCCCTTTCATTCTTAATAACTGCACTAATGGGATATGTGCTTGAAATTACCATCATAAAGCGTTTATACGGAAGGCCGCTCGATAGTATGCTGGCCACATGGGGTGTAAGTCTTGTCCTCCAACAGTTAGCAAGGAGCATTTTTGGGGCACCAAATGTGGATGTAAAAAGTCCTGAATGGTTAAATGGAGGATTGGTTGTTTTTAATGATCTTCAACTGCCTTACAAAAGGCTTTTCATAATTTTACTGGTTGGATTTTGTATAGTGGGCGTATATTTTTTTCTTTATAAAACAGATGGAGGAAGAAGAATTAGAGCGGTTATGCAAAACAGAAGCATGGCACAAAGCCTTGGAATTAACACAAGGAGGGTGGATGCAATGACTTTTGCTTTAGGAGCAGGGTTGGCTGGCATTGCAGGTTGTGCTTTGACACTTTTAGGTTCAATTGGACCAACCCTTGGAACAAACTATATTGTAGATACATTTATGGTTGTTGTGCTGGGTGGTGTGGGAAGGATAATAGGAACAGTGACGGGAGCCGGAGCAATAGGAATAGGAAATACAACCTTTGAGTTTTTTACAAACGCTTCAATGGGAAAAGTCCTAGTCTTTCTTATGGTTATTCTGTTTCTTCAATGGAAACCTCAGGGGTTTTTTACTATAAATAGCAGAGTTCTTGATGAGTAGGGGGTGAATATCATGAATGAAAATTTACTAAAAATTAAAGGGCGGTTACTTGGAAATAACATAACAGTTACAGTTGTATTAGTTCTTCTGGCTCTAGCACCATTATTTCTTTCAGACTTTCGAACCAACCTTCTTGGAAAGTTTATTGCCTTTGCTGTTTTAGCTCTTGGAATTGACCTTATATGGGGATATACAGGGATACTTAGTCTTGGTCATGGTGTTTTCTTTGGACTTGGTGCATATTGTATGGCTATGTACTTAAAGCTGGAAGCCAGCGGAGGAAAACTTCCTGATTTTATGTCCTGGAGCGGGCAGGAAACATTGCCTTGGTTCTGGAAGCCATTTGCTTATGCACCTCTGGCAATTATATTATCTGTTCTGGTACCTATGATTCTGGCGTTTGCAATTGGATATCTTACATTTAAGAACAGGATAAAAGGGGTATACTTCTCCATTCTGACCCAGGCACTTTCTATCATATTTGTGGTTTTGTTTGTAGGTCAGCAGGCATTTACAGGAGGTACAAATGGTATTACCAATTTTAAAACCATTTTCGGGTTTTCGGTTTCTGATTCATCAACAAAGGTCGGTCTTTATTATGTCGCATTAGCATTCCTAATACTAACGTTTATATTCTGTAAATGGATCGTAAAAAGACGTATCGGAAGAGTATTAATTGCCATAAGGGATGGCGAAAACAGGGCAAGGTTTTCAGGTTATAATCCTGCAACTTATAAAACCTTTGTATATTGCATTTCTGCAGGGCTTGCAGGCTTGGCAGGTGCCTTGTTCGTTCCTCAGGTAGGTATCATTTCTCCTGCTGAGATGGGTATTGTTCCATCAGTTGAAATGGTTATATGGGTTGCTATAGGTGGAAGGGGTACTTTGGTAGGAGCAATTATCGGGGCTATACTGGTAAATTCCCTTAAAAGTGCAGTAAGTGAAAGCTTTCCTGCTGCCTGGTCATATTTTATAGGTATTATGTTTATCGCTGTAGTTATATTTATGCCTTATGGTTTGATGGGATTGTCAAAGCAAATAAAGAGAAAGATTGAAGAAATAAAAAGTGTAAGAAAGAATTCTCAGACTAATATAAATATGTTGGAAGGGTTAGGATGTGATGAACATGTTGGATAATATTTTGGAAATTAAGGATTTGACAATCAGCTTTGATGGTTTTAAAGCGGTGAATGGACTTAATACATCAGTTAAAAAGGGTGATATCCACTTTTTTATTGGACCTAACGGAGCTGGAAAAACTACTTTGCTTGATGCAATATGCGGACGGGTCAAACCTGCAGAAGGCTGCATAATGTTTAATTCTTTAAGTGATGTCACCAGGATGTCCGAGCATCAGATTGTAGAACTGGGAATTGGCAGGAAATTTCAAGTTCCATCGGTTTTTATGGGCATTACAATTTATGAAAACATGGAGCTTGCAGCAGTAAAAAAGAGGTCTTTATATTCCTCACTTTTTACAAAATTAAATAAAGAACAAATTGAAAGAATAGAGGATGTACTTAGAACTATTGGTCTATATGAGAAGAGATATCGTACACCTTCAGCACTTTCTCATGGTGAAAAACAATGGCTTGAGATAGGCATGCTTCTGGTGCAGCAGCCTGAAATAATGCTTTTGGATGAGCCTGTTGCAGGTATGGGCAGAAAGGAAACCGAAAGGACTGGAGAGCTTCTTAGAGAAATTTCGGAAAAATGTTCGGTAATTGTTGTCGAGCATGACATGGAGTTTGTCAGAGAGTGTGCAGACAGGGTGACAGTGCTGCACGAAGGAATGCTTTTGGATGAAGGTAATATGCAGGATGTCCAGAAAAATCCAAAGGTTATAGAAGTTTATTTAGGGAGAGGGGGAGAGTAATATGCTTAAGGTAGATAATCTTTGTGCTTACTATGGAGAAAGTATCATATTGAAGGATGTGAGCCTCAGTGTTGAACCTGGTAAGGTGGCATGCCTTCTTGGGAGAAATGGGGTAGGTAAGTCAACTTTCTTAAAAAGTGTGATGGGGCTCGTAAAAACACCAAAAGGTAGCGTATATCTGGATAATGATGATATAACCAAGCTTCCTACTTACAACAGAGCACGAAAGGGCATTGGTTATGTGCCTCAGGGCAGAGATATTTTTCCTCAATTGACAGTATACGAGAACCTGGTTTTAGGTTTGGAGAGAAATGGATATAAAAAAGGAGTTTTAACGAAGGAAGTGTTTGAGCTATTTCCAGTTCTAAACACAATGATGAAAAGAAAGGGAGGAGATTTAAGCGGAGGACAGCAGCAGCAGTTGGCTATTGCCCGTGCACTGGTATCTGAGCCAAAGATCCTTCTTTTAGATGAACCTACTGAAGGAATTCAGCCCTCCATAATTCAGGATATAGGAAGGGTTATAAAAAAGATAAAAGAACGTGGAAATGTTACCATGCTTATTGTAGAGCAATATCTTGAATTTGTTATGGATGTAGCGGACTATTTTTATGTAATGGATAAGGGAAGTATCGTTTTGGATGGAAAAACTGAGGGAATTGATCCCCAAAAAATACAGGAAAAGATTGCAATTTAAGAGGCAATGCTATAAAGTTTGAGTAAAGTAATTATTGTGTAGGAGGTTGATGAAGTATGCATTTGACGCCTAAGGAAACAGAAAAGCTTATGCTCCATTTTGCAGGTGAACTGGCCAGAAAACGCAAGGACAGAGGCCTTAAACTTAATTATCCTGAGGCTATAGCACTTATCAGTGCTGAACTTATGGAGGCTGCCAGAGATGGAAAGTCTGTTACGGAGTTGATGCAGTATGGAGCAAAGATACTTTCAAAGGATGATGTGATGGAGGGTGTTGATGCCATGATTCATGAGATTCAAATAGAAGCCACATTTCCAGATGGCACAAAGCTTGTTACTGTTCACAATCCCATACGCTGAAGGAGGGCTATAAAATGATTCCGGGTGAATATTTTATTCAAAATGAGTTTGTAACTTTAAATGATGGAAGAAAGATTTCGTCTATCAAGGTTTCAAATACTGGAGATAGACCTGTTCAAGTTGGCTCACATTTTCATTTCTTTGAAATTAACTCCTGTCTCCAGTTTGATAGGAAGAGTGCCTTTGGTATGAGGCTTGATATTCCTTCCGGTACTGCCGTTAGATTTGAACCGGGAGAGGAAAAGGAAGTTCAACTGGTTGAAATAGGCGGAACAAGAGAAGTTTACGGGCTTAATGATTTGACTGATGGAATGATTGATCAAGGAAAATCATTGGAAGATAAATTGAAAAAAGCAAAAGATCTGGGCTTTAAGGGGGTGGAGTAAAGTGAGTATAAAAATAACAGGCAAGGATTATGCAGGTATGTACGGACCCACGAAAGGTGATAGAGTAAGGCTTGCTGATACTGACCTCATCATAGAGATTGAAGAGGATTACACCGTTTATGGTGACGAATGTAAATTCGGAGGAGGTAAATCCATTAGGGACGGAATGGGTCAATCACCCTCAGCTGCAAGGGATGAGAAGGTTTTGGATTTGGTTATCACCAATGCCATAGTTCTTGACTCGTGGGGAATTGTTAAGGGAGACATCGGAATCAGGGATGGTAAAATAGTAGGGATTGGGAAATCCGGAAATCCCGGTGTTATGAATGGCGTTTCACAAGATCTGATAATTGGTGCCTCCACTGAAGTTATTGCCGGTGAAGGACTTATTGTAACACCAGGTGGCATTGACACACACATACATTTTATATGTCCCCAGCAGATTGAAACTGCATTATATAGTGGGATAACCACTATGATAGGCGGAGGAACAGGGCCTGCAGACGGAACCAATGCCACCACCTGCACACCGGGAAGTTTTAACATCCGGAAGATGCTGGAGGCTGCAGAGGACTTTCCAATGAACCTGGGGTTTCTGGGAAAAGGAAATGCCTCTTTTGATAAGCCTTTGGCAGAACAGCTTGAAGCAGGAGCAATGGGGTTAAAGCTTCATGAGGACTGGGGGACAACTCCAAAAGCGATTGATACTTGTTTAAAGGTAGCGGATCTTTTTGATGTTCAGGTGGCAATTCATACCGACACATTAAATGAGGCGGGCTTTGTTGAAGACACTATAAAGGCTATTGCAGGAAGGACGATTCATACCTACCATACTGAGGGAGCCGGAGGCGGCCATGCTCCTGACATAATTAAGATTGCAGCACTTACGAATGTGCTACCATCATCTACTAATCCTACGATGCCTTATACGATAAACACCCTGGATGAACACCTTGATATGTTGATGGTATGCCACCACTTAGATAGTAAGGTAAAAGAGGATGTTGCGTTTGCAGACTCAAGAATCAGACCTGAAACTATAGCAGCTGAGGATATCCTCCATGATATGGGAGTTTTCAGCATGATGAGTTCTGATTCCCAGGCTATGGGACGTGTAGGAGAGGTTATTATAAGGACCTGGCAGACTGCCCATAAAATGAAGCTTCAAAGAGGTGCTTTGAAAGGTGAAAAAGGCGGAAATGATAATTTAAGAGCAAGAAGATACATTGCAAAGTATACCATAAACCCTGCAATAACCCATGGAATCTCTCAGTATGTGGGCTCTTTGGAAAATGGGAAATTAGCGGACATGGTTCTATGGAAGCCTTCAATGTTTGGTGTGAAGCCTGAAATGATCATAAAGGGCGGATTTATTGCGTCAAGCAGGATGGGAGATGCCAATGCTTCTATTCCTACACCTCAGCCTGTGATTTATAGAAATATGTTCGGGGCATTCGGCAAGGCAAAGTATGGCACATGCTTGACCTTTGTTTCAAAGGCTTCAATGGAAAGTGGTGCAATAGAGAAAATAGGTCTTAAAAAGACAGTTCTGCCTGTAATAGGCTGCAGGAATGTCTCTAAAAAGGATATGATACTTAATAATGCGACACCTGATATTTACGTGGACCCTGAAACCTATGATGTGAAGGTGGATGGAGAGCTTATTGCCTGCGAGCCTCTTAAGGTTTTGCCAATGGCTCAGAGATATTTTATGTTCTAGTTTTTAGATAATGGAAATGTAAGGTAGTGTAAAATTGGTTATTCCGCAGTACAGTTAATCTTTAAGTGATTTTAGAATAAATTTTCAAAAAACAGGAGTAATAAAATGATTGTAGATAAGGTTCTATATAATTTAAAAGACAAGGACAGCAATGATTTGGATGCTGATTTTATAGATGTAGAATGGTTTGAGGTTGAGAAAAAAATACTCCACAAGATTAGTTCAAATGGAGTGGAAGTTGGAATAAGAAATAACGGTGGAGGGGCTTTAAAGGAAGGTGATGTATTATGGCAGGACGGCAGCAGGGCTTTGATTGTAAGAATTCCTTATTGTGATTGCATAGTAATGAAGCCTCAAAACATGTATGAAATGGGCAAAACTTGCTATGAGATGGGGAACAGACATGCACCTCTTTTTATTGAAGGTGATGAACTGCTAACTCCATTTGACGAGCCTTTGATGAATGCACTCATAAAATGCGGACTTTCACCATACAAAAAAAGCTGTAAACTTATAACGCCTTTGGGGGGACATGCTCATGGACACTCGCATTCTCACTCCCACTGAGCATAATGGTATTCCTTTTTTTCACCTCTTGCAGATTAGTGATCCCTTATTTCCAATAGGAGGGTTTACTCAATCATATGGTCTTGAAACATATGTACAAAAGGGTATAGTACACGACTCGGATTCTTCTAAAAGATACCTTGAGAGCTATCTTTTAAACAGCTTTCTATATAATGATTTGCTGACAGTAAGGCTGGCATGGGAGTATACCGGAAATGGACAAATGGAAAAGGTTCTTGAGCTTGATGAGTTTTTTTCTGCCTCAAAGGCACCCAGGGAATTAAGGACAGCCAGTGTGAAGCTTGGTAAAAGGTTTCTTAAAATACTGGAAATTGAATTAGGTGGAAATAAAGTCTTTGATGTAATGCTTGAAAGAGTTAATAAAGGGAATATTCAAGGATGTTACCCTGTTATGTACGGATTTGTTACTAGGCTTCTTTCTATTGGGAAAGCTGAAGCTCTTTCAGCAGTATCCTATGGTGCAGCTGCTGCAATAATAAATAATTGTGCAAAACTGGTACCTATAAGCCAGAACGACGGGCAAAGGATATTGTTCGGTACGCATGGGATTTTTCAAAAACTTTTAGAGAAGGTGGAAGGCCTTTCGGAAGAGCATTTGGGAAGCTGCTGTTTTGGATTTGATCTAAGATCAATGCAGCATGAGAGGCTTTATACCAGGATATATATATCATAAATGGAGGATTAATATGAATTGTATAAAAATTGGGGTTGGAGGACCTGTTGGATCAGGTAAAACTGCCATTATAGAGAGACTAACAAGAGCGATGGCTTCTTCTTATAGCATAGGAGTAGTAACCAATGATATATACACAAAGGAAGATGCGGAATTTTTAATAAACAATAGCGTCCTGCCAAAGGAAAGAATAATAGGTGTAGAGACTGGTGGGTGCCCACATACGGCAATCCGTGAGGATGCGTCCATGAACCTTGAAGCAGTGGAGGACCTAGTAAAAGAGTTTCCCGATATACAGGTTGTTTTTATAGAAAGTGGAGGAGATAATCTTTCTGCAACTTTCAGTCCGGAACTGGCAGATGCAACAATTTATGTCATAGACGTGGCGGAAGGTGATAAGATACCACGAAAGGGAGGACCGGGTATAACAAGATCGGATCTTCTTGTCATTAACAAAATCGATCTTGCACCTTATGTTGGAGCAAGTTTAGAGGTAATGGAGAGGGATTCAAAGAAAATGAGAGGGGACAAACCTTTTATATTTACTAATCTTAATACCAATGAAGGGCTTGAAAAGGTTATTGCTTGGATTAAGAAAAGTGTGCTTTTAGAAGGTGTTTAAGTATGAAAAATCAATTCGGAAAAGAAAGCCGCTTATTAATAAAATCCAAAGCCTTAAATGGAAAAACATATTTGGAGGACTCATATTTCACAGCACCATTTAAAATTACCAAACCATTCTATGAAGACAATTTTGAAATAATGAGTATCATGGTTATGTCTGCATCGGCTGGAGTAATGGAAGGCGATATCTACAAGATTAATGTGGAGTTGGGGATGGAATCAAAAGTCAGGTTGGAAGGCCAATCGTACCAAAAAATTCACCGAATGAAGAATGGGCATGCATTGCAATACAACCGATTTAGTCTAGAAAAGGGGTCACTTTTGGATTACTCACCCAGACCAACAATACCATTTAAGGATTCACGCTTCTACTCAACAACAGAATGCAGAATGGCTGAAGGTTCAGCCTTTCTTTATTCAGAAGTATTGGCGGGGGTAGAATAAAAAGCGGAGAAGTATTTGAATTCGGAGAGTACCGCAGCGGTATCCGTATTTATTATGGTAAGGAGCTGATTTTTTTGGAAAATCAGTTTCTATGTCCTTCGGAGCAAAATCTTGGAGGGATTGGTTTTTTTGAAGGATATACACATTTGGGATCCTTGGGATTTTTCCATGATAAGGTGGATGATGATCTTATAGATAACATTTATGTAGAACTTGAAGCCGTGGAAGGTTTACAGTTTGGCATCAGTAAAACAAAGAAATACGGCTTGGTTGTCAGAATACTTGAAAACAGCAGTGATAAACTGGAGAATATACTTGGATGTGTCAAGAACACTATATTAAGAAATGGCCGTTACCTATTGTAGCGGCCATTTCTTAATGTTTAGACCCTTATACCACTAATATGGCACCATTAAATGGATGAAAATTATTTTCTATAATTATTTCTTCTTCAATGAATTACTTACTATTGCTGCTGCTTCAGCTCTGGTAACATTTTTTTCAGGCTTGAAAGTCATATCTTCATAACCTTTTATGATTTGAAGCTCTATAGCTTTTGTTATATAATCCCTAGCCCAATTCTGGATGGCTGAGGAATCTTTTAGATTCAGCTTTTTGTTAGAACTTCCAAATTTGAATGCACGCATAATCATAACCACAATTTCCTGTCGTGAGCAAGGTTTGTCTGATTTAAAGGTGTTGTCCCCATATCCAGAAATTATACCTGATTCTGCAGCTGTATTTATGTATGCTTTTGCCCAGGCAGGAATATCATTATCGTCGTTGAATTTTGTATCTCCTGATAAGAGCTTTAACCCAAGGACTTTTACTATGATTACAGCCAGTTCTGCTCGTGTTATATTGTTATCAGGTCTGAAAGTGCCGTTCTCATAACCGCTGATAACGTTTTTACCAACCAATTCTGTAATTTGAATTTTTGCCCAATGGCTTTGTATGTCTTTAAATATAATAGCAGCAGGTTTGCTTTTTGTTGGCTCAGTTTCTAATGCAGGCGTTGCAGAAGGTGTAACTGTTATTTTAGCAGTTGGAGTAGCAGAAGGTGTTATTGTCGGCACTGCAGTTGGAGTTGCTGTAGGACTATTTGATACAGCGGAAGAAAGTGACGGATTTTGTCCAGATGGAGTAGCATTTTTTATACTAGTAGGTGTATTAGTAGGGGTACGTGTAGGCGTATTAGTAGATGTGGAGGTGAGTCTTAACTTAGAATAGGGGATTGATATTGCTGCAGATAGTGTTGGTATAGGTGTATGTGTAGGGGTAGGGGTATATGTAATTTGTCCAGTAACATATATTCCACCACCTGAACCGTTTGTATATGATGATGGCGTAGGTGTAGCTGTAGCCGTGAATGTAGGTGTTGGATAATCGGTTGTATAAGGAAATGGAGTAATGGTATATGTTGGTACTGGTGAGTTTGTAGGTGTAAGTATTGGCGTAAATGCAGGCGTAGAGGTAGGTGTTGGAGTCAGAACCGTGGGCACAGGTGTATGTGTATTTGAAGGTGGTGATATGGTAAGCTTTGTAGGTGCTGGTGTAGCAGTTGATTCAGGTGTTTCAAGCGTTGTTAAAACCTTTATTGCACCAAAGAGATTATTTTTCATTGTTTGTATGATACCATTATCATTGAAGCAGCTTACATTATCTATATCTTCTGTCAACCCACCAATATAATTGCCTTTTTTATCAATAAAACAGAATTTTCCATTATTCCTTACCAGAGCTATTCCATTTGCAAAGGTAGTAAAGCTGTCATAAGAAGGTTTAATTATTACATTCCCAGTTTTATCGATGCATCCCCATTTGTTATCCTTTTCTACCCAAGCCAAGCCCTCCTTGAAAATGTGCATATTATCCCAAACAGGATTTATTGCATATTTTCCGGTTTTATCAATAGCACCCCATTTGTTGTTTTGAGAGACTACAGCGAGACCTTCAAAGAACGCTTGTTTGTTGTTGTTAAGAAAGACATTGTCAAACTGTGGTACAACTACGTATTTGCCAGACTTGTCAATAAAGCCGAATTTTATATTACCGTTTTTTTCTTTACTGCCTGCAAGGGCCAGTCCCTGATCAAAACCGTACAGGTATCCAGGTTCAGTTTGTTCAGGATAGATTATATTATGGTTTATATCAATAAAACCGTTTCTTATAGAGCCTTCCAAAGTATTATAGAATGCCCCGCAAGATACATTTTCAGAAAATGGTAACAACCACATTTTAAATGACTCATCACTTCCAAAAGCAAAAGTACCATTAATGTCAAATATATCAGTACAATTAAGTGGTGGTAGGTTGAATCCGACTATACCTTGTGAACATACTGCGGAAGAAGCGTAATCTCCGTTATAACCGGTGTATTCGTTAACAAGATTTGCAGAATCAAGTACCACCTTTCCTGTCTTATCAATAAATTTTATTGTACCATTCTTTACAGAGGCTACTCCTTCGTTAAAATCATCTGCTTCCAAGTACTTTGGACTGATAACTGTTTGTCCTGTAGTGTCTATGTAACCCCAACGTTTACCCAATTGTTCATCACCTGTATCCATTACAACTGCTGCCAAGCCTTCTGAAAATGGATGTGCCTGTTCCCATTTTGGAGTAGATATGACTTCGTACTTTACACCCTCAAATGACTCTGCAGGAAACCCTTTCCATGGGTTTGTAAATCCTTTGCTGCCTTCGGCGTAATAAAATTTGAAGTCTTTGTTAATGACCAAAGAGAAGGATACAGGGTAAGTTGCTTCAGGTGCATCACCATAAAAATACATTGACTTTAAATTAGTGCAACCAAAAAATGCTGTTGAATCCAGGCTTGTTACACTGCTTGGAACGTTAACTCTTGTTATGGAATTAACAATATTAAAAGCGTTGGAGGGTATTTTTTCAACACCTAAAGGAATTGAATAAACTGTATCGGTTTTACACCTTGGATAGCTGATAAGTTTCAATTTGGCTTTATCAAATAGTACACCATCCTCACTTGAATAAACAGTATTTTTTTCATGGACAGCAATACTTTGTAAATTGGTGCAGGATGACAAATTACTAGGCATTTCATAAACGCTTTCTGGAATAGTGACAGTTTTCAGATTGTTTGAGTCCATAGAACTTAGGACGTTAACAGTTGAAGGAATAATATAATCAGAATTACTTTTATTCTGAGGATATTTTATCATTATGGTTTTATCTTTATTATAAAGTATTCCATCATCACTGGTGAAATGTGGATTATCAGTAGATACGTTTATCAACTCTAAGGAATTACCATTAATTGAATGGCTGAATATATCTTTTACATTTTCATGTATATTAATGCTAATAAGATTATCGCATCTTATCGATAATGGGCCTAGATCTGTTACACTTCGAGGAATTGTATACTCAGTATCCCTTTTACCACGTGGGTAATATATAAGTTCTGATTTGTCCTTATTAAATAATATTCCATTTTCACTTGAGTAGTTTAAATTGTTTTTCGATACATCAATTGATTGAAGTTTTCTGTTAGTCATAAATGCAATATATACGTCTTTAATTTCTGTAACCGTACTTGGGATCTCAACAGTCTGAAGATTATCACAGCTGCTAAACATGCGACCCACAGATTTTACGTTTTCCGGGATTATTATTTTTTTCAATACAGTAAATTCAAAAGAATTGGGAAAGGGAACAGGAACGGGAACGGGTGTACCGCCAGTTGAAGATTCTTCCCTGATAAAAATGCTATCTGCTATTGAAGTAACAGGCTTGCCATCTATAGTCCCTGGAATTGACAGCTCACTTACATCCGGCCCGGTATACTTTGTAATTGTTATTTCTCCGTTTGACTCGGTATAGGTATACTCTTGCTCATTTTCGGCAAACACTGGAACTAAAAGCTGGTTAAAACAAAATGATAAAATTAGAAATAAAACAATAAGTCTTCTACGCATATAAAATCCCCCTGGTTTCATAAAATTGAAGTTATTAAAATATTAGGAATGTTGAAAAATCAATATCTCTTTATATTTTTATAATAAAATATTATATAATACTAGCTGTATTTTGTAACCAGTTTTTTCTTATATTTGTCCCAATTTAATCATGTTGAAAATATAACTTTCTGTATAATTTCGCTTTCTAAATTACTTAACTCGTGAACACCCGCTCAAAACGGTAAGTAATATTTCAATCATTCCTTAACACCAGGGGGATTAGAGTTTTTATCAATGTAAATAGTGGTTTTTATTCTAATATCGTCTTCTGAAAAAAGCAAATAAAGCTGAAAAGGCAAAGAACAGAATACCTAGTCCTAAAAATATATTTTCTATTATTGTATCTATACTGATAGTAATTATATGATGTTTATTAAAGTTAAAGTGAAGCCATATACATGCTATTGCAGATATGGACATAAAAATCATCAATGCTGTAAAGCTCGTTATATAGGTCAAGGATTTTACTCTTTCATCACCATTTTTTAGCTTTCTAAAAGGCATGAATGTAAAAATGAATGGAATGAATAAAATTGGTATTCCGTAAATATAAATATAATCTATGGAACACATGCCTAGTAAGGTAAAAACAACGGAAACTAAAGATACTAAAAAGATGTCATAATTGGATTTTATTAAACTTTGTTCTCTAAAAGTACTATTTTTCATTTTCAGGTTCCTCCTCCTTGTCGAATATAAAAACTTGCTCAATGGTTAATTCAAATAACTGTGAAATTTTATGAGCCAGCATGATTGAAGGATTGTACTTGCCTTTTTCCAGTGATATAATTGTTTGCCTTGATACGTCTACCTTATCTGCCAATTCATCCTGTGTCAATTTAAACTTCTCTCTAAGTTCCTTTATCCTATTTTTCAAATACAAATCACCCCAATTCCACGAAAAAGGTAAAGTTAACTTTACATTAATAGTATATCACTACCCGTGTTAAATGTAAAGGTAATTTTACATTTGATTTGTAATGTATAATTAGAAATTTTTATTCCACCAATTGACAACAACTATTATACAGTTTATAATGTATATATAGTATATGTACACTATAAACTATATAACAAGGTGGTACCAACGTGAGAATAGTTATATCAAATAGCAGCGGGGTTCCTATATATGAACAAATCAAGGAACAGATAAAAAATGTCATATTAAGCGGGGATATATCGGAGGGTGAGCTGCTGCCATCCATAAGGCAGCTGGCAAAGGATCTTAAAATAAGTGTTATCACAACAACCCGTGCTTATGGTGATCTGGAGCAGGAAGGTTTTGTAGCAAACGTGCAGGGAAAAGGCTGTTATGTTCTGCCTAAAAACTCAGAAATGGTTCGCGAGCAGCTTTTGAGGGATATTGAGGGCAGTTTTACTACAGCTATAAACTCAGCGAAAATAGCGAAAATAAGCAAGAATGAACTTCAGGGTATTTTCGAAGCAATGCTTAAGGAGGAGAATTATGAGTAATGTATTGGAAATTAGCAATTTAAATAAGTGCTTTGGGGATTTTTCCTTAAAGAATGTTAATTTCTCGTTACCTGAGGGCTATATTATGGGGTTTATTGGGCCCAATGGTGCAGGAAAAACTACAACCATAAAGCTTATACTTAATATGATAAAAAGACAATCCGGTGATATCAAGGTATTCGGCCTTGATAGTATAACTCATGAAGATAATATAAAGGAACAGGTTGGGGTGGTATTTGATCAACCCTATTTTGTGGATGAATGGAATCTTAATGATGTTGAGAAAGCTGTAAAGTTCTTTTATAAGAAATGGTCCAGCAATAAATTTGTTGGTTATCTGAAGGAGTTTAACCTGGAGAGAAAAAAGAAGGTTAAGGATTTGTCAAGGGGAATGAAGATGAAGCTTATGATTGCAGTGGCTTTATCACATGATGCCAGGTTTTTAATACTTGATGAGCCTACGAGCGGACTTGACCCGGTGGCTAGGGATGAACTCATGGACATATTAAGCGAGTTTGTAATTAACGATACGAGAAGTGTTTTATTTTCGACCCATATAACTTCCGATCTTGATAAAGTGGCCGACTACATTACATTTATAAATAACGGAGAGATTGTCTTTACAGGGACAAAGGATTTGCTTTTGGAAAGCTATTGTATTGTTAAAGGCGGAAAAGGCGATATTAATCCGGAGCAAAAGAAAATGATAATGGGTTTAAGGGAGCATGGGGCAGGGTTTGAAGGCCTTATAGGAGCTGATAAATCGGGCATGATGGGTAATAAAGTCCTGATTGAAACATGTACAATGGACGATATTATAGTCTTTATGAATAAGGGGAGGGCATTGGTATGATGAAAGCAGTTAATGTGGTAAGGATTGATATTCTAACTGTTAAGCCATATATGAAACTATTTTTACTTCTTATTGCAGTAGGTCTTTTATTTGGGATGGGTAATAAAGAGCCTTATGTGATACCACCAATGTTTATGATCTGGGCTTCATTTTTTGTGGCATATCCGTTTTCAATAGGGGAAAAGAATTCTCTTGATAGGCTTTACGGGACCTTTGCTCTTAAAAGAAAGGATATTGTAGCAGGAAGATATATATTTTCATTATTTTCGGCAATATTATCAATGATATTTGCCATATTATCAGTATATGTATCATCTGTATTTATAAAAAAGGATATAGAGATTGAGGCCTTATTGTTTGTAGTATGTTTTGGTTTTTTAATGTTTGCTGCAGTTATTTCTTTTCAAATTCCCATGTATTTTAAAGTTGGGTACACTAAAGCAAGGGTATTGACATACCTGCCTTTAATGCTTATCGGGTTTGCAGCACCTATGATTAGCCTTATTCCTTCAGATAGTACAGTTGGCAGATTATTTAGTGATATAGGTAAGATTCTTGAGGAGAAAACGTATATGGCTTATGCTATATTCTTAGGTGCATCCATCATTGTGCTTTATATATCATATCTTATATCCAGCAGAATTTATGAGAAAAAGGATATTTGATTTACCCTCTAATCCTTAGTAATGACTAAGAATTAACTTACGCTATAAATTTAGCTCATGTGTTGACTTAACTTGTCAACACCCGCTCAAAAGCGTAAGTAATATTTTAGTCATTCCTTAATTGGAAACTCTATTACAAAACTAGTACCTTTTCCGGGCTCGCTTTTACAGACAATAGTACCTTCAAGCATCTGATACACTATGTTATAAACTAAATGAAGGCCTAAGCCGGTACCGCCATTACCCCTTTTAGTGGTAAAGAAAGGATCGAATATTTTGGACACAACATCTTGCTCCATACCTTTTCCATCATCGGAAAATTCCAGAATAAGTTTGTTGTCGGCAGAATTGTAAGCCTTTATAACGATTGTACCCGTATCATCTATTTCATATGCATGCATAAGTGAATTCATAATAAGATTGGTGATTATCTGGGATACTGAGCCTGCATACACTTTGATCTGTATGTTGTCATCACAATTTATATGAATATTGATTTTTCTCTTTTTTAAAGATGGCGTAAGACTTAAGACAATTTCTTCAAGATACTTTTTCACATTCAGCTCTCTTTTATCCTCATGAGTTTGGTCAACTGCAACCTGTTTAAAGCTTTTTATCAGTTCTGAGGCTCTATGTAAATTTCTTAATAAAATTTCCATTGCTTCAGTCAGGGTAGTTGACAATTCATTAAGATCGCTTCTTTTTAAAGTTTTACTTTCCAATAGAGAGGTAAAGTCCTGAGTTTTTGACATTATATGAGAAGCTGCTGTCACACTTATACCTATAGGAGTATTGATCTCGTGTGCAATGCCCGCTACAAGGCTTCCTAGAGAGGCCATTTTTTCTGATTGCACAAGCTGTGCTTGCGTATTTTGAAGGGTGGTTAGGGTTTCGATAAGTTCAAGCTGACTATTTTTAATTGATTTTATATTTTCTTTTTCCTTATCCTGTATTTTATTAAAAGCAATTACAAGATCTCTAATTTCGTCATTGGATGTTATCTCAAGCCTTTTGTCCAAATGTGTTTCTCCTTCTGCAATATCAGAAAGCCCTTTGGCAACGGTTTTTACCGCAATTGATACATTGAGGGAAATACCCATTGATATGATAAATGCTATAAATACACATATGCCCCATATAATTATGGAAATGTATATTGCCTTATAGGTGTCCCTGTAAAGCAGCGAGTTGTCAATTATGTTAATAAGCTTCCAATTTTCATTTATGCTTATATCTATTGCACTTATATAGGAATCGGTATTATTAACAGTAGTTCGAAAGCTTGTTAACCCTTTTGAAATTTTTATTCTGTCAATTATTGGTTTGCTTTTAATGAATGCTGCAATATTCTGTCCAATTATATTTTCTTCCATGTGGGATACTATATTTCCGTTTTCATCAATGATAAAGGAAGTATTATTTATGCTTTCATCATAAATGCCATCTGGTGAGCATAAATCACTAAGTTTATATGTTTTAAGCTCCATTATCAGAACTATATTTCTTGTACTGTCAATTTTATTAAAGTTTCTGCATATAATAATGCTATTCATTTTTTTATTAAAGTGCACAAGCCATTCTGCAGGAGAAACCCAAACAGGAGAACCATTGGCCGACACTATTTTTTTGAGTAAATTATTTTCTTTGCCTGCTTCGTCAAAAAAACTATTGGGAGAAATACCTTTTGGAAAAACTCCAAAGCTATAACCTCCGGATGCATATATTCCAAGTGCACTTATATCTGTTGACTTTGTGGATAAAAAGTCAGAGATGCTTGTATTGATATAATCCAGGTTTTGCTGTTTCTCTTTGTTGCTGTCCTTTAGATTTATTGATTTCCATATTGCAGACTGTATCTTTGGGTCAACTATAAAATGAGACATCATATCATCATAGTATTTGGTTACAAAGTTTATGTTTTCTGCAATCTGAGTAACAATTTGGTCTGAGTGGCTAATTGCTTGTTTTTGTATAGTTGATCTTGTTATAATAAACGAAGTTAAGCTGGCAATCATTAAAGGTATAATGGACATAATTATAAAAGAAACCATTATTCTAGATCTTAAACTGAACCTGTTTAAAAAGCTGAAGCTTCTTATAAGAAGTTCAGCAAAACGGTTTTTAAGAGCAGACCATTTTGATAAATTTTCTTGTTCCGTAGTATTTTCAAACATTTAGGGTAACCGGTGCCGTTATATTTTTCATGATGCTGAAGAGCAATAATGGCTGCAGCCTTAAGAGTCATTCTTGAGGAAGTCTTTAAAAGATCATAACCTAATTGTGAATGAGCCTTCATAATTTCAAACTCTTCCGATGTAAGCTTGCAGGGCTTATTTAATATTTCATCCGGAATAGCGATTTTGCCTATATCATGCATCGGGGCAGCCTGTGCAATTATATCGGCTTCTTCAACTGAAAGCCCATAACCTAAGGCAATTATTCTGGAAAACTCTGCAACCCTTAAAACATGCTTACCCAATTCTTGAGATCTTGCCTCAGCTATTCCACCTAATGTATATAAGATTTCCTTTTGAGTACTTTCTATCTCATGGGATAGTTCTAAGTTGTTCAGATTAACAATGGCATTGGAATAAAAAATTGATAAAAGGTTTTTTTCCATATAAGAAAAATCATGGTTGCTTTTTATATAAACCAGAACTAAAGGATTTAGTTCGGATTTAATGCAAAGCAGTACATTTTTATCGGAAAAATAACATCCACTGTTGGATGTGAAGTCTAAAATTGAAAGATAATCACCTGCAGATACGGAATCCTTAAGCTGTAGGCCTACATTTAATGAGAAATCTCCTTTAGCCGAAACAATTGGAAAACCACTGTCATCCTTTACACAAACAAGTCCGGATATTACCTCAGATACATTGTTCCTTCCTGCTGAAACGATTGAAATAAGACCCTTCAACAATATGTCATAGAATCCGTCTTTTGTATGGCGACTGAATATATCAGTAGTAGAAACGATTATCTCTTCAAGGCCCTTTTTGCTATGCTCTAGCTCGGTTATATGCTGGTATGTCCTGAGTGCTGTTATCAAAGAAGTGAATAATTTCTTGGATGTGAGTTCTGTTTTTTCTTTATAATCGTTAATATCATAATTTTCAATGGTATGCTCCTCTGGTGCCTGGCCGGGCTGTCCTGTACGCAGAATGATTCTTACAGATCTGTTTTTGAGCTCATCTCTTATAAATTTTACTATGGTTAATCCTGAATCTTCTTTATCCATTATGACATCAAGAAATATAACCGCTGTATCAGGGTGTTGGCAAATTTGTTCCTTGACTTGTGCCTCTGAATAAGCACTAAGAATCTCAAGGCCTCTTTCCTGGAATTTAAAATTCTTTAAGACAAGTTTTGTAACCCTGTGGACTTCGATGTCATCGTCAGCAACAATTATTTTCCAGGGGGTGGTATAATTAGAGTTATCTTCAACTACATCTTCGAGAATTTCTAAATCATCATACTCCATTTGTGAAATATTATTCATCAAAGTCACCTCATGTTTTTTCGATCCATGGATTAACATTACTTCTCTTTTGTATTGAAATTCACGTATGTCAATTGATACAAATACTACAATTTCTCATGACAACACCAAGGTTGAAAAATCACAGCTTAACTTTTACCATAGGAGAATTCTAAAAAATCAATTTGTATTACAGAAAGGCGAGAAATACATAATAATTTGAAATTTGTATAAAAATCTATTGATCCTTACATTTGTCTATCGTAAATCCCGTTAAATCGTTCGTTATTTACTCTGCAAATGTAAAATTTATAATGATTTTTATTTGGATTATTTTAAAAGAGTCAAATATGAGCCTATATGAATATTATATCAAACATCCACACCTGGTTGTCAAGTAAAAGAAATTTTTATTGATGTAATGGCATATTTTATTGGATAAAAATATGCTCATTACTTACTAAGCAAATGCCGATTATTATTTTGTGTACTCTTTTTATATCTATGAAATTACGGAATATTCTATATAAAGATGATAATAAAATTGTTTGTTGAAAATTACCAACAGTACCCATTATAGGAGTGGATTCGATGGAAGATGTAATATATATGGACAGGTATATAAAAATTACAAAGAAAAATGAAGAGTTTTTCATTGAATCATTTGAAAAAGGAATGACAATGGATGCATTTAACGGTATAATAGCCAAACATCCTCAAATTCAGATCACAAGCTTTATGGCCATTAAAAGTGCTGTTCTGTATTCTCCGGTGAAGAAAATCAAGTTTGCCGACGTAAAGGAACGGGTAACTGTAGAAGTATCAGATGATGGTCTTAAAGCATATATAACATTGTTTGTTTCAGATGATGAGTTAAATACAGGCAGGAATGTTGAGCTTTTAAAAGAAATTTTAAAAAAGCTCAGTGAAAAGGGAGTTGTTTTTGGGGTAAAGCAGGAAGCTTTACTTGGAGAATTGAAAAACCAGACTAAAATTCTTATTGCTGAAGGCATTGAGCCAATAAATGGTGAAGATTCGGTAATAAAAATGTATGAAATAGTTGAACCCAAGCCCAGTATAATGGACGATGGCAAGGTTAATTATTATGAATTAAGTCTAATCAACCATGTAAAGGAAGGAGAATGGCTCGGAGAACGAATTGATCCTACTGCAGGGACACATGGGAAATCCGTTAGGGGAACACTTATAATGGCTATGCCCGGAAAAAAATATCCGCTTCTTTATGATAAAATTTCCGTAAGGGAATGCTATGAGGAGGGAATAACCAAACTATATGCTTTAAGAAGTGGTGCTGTTAATTATATAGGTGATAGAATAAGCGTTTCAAATCATCTTGAGATTCCTGACAATGTGGATTTCAAAACCGGGAATATTGATTTCGACGGTTATATTACAGTAAAAGGCTCAGTTGAAGATAATTTCTCAATAACAGCTGATCATGATATTGAGATTTTAGGTATCTATGGTGTGGGAAGCATAAAGGAAATTATCAGCCGCGGCGGCAACATATATATTAAGGGCGGGGTAGCAGGTAAGAATAAGGCTGTTATTAAGTCCAAAAAAGATATTTATACCAAGTTTGTATCCGATGCAGTAATAATTTGCGAAGGGCGTGTACATATAGGATTTTACTGTATCAACAGTACCATAATTGCAAAAGAGGTAATAGTGGATTCCCCTAAAGGTCAAATAATAGGTGGAAATATACAGGCAGAATATAAGGTTGTTGCTACCGTAATAGGTTCTCCCAGCGAAGCCAAGACTCAAATCAGTGTAAAGGGATTTAACAGAACAGATCTTAAGGAAACCTATGAAAAAATAGATATAGTTATAAGAAAATTAAAAGATGAATTATTAAAAGCCAAACAGGAAATGTCATTGTATTCCACAGATCTTACCAGTGCACAGATGTTAGCCCTTGAAAGGGTTAAGGAACGATTTTGTGATATAAAGAACAAGTTGAAGTACAGCGAAGATGGAAAGAAGGCTATTTCTAACTATCTAAGGACAAAGGGAGAAGGGGAAGTAACTGTCCTAAAAAAGGCATATCCCAATACAATAATTGATATAAGAAAGAATGTAAGAGAGATTAAAACGACAATTCTCAATACTACCTTTTACTACCAAAACGAAGAAATTAATGAGATATGATAAGGAACGATTAAATATGGAATATGATCAGATTTTAAGCAGAATTGAGCAGGAAAACAAGGAAAGATTTCTTTCAACTAAAATATTCAGGTATTCAGGAATAATAAAGGCCATTGATTTCTTTTCTCAGAGGTTGACTTTTGAGCAGATAGTTGATGGAGCTTTTGAATTTACAAATGAGCTATTGACTATAGAGCGGTCTGCAATATTTTCTTTGCAGGGTAAAGACTTTGTTCTTAAAAACATAAAAGGCGAGGATAGTGTTATTACTCGGATAGAAAACACAAAAGAGCTATCAGACTTGCCCAAATTTTACGGATACCTTCTTTATGAACACGATGTTCTAAGGAAGTACTTTGACGAAGTTATTATTAAGTCCTATAATGTTGCAATGGTTATTCCTCTTATAATAGATGATTATCTATTTGGATTTATATTAATATCAAACAAGGCTATGGGACAGCTTGAAAGTGAAGATTATATCATAGCCGAAGCATTGATGAAGCTCTATAACAATGCACTTGAGAACTACAAAAGGTTTGAAGATCTTCAGGAGATGAACAGGGAACTGGATGAAAAAGTATTTAACCTTTTTGCAATCAATCAATCTTCAAAAGCACTATTGAGTGAACTGAATTTAAATGCACTTTACAATCTCGCAATCGATGTTTTTTCAGAGCTTACACTAAGTTCAATTACTGGATTTGTTTTATATGATGAGGCTAGTGAGGATTTCAAGCTTAAGGCATTTAAGGATATATGTTTTAAGGATGCGGAACTGATGCTGGGTTTAAATGCAAATGAGAAAACCTTAGTTGATGCATCCAAGGTGATTTTAAACATGGAAGAAAAGGAATCTGCCGACTATTTTAACAGTTTATTTAAAGAAGGTATCGATGCAATAAAATTTTTAAGGAGTAAATTTATCATACTTCTTCTAAAATCCGGGAAAGTCCTTGGTTTTGTATCTTTAGGGCCTACTACAACAGGTGCTGAATATAATAAAGGCGTTTTTGAACTGACTGAAAGCCTTGCATCAGCTGCATATATCGCATTATCAAATGCACAGCTTTTCAAAAAGGTTAATGACCAGAAAAAACTTTTGGAGAATAAATTGTCAGATCTTATTTCACTGAACAAACTTATGAAAAATGTTAACAGCTCAAATGATATGGACACGCTTATGGACTTGACGCTAAAAACACTTAATGTATCCTTTGATGTTGAAAAAGCAATAGCTGCATTATATGATGAAGAGAAAAAATGCTTCAAGATTAAAGGCTGTCTTAACATAAAAACAAGAAAAAAAGAAATTAAAATCAATAAAGACTGGAAAAAAATAATGGAAGGAGATATTGTATTTGAGGCCAGAGAAATGGCTGCACATAAATATCTAAGCAAATCCCTTGCAGATGATATAGGAAAGTGCTCGGGAATCCTTATAATTCCAATTTTTCTAGATAAGTTGGAACTGGAGATGTTGGGAGTCATAATTGTTTTAAAATACAAAGATTCGCTCATCTGTGATGATGAATATATGTTGACATTAGAAACCATAGCAGGGCACATGGCACCCGTTATATCATGTATGAAGGCGGTCCAAAGGAATAAAAAGATAACTCGCCCTGATTATAATTATTTGCTTAGTAAGGAACTGGAGAAAGAGATGGTTGAAGCAAAGAATCTTTTTATAGATCTTAATGTAGTATATATTGAGGATAAAAATTTCAAATCCCTATTTGAAAACAATCCATTTATTGATAAAATAAAGGAAAAATTTAATAAGGTTTTTCCCGTTTCCAATAACCATATATTTGTAATTACAAATGAGCCGTATGAAGATGTTAATAAAAAGATTACAAGCCTTAAGGAAACAAATAAATTTAATTCACGAATTTTAGTGTTCGGAAAGGATTTTGAAAGCTATAATCAGTTTACAGGGTGTTTTGAATGAATAAACTTAAGTTTCTGCATTGCTCCGACATACACTTAGACATGCCTTTTACTTCATTAGGAGGAGATACAAAGAGGTCATCTGCCAGACGTCAGGACTTGAAGGATGTTTTATCCTTTATTGTGGATACTGCAAAAATAGAGAAGGTTCATATGATTCTTATAAGCGGGGATTTATATGAGCATGCATATATTAGACGCTCTACAATTAACCATGTAAATGAGCTTTTTAAAAGCATACCTCAAATAAAGGTGGTTATGATGCCGGGCAACCACGACCCTTATGCATCAAATTCATTATATCAAAATTACTCTTGGGCAGATAATGTCTTTATATTGAGCCCCGAAAAGAGTTTTTTTTGTTTTGAAGATATTAATGCCTGTGTATTCGGTATGGGATTTGAGAACAGCAACAGGGTGGAACCGGCTATGCCGGATATAACTTTAAACAACGACTATTATAATATACTTATGCTGCATGGAACTGTAGATATGAATTTTGGCAAGACTGTTTTAAATCCTGTATCAAGCCACAATTTGGCTGATTGGGGCATGGATTATGCAGCACTCGGCCATTTTCACAAGAGGGCTGAAGATATTGGCGGCTATGGGTGTATATTTAATCCTGGAAGCCCGGAACCTTTGGGATTTGATGAAGAAGATGAACATGGTGTATTTTTATGCACTTTATACAGAGAGTCAGCCGATTTAAGAAAAAAGCTGGAATATGAATTTATAAGGACTTCTAAAAAGCAGTATTACAATATGGAACTAGATGTTACAGGCTTAAATACATATGAAAAGTTAGTTGAAAAATTAAAAGATCTTTTAAAAAATGTTTCTTCAAATGGTTTGGTGTCTATCAAACTAAAAGGTTTTTCGGAATATGAGTTAGGCTTAAGTCTCAAGCAGATAGAGGAAGATTTTAACGAGAAGGTTTTCTTTATTAAACTCATAGATGATACAAGGCCTCCATATAGTATTGACGAAATTTCCAATGAGCCGGGACTTCGAGGGTTATTTGTCAGAAAAATGCTTAGAAAGATAGATGATGAAAAGGATGAAAGAAATAAAGAAAAGCTTAAAAGATCTTTAGACTTTGGACTTAAAGCCTTGGAGAAAGGTAAGATTGATCTATGAAAATAAAAAGGCTGGAATTAACTGCATTTGGTAAATTTAATAATCACGTAGTGGATTTAGATGATGGCATAAATTTAATATATGGTGAAAATGAAGCTGGAAAAACTACACTGCAAAACTTCATAAAATATATGCTTTATGGAATAAAAGGTTCAAAACAGATAAAAGGCGGGGGTGCTGACAACCCTAAAAAGTACAAGCCATGGAAAGAGGCCGGTTTTTCAGGATCTATGGAATATATCCTGGATAATGGACAGCAAATTAGGGTAAATAGGAATTTTGAAGATAATTCAGCAAGGGTCTTTGACTCTTTTTTTAATGATATAACAAATACATTTGAGATAGGTAAAAACAAAAATCTTTTGTTTGCACAAAATCATTTAGGGCTTAATGAGGTTTGTTTTGAAAAGACTGTTTTTGTAAGGCAGACAGGTGCATTGATTGATGATGCAGGTCTTAGCGAACTTAAAAATATTCTTATTAATCTTGCCCAAACAGGTTTTGAGGATGTATCCCTTATTAAGGGAGAAAAAGCCTTAAAGGAGGCTATAAGAAAATACTCAGGAAATGTAAAAGGTTCATCAACTTCTCTTGAACGGATCAATGCCAGATTACAGGAACTAAAGTCTGCAAAGGCTGAAATGCAAAGGGAAAGAAACCAGCTGATACTTTTAGAGCAGGAGCTTAAAGAAAAGTTTGCTCATTTGGAGAGGCTCAATAGCTTCAAAGATAGCATAAATAAATCAAGAGCTTATTTGAAGCTTAGAAAGGATTTGGAAGATGCAAGGTTTAGGGAAAGCAGCCTTAGAGAGATTTTGGATAGAATGAAAGTGCTTCATGATGAGCAGGTTTCATTACTGGAAAATACCAGGGAGAGTGATACAAATAATAATTGCGATTTGAGGCTTATGGAACTTTCGGATGGTGAGCTGGCACAGTTAGTCAGTGAATTCAAAGATTATCTGGATTGTTATGAAGAGTTGGCGGCAAGTAAAGAAAGGTTATGTAAGAAGAAAGACAATATGGAGGAATTAGAAGGTTCTTTAGAAAATATATCGGCCTTTAAATATTTAGGCAGCGATGTAGACCAAGAAATGCTGGAATTGAATATTAAAGTTGACAATATAAAAAAACAAATTAATAATATAAGAGGAGAGGTATTTTCGGATAGTTATGCCAGGGAAAAGTTTTATACCACCAATAAGAAAAAGGGACTGGGTATTTATAATGCAGCAATTATAGTCAGTTGTGTACTTGTGGCTTTGTCTATAGTATGTTTTTTTATAAATCCATTATTTCTTGCAGGTGTACCTGTATTTGCCATAATTGCCATATTGATTTTCATACTGAAATCAAGCTATGATAAGGCAGATTTATTGGTGTCGGAAGACAACAGGCATGGTAGTTTCCATGATGATTCTAATAACGAGAAACATTATGAAAAAGATGACTTGGAATCAGAGCTTAATAAACTTGAGGAAAGAATAGAGGATATTCTTCTCACAGTAAAAGCAGCTTCAGTAGAGGAGTTTTTCAGGCTCCATGCTCTATACAAAAGCAATGTAAGCTATTTTAGCGACTTGAATAATGATCTTTCCATGCTTGAAGAAAAGCTTACCTCTTTAGAAAAGCAGAAAGCGGTATCATTAAGTAACATACAGGAGAAGCTTTTTGCAGCAGGCATTGATATGGAGCAGGAGTCCATAAATAAAGAGTATTTTGATATTGTTAAAAATACATATAACAAAAAGGCTTCACAATATAACGGCAGCAGCAGGTATATGGCATCAAGAAAAGAAGATGTAAAGTCTGAATATAAAAAATGCATTGAAAAGGCGGTACAGATATCGGGTGTTAATATATTGGATACGATTGAAGATGTGAACAATGAACTTTATAAGGCATCCCAAAATATAACAACCATTGAAAATGACTGTGATATTCTTCTTCAAAATATCAGGATGACTTTATTGGAAGGACAGCTAGGTCATTTATTATCACAGCAATCATCCCTTTTAGAGCTTGAGGAGACACTTGAAAAAGAAGATAGGAATAATGCTGAAGATATCCAGAATATTCTTTTAGAAACAAAAGAACTTGAAACTATTTTAAAGAATTCCTTAAAAGATGAGGAACTTCAGAAAATAGTCGAAGAGTTAAATGATTTAGAGGCAAGTAAAGAGGAATTGGAGGATACAATATTTTCTCTTAAAACTGCTCTTGAAACCCTTAATGAAGCCAGCATGGAAATTCACAGGGATTTTGTACCTGCATTGAATGAAAAGACCGGGCATATACTAAATAAAATGACCGGTAATAAATATGACAGGCTTAAGCTTGATGACAATCTTGTATTGAGGCTTGTGGAACCGGAAACAGGTGCGGTGGTGCCGGCGGACATGCTTAGCTGCGGCACGGTGGAGCAGGTTTATCTTGCATTAAGAATTGCAGCTTCGGAACTTTTGATGTTAAAAGGAGAGACTCTTCCCCTTATGCTAGATGAGATATTTTCTTTTTATGATCATAAGAGGACTATCGATACATTGAAAGTACTTAAGGACTTATCAATAAAAAGGCAAATAATTCTTTTTACCTGTAAGGAATGGGAAATGGATACAATTTGCCAAATGTACCAAAATGATGTAAATGTTATAAAGTTATAGTTGAGTGGGGTAACAATGGGTAAGAAAGTAATACTGACGATATTAATGACGCTAATAATTTTTGGCGGGTGCAGCAATAAAGAAAAGGAGGAAAATGCCGGAGCAAGTTTTTCCGGAGCCTTCACAACATCAGCATCATGGAATAACATAGGTGTTATAACCGATACTGTCGTAGATTTATTCAAGGAATCCACTGTTCAGGCTGACAAGGTTACACAGGTTTTATACAACCAGCCAGTCAATATAATTGAGACTAAGGAATCATGGTCTAAGGTAGAGACTGGAGATGGATTAAAGGGTTGGGTAAAAACCAGATATATAACCAAGGACACGTCGTCGTTGGACCAGGATAATTCTGAATCTAGAATAATAGTTACCGTAAAGAAGTCAAGTGTCCTGTCTCAAATCGCAAATGGTTCACTTATAGAGGATGTGGTGATGGGGACCGAGTTTTCGGTAATCAAAAGCGTTCAGGATTGGTATGAAGTTGCACTGCCCAATGAAAAGACAGGCTGGATAAGCGAAAATGGTACCATACATATTGAGGCAGGGAAGAAGGTTGCTAAGACTTCTGCCGAGTCATTCGTAGCTACTGCATTAAAATTCAAGGGAACAGTATTTCTTCAAGGTGGTATTAGTGCTTGGGGAATTGATAGTTCAGGTCTCACGTATATTTGCAGCAGAATAAATGGAGTTAAGCTTCCGAGAAGTATACAAATGCAGTACAAGATGGGGAAGGCCATTGACATCACAAAGGAGAAACCAGCGGCAGGAGATCTTGTTTTTTTCAGCTTGGATGAACAGCGAAAAGATCTAGCTACTGTAGGCATTTTTGTTAATACCAGTGAGTTTCTGATTGCCAGCAAACTAGGTTATTCTGTAACAATAAGCTCGCGTGAGGAAGAGTATTTTAAACAACGGATTGTCGGTGTAAGACGAATTTTTTAATATCTGGCAAACTATGGTGCAAGCTTTATTGTTAATGACTGAAAGTTATTTATTACTGATATTAAAAGTGTTAATAATTTTACATTTGACGGAGCAAATAACGAACGCTTCAACGGGGTTTGCGACAGACAAATGTAATAGATTTATCACTTTTAATATGATATAAAAGAAGGATTTTAATGACCTTTTATAGAATATTTATATATACAGATAAACTTATTTTCGTTCATGCCTTATTTCATATGAAATGTCAACATATTGAGGTGATAAGATGGAATTAAAGACTGACAAGATTGTTTTAGTTAGTCACTATTCAGCAGTCAAGCCCTTTAGATGTGATATAATAGATGCAAGTGATTCTTCAATTACTCTTCGTTTGACAAAACAGTTCTCAATTCTGAATTTTCTTGAAGGCGATCCAGCAGTTATTATGATAAAAGAACAAAATAATATAATAAATATAGGGTGTAATGTTACATCCATAGAGCCAAAAGCCAACGTAATAAAACTACGCATTGATACCATAGAACCAGGCTCCGAATTGAGACTTCATGAGAGGAAGCCGGTTTCCTTATATGCTGATGTAAGAAAAAAGGGTAAAGACAAGAAATATATTGCAATTATAAAGGATATAAGTGCATTTGGCCTTAAAATATATTCCAAGGAAACATTTTATCTTAATGATGTTCTCCAGTTTGATTTATATATGCAGCATAAGATTATATTTTTAAAAGCTGTTATTCTAAGAAAAATTCCCCACAAGGATTTTTTTGAGTATGGTATGAGAATAGAATATGAGAGCTATGAAACATTGAATTTTATTCAAACGTATATCAAAAATCTGTCTGAGGATTATTCATAATACTTTCTTTTAAATGTTTAATATTTACTTGTGGATACTTCATAATGTATCATATATAATAAAAGTGGTTTTACTGCATAATAATTATACACTTATTTGCAGCAAAATCGCTTTTTACTGTAGATGGTACTAACAAATAATAAACTGATCAATGGGGCATTCCTAAGTAAATATTTTTGAAAGAGGCAGATATGAATGAATAATGTGGAACAACTAAGTATACAGGAACTTTGGGACTATGTGACAGTAGTATATGAAAAAGAAAAACCGGGCTTTAAATCATATTTAAATCCGAGGGTTGATATTGAAGAAGTCAATGGAATTGAAGAAAAAATGGGATTTGAATTGCCTGGCCAATTAAAGGAACTATACCATTGCAACAATGGTGAGAAGGAAAATCTTGAGGGCAGTATACTTGGATTAAGGTTCCTTTCAGTAGGCGAAATGTTTATGAATTGGTGTGACTGGCTGTATGTATTAAAAGATAAGGAACTGATGAAGGAATGTGGGAAAGATGCGGAATCTATTCCTATGAGTGCTGTTAAGAAGGTATATGCAAATAGAAAATGGATTCCATTTGCCCATGACCAGAATGGCAACTATATAGGGATTGACCTGGATCCTGATGAAAATGGAACTGTTGGACAGGTCATAAATTATGGCAGCGATGAGAACAAGAAATATGTTATAGCAAAAAGCCTAAGGGAGTTTCTGGTTTTGATGGTGAGAATCCTTGAAAACAATAAACCTACCATAAAGACAAGGTATAAGAGAATAATAGTAAAACTGGGTGATGATCAACCCATACAAATGATAATTTCCAAAATAAATGAAGTGTAATCGTTGCTTTCATGATACAAAAATAATAAAAACTTCCGCTATAATTGCCTTACATTCCTATATGGAGGCAATAAGCGGAAGTTATATTTATGTTCAGGAAATTATGGTACCTTAATCCCTATATTGATTCCGTTACTTGTACTTTTAATTATTTTACCGGAAGTTTCACCATTCATGTCAAATAATGATCTGTATTTATCGAACTGCATCATGGGAAGCCATGGCCAGGTTGAGGTAACTACTTTATTATTTGGTTGTTGGCCAGTCAGGGGCTTCTCAATATTTTTGGTATTGTTTAGTGGAAGCAGCGTTGATAAGAAAGATAATGCAGTTAATAGAAGCAAGGCAATAAAAATTTTTTTCATTACTTATTCACCTCCATGCTTTTTATTGGTATATAACTTAAAAGCTGAAACACAAGGGTACAAGCAATAAGCTTGATGGCTAGCAGTAGGGACGATTGCTCTCCGATAAAAAACATAATTGACTTAAAAATCATGTTTCTGCCAAAGGGGAATAATAATAAAAATATAGTAGCAACAGAGATAGTTACGATGCTCTTAAGGCCATACCTTGAAATAATTACAAATAGCATGTATGAAAACGCTGTAAATGCTACAATGTACAACAAAGAAATTAGGAATCCAATAGCGTATACTTCAAAGGTAACTTTATTTATATAAACAAAATTTTTGTAAACCGACTTGAGTATCATGGAGGTCAGAAGTTCTAATAAATATGCACTACATGTTACTATCAGTAGTATAAATGTATTTATATAAAAAGATACAAGATTACCAATAGTATATATTTTTCTATTTATAGGAAATATAAATTTAGTTTTAATAGATTTATTGAGTGGAAGTATTATTGAATATATAAACATAACAATGAATGCAACACCAAAACCTACTGTCAGGACTCCACCGTTATTAGAGCTGTTTTGTCCTAATGAAAGCATAATTATTTCAATCATTGTTGACAGCAGTAAGTTTGCCAGGATTATAGAAGCTCCGATTATATAATTCTTCTTTGAAGTTAGGAGCTCACTTAAAATATAGCCCTTCAAAGATCTCATCTCATTATTACTTGAAATCATCAAAACCACCAGCCTTTCTGTTGTTTGTAAGCCATATATAAACATCTTCGATGGAAGCCTTGCTTATATCAACGTTGTTTTCATTAAGGTAATTGAGATCGTCCTTTGTCAAATTGTTTTCAATACCTGCAATAAGGCTTGAACCAAAGGTTTCTGTCTTTAGCACCTTTTTGTTCGCTATAAAGGGGTGTATTATTTCTTTTTTTCCATTCAGAATAAGTCCATATCCTTGGAGGTCTTCGATACTTTTATGAAAAACAATCCTGCCGTCATGAATCAGAACCATTTCCTCCAGTAAATTTTCCAGTTCGCTCATGAGATGGCTGGAAATGATTAATGTCCTCGGGTTCTCCATATAATCTTTTATCAAAATATTGTAAAATTCTTTTCTCACAGCAACATCAAGACCCAAGGTAGGTTCATCCATCAGTGTAAGAGGGGCTCTGCAGGAAAGACCCATTATTATATTAAACTGTGTCTTCATACCACGGGAAAGCTTTCTGTATTTCTTTTTACCATCAAGGTTAAAGTACCTGATTAACTTATCTGCATATACACTATCCCAATTTTGATAGAATGCCTTTCCAAGGGTTAATATGTCATTGAGACTGAGGGATTCATCATATTGTATTTCTTCATCTATGAATGTCACATTTGACAGTACGTCAAGGTTATCAAATGGGTTACCTCCCAAAATATTAATGGAGCCGGATGTAGGCTTTAAATAGCCAGCACAAGTTTTCAGGAATGTTGTCTTACCTGCACCGTTTCTTCCTATTAACCCAATTAATTTATTTTCACCAAGGTTTAAATCTATAGAGTCAAGTGCTGTCTTATCCTTATATACCTTTGTTAATTGATTGCAGACTATAACATTATTCAAGTTATTCCCCTCCTTCAAACCTGTCTATCATGCTTTTTAACTCTTCTCGGGATATTCCCAGCTTTTGTGCTTCATGAATGATTTCCTTAAGAAGAGTGGATAAAAAATTCTGCTTTCTTTTATTTTGAATTATATTCATTGCGTTTTCCGATACATGCATACCCATACCTCTTTTCTTATATAAAATTCCCTCTAAGACTAAAAGATTTATTCCCTTTGCGGCTGTAGCAGGATTAATGTTAAACTGCCTGGCAATCTGATACTGGGAATAAGCCTGATCATCAACAGCCAATAAGCCGTTTAATATATCATCTTCGATACCTTCGGCTATCTGTACATATATTGGCTTAATACTGTTTTGGTCTAGTTTCATTTCACCACCACCTATACTGCATTAGTTATGTAATGTAGTATAACACCAAAGAGGTAGTAAGTCAATATATGTTCAAGTGTTTTTGCATTAATAATATTAAAAGGTGGTACAATTATATGTATAAGTGATATCGAACGTATAAAAATTCATAGTCCGGTATCTATAATAGGAGGAAAAACTTATGATTATGAATATATTTTTTGGCGTAATAATGGCGGCTGCATTTTTACTTGTAACGTTTTTCGGTCTTGGGCCGGTTATGTTTGCCGATGGTTCTATGAGTGAGAGAATGACAACACTGGCGGTAGTTGTTCTTACTTACGCTGCACTTGTAACGATATCTGTGGTTTTTGTAAGAAAGAGGATGGCAAAGACAGGTCACTAGAGAATTAATAAATTATGGAGTAGAATATAACTTCCTAAATGTTAAAAAATAGGTGTTGACAAAGTGATGTAAAAGGAGTATTCTGTTATTAGAATATTTCGGATGTCGAAATATTCTAATAAAGGAGATTGGTTCATGCAAATAAATTCCACCATATTTGATTTGATTTTTAATAATATAAATAAGATTTTTTATCCGAGGGATATTATTAATATAGACTTGGAGTTATCCAAGTCTGAAATTGTTCTTCTTCTGCAGCTTGAAAAACAGGGTGAGCTTATGATGTCAAAAGTATCAGACAGCCTGAACGTCCCCATGAGTACAGCCACAGGTATAGTAGAGAGGCTGGTAAAAAGCAGCTATGTTATTAGGGATAAAAGTGAGACTGATAGGCGGATCGTTGTTATAAAGCTGACGGATAAAGGGAAAAGTCTGGTATCCAAGATCCATACCATTGCTCTTGGATATATAGATGATATTTGCAATGAGCTTGAGCCTGAGGAAATTCAGATGATCATAAAAATATTTTATAAGGTCATAGATGTTGTTGAGAGGAAAAAAGCAGCAGACCGAAAGCCAAAAGCCAGTGAAAATGTACTTAGAAAGATCCAAATCGATTAAAAACCAATTTGAGGACCAGTAGTAAGCCCTTTATTAGGTAAGGAATGACTAAAGAACCGTAAGGCTATATAGCCGTTCTATATACTTAATAAAAGGGCTAAAATTAAAATCGATATTTCGACATGCGAAATATTTGAAAAACGTAATAGAATAAAAAGGAGTGAATGATTATGAGAATTATTGTATACACTGGTAAAGGCGGCGTTGGAAAGACTAGCATAGCTGCTGCTACAGCTTTAAAATCGGCAAGAAGAGGACTTAAGACTCTAATTATAAGTACCGATGCAGCACATAGTCTTGGAGATTCCATGGATATTGAGCTTGGCTCAGAGCCCGTTAATATTGAGGAAAACCTATGGGCTCAAGAGATTGATACAATACATGAAATTGAAAAGGGTTGGGGAAAGGTTCAGGAATATCTGACAACACTTTTTACATCCAAGACTGTAAAAGATATTACGACTGAAGAACTAACTGTGTTTCCGGGAATGGACGAATTGTTGAGCCTTATAAGAATACTGGAGCATTACAAGGAGGGATTTTATGATCTTATTGTAATAGATTGTGCTCCTACCGGAGAAACCCTTGCACTTTTAAGTTATCCGGACCTTTTCAGGTGGTGGATGGAGAAGCTTTTTCCACTAAAGAGGAAGGCTATAAATCTAACAAGGCCAGTAATAGAGCCGCTTTTGGGGATACCTATGCCTTCGGATGGGGTTATGGGGGAAATAGAGAAAATATTTAACCAGTTGGATGAGATGAAAAAGATATTTACCGACAGGAAATCCACCAGCATCAGAATAGTGGTAAACCCTGAAAAGATGGTTATCAAGGAAGCTAAAAGAAGTTTTACCTATCTCAACATATATAACTTTAATGTCGACGCAATTGTTGTAAACAGAGTTATTCCTAAAGATATAACCGACAACTATTTTGCACTATGGAAGGAAATACAGAGTAATTATATTGATGAAGCTAAGGAGTGCTTCTCACCAATACCCATATTGTATGCACCTCTCTTCGAAAAGGAGATAGTTGGATTAAATATGCTTGAAAGGCTGGGGGAAGTAGTATTTACCGAACTGAACCCTGAAGGCATATTGTACAATATTAAAACCCAGTCAATTGAAAAGATCGGAAAGAACTATCTGCTGAAGATAAATATGCCTTTTTGTGAAAAGAATGACTTGAGTTTGGCACAAAAGGCAGATGAACTAATAATCAGGGCAGGAAGAATTAAGAGGAATATAACCCTTCCTAAGACACTTCAGTACCTTTCAATTACATCAGCCAAGTTTGAGCAGGACACACTTAATATAATATTTGGTGGTGAATAAAATGGATAACAAGGCATTAATCAAGGAACTAGTGAAGCTGGAAATTATGAAAACACGGCTCATAATGGATATTTTGCCGGGGCAGGTTGGAAGATATGCAAAAGAAGGGTTTGATTCTATTATTGATGCCGTAAATGAGGTTACTAAAGAGTATGCAGAAAAACGACCCAAGGAAGAGAAAACGAGAGAAGGCGGGATTAATAGGGTGAAGATAGAGTAAGACAATAAACATTAGTTATGGGAGTTGACTATGCATGTGTTTTTTAGTCAGATATTTAATATGATAATGGGCACGGTTCTTATAATAATTATATTTGCTTTGCCAATTGTGTTAACTTTTACAAATGTTATCAATCTACTTAGAAATAAACCAACTACGCTGCAATTTGTGGAGGTTTTAACAATAGTAGCAGGAACGATTTTGACATTAATACTATATGGGGTTATAGGACTGGTGGACTATGATAAGCCCCTTTACACAGGGGCTATATATCCGGCATGGCACGCACCTATAGCATCCTGGCATATGCCTACAATACTTGTTCTAGGGTTTATTGGAATTATTGGGTTTTTACTGATCAGGCTAAGTAATGGAGCACTTCCTCCACTGACGCTGCTCTTATGTTTTGCAAGTATGTTTATAGGCTGTATATTAGCTTTAATGTGGATAATACAATTGTCACCACATCTATTTGATGGAGTTCTGTACAGGGTTGATACTTTCTATCTATGCCTTTTTCCCTTCAATTGTATAATATTGTATATTTCTGCTGTAATAAAAGCAGTAGGAGCATATATACCTGAGGAAAAAGAAACTGTATATAAAAATGCAATTCTACAAAAATTGAACATTATACTAAGAAACAGCAAGAGTTGGCCGCTAGCAATTGTTGTTTTGACAATCCCAATACTTGCAGTTGTCATGATTGTGCTTGTAATACTGGGGCAGCATCCCGATGCAGCCATTAAAGCCTTTACAGAGACAAGCGACTGGCTGTTGTCCCAAAAGATATCTCCGCCTTCGGTTGAAGCACCCAGTGGCCATTATTTATGCACTGTTTCATTAAGAGGACATAGACGAGTGGTAAAACCCTTAAGATATGGTTTAAGGCATAACAACAAAATTGTAGTAAACAGGCAGCTATGTGTGGCAAACGCTTTTGAGGATCTTTTGAAGGAGAGGGTTCCGAAGGGACATAGGGTTATAAGGTATATATATGACAAGTATGGTTATCCCCTGTCAAAGCACATCAAAACGCCATTAAGTGCGGATGTTGTTTATATTCTAATGAAACCTCTAGAATGGATATTTGTTGCTGTGTTGTATCTGATGGATAGGAAGCCTGAAAATAGAATTGCAGGACAGTATCTGCCATACAGGCTGTATTAGTAAATGGTGACCAAAACAATACCCTAAATGACACTTTGCTTGGGTTTATAAATTATCCATCTTATATTAATATATATATATAACTAAAAAAGCAATTACATATCTGGGGGAATTATTATGAAACTGATGAGAAAAATTTCTGTGCTTATGGTTTTTGTACTGGTGTTTTCCATAGCTGATATGGGCAGCTTGGACACTGTAGATGCCTACCTCGATAAGCCCTTTATCAATTCAATGTTTGCAGACCATATGGTATTGCAGAGGGATGTCGAGAACCCTGTTTGGGGCTGGACTACGCCAGGCGAGAAGGTATCAGTAGAAATTGACGGCATAACTTATACATGCATGGCTGGCACAGATGGTAAATGGATGACAAAAATCGGACCTTTTCCTAAAGGCGGGCCTTATGATATGAAGGTAACTGCATCCCAGACAGCAACAATAAAGGATATCCTGTTTGGAGAAGTATGGTTTTGCACCGGTCAGTCCAATATTGTGCTCCAGCTTCGTGAAGCATTAAATCCTACTACTGAAATCCAAAATGCAAATTATCCGAACATACGCTTCTTTAATGTTCCGTATGGATATGCTGGCACTCCTCAGGATAAGTTCAGTTACCCCGATCAATGCAAATGGCAGGCCTGCTCACCAACAACAGCACAAAATCAAACAGCTGTAGGGTATTTTTTCGCCCGCAAATTAAGTGCCGAGTTGGATGTACCTGTAGGAATAATTCTTTCAGCTGTTGGTGGTACCAAGATAGAGTATTGGATGAGCAGGGACATTCTGCAAACTTTTCCCGATTATACACAGGAATTGGCTAATCTGCAAGTGAACTCAAATTCACTGACAGGGCTTTATAACGGAATGATAGCTCCCGTTTTGCCGTATAGAATAAAAGGTACCATATGGTACCAGGGAGAAGGCAGCACTGAGAACGATTACAAGTACAATAAACTTTTACCTTCTCTAATTAAAGATTGGAGGGATAAGTTTGGTATAGGTGATTTTCCGTTTTTGATAATTCAATTGCCAAACATTTCAGCTCTGCAGTCTGCACCGGCACAAAACGGCTCATGGACCTTAATACGTGAAGCACAGCTTCAGACTGCTCAAAATGACAGCAATAACGGGCTAATAGTTACAATAGATATAGGTGATGCCAACAATGTACACTGTCCGAATAAACAGGACGTAGGTATGAGATCTGCATTATATGCACTAGGCAAGGTTTATGGAAAGAATGTGGTTCCTTCCGGTCCGATTTATAAAGCAATGACAAAGGAAGGAAATAAAATAAGGGTTACCTTTGACTATACAGGAAGCGGACTGATGGTTGGACAGAAGACCGGACTTGATCCGGTAAAGATGGTTCCCGGTGGTGTATTAAAGGGATTTGCCATAGCAGGAAGTGATAAAAAATTTGTATGGGCGGATGCTGTAATTGAAGATGACAGCATAGTCCTGTCGTCTTCCTCTGTAAGTGCTCCGGAAGCTGTAAGGTATTCATGGTCGGATAATCCCATTGGAAACCTATACAACAAAGAAGGTTTTCCTGCTTCACCATTCAGAACCGATATAGATAACAGGCTTGCTGTTATTGATGGAACAGGCAGTGGTACATATAAACCTGGTGATGAAATAAGTTTATCAGCTGCAACACCACCTTCAGGAAAGAAATTTGAAAGATGGATCGGGGATACAAGCGGATTGGATAATGCTTACGGTGCAAATGCAAAATTAACAATGCCAGCGGCGTATCAATGTATTAAGGCAAACTTTATTGATATTAATGCAACTATCATTCCGCCTTCACCTACACCGACGGCAGCAAAGGAATATGCTGTTTCGGGCTATGTGAAGCCAGATTTTAATTTCACACAAGGTGCTGGGGAATTGATTAATTCAGGCTTTAATGTAGAATTGGAAGGAACCGGATTTAAGGATGTGACTGATTCAAAAGGGTATTTTGAAATAAAAGGTGTTCCTTTGAATGGTGTTGGCTATACATTAAAAATCAGCAAACCCAACTACTTATCCCATGAGATTAAAAATGTCTTTGTAAAGGGAAATGTCGAAGTATCATCTTCTACAAATCCGATTAATATATGGGCAGGCGATATTTTAAAAGATGGTGTGCAGGATAATACAATTAATATGGTTGACATAATAGAGATTGCTCGTGTATTTGGAAGTGTTGCCGGGGATGGGAAATATATTGAGAGCTATGATTTTAATATGGATAATGTTATAAACTTGAATGAAGTAATTATAATTGCAAGACATTTTAATGCAACATCTTCAAACTATCCGGATATAAGTTTGGATAAGTAATAGAGTATAATCACTTATAATATATTTTAAATGAATATAGAATAAAAGCTCATAACCTTATAATTAGAGGTTTTGAGCTTTTTTATTCATTCCGTAAATAAAGATTTTGCTTCCTTGTATCTTCCCATAATTTCATTTCCAATTTCGGGATTGAATTCAATAACTCTTACTATATAAGATAAAGAATTACCTTCATACTTACCCATGTTTTTACCTAATAGAGCTGTTTCCATGCATATTCTGGTAACATTGACAACACAATTTCTTTCATGCTCAATATCGCATTGCCTGCATTGCAGTAAAATTTCTACAATGGCATCTATCAAATTCTCGCTTCTATATGATTTAAAGTCTTCCTTCGGTACTTTTTCCATAGCATGATGTAAAATAGTATTTTTACTTTCAAAATAATAATCCAAAACAATTTTGCTAAACCCTATAAGGCAGTCTTTTTTAGTACAAACAGGGCAACTTTCGGATGTTTTGCAGCAGCTTAGAACTTCTTTTTTTATTCTATCAAAGTCAATATCCATATTTTGGCCTCCAAATTAGTAATTTGGTATTCATTTATATCTTCGGTATAAATTAAAAATTAATTTATAGTAAAACTTTTAATTATTTAGTAAATAATATGCCAAATATTTAAATATTAATATTGATAGAGTTATTAGTGACATTATTAGTAAGACCACTGGTTATCCGGGCTTGACATATTAAGAGTATTGTTGCTTTGAGTTATGATGTTTTGAGGAACATTGAGCTGCACCTGACACTGACATTCCTTGAATGCTAAGGACATTTCTGCAAGCAAACTCGCTACTTTTTCTGTTGCATCGGGTTTGGACAAAAATTTAGCCATTTCTTTCATGTGGCACATCCTCAAGGGGTTATCTATTACCTGATTAAGCACATTGTTTAGGTCAGATTTTTTTATAACCCTTGCAGCAGCACCTATATTTGAAAGAAACTGTGCATTTCTTTCCTCCTGGCCTGGAATTGGAGAAATAAGTACTAGAGGTATATTTTTGATTAATGCCTCAGAAACAGTCATTCCCCCTGGCTTTGTTATCAATATATCCGACATATCCATATAATCGGAAATTTTATCAGTATAACCGATTATCTTAATGTACTTTTTAGACCCTTTTGAACATTTTTCCAGATGGCGAAGAAGCTTTTTATTTGTACCTGTTATTACTACAATCTGGATGTCTCTTTCTAACTTTAACAGTGACAGAAATGTTTTTTGCATGTCACCAAATCCAAGACTACCACCCATAATGAGTATTGTAGGCTTGTCTTCCAGGCCATATTCAAGTAGAAGTTTATGCCTGTCATTGCTTTGGTAAAAGTTCATTCCTACTGGAATCCCCAAGGGGTATATAATGTCACTGGGAATTCCTTTGTTTTCAAGCTCGGCTTTTATAAAGTCATTTGCAACTACATATGCTGATACGTATTGGTGTATCCAATAGGAATGGGTAGTATAATCGGTTATAACAGATATTGTGGGAATTTTGAGTTTGTTTTTCTTGTGAAGCATCGCCAGTATTTGCAGAGGGATAAAGTTGGTGCAAGCGATAACCGACGGATTGAATTCATTTATCAGATCCATCAGCTTTATTGCTAAAAATCTATTTAATATACTCCCGAAATTATAACTGCTTCCTACAGGTTCGGATAATGAATAATATTTGCCATATATTTTGGGAGTCAGTTTTAGAATACTCATATACCCTCCAACAATGACCCTGTCCAATAACGGGCTTATGTATCTATATGTATCGACAACCATTATATTGGAGTCAGGATACTTCAATTTAATCTGCTCACTAATGGATTCAGCTGCTTTAATATGCCCTGCCCCGGCAGAGACTGTAAGTATAAGTATTTTCATATAAATCAAACCCTTGCTATTAAATCAAAAGTTATGTTTTAATTATTACCCAATTTGTTAATATTAACCGCCTTATAGTCAACTGCTACATCTATATTTTTCTCTCAAATTAAAAAAAATATCATAAAATATTGTGTTTTGTTTCAAAATACATATGGATATTTTTTTAAAATGTGATGTGCTGTTAATATAAATTTAATTTGGACAGGAGGAATTATTTTGGGTGTTAGAGACAAGCTTTTAGATTTTAAACGAAGACTATCTGATAGAAAAATGTACAGTATTGTTATAGTAATTATTGGTGCATTAGGAATTTGGGGAATGTATCAGTATAAGCATTCCGGCAACCTGAGGCAGGAGCTTGACAACCAGTATAACAGGGCTTTTTTTGATATGGCAGGGTATGTGAGGAATGTTGAAGTGCTTTTGGTGAAATCACTCATCACCTCATCGCCGCAAAAAACGGCATCAACTTTACAGGAGGCCTGGAGGCAGTCAAATTTGGCACAGTATAACTTAGGTCAGCTTCCTATTTCATCAGGTGTGCTGTCAAATACCTCCAAGTTTCTGACGCAAGTAGGAGATTTCTCATATTCTATGAATAACCAGAATCTACAAGGTAAGCCTTTATCAGATAAGCAGTATAAAACATTAGAGCAGCTTCATGACTATGCTGTAAAGCTGGGGTCAAGCCTTAGTAATTTGCAGGGTGAACTTTCTGCCGGCAGGTTAAAATGGGGAGAGGTTTCTAAGAAAGGAGCCAGTGTATTTAAAAAGACTTCTGCAACACTGCCGTCTAAGGAGTTTGAGAATATTGACAAAACATTTCAGGCCTACCCTACCCTTATATATGACGGTCCCTTTTCCGATCATATAGCAAGTGCACAGCCTAGAGGTATTACAGGAGAGATGCTGACTTTACAGCAGGCAAAGAATAAGGTAGGAGAAATATTTAAATATAAGAATGTAAAAGCGATAACAGAAACAGGGAAAAATAAATCTGATTCCGTGAAAACCTATGGTTTCAGGGTGACTTTCAATGGTGTACCTGACGAACAGGCAGCAAACATAGATGTTACGCAAAAGGGAGGACATATATACTGGATGCTCATGAACAGGCCGTCAGGTAAAGGGAAGCTCAGTATTGACCAAGCTAAGGAAGCCGGGAAAAAATATCTTGAAAAGCTAGGCTATTCAGGAATGACAGACACATATTACCTGAAAGAGGACAATACTGCTACTATAAACTATGCATACAAGCAGAATAATGTCATCGTATATCCTGATCTCATCAAATTGAAAGTAGCCCTCGATAATGGTGAAATTATAGGTGTGGAAAGCAAGGGGTATCTTTATTCCCATACCACAAGAAACATAGCAAAGCCTAAAATTACTGAACAGCAGGCACGAAGCACTATAAACAGGAAAATGGAAGTATTGTCTTCGGGATTAGCCATAATACCTACAGATTATAAAACAGAACTGTTTACTTATGAATTTAAAGGAAAATTAGGAAATAATGACTTCTTAGTATATATAAATGCTGAAACAGGAAGGGAAGAAAATATACTTATGATAGTTGACACCGACAGGGGTATTCTGACGTTCTAATTGCCGGGTTTATGGGATTGTAAAATTAGCTGTTACAATAAATTAAGGTGATTTTGCTTGTGATAACAGACTAACGAAATTTTTGTTATTTTCAGCAGAGTCACTTTTTTAATGCCTAAAATTATGGCTAAAAAATTGAAGGAATATGGAATTTTATATAGAAAATATTAATTTATTAAGCCTTTAGGGGGATTTATGCAATCTAAAGAACCTAGTGATATTAGTATTCAACCTTTAATTAAAGACAATTTTGAGCAAATATATTTGTTATATTTTAATAAGATATATAACCTTGCATTTAAAATAACCGGAAGCTCGGATGCTGCTGCAGACATTACTCAGGAAACCTTTATCCAGGTTTTAACTAATGCCGATAAATATAGAGGTGATAGTCAAATTTATACCTGGATATATGCTATAGCAAAAAACAATTGCTTTAAGTACATAAAAAAGATTAGGAAAAATTCTTTCCACTCAATGGAAGAGTTAATTAAGACAGCAAGTTTTAATGTAGAATATAGTCAGCAGGAAAAACAGCAATATATTGTGCAAGTGAAGGATGGGTGCCTTTTGGGCTTGCTCAGATGTCTTTCTTTTAACCAACGTATAGCATTCATTCTCAATGTTTTATTTGATGTTTCTATGAAAGATGTAGCATCAGTTATAAGTAAATCTGAAAACTCCACTCGAATACTGATTTGCCGTGCAAGAAAAAATATAAGAGAATTTTTGTGTAGGAATTGTTCTTTGTATGATAATAACAACAGCTGCAGGTGTGAGAATTTAATATCATTTTCATTAAAGCAGGGATGGATAGAGAAATATAACCCTAATATTTCACCTAATCTTGTAGAAGCGGAGATAAAGGTATTTAAGAATGAGATTAGCCTATATAAGACAATAGCATTAAGAAGTGAAAGCGATGATTTAAAGATGAAAATTCTATTTTCTATTAAAGAACAGAAATTTAATATTTTTTCTCAAAAAAAAGTGAAATAAACCTCCTTGTTTTGTATCAAATAAGTTAAAAATACTTTAAATTAAAACTTAATTTAGGAGGCTTATTATGAGATTTTTAGTAAACGTAAGGGTTAACCTTACAACAATGTTGGAATTCGGACAAAAACTGAAGCAAGGAGAGTTAGACAGAAGTTGTATAAGAGGGGAAACATATTGTATAAAAAATGACCCTGCTGTAGGATATAGCATTTGGGAGGCGGAAAGCAGGCAGGAATTTGACGAAAAGTTTAGCCCGTGGAAAAAGTACTATGAAGAAACGGATATAAGGGAGGTTATTGATCCAAATGAATCAATGAGATTATTGATGGAACAAACACAAGAATAAAAGTGATTTAAAGATGCAAGCATACATATATAATGGGAAGGCGGTTTATTCTTGCATAAATATGGCTATAGTTGTATTATAATTAATATCATACATTATGGAGGATTTTTCTGTGAATGAAAACAATTTTGAAAAGCAAAACATAGAAGACCCGGAATCTAATGAAGGGAGTGCTGGCAGACTATTTAAAAAGCCCACTGTCAAGGAAGCCAGCATTTTGTTCTCTGTAGTACTAATAATATTTATGTTGCTTAGTAATGTGTTTTTAAGGCTGCCTTTGGGGGATTATTATATTAAGGCTATTTCGTCAGAAATATTGCTGGTTATGGTCCCACCCATTATATTCTTGCTCTATAAGAAATATGATATAAGGAAGATCCTTCGGCTTAACAAGATCAGTTTTGTTAATATTATTCTGATAGTATGCATAACGGGTTTTTCCATACCGGTTGTTGGTATTCTCAACCTTGCCAATATGGTTATAATAAAGCTGATATTTGGCAGCACTAATTTACCTCAGGTTCAAATACCTGATATTGTAACACTGATAAAAGGCTTTATTGTAATAGGAATGTCTGCAGCTATTTGCGAGGAAGTGCTTTTTAGAGGAGTTATAATGAGAGGCTATGAAAAGCTTGGCAAGACAAAGGCGATTATAATCACTGCTTTCTTGTTTGGTTTAATGCATCATGACTTCCAGAGGTTTTTAGGAACATTTCTCCTCGGTATTCTGATGGGTTTTCTTGTTTACAGAGCTGATTCATTATATGCAGGGATGGTAGCACATTTCACAAACAACTCTCTTGTTGTATTGTTGAGCTATGGGTTGGGAAAGCTGACATCAAAAATGGGAGGGACTCCTGGGGGGACAGGATCAGATGCGGATCAAAGCCTTTCAATGCTTTTGTCTATGCCTAAAATTCAGCTTATTACTACATTGGGAATATTTGGAGTAATGTTTTTGTGTTTTTTAGCCGCTTTAGCAGGATTGCTTTATGCATTCATGAGAAATACCACTGTTCCTGTGGATAATGGCTTTGAAACCCGTGAAGAAAATAAGGTAAAAGGCTTGTTGTGGGTCATACCTGGCGTTATGGTAATTGTCTTGATTTATTTACTTCAGGGCATTTCCCTTGCGGGAGTGGAAAACGAGTTTTTAAGTAATATAATAAAAATATTGGGGCTGTAAGCAGCCCCTTTGTTGTCCAATTGGTGTGATAATTGCATCAACAAGAATCCACACAAGTGTAAATGATTCCAGGTATAATAAAATCACTAACAATGTCTTTCAAAGTCGATTTTAAGCTACTCATATCTTTCCTTCCCGACTTGATTTGTAATTCTTTGAGATTTTGTTTTACTCCTGATGTCTTCTCCAGCAAACTTGATAAAGGAAAAACCGCCTATTATTCGGGATGCTACTCTCTCTTTATAATAATCATAAAGTTTGTTAGCCTCTATATTGGTAGATATAATAATTTTGCACGGCCTTGCAAGATTATTAAGCTGTCTGATATTCAGAATATTTAAAAATTCTGCAAACCTGGATGTTGTCTGGGACTCAGTACCTAAATCATCAATTATGAGAAGATCGGTTTCAAATATACTGTTGTACTTTGAATCTTCGTCAACTTCATCTTTAAAAGATTTTATCTTGGAGCTGCTTATAGTGTCAAACAATATTGGAGCGGTCTGGTAAAGGACAGTACCGCCTTTTTTTAATATTTCTGATGCGATGCAGCTGGCCATAAAGGTTTTGCCGACACCTGTCGGACCGCAGAAATAAAGGTTCTTCTCATTTGGATCAGAAAAATTTTCTATAAACTTAAGGCACTTTTCTTTTATACCAAGGATGTGATCCCTTGGAGATTTTTTGATCCCATATTTTTCTTCATTAATATTGTCAGGAAAAAGGGTTTCGTCAAAATTATCAAAATTCTCATTCTCGGTTAGCTTAAGGTTGGATTTTTCAAAGCTTAAGGCAATAAACTGCTGCTTAAAGCAGGTACAGCTTTCAAAACCGTGAGCACCTTCGGTATATCCCTTATCCTTGCATTGGCTGCATTCATAAACTGCTTCTAAATAATCTTTGGAATACCCCATACTTAGGAGAATATTTTCACGCTCCTTCTTCAAAGAATCAATATTCCTCGTTAATTCGTCAACAGCCTGATGATATGAGTTTTCTGAAAGCAGAATCATTTTATTATACTTTAATCCCAACTTGTTTATTTCATCTTCAATCTCCATCAGTCTTGGGACTTTTTCATATAGTGCATTACGCCGTTCTGTAAGGTTATCATAAGCAAGCCGTTGTTTTTTATCATATTCATTTTTAATTATATTATATAAATTCTTTCTCATAAAACCTCCAAAAAGGTTTGAATTGTATTAATGCGGTGCTGTTAAATTTCTTCATATAAGTTTTCAAAGAAATCCTTGTCATATTTTCGCTGGTCATAGTTGGAATGCTGTTGTATTTCCGAAACCTTGTACTGCTGCTTCATGCTTTGCTTTCTAGCGTTATCGTAAGCCAGTATTTCATCCTTTGTTTTTAGATTATTGTTATACCAGTCTGTTATGATTGAGTTTAAGTATTCAAAGCTTGGATTGGCCTTTTTTGGGGTTTTCTTAAGAGCCAGCTCAATTATTTCAAAGTCGTATTTGTATTTTTCAATCCATTTTTCAACATATTCACTTTCGTACTCAGTGAGATTTCTTCCAAGACCAAGTTTTTTAACTATTTTTCCGCGTATACTTTTGAATCTTTCATACTGCAGAGAATAATTGTCCAGGTCTATTGAATTGCGGACGTTTTTGCTTTTCCAGCTGTCCGCAACTTTTATTATGTAGTTTTTCGAAAGTCCGTTATGTTCATAACAATACTGGAAGAGTGCAAACATAACATCATCCTCAAAATTGTATTTATCAAACCAGGCATCAATATCGGTATACCATGAGGGCGGCATTACGCCCTGGAAAAACTTGTTGTTGATGGACTTTATTATGGCGTTCCGGGATTTGTTTCTCTCAGTGCTCAGAATAGCTTCCTCAGGAGTTGAGGTTTGTTTGAGCCTGTATATTTTTTTGATTTCCTTTTCCTTTAGGTCACTGATAGTTATACTGCTGCTGTTTTCCTTTCTTGTAATGACCCCTATACTCTCAAGATATATCAAAGAGTCCTTGACCTTATTTAAATCAATGCCAAGCTTCCTGGAAAGATCCTTGGCTGATGCATATTTGTTATATTTACTTAGGAACAGGCAGTGCACGAATATTTTAACACAATCCCCGTCCATTGAGGGCATGTACTCATTAATAAAAATATCCGGCACCAGTGTGTCCGAATAAAGTATTGATTTATATGATTCAAAAAACATAATATCTTCCCTTCAGTTGCTTAATGATTATTTTCCATAGTATTACCATTATATCATATGTAGATGCCGTACTGTAAAGTTTTATATAAGGTCGTTTGTGTTAGGAATATATATAGACCGGGCGTTTTTATCAGTTATGCACTCTATATAAGAGAAATAAAAATGCGATAAAACTTTTTTAAAAAAAATTAAAAAATATTTTAAAAATGGGTTGACTTATATATAAAAAGAGTCTATAATAACATCTGCACGGTGAATTTGACGGGCGCTTAGCTCAGCTGGGAGAGCATCTGCCTTACAAGCAGAGGGTCATAGGTTCGAGCCCTATAGTGCCCACCATTTAAAAACAGCTTACTTTCAAAAGTAAGCTGTTTTGCTTTTGTTCAAGAATTTTTACCCTTTTAATCTAAATTCCCATAATGTGATAATTGTAACATTTTAAATCTACTTCTGGTCCACACTTGAATTTACTGCAATATTTCCATCGGAATCATAGTATAAACCAAGCTCATCGTTTAGTTTTTGGAGTATTGTCTGGTATTTGTCATAATCGCTGCTGAGTATTCTTAGATTGTTTACGAATCTATCATAATATCCGCTGGATTGGAGTCTGTTTTTAAAATCTAAATTCGATTTCCACATTTTTTGTCGGATTTCAACAAAATCTTTATTTTCATTCATGGAGTTTAATGACTCCATGAACTTAATTTTATATTCTTCAAGCTCTTGAGGGGTATAGTTTAAAAGGCTTTGAATTTCTTTATTGTTTTCTGCAGCGATTTTCTCAAGTACATCATCCGAAAAATCACCGGAATTGTTATAAAATTCTTGAGGATAATTGAATGGCTCAGCCTCATCAAGAAATTTAACAATATCATTCCAGGCCTTTTCTTTATCCTCATCATCAACCGGATCATTTAAAAATGGAGAAAAATGAAGTATAAGCATTTTTCCAAAAGAACCGGGAAATATTTTTAAAAGTTGTCTTTTTATATAACCGAATTTATTTTTGTCCTCTAATTCAATGTTTTCTTTTAAGCTTTTCAATTTTTCCATAAAATCGTTAGTGCTATTGATCTTGTTATTTTCAATGATCTCATTGATCAAATTTTTACTTTTTTCCAAGTCCTTAATATTTCTATTGATTTTATCTAGGTGGAGTTTCAGAACATCATTAATGCTGGTAGGGGAATTAACCAATTCTTTGATGTTATCTATACTTAAGCCGATTTGCCTTAAAAGCGAAATTTTTATCAGCTTGTCAATATCTTCAGAATGATAATCCCTATAGCTGTTTTCATTGTTAATCGAAGGATTTATTAGGCCTTCTTCTTCATAGTAACGAATTGCTCTTTTAGTAAGTCCGGTTTGTCTCATGACTTCACTTATAGTCATATAATCATCTCCTGTCTTTAGAGGTTAATAACACTTTTCATAATAGTAATGTATAACCTAACGTAACAGTCAAGTACCAAAAATCGCAGTACCTAAAGTCCAGTACAGAAACGGGAGTAAAAATAGTGTTGAATTAAAGGCAATGCCAAGTTTTGCAGTTAGGCTTGATGATTTTTTATATGAAGTATAAGCAAGGAAAAATCCTACCAGGCATATTGGGGGCGTTATTAGTAAGGGCATACCTTGAAGCTTTTGAAAGGGAGTTATTTTAAAAAGCCAGTTTAGTATGAGGACAATAAGTACAGTTGGTAATAAAATAGATAAAAAGCTTGATATTTTGATTGAGTTTTGATGTAATGTATTATTTTCCACAGGATAACCTCCTTAGAGTAAAGCGTATAGTTAATTTTAGCAGAAGAATCCACTTATTCCAAGAATTTATTTGCTTTTATTATTTTGTGTCTTGTTGTAGGCAGAAAATCTTTCTCTGTATCCTTGAGTTCAAAATTATAATTTTTACTTTTCATATCATTAGTAAATTGTTCAATGCTATATTCATTTATCTTGTCACTATTACTGCAACCCATAGATGCAAGTATTAGTATTAAGAATATAGCAATAATTAATTGTTTTGAATTGTTAATCTTCACATTAGCTTGAGTTATCATATCTATATACTCCAATTAATTATAATGGTGCCTGTTAAAGTTTATTTTAAATTAGACTCGGATCTGAATAAAAAGTTCCCAATATAAGTAATTTAGATTTTTCACAAAAAGTGTTGACACATAAATAATTCCCTGCTATACTATCAAAGTGTCGGGGCACGAAATACTGCTCTTGATAGCAAAGCGTTTATATATGCTGGTGTAGCTCAGCAGGTAGAGCAGCTGACTTGTAATCAGCAGGTCGGGGGTTCGATTCCGTCCACCAGCTCCAAACCTCATAACCTAACGGTTATGGGGTTTTTGCTTTGTTCTGGGTTTCAAAGGTTCAATTAAGGAATAAATATACGTTTCATTATTTAGGGTTTTATGTATGGCAGTACATACACTCAAATATATTTTATCATAAATTTAGATTTTTTGTTTAAAGAAACTAGCTTAGGGTATATATTAATTACCAATTAATTATACAAAAAGGAGGTGTTTCAAATGATGGTATGTTCACCTGAATGGAATGGATGCAAAGAAGTAGATTTTGAAGAAGATCTTGTTGAAACATCTGAAAAGAGTAAAACTGAATAAGCTTATTAATATTAATTTAATAAAAAATACACGGTTTAATGATCGTGTATTTTTTGTTTTTATATTTGACCTTTTAACACTTGGCTTTTCTGCATGGCCCTGGTATGATATAATAAATATGGAAAGAGAATTAATTTGGAGGGGTCAGCATTTGAGGAATAATGATGGAGATAAAAGGCGTTTATTAAGGCAGCTTAGGCGAGACCAGGAAGACTTTAGAAGTGCAGGCAGAAGCTTTATTTATTTTATTGTTGGGATGGCCCTCATTGCTGGCGGACTGTATTTGGTTTTTCAAAATACAATAATTACAACTAATTTTACACTGATGAATTTCTTCGGATATACTCCACCAACGGGTGTTATTATATTGCCACTTTTAATAGGTGTTGCTATGCTATTCTTCAATAGTAAATCAATACTGGGATGGATTATTACAATTTTCGGCATTGTATCTATTGTGCTTGGGCTAATTATGACACTTCGTATGCATTTTGGTGCTGTTACTTTATATCAGGGATTGATAATGTTCGGTTTGCCTTTTGCAGGGGCTGGATTAGTGCTTAAGGCCTTGGCTGGAAATAGAAGCAAAAGCGGTGAAGATAGCGAAATGTAATGTTTGGATGAAAATAACATTAAATTATGCTTGAAAAATTTAAATTTATCTTGTATAATATATAAGTCCTAATATTTATCGCCTGTGCCCATAGCTCAGCAGGATAGAGCGTCGGTTTCCTAAACCGCAGGCCGGAGGTTCGAATCCTCTTGGGCACACTATGAAAAGCCGCTTACCGGAATGGTAGGCGGTTTTGTTATATGTTGGGAAGAGTTAACATAATAACAAAATGACTACTATTTGACTACTATTTTAAATATACATACAATCAGTTAAGGTTAGTAAAGTGTAAAAAGCAAGTCTTTAAGCCTGCTTTTCAGAAGCAGTATTTTTTGTTATGAGGCTTTCCATTACATTAGCTGCTTCCCTATCTGCAGACTGTAAAGCATGAGAATAAACAGCCAAGGTTACACTTGGATTTGCATGCCCTAACCTGGAAGCAACAGCTCTAATATTTAATCCGGAATGAATCAGCATAGTTGCGGCAGTGTGCCTCAAATCATGGAGCCTTATATTGGGGAGATTGTGACGCTTTAAAAACTTTTTAAATGTCTCTGTAAGTGTATCAACATGCATTATATAACCGTCGATAGTCGTAAATAACCATTCAGGATCTTTCCAAAGCTCACCCTGTTTTTCCTTTTCTTCTTTTTGCCATAGGGTGCCCAATTTAACTTTTTGCTCTAATTGCCAAACCTTATATTGCTTCAAAGTTTGTACTAATGATTTGGGAATTGCAATTTTACGAATTGATGAATGAGTTTTAGGCTGCTTAATCTTTATTCCAGTAGCAGGGGTATATTCAGCTGCTTGTTTTATATGTATTATTCCGTTATCAAGGTCAACGTGTTCCCACTGCAGTGCAGCAAGTTCCCCTCGTCTGCAACCGGTCATTAAGGCAAGCATGATAATTGCCTGTTCCCTTATAGGTTCAGTCAACAAGCATTCATACAAATTAGTGAAACCTTCTTCATTTAGGCATTCCATTTCCTTTGATTTTACCTTTGGAGGTTGGACCTTAAGACATGGATTTTCCTTTATCATTCCCCATCGATATGCATCATTAAGCATGACTGATATTACCCGGTGATAGTGAAGAATGGTTCTGCTTGATAGAGGCTTAGGATCAGAAGCAGGAACAAATATTTTATCGAATTTAACTTTAAGAGCATTGCTTATTCTTCTTGCCACAATGGTTGTATTTCCTGATAAGATACCGTTCAAGGTTTTTACAGAAATATTTGCAGATGATGCCAGGTTAGTTAATTCTAGTTTACGATCGTCGATGGTTTTTTGAAGCTCTGGTTTTGCTATATATTTAGTATCTTCACGAATGCCATTTTCCTGTAAATTACGGTAAAAGTCTAATAGGTGTAAAGGCTTTAATTGGTCAAGTTTTAAATGTCCTAAAGCTTCTGTTACACGACCTTTTAGCATTGATTCATATCGATAATATGTTTTATTCTCAAGATTCTTTCCATGCTCTGAAAGCCATTTGTTAATGAAATCTGATAATGTAAATTTTGATGACTCGTAATAGTCGCCGTTTTGAACTGATAGTTCAAATTCTGTGGCGATTTTATTGATTTCTTTATCCCACTGCCGGTCTGTCATTCCTTCAGGACGTTTAATAGTCTTTTGTTTAAATAGCTTTTTGTCATTACTATCATACCCACATGAAACAGTTATAAGATATGAGTTTTTTCCTCTTTGCCGAATACTGGCCATATACGTCATTCCTCCTTACTTTCCTATTTTTCTTGACTTTTCTATGATTTCTTGGAGTTTATATTTTATAAATGAACATGTACTGTTACGTAGGTCTTCTATGCCACTAGCCTCTATTTCATATTCGCCGCTGGGAGTTTGAAGAATTATATATCCATCTGAAGGATCATATATTATTTCAAAGCCAAATATACTTATTAGCTGTTCGATATGATAATCTATGCTTAGATTAGTTTTTTCTACACCTTGAAATATATCCATGAGTTTAACTCCATCGACAATTAAATTATCTATAATGTCAATATAGCGACAATTAAATTACCGGTTTAGGAGGTGTTAAGATCATGCGAATTAATAAATTAAAGCTGGAAATGGCTATGGCTAATATGTCTATGTCCTATCTGGAACTATCAAGAGTAAGTACTGTTACTCAAACTACTCTAGCAAGACTTAAAAGAGGGGTACAGAATCCTAGAACTGAAACGGTTGGAAAAATAGCAAAGGCTCTAGAAGTTAATGTATCAGACATTATTGAAGGGGTATATGAAGCAAGAAAGGAGGGGTAAGCTATGCCAGCACAACGTGAAAAAACTAATACAACCTCTAAACATTTTAATCTGCCATACACATTTTTAAAAACAGGTGCAAAAAATGGGCTTCTTTCAGGTTGCTTCTTTCGTATAGGCAGTAGAGGAGATATTATCTGGGACTGGGATCTTTTGGAGGAGAAACTAAAAGAGTTAGCAGCTAGAACAGATAAAAAAGTACCTGAAGTTGTAGAGTATGGCAAGTTGCGTCGAGTTCAACCATAGGCGGTGTACATATGAGTTTACAATATGACAGACAAATAAAAATTTCATCAGCAGGATCACGAAAAGCAACCTTATGGCCAGCACAAGCATTATACTGGTCGGAGCTTATAGAAAAGCTTAAAACGCCTACACGCGGCGTTGAGTCATTGCTTGAATATCTTAGATTGCCTAAGTCACGTCAAGATGAGTTAAAGGATGTAGGCGGTTTCGTGGGTGGTACTCTTAAGGATAATAGGCGTAAGGTAACTAATGTTCTAGGTCGTGACATTGTTACCCTGGACCTCGACAACATACAGTCAGGTGAGACTAATACAATATTACTCCGCTTAGAGTCTTTAGGTTGTGGCTATGCAGTGTACAGCACCCGTAAGCATGAGCCAATTAAGCCGAGGCTCCGCATACTGGTACCATTAGACCGTACAGCAACATCTGATGAGTATAAGCCGTTAGCTAGAAAGCTTGCATCGTGGATCGGTATAGATATGTGCGACCCTTCCACCTTCGAGACTCATAGGCTTATGTACTGGCCTAGCTGCTGTAGTGATAGCCAATATGTGTATCAAGTAGGTGATAAGCCTTTTCTATCGGTTGACGGCGTTCTGGCCCAGTATGCTGACTGGCGTAATGTTGCAGAGTGGCCACAGGTGCCAGGCGTGCAAGCTGAACATGTAAAGCTGGCACAAAGGCAGGGCGATCCGCTTACCAAGTCCGGGGTTGTAGGTGCTTTCTGCAGAGTATACGACGTTTATAGTGCAATAGAGACTTTTTTACCTGGTATTTATACAGTTTGTGACAACCTGGAAGATAGATTGACTTTTACAGGCGGTAGCACTGTAGGTGGGGCTATTATATATGAAAATGGTAATTTCCTATATTCCCACCATGCTACAGATCCAGCGGGCAGTAAATTGTGTAATGCTTTCGACCTTGTAAGGCTGCATAAGTTTGGCCACATGGATGATGATGTAAAGCCAGATACTCCGGCCAATAAATACCCATCATATACGGCCATGTGTGAATTCGCTGTGTCTGACGGTCAGGTTAGTACCCTACTTAATCAGGAACGGTATGAGAAAGCCATGAGTGAATTCAAAGGAGTTTCAGTAATAGAAAACTCAAATTGGATCAGTAAACTCAAGGTTAACTCAAAAGGCTCTATTCTGAAAACAGTTGATAACATCCTTACTATATTGGAAAATGATCCGATGTTAAAAGGTAAAATTGCTTATGATTCTTTTTTAGAAAAGGCCATAGTAGGAAACGATCTACCGTGGGCGTCAAGTGATTCGGAGGATTATTGGCGGCCGTGGGATGATGCAGACGAATCTGGTCTTATAGGGTATTTGCAAAAAGATATGTACAGAATACCTAACTGCAGTGATATAAAACATGCTTTGAACCTAATGTGGAGAAAAAATACTTTTAACGAGCTGAAAGACTATATATCTTCGTTGGAGTGGGATGGTATACCAAGGTTAGATACACTATTTATAGACTACTACGGTGCAGAGGACACCCTATATACAAGAACTGTAACAAGAAAAACATTAGTAGCTGCTATTGCCAGACTGATGAATCCAGGGTGTAAATTCGACTATATGCTTATATTAGAAGGGCCTCAAGGTATTGGAAAGAGTAAACTCTTATCCGAGTTGGCAATAAAAAGAAAATACTATCTTGATGAGCTAAGAACATTTGAAGGGAAAGAAGCATCTGAGCTTATTAGAGGAAAGTGGATTGTAGAAGTTGCGGAGCTGAGTGCTTTTAACCGTTCTGAATCAAATGCCATTAAGGGCTTTCTAACACGATCGACTGATACATATAGACCGGCATATGGCCATAATTCGAAAGACTATCCTCGTAAATGTGTATTCATAGGTACAACTAATTCAGATGAATATCTAAAAGATGCTACAGGAGAAAGACGGTATTGGCCTATAAAACTTAATCTCAATAAAGCTGTAAAGAATAAAAATGAAATTCCTAATTTGGTAGTTCAAATATGGGCAGAGGCGTACTCAAGATGGCAATTAGGAGAAAACCTATATCTATCAGATGAATTAGAAGCAGTGGCTGATACAGTAAGGCAAGGTCGAAAGGTAAGAGATGATAGGCAAGGTTTAATAGAGGAATTTTTAAAAAGGCCGATTCCTGTTGATTGGGAAAAAAAACACTTGAACAAAGAAAATTCTATTGGGGCAGTGAATTCGAAAAACACAATATTGAAACTAAGAAACGAGAAACGACTTGTGTTGCAGAAATACTAGCTGAGCTATTCAATCAGCCATTAGGCAACTATAAAAGATCTGATAGTTTAGCTATTTCAAACATACTAAGAATGTTGAATTGGAATCCATCAGCATATCCGTTGTACATACCTATTTATGGATCTCAGCGTGTGTTTTTCAACCCCGAGAAAACTGGAAATTGAGTTTACTACATAAATTTTCTGTAGTGCCTATGTAGTAAACTCTGTAGAAACTCAAAGTCCGTGTGTAGGAAGCGATTTACTAATTTACTACTGATACTACAGAGATACATATAATTACATACGATATAGGCAAATAGGCTCATATCCAACAATTAAGCAGCCTAACACCCCTATTTCACATTAATATATAACAACTTGGTAGTGTTTGTAGTTTTTAATAAGCTTATAACCATAAAACCCTTCAAAATAGAGCAGTTGAGGGCAACTCTATTAAACTACAAACTATGTAGTAACTTAATCCTATGAGGGTTATTAATAAAAAGGCAAAATGAAAACAAAATTACTGTTTAAACGAGAGGAGAATGAGAAATGTTAGTGCTTTCACAGAAAACTGGAGAACTTATCGAATGTAAGAGGTTAACTGCTATCAGGTTGGTATGGGTACCTGAAGCACAGCGATATGTTGATAAGATCCCATTAAGTCAACCAATTAGATGCTATACAAAATTTAATAGCAACGAAATTGTGTGTCCTCAAAAACTATGGTTTGGTATTGAAGCTGACGGGATGTTGGTCGCTGAATACTACGATGAAGCTGAGGTCAAAGAGGTATTGCGACAAGCTTCTAAGAAAGCGTCGGATGGAGAACTTGTTGACTTCAGCATGATACTATCTGAAACATAAGGTTAATCAAGTGACTTGCTATATTTCTACATGGTGATAACTGTAAATGGGTCCTTCTGGAGGGTTAGAACAAAACGGCACGCGACTCGCATCACTTGCCTCGATATAAAATAAAAATTTCACTTGTGATTGTGAAAGGATGTGATATTTATGGCTGAAAAGCAGCATGCAAAAAGGATTAACGGCAAATTGCATTTTTCAACATGGGCAATGTGTAACACGCTTGGAGTAACTCAACAAGCATTATCACAATGGGCTACGTCAGGCTGTCCGAAAATTAAATTTTTAGATATTTTACAACATTATGCAATTTTAAATATAGAATAATGATTGGAATCTGGAAAGTTTGAAAAATAACACTTATTAAATTACCCTACATTCACCTAAATCATCTTAAATTGAAGCGACTATTTCCTTTGTTCCTTTGATGTTTATTAACCTTTTCATATTATAACAAAAGAAAGCTAGGCCTGTTTCGCCTGAAACAAGCTTTTTGCCACGAAGTAAGAAATATTCAAAATTCATAACTCTTTTTAGTGTTCCAAATGGATGTTCCACAATCATTTGTCTTTTTTTGTACTTAGCACCATTAGCATTAAATCGTTCTATAGCATTTTCAACTATCTCTTCCTTTGGGTTGCGTTCAATGTGACGACCATATTTTGATGTTGTGCATTTATCCCGATATGGGCAATTTTGGCACTCTTCATAATTATAATAAATTTTCATCTTTACATCTTCACTTTTTGAACGCATATATAATTTTTTCCCAGCCGGGCAAATGTACATGTCATTATCCTTGTCATATATAAACTTTTCTTTTATATATCCAGAATCGATATTTGGTGTTACTACTTTTTGTTTTGGAACATATGGCACAATTCCGTTTTCTTCACACTTTATAATATCTTCACTTTTAAAATATGCTTTATCTGCTAATACTTCTATACTGTCAACTCCCAATTTCTCCTTTGCATTTTTAGCTACATCATATAACAACCCTTGATCAACTGCATCATTTCTCACTTCATAATCTATTATTAATTTGTTTTTCTCATCTACTGCTGTTTGTACATTGTAGCCAATTATTGTTCCTTTTGTATTACCAGTTTTCATTCTTTTTGCATCAGGATCAGTTAAGCTTATTCCTGAGGTATCGTTAAGCACTTCTTTAAGTTCATTGTAGAGCTCTTTCTTTTCTTCAAGGACTTTAATTCTATCGCTAATTTCTTTTGTTGCTTCTTTACAATCATTTTCTTCCAATGCTTTTAAATATTCCTTTAACTTTTCCTCTGTCAACTCTTCCATGAATTTAAGTTTCTTTAAAGTATAATATTTACTCTTGGCCGCATCTGCTCTTATTTTAGTCCCATCTATAGCAATTAATTCTTTTCCTATTAGGTTAAAATCATTACATATATTAATAAGGTTTTTAAATAGATTATCAAAACAGTCAATATGTTCTTTACGAAAATCAGATATTACTGAATGTTTTGGTTGTACTCCTTTCAATAACCATTTAACTTCCAAATTTATTTTTGCTTGTTTTTCTAGCTTTCTAGAACTTCTTATACCATTGAAATATCCATATACATACAGTTTAATTAAATCCATTGGTGAATACATTGATCTTCCAGAATTCTCATTATTCCCTTCTTTAAATCCCAGATCTTTAATATCCATTGATTCAATTAATGCATCAATTGCCCTAACTTCACTTTCTTCATCTATATGGTCTTCTAGGCTACTTAGCTCAACCTGTTTTCTACTAATGCCTTTTACATAATTCATAATTTTATAAACCTCAAAATTATTATTTGTTATATTATATCATATATGTTAATATAATGCATGATTTTCGGACAGCCTGTCGTTGGCGTTCTTTAAGAACAGAGTATTTGCCAGTATACTTGTTTTTGTTGTCACTGAGGTATTCCTGAAATAATTTATCTGAAGGTTCAGAAATCCCCTTGTTTTGTGCGAGTGAATTTACAACATGAAATTTCTTTTGGTACCGCAGAAGAGTCTCAGTGCTATATTCCTTTTCTTTTAGAGATTCTAATGTAAGACGTAGAACTTCTTCTAATTTAGTTTCTTCTGGCATTATAATGCACCTCCCTTTAAGATGAAGATACATTATATAGAAAAACTATGCCGATATTTTTTCTGGTATCCTTTTATTTTCTGGGATTTCATAAAATATCGGCATAATTATTTTTTCGGTATAAGTTGTGTAGATTATTTTCCGTACCTCTTCCGAAAATTTATAAAATGGACTCAATACATCCCAGTTGTTCTCCCAACTTCTTATTGCAAATGGATATTCCTTACCCCACTTTTCCTTTAGTTCGTAAAGCTTTTCTAAGGCAACATCCTCGTTTATAGCTTGATACACTTCTTTAAAATCACTGCTGAACTCCTTGGCATCTTTATAGGATACGTATTTAAATGAATTACGCAACTGATGAATTATACAACGCTGAACTTCTGCTTTTGGATATGCTGCATTTATAGCGTCTCTAAGCCCAGTAAGGCCATCTACACAAAAGATTAAAACATCCTTTACACCTCTGTTCTTTAAGTCATTTAGAACACCAAGCCAAAACTTTGATGACTCATTATCTCCAATCCAAATACCCAAAACATCCTTACTTCCATCAACAGTAACTCCAAGTACTACATATGCCGCACGGTTTACTATTCGTCCGTCATCCCTTACCTTGTAGTGAATGGCGTCTAAAAAAACAAAAGAGTATATGCTCTCTAAAGGTCTTTGTTGCCATTCTTTTATTTCAGGTACAATACGGTCTGTAATTCTACTTACCATTTCAGCAGAAAAATCAATACCATAGAGTTCTTCAACCTGCTTACTAATATCTCTGGTAGACATACCACTTGCATATAGTGATATAACTTTATCTTCAATGCCTGTAACATTTCTCTGGTATTTAGGAACAATTTTTGGTTGGAACTCCCCTTTACGGTCTCTTGGAACCTGTATTTCTACTTCTCCAAACTCACTTTTTAAAGTCTTTGGGGTGTAGCCATTCCTGCTGTTATCTGTATTCTTTTTGTTTGGTTCTTCCTTAGAATATCCAAGATTTACTTCAAGTTCTGCCTCTAATAGTTCTTGGATTACATCTCTAAAAATATCTTTCAAATAAGCACTTACATCCGAAACACTTTGGAAATTATTTCCCTGAACGATTGCTTTAACCTGCTCTTTTGTTAGTGTTGACATAAAAGTCTCCTCCTTGACATTAATTATTACTAATTCTTGCCAAGAAGGAGACTACTTAATCTTTCCATACACAAAATTTGATACATCCTCAAACGCAACTGCAAAAAAGCTTACCTTCATAATTTTTGAAGATAAGCTTTATCAACTTAAAGTGTTGGTATTATAAACATGTACATCTGGATAGATTTAATTTTAAAGTGAATATCTATAGTATATTTTTAGCCAATAGTCACTGACTCATTTTGGATAGCCTCAACATATTTATTTTTTATTTCAATGAATTCACTGAGATTTTCAAAAAATACGTCAACCAATTGAGGATCAAAATGCTTTCCTCTTTCATTTTTTATTAATTCCAATATTCGATCCATTTCCCAGGCTTTCTTATATACACGATCACTGGCCAGTGCATCAAACACATCTGCCAAAGCTAAAATTCTTCCATAAATACTTATTTCCTCTCCTTTTAATCCTCTTGGATACCCCGTACCGTCATATTTCTCGTGATGCTCATAGGCGATTATAGAGGCAAGCTTCAACATTTTTCTATTTGATTTATTAATCATATTGTATCCGATTTCTACATGGTTTTTGATAATTTCATATTCTTGCGGAGTAAGTTTTCCGGGCTTATTTAAAATTTCATCCGCTATAGCTATCTTTCCTATATCATGCATGGGCGAAACAAGTTTTAACATATTGGCTTCTTCCTGAGAAAAGCCAATCTTTATGGCTAGTAAATAGGAGTATTCCGCCACTCTTTTCACATGATACCCTGTTTCTCTTGAACGGGCTTCTGCTGCTTCTCCCAGCGTATATATCATTTCGCTCTGGGTCTCATTAATCTCTTCGTTAAGCTTTAAAATGTCTCTAATCGAATGATTTAAAAGAAGCAGTGTTTTGGTTCTGGATAAAAGTTCTTTTTTATCAAAAGGTTTATTAACATAATCATTAGCCCCAGCCTCAAATCCTGCAACTAAATCTTTGGGCTGATTTTTAGCAGTGAGCATTAACACAGGGAGTTCAAAAAGGTTAAATTTTTCTCTAATTTTTTTACATACATCATATCCTGACATTTTGGGCATCATAATATCCAAAAAAACTAGGTCATATTCCCTTTCATTTAAAATTTCCAATGCTTCAATTCCGCTTTCTGCAAAAGATACATGATAGTGCTCTAATGATAAGTGGTTAAACAAAACCTGTCTGTTTACTTTTTCATCATCTACCACAAGAACTCGATATTCTGCTTCCTCATAAGGAACTTCGAAAAAATTGGTTATAATAGCACTTTCTTCATATTCAAACTTTGTTAGTAATTGGGGTTCCAATGGAATGTTTTGCGACTTTTGGCCTACAGGTAGCGTAAAACCAAATTTTGAGCCTACTCCAAGCTCTGAATCTACCCATATTGTGCCTCCATGGATCTCAACCAGTTGTTTTGAAATGGCAAGTCCGAGTCCAGTACCCCCATATTTTCTTTCAATAGAGCTGTCTACCTGTTCGAAGGATTTAAATATGTCCAAGCACTTTTCTTTTGGAATCCCAATCCCTGTATCTTCAATATATATAAAAATCCACTCATCTTTTTGTTCCGCTCTGATCTTAACGTAACCTTCACTGGTAAATTTGATGGCATTTCCTAATAAATTAAACAAAATTTGCTGAACCCTGTTTTCATCGGCAAAAGCACAAGGGATATCATCGGGAATTTCATTTTTCAACGCAATATTTCTTGTAGATGTCAGTGATTTTAAAATGTTTAAAACCATCTCAGAAGCCTGCTTTAAGTCAATATTTTTACTGGATATTGCAATATCGTTGCTTTTTAGCTTTGAGAAGTCAAGGATATCATTGATAAGACTGGAAAGTCTCTTGCTACTGGAAATAATCATATTGAGATTCTCTTTCATTTTGGGGTTGGGTTCCCCCGCCACACCGTCAACCAATGATTCAGTGAGGCCAATAATACTATTGATGGGTGTTCGAAGCTCATGTGAAACATTTGCTAAAAACTCATCTTTTAGTTTATCCAACTGTTTCAATCTTAGAACAAAGTTATTAAAATTATCAACTACTTGTCCGATTTCATCCTTTGAACTGATTTTTATTGAAGTGGATAATCCGCTATCATTATTGGCAAGACTTCTAAATGCCAGGATTACATCCCTGATTGGCGTATATACTACTCTTAAGGAAATTATAAATACGATAATAAGCATTGCAATTGACATTACATTTGAATACACAATTTTTTGCATTTGTTTTGAATATGTTTCTCTTAATTCATTTTGAAATAATTCTATCTTTTCTTTATATATTTCACTTGATATTTGGTTATTATTGTTAATGTTTTGGTCTACCGTTAATCGAATTGAAGATACGATAGTTAAACATGTTATTGTGAGTTGAAGGATAATAGCCATAGGAATAATTATCGAAATACTAAAAAATTTCATTTTATAATTTATATATCCCTTACCTTGGTGAACCCCCAGCTCAGATGTTTCTTTTTCAAGATAATATATTAGTATAAATGTTAATGAAATACAAAGAAAAAACAACTGAGGAAGCCCTCCTAAAAGGACAATTGCAGCACTATATTGTTGTTTATTACCCGAAAGGAAAGTTGAAAATAACCCCACAGTATTATACACTATCAAAAATACAATAAAAAAGTTTTCAATGAATTTTATATTATTTCTTGCTACTTGTTTAAGATTTTCTTGTTTTGAATCCAAGTATTTTATGATGGGTGTTAGTTTGTAATTAATCACGGTAGAACCTAGTATAGAAAATACCAGTATGTATATAAAAACCGCGATGGGGATATTTGTTAGACTTTCACCTTGCAATATAGAAGTACTAAATCCAAAAAATGGACAAACCAAAACAGAAAAGAACAAAATGAAGTTTATTTTTTTTCTTAAACTCATTCGAAATCCTCCCTAATTTTTACATATGAAGAACAGCCAAAGCAAACAGTATCTAAAATTACATGAAGTGCATGATTAGATCAATGCCGTATAATACGAAGACTCTATACACTTTTAATATCGGATAAATTCTAGTTTTATTAATATATATATAGAGTTAGTTCATGATGATATTTTTGGTATTTTTCTCTGTTGGACTTCTGTATTATTTTTGCCAAACTATTTAATAAGCTTAAGACACGATTTCCCATCCTTTAGCATGATTATACTATTTCCGTACCAGGTGGATTCATCCAATTGGGTAACAATAAGAATGGTAATGCTTTTTATGTTGATTTCCCTTAACAGCTCAAGAATCTCTGTGCCGGTTTTACTGTCCAGATTACCAATAGGCTATCTACTAGGATCATTAATTAAAGCTGCTAAGGCTTTCCTTTACTCTATTTCCGATCATTCCTTGGTCATGTGATTTTTTCAATGCAAAATCCCTACTGTATCCAACAATTCTAACGAGGAATATACTTTTCCATGTGAACATTGAAGACACCGGATGCCTCTCTTGAAAAAATGATACTTATGAACATCACTATTGCTACCTTTGGGACGAAAATCCAATGCAATTCACGTATGTCGAAATTCACAGCGTCCCTCTCTACTTGCACCGCGAAATTGTCTTCACTTTATAAGGCCAAACTAGCCGTTTAAGGCAGACCTCAGCTTCTTTTATGATTTGTAGGAACAACTCATTGATAGAATGATTCCATACCTGGGTGTTTGCTGCCATTGTTGGACACATCCGTTCTTTTGTCTATTATACAAGCTTTCTATGTGTCCATCAAATTGGATGTACTCCAGTATCAGTATGATGCATTTGGTAATACAGTTGAAGCTGTTGAGAAAGTACAGAATAGATTTAGGTATGCTGGGGAACAGTTTGACTCTGTGACTGGTCAATACTACCTTAGCACAAGATTCTATAACCCAGTTGTAGGAAGGTTCACACAAGAACACCTTCAGAAGAGACGGAATGAATCTTTATTCATATGTTCGAAATAATCCGATTAAATATGTCGATCCTACAGGACATTGGGGCGATGCTGTTCATAGAGGAGTTACTGAAAGTATAGCATCTAACTTATTAGAAAATCCAACATTAATTACACCATTCATATACATTAAAATTTCTTTTATAATGAATTAAAAGGAGCATTAAGCTCCTATATAAATCAAGGTATATGTTTATCAATTAATTAAGTTCCCAGCATTTTGTCCACCTTATCTTTATTTTTATCAATCCATGCTTTTGCAACATCTTCAGGGGAGATTCCATTATCGATTTCAACTATCATTTTTTCAATTTCACTTACATCAATGTTCCACTTGCTTAAAAAATTATACGCTTCAGGTGCTTTGTTTTTTAATTTGTTATTTGTAAGTACGTGTACTTCTGATGTTTTGAAAAATCCCTTTGGGTCTTTTAATACTTTCAGTTGGTATTTAACAAACATGGGGTGGGGACGCCAGCCAAGGCAAATAACGGGTTTTTTGCTTGCGATTAATTTTGATGCCTGAGCCAGCATTGCACCTTCACTTGATGCAACATACTCCAAATCCAAGCCGTATGCCTTGATCATCTCTTTTGATGTCATAGTCATGCCGGCCCCTTCTTCAATACCATATATCTTTTTGTCAAAAAGGCTTTCTTTTCCCTTAATATCCGCCACTGAATCAATACCTTCAACATAGGTAGGAACCACCCAACCTAATTCCCCGTTTGGATAACTTACAGATACATCATCAATGGTTCTGCCGAATGTATTCATATAATTTTTGTGCATGTCCGGCAGCCAGGAATCCATGAAAATATCTATATCACCTTTTGATAACCCTGCATAGACACCCCCAGCGTCTGCACTGATTTCTTCAACTTTATATCCCATATTTACCAAAATAGACTTTGCTATTTTGGTAGGAGGTACAGTGCTTGACCAAGGTGTTACACCCATTGTCAGCGTTATGTTTTTGGGAGAGGCGGCATTATTGCTGCCGCATCCTATTGAAGAACATATAATTAAAAAAGACATAATGAAAATTTTGATAAATTTTAACATAGAAATTCTCCTTGTATTTATTACTTTTTTTGTCCCAGTCCCTGGGTTATCCTGTCGAGAATAATTGCAAGAACTACAATTCCCAAACCGCCAACCAGACCTTTACCAACATTAACGCTTGATATTCCTGAAAGAACCAGTGAACCAAGGCCTGGAGCGCCTATCATTGAGGCAATGACTGCCATTGAAAGTGCCAGCATGATAGTTTGATTGATTCCTGCCATAATGGTTGGGATAGCCAATGGCAGTTGAACTTTTAGTAGTAATTGTTTTTGTGTGGCACCAAAGGCTTGAGCAGCTTCCATAACATCGTTGGGAATCTGTCTTATACCAAGGTTTGTCATACGTACCGACGGAGGTGTTGCAAATATAAAAGTAGAAATAACCGCTGGAACGTTTCCAAGCCCGAATAGGAGTATGGCTGGAATTAAATATACAAAACTTGGCAAAGTCTGCATGAAGTCCAGAATAGGTCGCACTATGCGGTCAACTGTTTTGGATTTGGAAGTTATAATACCTATAGGAATGCCAACAATAATTGAAAGGATTGTGGCAACAACTACCACTGATAATGTCTGCATAGCTTCCCGCCATATATCAACGGAGCCTAAATAGAGAAAGCCTATGGCGGAGAATAACGCAACCCATCTGCCTGCAAATTTCCAAGCCAAAATGATAATTATGATTGCCATCAATTCCGGAGGTATTTTGGTGAAAATATTGGTGATTAAATCTATAAATCCACCTATTATATCGCTAATACTGTTAAAGAAATCACCCAAAGTAGGTATGAGCCAATCATTAACAAATATATTGGTCCATTTTTCAACAGGTAAATTAAAGTAGTTCATTAATTGCCTAAACCTCCTTTTTCTTTCCTAGTGCCAATCCGGATAGAATAGAAACACGAACAATAATACCCAATAGCTTGGTTTCTTCTACAACAGCAATAGGAAATTTTGTATCTGCAGCAATCCCAATCAAATCGCTTAAGGGTGTGTTTGGAGATGTAGTATGAAAGTCAGATCTTAAAACATCTTCAACCCATTTGTTATCCTCCACAGCTTTCAGGGCATCATCAATAGTTAAAATACCTTTAAGATTTTTGTTCTTATCAACAACAAAAATACTGGATAGACCGGCTTCCTCCATTTTATGAACAGCAAGGCGGGGACCTCCCCTCCATGTGGTAACAAGGTCAGGTTTTCTCATGACCTGTGAAGCCACTAAAACCTTTGATCTATCAACGTCCTCGACAAAGTTTGATACATATTCATTAGCCGGGTTTGTAAGAATTTCTTCAGATGTTCCGATCTGGACTATTCTGCCGTTTTTCATGATAGCAATCTTATCTCCAAGTTTTAATGCTTCATCAAGGTCGTGAGTAATAAATAGGACAGTTTTTTTTAGTTTGCCTACCAGGTTTATAAGCTCGTCCTGCATCTCTTTTCTGATCAAGGGGTCAAGTGCACTAAATGCTTCGTCCATCAGGAGGATATCGGTATCATTTGCTAAAGCACGAGCTAAACCAACACGTTGCTGCATTCCGCCGCTTAATTGTCTTGGATAACTATGCTCATACCCTTTAAGTCCTACAGCTTCAATTGTTTTTATTGCTCTTTCGGCCCTTTCTTCCCGTGGAACACCTTGGATCTCCAATCCGAATTCTACATTACTCAGAATTGTTCTATGGGGTAGGAGTCCAAAATGCTGGAATACCATACCAAGCTTTTTACGACGTGTATTTATCAATTTATCTGCATCCATTTTCGTTATGTCTTCACCATCTATAAAGATTTCACCGGCAGTAGGCTCAATAAGTCTGTTTATAAGACGGATCAATGTAGATTTTCCGCTTCCCGACAAACCCATAATTACAAAAAATTCTCCTTCATTTACACTAAAGGAAGCCTGGTTAACTCCAACTGTTGCACCTGTTTCTCTTAATATCTTTTCCTTATCTTCTCCGGATTTTAAACGTTTTAATGCGTCTTTTGAATTATGTCCGAATATTTTTATTAGATTTTTAACTTCCAGTTTATTCATTTGTGTCCTCCTAATAGAGTTGTAATTTTTTCTAATGTATTATGTGTTATCTCAGAAAAACATATTTTTCAAAAGACGTATGCCTTTATGACAATAATTTAAAAGTAATAAGTTTTATAAAATTAACAATCTGCTCATCAGGCGTTTCAAAATGCTTGATTTATAATAATTTGTATTAAACATATAAATCATGAATTTTCGAATTATCCCAGATGATAAATTTATTATGACTATTCCAAATGGTTATTATGCAGGAATTAACTTAGTTTGATACTGTTATATAAGTGATGAAAGAGATTTTATATTAAAAAATGAAGGAATTTAATAATGGAGTACACCCAATTTGATGGACACATAGAAAGCTAGTATAATAGAGAAAAGAACGGATGTGTCCAACAATGGCAGCAAACACTAATTTTACAACTGAATATAAGAAAGAAATAATAAAGTTGGTTACAGAAAAACAAAAGGCAGTAAGAGAAGTAGCAATGCATTGGAGTAACAGAAACAACAATAAGAGATTGGATAAGAAAGTATCACCAGCATGGTGAAGATGCATTTCCAGGGAAAGGTAATCTTTGACCTGAGGATTAAGAACTGCGAATATTAAAAAAAGCCATGGCCATATTCAGTCGAGACGTGAAGTAAAATATAAGTTTATTAAGGAAAATAGCTCCAAATTTTGCGTTCTGAAGATGTGCCAAATATTAAATATCTCAAGGAGCTCATTTTATGAATGGCTAAAAAGGCCTGAACGTAAAAGAAAGAAGAATGATAAAGAATTAATTGAACTAATAAATAAAATACACAAAGAATCATATGAAACCTATGGGCAAAAACGAATAAAAATTTCTTGTTGATATTTCAATAACATCTCCGCTCCAGGACCCCATATACCTTTGAGTGATCTTGTATCTACACCAGTACCTTTGTTATGATCGAAATGCCAGTGCTGTGTTGCTTTAGTGAATGGACTGGTCATTGGGCTTGAGTCAACACCTGTATTAGCTTTTCCAACTATTTCTCCATATTGAGGATTATCAAGCATTTTACTTGCTATTCTTGAAGTAACGCCATGATGAACGGCATCACCCCAATGACCTGTAGGCTCAACGTAGTTGATGGGATTATTCTTAACATATGAATAGAGGTTTAATCCATCGCCTCTATAGGTATCCTCTTGCGTAAACCTACCTACAACCTGGTTGTAGAACCTGGCACATAAATAGTACTGGCCTGTAACCTGATCGTACTGCTCCCCTGCATACCTGAACCTATTCTACACTTTCTCAACAGCTTCAACTGTATAACCAAACGCATCATACTGATACCGATTCACCACTGCACCTTTGCCATCCACTAATGCTGTAACATCCCCGTGGCCTTAATTAGGTAATATAGCACTTCATTATTGTTCAATATTATTTATTAAACCCTTTTAAATAGGTAACATTAAAAACAATTTAAATATTCCAATATAATGGTAGACATTATTATTTGCGTTAACAGTATAGGTGGAGAACAAATAAAAATTGTTTCTGTTAGAATACGAGTCAAAGAAATCTGATGAAGGTGCAAACATATATAACATACTTACATCAGAAGTCCTATTCTCTAAACTTTTTTTCACAATCCAGCTATTAAAATCAGTTTTATCTGGATTGGTCAGAAACATTGCAACAAGCAATATACAAGTTAATACCGCAATTATAATCTTTTTCATAGGTCATCTCCTATGCATGACAGCATATATAAAAGCCCTGTAAAAACAAGGCTCATATATATACTATCATGCATTTTCTGTTTTGGAAACTGTTGGTTTTATGTACTCCCTTTGATGAACCATCATTGAATAAATAACCTTTGCAATCTGCCTCATTACTGCGATTAAAGCCTGCCTCCGTGCTTTCCTTCTGATATCTTCTTATTATAATACTCAAGAAAAGTTTCATTTATCGGGCTTTTCTTATCCCTACCCTTGCATATATTCCTTGATGCAATATCCCTTAGTATCTCATACAATCGCCTGTTACCCTGCTTATTCCTAAAATTCTTGTTCTTGTCACCTGATGAACAGGCCACCGGACTAATTCCAATGTACCGACACATTTTATCAGCACTTGAAAACCTTCTAATATCCCCAATCTCGCTAATCAGCATAGTAGTGGTTATTGTATTAATTCCAGGCATGGTTTCAAGCCTGTAGGGAAATTGCTTCATATGCTTTTTATCTCTGCCTCTAATTATAATGCTTAATTTCCTTTATACAATGAGACACAATAAAGTTCCTTGTTTCCTGATATTCCGTTGATGTATCGCCATCTTTTGCAACAAGCATCAATATCCTTTCTGCATGTTCAATTCCCAAAAATCCGCTGCTATGAATAGACAAAAATTCCGCAAGCTCTTCCTTTGTAATGCCTTTTAACTTTGACGGTGAGGGAAAGTTTTGAAAGAATTCCATTCCGGCCTTACAGTAAGTTACCGTAAAGAATTTAGGATGGCTTGGATAATGATGCGAAATGTAGCTGTGAACCTGATTTTTAGAGGCAGCCCGTACCTTGACTATTGAATTACGCCGAGATACTAAAAGCTGCAAAGTCCAGCTATCATCATGGATTGAAGCATCTGGAAGGGTATCCAATTGATTTAATAAAACTTTGGCAACACAAAAGGCATCATATGGATGGTAAAAACACATCCTTTTTAGATGTATTACTTCCATGGTCAAAAGATCTACCAGCTGAATGTCGCAAATAGGAAATATCTTGATTAAACAAAAAATCAGATAAGCCACATAAAAATATTTTATACTTACGCCTTTATTAATGAGGAGTGGTTTTATTGTTCGGGTTGGACTTACTAAAAAACAGAGATAAATTTTCTATCGATTCGATAATTGAAATAATAGGCAGCATTAGAAAAGGGGACTTGCAGCTTAGAGACAGGTTTATAAGTGAAAGCATGCCTTTTATTATGAAATCACTATATAAAATTTTAAAAAGACATATTGATATTAAAAACGATGAAGAATTCAGTATAGGCTTGTCTGCTTTTAATGAAGCAATAGATCATTATGACCTGTGTAGAAAAGGTAACTTTTACAGGTACTCATATATTATGATCAATCATAGGATTATTGATTATTTAAGAAGTACAAAAAGAAACGATAAAACTATACCATTTTCAAGTATTGAAGATAAAGAATCCTTTGAACAAAGATACCTTACTTCAAATACACAAAATCAATACGAAATAGTGGAACTAAAAGAAGATATTCTGATTTTACAGCAGAATTTAATGGCGTTTGGCATAACTTGGGATGATTTGATAGGCAATTCGCCTACACACAGGGATACGAGATGTCTATGTATAAGAATAGCAAAAGAGATATTGGAAAACGAGGATTTATATACAAAATTCATAAATACCAAGAGAATTCCTCGATCTCAATTGGTGGAACGGTTGAAGATTCACCGGAGAACAATAGAAAATCACAGGATCTTTATTATAGCAATTTGCCTGGTTTTAAGAAGTAATCAGGATGAATTGAAAGCATTTCCCATTCACTTTGAAGAAAGGGGGGAATCATTATGAAATACATCGGGTTAATAATTGGTTTGGAAGAAAATAGAGCAGTTGTGTTGACTGCTGAAAGCAAGGTCATGGGGATTAAAAAAAGTGAAGGAATGTTTTTAGGACAAAAAGTATTTTTTTCCCATAATGATATACTGACTGTCAAACGTAGGAGAATAAATTTTTATATGCCAGCTATTGCTGGAGTTGCAGCTTTGCTGATGCTTGTCTTCGGTTATTTTAAATTCTTTTATAGCAGTGAAACTTTGGTCTTTATTGACGTTGATATAAATCCAAGTATTGAATTTGCTGTTGATGGTAAGAGTGTTGTAAAGGATGTACGTCCAATAAATAAAGATGCTGATGCATTGACACAGAATTTAGATTTGGAAAACATTCCTTTTGCAGAAGCGTTAAAAAAATATATAGATAATGCTATTGAAGAAGGTTATTTGAATGAAAACAAAGAAAACTCAAATTACCTTCTTGTATCGGCAGCTCTCAATCCCAAATCCAGCGAGTTTAAAAAAAGCAGGGTAAATACAGAGAAGAGATTGGATTTTGAGTTAGAAAATTTAAAAGATGATCTCCATAAAGTTTATAGCCGGAATTTCAAATTTGAGATTGTTAAAGTTCCTGAATATTATAAGGAAAAATCTATGGAAAACAATATTTCTTTGGGGAAATACATGGTTTATGAAAGGATAAGAAAAAAGGGGAATTCCATAACAATTGATGAAATAAAGTCTGATAATTTGTATAATTTATTGAAAAAAAATGGGCTATTACCATTGTATGAAAAAAATACTAATATTTTGCCTAAAACTACACCTGTTAAATTCCGTGAGACAATTACTGATCATAGTCCCATTGTTCCGACTCCTACAGTAGCTACAAATACAAAGGCTATTATAAGTACACATGCTGTTTCCAATACGCTACAACCCAAATTTACTCCTGAAGTTACTGGAAGAGTAAAAGTTACTCCTAGCACATACAAAACACCTGTATATTATATAACTCCAACTTTTACATTAAAGCCGACGCAGATAATAATTCCTTCAGATATGCCAAAAGAGACTGATACAGCACAGTACAATTTTGAAAACGGTATCCAGGATTTTAAAATTACAAATGCAATTGAATTTTATAGCAGCTCCGATAATGCGTATGCAGGAACTAAGAGCTTAAAAATCCGTATGAGACCTGGAGAAGACGAATATATAGACACTTCAAAGGTTGATCCGAGTATAAAGTATGGAACAACAATTACATTTCATGTGTGGATTCCTGACACTACTGAAATAACAGCAGTTGAAGCATTTTATCAAGATGCCAACTGGGAGTGGACTGGAAACTGGAATTTTTACTCCCAGCTTACTCCAAACAAGTGGAATACAATTAAGTTAAAAGTACTGGATGATGAAATATTACCTATTCGAAGAATAGGAGTAAAAATTGCTGCAAAAGATAAAAATTTTTCAGGAGATGTTTATATTGACAGTATTTCATGGAATTAGATAGATATTTAAGGTTTGAATAATTAAGTTGTAAGACGGTAAACATTATAGCACATTAAATTAGAGATATAGTTAATATAAGTTTTTGTCCAGAAAGGAGGGTAAGTTTTTGGGGATAAAAACAATTAACTAAACTAAATATTATAACGTGAGTTCGATAATATGATTGTAATAAGAATGAAACAGAAATGAAAAATGAAGCTCCTGTCCGAATCTGTATAATCAATGTTGGCAAAACAAATTTAACAGAGGGAGATGGAGCTTCATGGAAGATTTACTTATTAAAATTTTCTGCGATACTGATGATTTTTGCATTAGGCTCAACAACTATTTAAAGCATCATTTGGTTACTGATAATAGACTGAAGGAACCTAACCTCTTTAACATTTCAAGAATGATGACACTAAGTGAAGTAATAACAATAACAATATATTTTCATCATTCGAGTTATAGAAACTTTAAGCATTATTATAAAGAATTTGTTTGTAAAAGATTAAGTGGGTACTTTACGAGCCTTGTAAGTTATACAAGGTTTGTAGAGTTAATGCAGCAAGCACTAATTCCATTAATATTATACACACAAAAGTTTAGACTAGGCAAGACAACAGGAATTTCCTTTATTGACTCTACGACATTAGATGTTTGTGATAACAGGAGGATTCACTCTCACAAAGTTTTTAAAGATATTGCTCAGAGAGGTAAATCTTCTACAGGTTGGTTCTACGGGTTTAAGCTGCACATTGTAGTAAATGAAATAGGAGAAATTTTATCGTTCTTTTTAACACCAGGTGATACAGACGATAGAGACTCAAAGGTGATAGATATACTTACAAAAGATCTATTTGGAAAACTTTTTGGAGATAAGGGCTATTTATCACAGCCTTTGTTTAAAAAGTTGTATGATCGAGGGATAAAGCTAATAACCAAGATAAAAAAGAACATGAAAAATAAGCTAATTGATATAGAAGAAAAGCTTCTACTCAGAAAGCGAGCTCTTATTGAGACAATAAATGATTTTCTGAAAAATACTTGCCAGATTGAACATACTAGGCATAGAAGCTTTACAAACTTTTTAACTAATGTTGTAGCTGGTATTGCTGCGTATAGCTTTTTGCCGAGCAAACCAAGCTTAAAGTTTAGTAAAAGCATTCTTGTTGCCACACTCTAAGGTTGCTTTTCATAATAAAAAGGCTTCAGAATTCAAGAAACTAAAGCCTTACTTAATTATAATCTATGAGTATGGTTAATTATGGCACTTATTTTATCGAACTCACGTTATTATAAGGAGGGTTTTATGAAAATAAAACGTTTGTTAGTTTTTTGTGTTTATATTTCAGTACTATGTACCGCTGCAATCGGACCTATGATGGTAGTCGATGCAAGTGCTCCTGCCGGGTGGAGAAACCTTCCGGATTTTTATGTATTCAAAGATAAGGTCAGTGGGTGGTCCGGAAGTGGTGCAGGCGAATTAGAAACTGTAAATGGCAATTTGCCTGTTGACACTCAAGTTACATATCAAAATCTACCTTCTTTGAGATTTAATCTTAAAACGACGCTTTCGTCATATTGGATGTCGGTTATACTTTGTATGGCTGAATGGAACTGCCATGATGTATCAAGGTATGTTCCGAACGGATACCTGGAATTTAATGTGAAAGGTAAAAATGGCGGGGAGAAATTTGTAATCGGTGCAGTTGATCATGTAACAGAGCGTCCATCAGGTGTTGAGAAGACAATAACAAAACCGATAACAGATTACTGCACGATTACTACTGAGTGGCAACACGTAAAGATACCCTTAAAGGATATTTTAGATCCATCACTTGGTATGGATCCATATAATGCAAAGGCTATCGTTCTGGACAAAGTGAATCTGGATCCGTTTTGTGTTTGGATAAACCAGCTTAAACTAACTTCTCCCGATAAAGAAAATGCATTTCCGGCTATTAAAGTGAATCAGGTTGGATTTCTCGAAACTTCTGAGAAATATGCCTATGTTTCGGGATTTGAAGATGATTTTAAAGCTGCTGCCGGAACCCAGTTTCAGGTGATGAGAGTTTCTGACAACTCGGTTGCTTATAGCGGGCAATTGGTTCTTGTTGCAGATTATGATGCAAATGATTCAGGAGAAAGGGTTTTTAAAGCTATATTTACCGACCTCAAACAACCTGGTGAGTATTACATTACGGTTAATGCAGTAGGTATAGATAAGTCTCCCAGGTTTAAGATAGGAAATGACATTTATAAATCTTTATTGGTTGACGCATCAAGATACCTGTTTTATCAACGTGCCAATATAGACCTTGCGGCTCCGTATTGTACTGATTATCCAAGGAAAGATAAATCACCCCAGGATTTTAATTGTGCCTTAGCCTCCAATTCATCGATTACAAAAGATGTGTCAAAAGGATGGTACGATGCTGGCGATCCTAATAAGTATGTAATTACCGGGGCACAGACAGCATCAAATCTATTGAGTGCTTATGAGATGTACCCGGAGGTATTTTATGATAAGCAGAATAATATTCCTGAAAGCGGCAACGGCGTTCCTGATATACTTGATGAGGTTAGATGGGAACTTGAGTGGATTTTGAAAATGCAAGAGGCTGAAAGCGGTGGTTTTTATTGCTGTGTCGCTTTTACAGAAAACTTTTCAAATGGCCAAAGGGTTATAATGGATAAAAAAGACAATGTGGGAAATATAAAATCAACAAATGATACTGCAGCTGCAGTTGGGGTTTTAGCTCAGGCTTCAATGATATATTCGAAGTATGATCCGGCCTTTGCTAAAAAGTGTTTAGATGCTGCTAAAAGCGGATGGGCGTTTCTTCTCCAGAATCCAAATAATATTAAAGCCCCAGGTGGAGCTTATCCTGCAGACAACGATGAATCTTCAAGGTTCTTCGCTGCAGCATCTGTGTATAGGGCTACAGGCGATTCAAGTTGTAATGATTATGTTAAGTCAAACTATAAGAAAGTTTATTCAAGTGAATCCGGAGATGGTTCTTTTGGGTGGGAAAATGGATTTTACAATTACATGAAAGCTACAAACCGTGACAGTAATGTTGAAAACGGGTTTAAAGATAGTTTTACCAAATGGGCAAATAACAAACTAAATAGATCAAAAAACAATCCTTGGGGTAATGTTATTGAAAACGGTAATTATTACTGGGGTAGTAACAGCGTAATACTTGGTTGTCCCAGGGAAGTTTTACTTGGATCCGCTATTTTTGGGACAAATTCTGATGATATTAATATGATGGGTCGTTCTTCATTAAACTGGATTCTGGGAGCTAATCCTATGAGAAAGAGCTTGGTAAGCGGATATGGCGATGATTGTATTAAAGAAATATTCGGTACATGGAGCGAGGACGGATTGGCAGGGATTCCCAAGGGAGTTATGCCGGGAGGTCCTAATAAATATAATGGTGCAAACATATCGATATTTCCTGCTAAATGCTATATGGAAAGTGCCGCTGAATTTACAACAAATGAGCACACTCTTGGATGGAATTCCCTTCTTGTGTTTATGGCAGCATTTGTTAACAGTACATCACCAATACCTCAAAATAGTCCTGACTTGAACAAAGACGGTGTTGTTAATATGACAGATGTTATTTTATTAGCAAAGGTATTTAATTCGGTACATGGAGATAACCAATATATTGCATCTTATGATTTAAACAATAATGGTTCAATAAATATGTCAGATGTAATAATTATTGCTAAAGCATTTAATACTGTCATCACCTAAGGTTTATAAAATTAATAATTAATTATCACGAGAAGTAAAATATTTGTTTTGGCCAGGGGAATTATACGATAAGAATTTTTATCGTGTACTTTCTCTGCCTTACTCTGCAAGAACATTGCTAAGCAGCTTTTCAGTTGCTTAAAAGATGCTATAAGATGCTAAAGTATTGCTTCGCCAGCCTTTCTAAAGTGTGGGGGAAATTGGTTTTCCTAAGACTCACTTCGTCAGTGTCTACTAAGCCAGCTTTGAAGCCATACTTAAGACTCAATACTTAACGTGTATTAGTGTGTAAAGTGTTCTCATTTCATCGAGATAAAAGTAGAGGCAATTTTGCTAATATGGGTATTATCCGTTCCACAACAACCACCTATAATTTTTAGTGTCAGTACTTCTGTAAGTTTATGCATTGCTTGTGCTAGCTCTAAGCAATCCGAGCATTTTAAATCCGTGGAGTTGTCTAATTGTTCTGGCGGCAATGTCGAGGTATTTGCCTGTATTCCGTGAAAGCGTTGTTTCACAAGAGAGGTTTGGTTAAAACTCCATTTCAATGCTTTATACAAAACAGTAGGATGTATGCAATTAGACATATAACAAACAGGTTTTCTTTTAACACTACTGTCGACTTTTTCAATTGCGTCATTTATGGTGGTTCCATCAAGCAATCTACCAGTATCTCTCACCATAAAACTAATTATATAAGGCAATTCTGTTTGTTCCATTGCCATTGCCATTCCAATTACCTCTGGTAAAGTTGGCATAATTCCAGCATAAAGGAAATCAACACCTGCTTGAGTAAACAAATTTGCTTGCCAACTATGAAACTCTTTTGCTTCAGTTGGATGCAAAAATTCAGTTGCTTTATAGGCATCTCCCCTGCAACCCATTAAACCACCAATATACATTTCTATATCAGTTAAATCACGTAACTGTTTTAATGTTGAAACATTGTCTAAAATAATGCTTTTGTTATATCCAACTTTAGCAACTCGTTCTATATTTGCCCGCCTTGTTGGTGTTGTCGCCATAAATGGTAAATTGTTGACTTTTGCTACATCAATATATTGATTCCATAATTCAAATAATGCTTCTTTGCCTCCTTGACGATAGATAATATTTGCAAAGGCAACATCATCATCAGGTTGCAAACCATATTCTCTTTTCAATCTTTCACCTAATGCACCTTCCATTAAGATGATAGAGTTTGTTTCATAACAAGAAATAAAACTCACTATTACTCACCCCACCCAATATTGGTAATCCTTATTTTGCCTAAAAAACTTATTCGTACTTTTTAAATATAACGAACTTACTAAACTTAGTATTATACTTATACTATGCCTTAGACCTGTAAAACAAGCAACATTAGTCATTCCAGCCATTTATCCGCAACATGACCGCCAATTCCATACCATCGTGGATTTTTCAACTGCCAAAGCTCATCATTGTTATAATTTGTTTCGTTGAAGGACACTTTCTCATGAATAACATCCTTGTGTACGATCTCCATTTTACCGTCTATGAGAGCTTCCTCCGTTACCTGAATTCCGAGATAATTACCACTTTCTACGTCGTGCAGTGCTTCAAAACTTAAGCTGTTAGAAATGACAAACACACTGTTTATGAACTTATATATATTCCAACTATGATTAACTGCTCCCGATCCTCCAGTAGAGTAAATGCATTTATTAACTGGATCAAGAGCGGGATTACAGATATTGGCGAAGGATTCAGAATGGATAAAGGCCGATTCTTTCACATCCCACAGCCAGCAATCATACCATGAATTACTATGTGCACCATGGAAACAATTCAGAAGGATGACGTCCTTATAACTGTCAAAGTTCACATCAGTCACATGCAAGCCCATAGTATCCATCATTTCAGGATAAACTGGACAGCTTTCTGGGTCATTTGATACAGAAAGAATAGATGCACCGTTTTCATTATAAACATCTAAACCTGTCACAAAAATATTCTCACCCGATGCCACAAAACGGTATTCTGGCATATTTTCATGGATATGAGCACTGACTTCATATTTATATCGCTTTGGTGTAGGTGTAGATTCCGGCTCGTTCGTTGGCTCCGTGGCTATGGAGGTTGAAAGTGGTTCATTTTGCATATTTAATAATGGCTTATTTTGCGTGCTAAGGGGAGATGAAGATGAGAATGCAGGGTAATATTCAATCTGCCCTCTATCAGATGGCAACTTATTTGAACAGGCACATAACAAAAGCGTTATAAGTGCTAGTAAAAAGATATGTTTTGTCATAATAACACATCCTTCCGATAATATAAATTTCATGCTTCGCATTATTTAACTTGCACGCACTGGAAAAATGATGCTAACTAAAAAGTATGTTAATAATCTTTAGTTTAATTGACTATATTGTTGCACTCTCCAATAAAGTAATGGTTTTCTTTTCACAGTTTAATTCTGTGATGATGCCGTACGGAATTACTCCTATTGGCTTGGCATGACCAAAGTTTACGTTATAAAATATTGGCAACTCATGCAATTTTTCTTCTGAAGATACCACCTGAGTAATTGCTGTTTTGTACTCTTCATAATATTTTTCGCCTTGCGGCTTTGCGACAATAATACCTTTTAAGGCTTTTAAAATACCTTGTGCAGCAAGATTTCGGAATGACCACTTGATAAAATCGGGAGATGGTTTATCCTCACTTGTTTCGACAAACAGGATTGCATCTGTCCATTCGTTTATTGTAGGCCATATTTTTGTGCCATTTGCCATCATGAAAACATCTATACATCCACCGAGCAAATGACCTTTAACAGAGCCACTTCCATTAATAATCTCATACCCGTGCTTATCTGGTTTTAGCGTGTGAGCCGTATTTATGTTGTTTTCATTCCACAAAATATAATCATCTGTCCATTCAGGACTTGGAACAAGTGAATACTGTGTCCAATCGCCAAACAATACATCATCTACAGCCGATTTAGTATAGTCAAACATTTTTACATATTCACCAAATTCACACATAATGGATGGTCCATAAAAAGAAACTAGCCCTGCTTTATACATCATGAAATGATTAATAGTGCTGTCAGAATACCCCATGAAAATTTTAGGATTATTACGTATAACGTCAAGATTTATGTATGGGAGAGTACGTATTGTATCATCCCCACCAATAGCACAAATAACAGCAGAAATCGATGTATCTTCAAAAGCGTCCATTAAATCCTTAGCACGCAATTCAGGGTGGTTGGCTACAAAATCACTTCCCTTTAGGGCATGAGGCATAGGAATAACCTTTAAACCAAAGTCATTTTCCAATCGTTGTATTGCTATATGGTACTTATGAATAAATACATCATCACCTAACCCACCCCAAGATAAACTGACAATAGCAATTTTGTCGCCTTTTTTTAACCTCTTAGGCTTTATCATTTTGATTTCCTCCTTCTTACTGTTATACAAATAATCGTTAGTTCGCAGTTTCTAACTTGTCCGTACTTTATAAATGATGCTAATCACTTTATCTAAAAATACTATTCATTTTTTTAGCTGCTAATATTTAATAACATAAATCAAATCAGTTACTAAAACGCCGAGCCACTGAAAAACTGCAAATAAAAATATAGTTTCTATCGCATAAGACGGGTCACTCAAAAGTAATATAACAATTATTGGTAGCATCAAAATAGAAATTAAACCTGCAACTATTATACTTTTAGATAATATGCTAATTTGGTATTCATCATATTTTTTCGTTGGCTTGAAAAGAATAAACAATATAATTATAAGAGCTAAAACTATTATTACATAACCGACATATTTCATATTTCCTACTCTGATAAAATATGACCAACTATTCCAAAAATCAGATTGCAAAGTATTAGTGTTTGAAAGCAGCCGTAGAAATTCAATATGATTTGACGTAATGATAAAAAGAAAAGAATATACCGCCGACATTGTACCTATAAATATTGCATTTACCATTGAATGTCTTAAAAGTTTCATTTTCGTTCACTCTCCTCAAAATCAAAAATATCTTCTATTGCTATATTAAAAAACTTTGCTAAATCGTATGCTAACCATATTGATGGGTCAAATTTATTGGTTTCGATTGCATTAATGGCTTGGCGTGATACTTTTACTTTCTCGCCCAATTGGGCTTGAGTCAAGCCATATTGCTCTCGGAGTTCTTTCACTTTGTTTTTCAACTATATACCCCCTTTATGTAAAGCGGACCTTACACTATAAGAATATATTAAAGAAGAGAATGTGTCAAGTTAACCTTACACATTCTCGCTTCGTATAATAAAACCTGTTCGTACTTTATAAATATTCAGAATTAATTCTTTTTCTTTAATTCATCTAAAATTGTGAATGTACAAAAGATGATTGCAAAGATATTTCCACTTCCCATACTGACTATTTGGCTATTATTAGTTAGGTTACTTTCAAGCACGCCATTAATGTAACTTTTGCCTTCAATAAAATTATCGAAAATAAAAACTCCTAATACAATAATAGCAGTGTAAATTACCGACTTATAAAATTTCCTAAAAAACAAGCTATATCTGGTAGTTCATTTTCTTTTTTATTAATCATATTTGCCTCAATATAATTTACAATACATAATAATAATGCCTTAGATTATGAAGAAACTATACCATATTTTCCTATGAATATAAATACTTTAAGATACTTAAGAGCAGAAGGTTTTCCATGTTTATTTTTTACTCTAGTCTTTTTACGAAGCGGCTTATAAGCATCTTCAAGTAAAAAGCTCATATACATTTTGTAGCTTTTTACTTGTGATATGACAAAAAGAACTGCATTGCATAAGTGAAAGGTACTGGTGTAAGAAGAATAATATTTCTTTTTCGGAGCTTTAATATGTACCTCTTAATAACAGAACTCTTGGACTATTTTAAGGTGCCAAATAAATATCCACTTTACCATTGCTTGGCTTACAGAAAATTAGCATTCTTGATGGATTCCCCTTTAGAGGATAATAGTCTGTATCTTCAAGCTTTAAATTCCACCAATCAAAAATCTTATTATTCTCACAATAATAGCCAAACATTTCAGTATCAAATTTTTGAGGTCCTATAGATGTATAGTTTTTTCTTTAAAATCTGCAATCTTATTAACTGGTAAAGTAACCTTTGCATAATAACTAATTGATGTCCCATCAGGTGAAAACCCGGACACAGTAATTTTCCCAACATTTTTTACTTCTGCGTCTTTTACCAAAGCAACGCAAAATTTCTTTTTAAATAGTTGCATTTAACACGAAAATAAATTTTTGAACAATTTAAAGTCCTTTGGGAAAGCCAGTCTCAAAGCAGCTTATGAAGCTAGCCTAGAGCGAAACTGTCCCCCAATTCTTTAGAACGGTTAGCAAAGCCATACTTTATCCGACTCCTGAAAGTTTCATGATGTTATGCAGTATTATTGTTAGTTCAATTATAAATTACAATACTCTTGGTAAGGTATAAATGTTTGTACTTGAATGCTCATGATACCATTTATCAAATTAGGGGTGAATGATATGATTACACAAAAGCCAAAGCATAAAGACTTAAAAGAAAGTAGCAATGTGGGCGGAGCGTGTAAAATGGAATAGCCTGAATTGCACATTGCTATTTATGTTATTTGCAAAACTCATGAATTATCTTTCCTTTTATTTAAAAACTACAATTTGGGTCATTGAAATTCCCTGATATCCACTTTTTTGAGACCTCTTTTTATTCTATATGATATAATTCATATTGCTTCTATATAATTTCATCTAGTCTTGCAAGGTGATGTATGGAAGTAAAAAAGGATATTGGAGTGATGAGGGATGTATTATGAAGAATATGGAAGCAGAAATTTACCGACTCTTATTATGCTGCATGGTGCCGGATTGGTGCATAGTTTTGTTAAACAATATACTCTATCTGACAGATTCCATATAGTAGTCCCCCATCTATATGGTGGAGGACGAGAGTCTGATACTTTATTCCGCTCTGACGAAACCGTTAATGGTATAGTTGAAATTATAAGAAGTCTCAGTAAAGACAAAGTTAGTCTTGTAGGATTTTCAATCGGGGCACAGCTTATAATACCTATTGTTTGCAGGTATGAACAACTGATTGACAAGGCTATTCTTGCAAGTCCATGGGTCTGCAAAACTGAGAAAACAGTCAAATTCTATTCCAGATTAACTGCTTATACTTATCCGTTTACAAAAATAAAATTTCTTATAAAACTTCAGTCCAAGCTAGTAGGTTTAAACAAAACACAACTTGATGAATGTGTAGAATATTACCAGAAAATGAAAAAGGAAAACCTTGTAGCATATATAAAAGAAGGAATTGATATTAGCACTTATCCAGAATTTACAGACGTAAAAATCCCAATGCTTGTTCTGGCAGGAGAGAAGGAAGATTGCGAAATGATAAATTCTGTTAATTATCTAGGCGAAATAAATCCGAACTGCAAAGTTGAAATATGGGAAAAATATCGACACGATATACCTTTTAAAAATCCTAAAAAATTCAACATGGTTATAGTTGACTTCTTCAAATAATAAAGCTGAAGAATGAGTACAAAAAGATTGAATCGAGACAAAAATACAAAAAAAGCATAAAAACTTACAATAGGTATTAAAACCTTTTGATATAGCATGCTTACAGTAATTTGTGAAAAGGGGGTGCTAATTATTGGGAATTCTGCTTGCACCCCTGATATTCCTTAATGGTTTTCCAGAAATAATGCTAGAGTTATTTTTTCCAAAACCAAATTTTGAGATTTCTATAAAACAGCCCTTTACCTTCACAAAAGTATTCCCCTGATCAACAAAAAATTATTATGATAACTTTTCTGGGTTTCAGACTTTATAGAAATTTAAGCGTATATATATCTGTATGTAACCTTTTCCAATTTAATAAAATGATAATTAAAAGGAATGTAAATATGTCCCAAAACAATAAAAAGTATAAAAAACTTAAAATAGCAGTCTTGTGCTTGATTATTCTTTTCTTGTCGGTGTATGTAGTTATTCCGGTTGGATTTGGGTATTATGCAACATTACGATATGAAGAGAAATTGAGTGAACCTCCAGAGAATTTCACCAAAATTTCTTTATCAACATTAGACCAGACATCTCTTGCTGCCTGGTATACATCTACACAAAACGGTGCGTCTATAATTCTTCTTCATGGAGCGACAGGCTCGCGTGAAGGAATAAAAGGATATGCCGAGTTTCTTAAAAAGAATGGATTTGGAGTACTTGCATTTGATATGCGTGGTCACGGTGAAAGCGAAGGCGATGGTGTTAATGGATACGGGTGGAATAGTACAGATGATATAATGGCAGCGACCGAATACTTATCAAAGCAGAGTAATGTAAAAAGTATTGGAGGGCTCGGTTTATCTCTTGGTGGGGAAGCACTTTTAGGAGCAGCTTCAACATGTACACAATTGGAGGCAATCGCAACAGATGGAGCAACTTACCGTACAATAGAAGATTATCTTGTTTTGCCATCAAGGCAAAACATTTTTAGAAGTTTCACAACGCACCTTATGTTTGCATCTGCTCAATTATTTGGGGGAACAAAACCGCCTGGCAGGCTAGTTGATTCTATAGCTAAAGCAAATAATACGTCATTTTTATTCATAGCAGCAGGAAGAGTAGAAAAGGAAATTGAGTATAGTAATTTTTTTGTTGATATCGCAAAAGAGAGAGCAAAATTGTGGATCGTCGATGATGTTGAACATACAGAAGCATATACCAAATATTCTACTGAATATGAAAATAAAATAATAGAGTTTTTTAATAAGGAATTACTCAAATGAAAGCTTTGTCGTGCCTATAACCACCACCGTAATGGTATGCAAAATTTGGTGACCCTGTTCCAATGTACCGCTTTTTTACTTTAATAAAAGATTGCCCTGCACCCCTTATATTCTCTGATGGCTTTCCATAATAAGTGTATTCTCAAACACCTTTTATCAGTTTTTTTCAATCTTGTCTTCAAGTACTTGTTTAGAATAAGCCTGTATATCTTCTTTGGTAATGTCGTTATTCTTATTTACTTCCAAATCTTCGTTAGTAAATTGACCTATTGCATATCTTTCGAGGGTTTTCTTAATATTTTCATCTCCAGCTCTTACTAAAAGGCTACCACATCCTTTTATCCATTTCCATTCATTCTTTGCTACTAATATTTTTGCTATATCTATAAATTCTTTAGTTATATTGTTATATTCAAGGTCAATAAGTGATGTCTGTAGAGATATATTAATTCCTTTGAATTTTTCACCCTTTTTCCTGTATATAACGCTATCGTATATCTCATAACATCTTAAATCTTGGGTATCAATAACAACCTCTATTTTGGGCTCATAAAAATCACCCTCTATGTGAAAGAAAGAGAGGTTCTCCTTTTTAGATGCATCCATTATTGTAACGCTTGTCTGATAGTCAGGAAAATTTTTTGTAACAAAATGTAACGAAAACTCATCGCCCTGAATACCCTTTAATATACAGTCTCCTTCTTTAACTGTACCATCTGTCCATCCTTCAAAAGCTGTAATACTTGCTACAAATATAATTCCTGACACGAACAGAAAAGATATAATTAATGAAATAATAATAATTTTTTTGGCATTCATTCTATTATTTCTCCTATGCATTTGATCAATCTGATATAACATCTTTTCAGATGTAATTAATTATATCATTTCCATTATTCCATTGGAATTACTGGTTCCCGATATTCTGACTTATCCCGCATCATTTTATATGTGATAGTTACCAACTTTCTCAGGATATATTTTATTGCTAGGGTAGGACTAACAGCGTCTTACTTGTTTTACCAAGCATATTTCTGCGTCCCCCCTCAGAACCGGACTTACACCTTTCAATGTATCCGGCTCGCCAGCTGTTTCTAAGTGCGAAGTCACTTGCTTTATCTATATTTCTTTTCCAAAATGGATGTCTTTATGGCATTTTTTGCATACTATTAAAGTTCTACGATTTAGTTCAATCATTCTTTGTACCCAATATGGAGTTATTATATTTGCCTTAAAGTATTTGTCTTTTAGGCTTTTAAGTTTTTTAATGTGATGAACTGCAAAATCGCCAGGAATACTACTTTGTATTCCACAAAGTTCACATCTACAATTCTCCAGCCTTTTGATTACTAAAGGTTTTTTATAGTAGATTTCATTAGTTTCCTTTAGCCATTTTTTGGGCTGGTTCAAGTATATTAAGGGCTCATTAAAATATGTCATGGTTTTACTTCCTGTTTTAGTCTCATAATTTACACCGATTATTTTACGAGTTCCTGTACCGTGCTTTCTGGGCACATCTATTCCATATTTTTTTATAACCTTTGTGATTGAACTAACTTCCTTTCTGGCTATAGTTGCTGCCATACTGGAATAATGGTAGTATTTGTACTTTCCCATTTTGGAGCTTATATCCGTTGCAATTCTGTAGTAGTTGTACATGCCTCTAATTTCTGAGTTGTATTTGCCAATTATATCTGCAATGGTTAGGTTTATCCTATTGCAGTGATGAGTGTGTTTTTCTTTGTGAAAGTACAATTGGTAGTTTTTAAAATCTCAAATCCAAGGAATCTTGCTCTTTCAGTCGCTAAGTTTGTTATAATGGTTTTATCCATGTTAAGTTCCAATTTTAGTCTAGTATTGAGTAGTTCTTTAATTTTATCCATTATTTCCTCTGCTGACTTCTTACTTCCAATTATACATACAACAAAATCATCGTCATATCTGGTGTATTTGACCCTTATATAATCAGGAACCATAGGGTCTAATGAACGTAGAGTATGCATTTGTTTTAGTATTTCTTTAGCAGTTTTATTATTCATCTCGGCATAATACCTGCCGTATTTCGTAGAACTTGATATTCTGTAATCATCAAAAAGAAAGGGGCTTATAAGATGAAGCTTGAAATGATTACAGAAGGTCTAAAGGCCTTATTGCTGGAGAATAATTATAATCCAGTAACCATACATTTTTATAAAAGAGAATGGAACAAGATCCAATCATTCCTCATGGATGAATACGAAGATACTGAGTTCGATATGGAATGCGGTCTGAAGTATCTTGAAAATCAATACGGTTTTATCAGCAAATGCAATGAGGGAACCCTATAACAACAGCGGGTTCAGTTATTACGGGTTATCCATATGTTGGAGGACTACAGTCTACATAAAGTTTTAACCCGCAGATATTTCGCATCAAAAAATCCTCTTGTGCTGAATTCTTATTATTCTACAATATTTACCGGTTACACAACATACCTGGAATCTACCGAATTGTCAGCTACCACAAAAGAGCATTACAAAAAAGAGTTCTATGATTTTTATGGATTATCTTACACAGATGAACAGAAGGTCTGCGGTATACGGCATTTTCTGAGATATCTTTATTCAGAAAGCCTGATTCCGGAGAACAATGCAGAAAGGATTCATATGCCACCTATTTCAAAGAGTGCAAAGATTCCATCTGCGTGGAATATAGATGAACTGAAAGCTATGATTTCTGCAATCCATCGTAACAATCCAATTGGAAAGAGAGATTATGCAATGATCGTCCTTGCATGTGTTCTTGGCTTACGGATTGGCGATATCAAAAATCTCAGATTCAGCAACCTCAACTGGGAAGAAAAGAAAGTTTCCATTATCCAGCACAAACTCATAAGCCGATGACACTGCGTATTCCAGATGCAGTTGGATGGGCTGTCATTGATTACATTAAAAACCGACGCCCTTCTTACTATGAATCAGACAGAGTGTTTTTAAAGCATATGCCTCCATTTGCTTCAATCGGAGAGAATAATCACATGGAGCAGCTCATCGTCCGCTACATGAGAAAGGCAGGTATTGACAGGCGTGGACGGAAACGCTCAGGTTTTCATTCCCTAAGACACTCTGCTGGTTCCATGCTCCTAGAAATGGAAACGCCTCTTCCTGTCATTTCAAACATCCTTGGGCATTCCGATCCTAATATCACTGCAGTGTATCTGAAAACTGATATCCAGAAGCTTGCAGAATGCATTCTACCTCCGGAGGGCCTTGGAAATGACTGAAATCAAATACTACAGCGTACTTCAAAAAGAGTTTCAGGATCTTGTATATCTGAAAAAGGCTCTTGGATTTGAATATACAGCAGAGACTGCTGCATTTAAAAGGATCGATACTTTCTTCACCCAGAATGAGTTGACAGAAAAAATTGTTTCAAAAGATTTATGTGATATATGGTGCCGCAAAAAATCTTATGAATCGATAAGTAATCAGTCTCACCGCATCAGTAGCATGAGAGTATTCTGCAGGTATTTGAATGACATCGGGATACAGGCCTATGTTCCTCCAAAGGGAATCACAAGGAAATCTCCAAAGTATGAAGCACATATCTATAGCGATGATGAACTGAAACGCTTTTTGCGGAAGTAGATAAAAGTCAATCAATTCCATGTGAATGTCCTTACAGAGGCACTGTCATGCCAGTTTTCTTCAGAATCCTGTACACAAGCGGAATGCGTGTCTCTGAATTAAGACTAATAACAGTAGGTGATGTAAACCTTGAAGAAGGATATATCACTGTTCGAAATGCAAAAAATCATAAGGATCGTATTGTTCCGGTTCATCCTAAGCTTATTGAAAGATGCCGAATGATTCAGGCAGAAATCCATGCAGTTTCACCCGATGATGAATACTTCTTTATGATCCGACCAGGACAGGCATTATTGCCGGAACGCTATAATGATTTTTTCCAGCCAAGTAATTGAGTTCTAAGAATAGCTTTAACGGTGCCCTTGTAGCAGTTTTAAAGCTGCTGAAAAGCTAATTCGCAGTGGTCTTACAGAGTCAGACCAGAGTTCTAGACTTTTTACCATATCTAGACTCTCTTTATTTTGTTTTTTGGAATGAAGAGGTATGATATAATATAACTAAAAGAAAATAGCTTGATATTGCCTAATATAGATTGAGATGATATGTATGAAAAATAACGACTTTGAATTCAATAATATCTCCAAGTTAATAGAGCGAGATAGACATATTTGTATCCTTTCAGATTTTCTAAAACAGTTACAAACTGAAAAGCGTGGGATATTAAGAATTGTTGCGAATCATGGTTCCGGGGCAACAAGCTTTCTTAATTTAGCTTCTAATAGTGCTCTAAAGCTTAATTATGAGGTTATTAATATAAATGAATATAATAATGATAAGTCAATAGATAAATTAATAACCTGTAATACAAACGATTTCCAACATTTCAAAAACCACTTATACGAAAGAGTAATTAATAGTAAAAAAGATGGACAAATTATAATAATTGATACCATTGATCAGATTGATAAAGATATCCTAAGTATTCTGAATAAGCTATTATCTAGTGAGACTAATTTTGTTCTAGCCCTGATTTATTCAACAATTTCCAATCTAACTACAAATATTGATTATGTTGATATCCCAATTTATAAGACCATATTTTTGGAGCCGTTGTCACCAAAAGGACTACATCAATTGCTGAATACTATACTTATTTGGGACAAACCTCCTAATATTTTACTTGAGTACCTATATAACAAGACAAAAGGAATGCCCAAATATATAATGACTGAAATTGAATTTCTGATAAACGAAGAAATGCTAGTTTATGACAATAATAATGGCTGGAGTATAAATGAAGAGGATTTGTCAACTTTAGTAAATAAGATAAATAGAAATAACTGTTTTCCAAAAAACAATTTACCAGCTGAGACAACCGAATTTGTAGGGCGTAAAGATGAGATCAGGGAAATCTTAAGATTACTTGAAAAAGCCAGACTTGTCACGCTAATTGGCCCTGGAGGGATAGGAAAAAGCAGATTATCACTTAAGGTTGCTTTGTTATGCCTTTCCAAATATACAGATGGAGTTTTTTGGATTTCTTTATCGCAAATTATGAAAACAGAACTATTGATATCCAACATTGCAAAAATGTTAAATATACCAGAAATAGAAGGATGTAACACATTAGACTCTATTAAAAGTACCTTAAAAAACAAGAAAATCCTGATTATTCTAGACAATTTTGAGCAAATTATTGATTCTGCTTCGGTATTAGCAGACCTTCTATCCGCAGCAGCTAATTTATCATTACTGGCAACAAGCCGTCAACCGTTGAAAGTTTATGGAGAACATTTATTTAATGTTCCGCCCCTTGAAACTCCTGGTCCGAACAGTTGTGTTACTGTTGAGTTGCTGGAAAAACAACCAGCCGTCAGCTTATTTTTAGCACGTGCTCAAGCCATTAAAAACGATTTTAGTATTACAGAGGAAAATGCTTCACAGATAGCAAATCTATGCCAATTCCTTGAGGGAATACCCCTGGCTATTGAACTTGCAGCAGCAAACATTGCACAAATTTCCATACAAACAATGCTGAATCAAAGTCAAAATCGCTTAAGTTGGCTTATAGAAGGAGCTAATAGTTTGCCCGATCGTCAGCGTACGATGAAAAACACTATTGAATGGGGATATAATCTACTGAGCACTAACCAAAAAAGAATTTTCATGAGGCTTGGTGTTTTTAAAGGAAAGTTTAACATAAAGGCTGTATCTGCTGTAATAAACAAAAATAATGATATTGAAAATTTATATGAGGATTTATTGTCATTAACAAATAAAAGCATCTTAACCCTAGATTCAGAATTTGAGGAAAGGGACGAAGTATACTTCAATATGCTTGAAATAATCAGGGAATATGCGGTTTTGTTATTATCAACAGATAGTGATGAAAAAATAATAAAAAAATGCCATGCAGATTATTTTTTTTCTTATGCTATTGAAGCTGAGAACAATTTTTATTGTTCAAACCGTCAAACGAGTCTTAATATGGTGGATCAGGCATATTTAGACATAATTTGTGCTTTGGAGTATTATAGAATAACAGGTTGTCTGGAAAAAGAATTAGAACTGGCTGTAGCAATGGGTTATTACTGGGAAGCACGAGGTTATTGGAAAAAAGGTCAAAGTATATTTAAATCAATCATTCAAAAACAGAATAATTCGTTAAATACCAATTATTATATTAAAGCATACCAATGGTTTGGCAGATTTGTTTTTTTGAATGGCAATTATGAGGAAGCAGTAAATATTTTTGAACAAGGGTTGAGATTAGCAATGGAAAGAAATGATCTTATAGGCGAAGCTTCACTTAAGTATAATTTAGCTTTGACGTATAATATATCAGGCAATTTAAAGTATGAAGTAGAATTGTTGAATCAAAGCTTAAGTGCATACAGAGAAGCTTATTACAAGCGTGGTATTGCAGAGGTCCTTCAAGAACTTGGACAAGTTTATTATTTTAAAGGATCATATGATACAGCAGAGATGTATTTAAATGAAAGTCTTGATATCTATAAAGAATATAGCGACAGGTACGGTATATTAAGGTCATTTGGAAGGATGGGTCTGGTTTTAAGGGGTAAGGGTGAGTTTGAGCAGGCAATGGAAATGTTCCATAGATATCTTTTAGCTTGTGAAGAAATAGATGATAGAGTTGAAATTGCCTTTGCGTTAATTAATATTGCAGAATTGGCACGATCACAAAATGATTATGTAGTAGCAGAGAGTTATTATTTGAGAGGGTTAAATCTTGGATATGAACTGGGATATATGGCTATAATAGCATCTATAAAAAAAGACTTGGGCGAAATATATCACTATATGGGGAATATCAATAAAGCATCTGAGTTATTTGACGAAAGCTTAACAATACTAGAAGAAACAGGATATAAGGGAGATGTGCCTTGGGTATATCGTAATATGGCTGAGTTGGAATTATCAAGGGGAAATTATTTAAAAGCTGAGGAGTTATTTTTAATAGGATTAAAGTTTTATATTGAGATAAAGCAAAACACTCTTAGTTATATTTTTCTGGTATTTGAGGGTCTTGCTACTGTTTCAACAATGCTGGAGGATTACAACCGGGCTGCTTGTCTTTATTCAGCAGCAAACAAGTTATTTAAGACAGTAGGAAATCTGTTGGCTATTAATGACATAAATTCATTTAATCTAAGACTTAATGCCCTTCGCTCCAAGATGGATGCAAGTACATTTGAAACTTCATGGAATGAAGGACATAGTATGAGCCTTGAACATGCCATAGGATATGCTTTGGATGATAACAAATATGATAGAACAATGGCAAACAAAATGATTAATTACATAAATGAAAATTATGATAAAGATATTTCTCTTAATGAAATATCTGAATATTTCAATATGTCTACTTCATATCTTAGTACAATGTTTAAATACTATACAGGGCAGAATTTCAAGGATTATTTAAATATATGCAGGGTTAAAGCATCTAAAGACCTAATGCAAAAAAATGGCAGCTTAAAAATCAATGAAATTGCGTCAAAAGTAGGATGTAATGGTTCTGTGACTTTTATCCGCATGTTTAGAAAATACGAAGGCATGTCCCCAGGACAATATTATTCCAACCTTAAAATAAATGAAAAAAAGTAAAATACATTTCAAATATTTCAAATTAAAATTTTTTATCAAAAAAAAATATAATGAATTGAAAATAATGCTTATGGAAACTATTAGTATGCTTAATATAAAATTATTCTAAGAGGCCTAAATAAATTACAATAAAAATCTTACATTACGGAGAGTATGTAGCTCAGGATCCAAGGATACATTCGAGAACGGAATGTAATAGATTTTTCGTAATTTGTATAGATTTAAAAATTTAAAATTAAAAATTTAAAGAATAATTTAGGGGGATATTTTATGTTTAAGCAAAAAAAACTTTCTATTCTGGCAATAATAATATTGTTAACAAGTTTAACTTTGTTTCCTTCTGCTGGAGGTTATGCTGTTAGTGATCTAAAAGTAGGTGCTTGGATAGGTGAACAACCTACTGATCAAGGAGTCGAAGCATTTAATCAGTTGCAAAACAGAAATCTAGATATAGTTCATATGTTTGTGGACTGGAGCACTAATTTTGATTCCATAAGAAATAATGTAAATTCTGCGTCTGCAAACAATGCAATTTTATTATTTACGTGGGAACCTTGGGAATATGATACAGTTCAGATTATGAATGGTAACGCTGACAACTATATTAAAAAAATGGCTCAAGATATGAAGTCGTATGGAAAGGAAATTTGGTTAAGACCTTTGCATGAAGCCAATGGTGATTGGTATCCATGGGCTATAGGCTATAAAAGCGGTAAAAATACAAACAGCACATATATATCTGCATTCAGGCATATTGTAGATATTTTCAGGAATGAAGGCACAAATAATGTAAAATTCATATTCAATGTAAACTGTAGTAATGTAGGACCAAATACCTCTTTTACAGGAATTTATCCTGGTGATAATTATGTAGATTACAATTCCATAGATGGTTATAATTGGGGAACTACACAATCATGGGGAAGCACTTGGCAAACTTTTGATCAGATTTTTTCAAGTGCATATAACAGCTTGAAAAACTATAATAAGCAAATTTTTATAGCTGAGTGGGCTTCAACGGAAATAGGAGGAAATAAGGCACAGTGGATTACCGATTCTTTTAATAAGATTAAATCATCATATGATAAAATTTTTGCACAAGTTTGGTTTAGCCACAATAAAGAAACTGATTGGAGAATCAACTCAAGTGAATCGGCTCTTACTGCATATAAAAATGCTATAAAGAAAACAAGTGCAAATCCAACACCTACTAATACCCCTACTAATCCTCCAACGAATACACCTTCGAATACACCTTCGAATACACCTACTAATACATCTATCAGAATTGCTGAAGACATTAATATGGATGGTGTTGTAAATATGGCTGACGTATTGCAGATAGCTATTGCTTTTAATTCAGTTAGGGGAAATCCTAATTATAAAACAATTTTAGATTTAAATAACGATGGTGTAATAAACTTGAGCGATGTAATTATGTGTGCTGTTAAGTTCAACACTATTTGCTATTGATAAATTAAATTAATAAAAAATATGGTTAACAAAATTATATCTAATTTATGTGAGGCCGGAATTTTTAAATTCCGGTTTTTTCCACGTTTATTGATGTCTTAAGTATATCTGTGTCATATTTCATTGCTCTACCCTTATATTCCTTAATGGCTTTCCATATAGCTATGTATTTATAATTGATGAACTCTAATCTAGAAGTCCTGCTTGTAATGATTCACCAGGAATTGGTCACTAAACTGTTAGCCAAAACAATCCGATAAAAATAAAAATATTAAGAATTTTTAATAGAATGAACATAAATGGAGGTTCCAGCAGCATGAGGATCGGTCTGCAGATAGCAAAGCTTGAATATGGTTATGGAGTGAAAATCTGGCAAAGTGCAATGGAATATGCAAAACAGATACAAGCTGATCTTATTATATTTCCAGGTAGGAACCTCAATACACCCCATGGCTTTGATTATCAATACAACTCTATTTTCCGGTTTATGAACAAGGAAAACCTGGATGCTCTCATCCTTGTGTCAACACTGGTAACAAATTATGTTAACAAGTCTGACATGCTGGATTTTTGCTCTCAATTCAAGGGAATTCCACTTATCAGTTTGGGATTGAAGCTACCTGGCATTCCAAGCGTAATTATAGACAATCGTTCTGGTATTAGAGATATGGTGAAACACATGATTGAGGTTCACAATGCTAAAAACATTGCCTTTATTCGGGGACCTGTGTTAAACTGGGAAGCTAATGAGCGATATGAAGCGTATTGTGAAGAAATTATGGCACAGGGTATTCCCTTTAACGAAAATTTAATAGGTCAGGGTGATTTTACATTTCAAAGCGTTGAACCGGCACTGAATGGTATTTTGAGCAAAAACAAAATAATTCCGGATGCTTTTATTTTTTCTAATGATGAAATGGCAATCCAGGGTATGAAAATACTCCAGAAAAGAGGAATTATAATCCCCGAAATGACAAGTGTCACAGGATTTGATGATATAAGCGAAGCTTCAAATCTTATAACTCCTTTAACTACAATAGAGCAGCAGCAGGAACAGATGGCTATAGTTGCTATAAATCTCATGAAAGATCTTGTTGATGGTAAGAAGGTTGATGATATAACCATACTTCCAACCAAAGCAGTTATCCGTTCAACCTGCGGCTGCAAGCTCCAATGTCTAGAAGAAGCCAATGCAATCGACTTAGATATTTTGGAAAGAATCAGGCTCGGCAACAACAACATTCTCGAGTCTGTAGCTTCCTCTCTTGAGGCAAAGGGTTTTTCAAGATTTCTTACAATCCAAAGAAAAGAAAGGATACAAAAAAACATTCAAAATTTGATTGAAATATGCAAAAGCAAGGAGAATTTACATGAAGAATCAAAATACTCTTTAATAAGCGAGTTTGAAGAAATATTAAAAAGAGATTTGATTGAGGGAAATAATCCTGATGACTGGAAGTTTATTTTTCATGCTATAACAACTACAATTGAAAATCTGAATAATAAACAAATTAACATTAATATATTTAGATCCTTATCACGTTCCTATTTAATGATTATTAATGAGTTTGCCTTTTTGTACCAGCGAGTAATTGATTCCAAGAAAAGAGAAACAAATATCATACTTAGGGATATTTTGAATAGGCTTTTGTCCATCACACATACAAAGAATCTTGCACAAGTTATCCATGAACAATTGCCTCGTATTGGAATTAATACGTTTTTCCTCTCTCTGTTTGATAGAGAATTTACACATGAACGACTCAGTCCTTGGGAAGTACCTGAAAAAATCCGTTTTATAACAGGGATGGTCGATGGGAGTATAATATTAGATTTTGATAAAGTAAATACAGCATATAATTCCAATTTGATTTTTCCGCCACAAATCACAGCGGAATTCTCATCAAGAACACTTACGGTTTTACCTCTGTTCTTTAGGGATGTACAGTACGGAACTATCGTTTTCGAGATGCCCAATTTTGATGGCTTCATATATGAAACGCTTGCAACTCAAATTTCAACTATCATGCTTTTTAATTCCAAGGAAAAAGTTGAAGAAAAGTTACGTCAAGCTATGCAGGTTCTCGAGACCACCAATATACAACTCAGTGAACTATCTCTGAAAGACGAGCTAACCGGCCTTTATAACAGGCGGGGTTTTATTCAGTTGGTCAGCCAGCAATTATATTTGAACAGACAAGCAGGAAAGTCATGTCTTATCATATTTGGAGATATTGATAATCTGAAAACAATTAATGACACATACGGTCACAAGGAAGGGGATTATACCATTCGCAGGATTGGTGAGATATTAAAACAAGCTTTTCGGGAAATGGATATTATCTCACGTTTTGGCGGTGATGAATTCACCATCCTTGCAACCAACGCTGGAAGAGCCCAGATACAGGTATTCAATGATCGAATTACGGAATTACTAGCCAACGAAAACAAAATAAGTTCAAAGCCTTATAAATTATCCATAAGCTTAGGATTTAGTGTGTGCGAAAGCGATTCTGGCAATCCACTAGAAGACCTCATTCGTGAGGCTGATATCAATCAATACAATAATAAAATGCTAAGAAAAAAATCAAATATATGATTATTACCATCAACAAAAAATAATAGTTTTTTTCATTTTCTATATCATCCACTCCAATACTAATTAAATTTCATTCCTTCAACATTGTTATATGTTATATGGCTTCTTCCCTTATTTTTAGCAAATAATAATAAGGCATTGTACTAAACTGTAATTTTGGATAACCACAATGTGGAAATATTATGTAATTACTTGATATCACCTACAGTACCCTAGAAAGTATGTGATAAAAGATTTATCGTCTACTTTCTAGGTCTGACTCTGCAAGATGATTTTTAAGAATCTTTTCAGTTGCTTAAAAAGCTTCGGACAAGGTTCTAAAGCACTACTTCGCCAGCTATTCTAAATGGGGGCAAAAAATCCCTTGATTAAAGCCATTAAGGATGGAAGTAGGAGGTACTTTCACATCATTAGTTTTTGGCGGAATGGGAGTAGGAGGTACTTTTACATCATTAGTTTTTGGCGGAATGGGAGTAGGAGGTACTTTTACATCATTAGTTTTTGGCGGAATGGGAGTAGGAGGTACTTTCACATCATTAGTTTTTGGCGGAATGGGAGTAGGAGGTACTTTTACATCATTAGTTTTTGGCGGAATGGGAGTAGGAGGTACTTTTACATCATTAGTTTTTGGCGGAATGGGAGTAGGAGGTACTTTTACATCATTAGTTTTTGGCGGAATGGGAGTAGGAGGTACTTTTACATCATTAGTCTTTGGCAGAATAGGAGTAGGAGGCACTTTTATATCATTAGTTTTTGGCGGAATGGGAGTAGGAGGTACTTTTACATCATTAGTTTTTGGCGGAATAGGAGTAGGAGGTGTTTTTATATCATTAGTTTTTGGCAGAATGGGAGTAGGAAGTACTTTTTTATTTTCACCAGATTTTAAATCTACATTAATAGCATTTCTTTCTTGAACTTCTAATTCAAGTCCAATTGAGTCTTTTTCATCTTTATTTCTTTGCTTTTTAGATTCTTTTTCAGGATGAGTATCTTTTGTATCAATAACAGTTGGTAAATTCTCACTTTCACCATTATTAGGTATATTTGTTTTGTTTTGAGAAGGCAATACCTCTTGAGTAATAGCAGGCCGATTGGTCGCATTTTGCTTAAAATTTTGATCTTTTAAAATTTCTATTTTTTTCTCATCATTAGTTAAAGCTTCATTTGTAATTGATAAATATGGTATATTGACTTTTTTAATAAGTTCACCAACCTGCATATCTCTGGCTTGTTCAAGACTTATATTTTTCCCCTGTTCTTGTGCTTTTTCAAAAATATAATATCTTCCCATTGAAATATTGTTTTTTACTGCTAATCTTCTAGCGTCATAGTTTATTCCAACAAACCTATAATCAACATTATTATCTAGCTCATCGACGGAACTTTTGCATGCTAGCAAAACTTTTTCTATATTTTTGTTTGCGTAACTTTGATCATCCTTCTTGTGCTTTGTATATGCTGAAATAATTATACAATCACTACTCGTATAACCATCCTGCATAATATTGTTTTTATTCTTTAGCACAACAGATAAAGCAGTTTGAAATGGTTTTGATTTTAAGTTAATTTTCATAAGATTTTCTTGCGATTTTTTATCAATACTAGTTGCTTTTACTACTTTCATATTATTGTCAACAGCAAACTCAATACTTGCCTTACCATCAATGCAAACATATGTGTAATTTTCGCTATTACGGAAAAAATGCAAGTTCAAAAACACAAATATAAAAATTGCTGCTATGGATGAAACAATTTTTATAGTCATATTCACCTTGTTTTTACTAGAAATTATTTCATTTGCTCCAAAGTGTATCTCCAGCCCTAAATACATGCCAGGCTGCTTTTTTATATATAGGATTTCACAGTCTTTAGTCATTATGGCTGCTTTATCATCAATAATCTTTATAATAGTTCCAGTTATTTTTCTCATTTAAATTACCCCCCTACTTAAGCAAATCTTCAATATATTTTTTCAGAACGTCAAGATTACTTTTTAATATCAAAACCATTGCTATAATAAATTTTCTGTTTTTTTCAAGTGTTCTTTGTGATAAATTGACTTTTTGTTTCAAATCGGTAAATGGTAATGTTTTTTTAAAACAAAATTTTTGATATAAATCTTCATTTTCTGCAATTAGCCTTGAAATTTTTATACAATTAGCTCTAGTGTCTTTATGTTTTGGAGAGGAATTTATTAATTGCTCAATTGTTATTCCGAAGCTATTAATAGATTTTTCCAAATAAACAAACTCTTCCTTTAACTCGAATTCATAAACATGATTGGAACGGATATCCATAAGAAATTTTTCTTCAAAGTTAGTAGTATCATCAAAAGAAGAAAAAGGGTAAACATTGGCATTCTTTTGTGAAAGTCGTATATAGTCGATAACTCGCCTTCTAATGACTTGTTTTGAAAAATCCATAAATGAATATTTTTTTTCTTCGTTATAACATTCGATGGATTCGTTAAATGCCATAAGACCAATGCTAAACTCTTCACTTGATTCAATATCTATATTTTTATTTATTATTTGAGATACAGACTTGATAATAAAGGGCTTATAGCTATTTATGAACTCATTTCTCAGTAAATCATCACCTTTTTTAACTTTTCTAACTATATCAATAAAAGAATCTTTCTCTCGTTTGAATTTACTCAAAAGCATAATTTCTGCCACACTATAACACCTTCTTTCATATAGTATATTCGAAATTTTTGCTTGTTTTTGTTCGGTCCAGAAAAAAATAAATTTGTGATTACCCGAATAAAAAAAAATACAATTTTCGAATACCTTAAGTAGACGGTTAACCATCTAAATTATTTTAAATTCTAAATTTTTTAAAGGAGAAGATATCTATGTCTATTAAAAGGTATGTAAGTGCTGCATTAACAACAACATTACTTGTATCAGTTACTTTCTGTTCATTTGCAACAGATGCTATTTCAACTACAGTTCCATCAACAAAGCCTTCAACAACTCCAGCTCCCGTTATTAAAGCGGAATCAGAAGTTGATAGGCTAACTAAGGAATTTGGTGCTGAAGCTGCTTTAATAATCATTGCTGCTCAAAATGAGATTAAAACAATACATACAAGTTTAGATTCGCTAAGAAAAGATATTAAAGCTGCTAAAGAAGCAGAAGAAGTTGATGAAGCAGCTTTATCTGCACTTCTTGAAAAAGAAAAGGCTTTACAAGCGGATTTAAAAACTAAAGAAGATGCTTTAAGAATTCTTAGAGACGATCTTAAGTTAAAAGCAGAGTTTGGTGCTGAAGCAGCTGCTAAAATCATAGCATCTAAAGATGAAATATCAGTTGTTCGTTCCAGCTTAGATTCACTGAGAAAAGATATTAAAGCTGCTAAAGAAGCAGAAGAAGTTGATGAAGCAGCTTTATCTGCACTTCTTGAAAAAGAAAAGGCTTTACAAGCGGATTTAAAAACTAAAGAAGATGCTTTAAGAATTCTTAGAGACAATCTTAAGTTAAAAGCAGAGTTTGGTGCTGAAGCAGCTGCTAAAATCATAGCATCTAAAGATGAAATATCAGTTGTTCGTTCCAGCTTAGATTCATTAAGAAAAGATATTAAAGCTGCTAAAGAAGCTGAAGAAGTTGATGAAACAGCTTTAGCTGCACTTCTTGAAAAGGAAGAGGCCTTAGTTAGTGATTTAGCTACTAAGGAAAAAGCCCTTAAAGACTACATTAAAAGCTTAAGACCAACACCACCAACACCACCAACACCACCAACACCAACTAACACTGCTACACCTGCACCAACAACATCAGCTAACTAAAAAATAATATTTTATTACTATTATATTTTAAAAACAAAGATTGACTTCAATAATAGTCAATCTTTGTTTTTTTGAATATTAATTTTATAATCAGGATTTTTCCTGGTATTCTTCAAAGTAGAAAAATGGTTAATTTTATTTCATAAATGCCGAAAAAGTATATGCACATAGAAATGAGGTTATTTAATAGAAAGAAAGTTATAATGGATAATGGAGGATACATTATGATCCATCTGACAGGATATAAAATCAATGAAGAGATTTTCAAAAGTAACATCTCAACAATCTTTCGAGGGACTCGTGTTTTGGATAATTGTCCTGTCGTAATTAAGCTATTGAATAATGAATACCCAACCGAAAAAGAGTTATCTCTTTTTAAAAGGGAATTTGAAATAATGGAAAAATTAGAGGGCAGCGGAGTTGTCAAGGCTTATTCGTTGGAAAAATATAACAACAGCCTGGCTATCGTAATGGAAGATGTTGGAGGAGACTCAATTTCAAAGGGTTTAAGAAAATTTGAAATGGGTTTGAATGATAAATTAGCTTTATCTATAAAAATTACACAATCATTAGTTCAAGTACATCAGAAAAACATAATTCATAAGGATGTAAATCCATCAAACTTTATATGGAATATAAAAACTAATGAAGTAAAAATCATTGATTTTGGGTTGTCTACTGAGCTAACCAGGGAAGCATCCCAATTTATTAACTTAAATATTTTGGAGGGAACACTTAATTATATTTCTCCTGAGCAAACAGGGAGAATCAATAGACCAATCGACTATAGAACTGATCTGTATTCTCTTGGTATTACCTTTTATGAATTATTTACGGGACAATTGCCCTTTAGCGGAATAGATGAATTGGAGCTGATTTACAACCATATAGCTAAAAAGCCAGCTCCGCCCATTGAGAAAAATTCTGAAATTCCTGTTTTACTATCAAATATAATTATGAAATTGATATCCAAGACAGTAGAAGAAAGATACCAGTCGGCATTTGGATTATTAAAAGACCTGGAATTTTGTCAGGAAAATCTTAATAAAAAAATGAGTGCTGCAAATTCATTTATACCAGGGCAGTTTGATATTTTGGACAGGTTTGAGATTCCACATAAATTGTATGGTCGTGAAAATGAAATTGAAATGTTGATAAACGGTTTTGAAAAAGCTGCAATTGGTAGTAGTGAATTTTTGTTGGTCAAAGGTTATTCAGGTGTAGGAAAGTCCTCATTAATCCATGAGATTCGCAAACCTATAACCGGGAAAAAAGGTTATTTTATCTCAGGCAAATTTAATCAATTTGAAAAGAACATTCCATATTTCGGCATAACTCAGGCATTTAGGGAATTGATAAAGCAGTTGCTTGCACAATCCCAGAATAGTTTGGATAATTGGAAACAAAACCTACTGGATGCAATGGGAAACAATGGGCAAGTAATTATTGATATTATACCCGAATTGGAGCAAATTATCGGTTCTCAGCCTCAGGCAATCCAACTTAATCCCTTGGAAGCTCAGAACAGATTTCAGATGACTTTCCGCAAGTTTATCAATGTTTTTGCCAGTAAAGAACATCCGCTTGTTGTTTTTTTGGATGACCTTCAATGGAGTGATACTTCTACTTTGGATTTAATAAAATATATTTTATTATCGGGTAACGTCAAGCATGTTTTGTTTATTGGAGCATACAGGGATAATGAAGTGCAAGCCGGACATCATCTGCTTGGATTTATGGAAGAACTAAAAAATAGTCAACAAGATTTAGGTAAGCCATTTGAAGAGATATACCTTAAACCTCTGGAATTTTCTTCAGTAAAAAACCTCATTGCTGACACATTTCATAGTAGTATTCACGAAACTGAACCTTTGACTGATATCATTTTTCACAAGACAAAAGGAAATCCATTTTTTATAAACCGTATTTTAAACTCTTTGTATCTTCAGGGTACATTTAAATTTATGGTAGAAAAAGGTCAATGGGTATATGAGCTTGAAAAGGTAAAAGCTGCTGAGATAAGCGATAATGTTGTTGACCTGCTGGTAAAAGGGCTGGAATCTTTACCGGAAGAGACCATGAACATTCTTAAGCTTGTTGCCTGCATTGGTACTCAGTTTGATCTAAATACAGTATGTTTAATCAGTAAAAAAACAGTTAGAGAGATCGGTAAAAATTTATGGAGAGCCATAGAGAAGGAAATTATTCTGCCTTTAAATAACAACTATCGTTTTATTAATGCAATAAAAAATGATATGAGCCCTACAGACTTGGAAATGAGGTTTACTTTTGCCCACGACCGAATCCGTCAGGCGATATATTCTTTGATACAGGAAGAAGAAAAATGTCAAATTCATTTAAGTATAGGCGAGTTTTTACGCATGTTCAGAGAAACAGAACGGGCTGACGAGATTTTTGACATGGTTAATCATTTGAATATTGGTAAGAATTTGATTAAGGGGAAAAATGAACGCATAGAGCTGGCAGACTTGAATATATTGGCTGGAAATAAAGCCAAGAAATCTACTGCTTTTGCAGTTGCATTAAATTATTTTGAAACATCACAATCATTATTATCAGAGGAAGAGTGGTCCTTGATGCCACAAAAGCTTTTTGGTTTGTTGATGGAACAAGCAGAGACTGCATTACTATCCGGTGACTTGTTAAAAGCCGATGCAATTTGTGAGTGTTTATCAGGTATTGCAACAAACAATCTTGAAAAAGGTGCTATTTCCAATATAAAAGTGCTAATTTTGATTTTCCAGGGTAAATTGTATGAATCAATTGATGAGATTCGAAAGACTCTGCTTATATTTAATATTTCCTTACCGGAAAATACTGATGATATTGGGGAAAAGACAAAAGAAGGCGTCATGAAAATGCAGCAATTCTTAGCTCGTACTCCAGTTGAGGAGTTGGTCAATCTTCCAGTAATGAGTGATCCGGAAAAAATTATGGTCATGCAGTTGCTTTTCCAGGTTGTACCACCTGCTCTACAAGTCAACCCTATGCTTTATATTCTTGTATCTTTGATGATGTTTGAACAAACCCTTACCTTCGGAACGTCACCTTTGTCCTGTAAATGTTTTGGCGATTGTGGAGTTATTCAGGGAACCATGCTTGGCGACTATAAGACTGGTTATAAGTTGGGAGAGGCTGCGTTTGCTTTGATAAACAAATTCAAAGCTGAATCACAAAAACCACCCGTTTATTTTATTTTTACATATCTCTCACATTGGTGTGCTCATTATAAGGAAAGTCTGGATTATTATATCATGTCCTACCGAACAGGATTGGAAACAGGCGACCTGATGCATGCCACATATGCCATTGCTCATAAGGCTCATTTATTGATGTGGGTGGGTAAAAACCTGACCGAATGTAAAGCAGAGACGGAGAATACCATCGCTTTTTTAAAACAGGCTAAAGGTGTCGCACCATTACTTTTGGCTGAGATTGTTTACTATGTGATCGGAAAGTTCCAAAATACTGAAAATAGCGGTAACTTTGATTTTGAAGAACAAGACAACAATATGATGGGCATAATTGACCAAAGTCACAATCTGGTCTTTATGGCTAGGTTTTTCCAATACAACACCTATTTGAATATCATTATGGACAATTTTGATGAAGCTGAAAAATGGAACGTGATGGCTGAAAATATTATCTTTGCAGCGATTTCAGATTTTCCACTACCTGATCATTATCTATTTCAAGGCTTAATACTTGCAAATAAATGGAGTAAAGCATCTGATGAAGTTAAATTACATATTAAAGACAAATTAATGGATATCAAACAAAGATTGAATAAATGGGCAGAAAATTGTCCGGCAAATTTTGCTCATAAATACCTTTTATTATCAGCAGAAATAGCTATTATTGAGAATGAATCCTTTGATACAATAATAAATATTTTTATGAAGACAATGGATTCAATTGGCAGTAATGATTTTATTCAGTTTAAGGCTTTGTGTTATGAAAGATATGGTAAGTTCTGGCTTGATAAGGGAGATGAAATTATAGGTAAGGCATATATTCGTGACGCTTATTATTTATATAAACGTTGGGGAGCTCACCGTAAAGTTGTTCTTATGGAAAAAAACTACTCTCAATATTTTGTAACTGAAGAAAATACATTTAAAGGAACCAGAGGAAAAAAGGGAACTATTTCTCCAACAACCCATAGTTCCATTGATATGACTTCAATTTTGAAATCTTCTCAAGCTATCTCAATTGAAATTAAAATTGAAAAGCTTCTTAAAATATTAATCCATACTTTAATTGAGAATGCTGGTGCTCAACGAGGTTGTCTTTTATTGAAAAACGAAGCTGATGGACAATTTTACATAGAAGCAATCCAGGATGTAAATACAAATTATTTAAAGGTTATGCATTCTCTCCTTTTTTCTGAAAGTAAGGATTTGTGCTTGGAAATAGTACAATACGTGACTCGAACCAGAGAAACCTTGGTTATTCATGATGCATATTCTGATGAAAATTGGCAAAACAACTTATACATTACAAATAACCACATTAAGTCAGTTTTGTGTATGCCTGTAATTTATCAGAACCGATTAAAGGGTATAGTATATTTGGAGAATAATCTTTCGGATAATGTGTTTACCTCTGAAAGATTGGAAATTCTAAAAATTTTATCTTCCCAGGCATCTATTTCGATTGAAAATGCCAAGCTCTATGAAAATATGGAGGAGAAAGTTAAAGAAAGAACCGCCCAATTGAATACTGCCAATGAAAAGCTTAGGGAGCTGTCATTGCATGACCCATTGACAAGCTTGTACAATCGAAGGTATGCTTTTGAATTTACACATGACAAAATAACAAAATTTATAAAGAATAAAATAATGTTGAAAAAGAAATTAGAAAAAAGAAATAGCTCAATTGAAGAAAATGTAATTGGAGTGTTTTTAATTGACATTGATCATTTTAAAGAAGTTAATGATACATATGGTCATTTGGCTGGGGATAATGTTTTGATAGCCCTATCACAAACTCTTAAAAAGATAATCAGGAACGAAGATATTCTTGTACGTTGGGGTGGTGAAGAATTCTTGATAATTCTTTATAACACAAAACCTGAATATCTTGATAAGTTCTCTAGGAAAATTCTTGACAAGATAAAAGGTACTCCAATAAAAGTGAGCGAAAATGCAACTATTTATAAAACATGTTCTCTTGGCTACTTGGAAATGCCTTTGGCTTTATCCAATCCTGATCTTTTAAACATGGAACAGATGATTAATATAAGTGATTATGCGTTATATCAGGCAAAGGAGAATGGAAGAAACTGTGCAGCACATTTCAAAATTATAAAACAAATTGAGAATGAAGAGGAAATTAGAAACTATTTGGTTCGATTAACAAAAACAACCAAGTTGGATGAAGAATATTTTAAAATCGAATTCATAAATTCTTCAGATAGGGTTCCCGTGGCTGGACTATCTTCAACAAAGGATTAGATTGTAAGTCTCCAACAAAAACATTTAAGTGTTTCTGTCTAAAAGTGGAATGAAATATTCAAATGGCAAAAAGCATCAGTAAGAAGGGTGCTTTTTGTATTATACTTTTGTCACGAAACTACCAGGAAAGTATAAGAAAAAGGGCTCCGTAAAAGTAGCTTCAAATATAGATAAATGGATAGACGTATGCACCTTTCACATATATAGAGTATAAATGATTAAAAAGGTTTTGTAAATTTTAAAAACTGCAATATATTAATATTTTAATCAATTTAATAATTGACCTTGCGTTTAACGATAAGCTGTGTTACAATTATTGAGAACTTAAATTAATAGTTAATAATCTAACACCAATATATTTCAATTAGTACTTAGTAAAGTATGTTAACATTCGAGATTTTATTAGTGAATTATTACCATAAGTTTAAGAATTATAAAATTTCGGAGGAACATATTATTATGACTGGTACAGTAAAATGGTTTAATGGAGAAAAAGGATTTGGATTTATTCTTGGAGAAGATGGGAAAGATGTTTTTGCACATTTTTCTCAAATAAATGCAGACGGCTATAAATCACTTGATGAAGGCCAAAGAGTTTCTTATAACGTGGTTAACGGACCAAAGGGAGCTCAAGCAGAAAATATTACTATTATTTAATTAATTAATGAATAATGAAATATTTTACACCTTAAATAGTTTCTATTTAAGGTGTTTTTAGTTTTCAAGTAATTCATTCTTCGAAAGGCGGCTGATATGGATCAACTTGCTCTACCACATCATTTTTATACCTTCATCAGTGATCTCAATAGCACCCTCCTTCAAAAGTCTTCCGACAGCTCTTTTAAAGGCAGCTTTACTCATATTTAGCTCAACTTTAATAAGCTCAGGAGAGCTGCTATCATTTATGTTAAGAGTACCTCCTGATAATTTTAGCCTGTTCATTATTATTTGTGCATCACTCTCTATTTCATTATAAGCCTCTTTTCTAGTGCTCAATTCCAGTTTCCCATCAGGTTTGACCTTTTTAATCCTTACTACAATATTATCACCTTCAGAAAAATTACCATACAACTCCTTGTTAGGAATCAATCCCTGATACTTGTTGTCTACAGCAACAAAAGCTCCAAGCTCTTTACTTATACTATAGATAGTTCCACGAGTTTGATCATTTACTTTATATGGAGAATCAGTTCTTAATAAATTATATATATTCATAGTTGCACATAACCTGTCACTGCTATCAATATACAGTGCTACCAGGTATTTGCCGCCTTTAACAACCTTACCTACCTGTTCTCTAAAAGGGAGAAACAGATCTTTATCCAACCCCCAGTCTAAAAAAGCACCAATTCCAGTAGTTTCTACTACTGATAAAACTGCCATTTCACCTATTGTAAGCTTAGGCTTTTTTGTTGTAGATATCATTCTATCCTCAGAATCCTTATATACAAAAACCTCAATTTCATCACCTATTTCAGCGTCATGGGGCATCTGATTTTTGGGTAATAAAACATCATCCTTACCTCTATTACCTTTCACATTGAGATATAACCCATTCGGGGCCTTCCTTGTTACTTCCATCTTCTGAATTATTCCTAAATCTACCATTTTATCCCTCTTCCTCTTTAGTTGTTAACGTTGTTGTGCGTTGATTTTTTTATTAATAAGATACCCTTTATTATACCATAAACCTGCAAGCTTACTCTAAATGAATGATACTAAATTAAAAGTGTTATTTTAGAGGAATTTATCTATTTCTATAGAATATATTTATTGATAGAATTATAAATGAAATCAATTCGTTATCGTCCGTCTCATTACAAATGATTCAGATTTCTTCTTGTTTACTCACTAAGTTTCTCCTATTTTTAAGGTATTACTTTATCAAGTGATATATTAAAGCTATGCATAAGTTAATAATTAATAAAATAAATTTACGGAGGAAAATACATGAAAACAAAGTCAATAGGATATGACTTGAAAAGAGTAAGTAAAGTTAATTTATTTGTTATATTTGGTGCAGGACTGATAATTTTGCTGGAGGGTCTTATTTATAATGGAGCTAACCATATTTTTTTTGAGAATGTTATAAAGATATTTATTATATTAGGAATTAATACTGCCTTATATTTTGTTCCCATTAAAGAACAGATTAAAGGAGGTGTATTTAGTATAGTCATGAGTACTGTAGCACTACAATCAAATATGGAACAAACCAGTATTGGTAGTTTTATGTTAATGATGCTGGCTTTCTCAATGTCGGCATTATATTTCCAGAAGGAACTTGTGTTAATAGTAGGAGGCTTTATTGATATTGTTATAATTATCAGCTATACCATAAACCCCTTGGCTATGGCTAACAGTACTAATGCAGCTTCTGGGTTAACTAGGATATTGGTGTATTTTAATGTTGCCATTATTCTAATATTTTTCCTTACCAAATGGGGAAGGGATTTGGTTAACTCAGTTATGAAGAAAGAAGAAGAAACCGGTGAACTTCTTGAAAAGCTTAAGTTTACTTTAAATAAGGTGAATGATGTGTCTGAGGTATTTGATGTTGACTTAATAAGATTTAGTGAAAATATAGCTTCTATTAAGAAATCCAATGACACTATAATGGTATCAATGACGGAGGTTACATCAGGAGCTCAGGAGCAGGCTGTAAATATTGGAGAAATCAATAACAATATGATTAATGCGACAGAACTGCTAACTGAGGGCAAACAGCTATCTGATAGCGTTGCAAAAATTTCTTGTGAAATGGGAATGAGTGTTAATGAGGGCTCAGAAAAAATAAACCATGTAAATAATCAGATGGAAACAATTAATAAATCTGTTAATACAGCTTTGGAAACGGTAGGGGCACTTGAGTCAAGCATAAATGAAATAAGTCATTTCTTACAGGGGATAACAGAAATAGCTGAACAGACGAATTTATTAGCTTTAAATGCAAGTATTGAGGCAGCCCGGGCAGGTGAAAACGGCAAGGGGTTTGCAGTTGTTGCTGATGAAGTCAAAAAGCTGGCGTATGAAAGTGCAGAAAAAGTTAGCAGTATAAATAAAATAACCAAGGATATAACGGAGAAAATGAATCTTGCATCAGCAGAAGTTAAGAATGGTGTAAGTGCAATAGAAATAGGAAATGCTTTAATTTCTGATGTTACGAATTTCTTTAACCAACTAAAGGATACCTTTAATAAACAGAATGAAATGTTAAAAGATCAAACTGAAAAGACCCAAAAAGTATTTGGAAATTTCCTTAAAATGAGTAATGAGGTAGAGAGCATATCTTCCATATCGGAACAAAATTCAGCCGCTAATGAGGAGTTTTTGGCTTCACTTGAAGTTCAGAATGTTGATATGTCTAACATGCTTGTTGGGGTAGGAAATATAAATAAAAAATGGAATGAACTTAAAGAAATCCTGGAAAACAGCTGAAAATAATTATATACTATTAAAAACTATTGCCTTTTCACTTGTATTCATTACAAAACATATAAATAAAGCATAACTAAATTTGCCGTTTTACAGGAGGAAGAGTTATACAAATTTTCTATACAGTTCAGCCCGGTGATACTCCCATTTCAATCTCCAGGCGGTGGGAAATTCCTTTAAACTCACTCATTGCAGCAAATAGACTTACAGCACCATATACAATATATTCCGGTCAACAATTATCTATGCCGCCTGGTGTAAATACTTATTCAGTACAACCTGGTGACTCAATATTCTCAATATCTCAAAAGTACAGAATTCCTTCTGACATTATTATTAACGCCAATGGCATTGCGAGAAAGTATAATGTGACATTTAATGGACAGCCAAGGCCTGATTATATTATCCGTGCAAATCCAGGTATTGCCCAAAACATCATACCTGGAATACAGCTGTCCATTCCATATCCTCCCCCTGTAGGCTGGAATCATTCAGGAACAAGCTTAAATATTCTACAGGAGAAGAAATCAGGATATATGATATCACATCACTTAAATATACCTCTATCAAAAAAACCAATGTATCCGATCCCCAATTTTTCACTGGCGATAAAGAATTGCTGTACGTAAGAGAAGATACAGCTGGGATCAGGCAGATTTATAGAAGCAATATATACGGAAGCAATGAAAAGCAGATTACCAACATGGACTCTAATTCTCTTAGCAATGCAAGGCTCTCTCCTGATGGCAGTTTTGTATTATATACATGGCCTGGTGCCAGCATATCCATGATATATACAATTGAACTGAGATCAGGAAAAACCTATGGTATACCAGGCTGGCCTGAGGGAAAGAACTATAATCCTGTATGGTCCCCCGATTCAACCAAGATAGCTTACAGTGCAACCCACTACTCTAATGGAAGGTATTATTCACTAATTCGTTCTGTAAGCCCAAGAGGTGAAAGCGATACTACCCTTGCAGCTTCAAACGGCTTCTTCACACCTGTCACATGGTCACCTGACAGCAGAAGGATTGCATATTTATCCGGCTGTGGAGATATTGATTATACTTATAAACAGATGTGGAGCATTGATATAACAAAGCCTGTACCTATAAATATGTTGTACGATACCAATTTGTACACCCTCCAGTGGTCCCCTTGATGACAGGATTTTTTATATGAATTCTTTACAATTTATAACTTTACTTTTATACCAAAAAGTTACTTTATATTCATTATGGGATAAAATTTTTTTGCAGGTGGTTCAATATATATATATATAGAAAAGGGGCTGTTGCAATTACGATTTATAATCGTAGTACAACGCCCCATTTCTATAATGATAGTGAAATATTTTAACCAAAATATTATATTCTTTTTCTTTCTTTTGAAAAAAGAGTATAGCAAATAAAGCTTACTGATTTATGCTCTTTATTATAAACATTTTTATCTAAGCTGTTTTTAATGGATGTAAATATGTAGAACATCGTTCTGACTGAATTTTGTTGTGCAGTTTGTTTACATTATGAGCTAAGCCAAGAAGAATACATTCTGCCAAGATATTCTTTTTCCCTTTACACAAAAAACGTCTGAATCCCATATCTTGTTTTATTTCTCCAAAAGCACCTTCAGACTGAATACTTCGGTTCATTCTGAGCTCTTTTCCCTCATCACTAAGGATTCTGGTTATCGCTGCCTCACGTTTTTGCTGAAATAGTTTTGAAACTTCAAGATGCTTGGTTCGTTCTTCCAATGGCTTTTTGCTGTTTCCCTTAATGCATTTTGATTTAATAGGGCATTGAGTGCAATCTTCACATGTATAACAGGTTTTCTCACTTCTATAGCCAGTCTTGCTTTTGCTGAATTTAATCCCTGTGGCTACAAGCTTTTTACCGCTGCTACATATATAAAAGTCGTTTTCTTTGTCATAGCTCATATTTTCCTTCCTACTGATATCAGTTTTATATTTCCGTGTCTTACTAATTTCATAATTGGAAGGTTTGATAAAAGCAAGCTGACCGTTCTCATCGAGATAGACGTAGTTTTCCTCACTTTCATAGCCTGAGTCTGCAACTATATTTCTGTAAGTATACTTCAAACGACTCTTTATGCTGTCTAAAAATGGTATTAGCGTGGTTGTATCTGTAGGCTGTGGTCCAGCACTAATCCATACTATATATTCAGCATCTACCCCAAACTGAATGTTGTAGCCGGGTTTTAGTTGCCCATTCTTCATAGCATCTTCTTTCATCCTCATGAAGGTTGCATCAGGGTCTGTCTTTGAATAGCTATTTCTATCCCCCATAAGATGCAGATGCTTATTATATTTCTTGAGCCTTGATATGTATTCATCCAGCTGTTCAAATGTTTTTTGGAGAGGAGATTTTCTTTTTCCTATACCAGAGACAAATTGAATATCTTCATCGTTTTTTATTTTGCAAAGTTTACGTCTGAGCTTTTCCAAATGGTGCATCTTGATTTCTTCACCATATAAAATCTTAAATCCAAAATTCTCTTCTGTTTGTTTTAAAAAAGTTGGGAGCTTATCCATCAGTTTTTTCTGATTCTTAGTGACAGAACCTTTCCAGACAAAAGTATATTTATTTGATGCAGCTTCAAGCTTTGTCCCATCAATAAATAGATTTTTCATTGAAATTTCTTTGTTTTCAGCAAGCATCTGCGTAAACTGTGCCAAAAGATTTTCTGAAACAGGTGCAAAATGAATACTTCTGAATCTTGCAATTGTTGTATAATCCGGAGCAGGCGAGCCTTCAAGAAGGTACATATAATTAACGTGAGTTCGATATAACAAGTGCCATAATTAACCATATCTATAGATTATAATTAAGTAAGGCTTTAGTATCTTGAATTTTAGAGCCTTTTTTATTATGAAAAGCAGCCTTAAAGTGTGGCAACAAGAACGCTTTTACTAAACTTTAAGCTTGGTTTATTCGGTAAGAAGCTATAAGCAGCAATACCAGCTACGACATTAGTTAAAAAGTTTGTAAAGCTTCTATGCCTAGTATGTTCAATCTGGCAAGTATTTTTCAGAAAATCATTTATTGTCTCAATAAGAGCTCTCTTTCTGAGAAGAAGCTTTTCTTCTATATCAATTAGCTTATTTTTCATGTTCTTTTTTAACTTGGTTATTAGTTTTATCCCTCGGTTATACAACTTTTTAAATAAAGGCTGTGATAAATAACCCTTATCTCCAAAAAGTTTTCCAAACAGGTCTTTTGTAAGTATATCTATTACCTTTGAGTCTCTATCATCTATATCACCCGGTGTTAAAAAGAATGATAAAATTTCTCCTATTTCATTTACTACAATGTGCAGCTTAAACCCATAGAACCAACCTGTAGAAGATTTACCTCTCTGAGCAATCTCTTTAAAAACTTTGTGAGAGTGAATTCTTCTGTTATCACAAACATCTAATGTCGTAGAGTCAATAAAGGAAATTCCTGTTGTCTTGCCTAGTCTATATTTTTGTGTGTATAATATTAATGGAATTAGTGCTTGTTGCATTAACTCTACAAACCTTGTATAACTTACAAGGCTCGGAAAGTACCCATTTAATCTTTTACAGACAAATTCTTTATAATAATGCTTAAAGTTTCTATAACTCGAATGATGAAAATATATTGTTATTGTCATTACTTCACTTAATGTCATCATTCTTGAAATGTTAAAGAGGTTAGGTTCCTGCAGTCTATTATCAGTAACCAAATGATGCTTTAAATAGTTGTCGAGCCTAATGCAAAAATCATCAGTATCGCAGAAAATTTTAATAAGTAAATCTTCCATGAAGCTCCATCCCCTCTGTTAAATTTGTTGCCAACATTGATTATACAGATTTGGACAGGAGCTTCATTTTTCATTTCTGTTTCATTCTTATTACAATCATATTATCGAACTCACGTTAATTAATGTCCCGCTTGCAGGCTCTTTCGATTTTCCTTGTAGAATAATTACTATTCATATAAGCATATAGCATGATCTTCAGCATCTGTGTTGGGGTTGCTTGTTTTTTCCTTAAACGGGAATAAGTCTTATATAATTCTGATAAATTCATCTCCTCTACAATTTGACCCAGCAACCTTACAGAATCATCATTCGGAATCATACATTCAACATTTAACGGCAATTTTAATTGATAGAAACCACCGTGCGTAGTATAATCTTTATGTGTTAAATTTTTTACTAGCATAAAAATATTTTACACCTTTTGCCGGACTTTGAATAGTCTGGCAATTGTTTTTTGCAAGTAAAAAGGGCTCCTACACTAATTTCTTAGTGCAACAGCCCCTTCCAGCTTTATATTATATTACTTTATCCATCCTTTAGTTATTATGCTTTGATTTATACTCATCGATGAAGTCTTCAACAAACTTTTTGGTAACTTCATAGTCAAAGGCATCAAGGTCAGTGCCGCCTTTAGCTACATAACCAGCCAGGAAATGAAACCCGTCCATATCAAATTCAATAATCTTCTGCTTAACAATACCTTTTGGCTGTTTTGTATTATCAGTATAAGCAAATTGTCCATCAAATACCATTGGGTGATCAGCTTTTACTTGTGCAGTATATCTGCATTCTACACCTTTATATGAAAACTGGCTGATTTTTTCCTCGAAAGTGGAATCATCCCTAAATGGTTTTTCAAGTGGTTTTGCCATATGAATAAAAAGCACATAATCACCAGAAAATTGACCGCTTTTTGAAAATACCATTGAAAAACGTGTTTTTGAATTAAACCCTTGAAGTCTTTCATCATTGGGGTAATTTCTAAGCATTTCCATTAAGTCACTATTGCTTAATTGCAATAAGTCACTTGACTTTCCATTTAAGCTCATACCTATTTCTGCCTCTACCTTTTTAAATTCACCAAGCTTTTCCGGCACAAAAGGCTCAAAACCAAGCTTGTTAATTAGTTGATCTCTGGCAAATTCCTCTATATGTATTCCGCCGAAATTTAATATGGTCATTTCTTCTGTTGAGTCCTTTTCAACAATTTTATAGGAATCGCCTTCTTTATCTAATGAAAATATAGTCTGAACTATATTGGAAGCAGCAATCCTTACATCCTCCGAAAATGCCATCATCCCCGTAAAGGCAATAACAACAGAACATATGGCTGTAACAGCTATTCTAACAGAAAATCTCATATTTTTCACCGCTCCTTTTCTTTCCTGTTTTCTTGCAGCATCTTCAATTGCCGCTTCTGTAATATTCTTTTCAGGACTTATAGCTGCTCTTAGTTTTAGAAAACCGGACAATTCTTTGTCAAAATTATCATTCATTTATAAATACCACCTTTCGGTTTGCCATGATTTTTACCTGTAATAACTTGCCTTCTTTATATTTCTTCCTTCCATAAAGCTTTCGCTGCTTTCGTCTACAGCATTCTCCAGCTTTTTACGCAAAACATTCCTCGCATAGTAAAGCCTGGTTTTTACTGTAGCTCTTAAACTTCCTGTAACTTTTGAAATTTCCTCTATGGACATTCCATTAAAATAATGAAGTATAACAACTGTTTTTAGGTTATTGGACAGCCTATCTACAGCATTAATAACGCTTTGATTCATCATTTCCACTTGAACTTCTTCTTCTGTACTATATTGAGTGACGCTTTCCTTAGAAAGTATATCATCAGGCACTAATTTTTCATGATTCTTTACCATTTTCCAACCTATCCGAGTAATCATTCTGTAAAACCATACATTAAAGGCTTCAGGACTCCTCAAAGTCTTTATTTGTTCTATACAGCACACAAATGCCTCTTGGACGATATCCTCTGCAAGTCCTCTTTTACCCGCTATAAGGTATGCCGTTCCAAAAGCTTTTTGCTCCATATGATTAAATAATTCTCTAAACGCTTCTGTATCTCCTAGCTGACACTTTGTTACTGTTTCCTCAAGATTCAATGTATCATCTCCTCTCAAAAAGGTACCTTTCATATATATAGAGCATAAAGGATTAAAAAGGTTTTGTAAATTTTTAAAAAATTGCAATATTTATTATAATTTGAAATTCTATTAGTCAGGCAGGTAAATTATATATGTAATTTATAGAATATAGTGTAAAGAAATGATAAAATAAATTGCTGTTTTATAATGTATTAAATTAGTTTTTTTGGGGGCAATTAATGAATAAAGTAACTAAGAACATTGATAGCTATTATAAGCTTCTCTTTGAAAACAATCCTGTAATGCAGATCATATTGAACCGAGACAGTTTTCAAATTATAGATGCGAATAAAGCTGCCAGAGATTTTTTCCGGGACATTAGTTATAGTTGTAACGGTGAATGCATAACTAAAATTATGCCAGAAGACACTGTGCTTTTAATAACAAAGCATATAAATAATTTATCTATTGCTAAAAGTGAGAAAGTTTCAATAAACCTTGAAAAGGAGAAAGAAAAATTCAACTTTTTGCTGGAGATAAGTTTTATTTTTTCAGAACAAACTACAGATTTGTTATTTAGCTTTACTAATACCACCGATTACTTAAACACAGCTGAAAGCAAAATTAAGACGATGGAGCAGGCACTAGAGCTAAGCCAAGCGAAATATAGAACTCTTATTGAGAACACTTCAGATATCATGTTTTCATATGATGCTAAGGGAGTATTTACATATATGAGCAATTCTGTAAATAGATTCGGTTATCAAGTGGATGAGATTATCGGGAAAAATGTTATGGATTTTATTCATGAAGAAGACAGGGAATATGTTTATAAAGAAATAAGCAATTCGCTGTCAGGCTTAAAAGGTCAAGTTCCAAGGATCTTCAGGATAAAATTAAAAGACAATTCATATATAGTGGTTGAGGAAATTGGAGAAAGCATTCTGGACGAATTGGGTAAGGTGGTCATGATTACTGGAATTTTAAGAGATATTTCTGATCGGAAGAAGAATTTGGAGCTGACCCAAAAAATTGAGCAAAACAATTTATTATTGAGAGAGGCAAAGGAATATGACAAACTGAAGACTGAGTTTTTCGCAAATATATCCCACGAGTTCAGAACCCCACTTAGTGTTATTATGGCTACGCTTCAGCTTTTTAAACTCATCGCAAAAAAGAATTGTAAAAATTGTGAGCAGATGGAAAAGTTTAATAGCTACTTTTATACAATAAAACAAAACTGTTACAGATTAACTCGATTGGTTAATAATTTAATAGATATCACTAGAATTGACTCGGATTTTTATATTATCAGCCTGCAAAACCATAACATTGTAAAAATTATTGAAAATATAGTATTATCAATATCTGAATTTGTTGAAAATAAAGGCCTTACAATAGAGCTGATAAAAGAAGATGATGTCATAATAACAGCTTGTGACCCTGATAAGGTTGAAAGAATTATGCTGAATTTAATATCCAATGCCATCAAGTTCAACTTAGAGGGAGGAAAAATTACAATTAAAATTAAGCGGGTTGACAACGATATACAAGTATCTGTTATAGACACCGGTATAGGTATACCACCTGATAAGCTCAATATAATCTTTGAACGATTCAGACAAATTGATAAGTCTCTTACAAGAAATAGGGAGGGAAGCGGAATTGGACTTTCGCTTGTTAAAAGCCTGGTAGAAATGCATGAGGGAAAAATATATGTTGAGAGTAAGTATGGATGCGGCAGTAAATTTATTATTAACCTGCCTCAAAGGTATGTAAACAACAAGGAAATTCATCAAAATAACTATGATAAAAAGAGAGAAGTACAAATTGAAAAAATCCAGATAGAGTTTTCTGATATTTACATGAAATAGATGTATATGGGATAGGCCCTATAAAAACAAATATTAGGTTTCGTATATTTCCGAGAAATTATGGCGTATACTACACCATAATTTCTCACGACAACAATCAAGGTTGAAAATCATTTAATGACTTTGTCACCTACCTTTTAGAGCGTCTGTAGCCGGCGGCTTGAGCCTCCGCTTCCGTATCAAAGTATTCCTCTGCGATTGTCCTATCATAGAATGCTCCTCCAGGTACATGATATATTTTCTCGCCGCTTGAGCTGATATTGCCTTTAATTTTACCTTTTGTCTGATTGGCATCAGGCGGTTTTGTGGAGGTGGGTTTTTTAGTTTCAGTAGGTTTTTTAGTAGGAGAGGGCTTTAAAGTAGGCTTTGCAATAGGTGCTTTGTTAGTCTCAAGCGACCAAAGACCCACACCTGCTTCCCTTGCTTCTATGGAGAATCTTATGAAATATTCTGAATACTTTACATCGGGGGATAAGTAGAGGCCTGAGCATACCCCTTAAGGACCAATATAGCATTAAACATTTTCGAACGTATGCTTGTCTCATTAATTGTCCCGGGGTCTTCCAGCCAAATAATTCGTAGTAGTCTTCCATATCTATCTCTATCGCTTACATCTTTTTCGAGATATATAGTTTTACCTGTAAGAGAATTTTTCGTAAATTCAGAGGCTTCACTTCCATAGGGCTCATGGCGGGTAGTGCTTTCAGGAGTATTAACTCCAATAAGCCTTACCTTTTCTGTACTGCCATTTGAAAGGCTTACTTCAAGGGTGTCTCCATCCACTATTCTAACAACTTTAACAGATTCAAGAGATGTTTTTTTGGTCTGATTATCTGGCTGAAGCGTTGGTGCTGTCGGGCTACCGGGATTTGCAGGACGCTTTTGTGAATATTCATCAATTGTGTTTTCATTCTGGGATATATTATTTGGGGTGTTTTTATTGTTTGAAGGAATTATTGCAAACAAAAATATAGAGGAAAATACAAAAGTAAGTATTAGGCGAGCAGTCAAAGTGTATCTCTTGTTTTTCCACAATAAGTACGCTCCTAAAGGAGCAAATAATATAAGCATAGCCCACATGAACCAGGATTTATTGTAAAACCTGACCTGATTATTATTCATTTAATATAAAACCTCCTATGAAAAATCTAAATTAGTTATAAAAGTATTATTACATTATGGTTATAATACTATGACTTTAAATGTGTTGAAAATAAGCAATTATATGCCAATAGAATTTATAGGAAGAGGGCTCTACAGTGCAAAGTTATAATGCAGATGGAAAGTGTGTAAAACCTGCATTACAAAAATGGACAAAATAAAAGAAAAAATCACTCCTTTTATGTATATTTAACTTAACATAAAATATTTGTAGAATTATGCCAAGATTGGGTACAAAATAGCATGCTTTAACATTTACATATGAATAATCAAATTATAAAATAATGTCATAAAAATAGAAAGGGGAGTTGTAAATGTTAAAGAAGGTTTACGTGCTGCTTATTATTTTACTTGTGAGTCTTGGACTTAATGGGAGCTTTAGCTTTGCAGAAGGGGATAGCCAAGGGGGGAATAAGGTATCGGGCTACATAGATGCAGATTTTACATATTCCAAAACAGCTTCACTATATGTAAAATCAGGTTTTAAAGTAGAGATAGCAGGTAATACAAAATATACTGCTTTAACAGATGCAAGCGGATATTTTGAAATAATCCTTGCCGACAATTCAGAGATTTCCAAGTGTGATATTATTATAAGTAAGCCAGGTTATCTATCGAGGATTATTAAAAATGTAATCCCTAATAATCCTATATTGACTTTATCAGATATGGATAAACCAATAAAGCTTTTAGCTGGTGATATCCCAAACAATGGAAAGCAGGACAGCGTAATAAACATGGCCGATATTGTGAGTATTGCAAAATGCTTTGGTACAAAAAATGGTGATGTTGATTTCAGTGAAATATTTGATTTTAATAGGGATAATAAAATTAATATGGCTGATATAATGATTATGGCAAAGTCTTTTAATATGACAATATCAGACTATCCGGAATATATTATTAACTCTGGTTCAACGGCTACTACTAAACCTACTGTTTCCGCTACTTCAATACAAACAGCAACTCCTATGCCTAAAGAACAATGGATTCCCTATGAATTATCGCCTGAGCAGATCAGCTTATGTGTAAAGAAAGATTCGAAAGGCTATTTCTATGGAATTGTGGAATTGACTTTTCCAGATAGTGGCTATAGAGTCAGCTATGATGACGAGATAGGTGGGTATACAGATTTAAGCAAGGATGACAGCCAAATAAGATATATGATAAATGTGTTTAAACCGAAAGTAGAAAAATGGACAGGTCCCAGCTTAACAGTTATTACTAAGAAAACACTGGTATATGATCTTGGAATGGGTACTGAATTGGTGCCTTTTGTAAAATACATTTTCTCATTTACATCTGACTTAAACAATAAAATATCTTTCCAATTTACTTCAGATTCAGATATTCCGCTTTTATCAACGGTTATACCAACAGCAACACCAACTCCTGCACCTAAAGAGCAGTGGGTTCCCTATGAATTATCACCAGAACAGATAAGTGTAAGTGTAAAGAAGGATGCTGCAGGCTTTTATTATGGAGTTGTACAGCTTACTTTCCCTGATAGTGGTTTCAGAGTAAACTATGATGATGAAACAGGTGGTTATACCGATACAACAGGAGATTGGCAAATGACATATATGACAAATGTGTTTAAGCCAAAGGTAGAGAGATGGACAGGCCCTAGCTTAACAGTTATAACTAAGAAAACACTTATATATAAACTTAACATTGGTACAGTATTAGTACCATTTACAAGATATGTATTCTCATTTACATCTGACTTAAATAACAAAATATCCTACCAGTTTACTTCAGATTCAGACATTCCGCTTCTGCCCATAGTAACTCCTATAGCTACTAATCAAGCTACTCCTACAGCTACTCCAACAGTTACACCAACTCCTACTTCTAAAGAGCAGTGGGTTCCTTATGAATTGTCGCCTGAACAGATCAGTGTATGCGTAAAGAAAGATTTGCAAGGGTTTTACTATGGAGTTGTACAGCTTACTTTCCCTGATAGTGGTTTCAGAGTGAACTATGATGATGAAACAGGTGGTTATACCGATACAACAGGAGATTGGCAAATGACATATATGATAAATGTGTTTAAGCCAAAGGTAGAGAGATGGACAGGCCCTAGCTGCACAGTTATGACTAAGAAAACACTTGTATATAAACTCGATATAGGTACAATGTTAACACCATTTACAAGATATGTATTCTCATTTACATCTGACTTGAATAACAAGATATCCTTCCAGTTTACTTCAGATACAGACATTCCGCTTTTGCCAACAGCAACTCCTATAGCTAGTTCAGCAGTTACACCAACTCCTGAACCAAAAGAACAGTGGGTTCCCTATGAACTATCACCTGAGCAGATAAGTTTAAATGTAAAGAAGGATGCTGCAGGATTTTATTATGGAATTGTGGAACTGACTTTTCCTGATAGCGGATACAGAGTCAGCTATGAAGATGATACAGGCGGGTATATCGATGGCAGAGGCGACTGGCAAATGAGATATATGATAAATGTGTTTAAGCCAAAGGTAGAGAGATGGACCGGGGCGAGCTGTACAGTTATGACTAAGAAAACACTTGTATATAAACTCGACATAGGTACAATTCTAACCCCATTTACAAGATATGTATTTTCATTTACATATGACTTAAATAACAAGATATCATTCCAGTTTACTTCAGATTCAGACATTCCGTTTCTATCTACAGAAGTAACTGCAACACCATACCCTACATTTATACCTCCTACTCCTACCCCTGAAGATCCTAAGGGTGAATGGGTTCAGTGCAGTCCTTTGAAAGATTGGATAAATGTGTCTGTATCAAAAGATTCCAGCGGCGAATACGGTGATAATAGATACCTGGCCACAGTTAAGTACAATTTTCCAGACAGTGGCTATAAGGTAGATTATGTAGATCGTGTGGGCATTGTTTCAACTGTTATGTCAGATGGAACAACTCAAATATCATTTAAGCCTGTAAACGAACCCATAGTAAAAAAGTGGACAGGAAAAAGTGATGGTGTACCTACTGAAATAAAAATAGCTTACAGCCTTTTCATAAAAAAAGGCAGCAGCAAAAACAAATACATTTTTACATATAGAAACGGCTCAGATAATATTTCATGTCAATTTGCTGCGGTACCATCACCAACATCGACTGCTTCCTTATTAAAAGCTAAGTCGGTAGCTGCAGGTGAAGGATTTACTGTAGTTCTAAAAGATGATGGTACTTTCCAGGCATGGGGCACAGAAACCAATAACCGCTGTGATGTTCCTAAAGATGTGAAGGGAGTAAAAGCTATATCGGCAGGTCTTTGGCATGGAGTGGCTCTTAAAGATGATGCTACCGTTGCTTTATGGGGGTGTGGTGATGAGGGACAACTTGATGTACCGAAAGGACTTAAGAATGTTGCTGCAGTTTCTGCAGGAAGTCTTCATACATTAGCACTTAAAGAGGATGGCACAGTTATTTCCTGGGGAGGCGGAGAAGGCTTGGATTACCATATTCCTGAGGGTTAAATAATGTTAAAGCCATAGCAGCAGGCGGTTACCACAGTCTTGCGTTAAAGAAAGACGGTACTGTCGTTGCTTGGGGGCTTAATGCCGATGGACAATGTAATATACCTGCAGGATTAAAGAATGTAAAGGCTATAGCAGCAGGACAATATCATTCCATCGCATTAAAGGATGATGGAACTGTGATTGTCTGGGGATCTTTCGGAAGAAGTGAAATATGTGATGTTCCCGCAGGATTAAAAGATGTCAAAGCCATTGATGGAGGAGACAGCTTTACTGTAGCGGTAAATGAAGACGGTACAGTTGTAGTCTGGGGGACAAACTTCAGTGGTCAATGCGAAATACCATATGGCTTGACTAATGTAAAGACTATTGATGTAGGACCTTTCCATACTATTGCTTTGAATGAAGATGGAACTATAACTGCATGGGGAGATAATAGATCAGGAGAATGTGATATTCCGCAAGCTCAATAGCAGAAATTATCAGGATAAATGTGAAGAAGTTTTAAAATTATAAGGGCTACTAAAAAGAGCAGATATAAAACTATAAAATCAGTTTTTATCTGCTCTTTTTCATTTCATTTATTAATAATATAATAGATACCAGACTGATATATCTTTGCAGTCCTGTATCTATAGAGAAGGAGCCTATTTCAAATAATAAGCTCTGAAAGTAATAGAGTTATCGTTCATATCTTGTTTATTACGGCGAGAAAGAGTTGGAAATAATTTTTCTACTGTTTCATATTGATTGCTTACAACAAGGTCTATTGCTTTATTATTTATCAAATTTTTAATTTCCTCGGCATTCTCTTGTCTCAATAGAATAATTTTCCTATCTTTGAGTAGTTTTTCAAATTGGCTTCCGCCACTCCATCTGAGTCCAACATAACCATATACATCAAACGGTGCATATTCATGTATAACTATTGTAGCCTCTGGTTTGCGTTCGAGGTAATTGTTTACAAATGGAATTACACAATTTGAATATGTCTTTTTTTCATCATATGTTCCTTTCTCCAATGTAAAAAAATTCAACAACTGGTATGAACAAACTGAAGAAATCAGAACAAGAAAGGTTATAGAGATTGTTACAGGTTTCTTGCCCAGTTTAATATAGGATTTTTTATAAATAAAATCGCCTATGAAATAAAAACTATATGCTATAAAGAAGTATATAGGCAGACACGCCAAATAATCTCTAGAAGGATTTGGGAGGCCAATACCTGACATAAGGCTTGGGGAAAGTGAAACAAAAAATACCATAATGGGTATACAATAAAATATATTTTTCCTCTTTATCATATTAATAACCAAAAGTAACAAACCTATAACCATAAATGGCATAAGAAATTTAGGATACAATATTGTGTCAATTTTGTTATAGCTATTGGCTATATTCGGCCATAAGTAGCTGCTGTCAGGTGAATTTAATGTTAGCATTTGTTTTGCTGTCAGCTCAATATTTGTACCAAGCTTCTCCTTAACAACATTAAAATCAAGTTTCTTTTCAGGATTGTCTCTAGCAATGACAGACAAGCTTTCACCCCTGGCATAAAAGTATACTTTCAAAGAATCATCAAGAGTATTTATTTGTGGAAGAAATAGCAAAAAACATCCCATAATGAAACTTACAAGAGGTACAAACCTTATTTTTTTAATAAAAAAGCATATTATGACAAAAGCAATGATAAGTGGTGCAAATGCTCTTGTACTGGCATGCCCATACGGCAGAAAACCAATTGAGATACCTGCTAAAAATGCGATTATTAAACTATTTTGTTTTTTAAGCATAAATATCAAAAGACTCAATGCCAAGGTTACCAATGTAAAGCCAAATCCAACAATACCGCCTGACCTGGAATTAATAAGGTACCATGGAGATGTTGCCAGCAAAACAACAAAAACTAAAGCAAATTTGTTTTCAAACAACTTTTTAGTAGAAAAGTATAAAAGTACAATTGAAAAAAATGCTATAAGTGTCGTAAATATACGTACACCAAATAATGACAGGCCGAAAATTTTCAACCCAAGCCAGACAGGCCATCCGTACACAGGCGATGCACCACCTCCATGCTGATGCATATCTGTCCATTTCCAAGTCATCTCTTTCATGGGTGTTCCATCAAGAACATTATTTACCTGTGGATGTATCATATGTTCAACGACTGCATCAAACCATCCAGGGTAAGAACCAAGCTGGAATAGCATGAATACAAGTAGGACAACTAAGACTGCTATATCGAATATATTTTTACCAATGTATTTATGTAATGCCCCATGAAATTTATTTTTTTTAGAAGGCATATTTAAAGGATCTATTGCAGCTTTATTTTCCAATTCTGTCTCTTGTTTTTGTGAATCAGTCATGACTTTGCTCCTTTTATATAAAATATTATGCATTATGATTTTACAATCCAAAACAAAACTTGTCAATGATGGTTTACATCAATGTTTATTAATCATATGCAATTAATTTTGGGATTGTTGTATTAGTCATTTGTAAAGTATATTCGTTCAATTAAAACATTTCAACCTCAAATCACAACATTTCATATCCTTCCTAATACATTCGGAAGCTATTTTGGCACAAAATGGAAACAAATTATATAATAAAGATAGATTTTCTATTCAGGCTGAAAAGAAGTATAGAATTCAAACTAATAATTTTAGGAGGTGCTTTATATGAAAAAAAGAATTATGCTTTTAATCTTCGTAATTTTGTGTTCAAATCTAATGTTTGTGAGTGCTGAATCTTCAAGTTCGGTTATAGATATTGGAAATGAGTTGATTCCAATACCGGTACAACCTTTAAGACTGGTTGTTCAGCCGGAATACCAAAGTAATGGGGAATTTATAACTAATGTTACATACACAGCGTATACAAGTTCTTCAATTCCTGATGGCAGCAAGATTGATTTTTACACAGGCAATCCAAGCAACCCTTATCCAACAACACTTTTAGGTTCCGGCTATGTAAAGGGTGGAAAGGCTGTATTTAAAACATATCAGAAAATTAACAACTATTACCTTGGTAGTGCCGTTTGGACAAGGCCATTAGGTATTGCTCCAGATCTACCATCAAAATATCCGCCATCAAGGATTTACTCCAATATTGTAACTTACCATTTAGCACTGTCCGACAAAGTAATTGATTTAAATGTGTTAGTCAAAAATATATCTATATCGAATAATGTATCATATACAGCTAAATTTAGTAACCCAACAACAGATACCAAAACTCTAGAAGCTGTACTAATCAATCCGGGAGATATAAAGATAAATGGTGCACAAATGAAGGTAAGATTTTTAACATATCAAATACCTGCAGCTTTAGATGTGAAAACGCTTGATTCAATAACACTTGATAAAATAGCTTTTGAGAAACCATATAGAGAAGACTATGCCATTATAAAAGATTGGGCTGCTAGTGTAAGCTTAAATTTGCCTGTTGGAAGATACATCGTCTTTGCAGATTGCATTGAATTGACTGCAAATTCCGATGTAAAGTCATTTAGCGTTCCTAAGGTCATAATTATATCTACTGTACCGCCTGTAACGCCGGAGATAGTAACTACACCGCGTGTGGTGGTAACGCCGCCAGTTAAAATAACGCCACCTGTTGAAGTAACTAAGCCGGTTGTAAGTGCTCCAATTGACATAATTACACCGGATGAAATCCTACAACCAAAGATAGCTAAAAGATTCTGATTTGAATAGCGTTAATTAAGGAATTATACTTCGGCCTGGACAGAAAGTTCATTAAGGATAATACAGTATCTATAAATCCCCTTCCTTGAGGGGATTTATTTTCTTATTGAGAGATTAAATAAAGGCGGTGATAATAGGTATGTAAATGCATTGCAACTATATATTTGATTAATTCAATGTAATGGTGGTAGAAATATATCAACATAAGTTTTATGAGGAGGTCAAAGTCTTGAGTAAAAAAGTTGTTATTGTTGGAGCAGGTCCAGGAGGGCTGTCGGCAGGAATGTTGTTGGCTTACAATGGATATGATGTTCATATTTATGAAAAAAAGGACTGTGTGGGAGGCAGGAACGGCAAGATAGTTTTAGGAGATTTTAAATTTGATATAGGGCCTACTTTTCTTATGCTTCCAAAGATTTTGGAAGATATTTTTTCTTTTACAGGAAGGGATATAAACAGCTACCTTGAGCTTATACCTATAGATCCATTTTACAGACTAAGATTCAGAGGACAGGTAGACTTTTTGCCATCATTTAACAAAGATTATACCGTAAAACAGATAGAAAAGCTTTTTCCAGGTGATGAAGGTGGCTATATAGAGTTTATGGATAGAGAGAAATTGAAGTTTGAAAAACTTTTTGGATGTCTTAAAATTCCTTATCACAGCTTCATTCATTTTTTGCGGCCCCAGTTTTTAAAAGCAATTCCAAAGTTTGATTTGACAAAGACTCTTCACAGTAAGCTATCAGAATATTTTAAGTATGAAGACATGAGAATTGCAATGACTTTTCAGTCCAAGTATCTTGGCATGTCACCATGGACTTGTCCCGGTGCATTTACTATTCTTTCCTATATTGAACATAAGATGGGAATATTTCACCCTATAGGGGGCCTTTTTAAAATTTCTGAAGCCATGGCAAAGGTTATTGATGAGGAAGGTGGCAAAATACATCTTTCTAAAGCTGTAAAGGAAATCATTGTAGAAAAAGGAACTGCCAAAGGATTAGAACTTATGGATGGTGAAAAGGTAATGGCTGATTATGTAATAATAAATGCAGACTTTGCTCATGCCATGACCAATATTGTCGATAAGAGGAACAGGAAAAAATATACCGATAAAGATCTTGAATCAAGGGATTATTCCTGTTCTACCTTTATGTTGTATCTGGGACTTAACAAGAAGTATCATATTAATCATCACAACATTATTTTTGCCAATGACTATAAAAAGAATGTCAATGATATTGCAGAGCTAAAAGTGCTTTCAGATGATCCGTCTTTTTATATTCAGAATGCATCAGTTATAGATCCGACTTTGGCACCTGAAGGCAAATCTGCATTATATGTCCTAGTACCTGTACCCAACAATTCCAGTGGTATAGATTGGAAAAAGGAGAAAGAACGTTTTAGAAGGCTTGTCATTGATAAAATAAAGGAAAAGACTGAACTAAAGGACATTGAGGAACATATAGAAGTTGAAAAAATAATTACACCACATGATTGGGAGCATGAATATGGTGTTTATAAGGGAGCTACATTTAACCTCAGTCATAAACTTTCTCAAATGCTTTATTTCAGACCACATAATAAGTTTCAGGAGTTTAAGAACTGCTATCTTGTGGGAGGAGGAACCCATCCCGGAAGCGGACTTCCAACGATCTACGAATCAGGTAGAATCTCAGCCAATCTTATAATGCAGGATGGGGCTCTTGGACTTGGCTTTGATTATCAAGATGTTTTTGAGAAGAAAACTGTTAAAGACAAGGGAATTGGAGTATAAATGTATTATTAAGTTGTAGGTGGTTAATAATAAAGCATAGAAGGGGGTATATTTATGTCCGAATTATATAATTTTACCGCTAAGGATATAGATGGTAATGATTTTACTTTTGATACACTTAAAGGAAAAGTTGTATTGATCGTAAATACTGCAAGTAAATGCGGGTTTACTCCTCAATATGAAGGACTCCAGAAACTATATGAAAAATATAAGGATAAGGGTTTGGTAATTCTCGGGTTTCCTACTAATGATTTTCTTTTCCAGGAACCTGGTTCAAACAGTGATATTAAAAATTTTTGCATGTTAAATTATGGAGTAGATTTTCCCATGTTTGAAAAAATACATGTAAGGGGTAAGTATTCGCATCCATTGTACAGATATTTGGTAGATGGGGCTGGTAATAAGGAACATAAAGGATTTATTAAATGGAATTTTACAAAATTTCTTTTCGACAGGGAAGGCAATATTGTGGAAAGATTTGGTCCCAATACTGTACCTGAAAGCATAGAGGAGAAGATTAAGGAGCTTGTGTAAATCAAAAGTGTTGTTTTATCCTTGACTTAAAAATCAGAATGGGAACTAATACAGTAACAATCATTGTGCCGCATGCTGTGAAGCCGATATTAGGGCCAAAACGCTCTGTAATTGTTCCCGCAAAAAGGTTGCCGATTGGGGTAGTTCCTGCAAAAACCAATGAATACACGCTCATAACCCTGCCGCGAAATTCATCCTTTGAATTTAGCTGCATGGTGGAGTTTGCTGTGGAACTGTATGTGACGAAGCTAAGTCCTGACAGTGCAAGAAGTAAACAGCTTAATGCATAGCTTTTCACAAAGCCTGTAATGATAATAAAAGTTCCTAGCACTAGTGGCATAATATTAAGAATGAAATAAATAAGCTTTTTAGAGCCTGACTTGCTAATTGTAGCAATAAACATTGCACCAATAAATGAGCCTATTCCAACAAATGACATAAGAAAACCGAAGCCGGCTTCCTGCTGATTTAGAACTTCTTTAGCCAATACCGGGACCAGAACACTAAAGTTCATCCCGAAAATACCAATGATGGTCATAATAATTATGGTATTAAATAAAACTTTTGTATTATAAATGTATTTTAATCCATATTTTATATTAATCAGTATTTTTTCGCTTTTATGAGTATCCTGTGGTTTTTCAATTGGCTTAATGAAAAATATTAGGCTGATTACTACAGCTGTAAAGCTTATGGCATTTGCAAAAAAACAAATCGAAATACCCGCATATCCCATTACAATACCTGCAATTGCCGGGCCTATAACCCTTGCTATGTTAAAAACCGAGGAGTTTAAAGCAACTGCATTCATCAAATCGTCACGACCTACCAGATCAATAACGAAGGATTGCCTTGTGGGCATATCCAGAGTATTTACAATGCCTAAAAGAGTTGCCATTACTAGTATATGCCAGAATTGTATGCTTTCTGTCCAAACAAGTAGTGCAAGAATGAGGGTTATAACCATGGATGAAGTCTGGGTAAAAATTAAAATCTTTCTCTTGTTAAATCTGTCTATAACAACCCCGGCAAAAAGTGAAAACAGAAGCACAGGTGTAAATTGAAGAGTACCTATAAGGCTTAACAAAAATGGAGACTCGGTTAGCGCATAAGCAAGCCACGGCTGTGCAATGTTTTGCATCCATGTTCCTATAAGGGATATGCACATTCCAAGCCAGTAATATCTGAAATTTTTATGTTTTAATGCCGAAAAAGGATCATTGTACTTAATTCTCATTATATCCTGCTCCTTTAAAGGGATAGGGAGGTGTGAATAATTATATATTCAACCTCCCCTTTATTGAAAGTGATTAATTTTTTCCTAAAATACAGTTCTGTATATTTAAAGGAACTTCTTCAAAATGACTTATCTGCATGCTGAAGGTCCCGCGACCCTGTGTTTTTGAACGAAGGGGTGTGGAGAATTCAAACATTTCAGATAGAGGCACATTTGCCCTGATCATTTGGCAACCCGATCTGGATTCCATGCCCTCAATCCGGCCTCGTCTCATGCTGATCTCACCAATCCCATCACCAGTATACTCCTCCGGAACAGATACATCAACCCTCATGATAGGTTCCAAAAGCACAGGATCAGCTTTTTGGCAGCCTTCTTTAAAGGCTATAGCCGCAGCATTTCGGAAAGCTAGTTCTGAGGAATCAACTTCATGGTATGAGCCGTCTAACAGGGTAACTCTTATGTCCACAACATTGTATCCACCTAAAACACCGCAATTTAAAGCATCCCGTATACCCGATTCTACAGGGCCTAGGTACTCTTTCGGTATAGCTCCACCTGTAATTTTGGAAATAAACTCAAAACCGCTTCCACGTGCCATAGGTTCAATTTCCAGTACGCAATGAGCATACTGTCCGCCGCCTCCTGATTGTTTTACCAGCTTGTGTTCGCATTTTACCTTTTTACTTATTGTTTCCTTGTATGAAACCTTGGGCTTGCCAATGTTAGCTTCTACATTGAAATCAGTTTTCATCCGGTCTACAATGATTTCCAGGTGAAGTTCTCCCATCCCTTCAATTATAGTTTGACCCGTTTCTTTATCAATATGAACCCGGAAAGTGGGGTCTTCTTCAGATAACTTGTGTAAAGCAATATCCATTTTATTCTGATCAGCCTTAGCTTTAGGCTCAACAGCAACAGAGATTACAGGTTCCGGAAATTCCATGGATTCTAGAATAAGAGCATGATCTTCCACACATAATGTATCTCCTGTTGTTGTATCTTTAAGTCCGACAGCAGCTGCAATATCACCAGCATAAACTATGTCAATATCCTCCCGGTCGATTGCATGCATCTGCAATATCCTGCCAATTCTTTCTCTTTTGCCTTTGGTAGAATTATACACGTATGATCCAGCCTTTAAAGTTCCTGAATAGACTCTAAAGAAGCAAAGCTTACCTATATAAGTATCCGATATTATCTTAAATGCCAGTGCTGAAAATGGTCCCTGGTCGTCAGCAGGTCTTTCCAGTTGGGTTTCCCCATCCGTTGATACTCCTTTGATAGGGCCAACATCCAATGGTGATGGAAGATAGTCGATAACCGCATCCAAAAGCTGCTGAACACCTTTGTTTTTATATGCTGACCCACAAAGCACCGGTGTGATGGAAGAAGCAATGGTTGCTTTCCGCAGGGCTTCTTTTATCTCATCAACTGGCAACAATTCTCCGGCAAGATATTTTTCCATTAGTTCATCTTTTTGCTCTGCAACTGTTTCTATAAGAATCGTGCGGTACTTGTCAACAAGATTCATCATCTCATCAGGGATTGAGCATTCTTCTATGATTTTGCCTGAGTCATCCATATAGGAGTGGGCTTTTAACGTTATAAGATCCACAATTCCACAGAATGAATCTTCCTTGCCAATGGGAAGTTGGACCGGTATGGCATTTGTCTTAAGCCTTTCTTTCATCATGGCAACACAATTGTAAAAATCTGCTCCCATGATGTCCATTTTATTCACAAAAGCAAGCCGGGGCACTCCATAGTTATCAGCCTGCCGCCATACGGTTTCAGACTGAGGTTCAACACCACCCTTTGCACAAAATAATGTTACAGAACCATCCAAAACTCGCAGAGATCTTTCTACTTCAACTGTAAAGTCAACGTGGCCGGGTGTGTCGATGATGTTGATCCTATGTCCTTTCCACTGGGCTGTAGTAGCTGCCGAGGTAATGGTTATGCCTCTATCCTGCTCCTGGGGCAAGTAATCCATAGCAGCACCTCCGTTATGAACCTCACCCATTCGGTGAATCCTGCCTGTATAGAACAAAATCCGCTCAGTGGTAGTTGTCTTTCCGGCATCAATATGAGCCATGATACCAATGTTTCTTGTGTTTTCCAAACTGAATTGTCTTTTCATATAATTCTCTCCTTTTATAACTGAATATTGTGTGTCCCAATTTTTAGACATTAAAAAAGCGGCTAAGTCATTTACACAATGACTTAACCGCCGATTTCTCTCAAATGCTGTATGTATCTGCTAGTCTGGTCAGCCAGAACCAACATGGCATAAAAGATAACGCCTTTTGGGCAATAGGGAAGTAAGCCAATGCATATTGATATTGATGCTTTGGAATATTAGTGCTTTATTAAGATTGTTAAAACACAGCATGCATAATCTTTGCATTGCTTAATCCTCCTTAAAAATTTCTGAGTAAGTATAATTTCGTTGTCTCATTCAAAAAGAGAACAACACATTTTTTGGCACACAAATTTCAGAATATCATATAATTGTGAATGTGTCAAATAAATGGATAAATTTTTATATTAAAAGCCTATCTTGAATGAAACATATATTTGCATGCCCTAAAATAAATTGATTCTACGCATTGTTTTATATTAAGGATTGTTGCAAAATGGAAAGTGATTTTTATTAACAAGTGATGCAATTCCTTAAATAATTTGATTTGGAGGGATACTATGATGAAAAAATTTTCGGCACTATTATGTATCATGTTTTGCATTACAATCATATTACCGTTTAACAATATAAATGTATCTGATGCTGCAAGCCCTGATATCATAGTTGCCAAGGATGGAACAGGAAAATTCACCACAGTTCAGGCTGCTATAGATTCAGTGCCAGCAAACAATACCAAACAGGTAATAATATATGTGAAGAAAGGAACTTACCAAGAGGTTGTTACAATAAGAAAAGATAACATATATCTTATTGGTGAAAGCAACACCGGGACAAAAATTACTTATGGGAATTATGCCGGAAAGCTGAAAGCAGATGGGACTACATATGGTACATCTGGCTCTGCATCATTCTATCTTTATGGGAAAAATTCTATTCTTGAAAATATTTTAATAGATAATTCATTTGATGAAAATACAAACACAGCCGGCAAGCAGGCTGTGGCCGCCTATATACAAGGTGACAGAAATATAATCAGAAATTGTGTTTTTACCGGTAATCAGGATACTTTGTATGCAAATGGGGGAAGGCAATACTATATTGATTGTAAGATTGTTGGGGACACTGATTTTATATTTGGCGGAGCAACAGCGGTATTTGACAATTGTGAAATCGTTTCAACAGTCAGAGGTGGTTATGTTACAGCAGCAAGTACTGATATTTCCAATTATGGATACCTGTTTCTAAACTGCAAATTAACAAGTGAAGCACCGGCAAATTCTACATATTTGGGAAGACCCTGGCGGCCAAATGCATATGTTGTTTACAAAACATGCTATTTGGGAGCCCATATCAATAAGAATGGCTGGACTACCATGAGCGGTAATTTACCTGAGAATGCCAGGTTTTTTGAGTATAAGAATACAGGTCCGGGAGCATTGGTTAATTCCTCCAGGAGGCAGCTGACTGATGCTAATGCTCTGGAATTTACCCCAGAAAACCTTTTAAAAGGGACTGATAACTGGAACCCTGTTGCAAGTGTGAAACCAACATCTACACCAACAGTAACGCTAAAGCCTACTCCCGAATCGGGATATTCCATTTACCAGGCTGAAAATGCTTCTTATAATCAAGCGGTATATGAGACGAAGAATGCAGGCTATACAGGTACGGGCTACATCAATTATGACGGTGTGGCGGGCGGATATATCGAATGGTCGGTGAATATTCCGTCTAGTACCATAGTGAGACTAAATTTCAGGTATGCAAACGGTACCACAAACAACAGACCTATGGAAATTAAGGTTAATGGTGCTGCAGCAGTTGGCAGTATGAATTTTTATCCAACAGGTTCGTGGACAACGTGGAATGTAAACAGTACGGATATTTATCTTACTAAAGGCATAAACACAATAAGAGCTGCTTCACTTACTGCAGAAGGCGGCCCAAATATTGACTATATGGAAGTATCGGAAATAAAGAATACTCCAACCCCATCCAATTATGTAAGTGTCGATTTAAATGGGGACAGGATAATAAATATGGCTGATTTAATTATTCTGGCATCAACCTTTAATGCAGTCAGAGGAGATGGCAAATATGCTGAAGCAAATGACCTTAACAAAGATGGAGCGATTAATATGTCAGATGTTATTGTCATAGCGGCAAAATTTAATTCTTCAATATAAGAGTGGTGGACGAAAACTATTAATAACTCCCTAAGAATGGTATAATTATTAGCAAAAGAAGCAAAAGAATAATATTTTTAAAAAGAGAGGCTATGTTGATGGGGAAAACAGGGAAATCTGCAAAGGTGCTTTTTTGTGTTTTAATTATACTAAATCTGCTTGTTTTAAATTATGCTGGCATATATGCACAGCAGTCTTATCCTTATCATGGAAAGAGACTTAATTATAATAAAACTACACCTATAGATTTTATTACATATGATGTATACGGACAAGAAGCTAATAAACTGCCAAAGTTTGTAAACCCAGGTCAATTTGATATTAAGTGGAGGTATGATATTGATTTACCGTCTAATGCAATTAAAGGCCCGAACGGTACCATTTATTTAATAAGTTTAGACGGTGTTTTATATGCCATTGATCCTAACGGTGAAAGATTATGGGGGCGGAAGATCAAATCATACAGCAATTTGACATTATGTCCTGACGGGACTATTTATGCGGTTTCACAGGATAGTATTATCGATACTGATGCTCAGAGTAAGGCAGAAGTATATGCATTTAATCAGAAAGGAAATGAAGTGTGTTCGTATACTATTAAAAACCCTATTTCCTATTATGGAGGGTATTGCCTTGCAGGTGATGAAAAAGGAAATTTAATTATTCCTACTGAGGATGGAATATTTTCATATGATAAAAAAGGAAATTTGAATTGGAAAAATACTGATATTCTTAAAATGGAGGATACTTTCTCTATTAAATATTCAAATGTTCAGAGTATTAGAGCTATGAGTTCAGAAAATATTATAATTGTTACAAATGATAAGGTGTACTCATTAAATTCCAGCGGAAAAGTTAACTGGTCTATTAATAACAGCTATTTTGGACTAGAAATATACTCAAATGAGCTTGGGTATATATATAATAGAGACGGTAAGTATAATATAGCTGATACAAAAAATGGCCATGTGTTAACTGATGCAGAGATTAAAAAATTGAATATCAAAGATTTCCCATCTAAAACCAGTTGGGCTGGTGGATATTATTATAATAATTTCCTGACTGATAGAAAAGATAAGAACTATAATAAAGGCATAGTATCCTATGACAATAATAACAAAGTAAAATGGGTATATACTGTACCATCGGGCTTTAACGGTTATGCTTGTGATATTGCTGCAGATATGGATGGAAATGTGTACTTTTCGGATTATGGCGGGAATTTATACTCACTTGACAAGGACGGAAATGAGCGGTATATGTTTCTAAGACATAAATCAATGATGTCATCATCACAGATAATAGTAGCCAATAATGGCGATGTTGTCTGGATTACAGATGAAATCGGGGCTATATGCATAGGTACCAAATCAATTCGTGTACTTATTGACGATGAAGAAGTAAATTTCAGTAACAAACCATTTATAGATAGCGGAACAACTCTAGTACCATTTAGACCTGTATTTGAAAAATTAGGAATTACAATTAACTGGGATGCGAAGACCAAAACAATTTCAGCATCAAATGATGAATTGACAATGACTATGCAAGCCGGTTCAAAATCATGTAATGTAAACGGTTCTAAGAAAGAGCTTTCCGTAGCTCCGAAGATTATAAATGGGAGTACTTATATACCGCTGCGTTTTATTAGTGAAACAACAAAAAAAGAAGTAAGTTGGGACCAAAAGACTAAAATTATTTATATAGGGTCGGCAGAGCAGCAGATAAAGCACATCGTTGATCAATTCTTTTCCTACTTAAACAAAAAGGATTATAAAGGAATTAACTCATTGTTTAATATTGATGAATTAACTGATGTTGATGATAGTTATAGAGTTATTGATAAAGCGTTAAATGGTGTATTGATGTGTAATGATATAAAGGTTCAAATAAATATAAATTCAGATATTAAGGCAACCGCTCAAACAAGCTATAATTTGACTACAGCAAAAGGATTTAATTTGTACAACACTGAAAATATAACTACCACATTTAATTTTGTTAAAACACAAGGAAGAGGTTGGAAGATTTCCAGTGTATCAAAATAAAGCAAGCTCCCTGAATTATAAATTAATATAAAATTCCAAGACATTTAAAATTTGCCAACGTATATTATATAAATGAATTATATTTATGGAGGGCATAATGAAAAAGGATTTTAATTTATCTGAATACATGAGCAGTGGGGTTGAGAATGTTATAAAGGGTGTAATAAAGGCTTCCTTCAAGAACCCGAAGGAAACGGCTTTTATATTGAAATATGCCTTATCCAGCAAGGAAGCTAAAAAAAAGAGGGAAACATTTAATAGAAATGGTGAAAACATTCCGGCATTTTTGATTTCAAGCATAACAAGTAATTGCAACCTGTTTTGCAAAGGTTGTTATGCAAGGGCGAATAAAACCTGCGGAGAAGGACTTAAAAAAGAACAGCTTTCCAATGAAATTTGGGGGAGAATATTCAAGGAAGCTGAGGAATTGGGGATTGCGTTTGTACTTCTTGCAGGCGGAGAGCCTTTAATGAGAAAAGATGTGATTGAAAAAGCAGCAGAGTATAGAAAAATAATGTTTCCTGTATTTACTAATGGAACGATGTTTGGGGAAGAGTATTTGAGGCTGTTCGATAAAAACAGAAATCTCATACCTATACTTAGTATAGAGGGGAAACAAGAGCAGACAGATGAAAGAAGGGGTAATGGAACATATAATGCTTTAATGAATGTTATGGATACACTTAAGAGAAAAGGCATAATATATGGTGCTTCTGTAACTGTGACAACTGAGAATGTTGAGACTGTTACCAGTAAAGATTTCTTTGACATACTTTATAAAAAAGGCTGCAGGGGATTGATTTTCATAGAGTATGTTCCGGTTACGGAAGATACAAATCACCTGGCCCCGACTGATATAGAACGTGAAATGCTGGAAGATAGGCAGCAAGATCTTAGAGAGATGTATGAAGATGTGATATTTCTATCCTTTCCTGGCGACGAAAAATACTCGGGAGGGTGTCTTGCAGCAGGAAGAGGCTTTTTTCATATTAATACAGATGGGTCAGTAGAACCGTGTCCATTCTCACCTTTTTCAGACACCAACTTAAAAGACTGCTCATTGAGAGAAGCTTTAAAATCACCTTTGTTCAGAAAGCTTGATGAAACAGGGATGCTGCTTGGGGAGCATGATGGAGGATGTATTCTGTTTCAAAAGGAAATGGCTGTAAAAGAGTTGCTTGGTAAGGGATGACTAGAGTGTTAAATAATAACTACTTAAAAAGGGTTATATTTATTGTTCGATTGAGAGAAATGTATAGAAATTCTATGAAAATACTATCTGTTGTACGATACATAGATATATTAAAGCAAAATAAACAATTTTCAACAAAAATAGCCGTAATTCAAACAAATTGGAAATAACTTTTTTAGTAATTTAGATATATAATAATCTAATAATGTTTAGTTTTGCTAAACTACGCAAGTAAGGTTTTACTCGTGTAGTTGTTTTTATTTTGACTTATACTTCGAGGAGAACTATTTATGTTTAAAGATTTAAAAAGAGTATTGATAGGCCGACCGCTTAAGAATGAAGCCTTGCATGGTGAAAAGTTTGGTATATTGTGGGGCCTGCCCATTCTCTCTAGTGATGCTATATCATCAGTTGCATATGCTGGTCAGGAAATTTTGTTTGTTTTATTTCCAGCAGTAGGTATGCTGGCTTTTAAGCAATTAACATTTATATCTGCAGGAATTATCGCTCTGCTGGCTATACTGACGCTGTCTTACCGTCAGACAATCGACAGCTATCCAAACGGCGGTGGTGCTTTTATTGTTGCTAAAGAGAACATTGGCGAAATTGCAGGTGTTGTAGCCGGGTCTGCTCTTAGTATAGGATATATACTTACTGTGGCTGTTAGTATAGCTTCAGGTGTTGACCAGGTTGTTTCGGCTTTCGAAGTATTAAAAGACTATCGGGTTTATTTATGTTTACTTATTATTTTGCTTATGACAATAGGAAATTTGAGGGGTATAAAGGAGTCTGCGGCTATGTTCAGCCTTCCCACCTATTTCTTTATACTATCAATACTAATTATGCTGGGTGTTGGTGTCTATAAGATAATGAATGGCTACCAACCTGAACCTTTGCATGTAGTAAAAGATACTTTACAACCTCTTTCCTTATTTTTGATATTGAAAGCATTTACAAACGGTTGTGCAGCCCTCACAGGGGTTGAAGCGGTTAGCAATGCAGTTCCCAATTTTAAAGAGCCGTCTGCTAAAAATGCCAAAACCGTACTGGTGCTTCTTTCAACATTAGTATTGATAGTATTTGGTGGAACTTCAATTATAGCCAACTACTATCCCACAGATCCTGAAAACGGTGCCATGCTTGTACAAATCGCCGGAATGGTTTTTGGACAAAACACCATATTCTATTACATTATTACTGCTTTATCATTTGTAATCCTCGTTCTTGCGGCTAATACAGCATACTTTGGGTTTCCAAACCTTATTTCTGTTATGGCAAAAGAGGGATATGTGCCAAGGCAGCTTAGCATGAGAGGTGACCGTCTTAGTTATTCAAACGGTATAGTGGTTCTTTCAGCGATAGCGGCCTTACTAATTGCAGTATTCAATGCAAATGTTACTTCGTTGATAGGCCTTTATGCTATTGGAGTATTTATATCATTTACCCTATCGCAGAGCGGTATGTTTTTAAAATGGGTACGCGGTAAAAGTCAAAACTGGTTGATTAAAGCTATAATAAACGGATTTGGAGCTTTTGTTACCCTTACAATAGTTGTTGTCATAGCAATAACAAAGTTTACTCAGGGAACATGGATTGTTGTTATAGTTATACCAATTCTCATATTCCTTATGAATAAAGTTAAAAAACACTATATTGCAGTTTCAAAACAGCTTAGAATAAAGCCTGAGGAACTGCCTGATATCGGCATAGAAACTGACGTTTATAAAAATCGTGTTATTGTGCCTATAGAAAGCATAAACAAGACAAGTGTAAGGGCATTGAGGTATGCGAAAACCATTTCGGATGATGTGGTAGCTTTTAGCGTACAAATCGATGAAGAAAGTGCTGATAAGCTGAGAGAAAGGTACAGCATGCTTAATACGGAAATACCTTTGATCATAAAGTATTCGCCTTTCAGAAAGGTTGTTGAGCCTCTCTTACGGTTTATAGAATCTACCGAGTACGACTATCATAAGGGCGATATGATCACAGTAATATTACCTCAGTTTTCTGTTAAATCATGGTGGCATAATGTGCTCCACAACCAGACAAGGTTATTCCTTGAAAGAGAGCTTCTTAAGCACAAGCATATTGTTATATCTGTAATGCCTCTACAGCTTAAGGATGACAATTATGTTCTAACACAACCAAAGTATAAAGACAGATAATAAAATAATTGAATTTAAATTATGATAGAATATAGTAAAGGCTGGGGATTTTCCCAGCCTTTGATATATGTTTTGCAATAATCATTTTACATTTTTATTTATTGCAAAACATTTTCCTTGATTCATATGTTATGAAAAATTCATTTTTATAATGCAAATGCAGACGATTCAACTGCATTTGCTAGTGTAAAATCTTTTTCGTAACATATAAAATAAACCAGATGCAAAGCAATTAATCTTTATCCACAAAACGGCCCTGATCAGGAACGGCTATGTCATTAAAGTGATTTACAAGCATATCCAGATGACGTGCAAGTTCATCACCTTTAATTGGATGTCCATGACTCAATATGGCTAACCGAGGATTCAAGCCTTTTATATAATCAATGGATTTTTTAGCTGAGACCCAATCTGTTGTAAGGTATGCAGGAGGCCCCTTAATCTGCTCATGTTGGGTCAACACAGAGGTGAAGGATTCCTGTTTGGTTGTTGTGAAGGCATCTCCCACAATCACGGTCTTATCACTTTCCCGGTACAATGATATATGTCCCTCAGTGTGACCGGGGGTATGAATCCATTTCCAGCCTGGCATGCCCGGTATGCTTCCATCAGATGGCAATGCTACGGCACGATGTCCAAGGTTTATGCTCCTGTTTGGAAATGATGGTGACATTTTGGCAACGAGGCCTTCATCCACCGAAGGATCACCTTCAGGATAATCCTTTTTGCCTGTAATATAAGGAAGCTCGAGCTCATGGGAATAAACAGGAACATCCCAAAGTTCAGCCAGATAATTTACCGAACCAACATGGTCAAAATGACCGTGGGTTAGAATAATTGCTTTTGGACGGCTGCTTTCACCAAAACGTTTGTCAGTGCATTTAAGAATATAGTCTGCTGAATTTTCCAGTCCTGTATCTACAAGGACCCATTCACCTGGTTTACCGACAATTGAGGCGGTTACTATTGTAAACTGAATGAGCAGGGTGTCCGTTGCTACTTCTTGTGACGATGATGTCAATTTGGATAATCCATTTAGCAATTCATTTATCATTTAAAATCTCCATAACCTAAAGAAACTGAACAGCAAACTTTACAGCTTCGTTTCTTTAATTGAAATATTGTATACTTTTAATATTGGAGATTATAATGTCTTTTATTCATTATTAAAAAGCTATACAATAGGACATATTAGTAATATCGAGTTTAACAATGGTATTTTAATGACTCAAGGTGATAACTATGAAGATTGGTGTTATATCCGATACGCACATTCCAAGGGCATCAAAAGCAGTACCCAAAGAGGTATTTAAAATATTTTCAGGTGCAGAATTGATAATACATGCCGGCGATATTGTAGAAGAAGCTGCAATTAAGGAGCTTGAGTCTATTGCACCTGTTATAGCTGTGCACGGAAATAGAGATTCCGAAGAATTGAAGAGTTCACTTCCGGAAAACAGGATACTGACATTAAAGGGATTTAGAATTGGAGTTTTGCACGGACATGGCGAAAAGGGAACCACCCTTTCAAGAATGCCTGAGTTTTTTAAGGATGAGGCCCTTGATTGCATAATATTTGGCCACAGCCACATTCCCTATAATCAAATGATAAATAATACATTGTATTTTAATCCGGGATCTCCCACGGCAAAGAAAAGGCAAAAATATCCTTCTGTGGGTATTATAGTTTTGGATAATGAGATTCATGCGAGTATTGAGTATTTACAGACAAAATAATAGATCTCTCGCCTATGGAGAGATCTATTAAGAAATTTGTTAACTCTGTAAAATTTTATTCCCTTTGCTTGTTTGATCCAATATTGGACGCTTTTCTGACCAGCTCTATAAATTCCTTATCTTCATCGCTTGCAACCAGTTTTGATTCATCATTTTTTAGGAAATCATAGATTTGCTTTATGCTTACGCTTGAATATTCACTGCTCCTCAAATTCTCTGCAAATTGTGAAACCATATTGATAAATCTGAATCTTGGAGTGGATGAATAGAAGTCCTTTTTAACCTCCGATGCTTTCACTGTTTTGCTTACTTCATCAACCTTATAAGTTTGGGGGTCTTTATAGCGTAATTTTACGACTGCTAAATCATCCCTGACATCCTCTTTGAGCTTTAGTTCGTATAAGGCTGTTACTGCATGACCAGCACCAATTTCACCTGCATCAATGCTGTCCTTTTCAAAATCCTTATCTTTTATGCTTCTGTTTTCATAACCGATTAGTCTGTAGGTTTCAACGCTGTTTTTATCAAATTCAACCTGAGCTTTTGCATCTTTAGCTATAACCTGTAAAACTGATGTAAGTTCATTGGTAAAAATCTTCTTTGCTTCATCCAGGGTATCAATATAGGAGTAATTGCCATCACCCTTATCTGCTAATTTTTCCAGGAAAATATCATTATAGTTATCCATACCGAACCCGATTGAAGAGAGTGTTACACCCTTTGCACTGTAGTCTTCTATAGTCTTTAAAATATCCTCTGCGTCCGTGAGCCCTTGATTTGCAACACCGTCAGTGCATAGAATGATCCTGTTATTGGCATTATCTCTGAAATTTTTATCTGCCATCTTATATCCCAGACGCAATCCTTCCGATGCATTTGTAGATCCTTCAGGTTCCAATTCATCAATCTTTTCCTTGATCAATCTCTTATTAGCGGCAGAAGTATGCTCTAAGAGTGTTCTTCCATCTGTTCCGTATACTACAATTCCGATGCTGTCGTTTTCACCCAGTTGATCAACGAGTATATCCAGACTTTGTTTCACAAGCCCTAATCTGTTGTCCATGTTCATTGAACCTGAAACATCTATAACAAAGGTCAGAACCGAATCTTTCTTTTCGCCAAGGCTTACTTCCTTACCCTGCACGCCGACCTCCATAACATGGTAGCCTTTTTTAGAGAGAGAAGGTGCAACTTCAGTATAAATAGAAAATGTATCATTTGTCGGAGGAGTGTAATGCCTTTTAAAATAGTTTATGAATTCTTCAACTCTCACTGATTCTTTAGGTGGTAATACTCCTCGCTCAATATAATTTCTTACCTTGGTGTAGGACGCAGTATCCACATCTAAAGCAAATGTAGATTGAGAGTCTTCAGTTACACTAGTATCAGGGTTGACCCCATAGTCTTCGTAATATGTACCGGAAAATTTGCTTTCTCCGTTTACACTGTTTCCAGTATTTCCAAAGTTTCCGATATTAGAATAATCATTTTGTGTGGAACGATTGGATGAATCCCATACACCATCCGGTGCTTCAGAACTGCTGCCACCACATCCTGACATATTTGCTACTAGTGTTATTGCCGCCATTAACAATACTATTTTTCTAATTGTCTTTTTCATAATTAAAGCCTCCCTGTTTTATGAGTATAAAGTTTTTCTATGCTTTTATTATAGATAAGACCTTTTTCTTTTTTATGTCTATGTTGTGTCAATTTTGTGACATTTGAAAAAATTTCACATAAGAGGAAGAACTATTTTAACTGAGGTGCCTTTATTCTCATTGCTTTCTATGCGTATTTCTCCCTTGTGCTTTTCAATAATAATATTGGAAATGGCAAGGCCAAGCCCAGTTCCTGTAATTCCGTTTGCGTTGGAAGCCCTGTAAAAACGTTCAAAGATGTTTTTCATGTCCTCCTTCGGAATACCTATACCAAAGTCCTTTACTATAAATACAGCATTATTGTTTTCGGTAAACATTTCTGCATCAATTATACCGCCTCGATGAGAGTATTTAATGGCATTATCCAGAATATTAACAACTACCTGTACCATCTTTTCAGGATCTGCATTTATAAATACATCAGGAGAGATTCTTGGATCTATTGTAAGCTTGTTGGCTGCAGCCTTGTTTTCCATTTTTTCAATGGTATCCTTAAGTAAATTGGAAAAGTTGGTCTTTACAAATACAAATGACCCCTGAAACGAATCGTGCCTGGCCAGTTCGAGAAGCTCGCTTACCAACTTTTCCAACCTTCCTGCCTCGCTTTTCAAATGGGTTAGTGCGGCTTCGGTATCGGGATCACCCGCAATTTCGTCGTACAAAAACTCGGAGTAACCCTTTATTGCAGTAAGGGGTGTACGGATTTCGTGTGATATGTTTGATATAAACTGCTTTTGCCTTCCGATATATTCGTATAGCTGTGAACCCATGGAATTAATGCTTTTGCTGAGCTTTCCCAGTTCGTCATTTCTATTTAATTCCAATACTGTAAAATCTCTTTTTGCATAGCGTTCAGTGGTCTCAACCAGCTGATTTATTGGCTTAACCATCTTTTTAGAAATATAGATGCTTATTATCACAATAAGGATGCAAAAAGCAATTGCTCCAGTAAAAAGTATGCTTAACACATTTTTTAAGTACTCATTAATAAGGTTGAGCCTATATATTATTACAAGCACACCTGCCGTTTTTCCGTTATTGATAATGGGGACAGAGTAATAAACTACCCTGTTTTTAGTAAGGAAAACCTTATCACCCTTTAGTGCCGGCTTTAAAATAACCTTTTTGTATTCATCCGGTTTGTAGCTGGATTCCTCTTCGATTTCTACTGGATTACACAGCAATTGAAGGCTTTTGCCATAAAGCTCAACCTGTCCGATTCCTGAGCTTAAGTTACCTGCAATTATCTTTGCACTGTCAGGATTTATTTCTGTTTGAGACGCTTTCTGAAAAAGAAAAACCTGTCTAATATAGGCAAAAATCAAATTGCTTTGATCGGTTAATTGGCTTTCAACTGTTTTTTTCTTATAGAGTTCAAGGCTTCCCCATGCAGCTGCTCCAATGATGACCATGGAAACTATGGCAGCAGCCAGATAAAATACAATAAGGCGGGTGCGAAATTTCATCAATCCTTACCTCCGAAACGATATCCTAGCCCAAATATGGTTATTATGTATCTTGGATTTGCACTGTCGTCTTCGATTTTTTTTTCTAAGCCTTGTAATACAGGTGTCTACCACCCGTGAATCACCCAAATAATCATATCCCCAGATCTTTTGCAGCAAGTCTTCACGGCTGAAGACTTTTTTGGGATTCCTGGACAAGAGCTCTAAAAGCTGAAATTCTTTTTGGGTGACTTTTATATCCTCTTCACCTTTGCTTATAACCATATTCGTCAAATCGATTTTTAGATTCCCACAAACTATGGTTTCGGAGGAATTATCGTTGCTGCGTCTTCTCAGTATTGCCTTTACCCTTGCAATAAGCTCAATTGATTCAAAGGGTTTGGTAATATAATCATCAGCACCGCTTTCAAACCCCAGGACTTTATCAATCATCTCGTTTTTTGCAGTAAGCATTATAATAGGAATATTGCAGCTATTGAATATTTCTTTACATATGTCATATCCGCTCATATCGGGCAGCATCAGGTCTAATATTATAAGATCCGGCTTATTGGCTTTTACAGCGGATAAACCGCTCTTGCCATCTGTTGCAGTAATCACTTCGAAACTTTCTCTCTTAAGTATTAACTGAATTAGATCCCTCACAGAGCTTTCGTCTTCAATAATGAGTATTTTCTTCATCAACTTCTCCCCCCTGTATAAGTGCATTTCAAAAAATACATTATTCATTTGCCCTATTAATTATATTAACATCCATTTTGCTTTCTGTCATTTTGAATATCGTCCATGTCCTCAAAAACTTAAACCATTTGGCATGGTGCTGTTAATTTACAACAGTACCAACAATCAACGATGGCAAAGCAGCAAACGATTTTATCCTGCAGGAAACCTTATTATATGCTGAATATTGCATGTTTTTACCTGTACATAATATTAATATCATTATATAATTAAGGTAATAACAAATAATAACTGGTCAACGGGGCATTTCAAAAAGTTGAATTTAATTTTTATATAGATATTATAAATTTTAAAGGAGGATTATGTTATCATGAAAAGACAAAAATGGAAGGTGTCTGGAAAAGGGCTTTCCCGAGTCATTATCTCAATACTCGTGACTACTTTGTTGCTGCCTTCAACGGTTTTTACCCCCAAAAGTCATGCAGCTTCTTCGCCACGTACAGGGGGGGCGTTTTACAATTATGGAGAAGCTATGCAAAAAGCACTGCTTTTTTATAAAGCCAACCGTCTTGGCGATTTACCCGATGATTACATTTTACCGTACCGTACAGATGCGGCAATGACGGATGGTCAGGATGTAGGGCTTGATCTTACAGGAGGTTGGGCAGATGCCGGTGATGGCATTAAATTCACTCATACCATATCCTATGCTGCAGCACAATTAGGATGGAATGTATATGAATACCGCAAGGCATTTGAAAAGTCAGGCCAATTAGATGTTATTTTGGATGAAATAAAATGGGGTACTGATTTTCTATTAAAAGCACATCCAAAGCCGGATGAATTATACTATATGTGCGGATATAACGATTCCGACCATGGTTGTTGGGTTCCCCACGAGATGCTTGATGTTATGACCAAGAGAACTTCATTCGTGCTCAATCCTTCAACACCAGGGTCTGATATAGCAGGTATAACTGCAGGTGCTTTGGCTATTGCATCACTTATATTCGAAGAGACTGATCCTGAGTATGCAGCAGAATGTTTAAAGCACGCAAAAGAAATTTTTGCATTTGGTGATAAATATAGAGGCAAAAATCCCCTTAATGTGTTGTATCCATCAGGAGGATATTTGGATGATCTTGCTTGGGGAGCTATATGGCTGCATATAAAAACCGGAGATGCTTCTTATCTTGAAAAGGCAAAGGCATGTCTTCCAACCACTTCATTAGGCGGCGGACATACCCATTGCTGGGATGATGTCAGTTACGGTGCAGCAATGAAGATAGCACAGGCTTCTCACGATGAGGGCTATGCTGCCATGGTTGAGAAAAATCTGGACTATTGGATGCCAGGCGGAGGTCTTACTTATTCACCAGGCGGGTTGGCTTGGCTTTCACCATGGGGTTCATTGCGTTATGCTACTACAGCAGCATTTTTAGCATTTGTATGGTCTGACGATAAAACCGTTGGAACAGCTTCCAAAAAAGAGACATACCGTAAGTTTGCAGAAAGCCAGATTAACTATGCTTTAGGAGATAATCCACGAGGAGGAAGTTATGAAGTAGGGTTTGGTGAAAATGCACCTGTCCATCCACATCATAGGACTGCCCATGGTTCCTGGGCAAGTATGCTTGATGTACCAGGGTTCCATCGTCATATACTTTATGGTGCATTAGTTGGAGGCCCTAATTCAGATGACAGCTGGAAAGATGATATTACCGACTACAGGTTAAATGAGGTAGCGATCGATTACAACGCAGGTTTTGTAGGAGCACTTGCAAAAATGTATGATATGTATGGCGGTGATACCCTGGAAAACTGGCCCAAGCCTGAAGATTTCAGAGCTAAAGAGGATAATTTGACTGAATACTTCTGCAGAGGTTGGATAATTTATGAAGGTTTCGGTTCAATGAATATAATGTTCCAGCTTAACAACCGTTCAGCATGGCCGCCAACAATTAAGGATAAGCTTTCTGTTCGTTACTACATGGATCTTTCAGAATTATTTGAAGCAGGAAAAGGACTGGATGATGTCCAAATAACCCTAGGGGAACACCAGGGGGCAAAGCTTAAGGGTCTTGAAAAATACAAGGACAACATATACTATTTTACAGTTGATTTTACCGGAACAAAGATAATGCCTACTGAATGGGAAATGTGTGAAAAAGATGCAACTGTAACAATTAAATACAAGGATATGAATATCGGCTCAAACAAAAATGACTGGTCATATCAGACATTAAGCGGCCCACCGGATTATGATGCTGTATCATTTAAAGGAATGACTCCTTACATACCGGTGTACGATGACGGAAAGCTTCTTTGGGGTGAAGAACCGGGAGGAATAAAGCCTTCTGCAACACCTACAAAGGGACCTGCTTCCAGTACACCTACTCCAACAGAGCCAACGGCCACCACCATAGTTGAAGATGTTAACGGAGACAGAGCTGTAAATATGGCAGATGTAATTCTTTTGGCCAAATGCTTTAATTCAGCCCTAGGGGACAGTAAGTACAACGAAAATTATGATATCAACAAGGATAATGTAATAAATTTCAGCGATATTATGAAGATTGCTGTTAGGTTTAATTACTCTTACTAAATATAATTGTTTAGTAATATGTAGCTATTTATTATTCTGGGGACTTACTCATAGCGGCTAAAGCTTCTAATGGTAAGTCCCTGAGTTTTTTATTTATAGAATTCTATTTGTAATTTATGTTTCAATCAACATTTCAAGGATAAAATACTACACTTCATAATCAAAAAATGACATTTCACTTTATAATCATTTTATACAGGTTGTTATGTTATATAATCACGATATAAGCAGTACAGACCATAACTTTATAGGTGTGGGGAAAATTTGCTGTTTACAGGAGGTGTTAACATGAAGAAATGTTTATTGGTGATTTCAGTAACGGCTGCAATGGTACTTGTAAATGTGGTAAGTGCATTTGCAATAAACCCTCAGCCAGAACCGCCAGCAGATAGACAGATAATTAAGTATGTAAATCCAGGAACCTTGGTTGGTTTTAATCCTCAGCCGGAACCCCCAGGAGATAAGGTTGCAAGGCTTGCTAAATCAATAATAATGAGATAATATACGTTAAGTTTTTGGGAGGCTTAAAATTAGAAGCGGTACTATTAAAGTGCAAGTAGACAATACCAAACAGTTATTGTTTACCTGCACTTTTTTTGTAGTAGGGTGCTCTGGTGCATAATGGGACAGTATATCTTTATAATGGGCATGATGAGGCGGCAGTTGGCCTAGAGTCCTATGTTATGCGTGATTGGCGATGCTTTTCATCAATCGATATGAAAAATTGAACTGACCGCGGTAGACCACTTGCTGTAAGTGCTTTTAGTTAGCCCTTGGACGTATAGAGGCATAATTATGGGTTTGACAGGAACAAGCAACACTAATCACCAGGCATAATTGAGCTTAACAATCAATTCTACTTTATTTATCATAACGGTTCATTACCTAATGGCGGTTATAGACGTTCTGTGCATAGAAAAATTATACTATAATGCTGATGGACTTCTTTATAAGAATTGATGCCAATAACGATTTTGCACTGGTTAAAAACGATGGGAGCAGACGTTTCGCAGCAGATGGAACTTTCAAAATATTATCTGACACAATTATCCCGCCTACACCTACAGTTTCAACATCAACAAATATACCTGTGCCAACAAGTACACCTGCACCAACAAAAACAAGTACTACGATAGCAAGCCAATACTGTAATATCCACAAGTATTAATTCAATGCCTATGGATATCTTTTGAAGTCTCTGGTTTATATAAGATCGTTAACATTGTGCTTATCAACTACATCGGTCCTTGTCCAGATTATGTCACTTTCAGGCTTTTCATTGGCTGCAAGATAATTGTAGAGATAAATAATGGGATCATGACCCTGGCCGAATGGGTCTTGACCAATGGCTGCATATATTATATCCTCTTTTATACATTCAAAAATCTCTTTGTCAAAATCAAAGCATACAATTTTGGTTTTTCCAACAAGATTCAGTTCCTTTATAGCTTTTGCTGCACCAGTTATTCCGCCTCCGGTTGTGAAAATACCATCTACGTTTGGGTTTTTGCTTAAGTAGCCTTTAACTGCATTGTAAAGTACATCGTGGTTATCGGAGGCTTCCATTTCTTCGACGATTTTAATTTTGCTGAGCTTTTTTAAACGTTCCTTTATTTTTTCTGTTCGTGCTTTATGAACTGATATAGCAAGACTTCCTCTGAAGATAGCTACATTTCCCTTACCGTTTAGTGCCTTAATCATAAATTCAGCGGCTAAAGTTCCAGCTTCATTTATATTTGGTCCAAAGTATGCTGTTTTCTTTGAAGGTACTGGTAAATCACAGTTAAATAGCATTACAGGTATATTTTTTTGTGATGCTCTGTCAATTAGAGGAACGAGTTCCAGAGTGAATCCGGGGCAAACAATTCCGTCGCAGCCCTTATCCAAGTACTCTGCAAAGGTCTCTGCTATTCTCTCGCCAGTATTACTTTGAGTAAAACCAATATATTCAATTTCAGTATTTTTTGCAGCCAATTCCTTTTGTGCATACAGCACACCCTGTCTTACACCAACCCAGAATTCATGATCTAGTGGGCTTAAAAAAATAATTTTAAGCTTTTTCTTACTTACTGCTTCCACTGGAACTACAGCAGTTTTAAATCGTCTAACCAACCTTTCAATTCCGCTAAGCATATTCTTTAATGATGAAATATTGTTATTTATTGTTTCCGCACCTGCAAGTTCTTCCTGAGTAACAGCTGCAACTTCCTGAGTTTCTGAAGAAATTTTGTTGGATGTATTAAAAAGGTTCTGACCCTTTTCCTCAGCTTCATGGGTGCTTTGGGATATAACACTTGCTTCGGAATATACTTTTTTTGTATCAGCACTTAATATATCAGCATTTTCTTTGATCTTATAAAATGAGTCCTTTATAGTAGAAAACAATTCTCTGCTTATGTCATAACTTTCAATACAGCTTGTAATACTGTTTTTAACATTGTCACTGCTTTCTGATACATTGCTTAATAGTGTTTTGATTTTAGTAATGCTTTGTCTTGTATGATCGGATAGGTTGGTCATCTCGGCAGCTACAACAGAAAAACCCTTACCGCTGGCTCCTGCTCTTGCAGATTCAATGGATGCGTTAAACGCAAGCATTTTCAACTGATCAGTTATATTTATTATTAATTCTCCCAATTGATGAATTTCCTTCAATTCTGAATTCAAATTGTCAATGAAGCCTGATGTACTGGTAAGATTATTTGCGATAACATTCATTTGGCTATAATAGTCATCCAGGTTTTTACTTCCTAGATTAGTAGAATCCACCATGCAATTAACAAGGTTTTCAATATTTGCCAGGCTGGCTTCAATTGAAACAACCCTTTCATTGACATTATAAATACTATCTAATGTATCTTTTACGATTTTTAGCTGTTCATGAGCTTTGTCTGCTACGTTACTCATGCTTGCAGCAATTTGCTCATTACCTTTATAGCTGTTGTTAACACTTTTTGAGACCTTGTCTATTGCATCGGAAATTACTACAATGTTAGTTTTGGTTAATTCAGTAAAGCTCAATAAGTTGGACTTCATATCGTTAAAGGCTATGCATAGTGTTTCAAGGCCTTTTGTCTTACTAGATAAAATATCACTGATATTAAGGCTTCCTTTAGCAAGTAAATTTGCATTATAGTTTATCAAATCAATACCCTTGTGAAACTTTACAAGGAAAAATACCAGATATCCTGTTATGGCTAAAGCTATTAGACAGGAAGCAATATGGACTGTTACAAAAGTTTCATTATTATCTATCCAAAAAACAGATGACAATAAAAACAATAAAATAACGGCCATGGAAACTACAAGAGCACAAAGTACATTTCTCACACGATTACTGGTCTTGATGCCATGCGGTTTTGCCATAGTTAATGCACCTTCCCTTATTTAAGTCTTACTTATATTTCGGTAAATTTACAATAAAATTAATATGAAATTTGAAATTGTGGACATAAAAATACGGTTATTTTCGAATTCATTGCACGAATTAAATTAATTATTATTTATTTTTTAGGAGGAGAATGCAATATGAAAATCAAAAGGAAATTAGTTTACTGGGTGCTAATGTGCAGCATATTGGCTACATGTTTAACACAAGGAGGTATTTCATCTGGTGCAGCAGGTTCAGGTGACTTGAATAATGACGGGATCGTTAACATTGCTGATGTGGTTCTTTTGGGCGTTATATTTAACTCAATTGCTGGAGACAACAAATATCGGCCTTCCTGTGACTTAAATAGTGATGGTGTAATAAATATGGCTGATGTAATCATTATTGCCGGTAATTTTAATAAAGCAGTAACTGTTCCATCAAATACACCTACTCCAACTCCAACTAATAAGCCAACACCAACACCTACAAAGGGAACTTCAGCTACTCCAGTGCAAATAAGAGTACCCATTAGCGGTATGAATATGGATACATCACAAATAAAAAACAAATACCTTGATGTTCCCTATAGTACTGTATCCAAAACACAGACATTGGATATTTTCCTTCCTAGTGGAATTAGCGGCCCATATCCGGTAATTGTTGCAATTCATGGTGGTGCATATATAGGCGGAAGTTCAAAAGGCAGTGATAATGCTCCTATGGTTGAAGGTAGGATAATTAAATGATTGTAAAGAAGTTGCATTTTTATCGGCCAAACCAGGCAAAACTTAAGAAGCTTTTGTTTTTACTGGTATCATATTTTTCAATAGCTTCATCAAAAGCTATTAGACCAATACTATATTCATCTCTATTTTCAACGTCAAATAGCTTCTTTGAATAGAAACTTGAAATGATTTTTATTATAAATGGGATATAGTCACGAATAAATTTTTCTCTTAATTGTTTATCACCATTTTGTATTTTTTTAACAATATTAGCAGCTGTCTCACTGGTATATTCGAATAAAGTCCAAATAAATAGCATATCTTTCCCCCGACAATTTTTTATGTCTAGGAAATTATGATGTATACACCACAATTTCTCACGATAATGGTTAAGATTGACAAAATCGCAGGCCATTTTGTTCAATTCCATTTAAGTAGTCACTTGAGCAGTTTGTAAACTCTTCAATATATTAAGATATACTTATAAATTGAGTTTTTGCTATAAATTCGAATTGCTTTGTATTTTTAAGTCCAGAATTTTATAGTTAATTTCGGAATTTTTATAAATATTTTTAAGATGTTTTTATAGATTTGTGGAAAGGGGGGATTTAGAAGAACAAATCCATATATCTAAAGGCTTTGCTTAGATACGGTCAAAAGCGGAAGTTATATTTGAGTTGTTGCCAAGTACTCAAGCACCTCATTTGTATTACCTTTAAATAAGATTTTCCTTGTAGTGGTTTGTATCTGATAATCATACATAGGATCGTAGTATTCCTTAAGCAAAATTTCTATCCAATTTTTGTGAGCGGTAGCATCACCTGACTCTAATTGTTTTTGATATGCAAACTGTAAACAGTCAATAACACGGTTGTATAGGTCGCCGCCAAGCCTTTTTTTAATTCTACTCATACTGCCACTTATGTATTCGAACCAGTTGGACAGGCCAAGGTCACCAAATTCATTTAAATACTCTTCTTGAGATTCAATTACATATTCATTATGTGTATTAATAAGACGCTCTTCAAAGGGTATATCCAGCAATATCAAATTTCCAGTTCTAAAGTAGGCGTAGAGTGGCTTTGGAATTATGCATTTGCCGATGTTTACACTTTCATCCTCCAGTAATAGCTTACTATAACCCCTGTGTTTATGCCGGATAAGGGCATATGCAAGGTTATTCTCAAAGTCTATCTGGGTGGGCTGAGGTGTAACATACCGGCCAAACGACGAACCTCTATGATTTGCAAGGCCTTCCAGGTCGATAGAATTATCCAGTTTTTTAAGTAGAACGGTTTTACCACAACCTGTTAAACCACCCAGTACCAAAGGCACAATTTGTTCCGGCGGGACAAGGTGGTCAATGAGGTAGTTTCTGAAAGCTTTATATCCGCCATGGAGCTTCGTAACTTCCTTTCCTGTGGTCTCATAGATCCACTGCTGGCTAATAGAAGAACGCAAGCCTCCCCTGAAGCAATAAATTATGCTGTTAGGGTATATATTTAGATGGGATGCCCATGCATCAATTCTTTCCTGCCGGGTTTTGCCCGATACCAATTGATGCCCCAGTTTAACCGCTTCTTCGCTGCCCTTTTCCTTATAGCAGGTTCCTACGAGGTGCCTTTCTTCATCATTCATAAGGGGTAAATTGACAGCATTTAAAAAAGAACCTTTAATAAACTCAATAGGAGCACGTACATCTATGAGTGGTATTTTATTTAAGACTATTTTTTCATAATCATCAGTTATATTTTTAATTAAATTTGACATATCCATTTATATAACCCTAATCAGCTTCTCCTGAGCACCAGTAATTTCAAGGAAGGCTGGAACATTCTCTTTTTTAACAATAGCAAGGAGTCCCCCCGATGTCTGAGGATCGCACAAAATACATTTTTGTTCTTCTGATATTTCTTCGACAGTATGCCCGTAGCTTTTGAAGTTATTTATTGTTCCTCCGGGGACACAATCCAATTGAAGATATTTTTTAGTGTTTGGAAGCAACGGAATTTCATTGTAATAAATTGTTGCGGATATGCCGCTTCCCTCACACACTTCACCTAAATGGCCTAAAAGTCCGAAGCCTGTAACATCAGTTAGTGCAACGACGCCTTCTAATGCGGATATTTCTGCACCTATTTTGTTAAGGGTACACATTGCTTCAACTGCATGTTCTATATGCCCGGGTTCGATTTTTTTCCTTTTTTGTGCGGTTGTTAAAATACCGATTCCCAGGGGCTTGGTTAAAAATATTTCACACTCTGGAACTGCTTTATTATTTTGCTTTAACCGCTCATTATCGACAATACCTGTAACAGCCAGTCCAAATATTGGCTCGGGCGAATCAATTGAATGTCCTCCAGCAAGAGGAATACCCGCAGCATCACAAACCGAACGGCCTCCTGCAATTACCTGCCTGGCAATATCGGCTGATAGGACTTTAACAGGCCACCCCAAAATGGAAATTGCCATAAGGGGTTTGCCGCCCATAGCATAAATATCACTAATTGCGTTTGTGGCAGCAATTTTTCCAAAAGTAAACGGATCATCAACGATTGGCATAAAGAAATCAGTTGTACTTAAAACAGATGTACCGTTACCCAGATCGTAAGCTGCTGCATCGTCCTTACTGCTGTTTCCCACCAATAGCTGGGGATATGCGATAGTATTTTCTGTTCCTTTTAATATTGAATCCAATACAGCCGGAGATATTTTGCATCCACAACCGGCTCCATGGCTATACTCAGTTAATTTAATATTTTCCATAACATTACCCTCTGTCAAATTATTGTCGACCAATATTATATCACAATGTTGCAGAAAAAACACAAATCATATATTTTTAAACAGTTATAACCTTATTATAACTCATCATAATTGAAACGATTTCGCCCATATCGGATCTTCTTCCAACTTCAATACTATTTCCAAGGTCATAATGGTCAATACATGTGCCGCACGCAATAATTTCAACGCCTTTTTCCGATAAACCATGCAAAGCATCCAAAACTGCGGAGCCTTTAGCCATAATCTTTACACCGGAATTATAGCATATGATAACATCGGGTAATTTCTCAGATGCCCAAAGCTTTCTTAAAAAAGCACCTAAAAGCTTTATGCCTAATTCATCATCACCTTTTCCAAAAGATTCATTATTTATAATAATTGCTGTTTTCATTCAGTGTCCTCCCCAAGATAAAATGCAAATACGTTTGTACAACATTGTATTATAGCAAAAAATAAGACCAATATATAGAGTAAATCAAGAACTCCGTCCCATTTCTACCAATTCAGATCAATTATGGCCAGGCAAAGCGTGTGGTTGCTTATATTGTTAAGTGTCCACAACGCCCACTGACCTTAGATAGCTTCTATTATAACCTTCAATGAAGAATTATTCAAAGAACAGTTTATCAATTTCCCCATTCATTATATAGGGTAAAAATTGTTGTATCTTTTCAAAAGACCAATCCCACCATTGTATCTGCTGCAATTTATTAATAGTTTCATCATTAAAACGCTTTTTGATTTCTTTCGCAGGAATACCACCAACAACAGTATATGGAGGAATATCCTTTGTTACAACTGCTCGTGTTCCGATAATTGCACCATCACCAATATGAACGCCAGATAAGATAACCGCTTCATATCCTATCCAAACATCATTACCAATTGCAATGTCTCCCTTATTATCCCATGCAGACTTTACATGCTCTTTATTTAATTTCCATTCTTCAAAAAATAATGGAAATGGATAAGTTGAAAGTGATTTAAGAGTGTGATTGGCACTTGTAAAAAGGAACTTTGCCCCACAAGCTATGGAACAAAACTTGCCTATAATCAATCTATCTTTATTTATGGGATAGTGATATAGCACATTATTCTTTTCGAATTGCATGGGGTCAGACACAAAATCATTATACATAGTATAATCGCCAATTATAATATTGGGATTTGTAATTGTATCTTTCAAATATATTGTTTCAGAGTCATTTGTTCTGGGGTATATTTTTTTATCTGGAATAGTCATATAGATCCTCCTAAGTTTTATTATTTAATAAACTATTCCAGTAATTACAATGCACTTTTTCACATTATCACCATCCTTCAATTATATTAAAAGTAAACTTTGATCATAATCTGTATTCCTACTTACAATATGTTTAACATATATACTATTGTTTTTACTCTTTTGTTATATTCTTTTGATTCCAATTCTCAAGCCACCTTTTTACTCCCATAATCCTCAATTGCTGCTGATTTAATATTAAATCTTGTCCAAGTTTAATCCAACTCTCTGAAAACTTTTTGAATCTACTGCAAGGAAACGTTTTACATTCAAAACAGAATTCATATCCTTTTTTTTCTTTACAACACACATAAATACTTTTACAATTTCTTTCCTTGCAGTGTTTTTCTGCACCTAAACATGGATTTTTATATCTTAAATAATTGGGACATCCTCCACAATAAATTCCACAAGGAGGTACAAAACCATTATATTTTTTCATATAAAATCACGCCTCCTATCATGCTAAAAAACTTAATCTTAGATAGACCAAAAAGCTAGACCCCGATAGCAGATATGTAGTATAATGTCGGCATCTGCGACGGCATTTCTCGGGCTTTTTTGGGGAGGCCCCGCTTATTTTCGAAATATAAATTTTTGATTAGGATATCCAAATTCCATTACAAGTTCGTCTTCGACAAACCCCATTTTCTTATATAATGCTCTTGGTGCATGGCCTTTTGGATCATCTTCCCTAAATGTAGTCACCCATATTTCTGAATTTTCCGGAAACATTGTAATCATTTTCTCAATCATTGCTGTTGCAATTCCCATTTGTCGATGGCCTGGATGTACAGCCATACATGATAAGGTTTTCTGCTTAAGTGAATATATTAATATACCAACTATTGTTTCCTTATGTTTTACACAAATTGCACTTTGCCGGTTGATATTCTTTACAAGCATTTGCCGATAATCTTGCATTACTAAACCCGGAAAATTATCTTTTACAACATCAACCAGCCGTATCCAATCTTCAACATCACTTAGTTCTGCAAAAGTGCAAGTATATCCTGTTTTCATACAAATTCCCCTCTCATAGTATATAAAAGATTTTATTTCACAATAAATAACATATGTAGATTAACTAAATCTCCAAAACTACTTCTGTTGCAATATTTGATTCTTACACACCTTATAATAAAATTCAATATTACCTTCATCGCCATTCTTAAGTCTCTTATATACCTTACCAATGGGGTAACATTCAAAACTCTTAAGATGTATAGTAATAACTTTAGTATTTTGGTTTGAAATAATTTGCTGATGAATAATTTCACACAATTGTTCAACCTTCTCAACACTATTCTCACTATAATCCAACTCAATATCATACATCTGAGCTAATCCAAAAACATGACTTGATCAATCACCAATAATACTTTGTAATGAACTATCTGACATTTTCTTATCCTCCAAAGAAAAACTTCGAAGCTTTTCTTACTAAACTGCATCTATGGATGGATTCAATAACAACTAATTACATATAAATAAAGCAAATAAACGAACTATTTTCGGTTATGCTTTATTTAATATATCCATTCAAGTAATTTTTTTTCGTAATTTTATCTTATCATGATTCAACGATAGTTAATATGACAATACAAAAATTAATAGCATCATACAAGTAATTTTTATCTATTTTAGCTATATGTTTTGCAATAGGGGATTATAGCATGAAATAGGACTGTGACGCACCGATTTTTGTTCTTTTCCCTTCTTTATTAATAAAAAATCCCACAAATCATTCTTGCAGGTATATTTTTGTGAGGAGTCAAAATCACAGAAGCAGTTCTTCATAGCAGAATTCTGGAATTATTATATTTCTAACTTCTCTTCCTTCTATTTCATTTTTTATATCTTTAACATTTACTGTCCAGTCACAATTAATTAAATGATTACCTATTATGTATCTGGGTTTTAACCTTTCTTGAATTTCACCCAATTCCTGTATATGTAGATTAGAGGCCTCTCTACTGCACATTTTACCCATTACCATATCTTTGATTACCAAACTATAAACCAAAGCATCTAAATTATATACTTCAGGGTCTTCAAAATAAAACGCATGGCTATCACCAGTGATATATATCTTCTTTTCTTTATACTTGAGCAAGAAACTAATATGGTCTGGTTCCCAATCAATAAAATGCTTTGTTTGATACACTTTTATTTTAAGTTTGTCTACCTCTAGTTCGATAGGACTACTTATATTTGGTGGGTATACTATTTTTAAATAATCCGGATTTAGGCTTGTATTTGCTAATAATGGATAAGCTATACTAGGTGGTCCAATTATTAGATTATTAGTTGTAGAGTTAAGAATTTTTGGAGCACTAAAATGATCTCCATCACTGTGACTAAATAAAACTATATCTTTACTACTTAATTTAGGTGGAGTTAAATAATTGTTGAAAGCGTCAATAAATACGCTAAAATCTTCAAATTTAATTTCAAGACTACCAATTCCTAACAACTTAATTTTTATAATACTCATTCTATCCTCCGAATTTCATTTAGTAATTCAATATTTAATTGCACACAGATAACATATAAGATGGGGTAGGTTCTGCAATTTCGCTGTTAGCTCACAGATTTTCGTATGATTTCCGGTTCCGCTAGTATTTCCACCCCCAGAAAGAGCCTGAATTATTTCAGCATTCTTTGGTAGTGGTTCATTATTTATGCTTTTATTTTCCCATCTTTGTTCATTTGTATGCTCCCATTTATTATTCTTTTCTACAATGCTTTTCTTATCTTTAAAATCACCACAATGTTGCTTTTTTCAGCTTCTGTTCTTATAGAATCAATATTTAGAATAATATATCTTGGCTTTTTATCTGAATTGGATAAAGAAGGAATGTAATCTACTAATAATTTGTAATATTTCTGTATGGTTTAAATTCTAACTTCATGTTTCTCCTCCTTTGAAGCCAAACTTATAAAACCTGCGACACGATACCGCAACCTGCATCCGATTTTAGTAAATAAGACAAATAAACTAACTATTTTGATTATGTCATATTCAATATATCCATTCATGTAATTTTTTTATAATTGCATTTTATCATGATTTAAAGGTAATTAATAGTATTTTAGCTAACGAAAGGAGTATAACAAGTTGTAAAACTCTCTATATGTAAACAACAGGCAATATAAAAAGCTTGATTAAATAGGTATGTACTGGAAAACGCAATGGCTATACAGTGCTTCTAAAGAACTATTAAAATTATATATAAACACGCTTACAACTTTTTCAGAGTTTGATATAATTTATAAAATAAGGTATTTTCAAATTAAGAAATATAATGGATACAACAATTGGGCGGAACAATAATTGTAGTGATTATAGAATAAAACGGAGGATTACCTGAATGAATAGTATGATTAAAGGCCAAAAGGCAAAGATTCTGGATGTTGTAGGCTCAGAAGTGTTTGAAGTAGGAGTATTTATCGATGCGTCAATGACTGTTGATATTACCTGTTTTGGGCTGGATGATAAAAAGCAGTTATCTGACGATAGATATATGATATTTTACAACCAGATGAGCTCACCTGAGAAAAGCTTAGAAATGACAGAAAACAAGCAAAACAGGGGAACCTTCAAAGTAAACCTTTCAATGCTGTCTTCTACAATTAAAAACCTTGTTTTTACTGCGACAATTGACGGCGAAGATAAAATGTCGGATATCGTATCTGGAGAATTCCATATTTCTGCTAATGGACAAAAAATGGTCAGCTACCAATTTAATAATAAGGATTTCAAGAATGAAAGGGCGGTAATAATTTCGGAAATATATTTTAAGGATGTATGGAGAGTCGGAGTAGTGGGTGATGGCTTTGATGGAGGACTAAGTGCCTTGCTAAAGCATTTCGGCGGGGTGGATGCGGATGAGCAGTCGGTGCAACAGCCGGTACAGCAACCGATGCAACAAGCAACAGCACAGAGCTCTGATGCAGAGAAACAAAACTCTATACCAGTAGGACAAACTGTTAACCTTGAAAAGAGGATAAAGCTTGAGAAAAAAATGGAAGAAAGGGCACCGCAAATTCTTTCCCTCGCTAAGAAAGCAACAGTTTCTTTAAAGAAAGCGGGATTGGAGAATCATACTGCCAAGGTTGCTCTTTGCTTGGACATTTCAGGCTCTATGAGTTCTCTTTACAAATCCGGCAAAATTCAAAATTTTGCTGAAAGAATTTTAGCTCTTGGTTGCAAGTTTGATGATGATGGATCTATTGATGTGTTCCTGTTCGGAGCCAAAGCTCATGAAGCGGGGGAGTTTAGTATTGATAATTTTAATGGCTATATAACATCTCTTACACAAAGATATCCTCTTGAAGGAGGAACTTATTACGGCAAGGCTATGAAGATTATCAGAGAATTCTACTTTCCAAACAGTATTAATCGCAAAATAACAAAGGCAAAATATCCTGTATACGTAATGTTTGTTACTGACGGTGCTACATTTGATGAAGATGTGACATGTGCTAACTTGCAGGATTCTTCATATGAAGGTATATTCTGGCAGTATATGGCAATAGGAAAGTCTTCCAAGGATGTGAAAACAAAAGGAATAGGAGGGTTCTTTAGAAGTCTTGCTGCAAGTGATTTCAGATTTTTGGAGGAATTGGACAACCTTCAGGGAAGATTGATTGATAATGCAAACTTCTTTAGTGTAGAGGATCCTTCAAACATTTCAGATGAGGAATTATATGATTTGTTAATGAAAGAGTATCCGACATGGCTGAAACAGGCCAGTGAGAAAGGTCTGATTTGATAATATGGTCAATTCACTGATATAAGTCTATATATAACTACACAAAAATATGCGAACAGTCAGCTATTCGCATATTTTTTGTTTGTATATACGCGTGCTTTTTACTCTTGACTGATTAAAATCATTTTTTGACTAATGGATTTTTGCATGATATCATATTAAATGCTATATAAAGGTTAGGAGATATTTGGTAATGAGAAAAGAAAGATTAAAGGCAGTCATGGCAATGGCACTTATTATTCCGGCTTTATGCATGCCTGCAAAAGTTACAGCTGATATAAACAATAGCTTTAGTGACATACACTCGAATAATTGGTTTTATTCCCCGGTTCTAAGGTTAAATTCTTTAAAAGCAATTTCAGGTTTTCCGGATAACACATTCAGGCCTTACAACTATACTACAAAGGCTGAATTTGTTAAGATTTTATTGGATGCATTCAAAATACCTGTTGAAAATGGGCATGACTACTCCAACATAAAGGATCATTGGGCTGACAATTATGTGTCTACTGCAATAGCCAATGGAATAATTCCTGAAAGTACATATAATGGTAGCTTCATGCCTGATAAGCTAATTACAAGGATTGAAATGGCGTCTATGATACTGTCTATGCTGAATGTTCAATATGTTAATGATAAAAGTCCTTTCGATGATATTTCCAATGAGGTATCCACTACAGCTTTTCATGAATACTTGATAATGGGAAGCATTAAAGATGGAAAAAGATATTTTAAGCCTTATTCCAATGTAACCAGGGCTGAAGCAAGTGCAGCTATAGTCAGGGCTATTGATTATATGGAAAACTCCAATGGATACAAGAAAAATTCACATAAAGAGTTGGTGCAGCAGGAAAAATTAATTGCAAAGCAAAAAGAAGAAATCAGAACACAAGAATTGTACAATACTCTTGTTAAGCCATCGGCTGTTATAGCACAAGTCACTGAAAATGCAAAATTATTTTCGTCATACTATGCACCGTATAACGTTGTAGGAACAGTGAATAAAGGTACTAAGGTAGAAATTATCTACGGTATGTATACGCAGTGGTTTTATGTATCCTACGGCAATGTCAAGGGATGGGTTTCTGGAAAGGTGCTTTCAATACCCCCTGATCCGCCTACGAATACCAATAAGATGACAAAGGAGCAGCTTGAAGGGTTTGTAAACTATAAGGGATTTGCCAGCAATGCTCCATATTTTGTGTGGGTTGATATTGACAGGCAATTGACTCATGTATTTTCAGGATCAAAGGGAAATTGGAAGCTAAATAAAACGATTCAGTGTGCAACAGGTAAAAATGAGTCGCCAACCATCAGAGGAATATTTACTGTATCTAGAAGAGGAGACTGGTTCTACAACCCCAGATATAGGAGTGGTGCCAAGTATTGGGTGGAATTTAGCGGGGACTACCTTTTCCATTCAATCTCCTTAGATTCGTATGGAAATATAAAGGATCCTACATTAGGCAAAAGAGCATCATCCGGTTGTATTAGATTGTCAATTGAGGACAGCAAGTGGATTTATACTTATATTCCCGCAGGTACTACTGTATGGGTATATTAGTCATTCCTTAAAAAGGTATATAATTAGTTTTTTATAAAATGCCTGAATTTTACTCAAAATCAATGATATAATAAATTATAAATATATGAAAAGATTAGTAATACTTTTATTAGAATTTAGGGCAATTAATTTAAATTAGAGGTGGCAGATGAAAAGAGAGTTTACTTATTCATTATTACAAGCTTTAATTAAAGACCGTGATTTCATGCCTTTGCAGGACGCAGAAGGTAAATACAGCATATATGATAAAATAAATATTCTTACAAAGGATGCTTATGGAGCATTAGTTATTGTTGAATTATTGGATGGAGATAGTTTGACAAGCGAGGAGATTGAAGAAAGACTTAGAGGAAACCAAAACATTATTTACCAGATAGAAGAAGGAATTGCACAATATATTTATGAGGTGTTCATTTTTAGCTCATATCCCGAGCAGGATAAACTGAATGTAATTAAAGCAGCACAGTATCAAAAAGCAAAAGATAGGAAATATATCAAATGCTTAAGTGTAAACCTGGAAAACAAGTCAGTTGAAAGGTATTTTAAATTGCCTCTCACCGATGAGGGAATAAGCAAGAACATAAAAGCTATAATGAAGCAAGGGATATCTAGAGAAATCGTAGATGTTGATATCGAAGAAGTTGTAATGCAAAAAAGGAATGAGTTTCACATTAAGTTAGAAGCTAAGACACCTATTCTGTCCTATGCATTAATAGCTTTGAATGTAATAATATGGATTGCATTGAGCTTATATTCGGCACAATCAGGCACAAATTTTAATGAATTACTGCTTAAGTTTGGTGCAAAAGAAAATACACATATATTATCAGGTGAGTATTGGAGGTTTATAACTCCAGTATTTTTACACTTTGATATACCCCATCTTGTACTCAATTGCTATTCGTTGTATGCATTAAACATTGTGGAAAGAGTATTCGGGCATGTGAAGTTTTTGGCAGTTTACTTAATTGCAGGTATTATGGGGAATATTGCAAGCTTTTTGTTTTCAATGGGCCTGGGGGCTGGAGCATCAGGTGCTATATTCGGCCTGCTTGGGTCACTGCTTTATTTCGGTTTGCAAAGGCCTACACTTTTCAAAGCTTATTTTGGTGCTAATGTATTTGTTATGATTTTTATTAACCTTGCATATGGTTTTTCAAGATCGGGAATTGACAATTTTGCACATATTGGTGGTCTTATAGGTGGGTTTTTAGCTACAGGTGCGGTTTCAGCTTCAGATAAAACCAAGTGGTACTTAAATAGATTTATTTACATCGCTGTAACTATAGTGATAGTTGTATCAAGCCTTTTCTATGGTTTTGGTAATCCGGAAAGTAAAATAACCTTGAAGGTAAATGAAATGGAGGAACTTGATAAAAACCAGAATTGGAATGAGGTAATAAAGGCTGGCAAAGAAATTTTAGCACTAAACCCAAAGAGTGAATCAAATAGAATATCGGTATATTGGACTTTGGCAAAAGCACAGGGAATGACAGGGGAGTTTGATGATGCTGTCGAGAATGCAAAAAAATTGGTTGAGATTGATCCAACGAACGGACGTTATATTTTAGGATTGCTTTACCATGATATGGGACAGTTTGAAAAGGCCAGGGATGAGCTGCTTGAAGCAAAGAAATTAATGAGTGATAAGGGTAATGGAGGAAGTAAGGAGATTATATCAAATATTGATAGTATTTTACGGAATATGGGTTATTGATATTGTTTAATGTATTAGAACTTATTTATTGATTTAAATGTAAATCTATATAAAACTGTATAGCAGGCAGGTGAGGTGAAAAATCTTACCTGCTATTATTTTTATGTCTGTGAAATTACAGTTTATGCTGCTCATTAATCTCTTGCGGTAGCATCAAAGCTGCAGAAATGCAAGCGACTTTGTTCTAAAAGAACCTTGACATATTGAGGTTACAGTTGTAAACTGATAATGGGTTACAACTGTAACCTTTAAGGAGGTAATGATATGGGTTCATTAGCAGCAAAAATAACAGATTCAGAAGCAGAAATAATGCGAGTATTATGGGAAGCAGGATGCGAGCTTCCTATTGCGGAGATAAGAAAAATATTGGAGGAAAACAGTAATTGGGAAACTTCCACAATTAAGACACTGCTTCGGAGGCTATGTGAAAAGGGCGTTGTTTTGGCAATAAAAAGGGAAGTATTCTATTACAAGCCTCTTGTTAGTGAGGCTGAATTTAATGAATACTCTACCCAAAACCTGATTGATCGTTTGTTTGCAGGCAGTGCCAAAAAGCTAGTGGCATCCTTAGTAGGAAGCAAGAAACTGAATAAGTCGGACATTGATGAGCTTCGGAATATGTTTAAAGTAGGTGATAAGGATGAATGAAATCGTTAAGGTTGTGTTGTCCCTCTCATTGTCCGGCAGCATTCTTGCCTTGTTTGTACTTGTATTGAAACCATTAATAAGGCATAAAGTATCAAAATCCATACAATTTTTACTTTGGATAGTAGTTGTTTTTAGATTTTTATTACCATTCTCTTTTGAAAGCAGCTTTATTAATGAGTTGTTTTATAATCGCGATGTAATAAATCATCCCATAAGCTCTCAGAATCCTATAACCCAAAATTCAGACAGCATAGACAAAACTTTAGATTCAACCGACCCCAACTATTCAATCAATTTATCAGAATTATCAGAATCATCGAAATCAAATAATTCATCTAATTCATCTGTAGAGGCCCAAACTTCAGGCTTTCATGGAAATGTGGCTCATAGTCAAACAATAAGTTGGGAACATTTTATTGCAAACTTAAAAGATCTCCTTAACAGATATGCCCTATATATTTGGATATTAGGAATATTAACAGTTTTAATTTACAATCTGGCAGTATACATAAGATTCATAAAGCAAATAAAAAAATCAAATATACCGACAACTGATGAGCAAAACCAGGTTTTAAATAACTTATTAAATGGACGTTACAAGCTGAAACTTTTTCTAAATCCATATGTGGAAACACCAATGCTGATTGGCGTAGCTAGCCCTATGGTTATCATTCCCGACATAGACTTTTCGGAAAGGCAGCTTAAGTATATTCTGCTTCATGAGATTAACCACATGAAGAGGTTTGACATAGCAGTAAAGTGGCTGACAACGATAGCTCAATCCATTCACTGGTTTAATCCTCTGATGTACCTTGTAAGGAAGGAAATCAACCATGCCTGCGAATTAGCTTGCGACGAAGCTGTCATAAAAAGCCTAAGTGAAAAAGAAAAGCAGGACTATGGGGATACCCTTATAGATGTTGCAGCAGTTGGTAAACATCATATAGGAGCATTACAAGCAACCATGTATGAAGAAAAAAAGAGCCTCAAGGATAGACTTATAGCCATAATGAATCATAAAAAGAAGTCAAAAGCCATAATACTTCTATCTGTAGTTCTATTTGTATCCGTTATAGCAGGTGCCTTGTATTTAGGAGCAGGTATTGGAATGAGTGCTAATACTCCAAATATTTATATTAGTGCTGAATATGAAAATACAAAGACAGCAGTAATTGGAACCTATTCATGGAATTCTGTTCATGCTGACTCGGTAAGTCCGCTTGATATGAAATACAAGCCTGACAATGTAGTTAACATAAGCTCAAGACAGCAATTGTCAATAAGCACACAAAAATTAAAAATTGACAGGAAATATGATTTCACATTAAAGAGTCTTAAGGTTTATAAGGATGGCAAAAAGGTACAGTTTGAGTCTCCTGAAACAAGTATAATGAATGGGGTTTTATACTGTCAGGCACCGATTGATAGCGGTGAATATATATATGAAGTTATTCTGGGGTTTAAAGATAGAGGGCAGGTGAGTTATTATTTTGTTGTTCGAGTTGATATGATGACCTTTGATTTAAACCGGATTTCAAAGTTCAGAACACCTTATGTAGGTGATGCACCCAAGGTTTCGGATTTGGCACAAAACTTGCCTCCGCCCGAAAAAAGTTTTAATCAAAGATATATTTCATTGGAAACAAATAAGCGACCCTATGGACTGACTATGTTTTATGAACTTAAATATGACGGCACATATGTTAGTGAATGGCCGCTTATAAAAAGAGGCGATGGAAGCTATTCCAATCTGCAGAAGAATGCACTGGTTTTATTTTGTATGATTGATAATGTAGATAAGGTGACATTTGCATTCCGCAAATCACCGTCTGATGGAAAGCTTGATGAAGCAAAATATGACTCGAAATTTACTTTCTTGCGGAGCGATTATGAAAGGTATGGGGATCTTTTTGTACTAGGTAAAGACCTTCACAGGCTTCTTGGTGTTTTGGAAGGTAAGAATATTGATATAAAGGCTATAGACGATGCAAATAATATAAATAAGCAAGAATTCTCTAACGAAGAGATTATGGCAGCAAGTGCGGTCATTGAAGAATACTTTCGTGCCGTTAAGGCAAAGGATGAAAAAGCTATTTTAAAAACCTTAACACCAAGATACAGTGGTCCAAATGTAAGATTGTATGGTGATGAAACCGTTACATTAATATCAAGCCAAGGTAATTCTGATGATCCTATGAGATACAGCTATGTTCAAAATGGCCGAGGAAAAATAAATGGTACAAATGTGGAAAATGTGATCGTGTTTAAAGTGAAATATAACGTCCATTACCCGAAGGGGGTTGTTACTGGCCCACTTAATGAGGGTGATTATTCAGATTGGAATGTGATTCTAGTCCGTAAGGATAAAAATTCTCCGTGGCTCATAGACGATCAGGGATATTGAATGTAAAAACTTGTAAACATAATATTGTGTTTTGTCCTACAATTTTGTTTTAAACGAGTTTAATAAATCCATATATACTATGAAAATAGAGGAAAATCAGCTTGTATCATCCTTTTTTCAACCTAATATTGGTTGACATAAAGCATGCAACATTATACAATTATATAGGAAAAACTATCTTAATAATAAAAGGAGTAGAAACTTATGAAAAAAGGTATAATGGTACGAATTGCAGTTTTAGCCAGTGTTTTTATGTTCTGTATTGGAGTTGTTGCTTTTGGGGCTTCAATGAGTACTGAAATAAAAGCCATACTCAGCAAAGAGATTAAAATCAGGTATTCAGGAGCTGTTCAGGAAATGAAAGATGCATCAGGAAATGCTGTGTATCCCATTTTATATAATGGCACTACATATATTCCCGTTCGTTCTGTCAGCAATATGTTGAATATACCTATAAACTGGGATGGTGATACAAAAACTGTTATTATCGGAACAGAAGAAAAACAGCCCAAAAGTGTATTGAGTTTCAAGGCGAAGACATCCGGTCATAGCAGTAAAGTAACAGATAAAGGTTCGTTAACTGTAAAAGGAGAATTTGGAGCAGATATAAAATATAATGATGGAATAGCTTATGAGCTTTGGAATGGTGGTGCTTCTGAGGGAATTAGTCCGGCATATAAGGCTGAAGTAGGCGGAACATATAGTAAATTGTCATTTGATGTGTATCTTTCAACTAAAGATGCACATATTGGCAAACAATTTACAATATATATTTATAATGTTGATACTGGAGAAACCTTGGCAAATATTAAAGTTGATGGAGGACAGATTAAAAAAGTTGAAGAAATTGATATAACAGGAGTAAAAACAATAGGATTCTCAGCAAATGGTATCTCTGGAGCAGGAAGTCACGGCTATGCATATTTCTTTAATCCTACAGTTAAATAATTTATAAATTAGAGTAAAATACATAAAAAGATGGCATCTTTTAAATGGATGTCATCTTTTGCTATGTCTGGGAAATCGTCATATATACTGTGCCTTAATAACCTGCATCATTTTTACATGTATACCAGCACTTCATGAGGGAAAAATAACGACGAGGTGATGACATATGAAAAAAATAGGTGTAGAAAAAGGTTTGACTAACGTTGCAGACTATTTAAAAAATCAAGGATATAAGGTAGAGATACTAAGTGAAAATATTGAAAATAATATTGCAAAATATGGCAATCTGGACGTAATTGTTACTGCAGATTATAACACTAATATGATGGGCTTTTCTGATACGTCCACCAACATTCCTGTTATTACTGCCAGCGGGCTTACAGCAGAAGAAGTAAAGAACATGATAGACCAGAAGGCTGCTAAATAAAACCAAATTTGAAGCGATTAGTAAACTGACAATTAGTCATCAACCCTCCTACCTGTGTATCTCAAGGGGCAGGAGGGTTGAGTCATTATAGCGTGATTTGAATATTGGACCACAGGCTGTAGACATAATTTTCCAAAGGAGGAGTTAAGATTATGAAACAAATAATACTTGAATCCATATTGTATACTGTAATAGGCTATTTTATAGCTTTACTAATCGCAAGGGCAGTTGGCAGAAAAATGATTTCCCAAATGACTTTTTTTGATTATGTTATAGGGGTTTCTTTGGGTTCAGTAACAGCAAATTTAGCTATGGTATCGCAGATTCCGAATTCATCTGCTATTAGTGTATTAATTACATTGGCTGCTCTTACCGTTCTACTGGACTATGTTCACATTAAAAGTTTTTTTATAAGAAAGAAACTGGACTCGGAACCAACAGTTCTAATTGAAAATGGTAAGATAATTAACCAAAACATGAAAAAAAGTCATGTTACGATCAATGAACTCTTGATGCAGTTAAGAGGAAAAAATATGTTCAATATAGCCGATGTGGAGTTTGCTATTTTAGAAACGGATGGAAGTTTATCGGTGCAACCCAAATCACAAAATTTGCCTTTAACTCCATCAGATTTAAATATTTCAACAAAGTATAAGGGACTGACTAAGGATTTGGTGATTGACGGCAGCATTATGTCTGAAAACCTTAAAGATATCAAGCTTGATGAACAATGGCTTTATAGTAGAATCAAAGATTATGGAGTGACAGATATAAAGGATGTATTTTATGCAGGTCTGGACTCTTTAGGTAACTTGTTTGTATCCAAAAGGCAAAAAGGCAGTGAAAGGCATGGACAGCATGGTATTGAATAGAAGATAATATACATAAAAAATCTTGTATAACAACGCATTCCTAAGCAAGCCTTCATCAGATTATATTAAATAGTATTAAAAGACTTTAAGTAGTGTTGCTATATATTCATAATCCAGATATAATAAGATTCAGATGTAAAGTTGACCTGAGATGTACGGGAAAGCTTGTTGTTTGAACCTACAAATGAAATAAGGGAGTCTAGCTTTGAAAGATGAAATCAGACCTCAGTACTAATACCGCCATACTGCATAAGCAGTGTGCAACGGCAGGGGAAGGTTGAAGTTTTCAACAGGACACCCACCTAGTTAAGGCTAGGTGTCAAACAGCAAGTGAAGGCATTTTGGGTATTTAATTACTTAATAATTAATAGATAATTTTAATATAAATATAAGAGTACTCTTTGATAGGCAGAAAGCCCATAGAATTTAAAGTGGTATTAATCACTTTTATTTTATGGGCTTTAGTTATATAAGCCTAAACGTCATACAGGTATTGGTTGTACCAGTTGCTCTTCTGCAAAGACTCTCTCTTGGTAATCCTTAATAACATCTACCAATGGCTGCATTTTCTCAAAAAACACAACAATTACGTCACCTTTTGCGGCTTGCTGTAAAGCTATTCTTAAAGATTCCGCCTCATCCGGTATTACTTTAATGTGTTCAGTGGAAATACCGGATGATAATGCTCCACGGTATAAAATGTTCGCAACTTCCAAAGGTTGTCTTTCACGTAAATCCTGGTCTTCCTTAACATAAATATAGTCAAAAGAACTCCCGGAGATTTTTCCTACATTAAAAATATCCGTATCAAGCCTGTCTCCGGGGACCCCTATGACCCCTATCAGCCGTGAGGGGTTTAAGGCGTTCAATCCCTCAATGGTAACACGATAACCTTCAATGTTGTGTCCGTAATCAAGAACAACCTTGAAATCTTTAAGATCATAGATGTTAAAACGTCCTGGGTTGCTGTTTGCATCACAGGTGAACTCACTCAAAGCTTCCCATATGGAATCAAAGGATATTCCAAGAGCAAAACTTGCACCAATTGCAGCCATGCTGTTATAGATATTATGCTTTAATCTGCCTCCAAGTGTTGCCGGGATGTCTGTTAAGCTTATGAAGTTCCTTGTAACACCCATACAAGTTATATAAATTCTATTATTCCTCTTGTAGACTGCGGACCCGCCATTGGCTATGTGATCTAGCAGTATGGGATTTTCGTCATCTATAGAGAACAGTATCTGGTTTCCCTTCGCTTTTCCCCTTGCCTTCATCACCCAGGTATTATCAGCATTAAGAACACATGCACCATCGCCTTTCACCGCTTCAATAACAAGTGACTTTGCATGGAGCAATTCCTCCATTGTATTAATTCCATCGACACCAAGATGATCTTCTGTAAGGTTGGTAAAAACAGCGACATCAGCTTTATCATAAGCCAAGCCATTCCGCACAATACCGCCTCTTGCTGTCTCAAGCACGGCGGCTTCAACCATCCGGTTATGAAGTATTCTATTGGCACTTTTAGGTCCTGTTGTATCTCCATCTTCAATGCATGTATCATTAATATAAATCCCATGAGTGGTTGTTGTGCCAACCGTAAGCCCCTGCCGCCTTAAAATACTGCTTATCATTCGGGTAGTGGTGGTTTTTCCGTTGGTTCCTGTAATTGATACTATTGGTATTGAGGATGGAGTACCCTCTGGAAACATCATATCTAAAATCGGGGATACCACATCTCTTTTTTGCCCTCCGGTAGGGTTAATATGCATTCTAATTCCTGGAGCAGCATTAACTTCTACAATGGCGCCATTATTTACACCCAATGGCTTTGATATATCAGGGGTAACAACGTCAATTCCTGCAATATCCAGACCTATCGCCTTTGAAGCTTCTTCAAAAATCTCTATATTTTCAGGGTGAACAAGATCGGTGCAATCATATGCTTTTCCTCCTGTGCTAAGATTTCCATTATCCCTTAGCCATATTTTTTGGTTCCTGTCAGGTATATGAGAGAGGGCCATACCTTGCTTATCAAGAACAACCTTCATACTTTCGTCTACCTTGATCTTAGTAAGGGGTTTTTCATGATCTTCTCCACGAAGCTCATTTTGGTTTTCAATTTCTATCAACTCCTGGATTGTATGTTCTCCATCCCCTATAACATGAGCGGGAACCCTTTCTGCTGCGGCGACAACTTTACCGTTAACAACCAATACACGATAATCCTTGCCTTCAATGTATTTTTCGACAATACATTCTCCATCGAGGGTTAGTGCCTGTAAAAATGCCTCCTTAAGTTCGTTCTCATTTTTTATATTTGTAAATACAAATTTACCCTTACTGCCGTTATGAGGCTTTACCACAACAGGGTATCCTATTGCATTTGCTTCAGATATAGCTTCATCAATATCCAGGACTAACTTCCCCTTCGGAACTGGAATAGAAACTTCCTCCAACAATGCTTTTGTTAAATGCTTGTTACCTGCCGAATCTACCGATATGCTGCTTGTACCTTCATACAGCGTAGCAGATATCTTTTTCTGGTATTTTCCATAACCCAACCTTATCAGATCCCCATCATTTACCATACTGACAGGAATACCGCGTTTTTTCGCTTCAGCTATGATAGCTCCGGTACTAATGCCTATATCATATCTGATACATATTTTTTTCAACCTTTCAAGTTCACTATCTATATTAACAGTTCTACCATTAATTAAATTATTCAATGTATCTATAATAAATAAACCACATGCTTTTCCAATTACTGTGTGAGGACATGTAAAAATTACATGATATATATCATCCTTCACTTGACGAGCTTTTCCATGCTTTATATCATAACCCAGAATTTTCTGCACTTCCAGGCATAAATGCTCCGATACATGAGCAAGGTAGGTGCCTTCCTTAAGTCTGTCAACAAAACCCCCTACATAACCGGTACAGCACTTATGCTCTTTTATTCCCGGGAAGAGACCGATGATTTGTTCATTCAAAGTCCCAATGTCCTTTGTAGGAGTATCTGCAAATTCACCAAGCTTTACTTGTAACCTCACAACCGGTTCCCTCAAACTATAAATATTAGGAGCATCAAAAACTCGTATTTCTTCTATTTCCAAACTTCTCACTCCAATGCTTGATTTTTTTGTATATATATATTCTGAAACATTTGATGGAGAAATATTTTTGTGAATAATGTATGAAAAGTATTATGAGTTACATTTATACCATAATTATGCTTTTTAGAGAAATTGCGTGATTTATCCGACTGCTTTTCATACAGATATATTGATATTTTTTCCTTTGTTGGTGTTATTACAATTGTTGGAATTTTGTGGGCGTTAATTTGAATTTTAACAATTCACATTTTTAATTGTAACTTTTGACCACAAAATTCCGTTATAATTAGTGTATTGGATAAAGGGGTGAGTATGTGGAGGGCTTTAAAAAGATTTACAAAGATAACTATTATAAAGTTAACAACTACCTAAGAAATATTTGTAAAGACATTGAGCTTGCAGAAGACCTAACTCAGGAAACCTTTTATAAAGCCCTCTTAATGTTTTATAACGACAAATCATCCTATTTATGCACTAAATGGCTAATTCGTGTTGCACACAATAATTTTATAGACTATGTGAGAAAGAACAAGATTAATATGGTGAATTTTGAACCTTTTCATGAGGATGTAAAAACTGAGGTAAATAGTGATACTGATAAAATACATTTAGTTGAGGCATTAGGGATGCTGACGCTGCGTTTTAGAACAGTATTATTGCTAAAGGACCACTATGGTTTTTCATATAAGGAAATAGCGGGGATCATAAATTCTACAGAGTCTATAGTTAAGGTAACTTTGCACAGGGCAAGGAAAAGGTTTAAGGAGGTTTACAATGACCATGAATGAAGAATTGGGATCACAGTGTGAGGTAGTAAAAAAGAGTCTGCCTGATTTTTTGGAGGGAAAATTGTCAGAAGGTGAAAATGAAAGTATTGAAAATCATCTCAAAGAATGTGATGAATGTTTTAGCATACTGGAAGGTTTAAAGGCTGATTCTATTTTGGAGTCAAATGAAAAGGAACTGGAAATTAAGGAAAGAAATCTGGAAAACAGATTTTTTAAAAGGGTATTTGGCAGAATAGTTTTAGCTTGTGTGTTGGTGATTGTTATTTGCTACATAGTTCTTACATTTATTTTCCAGACAATATTGGCAAAGCCTTTGATGAAGAAACATGAGATGATAATTGGTGCCCTAAATGACATTGTTCAGTTCAATATCCCCGGGGGAAAGGCTAAAGGTGGATGGTTAGGCCGTCTGGGTCCTCTTGAATCCATAAATGTATTTGAGTTTGAACAGCCTCTTTTATATAATAACACCCGCAGCGGAAAATTTGATTTGGCTGTTCCAAATTATATTGGAGAAATAGACTGGAAAACCACATACATAACTAATGGTGATGGTACGGTGTTTGACTGGCGTGAACCTGCTTTTAGAAATGAGGACTCTCTGAAAGAAGTAAAACCCAGACTTGAAGCGGTTAAAGATTGGAGTGTATGTTCTTTGGTTGTCTATTTTGAAAAGCCTGTAACTCTTGAGAACCTGGATACCATGGTTGCTAAAATCGATAATGGCCATAGAGAATGGTGGTTTTCCATTGATATAAGAGGCCTTGATATAAATAAATGGGGCTACAAAAACACGGGTTTATCGCATACTAGTTGGGGATTTCCGTTGGATATAGAAAGAATGGGCTTTTTGGCACCAGATGTAACTGGTTCACCCAAAAACGAAGCTGCTTCAAATGATGGGGTGGAAGATGGCACTAACCTGGATGAGTTATGGGCTCTTGATCCTAAACAACCTGTATCTCAAAGCTTTAAATATTTCAAAAATGAAATGAAGAGGTTTATTGAGTACTCGAAATACCTTAAGGACGATGAGTTCACTTCCGACATCATAAAGGTCAATGATCTGATTGCATCAAAAAGCCTCAGATTTAACGGTGCACTTTTAAAAGTTCCTACCGCATCGGCACTTAAGCTTTTTGAAGACAAAAACATAGCTGATGTTCGTATTGTAAAGGTTGACTTTAATTATAAAGGATGAATATCTATATTATAATAGAAGTGAGTTAGGAGTGATAAAATTGAATTCAAAAATTGGGCTAGGTACTCTTTCAATCCCTGCGTTTTTTATTGGTATTTTATTTTCAATCAAAATCGGAAGAACATTCTGTCTTGGAACGATATTATTAGATGCCATAGGAATAAGCAGAAGTTCAGTGCTATACAACAAATTATTTTTATCATTGATTTTTTTTATAGTAGGGTTTATACTTGGGTTGGTTTTCAAGAAAGATGAGGGGGCGAGCTTTGGCAAAAATATGTGTATGATTTTTGGTTCTGCAGTTATTATTTTTCTGGTTGCTGCATATGGATTTCATGTAGATTTGCTTTATCCGTTTTATAAATTTCCAGCTTAGGATAGCTATAATAAAAGTTTGGCCAAATTGTTCATAAAATCAACTGAGAACAATTAATCTGCAAAGATATTGAAATATTCTGCTGTAACTCTTTAAAAATGTCGAAACATGAAATGACAAATTGCAAATATTCAGCTATAATAAATATGGTCATAAAGAATGTTAAAAAAATAACTTACTTTTGATATTATAGTGTAATCTTGCATCTGGCATAGCAAAGCAAGGAAGTTTTGAAAAAAGCATTGACGCTTCAAAAGTTTTATTGCCTAAGTAAGTATATAATTCTAACCGTATCTATTAGGAAGTAAGAGATGATTAATATTACTAATTCTTCTATGATTACCAGATTGGTGCTATTCCGTTGATATATAAATATGGTATTGATGCGGTTTATATATAATCCTTCCAAAATTGTGTTTTATAAATAGGATTTTGAAAGAATTATATAACTCATCCCTTATATACCAATGGACATGTTTTATAGTATTCCATATATATTATGTGCGTACTGCAAAACATTTATTATAAATTTTTAAATTAAATTATAATGTAAAGAGGAAAAGGTTATGAAAACATTAACAAATCACAAGCGAATTAAAGTTACTGTCAATGGCCGTGAAATTGAGGTTTATGACAATCTGACCATCCTTCAGGCGTTAATGCAGGAGGATATCCATATACCTCATCTATGCTATGACATCAGGCTTGAAAGGTCAAATGGAAACTGTGGGTTATGCGTGGTAGAAGTAGAAGGAAGAGATGTGAAGGCGTGCCAGACTCCTATTAAAGAAGGAATGGTTATCTGCACCAATAGCCCTAAACTTGAAAATTATCGTAAGATACGTTTAGAGCAGCTACTTTCAGACCATAATGCAGATTGTGTTGCCCCATGTGTGATGACTTGTCCGGCTAACATAGACATCCAATCCTATCTTCGTCATGTGGGAAATGGAAATTATGAAGCTGCAATCCGTGTAATCAAGGACAACAATCCTTTCCCTATAGTATGTGGCCGTGTATGCCCACATACATGTGAAGCAGCATGCCGCCGCAATCTTGTAGATTCACCGGTAGCAATCAACTATGTAAAGAGATTTGCAGCAGACTTGGATATGGAAAAGGGGCCATGGATTCCGGATGTAAAACCATCAACAGGTAAGAAGATAGCAATTGTAGGTGCAGGTCCTTCAGGTCTTTCAGCTGCATATTACAGTGCAATAAACGGTTATGATGTAACTGTATTTGAACGCCAGCCACATGCAGGCGGAATGATGAGATACGGTATTCCTGAATACCGTTTACCAAAAGCTACTTTGGATAAGGAAATCGATATTATGAAGAAGATGGGTGTCAAGATTATGACAGGTAAAGCGTTAGGAACGCACATCCGTCTTGAAGACCTTAATAACGATTTTGACTCGGTTTATCTTGCAATAGGTTCATGGCGTGCAACCCCTATGCATCTTGAGGGAGAAAACCTTGAAGGTGTATGGCTTGGAATACAATACCTCGAGCAGGTAACAAAAGGTATGGACATAAAACTTGGTGATAATGTAGTTGTAATTGGTGGTGGTAACACTGCCATAGACTGTGCCCGTACAGCACTTCGTAAAGGTGCTAAATCAGTTAAGCTGATCTATCGCCGTACCCGTGAAGAAATGCCGGCTGAGCCATATGAGGTTGAGGAAGCTTTGCACGAAGGAGTAGAAATGCTGTTCTTGATGGCACCAAATAAAATTGTTATGAATGGCGGAAAGAAAACACTTCACTGTATGGAAATGCAGCTTGGAGAACCTGACCGTTCCGGCCGTCGTCGTCCTGTTCCTGTTGAGGGCAGTGATGTTTTGATAGATGCAGACACAATTATTGGTGCAATTGGTCAGAGTACAAACACTCAGTTCCTATATAACGATATGCCTGTTAAGCTTAATAAGTGGGGCGATATAGAAATTAACGGCCATACTATGCAAACATCTGAAGTTAAGATATTTGCAGGTGGCGACTGTGTTACAGGTCCTGCAACAGTTATCCAGGCAGTAGCAGCAGGCCGTCATGCCGCTGATGCTATGGATAGTTTCCTCACAAAGGGATATGTTCATGAACAAAACGCAGACTATAGCTGCAGTCGCGGCTCCATGGAAGATCTCCCTAAGTGGGAATTCGAAGAAATGCCTAAGATTTCTCGTGCCAAAATGCCGGATCTAGCTATTAGTCAGCGTAAAAATAATTTTGATGAAGTTGAGCTCGGACTTACTGAAGAAATGGCTAGAGAGGAAGCTAGACGCTGCCTTAAATGCGGATGTAAAGAGCGTTATAGTTGCGATCTTAGAAAGGAAGCTCAGGCTCATAAAGTTGAATATGTGAATCCGATTCATGAACGCCCATTTGTACCTATAGTGGACGATCATCCATTTATTATTCGCGACCACAATAAATGTATTTCCTGCGGACGTTGTATTGCAGCATGTGCAGAAATTGAAGGTCCTGACGTTCTTACTTATTATACAAAACATGGAAGACAGCTTGTTGGAACCAAAAGTGGTTTACCACTTCAGGAAACCGACTGTGTAAGCTGTGGTCAGTGTGTGAATGCTTGTCCTTGCGGTGCTCTGGATTACAGACGTGAAAAAGGCAAGGTATTTAGAGCAATCAATGATTCAAATAAGGTTGTGGTAGGTTTTGTTGCTCCTGCGGTACGCAGTATCGTTTCATCTTATTTTGGTATCCCATATGATGAAGCATCACCTTTCATGGCGGGAATATTAAGAAAAATGGGATTTGATAAGATATTTGACTTCTCATTTGCTGCCGACCTGACAATTGTTGAAGAGACAACAGAGTTTTTAACACGTGTTGATAAAAAAGGTGTAATGCCTCAGTTTACATCATGTTGTCCGGGATGGGTAAACTTTGTTGAAAAACGTTATCCTCAAATTATACCACATCTTTCAACATGTAAATCACCACAGCAAATGATGGGTGCGACTGTTAAGAATCATTATGCAAAGCTGGCTGGAGTAAAAAAGGATGATCTTTTTGTAGTATCAATAGTACCATGTCTTGCTAAAAAACATGAAGCTGCACGTCCGGAATTTGCTCCTGAAGGAATCAGAGATGTGGATGCTGTTCTCACTTCAAGTGAAATGCTTGAAATGGTTGAACTGTTGCGTATAAAGACTTCTGATATAGTACCTCAGGAGTTTGATGATCCATACAAGAGGGTAACAGGTGCAGGGGTTCTATTTGGTGCATCGGGTGGTGTTGCTGAGGCTGCTCTACGTATGGCTGTTGAAAAGCTCACAGGAAATGTGCTTACGGATCATCTTGACTTCGAAGAAATTCGTGGTTTTGAAGGCCTCAAGGAAGCTACAGTTGATGCAAACGGTACAAATGTACGTGTTGCGGTTATAAGCGGCCTTCATAATGCAGAGCCGATCGTGGAAAAGATAATACAGGGTGTTGATGTTGGGTATGATCTTATAGAGGTTATGGCATGTCCTGGTGGATGTATATGCGGTGCAGGGCATCCGGTACCTGAAAAGATTGATGCCATGGAAAAACGCCAGCAGGTTCTTGTAAATATAGATAAAACTGCTGAATATCGTAAATCTCAGGAAAACCCTGATATACTGAGACTTTATAACGAATTCTACGGTGAAGCAAACTCTCACCTGGCACATGAGTTGCTGCACACAAGCTATACGCCAAAAGTTGGTGACAATGCTTGCAACACTGTTCGTAAGAAAGCCAACTCGACCTTTGTAACACAGGAATTCACCATCTGTATGTGTGATTCATGTGCAAGCAAGGGTTCAAAAGAGCTGTATAGCAATATGTCTGAGACTATAAAGAAACTGAAGATGGATTCCTTTATAAATATAAGAACTATACGTTTAAAGGATACCCACTCAGGCAGCGGAATATATATAACTCTTAACGGCCAACAGATTGATGAATCTGCACTTGGCAGTACATTCAAGAGTTCTAAATAAACCAAATGTAAGAGTGTTAAAGCTTTTAATATAATATAAAGGGCTGCTGCAAATATGTATTTTATCTAATACATTTTGCAGCAGCCTTGTTATATATAAGAGATTAATAGCTCAAAATAAATAATTATGTTGAGAAGTAGTGATTGAATTAATCAATATGCACTGTACCTGGTTCCGGCAGCTCATATTCATCACCAAACCTCATTGCTAAAGCCATTACATCGCTCATATTTACTGCTCCGTCATTAGTTAAATCGCATTTTTTGTTAAAATTCGGGTCTTTTGATGTTGTACCGAAAGCTAATGCCATTTCTACAACGTCTCTCATATTGACTTTTCCATCTCCATTTATATCCGCTGGATTAGGCTTCTTTGGAGGTGAAGTAGGAATAAGGCCTCTAGCTTCCTCAAATGAAGCCAGCCATGCAAGTGATGCATTAAGATCAACATTAACTTCATTAGTCAAATAATTAAAATAATCATCTTCATAGCACTTCTGAGCAGGTAAATAGTTAGAATCACCATCTATTACAGCCCTCATTGCATTAAGAAGTGAAGTTGCCCCACTAACTAAAAATCCACCTGGAGCCTTTGGCAAATTGTGGTTATCCTGGTAAGCAAACAATCCATGGTTTGGATTTATTACTGGATTTTCACCATAACCTGTGATATAACTCTTAACCATAGGATTTCTGCCTAAAAGGTAATCCATAAACTCGTTAACACCATTTACATACTTTTTGTCTCCGGTTAAAGCATAGGCATACGCCATAACTATTGCATTATTTGCTCCAAGAAGGTTTGAACCTTGTGGGTATCCCCTTAATACAGAAGACTTGCTGTAATAAAATGGAGAAGTAATATATCTTTCAGCTAAAGGCATGCTATAGCCTTGTCCATTTTGAACTGATATGTATGAATCAGCTACTTTGGTTATATTCTTCAAAGCCTCAGGGAATTCTTGAGTTTTGTTCAGTGCCAGCGATATTGTTCCAAGACCTGCAGTAAAATCAGGCTTCATGCTTTCCTGCAGCACATGGCTATCATATTCAGGTATTTCTAAAGCCATCTGGCAATAATGCTTTGAGCCTTTTATATAATCAAGATATACACTTTTTCCTGTAGTTATATAAAGCTCACAAGCTGCCCAATAGAATTCATCATCAAAATAATCAGAAGGATACGGATTTATAGGTGAAGGACCGTTGTAGGGTTGGTATACCAGCGGATTTTTTTGTGCTGCTTCCCATGCGATTTCAGCATAAAGAAGGCATTTTCCAGAAAAATTACTGTCTATTGATTTCCAAAGTCTTGATGCCTGTGCTGCACATGAAGCAAGATAAAGAGTGGCATCTGTCGATGGCGGGGAGTATAATCTTTCTGTTATGGGTTCGCCTGTAGTAGTCAGGTAATTAGTATTGCCTTTGATTAGATAAGATGCCATACCGGCACAATCATAGCCTTCAGGAATTTGCATTCTTAGAAGTCCTTCCATACCCCAGCGTGCTTCATCAAGTATATCGGGGTAACCGTTTCCGCTTTCAGGAATATTCATTGAATTATCTTTGAAGGCATCAACTTTTCCTGTAACCAAGGCATTTTCATATTGGTTCTGCATTTTCCATAATGCCATCCCATTATAAGACAGATACTTTGTAGAAAATCCTCCGTCGTACCACCCACCTGTAGCATCAAGTATGTTTGGACCATTGTAGCTGGCAGTACCCGAGTAGTTTGCTTTATCAGGTAAATCCCCTGCAACTCTGGACCATTGGGGATTTTCACAGTAAGGCATCTTAATGTCGATGCCGCTTCTTGCATGATAAAAATATTTTAATGCATCATATTGCAGTTTTGAGTAAATATTATTTCCTATGTCAAAGGGAAAGCTTGAAGCATCGCCAGCGTATAGAGTATATCCTGTACCTGGTGTATTATAATCAGAAAAGTCTATTATCTGAACATATTCCCCTGATGCATGATCCATACGATAAGAGCTTGTTTTGCCTGACGCAACAATAGTACCCTGACTGTCCTTAAGCATCCAATTAAAAGGAGTATTATAATGTGTTTTTAAAGTGGCTTTTTTGACTGAATCCGGGTAATATCCCAATTGATTAACCCTTATATCTATTACAGGGGTTGGAGTTGGATCTGGATCAGGCGTATAACCAATAATTGAAGCACTGATGATCTTTACTTCGTTCGGTAAGGATCCGGCTAATTCTCCTCCTAAATGAAAAGCAAACTGTGCATCCTTATAATCCTTATCTGCTGTAAATGTGGTTTCGATTTGAAGTACCTTGTCAGCAATAAGACTAAATGGAGACCATTTATTATTCCATGCCTCGCCGTATGGTTCTCTCTTATCACCTATTTTTGCATATACCTTGCAATTCTTTGAAGCAACAAGCTTGAATTGTAGACGGTAAATTTGTCCTTGATAAAGACTAAAATCATCATGTACGACAGCTATATCCCATTTGTTTGTGCCTTTGGCATCCATATGTACAGTAAGGTTACCGTCTTTTACATATGAGTACGCCAAGTTTGAATTGCTAGTCATAAGCCTCCATGGTGAGCTAAAACCATCGGTAAAATCTGTTCGTTTTAGTAATTGGGATTGATCACCAAAGCACGTGCTGCTTAACAATGTAAGAACAAAAACAAACAAGACTGACACGACTGCTCTTTTTAACATTTTAATTCCCCCTTATAATTAATAAATTTAATAAATTATATATTTAAATATAATTTTATTACAGTATGAATAGTCAGGAATACATGTATGACAATATTATATCGAACATTATTATGCTTTACAATATGTATTATGTATATTAAGAAAATGTAACAGTAAGTGGTAGGATGGAAATTCATAAATATCCCAAACAGAACATGATAGGATATTGTCAACCTTTATTATTATAAATATAAAACAGGTATGGCGGATTAAATAGCCATACCTGTTTTATATTTAATAAAAGTTATATTTATAATTATGGAAGAGTGCTGAATTCATATATAATGCTGTCGTATGGTTCATACGGACCATGGGTCCAGTAATAGTCATATTTGCCCGTCTGAATTTCTCCGGAAGGAGAAAAATGTGACTTTATCTGACAACAATAAACTGTATTTGGCTCTAATCCTGTAAGTTGAAAATCCGATGTGCAATAAGTGATGCCAGAGAAGAAACTGTTAGTATCGTCACGTTTTAAAGTCAATTCTTTAGAAATTCTATTATCTGGATTATTTTTCATCCAATAAACCAATGCTGTATCATTTGATATATACGCAGAGCCGCTAAATTTTATATCAGTCGAAATAATAGCAGAATCCTTGGTGATATCACTTGCAGACATATTGGTTGTTACTTCATAAGGAAACTTGTGAAATGTTGGGTAAGGACTAGTCGGGGTTGGAGTCACATCCGCGGATGGAGTTATAGTAGGTGGCGTAGTTGGGGTAGGAGTATGTGTTGGAGTATGAGTGGGTGGACATGTTGGATCATCAGCAAGTATGTAGTAAGTTATAACTTCACCGCCTTGAACGGTTAATACCAAAGGATCTCTTGAAGCATCAGAACCTTCTAGAATATAATATGGATCTACACTTCCCCATGTATCAGTAATTATAGTGACTTTTGTTCCCTGAAGAAAAGAAAGTTTTTGAATATTATCGCCCCATGAAGCTGTAATTATACTTTCTCCTTCTATGGATGGAGGTGAAATAATTACTGAACCGCCTCCAGTACCGCCAATATCGTCATTACCTACAACACGTAATGTTATTTTTACAGGATATGAATAATCACTGGATATTTTGTTAAAATGCTTGGATAAAGTCACAATATCAGTCATATTTATTACATTATCGCAATTGAAATCTCCAACAGCATTAAAGCTTGTATCTTCAGAAGTCATACCGAAACTTTTGGCCATCTCAATTACATCTGCCATGTTTATGGCATTATCTTGGTTTATATCACCTGCCCACATTGTTATAGGTTCTTCTAAGCTTCCGGCATTTACAGCACTATTTGCGTATGTTTTTGTTAAATATCCTGGCTTACTAATCGTAACATCCCAAGGAAGAGTACCAATAGCGTAAAATTTAATATAGCCATCCTGATTTGTTTTGTCTTGATGTTTGATATCGCCTTTACATGAAAGTTGAATTTGAAAGTCCTTTAAGGCTAAAGGCTCACTTGCGTTAATGTCTGGTATTACTTTAAGCTCCCAATCATATATACCGGTAGGATATGGACTGGTTACAGGTCTTGTTGGAGCCGATGTATCAGCAAAGCTCTGAACGGAGCTAATTCCGGCTAATAGAGTAATTAGTAAAATTGTTATAAAGCATTTGGCTTTTCTTATGCAAAACATAAATATTACCTCCTTTTGATTATAAATAAGATTATGAAATGTAAAGCATAATTTACTAAAGGGCAAACTTATACACTTATAGGATGACATCCCCTTGCATATTCTAATATAATTATATACCATATGCTTCAAATTGCAAGAGAAAATGTATTATTTGTTTTACAGTACGAAATGGCATTGTAAACTATTGTTTTTGGCCTGGTTTTTAGCTAAAACTTTATAAGTATAGCTCAATTATGCATTTATGGCTAATAAAATTATTTTTTTGTTTATAAAATTCTTGTTTAATTTATAATTATGAAATTAACAGGTATGGCCAATTACTTAACCATACCCTGCTTTATCCCCCATAACCATGCTATTGCTGCAGAATCACTTCTACGGAAGCGTACTGAACTCAAATATACCAGTGGTGTATGGTTCATCCGGGCAGATGACATATTTATATGTAAAATTTCCCGTCTGCAATTCCCCATTAGGAGAAGCACGCATTTCTACCTGACAACAGTAGGTTGTATTTGGCTCTAGGCCGGTTAGTTGGGAATTTGATGCTTCATTGTCATATCCTAGTTTAATTAATCTGGATGATTTATCTTCGGGAGTGTCCTTTTTCCAATAAACCAAGGCTGCATTATCAGATTTATAACCATAAGAAACATTTATAACTGTGGATATAATGGCTGAATTCTTAGTGATATCACTTGCTGAAAATTTGGATGATATATGACAAGTTCCCTTGTGCAATAGAGGATAAGGGCTAGTCGGAGTTGGAGTCTGGCCAGGGGGTGGAGTTATTGACGGTGTAGGTGTAGGAGTTGGATCTTTAGCGTAGAAGTAATATGTAATTTCCTCTCCACCTTGAGCGGTAAATACCAAAGGATTTTCTGAGCTGTATGCACCACTAATATTACAAGAAAAACCTTCACTTCCCCACGTTTTAGCATTTAAAGTAACTTGTGTTCCTTTGGAAAAAGGGAATTTTAAAGATCTTTTGCTGCTATCGAATATGAATCCAAGTTTTTCGGTACCATCATTAGATATTGTCGAAATAGAAACTTCACCACCTCCTTTTGTGTTACTATCATTTATAATATTTAACTTTATTTTTACATTTTCAGATGTATCAGATGAATAATCTTCAGAAGCTTTATTAAAATGCTTGCATATAATAATGACATCGGACATATTAATTATTTTATCACAATTAAAATCTGCGGCAATATTGAATCCAGGGTCCTTGGAAGTTACACCGAAGCTCTTTGCTATCCCAATTACATCTGACATGTTAATGATGTTATCCTGATTCACATCACCTGCCCACATCAATATAGGGTCTTTTAGGGTTCCTAATGTAATAGAGTTTTGGCTTTTGTAGGTTTTTGTCAAAAAACCGGGCTTACTGATGGTCACATTCCAAGGAAGTGTGTAAACACTTAAAAGCTTAAGATAACCATTTTCGTCCGTTTTCCCCTGAAAGGTTGATCCTTTATATTCCAGTGTAATTTCAAAGTCCTCGAATACTGCAGGGGTATTTTCAGTCAAGTCAGGTTTTATATAGCACTCCATATCATAAACACCGGCCGGATACGGGTTGGACAAAGGAGTTGGTGATGGGGACTGGGCAAAGGATTGAATAAAATTTATGCTTACCAATAAAATTATTAATACAGTTGACATGTAAAACCTAGTTTTTGTTTTAGGAAACATAAGTAATACCTCCATTTTTTGATTATAAATTCAACTACAAAATGTAAATCATTATTTACTAAGGGGCAGACTTATAGACTTAATGGGTAACACCTCCTAACATATATTGACATATTACATTATAATTATATACTATATGCTTCGAATTGCAATAGAAAATGGATAATTTGTTTTACAGAACACAAAAGAGTTTTGTAAATTATGATTGAAAGTTGAGCTTTGTTAACAATTTATACTCTCTTGCACAATCCATGAAATAATTGAATAAAATGCAGTAAACAATTTTGAAACAGGAGGAATTTTTATGCAATACTCAATGGTCCTTCCAGGGCAACACCAGTTGCCCTCTCTTCCATATGCGTATAATGCCCTTGAACCTGTAATAAGCAGTAGAACACTCAGAATCCATCATGATAAGCATCACAAGTCCTATGTAGACGGTTTGAATAAAGCAGAAATAAGCCTTGTAGAGGCACGCAGACAAAATAATTATGAGTATATAAAATACTGGGAAAAGGAACTGGCGTTTCATGGCTCAGGCCATATATTACACAGTATTTTCTGGACAATTATGGGACCGAAAGGAACTGGGGGACAGCCTGGGGTCACTACTATTCCGCTGGTAAATAACTACTTTGGCAGTTTTGATGCATTCAAGGACCAGTTTAAAAATGCCACTGAGAAGGTGGAGGGGTCAGGATGGGGGATTTTGGTATGGCAGCCTGCGTGGAGACGACTGGAAATACTTCAGGCAGAAAAACACCAGAATTTAACTCAATGGAGTGGAATTCCCATTTTAGTATGTGATGTATGGGAGCATGCCTACTACCTTGATTACCAGAATGAGCGAAGGAAATTTATTGATGCCTGGTGGGATATTATTAACTGGTATGAGGTTGAAAGAAGGTTGGTCCTGGCAATTAATGGTCAGGTGCCGCTTATGTACCTATAAATTAAATATTACCTCCGATTCTATGCGAGTGTTGACTGGGTTAAGTCAATACATAAATAAATTACGGAAGTTATAGTTCAGTCATTACTAATATAATTTATATTTTATGACGATATATTTTATATAAACAACTATATTTAAACTTTTATTTATAGTTGATTGTTTGAGGAGGTAACTATGCCCTTATTGGAAGAACTCTATAACAATTTAATACAAAAATCTAATAACGGGTATGCCTTTTTTAGTGTTGTAAAAGAGGATAACGAGTATTGTACGGACTTAAGTTATATTAAAATTAATAATGCTTATGAAGAATTAACAGGTTTTAAAGGGACACAGGTACTTGGCAAAACGGTCCGTGCACTTCTTTCTGAGTTGAAAATTGAAGGCGGTGAATGGATAAGATGCTTGATAGATACAAAGATGGAGGATTATCCTATAGACGCTGAAGTGTACTCAAAGCCAACTGAAAAATGGCTTAAAGTACAAGCTTATTTACATGGAAATGAATATGTCATGCTTAACTTAATTGACATTACTACCCAAAAACAACTAAATGAGCAATATGTAGAATATAAGCGAGCACAGGATGCATTTATGGTGCTTGCTGAAAGATATAGGGTTGCAGTAGAATGCTCAAGAGATGTTATATGGGATTTGGATGCAGTTACAGGAAATATATATATTTCCGACAGATTTTTTCATACTATCGGTTATGAGAAGGAAGAATTCTTTAAAATCAATGGAAGTATATTTGAAGCTATCCATTCTGATGACAAGGAGGGCCTTAATCAGGCTTTAACACACCATATTGAGGGTAAGACTGAGAGTTTTTTAAGTGAGTTTCGCATCAAAATGAAAAATAATGAGTATAAATGGTTTATCGCTAAGGGAAGAGCTGTTGTTGATAGTTACGGTAGAATTGAGAGGATTGCTGGCTCAGCGTCTGATATCACCGAAAGGAAAAACTATGAAGAACAGATAAGACGATTGGCATATTTCGACTTTTTGACAGGACTTCCAAACAGGGCATTCCTCATTGAATTATTAGAAGCAAGAATGAATGGTTGTGAATCAAATGACTGTTCTGGTGCAATCATTCTGGTTAATATAGACAACTTTAAGTTAATAAATGATACATACGGTCATTTCTTTGGCGATAAAATGTTGAAGATTATTTCAGAGAGGCTGTGCAATATAGAGATAAATAACAAAAAGGTAATACTGACCAAGCTTGGTGGGGATGAGTTCCTATTTATTATAGATAAACCTGATAATAAAACGGAAATTGAAGAAATAGCAGTTGTGATTCTTAATAGTTTTAAACAGATTGTATGTTTGGAAGATAAATCTTTTTATATTACTTGCAGCATGGGAGTGGCTCAATATCCTGAAAATGGCATCAAGGTATATGATATTATAAAAAATGCTGATACTGCTATGAATAGGGCCAAAGCTAACGGTAAGAATTGTTGTGCATTTTATAATCAGGCTATGGGCACCGAAATTGCAGAAAAGCTTGAGATGGAAAATTATTTGAGGCTTGCTTTAGAAAGAAATGAGTTTAAGCTTTATTACCAACCTCAGGTAGATATAGCATCTGCAAAAATTATAGGGTTTGAAGCACTAATTCGTTGGTTTAGCCCTAAATATGGCCTTGTATCTCCCATGGCATTTATTCCTTTGGCAGAAGAGAATGGCCAAATAATAGAAATCGGAAACTGGGTAATAGAGAATGTATGCAAATTTGCAGTGAAAATAAACAAGCTGCATGATAAAAACCTTCATGTAACATTAAATGTTTCAGCTGTGCAGTTTATGCATGAAGAGTTTATTGACAAGTTGTTTGATGCAGTTGAGAAATATGGTGTAAATCCACATAATCTAGGTATTGAACTGACAGAATCAACACTATTGGAATCTTCTGAAAACATTGTTGCAAGACTAAATAAGTTAAGGAACGCCGGCTTCAAAGTTTACCTGGATGACTTTGGTACTGGGTATTCTTCCATGACCTATTTAAGAAAGCTTCCTATAGATATAATCAAGATCGATAAATCATTTGTGGGTGATATTGGAAATTATGAAGTGGAGAAAAAGCTGTTGAAGTCAATAGTACACCTTGCCCAAGAAATCGGCCTGAAGGTTGTTGCGGAAGGTGTTGAGACCAAGGAACAGCTGGATTTTCTAGCCAGCAGCAAGTGTGATATAATACAGGGATTCTTATTCAGCAAGCCTGTTTCAGAGGAAGATGTTGAGAAGATGCTTACAGAGCTTAGCAAGGTTGATTCGATATAAAATATATAAAAAGTGATTTTACCGTAATAAAAAGTGGTAAAATCACTTTTGCTTTAATTTTCCAATCCATCTACATCTTCTTATAAAGCCGATACATAATAATAGCTGCGTCACCCCTCGTACATGAGCCGACACCATTAAAACAGTTGTCAGGCTTTTTAACTATCAGACCTTCTCTGCTTCCAAGGGCAGCATATTTCCTAACCCATTGAGGTATGCTGTTTTTATCTGCAAAATTTAAGTATTTGTCCAGATTTTTTGGATAGTAATACCCCGCTCTTTCATTAAGGGTGGCAGCACAAATTTTTACTATTTCCTGTGCGTTAATAATTCTGCTACCTCTAAAGGTCTTATCTTCATAACCATCTATTATACCTTCGCTACTGGCAATTGATACCATATTGTAATACCAGGCGGTCTTTAAAACATCTTTAAAATCACAGGCAGCATCAACATCTATAAGATTCAAGCCTTTTACAATGAGGCTTGTAAATTCGCTTCTGTTGATTGATGCATTCGGATCAAAAGAATTATTATTTCTTCCGCTTATAATACCCTTTGAAGCAAGAACCTCCACTGCCTTTTTCATTTCAGAATTTTCCTTTCCTATATCCTGAAAGGATTTTTTATCCTCCACAATGATATAATCGCCGGAAAATGCAGTGCTTATCTGGAGTACTTTATAATCCAAATCCTCATGTCCACCCATATTATAAAAATTGTCATCTGATTCATGCAGCATGGTGCTATACTCGGGGTCGCCATCTCCATATGGAAGCTCATAGCCGATTTTTCCGCTGATCTTTTTAATTGTTCCTAATCGTGGACTTGTGAATTTCAGGTTTATCCTGCTGCTTTTAATATTTTTAATATCAAGGGATGTCTTCTTGCTTTCGGTAAGTGTTATTGTCATATTATCGTTTAGCTGGTTTTCTGCATACTTGTTAAATAAAATGACGTTTCCCAGATTTGTTGAAATCCTTACATCTACCTTTTCCTTCATAATACCTATGATATCTTTATCGCAATTCAAGTTTATTTTATTATGAATTCCATCTACCAAGACGTTGATACGTGTCCTGATATCCCTAATGTCTTCGGTGATATAATCCTTTAAAATTTTTTCAATATCACTTTTAGCTTCTTTGACTATCTGACTTTGAGGCAATATAAGATTCTTATTTATTTCCACCTTGTCACCGACGGGATTAACTCTTCTAAGGCTTATATCCTCAATAGCTTTTTCGGCCTTTTTTATAAGTGCTTCATTCATATCACCATATATGTCACTAGTACCTTTGTATTGATCAGCTAATTTGGTTATTTCTGATTTAAAGTCATCCAGCTTTTTGTTATAATCGGCTGCAGACAATATGGGTGGAGGCTCGGGAGTATTTGATGGTGCTATTGTAAATGAAGGCACAGGTGTATCTGATGATTCAGGTGACGCAGCTGCAGGATAGCTTGTTGCAGAATTATATATAATGCTATAGGGTGTAGGTGTAGCAGTTGATGATGATGTAGGTGTAGCGGTTGGCGATGGTGTGGGTGTAACTGTTGATGGTGGTGTGGGTGTAGCTGTTGATGGTGGTGTTGGTGTAGCATTTGAAGGAATAAGAATTTCATTTGTATTTATATCTATATTTCCTCTATATGATAGTGAATAAGCTACTTTTGTATCTTTATCGGAAGGAGTTACCTCAGGCACCTGAAGTGTTACCGCATTTGAACTTTTGTCAACGCCGTAGATATCGAATGTAACAGCTTGTGGTACTCCGTTTATTATGCTGTTAACGGAAAAATCTTCACGGTTAACCGATTCAGCATTTATTCCGGCCATGTATATTTCAATCATGTTATCTTTTAAGAATGTACTGCTTATAAAAGGCTCAACAGGTATATATAAAGGATCTTCATAATAGGACCCGTTTATTTGTCCCAACATTAAAAGTTCACCGGAGGTATTGATGTAACTGCTTGTATTGTAAGTAGTTGCAAAGCTGGATACATTATCTGCCAGTAGGATTGGTGAATGCATTATGTAAGATTCTCCACCTTCGGATGATTCATCCCTTCCAAGCTGGAAACTCCAGTTGCTTCCCCAGCCGTATAAAGATCCATTGTTATCTAAAGCAAGAACATGTGAATCTGTTGAGGATAATTCTTTAATATTGTCCATTACTAATCCGGGAGCATCCGGAAATGTTTCTGTGAGCCTACCCAATTCGCCGTTATAGTTTGAGCCCCATGAGTATACTGATCCATCAGACTTTAAAGCGTATGATGAATTAGTAGCTACAACAACATCTGCTACATCGTCCAATACTTTTGAAGGCAGATTTTTTATATCAGAAATTTCGTCTCCTTCCAATTGAACATATTGCTTTTCTCCCCAGGTCCACAAAGAATTATCCTTTTTGATTGCATAGCATGTATAATTTCTTACTTTAATTTTCTTTACATCATCCATAAGCTTGACGGGTATATTACTTACGATATCGGGATTGTTACCTAGCACTCCAGAGGAGTTGTATCCTAAGCCCCACAGACTGTGTTCAGCTTTTAGCATTAATACAAAACATGGGCCGCCGGTAACATCTACTACATTGTCTGTCAGTTTTTGAGGTGTTGTAGAAGGCTCTGATTCCCCATCAATACTATCACCCCATCCCCAGAGTGTAAGATCGTTCTTTATTGCATAACAATGAGAATAGTCATCGGCATAAATTTTGTATACATCATCCATTACACTAACAGGCTTTGGCCTGTAAGTCATAGTACCGTCTCCGATCTGCCCATATTGATTACTGCCCCAGGACCAAAGCTTTTTATCGCTTGTCAAAGCTAGAATATTGCCCCCAGCACCTATGGATACATCAGCAACACTCTCCAGCATTTTTACAGGTGAGGTAGGTATAACGATTGGGTCATTTATTGGTTCAGATTCATCTGATTCAGGGGCTTCCTGATTAAAGCTATTATTGTTATACCACTGCCAAAGACTGTCATCATCGAGGATACCGATAGAAATATTAGCATTGGTAAAGATTTTTTTCCATCCATAAGGTGATACTGCTGGTGATTCTTCCGGTGAACCGGTTTCAACAGGCGTAGGCGTAATTTGCGATGAACCAGTATCAATAGGTGAAGGTGTAACTTCTGGTGAATAACCAGAGTCGGTAGAAATAGGAGTGGTCTCTTCAGCTTCTAATGGGATGTCTTCTCCTGCTGCAATGCTGCAAAGTGAACCTAATGGAAGTAAATTCAAGATTAAACATATTGTCAGTAAATAGACTAAAAAACGCTTCATAAAAATATCTCACTTTCTAATGTAAGTCATGATCAAAAAATAAATTTCATTCATGCCTAAACTTCAATACAATGTTAAAAACAAAATTGCAAGGAATTTTGTTATGTTACCAATATATATAATAATCCTTGTTGTAATGGTATACAAGAAGAAATTTTCCACAACCTAAAAAGGCAGCCAAGTAAGCTGCTCAATTCTCAAAAAACATTTATGTTTAAATACATTAAAAGATTAATCACTTGGTGTTTTTTTTAATGGTAATCTTTACACCCATTACGCCCAGAAATTTTGAAAGCCAATCTGGATGGGCCGGCCAGGCTGGTGCTGTAATGAGATTATTATCCACATGTGCTTTATCAACATCCACATTAATATATGTGCCTCCTGCTTTTTCTACATCAGGCTCAAGGGCGGGATATGCACTTAAGTGTCTGTTTTCAACAACACCTGCAGCAATCAGTACCTGTATGCCATGACAAATAGCTGCTATGGGTTTATTAGCATCAGAAAAGTGCTTCACTATATCCAGAACTGTTTTATTGAGACGTATGTATTCAGGAGCACGTCCCCCAGGGATTACAAGAGCTGCATAACTAGAAGGATTTACACTGTCAAAGTCTGCATTGAGGGAAAAATTATGGCCTCTTTTTTCACTATAAGTTTGATCGCCTTCAAAATCATGTATAGCAGTTCTTATAATGTCACCGGATTTTTTATCAGGGCACACTGCATCAACAGTAAAGCCTACCATTTGAAGAGCCTGAAATGGAACCATTATTTCATAGTCTTCAACGTAATCTCCAACAAGCATTAAAATTTTCTTTGACATAATTATACCTCCTTGATTAAATTTGCATAAATGTTGATTTTATATATAATAAGTATATATAAAATGGAAAAACAATGCAATATTATATGTTTAAGGAAGTGATTAATTATTTTCTTTTAATCCTGTTTAACTGTGGGCGAAGGGTTATGTCACTAACAACAATGTTGCTGCTGTTTGAAAGTACATATTCCAGTGCATCAGCTATTTGCTCATCCAGTATTGCTGCACCGTCTTCGTCTGTATAAGTAAAATCAAGAGAATCATAGAAATTACTTTTGGTAATATCAGGATGAATAGTTGTGATCTTAACGCCAGATTTTCTGACCTCCTCAAAGAGGCTTGTAAAGAAGTGAGAAAGTCCTGCCTTAGTAGCTGCATATGCACAACCATGGGTGCTGACTTTTTTTGCTGTAACCGATGATATTGATAAAATCATGCCTCTGCTTTTTTTCAGCGACCTCAAAAGAAGCTGGCAGAGGATCAAGGGAGCCTCCAGATTAGTACGGATCAGGGTTTGAAGATCCTTAACTGCTATCTGTTCATGGGGGCCGAAGCAGCCTACTCCTGCATTGTTTATAAGAAGGTTTATTTCGGGTTCATGATCCAATATGGATGAAACAGTTTTTACTAGTTGATCGGTATTTAAAAGATCACACTCTACAGGTATAAAGTTGGTATGGGAAAAAGGAATGCCATTCGAACGTGACAGGCCGTAGACCTTATAGCCCAAGGATACCAGCCTCTTTGCCATAGCATGTCCTATACCCTTTGATGAACCTGTTAATATTGCAGTCTTCATAATGTAAATATTCTCTCCTTTTTAATATATTTTGAAAGTATATCAATGTGTTTTGATTTGATTTCCTCCTGGGTTTCAAGTGGGTAGGATACCACATCATTATAATGACTGTAGTCCTGTGCAAAAAGCCAAGAATTATTTTGCTTCTCAATCCTTTTGAAAAAATCATGGGACATGCGGAAAAAACCATAACCCACATCTAAAATATCATCAGAATGAATTTTATCGAAAATATATTGGAAAAAAGGTTCATAAAGAGCATCGGTACCAGGATTGATAAATATCGGATCAAGGCAGATTCTGATTTTGTATCCTTCACTGATAGCTGTCCTTATTGCTTTAAGCCTTATATCCAAAGAAGGTGTATGCTTTTCGAATTTTTTTATAATGCCTTCAGGTGAGAGTGTAAAACCGATAATAACATTTTCTGTAGGCGGATAATTTCTATAGAAGCTTTCGTTGCCGCTTTTGGTACGGATTTCTACTGTTATATCGGTATTTGCTTTGAAAAAATCATAGAAATACTCCATATAGGGTATAGCATTATGAAAAGCAATTAGGTCAGTGTCATAAGAGGCAGCCAGATAAATGGGTTTATTTGAAGCTGCATCTTTTATAGCTTGTTTATATTGCTCAGTGTTCACAAATGCAACAAGGTTTGCTGATGGATACATCCCTTGAAGATAGCAGTACTCACAATCAAAAACACAGTTTAATAAAAAGGATGTATAACAAAAGTTGGTGTGCCCAAAGTTCTGGCAGACCTCAGGACCTTTGTACAGAAAATTATCTTTCTTAACAGCCAGTATCAATGATTGGTTATGCTTTTGAATAGAGAAATTCTGCTTTGGGCGGTTGAATACATCCTTATAGTTGCGGATTTTAATAATCGGTGTACTAGAATGATTTTTAAGTATTTCTCTGGTAATTGGAAACTCAAAAGCATTTTCCTCTATATATATTGAATTAAAAAGTCTTTTGTCTGATATCTTCGATGATTTGTACAAAGATTTTCTTCCCCTCCAATTTAGTGTTAGCCTTGTTATCAAGATATTTTTTCAGAACTTCTATTGCAGTCAACCCTTTTGTTTTGGCTTTCTTTACTTCTGTCTGAAGAATCCCCTTCATAGCAGAAGAAAGCCTTACATTTTGTGAAATTACTGAAATGAGCTTTTCCTCCTCTTCAAAGTTAGGGGAGCTTACCATGAGGGTCAATTGTTTTAGCTCATTAATTATTCTATCCAATATTGGGATGTTATTGTTTATATAACCCCTAAGGACTTGTTTATCAAGATTTTCTGGAGTAAGGAAGTCTGAAACTATTTTTAATATGGCCACCTGATGAGTGTTAAAAAACTTATAGGAAGCTTCCATAATTCCTGCAGACTCCATATCAAAAAAGTTATCTTCATAGCTACTGTTATCGTGTGTGACTGGTTTGGAACAGCAAGCTAAAGGTTCCTTAGGTAAATCATACCCTGCATAAACATCAGGGTAATAGTCCTTTCCTGTATCCAAATCGGTTACCTTATTTATGAGAAGCAGGCTGCCCAAGGGGTATTTTCTAATCCTTGCACCGCAAAAACCTACATTTATAATAATATGATTGGCAGTTGAGCTGTATGTGGAACGTAAAAAGGTTATGGCTATAGCAGACTTAACCTTTCCAATTCCGCTGACAATAAGAGAGATATCTTTATTGGCAAATACCGGATATGGATGAACAGACATATCCCTTTTAAGCTTGTAGTGATCAATAATTGGAGATGCTTCCAACATAAGTGCAGTTACAATATAGATCATAGTTTCAAAAGTTCTCCTCCCACTTGTTGTATAGTAAATTTGTGAGGAATTTCCTGTAATATTATATCATATGGTTGACTAAGCAGAAAAGCTATGTGATTTTGTTCTCGATGCCATAACTTCTTAATTTGTCCATCCATATATGTTATTTATTTCTAGCTAATGATATAATATAGTAAATTAAATACTTCTATATTAAAAGGAATAATGTAATATTATTAACACTTTTAATATGGAATAGGGGGGAATGTAGATTGAAAAGTTGTGGATATGATCTGCTGGTACAAGTTGATGAGAGGGTTTTGAACAAGGGCTTGGCCGCTTTGTTCTACACTGGAAAGCTTAAAGTAACAGGAACATATTCGTATGTTCAAGGTGTTCCGGAAGAGCTGAGAAGTTTTACAGAAGTAAAATACAAGGTCCGTTTGAAGAATGAGCCGTATATTGACTTTCTCGAAAAAGAGACAGTTGGAATAAGGCTATCGGTAGAAGCTAATCTTAATGTATTGACCGGTGTTGATATTGAAGTTGACCTGGATTTCGGTGCAACTGCCACATTTAAATTCGACCCCGAAAACAAAAGCGTAACATATGACTTAACTGAAACAAAAATATATGATATTCATATTGAGGATAAGCTTCAATTCCATCAGAATGTACTTGAGCGTGTTAACCTCATAATAAAAATCTTATTAAGGCACTATTTAACTGAAGATATCAAAACTATATCCCTCCCATTGAAGCTGACGAGCATTGGGCTTAACCTTCCTACCATACCTGATTCAAAAGATAATCTTCTACCTGTTAAGCTAGGTAACATTACAATTCTCAATAACCGCCTGCTGACAGTGGCTGTTAACTTCTTTGACAGTACAGGGGGAAGTTTTGAAGAAGTATCGGATATGACTGGGGGAGCAGAAATTTTTACAGCCATAAGTTATAGTACTCTGCAGAAGATTGCAAAATTCTGGTGGGATAGAACAAGCATAGAGAAGAAGAAAGAATTCGAAGGAAAACTTCCAATAAATGCACGAAGAACGCTGTCAAAGGGGATGGATCTTGCCGCTAAACTCGTTACCCTTGGGATTGTAGAGCCTCAGACAGAAATAAGGAAAGCAGATCTGATTTATGATTGCCTTGTTGAGGTTCTTGATCTGCCCCAATTCAGCTTTACCGGCGGAAATAAGGTGCTTATTAATAATTTGAAGCTCATGGCTTCAGTTAAAGCACATCTTGAAACAGAATCACACAATATTGTAAAAATTGATACAAGCGGTCCTATACCTGATATTATTACACCATGGGAGGATGACCGGGTAATATCTGAGAAGGACAAGAAGAGCTCAATACTACATATTGCTGAGGTAATAAATTTAAATATTGAATCGGCAGAGTGCATTGTATCGTTAGACGAGCAAAACAGGCTGGTCTTGAAGGTTATTGAAGCTGATTTGGAGCTCGATTTTGGTGAGAAATGGTATCAAAATTTTGGCGAAAACATTATGAACAAATTTCTTGATTTTATGGAAACAAATATTGTAAGCAAAATTCCTCCTATCGTCATTTCACCATCACTTCTTCTTGAAAATGTGGACGTGCTTGGCTACTCCTTCAATGTTGAGAGAACAGAAATAGTTTTAAATGAGGATGAGATTTCACTAAATACAAATATCAATATACGAGAGCTCTCCGACAAATCCATACCTGTACCCCTTTATATAGGCAACAAAAAATCCTTAAAACTGCACAGGTTTGACTGTCAGGTGGTTGAGGATATAGATTTTACACACAGGGCCGGTTACCATGGGGTTTATGAAGCAATCAAGGATGGATACAAACCTTGTGGTGAATGTTTAAGAGGATATTCGGTTTGATTTTATGATGAAGGGAGTGATTAAAATATGAAATCAGCAGGTTATGATATAGCACTTCTTGTTAATGAGAGATTTTTAAATCAATTGTCAGGTGCCTTGTACTACAGCGGTTTTCTTACAATTAACGGTTCGGTGGATTTTTATAAGGGGAAAATGTGTTTGGAGCATGAATTAATGGATTTTAGAAAAGAATTTTCTCAGGGGCTTGAAGGAAATGTTCCAACAGAGCTACAGGGATTTTTAAAGATGGACTTCAGGTTTAAGCTGACATCTGAGCCTTTAATAAGATTCATTCCAGGGAATGGCCTTGATGATCAAAAAATAAGCATAAACACAGGACTTAGGATTTACTTCTTTTTATGGCAGGGGCTCGAGATCAAATTTGATGCTAGAATATCAATAACTACACCAATAAAAATAGGTGATAATCTGCAGTTGGTGGCAGACCTGGAAAATGCTGGTGTTATGGAAATGCAGCTGAAATATGGTGCAAGTATGAAAAATCAGATGACAATGGACCTTGATAATATTGTTGAGAATGCACTTAAAATGTACTTTGCCAACAGGAAAATTTGCCAGAGGATTGAGCTGCCATGTATAAGCAAATTGGTTAAGGAAGTAAAACAATACATACAACCGGATAAGAATGAAGAAGGCAATGACCTTGGTATTTTGCCTATAACTCTTGATGCAGTAAAAATTGTATCACCTACAATGTTGGCATTGGGTATAAATCTCATGGGTTATAAAGGTGGGGACCCTGGGCTTTTACATGAGTTTGCAAAAAACTGCAGCCTGGCGGTTGCTGTGTCGGAGACAGCTATTTTCAAGGTGTTTTCTTATGTATGGAATCATTCCCGTTTCTCCAGAGCTCTTGGAAGCAGCGGCAACATGTGGCTTGTTAAGGATAACGATTCGTTAACAGGTGTAAAAACAGGAACCTTAAGAGTAAAGAAGCTGGATGATTTCTTTAAGAAGGTCAGCGATATAAAAGCATTTATTGATAAAACTGTTTCAAAAGCCATAACAGGAGGATTTATAGAGGCCAGCACTGTATATAAGGGAATGGAATTTCAGTATGGGCTGGGTGTAACCCTGAAAAATGAGCCTAAATTTGATCTTTTAGGCGGTAATTTGGTCTCTATTTATAACATGGCATTTAGTGTGAACTTAAGGCTCGCTTGCTATTGCACAATTGAGTACAAGGTGGAAGTTGATACCAATGGATGGTTTCCCGACTGTCTCACCCCATGGGATGATGATATAACAATCTACACAAGAAACAAACGTCTCAGGCTTTTTGACAGGCGTTTGAGCCTTAGCAATCTTGAACTTAAATATGGGCGTGGAAAATTGGTCTGGGATGATGAGAGAAATGCATTAAGTTTTGAAGTGGAAAAGATCAACCTCTATTGGAATTTTGAAGATCCTAATTCGCCACTTCACGGACTTCCCGGGGATTTGATAAACTGGATCACTGACCAGTTGGAAGATGATATTGTAAAGAAGATACCAAAGGTTACAGTAACACCAACATTGACTTATGGTGTGCCGTATATTCCATTTCCTCTTAAAATTACAGGAAAAAATATTGAAGTTACCAACAGTGAAGTTATTATGGCCGCTGACCTGGAATTTGAAGAGCTTGGGAAGAGCACTTATCCGGTACCCAAGTACATTGTTAATATTAATAACGGCGAAATCCATAAAATTGGCTGTGATTCGGTTATAGATACTTATGAGGTCCATCAGCGAAGCTATCATTTGCTCAGTGAAGCACTAAATCACGGATATGATGGATGCAGCAAGTGTTTGCCGGCATTTCACAAGAAATAATAAGCATAGAAGTCACACATAAAGTGCTAAATATACAAAAATATTCTAATACTGTATTGATTTATGGCAGATTTATGATATAATTAAGTTACAGGTTGGAGGCCCTCAAGGGCTTGTTCAGTACTAGCAGCGGCGGTTGTTAGTATTGGATGGGTAGGGTGATTGTTATCCGGATTTAAATGGTGGGCATTGCACGTTTTGACTGCGGTGTCGAGAAACATGGAAAGATTAGTGCCGGATGTAGACTTGATCTCCCAACTTGTAACTGAGAATTTATGGCTGCCCCTTAATTGGGGCAGCTTTGTTTATGCCTGAGAGATGGGAGAAGTGTAAGCGGCGGATAATATCCGATGCTTGCACTTTTTTGTGTCTTGCATCAATATTACATTTTTAGGAATGGAGTGCTAAATTGGATGGGTATAATAATTGGTTATTGGATGTTGTGAAGGTGTTAATATGGTTATATAATTAAATTGGATTAGTCCAATGGAGGTGATTGGCATCAAAATTGCAATTGATAAAAATATTAATACACCAATATATTTGCAAATATTTGAACAGATAAGGGGACAGATTCTTCGAGGAGAACTGATGCCGGGTTTTAAGCTTCCTCCGGAAAGAAAGCTGGCCGATAGCCTGGGAGTTAATAGAAGTACTGTATTAAATGCATATAGGGAACTTAAGGCAGAGGGATTTGTAGAGTCCAAAGTAGGGAACGGCACTATTGTTCTAGCTTGTATTCAGGAAGAAATTAATAAAACCAATGAGTTTAGTGAGCCTACATGGAATCACATTTTCAGCCAATATTCTGCTGGGTTTGATTCACATATGGTAAAGGATTTGCTGGCATTGGCCAGCAGAAAGGATGTAATCTCATTTGCCACAGGTATTGCTGCACCTGAAAGTGGTCCCATTGAAGCGTTGGAGGGAATTGAACGGGATATTATAGAAAACAGGAATTTCAGGCCGCTGCTCCATTCACCAACAGAAGGATTTGTCACACTTCGCAGTGCTATAAGCGGTTTGATGCATAAAAGAGGGGTCTACTGCAGTCATGAAGAAGTTATGATTCTTTCGGGGTCACAGCAGGGCATTGATATAGCGGCAAGGGTTCTATTGGATCCTGGAGATATTGTGGTGGCCGAAGAACCAACATTTTTTCCGGCTGTTCAGGCTTTTAAAGCAACAGGGGCCAGAATAATGGGTGTTCCGGTTGATGAGAATGGTATGAGGATTGATGATCTGGAGCAGCTTCTTCAAAGGTACAGACCAAAGCTTATTTATACCATGCCAAGTTTTCACAATCCATCAGGTGTAGATATGGATCTTGCAAGGAGAAGGCGGCTTATAGAGTTGGCCAACAGGTATCGGATATTGATAATGGAGGATGATGCATATGGTGATTTATGCTATGAGGGGCATCAACTACCGCTATTAAAGTCGATGGATGGCAGCGGATATGTTATTTATATCAGTACATTTTCCAAAAATGTATATTCAGGTTTAAGGCTTGGATGGATGGTTGCACACAAAAAGGTTGTTACAAGATTTGCACAAGTCAAACAGATCATGGATTTACACTCAAGTAGCTTGTCCCAGGCTATAATAGAAAAGTTTATTTTAAACGGCGGTATAGAAAAGCATATATCAAAGCTATGCAAAGATTACAAATACAAAAGGGATGCTATGTGTGATGCACTTTCCAGGTTTGCACCCGCAGGAATGACATGGACCAGGCCAAAGGGCGGATATTATGTGTGGTGTAATCTCCCGGAAGGTATATCGGCAACAGATCTTGTTTCAAAGGCTGCAGAGAAAAAGGTGGTTTTTGTACCAGGCACATCGTTTTATTTATCGTCAGGCCAGGGTGATAATCAAATACGTCTCAATTTCACATATGCTTCATTAAGTGATATTGCTGTAGGAGTGCGATACCTCTGTGAAGCGATAAAAGAACTGACTGAAAGCAGTAAAAAGAATGATCCTTACATGGATATTGAAATAAATCCAATTGTTTGATGAAAATGGAGGTGTTTAGGATGATGGATTATAAATTTGCAAACAGGATAGCAAATTTAAGGGCATCGGAGATAAGGGAAATATTAAAGGTGACAGAGCGGCCGGAGGTGATTTCATTTGCAGGCGGGCTGCCGGCTCCAGAGCTTTTCCCAGTAGAAGAAATAATAAATATAAATAGAATTGTACTTGAGGAGAATGGAACTAAAGCTCTTCAATATTCTACAACAGAAGGTTATATTCCACTAAGAGAATGGATTGCTGACAGAACCAATAAAAACATGGGCTCATGTTTTACCTGCGAAAATATACTGCTCACACATGGCTCCCAGCAGGCATTGGATTTGACTGGCAAGGTATTTTTAGATGAGGGTGACGTGGTTTTATGTGAAAGTCCCACATACCTTGCAGCTATAAGTTCAGGGAGGTGCCTACCGACAATGAAGGAATGTTAACTGATGAGTTGGAAAAGATTCTTGAAAGTACTGAAAATGTTAAGCTTATTTATGTGATTCCGGATTTTCAAAACCCAACTGGAAGGACTTGGAGCATAGGAAGAAGAGAGATGCTTGTTGAGGCTGCAATGAAATATAATGTTATGATAATTGAAGATAATCCTTATGGTGAGCTTAGGTTTGAAGGTGAAGCTCTCCCGTCAGTAAAATCTTTTGATAAAATGGGTTGTGTAATTTGCTTGGGTACCTTTTCAAAAATATTTTGTCCGGGTTACAGGATTGGATGGGTTGCAGGAGATGAAAATCTAATATCCAAGTACGTTCTGGTAAAACAGGGTGTTGACCTTCAGTGCAATACAATAGCTCAGATGGAGATCGCAAAGTATCTTGAGCTGTATTCAATAGATGATCATATTGCCAAGATAAAGCAGGCTTACAAGAGCAGGAGGGATATTGTTGTAAAAACCATGGAGGAAGAATTCCCGGAAGGAGTGACGTTTACAAAGCCTGAAGGAGGATTGTTTGCATGGGTTGAGCTTCCTCAAGATATAGATTCAAGGGATGTTCTTGTTAAATGTCTTGAAAAAAATGTTGCTTTTGTGCCGGGAGGATCATTTTTCCCTAATGTAAACAGATATAATACCTTAAGGATAAATTTTTCAAATATGCCTGAAGACAGGATTGTAGAAGGCATAAAATTATTGGCTATGGTATTGAGAGAATTTATTTGTGTATAAAAAGTTACTAATTATTAATCTTTTTATTGTACTTTTCATATAGCTACAAGTCACCTTGTGCAATAGCTTCTGCGACTAATTCAGGCTGTTCCTCATACCAGGGTTTGATGTAGCTGCTTTTAAAGAAGACTGTTTTGCTCCCGCAAATTTCACAATACCTTCCATTGCCCGGGCTGTGGTAATCACAATGAGGATTATGTTCTTTGCTGCAAGTATTAATTATGTTTGCCCCGCAACTTTTGCAGTTGCTGCTTAAAAAGCAGCCGCTGTCATCACCGCAAATTGGACAGGCAATTGCTTCACTGTTGCCGTTGACCTCAATTCCCTTGTAGTAGGTACGAAGGACACCATCTTCGTTATCCTGCCATTTGCTTCCGCATATCATGCAGTATACTGAATAAGTACTCTTTTCCGTATTGCCGCATTGTGTGCAAATGATACTTTTCTTAGGATTTAAGAGGTCAAGCCGCCTTAAAACCTGTATTCTTGTAGTTAGTGCTGAGACTGAAACATTAAAAAAATCAGCTACAGCTTCTAATGAATAAAAGTTACAGCCAAGCAAAATGCTTTGAGGCATGAGGAGTCTGCCGGCAAACTCATTGGCTTCCAGGTCTTCGATATATCTTTCATTAGGTGTTTTAACATCATCGCTAATTGAGAGATGATCAAGAATAACATGTCCAAGCTCATGTGCAATTGTAAAATTCAGCCTTCGGTCTTTGGATTCTTTGAAAGGATAATTTATTTTGTTTCTGTTTAAAATTATCTGGTAATCATCACTCTCCGGATTGTATATGGATATGGCATCAAAATTGCTGCTGACATTTGAAACAGTTCCTACCTGCAAAGATAATTCGCTGCTGTTAGCGATTGTATCAAGGAGCTGTACGCAGTCAACAGGCCATTTTGTTATAAAATATGTGCTGAAAAATTGGCGTATTTTATAATCAATGAACTTTCTGCGGTATTCCGGAATTTGTTCAATTGTATAATTGTCTATATGATTCATAGGATTATCCCTCCATAATAAGAACGTGTGTTCTGTATAATTATACAGAAAACCCTATATATTGTAAATACATAAATAGGATAATTTTTTAAAAAGCCAAAAGGATTTTCTGCTGAAAAGCCAGGAAGCCTTTGCTAGAGCAGGTGATTCAAAGGCTCTGGTTTATTTTTTACGTTTTTTATTCTTATTAAGAAGGGAAGTTGCGACAGCTTTTATAGCTGATATGTCTTCTGAAGACAGCTCTTTAGATATCCTGTAGGCAATATTTGCCCAGTCGCTGTCCTTCTCATACATCTCCTTAGCCATTCTAAGAATATCAACAACATTTCCCTTATCGTCACGGAATACCTTTTCAGTATATCCTGAGTGGTCAATTGTTTCTTCAATGTAACCTGCTTTTATCAGAAGCTCTTCATATGGTACCTCGAGATGTGGTGCCAGTGCTTTCAGTACAGCCGGAGTAGGATTTTTTCGCTGTCCTGTCTCAATTCTCCATACCTCAGTATTGCTTATACCTGCTCTTTCGGCAAGCTGACGCTGCGATAACTCTCGCATTGTTCGTATGGACTCAACATATTTCCCAAGTTCTGTTGACATTATAAATCACCTCAATTTTAATTATATATCAAAAGTTGCTGATAAGCAACGATTTGTTATTAAATTATTGCTAAATATTGACGGTAGATATTAAAAATGTTATAATTGTTGTGTAACCATTAAGAAACGCAGCTGAATAATTTTATTTAAGGAGGAGTACATAATATGAATAAAAAGAGAATGGTACTATTAACAGTTATTTTTCTTATTTTGAGCATACCAATGGTTATTTTCGGGGAATCACAGGATATTAAGGATGTAATGTGGGATGGTATGACATTTACCTACGATTCCAATCAAGAGCCTTGGACTGAGGATGAGCTTCAAATACTAAGAAAAGCAGTTAATGATTTTTACCCTGAAATTGGGAGAGTATATGGAAGACCATTTATGGCAATGACAGTAAATATAGTTAAGGACCCTAACTTGAGCTGTGAGGGGGATTATGATGAAAATATCATAAGGTTAAGGAATTTAAATGATTTATCTGTAGTCTTAAACCAGATGCTTCACCTATTTCATGGAGCTTGTCAAATAAAGCTGGACAGCTTCGAGGAGGGTATGGCTTCGGCGGCGGGAAGGATAATATTAGAGAATATACCGGAATACAGAAACCAGATGAAGTTAAGTACAGCATATTATGAAGCATTGAATCAGGAAATGCTTGGTGGAAATTACAAAGACGGGCTCGACTCCAAATTGCATAATGAATTGTGTGATTATGCCTGGAGTAAGGTTTATACTGAGAATAGTGAATTCTTTGCAAGTTTTATGTTAAATTATATCAAAAATATATGGATGATCTTGATATAATAAGCTCAGAGGATAAGCTTGTGGATCTGGCGGAAGAAACTCAGAGGACGGTTGAGGAAATGCCATTTAAGGCATGGTATGGCAGGCAGGGGTGCTTGAAGCAAAAACCAGCAAATGGTGTTTTTATTAATGCATATCCACTTGTGTATAAAGCTTCAGAAGTCAATTTGATTGAACGCTATGGATTTAATAGAACCATTATGAGAAGGTATGATGATCTAAGTTGGAAAATTACTGATTTTAGTGGACAGGAGCTAATTTCCGGGAATAGCAATATGGGCGATGATTTTGCCGATTTAAGCAAAATGTTAAGTGAATCAGGATATTGTGGAAGGATCAAAGTTGTTTACAAGTCCGAATACGAAGGAAAGGTCCTAGAAGATGTATCTTATCAGTATTGGGATCCATTTCAACAAGAATTAGGAGTGTTTGGTATTGTTCCAAACATAAACAACGGAATAATAAAGTTTTATACTGAGGATGGCATGACTATGGAAGCAAGTATAATCAATGGAGCTTTTTCTGCTAAGGAGCTTAAAAATGTAAGAGGTAAAATAACTGCTTCAATTAATACATATAACGGTCAGGTTCTTTATAAGACTTTTAACAAAAATGAAGGAGATTACTATCTTTATATGGCACCGCCTGTACCTGTCGATTTAAAAGTCAGTTCAGAAAATGGTTGTATAAACCTGGCTTGGACTGGAGAAGGTTTACAGGGTTATAATGTTAAAAGAAGTTCAATACCTGGTGGAGAGTATGTTACAATAGCTGAAAATATTATTGGAGATAAGGAGCAGGTTATTTTTACAGATGATATTTCGGATGGCACAAGATATTACTATACTGTTTCAGCAGTGAATGGTGGTATTGAAAGTCTTGATAGTCCTATAAGGACATGGATAGAACCATATGCAACATCTACAGTGATAAGGCAGAATGCAGGGAGTTTTGAGGTTGATAGTCCGGTTGCATTTGGAGTAGAGGTCACTTGCGAGAATGGAAACTATCCGTCCGGCAGTGTTATTATTCGAGAGGGTGATATGGTAATTGGGGAAGAAAAGTTGCAGTGCACTAATAGTAATATGTCAATAGCAAACATAACAGTATATTTTGCTTTGGATGGCGAACATAGCATTACTGCAGAATACATTGGAAATGAAATGTTTCAAAGTAGTAAATCAATGGATTTTATAGTATCTATAGAGAAGTATAGTTTGAAATTAATGCTGTCAAGCGTGCCTTCTATCTCAGTACCAGGGCAGCCTTTGGTTTTAACAGCAATAGCATCAGGAACATATTCAACATTGCCTAGAGGTACTGTTTTATTTATAGATGGAAATGCAGATAAAAATGTAATTCTTGGAGAATCTAAGTTGACCCCATTGTCAACAGGTAATAAAGGTATTGCTGAAATAACGGTAAACTCATTATCAGAGGGGGAACATTACATAGTATTACATTATGTAGAAGGTGAAGATTATCTAAAAACATTTGATTCAGTGAGACATTTAGTCAGCAATAAGTATATAGCTACTGAGACAACTTTAAAGAGCAATTATAATCCCATAGCTTATAAAGAAGCAATAACGTTAACAGCAACAGTCAAGAGTACAAAAGGCCAGGCTACAAGCGGAAGGGTTGTATTCAGGGATCTTGACGAGGTTATCGGCACTGTAGATATAGTTCCTGTGGAGGGCACAGATTATTCAGAAGCGGTGCTTAAAAAGCAAATAAACTTTGTAGGTATTCATCATCTGACTGCTGAATATCAGGATAATGATACCTATGCAGGAAGTGTAGGTAGGCTGGATCAGTTGCTTGTAAGTAAAGAGCGGAACGCTATTGAATTAAATATCGGTAGCGATACTGTATCAGGTGAACAAGTGCTATCTGCAGATTTAACCTGGCTTGAAAAAGAAGTGTTTCCAACAGGAAGTGTAGTATTCAAAGACGGTGATAATGTTATAGGAGAAGCTTCCTTCGAAATAATTGATGAAACGAAGGCTGCTGCTTCCTTAAAGATTAAAAGCCTCACACCAGGATTTCATACAATAACCGCGATTTATAACGGTGATATTTGCTTTAATGGTTCTAGCGACTCAGAGAATATTACAGTTACTGCACCTTTAAAAAAGAAGTATAAGATATCAGGGTGGTTGGAATCAGGTTCTAGTAAAGATTGTTCGGGGTTTTCAGTAAAAATCGAGGGGAATGATTATTTTGCTTCTACAAATTCCTTAGGGTATTTTGAACTGACTGATGTTGATGAAAGTGATGCAGGTTATTCAATCAGTATAACTAAGCCTGGTCATTTAAAAAGGATTATATCCTTGGAGAAGCTAAATGGGGATGTACAGATTGGAAATGAAGAATCTAAAATTCAGATATGGCCTGGTGATATTGATCAGGATGGGACAATAAATATGAAGGATGTTATTATGATAGCAAAATTATACAATGTTAGCTCAAAGGAATCCGGTTATAATGCAGGATATGATTTGAATCAAGATGGAGTCATTAATATTAGTGATATTATTGCTATTGCAAAGCATTTTAATGCATCCACTTCGTCTTATAATAATGCTATATAGGTTCCATCGGTGTAAAATAACTGTTCTATGTATAGACTTGGACTAAAAAATTAATTATATTAATCTATCATGGGGGTAGGTTGAAGCGTTTTGCTTTAGCTTGCCCCCTTAATTTTGGTATAAAACTGGATGATTTCTAAACTAAGCTGTTATCTATAAGAAACAAAATAAAAAAGTTATTTTTAATATTGACGATAGGTGACGAGTTCTGGTAAAATATAAATGTAACCTATAGGGGACGTAAACGGATCGATTATATAATCGGTACAAACAATAATGTTGTTAATAAAGAAATCACTTTGCGGTTTTTGTTGCGTTGCTAAAGAGTGAAAACTGGCATGCAATAGAGAGGGGCGGGTTCTCATGTGAAAGAATAAAACACAATTTAATAGCTAATAGCAATTAATTACATTAATAAATTTCACATTTAATGAATACTTTATTTAGGAGTTATTGGAAAAATTAGAATAGTGGGTAGAGTATGAAAAAAAATAAAAAGTATTTTTTGTATGAGAAAAATCCAAGGAGGTTCTACGAAAAAATGAATATCGAGAAAAAAGATCCGGGTATGCAATATATATTATCCAAGCATATTCTAAAACACCTGCTGTTAAAAGGTGTTATAACAGAAGATGAATATAAACGTATAGATAAAGAAAATATAAAGAATCTGGAACAATAGGCTTTTGATTTATAACTTTCAATACACTATTTCAATAAAGATAAAGGTAGCCAATATAACCAACTCCTTCTTAGGAGCAGTATGTTATAGAATGATTTAAATATTACTTCCAATTCCTACTCAAGTTTTAAAGCGGAAGTTAAATTTGAGTCATTGCTATAATTATTGCCAGGAGGGAGTTTTTTTATTATATAGCATATACACTATCATAAAATGATAAATATTCTTTACACATTTTTTAAAATTTATGTTATAATATAATGAGTGAATTTTATATAATTTATTTTTATAGTACCCTTAATCATATCGTTAAAAGTTCGGTCTTTCATTTAGTTTATTAAATGTTCTTTTAGATATTAATGTTTTAAAATATTAATTAAGAGTTCCATAATTCAGCTTTAGACTGCTCGATGTCACATTGTCTCATTATTATGCTTGGAAATATGTTGTGTTATATCTGTGCTATACATTTACACTTCAAACCAATAATTAAGGAGGAAATGTTATGAGTTCTAATTCATTAAAAGTTCTTGTTTGTGATGATTCTATTCTAATTAGAAAAAAGTTAAAGGATTGCTTGCAGGAATGTGGTTGCAGCGAGGTTCTTGAGGCATTGGACGGGCAAAAGGCTGTGGATATATACAAGGAAGAAAAGCCTGATTTGGTTTTTATGGATATTGTAATGCCTGTTAAAAGTGGTATTCAGGCTACCGAAGAAATAATAGAGTTTGATAAGAATGCTAAGGTGGTAATAGCTTCCTCGTCCGGTACAAAAACCCATTTAAAACAGGCCTTAGAAGCAGGTGCATATGAATTTGTCCAAAAGCCTGTTGATGTAGCTCAAATAAAGAACATTATAACTAACTATAAAAAGGAGGGCTAATTAGATGTTTACACAACTTTTCGGAAGCTTTCTTTTAAATAAAAAATTAGTTACAAATGAACAATTAATGGATGCTTTGAATTACCAGAGCCTGGTTCGATTAAAACTGGGTGTTCTCGCTGTAAATGCGGGCTATATGACATCGGAAGACATCAATAAGGTCCATGATGTTCAGTCTAAAGTGGATAAGAAATTCGGGGAAATTGCCATTGAGATGGGGTTTTTGGATGAAGAAAAAGTAGATAAACTTCTCTCATCACAGAAAACTGGTTATTTACTTTTGGGACAAGCATTGGTTGATAAAAATTATATGACTATGAAGCAGTTTGAAGAAGCAATTAATATGTACAAAAAGGAACACAGTCTGACAAGTGAGCAACTACAGTCTGTCGATAATGGAGACTTTAATCAAATTGTTAGCGGGTTTTACAGCTTTGACAATCTTCCAGGAGGCGAAATCTATAAAAATTATTTTTCTCTTCTTTTTCGAAATATTGTTAGATTTGTTGATGGAAGCTTCATTCCTAAGGAAAAGAAGCCTATTTCCAACTATAAATATCAGTGGATGGTAACCCAAAATATATTCGGTAACATAGGATTGGATACATATATTTGCGGGGATGATAAAGCGTTTATAGGTTTTGCCAATAAATTTGCACAGGAAAACTTTACTGAAAATGATGAATATGTACAGGCTTCATTAGGAGAATTCCTAAATCAGATAAACGGTTTGTTTCTTGTGAATATGTCAAATAGCAATGTGGAATTGGAATTAACTCCACAGGTCGTTAATAATAACGGCGTCATAACGGAACTATCGGAAGCTTACTGTATAACAGTTGAGTTTTCTTTCGGTGAGATTGATTTCATAATATCCAAGTCAAACTAAATAATTATATAGTTATATAGGTAGCACCCGAATTCATTTTTAGATTCGGGTGCATTTTAATTCCAAATTGCATTAAGTTGTAATTATTGCTAAAATATAATTCATGGATACTTTAATAAAGCTACCGAACTGTAAAGTTATACATAAGTTCGCTTGGACGGTCATATCGCTTCGATTCATTGCTCGCCCATGCAACCAGGAACAGCCTTCTTAGGCGATTCTACCCAAATAGTATAACTAGTTTTAAGTTCGGTATCTTTGATTAGTCACTTTTAATTATATTTAGAAATAGCGGAATTATAGCAAAAGGACGGAATAATAATGACTATAAAAAGGGAATGGGGTATTGGCGGTTATATAATTATTGGGGCTGGCATTTTGGCAACATTGTCAATGACTTTGAGTTGGGTAAATTTATCTTCATTGTCCTGCAATGGTATCCAACAACGCACATACTTCTATTTGGTTTTTTTTATTTATCCGATTATTATAACCATCAAAAATTATAAGATAAACGAGCTGATTGGATATGTAAGCAGCTGCCTTGCGATACTATGCGGTATTAAGTATATAACGACAAAAAACACTTTCTTTTTTGGCAATTTATCATCTATAGGGGCATATGTGTTTACTCTTTCATCAATTATACTTATGGTTGGGGTTTATAAATATAAAAATAAGACTTGAGATTGCAAAAAGCTAATAGCCAATCATAATAAATATCTTGCAGTAATCACAAAACTGGGCTAAGATTAATACATGTAAATTTATAATATTAATTTGAAATGAAAGTCTTTATATATAAAATTGTTTTGGAGGTGCTATATGCCTAAGGGGTTATTTTCACAAGGCATGGTGGTTCTATTATCGGAACCTGTTTTATTTAGTAAGTTGGAGCAAATTTTTGCAGAAGATTTTAAACTTGTGGCAAAGAATGAGAATTCCGAACAGTGGTATTTTGGAGGGCCGAGTGTTCTGATTTCTTATCGGCCAGAAGTTAATGGTTATATTACAGTTGATGTGGTTGATAAACCCTGGCCAGACCATATGGGGGACCCGGAAAAAGAAGAAATGCTTTTTGGAGCATGGTCAATGGGTTATTTCGGCCCTTTCACTTATCCAGGCAGCCTAAGTCATTCAGCCCAACAATCATGGCTTTATGAGGATGGGAGCAAGAATGCAGCTGAGCACAAAGCTTTTATAAGAATACGCTCAAGTTATGTTTTGGGTAGCAATGTGGACAAGGATACCCCTGTTTTACCTAAGAATTATGATCCGGGACATGAGATGATGTTTTTAACAAAGGTATGCCAAAATGTGCTTCAAATGTCAGAAGCATTATGCTATTTTAATCCAAATGGAGAGTGCCTGGCTTCCGATGAAATTGTGGACGGTCTTCTGGAAAGATATGAAAAGATGGGTATGTATCCACTTGAAATATGGTCCAATATTCGACTGTTCAATTTCCCTGACAGTGACAAATGGGCTTTGATGGATACAGTTGGCATGGGCCAGCTTGATACTATAGACCATGAGGCGATATTTATAAAAGGTGAATTTGATCCAAATGATATTGTGAACTTTTTCAGAAACACCGAAGTGTTCTATCTCAATAACAGAGGGCTGGTCTTTAAAAATGGTCAAATAGTTGTGGGACCGGGCGGTGTATGTTGGCAGGGTGTGGCTATTAAGGAGAGTATTGCAGCTCCTCCAAGATCGGTTATTAGATGGTTCCCGGCTGATGGCAGTGAAAGGCCTGAAGCATATTTGGGTGGTTTACCTAATTATGTGAATAAAAGCGTTGATGATTTAGATGAAGCTGAAGAAGAGGAAGAAGATGATGAAGGAAAATATGAATTTGAGCACAAAGTTGAAATCAATGAAGATGAATATGATAATGGTGAAAATGATAAAGATAAAGATGAATATGAGGAATATGAAGCAGATTCTCAAGACATAGAAGAAAAAGAAGTTAATGAAGTTAAAGCAGATAAAGAAGATAAGAAAAAAGAAGAAATAGAAGATAACGAGGGTAAAGAAAAAAAAGGCTTTTTCAAAAGAATATTCGGAAAATAAAAATATCTCGCAGGTTTTCATACCTGCGAGATATTTTTATGTCTAGGAAACTATGGTGTATTCTACACCACAATTTCTCATGGTATTAAGGTTGCAAAATCACTTTATGATTTTCTCCAGGTTTTTTAATGTCTTTAAAGAGGATAATGAAATCTTTTGTAGAATTATTTATATATCTCATTTTTTATAATAAACCCATTCATAAATTAACTTATATCTTGTGCATCTGTTTGCCTTTTTACCACAAAAAAAATTAACTATAGAAATTGTACTTGCTGACATAGTATTTATAATCGTGTTCTTAACAAAGATTATGTTAAGTAGTGGTTAAATTATTAATTCTGATTTTATGCGATTGTTGGCAAGCTAAGTCAACTTAGGAAGCGAAATTTACTGCAGAAGTTATATTTTAATCATTCTTAAGGATTATATCTAAGAAAGGAATGAAGATAATATGAATAAAGATTTAAACTCAGATATTTTATTAATATCAGAGTCAATAACAGAAAGAAACCAAATAATTAAATTCAATGGATGTCTTGTTTTCAATACATCACAGATGGCAAAAGCTAAGATAAATAAAATCTTGATTGATGCTGAAGGATATATTCTTGATTTTTCCGGTATTACAAAAATAGATAGTGCTGGGTTTGGAGTAATTTTTAACTTTATGAGTAAAAAGCCTCAAAAGTCTGCAGTGGTTGCAGTCGTTAAAGACTTGTTCATAATAGAACTTTTCAAGGTAACAAAAGTAGATCAAATACTGCCCCTTTGTTCTTCAATTGAAGATGCAGCAGAAATAATTGATTTTATGATGGTCAAAAATACCATGGCGTGAATAGCAGGAATTTTGAATATATACAAAAAAACAAAAATAAGGTGCAATTAAACACCTTATTTTTGTTTTGGGGAGACTTCAATTAAATATCATATTAATTTTTGTACTGACTCCATTAAATTATAGAACCAGAAAACCAATATGTATCTTATATTACTATTATTCCATATATTTTCAATGTATTTATTTGATATATAATAGCATTTTTTTGCTTGATTGATGCAAAAAGAAATGAATAGCATTTTTTTGTCATGACTTTAGCAGAATTTATTATAGATGTTAAAACAAATACAAAAGTATGTCGAAAATAAATTAAATGCCGATAATAGATAATATATCCGATCTTATAATTTAAAATATTCTGGTGGTGAAAATCGTTATGAAACCTGATGTTACAATAAATAAAGTCAATGATTCGGCTGAAGATGAAATGATTGTACTATTGGAAAATGATGATGAAGAAAAGGAATGTTCAGACAACTGGAAAATATTGGTGGTAGATGATGAAGATTCTGTTCACAGCATAACGAAAATAATTCTTGAGGATTTTAAATTTGAGAATAAAGGCCTGAGAATTTTTGACGCTTATTCGGAAGATGAAGCAATGGAAATAATCACAAAACAACCGGATATTGCGGTGGTTTTACTAGACGTTGTAATGAAAACGGATGATAGTGGTTTTAAATTTATAAAGTATGTTAGAGAAGAGCTGGGAAATAAGATTACCAGGATTATTTTAAGGACAGGTCAGCCTGGCCAGGCACCTGAGAGAGCTGTTATTATTAATTATGATATAAATGATTATAAGCTAAAGTCAGAAATAACGGCAGATAAGTTATTTGTATCTGTTCTGACAGCATTAAGATCTTATAATGATATGAAAGTCTTAGAAAGCAGTAAAAAAGTTCTTGAAAAAATTATCAAATCATCATATCAATTATATAAGAGCCAATCCTTTAAAAGCCTTGTAGCAAGCATGATGTTACAACTAGATTCAATAGTGGATATTAAGAACAAAGAAAATCCTGAAATATCAATTATAGGGGCAGTCAGGCATGAGGATTCATATTATACTGAGTTTGCAGTTGGCGAGTACATGGGCTGCATAGGGAGAAAAATTGAAGAAGTACTACCTTCAAAGTCTATTGAAATAATTAACAGAGCTATAAATAAGAAAGACAAAGTGCAAGAAGATAAGCATTTTGTTTCCTACTTTCAGAATTATTTAGGCTCCGAGAACATTATATACATCAAAAATAATAAGGAATTTGGCGATATTGAAATGGAGCTTACTGAAATTTTTTGCTCCAACATTTGTATGGCGTTCGATAACTTTTTTCTTAAACAGGAAATTCATACAAGTCAGAAGGAAATGATATTCACACTTGGAGAAATTGCAGAATCAAGGTCTAATGAGACAGGATTTCACGTTAAAAGAGTTGCAGAATATTCAAGGCTTATGGCTTTAGAATCGGGGTTATCTGAAGAAGAAGCTGAGATAATTAGTATTGCTTCTACCATGCATGATGTAGGTAAGCTTGGAATACCCGACTCAATATTAAATAAACCAGGTAAGCTTACTGTTGAAGAATTTGAGTGTATAAAAACACATTCAACTATCGGTTACAACATGTTAAAAAGCTCAAAAGGTAAGGTAATTAATATCGCGGCTACAATAGCTCTTCAACATCATGAAAAATATGACGGGACTGGCTATCCATATGGATTAAAAGGCACGAGCATAGATTATTATGCAAGAATTGTAGCTATTGCTGATGTATTTGATGCACTGGCATCAAAAAGGGTGTACAAGGATTCATGGGACACCGGTAGAATAATAGAGCTTTTCAAAGCTGAGATAGGTAAACATTTTGATCCTAAGCTTACGGATATATTTCTTAATAATATAGATCAGATGCTGAATATAAAAAGTAGTTTTCCAGATTGACTATTTGAAGAGTATAAGTGATAGGAGGCTATAAAATGAAGACATGTTTGAGATGGGTATTGTTTTTTATAATTCTTAGCGTTGCAATTATTGCAGGAGGTTGCGGGAGTAGATCTGACGATAGCCTTTTGGATAAGGCAAAATCTAATAATCCCGAAAAACCTGATAAAAGATATAAAATAGGCATATCTCTGCCTAGTCTCCAGGAAGATCGCTGGATAACGGATTTTAAGGTTATTAAGGAGGAATGTGAAAAGCTGGGGATAGAATTGATATATGAGAATGCAGAGATGGATGCAGTAAAGCAGGCTACACAATGTTCAAGCATGATTATGAAGGGCATACAACTTCTTATATTAATACCCTATGATACTGAAAAAGCAGCGGTAATAGTTAGGGAGGCACACTCCAAGAATGTAAAGGTTTTAAGCTATGATAGGTTAATTATGAATGAGGATATTGATTTATACATATCTTTTGACAATGAAAAGGTTGGGGAGTTAATTGGCAAAAGCATTATAGAAGCCGTACCTAAAGGTAATTATGTATTTTTTACAGGTGCACCTAACGATAGAAATTCCTATTATATCTCAAAAGGTGTTGAAAAATATTTAAAGCCTTTGGTTGATAAACGTGACATAAAAGTGGTGACTAAAGAAGCTATAGTAGATTGGAATCCGGATAATGCATTTAATTTAATGAATAAAGCTATAAAAGATAATAAGGGTAATATACAGGCAGTTATTGCTCCAAATGACGGTACTGCAGGAGGATGCATCAGAGCACTGGCAGATAATAATCTTGCTGGAAAAATTCCAGTAACGGGTCAGGATGCAGAAGTTTTAGCTGCTAGAAGGATTATTGACGGTACCCAGCTGATGACAGTATTCAAGGATACTCGTATGCTAGGAAGAAAGGCTATTGAAGTTTCATTAAAAATGATTAATAATGAAAAAATTGATACAACAACTAAGATTAACAATGACAAAAAGGATATACCTGCCATTCTCTTAGCACCTATTTCAGTAAATAAGGATAATTTGGATGAATTACTTGTGAAAAGCGGATACCTTAACAAGGACGCTGTATATAGGAGATAAGGAATGACTAAAATATTACTTCCGATTTCTACTCGGGTATTGACGGGTTAAGTCAACGCTTAAGTGAATTTTATAGCGGAAGTTATATTTTAGTTATTACTATTCACTTGATAACACAATTAATTTCGAAATTGTGGAGGTGGTTGAGTGATAAATATTTTTCGAGATTTAGGCATAAAGGAAAGAATAAAAAGAGTGTTCAAGATTAAAAGTTTGAAGACAAAGATTATAATACTCATTCTGGCTGCCACTATTCCTATAATACTCTCTTCCGTAATTAGCCTTTTGATCAACGATATTTATTTGGCCAAGTATTTTTCCATGCATGAGAAATTATTGACAGTTGACAAAATACTAACAAATTGTGTAAAGGTTTTGCCGGTTATCAGAGAATATATAAGTGATCCATTGCTTCATGAAAATAGAGATATGTATTACCAACTAAAAGCGGAAATTGAAAAAGAACAGAAAAAGATAGAAGTCTCGTCCGACCAGAAGTACTTGTATTTTTCAAGCGATGTGTCACTGTATCTGAAACTATGTGACAGCAGTATGAGTATGTCTGAAAAGTATGACTCGCGAGTAAGAAGCAGCTATATAAAGATTGAGCTTCAAATGGATAATGTAAAAAAATCTGCAATAGATCTAACAATGCAGGAACTAAATAAAGGAAATCAAATGAGGGATTATATAAGTAAAAAGATGTGGAGGTTGAATATAGGAATATTTGTTATAAACGTAGTTCTGATTATAGTAATTATTTTGATGGTATATATGGTTCTGAAGAGGGTTACAATCAGTTTGGCAAAACTTGAAAATATGAGTTTTCAAGTTACTCAGGGGAATTTCGATATACCTTTTGCCAAAGTTTCAGGGGATGATGAGATAAGTCTTTTGTCAAGGGCTTTCAATGAAATGATTATAAGTATTAAGGTTGCCTATATAGAGATTGATAATCGTCAGGTGGAACTTGAAAAATTGAATATGGATCTGATTGAAACCAATTATCAGTTGAAAACAATAAATGAGGAATTGAAAAATGCACAGGAACAAATCATCCAGTCTGAAAAGCTTGCATCATTGGGAGGATTAGTAGCAGGGGTTTCCCACGAGATAAACACTCCTATCGGTGTTAGTGTATCCGCGGCATCCTATCTTCAGGATAAAAACAAGGAATTGATTGATAAGGTTAACACTAATTCATTATCAAAAAAGAATTCAAGCATTATACCGATATGATTGAGGAAACATCCAATATTCTACTATCAAATCTTAAACGAGCAGCAGATTTGATCGGTAGTTTTAAGAAAATTGCTGTAGATCAGACAAGTGAAGAGAGCAGAGAAATAAATCTTATTGATTATATTAAAGATGTTGTTACAAGTTTAAAGCATATTTTAAAGAAAACCAGCATTGATATAAGAGTAGAGAGTGAATATGATGAGATTGTTTTGAAGACATATCCAGGACCTTTGGCCCAAGTAATAACCAATCTAATTATGAATTCAATCATTCATGGATTTGAACCGGATGAAGAGGGCCTTATCCATATAAAAGCAAGTAAATCCAACGATGACTTCGTTGTTTTGCATTTCAGTGATAATGGCAAGGGGATGAGTAAAGAAATACAAAGGAGGATTTTTGAACCATTTTTTACAACTAAAAGGGGTCAAGGTGGTTCCGGTTTAGGAATGTTTGTAGTTTACAATATTGTATCAAAATATTTTGACGGTAATATTGAATGTGTAAGCAGTGAAGGCAAGGGGGTTATGTTTACAATTAACTTGCCGACAATAAAATGAGTTGGTATAAGACGGTCCTACGTCAGCATTTTCCATAGATTTTATGTAAACTGATAAGTTATAATATATATATGAATGAGGGGGTGTGGTTATGTTTGGAGATGACTACAAATTAGTTCCAAGAACGTATTCCATCAAAAGTTATAAAAGACGTGAATCTACCAAACTTAAGAAGGCTTTCAAGATTACATTTTACACTATCATTTTATTGGTGATTATCGGTATTTCTATCTTATCAGCAGCTCACTATATTTAAAAAAGTTACATACCACTAAAGGTACTGAAGTAATAATGGCTTTGCCCTAATGTTTTAGAGATTCTAGTACCTCTACATGCTGCAACTGGGTTAAAACCCCAAATATGACATATAGAGGTGCTAGAATTTCTTATTGTCTATTTGAGATTTATTCAATTTTACCGGCTTGACAAATTTGATAAAGCGAATTATAATATTATAGACTTTGAAATATTACATGCGGATGTGGTGGAATTGGCAGACGCGCTGGATTTAGGTTCCAGTGGGCAAACCCGTGCAGGTTCAAGTCCTGTCATCCGCACCAAGGGTTTAAGAAGATTTTAATTTTCTTAAACCCTTTTAATTCTAATTCTATTTCTAACATACTTCTAACACATTTAAAACAAGTTACTCTCCATAATAATCAAGCCACTCTCCTGGTACATAACTAAAACGGTTTAACCTTTTTTACTAATTTCATCTATTATCAATCATTTTGAAATATACGTTGCTTTTATCATATTCTTGAAGTGTGTGATGAGAGGTACCCTCCACAAATTTTAGCTGTGTTTTTTCACATTTACTGATAGCTGAAGAAACAATTTGTAGAGCTCCTTCTAATTCTTGTTTTGTATATTTTCCCATAGCATTTCACCTCAAATTCTGATTTGTTGGGTTGTTTATAAACAGTTCAGGTCATATTATAAAACTATTGTGTATTAGTAGAACACCCTAAAATTACAGTCCCAACAGTACCGATTCCTGTCCAAATTGCATATGCAGTTTAATGGAAGGCTTTTTAAAGCTAATGATAAAAAATAGAAACTTGCAATCATCCCAAATATAGTAAATATATTTGGCACGAGTTTTGTAAAACCTTGTGAATATTTTAATCCAATAGCCCACCACACTCCCAAAAGTCCGACAATAACTAATAGTAACCATTTCATAACTTTCACTCTCCTGGCAATGTATAAAAAATAAAAAAGCCGTGGTAATATTGTGAAATATCTCCCAGGCTTTTATCCTTCCGTGAACACAGCAGACTGTGCGTTTTATCTTGGACCAGACCAGTTATAATTTTTAAACTGCGGAACCCTATAAAACCTTAAACTATTTAGATTTTGTTTACATTTAAAAAATAACAAAAGGTATGTAGTCAGTCAATGGACCCCTTAGTTCACAATCGTGACCATTGTATTTTATTGTCGGTTGGTGCACACGCTAAAGCGTTCATTTTAGTAGTAACTCTTATCAACTTTGATGCTACACTTTATATAAATTTTGCTCCCAGTTTCTTTAATTTCTCATTATACTTATTTGCTCGTTTGTGAAACATAGTACCTATTGCATCTGTATTAATAGTAACTTTATATCCAGCCTTAATAGCACCTAATGCTGTTAAAGCCACACAACCTCCACCATCAACACCAATTACCTCTATTTCATCAATATTTAATTCATCCAATTTTTCTTTCAATTTAGGATTAGTAAATGCATCGCTCTTATACTTCTTAAAAAAATAATTTGATACTACTTCTAAGGTATTCACTAATTCTACATTTTCACTCCCTTCAAATGCCTTAAAAGGTGCAAGCTTATTGATTAAATTATCTTTCATAATATTTAATATGTAAAAAATCGGATTTCCTTCATTATCTTTAATTACCTTATTTACAGCAGCAATAAGTTCCTTGTTGTTATACTTAAAAAATTTTGCATGGGCATCTCCTACGCAAATATTCTGCATGTCGATAACTATAACTGCTTTAGCCATAATTCTCATCCTCACATTTCTATTATATTATTTATTCATGCTATACAATATTAGACATTCTTCGTAGTACTGCCAAAGTAATTCTGCACCACGGATAGTGCATCCTTAAATTCTCTCTTATTCACAGTATATAGACTAAATGATAGGTTCTCTATTTAGGTCACTAATTAATGGAATTCCATTAGAAATAAACAATTCCAATAATTTTGTTTGTCCATTTTCTATTGCATAATTCATTTCACTGTCACTGATTGACATAGCTATAAGTAACCTGCCTTTTCCATTAGGTAAAATGAATTCACTTTGTATAGGTTCCGGAGGAATACATATCAAAAAATTACAATAATCAGTCATACTAATTCTTATTTTTTCTACAGTCAATGCACCTACGTCATAAACCCTTTCTAAAATACCTACATCTTGGAATATTTCCATTTGAACTATATTATTAAGAAAGCCGTATGGCCATGTGTTTTTTTCTTTTGCCAATACAACTATCTCGTATCCATATCCAGCCCATTCCTCAGGAACTTTCCTAGGCAACCTTGAAACAACTACTTGCTCAAAACTTGTAGCTTTTCCATCGGTACTATTAATTTTTGAACGTTCAAGTTTAGATTTTGCAGGCATGTCTGAATTTGTTAGCCCAAAAGATGAAGTAACCCATAATCCATTAAGTTTCTCCGAGTATATTTGTATCAAACATCCGCCAACCCATATACCCGTTAAATTCATGAGTTTTGAACCTCATCAGGAAAGGGTCCAAATTGATTTTCCCAAATTGATTTTCTGGTTTCATATACTTTATCCCAAATATTTTCTTCTTTCTTCTTAAAGAAATCAAACAACCCCATATACAATTCCTCCAATTATACTAAAATAAATAACGGTTAATATGAATTTCATTAAGTACCTTCAATGCCTTACCTGCAAATTATCCCGCCAAGTATGATAAGTCTTTTCGGCGTATTTCACAGAACAATTGCATTTACAAGAATATGTTCGTTTATGCACATAGAAGTGGCAAATAAACGAATTATTTAAAGCTATCCCTTAATCTGTTTATTGTTTTATAGATCCATTTAATTTTATCATGATTCAATGATAGTTAGTAGGACTTTTGGATGCAGACTTATTTATATCAGAACCATTAGAATAAATGGTTCATGAACTGGTTTGAGTAAATTTCCTGAACATAAAAAAAGGATTCTATTGAATCCCAATTAACACAATTATTTAGTTCCTATACGCAAACTTCCTTAAAAAAACATGGTATAAGGAAATAATATCTAGGACCTATCTCCTCTCAATGTTAAAGAGTTATAAACAGAACCTTTTAATGGTAACCTGGCGATCATAGCATACTGCCTTAGACCCACGGCTTTGCGTCATAATCTTTCGAAAACTTTGCCCTGTTTCATAAGTCTCTATTTATATCTCCTTATACCGAGTAGAAATAGGAGGTTTACGTACAATTATATTGTAGCATCCTTGTCGAAAAATGTACAACTTAGTAATTCCTCTTTTAATCCTCAAAAGTTTTATATAGGGTGATTAAATAAGAATGGGTTTTCAAATCATCAAATTTTTAAGTAATACTAGATGGGACGTAGTATAAAAAATAATTTTATCACTAATGTGGGTGTTTGTCAAATGTTTCTAGATTAATTTTTTATAAATGTTACTAAAGATTAAAGATATGGCTAATATATACGATAAAAAGAATAGATTGTGATTATTGACAATATATAAACAAAACTATAAAATGTTTGTAAAAAAACAAACTTATAAAGAAGGTGTTTGGAAATTGGGCGGGAATGAGAGGCTGTTTAATTCTTCCATATCGGATATGAAAAGAGGTTACTCAGATGAGGTGGATGAATATGTATGCTTGATTTGCGGAGAATCTGTACAAAAAGGGGTAATATATCCCAAAGATAATGTGCTTTATGAAGCTGAAAAGTACATGAAGCTTCATATCGAAAGTACTCATGGAAGTATTTTTGAGTATTTGACAGACATGGATAAGTCTCTAAGCGGTTTATCACACCACCAGAGTAAGCTTCTAAAGCTTTTTTATCAAGATATGAGTGATGAGGAAATAAAAAATGAAATGGGTATCGGAAGCAGTTCAACTATAAGGAATCATAGATTTGTTCTTCGGGAAAAGGAACGTCAGGCAAAAATATTTCTTGTATTAATGGATCTTTTAAGAGAGGGTTCTAATAAGAATTATAAGAATGTGAAAAGACGGATTTCTGACGTGGCATGCAGCAAAAGAAGTGAAGTAACCCGGGAGGAAAAGGATAAAATTATTGAAAGGTATTTTCCGGAAGGTGTTTATGGACCATTAAAGGCTATAGACATGAGGGAAAAAAACAGAATTGTTGTTCTTGAACAGTTAGTAAATAGATTTGAACAAGATAAACTATATTCAGAAAAAGAAGTTAATGAAATTTTGAAGGAGGCATTTCCTGATTTTGTTACATTAAGGCGTTATCTTATAGAATATGGGTTTATGGACAGAAAGCAGAATGGAAGCCAATATTGGGTCAGGAAATATGATCATGGAACGGAGGGGTTGAACTTGGAGCGTAAAAAGGAGCTAAAGAATCAGTATAAGGAAATAAAGACTGAAGCAGGAATATACCAGATAAGAAATGTTGAAAACGGCAAGGTATTTTTGGTAGTTACACCAAATTTAAAAACCATTAATGGAAGGCAGATAGAGCTAAATACCGGTGTATACAGAAATAAGCTTCTTCAGGAGGATTGGAACAAATACGGGAAAGATGCATTCGTATTTGAGGTGCTTGAAGTATTGGAACAGCCTGAAGAGGGTTATTTTGATATGAAGGATGAACTGAAAAAATTGGAGAACAAGTGGCTGGAAAAGTTGCAGCCATATGGAGATAAGGGGTACCACAAAAATTAGTCCACACACTTCTTATATTAAAATAGCATGTATAGATAACCAACTGCTATATGTATATAAAATCATGGTGTATGCTGCATCATGATTTTTTTATAGCAGGGTTATAAACCATTTGGTGATTTTGTTTACTATTGCTAAATATCGGATTGACACAATATATTGTATGTGATAATATTAAGTCACTAAATATTGCACAAAACAAGTGCTGTAAATACAGGTCTTTTAATAAAAGCTTTTCGATAAACGAAGGCTTTTATTGTGTCTTATGAAGGTATGTACAAATATAGGGAGGATACGTACAGGTATGATAAGTAAAATCAAAAAACGTGATGGAAGAGAAGTTCCGTTTAATATTGAGAAAATAGCTAATGCTATATTCAAGGCTGCTTCAGCAACCGGAGGCAAGGACTATAATACAGCAATGGCTTTAGCCATAAAGGTTGCAGAGTATATTGAAAACTCCCAAAGAAATCTTACTCCTACTGTTGAGGAGATACAGGATGCTGTTGAAATAATTTTGATGGAGACAGGTCATGTACGCACATCAAAGGAATTTATATTATACAGGGCTGAACGTACTAGAATCAGAGAAATGAACACCAGACTAATGAAGGTCTACGAAGAGCTGACATTTAAAGAAGCCAAAGACAATGACATGAAGCGTGAGAATGCCAATATTGATGGCGATACTGCAATGGGAACAATGCTTAAGTATGGCTCTGAAGGTGCGAAGCAGTTTTATGAGATGCGTGTCTTAAAGCCGGAGCATGCCAAAGCCCATAAAGAGGGTGACATACATATTCATGACATGGATTTTCTTACACTTACGACAACATGCTGCCAGATTGATATAGCCAAACTTTTTAGAGGCGGTTTCAGCACAGGACATGGACATTTAAGAGAGCCAAATGATATTCATAGTTATTCTGCTCTAGCTTGCATAGCAATACAATCCAACCAGAATGATCAGCATGGGGGTCAGAGCATACCAACCTTTGATTTTGGTATGGCACCGGGTGTAGCCAAAACATTTATAAGGCTGTACAAGGAAAACATGGTTAAAGCCTTGACTTTACTGGCTGGCTTGGAAGATGCAGAAGAACACACAAATCTCATTGTTGATAAAATAAGGGCAAACTATGGATTAGATCCTACACTGGGGCATGGGGAGCTCTATGCCAAGTATGAAAAGGAATTGTTAATTAAGCTTGTTAAAGATGAAGATATAGCTCGTAAATGTCAAAATTTTGCGATTAAAACAGCAGATACTGAAACAGACAGAAGGACATATCAGGCTATGGAAGCTTTTGTTCATAACCTTAATACAATGCACAGCAGGGCTGGGGCACAAATTCCTTTCAGCTCCATCAATTACGGAACGGATACTTCGCCGGAGGGTAGACTGGTAATAAAAAATCTTTTGCTGGCTACAGAAGCTGGATTAGGTAATGGAGAAACCCCAATATTCCCAATACATATTTTCAAAGTTAAGGAAGGGGTTAACTATAATCCGGAAGATCCTAACTACGATTTGTTTAAGCTTGCATGTAGGGTAAGTGCAAAAAGGTTGTTTCCAAACTTTTCTTTCCTGGATGCACCATACAATCTTAAATATTACAAGCCTAGCCAACCTGAAACCGAAATTGCATATATGGGATGTCGTACAAGGGTTATTGGAAATGTTTACGATACTGATAGAGAGGTTATTTATGGCAGGGGGAATCTTAGCTTTACAACGGTAAATCTCCCAAGAATAGCACTTAGGAGTAATAAAAACATCAATATTTTCTTTGATGAATTAGAAAGAAAAATAAAACTGGTTGTTGATCAGCTTTATGAACGTTACAAAATTCAAGCAAGCAAAAAAGTTAAAAACTTCCCATTCCTTATGGGGCAAGGAATATGGATTGATTCCGACAAACTGGGGTGGGATGATGAGATAGGAGAAGTACTTAAGCATGGAACATTGACTATGGGGTTTATTGGGCTTGCCGAATGCCTTAAGGCTTTGATAGGAAAGCATCATGGTGAATCACAGGAGGCACAGAATTTAGGCATTGAAGTAATTGGATTTATGAGAAACAAAATGAATGAAGCCAGTGCCAAATATAATATGAATTTTACGCTAATAGCTACACCGGCAGAAGGAACGGCTGGAAGATTTGTAAAGTACGACAGAAATATTTATGGAGTTATAGAAGGTGTAACAGATAAGGATTATTATACAAACAGCTTTCATATACCGGTGTATTACGAAATAAGTGCATTTGATAAAATAAGGCTTGAGGCACCCTATCATGAACTTACAAATGCCGGACATATCACTTATGTGGAGCTGGATGGGAATCCGTCGCAAAACTTGAATGCATTTGAGAAGATTGTACGGGCTATGAAGGAAGCCGGCATAGGATATGGGTCCATTAATCATCCTGTAGACAGGGATCCTGTATGCGGATTTACCGGAATCATAGGCAACGAGTGCCCGGCATGCGGTCGTCAGGAAGATGATGTAAAGTTTGAGAGGATTAGAAGGATAACAGGTTATCTTGTTGGTACTCTTGAACGATTCAATGATGCAAAGAAGGCAGAGGTAAGAGATAGAAAAAGGCACTATGCAGGAACGTAATCTCTGGAGGTAATAAGTATGAGCAAGTTTATTAGAATTGCCGGAGTGGTTAAAGAGTCAATTGTTGATGGTCCGGGTTTAAGGTATGTAGTTTTTGCTCAGGGGTGTAAGCATAATTGTAAAGGCTGCCATAACCCTCATACCCATTCCTTTGAAGGTGGAAGTATTGTTGAAGTGGATAGTATAATAAGCGAGATGAAAGCTAATCCCCTTTTAGATGGTATAACCTTAAGCGGCGGAGAGCCTTTCGAACAGGCCGAATGTTTTGGCCAGCTTGCGAAAAAGGCTAAAGCCAACGGCTATGATGTAATGACTTATACCGGATATTCCTATGAAGATATATTGAAGTGTAAGAATGAAAGAGTAGGATGGGATGAGCTTTTTGAGAATTCAGATGTTATTGTAGACGGCAAATATGAAGAAAATAAAAGAAATCTTATGCTAAGTTACAGGGGTTCTGAAAATCAGCGCATTATAGATGTAGGGCAATCAATTGCATTAAATAAAATAGTTCAGATTGATATTTAATAAAATGAAATAATTAACATTATTTTACAGCTCGGTATCTCTAAAATATCATGACAAAAAGTGGTTTGACAGTAATGGTTAATACTGTTAAACCACTTTTTGTCATGTTGCCGGGGTAGTCAAACGCAATTTAAAAAATCAGTCATATTCAGGGATAATATTACATTTTATTTATAAAAAATGGAGGATAATTCAAAGATGTGTAGAATATACTCGTATGCAATCCTGCTTATAAAATTAAATGGTAACGTACACATAGGGTAAAGGTGGTAAAGAAAATGGAGTTTGCGGGTAGGTTCTGTAAGATGGTGATAGAAAATATGAGCAATGCTTTTGCGTACCACAGAATTATTTTAGATGATTGTGGAAGTCCCATTGATTATGAATATATAGAAGTCAATCTTGCATTTGAAAAGCATACAGGGCTTTCAAGGGATATGGTAGTTGGTAAAACTATCAGGCAAATTATACCTCATATTGATAACGATACAGCCAAATGGATAGAGTTTTTCGGGCAGGTAGCTATAAGCGGTAAGGCTGCAACCAAGGTTCATTACTCAGAGGTTTTTGACAGATGGTATTCTGTAAATTCTTACTCACCTGAAAAGGAATACTTCATTGCAATTTTTAATGACATAACTGAGTTAAAGAAAAATGAAGCTATCCTTTTAGAGAAGAATGAGAAGCTTAATGAGATGTATGGGGAACTTAGCAAATCGGAAGAAGAACTGAGGATACGGTACGAAGAACTTCAGGCTAAAAATGGCGAAATTAAAAGAATGAATGATATGTATATGTTGGTTTCAGATGCAACAACTGATGGTATCTGGTACCCCGATGTACAGGGCAATAAAAGGGTTTTTGCCGGGAAATGGCATGAAATTTTGGGTTATGAACCTGATGAACTGCAGGAAATTGATATATGGAATGATATTATACACCCTGACGATTTGGATAAAAATTATGAAGAATATTTACGCCATATTGACAATAAGACTGAAAAATATGAATATGAATGCAGAATGAAGGCAAAGGACGGAAATTATAAGTGGATCAGAGTAACCGGTAAGGCAATGTATAATAAAAGTGGAAAAATACATATGCTGGCTGGTGCTATTTCTGATATAAGTAAGTTAAAGGAACAGGCAGCATATATTGAATATTTGGCATTTCATGACTCATTGACAGGACTGCCTAACAGAGCATTGTTCATGGATAGGTTGTCAATAGCTGTGGGAATGGCGGAAAGAAATAAAAGGAATGTTGCAGTTGTATTGCTTGATGTAGATAATTTTAAGGAAATCAATGATAGTATGGGGCATGATATTGGGGATATATTTCTTAAGATAATTGCAAAACGTCTTTCTCAGAGTGTCAGAAACTATGAGACATTGGCAAGGATAGGAGGAGACGAGTTTGCTGTATTGCTGCAAAATATTAGTGAGCAGGATGAGGCTTTTGAGTTTTGTGAACGCCTTAGAGATGCTGTAAATGAACCTTTCGAGCTGGAAATGCATACATTCAATATAAGCATTAGCATCGGCGTTGCCATGTATCCAACTGATGGAAAGAATATTATGGAAATCCTCAAGAATGCTGATACTGCCATGTATAAGGCAAAAGCAATTGGTAAGAATAACATCCAGTTTTTTAGCCTGGATATGAAGCAAACAATGATAAGGAAGCATCTTATCGAGAGGAAGCTAAGAGCAGCACTAAAGGATCAAAAGTTTACCCTCAATTATCAGCTTCAAGTCGATTTGAGTACGGGCAAAACTAGAGCCATAGAAGCCCTAATCAGATGGTTTGATAAGGATTTAGGTATTATAGAACCGTCGGAGTTTATACCTATAGCAGAGGAAACAGGCCTGATTGTCCAAATCGGAGAATGGATATTTGAGAATGCCTGCAGGCAGGGGGCACTATGGAATGCTAACTGCTATCCTGATGTATTGATATCCATTAATGTATCATCTATTCAGTTAAAGCAAAGTAACTTTTCTGAAATGGTGAAAAGAATACTAAAGGAGACAGGCTTAGAGCCATCACATCTTGAATTGGAAATAACAGAAGGAGTTCTTGCTGATTCATTTGAAAAGATACGTTCAATATTGGAAGGGCTTAGGAGTATTGGGGTAAAGATATCCATGGATGATTTTGGGACAGGGTACGCTTCTCTCAATTATCTTAAGAATTTGCCTTTAAATACCCTTAAAATTGATAAAAGCTTTATAAAAAATATGGACGAAGATTCTGTAGAAAAAGATATTACAGGCTCCATTGTATCTTTAGTGCATAAGCTTAATCTAGAGGTGGTAGCAGAAGGTGTTGAAACCAAGAGTCAGCTTGACTATCTTAAAAGCTGCAAGTGTGATAATGTTCAAGGCTATTTGTTTGGAAGGCCTGTACCGGCAGAAAGGGTTCAGGATTTAATGACAAATGTATCATGCATGCTATTGGACAGATGGATAAATTAAGGCATGAGTAAAGAACACAAAAAATGAAATATTGCAGTAATATAAATAATGTGTTATAATTTTTTAGCGATAAAAATATAATTGAATATAAAATTTATATGCTAGGGGTGCTTTAAGAAATGACTAAAGCTGAGAGAAACCTTTGTTTCAACCCTATGAACCTGATACGGATAATTCCGTCGTAGGGAAGCGATTGTAATACTTATTTAAAAAAGAGAGCTTATCCTTACGGGTAAGCTTTATTTAATTTTCAAAGGAATTTTTGTCTCTAGGGAAATTTAAAGAGGGGGAGCTGGAAAAATGTCTAAGGATGTTTTGGTTATTGGAGGAATAGAACTAAGAAGCAGATTGTTTATAGGTTCAGGCAAATATTCTTCAAATTCACTTATACCCAAGATCGTAGACAGGTCAGGAGCACAGGTTGTTACTGTTGCTGTCAGGCGTGTGGATCTTGATTCGAAGGATGAAAATATGCTGAATTTCATACCTAAGGAATGTGTTTTAATGCCTAATACTTCGGGGGCTAGAAACGCGGAAGAGGCTGTGAGAATTGCACGCCTTGCAAAAGCTATGGGCTGTGGGAATTGGATAAAGATTGAGGTAATATCTGATACCAAGTATTTGTTACCGGATAATTTTGAAACACTTAAGGCTACTGAAATATTGGCCAAGGAAGGGTTCGTTGTTTTACCTTATATGAGCCCGGATCTTATGATGGCAAAAAGGATGAGAGATGCAGGTGCTGCTGCTGTAATGCCACTTGGTGCTCCTATTGGGACAAATAAGGGCCTTAAAACAAAAGAGCTTGTTAAGATTATGATTGATGAAATTGACCTTCCTATCGTTGTAGATGCCGGAATAGGCAAGCCTTCCGAGGCTGCCGAGGCTATGGAGCTTGGAGCATCGGCTGTGCTTGTTAATACTGCGATTGCTTCAGCAGGTGATGCGGTGTCGATGGCACAAGCTTTTGCATTAGCTGTTAACGCAGGTAGAATGGCTTATCTGGCAGGGACAGGAGCAGTAAAGGATTTTGCTGAAGCTTCATCACCCCTTACCGGATTTTTGAATGTCTAAGAAATAGTCTAGTGATATGTATATAGAATAGATGGTGAATAATATGAGTTTTTATGATGTAATAAAAAAATATGAGCAGAATGCCGTCCTTGAAAGGATACAAAGTGTAAGCAAGGAAGAGGTGACAAGAGTACTTTCAAAGGAAAGTTTTTCTATTGATGATTATTTTGTCCTCATCTCTCCTGCTGCCTCCGGCTTTCTGGAAGAAATGGCAAGAAAGGCACAGAAGATAACCCTTCAGCATTTCGGAAGGGCAATGGTCTTATATGCACCTTTATATCTTGCCAATTACTGTGTTAATAATTGCTTATACTGTGGTTTTAATGTTCACAATGAACTGGATAGAAGAAAGCTGACAATGGAAGACCTGAAGATTGAGGCAAAAGCTATTTCCCAAATGGGTATAAGGCACATCCTTATTCTTACAGGTGAATCCAGAAAGCATTCTTCTGTAGAGTATATTAAAGAGTGTGTAAAGGTTATATCAGAGTATTTTACGTCCATTTCCATAGAAGTTTATCCTTTGGATGAGGAGGAATACAGGCTTCTTGTAAATAATGGAGTTGATGGCCTTACAATTTATCAGGAGGTATACGACGAAGATGTATATAAAATAATGCATCCGTCAGGTCCTAAAAAGGATTACCATTATCGTCTTGATACACCTGAGAGGGGATGCAGAAGCGGTATGAGGTCTGTAGGCATAGGTGCTTTGATGGGCCTTGGAGACTGGAGGACAGAGGCTTTTTATACTGCACTTCATGCACACTATCTTACAAGCAAGTATCCTGAAGTTGAAATCAGCCTGTCAATTCCCAGGATGCGTCCTCATACAGGAAGCTTCGAGGTTCCCTCACCTGTGGATGATAGGGATTTTGTGCAGATTATGCTTGCGGCAAGGCTGTTTTTGAGACATGTAGGTATAACTGTTTCCACAAGGGAAAGGTCTTGTTTTAGAGACAACCTTGTAGGCCTTGGAGTCACAAGGATGTCAGCGGGCTCAGTTACTGAGGTTGGGGGATATAATGAAAAACATGGTGACGGCCAGTTTGAAATATCTGACGACAGAAGCGTTGAAGAGATCAGACAGATGCTTTATAGTAAGGGCTTTCAGCCGGTATTTAAGGATTGGCAGTACATATGACAAAATTATATGATTAGGCAGGTGAGATAAGGTGGAAGGGTTTGAAAGACTGATTGATGCCAATATAAATAGGGCATCAGAGGGGTTAAGGGTATTGGAGGATATATCAAGGTTCTCACTTAACAACAGGGAATTGACTTCGAAACTCAAATCATTGAGGCATGATACGAGAAAAAGTATGAATGGATATGCCTTTGATATTATACAATATAGAGATTCGGAAGGTGATGTAGGACCATCAGTATCGGAAAAGCTTGGAGTGGACGGCAAAAATGATATACGTGAGCTTGTGGCAGCTAATTTTAAAAGGGCACAGGAAGCTATAAGGAGCATTGAGGAAACACTAAAGATAATGGGAAAGGACGAAGTTTCAAGGATCTATGAAAGAATCAGGTACGGTCTTTATACATTGGAAAAAGAGTTTTCTCTTGCATTAAAGCCTTTCGTAAGGATTGATTGCCTGAAAACAGATATATACTGTCTTACGGCAGAAGAATATTCTTTAGGAAGGGATAATATTGAAGTAGTTTCCAGGATGTTAGAAGCAGGCATAAAGCTTATACAGTACAGGGAAAAGGACAAAACCATGATGGAAAAATACCGCCAGTGTATTAAGATAAGGGAGATGACTTATGCAGCAGGTGCAACCTTTATAGTAAACGATAATATTGAGCTTGCGAGAAGTGTCATGGCAGATGGTGTACATATAGGCCAGGATGATCTTCCCCTTTATGCAGCCAGGCAGCTGGTGGGTAACTCAATGCTTATTGGGGTTTCCACACATTCGCCGGAACAGGCGATGAAGGCCATTGAAGGCGGTGCGGATTATATTGGTGTTGGTCCCGTTTTTAAAACTTTTACTAAAAAGGATGTATGTGATCCTGTTGGATTTGAATATCTTGATTATGCAGTGCAGAATGTTAAAATTCCCTTTGTTGCTATAGGAGGGATAAAGCTGCATAATCTAAAAACGGTAGCGGAGCATGGTGCCAAATGTGTGGCCCTGGTAACGGAGATTGTAGGTGCAGAGGATATTGGTGAGGTAATTGCTTCTGCCAGGAATATTATGAAGGGAGTTAATCAAAATGGAATATAAAACACAAATGGAGGCAGCTAGGAAGGGAATACTGACCGAGCAGATTAAGAAGGTAGCTGAAAAAGAGGGCATGGACCCTCAAAAACTTCTGGTATTGGTTGCAGAGGGAAGAGTAGCGATACCCGCAAATAAGAACCATCCAGGTTTGGAGCCTGAGGGTGTTGGAGAGGGATTGAGGACCAAAATCAATGTAAATCTTGGCATTTCAAGGGATTGCAGAGATTTTGAATTTGAGATTGAAAAAGCAAGGAAGGCCATAGAAATGGGGGCTGAAGCTATAATGGATCTTAGCTCCTATGGAAAGACAAGGGAATTTAGACGTAAGCTGGTAGGAATGTCGAAGGCTATGATAGGCACTGTTCCCATGTATGATGTTATTGGACACCTCGATAAGGATTTGGGGCAGATATCGGTGCAAGAGCTCCTTGATGTTGTAAGGGTACATGCTGAGGATGGTGTGGACTTTATGACCATCCATGCAGGTATTAACAGAAAGACAGCTGAGAGGCTTAAAAACAATGGAAGGCTTACAAACATTGTTTCAAGGGGTGGATCACTGATATATGCATGGATGGAGCTGACCGGCAATGAAAACCCATTTTATGAATATTTCGATGACCTTTTGGAGGTTTGCAGGGAATACGATGTAACAATTAGCCTTGGTGATGCATGTAGGCCCGGAAGCATACACGATGCTACTGATGCCTGTCAGATAGAGGAGCTTATAACATTGGGAGAACTTACAAAGAGGGCTTGGGCCAAGGATGTACAGGTTATGATTGAAGGCCCTGGCCATATGGCTATTAATGAAATCCAGGCCAATATGGTACTACAGAAAAGACTTTGCCATAATGCTCCTTTCTATGTACTTGGGCCATTGGTTACCGATATTGCACCGGGATATGACCATATAACAAGTGCTATCGGTGGAGCAATTGCTGCAGCAAGCGGTGCAGATTTTCTTTGCTATGTAACCCCTGCCGAGCACTTGCGTTTACCTGATCTGGAGGATATGAAGGAAGGCATTGTGGCGGTTAAGATTGCTGCCCATGCTGCAGATATAGCTAAAGGTATAAAAGGAGCTAGGGAGCAGGACTACCAGATGAGCCTTGCGAGGAAGAACCTGGATTGGGAAGGTATGTTCAAGTTGGCTATTGATGAAGAAAAGCCAAGGAAGTACAGGAAATCGTCAATACCTGAAATTGAAGATTCCTGCACAATGTGCGGCAAAATGTGTGCAGTAAGGACAATGAACAAGATAATGTGCGGAGAAAGACCCACTTTTGAATAGGAAAACAATTGTATAAGTAATGGCTAGGAATACGAAGTTATTTCTTAGGCATTACTTAGGCATTACTAAGTACGGACGGATAAAGGAGGATTTCCATGTACACTGTTACGGTAAACGGAAAAAAGGTAGAGTTGGAAAAAATTCTTTCCATAAAGGATTATCTTGAATCAGCAGGAGTTGATCCAAAAATCGTTGTAGTGGAATATAATTTTGAAATCCCTGATAAGTCAAAATGGAACGAAATAACATTGAAGGATGGAGACAACCTGGAAATTGTTAAATTTATCGGGGGCGGTTGATGTATTATGGATAAAGCTGATACAAATAGTGAAAATTATGAGGGTTTAAGATATTCAAGGCAGATCATATTGGACGGCTTTGGGGCAGAGGGACAGGATAAGCTTAAAAAGGCAAAAATACTTGTTGCAGGGAGTGGAGGATTAGGTTCTCCTGCTCTTCTGTATCTTGCAGCGGCAGGCGTTGGCAATATTGGAGTTGTAGACTTTGATACTGTTACAATATCCAATCTTAACAGACAGGTGCTGCATTTTACTTCCGATATGGGAAGAAAAAAGACGGATAGTGCAGAGGAAAAGCTTTATAAGCTCAATCCTGAGGTGAAGGTTATAAAGTATAATACTCGTATTCATATTGATAATGTTGAGGATATTATTTCAGGGTATGATGTTGTAATTGATGCCACAGACAATTTTACAGCCAGATACCTCATAAGTGACTGCTGCTATTTTATGAAAAAGCCGCTTGTAGAGGGAGCTGCTGTAGGTCTTGATGGTATCCTCATGACAATAATTCCAGATGAAACCCCCTGCTACAGATGTCTTTATCCTTATCCACCGGAGGATGGTGTACTTCCAACCTGCAGTGATGTTGGCATACTTGGTGCTGTAACCGGAGTAGTAGGCTCAATGCAAGCACTTGAGGCAATTAAGTTTATAACGGGAATGGGTCAAAATATAACAGGCAGGATTCTTACCTTTGACGCACTGGCAAGCAGTTTTAGAGAGGTAAAATGGGCAAGAAGGGAATCATGTCCTTTATGCGGTAAGGAGCCTAAGATTACCGAATTGGTACAGTATAAGGTAAAGTGCAGGCTGAAAGGCATTGAAGTGAGTGAGAAATAGAAAAAAGTTAGTATTTGCACAAATAAAGCTTGTAAATAAATAGGACTATTTATAAAAAAACAGCTCTGACAACCTATATGTAGGATGTCAGAACTGTTTTTCTTTTATCTATATTTTTTGCAATAATCATTTTATATTTTAATTACTGCAAAACATTTTCCTTGATTCATATGCTGTACGATAATTTCTCACGACAACGATCATGCCCTAATAAAATCGAAGTGATTTTATTCTTTATTCGCATGTTCTTTCATGATATTAATAATACTCATATTGCCGTTATTGGACCTTTTTACTTTTTCAATTGTTCTCTTTATATAATTGTGAAGCTTTTCTCTAAAAACGTCCTCGGTTGTTTCATTATTTTCCAGCATAACAAGGCCTTTTTCCCAGCTGGCAGTGAGTGAAGGATTCAATAATTCTTTAGCGGTCATACGCACTAGCTCTACTATTGCCTCACCTTTTAAAGTTGGTGTTACAACCTGAGTTTTGGGATGGATATTTATATATTTTATATCCTTTAGCTTTTTAATGATACCTGATCTTGTTGCAGAGGTACCTATACCGGAGGTTTTTATTTGCTCTCTAAGCTCTTCGTTTTCAATAAATTTGCCGGCCTTTTCCATGGTTATAATAAGAGAGCCATCTGTATATCTTGGAGGAGGCTTGGTCTCCTTTTCTTCCAGTTCAAACCCGTTTACATTGCAAGGTTCTTTTTTAACCAGCTTATGGATAGGGGAACTGCTGGTGTCATCTTCGTCCTTTGTGGAAACCTCATAAACTTCTTTCCATCCAGGCTCTTTCAAGGTCTTGGCAGTAGTCGTGAAAATTTCTCCAGCTACTTCAGTTTCAACCTTTACTGTGTTAAACTCCGCCGGAGGATAAAATACTGCAAGAAATCTCTTAACTATGAGATTGTATACGTTTTTTGTGTCGTTATCCAGCTTTGACAATTCAGTAGTAACATACGTAGGAATTATTGCATAGTGGTCGGTGACCTTACTGTCGTCTACAAATCTTTTTGAGGTTTTGTTTACTTTAAGATCGCCAAAATCCTTTATCCTTTTTACAATGTCCTTATACGAAGAGTTTGAAAAAAGACCGTTAAGTATTTTTGGCAGCTCTGTAACCACATCAGTAGATAAAACCCTGCTGTCTGTCCTAGGGTACGATATCATTTTCTTCTCGTAAAGGCTTTGTGCTATTTCAAGGGTTTTATCGACAGGCAGTTTGAATTTTTTATTTGCTTCTGACTGTAGTTCGGCAAGGTTAAACAGCAGTGGCGGCTGTTCATTTTTTACCTTTATTTCTACCTTTTTAACTGATGCATCCTTACCTTTAAGTTTTTCTATAATTTCTTCTGCTTCTTCCTTGGAAATATACTTTTCCTCTTCTTGATTATCCTTTTCATCCTTCTTTTTAGGTCCGGCCTTTTTAGGCTGCCATTTACCCTTATACTCAATATTGCTGGTCTGTGATGTGAAATTTGCTACAATACCATAATGTATCTTAGGTATGAAATTCCGTATTTCCAGCTCTCTGTCAACGACCAGACCTAAAACACAGGTCATAACCCTGCCTATTGCGATTACTGAGGACTTGCCTTCTTTCAGAAGATTTGAAAGCGTTCGCCCGTACTGGCATGTATAAATCCTGCTGAAATTCATTCCGAAAAGCCAATCCTCTATAGCCCTGTTATAGGCAGATATTCCAAGAGAGTCGTATTCTGAAAGGTCTTTCGCCTCATCAATACCCTTTTTAATGGAATCGTCAGTATGGGATGATATCCAAACCCTTTTGGAAGGTTTGCTGCATCCGCTTTGTGCTGCTACCAGCCTGAAAATGTATTCACCTTCGCGACCACTGTCGGTGCATGAGTAGATATAATCCACATCTTCCCTTAACATAAGGTTTTTGATTGTTTCAAACTGTTTTTTTACTCCACTGTCATCAATTACTATATATTTGTATTCTTCAGGTATTATAGGCAGATGTTCTACCTTCCATTCCTTGTATTTTGTGTCGTATGCATCAGGAAAAGCCATAGTGATGAGATGACCAAAGCACCATGAAATAATAGCATTAGAGGACTCGGCATAACCCCGTGCCCTGTCGCTTTTTGATATGGATACTCCCAGGACATCTGCAAAACTGGCTGCTACGGAAGGTTTTTCGGTTATATATAAATTCTTTCCCAATTACTATCTCCCTCATGGTAAAAGATTAATTGCTCTATCAATTATAAATAATGAATAGAGGATTTTCAAGTGATAACACCTTATATTTCTGGAAATATTACGTTATAATAAGAAATGACTAAAAAATTAATTGGAGAAAGTCTGAAAGGGAATGTGGGCTTTATGAATATATTGGTTGATGCAGATGCATGCCCCGTTAAGAGTATTATAGTGAGAATTGCAAAAGAAAAAAACATAAATGTTTTTATGTTTATAGATACCAGTCATATATTGGATGATGGATATTCAAAGACTATCACAGTAGATAAAGGCCGTGATTCGGTTGACATAGCATTAATAAACAAGGTAACAAAGGGAGATATTGTTGTGACTCAAGATTTTGGCGTGGCGGCTCTGGCTTTGGGCAAGGGGGCAAATGCCATAAACCAAAATGGCCTTATTTACTCTAACGATAATATTGACAGGCTGCTGTTTGAAAGGCATATTTCACAAAAAATTAGGCGTGCAAAGGGAAGGGTATCAGGCCCCGGAAAAAGAACCCCAGAGGATGACCAGAAGTTTGAAGAAGCATTAAAGCGGTTGGTGATGGAATAGAATTGATATATAGGATCGGTAATGATTTGGAATAGGAGGGATCAAGAATTGTTTGAGATACTTTCTTCGCTGCTCAAATATTTATTTGTGACTGTTATATATCTGTTTATTTATGGTGTAATACGTTTAATCTATCTTGATATAAAGTCTGCCAGCAGTCAAAAGTTTGAAATTAAGAAAAACATACCGTACCTAAAGCTTATAAATATAAGAGAGCAGTTTGATTTTAAGATAGAGGAAATTTATATGCTTGGCAAGGATGTAGATATTGGGCGGTCAGCTAAAAACAAAATAATTATCAAGGATCCTTACATGTCCACAAATCATGCCAGGTTTTCATATAAGGATAGAACGTATTTTGTAGAGGATCTTGGCAGCACAAACGGTACATTTGTCAACGGCAGGCAAGTGAAAAACACTGCCATGCCCATAAAAGACGGTGATAAAATTCGCATTGGGCAAGTTGATTTTCTGTTTGTTTATGGCGGATAGGGGGAAGGAGTATGCTGAAGTTACTGAGCTTGAAACGCCCTGTAAATATGTTGGTTATAGCCAATATTCTGGCGTTCGGATTATTATATTACTATAAGAAGCCATATGATGAGATGGTATTGCTGGAAGGATTTATTGTAACAGCACTCATATGTCTGTCTTATTTCTTTATTGTGAAAAAAAACATGGGTGACGAGTATTTGTTTTTGGTAGTTGCAATGCTTGCCAGCCTAGGTGTTTTAATGATCTACCGTTTGGATCAGGAAAGAGGCTTTAAACAGATACTATGGCTTGTGATCGGAATAGCATTATTTTTTATGAGCTATTATATATATGGAAAAGTAAAGATCAGGGATAAGCTGATGTTTTACTATTATGCCGCTGCAATAATGTTATTTATGGCAACACTGGCAATTGGCAGCAGTATTAATGGGTCGAGGAACTGGATATTGATCGGCGGATATAGCTTTCAGCCGTCAGAGATAATAAAGATATTGTTTGTTTTGACAATCGCTTGCTATTTTAAGAACTCTGAACAGCTTATATTAAACTATAAGTCTGTAAATTTAAGATGGAAATTGAATAACAGCATGCTTAAAAGCAAAATTGTTTTTTTTCTTATGGTTTATTCCTACATAGGCTTGTTAGTTCTTCAGAAGGAATGGGGTACGGCACTTCTGCTATTTTTAATATTTTTCATGGTGCTATATGTCTTTGATAATGATATCAGGCTACTTTTGCTTAATGGTTCTGCTGCAACTATCGGCGGGGTTGGAGGGTACTTTTTTGTACACCATATAAAAATAAGGGTGCAAATGTGGCTAGATCCTTGGGCTGATGCGGCAGGCAAGGGCTACCAGATAACCCAATCCATGTTTGCCATAGGTGCTGGAGGTTTTTTCGGCAGGGGCATAGGACTAGGCAATCCATACTTGATACCGGAGGTTAAAACGGATTTTATATTTTCGGCTATTTGTGAGGAAATGGGCATATTTGGCGGGATAGCTGTCATTTTGCTGTATTTTCTACTGGTATATAGAGGGTTTAAAATTGCACTATATATTAAGGATTTGTTTAAGAAGCTTGTTGCTTTAGGTATTACATTAATGTTTGGATTCCAGACATTTATAATCATAGGAGGAGTAATAAAGCTTATACCCCTGACAGGAATTACTCTTCCATTCATAAGCTATGGAGGAAGTTCCTTGGTATCAGGGTTTATAGCATTAGGAATACTTCAGGCATTATCTAAAGAGTCTTACTCTGGAGAGGAGGACACTGCTGATGCAGAGGAACAATAAGATTATCCATGTTTTAGTATTTATGTGTGCTATCTTCTTTAGCCTTATGGCATACCTGACGTATTTCCAGCTTTTTACTGGAAAGAAGATTGAGTCCAGTTCATTTAACCGCAGGCAGCAGTTGAAAGAAGACGATACAAAAAGAGGGGATATTTACGATAGAAATGGTGTGGTTTTGGCTGAAAGCACAAATATAAAAGGAAAATGGCAAAGAAAGTACCCTTTTGGCAGTTTATACAGCCATGTTATAGGCTACAACTCGGAAGTATATGGAAGGGCACTTATTGAACAAAAGTACAACAATTATTTATTGGATATAAGTGAATTAAAATCGGTTATGGGAATTAACAGTAACTTGTTGAAGGGCAAAAAAGTAGGAAACAATCTATACCTGACTATTGATAATAGGCTACAGAAGCTTGCAAATGATCTGTTAGGGGCAAAAAAGGGTGCTGTGGTTGCAATGGATCCTAAAACAGGTGAGATATTAGCAATGGTAAGTAAGCCTGGGTTTGATCCGAATAATAGTGCTCTTACGGAAAAGTGGAAGGAGCTTGTGGATTCGGAAGACAGTCCGTTTCTTCCAAGAGCTACTCAAGGCCTCTATGCACCTGGATCAACTTTTAAAGTTGCCATAGCTGCTTCTGCACTGGAAAACGGTTTAGATAATATTACCTTTAATGACAAAGGGACTGTGAATATTGACGGTAAAAACTTTGACAACAGCAATAAGAAGGCTCATGGGAAAATAGATCTGGAAAAGGCCCTTGTTGTATCAAGTAATGTAGCATTTTCTCAAATTGGAGTAAAGCTGGGAGAAAAGAATATAAGGGATATGGCAAACCGTATTGAGATGGAAAAGAATATAGCCTTTGATATTCCTTTTAAAAAGAGTACTTTCCCATATACCAGAATGGAGAAGACAGATATGGCATCGGTAGCGATAGGACAGGGGAAAATACTGGTTACTCCTCTTTATATGGCAATGCTGGCTTCCAGTATTGGAAATTATGGTGTGATGATGAAGCCAATGCTGGTTAACAGGGTTGTAGATCCTGATGGAAAAGATGTGAAGAAATGGGCTCCGGAAAAGTTAGGGAATGCTTTTACTGCTGATGCTGCAAAAAAAGTTAAGAATATGATGGTCAGGGTGGTAAAAGAGGGAACAGGTAAGAGTGCTGCTGTAAAAGGTATCAATGTAGCAGGAAAAACCGGAACAGCAGAGAATGAGTTGACGGTAAATGGTGAAAATAAGGAACATGCTTGGTTTATAGGTTTTGCTCCGGCAGAGAACCCTAAAATAGCTGTAGCAGTAATAGTGGAATACAGCGGTGGGTCTGGAGGAACCGTTTCTGCTCCAATAGCAGGGAAGATCATGAAGGATTATCTTGATAGATAAAGGGATTAATATGAAAAAAGGAGGAATTAGCATTGGAATGACTAACTCCTCTTTTTTTCTTTAATCAACCACTTTATTATTAATTAATGATCAATTTATCCTTATTTACCGTGTTCTCCAGTTAATTGCAGTTGTTGGTGAAGTAGTTACTGTGATTGTTGATACTGCTGTTCCACCAGTGTAAGAAGCACCTGCTATTAAGTCGTTTATTTCGGTACCGCCTAAAACAGTTCCACCGATATAAAGGGTATATGCAGAGCCTTGTTTTAATTCAGATGAGGAGAAAACTATTGAATAGAAGTTGCGTTTGGGTTTGGTTATAGCAAGTACTTTTCCTGTGGAATCCTTAACGCAAAGTGCAGTATTGGCAGTTTGTGCTGCTGTAAGCATAGTAGCAATTGTATATTGTGGTGAGGCCCCTGTAGGATATTCATTCATGCCATTATTTGAGCCTGTAATTAATACCAACCCGCCGCTTATTGTGAATGTTCCGTTAACATCAGCACCTGGCTCTCCTGTAGAACCGCATACAATAACAGTACCACCAGTGAATTTTGCATTACCGTTAATATCTATGGTATCGCCTTTTGTTGCACTTAAATAAACTGATCCGCCGTTTATGCTGAGCTGACTGCCATCATTTGCTTCTGTACGTTTGCCCATTGATGAATTTAATGAGTCATCGGTTGATTCAATAGATAAAGTACCTCCGTTGATGTTTGTTAATTTGGATTGAATACCTTCATTACATTTTATAACTTTAATATTTCCGCCATTAATTGTTACTCCTGTATCTGTTGTAAGACCCTGGCTGCCGGCAGAAAGAGTTAATGCTCCATCCTCTATAAGTATTTCCTCAGTTTCGCTTTGGAGAGCATCCTTAGACACGGTAATGTTTAATGTTCCGCCTTTTATATTAAGTGAACCATTTGCATGAATACCGTCATTAACTGCAGATATAACAATTATTACACCATTTTCAATAGTTACATCATCATCACCGCTTATGGCGTGATTGAATTTACCGGTTATATTAAGAGTTCCTTTTCCCCTAATTTCCAAGTCGTCATTGCTAAATAGAGTTCCTTTAGCAGTCTGGTCGGTGTATGTACTTGTGTCAGTTAGTGTATTTATTGTATTTTCTTCTAGAGTTATAAAGAATTTATCTGCATTTTTACAATATATTGCAGGACCATTTGTATTTGTTATATTTGCACCGCTCAATCTCAATTTAACTCTTTCAGTGGTATCAATAATTATCATACCATTTGACAGGGTTCCTTTTACAATATGATCGCCTCCAGCTGTGATGTTCACAGTGGTTCCGCTGACCGATATGCCTGTTCCTATATAGGTTATCGAGCTTCCCAGGTTAATTGTACCTGTGTTGAGCTTCCATTCTTCACCGGGTTCTACTGATGTGGCAGGTGTGGGAGTAGGCGTTGGTGTTGATAGTTCTGTCTTGTGTAATATCACCAGCCAACATACCAACGGGTGAATTAGGTGAACCTAATACAATGTTTCCTTGACCTGCAGCAGCAGTAATTGTCCGTGTCAAGTAGCCGCTTTTACTGATCCTTATAGTATATCCTGACTGGCTGGATGCAACATCTGAGATTTCAAAGTATCCGTTTACATCAGTCATGGCACTTTTTCCGTTTTCCGATGCAATAACGTTAAAATTTGAATACAGGCTGCTGTTTGTGGTTGTAAAGGATGGTCTAATATAGCCCGATATCTTGTTTCCCGCTGCAGATACATTTAGGTTTGCTGCAGGTGCCGTTATCACGGTTAAAAACATTACACCTGTAATCAGCTTGGTTAAAAGCTTTTTCATAGTAAAATCCCCCTACTATATTTTTATTTTAGTCATGAATTAACTGGTCAATGTGGGCATTTCAAAAAGCTGAAATAATGATATTATTCGAACAAACTTGAACAATGTATTTTTTGAAATGTCCTAATATATAGTTATTTAAAATATATTTACAATTTTGTTAGGGGTATAAAAATTTCCTGGACATAAAAACTAGAAGGAATCAGTCTTCCGACTAACGCCTTCTATATTTTTCGCAACATATATAGTTTGTTTACACTAAGCAATTATCTTAAGAAGATTACCAGGTTGGCCAACCCCCACCTGGGAAACCACCACCACTCCAGTTAACTGTAGTGGTTGGAGATTTGTTTATTGTTACAGTCGCTACTTGTGTTCCCCCATTATAGGTACCACCGGTTATTACTCCGTTAGCTTCAGTGCCGCCGGATACAGTACCACCGGAATATATTGTATATGTAGAGCCATTTTTAAGTTCAGGTGATGAGAAAACTGCATAAATATAGTTACGTTTTGGTTTGGTGATAAATAATACTTTTCCTGTAGAATCCTTTACACAAAGAGCAGAATTAGCAGCTTGAGAAGAAAACATTGCAGCTATTGTATATTGTGAAGATGCTCCGGTTGGATATTGAGCCATCATGGAACTTGGGCCGCAAACAAAGAATGTTCCACCGCTTACAGTAAATGTACCGTTAACATCGGCTCCAACTTCAGGTGCTGACTGAGGTCCATGTATTACAGTGGTTCCGCCTGAAACCAAGACTGATCCATTGCTATCAAGAGGATCACCATTTGTAGAATTCAAGTATACTGATCCACCTGTAATTTTAATGAGACTTCCGTCATTCTGTGCTGAACCGCCACCCTTGGATGCATTAAGCCCATCATCAGTTGATGTGATATTTAGTGTACCGCCATTTACAGTAATAGTTGAACATTCTACACCTTCTTTAGCCTTTGCAATGGTAACAGACCCATTGTCTACTGTTATCACAGTATCAGATGCCATACCTTGGCTGCCTGCATTTAGAGTTAATGTACCGCCTTCAATGAGTAGTTCTTCTGTTTCAGTTTGCAAGCAATCCTTGGTTGCAGTGATATTAAGTGTTCCGCCCTTAACATTAATTGAGTTATTGGAATGAACACCGTCAGATGCTGCAGAGGTAACTTTGATATTACCGTTTTCAATAGTAATATCATCGTCGCCGCTAATTGCGTGATTGAAATTTCCTGTTATATTCAGAGTTCCGTTACCTTTAATTTCAAGGTCGTCATTACAAGATATTGTTCCTTTAGCGGTCTGGTCACTGTATGTTCTTCCATCTATAAGTGTATTTGTTGTATTTTCTTCTAAAGTTATAAAGAATTTATCTGCATTTTTGCAATATATTGCAGGACCATTTGAATTGGTTATATTTGCACCGCTCAATCTCAACTTAACTCTTTCGGCAGTATCAATAATTATCATGCCATTTGACAGGGTTCCTTTTACTGTATGATCGCCTCCAGCTGTGATGTTCACAGTAGTTCCGCTGACTGATATACCTTTTCCTGTATAAGTTATTTGGCTTCCCAGGTTTATTGTACCTACATTGAGCTTCCACTCTTCACCAGGTTCTACTGATGTAACAGGTGTGGGAGTAGGAGTTGGTGTTGATGAAGGAATGGTAGTTGGTACTATTACAGGAGTGATAGCAGGATAGCTGCTGGAAGTTTTGCCAAAGGCTGTCGCCAGTATTATCACATCTTCCATATTGATGGAACCATTGGAATTTATATCTGTGCTTTCTGTGTATTTGACATCATTTTTAACAGCGTTAAAGCTGCCAGCTATTTTTATTGCATCGCTCATATTAATGGTGCCGTCTTGTGTGATATCACCAGCTAATAAATCTACAGGTGAATTAGCTGAGCCTAAAACGATGTTTCCTTGATCGGAAGGTGCATTAATTGTACGTGTAAGATACCCGCTTTTGCTTATTTTAATAGTGTATCCTGAGCCGCTTGGTACAATATCTGTTATTTCAAAGAATCCATTTGTATCAGTCATGACACTTTTTCCGTTTTCCGATACAACAACGTTAAAGTTTGAATACAAACTTTTGTTTGTTGTTGTAATAGATGGTTTGACATAACCTGATAGCGTTTGTCCAGAAGCTGCGGATACGTTTAAACTAGTTACAGGTATAATTAACGAAGTTAAGACAATTGCACCTGTAATCAGTCCGGGAATGAGTTTTTTCATAAGTAATCCTCCTTTAAAATAGTTCAATATATTGTGATTTGTTTAAATGTTTTCGTTTAACTACTTTTTCATATAGTTATTCAAACTAAGTTATGGCTTTTAATGGGGGAGTTTGATAATACCTAATTAATTAAATCTTAAATTTTATTGTAAGCATGCTGTTGCAAAAAGTGTAAAAATATAAGGAATTAGCCTTATAACCTAATCCCTCATATTTTTACAAAATGACTTATGCATAAGTTTCAAGTATAAGTTAAATTGTACCTATTGATATTATTGTTCCGCCGATATAAGTTGCTCCGGTTATTAATCCGTTTGATTCAGTACCTCCTGAAACAGTTCCATCAGTATAGATAGAATATGCGGAGCCTTTTGCAAGATCAGGAGAAGAGAATATTACTGAATTATAGCCATATTTTGGTTTTGTTATAGCATGTACTTTTCCTGTAGAATCCTTTATGCAAAGAGCTGAACTTGCTGTTTGAGCTGATGTGAATGATACAGCTAATGAATTCTGTGAGGATTCTGCTGACGGATACTGGTATACAGTTACATTTGTGCCTGCCAATAATACCGTTCCACCGTTTATTGTAAATGTACCGCCAGATACACTATCAGATTGTGACTCTGGTCCATGTCCTACAACGGTACCACCGTTGATTGTTATAGACACACTGCCGTTAAGAGGATTTGCTTTCTTTGAAATCAGGTATAATGAGCCATTGTTAATAGTAATTGAAGGAGACTCTATAGCTGCATCACTCTTTGTAACATTGATAGTTCCGCCGTTTACTATTACCTCTGTATCAGAAACCAAAGCCTGACCTCCTGCGGAAAGATTTAGTGTTCCCCCATCTATTGTGAGTTCTTTGTCTTCATTTTGGATAGCATCTTTGGATGCTGTAACGCTTAGTTTTCCTCCTGTAATATCAATTGATCCATTGGCATGAATACCATCGCTTACTGCAGATATAACATTAATATTTCCATTTTCTATAAGAATATCGTCCTTGCCGGAAATGGCATGGCTGTAATTACCTGTTATATTTAGAGTTCCCTTACCTTTGATTTCCAGGTCATCGCTGGTATATAGAGCTGCATTGGTACTCTGATCACTGTATGTTTTTCCATCAACGAGGGTGCTGGTTGTATTCTCCTCTAGAGTAATATAAAACTTGTCCGCATCCTTACAATATATAGCTGGACCAGTTGAGTTGGTTATGCTTGCTCCGCTTAACCTCAGTTTAACCTTTTCAGTAGTGTCAATACATATCATTCCGTCTGCCAAAGTACCTTTTACAGTATGATCGCCTCCGGCAGTGATATTTATAACAGAGCCGTTAACAGATATACCTGTACCTGTATAAGTTATTGAAGTCCCCAGATTAATTGTACCTGCATTGAGCTTCCACGCATCAGGGTCCACTGGTGTAGGAGTTGGAGTAGCAGGTCCTGTAGGTGATGAAGTTGTTATAGGAGTAACTGCAGGATAATCATTTGAAGTACTATTAAAGCCTTTTGCTAAAATAATTACATCTTCCATATTAATGGAACCATTTATGTTTATATCTGCTGCAGTGCTGTAGTTTGCATCAGTTGTGATTGCATTAAAGCTATTGGCTATTTTTATAACGTCACTCATATTGATAGCGTTATCTTGCAAAACGTCACCAGCCCACATTTCTACAGGAGCAGCAGCGGAACCTAGTGATATGTTTCCTTGAACGGATATATTGCTGATTGTACGTGTCAGATAACCGGTTTTGCTTATATTTAATGTATATCCATACTCATCTTCGGTAACACCAGGTATTTCAAAGTATCCATTAGAGTCAGTCATAGCAGTTTTACTGTTTTGTGCTATTGCAACTTTGAAGTCTTTGTACACATTCTTATTTATAGTAGAAAAGGACGGTTTTACATATCCGGATATTATGTATCCTGTTGAGGGGACACTCGATATATTTTTATTTCGTGGTGTTGGGTTTGAGGCAGTTGTGAATTCAGAAGCACCATCAGTAATGCGGCTATAGGATTGGTCGTCTACAAGTGCAGGAAATTTTACAGAGTCAATTACTACACCGTCAGACTTTTTTAAAGTGATGGTTTCTCCTGCTGAAGTCAGTTTGAAATTGGTATGTAACTGCCCATCAGTTGCCACTTTGTTTTTATCCGATGCCCATATCAATATATAACCATTGGCTGGAACTATCCCTCCCGATATTATCCAAGCTGCACTATCATCAGAAATAGTATAACCTGTTAAATCAACAGGCTGGCTGCTTCCATTGTAGATTTCAATCCAGTCGGAATAAGCACCACCCAACGCTCCATTTTTTGCGTCGTCTACATCTCCGTCCCTTAAGGTGGCAGTATTTGCTGCCATAACCTCGTTGATAAACAGTGCTTGTCCGGATTCGGCATATCCTTTCAAATTTACTGAAGGTATCATTGCTGCAGTTAGAATAAGTGTACCTGCAATGATACCAGGCATAAGTTTTTTCATAGTTATCCCCCTTTAAAATTATTTAATATCTATAAAAATGTGGTGTCTTACAAGAATTGAAATGTACTGATAGCAACAAATGTAGACACCATAATTTTTACGACGATATTAAGATTGCAAAATCGCAAGCGACTTTGTTTACTGTTTTATTTATCTCATATACTGCTCCAAACTTTTTAATAAGAAGCAACATCAGCATTCATTGACAATATAATATTCAAATTACCGTTTCTACAGCGTAAAGCATCTAAAAACTCTTTTTGATTGATATCTTCCTTCATTTTTACACTATAGACCAGCTCGAATAATGTCCCAAGGTCTGTAGTCTTTATCTTTCTTAGCTCATAACTGGTTGTATATTTTTCAAAAACATCATCAAACACGCCCTGATAATCCAGATCTTCAGGAATTGTAATCTTTAAAAGCTTACTTGTTACATTGCTTACACCAAAATTCATTTTGTTTAAAACTACCATGAACAAGCACAAAATGGCTGTAAACAGTGCGGCATATCCGAAAAAGCCGCTGCCGCAGGAAAGACCTGCTGCCATTGCAAATAACACATATGAAATATCCTTTGGATCGCCGGCTGCACTTCTGAAGCGTATTATTGCAAATGCTCCTGAAAGACCAAAAGCCCTTGCAACATTGTTGCCAATAAGTAAAATAATGATTGCGATTATCGGAGGCAGCATTACCAAAGTCAAAGAAAAGCCTTGTGGTGATGACGCTCCTTTGTTATTTGTCTTCATAAATGTAAAACTTATAACTATTCCTAATACAAAAGCTGTAAAAATGGTTAAAAGTGCAGTGGTAAAATTTAATGTTACATTAATTTCTGCCATATTAAAAATTTCGTCTATCATTTCAAATCATTTCCTCCTAGAATAAATTTAAGAATTTATCTCTATATATATTTTGTGATTAAAAGTCATAAACCGCTTTAATTCGGTTTACATAACTACCTTTGAGCTTCTAACCTTACTTATCATGGTTTTAAACTCTGTTCCGTATTTTGAAAAACTTTTCTTATATAGCTTGTATTCACTCAGCATCCTGGTAAGCCATATGGGTATGGTCTTCTCAGCTTTTACTTCCATTAGCCAGACATCCTTGTCAAGAAGTTGCTCACCATGATCACCTAACTCCAGGCGTAAGTCTTCTCTTCTTGTTCTAATGTTTGTATCAAAGGTAATTCTAAGGTCTCGATTGTCTCGACCGAAGTAAGCCTTTCTATCATACGCCAGATAGAGCTTTGGCTCTAAATCATAAACCGACAAAAAATACTCAATTTCATTCAGTACCTGTCTGTTCATATATTTCTTCAGCTCAGGCTTCTGTCCTGTAGCTACAAAATCATATGCTTCACTTAGTACTAATTTAGTTCTTCTTTTGTTAACTAGACCAAATACTTTTTTCTTGATTTCCAAATAAACCTTGTCATCAAGAGAAGGAACACCATAGGCACGCAAACGAAGCTTTTCCTTATATTTGGGTTTGGATAATGATTTTCGGATGAGATGATGATCATCGGTATCATAATAGATATTGGCGATTGTGTAAAAATCATGTGTTTTGTTGTATTCATCCAGTTCCATGTACTCATCCAGCGTACGTAGAACCTTTTCATAGGTATCGGTATTCATCATGAATTTATTCTCATACCTATTAAATACTTCAATTGCCATAACAAACTTACCCCCTTTTACTAATTTTTATTAATAAACTACCAGACTTTTTAAGTAGGTAGTAAAAGATAATATTTATTAACCGGATTTAAATAAACTATGGATTAAAGATTATATTTAGAGCTACCTATCCTAAATATAAATTACAATGTTAGACTAAGGTTTGAGTCACGTAAATGAATACAAATTTTACTTTTTTCTTATTTCTTAATATTAATTTTAAATTATTTGCAAATTAAAATCTCCGAAAAATTGTGGCAAATATATCTTACAACAAAAATTGACATAGAACAATAAGGAAAAAGGACTATATTCATACTTTATTTTTTGTCAAAGTATTTGAAACCCAGTTCCTTCATTCCAGTATAATCTGTTGCTTTGATGCATTCACCTGATAATGTATAAAGCACATTGTTGATATAGATTATCCTGTCAATAAATGACGGATCTTTGGTGATATGGTCGTCAGTTATTGCAGGAATGTCCGATTGTGAAAGATGAGAGATTTTACCCCTGAGCTTGAATCCTTCACTGCTGCTTACATTATAAACATATGCTCCCTGAAACTTAATAGTACCATAAGATGAATCATTCCTGTCATTCTCTTCATTAACCGGCTTTTCAGTAACACTTACAGGGAAAGCCATTATGTTTGGATCTTTCATATATAGAAGAGATTTGTGATTTCTGAGAAGTTCAGAATCACTTCCGCGATCTCCTATGATTTCTACAAATTTTTCCTTTGGGTTGTTTACATCCGTCACATCAAACATAGCCATTTTTATACCCTGGTACCAGGAAAAGAATTCATTCCCGCCGCTAGTATCTTTGCCAAAGCCAATAATATGATTTTCGTCATAGGGATGCAAATACTCACTATAGCCTGGAATTTTAAGCTTTCCAAGTAGTTTTGGCTGTGTCGGTTTTTTTAGATCAATAACAAAGAGAGGGTCTATCCTCTTAAAGGTTACCAGGTAAAGTCTGTTACCTATGAAACGAGTTGAGTAAATTTGCTCACCTGGAGCAAGACCATTAAGAGATCCGATTTGATTTAACTTATCATCCAGTATATAAACCCTGCTGGATAAGTCATTCATACCGTAATACTCAACAGCCAGCCTCAGATTGCCATTATATTCATCCATTGAGAACTGGTTATGAAGCATACCGTCAACAAAAGCCGTATCACATTCTCCAAGGTCGTTACCCTGCATTTTCACCCTGTATATATAAGTTCCATATTTATAATCAACATAAAAATCAGTTTGATTTAATGTGGTCCAGAAGTCATTTAAGCTGTTATCTATAGCTGTCCTGGATGACTCTGCCATATAGATGTATTTTTCAGAAACATAAATATTATCTGCATTTCCGGCATAGGCTTTCAAAACTAAAGGAGTGTTTTTATTGTCCATAGGGAATACAGAAATATAATTGACAGCACTTATACTTTTACCTGTATTGGACAAATAAAAGAGATTATTGTAATCAAAATCTTTTTTGCTCTGTGTACTTGCTGTATCATCATATTGAGGATAAATAATTGTATTATCCTTTGACTTTACATCGGATGTTGTTATAACATACAGTCTGTTTTCTATAAGCCTTGATGATTTATAGGTTCCTTTTTGCGTTATTGTTCTTTCAGCGACAGGCTTTCAGGATTTGCAACATTATAGGTCCTTATAACTGTGTTTCCCAAATTAGTTTGGTAATATTGGTCATACTCGCTAGATTCACTGTCTTCCATTATGACAGTGATGTAATTTTTATAGAGCATAATTTCAACAGGTGTCAATTGTTCGCTAGAAAAACTTTTGGTATAAATAATTTTCATTTGGTCGGCTGGAGATGTCTTCACAATAACAAGATCATTCTCTTTTATATAATATATGTAGTTGCCGTCTGTTTTAACTACATCACCCTCGTCTATGCCTTCAACCTGTGTATTTGTCTGGGAGACGGAGTCCTTGGATTGAACTGATGCGGCATTTTCGGTCATCCCTGAACTTCCTAGGCGGGGCCAGAATGTATGATCAAGAGCACTTGCATTTCCTAAAAAGCCTATACTAAGCAGGTATGGGAGATCAAACCCGCTGGGATTGTGTACATTCACATTATATTTATTTGCATTTTCTATTATACCGGTATAATTGCTTTTGCTGCCTACAGCCTCAATACCCGCTTTTTTGGCTTCTCTTGGACTAATAAGTCCGGCTGCTGTTATTACAATATTAAAAATGATGAGGATAGATGCCAGAATAGGAAAAAATATTTTCCTATTGGGTTTTATTATTAAGTTTTTCTTAATACCCATTTCATTGTGATCTTCTTCATCTAATGGTGTCGGGTTGTCATCATTCATAGCTTCGAATGAAGCCAAACGGTCTTTTCTCATCTTAAAGGCTGCAAGTATTATTATGTTAAAGATAAAAAATACTGCAAAAAGAAGCATAATACCCAAAGGATCAGTAGTATTGATATTGTTTTTATCTTTTATGAAAAACCACACAAAATAAAGAGAAAGTATGAAAATATTTTTAAAGAACTCAACCCCAAATCCTTTACCAATGTCAGCTGAAATTGTGTAGAAAAAAGTACTTCTATAACCCAATATCATGCGGCTTTTTATATTAGCACCTAAAAAATCTACTATTCCAAGTACAGATGACAACATTATCAGAAAGACTATGACTGAGATTACTAGAGGTATTGAATCTTCTGAATAATCATAAAACCTTGAATATGTTGCGAAAACAAAAATAGCTGCAAATAACCTCATTATGAATGATAAAACGAAGTATATCAAATATTTAATAATTACTTTAAAAGAAGGGAAAGAAAAAAAATTATTAAGTGATAGATCCCTTTTATCAAAATTGAGCAATATTGAAGAAATAATGAGGCATATAAGTATAAAAGATATTAAAAAGGATAAGGTAGTTAGTAATCCCCCAATTGATAAGTCTATACCTGACTTTCTAAGTAAAATGTCTTCCCACGATATAAATGCGGAGAGTATTAGAAAAAGAATCTCAAAAATTGTTAAGCCAACGCTCATAAGAAGGACCCTTGACTTATGCTTTGTGATAATCTCCTTAAATGATATTCCGGTAGCATTATTTTCCATATCATGGCTCCTTTTCGATAATACTGGATATATTAAATGTTTGATTTCTAAGTCTTAACACAAATAAACAGTTGACTGTGGACTGTTGAAGTATTACATACCTTATTATTTCATTAATTATAAATAAAGTCAATTAAATGCAGCTCTAGTCATACACTACCTTCCAACTGACATAAATCTACCAGTGAAATAAGTTCACTTTAAAAACCATGTAAAATTTTGTTTAGGTATTTGTAGAAGATTATAACAATGGTATAATTAATAAGTAAAAGTATATTTTGATAAGAACACAGTATGGATAATAGTTAAGGGGCTGTTGCACTAAGAAATTAGTGTAGGAGCCTTTTTTACTTGCAAAAAACAATTGCCAGACTATTCAAAGTCCGGCAAAAGGTGTAAAATATTTTTATGCTAGTAAAAAATTTAACACATAAAGATTATACTACGCACGGTGGTTTCTATCAATTAAAATTGCCGTTAAATGTTGAATGTATGATTCCGAATGATGATTCTGTAAGGTTGCTGGGTCAAATTGTAGAGGAGATGAATTTATCAGAATTATATAAGACTTATTCCCGTTTAAGGAAAAAACAAGCAACCCCAACACAGATGCTGAAGATCATGCTATATGCTTATATGAATAGTAATTATTCTACAAGGAAAATCGAAAGAGCCTGCAAGCGGGACATTAATTATATGTACCTTCTTGAAGGCTCGCCTGCTCCGGATTATACAACAATTGCAAGATTCAGAAGTATTCATTTTGCACCTGTTTCAGAAAATCTTTTGGCACAGTTTACGCAGATGCTTGCTGAAAACAAAGAAATTTCAATGAAAAATCTATTTATTGATGGGACAAAGCTTGAAGCTGCATCAAATAAATATACTTTTGTCTGGAAAGGTTCTGTCACTAAGAATCAGAAAAAACTGATGGATAAGCTCCCAACTTTTTTAAAACAAACAGAAGAGAATTTTGGATTTAAGATTTTATATGGTGAAGAAATCAAGATGCACCATTTGAAAAAGCTCAGACGTAAACTTTGCAAAATAAAAAACGATGAAGATATTCAATTTGTCTCTGGTATAGGAAAAAGAAAATCTCCTCTCCAAAAAACATTTGAACAGCTGGATGAATACATATCAAGGCTCAAGAAATATAATAAGCATCTGCATCTTATGGGGGATAGAAATAGCTATTCAAAGACAGACCCTGATGCAACCTTCATGAGGATGAAAGAAGATGCTATGAAGAATGGGCAATTAAAACCCGGCTACAACATTCAGTTTGGGGTAGATGCTGAATATATAGTATGGATTAGTGCTGGACCACAGCCTACAGATACAACCACGCTAATACCATTTTTAGACAGCATAAAGAGTCGTTTGAAGTATACTTACAGAAATATAGTTGCAGACTCAGGCTATGAAAGTGAGGAAAACTACGTCTATCTCGATGAGAACGGTCAGCTTGCTTTTATCAAACCTTCCAATTATGAAATTAGTAAGACACGGAAATATAAAACTGATATCAGTAGGAAGGAAAATATGAGCTATGACAAAGAAAACGACTTTTATATATGTAGCAGCGGTAAAAAGCTTGTAGCCACAGGGATTAAATTCAGCAAAAGCAAGACTGGCTATAGAAGTGAGAAAACCTGTTATACATGTGAAGATTGCACTCAATGCCCTATTAAATCAAAATGCATTAAGGGAAACAGCAAAAAGCCATTGGAAGAACGAACCAAGCATCTTGAAGTTTCAAAACTATTTCAGCAAAAACGTGAGGCAGCGATAACCAGAATCCTTAGTGATGAGGGAAAAGAGCTCAGAATGAACCGAAGTATTCAGTCTGAAGGTGCTTTTGGAGAAATAAAACAAGATATGGGATTCAGACGTTTTTTGTGTAAAGGGAAAAAGAATATCTTGGCAGAATGTATTCTTCTTGGCTTAGCTCATAATGTAAACAAACTGCACAACAAAATTCAGTCAGAACGATGTTCTACATATTTACATCCATTAAAAACAGCTTAGATAAAAATGTTTATAATAAAGAGCATAAATCAGTAAGCTTTATTTGCTATACTCTTTTTTCAAAAGAAAGAAAAAGAATATAATATTTTGGTTAAAATATTTCACTATCATTATAGAAATGGGGCGTTGTACTACGATTATAAATCGTAATTGCAACAGCCCCATCTATGCAGCTCAATTTTAAATCAATACTATATAAATATAAGATATAGAACATACAATATCTTTTGGTCTTTGCTTTATGATGTGCCTAATATAGTTACGAAAGGAAGGTGCTTAATTAACCAGGTTTTATTAAAGTAGGTGTACAAGATCAGGGCACTAATTAAATGTAGTTGGTTATAAGTTATAGAGACTTAGAAGGTATTAGAATAATTTTATTTTAGGAGGAAAAGTTAATGTTGAGGAAAAGAATGCTCAGTACTTTTGTGAGCTTTGCAGTGATGGCATCATCTGTTGCATTGCCCATGAGTGCAGGTGCAGCCGCCGGAGAAGTTGATACAATAAGCATCTCGGGATATATTGCACCGGATTTTAAATCAAACAACAAATCAATTAATTCAGATTTCAAAGTTTCCGTAATGGGAACTACATTAAATGCAGTTACTGACTCTCTGGGCTTTTTCAAAATTGAGGGGGTTCAGAAACAAGACGAAGGATACGATCTGGTAGTATCAAAACCGGGATATCTGTCAAGACTGGTTAAGAATGTTCCCGGAAGCACAGAGACATACATATCAACAGCTGAAAAGCCCCTTGATTTGTGGGCAGGAGATATACCTAAAAACGGTATTGCCGATAATATGATAAACATGGCTGATGTTTTTGCTGTTGCTAAAGCCTTCAATACAGTGAAGGGTGATGCAAACTATAATGCAGATGTTAACTTTGACATGGATGCAACAGTAAGCATGCAGGATGTATTAATAATAGCAAAGCATTTTGGTGCCACACCTGCTGATTATGTTGATGTTGCTCCTATGACTCCAACACCAACAAACACACCAACACCAACATTTACACCAACAAATACTCCAACACCTAAACCAACAGTAAAACCCGGACCAAAGACCGACATTAATGTTTACAAGGACAGCTTGTTGACAGGTTGGCAGGATTGGTCATGGACAAGCGAAAGAGATTTTGCAAACACAACTGTAGCAAAGGAAGGTAATTCAATAGCTGTTACATATACAGATGGGTGGGCTGCATTATCTTTATACAGTCCGACAAAGATAGAAACGGCAGGTTATGAAAGCATCAATTTCTGGGTAAATGGCGGTGACAGCGACAAGAAGCTAGGCCTTTATTGCATAACCGATGCTACTGAAGATACGGCAAGTACAACAGTAGAGTTTACTGCAAAAGCAGGGGTATGGACAGAAATAAAAGTGAAATTAAGTGATTTGGGTAACCCTGAAACAATTCAGAGAATTAACATTCAGGAACGTTCCGGGGCAGCTCAGACTCCAATATATGTTGATAACCTAACTCTGGCAGCTATTCCGCAAGCACAGCCAACAGCAAAGACATTTACAGTTTATGATGATGCTTTAGCTGCGGACTTCAGGATTGGTCATGGAGTACTACCAAGGACACAGAAGTGACAACAACTGTTAAAAACGGTACCAAGTCACTTGGGGTAACATACACAGATGCATGGGCAGCATTATCCATTTACAGCAGTCAGCCGATAAAGACAGAAGGATACGATTATATTAGTTTCTTTGTTAACGGCGGAGACAGCGATAAGAAACTGGGATTTTATATAATTAGGGATGCAGCAGATGATACATCGGAAAGTCCTAAAATTAATTTTACTGCGAAAGCAGGAGAATGGACAGAAGTTAAGGTCAAAATGAGCGAGCTGGCAAATCCTGAAACAATCCAGAGGATTAACATTCAAGAGCTTTCCGGTGCAGCACAAACTCCAATTTATATTGATGATTTAAGCCTGATAGGTGAGGCACCAATTGTTAAGGAGAAGGTTATGAATATTTATCAGGATTCATTGCCAACAGGTATGCAGAACTGGTCATGGAGTACTACTGCTGATTTTGCTAGCACTGCCAAAGTTAAAGAAGGAACTGGTGCTATTTCTGTAGAGTATACAGATGCATGGGCAGCTTTGTCACTGTATAGTGCACAGCAAATAAGACCAGAGGGCTACGATAGCATCAAATTCTGGATAAATGGCGGAGACAGCGATAAAAAATTGGGATTCTCCATAGTAAGGGATGCAGCTGATGAAACATCAGAAAGTCCTAAAATTAATTTTACTGCAAAGGCAGGAGAATGGATAGAAATAACTATAAAATTGAGTGAACTTGCAAGTCCTGAAACAATCCAGAGGATTAACATCCAGGAACTCTCAGGGTCAGCACAAACTCCAATGTATATAGATGAGATCCGTTTGGTTGGAACTACATCAGGCAATGAACCAAAGCCAACACCGATTCCAGATCCAAATCCGGGACCAAGAACTGATAAGGCTAAAATTTCAACAAGCGGATATGATGTTAGTCCTATTGATGCAGTAGATGCAAAAGCTACAAAAGAAACTACATCATTGTTTGCGGCATTAAAGGGTATCGGCGGTAAGAAGCTTATGTTCGGACAGCAGCATGCTACAACATTCGGTCTTACAACCGGCGGAAGCAAAGATGGCACCAAGTCGGATGTAATGAATGATGTAGGTGCGTTCCCAGCAGTTTTTGGATGGGATACGCTCTCTATTGAAGGAAAAGAGTCACCTGGTAATACTTCCTTACCTGTTGAAGAAAACATTAAATTGCTTGCGGATGTAGTAAAGAAGGCACATGCAACAGGCGGGGTAATAACATTAAGTGCACATATGCCTAACTTTGTTACAGGCGGAGATTTCTATGATTTGAATGGAAATGTTGTTTCGCACATATTGCCGGGCGGATCAAAGCATAATGAATATAATAAGTTCCTTGACAACATTGCGACTTTTGCTAAAAGCATAAACGATGAAAATGGAAATCTTATACCTGTAATTTTCAGGCCTTTCCATGAAAATACAGGAAGCTGGTTCTGGTGGGGAGCAGCATTCTGTACGCCGGATCAGTACATTAAGCTGTATCGGTACACTGTTGACTACTTAAGAGATGTTAAGGGAGTGCACAATTTCCTTTACGCATATTCACCTTCAAGCACTTTCAGCACTGAAGCAGAATATCTTGAGCGTTATCCAGGCGATGCTTATGTTGACGTATTAGGTTTTGACCAATACGACGACAGCGGCAGTATGACTTCAGAGGCTAATTGGATGAAGTCCATTGTTAGCCGTGCTGAACTGTTGACAGCGATGGCGGATAAGAGAGGCAAAGTTGTAACAATCACTGAAACAGGTATTGCCAGTGGTATCAAGAAAGAAAACAATGTGAATAAGAGCTGGTTTACAACACTTCTTAATGCATTGAAGGAAAGTGCGGAAGCTGGAAAAAATAAAGCAGCATACATGCTGGTTTGGGCGAACTTTGACATGAACCAGTTCTGGGTACCATATATGCACCATTCCATTTATGGTAACAGTGAACTTTTACAGGATTTTGTTAATTTCTATAATGATGACTTCACAGTATTCAGCGATACAATAGATGGATTCTATGGTTTGGATGTTGATACTGTTGCAGAAAAGTCTTATATGTATATCTCCAATCTTTATGATGGAAGTACAGTTAATGGACCTTATACTGTAAAAGCAAAGGTATTTGAGTATGATAAAAAAGTTTCAAAAGTATCACTAACTGCTGGAAACACTGAACTTCCAATGTCCAAGTATACAGACGGACAGTATGGTGTTCTCTGGACTCCAACAATTGAGCAGAACGGAACCAAGATGGATTTGACTGTGACTGTATTATATGATGATGACACAATGTCAAAAGAAAAAATAAAAATTAAGGTAATGGCTGATATACCTTTGAAGCAGTATACATTCGATAGGGAATTAGGCAATATCAGCTATGATGGTTCATATGCTCCTGAAGGTGCAAGTGCAACAGGTGCTGTTTCTTATGATAGTAATCTTAAAGCAGTTAAGGTTGATTCCAAGTTTGTTGACAACGATGACGGCAGTGACTGGACATATCAGGAATTAAAGGTTAAGCTTTCGGGAATAAATAATGATGTAGATATGTCAAAGGTTAACAAAGTGGCGTTCGATATAATTTTACCTGAAAGTGTAAAAGACACACTCTTTAAGCCATACACAATGGCATTGATGCCAGCTGAACCGGGATACAAAAAATACGGTGAAGGGGCATTACAGCTGCACTTAAGTGACTTTAAACAAGATACTGTGGAGACAGGAGATTATGGTAAGATGTATCGCTACAATGTTCTTGTTGACCTGGAAGATGCAACAGCGACTGGATTGATAATGGCTTTTGTAGCTTTTGACTGGAACTATGAAGGACCTATATATATTGACAATGTAGCTTTCATAAGCGGTATTAAGGTAAAGCCTGCTGATCCTACATTAGTAGATGATTTTGAAGGATATTTTAATGACAATGCAGAGCTTAAAAATGCTTATACCCCAGCAGGAGATACTTCAACAGTTTCTCTTGTATCACACAACTTGGGCAAAGCTGTCAAATTTGACTACACTATCGGTGGAAATGGATATAGCGGAATTGTTAAACAATTGGGCGGTGCTGATTGGAGTACACTTAATGCATTGTCAATGAACATTAAGCCTGATGGATTAAACCAGAAAATGGTAGTGCAAATCAAAGCCAACGGTATATACTTCGAGGTTTATCCAACTTTTGCTGATACAACAGAGAAAAATCTAATATTGAAATTCTCTGATTTCACACCTGCCCCATGGGAATCAGAACCTAATAAAGCAGCTTTGATGATAGATAACCTTAATGACATAGAAGCTATTGGCATATATGTTAACCAGGTTGATGGATTTACAGGTAATGGTACATTGATAATGGATGATATAAAAGCTGTAAGTGTAGCTTCCTAAGGATTGATTGAAGGATTAAAATTATATATACTGAAATTATAAAAGGGCGGGCTACTACAGACCCCGCCTTTTTACTGCACTACAATTTCTTACTGCAACGTAAAAGGTTATCCTGGTGATATGACTAATTGATAAGGAGTATTTGAGATATGTTTAGTAAAATTAAAGAAGCTAATATATGCTTAGGATCCATAACTATTTACAGAGGTATATTACAGGATGAAGTTATTGCAAGCCTTAATAAGCTGGTAAAATATATTGATAACAACGACATTGATCCTCTTACCTTTGCTGGTTACTATGGTGAGTTTTATCATATCCTGACAAAAAATAATTCTTTTAATTCATTTGTTTATTATGTGTTTAAGAGAATGATTTATGATGAGAATGCATTCAGTGATTATGCCAGCAGGGAGGTAACAAGGAAAATAGATGTTAATATATTAAAATCTGTAGAACATGATTTGGACTGTATTCAAAAAATATCCCAGCTAACATCAAAGGATATTAAGGACTATGTTATATCGGCACTCTGTAATGACGAGTCTGAGAAGCATTTGGTAAGGGTGCTGCCTGATTGGGATTTTTCCCATATACCGGTGGATGAAAGTACCAATGAAATTATGGAACTATTTATGTCGCAAGAGAGCTGGCAAAACTCTTTAGAAGCACTGATAGAATTTTACAGAGTCAGGGGCTCAGGAAAATTCGCAGAGTATAAGGGATTTGTTTGGGAAAACAGCCGGAACGGTCATGGGCTTACAGGAGTTGAAACACCTGATCCAGTTAGGTTATCGGATTTGGTAGGATACGAACTTGAGCGAAAAGAAGTGATAGAAAATACAAGGTTTTTCGTGGAGGGCTTAAGGGCAAACAATGTACTTCTTTACGGAGACCGTGGAACCGGCAAATCATCCACGGTCAAGGCACTTCTCAATGAATACAGCGATCAAGGACTAAGGATAATTGAGGTTCCAAAACAAAGTTTGTCTGATCTTCCTGAGATAATCAGGATGGTTAAGGACAAGCCCCAAAAGTTTATACTATTTATTGATGATCTTGCCTTTGAGGACAGCGAAGAAAAGTATACAGCATTAAAAGCAGTTTTAGAAGGTGGCCTTTCAATAAGATCCAGGAATGTTGTAATATATGCAACTTCCAACCGGAGGCATCTTATTAAGGAAAAGTTCAGTGATAGGGTAGGCTTAATGTCAAATAATAACGATGATGAAATCCGTGCAGGAGACACTATCCAGGAAAAACTATCCTTGGCGGACAGGTTCGGTATTACCGTAACATTTAGTTTGCCTGACAAAAAAAGGTACTTGGATATTATAGACAACCTCGCAATGAGTAGGGGATTGAATGTAGATAAGGAATGGCTGCACAAAGAAGCTATGAAGTGGGAGCTTTTATACAACGGTCGTTCTCCAAGGACTGCACAGCAATTTATTGATTGGGTTGAAGGATTTAGTTGCCTCGGCTCGTTAACTTAGTCATGATAAAAAATTACTTCTGCATAGCTTGTTTTACAAATTCAACTTTTACAAGGGCAGATTGGTCTACACCCAATAATCTGTCCTTGATGTTTGATACGCATCTACCTTAAAGTGTGTACTTGCAATGCAAGGCTATTGCTCAATCTTATATCCGCCAATTTATTACAAGTGTTGTGTTATTTCTTAAGTTCTGTTATTCTTACTCTAGAGCATTTCGGAGGCTAATTCTCAATCTTCATGTAGGGGGCTATTATGGGAAGTATAAATCCATTTTTTTTGAATTTTACCTCATTGTTTATACAGTGTATTGTGCTGGGGACTTTTGTACTTATTCTATTTGACAGGAAGTTATCATGGGAGAGACTTGTAATATTTTCTTTTTTAAATACCGCAGCAAATGTATTACCTATACAAATTGTTTCCAGAACTGCCTATTCGGAAGTGATTTTTGTTGGTATATATTTTTTATCCATGATTTTATTGATAAGGTATATTCTTAATCTAAGATTTTTATACTCAATATTAGGAACATGTGTTGTTTTTCTACTTTCAACCATTGTGCAATATCTAGTTATAGCTATACTAAAGATATCACTCCAAGGGTTTGACTTATTTACATGGCTTGCCGCCTCGCCGTTAAATTCATTTATAATGAGGCTTTTAGGCACATTTATAGATTTTTTAGGGGTTCTTGTCATATATTACTTCAAAATAAAAATATATATGCCTGCAGATATCTATAGGAAACGAAAAATTTCAATAATTCTTAATATTTTTATTATTGCAATGATAATTGTACCTGACATTCTGTTTTTTGAAACCACTGTAATAAAAATACCCAGTGAACTGGTTTTATTTAATGCTGCTTCAGCTTTTGTTCTCCTGGTTCTTAGTACCAAAAACTCCATTAAATTCGGCGAACTTGAAATGACCAAACAGGAGCTGGAGTTTCAAAAGCTCTATAATAAAACCTTGGACGATCTTACCGATAATCTTAGGGGATTTAAACATGAATTTAATAATATTATTTCCTGTATTCAAGGTTATCTTTACGTAGATGATATTAAAGGCCTTAGAACATATGTATCTCAGATACAGAATGAGGCAAGAACAATGAACAATATGGAACCGCTAAATTCATATGTAAAAGATAATCCTGCAATTTATGGCCTTCTTCTTTCAAAGTTGTCATATTCACAGGTTAAAAATATAAACTTCAATATTCGTGTTTTTTCAAAAATAGATCCACACAATATCAATGTTTTGGATTTATGCAAGATGCTGGGTATATTGTTGGACAATGCATTAGAAGCAGCGATAGAATCCGATAAAAAGTATGTAGAATTCATGGTAAAGGAAGACCATTCTTCAAACTCATTGATAATAGAAATCAGTAATTCGTTTACCGGCAACCCAGATATAGAAAAAATCTTTGAAAAAGGTTTCTCAACAAAGGGAGTGCATAAAGGTTTTGGGTTATGGGAACTGAATAGGATCATTGCCAAAAATCATCAAAATGCAAAACTAACAACAAATATATCAGGCAATTTATTTAATCAGAGAATCGAAATAATATGATTCAAAGAAGTTTGGGCCCTAAACTTACTTGAATTTTACAAACATATCACTTTATTAATGACTTTGGAGCTTTTGGCTGATACGCTGACCAAGGAATACTTGCATAAGTGGAAATTGATGCCATAAACATTGCCAAGGCAGCAACTGTTATAGATACCATAAATAACAGCTTCTTACGCATACATATCACCTCCCTTCGTTTAAAAAGTTATAGTCAAAATATACTTAGGATTTACCCAATTCTCCTCTTCCCGGCAAACAGCCAAGAAGCTTATATCCCAAGGGGGACAGTAATAATAGAAAGGGAATAATGGAAAAAAGTATAACATTATATATAACTTTATCAATATTGTAAACTCTCAAAGATATAAGAAATATTATTATTGCGATAACAAATGAGGACAGCTTTTGATAAAGTCTTAGCTTTTTACTTATTATTGGCTTTTCCAATGTGTCAGCCGGAGCATATACTATTATAGCTAATATATTCATAATAAAAATAATCACTGATGGTATTAAGGAATTAATTAAGAAAAATTTCGATATTAGTACTGGACCATAAAAAGTAATTACTGATATTATAAAACATAAAGTCCTTGTTTTGGCATGTGCTCCCCCTGCAGCAATTCTTAAAGAGCCATATACGATAAGGGAAATTACTACAGGTTTTAAAACTCCTAGTATTAGGGCTGACATGAAGAAAAAAGCCAACAAGAAGGTGTTATAAATAATTATATCCAGTCCATACTTTAAAACTTCTTCTTTTTCCTCGTCAATTCCATCCATACTACTTTTGATTAAATTGGTAATCTTAATGCTCAATATGTCTATGATAACCATCACCCCTATGCAATAGTTTTACCAGTATGAAATATTATTTTAAAACATTTGATTTATATAATTTAATTTATATAAATTATACATTAAACTAATCTTTATAAAATTTAAATGGAAATTCTATGAAAGGCCTTTTTCATTATATAAAAATTTATTATGGGTTTTCATAATATAAAAACATCCTTTTATATTATACTAGTATTAATTATTATTAAATGCTGTATAATATAAATACATGCCATAAGCTATCTTTATCATCACTTCAGGAGGTATTGATATGTACAATTCTCAGTTCAAAGTATTATTAGTAGATAACAATATTGATGATCAAAATACCTTTAAAAAAAACTGTTTAGATCAAAAGCTTCCATATGAATGTGAAATAACCGATAGTATTAACAGTGCAAGACATATATTAAGTAAAAAGCACATTGATATCATAGTATCTACTGATGTATTGAGTGATGGAACTGTCCTTGATTTCATGCGTTTAGAAAATGTTCCACCTCTGATTGTCCTAACAAAACCAGAGGGTATAGAAATATCTGTAAGGGCGATAGAAATAGGTGCATATAACTATATAATAAAGGATGAAAACGGCAACTATCTTAAAATATTGCCGGTTGTAATTAATAAAGCCATTGATTTGTTTAAGTCACGACAAAATCTTATTAGCCTCTCACATGCAGTTATGAATGTAGAAGATAGTATATATATTTCAGACCTTAATGGTAAATTGGCTTTTGTAAATAATGCCTTCAGCAAAGTTTACGGTTATCAAAAGGATGAAATTTTAGGCGAATACACAGGTAAACTGTGCAACGGTTGCAGTAATACCATAAGTGTCGGTCTGAAAAATTGTAGAATATGCAAAAGTGAATTTAACAAGGAATGTATGCACAGACATAAGTCAGGATATCATTTCCCTGTATTGCACTCAAAGTCGCTTGTAAAAGATGAAAATGGTGCTGATTTTGGTATTATTGGTATAACACGTGATATTACAAATCTTAAGCTTACTGAAATACAACTTAGAAGATCAAGGGAAATAGCTGAGGTTTCTGCTAGAGTTAAGAGCCAAATACTGTCCAATATAAGCCATGAAATCAGAACCCCAATAAACGGTATATTAGGGATGCTTCAACTGATGAAGATTTCCAAGCTAAATGAGGACCAGAGAGAGTACGTTGATACTGCCTGTAAATCAACCTATTCTCTAATAAAAGTTGTAAATAGAATATTCGACTTCACCGAGGTTGATTCAGATAACACCGATTTTAATGAAGTAGAGTTTAACCTCGAAGATGTAATAAAAAGGACTATTGATGCTTATATTCCTGAAGCAAAAAATAAGGGCCTTAATATTTATTATGACATATTGGATGATGTACCTAAAAGTATTATCGGTGACAATGATTTGCTGGCTAAGGTGCTGGAATGCCTAATCGATAATGCAGTTAAGTTTACCGAAAAGGGGAAAATCAATTTATCAGTTAAAAAAATACAGATGTATGATGCTTCGGTTCAACTAGGCTTTTTTGTTCATGATACAGGCATTGGAATCCCACAAAATAAAATTAATGAAATTTTTGATTTGTTTAATCAGGCGGATAATTCAACCACCAGAAAATATGGTGGAATGGGACTTGGTCTTGCTCTTGCCAAAAAGATTGTTGAGTTTCTCGGAGGCTCCATTAATGTTAGCAGCAAAGAAGGTGCTGGAACAGTTTTCGAAGTGTCCCTTAAATATAAGCTGTTTGCACCGAGTATCAAATACATATGTATTTAGTCTCAGTCCTAAGGTAATCCTTATATTTATCGCCTATATAGCATTTATGCCCTGTAATAAAATGTAATTCTTTACTCTTGAAATCAATCTTGGAAATATAGGATGCATTGGCAATAAAAGACTTATGACAGCGGATAAAACTCTGGTCATTTAGAATGGAGCTAAACCTTTCTAAAGAATCATAGCATGATATCTGGTCATTAGCAGTATAAATATTAACTTTAAAACCTGACTTCGCAATATAAATAATATCCTTAAGCTTTACCTTAAAAATACAGCTTTCAGCCTTAATATGAATGAACTTATCATCATAACCGCCTTGATTTAGAATGGATTTGTAATCCTTTTCAATCCTTAAAAGGCATTGTTCAAGGACTTCAAAAACAACCGGCTTTGTGAGGAAATCAAATGCTTTTACCTTAAAAGCTTGTAATGCATATTCAAAATGTCCTGTTATAAAAACTATATAAGCAAGGCAATCAGCCTCTCTTATCCGCCTAGCCAGTTCATATCCATTTTCAGAGGATTTGAGATCAATATCAATGAAAAATAAATTTGCAGAATGATCTTTAAGATAGTCATCAACTGCACCTGTGTTTGAAGCCTTACAAACTATCTCACCGGAAATATTATTATCTGTCATTATCTTTTCTATAGCTCTGGTTGTTTTTTCAAGGATTACCAGGTTATCATCGCAAACTACAATTCTAAACATATAATATCCCCTCCTAGCTTAATAAAAACTGTTAGAAACATTTTTAATTAGTATTATATTAACTTTTCTATCGGTCTATTCAGTAAAAAAATTAACATAAATATGTTAAGAATATAAGCATATTTTATTTTATTGAAATATACTCTAATAAAAGCTATATTATTATTTGTAACACCAATATTGCTTATTAGGGAGAAAACTATAATGATAAAGGTCTACAACAGACGCACAAAAGGGTATGAAGTTGAAAATGTTGCAGGAGGTAAATTTTTAAATGCTCTTTATGGTACTGTTCCAGGAAAGATGGGTTTGGAGCTTTTAGTAAAGAGGAAGTTTTATTCATATGTATCAGGTGTTTTTTGTGACAGCAGAAAAAGTGCCGGGCTTATCAAAAAGTTTATTAACAGCTATAATATAGATGTTTCGGAATGTCAGGATGAAGTCGGAAGCTTTCAAACTTTTAACGAGTTTTTTATTAGAAAAATGAAACCTCATATGCGTCCTTACGATAATGAGCCGGGTAAGCTACTTTCGCCGGGGGATGGCAGGATGTACGCATGGAAGGATATCGAAATAAATAAACTTGTTCAGGTAAAGGGCATTTCCTATTCTCTTAGGGATTTATTGAGAGATGACAGCCTTGCTTCAAGGTATGAAGGGGGAATCCTTGTTATACTAAGGCTTTGTCCTTTGGATTACCACAGGTTTCATTTTATAGATGGAGGGACTTGCAGTAAGACTGTTAAAATAAAGGGCCATTACTATTCGGTAAATCCTGCGGCTTTAAGACAGGTTGCCCGTTTGTACTGCCAGAATAAAAGGGAGTACAGTGTGTTTAAATCGGATAACTTCGGTGATGTATTGTATATAGAGGTAGGTGCAACATCAGTTGGATCAATTATTCAGACATATATTCCTGACCAGCGAGTCTTAAGGGGTGATGAAAAAGGTTACTTCAAATTTGGAGGATCAACCCTTATTATGTTGCTGGAAAAAGGTGCGGCCAATATTGATGATGAAATACTTGAACAAACCGAAGCGGGGTTTGAAACAAGGGTGTTGGCTGGGGAGGTAATAGGAAGTAAAAAATAAGGTAATACCTTGCTATGATTATAGATTCCGAACTGTAAAGTTAGTATAACTAGTTTTATAGTTCGGTATTTATTGTATCGTATTTATCTTATAAAGAAATATGGAATTTATCCGATAAATACAATAAGATTTTATGTGGTCAATAGTATACGAATGTCCATATTCCCTTGCTTTCGGTATGCTATGAAAGGATAAAGTATTTATGGATAAAAAGCGTTGCAATATAGGGGTAATTACCGTATATACTGAGAATTTTTATTTCGGATCTTTGCTAAAGGGCATACAAAGTATAATAAAACAAGAAGAAGGAAGACTTTTTATATTCAATACATATATGCTGGATAAATTCAGAATGGATGCGAAAGATGATGAAGATTATTATTCATTTTCAGTTAACCACATAGATGGATGGATAATTCTCACTTTAAGCTTGAAAGAGGAATACGCCAATAAGATTCTTAATACTGGGAAACCTTTTGTCTTTGTAGGACATAGGTCCAAATATTATAACAATACTTCTGTGCGTGATGACAGCTATAATGGTGGAAAGCAGATTACTGAGCATTTGCTGGCCCATGGGCATAAGAGAATAGCTTATATAGGTGCAGGTATAGTATATGATATGGTAGAAAGGCATGCTGGATACAAAAAAATACTTGAAGGACATGGTTTTTACGATGAAGGTATTGTCTATAATGTTGCCAGTCCTATGCCTGAGTATGGAAAAGAAGTTGCTGCAAAAATGATTAAGAGGGGAATAGATTTTTCAGCCATATTTGCTGCAAATGATTACTTGGCAATGGGAGTGATAGAGGGATTAAAGGAAGGCAATATTAATGTTCCGGAAGATATAGCAGTTATAGGTTATGATAATTCGGACAGCGGCAAAATGTATATACCTACTTTAAGTAGTATGAATCAGAATACTTTTGAAATTGGCAGAGAAGCAGGAAGAGCTGTAATTGGACGCATAAAAGGGGAGAATGTGGGTAAAGAAATATTGGTAAAATCAGAGCTGATCATAAGAGAGTCTTGCGGCTGTAAATATAAAGGAAACTCAGCAGAAGATTATATAACAACTGAGATTATGGAAAAGAAAAGCTCCATGGTAGAAAGACTTGAAGAGGTTTTATATAAAAATTCCGATCTTGGTACAAAGCTATTTGAGTTGAACATTAGTGATATAATAAATCTTATTCCACAAATAACCGATGAGTATACCTGGTTTTGTTTCGGTCTGTTTAAGGATGGAAAAGAATCCAAATATAAAATAGTTACCCAGACAGTTGTTGATAATATTAGAAAAATAAATGAGGATAAAAAAATAGAGTGTGATTTGGAAAATTTTCCGCCTTTAGAATGCATGCCGGATTATGAATTGGGCAAAAACGATGTAATACTTGTGGTACCAATATCCACGGAGAAAAAGAATATAGGAATTATGGCATATGTAACTAAAATTCATGAAGAAACTACTCTATTTGTACATGATATTCATATGTTGATGTATAACCTACTTGGAATAGCAATAGATAGAAATTTGGTAATGACAGATTTAAAGGAAACATTGGAATCTCTTAAAAAAACCCAGGAACAGCTTATAGAATCCGAAAAACTCGTATCTTTAGGACGTTTGGTATCAGGCATTGCTCATGAGATTAATAAACCTATAGGTGAAGGTGCTGCTGCTACAGAGTATCTGAAAAAAAATGTACTTAAGTTGAAGGAGCTATTTGATACAAACAAGCTTACAAAGCCTGAACTAGCAGAGATGCTGAAAGAAAACGATGAGTTGGTAAAAACACTTTTTGCAAATTTACAGAAGGCATCTGACCTTATCAAAAGATTTAAGCAGATTGCAGTGGATAATACAATTGACGAAACAAGAGTTTTTAATGTTAAAGAATGTATAAACGATGTAATATTAAGCATTGATGTAAAATCAAGAAATCATAATATAACAATTAATGTAGAGTGCCCTGAAGAACTTTACCTTATGTGCAATCCTGGAGATTTATACCGGGTATTTACAAATCTAATTCTAAATTCAATAACACATGGCTATGATGAAGGTAATAAAGGTGAAATATCAATTGCGTTTGAAAAGCAAGAAAAAAGCCTGGTTTTGGAATATAAGGATGATGGAAGAGGGATAGAAAGTGAAACATTTGGTAAAATATTTGAACCGTTTTTTACAACTAAAAACAACAACGATGGCTTAGGACTGGGCCTGTATACGGTAAACAATATAATAAAGCAAAAGTTTCGTGGAACTATAGAATGTGAAAGTGAGTACAATAAAGGCACAAGCTTCAAAATTTACCTTCCATTGTCATTGATTGCAAATGAGTAATTATTTTGATAATTTGGACTTTAGAGACCAAACTGCAAAGTATCGATTTGTTATATATAAAGAAGGGCAAAATATGCATAGCATGCTGGGATTGGTGTGATATAAAGTTAAATGGAAGGTCTTAAGTGGACCTTCCATTTTTATTTGAATTTTAATTTCTCATGACAACATCAGGGTAAAAAACACTTGATGATTTTTTACAGAACACTTATTGAATCTATAAGCTTATGGTTGGGTTTTACTGCATAAGCTGAGTCCTTAAGCCATATGTCTTTCTGTTGGTCATATTTTTCAGTTTCAATATCTGTTTTTATTTCTGAACGAACATCATCAAGGGATAATCTTTTAATGTACTTGATTACATGATAACCAAATTTGGTTTTTACAAGGCCTATATCGCCATCCTTTGCACTAAAAATCCATTCATCATATTCTTTGGTTGCAATTCCTTTGGCAGCGATAACTTCTCCACCCTTATCCTTTGAACCCGTGTCTTCCGAATACTGCTTTACCAGACTATCAAAGTCAGTTCCGCTTTTTGCCTTGCCCAGTATTTCCTCTGCCAGTTTTTTCTTTTGATCCAACTGTTCTTTAGGTAATTCTTTATCTTCCTTGTCTGTGGTTTTTATAAGAATGTGCTTGGAAACAACCCTGTCATAAGTTTCCTTGTGCTTATTGTAATAATCATTTATATCCTTGTCGGATACATTTAAGTCTTTTTTAAATTTATCTACAAATATTTCATATGCCAGAACATATTCCTTGTATATGGCTTCATACTGGCTAAAGCTGACCCCATATGTATTCTGCGTATATTTTTCTGCCTTTTTTTGGTCACCTTGTCCATTTTCCTTGACTATTCCGTCCATGTGTGCTTTGATTTTATCCAGACTTTGCTGGTCCAATTGGAGATTTTGAGATTTAGCCTGAGCCAGAAGTATTTTTAGTTCTTGTATTGAAGTGAGGCTTTTTTCCTTGGCAACTGCCACAGGATCATTACCCGCGACTTTGGTTTTCCAGAAATTTTTTATCACAGATTCTTCTTTGCCATAGATTCCGGTTAGCTTCTCCATATCTCGCTTGGCGTTTTTTAAATAAAATATAAATTCATCTTTGGTCACTCTTTCGCTGCCGATTGTAGCTGCTATCTCGCTAGTATCAGGTGTGGTTGTGCTGTTTGATTTGTCTGATGAACATCCTACGGCACCTGCAATTATTGATAATGACATAATTAATAGTATAACTTTTTTAAAAACCATTTTTCTCTTTCCTTTCTTTGGTACTTTACTTCATAATTTATACACAGATGATTTTCATACTATAAAAATTCCTAATAATATGATAACATGTAAAGAACATAATTTCTATAACTTTAAGGCTAAAGGAGATTGACAAGTAAATGGGACGGATTCTGGTTTTAACAGAAAAACCTTCGGTGGGCAGGGATATTGCCAAGGTTTTAAATTGCAATCAAAATGGCAACGGATACATTTCCGGTTCAAAATATATTGTAACATGGGCATTGGGTCATCTTGTGACCCTTGCAGATCCTGAGGTGTATAGTGACAGGTATAAGGCATGGAAGCTGGAGGATTTGCCCATGTTGCCTGACAGAATGGAGCTTGTAGTTATAAAGGAGACTGCAAAACAGTTTAAAGTGGTTAAGGAGCTTTTAAGAAGAGAAGATATTGATGAGCTTGTTATTGCCACTGATGCGGGACGTGAAGGAGAACTGGTAGCAAGGTGGATAATAAAGAAGTCAGGCTTTAAAAAGCCAATAAAAAGGCTCTGGATATCATCACAGACAGACAAATCCATAAGAGACGGGTTTAACAACCTAAAGCCGTCAAGGGAGTATGACAACCTCTATAGGTCGGCTCAATGCAGGGCTGAGGCGGATTGGCTGGTGGGTCTTAATATTACGAGGGCACTTACATGTAAATATAATGCACAACTTTCGGCGGGAAGGGTTCAGACACCTACTTTGGCTATGATTGTAGAAAGGGAAAACGAAATAAACAGGTTCGTTCCCAAGGACTACTGGACCATTGAAGCCAAGGTGAATGGATTTTATTTAAGGTGGCAGGATAAGGCTTCAGGGCAGACGAGGATATTTGACAAGTCTAAAGCTGATGCCATAGCGGCCAAACTGACTAATAAAATGGCAACTGTAGTTGATATAAGAAAGGAAGCTAAGAAAGAGCCACCGCCTCTTGCATACGACCTTACCGAGCTTCAGAGGGATGCCAACAGGAGGTTTGGATATTCAGCAAAGCAAACATTATCAATTATGCAGAGATTATATGAAATGCATAAGGTTGTAACATATCCAAGAACCGATTCGAGATATATAACTGACGATATCGTTCCTACATTAACCGACAGGCTCAAAAGCATCGCAGTAGGACCATATGTGGAGCATGTACGTCAGATAATGAGGAATAAGATAGTTGTAACAAAAAGGTTTGCAGACAACAGCAAGGTAACAGATCACCATGCAATAATTCCTACAGAACAATATGTAAACTTAAGTGCATTAAATGCCGAGGAGAGAAACATTTTCGACCTGGTGGCAAAGCGGTTTATAGCAGTGCTAAATCCTTCCTTTGAGTATGAGCAGACCACTATAAAAGCGGATGTTCAGGGAGAGACCCTTTATGCAAAGGGGAAAATTGTAAAATCAAAGGGCTGGAAGTCCATATATGATGGAAGTGTTTATGATGATAATGAAGAGGATGAGGATAAGGACCAATCCCTTCCGGATATTAAAAAGAATGAAAGCCTTAAGATTTTAGCTGTAAGAACAATTAATGGCAAAACAAAGCCGCCGGCTAGATATAATGAAGCGACACTTCTTTCTGCAATGGAAAGTCCGGGCAAGTTTGTTGACAACAAGACTTTGAGAGAAGCGTTGGAAAATACCTCAGGCCTTGGTACTCCGGCAACAAGAGCAGATATTATTGAAAAATTATTCAGCTCCTTTTATGTAGAGAAAAGGGGAAAGGAAATTTTTCCTACTTCAAAGGGTATTCAGCTTATAGGCCTGGTTCCACAAGATCTAAAATCGCCAGAGCTCACTGCAAAATGGGAGCTTCAGTTATCACATATAAGTAAGGGAAAAGCCAACCCTGATATGTTTATCAAAGACATGAAAAACTATGCAACAAAGCTGGTTAGAGATTGTGTTACCAGTTCTGCAGCATACACCCATGACAACATGACAAGGGAAAGGTGCCCTGAATGCGGCAAGTATCTATTAGATGTTAAAGGTAAAAAAGGAAAGATGCTTATATGTTCCGACAGGGAATGTGGCTTTAGAAAATCCATATCCCAGGTTTCCAACGCAAGGTGCCCTGAGTGCCATAAGAAGATGGAAATAAGGGGAGAAGATGAAAAGAAATCATTTTATTGTGCTTGCGGATACAGGGAGAGGATTTCTGATTTTACAGAGAGAAAGAAGAATGAAGTAAATAAGAAAGAGGTTAGCAGGATACTAAGTACACAGAACAAGTCCGAAAGCATCAATTCGGCTTTGGCAGACGCATTGGCAAAGTTTAAAAAGTAGGCTTCATGGGGTGAAAAAATGGACAATAAAATCAACTTTCTTCATGAGGAATATAAATCAAGGATTAACAAGGTTCAGGATTATATAGAAGCTAATATTGAAGAAGAACTGACTGTTATAAAGCTTGCTGAGGTTGCTAACTTTTCACCGTACCATTTTCACAGAATTTTTAGTGCAATGACAGGAGAATCACTTTACCAGCATATCCAGCGAATTCGTCTGGAAAAGTCTGCGTATACTCTCATTGCAAACCCTAAAAAGTCCATAACAGAAGTAGCTTTTGAGTGTGGTTTTACAAACCAGGCCTCATTTGCAAGGGCATTTAAGAAGTATTTCAAAGTAAGTGCCGGTGAGTGGAGAAAAAATCCTGGTGTTTACAATAGCAAGAATTGCAAAGTGGAAAGCAATTCCTGCAAAGCCAATAGCAATTTCAGCAAAGAGGAAAGCAATTTGGGAAAAGAAAATGTTCAAGAAATTCCTTACAATAAAGATGCTGCAGCCAAAAAACTTTATTGGAGGGAAAAAGATATGTCAAATATCAAATTTAATGTAGAAGTAAAAGACATACCGGAATTATGCGTTGTGTATGTCAGAAACACAGGCCCTTACAAGGGAAACCCGGCTATATTCGACAGGCTGTTTGAAAAACTGTTTAAATGGTCAAGAGCAAGAGGTCTTATGGATTTCCCTGAAACCAAGACGCTCACAGTATACCATGACAATCCGGATATAACTGATGAAAACAATTTGAGAATCAGTGTGTGTATGACGGCCCCCGAAGATACTCAGGTTGACGGTGAAATCGGAAAGATGAAAATTTCTGCCGGCAAATATGCAATAGGTCATTTTGAAATAAAGTCGGATCAATTTCAGGAGGCATGGAATGCCATATATGGAGATTGGCTTCCTAGAAGTGGTTACCAACCTGATGACGGTTCCTGCTTTGAATTATATTTAAATGACCCAAACCAGCACCCTGAGAATCTGCATATTGTAGATATATATGTTCCTGTTAAACCATTCTAATGAATAAGGTATAATAGGAAATGTGTGCAAGACTGCTTCTTACTTGGTTTGTATTAGTAGGGAGCAGTTTTTTTATTAAGGGCATGATTGAAATATTACTTCCCGTTTTGAGCGTGTGTTCACGAGTTAAGTTAACTTAGAAAGTGAAGTTATACGGGAAGTTATATTTTCATCATGCCTAATCAATTCTTGGGAAATCTGAAATGCCCTATTATATATTTCTTTTTGTACCACTTAAGAAGCAGGTTTTCTTCCATGGCATATGTGCTTGCGTTGTGCAATATGTAAGGTACGCCATCTCTTCTTCGCTTATCGGATATTATTGCCACATGATCTGTTGTTGGGGTTTTTAGTATAACTATGTCCCCTCTTTGCCATTTGGACAAATTATCTTTGTCATAGGGGATTACCTCAATAGTAAGGCTCTTTGCATGTTTTTCCAAAAACACCAATTGATTTTTAACCCGCCTGAAATCAATATTCGGATCAGGCTTATCAATCCTATCAGCGTAATCTTTTAAGTTTTTGGCTATATCATTATCCATAAGTGTCTTAAGGTTATAGCCAGCATTTTTAAGGGATCTCCAAATTACATCAGTACAGACACCCTCACTCTGTGGAGGATAGCCTCCGTCAAAGTATCCGTCTTTATACCTGGTTTTATTGGCAATTTCCTTTCTTGCTCCCTCAACTATATCATCAGGGTCACTAACTCCATCACAATCCTTATCTTTATTAAAATTAATATTCTCAACAGCTATGGAGCCTTTTATATAATAAAAAGGGTTTTGGTACCGATAATAACTGAAAACAGTAATACCGGCTGCCAGTAATGCACATAGTATTGTTGCTATAATTATTACTTTTTTCATATCTACCTAATACTCCCAAAATAGTTTTCATGGTAATTTTGTTATTGCAGTAATATCTATTTTATAATAAATACTTTTACTTTTGTCAAGTTATTATGTAGCTCATTCTTAATCAGGTGAATATATTGATAGTAAAAAATATATTAAAGGGGTAGCGACGAGAGTGAGACATTATTATTGTTCTACATTCAGCAGAGATTATGTCTATAAAGGACTTCTGCTGTACTACTCAATGGAACGCTGGGATAAGGATTTTCATTACTTTATCATATGCATGCATGATGATGTTAAGAATCTGTTGGAAAAAATGGATTTGACACATGCAACACTAATAACGTTAAAAGAAATAGAAGAGTATGACAAGGAGCTTATTAAGGTTAAAAGAACTCGCAGTGACAAGGAGTATGCCTGGACTTCAAAGGCATCGGTATGTTTATATATTCTCAGTAATTATGAAGAAGCTGATCATATTACATGGTTAGATGGCGATACATTATTTTGTTCAGACCCAGATCCCATTTTCGATGAGTGGGGAAACTTTTCCATAATGCTGACTGAGGAAAGATGGAGAAAGCCTCATAGAAGGATGGGCATAACAAACGGTTTTTACAATACCGGGTTTATGGGATTTAAAAGGGATAAGGCCGGTATTGAGTGCCTTGAGTGGTTCAGGGCAAGACTTTTGGAATGGTGTTATGATAAATGGGAAAATGGACTATGGAGTGATCAGGTTTATGTTAATGATTGGCTTCAAAGGTTCCAAAACATCGGAGTAATTAAAAATATGGGGGTAAATGTAACACCCTATATAATAGGCGGCTGCACGGTTCAAAAACACAATAATGAAATTTTTGTAAATGGTGAAAAGCTTATTTTATACCACTATTATGGATTCAAGTACTTTGATGGAAATGAGTTTGACCTGTGTAGTTATAAGATGAAATTTACAGATAATGTAATAAAATGGCTGTATCTTCCTTATATTAAGGCTTCCAATGAAGTTATGAGGCTTATTGGAAAGGTTTGTAAGGGTTTTTATGTGCCTAAATCCATGAATGATTATTTTATGAGAAATTATTTCAACCTTAACTTAAATGAAGCCTATGACAAAGATACCTGCCATATATGTACCATATTGAGCAAGGACTATCTGGTAAAAGGCCTGGCCCTATACATATCGCTTAGTAAGAATACTCCAAAGTTCCATCTTTGGATTTTATGTATAGACGATATGTCATTTAACTTCATGAAAAAAATAAATCTAGAAAATACAACTTTACTAAGGCTTAAGAACTTTGAAGGCAGGAAGCTTTATAAAATCAGAATGGAGAGAAAAACAAACGAGTATTGCTGGACCTTGAAGGCACCTTTCATACAATTTGTTTTAAAAAATAACTATAACCTTGATTCAATTCTTTATTGCGATGCCGATTTGTTTTTCTTTAAAGATGTCAGAGGGGTTTATGAAGAGTGGGGTAATAGTTCCATATTTATAAGCAAGCTTTGGATGAATTCAAAATCGGAAAAAATGTTTGGCAGCTACTCTGCAGGGCTTATAGGCTTTAAGAGGGATAAAACTGCATTTAAATGTATTTGCTGGTGGAAAATTCAGTGTATTAAATGGTGTTATAACAAGATCGAGGAAGATCGGTGGTCTGATCAAAAATACCTGGATTATTGGCCTAAGATGTTCCCAAATATCAAGATTACAGAGAACCGGGGAATCAATCCAGGTCCCTGGAACATAAAGCGGCTTGAAGTTACCGAAAACAAAAAATGTGTGTATTGCAACAATTATGAACTTGTTGTGTACCATTACAGTGGGTTTAATATCTTCAATGAGTGGGAGTATGAGCTGTGCGGAAGGAAGCAAATTCCTGAAAAAGCAGTTAGGCTTATTTATAAAAGATATGTAAGGCAAATTAAAAAAGTTATTGAATTTGTAAAGGTTTTAGACAATGAATTTTATCAGAACATTTTAAAAGATACCGGTTCAAATAAGTTTATTAACTACTTTAGGATAGGTAGGGAATAAGGCTTGGAGGGATTTAATTGAAGGCTGTGATTCTATGTGGTGGAAAAGGTCTCAGAATGGGGTATGATTCGGGTATTACATCAAAGCCTTTGGCAAAAGTTGGGGGTATGCCAATACTATGGCATATTATGAAGTTCTATAAGCAGTTTAAAATTCATGAATTCGTGCTTTGCCTGGGTTTTAAACAGGAAGCGATAAAAGATTATTTTGTAAATATGGATTGGAGAAACAATGATTTTCGCTTGAAAACCAATAAAAGCGGAGTGAAAATAATAAGCAATTTGAACTCACAGGAAAGCTGGAACATAATATTTGCGGATACAGGGCTGGAAACAATGACCGGGGGAAGGATTAAAAGAATACAAAAGTACATTCAAGAGGATGAGTTCATGCTGACTTACGGTGACGGTGTATCTGATGTTAACATTGATGCACTTTATGAATTCCACAAGCAAAAGGGGAAGATTGCAACTGTTACAGGTATAAGACCCAGGTCGGGATATGGTGTTATGGATGTGGAGGAAGGAGTAGTAACAAAATTTGAGGAGAAACCCATAATGGATAGATGGATAAATGCAGGTTTCTTCGTTTTAAACAAGGGAGTATTCGATTATATAAGTGATGATGAAAAATGTATTTGGGAGGATGAACCTATAAGACAGCTGGTTTTGGACAGGGAGCTTGCTGTTTATCAACATGATGGTTTTTGGCAGCCCATTGATACTCTAAAAGACCTTGAAGTTATAAATGAAATGTGGAAGAACAATAAAAGGCCATGGGTTAATTGGGAATAGATAGGGAGGTTAATATGGCAGAAGAATTTTTTAATGGAAAGAAAGTATTAATTACAGGGGCCAGTGGATTCATTGGCTCCCATATGGTACTTAGGATGGTGAGGGAAAATGCCGATGTATGCGTGATGGCAAGAGAATCCTCAGATCTGTGGCGAGTTGAAGATGTCTTAAATGATATAGACATAAGAAGGTTTGATTTAAGGGACCAGGCAGCTCTATCAGCCCAAATGAAGCAAATAAAGCCGGATTTTATATTTCACCTTGGTGCCTATGGTGTTGATGCCAGGCAGAAGGATTACTATGAGGCAGTCAATACAAACATAATAGGAACAATGAACCTTATAAACGCTGCAGGGCCATAGGCTGCCAAAAGTTTATCAATACCGGTTCCTGTGCAGAATATGGAAATAAAACAGAGATAATACATGAAGGTGATGAACTTACTCCGTTAAGTATATATGGAAGTACTAAAGCGGCAAGTGTTATTATAGCCCATCAGATAGCACATGAAAAAAATATTGATATTATTACACTAAGATCATTTGGCACTTTTGGTGAAAATGAAGGCAGCCATAAGTTTTTCCCGCATCTTATTCTTTCCATTCTGAATAACATTGACATTAACCTGACATTTTGTGAGCAATACCGTGACTACTGCTATATTGAGAACATTATTGATGGGTTTGTTCTTGCTGCAAAAGATAAAACCGTTAAAAACGGAATATTTAACATAGGAAGTGGAGTTGTACATAAGATGAAAGTTTTTGTAGACCTCGTCTTTAAAAATATAGATACATCAAGCAAGCCAAACTATGGTGCTGTTCCGTACAGGGAAAATGAAATGTGGAAGCAGCAGCCTGATATAAGTAAGATCAGGGATGTGTTAGGTTGGGAACAGCGAATAAGTCTGGAGGATGGTATTATCCGCACTATCCGCTGGTATGAAAATAATCTGCATAAATACAAAAATACAGGGAGATGATTGTTTTGAGCTTTAACAATGTTATATATGAAGATGTTGTATATATTTGCAACGAACTTGGGGAAAAGCTAAGAAAGGCTGAGGGAAGCACGTGGCTGATTAGCGGAGGTGGCGGCTTTATAGGAGGATACTTCCTTGACATATTAGATTATTGCAACAGGTATATTTTTAAAAAGCCATGCCGTGTAATATGCCTGGAGAATTTTATTTCTGGAATCCCTGAAAGAATCAGTCATCTGGGTGATAATAGAAATTTTAAATTTCTAAACAGGGATGTAGCCAAACCCTTTTCCATAAGAGGCAAGGTGGATTATATAGTTCATGCTGCAAGCATTGCTTCACCTACATTTTACAGGAAATACCCCATTGAAACCATTGAAACAAATGTTACAGGATTAAAAAACCTGATGGATTTGGGAGTCAAAAAGAAGGTAAAGAGCTTTCTGTTTTTCTCTACCAGTGAGATATATGGAAATCCTGATCCTAAATGGATTCCGACTCCGGAAAATTACAACGGAAATGTATCGTGTACCGGGCCGAGGGCTTGTTATGACGAGTCCAAAAGGCTGGGTGAAACCTTATGTGTAAACTATCATAGCCAGTATGATCTGCCTGTAAAGGTAGTACGTCCTTTCAATGTATTCGGACCGGGTCTTAGGATAGATGATAAAAGGGTTATTCCTGACTTTTTCAATAATGCTCTTAACGGAAGGAAAATTGAGATATTAAGTAACGGCTCACCAACACGTAGCTTTTGCTATATAAGCGATGCAATGTGCGGTTTTATGAGTGCCATACTTTCTGATTGTAATGGTGAGGCCTTCAACATAGGTAATGATCAGTTGGAAGTTTCAATGATTGGCTTGGCAAAGGCAGTAGCTAAGACGGTTGGGGGTACTGATGTGGAATATAAACAAAGCAGTGATATAAACTACCTTGTTGACAATCCTCAAAGAAGGTGCCCGGATCTTACAAAGGCCAGAAAATTATTGGGTTATGAGCCTAAAATCGATTTGGATAAGGCTTTAAGGAGGACTATGGAATGGTATAGGAAGGCATATCAGTTTGAAGGGGGAGTCAGAAATGAAAATTTCCATTATAGGAACTGGATATGTTGGCCTTGTTTCAGGTGTGTGCCTTGCACATAAAGGACATAAAGTGATTTGCGTAGATAAAAGGGAGGATATTGTAAGAAGGATCAACAACAGGGAAGCCACTATCTATGAACCGGGGCTTCAGGTCTTGTTGGAACAGGTTATTGATAAGGGTAAGCTTAGTGCCACTTCTGATTTGAGACATGCGGTTATGAATTCCGATGTTTCCATCATTGCGGTTGGAACCCCCTTTGGAGATGGAAGAATAGATTTGAGCTATATAATTAGCTGTACAACTGAAATAGGTGAGATTCTGAGAGAAAAGAGCAAATATCATGTTGTTTGTGTAAAAAGTACTGTTGCCCCAACTACTACCGACATTGTTGTAAAGAGTATTTTGGAAACTGTCTCGGGAAAAAAGGTTGGGGAGTTCGGACTTTCCATGAACCCGGAATTCCTGCGGGAAGGTAAGGCTGTGGAGGATTTTATAAACCCTGACAGGATCGTTATTGGGGCATCTGACAATAAGAGCTTTAATGTTGTAAACAGAATTTACAAGGGATATTTTAAGGCTCCTATCATACGTGTCAACTTGAGGACGGCTGAAATGATCAAGTATACATCCAATGCATTGTTAGCCACGCTTATATCCTATGCCAATGAGATTGCCTCCATTTGTGAGGAAACAGGCGGAGTTGATGCACGGGAAGTTCTTGAGTCGGTTACCCTTGATAAGAGGTTCAATCCAAAGGTAGGAAAACATCTGATAAATCCGGAAATGGTAAGTTATCTGAGGGTAGGATGCGGTTTTGGAGGAAGCTGTTTCCCTAAGGATGTCAAGGCACTGATATCATTTTCAGCCGGAAAGGGATATGAGCCTCAGATGCTTGAATCTACAATGAGTATTAACGAAACTCAGCCTGTAAGGCTTGTTAATAGGCTGGAAAAAACAATAGGAGATCTTGATGATAAGAAAATTGCTGTTCTGGGATTGGCTTTTAAGCCTGATACAGATGATGTAAGAGAATCGCCAGCCCTCATAATAATAAGGGAGCTCCTTCGGAAGAAAGCCAAAGTGTTTGCAGTAGACCCAATAGCTGTTAATAATGCGGCCATGATGCTTCCTATGGATGCCGATGAGCTTGTGCTTCTAACTGATTATAAAGTAGCACTACAGAATGCCAATGCAGCTATACTTGTAACAAGTTGGCCAGAGTTTGTCTGCATACCTTCATATGAGTTTGTCAGCTTGATGAATAAACCGATCTTGGTAGATGGACGCAGGGTATATGATAAAAAGACTATGGAGAATGCAGGTATAAGCTATGTAGGAGTTGGTTTGGAGGATACAGGAGAGGTTGAAAATCATGGATACCAGATTTGAGTTCATAAGTATTAATCCTTTCCGGGATAAACGTGGCAGCCTTAAGAAAATAGCTATGAAAAGCCGTATTGGTACGGAAATAGAAGAGGTATATGTTTTATACTCAAACAAAGGTGCAGTACGTGGAAACCATTATCACAAAGAGACATCAGAATATTTTTCAGTTCTGGAAGGGACTGCCTTTTTTCCTTGAAGGATTTGGAGACTGAAGATTTTGAAACAGTTAAGATTTCTTCTGACGATAACATTATTGTAAAGGTGCCGGTAAATGTTGTGCATGCCTTTAAAAATGATACTGATCAGCCTATGGTAATGCTTGCTGTTTCATCACGGGAGTATAACCCGGATGATGACGACACTTACCCTATGGTTATTTTGCAGTAAAGTCTTAGAATCAGGGAGAATGTAATATGAGCAAGACTTATATCATAAAAACAGATTCAAATAACTACTCCGATTTCACTATTAGTCCAAAAACAGCCGAACAAATTAATACAATCTATAAAAAAGAAGCATATGTAAGGTTTGGTTGCAAGAGATATTATGTAAATGTTAAAATATCAGAATATATCCCTGATAATGTAATTGTACTGTCAAAGGATATAGTGTCAGATCTTAATCTCCCTGATTATACTTCATATGAAATATCGGTAAATAAAAATGAAATTATAGTCGGACCCTATATAGGTCTCCTTCTAAAAAAACAGGATAAGGATTTTACAGGCACCTGTTTGAAAAAGCTGTTGATATATGCGAAGGATTATTCTGTGCTCAATGGTGCGATTGTTATATTTGCTCTTGACAAGGTAGATGCTGCAAACCTTTTGATAGAGGGTTTTTGCTATAACCCACAATTGGATAGCTGGCAAAGAGGTACCTTTCCATATCCTTCAGCCATATACCGAAAGATTGGACTCAATGATCAATGGAAGAACCATTTCCTTAGCATTATGGGGGACTGTGTATTTAACAGTCACTATTTTAACAAATGGTATATGTATAAATGGCTATCAACAAGTACTACTGCCGGTCCCCATCTGCCCTGCACCACATTTTTCTCTTCTTGTAATGATGTGCTTAATATGCTCAAGAAATTTGACAAGGTTTATATAAAGCCAGCCTCAGGACTAAAGGGACATGGTATAGTGCAGGCGAGTATGAATGGAAACAGCATTGTTTTAAGATACCGTGATAAGGCAAAGAATCATGAGACAGTGTTAAATAATACAGATGAAGCTTGTGCATATATGGATAAGCGTTTTACTGACAGAGAATACATTGTTCAGCAGGGTATAGATCTTTTAATGTATGATGAGAAGGTAGTGGACTTTAGGTGTGTCGTGCAGAAAAATCAATGGAACAAGTGGGAGTGTATGGCCGTATTTGGAAGATGCGGCGAGAGGGGAAGCGTTGTAAGCAATATTTCCAGCGGAGGTACGGCCTTTTATGGAGAGGAGCTTTTAAAAATGACACTGTTATCATCATATGAGCGTGCGAAGGAGGTTAGGGAAGGCATAGAATATCTTGCAGTCAAGGCATGCTATGAACTGGATGAATGTGGAATAAATTGCGGTTTCCTTGGGCTGGATATAGGGGTTGATGTTTATGGCTATTTATGGCTTATTGAAATCAACAACAGAGACCCATGCCTTTTATATGCCCTGGATGTTAAGGATGAGGAGCTTTATTACAGATTGAAGACTCAGCCTCTTTATTATGCAAAATATCTTGCAGGATTTTAGGGAGAATGAAACAGAAATATGTGCCTATAAAGCAAAAGCAGTGGTTTTTGAATAAGAATCATTGCTTTTGCAATTTTGTATTAACAACTATTGACAGAGTATTTTTGTGGGTGTATACTTTAAAATACAAAGTACTTTAAATACTAAATAAGGAGTTGATTTTATGGATGAAAAGAAATTAAATGAAGCTGTAGAGAATATCTCATTGATTAAGGGTGTGATAGATAAGACCAGCAAGTCCTTTAGTGCCTTCAGCAAAATATTTATATACTGGGGCATGCTTTTTATATTGAACAGTATTGTAACCTTGTTTATGATTGAAAATAAGGATAGTATATTTGAAGTATTCAAAAATTACCATTTTATTTGGTTTATATTACCGGTTGGTATTGTAGCTTTGATGGCAACATTAATCTATAGAAATATATCAAAAAAAATACCGCTTGTGGGATTGGAAAAACACCTTATGAAATTATGGATATTAATTCTTATAATGAATATTATACCTGTAAAAATAAATGTTAATGCTCCTCAGTCATCAGGAATTGACTTGCAAACAATTGTTGTACAAACTAGTTATTTTTCTACAACTCTTTTCAGTCTGGCAATTGCATTGATTGTTACGTCCCTTTTTACAGGATATAAGCATCTTATGAAAATGGGAGCCGTATATATTGGCATAAGCTTAATAAATGCGTATTCCAATATATCTTTTACTGATGCTACTATATTCCAATTGCTGTATTCACTGGCATTGCCTTTTACCTTCTTATATACAGGCTTTTACTTAAAGGCTCAACAGGCAAGGGGGGAGCAGCTTGGATATAAATTCGATTCCTGATATATTTCAGTCTAAGCTTCGGATAGCAATTGTTGCGGCACTTATAACAGGTGAGAAAACTTTTAAAGAGGTAAAGGAAGTTACAGGTGCTACTGATGGAAATTTGAGCATTCACCTGTCAAAGCTTGAGGGGGCAGGCTATATTGAAATATATAAAGATTTTTTTAACAACAAACCAAGAACTAGATATAACCTTACGGATAAGGGGAAAAGTGAGTTTGTTGAGTATGTAAATAAGTTGGACAGTATTATAAAAAGCCATGGATTTCATAACTAAAAATTATAAAGAGCAACCTACTAATCTAATACAGACTGATGGGTGTTGGAAAGGTTTTCTGAATAATAATTTTCAACACCCATTGCAATTGCTTTTGCTAGTTCATCTTTAAATTCATCAGTCTTTAACAGGCTCCTATCGTAATCATTGGATATAAAAGCGGTTTCCACAATTACCCCGGGGATGTTAGCGTTATTTAGTATAAAATAATTGGCGAGTTGGGGCTCATGTGCAGACCTTTTATTTCCATCGATGGTGATGGTATTTAATTCTTCTTGTACATTATTTGCAAGTGATTTTGATTCAGGGTACTTGTTGCTGAAAAAAACTATCGCACTATTTGCACTGGGGTTTTTTAGGTGACAATTAACATGTATGCTTAAAAACAGTTTGGCATTGCATGAATTTATTATATTCACCCTGGCGTTCAAATCTCTCAGTTGACGTGTTGATCCTCTCTTTGAGAGTTCATCTAAAGATGTATCTTTGTCACGGGTCATTTTAACCTCAAAACCATTTTGTTGAAGATACGATTTGACTTTTTTGGCTATATAGAGATTTGCATCTTTTTCTATCACGCCCGAAAGTGACGTACCTCCATCTATACCGCCATGTCCTGGATCAACCACAATTACCTTGGAACATGAATCATTATTGACACTTTTTATAAAATTAAGTATAGTGCAAAAGATGGAAAATAAAAAAAGTATTGCTACAAAAGCTGCGGTAACAAGTGTTTTTCTTTTTAAAATTATTATCTTCATATAATTATTTGATACTCCGGTATTTATTCATTAATAAATATTCATAAATCTGACGATATATGAAGAGAAAGTAAGTAAAAGGGCTAGAGTATTGAATATTTTAACTTTTACACATAATATTGACAAATATATAAATTATATCTAAAATAGTTTATTATACAATTTGCTCTGCTATGTAAAATTAATGTGATTTTTGTGCAGCAAAGTTATGAATATATTTAGTCTTATAGATAGTGCGTTTTTATTATGCATGAAAGGGAGAACTATGTCTATTGAGGATATACGCAATATCTGATATTCATCTTGACTATAAAGTGAATAGACAGTGGCTTAATGAATTATCCCGACAGGAGTATATAAATGATATTCTTATAATTGCTGGAGATATAACAAGTGATATTAAGCTTTTGGAATATGTGTTTAAAGAGTTAAAGAATTGCTTTTCAGAAGTGTTGTACGTTCCTGGTAATCATGATCTATGGGTTATGGATAACAATAAAATAACTTCCATAGGCAAGTTTTATAAAATAATAGAGCTGGCAGAGAATAATGGTGTAGTAACTAAGCCATATACATATAAGAACTTATCTATTATACCTATATTCGGATGGTATGATTATTCATTTCAAAAGCAAACAGTCAACATATCCGGTGTATGGATGGATTATCACGCATGTAGATGGCCCGATAATTTTGATGAGTATGATGTATGCAATTTTTTTACTGAGTTCAATGTTAGTAATGGTAACATGAATATAAAAAATGACTTTATAATTTCATATTCTCATTTTTTGCCAAGAATAGATATAATGCCGTTTTTCATACCTCCTAAATACAGAGAATTGTATTGCGTATTAGGAAGCAGTGTAATTGAGGAGCAGATTAGAAAACTAAGGTCGAATATTCATGTGTATGGTCATAGTCATGTCAATTTAAGCGATTTTAGGGATTCTACTCTTTATATAAATAATGCTTATGGATACCCATATGAGACCAAGATATGTGCTAAGAAATTAGTTATGATTCATGAGGTGTAAATAAATTTCATAATATATTATGTCTTGATAAAACACTTTAGGTTTTTGGATCTAAAGTGTTTTATCATTTCTGACATAATTTGATGTCTAAGGAACTATTGGTTCACACCACAATTCCTTAGAATCAATCAATGTTGCAAAGTTTATTAATATAAAAAGCATTATTGATTGCTTTTTATAAAGGGGGTAAGTGTGCGTACTTTAAGCCTGAAATTGTTATATTTAAAGTAAATCAACACTAGTGTGTCTACCGGATTTAAGGAAAAACTGTTTATGGATTTTGCTGAGCTCATCTTAATATTAAAGCAAGAATAGGGAAAATGAAAGTTAGCAAAAATATATATATAATTCCTTATAGACAGCCAGTACAAGCCGTTTTCATAAAATTTTACATTTTTTTAAAAACTTATTGACATTAAAAGTGTGGGAGTGTATTATATAAGTAATACAGTGCGACACTACTTTAAGTCCATTAATTAATTTTATTTGTTTTTTCTAGAAAATTTGCTCTAGATTGCTTTAAGACTACATTTTTTATTATTTGCCGAGGCCTGGCTTCAAAACACTTATAATATGATTCTAAGAAGATAGGAGATTGTATGGATTTAAAGTTTGAAAACAATACACCAATTTATGTTCAGATTATGAACTGGATAAAAGAGCAGATAGTTTCCAATAGATTTTTACCTGGAAGCAGACTTCCTTCAGTCAGGGATATGTCCGAACAATTCAATGTTACATCCAATACAATACAGCGTGTATTACGAGAACTTGAGATTGAAGGAATAATATATACACAAAGGGGAATTGGCGTGTTCATAACTGAGGATAAGGATAAGATAACAAGTCTAAGGCTTAATATGTCCAAGCAATTGGTGGAAAAATTTATTGTAAGCATGCAATTATTGGGGTTTAACAATGATGAGATTATTAACGCAGTTATTAGAATATCTAAGGCAGGGTTAACGGATGCAGACGGTAATCAAAATAAAGGATCTATGTAAGAAATACAAGAAAAGATATATATTAAAGGATATAAACCTTGAAATAGAAAAAGGTGTTATTACTGGTATCTTGGGGCAAAATGGGAGTGGGAAGTCAACTCTTATGAAAATTATCTCAGGTATTGAGAAACCAGAGTCGGGTGAGATACTTATAAATGGTGCAGAGCCCGGCATATCTACCAAGTCCCAGGTAGCCTTTTTGACTGAAAACAATCAGCTGTATGATTGGATGAATATAAACGATGCAATTAAGTTTCATCAGGATTTTTTTGAAGACTTTGATGCCCAAAAGTGTGGTAAATTGATAGATTTTATGGATCTTTCAGAAAACTACAAGATAAAAAAGCTATCCAAAGGGATGCTCCAAAGATTAAGACTAAGTCTGACTTTAGGCAGGAATGCGTCGGTTTATTTGCTAGACGAGCCTTTTATGGGGATAGATACAATAACAAGAGATAAGATAATTAAGGCTATTAACAGTTACTATTGTGAAGACTCCTGCATATTAATAACTACACATTTAATTAGTGAAGTAGAACGTATTTTGGATAGGGTAGCATTTATCTCTGATGGAAACATTGCTTTAACAGGAGATTGCGAGCAGCTGAGGTATGAGAAGAATCAATCGATAGAAGATATGTACAGGAAGCTATATGTTTAATAATAACTAAAACTATTAATTAAAAATAATCCACTCATAGACTTATGAGGATTGGTTAAAATAGATTGTTTATCTTATGGGATGTATGTATCGGGGGTGAAGGTGTGGGTTTATGGGATGCTATTATAAACCAGATAAGGTCGATATTAAAGCCTGGAATAGTCGTATGCGATTCAGAAACAAACGAAAAGAACAGTAAGCCTGTAAATAAAAAACAAGAAAAAAAACCTAAGTCTGGTAAAACAGATAAAACACAAGTAGGAAATGCCTGACAATAAATTTTACTGGTAATTTGGGAGAAATGTATGACGAAGCTATTAAAATACGAGTTTTTAAGAAGTTTAAAGGTTATATTACTATCTAGTGCAGCTATAATACTGTTTAACATTATATTACTTTTTGATAATTCATTATCACGATCACAAGAACTAATATTTCTACTTTCGATAATAATTTTGGGGATATTTTCTATAATGGTATTTTATGAAATAGGAATTTTTAAAAAAGATTTTATTAATAGCTCGCCAAACATTATACAGCTTGTGCCTAAGTCGGCATTTCAAATTATTGGTACTAAAATACTGAAAGCATTCCTATGTATACTGATTTATTACTCCATCATGGTGGTATTCAGCCTTATTAACAGTAGAGTTTATATAAATAACGTGAGTTCGATAATATGATTGTAATAAGAATGAAACAGAAATGAAAAATGAAGCTCCTGTCCGAATCTGTATAATCAATGTTGGCAAAACAAATTTAACAGAGGGAGATGGAGCTTCATGGAAGATTTACTTATTAAAATTTTCTGCGATACTGATGATTTTTGCATTAGGCTCAACAACTATTTAAAGCATCATTTGGTTACTGATAATAGACTGAAGGAACCTAACCTCTTTAACATTTCAAGAATGATGACACTAAGTGAAGTAATAACAATAACAATATATTTTCATCATTCGAGTTATAGAAACTTTAAGCATTATTATAAAGAATTTGTTTGTAAAAGATTAAGTGGGTACTTTACGAGCCTTGTAAGTTATACAAGGTTTGTAGAGTTAATGCAGCAAGCACTAATTCCATTAATATTATACACACAAAAGTTTAGACTAGGCAAGACAACAGGAATTTCCTTTATTGACTCTACGACATTAGATGTTTGTGATAACAGGAGGATTCACTCTCACAAAGTTTTTAAAGATATTGCTCAGAGAGGTAAATCTTCTACAGGTTGGTTCTACGGGTTTAAGCTGCACATTGTAGTAAATGAAATAGGAGAAATTTTATCGTTCTTTTTAACACCAGGTGATACAGACGATAGAGACTCAAAGGTGATAGATATACTTACAAAAGATCTATTTGGAAAACTTTTTGGAGATAAGGGCTATTTATCACAGCCTTTGTTTAAAAAGTTGTATGATCGAGGGATAAAGCTAATAACCAAGATAAAAAAGAACATGAAAAATAAGCTAATTGATATAGAAGAAAAGCTTCTACTCAGAAAGCGAGCTCTTATTGAGACAATAAATGATTTTCTGAAAAATACTTGCCAGATTGAACATACTAGGCATAGAAGCTTTACAAACTTTTTAACTAATGTTGTAGCTGGTATTGCTGCGTATAGCTTTTTGCCGAGCAAACCAAGCTTAAAGTTTAGTAAAAGCATTCTTGTTGCCACACTCTAAGGTTGCTTTTCATAATAAAAAGGCTTCAGAATTCAAGAAACTAAAGCCTTACTTAATTATAATCTATGAGTATGGTTAATTATGGCACTTATTTTATCGAACTCACGTTAAATAGCATACTTATGTTTTATAATTCGTACAACGCTATTCCAATGATGATAATAGTCTTTGCAAGCTTGGTTTTTATGATATTAAATATGGTATTAGTTGGAATATTATCATTGATAATAGCACACAGGGTATCCTTTGATAAAAAGAAAGCATTAGGGTTGGCAATAATATTTGGTGTATTGACTTTCATATTAATATTGTTCCTGTTATCTAATGTTAAAAGTCCATTTGTTTACTCGGATAATATTTTTGAATGTGAATGTTTGGCTGTTATTTTCGTAATACTTTATTCATCCATCAGTTTATTATTGGACAATAAGCATATTATATCGAAATTAAGTATCAAATATTTTATGGTTCCTATTTTATTGATTTTAGCTATATCTGCAGCAGCACAAGGAGTTGCTTATTCCAATAGAATTGTTGAAAGAATAGATTATTCATTTGAAAGCGACCAGGAGGCTATTGGTCAGTGGGAAAGCATCGGCAGGGTAGATGACATGGAAAGCTTTAATCCTGCTAAAAACCGTTATGTTTCAATCTATCCGGAATTGGAAACAGTAAACATAATGGCTGGAGGAAAGACCGATATTTCAGATTTAAGCTGGACCAGCAGCATGCTTTTAAATCATAAGCTGTCTACGGTAAATCCATACAAGATAAAGACTTTTAACGGTATAAAGTATATGTTTGTCCAATGGAAGAACGAAGAGTTTGTCTATGAACATATAAAGCCGTTTTATCTGGTATTGCAGGAAAAAAGTTAATGTATAGCAATGCGAAAATTGTAATCAAATTAAAATTGTTATTTAGATTTTAGGAGGAGAGAACATGTTAAAAACTGAACCTAAGTTGACAAATATGCAGCAAAAGATTGCCGGCCTTATAGCGAAAGGCTATACAAACTATCAAATTGCAAGTGCTCTAAAAATAGCCGAAGGAACTGTAAACGCACATATACATAACATATTCAACAAATTTAGGTTCCATAACAGGGCTCAGATTGCAGTTCTTGCGTATGAGAAACAAATAATTGATTAAAAGCAATTGGGAGGATACTGTGGATATACTTCATGATATAATTCTAAAGACACTGCAGTATATAATAGAAGCTACTATAGCAATTTTAGTACCTATTGTTATCAGATTTGTACTGACTAAGACCAATAAGGAAAATTTATCAAAGTATGTGACCATTGCGGAGTTTATTGTTAAAGCAGTGGAACAGATTTACGGTGGTGGAAATGGATCCGCGAAGAAGTCAGCTGCAGTGACTAAACTTTCACAAATGACCAAAGGAAAGCTTTCTACCGATGATTTACATCATTTGATTGAAGCTGCTGTCTTTGAAATGAATAAGGATTTAAAGCAAGCAATTAAAGCAATTCCAGAAATGAAAGATTCAAAAACTGTAATAGCTAAAAAAAATGCAGCAGTGGTTTAAATATATAAAAGTAATTTTATTTAAATTGTTTAAAAAGCTCCCGTATATGTGGAAACATTTTAGGATAAATACAGATCTATACATTAGAATAATACGCAGTAAATATTTTACTTGAGTAACATATGAATATATAATTTATAACAATTGTTCACAATAATTATTTTCAGCCAAAAGACTCAGCTCAATTTAAAAGTACAGAATGATAAGATTACTAATACTTTAATTTTGATTAAGCTTTAGTTAAATTTATAATTATAGACATTTAAGATATATTGTTGAATTGATCTAATATACATAGAGGGAGTTTTCTAATAGGTGCATTGAATAATGAATATATTCAAATGCCATCAATAAAAGATAACCAGCTGGTTTATATAATAATTTTATATAAAACGGCTGGTTATATTTATCCTTAAAGCCTAACTTAAAGGTTTCATAAACATCTGAGTCCAGTAGTTAACACCACTGCTGGTTTTTGCAAGACCAACACCAATGTGTGTAAATGAAGGGCTTAGAATATTAGCTCTGTGTCCTGGTGAATTCATCCACCCATTCATAACCTCAGCAGGTGTTCTTTGACCGTATGCTATATTCTCACCTGCAGCTGAGAAACGAATACCGAAGGATTCCATCATCTTGAATGGCGAACCATATGTTGGTGATGTGTGCGAGAAGTAACCCTTGTTAACCATATCCTGGGATTTATATCTCGCAACCCTTGAAAGCTGCCAATCAGATTTTAGAGCAGGCAAGCCGTTTTTTGCCCTTTCGACATTAACCAGTCTCAGAACTTCATCTTCATAGGCTTTTGTGCTGCTTTGAGAAGGAATTATGAGCTTTTGTCCAGGATATATCAAATTTGCATTTTTAACCTGTGGATTTTGTGTCAATATTTCATTAATACCAGCCTGGTGCTTAACTGCAATCTTCCAAATGGTATCACCCGGCTGTACGGTATAAGTAGTGTTTTGTGCATAAACCTGCACAGTGCATAGCATAATAAATAATGATGCTAAAAAGAATATTTTTTTCAAATTAATCACCTCCACAAATATTCTTTGTCCGGCACAGGATATTATGTCAGGCAATTATTCTTTATTCATGAAATTATTTTAATGTCTTATTAATTTTGTATCAATTATATAAACTGTGATTGCACCCAAAGTATATGCAATCAAGTCAAAAGGATCAAAGACTGATCCTATTATGAGCTTTGCTATTGTATTTTGTTCAAGTCCTAACAATCTTATAAGTTTGGCATATTGCAGAAATTCTGTGATAAAACCCAAACCGAGAACTAAGATGGCAAGATGCGATGGCTTAACGTCATAAATTGCCTTTACAAGAAAATAAATAAGCAAAATTACAATTATATCTCCGGTAAAACCCCTGATAAACAGATTATCGTCAAAGAGCTTTACTATAATGATACATGATAAGAAGCATAATATTGATAAGGTAAAATACATTAAACGTTTTTTCAAAGTGATAACTCCTGTGATTTGTTAAAAACTGTTTGTTTTTTGATGCTTACTCCTCCAAGCCAGGAGATAAATGGGATAAAACTCAATAAATATGTGAATACAAGTGTTGATAATACAGTAACGATGAAAAATAGAGTCATGCCGGAAAGGGAGTCCCAAATATTAGTAAAACCTATTCTATAAGCAGCAGCACGGACCAACCTCATTATCAGGATATGGCTTAAATATATTATAAATGATTGTTCGGATATCCATGTGAATATTTTCTGAATAAATGTCTTTGTGGCAATATACTTCGAAACCAAATAGAACAGGAAAAATGTTATGATGCTGTAAACTATTATTATCGGTTTCATTGAAGATTCAAAAGTCCCGGTAATTTTGCTCTCTGCAATTAGCAGTGCAGAACAAATAAACCAAGCTAATGAAATGTTTAATTTGATATTTGTAACTTTATCCTTCCATTTATCCATATGGGTTACCAGGTACATACCCAGGGCAAAATAGAATATCCAACATGGAAATGAAATGTAATTATAGACCAATAATTTTTTCGGTAATATTAAATACCCCCAATTACTAACATATGATGCCAACTGGAAGTAAAAGGTCATTAGAAAAGCCAGCAGTAATACAAGTTTATCATGACCCTTTTTAAATGACCACTTTAATAAGGGATAAAGCAAATACAGCTGGAATATAATAACCATGAAGTAAAGATGATCTATTCCGGTTAGTAAATGCTTTAAATAGTATGGCACAATTTCTCCTAAAGAATGATCATGGATAATTGAACCTCTGAAATTATATAGAGCATATATTGCCGACCATAAAAAATATGGGATGAGTATCTTGTTTAACCTCTTTGCTAAAAAACTCAGATATCCCATTTCTTTGTTTCTGTCTGAATTGTATAATAAAAAGCCGGAAATAATTATAAACATTGGTACAGCGTATCGTATTAACTGATTCCAAACATATCCTATATCGTTTGTAAGTATGTAGGCACTTGTTGTATGAATTGCTATCACTGATAATGCTGATATTGCACGAATAAAATCAAATTCATAAAGACGTACCTTCATAAGATTAGAATCCTCCAAATTATTTATGCTTAAGCATATGCAGATATTATATTGAATAATAGCATGCATTGCAAGTACAATATATACATTAAAATAATCATGAAATTGGGGAATGAGTATGGATAGAAAGCTTGTTATACCGATAATCATTTTAATATTTACATTTTTGACATCTTGTGCACATACAACTTTGCCTGAAACGACTCCTACAGTGACCCATAAAACCAGCACTCCAAGAAGTGATGAGATAATGGAAAAACTAAACAAGATGACTTTGGAAGAAAAAATAGGGCAGTTGGTAATGGTAGGGGTTGAAGGCAAAACCTTGGATTCCAATATAAAGGAATTAGTCGTGAAGCACTATGTTGGTGGTGTTATACTTTTTAAAAAGAATATAAAAAGTGCTACACAGGCTGCAGCCTTTATAAATTCAATCAAGGAAGTAAACAGCGTTAATAAATTGCCGATATTTATTTCAGTGGATGAGGAAGGCGGAAGGATATCAAGGATGCCGGATGAGTTTAAGAAGATTCCCTCAGCTAGGGATATAGGAAAGAAAAATAAGGAGAATCTTTCTTTCGGTATTGGAAGTGCTATTGCAAGTATGATTGGTCAGATGGGTTTTAATATGGACTTTGCACCTGTTCTTGATATTAACAGCAATCCGCTTAATAAGGTAATTGATGACAGGGCTTTAGGTTCTGAACCTGATATTGTAAAGCGGCTTGGAGTAAGCACCATGAAGGGACTTCAATCAAAGAATATTATACCTGTTGTAAAGCATTTTCCAGGGCATGGGGATACGACGGTAGATTCACATAAGGGCTTGCCAGTTATAGATCATAGCTTGGATAGATTGCAAAACTTTGAGTTCATACCTTTTGCCGAAGCTATACAAAATGATGCCGATACGGTAATGATTGCACACATCCTTATGAAAAAGATTGATGAAAAATATCCTGCATCCATGTCCTATAAGATTGTAAACAATATTCTGAGGAATAATATGGGATTTCAGGGTGTTGTGGTGACTGATGACCTTACTATGGGTGCAATCGAAAAGAATTTTGTAATTGATGACGCTGCCGTTAAATCTTTTAATGCCGGGTGTGATATATTGCTTGTTTGTCATGGATATGATAAAGAGTTAAAGGTTATTGAGGCATTAAAGCGAGCAGCAGAAGATGGTACTATATCAAAAAAGCGTATAGACGAAAGTGTATATAGAATAATTCAGCTTAAAGTAAAATATGGGTTGACTGATACTAAAAATCATAACGTGGATATAAGGAATATAAATAGAGAGATTGAAAGGGTTTTAGAAAAAGGTTAATATAAGCATAGAAAAATCATAATAAATTGTTTACAATATTAAGATAAGGTTTTTTTTAGCATTATAAAACAAATATGTTACATTTGATTTATTATATAAGGACGGTCATTTATGAATTTTTCTAATATAAAAAATATTCTAAAAGACAATAGGTTCAAAGCTTTGCTGCTTGCATTAGTTACCCTTGTTTCGGCACTGCTTATTATTTCATCCATCAACATGCTGTCCTTCACTTATATGGGAGAATCCAAGAAGACAGCTGACAGCGGAAGCGGAAAAGATAATAAAAATAGCCCGGGAAATAATAATAGTAATAATCAGGAAAATAATGAAAGCCGGCAAAATGATGGACAAGCCGATGATAAAAATGATCATAAGTTGGAAGAAGATGAAGCAGAAGGGGATAACCGGGATTGGGACAATGAAGGTATGGATCGGGAGAACAGAGACTTCAACTTTGATCAACCCAATAATTCTCATGAAAATAATGGAGAGACGCAGGATCCCGAATCAAAATCCTCTGAAAACGGACAGGATGGAGAACGGCCGGATGAAGATAATCCAAGGGATTCCGAGGGTGAAGGGAATGAGCGGGATGACGGATACTCAGGAGGTTATACCATACCCGATGAGTTAAGGAATAGACTAAAAAACCAGAGGCCTGAATTCAATATTGATTTATCCAAGGACGACAGCTTACCTAAAGGGCGTTATTTCGGGGATGGTGACTCATACTCTATAAGTAATGCTAAAAAAGGAAATCATGTACCTTTGTTTGAGATTCTTGGAAAGCTGGACAGCCCTTTTATAAAGATGACTGTTCAGGATACCTATTCAGGCAGTAAGTGGTATTCAAACCCTGAAAAAACAGCAAAAGTATATAAATATAATGAAAATAATAATGATGAAGAAAATTCATGCAAAATAAAATTCATAAATCCTGCAAAAGGGTTTATTCCTATGCCTGTAAATATGCAGAGCGTTAAAGTGCCTGTTTTAGGATTGCTCAATTACCCTGATGAAGGTGTATTTTATTCAGATTTCTTGATAAATGACTATTATGAGGTTTTTTTAAAGAATGAAATGCCGGACAGGTATGTCCTTGAAAACAGCGATATTGATCCGAGATTTTTGTATAATACCGATAGCCTGGGCAAATTGAACAGTGGAGTGGAGGAGCTTGTGGAGGGCTTGGAAACTCCATATGAGAAGATAGAAGCTATCGCAAATTATCTAAAGTTCAACTTCACAAAGGGAACTGTAAAAAACAGGGCCAGAGAGGATGCCTTATACAGGTTTTTAAATGATAGGAAGGGAAGTCAACTTGACTTTGTGTCAACATTTGTTACCCTACTCAGATGTGCTGATATTCCGGCACGTCTTGTTACCGGTTACAGAGCTGACCCGAGTGCCGAATACCAGATTGTATATGCCGATCAGATGTGTGTTTATCCGGAGGTTTGCTTTCTTGGCTATGGATGGGTTCCGGTGGATTATTTTGCACAGATTAATCCCATTGATCCTCCCAAACCTTCAATAACTCATATTACCAAGTTGAATGAAACTGCCTTAAAGGGTGAGGGATTCAATGTGGCAGGTACGGTAAAGGATGTAGCAGGAAAGGCTCTTAATGGACAGACGGTTCTTATTTACCTTAAGAAGGATAAGTCAGAAGAATGCTTGTCCTATGATAAGGCAATTGTAAAGAACGGTGTGTTTGACATTGACTGTATTCTGAAGGAGAACATAGATGTAGGAAGCTATCAGGTTGTAGCAAGGATGCTTGCTGATTCCACTTATAAGGAATCGGACAGTGATCCGGAGCTTAAGGTTCTGGCAGAAACAGATATGTCAATTGCACAGCCTAAAATAACCGATAATGGAAGCAAGCTTGTTATAGATGCAAGTCTTTTTGAGAGACTTTCTAAAAAGCCTGTGAGTGATGGTGAGGTGGAGATATCATATACCAATATAGCTCATGATAGTGATAAAGAAATGGGCTTAGTTAGTGTAAAAGGGGAGGTGCAGGCCGGGAGATTTGTTACATCTGTAGATATTTCCAAAACTGTTAAGCCTGAAGGAAATTACATTTTCTTCTCTCGTTATCTCGGTGTACTGACAGGCAAGTACATTGGAACTGATTATTATATACCGTCAACTGGTGAAGTGGATGTGAATCTTACAATAATCTATTGGTGGAGGATTATAATAACATTGTTTATTTTGATTTGTCTGGCTGTTTTAATTATTGGATTTGTTCTCCTTAGGAGAAAGAGGCGGCTTGCTGCAGTATCAGCTTACGGAAACGGACTTGATTATTTTAATAATAAGTATCGCACAGAAGATAATGTAAATATTGAAGAGTTGAAAATTAGATTTCCTGACATAGTGCCGGAATTTGAGGATGTCTGGGGAATAAACGAACCCTTTAGGGTGATATTTTACGATTCTTATGGAAATTTTGACGAGCTGGACATGGTTTTTGATAAAAAGGGTTTGAAAAGGATTAGTGTTTTGCCGGATTCAGGCGGTAGAGCAAATATAAGTAGAAATATTCGCATTGTATGTTATGGTGAGGAAGTTTTGGTTCTTGGAAAAAGGCTTAATGATATTCTTTATAATAAATTCGGTTTGATGCCCAAGAGGCTTACACCCAGGGAAATTATAAAATACCTGCAGAGTTTCCAAAAGAGCAATGCAATAAATGGATATACCGACAGCAACATAGAGGACCTTATACTGATATTGGAGAAAGCAGCATATAGCAGTGATGAAGTTAGAAGAGAGGATTACGAGCGTTTTTACAAGTTCGTGTCTTCATTATAATTAACACTTTTAATATATAACCATTGAAAGGAATTAAGAAATGGGAAACAAAAGCAGTAAGAACGCCATTTACGTATACATTACAGCAATAATTATACTGACAGTAATATCAGTATTAATGGGAATAAAGGGATTGGGTCAGGAAGACGGGATCAGGATTAGGCTGCTTTTTATGCTGATTCCAGCTATATCTGTCCTTATGGGTTATCTAGCCAGAAATATTATCAATATTCTCTTAAAAGGTCAACTGGCAAATGCTTTTGAAAGAATGTCGGTAATGGTGGGTTGGGGCTTTGCAATATTTCTTTTTTTGTTTCTTTTACCTGAAGCTGATAAAATGAATACCGCAAGCTTTGGAGTGCCTTTTTTAGTTTTGATTGTTACCTTTAACAGCTGTTTCTATGAATTTATTAAAAATAATATTATATTTTCCAGAGTTATTAAAGCACTTTTGTATTTTCTACAGGGGTTTGTTTTAAGACAGATGATTTTTGTTTTGTGGGAGAACGGTTCATGGGATATTGGAGTGACAATATCGTTAGGGGATATGGTTTTATTTGGACATATAATGCTGTTTGCTGCTGCTCTTATATCTATACTGGAGCTTTCTGATTACTCTATCTATAAAAAAATCGGAGAATGGTTTTCAAGAAACACTTGGCTAAAGTTTTTTGTCGGGTGTGCTTTAGTTTTATACTTTAAAGATATAAGAGTGAGGATTAATGAGAGTTATCCGGAGCTTTTTGTATATGTTGAGTGGGTGGGCATATTTTTAATTCTACTTATAATATTTATAGGAGCCTTCAGTAAAATACGGGGCGAAAGGGCACCTCAGTTTAATGAAAGGTTTGGAAAACATGTACAGGAGATTGTATATAATAAAAGCTATGATGGACGGGAGATCTCAATGTTTCTTGATAATTATGTTAGCAGGGGAGAGTTGTCAGGAATGCTGACATTCCTTGTGGGGCTGGCAAAGGAGCGTATGATACCTGATGTGGAAATTAGCCGCTTGATTAAGCCACTGACTGACTTTAAGGGAATGGAAGTTCCCAAGGTATGTTATAGGGGTGAGTATAACTATATTATGAAGATGAATATGGACGAGCGAAAAAAAATTATTGAGGTTGTGATTTGGAATATTAAATACTACGGGAGGAACAATGGCTATGTTTACCAAAATGAATACTGAGGATATACGGACAATGTGTGGGAGAATCATTGATGAAGCAGGGAAGATATTTGTTGCTGCCGATAAAAGTGTATTGGTTAAAATATTAAGTGGTTTTCTTGCAGGAGGGCATATTCTTTTTGAAGATAATCCAGGGCTTGGAAAAACCTTGCTTGTTAAAGTTTTTGCTAAAATTGCCGGGTGTGAATGGAAAAGGATACAGTTTACTCCCGATCTGATGCCTGCCGATATTATTGGAACCAAGGTTTGGAAAGGTATCAACTCCAGTTTTGAGGTGGAAAAAGGACCAATCTTTACAAATTTTCTTTTAGCTGATGAAATCAACCGTGCCATGCCCAAAACCCAGTCTGCATTGCTAGAGGCCATGGAGGAGCACCAGGTAACCATAGAAGGCATCACTTATAAAATGGGACAATTGTTTACAGTTATGGCCACTCAAAATCCAATTGAGATGGAAGGTACATACCCGCTTCCAGAAGCTCAAATGGATAGGTTTATCATGAAAATTTCAATGGGATATTTAGATTCGGTGGAAAAAGAGAGTGAGATCTTAAGAAGAAGAGTATTGTGGAAAAAGGATGATCCCACGGAAGGGATTAAAAGCGTTATAACAAGAGATGATATTATAATGCTTCAGAATGAAGCCGAAAATGTTTATGTAGATGAAAACATAATAAGATATATATCAGAAATTGTAAGAGCTACACGAAAGAACTCAAATGTAAGGATGGGTGCAAGTCCAAGGGGAGGGTTGGCTCTCCTTAAGTTGACTAGGGCATTTGCACTTATAAATGGGAGAAGTTTTGTTATTCCCGACGATGTGAAGTATCTTGCCTCAAATGCGTTATCTCACCGCCTGATGCTAAACGTTGACAGCATTTTGGAGGGAGTTACAGCAGATACAGTTATAAATATGATATTAAAGGGCGTTGAAGTCCCTAAAGAATATACGAGAGGTATATAAATATGTTGCTGCCGGATCCTGTTGTAAAAATGATAAGACTCTTTTGTTGGGTTTTATTAATAGGTGTGTTTTTTGCCAATACAATAATTATAATGCTGTCTTTTATTCCTTTTATGTTTGCAGCTATAGGGCTATTAATTAAACCCCCGTCAAAAATTACTTTTGAAAGAAGCTACACCAAAGACAGGGTTTTTTCGGGGGATACTATTGAAATAAGCCTTGATATAGAAGTTCATGATGGTACAGGAATTGTTGAGATTTCGGAAATACTTCCAAGGCACTTTGAAGTGACTGAAGGCAGCAGTTATAAAGTCTTGTGGAAGGGCATGGGACCCCAAAAATATAGGCTGGTATATAAATTAAGATGTACTACTACCGGCACTTACCACATAGGAAATACAGCTATAAAAGTTTCTCACTGTATCTATGGACACGTTCACAGTTTTATGGAAAGGGATCCTAAGATTATTGAGGTTAGTCCCAGGCTTTTTGATACAACAAAGGCAAAAAGCATTTCCAACTTTAGCAAAATACCTATGCCTTTAGGAAGTGTTTCAAATTTAGGAATGTCCACCCTTGAGTTTAAGGAGATAAGGCAATATTGTTATGGTGATTCCTTTAAGTCCATCAATTGGAAAGCAACAGCCCGAAACTTGAATAAGGGCGGATACTGGCCAATAGTCAATGATTATGAAAAAGAGGGTAAAAAATCCGTTTGGATTTATCTTAATGTGTCAACAAGCATGAGTATGGGTTCAAACATAAAAAATTCATTTGAATCAGGGCTGGAGGCAGTAAACTCATTAGCGGATTTTTATCTCAGACAGAATGCATTTGTGGCCTTTGGTACCTACAATGACATGCAGGAATTCATATATCCTGGGTCAGGTCAAAAACATTATTTTAAGATACTTAAAGCTATATTAAAGTGCAGCTCCAGCATTGGAACTGCAAGAAAAAATGGTAACAAGCAGATTACATTAAAAGAGGCTATAATTTCCAACAAAAAATACATATCTGGATCAGAGCCATTATTTATAATAGTTACAAGGTATTATGACAAGTTTTATGATGCATTGTCAGATGGAATAGATGAAATGTCAAAGTACACGTCATATAGAAGAGGCGGCTTTAAAATAATGGTTGTTAACATAATCGGTTATGGAATGACGGCTAGCACCGATTTGGAAATGCTGTGTGCGGAGCTTATGCAGCTTAGGGATTATAAAAATATACAGAGGCTTAGGAAGAAATGCATATGGATTGATTGGGATCCTTCACAAATGAGTTTTTCCAAAGCACTCATAAGTCAGGTGGTAGGTATATGACAAACCGTTTAAGGCTTGTAAAGATAATTCTATTAAGTACAATGTTTTTCAGTTCATTTTTTTTGCTTATAGGCACATCCTGGTTTGATTATTTGATTAAAATGTCAGGATCATATATGTATGCGGTAATTTTTATAAATGCAGCTGTAGTAAGCGTAGTGTTTTTGACCATATTTGCTGGAGCCAGGCTGGAGAAAATTATTTATATTGTTTCACTGGTGTTTTGCTTTCCATCTGTATTATATAACTCCAAGCTTAACTGGTTTGAAATTATTTGGGGGTTAAAGGTAAGTGACAGGAATCCATTTATTCTGACTGCCCTAATAATTATTTACATTGTATTGGGAATATTCCTTGTAGAGAGGCTGATTAAGTATGATAACCGATATGACGACTGGATTGCATCGGGAGCTCTTGAATCTGATGCTATTGAAGCATACAAAAACAGGATGGATGTGCTAATTTTTACGGTTGGTTTTACTGCCGTGCCTCTATTCGCAATTTCGATTTTTGGTTCATTAACAAATTTACCTAGGTTTAAAGCTATGGGTTCTGTGGTACTGGCTATTTTAGGTGCTTTGGCGGCAGCGTTTGCAGTGTTTTATTTTGCAGGTATAAGCACAGAAGAAAAAGATTAAGGGGTAAAAATTTTTTAAACTCTTTAAAAAATAAAAAAATTTTGTACACAAAATAATTTTTTGTACGAATATTACAACGAAGGGGTAAGCACTGATATTAGCAACTTAAATATATTCTACATTTAAAATTTGTATAAACAGAAGTTTCCTGTTCTGTATGAAAGTAAATATGTTAAAGGAATAACACTATGGGGATGGCTTCAAAATTAGACGTAGAAGGCAAATGCCCATTTAATGACATGAGGTGGTAAGGAACGTCCGGCACTTACATGGCTGATATATTAATTATCGCTCAAAATTTCGGCAAGACAGTCTAAGGAATGGCTAAAAATATTACCAAATAATTACAAGCATTATAATTAATAATAGTTTCTTCTCTCCTATTACAATATACAAAAAGGCGATGAAAATTGATTTTACATCGTCTTTTTTGTATGCTTATGGGTAAATGGTAATATTAGTGATAGTTATAAAGTTGCATTTTTATTTTAATAAATGTATCATATAATCGAAAGTAATAGATGGAAGGTGACATTATGAAGGAGTTTGGTATTATAGATGCACATGCACATATTTTCCCTGATAAAATAGCGGATAAGGCTGTTGGTTCCATAGGTTATTATTATGGTATACCTATGGCATGTGCAGGTACTTGTGAGGACCTTATTGAACATGGAAAAGAGATAAATGTTGTTAAGTATATAGTTAATTCAACGGCTACCAAAGTAGAACAGGTACAGCCCATAAACAGCTTTATTGCAGATGCATGCAAAAAACATGATTGCTTTATAGGATTAGGGACTATTCATCCCGATGTTGAGGATGTTGAGACTGAGGTTAGCAGGATCATCAGCCTTGGACTTAAGGGTATAAAGCTGCATCCTGATTTTCAGGATTTCAATATTGATGATGAATCTGTTTTGAAAATATACAGGGCAGCAGAGGGAAAATTGCCGATACTAATACATATGGGAGATGAGAATAGAACATCTTCAAGACCAAAAAGGCTTGCAAAAGTATTGGACATGTTTAAGGATTTAGTTGTTATTGCTGCTCACTTTGGTGGTTATAGCATGTGGGATGAATCGATGGATTGCCTTGTTGGCAGGGATGTATATTTTGATACATCAAGCTCATTGGCTTTTATGGATAAGGATAAAGTTAAAAATATAATCAGGAATCATGGTGCACAAAGGATACTTTTTGGTACCGACTACCCCATGTGGACTCATAAAGAGGAATTGGAAAGGTTTAATAAGCTGGAGTTGGATGATAATGAAAAGGAAATGATATTATATAGTAATGCATGTAAGCTCTTTAACATTTAAAATGTTAAAGAAGGGGTAAGTAATTTTTAAATCTCGTTTTTACAATATATTACAAGGAGGTTCCGTATGAAAGAAATATACAAGGATCCGGCATATTCGCCAGTAGAGAGAACCAAGGATCTTTTAAGCAGGATGACTCTTGAAGAAAAGGTTGGCCAGATGTGCCAGATTGATGGAAGAGAAAACCCAGAGTTCTGGATAAATGAAAGACACATAGGATCCTTTCTGCATGTAAGAGGCAAGGAGGCTCAAAGGCTCCAAGAGATTGCCGGTAAGACCAGACTTGGAATTCCTATTATATTTGGTATTGATGCTATACATGGCCATGGGTTTTACAGTGGTGCCACAGTGTTTCCATCACAGCTGGCTGCAGCATCCAGTTGGAATCCGGATATATTGCAGGAAATGGCAGCTATTACAGCTAAGGAAGTTAGCTTGACAGGCTTGCATTGGACATTCTCTCCCGTTATTTGCCTTGGCAGGGATGCAAGGTGGGGACGTGTTGATGAAACCTTTGGTGAGGATCCTTATTTGGCAGGTATTTTAGCTGCAGCAATGGTAAAGGGTTATCAGGGAGAGAAGCTATCCGACCCATACAGCATACTTGCTTGTGCAAAACATTATGTAGCTTATGGAGAAACCGTGGGGGGAAGGGATTCGACTGAGTGTGATGTACCGGAAAGGAAGGTAAGGTCTACGTTTCTACCGCCTTTCAAAACAGCTGCTGATGCAGGATGTGCAACATTTATGACTGCATATCACGCCATTGACGGGCTTCCATGCACAGCAAACAAAGTGCTTTTGAAGGATATATTGAAGGATGAGTGGAAGCTGAATGGATTTATTGTAACGGATTGGGATAATGTTGGACATATGCACAGGCTGCAGAAGACTGCATCTGATATGAAAAAGTCAGCAGAGCTTGCTATATTAGCAGGAAATGACATGATGATGTCAACTCCGGAGTTTTATGAATGTGCGATAGAGCTTGTAAAAGAGGGAGTAATTGAAGAGGAGATCATTGATGAAGCCTGCGGAAGGATTTTAGAAACAAAATTCAGGCTTGGACTTTTTGATGATAAACGGTACACCGATTTTACAAAAGCCCAGAGTATAATAGGATGTGCAGAACACAAAAAGGCATCCTTTGAATGTGCACTGGAATCTATTGTTCTATTGAAGAATGAAAATAACGTACTCCCTGTTTCGGATAAAGTAAGAAAGATAGCTGTAATCGGGCCGAATGCCCATGATGTCGAGGCACAGTTGGGAGACTGGACTTTTGGTCCGAGATATTATCCTGAAAAGCCGATGCTTGAGTATAATGAATATGATATAACTCCCATAGTCACCATCTTGGATGGTATTAAAAAACGTGCAGGCAATAAGGTGGAAATAGTATATGACAGGGGCTGTGACATGCTTGACGCTTCAAAGGAAAACATTGCAGGGTCGGTTAAGTTGGCACAGGAAGCTGATATGGTAATAGCTGTCGTGGGAGATACAATACTCTTAAACGGTGAGGTCCGTGACAGGTCAAGCTTGGATCTTACTGGTGCACAGCAAAAGCTGCTTGAAGCACTGAAAATTACAGGAAAACCTCTGGTTGTTGTTCTTATTAATGGAAAACCGCTGACAGTGCCATGGATAAAGGACAATGCAGACTCCATCATTGAAGCATGGAATCCTGGAATGGAAGGCGGAAACGCAGTAGCGGCAATTCTTTTTGGCGACTATAATCCTTGCGGAAAAATAACTATATCTTTCCCAAGAAACGTTGGACAGCAGCCGGTTTACTACAATCAGTATTCAGGATGGCATGGTCCGGCAAGATATATAGATGTAGACCCTGAACCTCTATTTTCTTTTGGATATGGACTTTCATACACCAGCTATAAGTATTCCAATATGAGTATTACACCGAAGGAAATAGGTGTGGACGGCGAGATTACTGTTTCTGTTGATATAACAAATACAGGTTCATTAAAGGGAACCGAGATTGTACAGCTTTATATAAATGATATATACAGTTCAGTAACTACTCCAATAAAGGAACTAAAAGGATTTGCAAGGGTAACAATTGATCCTGGACAGACAAAGAATGTAAAGATTAAGTTGCCTGCTGAGGCTCTATCGCTCATCAATAGAGAGTTGAAAAGAGTAGTGGAACCGGGTGAGTTTGAGATAATGATTGGAAGTTCCTCAAGAGACTGCGATTTACTGAAGGATATTATAAGGGTTATAGAGTAAATTTAATATTTTTAATAAATAATTTACAATTTGTTCATTGACAAGTTAATTATATTTACGATATGATTAAAATAGTTAAAGTATTACATGTTGTACTTTATTGCTCCTGCTTGTTTAATGATGATGGCTAACTGAGGAATTGGAGGTTGCTATGGGCATTATTATTAATAAAGGCACAAGTTTTAAAAATAAGAATTTACATTTAAAGAACTATAATATGGAATCATATATTGATAAGGTTTATTTGGATGGCAGGTTAAAAGACGCTTCAATGGTAAACGAGCAGGATAAAAGCTTTGGAGTATTTATGCATTCATTGATTTTAAGTAATACAATAGATTTGGAAAAGTATGAAATTGGTGTTTGCAGAAGAAAGGAAGACAAGCTGAAAAAGGCAGTATTGACGTATGCTGAGTCAATGGGTTTTGACACCAAGCTTATTGAAAGTATAGCTCCAAAACTGCCAGGTCTGGATATCAACCATGATAACAGGTTCAGCTCATCAGTGCATCTTATAAATGGAGAACTCAGGGTTGTAATTAGGGGAGCAGCAGAGTACATGTTTAGAAGCTGTACGCATATTCTTATTGAATCACGTTTTGTCAGGGTAACAAGAAAAGTTTTACGGGAAGTATATGATACATTTAAATATATGGCTGCGAAAGGCATGGATGTTTATGCAGTCGCACTTAGGGACTTATCAAGCTTACCGGAAAACTTTAATGATAATTTCCTAAGAAGTAATTTGGCACTTGTATCCCTTATCGGGGTCAATAAAAAGTTAAGAGCTAACAAAAATGCGGGGATATAAAGTCCTCGCATTTTTTAATGTCCGGGAAATTAAATTTTGGTCTCTACTTCACTTCTCCCTGTGTAATTCCCCATATTTCAAGCTCCTCTTCATTGCCTATAAATACCTTTATACTCGTGGGGATTTTGGGAAAAAGGCTTTCCACATCAAAATTAAACATCCTTATACAGCCATGGGAAGCATATGTACCTATAGAGTAGGGATCTGTTGTACCGTGTATGCCATAAGATGATCCGCCTTTTATTGAAAGCCCCATCCATCTGTATCCTAATGGATTGGATGGAGAACCGCCTTTAATAGGTTTAGCGTAACCTCCGCCGCCCCAGGCAGGGTTTACCACTTTATTAACTATGGTGAATTTTCCCGAAGGAGTAAGAGTGGAAGGATTTCCTATAGCTACAGGATACTTCTTAACAGGTTTACCCCCTTCGTATAATGTCAGTATGTTTTTTGACTTGTTAATTGTAATCCATAGGCCTACAGAAGGAATATCCAATACCTTGTCAGGAGGCGTAGTATTAAGGCCTGCAAGCTTTTTAAGTACTATTTCGGCTATTCGCTTATCCCATTTGCCGTCAGGCTTGATATTATTTTCACTTTGCAAGTGAATAAGAGCACTTCTTATATTTAGGTTTTTATCTTTAAACCTTTCCTGATAATAACCGAGTTTCTTTAATGCGGCCAAACTGTTTGCATTAACCAGCTTTCTTATACGAGAATCAACAATTGGTACTTTTTTAATCAGGTCTAATACATAGCCTTTATTCATGTTTTTACCATAAGTGTTCACATAAGAAATGGGTTCTTTTGGAGATTTTGTAGTACTGCCATTACCAAAGGTGTATCCTGTTAGGGATACGGCTGTAAATGAAATTAGAAGTGGGTATAGGAGTAACTTTGTTGATTTTACCTTAAGTGTTTTGAATTTCATATGCAAGAGTATCACTTCCTAAATATGTATAATTAGTTGAAAAATAAGTAAAATAATAAATGTCATGTACACTTATATTTTACCTGTTCCCAAGCTTAATAAACATTATATGCTGGGAACTTGCTTTCTAAAACCATATATATTTATCTAGAACAAAATCATTATATGATTTTGTCAACTTAGATATTATAAAAAGTGTATATAACCTTACATTTTGCGGAGCAGATAATGAAGGGGTAAATGGGATTTGGGACAAGCAAATGTAAGAGATTTGAGCAGAATATTTTATTTAATCTACAAAATGTAACCGTTCTGTAATTATTCTTAATTAATTCTTAAATTAATGTAATATGAAAAGTTGTATATTAAATGTGCAAATACATAAAAATCAATGTAAAAAATTGATTGATTTTATGCAGTCTTTAGATTTGAAAGATCTTACATTATAAATATCGGAATAAATTATGGAAAAGTTTATAGGGGGTGGCAAAAAAGTGAGAAGTGGAAAAAAGGCAAAATTTAATATAATACTGTTGCTATTTATCGTGCTGTCTTCAGCGTGCAGCAGTTCTGAAGAACAATCTATCCTTGCTGTGAGTAATAATAATATTCTAAATTCAGCTAATGAGGCCAATAATTTTTATGAAAGTATGTATGTGGATAGAAAAAGGGAATATAAACCTTATGAAAATTCCTATAAAGAGGAATTAGTAGAATATAAAGGCACTGTAAATCACATTTTTTTCCACCCTCTTATAATATATCCGGAAAAGGCTTTTGATGGTGATTATTTGTCCGAGGGTTATAATGATTGGTTCGTTACGGTGAAGGAGTTTAAAAAGATAATAGAAAGCCTCTATCAAAAGGGTTATATGCTGATTGATATTAATGATACCTTCGATGCTGCTGAAATCGCCGGAAGAAAGATGTTAAGGGAAAAAAGGCTAATGCTTCCAAAAGGGAAGAAGCCTTTAATAATATCAATTGATGACATGAACTATTATGAATATATGATTAATAACGGTAATGCACATAAGCTTGTAATAGATGATAATGAAATAGTAAAGACATATTCAAAAGATAAAAATGGACAGTCAGTCATATCTAATGATAATGATATTGTACCTATATTAGATGATTTTGTTAGTGAACACCCGGATTTTTCTTTAGAAGGTGCTAAGGGAATTATAGCATTAACAGGCTATGAGGGTATTTTAGGCTATAGAACTAACAATATAAAATCCCTAACATACGAAAACGAAAAACGGGAAGCAGTAAATTTGGTAAATAGGCTTAAGTCTACGGGATGGACTTTTGCGTGCCATGGATACGGGCATCTGGATGCATATAAGATTGATATCAGCAGGCTCATGAGAGATACCAACCGTTGGAAAAGTGAGGTGGAACCCCTTATTGGACCAACATCCGTCTATATTTATCCTTTTGGCAGTACTGTCAATTATACCGACCCAAAATTTAAGTTTTTAATGGATAAAGGGTTTGATGTTTTTTGCGGAGTTGGGCCTGAAACTATCACCGAGTACAAAAAGGATTGCATAATTACAGACAGAAGGCCAATTGACGGAATCAGCCTAAATTATCCCAAAAGGCTAGCAGATCTGTTTGATTGCAATTCGGTGATAGATAATGTCAGACCAGATAAATACTGAAAACTATAACGTTAAAAGCATTCGTGATTTTGTTCTGCCAAATGTAAGATTATAACTGATTTTAATTATATGGCGGTTAAAGCTTAAATATAGTACAATATCTATTAGAGAATCTACATAAAAATGATTGATTCCTATATAATATACGGGGTAAAAAACATGGAAAATGTTAAAGTACTTGTTGTTGAGGATGAAAGCTCCATTAGGAAGTTTATTAATATAAACCTTGAAAGAAGTGGGTTTGAAGTAATAGAAGCTGAATCAGGGGAAGACGGACTCAAAAAACTAATGGAATGTAGTCCAGAGGTGGTTGTGCTGGACATAATGCTCCCTGGTATTGATGGCTTTGAGGTATGCCGCAGGATTCGCGAAGAAAAGTCCGATGCGGTTGTTATAATGCTTACGGCTAAGGGCCAGGATATGGATAAAATTGTAGGCCTTGAATTGGGGGCTGACGACTATATGGTAAAGCCATTTAACCCGTTGGAACTGGTAGCAAGGATAAGGGCTAACCTTAGAAGAATAAGCAAACCCTCAGAAGAAGATAAAAACATTATCGCAACTGGAAAGATAAAGCTTGATATATCAGCACAGAAGTTTTACAAGGATGGAAATGATATTGAGCTTACGCCAAGAGAATTCGCAATTGTCAAAGTATTCATGGAGAGCCAAGGTAAGGCCTTCAGCCGGGATGAGTTATTAAATCATATTTGGGGAAGGAACTATTTTGGAGATATAAAGACAGTGGATGTCCATATTAGAAGGCTCAGAGAGAAGATTGAGGATGATCCATCCGATCCAAAGCTTATAGAGACAGTCTGGGGATTTGGATATAGATGGCGGAAGGCGGAATAGTATGAGAAGCATAAGAACCAGATTGGCAGCAAATTTCATGTTTGTAATTATTATAACAGTCCTTATTTTGGAGATACTTCTCATAAATGTAATAAAGCAAAACTATTATATCAGCAGGGAAGGCTTTTTAGTCAGCCAAATTAAGGTGTGTTCTGATATATATCTTAGGTATTACTCCGATACGTCAATTTATGAAAATGTTTTAAATGATGTTGATACATTTTGGAAAACTACCACTGCACAAGTTCAGATAGTTGATCTTAAAGGTGTTGTAACAATGGATTCAATCCCTAATGAGCATAAAGATGTATCTGGTATGAAGGACGTTCAACAAGCTTTAGGCGGAAGAATAGGTACATGGGTAGGGAATGTTGATTACACTGATGAGGAGGTTATGGCAGTCTCATGCCCTTTAAAGTCGAAGTCGGAAAATAAAACTGTTGCTGTTCTGAGGTTTATAGCATCTTTGGAGGATATAAACAGAGAAGTAGGGAGAATTACTAAAATTTTTATTTTTATAGGGATTGCTGTAATTTTGATTTGTGGTCTTTTAAGTGTATTGCTTGCCAATTCAATTGTTGAGCCTCTTAAGGAGATTAAAGGTGTTGCAGAAAGAATGTCATTAGGGGATTACAAGATAAAGAGTATTAAAAAGAATGATGATGAGATCGGAAGGCTTTCCGATACATTGAATCATATGGCTGAGGAAATACTAAAGAAGGAGCAGCTTAAGAATGATTTTATATCATCGGTGTCCCATGAGCTGAGAACTCCACTTACATCAATAAAAGGCTGGGCAGTTACCTTAAAAGTTGGAAACCCTGAGGACAGGGAGCTTATCATGGATGGTCTTGAGATAATTGAGAAGGAGAGTGACAGGCTTACTTCCATGGTTGAGGAGCTATTGGATTTCTCTAAGTACGTATCAGGTAAATTGCAAATAGTAAATAAGGAGGTTAATCTGAATGACCTTCTTCAATACTTGGAAATACAGCTTGCAGCAAGAGCTGAAAGGGAGAATGTTGAGTTTTCCGTTACACGCAGTGGAGAGCTTCCAAATATATTTTCCGATGAAAACAGGCTAAAACAAGTATTTATCAATATAGTTGACAATGCTTTCCGTTTTACTCCTCCAGCCGGTAAGATTAATTTTAATACTCATTGCGAGGATAACAAGGTCATATTTGTTATTAAGGATTCTGGCTGCGGGATTTCACCGGAAGAACTCCCAAAGGTAAAGGAGAGGTTTTATAAAGGAAAAAACGAGAAATCAAGAAATGGAATAGGTCTTTCAATTTGTGATGAATTAGTTACTCGAATGGGAGGGTCCTTAAGTATAAAAAGTGAGCTTGGATTAGGTACTGAAGTTACAGTCATAATACCTTTTGATGGAGGTGGGATTTAATTTGATTAAAGCATTAAAGCTTAGTGCATTGATGTTAATATTTGTTCTTCTTCCAGGATGTTTTACTATGGGCAAATCGCCGGGTATTGAGATAGCTCCTCCCAAAAACAATATTTTACCCTTTGAGGGTGTTTGGGAGGTTGTAAATTATATAAATGGAGGATTTCCATCATCAAAGAAAAAGGATGTTGAGAGTTGGATTGGTAAAAAGGCTGTTTTTTCAACTTATGGAATAAAAGTTGGGGATAATATATGGGCTAAAACCGGGTATAAGGTCAAGCGAGTAGTTGCTGAAGATTACTTTCTATTCAGGTACGGTATATCTTCCATTGATTTTACTGCCAGCGAAAAAGAGGTATCTGTTACAACCATTACATCGGGAGACAAGTTTCTATATGATTTTATCAGGATAAGTAACGATGAAGCATTGCTTTCAATTCAAGGCAGTATATATATGATAAAAAGGCTTGATAAAAATATAGATCAAATGCTTGTTAGGGAATTGGCCAATATGAAAGATCAGGAGAACGAGACCCAGCTGCAGACTGAGTCTGAGAGTATGAGCTCGGGCTTGCTATTGGGAATCAGATTTATAAAGAATAACGGCTCTATTACAGAGTATGGCTATAAAACATTATGGATAGCATGTAAGGATTCTGTTTTTCATCCTGTCTTGGAAACGGATAACATATTTCTTCCAAGAAAGAATGGTTTTTGGAAGGTTGAAAGTGACAGAGTGAAGGTAAGTTCTTCAGAAGTGGTTGGAAAAGAAGGTACACATGAAAGCACTATAGGAGGAGTCTTTAAGGATACAGCAACTAAGAATGCAGAATTAAGGGAAGAAGACAAACTAATGGTTTATAATCCATACCAATTGAATAATAAAAGTGTGGATTCAGGAACATCAAACCTTTCTGATAAAAGCAAGTCATTAAACTCTTCCATAATACAGCCTCCAAACAATAAGGAGCAAAATGGATTATTCAGTAACTGGAAAAACGTATATAGAAAAATCCTTTTTATTGGTAATGATTATGCATCCATGGAAGTTACTTATAGAGATAAACTGTCTAATGAAAAGGAAGGTAAAGAAATTAACATCATGAAGGTACAGCCTGTTGATAATATTACAGGTGAACATGGCCTGAAGATATCTCATATAGCAGGAGATAAAGGTCTTAAGATGCTACGGGACTCAAGAAACAGTTTGATCTCAGGCCTTAGATCATCAGGAGGCAGCATGATGGATGAAAGCATTGAAGAAGAGAATTTCTATATGCAAAGAAAAAATGGACATTGGTTTTTAAAAGGAAGGCTCAATTACAATAATAATGGTGTATTTGGATACCATGATTTTAATATCAATCTTATTATACCTTATACATTGGTGAGGTATGATGTTCTTGCATTGCCATGGACAGATATTAAGGATCGTGTCCCGGATGCAGTTGATGCATTTACTTCTCCGAATGAAGATTTGGCAGTTATTGTATCCGAATCCAAGCTTTATGTCTATCAGATTAACGAAGGAAGACTTAAATATGAGCCTTATGCAAAGATTAAGCTTAATAAGGGCGAATCCGTTATTATGGCTGAATGGGCTACAGGAAATTATGTTGATAACTGGGAGGACACATTTATGAAAAACGACTACAAACGGGTAGCTGGTGAAGAATAGCTAAACATGAACGGGATTTGCAACAGAAGTTACGTTTAGGCATTAACAAATAATCGACTAGTCAATGAGGCATTTCAGAAAGCTGAATTAATGATATTATACAAAAAAGACTTGAATAATATATTTTTTAAAATGGCCTTAGTCATTACTAAATAGGGCCTATGATGCCTGGAAGTAATATGGTATACTGGATAAAATGCATTAAAATTAGTTATCAGGAGGATGGATATGGAGAATTTTGAATTTTACAGCCCTACCAGGATAGTGTTTGGGAAGGATACGGAAAATCAGGTAGGATTACTCACCAAAAGCTATAGTAAAAAGGTATTGCTGCACTATGGCGGAAGCAGTATTAAAAAATCCGGCCTTTATGATAGAGTGGTTAAGTCATTGAGGGATGAAGGTATAGAGTTTGTTGAGCTTGGAGGAGTTGTTCCAAACCCAAGGCTAAGTCTGGTAAAAGAAGGTATTAAGCTTTGCCGTGATAATGGCTTAAACTTTGTGTTGGCTGTTGGAGGGGGAAGTGTTATTGATTCTGCTAAGGCTATTGCAATAGGTGTTCCTTATGAAGGAGATGTTTGGGACTTTTTCAACGGTAGGCAAGTAGAAAAAGCACTTCCTGTAGGTGTAGTTCTTACAATACCAGCAGCGGGCAGTGAAGCTAGTCCTAATTCAGTTATAACAAATGAAGACGGATGGTATAAAAGAGGTATGGGATCAGATTTGGTACGTCCGGTATATTCTATCTTGAATCCGGTTCTTACTTATACGTTGCCTGATTACCAGACAGCATGCGGGGCTGCTGACATTATGGCACACATTATGGAAAGGTATTTTACCAATACAAAAAATGTTGATTTGACTGACAGGCTTTGTGAAGCTACATTAAAGACCATGATTAGAAATGTTCCCCTGGCATTGGAAAACCCCAATGACTATAATGCAAGAGCAGAGATCATGTGGGCAGGAAAAGTTGCACACTTTGGTTTGCTGGGTACTGGAAGGGTTCAGGATTGGGCTTCTCATGATATTGAACATGAGATCAGCGGTATATATGATGTAGCTCACGGTGCAGGGTTGGCAGTAGTTTTTCCGGCGTGGATGAAATATGTTTACAAAGAAAATGTTGAAAGGTTTGTTCAGTTTGCATCCAGGGTTTGGAATGTGGATGTTTGCTTTGAAGATCAGGAAAAAACTGCTTTGGAAGGTATTAAAAAGCTGGAGGACTTTTTCAGACGGATTGGGCTTCCAGTGACTATGAAAGAGCTTGGAATTACAGACGACAGGATGGAAGAGATGGCTTCCAAATGTACTAGGGGAGGAACTTCTACAGTAGGTAATTTCAAAAAGCTTGCCAAGAATGATGTATATAATATATTGAGGATTGCCAATACGTAAAGCAACGGGATGGAAAAATGCAATTTTATAAATCTACACTTGCAAAAAAGTCTAATTCATGTTAATATTTATTTATCCTTAAAAATTGTTTTCACTACTATGGTGTAGTTGATGAAAGGCATAGAGGCTTTCTTGTTACATGGAATATGTAACGGAAAGCCTTTTTTAGTGCAAAAAAAGTGTTAGAGCAATTATCTTTAGAGGAGGGGGAAGCATATGGATTGCAGTAAGTTCATCATATCAGGCGAAGATAAACGGACATTAACTTTATTTAAAAATATATTGGTAAGCAGCGGCCATGTTTTTATAGGTTACTTAAAAGAGCCTACCAACCTTCTAAGATGCATAAGAACCAACGTTCCAGACTTCATTATTGTCGAAGCCACAAATGATTTTTCTGAACTTAAAAGAGTACTTGAAATAATTGATGATGAGATTCTTGCAGCATGTGTCGTGGTGATGAATACTAAAAATGATAAAATTATTGAATTTATAAAGGGAAAAAGGGTATTGTCATATATTACAAAGCCTGTATACGAAGAACCTGCACTTCAGGTAATAGACATGTCTTTATTGAATTACAGCAGAATTATTGAATATGAAAGAAAAGTAAAAAAGCTGAACGAAACTTTGGAAAGCAGAAAAATAGTAGAAAAGGCAAAGTGGATTTTGGTTCAGAAGGATGGATACACTGAAGAGGCGGCTTATGAAGTGATAAGAAGAAAGAGCAGGGATAACCGCATTCCCATGAAGGAAATAGCGGAAGCCCTGATATTAACTAAGGGATGATTAAAATATTACTTCCGCTTTTGAGCGGGTGTTGACGAGTTAAGTCAACACATGAGCGAAATTGATAGCGGAAGTTATATTTGAAGCATCACTAAGGGATGATTAAAATATAACTTTAAAATGCAATTTATAAAAATAAAACTTGCAAAAATATATTGACAATTAATAATAATGGTGCTATAGTAAGTAGTAACAGAAAAGTTAATATCTGATGTAAGATCCTTGAATGATTTTTATATCGGGAAAGAGCCAGGGTGCTAAAATCGAAAACTATGATTTTAGTGCCCTTTTTTGTTAAATGTCTAGCTTAAAAGTAATCATCAATCAAAAAATGAATGGAGGTCGTTATTATGAGACAGGTAGCTATTTATGGTAAAGGTGGAATAGGAAAATCAACTACAACACAGAACTTGACAGCCGGATTGGGTGAAATGGGAAAGAAAATAATGATTGTAGGCTGTGACCCGAAAGCAGATTCAACAAGACTTGTACTAGGCGGGTTGGCACAAAAGAGTGTGTTGGATACACTTCGTGAAGAGGGTGAAGAAGTTGAACTCGAAAACATCATGAAAAGAGGCGTATTCGATATAAGATGTGTTGAGTCAGGAGGTCCTGAGCCTGGTGTGGGATGTGCAGGAAGAGGTATTATAACCTCCATCAACATGCTTGAACAGTTGGGAGCTTATACGGATGATCTTGATTATGTGTTCTATGATGTATTGGGTGACGTTGTTTGCGGAGGGTTTGCAATGCCCATAAGAGAAGGAAAAGCACAGGAAATTTATATTGTTGCTAGTGGTGAAATGATGGCTCTGTACGCTGCCAATAACATATGCAAGGGTGTTCAGAAATATGCTTCAACCGGAGGAACTCGTCTTGGAGGTATTATATGCAACAGCAGAAAAGTTGATGGTGAAAAAGAACTTCTTGAAGCCTTTGCAAAAGAACTGGGAAGCCAGCTTATATACTTTGTCCCAAGAGACAATCAGGTTCAAAGGGCGGAGATAAATAAGAAAACTGTTATTGATTTCTCTCCTGAACATGAACAGGCTGAAGCATATCGTGGTCTTGCAAAAGCTGTTGATGAAAATGACATGTTCGTTGTACCAAAACCGATGGTACAGGACAGACTTGAGTCAATCCTTATGGAACATGGTATTTTGGATATTTAACATTGGAATTTGAGACAGACAAATGTAAGAGATTAATCACTTTAATTTAAATGAAAAGCTTATCAAAATATAGATCTTAATAGATTGGAGGAATTAATTATGTTAATGGTAAGAGCTATCATTAGACCTGAGAGAGTTAATACTGTATTGTCCGAGTTGTGCGATGCAGGTTTTCCGGCGGTAACGAAGATAGATGTAATGGGGAGAGGAAAGCAGAGAGGTGTTAAAGTAGGAGATGTATTCTATGATGAAATACCAAAGGAAATGCTGATAATGGTTGTAAAAGATGAAGATAAGGATGATGTAGTAAAACTGATAATGAAAAATGCCAAAACCGGACAGAAAGGTGCTTTTGGTGATGGAAAAATCTTTATCAGTCCTGTTGAAGAGGCCTATACAATAAGCTCAGGATCAAGCGAACTATAGGGGGTAGAAGCTTATGAAGGAGATAATGGCAATAATAAGAATGGATATGATCAATAAGACGAAAGATGCTCTTTTAAAGGAAGAGTTCCCATCTTTACACTGTAAAAAGGTAATGGGCCGTGGAAAGAAAAAGGTTGATTACTCATTGATAGAAGATTTAATTAATGGAAATGAAATGATGTCCCCAATGCTGGCTGAGGTTGTCTCAGAGGGCCACAGGCTTTTACCCAAGAGGCTTTTATCTCTCATTGTTGAGGATGATCAGGTTAAAAAAGCAGTTGAAATAATTATTAATACAAACAGCAAAGGTAAGCAGGGGGATGGTAAGATATTCGTTCTGCCTATTCTGGATACTATAAGAGTAAGGACTGGCGAAACAGGAAATGAAGCCGTTTAGTGGGAGGTGGCAGTGATGAAAAGTAAAATAGATAGAGTTATTGAGCAGTATCCGGCAAGTGTCTTTAAAAATCGTAAGGAGCATGTTCTCCTTAGAAATACCGAAACACCGGAACCACAAACTATAACAGCCAATACAAGAACAATTCCTGGAATAATAACTAATAGGGGATGCTGCTATGCAGGCTGTAAGGGTGTTGTTTTGGGACCTTTGAGAGATGCTTTGATTATAACACATGGTCCTATAGGATGTGGATTCTATACCTGGGGTACAAGAAGAAACAAGGGAAGAACCAAAGGAGATGAGCAGAATTATTTAAATTACTGCTTCTCAACAGATTTACAGGAAGGCGATATTGTATTCGGAGGAGAAAAAAAACTGAGGAAAGCAATAACTGAGGCAGTAGGCATTTTCAAACCCCAAACTATAATGATATGTTCCACATGTCCTGTAGGTCTTATCGGTGATGACATAAACGCAGTAGCCAACTGGGCTACAAAAGAATATGGGATAAAGACTATTGCATTTAGTTGTGAAGGATACAAGGGTGTCAGCCAATCAGGAGGTCACCATATTGCAAATAACGGTCTTATCAAGCATATTATCGGTACAGGTGATAGGGCTGTAGGTAAATATGCTATAAACATATTGGGAGAGTATAACATTGGTGGTGATGGCTGGGAAATTGAGAGGATGCTTAAAAAAATAGGCTATGATATTGTTGCACCAATACCTGGAGATGGTACTGTAGAAGAAATGAAAAGTGCACATAAGGCAGATCTCAATTTAATCCAATGTCATCGTTCAATAAACTATATAGGTGAAATGTTGCGTACCAAGTATGGAACTGACTGGATAAAGGTTAATTTTATTGGAGTAAATAGTACAATAAAGAGCCTAAGGGACATAGCCAAGTATTTTGATGATCCTGATCTCACAGCAAGGACTGAAGCTGTAATAGCAGAGGAACTGTCTGAAATTAGTGAAATGATGGATCAGTATAAAAAGCTGTGCCAAGGTAAGACAGCAGCACTATTTGTCGGCGGTTCCAGGGCTCATCACTATCAGTACTTGCTAAGGGATTTAGGTATTGAAACAATACTTGCAGGGTATGAATTTGCTCACAGAGACGACTATGAAGGTAGAGAAGTAATACCAAACATAAAGGAAGACGGTGACAGCAAAAACATTGAAAGCATAGAGGTTCAGCAGGATCCCAAATATTACAGGGTAACTTTATCACAAGACAGATATGAGAAGCTGAAAGAAGAAATATCATTAAACTACTATGCCGGTATGATGAAGGATATGCCTAATGGAACCATAGTTATAGATGACCTTAATCATTATGAAACTGAAGAACTCCTTAAGATTTTAAAGCCCGATATATTCTGTTCAGGAATAAAGGATAAATATATTGCACATAAGGCTGGTATTTTCTCAAAACAGCTTCATTCATACGATTACAGCGGACCGTATGCAGGGTTCAGAGGTGCCGTAAATTTTGCAAGAGACATTACAATGGGATTAACAACTCCTTCATGGAAATTCGTGACTCCACCGTGGAAGACCGAGCCTATGATTGAAGGAAGTTATGTAGGGAGGTAATTGATATGTTAGATTTAACACCTAAGGAATATTCCGAAAGAAGTGCCTTGACAGTAAATCCTGCGAAGACTTGTCAGCCGGTAGGAGCAATGTATGCAGCACTTGGAATTCATAAATGTCTTCCTCACAGCCATGGGTCACAAGGCTGCTGTGCATACCACAGAAAGTTTCTTACAAGGAATTTCAGAGACCCCGTAATGGCTTCAACAAGCTCTTTTACAGAAGGTGCATCGGTTTTTGGAGGAGGAACAAACTTAAAAACAGCAATTAAAAATGTTTTTTCAATATATAACCCAGATATTATTGCCATACACACAACATGTCTGTCAGAGACTATAGGAGATGATATTCCTTCGTTTGTTGCGGGAGCACAAATCCCTGAGGGTAAACTGGTTATTCATGCAAATACACCAAGCTACCAGGGGTCACATGTAACTGGTTTTTCAAACATGGTAAAAGCCATGGTTACGTATCTGTCAGAAAACAGCAAGACTCCAAATGAAAAGGTTAATATACTGCCTGGGTTTGTAAACCCAGGAGATATGAGAGAAATGAAAAGAATAATGAAGGCCTTTGGCCAGGAGTACATAATGCTTCCTGATACAAGCGGAGTACTTGATGCTCCAATGACAGGAAAATATGAAATGTACCCGAAGGGCGGTACTACAGTAGATGAGATAATTGATTCAGGTAATTCCATGGCGTCTGTTGCTTTAGGAAGCTTTGCTTCAAGCGATGCAGTATATGCACTTGAAAAGAAATGTAAGGTACCGGGAAAGGTGCTAAAGACTCCAATTGGAATAAAAGCAACTGACGATTTCCTTATGGCGATATCAAAGCTTACAGGTAAGCCAGTCCCGGCAGAACTGGAAGAGGAAAGAGGTCAGGTGGTAGATATAATGGTGGATTGCCATTACCACTATCACGGCAAAAAGGTAGCTATTTTCGGTGATCCTGATCTGGTTATTGCTCTTACTGAATTTGCTCTAAGCCTAGGAATGATTCCAAAGTATGTTTTGACAGGAACTCCTGGAGAAGCATTTGAAAAGGAAGTAAAATCCATGCTGGAGGAATCAGGTATAGAAGGGAAAGTAAAAGCCCTTGGAGATCTTTTTACTCTCCACCAATGGATTAAAGAAGAACCTGTTGATCTCATTATGGGAACAACTTATGGTAAGTATATAGCTAGGGCGGAAGACATACCGTTTATGAGGATTGGATTCCCCATATTAGATAGAAGTGTACATTCCTATTTACCCATAGTAGGGTACAAAGGTGCTATGAGAATAATTGAAATGATCAGCAACACATTACTTGACAGACAGGACAGAGATGCAGCAGATGAAGATCTGGAGCTCATACTGTAAGCATACCCCTTCCTCTTATTCCTCACTTTTACCAATTACGCAAAGTCGCATTTATAACCATTTTATCTGTTGCACCACATACCAAAGACGTTCGTCAAGGCCCTTTGGGGCATTGAGGTTCCATGAATGGGCCATTCTGTCTCACTGGTAAAAGTGAGGATATTATTAATTACCTAAAAATTTAGAAAAACAGCCGAAAGGGGTGATAGCTATGGAAAATATTTTAGAGAATGACATATTGGAAGAAAGAAAAAAGTCTATATTCTGTAATTCAGAGTTTAAAAACAATTTAAAATGCGAGTCCGACAGCGTTGCAGGTTCTATTAGCCAGCGTGCTTGTGTGTACTGCGGTGCAAGAGTTGTATTAAACCCTATAACCGATGCGTTTCATTTAGTTCATGGTCCCATTGGTTGTGCCAGTTATACATGGGATATAAGGGGTAGTCTTACAAGCGGATCCGACACTTACAGGAACAGTTTTTCAACTGATTTAAGAGAGGAAAATGTAATTTTCGGTGGAGAGAAAAAACTTGAAGCTGCGATTGATGAAATTGTAGAAAGGTTTTCACCAAAGCTTATATTTGTTTACGCAACATGTATTGTTGGAGTAATTGGTGATGATATTGAAGCGGTTTGCAAAAGTGCAGAGAAGAAGTATTCAATAAGGGTTATACCTGTTTTATCAAGCGGATTTGCAGGAAATAAATCAATGGGATATAAAGCAGCTTGCAGGGCACTGTTAAAGCTAATGGGAGAGCCCAACGCGGAAAAGATTAATGGAGTTAACTTTTTAGGAGATTTCAACCTGGCAGGTGAGATGTGGATAATAACAAAATACTTAAAGCAGGTAGGGATAGATGTAGTTGCAAAGGTTACAGGGGATTCTACTTACAAGGAAATTATAAATGCCCCGAAAGCATCTTTAAATGTTGTTCAATGTGCCGGATCAATGACATTCCTTGCAGAAGAAATGCAGAAAAGATACGGTATACCATATATAAAAGTAAGCTTTTTCGGTATTGAGGATACAAAAATATCATTAATGAATATAGCTAATATGATTGAAAATAAGGAAACTTCAGATAGAGTAAAGAAATTGGTTTTTATTGAAGAGCTTAAAGTAAGAGCAGAGCTTTCACGTTACAGAGAACGGCTAAATGGCAAGAGAGCTGCTATCTATGTAGGAGGAGGCTTTAAAGCAATATCACTCATAAAACAGTTTGCAGATCTTGGCATAAAAACCGTCATGGTAGGAACGCAAACTGGAAGAAAAGATGAATATGATGTTATAAGAAGTCTTGCAAGCAGTGATACCGTGGTACTTGATGATACAAACCCAGCAGAGCTTGAGAAGTTTATCAAGGAAAAAGGTGCAGATGTCCTGGTTGGGGGAGTGAAGGAAAGACCCTTAGCCTACAAGCTGGGAATTGCATTCTGCGATCATAACCACGAAAGAAAGCACCCGTTATGCGGTTTTGAAGGTGCAGTGAATTTTGCAAAAGAAATAGATTCGACAGTAAATAGTCCTGTATGGAATTTTGTTTAAGGCGATTTCAAAAATTTCCTTGGTCAATTTTTAATGGTGAAAAGTACTAAATTCAATATTTTTGAAACCGCCAGTTGACCAGTTATTTTTTAGGAATTACCTAACGTCAAGGCAGTTTATAAAGATTGGGGTGATTAAAATGGCAGGCAGAAATTTTGTAAACTTAAATATGAATCCTTGTAAGATGTGTATGCCAATGGGTGCTGCACTGGCATTCAAGGGTATTGAGAACAGTATCTTGCTGCTCCACGGATCACAAGGTTGCAGCACCTATATAAGAAGACATATGACAGGCCACTACAATGAGCCTATCGATATAGGATCCTCCTCATTAAGTGAAGAAGGTACTGTTTATGGAGGTGAGAGCAACCTTAAGAAGGGCCTTAAAAATATTATCAAGGTTTATAACCCGGATATAATTGGCGTTGCAACCACATGCCTTGCAGAAACAATAGGGGAAGATATAAAAAGGATAGTAACGGAATTTAAAGAAGAGGAAGAGATAAAAAATCTTAAAATTGTGCCTGTACCTACACCGGGATATAGCGGAACCCAGTTTGAAGGCTATTTTTCAGCCCTTAAAGCGATGGTTGAGGAGCTAGCCAAAAACAACAAGCCAAATGGAAGAGTCAATATAATTGTAAGCAACCTGAACCCGGGAGATGTAAGGAACATAAAAGAAATACTTGAAGCATTTAAGATATCTTATACAATGTTTCCAGATGTTTCCGAAACGTTAGATGCCCCTTACAGCAAAGACTATAAGCGTATCCCTCCCGGAGGTACCAAAATAAGTGATATAGTGAATATGCCCGGAGCATCTGCCACTATTGAAATAGGTTATACAATCAGCAAGGAATTATCCCCTGGGCAATACCTCATGGACCATTGGGGAGTAAAGCTCTATAGATGTCCAATGCCCATTGGGATTGAAAATACAGACTTGTTTTTAAGTATTCTTTCAGAAATCAAAGGGAAGCCTGTTCCTGAGAAGATATTGAAGGAAAAGGGCAGGCTGATAGACGGAATGATAGATTCACATAAATTTAATTCTGAGGGAAGAGCTGTAATATATGGTGAGCCTGAGCTTGTGCATGCACTAGGTAAACTCTGCTTTGAGAATGGGATTAAGCCTGTGTTGCTTTCAACTGGATCTCAAAATAAGGTTATAGGCCAGATTGTCCTTCCCAAAAACTTTGAGGAAAAACCGGTAGTAATTGATGATGCCGATTTTGATACTATCAGGGAGAAGGCAAACAGCTTAAATGCCAATATACTTATTGGAAGCTCTGATGGAAAAGTAATTACTGAAAAGGATGGAATTCCTCTTGTGAGAGTAGGATTTCCCGTACATGACAGGGTAGGAGCACAGAGACAGGTGATAACCGGTTATAATGGAACGCTAAGGCTCCTTGACGAAATCACAAACACACTTATTGAAAATAAATACAATAAATATAGAAAAAGCATGTTTGATAAGTATTATGAAGATGATGAAGCCAGGAATGAAGCTAAAAATGTCAAGAATGAAGCTAAAAATGAAGTGGAAAATAGGTTTGAAATTGAAGCAAATGAAGTAAAAAATGGAGCGAAGCAGAAGAAGGAAGAAGCCACAATTGATGAGAAGACTTTAACCCATCCATGTTTCAGCGGAGGATGCCAGAATGCCAGAATGCACATCCCTGTAGCACCGGCGTGCAACATTTCCTGCAATTACTGCAATAGAAAATATGACTGCCAGAATGAAAGCAGACCGGGTGTAACCAGCAAGGTTTTGACACCTGAAGAGGCGGTGGAGAAATTCATCTATGTGAGACAAAAGGTACAGAATCTTAAGGTAATTGGAATTGCAGGACCTGGGGATGCATTGGCAAACTTTGATGATACAAAAAAATCCCTTGAAATGATAAGGTCCGTCGATCCTGATATAACATTTTGCCTTTCTACTAATGGATTGATGCTCATGCATTATGCCGATGAAATAATTAGGCTGGGTGTAACCCATGTTACTATCACTATAAATGCTATTGATCCTAAAATAGGTGCACTCATATACAGGGAAGTAAACTTTATGGGGGTAAAGCTAACAGGGGAAAAGGCAGCTAGAGTCCTTTTGGCAAACCAGCTTGCGGGTCTAAGGTATTTATCCTCCAGAGGCATAGTCTGTAAAGTGAACATTGTCATGATAAAGGGCGTAAATGATAATCACATTGAATCTGTAGTAGAAAAGGTGAAAGAATATGGTGCCTTTATGACAAACATAATGCCGCTTATACCTGCGGCAGGGAGTGTTTTTGAAAATATGCCCATGACCAGCAACAAGGAACTTAATGATCTGAGAAAAAAATGCAATATACACTTAAAACAGATGTATCATTGCAGGCAGTGCAGGGCTGATGCCATAGGTGCTTTGGATGAAGACTTATCGTCGGAATTCATGAATGACAAATGTGTAGCACCATGCACAGAAAAGGCAAAAGTTGATAAAGACAATGTTTATACCTTTGCGGTAGCATCAAAAACAAATATATATGTCGATCAGCATTTCGGCCATTCAGAGGGGTTTTATATATATAAATACAGTAAATCCGGTGTAGAGCTTATTGAACAGCGAATGATAAGCAAGTATTGCACAGGCAGCGAGGATTGTAATCATGAAGACAAAATACAAGCAATTTTAAAGACAGTTTCCGATTGTAATGCTGTGATTGCAATGAGAATAGGGTATCAGCCGTTAAAAGAGCTTGAAAAGGCAGGCGTTAAGGTGATTCAGACATGTGAAAGAATTGAAGATGCTGTACGTAATGCTATGGAAGGACTCTCAAATACTGGTCAGGTTGACCTGGTTGTATAAGTAATAATTTTGTCTAAATTGTATCTATAAGTGCTTGATATTGAGCATTTTAAAAATAATTATTGGAGGTGTTTTGTAATGCAGAAACCAAAGTATCATGTATTTGTTTGTTCAAGTTCAAGGGTTACGGGACAGCAGAAAGGTTATTGTTTTTCAAAGGATTCGGTTTCCGTTATACAAAAGTTTATGGAAGAAATTGAAGAGAGGGAAATGGGTGGAGATATTCTAGTTACAAATACAGGATGTCTCGGAATATGCAGCAAGGGGCCGGTAGTAATTGTATACCCCGATGGTGTCTGGTATAAGGAAGTGACTGTTGATGATGTTTCAGAAATTGTTGAGGAGCATCTTGAAAACGGTAGGGTAGTAAGTCGACTGGAAATTAAGTGATGATTGAAATCTAAGTAGGGAATGCTTTATTGATTTTGTTGCAGCAATATGATTGGTTTGCACATTTATAATAGTTCAGAGGTGGTTTGAATGAAAAAGATATATTTATTGCTGCTTGCTATGGTAATGATGTATGTGTTTGCAGGCTGCGGCAAGGGAGATGAAATAGCGGCTGAGAGCGGTAGTGAAAGAATAACTGTATTTGCTGCAGCCAGCCTAAGTGAAAGTTTTACTGAGCTCGCCAAAGAGTTTAAAAAGAAGGAAGGCAATAATGTAAAAGTGGAGTTTAACTTTGCAGGGAGCCAGACCCTTAAAACCTTATTGGAAAACGGTGCTAAAGCCGATATTTATGCACCAGCCGAAATAAGTTTTATAGATGAATTAAAAAACAAGGGTTTTCTCAATGATTATAAGGTTTTAGCAAAAAATAAACTTGTTTTAGCAAATAATATAAGGTCAAAGTATGATGTTAAAGATTTAAAAAGTTTAGCATCAAGAGGCATCAGGATAGCTGTTGGGGATAAAACCGTTCCGGTGGGTAAGTACTGGATAAAAGCATTGGAGCGGGCATTAGAGGATGATGTAATAGATGAGGAAGATATGCAGCTTATTGAAGGCAATATCAAAACAAGGGAGCTTAACGTGAAAGACATTGTAAGTAAAGTGTATTTAAATGAAGTTGATGTAGGTGTGGTTTATGCAACCGATCTTACAGAAGCAAACACGGGAAAGTTAAAGGCAGTAGAAGTAGCTGTATTTGACAAAATAATAGCATCCTATCCTATAGCTATATTGAATGGGTCAGAGGACAGGGATTATGTGAAAAGGTTTTATGGTTATGTTCTATCTGATGAGGGGAAGAAATTACTTCAAAAACACAAATTTATTGTAGATTAAGGTATGATTAAAAAGTGATTGGCGGGATAAGGAGGTGCGGTTATGAGCAGAAGCGGTGTAAGTACGGTAAAGTATAAGGCTAAAGATATAAATCATACATTAGATGTAGATAAGCTGAGATTGGATAAAGAAAAAATCCTTTTAGCATTTATGGTTATAACTGTGCTTCTTTATTTTATAATCATAATGATACCTATGGTTTCCATAACCGGCACAGCAGGATTTATTAATACTCTGTTTTCGCTAAAAAGCACCGAAAGCCTGTCTGCTATAGGTATAAGCCTGATGACAACTGCATTTAGCGTGATAATGACATTTGTGTTGGGAACCCCCGTAGTTTTTATTCTTATGAATAACAAAAAGAGCATTTTTACCAGACTGCTTGATATGACCGTCAATATACCTGCAGTATTACCTCCAGCAGTAGCAGGTCTAGGTTTGCTTCTGGTTTTCGGAAGAAATGGATTTATTGGAAAAATACTTGAAGGTTTCGGGGTGGAAGTAGTTTTCACTCCCCTTGCTGTTATTTTGGCACAGTTCTTTGTTGCCTCGGGCCTTTATATAAAGGTCTTAAAAACAGCAACCGATGCTATTGATCCGGAAATACTCGAGATAACCTATGTGATGGGGGCTGGAAAGATAGAAACCTTTTTAAAAGTTGTTATTCCAATGATAAAAAAACCAATAATTGTAGGGTTAATCCTTTCATGGACCAGGGCATTGGGTGAATTCGGTGCTACCATTATGTTTGCAGGAAATGTTTTGGGAAAAACCAGAACCATGCCGCTGGAGATATATACTTTGATGCAAACCGATATAACTAAGGCGGCTGCTTTAGCGACGGTGCTTTTTATAATAACGTTCATTATGCTAGTTATAACAAAAATATGGTTAGAGGAATGAGGTGTTTAGAATGGCGATGTTTCTGGGGAATAATAGGATCTTGAAGATAATTGACAGAACACTGCCTGAGATTGTTGCAAGTAAGAGCAAATTTAATGGCAGTGATATATTGAATTTTTGCAATCTTGTTAAAATCATGGGAATAGATCTTTTCGAAGTGGATTCTGCAGTGATGAAAAAGATCAATAAAATGCCAAAGGGAATAGATTTTATATACAGGGCAAACTCCGAGTACGAGCTTGAAGAGTGTATAAAGAAGGGAATCAAATACTGTGTTGTTAAGTGGATAAAAATGTTAAACCCTTATTTCTGCGATATTATATTAAAAAGCAATTTGTCGGTAACGGTTGAGTATAAAGTCGAAAGCATACAGGATCTTAATAAATTGGATAAGATGCTTGCTATGGGAAAATTAAGAAGTAAAGGCAAACTCAGAATCAAGGGACTTGATAGGGTTGTTTCCGATGAGTGGGTAGAAGTTCTCAAGAGCATAAGCAAAAAATATTATTTAGATATTGATGTTTGCCCTGATAACACATTTAACATCGCTACAGCGATAAGCATTGAAGGAATAATGGGCGGGATGAATACTATTACAGGGTCATTTATGGGATATGGAAGCGGGAATGGTTATGCTGCAATAGAAGAGGTTCTACTGGCAATAAAACTGCTTATGAATACCAAAACAAACACGAAACTTAATATATTGCCGCAATTAAAAAAATCCTTTTGTAAGATGACAGGTATGGTGGTGCAGGACAATAAGCCTGTTGTAGGAGAGGATATATTCAAGTATGAATCGGGAATACATGCAGACGGAATTGAAAAGGATCCATCAACTTACGAGCCTTATAATCCGAACGAAGTGGGCCAGCAAAGGAAGCTTGTTATCGGCAAGCACTCAGGTAAGAAATCAGTGTGCAAGAAGTTTAAGGAGCTCGGACAGGAAGTGGATGAAGATAATATATGCACTATATTGGATATGGTGAGGATTAAAAGCATTGAGATGAAAAGAGAATTGTATGACCATGAGCTGAAAGACATTTTGTCATGCAGCAAAGCTGTATGAGATGATTAGTTTAAATTCAATGGAGGGGTGCTATGATCAGGATAGTGGACACCACATTAAGAGATGGGGAACAAAAAGCGGGTGTGGCCCTCAGCATTGATGAAAAAATACAAATAGCCGGGATTCTTGATAAGGCTGGAATTTATCAGATAGAAGTTGGTGTTCCTGCCATGGGTGGAGATGAAAAGAAGAGCATACAGAGAATTGCCGGGCTAGGCCTTAAAAGCAGAATTTCCACATGGAACAGGATTAATATTGACGATATTAAGCACTCGGTAGAATGTCAGCCCGATATAATACATATATCTGTTCCCACCTCCGATATTCAGATAAAATCAAAACTGAGAAAAGAAAGAAGCTGGGTTATAAATACCCTTAAAAGGTGTCTATGCTTTGCACTTGAAAGCGGACGTGAGGTGACGGTGGGGCTTGAGGACGCATCAAGGGCAGACTTCGGCTTTCTTTTGGATGTGGTTGCAGAGGCTTCTTTGGAGGGAGTAAAAAGGGTAAGGTATGCTGATACGGTAGGGGTATGCTACAGACAGAAAGTGTACGAGGAAATATCGGCAATAAGGACAAAGATTGGAGTGGATGTAGAATTTCATGCACATAACGACCTGGGTATGGCTGTTGCCAATTCCATGGCAGCATATATGGCCGGTGCAGATTTTATAGATTGTACAATAGGGGGGATAGGTGAGAGGGCAGGAAATTGCAATTATGCCGAGTTTGTGGCCGCGGTTAAAGGTTGTCTTGATGAATGGAATAATGTCAGTATAAGGGATGTTATGGAAGTGCAAAGCAGAGTGATGAACATAATTTATAAGAGGTAGGAAGTATTTGCAGGGATCTTTCTGGTTATTTTGTTATGTCTAACTTTTAGATTTCAAGCATTATCCCAATTCAATCATTTGCCAAGAAGTATGGTGAGACTAGGTATTTTAAATCTTTGCTTATTACCCAAAATTGGATAGTTAGCTCTTGTGATATATCTAACGGATATTGTTCTAAATATATTGGAGGTGCAAAGCCCGGGGGTATAGTCTAAACGTTGTTAATAATTACCCTTATGGACCATAGAAATTATAAAAAATATCTCTTTGATACATGGGATCATTTAAGAATCTATTTATATGAAGCTTTGTATCCTCAAGCTTTTGAATATATTCATCCAAGTCTATATCCACACCAAAAATGATAATGTTGTTATTTGCATATTTACCGTCTTCATACTCATCTCTTAGCTGTTTATATGGTATGCCGGAGAAATAGCTTGAAAAAGCAAGCAATAAATCAGTATTTTCTACTTTGTCTAGTGCTTTATCTACTAAATAAGCTACCACTACATATGATACAGATGCAGCAATCCAACACCATCCGATACCAGGTATTACTGCGGCAACTGCCCATGATGCAGCTATACCGGCTGCAGCAGATAAAATGCCTTTCGCTGTTTCACAGGCAAAAACATAAGCTGCACGCTCAAAACTCCTGGAGATATAATATTCCTCTATTGCACAATATCCTGATATTATAAATGTGATTATGAGATTACCCTTTATTCCTGATTTTATTTTAAATTTGACCATGTTTTTGGGACTTAGTCTGGATTTGGTACTAGGGCCAGTTTTTATCTCGTATTTATTATTTTTTGGTGTGATTTTTTGTGCAAACTTAATCTCTTCTTTTATGTTTATAGCGAGAGATATCTCGTCGGTACAAAGCCGGAAAGGCTCCGGCTTATTTTCTTTTGGTGCAGCATGAAGCTGGGCGTTATGTTTATCCACAAAGCCCTCATATTCAGGTAGCTTAAAAAATTTATCATTTATCTTAAAAGGATAATTGGGGTCATATAACAAAGGTCCATACTCATATTTTGCACTTAGTGTATCTTTATATCCTTCGAGATATTTCATATAAGGCATTGTGGTTCTTCCTGGGACAGAAAAGTATTTCCCGTCAATATTCACTATTGGAAGCGGTTCGTAAAGCGGGTAACTTTCCATAGAACCGTTATATATGTATTCTTCATAGAATGCTTTTTTGGGATAAATTAAAATATCTCCTTTTTTATTATTAATAATCATTTGATTATACTCAGTATGTTCAGAATATTCCTCTATGATATTATAAATGTCCCCTCTAATATAGGAAAACTTTGTGGTGTTTTCGATGTTTGGATATTTGGATAGTCTATTATAGTCAGGTATTTTTAGTTTTTTATTCGGTTTATATATTGTCCCTTTTATTACAGGCCAAAACACCCTAGAGCCCTCACTGAATGAGTGACATAATTTTCCGTTTGCATCGAAAATTATTTGTTCAAAAAAATCATACGCATTTCCTTTTGAAGACTTATACTCTTTTTTAGCGATATCATATAACGAAACCTCACCTTTTACAACAATTCCCCAGCTACCAATAATAGGTGCGTTTTCAATGTCTTCAACATAAAAACTGCTTTTAGGATATTTCGAACCAAGTCTTACAAAGCCCCTCCGCTCAAAAATAAATTTTTTCTCTTTTCTGCTGCGAGATTCTCCTTTTTTACCTGGAGTTGTGCTTTTACTGTTCTTTCTGGCATTTGTACCGGCATCCATATTCAAATCCACCTCGCTAATTACTGATTTTAATTTTAAATGATATCGATTTAAAATTGTTCATCTACATGTTTTGCCATTGATTTGTAAGCGTATACTTTATTCCTTTTACATCGTTTTCTTCTAATAGTCCTTTAAGCCTCTCGCTTATAACTAAGCTCCTGCTGGAAAGCCCTTCAACCCTAAATATATCAGTGTTTTCAATAGCTTTTTCCATTATGGAAAAACCATTGCTAATTTTCATTATTCCTGGTTTGATTTTTTCTGCTTGGTTATTAGATGGTTTGTCTGAAATTTCATAAGATATACAATCAATTTTCTGTGGACAGCAGAAATAATAGTTAAATTCCATACCGTCATATAAGAAAAATGTATCCCTAAAAAATATCTTTGCATTAGTATTATCTTGTATGATACATTTTAGCTTATGGGAAACAAATGTAAATCTTAAACTCAAATAATCGGACATTTCTTCACTAACCATGTGTTTTATGTTTATTAGTAAGTTGTCTTCAGGAATATATGAATCCAAGCCTAAAATCATGTTTTTTCTTTCTTCGGGGGCAATGTTTATTTCATCTAAAAAGATCTTGTTTTTTGAGTTAGTATCTTCTTCAATAACATAGAAATTCATGATCCTATTCTTCCTTTCAGATTTCTGCATATTGAGTTGCTATTTTTTCAGTCAGCATATTTAAGTTTTCCATGTATTTTTGAATATCGGAGCAATGAAAGAGTCCATTATGTATGCTTTGCAAAATTTCTTCCTCTACTAGGCATATTGCTGAATAAATAGCATCCTGGATAGTAAAAAGCAGTACTTTATCTGTATAACAAAATGAGCCTTTTAGTATTTCGTTTATACAGTCTTGTAATTTTCTATTGGATTGATTTAAAGGGCATAGCATCAATCCATCTATAATCCACAGCTCTGAGGTAGGTTTATTTATAGGGCTTCTAAAAAAACATGGACTGTCCTTTTCATTGCACTTGGGAGTTGATCTTTCCATAATTTTTTGTCGTTTTAATAGAAGAGCTTGGTTTAATTTGATTGTATTACCCATTTTTTCACCATCTTTCCTATTTATAGGCCTTATTGCCCGTCTGCCAGTATTATTTCCAAATCACCTTTCTGACGCTCGGATAGCTTTAGAAACTTAAGCTGATCTTCATGTAAGACTGCTCCATTAAGGCTTGCTCCACTCAAATTTGGAAATATAAGATTGCTTTTTTCCAGAGTGCTATTGCATAGAATACTGTTGGATAAGTCTGTATATACAAAATTGTTAGATGAGGAAAGGCCACCTAGGCTAAAGTCATAACCACTCAGATTTGTATAGGTGAAATTGTTGGATGAAAATAAATTACCCTTCATTGCTTTAAGCGTTGAAAGATCAACAAAGGAAAAATCATTTTCTCTTAAAATAACTTCTGCCAAATCAGTCCCCTTTAAAGAGCTCCATCTGAAATCACAGTTGGATATAATTTTACTTTTTGAAAAGCTTGCATTGTTTAATTTTGCTTTAATAAAAGCCGTATTCTCTATACACTTAAATTCAATTTTGCATCCGTTCATATCGGAATTTCTAAAATCACATTTAACTATACCATTTTCAATATCCATTATATTGCCTATTAATCTACTTCCCCTTAAATCACACATGATAAATGAATTATAATGAAAATACTGGGATACATTAAATGTAGCATCCATTAGTCTGGAATTATAAAAATAGGCTTCTTGAATTATAGAGTTTGTAATTTTTGCACAGGAAAGGTCACTTTTCACAAATGTGGAGCAATAAAGGTCACTGTCTGATATGTCAATTCCTTTCATGTCAGCATAAGAAAAGTTGGTATTGTTTATTTCAGTTACAGTAAATTTAGCATCCCTAAGACAGCTTTTTAGAAATTGTGCACCAGTCAGATCACAGTCAATAAACTGAGAACCTGTCAGCATGCAATCATTAAATATGGCACGTCTCAAATTGCTGTTTCTGATTGTTATTCCTTTTAAATCTTTTCCTGTAAAATTATATTCCCGCAAATCTCTATTGCTCAGGTCTAAAGTGTTTGTTTTTTGAACTGTTACAGATTTGTAGGGCATGAAGCAAAAAGGTTTTTCTGCATTAGGTAAAGTTATATTTTGATAGGCTTCGACCTCTTTTTGAAAGCAGCACTTGTAATCGTATACCATAGGTGGATTCATGCTCTTAAAATACTCTTCCTGAATGTAAATTCTGAATCTTGTATCTTGATGAAGTTGTTGGTAGTGATCAAATATTTTGCATTCTAAAGCAGCACTTAGGAGAACTTTTTCTTTAAAAAGATTCCTGGCATAATCCTTGAGAGTTTCGGGCATTTGATCAAGCAATTCACCTATAGATTTGATACTCTTTAAATAATACTGATTTTGATGAAACCCTTTAATCTCCTCGGAAATTTCCAAGGTTCCGCTTTCTAAAGAAAAGAAAAACAAAAGAAATCTGTCTGATAAAATCTCACCAGAAAACTTTTTACCCCTATAACCGTCAAACAAAGCTTTAAGGACAGTATAAATCTCTTTTCCAATGTCATTTTTTCTGATCATTTCCTCTGTTTTACGTGCAAGATCATATTTGCCCTGCTCACCGGCAGCTTTTCTAAACTCATTTAACCTGTCCTCTAAAATTACTCCCCTTAGTCTTTCTTGATAGACTTTGTCCCGCACATTCTCGTAGCCAAAGAAGTTCTCTATGGATGTACATTCAAATCCTGAGTACTCTATCCTGTCAAGCTTTTCTGTAACAATTATATATGGAATATCCTTAATTCTGAAAATCTCCAGTAATCCTGTCTTGTAATCATCTATTTCAAAATACTCCGGTATTCCTGCTTTGCTAAAACATAAACTTCCTTCAATTATACAGTCAAGTTTCTCAGGAATGATAAGAATATACTCTTCTACACGTTTTTTATCTGCTATAAACCCTACATGGCAATATTGCATCTGTCTTAAATCCAATTTACTTTCAAGGTACAGCATGAATTTAATGGAAATGAAGTCGAGACCGTTTTCTGTAAAATAATCTGGAAAATAGGTTCCATTAACAGGAACAAAAAGTGTCTGCAGATCATTGATTTTAAGCTTGTCCCTTTTTATATCTTCTAAAGAAAAATATTTATTAAAGTCTATAATTCTTATTCGCTCGCAATTTTCATCGGGTCTTTCCTTTAAGATAAAAAAGTTCTTCCTTACCTTTGTTGAGTAGTCTGTAAGCTCACTCATATTTTAAGCCAGCCCTTTCATTGCTTTTTGTATATAAAAATACTATCATAACTAATTCTTTATAGTAATGTCCATTAAAACTACCCACTAACAAAAAAGGGGTGTATTTTCTACACCCCTTTTTATCTTGTTTTTTTTCTATGCCCATTTTATTAACTTTTTCAACAGCTTCCTTTGATGATTTTACATTTAGCTTTTTTAAAACTTGATGTATTAATTTTTTTACTGTATTTTCACTCCTATCAAGATCAGCTTGTATCTGCCGCCTTGTCTTGTTTTCTTCCATTAGCAAGTATACTTGTTTTTCACAATAAGAAAGGTCTTTTAACTGCTCCTCCTTTTTTAGTTTCTGATATTCTTTGATAAGTAATTCGTAAGGAGTTGTATTTTTAGATATGTTTCTTATTATATCAGGAAGTGCTTGATAATCCTCTTTATAAACAAAATTCATAGCCCCCGCTGTAAAAGAATCTATTATAATATCATCTCTTTTAAGAGAGGTCAACATAATAATCTTTGTATTGCTGATATCGCTTATCTCTTTGGCCGCTTCAATTCCATCAAGATTATTTTCACTTAAATTTATATCCATCAAAACTACATCGACTGCTATGGATTTTATGAAATCAATAGCTTCATGCTTAGTCTTGACCATACCGGATAGTAGAATATCTTCTTCCCTGCTTAAAAACCTTGACATGGCTGATTGCCAGGAATAATCATCTTCAACAAGTAAAACTTTTATTTTCTCCATATACCATTACCTCATTATAGTTTTCTGCTTTTATGGCATGTGCCTTTTTATTGTTGAAATTTAAGTAAACTGAGGTGCCAAAACCTTTTCTGCTGCTTATTTCAAGCTTACCTTCATGCTGCTTCATGACATTATAGCAATAAGAAAGGCCAAGCCCGTAGTTTAGGCCTGTCTTTTTTGTGGAGAAGAATGGTTCGAATACATATGCCAGGTTGTTACTGTCTATACCGGAACCATTATCAGTTACTTCCACAACAGTCCATTTGCTTTCTCTATAGATGTGTACCGAGAGATAGCCTTCTTGAGACATAGCTTCTATGGAATTTTTAAAAACGTTAATAAAGGTTTCTTTTATATGAATGGGATCACACTCTATAGATGCTTCCAATTCAACACTTTTCTTAACTGTTATTCCCTTTTTGTCAAGATCCGGCTTTATCATTGTAAGGCTTTCATCTACCAATTTATTTAGGCTTACCATAACGGGATTTATAGAGATATCTGTCAGATGCTCATTAATTGTCTTCATCATATTGATCAAATGAGAAAAGGACAAATCAATAAGTTTAAAATCCTCCTGTGTAACTTTTCTTATGTATTCTGCATCTTGAGAATTATTAATACAATGTCTCAAATTATTAGTACAAATGGAAATCTTGGTTATTTCATTTTTAAGAGTATGTGTAAGGAGGGCTGTTCCTGATGTTACAGACTTTCTTGTGCTTTCAAGTTTGCTTTTTTCAAACCTAATCTTGATCCCCATTACACCATATTTTGCACTTGCAACTATGAAAATGGATACCAAAACAAAAACTGTTACGCTGTTATACTTCCAGACAAGATGGTTTCCCATAGCAGTCATTACATAGTTTGAAATGGTATCAAATACAGTTGGAGGCGTGATAATAAGGCACGTGAAAAGTTTCTGTCTTTTTATTACTGTGTTTCTTTCCTTAAGAAAGGTTATTATCAATAAAGCATTTGAAAATATGCAGTAAGGAACAACCCACAAGCTTAAGGCGAAGAAGGGAGCCTTATACCTAAACTGTACAGGATATATCAGATACATCAAAACAGGAGGAATAAGGAGTATCTTTTTTGCATGCCTGCAAAAAAACGGTGTTTTCTTAATAAGCCATTTTGATGAAATGACGCTGTAAACCGACATGGAGTATGGTGATAGCACATATGAAAGGGAATGTAAGTAAAAGATGGTATACTTAATTGGTAATTTAATATTTGGGTTGAGATTAAGACTTGGGTAAACCTGCTTTCGTAGAATTGAACAGAGAGCACCAAGACCTGAAAAAAAGCAAAGGGATGCTATCCATTTCATTTCTTTGTTTTCGTCATTGACTTTTACGATTATAAAAGACAGTGTCCATAAAGAAATCCAAATAAATAACATGATCTGTGCTCTCCTGCTTCAACTTTTGTAAATATCCTATCACAGATTAATGCAAATTGAAATATATAGTATTTTATGTATAGAATCAAAGTATATTGGAGAGATAACACTATGTGCTTTTATCTGTTCTTATAATAGAATACAGCAAGTTGAGTTCTATCTCTGAGGCCCAGCTTTTCTAAAATAATGGTTAGACTGTTTCTTACAGTGCCTTCCCCTAGATAAAGCATGTTGGCTATTTCCTTATTGCTTAGTCCTTCGGCTACAAGGGTGATAATGTCCAGTTCCTTTTCAGTTATGCCAAAGTTCGAAAAATCGGATTTTTACCAGTACTTATAAGTGATGGGATTTTTGAAACGATATCATCACCAAAGACGCTTTGGCCTGCATAAACAGCTTTAAGAGACGGCACGATAGATTCGAAGTTTTGTTTTATAATGTAGCCTTTAGCACCTATCTTAAGTGCTTTTATTATATATTCATTATCTGAAAACGTGGTGAGGAAAAGGATCTTGGCAGTTTTATCTGCATTTAAGATTGATTCTGCTGCATCGAGACCTGTCATAGTTTCCATCCTTATATCAATCAGCAGAATATCAGGCTTTAAACTGTTATAAAGTTCGATAGCTTCCTTTCCATGATAGCCTATTCCAACTACAGATATATCCTCTTCAGCTTCTAATATTGTTTTTAAAGATACACATACCAATTTATCATCATCAACAACTACTATCCTCATATTTTACCAATCCCTTCGTTAAACTTTGCTTTCGGTATGGAAATAAAAATCTTAAATCCTTTTTCGGTACTGATATTGATATTGCCGCTTAAAGCAGTTACCCTGTCTTTAATATTTTTTATTCCAATGCCATTTTCACTGTCTAATCTACTCTGAGTACCATTGTCGTGAATAACCAGTTGAAAGAGTGCCGGATGTTCACGAATTATCACTAAGACATTAGTGGCATTTGAATGTTTGAGCGTGTTTGACAAAGCCTCTTTTGTTACTGCAATAAAGCAGTATTTGATATCTTTATCAATGTTTGATTCCACATCATAATCAAAATTCACAGAGCAAAATTTAAAGTTATCAATTAACTTCTGTATTTCATATTGTAGGTCAATGGATTCTTCATGCAAATCATGAATACTGTTGCGAATGCTGTCCATGGCTTCTGACAGTGTGTCTTTTATAAGCTTTAAACTTTCTTTTGTTTCATCATCTTTTTTTATGGCAAGCAGTGCTCCGATCTGCAGTATGGATCTTGAAAGCAGATGCCCGACATTATCATGAATATCCCTTGCTATCCTGTTTCGCTCTTTTAATGTTGCAAGATTGACTTCGTAGTTCTGCTTTTCCAAAAGTTCATTGTTCTGCTTTTCCAGCTGCATTGATATTTCATTGGCATTATCACGTAGTTTGTAATAATTTCTCTGTATATTATTTATCGAAACTGTACGATATTTCAAAATGCATCCATTTATAATAAAGGCAGCTATTAAGCATTTTGAGGTGATGAGTGTTTGGTTAAAATCAGCTAGTAGCGGAAAGAATGAAAGTACCCAAATCCATTTTGGTTTAAGAAGTACTACATCATAACATATTAGAGGAATAAAAAATAAGAAATCCGATTCAAAAAAGCTAAGGATTAGATACAAAAGAAATATCCCTGAAGTTATACGATGATCTTCCATGCAGCTCAATACAGTACTTAATATTATGACAATCAGGATTGGTACGATCATGTATATGGAATTGGCATAGGGTATATATAGAGCCAGGGAAATTATTATAATCACTAATTTATCAATTAAATTTTTCATGCCATTTACCAAACCTTTATTTTGTAGGAGGAATCATTAATAATGATTTTTATTAAATAAAAATCTATTAATTTTTACATTTGTCTATCGCAAATCGCGTTGAGGCATTCGTTATTTGCTCTGCCAAATGTAAAATTAATAACGGTTTTTATTAGATTATATCATTGGATTTTATTATCCTCAAGTTTGATATTACATTTGTCATACGGGATTAGGAGTTTAGTCACTTATAAAAGGCAATAGGATATATTATCATTAATATATGATAAGCAATTCTTTAATACTCAATGAATAACAGGAGGAATCCTTATGGTAATAAAAGTTAAAAATCTGGTTAAAAGATATGGTGACTTAACTGCCTTGGATCATTTAAATCTGGAAGTAAATGAAGGTGAAGTATTCGGACTTTTAGGTCCTAACGGCTCGGGAAAAACCACAGCAATTAACTGTATTTTATCCCTTCTTAAGTTTGACAAAGGTACTATAGAAATATATGACAGACCTATGGCTCCGGATGCCTATGACATTAAACGCGATATTGGCGTAATTATGCAGAATGTAGCTGTTTTTGAGGAATTAAATGTTTTTGAAAACATTGATTATTTCTGCGGACTATACATTTCAGATAAAAAGAAGCGTCAGCAGCTTGTAGATGAAGCTATAGATTTTGTCGGGCTCAATGATTTCAGAAAGTTTTATCCTAAAAAGCTAAGCGGAGGGTTACTTAGAAGATTGAATATAGCCTGTGGCATTGCCCACAAACCAAAGCTGATTATTCTGGATGAACCTACTGTGGCAGTTGATCCTCAAAGCAGAAACAATATATTGGAGGGTATCCAAAGGCTTAATAAAGCCGGAAGTACAATAGTGTATACGTCGCACTATATGGAAGAAGTAGAACAGATATGTACAAGGATAGCAATTATGGATAAAGGAAAAATAATTGCAACCGGAACAAATGACGAATTGAAAGCAATGATAAATTCAGGAGAAAAACTCACTGTAGAAATATTTAAGATTGATGACAGTTTATTAGATGGTATTAAAAGTCTTCCTAATATAGTATCTGCGGAGTTTAACGGAAATTTACTTGTAGCAAAATCATACAGAGGCAAAAATAATCTTGTTGCCTTGCTGGATTATTTAAAATCCAGGGATATTACTGTTGGAAAAGTCTACTCTGAACCGCCTACACTAAATGATGTTTTCCTTGAGATAACAGGAAAGGAACTTAGGGATTAAAGCATGATTGAATATTACTTAACTAGTTATGAGGGAGGGGTATAAAAATGATTTTGCATAACTATTTATACAGGTTGAAATGCATAGTAAGGGATAGGGATATGATGTTTTGGTCAATGGTATTTCCGATACTTCTTGCTACATTATTCAATATGGCTTTTTCAAATATTTCTACTGCAGAAAATTTTTCTAAAATTAAAATTGGAATAGTTGATAATGCTGAATATAGAGAAAACACATATTTTGTAGATGCCGTTAAATCTGTCTCAAGTGCCGATAAGGGTTTAAGAAAAAGCAATCTATTTGATGTAAAATATATCTCAAAGGAGGAAGGGGATAGACTCCTTGAGGATGGTAAAATTGAAGGTTATATATATTCTGATAATGGAATAAATCTTGTAGTAAAAAAATCAGGCATTAATCAAAATGTGCTGAAAGGTTTTGTTGATGACTATAACCAGACTTCAGCCACTATTAAAACGATTTACGGCAAAAATCCTTCCATAGATAATAATGTACTTATGGCCACTATATCAAACAGGATTGATTTTCTTCAAGAAGTACCTGTCAGTAAATCTGCTCCTGATAATGTTGTGACCTACTTCTATGCCTTAATCGCAATGGCTTGTTTTTATGGTGGTTTCTTGGGATTAAAAGAGGTTATGGCTATTCAGGCAGATATGTCATCCCAGGGAGCAAGAGCCAACATGGCTCCTGTACACAAATTAAAGCTGTTTATAACTTCAATGTTTGCAGCAACTACAGTTCAGCTTGTTACAATTTCGGTATTAATCTGTTATTTGGTTTTAGTATTAAAAATAAACTTTGGAAGCCAGCTTGGATATATATTGCTGACTTGTTTAATAGGCACAATTACAGGCGTTACTTTCGGTACGTTTATTGCCTCAGTTGTCAAAAAAGGTGAAGGTGTAAAAATTGGAGTACTGATTGGAGTTACAATGCTGATGACCGTCTTGTCAGGCATGATGAATGACAAGATAAAATATATTATCAGCACAAATGTTCCTATTCTTGGATATCTAAATCCTGTAGCCTTAATAACAGATAGCTTTTACTCACTATATTTCTATGATACCCATAAGCAATTCTTGATTGATATAATGCTGCTATGTGGTTATAACATCGTTTTTGGCTTAATTACCTACTATGTATTAAGGAGGCAGAGATATGCAAGTTTATAAAGTGTATTTTAAAGCTATCTATAAAAATATGACCCAAATTGCCATATATTTCATAGTGTTCTTAGTTTTAGTAGTAGTTCTTGCCAATACTTATACCAGTCCTACTGATACAAACTATACAGAAACCAAAGTAAATATAGTATTCATAAACTATGACAAAGATTCGAAAATTGTAGAAGGCCTAAAAAATTATTTAAGCCAGAAAGCTAATATTGTCAATATAGAGGATAATACTCAAAAGCTTCAGGATGCTCTGTTTTTCAGAGAGGTTGAATATATCGTCAAAGTGCCTGATGGTTTTACTAAAGGGCTTCTAAATGGTGGGTCAATAAGACTTGATAAAACTTCATTGCCAAGTTCAACGAGTAGTGTATACATGGATAGCATAATCAATAAATACTTAAACACAGTAAAAATGTACGATAGCAATATAGGAAATTTACCTGAAGAAGAGCTTATAAGAAGCATCAATAAGGATTTGGATCAAAAAACGGATGTTAAGCTAAACAGCTATGCAAATGAAGCTTCTGAAAGCGAAAAGTGTTCGTATTATTTTAACTATTTGGCATATTCCATGCTTTCCATACTTATTTTAGGTATTTGTGCCGTAATGATTGTCTTTAACAATACTGATTTAAAAAAGAGAAACCTCTGTTCACCTATAAAACTTAGAACCATGTATTTCCAATTAATACTGGGAAACTTAAGTTTTGCAATAATTACCTGGTTTTTGCTGATTATAGCCAGCTTTATTATGTATGGCAGTTATATGTTTACTGCGAAGGGAATGCTATTTCTTTTAAACTCTTTGATATTTACCATAGCGGCTTTAAGCATAGCGTATTTAACAGGTAATGTAGTAAAAAGCAAAAAAGTAATGTCAGCAGTTGCAAATGTGGTTGTCCTTGGAACTTGCTTTATAAGCGGAGTATTTGTGCCCCAAGCTTTGCTTGGCAAGACTGTAATAACAATTGCAAGCTTCACACCAAACTATTGGTATGTAAAATCTAACAATACCATTGCAAGTATGGTGAATGTTAATATGGAAAACCTTACACCAGTATTTATTAATATGCTCATAATGATTGGATTTGCTTTGGCAGTGCTGGCGATAACTCTTTTGGTTATAAAGCAGAAGAGAGTAAGTGATAGTTAATACCATACTTGTAAAAAATGTTATTTTATGCCTATAATATAAGTAGGTAATAATATATAATTAACTGATCAATTTTCCTTTTATTATTGAAAAGGCTGTATGGCAGGAGGTGATGCTCGTGAAAGAAAAAAATATCAAGTGGCTATATGAAGAACTGCCTGTTTTGATATCCAAAGGCATACTGACACAGAAAACTGCAGAAGAAATTAGAAAATACTATGGGGAGCCGGAGGAAAGAAACTGGCTTAGAATAATACTGGCTATATTTGGAACACTTGGTTCCATACTCATTGGCAGCGGTATTATTCTTATTTTCGCTAAAAACTGGGACACCCTGTCTGTTCCTTCTAGAACTGTTTTATCTTTTACGCCTCTTGTTATTTCACAACTAATCGGCATATATGTAATTTTAAAAAAGACCGGTTCGATGGCTTGGAAAGAAGGAACATCAGCATTTATAACCCTTGCTGTGGGTGCAGCAATATCCCTTATAGGCCAGACCTATAATATATCTGGAGATAGGACTGTTTTTACAATTACATGGATGCTTCTTACAGTACCTCTTGTTTATATATTTGATGCATTTATCCCTTCTATATTTTATCTTGCAGGCATCACATTCTGGGCGGGCTTTGAGCAGTCGGAAGGCGGCTATGCAGTTTTGTACTGGGCCTTTTTAGCTATTCTGCTGCCTTATATTATCAAAGCATTCAAAAATATTGATTCAAATCGGTCTGTATTGTTATTATGGGCCCTGTGCTTAAACTTGTGCGTATCTCTAGGAATAGTGCTTGAGAAAGTTTTACCCGGTCTATGGATTGTCATTTATAGCAGCTTTTTCACCATACTGTTTCTAGTGGAAAGAACATATCACCGTAAAACAGGATCATTAGGCCAGCAGCCTTTTATTGTTACAGGTACCATAGGTATACTGGTTGTTTCAATATTATTAACCTTCAGAGAATTCTGGGAAGACATTGGATGGCATGAATATCGGTATGGGGTTAGATTCAATGAATTTGCAGGAATAGTTGACTATATTCTTGTGATATTGCTGCTGTCAGCAGCAGTTTATCTATTTTTCAAGAATTTGAAAACAAAAAATGCTCTTACACTTATTTTCGGATCATCAGCATTACTATCAGTGGTATGCTACCTTGCTGCATCAGTACTTCAGGATGGTGCAGTTCCTGTCATATTATACAATGCATATATATTTGTTCTCGGTGTAAATACAATCGTTTATGGAATAAGAAATAAGCATATGGGAATAACCAATGGAGGGATGTTGATTATTTCACTGCTGATAATAGTGCGTTTCTTTGATACCGACATATCATTTTTAGTGAAGGGTCTGTCCTTCATACTTGTAGGTGTTGGGTTTATTGTGTCCAATGCAGTTTTGATTAAGAAGTAACTGAAATATTACTTCCGATTTTGAGCGGGTGTTGACGAGTCAAGCCAATACATAAGCGAAATTATAGCGGAAGTTATATTTTAGTTATTACTAAGAAGCAAAAGGAAGTGAGTTCTGATGAAAAAGCATCTTAAGATTATTTTTTTTATATTGCTCTCTCTTATACAGCTGGCTATTCCTGCACAGATGATATTGGGCAGGGAGAAGGCATTGAATAATGGTGAGATTTTTAAATTCCGCATCGAACCTGTTGACCCTGTTGATAATTTCAGAGGGAATTACTTGATTATTAATTTTAATGATAATAAAATTCCTGCTGTTGATAGCAAGGATTATGTGAGAAATCAAACAGTGTACGCATTTGTAGAAAATGATGGTGACGGTTTTACACATTTTACAAGTGTATCTCCCGCGGTTCCTCGAAGAGGAAATTATATCCGAACCAAGGTTTTGTATTCCGATAATGAAGCGGTTTATATAAAGATTCCGTTTGATAGGTATTATATGGCTGAAGATAAAGCCAAATTAGCTGAGGAAGTATATAATAAGAGTCTTAGAAATAGAAAAGATGTATATGTGTCTGTGAGAATATATGATGGTGATGCTGCAGTAGATGGACTTTATATAGATGGTGAGAGGATTGAAAACTATTTGAGGAATCAATAAATTTTTTTATCTGATAAATCATATCCTGACTTTGTTCCTTAACATTCTTGTAGAATGGTTTTGAAATCTCATGGTTTTTTCGCTTTAAAATAGCTTCTTTTTCCTACGGCTATTTTTTTTGTCTCTAATCTTTAATTGAAGATTTTATCGGAAGTTATATTTTAGTCATTGCAAACTTAAGAAGTATTTGCGGTGAACTGCAATTTTATTGCGGGAAACCGCAAAAAAAATGTTGGATTCCGAAAAAATGAAAGATTATGATTTCGGTGACAACAAAAGTAAATCATGTTATATTTGTATGAAAACATAATCTAAAATTAAAAGGTAGAGGAGGCAGCAAATGAGAAATAATAGAATAGTATCAATTGTTTTATTAATTGTAATTATCTTTAATAGCTTAGGGTTTTCAGAAATAGCTTATAGCCAGGCTGTGGTTGAACAACTGGATTTAAAGGAGCCATTGGTGCCAAAGAATTTGACTGTTTCGATGACTACAGAGACATCGATAGGTATAAAATGGGATACATCTTCCCATTCCACAGGAATTAAGGAATACATAGTGTATATGAATGACAAAGAGGTCAATAGGACTCCTGAATGTTTGTATACTGCAGTAGATTTAATTCCAGGTAAGAATTATAATTTTTACATAAGGGCGATAAGCAACAATAATATTATTTCATATCCTTCAAATCAAATCGGTATTTATACTAAAAATGACAATATTAAGCCTACACAGCCCCAGAATCTAGTTTTGAATGAGGAGGGTTCAAATAAAGTCCGCTTGAAGTGGGATTCTTCAACAGACAATATTAAGCTTGGAGGATATATAATTTATAATGGCAGCACAGGTATGGATGTTTCATATGATCCAAGTATCTTATTAGACTATTTGCAGCCAGGGTATAATTATAATTTTAAGGTACGGGCTGTAGATATTGCGGGAAATCAGTCATTAGACAGCAATAGTGTAACTTATTCAACATATGCAATGAGTGAAACTGTAATTGATACAAATGTGGTGCTCGAAGCAGATACGGTTTATGATAATGTAATAATAAAATCAGGAAGCCTGAACCTTAACGGAAGGAAGCTCACTGTAAAAGGGAATTTAATCAATTCAGGGGGGACACTTTATATAAATAATGGCTACCTAGAAGTTAATGGGAACCTTAGATTTCAAAGTGTATATACTGATAATTCAGGATTGCGAACATATGGATCAAGTAGTTCTGTGCTTAAAATGCTAAATGACAGTGATTATATTAAAGTATACGGAAGCTTTGTATGCAACTCTTCCGGACTTAATAGCGATAATCTGACAGCGGGTAACCTTGAAGTGAAAAGGCATTTTATACAACAGAATGGCAAAAATCCTTTAAATTCAAAAGGTACGCATAAAGTTATTTTGTCAGGGGATGAAAAGCAAAATGTGACAATGGAGAGTAATACTTCAGCATTTAATACTTTGGAAATAAAGAACACATCTGCAGAAGGGGTTTTATTCACAACTTTATTTAACTGCGAAAACTTTGTAGATAATATGTCGAAAGCTTCTTTTTTTGATGGAGGAGTAAAAGGTTGGAGGCTCAATGGGGATCAAACCATTGAAGGTGATTTGTCTCTGGCTGCAGGAACTCTGGACTTAAACGGATATACCTTGAATATCAAAGGCAGCCTAAGGCAGTCAGGGGGAAATGTTTTTGTAAACAATGGAAAACTTATTATTGATAAAGATTATTCTTTAGTGGGAGAAAAAGATACCAATTCTAAGCCCTACAGTACTGGAATGTTAAAAATGCTGCTGCCAAAGGACATAGTCTTGGTAGGAGGAAATTTTACTACTTTTTCTATACATAATCATGAAGGTCTTCTTACAGAAGGGGTTTTAGAAGTAAAAGGGGATATATATCAGAAAAATGGATCTACGGGCAATTTCACTTCTTCCAATAATCACAAGGTTGTTCTTTCAGGTGAAAAGCCTCAGAATATATCATTTGAATATTCAAATAAAAGCGGCAATAGAATAAATATACTACTCAGGCATTCTCACACCGGGAGTGCCTGTGTTAATATCTAGACATGGTCTTTGACCCCATGCCTAAAGATAGCTCAAATAAAGGGATACCGTAGTGGCATCCCCATATCTTACAATTTAATAATTGCTAAAGTGTCTGAGGTATAAACGGTTCACCTTTTATCGCTTTCACCAGACTTTCCATAACCTTTTGACCATTCTTCCTGCAGGTAGAAATATAACTCCTAATCCTGCAAAATACAATGGGACCTTCTTTTCCACGGAAGCAACCTGAGATCTTTTGTCTCAGCTTTACCATTCGTATGTCTCGTTCGGCCAAGTTATTATCAAAGGGTATGTTAAAGTCATACATGAATGAAAGCGTCTCAACATCATATTTTTGAAGCCTCGCCAGCAACCTATGTGCAGCATTTTTATTTGGCCTGCCTGTCTTTTCAGCCACTGGTATCGGACACTCCAACTTGCCTTTGGATATAATATCTTTATAAATGGCATTATACTTTGCAGTCTCATTGAAGTCCATTTCTGCTCGACCTTCAGACCTCAAAGTATCAACCCTCTGTTTAATTTCTATCAGAAGGCTAGACATGTTCTTTGCCCATTCATGATTGTAATCCTCATTTATGCCCTTGAGATTTCTCAAGTTATGAGAGTTACATTCCGAATGGCTGCAATCACCAAATGTGTAATAGGGTATCCAGTGGTCATGACACGCTGTTCCTTTAAAATCAGGGAGTATGCCAATATCGTTAGCTGCCTGAGTACCTCTTTTTTCATGAACTTCATAATGTGTAAGTTTGTCTGTAGAAGCACTATGAAGCCACTGAGTTTTACCGCCACTACGCATACCTGTCTCATCAAAATGCACAACTGAAGAAGCTATAAGCTGTTGCTTTGTAGAAGTCTCAACTTCTTCAAGCTTTTTGTAGAGTCTACTATTTACATTAACAAGTGTTCCTTCACTGACATTTTGTCCTATAATATCACTTAAAATTTCAGCTGTTCTCTCAAGTGGTATTAACTGATAGTTTGTCAGGTACGACATAAGAGCCTGTATATTCTCACCATACTGCACTGGCTGCTTTACATCCTCAGGAAATTCTGTTTTGTGTACCTTATTACACGCTGGGCATACCAATTCGTGAGTCCTATATTCAGTGGTGAATACCTTTATAGTAGGCAGTTCAATTACCTGTCTAGTGCGGGTAACTCCATCAACACTTGATAGACAGCATCCACATTCGCATTGTGTAGGTTTCAAATCTACAGTTTTATCCGGATTTTCAACCTTATTTAGTGTTTTGCCTTCATGTCCTTGTTGACCGCCTGTTGGTTTACCAGTTTTCTCCCTCATGTTCTTTGGCTTCTTAAGTCCATCAGAAGATGGGGGCTTATTGCTATTACCACTGTTCTTGTTGAGGCGAGCTTCAAGCTCTGCAATCCTATTATTGAGAGCATTTACCTGACCAGCTAAGCTTAATACTTGTCCGTTTAACTCTTTTACCAGCGAAACTACAGCATTTATTCCGTCATTATACGTTTTTATTATTGTTGTTTCATCCAATTCCTACACCACCATTCAATCATTGATACTATTATATTGGTTGAATTAGTGGTTTTTCATTGATAAAATATTACCAACAGTTTATTTTTGCATCTATGTCAATGCCTGAGTAGAAACAAAAGTTTTAAAGTATACTTTCCCGGCTCTGATTCTCCAAGCTCAACTTTGCAGTAACTAATCTGCTGCTTATGAGCGTCTCATAAGGCTCTAAAGCATGGCTCCGTTAGCTTTTCTAAAGAATGAGGGTCTTTTTCCCGGCTTCTCTCCGCTGGCAACCTCAGAGAGACTCCGAAGGAATGCAACTGGTCCCCTGATATTCCTTAATGGCTTTCCATATCGCTTCCTACAGTGCATATATTAATAAAATTATTCGAAAATAATTTCGTCTTTCTCTGATATCTGAACTTTGACTAATTCTTTAACTTGATTTATTCTCACGCTATATCCTGTTTTTTTATATACGGAATAATTGAATGAATCATTTAAATATGGACCATAATCTTCACCATTTAATGTATACTTTCTCTGTAAGGCTTTAAATAACTCTTCAATATTATCTTTAGAACTACTGCTACCAAACTTTAATTTTACATCTTTCGTTTCAAAAATATATGTCTGTAAAGCCATTTCTAGTTCTCTAGCTGTACTTTTATTGTTATCTTTTATAGCTACAAAACCTAATCCATACTTATTATTCATAAAATAAGCAGCTAAACAGATAATAACAACAATAATTAAAAGAAAAAGTATTTTAAATTTATTCTTAATTACTAAATTCATATATATGCCCTTTCATATGCTTTCAGCTATATTAATTACTTAATTACCTTAATTTTTATTTCGGCAAAATATGATTAAACGAATATGATGGACTTTGATATTTTCTGCTGGTTCCATATATGTGTTTCTTCTATTATATATTATGATGAATTGGATAGCACCCATTTTATTGGATGCTATTATCCGTTGGCATGACTGGTTCCCGATATTCTGACTTATCCCTCATCATTTTATATGTTATAGTTACCAGCTTTCTCATGATACATTTAATACGTAGGGTAGGACTAACAGCGTCTTGCTTGTTTTACCAAGTAGATTTCTGCGTCCCCCCTCAGAACCGGACTTACACCTTTCAATGTATCCGGCTCGCCAGCTGTTTCTAAGTGTAAAGTCAATCGATTTATCTATATTTCTTTTCCAAAATGGATGTCTTTATGGCATTTTTTGCACACTATTAAAGTTCTACGATTCAGTTCAATCATTCTTTGTACCCAATATGGAGTTATTATATTTGCCTTAAAATATTTGTCTTTTAGGCTTTTTAGTTTTTTAACGTGGTGAACTGCAAAATCCCCAGGAGTGCTATTTTGTATTCCGCAAAGTTCACATTTACAATTCTCCAACCTTTTGATAACTAAAGGTTTTTTATAGTAGATTTCATTGGTTTCCTTTATCCACTTTATGGGCTGATTTATGTATATTAGTGGCTCGATAAAATATGTCATGGTTTTACTTCCTGCTTTAGTCTCATAATTTACACCAATTATTTTACGAGTCCCTGTGCCGTGTTTCCTGGGCACATCCATTCCATATTTTTTTATAACCTTTGTGATCGAACTGTCTTCCTTTCTTGCTATAGTTGCTGCCATACTGGAATAATGGTAGTATTTGTACTTTCCTATTTTGGAGCTTACATCCGTTGCAATCCTGTAGTAGTTGTACATGCCTCTAATTTCTGAATTGTATTTGCCAATTATATCTGCAATGGTCAGGTTTATCCTATTGCAGTGATGAGTGGGTTTACCATTCTTTCTGAAAGGTTCCAGTTTTTTATTAATCACGTCGTTTGGAACTAAAAGTTGTATTGTCTCGTTCAGTGTCCTTCTTTTATAACCGAGTGTGTTTTTCTTTGTAAAAGTACAATTGGTAGTTTTGGAAATCTCAAATCCAAGAAATCTTGCTCTTTCTGTTGTTAAGTTTGTTATAATGGTTTTATCCATGTTAAGTTCCAATTTTAGTTTAGTATTAAGTAGTTCTTTTATTTTATCTCTTATTTCCTCTGCTAACTTCTTGCTTCCAATTATACATACAACAAAGTCATCGGCATACCTTGTGTACTTGACCCTTATATAATCAGGGTCCATAGGGTCTAATGAACGTAGAGTATACATTTGTTTTAGTATTTCTTTAGCAGTTTTATTATCGCCTCTTCGTCTTGCATTGTGCCTCGCCTTTTCAAGTTGTGAGTATGCAGGGTTATACTTTCTTTTATTTTGGTACGTGGAATATTGTTCTTTTAATGACTCCATGTACTTATCCAGTTCATGCAAGTATATATTGGCTAGAATAGGACTTATTATACCTCCTTGCGGTATTCCTGACAAAGAGCCTTTTACTTGATTGAATTCAAAATAACCTGCCTTAAGAAATCTTTTTATTAATTCCAGAAGTCTTCCGTCCGTGATTTTTTTACCTAATAGACTAATAAGAACATCATGGTCAATGTTATCAAAGAAACCTTTGATGTCACCTTCAATTACCCAATTTGTTCCCTTATACCTGTTTTTGATTTGATAGAGGGCTGTATGGCAGCTTTTATTTGGTCTGAAGCCATGTGAAGTTTCCAAAAATATAGGTTCATATATTGACTCCAGTATCTGCCGAACTACTTCTTGTACAAGCTTATCTATAAAAGATGGTATTCCCAGAGGTCTTAACTTTCCATTTTTCTTTGGAATATAAGTTCTCCTAACTGGTATAGGATAATATGTCTCAGATTTCATTTTTTCAATTATGTCATTAATGATATCATAGTTGAAACCATCGATTGTTTTATCGTCTATACCAGCGGTCATATTACCTTCCTTCGCATAGATTTTTCCGTAAGCTGTTATATAGAAATCTGGATTAAATAGATTTCTATATAACCTATCAAAGATAAATTCTTTATTTTCTTTTGACTTCTTGCTTAGTATTGATAGAACTATATCAGCTTTCTGCATTTCGCATACCTCCATATTCATTCAATTAAACAACCTGCCACCCTTCGCCATGTGGACAGCTTTCCTGTATCCGATTTTACGGCTTTCCCTGTCTATTCAGGTTCCTCAGACTACTATGGTGGCTCCGTAACCATATCAGCTCTGCTGACTTAGGTTATCTCCGTTTAGTTCTTGAAGTACAATTTCGTGTAACTTAGGTTCCCGTTCGTACCTTTATCGTATTTCTTATACGCTTGAAAAGTCTCAGAGATTATGAGAACCAACAAAGCGAGATTCTCATAGAATCTTTTCATGTGCTTATCAATTAGCCTTCGCACATCCCCCAAAGTTAAGGTCAAGGCACTGGGTTTAAGGCAGTTTAGCTTTAACCATATTACACATTGGTCTCGCATATCCCCCTGTAAGCTAATTTTCAAGGTATACACTTTACTGAAATGCTATGTTCCCTTATGGCGTTTCCACCTCCGGTTAATCAGTCGACCATCCAGACATCTCTCTAGTCCAGAATCCTCTTAGGATGATACTTTCAAGTCCATTACGGACGCACGTAGGGTAGGACTAACAGCGTCTTGCTTGTTTTACCAAGTAGATTTCTGCGTCCCCCCTCAGAACCGGACTTACACCTTTCAATGTATCCGGCTCGCCAGCTGTTTCTAAGTGTAAAGTCAATCGATTTATCTATATTTCTTTTCCAAAATGGATGTCTTTATGGCATTTTTTGCACACTATTAAAGTTCTACGATTCAGTTCAATCATTCTTTGTACCCAATATGGAGTTATTATATTTGCCTTAAAATATTTGTCTTTTAGGCTTTTTAGTTTTTTAACGTGGTGAACTGCAAAATCCCCAGGAATACTACTTTGTATTCCGCAAAGTTCACATTTACAATTCTCAAGCCTTTTGATTACTAAAGGTTTTTTATAGTAGATTTCATTAGTTTCCTTTAGCCACTTTTTGGGCTGATTCATGTATATTAATGGCTCGTTAAAATATGTCATGGTTTTACTTCCTGTTTTAGTCTCATAATTTACACCAATTATTTTACGAGTCCCTGTGCCGTGTTTCCTGGGCACATCTATTCCATATTTTTTTATAACCTTTGTGATCGAACTGTCTTCCTTTCTTGCTATAGTTGCTGCCATACTGGAATAATGGTAGTATTTGTACTTTCCTATTTTGGAGCTTACATCCGTTGCAATTCTGTAGTAGTTGTACATGCCTCTGATTTCTGAGTTGTATTTGCCAATTATATCTGCAATGGTCAGGTTTATCCTATTGCAGTGATGAGTGGGTTTGCCATTCTTTCTGAAAGGTTCCAGTTTTTTATTAATCACGTCGTTTGGAACTAAAAGTTGTATTGTCTCGTTCAGTGTCCTTCTTTTATAACCGAGTGTGTTTTTCTTTGTAAAAGTGCAATTGGTAGTTTTGGAAATCTCAAATCCAAGAAATCTTGCTCTTTCTGTTGTTAAGTTTGTTATAATGGTTTTATCCATGTTAAGTTCCAATTTTAGTTTAGTATTAAGTAGTTCTTTTATTTTATCTCTTATTTCCTCTGCTAACTTCTTGCTTCCAATTATACATACAACAAAGTCATCGGCATACCTTGTGTACTTGACCCTTATATAATCAGGGTCCATAGGGTCTAATGAACGTAGAGTATACATTTGTTTTAGTATTTCTTTAGCAGTTTTATTATCGCCTCTTCGTCTTGCATTGTGCCTCGCCTTTTCAAGTTGTGAGTATGCAGGGTTATACTTTCTTTTATTTTGGTACGTGGAATATTGTTCTTTTAATGACTCCATGTACTTATCCAGTTCATGCAAGTATATATTGGCTAGAATAGGACTTATTATACCTCCTTGCGGTATTCCTGACAAAGAGCCTTTTACTTGATTGAATTCAAAATAACCTGCCTTAAGAAATCTTTTTATTAATTCCAGAAGTCTTCCGTCCGTGATTTTTTTACCTAATAGACTAATAAGAACATCATGGTCAATGTTATCAAAGAAACCTTTGATGTCACCTTCAATTACCCAATTTGTTCCCTTATACCTGTTTTTGATTTGATAGAGGGCTGTATGGCAGCTTTTATTTGGTCTGAAGCCATGTGAAGTTTCCAAAAATATAGGTTCATATATTGACTCCAGTATCTGCCGAACTACTTCTTGTACAAGCTTATCTATAAAAGATGGTATTCCCAGAGGTCTTAAATTTCCATTTTTCTTTGGAATATAAGTTCTCCTAACTGGTATAGGATAATATGTCTCAGATTTCATTTTTTCAATTATGTCATTAATGATATCATAGTTGAAACCATCGATTGTTTTATCGTCTATACCAGCGGTCATATTACCTTCCTTCGCATAGATTTTTCCGTAAGCTGTTATATAGAAATCTGGATTAAATAGATTTCTATATAACCTATCAAAGATAAATTCTTTATTTTCTTTTGACTTCTTGCTTAGTATTGATAGAACTATATCAGCTTTCTGCATTTCGCATACCTCCATATTCATTCAATTAAACAACCTGCCACCCTTCGCCATGTGGGCAGCTTTCCTGTATCCGATTTTACGGCTTTCCCTGTCTATTCAGGTTCCTCAGACTACTATGGTGGCTCCGTAACCATATCAGCTCTGCTGACTTAGGTTATCTCCGTTTAGTTCTTGAAGTACAATTTCGTGTAACTTAGGTTCCCGTTCGTACCTTTATCGTATTTCTTATACGCTTGAAAAGTCTCAGAGATTATGAGAACCAACAAAGCGAGATTCTCATAGAATCTTTTCATGTGCTTATCAATTAGCCTTCGCACATCCCCCAAAGTTAAGGTCAAGGCACTGGGTTTAAGGCAGTTTAGCTTTAACCATATTACACATTGGTCTCGCATATCCCCCTGTAAGCTAATTTTCAAGGTATACACTTTACTGAGATGCTATGTTCCCTTATGGCGTTTCCACCTCCGGTTAATCAGTCGACCATCCAGACATCTCTCTAGTCCAGAATCCTCTTAGGATGATACTTTCAAGTCCATTACGGACGCACTCTGTTTCTTAGTTTTTCCCTCAGACAGTTTCTTTTTGTAATACTCATAAAAGTATGCATTTGTAGGCTTATCCTTGGGATTACTCAACACTGATACAGCAGTTTGGAAGAATATTTGATATAGATTCCTGTTACCAAGTTTGTTGCTGAAATTCTTGTTTGTCTGGCCTGTAGAATATCTCATCGGTGATATTCCTGCATAGGCAGCTAAAGCATCGGCATTTGGAAACCTTGATATATCACCAATTTCCGATATAATTCCAGCTGCTGTCACAGTATTTATTCCCTTCATGCTTTCAAGCTTGTAACCAAATTTGGGAATAAGTTTTTTCATATTATCCTCAATGCTTGCTATGATCGCCATATTATCATTGATTTGCTTAATTGATTATGTAACTATAAAATCTCTCAGGTCTTGAAATTAGTTTGTTGTGTCTCCGTCTTTCTCTACATACTCAAGGATTTGACGTGCCTTTTTCTCAGAACAGTTGTGATGGCTTTTTTCACTTAGAAAGGTTGTAAGTTCTTGATGGGTAATTCCCTTTAATTTTGACGGGGACGGAAACACTTTGAAAAATTCCAGTGCCGTTTTGCTATCCAGTGAGAAGAAAAAATTCTTATAATTTGGATAGTCATGGCTAAGATATGTATGGATTTGATTCTTTAAAACAACATTATTTTTAACAAGTGTGTTCCTCTTTGTTACAAGTTCATTTAATGCCCAATGTAAATCATTTGGTACTGCATCCGGCAAGGAATCAAGCTTATTTAAAAGAACGTTTGCCACACATTGACTATCTATGCTGTCGGATTTGTTTATGCTGGCTTGATTTTTCCTCTCTGATTGTGACAATGAAGGGTTTACATACTTGACTTTATAGTTCCTTTCCAGTAGAAAAATTGCCAATTCCCTTCCATTACCCAGCACATCCTCCAAGCCAAAAACAGGTGTAACTCCTTGGGCTGTGTGCTTTTTAACAAAACTTATCACCTTGGAAAAGTCCTGCTTTCTATTTGGAAATGTCATTTCCCCCAGTTTTTCACTAAAACAATTAATTAAAACTGCTGTGTGTTGGTGCTTATGCACGTCGCAGCCAATGTAGACATGCCGCATCTTTGGGTGGAACATCATTAAATCATCCCTTCTTTATTCATATTTCAAGGTACATAAATTGACCTTAAGCATCCCTAACTCAGCGTTAGACCTTATTAAAAAGGTCCCGCATCAACTTCTAAGCAAAGGTTTTAAAACTTTTATAAAAGCCGTATCCAAAAATACAGCCTTTAGAAAAACTTCAAGACCAAGAATAACGGCATTCTCTGCAAAGCGTTAGAATCTGGCAGAGCAAGAAACCCGCACAAATATCATCAGCCTATTCATGACATAAAGTCAATTTAAGTAAAAATCCTGTAAGAAATACCAGCAAGTGAAGCACTGATGATCATGTCACGTGTCCCTTTGCTTTTTGTCAAATCTTCATGAAATACCAAAACCAAATCCGGCTTTTCCATCTTAAGCATCTGTGCATTTCTTATGGGTCCTGCACTTTTTCCAAACCTTTGCCAGTCTGCCGGATACTCTACATATCTGATACCGCACTGACGGGCAGCACGAACACCAAGAGTATCAGCCCCGCGGCACCCTCCAGCAATAAGCAAATCAATATCAAGACTTTTGACAACGGCTAAAATCTTCTGATAATCCCTATAATAACGGCTTCCAGCTATCAAAACCTTCATAATATAAAACCTCTAATTTTACTGAAAAAGCCTGTAGTAAATACAAGCCTTTGCACTAAAGTCGGAAGCCACAATAGAGCTATATCAACGCTCTTTGAAAATATGTAGTATGTAAAATACCAACCGGAACTGGTAAACGGAGCTGCCATAATCCCTGGCAGCCCTCTGTAAAAACCTCTCAAAACCCCTCAAAACCCCTCATATCTCATCCTCACTGTGAATCTTCTTTATAGTAATGACACCCTGTGAAACCTCAATGACCACTTTGCAGCCAACCTCAAAGCCGAAATCCCGCAGCCAATCTGCTGATACTGTGACAGCTGGAGCATCATCCAACCAATGTGATCTGATAGATGATAAAGCTACCATAAAAATGCACCTCCATAAAACACTTACTAGCCTATGAATCTGTATATCCTGCATAAGCCGATGCAAAGACTACCGCTATACCATGCTATTGTCAAGGAATTTAAAGAGAAAAAGTTTTTTATTGTATAGGTTTGACAGAAACTATCTAAAGTTGTCCTTTGGAGTCCCTCTGAAGCTGCTGAAGGAGTAAGACCATAGAAAAACCGCCCTTTTTTTGTTAGGCTTACAGAGCTGTACTTTTATGAATCGATGGAGCACCTTTATAGACCTAAAAAGCTGCTACAAAGCTTAAAGGCATTACCAAAGAGGAATTAGCGGAATTTCTTTCTATACATAGCAGCGGATTTTTTGGAATTGAACATGCAGAAAGGATATTGATGCTTGTTGCAAAAGACGGCGATACATCAACGGAATACCAGGAAACAAGGGACTTTATTGTGTCTCATTGTATAAAGGAAATTAAGCACTGTAATGAGGAACTGGAAGTAATCGAGGCTGAGATAAAAAAGCATATGAAGCAATTTCCCTACAGGCTTGAGACAATGCCTGGAATTAATACAATAACTGCTGCAATGCTGATTAGTGAGATAGGTGATATCAGAAGGTTTTCAAGTAGCGATAAAATGTGTAGGTATAGCGGAATAAGTCCGGTGGCCTGTTCATCAGGTGACAAGGACAAGAACTTTAGGAATAAGCAGGGAAACAGGCGATTGTATGAGATATTTAGAGATATTGCATCAAGGAATATTTGCAGGGGTAGGGATAAGAAAAGCCCTATAAATGAAACCTTTCTGGAATATTATAATAAGAAGATATCACAGGGAAAAACAAAACGCCAGGCTTTAATCGCAGTAATGCGGCAGATTGCAAAGGTTATCTATTCAATGATGATTCACCAAAGGGAGTATATAAAACCAACCATTTCCAAAACAGAAAATGCATGATAGTATATATATGAGCCTTGTTTTTTACAGGGCTTTTATATATGCTATCGTGAGATAAAGTTTATCTTATACCGAAACGGAGGGTTTTATAATGAAAACGAATAGAGCCTTGTTATTATGCATTTTAACAATATTATTTGTAGGCTTAACTTTTATGAATGTTGCATCATCTGCTGGCAAAAAATCAAATTATCAAGATAAAAACATAGACAACCCCAATTATGAAGCATCAAAAGAAGCAATAAACTCTGAAACGCTACAGTATGTCGTTAAAAAGGGTAATAGAGATTCTAAGGATTTAAAATCAATTGAACAAATGGAAGGATATCCAAGTGCCTCAGATATTCAAAAAGCTAATATAAAAATTTTAAAAAACGAATTATTGCCCTATGAAGAATTTGTTGAAAAGTACCCAGAGTTTGGAACACAAAATAATATTTCTCCTGATCGTATGGTTTGGGTCAGTAAAAAACATTACCCTAAAGGAATAATAACCATGCGTGGAAATGTAAAAAATGCAATACTTATTACTTATTATGATGCTGAAACAGGAGAAAACATTGGATATAGCACATATTCTCTAGATAAGGATGGAATGGAATTAGAAGGACCTTATAAAAATCAATAAATATATAGCACCATAACAGAGTACATATTACCTAATTAACGTGAGTTCGATAATATGATTGTAATAAGAATGAAACAGAAATGAAAAATGAAGCTCCTGTCCAAATCTGTATAATCAATGTTGGCAACAAATTTAACAGAGGGGATGGAGCTTCATGGAAGATTTACTTATTAAAATTTTCTGCGATACTGATGATTTTTGCATTAGGCTCGACAACTATTTAAAGCATCATTTGGTTACTGATAATAGACTGCAGGAACCTAACCTCTTTAACATTTCAAGAATGATGACATTAAGTGAAGTAATGACAATAACAATATATTTTCATCATTCGAGTTATAGAAACTTTAAGCATTATTATAAAGAATTTGTCTGTAAAAGATTAAATGGGTACTTTCCGAGCCTTGTAAGTTATACAAGGTTTGTAGAGTTAATGCAACAAGCACTAATTCCATTAATATTATACACACAAAAATATAGACTAGGCAAGACAACAGGAATTTCCTTTATTGACTCTACGACATTAGATGTTTGTGATAACAGAAGAATTCACTCTCACAAAGTTTTTAAAGAGATTGCTCAGAGAGGTAAATCTTCTACAGGTTGGTTCTATGGGTTTAAGCTGCACATTGTAGTAAATGAAATAGGAGAAATTTTATCATTCTTTTTAACACCGGGTGATATAGATGATAGAGACTCAAAGGTAATAGATATACTTACAAAAGACCTGTTTGGAAAACTTTTTGGAGATAAGGGTTATTTATCACAGCCTTTATTTAAAAAGTTGTATAACCGAGGGATAAAACTAATAACCAAGTTAAAAAAGAACATGAAAAATAAGCTAATTGATATAGAAGAAAAGCTTCTTCTCAGAAAGAGAGCTCTTATTGAGACAATAAATGATTTTCTGAAAAATACTTGCCAGATTGAACATACTAGGCATAGAAGCTTTACAAACTTTTTAACTAATGTCGTAGCTGGTATTGCTGCTTATAGCTTCTTACCGAATAAACCAAGCTTAAAGTTTAGTAAAAGCGTTCTTGTTGCCACACTTTAAGGCTGCTTTTCATAATAAAAAAGGCTCTAAATTTCAAGATACTAAAGCCTTACTTAATTATAATCTATAGATATGGTTAATTATGGCACTTGTTATATCGAACTCACGTTAATTTAAGAATATTTTGGATATCAGTTTCCTGATAATTTCTTAAAATCAATCTATCAGTAATTATTCTATCAACCATTATATACCTCAATCTGCTTTAAAGATTTGCCCCTAATAAATCCAACAATTAAACTAGCTGCGACATGCTGCATGCTACTTATCCAGTATCCAGAGAACGTACTCGATGACCTTCTAACCTCACGCCTTTACTCCATGCATTGTTATGTACTCCTCAACGCTAGAGACGGTCCGTTCCCAATACTTATACCATCTTTATTTCATCTACTCCAAATGATCTTCCACAACTTCTGCAAATAAAACCTGATTTTCTATGTGGGCTCCTGTCTATAAATCTAATACTATTTGATTTTTCGTTACAGTAGGGAGAAACAAGCTTATTGTTGACATACATATTTATTTCAGCATTATAGTCATTAATATTTTTCACTTTATTTTCACTGTCATTTTTAACCAATTCATTATGAAATAATTCATACTTCTTTATTTCATTCAATGCGGAACTTATTGCTTCTTTCCCCTTACATTCAATACCATTTTGGCCATCACAATATAGTCCATCCAATGCGTTTGCTAAAGTTGCTGTTCCAATACATTGGCAGAAAAACTCAAACACACTACGCATCATAGGAGAATTTGTCCATATTTCCTTTTCATAAATATCCATTTGGAAACCTCCAGGTACTTGGTCCTGTCCAAATCTTTGTACATACTCCTCACTAATTGGAATAAGAACCATTGGCAGTAATCCACCTTCCCAAGTATCAAACGAAAAATCCTTATCAAATTCAACGATAAATCCAATTCTGTTAAATTCATTCTTCCAAATGTCTATTATGTTATCAGGAATTTCATCATATTTAACCATTAAGCTAAAACCCATAAGAAACAACCTCCAAAGCCTTGCACGCGATTTTATATAACAAACGTTTGCCATTTGAAACGTCGATGAATCGAAGTGGTTGGGATGACTCTTGTTCAGAGAACACCACGTATGGTTCTCTAAAAATCTACTTAATGATAATTACTGCCTCAGATTCTTTTAACGCAGGAATACATTTAACATTATCACCGGATATTTCAATTCTGTACCCTACGGCATTTTTAGTCGAACGTGGTTTCCATGCCGCATATCCACTTCTACCATATAGACTTTTTTCTAAATAGGGACCAAATGATACATTTTTATAAAAAATCTTGTCCTGTAATGCTTCAATTATTACCTTTACAGAATCTTGATCTTCCTGTTTTATATTCAACTTATTTTTATTTGAAGAATCATATAAATCATTTAATTCATTACAATCCGAGTCAGCAATGAACATCATAATAGCCATAGAAATTTTTTCCGAGTTACTTTCATCTAGATGTTTCTTAGCATACTTCATATCTCCAAAACCTGGACCAAGACCAGTTTGCTTTATCATCAATATAGAAGAAGAAATAATTAATAAAACAATACAAAGTGTCATAAAAATTTCTCTAACCCATTTTGTTTTATTATATACAATTAAGAGAATTCCCAAAATCATAGGAATACATAATAAGCTAGCCAAAAGAACTGCTGTTGATCTAAAGTATTCAAAATATGTGGGATAATCTACATATATATAATCCAAATAATTATAATTATAATCCAAACATATTACTAATGGCCCCCAAATTATTAGGAATATCCCTAGAAGTATAGCTCCATTAATTTTAAAAGATAAAATATTTTTAATCTTCAATATAAAACCTCTTTTCAATAGACCTCTATTCACTTCTCACAATATATTAATTCTCACATAGCCCTTCTTAAACAATCCGAACAAGAGTGTGCGGTATATTGGTGTATTTCGAATAACGTCGCCCGTCTCCAACGTCCTCGAACGGTCCATGCTCCGCGAAGCCTATCATAATTACCCTATATCCCAGACAACTTCACTATCCATTTTGTCAAAAAATATATATTTTTGTATTAATAATTCAACTTCTTGAGGTGTCAAAAGAACGTTATATGTATAATTAACTTTAAAACGTATTTCTTTATATTGTTTTAATTCTAATGATAATATATTTTCAATTTCATTATTCCATTCAGTTTTGAAATGTCTACCAAATGCATTCTTCCAATTTAATATGTGTTCTTTCGCTTCATCAATACAATCAATATTTGATTCAGATACATATTCCAAAATATGCCTAAATAAAGCTTCCTCAAAATTTTTTGCATACACTTTTGCTATAGTATCATCATGATAACAAAGAACAACAATTGGATTATTTATATCTTCAATATACCATCCCCAATCATCTCCACCTCCAGTATGAGCAAAAGGAACAATTAACGGAGAACTGACTATCCGTTCTTCTGGACGCCAATTCACAATCTCATCTATCGAATACCACTCCATATCATCAAACCAGACATATTCTTCACAATTCTGTGTCCAACCCAATCTATCCATATCTAAAAAAACCTTTGGAAAATTAAAACTATTATTCATTATTGTACCCCACAAAAGAATCTAGTAAATAAATTAAACTGCTCCAAAGCCTTACTTAAAACTTGCATGGTCTTTCACCTAACGTCTCCTGTCTTCGACGTCCTCGAACGGTCCTATGAGGATGACCCTCGTCAGTGCAAAACCGTGCCCATGAGAGGATGTAGCGGAGCCATTCTTAAAATATCTTGGAAGTTTGCACTTTCTTAGTTTTCGCTTAGCTTGCAATTTTTTAATCAAACTTTCTGTTTGGATTAAGTTCTGCGGGTGTCTTCCAATCAACGTTGTAAACTCTTTTTAAAATTTGTTTTTTCAATCTCCAATATCTGTGACAATATCCCATTGTTTTTATAATACCTTGATCAGATAATACCTTTTCAGCCTCAAGTCCAGCTTTTTCTATAATATCCTTATACCTGGGATCCTTTTCAATTGGGTCAATCTTAATGTCATTGTCGGCATTACCTTTTGAATCTAATGTTTTAGAAATTGATTCAATTAAGTATATAATTTGGCAAACAAATCTTGGAGCAATTCTATGACAAAAAAATGCCAATGGAAATAATAGTACAATTATAATTAAAACATTTATTCCCCAACTTAAACTACTAAAACTAAACAAACCTATAATTATAAATAGAAGCAACAACAATGAAATACCTACATTTGCTATAGTTATAACTAAATTGATATCAATATTAATTCTTTTCATTATTGCCACCTCAGTCAATCAATTTTTAAAATACTCCATAATGTTACCCAGACATCACTGACGCATTTCAGAGAGCACTGTATTTCCGACCAATGCCGTTTATACATAATATGTTTTTTACGTGCCATAAAAAATCAACCGATTACTTGTCTAATATACATTATAATCATTTTACATTAATTTGTCTTAAATTATTTAACTTCCAAATTTAATAACTTCTTAGATATTCCGTCTAAAAATCACTTACAAGGTCAATTTCTTTCCAGAGCTTTTCTCTGCAGTCCCTCTCATTGTCTTACCATCAATCGCGACTACAGTACCCTTATCAATTTGAGTAATTTCCTTCATCCACTCACTAAAACACTTCTCAAACTGTTTAGGGTCAATAACATCGAGTACCCGCTCTATCGTATACCAAGAGGGGATTCCATTTGGCAACTCTATATATTGCCTCAGCCATTCCTCTTTTGCAATTGCCCAATCTTCCATTTCAGCCCACTCATCACACCTACATACTGTTGCTGCTACAGCAATGAACAAAATATCCATTAATTTATGCTGAACTTTCCCATCTTGTCTGGGATCATATATTATCATAAAGTGATCAAAAAAACTTCCCATATATAATTGCTTCCTGTTCATAGTATTAACCTCACTTATATTATTCTCTATGAACAATAGCTTACTACATCTGTATTGTAGGGTTTAGCTGTAAATTATCCCATGGCAAAATGTTCATTCATACTTTTACCGTGCTTGTTTGTAAAGCGGATATAGCAGGTAAAAACATACAGATTTATATTTGTGAAGAATGTGATTCGGAGGGATATTCAATGATTAACAAAGAAATTCAATTGTTATATGAGCAGATCAAGGATATAAGACCAGATATTAGTATTCCGCTTCGTTTAGGAGAACCGCTAAATCATGAAAAAGTTAAAAAATTACTATTCTATATGGATAAATTAATAGTTGCTACAAAAAATGAAAACTACATCTCAAAAAAATTGATAGCATTATTATGGGATTTATATCAAGACTTTGAAGCTGATGTTAGTCATAAAAAGTTAAGATATCCAGATAAATATTTTATGTATTTAGCTTCAATTTCGTCAAAATTTAGCGAATTAGTTGGGTGTTATGAAAATAATTGCTGAGTTAAAAATATAGATGTTTTTTGTCTTAATTCAAATGAAATATGATGTTGTAAATGTTCTTCTGAACGGGATGAATTAATAAGTATGAGTGATGGTTTTAATTGTTGACATTAACTTTAATAAAACGGAAACTTTTTGAGGAATTGAACCTTGTGAAAAAAGAATTTTAAAATCGCTTTCATTGTTTAGAAAGGCTTCCTTGACCCTGTATCTGGATATAATTTAGCACTTGTGTTGGGTAAGTCAATAATGAAAAGTTTCATAAAATACATTATGTTATTAAAAGTTCGATGAAATTAGAGTATAATAAGATTAATAATTAATAGTTGAATTTAGTTTATTTAATTTATATTGATTATCTAAGGTTATCAAATTTTAGGGGGAGTTTAATTGAAAAACAGAAGTTTATTATTTCTCTTATTTTCCTTATTTATTTTTACTCAGATACCATATAAAAGCTTTGCACAAGATACTTATAATCTAAACACTGCTAAAGTCAAATTTAAAGCTATTGCTGCTGGAGGAGAGCATACAGTAGCATTAAAAGAAGACGGCACAGTTATCGCATGGGGAAAAAACATTTTTGGTCAGTGTAATATCCCCACAGGATTAGCAAATGTGAAAGCAATAGCTGGCGGAGGAGATCATACTGTAGCATTGAAAGAAGATGGAACAGTTGTCGCTTGGGGAAATAACGATTTTGGACAATGCAATATCCCAGAAGGATTAGTAAATGTGAAAGCTATTGCTGCTGGATATAGATTTACTGTAGCATTAGAAGAAGACAATACTATATCATATTGGGGCAGAAGTGTAGATAGAAGTGTAGATAGTAGTTTAGGATTAGTAAATGTAAAAGCTATTGCTGCAGGATTAGGACATATATTAGCCTTAAAGGAAGATGGGACAGTTGTAATATTTGGTTCCAACTTAAATGGCGAAAATAATATTCCTTCAGGCTTGGCAAATGTACGAGCCATTGCTGAAGGGGGATTTCATTCATTAGCATTAAGAGAAGATGGAACAGTTGTCGCTTGGGGAGCAAACAATTGGGGGCAGTGCAATGTTCCATTAGGATTAACAAACGTAAAAGCTATTGCTGCTGGGGAACATCATTCATTAGCATTGAAAGAAGACGGCACACTTGTCGCTTGGGGGTATAATAGTGATGGTGAGTGTAATATCCCTGAAGGATTAACAAATGTCAAGTCTATTGCTGCCGGGGATTATCATTCATTATCATTAAAAGAAGATGGCACACTTGTTACTTGGGGAAACAATGGCTACGGTCTAAGCATAATTACTTCAGATTTAACAGATATAAAAGAAATTGATGCTGGGGATGGACATGTTGCAGTTCTAAATGCAAATGGTACCGTTATAGCCTGGGGTAGTAACTATTATGGTCAATGTAATGTACCAACAGGATTGACTTCCGTTAAATCTATTGCTGCAGGGTATGATTTTACAGTAGCGTTAAAAGAAGACAGCACACTTGTTGCTTGGGGTAAGAATGATTATAATCAGTGCAATATACCTGCAGGTTTAATAAATGTAAAATCTATTTCTGTAGGGTATGATCATTCATTAGCATTAAAAGAAGATGGTACAGTTATTGCTTGGGGCAGAAATGATTATGGTCAGTGTAATATCCCTGCTGGATTAAAACATATAAAAGGGATCGCTGCAGGCGGAGGACATTCGGTAGCAATTAAAGAAGACGGCACACTTGTTGCTTGGGGTAGAAATGATTATGGTCAGTGTAATATCCCTGTTGGATTAACACATATAAAAGGGATTTCAGCAGGTAGAGAACTTACAGTTGCAATAGAAGAAGGTGGAACAGTTATAGCTTGGGGAAGGAATGATAAAGGTCAATGTAATATCCCTGAAGGTTTAACAAGCGTAAAGTCTATTGCTATTGGGGAGTGGCATGTAGTAGCTTTGAAAGAAGATGGTACTATAATTGCTTGGGGATGGAATGTGTATGGAGAATGCAAAATCCCACCTGAAATAGTGAATGTAAAAACATTTGCAGCAGGATATGGGCACACAGTAGTAGTAAAAGAAGATGGTACAATTTATGGCGTTGGATTTAATAAATTTTTAATACCAGGTATAAAAAATCATGGCAATGTATTATCCGGTTTTATAAGCCCTGATATTTCTGAACTTTCTAAACAATCTCCTATAAAAGAAGGTTTTAAAGTTGAAATTATAGATACAGATATAAGTACTGTCAGCAATTCTGATGGAACATTCCAAATACTTGATTTACCTGAAAATTCTAGTGGTTATACAATTCGAATAAGCAAGCAGGGCTATTTATGTCGAGAAATAAAAAATGTTGCTATTGATAGCTCAAATATGACTATAGGTTCAGTTGATTCCCCAATTATTATGTTTGCTGGCGATATAGATCAGAATGGCTTAATAAACATAGCTGATATATTAGAAACTGCAGAAGGCTTTAATACTACTTCAGCTAATGAAAATTATAAACCTAAATGCGATATAAATGGGGATGATTGTATTAATATTATTGATATTATGATTGTGGCAAAAAATTTTGGTAAAAGCAGCGAAAGTTATAAGGAAGATATAGAAAAAACTGATGTATCACAAGCAGCAGTTGACTGGTAGAACTCAAATAATCAATTAGCAGAACTTACTCCTAGTAACGTGTATTATGCCAATTGTATTGCAAAACGAAGCATTGCACATGGTAAAGCTGAAGAGCTCATATCTGTTTCAAGAAATCTAAATACATTTGTCATTAACTGTAATCAGATGATTGCCTAAGTTCTCTATAGAGTCGCAAATCCCAATATTAGTATAATTGATGATATGTAAGAGATAAACTGGTATTTGGGGTCATCAAGTGAGAAAACACGGTTATATGGAAAGCCATTAAGGAATATCAGAGGTGCAATATGTGATAAACTTTTGTTGTAAAAAACGATATTATTGATTTTAGAGGTATACAATGTTTGATAAAATTTTTCAGGATTATGAAGGTTTTGTGCCGGAGATAGCAGGCCTAAAAGTTAGTAAACTTAAAGCTATATTGGCTCCAGAAAATAATGACGAAGTAATCTTTATTTGGATTGGTACAAATAGTAATTCAGATTGGTATAGAATATTTATTGATGGTTGTTACTGTGGAATAAATCATTATAAAAAGGATTTATCCAGCAAAGATCTCGATGAGGATGTAGTTTGTATTGATTATGATTGGATAGATAATGAAATAATTGCCATTGCAAAAGTTGAATTAGGTAATAAAATGTTAGGAGATTCCAGTATACTACTGACCATTGAATTTTTATCAGGTAAAAAACTACTTCTATATTGCTATGATCATGATGGTGAATGCAAGCTTGAACTAATATCTCCATAAAATAAATTTACTAGCAAGCCCTAGCGATAAAACTGGATTCAAGAGTTGGGATACTTTACAAAAAGAAAGGCATTATAAATAAAATCCTTGAACCCTAATGTGTGTCAAATGGTTTTAAAAATTGAAATTTCAATGCTTAAGTTTTATATTTAAGGAGTGTTTTTTGTTGCAAACCAGCAGAGAATATCAGGGGTGCAAAGCCAATTGTTTACCGAACTTTCAGTCTCTCAGAATACAAGTATAATATTGCTGCAGGAGTCATTCAATAGAGTAATCATAGTCCTTTTCAGACTCCATGGTTCAGTTTTCTCAATCCGCTTCAATTCTGCCTCATTTTCGAGCCGCCGATTTCCCCAGAGTATAACTGTTGGTCTACTGTCACACAGAATATCTGATACATAAGAGATATTTGCTGTTTGCGTTAATTCAAGAATTATTTTTCTTCTTTGCTTAAGATGGAGTGCTACACATCTGCCATTTGCCTGTTTTTCAAGTTTCTCTTTTTGCTTTAATGATACCTTAAGCGTTTTACTTTTCTTGTTCTAGGTTTCTGCATCTTCCTTGGCGTCTTCTTGAATAACATTTTCTAATGCTATTTTCAACTCCTCCAACTGTTCTATTGCACTTATATTTTCATCCTTATTTTTCTTATTGAAGTGCTCTCTAAAAACTTGTATAATCGTTTTGATCATGGGTGATGGTATATCCTTTCTTTTTTCTTTCATTTATACCATCACTTTTTTCATTTTTACAAATATATTTTATGTCAACCAATCAATGCTGTTATCTTCTGATTATTCCAATCCTCGAAACAATCTTACCTTGGGACAATCTCCCACAAAACTGTTATGTAAAGAAAAGCGTCTAATATCTGTCAATGTGATTGGATATTAGACGCTTACATATAATCAATGGCTTTCTTTAGAAGAAAATTAGGAATAAAACAAGATTAAACCTTTATGTTACCAGTTCCGTCTATTTTTATTTTATAAAGAACATCAGCGTTTTTATAATTAAGGTAATATATCCAGTTTCCAACAATATTAATATAGCCAAAGTTTCCACTAGCCAACTTGAGTTTGCCACTACCATCTGTTTTTATTTTGTAGAGACCATTGGCGTTACCGTAGTATATGAAATCTCCAACAACATTGAAGCCACAATTGGCTTCGTAGCAATTAAGCTGGTCAGTGGTTACATTAAGATGGCTGGTTCCATCAGTTTTTATTTTATGAAGAGTAAATATTTCGTCCGTAGAGGAATACGAGCTATAGTATACCCAGTCTCCAACAACGTTGAAAGCGTAACTGGTATTTTCGGCAACAAATTGAGGTTTATCAGAACCATCTGTTTTCACTTTACTTATGTATTTATAATAAGGGTAGTTGCCAGTATAATAAGAGAAATATATCCAATCTCCGACAACGTTGATGGTGTAAATATTGTCATATGCTGTTTTAAATATCTCTTTCTGTTCACTACCATCTGTTTTCATTTTCATAATTCTATCATAACCAGGACGTTCATCCGAGATGTAATATATCCAATCGCCAACAACATTGAATCCGCGGCATCTGACATATCCGGTGTCACTACGTAATGTTTGATTGCCGCTGCCATCTGTTTTTACTCTGCCGATAGAGCCTGAGCCGTCAGTTCGATAACCACAGCTATAATATATCCAATCGCCAACAACGCTTACATAGAAAATGTTTCCGTAAAGTAGCGTTTTCTTTCCGCTACCATCTGTTTTCATTTTATTGAGAGTATAATCTTTACCGTTAAAACTTACATAATATATCCAGTCGCCTTGTTGTGCAACTAATCCAACGTTTGCAAGATTGCCAGATGTATTGCCTACGGTGTTGACAGTTGGTGAAACAGGATCAGAGGCGGCGTCCAGAGCAATGGTTACTGTGCGAGTCGCTACGTCCCACTGCACATCTGCTCCAAAAACTTCGGCTATAACTCTTGCCGGAACAAGCGTTCTGCCGCCGATAGACTGCGCGGGTACGTCCATTGTTTTTGTCTCGCCATTTACGGTATACTTTTTATCGCCTAAGTGCATGACGCAAGTTATGCCGCCTTTTTTCTCGGTAATTGTTCTTGTCGCACTGTCCCAGGTAGTTGTCGCTCCAAGTGCGTCACTTATCGCTCTGATAGGAACGAGTGTTCTGCCGTCCTGGATAATTGGTGGTTGGTCGAAAGTTACCGGTTTGTTATTTACATTTACAGTGATTGGCTTTGGTGAAACCGGGGCAGTGCCAGCTACAAATAAAATCCCATTCGTTTTAGCGAACTGTTCGGCAGTCGAACCTGCTGTGCCATAAATTACGAGATTTTTATCATTTGCAAACGCAGAGTTACCAATGCTATTCACACTGTTTGGAATACTTATGATTGCAAGGTTTTTACAGTCTTGAAAAGCATAACTGGCAATGTTAGTCACACTGTCTGGAACAGTTATATTTGTAAGATTAGTACAACCACTGAACGCAAAATCTTCAACGCTTTTGACGCTGTTTGGTATGGTGATGGTTTTAAGATCTGTACGATTCTTAAATGCGCTATATCCAATAGATGTAATTCCGTCAGGAACTGTTACGCTTGAGTTTAATGCTGAACCTACATAGGATAATAACACATTATTCATAACGATAAAATCACTTTTGTAATTTTCAAGCCATTTGGTACCCTTAAATGCATAACAACCGATATTAATGACACTGTCCGGTAGATTCATTTCAGATAAATTGGTACAATCTGAAAAAGCATAATCACCAATGCTTTTAATGCCGTTTTGCATAGTGACTTTTGTAAGATTTGTGCATCCTGAAAAAGCACTATCGCCAATGTTCACAACACTGGATGGTATAATAACACTTGTAATACTTTTACAGTTTGAAAAAACATTATTATTGGAAATAAATTTAACCGGAACATTATTTATTTGGCTTGGAATTGTTATATCTCCACCGTTTCCGTTATACCCAATAATAGTACAAGAAGCGGGACCGGTAAGTGGAATTGACTCTACCCACATAAACCCATCGGTTGTTGTACCCTCATATGAGACAGCAAAAGCAGAGGTTGAAAGAATAAGTGCTGTAAACATTGTTAATAAAAGAATAGATACAATGAATTTGTTGCTTTTTTTGAACATACTTAATCTCCTTTTGCAAATAATTTTAATGCAAACGAGGATATGATCTGTGAAATTTTATCAAAATTTCTTAAACTTTGCTTTAAGTATCTGAGCTCGTTCATTAAATTTTTTATTGTCACATTTTTATGCTCCAATACCCCCGTGAGCAAACTTACATAGGTTATATCGGTCAATATTTATTTTATAAATAGTAGAATGTTGGAGTGTGCTGAAAGACGTCCACTATGAAAAAATGATATCATATGCATAGGAATAAAAAGTGACATGCAACAACTCTAAACGCTATATCTGCAACATCACAAACGAAAAGTTAGTGATCGCTACGAATGCCGTATATTAGAGCAAGCATTTCACCTCTATAGCAGTTTGTTCCACTCAAGTTGCAATACAATAATTATTTCTCACTAGCCCCTGGCATGAGCAATATGAAAAAGAACAAAAGACCATTACAAACTGGAGGAAAATATTAAACTTCTTCAGGTTTGGAATATAATCAAGACTTTTATCAAAATACTATTGACCGAATAGCTGCAATTTGCCAAAGGCATTACTATGCAGTGGAGAACATCCAAGTATATATTCTGTATTACCGGTGTTATCAATAAACATGGTAAAATAGGGCTTAAAGTGAATCCCGGGTCTTTTGCCTCCCATTCTTTAGAAACGCTAACGAAGCCATACTTTAAGAATCTTCGCAGGTGCTTTAAAGCAGCTTATGAAAACTGCCGCGGAGAAAAAACGCAAAAATTCCCCCTCCGCCCTCAAAAAAGAGAAGGGCTTAGCTAGCCTCAATCAGAGGCTTTCAGGCAAAAATACATTTTTGTATAGTCCATTTACTGGGCGTGATAGTACAGGCAGAGTATAAATAACTAAAAAAACAATCGAATAGGAGGTAGCTGATTATTTCAGCCACCGACTCTGCATCCGGCGGTTCCCTAGTTTATACTATAACAGTTTTGTAGTAATCCAAGAAAATTGTATATCCTGATTCTTTTAATCGTTTATCAGTAATTGTGCAGTTAAGTAGTCCGCTCAGTTATACAAACTGGCACCTGCCTTTTATTATGGTATGTGTTATGGGATAATTATCAGTATTATAATAAAGCGATAAATTGTTTTTCTCAGGAAAGAGAATATAAATAAGAAAAAACTTTACATATGAAAACCAAAGGCAGTTCTTGGCCGTCTAATAGCTGACCGGTCAAAAATAACAAGGGGGGTAAAAGAGTGACATGTGACGAGTTTTCAACGCGGATTGTCGCAATGATGCAAACACTGTATCGTGTCAGTTATACGCAGTTATCACAAAGCTGCGACCGAGACGAGGCTGTTCAGGAATGTTTGTACAAGGTGTGGAAGAAGCACCATCAGCTCAAAGATGAGCGTTATATGCAGACTTGGGTGATCCGCATTCTGATCAACGAATGCCATAATATTCAAAGAAAAAGAGGCAGGGAATTGCTACTGAATGAAGTGCCTGAGCGAGTCACGCCTTCGGACGCCGATTTTGAGCTGCATGATGTGCTGTTCAGTATGGATGAAAAGCTCCGTCTACCCATTGTGCTGCACTATATTGAAGGCTTTTCAATCGGTGAGATTGCAAAAATTTTAAGATGGCCTCAAGGCACAGTCAAATCGCGCATGCTGCGCGGACGGCAGAAACTGAAAATATTATTATCCGAGGAGGTACAATTGCCATGCGAGATATGAAAGAATTAAAGAACGCGTTCGGTCAGGCTGATGACGTCTTTGTCAATAATGTATATCATACCCTGACCGATATACAATCAAATAAGGACAGAAAACCTGTAAAAAAAACATACTTTCGACTGGCAGGTGTTATCGCCATTGTCTGCATACTTTGTGCCGGAACTGCTTTGGCATTTAATAACACATGGGGAATCCTTGATTTCCTAAGCGGAAGAAGAGCTGATGTGAAGGTTTTGCCCGAGGCCTCTGACATCGTACAAAAAGATATATCTCAAAAAGGCAGTCAAACCGAATTTGCAGCTTTCACGGTACGCGAGGCCGTATTCGATGGGCAGAACATCTATATCGTCGTAGACGTCGTGCCCTCCGGCTCAGACTATTTACTTCTGGGCCCGGACGCATATCCGTACGATCCCTCCAAGAATTTGGGGCCGCTTTTCAGCGGCAAAACAGGCACAATCGCTGATTATGCCCGAGAAAGTAACAAAGAAATGATGCAGACTTCCGTGGGTATTAGCGGGTCAAATTGCTCCATCGATTATTTGCTTGAGGAAGACGGGACCCTTGTGTGTATGATAAGCAGCAGATTTACCGGCGATTCTAACGTAACAGATGTGGAGCTTGAATGCGTTGCCGTTCCTTTTGTCATCGAGAACGGCAAGTACACAAGAGATATGGACAGAAGAAAAGATACGACGCTCTCCGCCACTCTCAAAAATACCGGAACACAGGGAACCGTAGCCAGCAAAGAACCAGCTGTCTTCAGAGACGGCGGTGTCCGGGTGGACAAAATAACGCTAAAGAGTTCGGCTATGTCCACCTACGCGGAAATCGAGTTTACGGTCATAGATGCAGAAAAATATGCAGAGACCGACGGTATATTGTTTGAATTTCTTGACATATACGGCGAACGCATTCCGAGTGGTGCCGCTTCAGGCGGGGGCATCGAGTCAATCGATGACATGCACTATATTGAAAAGGTTTCACTGCAGGCAATGGAGAAACTGCCAAGTGAGGTCATCCTTCGCGGATACAGCTATTTGGATAAGAACCGATACGAGACGCATACCTTTGGGATGAAGTAATGGCATAAGACCAAGCACAGGTATATACTGGAAAGAATGCGAGTGACACATCCAACAGCAAAATCAGAACCAACCGTTTTGTCGAAAAAGAAGCACACAGCTTCTATTAATGTGCATGGTAAACAGTTTTCAATACGTACAAAAACATCTTGGAGCATACCTTTGTTGGCTTGCTCCAAGGTGTTTTTTGAATATTTTCTATGGAGCAAGGTCGGTTGGAGGAGAGTTGTGCCGGGCTTATACAGCGACAGAGTGATATTCTTCTCACACGATTCAATTAGCACAATGCATCAGGGTTGAGATTTGACAATGCTATAAAATGTTGTTGGTTTTAAATTAAGTTCTTTCATTGCAGCTTTAGCAGTAATCTCATGGTCTTTCCACCTTTTATAAACTTCTTCAAACTTTTCTGGGATTTTAGTTTTAGGTCTTCCCAAGTGTTTTCCTTTACTTTTGGCTGCCGCAATACTGTCTCTTTTTAATATTTATTCTTTCCTGTTCTGCAACATAAGCAAGTACCTGGAGTATTAAATCGCTTATAAATGTCCCAAGCAAATCCTTATGAAGGGTAGTGTCAAGAAGGGACATATCGAGTATTTTTATATCTGCCTTAAGCTCTTGTGTTATAAATTGCTATTCTTTAATAATTTCCTTATAGTTCCTACCTAATCTATCTATAGAAGCAATAATGAGAAGATCGCCTTCCCTTAAAACCTTTCTTAGTAACTGTTACTGCGGCCTATCAAAATCTTTACCACTCTGCTTATCAATTAATATAAATGATTCATCTACACCCGCCTCTTTTAACGATTGTATTTGCCCTAATTCATTTTGTTCTTTATCACTCACTCTTATATAGCCATATTTTCTCAACAGCAACAACTCCTAAAAAGTATTTTAAAAGGTACTTGACTTTTTGAATATATTTACAAATATAATTGTAACCTTTTTGAAGAAAAAATGAAACATATTTTTTACCAGGCTATTTACGATGCAATATGGGAATATCAAGGGTTTTTCAAATATGATTTAAGCAACTTAATTTTAAAAGAATAACCAACCAAAAAGGTATACTTTTTAAAATACTATTAAGATTCAAGGTAGTTTCGCTAAGCAAAGGATTTGTTTCGTGTAATGTTAAATAATTATCATATCAAAACCTCCCTCAAAATTGGTAAAAGCTGCGATCAAAGATTTTTCATTCCAATCCTTTTGTTTTTTACCAGCTGTTGATATAATTAATAGCATCTTATATAAGACAGATGATGAAGATGGAAAAGCCTGATTTGGTACTTATTTTCCATAAAGACTTGGAAAATAGCAAAGGCACTGCTGACATGTTTTCCAGAGTTTTGAGAGCTAATATTCCTTATAGGATTTTTTCCTAAAATAAAATAATAGGTTGCATAAACCTACCATTTTTGGAGATACTATTATTATGATACTTTTATAAAAGTTATTTGCTAGAAATTAATTTACACACTACTTCTTATAGACCCTATGGATTCCCGTCTGTTCCAACTTATCATTTAATTTAACAGCTCCAATTTCAATAATTTCGCTTTTCCTGCCATTTTCCTTTTCCCAGTAGGTAGCTTCCAAATCAAATATAATATAATTCATCTTTTTTCGCCTTTCTTACATTCAATATAAACCAATCACAACAAGCGAAAGAAAAGAATCTCATTGAATAAAATCATTAATGAAATTCCTTTTCTTCCACATTGCTGGAATTATTTAAAATCTTTCTTTCTAATCTTTGCCATCTATCTTCTGTGTGGCAAAGTATCTTTTCTATGTCTTATAACAACACCCTCTGCCCCAAATTCCTTGTTATATACTGACTTTTGAGCAAGTATAAATTCCTTTACATTCTCAACCTTCAAATCTGGTTTATCATATGTAACTTCAGGTACCGAATCAAGTTCCAGTTCATTTGCAAAATGAGTTACTGCATCCCAGGTAAAAAACCTATCAGTATTTACATCAAAAATATCAAATACAATAAATTTTCTATCTTCAAAATAGTTTCCACCCTTTTGAATTTTGGGTCCGCAAAGTTCTCCATATATAATTACGTCTTTTAACTGTTCAATACCTTTGTTTTCAATTTTTCTCGAGATTTCATCCCCAACTTCAAAATAGAACATGTCACTATTATCTTCTCTGCTACAGATGTGCTCTCTTTTCTGAATGTGTGTCAAGGGTATAAAGGATAGTAGAAGTTTTTGATATGCCCTAAATTTGTTTTCTGATATTGGATATGAATAGAAATTAAACAAAGATTTTTTGAAATTAATCTTTAAGTTATATATGAAGTGGGATTAGTATTTTATAAAATAAGATTCTAATCCCGCTTTTTATATTTGTGGCTTTGGCTGGAGGAAAAGCTCTTATTCGTCATTCATCCTTTTGGAAATGTAATTAGTCCTTTTAAATATCTATTAATTGTATTATTATAGATTTATATAAAAAATTATGTAAATAATAAAGTTAAATTTAGTTAAGAGAGTTTACAACTGTCTTTTAAAGAATGGGGAGAAATTAGATGTACATTTTCATGAAATTTAAAAAGACATTAATAGGGGTAATAATATTGTCCTTTCTATTTAGTCAAATGACAATTGTATCTGGTGCCGGTCTGGCAATCCCACTTCCAATTGGAATTGCTCCAACTGCCAATGCTGGAGGACCTTATGATATTACACAAGGATTTCCAGTTGGATTGGATGGAAGAAATTCAACGGATGATGGGAGCATTGTCAAATTTGAATGGGATATTGGTGATGATGGAATATACGATATAACAAGCAATTTAAGTCTGACTTTGGTTCCTTGGACCGATATAATGAAGGCATTGGGCAAAACTGAGTTAACAAAGCATGTTGTAAAACTGAGAGTAACTGATAATAGTGGCTTAACAGGAATATCAACAACATCTTTAACAATAAAGAATCAAAGTTTTACAGATGAAGAGTCGGTTGCTATGGATTTAGCTGCATTGAGACTGAATTTTTCAGAAGGTGATAGTTTAGATTCAGTAACAAAGAATTTTACTGTTCTACTGCAAGGAATTCATGGAACTACAATCAGTTGGATTGAAAACAGTCAGTATATAAGTATAGATCCAGTTACAGGTGTTGTTGAAGTTACAGGACCCACTTCAGTTTCCTGGGCGGTCGCAAGGCTTACCGCAACAGTCTCTAAAGGAAGTGCCAGTGACAGTACAGCCTTTGATATTTTTCTACCCAAATCCACACAAGTTGCGAGCACACCAACAAACACAAGCACACCAACAGCAACAAATACACCTAAACCAACAAGCACAAACACACCAACAGCAACAAATACAAACACACCCAAGCCAACAAACACAAATACACCAACAGCAACAAGCACAAATACACCCAAACCAACAAGCACAAACACACCAACAGCAACAGGCACTCCTACGCCGAGCATAAATCCTGACAGCGTAGAAGTTTACTTCGAAAGCCAGGATCTTAAAGCTTTAATACTTGCGAATACTAATGGTGATACAAACCGTGATAGAAAAATCAGCATTGGAGAAGCAAAGCTGATAAAAAGCCTTGACTTTATTTATGAAAGCAATTATGTGATTACTAGCTTGGTAGGTCTTGAAAAATTCGTGAATCTGGAAACCTTGAAGTTTAACAATGGCAGAACAGATTTTGAAGTGACGGACCTTTCGCCTATTGCAGATTTAACCAAGCTTAAAACATTATTTATAGCATATACAGGTCATCTTATAAGTCTTGGAGATTTAAGAGGTCTTACAAGTCTTGAAAAGTTAACAATACATAATACATATTTATCTGATATATCCACCCTTGGCTCCATGATGAGTTTAAAGGAAATCTATCTTTTCAATAACCAAATAACAGACATTGAGTCCTTAAGCGGTCATAATCTCACTACTCTAAGTATTTATGGCAATCCCTTAAATAATGAAATGACACCTGGTGCATATCATAAATCAGATAAGGATTTTACTGTAAATGGAACAGTATATGAGGTTTGGAAGCAAGGTCCCGTTGATAATACAGAAGTAATTTTGGAAAACAATTTGAAAGCGCTTATTTTAAGCAATACTCCCGTAGATGTAAATAGGGATGGAAAGATAACAGTCAGTGAAGCAAGACTTATCAAGTCACTTAAAAGCGGGTACAGTAGTTTTGTATTATATGACTTGACGGGTCTTGACAAATTTGAGAATCTTGAAGTTCTCGAATTTGACATGTACAGCAACACAAGAGTGATTGCCAAAGACTTTTCACCAATAGGAAGACTAACAAAGCTTAAATCCCTTACCATTTACTCAGCAACCCTGACTTCTTTTGGCAATTTTAATAATCTTATTAATCTGGAAAGTTTGAAACTGTACCCAAGTATTGCTTCAATAAGTGGAATAAGCAGTTTAACAAAGCTAAAAAGTTTGACCCTTGCTTACAATATAACCGATATTGAAGAATTAAGTGGACTAAGTCTTACAGAGCTTAACTTAAGCGGAAACAACCTGAATAATTCTCTTACTCCTGGTGCATATCATCTGGCTGAAAAGGATTTTGTAGTAAAGGGAAGGTTGTATGAGGTATGGAAGCAAGGTGCCATAGATAATACAGAAGTAATACTTGATTATAATTTAAAAGGAGTTATTTTAAGAAACACTCAGATTGATGTTAATGGTGATGGAAAAATAACTGTCAGTGAGGCAAGGCTGTTAAAAGAGTTAAAGAGTTCCAGTTATGATAACAACTATATTATAAATTCCCTGACAGGTCTTGAGCAGTTTGTGAATCTTGAGACTTTAGAAGTGGAAAATACTGGGCTAAAGATTTTTGCGAATGACTTTTCACCTCTAAAAGCTCTGACCCGACTTAAAAAGCTGAGTTTATACATGCCTGTCAATATGAAAAACCTTGAGGCTGTTACAGAGTTATCAAATCTTGAGGAGTTATCTATTGTTGGCTCTAAGTTATCTGATATTCGAGGCATAAGCAAGCTTGTTAAAATAAAAAAATTGGATCTTAGGAGCAATAAAATAACAGATATTGAGGAATTAAGTACAATGTCTCTTAAGGAGTTGACACTTACCTCAAACCCATTGAATAGTTCAACGACGCCCTATGCCATCCACAAAGCTGAAAAGGACTTTATAGTTGGGAACAAATCCTATGAAGTTTGGAAGTTGTCCGATGAGGATAACAAAGAAATTATCCTTGCCGATGATAACCTTAATAGCTTTATAGAGGTTTATTTTGATTTAAATAATGATGGAATAATAAAAGTGAACGAAGGAAAAAACATAAGAAACATTACTTGGAATGAAGCAGCAAGTTATGAGATTAAAACTCTGGATGGGATTGAGAAATTGGTAAATCTAGAGGTTCTGGATTTGTCAAAGGCCAATCTTACCTTGAAATTTAGAACTATCAAGCCTGTCTCATGGTTAACAAAGCTAAATACCTTAAAGATAAATAATGCAATAAATCTCTTAAGTTTTGGAGATGTGATGAAAATGCCGAGTTTAATTACTCTTTCAATTACAAATAGTAAGCTTGCTGATCTTTCAGGACTTAACAATTTCACCAAACTGCAAAAACTTAATCTTGGCAATAACCTTGTTTTTGATATTGAAGAGATCGGTAAAATAAAGAGCATTACTGAATTAAATATAGCTGGAAATCCAATAAATAACAGCAATACACCCAACGCATATCATGATGTAACCAAGGATTTTTCAATAAATAAAACAAATTATGAGGTTTGGAAAATTAATTCCAATGCCGCAGCAGTATTTATGGATATCAACGCATTGGGGATTGACTTACTGAATGGAGATACTTTAAACAGGGTCACTGGAAACTTTAAAGTGCCGCTGCAAGGGCCTCATGGCACTACAATTTCCTGGGCGGAAAACAGCAGTAATTTAAGAATTGATTTAAGGACTGGTTTGGCAGAAGTGACAAGACCTGTGGGAAGTTCTGATAGCTTTGTTTTGACAGCTACAGTGTCAAAAGGCATTGTAAGTGAAAGCAGAAGCTTTGAAATAACCATAGTTAAAAAAGCGGTTTTGGAAGTTGGTAATATAATAGCCTTGGGAGAGTATGATGGGAAAAGCATTCTATGGAAAATAGTTGATAAAAAAGATGATGGAAGCCTGGTACTTCAGACAGTGTCTGTACTTGCAAATAAGGCTCTATCAGGTGCATATATAAATGACAGCCAACAGGATAACAGATATGAATTAAGCAGTTTGAGGTCGTGGCTAAACAGCGATGAAGAAACTGTAACCTACAGGACAAAACCAGATACAACACATGCTGATTATCCCTATGACAGGGAACCAGGGTTTTTGACAAATTTCACAAAACATGAAAAATATATGATGAAGAATTCTGCTATAAAAGTTGAGCTCAGTGAATACTATGTAAGTGAGAAAAGCGGTGGAACAATAGGCATGCCCCAAATTACGAGCATAAATGATACAACAGGGCTTTCCCAATATCCAAATGCCTATTACAAAACAATAATTGACAAGGTATTTCTTCCAAGTATTAAAGATATTTTGAGTATAGGGTATGATAAAATTACCAGTACTTATTTGAGAACTCCAAACAAGGAAAGAAGTCAGGCATTAAGGTTTGAAGCTCAAAATGGTTCCTTTGTCAATGCGGGTCCGAGAAGCAGCTGGCCCGTATCCCCAATGATGGTATTGGATGAAAGGGTTTATATTGTGGGGGGTGAAGGTACTGAAGAAAAGCCTTTGGTGATAGATATGCCAAAATCTGATGAGGAAGCTTGCGATGAAGCTTATGACAATCTCGATGAAAGAGATATTGTTTTTGCAGAAGGGGACAAAGGGGAAAGCGTAACCCGAAACTTCAGTATTCCTGTAGATATAGAGGGGGTATCAATTACTTGGAGTGCCAAATTTAAGGGAACAAATATGGATTGTATTTATACCTCCATTAATAACGGAACTGGAATGGTAACAGTTACAAGACCCGATGGAGTGATGATAGATGCCGAGGTTCAACTTTTTGCAACCATCACAAAAGGCACCGTGTCCAAAATCAAGAGGTTTAGTGTGAAAATTGAAAAACAATCAAACAAAGTAGGCTATAATGACTATATCAAGATAGGATCATATATCGGTAGTGATTTGTTGTGGAAGGTTATTGTAAGAAACAGTGATGGTACCATAGTAGTGCAATCAACAAGAAGCCTTGGAGAGAAAAGCTTTTCAGCTCAATGGGAAGGTGACACAACTGCAAGACATGACAACGGAAGCAACAACTATGAGAATAGCATTATAAGGGCGTGGTTAAACAGTGATTCAAATGAAGTTGATTATGTTGATGGAGCTCCTGTTAAGGCCTATGTAATGGGAGAAGATTATTCAAAGGAACCTGGATTTTTGACAAATCTAAATTCAAATGAAAAGAAATTGATAGTACCTGTACAGCACAAAGTAATGCTTGATCCCTTGGATTTAGCATCAAAAAGTGGTGGTGAGCTTCAGTTCCCCTCCATGTCAAGCATCAATGACGCAGATAAACTGGCTTTATATGATAAGGGTTTTTACAAAAATGTGCTGGATAAGGTTTATCTTCTGAGTGTTAAAGAAGTTGTGGATTATAACAGGAAAGCTGGCATAAGCATTGTTTTATCAACGTGTTTAAGGACACCTGGAATGGGTGGTACAGATGTGTTGTCCTATAATAATGATAATGGTAATCTGGCACATATTTCAGCCTACAGAGGTTTTAACATGTTACCGGCAATGACATTAAACAAGGATTATAATATTGTTTCCGGTGATGGATCAAAAGAAAATCCATTTGTGATAGCAAGTATTATTGATCCTAGCAATGGCGGTGGTAATGGTAACGGAAATGGAAGTGGTATTGGAAGTGGTAACAGTGCAGGTATTGGTGGAAGTGGCAATGTTGGTGGTACAATAATTGTTGTAAATCAAGAGAACAAGCCAATAGCTGCTGTTCCAGGAGACTTGACTGGTGATGACAAATCAAAGGGTACAATCAAAGTTAATGAAATTGGTCAAAGGGTCTTACCAGTATCCCTGGTTGATGAAGATTTGAAGAATCAGATTGGCAGTGTTGTTAAAGGTGGAACTATATCTGCAAGAATAGAGAAAGAAGCAGATATAATCTCCGGAGAAATTGACGGAGAAACCATGAAAAATATGATTGAAAAAGAAGCATTATTCCAGATAAAAACAGAAATTGCGGAATATAAATTGCCAACAAAGGATATTGATCTTGCTAAGATAGCTTCAAGTCTTGGAAATGTGGCCTTAAAAGATATCACAATTAGTATGGTGATTTCCAAGGCAACTCCTGAAGTAATCAACTTTACAAAGACAAATAATAGTTTTACATTTATGGTGGAGCCCGTTGGATTTGAAATTCTTTGCAGGTCTGGAGACAAGGAAATAATAATAGATACTTTTAACAGTTATGTTGAAAGGGTGATTCCAATCCCAGACAATGTGGACCATACAAAGGTTACCACAGCAGTAGTTGTCGATAAAGGCGGTAAATTTAGAACAGTGCCTACGAGAATCGTAAACAGGAATGGAAAATACTATGCTATTATTAATTCCCTCACAAACAGTTACTATGCACTGATTTCAATCCAGTCAAATATGAAGGACATAGATAAGCACTGGGCAAAGGACAGTATAAATGAACTGGCTTCCAAACTTATTGTTAAAGGCAATGAAGCTTCCCAATATGAACCGGAAAGAAATATGACAAGAGCTGAGTTTGCTTCAATAATTGCAAGGGCTCTTGGTTTGAAACCTGGTACTGGTAAAAACACATTCAAGGATGTTAAAAATACCGACTGGTTCTGCCCCTATATAGAAATTGCAAATGAGTATGGAATTATTTCAGGACTTGGTAAAGGTAATTTTGCACCAATGCAGCCAATAACCCGAGAACAGGCAGTGGTTATAATAGAAAGAGCGATGAAAATAACAAGACTCCAAGTGGATGGGCAAAAGGTAACCGACCTTGGAGATTACAAGGATTCCAAATCGGTTTCAGGCTGGGCGACAGATAGTATGGATTCATGTCTGAAGGCTGGAATTATTAAAGGGAAGACCGGGGTATCTATTGCACCAAAGGACCTTATAACAAGAGCTGAGGTTGCAGTGATAATTTCAAGACTTCTACAAAAATCAGGATTGATTTAGTCTGACGAAGAAAGTCTTACAATATGATTGGTATAAAGTTACAAGTCTTCTGCAAAATCTGAATTAATTTAGGAACAGATATAGATAAAATTGTACCTCATCTTAATTGAGTACAGGTCGTGATTTCAAATTTGATCCTTTTAACTGAATAATTTAACTCATTGTTAGTTTAAATTAAAGGCTCATAGGAAATATTGAAAATTTTGCATTGACGGCAGGATTTTCCTGTGGTAAAATTAAAACACTATGCCTTCAGGAATGTTGTTGGGCATTAAGTTAGAAATCGAAAGGAGGATAACAATGTATTATATTAATAATGAGCTCGAACATAATATTTGGAACAACAGACTGGTGCATAAACCAAGTATAGATTTACGTATACATTGGCTTTATCCTCTATTTAATAAGTAATGTGGTTTTCATTTTACTGAGTTTTAACAGGTGGTTAAGTCAACAAATTTGACTTAGCCACTTTTTATTTTTCTCAAAGGAATATTACAATTAAATTACATTAGAGAAAAGTGTTGACAGAGAAGGAAGAGTATAGTAAGATATAAAATGTAAAGTAATGCAAACGAGAACGTTGTTAAAGATAACGTCAGGTAAGACAACTGTGATGTATGTAGAAGAAAATCAGATTAAAGATTTATAATTAATATGAAAAAGAAGCGAAAGGAGGATAATCCAATGACAACATATTTTAATGGTTTAGGAAAACGCAATGAAATTTATAATCAAGGAGCCCATATTATTATGAACAATATTTTGAATTCCATAGCATATAAACTCAATATTTTAGCGGATAGTCTGTCATATGAACCAAGTATGGATTGGAGTAAACATTGGCTTAATCCTCTATTACCAAAATGCAGGAAACGATTGTGTCCATTGTGAATTAGCAATATAAGAACGCAATAAAACAGCATTTATAAAATAGAGTGGTTAAGTCTGATAAAAAGGATTTAACCACTTTTTATTTTACAAAATATATTTACCAAGGACAGATGAAAAAATCGAGGTGCTTTGAAGACTACATAGATTTGGGATCTAAAAAGAGTCTTCAGTAAATTTCCTCGAATTTTAAAAAAGCATTTGATATGTGCTTGTAGCTCAGCTGGAAGAGCATCTGACTTTTAATCAGGTGGTCGTGGGTTCAAGCCCCTCCAGGCACATTTATCCCCAAAAATCATTATTAAATTTACATTTGGTAGATGAAATATCGAAAGGTTTAGGAATTTGAGAATGGAGGATGAAAATTACTAATTGGTTTTATAAGGGTAAGCGGTTATAGCAAAGTATATAGGAGTAGTTCAATTGGAAGAACAATAGTCTCCAAAACTATAAGATGTAGGTTCAAGTCCTGCCTCCTATGCTCAATCGGTAAGTGGCCAAATGGTAAGGCTCCATGCTGATAACGTGGAAATTGAGAGTTCGATTCTCTCCTTACCGACTCTATTTCGAGGTGCTTGAAAGACTACATTGGTATAATTTGGTTCGAATCCGAAAACACCGCAAGGTGTAAATGTCTTTCGCAAAATTCCTTGAAATTTTATGGCGGGTTATTCTAATGGTTAGGAAATGGGGCTTTCAACCTCATAACAGGGGTTCAATTCCCCTACCCGTCACCAAGTCATTGTCGGGTAATGTTAATGGTAGCATGGCTGACTGTTAATCAGTAAGTGAGGGTTCGAGTCCCTCCCTGACAGCTAAATGTGCTTGTGATGTAAAGGATAACATGATGGTCTACGAAACCATTCATATTGGTTCGATTCCAGTCAAGCACGCTAAATGTGGAAGGTTGTCCGAGTTGGTTTAAGGTAGTTGTTTGCTAAACAACCGGGTAATATGCCCCACAGGTTCGAATCCCTCTGGCTCCACTAAAGATAATGAACTTAAATGAAATCAGGTACAATATGGTTACCAGTAGAGCCATGAGGAGTATAAAATCAATTGATTTTATAAAACTGTACAATTTAAAGTTCATTATCTCAACAATAAAAGTGTAAACAGACTTTACCTGAGGTGCTGGAAAGACTACATTGGATGATAACCACGATGTCGTAAGTTCGAATCTTGCCAAATCAGAAATGATTTGTAGCTCAGTTGGTAGAGCACGAAAAAGTGTCTTTCAATTTTTCCTCAGGCAAATATCTTGCTACATATAGATGGGAAAACATAGAAACAGTTTTATAAAATGATTGAAAAGCTTAGATTAGAACATTTTAATGGACTTTTATAAACACTACAGTTTAGTATCTTTTAAGATTATAAATTTCGAGGTGTTAGAAAGACTACATTCCAAGCTAATGAGCGCAGGTTCAATTCCTGCTCAACCCACTAAATGGGTTGGTAGCTCAGTGGATAGAGCAATTAGAAAAAATAGTCTTTTGACTTCTTCCTCGAATCATGTTGGCGGTAACTCAAATGGAAAGAGTGCTAGATTGTGACTCTGGTGGTTGTGGGTTCGAGTCCCATCCGTCAGCCTAGGAAGTTTTAAGGAAAGATTGAATAATTACTTCCACTTTTGAGAGAGTGTTAAGTGAACACAAAAGCGAAAATGTTAGTGGAAGTTATTCTTTCAATCCTAAATAATAATGCTATTTGCAAAGAAGAAAGGTGGATTAAAGTAAAATGATTACGACAGAGATGGTAAAGCAGTTAAGAGAAACTACAGGTGCTGGAATTATGGAGTGTAAGAACACATTATCAAGGTTAGGTGGAGATTTTGAGAAAGCGAAAACAGAGCTTAAAGAAAAATCAGAAATGAAAATCGAAACCAAAGCTGGAAGAATAACTTCTGAGGGCATTGTTGATTCTTATATTCATGGTAATGGCAGAATTGGAGTTCTCGTGGAAGTTAATATTGAAACAGACTTCGCTGCTATGAATACTGAGTTCAAGTCTCTGGTAAAGGACCTTGGAATGCAGATAGCAGCATCAAATCCTCAATATATCAGGAGAGAGGAAATCCCGTCAATGGTTATTGACACAGTTAGGGAGGACTTTAGAAATCAAGCTGTTTTAACAGGTAAACCAGAAAAGCTAATTGATAAGATTATTGAAGGACAACTGGAGAAGTATTACAAACAAATTTGTCTCATGGAGCAAACCTTCATAAAAGATAATGAAAAGACAGTGCAGGATATTGTTAATGAAAAAATTATGTTGATTGGGGAAAACATCACAGTTAGAAGATTTGTCAGATATGAAATGGGTGAAGGACTTGTGAAGAAAGATGAAAATTTTTCTCAAGAAGTGCTTAAGCAAATTGGTAATAAAGTAAATTGTTTACTGACAGAATAACTCAACTTTTGTCTATAGAAACAATAAATTTGAGGTGCATGGAAGACTACATTAGACTGTTAATCTAATTCCGCGATCGGAAAGAGTCTTCCCCAAATTCCTCAAAAATAATACTGAACAAAATGAGAAAACAAGTATATTCGAATCGTTATAAAACCTATTAAATATAGGGTTATGACATTGAGAATTAAAGTTTTCTAATATCAAATAAGAAGGTGAAAAAATGTTTAAAGGTTTGAAAGGTTTTATAAAAGTAAATGAAAATGTAACTTTTGAAGGCGGTAAAGCCTATGATTTAAGCTTTAGAGAGACAGTTGCAGAAATGTTTTCTTTAGGTTTGGTTAAAGGTAACTTCTATCAGAAGGATGAAGATGTTATAAAAAATACAATGGATATAATGAAGAAGGCTTTGACTGAATGCCCTGAATGGGCTACTAAAGCTGCTATATATGGTCAGGAATTCAACAGTTTGAAGCTGGTTCCTACTATTTGGTTGGTTTATCTATCCACTTTAAAGGATAAAACCCTTTTTAACAAGGCGTTTTCAAGGATCATAACAAATCCAAAAATGTTGTATGACTTTTTGGAATTAACAAGAAAAGGTGGAATCCGTCAGGGTATGGGTAGAAGCGTTAAGAGAGCTGTTAACTTCTGGTTAAATGAGAAACTTAACGATTACCATGCAACAAGATATAAATCCAAACTTGAAGATGTGATAAAAGTTGCACGTCCTATAGCTGTTGAGAGAGTACAGCCTTACATGGATTATATAATCAACGACAACGAGGAAGCTTTTGAAAGAGCAAAAGCGTTGAAAGATGTTATAATTAATTTGAATAAAGGTATTGTTGATGCGGACACTGTTGAAAAAGTAAGTAAGTATAACTTGCAGCTTGAAGAAATCAAGCATGCATTTGGCAATTTGACTGCTGCTCAAAAGCAGATGATATTTGAGTTTATGGTATCTGGCTTAAAATACAATGCGTTGACTTCAAACCTTGTAACATTGGAAAGAGCGTTTGCAACTGAAACAAGAGTGGTCAAAAAAGTTACTGAACACGGTGTTTTTGATCAGGTAGAAGTCATAAAAAGCAATGTTCCTAAGGAATTGGTGAAAGTGGTTGCTGATAAGCTTTCAGATTATGAAGCATACAGAAAATCAAGAATGTTGCCTTTTGGACTGATGACTGCAAATGCCATGACAAAGACAAAAGAATGGAATGATGCCATAAACAAAGTACTGCTATTGAGTGGCAAAGGTGTATTCAATGTGCCTTCAAATGTTGGTGTGCGAATAGGTGTGGACACATCAGGTTCTATGGGTACAATTGTGACTACCAGCTTGTCTGCAGTAAACATTGCATCATTGTTTGGCGCCATGGTATACATGAGTATCCAGAATTCAAATGTTTATGCGACTGCTACTTTCACAAAAAAGGTTGCGGTTTCGAAGAATGTAAACTTGTTCGAAAACGCAAAATTGATTGAAAAAACAGATGTAGGTTATGGCACAGTGTTTGAGCCTTTATTGGATAATTATCAGGGCGAAAAGTACATTGTTTTGATATCCGACGGTCAGCAGTCAGACAATCTGGAATCAAAATGGGCGAAACTTGCAAACAAGCCTAAAGGTGCAAAACTTATAATATGGCACCTGGTGGGTTACAACAACAAAATTTCCAACAGAGATGATGTTGTTTACTTGAAAGGTTACAGTGACAGATTGCTTGGTGTTTTGAAAAACATAATGGAAGATAAGGCAGGTCAGTTGGAAAGTATCAAAGCAATTGAAATATTATGAATGATGTTTAAAAAGAGATTGGGTGAATTTAATGTTTAGAAAATATCCGGAAATGAAGACGTTATTTAAATTAATACCATCTGATAAAAAGGGAAGAAAATGGGATGCAACCTCTGGAGAAATTTTGCCGGAGACTGCTCCCCTCCATTTTTTACCCTTGGAAGATTTGGTATTTACAGAAAAAATAGATGGGACCAATATGGGAATAAGAATATCTGACGGTGTTGTGACACACATTCAGAAAAGAGAGCACATCTGTAGCAGAGAAGATAATAGTGACATGTTCTATTTTGAAGTTGGGGATGAAATCTCGAGAAAAATTGAAAACAAAGGTATTGAACAGTTAAAAGACGTAATTATATATGGAGAACTTTGTGGACCCAAAATTCAAAAGGGTGGAAACTATTTTGAAGATAGAAAATTTATTGTATTTGATATTTTTGATGTAAATACTGATAGGTTTTTTACCTGGGATGCAGTAACTCATTTTGCAAATGAACTGGAACTTGATTCGGTACCTGAAGTTACATATGATAAACCAGATTTGAAGGTTGAGAATGTAAAGGAATTTATACTTGCTCAAAAGTCAGTATATAACAAGGAATTTGGGGCAGAGGGTGTTGTTATAAGACATAGAAAAGATACTTTGCCACACAGAAGATGGATGGCAAAGATTAGAAAGAAAGATTTTAAATAATTCCTCAAAAAGTTTGTTTGAAAAACAAACTTTTTGAGGAATTAAACCTTGTAAGTCTTGCTGCGACGACCAGCAAAGCTTTGATGCTTGGCAGCAGCATGGGAAGCTAAACTATTCCAGCAATGTGGAAGAAAAGGAATTTGATGGAGTCTCTACGCTTTCGACATTTTCGTAAGTGGTTTACTTGGTCTTTCATCTCCTTAGCACTCACTTGACAGCTGATGCTGCCTTTTCCTTAACGCTCAATACCATAGCTTTTGTCTACAGCACCTTAAGGTAGTTTGAAATCTTCACCTGTATGGCGATTTCGGCGGGCCCACCGCCATCATTTGCATAGCATAGCTATCTTTATGCAACCCTTCGGGTCGCTTCTTTTCGCCTTCGTGGCACACAATCATCCGCATATCGACAGAATTTCAACCCTCTTTTTGTAAGTTCCTTATCCAGCTCGTCCAGCATGATGTTACTCAAAAGCGGCGACAAATTGCCACCTTGCGGTGTCCCTTCTTCTGTATCCATGACCACACCATTTACAATGACTCCAGATCGCAAGTATTTTCTTATTAGGGATAGTACTCTTCCATCCTTTATCTTCCTAGATAAAAGTCTCATCAATTTGTCATGGTTAACCGTATCAAAGTATTTCGCAAGGTCAATATCTACAGCCCATTTATAGCCTGCATCTATGTACTCCTTGCATTTCTTTATAGCTTGGTGTACATTCCTGCTTGGTCTAAATCCATAGCTTGTTGTATCACTCTATCAAGTACTGTTGGTATTCCCAATAACCTTATTCACCCATCCGGCTTAGGTATCTCTACCCTTCTGACAGGTTTGGGACTATATGTCCCTTCCATAATATCTTTCCTGATTTGGTCACCATTTTCTTCTAGAAACGTTTGAAGTTCATCAACCGTCATTCTATCAATTCCATGTTTACCTTTATTCCCCTTGACCCTTATATATGCTCTATTCATATTGCTCCGGTCAAGAATTTCCTCAAGTAGATTTATGGTGTATCTTTTTCCATCGTTTGATTCCTCTTCTGACGTGGAGAAAATATTAAACATCCTATTGTTCAGCCCTTTCCTTACCATTCATGACTGGCTTGGTACTATGACCTCTGCTGACTTCTCATGACAAATCTTATTTCAACCGTGCTTCAAAATTCATTTCCACACGTCCATGAGATCTCCCCAGGTAAGAACGTTCTCTTTCACTCCATATATCTGCTGCATTTACACCGCCTGTTTCGGATAGTTTTGGGCTTTGTTTTGTTTTGCAAACTTACCCAACAGACATATGCCTTATATGCAGTTTCTGTTCGTCAGACCAGAGCTTTGCCTCCAGCTTCTTTCAGATTCCACCTCACGATGGACACCCTTACTCTTGGCTAATAGTTGGCACTATCAACCCCCATATCGGACTTTCACCGACGAGAGAACGCCCATGCTGGGCACACAAAAAAGCGAACACTCAGGATAAACCTGAGTGTTCGACTTCGATTAAATGTGGTGAGAAAAGGAATAACGGCCATCTGCAATGCTGTTGGAATATCCCAATCAACAGCTTATTGATATAAACATATACATACTATAAATCAGGACGTCTGTCATTATTTTAAAAAAAACAAATTTAGCAAAAACAGATAACTAACAGCAACTTTTGACTTGCCGAATCTCTTGCATAGTGGTATAATTTGGTACTATATAATTTATTTATATAACAAAAAACTAATTCGAAGGAGTGTTTACATGAAAAGAAATTTAAAAAGAGCTGTTGCTGCTGCAATAACCTTGATCTCATTGCAGGCAACCTCATTCACAGCAAATGCCGTAACAGAGTATACACCTTGCAACGATGTTCTTGTCGTACGTAATCCGATACTTTACAAGACATCAAGTGATATACTCGGAAATTATGTATTCAGCGTAAATCTGGCACAGAAAGACGGAAAAACATATTTTTATGATATGAATCGAAATATTATTGTTGGTTCAAGCATGTCAAATATTGAGAGTACTGATTCAACAAATTATTATCATGAGAATAACGCTCTTCTTTACAACGTGGGTAAAGCATGGGATTTTTATAACGGTCTCGGATGGGACTTTTACAAAAGCAACGAACCGATAAGGATTTCACTTTCAATGAGTATGAGATCCGGCGGCGTTAATAACGCCAGTGCATCTAATTATGGACTCTTATTCGGAATCGGCGACGGGATTTACACTCAGAACTGGGGAACGGATATTGACGTAGTAACGCACGAATACACTCATCTTGTTACACAGTTGAAACTTGGCTGGGACAGCACCGTTAAGGGTGAAACAGCATGTCTTATGGAAGCATACAGTGATATAATGGGCGAGCTTAACGACGGCACACGTGAATGGAAAATCGGAACAAATCAGTATATTGAAAACATTAACACCAACAATAAAAAATGCAGCATCAGAGATATTAAGTCGCCTAATGATACAATAACTCCGAATTACTCAGGCGGCTATTGCACTAATAATTTCTATACAAATTATATAAGCTTAAGAGAAGCACTTCCAACACTGATGAATTCAACTTCCGGTGATCGTACATATTCAGCCCTTGGTTCTACGGTAATATCAAATGCTGCATATCGTATGGAATTTTATGGAATTCCTGCTGAGAATCTTAAGGTTATCTGGTATCGTTCGATGGATAAGCTGAAGGATATGACAGCTGACACAAAAGAAGCAACGTTCTCTGATTGTAGAAAAGCTGTTCTTGCATCAACGGATGTATTTACAGGAACAACAAAGACAAATTACGATAATATTATAAAGAGAGCATTTGATGAGGTAGAAGTATATATTATGGGCGATGTAAATGATGACGGCGAAATTGATTCAAAAGACATTGCCGCCTATAAATCATACATTAACGGCACAACCACAATTCTGAATACAACACGAAAGAAGAAATCTGCCGATCTTAATTATGACGGATTATATAACTCTGCAGACCTTGCTCTTCTTGAAGCAAAACTTTATACCAGTTTAGACCAGAAAATGGCTGTTAATCCCAGTAATGCATCGTATTTTACAGGCATGAAATCAGTTAAATTCCCATCAACAAAATACTGGAATAACGAATATGATTATTTAAATGATACAAATGCAACCACAGAGACTCCATGCAATCATGATAACAATAGACTTACACCACCGCATTGTAAATACATGACCATCAATAATACATTCTTTAATGGTTACAATAACACATTCAATATATCCGCTGAAGAACCATATTATCAGTGTGCAGGCTTTGCAAAGAAGCTCCAGTATGAGTATTTTAATACTACAAAGTATCTTCAGCTCTCAAATTTAACCAAATACGAACCAAGAGTCGGCGATCATCTCCGTGTATCATACCGCGGCATTGCAAATCACAGCGTATTTGTTACATCTGTAAGCGGCAACACATTTACTTACGCAGATTGCAATTCAAATGGTAGTTGTAATATAAAATGGGGAGGAATAGGCAATGTTGACAGCAGTGGTTCAATTACGCTTGACGGTTCAATATATTCTTTCTCATGGGTTGAAAGACCAATCATGGTGGGTGACGTAAACGGTGACTCTTATGTGAATTCAGGAGATTCAACTGCAATACTTAGTATTATAAGCAACTCTTATAACACAACAAATATCAGCACAAAATATCTCACCCTATCTGCTGATATCAACCGTGACGGTACTATTGATATAAGGGATGTGAATACTCTTAATCAGTATATTAATGGATCTTCATCTGTAAAGCTTTATTATGTAAGATAAAATAATATGAGTAAAGCAAATCTTACTGTTATCAGTGAGAATAAACGTCATGCACATCATCCCAAACAAGCATGGATATTCAGATGAATGTGTAGCTGTGACTGATGAGTAACGAATGTCGGTACGCAGATATCTTTAAGGATAGAAAAACTGAATTTTCATGTCATCTATTTTGTAAAGCATTGACAACTATGCTTGACGAAAAATATGTCAAGCCCGAAAAGCCCGATTATTCGGGCTTTTTTGCTACCCTGACGCCGAAAAATTTCAATGTAAATCCGTAGATGACATTTGGGGTAAAAACGCATTTTACAGGAAATGAACGCACGTTTTACAGTTTTGACAGGAAACCCAGAGCAGATTTCGGATAAAGATTCCGATTTCTGCTCTTTTTGTGTGCCCAGTGGGCACACGTTCTAACGGGTGAAAGTCCCCAATCCGCCCGACAGTGGGAAGGATACAGCCGAAGCCAAGGGTGTCCAGCGTGAGCTGGAATCTGAAGAAAGGATTAGGCAAAACTCTGGCTTGTTACATCTGAGGCTAGTTACATGGACTAGGTTGCGAGACAAACCAAAATCCAATAACTGTACAGAAATGTGTCTTGTATTTATGAAATGAGTATAAGAGGGAAAGAACGTGTGAGTATCTGGGGATATCTCATGGACATATCCAAGTCCTTCTGGCCCCCTGATATTCTCTACTGGTTTCCAGAAATATAATAATTCGGTCCACACAGTAACACAGAACTCCATAATTGTATTATATATGATCAAATGATAAAATTGATATAAAGAATAACTGATCATATATAATAATTTGTTTATGATCTAATTAATTTATTTGATGTTGAGAGGTTTGAGATGAATAGAAAATTAATTATTGCTATTTTATATGTTTCTTTGCTTTTGGTGGGATGCAGTAGTACAGCAGATAGAGTTACTAGTCCTCTTCCGTCCTTTACACCAGTTCATGAATCCATGGACATTAACTCAAAAGGTAAAGCAACACCAGACGAAAGTAAAGTTCAAAAGCCAACTCCAGAAACAATAACTGTCGGAGGCGGAACCAAACATCTTACAATTGATATTGTTAAGGAGTTAGCCAAAAAGGGAGAAAATCTTAAGTGGGAAGATTTTAAAGATTATATGGGTAATGACGTTGGCAGCGGTTTATATATTATGTCTTATCCTATTGACGAGAAGTTTCATTTAAGGATTGGGTCATTACCTGGAAAGTTAGATTATGCTAAATTATATAAGACAGGAACTGAAAATTCTATTGATATAAGAAGTGGGGATATTGATAAATTTATTAGTGAATAGACCCCTGATATTCTCTACTGGTTTCCAGAAGAATATATTCTAAGTTTACATTAATTTTCATGCTTTGAAACTAAATTTCCGAGTGATTATAAGAACAGCCGAAAATACTTAATGTATCCGGCTGCTCCTATACCTATTAGTTTAAAAAGTCATAACGAATTGAATTTGTTCTTGGATTATTTAAAATGTTTCCGACTTTTTTATTTTCTATCATAGCAATTTAATTTTATTGTTATCACTCAAGTTGTAAGCCAGCAGTTTTCTAATATAATCACTTATATTATATTCTTCAAGTTCAATTTGGCCTTGGAATATATTTTTTAGTTTCAAATTTTTAGGTGATATTTCTAGAATGTACCTCTCGTTTTCACCAAAACCATTGTAACCGCTCAATACTATTGTCAACCCTAAAATAGCATCATTAATAAATATAGCTGGCACTTCGTCATAAATATTTTTTTCCATTCCTTCAAACTTGAGACCTCCAAATAAAATTGATGATATATATACACCAACTTCACTAATACACAAAGCTGATTGAAAAGATATTATAGCTTTGATAAATGGGACTTTCATACAAATCCTCCTATTCTAATAGCTTGTAACCATATGGTACTACTTTACTTAAATACTCTGCCTCAGTCCATATTCTGAATGTAAATGGCTTACCTAATTCCGTTCTATATCCACTCAGACTATTAATAAATGCTTCTTCTAAATCATCAGCTATCAATTTAAACTCAGGTAAATTTCTGGCATCTCTAAAGAACACATTTGAATCAAATCGGGCTGCTAAACTATCACTAACAATAAATGCATCTACATCAAAATCCGTTGGATCAAATGGACCTTGCGTACTATGTTTAATTCCTGTTGCCAAAGAACCCCTGTATCCAACCTTAGCATCAGGAGAAAGTCTTTTAATATTAGCTACATAAGGAGACATTATATTATTGACCTGTGATACTATCTTCTGCCAACTTGCAACGGCATCAGCCGCTGCTGAACCTATCCTTGAAAGTTCATCTGGATCGATTATTCCTCTTGCCTTTGCATTTTCAATAGCTTCTTTCGCCGCAGCTGTCATTACTTCTGTACAAGTATTATGTACTAAAAGCCCATTTGTACCTACTAAATAAGTGTGGAAGTCCGCTACATTCAGGTTCCTTAATAACTCAGGCTTCAGTAAATATTATACATTGTTGTTCCTTTTCTTGCATTGGTTTTTCATAATACTCTGATTTATCTTTCATCATCCGGTAAATTATATTTACAAGCCTACGCATTACACATTTTAAACTCTGGGGTTTAGTTTTTCCCTCAGATATCTTCCTATTATAATACTCATGAAAATAAGGGTTAAAAGGTTTTCTCTGTCCTGCGTAGTTACTTACTACAAGTACTGCAAGGTGGAAAAATCTTAAGGTATTCTTCTCCATAATGTGGATCATCACATACACATTTTAATTTTATAAATATATAGTATAATAGTATAATAAATTAAAAACTTTTGGAGTTGTACTTCATGAATATTGTAAGTTTGGATAATCCACAATTGGATACTGCATTTAACTTTATAATGTACACAAACAGAAATGTCTTTCTAACCGGAAAAGCCGGTACCGGAAAAACAACTTTTTTGCATAAAATAAAACAAGTTTCCCCTAAAAGGATGATTGTTGTTGCACCCACAGGGGTTGCAGCAGTCAATGCAGGTGGAGTCACAATACACTCCTTTTTTCAGTTGCCTTTCGGACCTTTTATACCTGTTAATGATGAATTATCAACAAACAGTTCAGAAAGAAGTATTCAGAAATTTAACAGGGACAAGAAAAATATTTTAAGAAGCCTTGATTTGTTGGTAATTGATGAAATAAGTATGGTTCGTGCTGACTTGCTGGATGGAATCGATGATGTTCTCCGTAGATACAAGGACAGGGACAAGCCCTTTGGGGGCGTTCAATTGCTTATGATTGGGGACATTGCACAGCTTGCACCTGTTGTCAAAAACGATGAGTGGAGTATTTTGAAACAATGGTATGATTCTATATATTTTTTTAGCAGCAAAGCATTAAAACAAACGGATTTTATTAGTATCGAGCTTAAGCATATTTATAGACAATCAGATAGGATATTTATAGATTTATTGAACAAAGTAAGGGATAACAATCTGGATTCGGATGCTTTAGAACAATTAAATGAACGCTATGATGAAGAGTTTTCGAGAAATATTCCCGAAGGTTTTATAGTTCTTACTACTCACAATCAGCAGGCACAGGCTATCAATGAACGGAAACTTAAGCAGATTAATGAAAAAGAAATTCACTTTAAAGCTTCAACAGAAGGTGATTTCCCCGAATACTCCTATCCAACGGAATATGAACTGACCTTGAAAAAAGGTGCTCAGGTGATGTTTGTCAAAAACGATAATTCGGGCCAGAAGCTTTTTTATAACGGCAAAATCGGTATAATTGAAAAAATTCAGGGTGGAACAATTTATGTAAAATGCCCCGGAGAAGAGAAAAGTATTGCTGTAGACAAAGTCCAATGGCAGAATACAAAATATATAATCAATGAAGACACCCAGGAAATTCAAGAAGAGATAGCAGGTACTTTTACTCAGTATCCATTAAAACTTGCCTGGGCAATAACCATTCACAAAAGTCAAGGGCTGACATTTGACAAAGCAGTAATTGATGCAAATGCTGCTTTTGCCCATGGACAGGTATATGTAGCGTTGAGCCGCTGCAAAACGCTAGAGGGTTTGGTGCTAAGTTCTAAAATATCTTCAAAAAGCATCGTAAGGGACCCGACTGTCCGAAGTTTCTTAAATAATGTCGACCAAAACCAGCCCGGAGAAGAGGACTTTGAAAAATCCAAATATGAATACCAAAAGGATCTTGTTTTTGATCTTTATGATTTTAGTTTGGAAAGAAGCCAGCTTTGGTATTTAATAAAACTCTACAATGAAAATATGGGAAGTTTGCATACTGGGCTCAAAGAAAATCTTGATAAGATGATGTCTTTAAACGAAGAGTTAATAACAATATCGGACAAGTTTAAAGTGCAAATAATCCGACATTTGGAAGAAGAACCTGATGTGGAAAAGAATCAGCAGTTGAATGAACGTATAATTAAATCTGGAAAGTACTATGAAGAAAAAATTGCATCAGAGTTTTTAAAAATCCTAGAAAGCACAATTGTTGAAAGTGATAATAAGAGTATTAAGAAAAATATGGATAATGCACTGGAAAAACTGGAAAAGTTTTTATCAGTGAAAATGGCTTGCTTTAAGGTTTGTCAGAACGGATTTAATGTAAATAGCTACCTTTCGGCACGTGCAAAAGCTTCAATAGAAAAAACACCAAAAAAGACTTTGCTAAATTCCGAGGAGGCAGCACCTAAAAACATTAATCACCCAGAATTGTTTGTAATACTAAAAAAATGGCGTCTGCAAAAAGCATCTGAGTTGGATACCCAAGCATTTGGAATATTACATCAAAAATGCCTAATTAGTATTGTCAATGAACTGCCTTCAAACCTCACGGAACTGAAAAAAATAAAGGGAATAGGTAAGCAAAAACTAAAGGCTTTTGGTAATGAGATTTTAGAAATAATCCACTTGTATTGTAAAGAAAAAAATGTAAAAGAGGATAATTTCTCAGATGGTGAAAATGTAAAGGCTACAAGTATTGCAGATAATGATACAGGGAAAAAACCAGCACTCGTGAATATAGCTTTGAGCTTTACAAGCAGGGGCTTAACATAGAGCAGATTGCGTCGGAGCGTAACTTGAAAACATCTACAATTGAAGACCATTTATCAACATTTGTAGCAAGCGGCGAGTTGAAAATTTCTGAATTGATAGAACAACCCAGACTAGACCTGATTGTTTCGGCTTTTAAAAAGCACGGCACGGCCTTTATACAGCCTGTAAAAGAGGAATTGCGAGATGATGTGACATATGGCGAACTCAAACTTGTTAAAGCTTACTTGATGTCTGGGAGATACTAAGGCATGATTGAAATATTACTTCCCCTTTCTACGCGGATGTTGATGAGCTAAGAGGCTTGTTTTTTTAGGATATATATGCTATTTTAAGATTATTATTATAAAGCTATATATCTAAATAAGGAGTGTTGTAAATGAGAGCATCACAATTGTTGGGTGAGAGATATAAAGAAAAACCAGCTGAAGCAAATTTAATAAGCCATATGCTTTTGTTAAAAGGTGGGTATATTAGGCAAGTATCAAATGGAATATACTCTCTTCTGCCTCCAGCTAAAAGAGTTGTGGCTAAGATAGAGCGAATTATTCGAGAGGAAATGGATAGTATCGACGGACAAGAAGTACAGATGCCTGTGGTTATGCCAAGAGAACTGTGGGAAGAATCTGGGAGATATAAATCTATAGGATCGGAACTTGTTCGGTTTAGGGATAGAAACGAACACGATATGCTTTTAGGTATGACACACGAGGAAGCCGCTGTGCATTTAAGCAGAAATGAAGCAGTGACTTATAATAAATATCCTTTTATGATATATCAGTTTCAAACAAAATTCAGGGATGAGCCGCGAGCTAGAGGCGGACTTATTAGAGTACGTGAATTTACTATGAAGGATGCATATTCATTTCATACATCACAAAAAGATTTGGAGAATTATTATGAGAAATGTCTCGCTGCGTACAATAGGATTTTCAAACGTGTTGGCGTCCCTGAAGTCATAGCAGTTGGTTCAGATACTGGCATGATGGGTGGGAGTGTTGCTCATGAGTTTATGCTATTATGCGATGCTGGTGAAGATACGATTGCTATCTGTAACAATTGTGATTATAAAGCTAACCTTGAAGTTGCACAAGCCAGAAGTAAACATAAAGATTATGAGGAAGGAAAGCTTGAAGAAGAAAAGCTTGAAGAAGTATATACTCCTGATATTAAGAGTATTGATAACCTGGTGAGTTTTTTTGGGTTATCCGCGAAGAACTTCATAAAGGCCGCTGTATTTGCAGTTCAAAATTCAAACAAACCCTTAATAGTCTTTATCAGAGGCGATTTAGAGGTAAACGAAGCAAAGTTGAAAAAGGTAGTTTATGCAAATGTATTTCCCCTTACAGACTATACTGATATATCCCTCCATTTTGGTTTCATAGGGCCTTTGGGTCTGGATACTTCCAAGGTTGACATATTGTTTGATAAGTCACTGGAAGGTGAAGAAAATCTTGTCTGCGGTGCAAACAAAGTTGGATATCATTTAAAAGGTTTCAGTATGAAACGTGATCTCATACCGGAAAAATTTTATGATGTTGCAAAAATTAATCATGGAGATGAATGCTGTGTTTGCAATTCAGGAACCATCGAATTATCTAGGGGCATCGAAGTTGGTAATATATTCCAACTAGGGACTAAATATACAATGAGTATGAATATGACATACACTGATGTAGATGGTGAGCGCAAACATCCTATAATGGGATGTTATGGTATCGGAGTTGGCAGGTTGATGGCATCCGTGCTGGAAGTAAGACATGATGATTATGGACCAATTTGGCCTATATCAATAGCTCCTTGGCATGTACACATTTGCATATTAAATGGTCACAAAGGAAATGTTAAGGAAGTGGCTTTTGCATTATATGAAAAGCTTAAAGAACTTAAGTGCGAGGTTATTATAGATGATCGTGATGTAAATGCTGGTGTGCAGTTTGCTGATGCTGATTTGTTGGGTATACCAGTTAGAGTAATTGTAAGTCCAAAGAACTTGGATAATAATAAAATCGAGATAAGTACTAGAGATAAGACTATAAAGAAGTTAGTAGAAAAAGAGGATGCCGTAAAAGAAATACTTGATGTTGTAAATGATTTGTTAAAAGCTTGATTCGATAGCTATGCTATTCTATACTTTTATAAGGCTAAAATAAAACTTAAAAGTCTCCTTTTTGACAAGCGGTAGAGATATTTGAGTGTCAAGAAGGAGACTTTTTAATTTTACAAATTACTAAAGAAGTTGGCTTAAATTTCATCTACAATACAGAAAGATAGGAGATATTCATCTCAAAGGAAATTACTTGATTATTTATTTAAATGATAATAAAATACCTGTAGACGACAGCAGGGATTATATGATAAATCAAACAGTATATGCAATTGTATAAAATCATATAGGAGCTGTTTGTTTAAAAAATTTTATATACTAGGGGGGTATTAGATAATGAGAAAGAAATCAGTAAGCACATCAATTTTATTGGCAATTTCAATTGTATTATCGATGTTTCTTTGCAACTCTACGGCTTACGCTGCTGAACTGAAAGTGGAAATAGGTTCTGCAGGGGGGTATCCGGGAGCATTGGTTACAGTTCCGGTAAGCTTTTCAAATGTTCCTTCATCAGGTATAAACAACTGTGATTTTGTATTAAAATATGACAAAAGTATATTGGAAGCTGTAGATGATGGAGTGGAAGCAGGACCAATAACCAGAAACAATCCTGTAACATTTGATTACATTATCGATAAGAACAATGGCACGATAAAGTTCCTTTACTGCGACGAAACAGGCTTGGGAAATGAAGCAATAAAGTCGAATGGAGTATTTGCCAATATAAGGTTTTTAATAAAGCAAAATGCATATGCAAGTACATATAAAATAAAACCGACAGGTGAATTTGCATTTGGGGAAAACGGCCTGGAATACATACCTGCAAGCATTGACGAAGGAAGCCTGGAAATTATGATGAAACCGGAATTTAAAATATCCGGGTATATAGTACCTGACATTAATGACAGTCTGTTATCCTCAGACCAGAAATCCAACTTTAAAATAGAAATAGAAGGTACTGGAGCATGTACCATTACAGACAAAGATGGTTTCTTTGAATTGTATACCGACAGCGATACAAAAGACTATAATCTAATAATAACTAAAGAGGGATTTTTGTATAGAGTAATACAAGGTACAGACATCAAAAGTTCAAATGGCATTACTGAAGTATCTACAATGTCAACTCCCACCAAAATGTGGGCTGGTGATATAAATGGTGATGGGGCTATAAATATGGCGGATATAGTAGAGGTAAGTAAAGTATTCAACACCTCCAGTGATGACATCGGGTATAAAGCCAAATGTGATATGAATAAGGACGGACGGGTTAATATGGCGGATATAGTGGCCATAGCAAAGCACTTTGGCTGTGTTTCAGTTGATTATATATAAGAGGGGGGAGTAAAATGTTAAATAATTTATTAAAAAAGCTTTTAATAATATACACCGCTGTATTGGTGATTGGCTCTATTTCCTTTGCTTCAGTTGTTTTTGCAGAGGGAACTGCAATAGATGGGATGACTATAATTGATTTTAAGGATACCAATTTTGAAAGATGTATACTTGAAAAGATAGGTAAAGGTACCGGACATGTTTATGCTTCGGATGTTGCAGGGATAAAAGAGCTTAATTGTTCTAATGCCGGAATAACAGATATTGAAGGAATGCAGTATTTTGAAAACCTGGAAAAGCTGGACCTCTCCGGAAATAAATTAAGCTACATAACACCATTAGTGGGACTTAAAAAGTTAAACAGCTTATACCTTGCCAATAATGTCATTGAAGACTTTTCACCTGTAAAATCATATTATGATAATTTACAGCAGAAGGACTTCAGAATGGATTATGTGCCGGGTGAGTTGAATGGGGATGGTGAAATCAATTCTGCTGACAGGGAATTACTCAAGAAGTTCATTTTTGGGATTGAAAAGACTTTTCCTCTTGCAGTGGGATATGAATCAAGGCTTGCAGATTTAAACGGCGATGGGAAAGTTAACTCTATAGATTATGCGGCCTTTAAGAAGTTTTTACTCCAATACATTACTGTCTTTCCAAATAAAAATTACATACCTTTGGCAAATGAAAATGATTTTGAATTTGATACCTCTACTGGATTAATTGTTAAGTACATAGGAGCAGGCGGAGATGTGAGAATTCCTTGTGTGATAGGTGAAGTGCCTGTAAAGGGCATAGCAAATCTTGCATTTTCAGGATGTACGAAGCTTAGCCGCCTAATAGTCCCTGAAGGCTTAACATCTATAGGAGAATATGCATTTTCAGGCTGTGGTTATGTTACCGATATTGTTGTACCTAAGAGTGTAACAAACCTTGGAAGGTTTGCGTTTTCAGGTTGTGGTCTACTAACAGGAGTGTCAATACCAGCTGGTATTGACAGTATTGGAGATAATACATTTTACTGCTGCAGAAGCCTTTCCAATATTACAATTCCTTTTGGTGTAAGCAGTATTGGGAATAATGCATTTTATGACTGCGGTTCTTTAGACAGCATAATAATTCCTGAGAGCGTTATCGAAATAGGAGATAATGCATTCTCAGGATGCGGGAAGATAAATCGTATTGATATACCTCAGAATATAACTCGTATAGGAGAGGGAACATTTGCAAACTGCAGTAATTTAAACTATATTAGAATTCCAAATGGGGTTACGTCTATTGGAAAGAATGCTTTCAACGGCTGCAGAGCATTGAACACTATAGTTCTTCCTAATGCGTTAACTGCAATTGAAGAATATACATTTTCCGGATGTATAAGTCTTGGTAATATAGTGCTTCCAGCAAGCGTTACAAGAATAGGGGAATATGCATTCTCAACCTGCAATTCCTTATCCAATATAACTTTACCTAAGAACCTGAAATATATAGGTTATGGTGCCTTCTTCAGATGTACAGGTCTCAATTCCGTTAAAATACCAGGCAAAGTGGCAACAATAGAAGCAAGGGCATTTGAAGGCTGCAGCCAGCTGTTTTCAGCAGAATTTGCGGCAAATCAACCGGCCTATTTTGGGGATTATGCATTTGAGGGAACCGGTACAGGTTTTAGAATTGTAATTTTACCTGAGGCTAAGGGATTTGGAAGGCCTGATCCATACGATGATGAAAAATTCTGGACATGGTCTATAAATGGAAGGTCATCCTACCTGATAATTTTAAAGGGTGAGGAATATGTGACACCTACACCTACAGCAACTGCGACACCGACAAATACACCAACTCCTACCCAAGGGACTCATTTGGCTGATGAACAGGATTTTGAGTTTAACTATGAGACAGGGACAATTATAAAGTATATAGGCACTGGCGGAAATATAATAATTCCTGGTATAATTGGCGGAGTAGAAGTTACAGGAGTAGGAGATTATTCATTCTCAGGATGTTATGACCTGTTTAATGTGGTAATACCAGAAGGCGTAACCCGTATAGGTGACGGAGCATTCCAAAGCTGCAACAGGTTAGGCAGAATAACAATTCCCGAAAGTGTGGGTGAACTTGGTAGAAGTGCATTCCAAAATTGTGGATCGCTCCTTAGCGTAGTCATTCCTGAAGGAGTAACTGTTATAGGAGATCATACATTTACCGGCTGCAGTGAGCTTTTGAGTATAACAATCCCGAAGAACATTGCAGATATAGGGGATTATGCGTTTTCAGGATGTAGAAAACTGACAAAGTTTATAATACCAGAAAAATTAACTGCCATAGGAAATTTCACTTTCGAAGGCTGCAGCGGGTTAACTACTTTGGTGATACCTGAAGCTGTGACCTCTATAGGGGAGTATGCATTTTCAAACTGCAGTGGACTTAGCAAGATAACATTACCCAAGGGCGTTACAAGGCTTGGTAAGGGTGCATTGCAGGGCTGCAGCAGCATAACCGGATTAACAATACCTGAGGGTATAACCACAATAGAGGAAGCTACCTTCCAGGGCTGCGGCAGATTAATCAGCATTACTATACCTGATAATGTAAAGACCATTAAAAAATATGCTTTTGCAAGCTGTATAAGATTAATTGGTATAACAATTCCAAATAATATTACTGTGATAGAGGATTTCACATTCTCCGATTGCAGCAAACTGACAGATATAACCCTGCCAGGAAGCCTTACCGCTATAGGATATGGAGCATTCCAAAGATGCAGCTCACTGCTTGCAATAACCATACCTTCTGGGGTATCCTATATAGATGAAAGAGCATTTGAGGGATGCACCAAGCTGTGTATTGCGGAGTTTCTAGGCAAGGAACCCAGATTTGGAACGGATGTTTTTAAAGAAACTTCCGGAGAATTTAAAATTACAATATTGCCTTCGGTATATGGGTTTGGAAGATTAAATAATACATCTTGGATATGGATGCCGCAAAACAACCCTCAGTACAGGGTTGAAGTATCTCAGTAGATACGGTATGCAAAGTTTTAAGGCATATAAAAACCATACTAGGAATGACTAAAAATTATTAAAGTATACAACAGGAGAATTTTTAAGTGAACATAGTACCTTTTATAAAACGCAAAGCCAGTTGGATAGTGCTCTTTATGTTGATAATGTTGAAATATGCCTATTATGGCTACAGTTATTACCCTGTGCGTGACGACAATATAGCATATGGTGCATTCGGTTTTAACAGCAATGTTTTTACAGATGTTTTTTTGCATTATAAACTATATACTGTAAGGCCTTTAACAGGCTTATTGGATACGTATTTCTGGATGAAGCTCTGGGGAAATTTGGGGATAGCACTTTTTATTATAACCCTCTTGCATTTTGTAACGTGTGTTCTAATATACAAGGTGTTTAAAGCAAATAACCTTAACATAGGCTTTTTTGCCCTGATTGTATTCACATTGCTACCTTTGGGAAGTGAAGCCACATATTGGATAAACGCTTCCACACGCATTATAGTAGGCCTTTTCTTTACAGCGTTGTCACTATATTTGCTTTGCGTTTATCTTGGTAAGCAGGACAATTTAAAGCAGAGGTATATTATTTTAGGTGGGTTTTCAATTGTGAATCTCATTTCTCTTGGCTTTTACGAGCAGCTCATAGTGCTGAGTTTTTCAGCAGCAATGATGATAATTGTTATGAGCTGGAAAAGGTTAAAGAACAAATTTATTGCTGCTTTACCTGTTCTGAACTTGGGTATAATCGCTTTGTGGTATAAAGCTTTTAGCGGTCAGGGTATGCACTCGGGGCGTAGCACCCTTATTAATAAAGATTATATAGATCATACAGCCAAAGTAGCCTCTTCCATCTTTAAAATATGGACAAATACCCTATCTGAGCTTTGGAACTATGGATTCCGTAAAGGAATTAAGGTGATAGTTGAGGACAAAAATTTTATTTTTTTGGCTACAGCAATAGCATTATGCATTATCTTAGCCATATTGATAAGTAGAGAATGCAAAGAAAAAAATATAAAGTTAAAATTGAATATATTTAAATTTACCATGGGCGTTGTATTGTTTATACTGCCTTTGGTACCATTTTTCATACTAAATGATGTGATATTTTTCAAAAGGAATATCTTCCTATCATTTTTAGGACTAGGACTAATATTGGAGAGCATAATCAATCAGGCATCAAGGAATACTGTACTGAATATTGGAAAGGGTGTTGTAGTAGGCGTAATCACCTTTGTTTTTCTTGTAGGGAATGTATATGAATTGTACTATTACCGCCAGGTTGGGATTATAGATTATGAGATAGCCGGTAAGATATCAAAGGCTGATGGAGTAGACGAATTTTTAAGAGATCGTAAGGAACTTGTTCTTTTTAATTCCAAAGCAAAGTATGTGGAAGCATATACAAACAGGTCGCCTAACTGCACAGATGCTGATTGGTCATTAACAGGGCTGTTACAGGCGTATAATAAGATTGCTGATCTGAAATACAATGCATATCCTGTATCTGATAAAATTAAAATGCCTATGAGTGAAGAGAGAATTAAATCTTCAGTATTATTAGGAATCGATGATGCACGCAATGTATTTCCTCTTAAGATATCTAAAGAGTATGGAGATAAAATTGTATTATCCAAATCTGATGGAGGAGAATTTGGTGAAGTAGAAATCTTACCTGACAAATTAATAGAGTTTAAGAAGAAATAAATTCATTCCGTAATCCCTGTTGAAATTGGCCTTTCAACAGGGATTACCATACATTATTCTATGGTTTTGCTTCAAAGGACATGGATAAGGTTTGGATTTCTTTCATAAGTTTTGTTTCTTTTAAAAGAGTATTAATCATTTCCAATTTACACGATGAGTCTTTTTCAATCTGCTGCTCAAGTTGGGAATTGAAAGTAAGGAGTTCGTTTATCATATGCAAAAGCTTGTTAATATTTGCAGCAGGAATTTGGATAAAGTCACCTTCTTGCTTTGTCAGGGTGTCTTTTTTATCTATGCATGGTATCTGATCTTTTAAAGCACTTATAACTTCATATGCGGAAGCTTTATTTTCTTTGACTGCTATCTGTCCGAATTTTAAGTTTTCGGACTGCTTCTGCTTTTCCAGAATTTCATGCACATCATCCTCTTTTAAAATACCCTTTGACTGAAGAATATCTCCGATCCTTTGAGTGGAGTAACTGTCATTAATTTTCAGTTCATCAATGAATAAGTTTATTATCTTTTCACGGAATAGCTCATGAGCTTGGTTGTTATCAGGTGTTTTTAACACTGTTTCTATGATATGGAATGCCTGGGTAATAACTCCTAAACACCTAATGTCCATATCCTGATTTAGTTCAGCCTTTTCTCTTAGGATTTTGGCAATCTGTATTGAAGCAGATTTGATATAGCTCTTGGTTTTTGTCAAGTTAAGATTTGATATTGTTTCAAATAGTTCCACAACACTTTCGATTAAATAGCTGTTTGATGTGCTTTCTATATCTACAAGCTGAATACTTATATCTGTTATGGACTTTAAAATTTTTTCCTTCATTCTATGACTTTCAAGAATTATAGTTATCTCTTTCTGATGTATGCAATAACTTCTTACTGATGATACATCATCTAATTTTTCCAAATCCTCAATAAGCTCGGCAATATCTTTTTCCGTTAGTATTAGAAACTGCATTGTAGTGCCTTCAAAACTGAAGACCCCATTTTTAAATGACTCATCATCAGGTCGGGCCGGATTGGAGTAGAGAAGCATTGAAAAGGTTTCGATCTTTTGAAAAATGAGCCAAGCACGAACTGATTTCATAATACAGCCTTCGGAAAAATCCACCTCCAGGCTGTAAGGACTAAAGCCCCTTTCCAAATTGCCTGCTATAACTTGCCAGATTTTCGGATCAACATTTATATAGGGGAGAATGCTTATATCTTCTGTAAACATTACCTTTGAAGGATGAAGGAACCTATTTGATTCAACGTAATTTACGTTTATTGAAGAAAACAGTTCTAGCATTCTGCTTATATCTAAGCTGGTGTCGGAGTTGTTTCTTTCTATAGTAACAAGACAATTTTCAAGAAAATCATGGCAAGCATATAATATATCATAAATGCTCTCCGAGAACTGCCTGGTGCCACTCTTTATTTCATAAAGAATGTCTTCCATTGTATGCATGACCTTCTCAATCTGTTCAAACTCCATAGCAGCAGAATTGTCTTTAATGGTATGTGCAACATGGAATATAGTATTAATAATGTCAGCATCACTTCTTCCACATTTAATATCTATTAAGGCCGTGTTAAAACTACTAAGATTATCTTTTAAATCTTCTATATAGCCTTGAAGTATAGCATTCATACCACAATCAGCTCCTTAACTTATATATGCTGCCCTCTAAATAATAAAAGATTAGCCGTTTTCCATTTAGACTATTATAAATAAGTCAATATGAGTATCGACACATTTTAAAGAAGATTTATAATAAATTAGAAATAAATTATTTGTATTTTTCATAGCTATATGTTTTGCATTAATCATTTTGCATTTTTAATTATTGCAAAACATTTTCCTTGATTCATATGTTGCGAGAAAATTGATTTTTGTATTGCAAAATCCATATATTGTTATTAAAATTCAATATAAGAGGGCGATAAAATAAAAATTTACTAATTCCAATTTGTCAGTTATAATATAGTTAGATATTGTATGTTTTTTTTATATTAGAAATTCTAGAGAGAATAGGAGGTAAAAGGTAGGTGTACATTAAATTTTTGATTAAACAGGGGGGATGTGAGACATAGACGAGGCCACGGCTTTAATCCTTTATTCTTATTAATTAAAAATAAACCCATATATTTATTTTATATATTTACAAATTAGCTTTCAATTCACCTCATAGTCGTCGTTAATGTAAAATTTTGTTGTAAATATCATTCGAAATAATTTAATTTCCATTTATATATATTCTTTTAGAGCCTCAGCCAATTTTTGTATTTAAATACTTTTTGTTTTGTAAATTTCAAAATCAATTAGTATTAAATTTAATTGTTATATAAATTTGAAAGGGGAATTAATAATGAAGCAAATAAAAACTATTAGAAGTATGACCAAAAAAGCTGTATCTTTACTTTTGACAATGGGAATTCTTATTGCAGCTATGCCTGTAATGAATTCATCAGCTGCTGATACAGCTGAAAAAGGTACTTTGACGCTTAGCGTAGACAAGACATCAGCTATTCAAGGTGACATCATTACTGCTACTTTAAGCATAAAAAACATTAAAAACTTTGCAGGCTATCAGGTAAACATGATGTATGATCCAAAAGTTCTGCAGCCAATAATTCCTTTTGGTGATGATTTTTTGCCTTACCTCAATTTAACAGCCGTTGAGCCAGGAACATTGCTTGCTAACTCGAAATATTCTCCTGTTGACTTGGTTTTCCATGATGTTGAGATAGGTCTTTTAAGCTTCGGCAGATCATATGTCCAACTTGCTTCATATAAAAACTCAGCAAACGTTGAATCAACTGGGTCCATTGGAGTAATAAGATTCAGAGTATTGAAAGTACTTCCAACTGAAATATATTTCAAGGACACAAAAGTATTACCTAATGGATTTGTAGGAACATCAATTTTTGATTATAATGGTGCACAAACAACTTATTATGATATAATTCAACCTGGAAAAATATTTACAGGCAGTTCTTCAACTCCAAAGGTTATAACTCCAGGTCCAACAAGTACACCGGCACCAGTTGGTGTTCCTGAAGATATCAATGGAGACAGGGCTGTTAATATGGCAGACGTTGTGCTTATGGCTGCAAGCTTTAATGCAATTTCTACATCACCTAATTACAACAAGAAATGCGATATAAATAATGACGGAACAGTTAATATGTCAGACGTTGTCAAGCTTTCATTAAAGTTCAACTATACATATTAAGGCATTATTAATAAGTGAGAATATTTAATAGCAAAACAAAGGGACTGGTATATACCCCTCAATTGGGGTTGATACCAGTCCTTTTAATATTTGGCAAGGAAATTATGGTGTATTCTGTACCTATTGATTAAAGTAATCGTTGGAGGTCCTATTGAAGTATTTTGCCATAATAACTATATCTGCAATGTTAATTGCTTTATCCATATTAAAATCACAATTGGAACTGTACAACGAATCCCCTAAAGTGCTATTGAAGCGTTTGGCGATTTCCACAACATCTTTCATATTTACCACATTGTCCTGATTCCCGTTGATAGATACATCTCCAGGCCATAATTCCAAAGGTTTTTCCTGTGTCCCTATTTGGGTTATTCCTTTATTTTCAATATTGTTTATCTCTCTTTTAAGATAACCGTCTTTTGTGATTATTAATGAAATTGGCTTATCATTATATATAGGCAGTTCGAAATACCCACTTGAATCAGTGTATGAATATTGTTGTGTGTCTGCAATTTTCACCTGGAATCCTTTATTTAGCTCACTATTAGTTTTATCAAAAGCTGGCTTTATATATCCGCATATTTTTTTGCCCAGCGGACCTAAATCAAGAATTTCACTGCCCGGATCTGCTTTCCATGACTTTGAAAATTTGAACCAATCAATATTACAGCTTCCTTTTCCTTTGAAAATTACATAAAGGTTGCTGCTTACCCAGTCTGAGCTTCCGGAACTCATTCTAAAAGCTTGTTCACTGAATTTCAATGGATCATTCCCGGTATTTTTGAGTTGGAAGGTACCTAAAAGTGGACCATCCAATGAGTTAACCCTTACCTCAAGGCTATTTTCACCACTGTCTCCCCATACCGAAGCATTAACTGAAAATATGTCAATGGAGTCATAATATGCATAACCGCTTAATGTTACACCATTTATTATGACATAATCACTGTCGTCGCATGAAGTGATATAATCCTTTTCCTTTACAACACCTGAAATATCACAATATTCAGCGTCTCTAACAGTTGGTCTGGAATACCCGCTTGGAACAGTTGGTTGCGGCGTTGGCTGCTTGGATAACCTTTTAACCGATATGGTATCAGCAATACATGTACCTTCAGAAACTGACTTAACCATTACTGTAATCCAGCTGTCCTTTTTATATTCCATAAAAGTGCCGAATTTCTTAGTTAAGCAGAAGCTTCCGCTAGTATTTATGTTATAAAAGCTGTCTACTTGTTGTCCATCATGAAAAATAGTATATTTAGATAAAGTATTTTGAGCACCTTCAGGTATTAATGCGGTTATTTCATAATATCCATCCTCAGGTATTTGATATCTCCATAAAGCAGTGCTTCCAATCTTTGTTGAGAGCCTATATGTCCCGTTAACCCCACCACTTTGTTCCTGCCATTCACCTTTTTCAAAATACTCTTTTGATGAATTATCGATTATTACAGGAGTATATTCAATTGTTGGAGTAGGAACAACGGTAGGAGTAGGTGTTGATGTGCCGGGTCCATAATTTCTGGCATTTATCTGATAATATAATCCTTTATATTTATTATTTCCATAGTAGCTGACTTTAAGAACATCTCCTACAGGCATATTTATGTATTTAGGTAAATAGTTAAAATAAGCTATTCCGGAATTATCTGTTATGGAGTATGCATCTATATCCCAATTGTAGTTCGATCTTTCAATATTTATAGTCTGTCCTGGTATAGGGTTACCGGACATATCTTTTAATTGGAATCCAATCTTTCCACCCATTCCATTAATTGAAATAACTTTTTCATCTATACCACGGAAATAATCAATATTATCGCATAACGGAACAAGTTGAACTGAATCTGGTTGTTTTTTTTTCTCAGCAGCACTACCTGTGAGTTTAAACCAATCATATCGACCGCTGCAATTTCCCTTAAATACCAGATAAATATTGCATGATGCACCACTGATTGGAGTCAAGGTGGTGTTTTGCTCCAAATAACATGATACTCTTTCATTGGTGTTTATTAATTGAAGTGTGCCTAATAGCTGTCCTGTAGTACTATCTTTTCTAATTTCAATCTGCCCTGGCTCGGTATTTTGATCAAGAGAAATTCCTGCACTGAAAATATTATTGGGAATATGCCCGCAGCCAAAGCTTACATTTGGAATCAATATGTTTCCGCCTTGTTTTCCGGCATAAAGATATGTATCTTCTTTAATAATATCCCCTCCGAATATGCAGTTCTCTGCTTCTGCATATACAGGTATTGCCGCAGCACATGGAGAAGGAGTAGGCCTTGGAGTGGGAGTTGAGGTAGGTTCTGCGACACGAATAAATTCTACTTTATCGGCAATGTGCTCTGTACCTGAGGTAACTGTTAGATATATTTTAACCACAATATCTTTCTCAAAATAATACTTTAGAGTTTCAGGTAGGCATGTTTGGTCTTGATAAAAACAATCTATTACTTCATAGTTTTTAATAACTGTATATTTTGCAGTTTTTGCATTTGTATCTCTTAATGGATAGGATATGGAAATATCATAGTAGCCTGAAGCGGGTACTTTATAATACCAGCAAGCTGTATCACCGACTTTGCTGCTTATTTTGCTGAGCCCGCCATTGCCTTCTTTTATGTGTCCACTCCATACTTCTGGTGCTTCATAATAACCGTATGATTGCTCTGGTGCAAAAAGATCATAATCTATAACACATATGTTATCTGTGCTTTGTGATGGATCTGCGTAGGCTTTCGCGTTGAAATGCGTTGACGGATCAAATGATGTTAAGGAAAATAAGAAAATTATTGATAGTACGATAGAAATTATTCTTCTAAATTTCATTAATACACCCCTAAAATTTTAGAGATACCTTTGTAAATGAGGTATTCACTTTGATATATAAATCTAATATGATTATACCCCGATTAAGTATTTGATGTCAATTATGGTTTACAAAGATGGCAAGTGGACCTTATGGGGTTATTTTAGTATGTTAAAGAAGCCTGCCTTCAGATAATATTATGTAAATTCCAAATGAAATTATTACAGAATTCTAATTGATAGAAGAGAACCTTAAGGAAATTGGCAAAGCTTCGGAATGGATCAGCAGCTAGTATAGCGTTATTTGAATTAGCAAGTGGTTTAATAGCCTTAAACTCATTGATAATTAGGAGCTTGGGAATCATGATGCTGAACATTGATTTAGCTAACATTACACGAGTATTTCAGATGTATTGAGAATGTGTAATTATATGATATCCATCCACTACTAGACTAATATTAAAATGGTGGAACATATATAAATATAGAATTAGCCTGTTAATATTATAAAGACTATATTTACTTAATTCTGACAAAAAATTTACATAATTAGTTGAAATCTTCTGTAAATAGTATTATAATCTGTAGAGAATTAAAATTATGTCCAATATATAGTCTTAACATATGTATATTGTTAAATATGGTTATAACTGTGATTGAGCAATATAATATATGATTTGTTTATGCTTATCGAATTATCATAAATTAAAAAGCTTTCATTTAAATTGCTGTATGTATATTAATATATTAAGTTCTTTTAGCCAATAAGGATAATTATAAAAAGTCACTTATAATTCTACCGGCTTAATGCTTTTTAAGCTTTATATAGATTATCAGTATTTTATTATTTTCTTAAGGAGGTTGAAAAATGTCAAAAGGTAGAAAACTAGTTTCTTTTGTTGTGCTATTTTTGTTTATCTCGCAGATTTTTCTTACAACGGGGATTGCATTCAGCACAGCTTTAGAAGAAAATCCAAATGAAACTGTTTTAAGTGATAAAACAGTAAAGGAGAGTTCGCTAATTCCTACATTGAATCCTGTTAATGAGACAAGTACAGCTAAGACTTCAGTATCTCCAACACCATCGATATCAGATGATAACGTTGATGATGAAGCAAAGGATTTATCAAAAAGCGAATCTATTCTTAAAAATGAAGCTAAGGTTTCTAAAAAAGAAGTAATTGTTAAGTATAAGAATAAGGCTAAAAGAACTACTGTTAAGGAAAGAATAACTTCTAAAAGATCAGCTCGTAAACTCATGTCGAAAAAATATTTAGACAATTTTCAGATGGAAGTAGTTGAAATTGAGGATGGAGAAAGCATGGATTCTATTTTGGATGAGTTAAAAAGCGATCCAGATATAGAATATGCACAGCCTGATTTTAAACTGAACTCTTATGTTGTACCGCAGGATGATGATAGGTATGCTGAACAATGGGGCTTGTCGAACAGTGGACAAAATGTAATGGGACAAGTTGGTACTGCTGGTGTGGACATTAGGGCAAATGAGGCTTGGGATCTAACTATGGGTTCTGAAAATATAACAGTAGCTGTTATTGATTCAGGAATAGATATAAAACATAAAGATCTTTCAAACAACATATATACAAATGCAGAAGAAATAGTTAATGGCATAGATGATGATGGTAATGGATTTGTGGATGATGTAAATGGATGGGATTTTGCAAATAATGACAATAGTGTATATGATTCTGAAAGCCAGGATTCTCATGGAACCCATGTTGCAGGAATCATAGCTGCAGGGGTAAACAATTCTGGTATAACGGGGATATCTCCGCTAGTTAAAGTTCTTCCTATCAAATTTATTAATGGTAGTAATGGTTATACATCTGATGCACTAAATGCAATTAGTTATGCAGAATCTATGGGAGCAACAATTGCAAATATCAGTTGGGGAGGAAATGAATATAATCCAGCACTGAAAGAAGCAATTGAAAAAAGTGGTATGGTTTTTGTATGTGCTGCAGGTAACATGGGAACATATGTGGACTCAGATCCTATATACCCTGCTTGCTTTGGATTGTCCAATATTATATCCGTTGCTGCTGTGGATAATAGAGGAGAACTAGCAAGCTTTTCATCATATGGCTCTAGAATTGATGTAGCTGCTCCAGGAGTTAATATTTTAAGTACCTTACCTGGAAATAAGTATGGATATATGAGTGGAACATCGATGGCAGCACCATTTGTTTCAGGGGTTGCAGCTCTTATGAGCAGTGTTGATATAAATTTATCCGTAGCACAAATAAAATCAAGAATCAGAAATAATGTGACAAAGATTTCAGGACTTGAGGGCAAAGTTTCAACTTCAGGGCTCTTAAATGCAAAACTATCTATTCTTAATCAGGCTCCGATTGGAGAGCCATCTAGCACTATATTACCTACACCAACATTAATTCCTGGGGAAAAGCAGTCCCCTACAGATTATAGTGTTTCTTTAGCAGGTAATCATAAAGTTAATAAGCCAATAGTCAGAAAAAGTAATTTGTTTATTGATTCATTATTGAAGAATCCAAATAATAATGTCCTCAATACAAAGGATGGTATAAATAATATATCAATATCAAGAATGAAAGGAAATTATTTAGCTGTAACATGGACTACTGACGTTGACTCTGGTTCAGAAGTATACTACGGTAAATCTAATCTTCTTGAGAAAAACATAAAAGTTAATGAATTGACTAAAAAACATCAAATTATTTTAAAAGAAAGTAATACAGAAGAAATAAAGTTCTTAAAATTAGTGTCCATTACTAAGGATAATCAAGAGTATAGTACTCAAGTGCTAAATGTCAAGGATTATGTTGTCGATATGGGTGGAACAGCACCATCAGTTCCAGAAAAGGTTGAGATAAAAAGGGGTCTAACCAGTTTACAGGATGTTTCGACATTAAGTTATATTATGGATAATAACGCCAACCATTCCTTTAGTTCACCTCAGCTTATAAATCAAGGAACAGTTTTTGGGACTATGGACACAACATATGCCCAAGATATATATTCTATAAGTCTCCAAGCATCAACTGCATATAAATTTACGTTGACAGGAATAGCACAAGGTGATGACTATGACTTATATCTATACAATAGTTCAGGTATAGAGATAGGTAGATCAACATACTCAAGCAATTATGACGAATCTATAACATATACACCAACTGTTACAGGAACATATTTCATTAGTGTCGAAAAGTTTACATTTGGTAGTAGTTCACAGCATCATAACTATCAACTAATGGCGTATGCAACCAATAATTCACCTGATAGTTTTGAACCTAACGATAGTGAAGATACAGCAAAACCGATTACAGTCAATACAACCATAAACCCTACACTTAATATAAGCACCGATGAGGACTGGTTTGAATTAAATACAGCAAAAACCGGCAAGATTAGTGTTACAATGAAAAGCATTCCTGTAAATTGTGATTACGATGTAGAGGTTTATAAAGGTGATGGCTCACTTATTGGAGGCTCATATGCCAGCAGTAATAAAGATGAAGTATCTGCATGTCTTATAAATGCACCAGGGAAATATTATATAAGAGTATATTCGTATAGCGGCTTTAGTCCCTCAGATACTTACGAGCTTAAAGCTGTAGTAGTAACTCCTGATGAATTTGAACCAAATGAAAAACTCAATGACGTAATGAGTGAATCAAGACCGGAAATTAACTTGGAAACTAGCTCATATGGAACGATAGACAATGTGGATGATACAGACTGTTATTCATTTTTAGTATCCAGAAATACTAAGGTTTCTGTAAAATTACAAAACGTACCTTACGGTACTGATTATGATGTCTACCTATACTCATATGAAGGTGGGGAATTTGTTGAAGTTGGACGTTCTACTGTACCTGGGAATAGTGATGAAAATATAGAAGTTGATCTTTCAACTGGCAAATATTATTTAAAAGTCAATTCGTGGTCAGGCTTTTCCGAATTGGATGACTATAAATTGACACTAAAGGATTTAAATCTTGGAAAGATAAGCATAGATCTTGACAGGACTATTGCATTAAAGGGGGACATTATTACTGCAACTATAAAGGGGCAGACATTACCTTCAATATCTGGATACCAGTTTAACTTGAAGTACAACCCCAAGGTTGTTCAACCTGTAATGAATGACATGAGTCCATTTACTCAATCTACTTTACCGGCAGGAAGAACCGTATTGCTTAATCAGAGCCATTCGTTATTTACAAATGCAACAAATGATCTAACAAACGGTACATTAAATTTTGCTGTGGGCTACACAAATATTGACAGCTACAAGCAAAGCGGAGTATATGATAAAGACGGAATTTTTGCTGTAATAAAATTCAAAGTGTTGATGGATTACCAGATACAATTTGCGTTCCAAAATTGCGAAACGATGCCAAATGCTCTAAATGGAGTATATTTATTTAATGTGGATGGACAGAAGATTAATTCAGGACTTGCTGTTAGTAATTCAAAAGTTGCAAATCTAGGCTTTCCTGCTTATCCACAAACGGTTACTACCAATTCAATTGAAAATGAGATTCCTACTGTTGATGTAAAATCTGGAGGGGCTGTTGCAATTACGATTTATAATCGTAGTACAACGCCCCATTTCTATAATGATAGTGAAATATTTTAACCAAAATATTATATTCTTTTTCTTTCTTTTGAAAAAAGAGTATAGCAAATAAAGCTTACTGATTTATGCTCTTTATTATAAACATTTTTATCTAAGCTGTTTTTAATGGATGTAAATATGTAGAACATCGTTCTGACTGAATTTTGTTGTGCAGTTTGTTTACATTATGAGCTAAGCCAAGAAGAATACATTCTGCCAAGATATTCTTTTTCCCTTTACACAAAAAACGTCTGAATCCCATATCTTGTTTTATTTCTCCAAAAGCACCTTCAGACTGAATACTTCGGTTCATTCTGAGCTCTTTTCCCTCATCACTAAGGATTCTGGTTATCGCTGCCTCACGTTTTTGCTGAAATAGTTTTGAAACTTCAAGATGCTTGGTTCGTTCTTCCAATGGCTTTTTGCTGTTTCCCTTAATGCATTTTGATTTAATAGGGCATTGAGTGCAATCTTCACATGTATAACAGGTTTTCTCACTTCTATAGCCAGTCTTGCTTTTGCTGAATTTAATCCCTGTGGCTACAAGCTTTTTACCGCTGCTACATATATAAAAGTCGTTTTCTTTGTCATAGCTCATATTTTCCTTCCTACTGATATCAGTTTTATATTTCCGTGTCTTACTAATTTCATAATTGGAAGGTTTGATAAAAGCAAGCTGACCGTTCTCATCGAGATAGACGTAGTTTTCCTCACTTTCATAGCCTGAGTCTGCAACTATATTTCTGTAAGTATACTTCAAACGACTCTTTATGCTGTCTAAAAATGGTATTAGCGTGGTTGTATCTGTAGGCTGTGGTCCAGCACTAATCCATACTATATATTCAGCATCTACCCCAAACTGAATGTTGTAGCCGGGTTTTAATTGCCCATTCTTCATAGCATCTTCTTTCATCCTCATGAAGGTTGCATCAGGGTCTGTCTTTGAATAGCTATTTCTATCCCCCATAAGATGCAGATGCTTATTATATTTCTTGAGCCTTGATATGTATTCATCCAGCTGTTCAAATGTTTTTTGGAGAGGAGATTTTCTTTTTCCTATACCAGAGACAAATTGAATATCTTCATCGTTTTTTATTTTGCAAAGTTTACGTCTGAGCTTTTTCAAATGGTGCATCTTGATTTCTTCACCATATAAAATCTTAAATCCAAAATTCTCTTCTGTTTGTTTTAAAAAAGTTGGGAGCTTATCCATCAGTTTTTTCTGATTCTTAGTGACAGAACCTTTCCAGACAAAAGTATATTTATTTGATGCAGCTTCAAGCTTTGTCCCATCAATAAATAGATTTTTCATTGAAATTTCTTTGTTTTCAGCAAGCATCTGCGTAAACTGTGCCAAAAGATTTTCTGAAACAGGTGCAAAATGAATACTTCTGAATCTTGCAATTGTTGTATAATCCGGAGCAGGCGAGCCTTCAAGAAGGTACATATAATTAATGTCCCGCTTGCAGGCTCTTTCGATTTTCCTTGTAGAATAATTACTATTCATATAAGCATATAGCATGATCTTCAGCATCTGTGTTGGGGTTGCTTGTTTTTTCCTTAAACGGGAATAAGTCTTATATAATTCTGATAAATTCATCTCCTCTACAATTTGACCCAGCAACCTTACAGAATCATCATTCGGAATCATACATTCAACATTTAACGGCAATTTTAATTGATAGAAACCACCGTGCGTAGTATAATCTTTATGTGTTAAATTTTTTACTAGCATAAAAATATTTTACACCTTTTGCCGGACTTTGAATAGTCTGGCAATTGTTTTTTGCAAGTAAAAAAGGCTCCTACACTAATTTCTTAGTGCAACAGCCCCATATTAAATCTGATTCATCAAACGACAAGTCAGGATATAAGGTTCTGGTTAAAGGAATGATAAATGGGCAGTATTATTGCAGCCCAGACAATATACTAACCGATTCGAATGGATTCTTTTCAATTGGTGAAATAAAAGAGGGGCTTGGATACAGACTTGAGGTGTCAAAAGTTGGTTATCTAACAAGGATTATTGATGGAGTAAATATAACCAATAATGATAATACCCAGATTGTAAATATTAACACCAGTGCTAATCCGTTTGTTCTCTGGCCAGGGGATATTAATCAGGATAATGCTATTAACATGAGTGATGTTATGGGAATTGCACAACGTTTTAATGTTACATATCAGGATAGTAAGTACGATTTATTATGTGACCTTGACAGAAACAATGCAATCAATATGAGTGATGTGATTATTATTGCAGGCCATTTTAACAAGTCAATATCAGGATATCCTCAGTATTTTCTAAAGTTTAATAATGGTAAGCTTACCCTAAATGAGGACACTGTAGTAGATGGTAACTATACTCTTCAGAATAATACTATTGATCTTAATGGTCATAGTCTAACCATAAATGGAAATTTAACACAGACTTCTACTGAAGAGACATCAAAGAATTCTATAATAAACATTAATAATGGTACTTTAACAGTTAATGGTGACTATAAGCTTCAAAACTGGAGTACTCTTTTGATGAGGAATTCCAAGGATAAAGTTATTGTTAATGGAAACTTTATTGATGTTTCAAGGATTGACCATTGCTTAAACAATCAACAATCAGGAGATGGTAAGCCTTGTTTGACAAACGGTACTTTGGAAGTCAAGGGTAATTTCCTGCAAGGTGTTGATAATACTAATACTCCGGTTGCTGTGAATGTAATTATGGGGAATCCTGCTAATTTTCACACAAGCGGTGGCCACAAGGTTATATTAAGCGGAACTTCTACTCAAACTGTTATATTTGTCAGTGCTGGAATTGAGAATAACAATTCTATGTTTAATAATTTGGAAATAAAAAATACAAGTGCTGAAGGTATTAAGTTTGGTGATATTAAAGAATATGACTCAAATAATAACCTGATTACGGTCAAATCCAAACTATATGTAAATACTCTAATAAATACTACAAGTACAAATACAACAAAACTATATGGTGATGTAAGAATCTCGCAGATCAAAAATCCATTAAAATGTAATCTGACAATTACAGGAAACCTTATTCTGGATCTTCCTTATGAGTCAACTGTATTTAATTTGAATGGAAATAAATTAACAGTCACAGGGGATATAATACAAAAAGGTGGATTATTAGATGTTGCAGGGGGACAATAGAGGTACAGGGAAGTATACTTCAAAGAGGAACCACTAATTCAATGCCGACAGTATATGTAAATAATGGGAGAATTATTGTTGGTGCTAACTTTGAAACTGGCAGCACTACTACCCAATATCATGGTAGATTAAAAATGCTGAATCCAAGAGATTATGTCCTTGTTAATGGCAACTTTGGTGCTTATTCATATCTTGGTGGCACTGATATATTGACAGCAGGCACTCTTGAAATAAAAGGTAACTTTACACAAGGTTATGGACAGCATAATAACTTTCATGCAAATGGAAACCACAAGGTTATTTTAAGTGGTACTACACAACAAATAATTACTTTCAATAAATTTGAAAGCAATGTAACTAATTATAACAATGGAAATGGCTCGAGGTTTAATATTCTTGTAATATCAAATCCTAACTGTATCTTTTATCCACCGGAAGCCAGGAATGGAGTAAAGGTATCAGTTTCAAGTGATGATCCATTTACGCCTAAGGTAGCAATACAAGAAAGACCTGAGAAAATGACTGATGCAAGAAAAGACCACTGTGCTGTAAGCATAGGTAGTAAAATGTATGTCCTTGGTGGTATTGGAGATACAGGTTCGTCCTTGAAATCAGTTGAAAAGTTCAATCTGTATGGTGCAGAAGGTATTGGCTGGACTAACTGTGATACTTCAATGAAAGTTGAAAGAAGCAGCTTTGCAGCAGTGGCAATGAACAATTTAATATATATAATTGGGGGAATAAACAAGACCGGAACAACAACTAATTATATTAACAATATCGAAACGTATGATACTGGTTCTTCAACTAGCTATCCCGATTATACATATACTAATCCTGAGTGGCTGAAGAGATATGAACATTCAGCGGCAGTTGTTAACGGTAAGATATATATAATCGGTGGTATTGACAGTAATGGAACATACCTCAATGATATTCTCGAGTTTGATCCAAATGCTCCGGCAGGGACAGAAAAGCTTCAGAAAAAGTCTTACACATTGACATATGCTAGAAGTTCCTTTGGAGTAGCAGTTTTAAATGATAAGATTTATGTATTCGGGGGTAAGGGAAGCAATGGAAATCCAATAAATAAGGTTGAAGTTATAACCCCCTCTGCTTCAAAGGTAGAAGCAGCAACAAGTATGGGATTTGACAGAAGGTCCTTTGGAACTGCTGTCGTAAACGGCAAGATCTATATAATGGGTGGTTATGGTAACAACTCAACTGGTGTAGCATCTTCCGAACAGGATTCAATTATTGAATGTACTCCTGGTAATGCTAATAATACTACTAATACTAATCCGCTTGTAATTAACTATGTAGCAAAAACACAAAAGTTAATTACTGCAAAGCTTAGATTTGGCACAGAAACTTTGTATAACAGAATATATATTTCCGGTGGTTCGGCCACGGATAATGGTGTTGCATTAAAAAATCTTGTTGAATATATACCTCAGCAGATACCTGGTATTAAATTCCCTGATAAATACCTGGGACGTGATACTACAGCTGCCAAGAAGATGTATCTTGACAATCATGTAAACGTATTGACAGGAAACTATACCGACCAGATTAAGGATATAGCAATCGATACTACAGGAGTAGATTTTGTATTCGAACGGTCATATAACTCAGCAGCAAGAAATGAGTCTACAAATATCGGTAAAGGCTGGAGAAGCAACTTCGATACATGCATAAAAGATGTTACTGGTGCCAGTGATTATGTTGTAATTGCATCGAGTTTGAATTTAAGAGAATGGCCGGAAGGTCCTATAATCGACAGCTATAGCAATGGCACTATGGTATCTAGATATGAGAGTGTTGACGAGTATAATGGGTGGGTATATGTAAATATACCTAAATTCGGTATTAACGGATGGATGTATAAAAGCTATCTTAAGTCATCACCTGAAAAGAAATATGAAGTTACTTATCCTACCGGTTCAAAGGAAGTATTTAAGCAGATAGGTACTTCTACCAAATATGCAGCATTTGGTAACTATGATCAATTGGAAACAGCGGATGGAAAGACATTTAAGTTATATCGAAAAGATGAAAAGCTTATGTATGTGTATACAAGAGCAGATTTAGCAGTTACTACTCCTGCACTTTTGGCTAATATAACAGACATGAGCGGAAATGTATTGACAATAGGATACACATCTGGAAAAGTAACTTCTGTTTCAGATGCAGTTTCTGGTGTAACAAACAGAAAACTTACATTTAATTATGACAGCAATGCATATACAGCAGCAGGCCATCCTGAAATAACAAACAGCAATGCCAACCTAATAAAAACAATAAGTGTAGGCTATAAAGAAAACAATGTTAATAAAACCGGATATATTGTATTCAGGTATGACTCCAATAATCAGCTAATAGGTGTTATTGATTTAAAGGGAAATGAAACGGTATACTCATATGTGCCCAATAAGGTAGGTCTTCTCGAATCTGTCAGTGAGAATGGTATTGTTGAAATGACAAATACATATGACAATGTTCTTGAAAGAATAATAAGACAGACTGATTCAGAAAGAAATATGGAGGTATACCAGTACTATGATGTAACGATTGATGAGAAAAACAGCAATCTGGCAGATTCTGAAGGCTTCATAAGATATACATTTGATAAGAGGGGCTATAAACATAAGACGGTTATGAGCGTTATGGATATGAAACCTATATCTCAGGAAGAACCGGATGATGGAGCCAATGTAGGACTTTCCCCTACAAAGACAAATTACTTTATATATGATGCGACAAATACAGAACGCAATATTACCAATCTAAAAGAAGGAGACGACTTCTATAAAAATACTTATAAGGATATGCAGGCAGGTACTACAAACTATAAGACAAAGGAAGTAATAACCGACAGGTATGGTAATGTAACTGTAGTTGAAAAGGATAATTCAGGGGATGTAACACAAAGAACCCTCTATGAAAAACAAGATTATGCTGCTAACGCTGAGGCTCAAAGAACGAAATATATAAGGAATAAGTATGTTTATTCTGACAGCACATTTACAGGTAGTACAGCATTAAAGATTCATAATCTTTCAGGCGAGTATTTGTTTGACGGTTATTATGATGGAGTAACCAAGAAGAAATGCCTGGAGGCAACTCAGTATGATTATGACACTAAGGGAAGATTAAAGCGTATAGTAAGCCCGTTGAACTTAAATAGTGTTGTTGAAACTACTGATTTAAACACTATAAAATATACTGAAGGAACCAGCGATAAATCATTATTTTCAATAACGGAATACAAATATAATGATGAAATAGCTGGTAATACTGATACAATCAAGGGATTGCTGGATACAATAACTTATCCTGAAGGCGGATCAAAGTCAGATGTCTATATCAAGGTCGTAGCAGCAAACAGCACTACACAGTACTATAAAGTAACTATCAACCGAGCTTCATTGTGCAGCGACGCAGGACTTACCAGTGTACTGAGTCAGGCAATCATAGCAGGTAGTGAAGCAGGAACAAGTGCATCACCGAAGACAGCGAGCATCAATGTAGCCAATAGCGTATCCACAGTAGCTGCATCGGATATAGTGAAGCACGATATCGGAGCAACTGTGACCTTCTACGGAACTAACAGCAGCTTCACAACACCAGCTACAGGAAGTGTGAGTCTGACAGCAGGATCAGGAACGAACGTCTACATCATGGTTAAGGCTTCAGACAGCACAACAAGGTACTATAGGGTAACCATCAACCGATCAGCCACTTTAAGCAGTGATGCAGGACTTAACAGCGTACTGGGTCAGGCAATCATAGCTGGAGGCGAAGCTGGAACAAGCGGAGCACCGAAAACAGCAAGTATCACCGTAGCCAATGGAGTATCAACTGTAGCGGCATCTGATATCATCAAGCGTGATGTCGGAGCAACTGTGACCTTCTATGGAGCGGATAGTAGCTTCACAACACCAGTAGTAGGAAGTGTGAATTTGGTAGTAGGAACAGGTACGAACGTTTATATCAAGGTTGTAGCGGCAAACAGCACAACACAGTACTATAAGATAACCATTAACCGATCAGCTTCATTAAGCAGTGATGCAGGACTTACAAGTGTATTTGGTCAAGCAATCATAACTGGTAGCGAAGCTGGAACAAGCGGAGCACCGAAGACGGCAAACATCACCGTAGCAAATGGAGTAACCACGATAGCTTTATCGGATATAGTCAAGCATGATGCTGGAGCAACTGTGACTTTCTATGGAATAGACAATAGTTTCACAACACCAGTTGTAGGAAGTGTGAATATGGCAGCAGGATCAAAAAACTTTGTATATAATAAGACTGGGGATTATAATATATCAGCTGTAAAGGAAAACAACACAGGATCAACCTTGGGTACTGAGACAACAACTTACAGTGATTATGATATATCTGGCAGACACAAAACAGAAATAACACAGAAAGGCTATACTACGAATTATGATTATGACAAAAATGGTAATGTGCAGAAGATAATCAAAAAAGGGCTGGATCCTTCAGAGGAAAGTGTGACATATGTAAGGTACGATGAGTTTGACAGAAAAGTCCAGGAATTATCACCTGAGCTGTATAAAAAGTATGGTGAGAGCAAAGAAGATGTTGGATTCAGATATACCTATTATAGTGACGGTAAGATTGCAACTGAAACTGACACAGAAGGTAATACAACAAAATATGCTTACGATGAATCGGATAACCTCAAGAAATTGACAAAACCGAACGGATCAGAGTATATTTATCAGTATGACTGGATGAACAGGCTTGTACAGGTTAACGGGCCTGAAGGAATACTCGAAAGCTACAGTTATAATGTGAGCGGTGGTAAAACAACAGAAACTCATACAGAATATTTCAGCGACACTGATACTGCAAGCACAACAAATACATACGATTATGCTGGAAGGCTTATTCAGATAGACTATCCTGATACCAGCAAAGTTGTAAGAGAGTATTATGCAGATGGTAAGATAAGAACTGAAACCGACGGTAATTTAAGCAAAAGCTACTTTAATTACGGACTGTATGACTCTGCAAGAAAAGCCAAATACGATGAACAGTGGGTGCCATTTAGGAACAACACTATTAAATATGTGTATTCCAAGACAGTTTATGATAAGGCTGGAAGGGTTAGCACAACTATTACCGGAAATGACAATGCAGGAGTATCACTTAATTCAACTCCTACTGCAGCATCAATTACTGTTAATGAATATTACGGTAATGGGCAATTGTGGAGGTCCACTGATAAAGAAAGAAATAATGCATTTGAAGAAAAGACAGGAAAGGTTATTGAATTCAAGTATGATAATGATGGAAATGTATACAGTGAAAAGGAAACTGTCAGTGATGGAATAATAAGTAATGACACTGGAACAGGAACAGTCACTGTAAATACCCAAAAAACCATTGAGACACTGTATGATCACAATTATCTCGGTTTACCTGTGAATAAAAGGGTAAAAGTCGAAAAACAGGACTTGTACGGCAATAATACAACAAAGGCCGATAATAGTCAAAACACTGACCTTGTTGAGACTTGCACAAAATATGAATATGATTTGAATGGAAACCTCTACAAAGAAACAAGCGGTTTAATATTCGATCAGAATCAATATGTTGATACGAAAAGTAAAGTTGTTACCGAATACCACTACAATGGAATGAACAAAGTCACAGATATAATAAGGACTTGGAAGGATAAGGACAACAACGATGTATCAATAAGTACCAACACCGAGTATAACAATGAAGGTGATGTAAGTAAGAGTAAAGATGCAAAAGGCAATATTATTGAATACAGATATAATCCAAGCGGTTTCCTTGAAAAGGTAATCAGAAAAGATGTTACAAAGGATTATGACGCAAATAATAATCCAATTATTAAGGATGAAATAACTGTATTCAAATATGATAGAGCAGGAAGAAAAACTGATGAAGTTTTACCAGAAAATTATACAGGCACAGCGGATGACATCGTCAATGTAGATAACCTGAACAGAAATACCTTCACTTATGATAAGATGGGCAGAATACAGACAGAAGGATATAATGGTAAGGAATATACTCTTAAGGATACAGGTGATGGTTGGAATGAAAATACTGTTAACTATATTTCTAAAGCGTATTTGTATGATGCCAATGGTAATGTAACCAAGGTACTTAATGCTGCAGGATATGAAAAAGGTGCCTATGAAAGAGGCAAGGTAATATTAAACAATGATTTAGGTACAAGGTCATATGCAGAGATTGTAAGTATAGGCTTAAACCCAGTAAACTCAACTCCAGCTCAGATTGCTGCACTTGGTTATGGAACCGTATATACATACACACCTGCAGATAAAGTTAGTACAGTGACTTATGCAGATATAAAGCAGGATTCAAGCAGCAGCAACTCACAGATATTCACCTATGATACTTCCGGAAGAATGACTTCTGAGAAGAAAGCAAGAGGACATATTGCAGTAACTGGATATGCCAACGATTTGCATTATGATGAGACTATATACAATTATGATGACTATAACAGAAAGAAAACAGTACAGGTTAAAAAATGTGTTGATGTAAATCCTTCTGTTACAGCAGTAACTTTAAGCACCGATGAATTTGATTTTGCCGGAAATGTGGTTAAATCAACAATCGGTAATAGTATTGTAAAATACACATACAATGCATTCAACCAGGTGAGAACTGTAACATATCATGGAGATGCAACAGTTGGAGATTATGTACTTACAAGTCAGTATGACGAACTGGGCCGTGTAAAAATGCAGTACACCGATGCCAGCTCACCAGTCTATTACAGTACTACATTCAACATGCCAAGTATAGCTGATGTATACACATATGATGGAAATGACAAGGTTGTTATAAAGAAACACGGAGAAAAAGGCAGCTATGATGCCAATAAGGAAATAGTATTAACAAATGCAACTACAATTTCTTCTGTATATGATGCAAACGGCAACCTTAGCGAGGCTTATGATGCCAAGCAAAATAAAACCAGCTTCTACTACGACGAAGCTGACAGGCTTGTTAATACAACAGCATCTGTTGTCACAAATGACGGAAGAAGCGTTGATCATGCTTCAAGAACGTATTATGATAAAAACGGAAATGTTGTAAAGATGGAAAACGCAGTAATAGATACAACATATGGAACAAGTGTAAAAAAATCTACGAAAAACACATATGATCCGTTAAACAGGCTAATGAGTGAGGCTGTAGTAAACACCGACGGTACAATAAAGAATTTAAGTCTTTATGAGTACAACAGGGACAACGGACAATCAAAATCAAGTGAAGCATCAAACACAAGTGATTCTTCAAAATATAGAATCACCACTTACAACTATGACTTACTCGGGAGACTTGTAAAAACAATTGAGCCGAGCCATACCAATGCAATAAATGCACAAGTAATGATAGACATGGAAACAATTGTCTATGATTATGCCGGAAACATAATGAGCAAGGCTGACGGCAGAAATAAGACAACATATTACAAATATGATGAATATAATAATCTCAAATATGTAATATGTCCAGTAGACAATGACGGAAAAGTATATGCTACAAGATATACATATGATGTTAAAGGCAATATGACTCAGATGGATTATGCCGAAGTTACTTTGTTAGCTGGTATTCCAAAGCTTGATACAAACGGAGAACCTACATTAACAAATGTAAAACAAATATCAAAATATGATTATAACGTTAGTAACCAGGTAACAGCTAGGTATGACGGAAACAGTAAGTCTGACAGTTATAACTATTATACTAACGGATTGATTTGTACAAAATCCAACAGAAAAGGTGATAAATTCGGCTATGTTTATAACAGTGACGGCAACGTAACTTCAGTAAGCCTGCTTGGAACTACACCTACAGAAATAACAGCTTACAGGTATGACAGCAATGGCAATCCTGAGGGTATTGACGACAAGACAAAGGCAACTGTCACAATAGCAAGAACATTTGACATGTTAAACAGGGTTATGACAAAGACAACTCCTGGGGGCACAAATAAGTATGAATATGATATAGTCGTGCCTGAAAGCGTATTTAATGAAAAAGGACTAACTGCAGAAACTATTGAAACAATAAAACCTGGAGACACAATCGGTAAAAAAGTAACAAAAGTATATGATAATGAGGAAAGATTAAGGTATGTTATTGATGGTTATCTCAATCTATCTGTTGCAAGTAACATTTTAAAAGGTAAAGTTATTGCAAAATACAGTTATTATAATAATGGAAGCCTGCAATCATTGTCATATTCCAATGGCAGCACATATCCAGTAGATGAAAGCTATACATATTATGAGGACAACAAGCCAAAGACATTGACAAACACAGTAAACGGTACAGCAACTGAAAGCTATACCTATGTTTATGATGAGAATGACAACATCATAACAAAACTGGACAACAAGGGAACAACTAGCTACCAATATGATGGACTAAGCAGGCTCAGTAAGGTTGTTGAAAAGAATATTGCTCTATATGGTGCCAATGCATATGAAAGGACAACTGAGTATTCCTATGATGGTATTGGAAACAGAAAAACAGAAGTAGTAACCTCAAAAGATAGCAGTTACACTATTAAGAGCAAGATTGCCAAGATTTATGCATATGATGCGAGAGGTTGTATCACCGATGTGGTTACAAAGGATAGTACATCTCTTTCGTCAGCTGATCTTACAATAACTCAGGATACGTATACTACAGATATGTTGAAATATGTATATGATCTTAATGGAAACCAGACGACAATAACAAGGACATATTCAAAGAACAGCGTATTACCATTGGAACAGGTAGCAGGATACACATATGATAAGTTTGACAGGCTTGATTCAGCAAATGTAAATTCAGTTACCACATACTATGCATACGATGGTGAAGGGTTCAGAGTATCAAAAACAACAGGAACTGTTACGATAAAGTACCTGTATGAGTACGACAAAGTGGTCTCCGAATACAACCAGTTAACAGGTGAGCAAGTCAGAAATATTTATGGAACAAACCTGCTATCACGTAGTATAATAGTAAATGGAGTTGAAAATGAAAATTACTATTACCTCTACAACGGACACAGTGACGTAACATCACTTGTAAGACCTGATGGAAGCATTGCGGCAACATATTACTATGATGCCTTCGGAAATATAATTGAGGACAAGTACTATACAACATCAGGACAGGAAACAACACAAAAATTAAATAACGATGTAAACTATGCAGGATATTTCTATGACAGCGAGACAAAGCTGTATTACATTGGAGCAAGATACTATGATTCCTTAACAGCAAGATTCCTGACAGAGGACACATATACAGGAGATCCGAATGATCCATTAAGCTTGAACCTCTATGCATATTGTGCAAACAATCCTCTGATATACCATGACCCAAGCGGACATTTTTGGAAGGAATTGTGGGGAGGAGTCAAAAAAGCAGGAAGTGCAGTTGCAGATACAGCAAAATCGGCATGGAACTACGTAGATAAGAAAGCACCAGTAGTAACAGGATTCTGTGAAGGACTTTATGATGCAGGAAAGAGTGCTGTAACCGGAGTTGCAGATATGGGTAAGGGTGCATACTATGCAGTAACTCACCCTCAGGAAACACTGGACAGTGCAAAAAAACTTGTAGGAACAGTAAAGGATGGTGTTGTATACGCATACAATCATCCGAAGGAAGCATTAAACAAGACAATAAACGCAGGTAAGTCGGCAGCAAAGGCAATCGGAAAAGCTGTAAATGATAACTTGATTCACGGTGATGCCAAAACAAGAGCCAAGTTCTTCGGAAGGCTTGTTGGAGAAGTCGCATTATCAGTAGCAGGAACCAAGGGACTTGATAAGCTTGCAAAGGTTGGTAAGGTAGCTCAGGTTCTCGAAAAGACCTCAAAGTATACCAGCAAAGTAACCGCACTTGTAGATAAAGCCAAAGATGCAGTAAATATAACCAAGTATATCGGACCTAAACTCGAAATGGTAGGCGTAGGCAAACTTGGTCGTTATGTTGATAATGCTGTAGAAGCTGCAGGCGAGGTTGTTGAGAAAAATGCCATTCAGAAAAACTTCATGAAAGTGGTGTATGGCGAAGGTAGGGAAGCTGGTGAAAAGGCTACAAAAAAGGCTAGAAAAAAGGTTGCAAAGAAGGCTGATGATGTTGCGGGAGTTGGTGGGAATACTCCAAAAGTGGAAATTGTCGATAAGAGCAATAAAACTTTTAAGATAAATGATTGGAGTGACTATCCTGACGATTATGTTCCTTTGCCAGATAAAAATAAAACATGGGAGTTACTTGAGGGTGATGCATATAACGATGCAAGAAAAGCAGCAAATAGTGCAAATAGAAAAATTTCAAAAGCAGATCCTAATATAAAAGCAAACGAACTTGAAATTCACGAAATAGAGCCTGTTAAAATGGGTGGAAGCCCGACAGACCCTGCTAATAAAACAGGAATTCAAGGGAAAGTACATAGAAAATATGTTACTCCTTGGTGGAATAAAATAAGGGATGCTGTTAAAGAGGCACTAAAATAATTCGGAAGGATGAAAGAGTATGGATTATAAAAAAAACAAGTATTTCAAAGACCTTGATTTTGGTAATCATCTTTCTATTACAATTGAAGATTTAAAAAAAGTTGAAGATGCTGTGGGAATTAGTTTCCCACAGCAATACAAAGAGTTTATGCTATTTTCTAACGGTGCAGTTGGTGAAGTAGGTGATAGTTATTTAACTATATGGGAACTTGAAGATGTTGAGGAGTTTTATGAAGATTGTTGTAAAGATAACTTAGATAATATAGTTTTATTTGCATCTGATGGTGCAAAGATGGGCTATGGGTTTGATAAAAACAAAAATGAATATATTGTTTCAGTACCACTAGATTCACTTGAAATTGACTATGTAGGGTTCTGTGCCAATACATTTCATGAATTTATAGAATACTTATATAACTTCAATTGGGATGAAGAATAGTTTGAAATATCAGTTGAAAGATGAGGAAATTAATATGAGTAGTAGTGAAAAGGAAAATAATAAATACGATGAAGCAAAAGAAAGCTGTAATGTTGTTAATAGACAATTAAGAAAAAATGACCCTGCTTTAAAAGGATTGCAAATACATGAAATTGAACCTATAAAACTTGGGGGTAATCCTACGGATATATCAAATAAAGTTTTTTTACCTCGTGAGAAACACGCAAAAGTAGTTGTATGGTGGAACAAAAAGATAAGGGAAGTCAGGGTAAAATTGGAGGAATAGCAGTGAATAATTATGATAATTTGTTGGATAAAATGGAATTAAATCCCCCTTGCTCAAATGAGATTATTAATGAAGTAGAAAAAAATCTTAAATTTTGCTTTCCAAAGGATTATTTGAACTTTCTTTTAACTGGTAATGGCGGAGAAGGTTGGGTAGGAGAAAATTCATATCTCTCATTATGGAAAATAGATGAGATTATATCTTTAAATGAAGCATATGAAATAAACGAGTTTGCTCCAGGTCTTATACTATTTGGCTCAGACGGGGGATTAAATGCTTATGCGTTTGATTCAAGGAACGAAAGTACCATCGTTGAAGTTCCCTTCATAGGTATGGATTTAATAGAAGTAAAGAATTGTGGTAGTAATTTTGTTGAATTCCTAAAGTTTTTAAATAAAAGTGGATAGTTCATCTTCCATTTTTAAGGTATGAAATTAATGCATGGAAAAATTATACTTGTATGTGATTTTACACCTTATGGCAACAGGAAATTAAAAAGTTAAATTTTAACAAAAACAATAGTATTAGTATTGTTTTTGTTAAAATTATACTGTGGGCATGTTTCAAAAGCGGCAACTTTACCCCTATAAGGGGTATGGCAATGATTCGTGAATTTTACAGCCATAAGACATAATTTTCCTAATTGAGGTAGTGGGAGCATCCGTGCGACCAGCGCAAAGTATATGGGAATTATTACTTTCTTCTGCAATAATTTTAATTATTTTATTAAGTTGTTTCTGTTTACTTGAACTTTTCAGTATGATATAATTTTAACGAATTAAATAGGTGATGGAGTTCGCCATTAACTGCTACTATGCTAATGACTCCTACATAATTTACGAAATTGTATTTTATGTAGGAGTTTTTATTTTGAACTACTTTTAATTTCAAAGAAAGAAGGGTTTTATGTATGAAAAGTATTAAATTGTTGCATACTTTGAAAGATATATCAAAGTACATACTTATTGGAAGTATTATAGGTGTTTTGGTCGGAATTATTAATGCTGTTTTTCTCAAAAGCCTCGAATATGTCTCAGAAAGCAGGATACATTATCCTTGGATTATCTTTTTTCTTCCGCTTGCAGGTGTATTTGTAAGTTTTATTTATATTAAATTCGGTAAAAACTCTATCAAGGGAAATAATTTAATTCTTGAGAAAATCAATCAAGAAGACGTTACAGTTCCTCTAAGGATGGCACCTTTGGTTTTTATAGGAACGGTATTGACTCATTTATTTGGCGGTTCTGCAGGTAGAGAAGGTACAGGCGTTCAAATGGGCGGCAGCATTGCCAATTGGATTAGCCAAACACTAAAGCTAAATAAGCAAGATAGTAGAATTATATTAATGAATGGCGTAAGTAGCGGCTTTGCAGCTGTTTTTGGAACACCTTTAGCAGGTACAGTTTTTGGACTTGAGGTTGCAGTTTTAGGATTTATGAGCTATGAGGCTATCATTCCTTGTTTTATAGCGGCATATATCGGGAACGCTGTTACTGGGCTTCTAGGATTAAACCACAGTCATTATGCTATACAAAATTACATAGGTATAACCCCAATAAATTTCTTTAAAATTATTTTAGCAGCAATAGTTTTTGGATTGGTTAGTAGAACTTTTAGCAAATTAACTCACAAATTAAAAGATCTCTTTAATTCGAGTTTTGAAAATGCTATGGTAAAAAGTTTTATCGGGGTATTATTATAATTGTACTGGTTTATGCTGTTGATTCCCGAGATTATATTGGGTTGAGTTTGCCATTGATAAAAGAATCAATAGGTGGGCATGTTTCTCCTTTTGCTTTCGCTTGGAAATTAATTTTTACTTCTATAACATTGGGAGCAGGCTTCCAAGGAGGTGAAGTAACCCCATTGTTTGTAATTGGGTCTACTCTCGGTAACTTTTTAGGGGATCTATTAAGTATTTCTCCATCTCATCTGGCAGCATTAGGGCTTATAGGTGTATTTGCTGGTGCAACAAACACTCCTATCGCATCTTTCATACTGGGGGTTGAATTGTTTGGGGGTACAGGGATTGAGTTCCTGTTTGCGACTTGTGCTGTAAGTTACTTCTTTTCAGGGCATACAGGCATCTATTCCTCTCAAAAAATCGGGAGAAGTAAATATTCTCTCAGAGATATTCCAACTAATATAACTTTGGGAAATTTATCGAGAAAGAAAAAAAGCCATGTTCTTAAAACAGATTTCAGGTTAACCGGTCAACTTCAATTTGGTAAATCTAGTGTTGAATTACCTGTAACACACGGATTAAATCTATTTAGAATTAAATCAAGTATGAAGGGATTAATTTTAAATCATCATTCATTTAATCCAGATGGAGCCAGTTGGAATTCTCCCCCACTTGCCGGCAAGGAAAAGCTTATAATTTCTCCGAATTGTGATGAAATCTATGCAGTTCAAGTAAACGAAGTGTATGGAAAACTTGATAAGGTCGTACTGGTGAACTCTAATCTTTTTTTAGATATTAAAGTGAACTGTACAATTGTTGAAAATTCTTCAGAAGAAATTACTAAAGTACCAACTATTAACGATGATGATCTTACTACTAAAAAGTTATCAGGTCAGTTCAAATGGGGTACTTCTTCTTTTGAGTTAGAAAGTAATATAGGTATTAATATATATAGAATTTGTGTTTTGGGGAATACCATAAGATTAAATCACAGTTCCTATAATGCTGATGGACATTTCTATTCCCTACCACCTCAAAACGGTCAAATTGCTCATAGAGATTTATCAGTTGGGACACATGTGGTTACTGTCGATATTGGTACATCATATGGAGAAAAGGACATTATAACGATTGTTAATGGTCACTTTTTTGAAGATATTGAAATACAATACAAAAAGATTAATGATGAGGAATTGGATGATTCAGAAGAAATGGATGATCTGGAAGAGATTGTGGATTAATGATTAATCATCAAAACATAGCTATATTTGAAAACAATTCGTATATGGCTATGTTTTACTTGTTTATATATCCACCAATTAGAAGATTTATTAAATAGGATTTTTTACTACGTTTCTGCTATAATTTTGCCAATATCATATAAATCATAGCCACCTATACCTAAAAGTTCCATCTTAAATTCTTCAGAACGTATTATTTCAAGTACTGCTTGAAACGGTGGTTTTTCAAAATCTTCTTTTTTTATAACAAGATCATATCTTTCTTTCTGTAATGGAATAAAATCAACACCCTGTACCTGTAAAGCTACCTTTTCATTACCAATTCCCAGATCAGCTCCTCCCCGAGCAACAGTGCTGGCAACAGCCAAGTGAGAAAGACATTCTCGACTATATCCTTTAATAGAGCTACCGAAATATTTCAAAAGTTTTAAGTGTTCATCTAACAATACCCTTGCACCAGAGCCTTTTTCTCTGTTTACTATGGTTATATCGGGCCTCTTTAGGTCTTCCCAAGTGTTAATATTTTTAGGGTTACTTTTTGCTACATAAAAACCTTGCATACGACAAGCAAGATGAATAATAACTGTGGGGATTCCCGGAAGTAAATGTTTTACAAACGGAATATTATATTGTCCTGTTTCGCTGTCCCAAAGATGTGTAGTAGCCATCTGAACGTTACCATGATATAAAGAATATAAACCATTGTAACTTCCTATATAAGCTCGCAATGCCTGAACTCCTTTAGGGTGGCATTCTAGATAACGTGATAAAATATCAAGAAGAATATCTTGTCCGCAAATAATAAAACCATCTCTGAAAGGTTTTATGTCATTATTTAATAGGTGCGAATTTGCTGATTGAGTGATATCATTAGTTAAATTGCTTTTTTGACTTTTACTTTTAGATTTATATTCTTCAACATCGTTTAGGTCTACCCGGACTTTCCTACCTATCCTATATGCGTTAAGTTCTCCACGTTTAATTAATTCATATACAGTATTTTTGGCTATTTTAAGGATATCAGCTACTTCTTGTGGTGTTAATGATGAACAATCTCTCATTTATCTCACTTCCTTAAACTGTTTCTCTATACTATAGCAATAATCAATCTGATATGCAATATTAAAGTCAAAATGCTTCATTAATAATCTTATGTATTTATATAGATACGCCTTTTAAATAGCGGTATATAACTATTATGAGTATAAAAATAATATTGTATGAAAATTCATTTAGTTATAAAATATGAAGCAAAATCAAACTTCTATTGCAAAATGACTTGATTTTACACTTGAAGGTGTTTATAATGAATACAACATGATAAAATCTAATATTGAATTGTGTTATGTCATGCCACGTTATTTCTTGCCATGTTTGCAATGAATATTGCATGTCTAGTTAGTAAGTCACTAACTTTAATTAAATTCATATAACTTATTAAAATCAAAAAATTGAAAAAAGGAGTTGGTCATATGTCAAAATGGTCTATTTCATTGATATTTTCTTCCTTATTTTCTTTAACTCTATTATTAAGTGGATGTGGCTCATCAGTGAATACAATAAATAATACTGACCCAACAAAAAATCAAACAAGTATAGTACAATCGGAAAAAAGCACAACCAACATAAAAGAAAATAGCAAAACAGAACTGACAGTTGCTGCTGCTGCTGATTTGGTAATAGCATTTAAAGAAATCGGAGATCTTTATGAAAAAAATACAAGTATTAAATTAAAGCAAATATTTTCTTCTTCAGGCACTGCAAGAGAACAGATTGAGAATGGTGCACCTTATGATGTATATGCCTCAGCAAATATTAAATTTGTGGACGATTTAATAGAGAAGGACAGGATAATTGCCGATACTAAAGAATTATATGCTATTGGGCGTGTTGGTGTTGCGATAAAGATCGGAAGCACATTACAAGTAAAAGAAGTTAGCGATTTGTTAAAGCCGGAATTTAAGAAAATTGCAATAGCAAACCCAGAACATGCACCTTATGGTTTGGCTGCAAAACAGGCTTTAGAATCATTGGGCTTATGGGAAAAACTAAAGGATAAAATGGTTTTTGGAAAGGATATTCAGGATACATTAACACTAATAAAATCAGGTAATGTAGAAGCTGGATTTATTTCTTTATCAGTTGTCAAAAAAGATGAAGTAACTTTTTTACTTATTGATGATAAGTTGCATAAACCGCTACAACAGGCTATAGCTGTTGTTAAAGGAACAAAGTCTGAGAAAGAGGCACGAATTTTTATTAAATTTGTTAATGGAGAGTATGGAAGGGAAATCATGAAAAAATATGGTTTCGTCCTTCCTGAAGAAATAAATGAATAATGTTAATCTCTTTCCACTGTTTTTATCGTTTCGTGTAGCGGTTACAGCAACATTTATCAGTATCCTTTTCGGTTTGCCTATAGCTTATTTTTTAAGTCGTAAACAAGGAAGAATATCAGATTTTATTGATACTTTGACAAACTTGCCTGTTGTATTACCTCCGACTGTACTTGGCTATTATTTACTCGTACTACTCGGTCGGCAATCCTGGATCGGTAAATTTCTCGAAGAGCAATTTGATATTATGATAGTATTTACCCCTATGGGAGCAATTATAGCTTCAACAGTTGTATCCATCCCATACTTGATAAAATCTTCAAAAACTGCCTTGACGGAAATAAACGAAGATTTTTTGAATGCTGCAAGACTATTAGGAAGAAACGAACTAAACATATTTTTAACTATTATGATCCCTATTGCCTGGCGAGGAATTATATCAGGAATAACTATGGCTTTCGTAAGGGCTTTGGGGGACTTTGGTACAACATTGATGGTGGCTGGAAGTATTCCAGATAAAACATTGACAATGCCAATTGCTATTTATGATGCATTACAGGCAGGAAATAAAGATATGGCAAATATGCTTGTACTTATAATGACAAGTGTTTCTATTGTTGTTTTGTATATTGTCAATCGATTGGAAAAGAAGATGAAAAAGGGGTGACACTAAAATGCTTGAAGTATCTATTAATAAAACAATGGGTAATTTTTCGTTGCACTCTTCATTTTCCAGCGATAGAGGAGTACTGGGAATACTCGGTTCATCGGGTTGTGGCAAAAGCTTGACCTTAAAGTGTATTGCAGGACTACATAGTCCCGATAAAGGAAAGATAAAACTTAATGGAAAGGAGTTATTTAATTCTGATGTAAAAGTAAATATACCTCCACGGAAAAGGAATATTGGTTACGTGTTTCAAAATTATGCACTATTCCCACATTTAACAGTATACAAAAACATTGCGTATGGGGTCAAACACTTAGATAAAAAAATACGTCATGATAAAGTTATTGAAATGATTGGAAAAATGCAGCTTTCCGGCTTTGAAAACCGTTATCCTTCACAATTATCGGGAGGGCAACAGCAAAGAGCTGCTCTCGCCAGGACATTGATAACCGATCCGGAATTACTGCTTTTAGACGAGCCTTTTTCTGCCCTTGACAGTCATATAAAGCATTTACTGGAAAAGGAATTATTAAGTGTAATTCGAAATAACTATCATGGGATTGTACTGCTTGTGACGCATAATATCGAAGAAGCGTACCGTCTGTGCGATAGAATTTTAATTTTTGATAAAGGTAGGTCTATACAAATCGGAAGTAAGGAAGAAATTATTCGTTCACCATCTACATTAACGGCTGCAAGGATAACAGGCTGTAAAAATTATTTTGATGTGGATATTATTGGCGAAGAAGATGGATGCTTTATTACAAAGTCTAAGGGGCTTATATTAAGAGCCAGTAAAACGGCGGCAGAAGTTCAATCGAAAATGGTGGCTGGTGTCCGAGCACATGATTTACATATATCCTCAAAATTTACGAATGAGTTGAATACATTTGAATGTGAAATTATTGAGAAAATCGAAGGAATTTTTTCTACATCAATAATAGTAAACTGCGAAGGCAACATTTTTCAGGTTGAAGTATCAAAACATAATTGTCCTCATTTAATGGGCTGTAAATGCAAAAAGCTCATGTTACATATACCAGAAGATAGAGTTTTCTTGGTAAAAGGTGATCAAAATGAACGGATTTAGGGGGAAATAACCTTATGGAAAAAAAGAAATCTATCATTATGTCTTTAGTAACTGGAACACCTATTGGGTGTTTAGGTGGATTAATCGGATTGGGTGGAGCGGAATTTAGATTGCCTGTTTTAGTCGGTATATTCAAAAAATCGACTCATAAATCGGTGGCTTTAAATTTGGCGGTTAGTTTGGTGACAGTCATATCCTCATTGGCTTTCAGGCTTCCAAATGCTAAAATGAATAATCTTTTACCCTTACTGACTGTAATCATTTCTCTAATATGTGGTTCAATGACAGGAGCATATACTGGTGCCCATTTTTCAAAACGAGTTACAGAAGCCTCCTTTAAGAAAGTTATCCTTGTATTGCTTGTTTTTATTGGACTGTTGCTGATTGTAGAAGGTTTTTATCCTATTGCGTCAAGTGAAGTTCAAAATTATTCTACTGCATTAACCGTTATTATCGGTGTACTATTTGGTCTTGTGATAGGTTTTATCAGCAGCCTATTAGGTGTTGCTGGAGGTGAGTTGATAATACCGACCTTGATAATTGTCTTTGGTGTTGATATAAAAATTGCAGGAACAGCTAGTTTATTAATTAGCTTACCGACTATAATTATAGGAATTATGAAACATGCATCCAATGGTGTATATTCAGTACGTGAGGATATTACACATTTAGTTATTCCAATGGGTATTAGCTCGGTTATAGGTTCTTTCATAGGAACTGTGTTGGTATCATATATTTCTGGCCCATTTTTAAAATTGTCACTTGGATGTATTTTAATTGCTTCGGCTGTGAAGTTGTTTTTAAAGAATTCGCAAAGGTAAACCTTTATGAATATAAAAATATTGTGATTTTTTCATTCGTAAACATTAACAAATTGATTTTTTGAATGTTCATAAAAATCATTGACCATTACGAATAATATTGATAAACTTTTAGTAAAAATACTATCAGGAGAGTTTAATTTGGGACGAAAATATGGATATATAAGGGTAAGTGATAAAGAACAAAATGAGGACAGACAAGTCATAGCAATGAAAGAAATTGGTATTGACGATGGGTCTTATTTTTATTGAAAAACAGAGTGGTAAAGATTTTTCAAGGCCACAATATCAGTTATTAAAAAGGATTATGCAAAAAGGAGATATATTATATATAAAATCCCTTGATAGATTTGGGAGAAATAAACAACAAATACTAAATGAATGGCATGAACTAACTAAAGTTAAAGAAATTGAAATTGTTGTTTTAGATATGCCATTGCTTGATACAACTAAATTTAAAGACCTTAACGGACTAGAAACTTTAATTCAGGATATAGTACTGCAAGTGCTTAGTTGGCTTGCGGAAGATGAAAGAAAAAGGATACGTGAAAGACAACGTGAAGGAATTGATGCTGCAAAAATAAAAGGAAAGCACTTAGGCAGACCAAAGATTTGCTTTCCAGATAATTTTGAAAAGTTTTATAATGCATGGAAAAAAGGTAGTATTACAGCAACTCAATGCATGATCGAACTCAATTTAAAAAGGACATCCTTTTATAAACTAGTGAAACAATATGAAATGATGTGATAAAATGCCAAGTATAAGCGAGACCGCTTATCCCAGATATAAAAGCAACTTTACTCAGAAAGAATTAAATGACATATATACACCAACCCAGAATGAAATTGATTTTGCAATCAATGTAACAAGAGGAGATACAGCAAAATTATGTTTTATTGTCATGCTTAAAAGTTATCAAAGACTTGGATTTTTTATTCCTATCACAGAAATACCAGTACAAATTGTTCAACATATTGCAGAGACTATAGGTATGTCCATAATACCTGATATAAATAATTATGATAGATCTGGAACAAGACCACGACATATTCAAATACTGAGAGACTATTTTAAAACAAAACCATTTGATAAAGTTGCAAGACATATTGTTTCAAAAGCAATGAGGGAGGCAGCAAAAACAAAAGAAGAACTTGCTGACCTTATTAATGTTGCTATTGAAGAGTTAACAAGGAATTATTATGAACTACCTTCATTTAACACATTAGTTAGGTTATCCAGACGTATTCGCTCACTAGTTTATCGTTTCTACTTTAAAACTATTAATAACCGTTTAAATGAAGAAATAAAAAAGCAATATGATATTTTATTGGAAGTTGAACAACAAAAATCGTTTACATCTTGGAATTCTTTAAAAGATGATCCAGGAGCACCTACATTAAAAAGCATTAAAATAATGGTCAATTACCTCGCATGGATAAAAAAACAGAATATCGGTAAAGAAGCATTAGCAGATATCCCAATTATAAAGATAAAGCAGTTTGCATCTGAAGCACAAACTCTGAATGCAGCACAAATGAAGCAACTGGAACCAAAATAAAAAATATGCCCTGATAGCAGCAATGCTTGCAGTTAAGAATACTAAAGCTTATGATGATATTGTCGAAATGTTTATAAAAAAGATGAATAGGATTAAAAATAATGCCAAAGAAGAACTTCAGAATTATAAGTTGGGTCAGTATTCAAAAATAGCAGACAAACTTGTTTTCAAGCTAAAAGAAGCGGTTTTAGTCTGTAAATCAGAAGGAACAAAAGAAGAAAAATATGATAAAATAGATTCCATTATAGCTGGAGAAAAAGCAGATGAGGTTATAAATGATTGTGATTCTCATATTGCGTACTCTGGTAATAATTATTACCCATTCATGTGGAAGCATTATAAAAGCAGTCGTTCGACCCTATTTAATATTTTAGAAAGCATTCCGTTAAAAACAACAAACCAAGATTCCTCTATTGAAGATGCAATAAGGTTTATAAAAAAATATAGAAGTTCAAAACTGGATTGGGTACCTACTATTGAAATAATAAATAAAGGAAAGGAAAACCAATCTCAGAGACAACTCCTTGATTTATCATGGATTCCAGATTTATTTTGGAAGATAATATCTGGCAGCAGTAATCGAAAAATATATCCTGAAAAAATTGACCGAAGACACTTTGAAGTATGTGTTTTCTATCAAGTAATGCTTGAACTTAAAGCCGGTGATTTATTTGTTCCGGGAAGTGATAATTATTCTGATTACCGAGAACAGCTTATTGATTGGGACGAATATAATAAGAATATTGATGACTATAGTAAACGGTTAAACATGAACTTTGAAGCGGATGCCTTTATAGACAATCTAAAGAATTGGCTTAATGAGATGATTACAAATACAGATCAGTCATTTCCCCAAAATGAGTATCTTAAAATTGTAAATGGCGAAGCAGTCTTAAGTAAGCCGGAGAAAAAGAAAAATCCTCAACAGCTTAAAAAGATTGAAGCATTGATTGCTGAAAGATTAGCTCCTGTTAACATCCTTGAAATTCTTATAGATACTGAATATTGGCTTAATTGGACACGGTACTTTAGTTCTGTCTCTGGCCACGAAACAAAACTCGAAGAGCCTGTAGAGAGATTCCTTGCAACAGTATTTTGTTATGGATGTGGTTTAGGACCTTCTCAAGCTTCTAAATCATTAAAAAAGCTTAATAGAAAGCAAATAGCATGGGTTAATCAACGATATTCTAATGAAGAAAAACTGGAAAAGATGATACGGCTTCTTATCGATGCATACAATAAATTTGCCTTACCAAAATTCTGGGGAAACACAAAAAATGCTGCTGCTGATGCTACAAAATGGGATCTTAATGATAATAATCTATTATCTGAGTATCATATTAGGTACGGTGGTTACGGAGCATTAGGTTATTATCTTGTAGCAACCAATTATATAGCATTATTTAGCCACTTCATCCCTTGCGGAGTTTGGGAAGGAGTTTATATTCTTGACATATTTTTCAATAGCAATAATGAAGATAATGAGGATATCCAACCTGACACAATTCATTCAGATACACAAGGACAAAATGAACCCATCTTTGGCTTATCCTATCTTTTAGGAATAAATCTTATGCCAAGGATAAGGAACTGGAAGGATTTGAAGCTTTACCGGGTTAACAAAGATGATAAATATGAGCATATAGACGAGTTGTTTTCTGAAGCAATTAATTGGGATTTAATAAAGACTCACCTTCCTGACATGCTAAGAGTCGCACTTTCTATAAAAGAAGGAAAAATAACACCATCAACCATTCTCCGTAAACTTGGTACATACAGTAAAAAGAATCGATTATATAAAGCATTTAGGGAGTTAGGATGTGCAATACGTACAGGTTTCTTAATGAGATATATAAATGATCCCGAGCTCCGAAGTACCATTCAGTCTGCTACCAATAAGAATGAAGCCTTTAATGGTTTTTCAAAATGGATATCGTTTGGAGGAACAATGACTGAGAATAACCGGGATGAACAACGAAAAATAATTAAGTACAATCATCTTATTGCAAATTGCATTATATTTTATAATGTTTTTAGTATAACAAAGATATTGCAGGAATTGATATCAGAAGGGTATGAGATTGATGAAGCTATTTTATCTTGCTTAAGTCCATATCCTACAGATCATATTAACAGGTTTGGACAATATGATTTTGATTTAAATAGAAAACCACCAAACCTTGAATATTCAGCACAAATAATTAAATCATAAGGCTGGCATTTGGTAAATTATGTCTTATGGCTGTAAAATTCACGAATCATTGCCATACCCCATAATAATCCTCAGTTGATTAATCTATAGCTATATAACAAATCCGCCATTAGGACTTAGTATCTGACCTGTAAAAAAGTCAGCATTTTTAGAAGCCAAAAACAAGGCACATCTGGCAATATCCTTTGGTTTTCCTAACCGAATAAGCGGAGTTTCATCCTTTAATTGTTTTAATTCCTCTAAAGAAAATGAACTAAGCATATCAGTTTCAATAATTCCAGGGGCAATGCAGTTAACTTGTATATTTGATGGGCCGAGCTCTTTTGAAAGTGCTTTTGTAAAACCTATTACACCAGCCTTTGCTGAAGAATAGTGCACTTCACAGGATGCTCCGACCATTCCCCATATAGAAGATATGTTAATTATTTTTCCACTTTTTTCTCGTATCATATGTTTTAAAACACTTTGTGTGCAATTAAAAACACCTTTTAAATTGACATTTATCATATAATCCCATTCGTCTTCGGATATATCTGTAAATATTTTTTGTTGGGATACTCCTGAATTATTAATAAGTATATCAATTTTTCCAAATTGGTTGATGCAATAGTCTACCATTGCATCAACCTGAACACGTTTAGATACATCTGCTTGAAATAATTCTATTGAAAGACCCTTTGATTTTAGTTTTCTGTATAATAATTGAGCTTTCTCTAAGGATCGGTTATAGTTTAAAATGACATTGTATCTATTAATGGCAAATAACACGACCATGCTTCTACCAATACCGCCTGAAGCTCCTGAAATTATGACTGTTTTATTCTTATTCATCTTCGGATATTCTTTCTAAAATTATTTTTCTTTCCAAAAATGAGATTTCTTTTACTTTAGCCAGGATATATTTTCTCTGATAAAATATATTCTCAAGACAAAGACCGCCACCATAGGATGAAACCTCATTAACTCCTTCAAAAACCAACTTTTCTTCACCTTTTTCATCAATAAGATATACATTTGATTCACACATGTTTTATCATCCCTTAAGTTAATTTATTTCTATTACTTTGCTGCAAATACGGTCAATAAGGTGCCTCTCGTGGCTAATAACAAGAACTCCTATATTTCTTTTTTTAGCTATATCAATAACCACATTCCATATATGAGCTTGTGTAATAGCATCTAACATTGTTGTCATTTCATCTGCAATCAGAAACTTTGTATCAGGACTTAATGCACGTGTAACACAAAATCTTTGCAGTTCACCACCGGATAATTCGTTAGGCCATCTTTGAAGCCATTCCTCTTCAATGCCAAGTGAATGTATTAGAGAGTCTTCAGGTGACCAACCTTCATTTAAAGTTTTGTGCATTTTCCAATGTGGATTGACTGATTTTTCAGGGTGTTGGAAAACCAATTGAACCGGGTTGAAACGATCTTCTGGTAATGGCTTACCGTCTAACAGAACATGTCCCTCATAAGGCTTTTCATATCCAGCAAGAATTCTGGCAAGAGTGGTTTTTCCAGAGCCACTGTTTCCTGATAGACCAACTATTTCACCGGAGTTTAATTCCATAGTAAAGTCTTTTATTATAAAGGGGCCCTTACCATAACGAAAATTAATGTTTTTTGATTCAAGTAGCATTATGGCACCTTACCTTTCCTGAGTCTATTTCACGTATTTTGGGCATTTTTGACAAACAATCCTGGCTCCTAGTAGAACACCGTTGGTGGAAGAAGCATCCTTTACGTTCCTCATAGGAAGGTTGAAACCCAGAAATGGGAATAAAGCTGTTTTGGGGCAGTGCATTCCATAGTGCTTTTGTATAAGGGTGCTTTAAATGCTCTCCATTTCCGGAAAAATTCGATGCAGGAGCAACTTCAACGGTTGTACCGGAGTAGAAAACAGCAATATTGTCTGCCACATTAATTGCAGTACCTATATCATGGGTAATAAGCATCACAGCACATCCTTGGTCAGCAAGCTCTCTAAGATGCTGCAATGTTTCCTTTACCACCTCAGGATGAAGTCCTGGTGTTGGTTCATCAGCAATTATTAATTTTGCACCGCCGATTACAGCTGAGGCAAAAAGTACACGTCTTGCCATGCCGCCTGAAAGTTGAAATGGAAACTTGATTCCTGTTTTTTCATCTAAAGAGTATCTTTTAAATATGCTTTTTTGTTCTTCTTTTTTATCACCTGTATTTACAGAAGCTTGAACCTGTGCCCCTACTTTCATAAGAGGATCAAGGAAGTTAACCGACTGGGGTATCAAAGATATTTCATTGCCCCGAAGCCTTTTTTGAAGTTTGGGTGTGAGGGGCATGCCTTTATAAATAATTTCCCCAGATACAACTGCGTTTTTAGGAAGCACTCCAAGTACGGCATGGGCAAGAAGGCTTTTTCCTGATCCGCTTGAACCGACTATTGCCAGTATTTCACCCGAATTTATTGTTACATCAAGGTTTGAGATTACTTTAAGTGTCCTTTTTTTCAAACCTTTTTGATATTGTATAAATGATATTGATAAATCCTTTACCTCTAGCATTAAATCTCCTCCTCCAACTTTATTCGTTTGCATTATGTGGGTCAATGAGTAGTCTAAGGTTTTCGCCGATAATATCAAATGATCTCACAATTATTAACAGCGATATCCCTGGAAAGAATGCTAGCCACCACATTCCGGTAGACAGGTACTTCATTGATTCCGACAATATTACACCAATTGCAGGCTTGTGTGGAGATAGTCCAAAACCTAAAAATGTTATGGATGCTTCATGAAGTATGGCATGAGGAAAGAGAAGAACGAAACCCACCAGAAACTGCGGTACCAAATGGGGAAGCATATGATGTACAGCAATCCACCATCTACTCTTGCCCATATGCCTTGAAATTTGTACATACTGGGCAGTCCTTAGCTGCAATATCTCTGCACGTATTACACGTGTCAAGCTGGTCCAGTGTGTTAAGGCAACCCCAATAATAACACCCTTTGCACCTCCACCCACTGTAAACGCTATTAAGATTAATGCTACAAGGTGAGGCATTCCTTGAAACAAATCAACCATCCAGGTTATTGCACTGTCAACTGCCTTTCCCATGGTTGCAGCACACAGTCCAAGAACCAATGCAACTGCAACGCTTACAGCAGAGGCTATAATACCAATATAGATACTCAATGACAGCCCTTTTACAGTCCTGGTGAACATGTCTCTTCCAAGCCAGTCTGTTCCAAAGGGATGAGATAACGAAGGGCCAAGGTTTTTTAAATCAAAGTGTGTTGCTATTCTTTCGTTACTAAGAATTACACTTGCCAATATAATCCCGATTAGAACCAAGCTTGATAAAGAAATCATTATAAGTGTGTGCTGTCTTCTGTTTGGTTTTAAAAAAGAAGGAATATTAATTTTACTTGTTATATTTGATGCTAATTCACTCATACTGCTTTAACCTCCCTGATCCTTGGATCTACAACCCTGTATATGATATCTGCCATCATATTTCCGGCAAATACAAATATTGAACTAAAAAGTACAATTCCCAAAAGCAGAGGCAGATCACCACGAAGTCCGGCCTGTACAGTTGCCTGTCCAAGACCAGGATAGGAAAAAACCTGTTCTGCAAGGACAGAGCCGCCAAAAATTTCACTTAGGGATGCAAACTGCAATGTAATTGCAGGAAGGGCAATATTGCGTAGACCGTGCCTTAAAAAAAGCTTAATTCCATGTTCACCTCTGGCTCTGGCAAATAATATATAATCGCTTTCCAGAACATCCATGAGCTTTTGTCTTGTATGCAGTGCAATATTCGCAACTCCAACTATGCTTAAAGTCAATGCCGGAAGAATTATATGGCTAATGCGGCTTAAAAGGGTTACGTCCTTTGAAATAACTCCTGCCGGTACACCCATTCCAATTGGAAACCAGCCAAGCCAGACTGAGAAAACGATAAGCAGCAGAAGACCTAGCCAAAAAGTCGGAGTAGAGGCAAGAGTGAGGCTATACCATTTTATGATCCTGTCTATCACTCGCCCTCTATTCATTGCAGCAATCACACCTAAAATAAAACCAAGAATTCCAGATAACACCCATGCAATTCCCATTAGGGCCAAGGATGCAATAAATCTTTCTTTTATTACATCCAAAACAGGCCTCCTATATATCATGGATGTTCCCATATCTCCATGTATAAGAGAATTACCCCAGGATAAAAACCTTTCCACCGGGGGCTTGTTCAGCCCCCAATGTTCAGCTATTTTTTCTCTCTGGGCAGGACTAACCTTCATCATATCGGCACCTATATATGCCTGGACTGGGTCTATGGGTGAGTGGCTTACCAATGCAAATGATATTACAGATAGTGCTGCCAGCAATGATAAAATGCGTATGCTTTTACCAATTATGAATTTTAGTATGCTCCCATTAAACATGTATATTTACTCCTTCCAGACCCACTCAGCTATATTGTCGGTAAGAGGCCATCCATGACCATGAGGATGGATTTTCTGCTTTCCTATGTTGAGATTATCCCTTACAAGATACAAGTGTTGAAGATTAACAAGCCATGCCCAGGGAGCATTACCTTTTGTTGTGAACCCTGTCTTTCCATCCCATTGGGCTTTTTTCCAGTATTCTATTGCTTGAGTCTCATCTGTGGCTTCTATTGCTTTATTGAGATAATCGTCAACAGTTGGATTTGAATAGTGTCCGGAATTAAAGTAATCAACTCCCATATATTTGCTGTTGTAAAGGTTATACATCTCTATGGGATCGTGGCTACCCCAACCGAAAACAATGGCATTTGAGTACATCTGAGTTTTTATATCATCCCAGCTTTTGCCTTCAACGTTTATTTTTATGCCTATATCTTTTACTTTGTCTGCTACTGCAATTGCCAATGATTGACGGGTTTGATCACCCGAAGGATATATTAGTTTGAATTCAGCCTTAATATTGCCTTTATCAAGAATTCCATCATTGTCTGAATCTTTCCACCCGCCATTTGAAAGGATCTTCTTTGCCTCTTCCGAATCAGCATCTTCAATTACTGTCTCAGGGTTCCACCAAGGCATTTTGTCACAAACGGTGTAAGCTGGAGAACCATAACCATTTAAAATGCCATCTACAAGTGCTTTTCGGTCTACAACTTTGTTAATTGCCTTTCGGATGGAAATATCTGAAGTAACTTCGTTTCCTACTGGATAGCCATCTTTTGTTTTCTTTCCCGGTTTTACATAAGGGAACATGATGCCACGATTATCAACACTGTCAACTGCAAGCAGGTGCATACCCGATACTTTATTACTCGCATATGAAGGAACGATAGCTGCAATATCAAGGGTTCCTGACTGAGCCGCCGCAAATGCAGCTTCTTCACTTAAGTAAAGGAAAGTAATTTTTTTAAAGAAAGGCTTATCTCCATAGTATTCAGGATTTGCTTCAACAATCAACTGTTGTCCTTTATCCCATTGAACAAATTTGAAAGGCCCAGACCCTACAGGTTTTTGTGAATAGTCCTTTCCATATGCATGCTTGGGAACAATTCCTGTGTTTGAAAGGATATTAACAAATGTTGATTGAGGGTTCTTCAATGTAAATTTAACTGTATAATTATCTATGGCCTCAACCTTTTCCATAACACTCAAATCAACGACAGAACTGCTTTTGGCTGTAGTTTCATATGTAAAAACAATATCCGCTGCCGTTAGGGGCTTACCATCAGAAAACTTAACGTCCTTTCTAATCTTTACTGTCCATACCAGTCCATCACTGCTAACTGTATATTCAGTTGCAAGATCGTTTACAATCTTCATGTCACTATCACGTTTTAGTATGGTGCTTTGGAAAAGAGGAGATCCGTATCTGCCCCATCCGGTGGTGGGATCAAATCCTCCATCCGGTTCACTGCTAATTGCCATGGTTAGTTCAGTTCTTTTTACATCATTTTTGCTTGTTTCTTTATTGCCGGAGCACCCTGAAAAAACCAGAGTACTGCAAATAAGAATAAAAATTATTGCTTTTTTGAACATAATAAATTGCCTCCTAAAAATGCTTGCTTTTTGTTTTTAATAAAAAAATATCAGAATTCATTTCCTGAGCTTGGCCAAAGCTTTTTAATAAAAAACAAACCACAAAAAAGTGCTATTTCATATAGCATCCCTTCGTGGTTTGTTTTTGTTAATGTCTAAATATACCAATATTACAAAAGTCTTCTTGACTTGATTTTCCAATAGAATATATCATAGCTAAAATAAAAAAGTCAATATGAAAATGAAAATATGAAAATATTTATCAATTGACTAAAAATGAAGTCTATGATATATTGACCTTTAGAAATAATAGTTAATTTTGGGACGAACCCAAAAAAGTGCTTAAGAATAAGCCTTTTTTGGGTTTATTATTTTTAAGGAGGACGATGTATTATGCATATGGCAGATGCCTTAATATCACCAATTGTTGGTGGTACTATGCTGGCAGCTACTGCTGGAGTTGCTGCTTACTCAATTAAAAAAATAAGAAATGACTTGGATGAAAGAAAGATTCCTTTAATGGGTGTGATGGGAGCTTTTATATTCGCTGCTCAAATGATTAACTTTTCTATACCAGGAACAGGTTCAAGCGGACATCTTGGAGGAGGAATGCTTCTTGCAATCTTACTTGGACCACATGCAGGATTTCTTACAATGGCATCCATTCTATTAATCCAAGCACTGATTTTTGGTGATGGCGGCCTTCTTGCCTATGGCTGTAATGTATTTAATCTCGGATTTTTTACTTGCTTTTTAGCATATCCACTCATTTACAAATGGTTTACACGAAAAGAAACAAGTCCAAAGAAAATATTTATAGCGTCTATGGTATCATCAATTGTTGGACTGCAAATGGGAGCGTTTAGTGTTGTACTCGAAACAATTATTTCCGGCAATACAAGTTTACCTTTTCAAACTTTCGTACTACTTATGCAACCTATACATCTTGCAATCGGCGTAGTTGAAGGCCTTGTTACAGCTTCAGTTGTAACGTTTGTTTGGAAAACAAGACCTGAAATAATTGAAAATGCAGCTATTGGAAAATCCCTTGGAAATATATCCATAAAAAAAGTCCTGGTAGGACTTGCTGTTGCGGTTTTAATTGTTGGTGGAGCTCTTTCCTGGTTTGCTTCATCAAATCCCGATGGTTTGGAATGGTCTATGGAAAAAACTGCAGGTACTGCAGAACTGGAAGCATCTGATGGAATTCATAAAACGTTATCTGACATACAAAGTAAAACAGCACTTTTACCAGATTACAGCTTTAAGCAAGGGAATAGTGAAAAGGTAGAAGAACCAAAAAGTGATGAAAGCGAAGAAGCATGGCCTGCTGTTAGTGCCGGAACCAGCGTTTCTGGCATTGCTGGTGGAGCTATGACTCTCATTTTAGTAGCTTTTATTGGCATAATAATAAGTGCAATAAAAAGAAGAAAAAATAGAGCGACAACTTAGACTAAAAGTTTTTAAATAATAAAGGAGATACTTTTGTATCTTCTTAATTTTATAACAAAAATGAATACAATATAATATAAATTATATTGTACTATGAATGATTTTTATCTATAATAAACCTATTGAGTGCAAAATAATTTATTGGATATTCCTAAATTATCAGTGCAATATAATTTATTCGAGGGGTTAAATAAATGATTGAATCATTTATACTTTACTTGCAAGAACAAGATAAAAGTAGTAATACAGTTAAATCTTATAAAAAACATGTTGAAGATTATATTTTATGGTTTACTACAAGTTTTAGTGCTGCCTTCAAAAAGATATATCGTGAAAATATAATTGATTATAAGAGTTATTTGATTAATATCAGAAAACTAAATGCCAAGAGCATAAATGCAATTCTAGCAGCAATACAAAAGTTTAATGAATTCCTTATAGAAAAAAAGTTCCAGGATGAGCAAGTTATATTTAAAAAGGATTATCTTAAGGTACAAACTGAATATGCAAGTCCTGCAATTGTTTCTAAAGTTGATATAGAGAGCTTCAGACAGAAAATACTTGAGAGCGGCAGCAAGAGAAATTATGCTCTCATTACTTTGCTTGCATACTCTGGAATGCGGATATCAGAAGCTACTAATTTGAAAATCAGTGATGTTAACCTCATGGCAAAAGAAATATTAGTACGTTATGGCAAGGGCAAAAAGCAACGACTTGTTATTGTTAATGATAAGATAGTTAATGCAATAAAGGAATATTTAAAGGTACGTCAAATACACAAGTATAAGGATAGTGAGTACCTTTTTGTAAGCAGAGAATCCGAAAAGGTTGATAATACTGTTATAAACAGGCTTTTTAATAAATATAGTGAAAAGATTACGCCACATACATTAAGACATTTTTTCTGTTCATATGCTCTTGAAAATGGATTGTCTGTGCATGAAGTAGCAAATCAAGCCGGACATTCAAATATCCATACTACGCTAATTTATACAAATCCATCGAGAGAAGAAATGAAAAGAAAGATTAATCTTTTATAATATAATGATTTGGTTAGGGGGCTACATATGCGTATTGCTGTTATAGATGGTCAAGGCGGAGGTATGGGAAAAACCATAGTAGAAAAACTGAGGCTGGAGTTTGGGCATAACTTGGAAATACTTGCACTAGGAACCAATGCCTTAGCTACAGCACTAATGCTTAAAGCAGGTGCTAACGAAGGTGCATCAGGAGAAAATGCAATTATTTATAATTCAACAAGAGTCAATGTGATTATGGGGCCAATAGGAATAATTGCTGCAAATTCAATGCTTGGAGAACTAACTCCAACAATAGCTAAAGCTATTGCAGAAAGTCCTGCAAAAAAAATATTGATACCAATGAATAAATGCAATATTCAAATTGCAGGTATTAAAAATGAGCCACTTCCGCACCAGGTTGATAGTGCTATAATGTTATTAAAAGAATATATGGGGTGAGAATATGTGTGAAGCAAATGTATATATAATTAATAAAGATGGAGATGAAGAGCTTGTTCTAGAGTCTGTAGACAAGATTTTTCCTGGTGATGGCATAGTTGAACTCGAAAATGTATTCAGTGAAAGAAAAACTATAAAGGGAAAAATTAAAGAGATGGCTCTTGTCGATCATAAAATTATTATCGAAGAAATCTAAATTTTCTTCTAAAATTTTAACAAAATAAAGTAAAACAACAAGTGCTAGTACTTTAAGTACAGCTTAATAGGGAAGCAAGTGGAAGTCCTGCACGGTCCCGCCGCTGTGAAGGGGAAATACTTTATCAAATGCCACATCCGCATATACTAGACATTCAACTTGATATAAACTTGCTAACGATGGGCAAGATACACGTAGCATTCAGTTTTATCTTGGACATAAAAATATATACAACATACTGTTAGATACACAGAAATATCTTCAGGTAGATTCAAAAAGTTTTGGAATTACTAAATATATTAATGTAATTATTTTGACAACATGACAGTGAGCAATTATATGTTTATTGTATTCTGTAAGGATTTATAATAGTTCTTTGGAACTTCATCTTTATTTTAAATAAGAAAGAAGAAGGTGACTTTTATGGATAAAATCCTTTGTGTTGGAATTGGTGGATTTATTGGTGCAGCCCTAAGATATCTGATATCTACTGGAGCTGTAAGGGTTTTTAAGTCTGACTTTTCTTTTGGCACACTTATTGTTAATGTTATTGGTGCTGTATTAATTGGCTTTATTATGCAGCTAAGCATATATCCTTCTTTTATTACTCCAAATATGAAATTATTCTTGACAACAGGAATTTTGGGTGGGTTGACTACCTTTTCGACTTTTAGCTTTGAAACAGTATCTTTATACCAAAGTGGACGTTATTTTTTATGTTTAGTAATATTATTCTTAACTTAAGTTTAAGCTTATTAGGAGTTTTTATTGGAACTTTAATTGGTAAGTACATAAAGACATAGCCTCAATATAAATATATAAATACTATATTTGAAGCCAAATAAACCCTATATGTGAAAGTTGGTTTGTAATTTGATAAGTTTTAAAACAGCTTTTGAAAATTTAAAAATCAAGGCAAAAAGGTTAAAAAGTGAAGCTACAGCTTTATTCTTAGCTTATAAAAGGCCTGATGTACCTTGGTATGCAAAGTTATTCGTAATGTTAATAGTAGCTTATGCATTAAGCCCAATAGATTTAATACCTGATTTCATTCCAGTATTGGGTTACTTGGATGATTTAGTGCTAATTCCGTTAGGTGTTGGATTAGCACTTAAAATGATACCCCCGGAGGTAATGGAAGAATGTAGACAACAGGCAAAAGCCGTTTTTAAGGACGACAAACCGAAAAACTGGGTAGCTGGAGCTATAATTATTTCAATATGGGTAGGTATTATTTGCTTAATTATTTTTAAAGTATTTTTTCGGGGTATAGTCTTTCCAGAAACTTTCTATCTGTATGTATTATTGTTTATTGGTAGTTTTTTTGCTGCTGCAATATCAGGTGCGGCTGGTTTCGGTGGAGCATTACTATTACTTCCACTTTTGTCAAGAACAATCGGCACAACTTTGGCTGTACCAGTCCTCACAATTGCACAGTTAATAGGTAATCTGTCCCGTGCCTTTTTTGGCTTCAATCAAATCAAATGGAAGCCTGTTACACTCTTTATTTTCGGTGCTGTCCCAATGAGTGTTTTGGGTGCTTTTTCCTTTGTAAAAGTGCCAAAAGAAATTTTAACAAGGGGAATTGGTTTAGCAATCATTGTTTTTGTTTTGTTGAAATACTTTAAAGTGCTTAAATGTATGCCCAGCAACAAAACAATGTTCATCGGGGGGGCAATGGTTGGGTTTATTTCTGGACTTGTTGGCAGTGCCGGGCCGATTGGTGCAGCATTATTTCTTTCACTGAACCTTCCTCCTGTGTCGTATATTGCAAGTGAAGCAGTAACAGCAATTGCTATGCACATTTCAAAGACCGTTGTTTATCAAAAGTACCTTGGTATCGGACTGTATGCACTTGGCATTGGGTTGTTCATGGGCGTTGCTATGATTGCAGGCACCTTGGCAGGTAAAAAAGTGATTGACAATATGTCCAATGAGAAATTTATGAAATTTGTTGGCATTTTGCTAACTGTTATCGGGTTTCAAATGTTGATTTTCGGGTAAGACTTCATGGCTTAGGAGCAAAATATTTTTTAAAAATAAGGGGACCTTTGATTATGTGGATTTTATTTGCATTTGGGTCAGCGGCATTTGCTGGCCTTACAGCTATTCTTGCAAAAGTCGGTATTAAAAATACAGACTCTAACGTGGCAACAGCACTAAGGACGGTTGTAGTTTTACTTTTTTCATGGCTTATGGTAGTTGTAGTAGGTTCCCAGGGATCTATTTTGGATATTAGCAGAAAGGCAGCATTGTTTTTAATATTATCGGGGCTTTCAACCGGGGCATCATGGATATGCTATTTTAAAGCACTACAGATTGGGGATGTTAATAAGGTAACTCCAATTGATAAATCAAGTACAATTTTTACAATGCTTCTTGCATTTGTTTTTCTAAATGAAAAAATTACAGCTATAAAAGTTCTAGCTATGGCATTGATAAGCATTGGTACCTACCTTATGATTCAAAAGAAAGAAATAAAAAATAATGATTCTAAAAGTAACTTATGGGTTATATATGCCATTGCTTCAGCAATATTTGCCAGCTTGACATCCATACTTGGTAAAGTAGGTATTGAAGGTGTTGAATCAAATCTTGGTACAGCTATAAGAACGATTGTAGTATTGATTATGGCATGGTTAATCGTTTTTGTTACAAAAAAACAGTACACAGTAAAAGATATTGATGCAAAGAGTTGGGCATTTCTCATTTTGTCCGGATTTGCTACTGGTGGTTCCTGGCTATGTTATTATAGAGCATTGCAAGAAGGTCCGGCAAGTGTCGTTGTTCCCATTGACAAATTGAGTATTTTGATAACTATTATATTTTCTTATTTATTCCTAAAGGAAAAACTTGCGAAAAAGTCTATAACTGGTTTGATTTTGATTGTTGCAGGAACTATGGTATTATTGCTCTGATATAGAACTGTCAATACTTATTATTAAAAGACAGCCCATTAATTTGATTTGAGGGGCTGTCTTTCTTGTGAATAATCCTTACAAGTGTCGCAAACAAAAAACAAGTTTACTTCATTGCTTCTTCGACAGCAACTGCAACTGCAACAGTTGCACCTACCATGGGATTGTTGCCCATGCCTATAAGGCCCATCATTTCAACATGTGCTGGGACGGAAGAAGAACCTGCAAATTGTGCATCCCCATGCATCCTGCCCATTGAGTCAGTTAATCCGTAAGAGGCTGGTCCTGCAGCCATATTGTCAGGGTGGAGTGTTCTGCCAGTTCCACCGCCCGAAGCAACAGAGAAATATTTCTTTCCATTTTCTCCAGCCCACTTTTTATAAGTACCTGCTACAAGATGCTGAAATCTGGTTGGGTTTGTTGAGTTACCGGTAATTGAAACATCAACGCTTTCTCTTATCATGATAGCAACACCTTCTAACACATCATTTGCACCATACACTCTGACTTTTGCCTTTTCTCCAGTTGAAAAAGGCTTTGTTCTTACTACTTTTAGGTCACTTGCTGCAAAATCATAGTCGGTTTCAACGTACGTAAACCCATTTACTCTCGAAATAATATAAGCAGCATCCTTTCCAAGGCCATTTAGAATAACCTGAAGAGGCTCTTTTCTAACCTTATTTGCAGTTCTTGCAATTCCTATAGCACCTTCAGCAGCAGCAAAGGATTCATGACCTGCAAGAAAACAGAAGCATTTAGTTTCTTCCTTTAATAACATTGCTCCAAGATTACCGTGTCCTATACCAACTTTTCTGGAGTCAGCAACTGAGCCGGGTATACAAAAAGATTGTAACCCAATACCAATGGCTTCCGCTGCTTCTGCTGCACTTTTTACTTCCCTCTTTAAAGCAATTGCACATCCAAGTGTATATGCCCAGACAGCATTTTCAAATGCAATAGGCTGTACTCCTTTAACAATTTTTTCAACATCAATACACTTTGAGGCACATATTTCTTTAACTTCTCCAAGGCCGTCAAATCCATACTCAGCTAAACAAGCGTTTATTTTATCTATTCTTCTTTCATAACCCTCAAATCTTACCAATTGGATCACCTCTCTTCTTTATTATTCATGTCTTGGATCTATAACTTTAACAGCTTCATCAAATCTGCCATACGTACCAATGTTCTTTTCATATGCTTCTTTTGGATCTACACCTTTTTTGACAGCATCCATCATCTTGCCAAGGTGAACAAACCTGTAACCGATTACTTCATTGTTTTCATCCAAACCTAAATTCAGTACATAGCCTTCAGCCATTTCAAGGTATCTTACACCTTTTGACTTAGTCCCAAACATAGTTCCTATCTGTGATCTCAAGCCTTTGCCCAAATCTTCAAGTCCTGCACCAATTGGAAGCCCACCTTCAGAAAACGCAGATTGTGTTCTTCCATAAACAAGTTGCTTGAATATTTCTCTCATTGCAACGTTTATTGCATCGCAAACAAGGTCAGTATTTAATGCTTCGAGTATTGTTTTACCACTAAGTATTTCTGCAGCCATTGCAGCCGAATGCGTCATGCCGGAACATCCAAGAGTCTCAACAAGAGCCTCCTCTATTATACCGTTCTTTACATTCAATGTAAGCTTGCAGGCTCCTTGTTGTGGTGCACACCAGCCTATTCCATGTGATAACCCTGAGATGTCTTTGATTTCTTTTGCTTTTACCCATTTTCCTTCTTCAGGAATTGGAGCCGGGCCATGATCCGGGCCTTTCGCAACGCAGAGCATCTGTTCAACCTCATGTGAATAATTCATTATTTTACCCCTTTCTATCTTATTGATATTATTAATCTACAATTTCGGTAAGATCATTTTCTTCATCACTGACCATTTGATATTTAACCTCAACCTCTTTAAAAAATGAAATGTTTACAATTGTAATTATATCTTTTTTACCACAGGATGTACCTATATTTACTGTTATATTATGTATGCCAGGTGATAAATCTCTATGAGCAGGCTCACCATTTTGAGCAGGTTGAGAATAAAAATGTCCATCTGGGTTATATGAATCATGATTTAATCTCACTGTACCACCAGAAACACATATTACATATTTGTTTATTCCCATTTCACTTTCCAGCTCAAATGAAGAAAATCCCCACTTGAACTGACCAAACAGCTTTTTGGATTGAAATTGATTATTTATTTCTTTGTTTTGTTTGGATAAATCTCTATCATATCCAGATTGATCAATATTGGTATAATTCACTTCAACGTTTGAAATAAGATTGGAATTTGTCAGCAATACCTTATCAAGTCTATCATGTACTTTATGCACTTGAATCGCATAGATCTTATCATCATCCGGTAAAACCGAAACGTTTTGTTCCCCAATATTCGGCGGTGATGTCCAAGTTGCACTATCAGGATTAAACGAATTATGACTTAATACTAACCCTTTCATTTTTGACTTGATTACAAATAAATTCAAACCCGGTTTTACAGGTAATTCAATGCTGGATCTACCAAGACAGAATTGACCCGAAAGCTTTATATTTGTATTTATTATCCGATCTTTTTTCTTTTTTGCAATGCTTCCCAATGTCGAGTTGTCTGGTAAAGTAACAATGGAGTGCTTACTTTTTGCTATTTTCTGAGAACTATAAATTCCTGTATGCCCAGAAGAAAAATAGCTAACTATACAATTTAAGAAAAGAAATTCAATTCCATTAGCTCCAAACAATTCAATTCCAAGAATAAAAGAAGCAAATGGAGTATTGGTTGCTCCAGCAAACACACCAATTAAACCTAATGCAGCAAGATGTGACGGTGATATGCTCATCAGAGTCCCTAAAAAGTTTCCAAGTGTCGATCCAATAACAAACAAAGGAGTTACTTCTCCTCCTTGAAATCCTGTTCCTAGTGTAATAGAGGTAAATATTGTCTTCCAAATAAACGCAAATGGTGAAACTTGACCTTCCATAGATTCCTTAATTAAGGGTAAGCTTAAACCAATATAATCTCTGGAACCAACTAAAAACACCAATAGAATTATTATTACACCTCCAATAAAACTTTTTAACATGGCATTTTCAAAACTTGAAGAAAAAAGCTCTTTAAGTTTGTGAGTCAACTTGCTGAAAATTCTGCTAATCAAGCCAAAAGCTACTGCAGCCAAAATAATTTTTATGATATTTGCCAGTGATGGACTTATAAAGCTCTGTATAACATAATGACTATGGCTAACACCTAAAAGTCCAGTTATAGCATTACCTATATAAGCCGCGGTAGCACAAGGAATTATAGATTCATAGCTCATGAATCCTAATGCTGCAACCTCAAGCCCAAATACTGTCCCGGCTAATGGGGTTCCAAAAACAGCAGCAAATCCACTGCTAACACCACTCATTAAAATTATCCTGCTATCTTGTTTACTTAATTTTAATACTCGGCTAATCCAATCAGCTATACTGCCACCCATCTGAACACCAGTACCTTCTCGCCCAGCAGATCCACCAAATAAATGTGTCAATACTGTTCCCAAAAATACCAAAGGTGCCATTCGGAGAGGTATTTTGACATTTTCATGGTTGATTTTTTCAAGAATTAAATTATTTCCTTTTGAAGATTGTTTTCCTAATTTAACATAAAGAAAACTCACAAAAACACCTGCTAACGGAAGAAAGAAAATTAGCCAAGGATGCTGTAATCTATTCTCAGTAGCAACTTCAAGACTTTTGAGAAAAGCGGAATTAATTCCACCTACAAAAAGACCTACCAAGCATCCAATAACTATGTACTTTGATGTGCTTTTTAAAGTCCTCAACATTTTAATACTTTGTGCTTTCATAATCCAAGTTCCTTTCATTTTAAATTGCAAATAGAAACTCCTACATAAAATACCTTTAGGTAAATTATGTAGGAGTCATTAGCATAATAGCAGTTAATGGCGAACTCCATCACCTATTTAATTCGTTAAAATTATATCACACTCTATAATTAAAAGTAAAGCAAGTTATTAAGTATATTTTATAAATCTGCTAGCCCAGTGTTTTAAATAATTACAAGCACTTATTCATCCTTTTCGGGGGGATATGCAAAAACACCCAAATTCAAATTATATAAAGGTCACATATAAAACTGTTCTCCATTATCGTTTATCGGCTATAGGTGTAAAATTTTTACAACCCTATAGCCGTTTTCTACTCAACACTATCTTCAACATGAAAATATTTTTAAAAATTCTTTTAAAAAACAGTGAATAATTATTTAAATAATGACGATAATAAAAACAGTATCAATTGACACTATTTATATTGACTCCGAATAATATATAAGAGTATAATAGTAATATAGTTATAACTCTATATATACTAAGGAGCTGATATATGATAAATGCAGAAATCTGAAATTGAAGTACGGGAATTTTTAACCAAAGTACATAACATTATAGAAGATTCCTATAATAACCTGAAAATATTAGATAGAACACAGGGCGTTGACAAAACAAGAGAATTTAGGAACTTGTATAATATAAAGCATGACATGATTTGTGAACAAATACTAGCATTAGATGTTACAAACTATTCATATACAGATTATGATGATAATCCAAAATGGAAATGTGAGGAAGTTTGGTTTTTTGGTCAAACTTTAAGTATTGAAGGTGTAAACAATCGAGATATTATTTACATAAAATTAAAACTACGAAATAATGTCATTTGTATGTCTTTTCACCCTCAAGAATTTAAGCTGAGATTTCCATATTTATAGATAGATATATATAATATGTTTTAAGGGGGATTTTTTATATGATGGAGGGATTAAAAAGAATGAAAGAATATTGTTATGAATGCGATAATGATGTTGACATAACAATAACTGAAAAAGAGATTTTTACTGAAATTAAAGGTATTAAGTTTTCTTATATGGGCGAAATTGCCTATTGCGAATGCTGCGGTAATGAAGTTTATATTTCATCAATTAGCGATGAAAACATTGAAAAAGCAAATCAAAAATATAGAGAGATAACTGGAATAATTCAAACTCAAGAAATTCAAGAACTATTAGAAAAGTACGATATTGGTCAAAAACCGTTATCAAAGTTACTAGGTTGGGGTGAAACAACTATCGTAAGATATATTCAAGGCTTAATGCCTACTAAAGAATATAGCAATAGATTAAAGGAATTGTTTAACCCTTTGAAAATGAAAGAGTTATTAGATAATAATAATAATGCTTTGACTAAAATTGCATTTAAAAAAACATCTGACAAAGTACAAGGTTATATATCTAAAACAGGAGACAAAAAGCCTATTATAACAGCTAATTATTTTCTAAATAAAATGGATGTAGATGCAGGAGAATCTATTACACCATTGAAAATACAAAAACTTGTCTATTATGCACAAGCATGGCTGCTTGGTATATTTGGAAGGCCCTTATTTTGTGAAGATTTTCAGGCATGGCTTCATGGACCTGTTATTCCTGACATGTATATTCACTATAAAACACTTGGATACAAAAGCAATGATAGCTTACCAAAACCAAGTAGTGTTGATTGTTGCTTTAATGAAGAAGAAATTATGACACTAGAAATGGTATGGAATGTTTATGGAAAATATGATGGAAAATATCTTGAAAAGCTAACTCATTCAGAAGTACCGTGGCAAATTGCATGGAGAAAGCGTGAAGAAGAAAATAAGGGTACTGAGATAATTACTAAAGAAAGTATAGAGGAATACTATAAAGAGTTAAAAAATAAAACTAATTTTGATTTTGGTTCAATAGAAAACCTTGAAAAATTATACTGTTCTCTCGCATGAAAAGCAAATTGCCTCTAATTCTATTAGAGGCAATTTTAAATTTCATACCGTTTATTGGAGGTTAAAATATGAGTAATCAAAGATTTGAGAAAGAAAGGATTTATACAGAAAAAAATTACAAATACATAGAAGATTCTTTAAAAAACATAGAAATGTTAATAGATAATAGAGACAAAAAGGAAGTAATCCAAAGTAAATATAAGCAAATGAAGGAATGGTTAAAAATTGAATATAATAAAATATTAAAATACAAAAATAATGATGGGTATATCTCACAATGGTATGATCCACTTATAAGTGATATATATGTACAATCTTTTTCAATAGCAAATGTTAATTCACCTGTTGATAAAATTAAGCTTGCTATATATGATGCACTTGATTATTTTTCTTATTGGAATAATATGTTAATAGGCTATAAAAATGAAAGGATATAGGAATTATGAATGCTAAATTTGCACTAGATCAACTAGAAAGTATAATAATAGGTTTTAAAAATAAAGAAAATGATGAAAGATTAAAATACTTTGGAACTCTTAATTTTATAACTGATAAATTACTAAAGTTATCTGAAAATCTTTCTTTTAAAAAAAATGTCGTTGGCGAAAACATAGTTAAACTACTTTGGAGCATAGAAGCTCTTTGTGGGTTAGATGATGGAAATGGTAAAAGTGATTCTGAACATATAAGTTTGGCATTAGGAACAATATATACATTGAAAGTACATATTGATTGGGATAACTAAGCCTATGAATAAAAACAAAATATACTATAAAATAATATAATTTGAAAGGGGTTTTAATAAAGTGGGTAGAGTTAATATTGAGAAAGTAATTGACCACCTCAACAGTGATATAAGAAAAGCATTGAGGGATGCTGTAGAAGAAGTAACTGAATTAGAAAATTTTGATGAGTACGAATTATTTCGTACATTTAAAAGAAAAGTAAGATCTAAGTGTAATACTTGGGAGAATGTGCCAGACAACTATATTGAAAAGGACTATTGAAACGTTTTTTTGGAACTGAATAATCTGGTCCGTTTTGAGCCACTTGTCCGGTCTAAGTGGGGTTCATCCGCAATTGTGGGTATTTGCCATTGATGAAAGCAACAAAATGATCTAAACTGTCGGCAAACAATATAAAGGCGGAGATTATTTTGGCATATTCATTAGAGTTACAAAGGTACTATCCTGGAGAGATTGAAATAACAAGCAAAGATGAAACACCTGAGAAAATAGTAATAATGTTAAAGTCAAAAACCTTAAGCCAGAAGTGTCCTAAGTGTGGATGTAAATCTGAGCAGTATCACAGTACTTATACGAGAAAGATTTCAGATTTACCAATTCTGGGTAAGTCTGTGCTTCTTTTCGTTACTGCATATAAATATGACTGTAGCAATAACAGCTACCCTTTCATTAGGCATTAGGCTTATGTGAGCGAAGGAATCCTTTCGTTTAATGTTAAATTTTTGTCAAATTGTACCAATGAGAGCTGTTTTTGTATCTCTTTAGGAAACTTTTCTTTTTTACGTTATTACACTGAAATTTATGATAATATAAAACAAAAACTTAAGAGGTATAGTATGAATATTACAAGAATTATGGATATTAAGAAAAGAATATTTGCATTTGTGATGGTATTAGTATTTTGTGTTTCGTTTAGTGCTGCTGGGGCTGAAGAAAAAATTAAAATCGTAATTAACAATAACCAGCTTAAGATTGATGTAGATCCATATGTTGAAAATGGAAGAACTTTAGTACCAATGAGAGCTGTTTTTGAATCTCTTGGGGCAACAGTTAGTTGGGATGGGGAGTCAAGAACTGTTACAGGGATAAAAGGAAGCACAACTGTAGTGCTTAAAATTGATGTTGTACAGGCATATGTTAACAGTGAGGTAAAGGTACTGGATGTTCCAGCACAAATAAAGGATGGCAGAACTTTTGTACCTATAAGGTTTATTTCAGAAAGTCTTGGAGCTAAAGTAAATTGGGATGGTGCTAATAGAACTATATCTATTGAAGAGACTATTACTCAGACAACTCTGTTAATTGATGGTAAATATAGAAAAATTGAAGTGGATGGTGGCGATATCAGAGGAAACAGAGAAAAGCTGGTTGTTGTTGATGTTGGTTATGGAGACAGGGAATATTGGGCTTACACTAATGAATATGGACAGTTGATCAAAGTAACAGCTAAACAGATTATTCCTCAAAACCAATCAAAAGAGCCTGTTTTGGCAAATGGTCGTTATTTTAAAGATGAAGCTAAAGTACTTGGTACGGAGCGAGAAGATTTAGATGAAGGTCATGTTATTGCGGATTCATTGGGTGGTGTATCAAATGCCTATAATATCACACCTCAGAATAGTGTATTAAACCGTTATGGAGATCAGGCTTATATGGAAAAGGTTATTCGAGATGCGGGTGGTTGCACAGACTTTATCGCCATTATCACCTATCCTGATACAAAAACCCAAATTCCCAGCCACTACAGTTTCAAATATACATTAAAGGGTAATGTGATTCAAGATGAATTTGATAATGTGAATCCCGATGTTGTTAATCAAACACTCAATAAAACAACAACTCCTACTATCAAGCCAACTCCTACTACTAAACCAAATATATCGACTACATCAGACAACGATATCTCTCGGATTGATACTAACAATAATGGAAAAGTAACAATTGCTGAAGCTAAAGCTGCTGGATTTAAAATGCCCATTACCAGAGAACACTGGCTTTATAAGTATATGGATGACAAAGATGGGGACGGCATGGTTGGGGAATAAACTGATTTAGGTATTTTTGCCACCCCCCAAAAAGGTATAATAAGGCCTAATGGGAGCATCCGTGTCATCAGGGGCATCAGGGGCAAAGTAGATTTGAAAGGTAGTAAAATAGCCTATTTCGTAGATTGCCTTTTTTATAAATCTTGAATTTCATTTATATGCTTCAGATCATTGATATGGCTGATTTCAAAATTTACTTTGCCTTTGGTTACAGCTATGCTCCCATTAGGCCCATAAAATAAAAACAGCTTCTCGCAAAAGCCGTTTTTAAAACATCTGTTATGTTAATTTATGGATTTGCCTTGCAGTACATGACAGCTACCCCTAATACAGCTTATATTCCCCATCAATCTTACCCACTACAGAATCCAAATTATGTATGTATTTATAAGCTATTCCATATCTATTAATAATACTAATTAAATCACTCAAAGTACTCTTTGGTGAACTGTCTTTCAATTTATTAAAAATTTCATTTAAAAGTTTATCATCACTTGTATTCATCCAAATTACTTTTGACAAGTTAAAAAATATTACTTTATAAATCTTTCCATCACCTTTGAAAAACAACATTTTTATTTCTTCTTTCTATTACCAGAAAATATTTTATATTCAATCATTAATCCACCATTCCCAACAATCACTCTTGTTCACTTATTAATGAGAATGTACATCTTTTTAATTTTATTGTATTACCCTCTACACTTTCAATAGTTCCACGGAGATTATATTTTCGTTCATTCCGCAGTACTAGTAATTTTGAAGTATGCCATTTATATAATTTACTGTCAAAACCTTTAAATGTATAAACAATTTTCTTATTACAGTCTCCAACATGGTTAACTGCTGTTACAGTCAAATTAATTTTTTCGCCTGTTCTATCTTTCTTTTCAACTTTTATCAGTTCTTGAACTAGTTGGTTATTTGATTTAGTTTCAATTGTATTGAGTTCATTATTATTATCAGTTTCGATAAGAAAATGGTTAATACCTTTTTCGGCTATTTTTACACCAACTGTCATATCATTTTGTACCAACACCTTCACTTCAATATCATCATCTGTGATTTGGCTTAAAATTTGCTTTAACTTACCAACTGTCATTGACACTAGAAATATCACTCCCTCCTTTAAAAATGCGGTTTATCAACCATAAATTAACCATTTCCCGGAGACTAGAAAGTTTCCCCACCGTTTAATATTTAATATTATATCAGTGAGTGCAGATCTCATCCAGAGATCCTGATTCCTATAGATTCAAGTTCAAGTAAACATCATCCATCTGGTCCCTGGTTATTCCTATATATGCAAGAGTAACACTTGGTGCTGAATGGTTCAGGAGCTTCTGGATCAAAGTTATATCTACACCGGTTTGATATGCCTGGTAGGCAAATGTTTTTCTCATAGTGTGGGACCCAATCTTCTCGGTTATGCCTGCAGCTCTTGCAGCTCTGTTAATTACCTTATAAGCCTGGTTTCTAAGGAGAGCTCCACCACCCTTCCTGGATGGGAATAGTGCCTCATCAAATGAATAATTTCCACGCAGCTTGAGATATTCTTTAATAGCCTTTTTTGCAGTATCTGATATTGGAAAATCTTTTGTCTTTCCGGTTTTCTTTTCTCTCATCTGGATCCGGTTCCTGGGTTGCTTCTTTTCATCTATGACATCAGATATTTTAAGGTTAAGAAGATCGCTTATCCGGAGAGCTGAATTGATTCCCAGGGTAAATAAGCAGTAGTCCCTGAAGTTGGAACCTTTCAAGTAAGTTTTTATATACTCTATTTGATTTTTTTCTCTTATTGGTTGAACAAACTCCATGTCACATTCTCCTGTTCTTCTTACTTTAATATATCATCCAAATGAATTTGCCTATCTTCAGAAAGCTCATCTTCCATACATTGTCTATGTAATTCCATATCTCCTTTTATATACTTAATTGCATATGCAACCATGCCATTCTCATCTGCAGGAAAGCAAAAAACAATTTGTGCAGTATATTTTTTATATCTTACATGCTGGCCAGGTGCATATTTCATTATTTACCTCCTGCTTTTTGCTCCACCGTTTACTTTGGGACCTGGATTATGTCATTTAATGTTCCTTAACTACAAACACCCAAGTATTTGCATCACTTGATATTTTTATTACTTAAATATACTTTTTGCATATCATAATCAGCATTAAAATAAAATAATGAATCTTTATTTTTAAAACCTAAAGCCTCCCAAAATCTTATCAACTTCTTCTCAAGAAACACACATTCTCCATTACTATTCTTATCCTCTTTTTGAGGGTCATATATTGGTCTAGGCTCTGTTATAAGATAACCTACATTGCGATTGAATTGTGTTTCGAGTGCATTTGGTAAAAGTAACATAGCACAAGTCCCATACCTATTATTCCTATATTCAGGTTCAATATATAAAGAATCTATTGAAAATATATTATCACTAATGATAGATACTTCATCACCTTCTAAATCACTCGGAAGATTATATATGTCAAAAGTATACTGATCAATATCGTTGAATGCTTCGTCTATATCAGCATCATCTTTTTCACATTTTTCAATATCATAGTATTTCCCATGGATAGAACCAACAATGATTTCTTTGCTCAGATCTTTGTTATGTACAACTATATCAAATGATATTCCTACTAAATACTTTTCATAAGGTGAAGCATTCTCTTCAAATGTAGTTTTACCTTTTAAAAGTTCATTAATATTTATAGGCACTGGTTGCCCAAATCCATTACAGTATGATTCTAGCTTTCCTTTCAAGCTTATATTTTTCCAATTTTTTTCAGCCATAATTATCTCCTTTTTTTGTTCCGCCGTTTTCCTTTGGGGATGCATATCATTTAATTGTGAAGATTTTTTATCAAATAATTTTGAAACTACTCAATATCTTCAGGTGCTTAAATGGTTCATATTATTATTATAATATACAATTTGAATCATTGGAAGCTATATACAATTTTTAACAATTCAATTTTAGATAATAAAAATGACCTCCACCCTTTTGCCCTGTAAGCGTGAAGGTCATTTTCCCGAAAGATACTCAATTCATTTATGTATCTTTCAGTTATATGGATGGATAAGGTTATTAAAAATCTAAATTTTAGATATTTTTGCAGCTCCTCTTCAGGTAATCTATATGTTATAACTTTACTAGATCTTTTAACACTATTTTTACCTTTGTGTAGAAACGGAACATTTAAATACTTTAAAGCATATAGATCAAATTTAAGAGTTTAAAAAAAGTCAATCTGCCAAATAGCTATTTTACTACCTTTCAAGTCTACTTTGCTCCATCAGGCCAATACCTTTGAACCGCTCAAGCATATCATAAGCCATCGCCGCGTCTATCTTATTATATATGATTTCAGCTACAGCGTCTTTTGTCACAATTTCTATAATTCATCATTCATCAAATTCACCCCACCGTTTCACCATCCAGAGTCCTGATCCAGGATCCGGATTCCTATAGATTCAAATTTAAGTAAATCCATCTGGTCCCTGGTAATCCCTATATATGCAAGAGTAACATTTGGTGCTGAATGGTTCAGGAGCTTTTGGATCAAATTGTGCTACATCTTGTACTTTTCTATATTTTGAAATATAATGAAATTGAGTAATTAACTATAAGTTGGAGGTGTACCACTTGATTGACTATTTAACTGTAAAAGAAACTGGATTAAAATGGAACATATCTGGTCGAATGGTAACTATATATTGCAATAACGGTAAAATTGGCGGTGCAATCAAAAAGGCAAACCTCTGGCTGATTCCTGTAGATGCAGAAAAACCCTTGGACGGAAGAACCATAAAGGCTAAGAAAGCGAGGAGTAAAAATGAATAAAAAGATCATGTCTGAACAAGACATACGCACAAAATACATCACTCCAGCTATTCTTGCAGCAGGATGGGATAGGGACTTGCAATTGCGTGAAGAGGTTTCTTTTACAAAAGGAAAAATCACTGTACGCAGGAAAACCGTAAAACGTGGTAGGCAGAGGCGAGCGGATTATATTCTTTATTGGAAACCCAATATTCCGCTGGCTATTGTTGAGGCAAAAGACAATAATCATAGTATATCCGATGGAATGGAACAGGCACTGATCTATGCGGAAATTTTAGATATTCCATTCATATTCACATCAAATGGTGATGGTTTTGCTTTTTACGATAAAACTTCTCAAGGCACTGCAGTTCAGACAGAACTAACCTTAGATGAATTCCCCACTCCTGTAATGCTTTGGAATAAATATAAGGAACACAAAGGGATTAAGGAGGAAGCGGATAAGATTGTTTCCCAAGATTATTACTATAATCCCAATAATGAAAGAAAACCTCGGTATTACCAGTGTATTGCTGTCAACCGCACAGTAGAAGCGGTTGCTAACGGACAGGATAGAGTCCTCTTAACTATGGCAACAGGAACGGGCAAAACATATACAGCCTTTCAAATTATTTACCGTCTTTGGAAGTCACGAACAAAGAAAAGAATTCTCTTCTTGGCAGATAGAAATGTTTTGGTTGATGATCCAATGCGTAAAGATTTCAAATTCTTTAATGCTGATAGCAATAACCGCAAAATGACAAAAATCAAAAACAAAGAGGTAGACAAAGCATACGAAATTTACTTTGCAATCTATCAAGGTGTAACTGGACAAGAAGATTTTGCTGAAACATACAAAGAATTTTCGTCGGACTTTTTTGATTTAATTATTGTGGATGAAGCTGTTATACTTGGACTAAATTAGAAAACCTTTTAAACACAAGGGTTTCACTGATTTAGTCCAATTTTTTTATGCCCAAAAAGGCAAATAACAGCAGTTTTGAGGAGGTTAAGATACGAATGTGTAAAATTATAGCGGTGGCGAACCAAAAAGGTGGTGTCGCCAAAACAACCAGTGTCCGAAACATGGCATATTCTCTTGGAGAACTTGGTAAGCGGGTATTGGCAGTGGACTTTGACCCGCAGGCCAATTTGACAGCATCTTTTGTGGACGACAGCACTTCTGTTCATATAACTATTGCAGATGTTATGAACAAAGCTATGGATGAGGAAGAACTGCCAAATAAGGTAGAGTACATTCATTCTCATGGTAAAGTAGATTTTATTCCGAGCAGTATTCATTTATCTGTTGTAGAAGCTAATCTGCGTATGGAAATGGGGAGTGAGAAATTACTCTCGAACATCCTGGAACCGCTACGCGACGATTATGATTTTATCCTCATTGATACAAATCCTTCGTTAGGTCCGTTGACCATTAATGCACTATCAGCTGCCGATAGCGTAATCATTCCGATCAACCCCGAATATTACGCAACAATGGGCCTTACAGACTTGACGAAAACCATTTTAAAAATCAGAAAGAGAATTAACCCTGGAATTCAGTTTGAAGGAATCTTGATGACGATGTGCGATATGCAAACCAATCTTCACAAGGAAGTCTGTGCTGAAGTTACAGAAGCCTATGGTAACGGGATGAAAATTTTTAAAATGCAGATTCCACGATCTATTCGAGTGGGTGAAGCAAATCGTTACGGCATGAGTGTCATAGATTTTGATAGAAAGTCAAAGGCAGGACTTGCATACAGTGAAGTTGCAAAGGAGCTGATATCGAATGGTAACAAGGCCAACAGCTAAGAAAGTTAAATCTCTTGATGAATTATTGCAGGCTGCTGAACCAGCATCAATGCCATCTAAATCAGGAGATAATGGGATTTTGATGATACCTTTTAATAAAATCAGACCATATCAAAATCACCCGTTTCGCTTATATAGCGACGAGCGATTGGATGACTTGGTAGAGAGCATCAAATCAAATGGGATTTTGATGCCGATGATCGTAAGAAGAATTGAATCTGACGAAAACGGCTATGAATATGAAATGCTTGCCGGTCATAATCGAATGAATGGAGCAAAACTGGCAGGACTTACAGAAGGCCCTTGTATTGTAAAGGACAGCTTGTCTGATGAAGAAGCCCTCATGTATGTGGTAGAAACAAATGTAATTCAGCGCTCCTTTACAGATATGCTGCCGTCGGAAAAAGCGGCCGTGCTTGCTCTAAGGCACTCTAAAATGTTTTCACAGGGCAAAAGAAATGACATCATCAACGAGTTAATAAGGCTCGAAAACCCTGAATATAAAGGGAGTGACGAAACTTGTTCCCCACTGGGGAACAAGTTAAAATCTCTCGATAAAGTAGGGATTGAATATGGACTTTCAAGAAATACTGTTGCCCGTTTGTTAAGAGTTGATAAACTGATCGCCGGTTTAAAGCACAGGGTTGACTGCGATGAAATCTCCCTGCGATGTGCGGTTGATCTTTCATACCTTGCTGATACGGAGCAAGAAGAAGTTGAAAAGGTTCTTTCGGAAAATGAGTTCAAAGTGGATATGAAAAAGACTGAAATGCTTAGGAGCTATTCAGCAAACAGCAAGCTTAACGAGAAAACCACATATCAGATTCTATCAGGTGAAATAAACAGAAAACCAAAATCATCATCGGCTCCATCGATTAAAATCAAACATAAAGTTTACTCCAAATTTTTTTCGCCTGATTCCAAGACAAGTGAAATTGAAAAGGTGGTGGAAGAAGCGCTTGAACTATATTTCCAAACCTACCCTGACAGAAAGGAGGCTAACACTGCTTGAGAAAAGATGAAAGGTTAAAAACGATCTATGAAACAATCGCTCCCCATATTACACGGAGCGAAAGTGCCTGGCGGGATTACCTTGCGTTTGCATCTAAATTCTTCAAATACAGTTTTGATAATGCACTGCTTGTATATGCTCAAAACCCAAATGTTACAATGCTTGCACCTACAGCAGTTTGGAATAGGGTTGGAAGATACGTCAACAAAGGTGCGACAGGTATTGCAGTATGTGAATATGAAAACGCAAGACTTACTATCAAGCACTTGTTTGATGTTTCTCAGACCAATGGCAGAGATGTGATTGCAACAAACTGGCGGCTTGAAGAAGATATGAAGAAGCGTATCGAACTGCGTCTTTCATACGGGCATAACATAAAGACAGCAGGTTTTGCAGACTGCCTTCGCAGAATCTCTTATGAAGCTGTTATGGAAAACCTGGATACTTACCTGCAAAACTTTCAGAACGACTTTGGGAATCACCTATTTGAAGACCTTCCGCAAGACGGACTGGAAATGCAGCTTCAAGAACTTATCAGCGACAGTGTTTCATATTTTGTAGGGAAAAGATGCGGATTAACCGATGAAGAAATGGAATTAGGATACGGAATGGCTACCATTGCTCACTTTAATACCATTCCTTTAATTGCAAAACTTGGCCATACTGTCACCGATATTTCCAAAGGAATCTTGATTGAAATTGAGCGGAACATAAAAATCATCGAGAAAGAAAGGAGAGCAGAAAATGAGCAAAATAGGCGTGAGTTACACAGAGATAGACGGAGTGAATATTCCCAATATCCAAATCTCGAACAACAGCGAGGACGACAGGCCACTGGGGAAATACGGCAGGATGGCAATGGAGTACCTCAAAGAACAAAATCCACAGCGATATATGATTTTGAAAATGGATGGCACTCTGATGGCGACCATGCACCGGGTACAAGAGGAAGCAGTGGAGAAAATAGAGTACATCACACAGCAGATGTTGAAGTCCGACCCGATGCCGAACACCGAGGACATCATGGAGAAAACCAGACATATGTACAGCCTGAGATCAGCAGCAGAGGAAATCGTTCTGAACGAACTGATTTACAAAGTGAGATAAGCAGTGAACCTTATATTCCAAATGTGGAGCTATCCGAAAAGAATGAGTCATTAACGGATGGCTCTTTTTTTATGCCCGAAAATGATCCCATCGGAGATTATAATATCCCTGATGAACTCCAAGAAATGAAGGGAACTGATGAGCCGAAGATAAAGGAAAAACTATTGAAAGTTTTGGTAGTAGAACATGACAAAACGCCTTATGTTACTGAAATCCATAATGGATATAAGGAGCTTCAAAAACAAGTCGGAGGTACTTTTACTACTATTGAAATTACAGAAGGTATTGATGCGATATGTGCTGATGACGTGGACTTTGACAGCACTTCTATTAACCGCATTGTTAATGGACAGCCGATTTTTGGAACATTTTTGGTTGCAAGAGTGAATTATAACACAGGTGAATATGTTTCTTTGACCGATGCGGATATCGATAAGTATTTTAAGCAATTTGAAGCTCCATTGATTGAAATTACTGATCTACTGCAAGAATTCGAGGATGTAAAAATAAGGCAAGAGGAAAAGGCAAGCGAGCCAAACTTTCAGGAAATAGGCTTTTATAGAATGATGCCGGTAGGTCAAGTATCTCTACCTACAGCTAAAACAGCAATTCAGGATAACCCCATCTATTCTCAAATTGAAGATATTTCAAAAGCTCATAAAGTTGAAACCATTGAAGCAGAGCCAATGCAGAGTAAACAAATGAACCTGTTTGACCTGACACCAAAAGGCAGCGAGGAGCAGCTTATTGAAATTGTGCTTCTTGAAGGTAGTGTAATGCAAGATGGTAAAAAGCGGATTTATGATTTTGCAATGACTAATCCGACAGGCTCAGCATTTAGTGCGTTTTTGAAAGCTGAATATGGGGTTGGAGGTCATTCTGTAAATAAACAAGGGATTGGATTTGAAAACCACAACAGCATTGGCATTGAATTTGACTGGGCTGATGAAAACGGAGAAAAGCATAAAACCAATATAACATGGCTGAGAGCTGCTATAGTTATCCGAAAACTGATTGATGAAGGACGGTATTTGGATTTACAGGAAGTAAATATAGACCAAGATGAAAAGTTTAACTCGCTTAAAAACGAGCTTGAAGAAGTAAAGGCTGAGTTGATTGAGATTGAGAAGAAGTGGGAATCGGGAGCAATTTTTTCTTACAAACAGTCGGAGTATTGGCAGGACCTTGAAGACTTGAAAGATGAACTTGAAAAGGAACTGGCAGAAATAGAACAATACCATACACCGGATGAAAAGAATTCGGAAGAAAAAGAAAGCAAACCGCAGGAGCAAACGGCTAAGGATATTCCCTTATCTGTCGAAGCAAAGTCTGGACAGTCCCGTCATACCAAGTTGAATTTCCGTTATTCCGAGGATTATAACCTATATCCAAACGGAGCAAAAACCAAATATAAAAATAACATTGAAGCAATCAAACTCTTAAAGCGGATTGAAAATGAAAAGCGCCTTGCTAATCCCGAAGAACAAATTATCCTTGCACGTTATGTGGGATGGGGTGGCCTCGCCAATGCCTTTTCTGATACAGCATCAGGATGGGAAAATGAGTATCAGGAATTAAAAGTTTTACTTGATGAAAAAGAATATGAGGATGCCAGAAATTCCACTATCACGGCTTATTATACCGAGCCGGAACTGGTAAAATGCATCTATAATGCCTTTGAGAGGTTCGGTTTTAAAGGTGGCAGGGATAGAAAGATTCTTGACCCAGCGATGGGGACGGGAAACTTCTTCTCAGTCCTTCCCGAAGCAATTGCCGACACGCCTCTTTACGGTGTTGAGATTGACAGTATCACCGGACGAATTGCAAAGCAACTATATCAAAAAGCCAATATTTATGTGCAGGGGTATGAAACCACAAACTTTGAGGATAATTCTTTTGATGTGGTCCTTGGGAATATTCCATTCAATAATATAAAGCTGTACGACAAGAGATATGCTGATGAGGATTTTCTGGTTCACGATTATTTTATTGCCAAATCCCTGGATCTTGTAAAACCGGGCGGTATCATTGGTTTCATCACAAGTAAAGGAACAATGGACAAAAGAGATACTGCGGTAAGGGAATATATAGCACAAAGAGCCGACCTGATTGGTGCTGTCCGGTTGCCGAACAATGCATTTAAAGCACTTGCGGGGACGGAAGTTACGGCCGATATTTTATTTTTTAAAAAGCTTGATCGTCCAAGAAAGGTTGATAAGTATTCTTTGCCGGACTGGGTTTTTACCAATACGAGAAAAACAGACTACATCAACATCAATCAATATTTCTATGAGCACCCTGACATGGTTTTGGGTGAAATGAGACACAGCAGGAATATGTATGGAAATGAGGAGGGTACAGCCTGTATTGCACCGGAAGGGCAAGATTTATATGCAGAACTTGATAAGGCCATTAATAAGCTCCACGCAACCTTTACCGCAGAAGCTGATAAACCGTTAGAAGCCGCTGAGGAAGAATCAGTGAATGAAGTAACTGAGCTGGATGCTCCTAAAGGAACTAAAAACTATACCTATGTGGTGTTGGATGAAAAAATATATTATTGTGAGCATAACAAGTTGATACCACAGGATTATACAGGGAAACGAGCTGAAAGGATTAAAGGGCTTTGTGAAATCAGAGGTGCGCTTTTAAATGTTATTGCTGTACAGACAAGGGATTACACGCCTGATGAACTTCAAAAAGCGCAGAAAAAACTTAACAGCGTATATGATAGATTCGTTGACCGATGTGGGTTTATCAATGACAAATCCAATATTGCAGTATTTTCGGATGACGACCAATTTCCGCTCTTACGTTCTATTGAGGATCAGAGCGAGGATAAACAGTCATGGGTTAAAGCACCAATATTTTATAAAGCAACCATTAAATCATACCGTTTGCCGGACAGGGCGGAAACAGCAAAGGAAGCACTTGAAATCAGCCTTAATGTTAAAATGAAAATAGACTTGCCGTATATGGCAAACCTGACCGGTAAAACCGCAGATGAGCTGATTGATGAACTTGGAGACAGAATTTATTTGAATCCACAGAAATACTACGGCAACTATTACGAAGGCTGGGAACTGAATGAAGAATACTTAAGCGGACAGGTCAAAGATAAGCTGCTATATGCAAAAATAAAAGCAGAAGAATATCCGGACCTTTTCACACGAAATGTAGAGGCTTTAGAAGCAGTGCAGCCTCCAAGGCTGCTGCCCGGGGATATTGATTTTCGCATTGGTTCTCCTTGGATACCGATTGAATATTACCGCCAGTTTATGCATGAAACCTTTGGTACTCCTTATTATCTTAGAGATGTTATTGACATTGATTATATGGAGTATACCACCCAGTGGCGTGTTTTGAACAAAACAAGGGATGCCAGTTCTATTAAGGTTAATAAGACCTATGGAACAAGCAGAGTAAATGCCTATCAGATTTTTGAGGATTGCTTGAACTTACAGAGTACAACAGTGCGTGACCCTGTACCTTATGTGGATGCAAACGGGAAAGATCAAGTAAAATATGTTGTCAATGCCAATGAAACCATGATCGCAAGAGCTAAACAAAATCAAATTAAAGAAACTTTTGGAGCATGGCTGTTCAGCAATAAAGACAGAGCTGAGGTGCTTCTTAATATTTATAATGAAAGGTTTAATACCATCAGACCTCGTGTGTATGACGGATCTCACTTGATATTCCCCGGTATGAGTGAGGAGGTAAAGCTGCGACCGCACCAAAGGAATTTTGCGGCGAGGGTTATTTATTCAGGTACAGGTTTGGCAGGACATGTGGTTGGTGCAGGAAAAACCGCAGCCCTTATTGCATCAGGGATGTATCTGAAAAGTATTGGAGCTATTAAAAAACCCATATATGTTGTTCCCAATCATTTAACAGAGCAATGGGCAAAAGAGTTCTACCGTTTCTTTCCGCAAGCCAATATTTTAGTGACAACCAAAAAGGATTTTGATAAAGCCAACCGAAACAAGTTTGTTTCCCGAATCGCTATGGGTGATTACGATGCCATTATAATCGGTCACAGTCAATTTGAACGTATTCCTATCTCAAAAGAGCGCCAGGAAAAGCAATTGAATGAAGAAATTAACCAACTATCTTACATTATCAAGAAAATGCGTGATGAAAAGGGCGACAATTGGTCAATTAAACAAATGGTCATCTTTCAAAACAACCTCAAAAACAGGCTGACAAAGCTTGCTGCTGAGGAAAAGAAGGATGACCTTTTAACTTTTGAACAGCTTGGTGTAGATTACATGTTTGTAGACGAAGCCCATGTTTACAAAAATTGTTTCAGCTATACAAAAATGAGGAACGTTGCCGGTATCGGTAAATCGGCAAGCCAAAGGGCTACCGATATGCTTTTAAAATGCCAGTATTTGCAGGAAATCAACAATGGAAAAGGTGTGGTATTTGCCACAGGGACACCCATTTCCAACAGCATGAGTGAGATGTATGTCATGCAGAGATACTTGCAGCCACAGACGCTTCAAAAAATGGCTTAAACTACTTTGACAGCTGGGCTGCCACCTTTGGTGAAGTTGTATCTTCTTTGGAAATAACGCCGGAAGGCTCCGGTTATCGCATGAGAAACCGTTTGCAAAATTCCACAACCTGCCTGAACTTATGAATATGTTTCAACTCGTAGCTGATATTCAGACTGCCGATATGCTGAATCTCCCGACTCCAGATATTGAGGGTGGTAAAGCAGCCATTATCGCAACAGAAGCCACACCATTTCAAAAAATGCTGATGGATACCTTTGTTGAGCGAGCTGATAAAATCCGAAGCGGCGAAGTTGATGCTTCTACCGACAATATGCTTAAACTGACGAATGAAGCTAAGCTCATGTCCATCGACCCTCGATTGATTATTGAAGATGCCCCAAATGATCCGAACAGCAAGCTGAATATTGCCATTGATAAAGTGTTTGATATATGGCAGAAGACCAAAGAAAAACGCTCTACTCAGATTATTTTCTGTGATTCCGGCACACCAAAGCCCGGACAGTTTAATGTCTATGATGAAATCAAGCAGTGCCTGACTGAAAAGGGTATTTCTGAAGACAAATAGCTTTCGTTCATGATGCTAAGACCGATGAACAACGTGAAGCACTGTTTGAAAAGGTACGTATGGGTGAGGTGAGAATCTTGCTTGGAAGCACATTAAAACTTGGAACAGGCACAAATGTTCAGGATAAGCTGATAGCTGTCCATCATCTGGACTGTCCTTGGCGCCCAAGTGATATTGAACAGCGCGATGGCCGAATACTGCGTCAAGGTAATGAGAATCCCGTGATAAGTATCTTTCGATATGTCACTAAAGGTACGTTTGATGCTTACTTGTGGCAAATCCAAGAGCAAAAACTGAAATATATCAGTCAAGTCATGACAGGCAAGAGCATTTCTCGTTCATGTGAGGATATGGACGAAACCGTTCTCTCTGCTGCTGAAGTAAAAGCCATAGCAACATCTAATCCACTTCTGGCAGAAAAAAATGGAAGTTGATAATGAAGTAGCAAGATTGAAATTGCTCAAAGCTTAACTGGAACAATGAAAGGATTATTTTAGAAAGAAACATCGAAAGTCATTATCCAAAAATGATTGCTCATTGTAAGGAAAAAATTGCAGCTCTGGAAAAGATATTGAGCTGAAAAATCAATCAGTTGGGCAAGAGTTTTCAATGCTTGTTGACGGCAAGACCTTCGATGAAAGGGTAAAAGCCGGTGAAAGGCTTATCATGATGAGTAAGCTCCATGACATTTTTGTAAACGGGAACCTTTGGAAGTGGTGCTTATCGCGGTTTAAACTTTTTACTTGCCCGATCTGCATTTGACCAGTTAGAAGTGCAAATCAAAGGAGCATCAACCTATCGTGTTGAACTCGGTGATTCCGAGCTTGGAAGTGTTACAAGGATTGAAAATGCTGTAGAGAAAATCGACAGCATACTGGCACAGACAAAGCAAAAACTTGAGGATGCGATTGTACAACTTTCCGAAGCCAAAAAGGAAGTAGTAAAACCATTTGAATTTGAAGAGCGCTTAGCAGAGTATTCAGCACGTCAGGCAGAGATTAATACAAAATTGGAGTTTAAAGAACTCAGGCAGCAGGAGGAGGTTATTATTGATGAAAACGGACAGGAAAGCGATTCACGGTATTCATCTGATGACAGAGAGCCTGAACATGCAATTGCAGAACGGGATATCTAAGGATGTTATTTTAAAGCCATTTTAAATTACTTTATTTTGAAAGGATGTGATCATAATGCCGATGGTTGCGGTAAAACAGCCCTATGTTTTGTTCGTGGTAAATGATGATACGCCACAGCATCCCCGTGCGGAACAAGATAATCTCGGAACAATGATCTGCTTCCATAGCAGATATAATCTTGGTGACGAACACAGCTTTCATGAGCCGGACGATTTTTTGATGGATCTTTTGGAAAAAAAGCTGGGCGACTATGAAGAAGCCGAGGAAAAATTCGAGGAACTTACAGAGGAGATTGATATTTCTTTGTATCGAAATCGCTATGGTGCATACAGAAAAGCCATCCATGATAATATCTTGGATTATCTTTCGAGCAGTTTCGTTATCGAGCCTATTTATCTTTATGACCACAGTGGAATTACAATCAATACAACCGGTTTTTCCTGTCCTTGGGACAGTGGGCAGGTAGGCTGGATTTATGTTTCATACGATAACATACAAAAGGAATATGGTGTGGTCACTCCTGAAACTATTGAAAAGGCAAGACAGGTTTTAATCAGCGAAGTTAGGGAATATGATTATTACCTTACCGATCAGTGCTACGGATTTAAACTGTATGAAAGCAACGAGGAAAGCAAGCTGCTGGGGCTTTATGGGTGAAATTCGTGATGTGCAGAATGAAATAAAAGAGTATTTGCCGGATGACTGCAAAGATATTGTTGAATCCCTGGAATATCGATATGACGATGCAGATATTGAAGATATTTTGGAGGAGATAAAGGAACTGGATGAAGAAATGGAGGTATAGCCTATGCAGACGCAAACCCGGAAGCATATCGCCACTTTACGGAGGAAGAAATACAAAGAGCAAACTGCGTAAGCTTAATTGATCTTGCACGTCAGTATGGTTTTGAACTTGAGAATGGAGGAAGAAAAGCACTTCATGCAAAAAAATCGGGTGGGTTGTACATTTTTAAAGACAGCAACCGTTTTTATCACTGGACTGCCGATGAAAAAGGCGGTCCTATTGATTTTGTGATGAAATACGGCAATATAACCTATCCCGAAGCCGTTGCACAACTGCTTGGTGAACGTTATGAACCTTATATTCAAACTGTAGTACCTTATGAAAAAGAAGAGAAAGGCCCGCTGATTATTCCTGATAAGGCAGAAAATTTTAAAAGAACCTATTGGTATTTAATCTCCATCCGAGGTATTGAACCGGAAATTGTATCCGTACTGATGAATGAAAAGAAAGTTTATCAGGAAGCCCAATATGGAAACTGTGTGTTTGTCGGATACGATGAGAGCGGTATTCCTAAGTACTGTTCCATGCGCGGAACCTATACTGATAAGGCATTTAAAATGGATGCCGTTAATTCCGATAAGAGCTATCCCTTTGTGATCGGAGGGAAGAGCGATATGGTATTTGTTTGCGAAAGTCCCATTGATGCCATGAGCCATGCTACCTTTGCAAAACTCTATGGACATGATTGGAGGCAGGATAACCGCATCTCTCTCGGATGTACCTGGGATGGCGCCCTTGAACGATATTTGCAGTGGCATCCTGAAATCAAAAAATAGTATTCGCCTTGGACAATGACTACCTTGCTAAAGATAAAGACGGATGTTATAGAAACTGGGGTCAGATGGCTGCAATGAAATGGTGATAAATACAGCGAAAAAGGCTACGAAGTAGCAATCCACAGACCGCATCTCAAAGACTTTAACCAGGATCTGATTGAAACCCGGAAAGGAAGAACTGTAGCTGAGCTTGACGCCATGCGTGAAGATGAACTGAAAGCCGAATTTGAAAAGGATGCCGTTGATGAGCCGAATGAGGAACTTGACATGGAGGAGGTTGAACCATGAACTTTTTTTCATCAGTATGAAATCTTCCCTTTTGGGAAGCCCCGAACCTAAAGGGGAAAGGGTTTAATCCCTTCCCCTTTGAGGTAAGGCAGGAATAGTGGGGTTCCCACCCACGAGAAAACAGCTTACCGGCAGTGCCGGTAACGAGGTTCTTGCAGCATTTTTAGTCATCCATTGGGTGACAAGCGGAAAGGAGGGTTTTGTGAAAGATAGGCCTAAAAGTAACACTCCAAAAACTCAAAAAAGGTCAGTGGTTTTTTCTACCGAAACCTTGGAACAGATTGAAAAGCTGGCAGTAAAGAAGAATGTGTTTGCTTCTGATATTATTAGAGAATTTGTGGAGAAAGGATTGGCTGTCAATGGATACGAAGAAAACATAGACACGATAACAGCCATCATACATCAGGAAATAGAAACTTCAATTAAATCATTGGCTAACCGTCTTGCAGGAATGATTAACAGACTTACAATTATTTCAGCCGCAGGATACTATGCAAATATCGCCATTATATCGGACTTGATTGATAAAGACAGATACTCTTCTTTTGAAAAAATCGAAAAGCTGGCAAGAAAACGTGCTTTAGTTTACGCCAATATGAAAAGTGCTGATGCAATCGCAGTCTTTATGGATGATGAAGAAATGAAGAAAGCAATTGCAGAAGTTAAGGGAGGAACAGCTGCTTATGTCGATTTTGATGTATAAGCAGAGATTTCGTCCTCCAAATTATAAAAAACACCTAAATGCAATTATGCCCATATCCGATATATTTGCTACTCGTCCTGGAGCATCAAAGAATGAGGTATGCGTCACGGGTTGTTTGGCAAACTTTATCCCGGTAACTTGGTAGAGTTTGAAACCTGGCAAGAGGTAGCAAAAGAAGTGCGGGAGCTGTCATATAAAAAGGTTAATATATTTAGAAGTGTCATTTCATTCACGCCTCAAACAGCAGCCGAATTGCTTTTAAAAGATCATAAGGCATGGGAGGATTACATTGAGAAGCATATTGCGGTTCTTGCTCAAAAAAATGGAATCAGTCTTAAAAATCTGTCCTGGGCTTGTGCACATCACAATGAAGTCAGTCATCCTCATATCCATGTAGTCTTCTGGGACAAAACCAAAAGACTATGAAGAATTTTGTTAAGCCGGAAGTAGCCGACAGCATTCGTATACAGCTTATAAAGGAAACCTTTGCAGATAAAATTGCGGATTATTGCAGAGCTAAGGAAAACAGTAAATCAGCACTGAAAGAAACTACAGATCAACTGGTAAAAGGCTTTGATGACTATATGAAATCCATTTACCCTAAGGAATATAAATACTTAAAAGAACTTGTAGGGAAAATTGATGAAGATGATTTAGCAGCCATTCCGCTTGATGGAGTATTGAACGGTATCAACCTATCTCCATTATCGTCCGTCTGTTTCAGCTTAAAGACATAATGCCGAAAAAGGGAAGGCTTTATTATCAACTGCTTCCGGAAGAAGTTAAAGAGGCAATTGATGAACTGATAGCTGATTTAAAACAAAGTGTTCCCTACATTAAAGATTTAATAAATGAATATGCAGAGATAAAGTCAAAGCTTGCCATGCTTTATGATACAGACCCTGAAAACATCAACAAGCACAAAGATAAGGCAGTAGATGAAATGGACAAACTGATTGCCAATAAAGTGCTTGTTGTCTACAGCAACAAAAGCTCCAAGCTCTTTACTTATACTATAGATAGTTCCACGAGTTTGATCATTTACTTTATATGGAGAATCAGTTCTTAATAAATTATATATATTCATAGTTGCACATAACCTGTCACTGCTATCAATATACAGTGCTACCAGGTATTTGCCGCCTTTAACAACCTTACCTACCTGTTCTCTAAAAGGGAGAAACAGATCTTTATCCAACCCCCAGTCTAAAAAAGCACCAATTCCAGTAGTTTCTACTACTGATAAAACTGCCATTTCACCTATTGTAAGCTTAGGCTTTTTTGTTGTAGATATCATTCTATCCTCAGAATCCTTATATACAAAAACCTCAATTTCATCACCTATTTCAGCGTCATGGGGCATCTGATTTTTGGGTAATAAAACATCATCCTTACCTCTATTACCTTTCACATTGAGATATAACCCATTCGGGCCTTCCTTGTTACTTCCATCTTCTGAATTATTCCTAAATCTACCATTTTATCCCTCTTCCTCTTTAGTTGTTAACGTTGTTGTGCGTTGATTTTTTTATTAATAAGATACCCTTTATTATACCATAAACCTGCAAGCTTACTCTAAATGAATGATACTAATTAAAAGTGTTATTTTAGAGGAATTTATCTATTTCTATAGAATATATTTATTGATAGAATTATAAATGAAATCAATTCGTTATCGTCCGTCTCATTACAAATGATTCAGATTTCTTCTTGTTTACTCACTAAGTTTCTCCTATTTTTAAGGTATTATTATCAAGTGATATATTAAAGCTATGCATAAGTTAATAATTAATAAAATAAATTTACGGAGGAAAATACATGAAAACAAAGTCAATAGGATATGACTTGAAAAGAGTAAGTAAAGTTAATTTATTTGTTATATTTGGTGCAGACTGATAATTTTGCTGGAGGGTCTTATTTATAATGGAGCTAACCATATTTTTTGAGAATGTTATAAAGATATTTATTATATTAGGAATTAATACTGCCTTATATTTTGTTCCCATTAAAGAACAGATTAAAGGAGGTGTATTTAGTATAGTCATGAGTACTGTAGCACTACAATCAAATATGGAACAAAACCAGTATTGGTAGTTTTATGTTAATGATGCTGGCTTTCTCAATGTCGGCATTATATTTCCAGAAGGAACTTGTGTTAATAGTAGGAGGCTTTATTGATATTGTTATAATTATCAGCTATACCATAAACCCCTTGGCTATGGCTAACAGTACTAATGCAGCTTCTGGGTTAACTAGGATATTGGTGTATTTTAATGTTGCCATTATTCTAATATTTTTCCTTACAAATGGGGAAGGGATTTGGTTAACTCAGTTATGAAGAAAGAAGAAGAAACGGTGAACTTCTTGAAAAGCTTAAGTTTACTTAAATAAGGTGAATGATGTGTCTGAGGTATTTGATGTTGACTTAATAAGATTTAGTGAAAATATAGCTTCTATTAAGAAATCCAATGACACTATAATGGTATCAATGACGGAGGTTACATCAGGAGCTCAGGAGCAGGCTGTAAATATTGGAGAAATCAATAACAATATGATTAATGCGACAGAACTGCTAACTGAGGGCAAACAGCTATCTGATAGCGTTGCAAAATTTCTTGTGAAATGGGAATGAGTGTAATGAGGCTCAGAAAAAATAAACCATGTAAATAATCAGATGGAAACAATTAATAATCTGTTAATACAGCTTTGGAAACGGTAGGGCACTTGAGTCAAGCATAAATGAAATAAGTCATTTCTTACAGGGGATAACAGAAATAGCTGAACAGACGAATTTATTAGCTTTAAATGCAAGTATTGAGGCAGCCCGGGCAGGTGAAAACGGCAAGGGGTTTGCAGTTGTTGCTGATGAAGTCAAAAAGCTGGCGTATGAAAGTGCAGAAAAAGTTAGCAGTATAAATAAAATAACCAAGGATATAACGGAGAAAATGAATCTTGCATCAGCAGAAGTTAAGAATGGTGTAAGTGCAATAGAAATAGGAAATGCTTAATTTCTGATGTTACGAATTTCTTTAACCACTAAAGGATACCTTTAATAAACAGAATGAAATGTTAAAGATCAAACTGAAAGACCCAAAAAGTATTTGGAAATTTCCTTAAAATGAGTAATGAGGTAGAGAGCATATCTTCCATATCGGAACAAAATTCAGCCGCTAATGAGGAGTTTTTGGCTTCACTTGAAGTTCAGAATGTTGATATGTCTAACATGCTTGTTGGGGTAGGAAATATAAATAAAAAATGGAATGAACTTAAAGAAATCCTGGAAAACAGCTGAAAATAATTATATACTATTAAAAACTATTGCCTTTTCACTTGTATTCATTACAAACATATAAATAAAGCATAACTAAATTTGCCGTTTTACAGGAGGAAGAGTTATACAATTTTCTATACAGTTCAGCCCGGTGATACTCCATTTCAATCTCCAGGCGGTGGGAAATTCCTTTAAACTCACTCATTGCAGCAAATAGACTTACAGCACCATATACAATATATTCCGGTCAACAATTATCTATGCCGCCTGGTGTAAATACTTATTCAGTACAACCTGGTGACTCAATATTCTCAATATCTCAAAAGTACAGAATTCCTTCTGACATTATTATTAACGCCAATGGCATTGCGAGAAAGTATAATGTGACATTTAATGGACAGCCAAGGCCTGATTATATTATCCGTGCAAATCCAGGTATTGCCCAAACATCATACCTGGAATACAGCTGTCCATTCCATATCCTCCCCCTGTAGGCTGGAATCATTCAGGAACAAGCTTAAATATTCTACAGGAGAAGAAATCAGGATATATGATATCACATCACTTAAATATACCTCTATCAAAAAACCAATGTATCCGATCCCCAATTTTTCACTGGCGATAAAGAATTGCTGTACGTAAGAGAAGATACAGCTGGGATCAGGCAGATTTATAGAAGCAATATATACGGAAGCAATGAAAAGCAGATTACCAACATGGACTCTAATTCTCTTAGCAATGCAAGGCTCTCTCCTGATGGCAGTTTTGTATTATATACATGGCCTGGTGCCAGCATATCCATGATATATACAATTGAACTGAGATCAGGAAAAACCTATGGTATACCAGGCTGGCCTGAGGGAAAGAACTATAATCCTGTATGGTCCCCCGATTCAACCAAGATAGCTTACAGTGCAACCCACTACTCTAATGGAAGGTATTATTCACTAATTCGTTCTGTAAGCCCAAGAGGTGAAAGCGATACTACCCTTGCAGCTTCAAACGGCTTCTTCACACCTGTCACATGGTCACCTGACAGCAGAAGGATTGCATATTTATCCGGCTGTGGAGATATTGATTATACTTATAAACAGATGTGGAGCATTGATATAACAAAGCCTGTACCTATAAATATGTTGTACGATACCAATTTGTACACCTCCAGTGGTCCCCTTGATGACAGGATTTTTTATATGAATTCTTTACAATTTATAACTTTACTTTTATACCAAAAAGTTACTTTATATTCATTATGGGATAAAATTTTTTTGCAGGTGGTTCAATATATATATATATAGAAAAGGGGCTGTTGCAATTACGATTTATAATCGTAGTACAACGCCCATTTCTATAATGATAGTGAAATATTTTAACCAAAATATTATATTCTTTTTCTTTCTTTTGAAAAAAGAGTATAGCAAATAAAGCTTACTGATTTATGCTCTTTATTATAAACATTTTTATCTAAGCTGTTTTTAATGGATGTAAATATGTAGAACATCGTTCTGACTGAATTTTGTTGTGCAGTTTGTTTACATTATGAGCTAAGCCAAGAAGAATACATTCTGCCAAGATATTCTTTTTCCCTTTACACAAAAAACGTCTGAATCCCATATCTTGTTTTATTTCTCCAAAAGCACCTTCAGACTGAATACTTCGGTTCATTCTGAGCTCTTTTCCCTCATCACTAAGGATTCTGGTTATCGCTGCCTCACGTTTTTGCTGAAATAGTTTTGAAACTTCAAGATGCTTGGTTCGTTCTTCCAATGGCTTTTTGCTGTTTCCCTTAATGCATTTTGATTTAATAGGGCATTGAGTGCAATCTTCACATGTATAACAGGTTTTCTCACTTCTATAGCCAGTCTTGCTTTTGCTGAATTTAATCCCTGTGGCTACAAGCTTTTTACCGCTGCTACATATATAAAAGTCGTTTTCTTTGTCATAGCTCATATTTTCCTTCCTACTGATATCAGTTTTATATTTCCGTGTCTTACTAATTTCATAATTGGAAGGTTTGATAAAAGCAAGCTGACCGTTCTCATCGAGATAGACGTAGTTTTCCTCACTTTCATAGCCTGAGTCTGCAACTATATTTCTGTAAGTATACTTCAAACGACTCTTTATGCTGTCTAAAAATGGTATTAGCGTGGTTGTATCTGTAGGCTGTGGTCCAGCACTAATCCATACTATATATTCAGCATCTACCCCAAACTGAATGTTGTAGCCGGGTTTTAGTTGCCCATTCTTCATAGCATCTTCTTTCATCCTCATGAAGGTTGCATCAGGGTCTGTCTTTGAATAGCTATTTCTATCCCCATAAGATGCAGATGCTTATTATATTTCTTGAGCCTTGATATGTATTCATCCAGCTGTTCAAATGTTTTTTGGAGAGGAGATTTTCTTTTTCCTATACCAGAGACAAATTGAATATCTTCATCGTTTTTTATTTTGCAAAGTTTACGTCTGAGCTTTTCCAAATGGTGCATCTTGATTTCTTCACCATATAAAATCTTAAATCCAAAATTCTCTTCTGTTTGTTTTAAAAAAGTTGGGAGCTTATCCATCAGTTTTTTCTGATTCTTAGTGACAGAACCTTTCCAGACAAAAGTATATTTATTTGATGCAGCTTCAAGCTTTGTCCCATCAATAAATAGATTTTTCATTGAAATTTCTTTGTTTTCAGCAAGCATCTGCGTAAACTGTGCCAAAAGATTTTCTGAAACAGGTGCAAAATGAATACTTCTGAATCTTGCAATTGTTGTATAATCCGGAGCAGGCGAGCCTTCAAGAAGGTACATATAATTAACGTGAGTTCGATATAACAAGTGCCATAATTAACCATATCTATAGATTATAATTAAGTAAGGCTTTAGTATCTTGAATTTTAGAGCCTTTTTTATTATGAAAAGCAGCCTTAAAGTGTGGCAACAAGAACGCTTTTACTAAACTTTAAGCTTGGTTTATTCGGTAAGAAGCTATAAGCAGCAATACCAGCTACGACATTAGTTAAAAAGTTTGTAAAGCTTCTATGCCTAGTATGTTCAATCTGGCAAGTATTTTTCAGAAAATCATTTATTGTCTCAATAAGAGCTCTCTTTCTGAGAAGAAGCTTTTCTTCTATATCAATTAGCTTATTTTTCATGTTCTTTTTTAACTTGGTTATTAGTTTTATCCCTCGGTTATACAACTTTTTAAATAAAGGCTGTGATAAATAACCCTTATCTCCAAAAAGTTTTCCAAACAGGTCTTTTGTAAGTATATCTATTACCTTTGAGTCTCTATCATCTATATCACCCGGTGTTAAAAAGAATGATAAAATTTCTCCTATTTCATTTACTACAATGTGCAGCTTAAACCCATAGAACCAACCTGTAGAAGATTTACCTCTCTGAGCAATCTCTTTAAAAACTTTGTGAGAGTGAATTCTTCTGTTATCACAAACATCTAATGTCGTAGAGTCAATAAAGGAAATTCCTGTTGTCTTGCCTAGTCTATATTTTTGTGTGTATAATATTAATGGAATTAGTGCTTGTTGCATTAACTCTACAAACCTTGTATAACTTACAAGGCTCGGAAAGTACCCATTTAATCTTTTACAGACAAATTCTTTATAATAATGCTTAAAGTTTCTATAACTCGAATGATGAAAATATATTGTTATTGTCATTACTTCACTTAATGTCATCATTCTTGAAATGTTAAAGAGGTTAGGTTCCTGCAGTCTATTATCAGTAACCAAATGATGCTTTAAATAGTTGTCGAGCCTAATGCAAAAATCATCAGTATCGCAGAAAATTTTAATAAGTAAATCTTCCATGAAGCTCCATCCCCTCTGTTAAATTTGTTGCCAACATTGATTATACAGATTTGGACAGGAGCTTCATTTTTCATTTCTGTTTCATTCTTATTACAATCATATTATCGAACTCACGTTAATTAATGTCCCGCTTGCAGGCTCTTTCGATTTTCCTTGTAGAATAATTACTATTCATATAAGCATATAGCATGATCTTCAGCATCTGTGTTGGGGTTGCTTGTTTTTTCCTTAAACGGGAATAAGTCTTATATAATTCTGATAAATTCATCTCCTCTACAATTTGACCCAGCAACCTTACAGAATCATCATTCGGAATCATACATTCAACATTTAACGGCAATTTTAATTGATAGAAACCACCGTGCGTAGTATAATCTTTATGTGTTAAATTTTTTACTAGCATAAAAATATTTTACACCTTTTGCCGGACTTTGAATAGTCTGGCAATTGTTTTTTGCAAGTAAAAAGGGCTCCTACACTAATTTCTTAGTGCAACAGCCCCTTCCAGCTTTATATTATATTACTTTATCCATCCTTTAGTTATTATGCTTTGATTTATACTCATCGATGAAGTCTTCAACAAACTTTTTGGTAACTTCATAGTCAAAGGCATCAAGGTCAGTGCCGCCTTTAGCTACATAACCAGCCAGGAAATGAAACCCGTCCATATCAAATTCAATAATCTTCTGCTTAACAATACCTTTTGGCTGTTTTGTATTATCAGTATAAGCAAATTGTCCATCAAATACCATTGGGTGATCAGCTTTTACTTGTGCAGTATATCTGCATTCTACACCTTTATATGAAAACTGGCTGATTTTTTCCTCGAAAGTGGAATCATCCCTAAATGGTTTTTCAAGTGGTTTTGCCATATGAATAAAAAGCACATAATCACCAGAAAATTGACCGCTTTTTGAAAATACCATTGAAAAACGTGTTTTTGAATTAAACCCTTGAAGTCTTTCATCATTGGGGTAATTTCTAAGCATTTCCATTAAGTCACTATTGCTTAATTGCAATAAGTCACTTGACTTTCCATTTAAGCTCATACCTATTTCTGCCTCTACCTTTTTAAATTCACCAAGCTTTTCCGGCACAAAAGGCTCAAAACCAAGCTTGTTAATTAGTTGATCTCTGGCAAATTCCTCTATATGTATTCCGCCGAAATTTAATATGGTCATTTCTTCTGTTGAGTCCTTTTCAACAATTTTATAGGAATCGCCTTCTTTATCTAATGAAAATATAGTCTGAACTATATTGGAAGCAGCAATCCTTACATCCTCCGAAAATGCCATCATCCCCGTAAAGGCAATAACAACAGAACATATGGCTGTAACAGCTATTCTAACAGAAAATCTCATATTTTTCACCGCTCCTTTTCTTTCCTGTTTTCTTGCAGCATCTTCAATTGCCGCTTCTGTAATATTCTTTTCAGGACTTATAGCTGCTCTTAGTTTTAGAAAACCGGACAATTCTTTGTCAAAATTATCATTCATTTATAAATACCACCTTTCGGTTTGCCATGATTTTTACCTGTAATAACTTGCCTTCTTTATATTTCTTCCTTCCATAAAGCTTTCGCTGCTTTCGTCTACAGCATTCTCCAGCTTTTTACGCAAAACATTCCTCGCATAGTAAAGCCTGGTTTTTACTGTAGCTCTTAAACTTCCTGTAACTTTTGAAATTTCCTCTATGGACATTCCATTAAAATAATGAAGTATAACAACTGTTTTTAGGTTATTGGACAGCCTAACGCAGGGGTGTCCAAAATCAAATGAGAGAGGATGGTGGCCTCTCACTGATGTTTTAAAGTGGAGAGGTATCCTTCCAATAAAGTTAAGTGATGAGGAAAAAATTGAAGCACTAGAAACCCGTATTAAAGAGCTGGAAGCAATCATTAACAAACAACGAGACAAATAAGTACTTCAATCATAAGGAGATCAATTCTATTGAGTAAAGGAGATAGAAAGTTATGACTTATACGACATATTCAAATGGCTATAATATCATGTACAAAATTGACGGAAAATATTATTATTCAGGTGCATTGAGCTATCCAAGGGATGAAAGACTGAACATTCTGCAGGATAGCTCAACGGGTAAATTCTTTATAAGACGGCATGATCCATTGATCAAAGAAATAGTTAATGTAGGTATAGGAAGTTATTCATACCGTCCTTTTGGATATTCAGAATCTGGCGGCAAAATAATTACTAACAATTTAGTTCCATTTATAGGGCAGCAGGAGTATTTTCCTGAGTATTTTAGAAGATTGAAACGCTGGGTTGTTAAGTATGATGACGATTCATTATATGTATTTAATCCTGTAAATATCGATGGAAAAGACTATATCAATATTAGTGACATTGGTGCGGCCTTTGGTTTTAGCTTCTCAATGGAAAAGGACGATATAAAGCGGATTCAGCTTATAAATGTTGCATAGCTATAATTTAAGGGGGTAACGATAAAATGGCTTATATTACATATGCAAATGGTTACAATACAATGTACAAAATTGACGGAAAGTACGTTTATTCAGGTAGAACAGATTTTTCAGAAGGTGAAATCGGTACAGCTAATGTAAGTATGCTGCAGGATAGCGAGTCAGGTAAGTTTTTGGTTGAGAGTGGATTTATATGTGGAATAATACATGTGGCTCTTGGTCACTATACTTGCATAGATTTTGGATATTCAGAATCAGGAGGCAAGATTCAAATTCCAATTGAATTTGCTCGAATAGTTGAAGAAGATGGAGATTATACAGATTATTTCAGTATATCGCACCATAAAGTCCTTAAGTACAAAGATATATCGTATATACTGGAACAAATATACATTGGCGGGAAAGAACATATAAACATTAATGACATTGGCGAAGCTCTAGGATTTAGCTTTACCATGGAGAAAGATGATACCAATAAGCTCCAGTTAATTAAGGTTGCTAAATTATAGCAGTACCCAGGGGAGGGTAAATCACTTCTATAATAGCATTTTTTAACTAAAAAAGATTAAAGAATACTTGCAAAAATTATTAATTGAAAAATATGGATATTGATTGATATACCCCCCAGGGGTTAAAAAACTAAAATTTTGATTTCTCGGATACGAGGCTAGCCGATACGTAAACAAAAAGTTCCCACATCAGCTTTTTAAAATTTTGAAAGGAGATTCTAGCGATGCCAACACCACCAAAACCGTTTTCTGTCCTAACCAACGAGAATAAATCGCACAGGACTAAAGCTGAATTAAAACAGCGTGAAGAGGGAGAAAAAGCCCTTGCTACAGGTAAGGCATTAAAGGAACGTCCCAGGGGGAGGGTAAATCCCTATAGCTTTTAATGTTCAAAACCGTGTCCACGTCGCACAAAAATTTTCGCAAAATTTTGAAAAAATACTGAGTGGGTTATTCGAAATAATACACCATAAAAAAATTCATTTGGGGACATTTTTTTACAAGCGATAGCTGCCCGGTTTTGAAGCTTAACCCTCCTAGAGATTTACCCTCCCCCAGGCCATGGGGGTTATAGGTGCTGTTACCTGATATAAAAAAGCAAATAAAAAGTACCCTGCCAGGTACTTAAAAAATCACTTAATTCCACTTCTATAATAGCATCTTTTAACTAAAAAAGATAGTAACTTATTGGAATGGAGTGGATATCATGGAATGTAAATTTACAAACGAAGAACTGGTAATGAAGTATCAAAACGGAGATTATAAAGCATTAGAAATAATCTCGGAAAATAATATGGGGTTAATTCGACATATCGCATCCAGGTATAGTGTTCATTGTAATTACATCGACCATAATGATTTAATACAGCAAGGGTGGACCGGATTATACAGAGCTGTTCAAACTTATAAAGCAGATATGCCAAACAGTGCAAAGTTTAGTACATGGGCAGGTTATTGGATTCAACAGGCTATTCAAAGGTACTTGGAGCAAGAAACACCTAAAACTAATGAAACTAGCTTATATGAAGAAATTGGAGAAGATATAACACTTGAAGATTGCTTAGAGGATCCGGAAGCATTAAATAATTTATGGAGCTATATCGAGAGGCAAGATCTTCGCCGGGAACTTGAAAAGATTATGAATGAAAGACTTTCGCTTAAGGAAAGAGAAATATTGAAGCTAAGGTTTGGGTGGAATGATAATATTCAATGGGATTTTCGAAGCATTGGAAAAGTTTTTGGAAATACAGGCCAAAACGTACATACATCTTATAAAAATGCATTATACAAATTAAGAAGATCTCCCTGGGGGCAAAAGCGAATAGCTGAGCATTTAGTTGAAAAGAGGTTGAGGTGTAGAAATATTCCTCTAAGTACTATTTTATTGGAGAAGCTGCACCAGGTCCAGGGATATGCTTTGAAAGTGTAAAAGTTCTGTAATAGAATTTAACACTATATTCATAATTCCTTAACGTAAAGGGTATATGATATAAATAACAGGGCACCCCCCTGATAAAAATAGATTTTTACCCTATAGAGAGCCGAAAGGCTCTTTTATTAATAGCTTGTAAGGTAGGTAAAAACCAGTTTATACGAAAAGGCGTAATGCCATAGAGGTGTGCTTCTGTCCTGAAAAGTAGGCATAGTATCTAATTATTATACCCAAAATATAAAGCAACTTTGAACTAAGGATACTTTATATAATTAATGTGTAAAAATGCTATTTGCTTAGATTCTGTGTACAGAAATGTTTTGTCTTATCATATGTTTCCCCAAATTTAAATGGCAATGCTTCTTTGATTCTATCAGTTAAACAATCTTTTAAGGAACTTAAAGCTAGCATATCACTTGCTTTATGAGTGGAAGCAGTATTTCTGAATATATGGAAAACACTTTCAAATAGATTTGATGAGGACACTATAGCTTTATCCCTTAGAGCCTGATCAATACATAAAAGCATTGCTTCTGAAAAATCTAGTCTATCTATATTATACTCTATAATAAGTAATTCAGCTTCTCCGCTATATTTCCAATTAGATATATTCTCAATATGTTCGATGAAATTGCAAAACATTTTATTACTAAATGACCATTTTACATCATTGATTGTACAAACTACTTTCTCATCTTCATATGCACCATACCAATAAGCCCCATATCCTGGGAGGAAGAAATCAACAAAGCTTCCTGAACGGTGATGATAATACTCTATAGAACTTAATATTTCATCTTTTACAAACTTACTTGTTGGTCTGGCAAATAATATACCAATAGCCTTCCTTTGTTCTTCATATCTAGCTTTTAAATCTCGTATCATATTTTCATAAGTTAATGCTTCTAACAAAACTAATCACCCCTACAACCGTATTTTTATATACTATTTCAACATTTATATATAAAAATCCTGCAATGTTGGCAAATATTAAATAGCATCTTAAATTCTCCCAAAGGAAGTATATTGCTTTATTTGGGATATGTATAGCAATCCCAAAATCTCACTTATATAGAGAGGACCGAGCGATATTATAAATTTTTATGTTTATTATATCAGTTGATTAAAAATATCCATAGAAGTAAAGATAGATAATAATGATTGACATGTATTGATATAGTTTGATATAATTATATATGGAAGGAGGGTTTTAGATGGGTATTGATAGCTTGCCAGAGATATGTACACCAAAACAACTGGCAGAGTTTTTACAAGTAAGTGATCAAACAATAAAGAGAGCTATAAAAGCTGGAAAGTTAAAGGCATTTAAGATTAATAAGGATTGGAGAATTGAGAAGGAAGCTGTAAAGCAATGGCTAATGGAAGGACAAAAATAATTTATAGCCCCTGCCGCCGACCAAAGCATTCAGGAGCTATCAATAACCACCCTTGAAAGAGTGGAATCTTATTATATTATAAAGTAGTTTCCAACTTCTTTCAAGAAAAAACGTATAACTATTTTATAACTTGAGAGGAGAATATCTATGATCAAATTTAATGGAAATTCAGGCCTTGAGGCTCATTTTAATGAATTTTTAAACTGTCGAATCAATGATATACAATCCCATTTACTTCAAGATCCAGAATATATAAAAATAAATAATCAGAGCATTGAGTTGTTTGCACAAATTTCCAGTCAAATACCAAAGTCTTTAGCAAGTGCTTATGAGGAGAACGAAACAGTTTTATTATCAAAAGAAAGTGAATTTTGCTATTTACAAGGTTTTAATGATGGGCCAAAATTTAAATTTCTACTTGGAATGAGTCAGAAAGACACTAATGCACTTGACATGACAACACGAAATTTTGAAGAAATCTATGCTAATATTGATAGAATATTGAAGAATAATGCAGACTATAAAGAAGCAAAACAAAAGCTACATAAGTACTTTTCGAAGATTGATAAAGAAATAGCCAGTGAGCTTTCGGATATTAATACCTGCTTAGAAGTTGAGTGTCAAGAGGCAGGTTATAACCAAGGCTTTTCAGATGCAGTAAGGCTAATAACAAATTGTTTATTGTAAATTAAATGAAAGGAATTTTGGAATATGACTAGATCTAGAAAAAGGGAGAAGTTTAAAATACACTTACTGCTAAACGGAAAACCTGCAACAGAACAAGAAATAATTGATGCACTGAATAGAAAAAGTCTTGAGAAAGAACTTGGTAAGCTGAAAAACAGTAACATGGAGGTGTAAGTATGTATCAAGCCAATGTTGAATCAAAAACCCTAAATTATAGGGATAGGATTTTAAGAATTATTTATGAAAGAGCAATACAGCAGCTATCAATAGATGCGAAGATACCGCTATTTGAATTGGATTCAGCCTTGATAGGTAAAAGTCAATTACGTCTAGATCAAATTGAATCTATATGCAGAGCTTTAAATTGCACTCCTTCAGATATTATTAAACCGCGACTACCTATGAAAGATACACCCTCTGTGAAACCCCGATATCAGAATCAAAAGGACTTCGAAATAACAAAACCTTTTCTAAAGGTAAGAGAAGCTGCTAACGTTTACAATATTGGACGAAATCTTATTTACTCAGCAATACACAATAAGGAGTTAAAAGCTTATAAACCAAACTGCCGAGATTACCTTATCAAAGTTACAGAGATAGAGGCTTGGATACAAAGTAAACCTATATAATAATTTCATAACAAATACAATGGGGGCCAGAGAAATTGTGGCTCCTATTGTTTTCTATTGTTAAAGTTCATAAGTATAATTTTATCAAATGTTGGCGATAACAGAAAATAGGTTTCAATAACAAAATATATGCACAGGAGGTAGATAAATGAGAACTGTTGTACATTACTCTAACCTTAAACAGCTTATGGCAAAGTACGGAATGACAATATCAGATATCTCACAAATAGTTGGAAAGAGTTATCGGCAGACAATTAAAATTCTGAATAAAGAAAAAATGCAATCTGGGACAATACCGGTATTTAACGTGAATGAGGCAAGTAAAATTGTAATATATTTTCATAAGCTTGGAGAAGCATCCGTTACTCTGGACGAATTATTTTTTGATCAAGTGGAAACAGTTTAATCCCATAACGGTACTTCTAATATATAAATTTTAAGCTTTAATTCTTTAAATAGGCAAGCATTATAAAAATGGGCTGCCTATTTTTATTATATTTATCAGCCCTCACCTTAAAATTTATAATAATTACCACACAATGACCGGAGGTGGCGACCTTTTCCATCTCTACAAAAATTTTTAGAAAGGGGGGATTAAACTTTTTATGCCTTGGAATGCGTAAATAACCTGCTTGGTCATTTTCCATAGAGCTCTTTTTGTAAGTATTTCGTCAATTTGATACCACACCCCCCTATGGGAATGCCCTACGTTTTCTTTGAAGCTGCATCCTCGGTGTTTTAAATCACCTGCCAGTAATTCGTTATGGGGGGTACCTATAGTTATCTTGTTCATATATTTGATGAAGTTCTATAAAATATGTTATATAATGTAACTGAAGCTAAAATAATAGATAGGGCGTGAATGAGATGAAAAAATTTTTTATAGTACTTGGAACTATAATGTTTGGTGTTAGTGCATTTATGATTTATTTAGGCTACGATAAGATAACAAACTATACAAACTTATCATCATCCATAGATTCTACGGGCTCTATAAGTAACTCATTAAGAAATAATGCTTATGTTGGTGGAGACGCTTATAATTATATAATTAATAGCAATTATGCCACTGGATTTTTTGTGCTTGCAGTATTATTTGTAATATTAGGGTTTGGATTTATAATTATTGGCTATTTACAAAGTATAGAAAGCCTCAATGAAAGTTTAAAATATTTAAATAAAAAGCAAATTGACTTGGTTAGCAATGCTAATTCCAAGGTTAACAATACATAAACCTCAGGGGGGAGGGTAAATCCCTATAGCTTTTAATGTTCAAAACCGCAGCCTAAGCACACGCAAATTTTTTTCCCAAAATTAGATAAATTCAGAATTTTAACAGAAGAAATAAAATAGTCAGGTGGCTGTTCTCTACAATCTTTTTATCTTGGTAATAAATGCAATAGGTCATTATTTATTTGTTTTTAGCCCTATCATAAACTTCATTGGGAGCCAATAAATATTTGCCTATAATACCTATATATGCTAAAGTTATATGTAAATATAGCTGTTTCTTAGGAGGATTTTATGGAAATTAAGCTTGAAAGACCAAATTCAGTTTGGACAAAGCCTGTAAAGTTACAACCTAAATTATTTAAAGAAATCGCTAAATTTATAATGAATTTAGGTTGTCATAGATATGATAAATTGCCTGAAGATATAATGGGAATAATCTCTGAAATTGGATTTAAAGATTCTAATAGTGAAAAAGGTTGGGTATTGATTAGTGGTGCTATAATAAGATCAACAATAATGCTAATAATAGAAAACAAAAGTTCAGTATTGGAAGAAAATATAGTTACTGATGAATTGGAAGAACAAATAAATACGGTATTAGAAAATGAAGAATCCTTTATAAACTACAATTTTTTTGAGAATCCCAAAAATAGCAATCTAATTAATGCAATAAAACCAATTATTCGTGATTTTTTTTCGTTGTTTAAATTTGAGAATGATATAACAGCAGAAAATTTATGTAACAGGTTTCCTTCATATTTTGTTTTTGGCTTGATTGAAGAATGGAACTCAAGGTCAGATTATTACAAATCTCTTGAAGAAGAAGTGAATAAGATATCCCCATTTGATGAGGCAGGTAAAAAGGAAAAAGGATGGATAATGTATTATTCATGGATGCAAAAACATATTGATGAGCCGATGTTTTCAGAGAGCTTTAGCTTAAAACAAGTATATGTCCCTCTGAGAGCTTACTATAAGGTAGAAGTAGACAATAAAATAGAAGAGTATTACGACGAAAATTATCAGGTAAACTATCATAAAGTAGTTGTAGATTTGGAGAAAGCATTAGAAGAGTGGATCAACTCCCAGGATAAAAATGATTCAATAAGAATAATAAGTGGAGGTCCAGGTTATGGTAAGTCATCATTTTTGAAAATTTTTGCAGCTAAATTAAGTGAAAGAAATGACATGAAAATTCTTTTCATACCGTTACATCAATTTAAAATGAGGGATGACTTAGAGGATGCACTAAAAGTATATATAAAAGATAATGAATTTTTAAATCAAAATCCTTTAGATATGGGTGAAAAGCTACTAATAATTTTTGATGGATTAGATGAATTGGCTATGCAAGGTAAAGCTCTAGCTGAACTTGCTAATCAATTTATTGATGAAATTATTTATAAAGTTGGATCAAAAAATGCAATTCAGAAGAATATCCAAGTTATGGTAAGTGGGCGTGATGTAATTATTCAAAAGAACGAACATAAATTTAGGAGTAGGGGACAGATATTAAACATTTTACCATACTATATACAAGTCGAAGAAAAGGAAAATACCAAGAGAATAAAAAATAATGATGATAAGTTTATAGACAATAATGGATTACTTAGTTGTGATCAGAGACATGATTGGTGGAGTAAATATGGCAAAGTAAAAGGGAAAGATTATAAAGGACTTCCAGAATTGTTGAGTAGTGATGAGCTTGACGAAATAACTACTCAACCTTTGTTAAACTATCTTATTGCATTAAGTTATGAAAGAGGAAAAATTGATTTTTCAGAAAACCCAAATTTAAATGAGATTTATAATGATTTACTGGAAGCAGTATACTTAAGGGAATATGAAGATGGCAGATTACATACTTCGATAAGGGATATGGAGCAGAAGAATTTTTTTAGGGTTTTAGAAGAGATAGCAATAGCTTCATGGCATGGAAATGGGCGTACTGCCTCAGTAAAAGAGATTAAAGATAGAGTTGATTCTTGTAAGATAAATAATATATTTAATGAATTTAAATCTGAAGCAGAAAAAGGAGTCATTTCACTTCTGACGTCTTTTTATTTCAGAAAATATGGAAATACATCTGATGGTGATGAAACTTTTGAATTTACACACAAAAGTTTTGGCGAATATTTAACAGCAAGAAGAATTCTAACATATATTTATCAATTTGATAAGAATCTCAAACAAAGATATAGAGATTACGATGATGGTGGATGGGACGAAAAAGAGTGTCTTATTAAATGGGTAAAATTATTTGGAGCAAAAGAAATTGATGAAGATTTGATTAAGTTTATTAAAAATGAGATATGTATTGCTTTGAATCGGAAGTTATACAATTTTGAAGAATTACAAAATAGTATTGTAATTCTGATTAATTATACTATAAAAAATGGGTTGCCTATGGATGAGACGCCTATAAATACTTATTTTCAAAAAAGTAAACATGCACAGAACGCAGAAAAAAGTCTTTTTATAATATTAGGCCTAATATCTGCATCGACAAGTAAAATATCTGAAATTAAATGGGAAGATGAATACACATTTGGAGATTGGATATCTAGATTACAGGGCCAAAGAAGAGGTGCCATTATACCTTTGTTAAGACACCTTAATAATCTCAATATAAAAATGATGTGTTTAGACTTAAGGGATTTTTACGCAGCAAATCTAAGTTATAGCAATTTAAAAGGAGCAAGTCTATATAATGCTTGCTTAATCATGGCAAATTTAAGAGAAGCAGATTTAGAAGGTGCAAATTTGAGAGATGCAAATTTACACAAAGCAGATTTATTCAAAGCAAATTTGAGAGATGCAAATTTACAACAAGCAAATTTACGTGAATCAATATTGTTAGAAGCAGATTTAAGAGGAGCAGTTTTAAGAGGAGCAGTTTTAAGAGGAGTAGTTTTAAGAGGAGCAGATTTAAGTGGAACAGATTTAAGAGGAGCAGATTTAAGCGGAGCAGATTTAAGCGGAGTAGATTTAAGAGGAGTAGATTTAAGAGGAGTAGATTTAAGAGAAGTAGATTTAAGAGGAGTAGATTTAAGAGGAGCAAAATTAAGAGGAGCAAAATTAAGAGAAGCAAAATTAAGAAGAGAAGATATAAAATTAAAGGTGAATGATATTATGAATTAAAAATTATCGGCTAGTAGCAAAATGACAGAGCCATGTATATTATTATGGCATATCAATAGGTAAATTTATATATTATTATTTTATTTTTATCGATCCAAAACTTTTAATGCTTTTAATGATTGTAAAGAAACAGAATAAATTATACGGATACTCAAAATAATATTGTAAACTTCTAACCTATTAACTATAATAAAAATGAATTGCTATAAAATACAAAACTACTAAGCTGCACATTATTTATTAAGGGGTGTTAATTGGTGGTAAATAAAGTACGTGATTCTGTTCATGGTTTTATATATTTTACCGATATAGAAAAAGAGGTAATAAATTGGCCCGAATTTCAAAGATTGAGATATATAAAGCAGCTTGCACTAACGAATTACGTATACCCTGGTGCTGTGCATACAAGATTCGAGCATTCTTTAGGGGTAATGGAGATGTCATCAAGAATGTTTGATAGACTTTGTATTAAAACAAGATCTGGTGAGATGATTGAAAAATCGCTTAAAGTTATTGGACTTGACAAAAAAACGGCAAGGCAAGTTTTAAGACTCGCCTCATTATTACATGATGTGGGACATCTTCCTTTTTCTCACGGAGGAGAAGCCATTATACCGAAAGGCAAGAAGCATGAGGATATAAGTATTAGTATAATTGAATATTTACAGGAAAAGTTAGAGAAACTTTACTTTAAAGATATAACGAATTTAGTTGTTCAATTAATTCAAAAACAGGTTGTTTTACCGGAATTAAAACTCTTAAAGGACATCATATCTGGTAATATTGATGCGGATCGAATGGATTATTTGCTTAGAGATTCTCATCATTGCGGCGTAGATTATGGATACTTTGACCATAAAAGACTAATAGAGAGTTTATCTGTTATTGAAGGAATAAACGGGGGACTTGATTTGGCTATCAAGCATGATGGCATTCATGCTTTAGAAGCTTTAATATTAGCTAGATACTATATGTTTACTCAGGTTTACTGCCACAGAACGCGACGTATTTACGACAATTATTTAAAAGGTTATATGGAATCATGGAAAGGTAAAATAAGTGATAATTTTATTGATGTGACTAAATATGATGATGTAGATTTAATAGCGGATTTTAGAAGAGTTGCGGAAGAAGAGAGTAATCCTTTTCATAATTTTGCTTATAGGATATATAACAGGAAGCATCATTCTATGATTTATGAGACATCGGAGTTCACAGATGCAAGAGACCGAAGAAAATCAGAAGGAATATATAAACAATTATCCAATATATATTCAAAGGACTATAATTTATTAATTGACCATGGCGAAGGAAATATCCATAAATTTCTTGTTGATGGTGAAGATGAAGCGGGAGAAGAGTTCTATGTGATTAGGAACGACAGGGAATGCTTATTAACAGAAGAATCGCACATTATTAAGAAAATGCCGAAGAAATTCCATGTGGTTCGTATTTATATCGACTCTAATATTATTTCAGAAAAAATAAGCAAAGAAGCCATCGATGAGTTGAGAATAAAAGCTTTAGAGGTGGAAAGGGAGGTAAGATAAAGATGGAAATATTGTTATGCAATAAGCTTGATGACGCTATAGTTGCATACATCGTCAAAAAATGGAACGAAGTTTCAGAAGTGCCACTTGGAAGGACTATAATACAGAAGCTATGTTATTTTGCTAAATCAAAGGGGATACCTTTAGATTATGATTTTGATATGTATCACTATGGACCTTATAGTCAGAACCTATATTATAGAATGGATGATATGACCGCAGATAGTGTGGTTAATGATGATAACGTTGCTTGCAAGAATACCAACATAAAGTCATGTAAATCAAAATATATGCCTGGTAATAATATTGATAAATTAATTAATATTTATAAGGATGATATTGATAAATTTACTGCAGATATTGATAGTGTAATTAATGTTTTTCATGATTTTGACCATACTGGATTAGAGCTATTGTCAACTATTCACTTTTTCCAGACAACACTTTCGCATTTTTATAACAAGCCTGCAAATAAAAATGATGTAATAGCGAAGGTAAAGAATGCAAAAGGCGATAAGTTTAAAGATGATTTAATTTCTAAAGCATATGATGCTCTTAAGAAGGCAGGAATATTTGAATGGCATGAAAAAAACTAATAACATATTAATAAAATAATTGACTACTAATTGACTACTAAAAACAAAAATAGTAGTCAATTTTTATTTATAGTAATCATAAGTTAGAATGCTGGAATGTTTATTTATCAACGGTTTGATACAATGAAATATAGTTGACAATAATCATTATTCCGTTTCCTAAACCGCAGGCCGGAGGTTCGAATCCTCTTGGGCACACCATGAAAAACCGCTTACCGGAATGGTAGGCGGTTTTGTTATATGTACCTATTCTTAAATATCTAAAGTGTTTGGCAGGTTTGGGTTGCAAATAGCCTGCAGCCTTTATTACATAGCTCTATATGCTTACATGGACTACACTTTAAATTCTGTTTTCCGGATCTGAATTCATTTAATGCACTATTGTTTAACCACTCGTCATAATTCAGTGACGTTGCTATGCCAAAAGTCTCATTCCAGAAGGAACATGGCTTAAAGTTACCGTGGACATCAATTGCAATGTAGTAGATTCCTCCTTTACACCCGTTTATATCATAATACTCCAAATCTTTTTTTCTTACTTTATGTTTAGATATTGAAGGGAACAAAGAACAATCAATCATGGGCATAATATTGTATTTTTGTGAAAGCCTTACTATTATCGGATATAAGTTTTTCTCCTTCAAAGAAGTAATTTCCATGTTTTTATACTCTGCGTTATTGTTTGTTATCTTAAATTTTAGAAATAATATTTTTACAAGATTAAGTTTTGAAGCCCACCTAAAAACATATTCGATATTATGATATATCTCGTTGGTTATTAACAAATTAATACCTGGAATAATGCTTTCTTGCTGAAGTATTTTTATTGTTTTTTCCAACCTGGTAAGTTCATCTATTGAATGAATGCTTAAGTGTATATTTCCGAAAACATTACACTGATTAGAATTAATTTTTGTTATTTCCAACCCATTCGTAGTTATATTTGGTACAATATTATTTTCTCTTATGTATCTGGCTAAATTAAAAAGATTAGGGTAAAGGAACGGTTCACCGCCGCCTAGTGATATGGTAAAAACATTTAGATTGGAAAGATTATCTATTATTGATTTAGCAAGGCTGTAATCCATCTCACTTTCTTGTGAATGTGTATTAATTGCATAGCACCCTTTACAAAGCAGATTACATTTGTTTGTAAGACTCATATGAACATCCATGGGAGAACTAAGTATGTTGCTATTTAGTGGATGCTCGTATTTTGGTATGCCCAGCTTATCCGCATACTTATTATTGATAAAAGCAGTAAATCCGGGGTTCTCGGAAAATATTATGCCTCCAAAATGCTCTCTTCTCATTTTGCGAATTGTCTTCATAATTGTATCCATCCAATAGCTGTGAGTAAAAGTGTTACGGCAATGTAAATGCCTATTGATATAATTGTTTGAAATTTTTTTAATCCTTGAGTCAATATCATTTTTATTAAAACCCATGTAGAAATTAAGAAACCAATAACAGGGCCGACCGATAGCATAATGGCAGGAAAAATATATCTAACCTTGTCTTGCGAATAAATTGCACTATATCCAAAAATTAAAAGCGGAATTGCTTCAATAAGAGCTATAACAAGACAAATTCTAATATGCCAGTTGGTATATAATAAAATACTGCTTAATTCAACTTTCTTTTGCTTTTCAATATCATGGATTTTTCCTTGAGAAATTTTTTTAGATACATTATAAACTATTATGTTTGATATTATAGTACTAATGAAAGTAATAAAAACTGAGAATATTACAACCATTGGCATATAACCTGCCCCACCTGAGAAATTAGCCAAGTGTCCAGGTCTTACTTTTAATATTTTTTTAGTATGCATTACTAACCCGCCCCAATAAGAAATTTACAGTCTATTATAATATTACTATTTACTGGGTTAGATATCAACTTTTATAGTAGTTTTATACTAAAAGTATTTATAATATTTCATTTAGTTTCTTTTGGGAATCATTTCTGTTACAATGACGGCCAACTCCTTTGGAGAAACCTTCATATCATCTTCAAGCCACTGCTGGATAACCCCAATGCAGCCAGATAACATATAGGGTCTTTGATAATGAAGTTTTGATAAGGTATCATCAACTGGGAGCAGCGATTGTTTTATAGTGTGTTTAAGTTTTTGAATAAAAGTATAATCACCATCCGGACCAAGCAATATCTTGCATAGTTCAGCGTTATGCTGCACAAATTCAAATAGATAAGTGAAAAAGGATATAAGATTATCATAGATGGTAGGTTCTTTAAAAAACTTCTCTGCGGTGGAAATAAAGTCTGTAAGCATTTCAGTTTCAATCTGTTCAACCATGTCAAATATGTCTTTGTAGTAAAGGTAAAAGGTTGATCTGTTGACGTCTGCCAAATCAGTGAGTTCCTTTACTGTAATATTGTTGATCTTCTTTTCGGACATAAGCTTTGTTAAACTCTGCAGAAGCATTTTTTTAGTTCTACGTATGCGTCTATCAACATTTTGTTCCGTCATGAACATACCCTCCCCGATGATTTTTACTATAATCACTTTTGCTATAACAATTCTTGAAAAATAATCGACACATGTTGATTATGTGTTGAATAATCAGCGAAACCATACCACATTAACGATTGAAGTTATACTACACAAATTCTATAATATACACGTGTCGAATAAAATACAAGCGTTATTTTGTGTAGAGTAATCTTTAATATACATAAGGTGCTGGTAGCAAGGAGGTAACAGATATGAGTACTAAGGAAGGAAAAAATAGAAAGCTGATAATGATTGCTTTAGTTGCTGTGATTATTGGTATTATGATGGTTCCAATGATTTATTGTGCTATTTATCTTAGCAGCGTTTGGGATGTATACGGAAAGCTTGATAAGGTGCCTGTGGCATTTGTAAATTTGGATAAATCAGTTACAAAGAATGGGAAAGAATATGCATTAGGGAAAGAGGTGGAGAACAGCCTCAAAAACAACAAAAAAGTGGGCTGGAAGTTCGTAGACCATGAAGGTGCCGTGAAGGGCTTGGAAGGTAAAGAGTATTTTGCAGTAATAGAAATACCGGAGGATTTCTCACAAAAAATAGCTCAGGCACAGGATGGTAGTTTCAATAACCCTGAAATTATATATAAGGGCAATGAAGGCAAAAATTTTGTTATATCCCAGGTTACTTCAAGGGTTGCAGAAAGCATTAAGGCTGAGGTGAGTTCCAGTATTCAGAAGGAAATCTCCAAATCTTTGGTAGATAGTCTTTGTGATGTTAAGGTTTCTATAAAAGATGCAGGAGATGGAGCAGGAACTCTTCAATCAGGTACACAAAAGCTTGCAGACGGAAGCTGGGAATTGGCTAATGGACTTGGAAAGGCTGTAAGCGGGTCAAAACAGCTTGAAGAAGGATTGAAGAAGGCTGCTGACTCAACAGCAAAGCTCCAGGAAGGCACCGGGATGCTTTTGGATGGAAGTAAGGAGTTGGCGGCAGGCACTGAAAAGGCATTTAAAGGTTCAGCTCAGCTTGAAAGTGGCATTAGGACTGCAGCAGATTCAACTGCAAAACTCCAGGAAGGTACTGGGAAGCTTTTAGACGGAAGCAAGGAATTGGCAGCAGGAGTAGAAAAGGCATCTAAAGGGTCGGCTCACCTTGAAAGCGGTTTAAAGAATGCTGCTGAATCAGTAGCAAAATTACAGGGAGGTACCGTAAAACTTTTTGATGGAAGCACTGAATTAGCAAATGGCATCGGCAGTGCAGCGGAAGGTTCAAAACAACTTGCAGAAGGTTTGAAAAAACTTACTGACGGACAAATAAAAGTAATAGGTGGTGCCAGTTTACTAGGTGAAGGACTTAGTACTTTTAAAAGCAGTTTAACTGCATCTGGTGATCAGGTTTCGCATTTGGTAAAAGGGGCTTCAGACCTTAACAGCAATGCTGGGCTTATTTTACAGGGGCAGAAAAGCTTGATATTAGTCTTAATAACGGCCTTACTGCACTGGCGGATGGTCTGAAGCAATCCTCAGGCGGCATTAGCCAGGCAATTTCAATGATGAATGCCCAACTTGAAAACATAAATAATTCCAACCTAAGCCAGGAAGATAAGGCAAAGCAGTCAGCGGTAATTATGGCGGCGACAATTTCGGGTATAAAAGATATTAACGAAAAAATAAATACTAATATTGAAACACAGCTTAGAGCAACAGCATCTGCAGCACATCCGTTGGCAGTTAACCTAAAGCAGCTGCAGGAAGGAACAAAGCAAATTTCGGAAGGCACCGGGAGACTGGCAGTTGGATTAGCCGATACTCAATCAAAAGCGGCTGCAGGGGTTGATAAATTAATAAATGGGTTAAATGAAATTCAGACTGGAAACAGTGGTGTGCTGAAAGGATTAAATACTGCCACCCAAAAGACTGGAGAGCTCGCAAGCGGATTGGATAAGCTGAGCGGCGGGGCGGTATCGTTGAAGGATGGACTGAAAACTGTTAATGATGGTAATATAAGCTTAAAAGACGGATTAAACACTGCAGCCACAAAGACAGGAGAGCTTTCAACAGGATTGACCACAATCGGCACCGGTATTAAATCATTGAAAGATGGTTTGGAGACTGTAAATAATGGAACAATCACTTTAAAAGATGGATTAAATACTGCAGTAGCAAAGACGGGTGAGCTGTCAGGTGGCCTTGGTACACTTAGCGGTGGAGCATCATCGCTACGGGATGGCTTGAAAATTGTTAATGATGGAAGTATCAGTTTGAAAGAAGGATTAAATACTGCTGCTGGCAAGTCAGGTGAGCTGTTAGATGGATTGGGGAAGCTGTCAGGCGGCGCAGTATCGTTGAAGAGTGGTTTGCAGGATGCCAATGAGGGAGCAATAAAACTAAAAGAAGGTTTGAACGGCGGCTATAACAAGTTAAGTGACAAGCTTAAGTTTAACTCTGAGAGTATGTCGGTGTTTGTTTCGGAACCTGTAAAGGTGAAAGATGAATCCATTAATCATGTTAACCATTATGGAGAAGGCTTGGCACCGTATTTTATATCATTGTCCTTATGGATAGGTATTATGCTGATGAATTTGGTACTCACACTCGGTAAAACACTGAAATTGTTTAAAAGCAAGCTTATGAGCAGCTTTAGCGGAAAATTCCTTGTAGGTATATTACTTGCAGTTATGGAGGCCTTAATCTTAAGCTTTGTACTTGTAAAATGGATAGGAATTGATCCTGTGAGCATACCTTGGCTATATATAATGAATATATTTATTGCTGTTGTGTTTTTTGGCATTATGTATGGGGTGTCAAATGGATTGGGTATTTTAGGAGCTCCACTAATGTTCATAGTATTGATACTCCAGTTGGCATCATCAGGAGGAACGTTTCCCATAGAAACAGCACCAAAATTATTTGGAATAGTTGGAGAAAAATTGCCGATGACTTACACAGTAAATGCATTGAGGATGGTAATATCAGGTGTAAATTCAGCCATACTCGGCAATGATATCAGAACACTACTGATAATTATGGTTGCATGTTTGTGCGGCGGATTAATCATAAGACCAATCATTAACCTGGGTAAAAAGATGCACAATAGATTATTGGTGAGAAATTTGGCTTCTGAAAACTAAAAATTCCAAGATGGAAAGGAAATATTGGGCCGCTACACTAATTTCTTAATGCAACGGCCTATAATTTTATTTAGGGAATATTAACGAACTTTATTGTGTTTTTTCATTAAACACTTAACCAATGAATCGATACCCTCGCCTGTTCTACAGGAAACCTCTATTACAACTGCCTTTTGGCTCAAGGCTTGTACACCCTTATAGAACATTTCTTTGTGGAAATCGATATATGGCATAAGATCAGTCTTATTAAGTACGATAATATCTGCAGCTTCAAACATGGATGTGTATTTAAAAGGCTTGTCATGGCCTTCGGGAACACTTGCTATGACCATCTTTATGCTTTCTCCGAGATCAAATGTTGATGGACATACAAGATTGCCTACATTTTCTATAAATACAATTGAATTGTCTTCAATATTAAGATCAGGCATAACAGTTTTTATCATGTTGGCGTCAAGATGGCATCCGCCGCCGGTATTTATCTGTATTACCGGAATTCCTAAGGCGTCAACCTTTTCAGCATCAATACTTGATGCTATATCACCCTCAATAACCCCCATACCAACCTTACCTTTAAGTGCGTCAATAACTTTTAGAATTGTGCTGGTTTTGCCTGCACCTGGTGATGCCATAATGTTTATAACTGTGATTCCCTTTTCATCAAATGCTTTTCTGTTGTCTTGTGCTATCTGCTGATTAGCATGCATTATATTTTTCAAAACTTTTATTTCCATAGGCTCTCCTCCATTACTTCACTATTTGCCGTTTTGGATACTTCTACTGTCAGTCTTAAGTACAGGCAAATTAATGTTAAAATACATGGATATGCTTCTTATTGAAAAAACAATAAGAATGCATAAATATATATTTATTACACTATCCAGTCTATTATACAGGATGTAAAATGAAAAAGCACCTATTATGGAAGCTAATGCATATATTTCTCCTCTAAATATCAATGGAACTTCATTTACCAGCATATCCCTTATTATTCCGCCGCCTACTCCAGTTAAAACTGAAATGAATATAATACCTGTAAGAGGAACATTTAGGAGTATGCATTGGTACGCCGTCAGCACGGTAAATGTTCCTAAACCTAGTGCATCGAAAATCTGTATAAATACAGAAATTCTGGTTATAAATTTATACAGCAGGCAGGTGAATATAGTGGAAATAGCAATGGTAGTCATATATGTTTTATCTGTAAAGAGTACAGGCATTCCCCTGTTTAGTATGACATCCCTTATCAGACCACCCCCACAAGCGGTAAAAACCCCGAGAACGAATAGGCCGAAAAAATCAAGCTTGTTTTTAATTCCCATTAATATGCCGGATATAGCAAAAGCGGCTGTTCCGGCGATATCCATAATATCTATAAAAATCATTAGGACTCCACCCCCTGCCTCTCTATTTGTAATACATTTATACTGTATTTTTCAATACAAATAGAATTATATTTTTTTGAGCAAGTCAAGTCAATGTTGCTTTTAGGAATTAATATATTAAAAATTAATGTCAATTATAAAAAATGCTAGTGTCTTTTAGTATATGCTGTATTATAATAGTGTATATAGTTAGAGTCATTAACACCTAAAAAGATATTTTCTATTTCGAAGGGTAATATAAAATATGCATAACTTTGTTCAAAAGTACTATAAAAGTGCGTTAAAGCTTTTATTTATAGTAGCATTTTTAGGTATAGTTTATATATCGGTTACTTACCTTATACCTTTTTTTGCACCATTTGTTATCGGCATACTTCTGGCTGTAATTAATGAACCGCTGATAAAACTTATGGAAAAAAAGATCAAACTTCCAAGGAAGGCATTGGCACTTATATCCTTGCTTTTCACCATAATAGTTTTTGGCGTGCTGCTAACAGTTGGCCTTGTAAAAATTTATAATGAACTTCTTATATTTAAGGATAATGTAACTGAATATGTAAATAGTACTTCCAACCAGATGAATGATTATTTCAATAGACTGGAGACTTATTACAATAAGCTTCCGTCAGGTATTTCAAGTGCAATAAACAGCAATATAAACAGCTTGGGGCCAAAAGTACAGGAAATAATTACATCAATAGTTACGTACCTTATAAACACGATTTCTTCAATACCAAAGATGACGGTATTTTTGATTGTATCTATTTTATCGGCTTATTTTATAAGCAGCGACAGGAAGAAAATATATGAATTTTTCGGAAAGCAATTTCCTGAAAAATGGAGAAACAATTTTCTTGATGTGAAATCAGGAACCTTTGCTGCGCTTTTCGGTTATGCCAGGGCTTTGCTTATATTAATGTTTATAACTTTTGCGGAGGTTAGTATAGGACTGACTATTCTAGGTGCCGAATATGCTTTGTTGATGGGCTTTATAGTAGGCCTTTCCGATGCTATCCCAATTCTTGGGACAGGTGTTGTAATGGTTCCGTGGATAGGCTGGAATGTTATAATCGGTGATTACAGAATGGCCCTGGGTCTTACAATAATATATGTCCTTGGTGTGTTAATGAGGCAGATCCTTGAACCTAAGATTATCGGTGATCAGATAGGATTACACCCTCTGGTTACGCTAACAGCAATGTATGTTGGGTTGGAGTTTTTCGGAATTATCGGAATGTTTGTAGGGCCTGTTTCAATAATAATACTTAAAAAGCTTCAGGATTCAGGTGCTGTCAAGTTTTGGAATGAGTAAAGTCACGAATTCCTGCAACAACTCTGGCAATGCCTGACAGGTCTTTATGAATTGCTACATCAAAGGACTTTAGAGCCATGAGTTCTTTAACGTCCTGGGCTTGGTTATAGCCTGCTTCAAAGGCTAACAGCCCTCCTTCAGCAAGAAGGGATTGACTCTTTAATATAATCTCCCTATAAAAATTAAGGCCGTCTTTACCGCCATCCAGTGCACCTACGGGCTCATGATTCCGAACCTCCTTTTGCAGCAAAGGAATCTCGTCAGAAGGGATGTATGGAGGATTGGAAACTATTATATGAAAGTCTCCGAATGCCTTGGCAGGTATGGGTTTATGTACAGTGTCTGTACAATAAAAAGTGCTGCTGCCTAAAATATCCAGCTCAATAAAAGAAATTTTATCTCTGACACCGATAGCTTCTGCATTAAACTCTGCAACTTTAAGTGCATTTTTTGATATATCAATTGCTGTAATAGAGCAGTCTTTAATATAATGTGCAAGACTTATTGCTATACACCCTGAGCCTGTACCTATATCGAGGATTCTTAATGGCCTTGCTGTCATCTTTTTTGCATGCTCAATAACTGTTTCAACAAGTATTTCAGTATCCTGACGCGGGATTAGAACATCTGGAGTAACCTTAAAGTCTAATGACATAAACTCCTGGTGACCTGTTATATATTGAAGCGGAGTGCCGTCAGACCTTCTTTTGATGAATTCAATATATTCGGCTGATACTTCAGGTCTTATTATCTCATCGCTTTTTGCATATAATAAGGCCCTGTTTATATTGAGCAAATTGCAAAGCATAACCCCGGCTTCAAGAACCGGGGCTTCTATTTGAGCTTTCTTTAAGCTTGATATTCCTATATCAAATAAATTTTTTAATGTAATATTACCATCTATCTGCATTTGAATCCTCTACCAAAACATTTTTTAGTGCTGTGATGGCTACTTCGATCTGCTGGTCATCAGGCTCTTTTGTAGTAAGCCTCTGAAGTGCCAAACCAGGAAGGCTGACAAAAGACATAAACTTTGAGTCACTTCTTCCTGCAAACTTAATAACCTCATATGACAGGCCTGCAACTAAAGGAATCAGAATAATTCTCGATAATACCCTCCACAAAAGAGAACCCCAGCCTGTAAATGAGAATACGATAATACTTACAATCATTACAACGAACATGAAAGCTGTTCCGCAGCGAGGGTGCCTGGTAGTGAATTTTTTTACATTCTCTACAGTCAGCTCTTCTTCACTTTCATAGCAGTGTATGGTCTTATGCTCTGCACCGTGATATTGGAAAACCCTCTTAATATCCTTCATATTGGATATCAGTGCCAAATACCCTACAAACAAGGTTATTCTTATGATACCCTCAAATACATGAAGACTTATAAGTCCTGAAGTAGTGTCTTTGTCAAAGTGCAATAACCCTGCTAAAAAGCTTGGTAAGAGCATAAAAAGTCCAATTACAAAAATCATTGACAAGAATACTGAAAAGTAAATAACTGCATCAAGAAATTTGTCCTTAAATATCTTTTCAAAAAAAGAATCAATCTTGGATGGTTTTGCGTCCTTCTCGTTTTCCTCTTCAACCTCAACAAACTCTGCAGAGTATAGAAGTGCTCTCATACCTATAACCATTGATTCGAACATACCAACAGCTCCGCGGACAATCGGAAGCTTAAAAAAATTATGCCTTTTGGCAAGTGTTTTTAGTGGTTTCTTATCTATGATTATTTCTCCGTCCGATTTCCTGATAGCTATTGCTATATCATCAGGACCCCTCATCATTACGCCTTCTATGAGGGCTTCTCCACCTATGCTGGTTTTTTTCATTATGACCTCCGATAATAAATATATACCTGTATATTTCTAAAGTTAATTTTCCCCACAAAAAATTAAAGGCTGAAAATATATCTCAGCCTTAGTTTAACACGTTTATAAAATTTTTTCAAATACAAATTAAGCTTTATCAACAATACCAAACTTTTTCTTAAACTTGTCAACACGTCCACCAGTATCGATGAGCTTTTGTTTACCAGTAAAGAAAGGATGGCATTTTGAACAAATTTCAACATGAAGACTGCTCTTAGTTGAACCAGTTGTAAAAGTTTCTCCGCACGCACATTTTACTACAGCCTGCTCATATTTTGGATGAATTCCTTCTTTCATTATATTCACCTTCTTTCGCATATATCTTTATATGATAATAATTATTGTAATCATCATTGGTCTATTGAACTCAAAGAGACAAAAAATATTCTAACACAAAAACAGAACTTGTGCAAGCATTATTTTCCTAAATTCTAATAAATCTTACCTTCTTAATGCCTTGTTTTCTGCGTTGGCACTTTCTTCAATTGCTTCAAAATTGTCCAACGCTTTTCCTGTACCTAATGCAACACATGAGATTGCATCATCAGCTATCAGAACATTGATACCTGTTTTCTCCTGTAGAAGCTTGTCCAACCCGTAAATAAGGCTGCCTCCGCCTGTCATAACTATTCCTCTGTCACTGATATCTGCAGCTAATTCAGGTGGTGTTCTTTCAAGAACGGAGTGAACAGCTTCAACGACGCTAGAGATAGGTTCTTCAAGTGCTTCCATTATCTCTGTTGAAGTGATGGTTATAGTTTTAGGTAATCCGGATATAAGGTTACGACCTCTGATATCCATTGTTACTTCCTGAACCCTTGGATAAACAGTACCTACATTGATCTTAAGCTCTTCTGCAGTACGTTCTCCAATCATGATATTATGTTTTTTACGCATATATCTTACTATTGCCTCATCAAACTTATCACCGGCAATTTTGATGGATGAACTTACAACAGTTCCGCCAAGTGATATTACTGCGATATCTGTGGTACCACCGCCTATATCTACCACCATGCTTCCGCATGCCTTTGCTATGTCTATACCTGCTCCGATTGCTGCAGCTATAGGCTCTTCAATCAAATATGTCTTTCTTGCACCTGCTTGCATAGCTGCATCAACAACAGCCCTTTTTTCTACTTCTGTGACTCCACTGGGAACACAAACCATAATTCTTGGCTTAAACAGTTTAAAAGCCTTGTTACCGCATACTTTATTTATAAAATATTTCAGCATTCTCTCAGTAATGTCATAATCAGAGATTACACCTTCCCTCAAGGGTCTTATGGCAACAATATTACCCGGCGTTCTGCCGAGCATTTTCCTAGCCTCTTCACCAACTGCAAGAAGCTTGTTTGTGTTTTTATCTATCGCAACAACGGAAGGTTCTCTCAGTACAATACCTTTACCTTTTATGTAAACCAATACGGTTGCAGTTCCCAGGTCAATACCTATATCTTGTCCGAAACCAAACAAAATGCATCTCCCTTTCAAAGTAATTTCATATTAATATTATCACACTATTTTAATATTGCAATATTTTTTAAGGAATGATTGAATAATTAGGAAAAAAATTGTGCCTGTAGAAAAAAAGGTATATTAAAATAAAAAGCCTGATACCAGGCTTTTATTCATCTTTTTTATCGTCCTGCCTGTATTTACATTTCGTTGCCTGACCGCCTCTTATATGCCTTTCAGCTTTGTTTTCCTCCAGTATGATTCGCACATCATTTGCAAGGTTATGATTTACTAATACAAGTCTCTCAGTTACATCCTTATGTACAGTACTTTTGCTAATGCCGAACTTTTTTGCTGCTGCCCTTACAGTCGCTTTGTTTTCAATAATAAAATTGGCTAGATCTACAGCACGTTCTTCGATGTACTCCTTCAATTCAGAATTCCCCCCTGTCACACCTTTTGTTGGTAGAAATATATAGCAGTGAAATCACATATGGAATTATTGGTGATAAATCCTATGGTATATTTATGCTATGAAAAGGTGATATATGAAAAGTTTTCTAAAAAATTGAAGGTAATAATTAGTCATCCTTATTAAATCGAAGAATGTGTATTTAATATTAGGCTTTGTAATTCATTCAGTTCAACAACATTTTTTAATATAGACTTTAGAACAGGTACCGCTACACTGTTACCGAACTGTTTATAAGCTTGCCCGTCTGAAACAGGTATTTTGAAGTCATCGGGAAAACCTTGGGCAAGGCAGCATTCCCGAGGTGCCAGTTTGCGAACCCTGCCATTAACAAGATAAGCACCTGTTTTTGCAGCAGCACCCCCGCCATGAGCTGATAAAGTTATGGCATGACCATACGGGCTGTAAATTCTTTCGCCCTGTCCGCCCTTGTTTATTGTACCTATACGGATTGGTTTTGCCTGATTATTATGGGACAAATTATCTGCTAAAACCATATCATCTCTTTTGATTACGTATTTGTCGGTTTTGTTATCAGGTAGAAGTATATCCTGAAGATAAATGTGGTTATTCAAGGGTTCTGGAAACTGGTATTTATTCACTCCCAAATCTTTTCTAAAGCATAACATATATACTCTTTCTCTGAACTGTGGAACACCGTAATTTCCCGCATTGAGTATCTTATAAAATACAGTGTAGCCCAAGCTGTCAAGTATGCCAAGCATATGATTGAAGGTTTTGCCCCCATCATGACGGACCAAGTTTTTTACATTTTCAAGAAATAGTAGTAAAGGCTTATGAAATTCAGTTATGCGGGCAATTTCAAAAAACAGTGTACCCCTTGTATCTTCGAAACCTTTCTGCTTGCCGCTTATGCTGAAAGCCTGGCATGGAAAACCTCCACACAGTATGTCATGAGAGGGTATCTCATGACTCTTTATTTTGGTAATATCACCAGAAGGTTTTTCACCATAATTTGCTTCATACGTAATGCAGGCCTGTTCATCTATTTCTGATGAAAACACACATTTGCCGCCATAGTGATCCATAGCCAGCCTGAAACCTCCAATGCCTGCAAACAGATCTATAAATTTTAAATTATTAAACTTCTTCATTATGATTCTCCGTGTAAATATTCAGTTATTTTATAAATTAATATTTATTATACATTACCGCAAAATTTTATACGATACAATCTTACATTCCGTGATTCAATATTTTTACTGGATACTGAAAATTACATATATCAGGTATTGATTTTATTTTAATATAGTAGTTAAATATATATTAAAGCGATGGGGTTATTAGTAATTTATGGGAGAAACATTATGGCAAAAAGGTATAAAGTTTTAATGATTATGGTGGTATTAGCTGCAATTACTATATCTGGAGTAATCCTATATTCAATAAAAGCTGGAAGAAAAGATCAACCCATAAATTTCAAATATACCTTTGCGTTTATTCCGCACCAGAAGTATGATCCTTACTGGGTAGAAGTAAGGAAGGGTGTTGAAGATGTAGCAAGGAAAGAAAACATTTCGTTGCAGGTTATGGAAAGTGATTGGGTAAATGAGAAAGCTCAACTGGACTTTTTCAATATAGCGATTTTGTCAAAGGTTGATGGAATAATTGCACACTCTTATGACAAGCCACAGTTTACCGATGTTATTAATAAAGCCCAGAGTGAGGGTATACCAGTTATCACTATTGATTCGGATTCACCCTTGAGCAGCAGGAGTGCTTATATTGGAATAGACTATAATTATGCAGGAAGAAGAGCAGCAGAAGCACTTATGAAAAGTCTTAGAGGAAAAGCTCATGTAGCTGTTCTGTTACCGAATACAGGAAATGATGCGAGAATAAAGGCCTTCCAGGAAGAGGTACATTCCGCTGGTCATGTCATAGATACTATTGAAAAGACAGATTCAAATATACTTGGTGCCAGGGGAATAATTAGAAGGATATTTAGAGAATACCCTGATATTAATTATGTTTTCTGCACGGATTATAATGATACAATAGGGGTTGCCAGAGAGATTGTAGATCTAAATAAGTCAGAGAAGATTAAAATAATAGGTTTTGAATGTATGTTAAAGGATGGGATTGATTCTGAGATGCAAACATATATAGATACAGGTACAATTTTAGCAAATATGGTCCAAAATCCCTATTATATAGGAAGAAATGCAATGATTAAAATGATTAATCATAAAAAAGGGAACAAGGATGGGCCGTTGGAAGCAGGTTATGATTTGGTTTTTACAAAGTTTTCGGAATAACGAGGAGTAAAAAATGTTCAGCAAAATAAGAACTAAGTTGGTAGTTTTTTTTATAGCTCTGATTTTAGCGATGAGTGTGGTTAATTATTTAGTATACCTTCAATATTCTTCCTTTGTGCATAATCTGAAGTCATTGGATAATATTATGGAGGATATTAACAAAACCCAATCCGACCTTGCGAATGATATCGTACTAACACGATTTGTACCTAGAAGTTTTGATTCACAGGTTAGTTCAAACAAGCTTATAAATGATATAGACAGTGCATTATATCTTAACCTTATGGATCCATCGGAATATGCTACCTATAGAAGCATCCAGGAAATGGTTAAGTCATATACCGATGAGGCAACGAAAGCAGTACATGCAAAAACAGGCCGGAACCCCGAAAAATCCCTTATGCATTTCAAAAATTCTGAAAAAATTGCAGGTTATATGAAGGAGCGAATTAATTATCTTGTTTCTTCATACAGGGTGGGTCTTGTACAAAAGATGCAGAACCAGTATATTATAGTTATAACACTATTTGCCACGGCTTTTATCAGCTTGTTTTTTTCAATTGCTTTTTCCGGAAGGATAACCAGGCATATAAAGAATCTAACAAAGGTTGCTCAAATTGTATCAAAGGGCAAATTTGACATTGAGGAAATCCCTATAACAGGAAAAGATGAAATAAGTATTCTTACATCAGCATTCAATAAGATGATTTCAAATATTAAAAAGCTAATTTCTGAAATAAAGGAAAAGGCTGAGGTCGAAAAAAAACTAAAACAAAAGGAAGTTGAAAATTTGGAAATCAGTAACCTTCTTAAGGAAGCTGAGCTAAGGGCGTTGCAATCACAGATTAACCCTCACTTTCTATTTAACACCCTTGGGTGTGTTGCACATACTGCTTTAAAGGAAGAAGCAGATAAAACGTATGACCTTATTATGTCGGTAGCTGACTTGTTTCGCTACAATCTCTCAAGATCACATAGGTATGGTACATTGAGAGATGAAATTAATAATATAAAAGAGTATATACATATTCAAAAGGCTAGGTTTAAAGACAAGTTTGAATTTGAAATCCAAGTTGAAGATGACAGCCTTTTAGATATTACCATACCATGTTTAAGTATCCAGCCTATTGTTGAAAACTCTTTCCTGCACGGTATAGAAAAGAAGGAAGGGCATGGAGTCATTAAAATCAGTATATTTAAAGCTAAAAAAGATATTGTTGTAGAAATTTGGGACACTGGCGTAGGCATCAGCGAGAAAAGGATTCAGGAGATTATTTCGGATGATCCGCTTCCTGATTCCATCACATCAGCAGCAGGCCATACAACCAGCCTGGGCTTAAAAAATGTAATAAAGCGATTGAAATTGTTTTATCAGAGATCGGATGTAATTGAAATTAAAAGCAAGGTAGGAGAAAGTACAAGTGTTATTCTTTATCTTCCTGCAGAAATGGAGTGATGCGATATGTATAAAATGATAATCGCAGATGACGAGGCTTTTGTGAGAGATACTTTTAAGATGGTGGTAAATAAGCATTTCCCGCAAGTTAGAGTTGTAGCTGAAGCCGAAACCGGAAGAGAAGCTATTGAAATGGCTTCAGAATTTAATCCCAACCTTATGATTATGGATGTTAAAATGCCTGGCATTAATGGACTGCAGGCTATATATGAGATTAAGAAAATAAATTCTGAAACCAGGTTTATAGTATTGACAGCATATGATCACTTCAAATATGCCAGGGAGGCTTTGAGCCTCTCAGTTGATGAATATATACTAAAGCCTGCAAGAAGGGAAAAAATCATAGAGGCTGTAAGCAAGGTGCTGAAAACTATTGAAGAGTTAAGAAGCAAGAAGGACCAGGAATTAGAATTAAAGGAAAAGCTAAGCAATGTACTTCCTGCAATGGAAAGTGAGTTTGCACTATCGATGATTTTTGGTGATACTGAGAGAATAAATCAGATGAACTATCCCAAGCTATTAGGCAGAACATTCGAGGCGGGATATTCAATGGTCTTGGATTTTAATATCCATGATAGCAAGAATAAGGATATTATAAAAGGCTTGCTTAATTCAAAGGTTAGAGATTTTCTTACCATGTTTTTTAATGCCAGAGTTAGCTATTGTATTATCAGTCCGGTCTTTTCAAACAGGGTTGCAGTATTTTTTCCGGAGGATATGGCTTATGATATTGATGAAATAGGTGCCATTTCCATAGATTTGGCAAGAAGCCTGGTTAAGAAAATACAGGAAGAGTTTGGCACAAGTCCTTTTATTGGCGTTGGAGGCATTCATAAGGGGATTGACGGCCTTATTGAATCTTATAATGAAGCCAACCTTGCTGTTTCTTCAAAAAAACAGGCTGTTAGCTGTGTTGACGATATAGAATACATAAAAGTAGATGCATCATATTCTTTTAAGCTTGAACGCCAGCTTTGTGAAAAAGTAAGACAATTTGATAAGGACGAAGCAATAGAGACATTCAAAGAACTGTATTTTTCTATAAATCCATGGGAAACTCAGAATATCACCAATAAAATGTGTGAGCTTATGGTAGTTTTGGCACGCATTTTGCTGGATTTTGATATGGAAAGTACAGCTAATAAATTCTTCGATGATATGGAAAAAAAGCATCTGATGATGTTTGATTCAAAGCAGGAAATATGCGAGTGGTGTATTTCAAAGATACTACAGCTTGTAAACTACTTAGCGGATTCTAAATCTATCAACACAGAGGATGATATAATTATAAGTGCTGCGAGATTTATTGAAGCAAACTATATGCATGAAATTACATTGGAAGATGTGGCAAAAGCTGTTAATGTAAGCCCGTATTACCTAAGCAAGTTATTTAAAAGTCAGATGAGTCAGAATTTTATTGATTTTCTCACTGATTTGAGGGTAGATGCTGCTAAAAAGAAGATACCTGATTCCAATATGAGCATAAAAGAAATATGCTATGAGGTAGGTTATAATGATCCGAATTATTTTACAAGGGTATTCAAAAAAGTTACAGGTCAGACACCGCTAGAATACAGGCAGGCAAATAAATCAGCAGGCAATGAGGGAAAATGATATGAAATGCATAAAATACTGCACAGCTGTAGCTTATTTTATCATCATAGGCATGATTACTCTAAATTTTAGCGGTTGTGCTCCTGATAAAAGAAAAGATGAAAAGGATATCAAACTTGGATTTCTGGTAGATGCATTGTGGGAAGAAAGATGGAAAAGGGATATGGATCTGTTTACTGAAAATGCCAAGGCTTATGGTGCTAATGTGTATGCAAAGTCTGCCAGCGGCCAAAACGAATTGCAGATAAAAATGGCCATGGAGATGATCAGGGAAGGCCTTGATGTTTTGGTAGTAGTTCCAAGCAGCAGTAAATCAGCAAAATCCATAGTTGATTTGGCCCATAAAAAAGGTGTCAAGGTCATTGCATATGATAGAATGATCCGTGATTGCAAGCTGGATTACTATGTATCATTTGACAGTAGGAAGGTTGGAGAAATTCAGGCTGAATACCTGGTTAAAAAGTATCCAAAGGGTAATTATGTTCTGGTGGGAGGATCTGAGGAGGATGATAATGCTAAACTTTTATGGGAAGGTCAGCATAAGGTATTAGATCCTTATATAAAACGGGGAGATATTAAAGTTGTATTGGAAAAATGGACTGAAGACTGGAATCCTATAGTTGCCTATGATAATGTAAATCGTGCTCTAAAGGAGAATAGGAATAATATTACAGCAATTTTAGCATCCAATGACGGCTGTGCAAGGACCGCCTTCCAGGCTTTGTCTGAACATAAGCTTGCAGGAAAGGTTGGTCTTACAGGTCAGGATGCGGATATAGCAGCATGCCAGAGAATAGTTGAGGGAACTCAGTCAATGACAGTATATAAACCCATAAAAAAGTTAGCTTCAAAGGCTGCAGAGATTGCAGTAATGCTTGCAAAGGGAAAAGAGGCTCCTGTCAATACAAAACTTAATAATGGCTTTTGTGATGTCCCATCATTTCTGATAGATCCTGCTTGTGTTGACAAATTCAATATAGATGAGGTTGTCATTGATGATGGATGGCAAAAAAAGAGTGAGGTTTATCTCAATGCAATCGATTATTAACGAATTTCTACTCTTGATATAACTATATATTATGTATATGAAAAGTGATTAATCTTAGTAATATTTTAGTCATTCCTTAAATAATACTTTTTATATTTGAAGGGAAAGTTCATTCTTAGGCATGATCAAAAAATAACTTCCACTATAAATCTTGCTCATGTGTTGACTTAGGCATGTTGAAAATATAACTTCCCGTATAATTTCGCTATCATGTTAACTTAACTCGTGAACACACGCTAAAAACGGGAAGTAATATTTCAATCATGCCTTAACTCGTCAAAACTCGCGTAGAAAGCGGAAGTAATTTTTAAAGCATACTTTAATCAATACTAATCCAAGCCTACTCTTTTGGTAAGTAGCTTGAAGGGTTTACCGGTTTATCGTTTTTAAGTACTTCAAAGTGAAGATGTGGCTGTTCTGCTGATTCAAATACAGCAGTATTTCCAACGCATCCTATTATATCTCCAATACTGACTTTTTGGTTTGTAGCTACCATATTACTGCTTGCAAGGTTAGCATAAACAGTTTTAAGACCGTTGGAGTGATCTAGAACAACAGTGATACCGTATTTCGGATCATCTTTTATTTCACACACATAACCATCTGCCGTGGCTTTTACTGCGGAGCCTTTTTCACATGCAATTTCTACGTACTTGTGGGTTTGCCACTGTTCAAGGGTTTTTGAATATACAGGCTTATCGCTTGAGTATCCAACACATATTTGTCCGAACACAGGCATTATCATATCTGTGATTTCTGCTATGTTTTTTCCTGAAGCAGGTTTGGCAACACTTTTACCGCTTTTGTTTGTTGGCTTGTTCGTTGGTTTTGCACTGACAGCAGGCGTCACTTTGGGTGTTGCACTTGGAACTATTTTAGTAGGGGTTGCAGCCTGTGATTTGTTATCTTCGTCACTTTTATTAGGCACAAGCTTTTCCGGACTCTTTCCAAGAATGCTGGAAGCAGGGTTGTTAATTTCGTCAGGTATTACACCTTGAACACTATTATTTGAATTTCCTAGCTGATCTTTACCCATCGTCAGGTAAATAGTGGCACCTACAATACAGATACATAAAGTCAGAACGACATAAAACAATCTTTTATCAAGAAAGTTCAGTATTTTTTTTCTTGTTAACTTTTTCTCGGGGAATAACTTTTTCATATTCACAATATCCACCTCCATACTTTATTGTTACCTACACAAGGAACAATATACATCAAAATAAAAATTTACTAATTTTAATTTCTGGGTTATAATAAAGTTACAAGAAGCAAAAATAATGTTACAAATGAAAGGAGTTGATTATGTAATAAGTTAATACTTAAGTGTTATTCCGGTGTTTTATTTATTGTAAGTTATAAAGTTTTATTTATATAATATTTAAATTCAATTCTCTATATATGTTCAATGCATTTAATTTCTAATTTTATTTCTCCAATTGTGATATTAAGTTTTATATGAAAGTAATTTATGGATACCGAAATGTAAAACTAATTGTCGGAGTGTATTTCAATTCAAATTATTTATGGAAGGGGAAAATTTTAATGAAAAAGGGAAAAGGTTTTAGGAAGTGTGGTCTGTCACTTCTGCTTGTAATGACACTTATAACATCTGCATTAATAGCTGCCATACCAATGAGAGTATCTGCAGGCGGAGATGTTGTATCTGGAAATGGAAGGCTTAAAGTGGTTGGAACTCAGCTGTGCAACGAGGCAGGTCAGCCTATTCAGCTTAAAGGTGTCAGCTCGGCAGGTCTCCAGTATTATGGGGAATATATGAATATAAACAGTATCAAATGGCTTAGGGATGACTGGGGCATTACGGTAATCAGAGCTGCTATGTACACAGCTGAGAAGGGCTATATAACAAATACGTCTTATAAGGAAAAGGTAAAGGAAATAGTAAATGCCGCAACTGAGCTCGGAATATATGTAATTATTGACTGGCATATACTTTCCGATGGGGATCCGAACATGTACAAGACACAAGCCAAGGAGTTCTTTGCAGAGATGTCAAGTTTATACAAGGACCACAAGAATGTTATTTATGAAATTTGTAACGAACCAAATAAGGTTCAGTGGTCATCAAGTATAAAGCCATATGCAAATGAAGTAATCCCGGTAATAAGGGCAAATGATCCTGAAAGTGTTATATTGGTCGGAACAGGTACTTGGAGTCAGGACGTTGATCAAGCAGCTAATGATCCACTGAATTTTAAAAACATACAATATGTTTGTCACTTTTATGCAGGAACGCATGGACAGTATCTTAGGGACAAGATAAATACCGCTTTAAGCAAGGGATGCGGAGTGTTTGTATCTGAGTGGGGAACAAGCCTTGCATCTGGTACAGGAGGAGTGTTTGTAAATGAAACTAAGACTTGGATTGATTTTTTAAACAGTAAAAAGATAAGTTGGGTTAACTGGTCCCTTTGCACAAAAGCCGAAACTTCTGCAATATTAAATGCAGGTGCAAGCACACAAGGCGGATGGAACAGCAATAATCTGACCCAGTCCGGTAACTTGGTAAAATCCCTCATGGGAGGCGGAATTCCATCAACTATTCCATCAAATACACCGACACCCACCAACACACCTACAAAGATACCTACAATTACGCCCACAGTTACACCTACAAGAGTACCGACCAATACACCTCCACCTTCATCAAACGCAGTAGTTGAAGATATAAATGGTGACAAGGCAGTAAATATGGCAGATGCCATTCTTATTGCGGGCTGCTTCAATGCGACTACGACAAGCAACAAGTATAACACAAAATGCGATTTGAATAATGATGGAGTTATAAATATGACTGATGTAATTATGTTAGCAGTTAAGTTTAATTATACATACAGGTAAGAATTAAAAGAAAAGCGGGTACCGGTAAGATGGACGGTATCCGCTTTGTTATGGAATATATGTAAATGAGTGGAGTGACTTGTCAAAACTCAGGTCTAATATTCCGATGACTCCTTAATATGCCTTATATTCAGGATAATCATTTACCGTTGCACCAAAATGGCGGGCAATAATCATAACATCTGCCATGTTTACAGATTTGTCCTTGTTAAAGTCAGATACTATATTTTGATCGGAAGCTGTATAAGACATATTAAAAGACGAAGACATAAGTATGATATCAGCAATATTGATTCTTTTATCCCCATTAATATCTCCAGCCCACATTTCAATAGGATTTTTTGCTTTACCTATGGGCAGCTCTACATGACGGCTAAGGTATCCTTCTTTATGTATTGTAAATGGTGACAATCCATTTGTACTATTAGGAGCGAAAAGAATACCCTTATCATTAATTGCATTCATGGCACCATCAATATAAAAGCCTTTAAGGACTTCATTATTTGCAAAATCAAAATCAGGTTTGATACTAGCCTCGCATATTCCCGGCAAAAGAGTGGGGCGAACAGTTGGTATTGGTGTAGACTGTCCGTCAGCAGCAAAGGATAAAAAGCAGCTAAATGATATTAAGCTGCACAAAATAATAACGGAAATTACATAACAAGCTGTTTTTTTGAACATAATTAATTACCTCCTCCTAAGATATATATTAAAAATGTTAATAGGCTTATCACTTTTAATAACTATTTAGTGTTCAAAGAGTAAAACATGATTAACGGTATAGTTTAATAATACACCAAAATACTGCTGATGTAAACGGTGTATTACACATTTTTTTATATATTATAACTATTTTTATTTGAAGGAGTGAAATTATCAGGCTTTGGGCCAAGCTCACGATTTCCCAAATAGGATTTTATGGCACCCTGAGGGCAGTTTTTCTTACAATCGCCACAGCGTATACACTCAAGCCCATTTGGCCTTTCATAGATGGTATGATCCACTGGACATATGCTTTTGCATTTTCCGCAGCGAGTGCATTTAGATGGAGATACTTCCATTCTGTAAAAGCTGATTTTATTGAATATGGAATAAATGGCACCTAAAGGACATAAAACTCTACAGAATGGCCTTTTGGCCGCCATGGACAAAACAATAACTCCTATGAGTATTACCATTTTCCAGCCGAACAGAAGTCCAAGGGTTGACCTGATTCCTTCTTTAGCTATAGCAAGAGGAATTCCGGCTTCCAAGGTACCAACCGGACAAATAAGCTTGCAGAAGTATGGAGAATCCAGTGCCAAATCAAAGCTTACATAGAGTGCTGGAAGTAAAATTACAGTTACAAATAGTATTACATACTTGAGCTTCTCAAACAGTTTGAGAATTCCAATTTTTTTGAAAGGAACTTTATAAAGAAGCTCCTGGAAAAACCCAAATGGGCAAATCCAACCGCAAACAGCTCTTCCAACGAGAGTTCCGATAAGAATCAATATCCCTGCAATATACATGGAAAATTTATATTTTATATCAAGAGCTATAGCTTGCATTGATCCTATTGGGCATGAGCCTAGTGCTCCCGGGCATGAATAGCAGTTTAATCCGGGAAAGCAAAGCTTTTTAAGATTTCCATTATAAATTGTACCTTCTAAAAATCCTTTTATGTAAGAGTTACCTAATAAGAATGAGGTAATCTGAATGCAGTATCTTTTAATTTTAACCAATTCCTATACACTCCAGACATATTAAAATGGCCTTGCGAAATACTTGCTTCATCTCGCCTGATGAGATGCCATAAGCAATAAATGTTATTGATATTATAAGAAGGCTTATTCTTATAAGCTTTTTCATATACAATCTCCTGCTTTATTGAAAGGATAATAATATTTTAGCTCAACTTTTTTATTTTGTCTGTATAAAAATTTTTGAAGCCATTAAGGTATATCAAATTTATGTTAATTAAGGCATAAATGAAAAATTACTTCCGCTTTTGAGCGGGTGTTGATGAGTTAAGTCAACACATGAGCCAAATTTATAGCGGAAGTATTTTTTGATCATGACTAAAGTAATTTGTTGTAAATTGTCATATTATGTTGTAAAATTATATTGTATATATTTTTATGGAGGGTTAAAATGAGCGATTTTAACACAAACTTTGAGCCAGATTCATCAGATGGCTTCACCACAGGCATCAACATGGTACCGGAAGTAAGAAGCAATATTTTTCTAGGCTTCATAGGAGGCCTTGCTTCTTCAATTATTGGAGCAGGATTATGGGCAGGGATAACTATTTTAACAGGTTATCAGATTGGTTTTATGGCAATAGGAGTAGGCTTTTTAGTTGGAATGTGTATAAGAGTTCTGGGTAAAGGCAACACACTTGCTTATGGAGTAATGGGTGCGGTTTTTGCTTTACTTGGCTGTATGCTTGGGAATATTCTATCGATGTATGGAGTATATGCCAAAGAGCTACATGTTACAATAGGTGAGGCATACAATCAATTGATAGGCCCTATTGATATTCTTAAAGAGACATTTCAGGTAATGGATTTATTATTTTACGGATTGGCTGTATATGAAGGTTTCAAATTTTCTATTTTCAATAGATAAGCAAAACTGATTTTGTTAATGTTAAGGAAATTTCTAAGGGATGATATATTATTAAAAGATCAATAACTTTTAATAATATATCATCCCTTTTATACTTCACGGGTCGAGGAGTATTTTTTCCATATACCTTTCATTTATCTCGGTGGGAAGTCCTTCCTGGTGCCAGTGCTTTTTACAGCCGCAGTAGTCAAGCAATACGCACTGGGCAGCTATACCTACTTCTTTGAGCATCAATCCGCCTGATACCAGATTTAAAACGCATGCGATTCCGATTATTCCTACATCTTCCTTTATGGTAGAGTCTTTTTTCCAGCTTGAGTAAAGTGATGATTCGTGAGGAATTATCAATACTTGAAAGCCAAGTTTATGGCCTAAAGTTTTTAACTTGTTTACGCTGCAATCCTTCATACAACCTATGCAGCTAAGACCGCTTCCATATGGCTTTGCCTGACATTTGTCCCTTGAGATACACATGCATGCCGGAACTACTGCGAGCTTTTTATCGGTATGCTGAAATGCTTTTTTAAAAGCTCTATTCATTATTTCTGCCCCAACCATATTAAGGTGGTACTCGACCCTTCGCCTGCCGCAGAAGATCACATCTTCATTCCAATAGCGTGAAGGGCGTATTTCGTTTAGATACCTGTCCACATTCGGTGTATATTTTCCCAAAAACTCATCACTCTTATCTTCAAACCAGTCAGCAAAAGCTATAGAAGAAGCAAGTATATTGACAGCATCTTCCTTAGGTTTAATTTCAATATATTTGTGCCACTTGGTAAGTCTTGCTACTTCATATTTGAATTCCCCGGTGGCTTCAAGCCAATTGAGCAATATTTCAAGGTGTTTGACTGCAGGAGATAGGGTAAACATGTTATCATAAAGATCAGGCGAAAGAAATATGGTAGATAAAAAACCCCGAACGGCATCAATGCTTGGCTTTAACAAGCCGCCCTTCTGCCTAAGGCTTACAAGAGTTGACAGGATATGCTGAGGACCTTTTTCCAGCTCCAGGGCATCGCCGCTGTACACCTTCCACAGCACGCCAAGAATCAGCAGCTCAAAGAAATATTCTTCCTTTGAAGTATTATCATGCGGGCTTATAGCCTTTATATATGATGAATATTCATCTGTATAAGCCCCTAAGAATTCCTGGGCTTTACCCAAGACCTCATTGGTAAAGAGGGCAATATCAAAATAATAATCATCAGAATTGTTTTTATTATCTCTTAAAGAATATGTTATTGTATACATTCTTGTACTCCCCAAAATTATATATGTATTTTTTGAAATGCCCTTTTATCATATCATTAAAAAGTATCAGCTGCCAATATACTTCTCCATTTGTTTGGAGGTTGTAATTAGCTCAGTAACCAAGCTTTTGGCCAGATTTGCATTTTCCATGTTGTGATCAACCGTACTGTTGACTTGGTTTGCATTAGAGGATGCTAACTGGCTTAGGTTGGAAGCTTCCTGTATACAATCAACAATTTTGTTGTTAGCATTTAAAATGTGATCGATTCTTTCATTTACTAAAAGAACGTTATTATTGACTTCTGTTATTTTGGATAAAGTGGAATTAAATAATTCCTGTGTTTTGTAAATAAGATTGTTCTGCTTTTGGTTGGCGTCTATAAGTTCTGAAATTGCAATGACTGAAGTATCTGTCATATTATTAAGTTCAATAATAATCTTGTTTATACTGCTTGCAGATTCAGCACTTTGGGTTGCCAGTTTTCTGACTTCCTCTGCAACCACGGCAAATCCCTTACCCGATTCACCGGCACGGGCACTTTCTATGGCGGCATTTAACGAAAGCATGTTTGTCTGTTCGGATATGCTTTTTATGATATCAGTTATATTAAGGATTTCAGTGGCCTTTGTTTTCAATTCGTTTATGATGTTGTTCATATTTGAGTTATTTTCATTAACAACTTTAGACATGTTGCTTAGATCATTGACAATGTTCATACCTTCTTTAATGGCACAGGATGTGTCTTTTGACAGAATGCTTGTTTTTGAAGAAACTTCAGAGCTCTCTTCAATTATTTTATGTATATCATGAGTTAGACTGGACTGAACCTTAAAGCTCTCCGCAGTTTCAGCAGTACTTTTTGCAATTTCAGTAACCGAATTATAAACATCCTGAGTGGAACTGTTAAAATCATCCATTATGTTATATACTTTTTTAGAGTTGGTATCAAGTACAGCTGCAATTTTTAGAACATCATCTAAAATTTCCTTCTGTCTTTTCTTTTCCCCTTCAATTGAAGAGATCTTTTCGTTATTAAACCTAATGGCAAGTATGGATGATAGAGTAAGAGAAATGCAGTACATTATTACTACGCATAGCTGAATTGTATAATCGGTAGATAAGCTTTGATTAATCAATTTTAAAATTAGAATATTTTTCAACATACTTATTAAATTTAGAGTAATAGAGATTGAACTAGCCCAAATGATCAGTTTGAAATCAAAGTATAGAAAATACATAAGCAATATAGGAAAAAGATATGTAAAAACAGCGAACCTGTCAGAGGTCATGAGTGAAAAGCCATAGATAATAAAATAAGCACTTAATGTTAAATATTTTATTTTTATGCTGGAGCTGTTTCTAAAATACACTATAGTTGCAAGTGAAAAGGTAACAATTATAAGTGATAGCATGGTGCCAACATAAGCTAGACTTCTATTTCCTTTTAAAAACTCCATTATATACCCGACTATAAGAATTAAGTTTATGACCCAGTTTATAATTAATACTATTCTATTAGTTCTTTTAAGAGAATTGCTGCTAATATTATGTAAGTTATCCATATACCGAACTCCTTATCGAAAGATTTTATCATATAAGTTATCGGCATTTAACCGAAAAATGTAAGTGATTGGGGAAAAATTTTTGTTTTTTTGGATGGTCTAAATCATTAATATGAAGTCCAAACGGTGTTTGCTTTGTGGTTACGGAATATTGACAATGGGTTAACGAAATGATATGATTGGTACGTAACCTGATGGTGACAAAGAGAGAAGCATGAAAGGTGTCAATATAGGTTGTAAAGTTGATTTTAAGTATTGCACTATCAATTTTTTTAGATGGAAAAGACATATTGATTACTGCAGTGATCAATGTATTGTCTATAAATCTTTATGTTTTAATTTGACATTTTACCAAATGGTTGCAAAAAATATTATAACTCTATGATTATATTTAAATATTTGACAATAAAGACCAAAATATGATATTCTTTGCTGGTGATTTCTATGGGATTTAGATAAATTTTTATAATATAAATAAAAGTAGTAAAATTAGTAAAAGTAGTACTAATTACTTGATTAAGGGAGAGAAATGATTTTACTTTGTCAGCGTAGATCCAATATAACTAGAGTATTTCTGTGCCTTTCATGTTTACATAAACAATAAATAATCCTAGTTTAAAAGCCTGATTTAATATTTATTATTTATTTAGCATTGGAGGTGGTTGATTCACAAACTAGTATAGGTAATATTACTGCAAATTGATTTTTAATTTTAGGGGGATTGCTAATGAAGAGATTAGTTAAAAGAATTATTGCAACTGCACTAATTACAACATTTATAGCCGGAGCAGTTAATTTTCCGGTAAGTGCAGAAGAACTTTTTGGTTTTGGCAAAGAAAAAAAACAAGATATGATAAACCAGGGAATCAAGGATTGTGCTGATGGTAAAGATTTGAAGGATGTTAATGGTTTAAAAGCTATATGCAATACTGAACCCGAAAAGCTTGAACCTCACCCGGAACCTGTATTTGATGAAAGTGAAGGATTTGGTAAGCCTACAGGCTTTTTGAATCGAAAAGAAAAAAATGAGATTATTGTGAAATATAAAGATTTAAATGATGCGGATTATAATAAGAATGAAATTATAGATAAAATAGAGATAGTTAAAGATGAAAGTGAAGACAAAATTAAGGATAAAACTAAAGATAAAATTAAAGATAAAATTAAAGATAAACTAAAGCTGTCGAAACTTAATACCAAGAAAAAAATTAAAGATATAGAAGTTTTAGAGATAGGTGAAAATGATGATTCTGAAAAGCTGATAAAGGAACTTCGCAATGATTCCAATGTGGAATATGCCCAGTTGAACTATAAGCTTTATACAAATAGCATTCAAACAGATAAAAAGTTTGGTAGCCAATGGGAGTTAAATAATACTGCACAGGTTGTGGAAGGACAAAAAGGAATAGCAGGAGTAGATATAAATGTAATTCCAGCCTGGGATATTACAAAAGGATCCAATGAGGTAACTGTTGGTATACTTGATACAGGAATAGATATAAATAATAAAGAGATAAAAGATGCCATATATATTAATCAGAATGAAATAGCTGGAAATGGTATTGACGATGATCAAAATGGTTATGTTGATGATGTAAATGGTTATGATTTTGTAAATAAGGATGGTAGTGTATACGATTCAGAATCTATTGATATACATGGGACTTTTATTGCAGGGCAAATAGCAGCAAAGTCAAATAATATTGGAATAGCTGGTGTTGCAGACGTTAAGCTGATGCCGCTTAAATTTATAAATAGTGATGGAGGCTATACCAGTGATGCAATTGAAGCAATACAGTATGCTAAGAATATGGGCGTTGAAATAATAAATTGTAGTTGGGGCTCAACTTTTTATAATGAGGCTTTAAAAAATGAGATGGAAACCAGCGGCATTTTATTTGTAGCATCAGCGGGTAATGATAGGTTTGATGTTTCACAAACTCAGGTCTACCCTGCCTGTTTTGATATTGATAATGTAATATCTGTCACATCTATAGACAATCGAGGGAATATTGCCAGATTTTCTAATTATGGACAAGAAGTTGATGTTGCGGCACCTGGGGTAAACATTACTGGGATAGCACCGGAAAATAGCTTTATTACAATGAATGGAACCTCATTTTCAGCAGCACTTGTAACTGGAATAGCAGCACTTATTAAGAGTAAATACAAAGATATTACGAACAATGAGATAATATCCAGAATTAAAAATAATGTTGTTACTTCAACAAATCTACAGGGTAAAGTATCGTCAGGCGGTAGAGTTGATGCATATGCAGCGTTGACAGGAAATAAACCTTCTCCTGATAATAATGACAACATAAGGAATGACCCGGCTCAAAGTACTGCAGATGTTGATAATCTCAATAAAGCCATGGCTTTAGATATAAAGCTTTTGGAGCAAATTCATTATGGTGAAAATGGAGTTAATCCTGCATCTGGAAATTTTTCAAGGACTTTCACAGATATGAGCCTCGATGTACCTGGATTTAAAATTAATATAAGCAGAACATATAATTCAAAGTCCGATGATATAGGTAAATTTGGTAGGGGTTGGACATTTGGCTTTGATGGCAGTGCTCTTGAAAAAACAAGTAATAATATAAAAGAGATAGCAATTACACTACCTAATGGTGCAGTACAGACATTTACGGACTATGGTGATGGGGCTAATTTTAGAGCAAATGATTCAAGAAGTAAGCTTGAAAAGATAAATGGAAAATATGTTTTGACAACAAAGGATCAATACAAGTATTCTTTTAATACCGTAGATTCAACAAGCAAAATTGGGTACTTAAGCGAAATGAAGGATAAAAATGGCAATAAAATAACAATATCTGTTGACAGTAATGGGAAAATTACTCGAATAATTGATGAGGCAACAGGGAGATATTTTGAAGTAGTTAATGGAACTTATACTATAGGTACAAAAAGCTATAACTTTATAACTGATATAATCCAGAAAACTTCTGCTGGAAGTGAGATTAGAAGAGTTAGTTATAGATATAACGGTTACAAAATCTTGGATAGGGTTACATATCCAGGAGGCGACTATGATGGATATGGATATGTTTCTGTAGGAGGACAATATTATCTAAATCAGATAATAGATCAATGTAATGCTATAGAAACTATTATATATTATCCAGATACAGATGTTAATAAATACAAGGTTAATAAAATAAAGGATAAGTTTAACAATACATATACGTATACATATTATAATTCAGAAAAAAGGACGACAATAGTAGATTCAAACACGCCTGCAAGAACTACAGAAAAATATTATGACGACTTCTACAATGTTACCAAGTCAAAAGATCCTGAAGGAAATATAACAAAAGTAGAATATCTTGATGACAAATGGTCCTATACAGGTGAAATGGGATATAGAGGTAGTGACGTAGGTGTTGTAACAGTAAAAGGGAAAATCTATGCTATAGGAAGATACACATGGCTTCACAGATCTACAGGAGTAGTTGAAGAATATGACCCCATAAAAAATGTTTGGAATAAGAAAGCTGACATGATTGTTCCTCGCTCAAATGTAGCTGTAGCTGTGATAAATGATAAAATATATGCCATTGGAGGAGAAAACGATGCTAAAGGTCCGGTTAATACTGTTGAAGAGTATGACCCGGCAACAAATAAGTGGACATATAAGGGTGGATTAAAAAAAGATACTAGTAATAACTGGGTTGATGATAGCAAAGGAATGATAACTAAAAGGTATGATACCGCAGTTGCAGTTTTAAATGGCAAAATATACGTTTTTGGCGGAACAGATGATACAAATTCTTTAGCGAGTGTTGAAGAATATAATCCTATTGATAATACATGGAGAACAATGAACCCACTATCTACTGCAAGATCAGGTCTTGCAGCAGTATCTTTTAATGGCAAGATATACCTTATGGGGGGAGGAACGCTAGACAGTACAATAGAATATGATCCTAACAACACAGCAAACCAATTTATAACAAAGGCTAAAATGCCTGCAGCAAAAAGCGGTATGGGTGCTTGTGTGGTCAATGGAAGGATATACACTGTTGGTGGGATGTCTAATAATGTACGGTCAAATACTGTTGAAGAATATGATCCTATTTCAAATGTTTGGATCAAAAAAACAGCTACTATGGCATTTGAGAGGGATAAAGTCGGGGTTTGTGCTTTAAATGCCAACATTTACGCTATTGGAGGAGATAGTAGAAATCAAGATATTGGAGAGGTTCCAGATATGGAATTCTTTAGGCCTGATGCATCAAGGGTTAAAGGAGAGTTAGCTATATCAATCGAACCATCAACAGATTACACTGCATTACAAGGGGTACCTCTTGTAGCGTTTGGTGAGAATAATGGTGTTTATTTAAATAAGGATGAAGATGTTTATACTTCAGGATATAATGCCAATGGACGATTGGGCCTTGGGGATGATCAGACTAGAACTATAAGACAGGCAGTCATTGGTTTGCATAATGTTGAGCGGGTAGTTGCAGGAGCAGCTTCCACTTATATATTGATGAAAGATGGTACTGTAAAGGCTTTTGGTAAGAATAATTATTGCCAACTAGGTGTTAATGACGGTAAGGACAGAAATACTCCTTTTACTATTCCAGGACTTAGTAATGTTAAGAAACTTGTAGCAGGCTGTGACCATGTAATAGCATTATTGAATAATGGAAATGTTATGGCATGGGGAAGAAACGATTATGGGCAGTTGGGAATCGGGGAAGGAGTTACTTCATCTATACCGGTACAAATACCTGGACTGAGTAATGTAAAAGATATATCGGCAGGTTTGTTTTTTAGTTTTGCATTATTGGAAAACGGCAAAGTAATGGTATGGGGAAGAAATGATGAATATCAGCTTGGACTGGGAACTTTAGGAAATAAGTACACCCCAGAAGAAAATACTTATCTTGTTGGAGCAAAACAGATTGCAGGAGGGTTGAAACATGGTATTGCTCTTATGACTGATAATACTGTAAAGACTTGGGGTGGTAATAATTATGGGCAATTGGGTAGTGGTTTTCTTGATACTATAAGAACTCCAGAAAGTCCATTTTGGTCGGTAAGTCAAAATATTAAACAGGTTTCAGCAGGTATATACAGCAGCTATGTTTTGACTGAAGATGGAAGAGTACAAGGCTGGGGGTATAATGGACATGGTGAATTAGGCTGTGGGAATAATGTTACTCATAAATATGCAAGATATATACCTAATTTATCTGATATTAAGGAAATATCAGCAGGGTATTATAACTGTGCAGCAATAACAAAAAGCGATGTTGTATATGTATGGGGATACAACGTAGGGCAACTTGGCTTCGGCAACAATGAGGATTGCTATTGGCCTGTACCTATCAACAGTAACAGGATAGAATACATGAGAGATGAGAGAGACAATATTATAAAAATCACAAATGCTGACGGTGGTAATAGGATAAACACATATGATGATAAAAATAATATAATAAGGGAAAGAGATGAGACTGGAAGATTGACTTTCTATATATACGATGCAAATGGAAATGTCTTGAAAAAAGTACAACCATTAAATGGAACAGATGAATATATAGAAGGTACAAGTGATACTTCAAAATTTTCTATTATAGTTTATGAATATTATACTTCACCTGGTGAAAAGCCTATTAAAGGTCTGCTTAAATATGTGTATGATCCGGAATTCCCTAATTCAAAAATTACATATAACTATGATCCCAATTATTATTTGAATTCTGTGAAAGATAATAACCAGAATGAGACTACATATACATATGACGACAGAGGATTGAAAAAAAGCCAGACATCACCAAAAAAGAGCAAAACAGATTATGATTATGATGCTATTGGGCGGTTGATAAGAACAATACAATATGATGGAAATAAGGATGGTGCAAAATCAAGTATTACAAGAATTACCTATGATAAGATGGGTAGGGTAACTAAGGAGATTCAACCTAACTTATTCAAATCTGAATATGATACGTCTAGTGATTATACATTTAGTCATGGCACAAGATACTTATATAATACAGCTAACAATACAAATGGAAGAGTAATTGGTACTTTATCAACTGTAACTGATGCAGAAAACAACACAACAACGTACAATAGCTATGACCTTTATGGTAATGTAACATCTGAGACGAAGCCTAATGGCGCGATTTATGAGTATTCCTATGATCTTATGAATAGGCTTAAGTCCATAAGCTTTAAGGAAAGTTCAAGTGATATTGCTAAAATACTGGAGGAATATTCATATACCTTATTGAGGGGAGGAAGAAGTGAGAAAACGGTTACTAAACACTTGGATGATAATGCTAAAGCTGTTACTACTTATATTTACGACCAGGAAGGAAGGATCATAAAACAGGAAAATCCTGATGGAAGTGTTCTTTATTCAAGTTATAACTTGAATGGAACTTTAAACTCGTCAACAGATGGAAATGGTTGGACTACATATTTCAGATATGATGGCATGAATAGATTAATTGAGAAGTGGGTTCCATTTGGTTTAGATAATGGTAATACAGCATTTATGTATTCATTGACAAGTTATGACAAAGCCGGTAGGGTCAGAGAGGAAAAGAATGGGAAGGAGTTTGTAAATCTTTTCTCTTCAGCTTCAAGTTATGTGTATAAGAATACGTATTATTATGAAGACGGTAATGTAAGTTGTAAATCCGGTGTTGATGGAGTTAAGGTTTGGTATTACTATGACGAAGAGGGCAATGTCGAGCAGGAAAACCAATATATGAATTCAAGTGATTATATATTAACTAAATACTCATATAATTACCTAGGTAAACCTGACACAAAAACCCTAACTGTTAAAAAAGGTGATTTATATAATAACAGTTTTGATGATGCAACAACAACTTCCCTAACCACTAGCTACAAGTATGACCTTAATGGGAATCTTATTTGGATGCAAACACCGGAAGAATCTCAATTGGATCCAGCAAATTTATATACCAGATATGAATACGATAATATGAACAGACAGATAGTTGTCAGCCAAACAATAAGGGGAGACAATGGAACATCTTTAGTAAAGTTAACCACCGCAAAGAGATACAATTGGGAAGGAAAAGTTGTTAATATTAAGGATGCAGAAGGATATACAACTCTTAATGAATATGATAAAAGAGGATTCCTCATTAAGGTGCACAAAGGATGCATTATAATGGATACAGAATCCACTGGTTTTACTACTACAGGTACATGGAATGATTCCAACACAAAGGGATATTCAAGCATGAAAACGAAATTTAGTTCTCCTACATCCGGAAATGCAAAGTGGGTTCCTAAAGTCAACATTAATGGTGATTATAAGGTATATGTATGGTATCCATCTGGTACTTCTAACTTTAATAATGCAAATTACATTATTAATCGGAATAATGTAATTAATAATTATTATGTTAATCAAACTATAAATTGTGGTACATGGGTTTTGCTAAATAGTAGTACACTTAAATTTACTTCTGGGACAACACAAAGCGTGGAATTGATGCCAAGCCAAACCAATGTATGCCAAGCAGATGCAATAATGTTTGTTCCAGATACAGGTGCTGGTTATGGACAAGTGCAATCATTCACATATGACAGGGCAGGAAGACTTAAAACAGAGGTTTCTCCTAATAATTATTCTTCTTCTACAAATAAAACTGAGTATGCATATGATGTAATGGGAAGACTTAAAATAAAAACCGAAAAATACTTTGATACGGCATTGAATCAGGATGTTACTACTGTTACTAAGGCTTATAAGTACGACAATAACGGAAACGTTATAAAGGAACTCGATGCTTTAGGTTATGAAGCAGGAACAGGTGCTACTACTGATGATAAAATTAATACAGGGTATGGGAATGAAACCAAATTCACTATGGCGAATCAAGTATTATCTGTTTTAGATCCTGTTTCGAAGGACAAGGCACTTCCTTTCAGCATAAAATACCAATATGATGGTACAGGAAGAAAAACGTCAGAAATAAACGGAAAAGGTGTTGTATATAAATATGATTATGATGATGTAAATGATGTAACAACTAAAAAATATCTTACACCCAAAATTTCTGATGGAAAAATTGTTCATGATGAAAACGGTAATATTGTTTATGAAGAAAAAATAATTCAAACAAGTAAAACTGATTTTATGGGAAATTTAATTTATCAAGCAGATGGAAGGAAAGATGCGGAAGGTAAGGCAATTTCATATACTTCGTATACCTATAATGCCTTTAATAAAATAAGCACGATAACTTATGCCAATCAAAATGTTTTAAGGCACCAGTACGATATAAGTGGTAATTTGAAGTGCAAGCAGGATACCATGGGAACATTGACTGACTCATCAAATGATAAGACTACAATCTATGATTATGATCTAACTGGAAGACTGCTAAAGGAAACAGGTAAGAACTTCAATGTAAATAAAGATAATATTTTAGTGGATATAGTACTACAATATAGGTATGATAAAAATGGAAATGTTGTTAAAACAATTGATGGTAACGGTGTTGATAAGAATTATACTTATGATGAGTTCAACAGAAAAATAACCGAAAGCATTAATGTTACAAGGGTAGATGGCACAGTAACGACTCATACAACGGAATATGGTTATAATAAAAACAATAATCTTGTTACCACTACTGATTGGCGAAATAATATAGCTATAAATGTATATGATCCATTAAACAGATTGATAGAGAAGAAAGAAAACAATAATGGCAGTCCCAAAATAGTTGAGAAGCTTGGATATTATGCAAATAATTTGCAGAAAAAAAGCGGAACAACTATGAATGGAGCATCATTCAACTATACAGAATTTAAATATGATAAAAATAATAGGCTTATAAGCACTACTGATCCTAGAGGATTTATTACCAGCAAGACCTATGATAACGCCGGGAATATTGAATCTGTGACAGATGGAAGAGGAAATGTTAAAGATGCAAACGGAAACCCGGTAGATGGTAAAAACCATACAACAATTTATAGCTATGATGAAATGAACAGGTTGGTAAACGTGAAAAATGCCAAATCCGAAAACACATCATATGTATACGATGATGCAGGTAATTTACTGGTTCAGAAGGATGGAAGAGGTAAGGAGACCACATATGAATATGATTGCATGAATAAACCTTTGAAGAAAATTTATCATGGTGGAAGGTCGACAACTCAACCATATACATATGATGATACCCTGGTTGAAAGCTATACTTACTATTCTGATGGGAATCTCTATAAAAAGACCGATAGAAAAGGAATTATAACAACCTATGAGTATTATAATAGTGGTAAGTTAAAGTCAAAAAAAGCAAGTGCAATAACATATTCATACACATACGATGGAAACGGAAATGTTCTTACTGCTGGTGGTGGTATTACAAATACAATTACCAGAACCTATGATGAACTTAATAGGGTAAAGGTAAAAACAATTGCAGGAAATGGCACAACAAGCTATACATTCAGTTATTGTTATGATGTAATACCAACAAGATCGGATATAGAAGCAGGATGCACAGCAGAGACAGTCACAGATCCTAAGCAAAACAAGACAACAAAAATATATGACAGGTTGGGGAGAATAAAATATGTAATAGATGGGGGAGTTTCTGATACTATAAAAGCAACATATGAGTATTATGATAATGGTAATAAAAGGAGTGTTTGGTATCCAAATAATACCATGGTTGAATATTACTATTGGTCGAATAATCTGCTTTGGAACTTGTCGAATTATAATTCCAATGGAACTTTGATAGAAAACTATAAATATAACTATGATGAAGCAAATAATATGTTAGACAAGACAGACAATAAAGGAACGACATCTTATACTTACGATGAGCTAAACAGGATTGAGACAGTGGCAGAGCCGGGTGAAAAGATTACTGAATATAAATATGATGCATCAGGCAATAGAGCTACGGAAACAGTAAGTCAGAGTAGTAATGCCACAGTATCAACTTACAGCTATGATGACTTGAACGAATTGGAAGGTATTGAAGCAAAGCATAATGATGTACTGTCAGAAAAATATATTTTCCAATATGATGAAAATGGCAACCAAAGATATGCTTATAGAGATATATATTCAGGTGGTACTTTACAAAAATCATATACGTGGCAGTATTCATATAATTTATTCAATGAACTTATATATACATACACGTCAAATGGATTAGTTCTACATTACTTTTATAACGCAGAAGGGCTAAGAGTACGGAAGTATGACCAGTCCAATAATAATGACACATACTACTTCTATGAATATGATAAGGTAGTTCTTGAACTAGGACATGATGATGAACAGCTAGCTAGGAATATGTATGGAAGTAATCTTATTTCAAGGACGGTAAACGGAACATCACTCTATTATATGTATAATGGACATGGAGACGTGACAGCCTTGATAGATGTTAGCACAAATCAACAAAATCTTGCTGCAGGCAAAACTTTAACGGGAAGTGTTTCCGTAACTAATGCGGTTTATGCAACTGATGGAGATATAAGTACTGGCAAATATACTTCTATAGGCTCAAATCTGCAGCATGTAAAACTTGATTTAGGGCAGAGTCAGATTGTAGACAAAGTAAAACTTTGGAGATATTATGGAGATACAAGGAAATATCATGATGTAATAATCCAATTCTCAAATGATGCAAACTTTGCTAGTGGAGTAACTACTGTATACAATAATGATACAGATAATTCGGCAGGACAAGGAAAGGGATCTGACAGCGAATACGTAGAAAGCAATGCAGGAAAAGAATTTGCATTCAAGCCTGTACGCACAAGGTATATGAGGGTTTTCTCCAATGGAAATACAGTGACTGCGAATAATCACATTGTGGAGGTACAGGTATTTAAAGCTAGTCAGCCAAACCTTGCTGCTGGCAAGACTATAACAGGCAGTGTATCTGTAACTAATGCGGTATATGCTACTGATGGAGATACAAGTGCTGGTAAATATATTTCCATAGGCCAAAATCTGCAACATGTAAAACTTGATTTAGGGCAGAGCGAGGTTGTAGACAAGGTAAAGCTTTGGCGGTATTATGGAGATACAAGGAAATATCATGATGTAATAATCCAGTTCTCAAATGATGCAAACTTTGCCAGTGGAGTAACTACTGTATACAATAATGATACTAATAATTCATCGGGACAAGGTGAAGGACCTGACAGTGAGTATGTAGAAAGCAATACAGGAAAAGAATTTGTATTCAAGCCTGTAAGTGCGAGGTATATGAGGATTTTCTCCAATGGTAATACAGTGAATACTAATAATCATCTTGTAGAAGTGCAAGTATTTAAAAGCAGTGTAGAGGGCATGTACTATTATGATGCTTTTGGAAATATAACTGAAGAAGCTGGATATGTGGATAATAATATAACATATGCAGGCTACCAGTATGATAAAGAGACTGGGCTGAACTACTGTAATGCAAGGATGTATGATCCAAAGATTGCACGATTCCTGCAAGAGGACACTTATACAGGGGAAAAAGATGATCCACTTAGTTTGAATCTATATACATATTGTGCGAATGATCCATTAAAGTATATTGATCCAACAGGACATTGGTATGAAAAACCTAAAGGAAATTATAACCCTCTTAAAGATGGAATATTGGGAATTGGGAGTGGAACATCAAATAGTGGATCAACAAACACAAACACAAATACAAACACTAATACAAACACTAATACAAACACTAACACCAATACAAATACAAATACAAATACAAACACTAACACAAATACAAACACTAACACCAATACAAATACAAATACAAATACAAACACTAACACAAATACAAACACTAACACCAATACAAATACAAATACTACTAATACAGGGGCTGGAACAACAGGCAATGGATCATTGACATCAACAACCAATGAGCTAAAGAACTCAGATGATATTGGTGGACGAGAATCCAATCAAGAATTAACAAGTTGTGCAAGTCCATATTATGCTCAGACGTATGGAGAAAATTATAAAGATTCAGTAAGTAGGACAATTGGCAATATAAACTATATTATTTACGATAAAGCTACCACTACAGAAGTTGAATTGGATGGTGTAAAAGCAATAATCATATCCAAGTATGGTAAAAATGCTAGTATCAAATTAATAGATGTTAACAGTAAGGAAAGCTTTATTAATGCTTGGAACAGTATTGACGATATTAATAATAATGTAGACTCGGTCTATACAATTTTTCATGGGGATGGATTGCATATAAACACAGGGAAGGAAGGTTTTTATACAAGTGATGTTGGTTCATTAAAATCAAAGGTAATTGATAATTTAATATTGTTTAGCTGTAATTCTGGAAATATAACAAATATATCTGCTGGGAAAAAAGTAATAACTTACAATTTAGCGGGAAGCTTTATTATAAAAAACGTTATTAATAATTTAAAGGCTTTTGATGGAGAAGTAAGGATAGACATGAACCCATATTGGTTAGGGGTCGTTGGTGGTACTCCTTATTTTCAAAGTGGAGGGTATATGTCAGAGCCTTATTACGATCAAGAGTTGCATAGCCCAGCTGAAAGAAGGCTTATCGGATCTCTTTTATATAGATTGGATAAAGGTATATTAACAGCTATAGATAGTAAGGGAGGCTTAAGACTAAAAATAGATGTTTCAGCGGGTAAGTTAATAGAAAGAAATACTTATGCATCAAGGAGGGAAACTTTATGAGATTTAGCATATGGCAAAAGATTGCACTTTTTCTCATCCTAATATTTTTGGTAGTTATAATTTTTCGCATTGCTAAAAATCAGTCTTATACTAATAGTACTGTTAATGAAAAGACATATTTTGAGTACCAAGAAGAGGCATTAAGCAACATTAAAACAGCAATTTTAATTTATACCAACGAAACTGATGACTATGAGTTAAAATTAAACAAGAAAACGACAACTACTGTTAGCGACCTTCTAAAAGTATTACAAGAAGGAATAAGTATTAATGGAAAGAAGTATGGCCCATATATAGGCCAATCTCCTGGAGGCGGATTAAAGTATAGTGATATCTTTCAAGACAAACCGATAAGAATAAGTATATATAAAAAAGAATTTGATATTGATGTCAGATGGTCAAATAGTAATGAAATACTAATAGAAAATTAAATTACTATTGATGATATATTGACTTCACAAATCACACCAGAACTAAAACTAAGGTAAATTTTGAATTAATGTACTTTGCAGCTAAGAGTAGTAAGCGGTGGAACAAATACCGTAGCTCAAAAAAACAGCTCCATTTTAAAACATATGGAGCTGTTTTTCAATAAAAGCCTTCTTTTGCACTTTGAAAAGTGAAGTACTATATAATCCATTAATAAAAATGTTTTTCAACCAGAAATGGAGTGATTGTATGAATACACAAAAAGTTGCAGAATAATATCGATTATCACAATGGGCACAAGTAATTCAGGCACAACAGGAAAGTGGGCAAAGTATCAAGGATTTCTGTGAGTCTACAGGCATACGCAAAAACAAATACTTTTACTGGCAAAAGAAGTTACGAAGTGAGGCTTGCACTGAGCTTGCTAAGGCTGAAGAGTCAAGAAATATTGTGCCAAGCGGATGGATGCAGCTGGAATCTAAACAAATGCAAGACATAAAAGAATCTTTGGATATTGAAATTAATGGCTTTCATATAACTTTTACGTCCGAGACCAATACTGAACTTCTAAAAAAAGCTTGTTGTACACTGAGGTCGCTATGATAAGATGGAGTGATAAATCTGTATATCTCTGTTGTGGCTATACCGATATGAGAAAATCCATTAACGGTATGACGATGCTGGTAAAGGAGAGTTTTTCCTTGGATCCTTTTGATGATGCACTATTTGTTTTTTGTAACAAAAGCAGAGACAGACTGAAGATCTTGGAATGGGACGGCGATGGATTTTGGTTGTACTTTAAGCGTCTGGAACGAGGTTATGTTAAGACTTCCGTTATGTAAAGAAAAGCACAAGAATGAAATGTTTAAGCGGAAGTCTTAACATATATCTTTACATAATAGATGTCAGATTTTACGCGTGCCAAGACTTTTCAGCCATGACTTTAAATCGGTATTTGAGTAAGCGTAAATTACATCATCACATAGTATAACAAGTACAAAGCTGATATAATCACGAATGATTAGGTTGAAAAAGTCTAAAAAGTAATGAAACTTTTTCAACCAGAAATGGAGTGATTGTATGAATACACAAAAAGTTGCAGAAGAATATCGATTATCACAATGGGCACAAGTAATTCAGGCACAACAGGAAAGTGGGCAAAGTATCAAGGATTTCTGTGAGTCTACAGGCATACGCAAAAACAAATACTTTTACTGGCAAAAGAAGTTACGAAGTGAGGCTTGCACTGAGCTTGCTAAGGCTGAAGAGTCAAGAAATATTGTGCCAAGCGGATGGATGCAGCTGGAATCTAAACAAATGCAAGACATAAAAGAATCTTTGGACATTGAAATTAATGGCTTTCATATAACTTTTACGTCCGAGACCAATACTGAACTTCTAAAAAAAGCTTGTTGTACACTGAGGTCGCTATGATAAGATGGAGTGATAAATCTGTATATCTATGTTGTGGTTATACCGATATGAGAAAATCCATTAACGGTATGACGATGCTGGTAAAGGAGAGTTTTTCCTTGGATCCTTTTGATGATGCACTATTTGTTTTTTGTAACAAAAGCAGAGACAGACTGAAGATCTTGGAATGGGACGGCGATGGATTTTGGTTGTACTTTAAGCGTCTGGAACGAGGGCGTTTTCGCTGGCCTGCTGAAGGAAATGACAAAACCATGATTCTTAATGCTAACGAATTGACCTGCCTAATTGATGGTGCCAGATTAGAAAAAAAGCTTAAGAGAAACGAAGTTTTTGAAAGACAAATAACTTAAAAATATTCTATTGAAATATGCCTAAGATCTTGGAATTATGGGGGGTTTATGGTATAATTATCTTATGAAAACAAAAGAAAATCCAGCAGAAAATTTCATCAAAATAATAAAAGAATTAAAGAAAGAGAACGAGCAACTAAAGCAGCAAAACCAGTGGCTGATGGAGCAGTTTCGTCTTTCAAAGCATAAGAAATATTGTGCATCCAGCGAACATAACTCTGTAGACCAGATTTGTCTTTTCAACGAAGCGGAAACGACTGGGGTTTTGACTATACCACAACCTGGTTTTACTGAGGTGAAGGCTTATCACCGCAAAAAAAGCCGCTTAATAACTGATAAACTTCCTGATGATTTACCTATAGAGATAATTGAACACGAATTGCCGAAAACAGAGCGTTTCTGTCCGGAATGCAGCAGTGAATTGCATGAAATGGGAAAAGAAACACGTGAAGAAATAAAGATTATTCCTGCCAAAGCAGTAATTATACGCCATGTACGATACGTTTATTCATGTCGGAAGTGTGAAAGTACCTCTGATCATGTACCGATTGTTAAGGCGGATATGCCTGAGCCTGTCATAAAAGGCGGATTTGCTTCGCCAGATACAATTGCCCATATTGCATCACAGAAATTCATGATGGCATCACCATTATACCGACAAGAGCAGGAGTGGAAGCAAAATGGAATCATGCTCTCACGCCAAACTATGTCTAATTGGCTCATCAAGGCTTCTGAGGACTGGTTGGAGCCGATATATCTGGCAATGAAACATAGATTGTGCAAACATGATGTGCTTCATGCAGATGAGAGTGCTCTACAGGTGCTAAAAGAACCGGGGAAAACGCCACACTCAAAGAGTTACATGTGGCTGTTCCGAACCAGTGGAGAGGCAAAGCACCAGATTGTGCTTTATGAATACCAACCAGACAGGAAGCATATACATCCAGAAAAATTTTTAAAAGATTTTTCTGGCTATATCCACGCAGATGGATACGAAGGGTATCATAAATTACCGGGAAACATTATGGTAGTTGGCTGCCTGGCTCATCTGCGGAGGAAGCTTTTTGATGCGTTGAAAATCTTGCCAAAGGACAAACAGCCTGGTTCAAATGCAGCCAAAGGAGTAGAATATTGTGACAAGCTGTTTCATCTCGAGAAGCAATTTGCTTCGTTGTCCCCAGAAAACAGGCATAAAGAGCGTGAAAGGCAGTCTAAACCTCTGATAAACGAATTTTTTAACTGGATGGAACAATTGAATGCATTACCAAATACACTACTTGGAAAAGCGGCATATTATGCAAAGAGCCAACGAAAGTATCTTGAAAGGTATCTGCTTGATGGCAGGTTGGAAATTTCAAACAACCGTGCAGAACGTAGTATAAAACCTTTTGTTATCGGGCGAAAAAATTGGCTTTTTTCCAATACACCTAACGGTGCGAAGGCAAGTGCAATTTATTATAGCCTGATCGTGACAGCAATCGAAAACGGCTTAAATCCATTTGAATATTTATCGTGGATTCTTACAAACGCCCCTAACCTTGGAAAATCGGGATATGTAACAAAAATTGAAGATTTATTGCCTGACAGCGATAAAATACCATCCAATGTGTTTGTACCAAAGCCAAAAGGAACAGCACCTGAAAAATATGCCTGGGAGGAAGACAAATGAACTACAAAAAGCACACATCATTTATGATTGATTTCATCTCTGATTTTGTAAATGGTGAAATAGACCGTTATTTTTTTGATTTGGATTATTCTGCTTATGTGATAGAGCATTTTCCTCATATGGAGCTTGAGGACGCCAGATTTGCAGACTGGTTTGCCCATACAATAGATCAGACATATGAGCGTGGAACTGATCTTGGTCTACCAGATGAAGAGTTTAGGGTTGAAATATCTAAGGCTCTGGATGAATGGCTTGGTAGGAAAAGATATTGATATTATTTAATTGAGATGCCTATATGTCTGCTTGTATTTGACGCTTACGTATTTGATTCCCATTCAGGCAATTCATCTAGTATTATTTCATTTCCTGCTGCCTCTATTGCTTTGCGTTTTAGCTGTGCATTTGTTTTCGCATAGACTTCCGTCGTTTTTACGCTGACATGTCCGAGCAGGTCGCGGATATAGATAAGATCGACACCAGCATCCACAAGCCCCATAGCTGAACTATGCCTTATCTTGTGAGGACTGAAATCTTTCGGAACCAAGCCCGGATTCTGAGACCTTGCTAGCAATGTATACTTTGAAACTATGTAGTTTATTCCCTGCCGTGTAAATTGCTTTTTCATATGATTTTTCAAAAGCCATTCATTTTCCCTTCCTGGTCGATTGTATCCAAGTACATCGAGATACCTATTGATTGAAGGGATCAAATACTTCATTAGCGGAACGTATCGGTATTTATTGCCCTTTCCATGAACCAGCAGCGTCTCTGGTTCATATAAAGATAAATCCTTGACCTCAATGGAAATCAACTCGCTTACCCTTATGCCGGTAGTGTAAAGAATTGCCAGAATGACATAATCCCTCAATCCCATGGCACTTGTGGCATCTGGCAGGTTCATCATCAACTTTATGCCATCTGTTTTTGCATATGAGATTTCCGGCCGAAGGATTTTTTTGACAGGAATCGCCAAAACACGCTGATATTCATTCATATATTCCGGTTGCTCCATCATAAGGAATCTTACAAAAGAGTTTATGGCTGCCTGTCGCTGATTCCTGGTATTAGGCCCGTTGTGCTTGCATTCTTCAAGCCAATCTAGATAACCACACACGTTTTCATAAGAGAGGTCACTTATCTTAATTTTATTTGCTTTGATTTTCGATGTTTCCTGTAAGTATTCAAGAAAATTTATGAATGAGTACCTGTAGGAATCAATCGTTGAAGGACTGCTCCCTTTTACGCTTGGGAGGTATCTGACAAAAAATTTATTAAGGCAGAAAGCAAAATCTGTGTTCTTCATCTGAAATCACCCCTTTCCACAATTCCAAATACATACTCCATCTGACACCTGCATTTCTCCTCAATGTAAGGATATATTGACATCGTGAGACGGAGGTATTTTTCAGTGTCATAGATGCTTTTGTGTCCGAGATAGGTGCTTAAGATTGGGAGGGAAGTGTACATATCCATCCCGGAATCAATCATCCTCTTGAACGACCTAACCGCAAAAGTATGGCGCCAGTCATGAATTCGAGGACCTTCCTTGTCTCCTAAATAGGGGATTCCAGCATACTGCAACGTCTCTCTATGTATGGTGTAGATTCTATCTTTACTGTAACGGGAACCTATTCTTGAATTGAAAATAAAATCATCTCCGTCAAGCTGATAAAAATACTTGTCCGCATAGGCAATCATCAGTTCCAAGAGGTCGTCACCCAATACAATGAATCGCTCTTTATGGTTCTTTGTTTCACACAAGCGGACGATCCCTTCTTTAAGATCGAGATCTTTTAACCGAATGCCCAAGGTTTCGTTCAGCCTTGTTCCGCAGCAATAAAAAAGCCTGAACATAACAGGAAACTGTATCGAATTGATTTTAGCTCTTGCCGTATAATAACGATCGATTGCGTTGAAATACCGTGTGGTTTCATCATCCGTATAAATGTGCGGCTTAAAATCCGAACCTTTATACGGTACAGAGTCAGGTATTGCCACATCATAATTCTTAGCGTTAAGATAAGTGAGAAAGTTTTTTGCAATACTGAGACGACCACAATACCTTCTATCTCCTTCATCGCCATCTGCCTGTATCCAGGCATGAGCATCCTTCATTGTGAATACCGGAGAAGTTATACCTCGTTCTATACAGAATTGATCAAATATCTTCAGTTGATAAAAATAGCTTGTCATCTGAAAGCCATGGGATACTTTTATGTCAAGGTAGTTCCGCATTTCATCGGCGAAAACAGACTTTAGTACATATGGGTTTATCTTTCTCATAACCAGATTCCTCCTTTTTTATAGAAAGGAGAGTTGTTTTCCGGCATGGGAATGGCACATTTCTTCAACTGCTTAAAATCCACTTTAAGATAAATCTTTGTTGTTTCTGTAGAGCTATGACCAAGAACACCGCTAATTACTGGTAGAGGAACTTCTTTTCTAAGCATATTTGACGCAAGGCTATGGCGAAATGCATGTGTTCCCCTGTGACGGGCATTTAATGAGGATATCCCTGATTTCCCAAAATACATTGCTGCGATGTGACTGACAGCCTGAGCCGATAGAGGCATGGATTTTCTCGACGGTTTGACGGACAGTATTACTTCCGACACAGATGTGGCTGGCCTCCCGTTCTTCAAATAGTCAATAATAGCATTCCCAACAGATGCGAGAAGCGGAAATGATACTGGTACATCGGTCTTGTCTTGATAAAACCAGATTTCATTTTTGTCCCAATTTATTTGATCCAACCTGAAATGGCGGATATCGCCATTTCTCCAGCCATATTCAGCAGCAAGTATAAGAATGAGATAATCCCGCTTCCCGATAATGGAAGAACGATCAACGGACGACAAAACTTTCCGAACTTCTTCTTCGGTATACACAGAGGGAAGCTTACTTTCCCTGATTCGATAGTTGTCCGGAACCACATAAATCGAATAGTCCTTTTCAATTTTACATGACTCGTATAAGTATTTCAGAAATCGACGGATTATCCCTGCACAGGTATGCAGCGTATTCATTGAATATCCCTGTTCATGATGAAAATCCTCGATAATGTCAAAATTGATGTCTTTTATTTCATACCCATGAGATTTTAGAAAAGTGTAAAACAGGAACAAGCAGTATTCATTGCCTTTAATGGTCGACTTCTTTCTCTTAAGAACATTTGCCATGTAATCAATATATTGCTTTATAGTGTCGCCTAGTGCTCCTAAAAAAACGTGCTCTGTTTTAGGAGCATGGTCTTCGATGCTCCCTTCATTTTGATGAGATATGAGCATCCTGATAGCCCTGACATAAACCCTTTGAGATTTGATAAGGTCTTTGTTCGGCAGATGAGTACCAACTTTTCTATCACAAAAAGCATTTCCCACATCCGTATCGAATTCTGATACATGATTGGTATCCATCCACTCCACAAGAGTGTCCCATGCCTTGGAAATACGGCATTTATAGTCTTCGCTATAATCCCTAGTTTCCAGTTCTTCACGGCATAATTCAATCAACCGTTTCACATCAGTTTGCATAAATCAACGCCTCCTCGTTTTTTATTTATTGCGATGACTTATGATTACAATATTTAGTTTATTATGTAAAGATATACGTTAAGACTTCCGCTTAAACATTTCATTCTTGTGCTTTTCTTTACATAACGAAAGTCTTAACATAACCTCGTTTACGTTAATCTTTACGTAAACGAGGGCGTTTTCGCTGGCCTGCTGAAGGAAATGACAAAACCATGATTCTTAATGCTAACGAATTGACCTGCCTAATTGATGGTGCCAGATTAGAAAAAAAGCTTAAGAGAAACGAAGTTTTTGAAAGACAAATAACTTAAAAATATTCTATTGAAATATGCCTTAAAACCTTGGAATTATGCGGGTTTTGTGGTATAATTCTCTTATGAAAACAAAAGAAAATCCAACAGAAAATTTCATCAGAATAATAAAAGAATTAAAGGAAGAAAACGAGCAACTAAAGCAGCAAAACCAGTGGCTGATGGAGCAGTTTCGTCTTTCAAAGCATAAGAAATATTGTGCATCTAGCGAACATAACACAGTAGACCAGATGTGCCTTTTCAACGAAGCAGAAGCGACTTCAGATTTGACTATATCACAACCTGGGTTTACTGAGGTGAAGGCTTATCATCGCAAAAAAAGCCGCTTAATAACTGATAAACTTCCTGACGATCTACCTATAGAGGTAATTGAACACGAATTGCCGAAAACAGAGCGTTTCTGTCCGGAATGCAGCAGCGAGTTGCATGAAATGGGAAAAGAAACACGTGAAGAAATAAAGATTATTCCTGCCAAAGCAGTAATTATACGCCATGTACGATACGTTTACTCTTGTCGGAAATGTGAAAGCACCTCTGATCATGTACCGATTATTAAGGCGGATATGCCTGAGCCTGTTATAAAAGGCGGATTTGCTTCTCCAGATACAATTGCCCATATTGCATCACAGAAATTCATGATGGCATCGCCATTATACCGACAAGAGCAGGAGTGGAAGCAAAATGGAATCATGCTTTCACGCCAAACTATGTCTAATTGGCTCATCAAGGCTTCTGAGGACTGGCTGGAGCCAATATATCTGGTGATGAAACATAGATTGTGCAAACATGATGTACTTCATGCAGATGAAAGTGCTATACAAGTGCTAAAAGAACCGGGAAAAACGCCACAGTCAAAGAGTTACATGTGGCTGTTCCGAACCAGTGGAGAGGCAAAGCACCAGATTGTGATTTATGAATACCAACCAGACAGGAAGCATATACATCCACAAAAATTTTTAAAAGATTTTTCTGGATATATCCACGCAGATGGATACGATGGGTATCATAAATTACCGGAAAACATTATGGTAGTTGGCTGCCTGGCTCATTTGCGGAGGAAGCTTTTTGATGCGTTGAAAATCTTGCCAAAGGACAAACAGTCTGGTTCAAATGCTGCCAAAGGAGTAGAATATTGTGATAAGCTGTTTCATCTCGAGAAACAGTTTGCTTCGTTGTCCCCAGAAAACAGGCATAAAGAGCGCGAAAGGCAGTCCAAACCTCTGATAAATGAATTTTTTAGCTGGATGGAACAATTGAATGCATTACCAAATACACTACTTGGAAAAGCGGCATATTATGCAAAGAGCCAACGAAAGTATCTTGAAAGATATCTGCTTGATGGCAGGTTGGAAATTTCAAACAACCGTGCAGAACGGAGTATAAAACCTTTTGTTATCGGGCGCAAAAATTGGCTTTTTTCCAATACACCTAACGGTGCAAAGGCAAGCGCAATTTATTATAGCCTGATCGTGACCGCAATCGAAAACAGCTTAAATCCATTTGAATATTTATCATGGATTCTTACAAACGCTCCTAACCTTGGAAAATCAGGATATGTAACAAAAATTGAAGATTTATTGCCTGGCAGCGATAAAATACCATCCAACGTGTTTATACCAAAACCAAAAGGAACAGCACCCGAAAAATATGCATGGGAGGAAGACAAATGAGTTACAAAAAGCACACTTCATTTATGGTTGAATTCATCTCTGATTTCGTAAATGGTGAAATAGAGCGTTATTTTTTTGATTTGGATTATTCTGCTTATGTGATAGAGCATTTTCCTCATATGGAGCTTGAGGACGCCAGATTTGCAGACTGGTTTGCCCATACAATAGATCAGACATATGAGCGTGGAACTGATCTTGGTCTACCAGATGAAGAGTTTAGGGTTGAAATATCTAAGGCTCTGGATGAATGGCTTGGTAGGAAAAGATATTGATATTATTTAATTGAGATGCCTATATGTCTGCTTGTATTTGACGCTTACTTCTACGGAGCTGCTGACGGAATGCCCGGATTCACTCCGTCAGCAGCTCCGTAGAATGCTAAAAACATATACTTTAAAATATTGAAAATCATTTTTTGTATTTGTTGCAAATTGAGAATTACTTCCTTTAGTCTTCAATCCATATCAAAAGCAAAAAACACTAACGAAAAACGAAAAATAAATTTGTAAATAGGTTAGACTTATGTGGCACCCCTGATATTCCTTAATGGCTTTCCATATAGGTGTAAATGAATTATTTATTAATCAAGTTCTGCATTTATGATCCAGTGTTCTGTTCCTCTCTGGGAACTTCTTAATATAAAATCTAATTTAATATTCCCATAATACCTGAAATTAGAAAAATTAAACCTAGTACTAGGAATATCACCCTTATAATAATCTTACCAATATTTCCTGTAAGATTTATAAGTGATTTAACCTTCAAATTATTATATATGTTATTTGGTCTTAATAAGGAATTGGTAATAAGTACAAGACCAGCTATTATAAAAAAATAAACAATACCATTTTATGCACCTCTTAGATTACTAAATTGACTTCATAACCTTTTCCTTATATGTGCTATATATTTCTGTTTCTTCTATTATATATTAAGATTATTTCAATAGCACCCATTTTATTGGATGCTATTATCAGTTGGTATCAGTGGCTCTCTGTATTCTGATTTATCCCGCATCATTTTATAAATGATATTTACCAGCTTTCTCATGATACATTTGATCCGTAGGGTAGGACTAACAGCGTCTTGCTTGTTTTACCAAGTAGATTTCTGCGTCCCCCCTCAGAACCGGACTTACACCTTTCAATGTATCCGGCTCGCCAGCTGTTTCTAAGTGTAAAGTCAATCGATTTATCTATATTTCTTTTCCAAAATGGATGTCTTTATGGCATTTTTTGCACACTATTAAAGTTCTACGATTCAGTTCAATCATTCTTTGTACCCAATATGGAGTTATCATATTTGCCTTAGAGTATTTGTCTTTTAGGCTTTTAAGTTTTTTAATGTGATGAACTGCAAAATCTCCAGGAGTGCTATTTTGTATTCCGCAAAGTTCACATTTACAATTCTCCAACCTTTTGATAACTAAAGGTTTTTTATAGTAGATTTCATTGGTTTCCTTTATCCACTTTATGGGCTGATTTATGTATATTAGTGGCTCGATAAAATATGTCATGGTTTTACTTCCTGCTTTAGTCTCATAATTTACACCAATTATTTTACGAGTCCCTGTGCCGTGTTTCCTGGGCACATCCATTCCATATTTTTTTATAACCTTTGTGATCGAACTGTCTTCCTTTCTTGCTATAGTTGCTGCCATACTGGAATAATGGTAGTATTTGTACTTTCCTATTTTGGAGCTTACATCCGTTGCAATCCTGTAGTAGTTGTACATGCCTCTAATTTCTGAATTGTATTTGCCAATTATATCTGCAATGGTCAGGTTTATCCTATTGCAGTGATGAGTGGGTTTACCATTCTTTCTGAAAGGTTCCAGTTTTTTATTAATCACGTCGTTTGGAACTAAAAGTTGTATTGTCTCGTTCAGTGTCCTTCTTTTATAACCGAGTGTGTTTTTCTTTGTAAAAGTACAATTGGTAGTTTTGGAAATCTCAAATCCAAGAAATCTTGCTCTTTCTGTTGTTAAGTTTGTTATAATGGTTTTATCCATGTTAAGTTCCAATTTTAGTTTAGTATTAAGTAGTTCTTTTATTTTATCTCTTATTTCCTCTGCTAACTTCTTGCTTCCAATTATACATACAACAAAGTCATCGGCATACCTTGTGTACTTGACCCTTATATAATCAGGGTCCATAGGGTCTAATGAACGTAGAGTATACATTTGTTTTAGTATTTCTTTAGCAGTTTTATTATCGCCTCTTCGTCTTGCATTGTGCCTCGCCTTTTCAAGTTGTGAGTATGCAGGGTTATACTTTCTTTTATTTTGGTACGTGGAATATTGTTCTTTTAATGACTCCATGTACTTATCCAGTTCATGCAAGTATATATTGGCTAGAATAGGACTTATTATACCTCCTTGCGGTATTCCTGACAAAGAGCCTTTTACTTGATTGAATTCAAAATAACCTGCCTTAAGAAATCTTTTTATTAATTCCAGAAGTCTTCCGTCCGTGATTTTTTTACCTAATAGACTAATAAGAACATCATGGTCAATGTTATCAAAGAAACCTTTGATGTCACCTTCAATTACCCAATTTGTTCCCTTATACCTGTTTTTGATTTGATATAGGGCTGTATGGCAGCTTTTATTTGGTCTGAAGCCATGTGAAGTTTCCAAAAATATAGGTTCATATATTGACTCCAGTATCTGCCGAACTACTTCTTGTACAAGCTTATCTATAAAAGATGGTATTCCCAGAGGTCTTAACTTTCCATTTTTCTTTGGAATATAAGTTCTCCTAACTGGTATAGGATAATATGTCTCAGATTTCATTTTTTCAATTATGTCATTAATGATATCATAGTTGAAACCATCGATTGTTTTACCGTCTATACCAGCGGTCATATTACCTTCCTTCGCATAGATTTTTCCGTAAGCTGTTATATAGAAATCTGGATTAAATAGATTTCTATATAACCTATCAAAGATAAATTCTTTGTTTTCTTTTGACTTCTTGCTTAGTATTGATAGAACTATATCAGCTTTCTGCATTTCGCATACCTCCATATTCATTCAATTAAACAACCTGCCACCCTTCGCCATGTGGACAGCTTTCCTGTATCCGATTTTACGGCTTTCCCTGTCTATTCAGGTTCCTCAGACTACTATGGTGGCTCTGTAACCATATCAGCTCTGCTGACTTAGGTTATCTCCGTTTAGTTCTTGAAGTACAATTTCGTGTAACTTAGGTTCCCGTTCGTACCTTTATCGTATTTCTTATACGCTTGAAAAGTCTCAGAGATTATGAGAACCAACAAAGCGAGATTCTCATAGAATCTTTTCATGTGCTTATCAATTAGCCTTCGCACATCCCCCAAAGTTAAGGTCAAGGCACTGGGTTTAAGGCAGTTTAGCTTTAACCATATTACACATTGGTCTCGCATAACCCCCTGTAAGCTAATTTTCAAGGTATACACTTTACTGAAATGCTATGTTCCCTTATGGCGTTTCCACCTCCGGTTAATCAGTCGACCATCCAGACATCTCTCTAGTCCAGAATCCTCTTAGGATGATACTTTCAAGTCCATTACGGACGCACCTTGTTTTTTCGTTTTACCCTCTGAAAGTTTCTTTTTATAATATTCATAAAAGTAAGCATTTGTAGGCTTTCCCATGGGGTTACTCAGTGCCGAGATAGCTATTTGGAAAAATATTTGATATAGATTCCTGTTACCAAGTTTGTTGCTGAAATTCTTGTTTGTCTGTCCTGTTGAATATCTCATAGGGCTAATTCCTGCATATGCAGCAAGGGCATCAGCATTGGGAAACCTTGATATATCACCAATTTCAGATATTATTCCGGCAGCTGTCACTGTGTTTATGCCTTTCATACTTTCCAGTTTATAGCCAAATTTAGGAATGAGTTTTTTCATGTTCTCTTCAATACTTGCTATGATAGCCATATTATCGTTGATTTGCTTAATTGATGATGTGACAATAAAATCTCTCAAGTCTTGAAATTCATTCGTTGTGTCTCCGTCTTTCTCTACATAATCAAGGATTTGACGTGCTTTTTTCTCAGAACAGTTATGATGGCTTTTCTCACTTAGAAAGGTTGTAAGTTCTTGAAGGGAAATTCCCTTTAATTTTGACGGGGACGGAAACACTTTAAAAAATTCCAGTGCTGTTTTACTATCCAGCGAGAAGAAAAAGTTTTTATAATTTGGATAGTGATGGCTTAGATATGTATGGGTTTGATTCTTTAAAACAACATTGTTTTTAACAAGTGTATTTCTCTTTGTTACAAGCTCATTTAAGGCCCAATGCAAATCGTTTGGTGCTGCATCCGGCAAGGAATCAAGCTTATTTAAAAGAACGTTTGCCACACATTGACTGTCTATACTGTCGGATTTATTTATGCTGGCTTGGTTTTTCCTCTCCGATTGGGACAATGAAGGATTTACATATTTGACTTTATAATTCTTTTCTAATAGAAATATTGCCAATTCCCTTCCGTTTCCCAATACATCTTCCAGAGCAAAAACAGGAGTAATTCCTTGGGCTGTATGCTTTTTAACAAAGCTTATCAACTTGGAAAAGTCCTGCTTTCTATTTGGAAATGTCATTTCCCCCAGTTTTTCACTAAAACAATCAATTAAAACTGCTGTGTGTTGGTGTTTATGCACGTCGCAACCAATGTAGACATGCCGCATCTTTGGGTGTAACATCATTAAATCATCCCTTCTTTATTCATATTTCAAGGTACATTAATTGACCTTAAATAGCGATTGGTAAGGCTTTGAAGTTATCTCCACCTTTTCCCCCGCTCCAAACCGTACAGGCACCTTTCGATGCATACGGCTTTCCAACGATTAAACCTACTCGTCTTCACGACTTTCGACCTACCAATGTCTTACGACATTGATGGACTTGAACAAATCGTTATTTTAATTTATTCTGGTATTCAAGAATCTTCTTAACAATCTTTTTGTCAGTGCTTTTGGGTTTTTGTCTGCTATGTACTAAGTGGTCACAGTTGTAGCATAACCATGCTAGGTTTGGAACTTTATTGATTTTATTCAGCGGTAGACTTTCGTTGATTCTATGACAGTGCATTTTGTAGGTTTTTAAGTAGTTTCTACATATTCTGCATTTACCCTTATCCCTATTAAAAGCGTATTCTTTATTCATATGGTATTCAAAATTATTTAGTTCATAGTTACCTGATATATCTGGTAAGTCCTTATGATTAAGATGGGGCCTGTGTTTAGGTAATTGTTTGTCGTTGTTTTTCAAATATAACTTCCTTCCTTCTTCAGTATAAGGAGTCATTCTCTGATTGAAAGAAAACTTTTCCCATTTGCTGTGCGTTATGTATGCCATTGTTAATCCAATGTATATATTCCGATGCATAATTGCGAATGTTTTTGTTTTGCGTTTCATATGCCTTTGTTGTCTGTTGGCAAGCTGACATAGAGGAATTTTATATTGCCAGTATTTCTTGCCAAAGAGTATTTTAAAGGATGTAAAAGCTTGTTTATTGCGTTGTCAATGTATGCAAAGGCAGCACTGCAAATTGAGGGTTTGATATATTCTGAAAGACCTATAATCTTTGCATTTATGTTTTCAATTATAGTGGCTTGCAAGTATGAGTTTTTACCGGTGAACCTTATCTGTTTGAGTTCACTGCTAATTTGCCGGACTTTCGTTTTGACTCTTTCCATATCTGGATAGGACTTACCTACTATAGTTGAAGGATTCGGGTTTTCAGGTGTTTTTCTCGGAAGCTCAGCTTTTATCATAAATCCGAGAAATTTCGCCATATTCTCTGTCATGTCTGTTATTAATGTTTTTTCTTCTGAAAGTTCCAATTTCAATCTGTGCTTGAAGTACTTTTTGAGATATTTTAACAGCCTGGTTGCTTCTTTTATTGTAGAAGTTAATATAATCCAATCATCTGCAAAACGCACCAAGAATTTCGGTATTATTCCTTCATTTCTCAGCCTTGTTCTGTCGGTAGCAATGTTGCTGCTCTTCCTGCGTTTGGTGTAGTGGTACATTCTACCCACCATCCAATCAAAATCGTTCAGGTATATATTTGCAAGCAGCGGGGATATAATTCCGCCTTGTACTGTTCCGGTTTCAGTATCGTAAAGTGTATCATTTTCCATATATCCTGCTTTGAGCATTGCCTTGATTATTGCCAGTATTCTTTTATCATGAATGCCTATTTTCCAGAGCTTCTTGAGTAATTTCCTGTGGCATATACTATCGAAATAACCCTTTATATCTCCCTCTATTGCAACTGCTGGAGGTTGTTTCCAGCGGGATGAAATAATCGTGGTTATATCTTTTATTGCATGCTTGGTAGCTCTATATGGTCGAAACCCATAACTTTTTGGATAGAATTTTGCTTCTGCTATTGGCTCTATGATTATTCTTAGACATTCTTGAATGATTCTGTCCAAGATTGATGGTATACCCAGCGGCCTCATTTTCCCGTTGCTTTTCTTTATATAGTGTCTTCTGACTGGTTTTGGTTTATAATTATTTACCTTCTTGCGGATAAGGCTTATTAATCGATCTTTATCCATTTGAAGGTATTTATCCATTTTTTCTCCGTCAATTCCAGGTGTGTTTGCACCCTTATTGGATTTGATGTTGTGTATTGCAGTAATAATCGTTACTTCGTTCAAGACAGCTTCCAGTATGCCGTTAAAACTTTTCCCTTTTTGGCTTTGACTATAGATATTGTCAAGGATCATCTTGAGTTCCGATTCGCTCGTAAAGTTGTGTTTGATGAACATAGTTTCCTATGGTACACTACCTATATTTCAAGGGGTTAGAACTTTACAATACGATATGTTCAAATTTAACCGTCTGGTATCCTTCGCCATGTAATTGGCTTTCCCAATCTCAGACTACTATGATACCTCTGCCATTCCATAAGTTTCATTGTACTGTCATACTCTGCCTATGGAACTTCTCGTGTTCCGTCCTGTTTATCCTGTTTTTACCGAGGTTTAGGTCCTTGCTTTACTCCGGGAGAACTTGGCATCAATTTGAGTCACAGTTGTAAATGATGCCTCTCAAGTCATTTCAGGCTTGAGCCAATATTTCAAGGTTGCAGTGAAATATCGTTTCTCCTAGTTCCCAGCTTTCACTAGGCGTGCATTTAACGAAGCTTCACACACAAGTTTATTTCCTTGACCATGCCTCGTCTAGACATCCGTGCCATGTATATGCCATACTGTTAGACAGCTTAGGCTTTCAGGCTACGACTTCACCCCGCTTTGTACAAGTTGTATCAACAGCTACTTCCTGCACAGGGGAGATTAATGCTCGTACTACCTACCATTTGGTATATGGTCATCGGTATTGACTCCGTACGGCAAGGGGATTTCACCCTTGTATTCAACAGAACAGTTTAATACTATTAAATATCAGTGCCGTTTTGCTTGGCTCACCAGAACAAGCTTAAGGCACAACACGACGCACGCATCCCTAATTGCAGCGTTACACTTTTTTACAAAAGCATCGCAATGAGCATTAAGCCCGGCTTTTAAAAGGTATTAAAACGCTTACAGAAACCACCTTAAATAAAGTAACTTCTGTAAGGGCTTTAATGTTAACCCTTCCGGCATATTGGAATGCTGGCATGATAGCCGTAGTATAAGATTACAAGGAGCATGACAGCCTTTTTCATTCCTTGCCGGAAGGGTTATATATCAGGTGCAGCTTTTGCATACACCTTGATTGACAGTAAATTTGCACTTAAAATCAGGAATAAACTCTGTAAGAAATACCAGCCTTGATAGCTCTGGAAAGCATGTCACGACTTCCTTTACTGCTTGCTAAGTCATCATGGAAAATAAGTACCAAATCAGGCTTTTCCATCTTTAGCATCAGGGCATTCCTGATAGGTCCGGCACTTTCGCCAAACCTCTGCCAATCTGCCGGATACTCAATATATTTGATGCCGCACTGACGAGCAGCACGAACAGCCAAAGCATCAGCACCCTACACCCTCCGGCAATGACCAAATCAATATCCAAGCTTCTGACAACAGCTAAAATCTTCTGGTAATCTCTATAAAAGCGGCTTCCAGCTATCAAGACCCTCATATAAAACCTCCTTCCAGATTTACTGAAAAAGCCTGTAAAAAATACAAGCCTTTGCACTAAAGCTGGAAGCTTCAAGCACAGCTATATCAACGCTTCTTCAAAATATACAGTATGTAGAAAAACAACCTGAAATGACGGGCAGAGCTGCCGTAACGTCTGGCAGCCCTATGTAAAAACCTCTCAAAACCCCTCATGCATCATCCTCACAATCCACAGGTCGAATAGTAATAATACCCTGTGATACATCAATAACCACCCTGGAACCAACCTCAAAACCGTAAGTGGCAAGCCACTCAGCGGATACCACAATAGCAGGGGAATCATCTAACCAATGACTCCTGACAGACGATAAAGCTACCATAAAAAAATACACCTCCACAAAATACTACTAATGAGCCTATGGAGGAAAATACCTCTGCATAAGCCGGGCAAATGCTACCGCTATATCATGACTATGTCAATGGGACTTTGACAAAAAAAGATAAGAAAAAATGCTTTTCTCCAAAGGACGCTTTTTAGAGACCTCGTAGGCTTCATCCGATATGAGGGAAAGGAATGTTACCAGTACTTTCCTCATATCTCAAGTGAAAATCTCAAAAATATATATTTGAGTTTTTCACTTGATGCGGCTTATGAGCCACTGCAAGAGAACTTGTACAATTAGGTTAGAAAAAAATGAGTAGGAGATTTTCCAATTTAGATAAGGTAACATAACATTGTTATACGGGTGTACAATGACAACTATCAAACTATATAATAAAATCTATGAATTGGAGGATTATTGTGTGAGTGGCTGGGTTTTTTAAGATATCATATTCTTAAGAGGTTACCTGTTTCGAAGAGTGAATATCCATTTGTATGAGTTTATATGATTTGGCTGGTTGAGGCTATATATTAGATCCTCGTGTCACATGCAAGTTTGTATGCTCTTTACAAAATAAATGGAAGCTCCTATTCAAAAAAATATTTGGGAGGTTATATATTGAATAATGTGCCAGTAGCAGGTATTGATGTAGGAAAGTTTTTTAGTGAAATGGCTATTCTGTCTCCTTCAAACGAGATGTGTAAGAGGATGAAGATTACCCATTGTATGGATGATTTTAATAAAGCATTGGATTTACTTAAAAAAGCAGAAAATGAGTTTAATGAAAAGCCAGTAATTGTCATGGAATCAACTGGTCATTACTTCAAACTCCTTTCCAAATTTTTAAATAACAATGGATATGAAGTGGTCGTAGCCAACCCTATCCAAACTAATTCTATCAAAAACATAAGTATTAGAAAAGTAAAAAATGATAAAGTAGATGCAAAAAAAATAGCACTACTATATAGATTGGGAGAATTAAATTCTTCCAATCTACCTGATGATGACATTACAGCACTCAGGTGTCTTTGTCGACAATATTATGATCTTGTAAGAGAAAGAACTGCTTATAAAAATAGACTTATAGGAATAGTCGACCAAATTATGCTTAATTATAAAGACGTTTTTAGTGATCTATGCTGCGAAACTTCCCTTGAATTATTAGAAAATTATCCAACTCCTGATCACATAATAAAAGCTGATAAATCAGATTTAATAAATATTATGGCAAAAGTATCCGGTATGGGTGAGAAATGGGCTACAAAAAAATATGATTTGCTAATTTTAAAAGCAAGAGAATTTCAACCTTTAAGCATTAGCAGCTTTGCTAATACTGTAATGCTTAAAAACTATATTTCTATAATAAGAACCATGAATAAATCAATAGATGAAATACTGAAAAGCATAAATAACTATATTGTTACAGAAAGTTTTACTGTCGTAAGTGAAGATATCAGACTACTTTCTACAATTCCAGGTATAGGAACTCTTACTGCTGCTACAATAGTAGGTGAAATCGGAGATATCCGAAGATTTAACAGTCCGAAAAAACTTACTGCATTTTTTGGGCTTGATGCATCTGTTTGTCAATCCGGAGAGTTTATAGGAACTAAAAACCATATATCTAAACGTGGTTCAAGATTGTTACGTCAAGTTTTATATACATCAGTATTGACAAGTATAGGCAAAAAAAGTAATAGAGAGGCATGTAATCCTGTGCTTTATAAATATTATCATGATAAGTGCATCAATAAACGTAAAATGGTAGCATTGGTGGCAGTTATGCATAAGTTAGTATTTTTTATATATGCTGTATTACGTGATAAAAAGCCTTTTGAGTTAAGAACTCCAGAAGAACATATTAAAATGCTCGCTGAGAGAACAATAAGTAATAATAAAGAAATAGCTTAAAAATCGAATTTTCTAAGGTTGCTTTTTGTGTTAGAAAACATCTGTTTTATGTCAATCAACAATAACAGATGTATTTTGTTATGCTCTTTTTTATTAAGTCTTTTTATAATAAAACTACAGATTTATATCTAAAAAACTATTGACAACACTTAGCTGGTCTTCGAAGAGTTCTTGCAGTCCTTCTGTCATTCTCACAGGCTCTTACAAAGCCTCCTGTAAGCACCAGAAATGTAACATACGGGTTGGCAAAAAGACAACTCAATGTCTTTTTGCCAATCCTAAAGCGTTAAAAAATATAATTAAAAATATTTTTTATCGCTTGTTGTCTCTCATAAGAGTCTCTGAAAGCTTCTAAAAAGCGGCTTAAGGGTTATGCATTCACTACATAGCGGTTTTTACAGCCGCTGCAAAGAATCTTTTTAGACTCATACGGCTACTGGAAAAACTTTCATTTATTTTTCCAGTAGCCTACCGAAAAGTATCAAAAATTTATTTTTTGATACTTTTCGTGTATGTGGCTTTGTAAGCCGCTCCCAAAGAGACTTTTAAGATACTCACAAGACTTCCAACCATTATTCCTCATTATCTTTGAAATTGTTTTTCGATTTACTGGTGATTCCGGTTTGCTAAGCATTTCTGCTATTTTTACAGACCCCGGAATCTGCTTATTTTCATAAAATTCTTTCTTTACAAGTTCTGTGAGATTTCTTTCCCTAATACTTCTTTTACTCTCTAGACGTTTATCCCATGCATAATAACCGCTTCTTTTAACTTCAAGCACTTTGCATAGCTTCGCTATCCTGTAATTTGACGATTCCGCTTTGATAAACTTGTATATTTCTATTTTTGATTTTTTGCGAAGTAAGCTGCTGCCTTTTTTAATATTTCGTTTTCTTCCTTAAGTTCTTTAATTTCCCTTTGTAGCTTTTCAAATGCTTCATCTTCCGGTTTTATATGACCACTACCGACAAATGGCTTCTCACTGTTTTCACGGTATCGTGATACCCATCCATATATTGTTGTATCTCTTATACCAATTTCTTTAGAAACAAACGATACTGTTTCTCCACCTTCAACTATCCTTTTACATATCTCAGTCTTATACGCCTGGTCATAAACTTTTCCCATCTCCGACACACCATCCTTTTGTTTTATTATACTCTATGTTCTATGTGTCTACAAAATGGGGTATGGGTCAGAATTCAATGCGTCCGCCGATCATACAAAATGTATCAATGCCCAAGCGTATTATTCTTACTTCTATTTGCTTATTTGTTGCACTAATTGCTTTTTTACCTCAGATAGTTGTAATTATAACATCATTTATAAAAACCAATGGTCCTATTTTTGTCAAAGGATTTAGCCTTGGAAGTTATGAAAAGATCTTTTACAAGCTTTCCAAAAATATATTCAACACATTTTCATATTCATTTATTGCAATTATCATAATTATTATAATTGGAATGCTATTGTCATACCTTATTGTAAAAAGAAAGGGTAAAATCACTGCCTTACTGGATTTAATGGCAATGTCTCCATATGTTATCCCGGGGGCGGTACTAGGTATATGCATTCTAACTGCTTTTAATGAGCCTCCTCTGATTTTAGCAGGCACACCTATAATTTTAATTATCTCATATGTAATCAGAAAAATGCCCTATATAATAAGGTCGAGCAGTGCACTTTTGTATCAGATGGAGCCAAGTATTGAAGAGGCATCCATTAATCTTGGCGTATCACCAATGAAAACTTTTTTCAAAATTACTGCCAGAATGATGATACCTGGTGTTCTATCCGGAGCAATATTAAGCTGGATTACGACAATAAATGAGTTAAGCTCCAGTATAATGCTGTACAGCGGTAAAACTGCAACTATTTCAGTTGCAATTTACACTGAAGTAGTTCGTGCGAGCTATGGTACAGCGGCTGCTTCAGCATCCATTTTAACTGTAGCTACAATACTGTCACTCCTTTTGTTTAGCTTGGTTACTAAAGGAAAGGGCTCAGTGGTATAATTACATATATAAACCATAATGTAACAACATACCCTTTTAAATACAATGGTTAAATGATATAATCAATACAAAAAAGCAGAAAAATATATTCTTTAAGAGGGTATATTTGGTGCTGAAATACGCTTTGGAAAAAAGAAAGTGAGGTATGAGAAATGAGAAGAGAATTGATTTTGCTTTTGGTAATTGTAATGTTGTTTTCATCACTGGTCTCAGGTAATGTTGCGTATGGGTGCATACCGGAAAAATTAGTTGAGCCCATTGTTTCTACCAACTGGTTGGAAGCTAACGCGGGTCTTAAAAATCTTGTAATACTTGATGTAAGGAGTTCTGCTGATTATGGTGCTGGGCATATACCCAATTCAATAAGTGCACCTTTTGAAATGCCCACATCTGCATGGATAATCATGAAGGATGATCTTCTTTTGGAACTGCCTGATAAAGAAGATATTTTCAATTCTTTAGGAACATTAGGCATTACAAAAAAATCAATCGTTGTTATTGTTACTGCAGTACCTGGACCATCTGAGCCGCCATATTCTCTTGCAGGTGCCACAAGAGTTGCAGACACTCTTATATATGCGGGAGTCAAAAATGTAGCTATTTTGGATGGAGGATACACCAAGTGGGTTTCAGAAGGTAAGCAGGCAACAACAGAAGTGCCTGTTGTAAATGAAACAGTTTATAATGGTAAGGTAAAAAAGAATATGTTTGTACCTATTGAATATGTGGAAAAGAAAATGGGCAAGAGCATTATTATTGACACCAGAGATGCAAATGTTTATTCGGGAGAAGTAATAGAACCTTATGCAGATAAGGCAGGTCATATACCAAATGCCAAATCTTTACCAACTCCATTAATGTGGAATCAGGATGGAACCTACAAGAGCATTGATGAACTTCAAGAAATGGCTGCTTCTGTAGCTGATAAAGATGATAGTATCATCGTTTATTGCGGAGTGGGAGGTTATGCTAGCTCATGGTGGTATGTACTTACACAAGTTCTTGGATATAAGAATGTTAAATTTTATGACGGTTCGGCACAGGAATGGGTAAGATACAATGACATGGTTTTAGGTTATTAAAAGTGTTAATAATCTTACATTTGGCTGAGCAAATAACGAACGGTTCAACGGGATTTGCGACAGGCAAATGTAATAGATTTATCACTTTTATTATAGTAAATTTGTTTCAAACACGAATGTTATCATCAAAGGACAGGTTAATGACATATGTCAATCTGTCCTTTATATTTGCTGCTCCAAACCCTATTTTGTAAGATATAATATCCAATGCTTAATGAACCCCATGATTGGCATCATAAATATCAAGCATAGCTACTTATATTGAGGAAATGCCAAAATTTTGATATAATAAAATCCAACTGATTCAAAAAGACAACAAAACCCATACTTACAGGAGAATATAGACTATGCATATCGAAAACGTTTATAGCAAAGGAAATTTCAAGCTAGTTCACCAGTCAAAGGCATCGGATATTTATGTTTCAGGTGATGATTTTTCAGGAGTTGTAAGAGCCGCAAAGGACTTGAGGGACGATGTGAATCGTGTATCAAGGGTTCTTCCTCAAATAAAAAATGATTTGTCGCCACTTTCGGAGCATGCGGTTATCATTGGTACCCTAGGAAAAAGCACAATTATTGATGAATTGATCAAGGATGGGAAGCTTGATGTTGCAGATATCATAGGAAAGTGGGAGGCATTTGTTATTCAAGTAGTGCAAAATCCTGTTCCGGGAGTTGAGCTAGGACTTGTTATTGCCGGAAGCGATAAAAGAGGGACAATATTTGGCGTATACCACTTATCCGGTAAAATAGGGGTTTCACCATGGTACTGGTGGGCGGATATTCCTGCACCATATCAGCCGACTTTGGTTGTAAGGAATGGAATATACAAGGAAAGGGAACCATCTGTAAAATACAGGGGTATATTTATAAATGATGAAGGACCCAGCTTGATGGAATGGGTACGATCTAACTATAGAGATTTTGTTCACGAATTCTATGAAAAGGTTTTTGAGTTGATACTTAGGCTTAAGGCTAATTATCTCTGGCCTGCCATGTGGGACAGTGCCTTTAACGAAGACGACGAGCTAAACCCTGCCATAGCCGATGAATACGGTGTAGTTATTGGAACATCACACCATGAGCCCATGCTGAGGGCATATTGCGAATGGAGAAAGCATAGAAACGGACCATGGAATTATGCTTCAAACAAAGATGTATTATATAAATTCTGGGAGTTTGGAATTGAAAGAAATAAAAACTTTGAAAGCACAATAACACTAGGTATGCGTGGAGATGGCGACGAGGAAATGGAGGGCAGCTGTAACTTTGAGAAAAAGATGCAGCTGCTCCAGACAATTATAGAGGATCAACGCAAAATCATAGCGGAAAAAATGAATCCCCAGGTAGATAAAGTTCCCCAGCTGTGGGCACTTTATAAAGAGGTCCAGAGTTTTTACGAAAATGGGATGAGGGTTCCGGATGATGTAACTTTGCTATGGTCTGATGACAACTTCGGAAACTTAAGGCGTGTTCCTACAGAGGAAGAGAGAAAAAGGCAAGGCGGGGCAGGGATTTACTATCATTTTGATTATGTCGGAGGGCCCAGGTCCTATAAATGGATAAATACTGTTCCCATTTACAAGGCATGGGAACAGATGCATAAAGCCTATGAATACGGTGCTGACCGTATATGGATAGTGAATGTGGGTGATTTGAAGCCCATGGAATTCAATACCGAATTCTTTCTTCGCATGGCAAGGAATGTGAATGATTTTACAAGGGATAACCTATGGGAATACCATGTTTCATGGGCTGAAAGGAATTTCGGCAAGGAATATGCAGAGGATATAGCCGCAATTATCGAAGGATATGCAAAATTCAACGGACGCATTAAGCCGGAACATATAAACATGGTGGATATTTATAGTGTAGTAAACTATAAGGAAGCGGATACCGTTCTTGAAGAGCTTGAAAGGATGGTATCGATGGCAGAGAAGATATATGGTGAATTGCCGGAAAGCTTAAAGGATGCTTTTTTTCAGCTGGTTTTATATCCTGCAAAAGCTTCTAAATTAGTCAATGAGATTTATATACATGCAGCAAGAACCAAACTTTATGCAGAGCAGGAGAGGTCAATGGCCAATGTTCTGGCACGGACTGCAGAGCTGGACTTTGAGGCAGATGATGAAATAACCTTTGATTATAACAAGCGATTGGCTTTGGGCAAGTGGGATCATATCATGGATCAGACCCATATTGGCTATACATTCTGGAATTATCCTCCTCAAAACATAATGCCTGAGGTAAAAAGGATTCCATTGGAAGCAGGGGCTGATATGGGCATTGCGATTGAAGGATCCAGCAAAGCATGGCCTCAAGCATCGGAAAATCCGGTTTTGTATTTTGATAACTTTACACGGGAAAGCCATTATATTGATATATTTAATAAAAAATCAGATGCATTTCTTTTTAATATTGAGTCTAGTGCAGCTTGGATTAAAGTTAGTATAGGCCAGGGCACCATATACAGGGAAAAGAGAATTTGGGTGGATATTGAATGGGATGCAGCATCTAAAGGTCAAGCCGTAAAAGGAAGCTTGAAAATATCAAGCAGCTGTGGAACAGTTGCCACTGTGGATTTAAGCGTTTTTAACCCTGCATTTCCTCAAAGGGAAAGCCTTGTTGGATTTATAGAAAATGATGGTTATATATCTATTGAAGCAGAACACTACACCAATAAAATAAATGCCAATGGGGCAGATTGGCAAAAGATTGACAAATATGGAAGAACCCTGTCATCCATGGCTGTATTCCCTGTTACGGCTGAAAGTGCGGTGCCACCGGAAAATTCACCATGCCTTGAATATCAGGTATATATTTTGAATCCTGGTAATATTGAAGTTACAGCTTTTTTGGCACCATCGCTTAATTTTATCCCGGGAAAAGGCGTGAGAATTGGAGTTTCTTTTGATGATGAACCGATTCAGATAGCCGATGCTGCAAAGATGGATGAGGATGGCAACATTGACAACCAGGACTGGGAAATGAGTGTTATTCTTAACACAAGAAAAACTGTAACCAACCATTTAGTAAAAGACGCAGGTTACCACACATTAAAAATATGGATGGTTGACCCGACTGCTGTATTGCAGAAAATAGTTATAGATACAGGTGGGTTAAAACCAAGTTACCTAGGGCCTAAGGAAAGCTTTTTCGGAGGAAAGGAAACTCTACCGGCACCTGTAAGTGAAGTACCTTTTGACCCTGGTTTCATTCCGGGGAGAATTGGAGTGATAAATTTCAATACCATAGCCAGTGTAGCCCTCCAAAAGTCTGAATGGCTTCAATATGATGTCTTTGTTGAGCATGATGGTGTCTATCAAATGGAGATTATCGCATCCAACTGCAAAAATACTGATGCAGTATTGCATATTGGATGTGACGGAAAGGATATCACAGATGCCGTAGCCATTGAACCTAATAAGAAGAAGGCTGAATCAGAAGAGTTCAAAAGGCTGAGAATCCCACTTCAGGCGGGTGGGCATGTACTAAGGTTATGTGTAGATTATGGAAGCATTGATTTCAGTGGTCTTATATTTGAGCTTATTCATAAGGATTTGTTATCGGTGAGACCAACATTGAGGTACGAAGAAACACAGCCTGATAAGCAGCTGATACTGCAGCTTGGTCTTTATAACCGTGATGATAACTCACATCGCTGTATAATAGATACATACCTGTATGATGATAAGGAAAACCTGCTTGGACATAATTGCATAACGGAAACTATAACTAAAAAGAAAAGATGTCTATATAACTACTGTTTTAATCCCTCTGAGAAGACTGAAAAATACAGAATTAAAGTAGTTGCTGAATATAGTGGAATTAGGAGGGAGTTCTTCTTTGAAGAGGCTGTTAAACCCAAACTACATTTGTATACAATATAATTGTTGTGAATATGTAAAAATTTTGATACAATGATGTCATACATGTATTACTTAAAGTTTAGTGAAGGGGGAGTTTTGATGATTAAATTAAAAAGAAGCATTATGTTGGTTTTAGTTTGCCTGCTTTTGTTTCAGCCAACTATGATAACTAATGTTGAAGGAGTAGAAGAGGTATATGCCGAAACAACATTGCAAGATGTGGAAAAAATGCCGCCTCCTACATTTGTTGTGCAGGGAAGTATAAAAACAGATGTTGATTGCAGTCAGGAAGCTGCAAAGCTGGTTAATGCCGGTTTTACAATCAGCTTTGGCACTTTCAAAACAACGTCGGATGAAAGAGGTAATTTTTATGGAAGTTTTCGTAATTTTAAAAGTACGTTTAAGGAAGATATGATAATTGAAAAACCGGGATTTTTAAAGAGAACCATAAAAGGTGTAGAATTACAGGCAAATTCTACTACATACTATAATAATATATACATTTTGCCGGGGGATATAGACGGAGATAGTAGTATAAATATTGCGGACTGCGTTTATTTGGCAAAAATGTTTAACAGCATAAAAGGTGATAATATATATTCGGCCGATGCAGATATTAACAAGGATGGTGCAATAAATTTATCTGATTTCGTCTATATAGCCAAATATTTCAATATGACTTCTGCAGCTTATCCTCCCTATAGACCGATAGATTCAACACCTACACCTGTTACTGCTACTCCTTCTTCGACAACACCTACACCGACACAAGTAGTAACTCCCACACCTACACCAATAGTATCGACAACACCAACACCGGATTTATCGGGTCTTGAAATTGAGAGAAAGTTCCTTATTGATAAAAGCAAAATACCATATGATCTTAGTACACTTGATAAATACGAACTTGAACAGGCTTATATAAACTTCTCTCCTGAAATTAGGATTAGAAAAGCAGATGATTGGATGTTTTTCCTGACAGTTAAAGCATACGTTGATGATATGGCTATGACTAGGGAAGAACGTGAATTTTGGATTACCGAACAGGAATATAATATCCTTATGAAAAAAATAGAAGGCAATATAATATATAAGACCAGATATCAAGGCTTGGATGAAAATGGAGTAATGTTTGCCATCGATATATTCAAGGGTAACTTGGCAGGGCTTGCATACTATGAAATAGAATTTCCAAACGAGGAAGAAGCCAACAAGTATACACCACCTGCTTGGATAGGTAAGGAAGTAACCAACGATAAGAGATATAAAAACGGCAGTTTGGCCCAATTTGGAATTCCTCAATAACACTTTTAATATTAAAAGTGTTAAATCTATTACATTTGTCTTCTGCAAATCCCGTTAGACCGTTCGTTATTTGCTCCGTCAAATGTAAGATTAATAATACTTTTAATTTAGTAAAAAAGGAAGTTGGCCCGAATCCAGCTTCTCTTTTTTACTATCTGGGAAATTCAAAAATAAAATTGTAATCATTTCTATAATATATAATAAAATGCTTTGTTGTTTTACAACAAAAAAGGAGGATCACCATTGAACAGCAGTAAAGGAAATAATAAATCCAACAATAACAAAAAGATACAAAATGTAGATCTGCAAGAAAAGCCCATCGCAAAGAATAAAATAATCCTTATAGCAATAGCTCTGCTAATTGTCAGGGTTTTGCTGACATTGCTTCCAAGTCATAAGATTGATATTGGATTTCTAAAGTGGGAGGTTTCATATCTAGGGAATAACCCCCTAAAAAATTTTACTACAGATATACATTTTGTATATGGCCCTGTTTATGCGTTTTTCCTATGGATATCTGGAGCTATCGTAAAAGCCTTTACTTTGCCTGATTTGGCACAGGAATTCATTATTAAGATATGGGCAGTGCTATTTGATTTTATTGCAGCCGCCTTTATTTATCTTATTGGCAAGAAGTACAATAAAATCAGGCTCGGTATGGGACTGGCCATATTTTATGTACTTAATCCTGCAATAGTTTTCAATTCATCAGTGTGGGGGCAGTTTGATGGAATCACAGCTGCATTGTTTATTGGTGTAATATACTTCTTTAACATTAAAAGATCGAATATTGCTTTATTCGTATACGCGGTTGCAGCCCTTACAAAGCCTCAAGCTATAGCCCTATTTCCTTTAGTGGCAATATTGTACTTTAAAGATTTTCCATGGGCAAAATTTTCTGAGTATTTTAAGACAAAGGATAAAAATATCATTAAGCCTGCATTAAAAAGCAGTTTCTTAAAGCTTGGGACAGGTTTCTTGGGATGTTTACTTATTTATACTGGACTTATTCTGCCCTTGTATAAAGAAACACCGTTTTACAGCATGAGAGAAATTGAAGTATACAGTAAAGATATGAAGAGCATTTCACAGGGTAAGCAAATTAATGCTTCGTCGACTGCTGAGGATAAGTTTTCCACAAGTAACCTGATGGATGGGAAATATGGTGTGTTTGATACTTATTGGGCTTCCAAAAGAAATTCACTCCAATGGCTGGCACTTGATCTTGGCTCATCCATGGAAGTAGGGAGTGTAATACTGAATTGGGGTTTTGAATATGCCAAGGGATACAGTGTGCAGGTTTCAGATGACTCAAGTAAATGGACAACTGTTTATTCTATGTCAAATGGAGATGGTAAGGATGATAATATACCCCTCAAATCCGTTAAGGCAAGGTATGTAAAAGTTGAAATGGAAAAAAGGCCGTTTCCATATGGATTAGTTAATATAGACGAAAATTCAGGAGATATAAAAAAAGCTGCATTTAAAGCAATTGATTTCTATTATTGGCTTGTACATCATTATTCATCATCACTGGATGATTACCCTTTTGCAACAGCAAATGCATTTAATTTGTGGACAATACTGGGTAAACAGATGGTAGACGATAGAACTCCTTCACTTTTTGGTATTACCTACGGTACATGGGGATATATATTCCTTTATTGCATTGTATGGCTGTTAGCTTCAGTTTTGCTGCTGGTTAAGAGGAAAAGTGCTTTAGCATTGTACTTTTCAGCGTTTATTCTTACAACAGGTATATTCTTGTTTGCTTCAAGGGTTCATGAAAGATACCTGCTTCCTGCAATAATAATGGCTATTGTGTGTATTATTTGGGATAAACGTATGTGGATTCCAGCAATTCTTACTACTGCTGCATGTTTGACAAATGAGTGGTATGTGTATTATGTACAGAATAAAAATCCTGATGCTCCATGGTTGGCACCGGATGATCCTATTTCACTTGCCGCTGCGTGGGTAACCCTGTTGGTGATGGTTGGTGCTATAGGGTACTTGATAATGCTTATAAGAAAGAAAGATAAAAAGCCGCAAAAAGCAGGGATAGGGGTTAGGAAGAAATAGAAAAACACAGCACACCCTTTATTGCTTACTAATAGCAGGCAGTAGGGTGTGCTTAGCTATGAATGAAAAATTACTTATTTGATCATATCTTATAAATTATACTGTTGAATTGAATTTTGCTGCAATAATTATAACATCCGCCATGTTTATCACTCCATCTCTGTTTATGTCATTAGCTTCTATGTATTTACCTTCCCCTCTAACTGCATTGAAAGAAGTTGCAAGAATGATTATATCTGCCATGTTTATCTTTCCATCTCCATTTAAATCACCGCTTGAATGGACAGGGGTTGGAGTGATGACTGGTGTTGGAGAATTAGTCGGGGTTGGTGTGCTGCTGTCTCCAAGAGATACGACATATGTATTAATGGAATACGCTGGCAAAGTATCATTAATATTTTTAGAGGCTACATTAACACTACTTTTAGCCAAATCCAAGCTTGAAGATGTCCTGTATACATCGACTGTGCTTTTCACATTTGCAAACTTTGACAAATTGAACGTGAAACTAGTAGTATCGGTCTTACTTGCGTTTGTAGCAACGATAACAAGCTGTTTTTTATCGGGGCTCATTGCCGCTAGTGTAACAGCGTTATCGGCACCGATAATTGTATAGCCAGGCCTTATAAATCTGCTATAATTTGAGTGCATGTAGAATTTCTTTGTGAGTGTGAAAGTTTGAGCGGTATTGTTTACATAAATGCTTCCCCAATTACCACCGTCAATTATTTGCCAGTCAAGCCATGCATCAGCCTGCATCTCTTTCAGGTCTTTCACTATACGCTGGGATAGCATGATATTTGAATCCATCATATCACCTGTAAAGTTAAGAGGGCCTGATTCCGACTGCCAGAGCTTTTTCCCTTTAGACTTTGCAAGATCCCGTAGTTGTGTTCTTTTGCTGCCGCCGTATGAATGAGTGTTTATCTGGGAAATGTATGACAATATTGTTGAATCATAGGCACCAATACTTGCAACTGATGTATCTATACTGTTTTCATCAGCGGCACTGATGGTTGTCCCCGTCAAACCCTTTGATTTTAGTCTTGCACCTACTTCTTTTATAATTTTTTGCTGTGCGGAGACGGTAAAGCAGCACCCTTCCTGCCCTCCGTTTGATTTCCACCAATTTACATTGGGCTCGTTCAAAGGTTCTAATGTCCTGAAGGTGATACCCCATTCATCCTTGAAGTGTTTCACAACCTCAGTCAAATACTCGGCAAAATCATCATAATAATCATCTTTGAGGTTGTTGGATCCATCAGTATTTCCCGAAGCACATCCGCTCTTTGTCATCCAATATGGAGGTGAATTGGAAAATGCCTCAAGTATCATGTCATAACTATAAGACTTACCTCTTTCAATTAACCTGTTTAAAACATTTCTCTGGTTGGCATCCGCATTCCAGTTCCATGTTCCCGTTGAAGACTGGTACCCTGGCATATCTCTGAACGTTGTCATATGTTTATGGCTGGGATTTTCGCCACCACCTATATTGTATCTGAATATATTGTACCCCAGTCCATCTATTGGGCTTATAATTTTCTCAATAAGCTTGTTTCTATTATCTGCAGACCAACCGCCAATCTGGTTTCCCCACCAACAAATGCTTGAACCCCATCCTTCTATGGTTTGGTATGTTGTATTAGGATCAATATTGACAGTGGTTGCTGCAAAAGCATTTATGGGTTGAAAAGGGCTTTGAAACATGAATACTGCTAAAACAAGACACACAAAGACTAATCGAGTTTTTCTCTCTAAAATCATTATTTTATCCCCCTTTTGAATATAAGTGAATTCTAGACAGTAAATAATGCGAATCAACAAGCCTTTTTGTGGGGTATACGATAAAATAATGAAGTTTAGTTATCGTTACATAAGTTATTTGCTGCCGGACTGGAAATAGCTTTTAACAATATTTTGTGATGCCTCATTATCAATTGTGTAATAAAATATGCTGCTGTCTATTTGTACCTTCCCTGGAAGTATAAACATATTTACGTCAGCAGTATTTAATTTATGAAGATTTTTTATTAAGTTCAGACCATCACCTAAAGAGATATTGGTCTCAGAACTGGATGATATTGTTTTGAAAATCTCATTAAATTTCGCGATATATTTGACATTAAGCTTTTGTTCGATTAATGCTTTAAGCATGTTTTGCTGTGCTTCAATCCTCTTTAGATCACTTCCATTATAATAATTTAAAAGGTTGGTTTTGTAATGTGACATTTTCCTGAATCGCATAAATTCAATTGCTTGTTTACCTGCAAGATGGTTTTGCCCCTTTTTGATATGTATATGCAAATTTTGAATAGGATCATCATAATCCAAATCAAAAGGACTGTTAAAATCAACTCCATCAAGTAAATCTATAGATTTCTGAGCGGCAATTGTATCAAAGCAAACATAATATTGTATATCAACTTTTAGAAGGTCGCTTACTGCCTTTGAAACTACACCAGGACCACCTACATGGTAAACATGACTAAGTTTGGTTTGAGAGCCATTCAAATTAACACTCGTGTCCCTTGGAATAGATAGTAAATTCATTTGTGCATTTATTAGGTCATAATTGATTAATATGATTGCATCTGTGTTTTTGTAGCTATCATTACCTAGGACAAGAATATTAACCGGCTGTGAAGTATCTTTAGCCGGACCTGTACCGGATTGTACATTATCAGTAAAATATTTTCCGTAACCCAGGTATAAAAATACCATGCATATAAAGACTACTGCTGCAGCTGGTTTAAGCGCTCTTTTAAATACATGAAGTTGACAAAACAGCTTAAATTTACTCTTTTTATCTGTGTATCTGCTTTTATCAATTGAGTTTAATACTTTATCATCAATACTCTTATCAGCAGTAGCTTCGTCTTTGAGAAATCCATTGGCATTTATGAGAGTATCAACCATTTGTCTGCAATCCTCACAATCCTTCATATGATCTACCAGACATTTTGCGGCTTCATCAGATAAAGCACCATCAACATAGAGAACTATATCGTCAAAATTATTACATTTCATGAATTATCCCTCCTTTTGGTTCGCTATAATTATTTACAAGGGATTTCTTAGCCCTCATAACCCTGACTTTTGCATTTTCTGGGGACATTTTGAGAACCTCGCCTATCTCCTTGTATGAAAATCCTTGGACATACTTAAGGACTAAAGCCATCTTTTGATCAACATTTAAAGAATCAAGCATTTTAAGTACTTCCAGCTTGGTTTCCATATTTTCGAAAGCTCTTTCCGGGTCTGTAGCTGATGTATATATTGAAGCATTTAATATGTCCTTAATATTTTTTGATTCCCTGTTTTTTTTCTTATAATACTCTGTTTTAAACACATTTACTGCTATTTTAAAAATCCATGTAGAAAAGCACCATTTATTGTTATACTGATAGAGGTTATTATAGACCCTTACAAAAACCTCCTGGGTCATATCCTCAGAGTCTTCCTTTGAAAGTGTCATTTTCAAAAGGAAATTGTAAATACGGTTTCTATACATGGACATTAGAACTTCAAATGATTTTATATCTCCATCAAGAATATTTGAAACTAACTGGGCTTCCTTTTCCAAACTCATCCCACCGCCAATCCATATATTTTCGTTATCATGATAACATACTTTATACTCTATAACTTTCAAATAAGTAACAGCAAATGAAAATAATTTTAAAGTTCATTATACATAAATAAGTGGTATAATTCTATAAAGAGGTGGTGATTTAAATGTGTGGAAGGTTTTTATTGCTAACAGATGATGATTTTAGAGAAATTAAAAACTTTGTCAGTGAGATATCGGAAAGGTATAAGGAAGAATTAAACGGTGAAGTGTTTCCAACTGCCAACATACCTACGGTATACTCTCATAATGGCAGAAATATATTAAGTACTGCAAAATGGGGTTTTCCAACTTTAAAAATTCCGGTGTTATTATTAATGCCAGGGCAGAAACGGTAGCTGAAAAGCCAATGTTCAGGAGGTCATTTGCTTCAAAGCGATGTCTGGTGCCAGCTAATGGGTATTACGAGTGGTTGACACATGAGAACAAGACGAAAACTAAATATCTCATAAAGGTTAAAGATAAATCTATTTTTTATATGGCAGGCTTATACGATATATTCAACGATACTGGCGGCAAACCTTATGCTGCAATAGCGATCATCACTACTGAGGCCAATTCTGATGTTTCATTTATTCATGATCGAATGCCGGTGATTTTAAATGATGAATCCATTAAAGTATGGCTGGATGCAAATAATGATCTATCTACAATTCAAAAGCTTATGAGACCTTTTTTAGTTGGAAAAATCGATTATACTGCATTATAGGATAAATAACGTTAAACAGATTAATGGAATAGACTGTAATCTGAGCATTTCATATTAAGTTTTCTACATCTCATACTGAATCAAATATTTTAATTCCTAATCGTTATATATTGTATTCATAAGAAATCCAATAAAATAACAGACTGGGGGAATTAAAATGTTTAAAATATACAAAGATATGATGGTACTTATGGTTTTTCATAAGAGTGAGAATGTTAAGAAAATACAGGGTATGTTGTCTAAGGGTTACGTTTTCTGTTGACATTGAGTGCGAAAGTTGATACAATATAAATGTAACTCATCGGTTACTTTACATATATCACTTCATACTCAATAGATAAATCCCGAAAAAGACACCTGGCATAATCCCACATTTGGGGTGCATGTTAGGTGCCTTTTTCGACGTATAGCAAATTATGGTTTATTATTTATACTTGGCACTGCTTAAAACATACTCATCATCTTTTAGCTGCAAAGGCATTGTAGCTAAAACAATATGCTTATGCTTTAAGAGCTCCTTTTCAATGAATATACGGGTCTGATTGTGTAAAATCCTGTGCCACCCGCGTTTGACGGAAAACTGGGGCAGTACCACGGTTATCATGTCACCTTTATTATAATCATATTCCGTTGATTCTATAAACTTAAGTAGAGGCTCAACAACCCTCCTGAACGGAGAATATTTTACAACCAACGGGATATCCGTATTCAGTCTTTCGTATTTTTCTCTGACTTCATTACCGCTTTCTTCGTCAATTGCAACACAGAATGCAACAACATTATCGGAAATTGTTCGGGCAAACCTTAATGCCCTGATGCTTGATTTATTAATGCTTGCAATGGGTACTATTACGCGATTTGTGTATATATCACGAGTTATATTTATTTCATCCAGTTCCTCATTTTTTACCCGTAACTGAATTTTTACAGCAACATAGTGTTTTTTTACCTTCAACATAAGGTATATAAGAACAGGTATCAAAAACACAACTACCCATGCACCTTCATTAAATTTTGTAATAGCTATAATCACGACAACTATTGCAGTCACAATAGCTCCTGTACAGTTTATGGCTGCTTTTGCAACCCAATTTTTTCCTCGAACCCTTTTCCATCTTAAGAACATTCCGGTTTGCGATAGAGTAAAGGATATAAAAACACCTATGGCATAAAGTCCAATCAATGAAGAAACCTTAGCTTTAAATACAACAATCAATAAAATGGAAATTGCAGAAAGAACGATTATACCATTGGAGTAACTAAGCCTGTCACCTTTCATACTTAACTGTCTTGGTACATAGCCTTCTTTTGCCATAACTGCAACAAGCATTGGGAAACCTGAAAAGGCTGTATTAGCCGCCATTACCAGTATTATAAATGTGGTAACCATTATATAATAAAACATAAACCCTTTTCCAAAGACCTCTTCTGCTATTAGAATAAGCATAGCATTTTCTTCACTGGGTACTACATGATAGAAGTTTGCAAGTATTGACGTACCACCGAAAAGAGAGAAAATAATTATGGACAACAGCAGTAAAACTGTACGGGCATACTTGGTTGAAGGTTCTTTGAAATTGGGTACTGCATTACTTACTGCTTCTACACCTGTCAATGCAGCACATCCATTGGAAAAAGCTCTTAACAACAAAATAAGCGTTATGGGCTCACCTACTGACCTTATTGTCGGCTCAGGAGGTATATATCCGCTCTTTATTTTTAAAAAACCTGCAATAAGCATGGTTATTATAGCAATAATAAATGCGTATGCCGGAATACCGAAAATCCTTGATGATTCTCTTATTCCTCTAAGGTTTCCCAACATTAGCAGCAATACCATGACCACACATAGTGGAACAGTATAATGTCTTAACTGGGAAAAAGCTGAAGTGATTTGAGCTATTCCTGATGACACACTAACAGCAACAGTCAAAATATAGTCAACCGACAATGCTGCACCAGCAGTTACTCCTGCAAGGATCCCAATATTTTCCTTTGCAACAATATATGCACCTCCGCCATTTGGATAGCATTGAATTGTCTGCCTGTATGACAGGGTAAGAAGTATGAGAAGTCCGATTATGAAACATGATATGACTGTCAATTGTCCATAGGCTAGAGCTCCAATAATGGGGATTAATACCATTAAAATTTCCTGTCCTGCATAAGCAACTGAAGAAATGGCATCACTTGCCAAGATAGGCAGTCCCCATAAAATGCCATACTTTTCTTCACCCATTAATTCATTTTTTAAAGGTCTTCCTATTAGTACTCTTTTTAAATCTTTAAACATATAACCCACCTTTATATACTTATCTTTCAAATTTAGGCATGACTTATCTTCTAATCATCATCATCGTCTTCAAATTTATAAGTTTTAGATACTTCATCTCTGTCAACTAAGTTAGCTGCCTTACCCAGTATTAACAAAGAGATTAAAGTAAGAGAAATCACACCAATTTTAGTTAATATGCCGCCCATTAAACCTCACCTCTTCCATCACTTATAAATAAGGGCAACTCTTAATGATTATAATTCCACATGTATAGATAACTAAAGCCTCATAATCTTCGATACTTACTTTTGCTTATAGCATTTAAACCTGTTTAGGAAGGTTATCGCTGCAAATCACAGCCTTATCATTATTATTTCGAATTAAAATATAGTTAAGAATATTGATAAATAAATTATTCAAAATTATACTAAGAGTTAAGGAATGACTAAAATATATAAATAAATATTATTTAGGATATCAAATTACAATGATTAAAACGTTAAAAGGGAAGATCAACTTAATATATTTAGTGTTGGTGCTATTGATTGCTGTTGTGGGAATTACCGCTTCCTTTAATCTCTATAATTTGTCTAAAGCCATTGATGGACTGATGATAGCAAATTATAAAAGTATCAGTGCTGCAAATAATATGATAGATGCTATTGAGCGGCAGGACAGTGCTGTATTGATATATATCAGCGTAGATTCCAGTAAAGGCAAGGCACTTTTTGCAGATAGAAATGAGGAGTTTCTCAAATGGTACAACGTAACAGCAAACAATATTACTGAGAAGGGTGAAAAGGAGCTTGTCCTCGCTATTAAAGCATCTTATAACAACTATGTCAGGCTTTTCTTTGATTTACAGGAAATCAGAAGCAGGGAAGGTATTTCAAAAGCAGTTGATTTCTACAACAACAGAATGATGTCGGATTTTATAAATACAAAAAATATATTAAAACAACTATGTATCTTAAATGAAAAATCCATGTTCAACAGCAAATACTCTGCAACCAAAAACTCAAACAACTCCATGTATATTGTTTTAGGATTGTCGATATTCGCTATTATTAGCGGCTATACTATCTCCAGGTTCTTCAGTAACAAGTTTCTGATGCCTGTTACTATGCTTACTAAAACAATGAGGCTAATTAAAGCAGGGGATATGAATCAGCAGGCCAATATAATTTCCAGGGATGAGATTGGGGAATTGGCCGAGGAATTCAATAATATGACTAAGAGGCTTCAGCAGTATGAACAGAGCACTCGGGAAATATTCTGGCAGAGGAAAATAAGTCCAATGTAATAGTTAAAAATATATCTGATCCTATAGTAGTTGTTGATATGAATTACAGAATAGTTATGCTCAATCACGCATTTGAAAAGGTATTTGGAGTTATAGAGAAGAATGTGATTAACAAAAACTTTATTGGAGCTGTTAGAAATAAAGAAATTTTTGATTTTATTTCAAGTGCTATTGATTCAGATGTTGACACCAAGCAAAAAATATTCACCGTTAATTCGAATAAAGAATACAATTTTTATAATGTTGTAGTGGCAACAGCCAAGGATAGCAATGATAATTTATCAAGAACAATTGTTGTTTTTCAGAATGTAACTCAGCTAAAAGAGCTTGAGAAAATCCGGACTGATTTTATAGCCACAATATCCCATGAGTTCAAGACTCCATTGACATCCATCATAATGGGAGCAGATATGCTGAATGATGAAAGCGTAGGTGTATTAAATGAAGAACAGCAGCAGTTTGTAAATGCAATTAAAGAGGATAGCGACAGGCTTGCCAAGCTTGTAAATGATTTATTGGAATTGACACGTATCGAGTCGGGAAAAGCAGTTTATAAATTTCAGAAGTACTCAATCAACAGTATTATAGAATGTGCCGTACAGCCGTTTTATAACCTTGCAGCTCAGAACAGCGTATATCTTCATTATGAACCAGATAATAGTTTACCGATGGTGTATGTTGATTTTGAAAAAATAACCTGGGTTTTGAACAACTTAATCACAAATGCAATCAAATACACAGGTTCTGGAGATGAGATATGTATAAGTGCTGTTTATGAGTCGAATAAGGTATATGTTACGGTGAAAGATACAGGAACAGGAATTCCGGAAGACTATCTGGAAAAGATATTTGAAAAATATGTACAGGTAAGGGACAGCGATTTTGAAGTAAGGGGAACAGGACTGGGGCTTGCTGTTGTTAAAGAAATTATTGCTGCCCATAATGGAGTAATATGGTGTGAAAGCAAGCTCGGGGTGGGAAGCAGCTTCAAATTCACCCTTGAAGTAGACTCTTTTGATGTTGATGAAAAGTGATTAAGGGCATTTCAAAAAATACATTATTCAAGTATTTTTTTGTATAATATCTTAATTCAACTTTTTGAAATGCCCTATTGACCAGTTAATTATTTGATAATACCTAATGTAAGATTAATAACACTTTTCCTCTGGAAAGGAGTAAAAAATGAAAAGGGTTTTAGTAGTAGATGATACCAAAAACATTCGTATGATGCTGACAAAGTGTCTTGAACTGGAGGGGTATGAAGTCATAACTGCAGTTGATGGAAAACAGGCGTTGGAGATGTTCACAATGCATGCCTTTGATTTGGCATTTTTAGATATTAAGCTTCCGGAAATACGAGGCACCGAAGTACTGAAAAGAATTAGGGATATAGGCATCAAGACTCCTGTAATTATTATTACAGCGTATGCAACAGTAAAAAATGCAATAGACTGCACCAATTTAGGTGCTGTTGCATACATACAAAAGCCATTTTCTGCTGAAAAAATTAAGGCTGTTCTAAAGGAGCTGGATAATGTTCCTTTACACTCTGAGCCAGGTGATAGTATTTTGCTTAACTTTATCAATGATGCAAAAGTATACCTGGACAAAGGCATTTTTGACAAGGCCCTGGAGTCTTTAAAAAAAGCTATTTCAATGGACCTGAACAACCCAGAAATATACCTGCTGATAAGTAAATCGTATGATGGTATGGGTGATAAAGATAATTCGAAAAGGTTTTACCAGTTTTATAAATGCTTTGTATGAAAATATACAGCGTGCAAAAAAAATCAAAATAAATTCAAAATATTCCTTGACAGGATAACTTTGCCTGTGGTATCATATGATCACTGTGCCTGAAAAAATGTTGTTGAGTAACATAGGGCAAATCATTGACTAATAATTATAGAAGGGAGGATTACAATGTTATATATTAAAGGATGTGAATTAGAACAAAAGAATATTGCGGCGGAATTATCAGAGAAACAATGTTGGAATATTTGGAAACATTGGCTTAATCCTCTATTGCATAAATGCTTTAAACAATTGTACCCGGATAAATTAATCTAAAGGTTGCAATAAAGCAAGTGGCATATGATAGTGGTTAAGTCCAATAAAAAGGATTTAACCACTTTTTTAATTTTTAGTATGCGGGTATAACCGAATTGGCATAGGTATCGGATTTAAAATCCGAGTTTTAAGAGTTCGAATCTCTTTACCCGCACTTATATTTGGGGCCATAGCTCAATTGGGAGAGCGTCTGCCTTGCACGCAGAAGGTAGAGGGTTCAAATCCCTCTGGCTCCACTAATACAACTTATATATGGGAATATAGCTCAGTTGGTTAGAGCACTCGGCTGATAACCGGGAGGTCATAAGTTCGAACCTTATTATTCCCATTTCCACACACCCTGCCAGAATTATATTTTGAGGTGTAGCCAAGATGGTAAGGCACAGTACTTTGACTCCTGCATGTCGATGGTTCGAGTCCCATACACGTCGCCAGTAAAAATAGGGAGGCATTTTATATGATTAAGTTAGAAGTTATTAAACAGCTTAGAGAAAGAACAGGTGCTGGAATAATGGATTGTAAGCATGCACTTGTGAAGCATGGCGGAGATATGGGAAAAGCATTGAATTTCTTGAGGGAAAAAGGAATTTCTAAAGGAAAAGCAAACAGAATAGCAGCAGAAGGTATTGTTGATTCGTATATTCATGGAAATGGAAGAATTGGAGTGCTGCTGGAGGTTAATATTGAGACTGATTTTGCAGCACTCAGCAAAGAATTCAGGGAGTTTGTCAAAGATTTGGGAATGCAGATTGCAGCAGTTGCTCCCAAGTATATAGGAAGAGAAGATATACCTTTGGAAGTGATTGAAAATGAGAAAGCAACTATAAAGGCTCAAGCCAATATAGCTGGTAAATCGGAAAATATAGTTGGCAAAATAATAGAAGGGAGGATGGAGAAGTTTTATAAACAAGTATGTCTCTTAGAGCAGCCATTTATTAAAGATCCTGACATATCAATTCAACAGCTTTTAAATAATAAGATTTCAATTATAGGTGAAAATATAATTATTAGGCGGTTTGTAAGATTTGAATCGGGTGAAGGGCTGAAAAAAGTTATCATACCTTAAGTATTTAAATATACCTTGACAGAATAACTTAACCTATGATAACTATATAATCATTGTAATGTCAGGGAGGAAAATATGGAACTTAAAGGTAAGAAAGTCTTGGTAACAGGTGCAGATGGATTTATTGGCAGCCATTTGGTTGAGGCACTCATAGAAGAAGGTGCAAGAGTTACAGCATTTGTATTTTATAATTCCTTCAATAGCTGGGGATGGCTGGATACCTTTCCTGCAGATACTCTATCTAAGATAAATGTTTTTCAGGGAGACATTCGTGATTTAAATTGCCTAAGAGAAGTAGTTAAGGATGTTGATAGTATTTTTCATCTTGCAGCACTTATTGCCATACCGTATAGCTATATCGCTCCAGAAAGCTATATTGATACCAATATAAAAGGCACACTAAACATATTACAAGCAGCGAAAGATTTTTCTGTTGAAAGAGTATTTATAACATCAACATCAGAGGTTTATGGTACTGCTAAATATGTGCCTATTGATGAACTGCATCCTTTTCAGGGACAATCACCGTATTCTGCATCAAAAATAGGTGCAGACAGAATTGCCGAGTCATTCTATAGAAGTTATAACCTCCCGGTCACAATAGTTCGACCATTTAATACATATGGGCCAAGGCAATCCGCTAGAGCAGTTATACCAGCAATAATTTCTCAGCTTTTATCAGGGAAAACAGAAATAAAACTAGGAAATTTAACTCCAACAAGGGACTTTAATTATGTAAAAGATACTGTTAACGGCTTTATCGAGATCGCTAAGTCAGATAGAACAATAGGCGAGGAAATAAATATAGCAACAGGGGTTGAAACTTGTATTGGGGATATTTTTGAAGAGATAAGGCTTCAAATAAACAAAGAAGCTAAGGTAATAAATGATGATATAAGAATTAGACCGGAAAAAAGTGAAGTGGATAGACTATTGGGTTCAAACAAAAAAATTATGGAATTAACAAATTGGAAACCCGAATATTCTTTAAAAGATGGCCTTAAAGAAACAATAGTATGGCTAAGAGATAATTTGGAAAGATACAAAACAGACATATACAATGTTTAAATTGTATGTGTTTTTGTTTTGCTTGAGGGATTAAATGATTAATAAAAATTATAATGTTGTTTTGTTTGATTTGGATGGTACACTTACGGATTCAAAGGTAGGTATTACAAAATCAGTGAAGTATGCATTGAATTATTTTGGCATAGCTGAACCATGCTTAAATAACCTTGAAAAGTTTATAGGCCCATCGCTAAGAGATTCGTTTATGGAGTTTTATGGTTTCAATGAAGAAGATGCCAGGAAGGCTATTGAAAAGTATAGAGAGTATTACTCTGTAAAGGGCATACTTGAAAATACAGTGTATCCATATATTCCGGAGCTTCTTAATAATCTGCATACTGCAGGCAAGACATTAATGGTAGCAACCTCAAAACCGACAGTTTTTGCTGAGAAGGTCTTAAGCAACTTAGATCTATTGAAGTACTTTTCAAGGATTACAGGAAGCAATCTGGATGGAAGCAGAATTGAAAAGCATGAAGTTATTGAATTTGTGCTTAGAGAGAGTAATATGCCAATAGATGATAGTATTGTTATGATAGGTGACAGAAAACATGATATAGTTGGGGCCAATAAAGCTGGGATTGATTCTATAGGTGTGCTATATGGGTATGGTTCGCTTGAGGAGCTTGAAATGCACAAGCCTACTTATATTGCAAATACTGTTTCAGATATTGAATGTATATTATTGTAGGTCTACTCAATGGTTAAACCAGGCAGTTTACCTCTATAGACAATAAATTTTGTTGCCATTTGCATTGAGAGGTTATCGGTCTCAGTTAGTCCCATTTTTCTAAGGATTCTGACTCCGTCATCTGAGATAGCTATGGCTCCAATCTCTTTAACCGTTATACCCTTACTATTGATAATATCCAAAAGTTTTGGTATGTCCTTTATTAATTGACGAGTATAGCTTTTGTGAATTGGATCATTTATGTCAACAATAATGGATAATAAATATAAATACACTTCACAAGGATTCATGTAGTCATGAAGGTAATCTAGAAGATCACATTCGTGTATTACACCGGATAATAGTTTTTCATAAGGGCCCCTGGAAATTGGATAAAAGCAATAATACCCTTTGATCTGCCCATTTGATTTTATCACACGATAAATGTTTGGGTTTATTTGAATAGCTTCCTTGACCCATTCTTCAGAAAGATGCCACTCTTCGGGAAAATACTTATAATCAAGTTGTAACATATCATGAACATCTTGAGCGGTAGCATTAGTAATAATCATATTAGTCCTTCTCTCATAATAGGTTCAATGAAGCAGGGGATTCCACCCTGCCAATCACCCCATTCCTATATTATGTTATCTGTTTTTAAAGTGTTACTCGTTCTATTTAAATCACAATCCATAAAAGTTTCGCATAATATGTATTACGTAAACTATACGATAGATTGTATCTGATTTATGTGAAACATATATGTGAGGTGTATAATTATGAACCCCAAAACTGTTATTTCTATTTTAGGGAGTAGTGGAGGAGTTGCAAAGGCATTACTATCAATTTTCAATAAAGTCATTCAGGATCAGAGTGATCCGATTCAGCCAATTATGAAGAACAGCAAAATACATCTTATTGATCTTAAACAGAAGGATGAGTTATATTACAGACAATATTTTCCTGTATTAATGGGGCAAGCCTCTCTACATCAGTTTGATGCCAATAAGACCAGCGTTCTTAAAAAACATCTTAAACAAACTAAGACAACTCTTGTAATAGACGTTTCTTGGGCAGATACTGTAGAGGTACTCAAGTGCTGCGACGAACTTGGCATATTATATATAAATACTGCCTTAGAGAATACAAGCGTGGATGAAAACGAGGATATTGAACGCTTTACCCTACTAGAGAGGTATCGGATTTTCGAGGAAAACAAAGGCGGTTTCGTAAATACTTCTGCTATTATAGGTTCAGGCATGAACCCTGGTGTTGTACAGTGGATGGCTCTTGAGATAATGAAAAAATTACCTGATATGAAGCCTAAGGCCTGCTATATTGTTGAACGTGACAACTCATTCTTCGTTGATAAAACACTGGCAGACAAGGACACTATCTATACCACCTGGTCCCCTGAGTGTTTTCTAGACGAAGCCATTCTTAACTTTCCAATGTTTATTAAGCAGCATACACCTCTTTTAATGTATAAGGAAGTATATGAACTTGAATTCAAGGTAACATTAGGTCCAAATCAGTTTTACGGCTGTCTGATGCCTCATGAGGAAGTACTGACATTAGGTAAGTTGTATGATATGGAAATTGGATTTATATATAGGGTAAATGACCATACAACAGAGCTTATTAGGAACAACATTGAAAATACCGACATCTTTTGGACCAGTCCCAATAAAGTTCTTGACCCGGCTGAAGCATTTCTTGAAGGTGAGGATCTTGTGGGGGTACTTGTGGTTTATGAGGATCAGGAAGCTTATATGTATAATGTCTTGAGCAACCAGGATATTTACAGTCAATTTGGTGTTAATGCGACATACTTTCAAGTTGCCTGCGGTATCTATGCAGGTGTTGCAAGCCTCTTGCTGGATTCCATTCCAAAGGGTGCTTTCTACGTAGATGAAATGTTGCTTAATACTAACAGTAACTATGGCCAATATTTGCTCTATTATATGAAGGATTTTATTGCCGGAACAAATACTGGTACGGATGGGCTTTTACTGGATAGAATGAAAGCTATGGATTAAAAGATTAAAAATTAAAGAATTAGCTTCAGAGGTGGTTTATATGGGGAAAGTTTTAATTATTGGTGCCGGCGGTGTTGCTAATGTTGTTGCCCACAAGTGCTATCAGAATTCAGAGGTTTTTGACGAGATTTGCATAGCAAGCAGGTCTATAGAAAAATGCAACGAGATTAGAAATAAACTAACCGGGGGTAATGCTAATGTTCTTACTGATCAGCTTGACGCTAATAATAGTGATTTGGTAATCGGCTTAATAAAAAGATTTAAGCCTGATGTAGTCATTAATGTGGCACTTCCATATCAGAATTTATCCATTATGGATGCATGTGTTGAGACAGGAGTTCATTATATTGATACAGCTAACTACGAACCACCCGAGGTTCCAAAATTTGAATATAAATGGCAGTGGGAATATAGAGATAGGTTTGCAAAGAAGGGTATAATGGCATTATTAGGCTGTGGCTTCGACCCAGGTGTTACAGGAATTTTCTGTGCATACGCACAGAAACATTATTTTGATGAAATTCATTCTATAGATATTGTTGATGCTAATGCTGGTGATCATGGGTATCCGTTTGCAACAAATTTCAACCCGGAAATAAATATCCGAGAGGTAACAGCTAACGGAAGGTACTTTGAAAATGGCCAATGGATAGAGACGGAACCACTTAGTATAAAAAGTGTATATAATTTTCCCCTTGTAGGTCCAAAGAATATTTACCTTTTGTATCATGAGGAACTGGAATCCTTGGCTATTAATATAAAAGGCCTAAAGAGAATAAGGTTTTGGATGACTTTTTCTGACAACTATCTTAACTATTTAAATGTATTGAAAAATGTAGGTATGACTTCTATAGAGGCAATTGAATACGAAGGTAATAAAATAATACCGTTAAAGTTTTTGAAAGCTATTCTTCCTGATCCTGCTGCACTGGGGCAGAGAACAAAAGGCAAAACGAATATAGGCTGTATTATACAAGGCGTAAAAAATGGAGAACCTAAGTCATATTATATTTACAATGTGTGTATCCATGAAGAATGCTATAAGGAGGTAGGATCACAGGCAATTTCATATACAACCGGAGTCCCTGCTATGATAGGTGCAATGCTAATTTTAAAAGGTAT
>NZ_LGTC01000001.1:6497500-6878816 GCF_001262605.1 Pseudobacteroides cellulosolvens ATCC 35603 = DSM 2933
CATTATCGAGAGAAAATCGAGAATTATCTTTTTTGCAAACAGCAACTAGGTTTCGATAAAATCACCCAAAAAGGTGATTTCATCTCAACAAGTTGCAGTATAATGCGAAAAAAGATAACATAGGTCAAGCTAATAAGAGCATAGGGTGAATGCCTAGGCACCAGAAGCCGATGAAGGACGCGATAAGCTGCGAAAAGCTACGGGCAGGCGCAAATAGCCGTTTAATCCGTAGATGTCCGAATGGGGAAACCCACCTGAGATAAGCACTCAGGTACCTTAACATGAATTCATAGTGTTAAGGAGGGAGACGCGGGGAACTGAAACATCTAAGTACCCGCAGGAAAAGAAAACAAAAGTGATTCCGTAAGTAGTGGCGAGCGAACGCGGAGAAGCCCAAACCGGACTACAGCAATGTAGACCGGGGTTGTGGACTGGCATAATGATTCTTGAGACTTAGCAGAAGCAGTTTGGAAAACTGAACCAAAGAGGGTAAGAGTCCCGTACGCGAAAAGTTGAGAGACAGGCCAGTATCCAGAGTACCACGAGACACGTGAAACCTTGTGGGAAGCAGGGAGGACCACCTCCCAAGGCTAAATACTAACTGGTGACCGATAGTGAAGCAGTACCGTGAGGGAAAGGTGAAAAGAACCCCGGGAGGGGAGTGAAATAGAACCTGAAACCCTATGTTTACAAGCAGTTGTAGAGCATTAAGGCTCGACAGCGTACTTTTTGTAGAACGGTCCGGCGAGTTATTGTACGTAGCAAGGTTAAGTACTTAAAGGTACGGAGCCGAAGGGAAACCGAGTCTTAATAGGGCGATAAGTTACGTGTAATAGACCCGAAACCGGGTGACCTATCCATGGACAGGTTGAAGCGGGAGTAAAATCTCGTGGAGGACCGAACCACATGACCGTTGAAAAGGTCTGGGATGAGCTGTGGATGGCGGAGAAATTCCAATCGAACTCGGAGATAGCTGGTTCTCCCCGAAATAGCTTTAGGGCTAGCCTCAAGGGAGTCTAACGGAGGTAAAGCACTGAATGGGCTAGGGGCCTTACCGGGTTACCGAACCCTATCAAACTCTGAATGCCGTATAGATGCTCCTTGGGAGTCAGACAGCGTGAGATAAGTTTCGTTGTCAAAAGGGAAACAGCCCAGACCATCAGCTAAGGTCCCAAAATCACAGTTAAGTGGAAAAGGATGTGGGTTTGCTAAGACAACTAGGATGTTGGCTTAGAAGCAGCCACTCATTCAAAGAGTGCGTAATAGCTCACTAGTCGAGTGAGCCTGCGCCGAAAATTACCGGGGCTAAAACTGTGTACCGAAGCTATGGCTTTGTGTGTGTTCAATGGTGTTACTTTAATAAGCAGTAAAGTGAAGGGAAGCTTCACGAAAAATATCCTTGTGAAACAAATAAGATATTTTTCGTTAAATTGTCCTCAAGCTAAAGCTGTGAATTAGGGAGCAGCATTGAGCACACACGAGGGGTAGGGGAGCTTACTGTTGTAGGCTGAAGCATGATCGTAAGGACATGTGGACGAAGCAGTAGTGAGAATGCCGGAATAAGTAGCGAGAGTAAAGTGAGAATCTTTACCGTCGAAAACCTAAGGTTTCCTGGGGAAGGTTCGTCCGCCCAGGGTAAGTCGGGACCTAAGCTGAGGCCGAGAGGCGTAGGCGATGGACAACAGGTTGAAATTCCTGTACTACCGTTAGCCGCTATTAGAGAAGTGGGGACGCAGGAGGATAAGTCAAGCGAGTGACTGGAAGAGCTCGTTCAAAGAAGGTAGACAGTTTGGTAGGCAAATCCGCCAGACGGTTCGAATATCTTATGAGGAGGGAAATTAGAGTACCGAAGTGACAGATTCCACGCTGACGAGAAAAGCCACTATCGAGGATGATGGTACCCGTACCGCAAACCGACACAGGTAGGTGAGGAGAGAATCCTAAGACGATCGGGAGAAGCGTTGTTAAGGAACTCGGCAAATTGACCCCGTAAGTTCGCAATAAGGGGTGCCTCAGCAATGAGGTCGCAGAGAATAGGCCCAAGCAACTGTTTATCAAAAACACAGGTCTCTGCTAAATCGAAAGATGAAGTATAGGGGCTGACGCCTGCCCGGTGCTGGAAGGTTACGGGAATCTGTAAGTCGCAAGGCGAAGCAGTGAACTTAAGCCCCAGTAAACGGCGGCCGTAACTATAACGGTCCTAAGGTAGCGAAATTCCTTGTCAGGTAAGTTCTGACCCGCACGAATGGCGTAATGACTTGGGCACTGTCTCAACAACGTACCCGGCGAAATTGTAGTACTTGTGAAGATGCAAGTTACCCGCGACTAGACGGAAAGACCCCATGGAGCTTTACTGTAGCCTGATACTGGGTTTCGGTATTCTTTGTACAGGATAGGTGGGAGGCTTGGAAGTAGTGGCGCTAGCCATTATGGAGCCAATGTTGGGATACCACTCTAAGAGTACTGGAACTCTAACCAGAGTCCGTAATCCGGACTTGGGACAATGTCAGGTGGGCAGTTTGACTGGGGCGGTCGCCTCCCAAAAGGTAACGGAGGCGTCCAAAGGTTACCTCAGCACGGTTGGAAATCGTGCATCGAGTGCAAAGGCATAAGGTAGCCTGACTGCGAGACAAACAAGTCGAGCAGGTACGAAAGTAGGGCTTAGTGATCCGGTGGTATGAAAGTGGAATTGCCATCGCTCAACGGATAAAAGCTACCCTGGGGATAACAGGCTTATCTCCCCCAAGAGTCCACATCGACGGGGAGGTTTGGCACCTCGATGTCGGCTCATCGCATCCTGGAGCTGTAGTAGGTTCCAAGGGTTTGGCTGTTCGCCAATTAAAGCGGTACGCGAGCTGGGTTCAGAACGTCGTGAGACAGTTCGGTCCCTATCTGTCGCGGGCGCAGGATATTTGAAGGGATCTGTCCTTAGTACGAGAGGACCGGGATGGACGAACCTCTAGTGCACCAGTTGTCACACCAGTGGCACAGCTGGGTAGCCAAGTTCGGCAGGGATAAACGCTGAAGGCATCTAAGCGTGAAACCCACCCTAAGATGAGATATCCCACCGTAAGGGTAAGACCCCATGTAGACTACATGGTTGATAGGTCAGGAGTGTAAGTGCAGTAATGCATTAAGCTGACTGATACTAATAGGTCGAGGGCTTGACCAATTAAAACAGGTATTTATAAAGAGAGTCTTTATCATAGTTAAATCATCAATTCTTGTCAATATTACTTCATTATATAGTTTTGAGGGTATATAAGAAATCATTTAGACATTACTTCCGATTCGAGCGGGTGTTGACGAAACTAAGTCAACACATGAGCGAGATTAGCGGAAGTTAGGATAAGAGATTTCAAGAAATCATTTAGACATTACTTCCGATTTGAGCGGGTGTTGACGGAATTAAGTCAACACATGAGCGAGATTAGCGGAAGTTAGGATAAGAGATTTCAAGACCCGATAATTAAATAGTCAAAAGTTGATAGGCAAAAGCCTTATCAATTAAATTTTCTGGTGATGATTACGAGAAGGTCACACCCGTTCCCATCCCGAACACGGCAGTTAAGCTTCTTAGTGCCGACGATACTTAGACGGTTGCGTCTTGGTAAAATAGGTAGTCGCCAGATTTATATCAGAGCCTTATGTTAATAGCATAAGGCTCTGTTTGTATTTTGGAAAATAAATATCAAGATTACATAAGAGAATTATTTAACATTGTTTAATTACATCAGAATGTTGGAATTTATTAATAGTCACAAAATACTTTTAGCTATTTATTAGTTTAACCTTTGAAGCATATATTGGCGATTTGTATAAAGTTAAAACATTAATAATAGTAACATTGATCACTATAATATGGTATAATGTGAGTTGACTTAATATAATGAAGCACACAATTTTGAATTAAATAGGGATAAAAATATTGTTATGACTTATACAAATAAGGGGGATAAAAGTGCCGTTAAATGAGAGCATAATGAAAAGCTTTATAAGCAAGGTAAAAAATGGGCTTTATAAAAAGGTTATTCTTAACTTATTTAAGTCATCAAGTAAAATTGTATTACTTTACATTACTCTAAGTTCAGTATGGATTTTATTTTCCGACTCTTTTTTAAAATCTTTAAAATTAAGCAGTTCCACAATGGCTCACTTATCTATTGTAAAGGGATGGTTCTTTGTAGCAGTAACGGGTGTTATGCTGTATGTACTAATTGATCGAAGTATGAAAAAATTAAAATTATCTGAGGAAGAGTTAAGAAAAAAGGACGAAATGTATAGATTGGTCATTAACGGGACTACTGACGGTCTTTGGGAGTGTAATATTGAGAATAATAGTTTATATATTTCACCGAATCTTGAGGATAAGATTGATGCTAAATTTAATGATATTTCAAACCCTTTGGATATTTGGAACAAAATTGTTCACCCAGATGATATAAACGTACTGTTAAATAGCATGGAGGACTATATTAGCAGAAAAATAAGTAAGCTTTCATGTGAATGCCGAGTGAAAAACAAAGAAGGTGATTATTTTTGGATTCAACTCAAAGGCCAGGGGATTTGGAACAGTCATGGAAAAATACATAGTATTATAGGAACGCATACTGATATAACAGAAAAAAAGCTGGTTGAAGAGAAGCTTAAACATGCTAGCCATGAAAACCTTAGATTGTTAAATGAAATAATAGAGTACGATAGGCTCAAAACTGAGTTTTTTACAAATATATCTCATGAGTTTCGAACTCCTTTAAATGTTATACTGGGATCTGTACAATTAATCGAATCATACAGGGATAATAAAAATCCAGATGAGATAAAAAACAAACTACATAAGAATATAGCTTCAATCAGACAAAATTGTTACAGGCTTTTAAAAATAATAAATAATCTAATTGACATAACAAAAATCGATTCGGGGTTTCTAGAACTAAATCAGCAAAGCTGTAATATAGTGGATGTTATAGAGCGGGTTACACTGTCGGTTGCCGAGTTTATTGAAAGCAAGTCATTGAGCCTTATTTTTGATACTGATACTGAAGAAAAATATATGGTATGTGATATAAATAAGATTGAAAGGGTAATGCTTAACTTACTTTCAAATGCAACTAAATTTAACAGACCTGGAGGAAGTATATTTGTAAAGCTCACCGATATGGGAGATAATATATTGATTTCAATTAGAGATACTGGAATTGGAGTACCCAAGGATAAAAAGAGCGAAATATTTGAAAGGTTCAGGCAGTTAAATACATCACTGACTAAGGAAAGTGAAGGAAGCGGTATCGGATTATCCATAGTGAAATCACTTATAGACATGCATGGAGGAGAAATTAGTATAGAAAGTGAGTTGGGGCAATTTACTGAGTTTATAATAAAACTCCCTGCCAATGCAGAAACATCATGTGTACAAACGGCCAATGAAGATACGAAATCCAGGAAGTATTTGTATATGGCCAGCGTTGAGTTTTCTGACATATATTCATGATACAGAGATATGATTAATTATAAATTATTATGTATTAAGCAAATGCATAAGTCATTGGCCGAGATTTCCAAGGTTATAAAAATGGAATTCTATATTGAGATTGTACATTCTAGTTATGCTGAGTAATTGCGGAGCAGGTATTATCGCATTAAATGCCTTGTGTTTTAAGGTAAGATACTTATCTTTAAGCATTTTATATAAATATTTGCAATACTGTACAGTAGGGAAATTAACTATTCTACTGCACAGTATTGATAAATGGATACTGTTTGGTAAGGAACTTATTAAGTTGAGGTTAATTTCTGAGCTAACTTAACTGCTTCATAAGCATCCTTTGAATATCCATCTGCACCAATTTCAATAGCATAATTTTCATCAATAACTGCCCCGCCAATCATAAATTTGGCTTGTAGGCCAGCTTGCTTTGCTGCATTAATTACATTTTTCATTTCTACCATTGTTGTTGTCATTAATGCTGAAAGTCCAATAATATCGGCATTCAATTCTTGGGCTTTTGAAATTATTAATTCAGTAGAAACATCCTTGCCAAGATCATAAACATCAAATCCATAATTTCTAAGCATCAGGCATACAATATTTTTGCCTATATCATGTATATCACCTTTGACTGTTGCAAGGATTACTTTGGATTTGTTCGTGTATGATTCCCCAGTATATAATAATGGTTCTAAATGGCTGAAGGCCTTTTTCATTACTTCTGCACCTTTAATTAATTGTGGGAGAAAATATTCTTTTGAATCATAAAGATGTCCTACTTTATTAATTCCAGGTATCAAACTATTATCAACAATTTCACTTGGACTTTTGCCATTGTTTAATGCTTCATCTATAAATGTAATAATTTCTTCTGAGTTACCTTTAACTACTGCTTCGAAGATTCTTTCTTCAATGGGCATTTGAGCAGGACTTTTTTGAATATTGTGCTCTTTATTCTTTTTGTCAGGGTTATTTTCAGCAAAATGCTTTATGTAGTTATTTGCACTTTTATCATGTTTTATAAGTACATCACAAGCAAATTTTAGATTGGATACCATATCACTTGATGGGTTTGCTATAGCCATAGAAAGGCCTTTACATATGCCCATTGCGAGGAAGGCTGAGTTTATCCAGTTTCTTTCAGGTAGCCCAAAGGAAACATTTGATAGTCCAACTATTGTATTACATCCAAAAGTACGCGAGCACCATTCAATTACTTCAAGAGTTTCAAGTGCAGCATTTTCATCTACTGAGACAGTCATTACAAGACCATCTACAACAATGTCACTTTTGGTATATCCGTATTTCTGTGCTATATCATAAATATCTTCGACTAAACGGCATCTTTGAATGGCAGTCTTGGGAACTCCATCATCACTTAGAGGTAAGATAACAAACATAGCTCCATATTTAGCTGCAATTGGAAGTAATTTTTCAATTTTTATCTTTTCAGCAGAGATTGAATTTATTAAAGCTCTTCCTGGATATAGCCTTAAGGCTGCCTCAATGACATCTGGGGAGGATGAATCTATGCAAAGCGGCAAATCAACCATATTACTTAAGAGATTTACAACTTTAAGCATGGTTTCCTTTTCATCAATTCCAGGCATACCTACATTTACGTCCAATATTCCGGCACCTTTATCAACCTGCTCTGTTGCAAGACGTCTTACTTCTAGAGTATTTCCTAAAATCAAGTCCTGCTGTAGCTTTTTCTTACCGGTTGGATTTATTCTTTCCCCAACTATAACTAAAGGATTGTTGTCACCTATGAAAACTGTCTTTTTTGAAGAGGTAACAGCAGAAAACTTAGACTGAATATTTGGAGAAGGTTTTAAGGCTTTCGTTTTTTCACTTATTTGTGCTATATAATCAGGTGATGTTCCACAGCAACCACCCAATATGTTTGCTCCGACTTCTATGAATTTAGGCCCATATGAACCAAATTCTTCAGCACCCATATCAAATACCGTTTTGTTATCAACAAGTTTTGGCATACCGGCATTTGGTTTTGCCAGAATAGGTACTCTAGCATACGGTTTCATTGCCGATATTATATCCAGCATACCATCTGGTCCAACAGAACAGTTGCAACCAACAGCATCTGCTCCTAAACTTTGTAATATTATAAGTGCAGTGACAGGATCAGTCCCTGTTAATGTTCTCATATTATTATCGAAGGTCATAGAAACACAAACAGGCAAATCACAACTTTCCTTAACAGCTAGCAAAGCTGCTCTTGCCTCCTGAATATCCAACATAGTTTCTATAAAGAAAAAATCAACTCTGCCTTCCAGTAATCCCCTAATTTGCTCTTTATATATATCAACGGCTGCATCAAAAGCTAATGATCCAAATGGTTCAATAAGTAATCCGGTAGGTGCAATATCACCTGCAACTAAACAATTAGGGCCAGCAATATTTTTTGAGAGTGCTGCTAACTTTTTATTAATTTCAACAGTTTTATCTCCTAGACCAAACTCATTTAATTTGGTACTATTACCTCCAAATGTGCACGATAGTATAGCATTAGAACCAGATTTTATATAATTTGTTTGTATTTCTACAAGAGTATCGGGATGTTCCAATACCCATTTTTCAGGACATTCGCCCTTAGGAAGGCCAAGTTTTTGCAACTCTGTGCCGGTAGCACCATCTAGTATCATTATGTTTTCAGTTAAAAACTGTTTGAATTGTTTCTTATCCATTAATGCTCATCCTTTCTATTCCGCTTATTGCGATTACTGATTTTTCTGGTTCAAGCATACAGCTATCGGTAATTTTTACGCCTAAATTATCAAGCTCTAAAAGGTCAAATATAATCTTTTGAAAATGAAGGGATAAATCGCCATAACCTGGACTATATCTGTATTTAGTAAGCTTTTCTTGATTTCTTTTCAATAACTTATTAATGAATTCAGTTATCCACCCCACAGCAGCATCTGCTGTTTGGGAAGCTGCAGAATCCAATATTACACCCAAGGATGCATCTCCGGAAGATATTTCATAGTTTATTCTTTCCGAAACTTCATATCCTACTGTAGCAAACATAAAGACGGCTTTTTTACTGTCTTTCAATAATTCTGAAAGATTGGAACTTTCAATTTTCATGTTATTTTCAAAAGAAATAATACTACCATCATTTTCAATGATGTCTAGAATACAATATATACCCTGAGGCTGGCAGAGAATTAATCCTTCTTTGATTCCATTATTAAGAAATTCTTTTTCGCTGTCACATAAAGTAGTAACATTGTTTTTATACCCTAAACGAGTTAATATCATTTCCTTTTTAGGGTTTGAAGGAATATATTGAAAATAGTGTTTTCTCATTAAAATCACCTAGATTCTTTTAAATTCAATTAAATACTACCTAAATACCATTAAATGCAAATTTTAGTATGAGTATATATTAAATTGCTAATATAGTCAATAGTTAAATGAGAGATTCATTTTTTCATGCATACCAAATAAAAAGTATAAATTAATGCATTACATTTTATAGAAAGTATTGACAAATTAAGTATATTAGCCTAGAATTAAATTACTATATAAGAAAAAATTAATATAATAATATAAAAGGGAGTGGAAACATGAGTGAAGGTTGTTCTTTATGTGATCCTACAAAAATAATGTTGTTTGCTTGTTCTGGTGGCGGAGCTAATGTAGGTCAGATATCTAACCAAGTAGCATTAGAACTAACAAAAGAAGGAAAAGGAAAAATGTACTGTCTTGCAGGTTTGGGTGGGCATGTACAGGGACTAATCGATAACACATTAAAAGCTGATAAGGTGATAGTAATTGATGGGTGCTCTGTAGCTTGTGCTAAGAAGCTAGTAGAACACGTAGGAGTAAAAATTGACGGCTATATAGATATAACTCAAGCTGGTATAGAAAAAACTCCAGGTAAATATGAGATTTCTGATGAAGATATAACTAAAATTAAATCTTTGGTAGAAGAGATGTTGTAGAAAAGAGTTAACTACAATAATCTGAACATTTATATCAATTAAATAAAGCCTCTGAAGTAATTAATTACGTCAGAGGCTTTATTTAACTTGGTGGGTATTAGATCAAATATTTCCAGATATATATTTAATAATAAAATTTATACATAATTCGTCAAAATTTTCTATGTAGTATTGACGATTATATAGAATTCTGATAGTATAATTATGTAAATAAGTAGATTATAATATACTAAATTAGATGTTGCTAATATAAAGAAATGATAAATAGATTGTTTTGATAATTTAAAGGGGAGTTTTAAGTCTCATTCTTTTACCTTCTATTAACTTGATTTGAAATTACTTAGGGGTGTTTTATATTTACACTTTCTTAATCATTAAGTAGCCTGTTTAGTAGATAGTCAGAATTAATGAAGTACTTAAAGAATCTTCTCTAAATTATCTTTACATAGAAAATAATTTTATTGAGGAGGTTTTAAAATGAAAAAATTTTTGACTATTCTAGGCTCTCTAACTTTGGTTCTTGGGATAGCCTGTCTAACGGGAGAGATCATAGGCTGTTTTATGACCCCTATTGATGGATTCCTGTATCTTTTTGGCACTACAAGCCATAATACAATGGCATTTCTGCTAGACATCCCGCAATATCTTATTAGTGCAGGTATAATTATACTTGCTATAGCTTTTATCATGAAAGGAAAAGGTTCTAAAGAAGATGACAAACTAAATTTGCAACTGGCAAACACATCAAAATTCGGGCCATGGAAAAAGAAAAGAACTGTATTTCAGTATGCTGTTTTAGTAATAATATTTGTTCATCTCATATTGACTGTCCTAGGTTTGACTAATATTAAAGGAGTTTGTCCGAGATCTCTTGGTGATATGGCTGTAAAAGGTGAGCTTGGGATATCAGCAGTATTTTGGACTTCAATAATTGTTCTTTCACTTGTATGGGGAAGGGTTTTATGTGGTTGGTTATGTGTTTATGCCCCAGTACAAGAGACAGCAGCAAATATGCTGACTGGTATTGGAGCTAATCCATTAAAAAAGAAGTTTGTAAAGAAGGGGCTTATTTATATTACAACCATAGCCTTTTGGGGAAGTATTTTATTCAATATCATAAAAAATATAAACCATATAGATTTTAATATTAATAATGGTGACAGTGTAAATAATATCTGGTTGTATGTTGGTGGATTAATCACAATGCTTCCTTTGACCTTACTTTTTACCCACTTATTTGGAAACAGATTCTTCTGCAAATATATATGTCCAATAGGAGGTTTGCAAAGTATTTGGAATAAAGTAAGCTTATTAAAAGTTAAAATAGATCATAAAAAGTGTGTTAATTGTAATGCATGCACAAAGAATTGCCAAATGGGAGTAGCTATTGATAATTATATAAAAGAAGGAGACTCATGTGTTAGAGATGGCAATTGTATAATGTGTGGTGATTGTATTGACAAATGCCCCAAAAACGCATTAAAGTTTGGTATTATTGAAAGAAAAAGTTCATCTCAAATCAATGAAAATGAAAAAAGAAAAACAGCCTAAACTTTAAAGAATTCATAAACAAGATCGTTTGTGCAAGAAACGATCTTGTTTTTTTATGTCTAGGAAATTCAAAAAACCAAAACCTCTGTTCTTGGTTTTACATTAATATAATTCCCAGTTGCAATCTTTCAAGATGAGCCTCCAAAAATTATTATATCATAATATTTTTTTAAGCTTCAAATAAAGTCAAATGTTATAATAGGTCAAAAATGGAGTTTAAGTAAATTTACTTGAAAATTATAGGTCTATTCGTCTTTCTGATATCAATTTTTTGATAATATATTTTGTACAATTAACAGGTATTTTTAGCTTTAAAGCAATATCCAATGAGTCTATACTTTTAGTTTCATTTACATATAATAACACTTCGTCTTCAACCATTTTGAGCCACTCATTAAAACATACTTCTATTTCCGGATCTACTTCAGTTGAAGTGGATTTGTTAGATTCTGAATTAAAAAATATACTCATCATGTTGCGGCACATATCCATCATATTATTTGACTGCTGCTTTGATTCCCCTTCAGCATTATTGCTGAAGAAATTATACATTCTGCCTAGCATATTTGTCTGCCGCCTCCTAATAAATGTATTAGTTATTAACATATAAAAATTTGATTAAGTTTCATCCTTGTTCAAATTTATCTTTTTTTCTTTACTTAACTTTTCTATAAAGTACATGGCACTACTACGTGATATTTTAAGTTTTAGTGCAATTTGATCAGGATTTAAATCTTGTGTTTCATTTATATATGTTAGTATTTCACTTTCCACTTGATTTAACCAATCAGTAAATAAATTTTTCAAGTCATTATCTGCATTGTCTGAATGTGATGATGAATTCCGTGGCATTCCCATCATCATATTCATCATATCCATCATTGACCAGTTCCCATTTCTCTGGTTGCTTTTTTGATTAGATGAAGATCCACCCCCCATCATCATATTCATCATGTCCATCATTGACCAATTGCTTGATCCTTGGTTAGTGCTTGTATCTCCGGAAGTGCTTGAAAAATTGCCCATCATTCGGCTCATCATTTCTGACATTAGCTGTCTTTTTTCTTCTTGACTCATACTCGCAAAAAAAGAATCCATCATTGAACTCATCATATTCTTTTTGTCTTCAGTAGACATGCCCTCAAACATTGATTCCATCATTGAACCAGGAAAATTCATATTAATTCCCTCCCATCATATACTTAATCATTTTTGGCATCATGTGATACATAATTCCTATTTTTTCATCGTCGCTCATGTTTGTGAAAAACTTGCCACTCATTTCGTTCATCATACGGTCTTTCTCATGATCAGGTGAGTTTGCCATCATTACATCCATCATAGATCTCATAACAATAGGCATCATTTCATGTATAATACTTAGTTTTGCGTTGTTACCGACATTTTCAAATGTTCTATGAACCATTTCTTCCGGATTATTAGGGTTAAATGCCCCTGCTTGCATAAAGTATGGTGCTATTTTAGGCATCATATAGTTTTTGATTCTTTCTTTCTGCTCCCAAGATATGTTCGCAAAGCATTTGTCCATCATTTCACTCATCATTCCGATCTTTTGATCATAAGACATGTTTTCCATTAATCAGGCATCCTTTCGTTTAGATATTTTTTTGTTACTCGGTAAAATTAAGCATATTCTCTAGCATTCTTTTCCATATAGGTGGGCATTGAAATACTACATTATCTGTCGATTCAATAGTTTCTCTAGGTAGTAGCTCCCAAAATAAACCTAAGACATCCAATAGTTTTGGATTTTTAAGAATATGATACACAAATGGCCCATCTCTTAAAGTTTCAAGTATTTGATTATCTCTTAGCACCTTTAAATGGTGGGATACAAGTGGCTGAGAGAGACCCGTCTCCTCTACTATTTCAGAGACAGTTCTTTTGTTATTTCCTATAAAATTTATAACTCTAAGCCTGTTTGCATCACCAAGAATCTGAAAATACTTTTGCATCATTTGTTCTTGTCTCATATATTTTTACCCGCATATAAATATTTATTTATATAAATAATTATTTATATAAATGACGGTTTATATTTATAATTTATCATTAATTCTTTTTATTGTCAATTATTAATTTCAAATAATTAAATTTAGTAGATATTTATTTCAATATAAAGGAATGCAAGGGCAATTCTCAAAAACGGTTTTACTGCACTTTTCGAATATATTGACAATATATAGTGATAAATATATAATACGTAATATTAGAATCAACTAATATAGTCATGATCAAAAAATCATGCCATAGTAAAGGGACAAAAATTATATGTTAAATAGATGTGGTTGTAAACCTTCAGAAATTGTGATTTTTGTTTGTGCTGGTGGAGAAAATGTGGGGCAAATTGCATATAATTCTGCACTTAGCATTACGAAAAGAGGTAAAGCTACAACTTATTGCTTGATTGGCATAGGGGCTCATGTTCCTGGAATAGTAAAGTTAGCTAAAAGTGCTAAAAAAGTTATAGCGGTAGATGGTTGCCAATCATCATGTTCTAAAAAGACACTTAAGCATGCAGGGGTAAAAATCCATGATCATATAATTGTGACTAATGAAGGTATTGTTAAAAAAGAACATGCATCTGACATTACAAAGAATGATATTGAAAAAATAAGAGTTATAATAGAGTCAAAGTTTGAGTGATAGAATTGAATTATATAGTAAGGAGTATGGAGTATGGGAAATATGGGAAATCAGCTAGTAGCCAATATTTTTAAAGCTTTATCACATCCAACAAGGCTACAAATATTACGGATTCTTAAAGAAAAGCCACTTTGTGTATGTGACATTCTTCCAATGATAGAATCAGAACAGTCTAATGCATCACAGCACCTTTCAGTTTTAAGAAACCAGGGAATTGTGGAAAGTAGAAAAGATGGGTTAATGGTCATATATAAAGTAAAAAGTCCAGAGATTTATCAAATGATCGAAATTGCTGAAGCTATTTTAATTCGTCAGATCGATGAGACTAGAAATTCCTTAGGAAAGTAACCCAATAGCTTAACAAATCTTTAAAAAATCCATTAATGCACCTATAATAAAGATAATTAAATTGTTATTATAATTATTTATTGACAATTCTCAGCATATTAGCTAATATTATATTCATAATATTAGATTTTACTAATATACTAAATATAAAGGTATTACATTTATTACATAATATGGATGAGAAAAGATTGTACAATATATCAATAAGGTTAATCAGATTTTCTTGAAAAACCTTTTTGTAATTTAACCATCTCAAAAAATGTATATTGAAAGGGGTTTTATTAAAATGTCGAAAACATGGTATCCGGTTATTAGTTATGAAAACTGCACTGAATGTTTGGCTTGCTTTAACAAATGTAAAAATGGTGTTTTTACATTAAAAAATTCATGTCCGGTTGTTGTTAACCCTGAGGGATGTGTTCAGGGATGTCATGGATGTGGTAATCTCTGTCCGGTTGGAGCTATAGAGTATGTTGGAGATGATACAGGCTGGGTTCCGCCAGGCAAGAAAAACGCAGAAAGTGAATCTTCTTGCTGCGAAGCTGGTAAGATTAACTGTTGTGAGGGTTAGGAGTTGCAGTAATTAAAGGGGTTGATAATTTTGTTTGTATTCCAATGGTTAAATGAGCAATTGCTTAAAATGGAGTGGCTTTCCACGTTAATAAAAGTTTTAGTTGAGAAAGTATTTGGTTTGAATACCCAGGAACGATTGGGTGGAAGTATTCACTTTTTCATATATGATGTAATTAAAATATTTATATTGCTTACACTTCTGATTTTTGCTATTTCATATATCCAAAGTTTTTTCCCCCAGAAAGAACGAGAAAAATATTAGGCAGATATAACGGAATTTCAGCAAACATTTTAGGAGCTCTGCTTGGTACTGTAACACCATTTTGTTCATGTTCCTCAATACCATTATTCATTGGATTTACAAGTGCCGGTTTACCTATAGGGGTTACGTTTTCATTTTAATATCATCTCCTTTAGTAGATTTAGCTTCTGTAATAATGTTAGCAAGTATATTTAATTGGAAAATTGCTATAGCATATGTTATTGTAGGAGTTATCCTAGCTGTAATAGGAGGAACTGTGATAAGCAAATTGAAACTTGAAAAGTACGTAGAACCGTTCGTTTTTAACAACAAGGTCCTTGATGTTTCTCAGGAAGAATTAACTATGCGAGATAGAATTGACTTCTCCAAGGATCAGGTGCTAAATATCATAAAAAAGGTTTGGCTCTATGTTTTTATTGGTGTTGGGATAGGAGCAGCTATACACAATTGGATTCCTGAATCCATAATATCTGCAGTTCTTGGTCAGGACAAATGGTATTCAGTTATATTAGCAACGATATTTGGTGTTCCAATGTATGCTGATATTTTCGGAACCCTTCCGGTTGCCAGGGAACTTGTTCTAAAAGGTGTAGGAATTGGACTGCTCTATCGTTAATGATGGCTGTAACCGCCCTTTCATTGCCATCAATGACTATGCTCAATAAAGTGGTTAAAGTAAAGCTTCTAGCTATATTTGCAGGTGTTGTTACCATTGGTATTATTATTATTGGGTATATTTTCAATGCTTTTAGTCATCTTTTGTATTAAGTTTAGTTTATAAATTAATAAGTGGAGGAGTAAGTGTTGTGAGTGAAAATAGTAATTCAAATACTAAAATAGGCAGTGTTATAAAAATTATTATTCCTGTAGTTATATTATGCATTCTTGTTGGTTTATGGTTTATTAAGAATAATAGAAACCATTCCGGTTTGGATGAAACTGTAAATTCTGGAACACTACAAACAGGTAACTCAGATTATGATCTTGATGTTACAGAGAAGATCGATCTCGAGAAACTTAAGTCATTTGGTCTTCCTATTGTTATAGACTTTGGTGCAGACTCATGTATTCCCTGCAAACAAATGGCTCCAGTATTAAAGGAGTTAAATGAGGAATTAAAGGGAAAAGCTATTATTAAATTTGTTGATGTATGGAAGTATCAGGAATTAGCTCAAGGATATCCTATAAGCCTTATACCAACACAGATATTAATTGATTCTAACGGTAAGCCATATAAGCCAAAAGATCCAAATGCTTTGCAGATTAAGGAATATAAATCAAGAGAAACCGGTGAACATATATTTACTGCACATGAGGGAGGAATAACAAAAGAGCAATTATTAAGTGTCTTAAAGGAAATGGGGCTAAAATAATGGATACTGTAATTAACAGTTGGCTTGAATCGTTTTCAGCTAATATAACTCAAAATTCATGGATGGCTCCACTTTTTGCATTACTTGCTGGAATTCTTACTTCATTTACTCCTTGTGCACTTTCAAGCGTTCCACTTGTTATTGGTTATGTAGGAGGAACCGGACAAAAGGATATAAAAAGATCCTTTTTGCTGTCAGTAGTATTTTCAAGCGGCATGGCTGTTACTTTTACTATTTTAGGTACAGCTGCATCCCTTCTTGGGAGACTTATGCAGGGAACAGGTTCATGGTGGTATATTATTCTTGGAATACTAATGATGCTGATGGCACTTCAAACATGGGAAATATATAATTTTATACCATCTACCTATGCAATTAATAAAAATGCAAAAAAAGGCTTTGTTGGAGCTTTTATTACAGGAGTATTAGGAGGCTTTTTTTCATCTCCATGTGCTACACCTGTACTTGTTGTATTGCTTGCCATAGTGGCTAAAGAAGGAAGTATGCTTTGGGGAATATTATTATTACTGTTATATTCACTAGGACATAGTTTTTTGGTATTGATTGCAGGTACATATGTTGGTTTTGTTCATAAGATGTCATCAAATGAAAAGTACGGTGCAGCGAGTAAAATACTGCGTATTATTACAGGTTCGCTAATTATGCTTATAGCTTTTTATATGTTTTACTTAGGATTTTAAATAATGTTAAGGAGAGGAATATTATGATAATTAAAATTTTAGGCTCTGGATGTAAGAATTGTGAAACTTTAAGGGCGAATACTGAAATTGCACTAAAAGAAACAGGCATTAATGCAGAAGTTGTTAAGGTAACAGATTTTAAGGATATAATGGCGTATGGTGTAATGTCTACTCCGGCATTAGTAATTGATGAGAAGGTTGTGTCTTTTGGTAAGGTATTAAAACCAAAGGATATTGAGAAAATTCTTAATACGATAACTTAACACTGCTTTAGCGAGTACGAAGGGTCCTTATTCTTTCATAGGAGAATTTCCAAAATATCTTTTATTTTAATATGTCACATTATTCTGCTCTAGCAATATATTGTTAGAGGATACTACCCAAAATATAAAGGTTCTACAAAATGTTATTTAGGGATTGTCCAATATTTTTATTCCTAATGTAGATATTTATAAATTTAATATGAGGGGTATGAATATGTGTGATAGCATGAATAAAACAGTTTCCTGCTGCGATGTAGGAAATTGCGAAAGTTCAAATAAGAGTATTATAAATATTGACTACGAAGTTATAAATATTGAAAAGACTAAAAATGTTTGCTCTCTATGTGAGGATTATGCAAAGGAACAATCTGAAAAGCCTATTGTTATTATGAGTTGCGAAGGTGCATGTTTACGAGGAGAGGTTTCAAGGCGTGCTGCAAATATTATATGTCATTCACTTCTTCCTGAAAAGACAGTAAGGTTATGTTTAGGTGGTGCATTTACTAAAGATGGAGGACAGCGAAATCTGGTCCGTAATTCAAAAAAGGTTGTTGCATTAGAAGGTTGCCTTATTAAATGTGCTTCAAGGATGATGAAAGGTGTTATTAGTGACCTTAACCCTGACATAATTATTACTGATAAACTTTTTAGTTTTGATACAAATATTTTTGGAATCAACGAAATGCCTGAGGAAGATATAGCTGCAAACTCACTTGAAGTAGCTAAGAAAATTGCTGAAAAATTATAATATTTAAAAATGTTATATTCTTGCGGACAGTAGGAAAGTTTTAAAATACTATATCCTACTGTCTTCCCACGCATAAACTCTTTATTCTCCATGTGAGTTCAGATAAAATGACTTGTAAACATATATGTTGAATAACTGTTCAATATATAGTAAAATTATCCTTAATCTTAAAGGAGGATGTTTTCATGGAGAATAAAGCTAATTATGCAATAGATAATTTTGATTGTGGATTTAATTGTTCCCAAGCAGTATTTTCTGCTTTTTGTGAAGAATTGGGACTTAATAAAAAAATCGCATTAAAAATAGCTTGCTCTTTTGGAGGGGGTATGGCACTTGGTGAGGTATGCGGAGCAGTTACCGGTGCTTTTTTAGTTCTAGGCTTAAAATATGGTAATAATGATCCAGAAGATAAGTTTTCTAAAGCAAAGAATAGATTACTTAACAGAGATTTTACAGCTAGATTTAGAAAATTACACGGATACATAACCTGCAAAGAACTATTGAATTACGATATAACTGATGATAAACAATTGAACGCTGCAAGACAATCTGGGATATTCAAAACAAAGTGTCCCAACTATGTAAGGGATACAGTATTATTACTTGAAGAAATAATAGCAGAAAACACATAATGGATTTCTCCTTGTATATCAGCACTACATTCAACATTTATATCTAATAACTTTATCTGTGAATATTATACCATCCAAATGATCTATTTCATGGCATAACACCCTTGCTAGAAGTCCTTCTCCAGATACAATTATTTTTTCCCCTTTACGATTTAATCCTTCTACTATAATATTTTGAGGTCTTTTAACATCACCGTATCTTCCCGGTAGACTTACAGAGCCTTCCTCACCTATCTGCTCCCCTGATTCACTTATAATTTTGGGATTTATAATTTCTATAAGACCTTCTCCTATATCTGCAACGACTATTCTCTTCAGAACACCTACATGCATAGCAGAAAGACCTATGGCATTTTCTTTCCTCATTGTTTCTACCAAGTCATCAAGGAATGTTAATATTTTATTATCAATAACATTTACTTCTCTCGCTTTTTTTCTAAAGATTTCATCATCTAGTTTCCTGATATTTCTCAAAGCCATTTAAATGTCCTCCATGTTTTAATGCCAATTTGTGTTGTTTTTAACGGTTTCAAGTTACTTCATCTTTGCTCCCAGCCAATTAAATGGTATATCGATATTGAAATAAATTTTGTGTTGATTTCCTTCTTTGTCAACTGCTTCTAACAAATCATAACTTCGTTCATTGTGTTTTATTAGGCTTTGTGTAGTTCTTCTTAGACCTAAGCAGCCTAACAAGGCATATTCTTCATCAGTATTTATAACAATAAAAGCGGTTTCGGGTGTTTTACCATCTCCGGAATTTAATATGGAGTCCACTAATTTATTTATTATGAAACCATGAAATGCTGATATTTTTTCATCATTTACCTGCTCAGCAGCTGAGAAAACTACCATATGGAAATCAATATCAACGAATTTAGCAGTTAATAGTTTAGGAGCTTTGTTAATAATTTCTTTAAATTTACCTTCTTCAAATAAATTGGATAATTCATTAAGTTCATTTCTACTTCCATATGGGTTATAATAATTCGTTTTCGTATAAGCCATTCTTAATTGTAAATAGTCTATCTCTGTTGGATTTTTCTTTAAAATATCCTCATAATTAAGAGATGCTTTCTGTTTGTTTTTAAAGAACCACATAATTTTATTCTCCTTAAAATAAATATTGAATGGCTAAAGAGGTATTTTACTAATCTTCCCTGCGAAGAGTATCATTTTAAAACTAAGTCTGAGTAAACTTGATAATGATCAATATAATCACCAAACTGAGAACTGGAAATTCCGTGTTCAATATCATCCCAAGTGACAGTATTATCATTTACCAGAACATAATAGGTGTACTCCGAAAAAATAGCGGTTGGACTTTTGGGCTGTCCTTCATATTTCATTAGATATTTATATTCTTTCGAAATCAGCTTACCGTCCTCAATGCCTTTAATGATATATTTTTTTCCATCAAAGGTCAAATCCGTAATATAAAGAACAGGGTAATCATCTTTTATTTCTTGATACAAATCCTTTGAATATTTTGAAGGGTCGCCAAGTGTATAATAATATGCTAATCTGACAATCGAGGGTTTACTATCGTCTGTTGCTGTAATAAAATCATCCCATGTAGACTGGCCATGCGTAATATCACCATTTTCAAAAACAACGCAGTTACCAGACTTTGCATCTTCAAGGGTATAATCGGCTGGCAGCTGCATCAAAGAAGTGTTCTCTCCATTCTTTGAGCAAGAGGTTAATAAAAAGATAATTGTTAATAAAATAATTACTGCTAACTTTCTCATTTAATTCACCCACTTAATATAAAAATTATAAATTCCTGTAGGTTCTCTTTGAGTTATGATAGAGAAGTATGTATAATTTTTGCATTCTCTATCATTCTTTGCCCAAATTCTTTAAAAATTTTAAGCTGCTATTGAAGGTGGATTTACCGCTATTTTGCCTATCTTGACATATGCGGCATAGCAGTATTTCTATATAAACATTTTATCAGATTGTACCAGTAATTCAAGTTATCCATTCTTTTTTGAAAGCAAAATCAGTAAGAAAATTTCCAACACTTTTACGGAGGTGATATTATCAGGATGTACTATGCCAATTATCTTAGACAATCCAAGTGTTATGAACGCATATCTTAACATTGCTGTGAATGCTTCAGTAGCACCGATAATTTCTCCGCTATGCTTTTAAGCAACAGCAAAGAAATGTCTGAAATCTACTATAATAACAATAATTTTACCACGCTTTAATGTAAATATAAAATAGATGTAATAAATTTATATATATGGGTAGTTAATGATAAATTTGACAATAACATGCAAAAATGTTTATATATAAATGTCAGATATTATATTAATCGCACTTATTTTAAAATAAATGGTGCAAATAGTGTAATTTAACTATCTAAAATTTATACAAGGAGTTGAGACGATGTTTAAACACGCAAGAAAAACAGTATTCTCTGCAGCACTTATCTCAGGAGCCATTTTACTAGGTTCATCAACAGCATCTGCTGCACCTTACTCAGGTGATTTATTCAATCTGATACAGCCTGATGGTTCATTTGTAAGTGTTAAAGTATTTGGGGATGAATTTTACCAGAAGGTTGAGAGCATTGACGGTTACACACTGATCCGTGACCCTAAGACAAATTGGATATGTTACGCAGATTTAAACAGTGAGGGAACCGAGTTTGTTTCTACAGGAGTGGTATATAAAAATTCAGAAAAAGTAACTCCTCCTGCAAAATTAGATTTAGAAAAGGGGTTGGATATTTCTGAAGAGTCTGTAATTGATAAAGTAAATGAAGCTAAAAAAGAAGTTAACTGGGATAAACTTCTTGATGATTCATCAGAAGCAGCAAAGGAAAGTACAAAAAATGGAGTAAATGTAGTAAAAGGTGCATCTTCTTCAGTAATGAGAAGCATGGCACCGGCTGGTGAAACAATCAGAAATGTAACAGGCTTGACTTTGCTAATAGATTTTTCCGACCAGAAGTCTGATTTCACTCAGCAGCAAATTTCCGATATGTTAAATAGGGTAGGATATAAAGATTATGGCAATAATGGCTCTGTACATGACTACTACACCTTCTTTTCAGATGGAAAAATGAATTATACCAATTCAGTGACTGCATTTTATACTGCAAAGAATCCTAAAACATATTATGATGATAAAGATGCAGGAAAAGCGGGTGAGCTTATTGTGGAAGCCCTGGATAGTTTGAAAGCTAAAGGGTTTGATTTTACAAAGCTTACAGTAGATCCGGAAGGGACAGACACAGCAGGTACAGTAACAGCGTTTAATGTTCTGTATGCAGGAAACCCATCATGGGGGTGGTCTAAAGGACTTTGGCCTCATGCAGGCGGTATACCGCAGTATCAGGTTGGTGGAGTTAAGCTTTCAAGATACCAGATAACCAATATAGGAGACGATTTGAACATAGGAACTATTGTGCATGAAAACGGGCATATGCTTTGTGGATGGCCTGATACTTACGATTATGGCGGTGAATCCAGTGGTACGGGAGGGTTTGACTTGATGTCAAGCGGCAACGGGAAAAATCCTCAGCCTCCAAATCCATATTTCCGTTCTATCCGTTCCGGTTGGGGAACTCCGATTGAATTGGACTTGTTAGCTGATGGCAGTATAGTTGATGTTCCTCAGAATTCCCTTAACCCCTATGTTGTAAAGAATGCGGACACAAAAGAATATTTTATGATTGAGAGTATAAAACAAGAGGGTTACAGAACAAACATGCCGGGAGAAGGGTTACTTATTTGGCATATTGATGAAAAAGGAAATAATAGCCTTGAGAATATGACTCCAAGCAAGCATTATATGGTTTCTGTCGAGCAGGCTGATGGCAAGTATGATCTTGAAAATAAACGGGGCAGTGATGCCAATGACTTTTTCAAGGCCGGTAATAATGCTAGCTTCGGTCTCAACACAATACCTGATTCCAGATGGTGGAATGGAAATTACAATCAAACTATAAGCCTTACAAATATTAATGCTGCAGGTACCCAGTTTACATATAACAGAGCTTTATCACCAGATATTACTGAGGGAGGAACAGCTTCGAGCAATAATGCTTTTGATAACAACACAGGGACTCAAACCAGTGTAATATCTCCAGCAGGAACAGTTCAATATGAATTTAATGATACTGCGTATGTTGTTACCAGTTACTCAATAACTACTTCTGCCGATTTGGCTGATATGGACCCCAAAAGCTGGACTTTGGAAGGCTCAAATGACAACACAAGTTGGGAGGCTGTAGATACTAGAAGTGATATTTCCTTTTTGAAGAGATCTGAGACCAAATATTTTACCATTAATAATGTAAATCCGTATAAATACTATAGATTCAAAATGGATAGCAGAAGCGGCAATACTGTTAAAATATCGGAAATTCAAATGTTCGGTTACAAATTTGATCAACAGAAAGTGTTTGCAAGCGGAGATAATGCAGCTATAGGAGAAGGAATGGACAAGGCCTTTGACGGCAATCCCCAAACTAAGTGGCTTACATTTGCGAAAACAGGCTGGATAACTTATAATTTCCAGAAGCCCACAAAAGTGACTAACTATTCACTGACATCTGCCAACGACTATAATGTCAGAGACCCAAAAGACTGGGAGCTATTAGCATCCAATGACAATATAAACTGGGTGGTATTGGATACCAGAAGCAATCAGACATTCAAGAGCAGATTTGTTAAGAAATTATATTCTATTGAAAATGATACAAGCTATGTTTTCTATAAGCTAAATATCCTTGGCAATAATTCGGGCGAAGAGATTCAGTTAGGTGAATTTGATCTGTGTGAGGTAACTGCAGGTGGAGAAAATCAGCCTTTAGAAGGAAAGGAAAAAGCTTTTGACGGTTTGACAAATACCAAATGGTTAACATTTAACAGCACAGATGCAATAACTATAAAATATTTAAATCCTTTTGTAATGAGTAGCTATGCCTTGACATCAGCTAATGATTCTCCGGGTAGAAACCCAAAAGACTGGGTGTTGTATGGCTCTAACGATAATATTGAGTGGGTTGAATTGGATAGAAAGAGCGGAGAGACATTCACTGATTACTTCCAGAGAAAGGTATACAATACAGCCAATACAATTCCATATATGTACTACAAGCTTGATATAACAAAAAATAATGGAGATGGAATCATACAGCTTGCAGAAATAGAATATTTGCAAGAGTCATCTATACCTCCTGTTGAAGAAAAATTACAAGTTGATTTCTATAATGGGAACATATCATCTTTAACAAATAATTGCAGCATGAATTATAAAATAACTAATACAAGTACTGACCTGGTAAATCTATCAGATGTAACGGTAAGATATTATTATACTATTGATTCCATGGATTCACAGGTGCTTTATTGTGATTGGTCAAGCAGGGGAACACAATATGTCAAAGGAAACTTCTTTGCGATAGATAATACTTCAGGCACAGCAGATTACTATGTGGAAATTGGATTTGATACAGCTGCAGGTGTTCTTGCTCCTGGAGAAAGCGTGGAATTAAGAACAAGAATGGCTAAAGCTTATTGGGGCGATTACGATCAGAGAAACGACTACTCTTTCAATGGTATAAGTGGTAATTATGAAAAATGGACAAAGACTCCAGCATATATTTCTGGAAATATAACATGGGGAAACGAGCCATAAAGATTTTGAAAAAGTAATATATTAAAAGTGCTAATAAAAAATGTTCTTGGTGACATCACTGAGAACATTTTTTGTTTATAATATTTTACCTTGAATTGGAAGTTTATTAAGTTAGTAGTGCTGTAAACCATGAAAAACAAAATGGTAGATATTTAAGAATTATAAACGAAAATAGCATTAGCATTTTTTTGTAAATCAGTATATAATAATTTACATAATGGAAATTTTAAGGGGGAAGAGTATGATAAAAAAACTATCAGCCGGACTATTATTTATTATTGTATTACTGGTTGTAAATGCAACCTGCAACGCGTATCTGTTGCAGAAAAAGGTCTTTTCAGGAACAGGCAGCTCACTTGCCTGGACCTTCTATGAAAGTGCTCCCGATAATGCATATACTGGGGTTGAGGACGATATGTATGTGGTACATATCAATAATAAAGGTCAAAATGAGTCTGATATTAAAGTAAGTTATAGAGGTTTTTCACTTTACAAAGGTGTCACTTATAATATAGCTTTTAAACTGACTGCAACAAAAGATTGCAAGTTTAATGCTAAAATAATGGAATATACCGAGCCATACACCGAAGTCTTTAACAGTTATCTGACTCCATACTCAATAAAAGCAAATGAGATACTAAGTGTTAGTCAAAAGTTTACCACTCCCAAAGATATTGCCAATGCCGAGCTGTCATTTGAGTTTGGAGGCAGACTTGCAGGGGAATCGCCTTATGATGTTAAGATTATATCTGTTACTCTTTCAGGCAATAATCCTGCAACACCTACACCTGCTCCATTAAGGGATATTCGTGTGAACCAGCTTGGATATTTCCCATCCGGTCCTAAAAAGGCAACACTAAATTTGCAGGGGCAGGAAATATCTACCCCCTTAACGTGGAAACTCAAAAATAGTACTGGTGAGGTTGTAGCAACCGGTATGACAACTCCTTCGGGAAGCGATCATTCATCAGGTGAGAATGTACATATTATTGACTTTACCAGTTATACCGGATATGGTAAAGGTTATGAACTTGCTGTTGGAAATTCGGTAAGCCATAAGTTTGATATTACACAGGATCTTTATTCACAAATGAAATATGATTCACTGAAATATTTTTATCATGCAAGAAGCGGCATAAAAATTGAGATGCCATATTGTGTTGAAAGTCAGTGGGCCCGTCCGGCAGGACATGCAGATGATACTGCAAGCTTAAAGGAAGGTACAGGTTATACCGGACCAATAACACTTAATTGCTCAGGCGGATGGTACGATAGTGCAGATCATAATAAGTACCTTGTAAACGGTGGACTTTCATTATGGCTTCTGCAAAATCAATATGAGCATTCAAAACTTCAAGGCACGGATTCTATTTTTTTAAATCTTAATATTCCTGAAAGCGTTAACTATATAAATGATTTGATGGATGAAACCAGATGGGAAATGGAATGGATGCTTAAGATGCAAATTCCTTCAGGCTATGATAAAGAAGGAATGGCAGCACACAAGGTTGCGGATGAAAACTGGACAGGACTTGCTACAAGGCCTGATCAGGACACACAAAAACGAATTTATTCTCCGCCTTCAACGGCTGCTACATTAAACCTTGCAGCATGTGCAGCACAAGCAGCACGTATCTGGAAGGATGTTGATTCTGCCTTTTCGAATAAATGCCTTACAGCTGCTGTAAAAGCCTACAATGCAGCAAAAGAAAACCCTGCCATGTTTGTGAAAAACGGTCAGGAAACCGGAAGTACTGCTTATGGTGATAACTATTTGGAAGATGAATTTTACTGGGCCGCATGTGAACTGTATGCAACAACCAGGGAACAAAAGTATCTTGCAGATATAAAATCCTATAAAAATTGCTTTGAAATACCTGACGAATTGTCAGGCGAGGATCAGGGGATAAAGGGATGTTTTAACTGTTCATCTACCGGTGCTCTTGGAACTATTACACTTGCACTTATTACTGGGTATGAATTTCCTCAAACTATAGAAAGCATAATAAAGGCAGCTGATATATTCATAAGTGAGCAAAAGAAAGAAAGCTACGGTATGCCTCTTCCGGAATCAACATTTAAAACAAGCTTCTTTGACATAATAGAAGAATATTATGGTTATCCTACTGAATCAAACTCATATATAGTTTACAAGGCAGTTGTTCTGGCATATGCCTATGATTTTGCCAGAAAGAATAAATACATATCGAGCATAATGGAGTCGATGGATTACCTACTTGGCCGCAATGCAAACAATAAATCATACATAACAGGATATGGTGACGATCCGGCAAAATACCCAAACCACCGGTTTTTCTGTCCAAATGCAGAACCATCATTTCCTCCTGTTCCTCCAGGATTCCTTGTAAGCGGGCCAAACTCCAGCGGGCAGGATCACTTGACATTGGTGTACCGTATGAAGGAACTGAAATTTCCAGCACAAAAGTGCTACTTTGACAATGAACAGTCATGGTCAACCAATGTGGTAAAAATTAACCTTAATGCCGGTCTGGCGTGGGCTGCGTATTATATTGATGCTTATTGTTCCAAAGGACAGATTTATTTAAAGGAGGATATAAACAAAGACTTTACAATAAATATGGCGGATGTTGTAATGATTGCAAAGGCTTTTGGGTTTGCCAAAGCCAATACCAATTTTGACTCTAGATGTGATTTGAATGGAGATAATTCCGTTAACATGTCTGATGTTATTAAGTTAGCTTTAAAATTCGGTTACTCATATTAAGTAGTGATTAAAGTTTAATCAAAAACAACTGGTAATTATTGTACAATGCCGGTTGTTTTTGATTTGAGCTTTTTTATAAGCTATGATTTTTTACTTTATATAAATATTCAATCATATTGGTATCTTCAGTGACATTATAGATATATCCAAAACGATTGGCAACGGGCTGGGCAATTGTTCTGAACAACTCGCAGGCAATAAATATTGAGGTCCAAAAGTTGTTGTAATCACTGTTGGAATATGTTTTTGTATACATTTCATAAATATCTTCTTCAAGATACTTTTTATAATACTTTCCGCTCATTCCCACAGATACAGAAAAGCCTACATTTATTCCTATATACCAATCAATCATTTTTACAAGCATATCGCGAACAACTACATTGTACATCCACATAGCATATGGAAGTTGATCTCTGGCAATTCCTTTGGCAACATTATTCAAGCACCACCAGAATTCATTACAGCAGCCTTTATATTGCTGCGGTGTAGGTTTCCTTATATGATAATCGGAATCATTAGAGGCGGGTATCTGAGGCAAACAATTGTCTTTATCCAAAAGCGGTATTGTTAAGCTGTCACTTACATATTTTTCGAGCATAACTTCTTTTATCTGAATATTCAAATCGATACGGATACCGTCTTTAAATAATATTAGCCATGTATAAGAACGATTAAAGTCTGCATTTATACCCCAACTAAAGTCGTTGCTATCTGGCTCTTGAACAATTGCTATATCGCCAAACACAGAAATCCAATCTTTGTTATCTAAGAACGACTTGGTTTCTGTGACCACATATACAATGTCATAATCCTGGTAAATATCTTTTTCGACATTGGGATTTGTACGAGAGCCATTCATGTAAACTACCCGTACACGTTTGTCTGCCTGTGCAACACCGATTATTAAATCAAACATTTCCTGTTCGCTTCTCAAAGGGTTTCCCTCCCTCCAACAAATTATTGAGTTGTTACCTTCATTAATGCATGATTGAAATATTACTTATCGTTTTGAGCGTGTTCACGAGTTAAGTTAACACGAAAGCGAAATTATACGGGAAGTTACATTTGGGGCATGCCTAAACGGATTTTCTCAAATATAGTAAAGCAAATGCCGCCAAAAACAAAACCTGCTATATTGGTTATGATATCATTTATATCAAAGATTCCACGATAAGTTATCCGCTGGGTTGCTTCAAGAAGCAATATGTAAGGCATGAAACACATAGCCAGTTTCAAATTAGTCATATTGAATTTATATTTTATGTACATACCGAGAGGAACATATATTAACAGATTTCCAATAAGAATAATCAAGGTATGGTTAAAATAACGATCAAAATCATTTATTATAGTCAGAGGATTTAAATTTATAAAAATATAATTGTGGTATTCTCTTAAGAGTGAAAGGACTAGAACCATCAGAAAGTAAATGCCTGCAAGCAGATCTATATGTATTTTGGATATTTTTCTATCAATAATATAGATACTGGCTATGTATAAAACATAGGCAAATGAAACCCGTAATCCAATATTGGTTAAGAATGATGTATTGATAATACAGACAAAGAAATCATCGAATAGATAGTAAAACAGGAGCTGTGAGACAACCAAACAGAGTAACAATATTAAAGAGTATTTTATAATTTTTCCTGGGGCATGGCACACAAATCTCCTTGGTAATATAGTTTATGGCTTAAAATATATCCATAGCATTTCCATTATAGCACATTTTCTATATTACCTGGTGCCCTGCTAATATGCAAAATTGTAAATACTGTATGATACGATGACATTGGGATACAAATAAGATTGATTTGTCTGAAATATAAAAAAAGCCGGCGGTAGTTGAGGTATGTAAAGTTTTATACCTATAAAATTTTCATCCTGGCTAATAATGTACTACCTGAGGATTTAAATCGTTATGGTTACAAAGAGTAATTTTTAGAGAGTTTTTTTACTACCGCCGTAGTGTTGTCAATAAAATCTACTTTATATATAATACACCTACGGAAGTATTTAAAAATTACAAAATAGTTAAAAATTATTACAAAGCGGTAACCTTTATCAAATTATTTGAGATTTACAAACCCCTTTGCTGCTTTTTCAATGTTTTCTAATAAAATATTATTATTTGATTGAAATGGTAATTTTTTATTATTGCTAAATTCTATGTATAAACGGTAACTTGCAGGTCCTTCACTGGAGTTTTCCGTAAACAATTTAACCGAACAACTCCTTACTTCAGATAAAGGTTTCACAGAAACATACTTATTTATAAGATTTTGATGCGTAACAGTAACTTTTTGATCATTTTTGTTAAATATACACTCTACTGGCTCTTTATTGACAACTAAATAGCAAATTGCAAGTATCAAAAAAGCTGCAAGCCAATCATAAGAGGTAAATATTATTAATAGTATACTTCCGAAAACACATAATGAACTTAAAAAATATCGTGAAAGTCCAGAAAAAGGAGACTGAATTTTCAGCTCATCTTCAGAACATTGGTACATTATATCTTCCACTATCAATTCCTCACCTTTTGTTTTATAGTATAATAAAACCGCCTACTTTATAAGCAGTGCCAGCTTATTTACAGTATTTGCATTTCGTATGGTCAGTTTATCGTATAAAGATGAACTGGTAACCTTTGACCATCTTGTCCTTGAAAATGTCTTTATTGGTGCAGACCAGAAAATAACCCTTCCATAAAAATCTACTTTTTCATATTCCGGTTTTGCTGCACCTATATCTTTAAATACTTCATCTACAGTAATAGGTGGTATTACAAAGATTGCGTTGTGTTTTGAATCTTCCTCTTTATTCCACCAAGATGGAGCATTGTCTAGTGCATCTAAAAGATCTTTACCAGGAATGATTGCGACAGGTATTTTGAAATAAAACTTATCTACAATAAATGCTTCGCACTCTTTTTTTATTTCTTCCATGTCGAATCTATTACTTGAAAATATAACATTACCGCTATTTATATACGTCATAACATCAACAAAGCCATTTTGCTCAAATAGTATTTTTAATTCAGGCATAGGAACTTTGTTTTTGCCGCCTACGTTTATACCTCGCAAAAATGCAATGTATTTTGTCAATATTCAACTTCCTTTCTAAGTTATACCCGGATTTAACTATTGATGGTTCGTGCCCACTCTCTAGTTTTTCTAATGCTTTCTTCCTTAGAATTTAAAGGGGACTTCAATTCCAATTCACCTAAAAATTGATTGCCCTTTAGTACATTCTTCATATTCTCAAAGGTTTTTCCCTGGGAGCCTCCACAGCAGCAGTATAATGCAATCTTCTTACCATTAATTTGAACTTTAGAAAAGAATGTATTAAGGGGTGAGGCATAAGAGCTTGCCCAAACAGGAGTGCCTATAATGATAAGATCATAATCCGTTGGATTCTTATCAAATGGAAGCAGTTCGGGCTTGGACTTAAATATAACCTGCATTCCCCCTATAAAAAGCTTAAAGAAAGTAGCTTTGGGCAGACTTTTCCTGGTCTTGATTTCCAGAGTGTCAGCTTTTATTTCCTGTGCAATGGTTTCTGCTATAAATTTGCTATTACCTGATTGGGAGAAGTATACAACCAGTGATTTGTTATTTGACACAAAAATCCCTCCTTAAAATAGATTAATTATGCTGATGTTTATTCTAATGCCGGATTGCAACTTGTACAATTTGTTTTTCGCCGTTTTTCTCAAAATGTTTATAAACCTTCATACCAATCTTCTCGGCAACTCTCTGTGAGGGAATATTCCGTATTGTGGTGTATGAAAATATCTTTGGGTAATTTAAATCATTAAATGCATATTCCTTGCAAGCAAGAGCAGCTTCAGTTGCATAGCCCATATTGCAATATTCTTTAATAATATGAAAGCCAATCTCCGGTACAATTTCATTTTCGATATTTTGCATTGTTATACCGCAATCTCCTATAAATGTACCATCTTCTTTTAATATTACAGCCCAAAGCCCGTGTTTGTATTTTTTATAGTTTTGGATATTCCACTGAATCCAGTTTTCTACCTCCTCTTCACTAAATGGATGGGGATAGAATTCCATAGACGCTGGATTAGAGAGCACTTTCATTAATTCCTTTTTATCATCAAGTAATAGTTCTCTAAGGTATAACCTTTTAGTCTCAATTATTCCCATTATTTATCACCTATAATTGTATTGCTACAAAGTCACGAAGCCTTGATTTAACCTGCATAATACCCATGCTTTATATGTAGCAACTCATGGATACATTATTACATAGATTTACTCCAATAATCAAGGACTACCCTAGGTTTTTATTTTTAATCGCTCCTGGAATTCTTGATATGGGAAGACATATTGATACTTTTGTACCAATACCCTCATGACTTGAAATCAAAAGTTTTCCCCCATGTTTAAGAATAACATTGCTGCTATAAGCAAGCCCTAATCCAAAGTTAGTTGTATTGTTTTTTGTTGTAAAAAAGGGATGTACTATTCTTTTTAAATTATTCTTATTTATTCCACAACCATTATCAATAACTTCTATTATGATAAATTTATTATTTCTTTTGGTTTTAATAAGAATTTCACCTTTATGATTTATAGCTTCAACTGAGTTCTTGAGCAAGCTTAGCAATACTTCCTGAATATGAGAACAATCGGCAATCATGTTTGTACAATATCCAAAATCTTTTATAATACTTATGTGTTTTTTTTCAATATATGGATTCATCATCTCAACGACTTTTTCAATTATATTTGTTAACTCAAAATTACTTTCAACAATCGAAAAATCATATGTGTATTTTTTAATTCTACTAACCATATTCAAAATATGTTCACTTGAGTTCTTTATTGAATTAACATTTCGGTCAATTATTTCATTTTGTTTATTGGTCTGAACTTTGATGTTATTACAGCATATATCTATCTTATTCATTTCGTTTTTTAGTGTATGATTCAGTATGGATATACCTGTATCCATTGTCATTAGATTTATAATAGGATTGTATTTTTCAAAAAAAATTCTTAATCCAAAAAAGCCATATCTTATACAAAAATATAGAAAACAAATAAACAGTATTACCGAAAAACAAAAATCATAGGTATTTTTTATTTTAAGAATAGGTATTATATGGTTTGATAAAACGCCATATGAAGTAGCAAAAAATAGTAAAAGAAAAATATAAAACTTCTGATGTTTTAAAATTGGTATTTTCTCTTGAAGAAACTGATTAAATAAATTGTAATCTCCAACAAAGTAATATATAATTGCCCAAAGTGTTATAAAAAACCGAAGGTATAAATCATTTCCACTTTCATCCTTACCATAGAGCAGATTATAGAAAATAATACACATCCCAAAGGAGAAGACTGGCAATATTGGAGTAACAAACCTGCTAAAAAATATACTTCTCACTTTCATTTTAGTATTGGATTCAACATAACGAATACTGGCTATTAAAAAGAAATATGGTGCAAAACAATAAGAAAATATATATAATATGTTACCAATCAGCAAAAAATCTTTATGATTATTTAAATATGTACCTAATATGCCTATAGATACGATAAATCCCATATAACTGAACCAAATCATGCCTTTGTTTTTATAGTTATATATAAATACTATGCTGGAAATAGTAAAAACCATAATTAATGCTATAAGTCTATCCATATTATGCTTCCTTTAATATTGATGCGCTTTTCAGTTTGAATACTAGCCAAGGAAATCACTTTTAATAAATATATTAAAGAATGTAGTAAAGATGAAAAGTAGTGTTAATGGTTGTTAAAAAGTCCTTTTCTATTAACTTTCTTTATTGCATCCTGTATTTTGCTTACACCCAATTTTTTTATTATTCTTCTGATATGTATTTTTAAAGTGTTCTCCGAAATATAAAGCCTTTCCAGAACGTTCTTCCTGGAAAAACCTTTTTCCAGCAAATAATATATATGCTTTTCTGATGTAGTCAGTTTTTCCAACTGCTCATCTTTTTTTAATCTGTTAAATTCTTTTAAAAGTACTTTATATGGAGAATTATCAGCTTTTGCTGTACGTATGGCACGAGCTACTTCTGATAGATTCCCTTTTGGTATATAGTTTATGGCACCTGCAATAAAAGAATTAAGAATAACTTCATTCTCACTTAAAGAAGTAACCATTAATATTTTAGCTTTACTAATTTCAGATATTTCTGCAGCCGCATAAATGCCATCAAGTCTGTTACCTTCCAGATTAATATCCATTAAGATCACATCGAATAGCTGATTTTTAGCCAAAGTAAATGCATCTGCTCTATTTGTAGCTTTAGCTTTTACTATAATATCATCCTCATGCTGTAACAAATCAGCTATAGTATTTATCCAATCAGGATCGTCTTCTACAATAAGAACATTAATTTTATCCAAAAATTTTCCTCCCTATAAGAAAGCTCATGCTTATTCTGAAGAGGTTTTACTTTCAATCGGTAGTTATAAAATATTCTCCATAATTATAACTATTTATGCAATTAATTACAAGCATTTTGATGTAAGATAATTACTTTTAGTCTTTGCTATTATTAAATGAGGGTTATATTTGTCTTTTTTATTTTTCTGCTATGTTAGGGTTACAAAAAATAATCCTACCAATAATAGTATAAGTTGTATATTATGTCATAGTAGGACGAAATCGTATATTTGCTTTGGAAAACAAAAGTTGGGGGTTGATGCTGTAGAAAAATATTATGGTTGCACCATATTAAATTTAAGAGAAAACTATACTTAAATAATATTTACGACAATCAGTTTCTTTAATGCTTTTCTGGCAAATTTTTACGATGTATAAATCAATGTGGGGTTAATTACCATATTTATTGGTTTATAAACATTAGTGTCTTACAAAATAAATTAGTTATTAGCATATTTTGTTAATTAAATTTCTAATAAAGGAGAGTTTTTATGAATAAAAAATCAAGTAAAATTGTAGCTTTTTTGATGGTTATTACATTAATTTTATCAGTAGGTTTGAATTCCTTCGCATGGTCTTCTGATATTAATAAAAATCCTGAGAATCACAAATCACTTGTTACAGGTCTTAGTTCTTCATATTTCACAAAAGATGGTGTTAATTACAAAACAATCGTAGCCAATGCCGCTATATATACAGATTCTGAAGATTATATGGATGCATCCAGTATTCAAAAGGTGGGTAATTCTTATATAATTTCCCCATATCATGCAAAAGCTAATTTAAGTTGCACAACTGTTCAGGCTACCAGCACTACTAATTCTTCTTCACATGGTTATAGTTTTACTACAGTTCTGAATACTGCCAGCTTTCTTTATGATCTGGCTCAAACAGGTATACAGGGATATTCTATAAATTTAAACCCAGATTCATATACTTCAAATGTTGAAAAGAGAATAGTACAGGATTTGCAAAAATTAATTAATAATAAATTTAGTGGAACAACTTCGTATACAAAAAAAGGATTTATAATACTTGGTGTTTTTTTGCATTTAATCCAGGATGTATATGCTCATAGAGCATCAGTTACAGTAGATAGAATAAAAAATATCGGCTCTGCTAATTTTAGCAACTATTCCGGTGCAATTAATGCAGCAAATAGTTATAACGGAATAGTTATGATAAGATTAAAAGATTATGGTCCTAAAGCTAGCTCATTTGAAGACAATTCAGACTATTGGCCTGAAAGATATTCTGCAGCAGAAAGTGCTACATTAGATCAGGTTACTAGAATAACTAGCAACTCATATTTTTCTTTCAATAGATATGGTATAAATTTAAAGTAAAATTAAAAAGAAAAAATACTTTATGAATACTAAATATGGGAATTGGAGTGAAATATTATGAGAAAAAAGTTAAAATTGTTACTAGTTTTTACATTATGTATAACTTCATTATTCTGTGCAGGTAAAAATGTATATGCTGGCACTATGGGATCAATTCCATTATGCTGTTATGACTATTGGTGTTTTTAATACATCTGGGACTTTTATAAAGCAATATAGCACAACTGTTTATAATACTCATACAGTATCACTTAATATTCCAGCACAAGGTGCAGACCGAAATTTTAGGATAAATATAAGTTCTTCTGGTAACGCTCGTGTTTGTGAGTATGGGTTATTTTCAAATGTTCAATGGTAATGACAAATAATTTTTGTAAAGTTACTTAATAGTATACATAAATAAATAGTTTAAGTGAGCTTAAGAAAAAGTTATAAAATTTTACTCAAAGCCTTCTGTAATGTAATTATAGGAGGCTTTAACATGTTAAGTTTTTTTGAATAAAATAGAACCTCAGCTACAGCTTCTATAGTTGAATCATCCCTATAATATAAATTCTTCCACCTTCAATTGTTTTACCAGATTGCATCATTCTACGTCTATATTTATAGACTTGTGTACATATTTGCATTAAAATTATATATATTGAGATTAAAAAAGAGGTGTTTACATGCCAACAATTGGAATAGATCTTGGCACTACTAATAGCCTTGTGGCCTACTGGACAGATGAAGGGCCCAGGTTAATCCCAAATGTGCTGGGGTCAAATCTTACGCCGTCGGTAGTCAGTGTTGATGAAAACGGAGAAATATATGTAGGGCAGATAGCTAAGGAACGAAAAATTACACACCCGCATCTAACGGCTTCTTCCTTTAAACGATTTATGGGAACGGAAAAAGTTTTTCATCTTGGACAATACTCATTCACACCTGAAGATTTATCCTCCTTTGTTGTACGTTCTTTAAAAGCTGATGCGGAGGCTTATTTCGGTAGTGAGGTAACCGAAGCTGTAATCAGTGTTCCGGCTTATTTCAATGATGTCCAGAGGAAAGCAACAAAGCGTTCGGCGGAGTTGGCAGGGCTCAAGGTAGAACGGCTTGTCAGCGAACCTACTGCTGCTGCAATATCGTACGGACTTCATCAGAAAGAATCTGAAACCAGTTTCCTTGTTTTCGATTTGGGAGGAGGCACCTTTGATGTATCTATCCTAGAGCTGTTTGAAGGTGTTATGCAGGTAAAGTCCATTGCAGGAGATAATTTTCTCGGCGGAGAAGATTTTACCGATACTTTGGCTGCATATTTTATTGAACGTCATGGACTTAGCTTGGATTCCCTTGATTTTAAGGCCAGGTCATTTATAAGCAAGCAGGCTGAGCAGTGCAAATGTGAACTGAGTAATGGTAATAAGGGAAAGATGGCTTTCACCATAAATGATAAAACTTATGAATCAGTTATAGACCGAGAAGAATATGAAAAGCTGGTCCAAGTGCTTCTCATTCGTCTTCGTCATCCTATCGAGCGTGCATTGAGAGATGCAGAGTTAATGCCGGAGGATCTCGATTCAGTCATACTGATAGGCGGTGCTACCAGAATGCATGTTGTCAGGTCTGTTGTATCCAAGATGCTTGGGCGGCTTCCTAATTCCAGTATTAATCCTGATGAGGCGGTTGCATTGGGTACAGCTATTCAGGTTGCTCTTAAAGAACGTAATCAGGCACTCAATGAAGTTATACTCACAGATGTTTGCCCTTACTCACTTGGTACAAACATTGCAAAAGACATGGGTGGCGGTAAATATGAGACCGGGTACTTCCTTCCGATAATAGAGCGAAATACGCCCATACCTGTAAGTAAGGTGGAAACCTTGTCTACATTATATGATAATCAATCGGAGTTGCACGTAGAAGTATATCAGGGGGAAAGCAGAAGGGTGGAAGGCAATATAAAAATAGGTGAACTCAACATACCTTTAAACCCCGAACGTACAGGAAAGCAGCTTGTTGATGTAAGATATACATATGACATAAACGGCATTTTGGAGGTTGAGGTGTTGACCCATAAAACTGGGTTAAAAAACAGGCTTGTTATAGAGAAAAGCCCTGGGAGTATGACACAGGAGGAGATTGAGGAGAGGCTTAATCAATTAAAGGGTTTAAAGATTCATCCAAGGGAGAGAACAGAAAACAAGCTTCTTATAGCCAGAGGAGAAAGATTATATGAAGAAGCTCTTGGTGAGATGAGAGAATACATATCAATGATTTTACAGGATTTTGAAAGCATTATGTCCCGCCAGAATGAACTGGAAATTAGAAAGGCCGCTGAAATCCTTAAGAAAAAGCTTGATGAAATTGAAATGAGGTTCTAATTCCAATGAACATGTGGAATATTTTGGGGATAAACCCCACTGATGACATAGTTGTAATAAAAAAAGCATACGCAGCTAAACTGAAAGTCTGCCATCCTGAAGATGATCCACAGGGTTATCAAAGGCTAAGGGAGGCTTTTGACAGTGCCGTAAAATATGCTAAAAATCAGCGGAAAGCTAAAGATGTTGATGCCAGCCAAACAAACGATAATAGGAATGTGGATGATAGTAAAGAACCCCAGACGCCGGTTGATAATGAAATACAGGTATCGGTTGACAATGAAATGCGGGTGCCGATTGATGAAATACAGCCCCCGCAGATAAAATTCAGAAATAATTTCATAACAAATGTTATTGCTTTGGAGTATGCTAACGATGGCTTGATAGATGATGCAGCGGATATTTATAATAACTTTTCATCCAGAATAGATGAGAAAAAGTGGATTGCTTTGTTGGATTGTGATTTGATGTGGAATATAAAAAACCAGGAGCGTCTCAACATTAGAATGCTAACTTTTTTAACAACACATCATTATTTACCCAATAAAATATGGCGATTGTTAGATACTCACTTTGATTGGAGTAAAAGCCTTGAGCATCTTTACTATTATTATCCCAAGACGTTCATAGAGTATGTAAAAAGAAGGGTAACCGAGAAGCAATATCTTCATTATTCTCATCTTGCAGGCACTAATATTATAAATCTGGAAAAGTATCTTGAGCTTAGAGAAGCTGCTTTTGATGAGATAAATAAAAAAGATTATAATAATGCGTACATATCATTAACACAAGCTGAAGAAATTTATAATGAAGATCCAGAGCTATGGAAGTTGCAAGGGATGTATCGTTTTCATATGGGAAATATTGATGCAGCATATGATTTGTTTAAACGGTGTTTGAAATTTAGACCAGATGATATTATAAATTTATTCTATTCCATACACATTCTTTACAAGAAGGAGAAGTATTATGAGGCTGTTAATCTGTTTGAAAAACTGAAGGAAATAGATGACTTGAATACAGAACAGCTTGGATTACTATCAATATGCTACATTAAGGTCAAAAGATTTGAAGAAGCCAAAAATCATCTTCGAGAGGCCCTAGAAATTGACCCGGAAAATAAAACTATAAGAAATCTTTTTTGTGATCTTAACGATAAAATTAAGAAGGAAATTAAGGAGGAAAGCCGGAGAAATCGTAAAGACGAGGAGTTAAGGCTCGAACTTGCTCGGATAGACCATGAAATTGAATTGTTATTACATGCTGATGACATAAATGGTAATAAAGCATCATATGAAAGTGTGTTAGAACATGGAAAAGCCAAAATACTTCTTATTGTTGCAATAATTTTTGCTGTCTTTGTTGTACAGTTTGCCTTGTCACGAAACAATGGAACAAGAAATAATTCTGTCGATTACGTCAAGTCAACCATAGAAGCTATAAATACACCAAAACCGTCTTTAAATGATGATTCCTATATTGAAATTACAAATGCATATGCATTATCAGCCGATGGTAATGAACATAGTATTATCCATAGTGAATTGGTTGGACTTAACCTAATGTGCAAATATGTAATGGGTACAGATCAAATTCTCGGAATGTCTTTCAAAGAGTTAGATATGAGCGATCCTTCAAAGTTAAGCAACGAGGATTTTGTTGTACGTGTAGGAGTGTTAAACAGTAAAAAAATTATTGTACTAACTAGCCTAATCGATTATATTCAGAAGAATGCCTTCAAAAAAGCAGTTGTGAGAGGCCAAGTTATAGATATTAAGCCTGATGTTTTAGCTGAAGTAAGGGAAAGGATGAAACAGAAGGGAATTTCTACTGACGATTTGATTCCTGATAAATATATACTTACGTCTATTGATTTTAGCTATGTTGATATTAGTAATGGTATAAGTAATACAGAAATATATAAAAGTTCCTCTTCAGAACCGAATTTGCTTGGCCTATACAAATTGATTGTTCCATTAATAATAGTTTTTGTAGTTGCAATTCGACGTAGTAGAAGTTGACCTATAGTGACTTAAAGATACCGGACCTATATATACTTAACTGTACGGTATCTTTAATGAAACACTTAAAAATTACTGAATGATTAAAAGGTTCACTGCTTACTTCCAAGCAAATTTAGGGTATGCTCTATTAAATTAATGCCTCCCCATTTACCGTGGCCCGGTATTACAGTTTCAGCGTCTTCTTTATACTTATCAAATACATTTTTAACGGATTTTGGCCACTGCTCAATATTTGCATCCGTTGTGCTTCCTAAATCCTTTGAATCTTCAGATTTTATCAGGCACCCGCCAAATAATACTTTGTATTTTGGCAGCCAAACAGTTATATTGTCTTTTGAGTGACCCTCACCGGGATAAAACGTTTCTATTACTGTATCTCCTACCTCAATCACGGGCTCTAAATCAAGCTTTGGTTCTGGTTTCTTGAAACCGTTCTTTTCTGCTTCCTTGACAGTTAGGCTGGTACTTCTCACATCCATGTTCTGTTCAAGTAATGTGGAGATTCCGCCAATCCTGTCAGCATGGGCATGTGTTATGACTGCTAAGACGATTTCCATATTAAAAGTATCCTTTGTTAGCTTTAATAATTCCTTGGTTTGAATAGGGTTCCAAGGAGTATCTATCAGAACAATACCCTTGGATGTGATTACTAACAGTCCATTTGATGGACTTCTGCTCCCTTTGTAGTCTGAATAACTTGTATGTACCCATACATTATCATTAATTTTGGATAACTCAACATATTCATTGTCATTTGATCCGCTTTGAAAGAAGTTTTCTGTAACCTTGAAATCATCAGGTACAATTGATTCACTTGAACAGCCTGTTGATATTGCTACAATACATATCAAAAGCAAGTATATTAAAAAACTTCTTTTTATCATTATTTTCATAAATGCCTCCTAACAACTAAACTGTTTAAAACAAATTTGAAAGGTATATCACTTTTAATATAATTGAATTTTACCACGATTTCCAGTACAAGTAAATTCAAAAGAAAAGGGGCTTTTGCAAAATGTATTTTAATCACTTCATGATGTGATTATATATTGTTTTGCAACAGCCCTGTTATTCTGTGAAATGTAAGATTATAAACACCTTTAAGAATGCCTTAATATAAATTATTGAGCACTACTTTTTATATTTATACTGACTTTTATATATCTATTTCTTTCATAAGGCATATCCTTTTGCCTAAGGCTTAATAATAAAAATGCATTCCGTCCATTTTTTTGTATAACGTGATCCGTTTGCTTTTAAAGGGAACATCGCAAAAATACAAGCATTTACCTATATTATTGACACCCTCATAAGCCATTTTTGCTGCTGTTATGCATTCCTGAGTAGGAACAAGGGTTTTGAATCCGGATTTGTATGCCGGCGGGAACTGGCCTCTTTGGAATATAACACCTTGAACTGTGTCAGGATAAGAAGGACTCTTTATTCTATTTAATACAACATTTGCTATAGCTACTTTGGTATCAAGTGATAAGCCTTTTCCTTCAACATAAATTATTCTTGCAAGCCAAAGCAAATCATCATCCGTATATGATCTTTTGTAAACTGAGGAAACGGGAACGGTTAGTTTATCATTATTAATAGACAGGGTATAATACTTGGGGTCCCAATCAACTTTACATCCAAGGGTTTCAGATATAAACCTTAAAGGAACCATGGTACGGTTATTATTAATTTCGACTGATGAATCAATGGTGAATGTTTCACCGTTAATAAGTATTTCTTTTTTTCCAACAAACAATTCCATGAGACTTTTCTCTGTTACAACAAGGGCCTTATTTTCTTCCTTAACCCAGCTTATATCAGCTCCTAAAGCCTGGCTAATAAACCGCAGCGACACATATGTACGGCCGTTTTTGATGTAAGGGGGTGCATCGGTTTTGATATATTTGCCGTTAACTTTCAGGCTGATAAAAACCTGCTTGTTCAACGCATTTGTCGGAATGTGATAACTAAAACACAACAAGATCAAAACTAAAAAAAACACTACTGGCCTTGCATAATTAATTTTTCTCATACTCATCTCCTCTTTGAAATATTTTGCATTTGTTTGAAGATTACTTTTGATCAAAATTAAATATTTTATATAAATATATTATGTATCAATGCTATTTATAAATATAAAGTGAAAAATATAAATAAATGCAATTTTGGCATTATAATATCATAACACTAGGAAGCAGGCAAGAGATGGCTTTTATACAGTGATTTGAACAAGTAACATCATGTGTCCAAAATCCTTGTGTATCAATGCCTCTGCGGAAAGTGCGGCAAAATTCATTTTTGAAAAATGACAAAATAATTACTTGAAATAACTATTTAACCATTCCTTAATAAATATTATATTCGACATGCTTATTAGCTGAATCCTGTACCCATTGTTCAAGCAATTTCAGGCTAAAAAAGTAATTGTACCCAATTTTCGCATATGGTAGCCCTTCAAATTTACCATTAGTTATGGCAAATTTTAAATCATTCTCAGATATGTAATCAAATGAAGGTTTTGTTAAATAAAAAAGTGATCCTACAGCTAAATTGATTTAGCTATAAAATCACTTTTTATCGTAAGATCAAGGTTACTTATTTCTCAAAGCTAAGTTCACACAAATTGTTTTCGCTATTGCCATTAGCAGCCTTAAGCACGGGATAGAGCTGGAATTTCCTCTTACCGTTTTCCGAATCGTTATCGGATATGGATAAATTCCATGGTATTGTTGTGCCGGCAAGATCTTCCACTGGAAGTTCTACAGCCGCTTCCAAAACTTTGCCGTCTTTACTCCATGCAGCACTTGCTTTACCATTATAGTTGCCTGTGTCAATATCTTTACCTACAATTGTACGGAGAATGTTTACCGTATCTTCAGGTCTTATTGATATTTCAACATTGTCGTTTTCTGCAGGGTCAGCATTATTTGTAACTGTTTTATCGTCAGCCCTGGTGATATAAAGGAAGAGGGTGTTTTTGTCATATATGGCCTTCCATTCAGCATAGCAGTCATTGTTGTTCTTTGGAGACGATTGATCTTTGAGATTTAGCTGGTTATATGCCAGCTTGTATTTAACGGCATTATCCCACACACCCGGATCTTCAACACCATCAATGGTAGGGGCTTTTAATGCTTTGCGTGCCATAAACGGTGGTAATGTATATTCTTTTGTAGCAGGCTTCTGTTGTTCGCTCACGAAGTTTAATGCTGCAAGATCTTTTCCCTGCCAACTGGTGTTTGCTCCACTTACCGGATACAGCTGGGATGTTCTTCCGCCTGTAAAGTCATCACTGTCTGTCAGTGCTGTATTCCATCCTATTGTAATTCCTGCCAAATCCTTCTCGGCGGGCATTTCAATAGAGAATTCAACAACCTTTCCATCCTTGCTCCATACTGCTTTTCTTTCACCTGCAGCAGGGTTGAAGGACCAATCCTGTCCTATTAGGCTTCTAATCTGGTTGATTTCTCCGTTATGCTCTAAAAATAACTCAACACAGTCATTTTCATATTCTGTTGCAGCTTCCGAAACAGTCTTGTTATCATTTCGTTCTATCATTCCGTAGAACTTGTTTTTATTATAAACAATCCTCCAAGATCCGCTGACATTCTTCAAGTCCTCAGGAGGTCGCTGGTCGCTTTCATTTAACTGGTTATATGCAAACGGATATACTAATGCATCTTTCCATTCATCAGGATCATACTTACCGTCTATGACAGGAGGCTTGGAAACGGGGTTGGCAGCAAATGGAGGAACGACGACCCTCTTTTTCAAAGCTTCCTTTTTAAGCTTTTCATAGTCTATTTTTACAGGACCTTGCTTTAAAGCATTGACTAAAGAAGTGTATGCCGGCTTGGGTTTGTACTCTTTGTCAAAAATATGAGCATCCCCGGATTCAGGATATGTTACAGGTACCCATGAGTGCTTGTCTGTAAGTCCCCACATTGTAAATACCTTTACCTTATCAAAGTTTAAGGCTATATTCATCAATTGAGAGTAAGCTTCTGCTTGATTTTTAAGCTGGGTTTCATCGCCATAACCGTATATGCGGAAGTCTACTTCGGTAAAATCAACGTCCAACCCCAACTCAACAAATCTTTTTACATTATCATAAATGCTGCCCATATCGGGAGGGGTTTGCATATCGAAATGGCATTGGAAGCCAATTCCATCAATAGGTACTTTTTTGTCAAGGAGCTCTTTTACGAACTTGTAATAATAGTCGGACTTAACTCCTTTTTCTTCGATGAAAAAGTCATTCATATAAAGTTTGGCATCCGGATCGGCTTCGTGAGCCCATTGAAATGCCTTTTCTATGTATTCCGGACCGATTTTTTCCAGCCATAAAGTATTTCTTAAAGTATAAACATCGATAACCTCGTTCACAACATCCCAGGCATGGACCTTACCTTTGTAGTGACCTACAACGGTTTTGATATGGTTTTCCAGAATCTTTAGAAGTTCTTCCTTGGAGAAATTGCCGCTGGTGAGCCAAGAAGGGTTTTCAATATGCCATACAAGGGTGTGTCCTCTTACTTTCATTTTGTTGTCTAATGCAAAGTCAACAATTTTATCTGCACCTTTAAAATCAAAGGTATCCTTTTTAGGATGGATGAATCCCCATTTCATCCTGTTTTCCGGTGTTATAAAATTGTAATTTTCTTTCAAAGTCTTTGCGTACTGGGGTTCATCAAGATGATTTGGTTCTATGGCAGCACCGACAAGCATGCCGCGTTGATCAGCTAATTGCCTGAGATTATCGGTTACATTGCTGGAGCTTTGGCTGCTGCTTGCCGGGCTTACTGAAGCTGTGGCATTGGGCTTTTTGTTACTGCTGCTACATCCTGCCAATAAAAAGGAAGCAAGAAAAAGCAGTGAAAGTGTAAGGTGTAATAGTTTTTTCAAAAGAATTCCTCCCTTGGATTCGCTTGAATTAATAAAAATGGCTTACATATGCCTGTTAAAGGATATGCAAGCCATAAAGAATTTATCTTAAAACTTATCAATAACCTTTGTCAAATAGGTTTTAAAATCATCTTTTATATCATCCCTGGTTAATGCATATTCAACAGTGGCTTCTAAGAAACCCAGCCTATTTCCTACATCATATCTTTTTCCTTCAAAGTCATAGGCATATATTGCCTCATTGCTTATAAGACTCTTAAGGGCGTCAGTCAATTGAATTTCTCCGCCTTTACCCGGTGTGGCACTTTCCAGGAATTCGAATATATGTGGAGATATAATGTATCTTCCAAGAATAGCTATGTTGGAAGGTGCATTTTCAATATCAGGTTTTTCTACAAGATCCTTCACCTTGTAAACCCTGTCATCAACCTGTTTGCAGCTTACTATTCCATACTTTGGAACATCTTCTTGCGGTACATGTTGAACTCCTAAAACTGTAGTTTTGTACTCGTTATATATGGAAATCATCTGTTTTAAGCAAGGAACCTCAGAGTTGACAATATCATCGCCCAGCAAGACTGCAAAGGGTTCGTTTCCAATAAAAGATTTCGCACAATATATAGCATGTCCCAAGCCTTTTGGTTCTTTTTGCCTTATGTAATGAATATCGACCAGATTGGATATGTCCTGTACCTGGGCCAACAGATCCTGTTTTTCCTTTTTCCTGAGTTCTTCCTCAAGCTCATAGGACTTGTCAAAGTGGTCTTCAATGGCACGTTTGTTTCTTCCGGTAACGATAATAATATCTTCTATACCTGAATCGATAGCTTCCTCAACAATGTATTGTATTGTCGGTTTGTCTACGATAGGAAGCATTTCTTTAGGTTGTGCTTTTGTTGCAGGTAAAAACCTTGTGCCTAGTCCTGCTGCTGGAATTATGGCTTTACGTACTCTCAAAATCAACACCTCTTTCGTCGTGAAGGTTTGTAAAATTGAATGCTATTTATACTACTTTAAATATACCAAATTATATAATAATCGGCAAATTAAAATAATTTACATAATGAATAAAGAGAATTATGTACTAATGATTAAACATTCTTGCTCTTTTTGTAATTGTAAAAAGCTAGAGAAAACCATGCTGCGGTTAAAACAAAAGAAGTAATGGCTTTGATTAGATCAGATCTGACTCCCGATGCCATTGACATTCTTAAATAAACAATACCTCCTGTTAAAAAAAGAAAACCTAGAAAAATATTAAGTTTATAATCAAATTTCCTATCTGGTATTCTAGCCATCATTAACCTCGTAAAATTTATTCTTGATAGTCTAATTTTACATTAACAAGGCGGATAATTCAATGAATTTTATTTATAGCTTGGGAAAATTATAACTTGCGTAAAACCGCAAAAAAGTTGCGGGACTACGCAATTCTTTTGCGGGATATACAATTAATGCTTTCGGTGACAATTTTTTTCATAGATTGTATAATTCAAAGTGGTATATGATGACAATTTGTTAATTATTAAATGTAAACTAGGAAGGTGATGTTTTTGGAAAAGGCTCAAGCAGCGGTCAAATTAGAAAGTTTAAGCAAAAGAATCGGCAAAAAACTAATAATTGATAATATATCCATGTCAATGAACTTTGGCGAGGTATTTGGTCTTTTGGGTCCAAACGGAGCTGGAAAAACAACAATAATTAGAATGATTGCAGGGCTTATTAAGCCGACATGCGGCAATGTTTATATCAATGGAGTAGATGTGCAACGTGATTTTGAAAAAGCAATATCCAATATTGGAACTATTATTGAAAACCCTGAGTTTTACAAGCACTTAAGCGGGTATCTGAATCTCAAAATCATGGCAAACATGTATCCTGATGTGAATACTGACAGAATAAATGAAGTTGTAAAAATGGTAGGATTGACAAATAGTATAAAAGATAGGGTAAGAGGATATTCCCTGGGAATGAGGCAGCGTCTGGGTATTGCAGCGGCACTTTTGAATAATCCCAGGGTATTGGTACTGGACGAGCCTACAAACGGACTTGATCCTGCAGGTATCAGGGAAATGCGAGACAGGTTAAGAGAATTGGCACATAAGGATGGCATATGTGTGATTATATCCAGCCACCTATTAAGTGAAATGGAGCTGATTTGTGACAGGTTTGCAATAATTGACAAGGGTATACATATTGAAACTAAAGATATTGAAATGACAGGTGATAATGAAAACCTAAGCGTAAGTATTGAGATGTTAAAACCGGTAAATCCGGCTAAACTGGAAAAGATTTTATCTGAATTGGGTATAAGAGCCAATTCTATATCTGAAACAAATTTAGACATTGAGCAAAGCCGTGAGGTGATATCAAAAGTTATCGGTCAACTTGTAAGGGCAGAAGTGGATATAGTTTCTGTTATTCCAAGCAAAAAGACCCTTGAAGAATACTTTATTGAAAAAACGGGGGCAAACTAAATATGAAACAATTAAAAGTTTTTTTAAAGTTGATAAGCAATGAATTATATAAAACATTCTTTCAAATAAAGACCATTGTATTTATTTGCTTAATGGTTGCACTTGTTGGGCTGGTCGCCTACTTGAGCGTGTCGACAGATAAGGGTGATAAGTGGAGGGATGATACACAAAAGCAAATTGAGACTATTAAAAAGTCTATTTCGGAAACTGAATCTAAGAAGGATAAAGACGAATTTGATATAACAATGCTTAACTTTGAAAAAGATCAGTTTAAAGTTTTGGAATACAGGCTCCAACATAACATACCGGGAAATGCTATTACGCCTTTGAGGTTTGTATATAGCTGCAGCGAATTGATGGTATTAATAGTGCTTTTTATGGCTATTTTTGCGTCCAACATTGTTGCAAATGAATACTCACAAGGGACAATACGTCAATTGCTGGTTAAACCTATAAAACGGTGGAAGATATTTATTGCCAAATACCTTTCAGCTGTTTTGGTAAGCATGGTTTTAACTATGATTTTGTTCATTGTTTCTTTAGCATTAGGATTTATATTGTTTCAGAAAAATAGTAATTCAATTTATGATGTAGTTCTTGTAAATGGAAATATTGTAGAAAGAAATATGTTAAGCCATATTTTAGCTGTTGCATTTTCCAAACTCTTTTCCATTTCAATAATAAGTGCATTGGCATTTTTTATATCAACAATTGTAAGGACTACTGGCCTTGCAATTATAGCCAGCTTGGGTATATATTTTGCAGGGTTTGTAGGCGGTATTATATTGAACAAATATCCGTTATATAAATTCTTTATAACGCCAAACCTTGATTTGCATCGTTATTTACCTGGAGAATCCTTGCCATATGCAGGGGCTACATTCACATTCTCCATAGTGGTATGTATTGTTTATCTTATGGCATTTCTGGCTAGCGGCTTAATTGTTTTTAATAAGAGGGATGTTTTTTAAGCTTGTTTAATCTCTAAACTATAAAAGTAATAATTAACAATTTCGTAACTATTTTTAAAATATAATATGTTATAATCACTGCCAAATATATAAAATTATGTAATAGCTTCAGTTTATTTCGATAAGATTGGAGAGTGTTTTGTGAATTTCATAAAGATTTCAGGACTTAGAAAGGTTTATAGAATAGGAAACAGTGAAAAGGTTGTAGCACTTGATAATATTGAACTTGAAGTTGAACGTGGGGAAATAATATGTATATTAGGAACATCGGGCTCGGGAAAATCCACTTTGCTGAATATGCTTGCAGGACTTGAAAAACCTACACGAGGAGAAATTTTTATTAACGGCAAGAATATTGCAAAAATGAGTGAAAATCAGCTTGCCATGTTTAGAAGGTCAACCATGGGATTTGTATTCCAGTCATATAATCTGATGCCTCATCTCACGGCATTGGAGAATGTAGCTTTTCCTCTCATGCTCAAAAACGTTTCAAAGAGGGTCAGGGATAAGAAAGCAAAAGAAATGCTGGAGCTTGTGGGATTACATAAGCAAATTAAAAGAAAACCTTCGCAGATGAGTGGAGGTCAGCAGCAAAGGGTTGGTATAGCAAGAGCATTAGTGTCCAATCCAAAGTTAATTTTTGCTGATGAACCCACAGGAAACCTGGATTCAAAAACTACAAAGGAAGTTATGGAGCTTATTTTGTCAAAGGTTAAAGAAAATAATCAGACACTTATAATTGTTACCCATGACGTAAACATTGCCAGATATGCAGACAGGATAATTCATATCTTCGATGGCAACATATCCAAAGTGGAGTTGGTAGATAGGCAGCAGTGTGCAGAGCAGATATAGATAAATTTTATATTAAATGAGGAGAAATGTTTATGAGGAAATTAGTCGCATTGATATTAATTTTAGCAATTTCATGTATGGGTGTTTATGTTAATTCGGAGGGAGAAACGAATTTAGATGTGATTATTACTAGTTTCTCAACCTCCGGTACCCAAGTTACCAAAGGAAATTTTGATTTAACACTTAATTTAAAAAATAATTCGGGTAAGAATCTTGAAGACATGTATATTGAGTTAGGTGATAACAATTCATTTTCCTTTGCAACCACCGGATCAAGGATGCCAGTGGGAGTAATCCAAGTTCCTAAAGATCCAAATGACCCAAAAGACCCTAATATAAAGACATGTACGCTTAAATTAAGATACAATGGTGGGCCTGATGCAAAACTCCCAATCAAATTTATATACAAAAAGGATGGGGTTCAAACAACAGCCACTGACTTCATAAACCTTCATGTCGTACCATATACCGAACCAGCGCCAGTAATTACCCAAGTACCACAACCTGTGGACACCACGAAGTATGCTCCAAGCCTTATTATAGCCGACGCAAAAGCAATACCTTCAGGTAAGGCAGGAGAAAAAATTACAATAACCCTTCCGATAAGGAATATTAGCTCTTATGAAGCTAGAAACGTAATTATTACAACTGAGGCTGATGACAAGTTGCCTATCAGTACAGATAAATTAGCTTCCGCTCAGATAATTGACTCTGTCAAAGCGGGAGAAACAAGGGAGGCAACAGTAACATTTGATATTTCTCCCAATGCCCAGGAAAAGGTTTATACGATGAAACTTAATCTGCAGTATACAAATACCAGCAATGATGCCTACACATCCAAGGACAGCATAAATATAAAAGTTTTAAATTCATTGAAAAACTCCAGGGTGGTGGTTTCTTCAATAACATCCAGCCCATCTTCAATAAATGCAGGTGAGAGCACAAAGGTGACGGTTAATATTCAGAACTATGGAAATTTACCTGCAAACGATATAAAAGTTTCATTAACCGGATTAAAAAGTGAAAGCTTTGGTCTTTCTGATTCCACTGACTCCAGATACATAGAGAAAATGAACGGCGGGGATAAGCAAACTCTCGTGTTTTCCATTAATTCGTCTTCCAAAATGGAGTCAGGAAGCTATGGCCTCGGAGTGAAGGTTGAATACAAGGATACTTCCAACACTCAGTTGTCCGAAGAGTCCCAATTTTTTATTTCAGTGAATAAGCCTGAAGAATCAACATCTTCACCCGATGTATCAATAACCAATCTTACAGCACCAGCTAATGCATTAAAGCCAGGCGATAGCTTTTCGGTGGTTTTTGATATAGTAAATACAGGTACTGCCAAGTTGCCTAATCTGAAGGTTTCAACGGCAAGTGACAAGGAAGTTGTTCCTAAGTCATTGAGTACAAAGATAATACCTTTACTTGAAGTAGGAAAACCCCAGAGGTTGAAGTTTGATTATCTGGTTACTGATGAGGCTGTTACAAAGAACTATCCCATTTCAATAAATATTGAGTATGAGACAGGCAAGGAACCAAACAAGGTAAAACAGATTGCAAACCAGTATGTTGGGGTATATGTTGAGGGGGTCAAGGATAAGGATAAAAAATCTGCCCCAAAGGTCATAATAAGCAGGTGTGTATGCAGCCCGGATTTAATTAAACCGGGAACAAATTTTAATCTGGATGTCACATTCCAAAATACAAGCAGGTTATCGGATATATCAAATCTAAAAATTGTACTTACACCTGCAGATGGAGTTTTTATACCTGTCAACAGCGGCGGAACCTTATTTATTGATCAAATTTCCAAGGGCGGATCGGTCCAGAAAACTATTACAATGTATGTTAAGCCTGATACACAGACAAAAGCATACCCAATTGCTGTGGACTATGATTATGAGGATGAGAAGGGCACAGCTATAACTGCAAAGGATACTGTCAGCGTGCCAGTAAATGTTGAGGCAAGAATGGTAATCGGAGAACTTAATATACCGATGGATACCTTTGTAGGGCAGCCGGTAGTAATTCCGGTTAATTTCTTCAACATGGGCAAATCTACGGTTTATAATGTACTGATAAAGGCTGAGGGTGATTTTCAGGTTCAGTCTCCCGAATATTATGGAGGTAACTTTGAATCAGGAAAGTCAGACAACTATGAGGTTCAATTGACACCAAACAAGCCTGGCAGCAATGCAGGAAAATTAGTACTTACATTTGAGGATGGAAATGGAAAAAGCCAAAAGATTGAAAAGCCTTTTACCATAAGTGTTATGGATCAAATGCCAATGGATGAAAAAATGGCTGCTATGCCTGGAATGCCTGGAGCACCTGGAATGCCAGGCGACGCACCTGCAAAGAAAGGAATAAATACTCTTTATCTGGCCATTGGTGGAGGAGCAGGATTCTTGGTAATCCTTATCACTGTAATTGCGTTAGTGAGGAGATCCAGACGTAGGAAGGAAATGGCACTAGATGAATAATATAGATTTGTTAAAAACAGGCTTAAAAAACTTAAAAAGGAGAAAGGCACGAACCTTTCTAACAGTACTTGGGGTTCTTATAGGAACAACCTCAATAGTCATTATGATATCCTTCGGTATTGGCATTAAACACAGTATAAACAACCAAATGCTGAGCATTGGAAGCTTGAGGGTTATAGATGTTAATAATTATGGCTTTTTTCCTGAAATGGGAGGTCAAAAAACTGTAACCAAGAAGGAAAAACTAAATGATGCACTAATAAGAAGGATAGCCGAATGGGAGGGAGTAGAGGCTGTAACACCTCTATTGGAAGCAAATTTAAAATGTGTTGCGGGAAAATATATGTCGCAATTGATGGTTTTAGGAATAAATCCCGATGTGCTTGAAAAATTTGAGTTTTCTGCTCAGGAAGGAAGGCTTCTAACTAAAACCGATGACTTAAGTTTATTGGTAGGATCGATGGTTCCCATGAATTTTTATAACCCTAAAAGGATGAATTCATATCAGGGTATGATGATGATGGGAGGGCCTAATGCCAAGCCTCCAGTTGATCTCATGAATGAAAAGCTGGTGCTTACTTTCGACTTTTCCTATGGAGAGAAAGTGCCAAAAGACCCAATGGGAGCACAGCCCACAGAAAATAAAAAACCGCCCAAACTATATAAAGCAAAAGCTGTAGGTATTATAAAGCAAAGCAATAATGAAAAAGATTATAATGTATATATGAATCTTGAAAGTGTCAGAAAGCTTATTAAGGAGAATGCAAAAGGCCAGCAGAACTCCGGAATGATGATGGGTATGGGCGGCATGTCTGTAAACCCGAATGAGTACCAGAGGGCTCAAATACTAGTAAAAGACATAAAGTATATTGATGATATTCAAAACAGGCTGAAGGAAATGGGACTTGGTGCCAACAGTGTCATGGATATGGCTAAGGAAATGGAAAAGGCTGCAAACATGATTCAGATGATACTGGGAGCACTTGGTGCAATATCACTCTTTGTGGCTGCTATAGGTATTGGAAATACAATGGTTATGTCGGTTTATGAGAGAACCAGAGAAATAGGAATTATGAAAGTTCTTGGAGCTACCTTCGGGGATATCAGAAAACTTTTTCTTTTAGAGGCAGCATTAATAGGCTTTTTTGGGGGAATGGTCGGTATTGGCTTGAGCTATGGCACATCAAGCATAATTAATACTGTTATAAATTCCATGTCGCAGGGAAATCCAGAAATGGGAGGGGAGGCCCTGGTATAGCATCTGTAATACCTGTGTGGCTGGCTGTTATGGCAGTAGCATTTTCATCCTTTATCGGTATCCTATCAGGTATCTATCCTGCCATAAGAGCTATGAGGCTTAGTGCACTTGAGGCAATAAAGACAGATTAAGGCATGATTAAAAATTACTTCCGCTTTCTAAGCGACTGGTCGTTTAGCTTCGCTAAACTGCTCGCCATGCATCCTGGGTGTTGACGAGTTAAGTTAACATATGAGCGAAATCAATAGCGGAAGTTATTTTTGGGTCATGCCTAAAACAATTCTATTCAGTCGGTTGATTTTGAGATGGTATTCATCATAAAATAATGTTATATTGTGAATATGTAAGTGATTAATAACTTTTCGTCTCTATAATAACAAAAATTATACAAACCGTAAAAAGGAGAGCTAATGAAGAGATTTAAAAGGTTACTGACTGTGATGTTAGCAGGTATAATTATGATGAGTAGTTTTAACGGCTGTAATACAAAAAAAGATTATGAGGCTTTAAAATCTGGTAAAAATGCTGATAATAATAAAGATAAAATCAATTCATTGGAGAAGGTAGAAATCGGCGGATTAGAACAATGGATTTATATTAACGGGAATGATGACACTAATCCTGTTCTTTTATTTTTGCATGGCGGACCTGGCTATGCCATGTTACCCATACTCCACCAGAAGAATTCCCAGTTGGAGGATAAATTTGTTGTTGTAAACTGGGACCAGAGGGGTGCAGGTCTTTCCTACTCCAAGAGTGTTCCTAAGAAAACCATGACACTAAAGCAATTTGAGGAGGACGTACATGAACTGACTCAGTACTTAAAAGCAAGGTTCAACCAGCAGAAAATTTATGTTGTAGGACATTCTTTTGGAACAGTATTGGCATTAAAGGCTGTAGAAGCCTATCCGGAGGATTACTGGGCTTATGTTGGCAGCGGGCAGATGGTAGACATAGCTGATAATGAGAAACTTTGCTACCAATTTGCATTAGATATGGCTAAGACCTATGATGTTCAACAGGCTATTGATGAACTTACGGAAATAGGACCGCCTGATAATAATGGAAATTATAAGGATGATGATGCCTATGATATTACAATAAGCTGGGTTGAATACTTTGGAGGAGACGTGTGGGGTAAAGCCGGACCGGAAGAAATGGAATACTTTATGCAAAGTGATCCTGTTTACCAAGGTAAAAAGGACCAGTGGGAAAAGGGGACTGAATTTTCCCAGATATTATTTGAGGATGAAAGATTGCACAGTATCGACCTTAGAAAGCAGTTGAAAAAAGTAGAAGTACCGGTGTACATTCTTGCGGGCAGATATGATTATGACACACCCTTTGCTTTGGCACAGGAATACTTTAACATATTGGAGGCACCTAAAAAAGAATTCATCTGGTTTGAATACTCTGCTCACTTTCCATTTTATGAAGAACCTGAGACATTCAACAGTGTTTTGATTGATAAGGTTCTTGCACAGACCTATAAGAAATAAAAGATCTAAAATATAAAATTCAAACAATGAAACCGTATCTCTCGAGGATATGGTTTTAGCATCCGGCAAATTATGGTGAGTTCTGCACCATAATTTTTTTTATTTCCCCCTCCAAAAAGTTCAAAGTATATGAATATCTATACTGAAGAAAACGAAAAGAAAAGACACTTACAATTTTTACTCTTAATTGTGAAAGGTTGGTTAGTATTTATGAGGGTTTTAGACAACATCTTTAGAAGGCAGCCGGTTAATACTAAGAGACAGGTAGAAATGGATATCGCAAGAGGACTTGCTGTATTTTTTATGATTTTAGTCCATGTATTAGGTGATTTGTCAAGTGCTGCTGCAGGTGACACTATTTTTGGCAAGGTAATAGATTTCTTTGGATCCATTCCTGCAGCACCTGTGTTTATGTTTTTGATGGGTATTGGCTTTGTTTATTCAAAAAATCAAAAGCCAATTGTTCTTTTTAAAAGAGGTGTTATGATATTTATTGGAGGGTATGTTCTTAACCTGTTTAGAGGTCTCATACCATTATTTATCGGCAGTAAAATGGGGTATTACTCCATCAATATAGACGGAACTCCCTGGTATTACTATTTGATAGAGGGAGACATATTACAATTTGCAGGCCTTGCAATGATGTTTACTGCATTTCTGAAAAAGCTTAGGGTTAGTGAATTTTATTATCCTATTATAGCTTTGGTTATTGCTATTGCCACTCCATTTGTAGCAGGTTTAAACACAGGAGTTTTCATTATAGATGCATTCCTTCTTACTATATTCGGTAAGTACGGATATGTATTTCATCCTTTCTTTTCATGGATGGTTTATCCGTTGATGGGTTCTTTCTTTGGCTGGATGTTAATGAGAACAGAGAACAAGAACAAATTTTATTTAAAGGCCGCTTGTGTTTCAGTAGTGGTGGCAATTCCCGGGATTATTTATTGCATAATGAATCCAGGTATTGATATTGGAATCGTATTTGGAGACATTAGCAACTATTATCAACATGGAATTCTTTCTAATTCATTATTTGTTCCCTTTGTTGTTATATGGCTGGCAATTTGGCATTTAACTGCCTCGATAATACCCAATTTTGTTAAGAACAGGCTCTTTTTCTGGAGCAAGGAGGTTACTATCATATATGTTGTACACTGGCTGATTGTTGGATGGTCAGAGTTCCTGTTTATTGAAGAATTAAGCCTTGGTAATACAATTATTGCTATGGTTTTTATAACATTTTTTACAGACAGGATTACTGATCTATATATAAAAATCAGAGAAAGGTTAAATGAACGCAATGATCCTGTTTTAAATCCCCATATGAATTAGTAGTGAATTTTTTGAAAGCGTTAATAGAGATATAAAAAGATAGCTTGTCAATTGGGCATTTAAAAGGATTAGATCTTTACATAGAAATAAATGTTAAATGCCTTAAAATAAATTTTTTGATATATAGAGGTGCGGTATAATGAAGGCAACGAGGAAACCTATTAAGAAACCTAAGATATTACCATTTAAATTAAATCGTGAACTTGAAGCAATTAGAGAGGGAGTAAAAGAGAAAAGCCGTGCTATTTTGCACGGTAAAAGAATGCCGGAGTTCATCAGGGATGAATGCCTTTTTGAGGTGTTTGAGGCTACTGCCAGGGAGTATCCTGACAATAAAGCCATAATTTTTGACAAAACCAATATTTCCTACAGAGATCTTAATGCAATGGCAAACAGAATTGCTCATCTTCTAAGAGAGAAAGGTGTTCGCAAAGATGACAGGGTTGCTTTGCTTATGCCCAAATCCATAGAATGCTATGGTGCTATTATTGGTATTATGAAAGCCGGAGCTTGTTACATCCCCCTTGATGTTGGGTATCCTGAGGATAGGATTAAATATATATCCGAAAACAGCGGAGCCAGGTATGTTCTTGTACTGGACGGATATACAGCTTTTGGTAATGTTGAAAATATAATATCAATAAGCAGGGACAAGCTTAAGTCGTTTCCCGATAACAATATTCCAAGAACTGTTAGTGGTGCGGATAAGAATTCACTTGCGTATATCATATATACATCCGGTTCTACAGGCAGGCCAAAGGGCGTAATGATTGAGCATAAATCCGTTTGTAACCTGATACGTGCATCCCAGGAAATTTATAAGGTAACTCCGGAAGATAGAGTATATCAAGGCTTTACCCTTGCATTTGATGCATCTGTGGAAGAATTGTGGATGGCATTTTTAAATGGTGCTGCCTTGGTACCCCAAACAGATAGGATGAAAAAGTCCGGGCCTGATTTATTTAAGATTCTTGGAGAGTATGGGGTCAGTGCAATATCTTGTGTTCCCACACTCCTGTCAATGGTAAATGACGAGCTTGAGTCTCTAAGGCTTCTCATACTTGGAGGAGAAGCATGTCCAATGTCTATTGTCGAAAGGTTCGGTAAACCCGGCAGGCGAATACTAAATACCTATGGACCAACAGAAGCTACTGTCATTGCCACATGGTCAGAGATGCAGCTGAATGAAAAAGTTACAATCGGTAAACCTTTGGCAAACTACTCCGTATATGTAATTAAGGAAAACAATGAGGTTGCTGAGATTGGCGAGCCGGGAGAGCTTCTTATAGGAGGAATTGGGCTTGCAAGGGGTTATATAGGAAGAGATGATCTTAATAGGGAAAAGTTCATTGAAAATATATTTGATGATGGTATCGATTATCCTGTAATGCTTTATAGATCCGGAGATCTGGTTGTTATGGACGAAGAAGGAAATTTGGAGTTTCATGGAAGAATTGATGACCAGATAAAAATCAGGGGATTCAGGGTTGAACTCTCTGAAATAGAAAACGTAGCCAATAGCTATCCAGGGATAAAATCGTCGGTTGTTAAACTCAATAAATTCGATGATTCTACTGAAGGATTGTGTCTATATATTGTCATAGATGGTGACAAAAATGAATTTAACAGAGAAGAACTTTTTAAGACAATGAAAGAAAAGCTTCCTGCCTATATGATGCCTCAGCATTTAATGATGCTTGATGAGATACCTATGCTTCCAAGCGGCAAGGCAGACCGTTCCAAACTTCCTTTGCCTATAGGGGGCAATTTTTCAGTTGAAAGAGGCGGAACTCCTCCTATTGGAAAAGTGGAGCAGAAAATTGCAGATGTATTAAAGCAGGTTTTTAAAATAGACAATATCTCAAGGGAGGATCACTTCTTCAATGATCTTGGAGGTCATTCGCTTTTTGCAGCACAGACTGTTTCTCAACTGAGGAAGGAGCCGGAATTTTATGACCTTAATATATCTGACTTGTATGAATGCCCTTCTATTGAAATGCTGTCAGCTAAATTTAATATAGATGATAAAGAAATTTGCACATCAAAAAACAATAAAAGCAATGGCGTTAAGAGTAAAAAGGGTAAGAAAAATAAATCTATTAATAAAGTAAACGGAAAAACTGAAAATAAAATAAATGATAAAAGATCCAGAAAAAGAACAGAAACATTTAAAGAAAGCTCAAGTCTGGCACATTTCATATGCGGAGTTTTCCAAGCTCTATCCATAATAATCTTAACGTTTTTTATCTGTATACCTGCTGGTTATGTTATAATAAATGTGTTAAAGAGAAGTTTTGATGTTCAGAAAACACTTTTAGTATTACTTTCTTATGGCTTATTGTATATACCTGTCACATGTGTTGCAGCCTTATTATCCAAGTGGCTTATTATAGGAAGATACAAAGAAGGAAGTTATCCATTATGGGGAGTATATTACTTCCGCTGGTGGCTTTCAAGACTTCTGCAAGGGCTTTTCCCAATGCATCTGATAAGCGGAACGCCATTAATGCCGCTTTATCTTAAAGCAATGGGTATGAAGGTTGGTAAGGACTGCTTTATAGGAACCCATCATTTTGGCAGCTTTGACATTATAAGCATCGGTGATAACAGCAGCATAGGCCAGGATACTCAGGTTCTTGGTTATATTGTTGAGTCGGGTTATTTGAAGATTGGAAGGATAGAAATTGGTAAAGGGTGCTATGTGGGAACCCATTCCACACTTTGTATTAATTCTACAATGGCAGACGATTCAATGATTAAGGAGCAATCTATGATACCGTCACGTGTGACTATTCCTTCAGGAGAGACATGGGCAGGATCGCCGGCAGTTCCTTCAACTGCTGATGGTGATATTATAGAGCTTTTAAATGCCGGGAAAAAGGTTGGATTATTCAAGAAGGTTGTATTTTCAGTTCTGCATATAATGGGACTTTTATTCCTTGGGCTCTTTAATACATTAATCTTTACCCAGGGATTTGCATTCGGATATTTTTACTTTTCAACACCAACCTGGATGCTATTAATAAGTCCTATTACCGCCACAGCTATGGTTTTAGTATTGTGCCTGGAGATAATCATTTTTAAAAGACTGTTTATGAATAAAATAAAACCTGGAATTTACAGTGTATACTCCACTTGTTATGTTAGAAAGTGGATAGCAGATAATATAGTGTATGTCAGTCTTCAATTTTTACATACCCTGTATGCAACCTTATACACAATTCCATTTTTAAGAGCTTTAGGAGCCAAGATAGGTAAGAAGGTAGAAGTATCTACTGTAACTCACATATCTCCTGAACTTTTTGAGGTAGGTGACGGAAGCTTCTTTGCGGATGCGTCAATGGCAGGTACTCCGAAAGCTTTTAACAATTGTGTAATGTATGAAAAAACAAAAGTTGGTTCAAGGACATTTATTGGAAATAGTGCATTAGTGCCAATTAACACTACAATAGGCGATGATTGCCTCCTTGGAGTTTTGTCTGTACCGCCTGAGAAGGGTGAAACGGAAAACGGAACATCCTGGCTTGGAACGCCTGCTATGTTCCTGCATAAGCGTGATGTTAACAAGGATTTCAGTGATGAAACCACTTACAAACCTGGGAAGCTTTTGTACCTTAAGAGATTATTGATTGAGTTTATACGTGTAATACTACCAACAAACGTTTACATAGCGGCCACATATGGCCTGGCGTATTTGTTCCATTACTTTGCCAACACCTTCCCGTTCTGGGCTTCGATCGGTCTTATTGCAGCAACTGCTGTTGTGGGAGAAATAGCATTAATACTCTTTGTTGTACTTTTAAAGTTCTCACTTATCGGGACCTACAAGCCTTGCGTGAATCCACTTTGGAGCGAATTTGTATGGAAAACCGAGTTTGTAACAGGTATTTACGAAAATCTACTTGGAGATTATGTTCTTACTCCTCTTGCAGGAACGCCGATGCTGCCCATAGTAATGAGACTCTTTGGCTGCAGGATTGGTAAAAAAGTATTTTTGGATACAATTTTTATTTCGGAGTTTGACCTTGTGAGAATTGGTAATGAGGCGGCAGTTAACTTTAATTCAACTATGCAGACCCATCTTTTTGAGGACAGGGTTTTGAAGATGGCATATCTTACGATATGCAAAAGAGCAAGCGTTGGAAATGGTGCTGTAGTGCTCTACGATACATTTATGGAAGAAGGTTCTAAGCTGGGAAGTTCATCACTTTTGATGAAGGGAGAAACATTGGAAGCATATACACACTGGCATGGTAATCCGTCAAAATTTGCCGGATAATACTTGCAAAACCATCAGACATGCAAAATAATAATATTAAAGGGGTTTGAAGTTTGGTGCTTTGGAGTAAAAAAGAAAAAAAGGATGCTTCAAAAAAGAATGAAGATATTTCCCAGATAATTGAAAGGATAAAGAGTGGTGACAATAAACTCAGGGAAAGATTTATAGAGGATTACCGACCTTTTATTATAGGTTGTGTTTCAAAACAAATGAACAAATTTATTGATATAGAGAATAGTGAAGAGTTTAGTATAGGGCTAATGGCTTTTGATGAAGCCATTAGCAGCTATAATATAATGAAGGGGCAGCACTTTTTAAGTTTTGCAGAGCTTGTAATCAGTAGAAGACTTATAAACCATAGAAAAAAAGAGGTTAAGAATTCAAAAGTAATACCATTTTCTTATTTCGGGGGAGAAAGCGAACTGGTTATTGAGAACTCCATTTCTCAAAAATCCGTATACCTCCATTATGATAGATATGAAATGCGTGAAGAGATATTGATCTACAATCAGAAGCTTGAATTGTTTGGTATAACAATGGATGACCTTGTAAAGAAGTCTCCAAAACATAAAGATTCCAAAGAACTTATGATTGGCATAGCCAAAATTATTGCAGATAATGAATTTTTATATAACAAGCTTATTAGCAAAAAAACAGTGCCAATGTCGGATCTTATTGCGTACATAACTGTAAATCCTAAAACTGTTGAGAAAAACAGGAAATATATTATAGCAGTTTGCTTGGCATTAAAAAGTGAGCTTGAAATTATTAAAGGATTCATTAAAAAGTTTTAGAAAGGGGGGGAATATAGATGATTAAAAGTGGAGTTATCATTAAACTTGAGAAAAAAGAGGCAATTGTATTCAATGATTTGTTGGAGTATGAGAAGATAAAAAGGGTTGAAGGCATGTTTGAGGGTCAGACAATAGAATACAGGACATCAAAGTATGAAAATGTATACAAAAAATTAAAGATTCTTTCAGGAGCAGCAGCGGTTTTAGTTTTAATATTCAGCTTTTATATGTGGTTTGCAGTAATAAGCAGGCCCCAGATTTTTGCATTTGTGGATTTGGATATAAACCCTAGCATGGAGTTTTCGATAGATGAAAATAATTGTGTAATTGGATTGAAACCATTAAATAGTGATGCACAGAAAATTGTGGATTCCCTTGACGAGACATCAGGTAAGCCTATAAATGAGGCAATTAACTATGTAATTATAAGATTACATGCTGAAGGTATTTTAAAAAGGAAGAAAAACCATAAAATATTGATTTCTTCAACTCCAAATTCAACGGGTTTAAGCCAGGATGAGAAGAAGGACATTTATAAAAAGCTTGATGACACTATGAAACTGATAGAAGGCACTCTTTCAAAGCAGAAGGATGTAAATATATCTGTAAAGACCTATTTAAGCAAGGATCCTGAAATTAGAAAAAATAGTCAGGAAAATAAGATGTCCATAGCAAGGTATGCTGTTTATGAGAGTGATAGAATATCTTTACAAGATGCAAAAAGTGCAACTGTAGACAAGTTATTAGAATATTTGCCGGATAACAAGTCCAAGGACGATATTTTAAGCAATGCTTCAGTTGATGATAAGGGGAAAACGGCATCAAATGAAACATTAAACGGTACTAAAGAGCCTATTCCATCAGGAAAACAGAATGGATCACAAAGAGATAATAGCAAAAAGGCAGAGGTAGATTTGAAAAATGATTATACGGGTTCCGATAAAGCTAATCAGGATAAAAGCCACTCTAATAAGAAAGATACTTATTCTGATAAGGACAATGTTTTATCTGAAACAAATGAAAAAGATGATAATAATGAATATAATCAACGTTATGATTATACGCCAGCGATTGCTGTAACGCCGATTGTAACCTACGTATCTACAGTATTACCGCAGGTTACTTTGTATCCCACAGCAAATCCGGTTTCGACGGCAATACCAGTTGTAACATCGCCAGTGACAATACCTGTAACAACAGTAAAATTACCTGTGATAACACCTCATATTCCACCAGCAAAAACTACACCAAATCCTACAGCTGCAGTTACAGAAAGGATACCGGGAACTGGAAGACCTCCGGTTGTTGATAGAAACAAGCGTGAGAGAAATGGCTGGGGGCAAGAGGATAAACATGAAAAAGATCTAAATGGCGGAACGGAGCCAGGAAAATTGCCTATGCATCCAAATACGACACAACCTACAATTAAGCCTGACTTTACACCACATCCAATACCTTCAATGGGGCCTGCTACGACGCCAGCACCGAAGCTGACACCAGTACCGACACCAATACCCACATTGTCTTCTGGTGCTACGCCTGGGGCAATTCCTACATGGAAGCCAGGTCCGCCTGAAGCAATTCCTACATGGAAGCCGGGTCCGCCTGAAGGTCGTGTTATGCCGAGAGGTACACCTTTACCGATACCTCCTCCTATAAGAAGACCATAATGAATTGCAAATAAGATAGCTTATCCCTTCTATAAAACAACTGCTCAAATTCTCTTAAAGTCGGGCAATTTGAGCAGTTGTTATTTTAATGGAAAATTAAACTTAATATTATAAAAGATTCTCCACAATATCTACAGCATCTTTGACACACTTGGAGCAAGTAGTGGAAAAAAGCCCTTGTTCCCTTGCTTTTGCCATATCACAGCCAAGTATATCCTTGCATATTATAGACTTGTTTCTCTTTTCAAACTCATCACAGAATTTATCGATAATTGAATAGGTTCTTTCGTGGGAAATGGAGTCTTGGGCACTTGTTTTGCCATACTTTAAACCTATAAGCATTATCGCACCTGAAACAGCCCCACAGATTAATTGCTTTCTGGCAATACCCCCTCCAAAGCCATTAGCAATTTTTAAAGCAAGATCCTTTTCAAGACCCAATCTATCACTGAGTGCTGCTAATACTGCCTGCGAGCAAATAAAACCTTCATTAAACATATCTACTGCTTCCTGAGCTTTTGATACCATATATTTACCTCCCATAAAAGAGCATTATTTTCCGATATATTAAGGCATGAATTAAAAATTACTAAAAGTTAATAATCTTTTGCATTTGTCTGTCGCAAATTCTAATAGTTTAAGCTTGTTTTGTTAAAATTCATTGCAAGAATGAGGACATCACTCATATTGATGGAACCATCTCTGTTCAGGTCAATGCCTGCAGCATATTTTGAGTCATTGGAGATGCTGTTGAAGCTTTTTGCAAGTATTATGACGTCCGACATGTTAATAGCATTATCCCCGTTAAAATCTCCTGCCATAAGTTTTATTGGAGAATTTTCAAATGAGAGCTGGGTGTTGGAGTTTATTATGACATTTTTGATATCCTTGGAGAGATAGCCTTCCTTACTTATTTTTATTGAATAACCGGAAGTGTTTTTCGGTAAATCTTTTATTATGAAATATCCGTTTTGATCGGTAACTGCTGACTTGCCTGCTTCAGGAACTTCAACCTTAAAACCTGAAGCTAGTAACTGCTTTGAATTTCCGGTATATGAAAAGTCTGGTGATACATATCCCGAAAGAGTGTATGTACCCGGGAGAGTGGCTGTAGGAGCAGCAGTTGTAGTAGGAACAGGTGTGGAAGTAGGAGTGGCAACAGGTTTACCAGCAATTATTCCATCCAATTCTGTTTTTGTCACACTTACAACACTTCCGTGTCTTACTCCTGCCGGAACACTTACATTAGTTACCTTTGTCCAGCTTGTTGAACCCAAATCTGTGGTCTTCCAGCACTCGAATTTGCCGTTTTGGTTAAAAAGGTCAGCATACATATACCATGTGTTGGAGTTGTTATCCTTGAAAACGAATGGGCCTTCTGTGCCGGCTGATGTTATAAAATTCGGTGTATGTACAGTGAAACTGTTTGGATTTAGTGTCGTTGATTTGGCACCTTTAATTGATTTTCCGCTTGAACGCTCATCCTTGAAAAACAAATAAGCTGTGCCGTTATGCTGGATGACATCAGAGTCTATTACGTCATAGCCGGGATCGAAAAATACTTCGTTTGGGGTTATTGTATTGAAATCGGTGGTATAGTTTACATAAGTGCGATTATAATTTGTATTTCCAGACCATATGATGCCGTATTGCTTTTTATTGTAGTCATAGAACACTTCTGGTGCCCAAGCGTGCATGTTTGTTGAGTGCACCTTAAGCAAACGCTCGTTTTTAAAGGTAATAAGGTCATCAGATTCCCAGACATGGATGTATTGGCTGTGATCTGACCAGGTTGTTCCCAGCATGTCTGTAGCAACTATAACAAAGCCGCCATCCTGCTTTCTGCGGATATATGGATCACGGATGCCTTTGGTTCCCATAGTTGCATAAAGAATAGGTTTTCCATCTTTTATATTCTTCCAGTTAAGTCCATCAGTGCTGTAACAGAGATTCAGACCATACTCGCCTGTTGCCTGTTTAAAGTAACCCATGATATAACCGGAGTAGCTTTCTGCGGATACCGGCTGGCTAATTGACAGGAAAACCACTGATGAATAAATAAAAATCATAATAACAGTCAGTATTTTTTTGAAATTTTTAATAATCATATACAACCTCCTTATTGACTGGTTTGAAAATATTTTCTATATTAAAAGATCAGATTATTAAAGTGGTTAATTATAGTATATATTTACTATAAAAAGCTTTCAAGCAATATATTTATGTCTATGTTTTTTAAGGATTATTAGTCGAACATCCAGCCAATGATGCAAACATTAGATGAGATAATAAATGAATATAGTAGAAGTCTGTTCGTAAAATATATAGAAAATGGTGTTATTATAGGATCTGTCCGTGGTTATATTGATGAAAATGACACCAAAAACAGATGTTTCTATTCAAAGCTAGGTTATGTAGATACTTCATTTAGGGAAGTAAATAATGTTTCATTAGTTTTTATGAGTAAGGATAACAAATAAAGTTTGAGAGTTATCACTTCCACTATAGTTTAATCTTCAAACTCAAAATGATTATTGCAAAACATATAGTTCAAAAATGTACCCTAAAAATAATATTCTTTTCGCATATTAATAAAAATTATTATTTAGCGTGAGATCTTGCATCTTACGGTAACAATGATTTTAATTGATTTTTATTTTATAACTATCCAGGGGGGACATATTATGAGGAAGATTGTAAGTATAGGATTGATGTTTTTTTTACTGTTTACTTGTTTTGCAATAATTCCGCTAGGGCAGACTACAGCTGATGCAGCCGATGCTAAGCCGACGGTCTATATTTGCGGAGATTCCACTGTCCAGAGCTATTCGGCAAGCTATGCACCGCAAGCGGGTTGGGGCAGTTTATAGCGAAATATTTTACATCGGATGTATTATTTGTAAATAAAGCTATAGCAGGCAGGAGCTCAAAAAGCTTTATAGCAGATGGACGCCTGGATGAAATTATTAAAGTGATAAAGGCTAATGACTATATATTCATACAGTTCGGTCATAATGATGCCACCATAAGCAAGCCTGAACGTTATGCAGAAGCAGGCACCACATATAAGGAATGCCTCCGACAGTTCATTGACAGGGCAAAGGAAAAAGGTGCCTTTCCTGTTCTAATTACACCTGTTGCAAGATTAAATTATGTAAACGGTGCTTTTAAAAATGATTTTCCAGCATATTGTACAGCTATGAAAGAAGTTGCCAAGGAGAAAAATGTACCCTGTATAGACTTGATGAATAAGTGTTTAAGCTACTATACTTCATTGGGATATGACAAGGTGTATCCTTTTTATATGGTTTCATCAAATGGAACCGATTATACACATTTTACGGAAAAAGGTGCAATGCAAGTTGCCAGAATAGTTTCAGAGAGTGTAAAAGAATTAGGTTTGGATATTTCCAAATTTGTAAAAGGATCTTCTACGCCAACAAATACGCCTACACTAAAACCAACCTCTACACCGACAATTAAACCCACCAATACAGTAAAACCAACAAATACTGCCACTCCTAGTCCTACCAATACTCCAATTCTGCATAGCGAGGATTTAAACGGTGACAATGTAGTGAATATGGCTGATGTCATATTGATAGGACTATACTTTAATCAATTGGTTAATGAGCAAAACAAAAGGTTTGATGTTAACAAAGATGGAGTAATAAACATGAGTGATGTTATGAAAATAGCGATTAGTTTCAATAAGTTTACAATTTCAAATCCTGGTGAAGTGCATATAGATTAAAATGGGAGGTCACAGCATGCATAAATGGAAAAAGTTTTCGGTTACAATGAGTGCAATTGCTGCTTTTACAGCAATGAGTTTTAATATATCCGGCACCAGTTTCAGTGCAACCACAGACTACAAGTTTGATTTCGGAGGTGGCGGTGTTCAGTCAGGTTATATTGGAACCAGTGCATCTACAGCTTACAGCAAATCATTGGGTTATGGTTTTAATACTCCGGCAAATATGAAAAATGTAACTGCATCAGGTACTGGAGCTGCCAGTGATGCGGTTCAGTTTCTTACTTACGGCACAAAAAGCACAAATACCTTCAATGTAGACCTATCCAACGGCTTATATGAGGTGAAAGTTACTCTTGGTAACACAAGCAGGGCAAGTGTAGCGGCTGAGGGTGTTTTCCAGATAATTAACATGACCGGAAATAATGCAGTGGATAAATTTCAGATTCCAATAACCGATGGACAGCTAAATCTGTTGATTACAGAAGGCAAAGCAGGCACAGCTTTTACTTTGAGTGCTCTTGAGATTAAAAAATTGTCGGACAATCCTGCGACAAACAGAACAATATATATAGGAGGAGACTCAACGGTATGCAATTATTATCCCCTAGATACCAGTGTACAAGCTGGATGGGGGCAGATGCTGCCTAAATATGTAAGCACAGATCACTTTCAGATACGAAACATGGCATCAGGCGGACAGATTGCTAGGGGTTTTAGGGATGACGGGCAATTTGAAGCAATAATGAAATATCTAAAGCCTGGTGATTACTTTATTATACAGCTTGGTATCAATGACACTAATGCAAAAAACAACACTACAGAAGCACAATTCAAGGAAATAATGAGGGACATGGTTGTAAAAGCAAAGGCAACGGGTGCAACAGTCGTACTGTCAACTCCCCAGGGAAGGGCAACAGATTTTAATGTCTCAAATGTGCATACTGCTGTTGGCAGATGGTATAGAGCATCTACCATGGCTTTGGCAAAGGAAGAAAACGTACAGCTATTGGATTTAAATGTATTAAGCTCGACTTATTTTACATCAATTGGACCCGATGCGACTCTTGCACTCTATATGTCGGGAGATACATTACACCCAAACCGTGCAGGAGCTACACAGCTTGCACGAATAGTTTATGAAAGCCTGAAGCTGCCCATTGGTTCACCTACACCAACTAACACATCAACTAAAGCACCAACCAACACACCACTACTAACAAAAGCCCCTTCCAATACCCCAACTTCTACTGCCAAAACACTGGTGGAAGACATAAATGGGGACAGGGTAGTAAATATGGCGGATGTTATAATGCTTGCCCGCAATTTCAATGCACAGGTGACTGATAGCACCAGAAGTTGTGACTTAAACAGCGATGGTGTCATCAACATGAGTGATGTTATAAAGGTTGCATTGAAATTCAATACAAGCATGTAAGATTCAAGTCATTACTAATCATTAGAAAATTGGAATTTTAAAAATAAAAAAGCAAAACGCCATGTTATAATATTATTATGCAAAATAAACATGGCGTTTTTTATATTATATCAATAATTATATCCCGAAAAAGTTTTAAATGCACGCATATATAGCAAGGGTGTGATAGTATTTGTTTAAGTTCGGTTTTAACCCTGGTAAAGATAAAAACAGTGTTGAATACATAGTAGAAAAGATTAAATCAGGGGACACAGATCTAAAGGAAGAATTCATCAAGGATAACATATTATATATAACAAAGCTTGTTTCCAACATTGTGGGAGCATATGTCGACAACAAAAACAGCGAAGAATTCAGCATAGGATTATTAGCATTCAATGAAGCTATAGACAATTATGATTATAAGAGGAATGGAGATTTTTACAAATACTCTTATATGGTTATAAAACACAGGATTATTGACAATATCAGGAAGAACAAGAGGCACCAGAATAATCTGCTGTTCTCATCAATAGAAGATGATTATGATTTTAGCAATAGGTATATGGTATCAAACTCTCATTATCAGTTTGAAAATATTGAACTGGCTGAGGAAATTGACCTTTTTGAGAAATGCCTTTCGGACTATGAGATTTCATTGGGGGATTTGGTATCAAGCTCACCGAAACACAAGGACTCAAGGATGTTATCCATCAAAATAGCAAGGACCCTGGCTGAAGATGAAGAATTGTACCAAAAAATGATTAGGAAAAAGTGTATTCCATTATCAGATCTGCTTAAAAAAATTCAGGCAAGTAAAAAAACAGTTGTTAGAAATAGAAAATTCATTATTGCTGTGAGTTTGATTCTAAGGAGTAGGCTTGATGACCTTAAGGAGTTTGTTGTGAATATGGAAAAGAGGGAAAAGTATGAATGATTTAGATAATATAGGGGTTGTTATAAAGGTTGACAAAGATGGAGCTGTCGTAATGACCGATGAGGTTGTATTTAAGAGAATTAGAAAGAGAGAGGACTTGCAAAAAGGACAAAAGATACTTATTAATGAAAACGATGTAATAGATAATGATGTGACATTAGAAAGCAAAAAAACAATAAAATACTATTACCCCTTGCTGGCAGGTATTGCTTCAGTTATTTTGGTAGTGTTTGTTTTTTATCGTGTATTTGTTGTAAACAATACAACATATTCTTATGTAAGTATAGACATCAATCCTAGTATAGAGCTTGAAGTAAGTAGAGCAGAGAGTATAAAGGATGTCAGGGCTTTTAATGAGGATGGAAAAAGACTTTTGGAGAATATGGAATTAGAAGGCATGAATATCAATAAAGCAATTAAGCTGATTATAGATAAATCAAGGGGAATGGGCTATTTTAAGAACAACGAAATAAACAGCATATTGATTGCTGCAGTACCAGGAAAAGATAGCAATATTGAAAAAACAGAAGAGGAAAAGAAGTTTAATGATTTTCTGGACAGGATAAAAAAAGATATAAAAATTACCTACAGCAGCTTTATTGATGCAAAGGTAATCATGGTTTCTCAGGGCATTAGGGAAAAGGCGGAAAAGAATAACCTTTCAATGGGCAGATACTATATTTATTCCCAGGAGAAAATGGAAGGGAAGCAAGGCTCTGCACAATTACAGCTGCCGCCGACAGACACTGAATCTCCCATAACAACCGGAGCACACATTACCACCAATTTGCCAATGACAGCCTCACAGCCTGCAACATGCACAATATCAAGTTTGCCGTTATCAACTCCCCAAAAGCTGCAGGCAAAACCTACATACTCGATCCCTGCAAATGACAAAAGCAATGCAGGAAATGACTTAGAGAAAGGTAAAGATGCTGGGGTGCTGCCAACGCCTCAACAAATTGAAGCAATCTTGGGAAGCGGATTAAAAGGGGCGTATTATAACAATAGCGATTTAACCCAATTGGCTATGTGCAGAATTGATCCGGAAATTAATTTCAGATGGGTTGAAGACTCTCCCGATGGATTGATTGGAAACGATACTTTCTCGGTTAGATGGACAGGCTTAGTTGTTCCAAGATTTTCTGAAAGGTATACATTTAGCACTTACGCGGATGATGGGGTGAGGCTTTGGGTAAATAATGTACTGATTATTGATAACTGGAAGTCTCAGAGATCGGCAACCAGTCAGGGGAGTTTGGATCTTGCAGCAGGAAGGCAATATGATATTAAACTTGAGTATTTCGAAGATGTTAAAGCCTGTCAGGTTAAGCTTTTTTGGAGCAGTAAATCACAGAAGGCAGAGATAATACCATCAAGCCAGCTATATCACAAAACCGTCGTTTATCAAGGGGAGGATGCCAAGTTTTCGCGGTGTATAAAAGAGTCTTCCAACAGCGGATTTAGCGGTAATGGATATGTGAATTTTATAAATGAGAAAGGAAGTTACGTTGATTGGATTGTTGATATAAAAAAGGACGGTATATATACATTAAACTTCCATTATACAAATGGTACGGACATTGACAGGCCTTTAGAAATAATAGTAAATGAGATACCAGTATGTAACCGCCTGAGCTTTATTGGTACCGGCAGTTGGACTTTGTGGAAGCATCAGTATGTTCCGTTAAACCTGAAAGCAGGAATAAATGTAATTAGGACAATTGCAATTACTAAGGATGGTGGACCTAATATAGATTATATGGAATTAATAGCGGCTCAAAACTAGATATTATTAAAGCTGGTCCACTACTATTCGTCCATCCCGTAAGACCATGACTATATTCCTGGTGTCCTTTATGTTCTTAAGGGGATTTCCGTCTATTACTATGAGATCAGCCACCTGTCCCACGCCAATAGTACCGATGTAATCAGTTCTAAGTACTTTAGCGGCACCACTGGTGGCTGCTTTCAAAGCTTCCCTGGGCGTAAGACCGCTCTCAACCAGCTTTTCCATTTCATGATGAATTCCATCACCAAAGAAAGCCCCTGGCATCCCTGCATATGTTCCAACCACAATACGCGGCATATTATGATTCAATATTAACTTCAATATATTATCAGGCCACAAATTATTTATATCGCCAGTATGGTCTTCCAAATGCTGAAGACTATCAACTCCGGCATCAAGAACATCCTGTAGATCTTCTTCAGTGCCCCATCGGGCTACAACCGGAAGACTATGATTATGTGCCTCGTTTACAATGGCATGTAGTATATCATGTGCCACAGGATGTAGTGCATGTTGGCGGTCTCCTCTATCTTGGACCACTTTAATGAGGTCAATAGGTTCATCATTGTGAGCAAGTTCACGCACCATTCTTTGAGCTTCTTCAGGAGTAGACGGAAGCCGGACTGATTCTGGATCTGCACCCAAGACATCGGTAGTATGGCTTCCTGGGATTGTGAATACGGGACCTGCGGCAAATATGCGGGGACCTTCAAGCACTCCGTCACGAATCTGTTTTTTCAAATCCATAATCCATTTATATTCATCTCCTAAGCTGCATACCGAGGTAACGCCGTTTTTCAAAAGGGCTTGGCGTTTGTCAGGTGTGAAGCGTACCAAATCGGCAAGCATCTTTGGCATGGACAGAAAATTCAAAACCTTATTAACCTGGTGCTCATAAGAACTCAAATGTACATGCATATCAATCAATCCCGGCATGACGGTGCAACCATTCATATCCAATGTGGCTGCCCCTTCGGGGATTGTGATATCACTTGAATTTCCAACCTTCACAATGACACCATCTTTAATTAATATGGTGCTATCCATAAAAGAATTAAGGTTCTCGCCGACAAGCACCGATGCTCTAGTCAGGGCTAAATAGCCCTTCTGTACAGTCTTTGGTTTATAAAGTGTCAAAGTGTAATAAACATACCCTGGTATACCCAGCAGTAAAATAATAACCAATATGATCAGCATGAAACGCGTAAGAAACCGTAATACCATGAATTCTATCTCCTTACATTTATCACTTTTAACATTAGATAAAATAACCTAAAATTATACATTATTTTAATAATATATAATTACTAGCAAAAATATATAAATCAGTCGCAGTTTAAGTTTTACTTGAATATATTGGCCTTCTTAATGTTACTCAACCCCGATAGAACATTGATTTCATCGATGAAATCAGATATAATTTTCTTATATCCTTCCAAAATTTTGGCCGTAAAGTTTAATAATGGGTTTCGGTATATGATATAAAGTAGAGATAAGATATAGATATGTCTTGCAAATACTGGTTTAGGGGGTAAGAATAAGTTGAATTTTTAATTGTATTAAAAGTTAAAAGTAATACTTCTAATTAGGTATTAGTATTTGCATATATTTATATTTTAGGGGTGTATGTATGTTTAGAGAGAAAAGAAAATTAGTTATTCCTTTCGTTATTACGACTGTAATCTGCAGTAGTATCTTTTCTATAAACTTTGCAGCAGATACAAATCCGCCGCAGGCAAAATTCGAAATATCAAATGTTACTCCTACGGTAAATCAAGAAGTTACATTTGATGCTTCCTCATCCAGTGATGCTGAAGGTGCAATTGCAAGCTATGAGTGGGATTTTAAGGATGGCACTAAAGCTACTGGTGTTACTGTTACCCGTGTATTTACAACAATAGATGATTTTAATGTAAAACTTACTGTAAAAGATGCGGCAGGAAATGTTGATACAAAAAGTAAGAGAGTATTTATTGGGAGGCCTGAGGGTTGGACCGAAAAAACCCATTCTAAAAGTGCAGATCCTGATTATGAGCTTTTATTTCCAGATGATAAGGTTCTGAGAATGGATATTAAGATGAGTTCAGCCGATTATCAAAAAATCAGAACCAACTTGCAAAGCATAACTATGAGCTCTACTGTAGAGCCTGTTTATGTGCCGTCCACAGTAACTTTTGAAGGCAAAACATGGTGGAATGTAGGCTTTAGGTATAAGGGAAACAGTTCTCTTGTCAGTCTAAAAAGTAAAACAAAACTGCCTTTCAGGTTAGACTTTGATGAATATGAAGATCAAAATCCGGAAATAGATAATCAACGTTTTTATGGATTCTCGTGCATGACATTGGCAAATAACTGGAATGATAATTCTTTTATGAAAGAAAAAATTACATCAGAAATTTTCAGAGAAGGTGGTGTTCCGGCTGCAAAAAGTTCATTTTGCAGAGTGTACATAGATACTGGAAGCGGACCGAAATATTGGGGACTTTATACCATGACCGAGGACCCTTCCGATGCTATGTTAAAGGAACAATTCGGAGATGACAGCGGAAACTGTTACAAGCCGGAAGGAGCCGGTGCTGATTGGTCATCACCTTTTAAGCAGACTGCATTTGTAAAGAAGAACAATGAAGATGCTGCTGACTGGAGCGATGTGATGGGAGCACATTCAGCATTATGGGCAACAAATACCGATGCTGCTGCATGGAGAACAAACCTGGAAAAGAACTTTAATTCAAGAAGCTTTTTGAGATGGCTGGCTATCAATACAGCTGTTGTTAACTGGGACAGCTACGGTCAAATGGCCCATAACTACTATCTATATAATGATATCGCAAACAATGCCGGGCTGATATGGATAACATGGGATCATAATCTTTCAATGACACAAGGCAAGGTAGCAGGAGGATCAAGGTCAAGGAGTTTGTCATTGGATGAAGTTACCAACCAATGGCCGCTCATAAGGAAGCTTATCGATGATCCTGTTTATAAGAATATATATCATTATGAAATGCAACAAGCTATAAACGGATGTATGAATGCCGACAAAATTGCTACAAAGGTTAGAGCGTACCAATCCTTAATAAAACCATATATTGTAGGACCGGAAGGGGAAACAAGTGATGTAACTCTCTTAAGCGGGGGAGAAACTGCTTTTAACTCAGCCTGCGATGCAATTATAACCCATATAAATAACAGGCAGACAGCTGTTAATGATTACCTTAAGACAATATCCATATCACCTGTTCCTGTACCGACAAAAGTTCCAACTGCCACGCCTACCGAAAAACCATCACCTACTCCCACAACGTTTACAGAACCCTCTGTAACAGAAGACCTGAATAATGACGGTACTATAAATATTGCCGATATAATACTTATTGCAATTACATTCAATTCAGTAGTCGGAAATCCCAATTACAATAAGGCCTATGACTTGAGTAGTGATGGTGCAATTAACATGTTGGATGTAATTATAATAGCAAAGAAGTTTAATATGGTTATGCATGAATGAAAAATTACTTCCGCTTTAGAGTGGAAGTAATTTTTTGATCATGACTTATTGGAAATTAATAATACTTTTTATTTAACATTTAAGGGGGCAGTGTATGTACTATAGAAAGATAAGTAAATTAGTAATTTCTTTTTTAATAACAGCAGTAATGTGCAGCAGTATATTTTCAGTTAATTTTGCTGCAGATACAAAATCGATAGAGGCAAAATTTGAGATTTCCAACATCACTCCTGCATTAAATGAAGTTGTTACATTTGATGCTTCCGCTTCAACGGCTGCAGAAGGTGGAGAAGGCGAAAAAGGCGAAATAGTAAGCTATGAATGGGATTTTGAAGATGGATCATCAGCTGATGGAGCGATAGTTACTCGTTCATTTGCCGAAACAGATGATTACAATGTAATACTTACGGTCAAAGACTCAAATGGAAATATGGCGTTTAAAAAGAAGAAGATATTTGTAGGAAGACCCCAGGGGTGGACCGAAAAAACACATTCTAAAAGTGCAGACCCTGATTATGGACTTTTATTTCCGGATGATAAAGTCTTAAGAATTGATATAAAAATGAGTCCGGATAATTATCAAAAAATCAAAACTGATCTTCAAAACATTTTCGCAAACATTCCACAATTTCCGGTAGGCCAGATACCGTCATTCCCGGAGGGTGGAATACCGCAGTTTCCAGGTGGAGAGATGCCTCCAATTCCGGGGGGTGGAATACCACCATTCCCAGAAGGTGAGTGGCCGGATATACCCGGTATGGATTTTCAAGACCCTATCTATGTACCTGTTACAGTCAGTTATAATGGGAATACATGGTTCAAGGTAGGCTTCAGGTATAAAGGAAACAGTTCTCTTATGAGTTTAAGAGATAAAACCAAACTTCCCTTTAGGTTAAACTTTGACAAGTTCGAAGATGAAAATCCCGAAGTTAATAATCAGCGTTTTTATGGATTTTCCTCAATGACATTCGGTAATTGCTGGAATGACAATTCTTTTATGAGAGAAAAAGTTGCAGGGGAAGTGTTCAGAGAAGGTGGCGTACCGGCAGCGAAAAGTTCATTTTGCAGAGTTTATGTAGATACAGGAAACGGACCTAAGTATTGGGGACTTTATACCATGACTGAGGATCCAAGCGATGCAATGCTAAAGGATCAATTTGGAAATGCTAAAGGGAATTGCTATAAACCCGAGGGAGCAGGTGCTAGTTGGACATCACCATTTATAGAGGAGGCATTTATAAAGGAAAACAATGAAGAAGATGCTGACTGGGGTGATGTACAGAGTGCACATGAAGCATTATTTGCAGACAACACTGATAAAGAAGTGTGGAGATCAAATCTTGAAAAATATTTTAATGTTAGAGGGTTTCTGAAATGGCTGGCTATCAATACAGCAATGGTAAACTGGGACAGCTATGGAATCATGGCACATAACTATTATTTATATAATGACAAGGATAAGGGCTTGACATGGATAGCTTGGGATCATAATCTTTCCATGTCTAAAGGAATTATGGGTAAAGTGTTAAGCTTATCATTAAACGAAGTTACCGATAAATGGCCCCTAATTAGAAAGCTCTTGGATGACCCGGTTTATAATAACCTCTATCATTATGAGATGAGGAAAGTAATAAAAGGTTGTATGAATGCTGATAAAATTTCATCCAAGGTAAAGGCCTATCAAACATTAATAAAACCCTATGTTGTGGGCGAGGAAGGAGAAACAAATGATGCAACTCTATTAGTTGGGGGAGAAGCTGCATTTAACTCAGCATGTGATGGAATTATCAATCATATTATTAGCAGGCAAAAAGAAGTAAATGAGTACCTAAAAACAGTTTCCATTACACCGCCTAGCCCCAAAGTAACTTTTAAACAAGTAGACCTCAACCATGATGATATAATAAATATGGATGATATCATTATTATGGCCAAAGCATTTAATACAGCAAAGGGACATGAGAGCTATAATGCTGCATGTGATTTTAATGAGGATGGTTGTATAAATTTGCTTGATATAGCTGTCATTTCAAAAATGTTTGGTCAAAATAAGGATTAGTATTAATAATTAGTTATCAGAAAACTGGTAAAACCACTTTTGTTATGTCTAGGAAATTAATTTACGTTTGTATCCCAAAAAACATAAAAAATTTACGTATTTTTATATGTCTAGAAACTATATAGCAGAATATAGATATAACCTTTATAGATAACATAGTAATTTTAAAATACAAAAAGGAGGTTTTGCTTTAATGAGTAAGTGCAAAAGAAAGACAAAGAAGGTTTTCCTGCTTCTATTGGTAATGGTACAGATTGCTTCACTGATCATACCAGGCCAGTCAGCAAATGCTGCGACATTGCGTCTTATGGAAAAACTGGACAGGGGTCTGGTTGCAGTAAAGGTAAGTAATGGGGTTTTTGTAAGCTGGCGTATGTTTGGTACTGACCCAACCAGCATTGCATTTAATATTTACCGCAACGGGACTAAATTAAACTCTACACCAATAACTACAAGCACCAACTATCTTGACGCAAGTGGAACTACCGGATCAACCTATACGGTGCGTCCCGTTATAAACGGACAGGAGCAAGTTGATTCAGAGAAAGCTTCTGTTTGGGGACAGAATTATCTGACAGTGCCAATTAAGGCACCAGTTAGCGGTTATACAGCAGGGGACTGCAGTACCGGAGATTTGGATGGAGATGGACAATATGAGGTTGTAATAAAGTGGGAAGGCCGTACACAAGATAATGCAAATGCAGGTGTTACCGATCCTGTATGCCTTGAGGCTTATAAACTTAATGGTACACGATTGTGGACTATAAACCTGGGTAGAAATATTCGTGGTGGGGCTCATTATACCCAATTCCTGGTTGCAGACTTTGACAGCGATGGAAAGTCGGAGGTTGTATGTAAGACTGCAGACGGCACAAAGGATGGCAAGGGAAAAGTTATAGGTGATGCTAATGCAAACTATGTAACAGCGGATGGATACATATTGACCGGACCTGAGTATCTTACTGTTTTCAGTGGTGTGACCGGTGAGGCCCTTGCAACTGCAAACTATGATCCTCCAAGAGGCACTGTTTCTTCATGGGGGGACAACTATGGCAATCGAGTAGACCGCTTTTTAGCCTGCGTTGGGTATCTTGACGGGGTTCATCCAAGCATAGTTATGTGCCGTGGATACTATACCAGGTTGACTATTGCTGCATGGGATTTTAGAAGCGGCAAGCTTACAAAAAGATGGTTTTTTGACAGCAACAATAATACTAAATTTGCCGGACAAGGTAACCACAACTTAAGTGTTGGTGATGTCGACAATGACGGTAAGGATGAGATCATATACGGTGCATGTGCTGTAGATGACGACGGTAAAGGAATGTATACAACAAACCTTGGACATGGAGATTCCATGCATTTTGGAGATTTGAATCCCAATAGAGCTGGTTTGGAGGTATGGACCTGCCATGAAGGAGAAGGTGGAGCAGACCTTCATGATGCAAGAACAGGCACAATACTTTTTAGATGGAATGCCGATAAAGATACAGGCAGAGCTTGTACTGCAGATATTGTAGCATCATCACCAGGTGAAGAGATGTGGGCGGCCGGTTCACCCCTATTTAGTGCTACAGGCCAGAACCTTGGAACAGCACCAGGCGTAGCCAACCATGCAATTTGGTGGGATGGTGACGAATTAAGGGAGCTTCTTGACGGTACTACAATAACAAAGTACGGCAGTGGAACTTTACTAAGTGCAACTGGCTGCACAAAAATAAATGGTACCAAATCCAACCCAAATCTGCAGGCGGATATTCTTGGAGACTGGAGAGAAGAACTAATATGTAAGACCAGTGATGAAACGGCTCTCAGGATTTACACAACTACTAATGTTACAAACAGAAGGATATACACATTAATGCATGACCCTATTTATAGAAATGGTATAGCGTGGCAGAATGTTGCATACAATCAACCTCCCCATACCGGATTTTTCATAGGAAGCGGTATGACTGTACCGCCTGTACCTCAGATAGCACTTGTAGGCGATGACGGACCAAGCACTCCACCTACAAGTACACCGACAAATACTCCAACAAAATCACCGACAAATACACCAACACAAGGGATTGTGTCGGCACCTGAAGATATTAACGGAGATAAGGTTGTTAATATGTCGGATGTTATATTGATGGCATCTCATTTTAACGCGGTGTCAACAGACAGCAATTATGACAGGAAATGTGATGTAAACGGTGATGGAGCAATCAATATGTCGGATGTTATTATGGTTGCAGCCAAGTTTAATAAATCTGTATAGTAAAATCTATCTAAAAAATTTATCTATTGAAGAACATCAAGCTGGATATATCCCTTGATGTTCTTTTTTTATGTATAAAAAAGAGATTTCAAAAAAAGATTTCATAAAAAAGTAATTCCTTAAAAAGGATTTGGGAATAATATTATATAAAATTAATTTGGAGGTTTATAGTGGCAAAAAGTAAAAAGAAGCTAAAAGTTATTCCCCTTGGAGGATTGGGGGAGATCGGAAAGAATATAACGGTTTTTGAGTATGGCCAAGATATTATTGTTGTAGATTGCGGTATGGCATTCCCTGATGATGAAATGTTGGGCATTGATTTGGTTCTGCCTGATACTACATATCTGGCTAAAAACATTGAGCGTGTTAAGGGAATTATTGTTACTCATGGACATGAGGATCATATTGGAGGACTTCCATATTTATTGAAAGAGGTTAACGTTCCTGTCTATGGGACAAGGCTTTCATTAGGACTTCTGGAATACAAGCTGGAAGAACACGGAATTCTATCAAGCTGTAAACTGGAAACAGTAGTGCAAGGGCAAACTTTGGAACTGGGTTCCTTTAAAGTGGAATTTATCCGTTCAACTCACAGCATTGCAGATTCAATTGCACTGGCGATACATACGCCTGTAGGAACGGTTGTCCACACATCGGATTTCAAGGTGGATTATACACCTATTTCCGGAGAGCCAATTGATTTGCTAAGGTTTGCGGAGTTAGGCAAAAAGGGTGTTTTGCTCCTTATGTGCGATAGTACTAACGTTGAACGGCCTGGATATACCATGTCGGAGAAGACTGTTGGAGAAACATTTGAAGAAATTTTTATGAATGCGAAAAGCAGAATACTGGTTGCTACTTTTGCATCAAATATTCACAGGATACAGCAGGTAGTTAATTCGGCAGTAAAATACGGCCGTAAGGTGGTTATATGCGGCAGAAGCATGATCAATGTCAGTAAAAAGGCAATGGATTTAGGTTATCTCAATGTTCCTGAAGGCGTCCTTGTAGATATTGAACGAATAAAAAATTTTAATCAGGATGAGCTGGTTATTATTACTACCGGAAGTCAGGGAGAGCCTATGTCTGCACTTGCAAGAATTGCAGTAGGGGAGCACAGGCAGGTGGAAATAATACCGGGAGACTTGGTAATTATTTCAGCTACACCTATTCCGGGAAATGAGAAATCGGTATATGGAGTTGTCAATGAACTTTTTAAAAAGGGTGCAGAGGTTATATATGAATCTCTTGCAGATATCCATGTTTCAGGCCATGCATGCCAGGAGGAACTTAAGCTGATGCAGAGGCTTATTAAACCTAAATATTTTATGCCTGTTCATGGTGAATACAGGCATTTGAAGAAACATTCAAACCTTGCCCAGAACCTTGGAATGAATAAAGATAACATAATAATAATGGAAATAGGGCAAATCCTTGAGATCAATTCTGAAAGTGCTGCTGTAACCGGAACTGTGCCTTCGGGAAAGGTGCTTGTGGATGGACTTGGCATTGGTGATGTTGGAAATGTTGTATTAAGGGATAGAAAACACCTGTCGGAAGATGGTCTTATCATAGTTGTTGTAACTATACAGAAGGAAAGCGGTAATGTAATTACAGGGCCTGATATTATTTCAAGGGGCTTTGTATATGTTCGCGAATCTGAGCCGTTTATGGATGAAGTTAAACAGGTATGCAAAGAAGCTGTTTTAAAATGTGAAGGAAGGAACTGGCCTTCAAAGAAGGGAGCTATCAAGGATACCCTTAGGGAGTATATCTATCAGAAGACGAAGAGAAAGCCTATGATACTTCCCATATTAATAGAAATTTAGTTGTTTTTCTATTTGAGTGATCCAGGGTATATTTGGATTCATACATGCTGATACTCCAGCTTGCTATGCAGGAATACATACGGTGTATATTAATATAGATGCCGAATTGTAAAGTTATATAAGTGTGCTATTATAGTATCAGCATGAAATTATCTTAAGAAATATTAAAAAGCAAATACATAGATACTTCCATCATTTGACTCGATGCTAGTTCGATTTTGTGATTTTAGTACTTTGTTACCTGAAACTACTAATGCTAGTCCACAGGCTATCTGCTCATTGTTAATCAGCTTTTGCTTTTTGCCATTAGTTACCTTATATACATTAGATGCAGAAGTTTTTGATATATTGTTGGTTTCTTCAAAATATCTTAAAGTAAAAGAATCATAAATACTATTAATATTTTGATATAATGTTAATTCATCAAAACTTAATTGTTTAAAAGATTCAACTAATTGATTTTCATCATATAATGCTTCGTAACCTAACCACTTTTCTGCTTCTCTATTTTGAATAATGTACTGTTTTTTTATAGTGTCATAGTTTATTTCATAAAATAAATATTTGTTGTTGTTTTGACATATAAAATTTAATAATAACTGCTGGATTGATCCGTCTTTTCCGTATCTTAACTGAAATTTATCAATTTTCATGATATCAATATGGTTTATAGATGCTTTAATACTCTTTATTTCTTTTTGTAAATCTAACTGCTTAATATTTTGAAGCAGGCTAACCAAAGTTTTTTCAGAACAGTTATTTGAAATGCTACAACCAAACAAAAGTAAGAACAACATACTGAGAAGTACTATATATTTTTTCATTTTTATTTTACCTCTTCCAATAATAATATGGGACAAATCAATTATAATGGGCAAGATATTTATTCTGATAATAATGTATATTATACCATTTAGTTATGTATAGAAATAGTTCAACATCTGGTTTGTTTAAAAATAAATTGGTCTAAAGTCCTATATAAATTTAGGAATAATTTGTATATAATATTGAATATGACAAATCTTAATTTTTACGATTGGAGGATGATGTTTGGTGAACTACTCAAAAATCAGGCAACGCATTATTAAGTTTTCAATGGGGCTGATTGCAACCGTTTTGGTTACATCGGTTTCTATACCAGGGTACGCTTGCAAAGGTAATACAGATTTGCCCCAGACAAAACAAAATACATACTCTTATAATAAGAAGTTCAAAAATTCCAGAAACAAAAAAGTTCTAAGTTTATCTGTTGCTAACCAAGGCTCAGCAACATTTTATCAGCACATAAACTATAAAGGGTATTCGGTTGTTTTACAGGAAGGGGACTATACGCTAAGAAAGCTAGTTGCAAAAGGGATTAAGAATAATGATATTTCATCTGTTAAAATAACACAAGGTTTTCAGGTTACAGTATTTGATGGTGACAATTTCACAGGTAAGAGTTGGGTTTTAAAAGCTGATAACAGTGATTTTACCAAGGGAAAATTAAATGATAAAATGACATCGGTGAAGATTAAACGAATTTCTCAAACTCCAATACCAACAAAAGCGACTGCAACCCCAACATTAAAGCCGACACCGACAAAAGCATCAACGACTGCTCCCACTGCAACAATATTAAAGTCAACACCGACAAGTACATCAACTGCTGCTCCTACTGTAACACCAACATTAAAGCCAACTCCTACAAAAGTATCAACTACTACCATAACACCAACAGCTACATTGAAGCCGACTTACACAGTAACTCCTACTAGTACGGTAAAGCCAACTGCTACAAAAGCACCAACTGCTACATTGAAACCAACTTCCACTGCAACACCTACTCCGGTATCAAGTGGTATTAGTGCAGATGAGCAGGCACTTTTGGATTTGGTGAATAAAGCAAGAGCTGATGCAAATCTAAAGCCTTTACAATATGATTTGCCTCTTGCCAATGTAGCTATGGTAAAAGCCAAGGATATGGTGGATAACAACTATTTTAGCCATACTTCACCTACATACGGTTCCCCATTTGACATGATGAAAACATTCGGCATCAGCTATAGATACGCAGGTGAAAACATCGCTGCTGGATATACTAGTGTTCAGGATGTATTTACAGGATGGATGAACTCTGCCGGACATAAGGCCAATATATTGGGTGAGAATTTTACACACTGCGGATTTGGTATTGCAAACGGCGGAACTTATGGAGGAAAAACCTGGGTACAGATGTTTATAGGAAAACCTTAATCGTACTTATTTTCTAAAGCTATAATGAAGCAGCCAATAAAATTGGATCTATACAACATTTTATTGGCTGTTTGCTTTTATTGAATTCATGATGGCAAAATGATACTATATAAGAAAAAACGGATATTTATATTTTTATCAGCAATAGCAAATTTTGCAGATAGGGTTGGTGAGGTATGGGAGACAAAGCATTAGTTGGTGCAAGAAGTGGAAAGGGTTGTATGCTTAGTATTATAGTACCCAAGCTAAGTAAATGTTCAAATGAAAAAGCAAATAAACAAATGGTTAACGAAATAAAGAAGAGATGCGAAGGAAAAACTGCTTCTGAGATTAAGAAGACCCTTTTGCAAGATGTCAAGGGAATGGATAGCTTACCAGCTCAAGAGTTGGCTGCCTTGGTTGTTGACATAGCAAATACTGTAGGAGTTCCCGTATTCCAATATGAAAACAATCCCTTGGATAATCCAAAAGCTATGGCAGATATTATATTAAACCCTGAAGCGGTTTATGGCTTTTCACCTGATCCTGAATCAACGCGTATCGGAGAGTTTGCAAGCAGCATAGATTGGACGAATCCGGAACAGGTTTCAAAAGCCACCGCAGCGAGAGAAAAATATCACCAGGAAAATGACTCAATTGCTGATTTAGTGGTCAAAATGAAGAAAGAAGATGCGTCTCCAGAAGAAATTGCAAAAGCTGCAGTGAATCAGCGAAATAAGAATAGGCTTGATAGCTACTTAAAAAGAGGAGACGAAGCAGGTTATCAAAGAGTATTACGAAGTAATCAAGAGACATATGGTAATCCTTTAGGTATGACACCGGAAGATGCATTAAAAAAATACGGATCATGGGAAAAGGTAATTGATAAGACAATGAGCACTAACTCAGGAATGGATGCTTGTTGCGGATTGTATGACAAATACTTTCATTTATATGGAATTTAGCAAATTGAGGAGGCAGTATAATGGAAAAAAATAACATAAATGTTTCGATTGATAATTATGATGATGATAATATAATTGTTTACTTTGAAAAAGACGGAAAAAATGTTTGGAAAACTTTTGGGTTGTATAATTTTAGGGATGAAATGGATTTTTGGGGAATGCCTTCGCTATTGAAGGAAGTAAATGGCAAAAACGGTTTTGTTTTTAGCAATAAAATAGATATTGATCTGTTAAAATCGGAAATAGACAGATTTATTTATGATAATAAACTAAATGAAGCTGATTTGATTTTGTAAATAGCCTCGATTGTTGCGGGCATTTCAAAAAATACATTATTCAAGTATTTTTTGTATAAAATCATTAATTCAGCTTTTTGAAATGCCCTATTGACCAGTTAATTATTTGATAATACCTAATAAACAAAATATAACTTCTGCTATAAATTTTGTTCCGGTGTTGAATAAACTGTCAACACTGGCTCATAATCGGAAGTAATACTTTACTCAATTCATTTACCAAACCTGAGACTTTCCCAATCCATTGTATTAATAACATTTGAGGCAGAAAGCCACCCTTTTCTTGCTATATTTACACCGTACTCAATATCATTTATACCCTCAAGGCAGTGGGCGTCAGGGGATATGACAAACGTGCAGCCTTCTTCCAAAGCACTTTTCAAGTACCTCCAGTCCATATCAAGCCTGTGAGGATTGGCGTTTATCTCCAGCACTATCTTTTCTTCTGCTGCAGTTCTAATAATCTCCTTAATATCTATTTTAAAAGGCTCTCTTGAAAGGAGAAGTCTTCCGGTGGGATGACCAAGTATTGTGACATGCTTGTTTTTCATTGCTTTTATCACTCTGTCGGTCATATCCTTCTCATCCATATTGAAGGATGAATGTACCGAAGCAATGGTAAAATCGAACCAGGACAACACCTCATCGTCATAGTCTACACTTCCGTCCGGAAGAATATCAAGCTCAATACCCTTTAAAATTTTAAAATCACGGTGCTTTTGATTAAGCTTGTCAATTTCTTCATGCTGCCTCTTTATATCATCCACCTTGAGTCCACCTGCATAGTAAGCGGTTTGGCTGTGATCGGATATTCCAATATAGCTGTATCCCTTCCCTATACAATATGTTGCAAGGTCTTCAATATTGTTGGAACCGTCACTGTAATTTGTATGAACATGAAAAACACCCTTTATATCATTAATGGTAATAAGATCTGGTAGAGTTCCGGTTGATGCGGCTGCGAATTCACCGTTGTTTTCACGCAGCTCAGGAGGTATGTATTGGAGACCGAATACCTTGAAAATATCCTCTTCAGTGCTGCAATCTATTATCAAATCGTCTTTAAAAAGCCCGTATTCATTCATCTTAATACCCATTTGTTTTGCCAAATGTCTTAAGGCTGTATTGTGCTCTTTGCTTCCAGTAAAATGATGGAGTGCATATGGATACTCATTGTCCGTTACAACCCTTAAGTCTACACTTATTCCCTCGTGCAATATTACACTGGATTTGGTATCACCCTTTGAGGTTATAGTTTCTACAAGGGGATGCTTTGTGAATATGTCCATTACTTGAGAGCTGTCATTGCAGCTTACAAGAATATCGATATCCTTTATAACTTCCTTTTTTCTTCTTAGACTTCCGCATTCACTGCATCGGATAACGGCACTGTTTTCTCTTAATGATTTTAAAAGCTCATTAGCAAGCCTGTATCCATGAGGATATAGGAATTTGCCGGCATACTTGTTGAGGTTTTCTATTCCCTCGAGTATTTTCTGTTGTGTTTTTTCACCAAAGCCTGTGAGCTTTGTAAGCCTGTTTTCTATGCAAGCATATTTTAGCTCGCCAATAGTGGTTATGCCAAGCTTTTCATATACAGCTCGCACTTTCTTTGGTCCAAGGCCCGGAATTTTCAGCATATCTATGAGTCCTTGTGGGATTGATTCTTTAAGGTTATCATAATATATGAGTTTTCCTGTTGTAACCAATTCGCCGATTTTTTGGCTCAAGGCAGTACCAAACCCCTTTAACTCCTTAAGCTTGTCCTCTTTTACAAGAAGCTCAATATCCTCATCCATGAATTCAATTGCTCTAGCCGCCTCATAGTAAGCCTTTGATTTAAAAAAGCTTTCTCCTTTGATCTCCAGCAAAACACCTATTTCGTTTAAGATATGGATTATATCATGCTTGTTCATATAAAACCCTGCTGCCTCCTAAATTAAATCAATAAATCACATAATTACTTTTAATTAGTTCATTTCAAAAAATACATTATTCAAGTATTTATTATTTGTTATTACATTATATATTGCATTTTAACATTATTTCTATACAAAATCATATTTTTTCCAGATACCCTCATTTGTGAAGAAAGAGGCTTGGTTTTCCGCTTGGTCTACGATATTATCATCATAACCAAGAAGCTTTAAAAGCTTAATGGCATTTCTGCTGTATGCCCTGCCTTCATAAAGCTTGTAGTCAAAAAGGACCTCACTACCTTCAATTTTTTCCTGGAAGTGATGGTTTGTGAAGCGGTCTTCAAGTATATGTGTAAGCTCTATATCATGAGTTGCAACAAAGCACATGCTGTTGCTTGCGGCCATGTATCCAAGTACCTGAGTTGAAGCGGCAATTCTTTCAATTGTATTGGTTCCTCGCAGTACCTCATCAACAATACAAAGGGATGGTACATCATCATTAAAGCTGTCTAGAATTCGTTTCAAGGATTTGATCTCTGCAATGTAATAGCTTTCATTGTTATCCAGGTTATCCTTTAGTGCCATTGATGTATATACCTTAAACAAACTACTTCCATACTCATGACAAAGGCATGTATTAATGGTTTGTGCAAGAATTGCATTTATTGCAATGGTTTTTAAAAAAGTAGATTTCCCGGAAGCATTGGAGCCTGTTATTAAAACCGGACCGGAAGCAGTGAGGGAGTTTGGAACAGGATCCTTAATAAGGGGATGGAATATATCTGTAAAGTTTATAAACCTTTTGCCGGCATTGCTTGATTCGTTGAATTTGGGGATACAATAGTAAGGGATACTTTTTCTGTATGAAACAATTGAAATTATGCTATCAAAGAGACCTAAAGTTTTATAAACCTTCAATAGATCCTCCTGATAGCGAACCACTAACTTGATTATTTTCCCGTAATTCAACACATCAACTAATAAAGCAATCTTAATTGTTTCTGTAAAAGGGTCGCTGCTGTTTTGGACGACGGAATAGCTTAGCTTGCCAATCTTTGAAACATTTTTTAATGTGTCTGCCAATTTTGCTTCATGCCCGCAAATGTGACCTATCCCAGCTGTTTTTATTGCACAATTAACCAGCGAAATAATCCTGCTTATTGCATCAAGCTCGGTTGAAAGCTCGGTTTTGGCGAGATTATAGACTATTATGTTGGTTACAAAAGATAAAGCTAATAGGGTTACACCTATATTAAAATTAAATATTAGAATTACCAAAGAAATTATTGGTATGATAGAAAGTATTCTGTAAATTGTGAACTTCCATGAGTCATAACTTACCATTTTAAAAAGATAATTGGTAAGACTGAAACTTCTGTTTTTACCTATTTTTGAAAGCAGGAATTGAATTTTCTCCCTAGTGGTGCTGTTTTTATCAAAAAACTCCATGAGATTTTCTTTATCAGCCAGCTCATTTGCAAGAAAATCGGGTGTCCTCATTAAATAGTATAAAAACTCTTCACCAGGAGATGAACAGGTATTATTAATGCGGGTGAATATTTTGCCCATATCAAGGTCGTTCCAGGTTATATCGTCAATGTAAAAGCTATCCTTTTCTGTTTTTGATAGATTTTTAAAGAAGCTGGCTATGGATTCCATGTCTCCTGGCTTATATTTATTTTCAGGTACTTGCCCCCATGAACTTTTTATATGACTTGTTATTCTATTGTTGTTTTTAATTCTATTGTAAACTGCTGTTGCTCCAAGAAATGCAAGCACAGCTAATATGATTAACCCTGTTGTAATATCAATTGGCATTAATAACATCTCCTTAGTAAATGTTTATTTAAGTAAATTAACCATAGTATAACATAAAAAATTAAAAAGTGTTCTTTATAAATATAAAAAAAACGTATGCATCAAAGAGAAACGTGCATACGCCAAATCTAAGAGAAAATATATATTAAAAGTGATTGATAGCACTTTTAATTTGTATTTGTCTAGGAAATTGTGGTGTAATCTGCATCACAATTTCTTACAACGACAGTCAAGGTTACAAAATCACTTTTTGATTTTGTAAGAAAGCCAGAGGTGATTTTATTACACAACTGCAGCTGAGTAGCTTGATGTTGTTGCGTTAAAGTGTTTAGCAAGGATCATTACATCCGACATGTTTATTGATGAATCGGAGTTGAGGTCGGCATCCGGTAAGTATGTTCCATCGCCTTTAACCCCACCGAAATATTTAGCCATTATAATTATATCGGACATATTAATTGTACCGTCTTGGTTAAGGTCGCCTGCCCACATAAGTACAGGGGAGGCTGATGTACCTATAACTTTGTTGCTGTCTATTACAATTTTGTTTATTTCCCTCGCAAGATAGCCTGCTTTGCTTATTTTAACATTAAATGATGCTACTTTTTCCGTTATACCACTAATTTCAAAATAACCGTTCTGGTCAGTGGTAGCGGAGCGGCCTATACCAACTAGCTCAATCTTGAAGCCGGCTTTAACTGTTTTTCCTGCTTCAGCACTATATGTGAAATCAGGTGCTATATAACCTGAAAGCTTATTGCCTTGTACAGGACCTGTAGGAGTAGATGTTGGTGAAGTAGGTTTGGTAGGGGTAGGTGATACCGCTGTACCGTTTGGCTCGCCGTATACAATACCTCTCCCGTTTGTTGCCACAAAAACACGTCCGTAAACTCTTAGATCTCCTGTAATTGAGTAGTTTATAGAACCATACTGGTGCTGGTCGTCATTTACTCTTATCCAGTTTTTAGCCATGTCATCAGAACGATATACGGCATATAAGCCATCTGTTTCACCGCATATATAAATAGCAAGATAATCTTCACCGGCTTTTGCTTTACCAAAGCCAACAACATCACATCTTGTAACGCCATTAACTTTATTAATTGTTTTACCACCGTCAGTTGTATATGAAAGGCCTGTTGTAGAACCCGGAATCCATACATGACCCTCTTTGCCGGGGACTGCTTTAATTTTGGCAGAAGCAGCTTCCAAATCTGTTTTTGCAGATGTAAATGTTTGACCACCGTCATTGCTTACATATAAAGTATTTTTTGCATATGCATAGAATACTTTTGGATTAACTCTATCCGAGCAAACATTAGCTCCTGCAGGAAGTGTGCTGACAGCTTTCCATCCGCCGTTTACATAGCATATAACTCCCTGACTTGTGCTTGGCGACCAGACAAAGGTTGCACCATCTGCAGATACTGCAACAGAACCACCCTGAACTATATCGTCTGCATTAGTTGATGGGAATGTATAGCTTACATTTGGTTGAACTTCCGACCATGTTTCACCGCCGTCTTTTGAAATAGCAACGCTCTTTTTGACCATTTCATATTGTTCTTTATCGGTGTTACCAACTCTTACAATAATTTTGGGATTGAGCTCGGCATAATCCAGACCTGTAGTGCTAGTAAACCTTGGAGTTGTCATCATCATATCCGGACCTGTTTTTAAATCCTTATGTACAAATCCACAGATATCACCAACACCGCTTATTAGTTCTACACCGTTAACTGGCGGGCATATCAGACTTAAGACGGCAGTTTCCTCAACTCCCATTCCCATAACTTCGATATTTACAAATTCGCCTTTATCCCAGTCTGTCAAATTTTTTGTACCGTAAATAGTAGCACCTGTACCGTACATCATTTCATTGGAATCAAAGGGATTAATTGCAAGTGCACTCATCATCCATCCAAGTTTTGGTGCAGGATTATTCATTATTTCGTCACCTTTTACCAACCCGCCGCTTGCTGCGTTTATCTTATTTCCAAATGTAAGCCAGGGTGCTTTTGAAATATCCATAGTATATTTCATGTTTCTTGATGGATATGAATCCCCCATTTTCCATATAGGATCCCATGATTTTCCTGCATCCAGTGAACGGAAAATATAGTTATCCGGCCACCATGACTGAAGTGATGAAATTATGAGTGTGTCCGGATTTTGTGCATCAACACTTAAACCCGAATATCCGTACCAGTTTTCATACTTTGGAGAACCATCCCAGTTATAGTCTGAAGGAGGAGTTATATCTGTCCATACACCTGTATTTGTATCATATTTATAAACTGCACCGTCGTCAGCCTGGTAAGGACCACCTCTATCACAATATGTAACATATAAAATTCCTTTGCTGCTTATAACTGCATGATGCGGTATACCAATTTTTAAAGCTTTACTATTATGCTGCTTGAAAGTACTTTCTGTAGGCTGACCTTCAACTGGTTTCCATGTTGCACCTGCATCATGGCTTACATATAACGGATTCTTTTTATCGGCAACACCAACGTAAATGTCCTTTGTTGGGGTACCTTTAGTACCTTTAAATGAATCAAAAGTTACAAAACACAATCCCAAATTGTCAGATGAATATTCGAAATTCGGATCTTCAACATAGTTTCCGACATTTGTGAAACTGCTAACCTTTGCCCATGTTTTACCATAGTCTGTACTCTTCCACAAACCTTTACCGCTTCTTGCAGCAAAATATAATATGTTATTGCTGTTAGGATCAACCATCAAACGCTCACCAACTGAACGTCCGGGCATATTTCCCCCGAATTTAAACGGCAGCTCAGTTCTTTCCCATGTTTTGCCGTAATCGCTGGAACGCAGAATATATCCATTCATTGTTGTCCAGCTGTTTGTGTATGTACCAGCGGCGATATAAACTCTTTTTGTATCAACCGGGTCTGTAGCTATACTTTCACATCCTAAAAGGTTCCACTCATCTGGTGATACCCAATCAGTAAGAGGCTCCCATTCTAATGTTGTCTTATTTCTTATATATGCTCCTCCCATGTCGGTACGAGCATAAACAAGGCCCTTCTCTGTGGGGTTATAAACAATCCCGCAAACATATCCGCCGCCGCCGCCAATCTTCACGTTATTCCATTTGTAGGGCTGAGTGGTAACAGCTGATGTCTTCATTGCAGGGAATGTTGCACATATAACAGTAAGTGCAAGCAACAAAGATAGCAGATTCTTAAAACTCTTTTTTTGTGCATGTTTCATATTGACTACCTCCTAATTTTTGAAATTTTAATATAATTAATAAAAATAAACCATCACCTAATTTGGCTCTTTTCCCCATACCAGTGCATCGGAGATGTAGGCAGTAATCTTGTCCTGGACTGTGAAATCCTTAGCCTCAGCATCAAAGGAATAATCATTATCCTGTTCAAAATAGCCCCAATCTTCCTTGGTAATTGAGCCAAATGCATAAACCTCTTTATTTGGAAGCAGGGTACCATTATCAAAGTATATCTCAACATAATGATCTGTACCGCTTGCCAGGGAGTGACTTGCGAATTTACCATGAACATCGGTTTTTTCTCCATGGCTGAAGAAATATGATGAATATATGGGTTTGGAATCCCCTTCTTTAGTGAAATAGTATCTTATCTTCACGTCTTTCAAATCTATTGTGTCAGAACCTGTATTTGTAATTTTAAAATCCAAACTGATTCCCTGGGTGCGTTTTAGTTTGTCTCTGTTGTAAAACTCCAGCTTCAGGCTATTTGATCCATTCTTTTCCGAATTATTTTTACCGGTAGTGCCGGAAGGAGTAGGAAATGAATCAGATGCCTTAACCTTAGAAGGAGCAGGAGTATTGCTGCTTTGTGTTTGTGTAATTTTTGCAGCAGGCGTGTTTGTATATAAATTTAGTGTCTGCTTTGAAGTTGGTGATAAAGCCTGTATTGCAGGCGTAGTTATAGATGTATTCGTAGCCACAGGCTTTGAAGCAGCTGCCTTTCCGGAAGGCTGACTGGTATTTGTGGACTTACTGTTAGTATTTGGAGTTACGGAGGATGAACCCTTTTTATCGGTTTTAAATAAGCCTGACAATTCTGCCAGGTGAAAAACAGGAGTATCGGTTAAGCTGGATTCGTCTAATTGACTGCCGTTCTCCCTTGCTTTCAAATATAAATAATACTTTCCCATGGATACATTATTTTTTGATGAAGCTTTTTTATGGGATGAAGCAAGACTTAAAGCTTCACTTCTTATTTTCAGTTTTTGGCTTTTGGCAATTAAATCAACTTTTTTCTTACTATTTGACAGAAGAGAATTTACAGCAGCTTTATCATCAGCATCATATAATGCTGCTGAGAGTAAAACAAAATTCTCAGATTTTTTATCTATAACACCAATGGAAATAAGCTTTTCAATATACTCCTCCAATGCCTGGTTAACAGGTTTGCCGTATAGGTCAATGTCATCAGTCACTTCTGCGGAATCATTATTTAGAGCAACAACATTAACAACATTGAGGTTTTTATCAAATTCAAATTCGGTACTTGGATTGACATCAATATCAATATACCCATATATTGGAGTTCCAAATGGGCTGTATACTTTAAATAGAACCAGGGCAGCAATCAGTACAGCAGCTGCTGCAGATAAAAATGGCAAAAGTTTCTGCTTTTTATTTCTGTGAAGCAGAACATCTGAATACCTGAACTTTACAGTATGCCCAATCTCCATATGGCTTTTACGGCGAATGAAAATAAATCGGCCATTTGAGTCGAGGACAACAGCCTCACTGTCAGACATTTCATAAACAATTCCTATATCATAGTTGTTATCATGTGCACTATCTATTGAATTTTCCATACCATATTCAATAGTACCGCTGTGCTTCATTAGCTTATCCCCTCCTCCGCATACTTGAAAATCCTTTTGGATATCTCAAGATTACTTTTTAAAATTATTGAAACAGCAATTATGTACTTTCTATTGTTCTCAATCGTTCTTCTGTGTACATTTACCTTTTTTAGGAGCTCGTTTCTAGGTATGTTTTTGTTTTTCTTCAGCTTTTCAAAGAGCTGGTTGTCGTTGGCAAGGATTCTTGCTATTCTTATACAAAGCCTGCGGGAATCGTCATGCTTTGGAGAACTAACAGCAAGATCCGCGATGGTTATGCCATATTTTGCCAGTTCATGCCTTAGGGCATCGATCTCTTCGCTTACCTCAATATTTTCATAATTGTAATGGGAGTCGGAAGTTAGATATTTTTCTTCAAATGCATCATATTCATCAATACTGGAGAAAGGGTAAACTGTACTGCTTTTTTTATTTTTTCGCAAAAAATCAATTATACGACTTTTTATTACTTGTTCAGAAAACATGAAAAAATTAGATCCTTTATTAAGATCAAACTTGTTTATAGATTCATTAAAAGCTTCCATACCAATACTAAACTCATCATGGTTGTCTTCGGTTATAAATTTTCCCATAACCTTTGATACAACTTTGAAGATGAAAGGTTTGTGAGCAAGTATAAATCTTTCTCTTAAATTACCATCCCCTCTTTTAATCTTTACAAGTATTTCGAGCAAGGAGTTATCTTGAGAATCCCCAGTTTTCTCAAATTTTCTATTTAGATTGAATATACTTGAGATAGCCAAGAAAAATCAAACTCCCTTCCTGGTATAGTGTTTCGGAGTAAAGTAAATTTTTGATGTGGCTGATTAAAATAAAAATATAAAATTTATAAGATTTACATGACAAAAACATAGAGACGCACATACATCAGGACATTGATTCAAGTATATTCATAAATTCGCTCTCGGAGATATAGTTAGTTTGTTTATACATACTGCCATTTTTGTAAAAGCGTATATAAGGAACGTTAAAATTCTTCCAGCGAGTTTCTTTAAAGTTTTTAAACTCATAAAAATAATCGGTTTTATTATATACAAGCTCATATATGTCAATATTTTTATCTGTCTTAATGGAATAAACCCAGCTTTTCATATCAGTCCATTGGGGGCACCAATCCTGTGTCATAATTACAATGACGATATTCTGGGAACTTATAACGTCCCTGCCGAATTCACCGTTTTTTATAGCACTCAATGATTGATCTTTTGTAATGATTGTGTTTCGAATCATATATTACCTTCCTGATCGTAAATTTATAATGTAATAATGTAATTATATTTTACTCTTTAAAGTAACATTAATCAACAAAAAGCAACATATTGTGCTGGAAAATTAAAAATATAAATATTGGAGTTTGTTTCTTTTCAAAACGTGTAAAAAAGTTTATAATTATGTAACTATATTAAAGCGATAAATAGTTTTTAAATATTATTTTATAAAGAGTTTCATTAGGGGAGTGTATAGTGAGGAACATGAGAAATATGGTAATTTGTATTTGGAAATTTATAAAAAGGATTAGTAAATGGTGTGCCGACTTTACGATTAAGGAAATTTGTTTTTTATACACTTTTTTAGCCATTGCATTTAAATCGGTAGTTTTTCTTGGATATGTCAAAGGGCCGAACTTTTCCGAAGTAAATATAATAAAAGGGTTATCCACCATATATTATCCCCTTTACTTTATATTTTTCATATTGATTATTTTGGTAGGATGCTTTCTATTAAAGGGGATTGGCAGGGGAATATATCTTTTTGTCACAAACCTTTTAATCACAGTTTTATTTATTGTTGATATTTTATATTTCAGGGCTTTTGAAAAATTTGTAACTCCTCACATGCTAAAGGAGATAGGAAACCTTGATAACCTGTCCGATTCAGTCATATCATTTTTTAGTGCAGGGGATATATTATTAATCATTGATATTCCGATCATGCTATTTGTGATGATATGGCTTCATAAAAAGCTATTTACATCACGGGCTAAACCGGTTGTTTTTTCCGTATTATTTTTGATTTCAGCCGGATATTTACTTCATATCCCTTTTAAAACCCAGGTTTTGGGGATTAAAGACAAGTATGCTTTCATTTTTGATGTTACCTGGAGGCCAGATCTTACTTTTAAGAGGTTATCACCAATTGGATACCATATAAATGACCTTATAGTGTACTATAATGATTGCAAAACAGTTAAACTCAGCCAGGCAGAGGTTAAGGAAATAAAAGACTGGTACAATGCCAAGAATGAAAACCTTCCGGATAATAAATATAAGGGAATGTTTAAAGGAAAAAACCTTATATATATTCAGGTTGAGTCCCTTGAGAACTTCGTTTTGAACAGAAAGGTATATGGGCAGGAAATAACACCTAATCTCAACAAGCTCTTAAAAAACAGCATTTTTTTCAATCATGTTGAGGAGCAGGTAAATATGGGTACCAGTTCTGATGCTGATTTTATGGTAAATACCTCTATCTACCCGGTAAGAAGGGGAAGTACATTTTTCAGATACCCAGACAATTACTATAACTCACTGCCATTGCAACTTGAAAAAACAGGATATTCGACTACCGCCATACATCCTGATAAGGGAAGCTATTGGAATTGGATGAAGGCACTTAAATCCATTGGATTTCAAAAATGTATAGACTCATCCCAATTTGTTATGGATGAAATAATAGGTTTGGGGCTTAGTGACGGATCTTTTTTTAAGCAGGTTAAGCCTATAATATTAAAGCAAAAACAGCCTTTTTATACATTTATGGTTACTCTGTCCAGTCACGGACCCTTTAACATTCCTCAAAAGTATAAATCAATGACCATTCCGGAGGATGTTGATAAAACAAGGATGGGCGGGTATTTTCAGTCTGTTCATTATACAGACAAGCAGATAGGCAATTTTATAGATGAACTGGATAGGGCAGGTATGCTCGAGAACACCGTTATTGCTTTAGGTGGTGATCACTGTGGAGTTCACAAGTTTTATAGATATGATATTGTCAGCATGAAAAATAAAGAGGATTGGTGGATGGAAAACTACAACTATATTCCTTTTATGGTATATAGTAAGGGTAGTAAAGAAGAGATTGTGAGTGTCAGGGGTGGACAGATTGATATCATGCCTACATTGCTAAGCCTTATGGGGGTGGATGAAAAGGAATATTCAAATTCTGCCATGGGGAGAAATCTACTTAATACAAATAAGAATTTTGTCATACTGGCAAATGGAAGCAGGGTTGGAAGCATAGATACGGATCAAAAACAAAAGGAAAACGAAATTAAAGGGCTGGAAATAGCAGATATTATTATTAAAAGTAATTATTTCAAAGAATATAAGGAATGACTAAATAGGATTTTATCGCAGTCTGCTAATGCGATAAAATCCATACAAAGAGGAATTGTGCCGATTGTGCACTTATTTCTTGAACACTTTATTAAAAAATGATGATATCTTTACTTTGGAGCCATTAACAAAATCCATAACTTTAAATTTTACTTTAACTGGTATATCATCATTGTTAGTTGATGTGATAACCTCATATTCTTCTTCAGACATGCAATTTTTAAGCTTTACCTTTACATCGTCGGGTACTGTTCCATGGGTTGCATCAACAAAGCATAACGGAGGAAACAGCACACACCACCAGTTAGCTCCTTCACCTGTTCCTATTACTATTCTCAGTGCCTGATAATTGCCAGCTGGCAAAGCTATATCACCGTATGTCTTTGTTGGGAAAGGAAAATTACCAAGCATTGATTTTACAGGATAGTTTTTACCCCATCTTAAAACCTCTTCTTTTGCTATTGCGGTTATTTTATCCATATCTTTATTGAGAATATCTTTTGCATCTTTAAGGCTTGAATCAAGCTTTAAGTTATCTTTCATATATTTTAATACAACATCCCGTACGCTTCTTTTAAGTGCCTGATCTTCAGTTGTATCGCTGTTGGCTATTACATGGAGCCTGATAATATCATCTGACAGATTTTTGTTAAATTCGTCAGAATATGAGTTACATATAAGTATAGAAATAAGAACCAAAAGTGCTAGAATGCTTGAAATTAACTTTATAACCGGTCTGGATCCAGAATTAAATAATACCTTTCTTTTCATTGTAAAATCCCCCTAAAATGTTATGTATATCTTTGTTCTTCCTAAGTTAACTTATTTAGCTTTGTATAAATAAGTATTGTCAAAACTAATAAAGTTTATACATTATAGAAAATAATTGAATACAGCTGGGAAATCACGGGTTTACGGCTTTTAAACGTATTGGAAATAAATATAAAAAAGCCAGCTTAATAGCTGGCTTTTTTGAATTTTTACATTTTTAAATTATAAAACTACTTTTTATCCTGAAATTCCAGAGAAGCTCTTATAAAGTCTTTAAACAAAGGATGAGGCCTGTTTGGTCTGGACTTGAATTCAGGATGGAACTGTACTCCAACATACCAAATATGATCGGTAAGTTCAATTGTTTCTACCAGCTTTTCACTTGGAGATACACCTGAAACTGTAAGACCCTTGCTTACCAATATATCCCTGAACTCATTGCTAACCTCGTACCTGTGTCTGTGCCTTTCATATACAAGACCTTCTTTGTATATCTGGTTAAGCCTTGATCCTTCCTTAATCTTGCATGGATATAATCCAAGCCTCATTGTACCGCCCATTTCATCGATGTCCCTTTGATCCGGCATAAGGTCAATTACCGGATAAGCTGTTGAAGTGTCAAACTCGGAACTATGTGCTGTTGAAAGGCCAGCAACATTTCTTGCATATTCAACGACAGCCATTTGCATACCAAGACATATTCCAAAGTAAGGTACGTTATTTAGTCGGCAATACTTTGCAGCTAAAATCTTTCCTTCTATTCCTCTATCTCCAAACCCTCCGGGAACCAACACACCATCAACATCACCCAGGTTCTCAAGAAGGTTGCCTTCATCTAAATACTCTGAATTTACCCATTTGACTTTAACGTCTGAACTATTAGCTATTCCGCCGTGCTTTAAAGATTCGACAACGCTTATATATGCATCATGAAGCTCTACGTATTTGCCGACAAGTGCAATGGTTACAGATCTATCCAAATTCTTCTGCTTGTTAACGAGTTCCTGCCACTCTGTGAGGTCGGGTGCTTTACATTGAAGATTAAGTTTTTTGCATGCAATATCTGCCAAACCCTCATTTTCAAGCATTAGAGGAACTTCATACAATATGTCTGCATCAAGGTTTTGAATTACTGAATCACCCTGAATGTTACAGAATAGACCGATCTTATCTCTAAGGTCTTTTGAAAGATGTTCTTCTGTTCTGCAAACTATGACATCAGGCTGTATACCTATACTCCTCAATTCCTTTACACTATGCTGTGTAGGCTTTGTCTTAGGCTCCTTGGAGTTGCTGAGATATGGAACAAGTGTAACGTGAATATACATTACATTTTCACGTCCTACATCAGTTGACACCTGTCTGATAGCTTCCAGGAAAGGAAGGCTCTCTATGTCTCCAACAGTTCCGCCGATTTCTGTAATAACAATATCGGTGCGATCGGATTTTCCAACTCTGTAAATCCTGTCCTTAATTTCATTGGTAACGTGTGGTATAACTTGAACAGTACCGCCAAGGAAGTCTCCTTTTCTTTCTTTGCTTATGATGGACCAATAAATCTTTCCAGTTGTAACATTGTTGTTTTTGCTTAAGTTTTCATCAATAAACCTTTCATAATGGCCCAGGTCTAAATCTGTCTCAGCACCGTCATCAGTAACAAAAACTTCTCCATGCTGATATGGACTCATAGTACCTGGATCTACGTTTATATAGGGGTCAAACTTTTGAATAGTAACGTGCAAGCCTCTTGCTTTTAAGAGCCTTCCTAGAGATGCGGCAGTTATCCCCTTCCCTAAACCTGACACAACGCCGCCGGTAACAAATACATACTTCACAGACATGATTAAAATCCTCCTAAATGGTCCGAACCACCCTTAAATAAAATATATCTTAAGAATAAATCTGAATAACACCTAAAAAAACACACTCTTTATTTTATATTCGTGCTTTTCCAGTGTCAATAGAAATATATTAAAAGCGTTATCAATATAAAAGCTAAAACACTTTGTTTATAGTGTCTTAGCTTTAATGAGCTGTTAATTTTTTTTATATTACTTGCTAAATTGAAAGTTATACCTTAGTTAGGTTTTGCAAATATCATTCTACCTGCTGAGGTCTGAAGATGGCTTGTAACAGTAACACTTATGGATTGTCCGATATAGTTTTTACCGTTTTCCACAACTATCATGGTTCCATCTTCCAAATAACCCAGTCCCTGGCCTGGTTCCTTGCCATCCTTCACAACCTGAATTTTCATCTCATCCCCAGGTAATGCCACAGGTTTGACAGCATTGGATAAATCATTTATATTCAGCACCTTAACTCCATGGACGCTTGCCACTTTGTTAAGGTTCATATCGATTGTTATAACAGTGCTGTTTATTTTTTTTGCAGCTTTTAATAACTTGTCATCAACCTGATTACCCTCAATTCCCTCAAATTCTTTAACACTAACTATGTCAGCAAATTCTTTTTGCAGTATATTGAGGATGTCCAGGCCTCTTTTACCTTTGGCTCTTTTTAATGAGTCGGAAGAGTCAGCTATTAAACGTAATTCTTCCAGCACAAAATCAGGTACAATCAGATTACCGTCTATGCACCCTGTTCTTACTATATCAAGTATGCGCCCATCTATTATGGTACAGGTATCGAGAAGCTTTTTGCCGGAAAAACTACCTGCTGTATTTTTCGCAAACTTTGATGAATCAATAATAGAATCATTACGCTTTCCAACTACAAGCCCTATAGAGAAAAAAATGCAAGCAAAGAAAACATTAGCAAACAAAGCTAAAGGCAAACCGATTATGGCAATATTTTTTATCGGTATAACAATCAGGTTTGCAATTATCAGGCCAACAATTGACCCTATTGAACTTATTGCTAATTCATATAAGCTTAAATTTTGTACAATTTTTTCTGTCTTATCAAACACAGCTGTAACCAATTCAATAGTTTTATCGCCTGCCAAATAGAATAACACACCACAAAATATAGCAGACAATATTATCATCGTTATCTGAATCATTAAGCCTGTTTGAGCATTAGATAAAGACAAAATGGTATTAGTCAACGTAAAACCGGTAATACCACCAACAACGGAGAATGAAATCTTTATGATTTTATTAAGCACTATAGTTATCCCCCAGATTAATCATAAGGCGGTCTTAGAGGTCATTGCTTCGTAATAGGCGAAACAACTAAAAATTGAGATACTTGTTCATTATTCTTTCTATTTCTAATGGTTCAATATTTTTTGCCAGAACAAGTTCACTTACTAAAATTTGTTTTGCACTATTTAACATTTTGCGTTCACCTGTAGACAACCCCTTATCTCTGTCCCTTTGAATGAGTGATCTCACAACACAGGCAATTTCAAAAATGTTACCGCTTTTTATTTTAGTCATGTTTTCCCTGTACCGTTTATTCCAATTGTTGTTTGAAGATTGCTCCATTTCACCTAAGGTGGCTAATACTTTATCGGCATCTTGATTACTAATAACTTCCCGAATTCCTATATCCGTTACATTGCTTGTGGGTATCATTACCTTCATTTCACCTACGGGTATTTTTACCACATAATAACTTTTTTTCTGGCCAAGAATCTCTTTCTCTTCAATAGACTCAATGATTCCTGCACCATGCATCGGATAAACGATCTTATCTCCTATATTATACATATGTACGCCTCCATAACAAATAAAGCAAGAAAAAAGGAAAATAATTTATCTTTCTATTTATATATATATTGAATGAAAAGACTAACAAAGTTTAATCTATTTATAACTTGTCTTACAAATAAGAAAAATAAATGGAATAAAACTTTTGAAAACTCTTAATACCACCCCCCCATTGATACAGAGTAATAAAGTTTTTATATTTTAAGTATACTATAAACACTTTTACATGTCAAAACATTCATTTTAACATTAGGTAATAATGTGTGTCAATAAGTGCATTTTAAAAAATATGCCCCTAATCTTATAATTTTTAAATGCCGATATATATTACTAGACATATAAATAGAGGTGGCGGTTTTATGAAATCTGTGAGGAAGCTGCTGGCAGTATTCTTGACCATTATAATTGCTATTGGAAATTTTCCCGTGAGTCAAAAAGTGGTAAATGCTGCAGCATCAACTTTCTATCTTACGGCATATGCATTCGATTCGGAGAAATTAACCCTTAGATGGCCTGCCTTGGCGGGGGCTCAGTCTGTAAAGGTGGTATATCATACTCCTACTGAGCCTGTTGAGATTAAAGAAATCAATAGTAATCAGATTACAAATACCATTGATGTTCCAGGCCTTCTGGACAATATTGTATATGACATAAGGCTGGAGGTATATGGAAGCAGCGGTTGTACAGGCCCGGTTATTGGAAGAGGCCTTTTGTATTTTTGCCCAAATATAAGCTTCAGTGCAAAGGTACTGGAACAGACCAGAAAGGCTGTTTTGGGAGGAGGCTATGAAATTGGGGTTAATCCTGCTTTAAATCTTAAGTGGACCATTCCAAAGGTATGGGTTTCGGCTACCAGCACCTTTGAATATATAAATGAGCCGGAGGCCATGGCTGAGATTCAGCAAAAAATAAATTCGTTTTATAACGATACAAGAGAATTTACCACTTTTAACTTTAGGATAAATATATCTACAGACTATAACAGTTTAAACAGTGGTTCAGCTCAATCAGCTATACTGGTGAACCAGGTGGCTCCTGCTGATTCATCATACAAAGCTAGTGTGTCGGGAAGCAGTGCAGAAGCTGATGTAAATGCGATGGATGAGGCTGGGAGTGTTAATTTTGATTTGATAGGAAGAGCAAGCAGTTCATCGGAATTGCCTGCGGCTCAAGCGTCTTACCAGCTGCCTGACGCTGATTTATTACCGGGGACAGTGTATTACATGAATATTAAGCCAATTGTTAAAAACTCGTCCGGGACTACTGTTAATGCCATAACAGTTGGGGCTGCAATCACACAGAATGGAAGCCGTCTGATGGGGGCTACTCCTTATGTTTATACGCCATTAAGATTTCAGATTTCCAGAGATGAAGCAAATAACGTATATGTCAAAGTATATAGAATTAATCAGGGCAGTCTTGATTTGCCCGCTTTAAAGTATGAAGTACAGACAGGTGATGATCCTACAGTTGAGGGTGACTGGAGGGTGAGAAAAAGTCTCAATGACAGTTACTTTCCAAATGGGTCTGCCTACGCATTGACGGCATTTACTGTGAGTAATGCTAATAACCTCATCTATTACAAGGTGGTTGTCAAGACTGATTCCTCTAGTGACAGGCTGGAATCACCCAAAATGCCATATACGATAAGTGAGGATAATTCCAGGCCGCCAGTACCAACAAGCCTTACAATTGTTGACAGAACTGCAGTCCCAGGAGAAATAACAAATCCTCAAAACAATGCTGTAGTCAATATTAAATCAACTGACGTTACTATTTCCTGGAATAAACCTTCGAACTGGAATGAAGTAAGAAATGCTGATCCATATGACGAAAATGAGGATTTATATTTTCACTTTCTATTAAGCACAAGCCAGACTGATATATCTACTCTGCCATATCCAAGGCTGGAGTTTAACGGTATGCTTTATGGTGAATTTCAGGCGAAATACAGGCTTGTAAAGTATGTCAGTGCCAATTCTCCCAATATTGTTGAGGATGGAAACAGGCTTGTATACAAGTTGGAGGGTTTTGAACTCTTTAAGGGTGAGGATGCGGATGGCATTGCAGATAATGACATTATAAATCCTGACGGTTACCCAACGTATCTTATACCCAATAAGGTGTATTATTTGCAGATGTATACCGCAAGCGGTGCTTATAAAGGATCTACAGATAAGGAATGGATTTCTGACAGGTCGGTTCCCATAAGCTTCACAACTCTAACAATGGGTGGAAGAGAAGTGCCTATGCCTTATAATTTAAGGCTTACAAAAAACAACAGTGAAACAATACCAGGTCCGCCTGTGGAAATTTCCAATAACATTGAGCTCCAATTTGAGAAGATAAATATTAACTGGGCTGATTATACATCAAACTTGAGTGTTACAAAGGCTGTTTATTATGACTTGTATGCCAGTAACAGTACAGATAAGGATTCATTTATAAAAGTAGGCTCCACCGACAATCCCCTTGGAGATGTTAAATTCATAGGGACCGATGCACAGAGCACTTCAGTTAAAGTAACGCTGTATAAGTTTTCCGAGGGAAACCTGGATAATTTGGATCCTTCACCCTACAGCGTATTTGGACCAAAGTTAAAGCCTAACACCACATACTATTATACCCTCAGGACCAGGTTGATTTTCGGGTCTTCTTTACAGGAATCCATGTTTACGGCTATATTGCCTGTAACCACTGTAAATGGCAGACTGTCGCCTCCAGATGAATCTTTGAGAAATCCTATAGCACCTATTGACTTTTCAATTGCTAGGGACAGGTCTGGTAATCTTATGGTATCTGGATCAACTGTGGTGTTTGAGTGGAAAAACAGGGAACCTGATGTGAAGTATGAGATTATATGCACAACAAATATGATTGCATCTGATGCTCCCGCATCTATGTATACTGATGATATGTACTACAATAGCTTTAGGTCTGCTTTGGGAAATTTGTCTCTTGATCCAGATGAAGTGCCCTTAGCTGATAAATTTACATATGATGACTTGGCAAAAAAGTGCCAATATTCCATAGACAGCTGGATTTCACCAAATAAATTGTATTATTTCAGTATAAGAGCTGAAAATAAAACTAACGGCAAATCCAGTGCCTGGGTTTGCATACCAGTAACAACGCTTTTGGTTGAGTCTCCGGCTAACCTTATACCTATAACCGATTCTGAGATAGGTATTTCATGGGAGGATACAAGCGTAAACACAACTCCGGATGACTTTAAAATTTTTATTAAAGGCCCGGATGATAAAGACTTTAAAGCGTTGACAAGGGCTAATTATGTTGTGTCGCGGGAAAACACAATTTATTACGGAAGGATATTTAACTTAAAATATAAATCTTTATATAATGTTAGAGTTTATAAGGGAAACTCAGACCTTTCACTTGCTCTTGAGAAGAATGGCATAGTAACCATGGATAAAGATCATCAGGTGGAAGTAAAATGGAAGGGAAGAAGCGGCTATAAATATGAATTGGCAATAAAATCATCTGATGATGTGGAGTATACAATATTGTCAGATTCAGATCTTGAGCAGTTTGTAGACATGAATTCGGAAGTTCTTCCATATTATGTTGAAAAGTCACCGGAACTTGGCGGTACCAACTTTTATAACTTTTATGCAAGAATCAAGACTATTGCTACAATGCAGCCAGATGGTACTGTTAAGCACGTCCCTCTAAAATCAAACATGAAATATTATATAAAAGTCCGTGCATACAAGGTTGACTCCCTTGATACTTCTGCTGTTTCCTATTCAAAATATGCGGGTCCTGCAGATATAAGAACGGAGTTTAATCAGGATGACTATGATAAGACCGACCAGGATACAAAGGAAAAAGCCATACTCCTTGATAAAATAGGTAAAATGGAGGAAAATCTCCTGTGGAAGATGGCTGTAAACAGTGATACAAACAAGCTTCTTCTTAAGGGAGAGCGGATGGAAAATGTACTGCAGAACAATGGAAGGTACCCTTATATTCTTGATATTTCGCCATCCGCAAATATTGATACAGATGTTGTATATATACCAGCAGGCATAATAAAACTTATGAACACTGAAGATAGAAGCCTTGTGATTAAAACTTTGGGAACTGAGTTTACGATAAGACCTAGAACACTGGATTTAAGCAGCGTAGCTAAGACAAACAATTATAACTTTGAAAGTGAATTCTTTAAAATGACTATCTCACGAAGTACCGGTGGTGCTGTCATGCCTGGGAATTCCATGCTTGCCTCAAAAATTACTTCAATTGGGTTTAAGGCAATAGATGCAGAAAAAAATGCTTCTGAGGTGGAAAAATTGATAAAGGATAAGCTGTACAACAAAAATACGGGACTTATCCAGGAGAGAATAAACCTTGTCTTGTCCTCGGATTCTATAAAAATGACGCCCAGCGAGATGGAAAAGTACCTTTCGGATCAAACTGATGATTTGATTAAAGTATTAGCCAACTATATAGAAAAAACCATTGAAGGTCATGGAACTACTCCGGGAATTATAAAAAGTGAGGCACAAGTTACACAACTTAACGATGCTATGCCAATTAAGCTTACATATAAAGGTTCCAAGGGAAAAGTATATCCTTATGTTCTTAACACAGGAGAAACTTCATGGAGGAAGCTAACGGATAAAGCTTATACAACAGAAGGCGACGGGGTTTCGTTTACATCTTCCAGCACAGGAAAATACGCTGTCATTACAAATTCCAATTCTATATCAGATATGCCCGAAAACAGCATGGCTGCTGAAGATATAAGAAAGTTTGCGGCAAAATATGACTTAAGCAAAGTATTTGGAACAAACGGATCAATATACCCTGAAAGCACACTAACGGTAAAAGATGCTGTGAGTTTGTATGAGCTCATAACTAGTAAGGGAAAAGGTGCGGCAGGTCTTGATACAAAACAGAAGATCTCAGCAATGGGCCTCACAGATATTTTTGGGAGTGTGGGTACGATGAAAAGCATTGAAAAGCAGGAGCTTGCAGGAATTGTTGCAAAACTTTATGCATCAAAAATGAGCATTGATATAGAAAACTTTGAGCCTTCAATAAAACATCAAATTAGCGATGAAGGATCCATATTACCAAAACTAAAAAAGTATGTGGTTCTTTGCATTGATATTAAGGTGCTTAATGTTGATGAAAAGGGTAACTTCAAGCCGGATACTCCTGTTACACGGGCTCAAGTCATATCAGCTATAGTCAGGGTTTTAGAAATGACTGGTGATTTGCAAAGGTGAGGTGAAAATTATGAAGTCCTTTAAGAGAATTTTAAGTCTGATAGTTATTGTTGTTATTCTTGCGACGATTAATCCTTATTATTACAAGGTTGCTTATGCTGCAAACGCAGATATATCTCCCCAGGAAGCACCGGAGAGACTGAGGGTTGAAGCAATAAACGCTGAAGAACCTCCAATTGGGTATAATGAGTTTGACGGCTATTATGTCGATTTGAAATGGGACCAGGTAACATTTCCTAATGATTCAATTTCAGGATATATAAACGTTCACCTGCAGGAGGTAAACAAACCATATAAACCTGCTGTAACAGTAGAACTGAGGGAAAGGGACATTCCAGGAGGCACTACCCAGATAAGGCTTAAGAATCTTAAGTCAGGAACAATTTATTATGCCACCCTGACTGCTTACCACACCCATTCAAATGGAAACACGACCTATAACAGTGCATTATCTGTTGAGTCTAACAAAGTAAAATTTATGACTGATATGAATCTTATAGGTTCATCATATGGAGTAAGTCAGCTTAAAATTGAGTGGGATGATGTATGGAATGTAGGCAGGAGGATTGACTATAAGCTCTATGTGTCAGAAACCCCAGAGTTTAACAATGTTCAGCCCATCTACGTGGGAGAAGGACAGATAGAGCCACTAGGACCTATAAAGGTCAATCAGATTTCCGGCAGGCTGGAATATGTACTAACAGTTAATGACCCAGGCAGGGTTTACTATATAAAAATTGTGCCTGATATTGTGGAGGCCATCCTTAAAAAAACCGATGAATCAAGTGTAATAATGGTTAGTAGCTTTATTATAGCCAGAACCAGCAAGATATCCGAAACAGATGAAGGAAGCATCTGGAGGTTTGACTGGAGTGCTGTTGTCACTGGATTAAGCAGCACAGATATGACAATTTCCTATCAGATATTTAGGGGTGATGTGGAAAATAATGATGTTCCGCAGTATATGGCATCTGTTGATGATACAAACTTTTTTATTACGCTGCCTCCTGGAGAAAATAGATATTACTATACAATTATCGCAAGTATAACAAAAAATGGAGAGGATGTATATCCTGGAATAAAGATTAAGTCCGATAGAATTTTGTTAAATGAGCATGATATAATAACCACTCCTGGAGTACCTGATATTACAGATCTTTTTGAAAGGGTTACAGGAGATACCATAATCAGCTATGAGGATGAACTTAAACCCAACAGTGCTACTGTTCTTTGGAGGGTGCCCCAAAAAGGGGATGGAAGTATTGATACAGAGATTTCATATGATATATGGCTTATAGATAACCCAAACCTACTGGACAATCCACCTGAAGGCAATAGAATTGAGCGTGATTTTAAGCCTTCATCAGCAAATTTAATCATTAACGGAACTGAGATTAAAGGCTACAAGTATACTGTTTCAAACCTGACTGCTAACTCTACATATTATTTCAAAATAATTGCAAAAAAAAGTCTGGTAGACTATGTTGATGGCAGGCTTCAAAGTGTAGTAAAAAAATCAGATCCTGCAGTAAAAGTAATAATTACCCCATCGGAAGGTCCCATAGATCAACCCCTAATTCCCGGAAGGCCACCATTTAGCATTAAAATGACAGATGAAGGTCAGTCTGCTATTACAGCAACAACTGCAACAATAAGGCTTAAAAATAAATGGTATGAAAAGTTTAATGATGAAATTGGAAAATGGGAGTATGTAAGGACAGAAAAGTTAAGTCAGGACGATATTCCGGTTTATTCACCCACACCAGAAACATTAGATGGCAAAAACTACCGTGTTGTAGAGTATGATTCAGGTGTTACAATAGATGTAGGATGTGTTGAATACATTGAAGGAATGTCATATAATGACATTGAGAATATAACTGCCAACAAGATAACCGGGTTTCCGGTCACTCCTAACGATGCAGCAGAGAATGGCAGTTTAAACCCTGATGGAAGAAAGCATAATGTTGACATCACATTGACAAACCTTATTCCAAATACTACTTACATCATATGGGTAAGAGCTGCAAGAAGGAGTGTAAGTCTTATATCAGGTCCATCGGACCCCATAGTCATAACAACGGACCCTGATGTTGTACCACCTATAGTTAAGCCTACAGTGCCTATTTTTAATTATGGCCTTGCAGGGGATACTTTTGTGGATCTGGGATGGAATTTTAATAATAATTACAAATATACTTTAAAATACGGTACTGTAGAAAATATAAATTCAACTACTGGAACAGTACAAATTAGCCCTGAGGATCTTGCAAATGCCAATTTTTACAGGATAAAGAATCTTTTGCAGGATACGCTATATTTTTTCTGGGTTCAGGCTGAAACGATCACAGGAGGCTCTAAATCGGAATGGAGCGACTCATATATTTTAAAGACTCTGCCTTTAAATCCTCCTGAAACTCCTGCAGGCTTTGGTGTAAAAAACGGTGATGATGCTATTACAAAAAACAGCATAACATTTGAATGGGTTATGGATGAAGGCATGGAGTACAAGCTTGAGGTCGCATCAGATGTTAATTATAAGAATATGACTGAATATAAATGTAAAAATGTGTCGGAGTTTAAAGTTGAGAGTCTCAAATCCAATTTCAGGTACTATGCCAGATTATATGCATATGACCCAAAAAAACAGGCCTACTCCGCTCCAACACAAAGCATAACTGTACGGACTGAAAGAAGTGATGACGATTATGATTCAGATCAGGATATTGAAAATATACTTACAGGTGAGTTTGTAGTTGTTGATCCAAAGCTCATCAACAATATTTGGAATATTAGTATTACCGGATCAAATGCCGATAGATTTGTAGAGCATATGCAGAATGACAAAGTAATTGATTATAAAATAGATTTAACCAATCCTCCTGCTAAAGCAAGCAATATTAAAATAACAATTGGAAGTAAAGTTTTGGATGCTATGGCAGTTCTAAAAGAAAATATGGTTATCACAGCAGACAGCGATACTGATGGAAAGCTGCAGTTTATATTTGGAAATGATATGCTTGCCGAAAAAACAAGAATGTCTTTATCAAAGAAAGTGGGAGAATTTAATTATGAACTTAGCATTGTATTTCCTGGAACAAATGAGAAGGAGGGAAGCTCCAACCTGGAATTTAAGACAAGCGATGTGATTATTGGGTTGACTGCTAATGGGAAGGGCAGCTTGTCTACTGTGCAAAAGTTTGATCAGCCGATGAAAATTCTCTTTCCATATACCGATTACAGCTGGTATAGGGAGGGCAAGACAAGCGGATATGGATTTGATAATGAAAGTATGAAATGGAACAAGCTTAAAACAAGTGCTGTATTTGATGAGAATGCAGGAAAAGGGTTTGTAAAGGTTAATGCTGAAAAGCCGGGCAATATTGCTGTTGCAGAACCCGGAAAAAGCTATTATGATGATATATCGGGCAATTGGGCAGAAAGTTCAATCAATAACGTAGCTTCCAAATGCAATTTGAAAAGCATAGAAGGCAGTTCTTTTAATCCTGATAAGAATATTAGCCTGGGAGAAGCAGTAAAGCTTATGCTGGATGTGATGAATGTTAATTATGGCAATGATTACATGACAAAAGCATCGAGAGCTAAGATTATTACTGAAAGTGAGATTGGGAACCAGGGAAATAACTGTACAAGGGAAAAGGCAATTGCTATGATAAGCAGGCTATATGAAATAAAAACAGGTAAATCCGCTAATGCTTCAAGTTCAGAAAATACAGGGTTTAAAGATATAGGTGCTGTATCTGAAAAGTATGCCAAACAGGTTAATTTTGCAATACAAAACGGCATAGTTACAAAGAGGGATACCAATTACCTGAACCCATCGGGAACTGTTACTCGAGCGGAGGAAGCGGCAATGATAGAGAAGCTTCTTATTCTTACCGGTGAGCTATAGTATCTTATTTGGTTTGTTATTAGTCATGATCGAAAAATAATAGCAAAGCGAAATTTCCTTGGAGGCTTTTATGAATACACTATATAAATATGCTGTTGGCCTATTAATTGCAATAATACTTGTAAATATTCTTCCAATCGGTATTTCTTATGCACATGGGGTTGTATATGATACTGTTTCAATTGAAGGGAACAAATTAAGAATAACATTAAAATGGAGTGACCCTTATGATAAGAGGGGAATATCCATTGCATTCTATCATTTAAAGAACGGCAAGACTTTAAATATAGGCTATGAGATAAAGGATGGAGCAAAAAATATTGCATCACTGGATTACAGCCTTGCAGGAGCTATTGTTCCAATAAGGGTTGTGCTTACAAATATTTCACCAGGGGCAGACCTACCATTTAAAGATATCAAAAATACCGAGGCTGAAGAATTTATAAGGCATCTTCACGACATGGGTATTTTAAACGGTAAGGAAAGGGATTTCTATAAACCTAAAGATCTAGTTTCAAGGGCTGAATTTGCAGTTCTGATTACTAAAGCATTAAATTTGGAAATAGTTAAATCCGGTGACCTTAAGTATAAGGATATCTCAAAACACTGGGCTAGGGATTATATTAATACAGCATCAGAAAATGGATTCATATCAGGCTATAATGACGGTACCATGAGACCGGATAACAATGTCACTGTAGGAGAGGCGTGTACCATTTTATACAAGGCATTCAAACTTAAGACAAATTACAATGGAATATATGACAAGCTAAAGCAGGATAAATGGTACAGCCAATATGTAAAAATAACTTTTGATCTCCATATTTTATCGACAAGTGACAGCATTTATAGAAATTTTAATGAAGAAGCATTTATAAATAGGGCAAATTGTGCCATCATATTAAGTAGAGCATTATCAAGATAAAAAGCATTATTAGTTTTACATTTGGCAGAGCAAAAATAAAATCACTTGTGATTTTGCAACCTTGGTGTTGTCGTGAGAAATTGTTGTGTAGAATACATAACAATTTCCTAGACATTAACGAACGGTTTTTACGGGATTTGCGATAGACAAATGTAAAAAACTAATTGATTTTTATCAAGATGAAAGCATTTTTAGATTTAAAAAAATATGTATATACCTCGTCTAATGGGCAATAATTTAATAGAATTACGCCCGTATTATTTTCTTTTTGGCGAAATAAACGAAAAGGACTGAGGTTATGAAAAAAGCAGTTTATATGTTGATTTCCATAGTCATTCTGATCAGTATTATTCTTACCATAAGGTATTTTGAAAAATCACAGAAAGATAACGGATCGGTAGATGTACTTTCGCAATCTTTTAAGGCATCAGGTGCCCAGTTTTTAAGAAGTGAGCTTTATTTTTGGGGAAGGGTAAAAAACAGCAATTTAAACAGCTTATGGTCTATTGGTAAAAGTGTGTTGACAAACATTGGAGTAAGCGAAAGCAATATACATATAAATAATGAAAACAATTGTGAAGAACAGCAAAAAATCCAGGTTTTTAACAATCTGGATCAAAATGAAAACCCGATTATAAGCCTTCAAATAGATAAAAACGGTAACAAACCTGAAGAGAGTTTTATATCGGCTAACCTGATAAGCAAGGAGCCATACGAAAGTCTTGAGGGTGTGAAACAAAAAGTATTACCGGTATTTGATGAATTAAAAACCAAGCCCAAAGTTACAGCTTGTATAATGGGAACATTCCAGGGAAAGAAGGAACCATACCTGCTTGATGACATATGCAGGAAAGTTTTAAAGGAGGTGAGTGCGCTTAGTGTTGAAGAGTTTAATGACGGGAAAACTGCCAGCGTGAGTGCATATTCACCGTTGATTAAGGACTCTATTAATGTAAATGGTAAAGAAATAAACATAAATTTAGCGACTAGATATAATGCAATAGAGGATAGGACATATTTATGGCTTGCGACACCGATAATAACGACAGAATATTAATAACAATAAATGACCTATATCTATTAACCAAAGATAAATACAGTTAATATACGAAAGGGAGATTAATGTGTCCAAATTAATAATATCATGTGGAACGCCTCTTAAGGGTGAGGTAAGAATCAGTGGTGCCAAAAATTCGGTATTGCCGATAATGGCAGCTTCTTTGCTGGCTGATGGCAAGAGTGTTATTGAAGAAATTCCTTATCTAAACGATGTTAGAGTTATGGGAGAGTTGATTAATTCTTTAGGTGCTGGAGTGGAATTTTCAAATTCAAAAACTACAGTTTTAATTAATCCATCCGATATTACAAATACCACGGCACCTTATGACTTGGTCAACAAAATGAGGGCATCATTTCTAATCATGGGACCTCTGCTTGCAAAATACGGTGCTGCAAGGATACCCCTGCCGGGAGGTTGTGCTATAGGCTCAAGGCCTGTTGATCTCCACATAAAAGGGTTTTCTGCAATGGGGGCGGAAATAACTCAAGGACACGGATTTATCGAAGTTAGAGTAAATGGAAGGCTTAAGGGCAGCAAAATCTATTTGGATTTTCCAAGCGTTGGGGCTACGGAAAATATAATGATGGCAGCAGCAATAAGCGATGGCCAGACAATAATAGAAAATGCAGCTATTGAACCGGAAATTGTTGATTTGGCTACATACCTGGGGACAATGGGGGCAGACATTAAAGGTGCAGGTACGGATACAATCAGGATTAATGGAGTTGACAGGCTAAAAGGTGCTAACCATACAGTGATACCTGATAGAATTGAAGCAGGAACATATATGGTGGCGGCTGCTATAACCGGAGGAGATGTTAGGGTTGATAATGTGGTGCCGGATCACTTAAAGCCTGTAACGGCAAAGCTTCGAGAAGCGGGGGTTGAAGTGTCTGAGGAGCTTACAAGTGTCCATATTAGAGCTGGAGATGATATAAGAGCAGTGGATATAAAAACTCATCCTTATCCTGGATTTCCTACAGACATGCAGGCACAGATGACATCACTTATGAGCAAGGCTGAGGGCACAAGCATGGTGATTGAGACAATATTTGAAAATAGATTCATGCATGTTAATGAGCTTAAAAGAATGGGTGCCAACATCAAAATAGAGGGCAGAAGTGCAATAATAGAAGGCAATCCCAACCTTTTAGGTGCTCAGGTAAAAGCTACAGACCTAAGAGCGGGAGCTGCACTAGTGTTGGCAGGTCTTGCAGCAGAAGGTATTACCGAAATTACAGACATAGAACATATTGAAAGAGGCTACGTGGACATAGAGAAAAAACTTAAATCCCTGGGAGCAAACATAAAAAAAGTTGATTAAGTTTTAAAATTTAAAATTGAATAGTTGGTATAGTAGAATAAAAAAAGTATCTTCGATATTTGAAGGTACTTTTTTAATGTCTTATTCTTTTTTAAAACTTGGATTTTTATACAGGGAAAGTAGCAAAGCCGAAATGCCGCCAGGATAATCAATATACTAAGGCATGATTGAAATATTACTTCCTGCTTTAAGCATGTGCTCATGAGTTAAGTGAACACAAAAGCCAAATTATACGGGAAGTTATATTTTTAACATGCCTAAATTACTTTAATATATCTAGTATTTGACAGCATTTCTGTATAAATCAAATATTTATTTAATGTGATAAAATTTAGGTTGGAAATAAAAGTCCATAGAAGCTGTCGTTTTCTATTTTTCCAATTCCATATCCGTAACAAAATGCCTGATGCATGCCTGAGAGTATTAGGGATGTCAAATATTCACGTTCTTCCTTATCAAGGCCTTTATCCATATTTTTCATAAAACATTTGGTTTTGTTTTCAGCAATACTGTGAATAGCTTGACTGGTTTGTACTAGATCATTCTGAAGCTTGGCACTTCCCAGCTTTATATATGCTTTTACCGTGTTTTCAAATTCTGTATAATCGTTTATATTTTTGTTATTTGACATGATATTTTACTCCTTTTATATAACCAGAATTTTTGAGTGATACTATTAAGATTATTGCCAATATTAACAAAAATAGTATGACTATCTCGTATTTCCCAAATCCTAATATAAACTAATTCTTAAAGATAAAGATTTCTTTAACCTGATTAATAATTTTTGATTCCTATCTGGTAAGAAACGTTTTACCGTCTTTTTCAGTCAGTGTTATAGGTACTTTTACTGGTTTGCCATTATTACAGTAAGTAACGTTTATAACATCTCCAGGCTCTTTGGAATAAATATATGACCTTAACTGGATCATGGTATTTATCTTATGCCCGTCGACCTCTTCAATTACACAGCATTCCTTTATTCCTGATTTGTATGCAGGACCAGTCTTATCAATGGTAGAGATATAAATACCATTATCGAGATTAATATTTTTATCAATATAAGAAATTACATCTTTATCATAGGCGAATATGCCCATGTAAGGTTCTTTAAATTGACCTTTGTCCACTAATTTGTTTATGATGGGCTTAACTACATTAACAGGTATAGCAAAACCTATGGCTTCAGCACTGGTTACCTTGATGGTATTAATGCCTATAACCTGACCTTGTGCGTTTAGCAGAGGACCTCCACTATTACCCGGGTTAATGCTGGCATCGGTCTGAATCAGGTCCTCCATATAATTTGCTCCCTCATCAGTTTCAATTTTTATGGTTCTGTTTAATGCACTTATAATTCCGGACGTTACGGTTCTTTGAAGCTGAAGCCCTAATGGGTTACCTATTGCAACAGCCGGCTGGCCTATTTGTACCTTACTTGAATCGCCGAGAGGTATTGTTGGGAGTCCATTTAGATTTACCTTAACTACAGCCAGATCAAGTACGGGGTCCGACCAAATTGTTGTTCCGTCAATATTTTTTCCATCGGAAAGGGAAACTATTATTCTTTTGGATTTTCCGCCTGCTACATGGTGATTGGTGACGATATATCCATTGGAAGTTGCAATAACACCTGATCCAACGCCCCATTTTTCAGCAGTATTTCCATCAAAAATTGAATTGCCATCTACCCTTAAAACAGAAACTCCAACAACTCCAGGTATGGATGACTTTGCAACCGATTCAGCAACTGATACACCGGATTGTCCTTGGGAACTTAAAAGCTGAGGTTGGGGAATGCCTGAATTATTATCAAGTTGAGGGATAGGGTTTTGCTGGGGTTGTTTGTAAAAATTGAGAAATAAGGCAATAACGAGGGTGCTTAGGACTGCTGTAGAGACAAGGATATAGAGTATCGTTTTCTTGGAATTATTATTTGAAAGCATATAATCATCCTTTTATTTTTTATTATTTATTATGTAATTGAAAGGATGAATTAATGCATAATTATGACTTATTTTTCTTCAGTTGTTTTATTTTTTGCAAGTGCAACTATGCTTCTGTAAATTAGAAGGATTGATATAACTAATATAATTATATTAAGTAGTAGATCTGCCGAAAAATCGGATGTAGAAATCCGGGTTAAAAGCGGAATGCCGTTAATTAAGCCCACAAATAAGCCTAAAATTAATAACAAGACAGGATGTTTGACCATGTTTTTTATAGGAGTTGCAACCTTCCCTGTACCGACATAATATCCAGGGTTGTATTGATTATCCTGCCACTCTTTTAAATCAGACAAATTCTTTTCAAATTCATTTGACTCATTATTAAGGTTATCATCTTTGGGTTCCATAAGTATCCTCCTTTATATTGTTGGTTGGTATGATTATGAAAGTATTACATTTTTAAGTATTTCTCTTGCTGTTTCAGCCTGGTCTTTCTTAACTAACACCCTGCTGGGACCTGCTAGACATTACACATTCATATTCTATATAATCAACACCAATTATAACATCCTTTTCTTCACAGAGTTTAATCACCAATTCAACATCACAATCGGAGCACTTGGTAAAACCATCACTATATTCATCGTTACACTTTTAGTTATATATCATAATTATATCAGACGTTACAGAATTTAACAACATTTATACTTATGAATTGATATTGTTTTAGTGAGATGTAAAATATTACTTTACTAAATAAGGCTATTTTTGGTATAATACTTGGAAATTGTACTATTATTAATGCATTAAGGTTTAGTAACTTCAGATGAGCACATTATCTGTTTGCAATTACTTTGAAATGGGAGAGATGTTTCATGTGTAGATATTTAAAATTAATGCTGATTATTTGTATTGCTGGGTTTATATTGCTTAGTTGCAGGTCTAATAATACTGTAAATGAAGATGAGCATTTTCCACAACCTGAAGTAGTTAAAGTTTATAATATGGGTGAAAAAGAATTTGAACTGTCTTCTGAAAAATGTACGGAGTTAAGGGACCTGCTTGATAAAATGACATTTAAGAAATTAGATATAATACCACCTAGGTTATCAGCAGAAATCCTACCAGATGATTATGTTATTGTTAACAAAATTCCATGTATTACTATAAATTTGCCAAAGGACTACAATACAAAGAATCTGATTAGTGCCAAAAGTCTTGAGAGTGCTAAAGAAAATGATTACATGCCATACTCAGGTAAGATTTTTATACCTTTGGATGGTCAATATAGAGGGGTATTATATCTATACAGTAACGCAAAGAGGATTACTCATATAGAAAGATTGAGTGATAGTGATTTGGATGAAATTATAAAATTAATTAATAGGTAAGGTTTAGATATTTGCCTATTTAAAATCATAATCATCATAGAATATTTTTCATACTATAATTATGGATTATCAGCTATTATTATATTTATAATAATTAACTTGTTTTCAAAGTAAATTTTTATTTGAAATAGCTGCATATAGTATATAATAGTGGTTAAAAATGTTTGTAAAGCTACGAGAAATTCAACAGTCTCCCACAGACTTGATTATTTTCTTTACATTTTTCTCGAATTTTGGCCGTGGAAGCATTACCTGGTGTGAGCAACCAAGACACTTTATTCTGAAGTCTGCACCGGTTCGCATTACCTCCCACTCCTTGCTTCCGCATGGGTGTTGTTTTTTCATTTCTACCACATCACCGACATTAAATTTAATTGGCATATGATTTCCTCCGTAAAGTAACATGTTATGTATACGATAGTTGTATTATAATGGCCTTTGCCTGTAGTAAAACTCTATATTTGCCTTGCTGAATTCATCCTTAACGAGTTCGCGAAATCTTCGTTCAACCGCGTAATGTTCATTGGGTAGAGTTTTGGTTGTTACTCTCAAAACTAGATTATCCTTATGAAACTCTGTAACCCCCAATATTTTGGGTGCTTCTACTATTACATCGAATTCTTTTACGATTTCTTCGCAAATCTTGTTTACAATATCTACAGCTTTGCTTAAATCTGCCTCGTAGGATATGGGAATATCGATGTTTGCTGTTTTGTTGCCTTTGGAATGATTTATGATCTTTTTAATCTCTCCATTAGGTATAATATAAAGGTCTCCATTGACATTTCTAATCCGGGTGACCCTTAATTCAATATGTTCTACCGTACCATTGAGGTTATCAATGGTAATAATATCACCAACTTCAAACTGATTTTCAAACACTATAAAAAATCCCGATATCACATCTTTGATGAGGCTTTGTGCACCAAAACCTATGGCCAAACCACCTATACCTGCAGCAGTCAGTACCGATTTTATATCAAAGACATCTGTTAGTATTGAAATAACAGCAATAGTGTATATTAGATACTTAAATATACTTCTTGTCAGGGTTGACATGGTATCAAGGCGTTTTATGTTTATGCTGTATTTAAAGTTCTTTTGCTTTTCAAAAGTCTTCTTGATAATAAAATTACCTACTTTTACAACAACTATAGCAATAATTATTATACCTAAAGATTTAATAGTATACATTACTGGCGAATTCATATTCACAAAGGTTGACTCAATAAATTTTATTACATTATCCATTATCCATTTACCTCGCTAAAACATATTAAAAGGATTTATCAAAGATTTTAACATATTATATGCTATTATTCCATAATAAATATAAACAATATAAAAGGTATTGGAGTAAAATTGTAAAATAATAAAACACTCCAACTGTTTTTGAAGTGTTTTATTATCTTCCTCGTATAAAGAATAAAGGATATAAAATAGAGGATATATTAATCATGGAAGGCTACTTTCGAAAGCACTTTGGCGTTTTAGGCTGATAAAATATCCAAGCACAAGCAGTACTACTAACTAAAACTGAGATAATAAAAAGTGCTGATGATAATAGCATTAATATTTTGTTTCTCATAATAACATCCCCTTGTCCCTTTATTTAATAGAGTATACTCTATTAGTGCAAATTAGTTTTATTTGCTTTCGTATCTGAATTTACATCATTCTTCATGGAGATAAGAATATTTTTAACTTCGCAATAGTCTTCACATTCCATTAATCTACATAGATAGTCAATATTCTGAAAAACCTCTCTATTGTCGTATACTCTTTTTTGCTCTTCTTCTTTTTGAATATCTCTTCTCATCTTAAATACATTGACAACAATGACTATAGTAAAAATAACCACAAATGCTAAATTCATAGCAATAAGGATTTTGTCGCTAGTAGAACTAAATAACTCTTTGTTTGACCAATATATTTTGAAATTAAAAATTATGATTAAAAATGTAAATAATAATTGTAAAACAACATAACGTACTCTTGTTAAATAATATATACTTATGTGCTTTTTCTTGAAATTTAACACCTTTATATTCAATTTGAAAAGAATTAATGTAATTATACAAAATATTGAAAAAGAGGACATAAATAACATCCGACGCAAAAAATTATCCTTTTCAATATCGGCAAAACTGTAATTTGTAACAATTAATCCGATATTAGTTATTACAGCTTGTGTAATTGTTAGCACAATAAAAGCTAATAATGCTGCAACAATTGCTTCAACAAAACTTAAATTATAAAGAAATAAAACTGTAACTGTAAGTATAATAAGATTTAGTATAGCAGTAAGTGTAGTATTGGAATTACATATAAAATTTATGCTGGCAAATGCTATTGAGGTAATTATAGTTACAGCAATAACATTTCTAAATTTAACTGTATCCTTTTTACCAAGAATCGTCCATGCAAAAAATGATAACAAAAATTCTTCAGGAATTGACATGGTTAAAAAGTTTATTAGCGAAAACTGCTCCATATGCTATAATTCCTTCCTCCAAATTAAGATAACAATAATACAGTACCATATTTTTTTGTTAAACACAATAATTCAGAGGGATTCGACAACATATTGTATATTACTACAAAACTTGATATTAAATTTTCAATATTCAACAAAATATAATAAATAAAAGTAAAGCAGCATAGTATATCAAATGCTTTAACAGCAATGTTTCCCGTGTCTTTCATATCTATAAATTATCATATGGGTTTAATGAGTTCAATATAAAGTTTTGAATCGACAATATATGCATCGATTCGACAAAATGTGTCGAATCGTACCGCAATATGAACTATATTGTAAAAAAATTTATTTGCAACTTTGTACCAAACCCTCAAATAAAGATAGAAAAATTTTATCTGATTCCCACATAAGCTCAGGATGCCATTGAACTCCTAATGCAAACCTACGGTTTTTATACTCAATGGACTCGATTATGCCGTCTTCTGACACTGAGCTTATTTCAAATCCGGGTGCTATATTTTTCACTGCCTGATGGTGGAAAGAATTAACTCCTATTGTGTCTGATTTTAAAAGCTTTTTTAATATAGAGCCTTCTTTAATACTTATATTATGGGTAGGGTACCAACTGGGAGCGGCTTGTGAATGTTTGATAAGGCTTGTATCCTGTATTTGGGAGTGTATATCCTGGTAAAGACTTCCGCCCATAGCTACATTCATAATTTGTATACCTCTGCATATGCCAAACACAGGCTTGTTTAACTGGATAGCCCTTTTAATTATATATATCTCCATTACATCCCTGTATGGAGATATATCCCCATTGAAGGGGAGATTTATTTCATTGAAGTATTTAGGGTCAACATCGGGGCCCCCTGATATGAGAAATCCGTCACAATGCTCAACCATGTTTTCAATAAGCTCCTGCTGCGTACACATGGGCAACAATATCCCAAGACCTCCTGCTTCATTAACACCTTCGCAATAGCCTTTTTTAATGAAGGTCTGCTGATTGGAATAGTCGTACCATGGAGTAATACCTATTAAAGGACGTTTATTATTCATATACAATACCTCCCAGTGATCTGCGAACCATCTTTAATACATTTGAAATTATAAATGTATATCGTAAAACATATATAAAAAATTAATTCTAAATATCATATGCAAGTATAATTGCTTTTGAAATTTCTTTCATGGAAATTCCCTTATCCATGCTTTGCTTTTGTATTCTCTTAAATGCTTCTGCCTCGGAAAGATTAAGGTGCTTCATCAAAAGCCCTTTAGCTTTTTCAACTTCTTTCCTGGTACTTAAAACTTCCTTGAGATCGGTGATTTCCTTTTCCAGCGTATTAATTTTCTTTCTTGCTTTAAACATCAGATCTACTGTATTTAAAAGGTTTGTTTTCCCTATAGGCTTTGAAATACAAGAGAATCCTATATCATTACTCAGTTCCTCTGCAAGGGTTTTCTGAGATTCTGTAGCAATAAGAATTACATCACAAAGTTTATCTTCCAACAATATCTTTGCGACCTCAAGTCCGTTGGATATAGGCAAATCATAATCAAGCACCACAAGGTCAGGTCCAAGTGCACGAACCCTTCTTAAGCATTCCTGATCGTCAGAGACCTGTCCTGCAACAATATAGCCGTTTTCGCTAAAAAGTGTTTTAAGTTTTCCAGATGAGACTTCATTATTCATGGCAATCAAAATTCTTGGAGATCCCACATAACACACCCCTGTTACTATAAAATTAAATCCATAATTTCCTAGACATAACAAAATCGCTTGCGATTTTGCATCCTTGGTTGTTGTCGTGAGAAATTATAGTGTAGAAAACACCATAATTTCCTAGACATAAATTAAGACAGCCGAACCTAAAGGCCCGGCTGCTCCATTGCTGCTGGTAAAATTCTAAACAATGATATTGTTTAATTTATATAAAGAATTAATATTTTGTCAAGTATTGGTCGATTTCCCACTGAGTTATTTTCTTACTATAGTCTTGCCATTCGTCATTCTTGGCTTCTATGAATTTATTAAAAACATGCTCTCCCAATACTTCTCTTGCAAGTTCGCTCTTGCTAAGCTCGTCTATAGCTTCCCTCAAACTGCCTGGAAGCGAGTCGATACCTTCAGCTATACGCTGCTGCTCAGTCATTTCAAAAATATTTTTATCTATAGATGCAGGAGGTTGAATCTTGTTTTTAATGCCGTCTAATCCGGCTGAAAGGATGGCTGATAACGCCAGATATGGATTACATGATGGATCTGGACATCTTAGCTCAACCCTTGTTGATGAACCTCTCGCAGCAGGTATTCTAATAAGAGGACTTCTGTTCCTTGCTGACCATGCAATGTATACAGGTGCTTCATAACCTGGAACTAGTCTTTTATATGAATTAACAAGAGGGTTGGTTATAGCAACTATAGACCTCATGTGCTTCATAATTCCACCTATAAAATAGTATGCATCTTTGCTGAGTTGAAGCGGATCATTTTCATCATAAAAAGCATTTTTTCCATTTTTAAAAAGTGACATATTGGTGTGCATTCCTGATCCGTTGATACCAAATATTGGCTTTGGTATGAATGTCGCATGGAGGCCGTTTCTCTGTGCTACCATCTTTACAACAAGTTTAAAGGTCATTATGTTATCAGCTGTTGTAAGAGCCTCGCCGTATTTAAAGTCAATTTCATGCTGGCCTGGAGCTACTTCGTGGTGGGATGCTTCAATTTCAAAACCCATTTCCTCAAGAACCAGACACATATCTCTGCGTGCATTTTCTCCAAGATCAACTGGACCCAAATCAAAATAACCTGCGTTGTCATGGGTTGCAGTTGTAGGGTTTCCTTCGTTGTCAGTAAGGAACAGGAAAAATTCACACTCAGGTCCTACGTTAAATTCATCGTATCCCATATCAGTTGCCTTTTTTATTGCTCTTTTGAGTATATACCTCGGATCGCCTTCGAAAGGTGTACCATCAGGATTATAAACATCACAAATCAAACGTGCAACCTTTCCTGCCTGAGGCCTCCACGGGAAAATAGCCAGAGTGTTGATGTCCGGTCTAAGGTACATGTCTGATTCTTCAATACGGACAAACCCTTCTATTGATGACCCGTCAAACATACACTTGTTGTCTAAGGCCTTTTCAAGTTGTTCAACAGTTATGGCTACATTCTTCAAAATACCAAATATATCGGTGAACTGAAGCCTTACAAATTTAACGTCCTGCTCTTTTGCAATCCTTAAAATATCTTCCTTTGAAAAATTGGACATATACAACACCTCTCCAATATTATTGTTTAGTAATGACTAAAATAAACTTCTGCTATAAATTTCACTCACATGATAACTTAACTCGTCAACACTTGCTTAGAAAGCGAAAGTGATATTTTAATCATTCCTTAATGATGATTCAACATAAATTCAACATAATTAAAAGCATTAAAAAAGCGCACTCAAAAAAGGTCATAACCTCATTTGAGAACGCCATTGTTCTTAAAGTTTTGTCTACGATATATTATAATAATTACTAACTTATATATTAATAATTATTAAATAAATTATATCACAATAAAAATACTATGCAACAAATATTTTTTAAATTCCAGGAAATTATGATGAGTGTTCAATCAAGATTTCTCAGGACAAAGTTAAAATTATAAATTGATGTATAATATTCTATGTGGTTACTTTCTTAAGTGCTTCACTTTCATTTCCGTAAATCTCAATAAATCTATTAAGCCTTGTAACCTCAAACAAATTCATAATCTCAGGTAATAGATTGCAAAGTACCATGCGACCATTCATTTCCTTAAACTTCTTATAAGTATCTATGATTATACCAAGTCCGATACTATTCATATAAATAATACCTTCCATGTTTACTATAACAATCTGACCCGCACTTTCCTTTACAAGATTATCAAGGAGATCTTTAAATTCGTTCTGGGTAGATATTCTCACCTGACCTATTAGTTTAACAACTTTGACGTTGTTTAGTTCCTTGACTTCAACTTTCATTGCTTAAGCCCCCTCTGAAATTTTTAGCCTGATAAAGCTTCTAGTCCTGGTATATTATTTCAATAATAATTCGAAAAACAATTTTAAGGCTGTAATATAAGTTAAAAGACAATTCTTTTAATTAATGTAAGATCTAATGAAAGATCAATATTGAATTAATACAGTTAGCTTGTATTAATTCAATTATATATCAAATGAAAATTAAATTCAATAAGTTTGGATATTATGGAATAGATTAATTTCTTACAGAAGTGTTTTTAGCTAGATTTATCAGTACTTTTAAAGGAAACGAACTGTAGAAGAGTAACGCACACATACCTCTACAGTTCGTTATCCATCACACATTCAAAGATCTTATATGTTTTGCAATAATCATTTTACATATGTAATTATTGCAAAACATTTTCCTTGATTAATATGTTACGAAAAATCATTTTTATAATACAAATGCAGACCATTCAACTACATTTTAATGTAAATTTTGTTCGCAACATATATAGTAATGTTCAAACAATTTCTTTAATCATCATTTATTCAGTATACTTTTCAAAAGAATCCTTACCAACACCACACAATGGGCAAACCCAATCATCCGGAATATCCTCAAATGATGTTCCGGGTGCAATACCGCTGTCAGGATCCCCTGCTTCGGGATCATAAATGTAACTACATACTGTGCAAATATACTTATCCATTAATATCACTCCTTTAAAATATTTATTATTTCATACCCATAGCATAGTATATTATAACAAATTTTTCTTAATTAATTAATTAAATTTTGTAAAAAATCATTTCCGAGGATATTTCTTTAAAAGAGGATTTTTTCATAGATTTGGCGAATTATTATTGCGAGGTGTTTCATATGCTGATAAATACTTGTTTAACCATGGGATATAAATGTAATTTTTGCGGATCTTTTGAATTTTTCAATATTTCGCTTTTTAAGGTGCTGAGTAGAAGGGTATATACTCTTACTTGTCGCTGTAATAATTCAAAAATTACAATTTTCAATGATAACATAAATGATTATAGGATCAGGATTCCATGCATAGGCTGTGATAGCAATCATGTATTTAAGTTATCGAGAAACGACCTTTTAATGAAGTCAGTCAGTGTTCTGCACTGTCCAGACACGGGTATTGAATTGTGTTTTATCGGTACGGATGAAGAAGTGCGCAAGAGAATAGACAGTCTTGAGAAGAAGTTTGATGAGTTGATTGATCTTTTTGGATATGACAAATACTTTTTAAATACTCAAGTTATGTTTGATGCCTTAAACAAGATTCATGATATTGCTGAGGGCGGAAATCTCTATTGTGAATGTGGCAGCAGCGAGATTGAAATGCTTCTATATGAAGACAAAATACATTTAAAATGCTTAAGGTGCTTTGCCAGTATAGTGATTGATGCATCGTCCAATAAGGATCTTAAGGATATATTGAAAAAGAATCAGATAATGCTGACTAAAAAGTCTAATGAGTTTATGGAAAGTCATTCAAAGCATTTGGCACAAAAGACTGATGACAAGCAATACTGAGCATGAGTATTAAAATAAAAATACAAATAAATGTGGAAATAAGAATATAATTGCATTATATATGGAATAATGTGGAACAAATAGTGCTTTAGTAGTAAAATAGTGTATCAAATCCAAGGAAATAATTTACATTATTTCCTAACTGCGTTGACAAAGTATTTTTTGGATGCTATAATGTTGTCAAAGTAGCAATCGTTTTTCTCACCTACACAAAAATCTTCTGTTTTTGAAGGTTGTAGTTGTACATCTACTTGAATGAATTCCCAAAATGATGGAAATAAATAAATAAAGTTTATATAAGGTGGTGGACTATGGAGGGAATAAATCTCGAAAGTAAAACCCTTGAGGATTTACGTTATATTGCGAAAATGTTAGGGATTAAAAATGTAATGAAATATAAAAAGAATGAACTGATAGAGAAAATTTTAGAGTCCGACGACAGCAATATTGCTCAAGGTAACGATAAAAGAGAAAACATACAAATTGCTCTTTCTGCAAAAGAATCCGGTTCAAAAGATAATAAAGAGAAAAGCAAGGCTCAAGAAAATGAAGAAAACAAAGATGCAAATGAGCCTGTACTTAGGAAATCAAGGCGTGGAAGACCCGCAAGAGCAGCATCGGAGAAGGAAGCAGAAGCTAAGAGCACAGAAAAAGCTGATGAGGTTAAGGAACCAGTTGATATAAATAATAATGATGCAAATCATGATAATAAAAAATCAGCAAGTAAAACAAAAGAAAAACGCGGTTCAAAACTTAAAGCGAGTAAATTATCTGAAGATAAAACACCTGAAAATATAAAAATTAATGATGATAAAAAGGCAGAAGGTAAGGAAGATATAAAAGAAGCTATAAAAGAAGCTACTGAAAAAGACCAACCTGAGAATCTGCTTGAATCACCTATGCAAAAAAAAGATACTAAGGCTGGAGAAGTATCAGAGGTTGAAAAAACCAAGCCTAAAAGTGTAAATGAAAGAACAGAGGTTAAGGCTGAAACTGTAAAAATGAGTTCTATTGATAAAAGTGCCAATGCAGTTGCAGATGATAAACCATCTGTTAGTAAGAGTAATGTTGTATACGAAGGCAGAAGGGAAGAACCTGCTAAGGTAAGAAAGTTTGAACAGCCAAGAGAGTTTAAACCTGGTCATAGAAATGATAATAGGGCTGAAGTGAGAACAGAAAATATTTCCGACCAGAAAGCCGATCAAAAGAATGACTTAGCACCCGATCAAAAGCCTGATATCAAAGTAGAACAAAAGCCTGAGATAAAGGTAGAGCAAAAACCCGAATTAAAATCTGAAAATGCTCAGCAGGCTCCTATTGAGAGACAGACACCTATGGAAAAAATAGAAAGTGACGATCCTGTTGAGGGAGTTTTAGAAGTGCTTCCTGATGGATACGGCTTTTTAAGAAGCGATAATTATTTATCAGGGGCTAAGGATGTTTATGTTTCTCCTTCTCAAATCAGAAGATTTAGCCTGAAAACCGGTGATAAAATAAAGGGTAAAGGGAGAATTCCAAAGGAAGGCGAGAAATTCCAGGCACTTTTGTATGTCCAATCTGTGAATGGCGATTCGCCTGAAGTGGCTTCTAAGAGAATACCATTTGAATATTTGACACCAATATATCCAGACCAAAGAATTACGCTTGAAACTGCACCTAGGGAGTTATCCACAAGATTGATAGACATGATTGCTCCTATAGGTAAAGGACAGCGTGGTATGATTGTTTCTCCTCCAAAAGCAGGTAAAACAATGCTTCTTAAAAAAGTTGCCAACAGTATTACGACAAATTATCCTGAAATAGATTTGATCGTGCTTCTAATTGACGAAAGACCTGAGGAAGTAACCGACATGCAACGTTCAATAAAGGGAGAGGTAATATACTCTACCTTTGACGAAGTACCTGAACATCATATTAAAGTTGCAGAAATGGTACTTGAAAGAGCTCAAAGGCTTGTTGAACAAAAGAAAGACGTTGTAATACTGTTAGATAGTATTACAAGGCTTGCAAGGGCGTACAACCTCACCATTCCTCCAACAGGAAGGACATTGTCAGGAGGTCTCGATCCAGGAGCACTTCATAAACCGAAAAGGTTCTTTGGTGCAGCAAGAAATATAGAATTTGGCGGAAGCCTTACCATTATGGCAACAGCGTTGATTGAGACAGGAAGTAGAATGGATGATGTTATATTTGAGGAATTCAAGGGAACAGGTAATATGGAACTCCATCTTGATAGAAGACTTTCTGAGAAGAGGATTTTCCCTGCTATAGATATAAACAAATCCAGTACGAGAAGGGAAGAATTACTCCTTAGTCAAAAGGAACTTGAAAGTATTTGGGCTATAAGGAAGGCAATGAGCAATATGGGAACGGCTGAAGTTACTGAAATGATTGTCAATAAGCTCATGCAAACCAGGAGTAACGAGGAATTTCTTAAGACTATAAATATAAATTTTGGAGATAAATAAGAAAATCACAAAGGTGTAAGTTTAATATTAAACTTACACCTTTTACTGGTTACTACGAAATGATTAAAATATTAGTTCGGAAGGGTATTTTAATCATTCCTAAAAGATATCAAAGAAATGGTGATATTATGTCAAACGTTACTAAAGCAAATAATAAAGGAAGAGTTACTAAAAATATTGATAAAAAAACTGAAAAGATGACTAATGGTCTCATTCATCGAATGTTTAGGGATTTTTATGTGCCGATTCTGGCAATCTTCTTATTGTTGGTTTTTGCTATATTCTTTCTAAATGATAAAAGTATCGGTACTACCAACATTCAAATATCATTTTTAATTGGTATCATACCTGTTATAGGCTATGCTGTATATTTAAAGCTCAACAGGAATCTTAATATTGGCTCTCTTGCAGTTATGATTATTATTGCCGGCATATTATTAAGAGTTGTTTATACACTATACACTCCGTTTACAATCAGGCAGCATGATGTAATAGGAAGCTCCTTCAGCCATCTTGATTATATAAGGTATGTGGCTGAAAAGCTATCTTTGCCGGATGTAGGCTATTGTCAGGCATATCATCCCCCATTGCATTATGTTATATCTGCGGTATTTTACAAGCTGGGCAAGATAATAGGGCTTAGCAACTTTTATTCTTTCAGGCTTGTACAAGTTGAGATGGTTTTCTTAAATAGCATGACGCTCATTTATTTTTATAAGATATTAATGGAATTTAAGCCTAAGAAGCTGGTGACCTTGTCAGCATTGGCTATTTTTGCGTTTTTCCCGTATAATATATATTTTTCATCATTCTTAAACAATGACAATACAATGTATTTTTTCTATATACTTACTGTATATTATATGATTCGATGGATGAAGGTGAAAAGCAAAAAGAATGTAGTTCTAATGGCATTGTTTATGTCACTTACCATGCTTGCCAAGAAAAATGGAATAATACTCATTCCAACTATATTGGCTGTATTTGCTGCAGCACTTGTAAGAGATAAGGCAAATGCTAAAAATATTTTTAAGCAGGCTGGTGTATTTATATTGATTTCAGTACCTCTTTGTATAGCTTATCCAATAAGAAATTTTGTATTGTTCAAACAGGGGCTCATGTATGCACCAGGAGTTGATTTCGAAAAATACGCAAATACCATCAAGAATCTTTTCTATATTCCTATAAAAGGCTTCATTGATCAGCCATTTACGCAAGATCCTTTTACGGGAAGAAGCGAGCTGTTTGCCGATTATGTGATAAAGTCATCTCTTTTTGGAGAATGGCGTTTTGACGGGCTTGAGAAGATTGCAACATTACTTTTATTTGCAACTGCAGCTTTAATAATTATTGTGGTTATATATCTACTTATACAGAATATAAAGCTGTTAAAGGGTTATGGGTTTATATTTCTATTGTGCTTGCTTTTGCCTTTTGGACTTTTATTTCAGTCCCGGTTATCAATACCAGTAGTATGTGCACAAAACTTCAGGTATGCAGGTGTGGGTTTAATATCTGCAGCGTTCTTTTATGGTCATGCAGTTAATAAATTCTCAAATTCTAGGTTGAAATTTATGAAATATGTATTTACATTTATAACTGTTACATTTTGTATAATTTCGGCTGTTTTTATCCTTAAAATTGGTGTTGCACCACAAAGTGTATACGATTATTCGTTTACCGTAGAACTTAAGTAAGAAATGACTAAAATATTACTAAATATTAACCAATTTTAAATTGGTTAGTTTAAAGAAATTGAATGAATAAGCTTATTTGATACCCCTTGATATTACTACGTTTCAGATATCAAGGGGTTCCGTAATTTTTAAGCATAGAAAAAATTTTACCAAATCAGATTTGTTCTATTGACATGAGGTCCATACTGAGATATAATTCTCAATGTCAAAATTATTTCAGTGTCAAATTGTACTAATCTTATACGAAAATACTACCTGTGGATAAGTATAAAAGTTATACACATTATTTTCACACATATTTTTATTTACATAATTCTAGAATGGTTAACGTCTTATAAATTAGGGGTTTCAGGGTTTTTATACTCAAATAAGTTATCCACAGATGTGTGGATAATATCCACATAGTTTAAGATATTATTTAGTTGGTTTACTTTCTGGAAGCGGTAGTTTTCCGTTTAACATTTCTTCAATTTTTTCAAAAACTTTATTGTTAAAGAGTATATTTTTGTGATTAGCGGCGTTTAGGATGCTTCCATCCAGCAATTTATCTATTGTGAGATTATTTTCGCCTACGTTAAAAACTTCGGTACCGATATTCCATTCATCAAGACTGGCACTTTCTGCTGTTACAACCTCATCATACTGTCCTAATATGCTTCCTGTATGAATGAATTTATTTAGTCCGTTATTCAGCATGGAAGGCATTATTTTGGACAATAGAGGATTATCCGGCATAAGGTCTTTTATACCCTGGTCGTTATAGAGGTTAGCTCCTAAAGAAGCCCAATAGGACCCTTTATGAGGGACAGAAACAAATATTATTTTGTTAATGTTGCCTTTGGCCATATAACCGGGACTGCAAGTGTAATATCTGGCTACAAGGCCACCCATGCTGTGAGTTATAATGTCAAATTTACTAACCTGTATCCCTTTATTTAAGTAGGCATACTGTTGGGTACTCAAATAATTATCTAATTCTTTAGCTCCATTTTTGACACCTAATTCTGATTTATATTCAGGCACCATGCAGTCAAATTTCTTTTTTAACAAGAAATCCTTCATTCCTTCAAATATGTCAGGTTGCTCCTGATAGCCATGCAGCATTACAACAGGCGGGCGCACAAGATTGACTGATGTTATGGAATTAACATTGGTATCATGAATGCGGGCTACTATACTTATTTTAGTCTCAACACTTTTAGATATATCCAATTGTTCCGGGGGCAGATACTTAATTATAGCATCACCCATAGAATCTGTCCTTGATTTGGATGGATATACGCTTCCTATACCAGGACTTACAGAAAAGCTTAACGGAATATCAGCACATGGACTTCCATTTATATCACGCACTTTAGCCACAAGTACCAGTTGATTCTCCTTATCGCACGAAAGTGAATTGACATTCATATTCACTTTGTAGATATTGATTACAAGATTATTGCCAAAAAATATTTTATACTTTAAATAATCAGAAATATTTTGAAGGCTTGTTAATAAAACAAATAGCAGCAAAATGCCTAATGCGAATAAAATTGGTCTTTGTTTTTTCATAAGCATCAACCTTTACTAAGGAATGACTAAAATATTACTACCGAAAGTAATAATTAAAGAAATTTTTTCTTTAACGTTACTTTATATAAATATTATATAAAGTTAATGTCGGTATATAAATGGCAATATAAGGCATACTGAAAAGTGATAAAACCATTATTTTCATAAATTATTTTTATCTAATGAAGGAAAAATAAATCGTAATCTAAATTTATAAATTAAGAAAGAGGAGATGATTTGGTTTGAAGGTAAAAGAAATTATGACAAAAAATATTGCATATTTAAACCCAATGAGCACAGTTGTTGAAGCTGCACAACTTATGCAGAAACACAATGTAGGTGCAATCCCGGTTTGTGATCAAAGCGGTGTTATAGGTCTAGTTACAGACAGGGATATAGTTGTAAGGAATATCGCACATGGTAAGAGCCCTAACGATACGCCTGTAAAGGACGTAATGACATCACAGGTTACTACTATTTCACCAGAAACTGATGTTGATGATGCGACAAAAATAATGTCACAAAATCAAGTAAGAAGGCTACCTGTTGTTGAAAACAACATGTTAGTTGGAATTCTTTCATTAGGTGATATGGCTGCAGACTCTCGGTTTGATACGGAAGCATCAAAGGCACTTGCTGAAATATCAATACCTGCAAAGCCAGAAAAAATGCCTAAAAAATAATTAAGGCTAATAATTATGAAAAAAACACAAAATAGAAAAAAATTCATGTAATAAAAAATTATATTGGGATAATAATAATATCAGAAGTGCTTGATAAAACTTATATGAATTAAGTTCTTAAGTACTTCGAAGTTAAACATTAGAACCCATTTATAATGGTTTATGTTTGACGAAATTACACTGATATTCAATAAATAAGGCATGCATGCTAGATATGTTGCGAAAAAAATTTTGGATTAGCAAATGTAGTTGAATCGGTTACGTTTGCATTATAAAAATGAATTTTTCGTAACATATGAAATAAGGAAAATGTATTGTGATAATTATAAGTATAAAATAATTATTGCAAAACAAAAAGCAACTACTGTTAAAAATAAGTTATAATATTAGTCTTACATTTGGCAGTGCAAAATGATTTTCTGATATTTTGTGATAGACAAATGTATAAGATTAATCATAACTTAGGTAATTAAGTATTTTAAATTGAATAACCTCTTACATTTGTCTCTCACATAATAATGTAAAATTTACATTATAACCACTGCCAAATGTAAGACTTAAAATAATTTAAATTTTATTAAGTGCTTTAACTAAAGTTGTTTGAATTAGGTGTAATATTTTAAAATTCGAGGAGGTATTAGCTGTGAGTAGACAAAGGCACAGTATCATGTCTGATAAGCTTAAGACAGAGATAGCAAAGGAACTTGGAGTCTACAACACGGTAGAAACTGAAGGTTGGGGATCGGTATCGTCAAGGAACTGCGGTAACATTGTCAGGAAAGCCATTGAGATAGCGGAACGTAACTTTGAAGGAAAATAACCTCATCAAAATAGAATGTTTTTTAAATCAGGTATGAATTAAATAGTCCTAGGTTTTAAATCATACAATTTAATTAATTATTCAAAAAATAGAATAGCTGGCTAAATGCCGGCTATTCTATTTTTGTATGATATTTTTATGATTTTAAAAATCCATTTTGATTTGATTGTCTTCCTTATCTTCATCTTTTAAATAGCAGCCAACAGCTGGTATATTCTTTGTCCTGTAGTAATCCAAGTTTGAAAAAGCAACCTCACTTATGTTGTTTATTTTTATAAGCTTACTTCCTTTTTTAGAAAGAAGCACCTGAACTCCCTGGGAGTCTCTAGTGGTTTTAGGATTTATTGAGGAGGTATTGAATATCAATACCTTGTCAATATTGCTGTATGCCACAAGATCTATATCCTCTGCAATATACATGATGCTTATAAGAGGTGATAGATCGGAATATGCATTTGCCAACTTTTTGCGGTTGGTCTTTGTTGCATAACTGTTTAAGTCAATTTTGGCTGCTTTTCCGTTTTCAAAGAAAAACATCATGTAACCTTTATAATCATCTGTAGCTGTCAGGTAAATAATCTTTTCATCAGCATCAAGTTGGAGAACATTAGTAAGATATTCTCCAAGGCTGCTTGCCTTACAGTCGTTAAGTTCATAGATTTTCATCTTATAGACAGTAAACTTGTTTGAGAAAAGAAGTAAATCCGATTTATTATGAGTTTCCAGCTCTTGTATTATAAAGTCATCATCCTTAAGCTTGTGATCGGGACTGGTACGCAAGGATGTAAGGGCAATTTTCTTCAAATAGTTATGGTCTGTTAGGAAAAGCTTAAGGTTATAATCCTCAATAAAATGCTCATGAGTTATTTCCTCAATATGTTGTTCGTGTATAATTTCAGTACGCCTGTCACGACCGTATTTTTTGCTGATTTCGGAAAGCTGTTTTATTATTATTTTGCGAACCTTTTTTTCATCATTGTAAATACCAGTCAGCTCTTCAATTTCCTTCTCAAGGTCTTCGATTTCGCTTACCCTGTTTAGGATGTATTCTTTATTCAGGTTTCTCAGCTTTATTTCCGCTATAAACTCAGCCTGAATATGGTCTATGGTAAACCCGCTCATAAGGTTGGGAATTACCTGGGCGTCCTGCTCTGTTTCTCTAATTATTCTGATAGCCTTATCAATGTCAAGAAGTATTTTTCTAAGGCCTAATAACAGGTGCAATTTATCTTTTTTCTTGCCTATATCAAAGAGGGTCTGTCGTTTAATACAATTTGTCCTGAAAGCTACCCACTCTTTGAGTATTTCACGGACGCCCATAACTCTAGGGCTGCCGTTTACAAGGAGGTTGAAATTACAACTGAAGGAATCTTGAAGCGGAGTAAGCTTGTACAGCTTATTCATCAATGCCTCAGGATCAGTGCTTCTCTTAAGATCCAATGTAATCTTAAGGCCGCTCAGGTCTGTCTCATCGCGGACATCTGTGACATCTTTTATTTTACCGTCCTTAACACAGTCTATGACTGAATCTATAATTGACTCGGAAGTTGTTGTGTAAGGTATTTCATAGACCTCTATACAATTATTTTCCTTGTCGTACTTGTATTTGGAGCGTATCTTGAAGCTGCCTCTTCCTGTGTTGTATATGTCATTTATGTCCTTTTCAACATAAATGAGTTGGCCTCCGGTCGAAAGATCAGGGGCTTTAAGATACTGCATTATATCAGTATTCTCATCGTTTATTAACTGGATGGTGGTCTCACAAACTTCTCTCAGATTGAAGCTGCATATATTGCTTGCCATACCGACTGCTATTCCCTGGTTTGCATTTACAAGCAAGTTGGGATAGGTGGTAGGAAGCAAAGTTGGTTCTTTCATTGTACCGTCATAGTTATCTATAAAGTCCACAGGATTTTTTTCCAGGTCCCTAAAAAGCTCTTCACAAATCTTATCAAGCTTAACTTCTGTATAACGAGGGGCAGCAAACCGCATATCCCGTGAATATTGCTTTCCGAAGTTTCCCTTTGAATCTATATAGGGAAGAAGCAAAGCATCATTTCCCCTGGTGAGTCGCACAAGGGTCTCGTAAATTGCCATATCACCATGAGGGTTAAGCTTCATGGTCTGGCCTACAACGTTGGCAGACTTTGTCCTGTTCCCGGTAAGAAGGCCCATTTTGTACATTGTATAAAGAAGCTTTCTGTGGGAAGGCTTAAAGCCGTCTATCTCAGGTATTGCCCTTGAAACTATAACACTCATCGCATAGGGCATATAATTTTTTTCAAGAGTTTCAACTATCTTTTGTTCAACTTTATTATTGTGTGACATTACGTTTTTCTCCTTAACTGTTAAAAACAATTAACTTACATCGATCATTTCAAGGTATTTGTAACCATGCTCTTCAATAAAGCTCTTTCTTCCCGGAAGATTGTCGCCGAGGAGGAGGTCGAAATACTCCGCAGTTTTCTGGTAATCATCAGGTACAACCTGTATAAGCCTGCGGCTTTCAGGATTCATAGTAGTCTGCCACATCATTTCAGGCTGATTCTCTCCCAGACCCTTTGACCGCTGAATTGAATATTTCCCACCCATTTTAGCTGTAATGTCGACCTTTTCCTTGTCCGAGTATGCAAAATATGATTTGTTTTTATATACTATTTCATATAGCGGTGACTCAGCTATAAAAACTTTTCCCTGTTGTATGAGGGTAGGAACGAGACGATACAGCATTGCAAGTATCAGAGTTCGTATCTGGAAACCGTCCACATCGGCATCGGTGCATATTATTATCTTATTCCAGCGAAGGTTGTTTAAATCAAAGGTGTTAAGGTCCTTGTTATGTTTTGAATTAATTTCTACCCCACATCCTAATACCTTCAAAAGGTCAACAATAATATCACTTTTAAATATACTGTCATACTCTGCTTTTAGGCAATTTAATATTTTTCCTCTTACCGGCATAATAGCCTGAAATTCCGCATCTCTTCCAAGTTTGCAGGAGCCTAAAGCAGAATCACCCTCAACAATATAAAGCTCTCGTCTTGACAGGTCTTTAGTTCTGCAATCTACAAACTTTTTCACACGATTCGAAATATCAATTGAACCGTTCAGTTTCTTTTTTATATTAATCCTTGTTTTTTCTGCTGTTTCTCTACTTCGTTTATTTACAAGAACTTGTTCAAGAATTTTTTCACTTTCCATTTTATTCTCAATGAAATAAATTTCCAACTGCTGCTTTAAGAAATCTGTCATAGCTTCTTGAATAAACCTATTGGTTATAGATTTCTTGGTTTGGTTTTCATAGCTGGTAATTGTGGAAAATGAATTTGTCACAAGTATAAGGCTGTCCTGAATATCTGCAAATGTAATCTTTGCCTCGTCCTTGTTATACTTGTTTCTTGCTTTCATGCATTTGTCAATTTCATATACAAGGGCCGCTTTCACTGCTTTATCGGGGGCACCTCCGTATTCGAGGAAACTGGAATTGTGGTAGTATTCCAGCATGTTAATCTCGTTGTTGAAACAGAAGGCTATCTGCATTTTAACCTTATACTCAGGTTTATCTTCCCTGTCACGTCCTTTTGTAGAGGTTTCATAGAACTGTACGTCTGTAAAGCCTTTTTCTCCGCAGATCTCTTTTATATAATCAACAATACCGTTTTCGTAACAGTATTCATAATTTTGTCCTGATTCTTCATCAAATAGCTTAAATAAAATACCTGAGTTAACTACTGCCTGTTTCTTCAAAACTGTTTTAAAATACTCCAGCGGAATATTTATATCTGTGAATACCTGTAGGTCAGGTTTCCATTTTATGCAGGTACCTGTGCTTTCGTAATTGAATTTTTCTTTCTTGAGACCGCCAATATTTTCGCCTTTTTCAAAATGAAGGTCATGTTTAAATCCATCTCTGAAAACTATGACATCCATATACTCGGAGCTATACTGGGTTGCACAGCTTCCAAGGCCGTTAAGCCCTAAACTGAACTCATAATTCTCTCCTGAATTATTTTTATACTTACCTCCTGCATAGAGTTCGCAGAAAACAAGCTCCCAGTTGTATCTTTCTTCTTTTGGGTTATAGTCCAGCGGAATTCCTCTGCCATAATCCTTAACCATTATGGAGTTATCAGCAAACCTTGTTACCTCAATAACATTACCGTATCCTTCCTTTGCTTCGTCGATTGAGTTGGAAAGAATTTCGAATACGGAATGCTGGCAGCCTTCCAAACCGTCAGAACCGAATATAACGCCTGGCCGCTGCCTTACCCTGTCAGCTCCTTTTAACGATGATATACTTTCATTACCATACTTGTCAGCTTTGGTGTTCTTTGTCATTAATAACCATCCTTTGCCATTTTGCTACACTATATGATTTTATTGAATTATCCGTATTTTTGCAATACCCTTAGGCATTGAAATTATTTCATTATAACAATTATTGCACGAACAGGTGTTCGTGTCAAGCTTTGTTGCAGATGATAATGTCAAGGTTATAAAAGCACTTTGTGATTTCTCTCTTTAATGTTATAATAGGATTTGTTAAATTAATTAGGAATAAATAATTTCCCAGGGGTGAAAAAATGCGAAAAAGAATACTAGCACTATTATTTGTTTTAGTTTTTCTATTTACACAAGTTAGTGATGTGTATGCAAGAAGGGGCTATTCAGGCAGTAGGAGTTCTCGAAGCTCAGGCTTTTCAAGCTCGAAAAGCTACTCAGGGTCATCAAGCAAAAGCACAAAAAGTTCATCAAGCAAGAGCACAAAGAGTTCTTCAGGATATTCAGGATCGTCAAGTTCCAAGAAGAGTACAACAGGAAGCTCAAGCAGTTCTGGCAGTTCAAGTGGATCAAGCAGTTCAAGTAGTTCCGGCAGTTCATCAAGTTCTGTGGGAAGTACTTCCAAGAGCAGTAAGCTCAACACATCAAAGAAAACATACATGGAGGATACTTATAAAAAACAGGCATCAACAAAGAAGTACAATGCAAGTTTAAGTTCAGACCAGAAAAAGGTGTATGATTCTTCAATGAAGAGAAAATATAATGTAAATAACAGGATGGACTTTGAAGATGCTATAAGGACACGTCCACAGAGAATAAACTATTATAGTTCAAGAACTGTCATAGTAAACTATAATACAGGGTACTTCAGGAGCCCTTTTTCTTATGGATATGCTTCAGTAGGGCCTTGGGATCTGTGGTTCTTAATGAGAGCATCGGAAATGTTCTGGTATCATCATTGGATGGATATTCAGCCATACAGGAATTACTTTGACGCTGCACATTTTGCTCAGATGGAAGCCAGGGTAAGGGCTTTGGAAGCAAGGAGCATAGCGAGGGATGATAATTACTTAGATCCTGATGTAGACCCGGATCTCCAGTTTTCTGATGATTACCAGCAAAGGAATATCGACACCATTTATTATTCCAACAGATATCCTTCGAGGGCAGGTAACCCTATAGTAACAATAATAGTAATTTTAATAATTATAATAATTTTAATAATAATCATTAAGAAAGTTTCAAGACCCAAAAAGCCAAGAGGTCAAAGCAGAATATATTAAGTAATGACTAAAATATTACTATATTTGAATTATTGTTAATTTATAATGTTACTGCAAAAAGAAGGAGGTAAAAAATGTTCGGATTTAACAGAAGCTCGGTAATAACAAAAGTTTATAACCCACTACAGATAACACCCAATTCAATGGTGGAGTTTAATGTGGGAGAACTAAAAAATAAAGGCATTTTTAAGTTCATGAAGGTTATTGAAATGAAAGTAGGAGAAAGATCCTATTCAAGATATGTTATATATTCAAAATCAGAAAATGCGGAATATGTACTGGAGGTTTTCAAGGATAACAATGATGCTTTGGAGACTTATTTGTACAATATGGTAGATACCATACCATTTGACGAGGATTTTCTATATAATGTCGCAGGGCAAAAATATCTCACATCTCCCGATGGAGAAGAGTACGAGAGATGCTATATGCCTGAGGAGGATGACCGAATTGATGGAATATCAGGTCGGGTCAGGGTTTATGACGTTCAATCTGAAGAAATAGAACATGAAATAGGTGTGAAAATTTGGGATTACAGCAGGTCTATCGATGACAGAGAAGAGTTCCTCAATGTTGAAATGCTTGAGGACACGGGAATGTTTAGAATATTTGTCGGAGAAATGATAGAAGACATATTCTATAAGGTTTATCAGGGAGAATAATATTATTCATAAGGAGGGGCAGTGATGGATTTAGCAGGCTACTTAAAATTTTTAGGCAATAATTTTTTGTTTAACATACCAATAATTTTAATTGGATTTATCTTGGGTTGGTTTATGTACTCCAAGATAATTCTGCGTAAGATAAATTTGAAGGATGCTTTATTTGAAAAGGATAACCTTGCAGCTTGGATTGAATTCTTAGGTGCATTTATATTTCCTACGCTGTATCTTGCCGCAAAGGCAATTGAAGGGCCAGCACATGAGGATATATTTATGGATCTTTTGATTTGTATAGGATATGAAGTAGGATTTATAGTAATATTTACTATTTTACGTTTGTTCTCAAACTTAGCTATTAAGGAAATCAGTCCACCCGATGTTGAGGGAAAAATAAGTCTTAACAATGAGATTTATAATCAGAAAAACGTAGCTGCATCAATATTTTCGGCAACACTGTCAATTATATCGGTGAGTATGATAATGTTCTTGGATTTTATGCCGGAGGAATTATTTGCATCTCTTTTTAAGATATTGACCGTTGTAGTTTATTCATTAGTTGCGTTAATGGTTTACAGCATTGTTTTAAGATCAAAAACCACTCTTTTTAAGGAAATCTTTGTAGACAACAATCCTGCAGCGGGGATAGCCTTAGGAGGGTTCATTTTAGCGGTAGAAACTATTTTGACCCATACCATAGAGTATCAGTTGGAATTTGACTTAATAGATCTTTTAGTGGTATCGGGCATCGGACTGGTTGTTCTGCTGGTGATGGCATATTTGATGAAGTGGTTATTTGCAGCAATATTGAAAGTGAATATATGGAATGAGGTTTATGAACAGAATAATGTTGGGGCTGCCATAGGCCAGGTTGTTCTTTACGTTTCCATTGCCAATATAATTGTTCATTTTTTGAAGTAACATTTGTAAAATGTCTAAAGCCTCTTGTTCAAATGAACAAGGGGTTTTTGTTTGTGTGCTATGAAATAGATAAAACTGTTGAGAGATTAAGCATTCTGAGTTATTGCAATTCCTGATGTTTATAATTAATAGAAATATAAAAGCCGCTTGAAGTTTATATCAAGCGACTATTATTTAGTTGCGGGAGCTGGACTTGAACCAACGGCCTTCGGGTTATGAGCCCGACGAGCTACCGACTGCTCCATCCCGCGATATATAAGGTACTATAGTAAGATAACATACTTTTCTGTAAATGTAAATGTTAAATTTAGGATAATAACACATGTTCAATATAAGTATATGCATTATTATATTATATTATGCATTGTTGGTTTATGATTTATAATAATGTATATGCATCAAAAAAGGAGAGCTAAGCTCTCCCTTTAATTACCACCTATTACCGCCACCGAAGCTTCTTCCGCCGCCTCTGTTATTATTTCTCTGCTGCTTTCTTGCTTTTCTGCAGTCAGGACATCTTTGTGGTTCGTTTTCGAATCCTTTTTCCTTGTAGAAAGCCTGTTCGCTTTCATTAAAAATAAATTCTGAGTTGCAATCTTTGCAAGTTATAACTTTATCCGCCATATCTATATACCTCCTTTAATTTATTTGGATCTAAATATTCCTGATTTTTCACTCCAATAGATTAAAGAAGTTATGGTCAGAAAATTAATCCGTTAATATATAGAGACTAACTTCATAAGTATATCACAAATTTTCGTATTAAGCAATATTCACAAATATAAAAATTTATATAAATCATAAATGATAATATACTTTTCACTTGCATTCGAAAGTGGCAGCCTGGTCAGGATACCCTTACATTTGTTGCCTGCAGCCCACGCTGGCCTTTTTCCAAATCAAACTGGACCTTTTGGCCTTCAACAAGTGACTTGTAGCCTTCTCCTTTAATGGCAGAGAAATGCACAAACACATCATCTCCATCTTCTCTTTCAATAAAACCAAAACCTTTTTCTGAACTAAACCATTTTACTGTACCAGTCATTTAAGTACTGTACCTCCTCAAAGCCTTATAATTTAAGCATATAAAATATTATGCTTCTTAGTATATTATGTTAAAATATCACTTTAGTTATTCAATTGTTAAAAAATTTGAATTTACTACCGATAAACATAGTGATTTGATCTTTTTAAGGGAGGAAAATTATGTTTATAAAACCTGGTGAGATTATTTCAATAAGCCATCATTCAATAAATATTTTAAGGAGTGAGGTGGTTGATGTACAGGATCATGAAAGTGGAGGTCAGGTTTTAGCAATTCACATTATGAAGGAATTTGCTGATTGTATGTTGTTTGAAGGTGACACGGTAGCCATTGCATTCAGGAGCGGTGATAATATTTACACTACGAGCTGCCATATTATTAATATAGATATAGATAAGAATGTTATGCAGCTTGTGGTTGAGAATGAGGAATATGTTATTAACCACAGGGCTTTTGAAAGATTTCCGGTTTCATTATATTCAAGTGTGGTGCTAAGAAACAGCAAGTCTGAATTTGCTGCAGTTGTAAAAAATATAAGTTTCAGTGGACTTCTTATTTGCTCTAAGATGGAAATAGAATCCAAGCAGAATATTGATTTAAAGTTATATCTGAGCAATATACCAGTCAATCTGACAGCTGAAGTAGTTTGGTCCATGAAAAATGAGTATACCTTTGATTATGGACTTAGGATAATTCATATGGAGTATTCACATCAAAATGTATTAAGAAAGTACTTGGAAAATCTTAAGGTTAACCAGGAAGTCATAATTCAAGGAGGCTAAAAAGCATTTTTGATGGAAATGACAATAAAATATAAGTAGAAGGCCTTGCTGCCTGGAAATAGTCTGCTATAATATAAGTAATAATGTTTTTGGTGGACATCATTAAGCAATTTAGGGGTGAATTTTTATTAATATAATTGGAAATCTTGAATCAATAAGGGACTCGGTTATTACAGAAATTGAAGGAATTTTTGATATGGCTTTTGAAGCTGGGGATTTAATGCCTCAGGAACTTGTTCAAAAGCTTGCATTTTTTACCCATAAAATAAACCGTGAAATTGCAGTTTACCTTGATAGGAAAGGGACTGTTACAGATATAAGCATAGGTGATAGCTCAACGGTGTCATTGCCTGAGCTTGAGGGACGTAAAAGTAAAATGCGGCTGTCAGGCATAAGGTGTATTCATACTCATCCAAATGGTACGGGGCAGTTATCTTCTGTAGACATTAGTTCACTTATAAACCTCAGGCTTGATGCAATGATAGCCTTGGGTGTAAAGGATGGAGAGCTTACGGAAGCTTATGTTTCAATACCTTCAAGAGCTGAATCCGGAGAATTTGATTCGGCTGACTTATTCGGGCCCTATCAACCTGGTGACCCTGAGTTGGGAAATATATTCGGACTCATAATTGAACGTGATAAGAACAATAAAGCAGCCTTTTATGATAATGATGTTGAAGAAGAAAGAGCCATTCTTGTAGGTTTGGAGACATTGTCAGGCAGGATGATCGGTGGAAAAAGTGAGGCTGAAAGATCCCTTGACGAGTTAGAAGAGCTCGCAAACACATCTGGTGCTGTTGTTATAGAAAAAATACTTCAAAAAAAACCAGTCAAAGATCCGGCTTTTTATATTGGGAGGGGTAAGGCTGAAGAGATAGGTTTATTGTGCCAGGCCGCAGGAGCGGATACATTAATCTTTGATGTGGAGCTTTCAGGGGCACAGGTTAGAAACATTGAGGATGTCACAGGTGCAAAGGTTGTTGACAGGACTACCCTTATACTCGATATATTTGCTCAAAGGGCACGTTCCAAGGAAGGAAAACTTCAGGTAGAATTGGCTCAGCTTAAGTACAGGCTTCCGAGGTTAACCGGCATGGGGGGGCAGCTGTCCAGGCTTGGTGGTGGAATAGGTACCAGAGGACCTGGTGAAAAGAAGTTGGAAGTTGACAAGCGTCATATTAGAAGGAGAATTAACTTTCTTGAATCTGAATTGGATCAGGTAAGTATAAGAAGAAACCGTACCAGGGAAGCAAGAAAGAAGAATACAGTTCCTTCAATAGCACTGGTGGGGTATACCAATGCAGGAAAGTCCACATTGATGAATAAGCTATGCAATTGCGATGTATTTGCTGAAAATAAACTTTTTGCAACACTGGATCCTACAGCAAGAAAGCTTCAGCTTGCTGATGGTAAAACTGCACTTCTCGTTGATACTGTTGGTTTTATCAGAAAGTTACCACATGAGTTGGTAGATGCATTTAAGTCAACACTGGAGGAAGTTGTATATTCAGATATTCTACTCCATGTGGTGGATGTTTCCAATGAAGAAGCTGAAGAGCAAATTGCTGTAGTCATGGATATACTTGAAAGTTTGGAAGCTTTACAGAAGTCAATGATTCTGGTTTTAAACAAGATTGATATGGTAAATGGTAAACATAATATACGTATACCAGACAAAGATTGCAAAATTTTTGAAGTTTCGGCTGTTACCGGACAGGGGATTCCTCAGCTTATTTCAGGGATTTCAGAATTGCTTTCTGAAAACGAAATAAATATTGAATTTACTATTCCATACAATCAAGGTTGGATTTTACCTTATATGTATGAAAACGGAAAGGTAATGGAAACAGATTATAAAGAAGACGGCATAAGGGTTAAGGCAGTTATAAGAGATACAAAAATCGAAAAAATCAAGGAGTTTTTAAATTAAAAGTGTCAATAGGCACTTTTAATTTTTATATAAAAAATAATTTTTTTATCAATTTAAACTTTTCATTGAATTAATGACTAATAAATAGTAATATAATATATAAGAAGTAAAATTTTCTATTTAAACTATATATTTTACAGTAGTCATTTAATTCTTTATTATAGAATGCAAAATATGTAAATGTACTTATAAAAATCAATAACTTGCATTTAATACACTGAAGCTAATACTCCAATAAAATTAATTTTTAGGTGCTTTACGGGCTTGCACCTTAAAATATGTATCATAATATAATTGAAAGGGGTCTTATATATGCTTGTAAGGAATTGTGCGGGTGGGGTGATTTTTCATAACAACAAGGTTTTTCTTTTAAAAAATGAAAAGGATGAATGGGTACTGCCGAAAGGTATTATTCGCAAAGGTGATTTTTCGAGTGAAGTGGCTGTAAGAAGAGTATACGAAGAGACCGGAATAAATGCTGAAATAGTAACAACTGCTGGATGTACAAATTACGAATTCTTTTCTGTAACACGTCAAAGACCTGTCTGCAACAAAATAACCTGGTACATAATGAGATCCCAAAATGAAGATTATAAAGTTAATACTGAAGAACAATTTACTGATGGCGGCTATTTCGAAGTTGAGGATGCTATTAGACGTATTACATATAGTCAGGATAAATCCCTCGTTAGTCTCTCTTTTAAAAAGATTAAGGAGATTGAATGTATTACGGTTTAAGTACCTAAGCAAAAAAATTCTTTAATGAATAAAATAATAGTGCTAATATAAAAGGTAGCGATTAAAAAATATTGCTGCCTTTATTTTTTAGTAAGTTATATTCCAATATTATGTTAGGAATGAGTGTTAACACAGGTGATTAAAGAATATAAAACAGTTTTAAATGAAGCAGTTGCACAAACAGAAGAAAAAAAATCAAGATTTATTGCATCGGTAAAGCATGTAAAATGTGAGGAAGAAGCATTGGAATTTGTAAGCAGGCTTAAGACACAGTACTGGGATGCTACTCACAATGTGTATGCCTATCATATTGTTGGTGATAGTGTGATCCAGAGATTCAGCGATGATGGTGAACCATCCGGTACAGCAGGAATCCCTGTTCTTGAGGTTATTAAGAAAACAGGTATACAGGATGTTGTAGTTGTTGTTACACGATACTTTGGCGGTACGCTGCTTGGTGCGGCAGGATTGATTAGGGCATACGGCAAGTGCGCGGCAGCAGGAATTGAAGCTGCAAATATAGTAAAAAGACTGCTGTGTCAAGAAATAATTGTTATAGTTGAGTATACGATTTTTGGAAAAGTGCAAAACAAGCTAGAAGTTGATGAATATATAATAAAAGAAATCAATTATGAGCAGGATGTTCAATTGACAGTATATATACCGGTTGAATCAACTGAGGTGTTTATAAAAAATTTGACTGAACTAACAAATGCAACAGCTATTATAGAGGCAAAAGGAGAGGTCTATATAACAGTGGATCAAAACGGTAAGATTATAAACACATAAATTGCAAATTACTAAAAACTAAAAATAAATATCGGAAAATTCGATGTTGATAGCTTCAATTATCTTGTGACTGCTGTTTTCTTTAACAGGAGCGGGTTCTTGTGATTCAGAATTTAATATTATGGGTAATTCAATTATGAATTCACTTCCCTCACCCTCGTCGCTAACTAATTTAATGCTTCCGTTGTGCAGGGTTATGAAGAATTTTACAAGAGAGAGGCCTATTCCGCTTCCCTCATTTTCTCGTGTAAGACAGCTGTTTGTTTGCTTAAAACGCTCAAAAATTTCTGAATGAAGCTTTTTAGGTATACCTGGACCGGTATCTTTTACGGAGATAAGAACACTATTTTCAATTCTTTTGATGTTGACATAAATTTTTCCTCCAGCTGGCGTGAATTTTATGGCGTTTGATAATAGATTCAATACTATTCTTTCGATTTTATCAATATCGACAGACATAAAGATTTCCTCTTCTTCGGTATCGAATTCCATGATCAAATCCTTTTGTTTTGAATAAGGTGCAATTGATTGCACAATTTCTTCTATAAGATAAACAATATTGCAATTTACGGTGTTAAGCTTTATAAACCCGGAATCCATTCTTGTTATGTCCAATATGTTGTTTATAAGCCTCAGGAGTCTATAGCAGTTATGTTTGATGGTTTTATGGTATTTTGAAGATTTCCTTTTATCGTTTATATAGGGTGGGCACTTTGCCTCTATCAGTTGTATAGCTCCGAGAATAATGCTTATAGGTGTTTTAAGCTCATGAGATACGTTGGAAAAGAATTCAGTTTTTCTTTTATCATTTTCGAGTAGTTGCTTATTGAGGGTGGTTAATTCTTCTAAAAGCTTTTGCTGTATGGGGTCATAGCCTTTATAAGCGACTTTATCTAAATCTGTAGTGTTGATTTTATTTGTAGAATTTTGTTTAAAGTGCATTACAAACAGAGAAGCTATCAAAATTACCATAATGACGAGCTGAATAAATATATAATAATTCGATGTATGCATTGGGTTACTGTATAGGAAATAGAACAAAGCAAAAAAAACAATGGGAACAGAAATTATAATCAATAATTTCATTATAATTTTATATGCATGATTTGTTAAGTTTATATGATTAAATCTTTTAAGCATGTAATATACTCCTTTGATAACAAAAAATAACATATATATAATACATAATCAAACAAAAAAAGTAAATATATTTCTGGAAATAATATTTTAAGCTAAAAAACGGCTTTATTAATTTATGATTTTAAATTATAATTTATAACATGTAATTATGGTTTTAAATTATTTATTTGTTATTACGGGAGGTATATTATGTCCGGACATTCAAAATGGGCTAATATTAAAAGAAAAAAGGAAAAAACCGATGCACAAAGAGGAAAATTGTTCACTAAGTTAGGAAGAGAGCTTAGTGTTATTGTAAGACAAGGTGGACCGGATCCTGAAGCTAATGCGAAGTTAAAGGATGCTATTGCAAAAGCTAAGGCAGCAAACATGCCTAATGACAATATAATGAGATGTATTAAGAAAGCCTCAGGAGAACAGGATGGGGCAAATTATGAGGAAATTGCATATGAGGGATATGGACCAGGTGGTGTTGCTGTAATTGTTGAAGCGATGACTGATAACAAAAACAGGACAGCAGGGGATGTGCGTCATTATTTTGATAAATTTGGCGGCAATCTTGGAACAACAGGATGTGTGTCCTTTATGTTCAGTAAAAAAGGCACAATTATGATAGAAAAAAGCAGTAAAGTAAATGAAGATGATCTCATGATGGAGGCCATAGAAGCAGGTGCGGAGGATTTTAAAAGCGAAGAGGAGTATTATGAAATAACAACCTCTGTTGAAGATTTTTCAAAAGTAAGGCAGAGCCTTGAGCAGAATGGATATGAATTCATTGAGGCGGAGCTTACCATGATTCCTGCAACTATGACAAAGCTTGCTGAACCAAAGCAGATTGAGTTTATGGATAAATTAATAGAACATCTGGAAGACATGGATGACGTTCAGAATGTTTATCACAACTGGGATATGCCTGAGGTAGATGAAGAAGATTAGTTTTGTTGAAAAAGAGAAAAAAATTATACTAGGGCCCCTGCAAATGCTTGTATCATCCATATTATTTGCTGTTATGAACTATACCGCAAAGCTTGCATCGGAGGATATTTCAGGTTCCGAGGTTGCGTTTTTCAGACTTCTTTTCGGTGTAGTTATTGTATTGATACTTTCGTTTACAGGGGTTATAAATATTTCCTCAAAAAATAAAGGTTTGCTGGTTGCAAGGGGAGTTTTCGGCGGAACAGCTGTTTTGCTGCTCTTTATTGGTATCGCCAGCGGTTCTATGACAAACAGTGTGGTCCTAAACAATACACACCCAATTTTTGCTGCTATAGTAGCAATAGTAATTTTGAAAGAAAAGATAACTTTTAAAATGGCTGCAAGCATTTTAATTTCATGGGTTGGTATTATTATCCTTTTCTACCCAGATATGGATACACTTCAACTGGCTGATATGCTTTCCCTTGCATCGGGTATTTTGGGGGATTTGCAATTGCCAGCGTACGCCAGTTAAGAAAGCTTAATGAATCAGCCTGGACGATTTTCTTTTATTTTTGTATTTTTGGATTAGTTGCATCCTTTATTTTTTGCATACCGACATGGAAATGGCCAAACTTGAAGCAATATATACTGCTCTTGCTCACGGGCTTTTTTGGAATGCTGGCACAGGTAATGATGACTTCAGCATATAAATACTGTAAAGCTGCTATTGGCGGTGTATTGTCAATGAGCACCTGTGTTTTTACTGCATTTCTGGGAATTCTATTGATAAATGAACCTCTTACGGTTTATGAGCTGATAGGAGCTGTACTTATTGTTTCATCCAGTGTTTTTGTGGTTGTAATTGACAAGGGATGAAAAATTTCCTTAATCATTTCATTTCCCATGCCGATATTAATAACATAAAAATGGCAATAATAACAATATAAATCATATAATAACAGTATGAATGTTTATTATATTAAAAGTTTTAATAATCTAACATTTGGCGGAGCAAATAACGAACGGTTTAAACGTTATTTTACAATGGACAAATGATAAGATTAATTGATTTTAACAGATTTGCTTAAGACAAATGTAATAGATTTATCACTTTTAATAAAGCTTAAATATACTATGTATTATTAAGCACCATTTTATCACAATTAAAAGTGAAAAAAACCGAATATTCGACAAAAAAATAAACATAGAGCAAAAAATATTAGTGAAAAAAAAGGTACTATAGTTTATAATAGTATTAATAGGGGGGTTATGCAGCATGAAAAGATTGCACGATAGAATTAGACAAGTGCTCATTTTTTTAATTATCATCATTATGTGTAGCAGCATGACGGCAAACATATGTACAGCTGAAACAACCAGCGGAAGTGACGAAATCAAGGTGTTTTTAAACAGTGAAAGGCTCCAGTTTGATGTAAACCCGTACATAAAAAATTCCAGAACATTGGTACCTTTCAGAAAGATATTCGAAGCTTTTGGGTTGGAGGTGCAATGGAACCCAGCGAACCAGACAGTTGTAGCTACTGGTAAAGGTACTGAGATTTATTTGGAAATCAATAACAAAGTAGCTTATGTAAACGACTTAAAGAAGACTCTTGATACACCGCCAGAGATAACAGGGGGAAGGACCTTTGTACCGTTAAGGTTTGTAGGAGAAAGTATAGGGGCTGTAGTTGATTGGAATAGCAAAACAAAAACTATATCTATTACATATGCCAACAGTTCAACAGAAATTGGCCAGACTGTTAATCTTGGGGAAATAAAACTATCAATTGACAAGGTTGATGTAGATTATGAGGGAAAAACATATTTAGTAACAGGAAAAGTTAATTCGGACATTAAGAATCTTTATATTTATCTCTATGAGGACTCAGATAAATATATATTCTCAAAAGTTAAAATTTTAGAAAAAAATGGAGAATTTTTTGATTTTGAATCGGGAAGGCACCAACCATTAGATATAAAGAAAGTGAATTATATATGTGTTTATGAATTTTCTGATAGTGGTGAAAAGGTAAAGGTTGCTGAGTATCAGAATAAGTAGAAAATATATATATGAAGGGGGTTTATTTATGAGTAGGAAGTGTATAGCTATTTTGATAACCTTATTTTTTGTTTGTTTTAATGTCATATCAGTATCGGCTGAAGTGAAAGATAAGCCGAGCATAGCACGTGAACTTTATGATTCCAAGGATAAAGTAAGCACTAAAGATATTGAGGTTAATCAGAAGCGAACCATGAAGTTTTCAAGTTCAGGTTCAATAGTTTTAGATGATGTTGCAAAAAATGAGAGGCATATTGTTTTTGTCCTAGATACTTCAGGAAGTTTAAAAGGGGTAGTTGGTGATGATCCATCGCCTTTTGACTATGCACTTTTTAGTGGCGGTGCTGAAAGATTTAATATGCAAGGGGATTCCCAAAAAGTAATTGGAAAGATACATGCTAATGGTGCTGTTAATTTAAGTACGTCAAATAATAAATATTCTTTTACGTATCCTACTGAAACTAATCCGGAAGAAAGTAAGGGAGCTATAGAATATATCGGCGAAGCGACAATAAATGAGAAAGCAACAAATAATGAAATGTTTACACCAGGTATAAATATTGATATGCCGGAATTGATAGAGGTATTAAGAAGAGCTGACCTAATGGATGGTGGTGTTACAGTATCAGAGATCCAAGAGTTTTGGAAAGGTGATTATAAAGATAATAATGTGAAGCTTGGAGCACCTAATGCTGATAAAGAAATGAGATATAAAAACGTAAATAGGCCTTTTAATGGTAGTGAACGAACATTGCCTAATGGGACAAGAAAGGTAAATGAATATAAATACAACCAAGACATGTTTGAAATAACAGGAAATGGTACATTTAAAATTCCTGATAAGACAATATATTGGTTTGATGGTCCGGTATTTTTTTCTGTAAATGTAGAATTCGAAGGAACAGGTATGATAGTTGCGGATGGAGATGTAATTTTTACAGGTACAAAAATAACTACTAAATCATCAAATCCAGATTGTATGGTTTATGCAGCAAGTGGTAATATTCTTGTACTTAATGATACTTCCAATTTTAACGGAATACTGTATGCACCTGGTGGAGCTATTGATTTTAAAGGAGCTAATGTTAAAGTTAAAGGAAGTGTTGTTGCAAAGGAATTAAACTCAATACCTGCTAACTTGGAAGTGGAGTATGCACAGGGGAATGCAAAAGAGATTGTTGAAAGGGTTGATCCACCAGTAACATATAGCAGTCAGATGAAATCTGTTGTTAAAAATTATATTACTGATGTAGCAAAAGATAAAACCAAGGTTACAAAAGTTGGTGTAGTTAAATATGATGTTAATGCAAATGATTCCGATGAAAAGCTGTATAATATAACCGATGGTGAATTAGATGATATAGTCGATGCAATTGATTTAATAAAGGATCAAGATACAGGAAAAAGCAATTTAGGTGATGGCATAAGGAAGGCGTATAAAATTTTAGATAAAAATAATACAGCTTCTAAAACTATCATTGTGTTATCTGGAAGTAGACCAAATCATTGGACTGCAAAGCAAGGTAGTACGACAGAGATTTATCTTGAGAAAAATGATGTACTAACTAATACACGCTTTAAAGAAGATAAATCGGAAGATAATTTTTCTAATAGATCAATAATGTATTCAAAAAGTATGTCAGAAATCGCTGCTTCAAAAGGCATTGTTCCAGCTTTTATTAATTTTCTAGAGGAGCCCAAAGATGCTACCGCTATTGGCTATAAAGAAAAACATGCTGCATGGGAGAAAGTGGAGAATTCCTTTAAAGAAATAGCAGATGAAGTTTTTGATGGTATATTAAATTATAAGGATGGTCACTATAATTCTAATTCTAAGGATACTGAACCTTTACCACTCATTGAAAGTTTAAAGAAAAATAAAGGTCTAAAAACTTTATATTACAAATCTTCTTATACTACTTTGAATAATGATATAGAAAATATTGTTGATATAAATGATATAGATTATTCAATAGATGTTACAGTTAGTTTTAAATTTAAACTTCCTTTAGGTGTTAAGATAGATGAAAAAAAATTAAGTAATAATTTTGTACCTGGTACGCCTGAAAAGGATTTTGACAGTAAAGGTGCAGAAGTTTATAGGCAGGTAATAGAATCAAATCCAGCTGATCCAAACAATATATATAGTATAAGTCTTATAGGAAATAAAATACCTGATCCTGCAGATTCTAGTAAGTCACTGATGAAATTCACTCTTCCAGTTGATTTTATGAAAGATGTAAAAATAGAAGGATTGAAGTTTATATTGCTGCAAAAGATTGGTAAAAATGAAAAAAGTAATTTAGAATTTTTAGGTGATGAATTTACTATGACATACAGCTATAATTATAATAGGCTAAATCCTATAAGTAATGTTATTCAAAAGGACTCTAAGTCATTCACTATAAATCCAAGTACAGTTGACTATAATGTATTTTATAAAGTTGAAACAAACTAACGAAAAAGTCGATTATCATAAAAAAAATAAAAATACCGGTTAAATAGCCGGTATTTTTATTTTGACTATAAAGTTAGCTCAAATATAACTGTGCTTCTTCCTGAACTCCCCAGGAGACAGCTTAATTTGCTTTTTAAATAAATAACTAAAATAAGGTATATTGTCAAAGCCGCATTTTGTCGATATATCTGATACAGGTAAATCAGTCCTTATTAAAAGGTCTTTTGCCTTGTCGAGACGAAGCTTTGTGATAAAAAGATTAGGGGTAATTCCCATTGTCTCTGAAAAAACCTTATGAAAGTGGTTGGGACTTAGATTGGTAAGGGCAGCCAAATCATTTAGCAATATTTTCTTTTGAATATTCTCATCAATAAATTCTATAACCTTTTTGATTGTTCCGTAGTGGGGTGACATGGGAATAGTTTTGTTTATTAATGGGTTTATGCAATCCTGGTAAAGCATGTAGAGAAGGTTAAGAGCATAAGATTTCTGAATAAGCTCAGTACCTGTTGATGGGGATATATACTCTTTTAAGATTGAATCAAAAATAAACTGATATTTTTCGGGATGAGGAGGATGGAACACTGTGGGAATTGACTCGATAATAGGGTTAATAAAAGTGCTCTGGAATTTTTGCTTATTATATATATCGTAGATGGAAGGATCCTTTCCCGTATTACCCAAAAGATCAATGCAAACGAAATAACAGCTGTAGGGCATAATTCCCTGGGTATATTGGCCGGGTTTTCTGAATATTACATCTCCCTGACGTACAGAGTAAGTTTGATCCTCAATCACCATAGCTCCTTCGCTAAACACAATGAGTTCCAATTCGTAATCATAAACATTACGCTCTCTCAAACGATAGCCCGCAGGTAAATTTGCACCTTGAGTAAAATATAAAGATTTGAGAACCAATGGAGATAAATCTTTATTTTGACATTCAATTTCAGCACTTTTAATTTTCATATTTACACCTCTATAATTCAGAATATAAACTTTATCAATTTATATGAAGATTAATTTTTGTAATTTGCAATTTGTATACATATATTTTATCGTAAGATTTTGAAAAAATGAATAATATAATGTATTGCTTTTAAGGGTAAATGGCCTTAAAATATTGTATAGAGCTCAAGAAAATTAGTACCGCTGGATTGATACTTATCATAAAAATTCATAAGATCCTTAATTCATAAGATCCTTGATTTAAATCGTCGAACAGAAACTATTTAAGGCTTCTGATTTTTCAAACAATTAAATTTATTATGAGTATGTTAAGGTTTAGTTTGGTTTATTTGGAATACTTTTGTGTGGATTTTATGGAATTTTGACTTAAATGGAGTTGATAAAATGGAAAAAAATAATTTTTTGGACAAACGGATAACTCTTTTTGCACTAATATGGCCTATTCTTATTGAGTCTTTTTTAAGGATGCTTTTTGGAACTGTGGATACATTTATGTTAAGCGGATACTCAGATAAGGCTGTTGCTGGAGTTGGTGCTGCAAATCAATATGTATCTATTCTAGTACTCATATTTCAAATAGTATCGGGTGGCTCGGGAATAGTAATATCACAGTATCTTGGAGCGAGAAATAATAAAAAGGCTTCTGATGTAGCAGTGGTGTCAATAATGTTCAATTTGGTTTTTGGCCTATTGATAAGCCTTATACTTTTTATTTTTGCAGGAAAGATTCTTGGATTAATGAACTTTTCAAGTGATGTTTACCAATTTTCAAAAGAATTTTTAACCATAATTGGGTCGTTTTCCTTTATACAGGCAATGAGTATAACTGTTTCTGCTATTTTAAGAAGCCATGGACATGTAAAATATCCAATGATGGTAAACATGGGTGCGAATGCACTGAACATAATCGGTAATTTTATTTTCATATATGGTATGTTCGGAATGCCTGTCCTAGGCGTTAAAGGAGTTGCCATATCTACTGTTACCAGCCAGATTGTAGGACTTATTGCAATTTTCATCATTCTTAAGAAGAAGGTTGGGATAAGTTTCTCTATAGCTAAAGTAGTAAAAATGCCGAAAGATTTGATAACTGATGTACTAATGAGCATTTTTAAAATTGGAGGGCCTTCTGCAGGCGAATCTATTTCTTACAATATTTCTCAGGTTGTTATAACAGCTTTTATAGCAAAATATATGGGAGAAGATCCACTTACAGCAAGGTTTTATGTTTTTAACCTGATGTTTTATATTATGCTGTTTGGATTAGCTACAGGGCATGCTACACAGATAATGATCGGACATCTGATTGGTGCAGGAAGAACTGATGATGCATATAAGACATGCCTAAGAAGTCTTAAGATTGCAGCCGTTATATCTTTTGCTGTAGCTATCGTATTTGCAATATTTGGAAAGGTGCTTTTGGGAATATTTACAGACAATGACAACATTATAAGGCTTGGTGGCATGCTATTTTTAATTACTATTGTCTTAGAACCTGGAAGATCGTTTAATATTGTTTTAGGATATTCTTTAAAGGGATCAGGAGATGCAAAATTTACATTGTACTTGGGATTGGTATCCATGTGGATAGTAGCAGTTGGCATGAGTTATCTACTAGGCGTTATAATGCATTTAGGGCTTGTAGGAGTTTGGGCTGCATTTGCTATGGATGAATGGGCGAGAGGAATAGTTATGCTTAAGAGATGGCGTTCAAGGGCATGGGAAAAGATGTCTCTTGTAAAAAAGGAAGATATTGAAGTCGAAGCCAATGACGAGAAGTTGCTGCAAAGAGTTAATTAAGAAACGCTTAAATAACTACTTCATTTTGCCAGCTGCAGGAAGAGTTGAGTGTACACAAAAGCGATCATATAGAATAAAAAATGGTTTGTTTTGATTGAGAAAACTATCAATCGAAATAAACTATTTTTTTGTCGAATAATTATTTATTTTGTTATTCCAAAATTGGTTGGCATAATATATAATTATTAACAGGTTTGTATTAAATATATTAAAAATGTTATCTTTTAATATACTATTAAATTATCTATAATGATAAACTTCATGTATAACTTATTATACAAGTGTTGACATTTCGATTTTATAGATGCCAAACTGCAGAACTTTATATAAGTTGGGTATCTAAATTCTCCAATTGAATGCTTTTTAATGTTTAGGAAACAAAAATGGTAATGCTTAAGACATGCTTTAGTGTTCTGAATTTTAAAGCTATCTATAATGGAGGAGTTCCATGAAAATTCGGTTTTACGGTCGGACAAAACCTTTTTATACTATAATTACAGCAATAGCAATACTTTTTATAAGTGGTGCAACTTATTATCTTTCTTATGAAAATTTAAAAAGCAATGTAATGGAATCTCTGGAGGAGCTATCGGGGCAAGGAGCCAGAACTGTTGAAGCAGAGCTAAGGCTCCAGCTTGACTTGCTTGGTTCTATTGCAGCACAAAGCATAGTCTCCGACCCTTCTGTAAGTCTTGAAAATAAGCTTCAGGAAATAAAAAGACAAGCAGTATTAAAAGGTGCAATAAGGTATGGAATTTCTGACCTAAATGGTAACACATATACAACAGACGGTAAACGGTTTTATAATGGCGATAGAGAATACTATCTAAAGGCATTGAAGGGTAAGAGAAGTATTCAAGGACCAGTGATTAGCAGGGCAGATGAAAGAGCGGTTGTAGCATTTGCTGTTCCTCAAAAAGATGATAGGGAAAATATTATAGGAGTTATACATGCTGCATACAACATAAATTACATAACTGATATTATAAGGCAAATAAAGTTTGGGAATGACGGCATTGCATTTATAATAAACAAAAGAGGCACAGTGATAGCTTGTGGAGATCCCCAGAAGGTTTTTATCATTGAAAGCTATTTCGATAAAACTAAGATTAGAATAAAAAATAAAGAATTGATTGGTCTGGAAGATAATATGCTATCAGGAATCCCAGGTTCCAGTGAATACTTATTGGAAAAAGTGACCCATTACATTGGATATGCTCCAATAAATGGCACTGACTGGTTTATTGCTGTTACAACTTCAAGGACACAAGCAACTGAAAAGGTTCATAAAGTAATATATATCATTAATATTGTCATTTTGTTATTTATTCTTGTTTCCATATTTACAGGTGTATATAGCCATTATTTGAAAAAAAGGCTTATTTATGAGGAAGAAGTATCTAGAGGTCTTATTGACATTGCAAATATTCTGTCAATAAGGTTAAAGTATGATGGCACTATTATATCATTTAACAAATATGCAGAAATTGCAACACAATTCAGCTATAAAGAGGTAGTGAACAAAAGCTTTGTTGAAATGCTTGAAAAGGAAGATAGAATTAAGTTTTTTGAGATTCGTAATTCTTTAAAAACGACTGATTCTTCTGAAAACGTACAGATGTCACTAAAGAGGAAAGATGGTAAACTGCTTCATATTATTTGGAATGCAAATATGAAGGACGATTATAAAGATAAGTCCATATTTTTTATTATTAACATGATAGGCATGGACCTTACAGAGCGGATTGAGTCAGAGAGGAATATTCGTGATAACAACGAAAAGCTTACTCAGGTACTTAGAGAATTAGAATCATCACAGGAAGAGTTAAGGAATAAGTATGATGAACTCAATATAACGAAGAATAAGCTTGTGGACAGTGAACAGCGATTCCAGTTGTCATTGGAAGGGTCTAATGATGCCATATGGGATTGGAATGCGTTGGATAATAAGGTTTTTTATTCAGATAAGTTTTACGAAATTACCGGTTACAGCAGAGGAGATATTGGAGATTCATCAGACGAATTTAGGCTGTTATTTCACCCTGAGGATATAAAAGCAGCCGAGGAAGCCAAAAGAGAGCATTTTCAAGGCTTGACTCCTAATTTATTCTATGAAGTTAGAATTAAGACAAAAAACACAGAATATATATGGATTTTAGTTAAAGGAAAGGCCATTAAGGATGAAGCAGGAAATTTAGTGAGAATGGCGGGTTCAATAACAAATATAAATGATAAAAAAATCCATGAACAGATGATTAAAAAGCTGGCTTATTATGATTTGCTTACGGGATTGCCGAATAAACTTGTTCTTAAGGAACATACCGGCAAAGCAGTGGAAGATGCTATTAAAAGTGGAAATTCAGGAGTATTAGTGCTAATTGATATAGACAATTTCAAACTTCTAAATGACTCGTTTGGACATTATTATGGTGACTTACTCCTTGTAGAACTAAGTAATATGCTCATTTCTATATTTGACAGCACATGCATGGTTTCGAGAACGGGAGGAGATGAATTTGCGGTCCTTATACCAAAGGTTAGTTCTGATTCTTTGATTAAAGAATACATAGATAAAATAATGGCAGCATTTTCTAAAACTTTTAATGTTGATGGAAATATATTTTATATAACCGCAAGCATGGGTATTGCTTTGTTTCCTGATGAGTCCAAAGATTTTGATACACTTTTAAAAAATGCTGATACCGCCATGAATTATGCTAAAAAAATGGGAAAACCCAATTACAAGATATATACTAAAACGTTGAATGACGAAATAATGGAAAAGGTAAGATTAGCCAGCAGTTTAAGAAAAGCATTGGAAAACAATGAATTCCAGTTATATTACCAGCCTCAATATATTACAAGAACTAGAGAAATATGCGGATTTGAAGCACTTTTAAGATGGAATAGTCCGGAATATGGGTTTGTTATGCCAGGTAGATTTATAAGTCTTGCTGAAGAAAATGGTTTTATTATTCCTCTGGGTGATTGGGTTTTAAAACAAGCATGTTTATTTAAAATGAGACTAAAAAATGAAGTAATAAACTGCTTGAACATTTCTGTTAATATTTCTATAGTTCAATTAATGCAAGAGGATTTTGTTGAAAAAGTATTATGTATTGTTAATGAAACTGGGTTGGATCCTGAATTTCTGGAAATAGAGCTAACAGAGTCTGTGCTTATCCAATCTATAGATGAAAATCTTATTAAGTTGAAGAGACTTAGAGAGAATGGGGTAAAAATTTCTCTTGATGATTTTGGAAAAGGTTTTTCATCACTAAGTTACCTCAAAAACCTTCCTGTAAATACACTCAAGATAGACAAGGAATTTGTTGATGATATCGGCTTAGGTACTGATATAACAGATTCTATTGTGCATATAGGACAAAAAATGGGCCTTAAGGTTATTGCAGAGGGTGTTGAGACTGATGTGCAATACCAGCATCTTATAAACACCAACTGTGATATGGTTCAGGGATATTATCTTGGGAGGCCTGTTCCTGAAGATGATGCAATAAAAATGATTGTACAGCAATTAGGATACATTCCAAAGTAATAGTAATTTACATCTGGAAGTGTGGAACAAAATGCAAGTTTATTTAATAATATATATAGTTCGTTATTAATAAATTGTGTATTTGATATGTTGAAATGTTGCAATGTATTTGTCATTGACAGCAGTTTCCTGGTTGTTATATAATCTTTATTAATCGCTTTTGACCATATAAAAATTAAAAGGAAAATAGATCAGGCCATTAAGTCTTGGACTTTGTGGAGCCGGGCCGGTTTTGCGGCAGCAGGATGGCAATTATTGCAGAAATACCTGTGGGACTATATTGTAGTAATACTTATAGTCTCACAGGTTTTTTAAGTTTCTGGAAAACTATAAAGCGAGTTAAGAGATTTTGTGGAGGGATGGGGATTATGAGCGATTCCAGTATTAAAACAAGGGTGGCAATTTTATCGGTAGTTTCAAATTCGTTATTAATTGTTTTAAAAGTAATTGCAGGTATTTTAAGCGGTTCAGTCAGTATAATTTCTGAGGCTATTCATTCAGCCATGGACTTGGTAGCTGCAGTTATTGCATTCTTCTCTGTCAGAATTTCGGCAAAGCCTGCAGACAGGGACCATCCATATGGACATGGAAAGGTTGAGAATGTTTCAGGGGTGATTGAAGGCCTTTTGATTCTAGTAGCTGCTGTTATTATAATTTGGGAAGCTATAAAAAAGATTATTAATCCAACACATATTGGTGAAACTGATATTGCTCTCATTGTAATGTTTATATCTTCTGCGGTGAACTTTTTTGTATCCAGAAAGCTTTATAAAGTGGCTAAGCAGGTTGATTCAGTAGCATTAGAAGCGGATGCCCTTCATCTTAAGACAGATGTATATACATCTTTAGGAGTTGGAATAGGAATGGTCCTAATTAAGTTTACCGGTATATCAATTCTTGACCCGATTGTTGCAATACTGGTTGCATTGTTGATTTTAAAGGAAGCCATATCACTTATCTGGAATGCTTACTGTCCTTTATTGGATACAAAATTATCCGACAGCGATGAGGAAAAAATAAAGAATGTTATAAACAAGTACAAAAATGAGATAATTGATTTTCATGAATTGAGAACAAGAAAGTCAGGAAGTGTTAAATATATCGATTTTCACATGACTGTCAATAAGGATTTTTCCGTTGAGCAGTCCCATGAACTCAGTGATAAGATAGAAAATGATTTGGAGCAGATATTGAAGAATACCAATGTAAGCATTCATATAGAACCAGGCGTATAAAAAGGGGGCTAAATCGCCCCCTTAAAAAATTATTCTTTTTTAAAAGCCCCTTCATGATATGAGTTCATTGGATCCCATACGAACCATTCCTCATAACCTGCATCATAAACACCTTGTATTTGCTGTCTTACCTGTTCATTATCATAATGCTGCCAGTTTCCTTTACCTATCCATGAAGCATCAAAATCCTGAATATAGGTTCTTATTTTAGGAGTGCTGCCTTCCACCTTAGCGAGACGGTCTTTAGCCTTTAGAAGTGTATTTTTAATGACGCCATAAGGATCAAGGTCAGGTTTTTTAAATGCAGTACCATTAATTATCTGACCAAGAGCATAATGAGATGGATATGCCATTGGATATATATAATCGATGTCTTTACCTATATGCTCAAGGTACTGTCCTATGCCCTCATTATCTCCAGGTGTTTCGCATATTATTGCAAAAACATCTGCTGAGAGAATAGCATTTGGCATTTGTTTTCTTGCTTCAGCTAAAAAGTCATTTATAGTCTCATACATTTGCTTATTATTATTGTTGCCAAAAACCATGTTGCTTTTCTTTCCATCAGGAAAACGAACATAATCAAATTGCACTTCGTCAAAACCTTTAGCAAGTGCTTCTTTTGCCAGATCTATGTTATACTGCCAAGCTTCCATGCTGTAAGGATTTACCCATGTTACTCCATTGTGAATGTATAGTCCGCCATTTTTATTTTTTATTGCCACTTCAGGTTTTCCTTTAGAAAAGTAAGGATCCTTGAAGCACACAATTCTGGCAATGGAATAAATATTGTTGTCACGGAGCTCCTTAGTTACTTTTTCAGGGTCGTATCTTACATCAATTGCTTTAACTTCCTTTGCCGCAGGAACTGAAGAATTAACGGTAACATTACCGTCATCATTCTTGTAGTCTATTACATAGCTGTTGATTTCAGTGGTGTTTGCAAGCTCTATATAGTGCTTTAATCTAGCACCTGCAGAAGTTGCAGTAAGGTATAGGCCTTTTGCTTTAACCAGCTTCTTTTCCGGGACTTTAGTAGGTGTGGGTTGTGGCACGTTTGTTTGTGTCTGATTATTACCGTTTGGCTTTGAGCCTGCAATATTAGAGCCAGGCATTTTGTCAGCTTCCTTCTCCGGACTGATGCCGGAATTGGAACCACATGAAGAAAGAAGCAATGAGGCAATAACTGTAGAAGCGAGTAGTAGATTTTTCATGCAAAGGAATTTTTTCATGGATTATCGGCTCCTTTTTAATTAATTTAACTGAGAATATACAATAAATGCTTTTTAGGAGATTTCAAAAATTTCCTCGGCCAATTTTTATGGTGGAGAGCAGTAAAATTAGTATTTTTGAATTCTCCAGTTGACCAGCTATTTTTTAGAAATCACCTTATGATGGAAATTTTGAATAAAGATAAATAAAACGAAATACAATAATATGATTAATTATATAATTAAAATTTATCAAAAAAATTCTGAATTATCAATGCCTAATATATTCACATTAAGGTATGATAAAGAAATTTAATATATGTACATCATTAGGGATAAAAATTTATGCACTATCTTGTAATATTGCCAGAATTAATATAAAATTTTTATGTGCATTACAAGGATTGACTAAAATAAGGTAAGGAATGACTAAAACAATTACAGGAGGCTGACTGATGAAAATCTGTCCAAAATGCAACTATTCAAATCAGGATTTTGATAATGTTTGTGTAAGCTGCGGTACACAGCTTGATAATTATAGCCACTACAACAGCTTTGCACCGCCGAATATGCCAGTTGTAACCAATGGGTTTTCAATTGCATCAATGATTTTAGGCATATCATCTATTGTTTTGGCATGCTGCTATGGAATTGGTATTATTCCAGGGATACTTGGAGTTATATTTGGGTTTATGGCAAGGAAAAAGATAGATAACTCCCAAGGAAGAGAACAAGGAAGCGGGCTTGCTTTAGCCGGGATTATTACCGGGTTTATAGGCATTTTATTTGCGATAGTAGTTTTAATAATTCTTGCTTTAACCTTTAAAGATATTGACTGGAATACTTATATTCAAAAAATGAATGAATTACAAAGAAATAATGATAGAAGCTTTTAATATAAATAATAAAGACGTTTGAATATTGGAGAAGTAAATTATTTTTTCTTCAATAATTCCATAGGATAAACATTGAAAAGAGAAAATTTATTAATAAACTTAGTGTGGCTTTTAATATGCTTGTTGCCCTTATTATGTTCGTTTATCTTGAAAACAGATGGGCAAGTGGTGGCATTCAGATTTCATAATAATTACTATGAATTCGGAATGCCATGTGTTTTTAAGACCATTACCGGATATGAGTGTCCTTCTTGCGGAGGTACAAGAAGCTTTGTTTATATGAGTAAGCTTTCTATAGTGTCAGCATGGAATGCCAATAAAGCTGCAACAATGCTATATATGCTTATGATACTGCAAATTCCATACAGACTTATATTGATTGTTGGTGGGAAAGTTCCATTTCAAAGGTGTATTGCAAGGATTGGAATAGTTTTTTTGATTTTTATTGGGGTTGTAGATATAACAGAATTTGTTGCTCAATTTATTTAACATTTATAATTACCATAAAAAGGAGACGTTGGCATGAAAACACCTTATGATTCATATACAAGGCGTAAAAATAAGTATGATATGTTAATACAAAGCCTCACAAAGGCTATTAATATGGTGAGCAATCTTAGACTGGCAGTTTTTTTAGTAGGATTAGCTGCAGGCGTAGTGTTATATCTTGTGAAATATTACATATTGCTTTCAGCTGTTATTTTTGTATCCATTATTGTGTTTATATATCTTGTTATTAGGCATGAGAAACTTATAGATATTAAAAAGTTCCATACTTTCTTGTTGGAAATTAACCAGAATTCCATTAAGAGGCTTGAAGGCAAGTGGCATGAATTTACTGACACAGGAGATGAATATAATAATTCCGAACATAGATACTTTGAAGATTTGGATATATTCGGTAAGGGTTCATTGTTTCAATGGATAAATACCTCTAAGACCTATTATGGAAGAAGTTTCTTTAAAGATATATTGGGAAACACTCCTAAGTGCATTGAAGACATAACAGAAAGGCAGCAGGCGGTTCTGGAATTATCACGAAAGCTTGGATGGAGACAGAGGTTTCAGGCTGAAACCATGTCGGTACCTGATAAGACAATAGATCCGGATGAGCTTATTAAATGGGCTTTGGACACTGAGACATTTTATATTAAAAAGTGGTTTACCATATTTGTAAAGGCTTTGCCTGTTTTTACCGGAATAGTAATTTTGCTTGCTATGAATACCCAATTTATAACTTTTCATATTCCTGTATTATTGCTGCTGATACAGGCAATTTTATTGAGGATTAAGAGGAAAAAAAGGAGTGAGGTATTTGACTTAGCTGAAAAATACAGCAACGACATAAAGGTTTATTATAATGCATTAAAGCATTTTGAAAAGCATAATTTCAAATCAACCCATATTAAGGATATAAGGGCTGGAATGGTTAATAATGAAGGCCTGAAGGCATATAAGCAATTGGATAGGCTGTCAAAAATAATAGATAACATATCTGCAAGGCACAGTGCATTCTTTGAATTGCTAAATATACTTACCCTCTGGGACTTCCAGTGTATGACTGCAATTGAGAAATGGAAACAAAGTTCAGGGAAGTTTCTTTTGTCTTGGATTAAGGCAATTGGAAAGGTGGAAGCTTTGTGTGGGCTTGCAATAATCAGTTTTGACAATCCCAAATGGCCTATGCCCGATATTTGGGACTCAAAGCCGTTTATTGAAGCAAAAGGGTTAGGACATCCTTTGCTGGGGCAAAATGGAGTCAGCAATGACCTTAAAATTAAAAATCAAGTGAAGGTACTTCTTATTACTGGCTCAAACATGTCGGGTAAAAGCACATTGCTGCGTACTGTGGGGATTAATCTTGTGTTGGCTTATGCAGGTGCACCTGTTTGTGCGCAAAGTTTTTCGGCATCAATAGCTGATATTCATACCTGCATGAGGGTTAGTGATGATCTGGGAAAAAGCATATCCTCCTTTTATGCGGAGCTCTTGAGGATTAAAGAAATTGTAAACAGGGCTGAAAGCGGAGAAAAGGTATTTTTCCTGCTGGATGAGATATTTAAGGGAACTAATTCAAGAGATAGGCATATGGGGGCACGCGTTCTTATTAAAAGACTCTGCCAGCTTAACTGTTCAGGCCTTGTGTCAACACATGATCTTGAGTTAAGTGACCTCGAGAACGAGGGGTTTGAAGTGAAAAACTACCATTTTGAGGAGTATTACAAGGATAATAAGATAAACTTTGATTATAAACTTAGGGAAGGGGTATCCACCACAAGAAACGCAGTTTATCTTATGAGACTTGCAGGTATAGATATAAGCGAGTAAAACAATTAATTTTTATAGTGATCTATCGGCACAGCTGCTGCATGTACCATAAAACTTAACCCTATGGTCTCTAACAATAAAACCATGCTCCAATAATATCTGCTGTTCAAGGGATTCTAAAAGATCCTGTTCAACTTCTATAACTGTGTTACAGGAAGTGCAGATAAGGTGGTGGTGCCGGTGGCTGCTTTCATGTCTGTTAAGTTCGTATCTGCCAAGTCCATCATCCAGATCCAGCTTATGGACAATGCCTATTTCATTAAATAAAAGCATAGTCCTATAGACTGTTGCCAATCCTATATCTGGGTTGGACCTTTTTACTAAATCATGTATTTCCTCGGCACTTAAGTGCTTTTCACGGCAGTTCATTATAATATCGAGAATGGTCTGCCTTTGAGGAGTTAACTTACATCCCTTCTCTTTGAGAAGGGAACTTAAATTTATAGGATTTGTGTCCATTTGTTTTACTCCTTTTTGGTACATCGACAAATAGTAGTTTTTATCATAAAATATAAGAAATAATATGAAATATTAAACTTTAATATTTCATATTGGTTGTAAATATATTATATTAAATTTATAAAAGGTTATCCAGATATGTTGCGAAAAAGATTTTACATTAGCAAATACAGTTGAATCGTCTGCATTTGCATTATAAAAATGAATTTTTCTCAACATATGAATCTAGGAAAATGTTTTGCAATAATTAAAAATGTAAAATGATTATTGCAAAACATATAGATTAAAAGTGTTAAAAATCTTACATTTTGGAGGTATAAATGATTAGGGCTATTATTGTATTGTTATATTTTGCAGGATATCTTTTATATTCCCTCACCTTTAGGCTTAGAGTTTTGGTTATGAACTGGAGGGGTAAGAAAACTGAAGCGGTTGATTTTATCAATTATCAGGCAGGGTTATGGGCACGCCGTGTGATTTGGTCAACTGGCTCGAAGGTTATTATTTCGGGGCAGGAGAATATACCTAAGGATAAAGGTGTAGTATTTATTGCAAATCACCAGAGCTATTTGGACATTCCCGTAATGATAGGTTATATTGAAAAGCCTAAAGGATTTATAGCAAAGATCGAACTGCTGAAAATACCAATTCTAAGCATGTGGATTAAGCATTTAGGAGGAGTATTTATAGTTAGAAATAACCCTAAACAATCATTAAAAGCAATAAATGAGGGAGCTGAGAAGATAAAAAAAGGCGATTCCATGGTAATTTTTCCTGAAGGCACCAGGAGTGCAGACGGTAAATTGGGAGAATTTAAGCCTGGAAGCTTAAAACTTGCGGTTAAATCAGGTGCACCAATAGTACCTGTTGTTATAAAAGGCACTGTGAATGTACTGCCAAAAAAGAAGTTTGCAGTTAAGCCTTCCCAAGTGGAAGTCTATGTGCTTTCTCCTATTATACAGGATGAGGCTGCAAAAATTGATACCAATGATCTTACAGAGAAGATAAGAAATGCAATTATGGAGAAATTGAAATAATACTAAAATATAAGGTGAAAATATTTATTATTATTAAAATATTAAAATATTAAGAGAAAAATAGGAGGATTAAAGTTGATAATAAAAAACGCTGATTTTGAAATTACAGCTGTAAACCCGGCACAGTATCCTGTGTCAGAATTTCCTGAGGTAGCATTCGTAGGCCGTTCCAATGTAGGAAAGTCATCAATCCTAAATACACTGACCAATAGAAAAAGCCTTGCCAGAGTGGGTGGTACTCCCGGTATGACTAAGACAATTAACTTTTTTAATATAGATGACAGAATGTTTTTTGTTGATTTACCCGGTTATGGGTATGCTAGTGTTTCCAAGGAGAAAAAGTCATCATGGGAAACTGTTGTAGAAAAATACCTTTTTACTAGAGTCAATCTGAAAATGATAATAATGCTGTTAGATATAAGGCACAGTCCAACAAAGGATGATAAAACCATGTATAAATGGATATTGGATAGCAAAATACCCTATATAATAGTTGCGTCAAAAGCCGATAAAATATCAAAGGGTCAAATATTAAAGCATATACAGGTTATAAGATCAGAACTTCAAATATCTCCTGATATTAAGATAATTCCTTTTTCATCCCAAACCCGGCAGGGAAAGGAAGACATACTAGATATTATTGGCACTTTATTGTAATTACCCTTAGGAATTATATAAAGAGGAAAGGGCAAAAAAATGAAAAATGGAATTGATATATGTAATAAAGACGGCAGGAGAATAATAAAAGGAACAGGGTATTATAAGCCCAGTGTTGTTGTGAAAGATCTAAGGGAGATTGTCAATTGTGCAAAGAGATATGGTGACAAAACAGGCTTTAGGTATAAGGATAAAAATGGCAAAGTAACTGGAAAGACTTATAATGAATTTGCTTATGATATTGATTGTCTAGGAACGGCTCTTATATCGATAGGGCTTAAAGATGCTTCAATAGCCATACTGAGTGAAAACAGATATGATTGGGGTGTTTGCTACTTATCTGTTGTAAATGGCGTAGGAATTGCCGTTCCAATGGATAAATATCTTCCAGCAAAAGAGGTTGAAAACCTTATTGAACGAGGAAAAGTCGATGCAATTTTTTATAGTTCATCATACCAGCATGTTATGGATGAGGTTGCGGCATCAAATGACAGAATTAAATACTTTATATGCATGGATGAAATAAGTGAAAAAATTATTGACAATACCAAGTTTAAATCTATGAGCGAAATAAAAATTCAGGGTAAGAAACTTTTGGATGGAGGGGACAGATCTTTTATAGATGCCGTAATAGACAGGGATAAGATGTCCATACTGCTTTTTACTTCAGGTACTACAAGCATGGCAAAAGGTGTAATGCTTTCTCATGCCAACATTGCCAGTAACGTGGTTTCTGTAGCAACAGATATAAAGGTATACAATGATGATGTTCACCTGTCGCTTCTGCCGCTTCACCATACCTTTGAGAATACCGTAGGTTTTCTGTTTATGGTATATAGCGGTGTTTGTATAACTTACTGTGATGGTATAAAATATATAGCACAAAACCTGAAGGAATACAATGTTTCTCTGCTTATTGCAGTTCCGGCCATATTTGAAGCCTTATACAGAAAGACAATGGAGGGAATAAAAAAATCAGGAAAAGAGAAATCATTTAATACAGCATTAAAAATATCTGGAATCTTAAGAAAGTTTGGTATTGATTTAAGGAAGAGATTATTTAAGGGTATATTCAGTCAATTAGGGCCTTGTCTCAGGCTTGCAGTCTCAGGTGCTGCACCTCTTGACAAGGAGGTTATAACAGGATTTGAAAATATAGGATTTAAGATACTTCAAGGATATGGTTTGACTGAAACATCACCTGTTGTCGCTGCCAACAATGATTTCATAAACATTCCAGGATCCATAGGCTATCCATTAGGCGGGGTTGATGTAACATTGGACTCAATTGATGATAATGGTATGGGTGAGATTATGGTTCGTGGAGAAAATGTAATGCTGGGGTATTACGATAACCCTGAGGAAACTAGAGAGGTTATTACGCCTGATGGATGGTTTAAGACAGGGGATCTGGGGACTATTGATGATAAAGGAGTAATAAGGATTACTGGACGGGCTAAATCCATGATAGTGTTGAGTAACGGTAAAAAGGCGTTTCCTGAAGAATATGAGGTATTGCTTAACAATATAAAAGGTGTTAAAGATTCTTTTGTTTGGGGAAATGTTGCCTCGGATGGTGATGTCCAGGTATGTGCAGAATTGGTTATCGATAAAGATAAGATAATAGAGGATAATAGCCAAATGCTGCTGGAGAAGGATCTGGCTTCACTATTTGATAAGGCGATAAAAGAAATTAATAAGGATCTTCCTCAATATAAAATTATCCGTTATTTTATAATGACATATGATGATATCGTTAAAACTACAACCCTTAAGATAAAAAGGCCTGCTGAGTATGAAAAGGTCAAGTCAAAGCTGGAAAAGGCAGGACTTGAGATAAGGAAAGCTTCCGGTAAGATTTTTTAGAGGATGAAAAATTATGAGTAATACAATAGAATATTCTCTTAAAATTGGAGAGAATGAAATTCCATATAAAATTAAAGAGAGTTCTAAAGCCAAATATATACGGCTTGTTATAGACAATAACGGTCTTTCTGTTGTTAAACCCAAAAGAGTTGGACTTGGTCAAATTGAGAAAGTATTATGGGAGAAAAGCGATTGGATTTCCAAGTATTATCTAAAACTAATTGAGAAAAAGCAGAATATGGTTGAAAGAAAATGGGTAACTGGAGAGACTTTGCTATACTTGGGCCAGAGCTATAAATTAAATATAACAGATATTAAAAAGAGCATCGCATCTGTAAGCTTTGATGGCGATGCCTTTTATGTACTTATGGATGAAAAAGCAGCCGATGAGGAAAGACAGATAGTTGTTGAGAGTGTAATAAAAAAATGGTATAGAAAAGCAGCGGGCAGTGTTATCAATGGGAGACTGGAGCATTATTGCAGTATCACTGGATTAAAGTACAAAGTCATGCGGCTTAAAGAGCAGAAAACACGATGGGGCAGTTGTTCAAGAGATGGTAATCTGAATTTTAACTGGAAACTTGTTATGGCACCATTATGGGTTGTTGATTATGTCGTTCTTCATGAGGTTTGCCATTTAAAGCATCTAAATCACTCCAAGGATTTTTGGTGGTTGGTGGAATATCATATGCCTCAATATAAAAAAGCTCAGGAATGGCTTAAGAATAATGGAGCTTCATTAACATTAAATTATTGATGGTATATTATATTGTTTAGAAAATTTTAGGAATATACTTCTAAAAGTAGTTGCTAAAGTGATATAATATTAATGATAATAAAATTGAATAAAGAATTATAAATACCCTGATACAAAGGGATATAGGGGGGTAACTATGATTTGTCCAAAATGTAAGCAAGAGTACATCACGGAAGGTTTTACATGCCCTGTATGCAATATTATGGTATCTGACAAGTTGACAGAAACCAGCAGCACTTTTACTTCTACCGATGAGTTTGAGTATGAATTTCTTTTAGCCACTTTTAATGATTTAGACATTTCTTTAGTTCGATCAATTTTAGACCATGAAAAAATAAATTATTCAGTAAAAGGGATTTTCAGCTATGGAAGCAGAGTTCCTGCAAGAGTAATGGTTAGAAAAGACCAGTATGATTTTGCTGTAGATATGTTAAAAGATGTAAGGTTGAATTACTCAGTATAATTAAATGTTAATTACTCTTCATATTTATATTGTCTTAAGAAATTATGGTATATGTTATTAATTGAGATAAGTGAATTTATTATTTAAATATACCATAATTTCTACTTATGAACAAAAGGTTACTTGGATGCATAATATGTAGCATAACTTTTTTTAAGGATAAAATGCTATGAATTCGGAAATTGTATTGACTAGTATTCTTTTGGGATCACAGGATAATATAAAGTCTAGAAAAGTACTGAAAGGCTCATTTGTATTGGAAGAAGGACAAATGGATATATATGAAATTCGAAAAATTAATGCAGCCATTTGCGATGTAAATGATTATGAGGATGAAGGTACATACTATGCTTCGGGAAAGGTTAAAGTCACAATGGATTATCTGGTTGAAAAAGATTGTGATAACGTTGAGAGTATAACATATTATCTTCCATTTTTCTTAAATAGGGAAGACAAATTGGAGGAATTGCAATTGGAGAGGCTGTCCATTAATGTATTATTTCCTCGAAGCCTAGAGATAGAGGCTTATGTAATATCATGTAGTTGCAAATAATTATTGACAACTGATGTATTTAAATATATTATCTTTATTAGAGATATTTAATTTTTATAATTTTTTATATATTTTTTATATATTTATATAAATACAAACATATAATTTATTAAAGCAATATTGATTGCTTTATATATAGAGAGTATAAAGTATAAGGAAGATGTTAGCCTAGTGTAGTTGTCCTATATAGCTGTTCTTTGAATTCTTAATTTTAATACTAATTCCGTTATTTTCCATACTGCTTAAAATTTAATTTTTTTGGACTAAAAAGAGCTGATACTCTTGTAGAATATATATGTGATGTTTACGAATTATTGTACTGATTGTATTTGTGTTACCAGGATTTACGTTTGTTTTTAAAGGAATTACAAAGAAGTGATTGAGGGTTTTACTTACTAATTAATTAAAATTCAGATATAACAGGCATTTCCAATACTTACTCATAAACCTAAGGAGGTAATTGTTATGTTCAGGATTAGAAGGTTATTGGTAGTTTTAGTAATGGCTTTGATTACCGGAGCACTTTTTAATTCCATGTCAGTTTTTGGAGCAACGGCTGGTACATACAAAATAAGTGGTTATGTAGAACCGGATTTTCATTTTACCAACTCAATGACTAAAGCTGATTTTAAAGTTGAGATCGTCGGTACATCCTATTCAGATGTGACTGATAGTATGGGGTATTTTGAAATACCAAACATACCAATAGCTGCCAGCATTAATGTTAAAGTTAGATTTTCAAAAGCTGGGTACTTGAGAAAAGAGATAGGTAATCTGACAATTGGCTCTGAGGTTTTGATAGGTAGTAAGGAAGATCCTGTGAAGATGTGGCCGGGTGATGTACTTCAGGATGATGCAATCAATTTTGTTGATGTTCTATTGATGGCAAAGAGCTATAATGCAATTAAAAATGAAGTCTTATACAGCAAGATTTGCGATTTTAATCTTGATTCGTCAGTTAATGTGGCAGATGTTATCATTATGTCAAGGCATTTTAATGCAGTGCCGAATGAATACGCAACTGAAAAAGTCAGCTATGTTGCACCTGATAAGCCAGGAGCTCCACAGAACTTAAAAGCTTTATGGTATACAGGTTCTACCATTTCATTAAGCTGGGAAGCACCATCAATAAAAACATCTATATCAGGGTATGAAATATATCTTAATGACAAGGTTGCAGCAACATCAAAAACTACAAATATAACTTGTTCAGGTCTTAATCCAAATAAAGAAAATACCATTTATATAAAGTCGATAAACAGTTCGAATGTTAAATCCGATGCAAGCAATATTTTAAGGATAACTACTCCCATAGATGACCATGGCAATACTATTGATAGGGCAACTCCTATAGAGTGTGAAAAAGAAGTTGTAGCTTCTATGGAGTCAAATGATACTGCTGATTATTTTAAATTTAAGCCGCAAGTATCAGGTACTTATGTGTTTAAAATGTATGTTGGCTCTAAATTATACGGATACCTCTATAATGAATTTGGGGAAAAAATGGGCGTTTTTAATACTGATCAATTTAACTTGATAGCAGGAAAGGAATATACTCTTGGTATCAAAAATGTATCTACATATGGGGAGTATAGATTTTATGTTAGACAAAAGACTATAAAGCCAGATATAGTAGTGGATAAGATTTTAGTTGATAATGCTTGTATAAAAGAGCCTAGCTCCATAAAGATAAGGATAGTTAATATTGGCGATGCTCCAAACACAAGTAGTTTTAGAGTAGCATTAGATATTGATGGCCAAAATAACCTGCTTTGGGCTGATTGTGATACAATTATTCCAGCTGGGAACATAGCAACTCTCTCAATAAATGGGGGATTTAATGGATTGACTACATGGACACCTATGGAAGTTGGAATCCATTCAATAACTGCTAATGCTGATATACTGAACAGGGTGACTGAAGTTTTTGAGGATAATAATACATTTTCATGTAGTGTATTTTTTGATGATTATTCTGATAGTCTTGACTATGCTAGAGCCATTCAATTAGGTAAGGAAGTAACAGGAATTATTACATCTCCTCAAGATAAAGACTTCTTTACTTTTATACCATCTAGTAATGGAAATTATAAATTTGAATTACCAGGTTCACATTATACTAATGTATATGTATATGATAAAGATTTGAATCAGGTTGCAGAGACTACGATTGCTACAAGAGGTGGAGCTCGTAATAGTTGTTATGTTAAGGCTCCGTTAGAAGCAAACCAGAAGTACTACATACTTGTTCGTACTGCAGATTCAAATGATTTTATAAACGAAACATACAAATTAGTTACGAGTATATATTAGCATTTAACATTACAATAAAATAAATATATGTAGAGTAGATTTGCAAATAAGATAAATGTCTATTGTACAATTTATCTTATTTGCATTATAATGTTAACATATATAGAAATATTATTATCACTTATTTTATTATTATTATTTGGGGGTAATACAAATGCATAATGTAAAGAGAAATATAAGAATTTTTTTATTTATTCTTGTGATGAATCTGTTGTTGTTCCCTGTAAATTCTAGTAGTTTAGCTATTAGTAAGATATGTGGTTACATAGTTCCTGATATAGATTTGTTAAATTCGGAAATTAGATCAGGTTTTAAAATAAAAATTGTTGGAACAAATGCTAGCACAAATTCTGATTCTAATGGGTATTTTGAGATAACTGATTTTCAGTCAACGTCTGGTATGGCATATACCTTAGAGATTACTAAAGATGGCTATCTTAAAAGAGAAATTAAAGATATAGAGATTAACTCATCTATTTTTTTAGGATCCGGTGCTACTCCAATATATATGTGGGCAGGAGATATAGCTGTAAAGGGGGCTCAAGATAATTCTATAAATATAAATGATGTTATCCAAATGGCCATTTCTTTTAATTCTACTAAAGGAAGCATAAATTATAATACAAGCTGTGATTTTGATCTCGATGGAGCAATTAACATAAAAGATGTAGTTACTATATCAAGGCATTTTAACATGACTGGTGACAAATACGGAAGTATTGAAATAAAAGTTTTGGAGGATGAAAGGCCACCAGCACCAGATAATCTCAAGTATTCATGGTGTACAGGTACTACTGTAGCATTAGATTGGGTTTCATTAGGAAACAATATATCTGTTTACGAAGTATATATTAATGATAAGTTGGTTTGCACAACAACAAATAAAAGCATTGTTTGTACAGGATTAGAGTCTGATTCCGATAATACAATTTATGTAAAAGCGGTTAATGAAAAAGGTACAAGATCTTTATCAAGTAATATACTAAATATAAAAGCTCCGGAAGATGACTATGGAAATACAATAGAAACTGCTACTCCAATTGAATGCGAAAAAGAAATTATTGGTGGATTTCAAGGATCTGGCGATGTTGACTATTTTAAATTGATACCCCAAAATTCAGGCACATTTATATTAAAAAAATATATTGGTACATTGTATTCATGCAAAATTGTAGATAGCAACAATAATGAATTAAGTTATTCAGGAGATTACGAATATAATCTAGTTTCGGGTAATGTCTATTATGTAATTATTAAAAACATATTAAATGCTGACGATTATGGTTTTATAATAAGGCAAAAAAGCACAAAGCCAGATTTGATTTTTGATGAAGTTAAATATAATTTAGATATGGTAGGTGTACCGGTTACCTTCAATGTTCATGTAAGAAATATTGGAGATGCAATTTCAAAGGGAAGTTTTAGAGTTTCATTTGACATTGATGGTGATGCTGGAGTTATATGGGCGGACTGTAAAAATGATATAAAAGTAGGCGAAACGGTAAGTTTAAATATAACAGCAGGGAAAAATGGTGAAACAACCTGGACACCTCAGACGGTTGGTGTACATAATGTAATTATTCATATAGACTCTGATAATCAAATAGATGAGGTAATTGAGAGCAATAATTTTCATAGTTATACAATACATATTGATGATTATCCAAATAGAATAGAAACCGCAAAAGAAATCAAGATAGGTGAGGAGTTAAAAGGTTCACTTGGTAATAATATGGATAAAGATTACTTTTATTTTGAACCTGAAAAAAGTGGATTTTATAGAATACAACTTCCAGGTACAAAATTTACAAATGTTTATTTATTGGATGCAGGTATGAATCAAGTGTATAAAACTACTATTAATTATAATTCAGAGCGTAAAAGGCTAGGGTGTTATGTTGAAGGCAATTTGGAGGCAAATCGGAAATATTTTATAGAAATAGAACCTGCAAACGCTAAAGATTTTGTTTTTGAAAATTATACTCTTTCAATATTTGAAGTGCAATAGTATATTTATTAATTTAATATAGATATAAAAAATAGCATTTATGATATATTTCTAAATGCTATTTTTTAATGTACAAACCTACAACAACACTTCCTTTTCAATCTGTGAAACCAAAACATCCAATTTTGGCTTTGGTATCACTAAATTAGGATCCTTGTCCAAAAGGAGCTTAACGGCTAAAAATGGTATATTAATGCCACTTAGACAGGATATCCATACCCCACCTGACATTCTGGGATTAATCTCAAGAATCTTGGGACAATCCCCGTCATAGCGTATTTGAACATTAAATGCATAAGACAGGTTAAAGGTGCGGGTTAATTCTGATGCAATATAAGTAAGTTCTGGAGAATCCTCAAGAAGCCTTGCCCTTCCATCAAGTTTTTTTCTGGGGACGGCTGAAAGGAGCTTTCCATCTAATGCCAGGCAGTCAATACTGTATTCATATCCATCTATGAATTCCATAACCATCAGGCTTTTGAAGGAATCTCTCTGAGAGAGCCTTTTTAATGCATCATCTAAAGTGATTCTTAGGCTGGAAAAGGAATACAAGTTGTCAATTGAGCCAGCTGATTCATCTATGATTCTGAAGCCTGCACCGCCTTCAGAATGAACAGGCTTGAAACACGCCTTGAAGCCTTGATTTAATATGTTTTTACAAGCTTTTTCAAAGTCATGAACATTATCAACTACATAGTACTTTGGTATGTTAAATAGCCTTTTGCCGTTTAACATATGGCGTGGATGGGAAGTTAAATCTGTGTTTTGACTAATGTAATCATAAAATAAGGCCTTGTCCGATAAAATTCTAGTGTTTTGTGAATCACAGCAAGCCAATAGCTTAACGCCAATCTCCTCAAACTTTTCAGAGCTTTTGTTGATTGTGACCATGTTGGTGCGGGGAGCAAATATATCAATTTTATGCTTTTTGCAAAAGTTCAAACAAAAATCAACATATTCTTCTTCTGGTATCATTTTTTCAATTTCATAATAATCGCATGCTTTGAATATAACTGAATTGGGGTTTCTGTTTGTAGCAAATACTTCTAATTCTATTTCATTATTCTGCTTAATAAGGTTTATAATATGATAGGCAGTATTAAACCAATTGTTAAACCAAATTCTCTTTTTATTCATTCATCATCATCATCCTTAAAATACGCTGCAAAGCAGCAAAATTAACAGTCATATTATATAATATAAAGCTATAAGTTTATTACTTATAGGTGTCATTAAATATTTTCTCAACAATTTGAAGTATCTCTAGGGAGGCTTCTAAACCTGTGCCATTTGTTATTATGCACTTTTTGCCGGAATTAAATTTATTGCATATTTCACCATGAGAGGGTAGAATGGCGAAGTCTGCCATTGAGAGGAGTTCAAAATCCATGTATGAATCACCTGATGCAACTACTTGCTTGTGAGGAAGCATATTTTTTATATACTCTATTGCGTTCCATTTATTTAGTGACTTGGGTATAAAATATAGCTTTCTTCCGTGAAGGCAGCTGTTCCAATTATAGGCTTCGATCTCCTTCATAAAGTCATTTAGCTCATCCATTGGGGTTGCATCCAACTGAATGATACAGTAAAAAAAGAATGTCTCTACCTGACGAACGTCCAAAACCCAGTTTTCATGATACAATTGGCTTTTAAACTTGTCCAATACATGTACCAAAGGGTCACAGTCAGATAATTTATTCTGCATGTGTTCTTCCCAGTTCCGGTCTAATACCCCATCTATTAAAACGCTTCCGCCGTGGTTAACAACTGCAAACTTTGGAAAAATAGATGACCTGAAAACGTTTATCCTTTCATACTGTTCAAGGGTTCTGGTTGTAGTAGGAATAAGTATTAGTTTATCACTAAGGCTCTTGAGTTTGTCCAATGTATCATGGAGTACGTAGGTTATTATATTATCATTTTTCATTTCTGAAGGAATTACTTTGTCCTTCAGAGCTTCAGTTATGTGCTTTTCAGAAAAAATCAGTGTTTGATCAAGATCAGTTGCAAAAATCAATTTTGTTATCTCCCCATCTGTTTTATTAATCCTATACATTTATAGGACTTAAGGTCATATTGTTCTACCTCAACGTTTTTTTCTCTTGCCAATTGTAATACATTACAAAGGCTTTTGTCATTAATATCCTTCACCAGCACCTTCCATGGAACCCTGCGCAGTAGTACCCTTATAGTTTCACCTATGCCTGGTTTGATGTGATTAATGTCATCAATGGAATAAAGTTTGCCGACATCTTCTACATCTTTCATGCCTATCCAGCTTGGTTCTATATCCGATGGCTCATTATCCACTAATGAAGCTAGATTTGAATTGTCTATGCTGAAAAAACAGGATGTTATTTTATCTATAAAGTAATTGGACAAATCCTCTGCTATAAGCTCTTTATAGAACTTTACTCCATGAAAGTCATTATCGCCTATTAGGTCGCTTCTGTGAACAGTCCTGCTTATTAAACCGGATACTGTAGAGTTTAGACATGCACTTGGAATAAGAAAATCCTCTCTGGTTCCATAAGTGCTGACACAGTGCCCGGGGTCGGCAAGCACTGCAAGGTCGGTATTTAGCATAATACCGGTTTTTGTATAAAGATCGGAGCATGACTGATTAAGGACTCTGGTTATCATGCCTTTACCGGTCCACCCGTCTATAAACTGTATTTGCTGTTCTTTATGATTATTAATTATATATCTTACAGCATTTTCATCAATACCTTTACCCCTTATAATTGAAACGCTGTAATGAGAAACTTCAAGCCCCATTTTTTCTTTTAAATAGCGTTTAATAAGAATTCCAACAGGAGTACCTGCCCTTGCAAGGGAAACCAGGACAATGTTTTTTCCCCGATTCCTCAAAATCTTATTTGCGACTACAGCTGTAGCGTGGGCAAGCTTCGGTGCCGATTCATCCAATGAACGGTGAAACATTTTTATATAATCATCGGAAGGTTTATATTCCACAGGAAGCATCTCAGAGTAGTGAGTTCCTGATTGAATGGCTTTTTCTCTGTATAAAGTGTCACTTTCACTGATAAGCCCGGAAATTTCCTTTAAAAGAAAGCACACATCAGTTATATCATAGCTCCCTGAAAATGTGTATAGCATTTTTGTATTTTCATTATGTATATTATTAATTGCTGTATTATCAACTAAATTACTCATTATAACTCCTTTTCTTATACATTTTGCATTTCTACCATTGTTGCAAAATATATACATTATAGAAATGATTCAAAAATTACTTCCCCGAACAAAATAGTATAGTTACTTTATTAATTCCAAGTTGGCCGATAACATTTATAAAATCATTCAGGCCATTTTCATCAAATCTTCGTTCAAAAAACACATAAAGCTCATCATAAAAGCCATATGGAATATTATATACAAAGTTGGTTACAGCAGGGTTTGGCGGACAATTAAATGTAAACTTGTTGGAAACAGGGTAGCCGGATGCCTGTGACGGAAAAATTGGGCTCCGGGTTGTTGAATGGTAATATATTTTCTTATCAATGAAGCTTGATATTAGCAGCGGGATAAACATGAATTCTTCGGTGCCCAAAAACAGTATACGGTCCCCTGTTATTTTATCCCCAATAAATTTAGACACTTCACGGATTTGGGATATAAGGTTTTTATCATCAAAAGAACTTATACCAAACCTTCCTGTTTGCTTCAAATAAGGTGTGTTGTTTGTTTTGCCCAACCCGTTTACTGACGGCAAATATACTAATTCCTTAAAATATCCGCCCAGATCAATGTATTGGATTTCCGGTTCAATATTTTTCTTAATGTGTACATCACATTGAGGATTCATATCAAGATTTGTTTCAAGGTACCTATCTACAGCATCCCAGCCTCCTAAACTCAAAGCTGGAGTCACATTAAACTGACCTGATACAAGGGATATGAATCTTACCCTAAGGGAGTATTCTTTTTCAAATTCCTGAAGATATTCTATATCAGCATTTGAACGGAAGTCAAGTATTGATAAAACCACATACTCTTTCCGTTTGTGAATTTTATCCAATTCTTTTATTATATTAAGCACAGTTCGTCCTGTGGATATTTCATCGTCAACAAGCACAATAGGAGAATCGGACTTCAGTATTTTAGGATTCACAGGATATACCCTGTGGGAAGTAGCATGGGAGTGCTCTTCTTCAAATACAATTTTGTTGTCAAAGTTTGCAATATCCTCTCTGGTTGTATGTATAAATGATGCATTATCAAAGCAGCTGAATATTGAGTGCCCTAGAGCTGTTGCTGTTTCTGCAAATGCAAGGAACAGTATATTTCCATCAAGGGAAATTGGATTTTCTATAAGCTCCTTCCATAAGGCTTTTCCATTTTTACAGTTGATAATTGAATCGACTATTTTGTTCGCCTGTGTCCCGTAAATAGTAGTATCTTTAGAAGAAATAAGTGTGGAATGGTATTCATCTAAAAGGGTATAGGCAAGCAATGCTCCCGTCAAAAGAGAATTAACATTTGTTACGGGAATATGTTTTCCCAGTACTTTACTTACAAACAAAAACCTGCGTTTTTTGTTTATTCTTGCTCCAACTGAAAATATAAGCTCCATCGGAAGCTTATATTTATTATTTTTTAATTCAATATTTACATTGAAAAGGTCTAAAACCTGAGAAATGTATGTATTATTGTTTTCCATAATAAGTACGGGGTTTACAGCAAGCATGTAAATGAATTATGCTGGTGAAATACCCCGAAAATATTTGCCCTCCTCATTATTTTTTCTGCCCATAGGGTATGTGGTTTGATTTCGTTCATTTTATTTGAATATGTACTTTTAACTGCACCATTTCCATCAGGGCATGTAGATAATATACTGCAGGCATCCATATATTCTTCATGAGTTACAACATAAAGTGCATGAACTGGTATGATATGTGTCGGATGTATCACTGTTTTGCCTACAAGACCATTTGCCTTATCAAGAGTCACTTCTCTCATCAGACCATCGGTATAGTCATCAAGAAGCTTTAAACGTATTTTTTCACCCTCCGGTCCAAAATAACCCCGAAATGGTGTACGCCTTAGTTGAGGCTTCAACACTCTCTCGCTTGAGAAATATTCCCAAACAGGGCCTGAAACAACATACTGCCTTTCCAGCCTGTTGAAGGTATTTATGAAAAAGGCTATGCAATCCCTTATTACTGAAATATCGTAAATAGTTACATCAGGGCTTCTGCGTATTCCAAATAATCCGCTTAGATCAGTTCCCCTATTCTTATGTTTAAAACCAGGTGGGAATAATAATCGATAACTGAAACAAGCTTTTTTATGGATTCAGCTCTTTTTTCCCAGTATATAAGCTCGGGCGATTCCAAAATGGGCATAGCATAAAAGGTCTTTCCAACAGATTCTATGACCCTTTTTAAATTTTCAAAATACTCTTCACAATTGCTGTCTGTAAATTTTGGAAAAACGAAGCCGGTGATGTTTTTTAATAAATTACCTGCTATAATACGAACTTTTTCCAGATGCATAGGATTACGAATCCTGATAAATATAAGGGGGATATCCTCATACTGGAGTTCACCGGCTTGTATTGCCGCTTCAAGTCTTTCCAAATGTTCTATAAGGGATTTTTCAGCTTCTTCAACCATGTTGTCACCGATAGAATCTTCAGTACAAATTACCATGGACATTAAGCCTTTGTGTTTACCTTCTATAAGGTCTTCTATTATATTTTCTCTGACAGCAGGCATATAGAGTGTGGCACCTAATGCATATGCTAGATTATCCCTGCTATCATCCCTTTTAATCGTTCCGGGTTTTATATAAAAAATTGAATCAATTTCTTTATCGTTTAAATAGTTAAAATGCCTCAAAATACACCTACCTAGAGGCTGTTGCAAATTGACACATAATCTCAACATCATATTGTGCAGACTTTAAAGGATTAAGGACAATATGTATTGGTCAAAATGCGTTCTGTAACAGCCTCATTTCCATATATCTTTATTTTAAAATTGCTTTTCCTATAGTTCTAAAAATTCCGCTAAGTATTAATGTACCTATACCTACAAGTATTATTTTACCCCACATGATAAGAGGAAGCGGCTGTGTATTGAAGAATGTGCCGCCAAAGGATGTGATTAACACTTGTACTACTACAATGATACCTAATACGGTAAGGAAGCTTTTGCTCTGACCAAGATTCTTAAAGACCGAAGCACCCATCTTGACAGACCTTGCATTAAACATGTTAAATACCTGCATGAATATATATGTTGTAAAAAGTACTGATGAGAATGCATATTTGGTGGCCTCAGCTTTTTCAAGTTCGGCTATACTGCTTACACCAAATGCATTTGCTACACCCATGATGTCAAATGCCTGCAGTGCTATAATAAACAACATAAAACATACGCCCATTGTACCGATATTATAAAACATGGTCTTAGTTACAAAGGACTCAGTACGTCTCTTAGGCTGATCCTTCATAATATCACCGCGAGATGGCTCAAGTCCAAATGCCAGTGCAGCAAGGGTATCCATAACCAGGTTAACCCACAGAAGCTGTATAACTGTCAAAGGTATGGACTTAAAGTTTGAATTCGGGAAGAATATCATAAGTATGGGACTAAGTATTGCAATCATAAGTGCTGAAAAGTTAATAGTAAGCTGGAACTGGAGGAACTTTTGAATGTTTTCATAAAGAGTACGTCCCCATTTTACAGCCTTTACAATACTTCCGAAATTATCGTCAGTCAATACTATATCACTGGCTTCCTTGGCAACATCGGTACCGCGAAGTCCCATGGATATACCAACATCAGCTTTCTTAAGTGCAGGAGCATCATTTGTACCGTCGCCTGTAACTGCAACAACTTTGTTTTTAGACTGGATAAGGTTAACCAGCCTTTCCTTGTCTGAAGGCGTAGCACGTGCCAATACTTTTAGCTTGTCCAGTACCTTTAATATTTTATCATCAGAGCTTTCTCTGAATTCAGTACCTTCCATTGCAGCAAAATCACCCTTCGCAAGGCCGATTTCTTTTGCTATGGCAGTAGCAGTTTTAATGTTATCACCTGTAACCATTTTAACATCAATGCCGGCAGAATGTGCAACTTCAACAGCTGCAGGAACATCTTCCCGTATAGGATCGCTTATTCCCACAAGTCCTAAAAGGATAAGATCATTTTCAACATTCAATGTTGAATGGAATTTCTCGCTGGATTCAACTTTATACGCAAGGGCAATGATTCTCATTGCTTTATCGCTCATTTCAGAAATAAATGAGTCCAGACTTGCCTTATGCTTATTTATATCCTCAACCTTTGAATCAACTATTATATTTTTACAAAAGCTTATTATCTTTTCCGGAGCACCTTTTACATATGTTATTCTGCATTGATCGGTAACACCGCAGTTTTTGCCGTCATCCAGTACCTGGCAGTTTTTGCATGTGTCGTATCCTGATGTTGAAGACATCATTTTTTTCTCGGATGAGAATGGAATTCTGTGGTAAACAGGGGTGTCTTCACGGAGCTGATGGAAATCTACTCCGAAAGATCCGATCCATGACAGTAATGCACCTTCTGTTGAGTTACCTACAACCTTGTAAGTACCGTCTTCGTCCTTAACAAAATCTGCTGTTGAGTTTACAGTCAAAAGATATTTAAGTATGTTGAAGTAGTTGTGATCCTTTATTTTATTAAAGGAATCCTTATTATACTTCTGACCGGCAAATAAAACCTCTTGAACTGTCATCTGGTTTTTGGTAAGGGTTCCTGTCTTGTCACTGCAAATAACATTAACAGAACCAATTGTCTCGGTTGCCATCATCTTACGGACAAGGTTGTTATCCTGACGTATCTTCCTCATACTGAGTGCAAGACTTATTGTAACGGCCATGGGCAGCCCTTCAGGAACGGCAACAACTATGATTGTAACAGCAACAATGAAATAGTTGAGTATGGTTTGTATATTTTCCACTACATTATCGGGAGTTATGGCAAAGAATGACATGTAGACCAAAAACAGAGCAGCTAATAAAGAACCACCAATAGAAGCAATTTTTTTCACGTTCCCCTTGCCAAGGAACAATCCCAAACCGCTAATTGCTGCTATAGCCAGAATACCGATAATTGCTGTTGTCTGCATTGATGAGCTTATTGCACCAAAACCACCTTTTAAAAGTGACGATGCGAAAAGGGAGAAGAAAATCAGCACTGCAGCAGATGTACCGACTTTGCTGATGAGGCCTGCAAGATCTGCCAGCTTGATCTGAAGGGAGTTTGATCCTCTTCTTTTCTGGAGAGCGACCTTAATATTTCACCCATCTGCATTTTTTCACCTACGGCTGTAACAATGGCCTTTCCTTGTCCTGATACAACTACGGTACCGCCTATGATCTTTTCGTCTTCTTCTGATTTGTTTACTGCAAGAGATTCTCCTGTCATAAGAGATTCATCTATAAGTAGGTCTACACTGTTTATAAGAGTAGCATCAGCAGGTACTTTGTCACCGCTTTCAACCTCTAAAATATCTCCTACAACCAGCTCATGGGTTGATATAACATTTAATGTACCATTTCTTATGACTTTTACCTGTATGTTTTCATTGTCCTTCTTTAGAGTCTCAAAGGCTTGGTCAGCTTTGTATTCGCTCAGGAAGCCAACTCCGGTAGCAATGGCTACAGCGATAAATATACCGATGCCTTCCCAGGGAACATGACCTTCGTAAAACCCTAATAACACAGAAATTGCAGCACATATACAAAGAATAATGATAGTAGGGTCTTTGAACTTTTCAAGAAATTGTTTCCATAATGGGTCTTTTTCCAAAGGTGTAATTTCATTTTTTCCATACTTGTTTCTGTTATTAATTACAGCATCATCCGTTAAGCCTTTATGAGGATCTGAATTATACTCTTTTAAAAACTTTTCTGCACTTTTGTAAATTTTCGTTTTATTATCCATAGTTACTCTCCATTGTAGTTTATTGATATCTCATTACGATGTCTTTAAGCCCAAGATCATTAGTGCCTTCACCAATTGCAGCAAATTTCCAGTCAGCGTTGTACCTGTAAATTTCACCAACCATCAAAGCAGTTTTGCCAGCATAGTTTTCAGTGAGGTTATACTTCAACATTTCCTGATTGCCTTGTGGATTGACAATTCTTATAAAAGCGTTATTAACCATGCCGAAGTCCTGCTTTCTATTTGCACAGTCATAGATATTTACTACAAAAACCAGCTTGTGAACATCTGATGGAACTCTCGACAAATCTACAAGTATCTGCTCGTCGTCTCCATCACCTTCTCCTGTCAGGTTGTCACCTGTATGAACAACGCTTTGGCAAGGGCTTTTAAGGTTTCCGAAGTATATGATGTGTTCCTTGCGGGTAATTCTGTTATTAGCATCTAACATCAATACAGATGCATCACAGTCAAAATTAACATTGTTAAAAAGGCCTCTTAAAAGTCCTGGCTTTATAGGATCCCATCCTAATCCTACCATCAGTTTTGAAATAGATGTTCCTTTTGTTAAATCAATTCTTTGTCCTTTTTGAAGATTAATACTCATAATTCTCATCCTCCGTAATTTTTTAATATTTTAACCAAAAAACCATTTCAAATGCAATTATAGATCATACTACTATTAATATACACTTTTAAGGTTAAAGCTTCAGATACCCTAGAAGACTTTACAGAATAATATTTATGGATAAACTATTTAAATAATATTAATTAATTCTATTAAATTTATTTAAATAATTTATTGCTATATAAATAATTTACACTATCAAGTCCAAAAAAGCAAATAAAATGATATGTTTTGCATAAAGTATTATGAAAAACAAAAACTATCTTTGATAAAAAGTGAAGTAAGGAATGATTAATATATTACTAAAATTGAAAAGTAATATTAATATTATATTACAAAAATCCAAAATTCTCAATAAGGGCATTTCAAAAAATACTTTTCAATTAAACTCCTTTTTTACTTTTTCGTATATATAATCTTTAATAATTTGCTTTTGTTTTTCCATATAGCTGTTTAGAATATCTTCGATGTATTCTGATAATAATTTTGCACCATAATGGCTATTTATTTTGTATGGCCCGCTCCTATAGCATCCTTCGTCCCACTGTAAGCTGGTATTGATTGTAAAGTAAAATACCGGAATAAGATATTGTAGTTTTTCCTCAAGCCTTTTTTCAAGAAAACTCAAATTAAGCCTTTCAATAATATAGTCATTAACAAAGCTGATCTTAAAACAGTAATGCTTACTTTCGCTGTCAGTACTTATAAAATGTTCTATTCTGTAATCACTCTCTATGCTGCTTTTGAACATATACTCGGCTTCTTCGGATGAAGGTATGGGAAATGAATAAGCAGGTGAGTTGGTGTAATAATCCTTAAATATATCCTGCCTTGACTTATCTAAGGAATTATACTTGTATTTTATCAAATAACGGCATAAGTCATTTATAAACACTTTACAGTATTCACTGAAACAGGATCTCTCCTTTGATGATGAATAGCTCTTACATATATCATTACTTGAATTCAATACACAATTCATAATATTAAAAGCAAGATCAGAATCATCATCTGAGGATTCATCAAAATCAATATCCAAATTCAATGCAAGCTCAGTACTTTCAAAAACTCTGCAATTAAGGGCAATCTCTATGGCTTTCTTGTACTTAATCAAAAAATCCTTGTTTTGTATTCGACCTAAAAAGTGCATGGCTTCATCCAATTGAGTAATTACTTCTAAAGATTCGTAGTCTAATGAGGTTTCATGTCCTTTGAATATACTGACCAGGGAGCTTATTACATCATCACTTTCTTTTTGCTTTTTATAATTTGTTTCCTGCAAAGATGCCTTTTTATCATTTAATTTTTTATATATATGCTCATATGACAGTTTTAAAATTAAGCCGGATGAAAGCAAGAGGTCGGTAAACTCCTCTGTATATTTAAATTCAATTTCAAGAGAAAAAGGATTATCATTATGTAAAGTGTCTTCAAACACGAAATTAACAGTGCATAAGTCCTTGGATATAGCTGGAATAAGCTTATCCAAAGAATTTGTTTCAGATTCATTATTACTTAACTTGCTAAAAAACAGATTTAGATATTTTGACATATTAAAAGTTCCTTTCGGAAAAAATTAATGGTGCTTTTTATATCGCAATAATTTATAATTATATAATAAGCAACTATTCTTTTATGTTTGTCTATTAATTTTATCACAACAATTGTATATATTAAAATAAATAAAATTATTTAATAGTAAATATATATATAAACTGATTAATTTTGTATATATGCTATTAAGTTATTTTTAGGGCATTTATTTAAAACCTTTATAAAGGAGTCGGGAGAAATTGGCAAAAAAGCTTATAGTAGCAATTGCATTTATATTTATTGTTATGCTTGCAGCATCATTGCAAAATACCAAGATACAGAATCAGCAGGAAATGCATTTTACACCCGGTAAGGACGAAAAATATGTGTCTTTATTATCACCACCCTCTTTTAAGCAGCTGATGTCGGTAAGTGAGCTTCTGGTAAAAGTGGAAGGCAAGCAGAAGACTGGGGAGATAGATGCTGCTAATAAGCTGATTATGGACTATCTAAAAAATTATAAGTCAAGTATAAGTGAGATGGAAATGAAGCTTTTAAGTGATGAAATTGAGAGAATTAGAAGAGTACCTTTAGATTACAAACTTGATGAGAATAGTCTTTTTACTGAGCTTTCAAGAAGCATTAGAGGATTTGGTAAAAATGAATTTATAAAATGGCAGAAGGAAGGTAGATTTGACTTCAAGACCATAAACGGCAGGAAAATGTTTATGAATTCAAGTAAAAGTAACCTCTTTTTCAGGTATCCCGAGCTTAATGCAAGAAGAATTGATTATAACAGGAACATCAATTTTGCTAACGAGGTATATGCTGCCGTCAGTGCAATAAAAAACGGAAAGGCATCAAGTGACGGTATTGTGAGACTTCCCCGAAAAACACAGATAAGCCACAGCTTAGCCTTAAATGATGGTGTTGTCAATAAAGGTACAAAGCTTTCATGCTGGATTCCTTACCCTATCAAATCCGACCATCAGGACAATATAAAATTAATATCATCCTCATATGCTGTAAAATCAATTGATAATGAAAAAAGCTCAATAAGATCTGCTTATTTTGAGATAACAACAAACAGCACCAAACCATTACCATTTGAAATTGTGTACAGTTATACTTCCTATAGCCATTACAGGAAGGTGGATCCGATAAAGGTAGGTAAATATGATGAGAGCAGTGAGCTTTATAAAAAATATACCGCAGATGAGCCCCATATTTCATTTGGCGAAAGAATAAAAAGCCTCGCTAAGAAGATTGTAGGAAGTGAAACAAATCCATATAAAAAGGCAAACAAAATTTATAATTGGATCTGTGACAATATAAAATACAGCTATGCTGTGGAGTATTCCACAATAAGAAATATAAGCGAGTATACTTTGGAACATGGCTATGGCGACTGCGGCCAGCAAGCTCTTTTATTTATAAGTCTATGCCGCAGTGAAGGAATACCGGCTCGCTGGCAGTCGGGATTAACAACTTATAAAAGCCGTCAGTTTATACATGATTGGGCTGAAATTTATATCGAACCATACGGGTGGATTCCGGTTGATACCTATATGGGAGTATATTTTACATCTGTATCGGATGCATTGGATAGCAAAAAAAGCAGGGAAATAAGAGATTTTTATTTTGGTAATATGGATTACTTTAGGATGGTAGCTAATAAAGGTCATTTCCTTGAACTGAAACCAGGAAAAAAGTATTTAAGGTCTGATACAGTTGATTTCCAAAGGGGTGAAATTGAAAGCGGCAGCAGGAACTTTTATTTCAATGAATGGAAGTTCAAGTATAAAGTTAATTAAAAACCTTAAATAAGACTACCGGCTTGAGATTATAAAAACTCATAACTTCCCTTCCATCCGAGGGACTTTCCTTTTAGAACTTTCATAGAATTTCCATTGATAAGATTAAAATACACTTTGCCATAAGACTCAGCAAAGACTGATGGAAGTTCAGGAGAAAGGTATTCAAACTTGCCAAGGCCATAATCTCTGTCGATCTTGGCCTTAAGCTTATATGCTCCATTAGGTGAGGAGATTGTAAAGGAGTCAGCAATTGATTTTTTTGCAGGGCCTGAGTCCGAGGACTTGCCATAAGTACCTGCTTTGCCGTTGCTGTAACGGATTTGACCTCGCCAGGAAGAGGCTTGAACCTGTAATCCGTAGTATTTTTCTAGTAAAACATCTTCCAATGCGGTTGTATTAACAACTATTCCAACTTTTTTTGGTGTGAAGCTGAATTTTACCGCTTCCTTTAAAACACAAACACCGGAATTTATAGTGTTATATCCTTGTACCATATTTTCTATATTAACTTCTACGTTTCCATAGTATGGTTTGCCTTTTGAAATAGCTTGGCCATTAACCTTTACAGAGAGTCCAATCATTTTTGAAGTGGCTACGCCTGTGCCGGTTAATTTGCTTCCATGCCAGCCTCCTGTGAAAACAGGTAGGCTTCCATCCCCTTTAGAAAGGCATTTTACCATATATGGACCTAGCCAGTCTGTATTTGATTTCAAAAAAAGCTTTGATTTGCGGGTGATCCATGGATTAATTTTATAGGGATTGTTTGTTATGTAAATAGAGTTTAGATCAAAGGAATTATTGACTCCACTTGGACCAAAAACAAGGTGCATGTCAACTTTTGGGTTGTACTTGAATGTAACATGTACATTAGATCCCTGCCACACTACGGCTTGCTGGGGTGAATTATCAGCAGATATTTGGGTCTCAGCTAAAAGACCTATTATAATGTAAATTGGAAGTATTAAAAACAAAATTTTTTTCATAATTAAAAGTCCTCTTTAGTTAAAAATTGCTATATATGTTAAAAAAGGTTTTGCATATATATTAGAAGGTGTAAATAATGTTGCAATTATTACTTTTAATATATTCCATATATTTTGAAAATAAATTAATATATAAATATAATATCGTATATTAATGATATATTATAAATAGAAATTATTATAACACAGGAGAATAGCTATGGAAACACAGGTGCCAAAAACAGAACTTGATATAAGGATGAAACAATTTAGAGAAAGAATGGACAAAGATAAGCCGGAATGGGAAATAGCAATTATATTCAGCAAGATAAATCAATATTACTTTACAGGAACTATGCAGGAAGGAATGCTTGTAATATCAAGGGATGGTGATGCAATATACTGGATAAGAAGAAGTTTTGAGCGGGCAAAGATGGAGTCGGCATTCACGGAATTGAGACAGATGGAAAGTTTCAGAGATGCTGTTCGGGCATACGAAAAATTGCCTGATACTGTATATATCGAAACAGAAATTCTTCCATTAGCATACTATCAAAGGTTTCAAAAGTACTTCCCATTTAAGGAGTTTAAATCCCTTGATTTGCAGGTTATGGCTGTGAGATCGGTAAAAAGTCAATATGAGCTAGCATTAATGGAAGAAGCAGGACGAATACATAGAAGGGTCCTTGAGGACAGGGTTCCGCAGCTTTTAAAGGAGGGCATGAGTGAAGCAGACCTGGCAGTACAGCTATATTCTATCATGATTGAGGAAGGGCACCATGGAATATCACGTTTTAGCATGTTTGATACAGATATTGGTTTAGGACATATTTGCTTTGGGGAAAGCTCATTATATCCTACATATTTTAATGGTCCTGGCGGACACATGGGTTTGGGACCTGCTACACCGCTTTTGGGGAGTAGGGAGAGAAAACTTAAAAATGGAGATCTTGTGTTTATTGATATCGGGTGTGGTACTGAAGGCTATCATACCGATAAGACGATGACTTATATGTTTGGAAAAAAGCTTTCTGATGAAGTCATTGCAGAACATGAAAAGTGTGTGAAGATACAAAATGACATTGCCGGTATGTTAAAGCCGGGAGAAGTGCCTGCAACTATTTATAAAACTGTAATGGGCAAATTAAACTCGGAATTTCTTGATAACTTTATGGGCTATGGACAAAGAAGGGTTAAATTTTTAGGACATGGAATAGGTCTGCAGATAGATGAGCTTCCTGTTATTGCAGAAGGCTTCAACGAGCCTATAAGAGAAAATATGGTCTTTGCACTTGAACCGAAGAAGGGGATTCAAAATGTTGGTATGGTTGGTATAGAAAACACATTTATTGTTACTCAGGATGGCGGAAGATGCATTACAGGCAGTAATGCCGGGTTAATATATATATAGATTAAGGAATGATTAAAACATAACTTCCGATTATGAAGAGCAGATATAAACAAATAGGACCTTGGGGACTATGTCCTCAAGATCCTATTTGCAGGATAGCGTTAAAGAAGCACTAAATTTATCTTAAAGCCTCAAACGCAAGGCGTTTGAGAGTTTAAGCGAAATATAATATTTAATGCCTGGGAAATCATGGTGCATTATACGCCGCAATTTTCCACGACAACATCAAAATTGACAAAATCATTTCATGATTTTGTTCTTTGCAGCAGGTAAACTTCCTAGTATTTTATGAAGTTAACACTACTTGGCACAAACTTTTGCTTTATCAGCAATTCATAATATCATAACTAAAAATATAAATCAATTACCACAAAGGTGAATACAGGTGAATACTATGATAAAAAAGCGTTTTTGTTTATTTTTATCCATTTTTATAATATTTTTTATACTATTTAGCTATACATTGCATACAGAAGAGATCAGTTCCAGCCAAACTATACCTATTACAACAAAGCCTAGTATATCAATGCTTGATACAATAAGCACACCAACAATAATCATATCTGCAGCTAATAAAACAACAACCAATACACTAACAACTAATACATATATACCAACAACCAATATAAAAATAAACAATTCACGCGTGTCAAAGACACCGATAACCATACCACAAACTCCGACACCTGGTGCCAAGGGAAAGGTTAAGGAAGTCAAGGGGCTTGTAGAGTTATTGAAGCTGGACAATACATTCGTAATTGATATTAAATATGCTACTAAAGATAACTTTACCAAGAAGGTAATTTACCCATCAGCCAAATGTATCATTAATAAAAATACTGCCTCAAAGCTAATAAAGGCAAATAACGAGTTTAAAAAACTAGGTTATACTATAAAAATTTTTGATGCATATAGGCCACATTCAGCACAGAAGATATTGTGGGATGCAGCCTTAGACAAATCATTTGTTGCCGATCCAAAAAAGGGTTCCAATCACAACAGAGGTGCAGCTGTTGATTTGACTTTGGTAGACAAATCAGGAAAAGAGTTACCCATGCCATCAAATTATGATGAATTTACAAAAAGAGCAAGGCTTGACTACAAGGACTGCTCTAAGGAACAAATTAATAACAGGGAGCTGCTGGGCAGAATTATGGTTAAATGTGGTTTTAAAAGAATAAGGAGCGAGTGGTGGCACTTTGATGATTCAAATGCAAAAAAATTTCCGGTTCTAGATATTCCATTTGATAAGTTTTAATTATACAACTACTACTATTTTTACATTTTGCTTATAATGTATGTAAAAAAACAACATATTTATAGCTAACCGAATAAAATATGGAATAAAAAGTATATTAATATAATAATTGTATTGACATGTATAAAATGTTATTTTAAAATATGTATGTACTAAATGCACTGCATTTAATGGAAGGGTAAAGTGTTAATCTACTTATAATACTTGATGAAAAGGAATGGTATTAAATGTAAATGCCGCCTATTATAATAACATTCCTTTATATAATTTTAATATTTAATTTATTCTGGGGGTGACTATGGTTGAACAATTAGAAGATTTAAGAAGCAAGCTTCATGAAGTAATGGAGTCAGGAAGTACAGAAGATATTTTAAGGGTTAGTCAGGAATTAGACATTTTAATTATGATTTACACTCAAAAGACTATGGAAAATAGGTTATCAGATTAATTATCCACTAGTAAAGCACTTTAGACTTGGTCTTCAGTTGATGGTTGGTCCCAGGAGCAGGGCATTAACAACTGGTTATTTTAGGTTTAAAGTGTTTTATTTTTAAATAAAAATATATTATTAATATTGACAAAAAATTGGCAATTCCATAAAATAGTCATGTAAGTTATGTTAAATACTATAATTCATTGGAGAGAGGTTAATATGGATATTGAACTAGAATTGGTTAAACTGTGTAACGAGTTTCTTGTTTATGTCAATGAACTTCACAAGGATGACAGCATAGATACTGAAATGTTAAGCAAAATGAGTAGAAACAAAATGCAGTTTTTACAATCTCGTAAGGACAAATTAAGATCGTTTCCGAATGTTATTATAGCAAAATCATTGTAGTCTGTTTCATTGGGCTTAAAACTTCTAAAGAACAAACACCAATCAAATCTTCAAATATTATCACAAACATAGCTGAACTTACTCTTATACATAAAAACTTTACAAACAGTAGTATATATTTTGCAATATGAGTTTAATGCTTCATGCAAATATTGCAAAATATATACATACAATCTATTCATCCGATTTACTCTGTACAACAAGTTCCAGGCTATTACTGGATTTTTTTATTTGTTCTATCATTTTAAAAATGTTTTCAATACTATTATCCTGTTCCTCCACTGTTGCAAGCATTTCTTGCGTTGATGCAGATTGTTCTTCGGATATGCTGGCTATACTATCAGACTCTAAGTTTATATGCCCAAATATTTCTTTAATGCCTCCCACCATTTCCAATTCTTTTTCAATATATCGATCTATCTCTTCGAAAGAATTTATAATATTTTTAAAACTAAGGTTAACCTTTTGTACTATCTCTTCTCCAGCTTGTGTTGCCGCTTTTCCGTTCTGAACTTCTATCAGGACATTCTGGGTTTTGCTCTTAATCATATTTATTGTACTATTGATTATATTTACTGTTTTAGCACTTTCTTCAGCTAGCTTACGTACTTCATCAGCAACTACTGCAAATCCTCTTCCTTGTTCGCCAGCTCTCGCAGCCTCTATAGCAGCGTTTAAAGACAACATATTGGTTTGCTCGGCAATTTGAGTAATTCCCTCAAGAAATTCGTTAACTTCATCCATGCTTTTCTGAAGTTCTGATACTGTTTCAAAGGAGCTTTTGACGGAGTTGTTAATAATGCTCATTTGTTTGCTCATCTCAGTTATTTTTTCTGCTCCTTCAGATACAACATTTCGGGTGCTCTTTGATATATTAGACATCATATTTGAAATGTCTGTTGTTCCTGTTACTTTGTCAACTGCTTTACCGATCATATCATTAATCTGACAGATGCTGTCTGCTTGGCCCGACACACCCTTGGTTACTTCATTTACTGTTACAGTTACTCCTTTACTAGCTTCACTTACTGATTTCAAGCTGGTAAAACAATTGTCCACTTCAACATTTAATAATGATGTATTTGCTTTTACAGACTCCATGGTGTTTTGTATATTTTCCAGCAATGTAACTGCTTTTTTCTCTTTCTCTGCTATAGAACTAATTAATTCACTGCCCCACTTTGAAACAAAAAATAATATAATCATACAGAAATTCATAATACCAAAGAAGATATAATGGGTTTGGACATTTTCAATAGGATGCATTAAATTTCTTAATACCATAAAAACATCAAAAGCAACAATAAATGTTAGAAAGAACTTTTTATTCAAATACAGAGTTGCAAAGCTGACAACAATCCATAGGCATATATTTTGAATGAATTGACTGTTTTGTTTATCCATTCCGGCAATAGTCTGGAATGAGGACATGAACATACTTAATAGCAGCGAATAACACAATATATATGCTGTTAATTTTTCATGTTTCTTTTTAATAAGAAAATAAGCTGATGTCATAAGGCTTAAGCAGCTGGTTGTTATTGTAATGACGGTAATGGCATCAATCTGACGGACAAAGTTGCTGACAAACAGTATACATGAGAAGAGAAAAAGCACCTTATTTACCCTTAAGGTGTGATTGATTAAAAAAGAGTCTTTCATTAGCTTATATCCTCCCTATTAATTAAATTGGGTATTAAATTTCATTTTGAATTAGTATCCAAGAAAAAATGATATTGGGGAAAAAAGAAATAACTAAATATATAATTCGATATTTTAATAAAAATTCCTTTATGATCAGTATATATACATATTAAAATATTTTTTTGGCTTTTATTCGGCATACCCTATGAAGGGTAAGCTCACCTCATATCAGTGCTCAATTACCTCCCTTGGTTTAATAACTAAATTCATATTTTTAGCTGGTAAGGTAGGCACAATACACTTTTTTAAAGTTATTGCAGCATAATACAAAAGAAATTACAGTGCATGCTGCACCATAATTTCTTTTGTTGGAGTTAAGGTTTACCTTTTGCTCTCGCCTAAACAAAATGCACAATTGTCATAGCCGTTTATATGGGCATATTGGAGTGTATGATACCCTACCATGTTCGCTTTTGCCATTTTATCAACCCACTCACAGCCTTTTTTATGTATTTCACCGCTATTTCTATTTACAATATATTCGAAGGATGCGCCGTTTAATAAATTTATAACATGGGTTATGCTTGCAGACTGCTTACCTCCAAACAATTGTGAACAAAATGTCTGTAATTTACCGCTTGTATTGTCAGGAAACTTGATATAAATCCTCACATTGCTCTTATCAGACGGCTTAAAAGGAATATTCCTAATATAACTAACCTTGTTTGCATCAATAGTATAATAGTTGTATCGGCTTTCGCTTTTTTCAAGCTTGACACCTTCAAACTCTACTCCAACAGTCAACCTCTTTAATATTTTGAATTTTATCTTGGAGTTTTTCGGTATATCAGTCATATCAAGCCTCAAATCGCCTTTCTCGGCATTAGTAGGTGCCTGTAAATAAAAATCCAGCTCAACTACCCCTCCTTCAATAATGTCAACGACATTTACATTTCTCCACGCAAAATTGTTGCTTTGAGAAATAAACTTATTATACATCTCACCTGTAGTGATTATGGATTTATCCGGTGACGGGTCATCAGTGCTATCAAGCTCTGCGACAATGCAGAAATGCCCGAGCGGGGGAAGATTTGAAGCCTCCCATTTAATAGGAGCAGTAACAAACGTTTTGCCTGGAGCAAGATCAAATATACCTGCAGCTCCTATAATTTTCCACGTAGACGGATTGTTAAAAGATGAGGGATCTGTCCAATATACCTTAACGGCTGAACTTCCGGAAACCGATCCTCTGTTCTGAAGCCTTACATAAATATAATTATCTTGTCCAATTTCCACATTCTCACATAATGTATCATCACTCAAATCTGCAAATTCCTCCTTAGGATTTTCCACAAGATTGTTTCTTACTATTATATCAGGGCTAAGATAAAGAGTACCGACAGATGGAATGATTCCTGTATCTGTAAGACTATCTCTTACAAATATGTCAGGGCCGATTCCCACTGCAGTAAAGGCATTTTTAACAGTGTCTAATATTCTTAAGTATTCAGGATCGTTTTTATAAATTAAATCGACTGCATTTAGGCAAGCTTCCCTGCATTCTATAAATGTTGCGTTATTGTTACCAAGAAGACCGATGCTTAATGCATGGAAAAATATCTTCTCGATCTTTTCTCGCCCTATTCCAACTACTGAAATACCGCTATTAGGGTGGGTTCCGCCATTACACATCAAATAACAGGCATAGTTTACAAAACCGCTTGAATAATGGGGATCCTGACCGTTAAAATATCCTGTATTCATAGAATCCAATGAGCTTAGAAAATGATTGGGCTGACGCCAAACAGCATTGACATCGCTGGGGTTATTCATTATTCTTCCGGCATCTCCGGCAATTGTTGGGGTTGTACAGTCTTCAAATATTAAAAAGTCACCTCTGTCAACCATAACAGCAAATATATCGGAAAATGATTCGTTTAGTCCTCCGGCTTGATTGAAATAATCCAAATTTGCAGTATAATCCGTTACTCCATGAGTGAATTCATGGGCTGCAAAATCAAGGGTGTTTGTATAATCAAGCAATGATCCGTCTCCATCACCAAAAACTATACCTGTTCCTATCCAATACCCGTTATTTTCGTTATCTCCGTAATGTACACCTGCATAAAGAGGTGATCCATGGTTATCAAAACTATTCCAATTATGGGTGTTTTTAAAATAATCCACTACCTGCCCCAGAAATCTTAACGCATCAACTTCAGGACCTTGATGTAGTTTCCTAGGGCTTGACGCTGAGTTTTTCCAGTTATTATCTGAATCAAGGCTTATATTTGAATTTGTCGGGTCAATAAATAATCCATCACAATCACAAACCCGTATTGACGGTCCACCGGATGCAACTCTGGAGTTATCTATGAGTTTGTAGTTATTGCCATCCTTAAACGTCCTGATATTTCCAGAACCGCTGTAATAACCTGTTCCGCTTCCTGTTGAATCAGGCATCGCTTTAAGGTCGTTATGCTTTAATATTATGTTACCATTTATTGCATCTATGAAGTATTTGTTTATTGTAAGTTCTTTGTTTTCATAATTGACTATCCTTAATATCCAGGCAAGGTACCACTTTTCTTCATATTCAAAGATTTTAAGGGTGACTGGAACTGTTTCATCCAATTTTCCTTTTTTCATATCATTTATGGCTATTTCTACAGCCTTATCTGCATTTATTTTTGGCTCTGTATCTATATCAAGCTCTGGCTGGTATTTGTTTGAAATTCTTGTTATAGTACTGCTTTTATCGAATTGTACTCGTATAGTGCCTCCATGTACAGGAACACCATTAAAGCATTGCTGCATTGCAATTACAGTATTTCCATGTATATCTGAATTTGCCTTTAATGCTGTAAGATCCTTAAGAGGATTTTTCATTTTAAAAAGATTCTTGTGCTCGTTTAGAAACTCCTTGGCAGTTGCAATCAGTCTATTTTCACCCTTAATTTCATATGCCTCCGAAAGTAAACCCTTAATGGAAGCGGGGCAGCTAATTTCTCATCCCATCTTATCTTTAATTCGGGATCAATGCTAATCATTTTGCTAAGAATGGCATTTTGTTTTTCAGTAATCATAAAGTTCTCCTCCTTTTAAATAAATTAGTAAATTAGGTTGATTAAATTTTCTTAACTTTATGATATACCCGAAAAATTAGCTAAAGTTGTTATTTGTGGTGAATTGTAATTATAGTGTGGTGAAATGTTGTTTTTTAATGCTGGGCTGTATATGAAAAAAGCTACAATCCGTATAGAGATTGCAGCTTTAATTAGGTAAAGTTTAAAAACTAGCTTTTCGGCTTATATGCTTTTGGCTTCTTTTTTGACCTTGATTTTTCTATGTTAATTTTCTTACCCTTCATTTTATAGTTCTTCATTGATTCAAGAACCTCGGAGGCGTATTCTCTAGGTACTTCAACAAAAGTGTAGTTGTCGAATATTTCAATAGCTCCTATAAGCTTGCCGGGAAGACTTGTTGAGGAAGCTATGCCCTCGACTATATTCCTTGGCTGAATTTTGTTGATCCTTCCTATATTGATAAAAAGTCTGACCATTTCGCCATCTAATGAGGGAGAATCTTCATCAATTTCCTTGATAGGCAGTATTTGCTTACCTGTTTGTGCTGCATAGAGCTTTAATAGTGCTGCTGCAACATCATGGGATGTGATAAAATTCTCCTCGGTGTTTTGGTCGTTTAACGTGTTCACTATTTTTTCAACATAGCCTATATATTTATCGTATTGACCATCAAGTATGGCTTTTTTAATTGACTCAACCATACTGTTCATCTTGTTCTCTTCAACATCCGAGTAAGTCGGAGGCTTCATAAGGGTTATAGTTGATTTGGTATATCTTTGAATATCGCGAAGCTTATATATTTCTCGGCCTGTAACAAATGTAAAGGCTTTTCCCGATCTGCCTGCACGGCCTGTTCTTCCTATTCTGTGAACATAGTACTCTTCATCATTTGGAATATCATAGTTGAAAACCGCATCCACATCATCAACATCAATACCGCGGGCAGCAACATCGGTGGCGATACAGATGTCGAACTTGCCTTTTCTGAACCTGTTCATTACTTTATCTCGCTGTTCCTGACGCATATCACCATGAAGAGCCTCAGCGGAATAGCCCCTGGACTGCAGGTTTATAGCAAGCTCATCAACTCTTTTTTTAGTATTGCAGAACACAAGGGACAGCTTTATACTGTTTGTATCTATAAGTCTTGAAAGTACTTCTAGTTTGGCCCCTTCACTGACTTCCAGATAATATTGCTCAATGCTGGGAACAGTAAGCTCCTTGTGTGCGACCTTGATATGAATGGGATTTTTCTGATATTTTGTAGTAAGCTCTAAAATTTCCTTTGGCATAGTGGCAGAAAACAAAATCGTTTGTTTTTCTTCAGGAACTTTTTCCAAAATAACATCTATATCCTCTCTGAAGCCCATGTTGAGCATTTCATCAGCCTCATCAAGAATAACCATCTTTAAATTGGATAGCTTTAAGGTATGTCTTCTCATATGGTCCATAACACGTCCGGGAGTTCCTATTATTATCTGGGGACGTTTTTTTAAGGCCATTATCTGACGCTCTATAGGCTGTCCTCCATATATAGGAAGTATCTTAACCTTATTCTTGTACTTTGACACGTTTTTTAGTTCCTCTGCCGATTGTATTGCCAATTCTCTTGTAGGGCAGAGAACAAGTACCTGGATGCTTTCAAGGTTGGAATCAAGCATTTCTATGGCAGGTATGCCGAAGGCACAGGTTTTACCGGTACCGGTCTGGGCTTGCCCTATTACATCTTTTCCTTCCATTATGTGAGGTATGGATTTGGATTGGATTGAGGTTGCTTCCTCAAATCCCATTTCTGCTATAGCTTTCTGTACCTCTTCAGAAAGATTTAAATCTTTAAAAATTAAATTTTCCACTTGTATCTCCTTCTATTTACCATGATTTCAGTTTTCAGTAATATTATTTAAATAATTATATAATGATTTTCTTTTTTTAGTATATTCGCTTTTCCATGTCTTCTGATCCTTAGTTAAAGTATCCAATTCATTAGCTATCTTATTAAAGGTTTCTACATCTTTTTGATCATAAAAAAGTACGTTATTGCCTTTTACAATAAAATGCCCATCAAGTCTTTCAAAAAGCTCAACAAAGCTCAAAGATAACTCACAAACCTGGTTTATATTATCTATTTGGGTTTGTGTGTATTCTCTTTCCGATTGTGCACACTTTTTTAGTTTTTCCAAATTGCCTGATTCATAATTGCGTAAAAAAATTATTTGCTTAGATGCAGTATCTAAATATGTAAAAAATTCCTCATGTACATTAATTAATTTATCTGTTTTAGCTTTAAATGAAGTGAAGTCTTTTTTTGCCTTTGAAAGAAGCTTTTTATCACTGTAAGATTTTTGATTGAAAGACTCACAAAGCTTATTAAAGTCATCCAAGGCCTTATTCCAAGACTTTCGTTCATTAAGGTAATCATTATATTTAATTGAAATGCCAGCTAATATTTCGCCGTTTTTCCCATATTTCTTATCAGGGTAGATGGTATCTTCAATTTTGATATCCGTTATAAGCCTGTTGGATATGAGCTTTAAAGCATAGTCGGTAGACTTATTTATGGAACTGGAATGTAAGACAGAACCAAACTCATTTATAACCATAGCACCTTGGGCTAAAATGAAAAGGATGCTTAAAACCAACAATCCGTTTGCTCGTATATTGATAGATTTAGACCTTAATATTATAAAAAGTGGAATTAAAAAAATAATACTTGAGCCAATGAGTTTTGCTGCTGTATGAGCTATACCTTCCGGTACAAAAGGAATGGCGTTGCCTGCGATGTAAATAAACTCTCCACATAGAAACATTAAAAATCCAATTGAAAAGAAAACTATTGACATTACAAAAGTAACAGTCCTTTTACTGTTATTATTCTGTTGTTGCATATGATTATAATCAATCATGTTATATCCATAATTATTTTCCAATATGAAATCAGCCTCCTAATGTGTGGAAAAGTCTATGACATTTCAATACAAATTATAATTATATCATAAAATGTTAACATTAAACACGATTTGTGAAATAATATTTTTTTATATATCGTCTGCATTTGCAAAACATAACTATATTGAAGATATTCATTTGATATGGTTTTGAATTTTCCATATGCAATAATTATTACTATCGGAGATGAAAATATTACCATTTACATCTGTTGCCAAATCTCTCGGTTTGGAAAAAAATACATTATAGCCTGATGTGGAGGATAAATATTTATTGCTCATTTCTACTGAGCCGGCAATTGTCTCAACATCAACCAGGTTACCATTATTCATTACAACCCTCCTTAAAATAATACCATCAATAACATACATAAAATTTTCGTGAATAACAATTTTCCTTGGAGAAAAAAATCTGCTGTTGGCTCCATCTATATAATGCCTATCACCTTTTTTGCCAGCGAAAATTTCAAAGGTTTTAAGCAGTTTATTCCATTTGTATATAACGCCGTCGTCAAAGCTTGAAACGTAAAGGTTATCATATTTATCCACAGTAATACTCTCCACAACTTCTTCATACCTTTCCGACTTTTTTATTAAATTTATTCTATCAACAAAGGAAATTTTAGTTAATATCTTGTCTGATGTGCTTACAGGTTGAAGAACATACATATTCTCAGAGCTGTCAAAAGCAAAATCCGATATATTAAAATGTGATTCGGTATCCTTAAAGATCAAGAACGGTTTGTTGTACTTTAAAACATATATTTCCGAAACCATTTGCTGGTTTTCATTCTCGTATGGTTTTACTGAAAAATAAATGTTTCCGCTGGAAGTTGTTTTTACCAGATCAATTTCCTTACCAACTTCAAGTGTTTTTACAAAACCGTCTTTTATGAATCTGAGCTTGTTAAGGTCAGCAACATACAGCTCACCACTCTTGCCAAATGATAAACTTGTTGGTTCGGCTAGTATTGCGGTTTTTAAAGGCCCGTCAGTTGCATTACCGTTTAAATCATCATGCTGGCCAGTTCCTGCAAATGGAAAGACATTGATATTCTTTAAGTATTTCAGATTGACATCTATTTCATTAAAACCATCCAAGTATTTGTTAACCAGTACAGTCAGCTTTATGGGCTTTTCGTTATAAGCTCCGGCAAATTCGGCCTTACCTTCTTTGAGGGGAAGTATTTTACCATATCTTATAGTTGCAATATCGGGATTTAGGTATTTCCATTCTATATCTGATGCTTTTATATCAACCTTGTCACCATCAGAGTATTTTTTTTCCAACTTGTAGGAACCTGTTTGATTTAGAGAAATAGACATTATTTGCGGAGTGAGCAGCAGAAATGCTGAGTTTTCCCGCTTTAAATCAGTTACTCCATAATATATGGATGAAAAGGAAACAATGGTCATAATAATGCTGGAAGCGATTATTGTACGGTTAATTCTTCTTAATTTTTTATCCAATATACCCTTATTTATATTGTTTAGATCGGACAATAATTCATTAACACTTTGGTATCTGTCTTCAGAGCTATATTCGATGCATTTTCGTATGATATAGTTCATATTTTTTGATATTTTATTGTTTGTTTGAGATAGGTGGTCAATACCCGATTCAGGAAAGCATCCGGCCAGAAGCTGGTGTAATGTTACTCCAAGACCGTATATATCGGAGCGGGCATCGGAAGTGCCGTTGGTCAATTGCTCGGGTGCAGCATACAATGGAGTACCTGCTCTTACGGTATCTTTCCTGTCAGTACCCTTATATTCCCTGGAGATTCCAAAGTCGATGAGAACCGGCCTGTTGTCTCTGGTAATAATTATGTTATGGGGTTTCAAGTCCCTGTATATAATTGGTGTAGGAAGGGTATGCAAATATATCAAGACTTCACAGATTTGCTTAGCCCAGGATATTACTGTTTTTTCAGAAATAAGACCTTGGGTTTCCATAATCCTGTTTAATGGAATACCTTCGATGTAACTAACAACAATGTATTTTCCAGTATCATCCTCAAAAACATCAGCAAGTTTGGGAAGACAAATATGATTTAATTTTTCCAATATACGTTTTTCTGATAAAAGCTCATGATTTGAGGTTTTTGCCATATGTTTCAGTGCCCAAAGGTTGCCAAGCTCAATATTTCTGCAGAGGTAAACTACGCTTGTAGCACCTTGGCCTAATACTCGCTCTATCTTATATTTATTCTTTACAATTTTACCGATCATATTTTCCATAATATTCGCATTATGCTCCAGATATCAAGAATATTTTGTGATGTCTTGTTGACAAAATCATTTCATAATTTTGTTTTCAACAGAATTTGTATTTTCGAATTCATACACTACAGCGGTATTCTCAAATGGATCCAGTGTACTATGCTTGTTTACCTCAAAAACTGAATCTTCATCAAGTTTTTTTTCAGATTTTCTGGGTTTGCCTGAAAAATTTAATTTAAAGTACAAGATCAAAAGGATAATATTTATTATTAAAGACCCCAAACCTATAAATATGTATATATATTGAAACTTCATAAAATCCTCCGACCTAGTATTATACCTTACCATTACATGTATATGATAATGCCATCAGGTAGAAAAAGGCAAGAGTTTATTTAATGAGTTTAGGCATGATTGAAATATTACTTACCGTTTTGAGCGTGTGTTCACGAGTTAAGTTAACACGAAAGCGAAATTATACGGGAAGTTATATTTTCAACATGCCTTAATGATTATAAAATTGTACTGAAAAAATACAATTTTTATAAAACCATTATACAAAACTATCACACGAAAAATTACTTTATAATCATAATGAAATAAATGTGAGATGAAATGCCTATATGTGGAAAATGGTTCGGCTAAAAATTCGGAGGAATTTTCACATTTTTCTTACTTGAAAATAGTGATACTATGTTTCGTGTAATAAGGTATTTTTACCAGTTATTTATTCTTATGATATTCCTGATTGCATGAAACATTATTTTAAAGATCAGGATTAGTATGCACAAATATTAATTAAAAGGGGAGGAATTACAAAATGATGAAAAGAGTTATTGCATTTTTTTTAGTAATCACAGTTTTATTAACGGCAGGATGTATTTCAGGACCATTAACAGTTTATGCAGAAACAAGGGTAGTTACAGGATATACCATTAGTGGTAATTCTGCTTATGGCAGCAGTGGAACGTATAACTACAAAACTATTGATAATGAGCCGGAAGGAGCTACGCTGGAAATAATAACTTATTTAAAAAACAACAAGGATTTTTATGAATTTAAAACCATACCTTCTGGTTGGAACGTTGTTTCAACCAGAAATGACACAATAATTGATATTTATGGTGCAGGTTCATATGGAGGTGCAGCGGGAAATGCCACTGTAACATATACTACAATAAAAAAAGATACCTCAGCATCTAAAGCTGATTCGGTGACAACAATGACACCTGGGATCCCTTATACAGGGAATGACTTTGCAATTTATGCAAACAATGTAAATGATATCTCAGGTATAAATAAGGTTGAATTTTATACTTGGACAGATAAAGATGGACAGGATGATTTGATAAAGTCGCCTGGTACGTACAATGCTACTAAAAATTTATGGTGTGTTAATGTTAATAAGGCCGATCACAAGAATGAGACTGGAATTTATTATACTCATGTATATGCAGAGGATAAAGCAGGAAATTATACTTTTGTTGGCAACGTGGCATATATACTTTTAAATCAAGCTGAGGGTTATATGGAAAGTGTTGGAGATACTGCAATTGAGGGATGGTGCTGGCAGGCATATAAACCCAATGAACCTATTGATGCCCATATCTACATTGATAAAAAGTTTTATAAGGGTGTTAAAGCACAAATTTTGAGAAAAGATCTTGCAACTAGCGGCAAAGGAAATGGATATCATGGTTTTTCATGCCCTATCAATTGGTTGGATTTTTCTCAAGGACAACATTTGGTTGAAGTATATGCAGTTGATGGATATGACCATAATCCTATGATTGGATCAATGAATTATACCTCTAAAGTAAAAAGAGAGGCATCAATTTCTGCATCACCAAATCAGATTTATTATGATAATCTTCTCGATCTTGATAAGTCAATCATAACCTGGAAATCCAATGTAGCAACACAAGTATGGGTATCTTCCAATGGAAAGGATACTTTGCTTGCAGAAAAGCCTGCAGGTCAGTATACTCAAGAAGCATTGATATTGCCAGGTAACGTAAGTACAGTTAATGTTTACGATTACACCGATTCTGTAAAAGGAGAAAAGCTTGCATCAGTTAATGTATATAGTACTGAAAAAAAAGCATCTATTACTACTTCAGTAAGTTTTACAGGTGGTATAGGTAAAAATATAATATCCTGGAATTCTAACATACCAACACAGGTTTGGGTTGCAGATAAAACAGGATATGAGTTTAAGTGTTTTGCGCAAAAGCCTGCAGGTGAATATTCTGAAGTTATTAATCTTACACCAGGCGAATATTATACTGCTTCCATATATGATTACAATGATGGGGTAAAGGGACGATTGATGGATCAAGTTGGTATACTTGGAGTTGCACCATCTACACCTGTACCAACTGCGACAAACACACCAAAGCCAACACCAACAAATACACCAACAAATACACCAACAAATACACCAACAAATACACCAACTAATACACCAACAAACACACCAAAACCAACACCTACAAATACACCAAAACCAACAGCTGGAACAATTGCGTTGCCTGTACTAAAAGATCTTGGAACACTAGGGGGAAGTGAAACACATGCAAATAAGATAAATGATAAGGGACAGATTGTCGGGTACTCATTTTTAGAAGATGATAAGACCTATCGTGCATTTTTGTGGGAAAACGGAGTTATGAAAGATCTTGGAACTCTAGGTGGGTCACGTTCAGTTGCAACTGGAATAAATAATAATGGTCAGATAGTAGGATACTCTGATTTAAAGGGCGATAATGTCTCACACGCATTTTTGTATGAAAACGGAAAAATGATAGACCTTGGAACTTTAGGAGGATCAAATTCCTATGCAAATGACATAAATGACAAGGGGCAAATAGTAGGGAATTCATTTAATAAAGACAGCAGTGCAAAGCATGCATTTTTATGGGAAAATGGAATAATGAAAGATTTAGGTGAAAATATACTTACTGAATCAGATGCTATTGCTATAAATAACAAAGGACAGATAGTAGGGTATTCCTATCTTGAAGGAACGCATGCAATTCATGCTTATTTATGGGAGAATGGGAAAAGCAAGGATCTGGGGATATTAGGAAAACCACAAAATACAGCTCCGTATAACAGTAATGAGATATCAATTGCTTATGACATCAATGAAAAAGGACAGATAATAGGGTATTCCGTTATTCCTAACGGTAGAAACCATGCATTTTTGTGGCAGGATGGTTCTATGAAAGACTTGGGTACTATTAGCGAAAACATTGATGAAGTCTCATGTGCTTTAGGCATAAATGATAAGGGTCAGGTTGTAGGTTATGATTCATATTTGCAAGAAGCATTTTTATGGGAAAACGGAGTTATGAAAAGTTTAAAAGAGAATTTGGACTATTTTACTTATGCTTATGATATAAATGATAATAGTCAAATAATCTGTGCAAATGTTAAAAATCAAAGGTCTTATCTATATGAAGTTATATATGTAACACCAACACCAACATCAACAAATACACCAACGCCAACAAATACACCAGCACCAACAAATACACCAGCACCAACTTCAAATGGTAATTACTCAATATCAGGGTATTTAAGCCCGGATTTCGTATGCACAAGTAAGAGCATAAAGTCAGGATTTAAGATAAAAGTTATTGGTACTGAAATTGAGGCTTTTACAGACGAATATGGTTATTTTGAAATTAAAAATTTACCTCCGCAATCAAAGGGGTATAAGCTGGAGATTACAAAAGACAGTTATCTTACTATGTACATAGTGGATATTAGCCTTACAAGTAATGTTAAAATAGGAAGCATGGCAGTGCCTGTCTACATGTGGGCTGGGGATGTTACTATAAATGGATCTCATGACAATGTGATCAACATGAATGATGTTATTCAGATTGCGAGAAGCTTTAATAGTTACAATGCAAATGTTGATTTTAATGGGGACGGTTCGGTAAATATGTCTGATGTAATTATCATGGCAAAAAACTTCAACCGTACTTCGTCAGATTATCCAAAGGTAAATATCACATACGATATCATGCAATCAAATACTCCTGCTCAGTCAAGTACTGGTACTCCTATAAGTACAGCAACAAACACACCAACAAGTACACCAACTAATACACCAGCCAATATCCCAACAAATACACCAACTCCAGCAAATACCGCAGTTAAACCATCAGCAAGCATTTCGTATAAATTTGAGGATGCGGATACTATTGTTGTATCATATGATTTTAATGTGCCGGTTCAAGTGAATGTAAAAAGAGACGGGCTTTCGGAAAATGTTGCAGAAAGACGTGAATTAGGGCAGTTGGGATTATTCTGGTTTGATGTGGCTCCAGGTCACAGTTATGAATTTATTGTTTATGATTACTCTATTAAAGTAAAAGGAGAAAAGCTTGCCACTGTGACTGTGGCCAGTGCCTCGCAGGCCCCTACAGCAACCAATACACCAGCAATTACACCAACAAGTACACCAACGAGTACACCAATAAATACGCCGACAGCTACACCTACCAGTACACCACTTCCCCCTCAATTTAATATCACTTATAGCCAGCAGAATACCAACGAGCTCGTGGTATCGTCAAATATTCCTAATCAGCCTGTATATATAAGGTATTATTTTGACTATGCTTACCCAATAGGAGTTGGACCTTTTCCCAATATAGTGTACTACGGTTTGGAAAAGATGGTTGGATATACCGATAATAGCGGTATGTTAAAATTCAAGGTTCAGGAGCCTCTTGAATATGGGACATATAAGCTTGAAGCAAGGATTGCAGGTATTTTAAAAAGTGGAATTGGTGCTGCAAAAACTGAATCTTTTATTAAGCTTTATGAAAATCCTGAAGATAAAAATTCATTGATCGCAGTATCAAATTATCCAGGCAAGGATGTTACTGTTACTTATTATACTTTAGAACCGGTAATTGGGCCATCCACAGGGGAATTACGCTCATATAAATATAAATTGGATGCCAGAGGAGTATTACAATTTAAAAAAGATCTGGATTTAAATAATTACTATATAAATATAAAGATGGATAATTTGGTATCTAACAGTATAATACAAAACACAAAATAATATCAAATAATAAATAATATAATATCAAAAGAAATAAAAAATAAACAAATTGAATCATCAGTAAATCTAATTTAAACTGCCATTATATTACAATCAATAAAATGGCAGTTTGTTGTACATAGAAAAACTAGTTATGATGATATGGCTGAAGATTACTTTAAAGGTGAGCAAGAATTCATATTTAAACATATTTGAATTTTTTTAATAAACAGAACACAAAAAAATATCTTTTAACGAACAATATATTATGAAATGCTATAAAATTTGCGAACAGCAATTTTTATATAATTTTTTATCTATACCTAAGATAGTATTATTTTGGTTAAAAGGGCTAAAGAAAGAATTGAAAGGGGGAGTTATGTAGCCAAATATCCAGATGAATAACAACAAAATAGATATTAACATGAATAAGTATCTCAACAAAATTTTATTGGAGGTTTATACTATGATTAAAAAGGCTTTATGTGTATTTTTTAGCAGTGTAATGGTTGTTACATGCATAAATTTTTCAGCTATTACTGTATCAGCAGATGCACCGTCGGGATTTGACCAAGTAAAAAACGTTCCACATGGAACAATAACAACACAGACATATAATTCGACTACAACAAAAACTAACCGAAAAGTAAACGTTTATACACCGCCCGGGTATTCAACCAGCAAAAAGTACAATGTGCTGTACCTATTGCATGGTATTGGTGGCGATCATGATGAATGGAAAAACGGAGGTAATCCTCAAAATATTCTTGACAATTTATATGCAGAAAACAAATTGGCCGATATGATAGTAGTTATGCCAAATGGACGTGCAATGGCAGATGACAGGCCAGTTGGAGATATTTATGCTTCTGATAAGGTAGCAGCTTTTGATAATTTTCAATACGATTTGAAAGATAATTTGATTCCTTACATTGAGTCACATTATCCTGTGCTCACTAATCGGGAAAATAGAGCTATTGGCGGATTATCCATGGGTGGGGGACAGTCATTGAATTTCGGTTTTAAATACATGGATTTATTTGCCTATATTGGTGCATTTTCACCAGCACCAAATACTAATTCTCCAACTGTACTTGTACCTGATGCAGAAAAAGTTAAGAAAAATATGAGAGTTATTTATATTTCCTGCGGCTTACAAGATAGTCTTATAAACAATGCTAAGGGTGTTCATGATCATTTGGATAAAAACAGTGTTACACATACATATTTTACAAGAGCAGGTGGTCATGATTTTGTTATGTGGAAGGAAAGCTTATATCAGTATTCACAGCTAATATTTAAAGGTTTGGCTTCTCCAACACCAACAAATACTCCAACAAACATACCGACAAATACGCCTGTCCCAACTCCTACAAAAAAGATTAGTTATGATTTAACCGATGATGGTTATATAAATATGGCTGATGTAATAGTTCTTGCAACTAAATTTAATTCAGTAAAAGGTGATTTAGCTTATACCGAGATGTGTGACTTTGATAAAAACGGTGCTATTAACATGGCAGATGTAATTATACTTGCTCGTTTGTTTAACTCAGCTGTATAAAAATAAATTAATTTAATTTAAATAAATGTTTTTATTCTTCATGACTAAAGGGGTGTTTGCCAAATTCAGGTAGACGCCTCTTTTGGAATTTTATGAGTAGCAATCAATATGAAGATAAAAGGGTTATTAGTGTGTTATTAATAATACATACATAAAAAACCGGCAGTTGTTGAAAAATATTCAAACGCTGCCGGCTTAATACTTCTTAGAGCATAAGGTTTCTTTTAAACCTAAGTAAATCATTTTTTAATTTCTCGCGACAACGATCAAGGTTGATAAAATCATTTCATGATTTTATTCTTCAAACACTTGGATAGTACAGTAAATATTTCAGCTCTGGTAATACTTTTACCGGGTTTAAATGTATTGTCCTCATATCCATTGATAATTTGGGACTCAGTGGATTTAGCTACAAACTTGTATGCCCAATCTGATATATCTTTTGCATCTATAAACTTGAGATGATTATTTGATTCCCCAAGATTAAATGCTTTCATGATAATGGTTACTGCTTCTTGTCGGCTGCAATCCTTATCAGGCTTGAATGTTTTATCATCAAATCCCAATATAATGCCTTTTTCTTTAGCTAGTGCTATATAGCCTGCCGCCCATGAAGGGATACTGTTTTTGTCGGCAAAATCCAATGCGGGCTTTTCAGATGGCTTTAATCCCATGGCTTTAAGTACAGTTACTGTAAGTTCAGCCCTTGATATGTTCTTATCAGGTCTGATTGTACCGTCCTCATAGCCGCTTAAGATATTCTTTGCTATCAAATCGTTTATGAAGTCTTTTGCCCAGTGATTCAATATATCATTAAAACCAGCTGCCGGTTTTGTCTTATTTTCCTCTGTTTTTGTACCGGGTGTAGGTGTAGCAGTTGCAGATGGTGTAGCGGTTGCAGATGGTGTAGCAGTTGGAGTCGAAGTGGAAGTTTGATTATTGACTTGTGATCCGCCTGAGCTAGTACTGGTTTTAGAAGTACTGGTTGGAGCAATAGTACTAGTTGTAACAGGAGCTAAATTTTCATCTTTAAATACATCTGGTAATATGTCATAGATGTACTGATTTATAAAACTCCAATTATGTGTACCATTTTCGCTCACAATAAAATAGAAATTTCCTTTTGTTGTATCTGACGAATATATGAAACTATCCTTTAATTGTTTTAAAGCATCTATCTGAGGTTTCATGTTATTATATGCAGGATCCATTTTACCTGTAGCACAGAACACCTTAAAATCTTTTGGTGCAGAATAACCAGCATTTTTAGGAATGCTATTCAGATACTCTGCTGTTTTCTGAGCATCACTATCTCCAGCTTTCTGACCCAGTGCCCAACAGTCACCGCTTAATGGCATAAAATATTTGATATAGTCAATACAGTTAATAAACGTATACCATGTACATACCGAGCCCATTGAGAATCCCCCAAAAGCTCGGTGATCTCTTGAAGCCTTAATACCCTGCAAACTTGCTGATGGTAAATAGGTATTATATTTTGTTTCAACCAAGGAAATAACTGTATCGGTCAATTCCTGATAAAAATATGCCACATCATTTTTACCACCATAAAATGAAGGTGTTACAACTATAAGTGGTTCAATATCTCCCTTTGCAATCATATTATCAAGGATTTTCATCAGTTCTTTTCTCTCACCAGGTCCACCGAATACTAAATTCTCATTTTCTCCGCCGCCATGCATAAGGTATAAAACGTTATACTTTTTGTTCTTATCAGATGTGTTATATCCGTAAGGGAGATATACATTTAGATATTTAGTGTCCTTTTTTTCTGAATAAACTGCATTAGTTACGCTATACTCTAGTTTTTCAATAGTTCCTTGTTGTTCATTATCTGCTCTATATTCATCAGGAACCAATTTAAATTCTTTTTCGTTAGCAGCTTCATCGGTTAGTATCAGCTTGCCAATAGCTGTTTTTAAGGCTTCTAATTCATCATCAATTTCCTTCTGAGTGACATTTTCTTTTGCAACAACTTCTTCTGCTTTTTTTATTGCATCTGTTACTACGCTTTCATTTGTATAACGTGTAAAATCAATTTTTTTCGCACTAATAATAAGATTCATAAGGTTATAAGGATTCAATCCACTGACTGCACCATCTGCCTTTCCGGTAAGCAATACTTCTCCAAATACACTGGTGTCTCTCCAACCATTGCCTGTAGAATCAAAAACATTAATGGTGCCGACTCTGTCTGGACCTAGTCCATCATTAATCTGTAAATCCAATCCAAGAAGCTTTCCATTTGAAGGCTTGTCCTTCAATGCAATTCTTGCTTCAATCAAATAGCCATCAGCTGTTTTTTTCGCACCGGTGTAAAACCGTTCTATGTCACCGATGTCGGAAGACGGAGAATTTTCACAATTTACTCTAAAGTGTAAATCATCAACATTATAATCTACAGTCTTATCATTTTTCTCATCTAAAAAGATTTCTGCCGAATCTTGCATATATAGATTAGAGGACTGTACAGACAAATATTCGTCCTTTACTTCTGCAAGGACATACAAAGCATTGTCATCCCATAAGGATTTAAAAGTGGCTGAAGCATAAACATTGCCTACTATGCATTGTGGTTTAACCTCTTGTGCATTATTCCAAACATCATCTATATCACCGTCAATAATAGGTGATCCGAAATAGGAAACTATTCTTTTCTGTGAATCAAGACCATTTTCATCCACAGGTACTTTTGTTGATGACGAAGTATCATGAGCAATGATAGCCTTAGTATCTTCTGTAACTGCCCATAGATTAACAGTGGTCATCATGCTCACAATCATGATGCTTGATAGAATAAAACACAAATACTTAATAAAACCTTTTTTCAAAAACATTGTTACTCCTCCTTAAAATTTATAATTAGTATATTGTATCCCACTATTGCCAATATATGTTTCGTTACAAAATGTATTATGTATTTTCAAAAGCCCTTAGTTTTTATATACAAGCTTGAATTAGGCAGCATATTCCTGAAATGCATGTTTTATCCATGCAATGGTAATTTTAAAAATACCATATAAAAAATTTTAATTCAACGAAAAAATTGCTTATTTTCATTAAAATTCTGTCATTTTTAATCCAATTGAGTTTATTTATGGGAATATTATAGGTTGCAGGGCAAGCAATGAATCGAAGCTGAATGACCAGTACAGGCAAACTTATAAATAAGTTTACATGTATTAACTATGCATTTAAAGCTTTAAATAGAGTCTATACATAATTACAGCAGCATCGCCTCTGTTGCAGGGAAGCGTACCGCTAAATAAGCCGTTACTTCTTTTTACAATTAGGCCTTCTTTATTTCCTAGGGCTATATATTTTTGGGCCCATTCAGGTATTTTATTCCTGTCTTTAAAGGTTAGATACTTCTCTTCGTCTTTTAAGAAATGAAACCCTTTTACTGAAACCAGGGAAGCGGTGCATATCTTGACAATTTCCTGCTTGTTTATTACATTGCCTCCTCTGAAGGTATTGTCTTCATATCCATTAATGAGGCCTTTCTTACAAGCAACTGCAACTGAGGTGTAATACCATGCCGTTTTATAAACATCTTTGAAATTTATGGTCGCATTTTCATCACTAAAGCCCAGGTCTTTTACAATCAGGCTGGTAAATTCACTCCTGTTGATCTTGGCATCAGGATCAAAAGTATACTCGTTCCTTCCACTGATAACACCTTTTGAGGCAAGAACTTCAATTGCTTTTTTTATTTCTGAGTTTATGTTTTCTATATCCTTAAAAGTCTTCTTGTTTTCAACAACATAATAATCTCCAGAGCTTTTGGTGTTTGTCAACAGTGTTTTTCCTTTTAAATCCTGGTGGCCTCCGAGATTGGTTATTTTCTCCTTTGATTTATTTAGAATCGTACTGAATTCAGGATTTCCATTACCAAATGGAAGTTGTATTCCAATATTATGATTTAATTGGTTCTTTGTAGTACCATTTTTGTATTTAAAAAGAAGGGCTAGAAGATTGCTTTTTATTTTTGGATCACTTTGGATACCCCTGTCATTAATGTTTATAATCAGATCTTTACTTAGCTGATCTTCAATGCTTTCATTAAATAAAACTATGTTTCCCACATTGGTTGAAACTTTTATGTCAATTTCCTTTTTCATTATAGGAATGATGTCATTAATAACATATATATCCAATGTTTTTTGGGGTAAGGTAACATCAATATTAATAGTTGCACGGATTTTTCTGTTTGCACGTACATCTTGTTCATCAAGGAATTTGCCTATGTCCTGTTTTGCCTTTAACGCCTGTATACTTTTAGGAAGGATAAGACTTTCATTTATTTCCAACAAATTGTTTGCAGCAGCAACTTTTTGACTGGTTATTTCCTCAATGGTTTCTTCGGCTTTTTTGGTAATAAGATCCCCTTTTTCATTAAAAGGATCATCAACACCTTCAAATTTTTCTGCAATTTCTAATATTTCTTTCTTAAATATGTTGATTTTTTCATCATAGGTATTATCTTTGTCAGACGAAGAATTGTCAGGCTCAGAGCCGGGAACGGCTTTTGTTGGTATTGATGTGCTTTGTCCTTCCAAGTTGGGGGTAGCTGTTTGGGATGCCGTGGGAGTAGACAATGCAGGAGAAACCGGGGGTATAATTACGACAGAAGATGTGGAAGTTGCAGTTGGTGTCGGCAAAGATGTGTTTGTTGATGGGATAATTGGTTTTATTATGATATCGTTTGTTTTTACAGGCATATTATTATTGTATGAAACCTGATAACTCACTGTTTTTTCCCATTCAGCAGGCTTAACTTCCGGAAGTAGAAGTGTAGCGGTATTTGTATTCGGGTTAAAACTGTAAACACTAAATGTGACTGATGAAATTTCTGTTCCGTTTGTAATGCTTGAGATAAAAAAATCAGAGTCTTTTACAGACGATAATTGAGTACCTGAAAAATGAACTTCCAAATAGTTGTTTAAAATATTTGTGCTTTTTATAAATGCCTGTACATCAATGCCCTTGGGAATGGAAATGTTTGTTCCGTTTATTTGACCCAATTGAAACAATTTACCGTCGGTTGTTATATAGCTGCTTGTCTTATTGTCGGTAGATAAATCAATAACATTTTGAGCCAGGATACTTGGTGCTGTAACATATTCCCCGGTAGTTGCCACCTGTGAGCAATTATTACTTCCCCATCCCCATAATGAAGAAGTTTCATCCAATGCAATGATGTGTGAGTCGCTAACGGATATTTTTGCTACAGAATCCATAACCTTAATTGGTAAAGACCTGTCATAAGTGGTGCCGTCCCCCAATCTGCCAAGAATGTTTGAACCCCAGGAATATAATGTTTTATCGGTGCCGATTGCATAAGTTGAGTATGAGGCTGGTATAACGTCCAAAACATTGTCCAGAATCTTCTGAGGACTGTTCCTGCTAGCACTTTTTTGACCGTCACCTAATTGGCCGTCTTTATTGTTACCCCATGACCACAATGTGTTGTCGGATTTTAGGGCAAAGCATGATGAGTATTTAGTAGCAGCTACTTTAATTACATCTTCCATTATATTGACTGGTTTTGTGCTTATGTCAAATGATTTATTGCCCAACTGACCATCAGCATTATAGCCCCAAGACCAAAGACTGTTATCATTCTTTATGGCAAGGGAAAAATTATCTTCACTTATTGCATATTTAACTCCATCCATTATTTTTATAGGAGTTATTTTTGAATCGGTAGTTCCGTCTCCTAGTTGGCCAAATTCATTGTCTCCCCAGCCCCAAAGGCTGCCGCCACTTTTTACTGCAAGGCATGTATGATTGCCGGCCGATATATTTGTTACATCATCCATAATACATTCCGGGATCGAACTTTCGGAACAAATGCAGCTTTTTGATTCTGCATGGGAATTTAAACACCAGGACCAAAGCTTTTTGTCATTGGTAAGTGCCAGTATATTTCCGGTGTACCCGACTGATACATCAATAACATTTTCCAGAATCTTAACCGGTGATGTATTTTTTATTACCATAGAATTATCGATACTTGTACACCACTGCCAGAGGCTGTTGTCATCAAGTAATCCAAGGCAGATACCATTTTTGGTGTGAACTCTTTTCCATTTATATTCTATTAATTGGTAGGTCGTATTGTTCTGTGTATTCCCTGAAGCACCATCAGCCAGAACAATGTAATATTTGTTTGGCAGAAGGTTTATTACAATAGATATTAATAAAATTGTGCAAATACATTTTTGTTTTACCATATTAAACTCCTGTTGCGTAAGACTTATATTATATAATAATTCATTTAGGTAGAAAAAGGCAATATGTATTACTATCTATATTTTAAGGTATAATTGCCTAAAGAATATTTTGTCACGACTAGGACAAGAATCTTGAATGGGATTCTTTTTTAAAATATAATGGTTATTGGAATAGAGTTTTCGTTTAATTACAACTAATATATGCCGCAATTAATATTTATAATAGGGGTTATAGTATGGAAATAAAGATATTTGGAGATGCTTTGAATAGCTTATTAAATATTTTGTTTATCAATAAATCTGAGTTTATAAATAAACTTGGAATCAGTAATGACACTTGTGAGAACTGGTTGAAAGGTAAAAATGCTCCTCATTATGGTAATTCCGGTTCAACAAAAAATGTTACATTACAAGATGTTATAAAGGTATTGGATGAACAGTACCAGAAACGCCTGGATAGAGGCATGATTGATGAAGAACTTATAAAAGAAATTTTGTCTGATCTTTTCTTGCCAAATGATACAAAGAAGTTTTTATATGAATACATAAATAAGCCTCAATTTGTGCAAATGCTTGTTGAAAATGCTTATGAATATAATAAGTTTTTGGAAAACAAGGAAAAACACTTATGGAAAAAGGCTATAGATGTATTCAGTGATGCGTTTATTGAAGATAATAAGATAAAGATAAAATTGCATATTGGTGAAAAGTGTCTTAATGTGTGCACAGATAACATAATAACGCTTAAAAGATTATCTTCTGCCATATTTGAAGAACTTGCAAAAAGAGACCTTACTGGAAATGATGTGGAAAACGCAAAGGAATATTATTTTAAAGTATTTGATAAAAGTAAGAAAATTCATATTATTAGAGCTGATAATAATGTACGGTTTAAAACTATTGAAGAGATTGGATTTGATAAACTTGAACTGGTTGAACATCATGGTGAAACAACAGTAATGATAGATAGAAATCCTAAAAGTGAAATAAATGTTTATCCGGTTATGGAAAGGATTTTTGATAATGAAACTGATGATACTGATTCAAAAGCCAATCCTGATATTGTAACAATTTCAAAGAATAATTTTATTGTTGGGCGGATAAGTGAGTTGTCGGATTATGTTATTCCTAGTAAATTTATCGGAAGAGCACATTCACAGATATCAATTGAACAAGGAAGATATTTTATTAAAGATTTAGGTTCGGTAAACGGTACATACTTGAATGAAGAAAAGCTCAAACCAATGGAAAAATATGAGATATTCAATAATGATATAATTGGATTTGTAAATTTTAAGTACTTATTTAGACATGATTGAAAAATTACTTCCGATTTTGTACGCAGTTTCAAAGGTTGAAAGGTAATTAGTATTTCCAAGATCTTGATCATAAATTATAATAGGTATTGATGAAATACAGCAGCATAAATAAATATCGATAAACTAGGAGAATTATATATGAGTAGATTGGGTAATGAAATCAGCAGGCTGAGAAAGGAAGTCGGTATGACGCACAAGCAGCTTGCGAAAATTGTTGGTGTATCGAAAGCTTTTATAATTGATGTTGAATCAGGCAAAAAAATATTGAGTGAAGACCTGGTCAATAAAATATCCAAGGCTTTAAGGAAAGAAATAGGCAAGGTTGATTTATATGATGATGAAAAATATAACAAGCCTGAGCCTGATCCTAAAGTAGTCAGGATAGTTGAAAAACCTGTGCAGGATGTTTGGAATGATGCATTGGCAGGAGTTCTGGCAGCGGTTCCAGTATACAATTATAAAATGGACAAAGCTCTTAATACTAAGAAGATGCCCATAATTTCCAATAAGGTTGAAGGCTATCCCAAGGATAAAGTGTTTTATCTGTCCGTAGAAGATGATGATATGGCAGGTTTCAGGATAGGCAAGGGCGATGTTGCCCTGTGTCACAGCACTCATGAATTTGAAAAAGACGGAATTTATTTTGTTGAGATAAATGATAGAAGGGTTGTAAGGCAGATTAAATCTATCGATGCTTCAAAGTTTCTGGTTGTAAGCAATAGGGGAAGCCTTATAACAACTACTCTGTTTAAGAAGGACGTTAAGGTACTGGCGAAGCTCATAAAGCTTGAGATTGTGTTTTGATGGGTATTGAAGTGACAAATGTAAGATTATTAACACTTTAATATAATAAAAATATATATTGGCTTTTCCCATTAAGAAAGCTGGGAGAATTTCTCCCAGCTTTCATCAATCAACAATAATCCTGTTAGGCCTTACTGGACGTGCCTCAACTCTCCTTACGCCGCTTTCAATTTCCTTGACAATTGTCTTCAAATGCTTGTATATCTCCAAATTGGTATATTCCTTATAATCCATTTTAAGCCTGTTTGCTATATAATATAAGATCATATCCCTGGTGACTTCATTTTCACTTATGCAGTGCATTGCAAAGCTGACATCATATATGTTTTCTGAGCTGTGCTTTAGCACTATTCTGGAAAAATACCTTAATATATCAGGACTCAGGGTACTTTTACCATAACCTGAATATTCTGCATTTATTATGTTAACCGTATTAAACTCGGTAGCAAAATCATAAAAGTCCGTATACACCGATCTAAGTATTGCACCTTCACGAAGTTTGAACCTTCCGAGTTCCAGTTCGTCGTCACTTTTATCAATAACATCATCAATAAAAATTTTGGTTTTATGGGTGCTGAAGTCTCCTTCAGCACTGTCTCCAAGGAATTTCACCTTTATTACAACTTCCTTGTTTGTATTGTAATAGGGAAATTCGTACTCACCTGTTAGCATGTATATCCGGCCATTGTGCTTAATAATACCGCTTTTGACGGTAATGTTATTACCGCCGATATGTATGTCGGTACCTGCAATTATACCGTTTGAGTATTCCTTAAAATAGATGTCGAAAAAATCCCGTGGATAGTCCCTTAGATTCTCCAGCATCTCCTTCTTTAGTATTCTGCCCTTACCAAAATTAGGGAAAATATTTGAAAACAATTATAACTCCTCCCCCGGACCTTACTATTTTAAACCATCAAAGAAATCAAGCTCAGATAAGTCATCCTCAAAGGCAAAGAATTTCTTTTTACCTATATAGAGGTGATCATCCTTTCTTGCAATGGGCACTACATGGAAGCCCCAGTTCTTATCATGGGCATATAGGAAGAAACGGATTTCGCCGTTTTGTATTGTATCTGTATCCTCCTGCATTATTTTTCCATGGTATTCCTGGGTTATTTCTTCAGGCAAAATCCTTTTATAGTCGTTGAAGTCATTCTTATATATGTACTTTTGCCTTAAAGCACCCTCATGGCTCTTTAATGAAAATTCTATTTCCAATACTCCAATAGGTCTTGATATAAAGCCTTTTGCCTGAGTTACCTTGTCCAGGCTGCATATCAGCATCTTTTCCTGTTTATTGAAGGTAAGTGCACTTACCGAATATGGAATAACAGGAACATTGTTTCTTATGATTGCTTCAATATCTCCAATTTTCTTGGAGTTGAGATAACGTAAAACTCCTCTCAAGCAGGACAGTTTAAGGTCAGGAATGCTCTCGTCATCTTCCTTCCTTTGCTTGAACTCAATACTTCTTCCAGGTACAAATTCCTTTAATGCCTCTTTGAAAATATCAATTCTGCAGGATTGACCTGTAAGCTTTATAATGGAGTAGTCCTGGAGTTTTCTGTTTTGATAGAAGGTATCCAGGAATTTCCTGACAATCTCGTATATATCGCCTTTTATAAGCTTGTTGATTTCTTTTATATTAAATACAACATCAGGAACCTCATAAACTGTCTTAAAATTCCCTTTATCAATTACTGAAAGACACCATTTGTTAAGGGTTGTTATATGAAGGTCACTTTCCTGTCCGTCAATATCTGTGCAATTAAACTTGTTTCTAAGTATGTTGGTTTTTTGGAAAAACTCCTTCTTCATATTGTCGGCGATTTCCCAAAGGAAGTAGAAATTGTTTTTAACTCGCTGATAATCTTCGCTCAACTTGTTTTCGTATTCTTTAAACCTTGTAGGGATTATTTTTTCAGCCTCTTTGTAAAACTCTTCAAACCGCTCATATACCATGGAAACGCCGTACTCGTCAACATACCTGAATATATCACCGCTAGGCAGGTCTATAAAATGGTCAATATCAAACACTTCGTTTTTATTTTTGTAATACTGGGCAAAAAGTATTTTCATAAACTGCAGTAATCTGTAAGTTATATTGTTACCGCCGAAATTGGTGTCTCCATTTTCATAGGTTGTGTTGATATCAATCTTGTAGGATATATAGCCTTCCTCTATTCTGAAGGAACAGGAGGATAGGTCGGTAGTACCGCCCCCGCAGTCAATTATAAGTGCATTATATTCATCGCCGTCAATATACTTGTTCTTGTCAATCTGGTCTGCAATTGTATTGTATAAAACTGCAATTCCTTCATCAAGTGCATCTTCGATTTCAAGCCTGTACTCAGGTATAATTTCCTGAAACATCTCTAAAAACTGCTGTTTTAGCTTTACGGGGCTTGATATATGTATATTTTTGAATTTACATTTGAACTGGTGCTCTGCAATTTGAATGATATACTTTACATAAGCCCTTATAATATCTCCCCTGCTCACTAATGCAGTGTGTCCCTTTTCATCATAGATTTCTTCCATCTTATGATAATTGTTGACCCATCTTTTGATTCCCTGGAAAAAACTAGCATTACCCGTATAATCATATCTTCTTAAGATGTTCTTTGCTTCATAACCATAAACGTATTTGACATCTTGAGGATCTGAGCAGTCTGCAACATAGACCAGAGTTGGTATTATATCAATCCATTTTTCATCCTTTTTTGTAACATCCAAAAATTTAACAACATTAATTTCATTAAGTTTTATACGTTCATTTAGAATATCATTATAGCATGGAGATGACACATAGCTGCTGCTTAGGAATGCACCTGCCGTAGTATTGGAGGTACCGAAGTCGATGGCAAGTACTGTGTCGGTTTCTTCAAGCTCTCTAAACTCCAAATCTATTACAGGAATTTTGTAGTACTGAAGGTTTGGAGTAGGAAGTGGCTTGTCCGAGTAATACACTTTGTATAGATATTCCGAATCATCCTTTTTAAAGAAGAGGAAGCTGTAATTTTTGCTGTTTATTTTCTCAATTTTCAGGTTGTTGTTAACAACAAGAAAGTAAGCATCTTCTTTTGTAAGATCCTTAACCAGGTTAAATATACCGCAAAGATTGTTGTTTTCGTTTATAAGAAGTACATTGGATTCTTCTATATCGTTTCCAATCTCAATCCTGTACATATCTTCCTTTTTAAGGCCGATATCGTTGTATAAGGTTATTTTTGCAGGTATTTTAATCTTTTCCCTGTCCTGTAGAGGCGTAACCAGGTATGTTTTAATTATCTTGTTGATTTTTTCAAAGCCGCTTTCCTTGTAGTCTTTAATAAGAAGACTCTCCTCAGCACTTCTGAATTTCAGGATAGTACTTATAAGCTTCTCTCTGTCAAGGTGATCGACAATGCCTTTTACCAGCTTTTCATCATAGCAGATGGTACGAAGCTGGAAGGTTGTCATCTCATTAAGCTCTGTTCTTTTATATAATCTTTTTATACCGTCTCTGTATATAATAGAAATATGAATCCCCCCTAAAATTTATAAACATTAGTAATGACTAAGAAATAACATTCAATTCTCATCGTCCAAAACCCCGTTAAATCGTCTGGATTTTGTCCTTGAGAATATGAAGTTATTTCTAAGGCATTCCTTAATATAATGCAATTTTATCTATCTTCATGGTTTCATCAGTACCTATGATGCCGAAGTGATCCATCCAATACACTTCCACCCGGAAATTGATGGGTAGGAATATGGTCTTTATAAACTCAAATTTGGCTACATTAAGATCATTTCGCTCATAAGGTATATAAAACAACAATTCGTCAATTGTTTCGTAATTGGCATAAATGGTGGATTTGTGGAAAATCCTTCTTACAGTATCCTTCAAGAGATAAAGTCCCTCACCTGTTATGTACAGCCTTATAATGTTTTGAGCGATTACAACTTTATCCATTCTATCAAACAACTGAAAGCCTTCCCTGATTTCTTTTCCAAGGAGGCCGTTATTGATATCTGCTATTATAAACCTTGAGTAGAACTCTCTCTTATTCATACCTGACATGAGGTCAATGCTTGTGAGAAAGTGAATTGTAACATCAAATAAAGTTTCTCTTAGCTCAAGATCCTCAAAATTATCCAGGCTGAAAAAGTATTTAAAAACTTCATAAAACCTGTAATACGGGTTTAATTCAACTTCCTGCTCAACATCCTTGAAGTTTATGTTTTCATTGCTGAGCTCCATATATGGAGAATAACTTTTAGCCGCTATAAACTTGATTTTTGTTTCATCTATTCCAAGCTGCCGTGCTTTTATGATAATATCCCAGATATAATTCATACAAGCTCCCCTTCACATTCATATTCGGGAAAATACATCTGGATTTCAGACACTATAAAGCTTAAATGGTCGTGGATAAGAAAATTATCCATGTGATCCGATTTAAATTTCAAGTGCATGATCTTTTTGTCGTTTCCGATTCTGATATCATCTACTATAAATGCATTTAAATCATAGGTTGTTGAGGAACCGACCTTACCTTGAAGAATATCTATGCTTATAAGCTCGAAATATTTGGAAACATCAAATGAATTAGCTATTCTAGATATCTCGCCCTTAGTCCTTATAAGTGAATTCTGTTTTTGAGCGAATCTATTTATAAACCCGGGTTTGCGGCGGTTGGATACCAGCTCATACTTGGTTTTTCTCTTTTCTTCCTCCGGATTCTGTGCTATCTTAAGAATATCCCAAGTGCTTGCAAGTTCCATGGGTGATATTATAATAAGATCTTCTTCAGTTCGTTTGATGTATTTTACCAGAGCTTCATTAACATCTACAAGATATCCGTTCTCATATCCTAGTTTACTCAATGATATGGAGTGCTCAAAGTTGACATTATCAATGGCTGGCATGGGAAACCCATCACTTTTAAGGTTTAGCTTCTGGACATTCCACAAAAGCACCATATCCGAAAGCCTATATTGTTCATGTTCTTCCAGATTAAAGTTTATTTCCTGGATCTCTTCATCCTCTTCGATCATCCCTTCACAGCCTGTAAGTATTACATCAAAGAACTTATTAAGGTACGGATTGTTAAGCGTCTTCCAGGCAACACTGTTTTTCTGGAAAATGTTATAAATATTTTCTACTTCGTCTGAATAAGACTTATTCTGAACAAGCTTGACTTTTATCCTGTGGCTTTTCCTATCTGTAATAATTTCACCTGAAAATTTGCGGGCACTTTTTGCTATTTCTCTGATAACCGTATAGCCGCATTTCAAAAATACAGTTGAGAGTTTTATGTCCTCACCCTTTTTTATTCCATCTAGAATATCCAAAGAGCTTATTTCTTTAATCTCCAGGTCTTCCGGGAAAACAGGGAATAAGAATTCATCTATAGGACTAACATTTTCTTTTTGTGCAATTGTTACAAAGATATCGTATCTGCTCTCAACATCTTGAACTTCGCTAAAGACCCTCTCTACAAGCTTTTTGTTGGCATTATCCTGGTAATCTATAAGGTTTATAAGAAAATCCCTCATAATGTCATTCAAAAGCTTATGCTGCTGTAAGTCCTTCATTTTACTTAATCTCTCAGGAATTATTACATCCTTTAGGTTAGTCATGTCTTCCATATCGATTCTTCCTTAAATAAATTAATATTGAGTGATTTTAATATAATCAAAAATAAACAAAACCGCGTGAGTTTTTATGGCATTAAAACTAATTAATTAGTTTTAACCTGATCACCTTTTATTGTGGTAATTCCGTTCATTTCAATCAAGCTGCCTTTGCATTTGATTCCAATACCAGTTGCTGCAGACATTTGGATAGTTTGTTTGGATTCCATGGAAATTCCCTTATCTGCAACTATCTTAACATCTTTTTTGCTATATATTTCAATACCCTTATCTTCAATAAGCTTGATCAGGATCTCACCATCTTTCGCAGATATAACGATTTCCTTGTCATTAAACAGTATTTGTTTACCGAATCTGGTTCTGAATATCTTTACATCGGGATCCTTTATAAAGTCTCCGCCCTTTGTACGCCTTCTTATTGAGTCTGTAACAACTCCTTCTTCCTCTTTGTTGGTAGGGAAGTACAATTTAACACGGTCTTCAAGCTCTGGCATACAGTACCAGCCGGTGTTTCCTTCTGTAGTGTAAGCTGTGGAATATGGGAACCAGAATGCTTTATCCTTTGGCTGTTCTTCATCTATTTCCAGATGAACCTTTATATTGTCCTCTTTTATTTCAATTACTTTACCTTCCACTGAACGGCCCACTGCTCGTTCATTTAAGATAAGGTCCTGGCTTAAACCTTTTTTGGGGCACAGAGTGTATTCATGCTTAAACACCCCATCTAAAAGCTTTCCAACAGATTCGTAAACATAAAGGGTTTTGCTCTGGAAACTCACAGAATCTCCGATATTTAATACTTTATCAGTTTCAACCTTGTAGTATATAAAATCCTTGTCATCTATACCTTCTATAAAGTTTTCAGATGAATATCTGAAATCGCTTATTTTTTTCGAAACACTGAAGTTAAACTCATCCAGTTCCTTGCTGCCTCCCTGAGGCACCCCAAACCAGAACTTTGGTTTATCTGATATAGGGTCGGGAACAAGTCCAGTATTAAAGTGTGAAGCCATTCTAATCAAGAATTCCCAATCAGTCTCATCATACTCAATAATGAATTTTTGAAGCTTGGAGCCTTTAGCAGCTTCATCAATGTAGTCTGCACCCGGATAATCCTTGATTACTTTCCTTATAAGGTCGGTATATGCCATGGTTTTATCCTGGAAGGAGCGTCTTATAAGCTTAATATCAAGATTGAATGAATATGAGACTGCTTCAACTTCAAGATAATAAACATCTCTGAAAGCTTTAACCTCAACATTGGTTACAATTCCCTTGAAGAGCTGCGTAGAAGAAGATTTCCCGTTATGGTTGATTTCAATCTTGGATTGTATATCCGTCATCTGTATATACTTATCTTTCTGTCCTTCCGGGACAATAGCTGTAAAGTGGACTCTTACGTGCTCATTGATCCTTCGAACGATGGTAAGTTCAGTGGGATGGATATCATATGGTAATATTTGAATCTCATGACCTGCTAAAATATTTGACATTTTACCCCCTCCATTTCTTCCTCAAAATTCAAGTAATATAAAATATTATTAGTTTCTATGTATTCTATAAAAAGTGAAAAATATAAAAATTAACACTTTTATTCTAAATTTAAACATCGGTAATGTTTTCCATGTATTTGAATTAATTTTATCATATTTTATAAATTTATCAACAATTTTTGTGTTGTACAAATTTTGTATTAAGTGTTTATAACAACGGTAGCTATTGACTTCATTGTGTGTCATAGTTATTATTTATTTATAGCAAACTTTCCCTTGGATGGGGTTTATGTTTAACGGAGGTAAAGATTTAAATGGATTATGAATGGCTTCAAGAAGGAGTTATCCTTAAGGATCGTTACAAAATCAAAAAAGAATTGCATGTCAGCGACTTGTCCATTGTATATTTGTGTGAGGACATGACATGCGATATGGAATGTATTGTTAAGGAATATTATCCAAAGGGTAAAGTTTTAAGGGATATGGATGGAAAGACTTTAGTTTTCAGGATGCCTTCATTCAGGAAGGCCTATGACGAAGCTGTGGATAATTTCATAAATGAAGGCATCATTTTAAAGAAATACAGCCACAAAAACATAGTTAAGTGTATTGACGAGTTTAAGGAAAATGATACTGGATACATTGTATTGGAATACTGCGAAGGTAAAACGCTTAACAACCATATGAAAGATGAAAAAGTGGTATCTATTCCAGGTTTGTTTAAGGATCTTTTTATACCCTTAATGGATGCTGTGGAGCATGTCCATAAAAAGGGTATTATACACAGAGACATTAAACCTTCAAATATTATTTTTCACAAAGAAAGAGGGCCTGTGCTGATAGACTTTGGTGCAGCAGTAAGCTTTAAGGATAAAAAAGAAAAGAAAATATTCTTTAGCCATGGATTTTCACCATTGGAGTTTTATTCAAAGAACTCAAAGCAGGGTAAATTCTCTGATGTGTACAGTGTGGCTGCTACTATATATTATTATCTGAGCGGAATAACACCCCAAAACTCACAGGAAAGACGTATTAAAGATGAAGTTGAGAATCTAAAGAATTGTAACTATGAGATATCGGGGATTTACTCTTTTGTTATCATGAGAAACCTATCTTTGAACTACAAAAAAAGGTTTCCATCTATTAGGCTTCTAAAGCTCTTTTCATACATGGAATACTATAAACAAAAACGTAAGCAAAAATACACAAGTGACAACTCACATCAGCTTAATAGTTGATTTTTGACGGCATGATTTTATAACTATGCATAAAAATGTAAGAAATAATGGATATTTTTTTAAGTAAAATGTCAAATGTCGTATGTAAAGGCTTCGCGTCATGTAATATGTTTACATTTAAAATGAACGAAAACAATATGTGATGTGAAGCTTCTTTATGCTTAAAATACAATGTATATACAAAGAAAATACATAAATACATGGTATGGAATACATTGACATGTGTAAGTGCGTATGATAAAATTTTTCCGTAGTCATATTATAGTTATTTCGGTAAATGTGGATAAAAACTTAACAGAAAAATTGCGGTATTAATAAAAAAATTGTATTAAAGTAGCATAATTTGTATGTTTTGATTTATAAGGGTTAATAATTTAAGACATTATCACCATATCTTGAAAATTTTACAGTGTTTTGGTTTTATTATAGTAAGAAATTTACTGTTTAGGTGGGATATAATGGAAAATAATGAGAAATACCTTAAAGTTCTAAATATTATTAGAGGGCTAATAATATTTAATTTTATAGCTATATTGTTTGTGGCTTTTGTTGTTCCTGGTAAAGGAGGCACTTCTGAGTCTGAAACATCTCCTACAGTGTCTGCGGTGTCAGAATTTACACCTGTCCCTTCAGATATAGAATCAACAGAGCCTGTGCCAACTAATGATGGCAAGACTGTTACTCCCGAGCCGTCAAATTCGGAGGAAGTTACGGAGGAACCTACAGCAGAGCCGACAGCTGTGCCAACTGAAGAGCCAACAGCAGCTCCAACGGTAGCACCGACAAAAGCAGTTGTACCTGTACCTACAAATACTAAACCAAGAATTAATACGCCAATAAAGACCAGGCCGCCATCAGTAACAAAAACCAGACCACCGTCAGTGACAAAGACCAGACCGCCGACGCCCACAAAGCCAAGGCCGACACCGACAAAGACAAAGCCGCCGACGCCCACAAAGCGAAAGCCTACTCCTACGCCCAAAATAGCTTTTTAATTGATATATAAATAAATTAGAGGAGAGATAAAAATGATCAGTAGTAAAAATAAGTTGTTCAAAAGTCTTGTAATAATGCTTGTGTTTATACTATTTATAAACAGTTTTGGAGTAGTAAGCCAGGCAGAAGATAATAAACAGGTTGTATTTGTGAATGAAAGGGAACTTAGGGCAGAACCGGGTGCTATTGATTCTAACGGAATTATATATTTCCCAATGCATCCTTTATGTAATGCACTTGGCATTACAGCAAAACCTGTATCTCAGGATACATATAAACTGACATATGCCAAATTAAATAGAGAAATTACAATTGCAAAGGGTAATAAGACTATAATAATAAATGGGATTTCTCATCAGCTTTCTTTTAATGTAATGGGAACCTACCCTGTTGGTACAATAGAAGAATATATGATACCGCTAAAATATATTGTAGAGCAGTTTGGCGGTGAAGTAAATTTTGCACCTGAATTGAAAAGGATATATGTAACTGGAGACGCTCCCATAAAGTTTAAGGATAAGGCTCTTGAAGAATCAGTACGTGCATTGACCAAAAAGCCTGTGGGAGATATTTACAAGTTTGATGTTCAAGATATTTTCTCGTTGGATTTATCAGCAAAGGGTATAACTAACATTGATGATCTTAAATATTTTGAAAACCTTACTTATCTAGATATAAGAGATAACAAGATAAGTAATTTATCTGCTATTGAAAACTTGAAAGGTTTAACGGCATTATTTGTAAAGGGAAATGATCCGTCATTGGATGTTTTTACGCCTATTGCAATGTTCTATGAGAATATAAAGCAAACTGACATCAGTTTTGATGTAAAATTAGACAGCAATTTAGAGTTGGCTATAAGGACAGCAATCAAAAAGACCACTGGTAAAATAGAGCCAAAGGATATAAGAGGGCTTGCCGAATTTAATGCAAGCGGTAAAAAGATTCTTTCAATCGAGGGTTTAAATTACATGGTAAGCTTGAAAAAGCTGGATCTATCAAATAATAGCATATTAAACTTAGGACCTATTAAGAATCTCACAAAGCTTGAAAGTCTTACATTAAATAAGAATGGTATATCGGACATCAGTGCTTTGAGCAAATTGCAAAAACTGTCTGCATTGGATTTATCAAATAATAAAATAAAGGATTTAAGTTTTCTGAAAGACTTAAAGGGCCTTAATGTCTTAAAGCTAAGTGATAATGTGATTACTGACGCTGCACCCATCAACGGACTATTAAATATTAAAGAATTATATTTAAGCAATAATAAGCTTACCGATACATTTGGCCTTGAAAAGCTCATGAACTTAAATACACTGTATTTAAAGGACATAGACCCAAAGGACCCAAAAAAGGTTACAAGTGCTATACCAAAAGAAAAGCTCAAGGTATTCAAGGACCTTTTTACAAAGTTAAAAAAGACTGATTTAACTAAGGAAGAAGTTGGTGTGCCAACTGTAACCGGAGTTACATATAGTCCTACAAAGGCAACAATAACACCGACGCCTAGTCCTTCCACAGTTCCAGGTGATGCAATTCTTCGCTACTATATTGGTAAATCCACATATACAGTGAACGGTTTAGAGTATAAAATGGATACTGGTGTTGCACCTATTATTAGAAATGGAAGAACAGGAATACCAGTAAAATACATAGCACAGCATATTGGAGCTAGTACAGGTTGGGACGAAAAAGAAAGAAAAGTGACTATCACATATGGTTCAAAGGTAATAAATCTCTATGTGGATATAGATTATGCAATGGTTGACGGAAAAATGACTAAATTGGATGTAGCACCATTCATAGTTAATGGAAGGACAATGGTCCCATTGAGATTTGTAACTGAAACTTTGGGACTTGAAACAAAATGGAATGAAGCAAATAAAGAGATAACACTGATTTATAAAAAAATAAATAAAAAAAATAAATAAAAAAAATAAATAAACTAAATAAATAAACTAAATAAATAAACTAAATAAATAAACTAAATAAATAAACTAAATAAATAAACTAAATAAATAAACTATAAGGGAGGTCTGAGATATGCCTTTCAAAGTAACAATATCAGGAGGTATTACTCTAGAAAATTGTGTGGAGTCAGTAAGCTGCAGGGTTGATACGCCAAATGACTCAGATGCTAAATCAAATTATGTTGGAAATGTAATTGAGATAGTAGGCAAGATTGGGTATGGAGAGTCTACTATAGGGCTTTATTCCTGGTCGCTGCTGCCATCTGACGACGGTCAGGCTTATAGGAATGTTGATGTTGAGGTCATAGGAGAAGATAAGAAAACTGTTAGAAAGGTGACTTTTCCGAATGCTTTTGTTGTGGATTACTCTGAAACATATTCTTCGTCCTCAGGAAAAGGATTGTTCAGCCTTTATTTAAAACAGAAAAAAGATAAGAATGATGTTGTTTCTGCCAGTGGATTATAAATAAAATGAAAAGTGTTATTAATAATACATTTGCAAGAGCTAACAACAAAAGCTTTTAGCGAGATTTAAGATATACAAATGTATAAGATTAATGACTTTCAATTCTGTCATTTATATTTGAGAAACTAAGGGGGATAAAAATGGATATCATTAACCAAACAAATAGATGCGTTCTATTTGAAGAAATCAACCCTGAGAGATTGGACCTTCTAACTCTTGTGGGTGATGTCAAAGGGATTGACAGCCTTGATGATGAAAAAATCAAAGAGATAAACAGGGAACTCCTTGTAAGAAGCTTTGATGAGTTCTTAGAAAAGTTTTCACCTAGCGTATACTCGTTTTTTAATGCAGCTGCTGATGATGGCAAGGGTGCTGTTGTTTATACGCTAAAGAGACCGGAAAATATACCACCTGAGTATATTTCGGAAATTAAGCTTGACCATAATAATGATTTTCTTAAAATGCTATTTACATTGATCGACACAAAAAGAAGTCAGGGTATCATAAATGTTGACTTCAGGTTCGACAAGGTTCTGGATATGATATCTCCTAAAAAGGTTATGGATGATATAAGACAGTCCAGAAAAGAAATTCATTATCTCTTTGACAAGTATGATGAACTGGATGAAGGTGATCCTAAAAAGCTTGATTTGGGAGATAAATTAAACTATAAATTTGAAGAAGCAAGACAAAATTATAATAACGTAATGGCAATGCTTCCTCTTGCAATAGAAGACATTAAAACAAGACTTCTTTTAGGAGGCGGGGAAAGCGGCGGAGAAGCTCAGGCAGTACAGGTGGGTATGCTCACAATAGGTGAAACCGGAGAGCTCAAAATAATTGAAGCTCCTAAGGAAGAAAGCAATGCACTTATGCTTGCTTCAGAAAATAGCAATAACAGCCTTGTTACAATTTTTGAATCTGATTATGATTCAGTTACAGATTCACCATCTTCCTATGTTAAGGATCTTGTGGTAAGGACATTCTGTCCGTTGCCTGCTACATTGACAGAGGTTGATATTGATAGGGAAATTGCTAACTATAGAGCATACCTTGAGTTTTATACAAAGGCAAAGGACGATTTTGTTAAAGCCTCCAAGCCGTTGGTTGAGAAGCTTCTTGGTGTAAAAATGTTCTTTGACCAATATAACACAAAGACAAGAGGAATGAAGCCTTCACTTATTATATCAAACAATAAGCTAGATATGACTGTTAAAAGTAACAACATGCCAAGGCTCGAAACTTACCTCAATACAGTAAATGCAAAAAATGATTTTTCAAATACTGTATGGTTCGGTATCGTTCCAGCAATTGAAATAGAGTCAGCAGGAAAACCGAAGATAGGAAGAGCAATATTTGCCGGCAATAAAGAAGTTAAAAAAGAAGGAAATACCATGGAATCCCTAACAGCATTGCTGCAGACACTTAAAAAATACAGGGTTCAGGTATTCTTCAACTTCCAGGCAAATGATGAAACCACCTTCAATAACCTAGCAACAATGGGTGTTGATAAATATATGGATAAATGTCAGATGATGACAAGGCAGGAGTATAGTGAGTTTGCGATACCATGCCTGCCAAACTTTACGATAATACCAAAGGACAAGTCAGGTGTTGTTATTGATACAATTATTCAGAAGACAGAGGATGGTAAAGTTAAGGTCTCCGATTCCAAGGAAGATATAATGAAGCTTTGGATACAGGGTGTTTATGTTGACGCTTCATATGTAGCGGCAGGTATAGTAGCTGCATACCAGTGTCCTGAGTACCTGAAGGAAATATTTAAAAATGCCAGCAGAAATTATCCTGGAGTAAGGTTTGACATTGAAAGAGAAGATTACAGCTTAAGAATGGTAACAACTATGGCTAAGGAAATAACCGGTTTTACCAATAACATAAAGGATGAAATTAATAAGAGAAGCTTTGGATTTGTGTTCTCGTCTGAAAATGCACAAGTAGATGGCAAGGATGTAAAGAGAATTACTGTTTATAAAGCTAGAAGTCTTGCTATGACAGACAGCGGCTTTGATTCAATATATAAAACAACAGTTAGCACATATATTGAAAGAATTTTGAGATTTACAACTAATGACTTTAAGCAGGATAAAATCGAGATATTCTTCAGCAATAATCCAAAGAGCCAGAAGGAAGTTTGGAAGGCTGACTGCAAGTTTATTAATTCAATAGTGCAGCCAGGCGATGACTTGAACTTCACAATAGATGAGATGACAAATATGTGTAATATTGACTTGACATTCAATGGTAATGTTAAGAACCTGGAAGTTGTTATTTCCAAGAATTAATTGCTTTAATTATAAAGCACTAAATAATGTTGGGTATTAATGCATTGAGTATTAATATATATTAAACTAATTTATTAAACAATAAGGAGGGTTCAATTATGGCATTCAAACTAGCTGTAACACCTGCAAGTGTAGGCGGAGGAGGAGATTCCTTCAATCTCGATGAAAAGGTTATAAAGTCTGTTGTTTACAAGACAGATACTCCTGATGATTCAAATGCAAGATCACACGATGTTGGAGCAATCCTTGAAATCAGGGGAAATTTATTACAAGCAGCTGAGGAAGATACTAAAAAAATGGCTAAATGGACACTTGAAAGTGCTCTGCCATATAAAAATGTAGTTGTTACTCAAACTGCTGGTAGTTTTGTTATGAGAGAATATACCTTTACAGAAGCTTTCGTTGTAGATTACATTGAAGAATTCAATGATACTGAAGGTGAAGGAAAGTTTACTCTTATTTTGAAACAGAAGAGAGAAAACATTAAAGACGTTAAAATTGAAGGCGGATATGGTGCATAAGGAATACTCCTTGTGACTACGTTGATAGCTACATAAACGTATAATGTTTGATAGGATTTAAAAGGCAGAAACTTCTGCCTTTTAAATCCTATAAATACAAATTGCTTTTATTTGGGCAATTACTCAAGGTTGTAAAATCGCAGATGATTTTGTTCTATAGTTTAAATAATTTTTCTGAATAATTAAAGAAATAACTTCTTTAATCATTCTATATATACAGGTGGAACAGGATGGAATACTTTATAATATTGCAGGATGATAGAGTTATAAACTATGCTGAGCCGTTAGGATTATCAAAGTTAATTAATAAAGACCAGGTTAAAAATGCAGATCTGGAAGCTTTGAATACTGACCCAGTAATGGTTCATGTTAAAGATAAAGATGAGAGTGAGTTTATTGACGTTATAGAGAAGCCTGTTTTACTTATATCTGATAAGATTAAACAGGTATTTGATGTGTTTGGAAATGGTGAGTTTTATAAGCCTGTTGTACTTGGAGATCCCAAGCATATGGATACACATTTATACCATCTCATAATACCTAATAAGGTTGAATGCCTTTCAAAATTGAGTGAGTTCAATCCGGACGGCACAATAAAGAGATTGGTACTGGACAGGAGCAAATTATTCGGGGAACATATATTTTCCGTAAATGGAATTCGGGAATACTTTATTATTGTGGATCTGGATGTAGTTGAAAGTATTATTAGAAGTGATTACCTTGGAATTAAGTTCAAAAGTGTTGAGGTTGATTAAAATCAGTTGATTTTAATCTGAAGCATTGAAAGGATTAGTGCTATGAAAAACTATTATGAAATTTTGGGAGTTCAAAGAAATGCGACTCTTGAAGAGATCAAAAAAGTATATAAAAAGCTTGCGAAGAAGTATCATCCAGATTTGAACCAAGGAAATAAAGAAGCTGAGCAAAAGTTTATTGAGATAAAGGAAGCATATGATACACTAAGCGATGAAAGTAAAAGAAAGTCATATGATTCCAAGCTTGATGGAGGCAGCGGCGAATCTTCCCAACAGCAGGGAGGGAGACCAAAAAGTCCAAGATCAGAGCCGACAGAGTCTGCCAAGTTTGATTTTGAAGATGTTGAAAGAAGCTTTGAGAGGTTTTTCGGATTCAATCCTAGAACCAACAAAGTTAATATAGAGACTGAGAAACAAAAGGAAAAGAAAAAAAATCCTCTTGATACCACAGATGCATTTGAACAATTCTTTGGATTCAGGAGAAAAAAGTAATATTAATTATTTTTTAAGGGGGTTGCTTTATGGGTAACGGTGGGAAAGTACCCGATGTAAAGAATAATTTTAAGAAATTTGTCAATGAAAAAAAGATGGAGACCTATTCTGACAAGAAGAAAGCTCTTTGGATTATGATTATTGATATTCTTATAGTTATTATAACTCTGGCTACATTATACTTTATATTTTTCATTGATAATGACAAGCCCATTCTTGATTATTTTGGCTATGCTGCCATTTTACTGATTGTTTCTTTTGGGGTGTTTAAGTTTATCTCAATTGGATTTAGCAGTTCAACAAGCTCCAATATAACAAAAGTTGTTTTGGTGGATGATGATGGTTCAAGCATCAAGACATGGAATCTTAAGGGTAAGGTATCACTTCTTATTGGGAAAAATTCTAATGAAAATGAGGTTGATATAGATTTATCAGAAACCACTTATTCATCTTTGGTAAGCAGGCAGCATGCTGTTATGAATTATTCAAATAATAACTGGTATATTGAGGATATTGGATCTTCTAATGGTACCGGATTAAAGAAGGAAAATGATGATTTTAAGTTAAAGCTTGAAGCAGGAAAACAATACGAACTAAGTGCAGGGGATACGCTTTATATTGCAAATACCAAGCTTGTTTTGAAATAGTATTAAAAAGTATTAGAAAGTTGGAGGAATTAACATGCCTAGTGATTTGGTAAGATGCTCTAACGGGCATATGTATAATACAAAAAGATATGGAAATAAGTGTCCTTTTTGTGATGCAGGTCTTGAAAAGTCAGGAAATAAAGTTATGAGGCCTGCAATGGACGGAGAGAAAACACAAACTACTGATGATCCTTTGGGTATTGAGCCTGTTGTTGGATGGCTTGTTTGTATTGACGGAGAGCAAAAGGGAAAAGACTATAAAATACGTAAAGGAAGAAATTTTGTCGGCAGATCGGATGATATGGATATTGCCATAATAGGTGATGTATCCATTTCTAGAAGGAATCACGCATCTATAAGTTATGATCCGAAACAAAGAGTTTTTTATCTTATTCCAGGTGAAGGTGCTGGGATGGTATATAGAAATAATGAAGTTGCATTTGTGCCTGTGGAATTATCACCATATGACCTTATTGAGATAGGTAAATGCAAACTAATATTTATTCCTTTGTGCGGTGTGCATTTTGATTGGGAAAACGATGATAAAGAGGAATGATTCTTATGATGGAATACTTGCAAGGTCCCTACGTTTTTGTGCTCATATCTTTATTGGTAGTCTGTGCCCTTTTTTATATAAGATATCGATTAATAAATATGAAAAAGGATAACTACATTGTCATAGGCAACGGGCAGACAATAGGTAAGAGGGACGAGCAGGAGGACAGTTTTTCAACAGTAGAAAATGAAAAAGGCATTATGGCTGTATTGGCAGATGGTATGGGTGGATATACCAACGGAAAAGTCTCTTCAAGCATTGCTGTTAATACATTTATTGAGGAGTTTTCCAACTCATACAGCATTTATCCCATAGAGGATTTCTTCAGGAATGTGTCACGCATAAGTAATAGAGCAATCCTCGACAAATCAAAAGGTTCAAGATCAGGTACGACTCTCGTATCTGTAATCGTCACTGATGAAATGCTTTATTGGGCTTCAATAGGTGATAGTGCCATAGCACTTTTTAGAAATGGCGAGGTTATGAACTTAAATAAAAAGCATATATTCGAGTCCGAGCTCGAACAACAATACATATCAGGTAAGATTTCAGAAGAGCAGATGCTTAATAACCCTATGAAAAAAAGAATTACAAGTTATCTTGGGGCTGAAGTTCTAAAGGATATAGAAATATGCGAGAAGCCTATTAAGCTAAAACGCGGCGATAAGGTGATACTATGCAGTGATGGTGTGTATAACAGCATTACTGAAATTGAGATGGAAACAATAATGGCGGAAAGAATAAAGCCATATGAGGTTGCTGAAGAGATAATAGAAATGATAAAGGCAAAGAACTTTCCTAAGCAGGATAATGCTACCATTGTTATTTTGGAAGTATGCCAATAAATAAATTGTATATAGGGATATGTATGCCGGAGGTTAACAATGAGGAAGAACAGCATTGAATTTAAAACAGGCTTTACTTCAGAAGCAGGTACTTATAGAACAAATAAAGATTTCTTCGCATATGCAGAATTAGATGACTATGCGTGTTATATAGCTGCAGATGGTTTGGATTCAGATGATGAGGTTAAGAGTGCAGAATTGGCAGCCAATTGTTTTTTTGAACATTTTATGGAAAATCCAACCATGTCAAGAAGAAAAATAAAAAATTACATTATGCATGTACATAAAAAACTTATTGCGAACAGCACAAGTGTGAGACTCAAATCAAGTATTGTAATAATGGTCACAGACTATACAAGTATCATTTGGGTTGTTTCCGGCAATGCAAGGCTTTACCACTTCAGAAAAGGCGGGTTCAGCTTTAGAAGTAAAGATCAGAGCGTTGCCCAGATGATGTTGGATGCTGGTAAGATTTCAGAGGAAGAATGCAACATGCATGATGAACGTAACAATTTGACGAACTTTATCGGTAATGCAAAAGGGTTCACTCCGTTTATATCCAAGAAGTTCAAGCTCAACGATGGGGATTCCGTTGTTATGTCAACATCAGGATTCTGGGAAAATATTGATACTCTGGACCTGGTAGAAGCATTAAAAGAAGGTACTGAGCCTAGTGAGATCATATGTGGCCTTGAGGATTTGTTCCTATCAAGACAGAGCAAAGTTATAGAGAATTATACATTGGCAGTAATACTTATGAATAAAGTGTTTAAAGAGGGACCAAAGCAGGATAAAAGGATTAAATTAATTAAAAAGATTGCAATGATTCTCGTCCCTATATTAATTGTTGCTTCAATCGGCTTAATCGTAAGGAATGTAAAGAAGAAAAACCTTGTGAAGGATGCTTTTCAGTATGAGCAGGACGGCGATAAAAACCTCAAAGATAAGCTTTACGACCAGGCAGAAGAGGCTTATTCCAATGCAGTAAAAGCGGTTAAAGCCATAAATGAGAAAGAAGCACTCCAAAGAGTAGAAAGAAAGCATTCAATATTAAAGAAGTTACTTGAGGGTGATGAGCAGTATGACAAGCAGGATTTTAAAAATGCCAATGTAAGTTACACCGATGCGATGGGTAATCTTAAGTTTTTCTCTCAGTATGATAACAATGCTTTTAGCAAGGAAGAAATGTATAACACTTTAGATAAAAAGATTAAAAACACAAAAAATTGTCTTAATGTTATAGATCTGTTCAGCAAAGGGAATAAGCTGTTTGATGGAGGAAAGTTTGCTGAAGCAAAAAAGGCTTTTGAAGATGCAAAGAAATTAGCAAATGAAATTTATTATACTGATATGGCAGAAAAGTCGGAAAAAAAGGCTGGAGAAGCTGATGAAAAATTAAAAGAAATTGAAAAAGATAAAGGTAAAAAAAATGAAGAGGAAAAACTCTTGGCCACTTTTACAAATGAGGTTAAGACAAAGTGGAAAGATGTAGAGGAACTTGTGAAAGATGCCAAGGGCTTCGAAACAAAAGAATATGAAAAAGCTATAGGAAGATATAATAAAGCAATTGAAAAATGTGAGGAAATAGCTAAATTACCTAGTTCTGAGGATTATAAAGCTATTAAGGATAAAAAAGAAGTAACAGAAATGAAGGAAATTAAGGATGCAATAAAGAAGCAGACTGAATTTGAAGATAAAGTTATTGATCTGGAAAAGAAAAAAGAAGAAGAGGCAACAAAAAAGGCTGGATAGTATAAATTTATTTGTACTATAGGTCAATAAATATAGCAATTATGAAAGAAGGGATTATTTATGGCAACCTATGTAGTGCAGGGGGCAAAGTTAAAGTGTACCTTTGGAAGTCAGGAAAGCACTTTCCAGATTCCAATGGATCATAAAATCTATATTAATAACAAGCCACAGGGAAATATGATGGACTTTAAGCCGATGATGAACATAATGCCCTTTGGATTGTGTAGCAGCCTAGCTAACCCTACAGTTGCAGCGGCAACAGCCGCAGCCAGTGGTGTCCTTCAAAAGATGCCATGCATACCTGCAACGGTTACACCATGGTTCAATGTAAAAATGAATGTTTTATTGGAAATGTTTCCAGCAATGCTTGACAGTTCAAAAACAATGTGCATGTGGTGTGGAATGATCAGCATAACAAATAACGGACAATGATTAAAAAAGTTTGGAGATTTTTATAACATAATTATTAAATCATTCTTTGGATAGGGGGGAGTTTATGGGCAGCAAAACTACAATTGCCTATGGTAATGTTAAAATTAAATCACCGTATGAGATTAAAACCATTCTTAATCTACGAATGGAGAAAAGTATTAACGACCATGCAAAAATATACATATCAGGGATTATATCCGACGAAAATAAGGCCAAATACGTGGAGCAAGCAACAATAAAAGATGTTATTGAGGTTACTCAAACAGATGATAATTCTGCTACTACCAAGCTTTTCAAAGGCATTGTAACTGAAATACAGATAAAGGCTGCCAGAGGCGTATACTACATAGATATTGTAGGAGCTTCATCTACCTTCAACATGGACATCAAACTTAAAAGGCGTTCTTTTCAGGATAAGAATATGGCCTATACAGACCTTGTAAAAAAGGTTATAGCTGACTATCCAGGTGACTCTATAGACATAGCTGCTAAGGGTAAAAAGCTGGAAAAATTTATAATTCAGTATGATGAAACAGACTGGGCATTTTTAAGGAGAATGGCATCACATTTTAATACAGGCCTTGTTGCTGATCATCTATCAGATAAACCAAAGTTCTGGTTTGGAATTCCTGAGGGAGGAAGCAAGGGAAATTTGGAGGAGTTTAACTATAGTGTAAGCAGAAGGGTTGAAGACTATAGACAGTTATCGGAAAATAGGGTAGAAGGAATTGATACGGCTGACTTTACCTATTTTGAGGTGGAAACCGATAAAATTTTAAGTATTGGGGATACAGTCTCATTTAACAACATAACTCTGTACGTATATAGGTCATCAAGTTATATTAAAAGCAGTGTACTGCGGCATTTGTATTATCTTGCACCCAAAAAAGGCTTGACTCAGGATCTTTTATTAAATGATAATGCATGTAATAAAGCGGTAGAAGGTAAAGTGATTGAGGTAAAAGAAGATAATGTAAGAGTTCATCTTGATATTGACAAGGAACAGCCAAAAGATAAAGCGTTCTGGTTTCCTTATTCTACTACACACACCTCTGAAGGTAATACAGGTTGGTATTGTATGCCTGAGCTTGATGATAAGGTTAAATTATACTTTCCTACAAACAAGGAAGAAGAGGGAGTTATTGTTGACTCTGTTAGAAGAAGGATAAAGGGCGGAGACAAAATACAAAAGCCTGATGAAAAGTATTTCAGAACCAAGTTTAAGAAGGAAAACAAATTTACAGAAAAGGAACTTGCTTTTTCTGCGAAGGACGATAAAGTATTGATAAGCATGCATGAAGACAAGGGAATAGAAATATTGTGTGATAGCGAGCTTAAAATTAAGAGCGAAAATGATCTGATTATAAATGCGGATAAGATAAACATGGAAGCTTCAAAGGGAATTGATATTGTCTGCAACTCAAGCAGTATAAAAATGGACGGAAAAACGGATATAAAGGGTTCTTTAGTTAAGATCAGGTGCTAGATTAAAAGTATTAATGGTCATAAATTTGGTGGAGCAAACAAAATCGTTTAGGATTATGCAACAGATAAATGCGAATTATAATCACTTTTAGTTATGAGGGAGTGAGGCATTTTTATGAATTGGAAAAGCACAGCTATTTCTAAGTCTGATATGGAAAATCTAAAGGCACCAAAGATACGGGATATTACACAAAAGCTTGATAATTTAATGAGTACATATGAGGAAAAATATAAATATGCTAAATATTTGCCACTTCCAGCTAAATATAAGTTGTTCTATGATTTGGTAAAGAACAAAGCAGAATTGGATTTAAAAAATCAGCCTGATTGGCAGGATGAAAAGTTTATTTATGATGGTGAAGTTGTGGATAACGATGTTCCTGGGAATATAATGTATGGTTATATGGGAAAAGTGTTTGATATCCCAGATATGATGCTATGTGCAGCAGCTGGTGCTGCACAGAAAAAAGCGGGTACATCAAAGAAAGAGTGGGAGAACTTGGAAAGTTACGGAGATGATCCAAGGGATACAAAAAGAATCAAACAAGGTATAGCAATATATAAAAAACGTCATAAAACTATTCTTGATAGAATATTCGAGTAGTTAGATTTGGCCGAATAATTTGACATTTAAAAATGCTGTTTAGTCAGCATTTTCTTAATATACACTTAAAAAGTGTTATTGTAAAAGTGAGGTATCGTTATGAATTGGAAAAGTACAAAGATATCTAAAACTGACTTGGAAAAGCTAAAAGCAGGGAAGCTTAAGCAAGAGAATAAAAAGAAAAAGAAGAAGGCATCACCAAAGGGAAAGGGCATGAGCAAAAAGTCAAAAAGTCCTAAAAGCAAAAATCAAGCAGCCCAAAATGTATGCACTTCTGGTGATCCTGTAAACGTTGTAACAGGAAGTTTTTACATAGATGCAACAGACCTTTTGATTGAGGATAGAGGAATTAATCTTGAGATAAAAAGAAAATATAACTCAACTGACGAATCGGTAGGCCCCATGGGAAAAGGCTGGACCTTTGAGTTTGAAAGCAGAATAGAAAGACGCGGAGATGAATTGACTTATGTCTATCCTGACGGGAGTGTTAAGGAATTTGAGAAAAAAGAAGGCCAATGGATAAACGCAAGTGACGATGATGAGTCAGATAATCTTGTGGAGCTTGAGTCAGGCCAATTTTCTTTAAAAAACAAAGACAAAAAGACATTTATATATGACAAAAACGGAAAACTAACTTCCATTTCAGATAAAAACAACAACACATTAAAAATATCTTACAATCATAAAGGTGAAATCGATACCTTTATAACTCCTGGCGGAAAAATTATCACGTTTACATGCAGTGCAGGTAAAATACTTCAGATAACCGACAACATAGGCAGAACTGTAAAATATAAATACTTAGGAGACAACCTTTCTGAGGTTACACTCCCTAATGGGGGAACTGTAAAATACACCTTTGAGCAGGGGTGGATTACAACTGTTACCGACCAAAACGGCATTACATATGTAAAAAACGAATATGATGAAAAAGGCCGGGTAATAAAGCAGTTTGATAAAAACGGAAACATCACAGAAATGATGTATAATGACGATGATAAAGAGAACGTCTTTATATTTCATGCTACAAATGTAGTTGAAAGGTACAGGTTCAACGAGCAAAACCTTTTATCCGAAAGGGTTTATGCTGATGGTACCAGCGAAATTTATACATATGACATATATGGAAATAAAGATTCCGTTACAGACCGCTTGGGAAGAACTACAGAATATGTATATGATAAAGACGGGTATCTATTGGAAGAGATATATCCAAATGAATATACAGTTACAAATTACTATGACAGCTTGGGAAACCTGATTAAGACTACAACAACAGGCGGTTCCGTGAAGTTATATATCTATGATGGAAACAACAATATTACCGAGGAAAAGATACTTATTGAAGATGACATATATTCAATAACGAGCTATTCATACGATGAGCACGGAAGGCTTATTGAGAGGGTTGACCCCGAAGGCAATATCACAGAATTTGAGTATGAAGACCACCATATTGATAAGCCTACTGCAATAAAGGATGCTGAAGGCAATGTATTTAAATACAAGTATGATAAAGCAGGCAGGATGCTTTCCATTACCACATCCTACGGAACAGTAGAATACACATATAATTCTCTTAACAAGGTGACCAAAAAGGTTGATGCATTAGGTAATGTTACCCAAATGGAATATGACATGATGGGAAACCTTGTTAAAAAGATACTTCCTGGCAGCAGGGATGCGGCTGCTGAATACGAGTTTTACTACGATGACATGGATAGGCTTGTTAAAACCATTGACCCATTAAAAAATGTAATGGCTTTAAAGTATGATATACATGGGAATTTAGTTAAGGAAGTTAATCCAAACTTTTACAATAAGGATACCGATGATGGTATCGGCGTCGAATATGTATATGACCAGAGCCAGAGGAAGATAAAGAATATTTACCCAACAGGAGGAGTTGGAAGAACAAAATACGATCCTGTTGGAAATGTCATAAAAACCATTGAACCTGGAAGATATGATGTATATTCTGATGATGGTGAAGGAAACGAGTATGTTTATGATGAGCTTAACAGGCTTTCTCTCATAAAGGACCCTGAAGGAAACACTGTTAAAGCTTTTGAATACGATAATGACGGCAGGGTGGCCAAGGAATTTAATGCTAAAGGCCATGCTGTTATTTACAAGTACAATGCGGTAGGATGGCTTATTGAGAAGAGGGTTCCTGTAGATGAAAAGGACTCAAAGGCACAGTATAATATAACACTGTACAGTTACGATAAAGCAGGTAGAAGGATTGAAGAAAAGGTTTCACAAGTATATGTGGATGAAAAGAAATATCCTGAAGAGTGGAACACTATAACTTATGTTTATGATAAAAACAATCGTATTATCGAGGTTTCAGATTCCACAGGAGCAAGAATCCAATATTCCTACGACTGCCTTGGCAACAGAACAACAGAAATAATTAAAATAAATGATAACAAAAATAAGATTATAAGGTACAGATACAACAGCGTTGGCTTGTTGGAAAAGAAGACTGAAGAGATAGATGGAGACGACCTTGTAGAAAAAATAGAAGGTAAGGCAATTGCTCAAACCCTTTACAATTATGATGGTAACTATAACCTGACTGGGGTTACAACTCCCCTTGGCTACAAAACCCAGGTAAGCTATGACAAAGCTGGGAGAATTACAGAGGTCAAAAAGGTCTTAGGCAAAAACGAAGCCAGAACCACAACCTATGAATATGACAAAGCAGGCAATCTAATTAAAGAAACAGATTGCAACGGTAGTTCCATAAAGTATGAATATGACAGTATGAATAACAGGATCAGGATAATTGACAGGGAAGGCGGAATTACAAGGCTGTTTTATGACGAAGCAGGCAATGTGATTAAAAAGGTATCCCCCAAAAACTATGATTCTAAAACAGATGACGGAATAGGAACCTCCTTCGTATATGACAGTCTTAACAGGCTGACAGAGGTAATTGATGCCCTTGGAAATGTTGTAGAAAAGAGAAAGTTCAATGGTGCTGGTGAACTTGTTGAGAAGATGGATGCAACAATGCTGGCAGCAGAATACAAATATGATATTGGCGGAAGAATAAAGGAAATATCAACACCTGGTGCAAAGCAAAAGGGGATTGCATCACAGCAGTATACTTATGATGCAATGGGAAATATAACCGGAATTAAAGACGGCGAAGGCAACTTGGCCCAGCATAAGCTTGACCTGTGGGGAAGGGTAACAGAAATAGAAAAAGCCGACGGAAGCCTGGAAAAGTACAGCTATGACCATGCCGGCAATATTGTTAGTGCTACCGACGGAAATGGAAGTACCACTGAGTATGTGTTCAACAGCTTAAACAAGCTTTCACAGATTGTAGACCCGGCAGGAGATATCATATCCTTTAAATATGATTTGCAGGGAAGGGTAGCCCGTAAGGTAGACAGAAACAGAAAAATAAGTGAATTTATATACAATCAGGATGACAGTATAGTACTAAAAAGAGATATGGCTTCAGGCTACCGCGAGGAGTATGCCTACAACCTGGATGGAAGCCTTAAGTCAGCTGTAAATGGTGCTGTTAACTATTACTATGAGTATACTCATGACTTGAAGTTGAAGTCAAAGCGGGCAAACGGAAAAACTGTTCTAAATTACAGGTATGACAAGGACGGCAACCTTATAGAGCTAAAGGATATTTTAGGAAAACTCACTACCTATAAATATGATGAGCTTGGAAGGCTGTCAGAGGTATGGGATGCATCACAGAAAGAAGCTGCTTACACATATAACCTTGACAACACAATTGCTTCTATATGCTATGGCAATGGGACAACAATAGAATACAGCTATGATGAGGATAAAAATGTAACATCTATAGTGTCAAGAAATAAAAACGGTGAAGAAGTTATCTCACATAATTATTCCTATGATAACAATGGAAACCAGATCGAGAGAGTTGAAAATGGCTGTGTTACAAGCTTCATCTATGATAAACTCAACAGACTGGAAAAAGTGGTTTATCCTGATGTGGAAGAAACATTCAAATATGACTTTGCAGGAAACAGGATATTAAGGACAAAGGGAAATGTAAAAGAAGAATACAGTTATGATAAAAGAAACAGGCTGGTGGAGAAGGTTGAGGGAGGAGCACATACCATTTACCAGTATGACTCCCACGGAAACCTTATACAGGAAAGCGGCAGGCGTGGAATTACCAAGTACACCTACGACTGTTTCAACAGAACTACATCTGTACAGAGTGTAGAAGGCGGATTCATAAAGAATGTTTACGATCCTGAAGGCTTAAGGTATGAGGTTCAGGAGAATGGTAATATCAGCAGGTTCGTATTTAGCGGAGGAGATATTGTATCGGAGTTGGATGGTGGAGGTAGTTTAAAACATTCTACCATAAGGGGGCATGAGCTTCTTGCACATAAGGAAGTGACAGGGAAGAGTTATTATTATGTTAACAATGCCCACGGGGATGTTACTGCATTAATCAGTGGTAATGGAGAGATAGTTAATAAGTATCAGTATGATGCATTTGGTAATACAGTTGAGGCTGTAGAAAAGGTACAGAATAGATTCAGGTATGCAGGTGAACAGTACGATCAGGTTACAGGGCAGTATTATTTGAGAGCTAGGTTCTATAATCCAGTTGTGGGAAGGTTTACACAAGAGGACACATACCGGGGTGATGGATTAAACCTCTATAGCTATGTACAAAATAACCCTGTAAATTACTACGACCCAAGCGGATATTGTGCTGCTAAATCAGCAACTTTTACAAAGCCTGAAGGTGTTACATATGAAGGACCTCTTTATAGAAACGTTGGAACTATGCCTGATGGAACACCTGTAAATCCGTTGGAGATTAGTGGCTTTACAAATACACAAAACTATCGCTATACACAAAACGGAGTAAATGGCATTTATTTTGCGAGTAGTCAACATGTAATGGAGGGAGAAATGGGAGCTTATGGTGCTGACCCATATGCAGATAATCGAACTACCTATCATTATGATAATGTTAAACTGGATAATATGCTAGATTTAACGGATGCATCAACACGCGATAAATTAAATGTAAAACTTGAAGATTTGGTTATTGATGATTATAAGAAATATAAAACACCTGATCCATCACCAGCAGTTACACATACATTAGGAAGATATGCTTCAGAGAATGGTTATAGCGGAATTATTGCACCATCAGCAAGAGCTAGTGGTGGTGTTAATTTGGTTGTATTCAATCCTAATAAAGTTAAATTTGGAACTTATACAACAATTCATGATAAGACTTAACGATATTATTTGGGAGGAAATATGATTGCAACAATTAACAAACAACAGCTTTTGCGTCTAAAAGACGAATTAATTCAAGCTATATACATTGTAAATAATCAAAAACAGAGGGAAACACCTAAATTTCTTTCATATTTGAATGTTATGAAAAAAAACATAGAAACATGTATTGATTGTGATTATGATGGGTTAGAGGAACTGGTTGGGTATTTATGTGATGATTGGACGATGGCTTGTAAAGTGGATTATGGCCTTGGAACATGGTATGTAAAGGATGACAATATAGACATCAAAGCTACTGAAAATAGAAAGTTCGATCAAGCTATTATAGAGATAGATAAAATATTGCAAACAAATCATATTATGGCTAGAACATGGTATGATTCCAATGATTTGCATAATATAGGGCTTTCTTTTAACAAGTGTAAGAATGATTGGGATACCATGATAAACGATATTATTAATAAATATGGTTTGATAAAATCTGAAATAGCAGTGATTCCCGATGATATATGGACATACGCCAAATATCTTTCCATAGCTTCGGACAATAATTCATTAATTAATTGGTTTTCAAAAGAAATACCTGGTTTTGGCTATTTAGCCCCATTAGAGATTGTAAAGCTTGTTAATGGTGAAAATATATTACGCTCTTTTATGATGGATATTACTATATAAATGTATGATAATGTGTGCTGTAATGTAAAGTTAAAATGGAAAGATTTATAGGCTGGGGTTCCCAGCCTTATTTACATTGAAAGAATAGAAATTCTGGAAAACGGCAGAGAATATCAGAGGGCATGAACAGTATTTTATTGATAAGTGTAAAGTTATGTAAAAAATTCCGATATTACATTTGATGAAAACAAAAAAAGGAGTTGATTACATGGCAAACGATATTTCACAGCTTAAAACCCCTATAGCGGATTTTCAGCCTGACCCAAACCAACCTCGTAAATACTTTGATGAAACAGCACTTTTAGAGCTATCCGAATCTGTTAAACAATACGGCGTTTTACAACCGATCATCTACTATGTGAACGAGACAGGCCAAAAAATAATTGTTGCAGGAGAAAGACGATATCAAGCAGCTAAACTGGCTGGGCTCACTGAAATTCCAGCTATAAGCATTGAAAGCAATGATGCGGACAAAGTAGCTATTATTGAAAATATCTTAAGGCAAGACTTGACCCCTTTGGAAGAGGCAGAAGCACTACAGCGATTAAAAGACAAATACAAGTATTCAAATGAAAAGCTTGCCCAAGTTTTCACCAAATCACCAAGCAATATAAGTGAAACGCTACTTATTACAAAGCTTCCAGATATTATAAAAGAAAATTGCAGAAACAGGCCTGAGATACCCAAACGAGACCTTATTAAAATTGCTAGAATGAGAAGTGAAGCTGGTCAAATCAATACATTCAATAAACTGATAAAATATAAGCCTGAAAATGAAGAACCTAAAAACGAAGAACAAGACGGAAAGGAAAACTACAAATTAACATTAGGCTTTATAAAAAGCTTAACCAGCAAGCTTAATAAGTCAAACATTATCATGTCCAATGATGAAGAAAGAACAAACATGAAAAACCAACTTGAGCTATTAAGTGATGCAATTAGCAACTACATGGACAAAAACGGATTAAAGTAAAAATTCATTAATTAATTTCCAATTTTCAAAAAAGTTCTACATGTAGAATTATTGCTGGAACGCTATGACACAACTGTTATACCAGATTTTTATGCAATTATTCCCAGTCCTATATAAATTGAAGCGAAATGATAAAGTAGCATAATAAAATCACAAAAATTATAATGATTTTTTCCAGTTTAGGTATTGAGTTTTAAGAACAGCTTCAAAGTCGACTTTGTGAGATTCTAACGAAGCGAGTCTTGGGAAAACCAATCCCCCCACCCTTTAGAATGGCTAGCGAAGCAGTGCTTTTGAATCTATATAGCAGCTTATAGGTAACTGAAAAGCTGCTTCGCAGTAGTCTTGCAGAGTCAGGCCGGATAAAGTATACGATAAATCATTTATCGTATACTTTATCTGATCCTGTAAGTAATATCATGTGGCTACGCAGAATTTCCAGCTCTACGTATACGCTGAACTGAAATATAATCCTGTTAGTAATGTTTTTAGCTAGGAGTTTTATAACTCTTGAACTTGATTATAAAGAATACTTAATGAATCAGTCCAGTAAAACATAATTCTATCCTTTTTATATAGTGTGTACCATCAAAACAAGATTTGACGCTTAGGCATTGATCACAAATGAAGAAATGGAGGATAGTCACATTGCACGATAAACAAAGTGACATATAGTCACATATATTTCCGCTTAATGGAGTATGATTATTATTAGGTGATTTATATGGAGTTGAAGAAATTGTTACTACATTTAAATTATTTAAGTGTTGTGTTTCATAACAAAGGAATAAAGGATATTTATACTAATAGTAAAATATATGAATTGGTAATTGCGGAGCAATTAGGACATACAATAATTAATGGCCATGCTCATACATTTGATGCAATAACTCCAAATGGTGAGATAGTAGAATACAAACATTTCAAACTATCAAGTTCAAATCATACATGGGCATTTAATGACTTTTCAAAGAAAACAATTGAAAAACTTAATACTATACAGTATGTTATATTTGCAGAAATTGATGATAATATGGTTAGACCGATTGTTAGTAAAATGTATGTTGTCTCAGCCAGAGATGTTGCAAAATATTTAGCTAGTGCAACATTACAAATAAAAAACTCACGATATATGATTAATGTTAGCACGAATCAAATTAAACAAAATATGAATTACAATTTAATTTATCCAAAATATAAAGAGTTTTCAAAAGAATTAAATGATGTATTTGATACGGTATATCAAATTGAGCAGAAAACAAATATTTTAGGATTGTTAACTAGCAATAAGATATGGGAACTTTTGGTAGCTGATATTTTAGGACATACTGTTAATTCTGAGCAAAAAAAGCATGATGCAGTTGATGAATTAGGAAATACTTTTGAATATAAAATCAGTGGTGATAAAAAGGTATGGACGTTTCAGGATATATCGGACAATGTTTTAGATTCCTATTTAAATGATAAAGCGATTATTTTAGCAGTAGTAAATAAGTCGATCTTTGGCGTGAGAGATATCTATATGTGTAATCCGAATGCTATGGTTACATTATTAAGGAAAAAGCTACAAAAGAAAATACTAAAAAAAATGGAAAAGGGTGAAAAAGTAACAAGGTTATCAGTTGCTTTTGGAAAACGTAATCTTATGGAGTTAATAGAAGGAGGATATGCACAATGTCTTCTTTAGACATATTTATAGAAAACATAAATAGAATTGCGTTATTAAAGAATTTACAAAGCTATAGGCAGATAGCAGAATATTTGAATGTAACAGAAGATGCATTGAAGCACTGGAAAAATAAAACAAGATGTCCATCGCTAAGGCAAATAGATGATATAGGAGATAGAATTAACTGCTATGCCTATACCCTTATTCAAAGTAATGGTGAAATATCGAGAGAAATTGATTGTGTTCAAAATAACTCAAGAAAGATCTTTGTGGAAAATTTAAGAAAGTATTTCATAGATAAAGGAAGATTTTCGTGGAATGACAAAGTTGCACTGTTTTATGGATTTGTAAGTGAAGATGTTTTAAAGTCATATTTTAGAAAAGAAAACTACAAAACTCCTCCATTAAAAAGACTAGATGAAATGGCGGAAGCATTGGGGATTCCCACATACAAGTTAATAAAGGAGAGTAATCATAATGAGGAAGTTAATTGACGAAGATGTAAAGAAAAAACTGAATAAAATCAAATTTGCTATTGAAGAGATCCCGAATACTGTACCAAGTGAAATGAGGACAACTTTTAATTTTAAAGGAAGAAAATCTCCTGCTATTGCTGAAAAAGTAATTAAAACTATCTGTAATGAAAATGATTCACTCTATGATCCGTTTATGGGCTCAGGATCATTTGTTTTTGCGGCTATGGGAAATGTGAAAAAAATATATGGAACAGAACTGGATAATTATACTTTTTTTGCTGTAGAGGCATTAATGACTAAAGCTGATATGGCTAAGCTTGCTGAATTATTTCAACAAGTAAAAGATAATGTGTATAAGAAGATTATGAACCTGTATGCGGCATCTTGTTGCGGGCAAAAAAACTACATTTCTAAAGTTTTGTTTGATCCAGATGAGGGAAAAGATGGCTATTTTTATCCTTCAGAGAATAGGGAAATCATTGATGGAAAAAATGTAAAATTAGTAGAAAAATGTCCCATATGTGGTGAAAAAGCAAAGAAATTTGATAATGATGATTATATAAAAATCAAAAGTCTAGACAGTGAAGATGTTTCAAGATTCCCAAAACATAAATATATTGAGAATAGCCGTATAAATATTACTGCATCGAGAGGAGCTGATCGATATGATCGCATTTTTACACATAGAAATAAGATCGCTCTTTTATATTTGCAAGATTCAATTAACCAATTGGAAGAATCATTTGAAAGAGATATTTTGGAACACATTCTTGTTGCATCCATATCATTAGCTAGAATTGCAATGTATGGGTCTAGTACTGATATATTATATCATGTGGTTGGACACGGTGCACAAGATATGAATGTTTGGTTGTTGTTTGAAGAAAAGTATAAAAATTTTTGCAAATTTAAAACAGTTTATGCAGATTGCCAGATTGGTACAAGTAAATCTGAAATAAATATTTCTAACAGTGATTATGCTAAATATATTGATAATCACCCCGAATTGAAAGTAGATGTTATCTATACAGATTTTCCATATACAGATCAGGTACCATACTTGGAAAGAAATCAATTATATCGTGTATGGCTTGAAAAGTTTTATAATAATAGCTTTAAATTGTCTGATGAGATGCTTAATCAGGAAATAGTTCAAACAGATGCACCGACTCGTACAAATAAGCAAGATATTGAGTCATACTATAAAGATATAGATAATATGTTTGCACATTTTTCAATGGTATTAAAGGAAAAAGGGCTAGTGCTTCTTACGATGAAATTAGGGAAAGCAAAGTATTTTAAAACTTACATAGAAATAGTTAATCTTGCAAGAAAAAATGGATTTGAATATGCATATCAAGTGGGTGTTGAAAAGAATGATCCAACCATTAGAAAGCAGTCTGCATTTACAAATACATTTATGAATGAGATGATTGTTGTGTTTTATAAATTACCAGAGGAAGAGAAGTATTGGTATATTTATAATGATAATTATGAATTCTTACTTGTTAAAAAGGTGTATGCGTATATAATTAATTCTAAAAATTATGTCACAGTATCAAGTGCAGTATCGCTAATATGTAATGACATGAAATCAAAGTATGGGAAGACCGCAAACAATGAGGTTATTGAACGAATTAGAAAAGTTCTAGGTGAATATTTCGTTATAGATGCTGGGATAATACAGATTGACAGTAATCAATTATATTTAGATATAGAGGATTCAACAGACTTATATACAAAGTTGTATGACTTAATGCCTATATTTATCAGGCAATTGCTAAATAATAAAGGTAAGTTTGTGCTTGAAGATGTATATTTTGAATTAGTGAATGCTTTATGTGACGGAAATCCAAAAACAATTGCACAAATTATTGAGGATGAAAGTCATCAGCGGGATATAGAAAATCTTATTTCAAATTATTGTGAAAAAGAAGGTCAATATTATGTGGAGAGAAAGGACATTATTAAGCCAAAAGACGATGCAATTGATATATCTACATTAAGTGGAACAGATTTTGAAATACTAGTACAAAGCTTACTCAAAGCTGAAGGCTATGAAAATGTTGTTAAAATGGGTGGTGCAGGAGATTTAGGTGTTGATATTATAGCATCAAAGCGTCAAAAAGAAAAAATATTACATTACATTTTTCAGTGTAAGCGCTGGGCATCTAATGTTGGTTCAGATCCAATACAGAGACTATATGCGGAACGAGAAAGAAGAGGATTGGATTATGCAGTGTGTGTAACAACATCTGGTTATACTAAGGATGGAAAAATGGTGGCAGAAGATTTAAACGTGGAAATGGTTGATGGAACAGCTCTTATGAAAAGATTAAATAAGCATTTTCCAGGAGAGTATTATAATGGCATAATAGATATATAAAAACGAGCGACATTTAGTCGCTCGTTTTTTTGATCTCCCACCTTGAAATAGAGGAATTCCAAGCTAGATGTTTTTCAAAAATATCAACAAGTGATGAATATTTTTCGGATAGTTTATGTAACCATCCATTTTGGATTAAAACTTCCATAAGTCCATTATCGTATAGCTCATGAGTAGACATATTCTTATTACTTTTAACCATATATTTACTTTGTCTAATAATGTTATGCTCAATTTCAGAGAATTCTTCACTTGCATGATGTATAATAGGTGAAGAGTCTTTAATAAACAATAAGATAGAATCACCATTTAAGGATTTCTTAGGACTTATAATATTTTTTAGAGTGACTGTTTTGTCTATATGAATTTGGCTTACAAAACGAAAACAATTTTTTTCTAGTATACTTATTAGCTTACTCCAGACATTTAGGTTGCAATCATGGAAATATAAACACAAGTAATGGTTTGGCTTGAGTTTATCAGCACACACTTGGAATACTGCTTCTAATAATTTGAAATAATCATCCTTATCTTTATTTCGTGAAGGTGCAGAGGAAACAATTATCTCGTCTTCCAAGTTATAATTCAATCCTAAAAAAGGTTTATACAATTGCATATATTCAGAGTATAGTACTTGTTCAAGATATGGAGGGTCAGTAATGATTAAATCAACACTATTGTTTGGAATGTCTGTAGTTGTTATTAGCTGACTTCCTTTTTGCATTAGTAAGCATGTACCGGGTTCTAATTCACTAAAGGTGTCTACAATTTTTGAATTTGCATAGTGAGTTTTCATAAATGGTATTACTTCGTAGAATTTACGTATTTTTTTAACATATATATCTATAATGTTTTTTTCTACACAATCAGTCTTTGGAATCCATAGTGGCCATTGTGAGTTAGAATGCTTATCTGTTATTTTACATAAATGCAGAACAGACATTAAAATGTACTTTAGGATAAGTTGATACTCACTGTCATATGAAGCGATTATTGATAGTATTTTATCTAGTACGGATAAATTTCTTCCAGTAAATATGTTTTTAATATCATCATTTTCAGCAACCGCTATTTTGGAATTATGTAATAATGACGTATTTTTAATATTATTAAGTGGTTTAATTGTATTCATTATAACTAAATCTTCCTGAGAACCGGATTTAGTTAATTTCTTTGAACAATTACAAGTGTAGTTTATAGTTTTTATATTTATTTCGGTTCCTTTTCGATCCGGTTTATCAAAAATTACCTTTGAAATTATTCCGTCATGACCACACTTAGGACAGTGTGTTGTGTAATATGCATTTAAAGGTTCTATCTTGGAAATAAAAACTTCTAATACATCTTTGAGGCCATCTAATTTATTTATTAAAAGCAATGTTTTAGAAATAAAAATAGGCATATCATTAATATCACACCCAATTGCTTTTCTATCTAATTCTGTACTAATAGCTTCTAATGTTGTAACACCTGAACCAAGAAAAGGGTCAAATACTACATCTCCTTTATTTGACAAGGCATTAATAAGTGCATCACAGATATTAAATGACTTTTGCGACCAGTACAAATGAGAGTTATACATAGGGTTATTTTTGGTTGGTGTGATTAGGCTAAGTTCATTCTTTAGAGATTCTATATTTATATAGTCTAAATTTTTTTCTCCACATAGAATAAGATATTCAAGAACCTTTTTTTGAGCACTGTTTCTATGATTTGCATGATTATATGATTGTTTTACAACACTAACTTGTGAATCTCCGAAATGTTTTTTTGCTAAAGAAATTAGTTCGTCTATAGAGATTGTGTATCTGTCAGTAGCTTGGGTTTGTGCGTTTTCAGGGTAAGCATAACTAAGAGCTAGGTTCGTTTTGGACTTTGAACAAAATTGTATTAATTTTTCTAATTGTCCTTTTGCAAAGCCACGTTGACTTAGCTTAGATTGATACCTACCTTCAGTATATAATCCTTTTGTGTATCCAGTATTAGTAGTCGTTAGATTTGGATATTCATATTTAGCAGCAACATTTAGTAAGTGATAGTATCTTGAGTACTGCATATCTGTATAAGGTGGATCAGCGTAAACTAACCCCACATTTGAAAAAATATCCTTATTAAGTAAATCTTCAAAGTTTGAATTAAAAATTGCATTTTTACCTGCAAATTTGGAAAGTGGAATATTAACATATTCTTTAAATTTTTTTATAAATAAATCATATACATGCTTATTACGCTGCTGAAATAACCGAGACTGATTTTTTTCAAGACTTAATGGTTGAGCCATATGACCGTCTTTTGAAAAAACACATTCTTTCATGGCAAAAAAAAGGCATGAGAACAGAGCGTTTTGGTATTCATCTTTTTGAGCATGTATTGTTTTTATTATTGAATCTATTTCTAATGATTGTTCTATACCAAAATAACTGCTGGCATAGTATGATACAAATAAATAATAATCATTGTAATTTTTTATACTTTCAACAGTGAGTGGTGCATTTGTGATAGCTGAATTCTTCTCGTTCCAAACTGTTGGATAGTCCGCATATAATTCTAGTAATACATCAAAATTATTGTTTTCTAGAGCTTTTTTCTCATCATGTATATATGAAAGCAGTGGTTTGGCAAGCTGTTTGCAAAACTTATTATATTGATTTTCAAAATAAGCTAAAAAATCTGAAATATTTTTTAAATCAGGTTGATTTAAAATCGAATCTGCAATTATACTGGCATAGCATTCGACATCATTCGCAAAAACTTGATAATTATCACGAAACATGTTACTTATGGCACCAGAACCGGAAAATATGTCCAATATGGCTTTGCCTTCTTTTATATATGGTTCAAGAGCTTTATAAATAAAACTATGAAGGTTGTTTTTACTTCCTTGATAGTTTAAAATAGTAAAGTTATTCATTTTAGCATTCCTCCACAATATATTATAGTTGCTAATAGGAGAAATGGCAACCACAAATGAAAAAATATTGTTAAAAAATTCGCATCGGAAAATTAGTAAAATTTTTTAATAGCATACATTAGGTGATTTATGATAACTATATCACTTAGTATAGCACCTTCGCTGGATGATATGATGGCTTTTTGTGCTACCCGTCGGTACTGCATCAGATTTACAGCGTATTAGGTAGGCTGGCAGCGATTGGCAAAAGTTCAAGAGTTATAAAATTCCTAGCTAAAAACATTACTAACAGGATTATATTTCAGTTCAGCGTATACGTAGAGCTGGAAATTCTGCGTAGCCACATGATATTACTTACAGGATCAGATAAAGTATACGATAAATGATTTATCGTATACTTTATCCGGCCTGACTCTGCAAGACTACTGCGAAGCAGCTTTTCAGTTACCTATAAGCTGCTATATAGATTCAAAAGCACTGCTTCGCTAGCCATTCTAAAGGGTGGGGGGATTGGTTTTCCCAAGACTCGCTTCGTTAGAATCTCACAAAGTCGACTTTGAAGCTGTTCTTAAAACTCAATACCTAAACTGGAAAAAATCATTATAATTTTTGTGATTTTATTATGCTACTTTATCATTTCGCTTCAATTTATATAGGACTGGGAATAATTGCATAAAAATCTGGTATAACAGTTGTGTCATAGCGTTCCAGCAATAATTCTACATGTAGAACTTTTTTGAAAATTGGAAATTAATTAATGAATTTTTACTTTAATCCGTTTTTGTCCATGTAGTTGCTAATTGCATCACTTAATAGCTCAAGTTGGTTTTTCATGTTTGTTCTTTCTTCATCATTGGACATGATAATGTTTGACTTATTAAGCTTGCTGGTTAAGCTTTTTATAAAGCCTAATGTTAATTTGTAGTTTTCCTTTCCGTCTTGTTCTTCGTTTTTAGGTTCTTCATTTTCAGGCTTATATTTTATCAGTTTATTGAATGTATTGATTTGACCAGCTTCACTTCTCATTCTAGCAATTTTAATAAGGTCTCGTTTGGGTATCTCAGGCCTGTTTCTGCAATTTTCTTTTATAATATCTGGAAGCTTTGTAATAAGTAGCGTTTCACTTATATTGCTTGGTGATTTGGTGAAAACTTGGGCAAGCTTTTCATTTGAATACTTGTATTTGTCTTTTAATCGCTGTAGTGCTTCTGCCTCTTCCAAAGGGGTCAAGTCTTGCCTTAAGATATTTTCAATAATAGCTACTTTGTCCGCATCATTGCTTTCAATGCTTATAGCTGGAATTTCAGTGAGCCCAGCCAGTTTAGCTGCTTGATATCGTCTTTCTCCTGCAACAATTATTTTTTGGCCTGTCTCGTTCACATAGTAGATGATCGGTTGTAAAACGCCGTATTGTTTAACAGATTCGGATAGCTCTAAAAGTGCTGTTTCATCAAAGTATTTACGAGGTTGGTTTGGGTCAGGCTGAAAATCCGCTATAGGGGTTTTAAGCTGTGAAATATCGTTTGCCATGTAATCAACTCCTTTTTTTGTTTTCATCAAATGTAATATCGGAATTTTTTACATAACTTTACACTTATCAATAAAATACTGTTCATGCCCTCTGATATTCTCTGCCGTTTTCCAGAATTTCTATTCTTTCAATGTAAATAAGGCTGGGAACCCCAGCCTATAAATCTTTCCATTTTAACTTTACATTACAGCACACATTATCATACATTTATATAGTAATATCCATCATAAAAGAGCGTAATATATTTTCACCATTAACAAGCTTTACAATCTCTAATGGGGCTAAATAGCCAAAACCAGGTATTTCTTTTGAAAACCAATTAATTAATGAATTATTGTCCGAAGCTATGGAAAGATATTTGGCGTATGTCCATATATCATCGGGAATCACTGCTATTTCAGATTTTATCAAACCATATTTATTAATAATATCGTTTATCATGGTATCCCAATCATTCTTACACTTGTTAAAAGAAAGCCCTATATTATGCAAATCATTGGAATCATACCATGTTCTAGCCATAATATGATTTGTTTGCAATATTTTATCTATCTCTATAATAGCTTGATCGAACTTTCTATTTTCAGTAGCTTTGATGTCTATATTGTCATCCTTTACATACCATGTTCCAAGGCCATAATCCACTTTACAAGCCATCGTCCAATCATCACATAAATACCCAACCAGTTCCTCTAACCCATCATAATCACAATCAATACATGTTTCTATGTTTTTTTTCATAACATTCAAATATGAAAGAAATTTAGGTGTTTCCCTCTGTTTTTGATTATTTACAATGTATATAGCTTGAATTAATTCGTCTTTTAGACGCAAAAGCTGTTGTTTGTTAATTGTTGCAATCATATTTCCTCCCAAATAATATCGTTAAGTCTTATCATGAATTGTTGTATAAGTTCCAAATTTAACTTTATTAGGATTGAATACAACCAAATTAACACCACCACTAGCTCTTGCTGATGGTGCAATAATTCCGCTATAACCATTCTCTGAAGCATATCTTCCTAATGTATGTGTAACTGCTGGTGATGGATCAGGTGTTTTATATTTCTTATAATCATCAATAACCAAATCTTCAAGTTTTACATTTAATTTATCGCGTGTTGATGCATCCGTTAAATCTAGCATATTATCCAGTTTAACATTATCATAATGATAGGTAGTTCGATTATCTGCATATGGGTCAGCACCATAAGCTCCCATTTCTCCCTCCATTACATGTTGACTACTCGCAAAATAAATGCCATTTACTCCGTTTTGTGTATAGCGATAGTTTTGTGTATTTGTAAAGCCACTAATCTCCAACGGATTTACAGGTGTTCCATCAGGCATAGTTCCAACGTTTCTATAAAGAGGTCCTTCATATGTAACACCTTCAGGCTTTGTAAAAGTTGCTGATTTAGCAGCACAATATCCGCTTGGGTCGTAGTAATTTACAGGGTTATTTTGTACATAGCTATAGAGGTTTAATCCATCACCCCGGTATGTGTCCTCTTGTGTAAACCTTCCCACAACTGGATTATAGAACCTAGCTCTCAAATAATACTGCCCTGTAACCTGATCGTACTGTTCACCTGCATACCTGAATCTATTCTGTACCTTTTCTACAGCCTCAACTGTATTACCAAATGCATCATACTGATACTTATTAACTATCTCTCCATTACCACTGATTAATGCAGTAACATCCCCGTGGCCTTAATTAGGTAATATGTAGTTGTTATTTTTTATAGCACTTTGTTATGGTGCTATATTATATAGAAGAAATTCATTAAGCTTATTAGTCTTCTTTTGTATCTTTCATTTTTGTAACCAATTCATCGAGGAGAATATCATTCTCAATATCTTTTGTTTTTGCTGCATCTGGGGCTGTTTGTTTAACTTTATTATCTTTTTCTATCTTAAATTTACCTTGGTAACAACCAAGTGCTTGGTAGTTTGTCTCTGTAACGACTGGCCCAATATATTTATATAAGAATAGCAAATAATGTTCAGAGGGCTTAATTACACTTACTCCATCTTGTGAAATTTCAAATCCATCTTTACTGATTCCACCTGATTCTAAAATATTCAAGATATCACTTTCTTTGACATTGCCTTTATGAACTTTTAAGACTTTTACCTTGGATGAAGTAAAAGTTACATGCTCATACTCGAAACTCTTTTGATCATTTGTAACTTCAGCTTCTATAATAATTTCTGATGCCTTTTTCAAATCTTTCAAATTATCGTATGATCGTACTAATGAAGAGCTATTATTGGCACTACTATTAGTTTGGCTTTTGGTTGTATCTGAATGGTTGGAACAAGCAATGAAAGTGAAGCATAAAACTGCTACTACTGATATTAAAACAACAATCTTTTTCTTCATTTAAATACACCCCTTGAATAATTTTCTCACGATAGCATATATAAAAGCCCTGTAAAAAACAAGGCTCATATATATACTATCATGTATTTTCTGTTTTGGAAATGGTTGGTTTTATGTACTCCCTTTGGTGAATCATCATTGAATAGATAACCTTTGCAATCTGCCTCATTACTGCAATTAAGGCCTGACGCTTAGTTTTTCCCTGTGATATCTTCTTATTATAATACTCCAGAAAAGTTTCATTTATCGGGCTTTTCTTATCTCTACCCCTACAGATATTCCTTGATGCTATGTCTCTAAATATTTCATACAATCGCCTGTTTCCCTGCTTATTCCTAAAGTTCTTGTCCTTATCGCCTGATGAACAGGAAACCGGACTTATTCCAGAGTACCGACACATTTTATCGCTACTGGAAAACCTCCTGATATCACCTATTTCACTGATTAGCATTGCAGCGGTTATTGTATTAATTCCAGGCATGGTTTCAAGCCTGTAGGGAAATTGCTTCATGTGTTTCTTTATCTCAGCCTCTATTACTTCCAGTTCCTCGTTACAATGCTTAATTTCCTTTATACAATGAGATACAATAAAGTCCCTTGTTTCCTGATATTCCGTTGATGTATCGCCATCTTTTGCAACAAGCATCAATATCTTTTCTGCATGTTCAATTCCAAAAAATCCGCTGCTATGGATAGAGAGAAATTCTGCAAGCTCTTCCTTGGTAATGCCTTTTAACTTTGATGGAGAGGGAAAGTTTTGAAAGAATTCCATTCCGGCCTTACAGTAAGTTACCGTAAAGAATTTAGGATAGCTTGGATAATGATGCGAAATGTAGCTGTGAACCTGATTTTTAGATGCAGCCCGTATCTTGACTATTGAATTACGCCGAGATACTAAAAGCTGCAGGGTCCAGCTATCATCATGAATTGATGCATCTGGAAGGGTATCCAATTGATTTAATAGAACCTTGGCAACACAGAACGCATCATGCCCGTCCGTTTTGTGAGCTATGGCCTGATTACGCCTTTCTGTATAGGTTAGAGAAGCATCAACAGATTTTACAGTATAGCCGAGATTTAAAAGGAATATGGCAAAGTTCCTGCCGTTGCCTGAGGTGTCCTCTAGGCCGAAACATGGAGAAATACCACGTTTTAGATGGGATTTAACAAATTCAATAAGCTTTTCAAAGCCCTTTTTGTTGTTCTCAAACCTGAGTTCTCCGAGCTTTTCAGTAAAGCAGTTAATTATCACTGCCACATGGGTACGCTTATGAATATCCACCCCGATAAAGAGTTTACGCATTTTTGGATGTAACATATTACATTCCCCCCTGTATTAAAATTTCAAGGTACAAACCTTGGCACAAAAGCACCCTTAATATCAACGATAAGCCCCTAAAAAAGAGACTCCGCAAACCCACGCCAACTATTTGCAAGGTAACAAGCCCTATAAAATAAGAGCTTTTAACCTGGGAAAAACGGCAGCATTGTTATAACGAAATATGTAAAAATACATATCGCATGACCACGAACAGCCACATTATTCCCAGCTTAAAAACCCTTATCATCCGTATATCTTAAAGGGTATGCCAGCATGTGAAGCCCTTAAAATCATGTCACGAGTACCCTTGCTTTTTACCAAATCCTCATGGAATACCAAAAGTAAATCAGGCTTTTCCATCTTAAGCATCTGGGCATTCCTGATAGGTCCGGCACTTTTGCCAAACCTCTGCCAGTCTGCCGGATACTCAACAAACCTGATGCCGCACTGACGAGCAGCACGAACAGCAAGCGTATCAGCACCCCGACACCCTCCGGCAATAAGCAAATCAATATCAAGACTTTTGACAACAGATAAAATCTTCTGGTAATCCCTATAATAACGGCTTCCAGATACTAAAACCTTCATATGTAAAACCTCCAGATTTACTGAAAAAGCCTGTAAAAATACAAGCCTTTGCACTAAAACCGGAAGCTGCAAATACAGCTATATCAATGCTTTTTGAAAATATACAAGATGAAAAATACCAATCGAAACTGGAAAACTGAGCTGCCATAATCTCTGGCAGCCCTATGTAAAAACCTCTCAAAATCCCTCATATCTCGTCCTCACAATCTACAGGGCGAATGGTAATAATGCCCTGAGATACATCAATAACAACCCTGCACCCAACCTCAAAACCGTATGTAGCAAGCCACTCAGCGGAAACCACAATAGCAGGTGAATCATCCAGCCAATGACTCCTGACAGATGATAAAGCCACCATAAAAAAACACCTCCCAAATACTACTCATAAGCCTATGAAGGAAGATACCCTGCATAAGCTGGTGCAAAAGATACCGCTATATCAGAGCCTATGTCAATGGGCTTTGAAAAAAAATAAAAGAAAAAATCCTTACCCTGCAATTCTCCGAAGTCTCTCATACTGCACTAATCAGAGTCTTTGCAGCCCGCATCAGGAGAAAGGGGTGACTTTTTTGTTTGTCACCCCTTTCTCCTGAAACTCCAGGTATGGCAAATATAAATGCCATACCTGGAGTTGAATGATACTCGAAAGCCTCTGTCAGAGAAGCTTTTGAGCCGCTTACGGGTTCAAGCTGATCTTATAAGCACCTTAAAAGACTCTTTGTAAGCAGCTTACACAGACACATACACTAAAAGTATCAAATCATAGATTGCTACTTTTAGTTAGGCAGCTGGAAAAACTAATAAAAAGTTTTTCCAGCTGCCGTATGAGTCAAAAGAGATTCTTTGTAGTAACAGCAACGCCTCTTCGTAGAATAAGCGTAACCTGTAAGCCGCTATGTAGAGACGTTCAGAGACTCTTGTAAGCGACAACAAGCGATAAAAAACATTTCCAAACTATATTTTTTATCGCTTTAGGATTGGCAAAAAGACATGGATCTGTCTTTTTTGCCAATCCGTATGTGACATTATTGGTACTTACAGGCGGTCTTTGTAGAAGCTCATTAGATCAGCAGAACTACAAGAACTCTTCAAGGCCTCTTGCAGTGGCTTATAAGACTCATCAAGTGTAGATTTTAAATATATTTATTTGAAATCTACACTTGAGATATGACAGAAAGGACTGATAACAGTCTTTTATGCCATATCGGATGAAGTCTACGAAGCCTCTTAAAAAGCTTCCCTAAAGCCCCTCTGAAGGAAGTATTTTTTCTTTTATTTTTTTATCAAAGTCCCATTGACATAGGCCTGATATAGCGGTAGCATTTGCCCCGACTTATGCAGGGTATCTTCCTACATAGGCGCATGAGTAGTATTTGTGGAGGTGTTTTTTATGGTGGCTTTATCATCTGTCAGGAGTCATTGGCTTGATGATTCTCCTGCTATTGTGGTTTCCGCTGAGTGGCTTGCTACATTTGGCTTTGAGGTTGGATGCAGGGTTGTTATTGATGTATCGCAGGGTATTATTACCATTCGCCCTGTAGATTGTGAGGACGAGATATGAGGGGTTTTGAGAGGTTTTTACATAGGGCTGCCAGAGATTATGGCAGCTCAGTTTTCCAGTTTCGATTGGTATTTTTCATCTTGTATATTTTCAAAAAGCATTGATATAGCTGTATTTGCAGCTTCCGGTTTTAGTGCAAAGGCTTGTATTTTTACAGGCTTTTTCAGTAAATCTGGAGGTTTTACATATGAAGGTTTTAGTATCTGGAAGCCGTTATTATAGGGATTACCATAAGATTTTAGCCGTTGTCAAAAGTCTTGATATTGATTTGCTTATTGCCGGAGGGTGCAGGGGTGCTGATACGCTTGCTGTTCGTGCTGCTCGTCAGTGCGGCATCAGGTTTGTTGAGTATCCGGCAGACTGGCAGAGGTTTGGCAAAAGTGCCGGACCTATCAGGAATGCCCAGATGCTTAAGATGGAAAAGCCTGATTTACTTTTGGTATTCCATGAGGATTTGGTAAAAAGCAAGGGTACTCGTGACATGATTTTAAGGGCTTCACATGCTGGCATACCCTTTAAGATATACGGATGATAAGGGTTTTTAAGCTGGGAATAATGTGGCTGTTCGTGGTCATGCGATATGTATTTTTACATATTTCGTTATAACAATGCTGCCGTTTTTCCCAGGTTAAAAGCTCTTATTTTATAGGGCTTGTTACCTTGCAAATAGTTGGCGTGGGTTTGCGGAGTCTCTTTTTTAGGGGCTTATCGTTGATATTAAGGGTGCTTTTGTGCCAAGGTTTGTACCTTGAAATTTTAATACAGGGGGGAATGTAATATGTTACATCCAAAAATGCGTAAACTCTTTATCGGGGTGGATATTCATAAGCGTACCCATGTGGCAGTGATAATTAACTGCTTTACTGAAAAGCTCGGAGAACTCAGGTTTGAGAACAACAAAAAGGGCTTTGAAAAGCTTATTGAATTTGTTAAATCCCATCTAAAACGTGGTATTTCTCCATGTTTCGGCCTAGAGGACACCTCAGGCAACGGCAGGAACTTTGCCATATTCCTTTTAAATCTCGGCTATACTGTAAAATCTGTTGATGCTTCTCTAACCTATACAGAAAGGCGTAATCAGGCCATAGCTCACAAAACGGACGGGCATGATGCGTTCTGTGTTGCCAAGGTTCTATTAAATCAATTGGATACCCTTCCAGATGCATCAATTCATGATGATAGCTGGACCCTGCAGCTTTTAGTATCTCGGCGTAATTCAATAGTCAAGATACGGGCTGCATCTAAAAATCAGGTTCACAGCTACATTTCGCATCATTATCCAAGCTATCCTAAATTCTTTACGGTAACTTACTGTAAGGCCGGAATGGAATTCTTTCAAAACTTTCCCTCTCCATCAAAGTTAAAAGGCATTACCAAGGAAGAGCTTGCAGAATTTCTCTCTATCCATAGCAGCGGATTTTTTGGAATTGAACATGCAGAAAAGATATTGATGCTTGTTGCAAAAGATGGCGATACATCAACGGAATATCAGGAAACAAGGGACTTTATTGTATCTCATTGTATAAAGGAAATTAAGCATTGTAACGAGGAACTGGAAGTAATAGAGGCTGAGATAAAGAAACACATGAAGCAATTTCCCTACAGGCTTGAAACCATGCCTGGAATTAATACAATAACCGCTGCAATGCTAATCAGTGAAATAGGTGATATCAGGAGGTTTTCCAGTAGCGATAAAATGTGTCGGTACTCTGGAATAAGTCCGGTTTCCTGTTCATCAGGCGATAAGGACAAGAACTTTAGGAATAAGCAGGGAAACAGGCGATTGTATGAAATATTTAGAGACATAGCATCAAGGAATATCTGTAGGGGTAGAGATAAGAAAAGCCCGATAAATGAAACTTTTCTGGAGTATTATAATAAGAAGATATCACAGGGAAAAACTAAGCGTCAGGCCTTAATTGCAGTAATGAGGCAGATTGCAAAGGTTATCTATTCAATGATGATTCACCAAAGGGAGTACATAAAACCAACCATTTCCAAAACAGAAAATACATGATAGTATATATATGAGCCTTGTTTTTTACAGGGCTTTTATATATGCTATCGTGAGAAAATTATTCAAGGGGTGTATTTAAATGAAGAAAAAGATTGTTGTTTTAATATCAGTAGTAGCAGTTTTATGCTTCACTTTCATTGCTTGTTCCAACCATTCAGATACAACCAAAAGCCAAACTAATAGTAGTGCCAATAATAGCTCTTCATTAGTACGATCATACGATAATTTGAAAGATTTGAAAAAGGCATCAGAAATTATTATAGAAGCTGAAGTTACAAATGATCAAAAGAGTTTCGAGTATGAGCATGTAACTTTTACTTCATCCAAGGTAAAAGTCTTAAAAGTTCATAAAGGCAATGTCAAAGAAAGTGATATCTTGAATATTTTAGAATCAGGTGGAATCAGTAAAGATGGATTTGAAATTTCACAAGATGGAGTAAGTGTAATTAAGCCCTCTGAACATTATTTGCTATTCTTATATAAATATATTGGGCCAGTCGTTACAGAGACAAACTACCAAGCACTTGGTTGTTACCAAGGTAAATTTAAGATAGAAAAAGATAATAAAGTTAAACAAACAGCCCCAGATGCAGCAAAAACAAAAGATATTGAGAATGATATTCTCCTCGATGAATTGGTTACAAAAATGAAAGATACAAAAGAAGACTAATAAGCTTAATGAATTTCTTCTATATAATATAGCACCATAACAAAGTGCTATAAAAAATAACAACTACATATTACCTAATTAAGGCCACGGTGATGTAACTGCATTGGTTGATGGCACAGGTGCAGTGGTGAATCGGTATCAGTATGATGCCTTTGGTAATACTGTTGAAGCCAAAGAACAAATCCATAACCGTTTTCGTTATGCTGGTGAACAATACGACTCTGTAACAGGTCAGTATTACCTTAGAGCTAGATTCTATAATCCAGTTGTAGGAAGGTTTACACAGGAAGACACCTACAGAGGTGATGGTTTAAACCTTTACAGTTACGTTATGAATAATCCCATTAACTACGTTGACCCTACAGGACATTGGGGTGATGCCGTTCATAGAGGAGTTACTGAAAGCATAGCTTCTAACTTACTAGAAAATCCAGACTATGGAGAAATAGTTGGAAAAGCTAATACAGGTGTTGACTCAAGCCCAATGACCAGCCCATATGCTAAAGCAACACAGCATTGGCATTTCGATCATAACAAAGGTACTGGTGTAGACACAAGGCAACTTCATTTTGAAGAATACTATAAAAAGTCTGTTGACACATGGAATAATGCAGAGAAAGATTATGCCAACAATGTAGCTAATATAGAAAATTCATCTTCCTATAAAATGAAAAAGATTTTTATGGGAGAAGAAAAAGCAAAAAATAGTTGTTTACAAAGCTTAATGGAAGAAAGAGAAAAACAACGTAAAAAATCTCTTGAGCAATTAGGAAAAGGATTACATCCTTATCAGGACATTGATGCACATATGGACTGGGATACAGGGCCGCTTGGTGTGAATGCTCATCATGCCAACAGTGGTTATGATAGAATCAAGATTTTTGATGATCCACGTTACGATCTGGTAAAAAATCCGGCAGGTGGCTATGACCCGATAGATTCTGGCGATGATCATGGAAGTGCAAGGTTTAAGAAAACAAAACAAAAGACTGAAGACGCTATTAAACAGTTTATGAAGGATGTTAATTACTGTGCATCTAAAAGCCAGACATTTTAGAGAAGTCTATGATAGATATCATGAGTGAGGGGGATTTATGGCATTTCGACATGGATTGATAAGCTTTTTAATTATAATAGTTACATCTTTAATTTTAATAATAGTAGGAATTGTACTTCTTGTTAAGTTCAGAAACGGGTTTAATGCAGTAAGAGGTTTAAGCATTCTGTTGATTTTAATAGGAATAATAATGATTCTTTTTTCTAAAAAAGTATGCATTAGAAATGTGAGATTGAAAGGGAATATCGATGTAAAGCCATTGAGTGAAATGCATATATCTCAGAATGTACAAAGCATTAAAGGTATTATGGAAGACATTGAATCATTTAAGGAATTAAAAGTTAATACTACTAATGGTGTTAATAATGCTGGAATTACTGAAATGTTAACAGGAACTGATGATAAAGGATCACATCTTGAGGTAAAGATATTAGTATTTGATAGTGTAGAAAGTGCTTTCAAGTCATATAATTCCAGATACAAATCTTATGGTAAAGACTACGGTATTATGGAAAAAGGAGGAACAGAAAGCGACAGATACTTTATAACATATATAAACCAATTAAGGGCAAGTCCTGAGTCCCTTTACGAACTGATGGATTCATACATGACTTATTTGTATTTTCAGAAAAACAATATTGTAATTTCTTTGTGGGAAATGAGAGGCCAAAGCGAAAGTAAAATAGAAAAATATATCCAGTTAATGGCAAACAGGTTGTCCAAATTGGAATGATGATTAAAATAGCTAATTTAACAGGTCGGATTATTCCGGCCTTCTTAATGTAAGTGCCTTAATTAAAAGTACTTACAACTTCTTTGAGATCAAGAGGAGAGTAATCATGAAGGATTGGACAAAGGGGTGGACCAGATATACTGAGAGTTGGACAGAATTCACAATGGATGAAATTAATGCAATGGCTTCTGAAGTAAAATCACTGGAGAACTCTTCAGAAATGAAATGTTCATCATGTGGTAAAATTTCAATCAGGCATTACTATCGAGAAATAAGCACATCTGCAGGAGTATCATGGTACTGGTGTTATAATTGTCGCAAATGTACTCATTTTAGAGGTGCTCCTCGTTCCAAGGAGTATGTATTTAATGATCCTATATCTAGTGTTCCTGAAAAAGGGGGAATCAAGTGGTATGAATATCTGAACTCTCTTTGGGATGAAGGTATTTTACCACAGATTTTTAAAAAGAAAGGTAAATCGAAGTAGTATCTAACATCAGGGACTACTAAATTTCATAACAATATATGATTCTGGAAACCAGCAGAGAATATCAAAGGTGCAATGATAGAAACCCAAGAACTTTTAAAAGAGAAAATCCTATATATCTATTAATTATCTACATCAAAAGGTTTTAGCAAAAGAACTTTTAGCATCTTTTCAGCAACTACATACAAACCATCATCAAATTTTGGGGTATCATTATATGCACCTAATGGCCTATCAAATTCACAATCAATTGTTGTTGACTCATCAACTTGACCATTGCTTACAACAATAACCATGTAACCTTTATGATTGTTAAATTCTACATCAAAATTATATATGTAACCATCTTCAGTTAATGTTGTTTTATTATGTTTAAATTTAAATAATTGCCAATTGTTTAATATTGTATTTCCTGTACCTGCACTACCACTTAATTTTATTGATGACATCAAAACTCCTCCTTATAATTTAATGGATAAATAAACCGTTTGTTTTATGTCCTAATTAAAAAATCTCAAAGTATTTAAGCATACTAAGTGCCGTTTCATCAAAATACTTTGTGGGCTGGTTTGGGTCAGACTGAAACTCCGCAATTGGTACTTTCAACTGTGAAATATCATTTGGCATGTTATCAACTCCTTGTAGTTTCGTATAACAATTTTATCGGATACTTTTTCCAAATAATATACACCTGATTTAAAGAAGTCTATAAGCATTTCTCTGAAGCTGCTTTAAAGCTACTCACGAAGCGGAATCCCGGGCCTTTTGTCCCCATTCTTTAGAACCGCTGACGGAGCCGTTCTTTATAGCATTATGAGAGACTTATAAGCAGCTAGTTAGACACTGCAAAGTGGACTTAGAGAATCAGAGCCGGTTCTAAATGATATCATTTTTACACAAAGTATTATCAAATGGGACAGTGGAGAAAATATAAAGTCACAAGAAAAGGAAGGATTATTAAAATACAATATAAAGTTTACATAAATCCAATTGCTATATCTCTATCAACTTGAGCTGGGAGTTTTCCCAGCCTTTTATATTCTTCTGAAAACCATCAGGTTTTGGACACAGTTCTTAATACTTTAGTTATACTTAACTTTATGCTATCATTGTATTACAGTTAATTGAGAAAAATATTGCTAAGATTATTAGCATTTAATGTATAATACAATGACGCTACTATATTCATAAAGAAATAATGCCTACAATTTAAACAATATTTTACTCCTAGTGCAGAAATAAATTTGGAAGTAACAGTTACCACTAATATACTCATATTCCAATAAGATTGAGTTAGGAGAGGTATTTATAATATGAGTGAATTAATTAAGTTTATTGAAAACAATGATATTAATGGAATTGATAATATACAAAAACAATTAAAGTCAGGCAGTTATGCAAAAGACATTTTTAATGACGAGGATATACCAATATTAATTGAACATTTGGAATCAATAAATGATGTAAGACTTTGGAACTCTATATGGTCAGTATTATTATTAGTGTCAAAGAATGATTTTCTTATTAAGTATTGTGAAAATGCTTTGGATAAAAATAGATCAATCAAAAAACAAGATCTATTACACAAAAGATTAGGTTACCTTTTGAATTGTTTATTCAAGTATCTTCCAGAGAGAAGAGAAGAGCTTTTACAGGATTTTTTAAATTCAAGGGAGATTACATTAAAATTTACAGCTGCTGAGGAACTTGCAAATACCCAACTAACTAATGCTTTAATAACTATGATCGATATTTATGAAAGCTCTATTTGTAATTATGATCATCATGATATAGTAGATGCTATTGACATGTGGATATGTTATGAAGGTAACAAAGATATTTTATTTGAGCTAAAAAAAAGAATGACTGCATCAGAAAATGAGAAACTTAAAGCAAAATATAAATATTGGTTTAAAAATATTAAATCCAACAAAAATGATTTAGAGTAAGTAATGACACAATTTAGAAATATAATTATTATCAGAAGTTATTGGACATCAATTTCCTTAATATTACAACATTATAGTTTTCAAATTTATGCCTATATTAACTTACCTATCTTTTTGGCATTTTTTGAATCTTATACCATACTATAAGAACAAGACTATTGATGATTTCTGAGTCCTTAATTAGATACTCACGGAGCGGAATCCCGTGCTTTTTGCCCCCGTTATTTAGAAATACCAATGGAGCCATACTTTAAGTATTCTTACAGTTGGCTATTAAGTTGTTTCCAAAGTATCTATGCAGTGACTTTCAGAGCCAGGACAGTAAAGGAATATAATAATAAGTATTATCGTATTCCTTTACTGTCCTGTAAATAATATATTTGGAGCCAAGAGTGTTGAATTTATATCTTCAAAATTGGCGTATTGCGTTCAAGATAAATTATCGATTATACTTTGTATGGTATTTAAATATTATCTATGGTAAAATATTCAAAGGGTAGTAAAACTAATGCTTATGGCATTCATTTTACAAAGTAGAAATAGCGTGAAAAAGAAATTTTGAGCTGAAACAGCTCGTAAAACACAAAAACAAGGCTCACAAAATGTCGTGAACCTTAAAGAATATATTCCCACCGTCATAAAGCGTATGACCGACACCTGCACATTATAAGCAGGTTGGTGTACTTATTTCTAATGCCGGGGAATGGCCTTGTTAAAACTATACAACTAATTAGCATTATTGAAAACTATTTTTTCATTACTATTTGTGCCGCCAGCGACTGCGGCGGAATGGAGAATTTTTATGAATTATAATATTGTAAAAAAATATTTGGATAAACAAAAGTATAAAGTTGTTAAAGAATATGATTTTGATAACTCTTCAATTTTATATACAAATGAAATAACTCAAAATAGAAAAATTAAGAAAATATCTGGAGATGAAGAAATAGTCAGAGCTTACATTTTGTCAAGATTAGTTAATGACTTGGGATATAGACCTGAAAATATAGAAATTGAGAAGGAATATGATATTGGAAGACCGAAAGTAAATAAGCCTAGAATCGATATAATAGTTAGAGATAGTAAAGGTAGTGCTTTTTTGTACATTGAGTTAAAAAGCTCTGAAGAATTTGAAAAAGACAAGGATGAAGTTATTGAGAAGCAATTATATAATCTTGCCTCTCAAGAGAAAGGTCAAGGTGTTAATGTAAAATATCTTGTACTTTACTCGTTTGAAATTGTTAACAATCAAGTTCAAGACAAATGTATGTTGATCGATTATGAAAAGTATACTTCTTTCGATTCTTGGAAGGAAAAACGAAATTTTGCAGATAAAATTCCTGAAAGATACGGAATAGCTCAAAAAGAGCCCTATGTAAAAAGTGGGAAAAAAGATTTGGTAACAAATTACACTTCTTCGTATTTAGACTACATGAGAAAAAATCTACATAATGTACTTTGGGGCGGTGGTGGAACAGATGATAATGATGTCTTTGCGTCTCTTACTAATATTATTTTAGCCAAAATACAAGATGAAAGTGAAAAGAAAAAGGGTGAAAAATATGATTTTCAAACATTTTCCTATACGAAAGAAAATGATGAAATTTTCGAAACCAATGAAGAGCTATTTGATAGAATAAATGCTCTTTATAGAAGAGCATTAAAACAAAGGTTGTTTATTTTAGATGAAAGTAGACTTAATAAATCTTACATTATTGATGAGAATAAATTTTCACTTACTAAACTTAAATATGCAGTATCCGAACTTGAGCGTTACTCATTTGTTGATGGGAAAAACAGTTTGGATGGGAAGGATATTTTAGGTGACTTTTTCGAAGGCATAATTCGTGAAGGATTTAAACAAAGTAAAGGACAGTTTTTTACTCATATTAACATTGTGAAATTTATTCTTTGGGGTTTGCAACTTGATAATCTAGCTATAAAAAGGGTAAACGAGGATTTAGAAATACCTTATTTGATTGACCCTAGTGCAGGTAGCGGAACATTTTTGATAGAGTATATGAAGTTTATTACCAAAAATCTTAAATACAAAATGAAAAATAAGCTAGATGAAACTAGAGATGTAGAAGATAAATTTAGTCAATGGTTTTTGCCTGACCATAGGGAAAACAAATGGGCACAAACTTTTATTTATGGAGTTGAAATAAATTTTAACTTAGGCACTGCAACAAAGGTTAATATGATACTTCATGGAGATGGTTCTACAAACATATTTGTTAAAGATGGACTTCTTCCCTTTAAATATTATGATAAAGAAACTGCACCAAACTTTTTGAAGCAATATGAAGAAGATGAAAATTATTCGAATAAAGAAGTAAATCAACAATTTGATGTTATTGTTTCTAATCCTCCATTTAGTGTTGATTTGGATAATGAAACAAAAAAGAGTGTCACAAAAGAGTTCATTTTTGGAAGCAAAAAGAATTCAGAAAACTTGTTTATTGAAAGATGGTATCAACTTCTTAAGCCTAATGGGCGTTTTGGAGTAATTTTACCAGAAAGTGTTTTTGATACAACAGAAAATAAGTATATTAGATTATTTATTTATAAGTATTTTAAGGTAAAGGCAGTTGTTTCATTACCACAACTTACTTTTGAACCATTCACTTCTACTAAAACAAGTATTTTATTTGCTCAAAAAAAGACAAAAGCAGAAATTAAAAAATGGAATAAAATTTGGGAAAAGTATTGCGGAGAATGGAATAATATAAAAACAAGAGTTGATAATTTAATTGCAATTTATAATGGAAAAAAGACTAAGAACAAACTGCCTTCTATTAAAAATCTTACTGAAAGCGAAGAAAGAGATATATTACTAAGAATGTTAAAAGATCACATGGAGTTAGACGACATTAACCTTTCACCTGTTCAAATAGTTAAAAAGTATGCAGATGAACTTGTAGAGCTTTGTAAATATGATGCTGATACTAAAGATATTTTTGGTTTTGTAAATACATGGTGGGTATTTGGTGAAGTGGCAAAAGAGCTAAAATACAACATTATTATGGCAGAGGTAGAAAATATAGGTTACAAGAGAACTAAAAGAGGCGAAAAAATATTACCAAACGATTTGTTTAGAATTGATATGAATGGTGATATATTAATTGATGATGGCATAATGGAGACAGCACTTGATTATATACGACAGATAGATTGGGATTAATTATAAAGGGGTAAGGTATATGGCGTTAAAACAATTTATTATAGATTTTAAAGACTTGTCAATTGATCCTAAACTAGGGTTAAAAGATTATGCTCCTCTCTACAAAAACGGAATTAGTCTTAAAAATTTTTTGTTAAATAGAAGTACGAATATTGATATTAGATCAGGAAGAACACCATCAAGATTCAATGAGCAATATTGGAATGGTGAGCATGAATTTTTAACCATGGCAAATGTTGATACATTAACATTCACAATAAATGAAATCTGTGAAGATAAAATTACTGATGTTGCAATTGATGAAGATAAAACGCTCTATAAAACGAAGAAAGATTCCTTAATTATTTCTAATGCTATGACTTTAGGTTTATCCTTTTTGGTAGATAGATCGGTATATATTAACCAAAATGTTTTTGAGGTAAATTTAGATGAAACTAAAATAAACAAGAAATTTGTATTATGGTATTTTAATTTAATTATAAGACCGTTATTTCAAAATACATATACATCAAAATATCTCACTAAAGATGAGTTAGGAAGAATTAAATTGCCAAACATTTCAAAAGCAAAGCAAGATAATATGGTTAAACAAATTGAGCAAATTGAGCAAAGAATAAGATCACTTAAAAAAACAATAGTAAAACCATCCTTTATAATAAATAAAGTATTCGAAAGAGAATTTAAGTTTGATGCAACTAAATTTGAAAGTCTAAAACAAGTGAAGTTTTATGAAACTGACTTTATTTCTTTTTCTAACAACAAAGATTTGCGTCAAAGTGTTAAATTTCACAGAAATGCTGGTGTATTTGTTTATGAACAGTTGAAGTTAATAACAAACAAGAAAATTAAAAATTTTCTTGCTGAACCAATTGTATTAGGTGCTGGGGTATCTCCTTTAAATTATGATGAAAACGGTGATTATTATTATATTACAATGGCAAATATTAAGAATTGGAAATATGAAAGTGAAGGTTGTAAACTAGTTTCTAAAGAATATTCAGATAAAAACTTGAATAAAACAGTTTTTAAAAATGACATTTTAATTGCTCGTTCAGGTGAAGGAACTATTGGAAAAGTTGCTCTTATTGAAGACGAAAATTTAAATGGAATTTTTGCTGATTTTACTATGAGAATAAGACTAAAGAACTATAACCCTCTTTTTGCATACTATTACTTTAGAACGGATTATTTTCAATATCTAGTGGAAATTAACAAAAAAGGTCTAGGAAACAATACAAATATTTTTCCAGTACAAATTCAAGAATTTCCAATGATAGATATATCGCCATCAAAACAACAATATATAGTCGAGGTAATTGAATCTGAGCTTAATAAACAGAAAGAAATTGAAATGCAAATTCAGAGCGAACGTAATAAAATCGAAAAAATTTTAAAGTCTACTATTGAAGAGAATTCGTTTAATTAGATATTCTAAAGAGTAATAAGATAATTCAAAACACAAAGTGATAAGTAATAAAATAAGAAATCAAATAGGGATTATTGCATATTCATGAACATCCGAACGGCAATAGCGAAAGCATCCAAGACAGCAAACCGGAAATATCCGGAATCAGTGTCTAGATAGCCGAAATACGCAGGATTATTCTTTGAAGATATAAATTCAACACTCTTGGCTCCAAATATATTACTTACAGGACAGTAAAGGAATACGATAATACTTATTATTATATTCCTTTACTGTCCTGGCTCTGAAAGTCACTGCATAGATACTTTGGAAACAACTTAATAGCCAACTGTAAGAATACTTAAAGTATGGCTCCATTGGTATTTCTAAATAACGGGGGCAAAAAGCACGGGATTCCGCTCCGTGAGTATCTAATTAAGGACTCAGAAATCATCAATAGTCTTGTTCTTATAGTATGGTATAAGATTCAAAAAATGCCAAAAAGATAGGTAAGTTAATATAGGCATAAATTTGAAAACTATAATGTTGTAATATTAAGGAAATTGATGTCCAATAACTTCTGATAATAATTATATTTCTAAATTGTGTCATTACTTACTCTAAATCATTTTTGTTGGATTTAATATTTTTAAACCAATATTTATATTTTGCTTTAAGTTTCTCATTTTCTGATGCAGTCATTCTTTTTTTTAGCTCAAATAAAATATCTTTGTTACCTTCATAACATATCCACATGTCAATAGCATCTACTATATCATGATGATCATAATTACAAATAGAGCTTTCATAAATATCGATCATAGTTATTAAAGCATTAGTTAGTTGGGTATTTGCAAGTTCCTCAGCAGCTGTAAATTTTAATGTAATCTCCCTTGAATTTAAAAAATCCTGTAAAAGCTCTTCTCTTCTCTCTGGAAGATACTTGAATAAACAATTCAAAAGGTAACCTAATCTTTTGTGTAATAGATCTTGTTTTTTGATTGATCTATTTTTATCCAAAGCATTTTCACAATACTTAATAAGAAAATCATTCTTTGACACTAATAATAATACTGACCATATAGAGTTCCAAAGTCTTACATCATTTATTGATTCCAAATGTTCAATTAATATTGGTATATCCTCGTCATTAAAAATGTCTTTTGCATAACTGCCTGACTTTAATTGTTTTTGTATATTATCAATTCCATTAATATCATTGTTTTCAATAAACTTAATTAATTCACTCATATTATAAATACCTCTCCTAACTCAATCTTATTGGAATATGAGTATATTAGTGGTAACTGTTACTTCCAAATTTATTTCTGCACTAGGAGTAAAATATTGTTTAAATTGTAGGCATTATTTCTTTATGAATATAGTAGCGTCATTGTATTATACATTAAATGCTAATAATCTTAGCAATATTTTTCTCAATTAACTGTAATACAATGATAGCATAAAGTTAAGTATAACTAAAGTATTAAGAACTGTGTCCAAAACCTGATGGTTTTCAGAAGAATATAAAAGGCTGGGAAAACTCCCAGCTCAAGTTGATAGAGATATAGCAATTGGATTTATGTAAACTTTATATTGTATTTTAATAATCCTTCCTTTTCTTGTGACTTTATATTTTCTCCACTGTCCCATTTGATAATACTTTGTGTAAAAATGATATCATTTAGAACCGGCTCTGATTCTCTAAGTCCACTTTGCAGTGTCTAACTAGCTGCTTATAAGTCTCTCATAATGCTATAAAGAACGGCTCCGTCAGCGGTTCTAAAGAATGGGGACAAAAGGCCCGGGATTCCGCTTCGTGAGTAGCTTTAAAGCAGCTTCAGAGAAATGCTTATAGACTTCTTTAAATCAGGTGTATATTATTTGGAAAAAGTATCCGATAAAATTGTTATACGAAACTACAAGGAGTTGATAACATGCCAAATGATATTTCACAGTTGAAAGTACCAATTGCGGAGTTTCAGTCTGACCCAAACCAGCCCACAAAGTATTTTGATGAAACGGCACTTAGTATGCTTAAATACTTTGAGATTTTTTAATTAGGACATAAAACAAACGGTTTATTTATCCATTAAATTATAAGGAGGAGTTTTGATGTCATCAATAAAATTAAGTGGTAGTGCAGGTACAGGAAATACAATATTAAACAATTGGCAATTATTTAAATTTAAACATAATAAAACAACATTAACTGAAGATGGTTACATATATAATTTTGATGTAGAATTTAACAATCATAAAGGTTACATGGTTATTGTTGTAAGCAATGGTCAAGTTGATGAGTCAACAACAATTGATTGTGAATTTGATAGGCCATTAGGTGCATATAATGATACCCCAAAATTTGATGATGGTTTGTATGTAGTTGCTGAAAAGATGCTAAAAGTTCTTTTGCTAAAACCTTTTGATGTAGATAATTAATAGATATATAGGATTTTCTCTTTTAAAAGTTCTTGGGTTTCTATCATTGCACCTTTGATATTCTCTGCTGGTTTCCAGAATCATATATTGTTATGAAATTTAGTAGTCCCTGATGTTAGATACTACTTCGATTTACCTTTCTTTTTAAAAATCTGTGGTAAAATACCTTCATCCCAAAGAGAGTTCAGATATTCATACCACTTGATTCCCCTTTTTCAGGAACACTAGATATAGGATCATTAAATACATACTCCTTGGAACGAGGAGCACCTCTAAAATGAGTACATTTGCGACAATTATAACACCAGTACCATGATACTCCTGCAGATGTGCTTATTTCTCGATAGTAATGCCTGATTGAAATTTTACCACATGATGAACATTTCATTTCTGAAGAGTTCTCCAGTGATTTTACTTCAGAAGCCATTGCATTAATTTCATCCATTGTGAATTCTGTCCAACTCTCAGTATATCTGGTCCACCCCTTTGTCCAATCCTTCATGATTACTCTCCTCTTGATCTCAAAAAAGTTGTAAGTACTTTTAATTAAGGCACTTACATTAAGAAGGCCGGAATAATCCGACCTGTTAAATTAGCTATTTTAATCATCATTCCAATTTGGACAACCTGTTTGCCATTAACTGGATATATTTTTCTATTTTACTTTCGCTTTGGCCTCTCATTTCCCGCAAAGAAATTACAATATTGTTTTTCTGAAAATACAAATAAGTCATGTATGAATCCATCAGTTCGTAAAGGGACTCAGGACTTGCCCTTAATTGGTTTATATATGTTATAAAGTATCTGTCGCTTTCTGTTCCTCCTTTTTCCATAATACCGTAGTCTTTACCATAAGATTTGTATCTGGAATTATATGACTTGAAAGCACTTTCTACACTATCAAATACTAATATCTTTACCTCAAGATGTGATCCTTTATCATCAGTTCCTGTTAACATTTCAGTAATTCCAGCATTATTAACACCATTAGTAGTATTAACTTTTAATTCCTTAAATGATTCAATGTCTTCCATAATACCTTTAATGCTTTGTACATTCTGAGATATATGCATTTCACTCAATGGCTTTACATCGATATTCCCTTTCAATCTCACATTTCTAATGCATACTTTTTTAGAAAAAAGAATCATTATTATTCCTATTAAAATCAACAGAATGCTTAAACCTCTTACTGCATTAAACCCGTTTCTGAACTTAACAAGAAGTACAATTCCTACTATTATTAAAATTAAAGATGTAACTATTATAATTAAAAAGCTTATCAATCCATGTCGAAATGCCATAAATCCCCCTCACTCATGATATCTATCATAGACTTCTCTAAAATGTCTGGCTTTTAGATGCACAGTAATTAACATCCTTCATAAACTGTTTAATAGCGTCTTCAGTCTTTTGTTTTGTTTTCTTAAACCTTGCACTTCCATGATCATCGCCAGAATCTATCGGGTCATAGCCACCTGCCGGATTTTTTACCAGATCGTAACGTGGATCATCAAAAATCTTGATTCTATCATAACCACTGTTGGCATGATGAGCATTCACACCAAGCGGCCCTGTATCCCAGTCCATATGTGCATCAATGTCCTGATAAGGATGTAATCCTTTTCCTAATTGCTCAAGAGATTTTTTACGTTGTTTTTCTCTTTCTTCCATTAAGCTTTGTAAACAACTATTTTTTGCTTTTTCTTCTCCCATAAAAATCTTTTTCATTTTATAGGAAGATGAATTTTCTATATTAGCTACATTGTTGGCATAATCTTTCTCTGCATTATTCCATGTGTCAACAGACTTTTTATAGTATTCTTCAAAATGAAGTTGCCTTGTGTCTACACCAGTACCTTTGTTATGATCGAAATGCCAATGCTGTGTTGCTTTAGCATATGGGCTGGTCATTGGGCTTGAGTCAACACCTGTATTAGCTTTTCCAACTATTTCTCCATAGTCTGGATTTTCTAGTAAGTTAGAAGCTATGCTTTCAGTAACTCCTCTATGAACGGCATCACCCCAATGTCCTGTAGGGTCAACGTAGTTAATGGGATTATTCATAACGTAACTGTAAAGGTTTAAACCATCACCTCTGTAGGTGTCTTCCTGTGTAAACCTTCCTACAACTGGATTATAGAATCTAGCTCTAAGGTAATACTGACCTGTTACAGAGTCGTATTGTTCACCAGCATAACGAAAACGGTTATGGATTTGTTCTTTGGCTTCAACAGTATTACCAAAGGCATCATACTGATACCGATTCACCACTGCACCTGTGCCATCAACCAATGCAGTTACATCACCGTGGCCTTAATTAGGTAATATTCTGCTTTAATTTAATCAATTTTTTTAAAGTTTTATCTTTATTTGTAATCATCCATTTTGGATATGTTTCTACTACAGACCTTTCAAATTCATCATAAGGTTTCAATATTTTTTGAGAAAACCATTCAATCATATAATCAAGAACTTCTTCATTTACAGCCCATAAAGAATGTCCTTTTAATTTAGTCTTATACCATAATTCATAATCGTTCCAGTTTTCATCAGATAATTGTTTTATTAAACCACAATTATTACATTGAATTAACTTAGCTCTTAGCTTATGAACTGGCTCCCTATAAGTACCTGCTGGCACTCCTGGTCCACCCATTACAGCATCAGCTTTTTCCTGCATTTTGGGCATTTCACTGCATAAATGACCTTGTAATCAATCTCCAAACCTATCACTTCCTTATATTCTGCTACATTTTTTATAGCACTTTGTTATGATGCTCTATACTATAGAAGAAACTCAATTATTACCTATCAAAGAATATATTTTTACTGCTTGAGCTTAAAGGTATACCAAAGATAATTTTTGCTTCACTGCCTATAAGCTGCATTTTGTTTACGGCTTTTCCCACAGAGAACATAACCCTGTTATCGACTCTTGCATCCATTGCGACACTTACAGCTGAACCAACTGCAATACCTAAGTCACCTGTATTAAATGAACATGGATTATCAGGATATTTGTTCTTTTCATCACAATTACTGAAACCACATAGCCCGCAGTTTTTAACCCCTACAGGATTTAACTTAGTAGCAATTAACACAAGCACATCAGAACGTAAGATATTATCAGCATCCCTTATAAAAAAATCAGCTGCTTCACCTTCTTGAACCATTTGTTTCATCATATCAGCAATTTTTACTATTTCATCTTTATCTGCAATGGATAAAATTAAATTATCAACGCCTCTTGCTTTTGGTGCAGTTCTGGCAGCTATTAGCATCTTCTCAGCAACATTCATCAAAGCTTGTTTTCTTATATCTTCTTCAAATAATATACTCAAAGCTTGTACCTCCAATATTATTGCGGTAAGCAATTCATGACAGCATATATAAAAGCCCTGTAAAAACAAGGCCCATATATATACTATCATGTGTATTAAGTTTTGGAAACTGTTGGTTTTATATACTTCCGTTAATGTTTTATGTTTTCATGTCAAAAGAATTTTTGATATAATTGGTAAGTAAATGTTAGTATTTAATGGAATGAGGTTTCAAATGTATTATCTGCTTTATGGAGTACTTGTTGGGGTACTATTTGGTTGCATTGACATGTTTTTTATAGCACATAGAAAAAGCATAAATACAAAAGGTAATCTATTATGGGCTTTTATAAATAAAGTACTACTTGGATTTTTGATGGGCTTGGCAAAGTTTTTAATAAGTAGTTAATCCATATTTCAGCTATATTAATTACTGATTTATCATGCGTTTTCTATTTTGGAAACTGTTGGTTTTATGTACTCCCTTTGATGAATCATCATTGAATAGATAACCTTTGCAATCTGCCTCATTACTGCGATTAAAGCCTGTCTCCGTGTCTTTCCTTCTGATATTTTCTTATTAAAGTATTCCAGAAAGGTTTCATTTATAGGGCTTTTCTTATCTCTCCCTCTGGAAATATTCCTTGATGCAATATCTCTAAATATCTCATACAATCGCCTGTTGCCCTGCTTATTCCTAAAGTTCTTGTCCTTATCGCCTGATGAACAGGAAACCGGACTGATTCCGGAATAACGACACATTTTATCGGCACTTGAAAACCTCCTGATATCACCTATTTCACTAATCAGCATTGCAGCGGTTATTGTATTAATTCCAGGCATTGTTTCAAGCCTGTAGGGAAATTGCTTCATATGCTTTTTTATCTCAGCCTCTATTACTTCCAGTTCCTCATTACAGTGCTTTATTTCTTTTATACAATGAGACACAATAAAATCCCTTGTTTCCTGGTATTCCGTTGATGTATCGCCATCTTTTGCAACAAGCATCAATATCCTTTCTGCATGTTCAATTCCAAAAATCCACTACTATGGATGGACAGAAATTCCGCAAGCTCTTCTTTGGTAATGCCTCTAAGCTTTGACGGCGAGGGAAAGTTTTGAAAGAATTCCATTCCGGCCTTACAGTAAGTTACCGTAAAAAAACGCGTATAGCTTGGATAATGATGCGAAATGTAGCTGTGAACCTGATTTTTAGAGGCAGCCCGTACCTTGACTATTGAATTACGCCGAGATACTAAAAGCTGCAAAGTCCAGCTATCATCATGAATTGATGCATCTGGAAGGGTATCCAATTGATTTAATAGAACCTTGGCAACACAGAACGCATCATGACCGTCAGTTTTATGAGCTATAGCCTGATTACGCCTTTCTGTATAGGTTAGAGAAGCATCAACAGACTTTACAGTATAGCCGAGATTTAAAAGGAATATGGCAAAGTTCCTGCCGTTGCCTGAGGTGTCCTCTAGGCCGAAACATGGAGAAATACCACGTTTTAAATGGGATTTAACAAATTCAATAAGCTTTTCAAAGCCCTTTTTGTTGTTCTCAAACCTGAGTTCTCCGAGCTTTTCAGTAAAGCAGTTGATAATAACTGCCACATGGGTACGCTTATGAATATCCACCCCGATAAAGAGTTTTCGCATTTTTGGATGTAACATTTTACATTTCCCCCCTGTATTAAAATTTCAAGGTACAAACCTTGGCACAAAAGCACCCTTAATATCAACGATAAGTCCCTAAAAAAGAGACTCCGCAAACCCACGCCAACTATTTGCAAGGTAACAAGCCCTATAAAATAAGAGCTTTTAACCTGGGAAAAACGGCAGCATTGTTATAACGAAATATGTAAAAATACATATCGCATGACCACGAACAGCCACATTATTCCCAGCTTAAAAACCCTTATCATCCGTATATCTTAAAGGGTATACCAGCATGTGAAGCCCTTAAAATCATGTCACGAGTCCCCTTGCTTTTTGCCAAATCCTCATGAAATACCAAAACCAAATCAGGCTTTTCCATCTTAAGCATCTGGGCATTCCTGATAGGCCCGGCACTTTTGCCAAACCTCTTCCAGTCTGCCGGATACTCAACAAACCTGATGCCGCACTGACGAGCAGCACGAACAGCAAGCGTATCAGCACCCCGACACCCTCCGGCAATAAGCAAATCAATATCAAGACTTTTGACAATAGATAAAATCTTCTGGTAATTCCTATAAAAACGGCTTCCAGATACTAAAACCTTCATATGTGAAACCTCCAGATTTACTGAAAAAGCCTGTAAAAAATACAAGCCTTTGCACTAAAGCCGGAAGCTGTAAACACAGTTATATCAATGCTTCCTGAAAATATCCAGGATAAAAAACACCAATCGAAACTGGTAAACTGAGCTGCCATAATCTCTGGCAGGCCTATGTAAAAACCTCTCAAAATCCCTCATATCTCATCCTCACAATCTACAGGACGAATGGTAATAATACCCTGTGACACATCAATAACAACCCTGCATCCAACCTCAAAACCGTATGTAGCAAGCCACTCAGCCGAAACCACAATAGCAGGTGAATCATCCAGCCAATGACTCCTGACAGATGATAAAGCCACCATAAAAAAACACCTCCCAAATACTACTCATAGGCCTATGTAAGGAAGATACCCTGCATAAGCTGGAGCAAAAGATACCGCTATATCAGCACCTATGTCAATGGCTTTGAAAAAAAATAAATGAAAAAATGCTTATCCCTGCAATTCTCCGAAGTCCCTAATACTGCACTAATCAGGGTCTTTGCAGCCCGCATCAGGAGAATGGGGTGACTTTTTTATTTGTCACCCCATTCTCCTGAAACTCCAGGTATGGCATTTATATTTGCCATGCCTGGAGTTGAATGTTACTTAACTGCCACTAACGGAGCAGCTTATGAGTGTCTTACGGGTTTAAGCTGATCTTATAAGCACCTTAAAAGCCTCTTTGTAAGCAGCTTACACAGACACATACACGAAAAGTATCAAATCACAGATTTGCTACTTTTCGTTAGGCTGCTGGAAAAACTAATAAAAAGTTTTTCCAGCAGCCGTATGAGTCTTAAAAGTTTCTTGAAGTATCTGCAACGCCCCTCCGTAGTAAGATCATAACCCGTAAGCTACCCTGTAGCTGCACTCAGAGACTCTTGTAAGTGACAACAAGCGATAAAAAATATCATTAAATTATATTTTTTATCGCTTTAGGATTGGCAAAAAGACATGCAGCTGTCTTTTTTGCCAATCCGTATGTGACATTATTGGTACTTACAGGGGTCTTTGTAGAAGCTCATGAGATCAGCGGAGCTGCAAGAACTCTTCAAGCCCTCTTGAAGTGGCTTGTAAGACTCATCAGGTGTAGATTTCAAATATATTTATTTGAAATCTACACTTGAGATATGACAGAAAGGACTGATAACAGTCTTTTCTGTCATATCGGATGAAGTCTACGAAGCCTCTTAAAAAGCTTCTCTAAAGCCCCTCTGAAGAAAGCATTTTTTCATTTATTTTTTTATCAAAGTCCCATTGACATAGTTGCTGATATAGCGGTAGCATTTGCCCCGACTTATGCAGGGTATCTTCCTTACATAGGCTCATGAGTAGTATTTGTGGAGGTGTTTTTTATATGGTGGCTTTATCGTCTGTCAGGAGTCATTGGCTGGATGATTCACCTGCTATTGTGGTTTCGGCTGAGTGGCTTGCTACATACGGTTTTGAGGTTGGATGCAGGGTTGTTATTGATGTGTCACAGGGTATTATTACCATTCGTCCTGTAGATTGTGAGGATGAGATATGAGGGATTTTGAGAGGTTTTTACATAGGGCTGCCAGAGATTATGGCAGCTCAGTTTACCAGTTTCGATTGGTGTTTTTTATCCTGGATATTTTCAGGAAGCATTGATATAACTGTGTTTACAGCTTCCGGCTTTAGTGCAAAGGCTTGTATTTTTTACAGGCTTTTTCAGTAAATCTGGAGGTTTCACATATGAAGGTTTTAGTATCTGGAAGCCGTTTTTATAGGAATTACCAGAAGATTTTATCTATTGTCAAAAGTCTTGATATTGATTTGCTTATTGCCGGAGGGTGTCGGGGTGCTAATACGCTTGCTGTTCGTGCTGCTCGTCAGTGCGGCATCAGGTTTGTTGAGTATCCGGCAGACTGGAAGAGGTTTGGCAAAAGTGCCGGGCCTATCAGGAATGCCCAGATGCTTAAGATGGAAAAGCCTGATTTGGTTTTGGTATTTCATGAGGATTTGGCAAAAAGCAAGGGGACTCGTGACATGATTTTAAGGGCTTCACATGCTGGTATACCCTTTAAGATATACGGATGATAAGGGTTTTTAAGCTGGGAATAATGTGGCTGTTCGTGGTCATGCGATATGTATTTTTACATATTTCGTTATAACAATGCTGCCGTTTTTCCCAGGTTAAAAGCTCTTATTTTATAGGGCTTGTTACCTTGCAAATAGTTGGCGTGGGTTTGCGGAGTCTCTTTTTTAGGGACTTATCGTTGATATTAAGGGTGCTTTTGTGCCAAGGTTTGTACCTTGAAATTTTAATACAGGGGGGAAATGTAAAATGTTACATCCAAAAATGCGAAAACTCTTTATCGGGGTGGATATTCATAAGCGTACCCATGTGGCAGTTATTATCAACTGCTTTACTGAAAAGCTCGGAGAACTCAGGTTTGAGAACAACAAAAAGGGCTTTGAAAAGCTTATTGAATTTGTTAAATCCCATTTAAAACGTGGTATTTCTCCATGTTTCGGCCTAGAGGACACCTCAGGCAACGGCAGGAACTTTGCCATATTCCTTTTAAATCTCGGCTATACTGTAAAGTCTGTTGATGCTTCTCTAACCTATACAGAAAGGCGTAATCAGGCTATAGCTCATAAAACTGACGGTCATGATGCGTTCTGTGTTGCCAAGGTTCTATTAAATCAATTGGATACCCTTCCAGATGCATCAATTCATGATGATAGCTGGACTTTGCAGCTTTTAGTATCTCGGCGTAATTCAATAGTCAAGGTACGGGCTGCCTCTAAAAATCAGGTTCACAGCTACATTTCGCATCATTATCCAAGCTATACGCGTTTTTTTACGGTAACTTACTGTAAGGCCGGAATGGAATTCTTTCAAAACTTTCCCTCGCCGTCAAAGCTTAGAGGCATTACCAAAGAAGAGCTTGCGGAATTTCTGTCCATCCATAGTAGTGGATTTTTTGGAATTGAACATGCAGAAAGGATATTGATGCTTGTTGCAAAAGATGGCGATACATCAACGGAATACCAGGAAACAAGGGATTTTATTGTGTCTCATTGTATAAAAGAAATAAAGCACTGTAATGAGGAACTGGAAGTAATAGAGGCTGAGATAAAAAAGCATATGAAGCAATTTCCCTACAGGCTTGAAACAATGCCTGGAATTAATACAATAACCGCTGCAATGCTGATTAGTGAAATAGGTGATATCAGGAGGTTTTCAAGTGCCGATAAAATGTGTCGTTATTCCGGAATCAGTCCGGTTTCCTGTTCATCAGGCGATAAGGACAAGAACTTTAGGAATAAGCAGGGCAACAGGCGATTGTATGAGATATTTAGAGATATTGCATCAAGGAATATTTCCAGAGGGAGAGATAAGAAAAGCCCTATAAATGAAACCTTTCTGGAATACTTTAATAAGAAAATATCAGAAGGAAAGACACGGAGACAGGCTTTAATCGCAGTAATGAGGCAGATTGCAAAGGTTATCTATTCAATGATGATTCATCAAAGGGAGTACATAAAACCAACAGTTTCCAAAATAGAAAACGCATGATAAATCAGTAATTAATATAGCTGAAATATGGATTAACTACTTATTAAAAACTTTGCCAAGCCCATCAAAAATCCAAGTAGTACTTTATTTATAAAAGCCCATAATAGATTACCTTTTGTATTTATGCTTTTTCTATGTGCTATAAAAAACATGTCAATGCAACCAAATAGTACCCCAACAAGTACTCCATAAAGCAGATAATACATTTGAAACCTCATTCCATTAAATACTAACATTTACTTACCAATTATATCAAAAATTCTTTTGACATGGAAACATAAAACATTAACGGAAGTATATAAAACCAACAGTTTCCAAAACTTAATACACATGATAGTATATATATGGGCCTTGTTTTTACAGGGCTTTTATATATGCTGTCATGAATTGCTTACCGCAATAATATTGGAGGTACAAGCTTTGAGTATATTATTTGAAGAAGATATAAGAAAACAAGCTTTGATGAATGTTGCTGAGAAGATGCTAATAGCTGCCAGAACTGCACCAAAAGCAAGAGGCGTTGATAATTTAATTTTATCCATTGCAGATAAAGATGAAATAGTAAAAATTGCTGATATGATGAAACAAATGGTTCAAGAAGGTGAAGCAGCTGATTTTTTTATAAGGGATGCTGATAATATCTTACGTTCTGATGTGCTTGTGTTAATTGCTACTAAGTTAAATCCTGTAGGGGTTAAAAACTGCGGGCTATGTGGTTTCAGTAATTGTGATGAAAAGAACAAATATCCTGATAATCCATGTTCATTTAATACAGGTGACTTAGGTATTGCAGTTGGTTCAGCTGTAAGTGTCGCAATGGATGCAAGAGTCGATAACAGGGTTATGTTCTCTGTGGGAAAAGCCGTAAACAAAATGCAGCTTATAGGCAGTGAAGCAAAAATTATCTTTGGTATACCTTTAAGCTCAAGCAGTAAAAATATATTCTTTGATAGGTAATAATTGAGTTTCTTCTATAGTATAGAGCATCATAACAAAGTGCTATAAAAAATGTAGCAGAATATAAGGAAGTGATAGGTTTGGAGATTGATTACAAGGTCATTTATGCAGTGAAATGCCCAAAATGCAGGAAAAAAGCTGATGCTGTAATGGGTGGACCAGGAGTGCCAGCAGGTACTTATAGGGAGCCAGTTCATAAGCTAAGAGCTAAGTTAATTCAATGTAATAATTGTGGTTTAATAAAACAATTATCTGATGAAAACTGGAACGATTATGAATTATGGTATAAGACTAAATTAAAAGGACATTCTTTATGGGCTGTAAATGAAGAAGTTCTTGATTATATGATTGAATGGTTTTCTCAAAAAATATTGAAACCTTATGATGAATTTGAAAGGTCTGTAGTAGAAACATATCCAAAATGGATGATTACAAATAAAGATAAAACTTTAAAAAAATTGATTAAATTAAAGCAGAATATTACCTAATTAAGGCCACGGTGATGTTACTGCATTGGTTGACGGCACTGGTGCAGTGGTCAATCGGTATCAGTATGATGCATTTGGTAATACAGTTGAGGCTGTTGAGAAGGTGCAGAATAGATTCAGGTATGCCGGAGAACAGTACGATCAGGTTACAGGGCAGTATTATTTGCGTGCGAGATTCTACAACCCAGTTGTTGGAAGGTTCACGCAAGAAGATACTTACAGAGGCGACGGATTAAATCTATATGCATATGTAAGCAACAATCCTATAAAATATGCTGACCCAAGCGGATATTGTGCTGAAAAGAGCAATCCATATAGAGATAGCTTAAGTGAACTTGATGCGAAAGGATATGATCAGTTCCTTGATAGAACAAAAGGAATATTTGCTTCAGAAACCGATGCACAGAAAGCTTTTCAAAAATTACTTGATCGAGACTTTAATAGCTTTGCTAAATGTTTTGATTTCTCATCACCAAAAGATGGTGCAGTTTTCTGGAGTAAAAACATTGGTGCTGCAGAAAGATACGCAGAAATGATTGGTGGGACAATAATGGAAAATACCCAAGGTGGAAAAGTACTGAATGGCTGGACGTGGCTAGGAGAAAAATTTACAACTTGGGATAAAGGATTAGATACCGATCAGCAACCACTGTGGAAAAGTGTATCATCAGCATATGCTAATGGTGTTACTGGAAAAGTAGCATATGTTCATCCTGATCTTCCAGACGGAAAAGGGATTGGTGATGTATGGAAAAATACAGAGGCACCAATAGTATCTCTAAGACAAGAAGAAGGATTAGTAACTGAAGTAGAGGAGGTATTTTGCAATGTCCCAAAGCCAAGCATATAATGACTTAATAAATCAGGTTAATGCTACAGGTATGCAGAAAATGGATGGATATAATCCCGATACTTTAGATGAAATATATGATAACGAAAGAGATAGTGCTGAGGATATAATATGGAAAGCTTTTCAGGATGGTGATAGCGGAGTTTCCATATTCCTGCCTAAACTCAGAAAATATAATGGAATAGATGAACTTGAAAATTCTTTACTTAAATGTATCATCCCTAGCGGTAGAAGTATTGAATTAGCAAGAGCTTTATACACCTATTCAAAGGATGAAAAATATTTAGATATCTTTGTTGCTAATTTACAATCGAATGATGAAAGCCACAGGATTACAGTTTTAACAAAATTAATGGAATTTAGTCCGAGCGATAAAATATTTGAAATATTTGGAAATAGTTGTCTTAATGATCTATCTAAAATTGCAAGATCTACAGCAGCAACAGGGTTACTGTATTGTAAGGGACACATAAAAAATCCTTTTAATATCATGGAAGTAATGCAAAAGACAACATTAAAAAAATTATTGACTGACGACAAGGTGCAAGAACGTCAAAAAAATATTAACGCATTAAGAGATGAAAAATTAAAATAAAATAGAAACAACTTCTAGGCTGGGGCTTTTCCCATCCTTTCTTTCGGAGCCTCTCTGAGGTCGCTAACGAAGTGAAGCCCGGGCAAAGGGCCCCCATTCTTTAGAAAAGCTAACGTAGCCTTACTTTAGAGCTTTTTTAGCCACTTATAAGCAACTGATTGGTCGCTGCGGAGTGGGCTTAAGCATCAGAGCAGGGAAAGTATACGATAAAAGTTTTATCGTATACTTTCCCTGCTCCTGAAGCCTATTTTATGAGACTTCACAGAATTTCCGGTTTGCTTATCCCAAAATCCAATTTTGTTTTGTGAGGCAGTGAAAATATTTATTTTTTCTTTGTTTTAATTGTTAATAGAATAATAGGTTTAGCTTCTAATGGCTTTATATTTGAACGAATATTTGAAATTTCCATACAACTATTGTAACTTCTTTGAAACAGCCGAGAAGTAAATCCAAGGCTTTTGGCTCCCCCATTCTTTAGAATTGCTTTCAACGGGGCCCTTGGACACTTCATAAAAAAATGAACTGGGATAAAGCCTAGGAGCAAAGTGGAGTTAGGATTTGAGTAAACTGATAAATATATAAATGTATATGTCGCTATCATTTAAGTTTAATATTTATAAGGAAGGCTCAAAACTGATAGAATCCAAGGTCAAAATCGGATTCGGGAAATCCGACCGTCCGGGATTGCAGGGGGGCTACAGAAAACGTGACTGAAGTTGAAAGGCTGTTTTCTACCCGATCATGATATAATAGTAAATTCAGTAGATGCAAAATCTAAAACTTACCTAAACAATAAACAATGATACTTCCATGGTTTCCATAGTCTTATGAGTAGTATTTGATAAGGTATTTTTGAGGTAAATTTATACAAAAACAATTAAAATACGCCGACAAATTTCAACATTATTTTTACAGTTTAAATGCTAAAATATTACTGTCTGTACAGGCAATAACATTTAAACAAAAAAATGAAGGAGGATTTTACTTATGATTCGTAGAAAACTTATTTCTGGATTAGTTTTATCAATACCTGTCCTTGTTTGCAAACAAATATCGCTCTAAATGTTGTTTAAAATACATTTTTTTATTTTACTAATACAAATTTAAATAAGAAGGTAATTTTTGACTTTCATTACATGTTTCGACAATATTCTCAAGAAGTTATCTGTATAATATATGTAAATGGGGAATATACACTAATAACTAATTCTACGAGGAGGAGTTTACATGAAAAAGAGAATACTAAGGATATTATCAGTTTGTTTATCTATTTGTTTTTTATTAATCTCCACATTTACACTCATCACTTATGCATATGCAGATCAATCGGTAAATTTTACATTTAACAGTTTTGCATCTGGTAGAGGTTATGTAGATGGTAGCTCTAATGGCACGTATTATTCATTGCTACCCGGTAATGTCTCATTAACAATATCAACTTATTCAGTATTAGATACACAATCGAATCAATATGTATCTGGATATTCTTGTCTAGTAGATTTAATGAATGGAACTAAATCCTATGGAACAAGAGTAATCAGCAATACATCCTCAATAGGAAGGTGGGTTGCAGATGCTAATTCAACTGGATATTATTTATATGCATGTGGTCAACAACCATGTACATATAAAATATTTCACATAGAAGGTACACTACATGACCATTATTAATTCAGGAGAGGTCTTATGGTAGAAGGATTTCATATTTCTTCAAAATACTTTATTATTTGCATGTTAGCTTTATGGTTAATAATAAGATTTATCGTACTTTTTCGAAAAAAAATCAAAAACAAGCAAATATACATTGCAAAAGAGATTGTAATTAACTCTTTTGCAATGTATATAATATTTCTTACAGGAATAACATTGTTTCCAGTTACAATATACTGGATCAAACAAAAATATTATATATCTCCATATGTAGAGTATACTCCATTTAAACATATTTTTGAATCAATTGACAATGGTGTTCCTGTAAGGTTTATAGCAAAAAATTTAATTGGTAATATATTTCTTACTACACCTATAGGTTTGTTTTTACCACTCATATGGCGTAATAAGTTCAAAACATTTAGATCAATATTACTTTTTGGGATAATTATTTCTTTTTCCATAGAAGTATTGCAATATATTGAAGGAATTGTATTTCCTTCAATATATACTAGAGCTAGTGATATTAATGATATTATACTTAATACTATTGGCACTCTATTGGGATATTTTGTTTTCAATAACTTATTCAAACGCAAATTAGAGAAAAATATAACACTTTAAACGTATTATTTCCCCATTTTTAAAACAATTAATTCAATTATATTTTTCAAATAAAATGGTGTCATTTTCATGTAAAACGACACCATTTTTTCACCTTTTCCCAATCTATCTCATGTAATTCTCAACAATAACCGATATAACAGTTGTGTCACAGAGTTCATGAGATCAGCAGAACTACAAGAACTCTTCAAGTCCTCTTGCAGTGGCTTATAAGACTCAACAAGTGTCATATCGGAAGAAGTCTACGTAGTCTCTTAAAAAGTTTCCCTAAAGCCCCTCTGATGAAAGTATTTTTTCTTTTATTTTTTCAAAGCCCATTGACATAGGTTCTGATATAAAGGCCGGATTAATCCGACCTTTTCTATTTGAGGAGTACTTTTTTCATTTTAATATTCTAAACTTCCTTTTAACACATCACCAGTTTTTGTATCAATAATATAGTACCAGCTACTTCTTACCATATTTATTAGCATTTTCCTTTCCGCCGTCACATACTATTTTTTCACAGCATCAGATAAAGAAATATAGTTATACGTTTCTTTATACACCTAATTTTTCCATTAAAACTAATTTTTTAAGCAAAGGAAGAACGCCTTTATAAATGTAAAACCCAATCAATGTTCCTAATGTATTATAAATTAAATCATCAATATCTGCAATTCTGTATGTAAATCCTAGAAAAGAACTTACTACATACTGAATAACTTCAATTAATGTTGAAGTTATAGCACCAAGAATAAGCAACTTTTTAAAGCTATTAAGTTTTGAAAAAATTAAAGGAACAAAAAATCCATATGGTATAAACAATACTATGTTGCCTATAATTTGTTTAATTATATGTTTAATACCAATGATATTATTGCCATAGATTTCCACTACTGATTTTAATGGCATATAATTAAATATTATAGATGAAGATTTATTAATTTTTCTAAATAATTCAATATCTGTTATTGGCAAAGGGAAAAAAATTTTATTAATTGCAAAGCAAATATATATGTAAAAGATGGAATAAAGTATAAATTCCTCAATTGAAATCTTTTTCTTTAATCTTATTCCTAGGATTATTAGTATGTAAATTACTAAACTAATAGTCATTACTAAATAATTAAACCGTAGCATATAAAATCCTTTCATTTGTAGACATATACTTGAAGTGTTGGAGGGCTACACAAGTTATGTAGCCCTTTAAAATAGATTTTACCAAATAATTAATAATGGTCATACATTATTCCTGAAGATAAATAAGAAAATCCTGGATCACCACCAGATACATATATATAATATTTGCTTGAATTGGTATCTACACTCCATCTTGATGTTGTACTATAACCATTTTGAGAATAGTATATTGTATTGGTACCATAACTTTGATCAATTGACCAATCAATTTCTCTTTTCAGAATTATCCAACATTCCTTAGTACCATAAAAACCACTGGGAACTGTTGTAAGAGTATTTACTAAATCTAGTCTTACATTACCAGGAGTTAAGCTATAATATTTACCATTTGCTGAACCATCAACCTCACCGTGACCACCAGTGGCACCATTAAATAAAAAGTAAGTCGATTGGTCTCCATAAGCCCATATAGTACCACCAAACACACATAATGAAATTACTAATAGAACTAATCCAGAAATAAGTTTTCTACGAATCATAAGTAAAATCCTCCTTCATTTTTTTTGTTTAAATGTTATTGACTGTACAGACAGTAATATTTTAGCATTTAAACTGTAAAAATAATGTTGAAATTTGTCGGCGTATTTTAATTGTTTTTGTATAAATTTACCTCAAAAATACCTTATCAAATACTACTCATAAGACTATGGAAACCATGGAAGTATCATTGTTTATTGTTTAGGTAAGTTTTAGATTTTGCATCTACTGAATTTACTATTATATCATGATCGGGTAGAAAACAGCCTTTCAACTTCAGTCACGTTTTCTGTAGCCCCCTGCAATCCCGGACGGTCGGATTTCCCGAATCCGATTTTGACCTTGGATTCTATCAGTTTTGAGCCTTCCTTATAAATATTAAACTTAAATGATAGCGACATATACATTTATATATTTATCAGTTTACTCAAATCCTAACTCCACTTTGCTCCTAGGCTTTATCCCAGTTCATTTTTTTATGAAGTGTCCAAGGGCCCGTTGAAAGCAATTCTAAAGAATGGGGGAGCCAAAAGCCTTGGATTTACTTCTCGGCTGTTTCAAAGAAGTTACAATAGTTGTATGGAAATTTCAAATATTCGTTCAAATATAAAGCCATTAGAAGCTAAACCTATTATTCTATTAACAATTAAAACAAAGAAAAATAAATATTTTCACTGCCTCACAAAACAAAATTGGATTTTGGGATAAGCAAACCGGAAATTCTGTGAAGTCTCATAAAATAGGCTTCAGGAGCAGGGAAAGTATACGATAAAACTTTTATCGTATACTTTCCCTGCTCTGATGCTTAAGCCCACTCCGCAGCGACCAATCAGTTGCTTATAAGTGGCTAAAAAAGCTCTAAAGTAAGGCTACGTTAGCTTTTCTAAAGAATGGGGGCCCTTTGCCCGGGCTTCACTTCGTTAGCGACCTCAGAGAGGTTCCGAAAGAAAGGATGGGAAAAGCCCCAGCCTAGAAGTTGTTTCTATTTTATTTTAATTTTTCATCTCTTAATGCGTTAATATTTTTTTGACGTTCTTGCACCTTGTCGTCAGTCAATAATTTTTTTAATGTTGTCTTTTGCATTACTTCCATGATATTAAAAGGATTTTTTATGTGTCCCTTACAATACAGTAACCCTGTTGCTGCTGTAGATCTTGCAATTTTAGATAGATCATTAAGACAACTATTTCCAAATATTTCAAATATTTTATCGCTCGGACTAAATTCCATTAATTTTGTTAAAACTGTAATCCTGTGGCTTTCATCATTCGATTGTAAATTAGCAACAAAGATATCTAAATATTTTTCATCCTTTGAATAGGTGTATAAAGCTCTTGCTAATTCAATACTTCTACCGCTAGGGATGATACATTTAAGTAAAGAATTTTCAAGTTCATCTATTCCATTATATTTTCTGAGTTTAGGCAGGAATATGGAAACTCCGCTATCACCATCCTGAAAAGCTTTCCATATTATATCCTCAGCACTATCTCTTTCGTTATCATATATTTCATCTAAAGTATCGGGATTATATCCATCCATTTTCTGCATACCTGTAGCATTAACCTGATTTATTAAGTCATTATATGCTTGGCTTTGGGACATTGCAAAATACCTCCTCTACTTCAGTTACTAATCCTTCTTCTTGTCTTAGAGATACTATTGGTGCCTCTGTATTTTTCCATACATCACCAATCCCTTTTCCGTCTGGAAGATCAGGATGAACATATGCTACTTTTCCAGTAACACCATTAGCATATGCTGATGATACACTTTTCCACAGTGGTTGCTGATCGGTATCTAATCCTTTATCCCAAGTTGTAAATTTTTCTCCTAGCCACGTCCAGCCATTCAGTACTTTTCCACCTTGGGTATTTTCCATTATTGTCCCACCAATCATTTCTGCGTATCTTTCTGCAGCACCAATGTTTTTACTCCAGAAAACTGCACCATCTTTTGGTGATGAGAAATCAAAACATTTAGCAAAGCTATTAAAGTCTCGATCAAGTAATTTTTGAAAAGCTTTCTGTGCATCGGTTTCTGAAGCAAATATTCCTTTTGTTCTATCAAGGAACTGATCATATCCTTTCGCATCAAGTTCACTTAAGCTATCTCTATATGGATTGCTCTTTTCAGCACAATATCCGCTTGGGTCAGCATATTTTATAGGATTGTTGCTTACATATGCATATAGATTTAATCCGTCGCCTCTGTAAGTATCTTCTTGCGTGAACCTTCCAACAACTGGGTTGTAGAATCTCGCACGCAAATAATACTGCCCTGTAACCTGATCGTACTGTTCTCCGGCATACCTGAATCTATTCTGCACCTTCTCAACAGCCTCAACTGTATTACCAAATGCATCATACTGATACCGATTGACCACTGCACCAGTGCCGTCAACCAATGCAGTAACATCACCGTGGCCCTAATTAGGTAATATGTACTCTGTTATTGTGCTATTATCATAGAAGAAATTCATTAAGCTTATTAGTCTTCTTTTGTATCTTTCATTTTTGTAACCAATTCATCGAGGAGAATATCATTCTCAATATCTTTTGTTTTTGCTGCATCTGGGGCTGTTTGTTTAACTTTATTATCTTTTTCTATCTTAAATTTACCTTGGTAACAACCAAGTGCTTGGTAGTTTGTCTCTGTAACGACTGGCCCAATATATTTATATAAGAATAGCAAATAATGTTCAGAGGGCTTAATTACACTTACTCCATCTTGTGAAATTTCAAATCCATCTTTACTGATTCCACCTGATTCTAAAATATTCAAGATATCACTTTCTTTGACATTGCCTTTATGAACTTTTAAGACTTTTACCTTGGATGAAGTAAAAGTTACATGCTCATACTCGAAACTCTTTTGATCATTTGTAACTTCAGCTTCTATAATAATTTCTGATGCCTTTTTCAAATCTTTCAAATTATCGTATGATCGTACTAATGAAGAGCTATTATTGGCACTAATATTAGTTTGGCTTTTGGTTGTATCTGAATGGTTGGAACAAGCAATGAAAGTGAAGCATAAAACTGCTACTACTGATATTAAAACAACAATCTTTTTCTTCATTTAAATACACCCCTTGAATAATTTTCTCACGATAGCATATATAAAAGCCCTGTAAAAACAAGGCTCATATATATACTATCATGCATTTTCTGTTTTGGAAACTGTTGGTTTTATGTACTCTCTTTGATGAATCATCATTGAATAGATAACCTTTGCAATCTGCCTCATTACTGCGATTAAAGCCTGGCGCTTTGTTTTACCTTGTGATATCTTCTTATTATAATACTCCAGAAAGGTTTCATTTATCGGGCTTTTCTTATCCCTACCCCTACAGATATTCCTTGATGCTATGTCTCTAAATATCTCATAAAGCCTTCTATTACCTTGTTTATTCCTAAAGTTCTTGTCCTTATCGCCTGATGAACAGGCCACCGGACTAATTCCGCTATACCTACACATTTTATCGCTACTGGAAAACCTTCTAATATCACCTATTTCACTGATTAGCATTGCAGCAGTAATAGTATTAATTCCAGGCATTGTTTCAAGCCTGTAGGGAAATTGCTTCATATGCTTTTTTATCTCTGCCTCTATTACTTCCAGTTCCTCATTACAGTGCTTAATTTCCTTTATACAATGAGACACAATAAAATCCCGTGTTTCCTGATATTCCGTTGATGTATCTCCATCTTTTGCAACAAGCATCAATATCCTTTCTGCATGTTCAATTCCAAAAAATCCGCTGCTATGGATGGAGAGAAATTCCGCAAGCTCTTCTTTGGTAATGCCTCTAAGCTTTGACGGTGAGGGAAAGTTTTGAAAAAATTCCATTCCGGCCTTACAGTAAGTTACCGTAAAGAATTTAGGATAGCTTGGATAATGATGCGAAATGTAGCTGTGGACCTGATTTTTAGATGCAGCCCGTACCTTGACTATTGAATTACGCCGAGATACTAAAAGCTGCAAGGTCCAGCTATCATCATGAATTGATGCATCTGGAAGGGTATCCAATTGATTTAATAGAACCTTGGCAACACAGAACGCATCATGCCCGTCCGTTTTATGGGCTATAGCCTGATTACGCCTTTCTGTATAGGTTAGAGAAGCATCAACAGACTTTACAGTATAGCCGAGATTTAAAAGGAATATGGCAAAGTTCCTGCCGTTGCCTGAGGTGTCCTCTAGGCCGAAACATGGAGAAACACCACGTTTTAAATGGGATTTGACAAATTCAATAAGCTTTTCAAAGCCCTTTCTATTGTTCTCAAACCTGAGTTCTCCGAGCTTTTCAGTAAAGCAGTTGATAATGACTGCTACATGGGTACGCTTATGAATATCCACCCCAATAAAGAGTTTTCGCATTTTTGGATGTAACATTTTACATTCCCCCCTGTATTAAAATTTCAAGGTACAAACCTTGGCACAAAAGCACCCTTAATATCAGCGATAAGCCCCTAAAACAGAGACTCCGCAAACCCACGCCAACTATTTGCAAGGTACAAGCCCTATAAAATAAGAGCTTTTAACCTGGGAAAAACGGCAGCATTGTTATAACGAAATATGTAAAAATACATATCGCATGACCACGAACAGCCACATTATTCCCAGCTTAAAAACCCTTATCATCCGTATATCTTAAAGGGTATACCAGCATGTGAAGCCCTAATAATCATGTCACGAGTACCTTTGCTATTTGCCAAATCCTCATGAAATACCAAAAGTAAATCAGGCTTTTCCATCTTAAGCATCTGGGCGTTCCTGATAGGCCCGGCACTTTTGCCAAACCTCTGCCAGTCTGCCGGATACTCAATAAACCTGATGCCGCACTGACGAGCAGCACGGACAGCAAGAGTATCAGCACCCCGACACCCTCCGGCAATAAGCAAATCAATATCAAGACTTTTGACAACAGCTAGAATCTTCTGGTAATCCCTATAATAACGGCTTCCAGATACTAAAACCTTCATATGTAAAACCTCCAGATTTACTGAAAAAGCCTGTAAAAAATACAAGCCTTTGCACTAAAACCGAAAGCTGTAAACACAGCTATATCAATGCTTCCTGGAAATATACAGGATAAAAAATACCAATCGAAACTGGAAAACTGAGCTGCCATAATCTCTGGCAGCCCTATGTAAAAACCTCTCAAAATCCCTCATGCATCATCCTCACAATCTACAGGACGAATGGTAATAATACCCTGTGACACATCAATAACAACCCTGCATCCAACCTCAAAACCGTATGTAGCAAGCCACTCAGCCGAAACCACGATAGCAGGTGAATCATCCAGCCAATGACTCCTGACAGACGATAAAGCCACCATAAAAAAACACCTCCCAAATACTACTCATAGGCCTATGTAAGGAATATACCCTGCATAAGTCGGGGCAAATGCTACCGCTATATCAGCAACTATGTCAATGGGACTTTGATAAAAAAATAAATGAAAAAATGCTTTCTTCAGAGGGGCTTTAGAGAAGCTTTTTAAGAAGCTTCGTAGACTTCATCCGATATGACAGAAAAGACTGTTATCAGTCCTTTCTGTCATATCTCAAGTGTAAATTTCAAATAAATATATTTGAAATCTACACTTGATGAGTCTTAAAAGCCACTTCAAGAAACCTTGAAGAGTTCTTGCAGTTCTGCTGATCTCATGAGCTTCTGCAAAGACCGCCTGTAAGTACCAATAATGTCACATACGGATTGGCAAAAAAGACAACCTAAATGTCTTTTTGCCAATCCTAAAGCGATAAAAAATATAAACTGGAAATATTTTTTATCGCTTGTTGTCGCTTGCAAGAGTATCTGAACGCCACTACATAGCGGCTTACGGGTTATGCTTACACTACGAAGAGGCGTTGCTGTTGCTATAGAGAATCTTTTTTGACTCATACGGTTGCTGGAAAAACTTTTTATTGGTTTTTCCAGCAACCTAACGAAAAGCAGCAAATCTATGATTTGATACTTTTCGTGTATGTCTGTGTAAGCTGCTTACAAAGAGACTTTGAATGTGCTTATAAGATAAGCTTGAACCCGTAAGTCCCTCAAAAGCTTCTCCGACAGAGGCTTTTAAGTATCATTCAACTCCAGGTATGGCATTTATATTTGCCATACCTGGAGTTTCAGGAGAATGGGGTGACAAATAAAAAAGTCACTCCATTCTCCTGATGCGGGCTGCAAAGACCCTGATTAGTGCAGTATTAGGGACTTCGGAGAATTGCAGGGATAAGCATTTTTTCATTTATTTTTTTTCAAAGCCCATTGACATAGTTGCTGATATAGCGGTATCTTTTGCTCCAGCTTATGCAGGGGTATCTTCCTTCATAGGCTTATGAGTAGTATTTGGGAGGTGTTTTTTATGGTAGCTTTATCATCTGTCAAGAGTCATTGGCTTGATGATTCACCTGCTATCGTGGTTTCGGCTGAGTGGCTTGCTACATACGGTTTTGAGGTTGGATGCAGGGTTGTTATTGATGTGTCACAGGGTATTATTACCATTCGTCCTGTAGATTGTGAGGATGATGCATGAGGGATTTTGAGAGGTTTTTACATAGGGCTGCCAGAGATTATGGCAGCTCAGTTTTCCAGTTTCGATTGGTATTTTTTATCCTGTATATTTCCAGGAAGCATTGATATAGCTGTGTTTACAGCTTTCGGTTTTAGTGCAAAGGCTTGTATTTTTTACAGGCTTTTTCAGTAAATCTGGAGGTTTTACATATGAAGGTTTTAGTATCTGGAAGCCGTTATTATAGGGATTACCAGAAGATTCTAGCTGTTGTCAAAAGTCTTGATATTGATTTGCTTATTGCCGGAGGGTGTCGGGGTGCTGATACTCTTGCTGTCCGTGCTGCTCGTCAGTGCGGCATCAGGTTTATTGAGTATCCGGCAGACTGGCAGAGGTTTGGCAAAAGTGCCGGGCCTATCAGGAACGCCCAGATGCTTAAGATGGAAAAGCCTGATTTACTTTTGGTATTTCATGAGGATTTGGCAAATAGCAAAGGTACTCGTGACATGATTATTAGGGCTTCACATGCTGGTATACCCTTTAAGATATACGGATGATAAGGGTTTTTAAGCTGGGAATAATGTGGCTGTTCGTGGTCATGCGATATGTATTTACATATTTCGTTATAACAATGCTGCCGTTTTTCCCAGGTTAAAAGCTCTTATTTTATAGGGCTTGTACCTTGCAAATAGTTGGCGTGGGTTTGCGGAGTCTCTATTTTAGGGGCTTATCGCTGATATTAAGGGTGCTTTTGTGCCAAGGTTTGTACCTTGAAATTTTAATACAGGGGGGAATGTAAAGTGTTACATCCAAAAATGCGTAAACTCTTTATCGGGGTGGATATTCATAAGCGTACCCATGTGGCAGTGATAATTAACTGCTTTACTGAAAAGCTCGGAGAACTCAGGTTTGAGAATAACCGGAAGGGCTTTGAAAAGCTTATTGAATTTGTTAAATCCCATTTAAAACGTGGTATTTCTCCATGTTTCGGCCTAGAGGACACCTCAGGCAACGGCAGGAACTTTGCCAGATTCCTTTTAAATCTCGGTTATACTGTTAAATCTGTTGATGCTTCTCTAACCTATACAGAAAGGCGTAACCAGGCCATAGCTCACAAAACTGACGGGCATGATGCGTTTTGTGTTGCCAAGGTTCTATTAAATCAATTGGATACCCTTCCAGATGCATCAATTCATGATGATAGCTGGACTTTGCAGCTTTTAGTATCTCGGCGTAATTCAATCGTCAAGGTACGTGCTGCCTCTAAAAATCAGGTTCACAGCTACATTTCGCATCATTATCCAAGCTATCCTAAATTCTTTACGGTAACTTACTGTAAGGCTGGAATGGAATTTTTTCAAAACTTTCCCTCACCGTCAAAGCTTAAAGGCATTACCAAAGAAGAGCTTGCGGAATTTCTGTCCATTCATAGCAGTGGATTTTTTGGAATTGAACATGCAGAAAGGATATTGATGCTTGTTGCAAAGGATGGTGATACATTAACGGAATATCAGGAAACAAGGGACTTTATTGTATCTCATTGTATAAAGGAAATTAAGCACTGCAATGAAGAGCTGGAAGTAATAGAGGCTGAGATAAAAAAGCACATGAAGCAGTTTCCCTACCGGCTTGAAACCATGCCTGGAATTAATACAATAACTGCTGCAATGCTGATTAGTGAAATAGGTGATATCAGAAGGTTTTCCAGTAGCGATAAAATGTGTCGGTATAGTGGAATTAGTCCGGTTTCCTGTTCATCAGGTGATAAGGACAAAAACTTCAGGAATAAGCAGGGCAACAGGCGATTGTATGAGATATTCAGAGATATTGCATCAAGGAATATCTGTAGGGGTAGGGATAAGAAAAGCCCGATAAATGAAACTTTTCTGGAATATTATAATAAGAAGATATCACAGGGAAAAACTAAGCGACAGGCCTTAATCGCAGTAATGAGACAGATTGCAAAGGTTATCTATTCAATGATGATTCACCAAAGGGAGTACATAAAACCAACCATTTCCAAAACAGAAAATACATGATAGTATATATATGAGCCTTGTTTTTGCAGGGCTTTTATATATGCTATCGTGAGAAAATTATTCAAGGGGTGTATTTAAATGAAGAAAAAGATTGTTGTTTTAATATCAGTAGTAGCAGTTTTATGCTTCACTTTCATTGCTTGTTCCAACCATTCAGATACAACCAAAAGCCAAACTAATATTAGTGCCAATAATAGCTCTTCATTAGTACGATCATACGATAATTTGAAAGATTTGAAAAAGGCATCAGAAATTATTATAGAAGCTGAAGTTACAAATGATCAAAAGAGTTTCGAGTATGAGCATGTAACTTTTACTTCATCCAAGGTAAAAGTCTTAAAAGTTCATAAAGGCAATGTCAAAGAAAGTGATATCTTGAATATTTTAGAATCAGGTGGAATCAGTAAAGATGGATTTGAAATTTCACAAGATGGAGTAAGTGTAATTAAGCCCTCTGAACATTATTTGCTATTCTTATATAAATATATTGGGCCAGTCGTTACAGAGACAAACTACCAAGCACTTGGTTGTTACCAAGGTAAATTTAAGATAGAAAAAGATAATAAAGTTAAACAAACAGCCCCAGATGCAGCAAAAACAAAAGATATTGAGAATGATATTCTCCTCGATGAATTGGTTACAAAAATGAAAGATACAAAAGAAGACTAATAAGCTTAATGAATTTCTTCTATGATAATAGCACAATAACAGAGTACATATTACCTAATTAGGGCCACGGTGATGTGGTAGGTCTTACAGACGCAAGCGGTTCGCTTATTAACAAGTACCAGTATGATGCATTTGGTAATACAGTTGAAGCTGTTGAGAAGGTGCAGAATAGATTCCGGTATGCTGGAGAGCAGTATGATCAGGTTACAGGTCAGTACTATTTGCGTGCGAGATTCTATAACCCAGTGGTAGGAAGGTTTACACAAGAAGATACATATCGTGGAGATGGATTAAACCTCTACAGTTATGTTCAGAATAACCCTGTAAATTACTATGACCCAAGCGGATATTGTGCTGATAAGAGCAATCCTTTTGATAGATCAATGACCCGTGAACAATACAAAGCAAAAAAGAGCTACGAAAGGCTCTTGAAAAGGCATGGAATTGATTCACCTACAAAAAGAGCACAATTTTGGCAAGGTAAAGATAACTATCCAGGTATTGATAATTACAAGGATATTACATTGAAAAGGGGAAAAATAATATATGCAGGAGACCCAAGACCTACTGGGTATGGAACAACAGAATCTGCATTAAGGCGTACAGGAAACGATTCCCAAAAAATATTTGAAGGTTTGCAAGTTGGACCGTGGGATCCACCTGAAGACTTCATTCATTTATCTGGATATAAACAAACTCTGATGCCTTATGAAATGGTTGAAGATATTCCAGCAGCGTTTGGTATAACTAAAGCTAATCCGCATTTTGGAGATGGTGGATTACCTCAAGTTTACATAGCAAATTTTAATGAGTTGGTTGCAAGCGGAAAGATAAGACCAATTCCGGCTAAGAAAATACCTTTGAAAAATTGGTATATGAAGCCAGAAGATGTTAAGAAAGTTTATAGCAAAGTACCAAAACCCTAAATAGGAGGTTAATTATGCTGGATATAAATAATGGAGATTTAAAGTTATTGACCAATACAACTATAAATAAAAGCTTTACAGAACAAAAATTAAAATCAGATAATATAATAAATATGGTTCAAAGAACTTATGCCATTAATGGTTGGAACTATTATACTTTTAAACTTATCAATATAAATGGTTTGGATTTGATGTTAAAACTTACATTTAAAGATGATGTATTGGAATTTTGTTCACTCAAGCATTATGGCAGCTTTGAGGAAATTCCATTCGATACAGATAATGAAATAAAAAGATTACAAATCCATAATCAATGGTTAGAGAATATGCTGGGAAAACCTAGTGAAGGTGGAGAGTGGAGAGTACAATACAATTTTAAATGGGGAGAAGTTTCATCAGGATATAGTCCACAAACGCCTGAAAGTGCCATATATATTAAATGGATATAGAATGTAAGGCTGGGTTTTTCCCAGTCTTATTGTTTATCTGGAAACCGGCAGAGAATATCAGTGGGCCAGGAAGTTTTATCACCAATGTTGCCATCACATTATTATTTATGCAATATCTCGAAGCATTTTGATATTATTTTTAATTAAGAATACTATTTTAGGATCAATTACAATAAATTCCTTAGCACCACCAACTACTTGATCATTATCAATGATTAATCCATAATCCTTCATAATCTTAATATAGTTATTGGCAGACTGTGTGCTAAATTTAAATTCAGACACTAAATCTGTACTTTTAAAATGTACCTTACCTACTCGTAAGATTTTATTAATTATACTGATTATATCTTCTTTAGTACCTCTCTTAGATGGAAAAAGAGAATAATAATCATATTCTTTACAAAACTTAATTTTTGCTTTAATAATATTAGCTGAATCAAATTTATATGAGTTACTATTAGCAATCGACTGTTCATCATATACAGTAGAGAATAGTCTTATAAGGTCTCTAGGCGACTTATGTGCTAAATCAATTAAATAATTAATATCATTATTGTCTTCAATCAAATTATTTATATTAAAAGGCTTTACTAAAGAAAAATAATCTAACCTTTTTTGTAATATTGTTGATATATCACTATCAGTCCATGATATGTCTATAGGTTTAAACTTATCAAATCTTACTCCTTTTTCGTTTAGCTTTAACTTAACTTCTGTCCATATACTAAATACTATTGATAATTCCTTGAAATAAAGCAAATCAGTATCCTTTAATATTTGCTCAGTAAAATCTGCTATACGATTTATCCTTCCGTCTAAAGCTCTAAATTCATCAATTCTGTCGAAAAAAACGACTGTATTTTTAAAACCTGACTTTTTCACTAATGTTACAAGTTCAAGTAAAATGTCTTTTAGCAATGTATAATTTTCAAGGAATTGCTTTTCTTTTTCACATTGTGATAACTCCTCGATGCCCAGCTTTGGTAAGTAATTTTTATAAAAATCTTGGGAATAATTTTTGGGTAAATTTAAAGCCTTACATATTGCATCTGAGCCTATTTCCAAGCTTGAAGAAATTGCAATATTTATTGGTTTATTTAAAAAATTATTAAAAATATTTTTTAGAAAATTCTTGCTTTTATATCGAGTAACTTTATTATATGCGTTTTCAAATTCTCTTTTACTAATACTATTATAAAAATCCTTAATAAAAATAGCTAATTTTTCCTTATCGTATTTATCTAGAACTTTAAGTAATTGGGGATTTTTTGATAATGATACAACATAATTTTTAATTATATTCTTAATTATTAAAAGTATTAAGTATCTATCATTTTTATCTAAGGGGACACTATCGTAATTATCAATAATAATTGATAAAACATTTTTATTTGAAAGCTCTCTTTGAAGTTCTAAGATAAGAGCAGATTTTCCGCTGCCGCGTTCTCCGAAAATAAACCTGCTACTTCCGTTTGCTAAGTCTGTTACTAAAGTTTGAAAATATCTTGGTGGTAAATAAATCTCAGATAAATAATCAACTTCCTCTTCAGCTGAAAACCTTGAGAAAGGATTTTCCCTAAATCCTAAATTCTTATAAAGTTCTGGCATGATAAAATACCTCTTTAGTCTTTAGATTTATTAAATAAATCAAGTATAGTTTATATTATAATACAAATTGAGAATAATTGCATTTATTATTAACTATTAACATTCAATATCATCTAATTTAGAAATCTCCGAAGCTGCTTTAAAGCTACTCATGAAGTGAATCCCAGGTCTTTTGCCCCTCATTCTTTAGAAACGCTGATGGAGCCATACTTTAAGAATCCTCGAAGATGGCTTTTAAGTGTCTTGTAAAGTGTCTTCGAAAGGACTTGTAGAGCCAGAGCCGGAAGGGAATACGATTATAGTCATTATCGTATTTCTCTTCCGGCCCTGTAAGTAATTTTTTAGAACCGATAAAGTAGAAGTAACAATGTATCATTTTCCTACCGATTCTGTATTGCTACGTTTGCTATGGATAATAAGAAAAATAATAATTCCTGCTATAAACAAACCTGCAATTGTAAGCGATATCCAGAGTGGTACTGTGATGATAAACCTGATTACCCGTAATATAATGCTTACGAATGAGAACAAAACAACAAAGGTAATCAACCTTATCATCCAGTGTAATATAGAGCCGCTTGTTTTTCCACTAATTATATCATTCCTGTATAAAGATCCCACAATATTCCACGCCACGGAAAAAGCTATAAAGCCTACAATAGATATAGTTATATAGTTGTATAGAACATTGTCAAAGAGAGTATATCCATCTGTTAACCATTCAAAAATTGGCTTTAGTATTGTTTTCATTATTCTCATCAATCCTTTATAAGTATAATTCATCTTGTTTTACGGATAATGGGAAGTTGATATAAAGGTCATTTCCCAAAAATGATAAAACATTTATATCTATATAATGCTACCAGTTTATAGGTTGCATTTTAAATTAAAGATAAAGTTTTTCTTTTACATTAAATGATTGCCCTCTTAAATTATATTTCAAAAACTTATAGAGGATATAGTTTTCTTTATCCGTTTCATGAGTAGATAAAATTATTTGCTTATTAGAAAAGTCGTTACGCAAAACTTCTATAAGCGAAGAGATATTGATATCATCCATTGTTTGTACTGGATCATCTACAAGGATAAATCCAATATCATCTGTTGACTTCATTATATATTGTTTATTCATTGCAAAAAGAAACGCTAATACGAATCCAGAAAGTTGTCCAGAGCTAAATGTGTTGAGAATATCATGTTTTGCGTCGCCATTTGAAACAAAACGCATTTCATCTTTGCTAACAAAGACTCCCAGTCCATTTTGATAATCTTGCAATATTTTTCCTGAATATATTAACAATGGAACTCTCAGTTTTTTAAGTATTTGATTTTTATACTCATTTGTGGAATTTTGATATAAATCTTGAAGTTTTTCAAAATTTTCTCGAACAACTTCAAGCTGATGCTTTTTTAATATTTCTCTTTTAATTTCCTCTTTTAATACGTTTATTTCTGAGCTTTGTGAAAGTGAATATAAGTATTTAAGATATTTAATTTTGTTATCTACATACTCCTTGTTAATAATTCTTGTCTGTGAAATTGAGAATATATCTCTGTATTTTTGAGAAATATTATTAAATTCAAATTTGTCCATAACATTGATAAAGTCAGAATTAACGTAAGTCTTAAGATTTTTTTGTAGAATACGTCTGATTTCAAGTGATTTTTCGCTGTTTCCAAGATGAACCCAGGAATCCGTATTGTTCAGAAAAAAAGAGACTTTTTCTACAAATTTAACTCTTTCTTCATTTTGAATAAACTGATTGCTATTTGACAATAGTGTGTTTAGTTCGCGGATTTTTTCCTCATCAAAACTCTGTACAATTGATAGAATAACAGTTAAATCATTTTCTAGTTTATTGTGCAAAGAATTAATTAATGATTTTAGTTTTTGATATTCTGTATTTTTTTCTCCTGATAAACCATTGGAAAGATTTAAAAAGGCTTGATCTAAATCCTCTACATTTTCGTATTTATGATTGCAAAAAGGGCAATTAGGAGACACTTTATCAATCTCTTTTTTTATTTGATATAACTTTAATCTTGCTTTATCTAAACTGTTTAACATGTTTTCACGATTAGATAAGGTCTTCTTTGCATTATTAATAGAACCAACTATTTCTGTTACTTCTCCGATATCAGAGGATATCAAACTATCGTCAATAGTTTTCAGTTTAACTAAATCTTCCTCTTTATAAAAAGTTACATCTAATGAGTTTCTAAAAAAACTACTATGGTTGTATATATCGATTGTTTTGTTCCACTCAGAAATTAAGTGCGTAACTTTAGTTCTGTTTATTAGTCCATTTTCTATATATTGATGATAATTGACAAAATCAATAATAATTGCTTTACTATCGATTATTCTATTGATTTTTTCATTTTCTAAATAAGTGTCATAATCCGCTTTATTAATAGCAAAGTTATGTAGTGCTTGTATTTCTGAAATTGCGTAATGAAGATTTACAGACAATTCTCTAGATTCAAAATTTGGATTTTCTACATCCCAGCTTAACGGATCAGCATCAATGTTATAGTCTAATAATTGAGTGTACTCTACTTTTTCTGTTACTGAATCGATTTTTTGAATCTTAGATTTCAATTCTTTTACCTTTTTATTAATGCTTTCTGTACTTTCAGTAATTGCATCATTAACAAGGACATCTTTTTTTGATTTGCTTCCTCCGATTAATTTTTTTGTAATGTATTCTATATTTTTGTCAATATTTATAGTGTTTAATAGAACGTTCATGCTATCTTTACGATTACTTACAGAATTTTTTAAAAAATGGACGGATTCTGCTTGAGATACATAGTAATAGACATTAAAATGTTCCATTGAATACCTTAATTTTTCACATTTTTGCAACGAGGTTTTCCATTTATTTGAATTATTCAGGAAGGTATCGATTTCATCATCTGAATCTAATAAATCGTCGGTTACGCCATATTTTATTGAGTCTCCTATGGATAGTTTTTGGTTTTGATGGTCGATAACTGCCACAATTGTAAGGTTATTATTATTTTCATCAGTTAAAGTCAGAATTAGATTTCCATCTTTATTGGCTTCATTTAGCAAAATGTTTTTTCCTAAATTTATTCTGCCATCCTCGATGCTTGTTTGTAATCGTGTTATCTTTTTTGTAAAAATTAACTCTACAGCGTCAAAAAAAGTTGTTTTTCCAAACCCATTTGGTCCTGATAAGATAGTGGGGTTTTGACCTTGGTAGAAGATAAATTCATAGAATTTCTTGTTATCAAAACATTTAAAATTTCTTACTTTCAGTCGATTAATTGCATATGGCATTACATATTACCTCCAATTAAACGATTCAACTCATCATCCAGCTGTTTATCACTTAAAGTTGTGGCACACTCTAAATTCAATAGTTCTTCCAGAGAACAAACTTGATTTTGTATTGCTAAATGATAGTCCTTCAAGCCACTTTTGACTTTTTGGTGAATATCTTCTTCAATTGATAATGGTATTGGGTTGGCTTTAAAGCGATACTGCAAGAAAGGGAGTTTTGAAAAAAGACGAATAACTAATTCATAAACACTTCCAACGTTTTTTCTCTCTAATAGTTTATAATACTCATCTTCATTATCAGAAATATCACTTAATATAGTATTAATTTCACTTCCATAATTGTCGCTTATGATTTTATTTAAGGCATCAACTTGTGGTTTAGTGTATGGTATAATATATCTTTTAAAATAATTTGGTGATTCTTCTATCGCGTATACTAAGTTCCGATACCTCTCTAAATTTTCTAGATTATTAAATTGAAGCAAATAAATTGCTGAGGTGTTTTTATCTATCTGACTCGCTTCTTGGTTGTTATCAAAAGTGGCTTGAATTTTTGATTTTAAAGATTCATTTCTGCCCTTATCAACATTAGAATACTCTATTTCAAGAGTTTCTAAAGCTGTTTTCATAGCATCTTCATTTTTTTCAAATTCCTTGCAATCTATATTATATATTAAAAAATAACTTGCAATTTTTTTATCAGAATGCTTATAAAATCTTATATTCTTTGACTTAATCTTTTCTTCAGGAACATATTTATATTGGTTCAAGATAATTTCTATGGTTTCAGTCATTGACTTAACTCCTCCTTGGCTTTTTTTCTATCAATCAGCCGTAAGACTTTTGGTTTATTATAGTTTTTTTTAATTTTTTCAATAGAGTCTGTGGTTATACTTTCCAATTCTTTGTATTCGTTTTCACCAAACACCATGGTTTTTATACCATTGTACATAAAAGATTCTTCGTTTAATTGGTCAGTAATTAAAACATCATTTTCAAATATAAGAAGTTTATCTTCCAAAGAATTATTTATTTCTTTATCAAGTTGTTCTTGTAGCTCATAAGATTCTCCGCTAGAGTTAAGAGTTAACCTAAAAAACAAACCATTTTTTTGTGCTTGAATTAAATTGTTGCCTTCAAAAGATAAAAGTTCTATTTCTTTTAGTAAGTTGGTAAATAACCTGTTAATTAAATTATCGTCAGGCAAATTGTTTGGCTTTCCAACTTTAGGTTCTTTCAACATAAGCTTATATAAAAAGTTATGAATCTGATTATCTTTTATGATAGATATCGTATCCATCTGCCTGTACAAATTACATTTAAAGTTGTTCGCACAGTCGGAACATGATTCACATTGACATACGTTCTTGTTTTTGGTTGGAAATTTATCATAAGATTCAAGTATATTTTTCCAAAGCAAAAAGTACTGGTACTTTATAGAATTTGAATTAGTATGAAAGTCTTCCATCAGTATATTAAATATAGTTTCAAACTCAACATGGCAAACTTTATTAATATGAGTTTTCTCAATATAATCTTGTGATATTTTATTTTTTAATGCCAAAAGAACTTGGCCATATAAGAACTCCAAATATGCATCATCAATAAGCAAATTCCATTCAGGCTTCTTTATATTTAAAATTTCTTTAATGATTACATATGATGATTTTTTTATCTCTAAATCATTGTTAAACGATTCATCAAATTTTGACATAAGCTTATCATCTTTAATCAGTTTTCCTGTATCTTTTAATTTTTCACTATAAATAGAAAGTTCGGATTTTATATGCTCAACTGCTTTTCGAACGTTTTCTTCACAAACATCATATTTTTCCAGTTCGCAAACATATTTAATTATACTATATTTACTGCCTTTCGTTGATATTGGTAATATTTTTTCCAATATGATATATTTACTGTAGTCTTCTTCATTTATTCCGTCTTTACTTTTAATTTCTTTATCTAGATCACTCTGCAATGAATCTATCCAGTCAGAGGTGCTTTGTATAAAGTCATTTGGTAATTGTTTACTTGGCAAAATGTGAAAATATCCGTGTTCTGCTTCATATTGCAACAGTGAAATAATAAAAGAAAATTTATCACCTTTATCTAAATCAATGGCTCCACTTTTAACCTGATGTAGAGTTAAATACCTGTATCCATTCTTAATAGAGAAATCCTCAGCTCCCTCAATTTCCAGTATAAAGTTGTTAAGTGCTATATCATTATTATATAAAATTAAGTCTCTAATTTTTCGTAACACAACAAAAAGAGCAATATGTCCTTGATATTCATAACCTTCCCAAGAAGGAATAGCACTGAATGGGGAAATCAACAAATAAATCACCTACTATACCAAAAAATATTTTTTAATGCTTTCTAGGTTAAACGGACAGTTTGCATTAACTGCTATTTATTTTAGCACTACTAATTCTAAAGGGGTTGAGAAATTTCCTAATTATAGATAAAATGCACTTAAATATAAGTGCTATTAATTATTTCTAATATTAATTTTACATAAATAATCTTACTAAGTCTACATTTTTTTACATTAAACATAATACATTTTAGATAAATATAATATTCAAACGGCTCTAGGGTCTAAAAAAATGGGCAGAATTATACAAAGATTGTTCAGGTTGCATTTTCGCAGACACCTTAATCTTTACCTGTATAACATGTAATTTCTTCGAAGGTTCTAAAAATTACTTACAGGGCCGGAAGAGAAATACGATAATGACTATAATCGTATTCCCTTCCGGCTCTGGCTCTACAAGTCCTTTCGAAGACACTTTACAAGACACTTAAAAGCCATCTTCGAGGATTCTTAAAGTATGGCTCCATCAGCGTTTCTAAAGAATGAGGGGCAAAAGACCTGGGATTCACTTCATGAGTAGCTTTAAAGCAGCTTCGGAGATTTCTAAATTAGATGATATTGAATGTTAATAGTTAATAATAAATGCAATTATTCTCAATTTGTATTATAATATAAACTATACTTGATTTATTTAATAAATCTAAAGACTAAAGAGGTATTTTATCATGCCAGAACTTTATAAGAATTTAGGATTTAGGGAAAATCCTTTCTCAAGGTTTTCAGCTGAAGAGGAAGTTGATTATTTATCTGAGATTTATTTACCACCAAGATATTTTCAAACTTTAGTAACAGACTTAGCAAACGGAAGTAGCAGGTTTATTTTCGGAGAACGCGGCAGCGGAAAATCTGCTCTTATCTTAGAACTTCAAAGAGAGCTTTCAAATAAAAATGTTTTATCAATTATTATTGATAATTACGATAGTGTCCCCTTAGATAAAAATGATAGATACTTAATACTTTTAATAATTAAGAATATAATTAAAAATTATGTTGTATCATTATCAAAAAATCCCCAATTACTTAAAGTTCTAGATAAATACGATAAGGAAAAATTAGCTATTTTTATTAAGGATTTTTATAATAGTATTAGTAAAAGAGAATTTGAAAACGCATATAATAAAGTTACTCGATATAAAAGCAAGAATTTTCTAAAAAATATTTTTAATAATTTTTTAAATAAACCAATAAATATTGCAATTTCTTCAAGCTTGGAAATAGGCTCAGATGCAATATGTAAGGCTTTAAATTTACCCAAAAATTATTCCCAAGATTTTTATAAAAATTACTTACCAAAGCTGGGCATCGAGGAGTTATCACAATGTGAAAAAGAAAAGCAATTCCTTGAAAATTATACATTGCTAAAAGACATTTTACTTGAACTTGTAACATTAGTGAAAAAGTCAGGTTTTAAAAATACAGTCGTTTTTTTCGACAGAATTGATGAATTTAGAGCTTTAGACGGAAGGATAAATCGTATAGCAGATTTTACTGAGCAAATATTAAAGGATACTGATTTGCTTTATTTCAAGGAATTATCAATAGTATTTAGTATATGGACAGAAGTTAAGTTAAAGCTAAACGAAAAAGGAGTAAGATTTGATAAGTTTAAACCTATAGACATATCATGGACTGATAGTGATATATCAACAATATTACAAAAAAGGTTAGATTATTTTTCTTTAGTAAAGCCTTTTAATATAAATAATTTGATTGAAGACAATAATGATATTAATTATTTAATTGATTTAGCACATAAGTCGCCTAGAGACCTTATAAGACTATTCTCTACTGTATATGATGAACAGTCGATTGCTAATAGTAACTCATATAAATTTGATTCAGCTAATATTATTAAAGCAAAAATTAAGTTTTGTAAAGAATATGATTATTATTCTCTTTTTCCATCTAAGAGAGGTACTAAAGAAGATATAATCAGTATAATTAATAAAATCTTACGAGTAGGTAAGGTACATTTTAAAAGTACAGATTTAGTGTCTGAATTTAAATTTAGCACACAGTCTGCCAATAACTATATTAAGATTATGAAGGATTATGGATTAATCATTGATAATGATCAAGTAGTTGGTGGTGCTAAGGAATTTATTGTAATTGATCCTAAAATAGTATTCTTAATTAAAAATAATATCAAAATGCTTCGAGATATTGCATAAATAATAATGTGATGGCAACATTGGTGATAAAACTTCCTGGCCCACTGATATTCTCTGCCGGTTTCCAGATAAACAATAAGACTGGGAAAAACCCAGCCTTACATTCTATATCCATTTAATATATATGGCACTTTCAGGCGTTTGTGGACTATATCCTGATGAAACTTCTCCCCATTTAAAATTGTATTGTACTCTCCACTCTCCACCTTCACTAGGTTTTCCCAGCATATTCTCTAACCATTGATTATGGATTTGTAATCTTTTTATTTCATTATCTGTATCGAATGGAATTTCCTCAAAGCTGCCATAATGCTTGAGTGAACAAAATTCCAATACATCATCTTTAAATGTAAGTTTTAACATCAAATCCAAACCATTTATATTGATAAGTTTAAAAGTATAATAGTTCCAACCATTAATGGCATAAGTTCTTTGAACCATATTTATTATATTATCTGATTTTAATTTTTGTTCTGTAAAGCTTTTATTTATAGTTGTATTGGTCAATAACTTTAAATCTCCATTATTTATATCCAGCATAATTAACCTCCTATTTAGGGTTTTGGTACTTTGCTATAAACTTTCTTAACATCTTCTGGCTTCATATACCAATTTTTCAAAGGTATTTTCTTAGCCGGAATTGGTCTTATCTTTCCGCTTGCAACCAACTCATTAAAATTTGCTATGTAAACTTGAGGTAATCCACCATCTCCAAAATGCGGATTAGCTTTAGTTATACCAAACGCTGCTGGAATATCTTCAACCATTTCATAAGGCATCAGAGTTTGTTTATATCCAGATAAATGAATGAAGTCTTCAGGTGGATCCCACGGTCCAACTTGCAAACCTTCAAATATTTTTTGGGAATCGTTTCCTGTACGCCTTAATGCAGATTCTGTTGTTCCATACCCAGTAGGTCTTGGGTCTCCTGCATATATTATTTTTCCCCTTTTCAATGTAATATCCTTGTAATTATCAATACCTGGATAGTTATCTTTACCTTGCCAAAATTGTGCTCTTTTTGTAGGTGAATCAATTCCATGCCTTTTCAAGAGCCTTTCGTAGCTCTTTTTTGCTTTGTATTGTTCACGGGTCATTGATCTATCAAAAGGATTGCTCTTATCAGCACAATATCCGCTTGGGTCATAGTAATTTACAGGGTTATTCTGAACATAACTGTAGAGGTTTAATCCATCTCCACGATATGTATCTTCTTGTGTAAACCTTCCTACCACTGGGTTATAGAATCTCGCACGCAAATAGTACTGACCTGTAACCTGATCATACTGCTCTCCAGCATACCGGAATCTATTCTGCACCTTCTCAACAGCTTCAACTGTATTACCAAATGCATCATACTGGTACTTGTTAATAAGCGAACCGCTTGCGTCTGTAAGACCTACCACATCACCGTGGCCTTAATTAGGTAATATTTAGCTATATTTTTTATAGCACTTCTTTATGGTGCTATTTCTTCTATAATATAATGACTTTCTATTCTCTTTTAATTCTTTAAAATTCTCTCTTTCTAAAAGATGTAATGAAAAAATCAACCAAGAATAATCCATATGTAGCAAAAAAACTAATTCCTAAAAATCTTACAATAATGACTTCCATGCTTTGTGAAGAAATATCTAATATCTTATAAATTAAAATGGCAACAATTAAAGCAATATAGTTTATTAGCTGCAAAATAACCATCCATATTGTTACTTTAACTTTAATAACATGCAAAAATAGAAATGTTGATAACCAACGATTTAATCTAATTATGCAAGTGGTTCTTGCACTATCATATTTGCAAGAACTTCTCCAAGCACCTAGTATTGATAGCACAAATATACTAACAAATATACTCAAAATTAATTCAAAACCATGTAAGTTGTGCAAATGTGTCTTATCCATAAGGAACCTCGTTTTAATTCTCACGATAGCATATATAAAAGCCCTGTAATAACAAGGCTCATATATATACTATCATGCATTTTCTGTTTTGGAAATGGTTGGTTTTATGTACTCCCTTTGGTTAATCATCATTGAATAGATAACCTTTGCAATCTGCCTCATTACTGCGATTAAGGCCTGGCGTTTTGTTTTCCCTTGTGATATCTTCTTATTATAATACTCAAGAAAGGTTTCATTTATAGGGCTTTTCTTATCCCTTCCCCTGCAAATATTCCTTGATGCAATATCTCTAAATATCTCATACAATCGCCTGTTGCCCTGCTTATTCCTAAAGTTCTTGTCCTTATCTCCTGATGAACAGGCCACCGGACTAATTCCAGAATACCGACACATTTTATCGCTACTGGAAAACCTTCTGATATCACCTATTTCACTAATCAGCATTGCAGCAGTTATAGTATTAATTCCAGGCATTGTTTCAAGCTTATACGGAAATTGCTTCATGTGCTTTTTAATCTCAGCCTCTATTACTTCCAGCTCTTCATTACAATGCTTAATTTCCTTTATGCAATGAGATACAATAAAATCCCTTGTTTCCTGATATTCCGTTGATGTATCGCCATCTTTTGCAACAAGCATCAATATCCTTTCTGCATGTTCAATTCCAAAAAATCCGCTGCTATGGATGGAGAGAAATTCCGCAAGCTCTTCTTTTGTAATGCCTTTTAACTTTGACGGTGAGGGAAAGTTTTGAAAGAATTCCATTCCGGCTTTACAGTAAGTTACCGTAAAGTATTTGGTATAGCTTGGATAATGATGCGAAATGTAGCTGTGAACCTGATTTTTAGAGGCAGCCCGTACCTTGACTATTGAATTACGCCGAGATACTAAAAGCTGCAAAGTCCAGCTATCATCATGAATTGATGCATCTGGAAGGGTATCCAATTGATTTAATAGAACCTTGGCAACACAAAAGGCATCATGCCCATCCGTTTTGTGAGCTATGGCCTGATTACGCCTTTCTGTATAGGTTAGAGAAGCATCAACAGATTTTACAGTATAACCGAGATTTAAAAGGAATATGGCAAAGTTCCTGCCGTTGCCTGAGGTGTCCTCTAGGCCGAAACATGGAGTAATACCACGTTTTAAATGGGATTTAACAAATTCAATAAGCTTTTCAAAGCCCTTTTTGTTGTTCTCAAACCTGAGTTCTCCGAGCTTTTCAGTAAAGCAGTTAATGATTACTGCCACATGGGTACGCTTATGAATATCCACTCCCACGAACAATTTACGCATTTTTGGATGTAACATTTTACATTCCCCCTATATTAAAATTTCAAGGTACAAACCTTGGCACAAAAGCACCCTTAATATCAGCGATAAGTCCCTAAAACAGGGACTCCGCAAACCCACGCCAACTATTTGCAAGGTACAAGCCCTATAAGATAAGAGCTTTTAACCTGGGAAAAACGGCAGCATTGTTATAACGAAATATGTAAAAATACATATCGCATGACCACGAACAGCCACATTATTCCCAGCTTAAAAACCCTTATCATCCGTATATCTTAAAGGGTATACCAGCATGTGAAGCCCTAATAATCATGTCACGAGTACCTTTGCTTTTTGCCAAATCCTCATGAAATACCAAAAGTAAATCAGGCTTTTCCATCTTAAGCATCTGTGCGTTCCTGATAGGCCCGGCACTTTTGCCAAACCTCTGCCAGTCTGCCGGATACTCAATAAACCTGACACCGCACTGACGAGCAGCACGAACAGCAAGCGTATCAGCACCCCTACACCCTCCGGCAATAAGCAAATCAATATTAAGACTTTTGACAACAGCTAAAATCTTCTGGTAATCCCTATAATAACGGCTTCCAGATACTAAAACCTTCATATGTAAAACCTCCAGATTTACTGAAAAAGCCTGTAAAAATACAAGCCTTTGCACTAAAGCCGGAAGCTGCTATATCAATGCTTCCTGAAAATATACAGGATAAAAAACACCAATCGAAACTGGTAAACAGAGCTGCCATAATCTCTGGCAGCCCTATGTAAGAACCTCTCAAAATCCCTCATGCTTCATCCTCACAATCTACAGGACGAATGGTAATAATACCCTGTGACACATCAATAACAACCCTGCACCCAACCTCAAAACCGAATGTAGCAAGCCACTCAGCCGAAACCACAATAGCAGGCGAATCATCAAGCCAATGACTCTTGACAGATGATAAAGCCACCATAAAAAACACCTCCACAAATACTACTCATAGGCCTATGTAAGGAAGATACCCCTGCATAAGCTGGAGCAAAAGATACCGCTATATCAGCAACTATGTCAATGGCTTTGAAAAAAAAATAAATGAAAAAATGCTTATCCCTGCAATTCTCCGAAGTCCCTAATACTGAACTAATCAGGGTCTTTGCAGCCCGCATCAGGAGAATGGGGTGACTTTTTTATTTGTCACCCTATTCTCCTGAAACTCCAGGTATGGCAAATATAAATGCCATACCTGGAGTTGAATGATACTTAAAAGCCTCTGTCGGAGAAGCTTTTGAGCAGCTTACTGGTTCAAACTAATCTTATAAGCACCTTCAAAGATTCTTTCTAAGCAGCTTACACAGACACATACACGAAAAGTATCAAATCATAGATTTGCTGCTTTTCGTTAGGCTGCTGGAAAAACTAATAAAAAGTTTTTCCAGCAGCCGTATGAGTCTTAAAAGTTTCTTGAAGTATCTGCAACGCCCCTCCGTAGTAAGATCATAACCCGTAAGCTACCCTGTAGCTGCACTCAGAGACTCTTGTAAGTGACAACAAGCGATAAAAAATATCATTAAATTATATTTTTTATCGCTTTAGGATTGGCAAAAAGACATGCAGCTGTCTTTTTTGCCAATCCGTATGTGACATTATTGGTACTTACAGGGGGCTTTGTAGAAGCTCATGAGATCAGCAGAACTGCAAGAACTCTTCAAGGCTTCTTGAAGTGGCTTTTAAGACTCATCAAGTGTAGATTTCAAATATATTTATTTGAAATCTACACTTGAGATATGACAGAAAGGACTGATAACAGTCTTTTCTGTCATATCGGATGAAATCTACGAAGCCTCTTAAAAAGCTTCTCTAAAGCCCCTCTGAAGAAAGCATTTTTTCATTTATTTTTTTATCAAAGTCCCATTGACATAGTTGCTGATATAGCGGTAGTATTTGCCCCGACTTATGCAGGGTATATTCCTTACATAGGCCTATGAGTAGTATTTGGGAGGTGTTTTTTATGGTAGCTTTATCATCTGTCAGGAGTCATTGGCTTGATGATTCACCTGCTATTGTGGTGTCAGCTGAGTGGCTTGCTACATTCGGTTTTGAGGTTGGGTGCAGGGTTGTTATTGATGTGTCACAGGGTATTATTACCATTCGTCCTGTAGATTGTGAGGATGAAGCATGAGGGATTTTGAGAGGTTCTTACATAGGGCTGCCAGAGATTATGGCAGCTCTGTTTACCAGTTTCGATTGGTGTTTTTTATCCTGTATATTTTCAGGAAGCATTGATATAGCAGCTTCCGGCTTTAGTGCAAAGGCTTGTATTTTTACAGGCTTTTTCAGTAAATCTGGAGGTTTTACATATGAAGGTTTTAGTATCTGGAAGCCGTTATTATAGGGATTACCAGAAGATTTTAGCTGTTGTCAAAAGTCTTAATATTGATTTGCTTATTGCCGGAGGGTGTAGGGGTGCTGATACGCTTGCTGTTCGTGCTGCTCGTCAGTGCGGTGTCAGGTTTATTGAGTATCCGGCAGACTGGCAGAGGTTTGGCAAAAGTGCCGGGCCTATCAGGAACGCACAGATGCTTAAGATGGAAAAGCCTGATTTACTTTTGGTATTTCATGAGGATTTGGCAAAAAGCAAAGGTACTCGTGACATGATTATTAGGGCTTCACATGCTGGTATACCCTTTAAGATATACGGATGATAAGGGTTTTTAAGCTGGGAATAATGTGGCTGTTCGTGGTCATGCGATATGTATTTTTACATATTTCGTTATAACAATGCTGCCGTTTTTCCCAGGTTAAAAGCTCTTATCTTATAGGGCTTGTACCTTGCAAATAGTTGGCGTGGGTTTGCGGAGTCCCTGTTTTAGGGACTTATCGCTGATATTAAGGGTGCTTTTGTGCCAAGGTTTGTACCTTGAAATTTTAATATAGGGGGAATGTAAAATGTTACATCCAAAAATGCGTAAATTGTTCGTGGGAGTGGATATTCATAAGCGTACCCATGTGGCAGTAATCATTAACTGCTTTACTGAAAAGCTCGGAGAACTCAGGTTTGAGAACAACAAAAAGGGCTTTGAAAAGCTTATTGAATTTGTTAAATCCCATTTAAAACGTGGTATTACTCCATGTTTCGGCCTAGAGGACACCTCAGGCAACGGCAGGAACTTTGCCATATTCCTTTTAAATCTCGGTTATACTGTAAAATCTGTTGATGCTTCTCTAACCTATACAGAAAGGCGTAATCAGGCCATAGCTCACAAAACGGATGGGCATGATGCCTTTTGTGTTGCCAAGGTTCTATTAAATCAATTGGATACCCTTCCAGATGCATCAATTCATGATGATAGCTGGACTTTGCAGCTTTTAGTATCTCGGCGTAATTCAATAGTCAAGGTACGGGCTGCCTCTAAAAATCAGGTTCACAGCTACATTTCGCATCATTATCCAAGCTATACCAAATACTTTACGGTAACTTACTGTAAAGCCGGAATGGAATTCTTTCAAAACTTTCCCTCACCGTCAAAGTTAAAAGGCATTACAAAAGAAGAGCTTGCGGAATTTCTCTCCATCCATAGCAGCGGATTTTTTGGAATTGAACATGCAGAAAGGATATTGATGCTTGTTGCAAAAGATGGCGATACATCAACGGAATATCAGGAAACAAGGGATTTTATTGTATCTCATTGCATAAAGGAAATTAAGCATTGTAATGAAGAGCTGGAAGTAATAGAGGCTGAGATTAAAAAGCACATGAAGCAATTTCCGTATAAGCTTGAAACAATGCCTGGAATTAATACTATAACTGCTGCAATGCTGATTAGTGAAATAGGTGATATCAGAAGGTTTTCCAGTAGCGATAAAATGTGTCGGTATTCTGGAATTAGTCCGGTGGCCTGTTCATCAGGAGATAAGGACAAGAACTTTAGGAATAAGCAGGGCAACAGGCGATTGTATGAGATATTTAGAGATATTGCATCAAGGAATATTTGCAGGGGAAGGGATAAGAAAAGCCCTATAAATGAAACCTTTCTTGAGTATTATAATAAGAAGATATCACAAGGGAAAACAAAACGCCAGGCCTTAATCGCAGTAATGAGGCAGATTGCAAAGGTTATCTATTCAATGATGATTAACCAAAGGGAGTACATAAAACCAACCATTTCCAAAACAGAAAATGCATGATAGTATATATATGAGCCTTGTTATTACAGGGCTTTTATATATGCTATCGTGAGAATTAAAACGAGGTTCCTTATGGATAAGACACATTTGCACAACTTACATGGTTTTGAATTAATTTTGAGTATATTTGTTAGTATATTTGTGCTATCAATACTAGGTGCTTGGAGAAGTTCTTGCAAATATGATAGTGCAAGAACCACTTGCATAATTAGATTAAATCGTTGGTTATCAACATTTCTATTTTTGCATGTTATTAAAGTTAAAGTAACAATATGGATGGTTATTTTGCAGCTAATAAACTATATTGCTTTAATTGTTGCCATTTTAATTTATAAGATATTAGATATTTCTTCACAAAGCATGGAAGTCATTATTGTAAGATTTTTAGGAATTAGTTTTTTTGCTACATATGGATTATTCTTGGTTGATTTTTTCATTACATCTTTTAGAAAGAGAGAATTTTAAAGAATTAAAAGAGAATAGAAAGTCATTATATTATAGAAGAAATAGCACCATAAAGAAGTGCTATAAAAAATATAGCTAAATATTACCTAATTAAGGCCACGGTGATGTAGTAGGGCTTGTTGATGCAGCAGGAAGTGTAGTGAATAAGTATCAATATGATGCATTTGGTAATACAGTTGAAGCTGTTGAGAAAGTACATAATAGATTCCGTTATGCCGGAGAGCAGTATGATCAGGTTACCGGACAGTATTATTTGCGTGCCAGGTTCTACAACCCAGTTGTGGGAAGGTTCACACAAGAGGACACATACAGAGGCGATGGATTAAACCTTTATGCATATGTAAGTAACAACCCTGTAAATTATATTGACCCAAGTGGATATTGTGCGGCAAAGAGTAATCTTTTTGAAAGAGGCTATAATCCTAAACCTGGCGAAAGGTCCATGACTAAAGCTCAATGGAAAGAGCAGTATCGTAAACAACGATTAGAAAAGCCAAAAGCATTTGGAAAATACTCTACTGCTATTGATGATAAGGTAACTGTTATTGAGAAGCAAAGCTTACCTGAGTGGATGAAACCCACATTTACAGATAGTGAATATAGAACAGTAGTTACCAATGAGGATATTATACTTTACAGGGTATATGGTGGAAAAGCTAAAGACACAGGAGCTTTTGTTACTACTGCACCTGCTGGAAATAGAATTCAAGCTAAAATTGATAGTGCATTATTACCGGAATGGGGCGGTTCAAAAGAATTCGAAGCAAAAATATTAGTTCCCAAAGGTACAGTATTGAATATTGGTAAAATTGCTCCGCAAACTATTAAATCTACAGGTACGGTCTTAAAAGGTGGAGATGATCAAATTCTATTACCGCAAAATTGGCCTAAAGATTGGATCATAGGCTCTAGGTCAGTACCGAGTGCATAAAATTATGAAAATGGAAGTGTATTATAATGAAACCAGAGAAAATTAATGATTTAATAGATCAAATAAACAAAGTAATTCTGATACTTGAAGAGGATTTCAAAAAAAATAATGAACCTATGGTTGAACTGATTATAAAACGATATAAAAATGCCAAAGATATGCTGGAAAATACCCCGCAAGAAAGCCTAAAAAGAGTATTATTCAAAATTGATGGTGGAGTAAGAGCATATCTGGAAGTTTCAAGTGATTATATGAATCCGTTACTGGATGAATTGCACAAGGCAGAAAAGCTATTAGACGAATTTTTTAGTTGAAATTAAGGCTGGGTTTTCCCAGCCTTTTTAATCGCTGGAAATCAGCAGAGAATATCAGCGGTGCAGAACAACTTTTGCGATGTAAAAAGTGAATACAGGGGGTAAAAGTCATAAATGAATTTCACATATGGTTAATTTTTAGAGAAAAATTGAAACCTTGACTCACACCTTAATATTGTGTCACCGCATATCCGGCTTTTCTTATAAAATAATAAGCTCTGAGTTTGGACTGATAACCTTATGTCCATTTTCGCCTAACCGTTGTGATACTAACATTTAATTACTGTATATCATCCGTTGAAAAAATTATTAGGATGATATATGCTTTAATAGATAATGTTAGTTTTTTACTAATAACATGGTCTATATTGCTACTATGGGGAAACAATTATGAATACTGTTTATTTTATTGGAGCACTTATATTTGCTGTAGTTGTATGGATGATAATTATAAGATTGTTTATGACATTTATGAACTTTATAGGTGAAAATATAGGGTTATGGGAATTTTTTAAATATTTATTTCTAAAAATTAAAAAAATAATTAAGAAATAAAATCATTTCTGGAAACCAGCAGAGAATATCAGGGGTGCAAAAGACCTATTTTTCTATAGAGTTATATAATTTATAATATGATTAAGTAAAATTTGGGAGGTTTTCTATGAATGAATCAAAAAAGTGTCCTATCTGTAAATTGATCAATCCAGAAGAAGCTGTATTATGTGATTGTGGTTATAATTTTGAGCTTAATAAAGTAGATAGAAATAGTAATTTAGGCTCATTAAAGACTAAATATGCAGGTTTTTTTCTTAGAGTACTTGCATATTTTATAGATGTTATTCCTATGATGGTTTTATTAATTTTGTTTTTCCTTATATTCACTGATATTAAGGATGCTTTTATTAAATACTTAGATAACCCGCGTGACTTTCAAGCAAGACAAGATTTTTTATTTAACTATCGTAACAAAATTAGAGATATTTCAACTTTGATTTTTATAGTTTATTCTATAATATTTGAAGCATCGCCATTTCAAGGAACATTAGGTAAAGTACTATTGAAAATTAAAGTTTCAAATATTGATGGCAGTAGAATAACAATTGGAAAGTCTGTCATAAGAAATATATTTAAGCTTGTATCAGGATTTATTATTTGTATTGGCTTAATTATGGTTGCAATAACCAAGAATAAACAAGGCTTACATGATATTGTGGCAAAAACTGTAGTCTTAAAAAATAAATAAGTTCATTTTACAGTTTGATGTGGAGAAAAGAATATTAGTGATCTGGAAACCAGCAGAGAATATCAGGGGTGCAACCTGATCCGTCAGAATATATTTGAGTGACAAAACAAGGTATTGATAAAAGCAAAAAGAAATGATATTATGAAAAAAATGTAAAATTTATGGTAAAATCGTTGCACCAATTAATACTACTGATTCAAAATACAATTTAATATTTATATGAATGCATCTTTTACCATAAAGATTTATGGTTTAGGTGGTGAATAATGACCATTTCAAGTGACGGAGCAACCTCAGCTAAAAATTCCATGATATTTATAGTTTTACAAAGGCTTTTTCCAAATGTTGAATATTGACATTTTATGTCGTATAATAGAATCGTGCTTAAATAAATTAATAATTGATTAGCAAATTCAAAATGGGGGAGCATCAATGGAGTCAAGTGTTTCTAAGGGAAGAAATCTGGTGTTTGCAGCTATGGGCATAATCATTGGGATTTCTATGGTTACAATTTTTTTCAATCTAATAACGGGAGTGCATCAGAGTTTTGTAGTTCAGTTTATAAGGTTCGTCCTAACATGTGGATTATGTTATCTGGTGTATAGTGGAGTAAGTTGGGCAAGATGGGTATGCGTAATATTGATGGGAATTGCATGTTTTTTAGGTCTTTCCGGAGTGCCGTCAATAATTGACAATCCGTTGCTTGGATTAGTGTCATTTCTGTATTTTGCAGCGTATCTAACTGTTATTTTACTGTTATTAATACCTAAAAGCGTAGGAGAATATTTTGAGTCCCTTGAACTAAAAAATCATTAGATAAGTCATGATTTATGGTTGAAAAATTCTTCGGTAAATCAACACCAGTGTGTAGTGCTAGATGCACATAATGCAAAATGCAAATTAACAATTAACAAACTTCTTGAGTCGGTTGGAAATACAAGTAGCTTCAAAGCTGCTGACATAGCGAGTCTGTGGAAAAGCGGTCCCCCTATCTTTTAGAACGGCTTTTGAAGGCAATCTATAAGAATCTTTGAAGAGACTTTAATGAAATGCAGAGCTACTTACAGAGTCAGGACAGAAAAGTTATACAATAATCACTTTATTGTATAACTTTTCTGTCCTTGTAGGTAAGAGCATTAGATTCGGCGAAAATGTCAAGGGTTGCACACTATAACGACGTTCACATGTTGCCCTTGCCTCATAAGTTACAACTTTTTACTGCCTCAACGAAAGCTTTTATTCTTTTAGGGTCTTTATGATGCTTTAAATCAGGATCTGATGATTCAACGCCACTTTGTACGTCAACAGCAAAAGGTCTGGTAAGTCCAATAACACTTACAACATTTTCTGGTGTTAATCCTCCAGCAACAAAATAGGGTATACCTTTTACGACTGAGGATACTTTTGCTAATGATTCTCTATCAGAAAGCACACCTGTTCCCCCACGCATTGAGCTATCAAAAAGCAAAAAGTCGGAAACTTTCGAAATTGATTGTAAAGATTCTGCAATCAAGCTCCTTGTTTCTATAACAGAAATAATTTTAATTGAAGAACCATTGGCACGCAATTTTTCCTTGAATTTAACTATATTATGTTGAGCTGTTTGGAAATGCATTTGAACACAATTCCACTCAAATTGCAAACACATTTCCAACAATTTATCAAGATTAGATTCTTTCGTAACTAACACAAGCGAAAGCCCCGGTGCAGCCTGCTTTATTGATTGAAAAATACCTAGTTTTTCATTTGTAATAGGAGCCCAAATTTGATGTAAACCAAGGAAATCAACACCTTCTTGTGCACAAAAAGCTGCAACTTCAGGCGTCCTAACATCACAAATCTTCACTTTTACTTTTTCCATTATAATCCTCCAAATTCACTTCATATATACTTAGATTACCAATACCTAATGAATAAACAGATGTGTATTGAAAACCCTTTGTATGGCATATTTCGATTTCCACATCTATCCCTAATTCTTTTGATAATCGTTCTATTCTTTTTAAGGCATAGTATGCAACTGGCAATATTATTTTGGGGCTAAACGGGGCTACTAAGTATAATTGTCCCTTCGTATAGGCATGTTTTTCTAATTTTGCTATTTCAACATCTATTTGTGTCAACAATCTACGTATCCCATCCATCAATGAACAGTAGTATTTTATTTCACTTTCATGTGAATTCAAAAGTGTTTGGTTAGCCCTCATGATTTCAAGGGAATCTAGTCTTTGGTACTTGAACCATGGAAAACTTAAATAGGAAATATAAAATATACAAAAATAACATAATTAGAAGGAATTTATAGATATATGTAGAATTATGTAACTTAATGTTTAATTGTTTTATATATACCGTTTGGTAGAGTAAAGAATATACGTACATAATAAACCAATATTGTATAAACTTTAAACAAATAAAGTTTGGAGTGAAGTTTAATATGGATGGTGTGAAGATAAACAAAAGTGATAACTGCTATAAAGTAAGAATCACAAAGCTCACTGATGATTTAAAACAATTAATAAGAGAAAAATTGACAAATATATGTTATGGTTCTGTTAGAGCAAAAGAGGACCCAAATTTTTATTCTTATAAATCTACTTTAGTTAACTTTTTTGAAAGATATGATGACAAATTTGCCAAGCAGAAGAAAGGAATAATAGGTGAATTAATAGCACATGTGTTATTAACTAATAGCTTCAAGCAACTAAATACTGCTTCAGTTTTCTTTAATAAGGAAGAAAAGAGTATGAGAAAAGGATTTGATATTGTTGTTTATGATAAAACACTTAACTCAATGTTTTATTGTGAAGTTAAATCAGGTGAATGTTGCCAAAATAAGAAAAATTGCAATTATAATCGTCAAAAATGTGATAATAAGTCCAATATAAAAAATAAAAGTTTATTAGCTAAAGCAAAATCAGATATACATAATAGGTTGATTGACAAGTCTAGGATTATTTGGGAAGGTGCACTTATTGATATTAATCTTACTACACCAAATAAAGTAAGGAATAAGTTACAGGCTTTGTTGAAAACTGATTATTCCCAGTGTGAAGAACAAAAAGACTATAAGAAAAGTGTAATACTAATATCTGTATTATATGAAGAAAAAGGCAATGCAAGTATTTCAAGCATAAAAGAGTTTTTTGAATCATTAAAGAAAGAAAATTTATTTGAAAATTCAATAATCCTTTCAATACAAAAGAATACATATAAAACAATTGAAGACTTTTTGAGACAAGAAATGTTGGGGGTGTAAGTCATGCCAAATGATATTACTATCCGAAAATTTAAAAAAGATATTAGAAATACTAGCTTTTTGGAATTATATAAATCATTATTTTTAGATAATTCAGCAAGAACCTGGAATTCGCAAGAAATTTCTGTTATATTTAAACTTGCAATAATGCTTATTAATTATGGGGATGAAATAACTTACAAATTAGGCTATAGATTAATTTTAAGATATTGTAATGCAGTAAAAGATTATAGCATTCTTTATGATTTTACAATAGCAAATGACTATATCCCAATATCAAAGTTTATAGAAACCCAATATTTAAATTCATATACAAAAGATGATACTTTTAATTCTCTAATCTTATCTGCATATAAAGAAAATTTCAGAAAAGATGATATATACATAACAAAAGGTCAGAAACATCTTATTGATTTTTCAAACAATACAGAAGGTGATTTTGTAATTGTAGCACCAACATCTTATGGTAAATCGGATATAATAATTAACATGATTAATAAATATATAAATAAAAAAATTTGTATAATTGTTCCTACAAAAGCATTGCTGTCTCAGACAAAAAAAAGAGTCTTATCAAAAATTAATCAAATAAATAAATTTGGAAAAGTTATTATTCATCCTGATATGTATAATGGTGACGATAAATTTATTGCGATTCTTACACAGGAAAGATTACTTAGGTTATTACAAAAAAATCAAGATTTATCTCTAGATGTTGTATTAGTTGATGAAGCACATTCTTTGCTAGAAAGCACTTCAAGATCTAATCTTTTAGCATATGTTCTCATAATTCTCAAAAAAAGGAATATTAATGTTGACATAAGATATTTTACACCTTTTCTTATTGATCCAGATAATTTAAAAATTCCCTACATAAATAGTACTAAATTTAAAAGTATAAAGACCAATGAATCTCTAAAAGTTGAGAATTACTACTTTGTCGAAAATAACAAAGTTGATACAAATATCTATTTATATGATCAATTTTTGGATGAGTTTTTTCTTAAGCAAAAGATAGATTTAGGAACAGATGTTGAGTTAGTTGAACATTTGTCTGGTAATAAAAACATTATTTATTTAAATAAAACTAAAAAACTTGAATACGTTGCTAGTAAAATAAGTGATATACAGGGTTTAATTGAAAATGATGAAATTAATAAAATCTGTGAAAATATCGCTGATTATATTAATAAAGATTATAAACTAATAAAATGCTTGAAAAAGGGGGTACTGTATCATCATGGTGTTATGCCGGATTTAATAAGGTCATATGTCGAGAATGTATTTGCAAAATTCGATGATGTTAAATATGTAGTAACAAGTTCAACCTTACTTGAAGGAGTTAATATTCCAGCAGAAAGACTATTTATTCTTGACAATAGGAAGGGTTTATCTAATCTTACTGAGTCGCAGTTTAAAAACCTAGTTGGAAGAGTATGCAGATTTAAAGATATTTTTGATAAGGAAAAAGGAAGTCTTCAATTACTAGAGCCATCTATTTATATTTTTAAAGGAGAATACACTTCGAATAGAGCAAATATATCAGATTTTATACAAAAATGTGCTAAAGAAGATAGGATTATAAAAGATAATAAGGAAAATTTGTTACTTCAAAATGAAGATGAAATAAAGAATTTTTCAGAAGAAGAGAAAGAGGATTTTATTCGAGTGGTTGAGTGTTTAGAGAATATTGAACCTAACTCAGTTAAAGGAATTAATAGTATTAATTATGCAAAGACTCGCATTGGTAAGTTATGTTATCTAAATAATATAACTGAATTTGATATTATTAGTAATGAAGATTCATTAAATGATAGCTTGCATAATGCTGCCCTCAAAACACCATTTACAACTACTGATACACTGATCTCAGCAATAGTTAGCATTTTTTTGAATGAAAATGTAGAATTTAAAAAAAGGGATGAGAATTTATTAAGATTAAGGCATAAGGATGCCCAAAATTTTTATTCTATGATGCTATCATGGAGAGCAGAGGGAAGTTCATATAAGATGATGATTAGCAGATTCTTGGGATATTGGAAAAAAGCTGAAGATAAAACCATCTACGTTGGAAGAAGGTGGGGGGAAATAAAACGAAATGATGATGATTTTTATGAATTGTATGTAGATATATCATCTAAAACAAAAGAGGAAAAAATCAATTTAGCAATTCTTAGAATTAAAGAAGAGCAAGATTTTGTGGATAATTCACTTATGAAATTCATTGAGGTTATTAATGATTTAGGTATGATTGAAAAGACATTTTATGAACAAATCAAATATGGAAGTGATGACCCATATATGATTATTTTACTGAAAAATGGATTTTCAATAGAATTAGCAAAGTATATACTTGAGAAAGAATTTAATAGCTATGTTAATATAGACATTAAAAGTGAAACAATAAATATAGAACCCCAAATTATTAGTAGAATTAAAAATATGAATATAAATGGGATTTTAGCATTTGAATTAGAATATCATATTAGTACTTTTAAACAAGGAAAATAAAACATATAGCCTAAAATTATAATGGGCATGGACAGACTCTTGCAAAAACTATTTATATATAGAACCTTAGCAACAACTCCTAAAAAGCAAGGAATTTAATGGTAGCTATTGGTATGTAGAAATCGGAGATTAGAATAATTGTACTATTAAAAGGGAGGCTAAAAATGGACAATTCTAAAATAAAGCCTGAAAACATAATTGTAATGAAAGTAGGCCCTCATAGCAATATGTCACTGTCCGAAATTATTAAAACAAAGCAGGAGGAAGAAACTATTCATGGAGTTCATTACTGGGGGTATTCAGGTGTCTTATGCCAGCCCAAGAAAGCTCAGGAGTTTTGTCGTTGGAGTTTAAGTGTAAGTAATCAAGCTCCAAGGCTAATACTTATTGAAACACAAAGCTCTTACATTTCTAATATCGGAGCAATTAACTATTTCTCATCAAACGGAAATGATTTTGAGGCTTTTTCTGGTCCGGTTCAGCTACAGGGTGCCCAATTTGCCTTTGTTTCACGAAAGTTGAAGAAAGTTGAAAATTTTGCACTGGATGATTATCTTGTAGTTGGTGGCAAAAATGATGGAAAACCTCTATCACTTCATCTTAGATATAGAGTAAATAAGTCTTTTGCCAGAATTAAGCCCTGCAACTTTATGGATAATAAAGGAGATACAGTCCCCCAAATTACTGTATTAGAGGCTGAACTTGTTTATCCATATGCGATTTGGCTAGAGAGTTAAGGAATTAGTATGTTACAGAAAGCGTTAATTCTAGACCTAGATAACACTCTTTATAGTTGGATGGACACCTTCGCTCCAAGCTTTCAGGCACAATTAAGTTTTTTGGTAAAAAAACTTATGATTAAGGAAGATATCATTTTGAGGGCCTTTAAAACTGTGTTCAAAAAATATGGCTCAGTTGAAATACCTGATGCTGTTAGTGAATTGAATATATGGAATCAAGTCAATCTCGCAGATGATGAAGTAGATAAGATTCAGAAACTTGCTCAAAGAATATTTTTAACAACATGGGAAAAAAATTTTCATCTATATCCAAATGTTGAATCTACTTTACAGTGGGCTAAAAAAAATAAGATTTTGATTTTTGGATTATCCGATGCTTTTGCATACTGGGTAGAATACAGACTAAAATGTTTGAATGTCCTTAAATATTTTGATTCTATTTACTCAAGAAATAATGATATTATCATGCATTCATTATCAGTCAGGGAGTTTCAACAAAACGCAGTAATAACAACTTTGACAACTAACGAGCTTAAGCCAAATACAATTGTTATTGATAGAATAATTAACTTTTACAAAATTGGCAAGGAACATATTTATATGATTGGAGATAGCCTTGAAAAGGATATTTCCACAGCCCAACGTGCTGGTGTTCAAGATGTTTGGGCGAAATATGGTACGAGATATAATAGAGAAAGTGGAAAGATATTAAGATCAATAACACCATGGACTAAAAAAAGGCAAGATTTAAATAAATACTCGCATATCCAAATTACACCAACCTATATCATTAATGATTTTGGTGAGATTAAACAAATTTTAAGTTAGATATTAGACATGAATAGGAATTTTAATTGAATAAGGGGAGTTATTAATGTGGAAAGAATTCGAAATCAATCCTAAATTTCTTGATGATGAAAACATAATTGCAAAGTTACATCTTGTTGCACAGCTAGAAAAAAGTGATCCATACGCTTCAAAAGATACTAACAACACACCATTAATTGAGCGAATTCGAGAAGCATTAGTTTATGTGCCAAAAGAATATCAACAGTATGTTTTAGCTGTGTTTGCAAATGTGATTTACCTACCCAAAAAGTTTTCACACTCTGTGTTATGGTATTTGCTAGATCAAGTCTTAGCAAAATATGATACATCTAAAAATAATTTTGTGCAACAGAGCCTTTTCCTTGAAGTGGACCCCACTGGAATGATTAATAATTTTATTCGTTATAATAATATCCCAGGGCGTTTAGACAAAGGCACTTTTCAACGAACCCAACAGGTTAGTCCTTTCGTTAAAACAGCAAATAAATTTCTTGATGGTTATAGTTTTCCTGGGGAAGAGAATGTACTCCCTTGGCTGGATAAGAAATTTTGGGTCATATTAACTGATAATGCTTTGAGCGGTACGTCTTTGTGTTCTGATCTAGAACGGCTAATTGAATTAACAAAAAAAGCAAATAAAAACCCAGAATTTATTATTCTTGCAAGAGCACTTACTTCTACTGCAAAAAAGGAAATTGAGAAATTGAAAATTTCCAAATTATCAATTGAGACAGGACTTTTCCTTGATGAGAAGTATGTCATTTCTGAAGAAACAAAAGATAAGTGTTGTTTATTCAAGAATGTTGATACAAAAGATGGGGTTTTAGCAGCCTGCAAATGGCTAGCTGATTCAGATATTTATAAATACGACAAGAACATAGAAGATCATAAGTCAAATAGTGGGGATGATCTCCGTTACGGGTTTAAAAAATGTGGATTAACACTGGTCGCTTCAGAGAATTGTCCTTCAAACTCTCTACCATTACTATGGTATAGAAATTATAATCTATATGAAGCACCATTTCCTCGTGTACTTTCTCGAATAGGAGGTGAAAAAAAATCATGTTAAAGGAGATTGGACTTATACAATTAATAGAAGAGGCATCAAGGATTCCCTTAGTTGTAGTTATTTGTCCTAATTATGAAGAAAGGTCAATTCACTTCATAAAAGAAATTGTATCAAATAGCGATAAAGCGACTATTTACCCTGTAGTTCTGTATTTACAAAATCGTAATAATAATAATGAACTTTTGGATGGACTGAAAGATCGGTACTATAATGAACTACGCCAAGATATTCATATTGATAACATTTATATAAAGATAGATTTTCCCGATAATTATTCTGCGACCGCAATAGAGGCCAAATTAAAAAAAAGACTGAAAACATATTTTAATAATGTGAAAAAATTTAATGTTTTAATTGATATTACTTCTATGCCAGGACAATTAATATTTACACTATGCGATATACATCGAAAACTCATTGAAGAAAACACCTTTGGAATTAATAAAGTTTTGTTTTCGTATGTCTCACCAAATAGTCATTCCACAGTTCAGTATGCTCAAGATGTTGGAATGCTCTATAGCTTTTTCTCAGAACAACCCTTAGAAATAAATGAGGATAGATCTGTCTGTTCCATAATCTTTCCAAGTCGTTCAGGACATGAGGGCAAGCTTTTATTAGATTATTTGAACTCAAGATTAATAGAGCATCGTACCAATATTTTCTTTTCAATTGATTCGAATGATTATCTAGATTCCCTTGAAATCATGAGGGCTAACCAAACACTTTTGAATTCACATGAAAGTGAAATAAAATACTACTGTTCATTGATGGATGGGATACGTAGATTGTTGACACAAATAGATGTTGAAATAGCAAAATTAAAAAAACATGCCTATACAAAGGGACAATTATACTTAGTAGCCCCGTTTAGCCCCAAAATAATATTGCCAGTTGCATACTATGCCTTAAAAAGAATAGAACGATTATCAAAAGAATTAGGGATAGATGTGGAAATCGAAATATGCCATACAAAGGGTTTTCAATACACATCTGTTTATTCATTAGGTATTGGTAATCTAAGTATATATGAAGTGAATTTGGAGGATTATAATGGAAAAAGTAAAAGTGAAGATTTGTGATGTTAGGACGCCTGAAGTTGCAGCTTTTTGTGCACAAGAAGGTGTTGATTTCCTTGGTTTACATCAAATTTGGGCTCCTATTACAAATGAAAAACTAGGTATTTTTCAATCAATAAAGCAGGCTGCACCGGGGCTTTCGCTTGTGTTAGTTACGAAAGAATCTAATCTTGATAAATTGTTGGAAATGTGTTTGCAATTTGAGTGGAATTGTGTTCAAATGCATTTCCAAACAGCTCAACATAATATAGTTAAATTCAAGGAAAAATTGCGTGCCAATGGTTCTTCAATTAAAATTATTTCTGTTATAGAAACAAGGAGCTTGATTGCAGAATCTTTACAATCAATTTCGAAAGTTTCCGACTTTTTGCTTTTTGATAGCTCAATGCGTGGGGGAACAGGTGTGCTTTCTGATAGAGAATCATTAGCAAAAGTATCCTCAGTCGTAAAAGGTATACCCTATTTTGTTGCTGGAGGATTAACACCAGAAAATGTTGTAAGTGTTATTGGACTTACCAGACCTTTTGCTGTTGACGTACAAAGTGGCGTTGAATCATCAGATCCTGATTTAAAGCATCATAAAGACCCTAAAAGAATAAAAGCTTTCGTTGAGGCAGTAAAAAGTTGTAACTTATGAGGCAAGGGCAACATGTGAACGTCGTTATAGTGTGCAACCCTTGACATTTTCGCCGAATCTAATGCTCTTACCTACAAGGACAGAAAAGTTATACAATAAAGTGATTATTGTATAACTTTTCTGTCCTGACTCTGTAAGTAGCTCTGCATTTCATTAAAGTCTCTTCAAAGATTCTTATAGATTGCCTTCAAAAGCCGTTCTAAAAGATAGGGGGACCGCTTTTCCACAGACTCGCTATGTCAGCAGCTTTGAAGCTACTTGTATTTCCAACCGACTCAAGAAGTTTGTTAATTGTTAATTTGCATTTTGCATTATGTGCATCTAGCACTACACACTGGTGTTGATTTACCGAAGAATTTTTCAACCATAAATCATGACTTATCTAATGATTTTTTAGTTCAAGGGACTCAAAATATTCTCCTACGCTTTTAGGTATTAATAACAGTAAAATAACAGTTAGATACGCTGCAAAATACAGAAATGACACTAATCCAAGCAACGGATTGTCAATTATTGACGGCACTCCGGAAAGACCTAAAAAACATGCAATTCCCATCAATATTACGCATACCCATCTTGCCCAACTTACTCCACTATACACCAGATAACATAATCCACATGTTAGGACGAACCTTATAAACTGAACTACAAAACTCTGATGCACTCCCGTTATTAGATTGAAAAAAATTGTAACCATAGAAATCCCAATGATTATGCCCATAGCTGCAAACACCAGATTTCTTCCCTTAGAAACACTTGACTCCATTGATGCTCCCCCATTTTGAATTTGCTAATCAATTATTAATTTATTTAAGCACGATTCTATTATACGACATAAAATGTCAATATTCAACATTTGGAAAAAGCCTTTGTAAAACTATAAATATCATGGAATTTTTAGCTGAGGTTGCTCCGTCACTTGAAATGGTCATTATTCACCACCTAAACCATAAATCTTTATGGTAAAAGATGCATTCATATAAATATTAAATTGTATTTTGAATCAGTAGTATTAATTGGTGCAACGATTTTACCATAAATTTTACATTTTTTTCATAATATCATTTCTTTTTGCTTTTATCAATACCTTGTTTTGTCACTCAAATATATTCTGACGGATCAGGTTGCACCCCTGATATTCTCTGCTGGTTTCCAGATCACTAATATTCTTTTCTCCACATCAAACTGTAAAATGAACTTATTTATTTTTTAAGACTACAGTTTTTGCCACAATATCATGTAAGCCTTGTTTATTCTTGGTTATTGCAACCATAATTAAGCCAATACAAATAATAAATCCTGATACAAGCTTAAATATATTTCTTATGACAGACTTTCCAATTGTTATTCTACTGCCATCAATATTTGAAACTTTAATTTTCAATAGTACTTTACCTAATGTTCCTTGAAATGGCGATGCTTCAAATATTATAGAATAAACTATAAAAATCAAAGTTGAAATATCTCTAATTTTGTTACGATAGTTAAATAAAAAATCTTGTCTTGCTTGAAAGTCACGCGGGTTATCTAAGTATTTAATAAAAGCATCCTTAATATCAGTGAATATAAGGAAAAACAAAATTAATAAAACCATCATAGGAATAACATCTATAAAATATGCAAGTACTCTAAGAAAAAACCTGCATATTTAGTCTTTAATGAGCCTAAATTACTATTTCTATCTACTTTATTAAGCTCAAAATTATAACCACAATCACATAATACAGCTTCTTCTGGATTGATCAATTTACAGATAGGACACTTTTTTGATTCATTCATAGAAAACCTCCCAAATTTTACTTAATCATATTATAAATTATATAACTCTATAGAAAAATAGGTCTTTTGCACCCCTGATATTCTCTGCTGGTTTCCAGAAATGATTTTATTTCTTAATTATTTTTTTAATTTTTAGAAATAAATATTTAAAAAATTCCCATAACCCTATATTTTCACCTATAAAGTTCATAAATGTCATAAACAATCTTATAATTATCATCCATACAACTACAGCAAATATAAGTGCTCCAATAAAATAAACAGTATTCATAATTGTTTCCCCATAGTAGCAATATAGACCATGTTATTAGTAAAAAACTAACATTATCTATTAAAGCATATATCATCCTAATAATTTTTTCAACGGATGATATACAGTAATTAAATGTTAGTATCACAACGGTTAGGCGAAAATGGACATAAGGTTATCAGTCCAAACTCAGAGCTTATTATTTTATAAGAAAAGCCGGATATGCGGTGACACAATATTAAGGTGTGAGTCAAGGTTTCAATTTTTCTCTAAAAATTAACCATATGTGAAATTCATTTATGACTTTTACCCCCTGTATTCACTTTTTACATCGCAAAAGTTGTTCTGCACCGCTGATATTCTCTGCTGATTTCCAGCGATTAAAAAGGCTGGGAAAACCCAGCCTTAATTTCAACTAAAAAATTCGTCTAATAGCTTTTCTGCCTTGTGCAATTCATCCAGTAACGGATTCATATAATCACTTGAAACTTCCAGATATGCTCTTACTCCACCATCAATTTTGAATAATACTCTTTTTAGGCTTTCTTGCGGGGTATTTTCCAGCATATCTTTGGCATTTTTATATCGTTTTATAATCAGTTCAACCATAGGTTCATTATTTTTTTTGAAATCCTCTTCAAGTATCAGAATTACTTTGTTTATTTGATCTATTAAATCATTAATTTTCTCTGGTTTCATTATAATACACTTCCATTTTCATAATTTTATGCACTCGGTACTGACCTAGAGCCTATGATCCAATCTTTAGGCCAATTTTGCGGTAATAGAATTTGATCATCTCCACCTTTTAAGACCGTACCTGTAGATTTAATAGTTTGCGGAGCAATTTTACCAATATTCAATACTGTACCTTTGGGAACTAATATTTTTGCTTCGAATTCTTTTGAACCGCCCCATTCCGGTAATAATGCACTATCAATTTTAGCTTGAATTCTATTTCCAGCAGGTGCAGTAGTAACAAAAGCTCCTGTGTCTTTAGCTTTTCCACCATATACCCTGTAAAGTATAATATCCTCATTGGTAACTACTGTTCTATATTCACTATCTGTAAATGTGGGTTTCATCCACTCAGGTAAGCTTTGCTTCTCAATAACAGTTACCTTATCATCAATAGCAGTAGAGTATTTTCCAAATGCTTTTGGCTTTTCTAATCGTTGTTTACGATACTGCTCTTTCCATTGAGCTTTAGTCATGGACCTTTCGCCAGGTTTAGGATTATAGCCTCTTTCAAAAAGATTACTCTTTGCCGCACAATATCCACTTGGGTCAATATAATTTACAGGGTTGTTACTTACATATGCATAAAGGTTTAATCCATCGCCTCTGTATGTGTCCTCTTGTGTGAACCTTCCCACAACTGGGTTGTAGAACCTGGCACGCAAATAATACTGTCCGGTAACCTGATCATACTGCTCTCCGGCATAACGGAATCTATTATGTACTTTCTCAACAGCTTCAACTGTATTACCAAATGCATCATATTGATACTTATTCACTACACACTTCCTGCTGCATCAACAAGCCCTACTACATCACCGTGGCCTTAATTAGGTAATATTCAGTTGTATTTTTTATAGCACTTTGTTAGGGTGGTGCTATATTAATCGCTATTATTCCAAGTAAGAACACCTTTACATCGACCAAATCCTCTAAACTCATAAGTAGGATAAATATCTTCACCTTTTTCTTCAATATCTTTAACTAATTCTTCATTAGGTGATATATCTACATAAATCCAAGCCTCAACTGATTCATCCAATTTATCTCTATCAACTGAAAGCATACGTGTAGCACTACGATTCCATAGTATTTTATTGATTTCATCAGCATCACTTTCAGTCAATCTAATCTTATTTATTGTAAATTCAGCAAGGCTTTTTAAAATATCTCCTAAATCATCAAATATCACAGTTAATATCCCTTCCTCATTTTTTTGAAGGCAAGAGTTACCAGCAGTTTGATTATCATAAATTACACCCGAATCACAAATTATTATTAAAGCTAGTTGATCAAGTCCATAAAGGCAAACCCTTTTTTTATTATCTTGCACCATAATAAACCTCCGATAATTTTATTTCAGGTACATATCTACTATTTATACAAGATACTCATTCTAAAATATTAAAGAGCAGGTGGCATAAAAGCTATACATATATATGGTACAATACTTAAGAAAGTCATGCCTAAGATAATTAGCATCTTATATCCACCACTAATCCCAGACTTACTTAATATAATTCTACCAATAAAAAGATTTACCAACGCTTCAACTATTAAAAAAGTTATTACCTCTTGTTTAAATGTAAGAAATAAATGCTTGTCTTTCATTATATTAATAGCCATAACTGATATTGGATAGCACATTAGAGAAGTAAAGCTAATTATAAAAGAGTTTCTCAATCGCTTAAACTCTTCGTCTAAGTGCTTTTTTATTAATGAAAACACAAAAAAGTTAATCACAAAATAGGTTGTAAATATAAATAAAAACAAAGGTATAAAGTAAATCAGCATCCAATAGTTTGTACTTTCACCATCAGCTAATCTTGAAATAAGAAATAAATGATTCATTTGGATTATCCTCGCTCAAATAAAAGAACCTATAATGGCTCACATGACAGCATATATAAAAGCCCTGTAAAAACAAGGCTCATATATATACTATCATGCATTTTCTGTTTTGGAAACTGTTGGTTTTATGTACTCCCTTTGATGAATCATCATTGAATAGATAACCTTTGCAATCTGCCTCATTACTGCGATTAAGGCCTGGCGTTTTGTTTTCCCTTGTGATATCTTCTTATTATAATACTCCAGAAAAGTTTCATTTATTGGGCTTTTCTTATCCCTACCCCTACAGATATTCCTTGATGCAATATCCCTGAATATCTCATACAATCGCCTGTTTCCCTGCTTATTCCTAAAGTTCTTGTCCTTATCACCTGATGAACAGGCAACCGGGCTTATTCCGGAATACCGACACATTTTATCGCTACTGGAAAACCTCCTGATATCACCAATCTCACTAATCAGCATTGCAGCGGTTATTGTATTAATTCCAGGCATTGTTTCAAGCTTATACGGAAATTGCTTCATGTGCTTTTTAATCTCAGCCTCTATTACTTCCAGCTCTTCATTACAATGCTTAATTTCCTTTATGCAATGAGATACAATAAAATCCCTTGTTTCCTGATATTCCGTTGATGTATCGCCATCTTTTGCAACAAGCATCAATATCCTTTCTGCATGTTCAATTCCAAAAAATCCGCTGCTATGGATGGAGAGAAATTCCGCAAGCTCTTCTTTTGTAATGCCTTTTAACTTTGACGGTGAGGGAAAGTTTTGAAAGAATTCCATTCCGGCCTTACAGTAAGTTACCGTAAAGAATTTGGTATAGCTTGGATAATGATGCGAAATGTAGCTGTGAACCTGATTTTTAGAGGCAGCCCGTACCTTGACTATTGAATTACGCCGAGATACTAAAAGCTGCAAAGTCCAGCTATCATCATGAATTGATGCATCTGGAAGGGTATCCAATTGATTTAATAGAACCTTGGCAACACAGAACGCATCATGACCGTCAGTTTTATGAGCTATAGCCTGATTACGCCTTTCTGTATAGGTTAGAGAAGCATCAACAGACTTTACAGTATAGCCGAGATTTAAAAGGAATATAGCAAAGTTCCTGCCGTTGCCTGAGGTGTCTTCTAGGCCGAAACATGGAGAAATACCACGTTTTAAATGGGATTTGACAAATTCAATAAGCTTTTCAAAGCCCTTTTTGTTGTTCTCAAACCTGAGTTCTCCGAGCTTTTCAGTAAAGCAGTTAATGATCACTGCCACATGGGTACGCTTATGAATATCCACCCCCACGAACAATTTACGCATTTTTGGATGTAACACTTTACATTCCCCCCTATATTAAAATTTCAAGGTACAAACCTTGGCACAAAAGCACCCTTAATATCAACGATAAGCCCCTAAAACAGGGACTCCGCAAACCCACGCCAACTATTTGCAAGGTACAAGCCCTATAAACCAAAATCACAATGTGATTTTGCAACATTGATCGTTGTCGTGAGAAAATATGGTGTAGCATACAACATATTTTCCTAGACATAATAAGAGCTTTTAACCTGGGAAAAACGGCAGCATTGTTATAACGAAATATGTAAAAATACATATCGCATGACCACGAACAGCCACATTATTCCCAGCTTAAAAACCCTTATCATTCGTATATCTTAAAGGGTATACCAGCATGTGAAGCCCTTAAAATCATGTCACGAGTACCTTTGCTTTTTGCCAAATCCTCATGAAATACCAAAAGTAAATCAGGCTTTTCCATCTTAAGCATCTGGGCGTTCCTGATAGGCCCGGCACTTTTGCCAAACCTCTTCCAGTCTGCCGGATGCTCAATAAACCTGATACCGCACTGACGAGCAGCACGAACAGCAAGCGTATCAGCACCCCGACACCCTCCGGCAATAAGCAAATCAATATCAAGACTTTTGACAATAGATAAAATCTTCTGGTAATCCCTATAATAACGGCTTCCAGATACTAAAACCTTCATATGTAAAACCTCCAGATTTACTGAAAAAGCCTGTAAAGATACAAGCCTTTGCACTAAAGCCGGAAGCTGCTATATCAATGCTTCCTGAAAATATACAGGATAAAAAACACCAATCGAAACTGGTAAACAGAGCTGCCATAATCTCTGGCAGCCCTATGTAAGAACCTCTCAAAATCCCTCATGCTTCATCCTCACAATCTACAGGACGAATGGTAATAATACCCTGTGACACATCAATAACAACCCTGCATCCAACCTCAAAACCGTATGTAGCAAGCCACTCAGCCGAAACCACGATAGCAGGAGAATCATCAAGCCAATGGCTCCTGACAGATGATAAAGCTACCATAAAAATACACCTCCCAAATACTACTCATGAGCCTATGAAGGAAGATACCCTGCATAAGCTGGAGCAAAAGATACCGCTATATCAGCAACTATGTCAATGGCTTTGAAAAAAAATAAATGAAAAAATGCTTATCCCTGCAATTCTCCGAAGTTCCTAATACTGCACTAATCAGGGTCTTTGCAGCCCGCATCAGGAGAATGGCATTTATATTTGCCATACCTGGAGTTGAATGATACTTAAAAGCCTCTACCGGAGAAGCTTCAGGAAAGCTCACGGGTTCAAGCTGATCTTATAAGCACATTCAAAGCCTCTTTGTAAGCAGCTTACACAGACACATACACGAAAAGTATCAAATCATAGATTTGCTGCTTTTCGTTAGGTTGCTGGAAAAACCAATAAAAAGTTTTTCCAGCAACCGTATGAGTCAAAAAAGATTCTCTATAGCAACAGCAACGCCTCTTCGTAGTGTAAGCATAACCCGTAAGCCGCTATGTAGCGGCGTTCAGAGACTCTTGCAAGCGACAACAAGCGATAAAAAATATTCCCAGTTTATATTTTTTATCGCTTTAGGATTGGCAAAAAGACATTTAGGTTGTCTTTTTTGCCAATCCGTATGTGACATTATTGGTACTTACAGGCGGTCTTTGTAGAAGCTCATGAGATCAGCAGAACTCCAAGAACTCTTCAAGGCCCCTTGCAGTGTCTTGTAAGACTCATCAAGTGTAGATTTCAAATAAATATATTTGAAATCTACACTTGAGATATGACAGAAAGGACTGATAACAGTCTTTTCTGTCATATCGGAAGAAGTCTACGTAGTCTCTTAAAAAGCTTCCCTAAAGCTCCTCTAAAGAAAGTATTTTTTCTTTTATTTTTTTATCAAAGTCCCATTGACATAGGCCTGGTATAGCGGTAGCATTTGCCCCGACTTATGCAGGGTATCTTCCTACATAGGCTTATGAGTAGTATTTGTGGAGGTGTTTTTTTATGGTAGCTTTATCATCTGTCAGGAGTCATTGGCTGGATGATTCACCTGCTATTGTGGTATCAGCTGAGTGGCTTGCTACATTTGGCTTTGAGGTTGGGTGCAGGGTTGTTATTGATGTGTCACAGGGTATTATTACCATTCGTCCTGTAGATTGTGAGGATGAGATATGAGGGATTTTGAAAGGTTTTTACATAGGGCTGCCAGAGATTATGGCAGCTCAGTCTTCCAGTTTCGTTTGGTGTTTTTTATCCTGTATATTTTCAAAAAGCATTGATATAGCTATATTTGCAGCTTGCGGCTTTAGTGCAAAGGCTTGTATTTTTTACAGGCTTTTTCAGTAAATCTGGAGGTTTTACATATGAAGGTTTTAGTATCTGGAAGCCGTTATTATAGGGATTACCAGAAGATTTTATCTATTGTCAAAAGTCTTGATATTGATTTGCTTATTGCCGGAGGGTGTCGGGTGCTGATACGCTTGCTGTTCGTGCTGCTCGTCAGTGCGGTATCAGGTTTATTGAGCATCCGGCAGACTGGAAGAGGTTTGGCAAAAGTGCCGGGCCTATCAGGAACGCCCAGATGCTTAAGATGGAAAAGCCTGATTTACTTTTGGTATTTCATGAGGATTTGGCAAAAAGCAAAGGTACTCGTGACATGATTTTAAGGGCTTCACATGCTGGTATACCCTTTAAGATATACGAATGATAAGGGTTTTTAAGCTGGGAATAATGTGGCTGTTCGTGGTCATGCGATATGTATTTTTACATATTTCGTTATAACAATGCTGCCGTTTTTCCCAGGTTAAAAGCTCTTATTATGTCTAGGAAAATATGTTGTATGCTACACCATATTTTCTCACGACAACGATCAATGTTGCAAAATCACATTGTGATTTTGGTTTATAGGGCTTGTACCTTGCAAATAGTTGGCGTGGGTTTGCGGAGTCCCTGTTTTAGGGGCTTATCGTTGATATTAAGGGTGCTTTTGTGCCAAGGTTTGTACCTTGAAATTTTAATATAGGGGGGAATGTAAAGTGTTACATCCAAAAATGCGTAAATTGTTCGTGGGGGTGGATATTCATAAGCGTACCCATGTGGCAGTGATCATTAACTGCTTTACTGAAAAGCTCGGAGAACTCAGGTTTGAGAACAACAAAAAGGGCTTTGAAAAGCTTATTGAATTTGTCAAATCCCATTTAAAACGTGGTATTTCTCCATGTTTCGGCCTAGAAGACACCTCAGGCAACGGCAGGAACTTTGCTATATTCCTTTTAAATCTCGGCTATACTGTAAAGTCTGTTGATGCTTCTCTAACCTATACAGAAAGGCGTAATCAGGCTATAGCTCATAAAACTGACGGTCATGATGCGTTCTGTGTTGCCAAGGTTCTATTAAATCAATTGGATACCCTTCCAGATGCATCAATTCATGATGATAGCTGGACTTTGCAGCTTTTAGTATCTCGGCGTAATTCAATAGTCAAGGTACGGGCTGCCTCTAAAAATCAGGTTCACAGCTACATTTCGCATCATTATCCAAGCTATACCAAATTCTTTACGGTAACTTACTGTAAGGCCGGAATGGAATTCTTTCAAAACTTTCCCTCACCGTCAAAGTTAAAAGGCATTACAAAAGAAGAGCTTGCGGAATTTCTCTCCATCCATAGCAGCGGATTTTTTGGAATTGAACATGCAGAAAGGATATTGATGCTTGTTGCAAAAGATGGCGATACATCAACGGAATATCAGGAAACAAGGGATTTTATTGTATCTCATTGCATAAAGGAAATTAAGCATTGTAATGAAGAGCTGGAAGTAATAGAGGCTGAGATTAAAAAGCACATGAAGCAATTTCCGTATAAGCTTGAAACAATGCCTGGAATTAATACAATAACCGCTGCAATGCTGATTAGTGAGATTGGTGATATCAGGAGGTTTTCCAGTAGCGATAAAATGTGTCGGTATTCCGGAATAAGCCCGGTTGCCTGTTCATCAGGTGATAAGGACAAGAACTTTAGGAATAAGCAGGGAAACAGGCGATTGTATGAGATATTCAGGGATATTGCATCAAGGAATATCTGTAGGGGTAGGGATAAGAAAAGCCCAATAAATGAAACTTTTCTGGAGTATTATAATAAGAAGATATCACAAGGGAAAACAAAACGCCAGGCCTTAATCGCAGTAATGAGGCAGATTGCAAAGGTTATCTATTCAATGATGATTCATCAAAGGGAGTACATAAAACCAACAGTTTCCAAAACAGAAAATGCATGATAGTATATATATGAGCCTTGTTTTTACAGGGCTTTTATATATGCTGTCATGTGAGCCATTATAGGTTCTTTTATTTGAGCGAGGATAATCCAAATGAATCATTTATTTCTTATTTCAAGATTAGCTGATGGTGAAAGTACAAACTATTGGATGCTGATTTACTTTATACCTTTGTTTTTATTTATATTTACAACCTATTTTGTGATTAACTTTTTTGTGTTTTCATTAATAAAAAAGCACTTAGACGAAGAGTTTAAGCGATTGAGAAACTCTTTTATAATTAGCTTTACTTCTCTAATGTGCTATCCAATATCAGTTATGGCTATTAATATAATGAAAGACAAGCATTTATTTCTTACATTTAAACAAGAGGTAATAACTTTTTTAATAGTTGAAGCGTTGGTAAATCTTTTTATTGGTAGAATTATATTAAGTAAGTCTGGGATTAGTGGTGGATATAAGATGCTAATTATCTTAGGCATGACTTTCTTAAGTATTGTACCATATATATGTATAGCTTTTATGCCACCTGCTCTTTAATATTTTAGAATGAGTATCTTGTATAAATAGTAGATATGTACCTGAAATAAAATTATCGGAGGTTTATTATGGTGCAAGATAATAAAAAAAGGGTTTGCCTTTATGGACTTGATCAACTAGCTTTAATAATAATTTGTGATTCGGGTGTAATTTATGATAATCAAACTGCTGGTAACTCTTGCCTTCAAAAAAATGAGGAAGGGATATTAACTGTGATATTTGATGATTTAGGAGATATTTTAAAAAGCCTTGCTGAATTTACAATAAATAAGATTAGATTGACTGAAAGTGATGCTGATGAAATCAATAAAATACTATGGAATCGTAGTGCTACACGTATGCTTTCAGTTGATAGAGATAAATTGGATGAATCAGTTGAGGCTTGGATTTATGTAGATATATCACCTAATGAAGAATTAGTTAAAGATATTGAAGAAAAAGGTGAAGATATTTATCCTACTTATGAGTTTAGAGGATTTGGTCGATGTAAAGGTGTTCTTACTTGGAATAATAGCGATTAATATAGCACCACCCTAACAAAGTGCTATAAAAAATACAACTGAATATTACCTAATTAAGGCCACGGTGATGTGACAGCATTGGTTGATGCAGCAGGAAGTGTTGTTAATCGGTACCAGTATGATGCATTTGGTAATACGGTTGAAGCTGTAGAGAAGGTGCAGAATAGATTCAGGTATGCTGGTGAGCAGTATGATCAGGTTACAGGACAGTATTATTTGCGTGCAAGGTTTTATAATCCGGTTGTGGGACGGTTTACACAAGAAGACACATATCGTGGAGATGGATTAAACCTGTACAGCTATGTGCAGAACAACCCAATCAAATATATTGACCCAAGTGGCTATAGCAGTTGTTTGGCTAAAGGAAACATATTTACAAGAGCTAAAAACAAAATTTTGGGAAGACATGACAGCATAGACGATGCAGCGATGCACTTTGGTAAAAAACACAATAAAGGTTCAATAAAGGATAACAGAGAATATGTTTCAGTTGTATATGAAAAGAAGGTTGGAAGCAAAACAATGTATAAATATGTACCTATAAAAAAAGGTGGTGCAGCATCTGCCACTGTTCCAAAACCACCAAAAGGAACAACAGTTGTTGGTATTCTTCATACACATGGAGCTTATGATGCAAGATATGATAATGAGAATTTTTCGCCAGCTGACAAAAACGCAGCAAGAGGTTATAATGCACCAATATATGTAGCAACGCCAAATGGAGCATTAAAGAAATATGATCCATCAACCAATACTGTAAGTGTGCTGTCAACTTCAATGCCCAAAGACCCTAATGCAGTACCTTAAGCACTTACGCAATACAATAAAATTAGTGAGATGAGTGGTTATTATGATTAAAAAATATTTCTTCGTTCCAATACTTTTTGTAATGCTTTGTTTAACAGCATGTGGAAATATTAATGAAAAAGGAGACATTCAAATGACATCGATTAAAAATGAATCAGTACAGCCTAATGACAATATAGAAAAGTTAACAGAAAAATATGAGATTGGAAATAATATTGTACCGAAATTTGACATTGTTAAGGATAAGGAAACTGCTATTAAGTTGGCAGAGGATATTTTGTTACCCATTTATGGGAATGAGATTAATGATAAAAAGCCCTTTGAAGCAACTTATGATGAGGAATTTAAAGCCTGGGTTGTTAGTGGTACACTTGGCAAAAATTTTATTGGTGGAGTTCCAAATGTAATAATTCAAAAAAGTGATGGAAAAGTGCTTGCTGTGTGGCATACAAAATAATTTGAGCTGGAGAAATCCAGCTTTTTTAATTTCCTGGAAAGCCATTAAGGAATATCAGAGGTGCAGATTGTACCAACTATTCCAACATAATGATTTTACCAGGGCACTCTGATTTCTACATGATCAAAATCAACACTTATGGCTCTTTCAGTCTCTCAGAATACAAGTATAAACAAGCATTCCTTCGGAGTCTCTCTGAGGTCGCTAACAGAGTGAAGCCCGGGCAAAGGGCCCCCATTCTTTAGAAAAGCTAACGTAGCCTTACTTTAGAGCTTTTTGAGCCACTTATAAGCAGCTGATTGATTGCTACGGAGTGGGCTTAAAGCATCAGAGCAGGGGAAGTATACGATAGAAGTTTCATTGTATACTTCCCCTGCTCCTGAAGCTTATTTCATGAGGCTTTGCAGAATCAACACGTTATAATTATTCCTTGGTGGGAACTACATTATATCCAAAATATTCTCCAGTTTCTGCATCATATAGTTCTGTGACTGTAACATTTTTTACAAGTCCACTCTCACCTTTTTGTTTTTGCTCTTCACTAATAGGAATTTGAACACCATTTGGACGTTTTGTCTTTACTATCCAAAGCATCCTCTTCGGAGAGAGCATTGTTATTTCATCAGTTTTTTTACCTTCCATTTTGCAGTAATCTTCATATTTCATTGCCTTAGCCATTACAAGTTCTACATTTTCTTTCTTATATTTCACCGTATCAATTTTTTTATTAATATCATAATAACTATCTGTTGGTATCTTCTCGTTATCTTTATATACAGGTTCTGGATTTAAAACAGGTGATGGCATTATCATCCCTTTTTTATCTTCTCTCAGCACTTGTGTATCTTTCTCCACTCCCCAAGATGGTCTAATTTTGCTTTCATCATATTTAGATATAGTGGAAGCTGCTAATACCAATGAAACTGAAGCAATCAATGACACAGAAGTAACCATTGCAATAAACTTCTTGTTCATACTCTTTTATCCTCCTTAATATTTGTTTTTATAATTATATTTTTATATATTAAATATTATATTACATATACAAGTAGGTAAATAGTCAAAATATTAATCAGTACTAGAAAAAATAGAAGTTGGCATGACATCCCAATTTACTATATATCCTACCCACGGTACAGTAATCCATGTAGGGTCGTTTACTGACCAATAACTCCAGGTATTATTTTTGCAATATTGGAATGAGTTTTCATTCCAAACATCAGATGTATTATTTAAATGCCCTGAATACAAACCTATTTCAATACCACTCTGTACACAAGTAGATGTACAGGAAAAAGATCCTCTATCAACATAGTCAATATATACATTCCAGCTTGAGGAACTAGTGCGTTGAATTTGATAAGTATGGTTTGTACCTGTAGCAGTTGAAGGGCCTGTAATATTATAAGAACTAAAACTAACAAAATTCCCATTACTATCATATTTCGTATACGACCTAAAAAATCCGTTTACATAATTTCCGTTCTCATATCCATTCCTAAATCCAGTACAAATTGTGCTATTTGTAGGGCCAACATGGACCCATTGAGCATGTGCGATAATTTCACCACCTGCTATTGCACTTAGTGGTCTAGTAATAGCTTGATAAAAAGAACCTGTGACATTAGCACCAGAATTAATATTATTAATTGCATAGCCTTTATCAGCTGAAGCTATAACTGCAGATGTAATAAAAGTAAAGCTTAAAATCAACATACTAAATAGTATTCTTAACTTACTCATTAGTATAAGCCTCCTTATGTATTTTATATTTTATCCAATTACTTACTAAATAGAACTTAAACTCTGTGTTTGTATAACTTTAATTGTAAAACAATGAATTTGTAATGTACATTACCATTTTATTATAACTTATATCTACTTCAAATTTTGTAGAATTTTGTCATTATGCGGAAATTATTATGTTAATATATAAACCTAGTATTATCCATGTAATTAAAATCATATCACGAGTACCTTTGCTTTTTACCAAATCCTCATGAAAAACTAATATCAAATCAGGCTTTTCCATCTTAAGCATCTGGGCGTTCCTTATAGTCTTGGCACTGATACTCAACATACCTGATTCCACACTGAAGAGCATGGAATTTTGGGATAATTTCGCTGAATCTCTTTTGATGTTTTGATGTATTATCACTATTTATATATAATTGATTTTGAGAGGTTTTTACAGAGTGCTGCCAGAGATTATGGTAGCTCAGTTTATCAGTTTAGATTGGTATTTTTCATCCTGTATATTTTCAAGAAGCATTGATATAGCTGTATTTGCAGTTTCTGGCTTTAGTGCAAAGGCTTGTATTGTTTACAGGCTTTTTCAGTAAATCTGAATGTTCTACATATGAAGGTTTTAGTGTAATTTTAAGATTACTTGAAGAAACCTTACGGAGCAAAACCTGGGAAAACAAATCCCCTCCATCTTTTAGAAAGGCTGACGGAGGTGGGCTTTAGAATCTTTGCAATCGCTTTCAAGTTCAAGGATAGTTCCTTTGGGTTTGTCTTGCAGCGTCAGGACAGGGAAAATGTACTGCAAAAGCTTTTATGGTACATTTTCCCTGTCCTTGTGAAAATTTTATACAGCCGTTCGGCACTTTCAGCTTGGAGTTAATTTGAGTCAACAAATTCTTCTTTTACAAGAGCAGGAGTAAGTTTATCAATTTCAGCATCTTTTATAAACAATATATTAGCAATATAAACCAGATTATTAAGGTTTATAGGAATAGAAGCATGTTTATCTATAATTTTTGAAAATAGTTCTTCCTTGTCAATTTTAAAAAAACATTTTGCAATATTTATATTGTTATTAAAATACTCCTTAACAGAGTCGCTTAGATTATAATCATACAGTCTTAATCTAAATTTATTCTTTAGCATTTGTATCCAATTCTTTTTCTGATAGTGTTTATATGCGAGTTCATCAAAGAGTGTCAAAATAGACCAATCACATGTTTCAAGAGTTGCAACTATTCCGTTCAAAATTCTTGACTGATCAGGATAATCAGTCCATTCTTCCTTACATTTATATCTCATATCATGTTCTATTTCGTGCCAACCTTCAGAAAAAACTGTTCTTATTTGTACTTCAAAAGTATTATCAATAGGAAATTGATTTAAAATGCTTTCAAAGATTATTTTATATTGATTTGGTAATCTAAAAATTAAATTAATTCTACTAGGTTTAAAAGTAGATGAATCTGGGGTATCAATTGTTTCATCGACAAACTCAAATAATTTTTTTAATAATTTAATACACAAAATGATATCATCATTAAAGTAAACTACTATTCTGAAACCAATTAAATCCTGCATTTTCCTTTTATTACTATAATTTTTGTTCAGAAGTTTCTCATATGTAGAGCTCCCATTTTTAATTCGACTAAATAACCTATAAAAAAGTCCTAGACTATTTAGTTCTTTTGAAATATCTTTTTCAAGGTCTTTGATTAAAGATGGGTTATAACCATCAATAATTTCTTTTATTTTTTCAAATTCACTATTTCCCATTTATATCTCCTTCTCCGGAAGATAATATATTCCGGACTTCACCTATATATTCATAGTTTAAATATACTAATTCACCTTGTTTTTCTAGTATTCCTTTTCTTCTAAGACTTTCTATAGCATTTTCCACACTGTAATATTGTTTTGTAGGTACTCCTGCAAATAATGTTCTGTAAGCTCTATTTGGCTGAGCATTTGCTCTACCTTTTTGCCAAAATTGTTGTAATACTATTTTTTCATAGTAGTAATCATCATCAGAAGTCACAAAATCTTTGGTTTTCAATGGGCTAATATCATCGCCAAAACAATTTGAAAAGATTAACTTGCGGTCTTCTTGTGTATCATTTAAAATTGTGCAATCATAAAATCTACAATCTATAAATATACAACTATAAAAAGATGACTTTCTTATTTCTATTTTATTAAATATACATTGACTAAATGTACATCCAGTAAAAGAAAATCCATCAGGAAATATGAAATTTTTAAAAGTTACCGAATAAAAGCTTGCATCTTTGTGATTACTTGATAATTGGTTGTTAAGTTTTATGTCTATTTCTATTTGTTCTTGGGAATGTAACATCAATGTAATAGGCTTTAATTTCAAATATAATTTTACTTTTTCATCAGCACTTCGTGCACTATAAGCAGTACAGGCTAAATCTATATATTTATAGTCTATAAGCCAATCATTTTTTAATTTGCAAATGCATTCTCCAATTAACAGACCAAATATAAAGTCATTAATAAACCCTATCTTATTTGTATTTTTGCTTGTGCCAACCCTATCAAGAAGTGCATGTCTTGCTAAAGTTGATGCGATATCCTCAGCTTTTTGACTTAATCCTTGTGGATACCTTGAACGTAAAACATTAATTAGGTTTCTATTTTTTACCAAAATTATATCCTTTATAAAATCCCTATCTTCTGAAGTTATATCCAATTCAACCATTTCATATACCAATTTTATGAAAATTTCTAGCTGTTCTTCAACAGTAAAGTGTATATCCTGCCTTTCCTTTTCCCTCTCTAAAAGCATGATTAAATAATCCTTGATAACTTCTTCTGAATCTTTACAATAGTTATTAAATTTATCGCAACTCATATTTCTTAAATGTGCCAATAAGACAGGGTTTCCAAAACTCTCATATGGAATATTTTGATATTTTAGTATTTCTATCTTTTCAGTGCCAAGCCAATCTTTTATGTTAGGCTCATGCAGAATTAACCTAGTAACCTTGAATCTATTCTCTCTACCCTCTACCCAGTTATTAAATTTATCTCCATTAAATATTGCACTTTTGCGTGATGTAAGAATAATTTTTGTATTATGAGTAAGTAAATCACCTATAGTATCTAACATTGATTCCATATCATCAAAAGACTTTGAATGCTTATCATGTAATTTGTTATCCATATCAACTGACTTTGATATTAATTCATCAAAACCATCTATTATGACTGGTATACGTCCCTCAGCCATTTCGTAAGTAACTAAATCTGATTTTAGATGATGAAAAAGTCTATCTATTTCATCAAGTAAAACATATTTGAAAACAGCAGCTTTCCTGTTCCTTGATAGCTCTGTAAAAATAGGTATCCCATCACTATCTGAAGTGACTAACTCTTTTAGTAATTCGTATGCTGTACATGTTTTCCCATACCCTGCTGCGGCTTCTAATATTACTAAATGGGGACCATTAGAGTTAATTATACTTAAAATTTTAGATACAACACTATCGGTCTGTTCCTTGCCATCAAAAAAATAATTGCAGCTAATATATGAATAATCAAACTTCAATCTGATATTTTGGTTCTGACAATATTTATAGTATTCACCTTTAAGTTTGTCTCTTGTTCGTAAAACTGAAAAAAAACCTTTAAATAATTGTGCATGTACTTCTTCAATATCAGTATAATATGAATTTTTACATGAGAAACCAGCTTCTTGGTACCGCACAATAATATCAGAAACATCGATTCCTTCTTCTAAAGTAACTATTTCCGCATTGTTAAAATACCCATTTGTATGTGTATAGACTATAGCATCTGCGTATTGGTTACTTTTTTTAAAATCATATCTTTCATATAGCTTATCTAATTTATCTACATTAATCATATTGCACCCCTGTAACTAAAAGTTTGCGTTAAACTATTTTGCCAAATCATACATCTTTTCAGGAAACAAAAACATAAATACCCACCTGTTGTATTCAAATCCTTACGAATTCTAAACAAAGCATAATATTACTACTTATTTAATCAAGTTTTAAATATTCAATTAACTGATACCCGCTAACAATAACCCATTGTACATCATTATCTCCATTAATAACATTGTCACCTTGGATTAGCATGCGAAATACTGTTTGTTTCTTTAGTTGTATGCCTTGATAATAGATTTCTAATGAAATACCAATTTGAGTAATTGCTGGAGCTTCGTCATTAATACTTGTTATTTCATAATTAATTAGTTCTTTATTCTTAAATATGATTCTCATTTCACGTGCTACCTGCGAGTTTTGCTTGGATTTTATTGGCAAGTAAGCATACTTTGCCATATATCCATAGTTACGCATTTGCCAATACTCTAAAAACTCAACAGCAAATTTTTCGGGTGAGAATGCTTGTAGTTTTGAAGAATTTATGTTTTTGTATTGATTGCTTTCTATGACTAAACTTCTAGGCTTCCAGTTTTTAATTCTATCTTTAAATTTATTACTTTGTTCCAATTTATCAAAAGAATCTTTTAAATCTCCTAATTGCTGCATAAATGTTTTTTTAGGTTGAGGCTCAGGTGCTGTCTTTTTACCATTCATTATATCCCGTCCCCAATCTAAAACTGCTGCTAAGCAACACCAGCATTTTGCTGCTACATATATATTGTCAAAGTTCAAATCTCTTCCATGCATTATTCCATTTCTATATGGCATTGTAATTTGTTCTGTATTAGTTTTTTTTCTAGAACTATTAAATATCTGTTTTAGTGCTGTGAGTCCGGAATAATGTCCTGCAATACTATCCCAAGATGTTAAATCTGTTTTTTCTGCAAAAAAGCCTGTTTCTTTAGAAATATCATTGACTAATCCATCAATTACCATTAGCAATAATGGAACACATGCATAATAATGCTTTTCAACATATTCATCTAATGCATTTAATGAAAGCTGTCTTCTAGCTCTAAATGCTTCAATAGATGCACCTCTGGAAATAATAAACCTAATATTATCTTCTATGTAATAATTAAGTATTTCCTCTTCAGCTTCTTTGAATTTACCTTGTTTTGCATATTCAATAGCTTTTTTCATCACTTCAACATTAAAACCTTCGTATGCTATCCAACCATGTTTAGAAAAAAATCCATTAAAGTCATCTGGAAGTGTTGTAAGTATTTCCAGTTGATTCCTTAATCCACTTAATTCTTTGAATTCTTCCTTTTTGAAAACTCCTAGAAATTTTCCAAATGTAATTAATGAATTCATGCTATCCATTTCTTCTTTTAACTTTTTTGTAGATGGGTTATCCTTTATAGGTTTCTTATTATTGTTGTAAGTCACTTTTTGTCACCTCCAACTTTGTAATTTGAGATTGAAAAAATATTTCACGTAATAAATAGCATTATTTAAAAAACTTGTCGATAAAAAAAGTAATTTCTGGTTGTATAATATCATAAGTGGTAGAATAAAACAATAAATCTTCTACTTTATACAAGTATTAAATAGTTAGGTTATCCCTGAAGTCTCTTCTTAAGGGGCTTTTTGGTTTTCTTGAATAGTAGAAAGAATAAGCAGTAATATATTTGGGGTAAGAAAAGCTGAAAGTGCCGAGCGGCTGTATAAAATTTTCACAAGGACAGGGAAAATGTACCATAAAAGCTTTTGCAGTACATTTTCCCTGTCCTGACGCTGCAAGACAAACCCAAAGGAACTATCCTTGAACTTGAAAGCGATTGCAAAGATTCTAAAGCCCACCTCCGTCAGCCTTTCTAAAAGATGGAGGGGATTTGTTTTCCCAGGTTTTGCTCCGTAAGGTTTCTTCAAGTAATCTTAAAATTACACTAAAACCTTCATATGTAGAACATTCAGATTTACTGAAAAAGCCTGTAAACAATACAAGCCTTTGCACTAAAGCCAGAAACTGCAAATACAGCTATATCAATGCTTCTTGAAAATATACAGGATGAAAAATACCAATCTAAACTGATAAACTGAGCTACCATAATCTCTGGCAGCACTCTGTAAAAACCTCTCAAAATCAATTATATATAAATAGTGATAATACATCAAAACATCAAAAGAGATTCAGCGAAATTATCCCAAAATTCCATGCTCTTCAGTGTGGAATCAGGTATGTTGAGTATCAGTGCCAAGACTATAAGGAACGCCCAGATGCTTAAGATGGAAAAGCCTGATTTGATATTAGTTTTTCATGAGGATTTGGTAAAAAGCAAAGGTACTCGTGATATGATTTTAATTACATGGATAATACTAGGTTTATATATTAACATAATAATTTCCGCATAATGACAAAATTCTACAAAATTTGAAGTAGATATAAGTTATAATAAAATGGTAATGTACATTACAAATTCATTGTTTTACAATTAAAGTTATACAAACACAGAGTTTAAGTTCTATTTAGTAAGTAATTGGATAAAATATAAAATACATAAGGAGGCTTATACTAATGAGTAAGTTAAGAATACTATTTAGTATGTTGATTTTAAGCTTTACTTTTATTACATCTGCAGTTATAGCTTCAGCTGATAAAGGCTATGCAATTAATAATATTAATTCTGGTGCTAATGTCACAGGTTCTTTTTATCAAGCTATTACTAGACCACTAAGTGCAATAGCAGGTGGTGAAATTATCGCACATGCTCAATGGGTCCATGTTGGCCCTACAAATAGCACAATTTGTACTGGATTTAGGAATGGATATGAGAACGGAAATTATGTAAACGGATTTTTTAGGTCGTATACGAAATATGATAGTAATGGGAATTTTGTTAGTTTTAGTTCTTATAATATTACAGGCCCTTCAACTGCTACAGGTACAAACCATACTTATCAAATTCAACGCACTAGTTCCTCAAGCTGGAATGTATATATTGACTATGTTGATAGAGGATCTTTTTCCTGTACATCTACTTGTGTACAGAGTGGTATTGAAATAGGTTTGTATTCAGGGCATTTAAATAATACATCTGATGTTTGGAATGAAAACTCATTCCAATATTGCAAAAATAATACCTGGAGTTATTGGTCAGTAAACGACCCTACATGGATTACTGTACCGTGGGTAGGATATATAGTAAATTGGGATGTCATGCCAACTTCTATTTTTTCTAGTACTGATTAATATTTTGACTATTTACCTACTTGTATATGTAATATAATATTTAATATATAAAAATATAATTATAAAAACAAATATTAAGGAGGATAAAAGAGTATGAACAAGAAGTTTATTGCAATGGTTACTTCTGTGTCATTGATTGCTTCAGTTTCATTGGTATTAGCAGCTTCCACTATATCTAAATATGATGAAAGCAAAATTAGACCATCTTGGGGAGTGGAGAAAGATACACAAGTGCTGAGAGAAGATAAAAAAGGGATGATAATGCCATCACCTGTTTTAAATCCAGAACCTGTATATAAAGATAACGAGAAGATACCAACAGATAGTTATTATGATATTAATAAAAAAATTGATACGGTGAAATATAAGAAAGAAAATGTAGAACTTGTAATGGCTAAGGCAATGAAATATGAAGATTACTGCAAAATGGAAGGTAAAAAAACTGATGAAATAACAATGCTCTCTCCGAAGAGGATGCTTTGGATAGTAAAGACAAAACGTCCAAATGGTGTTCAAATTCCTATTAGTGAAGAGCAAAAACAAAAAGGTGAGAGTGGACTTGTAAAAAATGTTACAGTCACAGAACTATATGATGCAGAAACTGGAGAATATTTTGGATATAATGTAGTTCCCACCAAGGAATAATTATAACGTGTTGATTCTGCAAAGCCTCATGAAATAAGCTTCAGGAGCAGGGGAAGTATACAATGAAACTTCTATCGTATACTTCCCCTGCTCTGATGCTTTAAGCCCACTCCGTAGCAATCAATCAGCTGCTTATAAGTGGCTCAAAAAGCTCTAAAGTAAGGCTACGTTAGCTTTTCTAAAGAATGGGGGCCCTTTGCCCGGGCTTCACTCTGTTAGCGACCTCAGAGAGACTCCGAAGGAATGCTTGTTTATACTTGTATTCTGAGAGACTGAAAGAGCCATAAGTGTTGATTTTGATCATGTAGAAATCAGAGTGCCCTGGTAAAATCATTATGTTGGAATAGTTGGTACAATCTGCACCTCTGATATTCCTTAATGGCTTTCCAGGAAATTAAAAAAGCTGGATTTCTCCAGCTCAAATTATTTTGTATGCCACACAGCAAGCACTTTTCCATCACTTTTTTGAATTATTACATTTGGAACTCCACCAATAAAATTTTTGCCAAGTGTACCACTAACAACCCAGGCTTTAAATTCCTCATCATAAGTTGCTTCAAAGGGCTTTTTATCATTAATCTCATTCCCATAAATGGGTAACAAAATATCCTCTGCCAACTTAATAGCAGTTTCCTTATCCTTAACAATGTCAAATTTCGGTACAATATTATTTCCAATCTCATATTTTTCTGTTAACTTTTCTATATTGTCATTAGGCTGTACTGATTCATTTTTAATCGATGTCATTTGAATGTCTCCTTTTTCATTAATATTTCCACATGCTGTTAAACAAAGCATTACAAAAAGTATTGGAACGAAGAAATATTTTTTAATCATAATAACCACTCATCTCACTAATTTTATTGTATTGCGTAAGTGCTTAAGGTACTGCATTAGGGTCTTTGGGCATTGAAGTTGACAGCACACTTACAGTATTGGTTGATGGATCATATTTCTTTAATGCTCCATTTGGCGTTGCTACATATATTGGTGCATTATAACCTCTTGCTGCGTTTTTGTCAGCTGGCGAAAAATTCTCATTATCATATCTTGCATCATAAGCTCCATGTGTATGAAGAATACCAACAACTGTTGTTCCTTTTGGTGGTTTTGGAACAGTGGCAGATGCTGCACCACCTTTTTTTATAGGTACATATTTATACATTGTTTTGCTTCCAACCTTCTTTTCATATACAACTGAAACATATTCTCTGTTATCCTTTATTGAACCTTTATTGTGTTTTTTACCAAAGTGCATCGCTGCATCGTCTATGCTGTCATGTCTTCCCAAAATTTTGTTTTTAGCTCTTGTAAATATGTTTCCTTTAGCCAAACAACTGCTATAGCCACTTGGGTCAATATATTTGATTGGGTTGTTCTGCACATAGCTGTACAGGTTTAATCCATCTCCACGATATGTGTCTTCTTGTGTAAACCGTCCCACAACCGGATTATAAAACCTTGCACGCAAATAATACTGTCCTGTAACCTGATCATACTGCTCACCAGCATACCTGAATCTATTCTGCACCTTCTCTACAGCTTCAACCGTATTACCAAATGCATCATACTGGTACCGATTAACAACACTTCCTGCTGCATCAACCAATGCTGTCACATCACCGTGGCCCTAATTAGGTAATATGTACATTGTTATGGTGCTATTTATTATAGAAGAAACTCATTTTTAAACAATGGAACGTTCATACTCCTACCTCACTTGTTTTCTTTTAATATTAACCAGTAACTGAATAATTGAGTAAACCCAAAACTGAAGGCATAAGATATTATCAACGCTACCACTGCAAGTGCGATATTTTGGATACTTTCAGATTGTTTATCCATAAAAGCCTTAAATATAATACCACCAATTAATGCCACTACTCCAATCACTGTATACTTAGGAAGTCCTGATTTATCTTTGTATACTCCTCTGTTAATATTGTATCTATAATACAATATTAAAATAACAACTGTTATATAGCCGATACCTCCAAGTATTAAGTAAAATGCATTTTCAATTAATGCTATTTTATATAGTACTTCATAGAATATCCAAAAAAACATTATTGAATATACTATTGTAGAAACACCAAAATATAAGACAAATACTTGACTAAATTTATGACATTTAAAATAATACAATACAATTCCCCAAAATGGTAAGCCGATACATACTGCTATTATTGCTGTAATAAAGGATGCTCCCAACTTTTCATTGGCAGTAAATTTTGTACCATACATAATAAATGAAAATCCCCAATCAAGCATCACACATAAAAGTAATAAATCTTTAAATTCCTTTTTATCTTGTTTTATAGTACTATTAATCACCTTGAGACACCCACCCTGTTACCTAAATGCATTTGTTATTGCAACTCATGACAGCATATATAAAAGCCCTGTAAAAAACAAGGCTCATATATATACTATCATGCATTTTCTGTTTTGGAAACTGTTGGTTTTATGTACTCCCTTTGGTGAATCATCATTGAATAGATAACCTTTGTAATCTGCCTCATTACTGCAATTAAGGCCTGACGCTTTGTTTTTCCCTGTGATATCTTCTTATTATAATACTCAAGAAAAGTATCATTTATCGGGCTTTTCTTGTCCCTACCTCTACAGATATTCCTTGAAGCAATATCCCTGAATATCTCATACAATCGCCTGTTGCCCTGTTTATTCCTAAAGTTCTTGTCCTTATCACCTGATGAACAGGCCACCGGACTAATTCCGCTGTACCGACACATTTTATCGCTACTTGAAAACCTTCTGATATCTCCAATTTCACTAATCAGCATTGCAGCGGTTATTGTATTAATTCCGGGCATGGTTTCAAGCTTATAAGGAAATTGCTTCATATGCTTTTTAATCTCAGCCTCTATTACTTCCAGTTCTTCATTACAGTGCTTAATTTCCTTTATACAATGAGACACAATAAAGTCCCTTGTTTCCTGATATTCCGTTGATGTGTCGCCATCCTTTTCAACCAGTTTTAATATCTTTTCAGCATGTTCAATTCCAAAAAATCCGCTGCTATGGATGGATAGAAATTCTGCAAGCTCTTCCTTGGTAATGCCTCTTAACTTTGATGGCGAGGGAAAGTTTTGAAAGAATTCCATTCCGGCCTTACAGTAAGTTACCGTAAAGAATTTGGGATAGCTTGGATAATGATGCGATATGTAGCTGTGAACCTGATTTTTAGATGCAGCCCGCACCTTGACTATTGAATTACGTCGAGATACTAAAAGCTGCAGGGTCCAGCTATCATCATGAATTGATGCATCTGGAAGGGTATCCAATTGATTTAATAGAACCTTGGCAACACAAAAGGCATCGTGCCCGTCTGTTTTATGGGATATAGCCTGATTACGCCTTTCTGTATAGGTTAGTGAAGCATCAACAGATTTAACAGTATAGCCGAGATTCAAAAGAAATCTGGTAAAGTTCCTGCCGTTACTTGCTGTATCCTCTAAGCCGAAACATGGAGTAATACCACGTTTTAAATGGGATTTGACAAATTCAATAAGCTTTTCAAAGCCCTTCTTGTTGTTCTCAAACCTAAGTTCTCCGAGCTTTTCAGTAAAGCAGTTAATTATGACTGCTACATGGGTACGCTTATGAATATCCACCCCAATAAATAATTTTTTCATCTTTGGATGCAACATTTTACATTCCCTCCTGTATTAAAATTTCAAGGTACAAACCTTGGCACAAAAGCACCCCTAATATCCAACGATAAGCCGCTAAAATAGAGACTCCGCAAACCCACGCCAACTATTTGCAAGGTATAATAAGCTCTATAAAAATAAGAGCTTTTAACCTGGGAAGAAGGGCAGCATTATTATAACGAAATATGTAAAACATACCGCATGACCACGAACAGCCACATTATTCCCAGCTTAAAAACCCTCATTCAGCCGTATATCTTAAGGGGTATACCAGCATGTGAAACCCTTGAAATCATGTCACGGGTCCCCTTGCTTTTTGCCAAATCCTCATGAAATACCAATACCAAATCAGGCTTTTCCAAATCCAACATAGCCTGGTTCCTGCGAGGCCCGGCACTTTTGCCAAACCTCTGCCAGTCTGCCGGATACTCAATATACCTGATACTGCACTGATGGGCAGCACGGACAGCAAGAGTATCAGCACCCCGACACCCTCCGGCAATAAGTAAATCAATATCAAGACTTTTGACAACAGCCAAAATCTTCTGATAATCCCTATAAAAACGGCTTCCAGATACTAGAACCTTCATATATGAAACCTCCAGTTTTACTGAAAAAGCCTGTAAAAAATACAAGCCTTTGCACTAAAGCCGGAAGCTGCAAAAGCAGCTATATCAACGCTTCTTGAAAATATACAGGATGGAAAACACCAACCGAAACTGATAGGCTGAGCTGCCATACTCTCTGGCAGCCCTATGCAAAAACCTCTCAAAATCCCTCATGCATCATCCTCACAATCCACAGGACGAATGGTAATAATACCCTGTGATACATCAATAACAACCCTGCATCCAACCTCAAAGCCGAATGTGGCAAGCCACTCAGCTGACACCACAATAGCCGGTGAATCATCAAGCCAATGACTCCTGACAGACGATAAAGCTACCATAAAAAACACCTCCCAAATACTACTCGTGAGCCTATGTAGGAAGATACCCTGCATAAGCCGGGACAAATGCTACCGCTATATCATGTCTATGTCAACGGGACTTTGACAAAAAAAGATAAGGAAAAATGCTTTGCTCCAAAGAAGGCTTTTTAGAGACTACGTAGGCTACATCCGATATGGTGGGAAGGACTGTTACCAGTACTTCCCATCATATCTCAAGTGAAAAACTCAAAAATATGTATTTAAGGTTTTCACTTGATGTCGCTTATGAGCCACTGTAAGAGGACTTGTAGAGTCCTTGTAGTCCTTCTGTCATTCTCATGGGCCTCTACAAAGACACCAGTTAGCACCAAAAATGTCACATGCGGATTGGGAAAAAGACAATCACATGTCTTTTTCCCAATCCTAAAGCGATAAAAAAATAATTGCAAAATATTTTTTATCGCTTGTTGACACTTATAAGAGTCTCTGAGAGCTTCTAAAAAGCGGCTTTAGGGTTATACCTTCACCACGAAGCGGCTTTTAAAGCTGCTGCAAAGAATCTTTTTAGACTCATACGGCTGCTGGAAAAACTTAAATTTATTTTTCCAGCAGCCTAACAAGAAGTGTCAAAAACCTACTTTTTGATACTTCTTGTGTATGTGTCTTGCGTAAGTTGCTTACAAAGAGGCTTTTAAGGTTCTTATAAGTTTAGTCTGAACCCGTAAGCAACCCGAAAGCTACTCTGGCAGAGGCTTTTAAGTAACATTCAAATCCAGGTATGGCAAATATAAAAGCCATACCTGGATTTTCAAGAGAATGGGGTGACTATTTCATTTGTTACCCCATTCTCTTGATGTGTGCTACAAAGGCTCTGATAAGTGCAGTATTAGCAGCTTCGCAGAATTACCAGAGGTAAGCATTTTTTCTTATCTTTTTTTGCAAAGCCCATTGACATAGGCATGGTATAGCGGTATCTTTTGCTCCAGCTTATGCAGGGGTATCTCCTACATAGGCTCATGAGTGGTATTTGGGAGGTGTTTTTTATGGTAGCTTTATCATCTGTCAGGAGTCATTGGTTGGATGATTCACCTGCTATCGTGGTGTCGGCTGAGTGGCTTGCTACATTCGGCTTTGAGGTTGGATGCAGGGTTGTTATTGATGTTTCACAGGGTATTATTACTATTCGTCCTGTAGATTGCAAGGATGATGCATGAGGGATTTTGAGAGATTTTTACATAGGTCTGCCAGAGATTACGGCAGCTCAGTCTATCAGTTTCGGTTAGTGTTTTTCATTCTGTATATTTTCAAGAAGCATTGATATAGCTGTGCTTACAGTTTCCGGCTTTAGTGCAAAGGCTTGTATTCTTTACAGGCTTTTTCAGTAAAACTGGAGGTTTCACATATGAAGGTTTTAGTATCTGGAAGCCGTTTTTATAGGGATTACCAGAAGATTTTAGCTGTTGTCAAAAGTCTTGATATTGATTTACTTATTGCCGGAGGGTGTCGGGGTGCCGATACGCTTGCTGTTCGTGCTGCCCGTCAGTGCGGTATCAGGTATGTTGAGTATCCGGCAGACTGGCAGAGGTTTGGGAAAAGTGCCGGACCTCGCAGGAACCAGGCTATGTTGGATTTGGAAAAGCCTGATTTGGTATTGGTATTTCATGAGGATTTGGCAAAAAGCAAGGGGACCCGTGACATGATTTCAAGGGTTTCACATGCTGGTATACCCCTTAAGATATACGGCTGAATGAGGGTTTTTAAGCTGGGAATAATGTGGCTGTTCGTGGTCATGCGGTATGTTTTACATATTTCGTTATAATAATGCTGCCCTTCTTCCCAGGTTAAAAGCTCTTATTTTTATAGAGCTTATTATACCTTGCAAATAGTTGGCGTGGGTTTGCGGAGTCTCTATTTTAGCGGCTTATCGTTGGATATTAGGGGTGCTTTTGTGCCAAGGTTTGTACCTTGAAATTTTAATACAGGAGGGAATGTAAAATGTTGCATCCAAAGATGAAAAAATTATTTATTGGGGTGGATATTCATAAGCGTACCCATGTAGCAGTCATAATTAACTGCTTTACTGAAAAGCTCGGAGAACTTAGGTTTGAGAACAACAAGAAGGGCTTTGAAAAGCTTATTGAATTTGTCAAATCCCATTTAAAACGTGGTATTACTCCATGTTTCGGCTTAGAGGATACAGCAAGTAACGGCAGGAACTTTACCAGATTTCTTTTGAATCTCGGCTATACTGTTAAATCTGTTGATGCTTCACTAACCTATACAGAAAGGCGTAATCAGGCTATATCCCATAAAACAGACGGGCACGATGCCTTTTGTGTTGCCAAGGTTCTATTAAATCAATTGGATACCCTTCCAGATGCATCAATTCATGATGATAGCTGGACCCTGCAGCTTTTAGTATCTCGACGTAATTCAATAGTCAAGGTGCGGGCTGCATCTAAAAATCAGGTTCACAGCTACATATCGCATCATTATCCAAGCTATCCCAAATTCTTTACGGTAACTTACTGTAAGGCCGGAATGGAATTCTTTCAAAACTTTCCCTCGCCATCAAAGTTAAGAGGCATTACCAAGGAAGAGCTTGCAGAATTTCTATCCATCCATAGCAGCGGATTTTTTGGAATTGAACATGCTGAAAAGATATTAAAACTGGTTGAAAAGGATGGCGACACATCAACGGAATATCAGGAAACAAGGGACTTTATTGTGTCTCATTGTATAAAGGAAATTAAGCACTGTAATGAAGAACTGGAAGTAATAGAGGCTGAGATTAAAAAGCATATGAAGCAATTTCCTTATAAGCTTGAAACCATGCCCGGAATTAATACAATAACCGCTGCAATGCTGATTAGTGAAATTGGAGATATCAGAAGGTTTTCAAGTAGCGATAAAATGTGTCGGTACAGCGGAATTAGTCCGGTGGCCTGTTCATCAGGTGATAAGGACAAGAACTTTAGGAATAAACAGGGCAACAGGCGATTGTATGAGATATTCAGGGATATTGCTTCAAGGAATATCTGTAGAGGTAGGGACAAGAAAAGCCCGATAAATGATACTTTTCTTGAGTATTATAATAAGAAGATATCACAGGGAAAAACAAAGCGTCAGGCCTTAATTGCAGTAATGAGGCAGATTACAAAGGTTATCTATTCAATGATGATTCACCAAAGGGAGTACATAAAACCAACAGTTTCCAAAACAGAAAATGCATGATAGTATATATATGAGCCTTGTTTTTTACAGGGCTTTTATATATGCTGTCATGAGTTGCAATAACAAATGCATTTAGGTAACAGGGTGGGTGTCTCAAGGTGATTAATAGTACTATAAAACAAGATAAAAAGGAATTTAAAGATTTATTACTTTTATGTGTGATGCTTGATTGGGGATTTTCATTTATTATGTATGGTACAAAATTTACTGCCAATGAAAAGTTGGGAGCATCCTTTATTACAGCAATAATAGCAGTATGTATCGGCTTACCATTTTGGGGAATTGTATTGTATTATTTTAAATGTCATAAATTTAGTCAAGTATTTGTCTTATATTTTGGTGTTTCTACAATAGTATATTCAATAATGTTTTTTTGGATATTCTATGAAGTACTATATAAAATAGCATTAATTGAAAATGCATTTTACTTAATACTTGGAGGTATCGGCTATATAACAGTTGTTATTTTAATATTGTATTATAGATACAATATTAACAGAGGAGTATACAAAGATAAATCAGGACTTCCTAAGTATACAGTGATTGGAGTAGTGGCATTAATTGGTGGTATTATATTTAAGGCTTTTATGGATAAACAATCTGAAAGTATCCAAAATATCGCACTTGCAGTGGTAGCGTTGATAATATCTTATGCCTTCAGTTTTGGGTTTACTCAATTATTCAGTTACTGGTTAATATTAAAAGAAAACAAGTGAGGTAGGAGTATGAACGTTCCATTGTTTAAAAATGAGTTTCTTCTATAATAAATAGCACCATAACAATGTACATATTACCTAATTAGGGCCACGGTGATGTGACTGCATTGGTGGATGGTAAAGGGGATGTAGTGAATCGGTATCAGTATGATGCATTTGGTAATACAGTTGAAGCTGTTGAGAAGGTGCAGAATAGATTCAGGTATGCTGGGGAGCAGTATGATCAGGTTACAGGCCAGTACTACCTTAGAGCCAGATTCTATAACCCAGTTGTAGGAAGGTTTACGCAGGAAGACCCGTATCATGGAGATGGATTAAACCTATACAGCTACGTACAGAATAACCCTGTTAACTATATTGACCCATCCGGTAACTGCAGTGAGAAATCAAACCTTTGGAATGATTTCCAAAGGTCGAAGAAAGGACAGTTTAAATCAAGAAAAGAGGCTGCTGCTGAATATAAACGGCTTATGTCTTTAACACAATTGCAGCATGAAGCAAGTTCTGGAGCTGTTCTTAAAGTTACTCCAGGCAAGACAACAACAATACTTGGAACGTTTGCAAAGGATACTGGAAAAATCGTAAATGAGCTGGGTAATATTAAGACAAAGAACTTTGGCCCTAGAAAAGATTACTTTAATGTTTTAAATGTACCAGATGAGTTGTATGTAAACCCAACACAATTCTGGAATGAATACAATCAGCCTTGGCTAGACAATGCTATAGCAAGAAATGATGTAATTATTATGTCTACAAAACCAGAAGCTAAGGTTGGAAGCTTATTCAGAAAGAATGCTTCAGGTAAAATAGAATTATCAGGTTTCGGAAAAGAATACACACATCTACGGAAAAATGGATATGTATTTGACCCTAAAACAAATCAAATGATTAAAAAATAAATGGAGTGTGCTTAAAATGTCAAATTCAGAGGATGCAAAGAAGTATAATGAGGACCTTGATAAACTTTTGAAGGAAACAAAAATATTTACTAGGGAGCTATTCGAAAAGTTCTATGATGCATATTCTTACGATACTCCAACAACACACAATTGGCTTATTAATAAGTTGAAAATCATTAAAGAACGCCTTGAACAAGGCGATACTTTGCCAGTTGAGAATAGTAAAATTACATTAAATAAGGATAACTTTTTAGACTGGGTTGAATTAGAGTTTCCAGGTTGTACAGACATGTAATTAAATAATGCACATATAAGTTATTAAAAGGCTGGATGTTTCCCAGCCTTTTTCGTATAATTTGCCTGGTAACCCATTCAGGAATATCAGAGGGCCCTTTTAGAACAAAATTTTAGTCATCAGTCTTTAAATTTGGCAATAAAATCGTCTTTTTTAATTTTTTGTTTAGTCTTAACTGATACCAATTCTTGATTAGATTCATCTAATTTATATATACCTTGAGAAAAACTCGTTAATCCATAAGAACCTGTTAACGAAGATTCTCCCTTTATTTTGTATAATGAAAGCATATATTCCTTCCCTGTTTCTATTGTAATACTTGAGGCTGGTATTACTAGGTCAATGCTTTTTGGCGGTTTTTCATTATTTTTTATTCCCTCTAGAACATCAACCTCATATATTTCAATTGGGGCAGTAATATCCACTTTTTCATTATTTGAAGTTGTGGATACTTTCTTAGTTGCTTTTTCTTTTAATCCTTTTACTTTTGCTCTGACAATTAAATCAGAAACTTGTTTTAATTTCTCATCAGAAAATAATTCCTCTGAAAAGTTATATTTGATGGTTTTTTCTGTACTAGGTTCAGTTCCTTGGGGTTTATTAGTTCTATTAAAATTTATCATATACACACTTACTGTTGCGATAACTAAAGTAATAGTAAGCACTGAAAGTAATTTTATCTTTCTCATATTTTCACTCTCCTTTAATTGATTAAGCTAGCAATCTCTAATTTTGCATCTTTGTCCTCAACTTGCAATGTTCTTAGATAATAGCTGCATGGTAAATAATTCCCACCTAAACCATATTCACTATAGCCATACATAGTTGCTACTTGAGTTACACTAGTCCAATAATATGGACCATATCCCCAATTATAATCACCAATACCAATAACATGACCTAATTCATGTGTTGCAATACCTTGTCTATCTTTATATGAAAAACTATCACCGCTTCCCCATGTCTGATTTGTGTTGAATATTACATCAAAGTTTTCAATTATTTCTCCAGACATAAGCAATGGAGTAGCAGCATTAACGCTAATAGGATATCCAACATTAGTTACATCAGCATATGTAACAGTATTTTTATTATCACCTACATCTACACTACCAGTATGATCGGTAGAATTCCTGTAAATTTTCACATTGCCAGAAGCATTATTCCATGTTATTCTTGCATTTTCAACTACTGTCCTCCACGTGGAACTGAGGGATGAATGGTATGAATAATATATACTACGACTTTTGGGAATACCTTCTATTTCATACGCACTTACATTAATCGAAAAGCAAGTAGTAAATATAAATATCATTGCAAAACTAATGACGTTTTTAAAAAGCTTCATTTTTTTCTCTCCTCATTAATAATTCAAGCAAAGCATTCCTATTTCGAGTGTTACAAAAAAATGCATTACTCCTTTCATCTCTAAATTGCATCCAAAAAGAAACGACTTTGCAAGTTGGACTATTATAGCATAAAATATAACAAATTTGCAATATTATTTAATCATGATTTACATTATATTTACATACCAGTTATATTTAGGTGTAATATTTCATAAATCGACATTATTGTTGCATAAAAACTTTTGATAAAAATCAACTACAACTATTGAATTATGCTGAGATAATCTTTTTCATGTTTGTAATTCATTTGATGAGTTACTTGATTTAGTAAGCTACATATAAATTAGCATATGATCAATATTTAAGCTCTTTAAATATTAAATCAGGTGAAATTATGAAATAGCATAAATAAGGCTATTTTAATAGTCTATTCTTTTCTGGAAACCAGCAGAGAATATCAGGGGTCCAAAATATGCTTGCTAGTAAATATTAAACGTGGTCTTATTTTTACATTAAAAAGAAACGCCGGATTTCTCCGGCATTTGGCATCAAGATTCGTCATCTACTCAACAGTTACATCCTTCAAACCTGTTTTAACCTTATCTTTAAATGTTTTAATCATATCATTTTTTGTCTTAATCTTGCCTGCAAGATATGATCTCATGCAATCAATATAAAAGTTCTCTATAGTATCATCATACTTTGTTTGAATAGTACCTTTTATATCTTTGAGTAATGGTTCATAAAATTTATATAAGTCTGTATCCATTATGTTACTTTCTTCTGGTGCACCTTCAGAAATAACTTGGAGATTATTTGGAAAATCCTGATTATCATAAGCCCAATTACTCATCCAATCCTTATCAGTTGTAATGCATTTTAAAAAACTCCATGCAATATCTTGCATATCGGACTTACTGTATATACCAAACCATGTTCCTCCCCAGAAGTAGGGATATGTAGGTTTAGCTAATCCCCATCTATCACCTTCTCTTGACTTTACATCATTTGATCCTATTATCCAAGGAATCCCCCAATAAGGACATAACCACATTAAAGCCTTTTCATCACTACCGATAGCAGACATCCAGCTTGGTGACCACTGATCTAAACTCGCTTCATATTTATTATTTCTTAGTGTCTTGGCAAAATCTATGAAATCCAGCATCTTTTGATCAATTGTTAATTTATCATTAACTACCCAACTCTTACTACGTCCACCGATAAACATCTTAAGTGGCTCTTCAAAAGTTGGAAATAGGGAAACCTTTCCTCCACTTTTTTCTTTCAACGTCTTTGCAGCTAATAACATTTTTTCTGGTGTTGAAACCATATCCGTTATTTTTGTAGAATCATCAGTTCCAAGATACTTTCGAGCAGCAGCTTTTTTAAAAGCTAAAGCACCTGGAGCTCCTTGAAATGATAATGCTTTAAGTAATCCATTATTATCTGTTCCTACCTGAATTGTATATGGTATCATGTTATGTACATTGTTTTTTGCCTTTTCACTCAGGTCAGCATATGCATTAGGCATATTAACAAATTTTTTAGCGAAAGCAGATTCTACTGCAAAAACATCTGGAGCACCAGAACCCGCTCTTATAGCGGCAGTAAGTTTATTCTGATACTGTTGGTCTTTATCCGGTATAACCGATAGAGCAATTTTTATGTCAGGATGTATTTCATTAAATAACTTTACAATATTTGGGCTCTCGTCCTTATTAAAATGCCACAATGTAAGTTCTCTTGCTTCATTTGTATTTTCTTCATGCACAACTGTTTCATCTTTATCGGTTGAAAGCATAACTGCTTGATTATAACTATCCCATTCTACTTCAAATCCAGAAAGACCAGCTACAGCTCTTAGTGGCAAGTAAGTTCTACCATTAATAATCACAGGAGAAATTTTGGAGCCATTGGTATCTGTTAATATCTTCTGCTCATTGTTCAAATATATTTTTATATTGTCATTAACAGTTGCCTCGATTTTCCTCACGGTATCATAGCTCCATACAATGCTAATGGCAGCTACACTGGTAATTGATACTGCAAAAATTCCAATTAAAATTTTATAAATTCTTTTCATCACAAAACCTCCCTATTATTTTACTTAAATTAAGTGTAATCTATTTGGAAACCTAAAATATCTGCATAATTATAACATTATATCTAAAAAATCTCTACTATACATAAAAATAAGCTACGATATTCCTCCTAATATGTTTGATTCTATCTCCTTGTATCACCATATATAAAGGGCTTTGTTGAATTTATGCAAAAACCACCAAGGGAAAAATTATGAATTCAAAGCCGATTTATAGAAGCTGATGTTCCGAGTCTTGGGAAAAACAATTCCCCCTCAACATTTAGAAATGCTGGCGAAGCATTACTTTTGAGTCTATAAAGGGACTTTAAGTAACTGAAAAGCTGCTGCTTAGAAGTCTTGCAGAGTCAGGCCCAGATAAAGTATATGGATAAGCGTTCAACCATATACTTTATCTGGGCCACTTTAAGCGACTTTGAAGAAATTCCAGTCTTGGTAGACAAAAAGAAATATAGCGTATATAATTCTCAAAATCACTAAAGAACATCAACGATTCAGACTGCATTGTTTTACCATTATCCCCTTGCAATAACGCATTTTCTGATCCATTTATTAGCTGTTGATTGTGTGTGACGAATATATTGACTGATGGAAATTAATTGCTGACAAGTGGATTAAATGCATATTATAAATAACTCTATAATCTCTATAACATAAAGACTTTTCAAGTTCGCAATATAAGTGGTATAATTTTCATGACTTAGCAAAAGACCATTTGATTAACACTTATTTTGCACTCATTTTACAATAACTAACATTATACTAGGTGGAATAGTAATGCAAAAACAATTAAGAATTTTAAACCTACTTGTATTGATTATAATAACTTTTTCAGCTATACTGATCAATTCGCCAATTAGTAAGGCAGAAAAAAATGACAACCTTGGATTTATTAAGACCGCAAAAGACGTTGGATTAAAAGCCGATGGCACATTGTGGTCAATACCCCAAGAGGATGATCAGAAGTATTTAAAACTGGCTGAAGGCTATAAGGATATTGATTCAGATAAATATGATGATGCATATATTGGACTAAAAAAAGACGGTACTCTTTTAGTGTGGGGCAAAAACACCATGGGACAGTTTGCTGAAAGTACACTTGATGAAAGCAACAAGCCCATAAAGATTATGGACAATGTTAAAGCCATTTCGGGTTTATCTGCATTAAAAAACGATGGATCTGTTTGGGCATGGGGTGGTAATGTTTTTCATGATAGTGAATCCAAGGTGAATAAGCCTATGTTTTTGTATAAGGGAGCTACAGCAATTTCATATGGCAGTGTATGCATATATCTGATAGATAAAAAATCCACCTTGTATGCTATTAGAAATTATTACTGTGGTGCCCCGCTAAGTAAGGGTAATAAGGTTAAGATATCTGATAATGTTAAAAATGTTGCCAGCAACTACTATATCACAAATGACAATAACTTATGGGGGATTAACATATCAGAAAAAGATACAAATCCTGATCCCAATATATCAGAAAGTATCTATGATTTTTCCAAAAGATTAGTTTTAAAAGATGTTGTTTATGTTGACTCTAATGAAGATTCAGAAATTTCCTATTTAAACAGAAATGGAACAAGCTGTGCAATAAAATTTGATGGTAGTTTATGGGCATGGGGTATGGATTTTATATGGTCTGGTGGAAAATGTAATTACCAATTACCACAAAAGTTAATGAACAATGTCAAATATGCTAGTTGTGGATTCCATAATATTCAGATAATAAAAAAAGACGGGTCTGTATGTTATTTTGGTCTTAAATCACCAAAGAGCATATATTCATTACCAATAGTAGCTGATAAGAATGTATCAAAGGTATATGAGAATTTTTCATGGATACTCACAAAAGATGACACCCTAATGTGGAAAACACATATAGGATACGAAGGTAAAAACAGAGTTTTAACTAAAAATGCTTCGCAAAATGTAGAGTGGAATGGGAATAAGGCAACAATAAAAAATCCTGACGGCACAAGTTGGGAATATGAATTAAATAATATTGTAGATTCTTATAGTGTTAATATGTTTAATGGTGATTTTAAAAAACGATTTGGGAGAATTGCTATAAAAAATGATAACACACTTTGGCAGGAAAATTCTAAATTATTCGGTAATTCTGATTATGTAAAAATTAATATAGATGCAACAAACATCAAATCTATTTATTCACATTATGGTAGTCGGTTATATATTCTTTATAATGATAATTCATTGTGGGTTAGCTTTGGGAAATCGGTTGGGGAAGATGAAGAGGATAGCTTAGAAACTCAGCCCCTTGAATATCAACCACCAGTTAAACTGGCAGATGATGTGAAGGATCTTAATGTTACTGAATATTACACTTTTGCCATAACAAATAACGGTGCATTATATGGCTGGTTTTTTACGTCCTATATCCCAGGACAAGATATTCCAGGGAAAAAAATAATGGATGATGTTGACTCCTTTGATAACAACACCCATATACTAGATATAATTAAAAAAGATAAGTCTCATTGGAATTTAATGTGTCCTATCATTGAAAAGTATGAGGAAAACGAGAAATTTAATGAGGAGATTGCACAAAATGCCCATAAAGATATAAATAATATGGAAGACATTAAAATCAATAGCTACAATTACTACATAAAATCAAATGGAGATCTTTGGGTCAGAGGATACGGTGATGATACTTTTGTTAGCTGTTTTGGTGATAAAATTATGCTTAATTTTGGGAAAGTATTGGACAATGTTGTCCGAGTGGAACATGATTCTATCTATAATAGGGGGTTAGCTCTTTGTAATGATGGTTCCCTTTGGGAATACGGAATGGTTACTAAATATGATTATAATAAATCGCCAGAAACGATAAAGGCAGATATAAAGCCACGGAAAGTAATGGAAGATGTTAAAGATTTTAAAATTAGCCAAAATTCATGTGCAGCAGTAAAAAATGATGGAAGTTTGTATGTGTGGGGTGACAACAAAGCTGGTCAACTTGGCAACGGAAACACAAAATATGTTGAAAAGCCTGAGAAAATTTTGGATAATGTAGATAAAGTTTATATAAACTATTATTCAATGAATGCATTGAATAAAGATGGAACACTTATGAGCTGGGGATGTGGAAATGATTTGTTTCGCGAAAAACCATTTACGTATAATCCTATTACAATTTCATCCTCCGAAAATAAAATATCAAGTACCCATTTTGAATCTGTTGGCCTAGGTGAAGATATACAGGTTTTTGTCAAGGTCAATGATAGCAGGTTTACTAAAAGTGCAAAGCTTGTTTTAGAAAATGGAGATGTTATTCTTCTTGATAAAAGCAATAGATGTTATTTTACTGGCAAAATCACCAGGACTAAAAGTGAAGGCATTCTAAAATATCATATTGTTGCATCAGATGGAAAAGATAATGAAATAAAATCAAGTGAGTATAAAGTACAAATATTAAGTAATAAAATGGTCCTTCTTGATGCTACGAATGGAGAATTTGCAGTAAAGGATTTTAAAGTTTTTGTAGATGGGAATAGAATATTATCTGATTATCAACCTCTTATTTTATTAAAAAATGGAAGAACCTTATTCCCAGTTCGTGCAATGTCAAGCCTATTAAAAGCAGATATAAAATGGGATGGATCTACCAAATCTATTAATGTAACTAAAGATGACAACAAAATTTCTTTCAAGATCGGAAGCAAAGAGATACTGGTAAATGATAAAAAAGAAACTATTGATATACCTGCAATAATTGTTGAGGATATGACAATGTTGCCTTTAAGATCATTATGTGAACTGCTTGGTGCAAAAGTGTCGATTGATTCAGAAAATCAATCTATACTTATAAGAACTAAGTGATATATTTTTCAAATAGTTTTATAATAAATAGATAATAACATTTTAAATAATGAAATTGAATCATCATGTCGTATGCGATAAATTTCTTTTTCTGACTTCTAAGACTGGAATTTCTTCAAAGTCGCTTAAAGTGGCCCAGATAAAGTATATGGTTGAACGCTTATCCATATACTTTATCTGGGCCTGACTCTGCAAGACTTCTAAGCAGCAGCTTTTCAGTTACTTAAAGTCCCTTTATAGACTCAAAAGTAATGCTTCGCCAGCATTTCTAAATGTTGAGGGGGAATTGTTTTTCCCAAGACTCGGAACATCAGCTTCTATAAATCGGCTTTGAATTCATAATTTTTCCCTTGGTGGTTTTTGCATAAATTCAACAAAGCCCTTTATATATGGTGATACAAGGAGATAGAATCAAACATATTAGGAGGAATATCGTAGCTTATTTTTATGTATAGTAGAGATTTTTTAGATATAATGTTATAATTATGCAGATATTTTAGGTTTCCAAATAGATTACACTTAATTTAAGTAAAATAATAGGGAGGTTTTGTGATGAAAAGAATTTATAAAATTTTAATTGGAATTTTTGCAGTATCAATTACCAGTGTAGCTGCCATTAGCATTGTATGGAGCTATGATACCGTGAGGAAAATCGAGGCAACTGTTAATGACAATATAAAAATATATTTGAACAATGATGGTTATGGAATTGCAAGAGACTGAAAAATGGAATGTAGACGGAGTAAGAAGTTCTACAGAATGGAAAAGAATTCTTGAACTATCTGATGAAATTAAAAAAATAATAGAACAAAAAAACACTCATATGGAAAGCCATTAGAGAATATCAGGAGTCCAAGTATAGGCACTTTACATCATTACTTATACTAGGTTAGCACAAAGAAAAAAGAAAGTGTGTATTATTAATAGTTTATGTTTTATATTTTTATTCTGTCAAACTCGTGATTAAAATAAAAAGGTTTTTTGACGATGATTTTTATATAATATGCTCAAGAAAACAAGGCATAAAGATGCAGGAGGTGCGGATAAAAAATGTATAAATTATTTGGAATACTCTTTTTATCAGTGATTTGTATTATGCTAAATGCTTGTAATGTAAAAGAAAAGCATAGTGCTATATCAACAAATAATAAGAATGAAAATTCTAGTATGTTTGTTCCAGAAAAAACAAAAGAAAGTTCAACATCCACTTTAGATAAGGAAATTAACACCCCTACGATTAATACTCCAAGAAATACATTATCTGAAAATAAGAACAATGTCAAAGATAAAATAATAGATGATACTTCAAAATGGAATCATCCGACAAGAGATGTATTTGAGAAATACTCATACCATGTAGACAAATTAGAATTTCTTAAGGATGGAGTATATCCCGTTTTTTATATAAGTATTAATGATATTGTGCATAATTGTATGGAAATTAACAGTTTGGATTTTATAAATGAACTTGCGAAAGCAAATGGATTTTGGAGTTTTGAGATCATCACTAAGGAAGAACAAGTAAATCAGCCATATGAATATTCATTTTTTGTTAATAAGCTTAAGGTTATATGTGATAATCATTATAAGCGAGTGGAAAAGTTTTATGAATATATAAAGCGTAATGAGAAAGAAGAAATTTATGAAAACATATTAACTGAAGATACCACTATTAGAGATCAGAGCCAGTTTGAATTGGTATATAAAGGATTTAAAATAAATAAAAATACAACCGTTGATGAAGTAATAAAAAAAATCGGAACAGGAACAGCTGATGAATCTAATAACTATGGGTATATTGGTGTATCCGGTGATGTACATTATGCCCGTATGTCATACCCAAAGGATATCCCTATATTTGATATTGTTACTACCGGAGGAGATAGATTTGCAAACGGATCAATAGCATACCTGGATATTACAGATACAAAAGATCGTTTGGTAAATAAAGGCAATACATATGATGAATTATTTGAATGTTATGGTGGACCAAACTGGATTGTATATAAAAATGGAATGTTGTATAAATGTAAAGTTTTCTCTAAAAATGGTTATAAAGAATACTTGGAGTTTGATTTCTCAGAAAACCAGAAAATTGAGAGAGTACTGATCTGCTACAGATAAAACATTAATATATAGATTTGTGATTAGATAGTTTTATTAGTTAAACTATGATTTTATCAGCATTTGTTAGCAATGCAATAATGTCTTGGAAACAAGCAGAGAATATCAAAGGGCCAAAGAATCTTAACAAATCCGTTATTCTATCAATATTCGGTTAATTGCTTATTCACAAGCATGTTATTCTTTTAAATTCTTTTTTAGAGAAGGAACAAAATGCCTAGGGTTTGATTTTAATTCAAGAAGTATTGGTAGTGTACCTAAAAAAGCCATGAAAAACGTCAAGATTAGATTAGACTTTGTAGCCTTTAAAAATTCACTATTTGAAAATAGATTATGTAAGTTTTCTCCAGTGATAGGGATTCCATTTTGCACGAATAATAACAGTATAATAATAGGTTGTGCAATAGCAATTGCAATAATAACCGAAAAAGAAATTATCCATTTTGTCCAAGCTCCGAGTTGTCCTTTAAAAAAATAGTATCCTTTTAATGCACAAAAGCCCATTATTAATGCCAAAGCTGCGTACATTTTCTCTAAAAACAGTTGAGCTAAAATGAGGATGTATCAAATTTTGTGTATGGAAAGATTAAGTAGTCTCCTTCTTGGCAAGAATTAGTAATAATTAATGTCAAGGAGGAGACTTTTATGTCAACACTAACAAAAGAGCAGGTTAAAGCAATCGTTCAGGGAAATAATTTCCAAAGTGTTTCGGATGTAAGTGCTTATTTGAAAGATATTTTTAGAGATGTAATCCAAGAACTATTAGAGGCAGAACTTGAAGTAAATCTTGGATATTCTAAGGAAGAACCAAACAAAAAGAATACAGATAACAGCAGGAATGGCTACACCCCAAAGACTTTAAAAAGTGAGTTTGGAGAAGTAGAAATACAGGTTCCAAGAGACCGTAAAGGGGAGTTCCAACCAAAAATTGTTCCTAAATACCAGAGAAATGTTACAGGCATTGAAGATAAAGTTATATCACTATATGCAAGTGGTATGTCTACCAGAGATATTAGTAAGCAGGTTGAAGAACTCTATGGTATTGATTTTTCTGCTGAAATGGTAAGTAGAATTACAGACCGTATTGTACCTGAAATAAAAGAATGGCAACAAAGACCTTTAGAGAGCATATACTCTTTTGTTTTTTTAGACGCCATTCACTACAAGGTAAGGGATGACGGACGAATAGTAAACCGTGCGGCATATGTAGTACTTGGAGTTACTGTTGATGGAAGTAAGGATGTTTTGGGTATTTGGATTGGAGATAATGAGTCATCAAAGTTTTGGCTTGGTGTTCTAAATGACTTAAAGAACAGAGGTGTAAAGGATGTTTTAATCTTTTGTGTAGATGGCCTTACTGGGCTTAGAGACGCTATAAATGCAGCATATCCAAAAGCAGAAGTTCAGCGTTGTATAATTCATCAGTTGCGTAATTCATTTAAATACGTATCCTATAAAGATGCCAAGGAGTTCAGCAGTGATTTTAAAGAAGTGTATCAAGCTATAAACGAGGATGTTGCCTTAGAAAAGCTTTACGAACTAAAGGAAAAGTGGGGTAAGGAATATCCATTTGCAATAAGAAGTTGGGAGAACAACTGGGATGTATTGAGTCCATTTTATAAATTTTCGGAAGAGGTACGGAAAATAATCTACACAACTTATACCGAAAAAATAATTATGCCGATATTTTATGAAATCCCAGCAAATAAAAGGATAACAGAAAAAATATCGGCATAGTTTTTATAGCCTATAAAGTTGTTTTAATACTGTCTCATCCTTCCATAGCTTTTCTTCCGAACCAGAGGGATTGGCCTTTTCAATAGCATCAGCCAATGTTTTCAGAGTTGCAAATGCATAGAAACCGCTGGTGGTTGAAATGCTTTCATGCCCTAGAATCTGCTGGATATATGACAAAGGACATCCAGCCTGATACAGATCCATTGCCCTGGTTTTTCTTAACATATGAAAGTGAATCTTTTCTGGCATCGCAATAGTGCACCTGCTTGCGTCAGCGTATTTTTTCAATAGGTCCTGCATTGTATCGTCAGAAAGATAATGCTGTACTCCATGTGTTGTAGCATAAAACAAGGGTGTATCCATCTTTATCATTGGATGGAATTCTTTTAGGTATGTTTTCAGATGTTCGATAGTTTTACTCATCAGTGGCACGTTTCTATACTTTGAACCTTTTCCTAAGATAGTCACATATGGAACTTCTGCATCTAAGTGAAGAGATGATACCGTCAAATTTATAAGTTCACTAACACGCAATCCGGCATCATAACCGAGTATCATAATCATTCGATTTCTTCGACCGAGCTTTGTGTCAACAGGCGATGCTGCCAGAAGTGTCTTAAGCTGCCCATCCTCAAAGTATTCTATTTCATTTTTAGGCACAGTAAGTCCTTTTACCGCTTTCGCATTTAGATAAATCGCAGTGATATCTATTGCTTCTTCAGATGCATAAGCGAGCAATGCCCGGATTGCAGTCATTTGGAGATTACATGTTTTTTCACTCAACCGTTGGGAATCTTTCATAAATAACAGATAATTTTTAAGGTTATTTTTATTAAAGTCTTGATAGCATATGCCTGCTCTTTTAATAGATTTTTCTTTTTCCAGAAAATCAATATATCTATTGAGTGACCGCCTATAGACGTCTATGGTATTCAAACTCTTTTTACGAATATTTGGAAGTTCATTGTTTAGATATTCAGATGCACTGTTCCAAAAAAAACTACTGTCTTGATCTGCTGTTGCTTTTTTATTCATAAGCATTGACCTCCGGTAATAACCCCTCAAATAAGGATGATTTTTTTACTATTGCATCATAAATATCAGGAACAAGGTGGAAATAGTAAAGTGTATTTTCTATATCTTGATGTCCCATATATTTCATCAAGTATGGGATCATTACATTTATGTCTCTTCCTTCCCTAAGCCAGCGGTTCATGTTAGCATAGGCAAAATGGTGTCGGAAATCGTAAGCTCTTACGCTCACGCCATCGCATTTTTTCTTCGGAAAGGCTGTATACCAGATTTTCAAAAAGTTCTTCTGAAATGTGTTAGCACCATAAGGGGTATCTTCTCGTGAAGGAAAGAAAAAAGTTCTGTCAGGAAAGAGATGATTCATTGTTGCGTCATAGATCAGAAGATAATCAGACAATTCCTGTGAAATAAAAAGTCGTCTACTTTTTGGACCTTTGGATTGAAGGATGTCAATATAGTTTTCTGCCAGATGTACATTTTCAGTTTTTAGGGTTCTGGCCTCTTTACAGCGTAGACCACAGCAATAAAGTAATCTATACATTGCAGGCAACACGATATGCCTTTTAGGGACATGGCAATCGTATTGGAGACTGTCACACTCAATGAAAAAAGCTTCAATCTCACCATCTGTAAATAAATATGGTTGGACAGGCGTCGGTAGTGAAACTTTTCCTTGAGGAATTACATATGCAGATGTGTATCCCAAACCAATAAGATATCTTGAGAATTCTCTGAGAGCAGCCGCTATGTTATATAGACTTCCTGGAGTAGTTGCATATCTACTTAAAAATGTATTTACAGTATCTTTGTCGGGTATGTTTTCAGCAGGAGAATGTCTGTCTGAAAAATCAAGATATTTATTCAGATGATATCCCGCAGTAGCATAGACATACCCATTCCGTGTTTTGTATTCTAAAAATTCTTTTATCAAATCGGATAGTGTTTTATTCATTTGCGTACACCTCCGGGAAGAGGAAGGGTACAGGCTGCCATTGTTGTTTCGTTTGTTGATAGATATACAGATACAATATTCTGATCAGTATGGCCAAGAACTGCAGAGATATTAGTCATGGAAACTCCAGACCTGAGCATAACAGAAGCTGCATTATGCCTTGTCATTCGACTGCCAGAAACTCTTCCTTCGTTAGATATACCAGCTAATGCTTCCATTTTTAAGAGTACACTTCTGATTGAAGAACCTTCTCCATTTAAGCGTGTGAACGGTGCCAACTCTCTAACAAAAAGATATTTGGAATTACATTCGGGTCGTTCATTCAGTATGTAATCAACAATGGTATTGCCATAAGATTTTCGAAGCGGGATATTTAATGCCATCCCTGTTTTTTGTTGCCTTATATAGATTACATCTTTATTCCAATCAATATCAGTAAGTTTGATATTACAGATATCTACTGCCCTCAATCCTGTTTCTAACAGTAACAGACAAATAGCTTTATCACGTTTAGTAAGATTGCCACCTGATAGTATTTCGTTTATAGCACTGGTTTCTGATTCTCTATATATTTCTATTATCCTGTGCTCACGAGGAAGCCGGGTCGGAAGCTCCATTATAAGATGCTTTATATCAGGATGGAGAGAAAGGAATCTTTTAAGGCCTGACAGACCGCTTGCAATAGTAGTTGGTTTAAAGTAGCCATGTTCATAAAGATATAAGATGAAATTTCTGATATCACCAGAACTCAACTCATTGATTGACCGATAAGATTTTTCTTCACAATAGATTAAAAGATATGCAACAATTCTCTTGTAAGTATAGATAGTATTAGGCTGAAGCTGATTCTCTTTTAAAATCATAGCGAATCTATTAAACTCATTTTTTAATGTTTCTGTCTGTATACCATCACTTGCAGATTTCCCATTTTTTCTTGAAGTATTCACTTCACCATCAGAAATATAAGATTTGATAAGATTTACCACCCTGATTCGTTGGCGTTCTTTAAGAACAGAGTATTTGCCAGTATACTTGTTTTTGTTGTCACTGAGGTATTCCTGAAATAATTTATCTGAAGGTTCAGAAATCCCCTTGTTTTGTGCGAGTGAATTTACAACATGAAATTTCTTTTGGTACCGCAGAAGAGTCTCAGTGCTATATTCCTTTTCTTTTAGAGATTCTAATGTAAGACGTAGAACTTCTTCTAATTTAGTTTCTTCTGGCATTATAATGCACCTCCCTTTAAGATGAAGATACATTATATAGAAAAACTATGCCGATATTTTTTCTGGTATCCTTTTATTTTCTGGGATTTCATAAAATATCGGCATAATTATTTTTTCGGTATAAGTTGTGTAGATTATTTTCCGTACCTCTTCCGAAAATTTATAAAATGGACTCAATACATCCCAGTTGTTCTCCCAACTTCTTATTGCAAATGGATATTCCTTACCCCACTTTTCCTTTAGTTCGTAAAGCTTTTCTAAGGCAACATCCTCGTTTATAGCTTGATACACTTCTTTAAAATCACTGCTGAACTCCTTGGCATCTTTATAGGATACGTATTTAAATGAATTACGCAACTGATGAATTATACAACGCTGAACTTCTGCTTTTGGATATGCTGCATTTATAGCGTCTCTAAGCCCAGTAAGGCCATCTACACAAAAGATTAAAACATCCTTTACACCTCTGTTCTTTAAGTCATTTAGAACACCAAGCCAAAACTTTGATGACTCATTATCTCCAATCCAAATACCCAAAACATCCTTACTTCCATCAACAGTAACTCCAAGTACTACATATGCCGCACGGTTTACTATTCGTCCGTCATCCCTTACCTTGTAGTGAATGGCGTCTAAAAAAACAAAAGAGTATATGCTCTCTAAAGGTCTTTGTTGCCATTCTTTTATTTCAGGTACAATACGGTCTGTAATTCTACTTACCATTTCAGCAGAAAAATCAATACCATAGAGTTCTTCAACCTGCTTACTAATATCTCTGGTAGACATACCACTTGCATATAGTGATATAACTTTATCTTCAATGCCTGTAACATTTCTCTGGTATTTAGGAACAATTTTTGGTTGGAACTCCCCTTTACGGTCTCTTGGAACCTGTATTTCTACTTCTCCAAACTCACTTTTTAAAGTCTTTGGGGTGTAGCCATTCCTGCTGTTATCTGTATTCTTTTTGTTTGGTTCTTCCTTAGAATATCCAAGATTTACTTCAAGTTCTGCCTCTAATAGTTCTTGGATTACATCTCTAAAAATATCTTTCAAATAAGCACTTACATCCGAAACACTTTGGAAATTATTTCCCTGAACGATTGCTTTAACCTGCTCTTTTGTTAGTGTTGACATAAAAGTCTCCTCCTTGACATTAATTATTACTAATTCTTGCCAAGAAGGAGACTACTTAATCTTTCCATACACAAAATTTGATACATCCTCAAACGCAACTGCAAAAAAGCTTACCTTCATAATTTTTGAAGATAAGCTTTATCAACTTAAAGTGTTGGTATTATAAACATGTACATCTGGATAGATTTAATTTTAAAGTGAATATCTATAGTATATTTTTAGCCAATAGTCACTGACTCATTTTGGATAGCCTCAACATATTTATTTTTTATTTCAATGAATTCACTGAGATTTTCAAAAAATACGTCAACCAATTGAGGATCAAAATGCTTTCCTCTTTCATTTTTTATTAATTCCAATATTCGATCCATTTCCCAGGCTTTCTTATATACACGATCACTGGCCAGTGCATCAAACACATCTGCCAAAGCTAAAATTCTTCCATAAATACTTATTTCCTCTCCTTTTAATCCTCTTGGATACCCCGTACCGTCATATTTCTCGTGATGCTCATAGGCGATTATAGAGGCAAGCTTCAACATTTTTCTATTTGATTTATTAATCATATTGTATCCGATTTCTACATGGTTTTTGATAATTTCATATTCTTGCGGAGTAAGTTTTCCGGGCTTATTTAAAATTTCATCCGCTATAGCTATCTTTCCTATATCATGCATGGGCGAAACAAGTTTTAACATATTGGCTTCTTCCTGAGAAAAGCCAATCTTTATGGCTAGTAAATAGGAGTATTCCGCCACTCTTTTCACATGATACCCTGTTTCTCTTGAACGGGCTTCTGCTGCTTCTCCCAGCGTATATATCATTTCGCTCTGGGTCTCATTAATCTCTTCGTTAAGCTTTAAAATGTCTCTAATCGAATGATTTAAAAGAAGCAGTGTTTTGGTTCTGGATAAAAGTTCTTTTTTATCAAAAGGTTTATTAACATAATCATTAGCCCCAGCCTCAAATCCTGCAACTAAATCTTTGGGCTGATTTTTAGCAGTGAGCATTAACACAGGGAGTTCAAAAAGGTTAAATTTTTCTCTAATTTTTTTACATACATCATATCCTGACATTTTGGGCATCATAATATCCAAAAAAACTAGGTCATATTCCCTTTCATTTAAAATTTCCAATGCTTCAATTCCGCTTTCTGCAAAAGATACATGATAGTGCTCTAATGATAAGTGGTTAAACAAAACCTGTCTGTTTACTTTTTCATCATCTACCACAAGAACTCGATATTCTGCTTCCTCATAAGGAACTTCGAAAAAATTGGTTATAATAGCACTTTCTTCATATTCAAACTTTGTTAGTAATTGGGGTTCCAATGGAATGTTTTGCGACTTTTGGCCTACAGGTAGCGTAAAACCAAATTTTGAGCCTACTCCAAGCTCTGAATCTACCCATATTGTGCCTCCATGGATCTCAACCAGTTGTTTTGAAATGGCAAGTCCGAGTCCAGTACCCCCATATTTTCTTTCAATAGAGCTGTCTACCTGTTCGAAGGATTTAAATATGTCCAAGCACTTTTCTTTTGGAATCCCAATCCCTGTATCTTCAATATATATAAAAATCCACTCATCTTTTTGTTCCGCTCTGATCTTAACGTAACCTTCACTGGTAAATTTGATGGCATTTCCTAATAAATTAAACAAAATTTGCTGAACCCTGTTTTCATCGGCAAAAGCACAAGGGATATCATCGGGAATTTCATTTTTCAACGCAATATTTCTTGTAGATGTCAGTGATTTTAAAATGTTTAAAACCATCTCAGAAGCCTGCTTTAAGTCAATATTTTTACTGGATATTGCAATATCGTTGCTTTTTAGCTTTGAGAAGTCAAGGATATCATTGATAAGACTGGAAAGTCTCTTGCTACTGGAAATAATCATATTGAGATTCTCTTTCATTTTGGGGTTGGGTTCCCCCGCCACACCGTCAACCAATGATTCAGTGAGGCCAATAATACTATTGATGGGTGTTCGAAGCTCATGTGAAACATTTGCTAAAAACTCATCTTTTAGTTTATCCAACTGTTTCAATCTTAGAACAAAGTTATTAAAATTATCAACTACTTGTCCGATTTCATCCTTTGAACTGATTTTTATTGAAGTGGATAATCCGCTATCATTATTGGCAAGACTTCTAAATGCCAGGATTACATCCCTGATTGGCGTATATACTACTCTTAAGGAAATTATAAATACGATAATAAGCATTGCAATTGACATTACATTTGAATACACAATTTTTTGCATTTGTTTTGAATATGTTTCTCTTAATTCATTTTGAAATAATTCTATCTTTTCTTTATATATTTCACTTGATATTTGGTTATTATTGTTAATGTTTTGGTCTACCGTTAATCGAATTGAAGATACGATAGTTAAACATGTTATTGTGAGTTGAAGGATAATAGCCATAGGAATAATTATCGAAATACTAAAAAATTTCATTTTATAATTTATATATCCCTTACCTTGGTGAACCCCCAGCTCAGATGTTTCTTTTTCAAGATAATATATTAGTATAAATGTTAATGAAATACAAAGAAAAAACAACTGAGGAAGCCCTCCTAAAAGGACAATTGCAGCACTATATTGTTGTTTATTACCCGAAAGGAAAGTTGAAAATAACCCCACAGTATTATACACTATCAAAAATACAATAAAAAGTTTTCAATGAATTTTATATTATTTCTTGCTACTTGTTTAAGATTTTCTTGTTTTGAATCCAAGTATTTTATGATGGGTGTTAGTTTGTAATTAATCACGGTAGAACCTAGTATAGAAAATACCAGTATGTATATAAAAACCGCGATGGGGATATTTGTTAGACTTTCACCTTGCAATATAGAAGTACTAAATCCAAAAAATGGACAAACCAAAACAGAAAAGAACAAAATGAAGTTTATTTTTTTTCTTAAACTCATTCGAAATCCTCCCTAATTTTTACATATGAAGAACAGCCAAAGCAAACAGTATCTAAAATTACATGAAGTGCATGATTAGATCAATGCCGTATAATACGAAGACTCTATACACTTTTAATATCGGATAAATTCTAGTTTTATTAATATATATATAGAGTTAGTTCATGATGATATTTTTGGTATTTTTCTCTGTTGGACTTCTGTATTATTTTTGCCAAACTATTTAATAAGCTTAAGACACGATTTCCCATCCTTTAGCATGATTATACTATTTCCGTACCAGGTGGATTCATCCAATTGGGTAACAATAAGAATGGTAATGCTTTTTATGTTGATTTCCCTTAACAGCTCAAGAATCTCTGTGCCGGTTTTACTGTCCAGATTACCAATAGGCTATCTACTAGGATCATTAATTAAAGCTGCTAAGGCTTTCCTTTACTCTATTTCCGATCATTCCTTGGTCATGTGATTTTTTCAATGCAAAATCCCTACTGTATCCAACAATTCTAACGAGGAATATACTTTTCCATGTGAACATTGAAGACACCGGATGCCTCTCTTGAAAAAATGATACTTATGAACATCACTATTGCTACCTTTGGGACGAAAATCCAATGCAATTCACGTATGTCGAAATTCACAGCGTCCCTCTCTACTTGCACCGCGAAATTGTCTTCACTTTATAAGGCCAAACTAGCCGTTTAAGGCAGACCTCAGCTTCTTTTATGATTTGTAGGAACAACTCATTGATAGAATGATTCCATACCTGGGTGTTTGCTGCCATTGTTGGACACATCCGTTCTTTTGTCTATTATACAAGCTTTCTATGTGTCCATCAAATTGGATGTACTCCAGTATCAGTATGATGCATTTGGTAATACAGTTGAAGCTGTTGAGAAAGTACAGAATAGATTTAGGTATGCTGGGGAACAGTTTGACTCTGTGACTGGTCAATACTACCTTAGCACAAGATTCTATAACCCAGTTGTAGGAAGGTTCACACAAGAACACCTTCAGAAGAGACGGAATGAATCTTTATTCATATGTTCGAAATAATCCGATTAAATATGTCGATCCTACAGGACATTGGGCGATGCTGTTCATAGAGGAGTTACTGAAAGTATAGCATCTAACATTATTAGAAAATCCAACATTAATTACACCATTCATATACATTAAAATTTCTTTTATAAATGAATTAAAGGAGCATTAAGCTCCTATATAAATCAAGGTATATGTTTATCAATTAATTAAGTTCCAGCATTTTGTCCACCTTATCTTTATTTTTATCAATCCATGCTTTTGCAACATCTTCAGGGGAGATTCATTATCGATTTCAACTATCATTTTTTCAATTTCACTTACATCAATGTTCCACTTGCTTAAAAATTATACGCTTCAGGTGCTTTGTTTTTTATTTGTTATTTGTAAGTACGTGTACTTCTGATGTTTTGAAAAATCCTTTGGGTCTTTTAATACTTCAGTTGGTATTTAACAAACATGGGGTGGGGACGCAGCCAAGGCAAATAACGGGTTTTTTGCTTGCGATTAATTTTGATGCCTGAGCCAGCATTGCACCTTCACTTGATGCAACATACTCCAAATCCAAGCCGTATGCCTTGATCATCTCTTTTGATGTCATAGTCATGCCGGCCCCTTCTTCAATACCATATATCTTTTTGTCAAAAAGGCTTTCTTTTCCCTTAATATCCGCCACTGAATCAATACTTCAACATAGGTAGGAACCACCCAACCTAATTCCCCGTTTGGATAACTTACAGATACATCATCAATGGTTCTGCCGAATGTATTCATATAATTTTTGTGCATGTCCGGCAGCCAGGAATCCATGAAAATATCTATATCACCTTTTGATAACCTGCATAGACACCCCAGCGTCTGCACTGATTTCTTCAACTTTATATCCCATATTTACCAAAAATAGACTTTGCTATTTTGGTAGGAGGTACAGTGCTTGACCAAGGTGTTACACCCATTGTCAGCGTTATGTTTTTGGGAGAGGCGGCATTATTGCTGCCGCATCCTATTGAAGAACATATAATTAAAAAAGACATAATGAAAATTTTGATAAATTTTAACATAGAAATTCTCCTTGTATTTATTACTTTTTTTGTCCCAGTCCCTGGGTTATCCTGTCGAGAATAATTGCAAGAACTACAATTCCCAAACCGCCAACCAGACCTTTACCAACATTAACGCTTGATATTCCTGAAAGAACCAGTGAACCAAGGCCTGGAGCGCCTATCATTGAGGCAATGACTGCCATTGAAAGTGCCAGCATGATAGTTTGATTGATTCCTGCCATAATGGTTGGGATAGCCAATGGCAGTTGAACTTTTAGTAGTAATTGTTTTTGTGTGGCACCAAAGGCTTGAGCAGCTTCCATAACATCGTTGGGAATCTGTCTTATACCAAGGTTTGTCATACGTACCGACGGAGGTGTTGCAAATATAAAAGTAGAAATAACCGCTGGAACGTTTCCAAGCCCGAATAGGAGTATGGCTGGAATTAAATATACAAAACTTGGCAAAGTCTGCATGAAGTCCAGAATAGGTCGCACTATGCGGTCAACTGTTTTGGATTTGGAAGTTATAATACCTATAGGAATGCCAACAATAATTGAAAGGATTGTGGCAACAACTACCACTGATAATGTCTGCATAGCTTCCCGCCATATATCAACGGAGCCTAAATAGAGAAAGCCTATGGCGGAGAATAACGCAACCCATCTGCCTGCAAATTTCCAAGCCAAAATGATAATTATGATTGCCATCAATTCCGGAGGTATTTTGGTGAAAATATTGGTGATTAAATCTATAAATCCACCTATTATATCGCTAATACTGTTAAAGAAATCACCCAAAGTAGGTATGAGCCAATCATTAACAAATATATTGGTCCATTTTCAACAGGTAAATTA